>NZ_CP045254.1:2320000-5943629 GCF_009873475.1 Pseudomonas sp. DTU12.1 | reverse complement strand
ACGGAATTTTGGGAGTCATTGTTCAAAAGGGCGGGCATTTTAACAGGCTGGCAAGATTCTGCTGCCTCTGAACGACAGTGTGACGTACCACTCGATCTAAATTTGCCGCTTTTGTTACTTTGCCGCAGGATGTGCGGGGTTTTTGGGTCTATCGTTCGATCTAGAGCCGCACTGCGCGTATTTGATAACCAATATCATTGGTGATTATCAGGCTGCACGTCATAATGCCCGCCGCCAACGAAATCTTGCACAGTCTAGGGAGCTAGCTTGTCTACGCCTGTCGAACCCTTGCGTTTGCTGCTATTGGCCGATACGCCTACGTGGGCAGCGTTGTTGCGCGAGTGCCTGGCGCCGATGGGCGACGGGGCAGTGCTGATCAGTGCGCCAAATTGGGAGTCGGTGAGCAGCCTGTTCGACGACGACCGCACCGCCGTCTTGCTCACCACCCCCAGCCTGCAACCCGGCCCAGGCCGTTGCAGCCTGCCGACCGTCTTGCTGCTGGAGCAGGAGCCGCTGGTTGCGCCGTTGGGCGCCAGCGACTGGCTGATCCTCGGTGCGTTTGATGTCGATACGGTACGCCGCTGCCTGCGCCATGTGCGCGAGCGCGGCTTGCTGGAAAACACTCTGCAACGCCTGGCCGAACAGGATCCGCTGACCGGCATCGCCAACCGCCAGGGGTTCCAGACCCTGCTGGCCGCGCGCCTGGCAGAAAACGACGGGCGTGGCCTGGCCCTCGGCCATCTGGACCTGGATAACTTCCGCCATGCCAACGATGCCCTCGGCCATCAGGCGGGCGACCGGCTGATCCTGCAAGTGGTCTCGCGGCTCAAGAGCCAGCTCGAAGCCGGCGACCAACTGGCGCGCCTGGGCAGTGACGAATTCGCCTTGTTGATCGACACCCGCCGCGCGCCGCAACGCGCCGAGTGGATGGCCGAACGCATCACCGAGGCCATGGCCGAACCTTACTGGGTCGATGGCGAGAGCCTGCTGATCGGCTGCAGCCTCGGTGTGGCCCATGCCCGCGCCAAGGCCGGCGCCGACCCGTTGATGTGGCACGCGCATATCGCCATGCAACAGGCCAAGAGCACCCAGGGCTGCACCTTTCATATCTTCAATGAACGGATCAACCGTAACGCCCGCAGCCTTGCCGACCTGGAAAGCGAACTGCGCCGGGCGCTGCGCCGTGATGAGCTGGAGCTGCATTACCAGCCGCGCCTGGACCTGGACGATGGGCATATCGTCGGCCTCGAAGCCCTGGTGCGCTGGCGCCATGGCGAGCGCGGCCTGTTGCCGCCAAGCGAGTTCGTGCCGTTGGCCGAGCAGAGCGGCCTGATCGTGCCGTTGGGCTACTGGGTGATTTCCCGTGCCTTGCGCGACATGCAGGACCTGCGCGAGCGCGGCCTGCCGCCGCTGCACATGGCGGTCAACCTGTCGTTCCGCCAATTCCAGGACAGCCAGTTGCTGTCGACCTTGAGCCGGCTGATTGCCGAGCGTGGGGTGGAGGCGCAGTGGCTGGAATTCGAACTGACGGAAACCGCCGTGATGCGCCGCAGCGACCTGGTCAAGCAGACCATGGATGCCTTGGGCCGCCTGGGCGTACGCTTTTCCCTGGATGACTTTGGTACCGGGTTTTCATCCTTCGTACACCTCAACAGCCTGCCGATTGCCCTGCTCAAGATCGACAAGAGCTTTGTCGGTGGCATGGAAGAGCGCGAGGAAAACCGCAAGCTGGTGCACGCCATGATCAACCTGGCCCATAACCTCAACCTGGAAGTGGTGGCCGAAGGTGTGGAGACGCCGGAGCAACTGGCGTTGTTGCGTCTGTTTGGCTGCGACCAGGCCCAGGGCTACCTGATCAGCAAGCCATTGCCGTTGCCGGAGTTGGTGGAGTACCTGACATTTGGCAGCAGCCAACAGGCGTTGTTGGGTGAAGTGATCTGACTTTGTAAACCCAATCAAAAATGTGGGAGCAGGCAAGCCAGCTCCCACATTGACCGATACATGCTTCAGTTCGGCTGTGGGGCCATGTCGATTTGCGGTTCCTGGGCAATCATTCGCTTCATCTTTCTTTCAAACGCCCACGTCAGGGTAATCGCCGCACAGGCCAGGCCCAGCGCCAGTCCCCACCACACCCCGGTCGGGCCCCAATCCAGGGTAAACGCCATCAACCAGGCCGCTGGCGCGCCAATCAACCAGTAGCAGCCCAGGCCGACGAGGAAAGTGGTCTTGGCATCCTTGAGCCCGCGAATACAACCCATGGCAATGGTTTGCACGCCGTCGAACAACTCGAACCACGCCGCCACCGCCAACAGGCTGACCGCCAGGCTGATCACCTGGGCGAAGGCCGGGTCGTCATGGTCGAGGAACAGGCCGATCAGCGGGTCTGAAAACAACCAGAACACCATGGCAAACCCCAGCATCACCGTTGCGCCGAAGGCGATCCCGACCCGCCCGGCCAGCCTCGCGCCCAGCAGGTGCCCGCCGCCGTAATGCAAACCGATGCGCATGGTGACCGCATAAGACATGCCCGCCGGCACCATGAACGCCACCGAGACGATTTGCAGGGCAATCTGATGCGCTGCCAACTGCGTACTGCCCATGGTGCCCATGCACAGCGCCGCGAAGGCGAACAAGCCGACTTCCACTGCATAGGTGCCGCCAATCGGCAGGCCCAGGCGCCACAGCTCGCGCAGGTAGTGCAGGTTGGGCCGCAACAGGCCCTTGCCCAATGGGTAGGCCGCGTAGGCGCGGTTGTATTTGATGTACCACAGCAGCGCCAGGGCCATGCAGTTGGCGACAATCGCGGTGACCAGGCCAATGCCCATCAGGCCCAGCTTGGGCAGGCCGAACATGCCTTCGATCAACGCATGGTTGAGCAGGTAGTTGATCACCGTGCCGCACAGGCTGATCACCATCACCGGCGTGGCTTTGCCGATGGCGCTGGTGAAGCCGCGCAGGGCCATGAACGTCAGGTAGCCGGGCAGGGCGAACGGCAGGATCATCAGGAACTGGCCGGCCGACTGCACGTTGGTTTCGGTCTGGCCGAACATCAGCAGTACGGGCTTGAGGTTCCACAGCAGCAGGCCCGCCACCAGGGCCATCAGCCAGGCCAGCCAGAGTCCCGCCTGGGTCAGGCGGGTGGCGCCTTCGATATCACCGGCGCCCTGGCGGATAGCGACCAGGGTGCCCACGGCGGCTATCACGCCGATGCAAAAGATCGACACAAACGAGTAGCTCGCCGCCCCCAGCCCGCCGCCGGCCAGGGCTTCGGGGCTCAGGCGGGCCATCATCAAGGTGTCGGTGAGCACCATCAGCATGTGCGCCAACTGTGAGGCAATCAACGGCCCTGACAGCCGCAGAATGGCCCAGAGTTCGGTACGCGCCGGATGCTGCATGATCATCACGCTCAATAATTCAGGAAGGGGTGGAAGGGTTGATTCTCGGCGCTCTCAGCGCTTTGCACAAAGGGA
Source organism: Pseudomonas sp. DTU12.1 (assembly GCF_009873475.1). Taxonomy (NCBI): domain Bacteria; kingdom Pseudomonadati; phylum Pseudomonadota; class Gammaproteobacteria; order Pseudomonadales; family Pseudomonadaceae; genus Pseudomonas; species Pseudomonas sp. DTU12.1. The sequence goes on along the minus strand of NZ_CP045254.1, from coordinate 5,940,159 downwards.
TAAATGCGATCAGTCGCATGATTAAAACTCATGCCTGGACGATTCTGGTAGGGTTTGCGGATCAAGCCGTCGGAGTTTTCTTCATGTCTCGTCGCCTTCCTCCGCTGTATGCCCTGCGCGCGTTTGAAGCGGCGTCCCGGCACAACTCGTTCACCCGGGCCGCCGAGGAGCTGTCGATCACCCAAAGCGCGGTCAGCCGGCATATCCGCACCCTGGAGGAGCACTTCGCCTGCCGTCTGTTCCAGCGCAGCGGGCGCACCTTGCAGCTCACCGAGTCGGCGCGCCTGCTGTTGCCCGGCGTGCGCGAGGGTTTTGCCGCCCTGGAACGCGCTTGCCATACCTTGAATGCCGAGGACGACATCTTGCGCATGAAGGCCCCGTCGACCCTGACCATGCGTTGGTTGCTGGCGCGGTTGAGTCGGTTCCGGCATCTTCAGCCGGGCAATGAGGTGCAGTTGACCAGCGCGTGGATGAGCATCGATGAGGTGGACTTCAACCAGGAGCCGTTCGACTGCGCGGTCCTGCTGAGCGATGGGCATTTTCCTGCGGACTGGGAAGCCAGTTACCTGTTTCCTGAATTGCTGATCCCGGTGGGCGCTCCGAACTTGCTCAACGATGGCCCCTGGGATGTGGAACGCCTGGCCGGCGCCGAGCTGCTGCACCCCACGCCGGACCGGCGTGATTGGCGCCGCTGGTTGCAACGCACGGGGCTGGCCTCTCGCGTCGCCATCAAGGGCGGGCAGGTGTTCGATACCCTGGAGCTGGGCATGATTGCTGCCGCCCGGGGCTACGGCGTGTCCATGGGCGACTTGCTGATGGTCGCCGAGGATGTGGCCCAGGGCCGTTTGAGCCTGCCTTGGCCTACTGCGGTGGCCAGCGGCGAGAGCTACTACCTGGTCTGGCCCAAGACCCGCCCCGGCGGTGAGCGCCTGCGCAGGTTGTCGGACTTTCTGCAAAGTGAAGTGCGGGCCATGGCACTGCCGGCAGTGGAACAGCTCGACTGAATCGATGCAGCGCCCGCCAACAAGGCGTTGGAGTGATACCCCTGTGATTTGCTCAAGTATTGACCCCGGCCGCCGAAGTAGGTGTGTCGCAGCTGCCATTAGTTGCGGCTCAGCGTGCCCCCAATTCAAGAAATTCGCCGATTAGCGCTATGAGATCAGGAAGATCCGGGCCTCGGCCAGGAGCAGTCATGTCTCAACCCCGCGCCCGCATAGCTTCGCAGCTGGGCATCGCCTTGGCGGTCATATTGGCTGTCGTGATCAGCGGCAGCACCGTGTTTGCCCTGCGCTCCCTTGATTCGGCCAACCTGCAGACCCGTGAAGAACACCTGGCCAGCGAAGCGCGTTTGCTCGCCGACCAACTCAATACCTTCCACAGCACCTTGCGCGAGAGCACCCAGCGTTTGAGCGGGCTGTTTGAAAAGCGCTTTGGCGCGGGGCTGAGTGTGCATGCCGAGCAGACGGTGAATGTGGCCGGGGTAGCGACCCCGAGTCTTTACCTGGGCGATGCGGTGCTCAACAACAACTTCGACGAGGTCGATGAGTTCAAGCAGATGTCCGGCGGCGTGGCCACGGTGTTTGTGCGCAGCGGCGAAGACTTCATCCGCATCAGTACCTCCCTGACCAAACAGGATGGCAACCGCGCCATCGGCACCGTGCTCGACCGTCAGGGCGCGGCCTACCAGCGCGTGGCCGGCGGCCAGACCTACATCGGCCGTGCGGTGCTGTTTGACCGTTCCTACATGACTCAATACAGCCCGGTGCGTGACAGCAGTGGCAAGGTCATCGCCGTGCTGTTCATCGGTTTTGATTACACCGACGCCCAGAACGCCCAGTTTGAAAACCTCAAACGTTTTCGCATCGGCCAGACCGGCTCGCTCGCGCTGCTGGATGAACAGAAGCATTGGCTGGTGGCGCCGGCTGGGGTGCAGGCGCCGGACGAGGCCATTGCGGTGATGCTCGACCTGGCGAAGAAACCGGGCGCAGGCCGTTTCTGGAGCGACAAGCACGAAGATTTCTACAGCGTCTCGGTGCCGTTCGAAGGCGGCCCCTGGGCGGTGGTAGCGAGCATGCCCAAGGCTGAAATTCGCGCAGTGACTTGGGAAGTCGGCATCCGCTTGGTGATCGGCAGTGTGCTGGCGATGTTGCTGGCAGTAGGCGCCACGGTGTGGCTGTTGCGCAGTAAGCTGGCTCCATTGAGCGACCTGGTGCGCCAGGCCGAAGCCCTGGGCGCCGGTGATTTGAGTGCGCGGCTGAATGTGTCCAGCCATGACGAAATCGGTCAATTGGCGCGCAGTTTCAACCAGATGGGCGAAGCGCTGTCGACCATGGTCTCGCATATCCGTGAGGCGGCCAAGGAGGTCAACAGCCGCGCCCAGGCGCTGTCGGGCTTGTCAGGTGGGGCCTATGAAGGCATGGAGCAGCAGTCCGGCGAGATCACCAGCATGGCCGGTGCGGTGGAAGAGTTCAGTGCCACCTCGTTGAACATTGCCGACAACATGGGCAATACCGAACGCCTGGCCCAGGAAAATGCCCAGCAGACCCGCATTGGCCGCAACTCGATGCAAGAGGCGTCGGCGTCCCTGGAGCATATCGCCACGGCACTCAATAGCACGGCCACGGTAATCAACACCCTGGGCCAGCGCTCCCAGGAAATCGGTGGCATCGTCGGCGTGATCACCTCGATTGCCGACCAGACCAACCTGTTGGCCCTCAACGCGGCCATCGAGGCGGCACGGGCCGGGGAGCAGGGGCGTGGGTTTGCCGTGGTTGCCGATGAGGTGCGCAACCTGGCCTCACGCACCCGCCAGGCCACCGACGAGATCTCCGGGATGATCCAGAGCATCCAGCAGGAAACCGGCAATGCCATCAGCACCATGGAGCAGGGCAATGTGCTGATGCAGGAAGGCTTGTCGCGCAATGCCGACGTTGCCTCGGCCCTGGCGCGTATCGACGAGCAAAGCCGCTCGGCGGGGCAGCAATTCGCCGCGATCACCACCGCCACCCAGGAGCAAAGCAGCACGGCGACCTTGCTCAGCAGCAACCTGCAGAGCATCGCGCTGGCCAACAGTGAACAACGTGAAGTGGTCTCGAACCTGGCGATTACCGCCAGGGAGTTGGAGACGCTGGCGGCGGGGCTGCGGCATGAGGTTGATCGGTTTCGTTGATTGACTGTCAGGGCCTCATCGCGGGCAAGCCCGGCTCCCACAGTTGACCGTGTTCAATTGAAGAAACCGGTTCAGTGTGGGAGCCGGGCTTGCCCGCGATGACGGCTGACTCGGCTCTCAAGCCTCGGTTCGATCGCCGAGCCCCGGGTCCACCCGTTTGCCGATGTCCTTGAGCCGCGCCAGTTGATCGACCATCCCTGGCGCTTCGTCGAGGCTGCTGACGAAAGTCCACAGGTACGTCATCACCGCGTAGATATGCCCCGCCTTGACCGCCGGCGACAAGGCCAACTGGCTGATCGCCACGATGAACAGCAGCGCGGCCAGTGCGCCGAGCATCAGATAGGCCGCGGCCTCGCGGTCCGACAGCCAGATACGCAGGCGTGACAGCAGTTGGTAATGGCGTCGCAGGGTCTGGGCGCTGACCTTTTCCACCAGGCCAATTTCTTTCTCCAGGCGGTTATTCAAGCGTTTGTGCAATTGCTCGTTACGGCGGGCAAAGCGCGGCAGCAGGGTGATGCACAGCACCAGCGCGGCAAAGCAGGCCAGGCCGACCCAGGGTTCAATCACCAGGAGCATCACGGCTGCGCCAACGATGGATACCAGGGCCGTAGCAATCACCGGCACGTGTTTTTCGAAAAAATCGACAAAATCCCGTGCCAGCACTACCCGCGCGGCAGCCTTTGACGTGCTGTGGTTTTGCAGGCGCTGGTTGAGAATCACCGGCACGGCAAGGTCGGCGTAGATCCGGGTGAAGGTACGGGTATCCAGGGCCCGGCGTGCGGCACCGACTACCCAGAAAGCCATGACCACGGCTGCATAAATCAACGCGCTGCCGGCATCGCCGCGCAGGATCGAGTCCACGGCGAAACCCGCAAACAGCGGGTAGGCCAACAGCAAGGCGTTCTCCAGCGCGACCAACGACAACGTGCCAAACAGCTTCCAGGGGTAAGCCCTGGCGATTGCCTTGAGGGTTTGGCTGGCGGATTGCTGGCCGATTTTCTTGCTTTCTTCGATCAGGATATGCGGCGTTACGGATGGCATGGGTGCACCAAAGGAGTGATAGGCGCTACTATTGAGCGACTGCTCAAGTATCCTTGAGCGATCGCTCAAAAAGCAAGCGCCGCTTATCTGCCGGTGCCCGTAAGGAATTGCCCATGTCGCGTATCGACCGTAAAGACCAGATCATCACCGCTGCCCTGGAGCTGTTTCGCAGCAAGGGTTTTGCCGATGTCTCCACCCGCGATCTGGCGGAGCATGCCGGTTTGTCCCGCAGCCACGTGTATCACTACTTCAGCGACTGGAAAGAACTGCGCCGCGAAGCCTTCGTGCGGTTCGCCACCGACCAGTTGGACGAAGTGCGTGCCCCCCTGGCGCTGGCGCCGCCTCTCGAGGCGTTGCTGGGGTTCCTGCGTGACTGCCTGCCAAGCAGCGCCGATGCCGACTGGGCACTGTGGCTGGACGCCTGGGACGAGGCGCTGTATGACCCGCAAATGGCCCAGGCCTATCTGTCGATCAACGCCCAGTGGCAAGCCATGCTGGCGGAGGTGATCGAGCGGGGTGTGGCCGCGCAGGTGTTCCGTTGCGACTCATCCACACGCGCCGCACGCCAGATCTTTGCCTTGGCGATGGGGTATGCCGATGACCTGATGCTTAACCCCTCCACCGAGTCCGCCGAATCGGCACTGGGTGAGGTGCTGGAAGTGGCGGGGTGGTTGCTGGACTTACCCCGGGATCTCTAGCCCAAGGTTGCTGGGCGGTATTGCAACGCCTCCGCCAAGTGATGCCGCATGATGCTTTCCACCTGCTCCAGATCCGCCAGGGTGCGTGCGACCTTGAGCAGCCGGTGGGCCGCGCGCAACGACAGGGTCAAGCGCTCGCAGGCCGTCTCCAGCCAGCCTTCGTCGACTTTCGATAACTCGCAGTGGCGGCGCAACCCCGTCAGGTCGAGGAAAGCATTTGCACAGCCTTGGCGTTGCTGCTGGCGATCCCTGGCGTCGGCGACGAGGGCAGAAGCGCTGGCCGTGTCATTGCCGGTTTGTTTGGCAGGGTTCAGCGCGGTGCTTTCCCGGGCGACGGTCAGGTGCAGGTCGATGCGGTCCAGCAGCGGCCCGGACAGTTTGTTGCGGTAGCGCTGGACCTGCTCCGGCGTGCAACGACAGCGCCCGCTGGGCTCGCCCATATAGCCGCAAGGGCAGGGGTTCATCGCCGCTACCAGTTGAAACCGCGCCGGGAAACTCACCCGGTCGCGGGCGCGGGAAATCACGATATGCCCGGACTCCAGCGGCTCGCGCAGCACCTCAAGCACTTTGCGATCAAACTCTGGCAACTCATCGAGAAACAGCACCCCATGATGGGCCAGGGTGATTTCCCCTGGCTGGGGTTTCGAGCCGCCACCCACCAGCGCCGGCCCGGACGCGGAATGATGCGGCTGACGGAATGGCCGGTGCGGCCAGTGGCTCAACGGAGCGAGGCTGACCACCGACTGGATCGCCGCCACTTCCAGGGCTTCCTGTTCACTCAGCGGCGGCAGCAAGCCGGGGAGGCGGCTGGCGAGAAGGGTCTTGCCGGTGCCCGGCGGGCCGCTGAACAACAGGTTGTGGGCGCCTGCTGCGGCAATCAACAGCGCTCGCTTGGCCGCCAGTTGGCCTTGCACTTCACTCAGGTCGGGGTAGGGCTTGTTGAGGTACAGCAAGCCGTCTGACTTGAACGGCTCAATCGGCACCTGCCCATTAAGGTGCGCCACTACCTGCAGCAGATGATCCACCGCAATCACCGTCAGCCCGGACGCCAGGCAGGCTTCCTCGGCATTGGCCCGAGGCACGATCACCGTGCGCCCTGCCTTGCGTGCCGCCAGGGCGGCCGGCAACACGCCTTTCACCGCTCGAACCTCGCCGGACAGGGCCAGTTCGCCAAGACACTCCACATCATCGAGCATCAACGCTGGCACCTGCACACTGGCCGCGAGAATCCCCAGGGCAATCGCCAAGTCAAACCGCCCGCCGTCCTTGGGCAGGTCGGCGGGGGCCAGGTTGAGGGTAATGCGGCGTGCGGGGTATTGCAGCGCGCTGTTGAGAATGGCGCTGCGTACGCGGTCCTTGCTTTCCTTCACAGCAGCCTCGGGCAAGCCCACCAGGGTCAACGATGGCAAGCCATTGGCCATATGCACTTCGACCGTGACGGCAGGGGCTTCGACGCCGATCTGGGCGCGGCTGTGGACGATGGCGAGGGACATGCTCGTTCCTTGAAAGAGAGGCCGCTTCCTGCGGGTTTTTCAAGGGTAGACGAGGTGGGGAAGAGCGAAGCGGGGAGGTTTTACAGAACGTATCCGGAGTCGTTCGCAGCGCTTTATGTGGGAGCTGGCTTGCCTGCGATGCAGCCGCCTCGGTGTATCAGAAAGACTGAGGCGATGCTATCGCAGGCAAGCCAGCTCCCACACTGACCGCGTTTATTCAGCAGCGGGTGGCGTCAACTTGGCTTCCAACTCCGCGACCTTCGCCTCCAGGCTCTCCAGACGCGCGCGGGTGCGGGCCAGGACCACCATCTGGCTGTCGAATTCCTCGCGGCTCACCAGGTCCAGTTTGCTGAACCCGCTTTGCAGCAGCGCCTTGAACTGGCTTTCGATTTCGTTGCGAGGCAGCGGGGTTTCGCCGCTGAACAGGCGAGAGGCATGGCCGCTCAGGGCGTCGAGGAGATCTTTGGGCGCGAGCATGGGAAACATTCCGGAAAACAGTTGGCCGGCAGTGTATCACGCAGCGCCTACAGTCTTTTCAAGGTGATCTGCGCACGCTTTTCGCGCATCGGCCCGAATGGGTGTGCACCGTTTTTGTGCGTATCCAGGCCGCAGCACAGGCCCGTGGGCGGATGTAAGCGGGCAACGGATTGATTTCAGTGGTTTTTACGGAGCTGGCAAGGTTTCTGCTTAGACGATCATGACCCATGCACTGATGCAGTCGCTGTGACGAATGCAGTGCGCTGACGGATCAGGGTACTTGTTTCGTCACCAACGGTTAGCTGGCGTCGCAAAGGCAATTGCCAAGGCGACGATGCGTTACAAAGCCAGGCACTGCGCTTAGACTTGAGACGGGTTTGTTTTCCTGGGGCAAGTCCACCAATTCGGGAGAGAGTTTTCATGAAGCTAGTCACTGCCATCATCAAGCCGTTCAAGTTGGACGATGTACGCGAGTCACTGTCCGAGATCGGCGTGCAGGGCATTACCGTCACCGAGGTCAAAGGCTTCGGTCGGCAGAAGGGTCATACCGAGCTGTATCGCGGCGCGGAATATGTAGTCGATTTCCTGCCGAAGGTGAAGATTGATGTCGCCATTGACGACAAGGATCTTGATCGGGTTATCGAGGCGATAACCAAGGCGGCCAACACCGGCAAGATCGGTGACGGCAAGATCTTCGTGGTCAATCTGGAACAGGCTATTCGCATCCGTACCGGCGAAACCGATACCGACGCAATCTAAGCCGCCAAACCCCAACGCCCCAGGAGAAAACAATATGACTCTGCGTAAATTCGCAGGGCTAGGAGCCCTGTTGTCCATCGTAATGCCCAGCCTGGCCATGGCGGCAGACGAAGTGGCGGCTCCAGTCCTCAACTCCGGCGACACCGCCTGGATGCTGACAGCCACCGCATTGGTGCTGTTCATGACCATCCCCGGCCTCGCGCTGTTCTACGGCGGCATGGTCCGCTCCAAAAACATTCTTTCCGTGATGATGCAGTGCTTCGCCATTACCGGTCTGATCAGCATCCTGTGGGTCGTTTACGGCTACAGCATTGCGTTCGACACCACCGGCATGGAGCAGGGCGTCGTCAACTTCAACTCCTTCTTCGGCGGTATGGGCAAGGCGTTCCTGGCGGGTGTCACACCGTCCAGCATTACTGGCCCTGCGGCGCTGTTCCCGGAAGCGGTGTTCATCACCTTCCAGATGACCTTTGCGATCATCACCCCGGCGCTGATCGTCGGTGCATTCGCCGAGCGCATGAAGTTCTCCGCCATGCTGCTGTTCATGGCCATCTGGTTCACCCTGGTCTATGCGCCAATCGCGCACATGGTCTGGAGCGGCAACGGCGGCCTGATGTGGGACTGGGGCGTGCTGGACTTCGCTGGCGGCACCGTGGTGCACATCAACGCCGGTGTGGCTGGCCTGGTGGCGTGCATCGTGCTCGGCAAGCGTAAAGGCTACCCGACTACGCCGATGGCCCCGCATAACCTGGGCTACACCCTGATCGGTGCGGCAATGCTGTGGATCGGCTGGTTCGGCTTCAATGCCGGCTCCGCTGCAGCGGCCAACGGCACGGCCGGCATGGCGATGCTGGTGACCCAGATCGCCACCGCTGCTGCGGCACTGGGCTGGATGTTCGCCGAGTGGATCACCCACGGCAAACCAAGCGCCCTGGGCATCGCCTCCGGTGTGGTTGCCGGCCTGGTGGCCGTTACGCCGGCCGCCGGTACCGTGGGCCCGATGGGCGCCCTGGTGATCGGCCTGGCTTCGGGTGTGATCTGCTTCTTCTGCGCCACCAGCCTCAAACGCAAGCTGGGCTACGATGACTCCCTGGATGCCTTCGGTGTACACGGCGTGGGCGGGATTGTCGGGGCAATTCTCACCGGCGTATTCGCGGCGCCGATCCTGGGTGGCTTCGGCACAGTGACCGATATTGCCGCACAGGTCTGGATCCAGGCCAAGGGCGTCGGCTTTACCGTGATCTACACCGGTATCGTGACTTTTGTGATTCTCAAGGTGCTGGACTTGACCATCGGCCTGCGTGTGACTGAAGAGGAAGAGGCCGTTGGCCTGGACCTGGCGGAACACAACGAACGCGGCTACAACTTGTAAGAACCTATGAAAAAACTTGCCCGGCTTGCCGGGCATTTTTTTGTCTGGTATTTGCCTGGGGTGAAGGCTTGTGAGATTTTTTGTGGCGAGTTTGTGATCGGATCCACAAGGCAGTTTTCACTGTGCGAATGTCTTACAGGCATGTAGGCGTATTCGGCACTTTGTTTTTTCCCAGAGCGCGCTAGAATGCGCGCCGATGGGCGCAGAACTGTATACGGCGGCAGACCCTGATTACCCTGTGGGCCAAGCCCCGGGTCCTTTCAAGGGCAACCTATCAGGTCGCCAACTGAGTTTGCCGGTCAAGGCCGGCCACTTGGCAATGGGCACATGGCAACGCGTTTATCTGGGCGAGCAGCGTGATCATGGCGGTGCTCGTAAAGTCCTCGGTACCTTGCAGGGTGACGGGGCATAAGCCACTGGTTATCCGGTGGACGTTGATTTTTTTCCGGCAGCCTTCGACAGATGGTGAAGCTGGGCTATAACTAATCTGCTTTTCGCAAGTCATGAGGTAGAACATGAGCGACGATGATCTGGAAAACGACGAACTGGAAGTAGGTGACGAAGACGACACCGAAGAAGGTCTTGAAGCGGCAGCGGAAGACGTTGCTGACGACGACGGTGGCGATGACGCACCTGTTCCGGCCGCCAAAGGCAAGGCCAAGGCTGCCGTTTCGGTAGACGAACTGCCGAGCGTCGAGGCCAAGAACAAAGAGCGCGATGCGCTGGCCCGTGCGATGGAAGAGTTCCTCGCCAAAGGTGGCAAAGTTCAGGAAGTCGAGGCTAACGTGGTGGCAGATCCACCGAAGAAGCCGGATAACAAGTACGGCAGCCGTCCTATCTGAGGTCGGTGACTTGCTTGCTGAAAAAGCCCGCCGTCGCTGCGGGCTTTTTCATGGGCGACTCTATTTCCTACAGTTATTTCCAGCTGTGGAGCAGTGAGGGCAGCTCGGTCAGGCTACGAATCTGCGCATCCGGCAACTTATCGCCTGTCCAGGCCTTGCCAGTCGGGTTGAACCACACCGCTCGCAACCCCGCCTGCTGCGCGCCGGCAATGTCATCACCTGGATGGTCGCCGATGTGCACTGCCGCACTGGCCTCCACCCCGCCTCGCTGCAACGCTTCCTCAAACAATCGCGCATCTGGCTTGGGGATGCCGATATCCTCGGCCCTCAGGGCAAAGTGGAAGTAATCTGCCAGGCCCACGCGTTGTACGTCGGCATTGCCATTGGTGATCACCCCCAGCAGGAAGTGCTGGCGCAGGGCTTGAAGCATCGGCTCGGCTTCCGGGAACACCGTGAGTTGGTGCCGCGCGTGAATGAAAGCTTCAAAACACACATCGGCCATCTCCGTGGCTTGCGGTTGTGCATAACCGGCCTCTTCAAAGGCATGCATCAGCACCCGGTGGCGCAGGATGCTGATCCGGTGCTTGAGCTCGGGATGACGCTGCAGCACCTGCTGGCGCAGGCTGGCGAAATGCTCCAGGGGCAGGTCGCCGACCTTGGGCGCATGGGTTGCCAGCCATTGGCGCATCGATGCTTCGGCGCTGATGATGACGGGGACGTTATCCCACAAGGTATCGTCCAGGTCGAAGGTGATTAGCTTGATGCTCATGAGTCGCCGCCTTTAATGCGTTTGGCCCTTGGGTGGGCGCTGTCGTACACCGTCGCCAGATGCTGGAAGTCCAGGTGGGTGTAGATCTGGGTGGTCTTGATATCCGAGTGGCCGAGCAGTTCCTGTACGGCGCGCAAGTCTTGTGACGATTCCAGCAGGTGGCTGGCAAAGGAGTGCCGCAGCATGTGCGGATGCAGGTTCTGCCCCAGCTCCCGCTCGCCGGCGGCCTTGACCCGTAACTGAATGGCCCGTGGCCCGAGGCGTCGGCCCTGCTGGCTGACAAACACCGCATCGTCCGGCGGATTGCTCAAGGCCCGCAGGGGCAGCCATATCAGCAGGGCGTCGCGGGCTTTTTTGCCGATGGGCAGCACGCGGGTCTTGCTGCCTTTGCCGTGCACTTGTACCAGGCCGTCGGCCAGGTCCAACTGATCGAGATTGAGGCTGGTCAGCTCCGACAGGCGCAGGCCCGAAGAGTAGAACAGCTCCAGGATCGCCTGGTCGCGGTGTGCCAGGAAGTCATCCTCGACCGCGCCATCGAGCAATTGCAGGGTGCGGTCGGCATCCAGGGTCTTGGGCAGGCGACGTTCACCCTTGGGCGGCGCCAGGCCGTTGGCCGGGTCGTGGTCGCACAGGCCTTCGCGGTTGAGGTAGTGATAGAGGCCGCGCACCGCCGACAGCAGGCGCGCCAGGCTGCGGGAGGATTGGCCTTGCTGGTGCAGGCGGGCAATCAGGCTGCGCAGGCCCTGGATGTCGAGGGCCTTCCAGCTGCCGATCTGTTGTTTCTCGCAGAAGGCCAGGACCTTGTTCAAGTCCCGCCGATAAGCCTCCAGCGTATGGGGAGACACCTGGCGCTCGCTGCGCAGGTGAGCGCAGTAGGCGTCCAGTTGTCGTTCCATGGCTAGCGCACCGCGCGCAGGGCGGTGGTAAAGCGCGGCAGGCTACGGCTCAGCACTTCGGCAATGTAGGTCAAGAACAGGGTGCCGACGGTGCTTTTGTAGTGCTGCGGATCACGGCTGGCGATGGCGAGGACGCCGTGCAAGCCCTGATGGCTGAGAGCGACCACGGCAGTCGAGCCGATCTGCACGCGCTGGTCTTCGCCAAACAGGAAGTCCAGCTCATGCTCGCGCAGAGTGCCGCTGATGGTCTTGCCTTCTGACAGCAGGCCACCAATGGCGGTTTGCGCCTCGCTGCCCTTGACCCAGCGCCCGACCGGCATCGGGTTGTCACTGAACAGGATCAGGCTGACAAACGGCACCTGGAAGTCCTGGCGCAGGCTGTCTTCGACGGCAATGGTCAGGTCTTCCAGGCTGCCAGCATCCAGCAGCGCCAGGATCAGGCGGCGGGTCTTGTCGAACAGGCGGTCGTTGTCACGGGCCACGTCCATCAACTGCGAAAGCCGATGGCGCATTTCGATGTTGCGCTCGCGCAGGATTTTCATCTGCCGTTCTACCAACGACACGGTATCGCCGCGCTGGTGAGGGATACGCAGGGCCGGGAGCAGCTCGTCGTGTTCGACGAAGAAGTCCGGGTTAGCCTCCAGGTAAGCGGCGACGGCCGCTGCCTCCAGGCTTTCGCAAGGGGATCCTTCGGGCTGCTTGGCGGGTGCCTGGGGCTTATCGGTCATTGGCGAGTCGCTCTCATAGACGGACCTGTCCTTCGTATACACGGGATGCCGGGCCGGTCATCTTCACCGGTTGGCCTGGGCCTGCCCATTCGATGGACAGGCGTCCGCCGGGCAGGTCGATCAACAGTGGCGAATCCATCCAGCCCTGGCTGATCGCGGCCACGGCGGCGGCGCAAGCACCGGTGCCGCAAGCCTGGGTTTCCCCGGCGCCGCGCTCCCAGACGCGCAATTGCGCACGGGAGCGGTCGATGACCTGCAGGAAGCCGACGTTGACCCGTGCCGGAAAGCGCGGGTGATGTTCGATCTTCGGCCCCAGCTCATGCACCGGCGCATTGTTGATGTCGTTGACCCGCAGCACCGCATGGGGGTTGCCCATGGACACGGCGGCCACTTCGACCACAGTACCGTCGACCTCCAGCGGATAACTCAACGCCTGGGCATCGGCCTGGAACGGAATATCGGCCGGCACCAGGCGCGGGGCGCCCATGTCGACGCTGATCTGGCCGTCGCTGCGGATATCCAGCTCGATAATGCCGCTTTTGGTCTCGACGCGAATCTGCCGCTTGGCGGTCAGGCGCTTGTCCAGCACAAACCTGGCGAAGCAGCGCGCGCCGTTGCCGCATTGCTCCACTTCGGAACCGTCGGAGTTGAAGATCCGGTAACGGAAGTCCACTTCCGGGTTGCTCGGCGCCTCGACGATCAACAATTGATCGAAGCCGATGCCGGTATGCCGGTCGCCCCACAGCTTGGCGTGCTTGGGCAGGATGTGCGCGTGCTGGCTGACCAGGTCAAGGACCATGAAGTCATTGCCCAGGCCGTGCATCTTGGTAAAACGCAGCAGCATGGCTTACTCCGGCAGCAGGCTTTCGCCAGCAAACAACTCGGCTACCGTCTCGCGGCGACGCACTTCAAACGCTTGATCACCGTCCACCAACACTTCGGCGGTACGCCCGCGGGTGTTGTAGTTGGAACTCATGACAAACCCATAGGCACCGGCCGAGTGCACGGCCAGCAGATCGCCTTCTGCCAGGGCCAGTTCACGGTCCTTGGCCAGGAAGTCGCCGGTTTCGCAGATCGGGCCGACGATGTCATAGGCGCGCGCTTCGCTGTTACGCGGCGTCACGGCGGTGACGTTCATCCAGGCCTGGTACAGCGCCGGGCGGATCAAGTCGTTCATCGCCGCATCGACGATGGCGAAATCCTTGTATTCGGTGTGCTTGAGGTACTCGACCTGGGTCAGCAGTACGCCCGCATTGGCGACGATGTAGCGGCCCGGCTCGAACATCAGCGTCAGGTCGCGGCCTTCGGTGCGCTCGCGTACGGCCTGGATGTAGTCGGCAATCAGCGGCGGCTCTTCATCGCGATAACGCACGCCCACGCCACCACCGAGGTCGATGTGGTGCAGGTAGATGCCGCACTCGCCGAGGCGATCGATCAACGCCAGCAGACGGTCGAGGGCATCGAGGAACGGTGGCAGGCTGGTCAGTTGCGAACCGATATGGCAGTCCACACCCAGCACTTCCAGGTTCGGCAACTGGGCGGCACGGATGTACACGTCTTCGGCGTCGGCAATGGCGATGCCGAACTTGTTCTCTTTGAGACCGGTGGAAATGTACGGGTGGGTGCCGGCATCCACATCCGGGTTGACGCGCAGGGAGATCGGCGCACGCACGCCCATCTCGGCGGCTACGACTTGCAGGCGCTCCAGCTCGTCGGTGGATTCGATGTTGAAGCAATGCACGCCCACTTCCAGGGCGCGGCGCATGTCTTCACGGCTCTTGCCGACACCGGAGAACACGATTTTGTCAGCCTGGCCACCAGCCGCCAGGACACGCTCCAGTTCGCCACGGGACACGATGTCGAAACCAGCGCCCAGACGCGCCAGGACATTGAGTACACCCAGGTTGGAGTTGGCCTTTACCGCGTAGCACACCATGTGCGGTACGCCATCGAGGGCGTCGGTGAAGGAGCGGTATTGCGCTTCGATGTGGGCACGGGAGTAGACATAGGTCGGGGTGCCGAAGCGTTCGGCAATCGCGGACAGCGCCACGCCTTCCGCGAACAGCTCGCCGTCCCGGTAGTTAAAAGCGTCCATGATGTTCCCTTAGTTGGTGTCGTGCTTGTGCGCTTTGGATTGCGACGTTTGCGCCTGTTCATTGGGGTCTTTGCTGTCATCAGGCAGGTACAACGGGCCTTTTTGACCACAGGCACTGACGAGGCAAGCGACCGCGACGAGCGCAGCAAGGGAAGAGATCAGGCGCTTCATGGCTAAATCCTTGAATATGCATTAATTGCGCCCGAGTATACCGACCACCCGCCAGCTTGCCTATGCGCCGGGACACCCGTCCGGCGGGGCTTTGCCGTGTATGTCGTGAAGTGACCTACATCACTCTGAGATATTTCACGCGGCGCACGGGAATGAAATCGGTATCCTTTGCAATCATGATGGCGCCTCCGTATCGTGCGGCGCTTGAGCGTGAGTAGACACTTTTTGAGGTTCCCACCATGAGTTTGACCGAAGCCCGTTTTCACGACCTGGTCGATGCGACCCAGCAAGCGCTGGAGGATATTTTCGACGAGAGTGGCCTGGACGTGGATCTGGAAAATTCTGCAGGCGTGTTGACCGTCAAGTTCGAGAACGGCAGCCAATTGATCTTCAGCCGCCAAGAGCCGCTGCGTCAGCTATGGTTGGCGGCGCGCTCCGGAGGTTTTCACTTCGACTATGACGAAGAAGAAAACCGCTGGTCGAACGACACCAGCGACGAGCTGTTGAGCGAAATGCTTGCACGCATCACCCTGGAACAAGCCGGCGTCGAGCTGGATTTCGACGAGATCTGATTGTGACCCAGCCTGCTCCCGCCCGCCCGCCCAAGCCGCTGTTCAGCAATGTCAGCCCGGCTGTGCCGTCACCTTGTATCAGTTTGTGTCGGCTGGATGAGCAAAAAGTCTGCCTTGGCTGCTTCCGGCACGTGGAAGACATCCGGGAATGGCGCTCCGCCGACGATCAGCGGCGCCGCGTGATCGTCGCCCAGGCCGAGCAACGCAAGGCTGGCGCCTGACCTTCAGGCCGGCCCATCTTGTTTATTTGTTGTGCTGTGGTAGTGTCCGGGTACACCTCAACTCATCGAGGTCCGTGAGAACCCCGCCGTTTAGTGGCGGGGTTTTGCTTTTTCGTGCAGAAAAAAAGGAGTCTGCCGCAATCATGACTGCACCTTCCATCATCCTCACCCGTCTCGATGTGCAACGTCTTGAGCAACTGATCGACCGTCTGGGCGAAGAATTTCCTGGGGTCGAGGACTTGCAAACCGAACTCGACCGTGCCGACGAAGTAGTGGGTCACGATGAAGTGCCTGCGGGCGTCGTGACCATGAACTCCAGCGTGCATTGCCGTGAGCAAAGCAGCGGCAAGGACTATCACCTGACCCTGGTCTACCCCAAGGAGGCGAATGCCGACGAAGGCAAAATCTCGATCCTGGCCCCGGTGGGCAGTGCGTTGCTGGGCCTGCAAGTTGGCCAGCATATCGATTGGCCGGCCCCGGGCGGCAAGACCCTCAAGCTTGAGTTGCTGAGTGTCGAAGGCCAGCCTAAAGACGGCGGCGCCTTCACGCTCTAAATCTGGTTCAAGGCCTGGTTGAGCGCCTGTTCCAACTCGGCCTTGTAGCGCAGGTACAGATTGCTCGGGCTTTGGACGTCACCGAGCAGGCCAGACAGGTCCAGGTCGGTGATGTAGCAACGATAGCGCTCGGTTTCCCGACGCTGCCCGACGATCTCCTGGGCGACCACTGCAAACAGTTGGTCGCCAAATTCCAGTTCGGAAAACTCCCGCTGATTGCAATACAGGGTAATCCCCACCTGGCCTGGCGAACCCTTGCCGATAATCGCCTGCACGTCATAGAACGGTTTGTTGGCCGGAGTCTGTGGCGCAGGCCGTGGCTCTACCCGACGGGCGCGGCCGCCTGCCGATGGCAACAGTTGGTAATACAGCACCTGCAAGGCCCCTGATGGCTGCTGCGGGTCCAGCGGTGACAGCGCGTCGCGGCGATAGATGATCGATTGCAGGAAGCGCTGCAACGGCGCCAACAAGCTCTGTTCATCATGAAACGGCAGGCGCTGTTGCCAAAGGGCATTGAACTCGTCGAGTACGTACAGCTCGGCAAAGCCCTCGTTGATGCGGTAGAACACCTGCACACATTCCGGCAGGCCCATGGGCAACAACGCTGCCAGGTCGTGGTCTTCCAGGGCCATGGCATCCAGGTGCAGCGGGCTGTAGCTGGCCAATTCTTCGCTGAGATAGTCCACCAGCGCCTGCTGGCTGGGCAGCGACACATGATTGGCTTGTCCCGGCGCCAGCTCCATGACGTGATAGTGCTGTTGTACCTGGATCAGGTAGCGGTGGTTGAGCTGGCTCAGTTGCAGGTTCTGCGCGGTATCGAAAATCTCTTCTACACGTTGCGCGATGAATTGCGCACGGTTGTGGCAGAAACACCGGACCCGCAGCCGTGGCAGTTGGTTGCGCGGCAGTTGGTTGAGGTAGTCGCGCAGACAGTCGAGCAGGGCATGGGGGCCGTCGTAGCGGCTGACCATCACCTCGTTCCAGCTGTTGAGCGTCACCTGGTCCAGGGTCAGCACCAGGTTTTCCCGCACGCCGGCATAACTCAAGGAGTCGGTGCGCTCGGTGGTCATCAGGATATTCAGGTCGCGATGGTGCTTGAGCGGGTCGACCCCAACGTTGATCAGCAATAGCACTTCATCGGGTATCGCCGTGCGCAGCAAATGCTCCTCATCCACCGTGGCCAACGGCAGGGCGATGGTCTGCTGCAGGCTGCCCAGCAGGTTGAACAGCTCGAATTCGCTCAAGTCACTGCTGCCCGGGTGCAGGGCCAGGCGGGTGCTGCTGTCGATCACGCCGTTGCGATGGCACCAGGTGAGCATCTCCAGCAGGTCACGGCTGCGTTTGATCGGTGCAAAGTGCTCCCATTCCAGGGCGGTCAGGCTGCCGTTGTACAAACCCCAGTGAAACTGACCCGGCTCCTTGCGGTTGGGCGAATGCACCAGGGTCAGCGTGTCTTCGGCCAGGTCCGGGGCAATCCCGGGGTTGATGAATTCGACTTTGCCGGCCTTGCGTTCAAATGCCGCGTACAGGCGCCGGCCCAGTACA
This sequence comes from Pseudomonas sp. DTU12.1, assembly GCF_009873475.1. Lineage (NCBI taxonomy): Bacteria > Pseudomonadati > Pseudomonadota > Gammaproteobacteria > Pseudomonadales > Pseudomonadaceae > Pseudomonas > Pseudomonas sp. DTU12.1. The sequence goes on along the minus strand of NZ_CP045254.1, from coordinate 5,922,757 downwards.
TTGAGGTCACGCTTGTTGATCAGGCTCACGGTCTGTTCGGTGCGTGCGAATTGGGTCAGGAAGCGATAACTGTAATTGAGTTCATTGACCAGGGCCCGGCGCTCGGATGCGACCTGGCGCACTTTCCACTGGCTGCGGCTATCAAGCAGGGCCAGTTGCCGTTGGTCCCAGCCCCATTCATTGGCCAGGCGTTCCAGCAGTGCGCGCTGCCAACCGATGGTGCGCTGGCCGGTGGTGAGCTTGCGGTTGACCTTCAGGTACAGGCTGCGCCGCACCAGTTCCAGGCGTTCGGGCTCGTTGCGCCCGCGCAGATATTCTTCGATGCGGCGGTAGACCACGACATAGGGGTCCAGCTCATCCAGATCCAGCTGGTTGGCGAACACCGCGCGTTTGAAGCGCAGGCTCAGGCACTGCACCTTGGGGTGTTCGCTGGCATACACCTCGGTGAGCAACAGCTTGAGTACTGACTTGTAAGGTGACTCGATACCCTTGAACAACTGCCACAGGCCGGCGCCGATAAATTCTCCCGGCGGGATATGGGCCAAGTGCCCGAGGTCGAGGGTTTCGTCGGCGCGGATAAAGCGTTTGGAAATCAGCGTGTGGGTAAATTCGGCGTACCGAGCCTCTTCGTAGACCGGCACCAGCCACCAGATCGGCGTGCGCCCGGCCAGCCAGATGGCGGTGCGGTAGAACTCGTCGAGCAACAGATAGTGCTGGCTGGTGCCACAGTCATCCGAACTGAGCTGGGTATCGCGGCCACCTTGTGCAAAGCGGTTCGGCTCGACCAGGAAAAAATGCGCTTCGGCGCCCATGCTTACGGCCCAGGCCTCCAGCAGTTGGCATTTTTTGCGCAACTCACCCAGCTCGGCCTCGTTCAGGTCGTCGGCGTGGCATACCCAGACGTCCATATCGCTTTGGTCGGCCTGGGCCAGCGTGCCGAGGCTACCCATCAGGAACAGGCCGTGGATCGGGGTAGGCGGGTTGCCGTGGCGTGGTTTGTAGGAAAACGAGCGGGTCAGGCGCTGGGCTTCGGCCAGGACCTGGGCCTCGGGTTCAAAATTCGCCAGCCCGGCCGGGGTACTGCCCGAGACATAGCCCGGCAGCAGCGGATGATTGACGTGGAAAAACAGCGGCAGCAGCGCCAACACGCTTTGCTGGCGTGGCGTCAGGCCTTCGACGGCCCGGGCCATGCGGCCGGCATTGAGGGTCAGGAAGCGCGAGCGCAGTTGGGCCAGTACCTTGCGGTCAATGCCTTCATCCAAGTCAGGGCGGATTTCATGGGTACTGGTCATGTCGAACTCAGCGGCTCGCAGGGCCCGGCGTGGGCAGCCGTGTAGGAGTTTACAGACAGAATCGTAGGAGGTTTAAGGGGAATTTGTTTTTGGCGTCAGAATTTTATCGCGCACACAGGAATGCCCGCGGAATCCGTGAACAGAGGATCCCGAGGGCGATACGGAGTGTCAGGCAGCTTCTTTGGTGGTCGCGGTGGTCAGAATCGTCAGCAAGGTTTGCGCTTGCTCTGCAGCATCCCGGCCCAGGCTGGTCAGGTAGCCGCCATCTGGCTGGTCGATCAGCCCTTTGGTGTGCAGGCGTTTGGCAGCAGCAATGGCAGTGGGAGCAGCAGTCTGATGGACTTTCAGACCTTCATGGGTGCTATCCAGGGGGAAAAGTACAAGGATTTCCAGTTCGGCAACCAACTCAGGGGTATACGACATAAGGACTCCAGACGTTCTAGGAATTGTCAGACGCTAGCAGAGCCTAAGGTGAACGCACTTGAGCGAACTGTCCAGTGCGATATGGGCGCAGGGGAGGCAAGCCGCACTCCTGTAGGAGCCGGCTTGCCGGCGATGGCGGTTCCAGGGACCTACTGTTTTTCCGGCGGCAGCTCAGGCAGTGCGCGCAGCGCCGTTTCATACCAATCGGTATCGAACGGGCGGTCTGTTTCCAGCATCGCGTCGATTTCCACGGCCAGCACGTGGGCCATCAGGTTGAGGATGTCTTCACGCTCGTAACCGACCAGGGTCAGCTTGTTGAACGTGGCCTTGGCCGCCGGCGGGTTGTCGCTTTCGATCTGGTTTTCGATCGCCTGGGTCAAGGTGGACTCGGCGAACTCTTCTTCGTCGTTATCGATATCGGTTGGCTCGCTCATGGCAGCCTCCTGTCAGGAAAGGGCGCCAGTCTACCCCCATTCAGCCAGGTGATGCTGCTGGTCAGGCGGCGCGTCACGATCTATAACCTACCCAGCCAACCCCCTGCACGGCCTGGAGGCTTTGTGATGCTCAAGCTCTACGGATTTTCGGTCAGTAACTACTACAACATGGTCAAGCTGGCGCTCCTGGAAAAGGGCCTGCCCTTTGAAGAAGTGCCGTTTTATGCCGGGCAAACCGCTGAAGCCCTGGCAGTCAGCCCGCGCGGCAAGGTGCCGGTGCTGAAGGTCGAGAAAGGCTTCATCAACGAAACCAGCGTGATTCTCGAATACCTCGAACAGACACAGTCGGGCCCGGCCCTGCTGCCGGGCGATGCATTCCAGCGCGCCCAGGTGCTGGCGTTGTGCCGGGAAATCGAGCTGTACATCGAACTGCCAGCCCGCGCGTGTTATGCCGAGGCGTTTTTTGGCATGTCGGTGCCAGAGGCGATCAAGGACAAGGCCAGGGCCGAGTTGCTGTTGGGGATTGCGGCGTTGGGGCGACACGGCAAGTTTGCGCCGTATGTCGCGGGGGAGAGTTTTACGCTGGCCGACTTGTACTTCCTGTACAGCGTGGACTTGGCGTGTGCCGTCGGTGGGAAGCTGTTTGGCCTGGATTTGCTGGCTGAGCTTCCGAAGGCCAAGGCCTTGCTGAAGAGGCTGCAAGACATGCCCAACGCCCAGCGAGTGGCGGCGGACAAGGAGGCGGCGATGCCAGCCTTCATGGCGATGATCGCGGCGAAGAAGTAGTAAATGGGGGGCGGGCTTGTGTGGGAGCTGGGCTTGCCCGCGATGCAGGCACCTCGGTGTGTCAGTGACACTAAGGTGATGCTATCGCAGGCAAGCCAGCTCCCACACAAGCGTGCTTCCACAGTTGACCGAGTTGAATTGAAGGCCCCGGTCAAAGGTGGCAGCTAGCTTGCCTGCGATACTTTCAGCGGCTGGCGAGCAGCGCCTGGCCGCGTGCGACTGCCGCCTTGACCTGGGCCGGTGCGGTGCCGCCGATGTGGTTACGGGCATTGACCGACCCTTCCAGGGTCAGCACCGCAAACACATCCTGTTCGATCTGGTCACTGAACTGGCGCAGTTCTTCCAGGCTCATTTCCGCCAGGTCCTTGCCGGTATCCACGCCGTATTTCACCGCATGCCCGACGATTTCATGGCAGTCACGGAACGGCAGACCACGGCGCACCAGGTAGTCCGCAAGGTCAGTGGCGGTGGAGAAACCGCGCAGGGCCGCTTCACGCATGATCGCGTGCTTGGGCTTGATCGCCGGGATCATGTCGGCAAATGCGCGCAGCGAGTCGCGCAGGGTGTCGGCGGCGTCGAACAGCGGTTCCTTGTCTTCCTGGTTGTCCTTGTTGTAGGCCAGGGGCTGGCCTTTCATCAGGGTCAGCAGGCCCATCAGCGCGCCGAATACACGGCCACTTTTACCGCGCACCAGTTCCGGCACGTCGGGGTTTTTCTTTTGCGGCATGATCGAACTGCCGGTGCAGAAGCGATCCGGCAGGTCGATGAACTGGAACTGCGCGCTGGTCCACAACACCAGTTCTTCGGAGAAGCGCGACAGGTGCATCATCGCAATGCTGGCCGCTGCACAGAATTCGATGGCGAAGTCACGATCCGACACGCCGTCCAGGGAGTTGCCGCCCACGGCGTCAAAGCCCAGCAGTTGCGCAGTGTATTCGCGGTCGATCGGGTAGGTGGTGCCGGCCAGCGCAGCGCTGCCCAGGGGCATGCGGTTGGCGCGCTTGCGGCAATCGACCAGGCGCTCGTAGTCGCGGCTGAGCATTTCGAACCAGGCCAGCAGGTGGTGGCCGAAGGTCACGGGCTGCGCGGTCTGCAGGTGGGTGAAGCCGGGCATGATGGTGTCTGATTCACGCTCGGCCTGCTCCAGCAGGCCTTTTTGCAGGCGGGTGATTTCGCCCAGGATCAGGTCGATTTCATCACGCAGCCACAGGCGGATATCGGTAGCGACCTGGTCGTTGCGGCTACGCCCGGTGTGCAGTTTCTTGCCGGTCACGCCGATGCGGTCGGTCAGGCGCGCCTCGATATTCATGTGCACATCTTCAAGGTCCACGCGCCAGTCGAAGGTGCCGGCCTCGATTTCGCCACGGATGGTGGTCAGGCCATCGATGATGCTGTCGCGCTCGGCATCGGTCAGCACGCCGACCTTGGCCAGCATGGTGGCGTGGGCGATCGAGCCCATGATGTCGTGGCGATAGAGGCGCTGGTCGAAATTGACGGAGGCGGTGAAGCGCGCGACGAAGGCGTCGACGGGCTCACTGAAGCGGCCGCCCCAGGACTGATTGGTCTTGTCGGTGCTCATGGATTCGCTCGTGATCTGCTTAAAAGAGGCATGAAAGTGTGCCGCCGATAATAACAGGGTTGCCCGTGGAGGCGTTGATACGCCGCGTCGGCATTTTTATTTGTTTGATGGATGGCAAAGTGCCTTGCCGTTGGCCGCGTCCGGGATGAGACTGGAGGCGGGAGTGAAAGCGGGGGTTTCACCCGACCGGATCCTGAGGTAAACAAAGGATGTTTATTGAAACGATATTTGACGATTGAGCAATGTCGTCTTCGTGAGCGTCTACAGTTGCACTGACAGGGGTGCAGTGCACCAATGCCAGGCGATGAGGTCGAACTCCAGGCTAACCTTAAAGTAGAGGGGGTGTTCATATTGAGTATCAGCAAACCCTATGACGATGCCCTGCGGTATCGGGTTTTGGGCGGTATTGAACAGGTCCGGGTAAATATTGGTGTCGCTCTCGGGGCACTTTTTGCCGCTCACGCTAGTCTTAGCGTGGATCGCCGTGACGGAAGTCACCGCACCTGTCTACGCTATCCTTGTGCGAGACTCACGCAGGAATCCAGCGCAATATGAATGTCCTGATCGTTGATGACGAACCCCAAGCCCGCGAGCGACTGAGCCGTATGGTCAGTGAGCTCGAGGGATACACTGCCCTTGAACCGAGCGCGTCCAGTGGCGACGAGGCATTGGCCTTGATCGAAAGCCTCAAGCCGGACGTGGTGCTCCTTGATATCCGTATGCCTGGCCTTGATGGGTTGCAGGTCGCCGCCCGCTTGAGCGAGCGCGAGTCGCCGCCGGCGCTGGTGTTATGCGCAACCGACGAGGAGTTCTCCTCCGAGACCCTGGAGGCAAGCGGCGTCAGCTTCCTGGCCAAGCCGGTATCTGCCGAAGCGCTGCTCAAGGCGTTGAAGAAGGCCGAGCGGCCCAATCGCGTGCAGCTTGCAGCCCTGACCCAGCCTGCGGCGCAAAGTGGCAATGGCCCCCGCAGCCATATCAGCGCGAGGACCCGCAAGGGGATCGAGCTGATTCCCGTGGACCAGGTGATTTATTTCATTGCCGATCACAAGTACGTGACCTTGCGTCACGAGCACGGTGAAGTGCTGCTCGATGAGCCACTCAAGGCCCTGGAAGACGAATTTGGCGAGCGCTTCGTGCGTATCCACCGCAACGCGCTGGTGGCCCGCGAGCGTATCGAACGCCTGCAACGCACGCCTCTGGGGCATTTTCAGTTGTTCCTCAAAGGGCTCAACGGCGACGCGTTGATCGTCAGCCGGCGCCATGTCGCAGGCGTACGCAAGATGATGCAGCAGCTTTAGCCCGAGGGCTGTAGCGACCTGCATGCCCCGAATCCCGGTGCGCAGCGGCCAGGGAGGCCCCGCACTTGCTGATTCAAATCAAGGCGGTTCTGCCTGAGCTGTTATTATCTGCCGTATCTATTCAGTACGGATTGATCCATGTCCTCTCGCGAAATCCGCATCGCCACCCGTAAAAGCGCCCTGGCCTTGTGGCAGGCCGAATACGTCAAAGCCCGCCTTGAGCAAGCCCATCCGGGGCTCACGGTGTCCCTGGTGCCCATGGTCAGTCGTGGCGACAAGCTGCTCGACTCGCCGCTGTCGAAAATCGGTGGCAAGGGCTTGTTCGTCAAGGAGCTGGAAACCGCTCTGCTGGAGAATGAAGCCGACATCGCCGTGCACTCGATGAAAGACGTGCCGATGGATTTTCCCCAGGGTCTGGGCCTGTATTGCATCTGCGAGCGTGAAGACCCGCGCGATGCCTTCGTGTCCAATACCTACGCCTCCCTTGATGAACTGCCGCAGGGCAGCATCGTCGGCACCTCCAGCCTGCGTCGCCAGGCCCAGTTGCTGACCCGTCGCCCGGACTTGCAGATCCGCTTCCTGCGGGGCAACGTCAATACCCGCCTGGCCAAGCTGGATGCCGGCGAGTACGACGCGATTATCCTGGCGGCCGCTGGCCTGATTCGCCTGGGCTTTGAAGAGCGCATCACCTCTGCCATCAGCGTCGAAGACAGCCTGCCGGCTGGAGGCCAGGGTGCCGTCGGTATCGAATGCCGCACCGCAGACCTGGAAATCCAGGCGCTGCTCAAGCCCCTCGATCACCAGCCAACCGAAGTGCGGGTCACCGCCGAGCGTGCCCTGAACAAGCACCTCAACGGTGGCTGCCAGGTGCCGATTGCCTGCTACGCGGTCCTTGAGGGTGACAACCTCTGGCTGCGCGGCCTGGTGGGTGATCCCGACGGCGGTTTGCTGCTCACGGCTGAAACCCGCGGGCCACAAACCGAGGCTGCGAGCCTGGGCGTGCAGGTTGCCGAAGAACTCTTGGCAAAAGGCGCCGGCGCCATTCTGCAAAAAGTCTATGGCGAGGCCGGTCCGCAGTGACCGGTTGGCGTGTGCTGCTGACGCGGCCTGCCGAGGAATCGGCAGCCCTGGCGGCCTCGTTGTCCGAAGCCGGTATCTTCAGCAGCAGCCTGGCGTTGCTGGAAACCCAACCATTGCCCATCACCGCCGAGCACCAGGCGGTTTTTCAGCGGCTGAACTGCTATTGCGCGGTGATCGTGGTGAGCAAGCCGGCCGCGCGCCGGGCGCTGCAGTTGCTCGATCAGTTCGCCCCAGCGGTGCCGACCCTGCCGTGGTTCAGCGTCGGCGCGGCAACGGCCCGGGTTCTGGCTGACCATGGCCTGGATGTGAGCTACCCCGAGGTTGGGGACGACAGCGAGGCCTTGCTTGAATTGCCCAGGTTGCGCGAGGCTGTCGCTGTTGACGGTGCGCGCGTATTGATCCTGCGTGGGCAAGGGGGGCGAGAGTTGCTGGCTGAGCGTTTACGCGGCCAAGGTGCTAGTGTCGATTATCTGGAGTTGTATCGTCGGTTTTTGCCGACCTACGACCCGGATGTGCTCACCCAGCGCATTGATGTGGAACGCTTGAACGGCCTGGTGGTCAGCAGTGGGCAGGGTTTTTTGCATCTGCATGGCCTCGCCGGTGCCGATTGGCCACGCGTGGCACAGTTGCCGTTGTTCGTGCCCAGCCCACGCGTTGCCGAAATGGCCCGGGCTGCAGGCGCGAAAAAAGTTGTGGATTGCCGCGGTGCCAGTGCCGCGGCTTTGCTAGTGGCGTTACGGAGCCAGCCCGTTCCCACTCTCTAATAACGCAAAGGATGGACATGTGAGCGAAACAGCCTTGCCTAAAGATGAAGCTCAGCCCGCGCTTGATGCGCCTGTTGAGACCCCGGTCACTACGCCTCGCCGTGGCAACGGCCTGGCGGTCTTTGCTTTGCTGCTTGGCGCCGCGGGTGTTGCGGCTGGCGGTTGGGGGCTCTGGCAGGTCCGGGCCCTGCAAACGAGCAGCCAGCAACAGTTGGTGCAGGTGCGCACCCTGGATGAACAATCCCAGGGCATCCAGCAGGCGCAGCAGCAATTGGCCGCACGCCTGGCGCAATTGCCGGGTGCTGATGAACTGGAAGAACGCCGGCGCCTGGTGGCGCAACTGCAGGGCGACCAGCAGCGCCTGAACCAGCGTCTGGAAACCGTCCTGGGGGCCAGCCGCAAGGACTGGCGCCTGGCCGAGGCCGAGCATCTGCTGCGCCTGGCCAGCCTGCGCTTGTCAGCGTTGCAGGACATCAACAGTGCCCAGGCGCTGGTGCAGGGCGCCGATGAGATCCTGCGTGAGCAGAGCGATCCGGGTTCCTACGCCGCCCGCGAGCAGTTGGCCAAGAGCCTGGCGGCCTTGCGCAGCGTTGAGCAACCAGACCGCACCGGGCTGTACCTGCAACTGGCGGCGCTGCGTGACCAGGTGGTGCAACTGGCCGCCGTGTCCCCGGAATATCAGTTGCAAGAGAGCCCCCAGGGCCGTCCGAGCACCGACACTGACAGTCGCTGGAGCCAATGGTGGGAGCAGATCTCGCGCTACTTCCGTATCGATTTCAACCCTGATGACAACATCCGCCCATTGCTGGCAGGCCAAGGCCTGAACCAGGTGCGCCTGGCCCTGAGCCTGGCGCTGGAGCAGGCGCAATGGGCCGCACTCAATGGCGAACCGGCGGTGTACGCTCGGGCGCTGGGCGAGGCGCGCAGCGTATTGCAGGGCAACTTCAACCAGGACAACCCGCAAAGCCAGGCCATGCTGGCGCGTATTGCCGAACTTGAGCCCAAGGCCGTGTCGGTGGTGACCCCGGACCTCGCCGCGAGTTTGTCTGCGGTGCAGGCTTACCTTGAACGCCGCCATCTGTCTGCCGACGAAGCCAAGGCTTCCGCCGGTAAGCCGGCGACCCAGGAGTAAAGCCGATGAAGCGTTTCTATGTGGTCCTGGTGCTGGCCATTGCCCTCGCTCTGGCGCTGGCGGTGGGCATCTCGAAACACACCGGTTATGTGCTGATCAGCTATCCCCATGTGCTGCATTATGAGTCCGGCCTGTGGTCGACCCTGGTGGCAGTGTTTGTCGTCGGCCTGGCGATCTATCTGCTGCGGGTGCTGCTGGGCCTGGTGACGACTTCGGATGGCGTGGTCAATCCCTGGTCGCGGCGCAATCGCAGCCGGCGGGTGCAGGTGGCTATCGAGCAGGGGCAGATGGACTTGGCGGAAGGCCGCTGGGCCAGTGCCGAGCGGCACCTGCACCGTGCGGCAGAAGCCGAACGCCAGCCATTGCTGTACTACCTCGGCGCGGCCCGGGCGGCCAACGAGCAGGGGCGCTATGAAGAGTCCGACAGCCTGTTGGAGCGTGCCCTGGAGCGTCAGCCCCAGGCCGAGCTGGCGATTGCCTTGAGCCACGCACAGTTGCAGATGGACCGTGGCGACACGGACGCAGCCCTCGTTACGCTGCAGGCCATGCATGAGCGCCATCCGCACAACGCCCAGGTATTGCGCCAGCTGCAGCGCCTGCACCAGCAGCGTGGTGACTGGTCCTCGGTGATCCGGCTCTTGCCGGAGCTGCGCAAGGATAAAGTGCTGCCAGCCACCGAGCTGGCGGATCTGGAGCGCCGGGCCTGGGGTGAAAACCTGAGCCTGGCCGTCCAGCGTGAAGAGCATGGTGAGGCCGGCCTGCAGTCCCTTGAGCGGGCCTGGCAGCAATTGACCTCGGCCCAGCGCCAGGAGCCCCAACTGGTACTGGCCTATGCCGAACAGTTGCGCCAACTGGGCGCCGATGCCAAGGCCGAAGAGGCTTTGCGTGTTGCGCTCAAGCGCGGCTACGACAGTCACCTGATCCGGTTGTATGGCCTGCTGCGCGGTGGCGATCCGGCACGGCAGTTGAAGTTCGCCGAAGGCTGGCTCAAGGACCATCCGGGCGATGCCAGTTTGTTGCTGACGCTGGGTCGGCTCTGCCTGCAAAACAGTTTGTGGGGCAAGGCACGGGACTATCTGGAAAGCAGCCTGCAGGTTCAACGCAACCCCGAGGCCTGTGCCGAGTTGGCGCGATTGCTCGCGCAGCTGGGTGATACCGAGCGCAGTAATCAACTGTTCCAGGAGGGCCTGGGGCTGTTGGACAGCCGCCTGCTGGCTTCACCGCTACCGGTGCCTGCACGGGTCTGACGTAGGATGTTTTGAAGGGCTGGCTCAGAAGCATCTGGCAACCAGTCCTTCAAAATCCCTCAGTTTTGCGGATTCAGGGGCTTGAGGTGGTTTCCCACAGGGCACCACGTAAAGTTACCTGCCCTCTGACGGGATATCCCTGCGATCTCGCGGAAGTGTCTGCTCCAGCGCGTATTGAAAGGGGTAAGGTCTTTCCTCTACCGTAACGACCTATCTCTTGCGTTACGGATAAACAATGTCTTTGGCCCCCTCACGCTCCTTGTTCTTCCTGGCGTTCATGGCCGGTGTGCTGACGTTGGGCGCGTCGTTTTACCTGGAATACGGGGCTCTTTTGCGGCCTTGTTTCCTATGCCTGATCCAGCGCACCCTGCTGGCGGTGTTCACCCTGATCAACTTCATAGCGGCGATCCACGGCCCCAGGCGCGTGGGCATCTACCTGTACTGGGCGGCGAGCATGGGCTGTGCGTTGCTCGGCGCAGTGACAGCGGTGCGCCAGGTGCTATTGCAGAACATCCCGCCTGACCAGGTTCCCAACTGCTGGCCAAGCCTGGAATACATGATCGAAAACCTGTCGCTGGGGCAAGCCCTGCAGTTGGCGTTCAAGGGCACTGTCGACTGTGTGGAAATCAACTGGACGTTGTTTGACCTGAGCATCCCGGAGTGGAGCCTGCTGTTCTTCGTGGCCATGCTCCTACTGGGGGTGACGCAGTTTTCCCGACTGTTACCCGGTCAGAATCTACGGTTTGTGAAGCACTGACTGGCTGGGTTGGTTTGTAGGATGGGATTAAACACTTGTATGAACTTTCTGGTCTGCGTACCTTGAAGCCATAGTCGTGGGGGCATAATCTGGCCCGCACGCGTTATTGAAACAGTTTGTTCGATGCGGCGTTGTCCGCTTGCCGCTTTATCCTCGACGCATCGCGCGGGTGAAAGCGGCACCGCCCATAAGGGAAGAGATCATCATGTTGGATAGTTGTCAGAATGCTCAGGAACGCTGGGGTGGTGTGCATAAGCTGATCGACAGCTGGTTGAAGGCACGTCACGAATTGGTTCGGGCCTTTGATGCTCTGGGTGAGAAGCCTGAAGCGCTGGCCGAGAACCACAAGCTGTTGCAGGAGTTCTGTAGTGTCTTGGTGGACTACGTCTCGGCAGGGCACTTCGGGGTCTATGAGCAACTGACCAAGGAGGCCGAGGCCTTCGATGACCAGCGTGGCCTGGATTTGGCCGAGACTATTTACCCGCGCATTGATGTCATCACCGAAAAGCTCCTGGCGTTTAACGACCTTTGCGACGAGGGCAAGTGCGTTGCCGCGAAATTCAAAGAGCTGGGTGCCCTGCTCCATGAGCGTTTCGAGCTGGAAGACTGCTTGATCGAAGTGCTGCACAACGCCCACAAGGAAGAGCCTGCAACCCAGGCCTGAAACTCAGCGGTAAGACAAAAAAACGGTGCGCATGGCGCACCGTTTTTCGTTGGGGTCAGGCACCGGTTGCGAGCAGCTCGATCTCGAAAACCAGCGGTGTGTAAGGTGCGATCAACTGGCCGGCACCGTCTGCGCCATAGGCCTGTGCAGAAGGAATCACCAGGCGCCATTTTGCGCCTACCGGCATCTGTTGCAGCGCGCTTTGCCAGCCGCTGATCACGCTGTCCAGGCGAAACCATTGGGGCTGCGTGCTCTGGTCGAAAACCGTCCCATCCGGCAATCGCCCCACGTACTTCACCTGCACCCGATCATTGGCGCCTGGCTTTTTCCCGCTTCCAGGGGCCAACTCCGTGAACAAGATACCGTCTGCCAATTCGCGCGCACCGCTCCTGGCTTTTTCCGTGCTCAGAAATTGTTGTTCGGCGGCGAGAGCCTTTTCGCTTTGCGGCACTTGTGCCTCGCTGCTGGCTTGCGCTTCGTGTTGGGCGAGGATCTGAGCGATGCGTGCGTCATCCAGGGCCAGGGGCTTGCCTTGATAGGCTTGCTTGAGGCCGTCGAGCAAGGCCTGGATCTGCAGGTCGGGGACTTCCTGGCGCAGGCGTTCGCCAAGGCTGGCGCCCAGGCTGTAGGCCAGGTCGTGGCTGTCTTTGGACGCTGCTGGCTCACTCGCGTTGGCCACTGAAAACGACAAACCCAGGATGAAAAAAAGGTAACGCGACATGGGTATTCTCCAGCCGAAAGTGCGGTGGATTATGCCAGTGTGGAGGGGTAAAGAATGGAGTGGTTTTTCGTTATATCGATAAGAATTTTTGTGCGGTGCAACGCAACGCATTCGATACTGTCAACATGCCCTAGCGGCGGTAAGAGCAGAGGGCTAGTATGAGCCGCACCCACGTCAGCCAGGAGGTAAACCATGTCGGCCAAACAGAAGCCTGTTAATACCCCGTTGCACTTGCTCCAACAACTCTCGGGCAGCCTGCTCGAACATTTGGAAAGTGCTTGCTCCCAAGCCTTGGCTGATGCAGAGAAATTGCTCGCCAAGCTGGAAAAGCAACGCGGTAAGGCTCAAGAAAAACTGCATAAATCCCGCACCAAACTGCAAGACGCCGCGACTGCCGGCAAAGCCAAGGCGCAAACCAAAGCCAAGGGCGCTGTCAAAGAACTTGAGGACTTGCTCGATGCCCTGAAGGATCGTCAATCCGAAACCCGCACCTACATCCTTCAACTCAAGCGTGATGCCCAAGAGAGCCTGAAACTGGCCCAGGGCGTTGGTCGTGTGAAAGAAGCAGTGGCTAAAGTGTTGAGCACTCGTACACCGGCCAAGGCAGTTGCTGCCAAGGCTTCGGCTAAAGTTGCGGCCAAGCCTGCTGCTAAAAAAGCGCCTGCAAAATCGGTCGCCAAGCCAGTGGCCAAAACCGCTGCTGCAAAACCAGCCGCCAAGCCAGCTGCTAAAACCGCTGCTGCAAAACCAGCCGCCAAGCCAGCTGCTAAAACTGCTGCTGCGAAACCAGCCGCCAAGCCAGCTGCTAAAACCGCTGCTGCAAAACCAGCCGCCAAGCCAGCCGCTAAAACCGCTGCTGCAAAACCAGCCGCCAAGCCAGCTGCTAAAACTGTTGCTGCGAAACCAGCCGCCAAGCCAGTTGCTAAACCTGCTGCTGCAAAACCAGCCGCCAAGCCAACTGCTAAAACCGCTGCTGCGAAACCAGCCGCCAAGCCAGCAGCTAAACCTGCTGCTGCGAAACCAGCCGCTAAGCCAGCTGCCAAACCTGCTGCTGCAAAACCAGCCGCTAAGCCAGTTGCTAAAACCGCTGCTGCGAAACCAGCCGCCAAGCCAGCTGCCAAACCTGCTGCTGCAAAACCAGCCGTCAAGCCAGCTGCCAAACCGGCTGCTGCAAAACCAGCTGCCAAGCCGGCCGCCAAACCTGCTGCTGCAAAGCCCGCTGCACCGGCAGCTCCAGCGGCTACCCCGGCACCGGCCAGCAGCACGCCTGCTCCGGTAGTGCCAGGTACCACCCCAACCAGCGCTTCCTAAGTGCCGGTGGCCGCGACGCGCAGCTGATGCAGCGCGTCGTGGTCGAAGTGGGCGGCTTCGGTCGCCAGTGCTTCAAGCCATGCCTGATCTGTGGCGTGCTCCCCCGCTGGCCAACGCTGTGCCAGTGCCTCCAGACGCAATAGCAACTGCCGTTCGGCCTCCAGTTCCAGGGCTTTGACCTGCTCGCGCAACGCCCCCAGCTCCACATCCTGCTGTGCCATGCAACGCCATTGTTTGCGCACCCTGCGCAAGGGCTGCACGACATCTGCCTGCCAGGGCTCGGCGATTGTTCGCAGCGCCTGTACGCGTCCGGGCTCCAGCGCGACCCCGCGCTGTTCCAGCCACAACCCACACAACAACAGACACACATCGGCCCCTTGCTCCTGCAAGCGCAGGCAGGCATCTTCAGCACCCGCACGGGCGTAGGTCGAGAGGGCAAAGCTCCACAGGTCAGCGCACATGTTCACACCCAAGCCAGCGGCTAACGAAGCTGGTAGACTCCGCCGCCATTATGATCCGACTTCAAAGCCTAACATTACAGCGTGGCCCGCAACGTCTTCTTGAAGACGCCGAGCTGACCCTGCACGCCGGTCACAAAGCCGGCCTGATCGGTGCCAATGGCGCCGGCAAATCCACGTTGTTCGCCCTGTTGCTCGGTGAGCTGACCCCGGATTCCGGGGACTGCCTGCTGCCAGCCGACTGGCGTATCGCCCATATGCGCCAGGAGATCGACACCCTGGACCGCATCGCGATCGACTACGTGCTCGATGGCGACCTGCGCCTGCGCCAGGTGCAACACGACCTGGCCGAGGCCGAGAAAGCCCAGGACGGTGCCGCCCAGGCCCGCCTGCACTCGGAACTCGACAGTGCCGACGGTTACACCGCCGACGCCCGAGCGCGCAAGATGCTCGCCGGCCTGGGGTTCACCAACGAACAGATGGATCGCCCGGTCGCCGACTTCTCCGGTGGCTGGCGCATGCGCCTGAACCTGGCCCAGGCATTGATGTGCCCCTCGGACCTGTTGCTGCTCGACGAACCCACCAACCACTTGGATCTCGATGCGATCCTGTGGCTGGAGGATTTCCTCAAGAGCTACCCAGGCACCTTGCTGCTGATTTCCCACGACCGGGATTTCCTCGACGCTGTGGTCGATAACATCGCCCATGTCGAACAGAAAAAAATCACCCTCTATCGCGGCGGCTACACCGCGTTCGAGCGGGCCCGCGCCGAACGCCTGGCCCAGCAGCAACAGGCTTTCGAGAAGCAACAGGCGCAGCGTGCGCACATGGAAAGCTACATCGCCCGGTTCAAGGCCCAGGCCACCAAGGCCCGTCAGGCCCAGAGCCGGATCAAGGCGTTGGAGCGCATGGAAGAGCTGTCGGCGGCCCACGTCGATTCGCCATTCGACTTTGTGTTCCGCGAATCGGTGAAAATCTCCAGCCCCTTGCTGGACCTCTCGGATGCACGCCTGGGCTATGGCGACAAAACCATCCTGGAGAAGGTCAAGCTGCAGCTCACCCCGGGTGCGCGCATCGGTTTGCTCGGGCCCAACGGCGCGGGCAAATCGACGCTGATCAAGAACCTTTCCGGTGAGCTGCAACCCCTGGCCGGGCGCCTGACCCGTGGCGAGAACCTGGTGGTGGGCTACTTCGCCCAGCATCAGCTGGACTCCCTCGACTCCAAGGCCAGCCCGCTCCTGCATTTGCAGCGCCTGGCGCCAACCGAGCGCGAGCAGACCCTGCGCGACTTCCTGGGTGGTTTCGACTTCCGTGGCGCGCGCATCGATGAGCCGGTGTTGAATTTCTCGGGCGGCGAAAAAGCCCGTTTGGCCCTGGCGTTGATCGCCTGGGACCGGCCAAACCTGCTGCTGCTCGACGAACCGACCAACCACCTGGACCTGGAAATGCGCCTGGCGCTGACCATGGCCCTGCAGGAATTCAGCGGTGCAGTACTGGTGGTGTCTCACGACCGCCACTTGCTCAAGAGCACCACTGATAACTTCCTGCTGGTAGCTGATGGAAAAGTCGAAGAGTTCGATGGCGACCTGGACGACTACGCCCGTTGGCTGACTGACTATCGACTGCGCAACGCGCCGGTCAGCAACACCCCGGTCAACCCGGACAAGACCGACAAGAAAGCCCAGCGCCAGGCTGCCGCGGCCCTGCGCCAGCAGTTGGCACCGCACAAACGCGAAGCCGACAAGCTCGAGGCCGAACTGGGCAAGGTCCACGAACGCCTGGCCAAGATCGAAGCCAGCCTCGGCGACAGCGCCGTGTACGAAGCGGCCCGCAAGGATGAACTGCGCGACCTGCTGGCCGAACAGGCCAAGCTGAAGGTGCGCGAAGGGCAATTGGAGGAAGCCTGGATGGAAGCCCTCGAACTGCTGGAAGGCCTGCAAGCGGAGCTGGAGGCACTGTCCTGATGGAAGCCTTGCAACTGCCGCTGCCCGCGCAATGGATCGAACCGGTGTGGGTCGGCGTGCAAATCCTGCTGATCCTGCTGGCCGGTTACCTGGCCCAGCGCTTCGTCGCCAAGGGCCTGACGCGCCTGGGCGAGCGCTACCCGTTCCCGCCGCAACTGCTGATGCCCCTGCGCGGTGGCCTGCGCTGGCTGATCATGGGCAGTGCGCTGATCTTCGTCCTTGAGCGCCTGGGGGTGTCGGCCACCGTGCTGTGGACCGCGTTGTCGGGCTTTGTGGCCGTGGCAGCGGTGGCGTTCTTTGCCATGTGGTCGGTGTTGTCCAACCTGCTGTGCGCGATCCTGATCTTCACCGTCGGGCCGTTTCGCCTGGGTGATGTGGTGGAGTTGGTGGATACCGTCGACAAGCCTGGCGTCAAAGGTCGGGTGATCGCGATCAACCTGCTTTACACCACACTGATCGAAGTGGCCGAGGCGGGCACCGACAGCGCTGTGGTGCAAGTGCCCAACAGCCTGTTCTTCCAGCGTTCGGTACGCCGCTGGCGCGGTAGCGACGTCAGCCCCATATCCTGAAAAAACTCTAGCCAGCCCTCGGCCCTCGGAGTTAGCTTAGTGCTCACGACGAATTTGCTACGAGGTGTGTAATGGCGCTCGACACATGGCTGGCCTTCTTCCTGGCCAGCTGGATCATCAGTCTCTCTCCCGGCGCGGGCGCCATCGCCTCGATGTCCAGCGGCCTGCAATACGGTTTTGTGCGCGGCTACTGGAATGCCATCGGCCTGCAACTGGGCCTGGCGATGCAGATTGCCGTGGTGGCCGGCGGCCTTGGGGCGGTGCTTGCGGCGTCGTCTACCGCCTTCTACGCGATCAAATGGTTCGGCGTGGCCTACCTTGTGTACCTGGCCGTCAAGCAATGGCGTGCCTTGCCCATGGACCTGACCGATGACGCTGCCGTGCGCCCCATCGGCAAGCCCATGGCGATGATGTTCCGTGGTTTTCTGGTGAACGCCAGCAACCCCAAGGCGCTGGTGTTCATGCTGGCGGTGCTGCCGCAGTTCGTGAACCCGCAGGCGCCGCTGCTGATCCAGTACCTGATCCTCGGCGCGACGATGATCGGCGTGGATATGATCGTAATGGCCGGCTACACGGGGCTTGCGTCCAAAGTGTTGCGCCTGTTGCGCACGCCCAAGCAGCAGAAGCGCGTGAACCGCACGTTTGCCGGATTGTTCGTGGGCGCTGCGGGTTTCCTCGCCAGCCTGCACCGCGCCACGGCCTGACGGAATAAACCCAATCAAAACTGTGGGAGCTGGCTTGCCTGCGATACACGCGCCGCGGTGTCACTGATACACCGCGCTGATGCGATCGCCGGCAAGCCAGCTCCCACATTGATGTGTGCTAGCCGAGCCATTGAGGTTCAGCGCAGGATTTTCGGCGCTTCGTCCCTTGGCAGGTTATTGCGCAACGCAGGCTGGCCGGGCTCTTGATAGCCGCCGCCCAACTGCTCTTGTAGCTGGCGTGCCACGTCCTCACCCAAGGCTTTCGACACTTCCCTCACCACCCGTGGCCGGTTCAGGTTCACGCGCACATCACGACTGCTCACCAGCTTGGTGTCCTGGCCTTCGCCCATGGCGGTAAACGCCGAGGTGATTTCATAGGTGCGGGTGTTGATCAGACTGAAATCCGCCACCACGCTCAGCCCCAGCACCGCCGAATAGCTGCTGGTGTGATCCAGGGCGTTGATGTCCCGGGTGAAGTCGATGTCCGATAGGGTGCCGAACAGTACATAGTCCGCGCCCTTGAAGTGGCCGGCCTTGATCCGCTTGATCACGTCGTACACATCGCCCTTGGCTTCGCTGGTGTAGGGCGTGCCCTGGACGAGTTGGAACTGGCGCGACTTGAGGATCTCGCCCTTGATATCGCCGCTGAATTTGCGCAGCTCGCCCTGTTCGATGTAGCTGCTGCGGCTTTCAAACTCGCTGTAGCTGGACGCGCCACTGGCGTTATAGGCACTGGCCTGGAAGTTGTTGCTGGCCGAGACTGCGTGGATGTATTCCTCTACGCGCGCCTCGTAGGCCAGGTCTGTGACGGCAATTTTCGGTGCCGCCCAGGCGCCAAACGTGCAAAGCAAGCCGATGATGCCGATCCATAGGCGCATGGCTTAGCGCTCCGTGGTCTTGCGGATTTCTTTTTCATCCATCCATTCGGCCAGGCCGCTTTCGACGTCGACCAGTTGCAGGCTGAACTTGTAGAACACGTCCTTGTAGTCGGCACTGCGCTTGACGATGGAGCTGATGGAGCCTTCCAGGCGGTACTTGGCCGCGACCATGTTGCCGGTCTTGCTGACCGTGGATTTCTTGTACAGGCCGCTCTGGTTTTGCAGCTTGAGCTGGTCGACCTGGCTTTGCATGTCGGTGTTGTCGCTGGCGAAGCGGGCGGTGCCGGTCTTCATCAGTTGGGTCTTGATCGAGGTGGTGATCTCGCGGGTATCGATGTATTCGCTGGTCTTGTTCTTCACGTCATACACCTGCACCACCGGGCGGCCCTGGAGAATGCCGGACTGCGCCAGGGAGCGGGTCATGCTTTCGGCGATCATCTGCAGGTCGGTGGAACCGAACTCGTTGGTCACCAACTCCACGGCCTTGGTATCGCCGTAGCTGATGTTTTTGCCGCCGATGACCGGCGAGGTATTAGCGCAGCCGCTGGCCAGGGCGGCGATCACGGCGAGGAACGAAAAGCGTGCAAACATGGGAAGGTCTCTCGAAAACTGAATAGGGGGCAGGTTCAAGGCGTCTTGACTTCAAGGCGGAAGTCGGCGGCCTGGGGCAGGTTGGCGATGGCCGGCAGGAAGGTGGCCTGGTTGGCGTAGAGGTTCAGCACTTTCCAGGTTTCTTCGTCGCCCACCGGGAAGCCATCGGCACCCAGCCAGGCGAAGCGGTAATACATCATCTGGTTGCTGCTGGTGATGTTGCTCAACTGCACCTTGGCGGTCAGGAAGCCGTTTTCGCGGGCCACGCGAATCGCGCCCACGGCAATCCCCTTGAACTTGCCCATTACCACGACTTTGCTCGCCGCGCTGCCAGGTTCCGGCGGCGGGGTGGCGCAACCGGCGAGGAAGATCAGCGCCAGGGCGCCGAGGATAAAATGACGCATAGCGTGCTCCTTAAGGTTGTTTGAGGCTGGCCACGGCCTGGCCCGGGTTGCTCGCGACCACATGGGCCGCCAGGCCGCTGGCGAATACCTGGTTGCCGACCACGCGCAAGGTAATCACCTGGTGGCGTTGTTCGGCCTTGACCGTCACCAGCGCGCCACCCAGGGCATTGGGCAGGCTCACTTGGTGCTCGCCATGCTTGAGGCGCAGGCGCGTGACCTGGGTGACGTCCGGCAGGGTGCGCCAGGTGCGGGTGTCGGCGCCCTCGGTGACGGCGGAGGCGATGCCCAACACCAGGCCGGCCATGGGGTTGGTCTGGTTCAGGTTCTTTTGCGTCACACCACGGCTGATGGCGCGCACGGTGGTGCGCAGGATGATCCCTGGCATGTCGTCGCGCAGGGCGCGGCGGGACATGGCGGTGGTGCTGTTGAGGGCCGTGAGGTTCTGCTGCCGGCCATCGACGCCGATCTGCGCAAAGGTGGCCGTCGAGGTGTCTGGCTTGATCACCGGGAACGACAGCGGTGTGATTACCCAATGCCCGTCGATAGGGATCGGCAGTGGCAGGCGGATCGAGTCGCGAGCCGGCGCCAGGCCGCTCTGGACTACGATCAGCACGTCGCTTTCGTCAGCCGCCACGCTGGGCGCGTCCAGATCGAGCAGGGCCTGTTCCAGCAGCGGTGTGTTGGGGCGCAGTTCGGCGGCCTTGCGATAGCCCGGCGCGGCCAGGTCTTTTTCACCCAGGGCTTCGTAGACGAAACCGGCCAGGTAATGACTGAAAGCGCTCTGGTAGCTGTTCTTCAGGCCCACCACGTCCGGCGCGTCGAGGCTTTCTACCGGGTAGCCGCGCAAGTCCTTGAACTGGGTGGCGACGCCCTGGCGTTCGGCTGCGTTTTCGCGCTTGAGGTATTCCTTGTCCCGCAGTTCGGCGATCACCGCTTCGCGTTCGTGGGTTTTCTTGATTTCGGTACGGGCGCCGTCGAAGTCGTTGACCGCCAGCAGATTCAACGCCATCTGGGTGGTGAGCATGACTTTTTCATAGTCATACCCTTCGTAGCGCCGCACCTTGTCATTGACCAGGAAGCTGCCGAACTGCGCCAGATAGCGCTCGGTGTCGAACTTGACCGACTCTTCCCACTTGTACACCACCAGGTCTGCGCGGTGCCAGGCCGCCTGGCTGCCGGCCAGGTCACCCTTGGCGCGCAGCAACTCGCCTTTTTCGAAATAGTAGAGAAGGTCTTTGTCTTCGCTGCTGTTGTTTTTCTCCAGCAGGGTCAGCGCACCGTCGACATTGCCGCTGGCCAATTGCTGGTTAGTGGCTTGCAGTTCCGAGTCGTAACTGCGGAACATCGAACAGCCCGACAGCAGCGTGACCGCAGCGAGGGCAAGGGAGATGAAGACGCGAGATGCCATTGGAATGCTGCTTCCCTGAGCGTAGTCGGCCGAAGGTGCTGGTCGGGCCGAATAACCAATCGCAGGAAAAGCCTTTCCTACACATTCCTCATAAAACGAGGAGCTGAAATGCCGATTCGCGATAACGAAGGCGGCGCATTATAGGCTTCGTTACTGGCAAAACAATGGCTTTTGCGTGGGTGTATTGAAGACCTGGGCGGGTCATTTCGGCGGACAAAGCACTAACGCCTTGAGTCAAACCCATTAACATTCGACAATATGTTACTTCTTGTTTCCATCTGAGATTCATTCATGACTGCCCCCTCCCGTTTTCTCGCCTGGCTGTTGTTGCCGGCGTTGGTGTCGTGCAGCTTCAATCTGTTGGCTGCCACCGCAGAAGGTGCGCCCCAGGCCCTGCATTTGCTGGACTACATTGGCGCTGACTATCCGCCGACGGTGGAGGCGGGCAAGGTGGTCGATGAGTCCGAATACCGTGAGCAGGTGGAGTTTCTCGGTGTGCTGCAGGGGCTGGTGGCAGACCTGCCCGACAAGCCCGAGCGTGCGGCCCTGGTCAAAGGCGTCGATGAGCTGCTGGGCGCCGTCACCACCCATCAGGACGGCAACGCGGTCGCACGCCAGGCACGGCAACTGGGTGCGCAATTGGCGGCGGCCTATGAAGTCAGCCAGGCACCGGCCATTACCCCAGACCCGACACGGGGTGCGCCGCTGTACGCCCAGCATTGCTCGGTGTGCCACGGTGACGCCGGGGCGGGCGATGGCCCGGCCGGTGTCGGCATGACCCCGCCGCCGGCCAACCTGCGCGATGCACAGCGCCTGGACCGCCTGAGCCTGTATGGCATCTACAACACCCTGGGCCTGGGCGTCGAAGGCACCGATATGCCGTCGTTCGCCGACCAGTTGGATGACCGTCAGCGCTGGGACCTGGCGACCTATATCGCCGGCTTCACCGCCGACCCGGCCGCAGCAAAAAGCGAAAAATCCTTCAACCTGGCCGACCTTGCCCGCCAGACCCCGGAAGAAGTGCTGGCCGCCGAAGGGCCGGAGGCGGTCCGGGTGTTCCGCGCCCAGCGTGCGCAGCCGCCGCAGGTCCAGCGTGGCCCGGCGCAGTTGCTGGAGTACACCGCTGCCACGCTGGACAAGAGCCTGGCGGCGTTCCGCAGTGGCGAGCATGAACAGGCCTACGACTTGTCGGTAGCGGCGTACTTGGAAGGCTTCGAGCTGGTGGAAAGCTCCCTGGATAACGTCGACGCCAATGTGCGCAAGGACACTGAGAAGGCCTTGATGGCCTATCGGCAGTCGTTGCAGGACGGGCTGCCGATCGAGCAAGTCCAACAGCGCCTGGACGTGGCCAAGGGCAAACTCACTGAGTCGGCCGGCCTGTTGGGCGGCGACGGCTTGAGCTGGTCCTTGAGCTACATCTCGGGCTTGCTGATCCTGTTGCGTGAAGGGCTGGAAGCGATCCTGGTGCTGGCGGCGATCCTCGCCTTCCTGCGCAACACCGGCCAGCAATCGGCGGTGCGCAGCGTCAACGTCGGTTGGGCCCTGGCCCTGGTAGCCGGCGCGGCGACCTGGGCGCTGGCGGCGTATGTCATTGACGTCAGTGGCGCCCAGCGCGAGTTGCTGGAAGGTTGTACGGCGCTGTTCGCCAGCGTGATGGTGCTGTGGCTGGGCGTGTGGATGCATGACCGCCGCCACGCGGCCGCCTGGCAGGACTACATCAAGAGCAGCCTGGTCGGCGGTGGTGGGCGTTTTGGGTTTGCGATCCTGGCGTTCTTCTCGGTGTACCGTGAACTGTTCGAAGTGATCCTGTTCTACGAAACCCTGTGGCTGCAGGCCGGTCCTGCCGGGCATAACGCCGTGTTGGCCGGTGGTGCCACGGCGCTGGTGTTGCTGATGGGCCTGGCGTGGATCATTCTGCGTGGCTCGGCGAAATTGCCGCTGGCGCTGTTCTTCGGAATCAACGCCGCGCTGCTGTGCGCGCTGTCGGTGGTGTTCGCCGGGCATGGCGTCAAGGCATTGCAGGAAGCGGGCATCTTCGGCACCCGGCCGGTGGCGTTCTTTGACTTCGACTGGCTGGGCATCCACGCCGATGCGTATTCATTGAGCGCCCAGGCGGTGGCGATCATTGCGATTGTGGTGTTGTACAGCCGCAGCCGCCTGGCCGAAAAGCGCCGGGTCGCGGCTTCTTAAGCACGCCAGCGGTGAAAAGTGGGAGCGGGCTTGCCCGCGATGCAGGCGCCTCGGTGTGTCAGTTAAACCGAGGTGATGCTATCGCAGGCAAGCCAGCTCCCACATCGCTGCTGTGAATAGTCAGAGATGACTCAGTCGTTCTCGTGGGTCAGTTCCAGCACCCGGTCCACCAGCTTGTTGATGCCCGATGCCACTTCGCTGATGTTCTTGCCCAACATGTAGGCCGGCGTGCTCACCAGTTTGCGCGCCTTGTCTTCGACGATCTCGTCTACCGCGCATTCCTGGTGGGTGGCGCCCATCTTGTCCAGGGCCGCCGCCGTGTCGGTGTCGTTGCCGATGGTGCAGGTCACGCCGGGGCCGTAGATTTTTGCCGCCAAGGCTGGCGAGATGCAGATCAGCCCCACGGGCTTGGCTGCTTCGGCGAAGGCTTCGGCCAGTGCCAGTACATCCGGGTTGACGCTGCAGCCGGCGCCTTCGACAGCAAAGGTCGATAGGTTCTTCGCCGCACCAAAACCGCCGGGCACGATCAATGCGTCGAACTCCTCCACGCGGGCCTCGCGAATGTCCTTCACCTCGCCCCGGGCGATGCGCGCAGACTCCACCAGAACATTGCGCGACTCGGGCATTTCTTCGCCCGTGAGGTGGTTGATCACATGCATTTGCGCAATATCCGGCGCGAAGCACTGAACCTCTGCGCCGCGCTGGTCCAGGCGCAGCAAGGTGATCACACTTTCATGGATTTCAGCGCCGTCGTACACGCCACAGCCGGAAAGGATCACTGCAATCTTTTTGCTCATGGGCATTTCTCCTGATTTATGGCGTTAAATGTCTACTTATTTTTCGGTCATTGCCAATGGGGCATCCGGCCATTCGCCCTAATCTTGATATGACAATAGTCGACCGGACTGGCCCTTGGACTTCGTTCCTTGCGCGGTACCGTTGTTCATTGCCCTGATTGTGCTCGAACGGCTGGGCCGCCATGCACAGAACGCTCTCTACATGGATCGCAACCAAGGCGGGGTGTTCATTATTTGGGGGCGTTCGTTTGGCTCGTTCCCGGAAGAAGACGAAAAAGAGCCGGTGATCTTTGGCGTGACCACGCCTTTGCCAGTTGGAAGCCGCTGTGGGCCAACTGGCAGTTCTATGCGCAACGATGGAGTGAGGCGCGGCTTACTCGATTGGCGTCGTAGGCTCGGGCTTTTTCTCGGCCAGTTGTTCCTGCGCCAATTGGGCCTTCTCGGCGGCGCAGGTTTCCCGGGCCAGGCGGGCGTTGCGGATGCGCCGGCGCAGCCACAAGCCCAGGCCGAGCACGAGCAAGGCGCCCAGCACCCAGAGCTCGTACTTCTTGACGCTGCCCAGCATGCCTTCGAGCACGGCGCCGAAGTGGTAGGCCGCCGCCCCCAGCGCAGCCGCCCAGATCGCCGCGCCAATGCCGTTGAGCAACAGGTAGCGTCCCGGCGGGTAGCCTGACAGGCCGATGGCCACGGGCATGACCGTGCGCAGGCCATAGACGAAACGGAAACTCAGCACCCAGATATCCGGATGCCGGCGGATGTGCTCCAACGCCCGATCACCCATCAACTGCCAGCGTGGCTTGCGTGCCAACAATTTGCGCCCATGCTTGCGGCCCATGAAGTACCAGAGCTGATCGCCGGCGTAGCTGCCGAAGAACGCGACCACCACCACTACGTTGATATCCATGTATCCGCGGAACGCAAGGAAGCCTGCGAGAACCAGAATGGTCTCACCTTCAAAGAACGTCCCCAGGAAGAGGGCAAAGTAGCCAAAGTCATTCAGAAATTGTTGGAGCATTGTCTGGGTGCTGGCGAAATGAACGCGCAGCCTACGCCTTCGTGGACATTCATGAAAGTATCGAGATGTGTCATGAAGTGAACATTTCCTACAGAAACCGTGAATGCGGCGACAGGTCGCATGAGTAAGCACAACTGTCATTCCTTCGTCATAATGACCGCTTATAACTGTCACGCTCGCCCGTCAAGCCGGGCTCAGGAGTCTGCCGTGAGCTTTACCCCCGCCCAACGCCTGTTTCCCGCTACCCGCCTGCGCCGCAACCGTCGTGATGATTTTTCTCGCCGCCTGGTGCGTGAAAACGTACTGACGGTGGATGATCTGATCCTGCCGGTGTTTGTGCTGGACGGTGAAAATCGTCGGGAAGCGGTGGCGTCGATGCCGGGCGTCGAGCGCTTGACCATTGATCTGCTGCTCGAAGAAGCCGCGCAGTGGGTCGAGCTGGGGATTCCGGCGCTGGCGCTGTTCCCGGTCACGCCGGCCGGGCTCAAGTCCCTGGACGCCGCCGAGGCCTGGAACCCCGAAGGGATTGCCCAGCGCGCGACCCGCGCCTTGCGCGAGTGCTTTCCGGAGCTGGGGGTGATCACTGACGTGGCGCTGGACCCGTTCACCACCCACGGGCAGGATGGGATCCTGGATGAAGAAGGCTACGTGCAGAACGACATCACCGTGGATGCCCTGGTCAAGCAGGCGCTGTCCCATGCCGCCGCGGGCGCTCAGGTGGTGGCCCCGTCGGACATGATGGACGGTCGTATCCAGGCAATCCGTGAGGCGCTGGAGCTGGCCGGCCACGTCAATGTGCGGATCATGGCCTATTCGGCCAAGTACGCCAGCGCCTACTACGGGCCGTTCCGCGATGCGGTCGGCTCGGCGTTGAACCTGGGCAAGGCCAACAAGGCCTCGTACCAGATGGACCCGGCCAACAGCCACGAAGCCTTGCACGAAGTGGCGGCGGACCTGGCCGAAGGCGCCGATATGGTGATGGTCAAGCCCGGCATGCCGTACCTGGACATCCTTTATAGGGTCAAGGAGGAATTCAAGGTGCCGACCTTTGTCTATCAGGTCAGTGGTGAATACGCCATGCACATGGCTGCGATTCAAAATGGCTGGTTGGGTGAAGGAGTGATCCTCGAGTCCCTGACTGCCTTTAAACGTGCGGGTGCCGATGGCATCCTGACTTACTTTGCCGCCCGTGCCGCCCAATTGCTTAGAGAGCAACAATAGCCCTCACAGGAACACTCGATGAATACCGAAGGACTCACAGACGTTGCCGTAAAAGACGCTCACCCGGTGGTTGAACAGGTGGCCGAAACCCCGCCGGAGCTTGTGCCTGAGCAGCCTGCCGTGATTACTGAGCCGGTGGTGGCGGCACCGCCTATCGTGATTCCGAACCTGGATGACAGCAGCCTTTATATCCATCGCGAGCTGTCCCAACTGCAATTCAACATCCGCGTACTGGAACAGGCGCTGGATGAGTCCTACCCGCTGCTCGAGCGCCTGAAGTTCCTGCTGATCTTCTCCAGCAACCTGGACGAGTTCTTCGAGATCCGTGTCGCCGGCCTCAAGAAACAGATCACCTTTGCCCGTGAACAGGCTGGCGCCGATGGCCTGCAGCCGCACCAGGCCCTGGCCCGCATCAGCGAGCTGGTACACGGCCATGTGGACCGTCAATACGCCATCCTCAACGACATCCTGTTGCCGGAGCTGGAAAAGCATCAGGTGCGGTTCATCCGTCGGCGCAACTGGACCGTCAAGCTCAAGACCTGGGTGCGTCGCTACTTCCGTGACGAGATCGCGCCGATCATCACCCCGATTGGCCTGGACCCGACGCACCCGTTCCCGCTGCTGGTGAACAAGAGCCTGAACTTTATCGTCGAGCTCGAAGGGATCGATGCCTTTGGCCGTGACTCGGGCCTGGCGATCATCCCGGCACCGCGCCTGTTGCCACGCATCATCAAGGTACCGGAAGAGGTCGGGGGGGCTGGCGATAACTATGTATTTCTTTCGTCGATGATCCACGCCCATGCCGATGACCTGTTCCAGGGCATGAAGGTCAAGGGCTGCTATCAGTTCCGCCTGACCCGTAACGCTGACCTTGCGGTCGACACCGAAGACGTCGAAGACCTGGCCCGCGCCCTGCGCGGCGAGCTGTTCTCGCGGCGCTACGGCGACGCGGTGCGCCTGGAAGTGGCGGATACCTGCCCCAAACATCTCTCGGACTACCTGCTCAAGCAGTTCAACCTGGCCGAGACCGAGCTGTACCAGGTCAATGGCCCGGTGAACCTGACGCGCCTGTTCAGCATCACCAGCCTGGACAGCCATCCGGAGCTGCAATACACGCCGTTCACTCCGCAGATCCCGAAACTGCTGCAAAACAGCGAGAACATCTTCAGCGTGGTCAGCAAGCAGGACATCTTGCTGCTGCACCCCTTCGAGTCGTTCACCCCGGTGGTCGACCTGCTGCGCCAGGCCGCCAAGGACCCCCATGTACTGGCCGTGCGCCAGACCCTGTACCGCAGCGGCGCCAACTCGGAAATCGTCGATGCGCTGGTGGACGCCGCGCGTAACGGCAAGGAAGTCACGGCGGTGATCGAGTTGCGTGCGCGGTTCGACGAAGAGTCCAACCTGCAACTGGCCAGCCGCCTGCAAGCAGCCGGCGCGGTGGTGATCTATGGCGTGGTCGGCTTCAAGACCCACGCCAAGATGATGTTGATCCTGCGCCGCGAAGCCGGGGAAATCGTGCGTTACGCACACCTGGGCACCGGTAACTATCACGCCGGCAACGCCAAGCTCTATACCGACTACAGCCTGCTGACCTCCGACGACGCACTGTGCGAAGACGTCGGCAAACTGTTCAGCCAGTTGATCGGCATGGGTAAGACGCTGCGCATGAAAAAGCTCCTGCATGCGCCGTTCACCCTGAAGAAGGGCATGCTTGACATGATTGCCCGCGAAACCCAGTTCGCCCTCGACGGCAAGCCGGCGCATATCATCGCCAAGTTCAACTCGCTGACCGACCCGAAGATCATCCGTGCGCTGTACAAGGCCAGCCAGTCCGGCGTGCGCATCGACCTGGTGGTGCGCGGCATGTGCTGCCTGCGTCCGGGTATTGCCGGGGTGTCGCACAATATCCACGTGCGTTCGATCATCGGCCGCTTCCTGGAGCACACGCGGGTGTTCTACTTCCTCAACGGTGGTGAAGAGCAGATGTTCCTTTCCAGTGCCGACTGGATGGAGCGCAACCTCGACAAGCGGGTAGAGACTTGCTTCCCGGTAGAAGGCAAGAAGCTGATCATGCGGGTCAAGAAAGAGCTGGAGAGTTATCTCACCGATAACACCCACAGCTGGAGCCTGCAGTCGGATGGGCGCTACGTGCGCAACACCCCGACCGGCAACCAGAACCCGCGCAGTGCGCAGGCGACCTTGCTGGAGCGGCTGGGCAGCCCGCTGCTGGCCGTACGCTGATACTGGCCTGAGCCTACGTCCACCTCTGACCGGTCGGACAGGCGCTTCAGATATGCCAGGTTGGGAGCCGCCTCTTTCCATTCCTAGACTGACACCGGGCTATCAGACGATAGCCGGTGACAGCTGAGGAGTTTCAATGATGGGGCCAGTCGTAGGAATGGGAGTGGGAGGTACGGGGCTACTTGATGCGTTCACTTCGCCGCCAAAGGATTATCGCAGCGCGCACGTGATGGCGTCGGGCATGAGCCAGGCGACGGTCACTTCAGAGGCCCTGGTAAAGGATTCGCTGAAAAGCATCGCCAATATCGACCAGGGGTTGCAGGGCGGCAATGCGTTTCTTGAAGTCAATCCTGATGCCCGTGAGCAGGCAAGGGCGCGTGACCTGGAGCGTGCCAACGGTAACGTGCGCGGTTTTTTGCATGGCGTTCCGATCGCTCTGAAGGATGTCTTTGAAACCAGTGGGAAAATGCAGACCAGCGCGGGTTCCCGTGCGTTGGTGGGATTACCGACGAAAAAAAACGCCAAGGTTGTGGATAACTTGCTCAACGCGGGTGCGGTCATCGTGGGCAAAACCAACATGAGCGAGCTGTCCAACTTTCGCTCCGACGTGCCGGTTGACGGATGGAGTTCCCGCGGCGGGCAAACCCTCAACCCGCATCGGCTGGGAGGGCAGGTGGCGGGTTCGAGTTCCGGTTCGGCGGTGGCGGTTGCCCAGGGGCATGTCCCGCTGGCATTGGGGGTCGAGACCAATGGTTCGATCATTGCCCCGGCGGCCTACAACGGTGTGTTCGGGGTGAAAACAACGGCCGGGCTGGTGAGCACCGAGGGCGTGATGACCAGTTCGAGGCTGGACGCGGTGGGCACGTTCACGCGCAACATACGCGATGCCGCCGAAGCGCTGAACGCCATGACACAAACAACCGTCTACACCGCCGGGCTGAAGCCGGATGCCTTGCAGGGCAAGCGGATCGGCTACACCCCAGTGCCCGAGTTGACGCAAGAAGAAGCCAGGGATCCGGCCATACGCGCGGACAAAAAGCATTTTGAGGACGCTATCCAACTCCTGGCGTCCAAGGGTGCCGTCATGGTGCCGATCACCGCGCCGGATGCTGATGTATCGCGGCAAACCTACCATCAATACAACGCCGCGCTTATGGCCGGCATCAAGCCAAGACTGGAAGCGTACCTGGCCACACGGGAAGGGTTGCCCGTGAAGTCGTTGTCTGAGCTGATTGCATTCAATGAACGCGACAGGCGGCCGGGGGAGCCTGATCAGGATCTGCTGGCCCTTATCAACGGCCTGCAGCTGACGGATGAGCAGCGTGAGAGCCTGTGGGCTTCCGTTATCCCCACGTTCAGGAACGCTCTCGACAAGCCGCTCAATGAACACAAGCTCGATGCCATTGTGTCGAACTTCCAATCACACAGTTACTACGGCGCCGCCGCGGCCGGTTACCCCGGTATATCGGTGCCTTCGGGTATGGATGAGGAGGGGATGCCGACCGCGATTCACTTGTGCGGCACGGGCAACAGCGAAGCCACGTTGCTTTCGATCGCCTATGGCTATGAACAGGCTTCCCAGGCTATCCAGGAGCCGGCCTTCAAGCCGGGTGTGCCACAGACCTCGAGCGTTTAGGGGCGTCGTGAAGTCGCGCACCGGACGCCAGCCAGGCATCCGGTGCGTTGCCAGGTCAGTGGACGTTCAGGGTAAAGCCTACCCGTGTCAGCCATTCGGCCTCCTGGGCAAAATCCGCCTGGGTCAAGGGGTGTTCATCCAGCCAACTTTCGGGGAACACCACATCCAGGCTGTCGCCACGGGCGTGCAGGGTAACCTGCGGCATCTGGTGGGTGCCGCGAATGTGATGGAACAGAATCGCAAAGCGCAGCAGGGCACACAGGCGAATCAGCTTGATGCCCTCGGCGCCGAATTCGGCGAACTTGTCCCTGGGAATATTGCGGCGATGACCGCGCACCAACAACGCCAGCATCTGCTGGTCTTCCCGGGAAAAACCCGCCAGGTCAGAGTGCTCGATCAGGTAGGCGCCGTGCTTGTGGTAATGGTAGTGGGCGATATCCAGCCCCACCTCATGGACCTTGGCCGCCCAGCCCAGCAGCTCCCGCCAGACCCCTTCTTCAAGCTCCCAATCCTCGGCGACCTGGTCAAAGGCATGCAGCGCCTTGCGCTCGACCCGTGCCGCTTGTTCCAGGTCGACGTGGTAGCGCTCCATCAGCGAGCCCAGGGTGCGCTCACGCACGTCTTCATGATGATGACGGCCCAGCAGGTCATAGAGCACGCCTTCACGCAGCGCACCATCGCAATGGTCCATACGCTGCAGTTCGAGGGCGTCGAAGATGGCTTCAAGGATCGCCAGGCCGGCCGGGAAGATAGTCCGGCGATCAGGCTTGATGCCCTCGAAGTCGATTTTATCGGCATCACCGAGCTTGAACAGCTTGCGCTTGAGCCACGCCAGGCCTTCGGCATTCACCTCACCAGTGCCATGGCCGCCAGCCTTCAGGGCCAGGCCGATGGCGCGGATGGTACCGGATGAGCCGATGGCTTCATCCCAGGTCAGGCGATGCAAGGCATGCTCGATGCTCATGATCTCCAGCCGCGCCGCCGTATACGCCTGGGCGTAGCGGGCCGGGGTGATCTTGCCGTCCTTGAAATAACGCTGGGTGTAGCTGACGCAGCCCATTTGCAGGCTCTCACGCAGCAACGGTTCGAAGCGCTGGCCGATGATGAACTCGGTGCTGCCGCCGCCAATGTCCGCTACCAGACGCTTGCCAGGGGTGTCGGCCAGCGTGTGGGAAACGCCGAGGTAGATCAGGCGCGCTTCTTCACGGCCGGAGATGACTTCCACCGGGTGCCCGAGGATCTCCTCGGCGCGGCGGATGAATTCGCCACGGTTGCGCGCTTCGCGCAATGCGTTGGTGCCGACGATACGCACGGCGCCCTGGGGCATGCCATTGATCAGTTGGGCAAAGCGCTTGAGGCAATCGAGCCCGCGTTGCATGGACTCTTCGTTGAGCTTGCGCTCGTCGTCGATGCCGGCAGCCAGTTGTACCTTTTCGCCGAGTCGCTCAAGGATGCGGATCTCACCGTTCTGGGCCTTGGCCACGACCATGTGAAAGCTGTTGGAGCCCAGGTCGATGGCGGCGATCAAGGACAGATTCTTGGCTTGGGATTGCGGCATGGTTAGGGGATCTCGGTCGATAACCTCGCCATCGTGCCACGATCAAACGCTGACGCCAACGCGTAGTGCTTGGTGATTTGTCCTACCCCTGCTCTCGATCAAATTTTGTAGGAAATGTAGGGCAAATTTCCGTATGGCCGATGACATCACTCTTGGTCCGTGAAGGAAGTTGCACGATTTTTTGCGACTTGGGCGTTTTATGTTATTTCCTACATTATTCGCGTAATTGTGCTGGACCATAACTTGTTCCGGACTACTTGGGGGGTTAGTAAAAGGGACAGTTGTTTTTTATGAGTCTCACAGGGTTTAAGGTGTTGTCTTATATTTATTGAGTGGGCCCAGGGGTGAAACTGTCATTCGGCAATCAAGCCGTGGTGTTATTTATCTATGCTTTGTGTTTCAAGGATGAACTAATAATGGAGAACAGAATCTCCGCTCGAATAAATAATGCCTGACACTTTTCAACGACAGGTCGATCATGAAAAAAGCAGTAGGTTTGACAGTAGGCATTATTTGTCTGGCAGCCAGTATTGGCGCTCAAGCAACAAACGTTGCGCAACTGGTCGTACGCGGGACGATCACACCCGCAGCCTGCAATCTGAGCCTGGGCGGCGGTGGCATCATCGACTACGGGACCATTCGCTCCGGTGAACTGTCCCAGACCGCCTTCAACCCCCGTGAAGAGAAAACCACGTCGGTGGCCGTCAACTGCGGCACTACCCCGGCCAAGTTCGCCCTGGCCGTGACTGACCTGCAGGCAGGCAGCAAGGTCACCGGGATCCTCGGTGCTGGCTATACCGAGGCGCAGAACTTCGGGCTGGGCGCTGTATCGTCCCGGCGTACCGGAGGGTACTCGGTCACGCTCAGGGACCTGAGATCTTCAGGTGTCGTGTTGAACCCGATCATGCGGGTCAGCACCGGCGCCTGGCAGAACAGCGACGGGAAAGTCGCGCAGGCACCCAGCCAGTATTCGTGGCGTAACGGTTCGACCGTTACCCCCGCGTCAATCTCCCAACTGACAGGGGTGATTGCGGTGAAGGCGGTCATCAACAGGGCGCAGGATTTGGACCTGACCCGTGATGTCACGCTGGATGGCCGCGCTACTTTAGTACTTAGTTACATCTAAGGACTTATAAAAGCAGCCGATATTGAAACGGAAGTTTTCATAACGCTTTCGTGACTTGTCGGCTGCTTTTGCATGGCTGTTTATTTTCTTGCTGTTTGTCTGGGTTGTTGCGGAGAAACCACGGTGAGTTGTTTTTTGAAAGCAAGTGTGACGCTGTTGTGGTGTGCCGGTCTGTTGTTATGCGCAAGTGGCATTACGGTCGCCGATGGCATGCAGCCCGAAACAACGGTCGTGGTGTTATATGAAGAAGACGGTGAAGCGACGATCAATATCAAGAACACCGACCCGGGGCCCGCGTTACTTCACTCGGTGATTGAAAACATTCCTGAAGATCAAGAGCCACTGTTGATAGTCACGCCGCCGATTACCCGGGTCGAGGCAGGTGAAACCCAGCTCGTGCGTTTTATCAGCACGGCTGGGGCGCCGCTCAAGACCCAGCGGTTGAAACGTGTGTCCTTTGAAGGGATTCCCCAGGCACGTAGCCCCGGTGGTACGACCATTGGCATTACCTTGCGGCAGAACCTGCCACTGATCCTGCACCCCAGGGGGTTGGCCAGGCACCAGGCACCCTGGGAGTTGTTGAAGTGGAAACGCCAGGGCGGCGGCTTGGTTGTGCATAACGACAGCGCGTATGTGGTGCGCCTGGCGCTGGAGTTGCAACTGTTGCCCGGCAAGCAACTGGCGACCCTGCCGCGCAGCTATGTCCTGCCGGGTGAAGTATTGGTGGTCGATACCCACGGGCCGCAGTCCGATGTCACCTCGGTGGTTCTGCAGCCCGCGACGGTGTACGGGTTCAGTGTCGACAGCTATCAAGCAGATGTCACCGACCATGGGGTTTGAGCGGGCGGTGGGCAAAGGGGCCGGCGGTGCGTGTTGCTCGGGGCTGTTCATGGGCCTGGCAACCCTATTCGGGGTCCAGGGGGACGCGCAGGCCATCCAGTTGGGCGACGGGTTTGATCTGGCCGCCCTGACCACGCACGGCATTGATCCAAAAGTCTCGGAGTACTTTCGCAGCGCCGCGCGCTTTCGCGAGGGCGTACAGGTGGTCGGGCTGCGGGTCAATGGCACGGCATTGGGGCTGGTCGATGCGCGTTTCGACTATCAAGGGCAGCTGTGTTTTACCCGCGGGCTGCTGGACAAGGCGGGTTTGCGGGTGCCGTCGGCGGTCCTGCAGGCTGGCGTGACGGCTGAGCAGGCGTGTCACGACTTTCTTGGCGAGTTCCCGGCAACGCTCGTCAGGTTGCGCCCCGGCAGTGACGAAGTGTCCCTGGTGGTGCCTACGCAATCGTTGCGCGAGCCAGAGTGGGAGGTGGGCAGCTTCAGCCAGGGCGGGACGGCCGCCATGCTCAACTACGATGTGCTGGGCTTCGACAGCCATGCGCGCGATGGCTCCAGTCGTTTTGTCTCGGCCTACACCGAGGCGGGATTCAACCTGGGCAACTGGGTGGTGCGCAGCCGACAGTTCTATATTTCCGATAACGGCAGGGGCCGTAGTGAACACGTATATGCCTATGCCCAGCGCGATTTCGCGGCCTTGCAGTCGACCTTCCAGGTGGGCCAGATTTCCAGCCGCAGCCCGGTGTTTGGCGGCCTCCAACTCTCGGGCCTGCAGCTCTTCCCGGATGGTGTTGCGCGCCTGGGGAGTTCCAACGGCGTCGTGGTTGAAGGCTTGGCCCACAGCCAGGCGAGGGTCGAGGTGCGCCAGTCCGGCGTGCTGATTTATTCGACCCTGGTGCCCGAAGGGCCCTTCAGCCTGACAGGCCTGCCCCTGCTCAATGGCACCAGTGACCTGGACGTGAGTGTCATCGGTACGCGGGGTGGCAAGCGCAACTTCGTGGTGCCCGCCGCGTCTTTTGGTGCTCAAGTGCCGGTGGCGCCGGGCTTCGACTTTGCCCTGGGCAAAGTGCGGGAAACCCTCGCCAACGGCCGGGAGTCGCCGGTGGTGGCGATGGGCAGTGGCACTTGGGGCCTGGGCGCAGGCACCTCCCTGGGGCTCGGTGTGCTGGGGACCGATGACTATCACGCGGCTGGCGGTACATTGAGCCGTGTCTTTTTCCAGCGGGTCACGGTTGCGGCACGGCACAACCGCTCGCGAGACAAAGTCTACGCAGTGGGCGGGACGCGCAGCGCCGTGTCGTTGGGCAGCCCTTTGGGCGCGGGGGTTGAAGTCAACCTGAGCGTCACCACCCAGAGCCAGGGTTACCGTGATGTGCTGGAGGCCGGCATGGCATCGACTCGGGATGCCCTGGGCGCAAGGTTCCAACATCAGTACACCGCCGGCATAAGTTGGGCCGAGCCGGTTTTGGGCGCGTTCTCCCTCAGCTATTCGCGCAACCGCCAGTTTGATGGGCAGGGCGCCGAGCATGTATTTGCGTCGTGGAACAAGCGCTTCAATGAGGTTGATGTCGCCCTGGTCGCCGATTCCCAGACAGGCCCCTCCCGTCGGCGCAAGCGCCGTTATGCGGCCAATGAGGAGCTCCCCTCGCAAGGCGTGTCACTGCGCCTGCAAGTCAGCGTGCCCTTCGGCGAGAGTCGTCGCCTCACCTCTTTTGCGAGTCGGCGCAACGGTCGCTCCGATGTCGGCACCGCGCTGTCGGAACGGGTCAACGAGTATGTGGACTATGAGGTCGGCGCCGAACGCGACCTGAGTGAGCGCCAGCAATCGGTCTACGGGCGGGTCGACGTCATGCCGCGCTACACCCGCATCGGCGCCGGAATGAGCCGGGAAGCATCAGGCACCAGCTACACCGGGCAACTGCAGGGCGCCGTGGTCGCCCATGGGCAGGGGGTGTCCTTTTCACCCTATGCGGTACAGGACACGTTCGGCCTGCTGTCGGTGGGGAATATCGCGGGCGCCAAGGTCTCCACGCCCCAGGGCCCGGTCTGGACCGACTATCGTGGTCATGCGGTCATCCCAGGGTTGCCGGCCTACAGCAACACCCACTTGGAGGTGCAGACCCAATCCCTGCCCAAGCATGTCGACCTCAAGAACGGCACCCACACCCTCGCTGCCGCACGCGGGTCGTTCAATACCGTGGAGTTCAAGGTGGTCAGTGCACGCCGCGTGCTGTTGACCGCTCATGACCAGCGAGGGCGTGCGTTACCCCAGGGGGCTGCGGTGTTTGGAGCGGACAAGGCTTTCCTGACCAGCGTGGTGGGCGAAGGGCTGATCTTCCTGAATGACAGCGAGCCCCAGCAAATCCTGAGTGTCGAGTTGCCTGACTCGACGACGCCCTGCCTGTTGCAACTGAACCTTGAGTCAGAGCCTTCCAAT
Source organism: Pseudomonas sp. DTU12.1 (assembly GCF_009873475.1). Lineage (NCBI taxonomy): Bacteria > Pseudomonadati > Pseudomonadota > Gammaproteobacteria > Pseudomonadales > Pseudomonadaceae > Pseudomonas > Pseudomonas sp. DTU12.1. Next base: position 5,887,235 of record NZ_CP045254.1, on the reverse strand, counting down.
GACAAATTGTATGAAACCGCCTCGGTTACCTGCCGTGGATTGTAAGTCGATGGGCAGCCTCTCTCGGTGCTTGTTGTTTGTGATGGCGTTACTGGCCAGTGAGGCCAGCGTCGCGACGTGTCAGGTAGCGCTGAGCCAGCCTCGGGTGGACTACGGCGTCTTGCGCCATGGGCAAGGGCTGGATGGGCACGCAGGCGCGCAGTCGTTGGGCCGGCGGACGGTGTTGTTGAACGTGGTCTGTGTCGATCCTGCTCCCATGGCACTGCGGTTCAGCGGCTCGCCTGCGGGAGGGCTGGGCTTTCGGTTTGGCGGCGACGGCGCCTTTGCCCTGGGTATCAGGCACGCCCATGTTGATGGGCGATCCGTGGATCTGATCGCCGAGGGTGCGCCGTCCGTGGCTGTCAGCGAACACCTTATGCCCGGGCAGGTCCTGATCGCGCGCGCGGCGGGTGTCCCGGTGGCAGGCCGACGGCTATCGGCCCACCTTGAGATCGACCCTTACTTGCCGGTGGAGGCTTTCTCTGTGCGCCGCGAAACCACCCTCGAAGGGCGGGTGCAGGTTGAGTGGATGCCACTGGGGGTGAGTATCAGCCCGGCTGTTCCACCGAGCCAATGAAGTTGGCCAGTTCGGCGGTGCGCGGTTGGGCGAACAGGGTTTTCGGGTCGCCCACCTCGTGCACTTTGCCCTGGTGCATAAACACCAGTTTGTCGCCCACTTCCCGGGCAAAGCGCATCTCATGGGTCACCATGATCAGCGTCATGCCGTCCTTGGCCAGTTGGCGCACTACGCTGAGCACTTCATTGACCAACTCCGGGTCCAGCGCCGAGGTGATTTCATCGCACAGCAATACCTTGGGCGACATTGCCAGGGCGCGGGCAATGGCCACCCGCTGCTGTTGACCGCCAGACAGGCGATCGGGAAATGCATCGAACTTTTCCCCGAGGCCGACACGGTCTAGCATCTGCCGCGCCAGTTGCGTGGCCTTGGCCTTGGGTACTTTTTGCACGACCTGGGGCGCGAGCATGACGTTTTCACCCACGGTCAAATGGGGGAACAGATTGAACTGCTGGAACACCATGCCGACTTTCTGCCGCAGGCTGCGCAGGTCGGCTCGGGCCGCGTCGAGGTATTCGCCATCGACTTCAATCACCCCGTCGTTGATTGACTCCAGGCCATTGAGGGTGCGCAGCAAGGTGGACTTTCCCGAGCCACTGCGGCCAATGATCGCCACCACCTGGCCTTCCTCGACCGTCAGATCGATGCCCTTGAGCACATGGTGATCGCCGTAATACTTATGCAGCGCGGATATTCTAAGCAGAGGCATGCAGTCTCCTTTCCAGGTAGCGGGCACTGAGGGACAAGGGGTAGCAGAGCAGGAAGTAACCGAGTGCAACCAGGCCGTAGACCATGAAGGGCTCGAAGGTGGCATTGGCGAGCATGCCGCCGGTCTTGGTCAGTTCGGTGAAACCGATGATCGACGTCACCGCCGTGCCCTTGACCACCTGCACCGAGAAACCCACCGTTGGCGCCACGGCAATACGCAGGGCCTGGGGCAGGATCACATAGCGCAGTTGCTCATAAGGGTTGAGGGCCAGGCTGGCGGAGGCTTCCCATTGGCCATGGGCAATGGAGTCGACACAACCGCGCCAGATCTCGGCCAGGTAGGCGCTGGTAAACAGGGTCAAGGCAATCGCCGCGGCCAGCCACGGCGAGATATCGATCCCCAGCAAGGCGATGCCGAAGAACACCAGGAACAGCTGCATCAGCAGCGGCGTGCCCTGGAACAGTTCTATATAGGTGCGGGCAATATTGCGCGGCAACGCTTTTTTGCTGATGCGCAGGGTCATTACCAGCAGACCGATCAGCCCACCACCGATAAACGCCACCAGCGACAACAGCAATGTCCACTGCAGGCCGGTCAGCAGGTTGCGCACGATGTCCCAGAACGAAAAATCACTCATGGCTGTTCCTCATCACATAGCGACGGCCGATCCAATTGAGCAACTGGCGGATCATCAGCGCCATGCACAGGTACACCAGCGTGGTCAGTGCGTAGGTTTCAAAGGCGCGGAAGTTGCGCGACTGGATAAAGTTGGCGGCAAAGCTCAGTTCTTCAGTGGCGATCTGCGAGCACACCGCCGAACCGAGCATCACGATGATGATCTGGCTGCTCAGGGCCGGCCAGACCTTGCCCAGCGCCGGCAGTAGCACCACGTGGCGGAACGCTTCAAAACGTGTCATTGCCAGCGCTGCCGCCGCTTCCAGTTGCCCGCGGGGAATCGCCTGGATGCCGGCCCGGATGATCTCCGTGGAATAGGCGCCCAGGTTGATCACCATCGCCAACACCGCCGCTTGCCATTCGGAAATCTGCAGGCCCAGGGACGGCAGGCCGAAGAAGATAAAAAACAACTGCACCAGGAACGGTGTGTTGCGAATCAACTCGACATACACCCCGAAGAACCAGCAAAACGGCTGGATTTTCCATGCGCGCACCACGGCGCCGACAATCCCCAGCGCCACCCCCAGGATGGCGCCGATGGCGGTCAGTTCCAGGGTGAACAACGCGCCGCGCAACAGGAGGTCGGTATTGGCCAGCACCGGCGCAAAGTCGAATTGATAGGCCATCAATCAGCTCCGCTTCAGAGATCTGCAGGCAATGGTTCTTTCAGCCACTGCATCGCGTTTTTTTCCAGGCTGCCATCAGCCTTGGCGCTGACCAGGATCTGGTTGACCTTCTCCAGCAGTGCCGGCTCGTTTTTGTTCACCCCGACATACACCGGCGAATCCTTGAGCTTGACCTTCAGCGCCGGCACACGCTTGGGGTTGCGCTCGCTGATCGCCACCATCACCACGTTGCCACTGGCGATCAGGTCCACCTGGCCGGCGAGGTAGGCGGCGATGGTCGAGTTGTTGTCTTCGAAGCGCTTGATCGTGGCTTCTTTGGGGGCGACCGCGCTCAACTCGATATCTTCAATGGCGCCGCGGGTCACGCTGATGGTCTTGCCCTTGAGGTCATCGAGGCTTGCAATGGCCGCGTCAGGCGGGCCGAACACTGCGAGATAGAACGGCGCGTAGGCCTTGGAAAAGTCGATGACCTTTTCGCGATCCGGGTTCTTGCCCAGGCTGGAAATCACCAGGTCCACTTTGCCGGTGGTGAGGAACGGGATGCGGTTGGTGCTGTTGACCGGGGTCAGCTCCAGTTTGACCTTGAGTTGCTCGGCCAGCAGTTTGGCGGTGTCGATGTCCAGGCCGCGTGGTTTCATGTCCGGGCCCACCGAACCGAATGGTGGGAAATCCTGGGGTACGGCGACCTTGAGGGTGCCACGGGCGACGATATCGTCCAGGCCGTTGGCCTGGGCAGGTGCCTGGCTGAGCATCAGGCTGGCAAACAAGGCAGTGAGCAGGACGCTGCAACGCTTGGTCATGGCAACTCTCCGAAAAGGGCGAAGGGATTTTCTGAGTGTTGCCAGTGCACAGCCCGTGCCATGGTGCTTTGAAACGCCTGCAAGGCAGGTTTTACGAGGCGTGCGGCGGTCTGACTGGTCTGAACAGTCAGGTCTGGTTTCGCACCCTTTTCGAGCGTCGGCAAAACCGCGCGAGCCCCTTTGGGGCGTGGCTTGCCGGCTGCCGAGAATAGCTTTACAACTAGGCCCACTGTTGACTGAAACCTCGGGTTTTCCATGAATTCCATCGCCCAAGCCGTACCGGAAGCGGCCTTGCAAGCTATCCGCAAACTGATCAAGGAGCAGGGCTTCGGCCCCGGCGATGCCTTGCCTTCGCAGCGGGACCTGGCGATGCAATTGGGGGTCAGTCGTGCTTCCTTGCGCGAGGCCTTGTCGTCGCTCAGCGCACTGGGGCTGGTCAGCGTGCAACCGGGCAAGGGCGTATTTGTGCAGGCGCCGCCGGCGGCCGAGATAAACGGCGTGGCCTGGCCGTTTACGGCCCAGGCCAGCCCGCTGGATATCTTCCAGTTGCGCTATGCCCTGGAGGGGTTTGCGGCGGGGCTGGCGGCCATGACGCTGACCACTGGGGAACTGGATTGGCTCGAAGACAATGTCCAGGCCATGCGCCGGGAGCTCAAGGCCGGTGATTTCGAGGCCGCCGCGCGGCTGGACTTCGCTTTTCACCAGCGCATCCTGTTGGCCAGTGGCAATCAGGCGATGGTGAGCATCCTCAGCGCCAGTGCCGAGGTGTTCCTGGAAAGCCAGAAACTACCGTTCATCCGACCGGAGCGGGCGATGGAAACCTGGCAGGAGCACCGCAAGATCCTCCGTGCGCTGGCCCGGCGCAGCAGCGCGGCGGCGCAAAAAGCCATGCAGGAGCACGTGCGTAACGCCGCCTTGCGCACGGGCATCGCCTTTGTCACACCGGTAACATCCTGAATCGGTAATACCCAAAATGATGGCATTCGATAGCAAGAGTCAATCAGCGGCGGCTTCCTGAACGAAGGAAGGGCAGCTATGATGGGCAACGTTTTTTTTGCTTACAACCCGGAGACATCCATGAGCAACGATCTTATCAAGCACGTCACCGACGCGACCTTTGAGGCCGAAGTACTGCAGGCCCAGGGCCCGGTGCTGGTTGACTACTGGGCTGAGTGGTGCGGTCCTTGCAAAATGATCGCTCCGGTCCTGGACGACATCGCAACCACCTACGAAGGCAAACTGACCATTGCCAAGCTGAACATCGACGAGAACCAGGAAACCCCGGCCAAGCACGGCGTACGTGGTATCCCGACCCTGATGCTGTTCAAGAACGGTAACGTCGAAGCCACCAAGGTTGGCGCACTGTCGAAGTCGCAACTGGCCGCATTCCTCGACGCCAACATCTAAGCGTCGTAAAAAAAGCCCCGCAAATTGCGGGGCTTTTTCGTAAAGCAGGGCTAGACGCTCTGAAATTCAGGTGGTACATTCGGCCCCGCACTGGTTTCTCCACTGCCCCCTGCAAGCCGTCGCCGACGCATTCCTTTCGATTAGTACGCGATCCTGTCGCCTTCTCTGCGGCGCGGCCTCATTAAGCCAAAAGCTTAATTCCCCCCCTCTATAAATGATTACGTCATTCCTATATGAATCTGACTGAACTCAAGCAAAAGCCGATTACCGACCTGCTCCAACTGGCCGAAGAAATGGGCATAGAAAATATGGCCCGTTCGCGCAAGCAGGACGTGATTTTCTCCCTGCTGAAAAAGCACGCGAAAAGCGGCGAGGAAATCTCCGGTGATGGCGTGCTGGAGATTCTCCAGGACGGCTTCGGCTTTCTCCGCTCTGCAGACGCCTCCTATCTCGCCGGCCCAGACGATATCTACGTCTCGCCGAGCCAGATCCGTCGCTTCAACTTGCGCACCGGTGACACCATCGTTGGCAAGATCCGCCCTCCAAAGGAAGGCGAGCGTTATTTCGCCCTGCTCAAGGTCGACACGATCAACTTCGATCGCCCGGAGAACGCGAAGAACAAGATTCTCTTCGAGAACCTGACGCCGCTGTTCCCAACCGTGCGCATGAAGATGGAAGCCGGCAACGGTTCCACCGAAGACTTGACCGGTCGTGTGATCGACCTGTGCGCCCCGATCGGCAAAGGCCAGCGTGGCCTGATCGTCGCGCCGCCGAAAGCCGGTAAGACCATCATGCTGCAGAACATTGCAGCGAACATCGCGCGTAACAATCCTGAAGTTCACCTGATCGTGCTGCTGATCGATGAGCGTCCGGAAGAAGTGACCGAAATGCAGCGCACCGTGCGCGGCGAAGTGGTTGCCTCGACGTTCGATGAGCCGCCAACCCGTCACGTGCAGGTTGCCGAAATGGTGATCGAGAAGGCCAAGCGCCTGGTCGAACACAAGAAGGACGTGGTGATCCTGCTCGACTCCATCACCCGTCTGGCCCGTGCCTACAACACCGTGATCCCGAGCTCCGGCAAAGTGCTCACCGGTGGTGTCGATGCCCACGCCCTGGAGAAGCCGAAACGTTTCTTCGGCGCCGCGCGTAACATCGAAGAAGGCGGCTCGCTGACCATTATCGCCACCGCGCTGGTTGAAACCGGCTCGAAGATGGACGAAGTGATCTACGAAGAGTTCAAGGGTACCGGCAACATGGAACTGCCTCTGGACCGTCGCATCGCTGAAAAGCGTGTGTTCCCGGCCATCAACATCAACCGCTCCGGCACCCGCCGCGAAGAGTTGCTGACGGCCGACGACGAACTGCAGCGCATGTGGATCCTGCGCAAGCTGCTGCACCCGATGGACGAAGTCGCTGCCATCGAGTTCCTGATCGACAAGCTGAAAACCACCAAGACCAACGACGAGTTCTTCCTGTCGATGAAACGCAAGTAATACTGCGTTTCAGGTCCGAAAGAATGGCGCCCCCAGGGGCGCCATTTTTTTTGCCTGGGGTTTTAACGACACCTGGCCGGCAATTGCGCCGCCGATAGGGCTGCCAGCCGCCCTCAGAGCAGGTAGGATGTACGCCTATTTTACGGGTGGCATGGTTAATGAAATTCAAGGATCTTCGGGATTTCGTGCAGCAACTTGAGCAGCGCGGAGAGTTGAAACGTATTCAGGTGCCGGTGTCCCCGGTCCTGGAAATGACTGAGATTTGCGACCGCACCTTGCGCAACAAGGGCCCGGCGCTGCTGTTCGAGAACCCCACAGGCTTTGATATCCCGGTGCTCGGCAACCTGTTCGGCACGCCCGACCGGGTGGCGTTTGGCATGGGCGCCGAGTCGGTCAGCGAACTGCGCGAAATCGGCAAGCTGCTGGCGTTCCTCAAGGAGCCCGAGCCGCCCAAGGGCCTGAAGGACGCGTGGTCGAAGCTGCCGATCTTTCGCAAGATCATTGCCATGGCGCCCAAGGTGGTCAAGGACGCGGTATGCCAGGAAGTGGTCATCGAAGGCGATGATGTCGACCTGGCGATGCTCCCGGTGCAGACCTGCTGGCCCGGCGACGTCGGCCCGCTGATCACCTGGGGCCTGACCGTCACCAAGGGCCCGAACAAGGACCGCCAGAACCTGGGCATCTACCGCCAGCAAGTGATCGGCCGCAACAAGGTGATCATGCGTTGGTTGAGCCACCGTGGTGGGGCGCTGGATTTCCGTGAGTGGTGCGAGAAGCACCCGGGCCAGCCGTTCCCGGTTTCCGTGGCCCTGGGGGCCGACCCGGCGACGATCCTCGGCGCCGTGACGCCGGTGCCCGACAGCCTGTCCGAATACGCCTTTGCCGGCCTGCTGCGCGGCAACCGCACCGAGCTGGTGAAGTGCCGTGGCAACGACCTGCAAGTACCGGCCACCGCCGAAATCATCCTTGAAGGCGTGATTCATCCGGGCGAGATGGCCGATGAAGGCCCGTATGGCGACCACACCGGCTACTACAATGAAGTCGACAGCTTCCCGGTGTTCACCGTCGAGCGCATCACCCACCGGGTCAAACCGATCTACCACAGCACCTACACGGGCCGGCCGCCTGATGAGCCGGCGATCCTCGGTGTGGCGCTGAACGAAGTGTTCGTGCCGATCCTGCAGAAGCAGTTCCCGGAAATCACCGACTTCTACCTGCCGCCGGAAGGCTGCTCGTACCGCATGGCCATCGTGACCATGAAGAAGTCGTACCCGGGCCATGCCAAGCGCGTCATGCTCGGTGTGTGGTCGTTTTTGCGACAGTTCATGTATACCAAGTTCGTTATTGTCACCGACGACGACATCAATGCCCGGGACTGGAACGACGTGATCTGGGCCATCACCACGCGCATGGACCCCAAGCGCGACACGGTGATGATCGATAACACGCCGATCGACTACCTGGACTTTGCCTCGCCGGTGTCGGGCCTGGGATCGAAGATGGGCCTGGATGCCACTCACAAGTGGCCGGGTGAAACCACCCGGGAGTGGGGCCGGGTGATCGTCAAGGATGAAGCGGTGACGGCACGTGTCGATGCGATGTGGAAAGAATTGGGAATAGATTGATGCGTGTAACCCTGCAACCTTCCGGTGCGGTCCTCGACTTACAGCCCGGCGAGCGGATTCTTGAAGGCGCGCGGCGCCTGGGCTATGAATGCCCGCAGGCGTGCCGTAATGGGGTGTGCCACGTCTGTGCGGCCCTGTTGGTCGAGGGCCGGGTGCAACAAGCCGGTGAGGTGCGCGATCATGGCGAGTTCTATACCTGCATCGCCGAGCCCTTGGAGGATTGCATCGTGCTATGGGATGGCGTGCTGGCGCCGGGAGAGTTGCCGGTGCGCAAACTTGCCTGCCAGTTGAGCGAATGCGTGGACCTGGGGGGCGACGTGTGGCGCGTGCGCCTGCGGGCACCGGCCGGCAAGGCGGTGCGCTATCACGCGGGGCAGTACCTGATGATCGAGCGCGAAAACGGCGAGAAGTCGGCGTTTTCCCTGGCTTCGGCGCCCCATGCCGGGCGCGATTTGGAACTGCATGTGCTGGTGCGCGAAGACAGCGCCCACAGCCTGATCGAGCAGTTGCAGCGTAACCAGATGGCGCGGGTCGAACTGCCGTTTGGCGATACCCACCTGGCCGAGTTGCCCGACGGGCCGCTGGTGCTGATCGCGGCCGGCACCGGCATGGCCCAGATGCACAGCCTGATCGAGCACTGCCGGGCCAGCGGTTTCAAGCACCCTGTGCACCTGTATTGGGGCGTGCGCCAACCGGATGATTTCTATCAGGTGGAGCATTGGGAGCAATGGCAGCAATTGCCCAATCTGTTCCTGCACAAAGTGGTCAGTGACCTGTGCGGTTGGGAAGGGCGCTGTGGCTTGTTGCATGAGGCGGTGTGTGAAGACATCAGCGACCTCAAGGGCGTGCATGTCTACGCCAGCGGTTCGCCAGCGATGATCTATGGCACGTTGGATGCGCTGGTCAACGCCGGCATGGATGCACACCAGATGCGCGCCGACGTGTTTGCCTACGCACCACGCTCCTGACTTCAAACGGTGTGTGGGCTTGCCTGCGAAAGCGGTGAATCAGTCGCTGGATGTGTTGACTGACACACCGCATTCGCGGGCAAGCCCGCTCCCACATAGGCCCGGTTCCCACAGGGGATTGTGTCTATTCACGTCTGTCGGTGTCAGAACCGCACACCTGTGGTCACCATCGCCGCATTGAACCCCAGCAATACGAATTCCGCCGCTACCGGCCCATAGTGGGTTCCCACCGACGGAATGATCACCGGCGCCACGCCGTAGCGGTTCAGCGGAATCTTGTCGCGATACTTGCCGCGATAGCCCTGGATCGCCCCGCCAGTGAGCTTCAGATACACCGGATAGTCGCTCATGTCGTAGCGCTTGCCTGCGTATGCGTAGTACGAGCGCTGGCGAAACGAGTTGCGAAAGGTCGCACCGCCATACACCCACCCCGAAGCGTCATTACGCTCCAGGCCGATCAGGTCCTGGTTGTTGTTGTGCTCGGGATCCGGCGCAAAGTGCCGGGTGTAGACGCTGGTCTGGGCGTACCAGAAGCCTTTGTCGTCGTTGGCCGGCGCTTCGGCGGCCAGGGCGGTGGTGGCCTGTGCCAGGAGCAGCAGGCCGGAAAGTCGGTTTTTCATGGGGCGACCTCGATAGTCGGTGGATGCACGGCTAAGTGGGTCGTGACGCGGGCCTATTTTGAGGGCTCGCTCTGCCCAAAGGCTGAACGGGCGCTGAAAGTAGCGGGATTTTCTGGAGCAATCCTGATGAACGGGGCCTGTTGCTTATGCTTTCGCTTATTCTTAAAAGATATTTATTCGTCAAGATGAATATCATTAAGCTATATGTCATCGGGCTACCGACTATCTGCCACTAACCAGTAAATGACCGCCACCGTCCGCCACACGGATCGATCGTATGAACTCAGGGCATTGACGTTCTGACTTTTGATTCCAAGGGGAGCGGTATGGGGAGCTATAACAGGCACGCGCTGTACACGGCGATTTTGTCAGCCAATTTGCTGGCCACCGTGGGATTCAATCCAGTGATCGCCGCTGAAGCGGCGACGGCCGAAACGCCAAAACTCGACACCGTGATCGTCACGGGTACCCGCGCCCAAGAGCGCACGGCCAGCGCGTCACTATCACCTATTGATGTGATCTCCGGCGAAAGCCTGCGCAGCACCGGTTCCGATGAGCTGGGCGCGGTACTGGCGCGGCTGATTCCTTCTATCAACTTCCCCCGCCCTAGCCTGGTGGACGGCGCCGAACTGGTGCGCCCGGCGCAACTGCGCGGCCTGTCGCCGGATCAAGTGCTGGTGCTGGTCAATGGCAAGCGGCGCCACACCAGCGCTTTCGTCAACCTGGGTGGTGCGGTCGGCCGCGGTTCGGCCCCGGCGGATTTGAATGCTATCCCGTTGTCGGCGGTCGACCATATTGAAGTGCTGCGTGATGGCGCGTCGGCTCGCTACGGGTCCGATGCAATTGCCGGGGTGATCAACGTGATCCTCAAGCAGACCGACCACGGCGGCTCGGTTTCGAGCAAGTTCGGCCAATACAAGAAAGGCGACGGGATTCAGCGCAACATCAGCGGCAACACCGGCCTGGCCTTGGGCGAGAACGGGTTTATCAACCTTTCGGCCGAAGGTGCCGACAATGACTACACCAACCGCGCCGGCCACGATTACCGCCCGGCCAGCATCGGCTCCACCACGTACGGCCAGAGGGTGTTCCGCCAGGGCGAACCTTCGACCAACGAAGGCAAGCTGTGGCTGAACGCCGGCTATGCCTTTAACGAGGCTGCCGAGTTCTACACTTTTGGCGGCTACAGCAAGCGGCGTGGCGAGACGGCGGCGTTCTACCGGGCGAGCAATGCGTCCAACAACCTCCCGGCGCTCAACCCCAATGGCTACCTGCCGCTGATCCGTGGCAGCCTCGAAGACACCTCGCTGGTGGCCGGCCTGCGCGGGCAGTTGGCGTATGACTGGCACTACGACCTGTCGGCCAACTACGGCAAGAACCAGTACGAACTGCGCACCGAAACCATCAACACCTCCCTGGGCCTGGCGACGCCGCGCAAATTCGACAACGGCACCCTGAGCAACGAGCAGAAGCAGCTCAGCCTGGACCTGTCCCGTGAGTTTGACCTGGGCTGGCTGCCGTACCCGGTATCGGTGGCATTCGGCGGCGAATACCTGCACCAGGGCTATGAGATTGAAGCCGGTGAGCCGGCCTCCTACTACCAGACCGGCAGTTCAGGCCTCGGCGGTTTCCGCGATGCCGACGCCGGCAGCACCTCGCGCCACAACTGGGCGCAGTACCTGGACCTGGAAACCAACTTCACCGAGAAGCTCGGGGTTTCGGCGGCGGTGCGCCATGAGGACTACAGCGACTTCGGCTCCAACGTCAGCGGCTCGCTGTCGGCGCGCTATGACTTCACCCCGCAAGTGGCCCTGCGCGGCAGTATTTCCAATGGCTTTCGCGCACCGTCCCTGGCCCAGCAGAACTTTGCCTACACCTCGTCGCAGTTGATCGGCAACACCATCCAGGAAGCCGGCACCTTCCCGGCCAACAGTCAGGTGGCGCGTTTGCTCGGCGCCGAAGACCTCAAGGCCGAGAAGTCACGCAACTACAGCCTGGGCCTGGTGCTGGAGCCCGCAGATAACCTGACGGTGACGGCGGACGTCTACCGCATCGACATTCGCGACCGCATAAGCCTGTCGTCCAACCTTGCCCTTAATGCGGCGACACGCGCCTATCTGCAAGCCAATGGCGTCGGCAATATCGACTACACCACCGCCCGCTACTTCACCAATGCCACGGACACCAGCACCGACGGCGTCGACCTGGTGGCCAACTACCGCTACCAACTGGACAACGGCATCCGCTGGAACAGCACCGTGGGCTACAACTACAACCACACCAAGGTCACGGACGTGAAGGCCAACCCGGCCATTCTCGATAGCCTGGGCGCCAACCTGGTGCGGGTCGACCGGCGCGAGCGCATCGGTCTGCTGGGCGACACCACGCCCCAGCACAAGCTGAGCCTGGGCAACGATTTCACCTTCGGCAATTGGGCGCTGCACAGCAATCTGGTGCGCTATGGCGAATTCACCAGCTACCAGGCGGACAAGGTCAATGACCAGACCTTCAAGGCCGCCTGGGTGCTGGATTTGTCGGCTGACTACACATTACACAACTGGACCTTCACCGTGGGCGGCGACAACGTGACCGATAAGTACCCGGAAAAGCTCAATGCCTACGCCAGCAGTGGCGGCAACCTGGCCTATAGCACTTTTTCGCCTTACGGTTACAGCGGCGCGTTCTATTACGGTAAAGTCGCCTATAACTGGTAGTAGCTCTTCATTTCCCAGAAAGGAGACCTAAGCGATCCGCCATGACCGTTATTGAATCCGAACTTCTGCAATTGGCTTACCCTCCGCGGCTCGATCTGGGGCCGCAACTCACTCACGAACAATTGATGAGCTCGATGCAGGCCACCATGGGCCTGCACAAGGGTGGGCCGGTCTGGTTGTTTGCCTACGGCTCGCTGATCTGGCGTCCCGAGTGTTCGGCCACCCAGCGCCTGCGGGCACGGGTCCACGGTTATCACCGGGGCCTGTACCTGTGGTCCCACGAGCATCGGGGTACGCCGGAGTTGCCGGGGCTGGTGTTTGGCCTGGATCGCGGCGGCTCGTGCAGTGGCTTTGCCTATCGCCTGCCGGAGGAGCAGCTGGAGGCTTCGCTCTATGCCTTGTGGCAGCGGGAGATGCCTTACCCTTCGTATCGGCCACACTGGCTCAGTTGCCGGCTTGAAGACGGTAGTCAGGTGCAGGCGTTGGGTTTTGTGCTGGAGCGGCACTTGCCCAGCTACGCCGGCAACTTGCCCGACAGCGTGCTGAACCAGGTATTCGCCAGCGCTTGCGGGCGCTACGGCACTACTCGCGATTATGTCGAGCAGACCGTCAACGCCCTGCGTAGCCACGCCATGCCAGACAAGAATCTGGAGGCGCGGCTCAAGCGATGTGCCAAAGGCGTCGCGGCGATTAACGCGCCGAGCTGACGCTATTGGTGTGCCACAGCGTAGGAATCAGGAACGCGATAGCCAACAGGCACGCGCCGATCAGCAGCACAAAGCCGCCATCCCAGCCGAAGTGGTCCACGGTGTAGCCCATGGCCGCACTGGCCGCTACCGAACCGCCCAGGTAACCGAACAGGCCGGTAAAACCTGCGGCTGTACCGGCGGCTTTCTTCGGCGCCAGCTCCAGTGCCTGCAGGCCGATCAGCATCACCGGGCCGTAGATCAGGAAGCCAATGGAGAACAGCGCGATCATGTCGACCATCGGGTTGCCTGGCGGGTTGAGCCAGTAAACCAGGGTCGCCACGGTGACCAACGCCATGAACACAATGCCGGTCAGGCCTCGGTTGCCACGGAAGATCTTGTCTGACATCCAGCCGCACAGCAGCGTGCCCGGAATCCCTGCCCACTCATAGAAGAAGTACGCCCAGGACGACTTGTCGACCGTGAAGTGCTTGGCTTCCTTGAGGTAGGTCGGTGCCCAGTCCAGCACGCCGTAGCGCAGCAGGTACACGAACACGTTGGCGAAGGCGATGTACCAGAGCATTTTGTTGCGCAGCACGTACTTGACGAAGATTTCCTTGGCGCTGAATTCGTCTTCGTGGCTGTCGTCGTAACCTTCCGGGTAGTCGTTCTTGTACTTCTCGATAGGCGGCAGGCCCACCGACTGTGGGGTGTCGCGCATGGTGATGAAGGCAAACGCCGCTACCGCCAGGGCGACAGTGGCCGGTACATAGAACGCCGCGTGCCAGTCGTTGAACCAGGCCATGCCCAGCAGGAACAGCGGGCCGATCAGGCCGCCACCGACGTTATGCGCCACGTTCCACACCGACACCACGCCGCCGCGTTCTTTCTGCGACCACCAGTGCACCATGGTCCGTCCGCTCGGCGGCCAGCCCATGCCCTGGGCCCAGCCGTTGATGAACAGCAAAATGAACATCATGGTCACGCTGGAGGTGGCCCAAGGCGCGAAACCGAAAATGAACATCACCCCCGCCGACACCAGCAAGCCAAAAGGCAGGAAGTAGCGCGGGTTGGAGCGGTCGGACACCAGGCCCATGAGGAACTTGGACAGGCCATAGGCAATGGCGATCGCCGACATGGCCAGGCCCAGTTGACCACGGGTGTAACCCTCGTCGATCAAATACGGCATGGCCAGGGAGAAGTTCTTGCGCAGCAGGTAGTAACCCGCGTAGCCAAAGAAAATACCGGCGAAGATCTGCCAGCGCAGTCGTCGGTAGGTACTGTCGATCTTTTCTTCAGGCAGGGGTGCCTGATGAGGGGCAGGACGAAAGAAAGCAAACATTCAAGAGCTCCAAATTTCTTGTTTTGACTGCGGATGCGAATGTTACAGTTTCGTTACCGAAAATAGCATCGCCTCTTATCTGCAAACACAGGAAACTGGAGTAATTGCATGTTCTTTTACGAACATGTCGCTAATAGATAAATAGAAGGCGTGATCAGGCTCCTCAGAACACCGCAGGTCAAATGTGGGAGCTGGCTTGCCAGCTCCTCCACCAATCAGTGGCGGACCTGGACGACCACCTTGCCCACCGCCTTGCGCTGCCCCAGGTCATTGATCGCCTGGGCGGCGTTATCCAGCGGGTACACCTGCGAAACCAGTGGCTTCAGCTTCCCCTCGGCATACCAACTGAACAGTTGCTGGAAATTCGCCGCATTATCCTGGGGCTGGCGCTGGGCGAACGAGCCCCAGAACACCCCGACCACCGCCGCGCCCTTGAGCAGCGCCAGGTTTACTGGCAACTCAGGAATACGCCCGCTGGCAAAGCCCACCACCAACAGGCGCCCGTTCCAGGCGATGGCGCGGATGGCCTGGTCAAACAGGTCGCCACCTACCGGGTCGTAGATCACGTCGGCGCCGTTGCCATCGGTCAGGCGCTTGATTTCATCCTTGAGGTTGGTTTCGCTGTAGTTGATCAACTCATCGGCACCCGCCGCCTTGGCCACAGCCAGCTTGTCGGCGCTGCTGGCGGCAGCGATCACCCGGGCGCCCATGGCCTTGCCGATTTCCACAGCGGCCAGCCCCACGCCACCGGACGCACCCAGTACCAGCAGGGTCTCGCCGGCCGCCAGGTGGCCACGCTGCTTGAGCGCATGCATCGAGGTGCCGTAGGTCATGCTGAAGGCGGCGGCGGTGTTGAAGTCCATGCTCGGCGGGATCGGCAGTACGTTATAGCCCGGTACCGCGACCTGTTCGGCAAAGCTGCCCCAGCCGGTCAACGCCATGACCCGGTCACCGACCTTGATGTGGCTGACCTTTTCCCCGACTTCGCTGACCACGCCCGCCGCTTCGCCACCCGGCGAGAACGGGAAGGGCGGCTTGAACTGATACTTGCCCTCGATGATCAGCGTGTCCGGGAAATTCACCCCGGCGGCATGCACATCCAGCAGGATCTCGTTCTTCTTGATCGCGGGGCTGGCGACGTCTTCCAACACCAGGGTTTCGGCAGGGCCGAAGGCTTTGCACAGCACGGCTTTCATCGGACTATTCCTTTTGGCGTATTGGCCGATAAGTGTAGGTGGGTAAGGTCACGGGTCAACGAGCATGCCCCGGCCTGATAAGTCGCCATAAGCTTGTGCTCTGCCTTGCTAGCGTTATGCTACTGGCAACCGAATGTGAGGAATGAACTGTGAAAGCGTGGATCCTGTTGATGCTGGCCCTGACGTTGCCGATGGCGGCCCATGCCGAAGAAGCCAAGGAAGGCGAAGCGCCGAAGGTCAGCTATTACAGCCTGACGCCGCCTTTTGTGGGCAACTACGCCTTGGATGGCGGCCCGAAACTGAGGGTGTACAAGGCCGATGTGGCCCTGCGCGTGACCGGCCCGGAAGCGGCGGCGGCGATCAAGGCCAATGAACCGTTGATTCGCAACCAACTGGTGGCATTGTTTACCCAGCAGACTGTCGAGAGCATGGGCAGTGTCGAAGGCAAAGAGAAGTTGCGCCAGGAAGCGTTGAAGCAGACCCAACAAGTGATGAACGACGAAACCGGCAAGCCGGTGGTCGAGGACCTGTTGTTCAATAACTTGATCATCCAGTAAAGCCCGCGCTGAAAAGCCGGTGCCCACATTTGACGGTGCTCACCCTCAAAATGTGGGAGCTGGCTTGCCTGCGATGACGGCCTTGCGGGCCCCTCAAGACGCCAGGCTTTTCCTGAACCTGGCCAACGCCACCGCAAAAAACAACAACCCAATCGCCGCTAGCGCCAGCAAGTCCGGCCACACCACGCTTACTCCCGCATCGCGGAACAGAATCGCTGCACTCAAGCTCACAAAATGCGTCGACGGCGAGCCCTGCATCACCCATTGCAACCATTCGGGCATGCTGTCCAGCGGCGTACTGCCGCCTGACAGAAGCAGCATCGGAATGATCACCGGGATTGCCAGCAAACCGAACTGTGGCGTCGAGCGGGCGAGGGTGGCAAGGAAGATGCCCAGGGCGGTGCTGGCAAACAGGTACAGCGCCGTCACCAGCAGGAACAAGCTCAACGACCCGGCCAGCGGCACGCCGAGCATGCCCTTGACCACCACTTCCAGCGACAGCCAGGTGCACAGCACCACCACCAGCATGTTGCTCCAGATTTTCGCCAGCATGATCTCCAGCGCTGTCAGCGGCAGCACCAGCAGATGGTCGAGGGTGCCGTGTTCGCGCTCGCGCAGCAGCGCCGTGCCGGTCAGTACGATAGCGAGGATGGTGATGTTGTTGACGATCTGGATCACCGCCAGGAACCAGCCACCTTCCAGGTTGGTGTTGAACAATGCCCGGGTGGTGAGGGCCGCCGGCGCCCGCTGGCTGGCGTCAGGCTGGCCACTGTAGGTCAGCAGTTCGCGCTGGAAAATCCGCCCGATATAACCCGCACCCATAAAGGCCTGGCTCATCGCCGTGGCATCCACGTTGACCTGTACGCTTGGTTGGCGCCCGGCCAACAGGTCTGCCTGGAAATTGGCCGGCACGTTGATCACGAAGGTGTACTGGCCGCTGTCCATGACCTTGTCCAACTGGTCGTAGGCCAGTGGCACGGCGGGTTGGAATTCCGGTGGCTGCAGGGCTTCGGCCAACTGGCGCGACAATTGGCCGTGGTCCTCATCGACAAAGGCCACGCTGGCGTTGTGCACGCCAATCACCGAGCCGGCCGCTGGCATATAGATGGCGACGGTGAAGGCGTAGAACAGAAACAACAGCAATACACTGTCGTGGCGCAGGCTGGTGAGTTCCTTGATTCCCAGGCGCAGGATATGGGCGAACTTGTGCATCAGGCCTCCTGCTTCTTAAGCATGACCAGGCTCAGCCCGGTGAACCCCAGGAAAAACCCGAACAGCGCCAGGCACTGCGGCCACAACTGGCGCAAGTCCAGGGCTTTGGTGAAGGTGCCGACGGCCACATCCAGGAAGTAACCGGCAGGAAACAGCATGCCCATCAGCGCGGCCGCCCCTTCCAGAGACGAGCGCGGCACGATCAGCCCGGAGAATTGGATGGTCGGCAGGCTGGTGATGATCATGGTGCCGAGGATCGCGGCGATCTGGGTGCGGGTGAACGCGGAAATCAGGAGGCCCATGCTGGTGGTCGCCAGCACGTACAGCAGCCCGCCAAAGGCCAGGGTCAGAGCGCTGCCCTTGAACGGCACGCCGAACAGCCAGCGATTCATTGCCACCAGCAAGGCCAGGTTGATCAGGCTGATGACCAGATACGGCGCCTGTTTGCCGAGGAGGAATTCCAGGCGGGTCAGCGGCGTGGCGTAGAAGTTGGTAATCGAACCCAGCTCCTTCTCACGCACGATGCCCAGGGCAGTGAGCATTGCCGGGATAAAGGCCAGGATCAGGGCCATCACGCCGGGGCCGATGGCATTGACGCTGACCACGTCCTGGTTGTAGCGAAAGCGCGTTTCCAGTTTGGCCGCAGGCGGCTGGGCCCGTGGTGTGCTGTTGAGTTCGGCCAATTGCTGGAGGTTGGCCTGGTGCACGGCTTCTACATAATTGCGGCTGGTCTCGGCGCGAAACGGCATGCCGCCATCAAGCCAGGCGGCCACCGCCGGTTGGCGTCCGGCGTACAGGTCACGGCCAAACCCGGGTGGAATTTCCATGGCCAGTTTGATCTCCGAGCGCTGCAGGCGCCGGTGCAACTCGGTCGAATCGGTGATCGGCGGCTGTTCGGCGAAGTAGCGTGAACTGCGAAAGGCTTCCAGGTAGGCCCGGCTTTGGGGTGTCTGGTCCTGGTCATACACGGCGAAGGCAAGCTTCTCCACGTCCAGGGAAATGCCGTAGCCGAAGATCACCATCATGAAAATCGCCCCGAGCAGGGCAAAGGCCATGCGCACTTTGTCGCGCAGCAGTTCCTTGCCTTCACGGCTGGCCACCGCCAGCAGGCGCGCCAGGCTGAAGCCGCGCTTGCTGACGGGCGGCGTAGTCGGCGTGCTGACGGTCGCGCTGGGGGCGTCGGCTTGCGGGGCTTGCTGGGCTTGCTCTAGGCAGGTGACGAACGCGGCTTCCAGGGTCTCGCCGTGGAATTGTTGTTGCAGTGCGTGCGGCGTGTCGCAGGCCAGCACCTTGCCGGCGTGCATCAAGGAAATACGGTCGCAGCGCTGGGCTTCGTTCATAAAGTGGGTGGAGAGGAAAATCGTCACCCCTTGCTCGCGGGACAGCTCCACCAGCAGGCGCCAGAAATCGTCACGTGCGGCGGGATCCACACCGGACGTGGGTTCGTCGAGGATCAGCACTTCCGGGCGATGCAGTACCGCCACGGCCAGGGACAGGCGCTGGCGCAAACCCAGGGGCAACTCACCGGAGGGTTGTTCGGCAACGCTGCCCAGGTCAAAACGCTGGATCAATTCTTCGATACGCGGGCCGCTGTCGGCCTTGGGCAGGTCGAACAGTTGTGCGTGCAGCACCAGGTTCTGGCGCACGCTGAGCTCGCCGTACAACGAGAAGCTCTGGGACATGAAGCCCACGCGCTTGCGTGTCGCTAGGTCCTTGGCGTTCACCGGGTTGCCCAGCAGTGTGGCGCTGCCTTCGCTGGCCGGCATCAGCCCGGTGAGGACTTTCATGGTGGTGGTCTTGCCACAGCCGTTGGAGCCGAGAAAACCAAAGATCTCACCACGGCCGATGGCGAAGCTGACTTTGTTCACCGCCGTAAAGTCGCCAAAACGCAGGGTCAGGTCGTGGGCTTCGATGGCGATATCAGTGTTGTCGTTCGCCCGAGGTGGGATCACCAGCGGCTGGTTGTTGTGCGCGCTGTCGCCCTGGAAATGGGTAAAGGCTTCGTCCAGCTTGCCGCTGGGCGTGACAGCCGCCAGGTCGCGGCTCAGGCCATCGGCGATCAGCTTGCCGCGGTCGAGCATCAGGCAATGTTCGAACTGCTCGGCTTCCTCCATGTAGGCCGTGGCCACCAGCAGCGTCAGTTGTGGGCGTTCACTGCGTACGGTTTCCACCAGCTCCCAGAAGCGGCGGCGGGACAATGGGTCGACGCCGGTGGTGGGCTCATCAAGGATCAACAGATCCGGATCGTGGATCAGCGCGCAGCACAGCCCCAGTTTTTGCTTCATCCCGCCCGACAGTTTGCCCGCCGGGCGGTCGGCGAAGCGCGCCAGGTCAGTGGCCAGCAGCAGGTTGTGCATGCGCTGGTCGCAGTCGGCTTTGGACAGGCCAAACAGGGTGGCGAAAAAGCGGATGTTTTCGCTGATGGACAGCTCGGGGTACAGGTTGCCGCCCAGGCCCTGGGGCATAAAGGCGATCAACGGGTACAGGCTGTTGCGGTGGCGGCGGTCTTCGATGGAACCGCCCAGCACCTGCAAGTCTCCGGCCTGCAGCTTTTTAACCCCGGCGATCAACCCCAACAGGCTCGACTTGCCCGCGCCATCCGGGCCGATCAGCCCGCAGCGGGTGCCGGCCGGCAGGCTGAAGGCGATGTCGATCAGTGCCTGTTGCTTGCCGTAGCGGTGGTTGATACCCGTGGCGTGCAGCGCCAGGCCGTTCATTGCAGGTTGGCCGGCCAGTCCAGGTCGGCAGTGCGCACGTAGCCGGCGCCGGGCATGCCGGGCTTGGCCTGGGGCACGGCGCTGGGTTGAGTCAGGCGCAGCTTGACGCGAAACACCAGTTTCTGGCGCTCGTCGCGGGTTTCCACTTCTTTGGGGGTGAACTGGGATTTGGCCGCGACAAAGCTGATTTTTGCCGGCAACGGCTGATCCGGCAGGGCATCGAGCACGATCCGCGCTTCGCTGCCCACGGTCAGGCGACCGGTGACCGAGGCGGGCAGGTAGAGGTTCATGTACTGGTCATTCGGGTCGATCAACAACAACACCCGCCCGCCGGCCCCGAGCACTTCACCGGGTTCGGCCAGGCGCAACTGGATGATGCCGTCGATGGGCGCACGCAGGCTACTGTCGTCGATCTCGCTGGTCAGTTGCGCCACCTGGGCCTGGGCGGCACCAATGGCGGCCTTGACCGCATTCACCTGGGCCTGGGCCGCGACCACTGCCGCGTTGCCGGTGTTCTGGCGGGCCTGTTGCTGATCGATCAACTGCGCGCTGGCAAAACCGCGTCGGTACAGTTCCTGGGTGCGCTTGAGTTCCTGGCTGGCCAGCAGGTTTTCGCTTTGGCGCAGTTGCACGTTGGCTTCGGCGGCGGCGAAATTTTCCTTGGCGCGCAGCACTTCGGCTTCAGCCTGGGAACGCTGGGCTTCCAGGGTGCGGGTGTCGATACGCGCCAGCAGTTGGCCCTTGAGCACCTTGTCGCCTTCATCGACCCGCACCTCGGCCAGGCGGCCGGGGATTTTGGTGGCAATCTGCACTTCGGTGGATTCCAGCCGGCCGTTGCCCATGCTCAAGCCTTCTGGCAGGCGGTCGAGGGTGGACTTCCAGTAGCCGAAGCCGCCGGCGGCGACCAACAGCAATATCAGGAGAAAGGCGAAGAATTGCGAACTGCGATGTGACGTCGACATGGGTGCATCCTGCGGTGTTAGCGTCCTAGTTTGCCGGGATCGTAACCGATAGCCGTTGATACCGGTCAAATGAATCCCTGACCCGCTCTTTATGATGCGGTGTTGAGGTGTTGATGGGGGCTTCTTTGGCCAGGGGGGTTAGCGCAGGGCCATTACCGCCGCCCATTGCTCGGCTGTCACCGGCATCACGGACAGGCGACTGCCTTTTTGCACCAGGGGCATTTCGGCCAGGGCGGTCTGTTGCTTGAGGTAGCCCAGTCCGAGGACTTTGGGGAAGGTCTTGACGTGGGCAACGGTGATGGCGCTCCACGGATTTTTCTCGGGTGTGGCCTTGGCATCGAAGTAATGGCTGTCAGGTTCCAGCGCGGTCGGGTCGGGGTAAGCCGCTTCGATGATTTTCCCTACGCCGGCAATCCCCGGCTCCGGGCAACTGGAGTGGTAGAAGAAGAACTCATCGCCGACCGCCATGGCCCGCAGGAAGTTGCGCGCCTGGTAATTGCGCACGCCATCCCAGCGCGCCTCGCCGAGTTTTTCCAGGCCCTTGATGGACAGCTCATCGGGCTCGGATTTCATCAGCCAATAGGCCATGGTTTTGCTCCTTTGCAGGGGATTGGGCAGGTTGTCTGTCAATTTCATGACAAACCGACGGTCGGTTGACGCCAAGGTTTGCGTGTTGGTTCACGTTAACGCAGAATGCCGGGATTTTAAGCTTGACGCAGCTGGAACGGACTACTTTGGAACGTTGCTGTCATCGTGTGTGATATGCCTGAAGGGGGGCAATCGATGAAACGCAAACCGGATTTACTATGGATTTTGGTTATTTTGTTCGGTCTGGGCGTCGTGACCACCGGGTATGCGCAAAGCCTGTGGTCGAACAAGACCGAAGCGCCCGTTGAATTTGCACAGCAGCAGCAACAAACCTTCAAGCGTTGACGCTATTTCGGCGCCGTTGATTCCAGCGGCGTCCCCTCTGCGACATACCATCTTTTATCGGTAACGGTGCCATTCAACGGCACGTCCCAGCTTGCCTGCGCCAGTCGTTCGACCTTCTGGCACTCATGGGCCAGCCCCAGCAGCGTTGGCTTGCGCCACGACGAACGGCGCGCCAGGTACGCCAGGCTGCGATCGTAAAAACCGCCGCCCATGCCCAGTCGCCCGCCCGCATCATCGAACCCCACCAATGGCAGCAGCACCAGGTCCAGGGCCCAGACCTTGCGCTGGCGCCCGACATTGACCCGTGGCTCAAGAATGCCAAAGCGATTGGGCGCAAGCTTTTCCCTGGGGCCCACGCGTTGGAACACCATCTTGGTCCGTGGCCAGGCGCTGAGCACCGGCAGGTAGGTGGCCTTGCCCCGGCGCTGGGCAGCGCGCAGCAGCAGGCGCGGATCGATTTCGCCATCCGTCGGCAGGTACAGGGAAATATGTTTGGCCCGGCGAAACAGCGGGTGCTGTGCCAGTTGCCGATACAGGCCAATGGCGGCCCGGCGCTGCTCGCTCGGCGTCAGGGCGCGACGGGCATTGCGCAACATGCGTCGAAGTTGCGGACGGGAAAGCGGCGCAGGTTCGGTCATGGTGGTCGGCTCATACAACAATGCCAGTCCGGGGACTGGCATTGAGTTTGGGAATCAGGCTCCCCGACAGAACCGCTGTCGACTTAGCCCTTGAACCCGAAAGTTCAAGGTGGAAGATGCAGTAGGCTTTAAGGCTTTCCGTCTAGCGGACATGCACACCAGCCCAACGTGCAACTTCCAGGGTAGTGCGAATCGGCTCAGGGACATCGCCGACTGGCAAGCACGCCAGGGAGTGAGGCGAGTATACCCCAAATAGACGCGGCAATCAGCCCTTGGGTGGTTCCTGATCGGTAGAAAGTACCAGGTCGACACGCTCAAGCAGGTCACGCACTTGCTCGCGTGTCGAGCCGCTGGCCTGTACGTCCGGGCGTTCCTGCTTATGCAATAAATCGTGGGTAATGTTCAGTGCGGCCATCACGGCGATACGGTCGGCGCCAATGACTTTGCCGCTGCTGCGGATCTCGCGCATCTTGCCGTCCAGGTAGCGGGCAGCGCTCACCAGGTTGCTGCGTTCTTCCTGGGGGCAGATGATTGAATACTCTTTGTCGAGAATCTGCACGGTGACGCTATTGCTTGAACTCATGAGTCTTGCTCCAGGGCCTTCAGGCGCGAAATCATCGATTCGACCTTACGCCGGGCGATTTCGTTTTTTTCAATGAGGTGCGCGCGTTCCTCGCGCCAGGTCTTTTCCTGAGCTAATAGGAGTCCGTTTTGACTCTTTAGTTGCTCGACCCGGGTAATTAGCAATTCGAGTCTGGCCATCAGCGCTTGCAAGTCGGTGTCTTCCATTGGGTTCCACTGGATTTGTCTGATGAATGGCAACTGCAGGATAAACGATCTGACGCCCTTGATAGTCGGGTGCGTCTGCCGGTGCTAGGATACAGCGCTTCATTCTAGACATCGCGCCGCCTGGCGCCTAGCTCATCATGCCTATTCAGAATTCCCCGTACGACGCTTTTTCCAAACTGCTGAGCACCAGCGGCCACCCTTGCTCGCCCGCCGAACTGCATGGCGTGCTGTTGGGCCGCAGCTGCACCGGCGTCGGTTTTGACGCCGATAACTGGCTGGCCGACGTGGCCGAACTGCTGGAAACCGAGCCTACCGAAAACGTGCGCAATGCGTTGATCGGTTTGCAAGAAATGGTTAAAGGCGAACTGACCGGTGATGACGTCACCGTAGTCCTGCTGCTGCCAACCGACGATGCGCCGCTCACCGAGCGTGCTGCTGCTCTGGGCCAATGGTGCCAGGGTTTCCTCCATGGCTTTGGCGTGAACGCCGGCGGCCTGGAACTGAGCACCGACGCCAAGGAAGTGTTGCAAGACCTGGCCGCCATCTCCCAGGTGCAAGATGCCCTGGAAGAGTCCGAAGACGGCGAAGGCGCCTATATGGAAGTCATGGAATACCTGCGCGTCGCGCCGCTGCTGCTGTTCAC
This sequence comes from Pseudomonas sp. DTU12.1, assembly GCF_009873475.1. Taxonomy (NCBI): domain Bacteria; kingdom Pseudomonadati; phylum Pseudomonadota; class Gammaproteobacteria; order Pseudomonadales; family Pseudomonadaceae; genus Pseudomonas; species Pseudomonas sp. DTU12.1. The sequence goes on along the minus strand of NZ_CP045254.1, from coordinate 5,863,307 downwards.
CGAGACCAAAAAGTCTGCTGAGCCCGCAGCGCCCAAGCCGTCGCTGCACTAAGAGAGGGAACCCACCTGCCCATGATCCATATCCCCAAAGCGGAATACACCCGCCGCCGCAAGGCGCTCATGGCGCAGATGGAACCCAACAGCATCGCGATCCTGCCCGCCGCCGCCGTGGCGATCCGCAATCGTGATGTCGAGCACGTGTACCGCCAGGACAGCGACTTCCAGTACCTGAGCGGCTTCCCCGAGCCCGAAGCGGTGATTGTGCTGATGCCTGGGCGCATTCACGGCGAATACGTGCTGTTCTGCCGCGAACGCAATGCCGAGCGCGAATTATGGGACGGCCTGCGCGCCGGCACCGAAGGCGCGATTCGCGAATACGGTGCCGACGATGCCTTCCCGATCACCGATATCGACGACATCCTGCCCGGCCTCATCGAAGGCCGGGACCGGGTGTACTCGGCCATGGGCAGCAATGCCGAATTCGACCGGCACCTGATGGAATGGATCAACGTGATCCGCTCCAAGGCGCACCTCGGTGCGCAGCCGCCGAACGAATTCGTTGCCCTGGATCATCTGCTGCACGACATGCGCCTGTATAAATCCGCCGCAGAAGTGAAGGTGATGCGCGAAGCCGCGCGGATTTCCTGCGCCGCTCACATCCGGGCGATGCAGGCCAGCCGTGCAGGGTTGCATGAGTTCAGCCTGGAAGCCGAGCTGGACTACGAGTTCCGCCGGGGCGGGGCGAAGATGCCGGCCTATGGCTCCATCGTCGCGTCGGGGCGCAACAGTTGCATCCTGCACTACCAGCAGAATGACGCGCTGCTCAAGGACGGCGACCTGGTATTGATCGACGCCGGTTGTGAAATCGACTGCTATGCCAGCGATATCACCCGCACCTGGCCGGTCAATGGCAAGTTTTCCGCCGAGCAGAAGGCGATCTACGACATTGTGCTGGCCTCCCAGGAAGCCGCCTTTGCGCAGATCGCGCCGAACAAGCATTGGAACCAGGCCCACGAGGCGACGGTGCAAGTCATCACCGCCGGGCTGGTGAAGTTGGGTTTGTTGCAGGGTGATGTGGATGAGCTGATCGCCAGCGAAGCCTACAAGGCGTTCTATATGCACCGCGCCGGGCATTGGCTGGGCATGGATGTGCACGATGTCGGCGAGTACAAGGTCGGCGGCGAATGGCGGGTGCTGGAAGTGGGCATGGCCCTGACCGTGGAGCCGGGCATCTACATTGCCCCGGACAACCAGAACGTGGCAAAGAAATGGCGTGGCATAGGCGTGCGCATCGAGGATGACGTGGTGGTGACCAAGCAAGGCTGTGAAATTCTGACCGGTGGCGTGCCCAAGGGCGTGGCCGAGATCGAAGCACTGATGGCAGCAGCCCGATGAGCCGGGTCAACCTGGCCATTATCGGCGGCGGCCTGGTGGGCGCCAGCCTGGCGCTGGCGTTGCAGGCCGGGGCCAAGGCCCGGGGCTGGAAGATCGTGCTGATCGAACCCTTTGCTCCCGGCGACAGCTATCAGCCGAGCTACGACGCCCGCTCTTCGGCGCTGTCCTTTGGTGCGCGGCAGATCTACCAACGCCTGGGCGTATGGCAGGACATTTCCCGGCGTGCCGAGCCGATCAAGCAAATCCATGTTTCCGATCGTGGCCGCTTCTCTACCGCACGCTTGTCGGCGCTGGAAGAAGGCGTGCCGGCCCTGGGCTATGTGGTGGAAAACGCCTGGCTCGGGCAGTGCCTGTGGCAAGGCCTGGACAAAGACGTGATCAGTTGGCGCTGCCCGGCAGAAGTCAGCCGCATGGAGCCGCTGGCCGACGGCTACCGCCTGACCCTCAACGATGAAACCGTCATCGAATGCGACCTGGCGGTATTGGCCGATGGCGGCCGCTCCGGGCTGCGCGAGCAGTTGGGCATTGGCGTCAAGCAACGGCCTTACAACCAGAGCGCCCTGATCGCCAACATCACCCCCAGCGAAGCCCACAACGGCGAGGCGTTCGAGCGTTTCACCGACGAAGGCCCGATGGCCTTGCTGCCACTGGCGGACAACCGTTGCGCGCTGGTCTGGACCCGCGTCGGCATGGATGCCCAGCGCTTGGCGCAGTTGGATGAGCGCAGCTTCCTCAGTGAATTGCAGGGTGTGTTCGGCTACCGCCTGGGCACCTTGAAACAGGTCGGCGCGCGTCACTTGTATCCGCTGACGCTGGTGGAGGCCGAGGAGCAGGTGCGCTCGCACCTGGTGATCCTCGGCAACGCGGCCCACAGCCTGCACCCGATTGCCGGCCAGGGCTTCAACCTGTCCCTGCGTGATGCCTATGCGTTGGCCGAGGCCTTGCTGGCCGGGCCGGCGGTGCCGGGCGACCTGGCGACCTTGCAGGCTTACCGCGAACGCCAGCGCCTGGATCAGCAGATGACCGTGGGCTTCTCTGATCAGGTCACCCGCCTGTTCGGCAGCGGCCAGCCGCTGGTCGCCATGGGCCGTAACCTCGGCCTGCTGGGCCTGGACCTGTTGCCGCCGGCCAAGCGCTGGTTCGCCCGGCAGGCCATGGGCCTGGGTACGCGTCCTGATGCGTAAGTGGCTGATCGAGCGCCTGGGCAAGGCGCGGTTACTGCGTTGGGTCATGACCTTGTACCCGCCGTATCTGGGCGCAGGGATCAGCGTGCAGCATATGAGCGCGGACTTTCGTCATGTGAAGGTGCGGATGGGGCTGGGCTGGTACAACCGCAACTATGTCGGTACGCAGTTTGGCGGCAGCCTGTATTCGATGGTCGACCCGTTCTACATGCTGATGCTGATGGAGAACCTGGGGCGCGACTACATCGTCTGGGACAAAGCGGCGAGCATCGATTTCATCTCGCCGGGCAAAGGCCCGGTATTTGCCGAGTTCTCCATCGACCAGGCCTTGCTGGATGAGGTGCTGCGGCAGACCGAGGGCGGCGATAAATACTTGCCGCGCCTCCAAGTGCAGATTCACGACGGCTCCGGCACCCTGGTGGCGCGAGTCGACAAAACCCTTTACGTGCGGCGCAAGCCGCCAGCGAAGCAGGCATAAAGCATGGACATGCGCGCAGATGTGCTGATTGTCGGGGCCGGAATGGTCGGAAGCGCCTTGGCGCTGGCGTTGCAAGGCAGTGGCCTGCAAGTGCTGCTGCTCGACGGTAGCCCGTTGAGCGTCAAGCCATTTGATGCCGACGCTCCGTTTGAACCACGGGTGAGCGCCTTGTCGGCTGCCAGCCAGCGCATCCTCGAACGCCTGGGCGTGTGGGACGGCATCGCCAGCCGCCGCGCCAGTCCCTACGGCGAGATGCAGGTGTGGGATGGCAGCGGCACCGGGCAGATCCACTTTTCGGCGGCCAGTGTGCATGCCGAGGTGTTGGGGCATATCGTCGAAAACCGCGTGGTCCAGGACGCCTTGCTCGACCGCCTGCACGACTGCGACCTGGGCCTGCTGGCCAATGCGCGCCTGGAACAGATGCGCCGCTCCGGCGATGACTGGCTGCTGACCCTCGCTGATGGCCGCACCCTGCGCGCGCCGTTGGTGATTGCGGCCGACGGCGCCAATTCGGCGGTGCGCCGCCTGACGGGCACTGCCACCCGCGAATGGGATTACCTGCACAACGCCATTGTCACCAGCGTGCGCAGCAGCCAACCGCACCAGCGCACGGCCTGGCAGCGCTTTACCGACCATGGTCCGCTGGCATTCCTGCCGCTGGTGCGCGATGGCCAGGAAGATTGGTGTTCGATCGTCTGGTCGACCACACCGAGCGAGTCCGAACGCTTGATGGCCCTGGACGACGAAAGCTTCTGCCGCGAACTGGAGCGCGCCTTTGAAGGCCGCCTGGGCAGTGTGATCAGCGCCGATCCACGCCTGTGTGTACCGTTGCGCCAGCGCCACGCCAAGCGTTACGTCGCCGAAGGCCTGGCCCTGATTGGCGATGCCGCCCATGTCATCCACCCGTTGGCGGGGCAGGGCGTGAACCTGGGATTCCTCGACGCGGCGGTGTTGGCCGAGGTGCTGCTGCAGGCGTCCGAGCGCGGTGAGCGCTTGGCGGATGTGAAGGTGCTCAGTCGCTACGAGCGCCGGCGTATGCCCCACAACCTGGCGCTGATGGCGGCGATGGAGGGCTTTGAACGGTTGTTCCAGGCTGACCAACTGCCGTTGCGCTGGTTGCGCAATGCCGGGTTGAAGATGGTCGACCAGATGCCCGAGGCCAAGGCGGTATTTGTGCGCCAGGCATTGGGATTGACTGGGGATCTACCGGAACTGGCCAAAGCCTGAGGCCAGTTGCCGCACCCCGGAAGCCAATCACGCAACATCTCGTAACGCCTCCACCCAGTGTTCGGTTGAGATGCTAAATGTGAGTCCTTATCATTTGCGCTCACTTTTCCTACGAGAGACCGCACCTATGTTGGCACCCAAGCGCCTCCTGACTGCCCTGGCACTCACCCTTATCGCCAGCACCACCGTCCAGGCGGCTGACGAAGTGGTGGTCTACTCCTCTCGTATCGACGAGTTGATCAAGCCGGTGTTCGATGCCTACACCAAGAAAACCGGTGTACAGGTGAAGTTCATCACCGACAAGGAAGCGCCGCTGATGCAGCGCATCAAGGCCGAAGGCCAGAACGCCACCGCCGACCTGCTGTTGACCGTCGATGGCGGCAACCTCTGGCAAGCCGAGCAGATGGGCATTTTGCAGCCGTTCACCTCCAAGGTGATCGACGCCAACATCCCTGCGCAATATCGCGCTTCAAGCCATGCCTGGACCGGCTTGAGCCTGCGGGCGCGGACCATCGCCTACTCCACCGACCGTGTGAAACCGGGTGAGTTGACCACCTACGAAGCCCTGGCCGACAAGCAATGGGAAGGCCGCCTGTGCCTACGCACCGCGAAGAAGGTTTATAACCAGTCGCTGACCGCCACCCTGATCGAGACCCATGGCGCGGACAAGACCGAGGAGATCATCAAGGGCTGGGTCAACAACCTGTCCACCGACGTGTTCTCCGATGACATCGCCGTATTGCAGGCAATCAATGCCGGGCAGTGCGATGTGGGCATCGTCAATACCTACTACTACGGGCGCCTGCACAAGCAGGATCCGAAGCTGGCCGTGAAACTGTTCTGGCCTAACCAGGGCGACCGTGGCGTGCACGTCAACCTGTCGGGCATTGGCCTGACCAAATACGCCCCGCACCCGGACGCCGCCAAGGCCCTGGTGGAATGGATGACTACGCCTGAAGCGCAGAAGATCTTTGCCGACGTCAACCAGGAGTTCCCGGCCAACCCGGCGGTCGAGCCTTCGGCTGAAGTGGCGAGCTGGGGCAAGTTCAAGGCTGACACCTTGCCGGTGGAAGTCGCGGGCAAGCGCCAGGCCGAGGCGATTCGCCTGATGGATCGCGCAGGCTGGAACTGAGTACAATTTGTAAGGCTTCACAAATCTAATGTGGGAGCTGGCTTGTGTAGGAGCTGGCTTGCCTGCGATAGCATCACCCCGGTATCGCTGATACACCGAGGTGTCTGCATCGCAGGCAAGCCAGCTCCTACACAAGCCCGCTCCCACAGTGGTTTGTGTATGTCTCCAAATCATCCACTGCTTGGGAATTTCTTTTGGCCCACCCCGCCCAACGCCGCTGGTACCTGCCGGTCTTCACTGTCGCTGCCCTGGTGCTGCTGCCGCTGAGTGTCCTGCTGCTGTCCTGGCAAAGCATTGACACGCAAATCTGGTCGCACCTGTGGGACACCCAGATGCCGCGCCTGCTGGGCAACACCTTGACCCTGGTGTTGGGGGTCGGGGTTGGCGTAACGGTGTTGGGCGTGAGCCTGGCCTGGCTGACCAGCCTCTGTGAATTCCCCGGCCGGCGCTGGCTGGACTGGGCGTTGATGCTGCCGTTTGCCATCCCGGCGTATGTCCTGGCGTTTGTCTTCGTGGGCCTGCTGGATTTCTCCGGGCCGGTGCAGACCCTGCTGCGTGAGTGGTTCGGCACAGGCCTGCGCTTGCCGCGCGTGCGCTCCACCAGTGGCGTGATCATCGTGTTGGTGCTGGTGTTCTATCCCTACGTCTACCTGCTGGCGCGCACCGCCTTTCTGGCGCAGGGCAAAGGCTTGATGGAAGCGGCGCGGGTGCTGGGCCAATCACCCTGGCAGGCATTCTGGCGGGTGGCCCTGCCCATGGCGCGGCCGGCCATCGGCGCCGGCGTGGCCCTGGCGCTGATGGAAACCCTGGCGGATTTCGGCGCGGTGTCGGTGTTTAACTTCGACACCTTTACCACCGCCATCTACAAGACCTGGTACGGCTTTTTCAGCCTGTCCAGCGCCGCGCAACTGGCAAGCCTGTTGCTGTTGGTGGTGATGCTGGTGCTCTACGGCGAGCGCCGGGCCCGTGGCGCCAGCCGCCCGAGCAACGAGCGGCCACGGGGCAAGGCGCTGTATCACCTGCATGGGTTCAAAGCCGCCGCCGCGACTGGCTGGTGCGCCCTGGTGTTTGCCTGCGCGTTTGTCATTCCGATGATCCAACTGCTGGCCTGGTTCTGGCAGCGCGGGCGTTTCGACCTCGACGAGCGTTACACCGGGCTGATCGTACATACCCTTTACCTGGGCGGCATGGCCGCGCTGATCACCGTCAGCGTGGCGCTGCTGCTGGCGTTTGCCAATCGCCTGGCGCCGACCCGGGCCATCCGCTCCGGGGTGAGCCTGGGTAACCTGGGCTACGCCTTGCCGGGTTCGGTATTGGCGGTGTCGATCATGTTGGCGTTCAGCTATCTGGATCGCGAGTTAGTGATTCCGCTTTCCAGCTGGTTGGGAGGCGCGGGCAAGCCTTTGCTGCTGGGCAGCCTGTCGGCCCTGGTGATGGCTTATCTGGTGCGCTTCCTGGCCGTGGCCTATGGCCCGCTGGAAAACAGCCTGGCGCGCATCCGCCCATCCTTGCCGGAAGCAGCGCGTAGCCTGGGGGTCAGTGGGCCACGACTGTTTTGCAAAGTGTATCTGCCGCTCTTGCTACCAGGCACCTTGAGTGCAGCCTTGCTGGTATTTGTCGATGTGCTCAAGGAAATGCCCGCGACCCTGCTGATGCGCCCATTCGGCTGGGATACCCTGGCCGTGCGCATCTTCGAGATGACCAGCGAAGGCGAGTGGGCGCGTGCCTCCTTGCCTGCACTGACCCTGGTATTGGTCGGCCTGTTGCCGGTCATCGGCTTGATCCGACGTTCGGCGCGACGAATCGGTTAGGTGCCAGTCCTACGGCTTGAGGCTACAATGCGCGGCATTCGGTGCGGCCCGTCTTTCGGGCAGGGTGGCTGATTGTGGCTGCAGGCCTTGTATTTCAAGGTGTGTAGCCCGAACGGCGACCGTCCGCACCTTCGCCACGCCCGGAAGGAGAAACCCATGGGACAGCGTACGCCTCTGTATGACCTGCATCTCGCCCTCGGCGCGAAAATGGTCGATTTTGGCGGTTGGGATATGCCTCTGCACTACGGCTCGCAAGTCGAGGAGCACCATCAGGTGCGCCGTGACTGTGGGGTGTTTGATGTTTCCCACATGACCGTGATCGACATCTCGGGCCATCAGGCCAGGGAGTGGCTACAGTACCTGCTGGCCAATGATGTCGGTCGTTTGCATGGCTGCGGCCATGCGCTGTACAGCGCCATGCTCAACGAGCAGGGCGGGGTGGTGGACGACATGATTGTCTACCGCACCGAAGACGGTTACCGGCTGGTGGTCAACGCGGCCACCCGCGACCAGGATATCGCCTGGATGCAGGCCCAGCTGGGCAGCTACCAGGTGATGATGCGTGAGCGCCCGGACCTGGCCATGCTGGCTATCCAGGGGCCCCAGGCCCGACACAAGATTGCCGAGCTGGTCACCCAGTCTCGTGGCGTGTTGATCCACCAGCTCAAGCCCTTCGAGGGCCGTGCCGACGGCGACTGGTTCATCGCGCGCACGGGCTATACCGGCGAAGATGGCCTGGAAATCGTCCTGCCCGCCGACCAGGCCCCGGGTTTTTTCAACGACCTGGTCGGGGCAGGCATCTCGCCCATCGGCCTGGGCGCGCGCGACACCCTGCGCCTGGAGGCCGGCATGAACCTTTACGGCCAGGATATCCACCTGAAGGTGTCCCCTCTGGCCGCCAATATGGCCTGGAGCATCGCCTGGGAACCCGCCAGCCGCGCGTTCATCGGGCGTGCGGCTCTGGAAGCCGAGCGTGAGGCTGGGGTTCAGCTCAAACTGGTGGGTCTGGTGCTGGAGGAGCGTGGGGTTTTACGCGCTCACCAGGTGGTTCGTATCGCCGATGTTGGCGAAGGAGAGATCACCAGTGGTAGTTTCTCTCCTACGCTGAGTAAATCCATTGCCCTGGCGCGTGTACCGATGGCAACCGCCGACCGCGCCGAGGTAGAGATTCGCGGCAAATGGTACCCGGTGCGAGTGGTCAAACCGACCTTCGTACGCCATGGCAAAACCTTGATCTAACCTTTTCCGGCAGGCCAATGGCCGCTGACATTTCTTTTGAGGACACAGACTATGAGCAATATCCCTGCCGAACTGCGTTTTGCCGAAAGCCACGAATGGGCTCGCCTGGAAGCTGATGGCTCGGTGACCGTCGGGATCTCCGATCACGCCCAGGAAGCACTGGGTGATGTGGTCTTCGTTGAGTTGGCTGAAGTGGGCAAGGTATTTGCTGCAGGCGACGCAGCGGGCGTCGTGGAATCAGTGAAGGCTGCTTCGGATATTTACTCGCCAGTGTCGGGTGAAGTGATTGCGGTCAACGAGGATCTGACCGATGCCCCTGAGTCGCTCAACGAAAAGCCGTATGAGGCGTGGATCTTCAAGGTCAAGCCTAGCAATACCGCCGAACTGGAAAAACTGCTGGATGCCGCCGGCTACAAGGCCGCCATCGGCGAATAACACCCTCCCCTGTGTAGGAGCCGGCAAGCCGGCTCCTACAACAAAGGTCAGGGCTTGAGCACCTGCTTCACCGCCGCAACCGCGCGCTCTACATCCGCCTTGGTCATCGCCGTAAACATCGGCAACGACACAATCAAACGCCCGACTCGTTCTGCCACCGGGAACATGCCTTCCTTGAACCCCTGTGCCCGGTACAAACTCAGCAGATGGATCGGCGGGTAGTGATAGCCAATGCCCACGCCCTGGGTCTGCATCTGCTCCATGAACGTGGCGCGGGCTGGCAGGCCATCCTGGCGCTCGGGCAGTACCAGCTGGAACAAGTGCCAGTTGCTGTTTTCGAAGTCGGCAGGTGGCAACTGCGCACCGTATGTCGCCTCGAAATCGCTGCCAAAACACTCGAAGTAATGCCGGGCCAGGGCCTGTCGATGGGCAGTGATCTGCTCGATGTTGGCAAATTGGCCCAGGCCAACCGCTGCGGCGACATCGGTCATGTTGAACTTGCCGCCCAGCACATCCACATCCAGGCCATCGAAGCCGCTGCGAGTCACGCCTTGCAGCCGGTACTTTTCCGCCAGGCGTGCTTCTTCGGCGTTGTTCAACACCAGGCAGCCGCCTTCGCAAGAGGTGATGTTCTTGTTTGCCTGGAAGCTGAACGAGACAAAATCCCCGGTGGCGCCGATCCTCTGGCCATCCCAGCTGGCCCCGAGCGCCTGTGCGGCATCCTCGACGACACGCAGCCCGTACTTGTTGGCCAGGGCGTAGAGCATCGGCATGTCCAGCGGCAGGCCGGCCAGGTACACCGGGATAATCGCCTTGGTACGCGGTGTGATAGCGGCTTCCAGTTGGACCAGGTCAATATTGCGGGTCACGGGGTCGATATCGGCAAACACCGGCGTGGCGCCCACCTCCAGAATCACGTTGGCGGTCGCCACCCAGGAAATCGGTGTGGTGATCACTTCATCCCCTGGACCAACCCCGGCGATGCGCAGGGCAATTTCCATGGTGCAGGTGCCGGAGTTGAAGGTGCGCACCGGCCGTCCACCAAAGTACTCCGATAGCTGTGCTTCGAACGCCTGCACCCTTGGCCCGCTGGTGATCCAGCCCGAGCGCAACACATCACCGACCGCCGCAATGGTGGCTTCGTCAATGCTGGGTTTTGAAAACGGCAGGAAAGGCAGTTGGCTCATGATGTTGAAGGTACCCGCAGGAGAAAGACCAAGAATAAAAACTCAAATCAACCCCGGCATCGTCGCACGGGGCAACTGAATATAGCCTGTCGCCTGTAAACGTATCGTCGAAAAACAGGCAAAAAAAAGCCGCTCTAAAGCGGCTTTTTCACGCACCGGATTTACTCGGCAGCAACTGCGTTTTTCGCCAGGATGGCGTTGGCCAACTCCATGTCGGTGGCTTTCAGGCCTGGATTGTCTGCCCGCACTTTCTGCATGGCGGCTTCCAGGTATGGGCCACGGATACCGCCGTCACTGGCGACGAAGCTGCCGGCGTCGTCCTGGGCGGCGACGACCAGCTTGTGGTCCTTGAAGGTCAGGTACGTCGAGCCGGTGGTGGCGCCCGATGAGATGACATTACGCCAGAAGCTGTCGGCCATGGCCGATCCAACTGGGAGGGAAAGCACGGCGAGGGTGGCGACAGCATATTTGAGACGCATGATGGGTGACTCCGACTGGGTTATCTGAACAGTTTGATTGTAGATAACCCGGTCGAGTTCCATGGCTGACTAAACAGTTTCAATGCGCATAATCACGCCATCCTGGCCAATCACCCGTACTTGAGCCCCTACAGGTGCGTCAGGCCCGGTGACCATCCATACGCCATCGCCGACCTTGATTTTGCCCCGCCCGTCGATAATCGCCTGATGCACCACAAAGGTGCGGCCAATCAGCTCCGAACCGCGCATGTTCAGGCCCGGCTGGTCGCTGGCCTTGGCGCTGCTGCGCTGGCGCTTCCACCAGTACACCGCCGTCAGGATGGACAGCACCGCAAACAGCAGCAGTTGCAGCTCCAGCCCAAGCCCCGGGATCAGGAACTTGAGCACACCAACGGCCGCCGCCGCGATCCCCATCCACAGCAGATAACCGCCGGCACCAAACACTTCAAGAATCAGCAGCACCGTGCCCAGCGCCAGCCAATCCCAGAACGACAGGTGTTGCAGGAATTCCCACATGGTGCGGGCCTCAGGCTTTCTTGTTGTCGAAGGTGGCCTTGACGATTTCGCCGATGCCTCCCACTGCGCCAATGACCTGGCTGGCTTCCAGCGGCATCAGGATGACTTTGCTGTTGTTGGCCGAGGCCAGCTTGCCAAGGGCGTCGATGTACTTCTGTGCGACAAAGTAGTTGATGGCTTGCACGTTACCGGTGGCGATCGCTTCCGATACCACCTGCGTGGCACGGGCCTCTGCCTCGGCCTGACGTTCACGGGCCTCGGATTCAAGGAATGCGGCCTGGCGACCACCTTCAGCCTCGAGGATCTGCGCCTGCTTCTTGCCTTCGGCGGTCAGGATGGCGGAGGCGCGCAGGCCTTCGGCTTCGAGGATCTGGGCACGCTTGATACGCTCGGCTTTCATCTGGCCGGACATGGCGGCCATCAGGTCGGCGGGCGGGCTGATGTCCTTGATCTCGATACGGGTGATCTTGATGCCCCAAGGTGCGGTGGCTTCATCGACCGTGCGCAGCAGCTTCTCGTTGATGCCGTCGCGCTGGCTGAGCATGGCATCCAGTTCCATCGAGCCGAGCACCGTACGGATGTTGGTTTGCAGCAGATTGCGGATCGCATGTTCGAGGTTGTTGACCTCATAGGCCGCCTGGGCGGTGTTCACCACCTGGAAGAAACACACCGCGTCGATCTGCACTGTGGCGTTATCGGCGGTGATCACTTCCTGGGGCGGAATATCCAGCACGCTTTCCATCACGTTGATCTTGCGCCCGATGCGGTCCATCACAGGAATGATGATATTCAGGCCAGGCTTGAGCGTGTTGGTGTAGCGGCCGAAGCGTTCCACGGTCCACTGGTAGCCCTGGGGCACGACCTTGAAACCCATGAACAGGATGGCGATGGCCAAGCCTACGAAGAGGAGAAGCACTGTTCCGATCTGCATAACGATTCCTTGTCTGGTGGTGGCGGTGACGCGAAGTCTGTCGATTGTAACGGGCTTGCCGCAGATAAGAACGGTTTACTCGTTCGCTGGTGTAACCCGTAGCACTTCCTCCAGTGTGGTCAGCCCCGCAGCCACCTTGTGCGCACCTGCCAGACGCAGGCTGTGCATGCCGCCGTTGAGCGCTTCGCGGCGCAGTGCCTGCAAGTCGGTGTCGGCACTGACCAGGGCCCTGGCCCCGTCATTCATCAGCATGATTTCGTAGACCCCGATACGCCCGCGATAGCCACTTTCGCGGCACTCTACGCAGCCATTGGCGCGGTAGACGCTGGCGGGTGGTGCCACGCAAGACTGGGTAGCGCTGTGCCAAGCGTCCTGGTTCAACGCCGTCGGGCTTTTACAGTGTGGGCACAACCGCCGCACCAGGCGCTGGGCCATGACCCCAAGCAGAGTGGCCTTGATCAAGTAATGGGGAATGCCCAGTTCCAGCAGGCGGCTTATCGCGCTGGGGGCGTCGTTGGTGTGCAGGGTCGACAGTACCAGATGACCGGTCAAGGCCGCCTGGATCGCCATTTCAGCGGTTTCCAGGTCGCGGATCTCGCCGATCATGATGATGTCCGGGTCTTGGCGCATAAGCGCGCGGATGCCGCTGGCGAAGGTCAGGTCGATATTGTGCTGGACCTGCATCTGGTTGAAGGCCGGCTCCACCATCTCGATGGGGTCTTCCACCGTGCACAGGTTCACCGTGCGGGAAGCCAGTTGCCGCAGGGTGGTATAGAGGGTGCTGGTCTTGCCTGACCCGGTGGGGCCGGTGACCAGGATGATACCGTTGGCCTGGGCGGTCATGTGCTGCCAGCGCTGCAGGTCATCGGCCGACAGCCCCAGTTGCTGGAAATCCTGGAGCAGCACCTGGGGATCGAAAATCCGCATCACCAGCTTCTCGCCGAAGGCCGTGGGCAGGGTCGAAAGACGCAATTCCACTTCGATACCCGTGGGCGTCTTGGTCTTGACCCGGCCATCCTGGGGCTTGCGCTTCTCGGCGACATTCATCCGCCCGAGGCTTTTCAGGCGGCTGACCACGGCGGTCGTGACCTGGGGCGGAAACTGATAGACATCGTGCAGCAAACCGTCGATACGGAAGCGCACGCGGCCCTGGTCGCCGCCCGGTTCGATATGGATATCGCTGGCGCGCTGGCCGAAGGCAAATTGCAGCAGCCAGTCGACAATATTGACGATATGCGCGTCGTTGGCGTCGGGCTCCTGATCGCCGGCCCCGAGGTTGAGCAACTGCTCGGCAGGGGGCGCCGTGGGGTTGGTCTGGTCGGCCCCGCTGACCGACCTGGCCAGCCGGAAGAACTCCTGGGTACAACTGCGGATCGCCTGGGGGTTGGCGACCACGCGCTTGATCGAGCGCTTCAACACATGAGCTAGCCCCGCTTCCCACTCGCGCAGGTAGGGTTCGGCGCTGGCCACCGTCACGCTGTCGCGATCCAGGGCGACGGCGAGGATATGGTGGCGCTGGGCGAAGGCGTGGGACATCAGCGGCACCACGCTCGCCACATCGATTTTCAGTGGGTCGATGCGCAGATAGGGCTGGTCTACATGACTGGCGAGCCATTGGGTCAGCCGTTCCAGTGATAGCGCCAGGCCGGGCCGCGCGGGGTCGGGCAGTGACTGGCCGGCGAGAAACTCCAGCGGGTGCAGGCCATTGGCCGGAGTGCGCCGCAGGCTTTCGGCCAGGGCAGTGTCGATCAAGCCATGGGCGGTGAGGGCGGGCAGCAGTTCGTCGAGGCAAAGCCTGCGATCCTGGCGTTGTGGCGCAACGGGCATGGCGGTTTCCTGGGCGGTTTCATGCGGTAGCGCCAAGGCTAGTTCCATCCTGGTCGCTGTCGCCCAGAGGGTTATTGCCGGTTTTTACTGAGCCATCGCTTGTACGGTCTGCAACCTTGTGGATTCAACAGGTTGCAGCTCCAGCGAGCACACGCTGATCAGGTTACGAAGTTTTTCACCGATCACCTGGGCGCGGTGCCAGCTCAGGCCGTCCATCACTACGTCGATGTTCAGCAGGTCATCGTCGCGTGTCACGTTCACCTGTTGCGGCACGAGGAACTGCAAAGCGAAGTAGTTCAGGATCCGGCACAGCACATCGGGCTCGGCTTCGGCGAGGATCTGGTAGCGCGCCTGGCAATGGCTATTGCTGACTGCCCAGGCATCGACGCGGGTGGGGCTGGCTGGGACTGAATGCATGGCCGTTCTCCAAATTTGACTGGAGAAATTTTTACATGACCTGTGGGGTATTTCTTATCTATGTTTGAGTGATATGCCTTATAAATGAATAGCACAATTCGAGCATGCGGGATTAAAGGGTATTTTTATGCGCAGTGAGTTGGACGTTTACGACCGCCGGATCCTGGCACTGATGCAGGAAGACGCGTCACTCTCCAGCGCGCAGATTGCCGAACAGGTCGGTCTGTCGCAGTCGCCTTGCTGGCGGCGGATCCAGCGGCTCAAGGAAGAAGGGGTGATTCGCGCCCAGGTGACGTTGCTCGACCGCAAGAAGATTGGCCTCAACACGCAGATCTTTGCCGAGGTCAAACTCAATGCCCACGGGCGGTCCAACTTCACGGAGTTCACCGAGGCGATCCGCGGGTTCCCGGAGGTGCTGGAGTGTTATGTGCTGATGGGGGCGGTGGATTTTCTGTTGCGCATTGTCACCTCGGATATCGAGGCGTATGAGCGGTTTTTCTTTGAGAAGTTGTCGATGGTGCCGGGGATACAGGAGGTCAACTCGATTGTGGCGTTGTCGGAAATCAAGTCGACCACCAGCCTGCCAGTGTTGCGCTGAGCGGCGGCTTGTGGCAACCGGGCTTGTCGTGGCGAGCGGGCTTGCCCCGCGCTGGGCTGCGTAGCAGCCCCAAAACCTATCGCCTCGGTCCACCTGAAAAATAAGTTGGTCTTGGTTGGGGCTGCTACGCAGCCCAGCGCGGGGCAAGCCCGCTCGCCACGACAAGCCTGTTCCACAAGAAGTCGGCTCTCCACAGCAAGCCAGAGGGCGCTTACAGACGCAGCAAAGTCTTCCACGCACGATTCTGATACACCGCAATCACCTGATGCATCCGCGCATCCAGCGATTCGTCGGTGATTGGCAGGTTGGCCAGGGCCGCCAACTTGTTCAGCTCACCGTACAAACGATCCAGCTCCGGGATTTCCAGCAGGTGCCGGGCATGGTGCAGCCAAGCCTGCAGACGCTCGATGCGCGGCAGTTGCTCGGCGAGGTCTTCGGGCTGTTGCTGGTAGCGCGGCAGGCGCAGGGCGACGGCTTCGTCGGCCAGCAGGCGCGGCAGCCAGTTGGCGACCTGGGCGGCGCCCTGGCGGTTGCCGCGCACGTTGCGGTCCTGGGTCCAGGTGCGGGCCAGCAACCAGCGCGAAGTGTTCAGTGAGAACAGGCCCCAGCGCACGTCGGTCAATTCTTCGAGGAACTGTTCCGGCGCGGCCTTGCGCACGTCTTCATCGTCTTCACCGGCCTGGACCAGTGGGCGCCAGTCTTCCAGCAGGGCGTCGAGCGCGCTGCGCAGTTCGCTGGTGGATTGACGTGGTGCGGCCTGGCCGAGGCTACCGATCAGGGCGCGCATTTCGGCGAGGTTTTCCACCCAGTCCTGCAACAGGCGCCAGTGGCCGTTGAAACGGTACTGCTCGGCCAGGCGCTGGCTGCTGCCCAGCAGGTGCCAGGTCAGCGCGGCGAAGACGTCATCCAAAGGCATTTGTGGTTGCAGTTGTGGGGCCGGCAGGCTCAGGGAGTAGCTGCTGGCGTCGAACAGGCGGTAGCCGCGCTCGGCCTTGCTGATATCGCACGGCATCAGCGCCAGGGTCTGGGCCAGTTCGGCAGCCAGTTCCAGCAGGGCGGCGGGTTCGCCTTCGCGCAATTCCAGTTCCAGCTCGCAGATTTCTTCCTTCTGCTTGCCGGCAATCACATGGCCCAGGTCCAGGGCGGCTTCGATCACCACCTTGGCCTTGCCACGGCCCCAGGCGATCTCGGCACGTTCGCGCACGAAGTCGGTGGTGAAAATTGGCTTGAGGGTCTTTTTGTCCAGCTCGGCCAATTGCTCGGGCCAGCATTCGCCGTCGAGTTTCTTCACGTCGAGCTTGGCTTTGGGCAGTTTCCAGTCGTATTCATTACGTTCCGACAAGCCGGCAACGCTGTGGCCGCGGGTCTTGAGGGTCTGGATCACTTCGTCGCCATCCTTGCGCAGGCGCAGGGCAACCTTGGCCTGGGCCAGGTCGCGCTCGGGGGTGTCGAAGTACTGATTCATCAACTCACGGCGTTCCCAGCCACTTTTGTTGCGTTTTTTCAGGAGCGGGTGCTCACGCAGCGCAGCGAGGGTCTCGCGGCTGACGCGGAGCTTGATTTCGGTTTCTTTTTGCATGGCCGGAACATCCAGGATCGGGAGTGCAGCCGGGGGAAAATGTGGCTGCCAAGGTCGTGCAGTGTACAGGACTGAGCCCTGCAACGTGCCGCAACGGGTTTATTGTGCAGCGCAGATGGTTCTATGATGGGTTTCATCTGTGGAAGTTGAGAGACAGCGCATGCCTTTACCGTCCATGAAAGAACAATTTGCCGCTCTGATTGCCGCGCCCTCTGTCAGTTGTACCCAAGCGTCTCTCGACCAGACCAACCGCCCGGTGATCGATCTGCTCGCCACCTGGCTTGGCGACCTGGGCTTTGCCTGCGAGATCCAGCAGGTCAGCCCTGGCAAGTTCAACCTGCTGGCCAGCTTCGGCAGCGGGCCCGGCGGCCTGGTGCTGGCAGGGCATAGCGATACCGTGCCGTACGATGAAGCGCTATGGCAGACCGATCCTTTGAAGTTGACGGAAGTGGACGGGCGCTGGGTAGGACTGGGTAGCTGCGACATGAAAGGCTTTTTCGCGCTGGCCATCGAAGCGGTCCTGCCGCTGCTCGACCAACCGTTCAAGCAGCCGCTGTTGATCCTTGCCACCTGTGATGAAGAAAGCTCCATGGCCGGCGCCCGCGCGCTGGCTGCGGCCGGTCGCCCGCTGGGGCGGGCTGCGGTGATTGGCGAGCCCACGGGCCTCAAACCGATCCGCTTGCACAAGGGCGTGATGATGGAACGTATCGACATCCTCGGGCGCAGTGGTCACTCGTCAGACCCAAGCCTGGGCCACAGCGCCCTCGAAGCCATGCATGACGCCATGGGCGAACTGCGCGGCCTGCGCCTGGCATGGCAGCGGGAGTATCGCAACCCACAGTTCAGCGTGCCCCAGCCCACCTTGAATTTTGGCTGCATCCACGGCGGCGACAACCCCAACCGCATTTGCGGCCAATGCTCCCTGGAATTCGACCTGCGGCCCTTGCCCGGCATGGATCCGCAGGTGCTGCGCGACGCCATCCAGCAGAAACTGCGGCCCATCGCCGAACGCCATCAGGTGCAGATCGACTATGCGCCGCTGTTCCCCGAAGTGCCGCCTTTCGAGCAGCCTGAAGATGCCGAGCTGGTGCGGGTCGCGGAACGATTGACCGGCCATCGTGCCGAAGCAGTAGCGTTCGGCACTGAAGCGCCTTATCTTCAGCGCCTTGGTTGTGAAACCCTGGTGCTCGGCCCTGGGGATATTGCCTGCGCCCACCAGCCGGGCGAGTACCTTGAAATGTCACGCTTGACGCCTACAGTGCGTCTATTGCGGGAATTGATTGAACACTACTGCCTCAAACCTGCATAAATTAACCCCATTGCATCCCGTACTTAGAAGGAGAGCGAGCGTGTCGCCAAGCCTGTTCCGACGATAACCATCAGCCCGCTGTGCGTTTAGCGATTCATCCTTTTTTGGCTGCTTTTTATAACAGGCCCAGGTTTATGCCCGAATACGTCAATTGGCTTCGTCACGCTTCGCCTTACATCAATGCCCACCGTGACTGCACCTTTGTGGTCATGCTGCCGGGCGACGGTGTGGATCATCCCAACTTCGGCAACATCGTCCACGATCTGGTGCTGCTGCACAGCCTCGGCGTGCGCCTGGTGCTGGTACATGGTTCGCGCCCGCAAATCGAAACCCGCCTCGCCGCTCGCGGCCTGACCCCGCATTACCACGATGGCATGCGCATCACCGATGCCGCGACCCTGGAGTGCGTGATCGACGCGGTCGGCCACTTGCGTATTGCTATCGAAGCACGACTGTCCATGGACATGGCGTCTTCGCCAATGCAGGGCTCGCGCCTGCGGGTAGCCAGTGGCAACCTGGTGACCGCACGGCCGATCGGCGTGCTGGACGGTATCGATTACCACCATACCGGCGAAGTGCGCCGGGTCGACCGCAAGGGCATCAACCGCCTGCTGGACGAACGCTCCATTGTCGTACTGTCGCCATTGGGCTATTCGCCGACCGGGGAGATTTTCAACCTGGCCTGTGAAGACGTCGCCACCCGCGCCGCCATCGACCTGGGCGCCGACAAGCTGCTGTTGTTTGGCGCCGACCTGGGCCTGATCGACGAAAACGGCCGACTGGTGCGCGAGCTGCGTCCGCAGCAAGTACCGGCGCACCTGCAACGCCTGGGCAACAACTACCAGGCCGAACTGCTGGATGCGGCGGCCGAGGCCTGTCGTGGGGGCGTGGGGCGCAGCCATATCGTCAGTTATGTCGAAGACGGTGCGCTGTTGACCGAACTCTTTACCCGGGACGGCGGCGGTACGCTGGTGGCCCAGGAGCAATTCGAACTGGTGCGGGAGGCGGCGATTGAAGACGTCGGCGGCCTGCTGGACCTGATCAGCCCACTGGAAGAGCAGGGCATTTTGGTGCGCCGCTCGCGGGAAGTGCTGGAGCGGGAAATCGAACAGTTCAGCGTGGTGGAGCGCGAAGGCATGATCATCGCGTGCGCCGCGCTGTACCCCATTGCCGACTCGGAGGCGGGTGAGCTGGCGTGCCTGGCGGTCAATCCGGAATATCGCCATGGC
Source organism: Pseudomonas sp. DTU12.1 (assembly GCF_009873475.1). NCBI lineage: Bacteria > Pseudomonadati > Pseudomonadota > Gammaproteobacteria > Pseudomonadales > Pseudomonadaceae > Pseudomonas > Pseudomonas sp. DTU12.1. The sequence goes on along the minus strand of NZ_CP045254.1, from coordinate 5,844,334 downwards.
GGCCGTGGTGATGAGCTGCTCGAGCGCATCGAAACCCGCGCCCGCACCCAAGGCTTGAAGACCCTGTTCGTGCTGACGACCCGTACCGCCCACTGGTTCCGCGAGCGCGGCTTCGTGCCAAGCAGCGTGGATCGCCTGCCGTCGGCGCGGGCTTCGCTGTACAACTTCCAGCGTAATTCGAAGATCTTCGAGAAGACCCTGTAAACACGGTATTCGGTACACCCAATACCTAATGTTGGAGCGGGCTTGCTCGCGAAGGCAGTGTGTCAGTCAGCACATTTATTGACTGGCACACCGCCTTCGCGAGCAAGCCCGCTCCCACATTCTTTGTTCGTGTTTATTCTTTGATGAATTTTCCGGTCACGTAGGCTGAATAGTCCGGTAGCACTGTCTCTACTTTCCCTTGTTCCTTGAGAAACTTCGCCGTCTCGCCAATGGCCTTGGCCGTTCCGCCATTGAGCAAGGCGTCCGTCTGTTGTGCCTGGGCGTCCGGGAAGGTGCTGCCCTCCAGCAATTCGGGGATATCTGCGGCATTTGCGCCCGTCAATCTGGCGATTTTCTGCACCGGTACCGAATCCACCGTCCACTCGGCTTTGTGCGCCGCATACTCTGCAAACGAATCCAGGGTGACCTTGGCAAACTTGGCCACCACCTCAGGATGCTTCTCGGCAAAATCCTTGCGCGCCACCCACACCTCGAACGTCGGCGCGCCCCATTGGCCGACCTGGGCAGCATCGGTGAGGATCCTGCCGGTCTTGCGGATTTCCCCCAGGGCCGGCGACCAGACAAACGCGCCGTCGATATCCCCGCGTTTCCAGGCTGCGGCAATTTCGCCTGGTTGCAGGTTCACCACTTTGACCTGCTTTGTGTCCAGGCCCCAGTGTTTCAAGGCCCCGAGCAGGCTGTAGTGGGATGTGGAGACAAAGGGCGTGGCGATGGTTTTGCCGATCAGGTCCTTGGGTGCGTCAATGTGACTGTCGTTGCGCACTACCAAAGCTTCAGAACTATTGATCTGGGCCGATACGATGAACGCTACGATGGGTAGGTTACGGGATGCGGCGGCCGCCAACGGGCTGGAGCCGAGGTTGCCGATCTGCACATCGCCGGAGGCAATCGCGGTGACCACTTGCGGGCCGCTGTTGAAGCGGCGCCAGTCGATCTGCTGGCCGATGACTTGCTCATAAACACCGTCGGCCTGGGGCACTTTGCTGGGGTCAATCCCGGTTTGGTAACCGATGGTGAGATTGGCCGCTTGCACGCCAAAAGAAAGTGTAAGCGATAGTAAAACTGTAACAAATTGACTAGAGGATGCGCGTTTGGCCATGATGGCGTCGCCTTTTTGATCGTGAGTGACGTGTGCGAGATTTTGCTCACACTAAACGATCTAAAAAATGGCCAATAAATACCCTTTAGGAATTAGCTTATGGAGCGATATCCCGCTGCGGGATCGTCGCATCATGGAAAGTGTTATTCCTGAATAGTATGAAAAAGGATGAAATAATTCTTTTTGGGTGTATGAAAAACTCATTACCCTGCAGGGACCAAATCAACTGCGGTTAGACGAAGGTAGTAGACACACAAGGTTACGATTGACTTGTCAGTCACGATCTGGCGCTAATCGCGCATCTGTGGATCGAGGGCGTCAGACCCGAGACCAAAGAACTACAAAAATTAGAAACGAGAGGAGCGGTACATGAAGAAGTCCACATTGGCGTTCGCCGTCGCGGCTGGGGTTTTGGCTCAGCAAGCTGGCGCCGCTGGTTTTGTTGAAGACAGCAAGGCCACACTGGGTCTGCGTAACTTTTACATCAACTCCGACAACCGTGAAGGCGCTGGCGCGAACAAGAACGAAGAGTGGGGCCAAGGCTTCGATCTGCGCTTCACCTCCGGTTACACCCAAGGCACTGTAGGTTTCGGTGTTGATGCTATCGGCCTGTTGGGCATCCGTCTTGATTCGGGCGGCGGCACCAACGGCAATAGCGGCAGCGCTTACGGCGGCACTATCTTCCCAAGCGAGTCCAACGGCAAAGCTGTTGATAACTACTCGAGCCTGGGCCTGACAGCCAAAGCCAAGATCTCCCAAACCGAGCTGAAACTGGGGACTTTGCAGCCCAAGCTGCCGGTTATCGTCACCAACGATGGTCGTCTGCTGCCGCAGACTTTCCAAGGTGGTCAGATCACCACTAACGAAATCACCGACCTGACGCTGGTTGGCGGTCAGATCGAAAAAGCCAAGGGTCGTAACTCCAGCAACAACGAAAACCTGTCGATCTCCGGCGCTAACAGCCGTGGCGCTAGCTGGCGCGACAGCAACAAATTCATCTATGCCGGTGGTGACTACAAGCTCACCAAGGACCTGACTGCCCAGTACTACTACGGCAACCTGGAAGATTTCTACAAGCAACACTTCCTGGGTCTGACCCATAACTGGTCCATCGGCCCAGGCGTACTGAAGTCTGACCTGCGTTACTTCAACAGCTCCGATGACGGTAACAACGGCAATCAGGCCGCCTACTTCTCGTCGGGTAACTACAGCGGTGTCAACTCCGGTCGCGGCAAGGTTGATAACAACCTGTACAGCGGCCTGTTCTTGTACTCCGTTGCCGGTCATACCTTTGGTGGTGGTTACCAGGTCAGCAATGGCAGCAGCGACTTCCCTTGGTTGAACCAGGGTGATGGTTCGTCGGCCTACCTGACTACGGATATGCAAATCCAGAAGTTCGCCCGCGCTGGCGAGCGTACCTGGCAAGCTCGTTACTCCTACGATTTTGCCAAGGTGGGCCTGGCTGGTCTGACCGCTGGTGTTATCTACCTGAAGGGTGACGATATCGACACTGTTTCCGGCACCCGTGCCGAGTTCACCGGTCAGTCCGAGTGGGAACGTGACATCACTGTTGCGTACGTAGTGCAAGAAGGTCCGCTGAAAAACCTTGGTGTGACCTGGAAAAACGCCATGTGGCGTAGCGACATCGCAAGCACGCGTAACCAGGACGAAAACCGTCTGATCCTGAGCTACTCGCTGCCACTGCTGTAAGACACGCTAAAAACCTTGCCCGGCGCAACGCCGGGCAAGGTGCTGTTGCTTTCAAGTCGGGCTCAACCCCCGCAAGCCCTTCCTGAATCCCTCTTTTTACAGCGTCTCAAGGCCTTCTCGAACCTTGGGCGGCATGTTGGCGTGCGCCTTTTGCAGGGTCCAGTGAACAGATTTTTAATATTCCTATATCGTCTAAATAAATCGATATTTATTCTTTTTAAAATCTCATCGGCGCAGGCACAGTGGGTTCCATAAGCACTCATCAGGAGCCACACCATGAGCCTCAGACTGGGCGATATCGCCCCCGACTTTGAACAGGATTCCAGCGCCGGCAAGATTCGTTTCCACGAGTGGCTGGGCGATAGCTGGGGCGTGCTGTTTTCCCACCCGGCGGACTTCACCCCGGTGTGCACCACCGAGCTGGGCTTCACCGCCAAGCTCAAGGATGAGTTCGCCAAGCGTGGGGTCAAGGCCATTGCCCTGTCGGTGGACCCGGTGGACTCCCACCACAAGTGGATCGAAGACATCAACGAAACCCAGAACACCCTCGTCAATTTCCCGATCCTGGCCGATGCCGACCGCAAGGTCTCGGACCTGTACGACCTGATCCACCCCAATGCCAACGACACACTCACCGTGCGTTCGCTGTTCGTGATCGACCCGAACAAAAAGATTCGCCTGACCATCACCTACCCGGCCAGCACCGGGCGCAACTTCCACGAAATCCTGCGGGTGATCGACTCCTTGCAACTGACCGACAACTACAAAGTTGCCACTCCGGCCAACTGGCAGGACGGTGATGAAGTGGTGATCGTGCCGTCGCTCAAGGATGAGGATGAGATCAAGCAGCGCTTTCCCAAGGGCTATCGCGCGGTCAAGCCGTATCTGCGGCTGACCCCACAGCCTAATCGTTAACCTGAATCCAATGTGTGTGCGGGCTTGCTCGCGAATGCGGTGGATCAGCAAGAAATGTGCTGACTGATACGCCGCATTCGCGAGCAAGCCCGCTCCCACAGGTTGATCGCATTTCAGTGCTCACATAGCAGGGGTTTTCAGGCCGTCTCGACGGCCTTTTTTTTCGCCTGATAAATGATTTTTCTTATATGCAATTTAAGAATAAACAAATGAAAAAATAAGATTTATAGATATATAAATCTGCTGATAAGGTCTGTTCCATCTTGGCGCCATCGCCGCACCGCGAACCGCCGACACTTGCTCAAGGAAACTCCCGATGCTGGTCGTAACACTTGGTGGCAGTCCCAGTCAGCGTTCCCGCTCCGGGGTCTTGCTGGATCACTCCCGGCGCTGGTTGCAGCAGCAAGGCGTGGAAGTGGTGAGTTATCAGGTACGGGACTTCCCGGCCGAAGATTTGTTGTATGCCCGCTTCGACAGCCCGAAGGTCCTCGACCTGCTGGCCCAGGTGGCCAATGCCGATGGTTTGCTGATCGCCACGCCGGTGTACAAGGCGTCGTTTTCCGGCGCGCTGAAAACCGTCCTCGACCTGCTGCCGGAACGCGCCCTGGCCCACAAAGTGGTATTGCCCATGGCCACCGGCGGCAGCATTGCCCACATGCTGGCGGTGGATTACGCCTTGAAGCCTGTGCTGTCGGCGCTCAAAGCCCAGGAGCTGCTGCACGGGATTTTTGCCGAGGACAGCCAGATCGCCTATGGCGAAGGCAGTGCCCAGGCGCAGCTGGTGCCGATCCTTGAACAACGCTTGAGCGAAGCCCTGGAGCAGTTCTACAGCGCCATGGCCCGCCGCCCGCAACCGCTGGACCCCCATGTGTTGAATGAACGTTTGTTGAGTGCTCGCTGGAGCATCTAAGCCACACCCGGATATAAGCCACACCCGAATACAAAACCCTCACCTTACTCAGCCGCCAACGGCCAAGCAGGTGCAGCCACAACCCTAATCGTCAATTTGGAGAGCGCCATGCGCACTATCATCTTGCGTCGGGGCCTGGTCGCACTGTTTGCTGCGGCTGTGTCCTTCGGCGCCATTGTTCAAGCCCAGGCCGCTGAAACCCTGCGGATCGGTTATCAGAAATACGGCACCCTGGTGCTGCTCAAAGCCAAGGGCACCCTGGAAAAACGCCTGGCCGACCAGGGCGTGAACGTGCAGTGGACCGAGTTTCCCGGTGGCCCGCAGTTGCTCGAAGGGCTGAATGTCGGCTCCATCGACTTTGGCGTCACCGGCGAAACCCCACCGGTGTTCGCCCAGGCCGCCGGTGCCGATCTGCTCTACGTCGCCTACGAACCGCCAGCGCCGACCAGCGAGGCCATCCTGGTACCCAAGGACTCGCCGATCAAATCGGTGGCCGAGCTCAAGGGCAAGAAAGTCGTGCTCAACAAAGGCTCCAACGTGCATTACCTGCTGGTGCGCGCCCTGGAAGACGCCGGCCTGAAATACACCGACGTACAGACCGTGTTCCTGCCGCCCGCCGACGCCCGTGCCGCCTTCGAACGTGGCAGTGTCGACGCCTGGGTCATCTGGGACCCGTACCAGGCGGCCGCCGAGCAACAACTGCAAGCCCGCACCCTACGTGACGCCACCGGCATTGCCGACAACCACCAGTTCTACCTGGCCACCAAGCCCTATACCGAAAAACATCCGGAGGTGATCAAGGCGCTGGTGGAAGAAGTACGGGCCGTAGGCGAATGGTCCAAGGCCAACCCCCAGGAAGTCACCCAACAAGTTGCGCCGCTGCTCGGCCTGCCGGCTGACATCACCCTGACCTCGGTCAAACGCCAGGGCTACGGCGCGCTGTTCCTGACCCCGGAAGTGGTCGCCGCGCAGCAGAAAATCGCTGACACCTTCTACCAGCTCAAATTGATTCCCAAGCCCTTGAGCATCAAGGACGTGATCTGGACGCCACCTGCGACCGTTGCCAAAGCGCCGTAATCCGACTTCTTCAGGAGACAACTCCATGAGCCTCAATATTTTCTGGTTCCTGCCTACCCACGGCGACGGCCATTACCTTGGCACCGCCGAAGGCGCTCGCGCCGTAGACCACGGTTATCTGCAGCAGGTGGCCCAGGCCGCTGATCGCCTGGGCTTTGGCGGGGTACTGATCCCCACCGGTCGCTCTTGCGAAGACTCGTGGCTGGTGGCCGCTTCACTGATCCCGGTGACCCAGCGTCTGAAATTTCTGGTTGCCCTGCGCCCCGGGATCATTTCCCCGACGGTGGCGGCGCGTCAGGCAGCGACCCTGGACCGGCTGTCTGGTGGACGGGCGCTGTTCAACCTGGTGACCGGTGGTGATCCAGAAGAACTGGCCGGTGATGGCCTGTTCCTCAGCCATGAGGAGCGCTACCAGGCCTCGGTGGAATTCACCCGTATCTGGCGGCGCGTGCTGGAAGGCGAAACCGTGGACTACGACGGCCAGCACATCAGCGTCAAAGGCGCCAAGTTGCTCTACCCACCGATCCAGCAGCCACGCCCGCCGTTGTATTTCGGCGGTTCTTCCGAAGCGGCCCAGGACCTGGCAGCCGAACAAGTGGAAATGGTCCTGACCTGGGGCGAACCACCAGCGGCAGTTGCGGAAAAAATCCAGCAGGTGCGGGTCAAGGCGGCCAAGCTTGGGCGCACCGTGCGCTTCGGTATTCGCTTGCATGTGATCGTGCGTGAAACCAACGAGGAGGCATGGAAAGCCGCCGACAAACTGATCTCCCATCTGGACGACGACACCATCGCACGCGCCCAGGCCTCGCTGTCGCGCTTTGATTCGGTTGGCCAGCAGCGCATGGCCGCCTTGCATGGTGGCAGTCGCGACAACCTCGAAGTCAGCCCCAACCTGTGGGCTGGCGTCGGCCTGGTACGCGGCGGCGCCGGCACGGCACTGGTGGGCGATGGGCCGACCGTGGCGGCTCGGGTCAAGGAGTACGCGGACCTGGGCATCGACACCTTTATTTTCTCCGGTTATCCACACCTGGAAGAGTCGTACCGGGTTGCAGAGTTGCTGTTCCCGCACCTGGATATCGAACGTCCCGAGCTGCCGAAAAGTGCCGGTTACGTCAGCCCGTTTGGCGAGATGGTGGCCAACGACATTCTTCCCAAAGCCGCGTCGCAGAGCTGAGGCGCCGTCATGAATAGTCAACGGATTCTGCATCGGCTGGCGCCTTGGGCACTGCCGGTCCTGTTGCTGGCGGTGTGGCAGTTGTCGGTGTCGGCGGGCTGGCTGTCGACGCGGATTTTGCCGGCCCCCAGCGCAGTGATTGCGGCCGGCGTGCACCTGGTCAGTAGCGGTGAGATCTGGACCCACCTGGCCATCAGCGGCTGGCGCGCGGGCCTGGGTTTTGTGATCGGCGGCGGCATTGGCCTGGCCCTGGGTTTTATCACCGGCCTGTCGAAATGGGGCGAGCGCCTGCTGGACAGCTCGGTGCAGATGATTCGTAACGTGCCGCACTTGGCGCTGATCCCGCTGGTGATTCTGTGGTTCGGCATTGATGAGACGGCGAAGATTTTCCTGGTCGCCCTCGGCACGCTGTTCCCCATCTACCTCAACACCTATCACGGCATCCGCAACGTCGACCCGGCACTGGTGGAGATGGCGCGCAGTTATGGCTTGTCGGGTTTCAGCCTGTTTCGCCAGGTGATCCTGCCGGGCGCGTTGCCATCGATTCTGGTGGGGGTGCGTTTTGCCCTGGGCTTTATGTGGCTGACGCTGATCGTCGCGGAAACCATTTCCGCCAGCTCCGGTATCGGCTACCTGGCGATGAATGCCCGGGAGTTCCTGCAAACCGACGTGGTGGTACTGGCGATTGTGCTGTACGCGGTGCTCGGCAAATTGGCGGACCTCGCGGCGCGTGGCCTGGAGCGGGTGTGGCTGCGCTGGCATCCGGCCTATCAAGTACACAAAGGAGGTGCGGCATGACCGCTCAACAACCTCCACGCCTGCTGCGGGGCATTCCGTTAGCGGTGCGCAAGCTGCGCAAGGCGTTCGGCGCGCGGGAAGTCCTGCGCGAGATTGACCTGCACATCCCGGCGGGCCAGTTCGTGGCTGTAGTGGGCCGCAGTGGCTGTGGCAAAAGTACCTTGCTGCGCCTGCTGGCCGGCCTTGATAGCGCCAGCAGTGGCGAGTTGCTTGCAGGCTCTGCACCCCTGAGCGAAGCGCTCGAAGACACGCGGCTGATGTTCCAGGAAGCGCGCCTGCTGCCGTGGAAAAAGATCATCGATAACGTCGGCCTGGGCCTAAAAGGCAACTGGCGCCCCCAGGCGCTTGAGGCGCTGGAAGCGGTCGGCCTGGCCGAGCGTGCCGATGAATGGCCGGCGGCGTTGTCCGGTGGCCAGAAACAACGGGTGGCCCTGGCCCGCGCCCTGATTCACCAGCCGCGCCTGTTGCTGCTGGATGAACCCTTGGGTGCGCTGGATGCCCTGACCCGCATCGAGATGCAGCAACTGATCGAAAACCTGTGGCGCAAGCACGGTTTTACCGTGTTGCTGGTGACCCATGACGTCAGCGAAGCCGTGGCCATTGCCGACCGGGTAATCCTGATCGAAGACGGCGAAATCGGCCTCGACCTGCATGTGGAACTGCCACGCCCGCGGGTCCGTGGCTCCCATCGCCTGGCGGCCCTGGAAACCGAAGTCCTCAACCGTGTGCTGTCACTGCCCGGCACGCCGCCGGAGCCGGAACCTGTTTCACCGTTGCCTACGCAATTGCGTTGGGCGCAATAACTCACTTGTCCCTTAAGGAGTAACACCATGACTATCAAAGCGATCAACGTGCGTAACCAGTTCAAAGGCACCATCAAGGAAATCGTCGAAGGCGACGTACTGTCGGAAATCGACGTGCAGACCGCGTCCGGCATCGTCACCTCCGTGATCACCACCCGCTCGGTGAAAGAACTGGAGTTGGTGATTGGCAGTGAAGTGATTGCGTTTGTGAAGTCCACCGAGGTGTCGATCGCCAAGCTGTGATCGGCTTTCGACCGCTATCGCAGGCAAGCCAGCTCCCACATTTCGATCTGCGAATGCATTTAAAGTGTGGGAGCGGGCTTGCCCGCGAAGAGGCCGGCCCAGTCACCACAACCCTTATCGCTTAGGCAAAAACACCGGCAAATAAAGCCCCACATACGCATCAAACACCCGCATCCCTTCCTCCGCCATGCGCGGGGTGATCTGCCCATGCTGATGCACCGAGCGCGCGTAAACGCGGTCGCTTAGCTCCAGCGCCAGGGCAAACACGTCCACATCTGCCGGCAGCACCGGCACTTCAAAGTGGCGGTTGAACACTTGCAGCATCAAGTCCCCCAACTCCAGGTCATGCTGGCGGTCGGCCTGGGTCACTTCGGTGAGGCCGTGCTGGGCGAGGATCAATTGCCGGGCGGCGGCGTCGTTGCTGTAGATGGTCAGCATGCGCAGCTCCACCACGCGCGACAGGTCGCGCCAGTGATGCAGGCTGTCGTGGTCGATGGGGGCTTGTAGCGCGGCGCGGAATGCGGCGTGTACGTCAGCCGTCAGTGCTTCGAGCAAGGCCGGTACGCTGGCGAAAAAGTGATACACCGATGACGGCGGAATCTGCGCCCGTTCGGCCACGCTGTAGATCGACAGGCTGGCCACGCCTTCGGCTGCCAGCAAGGTGCGGGCGGCGTCGAGGATCGCGTCGATCCGGGCCTGGCTGCGGGCGCGGGGTTTGCGAGGGGCGGCGGGGCGGGTGGTCATGGAAGTCTCCTACAAGGCAGAGCGCATTGTACGCAGAGATCCATATCGGTACAGATAGGGCTTGTTGTGGGGAGCAGGTTTGTTTGTGGTGAGTGGGCCTGTTGTGGCTAGGGCTTGTTTGTGGCGAGCGGGCTTGTTGTGGTGAGCAGGCTTGTCTGTGGCGAGCGGGCTTGCCCCGCGCTGGGCTGCGAAGCGGCCCCAAAACAAACACCGCGATGCATCAGATGCATCGCGGTGTTTTTGAATGAGGGCTGCTTCGCAGCCCAGCGCGGGGCAAGCCCGCTCGCCACAGACAAGCCCGCTCGCCACAGACAAGCCTGCTCACCACAAGCAAGCCCGCTCACCACAATCCGCTTACACGGTATGCAGGTACCAGTTGTACTCAAGGTCGGAGATGGAGTGTTCGAACTCCTCCAGCTCGCTTTCCTTGCAGGCGACGAAGATATCGATGTATTTCGGATCGATGTACTTGGCCATCACCTCGCTGTCGTCCAACTCGCGCAGGGCATCACGCAGGTTGTTCGGCAGGCTTTGCTCGTTCTGCTCGTAGCTGTTGCCTTCCACCGGTGCGCCAGGTTCGATCTTGTTGGTCAGACCGTGGTGCACGCCCGCCAGGACCGAAGCCATCAGCAGGTAAGGGTTGGCATCGGCGCCGGCCACGCGGTGTTCGATACGTACCGCGTCGGACGAACCCGTAGGTACGCGAATCGCCACGGTGCGGTTGTCCAGGCCCCAGCACGGCGAGTTCGGCACGTAGAACTGTGCGCCGAAACGACGGTAGGAGTTGACGTTGGGGCACAGGAAAGCCATTTGTGCAGGCAGGGTCTCCAGCACACCGCCGATCGCGTGACGCAATGCGGCGTTCTGCTCGGGATCCTCGCTGGCAAAGATGTTCTTGCCGTCTTTGTCCAGGATCGAAATATGCACGTGCAAACCGTTGCCTGCCTGGCCCGGGTAAGGCTTGGCCATGAAGGTGGTGTCCATCTCATGGTCGTAGGCAATGTTCTTGATCAAACGCTTGAGCAGTACCGCGTAGTCGCATGCCTTGATCGGGTCGGCGACGTGGTGCAGGTTCACTTCGAACTGCGCCGGGGCACTTTCCTTGACGATGGCGTCGGCAGGGATGCCTTGCTCTTTGGCACCTTCCAGAATGTCCTGGAGGCAGTCGACGTATTCGTCGAGGTCGTCGATCAGGTAGACCTGTGTCGAGTGCGGGCGTTTGCCGGAAATCGGCGAGCGGGGAGGTTGTGGGCGGCCGTTCACGTTCTCCTGGTCGATCAGGTAGAACTCAAGCTCGAAGGCTGCGCAGATGGTCAGGCCCATATCGTCAAACTTGGTTACAACTTGGCGGAGCACTTCGCGCGGATCGGCGAAGAAAGGTTCACCTTCAAGTTCGTGCATGGTCATCAGCAGTTGCGCGGTAGGGCGCTTTTGCCAGGGTTCATTGCACAGGGTATCGGGGATTGGATAACAGATTCGGTCAGCATCACCGATGTCCAGACCCAGGCCGGTGCTTTCCACCGTCGAGCCATTGATATCCAGGGCAAATAAAGAGGCAGGCAAGTTGATGCCTTTCTCGTAAACCTTGTGGAGGCTGGTGCGTTCGATGCGCTTACCGCGCACCACACCATTCATATCCGCAATTAGAAGGTCTACGTACAGAACCTCAGGATGATCCTTAAGGAACGCGTTCGCTTCGTTAAGCTGAACGGCACGCGGGGGTACCGACATGATGCAACACCTTTGTTGTTAAAAATATCAATCATTGATCTTTTCTGGTTTCAGTCAACCCGAACGGCATGCCGAAGTCAAGCGAGGCCTTTTTTGCCCTAAAAAAGCGCCTTGAGGGCTTTTTTGCGGCTTTTTTGGGCAGTTTTATCGGTTTGCCCGGCTTGGGACTAGCAGGCTTGAGCGGGCCGTGTTGTATTTTTTACGGGGGTGTTGTGTAAAAAAATGAACAAGGCTAAGCTCGATTCAAACCCATAACAGCAATAATACCGGGGTGCTTCATGTCTGGCCTGCCGTTAATCGGCGTCACCGCCTGCTCCAAACAGGTTGGTCTGCATGCTTATCACATCAGTGGCGACAAATACGTCCGCGCCGTGGCCATCGCTGCCAAGGGCCTGCCATTGATTATTCCGTCCCTGGCGGACCTGTTCGAACCGGCCAATATTCTTGACGGTCTGGACGGCATTCTCTTTACCGGCTCACCTTCCAATATCGAACCCTTTCATTATGACGGTCCGGCCAGCGCGCCTGGGACTGCTCATGATCCTGCCCGTGACCAGAGCACCCTGCCGCTGATTCGCGCCGCGATCGCCGCGGGCGTCCCAGTGCTAGGGATCTGCCGGGGCTTCCAGGAAATGAATGTGGCCCTGGGCGGCAGCCTGCACCAGAAGGTTCATGAACTGCCGGGCATGATGGATCACCGCGAAGACGACACCCAGCCGCTGGACGTCCAGTACGGCCCGGCGCATGCCGTGGCGATCACCCCGGGCGGTGTGCTGGCGAGCCTGGGCTTGCCGGACACGATCCAGGTCAACTCGATCCACAGCCAGGGCGTTGACCGCCTGGCGCCCGGCCTGCAGGTCGAAGCGAGCGCGCCGGACGGCCTGATCGAGGCTTTTTCGCTCAAACAGGGCAAGGCTTTTGCAGACGCTTTTGCATTAGGAGTGCAATGGCACCCTGAATGGCAGGTAAGCTCCAACCCGTACTACCTCGCGATCTTCCAGGCATTTGGCGATGCCTGCCGAACGCGGGCGAAACAAAGAGACGCGCACGCGTCAAACAACGCCTGACCTTTAATGGATGTCAGGAAACCCAGCCCAGAGGCATTTATGAGTAACAACCTCGACCAGCTCACCGATTGGTTGAAAGACCACAAGATCACAGAAGTCGAATGCATGATTGGCGACCTCACGGGGATCACCCGGGGCAAGATCTCGCCGACCAACAAGTTCATCGCCGAAAAAGGCATGCGCCTGCCCGAGAGCGTTCTGTTGCAGACCGTGACCGGCGACTATGTCGAAGACGACATCTATTACGAACTGCTCGACCCGGCCGACATCGACATGATCTGCCGCCCCGACCAGAACGCCGTGTTCCTCGTGCCCTGGGCCATTGAGCCCACCGCCCAGGTGATCCACGACACCTACGACAAGCAAGGCAACCCGATCGAGCTGTCGCCGCGCAACGTGCTCAAGAAAGTCCTCAAGCTCTACGCCGACAAAGGCTGGCAGCCCATCGTGGCGCCGGAGATGGAGTTCTACCTGACCAAGCGCTGCGAAGACCCGGACTTCCCGCTGCAACCGCCGATTGGCCGCTCTGGCCGCCCGGAAACCGGTCGCCAGTCCTTCTCTATAGAAGCGGCCAACGAATTCGACCCGTTGTTCGAAGACGTCTATGACTGGTGCGAGTTGCAAGAGCTGGACCTCGACACCCTGATCCACGAGGACGGCACGGCGCAGATGGAAATCAACTTCCGTCACGGCGATGCCCTGTCCCTGGCCGACCAGATCCTGGTGTTCAAGCGCACCATGCGTGAAGCCGCGCTCAAGCACAACGTGGCCGCCACCTTCATGGCCAAGCCCATGACCGGTGAGCCGGGCAGCGCCATGCACCTGCACCAGAGCATCATCGACATCGCCACCGGCAAGAACGTGTTCTCCAATGAGGACGGTTCCAAGAGCGAGCTGTTCCTGCACCACATCGGCGGCCTGCAGAAGTTCATCCCCGAGCTGCTGCCGCTGTTCGCGCCCAACGTCAACTCGTTCCGCCGCTTCCTGCCCGACACCTCGGCGCCGGTGAACGTGGAATGGGGCGAAGAAAACCGCACCGTCGGCCTGCGCGTACCGGATGCCGGCCCGCAGAACCGTCGCGTGGAAAACCGCCTGCCGGGCGCCGATGCCAACCCGTACCTGGCGATCGCCGCCAGCCTGCTGTGTGGCTATATCGGCATGGTCGAAGGCATCAGCCCAAGCGCGCCTGTTGTGGGGCGTGGTTACGAGCGGCGCAACCTGCGCCTGCCGTTGACCATCGAAGACGCGCTGGAACGCATGGAAAACAGCAAGACCATCGAGAAATACCTGGGTCACAAATTCATCACTGGCTACGTCGCGGTCAAGCGGGCCGAGCATGAAAACTTCAAGCGCGTGATCAGTTCGTGGGAGCGGGAATTCCTGCTCTTCGCCGTCTGATGCGCCGGGTGCGGCCGGGATACGCCGCACCTTCACCTACCTATTGGAGATTGGTATGTCCAGCAACAACCCGCAAACCCGTGAATGGCAAGCCCTGAGCAACGAGCATCACCTGGCACCGTTCAGCGACTTCAAGCAGTTGAAAGAGAAAGGCCCGCGCATCATCACCAACGCCAAGGGCGTGTACCTGTGGGACAGCGAAGGCAACAAGATCCTCGACGGCATGGCCGGCCTGTGGTGCGTGGCCATCGGTTATGGCCGCGACGAGCTGGCTGACGCCGCCGCCAAGCAGATGAAACAACTGCCTTACTACAACCTGTTCTTCCAGACCGCCCACCCGCCGGTGCTGGAACTGGCCAAGGCCATCGCCGATATCGCCCCCGCCGGCATGAACCATGTGTTCTTCACCGGTTCCGGCTCCGAAGGCAACGACACCATGTTGCGCATGGTCCGCCACTACTGGGCGATCAAGGGCCAGCCAAACAAGAAAACCATCATCAGCCGCAAGAATGGCTACCACGGCTCTACCGTGGCCGGCGCGAGCCTGGGCGGCATGACCTATATGCACGAGCAGGGCGACTTGCCGATCCCGGGCATCGTGCATATCGCGCAGCCTTACTGGTTCGGCGAAGGCGGCGACATGAGCCCCGAAGAGTTCGGGATCTGGGCGGCCAACCAACTGGAAGAGAAAATTCTGGAAGTCGGCGTGGACAACGTCGGTGCCTTTATTGCCGAGCCGATCCAGGGCGCCGGTGGCGTGATTGTGCCGCCAGCGACCTACTGGCCGCGCATCAAGGAAATCCTCGCCAAGTACGACATCCTGTTTGTCGCCGACGAAGTGATCTGCGGCTTTGGCCGTACCGGTGAGTGGTTCGGTAGCGATTTCTACGATCTCAAGCCGGACATGATGACCATCGCCAAGGGCCTGACCTCGGGCTACATCCCCATGGGCGGCCTGATCGTGCGCGACGAAGTGGTGGCAGTGCTCAACGAAGGTGGCGATTTCAACCACGGCTTCACCTACTCCGGGCACCCGGTGGCGGCTGCGGTGGCCCTGGAAAACATCCGCATCATGCGCGATGAGAAAATTGTCAGCCGTGTACATGACGAAACGGCACCGTATTTGCAAAAGCGTCTACGCGAGCTGGCGGATCATCCGTTGGTGGGCGAAGTCCGTGGTGTCGGTATGTTGGGTGCGATCGAGCTGGTGCAGGACAAGGCCACGCGCAAGCGTTACGAAGGCAAGGGCGTGGGCATGATCTGCCGCACCTTCTGCTTCGAGAATGGCCTGATCATGCGCGCCGTGGGCGACACCATGATCATTTCGCCGCCGCTGGTGATCAGCAAGGCCGAGATTGACGAGCTGGTGACCAAGGCTCGCCAGTGCCTGGACCTGACTTTGGCGGCATTGCAGGGCTAAGTGCTAGGCTCAGAATGCAGCGGCTTGCGGCTGTTGCATTCGGGCAATGATAAATGCGGGGCTTTGGTTGAAAGCCGGCCCCTGAACTTGCCAGACTGTCGCCCTGTTTTGTTGCCCTTCGACGGGCCATGAAACGTAGAAAAATGTGGCCCAAAAAAGAAAAAATTGGAGCATGACCGAATGAAGGCATTAGGTTTGAAGAACGCTGGCAAGACCCTCCTGGCCTTGTCCCTCATGGGCGTGATGGCGGGCGCGGCCCAGGCGGACAGCAAAGTACTGCATGTCTATAACTGGTCCGACTACATTGCACCGGACACCATTGCCAACTTTGAGAAAGAGTCCGGCATCAAAGTGGTGTACGACGTTTTCGACAGCAACGAAACCCTGGAAGCCAAGCTGTTGGCGGGCAAGTCCGGTTACGACGTGGTTGTGCCGTCGAACAACTTCCTGGCCAAGCAGATCAAGGCCGGTGTGTACCAGGAGCTGGACAAGTCCAAGCTGCCAAACTGGAAAAACCTCGATACCGACCTGCTCAAGGCCGTGGGCGATGCCAGTGACAAAGGCAACCTGCACGCATTCCCGTACATGTGGGGCACCATCGGCATCGGCTACAACCCGGACAAGGTCAAGGCTGCGCTGGGCGTAGACAAGATCGACTCTTGGGACGTGCTGTTCAAGCCCGAGAACATCGAGAAACTCAAAAGCTGTGGCGTGAGCTTCCTCGACTCGCCAACCGAAATGATCCCGGTGGCCCTGCACTACCTGGGTTACCCGACCGACAGCCAGGACAAGAAGCAACTGGCTGAAGCCGAAGCACTGTTCCTCAAGATCCGTCCTTCGGTGGGCTACTTCCACTCCTCCAAGTACATCTCGGACCTGGCCAACGGCAACATCTGCGTAGCCGTGGGTTATTCGGGTGACCTGGAACAATCCAAGTCCCGCGCGGCTGAAGCCGGCGGCAAGGTCAAGGTTTCCTATGCCATTCCCAAGGAAGGCGCAGGCAGCTTCTACGACATGGTCGCTATCCCTAAAGATGCCGAGAACCTGGACGCCGCCTACCAGTTCATGAACTACCTGATGAAGCCTGAAGTCATGGCGGCAATCACTAACAGCGTACGTTTCCCGAACGGTAACAAGGCCGCCACGCCGCTGGTGAACAAGGATATCTCGGGCGATCCGAGCATCTATCCGTCGGATGATGTGAAGGCCAAGCTGTATGCAATCAGCGATCTGCCAGCCGCGACCCAGCGTCTGCTGACGCGCAGCTGGACCAAAATCAAATCGGGTAAATAAGCACGAACCTGTAGGAGCGAGCTTGTGTGGGAGCGGGCTTGCTCGCGAAAGCGGTGTATCAGTAGATATAAATGCTGGCTGACACGCCCCCTTCGCGAGCAAGCCCGCTCCCACCCAGGCCCGCTCCCACAAATTAAATGACAGAAAGTTTTGCCGGATCGGTTTATCGAGGGTAAGTTGCGCGCCGGTTTTGTTGCCGGGCAACAACTTCGGGCCCAACTATTTAAGAGGACCTCCACTTGCCAATTTCTTTATTTCGCAAAGCCTTGCTGGTAGGGGCGGGCCTCACGTTGGCAGTCAGCGTGCAGGCAGCTTCCACCGTGCATGTTTATAACTGGTCGGACTATATCGGCCCCGACACCCTGGCCAACTTTGAAAAGGCCACCGGCATCAAGCCGGTCTACGACGTGTTCGATTCCAACGAAACCCTGGAAGGCAAGTTGCTGGCCGGGCGCACCGGGTATGACGTGGTCGTGCCGTCCAACCACTTCCTGGGCAAGCAGATCAAGGCGGGCGCGTTCCAGAAGATCGACAAGTCGTTGCTCGGCAACTACGCCAATCTCGACCCGGCGCTGCTCAAGCGCCTGGAAAAGAACGACCCGGGCAACCAATACGCCGTGCCTTATTTGTGGGGCACCAACGGCATTGGCTACAACGTCGATAAAGTGAAGGAAGTGCTGGGCGTCGACAAGATCGACTCCTGGGCCGTGCTGTTCGAGCCACAAAACATGAAGAAGCTGGCCAGCTGCGGTGTGTCCTTCATGGACTCGGCCGATGAAATGCTGCCGGCGGTGCTCAACTACATGGGCCTGGACCCGAACAGCACCAACCCGGCTGACTATAAAAAGGCCGAGGAAAAACTCCTGAAAGTGCGGCCCTACGTGACCTACTTCCACTCCTCCAAATACATCTCGGACCTGGCCAACGGCAATATCTGCGTGGCCGCGGGCTTCTCCGGCGATGTGTTCCAGGCCAAGGCCCGGGCGGCCGAGGCTGGCAAGGGCGTGAACATCGCCTACGCGATTCCCAAGGAAGGCGGCAACCTGTGGTTTGACGTGCTGGCGATCCCCAAGGACTCGACCAACGTCAAAGAGGCCCACGCCTTCATCAACTATCTACTGCAACCTGAAGTGATCGCTCAGGTCAGTGATTACGTCGGCTACGCCAACCCTAACCCAGGGGCGGACACGCTGATGGAGCAATCGATACGCACCGACGAAGCGGTTTATCCACCGCAGGCGGTTCTCGACCGGACGTTTGTCAACTTCGAGCTACCCCCGAAAGTGCAACGCTTGATGACCCGTAGCTGGACCAAGGTCAAGACGGGCAAGTAAGGCTCAAACTATCCAACGTTCGTCCGTATTGGACGTTCTGCACTCTTTTTTTCTGGGAGTTTCGTAAATGGCAGTTGCCTCCGGCGCCTATAAGAAAGCCCTCGAGGGCGACCAGACACCGAAAAAGGTGTTGGTCAAAATCGACCGGGTCACGAAGAAGTTCGACGAGACGATTGCCGTGGACGATGTGTCCCTGGAAATCAAGAAAGGCGAGATCTTTGCCTTGCTCGGCGGTTCGGGTTCGGGCAAGTCCACCTTGCTGCGCATGCTCGCAGGTTTCGAGCGCCCGACCGAAGGGCGGATTTTCCTCGACGGTGTGGATATCACCGACATGCCGCCCTACGAGCGGCCGATCAACATGATGTTCCAGTCCTACGCCTTGTTCCCACACATGACCGTGGCGCAGAACATCGCCTTCGGCCTGCAACAGGACAAGATCCCCAAGGCCGAGGTCGAGGCCCGCGTGGCCGAGATGCTCAAGCTGGTGCAGATGAGCCAGTACGCCAAGCGCAAGCCGCACCAGCTGTCGGGCGGCCAGCGTCAGCGCGTGGCCCTGGCCCGGTCCTTGGCCAAACGCCCGAAACTGCTGTTGCTCGATGAGCCGATGGGCGCCCTGGACAAGAAGCTGCGTTCGCAGATGCAACTGGAGTTGGTGGAGATCATCGAGCGCGTCGGCGTGACCTGCGTGATGGTGACCCACGACCAGGAAGAGGCCATGACCATGGCCGAGCGCATCGCGATCATGCACCTGGGCTGGATCGCGCAGATCGGCAGCCCGATCGATATCTACGAAACCCCCACCAGCCGCCTGGTGTGCGAGTTCATCGGCAACGTCAACATCTTCGACACCGTGGTGGTGGATGACGCCGAAGGCCATGCGGTGCTCAAGTGTGCCGACCTGGACCGCGATATCTACGTGGGCTATGGCATCGCCACGTCGGTGGAAGACAAGTCGGTGACCTACGCCATCCGCCCGGAAAAACTGCTGGTCACCACCGAAATGCCGACCTGCGAGCACAACTGGTCCAGCGGCAAGGTGCATGACATTGCCTACCTGGGCGGCCACTCGGTGTTCTACGTCGAACTGCCGAGCGGCAAGCTGGTGCAGTCCTTCGTTGCCAACGCCGAACGCCGTGGCGCGCGGCCGACCTGGGGTGACCAGGTCTACGTGTGGTGGGAAGACGACAGCGGCGTGGTACTTCGCTCATGAACATGAAGAAATTCAAACGGCGACTGCACCGAATAATTCCCAGCGGCAAGCAGGTGGTCATCGGGATTCCGTTCCTGTGGCTGTTCCTGTTCTTCATGCTGCCGTTCTTCATCGTCCTGAAGATCAGCTTTGCCGAAGCCGACGTGGCGATCCCGCCCTACACCGAGATCTACACCTACATCGAGCAGAAGCTGGAGGTGGTGCTCAACCTGGCCAACTACAGCCTGCTGGCCGGCGACGAGCTGTACATCGCCGCCTACCTGGGCTCGTTGAAGATGGCGTTTTTCAGCACGGCCTTGTGCCTGCTGATCGGCTACCCGATGGCCTACGCCATCGCCAGTGCGCGCAAAGAGATGCAGACCGTGCTGGTGCTGCTGATCATGATGCCGACCTGGACCGCGATCCTGATCCGCGTGTATGCGTGGATGGGCATCCTCAGCAACAACGGCTTGCTCAATGGCTTCCTGATGTCCATGGGGCTGATCAACGAACCGTTGCAGATCCTCAACACCAACATTGCGGTGTATATCGGCGTGGTCTATTCGTACCTGCCGTTCATGATCCTGCCGCTGTACGCCAACCTGGTCAAACATGACCAGAGCCTGCTGGAAGCGGCATCGGACCTGGGTTCAAGCACCTTCAACAGCTTCTGGAAAATCACCGTGCCGCTGTCCAAGAACGGCATCATCGCCGGCTGCATGCTGGTGTTCATCCCGGTGGTGGGCGAGTTCGTGATCCCGGAACTGCTGGGCGGCCCGGAAACCCTGATGATCGGTAAAGTGTTGTGGCAAGAGTTCTTCAACAACCGCGACTGGCCGGTAGCCTCTGCCCTGGCGGTGGTGATGCTGGCGATCCTGATCGTGCCCATCATTCTGTTTAACCGCAGCCAAGCCAAAGAGATGGAGGGCAAGGTATGAAGCGCTTCAGTTTCTCCAGCTTCATGCTGGTCGTAGGGCTGCTGTTCATCTACCTGCCGATGCTGATCCTGGTGATCTATTCGTTCAACGAATCGAAACTGGTGACGGTGTGGGGCGGTTGGTCGATCAAGTGGTACGTGGGCCTGCTGGACAACACCCAGTTGATGGGCTCGGTGGCGCGCTCCCTGGAAATCGCCTGCTACACGGCGGTGGCGGCGGTGGCGCTGGGTACGTTGGCGGCGTTTGTGCTGACCCGTATCAGCCAGTTCAAGGGCCGCACGCTGTTCGGCGGCCTGGTGACGGCGCCGCTGGTGATGCCGGAAGTGATCACCGGTCTGTCGCTGTTGCTGCTGTTCGTGGCCATGGCGCAGATGATCGGTTGGCCCCAGGAGCGTGGCATTGTCACCATCTGGATCGCCCACACCACGTTCTGTGCGGCGTATGTGGCGGTGGTGGTGTCGGCGCGCCTGCGTGAGTTGGACCTGTCGATCGAAGAAGCGGCCATGGACCTCGGTGCGCGGCCGTGGAAGGTGTTCTTCCTGATCACCATCCCGATGATCGCGCCGTCGTTGGCGGCGGGCGGCATGATGTCGTTCGCGTTGTCCCTGGATGACCTGGTACTGGCCAGCTTCGTCTCGGGCCCGGGCTCCACCACCTTGCCGATGGAAGTGTTCTCGGCGGTGCGCCTTGGGGTCAAACCCGAGATCAACGCCGTGGCCAGCCTGATCCTGCTGGCGGTGTCGCTGGTGACATTCCTGGTGTGGTACTTCAGCCGTCGCGCTGAAGAGCGGCGCAAGAAGGCGATCCAGCAAGCCATCGAAGAAGCGGCAGCGGATGGCTGGAAACAGCCGGATGTACGCCGCGCGCCCGTACCGGTCTAAAGCCCGGTACTCGGTCAAAATGTGGGAGCTGGCTTGCCTGCGATAGCGGTGCGTCAGTCACTGAAGATGTGACTGATCCATCGCTATCGCAGGCAAGCCAGCTCCCACATTTGATTGCATTTCAAGTTGATTAGGCAGTCCACGGCGACTGGCGAATCACCTCGACAAAGTTCAGCGGCTTGAACCCCGGCTCCTGATCCACCAACACATCGGTCTTCACGTTGCCAAACGTGGTCTGCGGGCGATGGCGCAAGCCGTCGGCAAACGCGCAGATGATGCATTCCTTGAACCCTTCGCCCCGTGGATGCGCATGCACCACTGCCTCGCGCTGCACGTGGGTAAACGCGGCGTAGTCCATGCCCAGCACATCCATCTCCACGCCAGCGGTCACCAGGGCGACGGTAGGGCGCAGGTGCTGAGGTACCCCCGGCGTGGTGTGCAGGGCAATGGACAGCCACACTTGCTCGATATCGTCGTCGCTTAAACCATAGGGCTTGAGAAAGGCGGCGGCAGCGTTGGCGCCGTCCACTTCAAAACGCTCGTTGTCGCTGCGATGGCCTGCCACCAGGCCCAGGTCATGGAACATTGCGCCGACGTAGAGCAGCTCCGAGTTGTAGGTCAATTGCTTGCGCTCGCCGCTCAGGGCGCCAAACAGGAAGACGCGACGGGAGTGGTGGTAGAGCAGGTCGGATTCAATGTCGCGGATGTATTCGGTGGTAGCCTTGGCCAGGGCACTGTCGGGGATTTTGATGCCGGCGATGGTGGTGCTCATGGTCATGCTCCTCACGAGGGCGCCGGGTTGGCGCTGGTGAGTGCAGTCTGGACGCGCCTGTGCGCGAGGGCCATCGGGGTGAGGATGCGATCCCGGCCAATGTGCGGTCACATCGTGCCACGTGAAATCGGCTAGGGTGTAGCAGGCACTGCTATCCCTTGAAGCCTGCAACAATCCAAATGTGGGAGCGGGCTTGCTCGCGAATGCGCAGTGTCAGTCACCAGATGTATAGACTGATCCACCGCTTTCGCGAGCAAGCCCGCTCCCACATTTGTTTCTTCGTTTATTCCGGTAGAAAGGTGTGCCATCCATGCACAAGACCGTCGCGATCCTGATCTTCCCCGGCGTCCAGTCACTGGATGTGACCGGTCCCATGGACGTGTTCTGCGAGGCCAATCGCTTCCTGGCGCCTGCGGATCATTACCAGCTCGAAGTCATCGGCCAGGTCCAGGGCCAGATCGCCTGTTCCAACGGCCTGTCATTGCAGGCCCACATCCACTACAGCGAGGCATTGCAAGCCTATGACCTGTTGCTGGTAGCCGGTGGCCCGCAGTTGCCCTTCGAGGATTTCGGCCCGGGGTTCAATCAGTGGCTGCAGGGCGCCAGTGCCAGGGCTCGGCGTTTCGGCTCGATCTGCAATGGCGCGTTCATGCTCGCGCGTGCCGGTTTGCTGGAGGGGCGCACGGTCACCACGCACTGGGGCGACGCGGCGGATCTGGCGCGACTGTGCCCCTCGACCCGGGTCGACGCCGACCGCCTGTACGTGCAAGACGCCAACCTCTACACCTCGGCCGGGGTCACGGCGGGCATCGATCTGTCGTTGTACCTGCTGGCCCAGGACCACGGCCCGGAAGTGGCCTTGAGCGTGGCCAAGCGCCTGGTGGTGTTTACCCAGCGCAGCGGCGGGCAGTCCCAGTTCAGCCCGTTCCTGACGCCCCATGCCGAATCTTCCTCGGCCGTGGCGCAGGTGCAGTTGTACGTGCTGGCGAACCTGACCGGTGACCTGGGCATTGCCGACCTGGCCCGCGCGGCCAACATGAGTGCGCGCAACTTTTCGCGGGTATTTGCCCGGGAGGCGCGGATCACCCCGGCGGAATTTGTCGAGCGGGCGCGGGTGGATGCGGCGCGGGTGATGCTCGAAAGCAGCAGCGCGCCGCTCAAGACCGTGGCCTATCAATGCCGCTTTCGTGACGCCCAGCACCTGCGCAGTGTGTTCAACCGCCGGCTGGGCGTGACGCCGCAGCAGTTTCGGCTCAACTTTGCGGCGCCGGTTTAAGCGTGTCGTAGGCTTCCAGCGCGCGCAGCGAGTAGATGTAGGCGGCGCCGGCATTCAGTGAGATGGCAGTGGCCAGCGTTGCGGCGACTTCTTCGCGGGTGGCACCGGCCTTGATCGCGGCGTCGGCATGTACGCCGATACAACCGTCGCAGCGCGTGGTGATCGCCACTGCAATCGAGATCAGTTCGCGGGTCTTGGCATCCAGGACGTTGTTTTCCTCGGCGGCTTCGCCAAGCGCCATGTAGGCTTTGACCATCTTCGGGTTGCTCTTGCCCAGTGTGCCAAAGGCTTTCTTCACGGTAGGCAGCAAGTCGGACCAGTTATTGAACATTGCGATGACTCCTGAACGGGTTGGGTGTGAAGCCAGTGTGTGCCGTTCGGGTTTGGCGGTATTGTTCGATCCGCTCAACTTTTTGACCGATATTCGCAAATGAACGCTATCGACACCCTGATCACCCTGGCCAACCTGCGCGGCAACCTCGATGTACGTTGCCAGTTCCAGGGCGACTGGGCCCTGGACCATGCGCCCGAGGCCCTGGGCGTGGCGCCGTACCACATTGTGCTCAGTGGCACTTGCCGCGCCGAACTTTCGGCTGGGCAACGAGTGACCCTGGAGGAGGGCGACATCCTGCTGTTGCCCGGCGGCGCGACTCACCTGTTGCGTAGCCAGGGCGCGACGGTGCCGGCGATGTTGCCCAGGGTGATCGACGACGGTGTCCTCACGGTGCATCGCCTGGGTGGCGATCAGCCGGAGGTGGAGATGCTCTGTGGCAGCTTTCACTACAACCGCCAGTCGTTGCTGTTCGCGGCCTTGCCGACGTATCTGGTGGTGTCCAGCCGGCAATGGCAGGCCGATGGGCAACTGGCGGCCCTGATTGCCCTGATGCGCAGCGAAGCGGATGGCGAACGGCTCGGTGCGCGGTCGTTCATTGATGCGCTGTCGGTGGCCCTGTTCACCTTGCTGGTGCGCACCTGGCTGGCACAACAGGCCCCGCTGGCGGGGACGTTTGCCTTGCTCACCGACAAACGCCTGGGCCGCGCCTGGCAGGCGATGCTGGCCGAGCCCGGGCATGACTGGACCATCGACAGCCTGGCCGGCGCGGCGTCGATGTCCCGGGCCACGTTCATGCGCGCGTTTGTCAAAGTGGCGGGCGTATCGCCGTGGGTGCTGCTGACCCAGTTGCGCATGGAGCTGGCGTTCAACCTGTTGCAGCAGTCGCGGTTGAGCCTGACGGATATCGCCGCCCGGGTGGGTTATCAATCCCAGGCGGCGTTCAGCAAGAAATTCAAGGAGGCGTATGGCCAGGCCCCCGGTCGAATGCGCAACGCAGATTAAAACTGTGGGAGATTAAAGTGTGGGAGCGGGCTTGCTCGCGAATGCGGTGGATCAGTCTATACATGTGGTGACTGACACTACGCATTCGCGAGCAAGTCGAATCGTCGCACCGCCCCTCCCACATTTTTTAAGCCGTGTTTCGTCAGGGCTGTTGTGGGGGGCGGGCCGGCAATAGCTTGAGGGTGCCGCGAGTATTGGCCTGGACTTCCTCTTCATCAAAATGCGCCTGCTCGTACCCGCCTTCGATGTAGGTCTCGGCCTGGTCGGCATAGTGCTTGTCGAACGGCACGCCGCTCTGTCCCACCGGGTTGATGGTCAGGGCGTGGGCGGCGTCGGCGAAGTCGACCAGGCGTCGGGTGGACGGGCCATAAGTCACCGGCCATGGCGCCGGGCCAATGATTGCGGACAGGTTGTTCGGCACTTCGTGGCTGCCCGGTGAGGCAAACGGGCCGACATTGACGATTTGGTCCAGCGGCTTCTTGATGCCCAGCGGATGGCCATGGGTCAGGGTATGGGCCTTGCCCCATTGCCATTGCGCCGGGTCGTCGCCGAAGGTGGTTTTCAGGTGGGCCAGGCTCTTGTCCCAGGCGCGCTTGACCGTCTCGGCACGCTGCCCGTTCCACCACGGCGAATCGGCGGCGGCGGCCAGGCGTGGCAGGGCGGCGTCGACCACGCGGGTGGTGATCAGGGTCTTGAACATGTCGTCGCCCAGCTTGGGGCGGAAGGCGGCGTCCGTCAGGTCATACAGCAACTGGTTGAACAACGTGGCCGGGATCGACTCCACCGGGTAATCACCTTTCCATCCTGCCAACTGCTCCACCAGTTTGAGCTCGGACGGCTCCTTGACCACCTCACGCAGCACCGGCAACAGCGGCGCCAACAGGCGGGGCCCGTAGGCGGTAGTGGTGCCCAGCTGCAGGGCCTGGCTGTTGTCCAGGTCCCATTTGACCTGGTTGTCGCTCAACTGCGCGTTCAACTGTTGGCCGCGGTCCGCCAGGTTGTAATAGCCGGGGATCTGCATGCCAGTAGGCGATACCGGCTGGGCATTGGCCGAGACCACATAACCCCGCGCCGGGTTTTCTTCCTGGGGGTTGGCGCTGAACGGGTAGAAGCCCAGCTTGTCAGCCTGAGACGTGCTGCCGTCGAGGATAAACCCGGCATTGGCCCCGGCCGGGCGGATCGGCAGCTGCGCTGCGGCCCACCAGCCGATATCGCCCTTGGCATTGGCCCACACGATATTCAGCCCCGGTGCATGTACCTTGGCCACGGCCTGACGGGCCTTGGCCAGGGTGTCGGCGCGGTTGAGTTGGTAGAACCCGTCGAGGATCGGGTTTTCGGTGTCGAGGAACGCCCACCACATGGCAATCGGCGTGGTGCCGGCATTGGCGCCGAGCACGTCGTTGATGATCGGGCCGTGGGGCGACTGGCGTAGCGTCAGCGTCACCGGTGCCTGGCCCTTGACCGCGATCTGTTGCTCGCTGGTGGTCATGTCGACCCACTGGTCGTGGTAGCGCACCTGGTTGGGGTTGTCCGGGTTGACCTTCTCGGCGATCAGGTCGAGGTCATCGTTCTGGAACATCGTCAGGCTCCAGCCAAACGCTTTGTTGTGGCCCAGGAACGCCACCGGGACCAGAGCGTTGTGATAACCGTAGAGTTCGAAGCCGGGCGCCGACAAGTGCGCCTCGTACCACACCGACGGCACCGAGAAGCGGATATGCGGGTCGCCCGCCAGCAACGGCTTGCCGCTCTTGGTACGGTTGCCACTGATGGCCCAGGCGTTGCTGCCCTCGAACTGCGGCAGGCCGTTGTCGGCCAGGGCCTGCTCGCTGAGGCGGGCGATGGCACTCAGGCCTTGCCAGTCGGCGGCGGCCAGGCCGAGGTCGCCCTTGGGCTTCCAGTCGAGGTCAAACACCTTCAGGTAGTCGCTGCCCAGTTGGTCGCGCACATAAGTCAGCAACGGCTCGGTCCGAAAGGCTGCGGCAAAGCTGTAGGCCAGGTAGCCAGCGATGCTGATGGTGTCTTCGGCGGTGAATGGCCGCTTGGGGATGCCCAGCACGTCGAACTCCATGGGGCTGGCGTGGCTGTCCTGATACTGGTTGATCCCGTCCAGATAGGCTTGCAGGGCCTTCCAGTGCGGCGACTGGCGGTCCATCTGCGCTGCATAGGTCGTGGCGCGCTCGCGGATGCGCAGGCTGCGGAACAGTTTGTCGGTATCCAGCAACTTGACGCCGAGCACTTCGGCCAACTCGCCTTGGGCCAAGCGCCGCATGATCTCCATCTGGAACAGACGGTCCTGGGCGTGCACATAACCCAGGGCGCGATACAGGTCGGCCTCGTTCTCGGCGCGGATGTGCGGCACGCCCCGGTCGTCGTAGCGCACCGTGACCGAGCCCTGCAGGTTGGCCAGCTCCACCGTGCCCTGGCGGGTGGGTTGCTTGCTGTAGACATACCAGCCGGCCCCGAGGGCGATCAACACCAGCAGGGCCGCGAGACCCGACAAGACGCGCTTCATGAACAATCCTTATTATTAGAAGTGGGACTTTTAGCCTTGTGGCCAGGAACAATAGCAGCCCACCGCCAGGGTGTGGGTCGCATTCACCGCCCGCCCGCTCTTGAGCGCCTGCAGGATCGGTTCGATAAAGCTGTTGCTCGAATTACAGGTCAGGCCCTCACTGTAAGGGCCGAAGTACGCCAGTTTGCCATTGCTGTCCCAGATGCCCACCGCCGGGCTGGCGGGCACTTGGTCGGCGCCGGGCAAGGTGGTGAGGATTTTCATGGCGCCAAGGGTTGCGGGCAATTGGCCGTGGCTGCCGGTTTTTTGCAGGGCATAGAATTCCACGCCCTGGGGCGCGTATTGCTCGATCAGTTCACTCAGGTGCTGTTGGTTGCCGACATTGCACGGGCAGGCCGGGTCCCAGAAGTGCACCAGGCGGATCGGGCCGGGGCCTGCCAGGTCGTCCGGCAGGCGCAGCAGGTCGCCGGAAAACACCGCCGTATGCTCGCTGAATGCCCGCAGATAGCGACCCTGGAACCAGTCATACGCGGCCCACAGCACGGCGGCGCAGATCAGCATGATCAGGCTGGCGAGCAGGGCAGTGCGGTAGGGTTTTCGCATTCAGAACAATCCTCGACGGTGGCGTAGCTTGCCATGCTTGCCCTGACAGATGAATATCGCGACTCGATATTCATCTGTTCAATGCTGTGAAGCCCTAGTCTGGAAGTTCTTATGCCCGTTACCTTTGACCCCGATCATCTGCGCGAAAGCTTGCGGCCCCTGGTGGACGCGCAACCGCTTTCGGCCGAGGCCAGGGTCTACCAGCGCTTCTATGGGCTGGACCTGGCTGCGCGCAAAGAGCCTGTGATCAGTCGCCTGGGGCGCTTCGAGGTGGACGGGTTCGCGGTGGTCAGCCAGGTCTGGTGGCCGGCGAAACCGGTGGCCACACTGTTTATGTTCCACGGTTTCTACGACCACATGGGGCTGTACCGCAGCGTGGTGGAGTGGGGTCTGGACCAGGGCTTCGTGGTGATTGCCTGCGACTTGCCGGGCCATGGCCTGTCCAGTGGCGCGCGGGCCAGCATCGATGATTTCGCGGTGTACCAGCAGGTGGTGAACGGCTTGTTCGAACAGGCCGACGCGCTGCAACTGCCCAAGCCCTGGCATCTGTTCGGGCAAAGCACCGGCGGGGCGATTGTGGTGGACCATCTGCTCCACCATGGCCCGGACAGCCCGGCGCAAGGCCAGACCTTCCTGTTGTCGCCGCTGGTGCGGCCGCGAGCCTGGGGCTGGTCGCAGCTCAGTTATTACCTGCTCAAGCCGTTCGTCAAAGGCATCGCCCGGCGCTTCAGCGATAACAGCAACGACCCGGCGTTTCGTCCGTTCCTCGAAGCCGACCCCTTGCAGCCCCGGCAACTGCCTACCGCTTGGGTGGGTGCGCTGGCGCGCTGGATCAAGCGCATCGAAGCCGCCCCGCGCAGCACGCGGCGGCCACTGATCGTGCAGGGCGAGGAGGATATGACGGTGGATTGGCAGCACAACTTGCAGGTGCTACGCGGCAAGTTCGATCAGCCGCAGGTCCTGATGGTGCCGCGTGGGCGGCATCACATGGCCAATGAGCTGCCTGAAATCCGCGAGCAATACTTCAAGTTCCTCACCGATCACCTGAAATAACCCTCCCCCCTGTAGGAGCGAGCTTGCTCGCGAAGAACTCAAGGACGCCGCGTCTAACCAGGCAGCACGCGTTATCGTTGACGTTCTTCGCGAGCAAGCTCGCTCCTACAGGGGGAGGGGCGTCAGGGGGCCAGGCTGGAGGTGCTTTGGCCAACCGCCAGGCCGGCGCGGATCGCTGCCAGCGCCGCTTGATAATACGCCTTGCCTTCCGGCGATTCGGCAAACGTGGCGAACTCTTCCAGCTCCGGGTCTGACAGGTCCCGATACACGTACAGCAAGGTGTTGTTCAGGTCATTGCCGATCTGCTGCATCAACCGCTCGCGCTGGCCGTTGAGCATGCCTTGCGCCTGACCGCCGCCCAACAGGCCGGGGATCATCTGGCTCAGGCTGTCTGCTGCCACGCCGGCAATCGCCAGGCTGACCTCGGCCCCGGCTTCGCGGGCGGGCAACGCCTGGGCCAGGTGGCCGATGATCAGGCTACGGGTGGCGTCGGCCTGGATCTGCGGCAAGCCCTGGGCGTTCTTGGCCAATTGGTCGCGGCGGGTCGCCAGCAACTCGGCGGCGACAATCTTGCGCCCCAGCGGCGACTGGAAAAACGCCAGCGCGGGTTTTGGATCGGCCAGGTTCTGGCGCAACTGGGCTTCGGCGCGCTGATCCATGGCCTTGGGGGCGAAGCGTTTATTGCTGTTGTCCACCAGCGCCTGGTACACCGCCGGCGGCAAGCTGTTGCGGTAGCGCTGCTGGGCGGCACTCAAGGCGTCATTAAAATGCGCACGTTGTTCCGGCCAGCCGGCGACCGCGTACAACTGGTCATGGCTGTCTGCCCAGGCGGGCAACACGCAGAACATCAGCAAGGATAAAAACAAACGACGCATAGGGACTCCTGTCAGTCGGCCACTATTGTCCGTGTCGGGCGTAGGATTTGTCGAGAAGTCCTATCAATCGCCTGACTAAAGTGTATTTAGGCGCTAGGCGGCGCTGTCGGTTTGCCAGGCGTATGGATACTATGCGCGCCATGCAAATATCCCCTGATGACCCGCTGCTGCTACGCATCGTCGACGACCTGGCCGTGAAAGGCTGGTCGCAGCAGAACATCTTCCTGCCAGAGGCTCTGACCCTGGAACTGGCGGCTGAGTGCCATAAACGTGCCGCTGAAGGTGAATTGGCACCGGCCGCTGTCGGACGCGGACCGGCCCAGGAGATTCGCGAGGGGATTCGTGGCGATCATATCCAATGGCTGGAGCCCGGCCAGGCGGCTATCTGCGACCGCTACCTGGTGTTGATGGATAGCCTGCGGCTGGCGATGAACCGGGGGCTGTTCCTGGGGCTGGAAGAGTTTGAATGCCACTTCGCCATGTACCCGCCGGGAGCGTTCTACCTCAAGCACCTTGACCGTTTTCGCGATGATGACCGGCGGATGGTCTCGGCGGTGGTCTACCTGAACCAGGACTGGCTGCCCGAGCACGGCGGCCAGTTGCGCATGTACCTCAAGGATGGCATTGAACACGATGTGGACCCCACCGGCGGTTGCCTGGTGGTGTTCCTGTCGGGGGAAGTGCCCCATGAAGTCCTGCCCGCCCACCGCGAGCGCCTGTCGCTGACGGGCTGGTTTCGCCGGCGGGGCAACGAGCCGTTTTGAGCATGCAAAAGATTCTGGTCAGCCGCTGCCTGCTGGGGCATCGCGTGCGTTATGACGGTGGGGCCAGCGGGCCGTTCGACCAACTGGCCGCCTGGCAGGCCGAAGGGCGAGTGGTTGCGGTGTGCCCAGAGGTCGCTGGCGGCCTGCCTACGCCACGCCCATCCGCCGAGATTCCGGGCGGGCAGGGGATGGATGTGTGGGAAGGCCGCGCCCAAGTGTTGACCGCCGATGGCCAGGACTTCAGCGAAGCCTTCCTGGATGGGGCGCGCCAGGCCCTGGCTCTGGTGCAGCGCCACGGCATCCGTATCGCGGTGCTCAAGGCCAACAGCCCGTCATGCGGCAACCTGCTGACTTATGACGGCACGTTCAGTGGGGTGAAAGTCACGGGTGAAGGGGTGACGGCAGCGTTGCTCAAGCGCCATGGGGTGCAGGTGTTCAGCGAGTTGGAGTTGGCCGAGGCGGTGGTAGCCCTGGACCAGCTCTCAAACCCCGCTTAAATCCCATGTAGGACCAGCCTTTTGTGGGAGCGGGCTTGCTCGCGAATGCGGTTTATCAGTGCCAGATTTGTTGACTGACACACCGCTTTCGCGAGCAAGCCCGCTCCCACACAAACCTGGCCCCACATTGGTTATTTGGTGGGTTTGCTGGTGTCAGCCTCGAACCACTTCTCCGACAGCGCCGTCAGCCGCCCATCGGCCTTGATCCGTTCCAACGCCATGTCCAGGCTCGATTTGAACGCCGGGTTGCCCTTCTGGAAGGGGATGGCCAGGGTCAACGTGGCCTTGGCATCGACACGGCTGCGCAGATCCACGCCCTCGGTGGGCTTGGCGGCAAATTGACTGCTGGTGAGGGTATTCAGGCCACTCAACAGGGGTTTCTGCTGCTTGTTGGCAAGCATCTGGGCATTGGCATAGCTATATGGCGCGCTGAAATCGAAACGATCGCGCAATTGCGCAGTCACAGCGATGTGGTTGATCGCCACGTCGTACTTGCCGCTTTCCACGCCGGGCAGCAAGTCTGCTTCGTCGGTGGTGATAAAGGAGGCGCGTACGTCCATTTCCCGAGCCAGCAACTCACCCAGTTCCACTTCAAAACCGGTGAGTTTGTCGCCTTCCTTGAAGTTGAAGGGCGGCGTGTCGGCCTCCAGGGCAATGCGCAGTTCCCCACGGTCAAACACGTCGTCAAACAGTTCGGCGTGAGCCAAGGGGCTCAAAAAAGGCAGCACAAGTAACAGGCCAGGCAAAAAACGCATGGTCACTCCTAAAGAATTCGAAGGTGCGAGACGCGGTTCAGGCTCGCTTTGCTATGGTGTCGAGTGCCTTGGACAACGTTTCGTCACTAAGTTGTCATAACCCTACAGATTTCACAGAAAAACTGGAGAAGTTAATGAAAGCCATTTTGTCTCGTGCAACCCTGGCCAGCCTGCTGCTGGGGGCTTCCATGCTGGCGTCAGCCGCCGATGTCCCACGTACACCTGCGCCCAAGGGTGCTGAAGTGTTTATTGTCTCGCCTAAGGATGGCGCTACCGTCGACAAGACCTTCACCGTTGAGTTTGGCATCAAGGGCATGGACCTGGAACCTATCGACAAGCAAGTCCCGGGTGCCGGCCATCACCACTTGCTGGTTGATCAGAAGGAGTTGCCCGACCCAAGCCAGCCGATTCCCGCCACCGATACCGTGATCCATTTCGGCAAGGCACAAACCAAGACTGAACTGACCCTGGCCCCAGGCAAGCACACCCTGCAACTGGTGGCGGGCGATAACGTTCACCGTCAGTTTGAACCTACTGTAGCTTCAAAAGTGATCACCGTTACCGTCAAGTAAGATTTGTTCAGACGAAAAAAAGGGAGCCCTCAGAGGGCTCCCTTCTTCGTGGTGCGTCTGAAACCTTAGAACAACACGCGGCTACGGATAGTACCGCTGATGTGCTGCAGCTTCTCTTGCGCCAGGTCCGAGTACTCGGCGTCGACGTCGATTACCACGTAGCCAACCTTCTCGTTGGTCTGCAGGAACTGACCGGAGATGTTGATGCCGTTTTCCGCGAAGACCTTGTTGATCTCCATCATCACACCCGGGATGTTCTGGTGGATGTGCAGCAGGCGGTGCTTGCCAGGGTGAGCCGGCAGGGCCACTTCCGGGAAGTTGACCGAGGACACCGACGTACCGTTGTCGCTGTACTTGACCAGCTTTTCCGCTACTTCCAGACCGATGTTGGCCTGGGCTTCAGCGGTGGAACCGCCGATGTGCGGGGTCAGGATCACGTTGTCCAGGCCACGCAGCGGGCTTTCGAAAATGTCGTCGTTGGAGCGCGGCTCCACCGGGAACACGTCGATGGCGGCGCCGATCAGGTGCTTGTCCTTGATCGCGTCGGCCAGGGCATCCAGCTCGACCACGGTGCCGCGAGCGGCGTTGATCAGGATCCCGCCCTTCTTGATGGCGCGGATTTCCTTTTCGCCGATCATCCACTGGGTCTCAGCGGTTTCCGGCACGTGCAGGGTCACGATATCGGACATGCCCAGCAGCTCGGTCAGGCTCGACACCTGGGTGGCGTTGCCCAATGGCAGCTTGGTCAGGGTGTCATAGAAGAACACCTGCATGCCCAGGCCTTCGGCCAGTACCGACAATTGCGTGCCGATCGAACCGTAACCGACGATACCCAGCTTCTTGCCGCGGATTTCGAAGGAGTTGGCCGCGCTTTTGATCCAGCCGCCACGGTGGCAGGAAGCGTTCTTCTCAGGGATGCCGCGCAGCAACAGGATGGCCTCGGCCAATACCAGCTCCGCCACGGAACGGGTGTTGGAGTACGGGGCGTTGAACACTGCGATACCGCGCTCGCGCGCTGCATTGAGGTCAACCTGGTTGGTGCCGATGCAGAAACAGCCGACAGCTACCAGCTTCTTGGCGTGGTCGAAGATTTCTTCGGTCAGCTGGGTGCGGGAGCGAATGCCGATAAAGTGCGCGTCGGCGATCTTTTCCTTGAGCTGGGATTCCGGCAGAGAACTGGTGATGTACTCAATGCTGGTGTACCCGGCGGCCTTTAGGACGTCGACGGCCGATGGGTGGACGCCTTCCAGAAGAAGGAACTTGATCTTGCTCTTATCGAGAGAAGTCTTGCTCATCTGCGTAAACCTGTATCCCGGAGAAAAATGGCAGGGAATCGGATCGCTTAAGCTGACCCGGACGGCAGGAAAGCCGTCACCGCAGAAACGCCCTTGGGCTCTGTCCTGCGGGGGCGGTATGCTAGCATACGCGCCCCGCTAAACACTCATTCCTGCGACGTGAAGCGTTCTCAGGATGACCATGAATTGTTCGAGAGTTCTGTCGATGACCCATCCTGCCCTGATTGATGAGCTAAAGACCCTGGTTGAGCCCGGCAAAGTGCTGACCGATGCAGACTCCCTGGAGGCTTACGGCAAGGATTGGACCAAGCATTTCGCCCCCGCGCCGACTGCTATCGTCTTCCCCAAGACCATTGAGCAGGTACAGGCCATTGTCCGTTGGGCCAATGAACACAAGGTGGCGCTGGTGCCATCCGGTGGGCGTACCGGCTTGTCGGCGGCGGCCGTTGCCGCGAATGGCGAAGTGGTGGTGTCGTTCGACTACATGAACCAGATCCTCGACGTGAACCTCACCGACCGCACCGCCGTGTGCCAGCCGGGCGTGGTCACCAAGCAATTGCAGAACGTCGCCGAAGAAAACGGCCTGTATTACCCGGTGGACTTCGCTTCGTCCGGTTCCAGCCAGATTGGCGGCAATATCGGCACCAATGCCGGCGGGATCAAGGTCATTCGCTACGGCATGACCCGCAATTGGGTGGCCGGCATGAAGGTCGTCACCGGCAAGGGTGATGTGCTGGAGCTCAACCGCGACCTGATCAAGAACGCCACCGGCTACGACATGCGCCAGCTGTTTATCGGTGCTGAAGGCACCCTGGGCTTTGTGGTCGAAGCCACCATGCGCCTGGACCGTGCGCCGAAAAACCTCACCGCCATGGTGCTTGGCACCACTGACTTCGACTCCATCATGCCGGTGTTGCATGCGTTCCAGAGCAAGCTGGATCTGACGGCCTTTGAGTTTTTCTCCGACAAGGCCCTGGCCAAAGTCCTCGGCCGTGGCGATGTGCCGGCGCCGTTCGAGACCGATTGCCCGTTCTATGCCCTGCTGGAATTTGAAGCCACCACCGAAGAAGTCGCCAACCACGCCCTGGAAACCTTTGAGCACTGTGTCGAGCAGGGCTGGGTGCTGGATGGCGTGATGAGCCAGAGCGAAACCCAACTGCACAACCTGTGGAAGCTGCGCGAGTACATCTCCGAGACCATCTCCCACTGGACGCCATACAAGAACGACATTTCGGTCACCGTGTCGAAAGTGCCGGCGTTCTTGAAGGAAATAGACGCGATCGTCGGCGAACACTACCCCGACTTCGAAATCGTCTGGTTCGGCCACATCGGCGATGGCAACCTGCACTTGAACATCCTCAAGCCGGAAAACCTGTCCAAGGACGAGTTCTTCGCCAAGTGCGCCACCGTCAACAAGTGGGTGTTTGAAACCGTCGAGAAGTACAACGGTTCGATCTCCGCCGAACATGGCGTGGGCATGACCAAGCGTGACTACCTGACCTACAGCCGCTCCCCGGTTGAAATCGAATATATGAAGGCAGTGAAGGCCGTGTTTGACCCGAACGGGATCATGAACCCGGGCAAGATCTTCGCTGTTTAACCATCACGAAAGAGGAAGCGGTCCATGAGCTATCAGCACAAGTACGTCGACGGCACCAATATCCACTTTCCGCTGGGCAAAGTGGTCTGCATCGGGCGCAACTACGCCGAACACGCCAAGGAATTGGATAACCCGGTGCCGACCGAGCCCCTGCTGTTTATCAAGCCGGGCAGTTGCGTGGTGCCATTGGAAGGCGGTTTTGCCATTCCAGCCGACCGTGGGTCGGTGCACTACGAAGCGGAAATTGCGGTGCTGATCGGCAAGCCCTTGTCGAAAACCCCGAGCCGTGAAGAAGTGCTGGACGCCATCTCCGGCTTCGCCCCGGCCCTGGACCTGACCCTGCGCGACAAGCAGTCCGAGCTCAAGGCCAAGGGCCTGCCGTGGGAAATTGCCAAGTCCTTCGACGGTGCGGCAGTCATTGCGCCGTTCGTGGTGGGCAGCACCTTCCCGGACCTGACCGATATCGGTATTCGCCTGACCATCAATGGCCAGGTGCGCCAGGACGGCAACAGTGCGCAGATGCTCAACCCGATCGTGCCGATGATCCAGCACATGGCCGGCTGCTTCTCGCTGCAGGCCGGTGATGTGATCCTGACCGGTACGCCTGTGGGCGTGGGCCCGCTGGAAGTGGGTGATGAACTGGTGCTGGAATTGCCCGGCGTGAGCCGCTTCGAAAGCTCCGTACGCTAACCCCATCCCTCTGTAGGTGCCGGCTTGTGTGGGAGCTGGCTTGCCTGCGATAGCATCACCGCGGTGTGCCTGATACACCACAGTGCTTGCACCGCGGGCAAGCCCGGCTCCCACACAAGCTCGTACACAGATTATTTGTGCGTACTGCGCAAATCGGCGCTTTGCATTTTTTTCACACGCCATCTGGATAATCCTCGGCCATATGGCACGCAGGCGGTCTAAGCCTGGGCTATCACCTACAGCCGATTATCTGGAATGCCTCCATGGCCGTACCTCTCCCTTCTGTGAAACCCGCTCCGCGCCCGCGCCTGAATATGCGTTGGTACTCCTGGCTGTTGCTGGTCGGGGCCGTCATGTATGGGATTTCCTGGTTGATGCACTGGGACGACCGGGGCGCGTTATGGGTGTTGGAGCGGTTTGAAAGCCCCATGGAGCGTCGGGAGAGTGTCTGGCTTCCGGATTACCAGACGGTGATTGACGCCAAGCCCTTGCCCGGCATGGAAAAGGACGAAGCGTCGGATCTGGCCTACGACCCCAGGACCAAGACCCTGTACGCGGTCATGGGCCGCAACCCGTTCCTGGTGGAGTTGAGCCTGCAGGGCGATGTGTTGCGCAAGATCCCCCTGGTGGGCTGGAGCAACCCGGAAGGCGTGACGGTCATGGAAAACGGCGTGCTGGCCATCGTTGATGAGCGCAGGCACAACATGACGCTGGTCAAGGTCGATGCCGACACGCGCCAACTGGCCTTCGCTGACTTCCCCAGCTACGACCTGGGGCCCTCCGAAAACCAGAACAAGGCATTCGAGGCCATCACCTGGGACAAGCGCAATCAACAACTGGTGTTGGGTATCGAACGGCCAGCGCAGTTGTTCACCTGGCACAGCGACGGCGGCCAGGTCCTGGCTGGCAACAAGCAGAAACTGCCCAGCTCCGAGTTGGATATTCGCAACCTCTCGGCCCTGAGCGTCGATCCGCGTACCGGCCACCTGTTGGTACTGTCCGCCGACTCCCATTTGTTGCTGGAGCTGGACGAAGAAGGCAAGCAAGTCAGCTTCATGACGGTGCTTGGCGGCTTCAATGGCCTGAAAAACACCATCCCCCGCGCCGAAGGCGTGACCATGGATGAAAACGGCACGCTGTACATGGTCAGCGAGCCCAATCTGTTCTACCGCTTCGAAAAGCAGAAATAGCCGACTGATACGTCGGATTCTTCTCTATGAGCGGCATTCCCCAGACACTGAGCTGCGTTTAAGTTTAAATTCAGATGGCTGTGATATTCATTTGCCAGTTTTGACTTTGAGCCAGCCCCCATGCGCCGATTTGCCCGCCCCAAACCCGCCCTGTTTATCCTGTTGTTGATCGCCCTGGTTGCTGTGGGCGTGGTCGCCCAGCAGTTTCGTTTATTCGAGCGTGCCTGGTTCAACTGGCAGGCTTGGCGCCAGCCGGTGGACGAACGATCCATTGGCCTGGCGGATTATCACGTGGTGCTGGAAGCCCAGGTGATCGACGGCCTGGACGATGACGTCTCGGCATTGACCTTCGATCCGGTGCGCAAGAGCCTGTTTACCGTGACCAACCAAAACGCCGAACTGGTCGAACTGTCCCTGGACGGCAAGATCTTGCGGCGTATCAACCTGGTGGGCTTTGGCGATGCCGAAGCGGTGGAGTTCATCAGCGAGAACACCTATGTGGTCAGCGATGAACGCCAACAGCGCTTGATCAAGATACATCTGGAGGACGACACGCAGTTCCTCGACGCGGCCGATGCCGAGCAGATGACCCTGGGTGTGCACCTCAAGGGCAATAAAGGGTTTGAAGGGCTGGCCTATGACTCGGTGGGCAAGCGCCTGTTTGTCGCCAAGGAGCGGGACCCGATGTTGATCTACGAAGTGCATGGGTTTCCCCATTTCAAACCCGAAAAGACCTACTCGGTCCATGTCGTCAACAACCCACGGCGCGATGCCGGGCTGTTTGTGCGGGACCTGTCCAGCTTGCAATACGATGAGCGCAGCGGCCACTTGCTGGCGCTGTCCGATGAGTCGTACCTGGTGTTGGAATTGGATATCGACGGTCGCCCCTTGAGCAGTCTGTCATTGCTCAAGGGGCGCCATGGCCTGAAGAAGCGCGTGCCCCAGGCCGAGGGCATCGCCATGGATGACGATGGCACGCTGTATTTGGTCAGTGAGCCGAACTTGTTCTACGTGTTCAAGAAAAAAACCGACCCAATGTAGGCGCGAGCAAGCTCGCTCCTGCAAGGATCAGAACATCCACTGTACGCCCAGGGAATAGCCGGTCTGGCTGCCTTCGGCATGGCCCAGGCGCCCGTTCACTTCGGCGTACACCCCAAGCTGCGGGGTGATCGCCAATTGGCTGCCGACCTGTGCGCGGCCAAAACTCTTGTCTACTGAACCCAGGCGCGCAGTGCGCACCTGGCCATCAGCTCGTGCAGTCAGGTCCAGGTCGTCCAGGCGGCCGTCGGCCAGCTCCTTGACCCAGGCGATATCGCCGTAGGGCATCAGGCTCAGGCCGTAAGGCAGGGCCACAGCACCACGCATGCGCCAACCGAGGCTGGCTTCCAGGGAATCGAAAGACTGCTCTTCATATTCAAGGGCCGTGCGCAGGTTCTGCTTCTCGTGGAACTTGTCGATACGCGAGTGGCTGTAATCCAGGCCGGCAAACGGTCCGGTCTTGATCGCACCCAGGTCGAAGTCATAGCCGCCGAGCAACCGGGCACCCAGGGACAAGGCATCGGTCTCGCCAGTCAGTTGCTGGTCAAGCAACACGGGGCCGCCATTGGCCTGGATCACCAGGTTACGTTTTGAGTCAAAGCTGCTGTGGCCCACGCTCAGGTCGCCGGCCAGCCAGGTCGGGCCGCCATCGTTCAACAAGGCATAGACTGCGGCTTGCCAGGTGTCGCTTTCCAGCTTGCCACGGTGCTCGAGTTTGTCGCGACCGTTGAGGTAGCTGAGGCTGGCGCCGATGTTCAAGCTGCTGCTCAGTTGATAGTCGCCCAGGGCATGCAGGCCCAGGCGTCGCGCTTCGGGGTTGGGAGCGGTGTCGAAGCCACTGTCCGGGTTGTACTCGCCGTCCACGCCGATCTCGCCATCGAAGGTGCCCACTTCACGGCTGGCCGATTGCAACGTCAGCCAGCGGCGATCGTGCAAACGCACCATGGCCTGGTGCTGGCGCTGCAGGTTGTCCTGCATATTGCGCGCAACCGCGCCGCCCGAGGTGGTGGAGGCCATCAAGTCGGCATTGGTCAGCTCCAGCACCAGGCGGCTGAGCAGGCGCGAATAATCGCGCAGGCGCTGGTCGATGCGTTCCTGGCCGAAAGCATTGGTCAGGACGGTCTTGTTGTCTTCGTTGGGGTCGTGCCAGGTCGAGCCGCCGGGGATCGCTGGGTTGTCGGTCTGGGTGTAGCCGTCCAGGTCGCCCAGTTCCCAGTTGGTGGCTTCGATATACAGGATCGGGATATTCAGCGCCTCGAAGGCTTCGCCATCACTGCAGCAACCGGTGCCGGCGGGGTATTGCGCGTCCAGGCCGGGGTTGGTGAACAGGTTGATGTTCAATTCCTTGGCGATCTGGAACGTGTGTTCGCGCAACGATGCCAGGGCCGGGTTGGCGGTGCTGTTCTGGCCGGCGTGGGCGTACATCATGTCGCCGGTGATCAGGCTGTCGAGGTTGATCATGGCCAGCATATTGGCGCGCTGGCTGGCGCTCAGCGAATCGACAAATGCCCGGGAGCCGCGCAGGCCTTCCTCTTCGGCGCCGAAGCCGACGATCTGCAAGCCGTTTTCCAGTTGCAGGCCGCCAAGGTTCTTCGCCACTTCGGTCAGCACACTGGCGCCGGAGCCGTTGTCGTCCAGGCCTTGCAGGGTCGGGCGGCCAAAATAGGTATCGAAGTGCGCGCCAATCACCACGTATTGCGGTTTGGTGCCGGCGGCATAGGCCACCACGTTCTGCGAAGCGCGGCTGCCGCTATTCCAAGTGAAGTCCTGGCGGCTGATGTTATAGGCGCTGCCCATCTGGCTCTGCATCCAGTCGGCGGCGCCGGCGAAGTTGGCCGTGCCTCGGTAGCGGCCGGGGTAGTCGGTGATCAGCTTTTCCAGGGTGATATTGGCGTGCTCGCCGTAATCGTAGGCATTGGATTGAGTCGACAGCAGGGCACAGGCAACGCTGACAGCGAGGGCTAGGGGCTTGATCACAAGGTCTTCCTTGAAGAGGTTGAGGGAGTTGCTCGGCGGGACCGATTGCACAATGCGCGCCTCATTCCGTGGGGCGGTCGCGAATTGGCGCGTTGTTGGAAGTGGGGGTCGCCTGGCTATAAGTTGTAACGGATTTGATACCAGATGCGGCAGGGGATGCCGTGACTTGGCGCACAAATTGGGGCGGGCGGGGGAGAGGCTGCTGCGAAAAGTAGCGTTTTTGTTACATGCCCATCGAACGGAGCGCGGTCAAAAATGTGGGAGCGTGCTTGCTCGCGAATGCGGTGTGTCAGCCAGCAAGTTCGGTGACTGGCACGCCGCATTCGCGAGCAAGCCCGCTCCCACAGGGGTTCTGCGTGTACTTAGGCCTTGAGGGTTTTCACGCCTTCACTGGTCCCCAGCAGCAGCACATCCGCAGGGCGCGCGGCGAACAACCCGTTGGTGACCACGCCGACGATCGCATTGATCTGGGTCTCCAGCTCCACCGGGTTGGTGATCTGCATGTTGAACACATCGAGGATGATGTTGCCGTTGTCGGTCAGCACGCCTTCGCGGTACACCGGGTCGCCGCCCAGTTTTACCAGCTCGCGGGCCACGTGGCTGCGGGCCATGGGGATCACTTCGACTGGCAGCGGGAAGTTGCCCAGCACCGGCACCAGTTTGCTGGCGTCGGCGATGCAGATAAAGGTCTTGGCCACGGCCGCGACGATTTTCTCGCGGGTCAGGGCTGCGCCGCCGCCCTTGATCAGGTTCAGGTGCTCGTCGCTTTCATCGGCGCCGTCGATGTAGAACTCCAGGTCGCTCACGGTATTGAGCTCGTACACCGGAATGCCATGGCCCTTGAGGCGCGCGGCGGTGGCTTCGGAACTGGCCACGGCGCCGTCGAACGCGCCCTTGTGCAGGGCCAGCGCGTCGATAAAGCAATTGGCGGTGGAGCCGGTGCCAACACCGACGATGCTTTTATCGTCGAGTTTAGGAAGGATTAAATCGACGGCGGCCTGGGCCACTGCCTGTTTGAGTTGATCCTGGGTCATGCGGGCTCCGGAACGGGCGGGGAGTAAAGAGGGGCGCGAGTATAACCCAACAAAACCTCTGGATTCGTGTGGTCGTCCGGCCAAAAGGCGGGTTAGACTCCTCGGCCCTGCCCAACCCGCCCAGTGATGCTTTCCGATGCTCGAACAGTACGTCAAAAAGATCCTCACCTCGCGCGTTTACGACGTTGCCGTGGAAACCCCGTTGCAGACTGCCCGCCAGCTCTCCGAGCGCCTGGGCAACAAGGTCTGGCTCAAGCGCGAAGATTTGCAGCCGGTGTTTTCCTTCAAGATTCGCGGTGCCTACAACAAGCTGACCCAACTGACCGCTGAAGAACGCGCGCGTGGCGTGGTCACCGCCTCGGCCGGCAACCATGCCCAGGGCCTGGCCCTGGCGGCCAAGGTGCTGGGGGTCAAGGCCACGATCGTGATGCCCAAGACCACCCCGGAAATCAAGGTTGAAGGCGTACGCTCCCGTGGCGGCAAAGTGGTGCTGCATGGCGACTCCTTCCCGGAAGCGCTGGCGTATTCGCTGAAGCTGGTCGACGAAAAAGGCTACGTCTACATTCACCCCTACGATGATCCGCACACCATTGCCGGGCAGGGCACCGTGGCGATGGAGATCCTGCGCCAGCACCCAGGGCCGCTGGATGCGATTTTCGTCCCGGTGGGCGGTGGAGGCCTGATTGCCGGCATCGCCGCGTACGTGAAGTACCTGCGCCCGGAGATCAAGATCATCGGCGTCGAGCCGGACGACTCCAACTGCCTGCAAGCCGCCATGGCCGCGGGCGAACGTGTGGTGCTGCCAGCCGTGGGGATCTTTGCCGATGGCGTGGCGGTGGCGCAAATCGGCCAGCACACGTTCGATATCTGCAAAGACTATGTCGACGAAGTCATCACCGTCAGCACCGATGAAATCTGCGCGGCAATCAAGGATATCTACGACGACACCCGCTCCATCACCGAGCCAGCAGGGGCCTTGGGCGTGGCCGGGATCAAGAAGTACGTGGAGACCCGTGGCGTCAGCGGCCAGACCTTTGTTGCCATTGATTCCGGGGCCAACGTCAACTTCGACCGCCTGCGCCATGTGGCCGAGCGCGCCGAGTTGGGCGAAGGCCGTGAAGCGATCATCGCCGTGACCATCCCCGAGCGCCCAGGCAGCTTCAAGGCCTTCTGCGAGGCCGTGGGCAAGCGCCAGATCACCGAATTCAACTACCGCTACCACTCCGGCAGCGAGGCGCACATTTTTGTCGGGGTGCAGACCCACCCGGAAAACGACCCGCGCAGCGCACTGATTGCGAGCCTGACCGAGCAGGGTTTCCCGGTGCTGGACCTGACCGAGAACGAGCTGGCCAAGCTGCATATCCGCCATATGGTCGGTGGGCATGCGGCGCATGTCAGCAATGAAGTGGTGTTCCGTTTCGAATTCCCGGAACGTCCGGGAGCCTTGTTCAACTTTCTTAACAAATTGGGCGGTCGCTGGAACATCTCGATGTTCCACTATCGCAACCACGGCGCGGCTGACGGTCGGGTGGTCGCGGGGCTGCAAGTGCCAGCCAACGAGCGGCACCTGGTGCCGGCAGCGCTGGAAGCCATTGGCTACCCGTATTGGGATGAAAGTGACAACCCGGCCTATCAACTGTTCCTCGGTTGAGCGACTACGCTGATTGGGCGGCCTTTAAGGAATCAAGAGCATGGAATATCTGACAACCCTCAAGACCATCCACATGGTGGCAACGGTGCTGCTATTGGCCAGCGGCCTGGCCCTGGCGGTGCTGAGCTGGCGCAAGCGCGCAGCCGGGCCGGCGATTACATTGCAACGGCCATGGCTGTTTGTGTGGTTGTTGATGGGCGTAAGCCTGGTGAGCATGCCATTCACCGGCTGGTGGTTGGTGCACCTGATCGGCTGGCCATTGGGGCAGACATGGATCCTGGGCTCCAGCGTGATCTATACCGTCGCGGCGCTGGCCTGGTTCTGGCT
The DNA here is from genome assembly GCF_009873475.1 of Pseudomonas sp. DTU12.1. Taxonomy (NCBI): domain Bacteria; kingdom Pseudomonadati; phylum Pseudomonadota; class Gammaproteobacteria; order Pseudomonadales; family Pseudomonadaceae; genus Pseudomonas; species Pseudomonas sp. DTU12.1. Next base: position 5,801,568 of record NZ_CP045254.1, on the reverse strand, counting down.
GGTGGTGCGCCTCAATCGCCTGCGCCTGGGCGGTACGGGCAGCGCGAAATTCACCCTGGCCCTGGCGGTTGTCAGCCTGGTGGGGTTTGTGGCGATTGCCGGGTTGATGGGGGCTAAGCCTGTTTAACACTTGAGACCGAGTTGGCCTCATTCGCGAGCAAGCCCGCTCCCACACTCGACCGCATTCCAAAGGTGGAACTCGGTTGAGTGTGGGAGCGGGCTTGCTCGCGAAGGCGTGATCAGCCGCGCAGGCTGATTACCGGCCATCCACGCTTCTGGGCCTCGGCCCGCAGGTTCGCATCCGGATCCACCGCCACCGGGTGAGTCACTTGCTCCAGCAACGGCAGGTCGTTCATCGAATCGCTGTAGAAATAGCTGTCGTCCAGGCTATACCCGGTCTCTTCCAGCCACCGATTCAAGCGCGTCACCTTGCCCTCGCGAAAGCACGGAACATCCGTGCTGCGCCCAGTGTAGCGGCCATCGGCCATCTCACACTCGGTGGCGATCAGGGTTTCAACCCCCAAACGTGCGGCAATCGGCGCGGTGACAAAGCGGTTGGTGGCGGTGATGATGACCAGCGTGTCACCGGCGGCGCGGTGTTTGGCCAGCAGTTCAGCCGCCTTGGGCAGCATCAGCGGTTCGATGCAGTCGCGCATGAAGTCGCGGTGCCATTCGTCGAGTTGGGCCATCTCGGTGTTGCCGAGGATTTCCAGGCTGAAGTTCAGGTACGCGGCGTTGTCCAGCTTGCCGGCCAGGTAATCCTGGTAGAACTCGTCGTTGCGGGTTTTGTAGGCAACGGCATCGAGGATGCCGCGCTCACACAGGTAATCACCCCAGGCGTGGTCACTGTCGCCGCCCAAAAGCGTGTTGTCCAAGTCGAATAAAGCCAGGCGCATTGCGGTTACTCGCTGAAAAGTCTGTAAAAAGGCGTCCAGAATACGGTCTTTTCACAAGAGTGCACATAAGGTAAGCAGCCTCGTTGCCGCTGCAACAAGCTTTGTGGAACAATGCGGCGACATGCGTTTGCGAGGTTGTTGCCGTGATCGACCCCGATGGTTTCCGTCCAAATGTCGGGATTATTCTTACGAATGATGCCGGACAGGTGCTATGGGCTCGCCGTATCAACCAAGATGCCTGGCAGTTTCCCCAGGGCGGGATCAACCCCGACGAAACCCCTGAAGACGCCTTGTACCGCGAGTTGAACGAAGAAGTAGGCCTGGAACGCGAAGATGTGCAAATTCTCGCCTGTACCCGAGGCTGGTTGCGCTATCGTTTGCCGCAACGCCTGGTGCGTACCCACAGCCAACCACTGTGCATCGGCCAGAAGCAAAAGTGGTTTCTCCTGCGCCTGATCTCCAACGAGCAGCGGGTGCGGATGGATTTGACCGGTAAACCGGAGTTCGATGGCTGGCGCTGGGTCAGTTATTGGTATCCGTTGGGCCAGGTGGTGACATTCAAGCGCGAGGTTTATCGTCGCGCTCTCAAAGAGCTTGCCCCGCGCCTTTTAGCGCGCGACTGACGACGGAGTTCGACCCCGAGCCATGCTCAATACGCTGCGCAAGATCGTCCAGGAAGTTAACTCCGCCAAGGATCTCAAGGCGGCGTTGGGGATTATTGTGTTGCGCGTCAAGGAAGCCATGGGCAGCCAGGTCTGCTCGGTTTACCTGCTGGACCCCGAGACCAACCGTTTTGTGCTGATGGCCACGGAGGGCTTGAACAAGCGCTCCATCGGCAAGGTCAGCATGGCGCCCAATGAAGGTCTGGTGGGCCTGGTGGGGACGCGTGAAGAACCCCTGAACCTTGAGAACGCGGCCGATCACCCGCGTTATCGCTACTTTGCCGAAACCGGCGAAGAGCGCTACGCCTCCTTCCTCGGCGCCCCGATCATCCACCACCGCCGCGTTGTCGGCGTATTGGTCATCCAGCAGAAAGAACGCCGCCAGTTCGATGAAGGTGAAGAAGCCTTCCTCGTGACCATGAGCGCGCAGCTGGCCGGGGTTATCGCCCATGCCGAGGCCACCGGCTCGATTCGCGGCCTGGGTCGCCAGGGCAAGGGCATCCAGGAGGCCAAGTTCGTTGGCGTGCCGGGTTCACCGGGCGCTGCGGTCGGTACTGCGGTGGTCATGCTGCCGCCGGCTGACCTGGATGTGGTGCCGGACAAGTCCATCGACGACATCGATGCGGAAATCAAACTGTTCAAGACCGCCCTGGAAGGGGTGCGCGCCGACATGCGCAACCTGTCGACCAAACTGGCCACCCAGTTGCGCCCCGAAGAACGGGCGCTGTTCGACGTGTACCAGATGATGCTCGACGACGCGTCCCTGGGTAACGAAGTCAAGACCGTGATCAAGACCGGCCAGTGGGCCCAGGGCGCGCTGCGCCAGGTGGTCACCGATCACGTCAACCGCTTCGAGCTGATGGACGACGCCTACCTGCGCGAGCGCGCCTCGGATGTGCGCGACCTGGGCCGGCGCCTGCTGGCCTACCTGCAGGAAGACCGCACCACCAACCTGGTGTACCCCGACAACACCATCCTGATCAGTGAAGAACTGACCGCCACCATGCTCGGCGAAGTGCCGGAAGGCAAACTGGTGGGCCTGGTCTCGGTATTGGGTTCGGGCAACTCCCACGTGGCGATCCTGGCCCGGGCCATGGGTATCCCGACGGTAATGGGCCTGGTGGACCTGCCGTATTCCAAGGTTGACGGCATCTCGATGATCGTCGACGGGCACCGGGGCGAGGTCTTCACCAACCCCAGCGAGTTGCTGCGCAAGCAGTACGCCGAAGTCGTAGAGGAGGAGCGCCAGCTGTCCCAGGGTCTCGATGCCCTGCGCGAACTGCCCTGCGTGACCCTCGACGGCCACCGTGTACCGCTGCTGGTCAACACTGGCCTGCTGGCGGACGTGGCGCGTGCTCAACAACGTGGCGCTGAAGGGGTGGGCCTGTACCGCACCGAAGTGCCGTTCATGATCAACCAACGTTTCCCGAGCGAGAAGGAGCAGCTGGCGATCTATCGCGAGCAACTGTCCGCCTTCCATCCGCTACCGGTGACGATGCGCAGCCTGGACATCGGCGGCGACAAGTCACTGTCTTATTTCCCCATCAAGGAAGACAACCCCTTCCTTGGCTGGCGCGGCATCCGCGTTACCCTCGACCACCCCGAAATCTTCCTCGTCCAGACCCGCGCCATGCTCAAGGCCAGCGAAGGCCTGAACAACCTGCGTATCCTCCTGCCGATGATCTCCGGCACCCACGAACTGGAAGAGGCCCTGCACCTGATCCACCGGGCCTGGGGCGAAGTGCGCGACGAAGGCGCCGATGTGCCGATGCCTCCGATTGGCGTAATGATCGAAATTCCGGCAGCCGTGTACCAGGCCAAGGAACTGGCGCGGCAGGTGGACTTCCTGTCGGTGGGCTCCAACGACCTGACCCAATACCTGCTGGCCGTGGACCGTAACAACCCACGGGTGGCCGACCTCTACGACTACCTGCACCCGGCAGTGCTGCAAGCCCTGCAACACGTGGTGCGCGACGCCCATGCCGAAGGCAAGCCGGTGAGTATCTGTGGGGAAATGGCCGGTGATCCGGCAGCGGCGGTGCTGTTGATGGCCATGGGTTTTGACAGCCTGTCGATGAACGCCACCAACCTGCCGAAGGTCAAGTGGATGCTGCGCCAGATCAACCTGAGCAAGGCCAAGGAGCTGTTGGCGGAGTTGATGACCATCGACAACCCGCAAGTTATCCACAGCTCGCTGCAGTTGGCCCTGAAAAGCCTGGGGTTGGCGCGGATGATCAATCCGACGGCGACCAAAACCCTGTAGGAGCGAGCTTGCTCGCGAAAAACGTCAACGATAACGCGTACCCGCTGATTAAACGTGTCGCGCTCAGGCTTTTCGCGAGCAAGCTTGCTCCTACAGGTTGATGTCTACCTCGCCGAGTCGTCCACCATGGGGCCCGAAGCTACGTTCCACCATCCGCCGCGTCCCATCGGCATGCACAATCAGTGCGGTACTCGCCCGTGTTCCATAACTGGGGCTGGCGATAAACACACTCGACAACAAACTCTCGGTGGCGAGCCCGACCCCGGTATCCGGCAGCTCGGCAAACGGTGCGGTCTGGGGGTCGCTCAAAATCCCCAGCAGGGCTTCAGGATGGGGATCGTCCAGCACTTCGGCCAGCGCGGCCTTGGCCTTGAGCAGTTTGGGCCACGGCGTGTCCAGCCCGGCATTGGATAACCCATAGATCCCGTTCATCAGTTGCGTGGGCGTCGACTCATTGGCGTTGTAATGCCATAACTCATCCCGCGTGCCGATCAACAGGTTGAACCCGGCATATTCAATCGATCTGCCGTTAACATCGGCTAAATAGTCATCAACCGGTAGGGAACCGTTGAGAAAGCGCGCCACCAGCTCGCCCCGGGACTTGCGCGCCGGTGGCTGGTGCGGGTCGCGGATATTGGTCAGCGCGGCAAACCGCCCATCGGCACCGATCCCCAGCCAGGAGCCACCCGCTTCCTGGTCGCGGCCGGCATATACCTGCGGTGCATCGGGCCACTGGGCCAGGGGCAGGCTGGGCCGGGCGTAGAACTCGTCACGGTTGGCCGCGACGATCAGGGGCTGGGCGTGGCCCGGCCGCCAGGCGAAAACAATCAGGCACATAAGGCGATCCTTTTGTGTTTTGTTCACTCTACCCATAGAACCGCCGGCTATCCATCGTATCGAAGTTGGGCCAGATGCCTCCCATCCGTTAACATGCCAGGCTGCTTGGCGTGGGGGCGAACTTCTTCATTTGATCGAACTGCTGTAACGCAGGCTTAATCGCCCACCGGCATGGTCCGTGCGCAATAACGAATGATTTAACGAGGAGTCGCAATGCTGCCTTACCCGCAGATCGACCCGGTGGCCCTGGCCATCGGTCCGCTGAAAATCCACTGGTACGGGTTGATGTACCTGATCGGCATCGGCGGTGCCTGGCTGCTGGCTTCTCGGCGCCTGAACCGCTTCGACCCGACCTGGACCAAGGAGAAACTCTCCGACATGGTGTTCTGGATGTCGATGGGGGTGATCGTCGGCGGTCGCCTGGGCTATGTGCTGTTCTACGACTTGAGCGCGTACCTGGCCAACCCGACCCTGATCTTCGAGGTGTGGAAGGGCGGTATGGCGTTCCACGGCGGCTTTATCGGCGTGATGCTCGCGGCCTGGTGGTTTGGCCGGCGCAACGGCAAGTCATTCTTCCAGTTGATGGACTTCGTCGCGCCGATGGTGCCGATTGGCCTGGGTGCCGGGCGTATCGGTAACTTCATCAATGCCGAATTGTGGGGCAAACCGACCGACGTGCCGTGGGCGATGGTGTTCCCACCCTTCAGCGACCCGGCGCAACTGCCGCGCCACCCGTCGCAGCTGTACCAGTTCGCCCTGGAAGGCGTGGCACTGTTCCTGATCCTCTACATCTTCTCGCGCAAACCGCGGCCGACCATGGCGGTTTCCGGGATGTTCGCCCTGTTCTACGGGATCTTCCGCTTTATCGTCGAGTTCGTGCGGGTGCCGGATGCGCAACTGGGCTACCTGGCGTTCGGCTGGCTGACCATGGGCCAGGTGCTGAGTATCCCAATGATCCTCGCAGGCCTGGGCATGCTCTGGTGGGCTTACAATCGCCCGCAGGCGATCAAGAACGCCGCGCTATAAATTCGAACGCCGAGGCCTGAGGGCCTCGGCTTCACCGATACAGGTAATGTCATGAAGCAATATCTCGAGCTGGTTTCCCACGTCATCAACAACGGCACCAAGCAGGCCAACCGCACGGGCGTGAACACCATCAGCTTCCCTGGTGCGATGTTGCGCTTTGACCTGCAGGAAGGTTTTCCGGCCATCACCACCCGCAAAATGGCCTTCAAGTCGGCGATTGGCGAGATGTGCGGCTTTTTGCGCGGGGTGAACAACGCTGCCGAGTTTCGCGCCCTGGGATGCAAGGTGTGGGACCAGAACGCCAACGAAAACGCGCAGTGGCTGGCCAACCCGTTCCGCCAGGGCGAGGATGACCTGGGCGAGATCTACGGCGTGCAATGGCGCAAGTGGCCGGCGTACAAGCAGATCCCGTTGAGCAACCAGGCCGCTATCGAGCAGACCCTGGCCCAGGGCTATCGCCAGATCGCCGAAGGCGAGGAAGATGGCCAGGCCTACGTGGTGCTGTACAAGGCCATCGACCAGATCCGCCAGTGTGTCGACACCATCATCAAGGACCCGGGCAGCCGGCGCATCCTGTTCCACGGCTGGAACTGCGCCCAGCTCGATGAAATGGCCTTGCCGCCGTGCCACCTGCTGTACCAGTTCCACCCGAATGTCGAGACCAAGGAGATTTCCCTGACCCTCTACATCCGTTCCAACGACCTGGGCCTGGGCACACCGTTCAACCTCACCGAAGGCGCCGCGCTGCTGAGCCTGATCGGCCGCCTGACTGGCTACACGCCGCGCTGGTTCACCTATTTCATCGGTGATGCGCACGTCTACGAAAACCACCTGGACATGCTCAACGAACAGCTCAAGCGCGAGCCATTCGCCGCGCCGAAGCTGGTGATCAGCGAGCGTGTGCCGGAGTTTGCCAAGACTGGGGTGTACCAGCCGGAGTGGCTGGAATTGATCGAACCGGGCGACTTCTCGCTCGAAGGCTATGAGCACCATGCGCCGATGACGGCGCCGATGGCGGTCTAAGGCAAATGTGGGAGCGGGCTTGCTCGCGAAAGCAGTGTGTCAGTCGACATCTTAATCGACTGATCCGCCGCATTCGCGAGCAAGCCCGCTCCCACATTTAGTCCGTGTTCACATTAGTCAATGGCCGTGGCTTCTACCCACATGTGAATGCTCCGCCTCACTGGCCGCCACACTCCCACTGACCTCCAACCGCTGCAAAATCCCGCACTGGTCAATCTCCGGCCCTTCGCCACAGCGCTGGCGCAGGTCGATCAATTGTTCCTGCAGGGCCAACAACCCATCAATCCGCGCCTTGACGTGATGGATGTGCTCGTCGATCAGCGCATTGACGCTTTCACACTGGTCCTGGGGGCTGTCGCGCAGGCCCAGCAGGCTGCGGATCTCTTCCAGGGTCATGTCCAGGCTGCGGCAGTTGCGGATAAAGGTCAGGCGCTCGGTGTGCGCCTGGGTGTACAGCCGGTAGTTGCCCTCACTGCGCGCCGGGGGCGGCAGCAGGCCTTCCTTCTCGTAATAGCGGATGGTTTCCACCGGGCAGTCGGTCAGTTTTGCCAGTTCGCCGATCTTCATCGCAGCAATCTCCAAAAGGGTGCTTGACCCTATAGTGGCTACAGGGTCTTTACTTGGCAACAGGCACCTTCACGGACGCGAGACAATGAGCGATTCCATTCACACCCCGCATAAGCATGACCACGATCACGATCATGATCACGGCGAAAAACTGCAGCCTGTGCAAAAGCACGATCATGGCGGCTCCTGCTGTTCCGGCGCGGCTGCGCCTTCTCTGGTGAGGTTGACCGAAGCGCCCAGCGCCAACGCGCGGCTGAGCACTTTCCGCATCGAAGCCATGGACTGCCCCACCGAGCAGACGCTGATCCAGAACAAGCTGGGCAAGCTGGCCGGTGTGCAGCAACTGGAGTTCAACCTGATCAACCGCATCCTCGGCGTGACCCACGATTTGCCGAGCACCGCGCCGATCATCGAGGCCATCAAATCCCTGGGCATGCAGGCCGATCCGATCGAAGAGGGTGCGCCTGCCGCCGAGCCTGCTGCCAAGAAACCCTGGTGGCCGCTGGCCCTGTCCGGCGTGGGTGCGCTGGCAGCGGAGGTGATCCATTTCACCAACGCTGCACCGACCTGGGTGGTGGCGCTGGTGGCGCTGGTGTCGATCCTCAGCGGCGGCCTCACTACCTATAAAAAGGGCTGGATTGCCCTGAAGAACCTCAACCTGAACATCAACGCGCTGATGAGCATCGCCGTGACCGGTGCGATCCTGATCGGCCAGTGGCCGGAAGCCGCGATGGTGATGTTCCTGTTTACCGTGGCCGAATTGATCGAGGCCAAGTCCCTGGACCGCGCGCGCAACGCGATCAGCGGCCTGATGCAGATGACACCGGAACAGGCCACGGTGCGCCAGGCTGACGGTAGTTGGGTCGAACAGGAGGTCAAAGTCATTGAGCTGGGCGCCATCGTGCGGGTACGTCCCGGTGAGCGCATTGGCCTGGACGGGGAAGTCACCGCGGGCCAGTCCACCATCGACCAGGCGCCGATCACCGGCGAAAGCCTGCCGATCGAGAAGACCGTGGGCGATAAAGTCTTCGCCGGCACCATCAACCAGGCTGGTTCCCTGGAATATCGGGTGACCGCCGCCGCCAACAACTCCACCCTGGCGCGCATCATCCATGCGGTGGAGCAGGCCCAGGGCTCACGGGCGCCGACCCAGCGCTTTGTCGACAGCTTCTCGAAAATCTACACCCCGGCGGTATTCCTGTTTGCCTTGGGCGTGGCATTGATTCCGCCGCTGTTCATGGGCGGGGTGTGGTTCGACTGGATCTACCGTGCGCTGGTGCTGCTGGTGGTCGCCTGCCCATGCGCCCTGGTGATTTCCACTCCGGTGACCATCGTCAGTGGCCTGGCCGCGGCCGCGCGCAAAGGCATCCTGATCAAGGGCGGCGTGTACCTGGAGGCCGGCTACAAACTGGACTACCTGGCCCTGGACAAGACCGGCACCATCACCCATGGCAAGCCGGTACAGACCGACTACCTGGCGCTGTCCACCCAAGACAACGCCCCGGCCCTGGCCGCGAGCCTGGCCGGGCGCTCCGACCACCCGGTGTCGCTGGCCATCGCCAACGCGGCTGTGGATAAAAACCTGGCGCTGCTCGCTGTGGATAACTTCGAGGCCCTGGCTGGGCGCGGGGTACGTGGCGAGATCAACGGCGAGGTCTATCACCTGGGCAACCACCGCCTGGTGGAAGAACTTGGCCTGTGCTCGCCAGCCCTTGAAGAAAAACTCTTCGCCCTGGAAAAACAAGGCAAGTCCGTGGTGCTGCTGCTCGACAAGTCCGGCCCGCTGGCGCTGTTCGCCGTGGCCGACACGGTCAAGGACAGCAGCCGCGAAGCCATCGAGCAGTTGCACGAGCTTGGCATCAAGACCCTGATGCTCACCGGCGACAACACCCACACCGCCCAGGCGATTGCCGCCCAGGTGGGTATCGACCAGGCTCAAGGCGACCTGCTGCCCACTGACAAGCTCAAAGCCATCGAGGATCTGTACGGCAAAAACCACCGGGTTGGCATGGTCGGCGACGGTATCAACGACGCCCCGGCCCTGGCCCGCGCGGAGATTGGCTTTGCCATGGCCGCGGCAGGCACCGACACCGCCATAGAAACCGCCGACGTAGCGCTGATGGACGACGATTTGCGCAAGATTCCGGCATTCATACGTTTGTCGCGACAAACGTCGAGTATCCTCAAGCAGAACATCGCCCTGGCGCTGGTGATCAAGGCGATCTTCCTGGCAGTGACCTTCCTGGGCATGGCCACCATGTGGATGGCGGTGTTCGCCGACATGGGCGTCAGCCTGCTGGTGGTGTTCAATGGTCTGCGCCTGTTGCGCAAATAGTCGATGAGAGGGTGGTGTGCTGAGTGCCGAGCTGAAGGCGTTTTACATGGTTGCCCGCCTGGGCAGCATTACCCAGGCGGCGAAGAAACTCGGCCTGAGCCAACCCACGGTAACCACCCAGATCCGCCACCTGGAAAGCCAGTACTCGGTTGAGCTGTTCTATCGCGGTGGCCGGCGCCTCACCGTCAGCGACGAGGGCGCGCGGCTGTTGCCGATGGTCAAGGCGCTGTTGCAGCAGGAAGCGGATATCGAGTTTTTCCTGCGCAACAGCGGTCAGGTCCAGGGCACTTTGCGGATCGCCGCGACCGCGCCTTACTACATCCTCGACCTGGTGAAGACCTTTCGCGAACGCTTGCCCCACGTGGAAGTGGCGGTGGAAATCGGCAATTCCCAGCAGGTGCTCGAAGCGCTGGATGATTACCGGGTGGATGTCGCCGCGTCCTCGCAACTGCTGGAAGACCCTCGCCTGATCCGCCGGGTGCTGGGCACTGACCCGTTGGTGCTGGCGGTGCATCGCAATCACCCGTTGGCCGTGCTGGAACATGTGCCACTCAGTGCGTTGGTGGGGCACACCCTGTTGATGCGCGAAGCGGGTTCCACCACCCGGCGCCTGACCGAGGAGATGCTCGATGGCGCTGGCGTAAGCTATGGGCCACTGCTGGAGATCGGCAGCCGCGAGTCGATTCGCGAGGCGGTGCTGCGCAATATCGGCATCAGCATCATTGCCCGCCAGGAAGTGCCCCATGACCCGCAACTGCGGGTGCTGACCATCGAGAATGCGCCGCAGATCCCGGAGTATCTGTATTGCCTCAAGGAGCGCAAAGGTGCGCGGTTGCCGGCGGCGTTTCTGGGGTTGGCGCAGGAAATGTCGCCACTCTGAGGGTGTTGGTGGCTTTGAAATCGCCATCGCAGGCAAGCCAGCTCCCACATTTGCATGTATTCACAGCCCCAAATGTGGGAGCGGGCTTGCCCGCGATAACGCCAGGCCAGTCACCACAACGCCACAACCCTACCCAAATCCACCAATACCACTATCACCCGCTTTTGCCTTCCTGCCACACCAGGGACGCATTTGCTCCCTAGCATGGCCTTCATCAGTTTGATGAGGTGCCACCATGAACACAGCCCAGCTCAACCCCGGCGCGCCGATGAAGGTGCGTGGTATCCAGAAGCGCTTCGGCGCCTTTACCGCCCTGGACCATGTGTCCCTGGACGTCGCTGCCGGTGAGCTGGTGTGCCTGCTCGGCCCCTCGGGTTGTGGCAAGACCACCTTGCTGCGCTGCATCGCCGGCCTGGAACGCCAGGACAGCGGCGAGCTGTACCTGGGTGATCGCGATGTTTCCCTACTGGCACCGCAGGCGCGGGACTACGGCATTCTGTTCCAGTCCTACGCGCTGTTTCCCAACCTCAGCGTCGAGGCCAATATCGGCTACGGCCTGACCGGTAGCGGCCGCGATGAAGTGCGCAAGCGCGTGGCGCAGATGCTGGAGCTGGTCGGCCTGACCGGCAGCGAAAAGAAATACCCCGGCCAACTGTCCGGTGGTCAGCAACAACGGGTCGCCCTGGCCCGTGCCCTGGCGCCGGCCCCGTCGCTGTTGCTGCTGGACGAACCCATGTCAGCCCTCGACGCCCGGGTGCGTGAGCACCTGTGTACCGAACTGCGCCAACTGCAACGCCGCCTGGGCATCACCACCTTGATGGTCACCCACAACCAGGATGAGGCCATGCTGATGGCCGACCGCATCGCCGTGATGAACAACGGCAAGGTCGAGCAATACGCCACTCCTCAAGAGATTTATGATCGCCCGGCCACGCCGTTCGTGGCCGAGTTTGTCGGCCAGGGCAACTGGCTGCCGTTCAGCCGCAACAGCGCCAGCCACGCCCAGGTCGGCGGGATGAACGTGCGCCTGGCCGAAGACAGCGGCAAGGCCGCCTCAGGCCGCCTGTTCTGCCGGCCGGAAGCAATCAGCGTCAACCCGCCGGTACACGAAGAAAACCTGTTCCCGGCCAAGGTCCGCGAGATCACCTTCCTCGGCAACCGTTGCCGCATGAGCTTTGAACTGGACCAGTTGCCCGGCCATCCGCTGCTCGCCGAACTGGCGCCGGAAGCCATGCCGCGCCTGGGCGCCCAGGATATCTGGGTCGCGCTGCCGCCGCGCAGCCTGCAGGTGTTTGCCTGAGATGGCCGCCGATATGACCCTGCCGGTACCCGGCCGCGTGGCTCGCCAGGTTTCCCGTGCCGAAATCGGCGACCGCATCTTTGTAGTGGGCGGCAAGGTGCTGTTGCTGTGCCTGTTGGGCATCGCCGTGCTGCTGCCGTTGCTGGCGATCTTCTGGCGCGGCTTCAGCGCCGAAGACGGCCAGGGCGGCGGGCTGGTGGCGGCGCGCGAGTTGCTGACCAGCGCCAACTTCCACTGGCTGCTGGGCAATAGCCTGAAGGTTTCCCTGAGCGTTGCGGCCATCGTCGTACCCCTGGCCTACCTGTTTGCCTACGCCCTGCAACGCACGCTGATCCCCGGCAAGACGCTCTGGCGTGGCTTGTCATTGCTGCCGCTGATGGCGCCCTCGATGTTGCCGGGCATCGCTCTGGTGTATCTGTTCGGCAACCAGGGCATGTTGCGCGGCCTGCTGTCAGACAACATCTACGGCTTCTGGGGCATTGTCCTCGGTGAAGTGATCTACACCTTTCCCCATGCCCTGATGATCCTGCTGTCGGCGCTGTCTTTGGCGGATGCGCGGCTGTTCGATGCTGCCTCAAGCATGGGCGCCAGCCCCGCGCGGGCGTTTCGCAGCATCACCTGGCCGGCGACGCGCCAGGCTGTGTTCGCCGCGTTCTGCCTGGTGTTCACCCTGACCATCACCGACTTCGGCGTGCCCGTGGTGGTGGGCGGGGACTATCAAGTACTGGCGCTGGAAGCCTACAAGGCGGTGGTCGGCCAGCAGCAGTTCGGTCGCGGCGCCTTGATCGGCATGGTGTTGCTACTGCCAGCGCTGCTCAGTTTTGCGGTGGATACCTGGCTGCGCCGGCGCCACGGCGACTCCATGAGTGGCCGCGCCCAAGTGTTCCAGCCGGCGCCGTCGCGCCTGCGCGATGCCTGCTACCTGGCGATTGTGTTGCTGATCTGCGCGGTGCTGCTGTTGGTGTTCGGTATGGCGGTGTATTCGTCGCTGGTGAAATTCTGGCCGTACAACCTGTCGCTGTCGCTCAACCATTACCAGTTCAACGACACCGCCGGTGGCGGCTGGCTGGCCTATCGCAACAGTTTGACCATGGCGATCTGCACCGCATTGATCGGCAGTGTGCTGATCTTCACCGGCGCTTACCTGATGGAAAAGACCAAAGGGCAAAAAGGCCTCAACCTGGCGCTGCGCATGCTAAGTTTTGTACCGATGGCAGTGCCGGGCTTGGTGCTGGGCCTGGGTTATGTGTTCTTTTTCAACCTCAACGGCAACCCGCTGCATGTGCTCTACGGGACCATGACGCTGCTGGTGGTGTGCACCATTGCGCACTATTTGACCACCGCGCAGATGACCGCCACCACCGCCCTGCGCCAACTCGACGCCGAGTTCGAAGCCGCCGCGCTGTCGCTCAAGGCGCCGTTGTACCGCCACTATCTGCGGGTCACCGTGCCGATCTGCCTGCCGGCGCTGTTGGACATCCTGCGCTACCTGTTTGTCTCGGCGATGACCACTGTGTCGGCGGCGATCTTTCTCTACAGCCCCGACACCATCCTCGCCGCAGTCGCCGTGTTGAACATGGACGACGCCGGCAACGTTGGCGGCGCGGCGGCCATGTCGACCCTGATTCTGTTCACTTCAGCCGGCGTCTCGCTGCTGCTGGCGTGGGCCTCACGCGGCTTGTTGCGCCGCTCCCAGGCCTGGCGCCAAACCGCGCCCGGTCAATAACCCTGCCCCACACAAGGAAACGCACCATGTTCAAGCCCCTGGCCCTCGCCGCTGCTGTGCTCACCGCGTTCAGCCTGAATGCCTTTGCTGCCAAGACCGAGTTGACCGTGTACACGGCCCTTGAAGCCGAGCAATTGAAGACCTACAAAAAAGCCTTCGAAGCGGCCAACCCGGACGTCGAGATCAAGTGGGTGCGGGACTCCACCGGCATCATCACCGCCAAGCTGCTGGCGGAAAAAGCCCGCCCGCAAGCCGATGCGGTGTGGGGCCTGGCGGCTTCCAGCCTGGCGATCCTCGATCAGCAAGGCATGCTGCAAAGCTACGCGCCAAAGGACCTGGACAAGATTGGCAAGAACTACCGCGACGCCGCCAACCCACCGGCCTGGGTCGGCATGGACGTATGGGCCGCGACCATCTGCTTCAACACCGTCGAAGCCGAAAAACAGGGCCTGAGCAAGCCGATCAGTTGGCAAGACCTGACCAAGCCGGAATACAAAGGCAAGATCGTCATGCCGAACCCGGCGTCGTCCGGCACCGGGTTCCTCGACGTCAGCGCCTGGCTGCAGACCTTCGGCGAGAAGCAGGGCTGGCAGTACATGGATGACCTGCACCAGAACATCGGCCAGTACGTGCACTCCGGCTCCAAGCCGTGCAAGTTGGCGGCGTCCGGCGAATTCCCGATCGGTATCTCCTTCGAATACCCGGCCGTGCAGTTGAAGCGCCAGGGCGCGCCGCTGGATATCGTCTTGCCCAAGGAAGGCCTGGGCTGGGACATTGAAGCCACTGCGGTGATCAAGGGCACCGCCCACCAGGAAGCGGCACAGAAACTCGCCGACTTCTCTGCAAGCCCGGCGGCGATGGAGTTGTACAAGGAAAACTTTGCCGTCCTGGCCCAGCCGGGAATCGCCAAGCCACAGACCGAATTGCCGGCGGACTACGAGCAGCGCCTGATCAAGAACGACTTTGCCTGGGCCTCGAAAAACCGCGACAACATCCTGACTGAATGGCGCAAGCGCTATGACGGCAAGTCGGAAAAACAATAACTTCAACCGTTTCTAAAGCTGTAGGAGCGAGCTTGCTCGCGAAGAACCTGAGGGCGCAGCGTGTATTCTGACTGCCCGCGTTATCGTTCACGTTCTTCGCGAGCAAGCTCGCTCCTACAGGGGGCGAACACCATGACACACCACAGTGATTTGCTGATCGTCGGCGCCGGTATCCTCGGCCTGTCCCACGCCTACGCCGCCGCCAAGCGCGGGCTCAAGGTCAGGGTCTTCGAACGCACGGCCACTCCCCTGGGTGCCTCGGTGCGTAACTTCGGCCAGGCCCTGGTTACCGGCCAACCGCCTGGGCAGATGCTCGACCTGGCCCGGCAAAGCCGCGAGATCTGGGGCCAGTGGGCACAACTGGCGAACCTGCAACTCAAGCGCAATGGCTCTTACCTGTTTGCCCGCACCGAAGCCGAAGAGCATTTGCTGCAAGCCTTTTGCGCCGGTCGCGCCAAGGCGCACGGCTACCGCGTCAACCTGCTGCAAGGCGCCGCCATGAATGATCTGTACGGCGGCCAGTTCCGCCATCATCGCGCTGCGCTGCACGGCCTCGACGATCAGCAGCTGTATTCCCGTGAGGCGCTGCCGGCGCTGATCGACTACCTGCGCCGCGAACTCAAGGTAGAGTTCCACTTCTCCACCCTGGTACGCGACATCGAGCCCGGCCAACTGCACACCACCGCCGGCAGCTTTCGCGGCGAGCAGATCATTGTCTGCTCCGGCCACGACTACCAGACCCTGCTGGCCGAGCAGATCGCCCAACTCACACCGCAAATCTGCCAGTTGCAAATGCTGCGCGCGCGGCCCAAGGCCGACTTGAACCTGCAACATGCGCTGCTCACGGGCCTGAGCTGCGTGCATTACGGCGCCTTCGCCGACTTGCCGCAAGCCGCCGCCGTGCAGGCACAGATCCTGCGCGACACGCCGCACCTGGATGAACATGGCATCCACCTGTTGATCAGCCCGACGCCCCATGGCGAGTTGATCATCGGCGACTCCCACCATTACGGCAGCGATCCGTCGCCATTCAATGCCGAACAGGTGGACAACTGGATGATCGAGCTGGCAGAACAGACCCTGGGCTGCCAGATTCAGGTCGTGGAACGCTGGCAGGGCGTCTATGGTTCCCGTGGGCCGGGGCCGTTTTCGTTCCTGCGCGCTGCAGATGGCGTGCGTGTGGCCTTGATGCATACGGGCGTAGGCATGAGCGTGGGGCCGGCGATGGCCGAGCGCAATATCACTGAACTGTGGGGGGAGGCGTGATGAACGCTGAGCAGGTAGTCGCCGAAGTCTTCGGCCTGTACGAACAGCATGGCGCCGCCGACTACATCGGCGAGCCGGTGTCGCAGATCGAGCATATGTCCCAGGCCGCACAACTGGCCATGGCCGAGGGCTTCGACGATGAAGTGGTGCTGGCGGCGTTCTTCCACGACATCGGGCATATCTGCGGCCAGGGTGAAGCGAACATGGGCGGCTACGGCGTAGTCAGCCATGAACGCCTGGGCGCCGACTATCTGCGGCGCGCCGGCTTCAGCGAGCGCCTGGCGAAACTGGTGGAATATCACGTACAGGCCAAGCGCTACCTGACCTTCAGCCAGCCGGACTATTACCATCGCTTGAGCGAGGCCAGCCGCCGCACCTTGGGCTATCAGGGTGGAGTGATGACGGCCGATGAGGCCCTGGCGTTCGAGCAGGACCCGCTGTGCGCGGTGAGCCTGCGCATGCGCCACTGGGATGAGCAGGCCAAGGACATGCACGTGCCGGTGCTGGACCTTGAGGTGCTGAAGGCCAAGGCCCGGCAATTGCTGGCGGCTTAAGCCTCGTCCAGGCGCTGGGCCAGGGCTTCGATCTGTTCCTGACGTTCGGCCTGGCTTAACCTTGGGTGAGTGTTGAGCGACGACCATTGCGGATGGGCGCGCGCCTTGTGCAGGGCGTCCGGCAGCTTGCCTTCGCGCCAGGTCTTGTCTTGCGGAGTGTCGACCTTGATGCTGTGCATCGCCGCGTGCCCGCGCAGGGCCAGGGCCTTGAGCAATTGCCGTTGGCGCAGGGCCAGCAGGCGCAGCACGCTGTCATCCACCGTCAGCTCGCGCTGGCCCTTGATCTTGCCCAGCAGGCGGCTGCCGTAGCTGCGCGCGGTTTGCAGTGCGCCGCCGGCAATCGCTCCGGCGAGGGCGGCGGCGCCCAGGGTCAGGCCGCCGACCAGCAAGTCCACACCGGCCCCGGCCGCTGCCCCCGCCGCAATCCCGCCGCCGACCCGCACCCCCAGTTGCTTGAGGGTTTCGGGGTTGAACAAATCATCGCCCCAACGCCCGTCCAGCAACGGCAGGTCGCTGGCCGCAGCGTCCTGCGGGCGGAAGCCGAACAACTTGAGCAGGGCTTCGACGCAACGTTGTTCGCGCTGGCGTACGGCTTTGCGCAGATCGCTGATGGCTTGCTGTTCATCCTCGGTGACCACACTGCGCCGGCATGCGGCGCAGTCGATCAGCAGCTCGGCGATCAGGCGTGCAGCGCTTTGCTGGCGCGCCTGGCGTTGAGCCTGCTGATCAAGGATCAGCCGTTCCAGCTGGGGGCGTGAGCTTTCCAGCAACAGGGCCAGGCTTTCATACAGCCGTCGCTCGCCATCTTCGGGGGGCGCCACGCTGTCAAAGCGCACCAGTGCATGCAGGCCCAGGCGGGCCAGGGCTTCGCGCCAGTCCGGCTCGCGGTGGTCGCTGCTGCTGACAAAGTTGAGCACCGGCAACAGCGGCTTGCCGCAACTGGCCAGTACTTGCAGCTCGTCGCGGTATTTGGCCAGCACCGGTTCTCGGGCGTCGATCACGTACAGACCGGCGTCGGACGCCAGCAACTGACGCAACACCTTGGCTTCCTGTTCGAAGCGTTGACGGGCTTCGCTGCCTTCCAGGAAACGGGCGAGGCGAGCCGGGCCGTCGAGGCGTTCGCCTGGTCGGTCGAGGCGCTCAAGGTAATCGAGCAGGGCGATGGCATCTTCCAGGCCTGGCGTGTCGTACAGCTCCAGCAAGGCTTGGCCGTCGACCGACAAACGCGCGCCTTCGACATGCCGGGTGGTGCTGGGGCGGTGGGACACTTCGCCAAAGCCCACGTCACGGGTCAGGGTGCGCAGCAGCGAGGTCTTGCCGACGTTGGTGTGGCCGACCACCGCCAGTTTCAGGGGGTTAGTCATGACCGGTCTCCAGCCAGGTGAGTGGCGCGCAGTCGGCGAAGGGCAGGTCCAGTTGCTGCAAGGCCGTGTGCCAATCGCCGAGGCGCTCGGCATCCAGCGCCTGGCCCGGTGGTGCTTGCAGCAGCCAGACACGGGTGGCGCTGGCGCTGCGGGCCAGTTCGCCGATCAGTGCCAGGCTGCCACGATCCGGCGAGCGGCGTGGGTCGCAGGCGATCACCAGGCGTGCGGGCGGGAAGCGGGTCAGTTGCTCCAGCAGCTTGTGGCGTGATTCGCGGCTGTCGAGGATGCCGGCGTTTTTGACCGTGGCCGGTAGTTTGGGCGGCCAGGGGTGTTGGTCGTCCAGTTCGATGGCCACCAGCAGGGCGCCATCGCTGTGCAGTTCGCTGGCGCCGCCGCTGACGTGATGCAACTGTTCTGGAGCTGCATCGTTGACACCCAGGCGTTCGCTGCTGGGCATCAAGGCTTCGCGCAAGTGGCTGTAGCCGGGCAGGTTGAGGTCCAGGCCCAAGGCGGCACGCCCGCGTCGCCAGCGCCATAGGCAGAGCAAGGCGAGGAGCAGTCGGGGCAGCAGGCCGTAGACCAGCAATACGCCCACCAGCCAGGCGGCCCAGGCTTGGCGGGCGCTTTCGATATTGAGGGCAGAGTCGCCACTGGCGCGGATCATCTCGACGGTCGGCACGCTGAAGCCGAGCAGGGCGGGCAGGCTGCCCAGGGCCTGGGTCACGCTGACAAAGGTGTCGGTGCCGAGGATGGTGGTTTCCCAGACAAACCCGTAGCGCCGGGTAGCCATCAATGTCAGCAGGATCACCAGCGCGCTGCACAGCGCCAGCAGCCACAGGCCATTGACCAGCACACCCACGGCCCAGCGGTTGAGCTTGTGGCGTTGCAGCAGCAACAACAACGCCGGTGCCAGTTGCGCGGCCTTGGCATCACGGGCGAATTTTTCGCTGAGCCACAACCACAGGCGGCCGAGGCTGGCGCTGTGCTCGCCGGCAAACACCAGGCCCAGGGCCCAGCTCAGCAGCAGGATCAGGTTCAAGCCCAGCAGGCTGCCCAGGGCCCAGAACACATTGACCGGGGCCAGGCCGTTGCCCAGGGCGGCGAAGGCCAGGCCGGCACCGCTGACCACGGCCAGCACCATCAGCGCGATCAGCGCCAGCCGCGCACCTTGCAACCAGTGCAGCAGGGCGGCGCTCAGGCCGTCGCGCTCGGCCAGCCACAGTGCACGGTTTTGAATACGTGTCGGCAGGTCGCCGCCGTTGCTGCGGGCCAGGCGATTGGCTTCCTGGTCTTCCAGGGGGCCGGCGTGTTCTTCACGCAGGCGCACGGTTTCCGTCAGCCACAGTTTTTGCAGAGGGTTCAGTGCTGTCACGCGCGGTCCTGTTGTGTCAGTGAGCCTGGAGCATAACCCCTGGCCCGCGCCTCTGGTATTCTCGTTGCCATGAAAAAAACTCTCCCTTTAAGCCTGATCGCAGCCCTCGGTGAAAACCGCGTGATCGGCGTCGACAACAGCATGCCCTGGCATTTGCCGGGGGATTTCAAATATTTCAAGGCCACCACCCTGGGCAAGCCGATCATCATGGGGCGCAAGACCTGGGATTCCCTGGGCCGACCGTTGCCGGGGCGCCTGAACATTGTGGTCAGCCGTCAGACCGATCTTAAGCTTGAAGGTGCGCAAGTTTTTCCTTCACTGGATGCAGCCGTTGCGCGGGCCGAGGCCTGGGCGCTGGAGCAGGGTGTGGATGAGCTGATGCTGATCGGCGGCGCGCAGCTGTATGCGCAAGGCCTGGAGCAGGCGGATCGCCTGTATCTGACGCGGGTTGCGTTGAGCCCGCAGGGGGATGCGTGGTTTCCGGAGT
The DNA here is from genome assembly GCF_009873475.1 of Pseudomonas sp. DTU12.1. Classification (NCBI taxonomy): domain Bacteria; kingdom Pseudomonadati; phylum Pseudomonadota; class Gammaproteobacteria; order Pseudomonadales; family Pseudomonadaceae; genus Pseudomonas; species Pseudomonas sp. DTU12.1. The sequence continues at coordinate 5,781,967 of NZ_CP045254.1, read as the reverse complement.
TTGACTTGAACCGGTGGAAGCTGGTGTCGAATGTGCAGAATCCGGCAGAAGGCGACAAGCCGGCGTACAACTTCGAAGTCTGGGAAAAGGCCTAAATCTCTGTGGCGAGCGGGCTTGCCCCGCGTTGGGCTGCGAAGCAGCCCCAAAACCAGGCCCTCGCGGTCTACCTGACACACCTTGGTATGCCTTATTGGGGCTGCTACGCAGCCCAACGGGGGACAAGCCCCCTCTCCACAGGGGGGGATTTAGGCCTGCGCTAATTCCGGATGCTCATCGGCATTGAGCAGCTCTTTATCGGTCTGCTGCATGATCTGGCTGGTAATCGCCCCGGCGGTCATCGAACCATTCACGTTCAACGCCGTGCGGCCCATGTCGATCAGCGGCTCCACGGAAATCAGCAACGCCACCAACGCCACCGGCAAGCCCATGGCCGGTAGCACGATCAGCGCGGCAAACGTCGCACCGCCGCCCACACCGGCCACGCCGGCCGAGCTCAAGGTCACAATCGCCACCAATGTTGCGATCCACAGTGGGTCCAGCGGGTTGATGCCCACGGTCGGCGCCACCATCACCGCCAACATCGCCGGATACAGGCCGGCGCAACCGTTCTGGCCAATCGTCGCGCCAAACGAGGCGGCGAAGCTGGCGATGGACTGCGGGATGCCCAGGCGACGGGTTTGCGCTTCGATGCTCAACGGGATGCTTGCTGCGCTGGAGCGACTGGTAAACGCGAAGGTCAGCACCGGCCACACCTTGCGGAAGAAGCGCAGTGGATTGATCCCGGCCAGCGACAGCAGCAGGCCGTGGACTACAAACATCAGCCCCAGTGCCAGGTAGGAAACCAGCACGAAGCTGCCGAGCTTGATGATGTCTTGCAGGTTGGAGCTGGCGACCACTTTGGTCATCAACGCCAGCACGCCGTAAGGGGTCAGCTTCATCACCAGGCGCACCAGGCGCATCACCCAGGCTTGCAGGGTGTCGATGGCGTTGATCACTTTCTGGCCTTTTTCCACGTCGTCCTTGAGCAGTTGCAGCGCGGCAACGCCCAGGAACGCGGCGAAGATCACCACGCTGATAATCGACGTCGGCTTGGCCCGGGCCAGGTCGGCAAACGGGTTCTGCGGGATGAACGACAGCAGCAACTGCGGGATATTCAGGTCGGCGACCTTGCCTGCGTAATCACTCTGGATCACTTGCAGGCGCGCCAGTTCCTGAGTGCCGGCCACCAGGCCTTCGGCGGTGAGGCCGAACAGGTTGGTCAGGCCGATACCGATCAGCGCCGCAATGGCGGTGGTGAACAGCAGCGTGCCGATGGTCAGGAAGCTGATTTTGCCCAGGGATGCGGCGTTATGCAGGCGGGCTACGGCGCTGAGGATCGAGGCGAACACCAGCGGGATCACGATCATCTGCAACAGTTGCACATAACCATTGCCGACCAGGTCGAACCAGCCGATCGAGGCTTTGAGCACCGGGTGGCCTGCGCCGTAGATCGTATGCAGGGCCACACCGAAGGCAACGCCCAGGACCAGGGCGAACAACACCTTCTTGGCCAGGCTCCAGTGAGTACGGCGGGTTTGTGTCAGGCCCAGCAATAATGCGAGGAACACCAACAGGTTGAGAATCAGCGGCAGATTCATTGAAGCTCCAGGTAAAGGACTGCCAATCGCATGAGCGTGCGACTGCGAACCGGAAATCCTAACAGCTTGAAATATATTGATTTAATACCGTTATGGAATGGCGACTGTCGTTTTTGGAATAAGGCGTTGACGCTCCTGTGTAAGTGGGTGACGGGATCAGGACGCCGTCGGTCGTGCGTGTGGCGGGGGCTGTCATACAGATTTGTTAGCGTTGGTGTTTTTCACTCAGGGAGAAAACGCACATGAAGCTCGCGCCGAGACTGTTTGCCGCCGCGCTGTGCCTGGGGCTTGCCAGCCAGGTCATGGCCGCCACCGAGTTGAAACACTGGCCGGCACCCGCCGCCAAGCAACTGAATGAAATGATCACCGCCAACGCCAACAAGGGTAACTACGCGGTATTCGACATGGACAACACCAGCTACCGCTTCGACCTTGAAGAGTCGCTGCTGCCGTACATGGAAAACAAGGGCCTGATCACCCGTGACAGTCTCGACCCGTCGCTCAAGCTTATGCCGTTCAAAGACACTGCCGACCATAAGGAAAGTCTGTTCAGTTACTACTATCGCCTGTGCGAAGTGGACGACATGGTCTGCTACCCGTGGGTCGCCCAGGTGTTCTCGGGCTTTACCCTCAAGGAACTCAAGGGCTACGTCGATGAGCTGATGGCCTCCGGCAAGCCGGTGCCGGTCACCTACTTCGAAGGCGATGTGGTGAAGAACATGGAGGTGCAGCCACCGAAAATCTTCACCGGCCAGACCGAGCTGTACAACAAGCTGATGGAAAACGGCATCGACGTGTACGTGATGACGGCGGCCTCTGAAGAGCTGGTGCGCATGGTCGCTTCGGATCCCAAGTACGGCTACAACGTCAAGCCGCAGAACGTCATTGGCGTCACCACCCTGCTCAAGGACCGCAAGACCGGCGAGTTGACCACCGCGCGTAAGCAGATCAGCGCCGGCAAATATGACGAAAAAGCCAACCTGGGCCTGGAACTGACCCCCTACCTGTGGACCCCGGCAACCTGGATGGCAGGCAAGCACGCGGCGATCCTCACCTACATCGATGAATGGAAAAAACCGGTACTGGTCGGCGGCGACACCCCCACCAGCGACGGCTACATGCTGTTCCACGATGTGGACGTAGCCAAGGGCGGCATTCACTTGTGGATCAACCGCAAGGACAAGTACATGACCCAACTCAACGGCATGATCGCCAAGCACGCCGCGGCCCAGGCCAAGGAAGGCTTGCCGGTGACGGCGGACAAGAACTGGGTGATCGTCAAGCCCGACGAAATCCAGTAACCCTGTAGGAGCTGGCTTGCCTGCGATGGCATCGACGCGGTGTATCAGGTACGCCGTGGTGTCCGCATCGCAGGCAATCCAGCTCCCACATTTGATCTCCTGTGGCTTGGCGATTCAGGCAGGCAAAAAAATGCCCCGCACTTGGCGGGGCATTTTCATGGGCGGGGCTTACAGGCCGTCGAGCATGGCCTTGTTACGCACCGCACCCTTGTCGGCACTGGTGGCCAGCAGGGCGTAGGCTTTGAGGGCGGTGGTGACTTTGCGCGGACGCTTCTCCACCGGCTTCCAGCCTTTCTTGTCCTGCTCAACCCGGCGTGCGGCCAGTTCTTCATCGCTGATCAACAGGTTGATCGAGCGGTTCGGAATGTCGATCAGCACCTTGTCGCCATCCTGTACCAGGCCAATCGCGCCACCGGCTGCAGCTTCGGGCGAAGCGTGGCCGATGGACAGGCCGGACGTACCGCCAGAGAAGCGACCATCGGTCAGCAGTGCGCAGGCTTTGCCCAGGCCCTTGGACTTGAGGTACGACGTCGGGTAGAGCATTTCCTGCATACCCGGGCCGCCTTTGGGGCCTTCGTAGCGGATGATCACGATGTCGCCTTCTTTCACCTCGTCGGCAAGGATGCCGCGCACCGAGCTGTCCTGGCTTTCGTAGATCTTGGCGCGACCTTCGAACACATGGATCGACTCGTCCACGCCGGCGGTTTTCACCACGCAGCCGTCGAGGGCGATGTTGCCGTACAGCACGGCCAGGCCGCCTTCTTGCGAGTAGGCGTGCTCGACGCTACGGATACAGCCGTTTTCACGGTCGTCGTCCAGGGTGTCCCAACGGGTCGACTGGCTGAATGCCGTCTGGGTGGGGATCCCGGCAGGGCCGGCCTTGAAGAAGGTGTGCACGGCTTCATCGTCAGTCTGGGTGATGTCCCACTTGGCGATGCCTTCGGCCAGGGACTTGCTGTGCACGGTCGGCAGGTCGGTGTGCAGCAGGCCGCCACGGGCCAGGGAGCCCAAGATCGAGAAGATGCCGCCGGCACGGTGCACGTCTTCCATGTGGTACTTCTGGATGTTCGGCGCGACTTTGCACAGTTGCGGCACGTTGCGGGACAGGCGGTCGATGTCGCGCAGGTCGAAATCGATCTCGGCTTCCTGGGCGGCGGCCAGCAAGTGCAGGATGGTGTTGGTGGAACCGCCCATGGCGATATCCAGGGTCATGGCGTTTTCGAACGCCTTGAAGTTGGCGATATTGCGCGGCAATACCGACTCATCGTTCTCGGTGTAGTAACGCTTGCACAGCTCGACGATGGTGCGGCCGGCCTGCAGGAACAACTGCTCGCGGTCACTGTGGGTCGCCAGCGTCGAACCGTTGCCCGGCAACGCCAGGCCCAGGGCTTCCACCAGGCAGTTCATCGAGTTGGCGGTGAACATGCCGGAGCACGAACCGCAGGTTGGGCAAGCGCTGCGCTCGTATTCCGCGACCTTCTCGTCAGAAGCGCTGGAATCGGCGGCGATGACCATGGCGTCCACCAGGTCCAGGCCGTGGGAGGCGAGCTTGGTCTTGCCGGCTTCCATCGGGCCGCCGGAGACGAAGATCACCGGGATGTTCAGGCGCAGGGAGGCCATCAGCATGCCGGGGGTGATCTTGTCGCAGTTGGAGATGCACACGATGGCGTCGGCGCAGTGGGCGTTGACCATGTACTCCACGGAGTCAGCGATGATCTCGCGGCTCGGCAGGGAATACAGCATGCCGTCATGGCCCATGGCAATGCCGTCGTCCACGGCAATGGTGTTGAATTCCTTGGCCACGCCGCCAGCGCGTTCGATCTCACGGGCGACCAGTTGGCCCAGGTCCTTGAGGTGGACATGGCCCGGTACGAACTGGGTGAACGAGTTGGCAATCGCGATGATCGGCTTCTTGAAGTCGTCATCTTTCATCCCCGTGGCACGCCACAGAGCGCGCGCGCCGGCCATGTTGCGGCCGTGGGTGGATGTTTTCGAGCGGTAATCTGGCATGGAGCACTCCGGGCGGCTAATCAGGAATCAAAGGGGAGTGAGCTTCTATTGACGTCTGGAACACCCGAAAAATGGCCCTGGTGTCCGGAAGTTGCCGCAAACGTGACGGGATCGCCGTGCGCATTGGCCTTGAGCTCATAAACCCGCCGGGGGATGACTGGCGATGAATACGGCCGATTCTACACCGTCTTCCTGTAGGAGCGAGCTTGCTCGCGAAAAACCCATAGGCGACGCGGGTTACCAGGTAGCGCTGCGTTATCGTTGGCGTTCTTCGCGAGCAAGAACTAGGCGTCCCCCTCGCTCCTACAGGGGAAAGCGTTAGCGCCCGACCCGTAAATTCGTCAACCAGCCCCAGAGGCTGAACACGATGAAGCTGACCGCAATGGTCAGCAGCAGATGCGTTCCGGTTTGTGCCAAGGCCGCACTGCTTATGGCGGCCGTGAGGAACATGATGCTGTTCCCGGCTGATGCAGCGGTGCCCGCGCTGCTCGAGAACAACAGCATCGCTGCGGAAATCGCAGCGGGCCGAACCAGGGTGACGGCCAGGGCGCTGATCAACATGGGGATGAGCAAGGTCACGGTGGTGATGGCTTCCAGGCTGACGACCAGCGTTAGCAGCGCGCCCGCGACGAGCAGCAAGCCGAGGCCGATGTTGATTTGCCGGGACAGCGCCATGCGCTTTTGCAGGTACGAAGCCGCCACGCCGCCGAGCAGGTAGGCTACGCCGTACACCATCAGTACCAGCGCGTACTGGTATTCGGACAGTTTCAACGCATCCATGAAAATCAGCGGTGTCACGCTGATCAAGGCGAAATAGCAGGCAAACACCAAGGCGGCGATCCACCAGTAGCGCAGGAAGTCGCGATTGGCGGCGACCGCTTTGAGCGTGCCCAGGATCGAGACGGGCGCGCGGTGCGGGCTGGTAGCCTTGGGCGGCAGGATGCAAAACGCATGGATCAACATGCCCAATGCCATTAGCGCAAACCCATAAAAGCTCCCTTGCCAGTCGAAGGTGGTTTGCAGCCAGGAGCCGATCAGCGGTGACAGCGCTACAAACGAGCCGCTCAGGGTCATGTAATACAGGCGTACGCGGGCGCGGTCTTGTTCGTCGAACAAATCTTCCACCAGCGCGTGGCCCAGCACGAAAAATCCACAGCCCATGGCCTGCACACTGCGAAACAGCAGGAAGCTCAGGTAATCCGGCGCCATTGCGCAACCGATGGCACCGAGGATCGACAGGCTGATACAGCCGATCAGCACTTCCTTGCGCCCCCATTTATCCGACAGCGGGCCGGCCACCAGTTGGGAAATCGCAAAGACCAGCGTGAACAGGCTGATGGACAGCGCGACGTCGGCGGTGGGCGTATCGAAATGGGCGGACAGCGCGGGGAAGGAGGGCAAAAGGATATTGATCGGGAAGAAGCTGATCAGAGAGATGCAGGTGATGAGGATGAAGCGCGAGAGGGTGGGCCCAGACATTGTTTTTGTTTTCCGGAGTAGAACCAGAAACCGATACTAGTCTGCGAAAAGTGGAATTCAATCAAAACCGTTGGCGGAAGTTTCCTGGGCTCGTGTGGGTTGCGACGGTAGGAAAAATCTTTCTGATACAGCACAAAAAAATGTGGGAGCTGGCTTGCCTGCGATAGCGGTGTAACAGATTAAAAATCTGTAACTGATACACCGCTATCGCGGGCAAGCCCGCTCCCACATTTGATCTGTGTTACTTAGCTATTGGGCAACAACCGGCACGTAATGCTCTTGATATAGCGGGTCTCGGCAATCGCCGGGTGCACCGGATGGTCCGGGCCCTGGCCGCCGCGTTCCAGCATCTGGATATTGCGGTCCAGGTGGCGGGCGCTGGTCAGCAGGATGTTTTGCAGGTCGTCTTCCGGCAGGTGCATGGAGCACGAGGCGCTGACCAGGATGCCGTCCTTGCTGAGCAGGCGCATGGCTTGCTCGTTCAAGCGGCGGTAGGCGCCTTCGCCGTTTTTCATGTCTTTTTTGCGTTTGATGAAGGCCGGTGGGTCGGCGACGATCACGTCGAAGCGTTCTTCGCTGGCTTTCAGTTCTTTCAACGCTTCAAACACGTCGCCTTCGATGCAGGTCATTTTCTCCGCGACGCCGTTGAGCGCGGCGTTGCGCTCGACGCCGTCGAGGGCGAAGGCCGAGGCGTCGACGCAGAACACTTCACTGGCGCCGAACGTTGCAGCTTGCACGCCCCAGCCGCCGATGTAGCTGTACAGGTCGAGGACGCGTTTGCCTTTGGCGTACGGGGCCAGGCGTGCGCGGTTCATGCGGTGGTCGTAGAACCAGCCGGTCTTCTGGCCCTGGATCACCGGAGCTTCGAATTTCACGCCGTTTTCTTCCAGCGCAACCCACTCCGGCACCAGGCCGAACACGGTTTCGACGTAGCGGTTGAGGCCTTCGGCATCGCGCGCGGCGGAGTCGTTCTTGAACAGGATGCCGCTGGGCTTGAGCACTTGGGTCAGTGCGGCGATCACGTCTTCTTTATGGGCTTCCATGGTCGCCGAGGCGATCTGTACCACCAGGATGTCGCCGAAACGGTCGACTACCAGGCCTGGCAGCAGGTCGGAATCGCCGTAGACCAGGCGGTAGAACGGCTTGTCGAACAGGCGGTCGCGCAGGGACAGGGCGACGTTGAGGCGGTGCACCAGCAGCGACTTGTCCAAAGGCAACTTGATGTCACGCGACAGCAGGCGCGCGCAGATCAGGTTGTTCGGGCTCATGGCCACGATGCCCAGGGTCTTGCCGCCGGCGGCTTCGAGGATGGCCTGGTCGCCTGCCTGGAAGCCGTGAAGTGGGGTGGCGGCCACATCGATTTCGTTGCTGTAGACCCACAGGTGGCCGTTGCGCAAACGACGATCGGCGTTGGCTTTGAGACGCAGGCTTGGCAGGGACATGACGTCGCTCCGGAAAAAAGAGCGGGAGTATACCGTGTTGTGTCGTTGTTGGCCGCGCCGCCGGACATGTGGGAGCTGGCTTGCCTGCGATCCAGGCGACTCGGTCTGTCTGTCGCACCGCAGTGATGCCATCGCAGGCAAGCCAGCTCCCACATTTTGCTCCGGTTTCCAATCCGGCTTTTGAGGTGTCGGTCAGGTTCCCATCGGGGTTAGAATCGCCCCCTAGCCCAGAGTATGTACCTATGTCCCAAGAGCTTTCCGCCGAACAGATCCAACAGGCCCTGCAAGGCATCAGCGTGCCGCCCCAACCGCAGATCATGGTGGATTTGCAGATGGAGCAATATATGCCCGATCCGGACCTGGAGGTGATTGCGCGGTTGATCTCCCAGGACCCCGGCCTGTCCGGCTCGCTGCTGAAAATCGTCAACTCGCCGTATTACGGCCTGAGCAACAAAATTGCCTCGATCCAGCGCGCGGTCAACCTGCTGGGCAGCCGCTCCATCGTCAACCTGATCAACGCCCAGTCGATCAAGGGCGAGATGAGCGACGACACCATCGTCACCCTCAACCGGTTCTGGGACACGGCCCAGGATGTGGCGATGACCTGCCTGACCCTGGCCAAGCGCACCGGCTCCCAGGCGGTGGACGAAGCGTACGCCCTGGGGCTGTTCCACGATTGTGGCGTGCCGCTGATGCTCAAGCGGTTCCCGGACTACATGAGCGTGCTGGAAGATTCCTACGCCAAGGCCGGGCCTGATTGCCGGGTGGTCGACACCGAGAACCGCGCGTTCCATACCAACCATGCGGTGGTGGGTTATTACACCGCCAAGTCCTGGCGCCTGCCGGAACATGTGACCAACGCCATCGCCAACCACCACAACGCCCTGGCGATTTTCAGCGATGAGTCGGCGCGCAACAGCCCGCTGAAAAACCTGCTGGCGATCCTGAAAATGGCCGAGCATATCTGCGCGTCCTATCGGGTGCTGGGCAACCAGACGGTGGACCATGAGTGGGAGAGCATCGGCCATCTGGTCCTGGATTACGTGGGCCTGTCGGACTACGACTTCGAAAGCATGAAGTTGTCGATCCGCGAACTGGGCGCGCACTAACCTTTCTATCGCGAGACGAATATGCCTGAGCTGCCAGAAGTCGAAACCACCCGGCGCGGGATTGCGCCGCACCTGGAAGGCCAGCGGGTCAGCCGCGTGGTGGTGCGTGAGCGGCGCCTGCGTTGGCCGATCCCCGAAGACCTGGATGTGCGCCTGTCCGGGCAGCGTATCGTGCTGGTGGAGCGGCGGGCCAAGTACCTGCTGATCAACGCCGAAGTCGGCACCTTGATCAGCCACTTGGGCATGTCGGGCAATCTGCGCCTGGTGGAAGTCGGTCTGCCGGCGGCCAAGCATGAGCATGTGGATATCGAGCTGGAGTCGGGCCTGGCCCTGCGTTACACCGACCCCCGGCGTTTTGGCGCGATGCTCTGGAGCCAGGACCCGCATAACCACGAACTGCTACTGCGCCTGGGGCCGGAGCCGTTGACCGACCTGTTTGATGGCGAGCGCCTGTTCCAGCTGTCCCGCGGGCGCTCCATGGCGGTCAAACCGTTCATCATGGACAACGCGGTGGTGGTGGGCGTGGGCAATATCTACGCGACCGAGGCGCTGTTTGCCGCCGGGATTGATCCGCGCCGGGAAGCCAAGGGCATTTCCCGTGGGCGTTACCTGAAGCTGGCGATCGAGATCAAACGCATCCTCGCGGCCGCCATCGAGCGTGGCGGTACGACCTTGCGTGATTTTATTGGCGGCGACGGGCAGCCGGGGTATTTCCAGCAGGAGCTGTTTGTCTACGGGCGTGGGGGCGAGGCGTGCAAGGTGTGCGGCAGTGAGTTGCGCAATGTGATGCTGGGGCAGCGGGCGAGTGTGTTTTGCCCTAAGTGCCAGAGCTGAAGACAGCAGGCGCTGCGGCTTGCCTCATCGCGGGGCCCGCTCCCACATTTTGACTTGTGGGCACCTTCAAATGTGGGAGCTGGCTTGCCTGCGATGAGGCCCGCCCAGCCGCCACAAGGTTTCAGGCCTTACCGGTAATCAACCGGTACTTCTCCATCAACTGCTCTTCCGTTTCCGGCCGGGCTTCATCCAGCGGAATGCAATCGACCGGGCACACTTGCTGGCACTGGGGTTCGTCGTAGTGGCCGACACACTGGGTGCACAGGTTGGGGTCGATCACGTAGATCTCTTCACCCTGGGAAATGGCAGCGTTCGGGCACTCGGGTTCGCAGACGTCGCAGTTGATGCAATCGTCGGTGATGATCAGGGACATGGAAACTCCTGCCAGGGCACTCTGCCAAGGCATCTGGAAAACTAATGCGCGCAATTGTGCCGCATTGGCGCCCGCAGTGCGAGCGGGCGCCGGTTGAGCGGTCTTACTTCTTGAAGCGCAGAGTCAGTGCATCCGCCACCGCAGGGTGTACGAACTTGGTGATATCACCGCCCAAAGCCGCAATCTCTCGGACCAACGTCGAGGAAATGAACGAATAACGCTCTGACGGCGTGAGAAACAGGCTCTCTACGTCCGGCGCCAGTTGGCGGTTCATGTTGGCCAGCTGGAATTCATATTCGAAATCCGACACCGCGCGCAGGCCGCGCAGGAATACATTGGCGTTCTGTTCCTTGGCGAAGTGCGCCAGCAGTGTCGAAAAGCCCACTACTTCAACGTTCGGCAGGTGCTTGGTGACCTCGCGGGCCAGCTCCACACGCTGTTCCAGAGGAAACAGTGGGTTTTTCTTGGGGCTGGCAGCGACCGCGATGATCACATGGTCGAACAAGCGCGAGGCGCGTTCGACCAGATCGCCATGGCCTTTGGTAATCGGGTCGAAGGTACCTGGGTACAACACTCGGTTCATCGCGTCGTCCTGGCGGAGTCCGTTGGGGAACCGGATGGTATCGCAGCCATCCCGGTCGGCCAAGTCAACTTATTCAGAAGAAAGCACTATAGACACCGCGAATACCCCTATGAACCCCCTGTAGGAGCGAGCTTGCTCGCGAAGAACCCATAGGCACCGCGGGCTATCTGATAGCGCTGCGTTATCGTTGACGTTCTTCGCGAGCAAGCTCGCTCCTACACGGGCGCATAATCGGTTTTTCATGCTGTTTTCAGACGCTCGGCCAGTGCTGTCGCCAGTTGTGCGGTCAGGCCATACACCGACAATTGTGGGTTGGCGCCGATACTGGTGGGGAACAATGAACCATCGTGGATCGACAGGTTACGCAACTGGTGATGCCTTCCAAGGCTATCGGCGACCGCATTTTTTGGCTCTTCACCCATGGCACAACCGCCCATCACATGGGCGCTGCCCAGGCAGGTGCGATGCAGTTCCAGGTTAAGGCCGTCGATCAGGCTGCGTGCCTCGGCCAGTGTGCTGACGTAGCGCGCGTCATGGTGCAGCGGCTTGACCGACTTGGCGCCGGCGGCAAACTGGATCTCGGCCATGCTATGGAAGGCCCGGCGCAGGCCGTCCCAGGCGTAGGGCGAGACCTCATAGTCGAGTACCGGCGTGCCATCGCCGCGCAGGCCGACGCTGCCGCCCTGGCTGTCGGGGTGGAAGCCATCCCGCAGCAGCGCCAGCATCGCATGGGTCTTGGGCAACTGGCTCATGTCCAGGGCGTTCTGCGTGCCGTAACCGCCGAACAACGTGCTGGCCAGGGCCGGGTGTAAGGGCGGTGCTTCGAGCTTGTAGGACATTTTGCCGGTGGTGCCGTCCTGCCATTGAAAGTGATCAGAGTAAATCGACTGCGGCGCGCCGTAGAACGGGTTGATCACCTCGTCGAACAACCCCGCGGAAAAATTCACCAGGTGCAGGAAGGTGCGCTTGCCCAGGCGCGAGTGTGGGTCGGGTGCGTCCGAGCGCATCAGCAGCGCCGGGCTGTTGATGCCGCCGCCGGCCAGTACGTAATGCTTGGCTTTGACCGTGATCTTGCGGCCGGTGGGCGCTACGCAGCGCGCGTCCATGGCCACGCATTCGAGGCTGGTGATGGTGTCGCCGCTGAACTTCAGGCGCTCGGCGCGGGCCAGGTACAGCAGCTCGCCGCCTTGCTCCAGGGTCGAAGGAATGGTGGTCACCAGCATCGATTGCTTGGCGTTGACCGGGCAGCCCATGCCGCAATAGCCCAGGTTGAAACAGCCGCGCACGTTGCGTGGGATCACGTGCCAGCTGTAACCGAGCTTTTCGCAGCCTTTGCGGATCACGTCATTGTTGGCGTTGGGCGGCAGGGCCCAGGGGGCGATGCCCAGGCGTTGCTCCATCTTTTCAAACCATGGCGCCATCTCGGCGCTGCTATGGCCTTTGACCGCGTATTCACTGGCCCAGTGGGACAGGGTCGGGTCCGGCGTACGAAAACTCGAAGTCCAGTTGATCAGCGTGGTGCCGCCCACGGCGCGGCCCTGCAGGATGGTGATGGCGCCGTCCTTGCTCATGCGGCCGATGCCTTCCTGATACAGGCTGGCGTAGGCCTCGTCTTCCAGTAGCTTGAAATCGCTGCTGGTCTTGAGCGGGCCTTCTTCGATCAACAGCACCTTGTAGCCAGCGGCGCTGAGAATCTCTGCAGTGGTGCCACCCCCTGCGCCGCTGCCGATGATCGCGACATCGGCTTCCAGCGTCAGGTCCTGGTCGAGGGCAGCGCCATTATGGGTTTTCCAGCCGCGGGCCATGCCATCGCGGAACACATCAGGTACGGGCATCAGCTTATTCTCTTGTTTTTATCAGCGGTCATGACGTGTAGGAGCTATCACGGTCAGATTTGCGGCGGGCCGGGGTACCCGCAATGGGCCCAGGACTCGGGCCGGAAGTACCAGGCCATGATCACCAGCTTGAGCAGCGAGCCCTGGCCCATGCGCAGCAGGTTGAGGAAGCTGTTCTCCCAGCGATGCAGGAAGTTGCGGATCTGCTCGCTGCTGGCGTTTTCCCAACTGCCCCAGATGCCGGTCAGCGGGCCACGGGTGACGGCCATGCCTAGCACGTCGAACAACTGCTGGGTCAGCTTGAACATCTCCGGTGACAGGTGCTGCAGGCTGTAATCGAGTTTTTTCAGGGTGTCTTCGATACCCGCCGCCACGACCTCGGCGCTGGCCGCGCCCTCTAGCAACACTGGGATCACCGCGCGCAAAAACGGCAGGTCGCTGTGGCGCAGCATGGCAAAGCCGCTGGCGGGAGTGCTGCTGGAGCAGCCGCTGAGGCTGGCACCAAGGCCTGCAGTCGCCAGGAAGGCGCTGGCGCACAGGCCGATTTTCAAGACGCCGCGCCGCGACAGCGCGGGTGATTCAGTCAGGCTAGGGTTCATTTTTATTGTTGTCCCAGTGATAACGGTTTTAGCGCACGAATAGCTTCTGGATCAGTTTCTGGATGGCTTTGCCATACGGTGGGTAAATCAGCTTGGCCGCATTCAGGCGTTGTTTGATCAGCACGCCCTTGGCCTTGCTGAAGGTGAGGAAGCCTTCATGGCCATGGTAGTGGCCCATGCCCGAGGGGCCGATGCCGCCAAAAGGCATATCGTCCTGGGCCACATGCAGCAGGGTGTCGTTCAGGCACACGCCGCCGGAATGGGTTTCGTGGAGTACGCGATTCTGTTCGGCCTTGTTGTAGCCGAAGTAATACAGCGCCAGGGGGCGAGGGCGCTGGTTGATGTAGGCGAAGGCCTGGTCGATCCCGCGATAGGGCACGATGGGCAGCACCGGGCCGAAAATCTCGTCCTGCATCACGGTCATTTCATCGCTGACGTTCAGCAGCAGGCTATGGGCCATGCGCCGGGCCTGGCCCTGGTCATAGAGCGGAACCAGGGTCGCGCCCTTGTCGGTGGCGTCCTTGACGTAGGCATTGAGCCGGGCGAGTTGTCGCTCGTTGATGATGGCGGTGTAGTCCGGGTTATCAGCCAGGGTCGGATAAAACCCGCGTACCGCCTGGGTGTAGGCCGCGACGAAGCCATCCACCCGGTCCTCGGGGACCAGCACATAGTCCGGCGCCACACAGGTTTGCCCGGCATTCAGCGCCTTGCCGAAGGCGATCCGTTCGGCGGCATCCTTGAGCGGCACATCGGCCGAGACAATCGCCGGGGATTTACCGCCCAGTTCCAGGGTGACCGGGGTCAGGTGCTCGGCGGCGGCGCGCATGACGTGCTTGCCGATGCTGGTGGCGCCGGTGAACAGCAGGTGATCAAAAGGCAGTTTGGAAAACGCCATGCCCACTTCGGCTTCGCCGAGCACCACGCACACCAGGTCTTCGGGGAAGATTTGCGCCAGCAGGTTCTTGAGCAACTGGCCAGTGGCCGGGGTGGATTCGCTTAGCTTGAGCATCACCCGGTTACCTGCCGCCAACGCACCGACCAGCGGGCCGATGGCCAGGTACAGCGGGTAGTTCCAGGGCACGATCACCCCGATGACCCCCAGGGGTTGATAGATCACTTTGGCAGATGCCGGTTGGAAGGCTATACCTACAGCGCGGCGCGACGGTTTCATCCAGCCCTTGAGGTGTTTGCTGGCGTAGTGGATGCCATGCAGGCTGGGCATCAGCTCGGCGAACAGGGTTTCGTCGGCACTGCGATGGCTGAAATCGTTGCTGATGGCCTCGATCAGCGCCTGGCGCTCATCGCTGAGCAGGTCGCGCAAGGCCTTGAGCCACTGCTGGCGCTGCGCCGCTGGTGGCATCGGGTTGGCTGCGTACGCGCGGCGCTGGGCAGCGAACAGGTCCTGGAGTTGGTCCAGCGCCTGGGAATCTTGCAGGTAAGCAACGTTGGCAGACATGACGCAGTTCCCGATTGTTATTGGAATACCTGCGTTTTTAGAGTCATTACTCTATTTTGTCAAATGCCTTCGCTGCAACATGCAGTTTTATCCTGGCAAGGATAGACCGTAAGATGTTTGTATCAGGATTCAAGAAGCCGATCCCCTATGGCACCACGAGTAAAGACCAGCGAACGCATTGTGCAAACCAGCCTGGAGCTGTTCAACCAGCAGGGCGAGCGCAGCATCAGCACCAACCATATTGCCGCCCATATGGAAATATCCCCGGGCAACCTGTACTACCACTTCCCGAACAAGCAGGCGATTATCGCGGTGCTGTTTCGCGAGTATGAAGCTCTGGTGGACAGCTTCCTGCGCCCGCCCCAGGGGCGCGCCATGGTGGTCGAGGACAAGCGCTTCTACCTGCAGGCGGTGCTGGCGGGTATGTGGCGCTATCGTTTTCTGCACCGCGATCTTGAGCATCTGCTGGAAAGCGACCCGGAACTGGCCACCGGCTACCGGCGTTTCTCCCAGCGTTGCCTGATCCAGGGTGGCGCGATTTACCGGGGGTTTGTCGAGGCAGGGATCCTGAACATGGACCCGGTGCAGACCGAAGCCTTGACCCTCAACGCCTGGATTATCCTCACCTCCTGGGTGCGTTTTTTGTGCACCACCAACGAGAACTCCGCACACCTGAGTGCCGAGGCAATCAAGCGCGGGGTGTACCAGGTGCTGGTGCTGGAGGCAGGGTTTATCACGCCCCAGGCCAAAGAGGCCGTGGACGCGTTGTTCAAGGAGTTTTATGTGCCGTTGAGTCAGGCACTGGAAGAAGTGAAGTAGGCCCTTTCCCGAACATATTTCCAGGAGTCCGTTATGCCGCTTGCGCAACTGATCAGCCCGCAACAACTGGCCGAACGCCAGAAGCACGCAGGCCTCGTCATCCTCGATTGCCGCTTTGCCCTGGAAGACCCGGACTACGGGCGTTGCAGCTATGCCGAGGGGCATATTGAGGGCGCGCAGTATGCGGACCTGGAGCGCCACCTCAGCGGGCCGGTGACCAAGGGTGTGACTGGTCGCCATCCGCTACCGGCGCCCCAGGCGCTGGTCCAGCAGTTGCAGGCCTGGGGCATCAATGCTGACAGCGAGATTGTGCTGTATGACGACGGCCCTGGCGCGTATGCCGCCCGTGCCTGGTGGCTGCTGGCCTGGCTGGGCAAGCGCAACGGTGTGTCGATCCTCGATGGTGGGCTGAAAGCCTGGCATGCCGCGGGTTTCCCCTTGAGCCTGGATGCGCCGAGCGCCGAGCCCGGCACCTTCAGCGGCAGCCCGGACACCCATCTGCTGCTGGATGCCGAACACCTGCAAAAACGCCTGGGCCAGCCGGGCCTGACCCTGATCGACGCCCGCGCCTTGCCACGCTTTCGCGGCGAGGTGGAGCCGATTGATCCGATTGCCGGGCACATTCCCGGGGCGCAATGTGCAGCGTTCAACGAGAACCTGGGCAGTGATGGGCGTTTCTTGCCGGTGGAGCAGCTCAAGCAGCGGTTTGCCGACAAACTGCAAGGTCGTGCGCCGGATGAGTTGGTGGCGTATTGCGGCTCGGGCGTGACGGCGTGCCACAACCTGTTTGCCCTGAGCCTGGCGGGGTATCCGTTGGGCAAGTTGTATGCGGGGTCGTGGAGTGAGTGGATCAATGATCCGCAGCGCGAAATTGCTACCGGCGATTAAGTGGGTAATCCCCGATCAAATGTAGGAGCGGGCAAGCCCGCTCCCACATGATTAACCGTGTTTTACCCGTAACCATTGCGGGATCCGCCGCTCCAGGTAGTACCCAGGCGTCTTCAGCGAGCCGTCGACAAACCCCACATGCCCGCCCTTGGCCTGCAGTTCAAACTCGGTGCAGTCCGACAGTTCGCTGGCCTGGGGCAAGCTGTGGGCAAACACAAAAGGATCATCTGCCGCGTGGATGATCAGCGTCGGCGTGCGGATTGCCCCGAGGAAGTAACGACTCGACGCCCGTCGGTAATAGTCCTCGGCATTCAAGTAGCCATGCAGCGGTGCGGTGACGCGGCCGTCAAAATCCCAGAACGTGCGCATTTTCTCCAGCGAGCCCAGTTCGGCCAGGGTCTTCAGCGCTTCTTCGCGTCCGTCCACCAGGAACTGGCGCTGCTTGACCCGGATGTAGCCGAGCATCTCGCGCATGAAGTGCTTTTGATAGACCCGTGAAAACCCCAGGCCTATGCGGTCGGCGCACTGGTCCAGGCGAAACGGCACCGATACCGCCGCAGCTCCCTGCAGGCCGGAGTTGTCACCGGTTTCGCCCAGGTGCTTGAGCAACACATTGCCACCCAGGGAGTAACCCACGGCATACAGTGGCGCCAACGGTCGCTTGGCCCGCAGGTGCGCAATGGCGGCCGCCAGGTCTTCACTGGCGCCTGAATGGTAACTGCGGGCCAGCAGGTTGGGTTCGCCGGAACAACCGCGCCAATTCAGGGCGACGCTGGCCCAGCCTTGGCTGGCCAAGGCTTTTTGCAGGCCGGCGACGTAGGGCGAGTTGGACGAGCCTGTCAGGCCATGCAGTACCAGCACCAGTGGTGCGTGCGGGTCATGGGGGCCATGCCAGTCGAGGTCGAGGAAGTCACCATCCTCCAGCCACAGGCGCTCGCGCTGGCGATCGAGGTGGGTGGTGGGGCGCCAGAGTGGGCCCCACAACGTTTGCAGGTGGGGGTTACCGAGGCCGAAGGCTGGGGTGAAACGGTTGGCGGGGTTCGGCACGATCAAGGTCTCGACACAACTCTTAAGGGGGGTGTGGCCAGTGGGTTGTGGCGAGGGGGCTTGTCCCCCGTTGGGCTGCGCAGCAGCCCCAAAAACCTGCTATCTCGGTACACCTGAAAAAAGCAGTGGTCCTATTAAGCTGTCTGCAGCGTACGTTGCCACAGTGCGTAATACACCCGCCCGGACTTTTGCTCACGGTGCAGGCGCCAGTTGCCGGGCAGGCCCAGGGTCGACGGCGCGGTCTCGCTTTCGGTGTAGACCCAGGCGTCATCGGCCAGCCATTGGCGCTCTTCCAGCAGCGCGCAGACGGTTGGCAACAGGTTCTGGTTGAACGGCGGGTCGAGGAACACCACATCGAATGCACTGGCTGGCTGGGTTTCCAGGTAGCGCAGGGCATCGGCGGTCTGTACATGGCCGGTGGTGCAACGCAGTGTGCCCAGGTGCTCGCGCAGGCTGGAAACCGCCACGTTGCTCGCGTCCAGGGCCTGGCCCAGGGCGGCGCCACGGGACAGGGACTCGAGGAACAACGCGCCACTGCCAGCAAACGGGTCAAGTACCTTGGCCCCCTCGATGTACGGCGCGAGCCAATTGAACAAGGTCTCGCGGACCCGATCCGGGGTGGGGCGCAGGCCCACCACATCGGGGAAACTCAGCTTGCGGCTGCGCCATTGGCCGCCAATGATGCGCAGTTGGCCCACACCGTTATGAACGTTATGGACAGGTTTTTTAGGGCGCGATGGACTGGCCATTAATGCTCCGGAACCCCGAGCGGCTGCTCGGCAGGTTTATCAGTGGGGGGCGGTAGTGGCTTTTGCGCGGTGGTGGGACCAGCGGTCACGATCACCATTTTATCGCTGCTCAAGTGTTTGTTCATGGCGGCCTTGACCTGATCGACGGTCAGGGCCTGGGATTGCTGCATGAAATCTTCCAGGTAATTGAGCGGCAGGTTGTAGAACCCCATGGCGCCCAGTTGCCCGACGATATCGGCGTTGCTTGCGGTGGACAGCGGGAAGCTGCCGGCCAGTTCGCGCTTGGCGTCATCCAGTTCTTTTTGCGTCGGCCCGGTCTTGAGGTAGTCGGCCAGCACTTGCTCCACCAGGCGCAAGGTGCCGCCGCTCATTTCGGCGCGGGTCTGCAAGTTGATCATGAAGGGGCCACGCACCTGCATCGGCGAGAAGCCCGAGTACACGCCATAAGTCAGGCCGCGCTTCTCACGCACTTCGCTCATCAGGCGGGTGCCAAAACCACCACCCCCCAGGATCTGGTTGCCCAGGGACAGGGCGGCGTAGTCCGGGTCGGCGCGGTTGATGCCCAGTTGTGCGAACAGCAGATGCGTCTGCTTGGATGGAAACTCGATATGCCCCAGGCCGGCCTTGGGTTCGGTTGGCTCGGCGATCTTCGCCAGCGCCGGGCCCTTGGGCAGGGATGCGGAGACTTTGTCCGCCATGGCCTCGGCGTCTGCGCGGGACAGGTCGCCGACCATCGCGATCACTGCGTTGCCGGCGGCGTAGGCCTTGGCATGGAATGCCTTCAGCTGTGCCTGGGTAATGGCCGGAACGCTCGCAGGCGTGCCTTCGCTCGGGTGCGCATAGGGATGGTCGCCGTACAGACGCTTGAACAGCTCGATACTCGCCAGCTTGCCCGGGTTCTGTTTCTGGTACTCGAAGCCGGCCAGCAGTTGGTTCTTGATCCGCGCCAGGGAGTCGGCGGGGAAGGTCGGCTGGCCGATCACCTGGTCAAACAGCGTAAGGGCGGCGTCGCGTTTGTCGGCGGCACTGAGGCTGCGCAGCGAGACCAGCGCCATGTCACGGTAGGCACCGTTGCTGAAATCGGCGCCCAGGCCTTCAAAACCGGCGGCAATCTGCCCCACATCCTTGCCCGGCACGCCTTCGTTGAGCATGGCGTTGGTCAGCAGGGCCAGGCCCGGCGTGTTGCCGTCCTGGCTGCTGCCGGCGGCGAACAGAATGCGCATGTCGAACATCGGCAGTTCGTGGGCCTCGACGAACAGCACCTTGGCGCCTTCGGCGGTATTCCAGGTCTGCACGTTGAGCTTGCGGTTAGTCGGGTTCTTGCCATCCAGCTCTGCCAGGGATTGCAGGGTCTTGCTGGACTTGGCCTGCTCCAGGGCCGGGCTGGCCACGGAGTCGTCCGGGCGGCCGATATACACCGCGACCGCCGCCACCAGGGTCACGACGATCAGGCCGGGCAGCACCAGGCGGTTGTTTTTGCGATCACTCATGGGTGGTCTCCTCGGGCAGGACATGGGCGATACTCAGGCGTTCGCGGGTGAAATACGTGCGCGCGGCCTTCTGGATGTCCTCGGGGGTCACGCTTTGCAGCTCGGCAAGCTCGGTGTCCATCAGCTTCCACGACAGGCCGACCGTCTCCAGGGAGCCAATGGCCGTGGCCTGGCTGGTGATGGAGTCGCGCTCGTAGACCACGCCGGCAATGACCTGGGCGCGGATGCGTTCCAGCTCCTCGGCGGTCGGTGGCTTGGCCTTGAGTTCGTCCAGCAGGCGCCAGAGCCCGGCTTCGGCCTGGGCCACGGTTTTCTTCTTCTGCTGGTTGGGCGTGGCGCTCAAGGTGAACAGGCTGTCGCCACGGGTATAGGCGTCGTAGTTGGTCGAGGCCGCGGACACCAGTTCTTCACCGCGTTCCAGCTGGCTCGGGATGCGCGCGCTGTAGCCGCCATCGAGCAGCGCCGAGATCAGGCGCAGGGCGTTGACCGAGCGTTTGTCTTCGGCGGTGGCCAGGCCCGGGACGTTGAAGCCCAGGATGACGCTCGGCAATTGGGTCTGCACATGCAGGGTCAGTTGGCGCTCGCCCGGCTCGGCCAGCTCCAGGGGTTTTTTCGCCGGTGGCACGTCGCGCTTGGGAATCGGGCCGAAGTAACGCTGGGCCAGGGTTTTCACCTCATCCGGGGTCACGTCGCCCACCACGACCAGGGTGGCGTTGTTGGGCACGTACCAGGATTGGTACCAGTGGCGCAGTTCCTCGACCTTCATGCGGTCCAGGTCGGCCATCCAGCCGATGGTCGGCGTGTGGTAGCCGCTGGCCGGGTAGGCCATCGCCTTGAAGCGTTCAAAGGCCTTGGACAGCGGGTTGTCATCGGTGCGCAGGCGGCGCTCTTCCTTGATGACTTCGATCTCGCGGCTGAATTCGTCGGCCGGCAGGCGCAGGGTGGCCATGCGGTCGGCCTCCAGTTCCAGGGCAACGCCCAGGCGATCGCGGGCCAGCACTTGGTAGTAGGCGGTGTAGTCGTCGCTGGTGAAGGCGTTTTCTTCGGCGCCCAGGTCGCGCAGGATCAACGAGGCTTCGCCGGGGCCGGTCTTGGAGCTGCCCTTGAACATCATATGTTCCAGGGCGTGGGACAAGCCGGTCTGGCCAGGGGTTTCATAGCTGGAGCCGACCTTGTACCAGACCTGCGAGACCACCACCGGGGCGCGATGGTCTTCGCGCACGACGACCTTGAGGCCGTTGTCCAGGGTGAATTCATGGGTGGGTTGTGGGTCGGCAGCCAAGGCTGAAAGGGGCAGACAAACTGTGCTGAGCAGCAGGCCTGCGGCGCGGCGGGCTAGAGCATTCATTCGTTTTTAAACCTGTTGGGCTGCCCGCTTGGTCTTAGCGTCGGCGGGCGAGGAGGTGCTAGGATACTGATCCGTATTAGCGGCGGCCACTGCGGCTGTCATATCGTTTCGGATCCAGTCGTCGTAAAGATGGAGTTATCGGTGGGTTTCCCCGGTTTTAATCCGCTTTTCGCCGATTTTATCGCTTCAGTCCTATATTGAATCGATTTGTTGAGGCTGTATTAACGCCTCACAAAATGCTGCGCATGAACAAGCTGGCTAAAAAACAGTCTGTTGCGCATCGAATATTATTTACCGAGGCGCCACCTAGGCGCGTCGCTACCGTGAGATAGCCGTCCTCCATGTTTGGTTCCAACGACGACAAGAAGAGCCCAGCTGCGGCTGGCGAGAAAAAAGGCCTGTTCGGATGGCTGCGCAAAAAGCCGCAGGAAACCGTCGTCGAACAGTCGCAAGTCCAACATGAGCCTGTGCCCGAGCCTGTTCTGCAGGCGGAACCTGCGATTGAGCCGGTGGCCGAGCCTGTCGTCGAGGCGCCGGTGGTATTGCCTATGGCCGAGCCGGTGTTGCAACCGGTGGTGGAGGCTGCGCCAGAGCCAGAGCCAGAGCACAGGCCATGGCCGTCATTGCCGGTGGCTGAAGAGCCCGTTGCGTTGGTGGAGGATGTGCAGGCCGAACATGCAGCGCCGCCGATTCCTGCCATTGTCGAGCCTGTCGAACCGCTACCCGTCGTCGTTGAGCCGGCCCCGCTCGTAGTCGAGCCCGCTCCGCTGGTGATCGATGCTGCGCCCGCAGTCATCGAGACTGTCGCAGTACCTGCGCCTGTCCAAGCGCCTGCCGAAGCCAGCAAGACCGGCTTCTTCGCCCGCCTCAAGCAAGGCCTGAGCAAAACCAGCGCCAGCATCGGCGAAGGCATGGCGAGCCTGTTCCTCGGCAAGAAAATCATCGATGACGAGCTGCTCGAAGACATCGAGACCCGCCTGCTGACTGCTGACGTGGGCGTCGAAGCCACTGCCGTGATCATCCAGAGCCTGACCCAGAAGGTGGCGCGCAAGCAGCTCACTGACGCCGACGCGCTTTACAAGTCATTGCAGGCCGAACTGGCCGCCATGCTCAAGCCGGTGGAAGCGCCGCTGGTGATCACCGAGAAGAAACCCTTCGTGATCCTGGTGGTAGGCGTCAACGGCGCCGGCAAGACCACCACCATCGGCAAGCTGGCGAAGAAGCTGCAACTGGAAGGCAAGAAAGTCATGCTCGCCGCCGGTGACACCTTCCGCGCCGCTGCGGTGGAGCAATTGCAGGTGTGGGGCGAACGCAACAAGATCCCGGTCATCGCCCAGCACACCGGCGCCGACTCCGCTTCGGTGATCTTCGATGCCGTGCAGGCCGCCAAGGCCCGGAACATCGATGTACTGATCGCCGATACCGCCGGTCGCCTGCATACCAAAGACAACCTGATGGAAGAGTTGAAGAAAGTCCGCCGGGTGATGGGCAAGCTCGACGCCGACGCGCCGCACGAGGTGCTGTTGGTGCTGGACGCCGGCACCGGACAGAACGCGATCAGCCAGGCCAAGCAATTCAACCAGACGGTACAACTCACTGGCCTGGCATTGACTAAGCTCGATGGCACGGCCAAGGGCGGGGTTATTTTCGCCCTGGCTAAACAATTCGGGTTGCCGATTCGTTATATCGGTGTCGGAGAAGGTATTGATGACCTGCGCACCTTTGAGGCCGAACCCTTTGTCCAGGCACTGTTTGCCGAGCGGGAGCGTTCATGATTCGTTTTGAACAGGTGGGCAAGCGCTACGCCAACGGGCATGTCGGCTTGCATGAGCTGAGTTTCCGGGTGCGTCGTGGCGAGTTCTTGTTTGTCACCGGTCACTCCGGCGCCGGCAAAAGTACCTTGCTGCGCCTGTTGCTGGCCATGGAGCGCCCCACCACCGGCAAACTGCTGCTGGCAGGCCAGGATCTGGCCACCATCAGCAATGCGCAGATCCCGTTCCTGCGTCGGCAGATCGGCGTGGTGTTCCAGAACCACCAGTTGCTGTTCGATCGCACGGTGTTCAACAACATCGCCTTGCCATTGCAGATTCTCGGCCTGTCCAAGGCCGAAATCGTCAAGCGTGTGGATTCGGCCCTGGAGCGCGTGGCGCTGTCGGACAAGACTGATTTGTACCCCGGCGACCTGTCCACCGGCCAGCAACAGCGCGTCGGCATTGCCCGCGCCATTGTCCACCGCCCGGCCTTGCTGCTGGCGGACGAACCCACCGGTAACCTTGACCCGCGCCTGGCCGCAGAGATCATGGGGGTTTTTGAAGACATCAACCGCCTGGGCACCAGCGTGCTGATTGCCAGTCACGACCTGGCATTGATCGCGCGCATGCGCCATCGCATGTTGACCCTGCAGCGCGGCCGCCTGATTGGTGACGGGGAGGCCGGCGTATGAGTGCCACACGCAGCCCTAAAGTCTCCGAGCGCGTCGCGCCGAAAGCGGCCGATCCGCAGCCGCAGAAAAAGAAACGCGACGAAGATGACGGCCCCGATTTCAGCACCTTGCTGCACGCCTGGATCGAAAGCCATCGCGCCAGCCTGGTGGATAGCCTGCGCCGCTTGGGCAAACAGCCGATTGGTAGCTTCTTTACCTGCCTGGTAATGGCTGTGGCGTTGAGCCTGCCGATGGGGTTGTCGTTGCTGCTTAATAATGTCGAGCGCCTTGGCGGCTCCTGGCAGCGTGCGGCGCAGATTTCCCTGTACCTGCAACTGGATGCCAGCGCCACTGAAGGCGAGGCCTTGCGCGAGCAGATCAAGAACCTGCCGGGCGTGGCGGATGCCGAGTACATCAGCCGCGACCAGGCCCTGGAAGAATTCCAGCAGCAATCGGGTCTGGGCGAGGCGCTCAAGGAGCTGCCGCAGAACCCGCTGCCGGGCGTGGTGCTGGTGACGCCAAATGAAATCGACAAGACGGCCCTTGAAGCATTAAGACAAAAATTGGCTGAACTGCCCAAGGTACAACAGGCGCAGCTTGATTTAGTCTGGGTCGAGCGTCTGGCGGCGATTCTCAAGCTGGGCGACCGGTTTGTCTTCGGCCTGACGGTGTTGCTGGTTTCTGCATTACTTTTGGTGATAGGCAATACCATTCGTCTTCATATTGAAAACCGTCGCACCGAGATAGAAGTGATTAAACTGGTCGGCGGCACAGACAGCTATGTGCGTCGTCCTTTTCTGTATATGGGCGCGCTTTATGGCTTCGGTGCCGGGATTCTGTCCTGGGGTGTATTGGCGTTTGGCCTGGATTGGCTGAACGACGCGGTAGTCGGCCTGGCCGGTTTGTATGGCAGTGACTTTGCCTTGGCGGGCGTACCCGCTGCCGATGGTCTATCGCTCTTGCTTGGCGCGGTGTTGTTGGGTTATATCGGTGCATGGATCGCAGTCGCACGCCATCTCAGGGAGCTGGCGCCGAAATAGTGTCTTTTTGCTTGTATTGACCTTTCAGCGTTTATAGGGAACTTGTCCTACGGTTCCCGGTCAATTTTCGCAGTGCTGAACTGCACGAGTTATGTGAGTCGGAGGTTTTTTCGTATGACCACTTCTTTGCAACCTGCTTATGCTCTGGTCCCAGGCGCGAACCTGGAAGCCTATGTGCACACGGTCAACAGCATTCCTTTGCTGACGCCCGAGCAGGAGCGTGAACTGGCCGAGAGTCTCTACTATGAGCAGGATTTGGGGGCGGCTCGGCAGATGGTGCTCGCCCACCTGCGTTTTGTCGTACATATCGCCCGTAGCTATAGCGGCTACGGCCTGGCCCAGGCTGACCTGATCCAGGAAGGCAACGTCGGCCTGATGAAGGCTGTAAAGCGCTTTAACCCGGAAATGGGTGTGCGGTTGGTGTCGTTCGCCGTGCACTGGATCAAGGCGGAAATCCACGAGTTCATCCTGCGCAACTGGCGCATTGTGAAAGTGGCGACCACCAAGGCCCAGCGCAAGCTGTTCTTCAACCTGCGCAGCCAGAAGAAACGCCTGGCGTGGCTGAACAACGAGGAAGTCCACCGTGTGGCTGAAAGCCTCGGTGTGGAGCCTCGGGAAGTGCGCGAGATGGAAAGTCGCCTGACCGGCCATGACATGGCCTTCGACCCGGCCGCCGAAGCGGACGACGACAGCGCCTTCCAATCGCCGGCCAACTACCTGGAAGACCACCGGTACGACCCGGCGCGTCAACTGGAAGATGCCGATTGGAGCGACAACTCCAACCACAACCTGCACGAAGCACTGGAAGTGCTGGACGACCGCAGCCGTGACATCCTCTACCAGCGTTGGCTGGCAGAAGAAAAAGCCACGCTGCACGACCTGGCGCAAAAGTACAACGTGTCGGCCGAGCGGATTCGTCAGCTTGAGAAGAGCGCGATGAACAAGCTGAAACTGTCGATCGCGGCCTAACGCGCAGCGAACGGCCAAAAAAATGCCCCGATCGAAAGATCGGGGCATTTTTGTTTGTGTCGCGCCCCTGTAGGAGCCGGCTTTGTGTGGCGTCAATTGGACCACGGCGCCTTTCGCGTGGTGTTCAGCTCATTCAAGTAGCCCGTGCCACCCAGCTGCCCCATCTGCTGGCGAATCCAAGCCGCCCGCCGCGCCACATACGCGGTTGGGTGGCTAGCACTCCAAGCCCGCGGATTAGGCAGCACTGCGGCCAGATAGCTGGCCTGCTGCCGCGAAAGCCCCTTGGCACTCACCCCGAAATGGTGTCGCGCTGCCGCCTCTGCGCCAAACACCCCCTCATCCCACTCCACGCTGTTCAAGTACACCTCAAGGATCCGTTGCTTGGGCCAGAGGATCTCGATCAATCCGGTAAACCAGGCCTCCAGGCCCTTGCGCAGATAACTGCGGCCTGCCCACAGGAACAGGTTCTTCGACACCTGCTGGCTCAACGTGCTGGCGCCACGCAGCGAGCCGCCGCGCTCGTTATGCAGCAGGGCGGCCTGGATTGCGCCAAAGTCAAAACCCCAATGCTGCGGGAAACGCTGGTCTTCGCCGGCCATGACCGCCAATTTCAGGTCATCGGAGATCTCGTCCCACGGCACCCAACTGCGTTGCAGGTCAATAGGCTCGCCGTCGACCCAGGATTCGATCTTGCGCTCGACCATTAGCGCGGTGAACGGTGGCGGGACGACACGAAACAGCAGCACCAGCAAAACACTGGCGATGACAAACCATTTCACGACTTTGAGAAAACGACTGAAGAGGACACGCAGCATAGAGATGGCTTGGCCGAACCCGTTGAGCGGGCCATTATACAGACCCGGCCCTTTGAGTCTGACTGGAGTTCCTCATGCTGCGTGGCTTTCTGATGTTGGCTGCCTTTTTCGGTTTTACCGGTGTTGCCCTCGGCGCGTTCGCTGCCCATGGCCTGAAAAAAAGCCTGAGTGCTGAATACCTGGCGATTTTCCATACCGGCGTGACTTACCAACTGGTGCATGCCCTGGCGTTGTTTGGCGTGGCCTTGCTGGCGGCGCATATTCCCGGGCGCCTGGTGATGTGGGCGGGGGTGTCGTTCAGCATCGGTATCCTGTTGTTCTCCGGCAGCCTGTATCTGCTGACTACCGTCGGCATCGGCAAACTGGGGATCATCACCCCGTTTGGCGGCCTGGCATTCCTGATTGGCTGGCTGTGCCTGGGGCTCGCCGCCTGGCGCCTGCAACTGACCGGCTGACGCTTGTAGCTGACCTTCAGGTCACGATCAGGCTAGAATGCTGGCCCCTAAAAACGATGGCGGCCCGTGGCATGCGCATTCAATTGAACGGCGAATCCTATGAACTGCCCGACGGTGAAACCGTCGAGGCCCTGCTGACCCGTCTGGAACTGACCGGACGTCGCGTCGCAGTGGAGCTCAACCAGGATATCGTGCCGCGTAGCCAGCACACCGAAACCGCCCTTGCCGAAGGCGACCAGGTCGAAGTAGTCCACGCCATCGGCGGCGGCTAGCCCTGGGGCAACTACCCGAATTCTGCAGAACCTCACCCCAACTCGAGGATTTCCCATGAGCATCGTTCGTAGCGACAAGCCCTTCGTCCTGGCCGGTCGTACCTACCAGTCGCGTTTGCTGGTAGGTACCGGTAAATACCGCGACATGGAAGAAACCCGCCTGGCTATCGAAGCCTCGGGCGCCGAGATCGTGACGGTGGCGGTGCGCCGCACCAACATCGGCCAGAACCCGGGCGAACCGAACTTGCTGGATATCCTGCCGCCGGATCGCTACACCATCCTGCCCAACACCGCCGGTTGCTACGACGCCATCGAAGCCGTGCGCACTTGCCGCCTGGCCCGTGAGCTGCTCGACGGCCACAACCTGGTGAAGCTTGAAGTGCTGGCGGACCAGAAAACCCTGTTCCCCAACGTGATCGAAACCCTCAAGGCCGCTGAAACCCTGGTCAAGGAAGGTTTTGACGTGATGGTCTACACCAGCGATGACCCGATCATCGCGCGCCAACTGGCCGAAATCGGCTGCATCGCGGTCATGCCGCTGGCCGGCCTGATCGGTACTGGCCTGGGGATCTGCAACCCATACAACCTGCAGATCATCCTCGAAGAAGCGAAGATCCCGGTGCTGGTGGATGCCGGCGTCGGTACCGCGTCCGACGCCACTATCGCCATGGAGCTGGGCTGCGAAGCGGTGCTGATGAACTCCGCTATCGCCAACGCGCAACAGCCGATCATGATGGCCGAAGCCATGAAACACGCGATTGTCGCCGGCCGCCTGGCGTACCTCGCCGGGCGTATGCCGAAAAAACTTTACGCCAGCGCCTCCTCGCCGCTGGATGGTCTGATCAAGTAAGAGCCATTGATGACTGAATCAAACGAAACGCCGAACCCCGTGGAAGAAGGCGACGAGTCCAAGCACCGCCGCATCAAAAGCTTTGTGATGCGTGCCGGGCGCATGACCGAAGGCCAGCAAAAGGGCCTGGACCAGGGCACGCCGTTGTTCGTCCTGCCCCTGGCCGATGCGCCGGTGGACTTCGACCAGGTGTTTGGCCGTTCGGCCCCGCGCTCCCTGGAAATCGGCTTCGGCATGGGCCATTCCTTGCTGGAAATGGCCGCCGCGTCGCCCGAGCAAGATTTTATCGGCGTGGAAGTCCACCGTCCGGGCGTAGGTGCATTGCTTAACGGCGTGCTGACTCAGGGCCTGAAAAACCTGCGTGTCTACGACTGCGACGCGATCGAAGTGCTCAACCGCTGCATTGCCGACAACAGCCTCGACCGCCTGATGCTGTTTTTCCCGGATCCATGGCACAAGAGCCGCCACCACAAGCGCCGTATCGTCCAGGCCTCCTTCGCGGAACTGGTACGCAGCAAGCTGAAAGTGGGCGGCATCCTGCACATGGCCACCGACTGGGAACCTTACGCGGAGTACATGCTGGAAGTGATGAACGTCGCCCCTGGCTACCGCAACCTGGCCGAAGACGGTCAATGCGTGCCACGCCCGGCCGAGCGCCCGATCACCAAGTTCGAACGCCGTGGCGAGCGATTGGGGCATGGGGTTTGGGATTTGAAGTTCGAAAAGCTGGCTTGATCAGCTAGAAGACTGAAATGCGATCAACTGTAGGAGCGAGCTTGCTCGCGAAAAACGGACAGGCGACGCGGGCTACCTGATAGCTCGGCGTTATCGTTGACGTTCTTCGCGAGCAAGCTCGCTCCTACAGTTTTTTGGTGTTGGGCTTTTAGTCAGTCCCGGCCGAGTGCCCGATCACCAGCATGGGATTTGAAGTTCGAAAAGCTGGCTTGATCAGCTAGAAGACTGAAATGCGATCAACTGTAGGAGCGAGCTTGCTCGCGAAAAACGGACAGGCGACGCGGGCTACCTGATAGCTCGGCGTTATCGTTGACGTTCTTCGCGAGCAAGCTCGCTCCTACAGTTTTTTGGTGTTGGGCTTTTAGTCAGTCCCGGCCGAGTGCCCGATCACCAGCATGGGATTTGAAGTTCGAAAAGCTGGCTTGATCAGCTAGAAGACTGAAATGCGATCAACTGTAGGAGCGAGCTTGCTCGCGAAAAACGGACAGGCAACGCGGGCTACCTGATAGCTCGGCGTTATCGTTGACGTTCTTCGCGAGCAAGCTCGCTCCTACAGTTTTTTGGTGTTGGGCTTTTGGTCAGTCCCGGCCGAGTGCCCGATCACCAGCATGGGAGTTGAAGTTCGAAAAGCTGGCTTGACCAGCTAGAAGACTGAAATACGATCAACTGTAGGAGCGAGCTTGCTCGCGAAAAACGGAGAGGCGACGCGGGCTACCTGATAGCTCGGCGTTATCTTGACGTTCTTCGCGAGCAAGCTCGCTCCTACAGTTTTTTGGTGGTGTGCTTTTAGTCAGTCCCGGCCGAGTGCCCGATCACCAGCATGGGATTTGAAGTTCGAAAAGCTGGCTTGATCAGCTAGAAGACTGAAATGCGATCAACTGTAGGAGCGAGCTTGCTCGCGAAAAACGGACAGGCGACGCGGGCTACCTGATAGCTCGGCGTTATCGTTGACGTTCTTCGCGAGCAAGCTCGCTCCTACAGTTTTTTGGTGTTGGGCTTTTAGTCAGTCCCGGCCGAGTGCCCGATCACCAGCATGGGATTTGAAGTTCGAAAAGCTGGCTTGATCAGCTAGAAGACTGAAATGCGATCAACTGTAGGAGCGAGCTTGCTCGCGAAAAACGGACAGGCAACGCGGGCTACCTGATAGCTCGGCGTTATCGTTGACGTTCTTCGCGAGCAAGCTCGCTCCTACAGTTTTTTGGTGGTGGGCTTTTAGTCAGCGGCGGTCGGCAACCACGCCAATCAACACCAGCACCACCAGCAACACCGGCGCCAAACTGTAGTTATTGAACTGGCTCAACCCCCGCACAATCCACGGCGTGGCGTAGATCAGCGCGGCACCGCTGCCGATCATGCACAGCAGGGCCATCAACGGTACGCGCAAGGCGCCGGCGATGTTGCCCAGGCGCGCTTCGACCCAGCCCTTGATGTCGGCGCCGAACAGCACCAGCAAGCAGCCGACAAGCGCCAGGGATATTTCTGACAGGTTACTGCGGCTCCAGCGGGATACGGTGGCAAGCAGGTCGAGTACCAGATCCATGGGATTTCCTTAGAGCGATCAGCTCAAAAACTTCTGCAACAGGTCATTGAGAAAGAGTTGCCCACGGTCGGTGGCCGCCAGGCGTGACGGTTCGACCTGCAATAAGCCACTTTGTTCTGCCTCGCGCCGGGCCTCATCCAGGCTGGCCAGGTCCAGGCCCGTGCGTTCGGCGTAAAGCCTGGCTTCAACGCCGTCGGTAAGGCGCAGGGCGTTCATCAGGAACTCGAAAGGCAACTCTTCGTTGGTCAGCTCTTTCATGCCTGCCTGAAAGCTTTTGGCCGGGTTGAGGTAGTCCTTTGGTGCGCGAGTCTTCCAGGTGCGCACGATGCGCCCGTCAGGATGGCTGAGCTTGCCGTGGGCGCCGGCACCGATGCCAATAAAGTCGCCAAAGCTCCAGTAGTTGAGGTTATGCCGTGCGGGGCGACCCGGCTGGGCATAGGCCGAAACTTCGTACTGGGCGTATCCGTGGGCGGCGAGCAGGGCTTGGCCGGCTTCCTGGATATCCCACAGGGTGTCGTCTTCCGGCAGCGTCGGCGGCTGGTTCCAGAACACTGTGTTGGGTTCCAGGGTCAGCTGGTACCACGACAGGTGGGTCGGCTTGAGGGCGATGGCCTGGCGCAGGTCGCTCAAGGCATCGTCCAGGGATTGATCGGGCAAACCGTGCATCAGGTCCAGGTTGAAGTTATCGAACCCGGCCTGGCGCGCCATGCCGGCGGCGCGCACGGCTTCGTCGCCGTTGTGAATGCGGCCCAGGGCCTTGAGCTTTTCCTGCTGGAAGCTCTGGATGCCGATGGACAGGCGATTGATCCCCAGCTTGCGGTAGGCGACGAACTTCTCTTGCTCGAAGGTGCCGGGGTTGGCTTCCAGGGTGATCTCGATGTCGCGGGCAAACGGTATGCGTTGCTCCACGCCCTCCAGCAATCGACCCAGCGCCGCAGCACTGAACAGGCTTGGCGTGCCGCCGCCAAAGAAGATCGAGCTCAACTCGCGGCCATACACCGCGTGCAGATCCTGATCCAGGTCCGCCAGCAACGCATCGACATACTCTTGCTCCGGCAGCACCTTGCTGGCGGTGTGGGAGTTGAAGTCGCAATAGGGGCATTTACGCACGCACCACGGGATGTGGATGTACAGCGCCAGGGGCGGCAGCACTGGCAGGGCCGCCCGAGGTGTTTGCGCGCCACCGAGGATCAGTGGCTGCGCGGAGGTGTTCTGGGTCATTTCAAGCCCAGACGCTGGCGCAGCAAAGCCATTGCGCGGGCGCGGTGGCTGATCTGGTTCTTGTCGGCCGGGCTCAGTTCGGCGCTGGAGACATTGCGCTCCGGCACCCAGAACAGCGGGTCATAGCCAAACCCATGCTCGCCACTGGCGGCATGCAGGATGCGCCCGTGCCACAGGCCTTCGCAGAGAATCGGCAGCGGGTCATCGGCATGCCGCACCAGGGCCAGCACGCACACAAACTGCGCGCCACGCATCGCGTCCGGTACATCCTTGAGCGCGTCCAGCAACTTGGCATTGTTCGCCGCGTCGCCTTTGCCGTCGGCATACCGCGCCGAATAGATGCCAGGGGCGCCGCCGAGGAAGTCCACGGCCAGGCCAGAATCGTCGGCCAGTGCCGGCAGGCCGGAAATGCGCGCGGCATTGCGGGCCTTGAGGATGGCGTTTTCGACGAACGACAGGCCGGTTTCTTCAGGTTCCACCTGGCTGAACTCGCCAATCGAGCGCAATTGCACCGATTCGCCGAGCATGGCCTGGAGTTCCTTGAGTTTGCCGGCGTTGTGGCTGGCCAGTACGAGTTGTGTCAGGTTCATTATTCGGCCGGGAACAGTTCTTGGGTGAAACTGAAACCGTGGGCCTTGCCGCCGGTTTCAACATTGATGGTAAAGGTGCGGAATTCCTGCTGCGGCACCGAGTAGGGGGCTAGGTAGTAGATCGCGCCTTTTTCGGTGATCTGCTTGAACGTCAGCATTTCACTCTTGCCGGTCAAGTCCTTGATCGTGCCGGTCACTTGCGCGGCCACAGGCTCCACGCCCTTGATCACCGAGACATTGATCATGCCCTTGTTCTTGCTGCGCACCACGCCCACGGCCTGGGCCGTCTCGGGTTGCAGGAAGCTGGAGGTGAAGGTGCTGTAGTGCACGGTGATATCACCAAACGCCTTCTGCCGGTTACTGTCGATAGGGCCGGCGGCCATGGCGCTGGCGCCCAGGCAGGCGGTGAGTAGAAAAATAGCCAGGCGACTCATGATCGTCCTCCTCGAAAATGGTTAGACGGCAATCTGATGATCGGTCAGGCCAGGACTGCTGACCCGGTAAATTCCGATTTCACCCAAAAGATTAGGCCATAGCTTACTCGCCCAGCCGTGGCGATGCTGTTGATCGACGGCCAGGCGGTTGATGACCTTGGCTTCACGCCCACTGCACAACGCCTCGAAATCTTCGAAGGTGCAGAAGTGAATGTTCGGCGTGTTGTACCAGGTGTACGGCAGGAAATCCGATACCGGCATGCGGCCCTTGGTGGCCAGGTACCAGCGGCAGCGCCAGTGGCCGAAATTGGGGAAGGTGATGATGCATTGGCGGCCGACGCGCAACATCTCGTCGAGAATCCGATCCGGGTAGTGCACGGCCTGCAGGGCCTGGGTCATCACCACGATATCGAAGCTGTTGCTGGCAAAGTTGCCCAGGCCCTTGTCCAGGTCCTGCTCGATCACGTTGATGCCCTTGGCCACGCACTGGGCGATGTTGTCCGGGTCGTTTTCCAGGCCATAGCCGGTGACTTGCTTGTTGTCGCGCAGCCAGCTCAGCAGTTCGCCATCGCCGCAACCCAGGTCGAGCACGCGGCTGCCGGCGGGGATCCAGTCTTGGATGATTTCCAGGTCGGCTCTCATGGCTTTCTCACAATGTAATGCGGTTCATGTAGTTGCTGAACGCCTGCAGGTAGCGCGGGATCGGGATCAGGAAGGCGTCGTGGCCTTGTGGTGCATCGATCTCCAGGTAGCACACGTCTTTGCGGGCGGCCATCAGCGCATCCACCAGTTCCCGCGAGCGGGCCGGGGAGAAGCGCCAGTCGGTGGTGAACGACATCACGCAGAACTTGGCGGTGGCACCCTCGAAGGTCTTCGCCAGGTCGTCATCAAAGTTTGCCGCCGGGTCGAAGTAGTCCAGGGCCTTGGTCATCAGCAGGTAGGTGTTGGCGTCGAAACGCCCGGAGAACTCCTCGCCCTGGTAACGCAGGTAGCTTTCGACCTGGAATTCGACGCTGTGGAAGTCGTAGTTGAGCTTCTCGCTCTTGAGCCCGCGGCCGAATTTCTCGCCCATGGAGTCATCCGACAGGTAGGTGATATGCCCGACCATCCGCGCCAGCATCAAGCCGCGCTTGGGGATCACCCCGGCTTCCTGGAACGAACCACCGTGGAACTCGGGGTCGGTGAGGATTGCCTGGCGCGCCACTTCGTTGAACGCGATGTTCTGCGCCGACAACTTGGGGGCCGAGGCGATGGCCAGGCAATGGCGCACGCGGTCGGGGTAAGTGATGGTCCATTGCAGCGCCTGCATGCCGCCCAGGCTGCCGCCGATCACCGCTGCCCATTGGCTTATGCCGAGCAGGTCGGCCAGGCGCGCCTGGCTGTGCACCCAGTCTTCCACGGTCAGCACCGGGAAGTCGGCGCCGAACGGCTTGCCGGTCTCCGGGTTGAGGCTGCTGGGGCCGGTGGAGCCGTTGCAGCCGCCGAGGTTGTTCAGGCTGACCACAAAGAACTTATTGGTGTCGATGGGCTTGCCGGGGCCGATGCAACTGTCCCACCAGCCGGGCTTGCGCTCGTCGGCGCTGTGGTAGCCGGCGGCGTGGTGATGGCCAGAAAGGGCGTGGCAGATCAGCACGGCATTGCTCGCCGTGGCGTTCAGCTGGCCGTAGGTTTCATAGATCAGGTCATAGGCCGGCAGCGATCGACCGCAGGCCAGGGCCAGGGGTTCGCTGAAGTGCGCCACTTGGGGCACGACCAGTCCAACAGAATCGGGGGGGAAGGCAGCTGGCATCGACCCTGCTCTCGTTTAAATGAGGCGTAAGTCTAAAGAGCGGGGGGGCCAGCGGCAAGCGAACCTTGTCCTGGCTGATGACGGCTTGTTTCTGTGGGAGCCAGCTTGCCGGCGATGGCGTTTTCGCGGGTGCCATCGCCGGCAAGCCGGCTCCTACAAAGGTCAGATCAGCAGGCGCAGGATGTCCGGCATCATGGTCATCGCCGCCAGGTTGTTGATCACCAGCATGTCCAGGAGCTTGAGTACCATGAACGCGAGGATCGGCGAGATATCCAGGCCGCCCAGGTTCGGCAGGATCTTGCGGAACGGCGCCAGGGCCGGCTCGCAGATCTGGTTGACCAGCTCGGCGCCAGGGTTATGGCTGCCCGGTGCGACCCAGGACAGGATCACGCTGATGATCAGGGCGAAGAAGAAAATCTTCAGGAACAGCGCGGTCACGCCGATCAAGGCCCAGACCAGCAGTTGCAGGAAGTTGCCGGTGGTGCCGTAGGTCAGCAGCAGCGTCAGGGCCATCAGCGCCAGTTGGACCAGGATCGCCAGGACCAGCGACGACATGTCCAGGCCGAACAGGCTCGGGATCACCCGGCGCAAGGGCTTGAGCAGCGGCTGGGTGGCCTTCACGGCGAATTGGCAGAGCGGGTTATAGAAGTTGGCGCGTACCAGTTGCAGGACAAAACGCAACAGTACGATCAGCAGATACAGGCTGCCGAGGGTTTGCAGCACGTAGACGGCTGCGGTGTTCAAACCAATCATATTGGCTCCTTATTGACCCAGTTGTTCGGCCAGTTCGGCCGAGCGGTGCGCGGCGGCACCCAGTGCTTTTTCGACCAGGGCTTCAAAGCCCCCGGCCTGGAACGATTCGATGGCAGCCTGCGTGGTGCCATTGGGCGAGGTCACGCGACGACGCAACTCGGCCGCGTCCACATCGCTGGACACCACCATATGCGCGGCGCCGAGGGCGGTTTGCTGAGTCAGTTGCTCGGCGATTTCCCGTGGCAGGCCCAGCTTCACGCCAGCCGCGGTCATGGCTTCGACCAGCAGGAAGAAATACGCCGGGCCACTGCCGGACACAGCGGTGACGGCGTCCAGTTGCTGTTCTTCGTCCAGCCACAGGGCCACACCCACGGCCGACAACAGCTCCTGGGCCTGCTCACGTTGCTCGGCGCTCACTTGGGTGGTGGCGTACAGGCCGCTGACGCCTTGGCGCAGCAGTGATGGCGTGTTGGGCATGCAACGTACGATGGGCTGGGCGCCGAGCCAGTTGTTCATGCTGGCGCAATTGATGCCGGCGGCAATCGACACCACCAGTTGTTGCGGTGCCAGGCTTGGGCGCAACGCTTCGCACACGGCTTTCATGGCCTGTGGCTTGACCGCCAGCACAATCACGTCGACGCCCTGGATGGCTTCGGCGTTGTCGGCAAAGGTTTCGATACCGTGCTCGGCGCTCACCCGGGCGCGGGTCTCGGCGCCCGGATCGCTGGCGCGAATCTGCGAAGCGTCCAGGCCCTTGGCCCGCAGGCCGCCGATCAGGCTGGCCGCCATGTTACCGGCGCCGATAAAGGCTATACGCGTGCTGCTCATGACAGGTCCTTACTCAGATGGAAGTCAGCCATTTCATGGCTGGCCGTAGTCGCGGGCACCAAACAGGGCGGTACCGATCCGCACCCACGTGGCCCCTTGGGCAATGGCAGACTCAAGGTCATGGCTCATGCCCATGGAAAGTGTGTCGAGCCCCAGGTTCAGGCTCGCTTGCAAGTCACGCACCTTCGCAAACGCCGCATCTTGCTGGGCACGGTCGTCGGTGGGCTCGGGGATCGCCATCAGGCCACGCAGCTTCAAGCGCGGCAGGGCCTGGATCGCCTCGGCCAGCGCTGGCAAATCGGCGGGTGTACAGCCGGACTTGCTGGCTTCGCCACTGACATTGACCTGAACGCAGATATTGAGCGGCGGCAGGTCGGCCGGGCGTTGCTCCGACAGGCGTTGGGCGATTTTCAGGCGGTCCACGGAATGCACCCAAGCGAAGTTCTCGGCGATAGCGCGCGTCTTGTTCGATTGAATGGGGCCGATGAAGTGCCAACTCAAGGGCAGGTCGGTTAATTCGGCTTGTTTGCCGAGGGCTTCCTGCAAGTAGTTTTCACCGAAGTCATGCATCCCGGCGGCATAGGCTTCGCGCACGGCTTGCGCCGGCTTGGTCTTGCTGACCGCCAGCAAATGCACGCTGGATTCATCGCGCTGCACGGCCTGGGCCGCAGCACGGATCCGCTGACTAACCAGGCCAATATTGTCTGCTATGGTCGACATTCAAGTTGCGCCCGTGGATATGGAGTCCGCGGCATTCTACTGGAAATGGATAGCCCTATGGACATCACTGAACTGCTGACCGCCAGCGTCAGCCGGGGCGCCTCCGACCTGCATCTGTCGGCAGGGTTGGCGCCGAGGATGCGAGTCGATGGTGAGGTTGTGCCACTCGACTGGCCCCCATTGAGTGCTACGCAAGTAGCGGACTTACTCAGCCCGATCATGAATAAACACCAGCAAAAGGATTTCGAAACATCTCTTGAAACGGATTTTTCCTTCGAGTTGCCCGGTGTAGCGCGCTTTCGCGCCAATGTGTTCCAGCAGCACCGAGGGATGGGCGCGGTGTTTCGCGCGATTCCCTCCCGGGTACAGAGCCTGGAAAGCCTGGGGCTGGGCGACGTGTTCCGGCGCATCGCCGAACTGCCTCGGGGGCTGGTGCTGGTGACCGGGGCCACGGGCTCGGGCAAGTCCACCACCCTGGCGGCGATGATCGATTACCTCAACAACACCCGTCAGCAACACATCCTGACCCTTGAAGACCCTATCGAATTTGTCCATGAACCGCGCACGGCGCTGATCAGCCAGCGCCAGGTGCATCGCGATACCCACAGTTTCTCCGCCGCCCTGCGTTCTGCGCTGCGCGAAGACCCGGATGTGATCCTGGTCGGCGAGTTGCGCGACCTGGAAACCATCCGCCTGGCCCTGACGGCGGCTGAAACCGGGCACCTGGTGTTTGGCACCCTGCACACCAGTTCGGCGGCAAAGACTGTGGATCGGCTGGTGGATGTGTTCCCCGCGGGGGAAAAGGCCATGGTCCGCTCGATGCTCTCTGAGTCGCTGCAGGCGGTGGTTTCCCAGGTGCTGCTGAAAAAAGTCGGCGGCGGGCGCGTGGCGGCCCATGAAATCATGCTCGGTACACCGGCGATCCGTAACCTGATCCGCGAGGACAAGGTGGCGCAGTTGTATTCGGCGATCCAGACGGGTGGGGCGTTGGGGATGAAGACGTTGGATATGAGCTTGAAGGGGCTGGTCAGTCAGGGGCTGGTCAGCCGCGAAGAGGCGCAGCAGAAGGCGAGGGTGCCTACCGACATGTGAGGTCTTGCGGGCAATAAAAATCAAATGTGGGAGCGGGCTTGCTCGCGAATGCGGTGTGTCAGTCACCCTCTTTGGTGGCTGATCTATTGCATTCGCGAGCAAGCCCGCTCCCACATGTTTACCGCCTTTCAGCCTTGAATCAGCGTTGCACAATGCGCAGGTTGTTCTGCTCTTTAGGCAGCACGCGCTTGGCAATCACGTAGTTCTTGTTCCAGAACGGCTTTTTCAGGGTGTCGATGCTGACCGACTTGCCACGGCGCGGCGCGTGGATAAAACGGTCGTTGCCCAGGTAGATGGCTACATGGTTGACCTGGCGGCTCTTGAGCTTGAAGAACAATAGGTCGCCGGGCTTCAAATCCTTGCGATCAACCTTCTGCCCGTGGCCACTGGCCATGGCATTGGAGGTGCGTGGCAAATCCACCGCAGCTACATCGTTGAAGGCGTATTTCACCAGGCCGCTGCAATCAAAACCTTTACTTGGGCTGCTACCGCCCCAACGATAAGGCGTACCGAGCACGTTGACGGCACGGCTGAGGACTTTGCTGCTTTGCTGGTTATTGCTCGCTACCAGGCCAGGAACTGCTTTAACGTTGGCCTTGCTCAGTTGAGCTGGGCGCTTGACCGTGAGTTTTACCGATTTGGCAGCGTTGGTAGTGGCATGAACTTTAGGGGTGAAACCATTAACGTTCGGAAGTCGTTGCTCACGATTGGTGGCGTGGGCGGCCAGTGGCATCAATAGGCAAATGGTTAGCCATGTCTTTAAAAATGGTCGCATAAGGCAGGCTCTTGTTGGTTTGCGCGCAACTTTATAACAGCTTTTAGTGTCTTTCTCAGGCCGTTTGTCGACTGAACCTTGACGTCAAAATCAGGAAAACCGCGACGAACTGTCGCAATTGTCCTACACAAGTCAGGTGGCATAAGGCTTTGAGGGAAGGGACGATACCATTTGCCGTACGTCGGGTGCCTGTAAAAAAGTCACAAAGAAACCAGAAATATTTATCTATCGAGGCAAAAGAGGTCATTCATGAACACCTATCGACAGGGCGTTTCGCAACAGGACACCCACAGCAAGATGATCGGTTACTTGCTGTGGATCTTCGGATTCACCGGGGCGCACCGCTTTTATTACGGCAAGCCGGTGACCGGGACGATCTGGTTCTTCACCTTTGGTTTGCTGGGCATTGGCTGGTTGATCGACCTGTTTCTGATCCCGGCAATGGACCGCGAAGCCGACCTGCGTTTTACCGCCGGGCCCATTGAATACAACGTGGCCTGGATTCTGTTGGCGTTTCTTGGGGTGTTTGGCTTGCACCGCATGTATCAGGGCAAATGGCTCACCGGCCTGTTGTACCTGGTGACCGGAGGCTTGTTCCTGATTGGCGTGCTGTATGACTTCTGGACGCTGAACACGCAGATTTCGGTGCGCAATGCCGAGCGGTTGGGCGGTCGCTGATCATCTCCAGCCTTGTGAGGATCTAATTGTGGGAGCGGGCTTGCTCGCGAAAGCAGTGTATCAGTCGACCTATTTGTTAACTGATACACCGCTTTCGCGAGCAAGCCCGCTCCCACATTTGACTGTGCCCGCTTCAGTTCTGGATCAAGCCTGGTAGCTGATCCGCCCATCCACCAGGGTGTAACGCACATTCGCCGGCAAGCTATGGCCGATGAACGGGCAGTTTTCACCCCTGGACAACCATTGCTCGCCGGCGACAGTGGAACTGGCCGGATCAAACAGCACCAGATCCGCCGCCGAACCCACCGCCAGCTTGCCCGCCGGCAGGCGCAGCGCTTGCGCCGGGCCTGAACTCAGGCGTGCGAGCAACGTTGGCAGGTCCAGCAAACCATCCTCCACCAGCGTCATCGCCAGCGGCAGCAGCAGTTCGACGCTGCTGATCCCAGGCTCTGTCGCGCCAAACGGTGCCAGCTTGGCATCCCGTTCGTGGGGTTGGTGATGGCTGGAGATCGCCGAAACCACCCCCGACTTCACCGCCGCACGCAAACCGTCACGGTCGGCGCGGGTGCGCAGGGGTGGTTGTACGTGGTACAGGCTGGAGAAGTCGATCAGCGCCTCATCCGTCAGGATCAGCTGGTACAACGCCACATCGGCGGTTACCGGCAGGCCACGGGCCTGGGCCTGGGCAATCAGGGCTACGCCACGGGCGCTGGTCAGTTGGCTGAAGTGCGCGCGTACGCCGCTTTGCTCCACCAACAGCAGGTCACGGGCCAGGGCCACGGTTTCTGCGGTTTCCGGGATGCCCGCGAGGCCGAGGAAGCTGGCGGTGGGGCCTTCGTGGGCCAGGCCGCCTTCGGCCAGGTCGTGGTCCTGGGAGTGGAAGATCACGGTCAGATCGAAGGTGGCGGCGTATTCCAGGGCCCGGCACAGGGTGCGGGTGCTGCGAAAACTCTCCAGGCCATTGCCGAAGGCTACGCAGCCGGCGTCACGCAGGGCAATCAGCTCGGCCAGTTGCTCGCCATCCAGGCCTTTGCTCAGGGCGCCGATGGGGAACACTTTGCAATTGCCGGCCTCGCGGGCGCGGTCGAGGATCAACTCGGCCACGGCCGAGGTGTCCAGCACCGGTTTGGTTTGCGGTGGGCAACACAGGCTAGTGACACCACCTGCGGCGGCGGCGCGGGTTTCGCTGGCGATGCTGCCTTTGCGGCTGTAGCCCGGCTCGCGCAGGGCGACGTTCAGGTCTACCAGGCCGGGCGCGGCCACCAGGCCTTTGGCGTCGATGCTCTCGACCGGGCTGAAACCACTGGGGGCGGCGCCGATGGCAATGATCTTGCCGGCTTCCAGGTGCAGATCCGTAACTTGATCCAGGCCGCTGGCCGGATCGATGACTCGGGCGCCGAGAATGCTGAGCTTCACTGGGCCTTCTCCTGCTCGAATTGACGTTGGGCAGTTTGCCCGCTCATGGCCATGGACAGTACGGCCATGCGTACCGCGATGCCGTAGGTGACCTGGTTGAGAATCACCGAGTGCGGGCCGTCGGCCACCGCCGACTCAATCTCCACCCCACGGTTGATCGGGCCAGGGTGCATGACAATCGCATCCGGCTTGGCGCCTGCCAGGCGCGCGGTGGTCAGGCCGAACAGGCGGTAGAACTCACCTTCGCTGGGCAGCAGGCCACCGGCCATGCGCTCGCGTTGCAGGCGCAGCATGATCACCACATCCACGTCCTTCAGGCCTTCGGTCATGTCGGTGTAGACCTTGACCCCGTATTGCTCGATGCCGATAGGCAGCAGGGTTTTCGGCGCGATCACGCGGATATCCGGGCAGCCGAGGGTTTTCAGGGCCAGCATGTTCGAGCGCGCCACCCGCGAGTGCAGGATGTCGCCAACGATGGCCACCGAGAGGTTTTCGAAGCCACCCTTGTGCCGACGGATGGTGAGCATGTCGAGCATGCCCTGGGTCGGGTGGGCGTGACGGCCATCGCCGCCGTTGATGATCGCCACCTGTGGGCACACGTGCTCGGCAATAAAGTGCGCCGCGCCCGAGTCGCCATGGCGCACCACGAACATGTCGGCCGCCATGGCCTCCAGGTTGCGCAGGGTGTCGAGCAGGGTTTCGCCCTTGCTCGCCGACGAGGTGGAGACGTTCAGGGTGATCACGTCGGCTGACAGGCGTTGGGCCGCCAGCTCGAAGGTGGTGCGGGTGCGTGTCGAGTTCTCGAAGAACACGTTGCAAATGGTTTTGCCGCGCAGCAGCGGGACTTTCTTCACCGCCCGGCCGCCGACTTCAAGGAACGAGTCGGCAGTGTCGAGGATTTCGGTGAGCAATTCGCGGGGCAGGCCGTCGAGGGACAGGAAGTGTTGCAGCTGGCCCTGAGCGTTGAGCTGCAGCGGGCGCTTGGCATCTAGAGGCGTCATCGCGGGGACTCTTTACAAGGCGGTTTAAAGGGCGAGGTCTTGCAGTTCGAGTTCGAGCGGCGTGGGACCGGACAATTTTACCCGCTGTTGGGCTGAAAGCGACAGGGTGGCACCCACCACATCCGGGCTGATCGGCAGTTCGCCAGCCTCGAGGTCGAGCAGGCAGACCAGGGTGATACTGGCCGGGCGGCCGTAGTCGAACAGCTCGTTCATGGCTGCACGGATGGTACGCCCGCTCATCAGCACGTCATCGATCAGTACCAGGTGCTGGCCTTCGATTTCAAAGGGCAGCGCAGACGGGCGCACTTGCGGGTGCAGGCCGTTCTGGCTGAAGTCATCGCGGTAGAAGGACACATCCAGGGTGCCCAGGGGCGAGTCACTGCCCAGCTCTTGCAGCAACGCCTGGGCGACCCACACGCCACCGGTACGGATACCGATGAAACGCGGCTCGCTGATGGCGCGGTGTTGCAGATGGGTCGTGAGGCTCGTCGCCATCTGACGGATCAGTTCGGCGGGATTGGGCAGGCTCATGGTGGCTCCTTCAAGGGCTCGGGCAGCGTGACGCTGGCAAAGTCCGGGCTCAAACGTAAGAAGACGCGGCAAGCCGCGTCAGTCAGGATTCAAATAAAGCGGTGTTTTCATCCAGCCAGCCCTGCAGCAGCAAGGCGGCGGCAATGGCGTCGACCGGGTTGTCGCGGTAGCTGCCTTTCTGCCCGCCACGGTCGCGACGCTCACCCTTGGCCTCGAAGGTCGTCAGGCGCTCATCGTGGGTATAGAAGGGCAGGTTGTAGCGGCCGTT
This sequence comes from Pseudomonas sp. DTU12.1, assembly GCF_009873475.1. NCBI lineage: Bacteria > Pseudomonadati > Pseudomonadota > Gammaproteobacteria > Pseudomonadales > Pseudomonadaceae > Pseudomonas > Pseudomonas sp. DTU12.1. Next base: position 5,739,774 of record NZ_CP045254.1, on the reverse strand, counting down.
GAGGCGGCGGGCGAATTTTTCGGCGCGCAAGCACATGTCGCTGGGGGTGCCGTCCATGTTCAGCGGCAGGCCGACCACCACCGCGTCGGGCTTCCACTCCTTGATCAGGGCTTCGACCTGATTCCAGTCCGGGATGCCGTTCTGCGCCTTCAAGGTACACAGCTCGCGGGCCTGGCCGGTAATGACCTGGCCCACGGCAACGCCAATCTGCTTGGTGCCGTAGTCAAACCCGAGGATCAGTCGCAGGGCCATCAGGCGTGCCCCGCCTGGCTGGTCAGCAGGTTGAGGTTGATCCCCAGTTGTTTTGCAGCGGCATTGAGGCGCAGCTCGCTGGCAGTATTGAACAGAATGTCGGCATCGAAGGGGCACGTCAGCCAGGCATTGTTGGCCAACTCTTCTTCCAGTTGCCCGGCTTCCCACCCTGCGTAACCCAGGGTGATCAGGCTCTGCTGCGGGCCGGCGCCATCAGCGATGGCAAACAGCACGTCCTGGGAGGTGGACAAGGACACGCCATCCAGATCGACGGTTGCCTGGAACGTCGGGCCGCTGGGGTGCAGGACAAAGCCCCGGTCAGTCTGCACCGGGCCACCGAAATAGATCGGCACCGCCTGGCAACTGGCGGGTGGGTCGATCTCCGGGCGCAGTTGCTCAAGGATATCGGCCAGGTTCAAGTCCTGCGGGCGGTTGACCACCAACCCCATGGCGCCATTGGCCGTGTGCTCGACGATATAGGTCAAGGTGTGCGCAAAGTTCGGGTCGGCCATATGGGGCATGGCGATCAGGAATTGGTGCTTGAGGTAAGTCGGGCTGACATTTTTCATGTCCGCTAGTGTGGCGTTGGAGGGGCGAACTGACAAGCTGGGGATGTGTAGGAAATCGGTTGGCGGGTTTGCTTGGGCTGTAGGAGCGAGCTTGCTCGCGAAGATCGTCAACGACAACGCGGGCAGTCAGAATGCACGCGGTGGCCTCAGGTTCTTCGCGAGCAAGCTCGCTCCTGCACCGCTGGGCTGATCAGTTGCTGGAAAGGCGGTCGCCCTTGGCAAAGCGCCAGGTGCGGATGATTTCCAGGCGGTCGATATCATTCAGATCGCCGGTAAACGGGGCGAACGGTGCGGCCAGGCGCACGATGCGTTGCGCCGCCTGGTCCAGCAAGGGCTGGCCGGACGACTCCAGCACCAGCACTTCATATAAGGAGCCGTCGCGGTTGATCGACACCAGCAGGCGCAGGTTGCCGTAGATCTGCTGGCGCCGGGCCTCGTCCGGGTAGTTCAGGTTGCCGATGCGCTCGACCTTCTTGCGCCATTCGTCCTTATACCAGGCGCCTTTGTCGCGCATGGTGGAGGCGGCGTTGAGCCGGTAGATGCGCGGGCGCTTGGCATACAGCTGTTGCTCGTTGGCCAGTTCGGCCTCCAGGCTGGAGATTTCGCTGGAAAGTTGCGAGCTGTCGAAAGTCGGTGCGGGTTTGCTTGGCGCAGGCTCAGTCTTCACGGCTTCGCGCTGGGTCGCGGCCTTCTGGGGTTTTGGCGCAATGGTGGCGACGGCGGCCTTGGGCGCGGCCTGCTTGACCTCGGGCTTGGCCACCGGAGGCGGCGTGACCTTATTGATCTTGTTGTCCTGGAAGGGCGCCACTTCGGTGGTCTTGGGCACTGCCTTTTTGTCCAGGGTGCCGCTGCCCTGCTGATTGTCCTGGGCCAGGAAGTCAGCCTTTTCGGGCTTCTTCTCACTTTTGAAGGTGGCGAGGGTGATTTCCAGGGTCTTGCTGATTTGCTGGGGTTCGACGAACGTGAAGCCCAGGCCGAGGATCAACGCCAAATGAATCAGCGCTGCCAGAAATAGGGTAAATCCGAGCCGATCAGCCGGGCGTACGCCGCTGTTGCTGAATTCGGGGGGCAGGTCGGACGGAAGCGTCATAACAGGAAAACCAACATCGCGCGTTTCACAGGTGGGGCATGATAGCGCAATGTTGGCTGACCTCCGGCTGTTCTATGTCACTTGGCTTGTAGCTTGTCGGCAATCGCTGCCATGAGCATTTCGCCGATGTTGGTGCCGAACGCGTTGTCTATTTCACGGATACAGGTCGGGCTGGTGACGTTGATTTCCGTGAGGTGCTCACCAATTACGTCAAGTCCTACGAACAGCAGGCCTTTCTCCCGCAGGGTCGGGCCAACCTGGGCGGCGATCCAGCGGTCCTTGTCGCTCAGCGGACGGGCCTCGCCACGCCCACCCGCCGCGAGGTTGCCACGGGTCTCGCCGGCCGCCGGGATACGTGCCAGGCAGTAATCCACTGGCTCGCCGTCGATCATCAGGATGCGCTTGTCGCCATCCTTGATCGCCGGCAGGTAGGCCTGGCCCATGATCTGCTGGGTGCCCAGGGCCGTCAGGGTCTCAAGGATCACCGACAGATTGGGGTCGCCTGCGCGGTGACGGAAGATCGAGGTGCCACCCATGCCGTCCAGCGGCTTGAGGATCACATCGCCGTGCTTGGCGGCAAATTCACGCAGCACGTCGGCGCGGCGGCTGACCACGGTGGGCGGCGTGCACTGCGGGAACAGCGTGGCGAACAACTTCTCGTTGCAGTCGCGCAGGCTCTGGGGCTTGTTGACGATCAGCACACCGGCACGCTCGGCCTGCTCCAGCAGGTAGGTGGAGTAGACGAACTCCATGTCGAACGGCGGATCCTTGCGCATCAGGATCACGTCCAGGTCGCTCAGGGGGCTGTCGATCTCGTCTTGCAGTTCAAACCACTTTTCAGGGTTGGCGAACACCTGCAGGGGACGCATCCGCGCCCGCGCTTCGCCGTCGCCCTGGTAAAGGTCGCGCTGTTCCATATAGAACAGGGTCCAGCCGCGGGCCTGGGCGGCCAGCAGCATGGCCAGCGAGCTATCCTTTTTATAGGAAATGCTGGCGATAGGGTCCATGACAATGCCGACGCGAACGCTCATGGGGGATTTCCTCTAGCAAATAAGGGCGCATAAAAGTGGCGTCAGAGTGGCGCTGCGGCTGTTGTGGGTCAAGGAAAAACCACCTTGCCGGTCGGCCGATAGATTGCCTCCCCAGTCTGTGCTAAAAAGGCTGCCATGGCGTGTCGGCCCTTGCACGGCAAGGGTTTTGGCGCTCGTCCCAGGCAGCACCCGGCAGTACACACCGAAAACCGATTCGCTGTGGCGATGGTAGAGCAGATATGGAACAGCATTCCAACGCCTTGAAAGTGATGGTGATCGACGATTCGAAAACGATTCGCCGCACCGCTGAAACGCTGTTGAAGAACGTAGGGTGCGAAGTCATCACGGCCATCGACGGTTTTGATGCCCTGGCCAGGATCGTTGACCATCACCCGCACATCATCTTTGTCGACATCATGATGCCGCGCCTGGATGGCTATCAGACCTGCGCCCTGGTCAAGAACAACCCGGCGTTCAAGGACATCCCGGTGATCATGCTGTCGTCCAGGGATGGCCTGTTCGACAAGGCCAAGGGGCGCATCGTCGGCGTCGATCAATTTTTGACCAAGCCTTTCAGCAAGGAAGAACTGCTGAGTGCGATCAAGGCCTACGTGCCGGGTTTCGCCGCAGTAGAACAAGCACATTGACCCAGCCCCCAGGGCTTGCGTCAACCAATGTAGTGGGGAAAACCATGGCACGCGTTCTGATCGTCGACGATTCGCCGACTGAAATGTACAAACTGACCGGCATGCTGGAAAAGCACGGGCACCAGGTCCTCAAGGCCGAAAATGGCGCCGACGGCGTGGCCCTGGCCCGCCAGGAAAAACCCGATGCGGTGTTGATGGACATCGTCATGCCCGGCCTCAATGGCTTCCAGGCCACGCGCCAGTTGTCCAAGGAGCCGGAAACCAACGGCATCCCGATCATCATCGTCACCACCAAAGACCAGGAAACCGACAAGATCTGGGGCGCACGCCAGGGCGCCAAGGCGTACCTGACCAAACCGGTGGAAGAAGACAAGCTGATCGAAGTCCTGAACTCGGTGCTCAAACCCTGACGGCACGCTCCCATGACCGAGTCGCAAACCGCCTTTGAGCTGCTGCTGGACATCGACCGCCGCTGCCGCCTGCTGGCCGCCGACCTGCCGTCCCAGGAAACCCGCTCGCACAGCTGGAGCGGCATCGGCTTTCGCCTGGGCGGGCATTGGTATGTAGCGCCCATGGGCGAAGTTGCCGAAGTGCTGCATGAGCCGCGTTGCACCCTGATGCCCGGGGTCAAGCCTTGGGTCCGGGGCGTGGCCAACCTGCGCGGGCGCTTGCTGCCGGTGATCAACCTGTGCGGGTTTTTCGGCTATGAGCTGTCGACCGCACGCAAGCAGCGCCGGGTGCTGGTGATTGAACACGAAGACACCTTTGTCGGCCTGTTGGTGGATGAAGTGGTCGGCCTGCAGCATTTTGCCCAGGACCTGTTGCGCCCGGTATCCGCCAGTGTGCCCGCCGCCAGCGCTGCATTTATCCAAGGCCAGTTCAGCGGCGAGCCGCTGTGGCAGGTCTTCAGCCCTTTCGCCCTGGCCCAGGCCCCGGGCTTTCTGGATGTTGCCGCATGAGCACCGCCACGCCCGTCAAACCGCAGGAAGCCTCCCGTAGCCGTTCGCAGATCATCGTGCTGTTTATTGCGCTGATCATCTTCATCATGCTGCTGTTCGCCAACTTCGCGTACCTCAACACCCAGTCCACCTATGACAAGCAGTACATCGGCCACGCCGGCGAGCTGCGGGTGCTGTCCCAGCGCATTGCCAAGAACGCCACCGAGGCTGCGGCCGGCAAGGCCGCTGCGTTCAGGCTGTTGAGCGAGGCGCGCAATGATTTTGCCCAGCGCTGGGGCTACCTGAAAAAAGGCGACCCGGCCACCGGCCTGCCTGCCGCGCCCAGCGCCGTGCGCAGCGAAATGCGCGCCGTGCAGCATGATTGGGAAGCCTTGCTGAAGAACACCGATGTGATCCTGGCCAGTGAGCAGACGGTGCTGTCCCTGCATCAAGTGGCGGCGACCCTGGCCGAAACCGTGCCGCAATTGCAGCTGGAGTCGGAAAAGGTAGTCGAGATCCTGCTGCAGCGCGGTGCACCTGCCAGCCAGGTGGCCGTGGCCCAGCGCCAATCGTTGTTGGCCGAGCGCATTTTGGGAGCAGTCAACACGGTGCTGGCCGGGGATGACACGGCGGTCAAGGCCGCCGACGCCTTTGGCCGTGATGCCAACCGCTTTGGCCAGGTCCTGGCCGGTATGCTCCAGGGCAGTGCTGGCCTGAAGATCAGCGAGGTGCAAGACCCGGACGCCCGTGCGCGCCTGGCGGAGATTGCCGAGCTGTTCGAGTTTGTCTCCGGCTCCGTGGATGAAATCCTCGAAACCTCGCCGCAACTGTTCCAGGTGCGCGCTTCGGCGAGCAATATCTTCAGCCTCTCGCAAACCCTGCTCGATGAGGCTTCGCACCTGGCCACCGGTTTTGAAAACCTGGCGGGCGGGCGCACCCTCGACACCATCGGTGGCTATGTCCTGGGCTTGCTGGCGCTGGCGTCAATCATCCTGATCGGCCTGGTGATGGTGCGCGAAACCAATCGCCAACTGCGCGAAACCGCCGAGAAAAACGAACGCAACCAGAACGCGATCATGCGCCTGCTGGACGAAATCGAAGACCTGGCCGACGGCGACCTTACCGTGACCGCCTCGGTGACCGAAGACTTCACCGGCACCATCGCCGATTCCATCAACTATTCGGTGGACCAGTTGCGCGACCTGGTGGCGACCATCAACCTCACCGCCGGTGAAGTGGCCGGCGCCGTGCAGGAAACCCAGGCCACCGCCATGCACCTGGCCCAGGCCTCGGAACACCAGGCCCAGCAGATCGCCGAAGCCTCGACGGCGATCAATCAGATGGCCCAATCCATCGACCAGGTATCGGCCAATGCCGCCGAGTCCTCGGCCGTGGCCGAACGTTCGGTGGAGATCGCCAACAAGGGCAACGAGGTGGTGCACAACACCATCCACGGCATGGACAACATTCGCGAACAGATCCAGGACACCGCCAAGCGCATCAAACGCCTGGGTGAGTCATCCCAGGAGATTGGCGATATCGTCAGCCTGATCGACGACATTGCCGAGCAGACCAACATCCTCGCCCTCAACGCCGCGATCCAGGCGAGCATGGCCGGCGATGCCGGGCGCGGCTTTGCAGTGGTGGCCGATGAAGTGCAACGCCTGGCCGAACGCTCGTCGGCGGCCACCCGGCAGATCGAGAACCTGGTGCGGGCGATCCAGACCGATACCAACGAAGCCGTGATCTCCATGGAGCAGACCACCACCGAAGTGGTGCGTGGCGCGCGGCTGGCCCAGGACGCCGGGGTGGCCCTGGAAGAAATCGAAGGGGTGTCCAAGACCCTGGCCGCGCTGATCCAGAGCATCTCCAACGCCGCGCAGCAGCAAACCTCGTCGGCGGGGCAGATCTCCTTGACCATGAACGTGATCCAGCAGATCACCAGCCAGACCTCATCGGGCTCCACGGCCACCGCCGAGAGCATCGGCAACCTGGCCAAAATGGCCAGCCAGTTGCGCCGTTCGGTGTCGGGCTTCACCTTGCCGCCCGTGCGCAAGACCAATGAATGACATGCCCACCCAAAACCACCGCAATCTAAATGTGGGAGCGGGCTTGCTCGCGAAAGCGCTGGGTCAGTCACCTAATGTGCCGACTGACCCAGCGCTTTCGCGAGCAAGCCCGCTCCCACATGGATTCTCACTTTTCACCCATTCAGACGGGAGTCGTTATGGTTGACCGGCACGACTACGTCGCCCTCGAATGGGTCAAGGGCGAGATCGCCGACACCCTGAAACAGGCCCGTGCGGCGCTGGACGCCTACACCGACGACTCCAGCGATGCGCCCCTCGCGCAGTGCCTTGCGGGCATTCACCAGGTCCACGGCGCCCTGCAGATGGTCGAGTTCTACGGCGCGGCACTGCTCGCCGAAGAAATGGAACACCTGGCCCTGGCCCTGCAAGCGGGGCATGTCAGCCAGCGCGAAGAAGGCATTCGCCTGCTGCAACAGGCCCTTGGGCAACTGCCGTTGTACCTGGACCGTGTGCACAGCGCGCGGCGCGACCTGCCGCTGGTGGTGTTGCCGCTGCTCAACGACCTGCGCAGCGTGCACGGTAAAAGCCTGCTCTCGGAAACCAGCCTGTTCAGCCCGCAACTGCTGGTGATCGCACCGTTGCCGGATGAAGCCCTGGCCCAACGTGCGCCGGCGGATTTTGCCGAGCAACTGCAGCAGTGGCGGCAAATGCTGCAACAAGGTTTGGCCGGGCTGCTGCGTGAGGATCATGGCCCCAGCAACCTGGAAGACATGGCGCGGGTCTTCGCCCAACTGGAAGCGCTATGCCACGGCGCGCCGTTGCTGGCGTTGTGGCAAGTCACCTCGGCATTGGCCGAAGGCATGCTCACCGGCGTTATCGCCAATAGCCCGGCGTTGCGCAGCCTGCTTAAAAGCTGTGACAAGGTGCTCAAGCGCCTGCAGATCCAGGGCATCGAAGGGATCAACACCCCGGCGCCGGATCAACTGCTCAAGAGCCTGCTGTTTTACATCGCCAAAGTCACCCGGCCGACGCCGCGCATGCAAAGCCTCAAGGAACGCTACGGCCTGGATGAAGCCTTGCCCGACAGCACCGTGGTCGATGCCGAGCGCGCGCGCCTGGCCGGCCCGGACCGCAACGCCATGGGCTCGGTGCTCGGCGCGCTGTGTGAAGAGTTGGTGCGGGTCAAGGAACGCCTGGACCTGTTTGTGCGCAGCGACCGCCAGCACATCTCTGCCCTGGACAGCCTGCTAGCGCCGTTGCGCCAGATCGCCGATACCCTGGCGGTATTGGGGTTTGGCCAGCCGCGCAAAGTGATCATCGACCAGTTGGCGGTGGTCCAGGGCCTGGCCCAGGGGCAGCGCGAACCCAATGATGCAGTGCTGATGGATGTGGCCGGAGCGTTGCTCTATGTCGAAGCGACTCTGGCCGGGATGGTGGGCACCGTCGAACCGCAAAACCGTGAAGACAGCCGCCTGCCCACCACCGACCTGACCCAGATCCACCAGTTGGTGATCAAGGAGTCATGCCAGTGCCTCAAGCAGGCGCGGGAGTTGGTCATCGATTGCCTGGAGGCGCAGTGGGATACGCAGCGCCTGGAATCCCTGCCGCAACTGCTGACCCAGGTGCGCGGTGCCCTGGCGATGATCCCGCTGCCGCGCGCGGCGGGCCTGGTGCGTGGCTTCAAGATTTACGTCGATGAACAGTGGATGGGCCATGACACGGCGCCGCCGGCGGCGCAGCTTGAACATTGCGCCGATGTGCTCACCAGCCTGGAACACTACCTGGAACGCATGCTGCAGGACCCGGATGCCCCGGGCGAGCGGGTGCTGGACATCGCCTTTGAAGGGCTCGCGGCCCTGGGTTACGCACCCGTGCCAGCGCAGCAAGCCTGGCGCCAGGAACGCTCGGCACCACACGATGAGTTGCCGGCCGATTCCCAGACACTGGCGCAGGCCCTGGCCAGCCCGACCCCACGTCTCAACCCGCCGGCCCTGCAGCGCCCGGGCAGCCTGTTGCCGCCGCCGGCCGACGAAGAGTCGGTGGACGATGAACTGCGCGAAGTGTTCCTCGAAGAAACCGCCGAAGTGCTGGAAGTGCTGCAGCGCCTGGTACCCCAAGGCGCCGCCAGCCTCGAAGACAAGACCGCCCTGAGCGACATGCGCCGCGCCTTCCATACCCTCAAGGGCAGCGGGCGCATGGTGCGTGCCCTGGTGTTGGCGGAACTGGCGTGGGCCGTGGAAAACCTGCTTAACCGCGTGCTGGAGCGGGTGGTCGCGCCGGGCGCCGAAGTCCAGGCCGTACTGGATGATGTATTGCTGCTGCTGCCGGCATTGATTGCCGAGTTCGCCGCCGATGCCCAGCGCCAGCGTGATGATGTCGACCTGCTTGCCGCACGCGCCCATGCCCTGGCCAGTGGCGCGCCGTTACCGCCTGCCGTGGAACCGGAGGACAGCACGCTCGACCCGCTGCTGCTGGAGATCTTCCGCAACGAAGCGTTGAGCCACCTGGACAGCCTCAATCGGTTTTTGCACCAGGCCACCGAACAGATGCCGCTGCACGTCAGCGATGAACTGCAACGTGCCTTGCATACCCTCAAGGGCAGCGCCTACATGGCGGGCGTCCTGCCCATCGCCGAGCTGGCGCGGCCGTTGGACCACCTGACCCGTGAGTACAAGGCCCATCGCCTGGCGTTGGACCTGGATGAAATCGACCTGCTGCTGGAGGGTGAAGCCCTGTTCCAGCGCGGCTTGCGCCAGTTGGACAGTGATCCCCTGGCACCCATCGACGGCGCGCAGTCGTTGATCGAGCGCACCCAGGCGCGTCTCGACAGCCAGCTTGAAGCCTTCCTCAACGCCCCGAGCGAGGGCCTGCGGGTCAAGCGCGACCCACAGTTGATCAGCAATTTCCTGGCCCAGGGCATGGACATCCTGCTGGACGCCGAAAGCCTGCTGCGGCGCTGGCAGCAACACCCCGGCGAGCGCCAGGAACTCAGCGCATTGCTGGACGAGTTGACCACCCTGGGCGAGGGCGCGCACCTGGCCGACCTGCACCCGATGGATGAGCTGTGCGAAGCGTTGCTCGACCTGTATGGGGCGGTGGAAGAGAGCAGCCTGGCAGTCAGCGAGCGGTTTTTCCATGAGGCCGAGCTGGCCCATGAAGCCCTGATCAACATGCTCGACCAACTGGCCGCCGGCCAGGAAGTCAGCCCGGCGCCGGCGCGTATGAAAGCCTTGCGCGAGCTGCTCGATGAAGGGCTCGACCCCAGCGCCACCGGCCTGATCAAAAGTGATGGCAGTCGCGCCCTGAGCATTGCCGAACTGGGCGCTGCCACCACACAGTTGCAACAGGACTGGGCGGTGGACGATGAGATCGTCGAGATCTTCCTTGAGGAAGCGGTCGATATCCTCGACAGCGCCGGGCAGTCCCTCAAGCGCTGGTTGCTGGACCCCGACGGCGTGGCACCGCTGTCGTCCCTGCAGCGCGACCTGCACACCCTGCGCGGCGGCGCGCGCATGGCCGAAATCGGCCCGGTGGGCGATCTGGCCCAGGAACTGGAAAGCCTTTACGAAGGCCTGGTGGACCGGCGCTACAGCTACTCCGCGCAAATGGCCCAAGTGTTGATGGACAGCCATGAACACCTGGCCTTGCAACTGGAGCAGTTGCAAGAGCAGCAACCCTTGAGTGATTCCAGCGCCCTGATAGGCCGCTTGCGCGAGGTACGCCAGAACGCCGCGCCGGTGGCCGTCCCCACGCCACCCGAGGCGCAGGGCGCCGGCAGCGATCCCGAACTGCTGGATATTTTTCTTGAAGAAGCGGCCGATATCCTCGACAGCTCCGGCGCGGCGCTGTTGCGTTGGCAGGCCGAGCCGCAGAACCGCCAGGAGGTCGAGACCTTGCTGCGCGACCTGCATACCCTCAAGGGCGGCGCGCGTATGGTCGAAATTGCGCCCATCGGCGACCTGGCCCACGAACTGGAATTTCTCTACGAAGGCCTTTCGGCGGGGCTGCTGGCGCCCACGGCCGAGCTGTTTGCATTGTTGCAAGGCTGCCACGACCGCCTGGCACAGATGGTCGAGGCGGTGGCAGCGGGGTTGCCGGTCGGCTCCGTAGAGCGTCTGATCGAGCGCATCAAGAGCCTGGTCCAGCCCACCGAAACCCAGGCTGCCCCGGTCGCGATGCCCGCCGGCAAACCCGAAGCGCCAGCGGCCAGCGAGCCGGGCGCGGACATGGTGAAAATATCCGCCGAGCTACTGGATGACCTGGTCAACCTCGCCGGTGAAACCTCGATTTTCCGTGGGCGTATCGAGCAGCAGGTCAACGACGCCCGCAGCGCCCTCACCGAGGTGCAAACCACCATCGAGCGCATGCGCGACCAACTGCGTCGCCTCGAAACCGAGACCCAGGGGCGGATCGTCAGCCGCCAGCACGCGGAAACCGAGCGCCTGGGCTACGAAGAATTCGACCCCCTGGAAATGGATCGCCATTCCCAGTTGCAACAGTTGTCCCGCGCGTTGTCCGAGTCGGCCTCGGACTTGCTGGACCTCAAGGAAACCCTCGACCAGCGTAACCAGGACGCGCAGAACCTGTTGCAGCAACAGGCGCGCATCAACACCGAGTTGCAAGAAGGCCTGATGCGCACGCGCATGGTGCCGTTCGAACGCATGCTGCCGCGCCTCAAACGCATCGTGCGGCAGGTGGCCGGTGAGCTGGGCAAGGATGTGGAATTCGTCGTCGGCAATGCCGAGGGCGAGATGGACCGCAACGTGCTGGAGCGCATGGCGGCGCCCCTGGAGCATATGCTGCGCAACGCCGTCGACCATGGCCTGGAGTCGCGGGATGCACGGCTGTTGGCGGGCAAGCCGGAGAAGGGCCGGATCACCCTGGACCTGAGCCACGAAGGCGGCGACATCATCTTCGATATGCGCGACGACGGCGCCGGCGTGCCACTGGATGCAGTGCGGCGCAAGGCGATCAAGCGCGGCCTGCTGGACCCGGAAATGGAGATCAGCGACCGCGACGTGTTGCAGTTCATCTTGCAGCCAGGGTTCTCCACCGCCGAAAAAATCACCCAGATTTCCGGGCGTGGCGTGGGCATGGACGTGGTGCACGAAGAAGTGCGCCAACTGGGCGGCAGCATGTTCATTGACTCTACGCCGGGCGTGGGCGTGCATTTCCGTATTCGCCTGCCGTTTACCGTGTCGGTCAACCGGGCGTTGATGGTGCAGTGTGCGGAGGACCAGTACGCGATTCCGCTGAACACCATCCAGGGCCTGGTGCGCGTATTGCCCAATGAGCTGGAGGGGCACTACCAACTGGATCCGCCGGTGTATGAGTACGCGGGCCAGCGCTACGAGCTGTATTACCTGGGCGAGTTGCTGCACACCGTGGCCCGGCCCAAGCTGCTGGGGCAAAACCAGCCGCTGCCGGTGCTGCTGATGCAATGCAACGAGCGGCACATTGCGGTGCAGGTGGACGACATGGCCGGCACCCGCGAAATCGTGGTCAAGGGCCTGGGCCCGCAGTTTGCGGCGGTGCAAGGGCTGTCCGGGGCGACCATTCTTGGCGATGGCCGGGTGGTGTTGATCATCGACCTGCTGGCGCATATCCGCGCCCTGGCCCCGGCCTTGCCGGCCCAGGCGGCGGACAGCGTGCTGGCGGTCAACGAGCCGCAGAAAAAGCAGCGCTTGCTGGTGCTGGTGGTGGACGACTCGGTGACCGTGCGCAAAGTCACCAGCCGCCTGCTGGAGCGCAATGGCATGAACGTGCTGACCGCCAAGGACGGCATCGACGCCATCGCCTTGCTCGAGGAACACACCCCGGACCTGATGTTGCTGGATATCGAAATGCCGCGCATGGATGGTTTTGAAGTGGCGATCCAGGTGCGCAACGACCCGCGGCTCAAGCGCCTGCCGATCATCATGATCACCTCCCGCACCGGCCAGAAACACCGCGACCGAGCCATGGCGATCGGCGTCAACGACTACCTCGGCAAGCCCTATCAAGAGTCGGTGTTGCTCGAAAGCATCGCCTACTGGAGCCCGAAACATGCTTGACCACCGCACCAGTCAACTCACCGGCTTGCTGCTGCCCCTGGCCGACCGCCACCTGTTGCTACCCAACGTCGCGGTGGCAGAGCTGATCGACTTCCAGCGCGGCGAACCGGCCAGCGACGCACCACCGTGGTACCTGCGACAAGTGACCTGGCGCGACCAGCACCTGCCGCTGATCAGCTTTGAAGCGGCCTGCGGTGGCACCAGTGTTGTCAGCGAGCGCGCGCGGATCGTCGTGCTCAACGCCCTGGGCGGGCGGCCCACATTGAAGTTCATTGCCCTGGTGATCCAGGGCATTCCCCGGTCCTACAAACTCGACAGCCAGTTGAGTTACGTGGACGTGCCTCTATCGCCCCTGGAACTGGCGGCGGTACAGGTCGGCGAGCATGTGGCGAAAGTGCCGGACCTGATGGGATTGGAAGCGCTGCTGGTCGAGGCTGGCCTGGCCTGAACACCCGTTCTCAGCTCCCACACAAGCCAGCTCCCACATTGGATTGTGCTTGGCGCCTAGCCCTACTCAATCTGCGCAAAACGCTCAATCACCGGTTGTTCACGGTGCTCCGCTTGCCAAAGATCATAGGTGCTTTGCATCGACAGCCATAACCGCGCTTTGCTGATGCCTGCCCGCTCCAGCCTCACGGCAAGGTCCGGGCTGACTGGCGCGTGACCATGCAGGATCCTGGAGAATGTTTCCCTGGCAAAGCCGAGCCGCCGGGCCATTTCGGTAATGGTGATACCCAGGCTGGGCATCACATCCTCAAGCAGGATTTCGCCGGGATGTGGTGGGTTGTGCATACCCATGTGCGTGCCCCTGTTCAGTGGTAGTCAAGGTAATCAACCAGTTCGACGTGATCATCCAGCATACGAAAAATGATGCGCCAGTTGCCGCTGATGCTGACGGAACAGTAGTCGAGCAGATCGCCTTTGAGACGATGAAAGCGCCATCCTGGGAGATTCAATTCGTTCGGGTGTCCTGCGCTATCCAGAATCAGCAGCACACGACGCAAGCGTTTCGCATGACCCGCGTTGATACCTTTGGTTGATCCTGTTTCATAAAAATGCTGGAGCCCTTGTGTTTCCAGCTGACGATCATGGATGGATTGTGATGTGATACATCACGCTCTGCAATGGCCTTGTATCGGGTTTCAGGGTCAGATTCATGATGTTCTGCTGGTGAGATGATTCAAATCCCAAAGGCTAGTGAGGCGACATCCGAGCAACAACCCTAAAAGGTTGTAGGAATGATTGATGGGGATGCAGTCTTCAGATTTTTCCCGCGAAATTTTCGCGCCATCCCACAAATGATTGAGCGGGGCCAACTGCTGATCGAGCACGCGCTGGAGCAGATATCGCCGGCGCCCGCTGCGTAAAACTTGATCAGTCCCAGAAAGGGACCTATCGTTCCCTTTTTGGGACTCTTTGGTCGTCGCCATGCAAACCCTGCCCCTCAGCACAGCCCTGTTTACCGTGACCCAGCAAAAAGTCCTGGGCCTGCTTTTTGGCAAACCTGACCAGAGCTTTTTCACCAATGAAATAGCCCGCTGGGCCCAAGTGGGCAAGGGCAGCCTGACCCGTGAGTTGGAGCGCCTGCAACGGGCGGGTGTCTTGAGCATGACCCGTCAGGGCAACCAGACCCACTACCAAGCCAACCCGCAATGCCCGATTTACGCTGAGTTGCTGAACATCGTGCGCAAGACCCTGAGCCTGGATGAACCTCTGCGCAACGCATTGGCGCCATTCGCCAAGCAGTTGAGCTGGGCCTTTATCTACGGCTCGATTGCCAAGGGGCAGGCGCACTCATCCAGTGACATAGATCTGATGCTGATCGGTGAAAGCCTCGACTACAGTGAAGTCATGGCGCAGCTCATGCCGCTGGAAGAACAATTGGGCCGCACCATCAACCCAACGCTCTACACCCCTGAGGACTGGATTGGCAAATGGACTGCCGGGAACAGTTTTGTGCAGCGGGTCGCGGAGCAAGACAAGATCAATCTCATTGGGGTGAACCCCGTGGAGTCCAAGGTTGGACAGCAAAACCAATCTGGAGAATCTGCTCCGTAGTGGTGGCTTGAAGGCCGAGCCGCCGGATTGCACGGAATGTGAAGGTTTGATGCGCTCGGGCAAGGATCGGTTAAGGGACGCGGGTACTGCGCAGCTATCCTTCTCGAGTCGCTTTGACCTGGCTTACAACGCCGCCCATGCCATCGCACTGACTGCCTTGCGCTTGCAAGGTTACCGCTCTGACAAGCGCTACCTGGTCTTCCAATGCCTGGCTCATACCACCGATACCACAAAGGTTCAGGTTCGACTGTTTGCGTTGTGTCATGAGCGGCGAAACCTGGCGGAATACGAAGGGTATATGGATGAGGATGAGGCGCTGCTAAAGCAACTTATCGACAGTACACAAGCGTTGTTGAGTGATGTGGATGCGCAGCTCAAATGCTTTCTCGGATAAAGCCCCACGCAAACCCGCCGATAACCCGAGGAGTATTTCGGTGGAAGCAATAACGCAATGTGGCTATTTGACGTATTTGTCCGGTTTTACAACTCCAGCCCGTTTAGTGGCGTCTTGCTGTTGTGGTTCCTGGTGTTGGTGCTTACTGCCAGCGTGACGATGAATTGCCCGACCCGGCGCGGAAAGCTCGCGGGCTTCGGGATCTCGTCGGTGGGCGCGGTGTTTATCTTGGGGTATCTGGAAACCCTGGTGCTCAGCGCCACAAACAAAGAATTCAAGGACGTTGTGATCAATCTGGTGGTCATGAGCCTGGGCGGCTTGGGCTCGGGCCTGCTGGCGGTGGCTATCTCGCGAAGGCCGAGCAAGGCCGACATTCAACAGACCCGCCATTTCATCCATGGCTGGGGCCTGAGGATCTTTGAATACCTGTTGGTGTTTATCCTCATGTGCTCACTCGCCTTGTCTGCGCTCTGCCTGCTCTTTTGGTTCTTCGGTTGGCCTGTGGTGACGGGGCATGCAGTGTCGGGTTTGTTGCTGGTGTTCCTGGTCGCGGCGATGGGTTGCGCGTTCATTTCCTACCTGCGTCGGTCAATGAAGTGGGAGCAGTGGGGCGTGGGCCTGTTGTTTGGGCTATTGCTGTTTCTGCTGCCGGTGTATGTGCAGGCGATTTGGGGGCTGGTGAGCTGGAGCCTGGCGGCGGTGCTGGGGTTTCATACCGTGGCAGGCATCGCCATGGGCTGGACCGTATGGCGCCAGCGTATGGAATGGTTGTAGGAGCGAGCTTGCTCGCGAAGGACGCATAGGCGCCGCGCGTTACCTGATAGCACTGCGTTATCGTTGACGTTTTTCGCGAGCAAGATCGCTCCTACAGGGGGGATCGTTACTCCAGCCGTAACGGTTCGCCGCCGAGCTTGATTGATACCCCCCCGATTCACTCCTATGGTGAGCCCCACGACAGCGAACCCGTGGAGCGATCATGACAACAACAATAACCCCCGACTCGCGCTGGACGCGGCGACGCGATGAGAAACAGCGGCGCCTGGCGCGGGTGGCATCCCTGGCCGATGGTGTGGTGTTACCCACCGAACGCATTGTCGAGGCCCTGCAAGCCCTGATCCTGCCCGGCGACCGTGTGGTGCTGGAAGGCAATAACCAGAAGCAGGCCGACTTTCTCTCGCGCTCCCTGGCCAAGGCCGACCCGGCTGTGCTCCACGACTTGCACATGATCATGCCCAGCGTCGGGCGCTCCGAGCACCTGGACCTGTTTGAAAAGGGCATCGCGCGCAAGCTCGACTTTTCCTTCGCCGGCACCCAATCCCTGCGCATCAGCCAGTTGCTCGAAGACGGCCTGCTGGAAGTCGGCGCGATCCACACCTACATCGAATTGTATGCACGGCTGGTTGTCGACCTGATCCCCAACGTGGTGCTGTCCGCCGGCTTCATGGCCGACCGCGCCGGCAATATCTACACCGGCCCCAGTACCGAAGACACCCCGGCGCTGATCGAACCGGCGGCCTTCAGCGATGGCATCGTCATCGTCCAGGTCAACCAGTTGGTGGACGACGTCAGCGACTTGCCCCGCGTAGACATCCCGGCCAGTTGGGTGGATTTCGTGGTGGTGGCCGACAAGCCCTTCTATATCGAACCGCTGTTCACCCGCGACCCCCGGCATATCAAGCCGGTGCATGTGTTGATGGCGATGATGGCGATCCGTGGCATCTACGAAAAACACAACGTGCAGTCGCTGAACCATGGCATTGGTTTCAACACCGCCGCCATTGAACTGATCCTGCCGACCTACGGCGAGTCCCTGGGCCTCAAAGGCAAGATCTGCCGCAACTGGACCCTCAACCCGCACCCGACGCTGATTCCCGCCATCGAAAGCGGCTGGGTCGAAAGCGTGCATTGCTTCGGTACCGAGTTGGGCATGGAACACTACATCGCCGCCCGCCCGGATGTGTTCTTCACCGGCCGCGACGGCTCATTGCGCTCCAACCGGATGTTCTGCCAATTGGCTGGCCAATACGCGGTGGACCTGTTTATCGGCGCCACCTTGCAGGTCGATGGCGACGGTCATTCCTCCACCGTGACCCGCGGCCGGCTGGCCGGGTTCGGTGGCGCGCCGAACATGGGCCACGACCCGCGCGGGCGCCGTCACGGCACCCCGGCCTGGCTCGATATGCGCCACGACGATGCCCCCGAAGCCCTGCTGGAACGCGGCAAAAAACTCGTCGTGCAAATGGTCGAGACCTTCCAGGAGGGCGGCAAACCGACCTTCGTCGAAACCCTGGATGCGGTGGAAGTGGCGCGCAAAAGCGGCATGCCCCTGGCGCCGATCATGATCTACGGCGACGACGTGACCCACCTGCTCACCGAAGAAGGCATCGCCTACCTGTACAAGGCGCGCTCCCTGGAAGAACGCCAGGCGATGATCGCGGCGGTGGCCGGGGTGACCGCCATCGGCCTGCGCCACAACCCCAAGGACACCGCGCGCATGCGCCGCGAGGGCCTGATCGCCTTGCCCGAAGACCTCGGCATCCGCCGCACCGACGCCACCCGCGAACTGCTGGCGGCCAAAAGCGTGGCCGACCTGGTGGACTGGTCCGGTGGCCTGTACAACCCGCCCGCCAAGTTCAGGAGCTGGTAAATGCACGCACTCAAACTGCACACATTGACACTGGCCGAGCAACTGGCGGACCTGGCGGTCGACGCGCTGATCGACGAAGCGGACCTGTCGCCCAAGCCGGCGTTGGTGGACCGGCGCGGCAACGGCGCCCACAACGATCTGCACCTGGGCCTGATGCATGCCTCGGCGCTGTCCCTGTGGCCGGCGTTCAAGGAAATGGCCGAGGCGGCGATTGAGGCAGGTGAAATCGGCCTGCCACTGCGCGAAGCCCTGGGCCGTATCGGGCGCGAGGGTGAGCAAGCGATGCTGATCACCACCCAAGGCGTGAACACCCATCGCGGCGCGATCTGGGCCCTCGGCCTGCTGGTGGCTGCCACCGCGCTGGATCCCACCTCCCGCAACGCCAGTGCCGTGAGCCTGCGCGCCGCGCGCCTGGCCTTGCTCAACGACCGCTATGCGCCGCAACCGTTGAGCCATGGCGTACAAGTCGCCCAACGCTACGGCGCACGCGGCGCCCGCGAAGAAGCGCAACTGGGCTTCCCCGCGGTACTGCAACGTGGCCTGCCGCAACTGCACGCAAGCCGCGCGCAACAACACGGCGAGCAGAACGCACGCCTCGATGCGCTGCTGGCGATCATGACCCAACTGGCCGATACCTGCGTGCTGTACCGCGCCGGCACCGATGGCCTGCAGACCATGCAACTGGGGGCCCAGGCCGTGCTGGACGCAGGCGGCAGTGCAAGCCTGGCCGGGCGGCGGCGCCTCAATGAATTGGACCAACAACTGCTGGCACTCAATGCCTCCCCCGGTGGCGCCGCCGACCTGTTGGCCGCCTGCCTGTTTATCGACCGCATCGAGTCTTGCGACGGAGCGTTTTGATGGAAACCCTATCCTTTGAATTCCCCGCCGGGCAGCCGCCCAAAGGCCGTGCGCTGGTGGGTTGCGTCGGTTCCGGCGACCTTGAAGTGCTGCTGGAACCGGGCACGGCGGGCACCTTGAGCATCCAGGTGCAAACCTCGGTCAACGGCGCCGAGCAACGCTGGCAACACCTGTTCCAGCGGCTTTTCCAGGAACAGACACCGCCGGCCTTGAACATTCAGATCCACGATTTTGGCGCCACCCCCGGCGTGGTGCGCTTGCGTCTGGAGCAAGGTTTCGAGGAGCTTGGCCATGACTGACTTACTCAACCGACACAGCTTCGTCGAGCTCGGCGCCCGTCAGCGGGCCAAGGCGTTGCTGGATGCCGGCAGCTATCGGGAACTGATCGACCCGTTCCAGCGCGTAATGTCGCCGTGGCTGAGCCGCCAGGGTGTGGTCCCGCAGGCCGACGATGGCGTGGTGATCGCCAAGGGCACCCTCGACGGCCTGCCGCTGGTGATCGCCGCTATCGAAGGCAATTTCCAGGGCGGCAGCCTCGGTGAAGTCGGCGGGGCAAAAATCGCCGGGGCCCTGGAACTGGCCGCCGAGGACAACCGCAACGGCGTCCCCACCCGCGCTGTGCTGCTATTGGAAACCGGCGGTGTGCGCTTGCAGGAGGCCAACCTCGGGCTGGCGGCGATTGCCGATATCCACGCCGCAATTGTCGACCTGCGCCAGTACCAGCCAGTGATCGGCGTGGTGGCCGGCAGTGTTGGCTGCTTTGGCGGCATGTCGATTGCCGCTGGCCTGTGCAGTTACCTGCTGGTAACCCGCGAAGCCCGCTTGGGCTTGAACGGCCCGCAAGTGATCGAACAGGAAGCCGGCCTTGAAGAATACGACTCCCGTGACCGGCCCTTCATCTGGAGCCTGACCGGCGGCGAGCAGCGCTTCAACAGTGGCCTGGCCGACCGCTATGTGGCGGACGACGTGGCGCAGATCCGCCAACAGATCAGTGAACTGTTGCAGCAAGGTTTACCGGCCTCGCAACGCAGCCGCCAGGCCGACTATTACCTGGCGCGTCTGGCTGCGCTGGACGCCGCACCGCAGATCGAGCCGGCCACGGTTCGTGACCTGTATCAGGGAGAACGCCCATGAGAGGCTTGCAGTGGTTCAACGCATTGAGCGCCGGTGCGGCGCCGGTAGCAGGTCTGCCGGCTTCGTTGAAAGTGGCGGATGGCGTGCTTGGCGAGCAAGCCGTACGGTTTATCGCGGTGGTGCCGGATGCCGCCAACCGCTTCCCAAGGGCGCGCCAGGGTGAGGTGGGTTTGCTGGAAGGCTGGGGTTTGGCCAAGGCGGTGGATGAAGCCATCGCCAGCGGCGATCAACGCCCGATCATTGCCATCGTCGACGTACCGAGCCAGGCCTACGGCCGCCGCGAAGAAGCGTTGGGGATTCATCAAGCCCTGGCGGCAGCGGCGGACAGTTATGCCCGTGCGCGCCTGGCCGGGCACCCGGTGATCGGGTTGCTGGTGGGCAAGGCCATGTCCGGGGCGTTTCTTGCCCATGGCTACCAAGCCAATCGCCTGATTGCCCTGCGCGACCCTGGGGTGATGGTGCACGCCATGGGCAAGGCGTCGGCGGCGCGGGTCACCTTGCGCAGTGTCGAAGAACTGGAGGCCCTGGCCGCCAGCGTGCCGCCCATGGCCTACGACATCGACAGTTATGCCAGCCTCGGTCTGCTCTGGGAAACCCTCACGGTCAACCAGATCGAACACCCCACGGCCGATGACCTGGCGCGGGTCAGCGATTGCCTGCAGCAGGCGATCAAGGACGTACAGAGCAGCGGCGTGCGGGATTTGCGCGGGCGCCTGGGCGCCGTCAACCGTGCGGCGTCCAGCCGTGTACGCGAGCTGCTGCGGGAGCAATGGTGAACGCTCACGACTTGCTCTGGGGCATGACCCCGGCGCATCTGCCGGCTGACGCACCGGCCTGGGCACTGGCGGTGATCGGTGCCGGGCAGCCGGTGGTGGTGCGCCGGGCGCTGGCCGAACCGGGCTATGTGGCGGTGGGTGTGCGCGGGCGTCTGCGTGAGCAGCGCTTTGGCGCCGTGATGCCGCTTGCAGCCGTGCAGCGGCGGGTGGTGCCCGAGGCGCTGTGCGAAGTGATTTCGCCCCGCGATCTGCCGGCGCTGCGGGCACTCGCGCAACTGCGGCCAGTGCTGGCGAAGGCGGTCTGGGGCATTACGGGCAGCGCGGGTTTCGAGTTGGCCACCGGCATTGAAGCGCTGCATGCCCAGAGCGATCTGGATTTGTTGTTGCGCACTTTCGAGCCTCTTGATCGCGGCGATGCCAAGGATCTGCTGGCGCTGCTGGACACCGCGCCGTGTGCCGTGGATCTGCAACTGCAAACCCCGTATGGCGCGGTGGCCTTGCGCGAATGGGCCGGTCCTTCACAGCGGGTGCTACTGAAAAGCGCCAGCGGCGCGCACCTGGTCAGCGACCCTTGGCAGGCGGTGGTATGAGCAGCCTTTTGGTGTTCCCAGGGCAAGGCGCCCAGCGCCCGGGCATGCTCCAGCAGTTGCCCGCCAGCGTCCTCGACGAAGCCAGCGAGGCCTTGGCGCAAGATGTGCGCCAGCTCGATTCGGCACAGGCCCTGGCCAGTACCCGCGCCGTGCAACTGTGCTTGCTGATTGCAGGCGTGGCCCACGCTCGTCAGTTGCAGCACACGCCGGACTACGTGGCGGGCCTGTCCATCGGCGCTTACCCGGCGGCGGTGATCGCCGGCGCCCTGGGGTTTGCCGATGCGCTGCGCCTGGTCAGCCTGCGCGGTGAGCTGATGCAGCGCGCTTATCCACAGGGCTACGGCATGACCGCGCTGATCGGCCTGGAGTTATCCACCGTCGAAAATGTGCTGGCCGAAGTCCATGGCCCCGATTCACCGGTGTACCTGGCCAATATCAATGCCGACAACCAGTGCGTGATTGCCGGCAGCGACGCAGCCATGCAACGGGTCGCGGATCGCGTCAAAGGCCAGGGCGTGGCCAAGCGCCTGGCCGTCAGCGTGCCGTCCCATTGCGCGCTGCTGGACACGCCTGCGCAAACACTGGCCGAGGCGTTCGCCAAGGTCGCGCTCAAGGCGCCGGCCATCAGCTACCTGAGCAGCACCCGGGCGCGGCCGATTCGTGATCCCGCGCAACTGCGCGACGACCTGGCCTTCAACATGTGCCGCATCGTCGATTGGCGCGGCACCGTGCAAAGCGCCTATGAGCGTGGTGTGCGCCTGCAGATCGAACTGCCACCGGGCGCGGTGCTTACCGGCCTGGCGCGGCGGGTGTTTGAACAGGGCACCGTGATCGCCTTCGAAGGTGCCCGCCTGGACACCTTGCAGGCCCTGTTGGAGCAGGAGGGCCGCCATCACCGATAAAGCATGACCTTGGCTTTCGAAGCACAAAAACAACAATTTCGATCAAGCATCAAGAGGACTACCAGCATGATTATTTACGGTGTGGCGTTTCTGGCCTTGTGTACCCTGGCGGGCCTGTTTGTCGGCGAGCTGCTGGGCCAATGGATGGGCATCCCGGCCAACGTCGGCGGGGTAGGCATCGCGATGTTGCTGCTGATCGGCCTGGGCAGTTACCTGGGCAAGCGTGGCCTGTTTACCGGCAAGTCGGAGCAGGGTGTGAGCTTCTGGGCGGCGGTGTACATCCCGATTGTGGTGGCCATGGCGGCCCAGCAAAACGTCTATGGCGCTATCAGTGGCGGCCCCATGGCGATTCTCGCCGGCACCTGCGCGGTAGTGGTGGCATTTGCCCTGGTGCCGGTGCTGGTACGCCTCGGCAACCGTGAGCCGGATGCCGTCATCCCTACCAAGACGGCAGGGTGAGCGCCATGTACGAATCCTTGATGAAAGTCATCACCGGCTACGGCCTGATCAGTGGTTTTGCGGTGATCGGCCTGACCATGTGGGTGTCCTACTGGATCAGCGACACCTTCACCAAAGGCCGCTTGCATGGGTCGGCCATCGCGATCCTGCTGGGGCTGGTGCTGTCCTATGTGGGCGGTGCGTTTACCGGCGGGGCCAAGGGCGTGGTGGATATCCCGCTGCTGTCGGGCATCGGCCTGCTGGGCGGGGCGATGCTGCGCGACTTTGCCATTGTGGCGACCGCGTTTGGGGTGAGCGTCGATGAGCTCAAGCGTGCCGGATACGTGGGGGTGCTTGCACTGTTTGTGGGCGTCGGCTCGTCATTTGTCGCAGGCGTTGGGGTGGCCATGGCGTTTGGCTACACCGATGCGGTGAGCCTGACCACCATCGGCGCCGGGGCGGTGACCTATATCGTCGGGCCCGTGACCGGGGCGGCGATTGGCGCCAGTTCCGAGGTGATGGCGCTGTCCATTGCGGCGGGGTTGATCAAGGCCATTTTGGTGATGGTGATGACCCCGTTCGTGGCGCCGCTGATTGGCCTGAACAGCCCGCGCAGTGCGGTGATCTTCGGCGGCCTGATGGGCACCTCCAGCGGCGTGGCCGGCGGGTTGGCGGCGACCGATCCGAAGCTGGTGCCCTATGGCTGCCTGACGGCGGCGTTTTATACGGCGCTGGGGTGTCTGTTGGGGCCTTCGTTGTTGTTTTTGCTGATGCGGGGGTTGGTGGGCTGATTCGCTAATCTCGATTGAATGTTCGGGCCTCATCGCGGTTTCAATCCTGCCGATTGGCATACATCCGACACTCTGCCAACAACGCCAGCAAATTCGGGTCGCGCTCCTTGGCCTTCAAGAACACCACGCCAATGTGCTGCTGTAGCCGGTAGCGCGCCTGCAATGGAATCAGCTTGACGCGGTTCTCATACACCGCCGCAATCCTTCCCGGCAGCAATGCATATCCCACCCCCGAGCTGACCATGCTCAGCAGGGTGAAGATGTCGTTGACCTGCATCGCCACCTTCGGCTCGAACCCCGCCTGCTTGAATACCCGTGCGCCGTCCTGGTGGGTGGCGAAGCCCTGGGTCAGGGTGATGAAGGTGGCGTCGCGCACCTGGGCCAGGTCGATTTCCTGTTCGCGGTCCAGGGGCGAGTCGGCGGGGGTAGCGAGGAAGATGTCATCGGAAAACAGCTGGATCTGCGCGCAGTCCGGCTCCATCACCTGGTCGTCGAGGGAGATCAGGATCGCGTCGACTTCCATGTTCTTGAGCTTGTACATCAGGTCGACGTTGGAGCCCAGGATCAGGTCGATATTGAGCTCGCTGCGGCGGATTTTCAGGCCCATGATCAGTTGCGGCACGGTCTTGACCGTCAGCGAATACAGGGCGCCAAGCTTGAAACGTTCGGCGGAAAAGCCAGCGGCTTCGCGGGTCAGGCGCACGCTGTCGACCACGTCCTGCACCAGTTTTTGCGCGCGCTCTTCGAGCACGTAGGCGCTTTCCAGTGGGGTGAGGTTGCGCCCTTCGTGCTTGAACAGCGGGCAGCGCAGGGCATTCTCCAGGGAGTGGATAGCCCGGTGCACGCTGACATTGCTGGTCTGCAACTCGGCGGCGGCGCGGGCCAGGTTGCCGGTGCGCATGAAGGCCAGGAAGATTTCCAGCTTCTTGAGGGTGAACTCTTCGTCGATCAGCATGGCGATGGCTCTTATTCGAATGCGCTCGATTGTGCCCTTAAAGCGCCGCAACCGTCATAACGGTCTTGCACTCTGGCCCGTCAGGCCTGAGCCTTACGGGGTCGATGCAGCAGTTTTGGAGGTTGGCGACACATGTATCACGGAGAACGATTCAACGCCTGGAGTCATTTGCTCGGCGCCGTGGCGGCCTTTATCGGCGCGGTGTGGATGCTGGTGGTGGCGAGTATGGACGGCAGCCCGTGGAAAATCGTCAGTGTGGCGATCTACGGCTTTACCCTGCTGGTGCTGTACAGCGCCTCGACGGTGTATCACAGCGTGCGCGGGCGCAAAAAAGAAATCATGCAGAAGGTCGATCACTTCTCGATCTACCTGCTGATCGCCGGCAGCTACACCCCGTTTTGCCTGGTGACGCTGAACGGGCCGTGGGGCTGGACGTTGTTCGGGATTGTCTGGGGCCTGGCGGTGATCGGAATCCTGCAGGAGATCAAGCCGCGCTCCGAGGCGCGTATTTTGTCGATTGTGATCTATGCGGTGATGGGTTGGATTGTGTTGGTGGCGGTCAAGCCATTGATTGGCGCGTTGGGTATGGACGGGTTTATCTGGCTGGCGTCGGGCGGGGTGTTGTACACGGTGGGGATTATCTTCTTCGCCCTGGAACACCGGCTGCGGCACTCCCATGGGATCTGGCATCTGTTCGTGATCGGCGGCAGCCTGCTGCACTTTGTGGCGATCATGGGCTACGTGCTCTGACAGACCACATGGCGCTGGTTTTGTGTGGGAGCCGGCTTGCCTGCGATAGCATCACTGGGGTGTGACTGATGGACCGAGGTGTCTGCATCGCAGGCAAGCCAGCTCCCACACAAGCCAGCTCCCACACAAGCCAGCTCCTACAGGGTTCTGCGGTGTTTTAGAGGCGGTCTAGCTGCTCCTGGGCACGGCTGCCAAAGATCTCCAGCAGGCTCGCCAACATATGCGGCGGCGGTTCATCCGCGCGGGTCAGGGCGTACAGGGTGATGGGCAGCGGCGGGGCCAGGGGGCGGATGCAGGTGCTGTCGGTGGATGCGCCCAGGGCGGTGAAGGGGTCGATCACCGCCAGGCCGGCGCCGGACTCCACCATGGCCCGGGCCAGGGAATAGGTCTGCACCGAGATCTGCACCTTGGGCGGCGGCTCGACCGCTTCAAGGTAGCTGTCGAGCCGCGCCGACAGCGGGTCGGCACTGGACAGGCCAATCAACGGCGCGCCTGCCAGGGCCATCAACGGCAAAGGTTTGCCCAGCTCCGTCGCAGGCCAGAAGCCCCGAGGCGCCAGGGCCACCAGTACGCCGTGGGCTAACGCCTGGGCCTTGAGCCCGGGATGGTCCGGGGACTTGAGCGTCAGCGCCACATCCATCTCGCGCATCAACAGGTTCTGCACCAGCTCACGGCTGTGGGCGCTGGACAGTTCGCAGGCAATGTCCGGATAGCGCTGGGTCCACTCGCCAATTGCCGGCGGCAACAATGACAAGGCCAGGGCCGGCGTGGCGCCGATGCGCAGGCTTTGGCCGGGCGCGCGCCGCAGGTTCTGGGCCAGGCGCCGCACGCCTTGCAGGCTTTCGCTGACCTTATCGACTTCACGCTCCAGGGCCAGGGCTTCCGGAGTGGGCTGCAGCTTGCCGCGTATGCGCAGGAACAGCGGGAAGCCCAGTTGCAGTTCGGCGTGTTGCAACACTTTGGTCACCGCCGGTTGCGAGACGTGCAGCAACTGCGCGGCGGCGCTGACGGAGCCGGTCTGGCGGATGGCCTGGAAAATTTCGATATGACGCAAGCGCATGACGAGTCCATAACCTTTGTTTATAGGTGGCCCATCTTTATTCATTGTCCGGCGCCTGTCACCTGCCCCTAACCTTGGACGCTCATTACAACGCTCGGGAATCGACATGGCTCAGCAGGTTTGCATCATTGGCGGTGGGGTCATCGGTCTGGCGAGCGCCTATGCCCTGGTGCGCGCCGGTATGGACGTGACGGTGGTCGAGGCCCGCGACAGCCTGGGCAGCGAGACCAGTTTTGCCAATGGCGGCCAGTTGTCCTACCGCTACGTCGCGCCGCTGGCGGACAAGGGCGTGCCGTTGCAAGCCATTGGCTGGCTGCTGCGCGGTGATTCGCCGTTGAAGCTGCGGCCGCGCCTGGACCCCGCGCAATGGCGCTGGATGGCCGCGTTCCTCGGTGCTTGCCGGGCCTCGGTGAACAAGCGCAACGCCGGCCATCTGTTGCGCCTGGCCACGTTGAGCCAAGGCATCTTGCAGCAGTGGCGCGAAGAGGATGGGCTGGACGGCTTCGACTGGCAGCGCAATGGCAAGCTGGTGACATTTCGCAGCCATCACACCTTCGAACATGCCCGCGGCAAAGTGCTGGATCGCCTGCAGCAACAGGTGCTGTCGGCGGCCGATTGCACGCGCCTGGAACCGACCCTGGGCGCGAAGGATTTTGTCGGCGGGATCTACACGCCCAATGAAGAAGTAGCGGACTGTCACCGCTTCTGCCAGCAACTGGCGGCGCGCCTTGAAGCGTCGGGCCGTTGCCGGTTTGTGCTGGGGCGCAAGGTCACGGGTATCCGGCATGCCAACGGCACGGTGCAGGCGATTGAGTTGGGTAGCGAGGTGATGCCGGTGCAGCACCTGGTGTTGGCGGCGGGGGTGCGCAGCCCTGAGCTGGCGTTGCCGGGGATCGCGCTGCCACTGTACCCGCTCAAGGGCTACAGCCTGAGTGTGCCGATTGGCGAGCAGCACGCCGCGCCGAAAATCAGCATCACCGACTATGACCGCAAGATCGTTTACGCACGGATCGGCGAACAGCTGCGGGTGGCGGCGATGGTCGACATCGTCGGCTTTGATACGGGCCTTGAGCCCAAGCGCCTGGCCCTGATCAAGCGCCAGGCCTGTGAGACGTTCCCCTTGGCCGGTGACTATAGCCAGGCCATCGAATGGGCCGGCATGCGCCCGGCCACCCCCAGCGGTGTGCCGCTGATTGGCGCCAGCGTGTACCGCAACTTGTGGCTCAACCTTGGCCACGGCGCCCTGGGCTTCACCCTGGCCTGTGGCAGCGGCCAGGTATTGGCCGAACTGATCGGCCAGCACACCACTTCCATTGACATGCAGGGCCTCGCGCCCCGCGCCGCATAGGGCACCGCAATGACCATCAACCGGATCGACAGCAATAATCGCCTATCGGGCGCCGTGACCTACCAGGACCTGGTATTCCTCTCCGGCCAAGTGCCGGGTCAGGGCCAGGACGTCACCACCCAGACCCACGAGGTGCTGGCCAAGATTGACGCGCTGCTGGCGCAAGCTGGCAGCGACAAGGATCATCTGCTCAATGCGACCATTTACCTGAAGAACATCCAGGAAGGTTTTGCGCCGATGAATGATGTCTGGTCCGCCTGGCTCACGCCCGGCCAGGCACCGACCCGCACCACCCTGCAGGCGGAACTGGCACGCCCGAGCGTGCTGGTGGAAATCAGCGTGATTGCTGTACGCCGCCCATAACAAGAACACCAACGGAGAATAACAATGCAAAAAATCACGTTGATCGGTACCGCACTGGGGCTGTTGTTGACGGCCCAGGCCCAGGCCAATGAAGCGCCGCTGACGGGCACCCTGGCCAAGGTCGCGAATGCCAAGAGCATCACCCTGGGTTATCGCGATGCGTCGGTGCCGTTTTCCTATGTCGGCGATAACACCGGCAAACCCATGGGCTATTCGGTGGACCTGGCGAGCAAGATTGTCGAGCGTATTCAACAAAAGACCGGTGTGCCCAAGCTCAACGTGAAGTACAACCTGGTCACCTCGCAGACGCGTATTCCGCTGGTGATCAACGGCACGGTGGACCTGGAGTGCGGCTCCACCGGGGTGACGGCCGAGCGGCAGAAGCAGGTGGCGTTTTCCTATGGCTTTATCTATGTGAAGGGCCAGTTGCTCACCGCCAACGACAGCGGTATCCAGCGCTTCGCCGACCTGCGCGGCAAGAACGTGGTGACCACCGCCGGCACCACCAACGAGCGGTTCCTCAAGAGCTACAACCATGAGCACAAGCTGGATATGTCGGTGATCAGCGCCAAGGATCATGGCGAGGCGTTCCAGATGCTGCAATCGGGTCGGGCCGTGGCGTTCTATATGGATGACGCGTTGCTCTATGGCGAGCGCGCCAAGGCCAAGGACCCGCACAAGTGGGTGGTGGTGGGCGAGGAGCAGTCGCGGGAAATCTACAGCTGCATGGTGCGCAAGGACGACCCGCAGTTTCTGGCGGTGGTCAACGAGACCCTGGGCGAGCTGTACAGCTCGGGGGAAATCAACGGGATCTACCAGCGCTGGTTTGAACAGCCGATTCCGCCGAAGGGATTGAACCTGGAATTCCCCATGACCAGCGAGCTGAAGGCGATTATTGCCAAGCCGGTGAGTGATCCGGTGGAGTAAACACTCAATCCCCTTGTGGGAGCGGGCTTGCTCGCGAAAGCGGTGTGTCAGTCAATACATCCGCAGACTGATAAAACGCTATCGCGAGCAAGCCCGCTCCCACATTTTTGATTGGGTTTACATGCAGGGTTAGAAGTCGCCCCAGAGTTGTTGAGCGACTGATAACGCGACTACCGGTGCAGTCTCGGTGCGCAATACCCGTGGGCCCAGTCGTGCGGCGTGGAAACCAGCGTGTTTCGCAGTTTCGACTTCGCCATCGGTCAAGCCACCCTCCGGCCCGATCAAAAATGCCAGGCTCGACGGCTTGGCATGGCTCACCAGCGGCTCGGCCACCGGGTGCAGCACCAGCTTCAAATCCGCCTCGGCCTGTTTCAACCAATCGGCCAGCAACAGCGGTGGGTGAATCACCGGCACCGTGGAGCGGCCGCATTGCTCACAGGCGCTGATCGCCACCTGGCGCCAGTGCAGCAGACGTTTGTCGGCGCGTTCGTCCTTGAGGCGCACCTCGCAGCGCTCGCTGAAGATCGGCGTAATGGCGCTGACCCCAAGCTCGGTGGCTTTCTGGATTGCCCAATCCATACGCTCGCCACGGGACAATCCCTGGCCCAGATGAATGTGCAGCGGCGATTCGACCTGGCCGGCGAAGGCCTCGGTGAGTTGCACGGTCACGCGTTTTTTCCCGACTTCCAGCAGCGTGCCGCGAAACTCCTGGCCAGAGCCGTCAAACAGTTGCACGCCATCGCCTTCGTTCATGCGCAACACGCGGCTGATGTAATGCGCCTGGGCTTCGGGCAGTTCGTGGTCGCCAAGGCTTAGCGGGGTATCGGTGAAAAAACGCGACAGTCTCATTTCTGTTCTCTGCAAATAATGTGTGTGTTGCTATGCAGCGGGAGCGACGCTTTTCCTGTAGGCGCCGGCTTGCCGGCGATGGAGGCATCAAGGTCTGCGCAAGACTTGCGGGCCTCATCGCCGGCAAGCCGACTCCTACAGGGGGCTGAGGGTTAGCCTGGGTCGCGAAAGCCTGGGTGAAAGTCTTTCGGGACTGCCACGCTGACTTTGCTGTTGGTGGCGATATCAATGCCTTCAGTGGCCACTTCGGCCAGGAAGTCGATCTGCTCCGGGGTAATCACGTAGGGCGGCAGGAAATACACCACGCTGCCCAGGGGCCGCAGCAATGCACCGCGCTCCAGGGCATGCTCGAACACTTTCAGGCCGCGCCGTTCCTGCCACGGGTAGGCGGTCTTGGTGGCTTTGTCCTGCACCATCTCGATGGCCAGCACCATGCCGGTCTGGCGCACTTCTGAGACATGGGGGTGGTCCACCAGGTGCGCGGTGGCCGTAGCCATGCGCTGGGCCAGGGCCTTGTTGTTCTCGATGACGTTGTCTTCTTCGAAAATATCCAGGGTCGCCAGGGCCGCCGCACACGCCAGCGGGTTGCCGGTGTAGCTGTGGGAATGCAGGAAGGCGCGCAGGGTCGGGTAGTCGTCGTAGAAGGCGCTGTACACATCTTCGGTGGTGACCACGGCCGCCAGCGGCAGGTAGCCGCCGGTCAGGGCCTTGGACAGGCACAGGAAGTCCGGGCGGATGCCCGCTTGCTCACAGGCGAACATGCGGCCGGTACGGCCGAAGCCTACGGCGATTTCGTCGTGGATCAGGTGTACGCCATAGCGATCGCAGGCTTCGCGCAGCAGCTTGAGGTATACCGGGTGGTACATGCGCATGCCACCTGCGCCCTGGATCAGCGGCTCGACGATCACGGCGGCGACGCTGTCGTGGTTGTCGGCCAGGGTCTGTTCCATCGCCCGGAACATGTGGCGCGAGTGTTCTTCCCAGCTCATGCCTTCGGGGCGCAGGTAGCAGTCCGGGCTGGGCACCTTGATGGTGTCCAGCAGCAAGGCCTTGTAGGTCTCGGTGAACAATGGCACATCGCCGACCGACATCGCGGCGATGGTTTCGCCGTGGTAGCTGTTGGTCAGGGTGACAAAGCGCTTCTTGTTCGGCTGGCCGCGGTTGAGCCAGTAGTGAAAGCTCATTTTCAACGCGACTTCGATACACGACGAACCGTTATCGGCATAGAAGCACCGCGTCAGGCCCTCGGGCGTGATCTTTACCAGGCGCTCGGACAGTTCGATCACCGGCTGGTGGCTGAAACCGGCGAGGATCACGTGCTCCAGTTGGTCCACCTGATCCTTGATGCGCTGGTTGATGCGCGGGTTGGCGTGGCCGAACACATTGACCCACCAGGAGCTGACGGCATCGAGGTAACGCTTGCCTTCGAAGTCTTCCAGCCATACGCCTTCACCGCGCTTGATCGGCACCAACGGCAGTTGCTGGTGGTCTTTCATCTGGGTGCAGGGGTGCCACAACACGGCAAGATCGCGTTGCATCCACTGGTTATTCAAGCCCATCTTTGCGTCTCCTCGAAGCGCTGCCACGACCTGCGCAGGCAAAACAATCGCGCAAGCCTATGCAATGGCGGGCTGTGTCACAACCCATGAGCCATGAATTGGCAGTAAATGCAGGACGGTCTGTCACGTTTGTGCTCAATAGTCCTTAATCCTTAGTTAATTTACTGTTCATAGGCTCAAGATCGGATAAATCGATCTTTCACAGCAAAATTTTCCGCTTTATATCGATAGGTAAAACGCTAGTCTTGGGCACGGCTCTTACGGGATTTGGGGAATGCAACTACGAAACACATCGACCCGCTACGGCTGGGTCAGCATTGTTATCCACTGGAGCGTGGCACTGGTGGTGTTCGGTCTGTTTGCGCTGGGCCTGTGGATGGTCGGTCTGGATTACTACAGCATGTGGCGCAAAGACGCGCCGGACCTGCATAAAAGCATCGGCATTACGCTGTTCGCGGTGATGTTGGTGCGCATTGTCTGGCGCCTGCTCAGCCCACCGCCGCCAGCGCTGGCCAGTTATAGCCGCATGACCCGGATCGGCGCGGCGTTTGGCCACGCGTTCCTGTATCTCGGGCTGTTTGCCGTGATGATTGCCGGCTACCTGATTTCCACCGCAGACGGTGTCGGGATCCCGGTGTTTGGTCTGTTTGAAATTCCTGCCGTGGTTTCCGGTCTACCGGACCAGGCAGACGTAGCCGGCCTGGTGCATTTGTACCTGGCCTGGGTGCTGGTGGTGTTTGCCGGCCTGCATGGCGTGGCCGCCTTGAAACACCACTTTATCGATCGTGACGCGACCCTGGTTCGTATGCTGGGGCGCAAAGCCTGATGTTCAACCTCGACTCACAAGGAATAGAAAGCATGTTGAAAAAAACTCTCGCCGCTCTGGCAATCGGTACTGCTCTGCTGTCTGCTGGTCAGGTGATGGCTGCTGATTACAAAATCGACAAGGAAGGCCAGCACGCCTTCATCGATTGGAAAATCAGCCACTTGGGCTACAGTTTCATCTACGGTACGTTCAAGGACTGGGATGGTACTTTCAGCTGGGATGCCGCCAAGCCTGAGGCCAGCAAAATCGCCGTCG
Organism: Pseudomonas sp. DTU12.1; assembly: GCF_009873475.1. Taxonomy (NCBI): domain Bacteria; kingdom Pseudomonadati; phylum Pseudomonadota; class Gammaproteobacteria; order Pseudomonadales; family Pseudomonadaceae; genus Pseudomonas; species Pseudomonas sp. DTU12.1. The sequence goes on along the minus strand of NZ_CP045254.1, from coordinate 5,707,684 downwards.
ACGTGAAAACCGCCAGCCTGTGGTCCAACCACGCTGAACGTGACAAGCACATCGCCAGCAAGGACTTCCTGGACGTTGCCAAGTTCGCCGATGCCAAGTTCGTTTCGACCGCGGTTAAACCAACCGGCGAAAAAACCGCTGACGTGACCGGCGACCTGACCTTCCACGGTGTAACCAAGCCTGTGACCTTCAAAGCCGTTTTCAACGGTGAAGGCAAGGATCCATGGGGCGGCGAACGTGCTGGCTTCAACGCAACGACCACGTTGAACCTGAGTGACTTCGGCATCAAAGGCCCAGGCCCGACTTCCCAGACTGTAGACCTGGATATCACGCTGGAAGGTGTCAAAACGAAGTAAATTCGCAAGCTGCATAAAAAACCGGATCGAGAGATCCGGTTTTTTTTAGCCTGGAACGCGGTCAATGCGGGAGCTGGCTTGCCTGCGATGGCCATAGGTATCTACACAACTTTCAGAAACTGACGAACTCCCCCGTGGCGAGCGGGCTTGTCCCGCGCTGGGCTGCGAAGCAGCCCCAATAAGCCGAATGCGTTGTACCAGATACACCGCAGCAGCTGGTTTTGGGGCTGCTTCGCAGCCCAGCGCGGGACAAGCCCGCTCGCCACAACGGCGCTATCAGCATGGATTTAGGCGTTGCGGCAACGTCGTGTAGATATCTATGGCCATCGCAGGCAAGCCAGCTCCCACAGTTGATCGATGCCCAGTCCATAAAAAATGCCCCGGATCTTTCGAACCGGGGCATTTTTCGTGGCGCTATGAAAATCAGCGGTTGCGGGTCAGCAACGCTGGTTTTTCACCACGAGGGCGGCCTGGCAGTTGATCCAACTGCTCAGGTGTCGGGAAGCGATCGCTTTTCGACTCCTTGTGGATAATCTTCGGCGTGGTGCCGCTGCGCGGGTTCTGCACGGCCGGCTCGGAGGCGCGTGGCTGCTCATCACGGGCAGGGCGGCGGTTGCGCGACTCTTCGCGACGGGCCTGGCCATCACGCGGAGCGCCGTTACGCGGACCATTGCGCTTGGCAGGCGGGGTGCCAGTGGTGGCGCCGTTGCTGCTGCGTGGACCATTCTGGCGACCCTGCGGCTGACCACCGGTGCGCGGAGCGCCGGCGCCTGCGCCCTGTGCCGGGGCACCTGGGCGGCGACCACGGCCCTGGGCCGGTTTGGCCTGGGGCACGTAGTCAACGCGGTTACCGAAGTTATCCACATCATCGTCGAGGAACTCGTCCGGTGCGCGGTCGGCTGCGGCGCGTGGTGGCTGGCTCGGCTGGCGCTGTTCGCGGGCCGGGGTGCCTTCGCGGGGCTTTTGCTCGCGGGCTGGGCGTTCGCCACGGCCGTTGGTAGGCGCCTTGTCCTTGCCGCCCTTGTCCTTGCCTTTGTCGCGACGACCACCGCCACCACCGCCGCCGTTCGGGCCATCGCCCTTGGGACCACGTGGGTTGCGCGGGTTACGCACATCCGGACGCTCGCGCACTTCCGGCTTTTCGGCTTCTACGGTGCTGGCATCGAAGCCCATCAGGTCGCCGTCGGCGATTTTCTGCTTGGTCATGCGCTCGATGCTTTTCAGCAGTTTTTCTTCATCCGGGGCGACCAGGGAAATGGCCTCGCCCGAACGACCGGCGCGGCCAGTCCGGCCGATACGGTGCACGTAGTCTTCATCGACGTTTGGCAGCTCGAAGTTGACCACGTGTGGCAGTTGGTCGATATCCAGGCCGCGGGCGGCGATATCGGTGGCGACCAGGATCCGCACGGAGCCGGCCTTGAAGTCGGCCAGGGCCTTGGTCCGCGCGTTCTGGCTCTTGTTGCCGTGGATGGCGACAGCGGTGAGGCCGTGCTTGTCCAGGTACTCGGCCAGGCGGTTGGCGCCGTGTTTGGTGCGGGTGAACACCAGCACCTGTTCCCAGGCGCCTGCAGTGATCAAGTGGGCCAGCAACGAGCGCTTGTGGCTGGCTGGCAGGCGGAACACCCGTTGCTCGATACGCTCGACCGTGGTGTTGGGCGGCGTGACTTCGATGCGCTCGGGGTTGTGCAGCAGCTTGCCGGCGAGGGCGGTGATGTCGTTGGAGAACGTTGCCGAGAACAGCAGGTTCTGACGCTTGGCCGGCAGGCGCGCGAGGACTTTCTTCACGTCATGGACAAAGCCCATGTCGAGCATGCGGTCGGCTTCGTCCAGCACGAGGATTTCCACGTGGGACAGATCGACGCTGCCTTGGCCGCAGAGGTCGAGCAAACGACCAGGGCAGGCGACCAGCACGTCAACCCCACGGGACATGGCCTGAACCTGTGGGTTCATGCCGACGCCGCCGAAGATGCAGGCGCTGACGAACTTCAGGTCACGGGCGTACAGCTTGAAGCTGTCATGCACCTGTGCGGCGAGTTCGCGGGTAGGGGTCAGGACCAGTACGCGGGGTTGGCGCGGGCCGTGACGCTGGGATTTGTCCGGGTGACCATTGGGGAACAACCGCTCCAGAATCGGGAGGGCGAAGCCGCCGGTTTTACCAGTACCTGTCTGAGCCGCGACCATCAGGTCGCGACCTTGCAACACGGCGGGAATAGCCCGCTGTTGCACCGGAGTAGGCTCGGTATAGCCCGCTGCCTCGATGGCGCGGACTAAAGCCTCGGAGAGACCGAGGGAAGCAAAGGACATGAGTAATCCTGTTTGTAGTTAGGGCTTGGCCCAAAGGGATAATCTTGCCGGGCGCGAATGGCGTTTAGAGGAACGCAATCCCGTCCGGTCCTGCTGGGGTTGGCAGGCACTCCAACGGCTCGCGCGGGCTGCAAAGCTGCGCAGTAGCGGGGTTGGATACCTGTGATACGACCACAGAGGCCGGGCGTAAGCCTGGCGGAAAGGCCGGAGTATAACAGAGCAATCACTGCGCGCTGCTTTCCTGCTGCTCAACGGTGTCGTCCAGTAGGGGCGACGGGGCGATTTGGCTCATGGTACCGGCATATTTTGCACTCAGGGCCGCGTAGGCGGGCTCTTGCTTGAAGCGTTTGAGCTCGGCGCCAAAGCGCTGCACCAGCAGGTCCATGCCCGCGCCACGGCGTACGGCCAGGAATTGCTTCTGGCTGCTGATCACCGGCGACGCCTGGGTAACTTGTTGCTCCAGGCCCAACTCCTTGAGCACATGCTGGCCGACCCGGCGGTCGGTGATCACCAGATCGATCCGGCCACGGGCCAACTTGCCGAAGTTGGCCTCATGGCTGGGGGCCGGCTCGCGGGTAAACAGGGAGGATTCGCTGAACCCGGCGCTATACAAGTAACCGGGGGACGTGCCGATGGTCAGCCCTTTCAGGTCGTTGAGGGTGCGGAATGGATGCGGGCGCTCGTTGGCGTAGAACATCACAAACTCAACCTGGGACAACGGTTCGCTGGGGTAAAGCAGTGCTGCGTCGCGTTCATGGCTGTGAAAAATGTCCAGCGCGCCATCTGCCAGGCCCTGGTCGAGCATGGCCAGGCAACGTTTCCAGGGCAGGAACTGCCATTGCACCTCAATCCCCAGGCGCTGGAACACGATCACGGTGGTCTCGTAGTCGAGCCCGCGCATCTGGCCGTTTTCTTCGTAGACGTAGGGTGCCCAGGGTTCGGTGACAATGCGCAGTTTCTCGCCATGGGCGGTCAGGCTCAGGCAAGTGAAAATAACAGCGGTCAACAACTGGAGAATGACGGGCATACCCTGAGGTTACGACTGTCTCAGGTTAAAGAGAAGCTCTGGATCGGGGATCTTCAGGCGGCAAACCTGAATTTTTATTGTGCCGCCGACCCGCGAGGAATCCGGGGCGACGGCACAACGGGCAGCCTCAGCGTGGCAGCTTGAGGTTGTTCCAGATCGCCAGGCTCGGGTCGGCCTGGTTCAGGGTGTAGAAGTGCAGCCCCGGTGCGCCACCTTGCAGCAAGGTCTCGCACATTTCGCTGATGACCTGCTCGCCGAAGGCCTGGATGCTTTTGACGTCATCGCCGTAGGCTTCCAGCTGCTTGCGTACCCAGCGTGGGATTTCTGCACCGCAGGCGTCAGAAAAGCGCGCCAGCTTGCTGTAGTTGGTGATTGGCATGATGCCCGGCACGATCGGGATGTTCACGCCCAGGGCCTGCACGCGCTCGACGAAGTAGAAGTAGCTGTCGGCGTTGAAGAAGTACTGGGTGATCGCGCTGTTGGCGCCGGCATTGGCCTTGCGTACGAAGTTGTTGAGATCGTCTTCGAAATTACGTGCCTGCGGGTGCATTTCCGGGTAAGCGGCCACTTCGATATGGAAGTGATCACCGGTTTCTTCACGAATGAAGCTCACCAGGTCGTTGGCGTAGCGCAGCTCGCCGCTGGCCATGCCCATGCCGGATGGCAGGTCACCGCGCAGGGCGACGATACGCTTGATGCCGGCAGCCTTGTACTGGGTCAGCAGGCCGCGCAGGTCGTCCTTGCTGTCGCCCACGCAAGACAGGTGCGGAGCCGCAGGCACCTTGGCTTCGCTTTCCAGCTGCAGCACGGTGTTGATCGTACGATCACGGGTCGAGCCGCCTGCGCCGTAGGTGCAGGAGAAAAAATCGGGGTTGTAGCTGGCCAACTGCTTAGCAGTTGCCATCAGTTTTTCATGCCCAGCATCGGTCTTGGTCGGGAAGAACTCGAAGCTGTAGCGACGGTCTTGGGACATGGTAATACCTATGGAAACTCATAAAGCCAGAAGGTGCACACCGTCAATGTGGGAGCGGGCTTGCTCGCGAAGGCGGTATGTCAGTAGTAGATAAGTCGACTGACACACCGCCTTCGCGAGCAAGCCCGCTCCCACAAAAGCCTGCCCCCACATGGGGAGCAGGCAGCAGGCAAATCAGTAGCGGTAGGCGTGCGGCTTGAACGGACCTTCGACAGTCACGCCGATGTAGTCGGCCTGGGTCTTGGTCAGTTGAGTCACTACGCCGCCGAAGCCGCGGACCATTTCCAGGGCCACTTCTTCGTCGAGTTTTTTCGGCAGTACTTCCACGGTCAGGCGCTCGGCTTTCTGGGCTGGCGACAGGTCGGCGTATTTCTGGTCGAACAGGAAGATCTGTGCCAGTACCTGGTTGGCGAACGAGCCATCCATGATGCGGCTTGGGTGGCCAGTGGCGTTGCCCAGGTTAACCAGGCGGCCTTCGGCCAGCAGGATCAGGTAGTCGTCGTTCTGTGGGTCGAAATCACCAGCACCGGTACGGTGAACCTTGTGCACCTGTGGCTTGACTTCTTCCCATGCCCAGTTCTTGCGCATGAAAGCGGTGTCGATCTCGTTGTCGAAGTGACCGATGTTGCACACCACGGCGCGCTTTTTCAGGGCCTTGAGCATGTTGGCATCGCACACATTCACGTTACCGGTGGTGGTCACGATCAGGTCGATCTTGCCCAGCAGGGCCTTGTCGATGCTGGCTTCGGTGCCGTCATTGACGCCATCGATGAACGGCGAGACCACTTCGAAACCGTCCATGCAGGCTTGCATGGCGCAGATCGGGTCAACTTCGGAAACCTTGACGATCATGCCTTCCTGACGCAGGGACTGGGACGAACCCTTGCCCACGTCACCGTAGCCGATCACCAGGGCTTGCTTGCCCGACAGCAGGTGGTCGGTGCCGCGCTTGATCGCATCGTTGAGGCTGTGACGGCAACCGTATTTGTTGTCGTTCTTGCTCTTGGTCACCGAGTCGTTGACGTTGATGGCCGGGATTTTCAGCTCGCCCTTGGCCAGCATGTCCAGCAGGCGGTGTACGCCGGTGGTGGTTTCTTCGGTCACGCCGTGGACGCGGTCCAGGATGGCCGGGTATTTCTTGTGCAGCAGCTCGGTCAGGTCGCCGCCGTCGTCGAGGATCATGTTGGCATCCCAAGGCGCGCCATCTTTCAGGATGGTTTGCTCCAGGCACCATTCGTACTCTTCTTCGGTCTCGCCTTTCCAGGCGAACACCGGTATACCGGCAGCGGCGATGGCGGCAGCGGCCTGGTCTTGAGTCGAGAAGATGTTGCAGGACGACCAACGCACTTCGGCACCCAGGGCAACCAGGGTTTCGATCAGCACGGCAGTCTGGATGGTCATGTGGATGCAGCCGAGAATCTTCGCGCCCTTGAGCGGCTGTTCAGCGGCGTACTTGCGGCGCAGACCCATCAGGGCTGGCATTTCGGATTCGGCGATAAAGGTTTCGCGACGGCCCCAGGCAGCGAGGGACATATCGGCGACTTTGTAGTCGGTAAAACCTGCAGGCGTGATTACAGCGCTCATGAAGAGCCTCCATTCGTAGTGTGCGAATGGGCGCCGTTGTGCGTTTAGTATCCAACCAGGACAACCTGGCTGGGCAACGCCCCATCCGAGCCTGACAGGCCAGGGCCTGCTGCAGCGCCCCTCGGACAGGTGGCGGGAGAACGGTATCAATCACAGATGACCGTTTTGAAACGGTGGCGATTATAGCCGCCTGCGCCCGACTTCCCAAGCCTTTCTGTCGGGCTCATGAAGATCGCTCATGGCTGTGATAGGCAATGGCTCATAGAGCTTGGGCCGGCGCTCTGCCATGATGTTGCCCATCATTTCGCAAGACGCTTTGGAGTGAACATGAACTTCCACACCCGCAAGTGGGTAAAACCCGAAGACCTGAACCCCAACGGCACCCTGTTCGGTGGCAGCCTGCTGCGCTGGATCGATGAAGAGGCGGCGATCTATGCGATTGTCCAGTTGGGCAACCAGCGAGTGGTGACCAAGTACATCTCCGAGATCAATTTTGTCAGCGCTTCGCGCCAGGGCGACATCATCGAGCTGGGCATCACCGCTACCGAATTTGGCCGCACCTCCATCACCCTGACCTGTGAAGTGCGCAACAAGATCACGCGCAAAAGCATCCTGACCGTGGAAAAAATGGTCTTCGTCAACCTCGGCGAAGACGGCCTGCCGGCGCCCCACGGGCGTACCGAGATCAAGTACGTGAAGGATCAGTTCCAGGACGACAGCGAGTAACGATCCGCCGTGTAGCGGTGGTCATTGAACGCTCTTGAGGGCGCACAGGTCGTACCTGAAATCGCCCCCTCGTTCAGGTACGCCCATGGCCACGCAAAAAGACGGCAAGACTCCCAATCTGTCGCAGGAAGAACAGCACGACGTGGACAAAAACCAGCCGCCCCGGGCGGCTGTGTTGCATGAAATCATCCGCACCCAGGGCGACCAGGAGCTGGAGCGCAGCGTCGCGGCGTTATGGTGGTCAGCGCTGGCTGCGGGTCTGACCATGGGCCTGTCATTGATGGCCATGGGGTTGCTCAACTCACGCCTGCCGGACGGCGAAGGCTTTAAGGTGATCGCCAGCCTGGGCTACTGCGCGGGTTTTTTGGCGGTGATCCTCGCGCGCCAGCAACTGTTCACCGAAAACACCCTGACCGCCGTGCTGCCGGTGATGAGCAAGCCGACCCTGGGCAATGCCGGGCGCCTGTTGCGGCTGTGGACGGTGGTGTTGGTGGGCAACCTGTGTGGCACCTTGCTGGTGGCCTATGTGATGTTGCACTTACCGATCTTCGACACCAAGACCGACCTGGCTTTCTTGGAGATCGGGCGCAAGATCATGGAGAACGACACCGGCCAAATGTTCGCCAAGGGCATTGTCTCCGGTTGGATGATCGCCACCATGGTATGGATGATCCCGTCCATGGAAAGCGCCAAGATGTGGATCATTATCCTGATCACCTATCTGATGGCACTGGGCGACTTTACCCACATCGTCGTCGGTTCGGCGGAGGTGTCCTACCTGGTATTTGCCGGCGAGCTGCCGTGGAAGGACTTCTGGCTGATATTTGCCGGCCCGACCCTGGCCGGCAACATCATCGGCGGCAGTTTTATCTTCGCGTTGATCAGCCATGCGCAGATTCGCAGCGAAAGCAGCTTGCCGGGTAAAAAGGCTGCGGATCCCAGGCATCCGCAGCAGATCGACAAGGATCAGTGATGTTCAGGCGTGGCCTGGGGCTCGCCCTCGGTCACGCGCTTGACCAGCCTGCCGATGCTCAAACCCTGCAACAGGATCGACGACAGCACCACGATATAGGTGATGCTCAACAGCAGGTCACGCTCCGGACCCAACGGCAAGGCCAGGGCCAGCGCCACTGAAACCCCGCCGCGCAGCCCGCCCCAGGTGAGGATGCGGATGGTGCCGCGCGGCACCGTGCGCCAGCGCCGCAGCAACAGGATCGCCGGGGCCACCGTCAGCAGGCGAGACAGCAGGATCGCTACCGCCAGCAGGCTGGCGGCAAGTACATGTAGCCAGTTGAACGGCAACAGCAGTAGTTCCATGCCGATCAGTGCAAACAGCAGTGCGTTGAGCATGTCGTCGAGCAACTCCCAGAAGCCATCCAGGTAGCGACGGGTCATGTCGTTCATCGCCAGCTTGCGTCCCAGGTTGCCGATGATCAGCCCGGCCACCACCATCGCAATCGGCGCCGATACGTGCAGCTCGGAGGCCATCGCCGAGCCGCCGATCACCAGTGCCAGGGTCAGCATGACTTCGATCTGATGCTGCTCGATGCTCTTGATCATCAGGTACACCAGGTAGCCGATCAGCCCGCCAAACACCACGCCGCCAATCGCCTCATGGGCAAACAGCATGGCAGTGGCGCCTACGGTGGGCGTCTCGCCGAGCTGCGCGATGCCCAGCAGTACGGTAAACACCACCACCGCCGTACCGTCGTTGAACAGCGATTCGCCGACAATCGTGGTCTTCAGCGGTTTTGACGCATTGGCGGTACGCAACACGCCGAGCACCGCAATCGGGTCGGTGGGCGAGATCAGTGCGCCGAACAGCAGGCAGTAGAGGAAGCTCACATGCCAGCCAAACAGGGCAAAGATGTAATACGCCAGGCTGCCGATCACTACGGTGGCGATCAATACGCCAAAGGTTGCCAGCAGGCCGATGGGCCAGCGATAACTGCGCAGGTCGTTCAGGTTGACGTGCAAGGCGCCGGCGAACAGCAGGAACGACAGCATCCAGTTCATCAGCAAGTCGCCGAAGTCGATTTGGCCGATCAATTGCTGGACGCGCTCTTCAAGGCCGGGGTAACCGATAAAGCTCAGGCCTTGGAGTAACAGGGAAAACATCAGCGCGGTGACCATTACGCCGATGGTCGGTGGCAAGCCGATAAACCGGAAGTTCACATAAGTGAGCAGGGTGGTGAGGCATATGAAGGCGGCAACAAGTTCAAGCATCCGGGGTCCTTTGGAAGGCGGTTGAAATAAGAGCAGATAGGGGAAATGGCAGCCGTCATAGGCATGCTAGGTGCGCCGAAGCGGCGTTTAGTATAAACATGTGCTGATACATCCCGAATCAATTAAGGAGGTTCCATTGCTTGCGACGGCCCTTGTCCTGGTAGCGGCGTTGTTGCATGCGACGTGGAACACCTTGATCAAATTCAGCGGCGAACGCCTGTTGGTGATCGCCTGCATGGACAGCGTTGCGCTGTTGTTTGTTCTGCTGGCGGTGGGATTTGTTTCACTGCCGCCCCTGGAAATCTGGCCGTGGATCATCGCTTCGGCGTTGTTCGAGTTGCTCTACCGGTACCTGTTGATCCAGGCCTATCGCGTCGGCGACCTGGGGCTGGTGTACCCGTTGATGCGTGGCTTATCACCGCTGGTGGTGCTGGCGTTGACCCTGGTGTTTGCTGGTGAAGTGCTCAGTACCCAGCAGATTGTCGGCATCCTGCTGATCCCGTTCGGCATGCTGTGCCTGTTGTGGCAGGGCGGTGGCGGGGACAGGTTGCCCTGGTCGATGCTGCCGGTGGTGGCGCTGATCGGCTTGTGCATCGGCTGCTATACCTTCCTCGACGGGCAGGCGCTGCGGCGCTGGTCGCACCCTTTGGACTACCTGGTCTGGCTGACGCTGCTCAGCGCCTGGCCTTTTCCATTGCTGGCCATGGTGCGCAAGCGGGCCGCGTTCAGCCTGTTCTGGCGCACGCAATGGCGGTTGGGGCTGAGCGTGGGATTGTGCGTGTTGTTGAGCTACGCTCTGGTGCTTTGGGCCATGCAGTTGGGCTCGATTGCCGAGGCCGCCGCGCTGCGGGAAGTCAGCGTGATCCTGGTGGTGTTGTTCGGTATGCGCTATCTGAAAGAACCTTTCGGCCGCTCCCGGCTCTTAGCCTGTGGGTTGGTACTGATCGGCATGCTCGTGATGAAACTCTAACCAGTGGATAAAACTAAAAAAGGAATGAGTGATGACTGTCGCTTTCTGGTGTGTGTTGATCGCAATTTTTCTGCCTTACCTGTGTACCGGCGTGGCCAAGTTCAGTGGCGGCAAATTCGGGCCCCGGCAGAACCACGACCCCCGGGCCTTCCTGGAGACCCTGGAAGGTTTTGCCAAACGCGCCCATAGCGCACAGCTCAACAGCTTTGAAGTGACCCCGGCGTTTGCGGCGGCGGTGATCATTGCCCACCTGGCGGGCAACGCGGAACTGGTGACCATCAACGTCCTGGCGGTGCTGTTTATCACCAGTCGCTTGTTGTACATCATCTGCTATTTGGCGGACTGGGCGATCTTGCGTTCGCTGGTGTGGTTTGTGGGCATGGTGTTGATTGCGAGCTTTTTCTTCGTCTCGATGTAAAGCACTGGGTCGGCGCCCGCTTGCTGTGGCGAGCAGGCTTGTTGTGGCGAGCGGGCTTGCCCCGCGCTGGGCTGCGAAGCAGCCCCAAAACCACCCGCTACGGATTATCTGATACACCGTATTCGACTTACTGGGGCTGCTTCGCAGCCCAGCGCGGGGCAAGCCCGCTCGCCACAGTAAGCCCCCTTGCCACAGTGAGCTCGCTTGCCCCAGTAGTAGCCCGCTTGCCCCGGTAAGCCGGCTCCTACAGGGGAGCGTCCGGCACTTTGGGTAGCGCTGCGCCCTTGGGCCACAGCATCCAGATCTGGCCCTGCTGTTTCATATTCCCGGCCAACTCGCCCGCAGCATCACCCGTGCCCCAGAACAGGTCCGCACGTACCTCACCGACAATCGCACCACCAGTGTCCTGGGCCGCTACCGGTCGTACCACTGGCGAGCCGTCGGGCCGGGTGGTCGACAGCCACAACAGGCTGCCCAGCGGGATGACCTTGCGGTCCACCGCCACGCTGTAGCCTGCAGTCAGCGGCACGTTCAGCGAGCCGCGCGGGCCTTCGTTGCTATCGGGCCGGGTGCTGAAGAAGACGTAGCTGGGGTTGCTCGCCAACAGTTCCGGGATGCGCTGCGGGTTTGCCTTGGCCCAGGCACTGATCGCGCCCATGCTGACTTCTTCTTTCTTCAACTCGCCTTGCTCCACCAGCCAGCGGCCGATCGGGCGATAGGGGAAACCGTTCTGGTCGGCGTAGCCCACGCGCAGTTGTCGGCCATCAGCCAGCTGGATGCGGCCAGAACCCTGGATTTGCAGGAATTGCAGGTCCATCGGGTGGGTCAGCCAGGCAATCGGCTTGGCACTGGAGCCTTGTTGGTTGATGGTGCCGGCATCGTCATAGGGCTTGAGGACCCGGCCTTCCAGGCGCCCGCGTAGGCGTTTGCCCTTGAGTTCGGGGTAGATGCTTTCGAGGTTGACGATGATCAGGTCGTCCGGCACGCCAAACACGGGGACATGGGCGGTTTTGGTTTCGGTGAGGCTGCCTGGATAGACCGGCTCGTAGTAGCCAGTGATCAGGCCATTGGGCGTGTTGTCCGCCGAGCGCAAGCCGTAGACGTCCAACTGTTGCTTGAGGAAGCCGCGGATGTCGCCGGCATTGCCCGGCACATTGACCGCTGCCGCGCAGGTGGTGCCCCATATCGGATCGTTCTTCAGGCGTTGGCAGGCACTGCGCCAGGATTCGAAACCGGCTTGCAGGTCGCTGTCCGAAACCACGGGCAGGGCGTCCCAGGTGGCGCTGACATAGGTCGCTACGGCGTGGGGTTTTTCGGGCGCAGGTGTGGGGGCCGGAGTGTTGCCGCCGTCGCATCCTGCGAGCAGCGCGATCATCGGCAGAGCCCACGCCAGTCGGCGACTCCAGGGGTTCAACAGGTTATTCATGCAAGTAAATTCCCAAGGCGATTGCCCGCGCAGGTTGTGGCGCAAGCATCCATATTATTAATAGGGCTATTGGTCTTTGCGGGCGGGGCGAGGATACTGGCCGCCGTTTCCCGTGACCCTGAGCCACCATGACTTTTAAAAAACTGACTGTTGTATTGCTGGCCTGCCTGACGCTGACTGCCTGCGGTGGCGTTGATCCAAACTCGCCACTGGGCCAGCGCAAGGCTATTTTCAAGCAGATGCTCAAGACCGGCGAAGACCTGGGTGGCATGCTGCGCGGTCGCATCCCGTTCGACGGGGCGAAATTTGCCGAAGGTGCGGTCAAGCTCGACGCTCTGTCCCATGAGCCGTGGAAGCACTTTCCAACGGTGCGCGAAGAAGACCACACCAGCGCCAAGGATGAGGTCTGGCAAAAACAGGCGCAGTTCCAGGAACTGGCGCGCAACCTTGAGGCGGCCACCGGTGAATTGGTGATCGCCAGCCAGGTTCAGCCTTACAAGGCCAGTAACCTGGGGCCGGCCGTGCAGAAAGTCGAAGATGCCTGCAGCGCCTGTCATAAGCAGTTTCGCGACCACTGAGCCTGATCGGGCAAGAACGCCGAATGCGCCTTACTTGTCCAGGTCGTCGAGGGCTTCCTGCAACTCTTTGCGCGATTCGGCGAGCTTGTCCTTACGCTTGTTGATCTTCTCGGAGTCGCCCTTTTTCATGGCCTTGTCGAGGTCGGCCTGACGGCGGCTGACTTCGTGTTTGGCATCCAGCACCTTGTTCTCGCGTTCCTTTTTCAGGGAGGCGTCGGTGCAATGGGCGGTGACTTCGCTCAAGGCTTTTTCCAGGCCGGCTTGTTGCTCACTGTTGCCGTGGACCTTGGCTTGTTCGATCTGCAGGCTGATGGCTTGACGCTTGGCGGCGCAGCCGGTCAGTTGCGGGGCCGTCTCGGCAGCCATCAATGGCGTGGTCATTAAGCTGGTGACGGTCAGCAGGGCAAGCGGTGCAAGAAACTTCATAAAGACTCCAAATTAAACAAGATCGTTGTCAGGTGGGCAGGATGATTTCTGCCGGCACCGATTAATGTAACGGGCCCGGGACTAAAAGCCGTCTATCCCGGCAGCCCGCAGTGTTTCACTCATGGCCACCACCTGAGGGTCGCGAAAAAAGGCGCTCAACTGCGCCGCGCGTCCCGGGCCGATTCCCGCTTCGGCTTGCCAGGCTTGAGTGTCTCGCGCGGCCAGGGCCTGCCAGCCGCCCGCGAGGTTGTTCCGGGCGGTCGGTGGAACCCCCAGCGCCATCAGCCATTGCGCGAACGGTCGCTGGCGCGCAACTCGCAAGCCCGCAAGCAGGCGCGCACTGCTGCGCTCGCCGAATCCGTCAATGGTAGCAAGCTCTGTCTCATCAAGGTTCAACCAATCCACCAAACCGCTGATTTGACCGGCCTGGATCAAACTGTTCCAGGTCTCGCGGCCGATGTGTGGCAGATCCAGCCCCTGCTTGCCACTGAGCCAGGCCAGCCGGGCCAGCAGCTGTTCCTCACAGGCAGGGGTCAGTCGCCAGCAGCTCAGGTGATGGAAATCGCTCGCCGCAGGCACGGTGATATCCGCGCGTGGGTGGCTGCGCAGGATGACTTGGTCGAGCCTTGGGATCACTTGGCCGGCAAGGCTGATGGATATCTGGTCACCGGGACGGATATCCAACTCCTGCCAACGCTTCAAGGAGCCGATGCTGACGCGCCGGATCTGGCGGTCGTCGAGCAGCACCGGGTGCAGTTCCAGGATCGGCGTGATACGCCCGGTGCGGCCGATCTTGAACTGCACCTGGCGCACATGGGCCAGGGCTTTGATCACCGGGTATTTCCAGGCAACCGCCCAATACGGCGTACTGGCCTGCCAGCGTTCGGCCGGAGCGCGCTGGCTTTGGTGCAGCACCACTCCGTCGGTGGCGAAGGGCAATGGATGCCCATGCCAGAAGGTGCGCCAGTGCCGCGCCTGTTCGAAGTTCTCGATGGGTTGGCTGTAGCGCTGGCTGTCGCTAAAACCCCAGCGTGCGAGGGTGCCCAGTTGCTGCCTGAGGTCCGCCGGCCCCTGGGGCCAGGCCCAGACAAACAGGCCGATACCTGCGGCGTCGGCGTCACTCAGTTGGTGACGGTTCATCAGCCCGGAGATTTTGCTGCGGGCGTTCATGCCCCCCGTCTCACCTTGTATATGGGCATCCAGGCGCCAGTACAGCTCGCCCTGCAAAAGCAGGTCGATGGCTTCGGGCAGCCGTTGCACGATGCCGGGGATTTTGCGGGCCGACGTCGTCCAGTCCTGGCCGAGCAGGCCATCGCCACGGCTGATGACCTGGGCCAGGCGCCCCCCACGGTAGATCAGGGTTATGGCGACGCCATCGACCTTGGGTTGTATCCACAGGTCGCTGCGAGTGCGGACCCAGTCTTCCACGGCGCGGTCGTTGACCAGCTTCGCAAGGCCCGTGTGCGGCACTGGGTGGGGGATGGTGCCACCGGCGCTGGAAAGGGGGCTGTCGGCAGACGGCGCCACCTGTGCAAAGCACCGGCGCCATTGCTCCAGGCGTATGCGAGCCTGGTCGTACAGCTCGTCGCTGATAAGGGATTGGCCGAGCCGGTGGTAGCTGTCATCCCACAGGCCGATTTGCCGTTGCAGGGCGGCGATTTCGTCCCGGGCCTTGTCGGCTGGCCAGTCCGGGCAGCCCTGCGCCCAGGCGACGATAGGGAAGAGCATCAACAGCAGGTAGTGCAGCAGGCGGGGCGTCATCACGAGCATCCTTGCTCTGAAGGGGCGCCCAGCCTAAAGCAAGCAAACGCCCATAAAAAAGCCCCGCAGTCGCGAGGCTTTTTACCGGGTGTTTCTGCTTACTTGAACAGACCGCCCAGAGCTTTCACGGTGTCGTTGCTGTCAGCCTTGGCCTGCTGCTTTTGCGAGGCTTCGTCGAGCTTGCCTTGGGACTCGCCGACTTTTTTGCAACCTTTGTTTACCTGGTCCAGTGCAGCCTGCATGGCCTTCACTTTCAGGTCTTCGCCGTTGGCTTTGGCGGCGTCGACTTTGGCTTGCAGCTCCTGGCTCTGTTTTTCGCAGTTGCCGGTAGCGCCGCCCAGCTGGGACGTCAGGGCGCCAGTCAGGCCGCTCAGGTCAGCGGCTTGCACTGGCAGGGCGAACAGGCTGAACAGGACGGCAGCAGGGGCGAACGTGGAAATACGCATGAAAAACCTCAATGTTCGATTGCCTGCGCACTTGGCTGTCCCGAGCAGGCGCAATGCAATATCCAATGTGGTTGAGCGCTCGGGAGGGCGCGGATTCTAGAGGGCCATCATTTAGCCTGCAAGGGTTGGATCCAATTAATGTGAGCTTGTAGGGGGCGAGCTTGTTCGCGAGGGGCGTCGACAATAACGCGGGAAGCCTGATGCGCCGTGGGGTTTTGGAGATTTTCGCGAGCAAGCTCGCTCCTACAATTTAAGGCAATAAAAAGCCCCGCCGGGAAAACCCGGCGGGGCTTTGGGTGCTACGTGCTGCGATTACAGGCCGGCAGCGGTACGCAGGTCGTCGGCGCGGTCGGTTTTTTCCCAGGTGAACGTGGTGAAGGTGTCGTCGCCGACGGTCTTCTGTTCAGGGGTACGACCGAAGTGGCCGTAGGCCGCGGTTTCCTGGTACATCGGGTGCAGCAGGTCGAGCATGGTGGTGATTGCGTACGGACGCAGGTCGAAGATCTCACGCACCAGCTTGACGATCTTGTCGTCGCTGATCTTGCCGGTACCGAAGGTATTCAGCGAGATCGACGTAGGCTGTGCCACACCAATGGCGTAGGAAACCTGAATCTCGCAACGCTCGGCCAGGCCGGCAGCGACGATGTTCTTGGCCACATAACGACCGGCGTAGGCTGCCGAGCGGTCAACCTTGGAAGGATCCTTGCCGGAGAATGCGCCACCGCCGTGACGGGCCATGCCGCCGTAGCTGTCGACGATGATCTTGCGCCCGGTGAGGCCGCAGTCGCCCACCGGGCCACCAATGATGAACTGGCCGGTCGGGTTGATGTGGAACTGGGTGTCCTTGGTCAGCAGTTCGGCAGGCAGCACGTGCTTGACGATCAGCTCCATGACGCCTTCGCGCAGGTCTTTGTAGGAGACTTCCGGGTTGTGCTGGGTCGACAGCACCACGGCGTCGATGCCCACCACTTTGCCGCCTTCGTAACGGCAGGTCACCTGGGACTTGGCGTCCGGGCGCAGCCAAGGCAGCAGGCCGGATTTACGGGCTTCGGCCTGGCGCTTGACCAACTGGTGGGAGAAGGTGATCGGCGCCGGCATCAGCACGTCGGTTTCGTTGCTGGCGTAGCCGAACATCAGGCCCTGGTCGCCGGCGCCCTGGTCTTCTGGCTTGGCACGGTCGACGCCCTGGTTGATGTCAGGCGACTGCTTGCCGATGATGTTCATCACGCCGCAGGTCGCGCCGTCGAAGCCGACGTCGGAGCTGGTGTAGCCGATGTCGGTGATCACGTCACGGACGATCTGCTCCAGGTCGACCCAGGCCGAGGTGGTGACTTCACCGGCGATGATCGCCACGCCCGTTTTCACCAGCGTCTCGCACGCCACGCGGGCGAACTTGTCTTCAGCAATGATGGCGTCCAGCACCGCATCAGAAATCTGGTCGGCGATTTTGTCCGGATGCCCTTCAGACACGGACTCGGAGGTGAAAAGGGAATATTCGCTCATCTCGATGTTTTCCTGATATTTACCGATGGTGAGTGTCGCCAGATGGCCGCTGAAAGTGGCGGACCTGAATCTGGAAACCATTACGTAAGCCTACATAGAGGCTTTCCCCGGGAACGAGTCCCGCAGCGGTGGCCCAACGGGCCAGATCGTCCTGTTCAAACCCCAACCATAGATCACCGCAGGCCTCCCTGGCCCAACTCTGGTTGTGGCTGCATAAATCAGTTACCAGCAGGCTACCGCCCGGTTGCAGCAAACCGGCCATCTGCTTGAGCGCATCGGCCGGTGCGGCGAAATGGTGAAGGACCATGTTCAACACCACGCAGTCGGCTTGCAGCTCTACATCATTCAAGGCATCGGCCAGCCGCAGGCTGACGTTGCCCAAGTGCTCGCGCTCGCACAGCTGGCGCGCCAGCTCCAGCATGGCCGGGCTGTTGTCCAGCGCCGTCACCTGGTGGAAGCGCCGTGCCAGGTCCGGCAGGAACCCGCCATCGCCCGGCCCGACTTCCAGCGCCGTGGCACCTGGGTTGAAGCCCAGCTTGTCGAGCAGCGCCAGCACGCTTTCGCGGTATTGAGGCAGCCCGGCAATCAGGTCCTGCTGGGCGCGAAACTTGTCCGCCACCCGTGAGAAAAAGTCCTGGCTGGCGGCGGCGCGTTGCCCGTGGACCTGAGCGATCCGCGATTGCACGTCAGCCGGCAGGGCCAGGTTGTCTACTTCTTCAAGCAATGCAGCGTGCAGCTTGCCACCCAGCAAATCGTTGTGGGGCAGGGCGCGACGGTAAAAAATCGCATTGCCTTCACGGCGGGTGGCTACCAGGTCGGCCTGGGCCAGCACCTTCAAATGGTGGCTCATGCCGGACTGGCCGATGGCAAAGATCCGCGCCAGTTCCAGCACGCCAAACGAGTCGTTGGCCAGGGCGCGCAGTACATTCAGGCGCAGCGGATCACCGCCGGCCTTGCACAGGGCCGCCAGCTCATCGCAATCGTCGGGGCGAATGGAAGGCGCAGGTAAGTTCATAAGGCCAGCAGTCTAGTGATGAGGTCAAATCCCCGCAAGGCCAATATCAAAAAGTTTTGATATTGGTCGATAATCGGTGGTTATAAGCAGGCGCTATAACCTTTAGACGAACGGCGGGAAGTGTTCTTGCTGTCAATGCAGTCCAAACCACAGGAAAAACCCACATAAGTCGGTATCTGTCATTGCCCCTGAGGCCTTGGCTGAGGGAAAATGCCGGTCCTTTTTTCCGTTTCTTTTATTCAACCCCCAGGAGATCAGCGATGCCCAGCCGTCGTGAGCGTGCCAACGCCATTCGTGCCCTCAGCATGGATGCCGTGCAAAAAGCCAACAGCGGCCATCCCGGTGCCCCGATGGGCATGGCGGATATCGCCGAGGTACTTTGGCGTGACTACCTGAAACACAACCCGAGCAACCCATCGTTTGCCGATCGTGACCGCTTCGTGCTGTCCAACGGCCATGGCTCGATGTTGATCTATTCGTTGCTGCACCTGACCGGTTACGACCTGTCCATCGACGACCTCAAGCAGTTCCGCCAACTGCACAGCCGCACCCCGGGCCACCCGGAATTCGGCTACACCCCAGGCGTCGAGACCACCACCGGTCCCCTGGGCCAAGGCCTGGCCAATGCCGTGGGTTTTGCCCTGGCAGAAAAAGTCCTGGCGGCGCAGTTCAACCGTCCCGGCCACAACGTTGTCGACCACCACACCTATGTGTTCCTGGGTGATGGCTGCATGATGGAAGGCATTTCCCACGAAGTCAGCTCCCTGGCCGGTACCCTGGGCCTGGGCAAACTGATTGCCTTCTACGATGACAACGGCATCTCCATCGACGGTGAAGTCGAAGGCTGGTTCACCGACGACACGCCAAAGCGTTTCGAAGCCTACAACTGGCAGGTGATCCGCAACGTCGACGGCCACGATCCGGAAGAGATCAAGACCGCCATCGAAACCGCGCGCAAAAGCGAGCAGCCGACCCTGATCTGCTGCAAGACCACCATCGGCTTCGGTTCGCCGAACAAGCAAGGCAAGGAAGACTGCCACGGTGCCCCACTGGGTGACGCGGAAATCGCCCTGACCCGCGAAGCGCTGAAGTGGAACCATGGCCCGTTCGAAATCCCGGCTGATATCTACGCCGAGTGGGACGCCAAGGAAGCCGGCCGCGCCGCAGAAGCCGAGTGGGACCAGCGCTTTGCTGCCTACTCCGCCGAGTTCCCACAACTTGCCAACGAACTGGTACGCCGCCTGGCTGGCGACCTGCCTGCCGATTTCTCGGAAAAAGCCTCGGCCTACATCGCCGAAGTCGCGGCCAAGGGCGAGACCATCGCCAGCCGTAAAGCCAGCCAGAACACCCTCAACGCCTTTGGCCCGTTGCTGCCTGAGTTCCTCGGCGGTTCGGCTGACCTGGCCGGTTCCAACCTGACCCTGTGGAAAGGTTGCAAAGGTGTCTCGGCTGAAGACGCCAGCGGCAACTACATGTACTACGGCGTGCGCGAGTTCGGCATGAGCGCCATCATGAACGGCGTTGCCCTGCACGGCGGCCTGGTGCCGTACGGCGCGACCTTCCTGATGTTCATGGAATACGCGCGCAATGCCGTGCGCATGGCTGCGCTGATGAAGAAGCGTGTGATCCATGTGTACACCCACGACTCCATCGGCCTGGGCGAAGACGGCCCGACGCACCAGCCGGTCGAGCAACTGACCAGCCTGCGCACCACGCCGAACCTGGATTGCTGGCGCCCAGCCGACGCGGTGGAATCGGCCGTGGCCTGGAAGCACGCGATCGAGCGCAAGGATGGCCCTTCGGCGCTGATCTTCTCGCGTCAGAACCTGCAGCACCAAGTGCGTACCGACGCGCAGATCGCCGACATCAGCCGTGGCGGCTACGTGCTCAAGGACTGCATCGGCGAGCCGGAGCTGATCCTGATCTCCACCGGTTCCGAAGTGGGCCTGACCGTTCAGGCGTACGACAAGCTGACTGCCCAGGGCCGTAACGTGCGTGTCGTGTCCATGCCGTGCACCAGCGTGTTCGAAGCCCAGGACGCGGACTACAAGCAATCGGTCCTGCCGTTGCAGGTCAGCGCGCGTATCGCCATCGAAGCAGCTCACGCCGACTACTGGTACAAGTACGTGGGCCTGGAAGGCCGCGTGATCGGCATGACCACCTACGGTGAGTCGGCGCCGGCGCCAGCGTTGTTCGAAGAGTTCGGTTTCACCCTGGAAAACATCCTGGGTCAGGCTGAAGAGCTGCTGGAAGACTAAGGCTGTAGATTGGGGTAGCTGTACTGACGCCTTCGCGAGCAAGCCCGCTCCCACATTTGGAATGCATTTCAACTGTGGGAGCGGGCTTGCTCGCGAAGGCGGCGGCACATTCACCCCATTACCCAAGGTAATCGAGAACCCCATGCCTCAACCCCGTCCCTACAAAGTTGCACTCAACGGCTACGGCCGCATTGGTCGTTGCGTCTTGCGTGCTCTGTTCGAGCGAGGGGCGGCGGCTGGGTTTGAAATTGTGGCAATCAACGATCTGGCCGACATGGCCAGCATCGAATACCTGACACGCTTCGACTCCACCCACGGCCGGTTCCCCGGCGAAGTGCGGATCGACGGCGATTGTCTGCATATCAATGGCAACTGCGTGAAGGTCTTGCGCAGTGCCACGCCCGAGGGCATCGACTGGGCGGCGCTGGGCGTCGACCTGGTGTTGGAATGCTCCGGTGCCTATAACACCCGTGCCGATGGCCAGCGATTCGTCGACGCCGGCGCACCGCGCGTGCTGTTTTCCCAGCCGATGGCCAGCGAGGCGGATGTCGACGCCACCATTGTCTACGGCGTCAACCAGGACTGCCTGACCGGTGACGAGGTGTTGGTGTCCAACGCCTCCTGCACCACCAATTGCGGCGTGCCGCTGTTGCGCCTGCTGGACCAGGCGATTGGCCTGGAGTATGTGTCGATTACCACCATTCACTCGGCGATGAACGACCAGCCGGTGATCGACGCCTACCACCATGAAGACCTGCGCCGCACCCGTTCGGCGTTCCAGTCAGTGATTCCGGTGTCCACCGGCCTGGCCCGCGGTATCGAACGCCTGCTGCCGGAACTTGCCGGGCGAATCCAGGCCAAAGCAGTGCGCGTGCCGACGGTGAACGTGTCGTGCCTGGATATCACCATGCAAACCGTCAGCGATACCGATGCCGCCGAGGTCAACCGGATCCTGCGCGACGCCGCCACCCGCGGCCCGCTCAAAGGCTTGCTGGCCTACACCGAGTTGCCGCACGCCAGTTGTGATTTCAACCACGACCCGCATTCGGCCATCGTGGATGCCAGCCAGACCCGTGTTTCCGGGCCAAGGCTGGTGAATATCCTGGCCTGGTTCGATAACGAATGGGGCTTTGCCAACCGCATGCTCGACGTAGCAGAGCACTATCTGCACATCGCTACTAAACAACCTCAACAGTAATTCAGGAACTGCGACCCATGACCGTGTTGAAGATGACCGACCTCGATCTGCAAGGTAAGCGCGTACTGATCCGCGAAGACCTCAACGTCCCAGTCAAGGACGGTGTAGTCACCAGCGATGCGCGAATCCTGGCCTCGCTGCCGACCATCAAGCTGGCCCTGGAAAAAGGCGCGGCCGTGATGGTCTGCTCCCACCTGGGTCGTCCGACCGAAGGTGAGTTCTCTGCCGAAAACAGCCTCAAGCCTGTAGCCGACTACCTGAGCAAGGCCCTGGGCCGCGAAGTGCCTTTGGTGGCTGATTACCTGGGCGGCGTCGAGGTCAAGGCCGGCGACATCGTGTTGTTCGAAAACGTGCGCTTCAACAAGGGCGAGAAAAAGAACAGCGACGAACTGGCCCAGCAATACGCAGCCCTGTGCGACGTGTTTGTGATGGACGCCTTTGGCACCGCGCACCGCGCCGAGGGTTCGACCCATGGCGTGGCCAAGTTCGCCAAGGTCGCCGCTGCTGGCCCGCTGCTGGCTGCCGAGCTGGATGCACTGGGCAAGGCCCTGGGCGCACCGGCCCAGCCAATGGCCGCCATCGTGGCTGGCTCCAAGGTGTCGACCAAGCTGGACGTGCTCAACAGCCTGAGCCAGATCTGCAACCAACTGATCGTTGGCGGCGGCATTGCCAACACCTTCCTGGCCGCTGCTGGCCACCCGGTCGGCAAGTCCCTGTACGAGCCGGACCTGCTGGACACCGCTCGCGCCATCGCCGCCAAGGTCAGCGTGCCGCTGCCGGTGGACGTGGTAGTGGCCAAGGAGTTCGCCGAAAGCGCCGAAGCCACCGTCAAGCTGATTGCTGACGTGGCCGCTGACGATATGATCCTGGATATCGGCCCGCAAACTGCGGCGAACTTCGCTGAACTGCTGAAAGCCTCCCAGACCATCCTGTGGAACGGCCCGGTCGGTGTGTTCGAGTTCGACCAGTTTGGCAACGGCACCAAAGTGCTGGCCAAGGCGATTGCCGAAAGCTCGGCATTCTCCATTGCCGGTGGTGGCGACACCCTGGCGGCCATCGATAAATATGGCGTTGCTGAGCAGATCTCCTACATTTCTACCGGTGGCGGCGCGTTTCTTGAGTTTGTCGAAGGCAAGGTGCTGCCTGCCGTTGAAGTGCTGGAAAGCCGAGCCAAGGGCTGAGGCCCACGGCCTGGAAAAGGAGCATTCCCATGATCAAGCCATTCGCGCTGGTGATTGCAGCAGGCCTGTTGGCCGGCTGCGGCAGCGCGCCCAAGGCGCCAGCAGAGGCCCCAGGGGCTGCGCCGCACAAGGGCTGTTACCAGGCCGACTGGCAGGCGGAGACCATGCCGGTGATCAGCAAGCGCATAGGGCCTGACGGGCTGGAGAAATACGACTCCCCGCCCAAAGGTAAGGAACAGGGTTGCCCTTGACGGGTCTGATTCACTAACCGATAGCACCGGCGGCCCCAGGCCGCCGTTCGAGGATTGGCAATGAAAGGCGTTATCGCCCTGGCAGCACTGGCTCTATTGGCCGGTTGTGCCAACCTGAACATGTTCAACAAGGCAGAGCCCCAGCAAGACACATGGACCACCTGGGTATGCGACAGCCAGGCCCAGGTTAACTGGCGGTTTGTCGATACTGACCGCAAGCAGGTGGATGTCCGCCTCGGCGGCTCCGATCAGGTATATCGCCTCAAGGAAGACGTGGCGGCCTCCGGGGCGCTGTATAGCAATGAGCAGTTGGCATTTCATACCAAAGGTGAGGAAGGCCTGGTTTATTGGGTCGCCACCGACGATTTGATCGGCCGAGGCTGCAAGGCTCAGTAATACAGAACTGAAAATCTCATGTAGGAGCGGGCTTGCCCGCGAAAGCGCTGGGTCAGTTGGCGAATTCGGTGTCTGGTACGCCGCGATCGCAGGCAAGCCAGCTCCCACATGATTCGGTTCCAGATTGGAAGTTGGGTCAGGCCCACTAGCAATAACGATTCAGCAGGCCAAGGTCCAATTCCTTGATCTGCAATAACTTGAATAGCAGCCGCCGCTACGGCAGGCTTGCACGATTAACGACCCTCGACCGGGAGAGACAACACAATGGCACTTATCAGCATGCGTCAAATGCTGGACCACGCAGCCGAGTTCGGCTACGGCGTTCCAGCCTTTAACGTCAACAACCTTGAGCAGATGCGCGCCATCATGGAAGCCGCTGACAAGACCGACTCCCCAGTGATCGTCCAGGCTTCTGCCGGTGCGCGTAAATACGCCGGTGCCCCGTTCCTGCGTCACCTGATCCTCGCGGCAATCGAAGAATTCCCACATATCCCGGTGTGCATGCACCAGGACCACGGCACCAGCCCTGATGTATGCCAGCGCTCCATCCAACTGGGCTTCAGCTCGGTGATGATGGACGGCTCCCTGGGCGAAGACGGCAAGACCCCGACCGACTACGACTACAACGTACGCGTCACCCAACAAACCGTAGCCCTGGCCCACGCCTGCGGTGTGTCGGTAGAAGGCGAGCTGGGCTGCCTGGGTTCGTTGGAAACCGGCATGGCCGGTGAAGAAGACGGCATCGGCGCCGAAGGCGTGCTGGATCACAGCCAGATGCTGACCGACCCGGAAGAAGCCGCTGACTTCGTCAAGCGCACCCAGGTCGACGCCCTGGCCATCGCCATCGGTACCAGCCACGGTGCCTACAAGTTCACCAAGCCACCTACCGGCGACGTGCTGGCGATCGACCGCATCAAGGAAATCCACAAACGCATCCCCAACACCCACCTGGTGATGCACGGTTCTTCCTCGGTACCGCAAGAGTGGCTGGCAATCATCAACCAGTACGGCGGCGACATCAAAGAAACCTACGGCGTACCGGTTGAAGAAATCGTCGAAGGTATCAAGCACGGCGTACGCAAGGTCAACATCGACACCGACCTGCGCCTGGCGTCCACCGGTGCAATGCGTCGCCTGATGGCCACCAACCCGAGCGAGTTCGACCCGCGTAAATTCTTCGGCGCCACCGTGACCGCGATGCGTGATGTGTGTATCGCGCGTTACGAAGCGTTCGGCACTGCCGGCAATGCTTCGAAGATCAAGCCGGTGTCGTTGGAAGCGATGTACCAGCGGTATTTGAAAGGTGAGTTGAACGCCAAGGTGAACTAAGCCTAAAGCGTTTAAAAAGAAACCCGCAGCGATGCGGGTTTTTTATGAGCGGCTTATAGCCGAGCCCGACCTTCCAAGCACTGAAAAATAATGTGGGAGCGGGCTTGCTCGCGATTGCGGTGGTTCAGCCAATACATTTGCCTGACCCACCGCCATCGCGAGCAAGCCCGCTCCCACCTTTGATTTGCGGTGCTTATTGATCAACCAGCACTTTGGGGTTCGAGTTGCCCCAGACGGTGTAGAGATCGGCCAACAGCGCCCCATTAATATCCTCAACCTCGGCCTGGGTCGTCTGCACATTCCCCTGCTTGCCAAACAACACCACTTCATCGCCACTTTTTACGGCCGGCACATCGGTGACGTCGACCATCAAGGTGTTCATCGACACTTTGCCCACCACCGGCACGCGATGCCCATTGATCAACACGATGCCTTTATTGGTGAACGCCCGGCGGTAGCCGTCGGAATAGCCAACGGTGATATTGGCCAGTTTTGAATCCCGCGCCAGGGTGTAGGTGCGGTCGTAGCCGACGGTGTTGCCTTTCGGGTAGCTGTTGACTGAGGCCACGTGGGATTTGAACTGCATCACGCGCTTGTAGGCGGTGAACGACGGTACGGTGTCGCCGAACAGCAGGCCGCCGGGGCGCACCATGTCCAGGCGCGACTCGGGCACTTCCAGGGTGGCGAAGGAGTTGGCGGCGTGCAGGGTGATTTTGCTGCGGTCCAGTTGGGCGACGTTGATCAGCCAGTTGGCTTGCTCGTTGAAGGCCTTGAGGCCGGCGCGCACGTCGGCGGCGTCTTCGACGGCGAAGTGGGTCATGATCGCCTTCACTTCCAGGTTCGGCACCTTGGTGATGGCTACGGCATCGCGCCGGCCTTGGGCAGTGGTCATTTCCACGCCGTTGCGGCTCATGCCGCTGGAGTTCAGGCCCAGGTGTACCACCAACGGGCGGCCATGATGTTCGGCGATCAGGCTGGCGCGCACGGCGAAGTCGAGGTTGCCCACCAGCTCTTCCATGTTGTACGGCAGCGCCGCTTCCAGCTCGCTCAGCGCGGCGGTACGCACGCGGATCAGTTGGCCCTTGAAGCCGCTTTCACGTACCACGCGGGCTTCTTCATTGCTGGCTACGCCGACGCAAGGCACGCCCAGCTTGATCACCGACGGCATCAGCAGGCCGATACCGTGGCCATAAGCGTCTGCCTTGAGCACGGCACAGATTTTCGACTTGTCGGCGAGGCTGGTTTGCAGGGTGCGGATGTTGTGTTCGAACGCGGCTTTGCTGATTTCAACCCAGGCGTTGCTGTCCTGGATATTGACCTGGGCCACCCCGTCGGTCATCGACAACGGCGGGGCCGCAAAGGCCGGGTTTTGCAGCATAACCATGCCCATGGAAAGGGCGAGTAGGGTGCGAGTGAAGGGCATTGGTGAGTCTCCATGACTTTCTTATAGGGAAGCATTGCGCGTGCGCGGCGCCATACTCGAATTGTCCTACAAGAAAGTCGAGACCCAGGGTCGCGGTTCTGTCCTAAAGCGTCGTGAGAATGATCGGACTGTCAGTTGTGATCGATATCCAGCTTGGCAAATGTCACTTTGCCGCCCTCTTTGCTGTCGCCGCTGTTGTCTTGCACATACACGCCGGCCTTGAAGTACAACGGTTTTTTGCCCCAGGCCGCGCCGAGGCGTTCGTTCCATTGGCCGTTGGCGGCCTCCACGCTCAACAGGCCGGCCTTGTTCAGGTGGATGACGTAGGTGAAGTTGCGCGCCAGTGGCACATTCTCGGCCACGATAATTACCCGGCCCTTGCTGTCATCCGGGCGCATGCGCACTTTGGCGACGATGTTGCCGGTCTGGGTTTTTTCCTTGTACTGGTATTCGACTTTGACCAGCGGTTTCTGGCTGTCATAGGCGTGGATCTGACCGATGACAATCTTGCCCGAGGAGGGCACCTGGTTGATGGCCAGGGTGGCGCGCAGGTAGTTGTCGGCTTCGGGGTAAGTCCAGTTGCGCAGCCGGCCATCGGCATAGGTTTCGCGCAGTTCGCTGCGCGGGTAGATGGCGTTTTCGGTACGGGTACCAGTGACGGGGGACCAGAATTGCACGCTGCTGCCTTCGGCCTGGAAGTACTTGCCCTTGAAGCCGCTGAGCAGTTTAGGGGTGTCGATGGTGGCGGGCGGAGTGCCAACAGGGATGCTCAGGTTCCAGGTGGACAGATCAATCATGGAGTGCGCCTTTGCTGTACGGAAGAAGGGTCAAAAGGCTTTGGCCCATGGGTTGGCGCGTTCTTTATAAGCGGCTGGTAACTGTTTGTTAATAAGTTTTAGGCGGTTTGTTGGCGCCAATAGTCTGTCAAAAAGCCATCTTTCCCGTAGTTCGGGGGCTGTAGCGCCTGACCGTTAGTCGGTTGTGTGCTCTTTGGCGCAATGATGGCCCGGTCGTGCCTTCTGCTTTAAATGATCCGAGGCTAGAGTGACTCCACATTAAGTGTCCGGTTTTATCTCAAAATTGACCGGAGTGAACCCTCAAGGAAGAGACGCAGTATGGAATCCGTTCCAACCCTGGCCGAAGGCTCTTCAGTGCTCCTGGTAGTCGACGACTACCCGGAAAACCTGATCAGCATGCGCGCGCTCCTGCAGCGCGAGGATTGGCAGGTGTTGACTGCGGGTTCCGGCGAGGAAGCCCTGGGGCTGCTACTGGCGCGTGATGTCGACCTGGTGCTGCTGGATGTGCGCATGCCGGGCATGGATGGCTTCGAAGTGGCGCGCTTGATGCGCGGCAGCCAGCGCACCCGCATGACGCCGATCATCTTCCTGAGTGCTACTGAGCAGTCGCCCGCCGCGGTGCTCGAAGGCTATGCCAGTGGCGCCATCGACTATCTGTTCAAACCCTTCGACCCGCATATTCTCAAGCCCAAGGTCCAGGCCTTGCTGGAGCATCAGCGCAACCGCCGCGCCTTGCAGCGCCTGAGTCATGACCTGGAGGCGGCCCGGGCCTTTAATGCCTCGGTGCTCGACAATGCCGCCGAGGGCATTCTGGTGGTGGGCGAGGACGGAGTCGTCAGCTACGCCAATCCGGCCATTTCACGGTTGCTCAATGCCACTGTGGACGAGTTGCAAGGCCAGGCGTTCCTGGGCTTCCTGCAAGAACCCCATATGCCTGACTGGTTCAGCTGCGAGCTGTATACCGGCTACCTGCGTGGCGAAACCTGGCGCCTGCATGATGCAATCCTGCGCACCGCACCCGGCCAGCAGTTGCCGGTGGCGATGTCCTGTGCGCCACTGCCCCGGGAGCAGAAGGCCATGGTGGTGACGGTGCAAGACATGTCCCAGGTGCGCCATCTGCATCAGCAACTGGAATCCCAGGCCGTCACCGATCCGCTCACCGGTTTGCTCAACCGGCGTGGTTTCTACCAGACCGTGGAGACGATCCTGCTGCGCAACGAGCGCAGCGAACATTCCACAGTGCTGCTCTACATGGACCTGGACGGTTTCAAGCGGGTCAACGATTCGGTGGGGCACGACGCCGGCGACCGGGTGCTGCGCTGGGTCTCGGAGCAGTTGGAACTGTGCCTGCGCAGTTGTGACATTCTTGGCCGCCTTGGCGGCGATGAGTTCGTCGCGCTGCTGGAGTTGGAATACCCGGAACAGGCCGCCAAGCTCGCCGAACAGTTGATCGAGCGGGTGTCGATCTGCCAGCAGGTGGACGGCCTGGAGGTCATGCTGGGGGTCAGTATCGGCATTGCCACCTTCCCCGATTGCGGTCGCGATTTGTCCGGCCTGCTGCGTGCCGCCGATATCGCCATGTACGAAGCCAAGCGGGCAGGGCGTCAGCAATATCGCTATTACGATCAGGAAATGAACGGCCGGGCCCGCTCGCGCCTGATGCTTGAAAGCAGCGTACGCGAGGCCATCGACAACAAGCAGGTGACGTTGGTTTACCAGCCCCAGGTGTCCCTGCTGGACGGGCACCTGCGCGGTGTCGAAGCCTTGTTGCGCTGGCAGCACCCGAGTGTGGGCGATGTGCCGCCGGGGTTGTTCATGCCTCTGTTGGAGGAGGCGCGCCTGATCAGCCAGCTCAGCAGTTGGATTTACCATCAGGTGGCATTGGCGCGCCAGGCCTGGGCCTCGGTCATGAGCGACGACTGGGTGCTCAGCGTGAGCCTGAGCAGCAGCCAGTTCAATATGCCCAACCTGGCGCCTCAAATGCAGCAGGCAATGGAGCGACATGGGCTGCACGGGCGGCAACTGGAGGTGGAAATCGCTGAAGAAAGCCTGATGCACAATATTGAAGAGTCCATCAAGCAACTCAAGCAGCTGCGCCGCCTGGGGGTGCGCATTGCCCTGGATGACTTCGGCTTGGGCAACTGCTCCCTGGCCCATCTGCGTGACCTGGAGTTCGACACCCTCAAGCTCGACCCCGGCCTGGTGGCCCGCGTGCTCGGCTCGCCACGGGAGGCCGCGCTGGCCCGCAGCATTATCGAACTGTGCGGGCACTTCGGCTTGTTGGTGATTGCCGAAGGTGTAGAAACCCTTGAGCAATGCCACTGGCTGCAGGCCAATGGCTGCCAGTTTATCCAGGGGCCGCTGGTGGCCCTGCCCCTGACCGCCGAAGATATTTCCCTGTGGCCGCAGCCTTTCGCGCTGCGCGCAGGCCCCTGCTGAATTCGCTACACTGGCGGCCTCACGCCCCTGCCGTTCGAGCCCATGACTGCGCTGAAATACCTCCAGGCCTATCCCGCCGCCCTGCAAGAGCAAGTGCGCCAATTGATCGCCAAGGATCAACTGGGTGACTACCTGCACCAGCGTTACCCCGAGCGCCATGCGGTGCAGAGTGACAAGGCGCTGTACAGCTACGCCCAGGCCCTGAAGCAGGAACACCTGCGCAACGCGCCAGCCATCGACAAAGTGCTGTTCGACAACCGCCTGGACCTGACCCACCGCGCCCTGGGCCTGCACACCACGATCTCGCGGGTGCAGGGTGGCAACCTCAAGTCCAAGAAAGAGATCCGCATCGCTGCGTTGTTCAAGGAGGCCGCGCCGCAATTCCTGAAAATGATCGTCGTCCACGAACTGGCGCACTTCAAGGAATCGGACCACAACAAGGCGTTCTATAAACTCTGCGAATACATGATGCCCGGCTACCATCAGGTGGAATTCGACCTGCGGGTGTACCTGACTTATCGCGACTTGCAGGGCAAGTGCTAAACACAAGGCGACCGATCATGGATGTGAGCAAGACCAAGAGCAGTTTCTACCGCCGCCTGTATGTGGCGTACCTGATCGACAGCCAATTGGCCAGCAGCGTCCCGGCGTTGACCGAGGTGACGGGCATGCCCCGGCGCACGGCCCAGGACACCATCGCGGCGTTGGCGGACCTGGATATCGTCTGTGAATTCGAGCAGGAGGATGGCGCCCGCAACCATGCCGGGCACTACCGGATTCGCGACTGGGGGGCGATTGACCGGGGCTGGATCGAGCGCAACCTGATGCAGGTCAAGCAGGTGTTGGGTTACCCGTGAAATTGGGCCGCTATCGCGGGCAAGCCCGCTCCCACAGGTCGATAACGATCAAATGTGGGAGCGGGCTTGCCCGCGATGTCGATCTCAAGCGCGCCGCATACCAATATGTGGAATGTCGTCTTCAAGGTAGACCTCACCCTCGACCTTGAACCCATATCTTGCGTAGTACCCCTGCAAATGCGCCTGGGCTGAGAGAAAGATCGGCGTCTGCGGCCAGATATCGTCGATCTGCTTGAGGGTTTCCGCCAGCATCTGGTGGCCCAGGCCGGTGCCTCGCGCGGCCTCGGCCACCAGCACGCGGCCGATAACCACGTCGCCGCCATTCAGCTCCGGGTCCAACAGGCGCAGGTAGGCCACCAGTTGATTGTCCTGCCAGGCCATCAGGTGGTGGGTATCGCCCTCCAGGTCCTGATCATCGATGTCCTGGTAGACGCATTTCTGCTCGACCACAAACACCGCTGCCCGCAGACGCAAAATGGCGTAGAGCTGTTCTTTGCCCAGATCATTGTGGTGCTTGCAAACCCAATCGACAGTCATCGTTCCATCTCACATAAAGACCTGACCCGGATAGTAAAGCCCTGGCCGCCGACTGTCTTGGGCGGTAGTGCAAACACCTGGAAAACGCTGTTTTTTGTGAGTGACGTCAATTTGCCATCATTGAGTGCTTTCTCGGCCTGGTTCTTTGTGTAATCTGCGATACACCTCGAGCGATAAGCTACAGTCAGAACCTGGAAGTACTCCCGCCAGCGTCATCGCCCGCAACGAATTGCCCGCTGTGCAAGGACATTAAGCATGCTGCGATTGTCTCGTGCCGTTGCTTTGATCGTATTGCTGTTGCTGGCCCCGACGGTGGCCGCGGAACGCTTGCGCCTGGTGGCGGATGCGTGGCCGCCGTTTACCGATGCGACCCTGATCAATGGTGGCCTGGCCACCGATATCGTCAGCACCGCCCTGGCGCGTGCCGGCTATGCCAGTGATTTCGAGCAGGTGCCATGGGCACGGGCGTTGATGGGGGTGGGGGACGGGCGTTACGACGTGCTGGTCAACGCCTGGTACGACGAGGCGCGCACGCAGTTGGGGCAGTTTTCCGCCGAGTATCTGCTTAACCGCGTGCGGTTTATCAAGCGCCGCGACGATCCCATTGAGTACCAGAACTTGCAGCAACTGCATGCCTATCCCATCGCGGTAGTGCGCGGCTATGCCTATTCGGCGGATTTCGATGCCGATCCCAAACTGCAAAAAGTCCCGGTGCATAACTTCGCCATGGCCGTGCGCATGTTGGCTGCCCAGCGCGTGCGGATGACGGTCGAGGATGAGTATGTCGCGCGCTTTTACCTGGCGCGGGAATCGCCCAGGGTGCGCAATGCCGTGGAGTTCCTGCCCCAGCCATTGAGTGAGAACAGCCTGCATATCCTGGTCAGCCTGAAAAACCCCAAGCATGAGCAGATTGTTGCCGGGTTTGACCGGGAGATCAGCAGGATGAAGGCGGATGGCAGTTATGCGCGGCTGCTGAAACAGCATGGGATGTAGGGAGCTTCAGCGCCCCATCGCAATGACGAACGCCCCCCCTGTGGCGAGCGGGCTTGCCCCGCGTTGGGCTGCGAAGCAGCCCCAAAACCAGCCGCTACGGAGTCTCTGATATACCGCATTCGGCTTACCGGGGCTGCTTCGCAGCCCAGCGCGGGGCAAGCCCGCTCGCCACAACAGCCCTATCTGCTCGCGCTGGTTTCCTTGATCAAATGCGCGGCCAATGTGCGCAACGGCCCCAACTGCCGGCAAATCAACGCCAATTGCGTCTGCACCAGCCTTTGCGCCTCATCGATCTCATCGGGCATCTGCTCCAACTCTACCGCCAGCGCCTCCTCGGCATCGCTTTGCACCGCGATCGGCTGTTTGTTCGCCAGCCCCGTGGCAATTTCGTCGATGCTGGTGGCGAGGGTCTTGCCCGCGCCTTCGATCAGGTGTTCGCGCATGTCGGCCGGTAGTTGGGTATCGCGGTGCGCACCGAGCCCCGACAGGTAGCTGAGCAGGGTGTGGGACAGCACCAGGAAGCGGAAGCCCACGTCGGCTTCCTTACGAAAATGCCCCGGCTCCATCAGCATATTGGCCAGGGTGGTGGACAGCGCAGCGTCGGCGTTGTGCGCGTTGCGTCGGGCCAGGCGGTAGGCCAGGTCGTCGCTCTTGCCGGCGGCATATTGCTGCATGATCTGGCGCAGGTAGATGCTGTTGCAGGTCAGGGTGTTGGCCAGCACCTTGTTCAGGCGCCGGCCCTGCCAGTCTGGCAGGAACAGGAACACCGCCAGCCCGGCAATCAGGCTGCCGAGCAGGGTATCGAACAGGCGCGGCAGGAACAGCCCGTAGCCATCGCCCACCTGATTGAAGCAGAACAGCACCATCAGGGTAATGGCGGCGGTGGCCAGGGTATAGCGGGTGGTGCGGTTGATAAAGAACACCAGCCCGGCGGCGATGGCGAACATCGATTGCACCAGGGGGCTTGGGAACAGATCGAACAGCGCCCAGGCCACCGTCAGGCCGATGGCCGTGCCGATGATCCGCTGGCCGAGCTTGCGCCGCGTCGCGCCGTAGTTGGGCTGGCAGACAAACAGGGTGGTAAGGATGATCCAGTAGCCTTGGGACGGGTGGATCAAATGCACCATGCCGTAGCCCACGCTCAGCGCCAGGGGCAGGCGCAGGGCGTGGCGGAACAGCAGCGAAGTCGGGGTCAGTTGGGTGCGCAGGCGCGTCCACATTTCCTTGAGGTTGCGCGGCGAACGGTCCAGCAGGCTGCTGTCGCTGGCATCGGCCAGGCTGTCGGGGTTGCTGGCGTCACTGAGCAGGCGGTCGAGGGTCGACAGGTTGGCCGCCAGCGCCCGCAGCGAGCGTAACAGGCCGCGCCAGGCCGGGTTGCTCTGGATACGCAGGTGTTCCAGGGATGCATTCAGGTCGCCCAGGGCCTCGGCGAAGCTGGCGTCGTAGACAAACGGCTGGCGCAACTGGATCGACTCGGCGAGGGCCTGGCAGGCCTTGCCTTGCTGGCGCAGCAGGCGCTGGCAGCGGAACAGCACGTCGCTGTGGAAGAACGCCTCGGCCAGCGCGTTGTAGGGGTAGTGGGAGGAACTGGCGCGTTCGTGGATGTCCTGGGCCAGGAAGTACAGCTTGAGGTAGCGGCTGACCTTGGACCCCGGCCGGCCATTGCCGACACGGTGCAGGATGATTTCCTTGGCCGCATTGAGCGCCGCCACCACCCGGCCATTTTGTTGGGCCAGTTCCAGGCGCCGCGCTTCTACGTCCAGTTGGCGAATAGGCTCGAACAACGACGACTTGAGCTTGAGGTAACGCCCCAATTCGCGAAACAGCCGGGCCAGGCTCTGCTGCACCGGCTGGTTGGAAAACATCGCCTGCCACAGCACCGACAGCGCGCCATACCAGGCGGCACCGGCCACCAGCAGCAAGGGCTCGTGCCAGAAATCGGTGACGGCGCCACCGCGCTGATCCACGCCGATCATGGTGTAGACCGACAGAATCAAGGTGGCCGAGGCGATCGCCCCATAGCGCTCGCCCAAGGCGCCGAGCATGGTCAGGCAGAAGCTCGCCAGGGCGATGGCGATGGCGAAAATCCACGGGTAGGGAAACAGCAACTCCACCGACAGCGCCGCCACGCTGAAACACACCAGCGTTACCGCCAGGGCGTTGAGGCGGCCTTGCCAACTGTCATCGGTCTCGGCCAGGGCGCTGGCGATGATCCCCAGGAACAGCGGGATCAGCAGCGACATTTCATCCTGGTACCAGCACAGCGCCATGCTGCCGGTGAGGGCGATAAACACCCTTACGCTGTAACTGAACTTATCCAGTGCCCAAAGGCGCCGCATGGACTGCTTGAACGAGGTCGAGGACATGAAGTCTGGGGTCTTCCGGGACGATGCCGCTAAATTGAGCCAGTAATGACGCCACGGCAAGCGCGGCAATCACATTCATAAGCAAAAAATGTTTTTGGCACACCCCAATCAAAATGTGGGAGCGGGCTTGCTCGCGAATGCGGTGTGCCAGCCACCGGATCAGTTGACTGGTACTGCGCATTCGCGAGCAAGCCCGCTCCCACAGGTGATCGCATTACCGTTCTAGAGGGCGGGGTTCAGACGTACTGCGCCGCCGCATAGCCCGACGCCCAGGCCCATTGGAAGTTGAACCCACCCAGGTGCCCGGTCACGTCCAGCACTTCGCCGATAAAGTACAGGCCGGGGCTTTTCAGCGATTCCATGGTCTTGGACGACACTTCCCGGGTATCCACCCCGCCCAGGGTGACTTCGGCGGTGCGGTAGCCTTCGGTACCGGCCGGGACCAACTGCCAGTCGCCCAGTTTGGTGGCGATGTCTGCCAGTTCGGCGTGGGTGTACTGCTTCATCGGCTTGGACACAAACCACGTCTCGGCCAGCAGGTTGGCCATCTTCTTGGTGAAGATCTCGCCCAGCAGGGTCTTGAGCTCGCTGTTGGGGCGCTCGGCCTGTTGCTGTTGCAGCCAGGCGTGGGCGTCGTGGTCGGGCAACAGGTTGATTTGCACGGTGTCGCCAGGTTCCCAATAAGAGGAAATCTGCAAAATCGCCGGCCCGCTCAGGCCGCGATGGGTAAACAGAATGTTCTCGCGAAAGCTCTGGTCGTTACAGCTCACCAGGCAATCGACCGAGGTGCCGGACAACTCGCCACACAAATCCTTGAGCTGATCGGTGATGGTAAACGGCACCAGGCCGGCGCGGGTCGGCAGCAGCTCATGGCCGAATTGCCTGGCCACCTGGTAGCCAAAGCCGGTGGCGCCCAGGGTCGGAATCGACAGGCCGCCGGTGGCAATCACCAACGACTCGCAGCGCAACTCGCCGAGGGTGGTCTGCAACTGATAGCCGCTGTCGAGTTTGCTGATCTGCTGGATCGAGGTGTCCAGGTGCAGGCTCACGCCGGTCTGGATGCACTCGTCGAGCAGCATGCCGAGGATGTCGCTGGATTTGTTATCGCAGAACAGCTGGCCGAGTTTTTTCTCGTGGTACGGCACGCCGTGCTTGGCCACCAAGCCGATGAAATCCCACTGGGTGTAGCGGGCCAGGGCGGATTTGCAGAAGTGTGCGTTGTGCGAGAGGAAGTTGGCAGGCTCGGTGTACATATTGGTGAAGTTACAGCGACCACCGCCGGACATCAGGATCTTCTTGCCGGCCTTGTTTGCATGGTCGATCAACATCACCTTGCGCCCACGCCCGGCGGCGGTCAGCGCGCACATCAAGCCTGCGGCGCCGGCGCCAATGATCACAACTTCGGTCGAGCGCAAAACGGTGTCCTCACAAAATATTGATCTGAAATGCAATCAAAAATGTGGGAGCGGGCTTGCTCGCGAATGCGCACTGTCAGCCAACCGATCTGGCGACTGGTACACCGCATT
Source organism: Pseudomonas sp. DTU12.1 (assembly GCF_009873475.1). Classification (NCBI taxonomy): domain Bacteria; kingdom Pseudomonadati; phylum Pseudomonadota; class Gammaproteobacteria; order Pseudomonadales; family Pseudomonadaceae; genus Pseudomonas; species Pseudomonas sp. DTU12.1. Next base: position 5,672,394 of record NZ_CP045254.1, on the reverse strand, counting down.
CGCGAGCAAGCCCGCTCCCACATTGGATCTCCATTGAATCGAAGAGCTTTACAGGATCCGCACGCGCAACGAACGGCCCTTGATCTTGCCATCGTTCAAGCGCTGCAACGCCTGCTTGGCGACGCTGCGCTCCACTGCCACGTAGGCCTGGAAGTCGAAGATCGCAATCTTGCCGACCTGGGCGCCCGGGATCCCGGCTTCACCGGTCAGTGCGCCGAGGATGTCGCCTGGGCGAACCTTGTCTTTACGACCGGCAGCAATGCACAACGTGCTCATCACCGGCAGCAGCGGCGCGCCGCCCTGGGATTTGAGGTTGCTCAGTTGGTCCCAGTTCAGCGGGGCTTTTTGCAGCAGTTCGATGGCCTGGGCACGGTGTGCTTCGGACGGTGCTACCAGGCTGATGGCGATCCCGGTCTCACCGGCACGACCGGTACGGCCCACGCGGTGAATGTGGATTTCCGAATCGCGGGCCAGTTCGACGTTGATCACCATGTCCAGCGAGTCGATGTCCAAGCCACGGGCCGCCACGTCGGTGGCCACCAGCACCGAAGTACTGCGGTTGGCAAACATCGCCAGCACCTGGTCACGGTCGCGCTGTTCCAGGTCGCCATGCAGGCCGACTGCAGAAATGCCCTTGGCGGTCAGGTGATCCACGGTTTCCTGCACTTGCTGCTTGGTAAAGCAGAACGCTACGCAGGAGGCCGGACGGAAGTGCGACAGCACCTTGGTCACCGCGTCCATGCGTTCTTCCGGGGAGATTTCGTAGAAACGCTGCTCGATCTGCTCGTCGGAGTGGAACGCTTCGGCCTTGACCTGCTGCGGCGCGCGCATGAATTTGGAGGCCAGTTGCTTGATGCTCACCGGGTAGGTGGCCGAGAACAACAGGGTCTGGCGACGGGCCGGGGTCTTGCTGATGATGTCTTCGATGGCGTCGTAGAAACCCATGTCGAGCATGCGGTCGGCTTCGTCGAGGATCAGTGTGTTCAGGCCGTCCAGCACCAGCGAACCCTTGCGCAGATGCTGCTGGATGCGGCCGGGGGTGCCGACGATGACGTGGGCGCCATGTTCCAGGGAGGCGATCTGCGGGCCGAGGGACACGCCGCCGCACAGGGTCAGGACCTTGATGTTGTCTTCGGCGCGGGCCAGGCGGCGGATTTCCTTGGCAACCTGGTCAGCCAGCTCGCGGGTCGGGCACATCACCAGGGCCTGGCAACCGAAGTAGCGCGGGTTGATCGGGTTCAACAGGCCGATGCCAAAGGCGGCGGTCTTGCCGCTGCCGGTCTTGGCCTGGGCGATCAGGTCCAGCCCCTTGAGGATCACCGGCAAGCTTTGCGCCTGGATCTGCGTCATCTCGGCATAACCCAGCGAGTCGAGGTTAGCCAGCATGGCGGCGGAGAGCGGCAAAGTATTAAAAGCGGTGGCGATGGTGGTCACGGGACTGGCTCTGCAAAAACAAAATGTCGCGCAGTGTACCAGCCCCGTGGGAATTTCCCTGCAAGTTCTAGACGAGACGCCGCTTAATGCTCGATGTCATGCTCGCGGCTGACCATCCGTTTGCCGTCTTTTGGCGACAATTGCAGGAAGATCGCCGCCGCCAGCATCGCCATGATGCCCACGGTGAGGAACGTCAACTGGAATGCCTCAAGCACGGTATTGACCCCATCGTTACCGGCTTCGGCGGTAAACCCGCCCAGCAGGGCGCCGGCGCAGGCCACCCCCAGGCTCAGGGCCAGTTGCGCCACCACTGACAGCAAACTGTTGCCGCTGCTGGCCTGGGCATCGTCGAGGTCGATCAGGGTCACGGTGTTCATCGCGGTAAATTGCAGGGAGTTGATCGCCCCCAGCACCGCGAGCATGGCCAGTAGCAGCGGGTACGGCGTCTGCTCGCTGACCAGGCCCATGCTCGCCAGCATCATGCCCAGTAGCAACGTATTGCCGGTGAGCACGATGCGATAGCCCAGGCGCTCGATCAGCGGCCGGGCGATGGACTTGGCGACCATGGCCGCCGCCGCCAGGGGCAACATGCTCATCCCGGCCTGGGACGGCGAATAGCCCAGGGCGATCTGCAACAGCAAGGGCACGAGGAACGGCAGGGCGCCGCTGCCCAGGCGGGCGAACAGGTTGCCGAGAATGCCCACGGCAAAGGTCCGGGTCTTGAACAGCACCGGCGAGAACAGCGGGTTTTCGATATGCCCGGCGCGCAGCCAGTAGGCCGCCAGGCACGCCATGCCGCCGAACAGCAGCAACATCACGCGCAAGTGCGGCAGGTGCAGCTCACCCAGGCCTTCCATGGCAATGGTGATCAGCACCATCGCCGCGCCAAACAGCAAAAAGCCCAGGCTGTCGAAGCGCGTGCGCTCAGTGCCGCGCAGGTCGGGGATGAATTTCCACACGGCGTAGCAGCCGATCATGCCCACCGGCAGGTTGATCAGGAAAATCCAGTGCCAGGTCAGGTACTGCACCATCCAACCGCCCATGGTCGGGCCGAGCAGGGGGCCGAGCAGGCCGGGAATGGTGATAAAGCCCATGATCCGCACCAGCTCCGAGCGCGGGTAGGCGCGCAGCACCACCAGCCGGCCGACGGGCAGCATCAGCGCGCCGCCCAGGCCCTGGATCACCCGGGCGCCCACCAGCATGGTCAGGCTGCTGGACAGGGCGCACAGCAGCGAGCCGATGCTGAACAGCATGATCGCGCCGAAGAAAATCTTCTTGGTGCCGAAACGGTCGGCGATCCAGCCCGAGGCCGGGATCAGCAAGGCCACGGTGAGCATGTAGGCGATGATCACACCCTGCATGCGCAGCGGGTTTTCCGCCAGGTCCTCGGCCATGGCGGGCAGGGCCGTGTTGAGAATCGTGCCGTCGAGCGACTGCATGAAGAAGGCAATCGCTACCACCCAGGGCAACCAGCGGGCGGTCTTGGCATCGAGCACGACACGATTCGGCATGAGATCCCTTTTTGTTAGCAGGCTATGTGTTGCCGATTATGCGCCAACCTCGGCCGGTTTTCCCACTGGCGGTTCGTCTATATCGGCGATGGCTACGTGTTTGCCCACCAGGAAATCGATCAGTGCCCGATGCACTGCGAGCGCCGCCTCCCGCGACTCCAGGTCGAGCAAATGGCCGGTGTGTTCGGCACTGGCGAAGCTGCTGCGCCCCACATAGTGCTTGAACAGTTGGGCCTCATTGGCCGGCGTGTACTCATCCAGGGTGCCGTTGAGGAAATGCACCGGCGTCTCGATCTGGCGTAGTTGCGGCAGGTAGTTGCCATCGCCCAGGGCCAGTACCTGATGAATATGAAAGCGTGCCTGGCGGTATTCGGTGGTGGCCATGGTCGACAGGTGCCGATGGTTGTTGCGCTTGAGCCGGCTGGAGAGGAATTTGCCGACGGTTTCATTGAGCAGGTGGCCGACGGCGGACTTGTCATCGGCCTCGATCAGCACCCGCACCCGCTCCACATATTCGAGCATCGCCTGGTTGAGGTTGGGCGCCAGGGCCATCACCACCGAGCTTTCGATCGAAGGCGGGTTGCGTGCCAGGGTCAGCAGGGTCGAGATGCCACCCCAGGAGGCCGACACCAGATGGTTGACCTCGAAGCGCTCCACCAGCGCCCGCAGGATCTCGACTTCGTCGTCCTTGGTCACCAGGTCCAGATCGGTGTTGTGCGGGCGCGAATAGCCGGAAAACGGCAGGTCGAACATCAGCACATTGAAATGCTCGGCCAGGCACTTGCTGGTGCGGGCGAATGAGCGGGTGGTGGACAGCGCGCCGTTGACCAACAGCACGGTCTTGCGTTGCGGATCGTTACCCAATTGCTCTACGTGAACGTTGTAGTGCTTGAACAACTTATCAATGACAAAACTTCCTTGGTACATGTCAACGCTCCGGCTCGCCCTATCCCGGGCGAGGTCATGCATCGCTTGCGGGCAAGCGGGTTGAAAGGTGGCGGGATGCCACTAACTGTTATAACGAGCTTTTGGAGAGTCGACAACAGCCCGCCAACCAACGGGGCGCTGTCAGGGAAGGTTCATCAGCGTGCGGGGGATTGCCCTGTAGGAGCCGGCCTAAAACGTGGGTAGGGAGTTTGGTGTGGCCAAGGAGCTTGCTGTGTTCTCAGGGAGCTTGTTGTGGCGAGGGGGCTTGTCCCCCGCTGGGCTGCGAAGCAGCCCCAGTAAGGTGCACCGAGTTGTGTCAGGTTGACCGCGGGGGCTGGTTTTGGGGCTGCTTCGCAGCCCAGCGGGGGACAAGCCCCCTCGCCACAACAAGCTTGCCTTCACCACACTCGGCCCAAGGTTTACAAGGTCAGGGTCAGACGCTTGACCAAAGCGCCGGGCAGCAAGCTGGATGAAGTGTTGCGCGCGCCGTAGGTGCTGGCCGACAGCCGCAGCTCGCGCTCGGCAGTCAGCGCTTCCAACTGCGATCCCAGCAGGTGGTACACGCTGTCGTCAAAACGCATGGTGCTGACCGGCGCCTTGATCTCGCCGTTTTCCACCCAGAACGTGGCGAAGCGGGTCATGCCCGTCAGGCGCGCCGCCGGCTGGTCGGAGTAGTTCAGGTACCACAGGTTGCTGATATACAGCCCAGTGCCCAGTTGCTTGAGGATATCGGCCTGGGTCAGGTTGCCGGCGGTCATCTGCAAGGCGCTGGGGGACTCATCGCCGCTGGCGCCGTTGGTGCTCAAGCCGTATTCGGCGGCGCTGCGTGAGTTGACCAGGCGCCCTTGCGCCCGGCCATCGGCGATCAAGGTCACGTCGCTGCGCGGATAACCGTCACGGGAGAACGCCGGGCTCAGGGAGGCCGTGATCTGTTCGCTCATGCCCACCAGCGGGCTCAGAGCCTGGTCACCGGCATACAGGCGTTGCAATGGGCTGCCCTTGCTGGCGATGGCCTGTGCAGAAAAACCGCCCCACGTGAGCATGTCGACGATTTCTTCCAGAGCCGCCGGCGCCAGGTAGGCACGGTATTGGCCGGGCGCCAGGGCGTGCAATGGTCGGCCCAGGAACTCCAGTTGTTCGCGGGCGTGCTGCAAGCGCTGGGCAAACGCCGCGCTGTCCCAGGCATCACCGGCGTAGCTGGCCTTTACCGCCTCGCCATTGGCATGGAACAAGCTGAAGTCAAAGTTGAAGCTATTGGCCTGGTGCCAGCCAAAGGCCCCCGACGAGCTGGCGAACCCGTGGCTGATCGGCCCGGCGGCATAGATTCCGACCAAGTCCAGGCCTTGGGCGCCGTGGCTGATGTCGGCCAGAACCTGATCGAGGTCTGGCAACGCCTGGGCCTGCTCGCTCATGTTCTGCCAAGCCGTGTGATTGAGCAGCAGGTAAGGATCCTTGGGCAGCAAGGGCAGGGTTTCGCGCAATTGCTGCAGGCCCTCGGCCAGGCGCTGGCGGTCGACTTCGGGGGATCCGGCCAGGGTGATGCCAAGGTCGGCATGCCTGCCATCATTGATCAGCTTGAGGTTGAGGCTGGCCTGCTGCACCTGGCCGGCCTGGCGTACCTTGGCGTGATTGAAACGCACGAATTCGGACGACTCCGCCGCGTAGCCCAGATGAAACTGTTCCTCGGCGGTGATGGCCTGTTTGAGCCACTCCACCAGTTCCTTGAAAGCATTCATCAGGCATCTCCCCCAAACACATCTACATCGCTGAATACACACGCAGGCGAAGCATGGCCGACGCGGATCACCTGGTTCGGCTCGCCCTTGCCACAGTTGGGCGTGCCCAGCACCTTGAAGGTACTGGCATCGCCCACGGCACTGAGCTTGCGCCAGAACTGCGCGGAAATCGCCCGGTAGTTGGGGTTCTTGACCACGCCCTTGAGCTCGCCGTTCTCGATCAACTGGCCCCATTCGCAACCGAACTGGAACTTGTTGCGCGCATCGTCGATTGACCAGGAACGGTTGGTCGACATCAGGATGCCGTGCTCGATACCGCCGATCAGTTGCGCCAGGCTTTGGTCGCCGGCCTCGATATTGAGGTTGGCCATGCGGTCGATGGGCGCGCGGTTCCAACTGCTGGCGCGGCTGTTGGCCACGCCGCCCAGGCCCGAGCGGTATTGCGACAGCGCCCCGCCCAAGGGTTTGAGCAGCAGGCCGTTGCGGATCAGGAACTGCTTGTTGGCGGGCGTGCCGTCATCGTCATGGGCGTAGCTGGCCAGTTGTTCGGGAATGTTGGGGTCGAAGGTCACGTTCAGCAGGTTGGAACCGTATTGCAGGTGGCCGAAGTCGCTGGCCTTGACGAAGCTGGTGCCGGCGTAATTGCGCTCGTCGCCGAGGATGCGGTCCAGTTCCAGCGGGTGGCCGATGGACTCGTGGATCTGCAGGATCATCTGGTCAGGCATCAGCAGCAGGTCGCGCGGGCCTTGGGGCGTGTTGGGGGCCAGCAGCAGTTGCAGGGCCTCGTCGGCAATCCGTGGCGCGGCGCCGACCAGGCCGAAACGGCTGATCACCTCAAAGCCACCTTGCTGGCCAAAGTTGCTGCCGCCCAGGGTGCGGGTCTGGCTGTCGTTGCCGTCGTAGGCCGTGACATCGACACCGGGGAACACAAAACGCTGGGCCTGGCGCAACTCGGCGCCGGCACTGTTGAGGTAGATCTGCTCGACGTGAGTGGTGCCCAGGCTGACCTCCCAGTTCACCAGGCGCTCATCTTTGGGCACGGCAGCCGATTCGGCGCCGAGCAGTTGGTAGCAGTCGCTCAGGGACGGGAAGGGTTGGTCGAGTTCTGGCGACAGATAGTCGGCGATGTCGCTGGATACCGGCTGGTCGCGCAGGTCGAGCAGGGCATGGGGCCTGATGCGACGGGCTTGCTGTTCGGCCCGCTCCAGCGCGGCTTGCAGGCCGGCCAGGGAAATATCATGGGTGGCGGCGTAGGCTTCGACACCGTTGAGACGCACGGTGAGCATGGCGCCTTCGTCGCGGCTCAGGTGCGGCGGCTCGGCGACGTTCTTGCGCACCGACAGGTACTGGCCGGACTCGCGCACGTAGCGCAACGAGAAGAACTCGGCGTGGGTGCGCAGGGCGGCGAAATGTTGTTTGAGTTGCGGGTGTTTGTCGAACATGGGGACCTCCTTGTTGGCAGCGGTGGCCCGGAGGCCCTCATCGCTGTAGGAGCGAGCTTGCTCGCGAAGGTCGCGAACGATGGCGCGGGCATTCTGGATAAATGCCGCGCTCTTGGGTTTTTCGCGAGCAAGCTCGCTCCTACAGGGTTAGACCGGGCAACCCTTGGCGCGCAGGATGGCGTCAAAGCGATCAGGGTCCAGGGTGCCGGCTTCGATAGCGGCCAGTGTGGCTTTCTCGCGGGCCAGCAGGTCATGGCAGCGCACCAGCAACTCCGGCAGTTCGCTGCGTGAGGCGGCGACCACGCCGTCGCCATCGCCGATCATCAGGTCGCCAGGGGCTACCAGCATGCCAGCGCACGAGATCGGTACGTTGATCTCGCCGCCGCCGTCGGTGCTCGGCCCCCGATGTACGCCGCCGATGGCGTAGGCCGGCAGCTCGCCGGTTTGCCATTCGTCGAGGTCGCGCAGGGCGCCGTTGATCACCACGCCAACAATGCCGGCCTTCAGGGCCATGGCACGCATGATGCCGCCGAACACGGCGCGGGTCAGGTCGGCGCTGCCGTCGATCACCAGCACATCGCCCGGGCGGGCCATTTGCATGGCTTTGAGAATCATCAGGTTGTCACCGGGACGCACACGTACGGTCAGGGCGCTGCCGAGCATCGGTGCATTGCCGTGGAAGGCCTTGAGGCCCAGGCCACCGACGTTACGGCCCAGGCAGTCGCTGACGGCCGCGGCCGGGATCTTGCTGAATTCCTTCAGCCATTTCGGGTCCAGCGGTTCAACGTTTGGATTGATCAGGAAGCCGGTAGGCCATTTGCTCGAAGAAACGACATCAAACATGAGAAAGCCTCGTGGCCAGGCAGAAGCCGGCGTGTCGGTAGGGAGGTGAAACGTTTGCGCGAGGGACTAGATTAGGCCGGCGCGGGGGGTGGGATCAAGGGTGGGGCGCTGTACGAAGAGTCTGGGAAGGTGTGTGTAGGCTGGACGGGCCTCATCGCGGGCAAGCCCGCTCCCACATTTTGATGTGTGAACACATTCAAATGTGGGAGCGGGCTTGCCCGCGAAAGGGGCGCCGCGGTGTAACGATTACTGCGCGCTAGGACCCACTTCACGCAACGGCTTGCCACGCACTGGCGCATCGCCGGCCACGTAGTAGTCGGCGGTGCTGCGCGGCAACTGGCGGCCACGCATCTTGTCGGCGATTTTCTCGGCGATCATGATGGTTGGCGCGTTCAGGTTACCGGTGGTGATGATCGGCATGATCGACGCATCGACCACCCGCAGGCCCTGCATGCCATGCACGCGGCCTTCGCCATCGACCACGGCCATTTCGTCGGTGCCCATCTTGCACGAGCAGGACGGGTGGAACGCGGTTTCGGCGTGCTCGCGGATGAACTTGTCCAGTTGCTCGTCGGTTTGCACCTCGATGCCCGGGCTGATTTCGCGGCCACGGTACTGGTCCAGTGCCGGCTGCTGCATGATTTCACGGGTCAGGCGGATGCCATCGCGGAACTCCTGCCAGTCCTGCTCGGTGGCCATGTAGTTGAAGAGGATGCTCGGGTAGTCCCGTGGGTTCTTCGACTTCACTTGCACGCGGCCACGGCTTGGCGAACGCATGGAGCCCATGTGCGCCTGGAAACCGTGCTCTTTCACACCGTTGCTGCCGTTGTAGTTAATCGCTACCGGCAGGAAGTGGTACTGGATGTTCGGCCACTCGAATTCTTCACGGGTACGAATAAAGCCGCCCGCTTCGAACTGGTTGCTGGCGCCGATGCCGGTGCCGTTGAACAGCCATTCGGCACCGATCGCCGGCTGGTTGTACCAGAGCAGCGACGGGTACAGCGAGACTGGCTGGGTGCAGGCGTATTGCAGGTACAGCTCCAGGTGGTCCTGCAGGTTTTCGCCGACGCCTGGCAGGTCGTGGACCACCGGGATGTCGAGGCTTTCCAGCAGTTTGGCCGGGCCGACACCGGAACGTTGCAGCAGTTGTGGCGAGGCGATTGCGCCGCTGCACACCAGCACTTCCTTGCGCGCACGGGCTTCAACACGTTCTTCGGCGGCACCGATCAGGTAACGCACGCCGACCGCACGCTTGCCTTCGAACAACACTTTGTCGGTCAGGGCATGGGTGACGATGGTCAGGGTCGAGCGCTTCTTGGCGGTGTCCAGGTAGCCACGGGCGGTACTGGCGCGACGGCCGTTCGGCGTGACGGTACGGTCCATCGGGCCGAAGCCTTCCTGCTGATAGCCGTTCAAGTCTTCAGTGCGCGGGTAGCCGGCCTGCACGCCGGCTTCGACCATGGCGTGGAACAGCGGGTTGTTGCCGGCCTTGGGCGTGGTCACGCTGACCGGGCCTTCGCCACCGTGGTAATCGTTAGGGCCGATGTCGCGGGTTTCGGCCTTGCGGAAATACGGCAGGCAGTCGAGGTAGCTCCAGTTTTCCAGGCCTGGCAGTTTCGCCCAGTTGTCGTAGTCCATGGCGTTGCCACGGATGTAGCACATGCCGTTGATCAGCGAGGAGCCACCCAGGCCCTTGCCGCGACCACATTCCATGCGGCGGCCGTCCATGTGTGGCTCTGGATCGGTTTCATAGGCCCAGTTGTAGCGGCGGCCTTGCAGCGGGAACGCCAGGGCAGCTGGCATCTGGGTACGGAAATCGAGACGGTAGTCCGGGCCGCCGGCTTCCAGCAGCAGGACGGTGACGCCTTCGTCTTCGGTCAGACGGGTCGCCAGGGTGTTACCGGCAGAGCCGGCACCCACAATGATGTAGTCGTATTCTTGGGACATAAATGCACCCTCTTTGGAGATGGTCAGGTCGGGCTCCATCGCGGGCAAGCCCGCTCTCACAGGGGAACGCATTCCAATGTGGGAGCTGGCTTGCCTGCGATGGCGGCCTCGCAGGCAATACAGAACTCGGGTTTAGAACACCGAGGCGTAGTCGCCCAGCTCAACCTGTACCGATTTGATGCGGGTGAAGTTGTTCAGCGAGCTGATCCCGTTCTCACGGCCAACACCCGACTGCTTGTAGCCGCCAACCGGCATCTTGGCGTCGGACTCGCCCCAGGCGTTGATCCAGCAGATACCCGCTTCGAGCTGATGAATCACGCGGTGGGCGCGGTTCAAGTCCTTGGTCACCAGGCCAGCAGCCAGGCCGAAGTCGGTGTCGTTGGCACGACGGATCACTTCTTCTTCAGTCTCGTAGGTGAGGATGCTCATCACTGGGCCGAAGATCTCTTCACGCACGATGGTCATTTCGTCGGTGCAGTCAGTGAACACAGTCGGTGCCACGAACGCGCCCTTGGCGAAGTCGCCGTCGGTCAGACGGTCGCCGCCGCACAGCAGGCGTGCGCCTTCTTCTTTACCTTTGGCGATGTAGCCGAGCACGCTTTCCATGTGGGCGAAGCTGACCAGCGGGCCGAAGTTGGTGTTTTCGTCTTCTGGGTTGCCGACGCGGATGCGCGCAACACGCTCGACGATCTTGGCTTCAAAGGCGGCTTGCAGGTGCTTTGGAATAAACACGCGAGTGCCGTTGGTGCAGACCTGGCCGGAGCTGTAGAAGTTGGCCATCATCGCGGTGTCGGCGGCGCGATCCAGGTCGGCGTCGTCGAAAATGATCAGCGGGGATTTGCCGCCCAGTTCCATGGTCACGTCTTTGAGCGAGGAGCTCGAAGCGCTGGCCATGACCTTCTTGCCGGTGTCGGTGCCGCCGGTGAAGGAGATTTTTTCGATGCGCGGGTGCTCGGTCAGCCAGGTGCCGACTTCACGGCCGCTGCCGGTCAGGACGTTGAACACGCCATCCGGAACGCCGGCTTCGGTGTAGATCTCGGCCAGTTTCAGGGTGGTCAGCGACGTCACTTCACTTGGCTTGAAGATCATTGCGTTGCCGGCAGCCAGGGCTGGGGCGGACTTCCACAGGGCGATCTGGATCGGGTAGTTCCACGCGCCGATGCCGGCGACCACGCCCAGCGGCTCGCGGCGGGTGTAGACGAAGGAGGTGGTGCGCAGCGGGATCTGCTCGCCTTCGATGGCAGGCACCAGGCCGGCGTAGTATTCCAGCACGTCGGCACCGGTGACGATGTCGACGTACTTGGTTTCGGAGAAGGATTTACCGGTGTCCAGGGTTTCCAGGGCAGCCAGTTCATCGTTGCGCTCGCGCAGGATTTCCACGGCGCGACGCAGGATGCGCGAACGCTCCATGGCAGTCATCGCGGCCCAGATTTTCTGGCCCTTTTCGGCGCTGACCACGGCACGCTCGACGTCTTCGAAAGTGGCGCGTTGCACGTTGGCGAGAACTTCACCGTTAGCCGGGTTGATGGCTTCGAAGGTGGCATCGCTGCCAGCGTCGCTGTAGCCGCCGTCAATGTAGAGTTTTTGCAGTTCGAAACGGGCCATAAAGTCCTCGCAAGTGCATAAGTGGTTGGCGTTAACCACTGAGGGGCGCAGCCCACTCAGTAGCCGTTCAGGGGTTGAGCGTTTATGTGTGCTCTAACTCACCTGCTTGGCCAATTGGAAATCCATGTATTCGTAAGCGATCCGTTGCGCCTGCTCCGTGTCGAAAGCGTCTCCCGACAGGGCGCCGCGCAACCACAAGCCGTCGATCAGGGCCGCCAGGCCTCGGGCTGCTTTGCGTGCGTGCGGCAGCGGTAGCACTCGGCGGAACTGGCAGCACAGGTTGGAATACAGACGTTGATCGTTGATCCGCTGCAACCTGTGCAAAGACGGGTGGTGCATGCTGGTGGCCCAGAAGGCCAGCCAGGTTTTCATTGCCGGTCCGTTGACCTGGCTGGCGTCGAAGTTGCCCTCGATGATCACCCGAAGGTGCGCCCGTGGGCTGTCGTCCTTCAGCGCAAGCCTGCGTTCGTGGACGTTCTCGATCAGCACATTCATCAGGTACCGCATCGTTGCGGCGATCAGGCCATTCTTGTCCTGAAAGTAGTGACTGATGATGCCGTTCGAAACGCCGGCCAGACGGGCGATCAGCGCAATGCTGGCATCTCCCATCCCAACCTGATCGATGGCCGTCAATGTGGCTTCGATCAACTGTTGGCGGCGTATGGGTTGCATACCGACCTTGGGCATGTAGCACCTCTCCTTAGGCCTGCCGACGGGCGTAAACGTTCGTCGGCTTGAGGGCCAGTCTATTTTGTTTTGATTGAACGTTCAATCAACAAAGAATAAGATCTGCGACAAATGGTCGCTGCCTACAGGTATTTCCTACGTGTCGGCAGGCACATCTGACATCCGTAAAAACCCCTGAAACAGCCCGTCACAGCGCTTGGCTGGGGTTCGGGGTTTTTCGGGATGTCTTTATAACACCCGTCCGTCGACTGCCGAAAAATCGATGGCGCGGGTCAAGCGCTGCCTTGTGTCCTCTCTCGCACTGCCCGGAGCCTCTGTGCCATGAGTTCTGCCTCTCTTATAAAGACCCCACCGGAAAAGGTGCGGGTCAACGGTTGGGTGTTCTACACCTCCACCGCGTTGATCCTGTTGTTGACCGCCGTTCTGATCATCGCCCCGCAAGAGGCCGGCAGAATGCTGGGAGTCGCCCAGACCTGGCTCTCGAAAAGCTTTGGCTGGTACTACATGGTGGTCATCGCCGCCTACCTGGTATTCGTGGTGGGCCTGGCGTTTTCCTCCTACGGCAAATTGAAGCTGGGCAGCAAGGCCGACACTCCAGACTTCAGCTACGGCGCCTGGGCCGGCATGTTGTTCTCTTCGGGCATCGGCATTTCGTTGCTGTACTTCGGCGCGTCCGAGCCGTTGGACCACTACTTCAACCCGCCTGAAGGCGCCGCCGCCACCCATATGGCCGCGCGCCAGGCGTTGCAGTTGACCTTCCTGCACTGGGGCCTGCATGGCTGGGCGATCTACGCGCTGGTCGGCCTGGCCGTGGCGTACTTTGCCTACCGGCATAACCAGCCGCTGGCGCTGCGTTCGGCGCTGTACCCATTGATGGGCGAGCGCTGGGTCAAAGGCGCGGCCGGTCACGCGGTGGACGGCTTCGGCATGTTCGTGACCCTGCTGGGCCTGGTGACGAACCTGGGGATTGGTTCGATGCAAGTGTCGTCCGGGTTGGAAAACCTGTTCGGCATGGAGCACAGCAACACCAACCTGCTGATCGTGATCATCGTGATGAGCACCGTGGCGACCATCGCTGCCGTGTCGGGCGTGGAGAACGGCATTCGCCGCCTGTCCAACCTCAACATTGTGTTGTTCAGCGGCCTGCTGATTTTTGTGCTGCTGTTTGGCCCGACCCTGCACCTGCTCAACGGCTTTGTGCAGAACATCGGCGACTACATGAACGGCCTGGTGCTCAAGACCTTCGACCTGTACGTGTACGAAGGCGATGGCGAGAAATCCGAGCGCTGGATGGGCCTGTGGACCCTGTTCTACTGGGCCTGGTGGATTTCCTGGGCGCCATTCGTGGGCATGTTCATCGCGCGTATTTCCCGTGGCCGTACCGTACGCGAACTGGTGGCGGGCGTACTGCTGATCCCGCTGGGCTTTACCCTGGCGTGGCTGTCGATCTTCGGCAACTCGGCCCTGGACCTGGTGCTCAACCATGGGGCCGTGGAGCTGGGCAAGACCGCGCTGGAGCAACCCTCCATGGCGATCTACCAGCTGCTGGAATACTACCCGGCGTCGAAAGTGGTGATCGGCGTGTCGATCTTTGTCGGCTTTGTGCTGTTCCTGACGCCGGCGGATTCCGGCGCGGTGATGATGGCCAACCTGTCGTGCAAAGGCGGCAACGTGGATGAGGATGCGCCGCACTGGCTGCGGATCTTCTGGTCGGCGGTGATCACCCTGGTGACCATCGGTTTGCTGTTTGCCGGTAACTTCGAAGCCATGCAGACCATGGTGGTGCTGGCGGGCTTGCCGTTCTCGGTGGTGCTGATCTTCTTTATGTTCGGTTTGCACAAGGCCATGCGCCAGGACGTGGCCATCGAACAGGAGCAGGCGCAATTGGCCGAACGTGGCCGTCGTGGTTTCAGCGAGCGCCTGACTGCCCAGGACCTGCAACCGAGCCAGGCTGTGGTGCAGCGCTTCATGGACAAGAAAGTCACCCCGGCGCTGGAAGAAGCGGCCGTGGCGTTGCGCGCCCAGGGGCTGGATGTGCAGACGCTGTTGGGTAAATCCAAGCGCTGCATTGGCGTGCGGATCGAGATGGAAGGCAACCCGTTTGTCTACGAGGTGAGCCTGGATGGCTACCTGGCGGCGCCGAGTGAGTCGATCGAAGCGCACGAGGAGCGTGCGCGCTACTACCGCGCCGAGGTCTACCTGCACAACGGCGGTCAGGAATACGACCTGATGGGCTTCACCCAGGAACAGATCACCCGGGATGTGCTCGATCAGTTTGAAAGCCATCGGCAGCTCCTTGGCCGTGTCTATAGCTGATAAAAGCCGGTGGTGTCGTCACTGACACCGCCTGTTCAAACTTGGCAATGCGGTCAAATGTAGGAGCGAGCTTGCTCGCGAAAAACGTCAACGATAACGCGTGTTTCCTGGAGGAACCCGGTGCCTGTGAGTTTTTCGCGAGCAAGCTCGCTCCTACATTGATCCAGTTCCTTCACTTGGGTCTTCAGCCCAGGTTCTTGCCCAGCAGGGCGTGGTACAGCTCGCTGTCCCCCAGAATCCCCACCACCTTGTTGTTGTCGTGCAGCACCAGCTTGTTGCCGGTCTGGTAGCGAATCTGCAACGCATCACGCATGCCGATATTCGAATCCACCAAGGTCGGCAACCGCCCCAGGCCTTCCACGGCTTGGCCCGGCGCCCAGTTCTGCAGGTTCATCGCTACGCCATTTTGCCGCGCGCCCTGGATGGTGTTGCCTTCGGCCAGGTCCAGCCACGAGTCGCCGCCCGGATCCAGGCATACCGAACCGTTGACCCGCTTGCAGTTGTCCAGGGTGCGCATCAGGCTGCGGCCGCACAAAACGTTGAGCGGGTTGGTATGGGCGACGAACGTGCGCACATAGTCATCCGCCGGGTTCAGCACGATCTCTTCCGGCACGCTGTACTGGATGATCTTGCCGTCTTTCATGATCGCGATACGGCTGCCCAGCTTGAGTGCCTCGTCGAGGTCGTGGCTGACGAACACGATGGTCTTGCTCAGCTTGCGTTGCAGCTCCAGCAATTCGTCCTGCAGGCCCTGGCGGATCAGCGGGTCGAGGGCCGAGAACGGTTCGTCCATCAACAGGATGTCGGCGTCCATCGCCAGGGCGCGGGCCAGGCCGACGCGCTGTTGCATACCGCCTGAGAGTTCGTCGGGCTTCTTGTTGCGCCATTGGGTCAGGCCGACCAGTTCGAGCTTTTCGTCCACCAGCTTGCGCCGCTCCTTCTCGGGGCGACCCTGCATCTCCAGGCCAAAGCTGATGTTTTCGCGCACAGTCAGCCAAGGCATCAGGGCGAACTTCTGGAACACCATAGCGATGCGCTTGGTGCGCATCATTTTCAGCTCTGCCGGAGTGCACGAAGCGATGTCGATCTGGCGACCTTCATGCTCCACAAACAACTGGCCACGGCTCACGGTGTTAAGGCCGTTGATACAGCGCAACAGGCTCGACTTGCCGGAACCGGACAGGCCCATCAACACGCAGATCTCGCCTTTCTCGATATCCAGGCTGGCTTTTTCCACGCCGACAATCTGCCCGGTCTTTTTCAGGATTTCGTTGCGGTGCATCCCCTCGTCCAACAGCTTGAGGGCTTCGCGTGGGTCTTTGGAGAAGATCACATCGACATTGTCGAATCGGATAATGCTCATGCATCACCCCCTACTTTGGCATCGGGTTGTTTGCAGATACGGTCGAGCATGATGGCCAGCAGCACAATCGCCAGGCCCGCTTCAAAGCCCAGGGAAATGTCGGCGGTGTTCAGCGCGTTGACCACGGGTTTGCCGAGGCCGTCGGCGCCCACCAGGGCTGCGATCACCACCATCGACAACGACAGCATGATGCATTGGGTAATACCGGCAGCAATGCTCGGCATGGCGTGGGGCAGTTCGATGCGCGAGAGCAGTTGGCGGCGCGAGCAGCCAAAGGCCTTGCCGGCATCCATCAGTTCTTGCGGTACATCGCGGATGCCCAGGTAGGTCAGGCGGATTGGCGCGGCGATCGCGAACACCACCGTGGAGATCAGCCCGGGTACCACCCCCAGCCCGAAAAGGGTCAGGGTCGGGATCAGGTAGACGAAGGTCGGCACGGTCTGCATAAGGTCGAGCACCGGGCGCATCATCGTGTAGAACATCGGTTTGTGCGCGGCAACGATGCCCAGCGGCACGCCGATCAACACGCAAACCAGGGTGGCGAACAGCACCTGGGCCAGGGTCTCCATGGTTTCCTGCCAGTACCCCAGGTTGAGGATCAACAGGAAGGAGACGATGACAAAAACAGTCAGCCCCCATTTACGTTGAATGTAGTGTGCAAGCAGCGCAATCAGACCGATCAATGCCAGCGGATTGAACCAGGTCAGCGCGAACGTCACGCCGTGGATCATCGTTTCCAGTGTCGATGCGATCGCGTCGAAATAATCGGCGCCGTTCTGCGTCAACCATTCGACGAAGGCAGCGATGTACTGGCCTAGTGGGATTTTCTGTTCAGTCAGCATGGTAGTGAATGTCCACATGCGAAGAGGGAAAACATCCTGGGCCGGCACGCCGGCCCAGGGTCAGCGATTACTTGTCGAGATAGGCTTTTACGGCGGCAAGTCCTGGTTTGCCATCAAGGGTGGTGACCCCGGCGAGCCAGGTGTCGAGTACTTGTGGGTTTTTCTTCAGCCAGGCCTTGGCGGCGGCATCGGGTTTGATTTTGTCGTCGAGGACGTTACCCATCAGGGTGCTTTCCATGTCCAGGGTGAACACCAGGTTTTTCAGCAACTGGCCCACGTTGCTGCATTCCTCTGAGTAGCCCTTGCGGGTGTTGGTGTAGATGGTGGCCTGGCCGTAGTTGGGGCCGAACGAATCGTCACCGCCGGTCAGGTATTTCATCTTGAAGCGCGTGTTCATCGGATGCGGTTCCCAGCCGAGGAACACGATGGCCTTGTCGCGTTTGCTGGCACGTTCGACCTGGGAGAGCATTCCGGCTTCGCTGGATTCGACGATCTTGAAACCGGCCGATTTCAAGCCAAAGGCATCCTTGTCGATCAGCGTCTGAATGGTGCGGTTGCCGTCATTGCCCGGCTCGATGCCGTAGATCTTGCCATCCAGCTCGTCCTTGAATTTGGTGATATCGGCGAAGTCTTTCAGGCCCTTGTCGTACAGCGCTTGTGGCACTGCCAGGGTGTACTTGGCGTTTTCCAGGTTGGCGCGCACGGTTTCCACGGTGCCGGCATCACGGTACTGCTTGATGTCGTTCTCCATGGTCGGCATCCAGTTGCCGAGGAAGATATCCATGTTCTTGCCGTCGGCCAGGGACTTGTAGGTCACGGGTACGGAAATCATCGTGGTGCGGGGCTTGTAGCCCAGGCCCTTGAGGATCTCACTGGTGGTGGCGGTAGTGACGGTGATATCGGTCCAGCCGACATCGGAGAAGTTGACGGTACTGCACTGCTCGGGATCAGCAGCGTGAGCCGCAAGGGGAAGACTCAGCATGGCGGCCAACAACAACGGGGGGGAACCTTTCATGGGTTTGGACTCCTGGTGTTTTTCCGGCGGTGCTTGACCGCGCTTATAAGTGTTGCAGTTGGGGCGTGCGAGCTAGGTGCCGCCTCGGTGCCTTGCAAACGAGTCGAGACTGATCATGTACCAGTGAAAATCTGACGCCTACAGGGTGCGTCGTATCCAGTACAGGGATGGTCGTATCCAGTGTCGGTGACGTCGCTTACAGGTTTTTCCACAGGCAAAACTGCACTTTTTCTCGATCTGCACCGCCAAAAACGGCGATTACGCCCCATTGCGCGGGGACGACGCTGGTGAGCATGGGTATGTCGGTGTGAGACGCCGGACGGCGCAGCGAAAGCTTGATGATGCGGCCATCTGGGCGACTTGAGCGTAGCAGCTCCGCCACCAGGCGTTATTGCGCCTGGACTGTGCTATCGAGGAGTTTCGCGCAATGGCTATCAGCGTTTTCGACCTGTTCAAGATTGGCATCGGGCCGTCCAGTTCCCACACCGTCGGCCCCATGCGTGCCGCGGCGTTGTTTGTGCAAAACCTGCGTGAACGTGCTCTTTTGGAACAGGTGCAGCGCGTCGAAGTTCAGCTGTATGGCTCGCTGTCGGCCACCGGCATCGGCCATGGCAGCGACAACGCGGTGATCATGGGGCTGATGGGCGAGTGGCCGGACGCGATTGATCCGTCGCAGATCGGCCTGCGCATCGAGACCCTGCGCCAGACGCAGACGCTGCTGCTGGACAACCGCGTGCCGGTGCCCTTTGTATGGGCGCGGGACATGCGCCTGATCGACGAAAACCTGCCGTTCCATCCCAATGCCATGACCCTGGTGGTCTACGGCGCCCAGACCGAATTGCATCGCGATACCTACTATTCGGTGGGGGGCGGTTTTGTGGTGGATGAAGCCCAGGCGCGCAGCGGCGTGGCCGATATGGACCGCACCGAGTTGCCCTATGATTTTTCCAGCGCGGTAGAGCTGTTGCAGTTGTGTAACACCCACAACCTGCGCGTTGCGCAATTGATGTTGGCCAACGAAAAGGTCTGGCGCTCGGAGGAAGAAATCCGCAGTGGCCTGATGAAGCTCTGGCGCGCCATGCAGGACTGCGTCGAGCAGGGACTCAAGCACGAAGGCATCCTGCCCGGCGGCCTGAATGTGCGCCGCCGCGCTGCCAAGTTGCACCGCAGCCTGCAGGAATTGGGCAAGCCGAATGTGATCGGCTCGACCTTGAGCGCCATGGAATGGGTCAACCTGTTCGCCCTGGCGGTCAACGAAGAAAATGCCGCCGGTGGGCGCATGGTCACCGCACCGACCAATGGCGCGGCGGGGATCATTCCGGCGGTGCTGCATTACTTCATGAAGTTCAGTGAGCAAGTCACCGAGGCCAACGTGGTGGACTACTTCCTCGGTGCGGCGGCCATCGGCATCCTGTGTAAAAAGAACGCTTCGATCTCCGGTGCCGAAGTGGGTTGCCAGGGTGAAGTCGGCTCGGCCTGCGCCATGGCCGCGGCGGGGCTGGCCGAGATTCTTGGCGCAACCCCGGAGCAGGTGTGCAACGCCGCCGAAATCGGCCTGGAACACAACCTGGGCCTGACCTGCGACCCGGTGGGCGGCCTGGTGCAAGTGCCGTGCATCGAGCGCAACGCGATAGCGGCGGTCAAGGCGATCAACGCGGCGCAGATGGCCTTGCGTGGCGACGGCCAGCACTTTATCTCCCTGGACCGAGTGATCCGCACCATGCGCGATACCGGCGCGGACATGCATGACAAGTACAAGGAAACATCGCGGGGTGGGTTGGCGGTGAGTGCCGTCGAATGCTGAGACCGAGTCGCCTGCATCGCAGGCAAGCCAGCTCCCACAAAAGTAATTTGTGAATACATTCAAATGTGGGAGTGGGCTTGCCCGCGATGGCGGTAGTTCAAACAACACTGCTCATAAAGTGAACACTCCAACCAAAATCGCCACCTTTTAGCGCGTCGCAAATAGATAAGTAGCTTGCGAACGATCTCCCTCCCTACCACCCGTCACCTGTGCGTGTGGTGACACACTTTTCCTACGCCCTGAAAGCGCCTTCCCACAAGTGCTACCGATCTGCTCACAGACCTTGAGCGTAGGCTTTTTCCGAGTCATATCCTCACGCCGGGCGTGGGCTTATATAGACACCTCAACAGGTCGTTTTCAGGAGTTATTGAATACCTATTCAACTTTAGGCATGGCATTTGCTCTATCAATCCAAAGCCTCTCTCCTGATGGATGAAGAGTGCAATAACAAGAGCCTCGCCTGAGGCCATCACCTGCTTTGTGTGAGGAGATACCGCGATGACGTCGTTCAACTCCGGGGCCCAACCCCAGAACCGTGCGCCTCAATCCATCGGCTTTTTGCTGCTGGACAATTTCACGCTGATTTCCCTGGCGTCCGCAGTCGAACCGCTGCGCATGGCCAACCAATTGTCTGGCCGCGAGCTGTATCGCTGGACCACCTTGAGCGTCGACGGCAACCAGGTATGGGCCAGCGATGGCCTGCAAATCACCC
This sequence comes from Pseudomonas sp. DTU12.1, assembly GCF_009873475.1. Taxonomy (NCBI): domain Bacteria; kingdom Pseudomonadati; phylum Pseudomonadota; class Gammaproteobacteria; order Pseudomonadales; family Pseudomonadaceae; genus Pseudomonas; species Pseudomonas sp. DTU12.1. The sequence continues at coordinate 5,652,210 of NZ_CP045254.1, read as the reverse complement.
CCGATTGCTCCATGCACAAAGCCCCAGCCCTGGACACCGTGATTGTTTGCGGTGGCGTGGGTATCCAGCGCACCGTGACCCGCGAACATGTGTCGTGGCTGCAAAGCCAGGCGCGCCAGTCCCGTCGCCTCGGCGCGGTGTGCACCGGTAGCTGGGCCCTGGCCTGCGCCGGCCTGCTCGACGGGTTTGATTGCAGCGTGCACTGGGAATGCCTGGCATCGATGCAGGAAGCCTTCCCACGGGTGTCGATGAGCACGCGCTTGTTTACCCTCGACCGCAATCGCTTCACCAGTTCGGGCGGCACCGCGCCGCTGGACATGATGCTGCACCTGATCAGCCGCGACCACGGTCGTGAGCTGTCGGCGGCGATTTCCGAGATGTTCGTGTACGAGCGCATCCGCAACGAACAGGATCACCAGCGCGTGCCGCTCAAGCACATGCTCGGCACCAACCAGCCGAAGCTGCAGGAAATTGTCGCGCTGATGGAAGCCAACCTGGAGGAGCCGATCGACCTCGATGAACTGGCCGTGTACGTCGCCGTCTCGCGGCGTCAACTGGAGCGGCTGTTCCAGAAATACCTGCACTGCTCGCCGTCGCGCTACTACCTCAAGCTGCGCCTGATTCGTGCGCGGCAGTTGCTCAAGCAAACGCCGATGTCGATCATCGAAGTGGCCTCGGTGTGCGGGTTTGTGTCCACGCCGCACTTCTCCAAGTGCTACCGCGAATACTTCGGCATTCCGCCACGGGATGAACGCGTAGGTTCCAACACCACCCAGCAAGTGGCGATGATGCCGATCCCGCAGGCGTTGGTGTTGTCACCGTTGGCCGGGCCGATGTCGGCGTTGAGCCAGGCGCGCAATGAGTCGACGTTTGCCAGTGTAAGGCTGTAGACCGAGGCGTCTGTATTCGCGAGCAAGCCCGCTCCCACATTTGACCGAGTTCCACCTTTGAAATGCAGTCAAATGTGGGAGCGGGCTTGCTCGCGAATGCGGTGTATCAGGCCCCGGAGTTCTGCTTGAACTGCACCAGGGCCGGGAACAACTGCTTATCAATCGCCTGGCGCACCGCCGGCAGAATCGTCGCGCTGCCGGTGTACATCTGCTCAACCATGCCCTTGAGCGCCTTGGCCCGCGCTTCACTCAAGCCGCGTACCGCGCATTCACAGGCCTGCTCGGCGGTGGCGCCGTTGGGCACCTCGAAACCCAGGGAGCGCAGTTGGCTCAACAGGTCATCCTGATCAATCAAATCCGCGTGCATCATGATGTTCATCCTGGTTAGGGGAGCCTTTGATTCTGGTGGGCTGCCAGCGGGTCGGCAAGGGCTGAATGACGCAATGGCTGGAACGACTATGAGCAGGTCGTTTTCGGGCCAGTTACCGGGCAGCGTTGCGGGCACACTTAGGTTCAAGCAAGCGGTTTGACGGTTTGGTCACCCTCGGGACGCACGCTCACACAAAGCACTCTGCCTCGATCTTGTCACGGCTTGATCGGGGCTTTTTTATGCCTGCTTTTTTGTAGGCGCGAGCTTGCTCGCGAAAAACTCAAGGACGCCGCGTCTAACCAGGCAGCGCGCGTTATCGTTGACGTTCTTCGCGAGCAAGCTCGCTCCTACACGGTTAGCGTTGGGGCAGGCCGATGACGCGTCCGAGCAGGGCAGGCCGGGGCAGGTCTGCTTGCTCGGCGCTGAGCATCGCCAACCGCTGCGCAACCGCCTCGCTGAACGGTGCCGAGCGTGGCCCGGCCAGGTCGACATGCAGCAGCATCTGTTCATTGCCCGCCAGTTCCCGTGCTTCGCCGACCCGATGCAGGCTGTGATAGAGATGCAGGCGCTTGCTGTCATGGGCGATCAGTTGGGTGTGCACTTCAACATCGGCGCCCAGCTTCACTTCGTGCAGGTAATTGAGGTGCAGTTCCAGGGTGAACAGCGAATGGCCGCTGGCTTCGCGGTTGTCGCTGTCCAGGCCCAGGGTGTCCATCAACGCATCGGTGGCGTAGCTGAAAATCAGCAGGTAGAACGCATCGCGCAGATGGCCGTTGTAATCGACCCAGTCGGGGATGATTTTGGTGGTGTAGGTGGTCAACGTTGGCATGTCATGAATCCCAAGGTGTACGCAGTCAAAATGTGGGAGCGGGCTTGCTCGCGAAAGCGGTGTGTCAGTTGGTGCATTCGGTGCTGATGCATCGCTTTCGCGAGCAAGCCCGCTCCCACAGGGTTATTCAGTGAAGCTCATGCCGTGTTTGGCCTTGGTGGTCTTCACCGCTTCCAGTACCGCCAGCAAACAATCATCACGATAGCGCTCCAGCGCTGAAATGCTATGGCTGCCCAACTGCTCGCGGGTGCCATCGACCACATCATCAATCAGTTTGTCCGTCAGTTCCGGTGCCGGCAGGTACGTCCACGGCAGTTGCAGTGCCGGGCCGAATTGCGCCATGAAATGCCGCATGCCGGCATCGCCGCCGGCCAGGGTGTAGGTCAGGAACGTGCCCATGAACGACCAGCGCAAACCGGCGCCAAAGCGGATCGCATCGTCGATCTCGCCGGTGGTCGCCACACCGTCGTTGACCAGGTGCAGCGCCTCGCGCCACAGCGCTTCGAGCAAGCGGTCGGCGATAAATCCCGGGACTTCCTTGCGCACATGCAAGGGGCGCATGCCGAGGGACTCGTAGACTTTTATGGCCGCCTGGATCGCTTCGGGGGCGGTGTGTTTACCGCCCACCACTTCTACCAGCGGCAGCAGGTACACCGGGTTGAATGGGTGACCGACCACGCAGCGCTGCGGGTGGGTGGCGCTCTCATAGAACTCACTGGGCAGCAGGCCCGAGGTGCTGGAGCCGATCAGCGCATCGGGCTTGGCCGCGGCACTGATCTTACTGTGCAACTCCAGTTTCAGTTCCAGGCGTTCCGGGGCGCTTTCCTGGATGAAGTCGGCGTCTTGCACGCACTCCTCGATGGTCGCCACAAACCGCAGGCGGTCCTGGCTGGCGCCCGGTGCCAGGCCCTGTTTTTCCAGGGCGCCCCAGGCATTGGCGACACGTTTGCGCAGGGCCGCTTCGGCGCCTGGCGCCGGGTCCCAGGCCACCACATCCAGGCCGTGGGCTAGGGCGCGAGATATCCAGCCGCTGCCGATGACACCGCTGCCCAGGGCGGCGAAGGTTTTGATCTCGGTGATAAAGCTCATTTGGGTAATTTCCAGTGCTAAAGAGGTTCATTGTGGGAGCTGGCTTGCCTGCGATAGCGGTGGGTCAGTGCCATATGTATCAACTGATGCACCGCTATCGCAGGCAAGCCAGCTCCTACATTTTTGAGCGGGTTGCGGCAGGGGGATCAGCTGCGTTTGGTCAGGCCCATTTTTATGCGGCCTTCAGCCGGGGTCAGCACTCGTGCGCCCAGGCGGCTGAGGATTTCCCCAGCGCGCTCCACCAGTTGCCCATTGGTCGCCAGTACGCCCTTGTCCAACCACAGGTTGTCTTCCAGCCCGACCCGCACATTGCCGCCCAGCAGCACGGCTTGCGCCGCCATCGGCATCTGCATGCGCCCAATCCCGAAGCCGGCCCACACCGCATCAGCCGGCAGGTTGTCGACCATGGCTTTCATGGTGGTGGTGTCGGCCGGGGCGCCCCAGGGGATGCCCAGGCACAGCTGGAACAACGGGTTATCGAGCAGGCCTTCCTTGATCATCTGCTTGGCGAACCACAGGTGGCCGGTATCGAAAATCTCCAGCTCGGCCTTCACCCCCAGTTCCTGGATGCGCTTGGCGCCCGCCCGCAGTTGGGCCGGGGTGGAGACGTAAATGGTGTCGCCATCGCCGAAGTTCAGGGTGCCGCAGTCCAGGGTGCAGATTTCCGGCAGCAGTTCTTCGACGTGGGCCAGGCGGGTCAACGGGCCGACCAGGTCGGTGTTGGGGCCGAACTCCATGGGGTTCTCGCCGCCACCGATTTCCAGGTCGCCGCCCATGCCGGCGGTGAGGTTGACGATGATGTCGATATCCGCCTCGCGGATGCGCTCCATCACTTCGCGGTACAGCGCCACGTCGCGGCTGAACTTGCCGGTCTGCGGGTCGCGCACATGGCAGTGCACCACGGTGGCGCCGGCTTTGGCAGCCTCCACCGCCGCAGCGGCGATTTGCTTGGGCGTGACCGGCACGTGTGGGCTTCTGGCGGTCGTGTCGCCAGCACCGGTGAGTGCGCAGGTGATGATGACGTCGTGGTTCATGGGGCGGGTTCCTTGCAGGCGTGAGGGTGCTGTTCGCGGCCGTTGATGGCCGCGAAACGGGGATTCAGGAGAAGTTACTTGCTGGTCAATTGCAGGTTGGCGGCCGCCGGCTTGCCATCGAAGGTCGTCACGCCTTCCAGCCAGCGCTGCTGGTCCTGGGGGTGATCCTTGAGCCACTGTTTGGCGGATTCCAAGGCATCCTTGTGCTCCAGCAGCGGCTGCATCATCCGGCTCTCGTCGGCGGCGGTGAAGGTCAGGTTGGTCAGCAACTTATGCACATTCGGGCACTGCTCGGCGTAGGTCGGCGTGGTGACGGTCCAGACCGTGGCCATGCCTTCGTTGGGGCCCAGGGCGTCCTCGCTGCCCGACAGATAGGTCATCTGCACATTGACGTTCATCGGGTGCGGCGCCCAGCCGAAGAACACCACCGCCTCCTTGCGGCGCACGGCGCGGTCCACGGCGGCGAGCATGCCGGCCTCGCTGGACTCCACCAGTTGGAACTTGCCCAGGCCGAACTGGTTCTTGGCGATCATCGCCTTGATCTGGGTGTTGGCCCCCGAGCCCGGCTCGATGCCGTAGATCTTGCCGCCCAGTTCTTTGTGGAACTTGGCGATGTCGGCGAAGGTTTTCAGGCCCTTGTCGGCCATGTAGCTCGGCACTGCGAGGGTGGCGCGGGCGTCCTTGAGGCTGGGCGTGTCGAGGACTTTCACTTGGCCGGCGTCGACGAACGGGGTGATGGTCTGGGTCATCAACGGGTTCCAGTAGCCGAGGAACAGGTCCAGGCGCTGGTCGCGAATGCCGGAGAAGATGATTTGCTGGGAAGCACTGGTTTGCTTGGTGGTGTAGCCGAGGCCGTCGAGCAGCACCTGGGTCATGGCGCTGGTGGCGATCACATCGGTCCAGTTCACTACACCCATGCGCACGTTTTTACAGGAGGCGGCATCGGCGGCCCACAGGCTGGTGCTCAGGACGGCGCTGAGCGCGAGCACGCAGCGGCTGATCAGTCGGTTCATGATGGATCCCTCGGCAGGTCGTTATTGTGGGTTCCGGCGTCTTTGTGCACCGTGTCGCCAAGTTACCCACCTTGATGCCCGGTAAAACGCACGGCGGCGACCCGATCTTGCACTGTGGCGACCTGTGCCCTTGAATGGGCGTTGGAACTGACGTATCACAGTGACCACGCTACCCGTCCCACGAGTGCGCACCATGTCCCAGGATTTCTACTTTCTGCTGATGCCGGGGTTTTCCGCCATCGGCTTTATCTCTGCCATTGAACCGCTGCGCGTGGCCAACCGTTTTCGCGGCGAGCTGTATCGCTGGCACGTATTGAGTGCGGATGGCGGCGCGGTGCTGGCGAGCAATGGCATGTCCGTCAACGCGGACGAGGGGCTGGCGCCACTGAAAAAGGGCGCGACTTTGCTGGTGGTCGCCGGCTTCGAACCGCTGGAGTTCGTCACGCCAGCCCTGGAGCACTGGCTGCGCCGCCTCGATCATGACGGTGTGCCCTTGGGCGCCATCGACACCGGCAGCTTCGTCCTGGCCCAGGCCGGCCTGCTCGATGGCTACCGTCTGACCCTGCACTGGGAAGCCATCGATGCCTTCAAGGAATCCTATCCCGCGCTGGCCGTGACCCAGGAACTGTTCGAAATCGACCGTCGGCGCATCACCTGCGCCGGTGGCACCGCCTCCATCGACTTGATGCTTGACCTGATCAGCCAGGCCCACGGCCCGGAACTGGCGATCCAGGTCTCCGAACAGTTTGTGCTGGGCCGCATCCGCCCGCGCAAAGACCACCAGCGCATGCAGATCGCCACTCGCTACGGGATCAACAACCAGAAGCTGGTGCAGGTGATCGGCGAGATGGAACAGCACACCGAACCGCCCCTGAGCACCCTGGCGCTGGCGCAGATGATCAAGGTCACACGGCGCCAACTGGAGCGCCTGTTTCGCCTGCACTTGAACGAAACACCGAGCACCTTCTACCTCGGCCTGCGCCTGGAAAAAGCCCGAAAACTGCTGCGCCAGAGCGGCATGAGCGTGCTGGAAGTGAGCATTGCCTGCGGGTTTGAGTCACCGTCGTACTTCACCCGAAGCTACCGGGCGCGGTTTGCCAAGTGCCCGCGGGAGGATCGGCGGCGGTAGGGCATACGCCGACACAAAATGTGGGAGCTGGCTTGCCTGCGATCGCTGTGGGTCAGCAACTTATCTGCCAACTGATACACCGCTATCGCAGCATGAGTATCTACACGACTCTCTGATACTTCTGGGCTCTGGGCTCTGGGTTTTGGGCTGATGTAGGGGGCATATCCATTGCTGCGGTAACGGCGGCCATGGGTTCCGCCCTTACGGCGGCTCACTTTTGAACAGCGCAAAAGTAAGCAAAACGCTCTTGCCCCACCACTCGGTGCCTCGCCTAGGCTCGGCATGCCCGCAGTCAGGCATTGCTCCGTGGGCCCGCCGCGATCGGCCATCCATGGCCGTGTCGCGGCTACCCCGGCATCCTGCCGGGGTGCCCACTGCGCAATACCTGCCTGCGGCCATCGTGGTTTAACGGGGCGCCTAAGATCAAAAGCCAGATCAACAGCAACGCCAGAGCGCGAAGCTGCATTCCCCTGTGGGAGCGGCGGTGCGACGATTCGACTTGCTCGCGAATGCGGTGGGTCAGTGATGGATATATTGACTGATACACCGCATTCGCGAGCAAGCCCGCTCCCACAGGGGTACGCGCACGATTCGACGATCAGGTCGGCTGTCAGGCCGCCTCGCTTTGCTTGTGATTTTGATCTTAGCGCCCCGTTGAACCACGCTGGCCGTCATCCGATATTGATTTGGGGGGTAAACCGGCAGGACGCCGGTTTAGCCGCGCTGGGCCATGGATGGCCCATCGCGGCGGCCCCCCAAATCAATGTCGGATTACGGGCACACCGAGCCTAGGCGAGGTGCCGAGTGGTGGGGCAAGAGCGTTTTGCTTACTTTTGCGCTGTTCAAAAGTGAGCCGCCGTAAGGGCGGAACCCATACCCGCCGCGACCGCGGCAACGGATATGTACACATACCCAGAAGAGCGAGTTGTGTAGATACTCATGGCTTTCGCAGGCAAGCCAGCTCCCACATTGGACGTATGGGGTGGCTTATTTTTTTACCAACGCCGAGCACGCGGTTTTAAAGGCTTCATGCTGATATTTGTTCAGCGTCGCCGGCAGCTCGAAGCTGTGCTTCTTGTACTGCGCATTGATGGTCTGCGGCGACAGCAGGGTCACTTCAACGCCGTCCAGCAGTTGCAACACGCCTTCGATCTTGAACGTGGTCGGGCCGCCGGCGAATTCGCCTTTCTTGCTGCGCTTCTTGATCGCGATGCGGGTGATGCCGTTATCGCGCACAAACGCGGCCACTTGGCTGGCGAAGGCTTTGACGTTGGCGGCCTCGTCATCGTCCTCAAGGGCGATTTTCTTGGTGGCCATGGTGACGTGGGTCAGGTCCGGGGCGGCAACGGCGATGATGGCTTCGCTGCCTTTGATTTCGATGCCGCACAGAGTCATGGGTAGCCTTGGTTCAGAGGAAAGGATGCGCGCGATTGTCGCTTATTCCTGGCCAATCGACTCCAAAAACTCCGACCGCTCATCACTCATCCGCGCCAGGCAGTCATTCTGCGCAATGGCGTAGGCCTTGGTGCCGGTCACTGCCGGGAAGGTGTCCACCGCGCAATCGGCATCCCGCAGTTTTTCCCACTTCTGCTGGGCATCCTTCAGACGAGCGGTAATGTCCGCCAGTTTGGTCTTGTCGCTGCCGTAGGTAGAACCCATGCGTTCCAGCAGGCCTTGATAGTTGTCTTTCAACAACTGCTCGGCGGTGGTTTTGTTGTAGGAGGCGCATTCCAGGGTCTGTTTGTCGTTTTCGATGCCATCACACGGGGTGCTGTCGGTGTCTTCGGCCGCGTGGACGCCAGTGGCGAGGAGTGCCAAAGCCAGGAAAATCGGTTTCATTGCGCCTTCTCATATCGGTGGATGGGTCGAATTCTGGCTCAAGCGTAGGCCAAAGAACAGATGCACGACAGACACGTCCGTGCACCCTTTGTCGTGGATTGACGCTTTCGGCAATTCCCCTGTCGTTTTTGCACCCGGCTCGCTCAGTCCCTGGGCATATGCTGGCCCCAAAGCGCCGGCAGACGATTCGGCGCATGAATCGCCAATAAGGGGACGCCTGATGAGCCCAGCCGAACTGCACGCCGACAGCATCGTTATCGACGGGCTGATCATTGCCAAGTGGAACCGCGACCTGTTCGAGGACATGCGCAAGGGTGGCCTGACGGCCGCCAACTGCACGGTGTCGGTGTGGGAAGGCTTCCAGGCCACGATCAATAACATCGTGGCCAGCCAGACCCTGATCCGCGAGAACAGCGACCTGGTGATCCCGGTGAAAACCACCGCCGATATCCGCCGCGCCAAGGAGCAGGGCAAGACCGGCATCATCTTCGGCTTCCAGAATGCCCACGCGTTTGAAGACCAACTCGGCTACGTCGAGATCTTCAAGCAGCTCGGCGTCGGCGTGGTGCAGATGTGCTACAACACCCAGAACCTGGTGGGCACCGGCTGCTATGAGCGCGACGGCGGCCTGTCGGGCTTCGGGCGCGAAATCGTCGCTGAGATGAACCGCGTCGGTGTCATGTGCGACCTGTCCCATGTCGGCTCCAAGACCAGTGAAGAAGTCATCCTCGAATCGAAAAAACCAGTGTGCTACTCCCACTGCCTGCCGTCCGGCCTGAAAGAGCACCCGCGCAACAAGTCCGATGAAGAACTCAAGTTCATTGCCGACCACGGTGGTTTTGTCGGTGTGACCATGTTTGCGCCATTCCTGGCCAAGGGCATCGATTCGACCATCGACGACTACGCCGAAGCCATCGAATACACCATGAACATTGTCGGCGAAGACGCCATCGGCATCGGTACCGACTTCACCCAGGGCCATGGCCAGGATTTCTTCGAAATGCTGACCCATGACAAGGGCTACGCCCGCCGCCTGACCAGCTTCGGCAAGATCATCAACCCGCTGGGCATCCGCACCGTGGGCGAGTTCCCCAACCTGACCGAGACCCTGCTCAAGCGCGGCCACAGCGAGCGCGTAGTACGCAAGATCATGGGCGAGAACTGGGTCAACGTGTTGAAAGACGTCTGGGGCGAATAAGCCACCGTTTTTTCTCCCCCGGCCATTCGTGCCGGGGCATTACCAAGAATTTTCTGGAGTTAAGTTTCCATGGCCAAGATCGCCCCGCAATTGCCAATCGAAGTCGACAGCGAAACCGGTGTCTGGACCTCCGACGCCTTGCCGATGCTGTACGTACCGCGTCATTTCTTCGTCAACAATCACATGGGCATCGAAGAGGTGCTGGGCGCTGATGCCTACGCCGAAATCCTCTACAAGGCCGGCTACAAATCCGCCTGGCACTGGTGTGAAAAAGAAGCCGAATGCCACGGCCTGGAAGGCGTCGCAGTGTTCGAGCACTACATGAAGCGCCTGTCGCAGCGCGGTTGGGGCCTGTTCAAGATCCAGGACATCGACCTGGATAAAGGCACCGCCAGCGTCAAGCTCGAACACTCGGCATTCGTCTACGTGTACGGCAAGGTCGGGCGCAAGGTCGACTACATGTTCACCGGCTGGTTTGCCGGCGCCATGGACCAGATTCTGCAGGCGCGCGGCAGCAACATCCGCACCGTCGCCGAACAAGTCTACGGAGGCTCCGAAGAGGGCCATGACGACGGTCTGTTCACCGTCAAGCCGTTGTAAGCCGAGGACCGTGCCATGGCTTTCGAAGCAATGTTTGCGCCGATCCAGATCGGCAAACTGACCATCCGCAACCGCGTGCTCAGTACCGCCCACGCCGAGGTGTATGCCACCGACGGCGGGATGACCACCGACCGCTATGTGAAGTATTACGAAGAGAAAGCCAAGGGCGGCATTGGCCTGGCGATCTGTGGCGGCTCCTCGGTGGTGGCGATCGACAGCCCGCAGGAGTGGTGGAGTTCGGTGAACCTGTCCACCGACCGCATCATCCCGCACTTCCAGAACCTGGCTGACGCGATGCACAAGCATGGCGCCAAGATCATGATCCAGATTACCCACATGGGCCGTCGCTCGCGTTGGGATGGCTTCAACTGGCCGACCCTGATGTCGCCGTCGGGGGTGCGCGAGCCGGTACACCGTGCGACGTGCAAGACCATCGAGCCGGAAGAAATCTGGCGGGTGATCGGCAACTACGCCAGCGCTGCAGGCCGGGCCAAGGCCGGTGGCCTGGATGGCGTGGAGCTGTCGGCGGTGCACCAGCACATGATCGACCAGTTCTGGAGCCCACGGGTCAACAAACGGACCGATGAATGGGGCGGCAGCTTCGAAAACCGTATGCGTTTCGGCCTCGAAGTGCTCAAGGCCGTGCGTGCGGAAGTCGGCCCGGATTTTTGCGTGGGCATCCGTTTGTGCGGGGATGAATTCCATCCGGACGGCCTGTCCCACGAGGACATGAAGCAGATCGCCAAGTACTACGACGACACCGGCATGCTCGACTTTATCGGGGTGGTCGGCTCGGGGTGCGACACCCACAACACCCTGGCCAACGTGATCCCGAACATGAGTTACCCGCCGGAGCCGTTCCTGCACCTGGCGGCCGGGATCAAGGAAGTGGTCAAGTCCCCGGTGCTGCACGCGCAGAACATCAAGGACCCGAACCAGGCCACGCGCATCCTCGAAGGCGGCTACGTGGACATGGTCGGCATGACCCGTGCGCACATGGCCGACCCGCACCTGATCGCCAAGATCAAGATGGGCCAGATCGACCAGATCAAACAGTGCGTCGGCGCCAACTATTGCATCGACCGCCAGTACCAGGGCCTGGATGTACTGTGCATCCAGAACGCCGCGACCTCCCGGGAATACATGGGTGTACCGCACATCATCGAGAAATCCACCGGGCCCAAACGCAAAGTGGTCGTGGTCGGTGCCGGCCCGGCCGGGATGGAGGCCGCTCGGGTTGCTGCCGAGCGTGGCCACGATGTGACCCTGTTCGAGAAAAAAGACTTTATCGGTGGGCAGATCACCACCGCCTCCAAGGCACCGCAGCGCGACCAGATCGCCGGTATCACCCGCTGGTTCCAGCTGGAACTGGCACGGCTCAACGTCGACCTGCGCCTGGGCGTGGCGGCGGATGCCGCAACCATCCTCGACCTGCGTCCGGATGTGGTGGTGCTGGCGGTGGGCGGGCATCCGTTCATCGAGCAGAACGAACACTGGGGCGCGGCAGAAGGCCTGGTGGTCAGCAGTTGGGATGTGCTCGACGGCAAGGTGGCGCCGGGCAAGAACGTGCTGGTGTACGACACCATCTGCGAATTCACCGGCATGTCAGTGGCCGACTTTCTGGCCGACAAGGGTTGCCAGGTCGAGATCGTCACCGACGACATCAAGCCCGGCGTGGCCATCGGCGGTACGTCATTCCCGACTTACTACCGCAGCATGTACCCCAAGGAAGTGATCATGACCGGCGACATGATGCTGGAGAAGGTCTACCGCGAGGGCGACAAGCTGATAGCCGTGCTGGAGAACGAATACACCGGCGCCAAGGAAGAGCGGGTGGTGGACCAGGTGGTGGTGGAGAACGGCGTGCGCCCGGATGAAGAAATCTACTACGCCCTCAAGCAAGGGGCGCGCAACAAGGGGCAGATGGACGTCGAAGCGTTGTTCGCGATCAAGCCGCAACCGTGCCTTAGCGAACCGGGGGAAGGGTACTTGCTGTTCCGCATCGGTGACTGTGTGGCCCAGCGCAATACCCACGCCGCGATCTATGACGCCCTGCGCTTGTGCAAGGATTTCTGACCCAACACCGAACCAATGTGGACTCGGTCAAAAATGTGGGAGCGGGCTTGCTCGCGAAAGCGGTGTGTCAGTCGATACATCCGGTGGCGGATGCACCGCCTTCGCGAGCAAGCCCGCTCCCACATTAGAGCTGTGTGGTCTGTGGGAGCTTCACCATGTTGAACACCCTTCTTCCGATTCTCCTGTTTGCAGCCCTGGGCCTCGCTGTCCTCGGCGCTTTGCGCCGGGTGACCATGTGGCGCCGTGGCCGTGCCGCCAAGGTCGACCTGCTGGGCGGCCTGATGGCCATGCCCAAGCGCTACATGGTCGACCTGCACCACGTGGTTGCCCGCGACAAATACATCGCCAATACCCACGTGGCCACGGCCCTGGGCTTTGTGTTGTCGGCGTTGCTGGCAATTTTTGTGCACGGTTTCGGCCTGCACAATCGCATCCTCGGCTACGCCTTGCTGCTGGCCTCGGTGCTGATGTTTGTCGGCGCCACCTTCGTCTACCTGCGCCGGCGCAACCCACCCGCGCGCCTGTCCAAAGGCCCGTGGATGCGCCTGCCGAAAAGCCTGATGGCGTTCTCGGTAAGTTTCTTCCTGGTGACCTTGCCGGTGGCCGGGATCCTGCCCGCCGACTTCGGTGGCTGGCTGCTGGCCGCGCTGCTCGGTGTGGGTGTGCTGTGGGGCGTGTCGGAGATGTTCTTCGGCATGACCTGGGGCGGGCCGATGAAGCATGCGTTTGCCGGTGCCCTGCACCTGGCCTGGCACCGCCGCGCCGAACGTTTTGGGGGTGGCCGTTCCACCGGCTTGAAGCCGTTGGACCTGAGTGACAAAAGCGCGCCCCTGGGCGTGGAAAAACCCAAGGACTTCACCTGGAACCAACTGCTCGGTTTCGACGCCTGCGTGCAGTGCGGCAAGTGCGAAGCCGCGTGCCCTGCATTCGCCGCCGGCCAGCCGCTGAACCCGAAAAAACTGATCCAGGACATGGTGGTCGGCCTGGCCGGTGGCACCGATGCCAAGTTCGCCGGCAGCCCGTATCCGGGCAAGGCCATTGGCGAGCACAGCGGCAACCCGCACCAACCGATCGTCAACGGCCTGGTGGACGCCGAGACCTTGTGGTCGTGCACCACCTGCCGCGCCTGCGTCGAAGAATGCCCGATGATGATCGAGCACGTGGATGCCATCGTCGATATGCGCCGTCACCTGACCCTGGAAAAAGGCGCGACCCCGAACAAGGGCGCCGAAGTCCTGGAAAACCTGATCGCCACCGACAACCCTGGCGGTTTTGCCCCGGGCGGGCGGATGAACTGGGCGGCGGACTTGAACCTGCCGCTGCTCGGCGACAAGAAGACAACTGACGTACTGTTCTGGGTTGGCGATGGTGCCTTCGACATGCGTAACCAGCGGACCTTGCGCGCCTTCGTCAAAGTGCTGAAGGCAGCCAGGGTCGATTTCGCCGTGCTGGGCCTGGAGGAGCGCGACAGTGGCGACGTGGCCCGGCGCCTGGGGGATGAGGCGACGTTCCAGCTGCTGGCCGCACGCAATATCCAGACCCTGGCCAAGTACAGTTTCCAGCGCATCGTGACCTGTGACCCTCACAGTTTCCACGTGCTGAAAAACGAATATGGCGCCTTCGACGGCCATTACCTGGTGCAGCACCACAGCACCTACATGGCCGAGCTGATCGACGCCGGCGCGCTGAACCTGGGCCAGCACAAAGGCAACAGCGTGACCTATCACGACCCGTGCTACCTGGGCCGTTACAACGGCGAGTATGAGGCACCGCGCCACGTGCTGCGGGCGCTGGGGATCGAGGTCAAGGAGATGCAGCGTTCGGGCTTCCGTTCCCGTTGCTGTGGCGGCGGGGGCGGCGCGCCGATCACCGATATTCCCGGCAAGCAGCGCATCCCCGACATGCGCATGGAAGACATCCGCGAGACCGGCGCCGAACTGGTGGCCGTCGGTTGTCCACAGTGCACGGCGATGCTCGAAGGGGTGGTCGAGCCACGCCCCCTGATCAAAGACATTGCCGAACTGGTGGCGGATGCCCTGCTCGAAGAGCCTGCACCGGCCAAGACCCCGAATTTGCGTGAACCTGCGGAGGTGCATTGATGAGCGACATTATCCGCCGCGACCCACGGGCCGAATGGATCGCCCGCAACCGCCTGCACCCGCTGCATGCGGCAATGCAACCGGAGCAGCACAGTTGGATGGGGCCTAACGGCATCATCCGCAAGAATGTGCACGGCATGGGTTTTATCGGCCCCAACGGCATCAAGCGTATCGACCGCAGCGGCGCCCAGCAGGGTGGCGCCACCAAGCGCACGGCAGCGGTGCAAGTGCAGTTGCCGTTGCATCAGGTGCCAGCCCCGGCGTTCTACATCAACGTGGTGCCGGATATGGTCGGCGGCCGCCTGAGCAGCCACGACCGCGACTTGCTGGGCCTGGCGCGGCAACTCGCCGGCAGCGACGGCGCGGTGCTGGCGGTGGTGTTTGGCGAGCACAAGGAAAGCGCGTTCGACACGGCCGGCGTGGACCGCCTGCTGGTGTTGGATGGCCGCGAATTCGACGGTTATTCACCGGAGCAACGGGTCCATGGCCTGCGGGCTGTGGATAACCAGTTCAGCCCGCGTCACTGGCTGCTGCCCGACAGCCGCAGTGGCGGTGGCGAACTGGGGCGGCGCTTTGCCGCGAGCCTCAAGGAACGCCCGGCCACCCGGGTCTGGCAGATCAAGGGCAGCGAGTGTATCGGCCGTGCCGGTGCGGGCCGGGAGGACCTGGCGCGAGCGCTGCCAAGGCTGATCCTGGCCGCGGTGGAATGTGCCGATCCCGTCAGCGATACGCGCCATGAAGTGTTGCCGCTGGAGTTATCCACAGCGCTGGCGCGCAGCTTGCCGCGTATCGAGGACCTGGGCGCGGTGGCGGTGGACCCGGGCGCGATTCCCATGGCCGAGGCCGAGTTTATTTTCTCGGGCGGCAATGGGGTCAAGGACTGGGAGCTGTTCCACCAGACCGCTGCCGCGCTGGGGGCTACCGAAGGTGCGTCGCGGGTGGCTGTGGACGATGGCTTCATGGCACGGGACCGGCAGGTTGGCGCCAGTGGTATCTGGGTCACCGCACGGGTGTATGTGGCCGTGGGGATCTCCGGGGCGATCCAGCACCTGCAAGGCATTGGTGCCTGCGACAAAGTCGTGGCGATCAACCTCGATCCGGGTTGCGACATGATCAAGCGCGCCGACCTGTCGGTGATCGGTGACAGCGGCGAAATTCTCCGGGCCTTGATCGCAGCGGTCCAGGCCCACCGCAACGGCGCCAAGCGCGATGCGGCTTAAGCAAAGGATATGGCCATGACGACCCATGTAATCAGCCTGGTCTCCATAGGCGCCCACCCGACCTCCGGCCGCCCCCGTCGCGCCGAACAGGATGCCCGCGCCGTGGAATTGGGGTTGCAACTGGCTGGGGATAACCTGCAAGTGCTGCATGCCGGCGACATTGCCGAACCGACCCTGCGCGCCTACCTGGGCATGGGATTGGCGCAGTTGCACGTGCTGGAGCAACCGGCCGGCGCCGATGCCTTGCCGGTACTCGGTGACTATCTACAGGACGCTGGTGCCCAGGTGGTGCTTACCGGCAGCCAGGCAGAAACCGGCGAAGGCTCGGGCATGCTGCCCTTCCTGTTGGCCGAACACCTGGGCTGGCCGCTGATTGTCGGGCTGGCCCAGGTGGAGTCCATCGACAGCGGTGTGGCCCATGTGCTGCAAGCCTTGCCGCGCGGGCAGCGGCGGCGCCTGAAGGTGCGCCTGCCGTTTGTGGCCACGGTGGATAACGCTGGGCCCAAGCCGCGGCAAAGCGCCTATGGCCCGGCCCAGCGCGGTGTGCTCCAGGAGCACGACGTGCAGGTGGTGGACGATGAGTTATTCACAGGCGCCGTGCTGCAACCGGCCAAGCCTCGACCCAAGCGCCTCAAAGTGATCAAGGCCAAGAGCGGCGCCGACCGCATGAAGGCCGCCACGGCCAAGGCCAGCGGCGGCGGTGGCCAGGTGCTCAAGGGCCTAGGCCCCGAGGCGGGCGCCGAAGCTATTCTCAAGCTGCTGATCGAAGAAGGCGTGGTGCGCTGACCCCCTGTAGGCGCGAGCTTGCTCGCGAAGAACCTGAGCGCGCAGCGTTAAACCAGACACGCTGCGTTACCGTTGGCCTTTTTCGCGAGCAGCTCGCTCCTACAAGGCGTGTGCGTGGGTGTTTACCCACAATCCCTGTTAACCCACCTGTGGATAACCTGTTCGCGGCTGTCCACACCCCATGTAAATCAAGCCCTACAGCCCTCTGTACGAAAAACAACCAACCTAAGCGACGGTTTTTACTGGGCTTTTTCTGTGGATAAGGAAAAAGCCCGGCCCGGAGTTGCCCCCAAAGTCTGTTGGTGCTTCTGTGGATAAGATGTTCGCTACCCGCTACAGGCCTTATAAATAAAGGCGTGCAGTGGGTTGGTTGAAATATGATCAATGTGGCCGTTTCCGCTTGAATCTTCGCGTAAAGCCTCGATTTTGCTCGGTTGCAGACGGTTTTCCACAGATAGGCCAAAGTTGCCCCCAAAGTCTGTTGGCGCTTCTGTGGATAAGGTGTTTGCGTTCCGCTACAGGCTATATAGAACGTGGCTTGTAGGCTTTAGGTCAAAAAATCATCAATGTTGGATAAAACCCGTTGCTTTGAATAAGTCACGGATTTTCTTGGTTTTATTTCGAGGTAAGAGCGCAGTTGCCCACAATTGCTGTGGGTGGGTTTGTGGATAAGTTGTTGGAGGATGGCTGTAGGGCAGGATAACAGTGGGCTGACGGCCCTATGCTCAATTTTTGACCAGATGCGGACCCAAATGTGGGAGCGAGCAAGCCCGCTCCCACATTTTTTGATCCCGGGTGGGTCAGTTACTCGTGCGCGGCAACGCCCTTGAGGTACGGGGCCGGTGCCGCTCCCAGGTTGTTGAGCATGCGCTCGCTGTACCAGTCCACAAAGTTCACCACGCCAAACTCATAGGTCTTGGAGTAAGGCCCCGGCTGGTAAGCGGTGGAGTTGATCCCGCGCTGGTTCTCTTCGGCCAGGCGCCGGTCCTGGTCATTGGTGGCATCCCACACTTGGCGCATGCGGTCGACGTCGTAGTCCACACCTTCCACGGCATCCTTGTGCACCAGCCACTTGGTGGTGACCATGGTTTCCTGGGCGCTGATCGGCCATACCGTGAAGACGATGATGTGATCGCCCATGCAGTGGTTCCACGAGTGGGGCAGGTGCAGGATGCGCATCGAGCCCAGGTCGGGGTTCTGGATCCGGCCCATGAGTTTCTTGCAGCCCTGCTTGCCATCCAGGGTCATGGAGACGGTGCCCTTGAGCAGCGGCATGCGCACGATGCGGTTTCGCAGGCCGAAGCTGGCGTGGGCGTAAGGGATCTTCTCGGCGTCCCAGGCAGCGGCGGATGCGGCGACGTGGTCTTTAAAGGCCTGGTCGGCCCGCGGGTCGGTGACGTCGTCCCATTCCAGCAGGGTTTTCAGCAACTCGGGGTGCGAGGCGTTGCAGTGGTAGCACTCGCGGTTGTTTTCCAGCACCAGTTTCCAGTTGGCTTTTTCAAACAAGGTGGTCTGGATCGCCACCTTGGTGTTTTCCATGTCGTAGGGTTCCATGTAGTGGTTGAGCGTCGACAGAAAGTCATCGATGGCCGGCGGGTTCTCGGCCAGGCTGATGAAGATGTAGCCGCCGGCGGTCTTCACGTTTACCGGCTTGAGGCCGTACTGCTTCATGTCGAAGTCGGCGCCCATCTCGGTGCCGGCGAACAGTAGGCGCCCGTCCAGTTCGTAGGTCCACTGGTGGTAATGGCAAACCAGTTTGGCGACCTTGCCCTTGTCGCTGGTACACAAGCGCGAACCGCGGTGGCGGCAGACGTTGTGAAAGGCATGCACCACGCCTTCGGCGCCACGGATCACGATGATCGGGTTCTTGCCGATCTGCAGGGTCAGGTAGTTGCCCTTGGTGGGGATTTCGCAGGTCATGCCGGCGATCAACCATTCCTTCTGGAAGATCTCCTGCATGTCGATATCGAACAGCCGCTGGTCAGAGTAAAACGGCTGGGGCAACGAAAAAGTGCGCTCGCGCTCTTGCAACATTTGCGCGGTGGCCTTGCGTGCGGGTTCCAGCGGATCGCCCAAGCTCAAGGTTGCGGTGACGTCCATCGTATGTGTCCTCAAGGCCATTCTGTGTGGCCGCGATAAGTGGCTAATCAGGTTTGCAGCAAGGCGTAAAGAAAGCGTCGTTGTTGGCTGCGAGTGTGGGCCCGGCGCTGCCCGCAACCTTGTCCATTAACGACATGGCCCACTCTGTTCCCGACGCGCAACCCCAGTGGTATGGGGGCTGGTCGCGATAAGTATGCGAATGTCGCAGATAGGTAAATGGCAGGTCGCGGCGTTACGCAGAATCGCCAGCATCAAGCCGAACTACGGCCGTGGAGAACAGCATGTCCAACACCTTCCTGAATCCTGTCACTACCCAGACCTGGGCCAATGGTCGGCACATCGTCCGGTGCGTCAAAGTCATCCAGGAAACCTGGGATGTGCGCACCTTCTGCTTTATGGCCGACCAGCCGATCCTGTTCTTTTTCAAGCCGGGGCAGTTCGTCACCCTGGAGCTGGAAATCGACGGCCAGCCGATCATGCGGTCGTACACCATTTCCAGCTCGCCATCGGTGCCCTACAGCTTCTCGGTGACCATCAAGCGCGTGCCGGGCGGGCGGGTGTCGAACTGGCTGCACGACACCCTGCATGAAGGGCAAGAGTTGGCGGTGCACGGGCCGGTGGGGCTGTTCAACGCCATCGACTTCCCGAGCCCTAAAGTGCTGTACCTGAGCGGCGGCGTGGGGATCACCCCGGTAATGTCCATGGCCCGTTGGTTTTATGACACCAACGCCAATGTCGACATGACCTTTATCCACAGTGCGCGCTCGCCCAAAGACATCATTTACCACCGCGAGCTGGAGCACATGGCCTCGCGCATTGACAACTTCAGCCTGCACCTGATCTGCGAGAAACACGGCCTGGGCGAACCCTGGGCCGGGTATCGCGGCTACCTGAACCACAAGATGCTGGAATTGATGGTGCCGGACTTCCTCGAGCGGGAAGTGTTCTGCTGCGGGCCGACGCCTTATATGAACGCGGTCAAACGCCTGCTCGAAGCGGCGGGCTTCGACATGGCGCGCTACCACGAGGAATCCTTCGGCGCCACGCCAGCGGAAGCCCGTGCCGATGCGGTCGAGCAAGCCGAACAAGCCGCCGACGCACCGCAAATCGACCAGGCGGATTTGCACCAGGTGGAATTCATTGCATCGGGCAAAAGCATCCGCGTGGCACCGGGCGAAACCGTGCATGCCGCCGCCGCCAAGCTCGGCCTGCTGATCCCCAAAGCCTGCGGCATGGGGATTTGTGGCACATGCAAAGTGATGAAGCTGGGCGGGGAGGTCGAGATGGAGCACAACGGCGGCATCACCGAAGAAGACGAAGCCGAAGGCTACATCCTGTCGTGCTGCAGCGTGCCGAAGGGGGATGTGCGGATCGAGTTCTGACGCTCAGTACAACTGCGGCCGCCGATCCTGATGCACATGGTTGTGTGCGCTGATGAACTTGTCCCTGGCGTGGGCCAGTGGCAGGTCGGCGACCAAGCGTTGTTCTTGCTGGTGCGAGACCGCGCCGGCCAATGGGTAGCCATCGGCATCGACCATAACCGAGCCCCCGACCCAATTCACCCCGCGTTCTTCGCCATGGCGGTCGCAGGCGGCAATGAACAGGCGGTTGACGGCCGCATTGGCCTGGACCCGGACGATTTCTGCCGGCCTTTCGCCGGCGGGGCGCGGGCCATCTGGCCAGTTGACGGGCGCACACAGGAGGTCAGCACCGGCCAGGGCGGCCAGGCGTACCCACTCGGGCAACTCCAGGTCGTAGCAGATCATCACGGCGATGCGGCCGACGGCGGTGTCGACCACCGGCGGGGGCTCGGTGCCGGGGGTGAAGACCAACGTTTCGCGATCCCACAAATGCGCCTTGCGGTACACCGTCAGCCTGCCGTGCGGCTCTATCAGGGCGGCGCTGTTGGCCACCTGCGTTGCCGTCAGCCGCTCACAAAAGCCGGCCACGACAATGATGTTTAGTGAGTTTGCCAGCGTTTTCCACAGGGTCAGTGTCGGGCCATCGAGGGGTTCGGACACCCTGAGGGCTTCCTGCGTGTCAGTGAACACATAACCGCTTTGGGCCAACTCCGGCAGCACCACCACCTGCGCGCCCAGCGCCGCTGCACTGCGGATGGCCTGGGCGCTGAGGGTGCGGTTGTACTCGGCGTCGCCGATACGGGGGGCCAGTTGATGACAGACGACACGTACGCTGTTCATGGGGTGTTGCCTTCCAACATGGCTTCGCTGGCGGCAATCGCACGGCGCTCGGCGTTATGGTCAAGGTTGCGGTTCATTGCACAGTAGACGAGGGCGGAAACGGCCAGGCCGATCACAAACGCAATGTCGGCACCGCCCAGTGCCACGGCGACCGGCCCCACGTAGAAGCTCAACGACATGAACGGCACCATCGAGGCCATGCCCAGGCCATAGGCGACCAGGCCCGCTTTGCCCCACTGGCCATAGATGCCGGCGGAGTTGAAGATGTCGCTGATGGCGTATTGGCCTTTGCGCACCAGATAAAAGTCCGCGAGGTTGACGGCAGTCCACGGCACCAGGAAATACAACATCAGCAGCACAAACGTATTGAAGCTGGCCAGGTAGCTGTCAGGAATGCTCAGGGCGATCAGGAAAATCACCACGGCCACCAGGCCGATGCCAATGATCCGGCTCTTGAGGCGCGGCTGGATCTTAACGAAACCGTCGATGGCACTGATGCCAGTCAGCATGGCGCCGTAGCAGTTGACCGCCATGATGCCAATCAACGCCGGCACTGCGATCAGCACGGTGAAGGTGCCGAAGCCGGGGATCACCTGGTTGCCCACGGTGCGCACGCTGGTGATGGCATCCGGCGAAGGCAGCGCCGAAGCGAGGAATGCGCCCAGGGACATCAGCCACAAGGCAGAGCCGGCAGCGCCCAGGTAAGTCCAGAAAATCACCCGGCGCGACGGCGTTTGGTGGGGCAGGTAACGCGAGTAGTCCGAGACGTACACGGCGTAGCTGATCTGATAACCGGCAGCGGCGCTGAGCTGAATCAGGAACGCCGACCACGAGAAGTGGGCATCGGCCACCGCTGCGTCGGCCGACAGGCTCATCAGGGCGGCGACGGTCAGCACCGCGAATACGCTGATCATCACGTAGGTCAACCAGCGTTGCACCGTGTGCAGCAGGTCATGGCCGATTACGGCGATTACCACCGCGAGGATGATCATCAGCGCATACCACGGCGCACGGCTGCCCGGCAGGACCGTGTTGATGGCATCGGTGGCGAGAATCACGTTGAACACGTTGAAGCCGATGTACACAAAGATCACCGCGATAAACGGCACGATGGCCCCGCGCAGACCGAACTGGGCGCGTGACTGGATCATCTGCGGCAAGCCCATGCGCGGGCCCTGGTTGGCGTGGAACGCCATGGCGAAGGTGCCCAGGCACACACCAATGACAATCGCCAGCACGGCATAGACCAGGCTCAAGCCCAACGCGGCCCCGGTGAAACCGGTGACCATGGTGGTGAGGACGAAGTTACCCGTGAACCAGAACGGACCCTGGTGCCAGACTTTGCCGTGGCGTTCGCTACGCGGAACGTAGTCAATGGAGCGGGTCTCGATTTTCAGGCCGGGAGCGGCGCGGGGAGCGGTCTTGTCGGATAGGGCGTTCATAGGTTCACGGCTTGTTTTTATAGGGGCTGAGTGCCGGAGCATCGGGTAACTGGCGGGCCAATTGAATCGTGATCTATAAATAATTACTTCAGACTTTCCTTAAGTAATGGTTTTTCGTGGGCGGCGACGGAACCGCTTTGTCTTATTGCAAAGCGATATAACCAGGGTGCGGTCGGTCTTCTAGTCTGGTTTTTAGTCCCGTCGCAGTCGCCTTTAGCCGTGTCGTAAAGGGTGGACGCTCACCCTATCTGCAAGGAAGCCACCATGTCTGCGATTCCCTCCCGTTCCCAGGGGGCCCAGCGGCTGTTGAACAAAAACGTCACGGCGCTGATTCCTGATTTTCCGTTCCATTACGCCCGCTATCTGTGGCAGGCGGCGATCCTCAAGAAACCCCTGGGCCATGTCGCGGTGCCGCATTATGGCGAGCAGGTGTTGATCGTCGGGGCCGGTGTGTCCGGTCTGGTGGCCGCCTACGAGGCGATGCGCATGGGCCTGCATCCGATTGTGGTGGAAGCCTCCGGGCGCATTGGCGGGCGGCTCTACTCCCAGGTGGTGGGTGATCGCAACGACCCGCACGCCCGGGTGATCTGTGAGCTGGGGGCCATGCGTTTTCCCAAGTCCGGCAAGGCGTTGATGCACTACTTCAATAAGGTCGGGATGGACGCAAACTCGACGGACTTCCCCAACCCCGGCTCGCCCGCCGCCCCCAGTACCGTTGTCGATTACGAGAACGAACAGACGTACTACGAACGCAATGACCTGCCGGAAAAATACAAACGAATCGAAGACATGTTCTTCGGCGACTTCCTCGAGCAGGCTCCGATCCGTTTTACCGACATGGAAAATGCGATGCAGGAAACCGCGGTCGATCAGGGCGAAATCAAGGCAATCTGGAACACGATCCTGAGGGCGGGCTGGGATGACCTGAGTTTCTATGCGGCCATGGTCGAGCAAGCCAGGTGGAGCAGGGACGACATTGACCTGTTTGGCCAGATCGGCTTCGGCACCGGCGGTTGGAACACCGACTATCCGAACTGTTTCCTGGAAGTGTTGCGGGTGCTTTACACCGGCCTGGATACCAACCACACGTTGATGTATGACGGCTCCAGCGAGCTGCCCCTGCGTTTATGGAGCCGCACGCCGGCTTCGTTCGGCGACACCCAGGTCCATTGGCCAGCGGACGCGACCGTGGAGAGCCTGACGCGGCGGGAGATTGCCGACCCTCTCAATCAGGAAGTCCGGCAGATTCACCGCCTGGCCGATGGCACCTTCGATGTGTACCTGCATGACAACAAACTGGGTCGAGACACCCTGCGCAACTTTAAAAGTGTGGTCTATACGCCTCACGTACGGGTGCTCGACAAGTTCCGCTATATGGATGGCAAAGATCGCTTTACGCCGATGAACAGCTTGTTGCCCCAGGCTACCTGGGAAGCGGTCATGTACACCCATTACATGCAATCGGCGAAGATCTTTGCCAGCACTCGACGGCCGTTTTGGAATGATGTCGAGAACGGTCGCTACAAGATGAGTGTGACCTTGTCGGACCGGCTCACCCGAGGCACCTATCTGTTGGACTATGCCCCAGGTGCTGGGGTGAACAAAGGCAGCGGCCTGTTCCTCTCCTATACCTGGAACGATGACAGCCTGAAATTCCTGGGGGACCGTAGTGCGCCGTTGCCGACCCATGTGCAGTTGTGTACGACCTTGCTCGATACGGTGTACGCCGACACACAACTGGATTTGGCGGCCGAGTTCGGCATGGTTGACCCCTTCATCGAAATCAACTGGGAAGATGAGCCGTTTTACTTGTGCGCCTTCAAGATGAACCTGCCGGGGCAGTATGAGTATCAGCGCCTGCTGTTTTCCCAGTTCATGAGTGGTGTAAGGGAAGGGGTGCCGGACGGTTTCATTCTGTCTGGCGATGATATTTCCTGGACCGGGGGCTGGGCCGAAGGCGCTGTGACCACGGCCTTGAATGCGGTGAACAAGCTGGCGGTCACGTTTGGCGGTGGGACGCTCGAACACAATCCCGGGCCGATTGACCAGTGGGATGCGTTACAGCCTCTCCAATTGTAGGAGTTTGCCGGCGGAGGCGACCTCAGGATCGCCATCGCCGGCAAGCCGGCTCCTACAAGGGGATCAGGCGCCCATCACTTCGCGAATGTCCGCCGCGAGTTCACGCACCCGTTCTTCCTCGGTATCCCACGCACACATGAAGCGTGCGCCGCCCTTGCCGATAAAGGTGTAGAAGCGCCAGCCCTTGGCCGTCAGCGCGGCGATGGCCGGCTCCGAGAGTTGCAGGAACACGCCGTTGGCCTGCACCGGGAACATCAATTCCACGCCGGGAATATCCGCCACCAGGCTGCTGAGCAACTGCGCGCAGTGGTTGGCGTGGCGTGCGTGTTTGAGCCAGGCGTCGTTTTCCAGCAGGCCGACCCACGGCGCTGACAGGAAGCGCATTTTCGAGGCCAGTTGGCCGGCCTGTTTGCAGCGATAGTCGAAGTCTTCAGCCAGTTTGTGGTTGAAGAACAGGATCGCCTCACCCACCGCCATGCCGTTCTTGGTGCCGCCAAAACACAGGACATCCACCCCGGCTTTCCAGGTCAGGTCGGCTGGCGAGCAGCCGAGGAAGGCACAGGCGTTGGAGAAGCGTGCGCCATCCATATGCAGGTTCAGCCCCAGCTCCTTGCAGGTGACGCTGATGGCGCGGATTTCATCCGGGGTGTACACGCTGCCCACTTCGGTGGCCTGGGTCAGGGTCACGACGCGGGGCTTGGGGTAGTGGATATCCTGGCGCTTGAGGGCGATCTCACGGATCGATTCCGGGGTCAGCTTGCCATTCTCGGTGCGCGCGGTGAGCAGTTTGGAGCCATTGGAGAAAAACTCCGGTGCGCCGCATTCGTCGGTCTCGACGTGGGCGGTTTCCGAGCAAATCACGCTATGGTAGCTCTGGCACAGCGAAGACAGGGCCAGGGAGTTGGCCGCTGTACCGTTGAAGGCGAAGAACACTTCACAGTCGGTTTCAAACAGTTTGCGGAAACCGTCGGCGGCGCGGTGGGTCCATTCATCGTCGCCATAGGCGCGTTGATGGCCCTGGTTGGCGAGTTCCATGGCGGCCCAGGCTTCCGGGCAGATACCGGAATAGTTGTCGCTGGCGAATTGTTGGCTCTTGTCGGTCATGGCCCGTTCCTGTGGTCGATGTTGGTGCGCACTTTAACCAAGAATATCCGGCGGGCGCACGCACTGTTAATGCAAAGTCTCTGGGGAATTATGCACGGTACTGAAACGATTCCTGTAAGGCGTGGCCGCGATGGCGCGCTGGACCTGCTCAAATGGCTGGCGCTGCTGAGTATGGTGCTCGATCACCTGCGCTATGTCGGTTTGAGCCTCGATGGCCTGTACGTGCCGGGGCGCCTGGCGTTCCCCTGGTTTTGCCTGGCGATTGCGGCGAACCTGCACCGGGTCAAGGCGGGGCCGGCGATCTTTCAATGGCGTTACCTGGGCTGGTTGCTGCTGTTCAGCGTGATCAGCGAGGTGCCCTATCGGATGTTTATCGAGGATGTCGATACTTTGAATGTGCTGCCGACCCTGGCGCTGGGCTTGCTGGTTGCCCGGGGATGGCAGCAGAAGACGCTTTTTGATCGAGGATTGGCGCTGATTGCCTTGTTGTTGGCGGCGGTATTCTCGTCGAGCCTGATGTTCGGTTTTTTTGGTGTATTGCTGCCGTTGGCGATGCTGTTGGTGTTCAGTCGCCCCTGGTATTTCAGCGTGTTGCCGGGGTTGGTGTGTGTAGCTGCCAATCAATGGCAGGTCTTACTCAATAGCGGCAATCTCGTCGCGATGCTCGGGTTGGCCACATGCCTGATTGCGCCATTGGCCGGATTGGTCTTGTTGCGACAGGTCACACATGTCTCACCGCCGGCTATGCGGCGCTGGGCGTATGCACTTTATCCCGCGCATTTCTTACTGCTGCTACTCCTTCGAAAGGTCATCACATAGTCCCTGTGGGAGCGGGCTTGCTCGCGAATGCGGTGGACCAGCCAATGCATGTGCTGCCTGACACACCGCATTCGCGAGCAAGCCCGCTCCCACATTTGTTCGGTGTTGTTCTGGCCATGTCGTAAACGCACCTTTGCGTGGCGTGCGTAGGCATTTGACCTGTCTGCGCCAGCCCTACCATCGCATCAAAGGGCCCTGCACGGGCCTCAACAATACGAAAGGCTGGGAGAGACGCGATGTTCAGCAAACAAGACCAGATCCAGGGATATGACGACGCACTGCTGGCGGCCATGAATGCCGAGGAGCAGCGTCAGGAAGATCATATCGAGCTGATCGCGTCGGAGAACTACACCAGCAAGCGCGTGATGCAGGCCCAGGGCAGCGGCCTGACCAACAAATACGCCGAAGGCTACCCGGGCAAACGCTACTACGGCGGCTGCGAGCATGTGGATAAAGTCGAGGTCCTGGCCATTGAGCGCGCCAAGCAGCTGTTCGGCGCCGATTACGCCAACGTGCAGCCGCACTCCGGTTCGTCGGCCAACAGCGCGGTGTACCTGGCGCTGCTGAACGCCGGTGACACCATCCTCGGCATGAGCCTGGCCCACGGCGGTCACCTGACCCACGGCGCCAAGGTGTCGTCCTCGGGCAAGCTGTACAACGCCGTGCAGTACGGCATCAACACCGACACCGGCCTGATCGACTACGACGAAGTCGAGCGCCTGGCCGTGGAGCACAAGCCGAAAATGGTCGTGGCCGGTTTCTCTGCCTACTCCAAGACCCTGGATTTCCCGCGCTTTCGCCAGATCGCCGACAAGGTGGGCGCGCTGCTGTTCGTCGACATGGCCCACGTCGCAGGCTTGGTTGCCGCCGGCCTGTACCCGAACCCGCTGCCGTACGCCGATGTTGTGACCACCACCACCCACAAGACCCTGCGCGGTCCACGGGGTGGCCTGATCCTGGCCAAGTCCAACGAAGAGATTGAGAAAAAACTCAACTCCGCCGTGTTCCCAGGCGCACAGGGCGGCCCGCTGATGCACGTGATCGCGGGCAAGGCTGTGTGCTTCAAGGAGGCGATGGAGCCGGGCTTCAAAGCTTATCAACAGCAGGTGATCGACAACGCCCAGGCCATGGCCAGCGTGTTTATCAAGCGTGGCTACGATGTGGTGTCCGGCGGCACCGATAACCACCTGTTCCTGGTAAGCCTGATCCGCCAGGGCCTCACCGGCAAAGACGCAGACGCTGCCCTCGGTCGTGCCCATATCACCGTCAACAAGAACGCCGTGCCCAATGACCCCCAGTCGCCGTTCGTGACCTCGGGCCTGCGCATCGGCACCCCGGCGGTGACCACGCGCGGTTTCAAAGTGGCGCAGTGCGTCGAGTTGGCTGGCTGGATCTGCGACATCCTCGACAACCTCGGCGACGCCGATGTCGAGGCCAACGTGGCCAAGCACGTGTCTGCCCTGTGCGCTGATTTCCCGGTTTATCGCTGAGCGCGGTTTTGGAGTAATGACTATGCAACGCTACTCAGGCTTCGGCCTCTTCAAGCACTCACTCAGCCACCACGAAAACTGGCAGAAGATGTGGCGCACGCCGACCCCTAAAAAGGTGTATGACGTGGTCATCGTCGGCGGCGGCGGGCATGGTCTGGCGACCGCTTATTACCTGGCCAAGGAACACGGGATCACCAACGTGGCCGTGGTCGAGAAAGGTTGGCTGGGCGGCGGTAACACCGCGCGCAACACCACCATCGTGCGTTCCAACTACCTGTGGGATGAGTCGGCGCACCTGTACGAACACGCGATGAAGCTGTGGGAAGGCCTGTCCCAGGACCTGAACTACAACGTGATGTTCTCCCAGCGCGGCGTCTACAACCTGTGCCACACCCTGCAGGACATCCGTGATTCCGAGCGTCGCGTGAGCGCCAACCGCCTCAATGGCGTGGACGGCGAGCTGCTCAACGCCAAGCAAGTGGCCGACGAGATCCCGTACCTCGATTGCTCGAAGAACACCCGCTATCCGGTCCTCGGCGCCACCGTGCAACGGCGCGGCGGCGTGGCCCGTCACGATGCCGTGGCCTGGGGCTTTGCCCGCGCCGCCGACGCCCTGGGCGTGGACCTGATCCAGCAGACCGAAGTCATCGGTTTTCGCAAGGAAAACGGCGTGTGCATCGGCGTGGAAACCAACAAAGGCTTTATCGGCGCCAAGCGCGTCGGTGTGGTCACCGCGGGTAATTCCGGGCACATGGCTTCGCTGGCGGGCTTCCGTCTGCCAATCGAATCCCACCCGCTGCAAGCGTTGGTGTCGGAGCCGATCAAGCCGATTATCGACAGCGTGATCATGTCCAACGCGGTACACGGTTACATCAGCCAGTCCGACAAGGGCGACCTGGTGATCGGCGCCGGTATCGACGGCTACAACGGCTACGGCCAGCGCGGCTCGTACCCGGTGATCGAACACACCATCCAGGCCATCGTCGAGATGTTCCCGGTGCTCTCGCGGGTGCGCATGAACCGCCAGTGGGGCGGCATCGTCGACACCACGCCGGACGCGTGCCCGATCATCTCCAAGACCCCGGTGCCGAACATGTTCTTCAACTGCGGTTGGGGCACCGGTGGCTTCAAGGCTACCCCCGGCTCAGGCAACGTATTTGCCGCGAGCCTGGCCAAGGGTGAAATGCACCCGTTGGCGGCACCTTTCTCCATCGACCGTTTCCACAACGGTGCGCTGATCGACGAACACGGCGCTGCGGCCGTCGCCCACTAACAGGAGAAATTCCCTATGTTGCATATCTTCTGTCCTCACTGTGGCGAACTGCGCTCCGAAGAGGAATTCCACGCCTCCGGCCAAGCGCACATCCCGCGCCCGCTGGACCCGAATGCCTGCACCGACGAGCAGTGGGGCGACTACATGTTCTTCCGCGATAACCCCCGTGGCCTGCACCACGAACTGTGGATTCACGCTGCCGGTTGCCGCCAGTATTTCAACGCGACCCGCGACACCGTGACCTACGAAATTCTTGAAACCTACAAGATCGGCGAGAAGCCACAATTCACCGCCAAGGCTTCTGGAGAGAAGGTATGAGCCAGATCAATCGCCTGTCCAACGGTGGCCGCATCGACCGTAATAAAGTCCTGACGTTTACCTTCAACGGCCAGAGCTACAAAGGCTTTGAAGGCGACACCCTGGCCGCAGCCTTGCTGGCCAACGGCGTGGATGTCATCGGCCGCAGCTTCAAGTACTCGCGCCCGCGCGGCATCTTTGCCGCTGGCGCCGAAGAGCCGAACGCGGTGCTGCAGATCGGCGCCACCGAAGCCACGCAGATTCCCAACGTGCGCGCCACGCAACAGGCGCTGTACCAGGGCCTGGTCGCCACCAGCACCAACGGCTGGCCGAGCGTGAACAACGACATGATGGGCATCCTCGGCAAGGTCGGCGGCAAGCTGATGCCGCCGGGTTTCTACTACAAAACCTTCATGTACCCGCAATCGTTCTGGATGACCTACGAGAAGTACATCCGCAAGGCCGCAGGGCTGGGTCGCTCGCCGACCGAGAACGATCCGGACACCTACGACTACATGAACCGCCACTGCGACGTGCTGATCGTCGGCGCCGGGCCTGCAGGCCTGTCGGCTGCCCTGGCGGCTGCGCGCAGTGGTGCGCGGGTGATCATCGCCGATGAGCAGGAAGAATTCGGCGGGTCGTTGCTGGACTCCCGTGAAAGCCTGGATGGCAAGCCGGCGGCCGAGTGGGTCGCCAGTGTGATTGCCGAGCTCAAGGCCCTGCCGGACGTGGTGCTGCTGCCTCGCGCCACCGTCAACGGCTATCACGACCATAACTTCCTGACCATCCATGAGCGCCTCACCGATCACCTCGGCGACCGCGCGCCGATTGGCGTGGTGCGCCAGCGTATCCACCGTGTGCGGGCCAAGCGCGTAGTGCTGGCGACCGGTGCTTGCGAGCGCCCGCTGGTGTACGGCAATAACGACGTGCCGGGCAACATGCTGGCGGGCGCGGTTTCGACTTACGTGCGCCGTTACGGCGTGGCGCCGGGTAAAAAACTGCTGCTGTCGACCAACAACGATCACGCCTACCGCGTGGCGCTGGACTGGTTCGACGCCGGCCTTGCAGTCGTAGCGGTAGCCGATGCCCGCCACAACCCACGCGGTGCGCTGGTGGAAGAAGCCCGCGCCAAAGGTATTCGTATCC
Organism: Pseudomonas sp. DTU12.1; assembly: GCF_009873475.1. Classification (NCBI taxonomy): domain Bacteria; kingdom Pseudomonadati; phylum Pseudomonadota; class Gammaproteobacteria; order Pseudomonadales; family Pseudomonadaceae; genus Pseudomonas; species Pseudomonas sp. DTU12.1. The sequence continues at coordinate 5,622,087 of NZ_CP045254.1, read as the reverse complement.
TCACCGGCAGCGCTGTGATCGAGGCCCGTGGCAGCAAGCACGTGACCGGTGCGCGAGTGGCGGCCATCGATGTCAAAGCCCACACCGTTACCAGCCCCGGCGAATGGCTGGACTGCGACCTAGTGGCCAGTTCCGGCGGCTACAGCCCCGTGGTCCACCTGGCCTCGCACCTGGGCGGCAAGCCGACCTGGCGTGAAGACATCCTCGGTTTTGTACCGGGCGAAGCCCCGCAGAAACGCGTGTGCGTCGGTGGCATCAACGGCGTCTACGGCCTGGGTGACTCACTGGCCGACGGCTTTGAGGGGGGCGTACGTGCCGCCAGCGAAGCCGGGTTTGCCCCGGTGGAAGGTACGCTGCCCAAGGCCCTGACGCGCCTTGAGGAGCCAACCCTGGCGCTGTTCCAGGTGCCGCACGAGAAGGCCACTGCGCGGGCGCCCAAACAATTTGTCGACCTGCAAAACGACGTCACCGCCGCCGCCATCGAACTGGCGACCCGCGAAGGCTTCGAGTCGGTGGAGCACGTCAAGCGCTACACCGCGCTGGGCTTCGGTACCGACCAAGGCAAGCTGGGCAACGTCAACGGCCTGGCCATTGCTGCGCGTTCGCTGAACGTGACGATCCCGCAGATGGGCACCACCATGTTCCGCCCCAACTACACGCCGGTGACTTTCGGCGCCGTGGCGGGCCGGCACTGTGGGCATATCTTCGAGCCGGTGCGCTACACCGCGCTGCAAGCCTGGCACGTCAAAAACGGCGCCGAGTTCGAGGATGTCGGCCAGTGGAAACGCCCGTGGTACTTCCCACGCAACGGTGAAGACCTGCACGCGGCAGTCAAGCGCGAATGCCTGGCCGTGCGCGACAGCGTTGGCCTGCTGGACGCCTCGACCCTGGGCAAGATCGATATCCAGGGCCCGGATGCCCGTGAGTTCCTCAACCGCATCTACAGCAACGCCTGGACCAAGCTCGATGTGGGCAAGGCGCGTTACGGCCTGATGTGCAAGGAAGACGGCATGGTCTTCGACGATGGCGTGACTGCCTGCCTGGCGGACAACCACTTCCTGATGACCACCACCACCGGCGGCGCCGCCCGCGTGCTGCAGTGGCTGGAAATCTACCAGCAGACCGAATGGCCGGACCTGAAGGTGTACTTCACCTCGGTCACCGACCACTGGGCGACCATGACCCTGTCCGGACCCAACAGCCGCAAGCTGTTGAGCGAAGTCACCGACATCGACCTGGACAAGGACGGCTTCCCGTTCATGACCTGGAAAGAAGGCCTGGTGGGCGGCGTGCCGGCGCGGGTGTTCCGTATCTCGTTTACCGGTGAGCTGTCGTACGAAGTCAACGTGCAGGCCGACTACGCCATGGGCGTGCTGGAACAGATCGTCGAGGCCGGCAAGCAATACAACCTGACCCCGTACGGCACCGAGACCATGCACGTACTGCGGGCCGAGAAGGGCTTCATCATCGTAGGGCAAGACACCGACGGCTCGATGACCCCGGACGACCTGAACATGGGCTGGTGCGTTGGCCGTACCAAACCGTTCTCGTGGATCGGCTGGCGTGGGATGAACCGCGAAGATTGCGTGCGTGAAGAACGCAAGCAACTGGTGGGCTTGAAGCCGATTGATCCGAAGGTGTGGCTGCCGGAAGGCGCGCAACTGGTGTTTGATCCGAAGCAGACGATCCCGATGAAGATGGTCGGTCACGTTACTTCGAGTTATGCCCATAACTCCCTTGGGTATTCGTTTGCGATGGCGGTGGTCAAGGGCGGCTTGAAGCGTATGGGTGAGCGGGTGTTTTCACCGCAGGCGGATGGCAGTGTGATCGAGGCCGAGATTGTGTCTTCGGTGTTCTTTGATCCGAAGGGTGATCGCCAGAACATCTGATAGACCGAGTCGCCTGCATCGCAGGCAAGCCAGCTCCCACAGGGGAATGCATTCCAAAGGTCGGAGTGGGCTTGCCCGCGATGGCGCCAGTAGATTCACCACAGAATTCAAGAAAGGTGCTTTATGACCGCAGCCAATGTGTACCAACAACGCCCCACCGCCGGCGCCAAGGCCGAGTCGTCGCTGCACCATGCCGACCTCGCCAGCCTGGCCGGCAAGGGCCGCAAGAACGCCGGCGTGACCGTGCGTGAAAAGAAACTCCTTGGCCACCTGACCCTCCGTGGCGATGGCCATGACGCCGCGTTTGCCGCTGGCGTACACAAGGCTCTGGGCATCGAGTTGCCCGGCGCCCTGACGGTGATCGTCAACGGTGAAACCAGCCTACAATGGCTCGGCCCGGATGAGTGGCTGCTGGTGGTGCCTAGCGGTGAAGAGTTCGCTGCCGAGCAAAACCTGCGTGCCGCGCTGGGGGATTTGCATATCCAGATCGTCAATGTCAGCGGCGGCCAGCAGATCCTCGAACTCAGCGGCCCGAACGTGCGCGATGTGCTGATGAAGTCCACCAGCTACGACGTGCACCCCGACAACTTCCCGGTGGGCAAGGCGGTGGGCACGGTGTTTGCCAAGTCGCAACTGGTGATCCGGCATACGGCCGAGGACACGTGGGAGCTGCTGATTCGGCGCAGCTTCTCGGATTACTGGTGGTTGTGGTTGCAGGACGCGGCGGCCGAATATGGCCTGAATGTCCAAGCCTGACATGACCCTGTAGGGGCGAGCTTGCTCGCGAAAGACGTCAACGAAAACGCGCGCATCCTGAATGAACGCGGTGCCCTTGGATTTTTCGCGAGCAAGCTCGCTCCTACAGTAAGCAGCATCGCTGTATGAGGAGTTAACTGTAATGAGCCGCGCACCCGATACATGGATTTTGACCGCCGATTGCCCCAGCGTGCTCGGCACGGTGGACGCGGTCACCCGCTATCTGTTCGAGCAGGGCTGCTACGTCACCGAGCACCACTCGTTCGATGACCGCCTCTCGGGGCGCTTTTTTATCCGCGTGGAATTCCGTCAACCCGACGGCTTCGACGAACAGGGTTTTCGCAACGGCCTGGCCACCCGTGGCGAAGCCTTTGGGATGATTTTCGAGCTGACGGCGCCTAATTACCGGCCAAAAGTGGTGATCATGGTCTCCAAGGCCGATCACTGCCTCAACGACCTGTTGTATCGCCAGCGCATCGGCCAGCTGTCGATGGACGTGGTCGCGGTGGTGTCCAACCACCCTGATCTCAAGCCCCTGGCCGACTGGCACCAGATTCCCTACTACCATTTCCCCCTCGATCCCAACGACAAACCGTCCCAGGAGCGTCAGGTGTGGCAGGTGATTGAAGAGGCCGGCGCCGAGCTGGTGATCCTTGCGCGCTACATGCAAGTGCTGTCGCCGGAGCTGTGCCGCAAGCTCGATGGCAAGGCGATCAATATCCATCACTCGTTGCTGCCGGGGTTCAAGGGCGCCAAGCCGTATCACCAGGCCTACAACAAAGGGGTGAAGCTGGTCGGCGCCACTGCGCACTACATCAACAACGACCTGGACGAAGGCCCGATCATCGCCCAGGGCGTGGAGGTGGTGGACCACAGTCATTACCCCGAGGATTTGATTGCCAAGGGGCGGGATATCGAAGGGCTGACCTTGGCCCGGGCGGTGGGGTATCACATTGAGCGGCGGGTGTTTTTGAACGCCAATCGAACGGTGGTGCTCTGATGGACGCCTTCGCGAGCAAGCCCGCTCCCACATTTGACCGTGTTCCAAAGTTGGAATGCAGTCGAATGTGGGAGCGGGCTTGCTCGCGAAGAGGCCCTCACTAACAGCGCAAAAAACAGCATCTGCAACCCGAGCACTTAAACGCGCAGCCCAACCCAAGGGCTACGCAGTTCCATAAAAACAACAGCGAGGTGAAAGCATGTCTGGTAATCGTGGTGTCGTGTATCTCGGCAACGGTCAGGTCGAAGTACAGAAAATCGACTATCCCAAAATGCAGGACCCCCGTGGCAGGAAGATTGAGCACGGCGTCATCCTGCGCGTGGTCTCCACCAATATCTGCGGCTCCGACCAACACATGGTGCGCGGCCGCACCACCGCCCAGACCGGCCTGGTACTGGGCCATGAAATCACCGGCGAGGTGATCGAGAAGGGCAGTGATGTCGAGAACCTGAAACTCGGCGACCTGGTATCGGTGCCCTTCAACGTTGCTTGCGGGCGCTGCCGTTCCTGCAAGGAGCAACACACCGGCGTATGCCTGACCGTCAACCCGGCCCGTGCCGGTGGTGCCTACGGCTATGTGGACATGGGTGACTGGACCGGCGGCCAGGCCGAGTACGTGCTGGTGCCGTATGCCGATTTCAACCTGCTCAAGCTGCCGGATCGCGACAAGGCCATGGAGAAAATCCGCGACCTGACGTGCCTCTCCGACATCCTGCCGACCGGCTATCACGGTGCAGTCACCGCCGGCGTTGGCCCTGGCAGTACTGTCTACATTGCAGGCGCCGGTCCGGTTGGCCTGGCTGCTGCGGCCTCCGCTCGCCTGCTGGGTGCGGCGGTGGTGATCATTGGTGACGTCAACACCATCCGCCTGGCCCATGCCAAGGCCCAGGGTTTTGAAGTGGTCGACCTGTCCACCGACACCCCGCTGCACGAACAGATTGCCGCGCTGCTCGGCGAGCCGGAAGTGGACTGTGCTGTTGACTGTGTGGGCTTTGAAGCGCGCGGTCATGGGCACGACGGTGTCAAGGCGGAAGCCCCGGCCACGGTACTCAACTCACTGATGGGCGTGGTGCGCGTCGCAGGCAAGATCGGCATCCCCGGCCTGTACGTCACCGAAGATCCGGGCGCGGTGGACGCTGCCGCGAAAATGGGCAGCCTGAGCATTCGCTTCGGCCTGGGCTGGGCCAAGTCCCACAGCTTCCACACCGGCCAGACCCCGGTGATGAAGTACAACCGCCAGTTGATGCAGGCGATCATGTGGGACCGCATCAACATCGCCGAAATCGTCGGCGTACAGGTGATCAGCCTGGACGACGCACCACGCGGTTATGGCGAGTTCGATGCCGGTGTGCCGAAGAAGTTTGTGATTGACCCGCACAAGCTGTTCAGCGCGGCGTAATCAAAGCCCCTGATAGCCCGTGTGGGAGCGGGCTGATGTGGGAGCCGGGCTTGCCCGCGATGGCAGCACCTCGGTCTATCTGAAACACCGAGTCGATGCAATCGCAGGCAAGCCAGCTCCCACACCCGTCTGCTCCCACATTGGTTGTGTTGTGTTTGAGCGTTAGCGAATTGCCAGCGCGCCCTGGTACACCGTCGGGCCGGTAGGCTGCTTGCTCACCGAGCCACCCTTGGTTTCCGAACTGACCATCAACTCGACCGGCTGGCTGATGGTTTCCTGTTGGCGCGGATTCAGGCCGATGATGCCTTTGCCATCCTCCGGCAACAGACCCAGGGATACCGGCGTGCCGCCCGCAGGCAGGGCCCACAGTTCGAGGCTGCGGTCCGGCTCCGGCGCAGTGGCCGCAATCGGTTGGACTTCCAGGTAATCCTTGTGCGCCATGATTTGCGCAGCCGGTTGTTGGGTGGTGCTGACCAGGGTCGCGGCGGACTTCACGCTGTCCTGTGTGTAGAGCGCGCCGCCGATACCGGCAACCACCACCACGCAGACGCCGATGAACAGGCGCGGGCGGGTCCAGAATGAGGGCTTGTGCTCGATCACTGGGGGTTGGGACGCAGTCATAAGGCTCTTCCTGACAAGTTTTGTAGTGTGTTGATTGACCCTGTGGCGGGCGATGGGTTCCTAGTGGCAGTTTGATGGTGTGGGGCTTTGGGGCATTTCTGAACAAATCTGTGGTGTGGAACAACCTATTGGATGCTGAGTCCAACGGCTGCTTCAGCTCCTAAATTTACGAGGTTGTCTCGATGAAGATTTCACGCGGTTTTGCCCTGTCCTGCCTTCTGACCGTGGCGGCCAGCCCGGTGTTTGCAGCAGGCTTCAGCCTGGGCGATGTGGCCAACGCCGTCGCCGGTGCCCAGGGTACCAACAAGGCCGCCGCCGCTGCGCCAACGTCACAGACCGCCGGCCTGTTGGGCGCTTTGACCAAGCAGTTGAATGTCACCCCGGAGCAGGCTGTCGGTGGTACCGGCGCCATGTTGGGCCTGGCCAAGAACCAACTCAGCAGCACTGACTATTCGCAGTTGGGCAAAAGCGTACCGGGCCTGGACAAGCTGTCGGGTAGCAACGCATTGGGCAGCCTGGGCGCCCTGAGCGGCATGCTCGGCCAAACCGGTGGCAGCAAGACCAGCGGCCTCGATGGCCTGCTGGGTAACGTCAAGGACACCAACGACCTGAACACCGCGTTCAGCGCCTTGGGCATGGACAGCGGCATGATCGGCCAGTTTGCCCCGGTGATCCTGCAATACCTGGGCGGCCAGGGGGCCGACAGTTCATTGCTTGGCAAGCTGGCCCAGGCCTGGGGTACCGGCAGCTAAGGCCGTTCGGCGCGCAGTTGGGCGATGCGCGCATCCTTCTCCATCCAGAGCTGGTTGACCCAGTTCTGGACGCTCTGGCGAAACGCCGGATCATTCTCGTAATCCCCCCGCCACAACGCTGGATCCAGCTCGCGGGTGCGGATATCCACGATCACGCGGGGCACCGCGCCGCTGATCAAATCCCAGAACCCCGGAATCTTCTCCTGTGGATACACCACGGTCACGTCGAGGATCGCATCCAGCTGTTCGCCCATTGCCGCCAGCACAAACGCCACGCCACCGGCCTTGGGCTTGAGCAGGCGGGTGAAAGGTGAGCCCTGTTGGGCACGCTTGGCTTCGGTGAAGCGCGTGCCTTCCAGGTAGTTGACCACCGTCACCGGCTGGCGCTTGAACAGCTCGCAGGCCTGTTTGGTGATCTTCAGGTCCTGGCCCGCCAGTTCCGGGTGCTTGGCCAGGAACGCCTTGCTGTAGCGCTTCATGAACGGGTAGTCCAGGGCCCACCAGGCCAGGCCCAGGAACGGTACCCAGATCAGTTCCTTTTTCAGGAAGAACTTGAAGAACGGCGTGCGCCGGTTGAGGGTCTGGATCAGCGCCGGGATATCCACCCAGGATTGGTGGTTGCTGATCACCAGGTACGAGGTGTCGCCGCGCAGGCCCGTATCGCCGCGAATATCCCATTGGGTGGGGATGCACCAGGCGAAGATCAGCTTGTCGATCTCGGCCCAGGTCTCGGCGATCCACATCACTGCGGCTGAGGCGTAGTCCCGTGAACGACCGGGCGCCACCAGCTTGAGCAGGGCGAAGACCAGCAGGGGGCCGATCAGGATCAGCGTGTTGAGTAACAGCAGCAGTGTGACGAAACAGCCGGTGAGCAGGCGGCGCATAAGGAACTCTTGCAAGCGGTTGGACGGGCCATGATAAGCAGCTTGAGTCTAGAGGCCAAATCGCAAATGGCCTGACGAATGTTTCACTTTGTGTTGCGTATGCTGGGTAACGATTCAACTTTGGGCTGCGTTTGCAGTCTAGTATTCGCCTACTTACCTCAAGGAATCCTCCTACGTGAAATCTCTCCTTGCCCTATTAGCCGTGGTGGCCCTGCCGGTCATGGCCGCCGAACCGACCCTGTACGGGCGCTACGAATACATCCAACTGCCGGAGATCGGCGAGACCTTCAAGGCCAAGATGGACACCGGCGCGCTGACCGCGTCGCTGTCGGCCCGTGACATCGAGACCTTCACCCGCGATGGCGAGGACTGGGTGCGCTTCCGCCTCAGCGGCAAGGATGTGAGCAACAAGGTCTACGAACACAAAGTGGCGCGCATCAGCAAGATCAAGAACCGCGCCGACGAAGACGAAGACGGCGAAGAAACCAGCGTGGCCAAGCGCCCGGTGGTGGATCTGGAGATGTGCCTGGGCAACGTCAAGCGCACCGTCGAAGTCAACCTCACCGACCGCAGCAGTTTCAACTACCCGCTGTTGATCGGCGCCAAGGCCCTGCGTGAATTCGGCGCCGCCGTGAACCCGGCTCGCCGCTACACCGCCGACAAACCCGACTGCTGATTGACGCCGCATAAGGCATGGGGCACCGTTCACCTTTAGCTCCCAGTGCTCGGACGCCATGCCCCATATCCTGATTGTCGAAGACGAAGCGGCCATTGCCGATACGCTGATTTTTGCCCTGCAAGGCGAAGGCTTCACCACCACCTGGCTGACCCTCGGCCAGGCCGCGCTGGAGCATCAACGGCAGACCCCGGCAGACCTGCTGATCCTCGACATCGGCCTGCCGGACATCAGCGGTTTTGAAACCTGTAAGCAACTGCGCCGTTTCAGCGAAGTGCCGGTGATGTTCCTCAGTGCCCGCGACGGCGAAATCGACCGCGTGGTGGGCCTGGAAATCGGCGCCGATGATTATGTGGTCAAGCCCTTCAGCCCACGGGAAGTGGCGGCGCGGGTCAAGGCGATCCTCAAGCGTGTCGCGCCGGTTGCAGCGCCGACCAGCGGCGGGCTGTTCCAGGTGGACCACGAGCGCGTGCAGATCCACTATCGCGGGCAGTTGCTGGGCCTGACCCGGCATGAGTTCCGTTTGCTCAACTGCCTGCTGGAGCAGCCCGAGCGGGTGTTCAGCCGCGAGCAACTGCTGGATGCCGTCGGCGTGGCCGCCGATGCCGGCTACGAGCGCAATATCGACAGCCATATCAAAAGCCTGCGCAGCAAGTTGCGGGGCGTGGCCGCCGATGGCGAGCCGATCCAGACCCATCGGGGCCTGGGCTACAGCTACAGCCCGAGCCACGCCTGATGCGCATGGGGCTGCGGATTTTCCTGGTGTATGCGCTGTTCATCGGCCTGACCGGCTACTTTGTGCTCAACACGGTGATGAAGGAAATCCGCCCCGGCGTGCGCCAGTCCACCGAAGAAACCCTGGTGGACACCGCCAACCTGCTGGCGGAAATCCTGCGTGAGGACGTGAAGCACGGCACCCTCGGCCAAAGCCACTGGCCGAACGTGCTCAAGGCCTACGGCGAGCGCCAGCCCGGCGCGACGATCTGGGGGCTGGCGAAGAATCAGGTCAACCACCGTATCTATGTCACCGACGCCAAGGGCGTTGTGCTGCTGGATTCGGCAGGAGTGGCAGTGGGCCAGGACTACTCGAAATGGAACGACGTGTACCTGACCCTGCGCGGCGAATACGGCGCCCGCTCCACCCGCAGCGATGCCGAAGATCCGGCCTCGTCGGTGATGCACGTTGGCGCGCCGATCCGTGATAACGGGCAGATCATCGGCGCGGTCACGGTGGCCAAGCCCAACAGCTCGCTGCAGCCTTATGTCGACCGTACCGAGCGCCGCCTGCTGTGGTACGGCGCCGGCCTGGTGGCCCTGGGCCTGTTGCTGGGGGCGCTGTTGTCGTGGTGGCTGAGTGCTGCGCTGCGGCGCCTGACCACCTATGCCCAGGCTGTCAGCGAAGGGCGGCGCGCCGAGTTGCCGCACTATCGCGGCGGTGAGTTGGAGCAGCTGTCCACGGCGGTGGAGCACATGCGCACGCAACTGGAAGGCAAGGCCTATGTCGAGCGTTACGTGCACACCTTGACCCACGAACTGAAAAGCCCCCTGGCCGCGATCCGGGGTGCGGCGGAGTTGTTGCAGGGTGAAATGACTGCGGCCCAGCAGCAGCGCTTTGTCGGCAATATCGCCAGCGAGAGCGCACGTCTGCAGCAGTTGATCGAGCGCCTGTTGAACCTGGCCCAGGTCGAGCAGCGCCAAGGGTTGGAGCAGCAAGCCACGGTGCCTTTGGCCGCGTTGGTGGATGAAGTCCTCAAGGCGCAATGCGCGCGGATCGAACAGGCCGGGTTGCAGGTCGAGCGTCTGATCGAGGCGGATGTAAAGCTGTATGGCGAGCCATTCTTGCTGCGCCAGGCCTTGGGCAACCTGCTGGAAAACGCCCTGGACTTTACCCCGCCCGGCGGCATTCTGCGCTTTAGCGCCCAGGTGCGGCATCACGATGTCGATGTGTGCCTGTTCAACCAGGCCGAGCCGATCCCCGAATACGCCCTGCCACGCCTGAGCGAGCGGTTCTACTCCCTGCCGCGCCCGGCCAGCGGGCGCAAAAGCACCGGCCTGGGCCTGAACTTTGTCGAAGAGGTGATGAAGCTGCACGGCGGCTCATTGCAGATCGGCAACGTGCCGGACGGGGTGCAAGTGGTGCTGCATCTCCACACAGTCTCCACATTGCCCTCATAAATCCCCCACAGGCTGGCGCCAGACTCTCCCCATCAAAACAGGGAGATACTCATGAACCGCAGCCTGCTATTCAAACTGGGCGCCATTGCGCTGCTGATCCTGCTATTGCTGATTCCGTTGCTGATGATCAGCGGCATCATCAACGAGCGCCAGGCGCTACGCGACGGCGTATTGATGGACATTGCCCGCAGTTCCAGCTACAGCCAGCAGGTGAGCGGGCCGTTGATGGTGGTGCCGTATCGCAAGACCGTGCGTGAGTGGAAGCTCAATGAAAAGCTCAACAAACGCTATGAAGTGCTCAGCGAAGAGCAAGGCCGCCTGTACTTCCTGCCAGAACATTTCGAGCTCGACGGCAAGGTGCAAACCGAACTGCGGGCACGGGGGATTTACCAGGCGCGGCTGTTCCATGCCGACAACCGTATCAGTGGCCGCTTTGTGCTGCCGGCGCAGATGGGGATCAAGGAAGACTTTGCCGATTACACGTTTGAACAGGCGTTCCTGGCCGTGGGGATCAGCGACATTCGCGGGATCGAAAACGCCCTGAAACTGGAGCTGGGCAGCCAACGCCTGGAGTTCGCCCCGGGCACCCAAGTGAGTTTCCTTGGCGCCGGGGTGCATGTCCCGCTGCCCGCCCAGGACAGCAAGAACCCTGCGCCGCTGGACTTCGCGTTCGATCTGCGGCTGCAAGGTACCGAGCAATTGCAAGTGCTGCCGGTGGGCAAGACCAGTGTGGTCAAGCTGGCGTCCAACTGGCCCCACCCAAGCTTTGTCGGCAACTTCCTGCCGGTGCAGCGCGAGATCAACGACCAAGGGTTCAGCGCCAACTGGCAGACCTCATTTTTCTCCACCAACCTTGAAGAGTCGTTGTACGGCTGCGTGGTCGCCAGTCGCTGCGACGACTTCAACCAGCGCAGCTTCGGCGTGAACTTTATCGACCCGGTGGACCAGTACCTCAAGAGCGACCGTGCGATCAAATATGCGCTGCTGTTTATCGCCCTGACGTTCGCCGGCTTCTTCCTGTTCGAAGTGCTCAAGAGCCTGGCGGTGCACCCGATCCAGTACGCGTTGGTGGGGGTGGCCCTGGCGTTTTTCTACCTGCTGCTGTTGTCGCTGTCCGAGCATATCGGCTTTGCCCTGGCGTACCTGATCTCGGCCAGTGCCTGTGTGTTGTTGATCGGTTTTTATGTGTGCCATGTGCTGCGCAGCGTGGCCCACGGCCTGGGATTCTCGGCGGGGTTGGCGGCGTTGTACGGCTTGCTGTACGGGCTGCTGAGTGCCGAGGATTACGCGCTGTTGATGGGCTCGTTGTTGCTGTTCGGGCTGCTGGGCACGGTGATGGTGCTGACACGCAAACTGGACTGGTATGGCGTGGGCAAGCGCAAGGCGAGTGAACAGGAGGCGATGCAATGATCGGGCTACGGGAGGACCAGCGGGAGAGGGCGCAACTGGTGGGGAAAATCAACGCACTGTTTGTGCAGTTGCGCGATGGACTTGTGGTGGTTGGAGGGCTTGCTGTGGCTAACAGGCCTGTCGTGGCAAACGGGCTTGTTGTGGCGAGCGGGCTTGCCCCGCGCTGGGCTGCGCAGCAGCCCCAACCCCAAGCACCGAGGAGTCCCTGACACACCGCATTCTGCTGGATTGGGGCTGCTACGCAGCCCAGCGCGGGGCAAGCCCGTTTGCCACAACAAGCCTGCTCGCCACAAGAGGCCTTCTCGCCACGGCAACCTGGCAGCTGCAGGCCTCAGGCAGGCGGCTGGGTCGCCAGCATCGAAGGCCGCTGGCTGACTTCGGCGTACCAGGCGGCCAGTTTGGGATTGCTCGAACGCCACTGCAGGTCCGGATGGCGAAAATCCACATAGCCCAAGGCGCAGGCGACACTGATGGCTGCGATGTCGAAATGGCAGGCCAACTCGGCGATAGCGTCCCGCTCCAGCTCGGCCAGGGTGCGGCGGATTTTGTTGCGCTGTTCTTGCAGCCAGCTTTCCCACTGCTTGTCGGTTGGGCGCAGGGCGGTTTCATAGCGCATCAATACGGCCGCATCCATGATCCCGTCGGCCATCGAGGCCAGGGTCAGGCGCCGCCAGCGGGCCGAGCCATCGCGGGGGATCAGTGGGTTGCCGACGTGCTGGTGGTCGAAGTAGTCGAGGATCACCCGGCTGTCGTGCAACACATTGCCATCGGCCAGGCGCAGGGCCGGGATCTTGCCCACGGGGTTGCCTTCGTTCAGCGCAAGGATCGGGTTGACCGGCGTGACCAGCACGGTCTCCAGGGCGACCCGGTCTTGCTGGCCGGTTTCGTGGAGCAGGACCAGGACTTTGCGGACAAACGGCGAAGCGGGGTGCTGGAACAACGTCATGCTTGGCGCGGACATGGGCAATCCTCGGAAAGGGTCGGCCATAGACTAGACAGTTGCGAGGTGACTGGCGAGGGGGATCTTGGTTGTTTTTGCGAGCCTCATCGCAGGCAAGCCAGCTCCGACATTTGACGGTGTTCACACATCAAACTGTGGGAGCTGGCTTGCCTGTGATAGCGTCCTCAAGGCCGCCGCATCAACCCCCACACACCGATAAGTGCTGGTATCCCCAAGCCCACCCAGCTCAACGAATCCCAAACCCCATCCCCCAACAGCGCCGCAAACAACCCCCCGGCACTGAGCAGCCCGATTGCCAGCGGCACCCCGAACACCTTCCAGAAATTCGATTGCCGCGGCCTCATGGCTTGGCCGCCTTGCGCCGCACCAGCCACAGGTACACACCGCTGCCCAGCACGATGATGGTCAGCACATCCAGCACCGCCCAGAGGATTTTCATCGGCATGCCGCCATAGTCGCCAAAGTGCAAGGGCTGGGACATGCCCATGGCGTCCATGTACCACGGCCGCCCGGCCACGGCGGTGACGCTCAGATCGCTGGCGTCGATCAGCACCGGCGTCAGCAGGTGCGAGGTCAGGTGTTTGCTGCCTTTCATGAACACCGCGTAATGGTGCTCGCTGGAAAACCGCGTGCCGGGGAACGCAATAAAGTCCGGGGTCATTCCCGGCGCGACCTGTTCGGCGATTTTCAGCAGGTCAGTGGCCGGCGCCCGCAAGGTCAGCGGCGGTGCGTTCTTGTAGGGTTCGATCATCGCGGTGAGGCTGTCATTGCGCCAGGCGGCGATGATCAGGTCGGCACAGGCGCTGATCACCCCGGTGACGCCCACCACCAGCGCCCAGGTCAGGGTGACGACGCCGATCAGGTTATGCAGGTCCAGCCAGCGCAGGCGCGTGGATTTGTCCTGGCGCACGGTGGCGAACTTCAAACGCCGCATGAACGGCAGGTACAACACCGTGCCGGAAATGATCGCGACCACAAACAGTACACCCATGAACGCCAGCAGCAACTTGCCCGGCAGCCCGGCGAACATATCCACATGCAGGCGCAGCAGGAACATCGTCAAGCCGCCATTGGCCGAAGGCATCTCCACACTGTCCCCGGTGCGCGCGTCCAGCATGAAGGTGTGCGACGAATTGGGCTCGGTCCCGGCGGTGGCCGCCATGATTGCAATCACGCCGTTCTTGTCGTCTTCGTCCCAGGCCAGGTACTGCATGGCTTCGCCAGGACGATGGGCCTGGGCCTTGGCCACCAGTTGCTCAAGGTTGAGCTGCGGGGTATCGGCCGGCATCTGCTTGAGCTCGGGCTCGTTGCCCAGCAAGTGATCGATCTCATGGTGAAAGATCAACGGCAGGCCGGTCAGCGCCAGCATCAGCAGGAATACGGTGCAGATCAGGCTGGTCCAGGTGTGGATGAAGGACCAGCGGCGGATGGTTGTGCTTTTCATTTCATAGCCTTCAGACAAGCCAAAGCCGCCCACGGGAGGCGGCCTGGCTGTGGAGCAGGTTAGCTCAGTGCATTACCACTGGTAGGTGGCGCTGGCGACGACGCTGCGTTGATCACCGTAGTAGCAGTAGGAGGCATCACAGGTGGAGATGTACTGCTTATCGAACAGGTTGGTGGCGTTCAGTTTTACCGAAGCACCTTTGAGGCTATTGTTCAGGCGGCCCAAGTCGTAATGCACTGCACCGTCGAACACCGTGTAAGCATCGGCTTTACCCAGCCAGGTGTTGGCTTGGTCGCCATAGGTATTTCCGGTGTAGCGGGCACCAAAGCCGATGCCGAAACCGTCGAGCACGCCGTCGTGCCAGGTGTAGTCGGTCCACAACGAGGCTTGTTGATTTGGCATCAGTTGCAGGCGGTTGCCTTTGTAGGTGCCTGTCTGCACCTCCGACTTGGCCAGGGTGTAGGCAGCGATGACCTTGAGGTTCTCGGTTACATCAGAGATGGCTTCCAGCTCCAGGCCCTTGACCTTCACTTCGCCGGCCTGGTCGGTGATCGACTCGCCACCCGAGCCAAATCGAGTGACCAGTACGTTTTTCTGGGTCAGGTCGTAAATCGCTGCGCTGAGCAGTGTGTTACTGCCGGGGGGCTGGTACTTGACCCCCAATTCCCATTGCTTGCCTTCGGTGGGTTTGTACGACTTGACCGGGTCGGCGCTGGCGTTGCTCGCTGGCTGGAATGATTCGGCGTAGGACAGGTACGGTACAAAGCCCGAGTCGAACACGTAGCTCAGTGCAGCATTGCCGCTGAAGTTTTTGCTGCGGTCAGTGTTGGTCGCGTCGCTCTTATTGAGGTACGTGGTGCCTTGATGTACCCAGTCTTCACGTCCACCGAGGGTCAGGCGCCATTTATCCAGGGCCATCTGGTCTTGCACGTAGAGGCCCGTCTGCACGGTTTTCTGGTCGTAGTCGTAGTACGCATCCTTACGCGCTGGACGCTCGATTGGTTGCCCATAAACCGGTTTGTAGATGTTAGTAGTCCCGGCGCCGCCGAAAATGGACAGGTAAGAGGAGTCAGTGCGCTGATGATCCAGGCCGATCAGCACAGTGTGGTTGATATTGCCGGTAGCGAAGTCAGCCTGGAAATTGTTGTCCACGGCAAACTGAGCGATGTCCTCGTCCACATTGGTCGAAGAGCGGCTGATATTGCCTTCAGCATCCACCGGGGCGTACAAGTAAGCGCCCACCGTCAGTTGCTGGAAGGACAGCTCCGACTTGGTGTAACGCAGGTTTTGCTTGAATTGCCAGGTATCGTTGAGGCGATGTTCAAAGGCATAGCCCAATGCGTAGTAGGTACGGTCGTAGAACTCGTAGTCCGGGTCACCCAGGTTCTTGTGATGGGATACTTTGCCCAGCGGTGATTTGATCTTGGTACCCACGATCGGCAGGAACTGGCTGGTGGTGCCGGTATCGTCGCGAGTGAACTGCGAGAGCAGGGTCAGCTTGGTATCGGTATCGATATTCCAGGTCAGGCTCGGCGCGATGTTATAGCGCTTGTTGTCGATGCGATCGACTTGTGTGCCGGCGTCACGCACCACGCCACTGAGGCCATAGAGGAACTGACCTTCATCATCGATCTTGCCGGTGCTGGCGAAGTTGATCTGGCGATAGTTGTCGCTGCCGTACTGCACCTGGATGGCATTGCTCGATTCTGCGCTGGGGCGTCGGCTGACCATATCCAGCAGACCGCCTGGTGGGGTCTGGCCGTAGACCGACGAGGCAGGGCCACGCAGCAGGGCGAGGCGGTCGAGGTTCCAGGTTTCTGCTTTCGGGTTGGCGTAAACGCCACGCGGCAATGGCAGGCCATCGAGGAAATGGGTGGGTTCGAAGCCTCGTACGCGCATCCAGTCGTAGCGAGTGTCACTGCCGTAGCTGGCGGAAACGATGCCGGGCATGTACTTGACCGCGTCATCCAGGTTCTGCACGTTGCGGTCCAGCATCTGCTGGCGGGTCGCTACGGAGATTGAACGTGGTGCTTCTACCAGCGCGGTATCAGTCTTGCTCCCCGCCGCCGTACGCGTAGCGACATAACCCTCCACCGGGCCCCAGGCGCTTTCATAGTTGCCCTGGCCAATGATGCTGGTCTCGGGCAGGGCAACGACACCCTCCGGAACCGGCACCAGGCTGAAGGTGCCGGCGCTGCTCTGCTCCAACTGCAAACCGCTACCGCGCAAGGCTTCACGCAGGGCGCCCTGGGCGTCGAACTGGCCCTTGACCGGGGCCGAGGTCTTGCCTGCGGCCAGTGCTGGGTTGAGGGTCAATGCCAGGCCGGCCTGGCTGGCGATCTGGTTCAGGGTGCTCGCCAGGGGCGCGGCAGGCAGGTTGTAGGCGCGCACGCTGGACGCCTGTTCGGCGGCGATCAGCGCAGTGCTGGCCAGCGGGGCGCTGAGGGCAATGGCCACGGCTAACAGGCTGGGGCGCAACAAGGTGTCTAGCATGCGGGACATACGGCGGCTCCTGAATGGAAATATTTCTCAATTGCCTGTGTGCCGAGCGAGAATCAAAAAGTGATAGGGCTGTGGGGAAATATTTTTTGTCTGGGAGGAAATGGAGGGCTTTGAGGGCCTTATCGCCGCATAGGTATCTGCACAACTTTCAGAAACTGACGAACTTTCCTGTGGCGAGCGGGCTTGCCCCGCGCTGGGCTGCGAAGCAGCCCTAAACCCGGCCATCGTGGTTTATCTGAAGAAACGCGGCGGGCTTTTTGGGGCTGCTTCGCAGCCCAGCGCGGGGCAAGCCCGCTCGCCACAACTGCGCTATCTGCCTGGATTTAAGCGTTGCGGCAAAGTTGTGTAGATACCGATGCTTATCGCCGGCAAGCCAGCTCCCACATTTTTGAATTGTGAACACCCTCAAGTGTAGGCGCTGGCTTGCCTGCGATAGGGCCCTAAGGCTTACCCGTAACCTTTGGCACCACCGTCACCCACCACGGCGTACGCTGCTGGATCTGCACTGGCAGGGTTGGCAGCAGCGCATTCAAGGCCAGGTCGGTGTCCTGCAACGGGAAGCTGCCGGTGATGCGCAGGTCGGCCACGTTTTTGTCCACACCCAGGTAGCCGCTGCGGTAGCGGCCGAGTTCCTCGACCACATCCGCCAGCCGTGCGTTGTCTACCACCAGCATGCCGCGGGTCCAGGCGTCGGTGCCGGGGCTGACGGTCAGCAGTGGGCCGAGGCCGTCATGGCGCATCAGCACCTGCTGGCCTTCCTTGAACACCTGCTCCTGCTGCAACGCCTCGGGCTGCGCCGCGACGGCCGACTGCAAAACGCTGAGCCGCGTACCGTCGTCCTCGCGTTTGACGATAAACCGCGTGCCCAGGGCGCGCAGGCTGCCGTCGCGGGTCTCGACGATAAAGGGGCGGGCATCGTTGTGGCCGGTCTCGACGAGGATCTCGCCGTCCTGCAACACGATCACCCGGCGTTTTTCGTCAAAGCGCACATCAATGGCGCTGTGGGTATTGAGGTTGATCAGCGTGCCATCCGCCAGTTTCAGCGTGCGCTGTTCGCCGGTGGCGGTGCGTTGGTCGGCCAGCCAATAGTTGATCGGCACGTAGCGCTGGCCGGCGAACAGCGCCAGGCCGCAGACCAGCACCACACTGGCCAGGCCGCTGCCGAGCTTGCGCACCCGCTGGCGGATGTTTTCACGCGATTGCAGCAGCGCCGCCCGCGCCGGGCCGCTGGCCACGCTGAAACGCTGATCGAGCATGCCCAGTTGGCGCCAGGCACGGGCGTGCTCATCGTTGCTGGCCAGCCATTTCCTGAATTCTTCATGCTCCACGGCACTGCGCTCCCCGGAATCGAGGGACAGTTGCCAGGCAATCGCAGCATCCAGCACGCGTGCCGAAACCGGCTTGGAGCTGATCTGAGTCACAGCGGCTCGCCATACAGTGCGATGTAGCACTGGCGAATGCCCTGGGCCAGGTACTGTCGCACCCGCGGCACGGAAACCCCCAGGCGCTGGGCGATTTCGGCGTGGCCCAGGCCATCGAGGCGGTTATAGAGGAAGGCGGCGCGGGCCTTGCTGGAGAGCTTGCCGAGCAGGCGGTCGATGGCCTTGAGGTCTTCGAGGATCAGATGCTGTTCTTGTGGGGAAGGGTGCTCGCTTTCCGGGATCAGCATCAGTTCGGTGAGGTAGGCCTGTTCCAGCGCCGCGCGGCGGAAATAGTCGAACAGCAAGCCCTTGGCGACGGCCACCAGGAAGGCCCGGGGTTCGCGCGGCTCGCGCAGTTCTTCACGGCCCAGCAGGCGCATGAAGGTGTCCTGGCTCAGGTCCTCGGCACGGCTGGGGCACGCCACGTTGCGCCGCAGCCATGCCAGCAGCCAGCCGCGATGGTCACGGTACAACGTGCCAACAAGCTCACTGTGGGGACTTTGGGCTGACGACAAGGCATCACCAATCGGCAAGTTTAAACTAACGAGAATTATTCGCGATTGTGGCAGAGGCGATGAAGCGGCGCAATTGGCGTTGGTCGGATGATGGCACCACAACCCATTCCAGGAGCCGGGTTGTGGTGTTTAGAAGGACGGGGCTTGCTTGCGACGTTTCCACTGGCTCAGGCGCTGCTGCAACAGTGCCGGGCTGTCCAGCCCTTGCTGGCGGGCACGGCTGAACAGAATCAACATCAACTCGGCAGTGGCCAGGGCATCGGCGCTGGCGTGATGGCGTTCACCGACTTGCAGGTTGAAGTGGGCGATCCAGTCATCCAGGCCCGCTTCGCGAATATGCGCTTGGGGACACAGCAGCGGCGCCAGGTCTGCCACGTCGAGGAACGGATGGGCCAGGCGATAACCCAGGCTGTCCTTGAACGCCCGGCCGAGCATGTGTTGGTCGAACGGTGCGTGGAATGCCAGCAGCGGGCTGTCGCCGACAAAATCCATGAAATCCAGCAACGCCTCGGCAGGATCGCAACCGGCGGCGATCGCACTGGGGCCCAGACCATGGATCAATACACTGGGGCTGAGTTTGGTGTGCGCCCGCAGCAAGGTGCGCTCGAACTGCTGGGAAAAGTCGATGGCACCGTCTTCGATCACCACCGCGCCAATCGACAGTACCAGGTCGCGATTGAGGTTCAGGCCGCTGGTTTCCAGGTCCAGGACCACCCAGCGCTGGTCACGCAAGGTGTTTTCGCCGAGTGCGCCGGCAGTTGGCAGTTGCGCCAGCCGTACTTGTTGATGCTCATCCAGCCCCGGCCGGTGAGGGCGTAGCCAACTGAACAGGCTCACAGCTGATACCTCAGGGCCAGGCTGCTTTGCAGGCGCTGGGCCTGGCGCAGGGATTCGCGCAGGATGCGCCGGTCCAGGTGGTTGAGGCTGTCAGGGTCGACCCGGTTGGAGTACGGCTGGTTCTCGCGGGTCTGCAACTGGTGCTGCTGCATGCGGGTTTGCTGGATAAAGTGGTAGGCCTCTTCATAGGCTGCGCCGTCCAGGCGTTCGATCACCTCTTTATCTACCAGTTGGCGTAAGCGTTCCAGGGTGTTGTTGGTGGCGATCCCATTGGCCAGGGCCAACAGGCGGGCACCGTCTACGAAAGGTGTCAGGCCCTGAACCTTGAGGTCCAGGGTGGCCTTGTCCGAGCCTTTGCGCGTCAACACAAAGTCCCGGAAGCGCCCCACCGGCGGGCGCTGGCGCAAGGCGTTCTCGGCCATCATCCGTTGGAACAGGCGGTTGTCTGCGACCTGGTCAAGAATGCCCTGGCGCAACTGGTCGCAGCCCAGTTCATCGCCCCATACCACGCGCAGATCGAAGTAGATGCTGGATCTGAGCAAGTTCTCCGGCGTCGCCTCGCGGATAAATGCGGCAAAGCGCCGGGCCCACTCGGCGCGGGACAGGCACAGCTCGGGGTTGCCGGCCATGATATTGCCTTTGCACAGGGTAAAGCCGCACAGCGCCAGGCTTTGGTTGATCTGCTGCGCCAGCGGCAACAGCAGGCCGCGGATCTCGGCCGCGTGGGCGGCGTCCCGTGCATCAAACAGGATGCCGTTGTCCTGGTCGGTATGCAGGGTCTGTTCGCGGCGGCCCTCGCTGCCGAAACACAGCCAACTGAACGGTACGCCGGGGTCGCCTTTATCGGCGATGCTCAGTTCGATCACCCGGCACACCGTGTGATCGTTGAGCAGCGTGATGATATGGGTGATCTGGGTCGAGGACGCGCCATGGGCCAGCATGCGCTCCACCAGTTGACCGATTTCGCCACGCAGCGCCACCAGGTTTTCCACCCGTGGTGCATTGCGGATGGTGCGGGCCAGGTGCACCAGGTCGACCCGTTGCAGGGAAAACAGGTCACGCTCGGACACCACGCCACACAAGCGTCGATCCTTGACCAGGCACACGTGGGCGATGTGCCGTTCGGTCATGGCGATAGCCGCGTCGAAGGCGCTGTGATCCGGGCTGAGGAAGAACGGCGCCTGGGTCATATGGCGTTCGATGGCCTGGGTGAAGTCGCTGGTGCCATCGGCCACTACGTGGCGCAGGTCACGCAGGGTGAAAATCCCCAGGGGCGCCTTGTGTTCATCGACCACCACGATGCTACCGACCTGCTGCTCATGCATCAACGTGACCGCCTCACGCAGCGGCGTCAGCGGGCTGCACGTTACCGGGTGGCGCATGGCCAATTCGCCCAGGCGGGTATTGAGTGAGTACTGGGTGCCGAGGTTTTCTACGGCTTTCTGCTGGACTTGCTGGTTGACCTGATCCAACAGGCTACTGACCCCGCGCAAGGCAAAATCGCGGAACGCCCCGGACAGCGCAAACAGCTTGATAAACGCCGGTTTATTCAATTGCAGGCAGAAGGTGTCTTCGGCGGCCTTGTGCTCGGTGCGGGTGGCCCGCTCTCCCAGCAGCGCGGCCAGGGGGAAGCATTCTCCGGTGGCGATTTCGAAGGTGGTTTCGGCCGAATCCGGGCGCTGCCCGACCACGCGGCCCTGCTTGACGATATAGAAGTGCTCCACGGGGCCCGCCGACGGTTTGAGAATGCTCTCGCCGGGGCCGTAGAAGCGCAATTGGCACTGTTCCACCAGGAACGCCAGGTGGGCGTTTTCCATCTGGTTGAAGGGCGGGAACCGTTGAAGGAATTGCAGGGTGCCGTGAATGTTCTGCAACACCGCAGTTTTCCCTGCCTGGGTGAAAGCATCAGCTTTACTCATAACCATGACCGCAGTTTTTTGTCGTTATCGTCCTTCATGGTCGACCCCCACGCGGCGGGTGCCCATTGGACGTAAGTCTAGGTAGCTATAAGACCTTCGATGACTAAGGAAAAACCCTACATGAATATCGTCCAGACCCGTAGAACGCCCACTAGGAAAACTATCCGACGAAGTGCACATTGTTCGCCCTTCCGGCGATGTCTGACTAGTGTGCTGGGAGATTGAGAAGAACTGCCGAGAGACGTATGCCCGACCTAGATATTCTGAGTGACGCCGAGCGCGAAGCGCTGAGCGCCGTGATGCTGGAGCCTGATTTGCCGCCGCAGCGGGTGCTGATCGTCGATGACGATAAAGACGCCCGGGAATTGCTGGCCGAAATCCTGGGGCTGGACGGCATTCGCTGCATGACGGCGGACAGTGGCGAGGCTGCGTGGGAATTGTTGAAGTCCAGCACTTCCATCGGCTTACTGATCACCGACCTGCGCATGGCACCCAGCAACGGCCTGCAACTTATCCGCCAGGTGCGCGAATCCACCCGCGCGGCATTGCCGATCATCATCATGTCCGGGGACGCCGAAGCGCCGGACGTGATCGATGCAATGCATCTGAGCGTGGTGGACTTTCTGCTCAAGCCGATTGATAGCGTGAAGTTGGCGAAGATGGTCAAGCGCGAGTTGGGGATGGCGCAGTAGTTACCACTCATCGAAACTGTCAATTCTGACAGTAGAACTCATGGTGCTGAAATTGTTTAGTGCTCTGAAAGCACTGGAACGCAAGTTCCATGCTTCATAGACCACTGAACAGGAGCTCATCATGAACGTTAAAAAAATGTCTATCGACGATGCTGAACTAGAAGAAGCCAGGGGCAAGGCTGAAGAGGGGCAAGCCCATATTTTGATCCTTGAGAACAATTCCGCTCGTCTTTTCATGGCGGATGAGGTGTTTGGATATTTGTCTTGGACAGCGATAGAGGGGCCGGAGCCCGAGCGTATTGACCTTCGTTATGGGAGTGACTTACGGACTGGCGCTTATACTTTCGATGCCGTGGTTTTAAGGCCTTGGTATCGTGCGCCCGACGGCGAAGTTTACACTTCCGCTTTAGACGGTAAGGTTTTTCTCAATGTCATTCGGCCAGAGTCTGGCACTGAGTTTGAACATGCTGGCTTCCTGGTGAACGTACGTTTCGAGAAGAGTGATGGCTCTCCTATCGTGCTCAATGGCTCCTTCAATAACTCGTCTACCTGATGTTTTTGTTATTGGAGCCACGTATTAAAAAGCCCTGATCTTTCGATCAGGGCTTTTTTGCGTGCGGTTACTCAAAGACCATTCTTGGCCTTGAACTCCCTCCGCCGACGATGCAACACCGGCTCGGTATAACCGTTGGGTTGCTTGGTCCCTTCAATCACCAACTCCACCGCTGCTTGGAACGCGATATTGCTGTCGAAGTCCGGGGCCAAGGGACGGTACAGCGCGTCCCCGGCATTCTGCCGATCCACCACTGGCGCCATGCGCTTGAGGCTTTCCATGACCTGGGCTTCGCTGACCACGCCATGGCGCAGCCAGTTGGCGATGTGCTGGCTGGAGATACGCAGGGTGGCGCGGTCTTCCATCAGGCCCACATCGTTGATATCCGGCACTTTCGAGCAACCCACGCCCTGGTCGATCCAGCGCACCACGTAGCCGAGGATGCCCTGGGCGTTGTTGTCCAGCTCGTTGCGGATTTCTTCCTCGGACCAGTCGGTGTTCTGGGCCAGGGGAATAGTCAGGATGTCGTCCACCGAAGCGCGTTCGCGCTTGGCCAGTTCGGCCTGGCGGGCAAACACGTCGACCTTGTGGTAATGCAGCGCGTGCAGGGCGGCAGCCGTCGGCGACGGTACCCACGCGGTGTTGGCGCCGGCCAGCGGGTGCGCGATTTTCTGCTCGAGCATGGCGGCCATCAAGTCGGGCATTGCCCACATGCCTTTACCGATTTGCGCACGACCTTGCAGGCCGGTGCTCAAGCCGATATCGACGTTCCAGTTCTCATAGGCGCCGATCCATTTTTCCGCCTTCATCGCCGCCTTGCGCACCATCGCGCCGGCTTCCATGGAGGTGTGGATTTCGTCGCCGGTGCGGTCGAGGAAGCCGGTGTTGATAAACACCACGCGCTCGCTGGCAGCCTTGATACAGGCCTTGAGGTTGACCGTGGTGCGGCGCTCCTCGTCCATGATGCCGACCTTGAGGGTGTTGCGCGGCAGGTTCAGCACCTCTTCGATGCGCCCGAACAGTTCGTTGGTGAACGCGGCTTCTTCGGGGCCGTGCATCTTCGGTTTAACGATGTACACCGAGCCGGTGCGGCTGTTCTTACGGCTGTTGTTGCCATTGAGGCTGTGGACCGCTGCCAGGCTGGTGATCAGGCCGTCGAGGATGCCTTCTGGCACTTCATTGCCCTGGGCATCGAGGATGGCGTCGATGGTCATCAGGTGGCCAACGTTGCGCACGAACAGCAGCGAGCGACCATGCAGCGTCACCGCATTGCCGTCGACACCGGTGTAGGTGCGGTCGGCGTTCATGGTGCGGGTAAAGGTCTTGCCGCCCTTGGCCACTTCTTCGGCCAGGTCGCCCTTCATCAGGCCGAGCCAGTTGCGGTAGATCACCACTTTGTCGTCGGCATCGACGGCGGCGACGGAGTCTTCGCAGTCCATGATGGTGGTCAGCGCGGCTTCCATCAGGATGTCTTTGATGCCGGCGGCGTCGGTCTGGCCGACCGGGGTGCTGGCGTCGACCTGGATTTCGAAGTGCAGGCCGTTGTGCTTGAACAAGATGGCGATTGGTTGGGCGGCATCGCCCTGGTAGCCGATCAACTGGGCATCGCTGCGCAGGCCGCTGTTGCTGCCACCCTTGAGGCTGACCACCAACTTGCCGTCGACGATCTTGTAGCCGGTGGAATCGACATGGCTGCCGGCGGTGAGCGGTGCGGCTTCGTCGAGGAAGGCGCGGGCGAAGGCGATGACCTTGTCACCGCGCACCTTGTTGTAGCCCTGGCCTTTCTCGGCGCCGTCGGCTTCGCTGATGGCGTCGGTGCCATACAGCGCGTCGTACAGCGAGCCCCAACGGGCGTTGGAGGCGTTGAGGGCGAACCGCGCATTCATCACCGGCACCACCAACTGCGGGCCGGCCATGCGGGCGATTTCGTCATCGACGTTTTGTGTGGTCGCCTGGAAATCCGCCGCTTCTGGCAGCAGGTAGCCAATATCTTGCAGGAAGGCTTTGTAGGCCACCGCGTCGTGGGCCTTGCCGGCGTGGGTCTGGTGCCAGGCATCGATCCGCGCTTGGAAATCGTCGCGTTTGGCGAGTAGGGCTTTGTTCTTCGGTGCCAGGTCGTGGATGACCTTGTCGGCGCCGGCCCAGAACTGGTCGGCGGTCAGGCCGGTACCGGGAATGGCTTCGTTGTTCACGAAGTCGAACAGGACTTTGGCGACCTGCAGGCCACCGACTTGAACGTGTTCAGTCATTGCTTGCCTCACTCTGCGGAGCTAATTCGCTTTTCAGCTTTTCAATTTACCAATGAAGCCTCTGGCCATTTAAACCACAAACCCAAGGCACCAGTACATGCCATCAACGGCGGCTGGGTGGTTCCAATCAACGGCGCAAGGCTTGCTGACGGGCTGTTCGGGGTTCTGACGGCGCCTGGGCAGACATCGACCTAACGTTATGTAGTGCGCGCCGAGGCATACTACATGATGAGTTGCGGTTGTGAAAATTAGACTAAATACGTCGTTTAGCGACCCACTTTGGTTGTACGGTCACAGCGGGGAATGGGATGTTCTCAAAAAACCAATGGATTGTTCCAGATAAATATAAAAATGGTACACGATTTGTTTTGCGGCTCGCTCCTACAGGCAGGTGCCTATAATCGAGTATTCATCACCAGAGGACTGTTGCCATGGACCATCTCGTACTCACCGTCATCGCCGCCGACAAACCCGGCGTGGTCGAGCGTGTAGCCCACTGCATTGCCCAGCGCGGTGGCAACTGGCTGGAAAGTCGCATGGCCCATATGGCCGGGCAATTTGCCGGGATCCTGCGGGTCAGTGTGCCAATGGAAAACCGCAGTGAGCTGGTCAGTGCCCTGGAGGACCTGTCCACCCATGGCATTCGTGTGCTGGTCGGTGAAAGCAGCGGCGCGCAGGCATCGGCAAGCAAGCCGATCCTGATGACCCTGGTGGGCAATGACCGGCCAGGGATCGTGCGTGAAATCACCGCGCTGTTGAGCAAGCAAGGGGTGAACCTGGAGCGCCTGAGTACCGACGTGCGCCCGGCGCCCATGAGCAGCGACCCGTTGTTTCACGCCGAGGCCGCGCTGGCGGTGCCTTCCACCCTGGCGCTGGACACGTTGCAGGCTGCCCTGGAAACCCTGGCCGATGATCTGATGGTGGAGTTGCAGCTACGCAGCGAGGAATAACCGTCCACAGGGTTGTTCATGGAAATCTTGCATGGGCCTGTGGATAAGCTGTAGAGACTCGGCGCCAGGCCACGCCGGCCGTGGCTTGCGACGTGTTGAGCAAAAAACGAGCAATTTCAAAGGCTTGTGCACAAACGCCGGGGATCAGGTTGTGGATAACCTTGGGGTGAAACCCTGCAAGCCAAGCCGGCTGTGGCTTGCAAGGGTTTGTACATTATTTGATCAGCGTTTACGCAGGCTCAGCCATGCGTCGATGCTGTAGACCGCAAGCCCCGCCCAGATAAACACGAACGCGACCAGGCTGGCGGGGCTCATGTGTTCGTCGAAGAGCAGCACCGCCTGCAGCAGGACCAGGGTCGGCGCCAAGTACTGCAGGAAACCGAGCGTGGTGTACGGCAAGTGCCGCGCGGCGGCGTTGAAACACACCAGCGGGATCAATGTCACCGGGCCTGCCGCCACCAGCCACCAGGCTTCGGATGTGCTCCAGAACGCCATATTGGCGCTATGGGCAGTGGGGTTGAGCAGCAGCCACGCCAGGGCAATCGGCACCAGCATCCAGGTTTCCACCACCAGGCCCGGCAATGCCTTGACCGGCGCCTGCTTGCGGATCAAGCCGTAGAAACCAAAGGTCAACGCCAGCACCAGCGACACCCACGGCAAACTCCCGACCTGCCATACCTGTTGCGCCACACCCACGGCGGCCAGCCCGACGGCGACCCATTGCAGGCGCCGCAGGCGTTCACCGAGCAGCAGCATGCCCAGCAGCACGTTGACCAGCGGGTTGATGTAGTAACCCAGGCTGGCTTCGAGCATGCGCCCACTGTTGACCGACCATACATAGGTCAGCCAGTTGCCTGCGATCAACGAGCCGCTCAACGCCAGGATCGCCAGGCGCTTGGGGTTGTCCCGCAGTTCGCGCCACCAGCCGGGGTGTTTCCATACCAGCAACAGCAAACCGCCGAACAGCGCCGACCACAGCACGCGGTGGACGATGATTTCGGCGGCCGGCACGCTGGCGATGGCTTTGAAGTAGAGCGGGAACAGGCCCCAGATGACGTAGGCACTCAGGCCCAGGATATACCCGCGACGCGGGTTGGCGGCTTGCATGCAGAATCCTTGCATAGGCAGCTAACAAAGCCGTGATTGTAAGGAAGTTTGTCTATCGATGGGGCGGCTTTTTGTAGGAGCGCGCTTGCTCGCGAAAAACCTGAGGGCGCCGCTGGGTGTCAGGTTTCCCGCGTTATCGCTAACGACCTTCGTCGGCACGCCGCCCGGAAACAAGCTCGCTCCTACATGATGAGCGAGCGTGATTTCCTAGAACAATTTCAGGGGTTCTTCGTTGAGTGCCGACAATTGCTCGCGCAGCGCCAGCACCTGGTCGCCCCAGTACCGCTCGCTGCCAAACCACGGGAAGCTGTGGGGGAATGCCGGATCATCCCAGCGCCGTGCCAGCCAGGCGCTGTAGTGCATCAGGCGCAGGGCGCGCAGAGGCTCGATCAGCGCCAGTTCGCGAGGATCGAAATCGTGGAATTCCTGGTAGCCGTCCATCAACTCCGACAACTGCCCCAGGCATTCCTGGCGATCGCCGGCGAGCATCATCCATAAATCCTGGACCGCCGGGCCCATGCGGCAGTCGTCGAGGTCGACGATATGGAACATCTCATCGCGACACATCATGTTGCCGGGGTGGCAGTCGCCATGCATGCGGATGTTCTTGTGCGGCGTGGCGCTGTACACATCCTCCACGCGCTTGAGCAAGTCACGGGCCACGGATTCGTAGGCAGGCAGCAGGCTCTTGGGAATGAAGTTGCCTTCGAGCAACGTGTTCAGGGAGTCATGACCGAAGTTCTTCACCCCCAGGGCTTCACGGTGTTCGAAGGGGCGGGTGGCGCCCACCGCATGCAAGCGCCCGAGCAACTGCCCAAGGCGGTACAACTGATCGAGATTGCCCGGCTCCGGCGCCCGGCCACCACGGCGAGGGAACAGGGTGAAACGAAAGCCCGCGTGTTCGAACAGGCTTTCGCCGTTATGGATCATCGGGGCGACCACAGGCACTTCGCATTCGGCCAGTTCGAAGGTGAAGCGGTGTTCTTCAAGGATCGCTTCGTTGGTCCAGCGCTGGGGTCGGTAGAACTTGGCGATCAGCGGCTCGCAGTCTTCGATGCCGACTTGATACACCCGGTTTTCGTAGCTGTTGAGCGCCAAAACGCGGGCGTCGCTGAGAAAACCGATGCTTTCGACAGCGTCGAGAACCAGGTCGGGGGTCAATGTTTCAAACGGGTGGGCCATGCGAACTCCTGCGCGCAGCAGGTCGCCGCGTCCGGCCGGGTATGGTAGCGCACCGGGCTGGAGATAGGTGGTGTGTGTACTATCGCCTTCGCGAGCAAGCCCGCTCCCACACTTGGCCGGTGTACACAGAAACACTGTGGGCTTGCCCGCGATGAGCATAGGTATCTACACAACTTTGCCGCAACGCCTAGATTCAGGCAGATAGCGCAGTTGTGGCGAGCGGGCTTGCCCCGCGCTGGGCTGCGAAGCAGCCCCAACAAGCCCGCCGCGTTTCTTCAGATAAACCGCGATAGGCGGGTTTAGGGCTGCTTCGCAGCCCAGCGCGGGGCAAGCCCGCTCGCCACGGGGGAGTTCATTAGTTTGTGAAAGTTGTGTAGATACTTATGCCGCGATGAGGCCCTGAAGATCACCTAAACCGGCGTGCCCAGCAGCACATTGCTCGGCGCAAACTGCACCTGAACCTGCGTGCCTTCACTTGCTGCCAGCGCCTTGAGCTGCTCGGGCGCCGCCAATGCACACAGCACCAGGCCATTGGGCAAGGTGATGCGCACCTCACTGGGGCCGTCATCGGCATCAAGCATGGCCTCGATCACGCCGCCCATGCAGTTGAATCCAGGCGTCGGCGCTTGGTCAGCGGCGATCAGCTCCAGCCAGCCGGCCTTGATCAGCGCGACCACTTCAGTGCCGATTTCCAGTTCCAGGCGCAGGGTGCTGTCATGGGTGATTTGCGCATCGAGGGTCAAGCCACCGGCCAGCTCCAGGCGCACTCGATCATTGCGGCCATGGCTGTCGATGGCGATCACTTGGCCATGCAATTGGTTACGCGCACTGGTGCGCAGCATCAGGCGGCCCAGCAGGTTGAAATCGCTGGCGTCTTCGGCAGCCTCCAGGACCTGGGCCTGCACGGTCTGCAGGCGCTGATACAGGCGCAATACCCGCTCACCTTCGGCCGAGAGCCGCGCGCCGCCGCCGCCCTTGCCGCCGACGCTGCGTTCAACCAGGGGCTTTTGCGCCAGGTTGTTCAGTTCATCGATGGCATCCCACGCGGCCTTGTAGCTCAAACCGGCGCTTTTCGCGGCACGGGTGATGGAGCCCTGCTCGGCGATATGTTGCAGCAAGGCGATACGCTGGGGGCGACGAACGATATGTTGGCTCAACAGAGACGGTAAAGGCATGGCGAACGGCTGCACACTGGCTTGGGATACGCGGGACGTTGCGGGCAGGCGTCGCCGGAGTCAAGTCATGTGCCGGGCTTGGGTGTGCGCGCCAGGCAATACACATCGACCTGGCGCGCGCCGGCGTGTAGCAGCAGGCGGGCCAGGCTGTGGGCGGTGGCGCCGGTGGTCAGCACATCGTCCACCAGCGCCAGGTGCTGGCCCTGTACCTGCGCGCCTGGGGCCAGGGCAAAGGCCTTGAGCAGGTTGCGCTGGCGCTGCCTGGCGTCCAGTTGCTGTTGGGCGATGGTGTCCTGGGGGCGCAGCAGCAGTTGTTCATCCACAGGCAGGTCGAGGTCCCGGCCCAGCCAGCGGGCGAGCATGGTGGCCTGGTTGTAGCCGCGCTGGCGCAGGCGTTTGGCGGCCATCGGCACAGGAAGCAGGCGGTCGGGGCGTGCCAGTTCGGCGTTGTCGAAGCGGTCTTGCAGGCATTGCCCCAGCAGGCTTGCCAGCAGATGCCCCAGGGGCCATTTGCCCTGATGTTTGAAGCGGCTGATCAGGCTGTCCAGGGGAAAGCCATAGGTCCAGGGCGCCACGACTTGCTGGAATGCCGGGGGTGAGTGCAGGCATTGGCCGCAGGTCAGGCCGCTGACGGGTAAGGGCAGGGCGCACACCTGGCAGCAATCCGTCAGCCACGGCAGGTCGATTTCGCAGGCATTGCATAGCGTAGCGGGGGAGTCCGTGGCTTCATCGCAGAGCAAACAGGTCTGGTTGCTTTTTAACCAGATGTAAACCTCGTGTTTGTAGTCAGGTTGACAGTGCATGAATCTTCCTTAAATATGCCGAGCATCCGTGTCGTGCCTGTGGGTATTGCCCTTCCCACAGCGCTTGCCCAAGCATAAACAAGGAATCGCCCATGAGCGCCAGCCTCACTGCCACCTTGCGTCACGACTGGTCTTTGGCCGAAGTCAAAGCCCTGTTCGTCCAGCCGTTCAATGACCTGCTGTTCCAGGCGCAGACCGTGCACCGCGCGCATTTCGATGCCAATCGAGTGCAGGTTTCGACCTTGCTGTCGATCAAGACCGGTGCCTGCCCGGAAGATTGCAAATATTGTCCGCAGTCGGGCCACTACAACACCGGCCTGGAAAAAGAAAAGCTGATGGAAGTGCAGAAAGTCCTCGAAGAGGCGGCACGTGCCAAGGCCATCGGTTCGACCCGCTTCTGCATGGGCGCCGCGTGGAAGCATCCATCGGCCAAAGACATGCCCTATGTGTTGCAGATGGTCAAAGGCGTCAAGGCCATGGGCCTGGAAACCTGCATGACCCTGGGGCGTCTGGACCAGGACCAAACCGAGGCCCTGGCCCAGGCCGGCCTGGACTACTACAACCACAACCTGGATACGTCGCCGGAGTTCTACGGCTCGATCATCACCACCCGCACCTACAGCGAACGCCTGCAAACCCTGGCGTATGTACGTGATTCGGGGATGAAGATCTGCTCGGGCGGTATCCTCGGCATGGGCGAATCCCTCGACGACCGCGCCAACCTGCTGATCCAGTTGGCCAACCTGCCGGAGCATCCGGAATCGGTGCCGATCAACATGCTGGTGAAGGTGGCCGGTACGCCCCTGGAGAATGCCGAGGATATCGACCCGTTCGACTTTATCCGCATGCTCGCCGTGGCGCGCATCCTGATGCCGCAATCCCATGTGCGGCTGTCCGCCGGCCGTGAAGCGATGAACGAGCAGATGCAGGCTTTGGCGTTCTTTGCCGGTGCCAACTCGATTTTCTACGGCGACAAGTTGCTGACCACCGCCAACCCGCAGGCCGACAAGGACATGCAGCTGTTCTCACGGCTGGGCATCCTGCCGGAAGCTCGTGAAGAGCACGCCGATGAAGTGCACCAGGCGGCGATTGAGCAGGCGTTGGTCGAGCAGAAAAGCAGCGAGCAGTTCTACAACGCTGTCGTCTGATTGAAATGCCATCCAAATGTGGGAGCGGGCTTGCCCGCGATCAGGGAGGGTCAGTCAAGACATTAGCTGGCTGACACACCGTAATCGCGGGCAAGCCCGCTCCCACATTTTTGATCGAGTTCAATCCCTTGAATATGAGGCCAGCATGTCTTTTGATCTCGCCGCGCGCCTCGCTGCCCGCCGTACAGAACACCTCTATCGCCAGCGCCCGCTGCTGCAAAGTCCCCAGGGCCCGCAGGTGGTGGTGGATGGCCAGCCGTTGTTGGCCTTTTGCAATAACGACTACCTGGGCCTGGCCAATCACCCGCAAGTGATTGAAGCCTGGCAGGCCGGTGCTGCCCGTTGGGGCGTGGGCGGAGGGGCCTCGCACTTGGTCGTTGGTCACAGCACGCCACACCATGAGTTGGAAGAGGCGCTGGCCGAGTTCACCGGGCGCCCGCGTGCGCTGTTGTTCACCACCGGTTATATGGCCAACCTCGGTACCGTCACCGCCTTGGTGGGGCAGGGCGATACGGTACTTGAAGACCGGCTCAACCACGCGTCCCTGCTGGATGCAGGCTTACTGTCCGGCGCGCGGTTCAATCGCTATCTGCATAACGATGCGGTCAGCCTGGCCAAGCGCCTGGAAAGAGCCTGCGGCAATACCCTGGTAGTCACTGACGGCGTGTTCAGCATGGACGGCGACCTCGCAGACCTACCGGCCCTGGCCCGCGAAACCCGGGCCAAGGGCGCCTGGCTGATGGTGGATGATGCCCATGGCTTCGGGCCGTTGGGCGCCACGGGCGGCGGGATCGTCGAGCATTTTGGCCTGAGCCAGGAGGATGTGCCGGTGTTGGTCGGCACCCTGGGCAAAGCCTTCGGGACCGCCGGGGCGTTCGTCGCTGGCAGCGAGGAGCTGATCGAAAGCCTGATCCAATTCGCCCGCCCGTATATCTACACCACCAGCCAACCGCCGGCGCTGGCCTGCGCCACTCTCAAAAGCCTGGAACTGCTGCGCAGCGAGCACTGGCGGCGTGAGCATTTGCACACACTGATCCGCCAGTTCCGCCAGGGTGCCGAGCAGATCGGCCTGGTGTTGATGGACAGCTTT
Source organism: Pseudomonas sp. DTU12.1 (assembly GCF_009873475.1). Classification (NCBI taxonomy): domain Bacteria; kingdom Pseudomonadati; phylum Pseudomonadota; class Gammaproteobacteria; order Pseudomonadales; family Pseudomonadaceae; genus Pseudomonas; species Pseudomonas sp. DTU12.1. Next base: position 5,589,977 of record NZ_CP045254.1, on the reverse strand, counting down.
ACCCCGATCCAGCCAATCATGATTGGCGACAGTGCGCGCGCGGTGCGCCTGTCGCAGATGCTGCGCGAGCGCGGCATCATGGTCACGGCCATCCGCCCGCCCACCGTGCCGGCCGGCAGTGCCCGTTTGCGGGTGACCTTGACGGCCGCCCACACTGAGGCGCAGGTGCGACTATTGTTAGACGCATTGGAAGAGTGTTTCCGCTTGTCAGACCTGGAGTCCGACCATGCGTGATCGACTGATACTGCTCCCCGGCTGGGGGCTGGGTGTGTCGCCACTGGAGCCCTTGGCCGCCGCCTTGCGCGGTCTGGATGAGCGCTTGCGGGTGGATATCGAACCGTTGCCGGTGCTCACCAGCAGCGACCCTGATGAATGGCTCGACGAGCTCGATGCCACGTTGCCAGACAACGCCTGGCTGGGCGGTTGGTCCCTGGGCGGAATGCTCGCATCCGAGTTGGCGGCACGGCGCGGCGATCGCTGCTGCGGCTTGCTGACCTTGGCCAGTAACCCCTGTTTTGTGGCGCACGAGGGCTGGCCCAGCGCAATGCCGGCCGAGACGTTCGACGCGTTCCTAGCGGGTTGCCACGCCGATTCGCAAGTCACCCTCAAGCGCTTTGGCCTGTTGTGCGCCAAGGGGACGCAAGACCCACGGGGCATCGCGCGCTTGCTGGTCAGCAGCGCGCCGGCTACGGCGTCCAGTGCGCTGATGAGCGGCCTGGAGCTGCTTGCACAACTGGACACCCGCGAGGCCCTGCAGGCCTTTCGTGGCCCGCAGTTGCACGTGTTCGCCGGCCTGGATGAGTTGGTGCCCTGCGAGGCCGCCACTGAGCTGCTGAAGTTATTGCCTGATGTTGAGGTCGGTCTGATTGAACAGGCCGGACACGCTTTCCTACTGGACAACCCCCATGGAGTGGCGGCGGCGATCCAGGCTTTTTTGCATGAGTGCGGCGATGACTGATTTGTCCCATCCTCCACTGCCGGGCGCCTTGCCCGACAAACGCCAGGTGGCGGCGTCGTTTTCCAGGGCGGCGGCCAGTTATGACAGCGTTGCAGCGTTGCAGCGTGACGTGGGCAGCGAGTTGCTTGGGCGCTTGCCATCGGCGTTGATGCCCCGGCGCTGGCTGGATCTGGGCTGCGGCACCGGATATTTCAGCCGCGCATTGAATAGCACGTTCCCGCAGGGCCAAGGCCTGGCGCTGGATATCGCCGAAGGGATGCTCAGCCACGCGCGGCCCTTGGGCGGTGCCGAGCACTTTATCGCCGGGGATGCCGAGCGTTTGCCGCTACAGGACGGTAGTTGCGGGCTGGTCTTCTCCAGCCTGGCGGTGCAGTGGTGTGCTGACTTCCCGGCGGTACTCAGTGAGGCGCGGCGGGTGTTGCAGCCCGGTGGCGTGCTGGCGTTTGCCAGCCTGTGCGTCGGCACCCTGGATGAGTTGCGCGACAGTTGGCGGGCGGCGGACGCAATGGTTCACGTCAACCGGTTCCGCCCGTTCAGCACGTACCAACAGCAGTGCGCGGCCAGTGGCTTGCGCGTGGTGAGCCTGGAGCAGCGCCCCCACGTGTTGCATTACCCGGATGTACGCAGCCTGACCCACGAATTGAAAGCATTGGGGGCCCACAATCTCAACCCGGGGCGCCCTGGCGGCTTGACGGGCCGGGCGCGGATTGTTGCCTTGGTGCAGGCCTACGAGCAGTTGCGCCAGGCCCAGGGCCTGCCAGCCACCTATCAAGTCGTGTATGCCGTACTGGAGAAGCCCTTATGAGCGCTGCCTATTTCGTCACGGGCACCGACACCGATGTCGGCAAGACCACCGTCGCCGCAGGCCTGTTGCATGCGGCCCGACAGGCCGGCAAGAGCACCGCTGCCGGCAAGCCGGTGGCCTCGGGCTGCGAAGTGACCACACGGGGCTTGCGCAACGCCGATGCTCTGGCCTTGCTGGCGGAGTGTTCGTTGCCGCTGGCCTATGCCGAAGTCAATCCACTGGCCTTTGAACCCGCCATCGCGCCGCACCTGGCGGCCCGTGAAGCGGGTGTGGCGCTGACCGTGCAAGCCCTGCTCAAGCCGATGCAGCACATCCTCGACAAACACGCGGACTTCACGCTGATTGAAGGTGCCGGTGGCTGGCGCGTGCCGCTGGCTGATCAGGACAACCTGTCGGATTTGGCCAAGGCTTTACAGTTACCGGTGATCCTGGTGGTGGGCGTGCGCCTGGGGTGTATCAATCATGCGCTGCTGAGCGCCGAAGCCATCGCCCGGGACGGTTTGCCGCTGGCGGGATGGGTGGCCAATATCATCGATCCGAAGACCTCCCGTCTGGAAGAAAACCTCGCCACCTTGGCCGAACGCCTGCCGGCGCCGTGCCTGGGCCGGGTGCCACGGCTCAAGCAACCCACGGCCGAAGCGGTGGCCGAGTACCTGCAACTGGACTTGCTTGATTAGTTTTTCCTAGGGATAAGGCATTATGCCATTAGTGTTATTGACGGGCCTTTTGCCAGATTGTCTGCTTCAATAAGGATTCACGATTTATTGCAAGGCAGGTTTACGCCATGGAAATCTCTGGAAGCAGTGCGTTTTATTCAGGCCTGAGCACTATTCAGGCCGGGCAAAACCGCGTCGACCAGGCCGCCGGCAAAATCGCCAGTGCTGCCACCAGCCAGCCTTCGGATGCGCAGAATGACCGCTTGCAGGCGGTCAATCGCGGCCAGCCGACCAGCTCCGCGAGCAACATGGTGGAACTGGCTGAAGGCAAGCTCCAGGTTGAGCTGGGCGCGAAAGTCGCCAAGGCTTCCGACGAAATGCTCGGCACGTTGATCGATACCTACGCCTGATCCAGCGGGATCATTGTGGCGAGGGGGCTAGTCCCCCGTTGGGCTGCGCAGCAGCCCCAGAATCTGCCACCTCGGTGTATCTGATAAGTCTCGGTGTGTCTTATTGGGGCTGCTTTGCAGCCCAACGGGGGACAAGCCCCCTCGCCACGACAAGCCTCTAGCCACCCCGATTTCTTCAACATACCTATCTTCCAATCTTTGACCGGTCATGCGGCATCACGCTGCAGGCCTTGTCGCGCCTGGCGTTGACCTGCGTCATGACAAACGGCATCTGCGGGGCGCTTGACAAGGATTGGGCGTAAACGTATGTTTCAAACAACTGTTTGACCGCTACAACAAATCCACGCGGTTGTTCATTCCAGGATTCATCAGCAGAGGTTTATCGCTATGCCTGACTACAAGGCCCCCTTGCGTGATATTCGCTTCGTTCGTGACGAACTGCTCGGCTACGAAGCGCACTATCAGAGCCTGCCGGCTTGCCAGGACGCTACCCCAGACATGGTTGACGCCATTCTCGAAGAAGGCGCCAAGTTTTGTGAGCAAGTGCTGGCCCCGTTGAACCGCGTCGGTGACATCGAAGGGTGCACCTGGAGCGAGTCAGGCGTTAAAACCCCTACTGGTTTCAAAGAAGCCTACAAACAATTCGTCGAAGGTGGCTGGCCAAGCCTGGCCCACGACGTGGCGCACGGCGGCCAAGGCCTGCCGGAATCCCTGGGCCTGGCCGTCAGCGAGATGGTCGGTGAGGCCAACTGGTCGTGGGGCATGTACCCAGGCCTGTCCCATGGCGCGATGAACACCATTTCCGAGCACGGTACCCCCGAGCAGCAAGATGCCTACCTGACCAAACTGGTCTCGGGCGAATGGACCGGCACCATGTGCCTGACCGAGCCGCACTGCGGCACCGACCTGGGCATGCTGCGCACCAAGGCCGAACCTCAGGCCGACGGTTCCTACAAAGTCTCCGGGACCAAGATCTTCATCTCGGCCGGTGAACACGACATGGCCGACAACATCGTCCACATCGTACTGGCCCGCCTGCCGGATGCTCCGGCTGGCACCAAAGGCATTTCGCTGTTTATCGTGCCTAAGTTCCTGCCCAACGCCGATGGTTCGGTGGGTGAGCGCAACGCGGTGTCCTGTGGCTCCCTGGAACACAAGATGGGTATCCACGGCAATGCCACCTGCGTGATGAACTTCGACGCGGCCACCGGTTACCTGATCGGCCCGGCGAACAAAGGCCTGAACTGCATGTTCACCTTTATGAACACCGCTCGCCTGGGTACCGCGCTGCAAGGCCTGTCCCACGCCGAAATCGGTTTCCAGGGTGGCTTGAAATATGCGCGTGACCGCCTGCAAATGCGTTCCCTGACTGGCCCGAAAGCGCCGGACAAGGCCGCTGACCCGATCATCGTCCACCCGGACGTGCGTCGCATGCTGCTGACCATGAAAGCCTTCGCTGAAGGCAACCGTGCGATGGTGTACTTCACCGCCAAGCAAGTGGATATCGTCAAGTACGGCACCGACGACGAAGCCAAGAAACAGGCTGATGGCCTGCTGGCTTTCATGACCCCGATCGCCAAGGCGTTCATGACCGAAGTCGGTTTTGAATCTGCCAACCACGGCGTACAGATCTACGGCGGTCACGGCTTCATTGCCGAGTGGGGCATGGAGCAGAACGTTCGCGACAGCCGCATCTCGATGCTGTACGAAGGCACCACCGGCATCCAGGCGCTGGACCTGCTCGGCCGTAAAGTGCTGATGACCCAGGGCGAAGCGCTCAAGGGCTTCACCAAGATCGTGCACAAGTTCTGCCAGGCCAACGAAGGCAACGCAGCGGTCAGCGAGTTCGTCGCACCGTTGGCGGCACTGAACAAGGAATGGGGCGAGTTGACCATGAAGGTCGGCATGGCTGCCATGAAGGACCGTGAAGAAGTCGGTGCCGCCTCCGTGGACTACCTGATGTACTCCGGTTATGCCTGCCTGGCTTACTTCTGGGCCGACATGGCGCGCCTGGCTGCCGAAAAACTGGCTGCCGGCACCAGTGAAGAAGGCTTCTACACCGCCAAGCTGCAGACTGCGCGCTTCTACTTCCAGCGCATCCTGCCGCGTACCCGTACCCACGTAGCGACCATGCTGTCGGGTGCCAACAACCTGATGGACATGAAAGAAGAGAACTTCGACCTGGGCTACTAAGCCCCGGAGGGTGCACTGCCAGGCCGCCGCTCTTTCGGGAGCGGCGGCTTTTTTATAGGTGGGTGAAAAAACCTGAGTGGCGCGCTCAGGGATTGCCCGTTGCTGCCGTTACAGTGATGGCAATGTGATACAGGTCACATTGAGTGTGCTTAACTGTCAGTAGTGAAGGCACTGTGCCATCTTTTTTGTGGGTTGGAGCTTTACCCTTGTCGCGCGCGTCTGCTGTACGTTTCAGTCATTTCCTACCATCGTTGCTGTTATTGCTGGCGGGGTTGTCGGCTGCTTACGTCAAGGACCTCAACGTCTTCTTCACCTCGCTGTTCAACGTGCTGCCGACCCTGGTGTTGCTGCTGGGCGGTGCCTATTGCGCGGTGTACCGCCGCCAGCGCGAGCTGTTCCTGATGGTGACGGTGTACGTCGCTTACTTCCTCCTGGATACCCAGACCGATTTCTATCGCGACCATGGCCGCGTGCGCGAAGACGCTGCCGTGGTGTTTCATCTGGTATGCCTGCTGTTGCCGATGTTGTTCAGTATCTATGCCCTCTGGCAGGAGAAAACCCACCTGTTCCGCGACTTTGTCGCACGTTGCGCGGTGCTGCTTGCCGTGGGCAGCGTAGCCCTTGGCCTGGAGCAGAGTTACCCGGGACCGTTGCTCAACTGGTTGGCGGAGATTCGCTGGCCGGCGTTGCATGGCGCGTGGATGAGCTTGGTCCAACTGTCGTACCCGATGTTCCTGCTGGGTTTTGTCGCCCTGGCAGCCCAGTACTGGCGCGAGCCGCGGCCGTTGCATGCGGCGCAGTTGGTGGGGTTGCTGGGAATGTTCTGGATGTTGCCGCAGACCTTTATCCTGCCGTTCACCCTGAACATCATGTGCAGCCAGGTGATGTTGATGATCGCTGCGGGCGTGTCCCATGAGGCCTATCAAATGGCCTTTCGCGATGAGCTCACCGGCCTGCCGGGGCGTCGCGCCCTCAACGAGCGCATGCAGCGTCTGGGGCGCAACTATGTGCTGGCGATGAGCGACGTCGACCACTTCAAGCGCTTCAACGACACCCACGGTCACGACGTCGGCGACCAGGTGCTGCGGTTGGTCGCCAGCAAACTGTCGAAAGTCAGCGGCGGTGGTCGGGCCTATCGGTATGGCGGCGAAGAATTTGCCGTAGTGTTCGCCGGCAAGACCCTGGATGAGTGCCTGCCGCACCTGGAAGCAATCCGCGAGGTCATTGCCAACTACCACATCAAGTTGCGCAACCAGGACAGTCGCCCCCAGGACGATCACCAGGGGCGTCAGCGCCGTTCGGGTGGCGGCGACTCCAGCGTGTCGGTGACCGTCAGCATCGGCGTCGCCGAGCGCCAGGTCGAGCAGCGCACCCCGGAAGAAGTGCTCAAGTCTGCTGACCAGGCGCTGTACAACGCCAAGGGGGCCGGGCGTAACTGTGTAGTGGCGGCCGGCCAGAACCGCCGTGGCGCGGTGCGCATGCAGGGCGCTGCCGGTTGAGTGATGGTGGTGTATTCAGCGCCTGTACAGTGATTGTCCGGGGGCACCTACGGCAGTAGGTTGCAGTCATCTGCCGCCGGAGACATCACCATGCCTGCCTATAAAGCTCCCCTGCGCGACATGCGCTTTCTGATCGATCACGTGTTTGATTTCCCTGCTCACTACGCGGCCCTGGGCGCCACCGAGGCCAGCCCGGACATGGTCAGCGCGATCCTCGAAGAAGGCGCCAGGTTCTGCGAAAACGTGCTGGCACCGTTGAATCGCCCGGGTGATGAAGAGGGCTGCCATTTTGATAATGGCGTGGTGACCACACCCAAAGGCTTCAAGGAAGCCTTTGGGCAATACGTCGAAGGCGGCTGGCACGGCCTGGCGGCGGATCCGGCCTACGGCGGCCAAGGCCTGCCGTCTTCCCTGGGGTTGGTGCTCAGCGAGATGATCGGCTCCAGCAACACTTCCTGGGGCATGTACCCGGGCCTGACCCACGGCGCCATGTCGGCGATCCACGCCCATGGCACTGCCGAGCAGAAAGACACCTACCTGACCAAACTCACCGCCGGCCAGTGGACGGGCACCATGTGCCTGACCGAAGCCCACTGCGGCACCGACCTTGGCATCATCAAGACCCGCGCCGTGCCCCAGGCCAACGGCAGCTATGCGGTAACCGGCAGCAAGATTTTCATCTCCGCCGGTGAACACGATATGAGCGAAAACATCATCCACCTGGTGCTGGCCAAGTTGCCGGACGCGCCGGCTGGCACCAAGGGCATTTCGCTGTTTATCGTGCCCAAGTTCCTCGCCGGTTCCGGCGCGCGCAATGGGGTCAGTTGCGGCTCCATCGAGCACAAGATGGGGATCAAGGCCTCGGCCACCTGCGTGCTGAACTTCGATGGTGCCGAGGGCTATCTGATCGGCGAGGCCAACAAGGGCCTGAACTGCATGTTCACCATGATGAACCATGCGCGCCTGGGCACGGGCATGCAGGGGCTGTGCCTGGGTGAAGCGAGCTTCCAGGGGGCGATCCAGTACGCCAACGACCGTCTGCAGATGCGCGCCCTGACCGGCGCCAAGGCCCCGGATAAGCCGGCAGATCCGATCATCGTGCATCCCGATGTGCGGCGCATGCTGCTGACCATGAAAGCCTTCAACGAAGGCAACCGCGCCCTGACTTATTTCACCGCGCAACTGCTGGACACCGCACACCTGAGCGACGACCCGCAGCAGCGCCAGCAGGCCGAAGACCTGTTGGCGTTCCTCACGCCGATCTGCAAAGCCTTTATGACCGAAACCGGGCTGGAGGTGACCAACCACGGCATGCAGGTGTTTGGCGGCCACGGTTTTATCCGCGAGTGGGGCATGGAACAGTTGGTGCGCGACTGCCGGATCGCGCCGATCTACGAAGGTACCAACGGCATCCAGGCCCTGGATTTGCTGGGGCGCAAGGTGTTGGGCAGCCAGGGCAAGTTGCTGCGCGGCTTTACCAAAATCGTGCATAAGTTTTGCGCGGCGAATGCCGAGCATCCACAACTCAAGGCCCAAGTCGCGCAGCTCAATGAGCTGAACCAACAATGGGGCGAGTTGACGACCAGAGTCGGCATGGCCGCGATGAAAAATCCCGACGAAGTCGGCGCGGCGGCCCTGGATTACTTGATGTACAGCGGTTACATCATCCATGCCTACCTGTGGCTGCGCATGGCGCTGGTGGCCCAGGCGCAGCTGGATGCAGGCCAAGGCGATGCGGACTACGCCCGTGGCAAGTTGGCGACCTGCGAGTTTTACTTCAAGCGTCTGTTGCCGCGCACCAGTGCACATCGGGCGGCGGTGGAGGCGGGCAGCGATTGCTTGATGAGCCTGCCTGCCGAGCTGTTCGCCTTGTAGGAATCGGTGGTGTGACTGTTAAATACCAATTGGTCACAAGCAGACCCTATGTGTCACAAAAGTTGTTCGGTTACACTCCGGGTCTGTGAAACCGATCCTACCGAATCACTTTTAACGTTCCTACGAGGTTTGCCATGGCTGACTACAAAGCGCCGCTGCGCGATATGCGCTTCGTCCTCAACGAAGTATTCGAGGTTGCCAAGCTGTGGGCGCAATTGCCGGCCCTGGCCGAGACCGTCGACGCCCAAACCGTCGAGGCAATCCTTGAAGAGGCTGGCAAAGTCACCGCCAAGACCATCGCCCCGTTGAGCCGCAGCGGCGACGAGGAAGGTTGCCGCTGGGACAATGGCGTGGTCACCACCCCGGCCGGCTTTCCCGAAGCCTACAAAACCTATGCCGAAGGCGGCTGGGTGGGCGTCGGTGGCGACCCGGCCTACGGTGGCATGGGCATGCCCAAGGCCGTGTCGGCCCAGGTCGAAGAAATGATCAACTCCTCGGGCCTGGCGTTTGGCCTGTACCCGATGCTGACGTCCGGCGCCTGCGTGTCTATCAACACCCACGCCAGTGAAGAACTGAAAGCCACTTACCTGCCGAATATGTACGCGGGCGTGTGGGCCGGTTCCATGTGCCTGACCGAGCCCCATGCCGGTACCGATCTGGGGATTATTCGTACTAAGGCCGAGCCCCAGGCAGACGGTTCCTACAAGGTCAGCGGGACCAAGATCTTCATCACCGGTGGCGAACACGACCTCACCGAAAACATCATCCACCTGGTGCTGGCCAAGTTGCCGGACGCTCCGGCCGGTCCCAAGGGCATCTCGCTGTTCCTGGTGCCCAAGTTCATGGTCAATGCCGATGGCAGCCTGGGCGCACGCAACCCGGTGACCTGTGGTTCGATCGAACACAAGATGGGCATCCAGGCTTCCGCCACTTGTGTGATGAACTTCGACGACGCCGTTGGCTACCTGGTCGGCGAGCCGAACCGTGGCCTGGCGGCGATGTTCACCATGATGAACTACGAGCGCCTGGGCGTCGGCATCCAGGGCCTGGCGACCGGCGAGCGTTCTTACCAGAACGCTGTGGAATACGCGCGTGACCGCCTGCAAAGCCGTTCGCCGACTGGCCCCAAGGCCAAGGACAAGATCGCCGACCCGATCATCAACCACCCTGACGTGCGCCGCATGTTGCTGACCATGAAGGCGGCGAACGAAGGCGGCCGTGCGTTTTCCACTTATGTGGCGATGCAACTGGACACCGCCAAGTTCAGCGAAGACGCCGCGACCCGCAAGCGTGCGGATGACCTGGTGGCGCTGCTGACCCCGGTATCCAAGGCCTTCCTCACCGACCTGGGCCTGGAAACCACCGTGCACGGCCAGCAGATCTTCGGCGGCCATGGTTATATCCGTGAGTGGGGCCAGGAGCAGTTGGTGCGTGACGTGCGTATCACGCAGATCTACGAAGGCACCAACGGCATCCAGGCGCTGGACTTGATGGGGCGCAAGATCGTTGGCAGCGGCGGGGCGTTCTACACCCTGTTTGCCGATGAGATCCGCCACTTCATCGCCACGGCCAGAAGCGACCTGGCTGAGTTCACCCAGCCCCTGAGCGCTGCGGTGGACGAGCTCGACACCTTGACTGCCTGGGTGCTGGATCGCGCCAAGACCAACCCGAATGAAATCGGCGCGGCCTCGGTGGAGTATCTGCATGCCTTCGGCTACATGGCCTATGCCTATATGTGGGCGTTGATGGCCAAGGCGGCTTTGGGCAAGGAGACCGAGGAAGACTTCTATGCCAGCAAACTGGGGACGGCGCGCTTCTACTTCGCTCGTCTGCTGCCGCGTATTCACTCCCTGAGTGCCTCCGTGAAGGCCGGCAGTGAATCGCTGTTCTTGCTGGACGAAGCGCAGTTCTAATCGGGGGAGGTAATGTAAGCATTCTCTTACATGACGTACTGCTAATCGTCCTCTATCGCCAGATTGGATCCACAGCTAATCTACTTCACATGGACGTCGCGCAGGAAGCGCAAAGCAACAACAGGGACACGTAGGATTCTGCCAGGGTGGCGGAGTGAAATGGATGTCAGGGAAACAGTCTGCAAAGCCCCGCTTCGGCGGGGTTTTCTTATTGCCCGCGAAAAAGTTCAGGCCAGCCCGTCTACCGTGCTTGCCGGCCCATGTGGCCCATTCATCACGTCTTCGAGCAAGGTGCGCAGCAACTCCAGCGTGGCTTGCTGACGTTGTACATCTCGGCACACCAAACCCACTTTCAGCGGCACCCGTGGCTCACTCAAGGGCTTCCACAATAGCGCGTGGCTGCTGTGTTCATCCTGTGATCGGCCAGGCAGTACTGTCGCCAGCCGGGTATGAGGCAGGCTGTCGAGAATCCCCACCATGGTGTTCAGCTCGGCCTGGACCTGCGGCCGGCGCCCCAGGTTCGCCAGTTGCGCCTGCCAGATTTGCCTGATCTGGAACTCTTCCCCCAGCAACAGCATGGGCAGTTCCGCTGCTTGTTTGAGGGAGACCTTCTTGAATTCACGCAAAGGATGGTCGGCAGGGATGACTACTTTCAGTTCATCTTCATACAGCATTACGCCGTGCAAGCCCGGTTGGCGTGCCGGTAGGTAGCTGATGCCAATGTCCAGCGAGCCATTGAGCAGGCGACGTTCGATCTCCAGGCCCGTCAGCTCATAGATCTGCACCACCAGGTGTGGCTGGGCTTTGCGCACGCGTTCGAGCATCTGCGGCACCAGGCTGGTGTGCACGGTTTGCAGCACACCGATAGCCAGGGTCCTCAGCGCCTGGCCCTTGAAGTGCCGCAGGGCCTCGACGGCTTGCTGCATGCCATCGAGCAGCGGCAGGGCGTGGTTGTACAAGGTGTGGGCAGCCAGGGTCGGCAACAGGCGTTTGCTGCTGCGTTCGAACAAGCTGACATCGAGGTGCTGCTCCAGTTGGCGGATCTGCTGCGACAGCGCTGGCTGGGAGATCGACAGGCGCTCTGCGGCCCGGCCCACATGGCCCTCTTCGTACACCGCGACGAAATAACGCAGTTGCTTGAAATCCATAAGTAATGCTTATCGAAAATGCTGGAAAATCGAAATGGCTGTACGCCCCCAAGGCGCCTAGTCTAGCGCCTATTCATAGGGCTTACAGGGCCAAGACGCGAGATGAATACCGTTTACAGCGATGGTGTTTACATAGGCAAGGCAAAAAACGAATTGCCGGGCTTCCGCCAGTCCAGGGTTGCCAACAACCCGTGGGGTGTGCAGGCATGAACCTGTTCAACTTGCGCCGTCCGGCGCCGAGCCTGGACGATCTGTTACTGGACGCGAAAACCCCGATGCTGCGTGATGAGCTTTCCAGTCAATCCCTGATGCCCACAGTGGCCCGCCCTCCGCAGGTTTTCGTACGCGGCCAGGGTTCGTGGCTATGGGACAGTGAAGACCGTGCCTACCTCGACTTTACCCAGGGTGGTGCGGCCAACAGCCTTGGCCACAGCCCTTCAGTACTGGTGCGCGCGTTGGCCGACCAAGCGCAAGCGCTGATCAACCCCGGCAACGGCCTGCACAACCGCAGCCAACTGAACCTGGTGGACCGCTTGTGTCACAGCACCGGCAGCGACCAGGCCTACCTGCTCAACAGCGGTACGGAAGCCTGCGAGGCGGCGATCAAGCTGGCGCGCAAGTGGGGCCAGCTGCACCGTAGTGGCGCCTATCGCATTATTACCGCTGGCAACGCCAGCCACGGGCGCAGCCTGGCGACGTTGGCGGCCTCTGGCGACAATCGTTTCGAGCCACAACTGCCAGGCTTCTGTCACGTACCGTTTAATGACCTGCCAGCCCTGCACGCAGCGGTCGACGCACAAACCGTCGCGATCATGCTGGAACCGATCCAGGGCGAAGCCGGCGTCATCCCGGCCACCGAGCATTACCTCAAGGGTGTGGAGCGGCTGTGCCGGGAGTTGGGCATTCTGCTGATTCTTGATGAAGTACAGACGGGGATGGGCCGTTGCGGCACCTTGCTGGCCGAACAGCGCTACGGCGTGCGCGCCGATATCGTCGCCTTGGGTAAAGGCCTGGGTGGTGGAGTGCCATTGGCTGCGCTGCTGGCTCGCGGCAAAGCCTGCTGCTTTGAAATCGGTGAGTTGGAAGGCACCCATCACGGCAATGCCCTGATGGCGGCCGCCGGCGTCGCTGTGCTCGATAACGTGCTGGGGCACGGCTTTCTCGAACACGTATGCGATACCAGCCAGTACCTGGGCGAAGGCCTGGCGCGGCTTGCCCACCGCTATGGCCAGGGCGAACTGCGGGGCCAGGGCCTGTTGTTGGGCCTGAGCTTGTCAGATGATTCGGCAGATGCGGTGGTAAAAGCGGCGCTTTATGAGGGCCTGATCCTCAATGCCCCACAACCCGACTGCCTGCGCTTTACCCCGGCGTTGACGGTAAGCAAGAGCAACATCGACGAAATGCTACTGCGCCTGGCCCGTGCGTTTTCCCGTGTGCATACCGCCCAACTGCAATGCCGCAAGGGCATCGCTGTTTAACCCTTATTCCTGAACCGTCTCGCGGTATACGCAGCGCCTCCAGCTTGATTCTTTTGGCTGGGGGCGTTTTTTTGTGTGTAATTTCTGGATTGAAAAGGACGCTTGAGGCTCATCGAGAAAAATGGCTTTTTAGCGGGCACCGGCAGGGAGTGCCGGAAGGGCGCAAAGATTTTTTGTGACCCCTATTTCTAATCTATACCACCAGGTGGTATGTTTTGGGGAAGGGATGCCTATGAAGCTGCGACTGTTCAAAAGCCGGCATTTTGCTGATGCCGCCAGCAAGGCCTGGATCTGCGATTCGCAATTAAGAGAGGCATTTGGGAGATGCTCAGGGGCCAGGCGGACAATCTGGGTGGTGGAGTCTGGAAGAAACGCCTCAATCACAACCGGCATCGCACCATCGTCCTGGCGAAGGGCAGGCATTACTGGGTTTATCAGTTTCTGTTCGCCAAGCAAGATCAAAGCAATATCAGTCACAAGGAATTGACTGGGTTTCGGGCGTTGGCAAAGGCCTATGAAGGCTTAAACGAAATACAGATCCGGCAGTTGCTGGATCTCAGGGAGTTTGTGGAGATACATCATGAGCAAAAAATATGAAAGCCAAGCGCTGGAGTCTATTCACCAATCGGCCAGCGCGCTGCATTCGATTGGCGCCATCAGCAAGACCACCCTTCGTGAATTCGATGAGCTGTGCATTGCGCCTGTGCCGGCACAGATACCTGCCGACCAGATCAAGCAACTGCGCGAGCGCAGTCATGTCAGCCAACCGGTGTTCGCCCGCTACCTGAACACCAGTGCGTCGACAATCAAGCAATGGGAGTCCGGCGAGAAGCAACCCAGCGGCATGGCGCTCAAGCTGCTGAGCATCGTGCAAAAGCACGGATTGGAGATCCTTGCCTGAGGAGGATGGCCCGGTGCCAGATTCCACTGAACCCTCACGCGCGGCCAGGGTCGATTAGCTGTACGGCTCACACGAGCCGATTATTCGGAGCTGACCCATGGATTTCATTCGTATCATCATCGCCATTCTGCTGCCGCCACTGGGTGTGTTCCTGCAAGTGGGTTTCGCCGGCGCGTTCTGGCTGAATATCCTGTTGACCCTGTGCGGCTACATCCCTGGCATCGTGCATGCGGTGTACATCATCGCCAAGCGTTGATCGGTCAGCCTTTGGCGATCAGCCGGGAGTTTCGCTCATTGCGAAAAGCCAGGTGCTCGATGGTCTGCGTAGCGTGCTCGGCTTCGAGCCGGGCATTGAGGATGATGCCGTGATCGGCGGATTTGCTGCACACCGGGTCAGCATTGCTGGCATCCCCTGTGAGCATGAACGCCTGGCAGCGGCAGCCGCCGAAGTCCTTTTCCTTCTCGTCGCACGAGCGGCATGGCTCTGGCATCCAGTCGTAACCACGAAAGCGGTTGAAGCCAAACGAGTCGTACCAGATGTGCTGCATGCTGTGGTCGCGCACATTGGGAAACTGCACCGGCATCTGTCGGGCGCCGTGACAAGGTAGGGCAGTGCCGTCTGGTGTCACTGTCAGAAAGATACTGCCCCAGCCATTCATACAGGCCTTAGGGCGTTCCTCGTAGTAGTCCGGCGTGACAAAAATCAGCTTGCACGGATGCCCTTCGGCTTCCAGCTTGGCGCGGTATTCGTTGGTGATGCGCTCGGCACGGGTCAGTTGTTCCTGAGTCGGCAGCAGGCCAACACGGTTGAGCTGGGCCCAGCCATAGAACTGGCAGGTGGCGAGTTCGACAAAGTCTGCCTCCAGCGCAATGCACAGTTCGATGATGCGGTCGATCTTGTCGATATTGTGCCGATGGGTTACGAAGTTCAGCACCATCGGATAGCCATGGGCTTTGACCGCCCGGGCCATTTCCAGCTTCTGCGCGAAAGCCTTTTTGGAGCCAGCCAGCAGGTTGTTCACCTGTTCATCGCTGGCCTGGAAGCTGATCTGGATATGGTCCAGGCCGGCTTTCTTGAAGTCGCTGATCTTCTGCTCGGTCAAGCCGATGCCGGAGGTGATCAGGTTGGTATAGAACCCCAGCTGGCGCGCCTCGGCGATCAGCTCGGCGAGATCCTGGCGCACCAGCGGCTCACCGCCGGAAAACCCCAGTTGTGCCGCGCCCATTTCCCGGGCTTCGCGAAACACCTTGATCCATTGCTCGGTACTCAACTCCTTGCCCTGCTCGGCGAAATCCAGCGGGTTGGAGCAGTACGGGCACTGCAGCGGGCAGCGATAGGTCAACTCGGCGAGCAACCATAGCGGCAGGCCGATCTCGGGCTTTTCAGGCAAGTTCGATCCAGTGCTGTGCACGCGCCACCTCCATGAATTGCTCGATGTCTTCACCGAGTTCGGGTACGCCGGGGAATTGCTGCTCCAGCTCGCCAATGATGGCCGCCACACTGCGCTCGCCGTCGATCAAACCGCCAATCAAGGCGGCGCTGTCGTTGAGCTTGATCATGCCTTCGGGGTATAGCAACACATGGCCCTTCTGCGCTGGCTCGTACTGGTAGCGGTAACCTTGGCGCCAGGTCGGCTTTTTGCTGCGGTCGAAACTCATAGGGTGATCCCTTTATGCCAGACCCGTTGCGCGGTCACGCTGTGATAAGGCGGGCGGTTCAGTTCGTAGGCCATGCTCATGGCATCGAGCATGCTCCAAAGGATGTCGAGTTTGAACTGGAGAATCTCCAGCATCCGCTCCTGACCGGCGCGGCTGGTGTAGTGCGCAAGCGTGATCGCCAGCCCGTGCTCGACATCACGCCGGGCCTGGCCCAGGCGGGTACGGAAATACTCGTAGCCGGCAGGGTCGATCCATGGGTAATGCTGGGGCCAGCTGTCGAGGCGCGACTGGTGGATGTGCGGGGCGAACAACTCGGTCAGCGAGCTGCTGGCGGCTTCCTGCCAACTGGCCCGGCGGGCGAAATTGACGTAGGCATCCACGGCAAACCGCACGCCAGGCAAAACCAGCTCCTGGGAGCGCAGTTGATCCGGGTCCAGGCCCACCGCCTGGCCCAGGCGCAGCCAGGCTTCGATGCCGCCGTCTTCGCCGGGTGCGCCGTCATGATCGAGCAGGCGCTGGATCCACTCGCGACGGATTTCCCGGTCCGGGCAGTTGGCCAGGATCGCGGCGTCCTTCAGCGGGATGTTCACCTGGTAGTAGAACCGGTTGGCGACCCAGCCCTGGATCTGCTCGCGGGTGGCCCGGCCTTCATACATCGCCACGTGGTACGGGTGATGGATATGGTAGAACGCGCCCTTGGCCCGCAAGGCCTGTTCAAATTCGGCGGGGGTCAGCGGTGTGTCGGTCATTGGGGCTCTCCTACAATTCAATGCTCATGCCGTCGTAGGCTACTTCTACATTGCGCCGCGCCAACTCGGCCCGTTCAGGCGAGTCTTCGTCGAGGATCGGGTTGGTGTTGTTGATATGGATAAGTACCTTGCGCTGCTTGGGCAATTGCTCCAGCACTTGCAGCATGCCGCCGGGGCCGTTCTGCGCCAAGTGGCCCATTTCGCGGCCCGTGCGGGTGCCGACGCCACGGCGCTGCATTTCGTCGTCATCCCACATCGTGCCGTCCACCAGCAGGCAGTCGCTTTGCGCCATGATTTGAAGCAGCGGCGCGTCGACTTTGCCCAGCCCGGGGGCGTAGAACAGTTTGCCGCCGGTGCGCAGGTCTTCGACGATCAAGCCGATATTGTCACCCGGGTGCGGGTCGAACCGATGGGGCGAGTAGGGCGGCGCGGCGCTGCGCAGGGGCAACGGGGTAAAGCGCAGGTTGGGGCAGGCAGGAATGCTGAAACTGGCGTCCAGTTCGATACGGTTCCACGCCAGGCCGCCATTCCAGTGGGTCAACATGGTGAACAGCGGGAAGCCGGTGCTCAGGTCTTCATGGACCATGTCGGTGCACCACACCTGGTGCGGGCAGCCCTCGCGCAGGCTGAGCAGGCCGGTGGTGTGGTCGATCTGGCTGTCCATCAGGATGATTGCGCTGATACCGGTATCGCGTAGCGCGCGGCCAGGTTGCATCGGCGCAAAATTTTGCAGTTGGGCGCGGATATCCGGCGAGGCGTTGCACAGCACCCAGTTCACGCCATCGTCGGAGAGGGCGATGGACGATTGGGTGCGCGCCTGGGCCCGCAGGCTGCCGTCGCGAAAGCCGGCGCAGTTCACGCAGTTGCAATTCCACTGCGGGAAACCGCCACCGGCCGCCGAACCTAGAATCTGGACGAACATCGCTGCTCCTTTACACAAGACTCAAAATAAAAACGCCCCGGCGAGCCGAGGCGTTGCATTGCAATACAAAAGCAATCAGCGGCTGGCGAAGTACATGGTGACTTCAAAACCAATACGCAGATCAGTGTAAGCAGGTTTGGACCAGGTCATATTCATACTCCTACGAAGGGATGGGACGTTTACTACCAAGTAATACATATAGTCCACCTCCAGTCGGAGATGTTCAGATGCGTGGCGCGATTTTACTCATTTCTGGTCAAGCTAGCGCTGTCTTGGTGGAAAAAGCCTGTTGCAGCATCGGCAACGATCAACGTCATATCTGCCAGTGATCGCCCGCTGCCGCGCCATTCGCCAGGCAGCGCCAGCCGCCTGCGGCTTGGCTGAGTTGCGCCGCCGCCTCCACCAGATGCTGGCGTGTACGGGTCTGGATCAACTCGCGTAATTGTTCAAGATAGTTCGCGCCATGCCCGGCCAACCTGGCCTGCCAGAGCAGCTCGGCGGCTTGGGATGTGGGCAGCGCCTGCGGCGAAAATTGCCGGGCCAGGGCCGCGTTGCCCAGCTCGTCGCTCCCATTGATCAAGGCCGGCAATTGCTTGATGAAGGCCTGGATGTGATCGAGAAGGTCCGCCAGCGCCACATCGGGCGACTGCACGCCAAATAACAGACCGGTTTGCCCGTTGAACTGTCGGATACCGCTGAATACGGCGTAGCCCACCTGCAATTCGCCCCGTAGACGCTGGTAGAACGGAGTCTGGGCCAAGTGAGCGAGCAATCGCCAGTCGGCCTCGTCGGCCAGGGATTGGCTCGGGGCCGGGCACAGCAGCAGCAAGGCGGCTTCGGTGGAAGCGGTGTCTAGCTGATGCCAGCGATACAGTCCATTGATGGGGTGAGCGATGCGTGCAATCTCGGCACATTGCCCGGGCAGGCGTGCGGCCGCATGTTTGATCGCCGTTTCGCACGCAGCCGGCAGGCCCATGCCCAGGCCTTGCCACGTGGCAGTGGTCCATCCGTTGGGCAATGGATGGAGGTGCCCAGTGGAGGCAATGTGGGTCGCGCAGGCTGGCAATGCCTTGAGCAGTTCGCGGATGGCCATCTGTGGCGTCGGGCTGGCGGGCGCGTCTTGTTCAAGATTGGCGTCGGCCTGGGTCAGTTCGCGAGCCAGTTGCTCGACGATAGCGGGCATGGGGTCATGCAGCCCGCTCATTTTCAGCAGCCAACAATTGCCTACAGCTTCGCAGGACATTTCCACGCCGGCCTGGCGGGCGTTGGTCTGCAAAGTTTGCAGGCTGTTGCCTATGCCATGGGCGGTCGAATCCAGTTGCCAGCACAAGTAAAGGGCGCCCTCATCGTGATCGGCGGGCAACGCTTGGCTGAATGAAAGGCCTGGCAGTTCGCGCCGGCCACGGGAGCGATCCTGGGCGAAGGTGCGCAAGCCACGATGGGCGCTGGTCTGGCCGCGAATCAGTCCGGGGCGTGGTTCCTGGGCTTGCGGTCGCAAGAATGGGTTGCCCGGCGGCAACTGCCAGGCCTGTTGCGCAGGAGCCGATTGCAGCAGGTTCAGCAGGGTCTTGAGCGCTTGGCAATGCTGCTCGGACAACGGCGCTTCGCGGTTCTCACTGTCATGGCGGGCCAGGGCCAAGGCGCCATTGATCTGCTGTTGGCGGCTGATTAGCAGCGCGTACTCTTCGCGCAACGCAGTCCAATCGCTGTGGGCGAAAAAGCTCAACCAGTCGTTCAACAGGGCTTCGATTGCCAGGGACTGTTGTGAGCCCTGTGGCCCCAGGGTGAATTCGATATCCAGCAGCGCCTGCCCGGCGAACGAGTACAGCACCCTGGCGTGCAGCGCGCTTGCCCAGCCCCGGGTTTTCAATTCTGCCAGCAGACCACCGGGTGCCGTGGCATTCAGCCAGGTGCAGAGGAAATCCAGGGCTTCGCGGGGCGCGTTACAGGCGATGAGGTGATGCAGGTGCTGGTTGTCGAGGTATTGATAGCGATATTTATCGCCGTCCATCAAGGCCGGTGGTGGCTGCTGCGGTCGTAGCGGGCCCGGGCGCAGGCACTCGCCAAAGCGCTCGGCCAAGGCTTGCAGTTCTTCCAGCGATTGCGGGCCGGCAAGGCTCAAGGTCAGCTGTCCTGCTTGATAGAAGTCTTGATAAAACCCCAGCAAGCCTTGTTGGAAATCCTCCTGTGGCACCGGCAGGCTCTCGCGGTTGCCCGCATGAAAACCCCGCAGCGGATGCCCGGCAGCGAGGCCTTCAAGGATCGCGACTTGATGCTGTGCCTCGGCATCCTGGGACCAGGCGATAAACTCGGCCTGCAGCACTTCGCGCTCGCGCAGTTGATCGTCCATGGCCAGGCGCGGATGAGCGAGCATATCGGCCAGGCGCTGCAGTGCGCCGTCAAACACCGTGGCAGGTACTTCAAAGAAGAAGTCCGTGGTGCGCTCACGGGTGCTGGCGTTGACCTGTCCGCCATGGCGCTGCACGTAGGCCATCAAACCGTCCGGTGCAGGAAAAGCCTCGGTGCCAAGAAACAGCAGGTGTTCCAGAAAGTGCGCCAGCCCCGGCCAGGCCAACGGCACGTCATGGCTGCCCGCCGCTACCCGCAGGACAGCTGCACAGCGCTTGAGACGTGGGGCATGACGCAGGGAAACCCGCAGGCCATTGGCCAGGGTCAGTTGCAGGTGATGAGGGTGGGCCGGCACAGGCATGAGCACTTCCAGAACGTAGGAAGTGCCTATGCTAGCGCAAAGCGCAGTGGTCAGTGTTTATGCAGCGCGGCATAGAGTTCGGGGCGACGGTCCGCCAGGTAGTGGTTGGCCGCTTGCGCGGCGTGTATCACCTGGCGGTCGAGGGTCGCGACGATCAGCGCCTCATCCAGCCCCGCCAGGGCAACGCGTTGCCCATCCGGCGCGGCGATGCTGCTTTGCCCACAATAGTGGATCTGGTCTTCATGCCCGCAATAGTTGGCGTAGGCCACATAGCACTGGTTTTCAAAGGCCCGGGCGCGCACGGTGACGTCCGCGACGAAGTCGAAGGGCACCATGTTGGCCGTCGGTACCAGGATCAACTCGGCACCTGCCAGGGCCAGGCGCCGAGTGTTTTCCGGGAACTCCAGGTCGTAGCAGATGAGAAACCCCAGCTTCCAGCCGTTCAGTTCGACGACAGGGAACTCGTCGCCGCCTGGGCTGAACATCGAGTGATCGAGGTCGCCGAACAGATGGGTCTTGCGGTAGTTGCACAGGCGCTGGCCATTGGCGTCGATCAGCTGCACGGCATTGTAGATCTGGCCGTCCTCGGCCCGTTCCGGATAGCCATAGAGAATCGCCAGGCCCGTGTTGCGCGCCAGTTCGGCAATGGTCTGGGCCGACTGCCCGTCCTGCGCTTCGGCCAGGGCGCCGACTGCTTCAGCACCGATGTTGTAGCCGGTGAGGAACATCTCCGGCAGCACCAGCACGTCGGCATCGCATGCTTCATGCGCAACGCTGTGCAGACGCTTGAGATTGCCAGCGACATCCAGCGGCAATGGTGGGCATTGGTACAGGGCAACACGCATGGCTTGGCTCCTTATTCGGCCAGGGCGATAGGGCCGATCTCGTCGAACACATCCCCCGGCCCCGGGTTTTGTGGGTGGGTACTGCCACCGAAGTGGGTCATGATGCCCCAAACCGCGTTCAACGAGGTCTGCACTGCGCCTTCGACCCAGGCTGGGGTCCAGGACACATCGTCGCCGGCGATGAAAATCCCGCGCTGCTCGGCTGGCATATCCTTTTGCATGAAGTGCGCGTACATGCGCTGGTTGTAGCGGTAGTGGCCCGGCAAAGCGCCCTTGAACGCGCCGAGGAAGTGCGGATCGGCTTCCCAGGAAACGGTGATCGGGTCGCCAATGATGCGCGCCTTGATATCGACCTTCGGGTAGATTTTTTTCAGCGCATCGAGGGCCAGCTTCACCCGTTTATCGATGGGCTGCGGGAGCATTTTCAGGGCGTCGCTCATCCACGAGTAAGACAGGCAAATAACTCCCGGCTTGTCGTCGCCATTGTCGAACAGGTAGGTGCCACGGGTCAGGCGATCAGTGAGGGTCATGCTCATCAGGTCGCGGCCGGTTTCCGGGTCCTTGTCCTTCCAGAAAGGCCGGTCGACCATGACAAAGGTTTTCGACGACTGCATATAGCGCGTGCGGTCCAGGGCCATCCACATTTTTTGCGAGAACAGGCTTTCGTCGCATTCGATCTGGGTGGTCAGCAGCCAGCTCTGGCAAGTGGTCAGCACGGCGGCGTATTCCCGGGTGTCACCGTAGTTGTCGGTTACCGCAAAACGCCCATCGGCGGCATGGGCAATGCGCTTGACCCCTGCCCGTGGCGCGCCGTGATGCAGGGAGCTGAGGCTGGTGCCGGCCGGCCAATGGGCGCATCGCTCTGGCACATGGCGCCAGATCCCCATGGGCACTTGCGCCACGCCACCGACCACCAGGTGTTGGTGATCGTCGCAGTTGGTCATCACCACGCGGAAGATTTCCAGCATCGAGTTGGGGAAGTCCGAGTCCCAGCCACCGGTGCCGAAACCTACCTGGCCAAACACTTCGCGGTGATGGAACGACAACTTGGCGAATGCCTTGGACGTGGCGACGAAGTCGTAGAACGTGCGGTCGTCCCACAGCGGCACCAGCTTGTTCCACAGCTCCTTGAGCCGTGGCACGTCACGGTCGCGAATCGCTTGCTGGATATCACCGAACTGCGAACCGGCCTCCAGGGCGTCGGCCCAGGCGTCAGCCACTTCCTGGAATAGCGCAGGAAGGTCGGAGATTTTCTGTGCGTAGTGAGTCTGGCCTTCCAGGTCGATCACAGTGCTACCCGAGGCTGGTGTCAGCGGGTTGGGGAACGGCTTGGTTTCAAGGCCCAGCTTGTCCACATAGTGGTAGAACGCTGTCGATGACACCGGGAAGCGCATCCCGCCCAGCTCAGCGATGATGCCTTCGGCCCCTTCAAAAGCCTGGGAGCGCAGGCGCCCGCCCATTTTCGAGGCTTCGTACACCACCGGCTTGAGGCCCAGCTTCATCAACTCGTAGGCGGCCACCAGGCCGGCGATACCCGCACCGACAATCGCCACTTCGGCGCCATGGTTGGCGACGGGAATACTGCCCAGCCCGGCGGGGTGTTCGATCCAGTCATCAAAGGCGAACGGAAAATCCGGGCCAAAGATAGTGATGGGTTTTTTACCGTCTGCAGGGTGGCGATTGTTCTTGTAGGTGGCGTTCATGGCTGACCTTGCTGGCACTCGACGGGGCACGACCCGTGAAGTATAGGAAAAGATGGCAGCCATTCTAGGGAGCGTAGCGCTCGTTAATAAGACGCAATGTGTCGTCGTATTGAATTGTTTTTAGTCGAAGTGACGAGGTTGGCGGTCAGATTGGTTGGCCGCGATCCAATTTGTTACTGAGGATGATCGAGGTGGTGGTCTTTTCTACCCCATCGACACTGCCGATCTGGTCCAGCAGTTGATCCAACTGTTCCGGCGAATCGGTACGCAGCCAGGCCACATAATCAAACTCACCACTGACCGCACACAACTGCTGAACCTGGGCCATGGCGCTGAGGCGACGCAGCACTTCCTTGCCGGAGCGCGGTTGCACGGTAATCCCCACATACGCCTGCAACCCACCATCCACCACGCGCTGGCCAAGGCGCACGCCATAGCCGGTAATCACCTGGGTCTTTTCCAGGCGCGCCAGGCGCGAGGTCACGGTGGTGCGGGCAATCCCCAGCTGGCGAGCGAGCATGGCCACGCTTTCACGGGCATTGATCTGCAAGGCCGCAATCAACTGGCGGTCGATCTCATCGAGAACGGGAGGGCGGGGGGCGGACAAGATGGGCTCCGGCGTGGGTGGCAATGGGGGAGCATGTTACAGGCTCGTGTTCGCGGGTGGCGATTGCGGTGACCTTTCATGTGCGCTAGATCCGGACTGCCTAGGATCAGAATTAGGCCGCGCCCGCAGAGTTGGCGAGGCTGGTCAATGTGGCATTACACATTTGCGATGCACCTGGCCTGCGTGACAGCCGCCACCCATCATTTAGCAGTGATTTTGGCGGCATCTAACCTACGTTAGGCGTTACCAGTATGTTCAAAGTAACCCCCCAATCCGCCGGCAAGGTCCAACGCTAAGATCATCGATCAACGCGCTGTTGATCGACTGTTGTCCCATCTGATTTTGGGGCAGAGACGGCACCGAGAAATCGTGCCAGGGCTTCAGTCCCCCTCCGTGAACCGCCGCCGCGTCAGGAAAAGTACCACGCCCAGCGGCACGGCCAGCAGTGCTAGCAGCTCCAGGTCAAAGCCCAGCACCTGCTGCTCACCCACCTTGAAGAGGCTGACCAAGCCCGTTGCCAGCAGCGCCAAACCCAGCCACTTGCGCAGCGGGTATGGTTTCAGAAACTGAACGAGAATCGCGCCCAGCACCAGAAGGACGACAGTTTGCATGATGTAGGGCATGTGCAGTTCCTCAGACCTTGATGACCAGCGTCACGACAGAGCGCTGTGGGCCAATCCCGCCATGGACCTCTCCCTCGATGCTGACCAGCACGTCACCTGCATGCAGGGTCGGCAGGGCTCCTTTGAGGTACCAGTTGACACCTGTCGTCACGACTGCACCTGAAGCCCAGCCAATGAGCGGCCCGCCCAACGCACCTACCCTCCCGGCAACACCACCTGAGGCCGCAGCAATTCCCTTGGCGACGTTGCCGCGCATAGTGTTGATAGCATCGGCCTGCTGACGGGTGAGGGGATTGGAAATGCAGACTGTCAGCAGGCATGGCAGGTTTCGAGCCTGCATTCGGTCGTACATATCGACGACCATGCTGTTGACTTGGTAATGGGCGCGTTTCGCTTCGCCAAAGTGCAGCTCGCGCAGGCGACCTCGGTCGCTTTCCATGAGGGTGATTTGAGACAGATTGAAGACGATCCCTTCCTCGGACCTGTACTGCGTGGTCTTCTCGAACTTCATGCGCGTATCCATTCGTGCAAAAAGACGACGATTTTCTACAAGCGGTGACTAAGATGCAAACAGTCTTTGATGTGAGGCCCCGGGGAATTTGACGTCTGCATGGGGCTCATCGCCAGCAAGCCAACTCCCCGATAACAACACATCGAGTGCGTCGGTTTTGGAGACGTTAGGCCGAGGCGCCTCCGTGTATCTGCGGTGGTCCATCCAGAAACACGAAAGCCGCGCAATGCGCGGCTTTGAGTATGGTGGGCCCAGTAGGACTCGAACCTACGACCAAGGGATTATGAGTCCCCTGCTCTAACCAACTGAGCTATAGGCCCTCAGTAGGTCGCGGATTATAACGATGGTTTCTCCACTGTGCTATCCGAAAAATCTGAATGGGTCATGTGAAGGAAGGTCGCGGCGAAGATGTCGGCGGGTAGGGGCAGGCTGACGATGTAGCCTTGCATTTGTTCGCAGCCCTCGTCGGCGAGGAAGGCTTGCTGGGCGGGGGTTTCGACGCCTTCGGCGATGATGGTGAATTGCATGCTGTGGCCCAGGGCGATGATGGCGCGCACGATGGCGGCATCGTGGGGGTCGTCTGGCAGGCCGCGGACGAAGGACTGGTCGATTTTCAGGAAGTCCAGGGGCAGGCGCTTGAGGTAACTCAAGGACGAGTAGCCGGTGCCAAAGTCGTCGATGGCCAGTTGGACGCCCAGGCGCTTGAGTTTATGCAGCACTTCAAGAGCCTCTTCGGCCTGGCTCATGATGAAGTTTTCGGTGATCTCCAGTTGCAGGCAGTCCGGCTCCAGGCGGTTGTCCCGCAGCAGTTGCTCGATGCGCCCCAGCAGGTTGGGGTGGCGCAGTTGGGCACCGGCAAGGTTGACGGAGAGCGGGCCAAAGTCGTCATAGGTTTTGCGCCACAGGTGCAGTTGGCGGCAAGCCTGTTCCAGGACCCAGTCGCCGATTTGCAGGATCATGCCGTTCTCTTCGGCCAGGGCAATGAAGTGCTCAGGTGGCACGTCGCCAAAGGTGGGGTGGCGCCAGCGGATCAGGGCTTCGGCGCCGATCAGTTGCTGGGTCTCCAGGCTCAGCTTTGGCTGGTAATACAGAAACAGTTCGTCTCGCTCTATGGCGCGGCGCAGTTCGTGTTCGAGGGCAACGCGCTCATTGGCCTGGGCGGTGAGGTCCTGGGTGTAACGTTCGACCCGATTGCGGCCCTTGGCTTTGGAACGGTACATGGCGGCATCGGCGTTTTTGACCAGGGTGGCGACGTCGATGCCGTCCTGCGGGTAGAGGCTGGTGCCGATGCTGGCGCTGATAAAGAACTCGTGCTCGCCCGCCTGAAAGGGCAGGGTGAAGCAGGCCAGCAGCTTATTGGCCAGGTGCTGCGCGTCGCTGGCTTGTTGCAGGCCGGGCAGCAGGATGATGAATTCGTCACCGCCCAGGCGGGCCACGGTGTCGATGTCGCGCAGTTGCTCCTTGAGGCGCACCGCGATGTCCTTGAGCAGCAGGTCGCCAATCGGGTGGCCGAGGCTGTCGTTGATGTGTTTGAAGCGGTCGAGGTCGAGAAACAGCACCGCACCCTGGCTGCCGGTTTCCTGTTGGCCGGTGAGGGCGGTCTGCAGGCGGCTCTCAAACAGGGTGCGGTTGGGCAGCCCGGTAAGCGGATCGTGATGCGCCTGGTAGTCGAGGCGCGCCTGGGCGTGCTTGAGGCTGGAGATGTCGGCAAAAACCGCCACGAAGTGGGTGATTGACTGCTCGTGGTTGCGCACGGCACTGATGGTCAGCCAACTGGGGTACAACTCGCCGTTCTTGCGTCGGTTGGAGATCTCGCCTTGCCAATGGCCGTTGGCGGTCAGTTGATGCCACATGGCCGCGTAGAACGCGCTGTCATGCAGGCCGGAGGCCAGCAGGCGCGGGGTGTGGCCGAGGGCTTCGGCTTCGCTGTAGCCGGTGATTTCGCTGAAGGCACGGTTGACGGCGCTGATGTTTTGCCGGGTATCGGTGATCAGTACGCCTTCGGCCGTGCTTTCAAAAACCGTCGCGGCCTGTTGCAGTTTTTCCTGCATCAACTGGCGTTCGGTAATGTCGCGGGCGATGGTCAGCATACAGTCGTCATCCCCGATCGGCAGTGGACGACTGGACACTTCGCACAGGCGAATCTGGCCGTCACTGCGCCGGATATGACAGACAAAATCACGCACCAGGCCGTCGCGGTGCAGCAGGTCGAGCATGTGTCTGCGTTCGTTCAAGTCCACCCAGATGCCCAGGTCCAGGGTCGACTGGTCCAGGGACATTGCACTGTTGAAACCGGTGATGCGGCTGAAGCCTTCGTTGACCTCCAGCAGCAGGCCATCATGCTGGCGTGTCAGCAGCAAGCCGTCGGGCGAGGCATGGAAGGCCTTGGCGAACTTTTCTTCGGAAGTCTGCAGTAGTTGCTGGGTTTCCTTCAGTTGGGTGATGTCCCGCACCACCACGACCAGCGCTTCGGTTGCATCGAGTTGGAAGGGTTCGGCGGAGATCAGCCCGGTAAACGCCTGGCCATTGCTGCGCAGGAACGGCATCTCCAGGTTGCGGATGCTGGTGGTCTGCACGCGCTTGAGCAGGTTGGGGCCTACGCCCTGGATGCCCCAGATGTTCAGCTCGGTGGCGGTCTTGCCGATGACGTCTGCAGCACTCAGGCCTATCTGGTCCTCGAATGCCTTGTTGACCTCCAGCAGGCAACCATCGGACA
This sequence comes from Pseudomonas sp. DTU12.1, assembly GCF_009873475.1. Lineage (NCBI taxonomy): Bacteria > Pseudomonadati > Pseudomonadota > Gammaproteobacteria > Pseudomonadales > Pseudomonadaceae > Pseudomonas > Pseudomonas sp. DTU12.1. The sequence goes on along the minus strand of NZ_CP045254.1, from coordinate 5,563,096 downwards.
GGCGAGCGATCACGAGTATGTCCGGGCATTGCTGGAACACCGAGGCGAACTTCTCCTCTGAGAGCTGCAATGCTTCCTCGGTGCGCTTGGCCTCGCTGATATCGATCATCAGGCCTCGCATGACGGGCTCATGCCCATGCTTGATCAGGCTGACAATGTCCCTGACCCATAGGCAGCGGCCGTCGGCGGTGATTACCCGGTAATCGATGCTGTGGTCGCGGTTGGCGCGGGTTTCCCGTTGGCAGAAGGTGTCGGCGCGAGTCAGGTCGGCGGGGTGGATGATATTGCGCCAGAAGCCTGGGATCAGCCAGTGCGCCCTTGGATAGCCCAGCAGTTCCTCGGCGTGGGGCGACACATAGCTGTAGGTGAAGTCATGGATGTCAGCTTCCCAGGCGATGGCTGACAGGCTTTCTACCAGCCCGCGGTAATGGTATTCGCTGCTGCGCAACTCCTGCTCCAAGGCCACCCTGCGGGAAATCTCCGAACTGAGCCGACGATTGATCCGAATCACGATGGCCAGCACGGTACTCAACAGCAGCACCGCAGGCAGGCCGTAGAGCAGCAAGTCGGTCCAGAAGGCGCGGTGATCGATGACATTGCCGACCCAGTGTTCCTGGATCTCGTCAATTTCCCGGGGGCTGAGGTCGGCGAGGACTTTATCCAGGATGCCAATCAGCATTTTGTTTTCGCGGGGTACGCCCATCGCCAGTTGATAGCGATAAGGCGTTTCGCCACTGACATATAAACCATCGAGCTTGAGTTGGCGCAGGCTCCAGACACTGGAGGCCAGGTCCCCGACGACGGCGTCCACCTCATCGGTAGCCAGGGCCTGTAACGTTGAGCTGACGTTGGGCATCGCCACCAGGTTCAAGTCGGGATGGTGGGTGCGCAGCAACTCGTGGGGGGCATAGTTCTCCACCACGGCAATCTTCAACCCGTACAGGTCCTTGAGGGAGCGGGGTTGGGCGCCGCCTTCGTGGGCGAGGATGACTATCGGGAAGTCGAGATAAGGCCGGGAAAATGCCAGGAAACCCTGGCGCTCCGGGGTGGACATAATGCCCGGCAAGAGGTCGAGCTGGTTGTTCCTGGCCTGCTCCAGCAGTGCGCTCCAGTTGGCGGGCTCGATCAACTTGACCTTGATACCCAGGCGATCCTGGATCAGTCGAACATAGTCAGCCGCCAGGCCCTGGTAGCGGCCTTCTTCATCGCGATATTCAAATGGCGGCCACGACGCATCAACGCCCAGGCGCAGCTCCGGGTGGTCCGCCAACCAGCCATGCTCTTCATCAGTGAGAGTCAACGCGCCAGCCGTTGCGGTCCAGGTCAGCAGCGACAGCAGCAGCACGGTCGGCAGTCTGGGCATAACGGTCTCGTTATGGCACGGGGAATATTTCGAGTGTAGACGGGCATTGCGAGGGGAGGTAAAGCGGGGGGAGATTTTATCTGCACAAAGCAAAACCCCCAGGCCTGGGCCTGGGGGTTTTGTGATCACTCGTCGAGGAAGGAGCGCAAATGCTCGCTTCTCGTCGGGTGGCGCAACTTGCGCAGCGCCTTGGCTTCGATCTGACGGATCCGCTCGCGGGTCACGTCAAACTGCTTACCGACTTCCTCAAGGGTGTGGTCGGTATTCATGTCGATGCCGAAACGCATGCGCAGTACCTTGGCTTCACGGGCAGTGAGGCCGGACAGTACGTCGCGTGTCGCTTCTTTGAGGCTCTCAACGGTGGCGACATCGATTGGCGACTGCATGGTCGAGTCTTCGATGAAGTCACCCAGATGGGAGTCTTCGTCATCACCAATCGGGGTTTCCATGGAGATCGGCTCTTTAGCGATCTTCAATACCTTGCGGATTTTATCCTCAGGCATTTCCATGCGTTCACCCAGCTCTTCCGGGGTCGGTTCGCGACCCATTTCCTGCAACATCTGCCGGGAAATACGGTTGAGCTTGTTGATGGTCTCGATCATGTGCACCGGAATACGGATGGTGCGGGCCTGGTCGGCGATCGAGCGAGTGATCGCCTGACGGATCCACCAGGTGGCATAAGTCGAGAACTTGTAGCCGCGACGGTATTCGAACTTGTCCACAGCCTTCATCAAGCCGATGTTGCCTTCCTGGATCAGGTCGAGGAATTGCAAGCCACGGTTGGTGTACTTCTTGGCGATGGAGATCACCAGACGCAAGTTCGCTTCAACCATCTCTTTCTTCGCGCGACGGGCCTTGGCCTCGCCGATCGACATGCGACGGTTGATGTCCTTGATCTCGGCAATCGTCAGACCGGTTTCGGTCTGCAATGCAGTCAGCTTCTGCTGGCAACGAACGATGTCGGCCTGGAAGCGACCAATGGCTTCAGCGTATTTGCTTTTGCCCTTGGCCAGTGCGTCGGTCCAGCTTTCGTCAACTTCATTGCCCGGGAACTGGCGCAGGAAGTCGGTACGCGGCATGCGCGCATCACGGACACAGAGCTGCATGATCGCACGCTCTTGTGCACGCAGACGCTCAAGGGCGCTACGAACCCGCTCAACCAGGCCTTCGAATTGCTTCGGCACCAGTTTGATCGGCATGAACAGCTCAGCCAGGGCCAGCAGCTCGGCGGTTGCCTGCTTGCTGCCACGACCGTGCTTCTTCAGGGCCTTGCGCGCCAGTTCCATCTGATCGGAGACCGCGCCAAAGCGCTGGGCTGCGATGATCGGATCCGGGCCGCTTTCGACTTCTTCGTCGTCGTCGGTGCTGGCTTCAGCCTCGTCGTCGTCGGTTTCGTCGTCCGCTTTCACGGCCTTCGGGTCGACAGGCGGCGGTATTTCGGCGGCAGGCGGCGTAATGCCGTCGTCCGGGTCGATATAACCGCTCAGGACGTCGGACAGGCGGCCACCTTCGGTGGTAACGCGGGTGTACTCGGAGAGAATGTGGTCAACCGTGCCGGGGAAGTGCGCAATTGCGCCCATCACTTCGCGGATGCCCTCTTCGATACGCTTGGCGATTTCGATTTCGCCTTCGCGTGTCAGCAGCTCAACCGTACCCATTTCACGCATATACATGCGCACAGGGTCGGTGGTGCGACCGATATCGGTCTCCACTGCAGCCAGCGCGGCAGCAGCTTCTTCAGCGGCGGCCTCGTCGGTATCAGCGTCGGCCAGCATAAGAGAATCCTTATCTGGCGCAGCTTCGAATACGTTGATCCCCATGTCGTTAATCATGCGGATGATGTCTTCCACCTGTTCCGGATCTGAAATATCCTCCGGCAGGTGGTCGTTGACCTCCGCGTAAGTCAGGTAACCCTGCTCACGACCAAGGACGATCAACTCTTTGATACGAGACTGCTGTTGCGCTTTTCCGGACATAACACCCTATCCACTGAAGGTCTTGGCGGGCAAAAAACAAGCCGAGGATTATACCCGAGCTATGACCTCACACGCCAGCTGAGGTCGGGTTTGATGCGGAAACATTCTGTTTTAAGAGGTCGCGCATCTGCTTTGCTATCTGAATTTGCTCTTCAGCCGACAATCCTGGCTGCCTTGCTTTCTTGATAAGTTCATCGAGGGTCTGCGTGTGCTGACCCGCGGATAACCTAGTAATGGTGTCTAAAAACTGTTGTTCAAGGTTATCGCCGTCAATTAACCACTCCTTTTCTGCGAGTGCTTTCAACAAACGTCCTTGCTCCGTGCCATGCCAGCGGGCCATCAGCTGGATTGAGTTTAGCTTAGGATTTTTCTGCACGGCCTCGATCAGGGCAATCAGCACCTGGGCGTAGGTGTTGCTTTCGTTGGCAAAATGTTCGGCGCTTTCCACTCGGCCCGCCAGTTGCGGGTGGTGGATCAGGGTGCGCAGGGCAATCAGCGTCGGCGCTTCTACGGCCACCGGCGTGCGCGGGGCGTACGGTTCGTCGCGGTCGCCGCGCTTGCCGTTTTTGTTCCAGGGCTTCTTGTCCCATTTCTTGCCGCCGGCGCCGGGTTTTTTCGGTGTCCAGTCCTGTTGCGGCACAAAGGCTTCTTGAGGCTGGTGAAAATCCCCATAGTCCGGCATGGCGTCGTAGTCGAAGCCCGGGTCGTAGGCCGGTGGCGCATCCTGGGGTGCGCTGTGCACCAGCTGGCTGACCGCCTCGCCGCTCAGCCCGGTGATTTCCAGCAAGCGCTGGCGCATCAGGGCCTTGAGGTTGGCGCCGGGAACCTTGTCGATCAGCGGTGCCGCGAGGGTGGCCATGTGGGCCTTGCCTTCGAGGGAGCGCGGGTCGGCTTCTTCGGTCAATTGCTGGAAGAAATAGTCGGCCAGCGGCTGCGCGTGCTGATGAATGCGCGCGCGAAACGCATCGGTACCTTCGGAGCGCACCAGGGTATCCGGGTCTTCACCTTCGGGCAGGAACAGAAAGCGCGCGCGGCGCCCGTCCTGCAGGCTCGACAGGGTCGCTTCGAGGGCGCGCCAGGCGGCATTGCGGCCGGCCTGGTCACCGTCGAAGCAGAACAGCACGCTAGGCACCACGCGAAACAGGCGTTTCATGTGTTCTTCGCTGGTGGCAGTGCCGAGGGTAGCCACGGCATTGCGCAAGCCTTGCTGGGCCAGGGCGATAACGTCCATATAGCCTTCAACCACGATTATTTCATCGAGGTTGCGGTTGTTCTTGCGCGCTTCAAACAGGCCGTAGAGTTCCTGGCCCTTGTGAAACACCGGGGTTTCCGGGGAGTTCAGGTATTTGGGCTTGTCGTCACCCAGTACCCGGCCGCCGAAGGCGATGATGCGGCCACGGCTGTCGCGGATCGGGAACATCACTCGGTCGCGGAAGCGGTCATAGCGCTTGCCGGTCTCGGCATTTTCCACCAGCAAGCCAGCGTCGATCATGGCTTTTTGCTGCAGGGTATCGCTGCTCAGGTGCTTGTACAGGTTGTCCCAACCCGGCGGGGCGAAGCCCAGGCCGAAGTCGCGGGCGATTTCCCCGGTCAGGCCGCGGCCCTTGAGGTAATCCACGGCGGCTTTGCGCTGTGGATGGCTTTTAAGGGCCTGGCGGTAGAACTCGGCGGCGGCGGTGAGCAGCGGATACAGCGGCGAATCCGTGGGCTGGCGTGGTTTGTGCGGTCGGCCACTTTCTTCGCGGGGGATTTCCATGCCGGCGGCTTTTGCCAGTTCCTCGACGGCCTGGGGGAAGTCCAGGTTGTCATGGTCCATGATAAAGCCGAGGGCATTGCCGCCCGCGCCGCAACCGAAGCAGTAGTAGAACTGCTTGTCGGGGCTGACGCTGAACGATGGAGTCTTTTCTTTGTGGAACGGGCAGCAGGCGGTGTAGTTCTTGCCGGCCTTTTTCATTTGCACGCGCGAGCTGACAACATCGACGATGTCGGTGCGGTTCAGAAGGTCGTCAATAAAGCTCTGGGGAATTAGCCCGGCCATGGCGTTCTCGTCATCACTGCGTGTAAATGAGGGCCCGTGACGCACTCAAGTCGCGCATGTCGGCGGCTTGATCATCGATTGTCTGTTTGGGCTGTCAGGAAGTCTATCTGTCGAGCGTTCACTGACGTTAGTTCCAATCAGTCTTCGACGTATCTGAAAGTGTTGCCCTGGAGTCCGGTCACGGCCAATGGCGGCCTCGGAAGCTCATCGTGGGGCACAGCCGACCTATTGATCGCCTGTTTGGAAAATAAGTGTGCTCGTCAGTAGCCTTGTTAGGCTCGTCAGAAGAGACGTGCACCGCTGGCAAAAGAGCCAGTCCTGACGTTTGAAACAGTGAAGCTTTGTCTCGGTCGCATGTGCGGCGTCGACGGTGAAGCATCAAGCGATATCCGCAAATGCCAACAGCCCGGCTGAGGGCCGGGCTTGGCAGAAGCTTGCTACGAACGTCTGTGTATTAGTACAGACGAACGGCGCGGCGCTGTTCGCGCTGAACTTTCTTGGCGTGACGCTTAACAGCGGCTGCTGCTTTACGTTTACGCTCAGAAGTTGGCTTCTCATAAAATTCGCGGCTACGAACTTCAGCCAGAACACCGGCTTTTTCGCAGGAGCGCTTGAAACGACGCAGAGCTACGTCGAAGGGTTCGTTCTCTTTTACTTTGACGGCTGGCATCCAGAGCTACCTTCTTTCATTACCGGGAATCAACGTTCTCGTCGCAAAAAATTCGCGGCTGAGGTCGTCGGTTTTTAAGGGTTGCGGATGTTAACCCCTCATTGCCCGGAATGCAAAGCCTCTGATCGAAAACCGCTAGTCGGGAGGGGGCATGGCGACTATTATGCGCGCCTTCGAATTCAGCCTCTACAAGGCGCAAACCCATGTTAGTACTGGGCTTAGAAACCTCCTGCGACGAGACCGGCGTCGCGCTTTACGACAGTGAACGCGGGCTTTTGGCCGATGCACTGTTCAGTCAGATAGACCTGCATCGCGCCTATGGTGGCGTGGTGCCGGAGCTGGCCAGCCGTGATCACGTCAAACGCATGTTGCCATTGATCCGCCAGGTGTTGGACGAGGCCGATTGTGTCGCGACCGAGATCGATGCCATTGCCTACACCGCTGGCCCTGGATTGGTCGGGGCCCTGCTGGTTGGGGCTTCCTGCGCCCAGGCGCTGGCATTTGCCTGGGGTATTCCAGCCCTTGGTGTGCACCATATGGAAGGCCATTTACTGGCGCCCATGCTGGAAGAAAACCCGCCCGAGTTCCCGTTCGTCGCTTTGTTGGTTTCGGGCGGCCATACGCAGCTGGTTCAGGTCGATGCAATCGGTCAGTACACGCTTCTGGGGGAAACCCTGGACGATGCCGCCGGTGAAGCGTTCGACAAGACCGCCAAGATGATGGGCCTCAATTACCCCGGCGGTCCGGAAATCGCACGCCTGGCGCAAAAAGGTGTGGCTGGGCGCTATACCTTCCCCCGTCCCATGTGTGATCGCCCAGGCTTGATGTTCAGCTTCAGTGGCTTGAAAACCTCGGCCTTGAACACCTGGCAGCAAAGCGTCAGCGCCGGGGACGACAGTGAGCAAGCCCGTTGCGACATCTCTCTGGCGTTCCAGCAGGCGGTGGTGGAGACTTTGACCATCAAGTGCAAGCGCGCCTTGAAGCAGGCCGGGATGAAGCGCCTGGTGATTGCGGGCGGCGTCAGCGCCAATAAGGCCTTGCGTCTGTCCCTGGAGAAAATGCTCGGCGACATGAAGGGCGATGTGTTTTACGCGCGCCCCGAGTTCTGTACCGATAACGGCGCGATGATTGCCTTTGCCGGATGCCAGCGCTTGCAGGCAGGCCAGCACGAGAGCCTGGCCATCAGCGTGCAGGCGCGCTGGCCGATGGAGCAGCTGCCGCCCTTGTGAGCAGACGAACATGAGCCGGGCTCACCGGGCATATTTAAAAATGCCGTTCGCGCCCGGCAAACAGGTCGCGTAAATTGCCGCGATGGCGCCAGACGATCAGCAGGGTGAGCACGCTCATCGGCAGCAGCGCTGCCGGCTCCTGCCAGGCCAGTAGTGGCAGGGTCAGGGGGGTGGCGATCAACGCTGCGAGGGAGCTGGTGCGGGTCAGGTAGAACGTCAGCAACCAGGCGGCAATGGCCAGCAACGCCGCTGGTGGGTAGATTCCCAGCAGCATGCCGGCCGCCGTCGCGACGCCCTTGCCGCCGCGAAAGCGAAAGTACAGTGGGAACAGATGGCCGAGCACGGCGCATACGCCAATCCAGGCCTGTTGTTGCAGGGAGAGGCCAGCCAGATCGGCTATCAGTACCGGCAGCAGGCCTTTGCAGACGTCGCCGAACAAGGTCAGCACGGCGAGTTTTTTGCCGGCCAGGCGCAACATATTGGTGGCGCCGGCATTGCCTGAGCCACTCATTCGCGGGTCGGGATTTCCCGTCAGGCGGCTGAGCAAGATGGCAAAGGACAGCGAGCCGAGCAGGTAGGCGAGGGTCGCCAGTAACCAAGACATGCTAACTATTCCGGGCGAGGACGCCTTGATTCTAACGGGGCATTGCGCCCTTGTCGTGCTGTGGAGAAGAGTGCTTGGACAGAGTGTTTATCGAAGGCCTGGAAGTCGACACCGTGATCGGGGCCTACGACTGGGAGCGAGGTATCCGTCAGTGCCTGCGCCTGGACCTGAGTTTCGCCTGGGACAATCGCCCCGCCGCGGCCGGTGATGACCTGACCCTGGCGCTCGATTACGCCAGTGTTTCCGCACGTATCCAGGCCTTCGCCGCGCAGGCGCAATTCCAACTGGTGGAAACGTTTGCCGAGCGCCTGGCGCAAGTCCTGATGGAAGAGTTCCAGATTCCCTGGCTGCACCTCAAGTTGACCAAGCCCGGTGCCGTCCCGGCCGCCAAGGGCGTGGGCGTGGAGATCGAGCGCGGATGTCGCTAACTCAGGTTTACCTTGGTCTTGGCAGCAATATCGAGCGCGAGTCCCATCTGTGTGCGGGCCTTGACGCGTTGGCGGGCTTTTTGACGGACTTGCGCTGCTCGGCGGTGTTCGAAAGCCAGCCAGTGGGAATCAAGAGCGGGCCGTTTTTCAACCTGGTGGTGTCGGCATATACCGATTTGCCCTTGATGGAACTGGATCGCCGCTTGAAGTTCATCGAGGCCGATAATGGTCGCTATGCGCCGGATCGCAAGGGTCTGCCTTTGGATATCGACGTGCTGCTGTATGGCGACCTGAGCGGTAACTTCGATGGATTGGTGTTGCCGCGTGCGGAAATCCTGAAGAACGCCTTTGTGTTGTGGCCGCTGTCGTTGATGGCGCCAGAGCGCGTGCATCCGGAGGTGGGCAAAACGTTCGCCGCGTTGTGGCGCGACGCGCAGATCGATCAGGTGCTGGCCCCGGTTGCCTTCAAGTGGCGCGACCAGCAGCTCACCCAGGGCCTGTAGGCGGCGGCTTGCCGGCGACGGCGCCCTCTGGTTTGCGGGGATGCTGCTGACGCCATCGCGGGCAAGCCCGCTCCTACACTGAATGCTGTTCTTTGTAGGCTTTCAGGGCGTTGAGCCGTTCACGCTTGAGTGCCTCGCCCAGTTGCGGGCCCTTGAAGCCTTTCTCCAGCAGTGGCGCCACTGCAACACCTCGCGCCACCTGCGCAGCACCCCGTAGATAATCCGCCTGTGGATAACTTCTCTGCTCAAGGCCCTTGCGGCCCCGCGCGTCCATTTCGCAGGCGACGATAAACTCCTCAAAGCGCTGTGGCCGGCGGAACACGTCAAAACTCTGCAGCAACTCCAGCAGGGTCGAGGCCTTGAGCTCCAGTGCCCGATGCCCATGGGTGTGATACTCGCCGACCAGCAGCGCCAATTCCTGGCAGTCCTTTGGCACTTTGAAGCGCTCATTGACCGCTTTGATTAGCTTCAGGCCTCTCTGCTCGTGAGCGATATGCCTGGGTAACTTATCCACAGGTGTCAGGCCCTTGCCCAAGTCGTGCAGCAGGCAGGCCCAGCGCACAGTCAGGGGTTGGGCGTGCAGGGCGGCTTGCTCCAGCACGCTCAGGGTATGGATGCCGGTATCGATCTCGGGGTGGTGGGCCTCGGGCTGGGGCACACCGAACAGCGCATCCACTTCTGGCAGCAGGGTTTTCAAGGCGTGGCAGTCGCGCAGTACCTGGATAAACACCTGTGGCTGATCTTCCATCAGGGCTCGGGAGATTTCCTTCCAGCTGCGCTCTGGCGTCAGGGCTTCCAGTTCACCGGAGTCACTGAGTTGGCGCATCAATTCCAGGGTTTCGGGGGCGATAGTAAAACCGAGGCCGGCATAACGGGCGGCAAACCGTGCGACGCGTAGCACGCGCAGCGGGTCTTCGGCGAACGCCGGGGAGACGTGGCGCAATACCCGCGCTTGCAGGTCGCGCTGGCCGTTATACGGGTCGGTCAGGTTGCCGTCGTCGTCTTCGGCCATGGCATTGATGGTCAGGTCGCGGCGGATCAAGTCTTGTTCGAGCGTGACTTCGGGGCTGGCATGAAACACAAAGCCGCCATAACCCCGGCCACTTTTGCGCTCTGTACGGGCGAGGGCGTACTCCTCGTTGTTGTTCGGATCAAGGAACACCGGAAAGTCAGAGCCTACGGGCCGATAGCCCTTGGCGAGCATTTGTTCGGTGGTGGCGCCAACAACGACCCGATCTATATCGGTAACGGCAATGCCCAGCAAGCGATCACGCACTGCTCCGCCGACTTTGTAGATTTGCATGAAAAAGCCTCCATTAGCCCTACAGGATAACGCCTGTGCCAGGCCAATGGAGGCATTGCTGCGTCAAAGGTGAACCACGGCCAGGTCCAGGCGGCCATAGTCGTTGTCGTTGTGGTCGTTGCGCGGCGGAACATGGTGGGTCTTCATGACCTGGTCGCCTTGCAGCGTCTCCAGATGGATGTCGAACCCCCACAGCCGGTGCAAGTGCTTGAGCACTTCATCCGTGGATTCACCCAGGGGTTTGCGATCATGCTGCTGGTGACGCAGGGTCAGGGAGCGATCACCACGCATGTCGATGCTGTAGATCTGCACGTTGGGTTCGCGGTTGCCCAGGTTGTATTGGGCTGCCAGGGTTTCGCGGATCGTGCGGTAACCGGCCTCGTCGTGGATCGCGGGTACCAGCAGGTCGTCCTTGAGGTCGTCATCCATGATGCTGAACAGCTTGAGGTCGCGAATCACTTGGGGCGACAGGTACTGCAGGATAAAGCTCTCGTCCTTGAAGCTGCTCATGGCGAACTTGATGGTTGATAGCCAGTCACTGCCGGCGATCTCCGGAAACCAGCGGCGGTCCTCTTCGGTAGGGTGTTCGCACATGCGTCGGATATCCCGGTACATGGCGAAGCCCAGGGCATAGGGGTTGATGCCGCTGTAGTAGGGGCTGTCGAAGCCCGGTTGGAAGACCACGCTGGTGTGGGAGGTGAGGAACTCCATCATGAAACCGTCGGTCACCAGCCCTTCGTCGTAGAGGTCGTTCATCAGCGTGTAGTGCCAGAACGTGGCCCAGCCCTCGTTCATCACCTGGGTCTGGCGCTGTGGATAGAAGTACTGCGCGATCTTGCGCACGATCCGCACGATCTCCCGTTGCCATGGCTCCAGCAGTGGCGCGTGTTTTTCCAGAAAATACAGGATGTTTTCCTGGGGTTCGACGGGGAAGCGCGCATTGTCCTTGTCGCTGTTCTTGTCGGCGCGTTTGGGGATGGTGCGCCACAGATCGTTGATCTGTTTCTGCAAATGCTCTTCACGATCCTTCTGGCGAAGCCGTTCTTCTTCGGCGGAGATAGGGTAGGGGCGTTTGTAGCGGTCCACGCCGTAGTTCATCAGGGCATGGCAGGAGTCCAGCAGATCCTCCACGGCGTCGATCCCGTGGCGTTCCTCGCACTGCATGATGTACTGCTTGGCGAACACCAGGTAGTCGATGATCGAACTGGCGTCGGTCCAGGTACGGAACAGATAGTTGCCCTTGAAAAAGCTGTTGTGACCGTAGCAAGCGTGGGCGACTACCAATGCCTGCATGCAGATGGTGTTTTCTTCCATCAGGTAGGCGATGCACGGGTCGGAGTTGATCACGATCTCGTAGGCCAGGCCCATCTGGCCACGGGTGTAGGATTTCTCGGTGCTGAGGAAGTGCTTGCCGTAGGACCAGTGGTGATAGCCCAGGGGCATGCCCACCGAGGCATACGCGTCCATCATCTGCTCGGCGGTGATCACTTCGATCTGGTTGGGGTAGGTATCCAGGGCATATCCGGCCGCAATACGGCTGATTTCCCGGTCATAGGCCTGGATCAGTTCGAAGGTCCATTCGGACCCCGTGGAAATGGGTTGGCGCTTATGCTCTTTGGCGGTCATGTCACTAACCTGCGCTGGAAGAGTTCACGGAAGACCGGATAGATATCGCCGGCCGAGACCAGTTGTTGCTGGGCGAAGGTATCGGCGAAGGCTTCACCGATGCGCTCGTATTCGAACCACAGGGCCTGGTGCTCGCGGGGGGTAATCTCCACATAAGTGTAGTACTGCACGAACGGCATGATCTGGTTGACCAGGATGTCGCGGCAGATGGGCGAGTCGTCGTTCCAGTTGTCGCCGTCGGAAGCCTGGGCGGCGTAGATGTTCCACTCGTTGGCCGGGTAGCGCTCGGCCATGATTTCCTGCATCAATTTCAGCGCGCTGGACACGATGGTGCCGCCGGTCTCCCGTGAATAGAAAAACTCTTCTTCGTCGACCTCACGGGCACTGGTGTGATGGCGGATAAACACCACGTCGATCTTGTCGTAGTTACGCTTGAGAAACAGGTACAGCAAGATAAAAAAGCGCTTGGCGATGTCCTTGGTCGCCTGGGTCATCGAGCCGGAAACGTCCATCAGGCAGAACATCACTGCCTTGGAACTGGGGTTGGGTTGCTTGACCAGCAGGTTGTACTTCAAGTCGAAGGTATCGAGGAATGGCACGCGGTGAATGCGCGCGCTGAGTTTCTCGATTTCTGCCTCGATTTCCTGGATATCGCCGAAGTTGTCCGGTTCTTCGCGCTTCAAGCGCGCCAACTCTTCCTTGGCCTCCTTGAGTTTGGCGCGGCTGCTGCCGGACAGGGCAATACGCCGGGCATGGGCCGAGCGCAGGGTGCGGATGATATTGATGCGTGAAGGATTACCCTCGTTGCTGATGCCCGCGCGTACGGTCTTGAACGTGTCGGTGCCGGTCAGGTTGCGCTTGACCAGGTTGGGCAGCTCCAGGTCTTCGAACATGAACTCGAGGAATTCTTCCTGGGTAATCTGGAACACGAACTCGTCCATGCCTTCGCCGGAATTGCCGGCCTTGCCTGGACCTTTACCACCGCCACCGCCTTGAGGGCGCTGGATATGCTCGCCGGTGGTGAATTCCTTGTTTCCCGGGTGAACCACAGTCTGTTTGCCGCCACGGCCGTGATGCAGCACCGGTTCGTCGATATCCCGGCCGGGGATGCTGATCTGCTCGCCGTGTTCCATATCGGTGATGGAACGACGACTCACCGCCTCTTCGACGGCCTTTTTGATGTGGTCACGGTAGCGCCGCAGGAAACGCTGGCGGTTTACCGTGCTCTTGTTCTTGCCATTGAGGCGTCGGTCGATCACATAGCTCATAGGGAGCCCTCCGGGCAGCTTCACGTTACAAGCTTCAAGCCGCGAGCTGGAAGCTTAGAGACAAGCGGTCAGCTGCCAGGCCTGGGGCCCGGCAGCGCGCGCCTGTCGCTGCCTTACTGCGATTTGCGAACCCGCAGGTACCACTCGGAAAGCAGCCGTACCTGTTTGTCGGTGTAGCCACGCTCGACCATTCGTGTGACGAAGTCGTTGTGTTTTTGCTGGTCCTCCTTGCTGGCCTTGGCGTTGAAGCTGATGACTGGCAGCAGGTCCTCGGTGTTGGAGAACATTTTCTTCTCGATGACCACCCGCAGCTTCTCGTAGCTGAGCCAGGTAGGGTTCTTGCCGTTGTTGTTGGCCCGGGCGCGCAGTACGAAGTTGACGATTTCGTTGCGGAAATCCTTCGGATTGCTGATGCCGGCCGGTTTTTCGATCTTCTCCAGTTCCTCGTTGAGGGCTACGCGGTTAAGGATCTCGCCGGTTTCCGGGTCACGGTATTCCTGGTCCTGGATCCAGAAATCTGCGTAAAGCACATAGCGATCGAAGATGTTCTGCCCGTATTCGCTGTAGGACTCCAGGTAAGCAGTCTGGATTTCCTTGCCGATGAATTCGATATAACGCGGCGCCAGGTACTCCTTGAGGAAGCGCAGGTAGCGCTCGCGGGTTTCGGCCTGGAATTGCTCCTGTTCGATCTGCTGCTCCAGTACATAGAGCAGGTGCACCGGGTTGGCAGCGATCTCATGGGGGTCGAAGTTGAAGACCTTGGACAGGATCTTGAACGCGAAGCGGGTCGACAGGCCGTTCATGCCTTCATCCACGCCCGCCGTATCGCGGTATTCCTGGATCGACTTGGCCTTGGGGTCGGTGTCCTTGAGGTTTTCCCCGTCGTAGACGCGCATTTTCGAGTAGATATTCGAGTTTTCCGGCTCCTTGAGGCGCGACAGCACGGTGAACTGGGCGAGCATCTTCAGGGTGTCTGGCGCGCAATGGGCCTTGGCCAGGGAGCTGTTGAACAGCAGCTTGTCGTAGATCTTGATTTCATCGCTGACCCGCAGGCAGTACGGCACCTTGACGATATAGATCCGGTCGATGAAGGCTTCGTTGTTCTTGTTGTTGCGGAAGGTGTGCCATTCCGATTCGTTGGAGTGGGCCAGCAGGATACCGGTGAACGGAATCGCCCCCAGGCCTTCGGTACTGTTGTAGTTGCCTTCCTGGGTCGCGGTGAGCAGTGGGTGCAGCACCTTGATCGGCGCCTTGAACATCTCCACGAACTCCATCAGGCCCTGGTTCGCCCGGCACAGTGCGCCTGAGTAGCTGTAGGCATCGGCGTCGTTCTGCGGGAATTCTTCCAGCTTGCGGATATCGACCTTGCCCACCAGCGCCGAAATGTCCTGGTTGTTTTCATCCCCTGGTTCGGTCTTGGCGACGCCGATCTGGTTGAGGATCGACGGATAGAGTTTGACCACCCGGAACTGGCTGATATCGCCGCCAAACTCGGCCAGGCGCTTGGTGGCCCAGGGCGACATGATGGTATTGAGATAGCGGCGCGGGATGCCGAAGTCTTCCTCGAGGATCGCGCCATCTTCCGTGGCGTTGAACAGGCCCAGGGGCGACTCGAACACCGGGGAGCCCTTGATCGCGTAGAAAGGCACCTTTTCGATCAGTTGCTTGAGTTTTTCGGCCAGGGAAGATTTACCGCCGCCCACCGGGCCGAGCAGGTAGAGGATCTGTTTCTTCTCTTCCAGGCCTTGGGCGGCATGGCGGAAGTAGGAGACGATCTGGTCGATGCATTCTTCCATGCCATGGAAGTCTTCAAAGGCCGGGTAGCGGCGGATCACCTTGTTGGAAAATATTCGCGACAGTCGCGAATTGTTGGAGGTGTCTACCAGCTCCGGCTCGCCAATCGCCAGTAGCAGGCGTTCGGCGGCAGACGCGTAGGTGCTGCGGTCCTTTTTGCACAGCTCAAGATACTCTTGCAGCGTGAGCTCTTCCTGCTGTGTGGACTCGAAGCGTTGTTGGAAGTGGCTAAAAATACTCATGACGTCGTCACCTCGCTCGATACGTGGAGCCGACGCCGGATCAATCAGTCGATGCTGGCAGCCAGTGGCGCTTGCCGTGGCCATTTCCCCCCAGAACACCCTGAAACGCTACCGATGACCCGCACGCCGGTGTACCGGCTCTCCCCTGTTTTGGATGGCCTGCGCTTAATGATAGTTGGGAATCCGGGAGGTCAAGGCGAGATGCCGAATTAGTTTGGGCGCACCGTTCGTCAGAATCGGCGCGAGCCCAAGCGTCACGCGGGGTAGCGGGGTTTGAAAAAAATTATTGCGAATCGCCTGTGACAATTTCCGCAGGATACGTCGCACGCCATAGCTCAAAGCCACCGTCCAGGCTGTAGACATCGGAGAAGCCCTGGCTGACCAGATAGGCGGCAGCACTCTGGCTGGAGTTACCGTGATAACAGGCCACTATCAGCGGCGCGTCGAGGTCGGCTGCGCGGATGAAGTCGGCGATATTGACGTTGTCCAAATGCTTGGCCCCGCTGATGTGGGCAGCAGCGTAAGTAGGCTGGTCACGGATATCCACCACCACGGCGCCCTGCTCGCGCAGGGCCTGGGCTTGTTCGGGGGGGATACGTTTGAATTCGGTCATGGCGGGCTCCTTGGGCGGGCGGCAAGCGGCGTCTAGCGCTTGGCGGCAGCCGGCTGTGTTACGGGAAGGGGAGATTCACACTGGCAGCTCAGACGCTCGCCGGTGTCGATGTTCATCAAGGTCATGGCCCCGCCCCACACACACCCGGTGTCGAGGGCGAAGACGCCGGGCTCGTCGCAATGGCCTTCAAGGGCGGCCCAGTGACCGAAGATGATCTTCGTGTCGCGGGTCTTGCGCTCCTTGTGGGCGAACCAGGGTTTGTAGCCGGGCAGGGCGGTTTCGGCGCCTTCCTTGCTCTTGAGGTCGAGTTTGCCTTCGGCGGTGCAGAAGCGCATGCGCGTGAAGTAGTTGGTAATGACCCGCAGGCGGGTGATGCCGGTCAGGTCGTTATCCCACTTCACTGGCTCATTGCCGTACATGCCGTCCAGATAGGTGGCGAACAGGGTGTCATCGGCCAGGACGGTTTCGACTTCGGCGGCACATTTGAGGGCTTTTTTCAGGGTCCACTGCGGCGGGATGCCAGCATGCACCAGGGCGGTATTTCGGCTTTCATCGTAATGGACGAGCTTTTGCCTGCGCAGCCAGTCGAGCAGTTCGGCGCGATCCGGGGCTTCGAGGATTTCCCGCAGGGTGTCGCCCTTTTTCAGACGCTCGATGTTATTGCCGGCCGCCAGTAAGTGCAGGTCGTGGTTGCCCAGCACGCAGACCAGGGAATCGCGCAGGCGATACAGGTAGCGCAGGGTCTCCAGGGATTGCGGCCCACGGTTGACCAAGTCGCCCACCAGCCACAGCCGATCTTCGGCCGGGTCGAAGGCTACGCGCTCAAGCAGGCATTTAAGCGGCTCCAGGCAACCTTGCAGGTCGCCGACAGCATAGGCTGCCATCAGTGCAGGGCTCCCGGCACCGCCAGGCGGAAGGGGGCAATGATGGCGTCGAAATGTTCGCCGTCTTCGGCCAGCATCTGGTAGCTGCCCTGCATCGTGCCGACCTTGGAGGTCATCACGGTGCCGCTGCTGTAGGTATGGCTGGCGCCGCTGTCGATTCGTGGCTGTTGGCCGATGACGCCGGCACCGCGCACTTCTTCGACATGGCCGTCACCGTCGGTGATCACCCAGTGACGCGACAGCAGCTGGGCGGACACTTGGCCGTTGTTCTTCACCGTGACGGTGTAGGCAAAGGCGTAGCGGTTCTGTTCGGGTTGCGATTGTTCCGCCAGGAAGCGGGTGACGACGCTGACGTCGATCTGATAGCGAGGATCGGACATGCAAGAGGCCTTAAGAGCAAAAGCGGAGGACAGCAGATGCGGATCAGTCTAGGCCATGAGGTGGGCACTAGGCCAGACATGCTGTCTGACCGGGTGTCCACCCTTGTAGGAGCCGGCTTGCCGGCGATGGCGCTGGGTCAGTCGGCAGTGGGTGCCGGCTGAATCGCTAGCTGGTCGGCCAAGCGTACGAACGCGGCCAGGTCCAACTGCTCCGGGCGCAGGCTGCCGTCGACACCGGCCGCTTCGATCTCGGCGTTGCTCAGCAGCGCCTTGAGCGTATTGCGCAAGGTCTTGCGCCGCTGGTTGAACGCTTCGCGCACCACTCGCTCCAGCAGGCGATGATCCTTGGCCGGATGCGGCAGCACGGCGTGTGGCACCAGGCGCACAATCGCCGAATCAACTTTTGGCGGTGGATTGAACGCGCCCGGCCCCACATTGAACAGGTGTTCGACCCGGCAGTGGTACTGAACCATGATCGACAGACGACCCCAATCACCGCCGCCAGGACCGGCCGCAAGACGTTCGACCACTTCTTTCTGCAACATGAAATGCATGTCGCGGATGATCCCGGCGTTGTTCAGCAGGTGGAAGATCAGCGGCGTGGAGATGTTGTATGGCAGGTTGCCGACCACCCGCAGGCTGTGGGGGGCGGCATTGAGGCTGTTGAAGTCGAACTTCAACGCGTCGCCTTGGTGCAGGTTGAAGTTGGACTTGCCGGCAAACTGCTGGTTGAGGATCGGAACCAGGTCCTTGTCCAGCTCAATCACATCCAGCTGGCCGCCACTATTGAGCAGGCCCTGGGTGAGTGCGCCCTGGCCCGGGCCGATTTCCAGCAGGCGGTCTTCGGGCTTGGCATGGATGGAGCGCAGGATACGGTCGATAACGCCAGCATCGTGCAGGAAGTTTTGCCCGAAGCGCTTGCGCGCCCGGTGTTGGTAATGCTCGGTCATATACGGGTCTCGGCCATCTGATAGGCGGTTTCCAGGGCCACGTGCAGGCTGCCGGTATCGATCTTGCCGCTGCCCGCCAGGTCCAGGGCGGTGCCATGGTCGACGGAGGTGCGGATGATCGGCAGGCCCAGTGTCACGTTGACTGCGGCGCCGAAACCTTTGTATTTCAGCACGGGCAGCCCCTGGTCATGGTACATCGCCAGCACTGCGTCGCAGTGCTCCAGATATTTGGGGGTAAACAGAGTGTCCGCAGGCAGTGGGCCACGCAGGTCCATGCCTTCTTGGCGCAGACGCTCCAGGGTTGGTTCGATGATGTCGATTTCTTCATGGCCCAGGTGGCCGCCTTCACCCGCGTGGGGGTTGAGGCCGCACACCAGGATCCGTGGCTGGGCGATGCCGAACTTGTGTTGCAAGTCAGCGTGCAGGATGCGCGTTACGCGCTCCAGGCGTTCAGGGGTGATGGCATCGGCAATCTGGCGCAAGGGCAGGTGAGTGGTCACCAGTGCCACGCGCAGGCCGCGGGTTGCCAGCATCATCACCACTTGTTCGGTGTGGGTCAGCTCGGCAAGAAACTCCGTGTGACCGGAAAAGGCGATGCCGGCTTCGTTGATCACGCCTTTATGCACCGGCGCTGTGATCATCCCGGCGAAGTCGCCGTCGATGCAGCCTTGCCCGGCACGGGTCAGGGTCTCCAGCACAAAGGCCGCATTGGCCTTGTCCAGATGCCCGGCGACCACCTTGGCTTGCAGCGGGGTATCCCACACATACAGGCTGCCCGCGGGTGCCGGCAGGTTGGGCCAGTTGCCCGGTGCGGCGTCCAGCAGGTTGACAGCCACGCCCAACTGCGCGGCCCGCTCAAGGAGCAGGTCGCGGCTGGTAATGGCAATCAGGGGGTGGGGCTGAGCTTGCGAGGCGAGCAGCAGGCACAGGTCTGGACCTATGCCGGCCGGCTCGCCGGGTGTCAATGCGAAACGCTGGGGTTTCACTGGGCTGCCTGGTCGGTGCCTGTTGTGTCGGCGCCAGGAAGCTTGTTTTCCACGTAGGCTTCGTCACGGATCTGACGCAACCAGGTTTGCAGCTCTTCGTCGTACTTGCGGTTACGCAGTACGGTCAGCGCTTGTTGCTCACGGGCCTGGGTGGTGTTGTCGGTGGCGCGGCGGCCAAGGACTTCCAGGACGTGCCAGCCATATTGGGTCTTGAACGGCTTGGACAGCACGCCTTGCGGCGTATCGTTCATGACTTGCTGGAACTCGGGCACCAGGGCACGTGGGTCGATCCAGTTAAGGTCGCCGCCGTTGAGGGCAGAACCCGGGTCTTCCGAGAAGCTTTTGGCCAAGGTGGCGAAGTCTTCACCGCCTTCGATGCGCTCATAGATCTTTTGCGCCAGTTCCTTGGTTTGAGCCTCGGTGCGAATCTCGCTTGGCTTGACCAGGATGTGGCGGACATGCACTTCGTCTTTCAACGAAGCCTCACCGCCGCGACGCTCCAGCAATTTCAGAATGATGAAACCACCCGGCGTACGCGCAGGTTGGGTGATGCCACCCACTTCCATGGCGCTCAGCTCACGGTCAAACGGTGGTGGCAATTGAGCAGCTTTACGCCAGCCCATATCACCGCCTTCGAGGGCGTTATCGCTGCCGGACTGGGCAATGGCCATCTGGGCAAAGTCAGCACCGGCCTTGAGGCGGTCGTAGATCGCCTGGGTCTTGGCCGCTGCGGCATTGAGTTGCTCGGCGTTGGCGCTGTCTGGCGTCGGGATCAGGATATTGGCCAGGTGCAGTTCTTCGGAGAGCTGCATCTTGCCCAGGTCCGAGGCCAGGAAGTTCTTCACTTCCTGCTCAGAGACCTGCACGCGTTCGGCCACACGGCGCTGGCGCACACGGCTGATGATCATTTCGCGGCGGATCTGGTCACGGGCGTCCTCATAGGAGAGGCCGTCACGAGCCAGGGCTGCACGGAACTGATCAATGCTCATGTTGTTGCGTTGAGCGATGGTGCCGACGGCCTGGTTCAGCTCTTCGTCGGTGATGCGGATGCCGGAGCGGTCGCCAATCTGCAGTTGCAGGTTTTCGACGATCAGGCGTTCCAGCACCTGTTGGTCCAGGACGCTGGTCGGCGGCACGCCACCGCCACGCTTGGCGATGGTTTGCTGAACTTCCTTGACCCGTTGGTCGAGTTGGCTCTGCATGATCACGTCGTTATCGACGATGGCCACTACTTTGTCCAACGGTTGCACTGCAGCGTGCGCCGCTGCAGTACCCAGGAACAACGCGCCCAGCATCAGCGGGCGCAGACAATCAGAAAGCTTGATCTTCACGTTCACGATAACCTTGGATGCCTTTGTCGAGGAAGCTCTCTACCTTGGCGCCAGTCAGGCCGCCGAGTCCCTTGAGGACGATTTGGAGGAAGAGCCCGTGGTCGCCTTTTTCGTTCTGTGGGGCGATCTGGGTGTATTCGTCGTTGGAAACCCAATAACGGTTGATCACACGCAGTTTCCAGCAGCAGTTGTCGTACTCGAAACCACCGAAGGCTTCCAGGGTACGGTTGCGTGCATAGTCATACTGCCAGCGGGTGATCAGGTTCCACTGTGGAACGATCGGCCACATCATCGAGAAGTCGTGTTGCTGGATTTTGTAGTAATCCTTCACGAAGTTCGGTTGCCCTGCTGTCCCGTAGTCGCCGCCAAACTGCCATTTACCAGTCAGTTGGTTGTAGACCACCTGGTCATTGCGATAGCGATAACCGACGTTGATCACCTTGTTCAGGTTGTCTTCCGGCTGGTAGTGGAACATCGCGCTGCCGGAGCGTGCGGAGTGCTCCTCGGTGTCCCAGTTGTAGTCGGCGGTCGCGCGCCAGTCGCGGTTGAAGCGGAACTCGTAGTCCAGGGCGATTGGCGAGACGTCCGACCGGGAGTCGGCGCGATCGGCAGCCACGATGCCAGGCAGTTGAACCTCACGGTCCTTGAAGTACAACGCTTGGCCGATGGCGACACGCTGACGCTCAAAGCCGTTGTCTTCGATCCAGCGGCTGGTCAGGCCCAGCGACAGTTTGTTTTCGTCACCGATCCGGTCAGTGCCCGAGAAGCGGTTGTCGCGGAACAGCGAGTTGTAGTTGAACGTGGTTTCGCTGCTATCGAACACCGGGATATCGGACTGGTCTTTCTCTGGAACATAGAGATAGAACAGGCGCGGCTCCAGGGTTTGGGTGTAGTCCTTGCCAAACCATTGGGTGCTGCGGTCGAAAAACAGCCCGCTATCGACACTGGCGATCGGAATGGAGCGATCTTGAGAACTCTTGAAGTCCTGGCCCGCGCGAGCCATATCGGCCTTGCCAGTGCCGTCAAGGTCCAGGTCATACTTGGTATAGGCGTATTTGAGCTTTGGCGTGATGAAGCCGTAACTCGAGGTCATCGGTAGCGAAATGCTTGGTGCTACGTTCAATCGAGTGCCGTTGGCACGGGTCAACCCAGTTACATATGTATCCAGACGGCGTTCGCCGTCAGGGAACGGGCCTCCGTCTTTATTGAAGATATTGCCAGTCCTCAGATCCCGATCAAACCGGACGGCCTCGGCGTCATAAGCAAAGTACAGCCCGCCAGGACGGTAAGGCAGTGCACCATTGATGGTTAACTGCGGCAACCGGTTGTATGGAGTGATCTGCGAGATCGTCGCCAGTTCGTAGGCTTGAAGATTCAGTTGAGCCGTATAGGTATCGCCACGGTAGCTAGCGGCACCTTGCTGGTTAACGAATTCACGAGATTCAACGCCGATCTGATTGGACTTCAAATCCTGGAAGTAGAACGGGTCGCTGATCTTGGTGTAGTCGATCTCAGTCAACAGCCGCGAATCCAACCCGCCCTTGTGTTGCCAATTGAGCATGTAGCGGGTTTTGTTGTAGTCGCTCTGTTTCTTCCGTTCGTCGCTGTCATCGTTCAGATACGCGCCGCCGAACTGACCTTCGCTGGACTTGGTGAGGTAGCGGAACTCGCCTTCCATCAACATGCCGCGCTTGGTCATGTATTGCGGGTACAACGTGGCATCGTAGTTCGGCGCCAGGTTGAAGTAGTAAGGCGTTACCAGGGTAAAGCCGCTTTCCCCACCCGAGCTGAAGCTCGGCGGCAGGAAGCCGGATTGACGACGATCGTCAATCGGGAAGTAGATGTACGGGGTGTACAGGATCGGGATGTTCTTGACCCGCAACGTCGCGTTGGTCGCCGTACCGAAGCCGGTGGCCGGGTTCAACGTGATGTTGTTGCCACGCAGTTGCCAGGCATTGCTGTCTGGTTCGCAGGTGGTGTACGTACCATCCTTGAGGCGGATGATCGCGTTTTCGGCACGCTTGGCGTACAGCGCGTTACCGCGGATGCGCGATTTGTGCATCACGTATTCGGCGTTGTCGATCTGGGCCGCACCGGTGTCCAGCTGGACCTGGGCGTGGTCGCCGACGATCAGCGCGCCGTTATCGCGCATACGCACGTTGCCGTTCAGCTCGCCACGGTTCTCGGCCTGGTACAGGCTGGCCTCTTGGGCCTCGACCTGCATGCTGCCCTGGCGCATGACTACGTCACCGGCCAGGGTTGCGACTTGGGTTTCCTGCTCGTAACGAGAGGCTTTGGCACCGATGAAGGTCGGCGCGTCGCTCTTGTCCGTCTTGTCGTTCATGCCAGGACGGATCGGCTCGATGTACGCACCGGCGCAATAAGGACCGGTTTCGGCCAGTTGCGCGGCGGTGAGTTTCTCGCGAGGGACCCAGTCCAGGTGGCTGTAGTCGGCGCTGCGCGAGCGCAGGCCACGGCCCTTGGATTCGGTGACCAGCGTGGTCTGCGGCACGGCTTCGGTACCAGCAGCTTCGCCTTGCGGCGTGCCGTTGGCCGAGCTGACGGCACTGCCGTCATGCACCGGACGCGGTGGCAAAGGGGCTGCGCTGGCTTTCGGCGCGCAATCCCAGGCACCCGAAGCAGAGACTGAGCAGTCATACTGTTCCGCGGCGACCACGAATGAGGTGGCGAAAGGTTGCATGGCCAGCAGACTGCCGGTTACCAGCAACGGAAATTTTCTACGAAACGCGGGGGATTTCAATGCCATCTTATTAGTCCGGGCTTCCTGCGTGCCATCTGCCCGCGGTGTGGGCCGCACGCCTCTCGATGGTCTGAAAAAGATGCGTGATAATAAAGCATGACCCGCTTGACGGCTAGCGCCGTCGGAGACCCTTGTAATGCCCGACCAAGATCTACGTTTGCAACACCTGAAAGTCTGGCTTGATCAGCAGTTACCCGAGCTTTTCCATGCCCAGGGTTGGGGGGGCGTACCCCCGGCTACATTGACTGCGGCCAGCAGCGACGCGAGTTTCAGACGGTACTTCCGTTGGGAAGGCGAAGGTCGCACATTCGTCGTGATGGATGCCCCACCCCCCCAGGAAAACTGCAAACCTTTCGTCGATATCGCACGAATGTTGGCCAAATCGGGAATAAATGTTCCACAAATTTATGCCGAAGATCTGTCCCAAGGCTTTCTTTTGCTCAATGACCTGGGCAAAAACACCTACCTGGATGTGATTGACGGTGAAAATGCCGACCAATTATTTGCCGAGGCCATCGACGCGTTGCTGGCTTTCCAGCAATTGCCGATGGACGCCGGGTTGCCCAGCTACGACGTGCCGTTGTTGCGCCGGGAGTTGGAGTTGTTCCCCGAATGGTACGTGCGCCGGCACCTGGGCATTGAGTTCGATGAGCAACAGGCGGCGTTATGGCAGCGGGTCAGCCAATTGCTGATCGAGAGCGCCCTGGCCCAGCCCAAGGTCCTGGTGCATCGCGACTATATGCCGCGCAACCTGATGATCAGCGTGCCGAACCCTGGCGTGCTGGACTTCCAGGATGCGGTCTACGGCCCCGTGACCTACGACATTACCTGCCTGTTCAAGGACGCCTTCCTCAGTTGGCCCCAAGCGCGGGTGCGTGAATGGCAGCGTGGTTACTGGGAACGTGCTGGCCAGTTGGGTATCCCGGTACAGGCGGATGTTGAAGACTTCCTGCGTGCCAGCGACTTGATGGGGGTGCAGCGTCACCTCAAGGTGATCGGGATCTTCGCGCGTATCTGCCACCGTGACGGCAAGCCGCGCTACCTGGCGGACGTGCCGCGCTTCTTTGCCTATATAGACGCGGTGCTGGCTGATCGCCCGGAACTGGCCGACCTGGGCGAGTTGCTGTCCAGCCTGCGGCAACCGGTCGAGGCCCACGTATGAAGGCCATGATCCTGGCGGCCGGCAAGGGCGAGCGGATGCGTCCGCTTACCCTGCACACCCCCAAGCCACTGGTCCAGGCCGGTGGCAAGCGCCTGATCGAGTATCACCTGGAGGCGCTGGCGAAAGCCGGATTCACCGAAATCGTCATCAACCATGCCTGGCTGGGCCAGCAAATCGAGAGTTACCTGGGCAATGGCGCTCAATACGGCGTGCGCATCCAGTATTCGCCCGAAGGCGAACCGCTGGAAACCGGCGGCGGGATTTTCCAGGCCCTGCCCCTGCTGGGGGACCAGCCGTTCCTGGTGGTCAATGGCGATATCTGGACCGACTACGACTTCGCCCGCCTCAAGCAGCCCTTGAGCGGCCTCGCGCACTTGGTGATGGTCGACAACCCGCCTCATCACCCCACTGGTGGCGATTTCTATATCAAGGACGGTTTGCTTCATGATGCCGCGCCCGATGCCGATAACCTGACCTTCAGTGGCATTTCGCTGCTGCATCCCAAGCTGTTCGCGGGTTGCAGCGCCGGTGCCTTCAAGCTGGCGCCCTTGTTGCGCACGGCGATGGCTCAAGGCTTGGTTTCGGGGGAACACATGGATGGACGCTGGATTGACGTCGGTACGCTGGAGCGCCTGGCGCAGGTTGAAAGTCTGCTGACCGTGGGCCAGTAAGATGCTGTGGCCAGGGACTCTGATCGGAGCCGGGGCGGGGTTTGCCATCGCCAGTATTCCGGGGGCCATGTTGGGCGCGCTATTGGGCCAGGCGCTGGATCGGCGCCTGCAATTGCGCAGTTGGGCGCATCTGCGCGAGCGCCTGGGTGGCCGACCGGCGCTACGCAATGACGAATTGCTGTTTGTGTTGCTCGGCCGCCTGGCCAAGAGCAACGGGCGGGTGGTGGACGGGCATATCCAGCAGGCGCGGGTGGAGATGCGCTCGCTGGATATGACCGAGCCGGCGCAGCGCCGGGCGATCGCGGCGTTCAATCGGGGCAAGTCGGGGACCGATCGTGTGCGCAGTTACCTGCGTGTGCTCAAGTCCCAGCCCCATGCGGCCGAAGGTGTGCTGCGTGCTTGCTGGCGCATGGTCTGGGCTGACGGCAAGGCCAGCCTCGCCGAGCGCGACCTGATCGCGCTATGGGGCAAATGGCTGGGGTGGACGCCACAACAGATCCAGGCACTGGCCCATGATTACGAGCCGGAGCGTAAACCCTTGGCCACTCGCGGCGGCACTTACCAGGATGCGCTTCGGATTCTCGGGGTCAGCGCGACTACTGAGCCGGCGGTCATCAAGCGTGCCTATCGACGGCTGCTCAGCCGTCATCACCCGGACAAGATTGCCGGCAGCGGCGCCAGCCCCGCGCAGGTACGCGAGGCCACGGAACGTACGCGGGAACTGCATAGTGCCTACACGATCATTCGCGAGCAGCGCAATTTCCGCTGAGCCGACGGCCTGTGGCTAGGGGGCTTGTCCCCCGTTGGGCTGCGCAGCAGCCCCAAAACCTGCTATCTCGGTTTATCTGATAGACCGGGGGGAGGCTTATTGGGGCTGCTGTGCAGCCCAACGGGGGACAAGCCCCCTCGCCACAACAAGCCCCTCGCCACGCTGGGATCAGCTTGCGCTGTTTTGCGGGCTCAACCAGCCGCGAATCCGCCGGTACAACTGTTCCTGGGCCGCTGCGCTATTGCCGGGGATCGTCTTCAACGACACCTGCTTATAGTTGTCATTCTTCAGCCGCTTGCTCGCCTGGCCGCGTTCGAGCGCCAGTTTGCTTGCCAGGGCGCTGTCCTGATAGAAGACATCGGCAGTCGCCAACTTCAAGGCCGGCACCAACTGTTGCAGGTCCGGTTGACGACCCACCGGCGTCTGCGCGGCGACCATAACGAATTTCTGCACCTGGGCTGGTTGTTTTTCGCTCAGGTAGCGCGCTGCCCACCAGGCCCCGGTGCCGTGCCCCAGCAGCACGACGCTGCGGGCGTTCTGGGTCTGGGCATAGGCGACAGCGGCATCGATACGGGCGAAGATCCGTGTCGCATCGGTCTTGTCCTGCTCGTCCACGCCGGGAACCACGACCGGATCGGTGCCCTCGGCTTCGGCGCTGGCCGCTTGTTCGATCGGCTTGGGTGCGGCGCTGCTGGCATCCTTGCTGCTGGTGTCGACGGCCGCGTCGGGCGCCTGCATGACCCGAGGTGGCAGGGTGTCCAGGCTCAGGTCGGGCAGCGACAGGCTCAGGCTGCCCCAGGCGGCATCCGGTAATTTCTGGCGCAAAGGCCCGATTGCTTGCGGCCAGTCAGCCGTTTCTCCGGCGCCGGGGACGATAATCACCAAACCTTGCGGCTCGGCGCTGTTGGCTGGTTTCCACAGGGCCAGGAACGACTCGTCGCCGGCCTGTAACTGTTGCTGTTCCTGAGGCGGCAATTGCCGCTCCAGGGCGCTGGCTTCTTCTTGGCTGCGCTCGGGTAACGGCTGGCGTTCCGGTGGCTTTTCGGCGGTAGCCGGCGCGGTATCAGCCGCCTGTACGCAAAAGGTGCTGGTAAACAGTAGCGACAGGCACAATGCTGGCAGTGTCGAACGGTGAAGCAGGGGCATAGTGGAATCCCGGCCAGAAGTGATCCCGGCAGCCTAATGGGTTGGATGTGAGATGTGAATGATGATTTTTCGCTGTCTGCTGGTTATCGGCTATCTGTGCTTTCCCTTGATGGCGAGTGCCGCGCCTGCTTCCGTGGTGCCGCCGGCGGTGCTCAGTGCCCAGCAGCGCGAGTGGCTGGCGCAGCACCCGCAACTGCGGGTCGGTGTGGTGTTGCAGGCACCCTACGCACAATACGACCGGCGCCTGCAGCGCTTGTCCGGGGCCAATGTCGAGCTGATGCAGGCGCTGGCCAAGGCGCTGAATATCGAACTGACCTGGCGCAACTTCCCCACGCAAGAGCAGTTGGAGGACGCCTTGCGTGAGGACGCGGTCGACCTCGCGCCTGGCCTGCTGCAAACCCCGGCCGGCCTGCGCCTGTGGCTGTTTTCCGACCCCTATATGCGTGTGCCCCAGCACATCGTGGGTATTCGTGACGGCAGCGGCGCAGTGGACCTGGAAAAGCTCGACGAACACTCGCGGGTTGCGGTGCGCATGCCCAGTGCCGTGGCCGAATACCTGCGCAGCAATTACCCCAACCTGAACCTGCAAGGCGTGCCCCTGGAGCGCCAGGCCCTGCAATTGTTGGTCAGCCAGCAGGCGCGCTATGCGGTGATCGATGAGGCGCAGTTGAGTCGGCTGTCGGTCGAGCCCGAATTCGCCGGCCTGGCGGTGGTCGGTGATATTGGCCTGCCGCAACTGCTGCGGGTGGCCACGCGGCGGGACTGGCCACCCTTGGCGGACATTGTCGAGAGCGGCCTGCGGGCCATTCCCGCCCGTGAGTTGGAGCAATTGCACGCCCGTTGGCTGCAACCCAAATATCCGCGGCTCTCGGAATCTCCGGGGTTCTGGCAAAACCTCAGCCTGCTGCTGGGCCTGCTGTTGCTCGCGTGCCTGGCGGTCGCTGTGTGGCAGCGTCGGCAAAAACATGCCCTGGAGCACCAGTTGCTGGCCACCCGCGAAGAAAGCGCGGCCCGCGCCGCCGGTGCCGAAGCCTTGCGCCTGACCCAGTTTTCCATCGACCAAAGCACCGTCGGTATCCTCTGGGTCAATTGGGACAGCCATGTGCGCTATGCCAATGTCGCCGCCGAAGCCATGCTCGGCTACGCCCCAGGCGCGCTGATCGAACGCCCGTTGATCGAGTTCGAACCCAACCTGAGCATGGACCGCTGGCTGAACCTGTGGAAGCGCGCGCGAGCCAGCGAAGACGGCCCCCAGAGCTTCGCCACCCAGTGCCTGCGTGCGGATGGCAGCCTGTTGCCCACGGATGTGTCCCTGAGTTTCCTGCGTTTTGCCGGTGGCGAATACCTGGTGGTGTACCTCACCGACGTTACCGAGCGCCGCCGCGCATTGGCCGCCCTGCAGGAAAGTGAAGCGCGCTTGCAAGGCATCGCCGCCAATGTGCCGGGGATGGTCTTTCGCCTGGAGCGGCTGGCGCTGAGTGCCGATATCGACTTCGCCTATATCAGCGAAGGCAGCGAGCGCCTGGTGGGCTACTCGCCGTCCGTGCTCAGCCATCGCGATGTGGGGATTCGCAGCCTGGTACACCCCGATGACCGCGCCAGTTACCACCAGACCCAGGACCAGGCCATCGACAGCGAGAGTAACTGGTCGTGGCAGGGCCGCATCCTCACTCGCCAGGGCGAGCAGCGCTGGGCCGAGATCAAGGCCGTTACCCGGCGCCTGGAGGATGGCGCGGTGGTCTGGGACGGGATCGTCTGGGACATCAGCGACAGCAAGCGAATTGAATTGGAACTGGATGCCTCGCGTGCGCAACTGCGCGAGCTGTCAGCCCACCTGGAGACGGTGCGCGAGGAAGAGAAGGCGCGGATTGCCCGCGAAGTCCACGATGAGCTGGGGCAGATGCTCACGGTGCTGAAACTGGAAACCTCCATGTGCGAGCTGGCCTACGCGCAACTGGACCCCGGCCTGCACGAACGCCTGAACAGTATGAAGCGCCTGATCGCCCAGTTGTTTCAACTGGTGCGCGATGTGGCCACCGCGCTGCGCCCGCCGATTCTCGACGCAGGGATTGCCTCGGCCATTGAATGGCAGGCGCGGCGCTTTGAGGCGCGCACGCAGATCCCTTGCCTGGTGCAAGTGCCAGATAACCTTCCGGCGTTGAGCGACGCCAAGGCCATTGGCCTGTTCCGCATCCTGCAAGAGGCGCTGACCAATGTCATGCGCCATGCCCAGGCGCATACTGTGGAACTGACCCTGGCGGTGGAGGGCGCCAATCTGCGGCTGACCATCAGCGACGATGGCGCAGGCTTTGTCGCCGCGCCGGGGCGGCCGGTGTCGTTTGGCCTGGTGGGCATGCGCGAGCGGGTGCTGATCATGGGCGGGCAGTTGAGCCTGGACAGCGAACTGGGGGAGGGCACCACCCTGAGCGTGACGGTGCCGTTGGATGCCCCCTAGGCCCTTGTGGGAGTGGGCTTGCCCGCGATGGCGGTGTCACAGTCAGCGGATGCATAAGCTGCTAAACCGCATTCGCGAGCAAGCCCCACATTTTGAATATTGGCGTTTAATCGTTATAGAGAGGAAAGTCCTGTGATCCGCGTATTGGTAGCCGAAGACCACACCATCGTCCGTGAGGGCATCAAGCAGTTGATCGGCCTGGCCAAGGATCTACTGGTGGTGGGCGAGGCGGGGAATGGCGAACAGCTGTTGGAAGCCTTGCGCCATACACCATGCGAGGTCGTGTTGCTGGATATCTCGATGCCTGGGGTCAATGGCCTGGAAGCGATTGCACGGATTCGCGCTCTGAACAATCCGCCGGCGATCCTGGTACTGTCGATGCATGACGAAGCGCAAATGGCTGCCCGGGCGTTGAAGGTCGGCGCGGCGGGGTACGCGACCAAGGACAGTGATCCGGCGCTGCTGTTGACGGCGATTCGCAAGGTGGCCGCGGGCGGGCGCTATATCGACCCGGACCTGGCCGACCGCATGGTGTTCGAAGTCGGCCTCACCGATGCCCGGCCCTTGCATTCGCTATTGTCCGAGCGTGAATTCTCGGTGTTCGAGCGTTTGGCCCAGGGCGCCAATGTCAACGATATCGCCCAGCAACTGGCCCTGAGCAGCAAGACCATCAGCACCCACAAGGCGCGGTTGATGCAAAAGCTCAACATCACCTCCCTGGCAGAACTGGTGAAGTACGCGATGGAGCACAAACTCCTGTAGGCGCCCGGCTTGCCGGTGGTGGCTATCTTGAGGGCGCCATCGCCGGCAAGCCGGGCTCCTACAGGGAGGCGTATCTATTTGCGACACCCCGGCAGCACCCCGCAGCCCATGCCTGCGGCTTGTCGCGTCCTCCTGGCCGCTCAACTGTCCCATGCCCGCCATCCGTGTAGGGCAATCCCTACCCCGAACCTTCCACCGCGCTGATGCCAATCTCTCTTGCGCCCCGATTTTCGTGGGCTGGCGCCTGGACTACGCTTGCTCCACAGCATTCCAAAACACAAAGGTGCGGGTATGAGCGAGGTGGATTCAAATGATGTGCTGGTCAGCTTTCGTGGTGTGCAGAAGAGCTACGACGGCGAGAACCTGATCGTCAAAGACCTCAACCTGGACATTCGCAAAGGCGAGTTCCTTACCCTGCTGGGCCCGTCCGGCTCGGGCAAGACCACCAGCCTGATGATGCTGGCGGGCTTTGAAACGCCGACCGCCGGGGAAATCCTCCTGGCCGGACGCTCGATCAACAACGTGCCGCCGCACAAGCGCGACATTGGCATGGTGTTCCAGAACTACGCGCTGTTCCCGCACATGACCGTGGCCGAGAACCTGGCGTTCCCCCTGACAGTCCGGGGTTTGAGCAAGACCGATGTCAGTGAGCGGGTCAAGCGCGTGCTGAGCATGGTGCAACTCGACGCCTTCGCCCAGCGCTACCCCGCGCAACTATCCGGCGGCCAGCAACAACGGGTCGCGCTGGCCCGTGCATTGGTATTCGAACCGCAGTTGGTGTTGATGGACGAACCCCTCGGCGCCCTCGATAAACAGCTGCGTGAACACATGCAGATGGAGATCAAGCACCTGCACCAGCGCCTCGGCGTGACCGTGGTCTACGTGACCCACGACCAGGGTGAAGCGCTGACCATGTCCGACCGCGTGGCGGTGTTCCATCAGGGCGAGATCCAGCAGATCGCACCGCCGCGCACCTTGTATGAAGAGCCAAAAAACACCTTCGTCGCCAACTTTATCGGTGAGAACAACCGCCTTAACGGCCGCCTGCACAGCCACACCGGTGAGCGTTGCGTGGTCGAGCTGGCACGGGGCGAGAAGGTCGAGGCGCTGGCGGTGAATGTCGGGCAGATCGGCGGCCCGGTGACCCTGTCGGTGCGCCCGGAACGGGTCAGCCTCAATGGCTCCAGCGAAAGCTGCAGCAATCGCTTCTCGGGTCGGGTGGCCGAATTCATCTACCTGGGCGATCACGTACGTGTACGCCTGGAAGTCTGCGGCAAGGCTGATTTCTTTGTGAAACAACCGATCGCCGAGCTGGACCCGGCACTGACGGTCGGCGATGTGGTTCCGATTGGCTGGCAAGTCGAGCACGTTCGCGCACTCGACCCACTTCTAGAGGCGAATTGATCGCCCCCTTGGCTTCACCCAACCCTGCACGTGGAGAGAACAATAAATGTTGAGATCCCTGAAATTGACCGCCCTGGCCATTGGCCTGGCGGGTGCTTCACAGGTCATGGCAGGTACCGACCTGACGGTGGTGTCGTTTGGCGGCGCGAACAAGGCGGCCCAGGTCAAGGCTTTCTATACCCCGTGGGAAAGCGCGGGCAACGGCAAGATCATCGCCGGCGAGTACAACGGTGAGATGGCCAAGGTCAAAGCCATGGTCGACACCAAGAGCGTGTCCTGGGACCTGGTGGAAGTCGAGTCGCCGGAACTGTCCCGTGGCTGTGACGAAGACATGTTCGAACCGCTGGACCCGAAACTGTTCGGCAACCCCGACGACTATGTGAAAGGCGCGATCCAATCCTGCGGCGTGGGGTTCTTTGTGTGGTCCACAATAATGGCCTACAACGCCGACAAACTGAAGACTGCGCCCACCAGTTGGGCAGACTTCTGGGACACCAAGAACTTCCCGGGCAAGCGTGGCCTGCGCAAAGGCGCCAAATACACCCTGGAATTCGCCCTGATGGCCGACGGCGTGGCGCCCAAGGATGTCTACAAAGTGCTGGCCAGCAAAGATGGCCAGGACCGCGCCTTCAAGAAACTCGATGAGCTCAAACCGTCGATCCAGTGGTGGGAAGCCGGCGCACAGCCGCCGCAGTACCTGGCCTCGGGTGATGTGGTCATGAGCTCGGCCTACAACGGCCGGATCGCCGCTGTGCAGAAAGAGAGCAACCTGAAAGTGGTGTGGAACGGCGGTATCTACGATTTCGACGCCTGGGCGATCCCCAAGGGCCTGAGCAAGGAGCGCGCTGAGGCGGCGAAGAAATTCATCGCCTTCTCCGTGGCCCGGGAACAGCAGAAAACCTATTCGGAAAACATCGCCTACGGCCCGGCCAATACCCGGGCTGTGCCGCTGCTGGCCAAGGACATCCTCAAGGATATGCCGACCACCCCGGAAAACATCGCCAACCAGGTGCAGATCGATGTGAGCTTCTGGGCGGATAACGGCGAGCAGTTGGAGCAGCGCTTCAATTCCTGGGCCGCCAAGTAATAAGCCGCGCCACATAACCCATTGTGGGAGCGGGCTTGCTCGCGATGGCGGTGTATCAGTTACACATGAGTCAACTGACAGGCCGCCATCGCGAGCAAGCCCGCTCCCACAGGGGATCTGCGTTGTTCAGCAGATTGCATTTATTTTCGTTACCCGGAGTTTGCCATGGCCATCGCCGTTCCCTCGAACGAGGTCACCACCCCCAGCTTGAAGCAGCGCCTGGCGCGTGCCGAGCGGCTTAACCGCTGGAAGGCCCAGGCGCTGATCGCGCCACTGGTGGTGTTTTTGCTGCTGGTGTTCCTGGTGCCCATCGTCGCGCTGCTCTACAAAAGCGTCGGTAACCCGGAGGTGGTCGCCGGCCTGCCGCGCACCGTGGTGGCGGTGACGGCCTGGGATGGTCGTGGCTTGCCCGGCGAGCCGGTGTACCAGGCCATCAGCGAGGACCTGGGCGAAGCCCGCAAAAACCAGACCCTGGGCGATCTGTCCAAGCGCCTGAACATGGAACTGGCGGGCTATCGCAGCCTGCTGACCAAAACCGCGCGGGCGCTGCCGTTCAGCGAAGTGCCGGCCTCTTATAAAGAAGCGCTGGAAAACCTCGACGAACGCTGGGGCGACCCCGCGTACTGGCAGGCAATCCGCCGCAATACCAGCAGCCTGACGCCTTACTACCTGCTGGCGGCGGTCGATCATCGGATCGACGACCTGGGCGAAGTCGCCCCGGCCACGCCGGACCAGGCGATCTACCTCGATATCTTCGCCCGCACCTTCTGGATGGGCCTGGTGATTACCGTGTGCTGCCTGTTGCTGGCCTATCCGCTGGCGTACCTGCTGGCCAACCTGCCGGCGCGGCAGAGCAACCTGTTGATGATCCTGGTGCTGCTGCCCTTCTGGACCTCGGTGCTGGTGCGGGTCGCCGCGTGGATTGTGTTGCTGCAGTCCGGTGGCTTGATCAACGGCGCGCTGATGAGCATGGGCATCATCGATAAGCCCCTGGAGTTGGTGTTCAACCGGCTTGGGGTCTACATCTCCATGGTGCATATCCTGCTGCCGTTCATGATTTTGCCGATCTACAGCGTAATGAAGGGTATTTCACCGACCTATATGCGCGCGGCGATTTCCCTGGGCTGTCATCCGTTTGCCAGTTTCTGGCGGGTGTACTTCCCGCAAACCTATGCGGGCGTCGGTGCCGGTTGCCTGTTGGTGTTCATCCTGGCGATTGGTTACTACATCACCCCGGCGCTGCTGGGCAGCCCGAACGACCAGATGGTCAGCTACTTCGTGGCGTTCTACACCAACACCAGCATCAACTGGGGCATGGCCACCGCGCTGGGCGGCTTGCTGCTGCTGGCGACCGTGGTGCTGTACCTGATCTACAACTGGCTGGTGGGCGCCAGCCGCCTGCGCCTGAGCTGAGGAGCGCCTGATATGTCCAGCAGTCCTTACATGTCACCCATCGAACGGGTGTGGTTCTACAGCTTGCGGATCCTCTGCGGCCTGATCCTGTTGTTCCTGATCCTGCCGGTGTTGGTGATTATCCCGCTGTCATTCAACTCCGGAAGTTTCCTGGTGTACCCGTTGCAGGGGTTTTCGCTGCACTGGTACCAGGACTTCTTCGCCTCGGCGGAATGGATGCGCGCCTTGAAGAACAGCATCATCGTCGCCCCGGCAGCGACGGTGCTGGCGATGGTATTCGGTACGCTGGCGGCCATCGGCCTGACCCGTGGCCATTTCCCCGGCAAAGCGCTGGTGATGGCCCTGGTGATTTCGCCAATGGTGGTGCCCGTGGTGATTATCGGCGTGGCCAGTTATCTGTTCTTTGCCCCGCTGGGATTGGGCAACAGCTTCTTTTCGCTGATCGTGGTGCATGCGGTGTTGGGCGTGCCCTTTGTGATCATCACGGTGTCGGCGACCTTGCAGGGGTTCAACCATAACCTGGTGCGCGCGGCGGCCAGCCTGGGAGCATCGCCACTGACTGCCTTTCGCCGGGTGACCTTGCCGTTGATTGCGCCGGGGGTTATTTCCGGGGCGCTGTTTGCCTTTGCCACGTCGTTCGATGAGGTGGTGGTGACGCTATTCCTCGCCGGGCCCGAGCAAGCAACCTTGCCACGGCAGATGTTCAGCGGCATCCGTGAAAACCTCAGCCCGACCATTGCCGCGGCGGCGACCTTGTTGATCGCCTTCTCGGTGGTTTTGCTGCTGACCCTGGAATGGCTGCGTGGTCGCAGCGAAAAACTGCGCACCGCGCAGGTCTGACTGCTGAAACTCGATCACCTGTGGGAGCTGGCTTGCCTGCGATGGCATCACCTCGGTACACCTGACACACCGAGCCGATACCATCGCAGGCAAGCCAGCTCCTACAGTGACCGTGCCTGCCTGGAGTCATCCGACCATTCAGCCGCTGAATGGCAGACAACCCACATTCCCCAGCTATTCTTGTGCCAGCCCCCCAACTTATAAGAGGCCGCGCACATGAGTACCTCCTCATTCAAGATCGCCCATAAATTGCTCACCGGCCCAGGCGCCATCGAACAATTGGCCGCCGAATTGACCCGGCTGGATATCGATAACCCGCTGATCGTCACCGATGCCGCGCTGGTCAAGTCCGGTACGGTGCAACTGGCGTTGGCGCAGTTGGGGGATCGTCCCTATGAGATTTTCGACCGGGTGTTGCCTGACCCGGAGATCGCCATTGTCGAAGACTGCATGCAGGTCTACCGCGAAGGCGGGCATGACGGCCTGATCGGTGTGGGCGGTGGCAGTGCCATTGATATCGCCAAGAGCGTTGCCGCCTATGCCGGTTATCACGGCGCCCTCGCGGATTTGTTCGGCGTGGACCAGGTGCCGCGCAAGGGGCCGCCGCTGATTGCGATTCCCACCACGGCCGGCACCGGTTCGGAAGTGACCAATGTGGCGATTCTTTCAGACAAGGCCGCGCAATTGAAAAAAGGCATCGTCAGCGACTATCTGCTGCCGGATGTCGCGCTGATCAGCCCGCAAATGACCCTGACGTGCCCGCGCAGTGTCACGGCGGCCAGTGGCGTGGATGCCCTGGTGCATGCCATCGAGTCCTATCTGTCGCTGAACGCCTCGCCGATCACCGATGCCTTGGCCATCGGTGCGATCAAGTTGATTGCCAAGGCCTTGCCCAAGGCCTATGCCAACCCGGCCAACCTGCAGGCGCGTGACGATATGGCCACCGCCAGCCTGATGGCCGGCATGGCGTTCGGCAATGCCGGGGTGGGCGCGGTGCATGCGCTGGCCTATCCGTTGGGCGGGCGTTTCAATATTGCCCATGGGGTGAGCAACGCGTTGCTGCTGCCCTACGTGATGCACTGGAACAAGCTGGCCTGTGTCGAGCGCATGCAGGATATTGCCCAGGCCATGGGCGTGAATGTCAGCGCTTTGAGTCTCAACGACGCTGCCGACCAGGCGGTGGAGGCGATGACGCGGCTATGTGCCGCAGTGGAGATCCCCCAGGGCCTGCGCAGCTTCGGCGTGCCGGAGGAGGCGATCCCGGCCATGGCGGTAGAGGCCGCGGGAATCGAGCGGCTGATGCGCAACAATCCGCGCAAGCTCAGTGCGGCGGATATCGAGAAAATCTACCGCGCCGCCTATTAGCCATTGAGTCAGGTCACGGTGCGCGCAGCAAAGCATGAGGTATACAATGCGCGCCATCGTGATTTAGCTCAGAAAAGGTGCGTCATGCAGCCCTTCGTTATTGCTCCATCGATCCTCTCCGCCGACTTCGCCCGCCTGGGTGAGGAAGTGGACAACGTGTTGGCCGCCGGTGCCGACTTCGTGCACTTCGATGTCATGGACAACCACTATGTGCCGAACCTGACCATCGGTCCGATGGTCTGCGCAGCGCTGCGCAAGTACGGCGTGACCGCGCCGATTGACGTGCACCTGATGGTCAGCCCGGTGGATCGCATCATCGGCGACTTCATTGAAGCCGGCGCGACCTACATCACCTTCCACCCGGAAGCCACGCTGCACATCGACCGTTCCCTGCAGTTGATCCGCGAAGGCGGTTGCAAGGCCGGGCTGGTGTTCAACCCGGCGACGCCGCTGGACACGCTCAAGTACGTGATGGACAAGGTCGACATGGTCTTGCTGATGAGCGTCAACCCAGGCTTTGGCGGGCAGAAGTTCATCCCCGGCACCCTCGACAAGCTGCGTGAAGCCCGCGCGCTGATCGATGCCTCTGGCCGCGATATCCGCCTGGAGATCGACGGTGGGGTCAACGTCAACAACATCCGTGACATCGCGGCGGCGGGCGCCGACACCTTCGTCGCCGGCTCGGCGATCTTCAACACCCCTGACTATCAGGCGGTGATCGCCAAGATGCGTGCAGAACTGGCGCTGGCGCGTCCATGAGCGGTTTTGAGCAGTTGTTCCCCGGCAAGTTGCCACGGCTGGTGATGTTTGATCTGGACGGCACCCTGGTCGACTCGGTGCCGGACCTGGCAGTGGCGGTGGACCAGATGCTGCTCAAACTGGGGCGCAAGCCTGTGGGTATCGAGTCGGTGCGCGACTGGGTCGGCAACGGCGTGCAGATGCTGGTGCGCCGGGCCCTGGCCAATCACATCGACGCCGAGGGTGTCGATGACGTGGAGGCCGAGCACGCGCTGGAATTGTTCAACGCCGCCTACGAAGACGGCCACGAACTGACCGTGGTTTACCCCGGCGTACGCGACACCCTCAAGTGGTTGCACAAGCAGGGCGTGGAAATGGCCCTGATCACCAACAAGCCGGAACGCTTCGTTGCGCCGCTGCTGGATCAGATGAAGATCGGCCGGTATTTCCGCTGGATCATCGGTGGCGATACCCTGCCGCAGAAAAAGCCTGATCCGGCGGCGCTGTTCTTCGTGATGAAAATGGCCAACATCCCGGCGTCCCAATCGCTGTTTGTCGGCGATTCGCGCAGTGATGTGCTAGCGGCAAAAGCGGCGGGCGTGCAGTGCGTGGCCCTGAGCTACGGCTATAACCATGGCCGGCCGATTGCTGAAGAGTCGCCGGCGCTGGTGATTGACGACCTGCGACTGCTAATCCCCGGTTGCTTGGGAGCGGGCGCTGAGATAACGTTGCCCGATGCCGTCCCATCCCCTTCTGGAAATCCCATCGTGGTGGTCACTCGCAAACTCTGGATGAAAGTCATCAAGGCCCTGGCCCGCTGGCGTTGGCGCGCCTGACTGATCCTGGCCGCGCTGCGGCACGTTTGCATACCTGACCGTTAGACCCTCACGCCACGAGGCACCTCATGATCCGCGAAGAATTCCTGCGTTTGGCCGCTGCCGGCTACAACCGTATCCCCATGGCCCGGGAAACCCTGGCCGACTTCGATACGCCGCTGTCGATCTACCTGAAGCTGGCCGACGAGCCCAATTCCTACCTGCTGGAATCGGTGCAGGGCGGTGAAAAGTGGGGCCGTTACTCGATCATCGGCCTGCCGTGCCGCACGGTCCTGCGGGTGCATGACTATCACGTCAGCATCACCCATGACGGCGTCGAGATCGAAAGCCACGATGTGCAAGACCCGCTGGCCTTCGTCGAAGCGTTCAAGGCGCGCTACAACGTGCCGACCATCCCTGGCCTGCCGCGCTTCAATGGCGGCCTGGTGGGGTATTTCGGCTACGACTGCGTGCGTTACGTGGAACAGCGCCTGGGCAAATGCCCAAACCCCGATCCTTTGGGGGTGCCGGACATTCTGCTGATGGTTTCCGACGCGGTGGTGGTGTTCGACAACCTGGCAGGCAAGATGCACGCGATCGTCCTCGCCGACCCGGCCCAGGCCGATGCTTTCGAGCAAGGCCAGGCCAGCCTCGAGGCCCTGCTGGACAAGCTGCGCCAGCCGATCACCCCACGTCGCGGCCTGGACCTCAGCCGTCCGCCGGCGGCCGACCCGGTATTTCGCTCCAGCTTTACCCAGGATGACTACGAGCGCGCGGTCGATACCATCAAGGAATACATCCTCGCCGGTGACTGCATGCAAGTGGTGCCGTCGCAACGCATGTCCATCGACTTCAAAGCGGCACCCATCGACCTGTACCGGGCGCTGCGTTGCTTCAACCCTACGCCGTACATGTACTTCTTCAACTTTGGCGACTTCCACGTGGTGGGCAGCTCGCCGGAAGTGTTGGTACGTGTCGAAGATAACCTCATCACCGTGCGCCCGATTGCCGGCACCCGGCCCCGTGGCGTCACCGAAGAGGCCGACCTGGCGCTCGAAGAAGACCTGCTGTCCGACGACAAGGAAATCGCCGAGCACTTGATGCTGATCGACCTGGGGCGCAACGACACCGGGCGTGTTTCGGAAATCGGCTCGGTGAAACTCACCGAAAAAATGGTGATCGAGCGCTATTCCAACGTGATGCACATCGTCTCCAACGTTACCGGCGAGCTGAAGGCCGGCCTGACGGCAATGGACGCGCTGCGCGCAATTCTGCCGGCGGGCACCTTGTCTGGCGCACCGAAGATCCGCGCGATGGAAATCATCGACGAACTGGAGCCGGTCAAACGTGGTGTCTACGGCGGTGCCGTGGGCTACTTTGCGTGGAATGGCAACATGGACACCGCCATTGCGATTCGCACGGCGGTGATCAAGGACGGCGAACTGCATGTGCAGGCGGGCGGCGGGATCGTGGCCGACTCGGTGCCGGCCCTTGAGTGGGAAGAAACCTTGAACAAGCGCCGGGCGATGTTCCGTGCGGTGGCGTTGGCCGAGCAGACCCCGCAGGACTGACGGCCAATCCAGATCCAACTGTGGGGCGAGCTTGTGTGGGAGCGGGCTTGCTCGCGAATGCGATGGATCAGTCAATACACGTACCGACTGATCCACCGCATTCGCGAGCAAGCCCGCTCCCACATGGGTTTTACGTTGGACTTGCGACCGTATTAGAAATCCAGGCTCACCCCGACACTGACTCCCTGCTGGGTCAGGCTGTCATCCTTCCTTACGTTATAGGCGGCCCGCAACGCCAGCTCCTGGGTCAACTTGTGGCTGACCCCGAGGCTCAGGCGGTCTGAGTTGCTGCGGGGCGTGTAGCCGTCCAGCTTGAAGTCGATCCCCTGCACGCTGTTGAGCGAAATGTTCACCTTCTGGGTGTCATTCTCGAACTCATGCTCGTGAGCCACTTCGCCAAACACCTGGGTTTGCGGGGTGACCCGGTAGCTGCCCTGCAGGCCAACCCCCAGGCGTTTGGAGTCGCGCTGCTGGTCATCAAAGGTCAGCGCCGTGGAGCGGTTGCCTTTTTCCTCGTAGCCATCGACTTCGACCCGCGCATAGTCGGCGCTGATGAACGGTGACAGGTGCCAGTCGCTGCCGACCCCGGCAATGTCATAACCCACGCGGCCGCTCAAGGCCCAGAGCCAGCCGTCGGTGTCGCCTTTTTCGGAGCCTTCGCTGACGCCCAGGGCGAATTTGCGTTTGAGGCTGTCGAAGTCCAGGCGGCCACCGGTCAGCGCGGCATCGGCCCACCAGTGATTGTGCTGATACTGCGCGAATGCGCTGCCCATGTAGCTGTTGAGCTGGTAGTCCGAGTCGTTGGCGCCGGCTTCCAGGGTCTGGCGATACAAGCCAGCCGCGACGCCTACGCGCCAACTCTCGTCGAGCCGATAGCTGGTGCCGACATTCAGGTTGTAGCCACTGCCGTCGCCACTGGCCGAACTGCGTTGATCATCAAAGTCCAGGCGCTGGCCACCGCCGGCCACAATTGCGCGCCACTGGCCAACGGCCTGCCAGTTGCCATTGTCCGCTTGCCATTGGTTGCGCAGCTCATCCTGGTGGGCACGCAGGGTGCTCTGGGCCATTTCCGGCAGCAAGGTCAGCTCCCAGGGGGCGGCCAGCAGGGAATAGGCGTAGTCGGCGATCAGGCGCTGCCCGGCGACGGTGGGGTGGACCGAGTCGTTGTAGATCAGCTTGGTCGGATCCGGGTTGGTGCCGCCAATGCCGTAGACCGGGTTGGCGGTGCAACTGTTGCCACTGAAGCAGGTGCCGGTAAGGTTCTGCCCGGTCGCCAGGCCAAAGCGGCCCGGGTCGGCGAAGGATTCTTGCAACAACAGTGGAATATTCAACGGGATGATCTGGGCATCGATCTGCGACAGGCGTTGTACCAATGCCTGGTTGAAAATATTACTCAGGGCGGAGGTCGCTGCCTGCTGTGGTGTGCCGTTGATGGCAGGTGTCAGGCCCAGGTCGGGTAGCATCCACACCATGATGTAGCGCGCACCGGCTTGTTGCAGGACCTGGGCGCTGTCGGCCAGGCGGCCGCCTGCCGCAACGGCGTCGCCAGGGCTGCCGATGCGCTGTTGCAGGAAGTCATTGCCGCCACCGGACAGAAAGTACAGGGCATTGGGGTCGGCGCGCCCGCCGTTTGCCGGCAGGTAGCCCTGGCGACTGCGCAACACCGTGCCCGCGCCCGCATTGCCGGGTGGGATCGCGGTGTTGGATACCGAGGTGATGGAATCCAGGATGTTGTCGGTCCGGTAACCACCGACCGCCCAGTTGTTGCCGTCAGGCAAGCCTTGCGCCGCGCGAACCGGGGAGGTGGAGGCATTCAGGTCGTTTGGCGCTACGCCCAGTTTCGAGCCCAGCAGGGTTGATGACACCAGGCCATAGTCGCCTTGGAATGTAGGACCGGTACGGTTGGTGAAGCGCAGGCTGGCGCCAGACAACCCGTCGGGGAACTGGCCGGCGTCCGCCAGGCTATCGCCGAAAACGACCATGGTTGAATAAGGTGAAGGTGCTGCAAACGCCTGCGCGCAGGCCAGTCCCAAGAGGCAGCCGGCAAGGGGCGCAACAAAATATGGTCTGAGCATACGAAATTCCATGTGATTGTTTTTGTATCGGAAGTGGAACACTAGCAATGTAGTGGGAGTTGCCTGTGAGGAAAATCGTTTTTTCCTACAAACCCTTGGTCATCGCCCCCGTATTTGCTGCTCCATATTGCACGGCCGGCGAGGCTACGTTACTGTGCGGGAACGTATGAATGAGACCCTCCCCGTGTTGATCATCAGCAAACTCTTGATGCGAGTAGTCAAGGCACACGCCCGTTGGCGTTGGCGCGCCTGAATTTTCTCTGCCGGCCCCGCCGGACCTGTACCGATTTGCCTTCTTCACCCTTTGTTCGACGCCCCTTGCCGGCTCACCCTGGCAACCGGAAAGTGCGTCTGGCAGCGGGTCACTCTCTGGGAAGGCGGTCATTCGAAATCAGTGAATTCAAGAGGTTTGAACCCACATGTTGCTGATGATTGATAACTACGACTCCTTTACCTACAACGTTGTGCAATACCTGGGCGAGCTGGGTGCCGAGGTCAAGGTGGTGCGCAACGATGAAATGACCGTGGCGCAGATTGCGGCCTTGAACCCGGAGCGCATCGTAGTTTCGCCCGGGCCGTGCACGCCGACCGAGGCGGGAATTTCCCTTGAAGCGATCAAGTATTTTGCCGGCAAGCTGCCGATTCTCGGGGTTTGCCTGGGCCACCAATCCATCGGCCAGGCGTTTGGTGGCGATGTAGTGCGTGCCCGCCAGGTAATGCACGGCAAGACCAGCCCGGTGTTTCATCGTGACCTGGGCGTGTTCCAGGGCCTGAACCTACCGGTGACGGTGACCCGCTACCACTCACTGGTGGTCAAGCGCGAAACCCTGCCCGAGTGCCTGGAACTGACGGCCTGGACCCAACTGGAAGACGGCTCGGTCGATGAGATCATGGG
Organism: Pseudomonas sp. DTU12.1; assembly: GCF_009873475.1. NCBI lineage: Bacteria > Pseudomonadati > Pseudomonadota > Gammaproteobacteria > Pseudomonadales > Pseudomonadaceae > Pseudomonas > Pseudomonas sp. DTU12.1. Next base: position 5,520,979 of record NZ_CP045254.1, on the reverse strand, counting down.
CCTGCGGCACAAGACACTGAATGTCGAAGGGGTGCAATTTCACCCCGAATCGATTCTGACCGAGCAGGGCTACGAGCTGTTCGCCAACTTTCTCAAGCAGAGCGGCGGCACGCGCTAAGGACTTTCCATGGATATCAAGACTGCCCTGAGCCGTATCGTCGGCCATCTGGACCTGAGCACCGCTGAAATGAGCGATGTCATGCGCGAAATCATGACCGGTCAATGCACCGATGCGCAGATTGGCGCCTTTATGATGGCCATGCGCATGAAAAGCGAGAGCATCGACGAAATCGTCGGCGCCGTCTCAGTGATGCGCGAGCTGGCGGACAAGGTCGAACTCAAGACCCTCGACGGCGTGGTCGATGTGGTCGGCACCGGCGGCGATGGTGCGAATATCTTCAACGTATCGACGGCGTCTTCCTTTGTGGTCGCGGCCGCTGGCTGCACCGTGGCCAAGCATGGCAACCGCGCGGTATCGGGCAAGAGCGGCAGTGCCGACCTGCTGGAAGCGGCAGGTATCTACCTGAACCTGACGCCGGTGCAGGTGGCGCGCTGCATCGATAACGTTGGCATCGGCTTTATGTTTGCCCAGTCCCACCATGGGGCGATGAAGCACGCCGCTGGCCCGCGCAAGGACCTGGGCCTGCGTACCCTGTTCAACATGCTTGGCCCGCTTACGAATCCGGCCGGTGTGAAACATCAGGTGGTGGGCGTGTTCAGCCAGGCGCTGTGCCGGCCGTTGGCCGAAGTCCTGCAACGCCTGGGCAGCAAGCATGTGCTGGTGGTGCATTCCAAGGATGGCCTGGACGAATTCAGCCTGGCGGCCCCGACCTTTGTGGCGGAGCTCAAGAACGACCAGGTCACTGAGTACTGGGTCGAGCCAGAAGACCTCGGTATGAAGAGCCAGAGCCTGCATGGCCTGGCGGTGGAAAGCCCGGCGGCTTCCCTGGAGTTGATTCGCGATGCCTTGGGGCGCCGCAAGACCGAAAACGGCCAGAAAGCGGCTGAGATGATTGTTCTGAATGCTGGCGCGGCACTTTACGCAGCCGATCACGCCTATAGTCTTAAAGAAGGTGTCGCCTTAGCCCACGATGCGCTGCACACGGGTCTGGCTCGCGAAAAACTCGAAGAGCTGGGAGCATTCACGGCCGTATTCAAAATGGAGAATGAAGGATGAGTGTGCCAACAGTCCTGGAAAACATCCTCGCCCGCAAAGTTGAAGAAGTCGCCGAGCGCCGCGCCCGCGTGAGCCTGGCCGAGCTGGAAGGCCTGGCGAGAAGCGCCGATGCACCGCGCGGCTTCGCCAATGCCCTGATTACCCAGGCCAAGCTCAAGCAGCCGGCGGTGATCGCAGAGATCAAAAAGGCCTCGCCGAGCAAAGGTGTGATCCGCGAGCACTTCGTGCCAGCAGAAATTGCTGCCAGTTACGAGAAGGGCGGGGCGACCTGCCTTTCCGTGCTGACTGACATCGACTATTTCCAAGGTTCCGACGCTTACCTGCAACAAGCCCGCGCCGCGTGCAAGTTACCGGTGATCCGCAAGGACTTCATGATCGACCCGTACCAGATCGTCGAAGCCCGGGCATTGGGCGCCGATTGCGTGCTGCTGATCGTTTCGGCGCTGGACGACGTGCAGATGGCCGAGCTGGCGGCTGTTGCCAAAGGCGTGGGCCTGGATGTACTGGTCGAAGTCCACGACGGTGACGAGCTGGAGCGCGCACTGAAAACCCTCGATACACGGCTGGTTGGGGTCAACAACCGCAATCTGCATACCTTTGAAGTCAACCTCGAAACCACCTTGGACTTGCTGCCGCGCATTCCCCGCGACCGGCTGGTGATTACCGAGAGTGGGATCGTCAATCGTGCGGATGTGGAGCTGATGGAAATCAGCGACGTCTACTCGTTCCTGGTCGGCGAAACCTTTATGCGTGCGGAAAATCCTGGGGCTGAGTTGCAGCGCCTGTTTTTCCCGGAGCGTGGTGTGCCGGTCAGCGGTTCGACGCTGGATTGATTTGAAACGCGGTCACTGTGGGAGCTGGCTTGTGTGTTTATTCAGAGAGGTAAATGCCCGATGATCCACCCCGTAGCGATGACCGTTGAAGCAGGCCTTGCCGCCGAGCAGGACTTGCTGGCCGCCGTCTGTGCGGGTGAGCAGTCATTCGGGCTGCTGTTCTGGCAACCCAGCGACCAGGCATTGGTGATGCCTCGCCGCCTGAGCCGCTTGCCTGCGTTTGAAGTGGCGAGCCAAGTATCGGCCGCCCATGGCTGGCCGGTATTGCTACGGGAAACCGGCGGTGAACCGGTGCCGCAATCGAGCGCCACGGTCAATATCGCTCTGGTCTACGCACCGCCGCGCAGTGAAGGCGACCAGGGCCGGATTGAAACCGGGTACTTGCGTCTGTGCCAACCTATCTGCGATTTGCTGACTGAGTTGGGGGGCGATGCTTCTGTAGGCGAAATCGACGGCGCCTTTTGCGATGGCCGCTATAACGTCAATCTCGACGGACGCAAGATGGTCGGTACTGCCCAGCGTTGGCGCCAGAGTGGTGGACGCCCGGTGGGCCTGGTGCATGGCGCATTGTTGCTGGATGACCATCGCGAAGAACTGATTGATGCGGTCAATCGCTTCAACCAGGCGTGTGGCCTGGAGCAACGGGTTCGTGCCGACAGCCATATCGCCCTGCATGAAGCCTTTGCTGCGCCGGATGCGATCAGCCGCCTCGACGCTTTATACCGGCAGATGCTGGCGCAGGTCTTTGCACCCTAGCGGGTGCCGAACACCACCATCGTCTTGCCTTTGACGTGAACCAGGTTGCGCTCTTCCAGATCCTTGAGCACCCGACCGACCATCTCCCGCGAGCAACCGACGATGCGCCCGATCTCTTGGCGCGTAACCTTGATCTGCATACCGTCAGGATGAGTCATGGCATCTGGCTGCTTGCACAACTCCAGCAGGCAGCGGGCGACGCGCCCTGTGACATCGAAGAATGCCAGGTCGCCGACTTTGCGTGTGGTGTTGCGTAAGCGCTGGGCAATCTGGCCGCTCAGGGCGTAGAGAATTTCCGGATCCTGTTGGGCCAGCTCGCGAAATTTTGCGTAGCTGATTTCCGCGACCTCACACTCGATCTTGGCTCTCACCCAGGCGCTACGTTCCTGTTCTTTGCCGGCTTGCTCAAACAGCCCCAGTTCGCCGAAAAAATCACCGGTGTTGAGGTAGGCGATGATCATTTCACGGCCGTCTTCATCCTCGATCAGGATCGTGACCGAACCTTTGATAATGAAGAAGAGGGTTTCCGAGCGTTCCCCGGCGCAGATGATGTTCTGTTTCGCCGGATAGCGTCGCCGCTGACAATGAGTCAGTAGCTTGTCGAGGTTCTTGATCTTGGGTATGGGGGTAATAGCAACCATGGTTGTATCCCGAAAAGACTGCACGGTGTGGTTGGACTTGTATTTTTTATCGAGCGAGGTCCATCCAATGGATGGCAATGCGCCATTGATTTGGCGCCAGCTTAACAGACACATTCTGACTCGATCAGGGAATTTATCTATCAAGGCCTACTGTTGAGCGCATTGCGGCAGAACGCTGCGCTCGCGGGGGCCTGTGATAAGCTGGCGCCCCTTTTTTAGCAGTGGAGTCTGGGCGATGAAGGCACGCATCCAATGGGCGGGCGAAGCCATGTTCCTCGGTGAGTCGGGCAGTGGCCATGTGGTGGTCATGGATGGCCCGCCGGAGGCCGGTGGTCGCAATCTGGGGGTACGGCCCATGGAAATGCTCCTGCTAGGCGTGGGCGGCTGCAGTAATTTCGATGTGGTCAGCATCCTGAAGAAGTCGCGCCAGGCAGTGGAAAGCTGCGAAGCCTTTCTGGAGGCCGAGCGCGCCACTGAAGATCCAAAGGTGTTTACCAAGATCCATATGCATTTTGTGGTCAAGGGGCGCGCGCTGAAGGAGGCGCAGGTCAAGCGGGCTATCGAGCTGTCGGCAGAGAAGTACTGCTCGGCCTCGATCATGCTTGGCGCGGCCGGAGTGGCCATTACTCATGATTACGAGATCATTGAGCTGGGTTGACCCTTTGTAGGAGCGAGCTTGCTCGCGAAGAACGCCAGCGACAGCGGGTTTAGTCAGGCTGCCCGCGGTGCTCTTGAGTTTTCGCGAGCAAGCTCGCTCCTACAATGTTCGTGCGAGGTTTAAATGCGGTAAGTGCTTTTGGTCATGACCTTGGCCATCAGGCTCATGCCAAACCTTACCGGCGCCGGGAAGCGGAATCCGCCGGCATCCAACGCGCTTTCGGCGTGGTGCTCTTCGTCGATACGCATCTGCTCAAGAATCGCCCGGGATTTTTCGTCCTCGGCCGGCAGTTGTTCCAGATGCTCATCCAGGTGCTTGCACACCTGATGTTCGGTCGCCGCGACAAAACCCAGGCTGACCTTGTCGCTGATCAATCCCGCAGCGGCCCCGATACCAAACGACAAACCGTAAAACAGTGGGTTCAGCACGCTGGGGTGGCTGCCCAACTGGCGGATGCGCTGTTCACACCAGGCCAAGTGGTCGATCTCTTCCTCGGCCGCATGCTCCATGGCTGCGCGTACTTGCGGCAGCTTGGCGGTCAGGGCTTGGCCCTGGTACAGCGCCTGGGCGCAGACTTCACCGGTATGGTTGATACGCATCAGGCCGGCGACATGACGGGTGTCCGTCTCGCTCATTTGCGCTTCGGGTTGCACGATGGCGGGTGATGGGCGATACGGCTGGCCGCTGAAGGGTAGCAGCGTGCGCATGGCCGTATCGGCTTGCAGCAGCAGTCGGTCAATCGGCGAGTAGTGACGTTGGGTAGTCATGCTGACCTCCGGGAAAAATCTCGGCGCCCAGTTTACCGCAAGACAGGGGCGTGCGTTTGCGTTGGGTCATGCTTCTTGTAGGGGGGGCGGCTTGCTGGCGATGAGGCTCCTGAGGGTTACGGTGCTCTGGAGGGCGACATCGCCGGCGAGCCGGCTCCTACAATAGGGTTTCAGCCCGGTGGCCAGTTCATCTGGCGTTGACCCAATACATGCATATGAATGTGATAGACGGTCTGGCCGCCATCCTCATTGCAGTTCATGACCACGCGAAAGCCTTTTTCACAGCCTTGTTCCACGGCCAGGCGCTGGGCGGTGTACAGGATGTGTCCAGCCAGGCCTTTATCTTCTTCCGTCAGGTCGTTGAGGGTGCGGATCGGCTTTTTCGGAATCACCAGGAAATGCACGGGGGCCATTGGCGCAATATCGTGGAAGGCCAGGACCTGGTCATCCTCGTAGATAATCCTCGCGGGTATTTCTCTGTTGATGATCTTGGTGAACAGAGTATCCACAGCTGTTTCTCCATTATGAAAGTGCAGGGTGAGTGTACTCAGCAGTTCAACGCGGGCAATAGGCCTTGTTGATGGCGCCGGCAATCTTGCGGGTCAACCAGCGTGGGCTCAAGCGCGGGCTGAACGCCAGCCAGCGATTACGGCGCCCGGGAATAATGATCGCTTTGTTCTTTGCCAGGGCGCGAACGGTGTGCAGCGCCACCTCTTCCGGGCTCATCAACGCCAAGCGGTCCAGCTTGGCGGTGTCCATCTGTGCGGTACCGAAGAACGCGGTGCGTGTCGGGCCGGGGCAAAGTACTGAAACCTTGATGCCGCAGCTCTTCAGCTCTTCGCGCAGGCCTTCGGAGAAGTGCAGCACATAGGCTTTGCTGGCGTAATACGTGCTCATCCACGGTCCCGGCTGGAAGGCTGCGACCGACGCGACGTTGAGAATCTGCCCGCCACCCTGCAGGGCCATGGAGTTACCCAGTGCGTGGCACAGACGAGTCAGGGCCAGGACGTTGACTTCGATCAGGTCTTGCTCGGTCATCCAATCCTGGGCCAGGAATGGCCCGCTGGTGCCGATGCCGGCGCAGTTGACCAGCAAGTCTATCTGCCGCTCGCCTTCTTCCAGCTCCAGCAGGAACCCGGACAGGCGCAACGGTTCGCCCAGGTCGCAGGCACGGAACAGCACCTCGACGCCAAAGCGTTGGGTCAGTTCTATGGCAATACTTTCCAACTGATCACGCTGGCGGGCCACCAGAATCAAGCTGCGGCCGCGACGGGCCAGTGCTTCGGCCAAGGCCAGGCCGATGCCGCTGGAGGCACCGGTGATCAGAGCGTAACGGGTCATGCGTTTCTCCATCGCAACGCCACCGCGCCTGCGACAGATGCGTCACAGGCGCGGGGCGTTTCTTCATTCTTCCGGAGAGTCTACAGGTTCGGCCGCATCGTCAGCACTTTGCGCGTCTTCTTCACCGGCGATGACGCTCTGGTCCGCGTCTTCATCGGTGGTCATGGAGCTGCTTTCATAGCCGCTGTCCACGCTGCTTTCGAGCTGGTCCAGGTAACCGCCCATGGCCAGCATCACCATAGCGGCGAAGATCAATGGGAGCAGCGCTAGCCACAGGGTGGCCAGGACCTTCACCGCCGTCGAGTTGCGTGGCGGTGGCGCACCATATTGGTTGGCGCCCGCATTGCCTGGCAGCACGATCAGCAGGATCGGGAAAATGCTGCCTACGATCGGTACGAGGTTCAGGAACCATAACCAGCCGGACCAGCCCAGGTCATGCAGGCGCTGTACGGTGATCTGGACACTGATCCATACAGACGCCACGAGTACGACGAAGCCAAGCAGCGAGCCAATGATGATTGCGGCGGTGGGGGAGGCTGCGGCAATACCCAGGCCCACGGTGAACAGGGCACCCACGATGGCGAACATCGCCAGGCTCAGCACCAGGGTCCAGGCCAGGAAGCGCAGGCGCCCGATACGGCCGTTGACGGTAAACACCTTGAGGGTGGAAAACTCGGGAAGGTTATCCCCGACAGCTGCGCGCGGCGGTGCGTATGGCGAAGCAGCCGCGCTTGAGACGTCAGGGCGGGCGGAGTCAGTCTCGTGAGTTTCAGCCAGGCTGAAGGCCACGGGTTGTTCGGCTTCGATGCGTGCATCAATCCCGGTGTTTTTCAGGGCCGTCAGGTAGGTTTCGGCATCGGAGTGAGACAGGTCGCGCTTCAGGGCGACCGGACGACCGGTGAAAAGCTTTTCGATCGCTTCAACGTCGCTTTTGAACAGTTCGGCCAGGTTCAGCTTGGCGGTGGTGCTTTCGACACCCGGGAGCAGGGCTCCATCAAACACAATCTTGAAACGGTTGTCGCTCATGCGGGCATCCTTGTCACTTTCCAGGGGGTAGGTAATGCAGGCCTGCTTCAATCGGCAGGCCTGGGGGGGGGGTGTCAGCGTGGCCAGCGCAATTGTGCCGCTTGCTCACGCGCCTTGCGGTATTCGGCATCGAGACGGGCAACCAGTTCATCGACGCTGGGTAAGTCGTCAATTTCACCGACGCCCTGGCCGGCGGACCATACAGTCTTCCAAGCTTTTGCCTCGTCGCTGAGAGGCTTGAGCTTGGAGCCGAAGTTGACTTCACCTTTGCCTTGCAGGGCGGCGAGGTCGAAGCCGGCGTTTTCCAGGCTTTGCCGCATAAAACTGGCAGGCACGCCGGATACCGCCGGAGTGTGCACGATATCGGCTGCGCGGGATGTGAGCAGCATCTCTTTATAGGCATCGGGGGCGTGGCTTTCAGTGGTGCCGATAAAGCGGGTACCGAAATACGCGAGGTCAGCACCGAGCAATTGCGCGGCGAGAATCTCGTGCCCATGGTTCAAGCAGCCGGCCAGTAGCAGGGTCTTGTCGAAAAACTGGCGGATTTCGGCGATCAGCGAGAATGGACTCCAGGTGCCCGCGTGACCACCAGCCCCTGCGGCTACGGCGATCAGTCCGTCGACCCCGGCCTCGGCGGCTTTCTCGGCATGGCGTCGGGTGGTGACGTCGTGGAACACCAGGCCGCCGTAACTGTGTACGGCGTCTACCAACTCCTTGACCGCACCCAGGCTGGTGATAACGATCGGCACCTTGTGCTCGACGCAGATCGCCAGGTCAGCCTCAAGGCGCGGGTTGCTGTTGTGCACGATCAGGTTGACCGCGTAAGGCGCGGGATTGTCCAGTAGCGCCAGGCCCGCTTCGATTTCCTCCAGCCAGGCCTTGAACCCGCTGCTCTCGCGCTGGTTGAGTGCCGGGAAGCTCCCGACCACGCCATTGCGACAGCACGCCAGGACTAGTTGCGGGTTGGAAATCAGGAACATCGGCGCAGCCACCACGGGCAGGCGCAGACGTTGTTCAAGCAAAGCGGGCAGCGACATTGGAAGTACCCCGGTTTAGGTGCGGCTGATTAGAGTTAGAACGGCTTTACGACGACCAAAATTACAATAGCCAGCAATATCAGAACCGGCACTTCATTGAACCAGCGATAAAAGACATGGCTGCGGGTGTTTTCGCCACGGGCGAAACGTTTTACCTGGGCGCCACACATGTGGTGGTAACCGATCAGGATTACTACCAGGGTCAGCTTGGCGTGCATCCATCCACCCTGGCTGAATACGCTTGGGTTAAGGCTGATCAACCAGATGCCGAATACCAGGGTGGCGATCATCGCTGGCAGCATGATGCCCTTGTACAGCTTGCGCTCCATCAGGCTGAAACGCTCCTGACTGACGGCATCCTGGCTTTGTGCGTGGTAGACGAACAGGCGCGGCAGGTAAAACAGCCCGGCAAACCAGCAGACAATGCTGACGATATGAAAGGCTTTGAGCCATAGATAAAGCATTTTTAGTTATTCCCAGGTTCACGGTGACTGGAGATAGTAGAGGTTAGAGTGCGCGCACGTCACGTTGACGGTTGTCGCAGAACGATACGACCCCTATTATCGACGGCTTTCCAGTGGGTTCGTTGAGGGCAGGTTTATGGTCAAGGTCGGTATCGTCGGCGGCACGGGTTACACCGGTGTCGAATTGCTGCGTCTGTTGGCTCAGCATCCGCAAGCTGAGGTGGTGGTCATCACCTCCCGATCCGAGGCTGGCCTGGCCGTTGCCGATATGTATCCGAACCTGCGCGGCCATTACGATGGCCTGGCGTTCAGCGTTCCGGACATCAAGACCCTGGGTGCCTGCGACGTCGTGTTCTTCGCCACACCACATGGGGTTGCCCATGCCTTGGCGGGTGAGTTGCTGGCGGCCGGGACCAAGGTCATCGACCTCTCGGCGGACTTCCGCCTGCAGGATGCCGATGAGTGGGCCAAGTGGTACGGCCAGCCCCACGGTGCTCCGGAGCTGCTTGAGGAGGCGGTGTATGGTTTGCCTGAGGTCAATCGCGAGCAGATCAGCAAGGCGCGCCTGATTGCCGTGCCAGGTTGCTATCCGACGGCGACCCAGTTGGGCTTCCTGCCGCTGCTCGAAGCTGGCCTGGCGGATGCTTCGTGCCTGATTGCCGACTGCAAGTCGGGCGTCAGCGGCGCTGGTCGTGGTGCGGCCGTAGGCTCCTTGTACGCCGAGACCTCGGAAAGCATGAAAGCGTATGCCGTAAAAGGGCATCGCCACTTGCCGGAAATTCGCCAAGGCCTGCGTCGGGCTGCCGGCAGTGACGTCGGTCTGACGTTCGTGCCGCACCTGACCCCGATGATCCGTGGGATTCACTCGACGCTGTATGCAACCGTCAAGGATCGCTCGGTGGACCTGCAGGCACTGTTTGAAAAACGCTATGCCAATGAACCGTTCGTCGATGTGATGCCAGCTGGCAGCCACCCGGAAACCCGTAGCGTGCGCGGCGCCAACGTATGCCGGATCGCCGTGCATCGTCCGCAGGACGGCGACCTGGTCGTGGTGCTGTCGGTCATTGATAACCTGGTCAAAGGCGCGTCGGGCCAGGCTGTGCAGAACATGAACATCTTGTTCGGCCTCGATGAGAAGCTCGGTTTGTCCCATGCCGGCATGCTGCCTTAAAGCGTCGGCTGCTGTGCAAAAGGCCCGTTGATCGGGCCTTTTGCGTTTTTAAGGGCGGCTACGCAGATTGATATACCGTAACAATAGTTGACCGCTTTTCTAGGAGAAGCGGATAATGGCCGCCATCACGCATATGGCGGCGCTACGCCGGGAGATTATCAGCATGAGCGTTGAATCCTTCACCCCCACGGCTTTGCAATTCACCCACGGTGCTGCGCACAAGGTGAAGAGCCTGGTCGATGAAGAGGGTAATGATCGCTTGAAGCTGCGCGTATTCGTTACGGGCGGCGGTTGTTCAGGGTTTCAGTACGGCTTTACCTTCGATGAAGATGTGGCCGATGACGACACCATTGTCGAGCGCGAGGGCGTAAGCCTGGTCGTGGATCCGATGAGCTTCCAGTACTTGGCAGGTGCCGAGGTTGATTACCAGGAAGGTTTGGAAGGCTCGCGCTTTGTGATCAAAAACCCGAATGCCACCACGACTTGTGGTTGCGGTTCGTCGTTCTCGATCTGATCGATAGCGGATAGGCAAAACGCCGTTTGGCTCTTATGGGGCCAAGCGGCGTTTTGCTATCTGCGTGTCAGGCGGGGTAGATCGCGCCAAGTACGCGAAGGCCGCGGGCGCCGGTAACGCTTGGACGGTTGGCGGCGATGCCTTCAAGGCAGCAATGGGCCAGCCAGGCGAAGGCCATGGCCTCAACCCAGTCGGGATCGACGCCGTGGGTGGCGGTACTGCTGACGCGAGTGGCCGGCAGCAAGGCTGCGATACGGTTCATCAGCGTCGTGTTATGGGCGCCACCACCACATACCAGCAGGGTTTCGGTTTGCGGCTGTGCGGTTTTCAGCGATTCGACGATGGTCTGCGCTGTCAGCTCCAGCAGCGTGGCCTGGACATCCTGCGCATTGAATGATGGCAGTCGACCGAGGTGGTGTTCCAGCCATGGCAGGTTGAACACTTCGCGCCCCGTGCTTTTCGGACCCTTTGTCAGGAAGAAGGGGTCGCTGAGCAGCGCGGCCAGCAGTTGTGGTTCGATCGTTCCTGTGGACGCCCATTGGCCGTCACGGTCAAAGCTATCGCCCCTTTGCTGGTGAATCCAGGCATCCAGCAGGACATTGCCTGGGCCGCAATCAAAGCCAGCTACCGGTTTGCCGGTCTCGATCAGGCTCAGATTGCTGAAGCCGCCGACGTTCAGTACTGCGCGGCTGCCGGCAGCCTCGCCAAACAACGCTTCGTGAAAGGCTGGCACCAGCGGCGCACCCTGGCCGCCGGCGGCCACATCGCGGCTACGAAAGTCACTGACCACGGTGATTCCGGTCAGCTCGGTCAGTAGTGCGGGGTTGCCGATCTGTACGGTAAAACCGCGGGCGGGCTCGTGGCGAATGGTTTGCCCGTGGCTGCCAATGGCGCGGATGTCGTGGTGAGTGAGCTGCTGTTGCTCCAGCAAGGCATGAATGCCATGGGCGGCGAGTGTTACCCAGTTTTGCTGGGCAATCGCCGAGCGGGCAATCTCGTCCGGGCCGCTGGCGCAAAGACCCAGCAGCTCCGCCCGCAGCGTTTCAGGCATGGGAATGTAATGGGTGGCGATCAGTTTGACCGCCGTGTCCTGCTCGATCAGCGCAATGTCCAGGCCATCGAGGCTGGTCCCGGACATGACACCTATATAGAGCGCCATCGCTTAACGCTTCGCCGAAGCCAGCATAGTGGCGCGTTCCTGGTCCATACGTGCCATCAGCGGTTGGCTTTGCTGAAGGAAGCGCGCGCGCTCGGCCTTTGCGATCGGGTCGGCCATCGGCAGCTTCTGGCCCAGTGGGTCGACGTGCACGCCGTTGACCTGGAACTCATAGTGCAAGTGCGGCCCGGTGGACAGGCCGGTGGTGCCGATATAGCCAATCACCTGGCCTTGCTTGACGTTGCCGCCGGTTTTCACGCCTTTGGCAAAGCCTTGCATGTGGCCGTAAAGCGTACGGTAGCTGTTGCCGTGCTGGATGATCACGGTGTTGCCGTAGCCGCCGCGGCGCCCGGCCAGCAGCACCTTGCCATCGCCGGCAGCCTTGATCGGCGTGCCGCGCGGTGCGGCATAGTCGACACCTTTGTGGGCGCGGATTTTGTTCAGAATTGGATGCTTGCGGCCCATGGAAAAACGCGAGCTAATACGGGCGAAGTCAACAGGAGTACGGATGAAGGCCTTGCGCATGCTATTGCCATCGGCGGTGTAGTAGCTGCTGTTGCCTTGTTTGTTGGTGTAGCGCACGGCAGTGTAGGTCTTGCCGCGATTGGTAAAGCGCGCCGACAGGATATTGCCGGTGCCGACGACCTTGCCGTTGGCCACCTTTTGCTCGTAGATCACGTCGAATTCGTCACCCTGGCGAATATCCTGAGCGAAGTCGATGTCGTAGCCAAACACGCTGGCCATGTCCATGGTCATGCTATGGGACAGGCCTGCGCGTGCCGCCGACTGGGACAGCGAGCTGTTGATCACGCCATGGATGTAGGCAGAGCGCATCACCGGCTTGGTGGTCACGCGATTGAAGGCAAATCCCTTGGCGCCCTTGGTCAAGGTGATGCTTTCAAGATCGCTGAGATTGGTGTGCAGGGTGGTCAGTTGACCTTCTGGGCTCAGCTCGAACTCAAGTTTCTGGCCGCGCTTGAGCTGGGTGAATTGCTTGGCTTGCTTATCGCTGGCCAGCACATCGTTAACGGTCGCGGCTGGAAGGCCGACTTTTTCGAACAGCGTCGACAGCGTGTCGCCTTTGGCCACGATCACTTCGCGATGCTCGGGGCCCTTTGCTACCTGGGGTACAGGAGCTGCCTGGGCGGTTGTCTTGGTGTCATCCGCGCTGTCTTCAATCTGTGCAAATGGCGACTCGACGCTCGCGGTTGTGGCTTGTTGCGCGTCAGAAGCGTCTTGATCTTGTGTCAGTTGTTCAATCGGGCTCTCCAAGTCAAGGCTCAGAGTCGTTCGTTTGGCTTCTACGTCACTGGAAGGGAATACCAGGAGTGCCAGGCTGAGAAGGGCGGCGATACCACTTGCTGCGAGCAGGTGGGTCTTCGGGTAAAGCGGCGGCGCTTTAGACGGTTCAGTGGTCATAGGTAATTTTGACTTTGAAAAGATGAAATGGAAAAGATGAATGACATGATGAAGATGAAATAACTGTATAAAATATAACCAAATCATCTGTGGTGCAAGCTTGCGAATGCCGGGCTCGCCGAATGGTGCTCGTTTGCAGGGCAAAACTTGTAATTAGTCCCTGATCTTGTATGGTTGGTTCCCTTTGAATCTGAGCCTTGCGGGTCTGTTATGAAGTCGGTTGAAGAGCAGCTAGCGCTGATCAAACGTGGTGCGGAAGAACTGTTGGTCGAGGCCGAGCTGATCGAAAAGCTCAAGCGTGGCCAACCCCTGCGTATTAAGGCTGGCTTTGATCCGACAGCGCCGGATCTGCACTTGGGTCACACCGTGCTTATTAATAAGCTGCGCCAGTTCCAGGAGCTGGGGCATCAGGTGATCTTCCTTATAGGTGATTTCACCGGGATGATCGGTGACCCGAGCGGTAAGAGTGCCACACGCCCGCCGCTGACCCGCGAGCAGGTTTTGGACAATGCCGAGACCTACAAGACCCAGGTCTTCAAGATTCTCGATCCGGCCAAGACCGAGGTGGCGTTCAACTCCACGTGGATGGATCAGATGGGGCCGGCGGACTTCATTCGCCTGACATCCCAGTACACCGTTGCGCGGATGCTTGAGCGCGATGACTTCGATAAGCGCTACTCCACCAACCAGCCTATCGCTATTCATGAGTTCCTGTACCCGCTGGTTCAAGGGTATGACTCGGTGGCCCTGCGTGCGGATGTCGAGTTGGGTGGTACCGACCAGAAGTTCAACCTGTTGATGGGGCGCGAGCTGCAGCGCGCGTATGGTCAGGAAGCTCAGTGCATTCTGACCATGCCATTGCTGGAAGGGTTGGATGGCGTGAAGAAAATGTCCAAGTCCTTGGGCAACTATGTCGGCATCCAGGAGGCACCGGGGGTGATGTACGGCAAGCTGGTTTCTATCCCGGATGCGCTGATGTGGCGTTACTTCGAGCTGTTGAGCTTCCGCTCCATGGATGAGATCAACGCATTGCGTGCCGACGTTGAGGCTGGTGCGAACCCGCGGGACGTCAAGATCAAGCTGGCGGAAGAGATTGTTGCGCGCTTCCATGGTGAAGAGGCTGCGGCCAGCGCTCACCGTGCTGCGGGCAATCGCATGAAGGATGGCGAGCTGCCGGATGATCTGCCGGAGATCGAGTTGACTGCAACCGAAGCGATGCCGATTGCCGCTGTGCTCAATAAGGCGGGCCTGGTGAAGAACTCGGCAGTGGCGCGCGACCTCCTGGGGTCTGGCGGTGTGCGTATAGATGGTGAGGTTGTCGATCGCACCTTTATATACGAGCTGGGCGCGACCCACGTCTGTCAGGCCGGTAAGAAGGCATTTGCGCGTATTACGCTTAAATCCGAATAAACCTAGAATTAACGGTTGACGGCGAATTATATCTGTCTATAATTCGCCCCACTTCCGGCGCAGTCGAAACGGAAAACTCCTTGATAAACAATGAGTTATGCGAGATTCGACAGCAAGTTGCTTCAGTTCATCGAAGCCAAAAGGAAGTTGAAAAAGAGGTGTTGACAGCAGCGTGTAACGCTGTAGAATTCGCCTCCCGCTGACGAGAGATCGGAAGCGCAAGTGGTTGAAGTTGTTGAGGAAAACCTCGAAAGCTTCTGAAAATAACCACTTGACAGCAAATGAGGCTGCTGTAGAATGCGCGCCTCGGTTGAGACGAAAGATCTTAACCAATCGCTCTTTAACAACTGAATCAAGCAATTCGTGTGGGTGCTTGTGGAGTCAGACTGATAGTCAACAAGATTATCAGCATCACAAGTTACTCCGCGAGAAATCAAAGATGTAACCAACGATTGCTGAGCCAAGTTTAGGGTTTCTTAAAAACCCAAAGATGTTTGAACTGAAGAGTTTGATCATGGCTCAGATTGAACGCTGGCGGCAGGCCTAACACATGCAAGTCGAGCGGTAGAGAGAAGCTTGCTTCTCTTGAGAGCGGCGGACGGGTGAGTAATGCCTAGGAATCTGCCTGGTAGTGGGGGATAACGTTCGGAAACGGACGCTAATACCGCATACGTCCTACGGGAGAAAGCAGGGGACCTTCGGGCCTTGCGCTATCAGATGAGCCTAGGTCGGATTAGCTAGTTGGTGGGGTAATGGCTCACCAAGGCGACGATCCGTAACTGGTCTGAGAGGATGATCAGTCACACTGGAACTGAGACACGGTCCAGACTCCTACGGGAGGCAGCAGTGGGGAATATTGGACAATGGGCGAAAGCCTGATCCAGCCATGCCGCGTGTGTGAAGAAGGTCTTCGGATTGTAAAGCACTTTAAGTTGGGAGGAAGGGCAGTAAATTAATACTTTGCTGTTTTGACGTTACCGACAGAATAAGCACCGGCTAACTCTGTGCCAGCAGCCGCGGTAATACAGAGGGTGCAAGCGTTAATCGGAATTACTGGGCGTAAAGCGCGCGTAGGTGGTTAGTTAAGTTGGATGTGAAATCCCCGGGCTCAACCTGGGAACTGCATTCAAAACTGACTGACTAGAGTATGGTAGAGGGTGGTGGAATTTCCTGTGTAGCGGTGAAATGCGTAGATATAGGAAGGAACACCAGTGGCGAAGGCGACCACCTGGACTGATACTGACACTGAGGTGCGAAAGCGTGGGGAGCAAACAGGATTAGATACCCTGGTAGTCCACGCCGTAAACGATGTCAACTAGCCGTTGGGAGCCTTGAGCTCTTAGTGGCGCAGCTAACGCATTAAGTTGACCGCCTGGGGAGTACGGCCGCAAGGTTAAAACTCAAATGAATTGACGGGGGCCCGCACAAGCGGTGGAGCATGTGGTTTAATTCGAAGCAACGCGAAGAACCTTACCAGGCCTTGACATCCAATGAACTTTCTAGAGATAGATTGGTGCCTTCGGGAACATTGAGACAGGTGCTGCATGGCTGTCGTCAGCTCGTGTCGTGAGATGTTGGGTTAAGTCCCGTAACGAGCGCAACCCTTGTCCTTAGTTACCAGCACGTTATGGTGGGCACTCTAAGGAGACTGCCGGTGACAAACCGGAGGAAGGTGGGGATGACGTCAAGTCATCATGGCCCTTACGGCCTGGGCTACACACGTGCTACAATGGTCGGTACAGAGGGTTGCCAAGCCGCGAGGTGGAGCTAATCCCACAAAACCGATCGTAGTCCGGATCGCAGTCTGCAACTCGACTGCGTGAAGTCGGAATCGCTAGTAATCGCGAATCAGAATGTCGCGGTGAATACGTTCCCGGGCCTTGTACACACCGCCCGTCACACCATGGGAGTGGGTTGCACCAGAAGTAGCTAGTCTAACCTTCGGGAGGACGGTTACCACGGTGTGATTCATGACTGGGGTGAAGTCGTAACAAGGTAGCCGTAGGGGAACCTGCGGCTGGATCACCTCCTTAATCGACGACATCAGCTGCTCCATAAGTTCCCACACGAATTGCTTGATTCATTGAAGAAGACGAAAAGAAGCAGCCCGAAATTGGGTCTGTAGCTCAGTTGGTTAGAGCGCACCCCTGATAAGGGTGAGGTCGGCAGTTCGAATCTGCCCAGACCCACCAATTTTGTGTGGGAAACGCCTGTAGAAATACGGGGCCATAGCTCAGCTGGGAGAGCGCCTGCCTTGCACGCAGGAGGTCAACGGTTCGATCCCGTTTGGCTCCACCACTACTGCTTCTGTTTGTATAAAGCTTAGAAATGAGCATTCCATCGTTATGATGGTGAATGTTGATTTCTAGTCTTTGACTAGTTCGTTCTTTAAAAATTTGGGTATGTGATAGAAAGATAGACTGAACGTTACTTTCACTGGTAACGGATCAGGCTAAGGTAAAATTTGTGAGTTCTCTTAGTTGAGAAATTCGAATTTTCGGCGAATGTCGTCTTCACAGTATAACCAGATTGCTTGGGGTTATATGGTCAAGTGAAGAAGCGCATACGGTGGATGCCTTGGCAGTCAGAGGCGATGAAAGACGTGGTAGCCTGCGAAAAGCTTCGGGGAGTCGGCAAACAGACTTTGATCCGGAGATGTCTGAATGGGGGAACCCAGCCATCATAAGATGGTTATCTTACGCTGAATACATAGGCGTAAGAGGCGAACCAGGGGAACTGAAACATCTAAGTACCCTGAGGAAAAGAAATCAACCGAGATTCCCTTAGTAGTGGCGAGCGAACGGGGACTAGCCCTTAAGTGGCTTTGAGATTAGCGGAACGCTCTGGAAAGTGCGGCCATAGTGGGTGATAGCCCTGTACGCGAAAATCTCTTAGTCATGAAATCGAGTAGGACGGAGCACGAGAAACTTTGTCTGAATATGGGGGGACCATCCTCCAAGGCTAAATACTACTGACTGACCGATAGTGAACTAGTACCGTGAGGGAAAGGCGAAAAGAACCCCGGAGAGGGGAGTGAAATAGATCCTGAAACCGTATGCGTACAAGCAGTGGGAGCCCACTTTGTTGGGTGACTGCGTACCTTTTGTATAATGGGTCAGCGACTTATTTTCAGTGGCGAGCTTAACCGAATAGGGGAGGCGTAGCGAAAGCGAGTCTTAATAGGGCGTCTAGTCGCTGGGAATAGACCCGAAACCGGGCGATCTATCCATGGGCAGGTTGAAGGTTGGGTAACACTAACTGGAGGACCGAACCGACTACCGTTGAAAAGTTAGCGGATGACCTGTGGATCGGAGTGAAAGGCTAATCAAGCTCGGAGATAGCTGGTTCTCCTCGAAAGCTATTTAGGTAGCGCCTCATGTATCACTGTAGGGGGTAGAGCACTGTTTCGGCTAGGGGGTCATCCCGACTTACCAAACCGATGCAAACTCCGAATACCTACAAGTGCCGAGCATGGGAGACACACGGCGGGTGCTAACGTCCGTCGTGAAAAGGGAAACAACCCAGACCGTCAGCTAAGGTCCCAAAGTTATGGTTAAGTGGGAAACGATGTGGGAAGGCTTAGACAGCTAGGAGGTTGGCTTAGAAGCAGCCACCCTTTAAAGAAAGCGTAATAGCTCACTAGTCGAGTCGGCCTGCGCGGAAGATGTAACGGGGCTCAAACCATACACCGAAGCTACGGGTATCACCCTCGGGTGATGCGGTAGAGGAGCGTTCTGTAAGCCTGTGAAGGTGAGTTGAGAAGCTTGCTGGAGGTATCAGAAGTGCGAATGCTGACATGAGTAACGACAATGGGTGTGAAAAACACCCACGCCGAAAGACCAAGGTTTCCTGCGCAACGTTAATCGACGCAGGGTTAGTCGGTCCCTAAGGCGAGGCTGAAAAGCGTAGTCGATGGAAAACAGGTTAATATTCCTGTACTTCTGGTTATTGCGATGGAGGGACGGAGAAGGCTAGGCCAGCTTGGCGTTGGTTGTCCAAGTTTAAGGTGGTAGGCTGGAATCTTAGGTAAATCCGGGATTCTAAGGCCGAGAGCTGATGACGAGTTACCCTTTGGGTGACGAAGTGGTTGATGCCATGCTTCCAAGAAAAGCTTCTAAGCTTCAGGTAACCAGGAACCGTACCCCAAACCGACACAGGTGGTTGGGTAGAGAATACCAAGGCGCTTGAGAGAACTCGGGTGAAGGAACTAGGCAAAATGGCACCGTAACTTCGGGAGAAGGTGCGCCGGTGAGGGTGAAGGACTTGCTCCGTAAGCTCATGCCGGTCGAAGATACCAGGCCGCTGCGACTGTTTATTAAAAACACAGCACTCTGCAAACACGAAAGTGGACGTATAGGGTGTGACGCCTGCCCGGTGCCGGAAGGTTAATTGATGGGGTTAGCTAACGCGAAGCTCTTGATCGAAGCCCCGGTAAACGGCGGCCGTAACTATAACGGTCCTAAGGTAGCGAAATTCCTTGTCGGGTAAGTTCCGACCTGCACGAATGGCGTAACGATGGCGGCGCTGTCTCCACCCGAGACTCAGTGAAATTGAAATCGCTGTGAAGATGCAGTGTATCCGCGGCTAGACGGAAAGACCCCGTGAACCTTTACTATAGCTTTGCACTGGACTTTGAATTTGCTTGTGTAGGATAGGTGGGAGGCTTTGAAGCGTGGACGCCAGTCTGCGTGGAGCCAACCTTGAAATACCACCCTGGCAACTTTGAGGTTCTAACTCAGGTCCGTTATCCGGATCGAGGACAGTGTATGGTGGGTAGTTTGACTGGGGCGGTCTCCTCCTAAAGAGTAACGGAGGAGTACGAAGGTGCGCTCAGACCGGTCGGAAATCGGTCGTAGAGTATAAAGGCAAAAGCGCGCTTGACTGCGAGACAGACACGTCGAGCAGGTACGAAAGTAGGTCTTAGTGATCCGGTGGTTCTGTATGGAAGGGCCATCGCTCAACGGATAAAAGGTACTCCGGGGATAACAGGCTGATACCGCCCAAGAGTTCATATCGACGGCGGTGTTTGGCACCTCGATGTCGGCTCATCACATCCTGGGGCTGAAGCCGGTCCCAAGGGTATGGCTGTTCGCCATTTAAAGTGGTACGCGAGCTGGGTTTAGAACGTCGTGAGACAGTTCGGTCCCTATCTGCCGTGGACGTTTGAGATTTGAGAGGGGCTGCTCCTAGTACGAGAGGACCGGAGTGGACGAACCTCTGGTGTTCCGGTTGTCACGCCAGTGGCATTGCCGGGTAGCTATGTTCGGAATAGATAACCGCTGAAAGCATCTAAGCGGGAAACTAGCCTCAAGATGAGATCTCACTGGAACCTTGAGTTCCCTGAAGGGCCGTCGAAGACTACGACGTTGATAGGTTGGGTGTGTAAGCGCTGTGAGGCGTTGAGCTAACCAATACTAATTGCCCGTGAGGCTTGACCATATAACACCCAAGCAATTTGCGTCGAAAGGCCAGATTGCGGTGTGTGAAGACGAAACGAACCGAAAGTTCGATCTTGCAAAACACCGACTTCTATTACATACCCAATTTGCTGAAGCGAGGCCAACTGGCCACGACTCAGTACCCGAATTTCTTGACGACCATAGAGCATTGGAACCACCTGATCCCATCCCGAACTCAGTAGTGAAACGATGCATCGCCGATGGTAGTGTGGGGTTTCCCCATGTGAGAGTAGGTCATCGTCAAGATTAAATTCCGAAACCCCAATTGCGAAAGCAGTTGGGGTTTTGTTTTGGGCGGTCGAAAAGTGCGACAGGGCTGGTGGGTTGTCCAATTGAAGTCCTTGCTTGCTTTCTATGCAATGGCTCTACGCATAGCTATCATGCGTGCCTCATTGTGAGGCGAGACTTGCATGCTGACGTTGTTAACACTTCTGAAAGATGGCCGATTCCACTCGGGTGAAGCGCTAGGCGCAGCCCTGGGTGTCAGTCGCAGTGCTGTGTGGAAGCAGCTCCAGCATCTGGAGGTTGAGCTGGATCTGACAATTCATAAGGTCAGGGGGAGGGGCTATCAATTGGCATCCCCTCTGGTTCTGTTGAATGCTGACGAGATCACCTTGAGCTCGTCGATCTGCGCTGGTTCGATTTTCATATCGGATACCATCGACTCCACTAATGCAGAGGCGTTGCGTCTAATCGATGCGGGGCAGGCGTCGCCATTCCTGGTTCTATCGGAGCGGCAGACTGCGGGCAGGGGGCGTCGAGGGCGCAAGTGGGTCAGTCCATTTGCGCAGAACCTTTACTACAGCCTTGTGCTTCGTATCGATGGGGGGATGCGCCAGCTTGAGGGGCTGAGCCTTGTCGTGGGCTTGGCGGTCATGCAAGCCTTGCGCGACGTTGGTGTCCATGGCTCAGGTTTGAAATGGCCGAATGACGTTCTTGTTGGATCGAAGAAGGTTGCAGGCATCCTTCTTGAGCTGGTCGGTGATCCTGCTGATGTCTGTCATGTAGTGCTCGGTATTGGTATTAACGCCAACATGCAGAGCGCTGAGGAGGTTGATCAGCAGTGGACATCGATACAGCTCGAAACAGGTCGTTCGGTGGATCGAAATCATCTGGTCGCTCATCTGAGTCAGGCATTGCAGGCTTATTTGGAGCGCCATAGGGACTCTGGTTTCTCGGTAATCCGGGATGAGTGGGAGCAGAATCATCTCTGGCAGGGTAAGGCTGTGTCGTTGATCGCAGGTGTTAACCAGGTAGACGGCATCGTGCTGGGCATTGATGATCAAGGTGCCCTGCGTCTCGACGTAAATGGTGTTGAGAAAACATACAGTGGTGGTGAGTTAAGCCTGAGGTTGCGTGATGATTCTTGAGCTCGACTGTGGGAATAGCTTCATCAAGTGGCGAGTCCTCGAGGCAAGCCAGGCAGCCGTTTTTGCTGAGGGCGTTGTTGATTCCGATGTGGCGCTGCTGGGTGCTCTTCATTCGCTGATCGGTCTTTCGCTGCAACACTGCAGGTTAGTCAGCGTGCGCGCCCTGGAAGAGACGGATCGCCTGGTCGGCGTTTTGGTTGCGGCCTTTGGTGTCTCTATCAGTTGTGCTGCGCCATCGCGTGAGATGGCGGGTGTGCGCAATGGTTATGACGAGTATGCCCGCCTGGGGCTTGACCGCTGGCTGGCGATGCTTGGGGGCTTCCAGTTGGCCTCTGGAGCATGCCTGGTACTAGATTTTGGTACAGCCGCCACGGCCGATTTTATTACGGCAGATGGGGAGCATCTTGGAGGATTTATCTGTCCTGGCATGCCGCTGATGCGTAATCAGCTGCGAACCCATACCCGTAAAATACGGTATGACGACGTTGCAGCTGAGCGTGCGCTGGAAAGCCTGGTGCCTGGGCGTACGACTGCGCAAGCCGTTGAGCGGGGTTGTACGCTTATGCTCCGCGGTTTTGCTCACTCACAGCTGGAGTTGGCCCGCAGTTACTGGGGGGAGGATTTCTCGGTTTTCCTTACGGGTGGGGATGCTGAGCTGGTAGCCGACGCCTTGCCGGGTGCTCGCTTCGTTCCGGACCTGGTATTTGTTGGCTTGGCGATGGCGTGCCCTTTGTCTTGAGGTTTTTATGCGTTGGTTGTTTCTGTTGTTGCTGGTTCTCAATGTCTTTTATTACGTCTGGCACCAGCAAGAGGCTCCGTTGCGTGCGAAGGATGTAACGCCCCTGGCGCTATACAAGGGCTCTCAGCAGGATATTCAGTTGCTGAGTGAGTCAGCTGAAGCAATGACGCGCCGTGATCGGTCTCGGGCTCCAGAGGTGCCCGCTGGTTGCTTGTATATCGGCGGTTTTGCCAGTCAGGAGCAGGCGCAGTTCCTTGAGCAGCGCCTGATCAGCCTGGATATCAAGGTGAGGATCCAGCAAATGCTTGCCGCAGGTGTGCCTGCTTTTTGGTTGCGCGTGGCGCCTGAAAGTCGCCGCCTGGCTGACGATCTGCCGTTTGAAAGCCTTGCTAATGAATTCAATGAGTTAAAACATAAAATAATGCCGTGCGAAGGCATTGCAACTGTCGAATAGTTTGCATAGAATGGCGCCCGCTCCACAGTGATGACCCTTTAGGGAAGTTGGTGTGAGGCGATCGTCACGCAGCTAACCTCATATTTTTAATGAGAAAATGCTTGACAGAAGGTCGGCGTAATGTAAAATGCCGGCTCGCTTAGGAGGGGTTCCCGAGCGGCCAAAGGGATCAGACTGTAAATCTGACGTCTACGACTTCGAAGGTTCGAATCCTTCCCCCTCCACCATTTTTAGCGTGAGCTGCAAGCTCCGCGGGTATAGTTTAGTGGTAGAACCTCAGCCTTCCAAGCTGATGATGCGGGTTCGATTCCCGCTACCCGCTCCAAGTTTGCAGGTTGTGCAAGATGTTTCGCTCTTGTAGCTCAGTTGGTAGAGCACACCCTTGGTAAGGGTGAGGTCAGCGGTTCAAATCCGCTCAAGAGCTCCATATAACAAGGCAGATATGAAAATATCTGCCTTTGTTTTAACAGCTGTCTCGGCTTGATTCTGTTTTACCTGGTTTTGCTGGGTTGTTTCAAGTCTCTTGGGGTTGGTTGTTGTAAAGTCTTTTTCAGGCCTGCATAATGGTCGGCCTGATTTTGTTTTAGGTCAGTAGCTCAATTGGCAGAGCGACGGTCTCCAAAACCGTAGGTTGGGGGTTCGATTCCCTCCTGACCTGCCAGATTCACGTGGTGTATCTGGCTTTCTTTTCACAGGATCTTCATAGATGACTCCTAAGGCTGAAGCTCAAAGCTCTCGTTTCGATCTGGTTAAGTGGCTCGCTGTCGTCGCTTTGGTGGTCGTAGGCGTTGTTGGCAATCAGTACTATTCTGCTTCGCCGATCCTGTATCGCGTACTCGTATTGCTCGCTCTTGCTGCTGTGGCTGTCTTCATTGGTCTGCAGACTGTAAAGGGTAAGTCTTTCGCTGTACTGGTAAAGGAAGCTCGCACCGAAATACGTAAAGTCGTTTGGCCGACTCGCCAAGAAACCACGCAGACCACGCTGATTGTTGTGGCTGTTGTTTTGGTTATGGCGTTGCTGTTGTGGGGGCTAGATTCCCTGCTCGGCTGGCTTGTTTCCTTGATTGTTGGCTAAGGGTGTCCCGTGGCTAAGCGTTGGTACGTTGTGCATGCTTACTCGGGTTACGAGAAGCATGTCATGCGCTCTTTGCTAGAGCGCGTAAAGCTGGCAGGCATGGAAGATGGCTTCGGCGAAATTCTGGTTCCCACTGAAGAAGTGGTTGAAATGCGGAATGGCCAGAAGCGCAAAAGCGAACGCAAGTTCTTCCCTGGCTATGTGCTGGTACAGATGGACATGAACGAGGGTACTTGGCACTTGGTCAAGGACACTCCTCGCGTGATGGGCTTCATCGGCGGTACCGCTGACAAGCCTGCGCCGATCACCGACAAAGAGGCAGAAGCGATTCTGCGTCGTGTTGCTGACGGTAGCGACAAGCCGAAGCCGAAGACGTTGTTCGAGCCGGGCGAAGTTGTTCGTGTCACAGATGGTCCGTTTGCTGATTTCAACGGTACTGTCGAAGAAGTTAACTACGAAAAGAGCCGGATCCAAGTGGCGGTGCTCATTTTCGGTCGCTCTACTCCGGTAGAGTTGGAGTTCAGCCAGGTCGAGAAGGTCTAGCTGACAAAGCATCCCAACCCCGCAGCCTTAGGCTGTGGGGTTTTGTCGTCACTGGGATAAACGCGCAAGTAACCGGGGAGCCTTTCGAGGCGCTTGAACCCGTAATTGGAGTGCCTCATGGCCAAGAAGATTACCGCTTACATCAAGCTGCAAGTGAAGGCCGCTCAGGCCAACCCTAGCCCACCCGTCGGTCCAGCTCTGGGTCAGCACGGCGTGAACATCATGGAATTCTGCAAGGCCTTCAACGCCCGTACTCAGGGTATTGAGCCAGGTTTGCCGACTCCAGTGATCATCACTGTATATAGCGACCGTAGCTTCACTTTCGAAACCAAGTCGACCCCGGCTTCGGTTTTGTTGAAGAAAGCTGCTGGTCTGACTAGCGGTTCCGCTCGTCCGAACACCGTTAAGGTTGGCACTGTAACTCGTGCTCAGCTGGAAGAAATCGCGAAAACCAAAAACGCGGATCTGACTGCAGCTGATATGGATGCAGCCGTGCGTACCATCGCCGGTTCTGCTCGTAGCATGGGCCTTAACGTGGAGGGTGTGTAATGGCTAAGCTGACCAAGCGCCAAAAGGCTATCGCCGGCAAAATCGAAGCGGGCAAGTCCTACAACTTTGTAGACGCTGCCGCCCTGCTGACCGAGCTGTCGACTGTCAAGTTCAGCGAGTCCGTTGACGTTGCTGTAAACCTGGGTGTTGACCCACGTAAATCCGACCAGGTCGTTCGTAGCGCTACTGTGCTGCCACACGGTACTGGCAAGACTGTACGTGTTGCTGTCTTCACCCAAGGCCCGGCAGCTGAAGCTGCTCTGGCCGCTGGCGCCGATCGCGTTGGCATGGACGACCTGGCTGC
Organism: Pseudomonas sp. DTU12.1; assembly: GCF_009873475.1. Classification (NCBI taxonomy): domain Bacteria; kingdom Pseudomonadati; phylum Pseudomonadota; class Gammaproteobacteria; order Pseudomonadales; family Pseudomonadaceae; genus Pseudomonas; species Pseudomonas sp. DTU12.1. Next base: position 5,496,116 of record NZ_CP045254.1, on the reverse strand, counting down.
CGAAATGAAAGGCGGCGACCTGAACTATGACGTAGTAATTGCCTCCCCGGATGCAATGCGCGTTGTAGGTCAGTTGGGTCAGATCCTGGGCCCACGTGGCCTGATGCCTAACCCGAAAGTCGGTACCGTAACGCCAGACGTAGCCACCGCGGTTAAAAACGCCAAGGCTGGTCAGGTTCGTTATCGCACCGACAAAAACGGCATCATTCACACCTCCGTTGGCAAGGTTGGCTTCGACGCCGTCAAGCTGAAGGAAAACGTTGAAGCCCTGATCGCTGATCTGAAGCGTATCAAGCCAGCTTCCTCGAAAGGCATCTACGTCAAGCGCGTTACCCTGAGCACCACTATGGGCCCAGGTCTGGTCATCGACCAAGGTTCGCTGGACGTATAAGACACAAATTGGCGCGAGTGATCGTGCCAGTTGAAAAATTGGGGTCCCTGCCTGGCGGGGGCTATCCAAGACCGTAGGCGACGCAAGTCTTAAACCATCAAGCCTACGCAGATGGTGCTCCCGGTTCCTTACCGAATCAGACACCAAAACGACATCCGGCCTAGGCCAGATGAAACGGTAACAAGCAGGAGTTAAACCCGTGGCAATTAATCTCGAAGACAAGAAGGCCATCGTCGCTGAAGTCAACGAGGCTGCCAAAGCTGCTCTGTCCGCTGTCGTGGCTGATGCCCGTGGTGTGACAGTAGGCGCTATGACCGGACTCCGTAAAGAGGCTCGTGAAGCTGGCGTATACGTACGTGTTGTACGTAACACCCTGCTCAAGCGCGCTGTTGCTGACACTGAATACAGTGTCCTCAACGACGTGTTCACCGGCCCGACTCTGATCGCGTTCTCCAAGGACCATCCAGGCGCTGCTGCCCGTTTGTTCAAGGAATTCGCCAAGAGTCAGGATAAGTTCGAGATCAAGGCAGCTGCGTTCGAGGGCAAGTTCCTCGCAGCTAACCAAATCGACGTACTGGCAACACTGCCGACCCGTAACGAAGCTATTTCGCAGCTGATGAGCGTGATTCAAGGCGCTACCAGCAAGCTGGCTCGTACTCTGGCTGCAGTTCGCGAGCAAAAAGAAGCTGCCGCAGCCTAAGGCTGAGCACTTTCTCTCGCGTATTTTTGTTTATTTCGATGGCCGCGTAGGCCGTCCCCCAATTCAGGAAATACAGCAATGTCTATCTCCCAAGACGATATCCTCAACGCCGTAGCTGAAATGTCGGTTCTGCAGGTTGTTGAGCTGATCAAAGCTTTCGAAGAAAAATTCGGCGTTTCTGCTGCCGCTGCTTCCGCCGGTCCAGCTGCTGCTGCTGCCGTTGTTGAAGAGCAAACCGAATTCAACGTCATGCTGCTGGAAGCTGGCGAGAAGAAAGTAAACGTGATCAAGGCAGTACGTGAACTGACCGGTCTGGGCCTGAAAGAAGCCAAGGCTGTAGTTGACGGCGCTCCTGCCCAGGTTCTGGAAGCTGTGTCGAAAGACGCTGCTGACAAAGCCAAAGCTACTCTGGAAGAAGCAGGCGCTAAAGTCGAGCTGAAGTAAGCATCGACCTTGCGTTTCCAGCCCAAGCGTTAAGCTGAAGGCTGATGGCTGGTGGCTCTTGCCACCGGCCTTTTTCCGTTCTTGGCTGTCGACTCGGTCGCCGCCACTAACGCGCTGTAGCCACCCGATGCGGTGGTGCAAACCATGGGGTTTGCAAGATTTTCTGGCTGCTCCCGTCGGGAGGGCCAAACAAGCAGGTGACCAAGCTGGGGAACGCTGATGGCTTACTCATATACTGAGAAAAAACGTATCCGCAAGGACTTTAGCAAGTTGCCGGACGTCATGGATGTCCCGTACCTTCTGGCTATCCAGCTGGATTCGTATCGTGAATTCTTGCAGGCGGGAGCGACCAAAGATCAGTTCCGCGACGTGGGCCTGCATGCGGCCTTCAAATCCGTTTTCCCGATCATCAGCTACTCCGGCAATGCTGCGCTGGAGTACGTCGGTTATCGCCTGGGCGAACCGGCATTTGATGTCAAAGAATGCGTGTTGCGCGGTGTTACGTACGCCGTACCTTTGCGGGTAAAAGTTCGTCTGATCATTTTCGACAAAGAATCGTCGAACAAAGCGATCAAGGACATCAAAGAGCAAGAAGTCTACATGGGCGAAATCCCGTTGATGACTGAGAACGGTACCTTCGTTATCAACGGTACCGAGCGTGTAATCGTTTCCCAGCTGCACCGTTCCCCGGGCGTGTTCTTCGATCACGACCGTGGCAAGACGCACAGCTCCGGTAAGCTCCTGTACTCCGCGCGGATCATTCCGTACCGTGGTTCGTGGTTGGACTTCGAGTTCGACCCGAAAGACTGCGTGTTCGTGCGTATCGACCGTCGTCGCAAGCTGCCGGCCTCGGTACTGCTGCGCGCGCTCGGCTATACCACCGAGCAGGTGCTGGACGCTTTCTACACCACCAACGTATTCAGCCTGAAGGATGAAACCCTCAGCCTGGAACTGATTGCTTCGCGTCTGCGTGGTGAAATTGCGGTCCTGGACATCCAGGATGAGAAGGGCAAGGTCATCGTTGAGGCTGGCCGTCGTATTACTGCGCGCCACATCAACCAGATCGAAAAAGCCGGTATCAAGTCGCTGGACGTGCCTCTGGACTACGTCCTGGGTCGCACCACTGCCAAGGTCATCGTTCACCCGGCTACAGGCGAGATCCTGGCCGAGTGCAACACCGAGCTGAACACCGAGATCCTGGCAAAAATCGCCAAGGCTCAGGTTGTTCGCATCGAGACCTTGTACACCAACGATATCGACTGCGGTCCGTTCGTCTCCGACACCCTGAAGATCGACTCCACCAGCAACCAATTGGAAGCGCTGGTCGAGATCTATCGCATGATGCGTCCTGGCGAGCCACCAACCAAAGACGCTGCCGAAACCCTGTTCAACAACCTGTTCTTCAGCCCAGAGCGCTATGACCTGTCTGCTGTAGGCCGGATGAAGTTCAACCGTCGTATCGGTCGTACCGAGATCGAAGGTTCGGGCGTGTTGTGCAAGGAAGACATCGTTGCGGTGCTGAAGACCCTGGTCGACATCCGTAACGGCAAAGGCATAGTCGATGACATCGACCACCTGGGTAACCGTCGTGTTCGCTGCGTAGGCGAAATGGCCGAGAACCAGTTCCGCGTTGGCCTGGTACGTGTTGAGCGTGCGGTCAAAGAGCGTCTGTCGATGGCTGAAAGCGAAGGCCTGATGCCGCAAGACCTGATCAACGCCAAGCCAGTGGCTGCGGCGGTGAAAGAGTTCTTCGGTTCCAGCCAGCTCTCGCAGTTCATGGACCAGAACAACCCGCTCTCCGAGATCACCCACAAGCGCCGTGTTTCTGCACTGGGCCCGGGCGGTCTGACCCGCGAGCGTGCTGGCTTTGAAGTTCGTGACGTTCACCCGACGCACTACGGTCGTGTATGCCCGATCGAAACGCCGGAAGGTCCGAACATCGGTCTGATCAACTCCCTGGCCGCTTATGCGCGCACCAACCAGTACGGCTTCCTCGAGAGCCCGTACCGTGTGGTGAAAGACGCTCTGGTCACCGACGAGATCGTGTTCCTGTCCGCCATCGAAGAAGCTGATCACGTGATCGCTCAGGCTTCGGCCACGATGAACGACAAGAAAGTCCTGATCGACGAGTTGGTAGCTGTTCGTCACTTGAACGAGTTCACCGTCAAGGCGCCGGAAGACGTCACCTTGATGGACGTATCGCCCAAGCAGGTAGTTTCGGTCGCAGCGTCGCTGATCCCGTTCCTGGAACACGATGACGCCAACCGTGCGTTGATGGGTTCCAACATGCAGCGTCAAGCTGTACCGACCCTGCGTGCCGACAAGCCGCTGGTAGGTACCGGCATGGAGCGTAACGTAGCCCGTGACTCCGGCGTTTGCGTCGTGGCTCGTCGTGGCGGCGTGATCGACTCTGTTGATGCCAGCCGTATCGTGGTTCGTGTTGCCGATGACGAAGTTGAAACTGGCGAAGCCGGTGTCGACATCTACAACCTGACCAAATACACCCGCTCGAACCAGAACACCTGCATCAACCAGCGTCCGCTGGTGAGCAAGGGTGATCGCGTTCAGCGTAGCGACATCATGGCCGACGGCCCGTCCACCGATATGGGTGAGCTGGCTCTGGGTCAGAACATGCGCATCGCGTTCATGGCGTGGAACGGCTTCAACTTCGAAGACTCCATCTGCCTGTCCGAGCGTGTGGTTCAGGAAGACCGCTTCACCACGATCCACATCCAGGAACTGACCTGTGTGGCGCGTGACACCAAGCTTGGGCCTGAGGAAATCACTGCAGACATCCCGAACGTGGGTGAGGCTGCACTGAACAAACTGGACGAAGCCGGTATCGTTTACGTAGGTGCTGAAGTTGGCGCAGGCGACATCCTGGTTGGTAAGGTCACCCCGAAAGGCGAGACTCAACTGACTCCGGAAGAGAAGCTGTTGCGCGCCATTTTCGGTGAAAAAGCCAGCGACGTTAAAGACACTTCCCTGCGTGTACCTACCGGTACCAAGGGTACTGTCATCGACGTACAGGTCTTCACCCGTGACGGCGTTGAGCGTGATGCTCGTGCACTGTCCATCGAGAAGACCCAGCTCGACGAGATCCGCAAGGATCTGAACGAAGAGTTCCGTATCGTTGAAGGCGCGACCTTCGAACGTCTGCGTTCCGCACTCGTAGGCCACAAGGCCGAAGGCGGCGCAGGTCTGAAGAAAGGTCAGGACATCACCGACGAAATCCTCGACGGTCTTGAGCATGGGCAGTGGTTCAAACTGCGCATGGCTGAAGATGCTCTGAACGAGCAGCTCGAGAAGGCTCAGGCCTATATCGTTGATCGCCGCCGTCTGCTGGACGACAAGTTCGAAGACAAGAAGCGCAAACTGCAGCAGGGCGATGACCTGGCTCCAGGCGTGCTGAAAATCGTCAAGGTTTACCTGGCAATCCGTCGTCGCATCCAGCCGGGCGACAAGATGGCCGGTCGTCACGGTAACAAAGGTGTGGTCTCCGTGATCATGCCGGTTGAAGACATGCCGCACGATGCCAATGGCACCCCGGTCGACGTCGTCCTCAACCCGTTGGGCGTACCTTCGCGTATGAACGTTGGTCAGATCCTTGAAACCCACCTGGGCCTCGCGGCTAAAGGTTTGGGCGAGAAGATCAACCGTATGATCGAAGAGCAGCGCAAGGTTGCAGACCTGCGTAAGTTCCTGCACGAGATCTACAACGAGATCGGCGGCCGCAAAGAAGAGCTGGACACTTTCTCCGACCAGGAGATCCTGGATCTGGCGAAGAACCTGCGCGGCGGCGTTCCAATGGCTACCCCGGTGTTCGACGGTGCCAAGGAAAGCGAAATCAAGGCCATGCTGAAACTGGCAGACCTGCCAGAAAGCGGCCAGATGCAGCTGTTCGACGGCCGTACCGGCAACAAGTTCGAGCGCCCGGTTACTGTTGGCTACATGTACATGCTGAAGCTGAACCACTTGGTAGACGATAAGATGCACGCTCGTTCTACCGGTTCGTACAGCCTGGTTACCCAGCAGCCGCTGGGTGGTAAGGCTCAGTTCGGTGGTCAGCGTTTCGGGGAGATGGAGGTCTGGGCACTGGAAGCATACGGTGCTGCATACACTCTGCAAGAAATGCTCACAGTGAAGTCGGACGATGTGAACGGCCGTACCAAGATGTACAAAAACATCGTGGACGGCGATCACCGTATGGAGCCGGGCATGCCCGAGTCTTTCAACGTGTTGATCAAAGAAATTCGTTCCCTCGGCATCGATATCGATCTGGAAACCGAATAACACGTGACGCGAATCGAGAGCGGGGCTGTTTAGCCCGCTCTCTGCTCCGCCAGGAGGAAAGGCCTTGAAAGACCTACTGAATTTGCTGAAAAACCAGGGTCAAGTCGAAGAGTTCGACGCCATCCGTATTGGATTGGCATCGCCTGAGATGATCCGTTCGTGGTCGTTCGGTGAAGTTAAAAAGCCGGAAACCATCAACTACCGTACGTTCAAACCTGAGCGTGACGGCCTGTTCTGCGCCAAGATCTTTGGCCCGGTAAAGGATTACGAGTGCCTGTGCGGTAAGTACAAGCGCTTGAAGCACCGTGGTGTTATCTGCGAGAAGTGCGGCGTTGAAGTCGCGCTGGCCAAGGTTCGTCGTGAGCGCATGGCGCACATCGAGCTGGCTTCGCCAGTTGCCCACATCTGGTTCCTGAAATCGCTGCCGTCCCGTATCGGTTTGCTGATGGACATGACCCTGCGTGATATCGAGCGCGTTCTCTACTTCGAGAGCTATGTCGTTATCGATCCAGGCATGACCACCCTTGAAAAGGGTCAGCTGCTGAACGACGAGCAGTACTTCGAAGCGCTGGAAGAGTTCGGCGACGATTTCGATGCCCGCATGGGTGCCGAGGCTGTCCGCGAACTGCTGCACGCTATCGACCTGGAGCACGAGATTGGTCGTCTGCGCGAAGAAATTCCGCAAACCAACTCCGAAACCAAGATCAAGAAACTGTCCAAGCGTCTGAAGTTGATGGAAGCCTTCCAGGGCTCCGGCAACCTACCAGAGTGGATGGTGCTGACCGTTCTGCCGGTTCTGCCGCCAGACCTGCGTCCGCTGGTACCGTTGGACGGTGGTCGTTTCGCGACGTCCGACCTCAACGACCTGTACCGCCGCGTGATCAACCGTAACAACCGCTTGAAGCGCCTGCTTGATCTGTCCGCTCCGGACATCATCGTGCGCAACGAAAAGCGTATGTTGCAAGAAGCGGTCGATGCCTTGCTCGACAACGGTCGTCGTGGCCGCGCTATCACCGGTTCGAACAAGCGTCCTCTGAAATCCCTGGCTGACATGATCAAGGGTAAGCAAGGTCGTTTCCGTCAGAACTTGCTCGGTAAGCGTGTTGACTACTCCGGTCGTTCGGTAATTACCGTAGGCCCGACCCTGCGTCTGCACCAGTGCGGTCTGCCTAAGAAGATGGCGCTGGAGCTGTTCAAGCCGTTCATCTTCGGCAAGCTGGAAATGCGCGGTCTTGCGACCACCATCAAAGCGGCCAAGAAAATGGTCGAGCGCGAACTGCCAGAGGTTTGGGACGTTCTTGCTGAAGTGATTCGCGAACACCCGGTTCTCCTCAACCGTGCACCGACCCTTCACCGTCTGGGTATCCAGGCGTTTGAACCGGTACTGATCGAAGGTAAGGCTATCCAGCTGCACCCTCTGGTCTGTGCTGCGTACAACGCCGACTTCGACGGCGACCAAATGGCCGTGCACGTACCGCTGACACTGGAAGCCCAGTTGGAAGCGCGTGCGTTGATGATGTCGACCAACAACATCCTGTCGCCAGCCAACGGTGAGCCAATCATCGTTCCGTCGCAGGACGTTGTATTGGGTCTGTACTACATGACCCGTGAAGCGATCAACGCCAAGGGCGAAGGTCGTGTATTCGCTGACCTGCAAGAAGTTGACCGTGTGTTCCGTGCCGGCGAAGCCGCACTGCACGCCAAGGTCAAGGTGCGGATCCACGAAACCGTCAACGACCGTGACGGCGGCAGCGTGAGCAACACCCGTATCGTCGACACCACTGTCGGCCGTGCGCTGTTGTACCAGGTTGTGCCAAAAGGTCTGTCTTACGACGTCGTCAACCTGCCGATGAAGAAAAAGGCGATCTCCAAGCTGATCAACCAGTGCTACCGCGTGGTTGGTCTGAAAGAGACCGTGATCTTCGCTGACCAGTTGATGTATACCGGTTTCGCTTACTCGACCATTTCCGGCGTTTCCATCGGTGTTAACGACTTCGTTATCCCGGATGAAAAAGCCCGCATCATCAGTGCCGCTACTGACGAAGTGAAAGAGATCGAGAGCCAGTACGCCTCCGGCCTGGTAACCCAGGGCGAGAAGTACAACAAAGTGATCGACCTTTGGTCCAAGGCCAACGACGAAGTGTCCAAGGCGATGATGGCCAACCTCTCGAAAGAGAAGGTCATCGACCGCCACGGCGTCGAAGTCGATCAAGAGTCTTTCAACTCGATGTACATGATGGCCGACTCGGGCGCACGGGGTTCTGCTGCGCAGATCCGTCAGCTCGCCGGTATGCGTGGCCTGATGGCCAAGCCGGATGGTTCCATCATCGAAACGCCGATTACTGCGAACTTCCGTGAAGGTTTGAGCGTACTTCAGTACTTCATCTCCACGCACGGTGCTCGTAAAGGTCTGGCGGATACCGCGTTGAAAACCGCTAACTCCGGTTACCTGACTCGTCGTCTGGTAGACGTTGCACAAGATCTGGTTGTAACCGAGATCGATTGCGGCACCGAGCACGGCCTGCTGATGACTCCGCACATTGAAGGCGGTGACGTTGTAGAGCCGCTGGGTGAGCGCGTATTGGGCCGTGTTATTGCCCGTGACGTATTCAAGCCAGGTACCGAGGAAGTTATCGTTCCTGCCGGCACCCTGGTAGATGAGAAGTGGGTCGAGTTCATCGAACTCAACAGCATCGACGAAGTGATTGTTCGCTCGCCGATCAGCTGCGAAACCCGCTACGGCATCTGCGCCAAGTGCTATGGCCGTGACTTGGCTCGTGGTCACCAGGTGAACATCGGTGAAGCGGTCGGCGTTATCGCTGCCCAGTCCATCGGTGAGCCGGGTACCCAGCTGACCATGCGTACGTTCCACATCGGTGGTGCGGCTAGCCGGACCTCCGCAGCTGACAGCGTTCAGGTGAAGAATGGCGGTACCGTCCGCCTGCATAACCTCAAGCACGTTGAGCGAGTGGATGGCCACCTTGTTGCTGTGTCCCGTTCCGGTGAGCTGGCAATCGCTGATGACTTCGGTCGTGAGCGTGAGCGTTACAAGCTGCCGTACGGTGCTGTGATTTCGGTTAAAGAAGGTGACAAGGTCGACGCTGGCGCAATCGTGGCCAAGTGGGATCCGCACACTCACCCAATCGTTACCGAAATGAAAGGTACCGTGACCTACGTGGGCATGGAAGAAGGCATCACGATCAAGCGTCAGACTGACGAATTGACCGGTATGACCAACATTGAAGTACTCGACGCCAAAGATCGTCCAGCTGCCGGTAAAGACATCCGTCCTGCCGTGAAGATGGTCGATGACAACGGCAAGGATCTGTTGCTGCCAGGCACTGACGTTATCGCTCAGTACTTCCTGCCAGCCAACGCCTTGGTCGGTGTAGCGGATGGTGCGAAGATCGCGATCGGTGATGTTATCGCTCGTATCCCGCAAGAAACTTCGAAAACCCGCGACATCACCGGTGGTCTGCCGCGTGTTGCCGACTTGTTCGAAGCTCGTCGTCCGAAAGAAGCGTCGATCCTGGCTGAAGTCAGCGGCACCATCGCGTTCGGTAAAGAGACCAAGGGCAAGCGCCGTCTGGTCATTACCCCGAACGACGGTAGCGATCCGTATGAAGAGCTGATTCCGAAGTGGCGTCACCTGAACGTCTTCGAAGGCGAACAGGTAAACCGCGGCGAAGTTATCTCCGACGGCCCGAGCGATCCACACGACATCCTGCGTCTGCTGGGTGTGAGTGCGCTGGCCAAGTACATCGTCAACGAGATCCAGGACGTTTACCGTCTGCAGGGCGTGAAGATCAACGATAAGCACATCGAGACCATCCTGCGTCAGATGCTGCGTAAAGTTGAAATCGCTGAATCCGGCGATTCGAGTTTCATCAAGGGCGACCAGATGGAACTGACTCACGTACTGGTAGAAAACGAGCGCCTGAGCACGGAGGACAAGTTTGTCTCCAAGTTCACTCGTGTTCTGCTGGGTATCACCAAGGCGTCGTTGTCCACCGAATCGTTCATCTCGGCGGCTTCCTTCCAGGAAACCACTCGCGTACTGACCGAAGCGGCGGTAACCGGCAAGCGCGACTACCTGCGCGGCCTGAAAGAAAACGTGGTTGTGGGTCGTCTGATCCCGGCCGGTACCGGCTTGGCCTACCACAGCGAGCGTAAGCGTCGCCGTGAACTCGACAAGCCGCTGCGCGTAAGCGCCAGTGAAGTGGAAGCTGCACTGACCGAAGCGCTGAACTCTAGCGGTAACTGAGTTCTGCGATAAATAAGACCGGGCCCTGGCAGCCCCGTTCGTCGGAACAAGACAGTTTTGTCGGGTTTCGGTGGAGGGGGAGGTCGGGGCCTTGCCTTGACTGGGGGCAAGATCCTCTTTAGACTCTTGTACCCCTAAATTTGGCGGGAATTCGTTCCTGCCATTTTGCTTTTCTTGCAAGACAATAGCGTCGCAAGACAACAGTGGAGCTAGTAGATGGCAACTATCAACCAGCTGGTACGTCAGCCGCGTAAGCGTATCGTCGAGAAATCCGACGTGCCTGCGCTGCAGAACTGCCCGCAACGTCGTGGCGTATGCACTCGCGTGTATACCACTACGCCGAAAAAACCTAACTCGGCACTGCGTAAAGTATGCCGTGTGCGCCTGACCAACGGTTTCGAGGTTTCCTCGTACATCGGCGGTGAAGGCCACAACCTGCAAGAGCACAGCGTGGTACTGATCCGCGGCGGTCGTGTAAAAGACTTGCCAGGTGTTCGTTATCACACCGTACGCGGCTCCTTGGATACTTCCGGCGTTAAAGGTCGTAACCAGGGTCGTTCGAAGTACGGTACCAAGAAGCCTAAGTAGTAGCGGCTTTTTGTAAACTGAATCATCTTATTTTCTGAGTCGATAAGAGTAAGGTCGGAGGCGTCCCGCAAGGGCACCGATTCCGAACGAACCTGAAGACCGTTTGAGGGCTTATCCATGCCAAGAAGACGCGTAGCAGCCAAGCGCGAAGTGCTTGACGATCCAAAATACGGAAGCCAAATCCTGGCCAAGTTCATGAACCACGTGATGGAAAGCGGCAAGAAAGCCGTTGCCGAGCGTATCGTTTATGGCGCGCTGGAAAAGGTTAAAGAACGCAAGAACAGCGACCCCCTGGAAATCTTCGAGAAAGCTCTCGACGCCATCGCTCCGCTGGTCGAAGTGAAGTCGCGCCGTGTAGGCGGTGCTACTTACCAGGTTCCGGTTGAAGTTCGCCCGTCCCGTCGTAACGCCCTGGCAATGCGCTGGTTGGTAGACTTCGCCCGTAAGCGCGGCGAGAAGTCTATGGCTCTGCGTTTGGCCGGCGAGCTGTTGGACGCTGCTGAAGGTAAAGGTGCTGCTGTTAAGAAGCGTGAAGACGTGCACCGTATGGCTGAAGCTAACAAAGCTTTCTCGCACTACCGCTTCTAATCTTAGCTTCACTAATTTTGCGAGGGCTTTATGGCTCGTACTACTCCGATTAGCCGCTACCGTAACATCGGTATCGTTGCTCACGTGGATGCTGGTAAAACCACCACCACCGAGCGCGTACTGTTTTACACCGGCAAAAGTCACAAAATGGGCGAGGTGCATGATGGCGCCGCGACCACAGACTGGATGGTTCAGGAGCAGGAGCGTGGTATTACCATTACTTCTGCTGCTATTACCGCCTTCTGGAAAGGTTCTGCCAAGCAGTACAAAGACGAGCATCGCTTCAACGTAATCGATACCCCGGGCCACGTTGACTTCACTATTGAAGTTGAACGTTCCCTGCGTGTACTCGACGGCGCGGTCGTTGTGTTCTGCGGTACTTCGGGTGTTGAGCCTCAGTCGGAAACCGTATGGCGTCAAGCCAACAAGTACGGTGTTCCGCGTCTTGTTTACGTAAACAAGATGGACCGTGCTGGTGCGAACTTCCTGCGCGTGATCGGTCAGATCAAGCAGCGTCTGGGTCACACTCCGGTGCCAATCCAATTGGCTATCGGTTCCGAAGACAACTTCCAGGGCCAGATCGATCTGATCACCATGGAAGCCGTCTACTGGAATGACGCCGACAAAGGTATGGTTCCTGTTCGCAAGCCTATCCCTGCAGAGTTGCAGGAACTGGCTGACGAGTGGCGCAATAACCTGGTTGAGGCTGCTGCCGAAGCCAGCGAAGAGCTGATGAACAAGTACCTCGAAGGTGAAGAACTCACCAACGTGGAAATCAAGGCCGCTCTGCGTCAGCGTACTATTGCTGGTGAGATCGTCTTGGCTGTTTGCGGTTCTTCCTTCAAGAACAAGGGTGTTCCCCTGGTTCTCGACGCCGTTATCGACTACCTGCCTGCTCCAACCGACATTCCTGCTATCAAGGGTACCAACCCTGATAACGAGGAAGAAGAGATGGAGCGTCATGCTGACGACAGCGAGCCGTTCTCGGCTCTGGCGTTCAAGATCGCTACTGACCCATTCGTGGGTACTTTGACCTTCGTCCGCGTTTACTCGGGCGTGTTGGCCTCCGGCGACGGCGTGATCAACTCGGTTAAAGGCAAGAAAGAGCGCGTGGGTCGTATGGTGCAAATGCACGCAAACGCCCGCGAAGAGATCAAGGAAGTACGCGCTGGTGACATCGCGGCCCTGATCGGCATGAAGGACGTCACCACTGGTGAGACTTTGTGCGACGCTGCTAAGCCAATCATCCTGGTTCGCATGGACTTCCCGGAGCCGGTTATCTCGGTTGCCGTAGAGCCTAAGACCAAGGATGACCAGGAAAAAATGGGTATCGCTCTGGGCAAGCTTGCTCAGGAAGATCCATCTTTCCGCGTCAAGACTGATGAAGAGACTGGTCAAACGATCATCTCCGGCATGGGCGAGCTGCACCTGGACATCCTGGTTGACCGGATGCGCCGTGAGTTCAACGTCGAAGCCAACATCGGTAAGCCTCAGGTTTCCTATCGTGAGCGCATCACGAAGAACTGTGAAATCGAAGGCAAGTTCGTTCGTCAGTCCGGCGGTCGTGGTCAGTTCGGTCACTGCTGGATCCGTTTTGCTCCTGCTGACGAAGGTCAGGAAGGTCTGCAATTCGTGAACGAAGTAGTAGGTGGTGTGGTTCCTAAGGAATACATCCCTGCTATCCAGAAGGGCATCGAAGAGCAGATGAAGAACGGTGTTGTTGCCGGCTATCCGCTGATCGGCCTGAAAGCAACCGTTTTTGACGGTTCTTACCACGACGTCGACTCCAACGAGATGGCGTTTAAGGTGGCTGCTTCCATGGCAACCAAGCAACTGGCCCAGAAGGGCGGTGGTGAGTTGCTTGAGCCAATCATGGCGGTAGAAGTTGTTACACCTGAAGACTATATGGGTGATGTCATGGGCGACCTTAACCGTCGTCGCGGCATGATCTTGGGTATGGAAGACACGGTTTCCGGCAAAGTGATTCGCGCCGAGGTTCCGTTGGGTGAGATGTTCGGTTATGCGACCGACGTTCGTTCCATGTCCCAGGGTCGCGCAAGCTACTCTATGGAATTCAAAAAATACAACACAGCTCCGGCGCATATCGCTGAAACTGTATCCAAAAAACAAGGCTGATTCAGTCCTTTAGGCAAGGAGTTAATTGTCGTGGCTAAAGAAAAATTTGATCGTTCCCTACCGCACGTCAACGTTGGCACCATCGGTCACGTTGACCATGGTAAAACCACTCTGACTGCTGCTCTGACTCGCGTTTGCTCCGAAGTATTCGGTTCCGCAATCGTTGATTTCGATAAAATCGACAGCGCGCCAGAAGAAAAAGCTCGTGGTATCACCATCAACACCGCGCACGTTGAATACAACTCGCTGATCCGTCACTACGCTCACGTTGACTGCCCAGGTCACGCTGACTATGTGAAGAACATGATCACCGGTGCTGCCCAGATGGACGGCGCAATCCTGGTTTGCTCGGCCGCTGATGGTCCGATGCCACAAACCCGTGAGCACATCCTGCTGTCCCGTCAGGTTGGCGTTCCGTACATCGTGGTCTTCCTGAACAAGGCTGACCTGGTAGACGACGCTGAGCTGCTGGAACTGGTTGAGATGGAAGTGCGCGATCTGCTGAGCACTTACGACTTCCCAGGCGACGACACTCCGATCATCATCGGTTCTGCTCGTATGGCTCTGGAAGGTAACGACGAAAACGAAATGGGCACCACTGCCGTTCGTAAACTGGTTGAGACTCTGGACAGCTACATCCCAGATCCAGTTCGTGTTATCGACAAGCCGTTCCTGATGCCAATCGAAGACGTATTCTCGATCTCCGGTCGCGGTACTGTTGTAACTGGCCGTATCGAGCGCGGTATCGTCAAGGTTCAGGATCCACTGGAAATCGTTGGTCTGCGTGACACTACCGTCACCACCTGCACCGGTGTTGAAATGTTCCGTAAGCTGCTCGACGAAGGTCGTGCTGGCGAGAACTGCGGCGTTCTGCTGCGTGGTACCAAGCGTGACGACGTTGAGCGTGGCCAGGTTCTGGTTAAGCCAGGTTCGGTTAAGCCGCACACCAAGTTCGAAGCTGAAGTGTACGTGCTGAGCAAAGAAGAAGGCGGTCGTCACACTCCGTTCTTCAAAGGCTACCGTCCACAGTTCTACTTCCGTACTACCGACGTAACTGGTAACTGCGAACTGCCGGAAGGCGTTGAGATGGTAATGCCAGGCGACAACATCAAAATGGTTGTCACCCTGATCAAAACCATCGCAATGGAAGACGGTCTGCGCTTCGCTATCCGTGAAGGCGGCCGTACCGTTGGTGCTGGTGTTGTAGCTAAAATCATCGAGTAATTATCTCTTCTGAGGTAGCTCGGTTTTTTGAGAAGGCCTCCGCTTAGCGGAGGCCTTTTTTATTGGGTTGACACCTATCTGGGGCGTCTATAGAATTGCGCCTCCTTTTAACGGGCGTATTGCGCTCGCTGGGAATAGCAGCCGGAGTCTGAAATCCAATGCAAAATCAGCAAATCCGTATCAGGTTGAAGGCTTTTGACCATCGCCTGATCGACCAATCCACCCAGGAAATCGTGGAAACCGCGAAACGTACTGGGGCACAAGTGCGTGGTCCTATTCCACTGCCTACCCGCAAAGAGCGGTTCACCGTTCTGGTCTCCCCGCACGTCAACAAAGACGCGCGTGACCAGTACGAGATCCGTACTCATAAGCGCGTTCTGGACATCGTCCAGCCAACGGATAAAACCGTTGATGCTCTTATGAAGCTTGATCTGGCGGCCGGTGTGGAAGTACAGATCAGCCTCGGCTAAGACTCGGGTCTTAGTCGTGTAACGCTCTGAAATGGGCGGCCATAGCGGGTGAAAGCCCCGTACACTCATGAGGTTTACAACATGACTATTGGTGTAGTCGGTCGTAAATGCGGTATGACCCGTATTTTCACCGAAGAAGGTGTCTCCATTCCGGTCACGGTCATTGAGATCGAGCCGAATCGCGTCACCCAGTTCAAAACTGAAGAAACCGATGGCTATCGTGCAGTGCAAGTCACTGTCGGCGAGCGTCGTGCTTCGCGCGTGACTGCTGCTCAAGCAGGTCACTTCGCTAAAGCAAACGTTGCAGCTGGTCGTACTGTCATGGAGTTCCGTCTTGAAGATGGTGACTACCAGGCTGGCGATCTGATCAACGCTGAAATCTTCGCCGCTGGTCAACTGGTTGATGTAACCGGTCAGTCCAAAGGTAAAGGCTTCCAGGGTACGATCAAGCGTTGGAATTTCCGTGGCCAAGACAACACTCACGGTAACTCCGTTTCCCACCGCGTCCCGGGCTCTATTGGCCAGTGCCAGACTCCTGGTCGTGTATTCAAGGGCAAAAAAATGTCCGGTCATATGGGCGCTGAGCGCGTGACCGTGCAGTCCCTCGAAGTAGTGCGCGTCGACGCTGAACGCAATCTGTTGTTGGTCAAGGGTGCTGTTCCTGGCGCTACTGGCGGCAACCTGGTTGTACGTCCAGCGGCCAAGGCTCGCGGTTAAGGGGAAGCTGACATGCAATTAAATGTAAATGACGCTCAAGCGATCGAAGTTTCCGAACTGACATTTGGCGGCGAATTCAACGAGACGCTCGTTCACCAAGCAGTCGTGGCCTACATGGCCGGCGGCCGTCAAGGTAGCAAGCAGCAAAAGACCCGTTCCGACGTTCGTGGTGGCGGTAAGCGCCCTTGGCGTCAGAAAGGTACTGGCCGTGCTCGTGCCGGTACTATCCGTAGCCCAATCTGGCGTGGCGGCGGTACCACTTTCGCAGCTCGTCCACAGGATCACTCTCAGAAGCTCAACAAGAAGATGTATCGCGCAGCACTGCGCTCCATCCTTGCTGAACTCGTGCGTACTGATCGTCTGGTCGTGGTTCAGGACTTCGCTGTTGAAGGTCCAAAAACCAAAGATCTGCTGGGCAAGCTGAACAACATGAATCTGACCGACGTTTTGATCGTGTCCGAAGCTGTTGATCAGAACCTGTACCTGGCTGCTCGCAACCTGCCACACGTTGATGTACGTGACGTGCAAGGTTCCGATCCAGTTAGTCTGATCGCATACGACAAGGTGTTGATCACCGTGTCGGCCGTGAAGAAATTCGAGGAGCTGCTGGGATGAACCAGGAACGCGTATTTAAAGTTCTGCTTGGCCCGCACGTTTCCGAAAAGGCTACGGTTCTGGCTGACAAGAAAGGCCAGTTCGTTTTCAAGGTTGCAACTGACGCAACCAAGCTGGAAATCAAGAAGGCCGTCGAAAGCCTGTTCAGCGTGAAAGTAGAGCGTGTTACTACCCTGAATGTTCTGGGTAAGAGCAAGCGCACTGCTCGCGGTCTGGGCAAGCGTAATGACTGGAAGAAGGCAGTTATCTCCCTTCAGCCAGGCCAAGATCTCGATTTCAGCAGCAGTGCTGAGTAAGGAAGGGGTGCATCATGGCAATCGTTAAATGCAAACCGACTTCCCCTGGCCGCCGTTTTGTGGTCAAGGTGGTCAACCAGGAGCTGCATAAAGGCGCTCCTCACGCACCGCTGCTCGAGAAGAAATCGAAGACTGGTGGTCGTAACAACAATGGTCGTATTACCACTCGTCACATCGGTGGTGGCCATAAGCAGCATTATCGTCTGGTCGATTTCCGTCGCAACGACAAAGATGGCATCTCTGCCACTGTCGAGCGTATCGAATACGATCCAAACCGTACTGCTCACATCGCTCTGCTGCTGTACGCAGATGGCGAGCGTCGCTATATCATCGCGCCTAAAGGCGTGAGTGCTGGCGACCAGCTGATCGCAGGTGCCCTGGCACCGATCAAGCCGGGCAACGCTCTGCAACTGCGTAACATTCCAGTTGGTAGCACCGTACACGGCATCGAATTGAAGCCAGGTAAAGGCGCACAGATCGCTCGTTCCGCTGGTGCTTCGGCTCAGCTGATCGCTCGTGAAGGTGTCTACGTGACCCTGCGTCTGCGTTCTGGTGAGATGCGTAAAGTACTGGCTGAATGCCGTGCGACCCTGGGCGAAGTCTCGAACTCCGAGCACAGCCTGCGTTCGCTGGGTAAAGCTGGTGCCAAACGCTGGCGTGGCGTTCGCCCAACCGTTCGTGGTGTTGCCATGAACCCGGTTGACCACCCACACGGTGGTGGTGAAGGTCGTACCTCTGGTGGTCGTCATCCGGTATCGCCATGGGGCTTCCCGACTAAGGGCGCGAAGACTCGTGGTAATAAGCGTACCGACAAAATGATCGTCCGTCGTCGCAAGTAAATAGAGGGATACGACAGTGCCACGTTCTCTGAAAAAAGGTCCTTTTATTGATCTTCACCTACTGAAGAAGATCGAAGTGGCGGCGGAAAAGAACGATCGCAAACCAGTTAAGACCTGGTCGCGCCGTTCTATGATCCTGCCACAAATGGTCGGTTTGACCATCGCAGTACACAACGGTCGTCAACACGTCCCAGTTCTCGTTAACGAAGACATGGTCGGCCACAAACTGGGCGAGTTTGCCGGTACCCGCACTTACCGTGGGCACGTGGCAGACAAGAAAGCCAAGCGTTAAGGGGTTAGGAAATGGAAGTAGCCGCTAAGTTGTCGGGCGCTCGAATCTCCGCCCAGAAAGCCCGCTTGGTCGCCGACCAGATCCGCGGGAAGAAGGTGGGCGAAGCGCTCAACCTGTTGGCTTTCAGCAGTAAGAAAGCCGCCGAGATCATGAAGAAAGTGCTGGAGTCGGCCGTAGCCAACGCCGAGCATAACGAAGGCGCAGACGTTGATGACCTGAAGGTCAGCACCGTTTTCGTCAACGAAGGGCGTTCGCTGAAGCGTATCATGCCGCGTGCCAAAGGCCGTGCTGATCGCATCGTCAAGCGGTCTTGCCATATCACTGTCAAGGTTGCTGACAAGTAACGGAGTCGAAGAGATGGGTCAGAAAGTACATCCCATTGGCATTCGCCTGGGAATCGTCAAGGAGCACACCTCCGTCTGGTACGCAGACGGTCGGACTTATGCGGACTATTTGTTCGCTGATCTGAAGGTGCGTGAGTATCTCCAAGACAAACTAAAAAGCGCGTCCGTAAGCCGTATCGATATCCATCGTCCGGCTCAAACTGCACGTATCACCATCCACACCGCTCGTCCAGGTATCGTTATCGGGAAGAAAGGTGAAGATGTTGAGAAACTGCGTCAGGACCTGACCAAGCAAATGGGTGTGCCTGTGCACATCAATATCGAAGAGATCCGCAAGCCGGAGCTCGACGGTATGCTGGTTGCGCAGAGCGTAGCTCAGCAGCTGGAGCGCCGCGTAATGTTCCGTCGTGCTATGAAGCGCGCCGTGCAGAACGCAATGCGTATTGGTGCCAAGGGCATCAAAATCCAAGTGAGCGGTCGTCTCGGCGGTGCTGAAATCGCACGTACTGAATGGTATCGCGAAGGTCGTGTGCCGTTGCACACCCTGCGTGCCGACATCGACTATGCCAACTACGAAGCTCACACCACTTACGGTGTGATCGGTGTAAAGGTTTGGATCTTCAAAGGCGAAGTAATTGGTGGTCGCCAAGAAGAACTGAAACCACAAGCACCAGCGCCTCGTAAAAAAGCTGCTAAGTAAGGGGTACGCCAAATGTTGCAACCTAAGCGTACGAAGTTCCGCAAGCAGATGACAGGCCACAACCGTGGTCTGGCTCAGCGCGGTAGCAAAGTCAGCTTCGGCGAGTTCGCGCTGAAGTCTGTAGCTCGTGGTCGTCTCACCGCTCGTCAGATCGAGTCAGCGCGTCGTGCACTGACCCGTCACGTAAAACGTGGCGGCAAGATCTGGATCCGTGTATTCCCGGACAAGCCGATCTCCAAAAAGCCTCTCGAGGTTCGGATGGGTAAAGGTAAGGGTAACGTGGAATACTGGGTAGCCCAGATTCAGCCAGGCAAAGTCCTGTATGAAATCGAGGGTGTAACTGAAGAGCTGGCGCGTGAGGCTTTTGCCCTGGCTGCTGCAAAGCTGCCGCTCGCCACCGCCTTTGTTAAACGGACGGTGATGTGATGAAAGCGAATGAACTTCGTGAAAAATCCGCACAGCAGCTGAACGAGCAACTGCTCGGCCTGCTGCGCGACCAGTTCAATCTGCGTATGCAGAAAGCAACTGGCCAGTTGGGGCAGTCTCATCTGCTCTCGCAAGTTAAGCGTGACATTGCTCGCGTGAAGACTGTGCTCAACCAGCAGGCAGGTAAGTGATCATGGCTGAAGCCGAAAAGACTGTCCGTACGCTGACTGGCCGTGTTGTCAGCGACAAGATGGACAAAACCATCACCGTTTTGATCGAGCGTCGCGTTAAGCACCCGATCTACGGTAAATATGTTAAGCGTTCGACTAAGCTGCACGCGCACGACGAAACCAACCAGTGCCACATCGGCGACAAAGTCACTATTCGTGAAACTCGTCCGCTGGCCAAGACTAAGTCTTGGGCGCTGGTTGATGTTCTCGAACGCGCTGTGGAAGTCTAAGGACTAGGGGTCGGAGAAATTATATGATTCAGACTCAATCCATGCTCGATGTGGCCGATAACAGCGGCGCTCGCCGTGTTATGTGCATCAAGGTGCTGGGTGGCTCCCATCGTCGTTACGCTGGTATCGGTGACATCATCAAAGTTACCGTCAAGGAAGCAATTCCTCGCGGTAAAGTGAAAAAAGGCCAAGTGATGACTGCTGTTGTAGTCCGCACTCGTCACGGCGTACGTCGTGCTGATGGCTCCATTATCCGCTTTGATGGCAACGCTGCTGTTCTTCTGAACAACAAGCAAGAGCCGATCGGCACCCGTATCTTTGGGCCAGTGACCCGTGAACTTCGTACTGAGAAGTTCATGAAGATCGTCTCGCTCGCCCCAGAAGTGCTGTAAGGAGATCCGACATGCAAAAGATTCGTCGTGACGACGAGATCATCGTGATCGCCGGCAAAGACAAAGGTAAGCGCGGTAAGGTGCTGAAGGTTCTTGCTGATGACCGTCTGGTCATTGGTGGTCTGAACCTGGTCAAGCGTCATACCAAGCCTAACCCCGCGTCGGGCGTACAGGGCGGTATCGTCGAGAAAGAAGCGCCATTGCACGCTTCTAACGTCGCCATCTTCAACGGCGAAACCAACAAGGCTGACCGCGTTGGTTTCAAAGTAGAAGACGGTAAGAAAATTCGTGTCTTCAAGTCGACCCAAAAAGCGGTTGATGCTTGAACACTGCTAGGTAGATAAGACCATGGCACGACTAAAAGAGATTTACCGGAAGGAAATCGCTCCGAAGCTTAAGGAAGAACTTAAGCTTTCGAACGTGATGGAAGTTCCGCGCGTTACCAAAATCACCCTGAACATGGGTCTGGGCGAAGCGATCGGTGACAAAAAAGTCATCGAGCACGCTGTTGCTGACCTGGAAAAGATCACCGGTCAAAAAGTCGTTGTGACTTACGCTCGGAAATCCATCGCTGGCTTTAAAGTCCGTGAAGGTTGGCCGATCGGTGTCAAAGTGACTCTGCGCCGTGAGCGTATGTACGAGTTCCTGGATCGTCTGCTGTCGATCTCCCTGCCTCGGGTTCGCGACTTCCGCGGCCTGAATGCCAAGTCCTTCGATGGTCGTGGTAACTACAGCATGGGCGTGAAAGAGCAGATCATCTTCCCGGAAATCGACTACGACAAGATCGATGCTCTCCGCGGTCTGGACATCACCCTGACCACCACTGCCAAGAACGATGATGAAGGCCGCGCTCTGCTGCGTGCGTTCAAATTCCCGTTCCGCAACTGATTGGAGTAGGACCATGGCCAAGATGAGCATGAAAAACCGCGAGCTGAAGCGTCAGCTCACGGTTGCCAAGTACGCCAAGAAGCGTGCAGCACTGAAAGCTATCATCGTTGATCTGAACGCAAGTCCAGAGGCGCGTTGGGAAGCTACAGTAGCTCTGCAGAAGCAGCCACGTGACGCAAGCGCCTCGCGCATGCGTAACCGCTGCCGCCTGACCGGTCGTCCACACGGCGTTTACCGCAAGTTCGGCCTCGGCCGTAACAAACTGCGTGAAGCGGCAATGCGTGGTGACGTACCAGGTCTGGTTAAAGCCAGCTGGTAAGTACTTTCGAAGTCCAGGTGGTCAGGATCGCAAGATACTGACCACCGGTGGCCTAGAATCTGGAACAAGCCCCTTTTGGGGCTTGTTTCATTTCCGGAGTGTGTCTAAAATACGCGGCTCGCCTGAGCCCGTGTGTTTTATGCTCGGAGATTCTCGGTGACATATGTAGCCGCAAGGCTAATTTTTTTGTATTAGGAGCGTCTAGCCCATGAGTATGCAGGACCCGTTAGCGGACATGCTAACTCGTATCCGTAATGCCCAGATGGCTGAAAAGTCCGTCGTAAGCATGCCATCTTCCACGTTGAAGGTAGCTGTTGCCAAAGTCCTGAAAGACGAAGGCTACATTGCGGGTTATCAGATCAGCAGCGAAATCAAGCCACTGCTGTCCATCGAGCTGAAGTACTTCGAAGGCCGTCCGGTCATCGAGGAAGTGAAGCGCGTTAGCCGTCCAGGCCTGCGTCAGTACAAGTCCGTTGAAGATCTGCCGAAAGTTCGTGGCGGTCTCGGTGTGTCTATCGTCTCCACCAACAAAGGTGTGATGACGGATCGTGCTGCGCGCGCTGCCGGTGTCGGCGGCGAAGTTCTTTGCACTGTGTTCTAAGGGGGGATAAGCATGTCTCGCGTCGCTAAGAACCCCGTTAAGCTGCCAGCCGGTGTCGAAGTAAAATTCGCAGGCCAACAGCTTTCGGTGAAGGGTGCCAAGGGTACTCTTGAACTGAACATCCATTCGTCCGTTGAGATCGTTGAAGAAGCTGGTGAGCTGCGTTTCGCTGCTCGCAATGGCGATCAACAAACTCGCGCAATGGCCGGTACCACGCGTGCGTTGGTAAACAACATGGTCCAAGGCGTAAGCCAAGGCTTCGAGCGTAAGCTCCAGCTGGTCGGTGTTGGTTACAAAGCGCAAGCAAAAGGCACGGTTTTGAACCTGGCCCTTGGCTTCTCGCACCCAGTGGATTACGAACTGCCGGAAGGCATCACCGCTGAAACTCCTAGCCAGACCGATATCCTGATCAAGGGCATCGATAAGCAGCTGGTAGGTCAAGTGGCTGCCGAGATCCGCGACTTCCGTCCACCAGAGCCGTACAAAGGCAAAGGTGTGCGCTACGCGGACGAAGTCGTCCGTCGTAAAGAAGCCAAGAAGAAGTAGGGCATAGCAAATGACCGACAAAAAAGTTACTCGACTGCGTCGCGCTCGCAAAGCACGCCTGAAAATGCACGAACTCGAAGTCGTGCGTCTCTGCGTGTTCCGCTCGTCGCAGCACATCTACGCCCAGGTCATCTCGGCCGACGGCAACAAAGTCCTGGCAAGCGCCTCGACTTTGGATAAAGAACTGCGTGATGGTGCCACTGGCAACATCGACGCGGCCACTAAGGTTGGCCAGCTGGTCGCTACGCGTGCTAAGGCCGCTGGCGTCTCGCAAGTGGCTTTCGACCGCTCTGGCTTCAAGTACCACGGCCGCGTTAAAGCGCTGGCTGATGCTGCTCGTGAAGCTGGGCTGGAGTTCTAAGTTATGTCAAATAACGACCAAAAGCGCGACGAAGGCTACATTGAGAAGCTGGTTCAAGTTAACCGCGTAGCCAAGACCGTTAAAGGCGGCCGTATCTTCACCTTCACCGCGTTGACCGTGGTTGGTGATGGTAAGGGCCGTGTTGGCTTCGGCCGTGGCAAGTCGCGTGAAGTGCCTGCTGCGATCCAGAAGGCAATGGAAGCTGCTCGTCGCAACATGATCCAAGTTGACCTGAACGGCACCACCCTGCAGTACGCAATGAAGTCTGCCCATGGCGCTTCGAAGGTGTACATGCAGCCTGCCTCTGAAGGTACCGGTATCATCGCTGGCGGCGCTATGCGTGCTGTCCTCGAGGTTGCTGGCGTTCAGAACGTTCTGGCCAAGTGCTACGGCTCGACTAACCCGGTAAACGTGGTTCACGCCACTTTCAAAGGTTTGAAAGCTATGCAATCTCCTGAATCCATTGCCGCCAAGCGTGGCAAAAGCGTCAAGGAGATCTTCTGATCATGGCTACCGTTAAAGTAACGCTGATCAAAAGCATGACCGGCCGCATCCCTAACCACAAATTGTGCGTTAAGGGTTTGGGTCTGCGTCGCATCGGTCACACTGTAGAAGTCCAGGATACTCCCGAGAATCGCGGGATGATCAACAAGGCTTACTACATGCTGCGTGTCGAGGGTTAATCGATGAAACTCAATGATCTGAGTCCAGCGCCGGGTTCCCGTCGCGAAAAGCATCGTCCGGGCCGTGGTATCGGTAGCGGTTTGGGTAAGACTGGTGGCCGTGGCCACAAAGGTCAAACCTCCCGCTCCGGTGGCACCATCGCTCCAGGCTTTGAAGGCGGTCAACAGCCGCTGCATCGTCGCCTGCCGAAGTTCGGTTTCGTTTCCCTGAAGGCCATGGATCGCGCAGAAGTGCGTTTGTCCGAACTGGCTAAAGTGGAAGGCGACATCGTTACTCTGCAGACCCTGAAAGATGCCAACGTGATCAACGTCAACGTACAGCGTGTGAAAATCATGCTGTCCGGTGAAGTGACTCGCGCTGTCACTATCGGCAAGGGAATCGGCGCCACCAAAGGTGCGCGTTCGGCTATCGAAGCAGCTGGCGGCAAGTTCGAGGAATAAATGGCTAAGCAAGGTGCTCTCTCAGCGCTCGGCAAAGGCGGTATGTCTGAACTTTGGGCTCGTCTGCGTTTTCTGTTCCTGGCGATTATCGTCTACCGAATAGGCGCACACATCCCGGTTCCAGGTATCAACCCGGACCGACTCGCAGACCTGTTTCGACAGAATGAGGGGACCATTCTTAGCTTGTTCAACATGTTTTCCGGCGGCGCGCTGGAGCGGATGAGCATCTTTGCACTGGGGATCATGCCGTACATTTCGGCATCGATCATCATGCAGTTGATGAGCGCCGTCAGCCCGCAGCTGGAGCAGTTGAAGAAGGAAGGTGAAGCTGGTCGTCGCAAGATTAGCCAGTACACCCGCTACCTCACTGTCGTTCTTGCTCTTGTCCAGGCTGTTGGCATGTCCATCGGTCTGGCAGGGCAGGGCGTAGCGTTCACTGGTGACTTTGGCTTCCATTTCGTCGCGGTAACCACATTTGTGGCTGGTGCGATGTTCATGATGTGGCTGGGTGAGCAGATTACTGAGCGTGGTGTTGGCAACGGTATCTCGATGTTGATTTTCGCAGGTATCGTCGCCGGTCTTCCGAGGGCAATCGGGCAGTCTTTCGAGTCTGCACGTCAGGGTGATATCAATATCTTCGCCTTGGTTGCCATCGGTTTGCTGGCAGTAGCGATTATCGGTTTTGTGGTGTTCATTGAGCGTGGTCAGCGTCGTATTGCTGTTCACTACGCTAAGCGTCAGCAGGGCCGCAAGGTCTTCGCTGCGCAGACCAGCCACTTGCCGCTGAAAGTGAATATGGCCGGTGTTATTCCTGCTATCTTCGCGAGCAGCATTTTGCTGTTTCCGGCTTCGTTGGGTGCCTGGTTCGGTCAGTCTGAAGGTATGGGCTGGTTGCAGGACATCTCGCAGTCGATCGCTCCTGGTCAGCCGTTGAATATTCTGCTGTTTAGTGCAGGGATTATTTTCTTCTGCTTCTTCTATACGGCGTTGATGTTCAATCCGAAAGACGTAGCGGAAAACCTGAAGAAGTCCGGTGCCTTTATTCCGGGTATTCGTCCGGGCGAGCAGTCGGCGCGCTACATTGATGGCGTTCTGACCCGTTTGACCCTGTTCGGTGCTCTATATATGACGGCCGTGTGCTTGTTGCCCCAGTTCCTGGTGGTTGCAGCCAACGTTCCGTTCTACCTTGGCGGGACCTCGTTGCTGATCGTCGTCGTGGTTGTGATGGACTTCATGTCCCAAGTACAATCGCACCTCGTTTCGCACCAGTACGAATCCCTGATGAAGAAAGCCAACCTGAAGGGCTACGGCAGCGGCATGTTGCGCTGAGTACCCCATAAGGTTCGAGGAGTTGGTGATGAAAGTTCGTGCATCGGTGAAAAAGCTGTGCCGTAACTGCAAGATTATTCGCCGCGAAGGTGTTGTTCGAGTAATTTGCAGCGCGGAACCGCGTCACAAACAGCGCCAAGGCTGAGTGTGATCCGCTTGAAGCCCGGCAGCTAGTGCGCTGCCGGGTTGATTATTTGTTATTACAGCGATATTATCTCGCGCCCTATTTCTTGGCTTCCGGGGCGTAGGTAGCTGTCAATTGGAGTCCCACTGAATGGCCCGTATTGCAGGCGTTAACATTCCAGATAACAAGCACACTGTTATCTCGCTGACCTACATCTATGGTGTTGGTCGCACTACTGCGCAGAAAATTTGCGCAGTTGCTGGGGTAAACCCAGCCGCTAAGATCAAGGATCTGAGCGACGAGCAGATTGAATTGCTGCGTGGCGAAGTGGCGAAGTTCACCACTGAAGGTGACCTGCGTCGCGAAATCAACATGAAAATCAAGCGTTTGATGGACCTCGGTTGCTATCGCGGTCTGCGTCATCGTCGTGGTCTTCCAGTACGCGGTCAGCGTACCAAGACTAACGCGCGTACCCGTAAAGGTCCGCGTAAGCCGATCCGCAAGTAATCGCCCCAGCGAATCGACAGGAAAATTATCATGGCAAAACCTGCTGCTCGTCCTCGTAAAAAAGTTAAAAAGACAGTGGTTGATGGCATCGCCCACATCCATGCATCTTTTAACAACACCATCGTGACCATCACCGACCGTCAAGGTAACGCGCTTTCTTGGGCTACCTCTGGTGGTTCGGGTTTCCGCGGTTCCCGCAAGTCCACCCCGTTTGCTGCTCAAGTAGCTGCTGAACGTGCTGGTCAAGCTGCGCTGGAATATGGCCTGAAAAACCTCGACGTTAACGTCAAGGGTCCAGGTCCAGGTCGTGAGTCTGCTGTCCGTGCTTTGAACGGCTGTGGCTATAAGATCGCCAGCATCACCGACGTGACGCCAATCCCGCACAACGGGTGCCGTCCGCCGAAGAAGCGCCGCGTGTAATCCAGGAGATTGTAAAGAATGGCTCGTTACATTGGTCCAAAATGCAAACTCGCTCGTCGCGAAGGCACCGATCTCTTTCTGAAGAGCGGCGTGCGCGCGATCGAATCGAAGTGCAACATTGAAGCAGCACCTGGTATCCACGGCCAACGCCGCGGTCGCCAGTCCGACTACGGCACCCAACTGCGTGAAAAGCAGAAGGTCCGTCGTATCTACGGCGTTCTCGAGCGTCAGTTCAGCGGCTACTACAAAGAAGCTGCTGGCAAGAAAGGTGCAACCGGTGAAAACCTGCTGCAACTGCTCGAATGCCGTCTGGACAACGTTGTATACCGTATGGGCTTTGGTTCGACTCGTGCCGAATCCCGTCAGCTGGTATCGCACAAATCCGTCAGCGTAAACGGCCAAACCGTTAACGTCCCGTCCTACCAGGTTCGTGCTGGTGACGTGGTCGCGATTCGCGAGAAAGCAAAAAACCAACTTCGCATTGTCCAAGCTCTCGATCTGTGTGCCCAACGTGGCCGCGTAGAATGGGTAGAAGTAGACACTGAGAAGAAGTCGGGCGTTTTCAAGAACGTTCCTGCTCGCAGTGATCTGTCCGCCGACATCAACGAAAGCCTGATTGTCGAGCTCTACTCCAAGTAAGGGCTAGAAAATAGGTGCATCCATGCAGATTTCGGTAAATGAGTTCCTGACACCCCGCCACATTGATGTGCAGGTTGTCAGTCCAACCCGCGCCAAGATCACTCTCGAGCCTCTCGAGCGTGGTTTTGGCCACACCCTGGGCAACGCGCTGCGCCGCATCCTGTTGTCCTCAATGCCCGGCTGTGCAGTAGTCGAGGCCGAGATTGACGGTGTGCTCCACGAGTACAGCGCCATCGAAGGTGTACAGGAAGACGTAATTGAAATCCTGTTGAACCTTAAAGGTCTGGCTATCAAGCTGCACGGCCGTGACGAAGTTACGCTGACCTTGTCGAAGAAGGGTTCGGGGGTGGTTACCGCTGCCGATATTCAGCTGGATCATGATGTCGAGATCGTTAACCCCGATCACGTAATCGCTAACCTGGCGTCTAACGGCGCTTTGAACATGAAGCTCACCGTAGCTCGTGGTCGTGGTTATGAACCGGCCGACTCGCGTCAGAGCGATGAAGACGAAAGCCGCAGCATTGGTCGCTTGCAGCTTGACTCTTCGTTCAGCCCGGTTCGCCGCATCGCATACGTGGTGGAAAACGCCCGTGTCGAGCAGCGTACTAACCTGGACAAGCTGGTTATTGATCTGGAAACCAACGGTACTCTGGATCCTGAAGAGGCT
The DNA here is from genome assembly GCF_009873475.1 of Pseudomonas sp. DTU12.1. Lineage (NCBI taxonomy): Bacteria > Pseudomonadati > Pseudomonadota > Gammaproteobacteria > Pseudomonadales > Pseudomonadaceae > Pseudomonas > Pseudomonas sp. DTU12.1. The sequence goes on along the minus strand of NZ_CP045254.1, from coordinate 5,468,412 downwards.
ATTCGCCGCGCTGCAACCATTCTGCAACAGCAGTTGGCTGCGTTCGTCGACCTCAAAGGTGACAGCGAACCAGTGGTAATCGAGCAGGAAGACGAGATCGATCCGATCCTGCTTCGCCCGGTTGACGATCTGGAACTGACTGTACGTTCGGCTAACTGCCTTAAGGCGGAAAACATTTACTACATCGGTGACCTGATCCAGCGCACCGAAGTAGAACTGTTGAAGACTCCGAACCTGGGCAAGAAATCCTTGACTGAAATCAAGGACGTTCTGGCCTCCCGCGGTCTGTCCCTCGGCATGCGCCTCGACAACTGGCCGCCTGCAAGTCTTAAGAAGGACGACAAGGCGACTGCCTGATCGTCGTAATCACCGAACGTGAGTTTGGTAAGGAATGAACCATGCGTCATCGTAAAAGTGGTCGTCACCTGAGCCGTACCAGCTCGCACCGCAAGGCCATGTTTCAAAACATGGCGGTGTCGCTGTTCGAGCACGAGCTGATTAAAACTACACTGCCGAAAGCCAAAGAACTGCGTCGCGTTGCTGAGCCGCTGATCACTTTGGCCAAGACAGACAGCCTGGCTAACCGCCGTCTGGCTTTCGACCGTACCCGTTCGAAGGCTATCGTTGGTAAGCTCTTCAACGACCTGGGCAAGCGTTATGCTACCCGTGAGGGTGGCTACCTGCGCATCCTCAAGTGCGGTTTCCGCACTGGCGACAACGCGCCTATGGCGTACGTCGAGTTGGTTGATCGTGCTACTGCTGGCGAAGCTGTATCCGCCGAGTAAGACGACAGTCTGCTACGAAAAACCGGGCCTAGTGCCCGGTTTTTTGTGGGCGATAGAAAAGCCCATGGCGGGTCTTGATTGAGTTTTGGCTATGCGAGCCAGTACATCGTTAGTAATTAACTATCGATAGGCATGATTTAATAAATTTGATGGTGTCATCTTCCTGGTCAATACTTCTTCCAAGCCGATTAGCCGGCAGTTCCAAGACTGACCTGAGGAAATTGAGCATGAGCCAGAAAACCCTTACAACCGCCAGCGGCGCTCCCGTTGCCGATAATCAGAATTCCCGTTCCGCCGGCCCGCGTGGCCCGTTGCTGCTCGACGACTTCCACCTGATCGAGAAGCTTGCCCACTTCAACCGTGAAAACATCCCAGAGCGTCGTGTACACGCCAAAGGCTCGGGAGCGTACGGAACCTTCACGGTCACCAAAGACATCACCCAGTACACCAGCGCCAAGCTGTTTGAAGCTGTTGGTAAGCAGACGCCGACCTTCTTGCGCTTCTCGACAGTCGGTGGCGAGCGCGGCTCCGCAGATACCGAGCGCGACCCACGTGGCTTTGCGTTGAAGTTCTACACCGAAGAAGGCAACTGGGACATTGTCGGTAACAACACCCCGGTGTTCTTTATCCGTGACCCGCTGAAATTCCCTGACTTTATCCACACCCAAAAGCGCCTGCCGCAAAGCAACCTGAAAAGCGCGCAAATGATGTGGGACTTCTGGTCGCATTCGCCTGAGGCGCTGCACCAGGTCACCATTCTGTTTTCAGACCGTGGCATCCCGGACGGCTACCGTCACATGCACGGCTTCGGTAGCCATACCTACAGCTTGATCAGCGCCAATGGCGAGCGTCACTGGGTGAAGTGGCACTACAAGACCAAGCAAGGCATCAAGAATCTGGCGCCTGCCGATGCGGCGCGCATTGCGGGTACTGACCCGGATTACGCCCAGCGCGATCTGTTTGAGGCCATCGAGCGTGGTGACTTCCCGAAATGGCGCGTCTGCATCCAGATCATGACTGAAGCCCAGGCCAACGCTCACTACGAGAATCCCTTCGACGTGACCAAGACCTGGTCGCAAAAAGAGTTTCCGCTGATTGAGGTCGGTGAGTTGGAGTTGAACCGCAACCCACTGAACTACTTCGCCGAAGTGGAGCAGGCAGCGTTCGGCCCAAGCAACATGGTGCCAGGTGTCGGTCTGTCCCCGGACCGCATGCTGCAAGGCCGTGTATTCGCTTACGCCGACGCGCACCGCTACCGGATTGGCACTAACCATCAGCACCTGCCGGTGAATGCTTCGCGCAGTCCGGTCCATAACTACCAGCGTGATGGCTCTATGGCGTTTGGCAGCAACGGTGGCGCGGCTCCCAACTACGAGCCTAATAGCTATGGGGACGCACCTAAGCAGGCGCCGCAGTACGCAGAACCTGCCTTGGCACTCAGTGGCGCGGCGGATCGTTATGATCACCGTGAAGACACCGATTATTACAGCCATGCCGGTGCGCTGTTCCGCCTGATGAATGCCGAGCAAAAAGCGCTGTTGATCAACAACATCGCCGGCGCGATGGCGGGTGTTTCCAGCGATGTGGTTCAACGTCAGCTGCAACACTTCTTCAAGGCAGATGCGGCTTATGGAGAAGGAATCGCAACTGCGCTGGGTGTATCGCTTAACTAACTCTAAGTGATAAGCAGAACCGCCCTCATTTGGGCGGTTTTTGCGTTATTTCAGCTACTTTTCTCCGGAAATCTTCACTTTTCTGCCGTTCGTCCCGTGACCTGCAGGTCAGCATGGTTCAAACTAGGGCCTTTCAAGCAGGGAGATGTAGGGCGATGCAAGGTCACCCCGACGTAATCGATTACCTCAACACGTTGCTGACGGGCGAACTGGCAGCTCGTGACCAATATTTCATTCACTCGCGTATGTACGAAGACTGGGGCTTTACTGAGCTCTACGAGCGTATCAACCACGAAATGGAAGAAGAGGCACAGCACGCCGACGCGCTGATGCGTCGTATCCTGATGCTCGAAGGCACGCCGCGTATGCGTCCTGACGACCTGGATACCGGCACTACGGTGCCTGAGATGCTCGCCAGCGACTTGCGCCTGGAGTACAAAGTCCGCGCCGCGCTATGCAAGGGCATTGAGCTTTGCGAGAAGCACAACGACTACGTGACCCGGGAAATCCTACGCGTACAGTTGAATGACACTGAAGAAGATCACACCTACTGGCTGGAAAAGCAGTTGGGCCTGATCAAGTTGATCGGCCTGGAGAACTACCTGCAATCGCAGTTCTGATTCAGCCGGCAATAAAAAAGCCCCTGTCACCGCTATGGTGACAGGGGCTTTTTGTTGGGCCTGGCAATCAGGCCCGGTCGCGCGCCAGCAGCGGCTTCAGATAGTAGCCAGTATGGGATTGCGGCATCTCGGAAACCTGCTCCGGCGTGCCCACTGCAATTATCTGCCCGCCCTTGGAGCCACCTTCCGGCCCAAGGTCCACCAGCCAGTCGGCTGTCTTGATCACATCCAGGTTGTGCTCGATCACCACCACAGTATTGCCGTGATCGCGTAGACGGTGCAGCACGTCGAGCAATTGCTGGATGTCTGCGAAGTGCAGGCCGGTGGTCGGTTCATCGAGGATATACAGGGTCTTGCCGGTATCGCGCTTGGAGAGTTCACGAGACAACTTGACCCGCTGCGCTTCGCCACCGGACAGTGTTGTTGCTGACTGCCCTAGCTTGATATACGACAAGCCCACGTCCATCAGGGTCTGAAGCTTGCGTGCCAGGGCCGGCACGGCGTCAAAGAACACCCGCGCTTCCTCGATGGTCATCTCGAGGGTTTCATGGATGTTCTTGCCCTTGTATTTGATCTCCAGGGTTTCGCGGTTGTAGCGCTTACTCTTGCACACATCGCATGGCACGTAGATGTCCGGTAGGAAGTGCATCTCCACCTTGATCAAGCCGTCGCCCTGGCACGCCTCGCAGCGCCCACCCTTGACGTTGAAGGAGAAGCGCCCAGGCCCATAACCCCGGGAGCGGGACTCCGGCACGCCGGCGAACAGTTCGCGAATCGGTGTGAACAGCCCGGTATAGGTCGCCGGGTTGGAGCGGGGGGTGCGACCAATCGGGCTCTGGTCGATATCCACCACCTTGTCCAGGAGCTCCAGGCCCTTGATGCTGTCATGCGCTGCAGCTTCCAGGGTAGTGGCGCCGTTCAACGCCGTGGCGCTGAGGGGGAACAGGGTGTTGTTGATCAGCGTGGATTTGCCTGACCCGGAAACACCGGTGACGCAGGTCAGCAGGCCCAAGGGGATTTCCAGGTCGACATTGCGCAGATTGTTGCCGCGCGCGCCCTTGAGGTGCAGCGCCTGTTTTTTGTTGCGTGGCGTACGCTTGGCTGGCACCTCGATTTTGACCCGGCCAGACAAGTATTTGCCGGTCAGGGAGTCCGGGTGGGCCATGACTTCGGCTGGCGTGCCCTGGGCAACGATGTGCCCGCCATGGACGCCAGCGCCGGGGCCGATATCGACCACATAGTCCGCCAGGCGAATGGCATCCTCATCGTGCTCGACCACGATCACCGTGTTGCCGATATCACGCAGGTGCTTGAGCGTGCCCAGCAAGCGATCATTGTCGCGCTGGTGCAGGCCGATTGAGGGCTCGTCGAGGATGTACAGCACGCCCACCAGGCCTGCACCGATCTGGCTGGCCAGGCGAATGCGCTGGGCTTCGCCGCCGGACAGGGTGTCGGCACTGCGGTCCAGGGACAGGTAATCCAGGCCCACATTCACCAGGAACTGCAGGCGCTCGCGGATCTCCTTGAGGATCTTGTCGGCAATCTCGCCGCGTCGCCCGGTCAGCTTCAATACACCGAAGTATTCGCAGGCATCACCGATGGGCAGGTTGGTCACTGCGGGCAATGTTTTCTCGCCCACCCATACGTGGCGTGCCTCGCGACGCAAGCGGGTGCCACGGCAATCCGGGCAGGGCTGGGTGCTGAGGAACTTGGCCAGTTCCTCGCGCACGCTGGCCGACTCGGTTTCCCGGTAGCGGCGCTCCAGGTTGGGCACGATGCCTTCGAATGGGTGGGAGCGCTTGACGATATCGCCACGGTCATTCAGGTATTTGAAATCGACGTTCTGCGAGCCGCTGCCATGCAGGATGACTTTCTGCTGCTCTGCCGGTAGCTCGTTGAACGGTACTTCCAGGCTGAATTTATAGTGGGCAGCCAACGACCCGAGCATCTGGAAGTAGTAGACATTGCGCCGGTCCCAGCCGCGTATGGCGCCCTCCGCCAGCGTCAGGTCGCCATTGACCAGACGCTTGATATCGAAGAACTGCTTGACCCCCAACCCGTCACAGGTCGGGCAGGCGCCGGCCGGATTGTTGAAAGAGAACAGCTTGGGTTCCAGTTCGCTGATGGCATGGCCGCAGATCGGGCAGGCGAAGCGTGCAGAGAAGATGATTTCTTCACCGGGCTCGTCGTCCATCGGTGCGACCAGGGCGATACCGTCCGCCAGCTTCAGCGCGGTCTCGAACGACTCCGCCAGGCGTTGCTGCAGGTCGGCACGTACCTTGAAGCGGTCGACCACCACATCAATGGTGTGCTTCTTCTGCTTATCCAGCTTCGGTGCTTCGTCCAGCTCATACAGCTTGCCGTTGATCCGGGCACGGACAAAACCCTGGGCGCGCAGCTCTTCGAAGACCGACAGGTGTTCGCCCTTGCGCTCGCGGATCACCGGCGCCAACAGCATCAGCTTGGCGCCTTCCGGCTGGGCCAGCACCAGGTCAACCATCTGGCTGACGGTCTGGGCTTCCAGCGGGATATCGTGATCCGGGCAGCGTGGAATACCTACGCGTGCGTACAGCAGGCGCAGGTAGTCGTAGATTTCGGTGATGGTGCCCACGGTGGAGCGTGGGTTGTGAGAAGTCGACTTCTGTTCGATGGAAATGGCTGGCGACAGGCCTTCAATGGTGTCGACATCAGGCTTTTCCATCATCGACAGGAACTGCCGGGCATAGGCCGACAGCGACTCCACATAACGACGCTGGCCTTCGGCATACAGCGTATCGAACGCCAGCGATGACTTGCCGGACCCGGACAAGCCGGTGATGACAATCAGTTTGTCCCGGGGCAGGGTCAGGTCGATGTTCTTCAGGTTGTGGGTTCTAGCCCCACGAATCAGGATCTTGTCCAAGATGGCCTCGCACGGCGGGCGTATAAATAATGCAGGAGTATACGGCTAAAGACTGGATGAATATACACTGTCGGTTTGCCCATTTCAGCCTTACATGAAAGCTGCGCGGCAAAGCGCCGCATATACCCTCTCAATCGATGGGACTGGTAGAATCGCCGCCGGTTCACACGAGGTTTTTCCATGCACGATCCCCACAGCGAACGCATGAGTAGCGGCGAGACCCGAGCGGCAAGCGGTCTGGCCCTGGTGTTCGCCTTCCGTATGCTGGGCATGTTCATGGTGTTGCCGGTACTGGCGACCTATGGCATGGACCTCGCAGGCGCGACCCCGGCCTTGATTGGCCTGGCGATTGGTGCCTATGGTCTGACCCAGGCGATTTTCCAGATTCCGTTCGGGATCATTTCCGACCGCATTGGCCGCCGGCCGGTGATCTACCTGGGGCTGATCGTGTTCGCCCTGGGCAGCGTGCTGGCAGCCAATGCCGATTCGATCTGGGGCGTGATCGCCGGACGTATCCTGCAAGGTGCCGGGGCGATTTCTGCGGCGGTGATGGCGCTGCTGTCAGATCTGACCCGCGAGCAGCATCGCACCAAGGCCATGGCCATGATTGGCATGACCATCGGTCTTTCGTTTGCCGTTGCGATGGTGGTTGGCCCGCTGCTGACCCGCGCGTTCGGCTTGCACGGCCTGTTCCTGGCCACCGGCGGCATGGCGCTGGTTGGGATCGTGATCGTGGCCTTTATGGTGCCGCGCTCCACCGGGCCGCTGCAGCACCGTGAATCGGGCGTGGCAAAGCAAGCATTGCTGCCGACGCTCAAGCACCCCGACCTGCTGCGCCTGGATTTAGGTATCTTTGTATTGCATGCGATGCTGATGTGCAGCTTCGTCGCCTTGCCCCTGGCCCTGGTGGAAAAAGCCGGGTTGCCCAAGGAGCAGCACTGGTGGGTCTACCTCACCGCCTTGTTGATTTCATTCTTCGCCATGATCCCGTTCATCATCTACGGCGAGAAGAAACGCAAAATGAAACGAGTTTTGCTCGGCGCCGTCGCGACATTGATGCTCACTGAACTATTCTTCTGGCAGTTCGGCGACAGCCTACGGGCACTGGTAATCGGCACGGTGGTGTTTTTCACCGCGTTCAACCTGCTGGAGGCGTCACTGCCTTCGCTGATCAGTAAAGTTTCACCGGCAGGCGGCAAAGGCACGGCAATGGGGGTGTATTCCACCAGTCAGTTCCTTGGTTCGGCGCTGGGCGGCATCATGGGCGGCTGGATGTTCCAGCATGGCGGTTTGTCGGTTGTGTTCCTCGGATGCGCCGGGCTGGCTGCACTTTGGCTGGTCTTTGCTGTTACCATGCGCGAACCTCCCTACGTCACAAGTCTGCGTTTGCCGCTATCGCCCGAGGCGATCCGTGAAAGCGGTCTGGTAGAGCGCCTGAAGGCCGTCGTAGGGGTAACAGATGCAGTCGTGGTCGCTGAAGAGGCGGCCATTTACATCAAATTGGACACCGAACTATTGGATCGCGCGACGCTCGAGCAACTGGTCAACCCAGTGCCGACAGCGCGCCCAGCCTAGGAGAACGTTATGGCCCGTGGGGTTAACAAAGTCATATTGGTCGGTACATGCGGCCAGGATCCCGAAGTTCGCTACTTGCCTAACGGTAACGCCGTGACCAACCTGAGTCTGGCGACCAGCGAACAATGGACCGACAAGCAGACCGGCCAGAAGGTCGAGAAAACCGAATGGCACCGTGTATCGATGTTCGGCAAGGTTGCAGAGATCGCCGGTGAATACCTGCGCAAGGGTTCGCAGGTCTACATCGAAGGCAAACTGCAGACCCGCGAGTGGGAAAAAGACGGTATCAAGCGTTACACCACCGAAATCGTGGTCGACATGCAAGGCACCATGCAACTGCTGGGCGGCCGTCCACAGGGCGACCAACAGGGCCAGGGCGGTATGTCCAACTCGGCGCCGCGTCCACAGCAGTCGCGTCCGCAGCCAAGCCAGCAGCCACAGCGTGAGTCGCGTCCAGCGCCACAGCAGGCGGCACCGCAGCCGGCCGCTGACTTTGACAGCTTTGATGACGATATCCCGTTCTGAGGCCACCTTGGTCCGGACTATCCAGTAACACCCGGAACCCCCGATGGCATTTGCCTCGGGGGTTTCTTGTTTTTGAGTAGGAAAAGTCCTGCGCTCTGGTATTTGTCCCCGTGCGCCACAAAACCTAGTCTGTAGTCTTACCCAAGAAGGAAGCCCCGATGACTTGGTCTGCCCAGCAGTATTCGATGTTTGAACAACAGCGTACCCGTCCCGTCCGGGACCTGGTCGCCTCCATTCCTGCAGGTAAAGTGCGCACTGCGGTCGACCTGGGTTGTGGCCCCGGCAACTCCACAGCGGTGTTGGCCGAACGTTTCCCCCAGGCGACGATTACTGGTTTGGACAGTTCTCAGGACATGTTGGTCAGCGCCCGTGGGCGGCTGCCGGCACTTCATTTTGAATTGGCCGATATCGGCGCCTGGCAGCCTGCGCAACAGTTCGATGTGATCCTTGCCAACGCCTCGCTGCAGTGGGTGCCCGACCACGCCAGCCTCTACCCGCACCTGGTGGCGCAACTGGCACCGGGCGGTACGCTGGCGGTGCAAACCCCGGACAACCTCAACGAGCCCGCCCATCGCCTGGCCCGTGAAGTGGCAGCGCAAGGGCCGTGGGCGGGCAAGATTGGCGCGGTCAAACATGAAGCGCGTCACCCGGCGAGTTACTACTTTGAATTGCTGAGCAAGCATTGCAGCGTCGTGGATGTATGGCACACCACTTATTACCACCCGCTCAGCGGCCATGAGGCGGTGGTGGAGTGGTTCAAGGGCACGGGCCTGCGGCCATTCCTGGCGTTGCTGGATGAGGCCGAGCAAGGCGCCTTCCTTGACGCCTATCTGGCGCGCATCCGCGAGGCTTACCCGGCCCTGGCCGATGGCACAGTGTTGCTGCCGTTTCCACGCCTGTTCATTATCGCCACGCGCTGACAGTCAGCTTTCAGGCATTGAGGAACTCGTCCGCCGAAACCACGCTGGCATAGGCAAATGCCAGTGACGCCATGTAGGCCTCATGCACCTGGGCCGCCGCAACAGTCTTGCCATTGAATTCCAGGTCACGGGTGGCACAGGCATCGTGGATCACGGTAACGGTGTAGCCATAGTCCGCCGCCGCCCGAACCACGGCGTCGATGCACATATGGCTCATGCTGCCCACCACCACCAGGTCGGTGATGCTGCGCTGTTCCAGCACCTCGCGCAGGTTGGTTTGGCGAAACGCATTTACAAAATGCTTGAGCACCACCGGTTCGTCATTCTCGTTCAGCACCTTGGGATGCAAGTGCGCGCCTTCGGAGCCAGGCGTGAAGAAGGGGGCGTCGTCGGCGGTGAACTCATGGCGCACATGGATCACCGCATCACCTGCCTGGCGGAACGCCTGGAGCAGCTGTTGTGCCTTGTCTGCGGCAGCCTCGACACCAACCAGTGGCCATTTGCCCTGGGGGAAGTAGTCGTTCTGGATATCAATTAGGATAAGTGCTTGCTTGGCCATGAGTATTTTCTCGTGATGGGTTGATGCGTCCAGTATCGTGGCTGGCGCGAGGCTCAGGGATTGGCTGCACCGACAATAACAGGGGGAAAACTGACAATGGCTCTGGAACGCTCGATCGTCGAGCTTGGCGTGCTGATTTACAGCGGTGCGCAGATGGCTGCTGTACACGGTTTGACCGACCTGTTTGGGGTCGCCAACCGCATCGCCGCCGAGCATCAGGCCGAGCAGTTGCCCGTGTTGCGTATCAGCCATTGGCAGGTTGATAGCGATGGTACTCCTGTTCGGGCTTTCGACAGCTTGCCTGGGCCCGAACAACCTTTGATGGCGGTGCTGGTACCGCCCTCGATTGGTGAATTCTGCGAAGAACAGGCACCGCCCCGGCTGTTGCAGTGGCTGCGCGAGCAACATGCAGCCGGCACGGTGCTGGGAGGCGTGTGCATCGGTTCGATCATGCTGGCGCGCAGCGGCTTGCTCGATGGGCGCAGCGCCACCACCCACTGGTCTTCGGCCAGCACCTTTGCCAGGCGTTTTCCCGCGGTGCGCTTGGAGGCCGACAAACCTATCGTCGATGATGGCGACCTGATTACCACCGCCGGGCTGATGGCCTGGTCCGAACTGGGCCTGCGCCTGGTCGACCGCCTCATGGGCCCGAGCATCGCGGCCGGCACCGCGCGTTTTCTGGTGATTGAACACAGTGACAGCGCCAGCCAGTGCGGCAGCAATTTTGCACCGATCCTGAGCCATGGTGATGGGGCGATCCTCAAGGTCCAGCACGCCTTGCAGGCCAGCGGGGCGGTGGATGTTTCGCTTGCGGCAATGGCGCAGGCAGCCGGCCTGGAAGAACGCACTTTCCTGCGCCGTTTTCGCACTGCCACCGGCCTCAAACCCACCGAATACTGCCAGCACCTGCGGGTCGGCAAAGCGCGGCAGATGCTTGAATTTACCAATACCACCATTGACCACATCGCCTGGACCGTGGGTTATCAAGACCCCAGCGCCTTTCGCGCAATCTTCAAAAAAATCACCGGCCTTGCGCCCAGCGATTACCGCAACCGATTCGGAGTAAAAGCCCCCGCCTGACGACCGGACACCCCGCTCCCACATTTTTGCTCGCTGCCAGGCCCTGCATCGTGCAGAACGCCGGACCCTTGATCACGCTTCGTGCAGAATGAGGCAGGCCAAATGCCATCTCCTTCCCGCTAACCGCTTGATCTGCCAACCTTTTGCCCCGAGCGTAGCTTGGCCTGAACCCTGCAACCCTCGTGCTACACACCTGCAAGCCTCGCCCAAGGGGGACGCATGACCCCGACCAACCGTAAAAAAATCGTGGTGGCCCACTCGATCCGGCCCGACGCGCCCCTTCACGAAGTGGAAACCAACCGCGCCCTCGCTCGCTGGCTGGCGCAAATCCTCGGGCTCGACTACGGCGGTAGCTACAGCGTCGACCTGCACGCCCAGGCGGACCTGTACCTGCTGCCCACCCAGACACTGGTCGGCCCGGCCCAGGCATTGAGCCTGGGCGTAAAGGGCCCGGAGGACTTGTGGGGCGGTTACGTTGACCATGACTTCATCTGCACCAAAGCCATTACCCACGGCCTGCATGGCCCTGACGCGGTGGCGCCCGAGGGTTGGTCGCCGCTGTTTGCCGAGCGGGTACGCGCCGTGGTGCTCGACGGCCTGAGCGTGTTTGCCGTGCAAGATGCTCGCGCGGCCGCCATGCAGTTGCTGGAGCTCGGGCCGATTCGCCTGAAGCCGGTGCATGCCTGCGCTGGTCGGGGCCAAGAGGTGGTCGACAGCCTCAAGCAATTCGACGCAATCCTGGCCCGCGCCGATGTGGCAGACCTGTTCGCCCAAGGTGTGGTGCTGGAACAAGACCTGGTAGATGTGGTGACTCACAGCGTCGGCCAAAGCTTTATCGGCGGGCGGGTGTTCAGTTACTGCGGCGAGCAATACCTGACCCAGGACGGGCAGGGCGAAGCCGTCTACGGTGGCTCCAACCTGCTGGTGGTGCCGGGGTACTACGAAGAGCTGCTGACCCTGTCGCTTGGCGAGGATGTGCGCCTGGCCATTGAGCAGGCACAAGTCTTCGATAACGCCGCCGATGAGGCCTATCCTGGTTTTTATGCCTCGCGGCGCAATTACGACATTGCCCAGGGCCTGGACAGCCAAGGTACGCAGCGCAGTGGTGTGCTGGAGCAGTCCTGGCGCATGGGCGGCGCCAGCAGCGCGGAGGTCGCGGCGTTGCAGAGCTTTATCAACGATCCCGGCCTGCGTGCGATTCGCGTATCGTCCGTGGAGACCTATATCGACCAGCCATTGCCCGCCAATGCCATCGAGATCTATCGCGGCCCGGCAGAAAACAGCGACTTTCTTCTCAAGTACGTAACGGTCCAACCCTATGACGGCTAGAAGCGAAACCATCACCATTGATATCGACGATGAACAGATGAGCGGGACCTTTCTCAGTCCCAAGTCAAAAGTGCCCGGAGTGTTGTTTGTGCACGGCTGGGGCGGTAGCCAAGAGCGCGACCTGGAGCGGGCCAAGGGCATCGCCGGCCTCGGTTGCGTGTGCCTGACCTTTGATCTGCGCGGGCATGCTGGCAATGGCATCCCCTTGTCGCGGGTCACCCGGGAGGACAACCTGCGGGACTTGCTCGCGGCCTATGATCGCCTGCTGGCGCACCCGGCCATCGACACCTCGGCGGTGGCGGTGGTGGGCACCAGTTACGGGGGCTACCTGGCAGCGATCCTCACCTCCCTGCGCCCGGTGCGCTGGCTGGCACTGCGCGTGCCGGCGCTGTACCGCGACCAGCAATGGCACACCCCCAAGCGCGACCTGGATAAAGCCGACTTGATGGATTACCGCAGCACGCTGGTGCACGCCGAAACCAATCGCGCACTGCACGCCTGTGCTGCCTTTACCGGGGATGTGTTGATCGTCGAGTCGGAAACCGACGACCACGTGCCCCATGCCACCATCATGAGCTACCGCGCTGCCTGCCAGCAGACCCATTCGCTGACGCATCGGATCATCGACGGTGGCGACCACTCATTGAGCGACCCGGTGTCCCAGCAGGCCTACACCTCGATCCTGGTGGACTGGATCACCGAGATGGTGGTGGGCGAGCGGTTGAGCATCATTCAATCCCAATGACGGGTTTACGCGGGTGTTTTCTTCACCCGCAAAGCCTTGGCCTTCGCCTCTACGGCGAGGTACATCACCAGGGCGATCAGCAACGGCAAGATAAAATAGATCGCCCGGTAGGCAATCAACCCGGCGAGCAGGCTGCCCCGTGAGGCTTCATGTTGCAGCAGGGCGATAAACACCGCCTCCAACACGCCCAGGCCGGCCGGAATATGCGTCACCACACCGGCAATCGCGCTGATCAGCAACACCCCCAGCACCAGCGGGTAGTCGAGCTTGGCCGGCAGCAAGGTAAAGATCACCGCCGCCATCAGCGACCAGTTCAACGCACCGAGGGCCAGTTGCAGGCATGCCATGCGCAGCGACGGCAGATTGATCTCGATCCCGCGAATCGACCAGGCGCGTTTCCTGGAGAACTGACAGGCAGCCAGATAGCCGAGGCTCGCCAATACCAGCAATACGCCAACACCTTGCAGGGCGCCGCTACTGAGTTTCCAGCCCGGCGGCATCGTCACCAGGCCGCTGCTGAACACCGCCCCGGCCAGGGCCATATAGCCAAACCAATTGGTGGCCAGGCTCAAGCCAAGGATTTTCGCGATATTGGCGTTGCTGACCCCCAGCCGCGAATACAGCCGGTAGCGCATGGCAATCCCGCCGACCCAGGCGCTGAGGTTGAGGTTGAACGCGTAACTGATGATGCCCACCGGCAGGATCTGCTTCCAGCGCAAGGGCTGGCGGATGTAGGTCCGCCCGATCAGGTCAAAGCACGCATACACCAGGAAACTGCACAGCGTCAGCCCGGCCGCGATCCACAAGGTGCGTAGCTTGAAGTCGCTGAGGGTGGCAAATACTTCGCTCCAGTCGATACGCCGCGCGAGCAGGGTAAAGAGCACGATCAGCAACAGGAAGAAGGCGACGGTCAGCGGCTTCTTCCAGCGTTTGAACGCATGGGCGCGCGCATCAGCTGTGTGGGCTTGGCTCATGGTCCTGGCTCCCGGCATGCACGAAGGGTTTCAAGCGCGGTTTGTGTGCGGGCAGCCAGCCGGTCCAGGCCGGGAAATGCCGCAGTACATGGAACACCACAAACCCCACGGTCACCCGCCACAACCAGCCGCGCGGGGTGCGGTTTTCCGGCATGGTCTTGCAGTGGTTGCGGCTCAGGTCTTCCAGGCGCTCGAACAAGTGTTGATTGAACTCCCGGTCACGAATCAGCACGTTGGCCTCCAGGTTCAGTGACAGGCTCAACGGGTCGAGGTTGCTCGAGCCCACGGTGCTCCACGCCTCATCCACCAGGGCCACCTTGCCGTGCAGGGGGCGCTGGCAATACTCGTGGATCACCACGCCTTCCTTGAGCAGATAGTCGTAGAGCATGCGCGCCGCCAGCTTGGCCAGCAGCACATCGGGCTGGCCCTGCATGATCAACTGCACCTGCACACCGCGCCGGGCGGCATTGCGCAGTTCCCGCAGCAGGCGGTAACCGGGAAAGAAGTAAGCGTTGGCGATCACCACGCGCTGGCGGGCGTGGCGCAGGGCATGCAGGTAGGCCTCTTCGATATCGCTGCGGTGTTGCAGATTGTCGCGGTAGATCAGGCGTACCAGGCCTTCACCGTCGTCGGCCGCCCAGGACGGTTGCTGGCGCCGTCGCCAACCGCGCCGCGTGCGCACCGGGCGGCCACTTTGCGCCAGGGCAAAGTGATGCAGGTCCGCCACGGCCGGCCCGATCACCTGCACCGCATAATCCTGCTTGGCCTCGGGGCCGAAGTCCGCCAGATGGTCTGCAGAAAAATTGATCCCGCCGATAAACCCCACCTCAGCGTCCACGACCACGATCTTGCGGTGCAGGCGGCGAAACCAGTTGGTGCGAAACCCCAGGGTCTTGGGCGCCGGGTCGAACATCTGAACCGTGACCCCGGCCTGGGACAACTCGCCGAGAAACCCGGGGCTCAGTTCGCCGCAGCCAAAGCCATCAAGACTGACCACTACCTTCACCCCACGCTGGGCGGCCTCGATCAGAATCCGGTGCAGTTCATGGCCGACCTTGTCTTCGAACAGAATGAATGTCTCCAGGAGGATTTCCTGGCGAGCCTGGCGCAAAGCCTCGAAGACTTTGGGGAAGTACGCCTCGCCGTTTTCCAGCAGTTGCACCTGGTTGCCGGGTTGCCAGCCGTAGTCCGGGTCCCTGGCCCTGGCGTCATCGGGTGGCTGATCGGTGGCGATGTGTTCTACGGCGCCGTTCATAACTCAATCTCCACCGACAGTGGTGCGTGATCGGACAAGTGCGACCAGGGACGGGCCGTCAGCACTTGCGCGTGATGGACCTTGAGGTTGCGCACGTAAATGCGGTCCAGCGGCAGCAAGGGCAGGCGCGCCGGAAACGTACGCGCCGGTTTGCCATGGGCCTGCACAAACACTTCCTGCAGGCCGCTGTGGCTCAGGTCGGCCTGCTGGCGCCAGTCATTGAAGTCACCGGCGACGATCAGCGGCGCGTCGCCGGGGATCTCGGCCACCCGCTGGGCCAGCAATTTGAGCTGTTGTTGGCGATGCACCTCGCGCAGCCCCAGGTGCACGCAAATGGCGTGCACCTCCTGGCCGCTGCCGGGCAGGCGTAGCACGCAATGCAGCAGCCCGCGGCTTTCGTGGCCGCTCTGGGAGATATCGAGGTTGTCATAGCGAATGATCTGGAATTTCGACAGCAACGCGTTGCCGTGGTCGCCATGGGGATACACCGCGTTGCGCCCGTAGGCGAACTGCGGCCAGATACTGTCGGCGAGAAACTCATACTGCGGCATGCTCGGCCAGTTGCTGTAGCGCCGGGGGTGGTGCTCATGGGTGCCATGCACCTCCTGCAAGAACACCACATCCGCTGCGACACCCCGCACCGCTTCGCGCAATTCCGGCAGGATGAAGCGTCGATTGAGGGCAGTGAAGCCCTTGTGGGTATTGACTGTCAGCACCTTGAAGCGGGTGATGGCAGCAGTGGGCGTGACAGGCACCCATTCTGGAATCACAGCCATGGTGGCTCCCGTGGGTTGGCGGGGCAGTGGCCTCCGTTCGTTAATGGCTGACTGTGGTGCTCGCGCGAAAGTTTCGACGATCCTACAAACGGCGCGTTGTCCTAACGCCACTTAGTAAGTGACGGTTGCGCTACAAACCCGCAAAATGCAACGATTCTGGCAAATACCAACGGCACGGCATCAACGCCTGTCGACAATAGCCATCGTTCCAAACAGACCGGGCCTGCTCAATTTATGCGAATGCGCCTTATGTTACTGGGCGGCGGGAATGCCCTCGGGCAGGCGCTGATTCGCCTCGGTGCGGAGGAAGATATCGGTTTCCTCGCCCCGCGCCCGCCCCAAGACGGCTGGGATGCCGCCAGTCTTACCCAATTGCTCGACGACACCCGTCCCGATGCCTTGATCAACCTCGCCTACTATTTCGACTGGTTCCAGGCCGAGAGCGTGAACGAGGCCCGTCTGGCCGGGCAGGAATCTGCCGTCGAGCGCCTGGCGCAGCTGTGCCAACACCACAACATCACGCTGCTGCAACCGTCCAGCTACCGGGTGTTCGATGGCTCGCGCGCCACGGCCTACAGCGAAAAAGACGAGCCGGTGCCCCTGGGCCTGCGCGGCCAGGCGCTATGGCGCATTGAGCAGAGTGTGCGTGCTACCTGCCCGCAACATGTGCTGCTGCGCTTTGGCTGGTTGCTCGATGACAGTGTCGACGGTGCGCTTGGGCGCTTCCTGGCGCGTGCCGAGAAGTCCGAGGAGTTGTTGCTGGCCGATGATCGACGGGGCAACCCGACGCCGGTGGACGATGCGGCACGGGTGATTATCTCGGTGCTCAAGCAACTCGATTGTGCGGCGCCGTTGTGGGGCACCTACCATTACGCGGGGCAAGAGGCGACCACCCCTGTGGCCCTTGGCCAGGCGATCCTCACCGAAGCGCGCAATTTCCATGCGCTGGCGGTCGAAGCGCCAACCGCCCAAGCCCACGCCGCCCGGCCAGACGCCGCCGACGAACCGCAACATGCGGTGCTGGCCTGCAAGAAGATCCTGCACACGTTTGGCATCAAGCCCCGGGCGTGGCGCGCGGGCCTGCCGGCGCTACTCGATCGCTTCTACCGGCATAACTAGCTGACTGAACACAAAAAAATGTGGGAGCCCGTCCTGTGCCGGAACTGGCTTGCCTGCGATGCACACACCTCGGTCTTTCAAAGACACCGAGGCGATGCATCGCAGGCAAGCCAGCTCCTACACAAGCCGGGCTCCCACATTGTTGTGTAGCGTTTGTTAAGCCGGGCTTAGAACTTGTAGCCGATACCGACCATGTAGACCATCGGATCCACGTCCACATTGACCTTGGCACGAGTGCCCGCCGCCAGGGCGTTGTTGTCGACGGTGGCTTTGGTGCTGATGTCGATGTAGCGCACCTGGCCGTTGATCATCCACTTGTCATTGATCATGTAGTCCGCGCCGATCTGCGCGGCCCAGCCCCAGGAGTTCTCGGCCTTGAAGTTGCTGAAGCCTTCGCCCTGGGCGCGGCTACCAACGTGTTCGTCGTAGATCCAGGTGTAGTTGATACCGGCACCGACGTAAGGCTGGAACGCCGATTTGCTGTCCAGCGGGTAGTACACGACGCTCAGGGTAGGCGGCAGGTGCTTGAGGGTACCGAGCTTGCCGTTGGCGGCGCCGAGGGCGGTGTTCTTGATCTTCACATCATGCTCGAACGGCGTGGCGGCCAGCAGTTCGATACCGACGTGGTTGGTCAGCATGTAGGCGAAGTTGAGGCCCAGCTGCGTGTCGCTGCTCATGGTCGCCTTGCCACCCAGGTTGGTGCCGGCCAATGGGCCCTGGTCAACCTTGACGCTGCCGCTATCGGCCTTCGGGTTAACGGTGATGGCACCGGCGCGAACGAGGATGTCGCCAGCTTCGTGAGCGTGGGCGAGAGGGGCGGCGAGTGCAAGCGCGAAGAGGGAAGCGCTGAGCAGTGACTTATGCATGGGTGGCTCCAAAGGACGTTTTTAGTTGGCTGTGTCCAATGGTAAAGATCGTTACGCGTGAGCCTTTGACTCAGCTCAATGAAACCGTGATCCGATAAGCCTGCTCCCATATTTGATTGAGGGTGCTATTCGGGCAACTCGTAGACGTAGATCTTCTCGGCTTCCATCTGATAGCCCGCATCCGCCAGTTCGCTGGTAGACGGTTTTACCTGCATCTGCCCCTCGATCCAGTACGGCTGGTACAACTCCTCCAGCTTCACGCCGATCTCACTGCGTACATGCACAATCTGGTTCGACGGCGGCGGCGGCACATGGATGCAGGCGCCGAAGTACGGTACCAGCAGGAACTCAGTGGTGCGGCCTTCTTCGCTGACCTCCAACGGCACGATATAGCCCGGCAGGCGGATGTGCTGGTCGTTGAGGGTTGCGACCACCGGCGCGTTGGGCAAATCCTGCTTGGCCGCTGGTGCGGCCTCTGCTGACAGGGCGTCGGCCATGTTCGACAGGTCGTGCAGCGGCGTCATATTCGGCACCTCCACCGGAGCGTCCGGTGGAATCATTTCCTGCCACGACAAATCCCGAGGCTCGGCGGCCCAGGCGGGCAGGGCGATCATCAACAACAGCGCAAGCAGGGCATGACGCATCAAAGCCTTCCTCATAAACGGATCGACAGGCCATCGGCCAAGGATTGGCGATAGGCGCGCCAGGCCGGCACGCTGCCCATCAGCAGGGCGGCGCCCAGAATACCGGCGAGCAGCGTCCATTCATACGGGCTGGGCAGCGCCAGCGGCAGGTCCAGCCCGTAATTGGCCTGCAAATAGCCACGGGACGCCGCAATACACACATACAGCAGGCCAACCCCCGCTACCACTCCGGCCAGGGCCAGGGCGAAGGCCTCGAAAATCAGCAGGCTCGCAATATGCCAGGGCCGCGCCCCCACGGAACGCAGGATCGCCATTTCGCGGCGCCGCTCATTGAGGCTGGTGAGGATCGCCGTGAGCATGCCGATCAACCCGGTCAGCACCACAAACAGCGAGATCACGAACAACGCCTTTTCCGCAGTGCCCATCATGCTCCACAGCTCTTGCAAGGCCACGCCCGGCAGGATCGCCAGCATCGGCTCGCCACGGAACTCGTTGATCTGGCGTTGCAGGGCGAAGGTCGAAATCTTGTTGTTCAAGCCCAGCATAAACGCGGTGATGGCTTGTGGCGTGAGGTCCATATTGCGCGCCTGGTCGGCACTGATCCGGCCCTTGCCCTGGGCCGGCACGCCGTTGTGCCAGTCGATATGGATCGCTTCCATGCCGCCCAGGCTGATATGCAGCGTGCGGTCCACCGGGGTGCCGGTGCGTTGCAGAATGCCAACCACGGTGAAGGGTTTGTCATCGTGTTTGACCAGGCTGACCACCGCCACGCCGTGGGCGAGCACCAGCTTGTCACCGAGTTTGTAATGCAGCGCGTCAGCTACTTCGGCGCCGAGCACCACTTCAAAAGGGTCAGTGGCAAAGGCGCGGCCGCTGGCCAGTTGCAGGTTCTGCCTGCGCCCGTATTGGTAGTGCTCGAAGTAGGCGTCGGTAGTGCCCATCACTCGGTAACCGCGATGGGAGTCGCCCAGGGACATGGGGATCGCCCATTTCACCTGCGGGTTGGCGGCGAAGTGTTCGAAGCTGTCCCAGCGGATGTTGTTGGTGGCGTTGCCGATGCGAAATACCGAGTACAGCAGCAGGTTGACCGAGCCGGAGCGGGCGCCGACGATCAGGTCGGTGCCGCTGATGGTGCTGGCAAAGCTGGCGCGCGCCTCGGTACGCACACGTTCGACCGCCAATAGCAGGCACACCGACAGGGCGATGGCGAAGGCGGTGAGGATCGCGGTAAAGCGGCGGTTTGCCAGGCTGGCCATGGCTAGACGGAACAAATACATCTCAAACCTCGAGCGGCGTGGCGGCGCGATTGAGTTCGGCCAACGACAGGTTGCGGTCGAACAGCGAAGCCAGGCTCTGGTCATGGCTGACGAACAACAGGCTGGCGCCCGCCTCGCGGCATTCGGCGAACAACAATTGAAGGAAGGCTTCCCGTGCATCGTGGTCCAGGGCCGAGGTCGGCTCGTCGGCGATCACCAGTTCCGGTTGGCCGATCAGTGCGCGGGCGGCGGCGACCCGTTGCTGCTGGCCGATGGACAGCGAGTCGGCGCGGCGTTCCAGCAAGCCCTCATCCTTGAGGCCCAGGTGCGCGAGCAAGGTCGCGGCGGCTTGATCGATGCTGCCATGCCGCTGGGTCGCGCGTTGCGCGCGCAGCTTGGAGAAATGGCAAGGCAGTTCAACGTTCTCGCGTACCGAGAGAAACGGCAGCAGGTTGAACTGCTGGAAGATGTAGCCGGTGTGGTCGACCCGAAACCGATCACGGGCGCCGGCCGACAGCTCGGTCAGCTCCTGGCCGAGCAAGCGAATGCTGCCACGCGTGGGTTTCTGCACGCCGCCCAACAGGCCTAGCAGGGTGGTCTTGCCGCTACCGCTGGGGCCCTTGAGAAACAGGGTTTCCCCAGGCTCCAGGCGAAACACCGGGATATCCAGCAACTGGGGGTGCCCGGGCCAGTTAAAGCCCAGGTCGGACAGTTCGATCAGTGCTTGGGTCATGGGAACTCAGTATCACCTGCAGAGCGCGGTCACCTGTAGGAGCTGGCTTGCCTGCGATGCAGACTACGCGGTGTATCTGCGACACCGCGCCGATGCCATCGCAGGCAAGCCAGCTCCTACAGTTGAGCGTGTGGAGTCAGAATTTCAGGGTGGCAGTCTTGGCCGTCGTTTCAACACCCTGCTGGCCGCTTGGGCCGATCAGTTGTACCTGAATTTTCTGGGTGGCGGGGAAGGTCTTGAAGAGGTTCGCCAGGTCGAGGTTTTTCAGCGCGGCAGGGCTGGTGCAGGTGAACTGGTAGTGGGCGTGGATTTCACTGTGGTCATGGTCATGGGCAGCGGCGCCTTTGCCATCGGTGGCGTGGTCATGATCGTCTTCTGGCTTGTCGCCGAACAGCGGGCTTTCGAGCTCTTGGCTGCTGACCACACAACCGGCGGCTTTTGGCAGGCTGAACAGCGCCAAGGGCTGTTCCAACTGTTTACGGGCGGCGGCGACCTTGGCTTTGTCTGCATCGGTGGTGGCCAAGTGCTCGAAACCCACCAGGTTCATCGCCGGGCTTTCCAGCTCCAGTTCCAAGGCCTTGCCATCGAGCACCGCGTTAAGGCGGGCAACGCCATGCTCATGGGCGCCAAGGCTGCCGTGTTCATGGTCATGATCGTGGTCGTGTTCGTCAGCCGCCAGGGCAGCCAGGGGCAACAGGGCAAACGGCAAAGCGAGCAACAGGCGGCGCATAGAAAAACTCCCGGGCGTGAATGAATACTTTGTTATGTGATCTTATAACAAAAGCCGTGAGAGTTTGACCGTCTGCTTGGCGCAGCGCAAGACGCATGGGAGCATGCTCGTCAGAAAAGTCTTGGAGGACGAGCAATGATGCGAATTCGTGGAACCATCGGCGAGCTGCCCGTGGACTTGACTCTGGAGTTGGACGAGAGCGATTGGGCACGGCTGGGCGTACACCTGCAGGCGACCACGCCGGTGACGGGCGAGGCGCCTGTCACCCCCGCGCCGCTCAATCAGGACGCAAACCTGTGGCAGGCCGCCCAGGACCTGCTGCGTGAGGCCGGGCAACTCAGCGGGCTGGAGCTGTCGGACCGCCTCGAAGGCCTGGCCGGCAACGCCCAGGCGGGCAAGCGCCTGTTGGTACGCCTGCGCCATAGCGCCAAGGTGAAGGTGGCCAGCGGCGGGGATACGCCGCAATACAGTTGGATCGCTGATTAGTACAGCGCGGCGAACAACTTGCGGCGATACACCGTGACCAGCGGGTGGTCGTTGCCCAGCAACTCGAACACTTGCAGCAGCGTCTTGTGTGGCAGGCCTTCGTTGTAGCTGCGGTTGCGGATAAACAGCTTCAGCAGGCCTTCCAGCGCCGCGTCGTATTGCTGGCGGGCCAATTGCTGCACGGCCAGTTGATACGCGGCTTCATCGTCCTGCGGGTTTTGCGCCAGACGGGCCTTGAGGTCGGCGGTATCAGGCAGGTCAGCAGCCTGGCGCAGGAAGGTGATCTGCGCCTTGGCACCGGCGAGGGCCGCCTTGTGTGCGTCGCTCTTGACCGCGTCGAGTACGGTCTGCGCTTCGCCCAGTTCGCCACGCTCGGCCAGGCAGCGGGCGTAGAGGATCAACGCCGCGGCGTTGGTGTTGTCTTCACCCAGCAAGGTCACCAGCACAGCCTCGGCCTCACTGATTCGGCCCTCGGCAAACAGCGCCTGGGCCTGCTCCAGCGGGTCCTCATCGGCCGGTGGCGGCAGTTGCACATGGGGCTCCAGCAACGCGCGAATCTCAGACTCCGGCTTGGCCCCGGCAAACCCATCCACCGGCTGACCGTCCTTGAACAGCACCACGGTCGGCAGGCTGCGAATGCCAAAGCGCGCAACGATATCCTGCTCGGCTTCGCAATCGACCTTGGCCAGCAGCAGCTCGCCCTGATAACTCTCGGCAATCTGCGCCAGCAACGGCATCAGCGCCTTGCATGGCGCGCACCATTCGGCCCAGAAATCCACCAGCACGGGTTTGTGGAACGAGTTTTCGATGACAGCCTGATCGAAGGTGGCGGTGGTGACATCGAAAATGTACGGCGTGGGCTCACTCATGGGGTATCTCGAAGAAAGCGGGAATGGGGCAACTATAAGGCTTGGCGCAGTTGGCTGAAAGCGCATACAAGCGCTGTAGGAGCCGGCTTGCTGGCGACGGACTCAAGGCCTGCGCGAATGGTACAGGCTCACCTTGCGAAACTCCCAAGGCTCCGCCAGATCCGGCAACGTCAACGCCTCCAGAATCCCCAGCCGCTGATAGTCCGGATGCTGGAAATCCCGCACCCGTGAATCGGCGACCAGCGCTTCTCGTCCGCGGGTGAGGAACTGATCCAGCAGTGGCAGGTTCGCCCGGTCGTACAGCACGTCCGCCACCAGGATCAGGTCGAAACGATCGGCCTCGGCAAAAAAATCCGCCGAATAGCCCAGCGTTACGCCATTGAGTTGAGCATTCGCCCGGCAGGCGCCGAGTGCCAGCGGGTCGAGGTCGCAGGCCACCACTTCCAGGGCACCGGCTTTTACTGCGCCAATCCCCGCCACCCCGGAGCCGGCGCCAAAATCCAGGACCCGCTTGCCCTGCACCCACTGCGGGTTGGCCGCCAGGTAACGGGCCAGTGCCAGGCCGCTGGCCCAGCAGAAGCTCCAGTAGGGCGGCTCGTGCAGGATGCGCCGGGTTTCCTCAGGGCTGAAGGCGCGGTGCATGTTGTCGGCGTCCAGCAGCCATAACGACAGGTCGGTGCCCGGTAACGGGCAGGGCACCAGTTGCGCGTCGCCGATCAGCTCGCTCAAGGCTCGTTGCAGGTGCAGCGGTGGCGTCATGGTGCGCGGACGAGTTGCAGTGGCCCGGTGGTCTGGGTGATCGGCTGCTGGATACGCACCGCCGGCAGATGCAGGATCAACTGCCCGGACTGGCTGGCGCGACCACGCAACTCAACGCGGGCGCCGCTCGGGAAGGCTTGGGGGTTGAAGCGCAGGCGGAAGGCCAGTGGTTTGTTGTTGCCGATCAGCACGCTGCTGGCCAGCAATTGTTGCGGGCGGCTGCGCTCGTCGATCACCAGCAACGCCAGCTCGACTTCGGCGCCGGCCGGCACGCCATTGAGGGTGCCGCTCACTTCACGTTGATACGCCGGCAAAGGCCCGAGAGGCTCCTGGCCGGGGATTTTTTTCTCTTGTTGCGGCGTGGGTTGCGGGGCCGCTGGTTTTGGTGCCTCGCTGCTGCAGGCGACCAGAAAACTGAACATTGTGAGTAAAACCAGCGGTCGTAACGGCATGTACGGCTCCAAAAAGGGCAAAAATCCGTGAACTAAACATAAGAAACATAATAGTCAGCCTATATACCGTAAAGGCTATGGCTTGTCTTGCCACGGGGATGCGCTACCATGGCCCTCCCTTTTTTTGTTGCCTGCCACCATGCACTGTCCCTTCTGCGGTGCCAACGACACCAAGGTCATTGACTCGCGTCTGGTCGCCGAGGGCGATCAAGTGCGTCGCCGGCGTGAATGCCTGGCCTGCGGTGAACGTTTCACCACCTTCGAAACCGCCGAACTGGTACTGCCACGCCTGATCAAGTCCGACGGCAGCCGCCAGCCCTTCGACGAAGACAAATTGCGCGCTGGTATGCAGCGCGCCCTGGAAAAACGCCCGGTGAGTGTCGAGCGGCTGGAAGCGGCGCTGGTGCATATCAAGCACAAGCTGCGGGCGACCGGTGAGCGCGAGGTCAAGAGCCTGGTGGTTGGAGAACTGGTGATGGGCGAGCTGCAAAAGCTCGACGAAGTCGCCTACATTCGTTTCGCCTCGGTGTATCGACGCTTCCAGGACCTCAACGAGTTCCGCGAAGAGATCGACCGCCTGGCCCGTGAGCCGGTCAAAGAATGAACCTTCCTTCTGCTGAGCAGGCCGTGCTTGACGCCCATTACATGGCCCGCGCCCTCGAATTGGCGCGCAAGGGCCTGTACACCACCCACCCCAACCCACGGGTCGGCTGCGTGATTGTGCGTGATGGGCAGATTGTCGGCGAAGGCTGGCACGAGCGCACCGGCGAACCCCATGCCGAGCCCAACGCCTTGCGCGCTGCTGGCGATAAAGCCCGGGGTGCCACGGTGTACGTGACCCTTGAACCGTGCAGCCATTATGGTCATACGCCACCTTGCGCCGATGCGCTGGTGACGGCTGGCGTGGCGCGGGTGGTGGCGGGCATGCAGGACCCGAATCCGGAAGTGGCCGGGCGCGGCATGCAGCGCCTGGCCCAGGCCGGTATCGAGGTGCTCAGCGGCGTACTGGAAAGCCAGGCGCGCGCCTTGAACCCCGGGTTCCTCAAGCGTATGGAACACGGCCTGCCGTTTGTGCGGGTCAAACTGGCGATGAGCCTGGATGGCCGCACCGCAATGGCCAGTGGTGAAAGCCAGTGGATCACCGGCCCTGCCGCCCGCGCCGCCGTACAGCGCCTGCGGGCCGAGGCCAGTGTGGTGCTGACTGGCGCCGACACAGTGCTGGCCGATGGCGCGCGCCTGACCGTGCGCGCCGCCGAACTGGGCCTGGATGCGCAGACCACCGCCCTGGCGATGTCGCGCCCGCCGCTGCGCGTGCTGATCGACGGCCGCCTGCGGGTGCCGCTCAACGCGCCGTTCTTCAAGGCCGGCCCGGCGCTGGTCATCACCTGCGTGACCCCGGAAAACCAGTTCCCCCGTGGCCCCGAATGCCTGGTGGTACCGGGTGTCGACGGCCAGGTCGACCTGCGCTCGGCGCTGGTGGCCCTGGCGGCCCGTGGCGTCAACGAGGTGCTGGTGGAAGCCGGGCCGAGCCTGGCGGGGGCGTTTGCCCAGCAGGGCCTGGTGGACGAGTACGTGATTTTCGTCGCCGGCAAGTTCCTGGGCTCCGCCGCTCGGCCATTGTTGGACTGGCCGCTTGAGAAGCTGGCCGACGCCCCCCAACTCAAGATCACGCAAATGCGCGCTGTCGGCGACGACTGGCGAGTCACTGCCATCCCGCTCCCCCCAGCGAGCGTATAATTCCGACCGGGCGCCCAGGCGCCCGCAATGTTTTCCAGGAGAAGGCCATGTTCACCGGCATTATCGAATCCATCGGCAGCATCCGCGCCATGACCCCCAAAGGCGGCGACGTGCGCCTGTTGGTTGAAACCGGCAAGCTCGACCTTGGCGACGTCAAGCTGGGCGACAGCATCGCCGTCAGCGGCGTGTGCCTGACCGTCATCGAACTGCCGGGCAACGGCTTTGCCGCCGACGTCAGCCGAGAAACCCTGGACTGCACCGCGATGAATGACCTCAAGGCTGGCAGCCCGGTCAACCTGGAAAAAGCCCTGACCCCGACCACCCGTTTGGGCGGCCACTTGGTCAGCGGCCATGTCGACGGCGTCGGCGAAGTGGTGGCGCGCAGCGAAAACGCGCGGGCCGTGGAGTTCCGCATCCGGGCCCCTAAAGAACTGGCCAAGTACATCGCCCACAAAGGCTCGATCACCGTCGATGGCACCAGCCTGACCGTGAACGCCGTGAACGGCGCCGAATTCGAACTGACGATCATTCCCCACACCCTCAGCGAAACCATCATGGCCTCATACCAGCCAGGTCGCCGGGTGAACCTGGAAGTGGACTTGCTTGCCCGTTACCTGGAGCGCCTGTTGCTGGGCGATAAGGCCGCAGAGCCTGCAGCCGGTAACATCACCGAAAGTTTTCTGGCCGCTAACGGCTACCTGAAATCCTGACCAAGGGGGTGCCGCGTGGCGCTCAATAGCATCGAAGAACTGGTTGAAGACATCCGCCAAGGCAAGATGGTCATCCTGATGGATGACGAAGACCGCGAGAACGAAGGCGACCTGATCATGGCCGCCGAGTTGTGCCAGCCTGAACACATCAACTTCATGGCCAAGCACGCCCGTGGCCTGATCTGCATGCCCATGAGCCGCGAGCGCTGCGAACTGCTCAAGCTGCCGCTGATGGCGCCGCGCAATGGTTCGGGGTTTGGCACCAAGTTCACCGTCTCGATTGAAGCGACCACCGGCGTGACCACCGGCATCTCTGCCGCTGACCGCGCCCGCACCGTGCAAGCCGCTGCCGCCAAAGACGCCAAGGCCGAAGATATCGTCAGCCCTGGCCATATCTTCCCGCTGATGGCCCAGCCTGGCGGCACCCTGGCCCGTGCCGGCCACACAGAGGCTGCCTGCGACCTGGCGCGCATGGCCGGGTTCGAGCCGAGTGGGGTGATCTGCGAAGTGATGAACGACGACGGCACCATGGCGCGTCGTCCGGAACTGGAAGCCTTTGCCGCCGAGCACAACATCAAGATCGGCACCATTGCCGACCTGATTCACTACCGGATGATCCACGAACGTACCGTTCAGCGGATTGCCGAGCAGCCGCTGGACAGCGAACTGGGGCATTTCAACCTGGTGACCTACCGTGATTCGGTGGAAGGCGACGTGCACATGGCCCTGACCCTGGGCAACATCTGCGCCGAAGAGCCGACCCTGGTGCGTGTGCACAACATGGACCCGCTGCGCGACCTGTTGATGGTCAAGCAGCCGGGCCGCTGGAGCCTGCGAGCCGCCATGGCCGCGGTTTCCCAGGCGGGCAGCGGTGTCGTGCTGCTGCTGGGCAATCCGGTGGATGGCGATGTGCTGCTGGCGCATATCCGCGAAAGCGCTGACCAGGTACCGGTGAAAAAGCCGACCACCTACAGCATCGTCGGTGCCGGTTCGCAGATCCTGCGTGACCTGGGCGTGCGCAAAATGCGCCTGATGAGCGCACCCATGAAATTTAATGCGATATCCGGTTTCGACCTGGAAGTAGTAGAATACGTGCCCTCCGAATAAAGGCCGGCGATTTTCGCTCCTTGTTCGCGGTTCAAATATCACTAAGGGGCGCGTCATAGACGCGTCCCGGCTCTTTAAGAGATTTGTCGAATGACCCTGAAGACCATCGAAGGTACCTTCATCGCCCCCAAAGGCCGCTACGCCCTGGTGGTTGGCCGCTTCAACAGCTTCGTGGTTGAAAGCCTGGTAAGCGGTGCCGTGGACGCCCTGGTTCGCC
Source organism: Pseudomonas sp. DTU12.1 (assembly GCF_009873475.1). NCBI lineage: Bacteria > Pseudomonadati > Pseudomonadota > Gammaproteobacteria > Pseudomonadales > Pseudomonadaceae > Pseudomonas > Pseudomonas sp. DTU12.1. The sequence goes on along the minus strand of NZ_CP045254.1, from coordinate 5,441,009 downwards.
ACGGTGTGAGCGAAAGCGATATCACGATTATCCGTGCCCCTGGCGCCTTCGAAATTCCACTGGTTGCGCAGAAAGTTGCCCAGCAAGGCGAATACGCAGCGATCATCGCCCTGGGCGCGGTCATTCGTGGCGGTACTCCGCACTTCGAATACGTGGCTGGCGAGTGCACCAAGGGCCTGGCCCAGGTGTCTATGGAGTTCGGCGTGCCAGTGGCCTTCGGCGTACTGACCGTTGATTCCATCGAGCAAGCCATCGAGCGTTCCGGCACCAAGGCCGGCAACAAAGGCGCTGAAGCTGCCCTGTCCGCCCTGGAAATGGTCAGCCTGCTGTCGCAGTTGGAGGCCAAGTGATTTCCGACGAGAGCGATCGTTTCAACCCACGCGAGCCACGTCCTGCGGACGCCGGCAAACCGTCGAAGAACGAAAAGCGCCGTGCTGCCCGTCAGCTGGCGACCCAGGCGCTGTATCAGCGTCAGATGGCGGGTACTTCGCTGAACGAAATCGAAGCGCAGTTTCGCGTCGATAACGACTTTACCTTCGCCGACCTGCCGTACTTCCACGACATCCTGCACGGCGTGCATGCCAACCTGAGCGAGATCGACACGGCCCTGGCACCTTGCCTGGACCTGACCCTCGAAGAGTTGGACCCGGTTGAACTGTGCGTGATGCGCCTGTCCACCTGGGAGCTGCTCAAGCGCGTCGACGTGCCGTATCGCGTTGTGATCAACGAAGGTATCGAACTGGCGAAAGTCTACGGTTCGACCGACGGTCACAAGTTCGTCAACGGCGTGCTCGACAAGCTGGCCCCGCGCCTGCGTGAAGCCGAAGTGAAGGCGTACAAGCGCTAACCTGCGCTTGGCTCCCTGATGGGCGAGTTCGAGCTGATCCGCACCTACTTCGCCGCCGCGCCCTGTGCGCAAGGCGGCGAAGGCATTGCCCTGGGGATCGGCGACGACTGCGCCTTGCTGGCGGTTCCCCACGGGGAACAGCTGGCGATTTCTACCGATACCCTGGTGGCCGGCGTGCACTTTGCCGACCCCTGCGATCCGTTCCTGCTCGGCCAGCGCTCGCTGGCGGTGGCAGTCAGTGACCTGGCGGCCATGGGCGCCTGCCCCCTTGCTTTTACCCTTGCACTCACCACACCTACGGTCGCGGCCGATTGGTTGCAACGCTATGCCCTGGGTTTGAACGCCATGGCCCAGCGTTGTGGCGTGGGCCTGGTGGGCGGCGACACTACCCGTGGCCCGCTGAGCCTGACCGTCACCGTGTTTGGCCGTGTCCCGGCCGGGCTGGCGTTGACCCGTAGTGGCGCGCAACCGGGCGACCTGCTGTGTGTCGGCGGCGACCTGGGCAATGCCGCGGGGGCCTTGCCGTTGGTATTGGGGCAGCGTAGCGCCGCAGCGCAAATCGGCGAGCCGCTGCTGGGCCACTACTGGTCGCCGCAACCGCAGTTGGCCTTGGGCATGGCCTTGCGGGGCAAGGCTACGTCTGCGCTGGATATCTCTGACGGCCTGCTGGCTGATTGTGGGCATATCGCCAAGGCTTCGGCCGTAAGCCTGGTGATCGAGCGACAACGGCTGCCGCTGTCGGCCGCGTTGCTGGCCTTTCTCGGCGATGAGCAGGCGCGGTCCGCAGCCTTGAGTGGGGGGGATGATTATGTCCTCGCGTTCACCTTGCCACCCACTGAGCTGGGGTCATTGCTGGCTGAGGGGTGGCCGGTGCATGTCGTCGGGCGGGTGGAGGCGGGAGCGGGAGTGAGGCTGCTGGATGCCGGTGGCCACGACATCACCCCGGCCGTGCGCGGTTATCAGCATTTTCGCGAGACGCCGTGACACGGCTGGCTGCGCTACCCTTTACAACGTTACAGAAAAGGTCGCTTTCCCAGGAGGACGTCATCATGGGCCTACGTCGCTGGTTGCTGATCCTGCTGTGTGTTGGCGCATCTGCCGGGTGGGCCGCTGACACTCCCGAAGTACCCGGCCAGATTCGCCTGGCCAGTGAAGCCTGGAATGACTACACCAACGCCGATGGCAGCGGCCTGGCCTGGGACGTGCTGCGGGAAGTCTTCGAGCCCGCCGGGGTCAAGGTCAAGATCCGCAGCGTACCTTACACCCGTTCGGTCGGCCTGGCGCGGCGCGGCGAAGTAGATGCCTGGGTCGGCTCCTATCACGATGAGACCGAGGGCGTGCTGTACGCCCGCTGGAACTATGACGCCGACCACATCTACGCCCTGGGCCTGGCGAGCAGCCCAGAGCCGACGCTGAAGACGCTGGGTGCCTACCGGCTGGCCTGGGTGCGCGGCTACAAGTACGAGGAATACCTGCCCAATATTCACCGCTTCAACCAGATCGAGCGGCGCGGCGGGATTTTGCCGATGCTCCAGCACGGGCGGGCCGATTTCTACATCGATGCCCTGGCCGAACTGAAATACATCCTTGGCCAAGCCGACGACCCCGCGGTGTTCAAGCTCACGCACATTGCCGAACTGCCGCTGTTCCTTGGGTTTACCGACAATGAGCGGGGCCGGGCGTTGATGGCGTTGTTTGACCGGCGCATGGAGTCGCTGGTGACAAGCGGCGAGTTGAAACCCATCTTCGAACGTTGGCACCAGCCCTATCCGTTCTGATCACCCCGCTTTTATGTAGGAGCGAGCTTGCTCGCGAAGAACGTCAACGATAACGCTTGGTTGCAGGATAAGCGCGGCGCTCTCTGGTTCTTCGCAAGCAAGCTCGCTCCTGCATGCAAAGCCGAGCATTCATAGAACCAAGGCAAAGGCCAATCGAACCGATTGATCTTTATCAGCGATAATTCAGCTTAAGCGTGTGTAGGAACGTGCTGTTACAATGCCCGCCTCTGTGAAATCTGAAATCAGGAGCACACGGTGCCCGTCGTTTTCGTCGCTGCTTCCAAGCTGCCTACCCCTTTTGCCACGTTCACCATGCATGGCTTTCTTGAAAAAGCCTCCGGGCGCGAGCATGTCGTGCTCAGCCTGGGCGACGTGGCCGATGGCGCCCCGGTCCTGGGCCGGGTGCACTCCGAGTGCCTGACCGGTGACGCACTGTTCAGCCAGCGCTGCGACTGCGGTTCGCAACTGGAAGCCGCGTTGCAAGCCATCGCCCGTGAAGGCCGTGGTGTGCTGCTGTATCTGCGTCAGGAAGGCCGTGGCATTGGCCTGCTGAACAAGATCCGCGCCTACGAACTGCAAGACGGTGGCGCCGATACGGTCGAGGCCAACGAGCGCCTGGGCTTTGCCGCCGACCAGCGCGACTACGCCATCTGCCTGCCGATGCTGGAACACCTGGGCATCCAGTCCCTGCGCCTGATGACCAACAACCCACGCAAGGTCAAAGCCTTGACCGAAATGGGCATCACCGTTGCCGAGCGCGTGCCGCTGCACACCGGGCATAACCCGCACAACAAACTCTACCTGGCGACCAAGGCCAGCAAGCTCGACCACATGATGGGCAACGAGCACCAGGGCGAGGTTGACCGGGCGTGACGCGCGGGCAGGTCAAGCGGCGGCTGTCGTTCAGTTGGTGGCAGTACCTGGCGCTGGCGGTGTTGCCGTTGTTCGTGATCAACCTGGTATTTGGCCAGGGTGAGCCATTGTTGCCGGTGTTGGCGATGCCGTTCTTTATCGCCGGTGTCGCCTCGATGTTTGCCAGCCTGCGTTACTTCCATGGCTACAAACACGCGCTGATCGCCACCTCCAAGGCCCTCGATACGGCTGAAGAGCCCGCCGCGTGGATCACCCTTGCGGCCCGTCGACGCACGGCGTTGCTGGTCGCGGCATTCCCCGCCTGGATCGGTGCGCTGGCGGTGTTCGTCGGCCTGGAAGCGGTGCCGCTGTTTCTCCTGGCCTTGTCGACCCTGGTGCTGTTCTACCTCTATCGCATCCCGCGTCAGCTCGGTTGATGCGCCTCTGGCTGGCGGTTTTGCTGCTGGCCGCCAGCGCGTCGGCGACGGCGGTCGAGCGGGTGGTCAGTCTCGCGCCATCCTTATCTGAAATCGTCGTTGAACTGGGCGCCAGTGATCTGTTGGTGGGCGTTCTCGACGGCGGCGAACGACCTGACGCGCTGCGCAATGTGCCCTCGGTGGGGCGTTATGGGCAGTTGGACCTGGAACGCCTGCTCAGCCTGCAGCCTGACTTGCTGCTGCTCTGGCCCGGCAGCGTCGGCCCTGCCCAGCGCGAGCAGCTCAAGCGCTTGAACATCCCGATCTACGTCGCCGAACCCCATAGCCTTGAACAACTGAGCAGCCAGGTCGAGGCCATCGCCCGGCAGTTGGGCCGTGCCGAGGATGGTCGCCAACTGGCCGCCCGCTTGCGCCAACGCTTGGCCGAGCTGCGTCAGCGCTATTACCGCAGCGAGCCGTTGCGGGTGTTCTACCAGGTTTGGAACCAGCCGCTGTACACCGTGGGCGGTGGGCAGATCATCAGCGACGCGCTAAGTGTGTGTGGCGCGCGCAATGTGTTTGACGACCTCAAGCTGCCAGCGCCGCAGGTCAGTATCGAGTCGGTGTTACAGCGTGACCCCGAGGTGATCCTGGCGGCGGATCAAGCGCAACTGGACGACTGGAAGGCCTGGCCCCAGGTGGCGGCGGTGGCCCAGGGGCGCTTGCTGATCGTGCCGGATAAAGGGCTGGAGCGGCCCAGTGGGCAGATGGTGGAGGCGGTGGGCAGGTTGTGTCAGGTGATTGCGCCGAACCGCTGAGACCGCTATCGCAGGCAAGCCAGCTCCCACATTTGTTCTGGGGTGCGGCCAAAATATTCTGTACTGCCGCGTGTGAGTACAGTCAAATGTGGGAGCTGGCTTGCCTGCGATGACGTCGGCCCAGACAACCTCAGAGCTGCGGCGTCCACGTCACCCCAACCATCCACGTCCGGCCTTCTTCCCGATACGGCTGGTTGTTCTGGAAATTCGGATCGTTATAGCTGTACCACGCCCGTGTGTAACGGCGATCCAGCAGGTTATCGACCTTAAGCGACAACGCCACTTCCCGACTCAGCGCCCAGCCGCTGCGCAATCCCACCAGGTAATAGCCCGCGAGGCGGTTCTTGTTGTCCTCGGCGTCGTAGCTGCTGCTGATGGCCTGCCAACTGGCGCCCAGGCTCAACTGATCGAACTGCCGATCCAGGTCCAGGTTCAGGGTGCGCCGGGCGCGGCGGGCCAGGGTATGGCCGCTGGTGCGGTCGCGCGGGTCGATGATCGACAGGCCGAGGTTGCCTTGCCAGCCGAACAATTCTTGCTTGAGGGCGGCTTCGAAGCCGTTGATGCGGGCGGTGGCGACGTTTTGCGGTTTGCCGCCGTCGAGAATGATCGCGTCTTTCAAGTCGGTGCGATACAGCGAGGCCTCCAGCCGCGTGCTGTCGCTGAGCTGGCTGCGCCATTGCAGTTCGTAGCTTTTTGACGTTTCGGGCTGCAGATTTGGGTTGCTGTATTGGGGGTCGGGGTAATACAGGTCATTGAAGGTCGGCGCACGAAAGCCTTCGCTGTAACTCAGTAATACGTCGTTGTCGCTATTGACCGGCAAGGTCAGCGTACCGCTCCAACTGTTCTGCGCGCCGAATTGCTGGTTGTCGTCGTGACGCAGCCCCAGTTCGGTGGAAAACCACTCTCCCTTGAAGCGATGCTGGATAAACGCTGCGCGGTTCCAGCGGCTGTTTTCGCTGAACGTGGTGCTGCCGTGAAAACGGTCTTCATACCAATCGCCACCCAGGATCAGGCTGTTTTGCTGATCGAGCGTGAGGTCGTTCTGCCAGTTGATCGAGTCGCGGTAGGTGTTGAACACACTGAAGTCAGGGCTGAGCTTGTCGCGTTTGGTATCGCGGTTTTCGCTGTGGCCCAGCTCCACACGGGTCTGCCATGCCTCGTTGAGTTGGGCGTCGATATAGGCGCTGGCGCTGCTGACGGTGTAGTCGGTATAGGGCTTCTGGCCGACGCTTTGCCCAGTGGCGAAATCATAGCGACCAAAGCTATTGTCATATTCCGACTTGCCCCGGCTATCCAGCAGGTTGAAGCCCACCTCCAGTTCATCACTGAACTCATGGCTGAGGTTCAGGCTCAGCGACTTATTGCGATAGGCATCATGGTCACGGTCACTGGGGAATGAGGCGTGGCTCCAATCGATACCGGCGGTTTCATCCAGGCTCGCGCCCAGGTTGAAGCGCGTGCGTTCATCGCCGCCCGACAGCCCCAGGCTGCGCTCCCAGGTGTTGTTACTGCCAAAGCCCAGTTTCAGGCGCGGTTGCAGGCCTTGTCCGGCATTGCGGCGGGTGAATATCTGGATCACCCCGCCAATCGCATCACTGCCGTAAATCACCGAGCGCGACCCGCGTAGCACTTCCACCCGTTCAATCTGATCGACATTCAGGTATTGCAAGCCGCTGTCGCCGGAGGTGGTATTCGCGATCCGCTGGCCATCCACCAGCACCAGGCTTTGTGCCGACTTGGTGCCGCGTATGAAAATCCCCGGCAAGCTGCCCCGGCCACCGGTCCGCGCCACTTGCACGCCGGGCACGCGGCTGAGCAGGTCAGTGACGCTGGAGGGTTGCAGGCGGTCGATATCGTCGCGGGTGAACACCGTGTTGGCGGCGCTGCTGTCATTGCGCGCCTGCACCTGGCGGTTGGCGCTGATCACCACGTCGGGGAGCTTCAGGGCGGCGTCGCGGCTGTCGGCGAATAGTTGCGCAGAGGGTAAAAACAGGAGGGGCAGGGCAAATCGAAGGTATTTCATGGGCCGTCCATGGGTTCCAAGGCAATACAAAACAAATGTGGGAGCTGGCTTGCCTGCGATGCAGACACCTCGGTCTTTCAGATAGACCGGGGTGATGCTATCGCAGGCAAGCCAGCTCCCACAATTTGATCCGGTTTTTACCGGAGGATTGGGTTACAGGTCGAGCAAGGCCATGCGCTGGCGCACCGCGGCCTCGATTCCTGCTTCATCCAACCCGCACTCAGCCAGCATCTGCGCCGGCTTGGCGTGCTCCACGTAGATGTCCGGCAAGCCCAGGTGCAGCACCGACTTGAGGATATTCTCCCGCGCCAGGAACTCGCTGACTGCCGCACCGGCGCCGCCCATGATGGCGTTTTCTTCAACGGTCACCAGCAACTCATGGCTGCCGGCGATTTCGCGCACCAAGGCTTCGTCCAGAGGTTTGACGAAGCGCATGTCGATCACCGTGGCGTCGATTTTCTCCGCCACTTTCAGGGCTTCGGCCAGTTGCACGCCGAATACCAGGAACGCGGCCTTGCTGCCCTGGCGACGCACGATACCCTTGCCGATCTCGATCGGTTCCAGGTCTTTCTCGATCACCGCGTTCGGGCCGTTGCCACGGGGGTAGCGTACCGCCGCCGGGCCGTTGTACAGGTGCCCGGTGCTGAGCATCTTGCGCAGTTCGTTCTCGTCGCTTGGGGTCATCACCAGCATGCCGGGGATGCAGCGCAAGTAGGACAAGTCGTAGCTGCCCGCGTGGGTCGGGCCGTCTTCGCCCACCAAACCGGCGCGGTCGATGGCGAACAGCACGTCGAGGTTCTGCACCGCCACGTCATGCACCAATTGGTCATAACCGCGTTGCAGGAAGGTGGAATAGATCGCCACCACTGGCTTGGCGCCTTCGCAGGCCATGCCGGCAGCAAAGGTTACCGCGTGTTGCTCGGCAATCGCCACGTCGAAGTAGCGCAGCGGGAAACGCTCGCTGAACGCTACCAGGTCGGAGCCTTCTTTCATCGCCGGGGTAATGCCCACCAAGCGCGGATCGGCGGCGGCCATGTCGCACAGCCATTCGCCAAACACGCCGGAATACTTCGGCCCGCTGGCTTTTTTCGGCGCCGCCACGGGCGCGTCCAGGGGTTCGAGCTTGGTGATGGCGTGGTAACCAATCGGGTCGACTTCCGCCGGGGCGAAGCCTTTGCCTTTCTTGGTGACGATATGCAGGAACTGCGGGCCCTTGAGGTCACGCATATTGCGCAGGGTGGCGATCAGGGTCGGCAGGTCGTGGCCGTCGATCGGGCCGATATAGTTCCAGCCAAGCTCCTCGAACAGGGTGCCGGGGACCAGCATGCCCTTGGCGTATTCTTCGGTGCGACGGGCGATTTCCCACGCGCCGGGTAGGCGCGACAGCACTTTTTTACTGCCTTCGCGCATGCTGGCGTAGGTGCGGCTGGACAGAATTTTCGCCAGGTAATTGGACAAACCACCGACATTGCGCGAGATCGACATGTCGTTGTCGTTGAGGATCACCAACATGTTGGCGTCCACTTCCGGCGCATGGTTCAACGCTTCGAACGCCATGCCGGCTGTCAGCGCGCCATCACCGATCACGGCAATCGCCTTGCGATCGCTGTTTTGCAGACGGGCGGCAATCGCCATGCCCAGGGCTGCGCTGATCGAGGTGCTGGAATGGCCGACGCCGAAGGTGTCGTACTCGCTCTCGGAGCGGCGCGGGAAGGCGGCAATGCCGTCCTTCTGGCGCAAGGTGGCCATGCGCTCGCGGCGTCCGGTGAGGATTTTATGCGGATACGCCTGGTGACCCACGTCCCACACCAGCCGGTCGTCCGGGGTGTCGAATACGTAATGCAACGCGATGGTCAGCTCGATGACGCCCAGGCCGGCACCAAAATGCCCACCGGTCTGGCCGACCGTGTAGAGCAATTCCAGGCGCAACTCATCGGCCAGGGTTTCCAGCTCGGCTTCACCCAGGCGGCGCAAGCCGGCCGGCGTGTTGGCACGGTCCAGCAGCGGCGTGGTCGGGCGCTTGCGGGGAATCTCTTGAAACGTCGTGGGCATCAGGCGAATCGTTATAGGTATAGAAGAGGCGGCAGTTTACCTCAAGCATCGCAAACTGCCCACGCAGAGCACCGAACTTGGCCGATATGCGGCGCTAATGGCCGCTGTAATCAGTGGCGGCGTTCGACGATATACCGCGCCAAGTCACGCAGCGGCTCGGCTGCCGCGTCGAATGGTCGCAGGGCGGCCAGGGCCTGGTCACGCAGCTCCAGGGCATAGGCCTTGGCGGATTCCAGCCCCAGCAGCGACGGATAGGTCGGCTTGTCACGGGCAATATCGGCGCCCTGGCGTTTGCCAAGGGTCGCGGTGTCGCTTTCTACGTCGAGAATATCGTCCTGCACCTGGAACGCCAGGCCGACAGCCCGGGCATAAACCTGCAAGGCGGCCAACTGCGCAGCTTCGGCGCGGCCACTGGCCAAGGCACCGAGGTGCACGGCAGCCTCGATCAGCGCACCGGTCTTGTGCCGGTGCATATATTCCAGGGCTTGCTGGTCCAGCTTGAGGCCCACCGAACCCAGGTCAATCGCCTGACCCCCGACCATACCGGCCGGACCTGCGGCAGCGGCCAACGCGGTGACCATACGCAGGCGGATCTGGGCATCGACGCCGCTCAGGCGCGGATCAAGCAAGGCGCTGAACGCCAGGCTTTGCAGGCCGTCACCGGCGAGGATCGCACAGGCTTCGTCAAACGCTTTATGGGTGGTGGGCTGGCCGCGACGCAGATCGTCATCGTCCATCGCCGGCAAATCGTCGTGTACCAGCGAGTAGGCATGAATCAACTCCACCGCACACGCCGCACCATTGGCTTGCGCGGCGTCCACACCCAGCGCCTCACAGGCCGCATAAGCGAGCAAGGGCCGCACCCGCTTGCCGCCGTTCATCACGCTGTAGCGCATGGCGTCATACAGCCGCGCCAGCTCCGGGCTTGGCGCGACAAACAGCGGTTCCAGCGCAGCATTGACCCGGGCCTGACTGCTGGCCTGATAAACGTCGATCATTGCGCTTGTTCCGCGTCGAAAGGTTCTTCGGCCAACTCCCCATCCCGTTCCAGCAACACCTGAACCTTCTGCTCGGCCTGCGCCAGGGCGCTCTGGCAATCGCGGGTCAGGCCGATACCTTGCTCAAACGCCGTCAACGAGTCTTCCAGCGACAACTCGCCGTTCTCCAGACGCTCGACCAGGGTTTGCAGATCGGCGAGGGATTGTTCGAAATCGAGTGCAACTTTTTTACGGGCCATGGCGGCTATTCCGGTTGACGGTAAACGGGCGCGACACTAGCAGATAGGGGGGGGAGGGGCAAATTGGGGCACGGTGTTGGGGCGGGCTGGCCGTCGCCGTTGAGGCAGTAGTCACCAGGTGGACTGATCTTCCAGGCTGGCCTTGTACAGGTCGTCTTTCCACTCTTCATTGGCTAGGCGCAGAATATCTGCAAAAAAAAGTCGCGGATCATCTATCTCGGTCTCGTCCCAAGCCATAGTTATGTGTTCGTCGTAATCGCTTTCAAATTCTTTGGCAAAATTGTACTTGGGTGTTTTCAAAGCCTTTTCGAGTTCTAAAATTAAATAGTAACGGTGCCTATAAGACAGATATAGAAGATCTTTTATTATAAAATCCCTAATTATCTTCTCTCTTTCTTGTGCGTTATTTGGATCGTATTTTCGAAGTTCTTCTCCGACGGTGTTTTCAAGGTCGTATATTGATAGCGCTCCCAGTATGTGGGAGATGTTTGGGATGTAGGGGGTGTCCGTGAAGGGGGCTTTCAGCATAGATTGCTCACTTTGGGCATGCCGTAAATGGCCGTGTTGGATAGTTTTTATCAAGTCTGACTTCTGTCTTGTAAACGTGACGGATCTATTTAGCGCTGTGTGCGGATAATGGCCATAAGCGTTTGCCGCGCATCACAACTTAGTGGTTATCTTTATTCAAGCGCATACTCTCAGGGAGGGCATTGATGCATCAGTGGTGGATTTTTGGATTAAAATTTCCGCCACCTTTGTCGTTTGTCGTGCCGTTATTCAAAGTCGGTCGCGTGAATGTGATGGCGACCTGGGCGTTAAAGAAAGGCGGCATTAATTCGTGAGACTTCTAATTTTATAAACTGGTCGTTTAGGTTGGGATGTTTATAATGGATTTCCTCATCATGGAATACAGTAAAGGTGTTGAAAACATCGTTGCAGAGCTTGCCGTATAGGAAGTAAGCGAACCCATCTCCTTTCTTTTCAATTAGGAAGTCGATAGAGGTGACGCTTTGGATTTCATAGTTTTCAGCAAGTGTCAAAGTCAACTCAACACTGTACGTGTTGCCTATTGAGATTTCATAAGGGCAGACGCTGGCAAAACAGTTTACTGTGACACCGTCGATGACAAGCGTCACGTCTTCGTCCACATGTTCGTTAATTGCGACTACTAGTGCCTTTATTTGGTTATTCGGTGTAGGGCCTGATGATTTTTTCAGCGACGTTGCCATTTATGGTTCTCCAAAATTCCTTACCGCTTTTTGTGTGCAAAGTTGTTATTTGACCTGCTTTATTAGGGCTCAAGGGGACGGATCTATTTAGAAATTGACCTGTCGAGATAATTGTTATTTGATTGAATAGCTATCTCTATTTTTGCCATTTATTATTGTCGTTAAAGAGAAATTAGCTGCACTGGTGTTAATGTTTGGTTTTTTGTCAAGAGCTTTGAAAATATAAGTTAGAGGTTGAGTCATGTATTTTCTTTGCTTTCCTTTTGCTACGTACTCGCTGAACTCCTGCTCGGTCGTCGTTTTGTTAGTGTATTTTTGGTGTTTTTTTGGAACTTCGCATGCATACAAGTAAAGTCTCCATGCGTCGAAGCCGTCAATCCGCCCGTCGGTACTGTAGTCGAAGTCAATACATATCTGGGATATGTAAACTCTGCAACCAATTCCATGTGGTTCGTAGGTCGCGTCATCAGTGATTTTCCCGCGTTGTGGGATTTTTTTGGAACGCCACAGACCTAGAATATTTTTTGTACCAAAAGCTGACTCAAGTAAGTCAGTTGCCATTTTGACTTGCCCTAAATAATCGCTGATCAGATTTTATATCGTCGGGTTTTTCATTCTCTTAGCCTTTTTGATTTATCTATTTCTACGGTTTTTGAAAAGCTTACAACGTCATTGATGCTGTTTAATGAGCCTGGATGGGTGTTGATGTTGTCAATGAGCCTTATTGTGATAAGTGTATTTTTTTGCCTTTCTACAATATAAAGGTGCGGATTTTTTTAACGCTGCGCGAGAGCAACGGTCGTAAGTATTTTCCGGCATTTACGCATAGAGTAATGGCTTGCGCGGGGGCAGTGGCAAACGTGCTGCTGTATCGAACTACGATTAAATAGAGTCGTCCTGGTTATCGAGGGTGGCGTTTTTTACAACTCGCCGGTCATGGCTTGGTTTACTAAGTGAAGCTGTGCTGGGGGTTGAACCTCATAGCTTTCTGTTGTTGAAATAGTAAATTTGAGGAGCGTTGTTCAGATGCTTTAATTTTATGACTCATTCTGCATCGCCTCGGCGTGATAGCGATTGAGGCATTCGAGTAAGATTTTCATAAACTGCCTCTGATCAGTAATTTCATCGTCAAAGTAAGTATCGAAAAGATAAAAAACTGAATCAAAGTTCTCGTCGGTTTTCAAGAAGTGCTCTAGTGTATTGATGTACCATTCTCTTTCTTCTTTTTTGTAATTAAGAAACTCAGGTTTCGTCAGTTTGTCAGAATAGCTCTGAAAGTTCTTTGTCGTCATTAACGTTTTTTGAAACAATAAATCGCTCCCTTTCGGGGTCGTCGTAATTATCAAAGCTGTATGTAAATAACAGGCTTTTGATGGTTGAAAGTTTTGGTGGTGGTTTCATATTAGAAGTCCGTATGCGCTGTGTGTGAACGGCGGGTCTATTTAGTGCAGTGCGCGTACAATGGCCGTAAGTGTTCACCGCTCATCGCACTTTTCATATAAGCACTAGACTCAGTGGGGGTGGGCGCGTCAATGGCGGATCTATTGTTGCGCTGACCCGCTATCAAATAAATCCGTCCGGTTGGGTGCTTTGCTTTTAAGCCCATAGCACGCAATCATGGTCATCCAAGTGAACTAAAAACGATAGGTCCTGATCGGTAAGCCAGAACGGATAGCCAGTTGTTTCCCCTATGACTAGTGCTAGGTCGTGTGCATTTTTGAGTTTCCATCCTCTATAGTCAGTATCAAAAACCAAAAGAGTAAGTTCGGTTTTTTTTATGCGTTCTGGTATTTGCTTCCAAAAGTCGGGGTTGTGTTCGGTGTGTTTCTCATTGAAGTCGAGTGGGTCTAGTACATTTTTTTCAGTTTTAAAGTATTTTTTTGTTAAATTAAGTATTAATGTTTCAAGTTCTTCCGGGTTGAGTTTTTTTGAGGTGATCTTCAGTGTTTTTAGAACTTCGTCTAGTTCTTCTTCTAGGTAATTCATTACGGTGCTCCGATTCTTGAGCGGCTAACTGGAAGTGATTCTAGGAGTATATGCCCTCTTACTGCACCACCATCTGTCCTTTTTCCGGCAGTTTGGTAACCAATATGAGGTGATTGAGGACCCTGTTTGCTAGAAACCAGTACTGGGTCGTCAATGTTGACTTCCGTTCCCCTGTTTGGTCCTTTCTGTACACGCCACTCGGTTGGAAATGACTTTCCGTATTTATCCTTTCCCCACTTGGTCACGCTGTAATCGTGCTTGGGGATACCTGTGCGGTGGAATGCCTCATTTAAGCCTTTATGCATTTGTTCATAGGCACTACCGCTTTGTTTACGCCAGTCAAGATCAACGTTGGAGTTTAACTGCCACTCTTTTTTGGCGTTTAGCTGAGGGCAATCTGTAGGTTTACATACCAACCCCAACGGATCCACCCACCCCGTTGGGTTGGGCACATACAAATATCCGTTCACCCCACCCGCCAACTTCACCGGGTCGGGGGTCAGGTAGCGTCCGTTGTCCGGATTGTAGTAGCGATGCCGGTTGTAATGCAGCCCGCTTTCCCGGTCGTAATACTGCCCCTGAAAGCGCAGTGGGTTGTCGACCGTGCCTACATCCAACCGGGTGATTTTCCCGTAGGCCTGGTAATGGGCAGACCAAACGATTTTGCCGTCCGCGCTGGTCAGTTCCTGCGGCGTGCCCAGGTGGTCGAGTTGGTAGTGGAAGACCTGTGTATTGGCCGGCCCGAAACCGTCGAGCAAGGCCAGTGGCCTGAAGCTGTCAGGCTCGTAGAGGTAGCTGCGGTGCTGGCCATGGGTGTGTTCGGCGATGAGCTTGTCGCCTTGCCAGAAAAACTCGGTGGTCTTGCCCGCCACGGTTTTGCTGATGCGCCGGCCAAACGGGTCGTAGCGATAGCTGGCCTGGCTGCCGTCCGGTTGGGTGATGCCGATCAGGCGGTGCTGGCAGTCGTAGCGGTATTCGGTAACCAGTTGCTGCGCGCGGCCGCGGCGTTCGCGTATGAGGTTTCCGAAGGCGTCGTAGTCGTAATGCCGGTCGCCTTGTAGTAACAGGCGGTTGCCGACGACGATGCCGGGGCCTGGGCGGTCTTGCATCAGCAGGTTGCCCGCCGGGTCGTGGGCGAAGCGTTCTTGCACGTCTTGCGAGTGGTCGGCGCAGGTCAGGCGGTCGAGGGGGTCGTAGTGGTAGTCGTGCTGGCCCTTGCGGGTGTCGAGCAGGCGGGTGAGGTTGCCGGCTGGGTCGTAGGTGTAGCGGCGAAGGCCGTGGCGGTGTTCGTGTTGGGCCAGGCGGCCCTGGTCGTCGTAGTGGTAGTGGCTCAGCAGGTGGCCCTGCTGGCGCTGCTGCTCGCGGCCGGCCTTGAACAGGTGCGAGGTGAGTGTGCGGCCATTGAGGTCAACGGTGGCGAGGTGGCCGCCCTTGTCGTGGTTGAAGGCCAGGTGGTTGTTGTCGGGCAGGCGCAGGTGGTCGAGTTGGCCGCAGCTGTCGTAGCCGTAACGCAAGGTGCCCCAGCCCTGGTGTTCAGCGGTCAGGCGATTCTGGCTGTCGTATTCGTAGTGCAGCGGCCAGTGGCCGTCGTCGACGCTTAGGAGATTGCCAAGGCGGTCGTAGGTGTAATCCACCGTGCTGCCATCGGGCAGGGTTTTTCGGATGAGGCGCCCGGCGTTATCGCGCTGGTAGGCGGTAATCAGCTGACGGTCATCGTCGCCAAACTCGGTTTTTTCCTGCAGGTGGCCGTTGAGGTCGTAGACGTAGGCGGTGCGTTTGCCGTCGAAGCCGGTTTCCTGCTGGATCAGGCCGTTGGGGTGGTACGCCAGTTGATAGCGCTCGCCTGACTCGTTTTCGATTTCGGTCAGCAGCAGGCGGGTGTTGTCGTAGCGGTACTTGAGTTGAGAACCGTCGGGGTTGATCCGACGACTGATCAGGTGCAGTCCGTCGGCATATTCATACCGGGTCACACGCCCCAGTTCATCGCGCTCGGCGGTGACTTTTCCGTAGGGGTTGTAGCTCAATTCGCGGGTGGCGCCGCCCGGCAATACCACCTTGAGCAGTCGGCCTACCGCGTCCCAGTGATAGTGGGTCAACGCGCCGTGTTCATCTTCACGGGCAATTTGCCGGCCCAAAGCGTCGTAGCGATAACGCCGCACGCCGCCATTGGGCAGTTGTTCCGCAACCAACTGCCCAAGGTCATTCCACGTCAGGCGCTGACAGCTGTGGTCCGGATGCCAAACCGCTAAAAGCTGCCCGCGCTTGTCATAGCTGTACTCAGTAACGTTTCCATCTGGATCGGTTTTGCGTGTGATATCGCCCTGATCATTACGCTGGTACTTCCAGACCGCCGCACCCCGGCGCATGACCCGTACGAAACCATGCTCATACTCGTAGGCGGTAGGCTCGTCATCCCCCGGAAACAGCGCCACCAAGCGCCCAGCCTCGTCGTACTGATAGGCCGTAATCGCGCCGAGGGGATCCTGCTCAACCGTCAGCCGGCCCTGTGCGTCGTAAGACTTGAAATGCTCGCCGCCGTCCGGATCAACCCGCTGCACCAGGCGTGCGCGTGGGTCATGCACATACACTTCCTGGCTGCCATCGGCGTTGAGCAGGGTGACGCGGCCGTCGTCACCCCAGACATAGCGCGTATCCATCTGCGCAAAACTGGCCCAATGCCGCACACAGCGCGCCGCCTTGCCAGACCGTTCCCACGCCCAGAAGAAACTCGCCCCACCGGCCAACTGCCGCTCAGTGATCACCGCAAGGCTGTCGTACTGATAGCGCTCGCTTTCGCCTACAGCATTGGTCGCCTCAACCAGTCGCCACTGTTCGTCGTAGCGGTAGGAAACGACGTTCTGCTCAGTCACCCAGGCGTCATCCGCTTCGCTTTCCACGCGAAACACCTGGTAGTCCACCGCCACGATGTGCCCGCGCTCATAGCGCAACAGCAGCGCCCGCCCGGCATCGTTATCCAGGCGCAGAATCCGCCCCAACCCATCGCGGGAAATGCGCAGGCGGTTGTCATACCGATCGCTGATCGCCGTCAGCACACCGCCCTGGAAGTGGTAGAACCGTGCCCCTTGAGCCAGCACCAACTCATCCGACGCCGCCCCCAGATAAATCGCTGCTTCAGCCAGGCTATTACTGATGGCTGGTCGCTCTACGGTGGGCAGGGGAAAGGTGGTGCTGCGGTTCTCGTGGTCAGTCCACACCACTGACTCGCCGGCCACTTCCAGCCGCTGCGCCAGGGAATGGCTCCAGCCAAAGCCCAACCCGCTATCCACCTCCACGGCGCTGGTGCGATACAGCCGCGTCCAGGCAAATGGCAGTACGCCCTGCAACTCGCCATCGGTCAGGGTCAGCAGTTCTTCGCCAGTGACCATGGACACCGGGCAGCCATGGGTCGCGGTTTTATCGGCGCTGGCGCTGGCTGCGCCGTTGGGGTTTTTCGCGGAGGAAGGTGCGTCGTCCACCGCTTCAATTTGCTTGAGCGTGGTATTGCGCCGAGCCCCCCAGTGCATCTGCAGGCCACCTTTTTGTAAGCCGCCGACGACGCCGCGCACGGCCACCGCCTTGTAGCGATCCACCGCCGCCGTAAAACGCTTGAGGATGTCGAACACGCCTTTGACGAAGCCCACCGCAAGCTCAACCACCTGCGCTCCATACTTCGCCAGCCGCAGCCCCAGATACGCGATCCCGGCACCTTGCAGGGCAATGGTCAGCACCAGCGCAATCAGCAAATCAATGAGCAGCGACACGGCAAAGCCGGCAATCACCTCGGCGGTTTTCCCCGCCACCTGGCTGGGCGGCAACGCCGACAGCCAGATCATCGCCGTGCGCAGCATCAGGTACAGCGCCGCCTCGTCGCTGGCCAGCAACATCGCCTGTTCCATCACCTGGGGCGCCTCATGCGCCAGGGCCGCCAACTCGGCGGCCTGGGTGCCGAGGCGTTCGATGTGCTTGGCCGGGTCCTTGAGGATGTCCTGCACCAACGACACGCTGTCCCACACCCCGGAAATGGCTGACCAGGTCCCGGCCAATATCCCACTGCCAATGGCGCTCGCGCTGGAGGCCTGCCAGTGCGGTTTGAACCCACTCCACTCCTTGCGCAGCCAGGCTTCCAGCTCAGCGGTCAAACCGTCGTAGGACGCAAACAGCGCCTCGACCTGCGCCGCCGACACCCCACCCTGCACACGCACCTGATAGCGCCCGCCGGCCACGCAGTGATGGGAGGCCTGACCCTGTTCATCCAGTTGGATAAACGTGGAACTGCCGTCATCCAGGCCAATCACCTGCACCTGGAGATTGCCCAGCGGCACGTCATACACCGACTCGAACTTGCTCTCGATCTTCAGCTCACCGCCTGCCGGACACACGGCAACACTGGAAGCAAAATCGCTGTCGGTCATGCTCACCGACATTTGGGAATCCCCGACCCGCAGCACCCGCTCCATGCCCAGTAACGCCGGCAAGTCCGCGGCATGGCTGGCCTTGTCCAGGGCCTGCGCGTACCAGCTGGTGACTTGCTGGCGATATACCGCCAGGCTCTGGTGAAAGCCATTCAGCTCGTATTCGATCAGGTCGATGGGCGATGAATCAGGGGCAGGGGCTGGCATCCATGACGTCTCTGCAAAAGAAAGGCGTCGGAGAATGCCGCAGGAAAAGGGCGGTTGGAGGTGTGGTCTGTTAAATCAGAATGGGCTTACGTGCAGGGAGAATTTACTAGGTGGGATCGCCGCTTATGCCCACATGAGACGGCGATGCTGCTGATTGGCAAAAGCCGCTTTTTAGTCATATAGCCAAGGCGTCAGCTCCTGCAGGTTTTTCACCACAATCTGCTGGGCCTCGGGTTTGGGGTCCAGCCAACGGTTTTGCCCAGCGCTGGGTTGACGCCATGACGCGGGAAATCCTGGCCGAAGAGCGCGCCCTGCAAAACAAATGGGGCGATCTGCTGAACTAGCTGTTGCGCGCAGTGCCGGTTTCCACCAGCCGTGCAAACTGGCACTGACCCTGGGCCTGCTCCAGGCTGCCCTCAAACGCCACCAGCCCTGCATGCACCTGTTGCAGGGCTTCGATCTGCGTCATCAACTCGCGCTTCTTTTGCGCTATCGCCTGGTTGGCGCGCTGCCATGGCAGCTCATCGCCACGGTGCCCGTGCAGAATCTCCTGCAACTCCTTGAGCTTGAAACCCAGCTGTTGCGCACACTTGATAAACGTCAGCAGCTCCACGCTCTGCGCCGAGTAAACCCGATACCGCCCCTCGCGTTGTGGCGGTGGCAGCAAGCCGATGTCCTCATAGTGACGAATGGCCTTGATTGTCGTACCTGACAGCTGCGCGGCTTTACCGATGTACATGCAGATCCTTTCCTAAAAGAGTGTGCCGGCCTTTTTCAGCCACTTGTCGCGCTGCGCTGCGGTAGAGCCCAGCACAGGCCCGAACATTAAGGTCTTGGTCGGCTTGATGCCACAAAACTCAAGGGTGGTCTTGCGCATCTGGTGCACGCCGGGCATGCGGTAGAACCAGCGGTAATACCACGGCGGCGTATCCAGGGCCACCAGCAGGTGAGCGGTTCGGCCTTGCAGCAGCTTGTCGGGGAACGCTTTGCCCTTGCGGTATTTGAAGGCGAAGCCGGCAAGGAAAATCCGCTCGATGAACCCCTTCAACAAGGCCGGAACACCGCCCCACCAGATGGGGAACACGAACGTCAGATGTGTCGCCCACAGAATGTCGGATTGGGCGCCGAGCAAGTCGGGCTCCAGGGGTTGGGTCTGGTGATAGGCATGGTGCAGGATCGGGTCGAAAACCAACTCGCCAAGGCGCAGGATGCGCACCTCATGGCCGGCGTTTCGGGCCGACTGCAGGTAGGTCTCGGCGAGGGCCGAACAGAAGCTGGTGCTGGAGGAGTGGCCAAGGATGACCAGGGTGCGCTGAACCACGGGGGAAGTCCTGAAAGGAGTGATGTTCAGCGTAGGGTCTGCCGTATAGGGGAGAGTCAAGGCCCGCGACAAAAAAGCCTGCGGTTCAAGGCAGGCTTGGCGCTGTTGCTCCCATCAGTCCGGGAGGCTGGAAAGTGGCGAAAGGATCTCGTTCCACACCTTGTCCCGCAGATGGGGCAGTTGGCTCTTCTCCAGTTCGGTCAGCCCGTAGCCATCCGGGTTCTCCAGCACATCGAAGAACTTGACGATGCGGCAGTTGAAACGCTTGTCATCCAATCTTTCGTTAACGATGTAGATAGGCAGTGCCTTGACGTTGAACAGGCGAGTAACCCCCAGGAATTTCCCGATGCTGAATTTGAGGGTGTAGGCCAGTTTTGAGTTACGGCTTTCGGGGTGGTAACTGACGAAGTCGCCGAACGCGTAGATCACCAGCGCATCCTGCTTGCCAGGGCGCGGGATAAGTTCTGCGGGCTGGCTGACATGGGCATGGTTGCCGAGGATCGTGTCTACACCGCAGGCAATCACCTTGCGTGCGGCTTCCACGATATTGACGTGGGGGTACATCTCGAACTCCCAGCCCCAGTGGCAGTAGGCGATGATCCAGTCCGCACCCTTGGCTTTGGCACGGGCGACCTGTTTTTCGATCAGTGAGTAGTCGGGCGCCGGGTTTACATCGTTGAAGCGCACCACGTTGGCCAGGTACGCCTTGTCAGGCGATGGGTCGCGGCCATTGAGGTCAAAGGTATAGGCCAGCAGGGCAACCTTGATGCCGTTTTTCTCCACCACCACCACGTCATCCTGCTCGGCCTGGCTGGCGGCAGTGCCGGCATAGTAGGCGCCGGATTTTTTCAGTACATCGAGGGTGGCGAGTACGCCTTGTTCACCCCAGTCCAGGGCGTGATTGGTCGCGGTACTGAAGAAGTTGATGTTCGCCTCATCACGGAACTTGCGGAACATCGCCTCGGAGGTGTTCATCTTGGCCGGTTGCCCCTTGGCCTGATAGCGTCCCAGTTCACTGTGCCGGTCAACGGTCGATTCCAGGTTGGCGCTGACGATGTCTGCGGTGCTGTAGAAGTCCGTGATGTCATCGAACAGGTGCGGGGTGTTTTCCGGGGTCAGGACATCGACCGCCAGCAGGTCTCCGGCACATGACACCGTGACCGAGCGCAAAGGTGGGTAGCCGAAGCCTGGGTCCAGCGGCGATTGATTGAGGTTGAAGAAGTTGAACGCCTGCGACTCAAACAGCTCCTCCAGCCCCGAGCCTTTCTCGGCCACCTCAAGTTGATTGAACCAGTAGCGATAAAGCCACTTGAGTTTTTGGAAGGGCTTGCCCGAGATGTCGTACACCCCGGTTTCTGCCTGCGGGTAGTGGAATTGCTCATAGAAAACGTAGCTGGCCAGCAGGACCGCGAGCCGGGTCAGGCCGCGCAGGTCAATGTGCTTGAGAGCAGGGGGGATGATCCCGAACCGCGGGCCGTTGATGAGGTCATCGAAGGTGACGCCCGCGCTCAACTTGGCAGGGTCGGCCAAGATTGGCTGGATCGCGGCAAACACCTTTTGCGGGCCCTCCTGGGCCACCCAGCCGAACAGCCCCCGGGCGCTTTCCTGCTCCTGGGGGCTGAGCGTCTCGGTCATCTGCAGTTCGCCAGTCGCCACCTGGTTGAGTGTGGCGACGACCTGATCCTGATGCTGGTCGAGACGGGCCTGGATCTTTTGCATGACCTCTTTTAACGCTTGCACCAAATAGGCACTCATCATGAACATCCTCTGTGGTTTGAGTGGGTACCCCACCGATAGTGGGTATTTTTGTCATTCAAGGCGTGTGGCAAGACCGCGCAGGGTCAGCGCCGTCACTTCGCGGGCTTGTTCCAGTACCTGGCGTTTCCAGCGCTCGGTATCGATGTAGAAAGCATCGCGCAACTGGCGCTTGATCTGCACTCGCCGGGCGTGTGCCGTATCCGGATGGGTGTGCAGCCAGTGATCGGCACGTAGGGCCGACAGCACCCGTGGCCCCGGCTGTGTGCCGTACTCCAGGGTCAAGCCGTTGTATTGCGCGTGGGGGCATTCCTCCATCACGGCCAGGTCCAGGGTGCCGTTGAGCATGGCCGACGAGGAGGTTCCGTCTGCGCTGGTCGTGACCTGCGCGCCCCACCAGCTTCGCGCCCGTGCAATATCGCCGGGGTGGTTGAGCCCTTTGTAGATCCGCTCACCCACGCCACACGGACCTAGCCCCGTGTGCACATCGATCCAGCCGATGCGCCGGCAGTGGTTGCCCAGGCGACGGATAATCTGGCGCAGTTGCTGATTGCTCCAGGTCGGTGAGGTGCCCGCGAAAAACAGGCCATCCGCGTGGCTGTGTTGGCCGCGGGTAATGGCTGACTGCAGGGCTTTGCTGCCATGGCGCAGGGCGTATCCGGCCAGGCCCAACGTGCTGAGCAGGGTGGGTGGTTGCCGTCGCGGCAGCAGCAGTGGGGCAAGGGCGTGGTAGTCAGGGTTGTCGGGCAGCGGTTGCGCGAAGTCAATGAAGTTACGGTTGAGGTCGACATTGTCTTCGTTGACCCGGCGCAGCCAGGAGAAGCCGTAGGGGTTGATCGCATGCAGGTATAGCACCGCCAGGTCCTGGCGCTGGCCGTGTTGCATCCACTCGCGGTTGCGCAGGTGATCGACCTGCACGGCCGAGCCGCAGAAACCTTCCACGCCATGCACACCGCTGCTCAGGACCAGCAGGTTGGTGGCCGTGGGCGAGCCTGCAAGCGCCACGTCCAGGGCCAGTTCCTCGCCATCGCTGCCCGGCAACGGGTGAGGATGGGATTGGACCTCCAGGCCGGCGTTTGCGCAGGCCTGGAGGAATTTTTGCCGAGCTTCGGCGTAGCTTTGTGAAAAGCAGGATAAGTCCATCGGGTGTTCCCTATTGGCAGTCGTGCTGGGCGCTGCGCGCAGCGATCAAGGTGGTGGGGCCGCCGCTGCGCGGCTTATGCCGGGCTGATGGCCGCAGAACCTGCGTCGGGAATGCTGGCCGTGAGTGCGCGGCGACTGCGTTCCGGGTCGATCAGCGCAAGCCCAAGCAGGCTGAACACCAGCAGGGCAATACCAAACAGGCCGATGGCCAGTTCGAAGCCACGCACCAGGTCGCCGTTCTGCCAGCCGATGGCTTGCCCGACCAGCACGGGCGCGAGCATGCCGGCGGTGGTCAGCAGGGCGATATGGATCGCCAGCATGCTCCCGCGTTGGCGAGCCGGTGCGATGTGGGCAACGATGCTGAAACCGAAGGCCGACAGCAGGTTGAGGAGAATACTGCCGAGCAGAAAAAAGCCCAGGGTCACGGTCAGGCTGGTGTTGGTAAAACCCATCAGGATGTAGGTCACGGCGGCGACCAGGCAAGCCAGCAGGGGCGGCACGACCATCGCCTTGCGGATGCTGGCGCCGCGTTTCATTGCGCGTTGCGCCAGGCTGGAAACCAGCAGGTTGATAAAGATCACCCCCAGTGTGGTGGCCAGCACCAGGTAGCCCGATTGCATCGGCGTCATGCCCAGGCCTCTTTGCAGGTAGGTGGGCAACCAACTGTAGAGCAAGGCATTGGGCAGGTAGCTGCAGAACGCAACCAAGGTAATGCAGACAAACGTGCGGTTGAGCAACAGCCGCTTGTAGGGCAGCGTAGGCAGCAGGTCGCCCTGGGTGTCCCGTGTATCGTCATGCTGGCCTTCGCGGCCATACCGTTGCCACAGCAGCAGCCACACCAGGCCGACACCGGCCAGCAGCACATAGCCCGTGCGCCAGCCGTACTGCTCGATCAACTTGGGCAGCGCCACGGCACCGGCAATCGCACCGAGCATGATCGCAACCTGAATCAGCGCCGCCGGCAGCACCCGCTCGCGGCTGGTGTACCACTTGAAGCAGGCGTGTTGGGTCACCGCCGTGCCCGGGCCGCAACCGGCGCCGAGCAGGACGCGGCTGGCCAACAGGGTAAAGAAACTGGTGGACAGGGCCGCGAGCAATTGTGCGGTCATCCACACCAGGGCCATGCCGGAGAGAATCCAGCGGCTCGGCATGCGGTTGGCAAGAAAACCCACCAGCACCCCCGAGATCGAATAGAGAAAAAAGAACGCGCTGCTGATAAAGCCGAACTGCGCTGGCGTGAGCTTTAACTCATCAATGATCTGCGGGCCGGCGAAGGCGAAAATGGTCTTGTCCAGCACGCTGATAATCACCACTGTCATCAGCAGGGCAACTACGAGCGGGCGTCGGCTATCGGTCAATGAACGCATGGAAATGGCCTTGTTTTAAGGGGAGTGCTAGAAGCGAATGCCGACACTGGCCTCTAACAGGCTGCGATCTGCCACCAGGTTGTAATCGCCGCCACCGGTGTTCAGGTAGCTGAGATCGAAGGTGTAAGTGCTTTTGTAATCGCCGCGCACACCGAGTATTTGTGCGTAGCGGCCCTCGGAAAATACCCCGTCATAGGCATGCCCCTTGATGTCGTAGACCAGTGTCAGCGACGGCGTCACGTCCAGCCCGGGCAACACATTCCTGTAGTTGATTTCGCCTTTGACGCGGGTGCCCCAGGCAAATGGCGTGATAAACCCGTCATCCGCGCACCTGGCCGCCGGGCCTGTGCACTTCGCGGCTTTACCGTAGGGCGCGCTGCCGAAACCGGGGCGGCCATAACGGATCTGCTCGGTGTCGGGCAGGTCGTGTACGTATTTCAATCCGGCTTCTGCGGACAGCTTCATCGCGCCGCCCAACACCTGGCCAAAAGGGTGGCTGGCGCCCAGATTCAATTGGCTGACGTGGAAGCGGTCGTAGCCGCTTGCCAGGTAGCCCGTCGGGGTTTTGGACAGGTAGCCCAGGGGGCCGCTGCCGGCGAGCAGCCCGGCAATAAAGTCGGCGCCGTTCCACGCAATCGGTTGATTGGGGCGGTAACTGTATTCGGCATAAATCCCGGTGCCGCCCGGTAGCCGCGTCTTGAAGTTGAGGGCATACAGGCGAATGCGGGTTGGATAGGCGCGCTGATAATAAGCCGCCACGCCAGTTGGCGTTGCCTGCCCCACGTTCGCGGCCGGTGGCGTCAGTACGCCAGGGCCGGTGCGCACCACTTGGGTCAGCGCTTCGCGGCTACTGTAGTCAGCGAAATACAAACCGAACAACCCGACGTCCTTCCACAAATACTGCAGGCTGGCGCCGAATTGATTGTTGCCTGGGCGATGGTCCGGGCCGCGGGCCACGTAGTCCAGGGGATTGTTGAGGGCCTGGCCATCGCTGGTGTAGATCGGCCGTCCGGCGATCGCGCTCATCACGCTGCCGTTAAGGATGAATTGGTTGCAGCCCGGTTGGGCGTAGTCGCTGGTCGACAGAAATGTGCCGCAGCCAGAGTAGGCACTGGGGCGCAATTCAAACTGGTTGAACGCATCCACCGACAGGTTCTCGGTCAGGGCCAGCTTGGCGTACAGGGTCGGCATTGGCACGGTGCGGGCTTCGGCAATCGAGGTGGCCCGGCGTGCCGCCGCCCAGTCAAACGCGTTCACCGCCTGCAGGCCACCGCTGATGGTGGTGGGCGTGACCCACGGGATCGCCTGGTCGCCCAGGCGCACCAGCAGGTCATGCCCGCCAGGCTGGAAGTTGCCGTAGACGTAGGCATCGTTGAACAGCGCATTGGAGAAGCGCGCCAGGGAATCGAACCCCGAGTCACTGAGTGGTTCTCCCGAGCGATAGCCGTTGGGGACGCTGCCGTGGTCGACGTCCTGGTGTTTCTGGGTATAGTCGTACCAACCCTTTGCGCTGACGAAAACCCCGAGGTTGCGGTGGCTCAGATCGGCTTGCAGGTAGGCTTCGGCAGACGTAGAAACCGCATCGCCGCGCTTGTAGTTGAGGTTGCCGTCGTTGAACAGGTTCATACCGTATTCGGCGCTGGTCAGGCGGTGGCTTGGGTCGTCCATGCGTCGTACCGTGCCCAGGGCCAGGGCGCCTTTGACCTGCAGGCGCGTGTCTTCATGTTGCCATTGCATGCCGTTACCCAGCCCTGACTTGAGGTCACTGAACACCAGCTCCCCTGCGCTGACTGGAGCGCTGATACCCGCACTGAGCAAGGTCGTGGCCAACCCTGCAGCCACTGGCTTGCCGGTACTTCCCCAGGCGTTTCTTATTGTTGTTTTCACTGACTGATACCCTTGTTTTTTTTCTTGCTGAGGCCAGGTGTTTTTCAGTCTAGCGTCGAAGCGATTGCGGTAATACGGCGAATACCGACAGCAATAGAGCTAATATCGCCAAGAAAAAACCAGGGATCTGCTGAGCTTTGTCGAGGGGGCAAGCTTCATCGCCACAAGTCAGCGCAGTGCCAGGGCTGGTTTTTATGAGGCGTAGGGCTAATATCGCCAACCATAAATCCAATATCGCCAGGTAAGCCCATGAATGTCCGCGTCGATTTATTGCATGGCCCGCACAATCTCGCTGGCACGCTGTTTAGCGTTATCGACACGCTGCGCACCTTCAACAACCTCTGGCAGCTGCGCAACCCGGATAAGCGCGGGGCGTTTTTCCACTGGCGCTTGATCGATGCGGCGGGCAATGAACTGCCACTTCCGGACTGGCTGTCGGAAATGCGCCCGCCCAGTCCCGGCCGCAAAACCCTGCGGCCCTCGCAGACGGTCCTGTTTGTGCCTGGCGTGCAGATGAGAAGCGTGCCGGACCTGAACCAGGTTCTTGCTCAATGCACCGACGAGTTGAACTGCATTGCGCGGTATCACGCCCAAGGGCGTGTGGTGGCTGCCAGTTTTAACGGCGCCGTGCTGCTTGCGCGTGCAGGGGTACTGGATGGCCGGCGCGCAACCGTCACCTGGATGATTGCCAATTGGTTTGCGTCCGCCTTTCCTAACGTGCAATTGGCGATGGAAGGCCCGGTGGTAGTCGACGGGCCGGTATTCACTGCCGGAGCCCCTGCGGCGGTCTGCGACCTGATGGTGGAATTGATCCGTCACTTCGCCGGCGAAGAAATGGCCCAGATCGCCACCAACGGCCTGCTTTACCACCCGATGCGTTTTGAGCATTCCAGCCTGAACTTCCCCGGCATCTCGGTAAAAACCCGCGACAGCGTAGTGTTCCGCGCCAAGCAATGGCTGCAGCAGCATATTCAGACACCCTACAGCCTGGACGCGGTAGCCGAGGCCGCGACCGCCAGCCCGCGGACCTTGCTGCGGCACTTCAAAGAGGTGGAAGGCATGACGCCCCTGGACTACCTGCACCGCCTGCGGGTTGAACGGGCCAAGCAATTGCTGGAAGTGACCTTGATCGATCTGACGGAAGTCATGGAGTACTGCGGTTATCAGGACGCCAGTGCGTTTCGCCGCCTGTTTTTGCGCACTACGGGGCTGACGCCTTCAGAGTATCGGCGGCGCTACACCATGCGCATATCCAGCCGGCGGTGGCGGGCGGACGAGGCGGGGGAGGATTTGATTGAGGGGTTGGGGCTCGACCGCCTGTAATCTGCGCTGTTTCAGCTGGCGCGGTGAGTCTGCCGATACTCGCCCGGCGGCATGCCGGTGCGGCTCTTGAAGGTGCGGTGGAACGAGCGCGGTTCGGTAAAGCCCAAATATTGGGCGATGTCCTGGATCGGCAGGTCGCTGTGCAGCAGGTAGTGCTCGGCCAGTTCCTGGCGCAAGTCGTCGAGGATCTGCTGGTAGGACGTGCCGGCCTGCTGCAACTGGCGTTGCAAGGTACGCACCGACATGGCGAACTGCTCGGCCACCTGTTCCTTGCGCGGCAGGCCTTCCTTGAGCAACTGGCGCAGGGCGTTCTTCACCCGTAGCGCCAGGGTCGAGTCGTCCAGCGAGGCCATCAGGCCCAGGGCGTGTTCTTCCAGGGTCCGCAGCAGTTGCGCATCGGCCTGGCGCAGGGGCGTTTGCAGGTAACTCAACGGCGCTACCAGGGCCGAGCAGGGTTGCTCGAAGAGCACCGGGCAACCGAAGAAGTCCTCGTATTGGCTCAGTTGCGCGCCGTCCGGCAAAGGGTGTTCGAGCAGCACCTGGCTGGGCGACAGTTCGGCGTCGGCGATCCAGCGTGCATACACCAGCCAGGACGCCAGCACGTTCTCGACCATATGCCGACGGATCCGTGGCTGCTGGTGGCGGCAGTTCCAAATCAGCCGAACCTGCTCACCGACCATCTCCGCGCGGCTGGTGCCCATGTCGCCCACCAGCTTTTCGAACGGCATGATGCGGTTCATCGCCTCGCCCAGGGTGGCGCAGTTCATGGTGATGTAACCCAGCACGCTCCACGAGTTGGGCAACACGAAACGTGCCGAATTGAGCCCGAACAGTAGGTCCCCGGAGTGTTCGCAGAAATACTCCAGCAGGCGTTCGTGGACGTGCACGGGCAGGCGCAGGCTGTTGTCGTCCAGTTGGCCGGCAGTGATCCCGGCCGCCGCCAGGGCGGGGGCGGTCGCTACGCCGAGTTGTTCGGCATGGCGCAGATATTTCAGCAGAGGAGGGACTGAGGTCGAGCCGAGTGTCTGCATGATCGGGTTCCTGGCGGGGGTGTTGCCGGCGGCATTACCTTGCGCGCTTCGATGGCTGGCAAGGTAATTTGAAACCGTGGCTAAAGTAAATGCTCCCGTGGCGACATCGGGTAATGGACCGATTGACCCAATTGGCTACTCCATTTGTCCTGATGCGACCGTGACAGCTTGCGCCGGCTGATTAGTATGGGTGGACTGAAAATCACACGATCTGCTGGGAGAAACACGCATGCGACGCTGGAACGGCTGGGGCGAAGAAACCACGCAGATGGAGATGCCGGCCCATGGGGCGGCGTTTTTGCGCGAGCGACTGGGCGAGGGTCACACCCTGCCTGACGCCAGCCTGGACAGCGCCCTGGCCAGGGTTCCCGCCTCGCGCCTGGCGCCCCATCCGCTTTACAGCATCGAGCCCCGTGACCGCCTGATGCATGCCCGGGGCCAGAGCTTGCCGGACTGGCTGGCCCTGCGTGAGGGGACGTTGGGCCAGTATCCGGATGGGGTGGCCCTGCCGGAAAGCGTCGAGCAGATCCGCCAGTTGCTGGCCCTGGCCGACAGTGCCGACCTGTGCCTGATTCCCTATGGCGGTGGCACCTCGGTGGCCGGGCATATCAACCCGCCGGCGTCCTTGCGCCCGGTGCTGACGGTGTCCCTGGCCCATATGAATCGCCTGCTCGACTTGGACGAGCAAAGCCTTATTGCCACCTTCGGCCCTGGTGCCAGTGGCCCCCAGGTGGAGAGCCAGTTGCGGGCCAAAGGCTACACCCTGGGGCACTTCCCGCAGTCCTGGGAACTGTCGACCCTGGGCGGCTGGGTCGCCAGTCGCTCCAGCGGCCAGCAATCGCTGCGCTATGGGCGGATCGAGCAACTGTTCGCCGGCGGCACCCTGGAAACGTTCGCCGGGCCCCTGGCGATCCCGAGCTTCCCGGCGTCGGCCGCCGGCCCCGACCTGCGGGAAGTGGTGCTGGGCAGTGAAGGACGTTTCGGCATCATTTCCGAGGTCAAGGTGCGGGTCAGCGCCTTGCCCGAGGATGAACGCTTCTATGGCGTGTTCCTGCCGGACTGGCCCCGGGCCCTGCAGGCCATTCGGCAACTGGTGCAGGCACGGGTGCCGCTGTCGATGCTGCGCCTGTCCAATGCCATGGAAACCCAGACTCAGCTGGCGCTGGCCGGCCACCCCAACCAAATCGCCTGGCTGGAGCGCTACCTGGCGCTGCGTGGCGCTGGCGAGGGCAAGTGCCTGCTGACCTTCGGTGTCACCGGCAATCGTCGGCAGAATGCCCTGTCGTTGCGCCAGGCCCGCCAGCATCTGAAGGCCTTTGGCGGCGTGTTCACCGGCACCCTGCTGGGCAAGAAATGGCAACAGAACCGCTTTCGCTTCCCCTACCTGCGGGAGAACCTCTGGCAGGCCGGCTACGTGGTCGACACCCTGGAGACCGCGACCGACTGGTGCCATGTCGATGCCTTGCTGCACGCGATCGAGGCCAGCCTGCGCGATTGCCTGGCGGCCGAGGGCGAGCGGGTCCATGTGTTCACCCACCTGTCCCACGTCTATGGCGAAGGGTCGAGCATCTACACCAGCTATGTGTTCCGCCCGGCGGCGGACTACCCGGCCACCCTCGAACGCTGGAAGGCCCTGAAGCAGGCGGCCAGCCGCACCATCGTCGAAAACCACGGCACCATCAGCCACCAGCATGGCGTGGGCAAGGACCACGCGCCCTACCTGCCGAGGGAAAAGGGCGAGTTGGCGATGGCAGCGCTGCACAGCCTGAGCCGGCATTTTGATCCGGCCGGGCGCCTCAACCCCGGCACGCTGCTGGAAGACTAGGCCCATGAGCAATGACTGGAATGCCCAATGGCGCGAGGCCGCGCTGCCGCAACTGGCGAGTGAAACCTGGGACCTGATCGTGATCGGCGGCGGCATCAGCGGCGCCGGGATCCTGCGCGAGGCGGCCCGGCGCGGCTGGCGCTGCCTGTTGCTGGAGCAGCGGGATTTTGCCTGGGGCACTTCCAGCCGCTCGTCGAAAATGGTTCATGGTGGCCTGCGCTACATCGCCAAGGGCCAGTGGCGCCTGGCCCGTGATTCGGTGCGCGAGCGCCAACGCTTGATGGGCGAAGCACCGGGGTTGGTGGACCCCATGAGTTTCCTGATGCCGCACTATCGCGGCGGGTTCCCCGGGCCGCGGGTATTCGGCGGTTTGCTGCGCCTGTATGACGCCCTGGCCGGTTGTCGCAGTCGGCAGTTCCACAAGCCTGAGCAACTGCGCTATCTGGCACCGGGCTTGAAGGAGCCGGGGCTGCTGGGGGCTTCGCAGTTTCGCGATGCGCTGACCGACGATGCGCGGCTGGTCATGCGCGTGCTGGCCGAGGCCCGTGCCGATGGCGCCTGGGCGCTCAATGGCCTGCGGGTGCGCCAGGTGTTGCGCGACGGCGAGCGAGTGTGTGGGGTCGAGGTCGAGGACACTGAGGGCGGCGCGGTTATGCACGTGCGCTGCGCGGTGCTGGCGGTGGCCACTGGTGCCTGGGCTGAACGCCTGCAACCGGGCGGGGGGCAGCGCCAGTTGCGGCCCTTGCGTGGCAGCCATCTGTTGTTGCCGGGCTGGCGCTTGCCGGTGGCCCATGCCTTCAGTTTCATGCACCGGCGCGACGGCCGCCCGGTGTTTGTCTTTCCGTGGGAAGGGGCCACGGTGGTGGGCACCACAGACCTGGATCACCGCGAGGATCTGGACCTTGGTGCGAGCATCACCTTTGATGAACTCGACTACCTGCTGGAAGCCTGCGCCCAGCCATTTCCCCAGGCCCAAGTGACGGCGGCGGACGTGCTGTGCACCTGGTCCGGGGTGCGCCCGGTGGTGGGCGCCGCCGACTCCCAGGCCAAGCCATCGAATGAAACCCGCGAGCACGTGCTGTGGCAGGAACCCGGCTGCGTGACCTTGGCGGGAGGCAAGCTGACCACCTTCCGGCCCCAGGCCATTGAGGTGTTGCGGGCCTGTGCCGGGATGCTCGGCAAACCTCTGGAAGATGACGGCGCGCCGGTGTTCCAGGCCGTACCGTTGCAGGCGATCCCCGGGCTGAGCGACACCGGCGTGCGGCGCCTGGCCGGGCGTCATGGCCGCGATTTGCCGCGCCTGGCCAGCCTGATCAACAGCCTGGGCAGTGATTGTGTGGGCGCCAGCGATACCCTCTGGGCGGAGCTGGCGTTTGCCGCCGAGACCGAGATGGTTTTGCACCTGGACGACCTGCTACTGCGGCGCACGCGCCTCGGCTTGCTACTGGCCGAAGGCGCTGCCCACTACCTGGCGGACATCCGTCGGCTATGCCAGCCTCGCCTGGGTTGGGACGACACGCGCTGGGAACAGGAACAGCAGCGCTACCTGCAACTCTGGCAACGCCATCACAGCGTCCCTTGCGCCTCGATCTGAAGAGTGCCTCATGAAAAAAGAGAGCTTCGTGGATAACAACACCCCCGGCAAAGACTATGTGCTGGCGATCGACAACGGCACCCAGAGTGTCCGTGCGCTGTTGTTCGACCTGCAGGGCAACCTGTTGGGCAAAGGCAAGGTCGAGTTGCAGGCCTACTATTCCAGCCAGCCCGGCTGGGCCGAGCAGGACCCGGACTATTACTGGCGCAAACTGGGGGAGGCCTGCCAGCAGTTGTGGGCGCAGACCGGCATCGACCGCAGTCTGATCCGTGGCGTATCCCTGACCACTCAGCGCGGCACCTTGATCAATGTCGATGCCCAGGGCCAGGCGCTGCGGCCGGCCATCCTTTGGCTCGACCAGCGCCAGTGCGAGCCGGAGGGCGGGATCAAGGGGCCCTGGGGTTGGCTGTTCAAACTGGTGGGGGCCGAGGCCACGGTGGACTACTTCCGCGCCCAGGCCGAGGCCAATTGGATCGCCCAGCATCAGCCGGATATCTGGGCTGCCACTGACAAGTTCCTGCTGCTCTCGGGGTTTCTCAGCCATCGCCTGACCGGGCGTTTTGTCGACTCGGTGGGCTGTTGCGTGGGCTACTTGCCTTTCGACTTCAAGCATCTGCGCTGGGCCGCCCCCCGGGACTGGAAATGGCAGGCCCTGGCGGTGCGTGCGGAACAACTGCCGAGCCTGTACAAACCGGGGGAAGAGCTGGGCCGCATCACCGCCGAGGCCAGCCGCCATACCGGCATCCCGGAAGGGTTGCCACTGATAGCCGCCGGCTCCGACAAGGCCTGCGAGGTGCTTGGTTCCGGCGTGGTGGAAGCGACGACCGCGTGCCTGTCCTATGGCACCACGGCGACCATCACCACCACTCGCTCGCGCTACCTGGAAATTGTCCCGCTGATCCCGCCTTACCCGGCGGCGATTCCCGATCACTACAACTGCGAAGTCATGATCTATCGCGGCTACTGGATGGTCAGTTGGTTCAAAAACGAATTCGGCCTGCGGGAAATGCAACAGGCCCGCGAGCAGGGCCTGGAGCCGGAACAGTTGTTTGATGCACTGGTCAACGCTGTGCCACCTGGCTCCATGGGGCTGACCCTGCAACCCTACTGGTCGCCCGGCATCCGCGAGCCGGGGGTGGAGGCCAAGGGGGCGATGATCGGCTTTGGCGATGTGCACACCCGGGCCCATATCTACCGGGCGATTCTTGAGGGCCTGGCCTATGCGCTACGCCAGGGCAAAGAGCGTATCGAGCGTCGTTCGAAACTGTCGATCACGCGCTTGCGCGTGGCCGGTGGCGGCTCCCAGAGCGACGCGGCGATGCAACTGACCGCCGATATCTTTGGCCTGCCCGCCGAGCGTCCCCATGTGTATGAGGCGTCCGGGCTGGGCGCAGGGATCGCCTGTGCCGTGGGGCTTGGGTTGTACGCGGATTTTGATACCGCCATCGCCGCCATGACCCGCACCGCCGAAGTCTTCATGCCTCAACCCGAGGCACAACAGATGTACGACCGTTTGTACCGCGAGGTTTACCTGCGCATGTATCGCCAGCTCAAGCCGCTGTACCAGAGCATCCGCGAGATTACCGGCTACCCGGCGTAGGCCCCCCTGTAGGGGCGAGCTTGCTCGCGAAGAACTTGAGAGCTCCGCGTTTATCCTGCAAGCACGCGTTATCGTTGACGTCCTTCGCGAGCAAGCTCGCTCCTACAGGGGCATTAGACCCCGCTACGTGGCGCTATTGGTGAGTCGTTTTGGCAAGATCGGACAGTGTCGCGGCATACCCGGATTGTTAGGCTGAACGCATCTACAACAAGAGCGTAAAGCCATGAAGTTGCCGTCGTTGCTGCTGTGCCTGGGGCTATGGAGTCTGTCGCCGGGGGTCGGTGCCTGGTCCAATCACAGCGTGGGCAGCTACCTGGCCCTGCAAGATTTGCCCGCGTTGCGCGAGGCGCCCGAGGTGCAGGTCGAGACGCTTGAGCAGTTTCTTTCCCAGCAATACGCTGGCCTGGTGGCCCTGTTGGACGAGCAGGAAAACTTCGCCCGCAGCCACTTTCCCGACTATCCGCCGCGCCCCGCTAACCTGCGCCTGGCGCCCCAGCCCAGCGCCGATTTGCGCCGCGACTTCCTCATGGCCCTGCGGGTCAATCCACAGATCCACCTGGCCCAGGTGATCCAGCCCATGCCCGGCGAAGACCTGGCGGGGCGCCCGCAACTCAAGGCGGCCGACGTGATGGTCGAACAAACCCTCTCACCGTGGAATCGCCAGCGCTTTATCCAACTGCAACCGGGGCAGAAGGTCGCGCCGCTGGCGGTGCTGGCGACCGCTGCCGACGAGCCGGACTACGGCCACGATATCAACCTGTTCAGCGATAACCCGGGAGCCGTCGGCGCGTTATATGGCTTTGGCGTGCAGTCGTTTGGCGATGCGCGTTTCCAGTACAGCTCCCAGGCGCCGTTCCACATGGGGTTCTTCCACGAGAGCGCGCTGGTGTATGCCGCTGCGCCGTTCCTGCTGCGCAACTGGCCGGACTGGCGCGCCTACCAGTACTTCGGCCTGGCACGTTTTGCCTTCGCCAATGGCCATCCCTACTGGGGTTATCGCTTCCTCGGCTGGGGCATGCACTACCTGCAGGACCTGACCCAGCCCTATCACGCCACCACGCTGCCGGGCGACGATTTGACCAGCATGCTGCTGATGGAAGGCAAGGCCCTGGCCGGCTATGACAGCGACAAGCGAGCGGCAATCGAACGTGTCGCCACGCGCCACAACGAGGTGGAGCGCTACCAGTTTGCCTGGCTACGTCACCTGCTGCTGACGGGGGCGAACAACCCGATGCTGGCGGCCTATGCCGACACCCGCCAAGACGGCGATTACCCCGGCTATTCGACGGACTACCTGCGCCAGGTGGTCAGCGCCGAGGCGGATGCCCAGGCGGTGGCGTTCGACGAGGCCATCGGCCAGTGGCTGGCCACGCCCGGGGCAACCCAGAGCTTCAGTGCCGGCAACCAGTTGCCCGTCGAGCGCTACGACCATGCCCGGCTCAACGAGCAGTTGGTGCAGTTGCTGCGCCACTTTGGCGCCCACAGCCGCAACTACGTCCGGGCCGGCCTCGATCGCCCGGCGCAGTGAAACCACAACACATCGCAGTGCAATAACAACAAGAAAGATTGCAGGGGAGAGACCGCAATGAGCACGACAGTGCGCGCGCAAGGCTCGGGATCCGAGGGTAAATGGTCCATCAAATCCACTGGGGCGGGTGTCGGCCTGGTGGGCCTGCTGCAACTGTGCAGCAGCGGGGGCGTGCAGGCCATGGAGTTCAGCCTGCTGGACAAGCAGGTCACCGGCTCGCTCGACAGTACCCTGTCTTATGGGCGCCTGTGGCGGGTCCAGGGGCGGGACAAGGGCAACGACGACGTCAACACCAACGACGGCAATCGCAACTTCGATACCGGGTTGGTTTCCGAGGTGTACAAGATCACGTCGGAGCTGGAAGCCAACTACCAGAACTACGGGTTGTTCGTGCGTGGCACGGCGTTCTATGACACCCAGATCATGGATAAGCGCAACGACTACTACCGCAACAACAGCCCATCGCAACCCAGCCAGAGCCATCCCCAGGATAACCACTTCACTGACCAGACCCGGGATATTGCCGGTAGCCGCGTGGAGATTCTCGACTCCTACGTCTACGGCAACTGGGACGTTGGCCAGATGCCGCTGACTGCCCGGCTGGGGCGCCAGGTATTCAACTGGGGCGAGGGCATCTTCTATCGCGGCGGGGTCAACACCACCAACCCGGTGGATGCGGCGAAGTACCGCCTGCCGGGTGCCGAGGTCAAGGAAGTGCTGATGCCGGTAGAAGCCATCAGCTTCAATATCGGGCTGAGCGACAACCTGTCGATGGAGAGTTTCTACCAGTGGAACTGGAAGGAGACACGCATCGATCCGGTCGGCACCTTCTACTCCCAGAGCGACCTGTTCGCCGATGGCGGCCGCACCGGCTACAACAACTTCACCGGCAGCGCCCTCGACACCCCGACGCCCATCGGCGGCAACGTCATCGGGCTATACGACGCCCTGGGCAACAACCCGATGCTCGGGGGCATGCTGCGCAGCACCGGGCTCTACGCCAACGGCATGACCCCGGCCTACGGCAACACCCTCAAGGTGGCGTCGATCGGCAAGGACTACAACGCGCGCAACGATGGCCAGTTCGGCTTCGCCTTCCGTTACATCGCCGAGGAGCTCAATAGCACCGAGTTCGGCCTGTACCTGGTCAACTACCACGCCAAGGAGCCGACCATCGCCGCTAACCTGGCGGGCTACAAAGGTATCGACATGGCGGCCCTGACCAGCATGCTGTCGTCGGTGGCCGGCAGCCAGGCGGCGGCCCTGGCCAATGGCCTGGCGACGGTGGACGTGATGGGCAACATCCAGGCGCACCGGCGCTACGCTGAAGATATCCGCATGTACGGCTTCAGCTTCAACACCACCCTGGGCAAGGCCTCGGTGTTTGGCGAGCTGGCCTACCGGCCGAACCTGCCCATCGGTGTCGCCGCCACCAACGACCTGATCGGCGACCTGGCCAATGGTGCCGGCGCGGCAGCGGGCGGGCAGTTCATCAATGTCGGCGGGCAGATGGTCAACCTCGACAGCCAGATCGACAACTCCGAGCGCGTAGAGGCTTTCAATACCTCCTTGGGCAGCATCTATAACTTCGGCCCGGGCCTGGGCTTCGACTCGCTGTTCGGCGTCTTCGAACTGGCCTCCGAGCACCTGCGCGGCAGTGGCCTGAAGTACCAGGCCTACGATGGCAGCACCCGTTACTACGCGGGCAGCGGCAACACTTCCTATGTGTCGGGTGGTGATCGTGATGACCAGGTCAGCCGTGATTCCTACAGCTACACGGTGATGTTCAACGGTACCTGGAACGACGTGTACGCCGGGGTCAACCTGTCGCCCTACGTGGTCTTCAAAGACGACTTCAAAGGCAACTCCTACCAGGCCGGCAACTACATCGAGGGCCGCAAGGCTTACACCCTGGGGCTCAAGGCCAACTACCAGAACAAGCTGGAAGCCGAGCTGCAATACACCGAGTTCTTTGGTGGCGGCCAGAACAACGTTATCCGCGACCGCGACAACATCGGTTTCAACCTCAAGTACTTCCTGTAAGCCGCTGCCATGCTGCGGCGCGAGGGCGGTTGCCCGCCCTCGTTCTTTTGGAGATTCGCCATGTTCCACACACCTCGAATGCTCACCGCCGGCCTGGCGCTGGCCCTCGGCCTGGCCGCTGGCAATGCCCTTGCGGCGCTCTCGCCCCAAGATGCGCAACAGCTCAAGGCCCAGCTCACACCCTTTGGCGCCGAGCGCGCGGGCAATGCCGCCGGCACCATCCCGACTTGGGAAGGCGGTATCACCCAGGCGCCCAAGGGCTATGAAAAGGGCAAGCACCACGTCGACCCCTTTGCCGGTGACAAACCGCTGTTCACCATCACCAAGGCCAACCTGGAACAGTACAAGGCCAACCTGACGGCGGGCGAGATCGCCTTGTTCAACAGCTACCCCGACAGCTTCCAGATGCCCATCTATCCGAGCCGACGCTCCGGCTCGGCGCCGCAGTGGGTGTATGACAACACCTTCAAGAACGCCACCAGCGCCAAGCTGCTGGACGGTGGTACCGGCTTCGCAGATGCCTTTGGCGGCGTGCCGTTCCCCATTCCGCAAAACGGCGTGGAAGCACTGTGGAACCACATCACCCGCTACCGCGGCACCTACATCGTGCGCCGCGCCTCGGAGGCGCCCGTGCAACGCAACGGCAGCTTCGCCCTGGTCACGGCGCAGCAGGAGGGGCTGTTCAACTACTACCGCCAGGGCGGGCAATACGCCGACCTGAAAAACATCCTGTTCTACTACCTGACCTTCGTAAAAAGCCCGGCCCGCCTGGCCGGTGGTGCGACCCTGGTGCACGAGACCCTCGACCAGATCAAAGACGCCCGCCAAGCCTGGATCTACGACGCCGGCCAACGCCGCGTACGCCGCGCACCGAACCTGGCCTACGACACACCGATCTCATCCTCCGATGGCCTGCGCACGGCGGACGACACCGACATGTTCAACGGCTCGCCGGATCGCTACGACTGGAAATTGCTGGGCAAGAAAGAAATCTACATCCCCTACAACAACTACAAACTCGCCAGCGCCGACGTGAAATACGCCGACCTGCTCAAAGTCGGCCACCTCAACCCGCAATACACCCGCTACGAGCTACACCGCGTGTGGGTAGTCGAAGGCACCCTCAAACCAACGGCGCGGCACCTGTACTCCAAACGCGTGCTGTACCTTGATGAAGACAGCTGGGGCGCGGCAGTGGTTGATCAGTACGACGGCCGTGGCGAACTGTGGCGGGTGTCGATGGCCTACCTGAAAAACTTCTACGATTTGCCGACTACCTGGAGCGCATTGGACGTGTTCCATGACCTGCAGGCACGGCGGTACTACGTGCAGAACCTGGATAACGAAGAGCCGCAGACGGTGGACTTTGCGCAGCCGATTCCGGAAGACTCGTACTTCATGCCCTCGGCGTTGCGCTTGCGCGGGACTCGATAGGGCTGTCGTTGTTAGTTAGATGGCGAGAGCCGTGCTTGAGGGTGCGGCTCTTTGCTTTTTTTGAGGTGTCTAGCCTGATGGGTAGTCAGGCTGTTGGGGACGCTTTATTCGGGGCAAATAAAAAGCCGGCTTGTGCGGCGTTATTTATAAAATTTATTCCGATTTTCAGTGAGGCCACAGGCGCTCCCCAGATGTTGTGGATAGGGGCGGCGAAAGTAAGGTCATTGAGGTAGAACTCTTCGATGCTCTACGCACCCGGGCGCCAAGCCGAAAGAATTTACCGCGCAACTACGTAGCTTTCTGATCTGGATGGCCTCAGAAACCGATTAAGTCCAGATTGGGACGATGACATCCTATCGGCCTGCCCAAGGCAGGCCTTGGCAACGCTCAGGCAACGCCCTCCACCAATACCAACGCCCCCACCACCAACGCCTCCATCCCCCGCGCCAACTCCACCTCCATCTCCGCTTCTTCCGTATCCCGCGCCGTTTCCACCACGGGCTCCCGCTGCGTCACCGTATACACCGTATCCGCCACCGCCATGCAGTGAAACGCCACCGTCGCCAGTAGCCACCGCGCCTGTTCCTTGCTCACCCCAAACCCCTGCGCAATCAACGCTTGGTGCCCATCAATCTTGGCCAGCATCGGCGCGGTTGCTGCCGCGCGGCGGATCACGTAGGGCGTCAGCCCGGGGTGGGTTTTGACGAACTCGCGTACCGAGGTGGCGAACACGATCAGGTAGTCCTTCAACCCACCGTCGGCCTCGCCGCAGTCCTGGGGGATCTGCCAGCGGGTGAAGATTTCTTCAGCAACCATGGCCTTGAGCGCTTCGAGGTTGGCCACGTGTTTGTACAGCGCCATATGGCTGACCCCCAACGCCGCCGCCAGGCCGACGAAGGTGATGTTGGGCAGGCCCATCTCGATGCCGGCGTCGACGATGCGTTCGCGGGTGATGCTTGGCGGGCGGCCGCGGGTGGCGGTTTTTTTTGCGGGTTCCATGGGTATTCCTTAATCGCTGAACACAAGGTTGTAGCTGTCTTGTCGGCTTTGCGCAAATTAGTTTATAGTCATGCAATTAAATATGATTCTGATTCTCAAACGGACTTTTTCTGTCAATGGACTCACCTGAAGCGGCTTCGGCCAACCCTCAAGTCGCAGGCACGCTTAGCCGGATTCTGACGCCTATCCGTGGGCGTCTGTGTGTCGCCGCAGGGCTTGCCGCTGTCGGCGGCATGCTGACGCTGGTGCCGCTGGCGGCCATCGCCCATATCGGCGCACGTGTCCTCGGCGCTGGCGCTCAGCTGTCGAGCGAAGTGTGGTGGGTTGTTGGCCTTAGCGCTTTAAGCCTATTCGCGGGCATGGCATTGATTTTTATCGCTGAGCTGCTCGCCCACCTGGCCGACAATCGCCTCACTCACCATTTACGCCGCGCGATCACCCAGCGCCTGAGCCGTGTGCCACTGGGTTGGTTCAGCAGCCGAGCATCGGGCGAAGTGAAACGGGCGATGCAGGACGATATCAATACGCTGCACAGCCTCACCGCGCATTTCTACACCACCGCCGGGCGCGCGGGCGGAGCGGTGTTGGTATCGATGGTTTACCTGTTGGCGATGGACTGGCGTTTGGCGCTGGTGTCGCTGGTGCCGTTTGCCGGGTATTTCCTGTTTCTCTCGCGGGCCATGCGCGCCAGCGGCGCGAGTATGCAGGAATTTGTCAGCGGGATGGCTCGCATCGACAACGCGGTGGTGGAGTTCGTCAACGGCATTCCGGTGGTCAAGGCTTTCGGCGCCAGTGGCAAAGCGCACGGGGCTTATCGCAGCGCCATCGACACCTTTGCCACGACCTTTATCGACTTCACCCGCCCGCTGGTGGCGTCGATGGCGAATGCCAACGCGATGATCGCGCCGGTCACTGTGCTCGGCGTAGTACTGGCAGCGGGCACGCTGTTTGTTAGCCTGGGTTGGATCGCGCCAGTGGACGTGCTGCCCTTCGTATTGGTGGCGCCGGGTCTGAGCGCGCCGTTGCTGCTGTTGCACTACATCACCCACGATTTGAACAACGCCACCGGCGCTGCGCAGCGCGTGCAGGGGTTGCTGGACACGCCGACGCTGACGCAATCGGCCGTGCAGTTGCCGAGCGGCAACGCAATCTGCTTTGAGCAGGTCGGCTATGCCTATGAGCGCGACCACGCGGTGCTGAGGGACATCAACTTCACCCTGCAACCGGGCACCACCACGGCCATCGTCGGCCTGTCCGGCGCCGGCAAGTCAACGCTGGCGCGCCTGCTGCTGCGGTTTTTCGATCCCAGCAGTGGGCGCATCACTTTGGGCGGTGCGGACCTGCGCCACATCGATACGCCGCTGTTGTACCAGCGCATCGGTTTTGTGCTGCAAGAGGTGCGCCTGATCAACGCCAGCGTGCGCGACAACATCGCCCTCGGCCGACCGTCCGCCACCGCCCAACAGATCGAAGACGCCGCCCGCGCGGCGAATATCCACGAGCGCATTCTGCGCCTGGCGCGTGGTTACGACTCGATGATCGGCGAGGACGCCCAGCTCTCCGGCGGCGAGCAACAGCGCCTCAGCATCGCCCGTGCAGTGCTGCTGGACCCGCCAGTGCTGGTGCTCGACGAGGCCACCGCCGCGGCCGATGCCGACAACGAAGTGGCGATCCAGGAAGCACTGTCACGCTTCGCCCAGGGCCGCACATTGTTGGTCATCGCCCATCGGCTCGACACGGTGATGCACGCCGATCAGATCCTCGTGATCCACGACGGCACCCTGCACGAGCAGGGCCGTCACGCCGACCTGCTGGCCCATGGCGGGCTCTACGCGCAGTTATGGCAACTGGGCGATTACGCCCGCAGCGAATCACAGGCGGTGCAACCATGCTGAAGACTTTTGTGCGCCTGCTCGGTGAAGACGCGCCCACGCTGCGCCGCTATGCCGTGATGGCGGTGTTCTACGGCCTGCTCAGCGGGCTGACCCTGATCACGCTGGTGCCGCTGATCAGCCACCTGTTGGCCGGTGATGCGCTGGAGGCAGGGCGTTGGTTGATTGCGCTGCTGTTTGGCGTGACCGCTTGCGCGCTGTGGCGTCGCACCCTCGACAAAGCCGGTGTAGCCGTCGGCGTGGCGGTGCTGCAAGGTGCGCGACAACGCGTTGGCGATCACGTGGCGCGCCTGCCGCTGGGCTGGTTCAGCGCGCAAAACAGTGCGCGGCTGGGCCATCTGATCACCCAGGGCATGATGGCGGTGGCGCAGTTGCCGGCGCATGTGTTCACCCCGGTGATCAGCGGCGCGGTGACGCCGTTGGTGCTGGTTGCCGCGCTGTTTGCCTTGCACTGGCCCTTGGGTGTTTTGGCGTTGCTCGCGCTACCGGTGTTGGTGGGCGTGATGCTGCTCACCGCGCGCCTGGGCCAAAGTGCCGACAACACCTATCAGCAGAACTTCGCCCAGACCAGCCAGCGCATGGTCGAGTTCGCGCAGGCCCAGTCGGTGTTGCGCGCGTTCAATGGTAGCGGCGGCGCTACGCGTTTGCTGGACCAGGCCATCGACCAGCAACGCCAGTCCGGCCAGCGTTTGATCTATCGCTCCTCATTGTCGGCGGTGTTCAATGCCTGGGCGGTGCAAGGGATCTTCTGCGCCTTACTGGTGGCGGTCGCGCTGTGGTGCGACGCCCTGGATGCCCACGAAGCCATCGCCGCCTGCGTGGCCTTGGTGCTGGTGTGTCGTTATATCGAACCGCTGCTGGAAGTGGCCAGTTATGGCGAGATCCTGCGCAGCGCCAACGCCCAGCTCGATGAGGTGCACAGCATTCTTGCCGAGCAGCCGCTGCCGGTCGCCGCGCAAGCGAAAATGCCCATGGATAGTTCGGTGGAATTGCGCAACGTCAGTTTTCGTTATGCCCCCAACGAACCCCAGGTGCTGCGCGGGGTGAGCCTGCGTATCGAGCCGGGCAGCATGACCGCGCTGATCGGCGCGTCGGGCTCGGGAAAGACCACGTTGGTGCGGCTGCTGGCGCGCTTCTTCGATGCGAACCGGGGCCAGGTGTTGATCGGTGGCGTGGAGGTGCGCGAGATGTCCGAAGCGGTGCTGGCCGCGCAGATCAGCCAGATTTTCCAGGACACCTACCTGTTCCAGGGCAGCATTGCCGACAACATCCGCCTCGGTAAACCGGGCGCCAGCCTGGCCGAGATTGCGGCGGTGGCGCAGCAAGCCGGCGTGGCCGAGATCATTGCGCGTTTGCCCCTGGGCCTGCACACGCCGGTGGGCGAGGGCGGGGCGCGGTTGTCAGGGGGCGAGCGCCAACGTATCGCCATTGCCCGTGCGTTGCTCAAGGACGCGCCGATCCTGCTGGTGGACGAAGCCACCGCCGCCCTCGACACCTACAACCAAGCCGCCATCGCCGATGCGCTGGCCAGGTTGCGCGGGCGCTGCACGTTGATTGTGATCGCGCATCAGTTGTCGACGGTGGCCATGGCCGATCAGATTTTAGTGCTGGATGACGGCGAGATTGTCGAGCAGGGCACGCCAGCGATCCTGGCGGCCAGCGCTGGGCGGTACGCGCAGTTTCTCGCCCAGCGCCGGGCGGCCCGTGGTTGGCGGATTGCATGATGCGTCTAGTGGGCTGTGGCGTGTTGCTGGTGCTGTGCGGCGCGTCGCTGCTGGTCGGCGCCCGCGAGATCGACCTGTTGGCAGTCGACGGCGACGCGTGGCTGACGCTGACGGCCAGCCGCTTGCCGCGCTTGGCCGCGTTGGTGCTGACCGGCGTGGGCTTGGCGGTGTGCGGGGTGATCTTGCAGCACATCCTGCGCAACAAGTTCGTGGAGCCGGGGACCACCGGCGGCCTGGACGCGGCCAAGCTTGGCATCCTCGTCTCGCTGGGCGTGGCGCCGGCCGCCAGCGCCGGCGTGCGCATGCTGTTTGCGCTGCTGTGTTGCTTCGCGGCGAGCCTAGTGTTCCTGGCGATCATCCGGCGCTTGCGTTTTCACCATACCTTGCTGGTGCCGGTGATTGGCCTGATGTACGGCGGTGTGCTCAGCGCCATTTCCGAGTTTTATGCGTACCGCCACAACATCCTGCAAAGCATGCAGGGCTGGCTGCTGGGGGATTTTTCCAAGGTGGTGCAGGGCAACTACGAGATCATTTATCTGATCCTGCCCATCGTCGCGCTGGCGTACCTTTATGCGCAGCGCTTTACCGTGATGGGCATGGGCGAGGGCATGGCCACTAGCCTGGGCGTGAACTACGCGGCCACGGCGGCGCTGGGCCTGTTGCTGGTGGCCGTGACCGTGGCGGCGACGGTGATCACCATCGGTTCGATCCCCTTTGTCGGCCTGATGATTCCCAATTTGGTGGCCTTGTATTACGGCGAAAACCTCAGCCGCACGCTGCCCATCGTCGCCCTCGGCGGTGCCGCGTTGCTGGTGGCCTGCGACATTCTCGGGCGCCTGCTGATCTTCCCGTTCGAAGTGCCGATTGGCCTCACCGCGGGCATCGTGGGTGGCGGGATGTTCCTCGCGTTGATCGTCTGGAGGCAGCGATGAAGCGGCTGTGGGCCTTGGTATTCGCCCTGGCGTCGGGCTTTGTGCTGTTCCGTTCGGGGCTGGATTTTGACTACGTGATCCCCAAGCGGCTCGCGCGGTTGGCGGCGATGTGTATCGGCGGGGTGTGCGTGGCGTGGTCGTCGATCATTTTCCAGACCCTCACCGGCAACCGCATCCTCACGCCGGCGATCATGGGTTATGAAGCGGTGTACCTGTTGTTCCAGGCGTTGTTGGTGTTGTTGCTGGGCACCGCCAGCCTGATGCTGCTGGGCAGCCAGGGCAACTTTGTGCTGTCGGTGCTGCTGATGCTCGGCTATTCCTGGGCGCTGCAACGCTGGTTGCTGCGCGAGGGCAACAGCAACGTGTACTTCCTGTTGCTGCTGGGCCTGGTGTTGAGCCTGGTGATCGGCACGGTCACGCAGTTTGTGCAGTTGAAGATCAGCCCCGGCGAGTTCTCGATCCTGCAAGGCTTCAGCCAGGCCTCGTTCAACCGCGTGCAGCCGCAGCAACTGCTGTTCTCGGGGTTATTGGTGGCGGCGCTGTGCCTGGGCTTTGCACGCACGTTGCCGACCCTCGATGTGCTCGCCCTGGGCCGCGACCAAGCCATGTCGCTGGGGGTGGACTACCCGCGCGTGGTGCGCCTGCAACTGGCATTGGTCGCGGCGTTGGTGGCGATTTCCACTGGGCTGCTGGGGCCCACGGCGTTCATGGGCGTGCTCGTGGCCAACACCACCTATGCGTTGGCGCGCACGTTCCGCCACCGGGTCACGTTGCCCATGGGCAGCACGATTGCCATCGCGATTTTTATCGCGGCGCAACTGCTGGTCGAGCACGTCTTCAACTACAAGACCACCGTCAGCATTCTTGTGAACCTGCTGTGCGGCACGTATTTCCTGGCGCTGATGCTGCGCACCCGAGGCACCCGATGATCACTGTGCACAACCTTCACAAAACCTACGGCACCCAGACCGTGCTGGCCGGCGTCAACGCCAGCTTTGCCGCTGGGCGCCT
Organism: Pseudomonas sp. DTU12.1; assembly: GCF_009873475.1. Taxonomy (NCBI): domain Bacteria; kingdom Pseudomonadati; phylum Pseudomonadota; class Gammaproteobacteria; order Pseudomonadales; family Pseudomonadaceae; genus Pseudomonas; species Pseudomonas sp. DTU12.1. Next base: position 5,396,743 of record NZ_CP045254.1, on the reverse strand, counting down.
GACCTCGCTGATCGGCCCCAATGGCGCCGGCAAGACCACGCTGTTGATGATGATCGCGAGGCTGATGGCACCGAGCGGCGGCGACATTCGCCTGGATGGCCGCCAGGTCGGCGATATCCCGCTGCGCGACTACGCCAAGCGCGTGGCCACCTTGCGCCAGGCGCCGGATTTCAACCTGCGCCTGACCGTCGAGGAACTGGTGGCCTTCGGGCGCTTCCCTTACAGCCGTGGCGCGCTGACCGGCGAAGATCACCGCGTGATCGATGACGCGCTGAGCTTTCTCGCGCTGCAACCCCTGCGCCGCGCCTACCTCGACGAGCTCAGCGGCGGCCAGCGGCAAATGGCGTTCCTGGCCATGACCATCGCCCAGCAAACCGACTGCCTGCTGCTAGACGAGCCGTTGAACAACCTCGATATCAAACACGCCGTGCACATCATGCGTGCGCTGCGCCGGCTGTGTGACGAGCAGGGCCGTACGGTGATCCTGGTGGTGCACGACATCAACTTCGCCGCCCATTACTCCGACCACATCCTCGCGATGAAAGGCGGTGCCGTGCATTGCGCCGGCAGCGTGGCCGAGGTGGTCAACGAAACCCGCCTGGGCGAACTGTACGACCTCGACTTCGAGATCACCCACGGCGCCCGTGGCCGCCTGTGCAACTACTTCAACCCCGCATGAGAACTCCCATGAACCGCACACACATAGTCTGGGCCTGCGCCCTGTTACTGGCCGCGCTTGGCGCAGGGCCGGCTTCGGCCGCCGCCCCGATCAGCGTGACCCACGCGTTGGGCAGCACGCTGATCCAGCCGCCCGTACAGCGCGTGGTGGCCCTGGACATGAACGAAGTGGATTTTCTCGACCAACTGGGCGTACCGGTGGCCGGTATGCCCAAGGACTTCGTGCCGCCGTTCCTGCAACGCTACAAGGACGACGCGGCGGTGGTGGACACCGGCGCCATCGTCCAGCCGAATCTGGAGCGGGTGCACGCGGCCAAGCCGGACCTGATCCTGATCACCTCGCTGCAGGCCCCGCACTACGGCGAACTCAGCGAGATCGCGCCCACCGTGCATTTCGACGTGGATTACCGCGACAGCCAGAAGCGCCATATCGAAGTAATCAAGCAGCACCTGCTGACCCTCGGGCAGATCTTCGCCAAGCCGGCCCTGGCGCAACAACAGGTTGGCGCCCTCGACGCCAAGGTTGCAGAAGCGAAACGCATCACCGCCGACCGCCCCGAGCGCGCCCTGGTGGTGCTGCATAACAACGGTGCGTTCAGCTCGTTTGGCGTGCAGTCGCGCTACGGCTTTGTGTTCACCGAGCTGGGGGTGAAACCGGCCAGCCCGACCGCCGAGGCCGGCTTGCATGGCCAGCCGATTTCCAGTGAATTCATCCAGCAGGCCAACCCGGACATTCTCTACGTAGTTGATCGCACGGCCGTCATGGAGCATCGCCCGTTGCTGAATGCGCAAACCCTGGGCAACCCGTTGTTGCGCCAGACCAATGCCTGGAAAACCGGGCGCGTGGTGTTTGTCGATGCCGATGCCTGGTACGTCATGGCGGCCAGCCCTAGCTCGATCAAGCAAGTGATCGCCGATGTGATCCAGGGCTATCAACCCTGATTCCAGGCGTTAACCCCGCTTCAAGCTGCCAACACTAAAAAAACATCCCACCTTACGGAGCCTTCCATGACTCACCGTACACGTACCCCTGTGCCCGCTCGTCCGGGTTTTACCTCCATGGCCTTGCTCGGCCTGGCAATCAGCAGCGCCCCTGCGTTCGCCGAAGAACTCGTGCAAGCCGAAGAAAACCGCGTGTCCACCTTGCCGGCGATACGCGTCGAGGGTGAAATGCCGGCCGCCGATCTGCCGCTGAGCTACGCCGGTGACCAGGTGGCGTATGGCAGCCGGCTCGGCCTGCTGGGCAACAAGGACTTTATGGAAACGCCGTTCAGCACCATCAGCTACACGGAAAAGTTCATTGCCGACCGCCAGGCCCAGACCGTCACCGATGTGATCGCCGCGACCGACCCTGCGGTGTTCAGCAATGGCCTGAAGGGCACCTACAGCGAGAACTATTCGATCCGTGGTTTTGCCACCAGCATCAGCGACGTGACCATCGACGGCCTGTTTGGCGTGGCGCCGTACTACCGCATTTCGCCGGAAATGTACGAGCGCATCGAAGTGTTGAAAGGCCCGTCGGCGCTGCTCAATGGCATGCCGCCAGGCGGTTCGGTGGGAGGCATGGTCAACCTGGTGCCCAAGCGTGCCGGTGCTGAGCCGCTGACGCGCTTTACCACCACCTACATGTCCGAGGCGCAGTTTGGCGGCCACCTCGACGTAGGCCGTCGCTTTGGCGATGAACAGCAATTTGGCGTGCGCTTCAACGGTGTGTACCGCGATGGCGACACAGCGACCGAGCAGCAACAGCAGAAAGCGCAGTTGAATTCGTTGGGCCTGGATTGGCGCGGTGAGCGGGCGCGGCTGTCGGCCGACCTCTACAACAGCGAAGACCGCGTGCGCGGGCAAAACCGTGGGATCAGCCTGGCGGCGAATGTGGCCTTGCCCAAGCCGCCGAAGTCGGACACTTTGCTCAACCCGGACTGGGCGTTTGTCGATACCAAGGATCAGGGCGCGATTGTGCGCGGCGAATTTGACCTGACTGAGCAACTGTCGGCCTACGCGGCGTTCGGCGCCAGCGAGACCCACTACCGCTACAGCGGCGCGATGTCGGCCCAGGTGATCAACAATGCGGGGGATTTGAAGACCAGCATGGGCCAACTGAAGATGGACATCGAGAAAACCTCGGGCGAGGCGGGGCTCAAGGGCAAATGGCAGACCGGGCCGATCGGGCACCAGTGGGTGGTCAATGCCACGCGGTATGCCGACAAGCAAAAAGACTATGGCCGGCGTTGGGTGCCCGGTGCGGATTGGCTGACCAATATCTATCACCCGACCTGGGGGCCGGAGGCGCCGCGCAGCTTTGCGCCGGTGGCACACACCGAATCCACGCTGACCAGCTATGGCGTGGCGGACACCTTGTCGGTCCTTGACGACAAGGTGCAACTGACCCTTGGCGTGCGCCGCCAGAACGTGGTCACGGACACCTTCAATACCACCACCGGCGCGCGTAACAAGCCCGGCTATGACGAAAGCGCGACAACACCCGCCGCAGCCGTGGTGGTCAAGCTCACGGAACAGGTTTCGGTGTATGCCAACTACATCGAGGGCCTGAGCAAAGGCGCGATGGCGCCGATGACGGCGGCTAACTACGGCGACGTTTTTGCCCCGTACAAATCCAAGCAGAAGGAAATCGGCCTCAAGCTCGACTTGGGCGCGTTCACCCACACTCTTAGCCTGTATCAGATCGAGCGCCCGGGCAGCTCCACCGATCCGGTGACCAATGTGTTCTCCTTTGGTGGCGAACAGCGCAACCGAGGCATCGAGTGGGGCTTCTTCGGCTCGCCCATCGACGACGTCCGCCTGATGGGCGGCGTTGCCCATGTTGATCCGAAGATCACCAAATCGCCAGGCGGCGATGACGAAGGCAAGACGGCCACCGGGTTGCCCAAGCTGCAAGGCAAGCTCGGCGCGGAATGGGACACGCCACTGGTGCCGGGCCTGACCCTGACCGCCAACGCGACGTCGGTTTCCCAGCAATACATCAGTGATGACAACTCGCAGTCGATCCCCGGCTACACCATTTTCGACCTGGGCTCGCGGTATGCAATGCAGGTCGCCGGGCGACCAGTGACCCTGCGTGGCACGGTGACCAACGTCACTGACAAGGCGTACTGGGGCATGCCGCTGACGTCCAGCCTGGGCCTGGGCGCGCCGCGCACGTACGAGTTGTCGGCGACCGTGGATTTTTGACGCTTTAGCAAGAGTAAAACTTCAACCTGTGGCGAGGGAGCAAGCTCCCTCGCCACACAGCTATTCAGAATGCGAGTCTTTTGTCCCCCCACTTCATCGTCGGATGAGGTCAAGTGGCGTTGAACGCCATTGGACAGGGACGAGCCTGAAACGCCCGTGATAGCTGAGCTATCGGCAGGATTCTCGGATGGAACAGGTTTATTTCGGACAATTAAAAAGCCGGCTTGTGGCCGGCTTCTCGGGGACTGGTTAAGTCTATTTTTGGTAAACCTCACCAGCCTTCAATCGTTCACTCAAGCGCTCGCCCAAGTGATAAAGGGGGCATCGGCGGGAACTCCTCCGCGTCGCCGGGCAGGGTGTGTGGGCTTTACGCCGACCCTGCCAAATGTGCCGCGCATGTTACTCACATTTATTTGATTTTCCCAGCGTCTGGTCTGATTTAGAGCTGTCGTGGCCGATCAGGTGGTCGTCCAGCGGGACGGGAGGGCGGCGTTTGTTGAGGGTGGACCACCAGAACACCCAGCCCAGGATGTGGACGTTTTGCTCGAAGCGCTGGTCGTAGGTCAGGAGTTCGTCGGGGTGTTCGTTGCTGTTGTGGCTGCGGATGCGCAGGCCGCCGCCGGGTCGGTTGTAGAGGTATTTGATGCGCAGCATGCCGTCGTGTTCGAGGGCGTAGATCTCGCCGTCGATGATTTGCGTGCGGCCGCGGTCGATGGCCAGGATGGCGCCGTCCTGGATGATGTCGATCATGCTGTTGCCAACCATATAGGCTCCCAAGGCGCGGTCGGCGGTGACGTTGAGTTGTTCCAGGGTATGCAGGGACAGGCGTAGGGTTTCCTGGGCGTTGAAGGAGGCGTGGAGGGGGACTTCCACGTCGACTTTTTCCGGGCCGCTGCTGGGGTCACAGAGGTAGTGGCCGCAGTCTTCGCGTGCGGCGGCATTGTTTGCGCGGTTGGAGCCTTCCAGGTGGTAGTTGGTCGGCGGGTGTTTGGGGCCTTCGCCGGTACGCAGCCAGCGGCTGGTGACACACAGCAGTTCTGCTATTTCGTCGAGCCGGGCCATGGGCACGCCACGCTTGAACCAGTTATTGACGTGCTGGGGCGTGACGTCGCGATTCTTGGCGAAGTCGGAGGCGGAAAGATGCACTTCCCTAAGTAACGTTCTTAAGCGATCACCTGATGTATTCATAAACGCAGAGTTTACTGGCCGGAAAACTAGATCAAATAAACCATGCGTTGAGTTGGTGTATGTAGGTATTTCCTTATTGCAAGTAAAGTCTTGATTGAATTGAGGTTAGTTAAACGTTAGTTGCTGTTTTGTTTATCTAAATGAACTTGCCGTTTATTTTTTCCCACAAAAAAAGCCCCGAATGATCGGGGCTTTTTTGATTGCCGTGGCAATGACTAGCGGGTATCAGCCTTTGTAGGCGGCTACCGACTTCATGATCTCGGCGCGGGCGGCGTCTGCGTTGCCCCAACCGTCGATCTTCACCCATTTGCCTTTTTCGAGGTCTTTGTAGTTCTCGAAGAAGTGCTTGATCTGCTCCAGCAACAGTGGCGGCAGGTCGGTGTATTCCTTCACGTCGACGTACAGCTGGGACAGCTTGTCGTGTGGCACGGCGATAACTTTGGCATCGCCGCCGCCGTCGTCGGTCATGTTCAGGATGCCCACCGGGCGAGCGCGGATGACCGAGCCTGGGGTGACCGGGTAAGGGGTCACGACCAGCACGTCGAGGGGGTCACCGTCGTCAGCCAGGGTGTTAGGGATGAAACCGTAGTTGGCCGGGTAGAACATCGGGGTGGCCATGAAACGGTCAACGAACAGGCAGTCGCTGTCTTTGTCGATTTCGTATTTGATCGGCGCGTGGTTGGCCGGAATCTCGATGGCGACGTAGATGTCGTTCGGCAGGTCTTTGCCAGCCGGAATCTTGCTGTAGCTCATTGGGCGTTGCCCCCGTTGGTGGCCAGGTAAATTGGCCGGATTGGCCTAAAAGTGGCGGCGATTATAGGCATATTCCTGTGCCGATGCCACGCGCCAGACGTCGTACGGTACTTAGCCTTCAGTCTGATAGCGCAGGTCGCTGGCCTGCAGATGTTTCAGGCGGGCCAGGGGATCCTGGCGGTAAAAGTGGCTCAGTTGCTCGTAGACCTGTGGATAACTCTCAGTGAGTAAATCCGGCGCACTGAAAAAATACTCGCTGGTGACGGCAAAAAATTCCGCAGGGTTTTCCGCCGCGTAGGGGTCGATGGCGGTTTCGGCGTCGGGGTTGTGGTCGAGCTGGCGGTTGAGGTCGTCATAAGCGCTCTGCATCACGCTGGCCCACTCCTGGACGCGCATGTCGTGGTGCAGGGGTGGCAGGCCGTTGGCGTCGCCATTGAGCATGTCGAGTTTGTGTGCCAGTTCGTGGATCACCAGGTTGTAGCCTTCCCAATTGCCACTGGCCAGCACCCCCGGCCAGGCGAGGATCACCGGGCCTTGCTGCCAGGCTTCACCACTGTGTTCGCCGTCCCATTCATGTTCCACGCCGCTGGTATCGCGATGGCGCTGGGGGCTGCGGAAGTCATCGGGGTAAAGGATGATTTCGTGGAAACCCTGGTACCAATCCAGGTCGCCCAGGTTCATCAGCGGCAGTTGCGCCTGGGCGGCGAGCAGCAGGCGTTGTACCTGGTGCAGTTCGACACCGGGCAGGGCGGTGAGGTGCTTTTCGGCGAGGAACAGCACGCTGGCCTCACGCAACCATTGGTCCTGTTCGGCACTGATACCGTCGAGGAAGGTCAGGTGATGGCGCACCCGCTGCCAAGTGTCATCGGCAACGGGATGCTTGGCCAGGAGGCGCCGGCGACGCCAGGCGCTGAGGGACCACATGGCCGATCAGTGCGGCTTGGCTTCGGATGAGGTGCGGCCAAAGCGGCTGCGGGCCACGCCAATGATCATCGGCACCAGCGACAGCAGGATGATGAACACCACCAGCAGCGAGAGGTTTTTCTTGATGAACGGTACGTTGCCGAAGAAGTAGCCGAGGGTGACCAGGCCGCCGACCCAGAGGATGGTGCCCAGCACGCTGAAGCCGAAGAACCGCGGGTAAGGCATTCTGGCAACACCGGCGACGAACGGCGCGAAGGTCCGCAGGATCGGCAGGAAGCGCGCCAGGGTCACGGTTTTGCCGCCGTGCTTGTCGTAGAAGTCGTGGGTTTTTTGCAGGTAGTCGCGACGGAAGATTTTCGAGTTGGGGTTGCTGAACAAGCGTTCCCCGGCGGTTCGGCCGATCACGTAGTTGGTACTGTCACCCATGATCGCCGCCAGCATCAGCAGGCCGCCCAGCAGGACCGGGTCCATGCCGCCGCCTGCAGCTACGGCGCCGGCAATGAACAGCAGCGAATCGCCCGGTAGGAACGGCATGACCACCAGGCCGGTTTCGCAAAAAATCACCAGGAACAGGATGGCGTAGATCCACGGACCGTAATTGGTTACCAGCAAGTCGAGGTACACGTCGAGATGCAGGATAAGGTCGAGCGGGTTGAAATCCATGGATGGCACCTGTGTGGACGGCCTGGCTCAGCGGGCCTGTGCGGAAGCTTCGGGCAATAAGGCTACAGGCGTATGCCGGTTTTCTTACAGTCCTAAAAGGTCGGCATTATACGGATTGAATGATGAAATGCGTGTTGGTTTTGTAGCGGGGGATGTCGCAGCTATTCTGCCTAGCACTGATCCAAATGTGGGAGCTGGCTTGCCTGCGATGCAGGCACCTCGGTGTGTCAGCCAGACCTCGGTGAGGTTATCGCAGGCAAGCCAGCTCCTACATTTTTTTGCGGTGTTTCAGTCTTCGCTGATCGGGAGCGTGTAGTTCTTGAACTCGGTGTCTTCACGAAAGCCCATGGACTCATAGGTCTTTTGCGCCACGGCGTTGTCGCTGCTGGTCGACACGCGCAAACGCACGGCATTGGTTTCCTTGGCCATCTTTTTTGCGGTACGCATCAGGTTATCGGCCACCAATTGGCGCCGGGCATCCTCGGCGACGTAGATGTCGTTGAGGATCCACACCCGTTTCAATGACAGCGAAGAAAAGCTCGGATACAGCTGGCAAAAGCCGAGCAATTTGCTGTCGTCGTCATCGGGCAGGGCCAGGTAGATTACCGATTCCTTGCGCCGCAGGCGCTTTTCCAGAAAGGCCCGGGATGAGTCAGGAAAGGGCAGCGCGCCATAGAACTCACGGTATTTGACGAATAACGGGGTCAACAGGTCCAGGTGTTCCAGAGTCGCTTGAGTGATCCGCATGCTAGGCCTCAACTTCTATAGGAATACGACGGCAAACGGTCCTTTACTCGGGCGCCCGCTGCTTGATGCTGCCTAAAGCGGTGAAAAATCGCAATCGTGCTGGTATCACTCCTTGGGTGGGCTGAGCAGGAAGTTGCCTTTCATCAAGTCCGGATCATCCGTTTCCAGGGTCTGAACCTGCGCCTCGTCCTTGAGGTTGACCCCCGACAGCTGTCGCCGGCAGGCCTCGCGCATCAAGTACAGCAAACGGTGGGCCGCCATGCCGTAGCTCAGGCCCTCCAGGCGCACGTTGGAAATGCAGTTGCGGTACGCATCGGTCAGGCCCACCTTGGGGTTGTAGGTGAAATACAGCCCCAGGCTGTCCGGCGAGCTGAGCCCCGGCCGTTCGCCGATCAGGATCACCACCATTTTGGCGCCGAGCAACTGACCGATTTCATCGGCGACCGCGACCCGGCCTTGTTCCACCAGAATCACCGGCGACAACGACCAGCCTTCGGCGTGGGTCTGTTCTTCCATGCGTGTCAGAAACGGCACGGTATGTTTATGCACCGCCAGCGCCGATAAACCATCGGCCACCACCACCGCCAGGTCCACGCCACCCGGGTTGGCCAGGGCGTAGTCGCGCAGGGTCTGCGCCGACTCATCGCTCAGGCGCCGCCCCAGGTCCGGGCGCTGCAGGTAGCTATGGCGGTCGGGGGCGGCGCTGTGCAGCAACAGGCTGTCGCGGCCGCGCTCGGCCATCTGGCTGCTCAGGCCGGCATGGTCGAACGGTAGGTGCACCGCGTCCCGCGCCTGGGCATGGGCGAACTGGAAATCCAGTTGCGCGCCGGTGGGGATGCTGGTGCCGGTGCGGCCCAGGGCAATCCGCGCCGGGGTCAGGCGCCGCAGTTCCAGCCATGGGTTATCGCTTGGAGGTGTGTCGGTCTGCACTTCAGGCTCCTTCTTCATCCCAATTGCGCCAAGGCATGGCGGAAGGCCGGTGGCAGGTTGTTGCCAAACTGCACCTTGCCATCGGCTTGCGTGAAGATGCCCATTTTCGCCAGCCACTGTTCGAATTCCGGCGCGGGCTTGAGCCCCAGGGTCTGGCGGGCGTAGAGCGCGTCGTGAAAGGACGTGGTCTGGTAGTTGAGCATGATGTCGTCGGAGCCCGGGATGCCCATGATGAAGTTGATCCCGGCCACGCCCAGCAGGGTCAGCAGGGTGTCCATATCATCCTGGTCGGCTTCGGCATGGTTGGTGTAGCAGATGTCGCAACCCATGGGCACGCCCAGCAGCTTGCCGCAGAAGTGGTCTTCGAGGCCGGCGCGGATGATCTGCTTGCCGTTGTACAGGTACTCGGGGCCGATAAAACCGACCACGGTGTTGACCAGGAACGGCTTGAAATGCCGCGCCACGGCGTAGGCGCGGGTTTCGCAGGTTTGCTGGTCGATGCCAAAGTGCGCGTTGGCCGACAGGGCACTGCCTTGCCCGGTCTCGAAATACATCAGGTTTTGCCCCAGGGTCCCGCGATTCAGGCTCAAGCCCGCATCGTAGCCTTCCTGCAGCACATTCAGGTTGATCCCGAAGCTGGCGTTGGCCGCTTCGGTGCCGGCAATCGACTGGAACACCAGGTCCAGGGGCACGCCCCGGTTGATCGCCTCGATGGAGGTGGTGACGTGGGTCAGCACGCAGGCCTGGGTCGGAATCTCGTAGCGCTGGATGATCGCGTCGAGCATCTCCAGCATGGCGCAGATCGAGGCGATGCTGTCGGTGGCCGGGTTGATGCCGATCATGGCGTCGCCGTTGCCGTACAGCAGCCCGTCGAGGATGCTCGCGGCAATGCCCGCCGGTTCATCCGTAGGGTGGTTGGGTTGCAGGCGTGTGGACAGGCGCCCGCGCAGGCCCAGGGTGCCGCGAAATTGGGTAACGACGCGGATCTTCTGCGCCACCAGCACCAGGTCCTGCACGCGCATGATCTTCGACACGGCGGCGGCCATTTCCGGGGTTAGCCCTGGCGCCAGGGCGCGCAGGCTGTGTTCGTCGGCGGCGTCGCTGAGCAGCCAGTCGCGCAAGCCGCCGACGGTCAGGTGGCTGACCACGGCAAAGGCTTGCTGGTCGTGGGTGTCGATGATCAGCCGGGTGACTTCATCGCTTTCGTAAGGGATCAGCGCCTCTTCAAGGAAGTGCTTCAACGGGATATTGGCCAGGGCCATTTGCGCCGCAACCCGTTCGCCATCGTTCTGCGCGGCGACGCCTGCGAGAAAATCCCCGGAGCGTGCGGGACTGGCCTTGGCCATCACGTCCTTGAGGCTGTCGAAGCGGTAGGTCAATGCACCGACCGAATGGGAAAAACTTGCCATACAGACTCTCCATGACGACGCGGGCGCTGGCCCGCATCGTGGTTTACGGCGTTTAGTGCAAGGCGGCCTCTGCGGCCTGGATCGCCGCGAATTCTTCTTCCGGCGTGCCTGCTACCAAGTGATGCCGACTGTAGAAAGCAAAGTAAGCAATTAATACTCCATAGATGATCGCCGCGCCAATCACCACGCGTGGATCCACCAGGAAACCCGCCACGACCGCGATGCAGGCCAGTATCAGGGCCAGGCCCGAGGTGAAGATGCCACCCGGCGTGCGGTATGGACGCTCCATTTTGGGGCGACGGATGCGCAGGGTGATATGCGCGGCCATCATCAATACATAGGAAATGGTCGCGCCAAACACCGCCACCAAAATCAGCAGGTCGCCCTGGCCGGTCAGCGACAGGCCGAAGCCGATGATCCCGGGGATAACCAGGGCCAGTACCGGCGCCTTGCTTTTATTGGTCTGCGACAGCTTGCGCGGCAGGTAGCCGGCGCGGGACAGGGCGAAGATCTGCCGGGAGTAGGCGTAGATGATCGAGAAGAAACTCGCGATCAGCCCGGCCAGACCCACCAGGTTGACGAAGCTGCCCATCCAGGTCGAACCGCCGTAGGCCAGGGCCAGGGACTCCACCAGCGGGTTGCCGGACTTGACCAGCGCCAGGGTGCCGGCGCCACCGGGTGCGATCACCAGGATCAGCAGGGCAAAACTGGTCAGCACCACAATCGCGCCGATCAGGCCGCGGGGCAGGTCGCGTTTCGGGTTCTTGGTTTCTTCGGCGGCCAGGGGCACGCCTTCGACCGCCAGGAAGAACCAGATCGCATAGGGGATCGCGGCCCACACGCCAACGTAGCCAAACGGCAGGAAACTGCTGGCGCCCTTGGCCTCGGTCACGGGGATATCCAACAGGTTGGCGACGCTGAAGTGCGGCACCATCGATACCAGGAACACGCCCAGGGCAATCGCGGCGACGGCGGTGATCACAAACATCAGCTTCAGCGCTTCCCCGACACCAAAGATGTGGATGCCGATAAAGATGATGTAGAACGCCAGGTAGATCATCCAGCCGCCGATGCCGAACAGCGACTCGCAATAGGCGCCGATAAACACCGCAATGGCGGCGGGGGCGATCGCGTACTCGATGAGGATCGCCGTGCCGGTGAGGAACCCACCCCAGGGCCCGAATGCACTGCGGGCAAACCCGTAGCCACCGCCGGCGGTGGGGATCATGGAAGACAGTTCAGCGAGGGAAAAGCACATGCACAAGTACATGGTGGCCATCAGCAATGTGGCGAGGAACATCCCGCCCCAGCCGCCTTGGGCCAGGCCGAAGTTCCAGCCGGCGTAGTCGCCGGAGATCACATAGGCAACGCCGAGGCCGACTAATAGCACCCAGCCGGCAGCGCCTTTTTTCAGTTCGCGTTGTTGGAAATATTCGGAGTCGACTTTTTCGAAGTCGACGGAGGATCCTGTCGGTTCGCTAGGCATGGGGAAGTACCTTTGGTTCTTATTGTTTTATCCCGACTGACTTGAGTCGGATGAGATGCCGAGTATTTATGATGATTCAGTGTGGGAGCTGGCTTGCCTGCGATAGCGGTTTCACATTCAACATGAGTATTGGCTGTACTGGCCTCATCGCAGGCAAGCCAGCTCCCACACTTGATTGCATTTCAAGTGTGGGAGTGTGGTGCTGACGAAACTTAGAAGAAACCCAGTGGGTTGATGTCGTAGCTCACCAGCAGGTTTTTGGTCTGCTGATAGTGATCCAACATCATCTTGTGTGTCTCACGACCCACCCCGGACTTCTTGTAGCCACCAAACGCCGCATGCGCGGGGTACAGGTGGTAGCAGTTGGTCCACACGCGCCCGGCTTTGATCGCCCGGCCCATACGGTACGCACGGTTGATATCGCGGGTCCACAAGCCTGCGCCCAGGCCAAACTCGGTGTCGTTGGCGATCGCCAGTGCTTCGGCTTCATCCTTGAAGGTCGTGATGCTCACCACCGGGCCAAAGATTTCTTCCTGGAACACGCGCATCTTGTTGGTGCCTTTGAGCAGGGTCGGCTGGATGTAATAGCCGGTGGCCAGATCGCCGGTCAGTTTTTCCACTTTGCCGCCGGTCAGCAACTCGGCACCTTCGCCCTTGGCGATTTCCAGGTACGACAGGATCTTGTCGAACTGCTGCTCGGACGCCTGGGCGCCAACCATGGTGTCAGTGTCCAGCGGGTCGCCACGCTTGATCGACTCAACCTTCTTCATCACCACTTTCATGAAGTCGTCGTAGATCGACTCTTCCACCAGCGCACGGGATGGGCAGGTGCACACTTCGCCTTGGTTGAAGAACGCCAGCACCAGGCCTTCGGCGGCCTTTTCGATAAATTGCGGCTCGGCTTTCATGATGTCGGCGAAGAAGATGTTCGGCGACTTGCCGCCCAGCTCAACGGTGGACGGAATAATGTTCTCGGCCGCGCAATGCATGATGTGCGAGCCCACCGGGGTGGAGCCGGTGAAGGCGATCTTGGCGATGCGCTTGCTGGTGGCCAGGGCTTCGCCTGCCTCCTTGCCGAAACCGTGAACCACGTTCAGCACGCCGGGTGGCAGCAGGTCGCCGATCACTTCCATCAGCACGTTGATGCCCAGTGGGGTCTGCTCGGCGGGCTTGAGTACCACGCAGTTGCCGGCGGCCAGGGCTGGCGCGAGTTTCCAGGCGGCCATCAGCAGGGGGAAGTTCCACGGGATGATCTGCCCGACCACGCCCAGGGGCTCATGGAAGTGGTAGGCGGCGGTGTGTTCGTTGATCTCGGCGCTGCTGCCTTCCTGGGCGCGGATGCAGCCAGCGAAGTAGCGGAAGTGGTCGGCGGCGAGGGGGATATCGGCGTTGAGGGTCTCGCGTACCGCCTTGCCGTTGTCCCAGGTTTCGGTGATGGCCAGCAGTTCCAGGTTCTGTTCGATGCGGTCGGCGATTTTCAGCAGCACCAGCGAACGGTCCTGGGCCGAGGTCTTGCCCCAGGCATCAGCGGCGGCGTGGGCGGCGTCCAGCGCCTTGTCGATATCCTTGGCCGTGGAGCGCGGGAAGTCGGCGATGGGCTTGCCGTTCACTGGCGAAGTATTGGTGAAGTAGTTGCCGTCGACCGGTGCCACAAATTCGCCACCGATGTAGTTGCCGTACTTGGCCTTGAACGAAACGATAGCGCCTTCGGTACCAGGGTGTGCGTAACGCATGGTGGGTATCTCCTGACTTCTTGTGTTTATTGGAGTGCAGCATTGCTGCGCTTGATAAAGCGTAGAGCAAAGGTCGGGCCAGCGCCCTGCAGCGCAGGTAAATCAAGGGCTTGGGGTTTGTTGCAAGGCTTTGCTGTGACACCGGCGGTACAGTCAGGGTGACACTTTGTGCCATAAGCGATACAGCTTGTGACCCATGGGTCGCCGCGGGATTGCAATGCGCCCAGGCCTGGAGGATGCTGGGCGTCCCGGTCCGCGGTGTGTCCCGCGCAACAGGAGAACAATAAGAACATGCACAACGATCATTTCAGCCGCCATGCCCGGCAAGTCCTGACCGTCACCCGTGGGCAAGACCCGTTGCACGGTCCTGGCAGCGACCCATCGATTGCCCGCTCCTGGCTGCGCTGCGTAGAGGACTATCACCTCGACCCGACGTTGACCGTCGCGCCCACGGTGCTCGAGCATGAGCGCCTGCTGGAAAGCCGCGAGCGCCTGCAGCAAGTGCTGCACATCGCCGGCAACGAAATGAACAGTTTGCATCAACAACTCTCTGGCGCCGGCCATGCGGTGCTGCTGACCGATGCGCGCGGGGTGATCCTCAATTGCGTCACTGCGCCCAGCGAACGCAAGGTATTCGAGGGTGCCGGGTTATGGCTCGGCGCCGACTGGAGCGAAGCCTGCGAAGGCACCAACGGTATCGGCACCTGCCTGGTGGAGCGCCAGGCCCTGACCATTCATCGCGATGAACACTTTCGCGGTCGCCATACCGGGCTGACCTGCTCGGCGAGCCCGGTGTTTGATCCCCATGGCGACCTGCTGGCGGTGCTTGACGTGTCGTCGGCCCGCGAAGCGGTGTCGCGCCAGAGCCAGTTCCACACCATGGCGCTGGTCAATCTTTCGGCGAAGATGATCGAGAGCTGTTATTTCCTGCGGCACTTCGAAAATCACTGGTTGCTGCGTTTCCACCTGCAGGCCGAATCCGTGGGCCTGTTCAGCGAAGGGCTGCTGGCATTCGACGGCGAAGGGCGGATCTGTGCGCTCAACCAAAGTGCGCAGAACTTGTTGGGCCTGCCACGGGGGCGCTTGCTGGGCCTGCCGGTGGAGATGTTTTTCGACTGCACCCTGGATCAATTGCTCGGTCGCGCCAATGCCAGCGCCAGTTGGCCTTTGCGTACCCGTGACGGGCGCAGCGTGTTTGCGGTACTGCGTGGCGAGGCGCGGCGCGCCCCGAGCCCGGTGGTGTCGGCGCCACCGCCGGTCGAGCGGCCCCGGCTGGCGGGGATCTGCCTGGGAGATGAGGCGCTGCAGAGCGACTTTCGCAAGGCCTTGCGGGTGTTTGAGCGGGACGTACCGTTGTTGGTCAATGGCGAAACCGGCTCCGGCAAGGAGGCCTTTGCCAAGGCCGTCCACCATGCCAGCCAGCGCGCCGACAAAGCCTTCGTGGCCCTGAACTGCGCAGCCATCCCTGAAAGCCTGATCGAGAGCGAGCTGTTCGGTTATCGCGGCGGCAGTTTCACCGGGGCCCGCAAGGAAGGCATGCGTGGCAAGCTGCAACAGGCTGACGGTGGCACCTTGTTTCTCGATGAAATCGGCGATATGCCCCTGGCCCTGCAAACCCGGCTATTAAGGGTGCTGGAAGACCGATTGGTGGTGCCCATCGGCGGTGAACCGCAAGCAGTGAACGTGCGCATCATCAGCGCAACCCACCGTGATTTGTTGATGCGGGTGGCCGACGGCACCTTCCGTGAGGACTTGTACTATCGCCTCAATGGTCTGGAGGTGGCGTTGCCGGCGTTGCGTGAGCGTAGCGACAAGTCGCAGCTACTGGACTTTGTGCTGGCGCAAGAGGCAGAAGGGCAGGGGATAGAACTGGATGGCGATGCCCGTCAGGCGCTGCTGGACTTTTCCTGGCCGGGGAACGTCCGGCAACTGCGTACGGTACTACGTACCTTGACCGCGCTGTGTGACGGTGGGCGGATAGGGGTGGGCGATTTGCCGGCAATGATTCGCCAGGTGCCTTCCCAGGTGCAAATTACCGTACCGCGGGAAAAACAGCCGCTGGAGGACGCCGAGCGCTTGGCACTGTTGACCACGCTCGAACAGCAGCGCTGGCATATGACCCAGGCAGCAGAACAGTTGGGTGTTAGTCGTAATACGCTATACCGCAAGTTACGCAAGCATGGTATCGCTTTGCGCTCCGCAGCAGAGTGACGTCAAGGGAGACTCCTGCTCTCTTACTGTCTTTTGGAAGACTCGCCCACGCTCGCCTTTTACAAAAGGTACCGGTGGGCAAGTCGGCGATGTTTTGATCGCATTTTGTAGTATATAAATATGTTTGATATGAAGTTCTTATGAAACTTATGTGGCGGGCGGCTGGCTGGAAATAATTTTCTGGCGGTATCTATTTGATATTTTTTTGCTTTTGGTGCTGTTCGAAGTGATGAGCGGTTGTTTTGCCTGGAGCAAAATTTCATATCTGATTTTAAATGTGTATTGGGTGGAACTAAGTTTTGTTTTTTTAATACTTAGGGGTAAGGGACGAATCATTGCATTGGGTTTTCAGGTTTAGGGATAAGTAAAATTAATAGTTACATGCATATACTATGGGTGAAGACATGAATATTACAGGCTCCCCTGTTTCAACCTCCTTTCAGGTAAAGGACTGGGTGTCCGAGGCGCCGGGCCAGCAGGCAGCTGCCGGCACGAAAGGGGCCTCAGATTGGAGTGCGTCCGTGGATAAGCAGAAGACGCAAGCATCCAGCGAGGGGAATACCGCTGGTGAATCCTTGGATGAAATCAATACACGGACTAAGAGGGGGTTTAAGGGGATAGGCTCCAAAATTTATTCTTTTGTAAGTCCAAAGCCCCCCAAGACTAATTTGATAGCACATGCTTATAAACCCACCTCTACTCTGGGCCCTACCCGGCCAGTAGGCCCCTCAAACACCCAGGGGGTGACTAAATTCAGGGAGATGGTGTTCAAAGCGCAGCACCCAAATTCATCACTCACCGGCCCGGCCAAACCCGCTGTTGCCAAACCGAAAACATTCGGTGATGTGGCGGCCAATCTGGTTTCAGCTGATCGTCTGGTCAAGGCCGGGGTGTTCAAAACGGACACTAGCTTGAAAACCGTCACGCGCGATGCTTTTGTGAACGCCTCCGTAAACGGACTTGTCAGCACTCCGCTGAGTATTGGTACCTACGCGGGGTCTGTCTGGACGGGCGAAACCATCAAAGGTAATTTTGCTGCCAATACCCCGCTACTTCCTCCGGCTCATCAGCCCGCCCCAAGCCAGGCCGCCAATGCTGCTTCTGCGGCGGGAAGTGGTGGGGCAGAACAAAGTGCTGCATTGGTTAAGACGCGTACAGAAAGTGCTGAGTTAAAAATGACGTATGCCGTCAATACGATTCAGGCCATGGTTGAAGGGGGAGATGGTAAGGCCCTGGAAAAAAGCTCGACATGGCCAGTTGACATAAATGAACGCCTTGATTTGATGGAAAAGATTTACGATGCGTCCGAGAAAAACATGGCGGAAGTTTCGGAGCAAAACGGATTTATTTACAAACCCTATAAAGATGATTCAACAGTAGGGTCGAAAAGTGTTACTGCCAGGTTGGATGCGCTGGATAAAAGGTATGAACATCTCAATAGTAATGGCATAGGCAGACTTCTGGCGGTGCGGGAGGTGGAGACGAGAAAGCCTCAGACGGTGTGAGGCAAGTTTCATTGTTTCTGATTCGTTAGCCAGAGTGCATTTGTTTGTTTCGCCAAAGGTGCGCAATCAAGCCTGGTACTGTGCAGCAATGCCCAAGTACCAGGCGTGATTGCAACTCTTCGGGGCGCAGTAAAAGAGTGCGATTTTCCACGCCCTGCGCTAACCTGCCTCGATGTTTTACGAGGTCCACTATGCACATTCATATTCTCGGTATTTGCGGCACCTTCATGGGCTCAATGGCTGTCCTGGCTAAAGAGCTGGGCCATCACGTCACGGGCTCCGACGCCAACGTCTATCCGCCCATGAGCACGCAATTGCAGGCCCAGGGCATTGAATTGACCCAGGGCTACGATCCGGCGCAATTTGACCCGGCCCCAGACCTGGTGGTGATCGGCAATGCCATGTCCCGTGGCAACCCCGCCGTGGAATACGTGCTCAACAAAGGTTTGCCCTATGTCTCCGGCCCGCAATGGTTGGCCGATCATGTGCTGCAAGGGCGCTGGGTGCTGGCGGTTGCCGGTACGCACGGCAAGACCACCACCAGCAGCATGCTGGCCTGGGTCCTGGAACACGCGGGCATGAGCCCTGGCTTCCTGATCGGCGGCGTCCCGCAGAACTTTTCGGTGTCGGCACGCCTGGGTGATACCCCATTCTTTGTGATCGAGGCCGATGAATACGACAGTGCCTTCTTCGATAAACGCTCCAAGTTCGTCCACTACCGTCCGCGCACGGCGATCCTGAACAACCTGGAGTTCGATCACGCAGACATCTTCCCCGATCTGCCGGCTATCGAGCGGCAGTTCCATCACTTGGTGCGCACCATCCCAAGCGAAGGCCTGGTGATCCATCCGACCACCGAACCGGCCTTGCAGCGCGTGATCGACATGGGTTGCTGGACGCCAGTGCAAACCACCGGCGCGGGCGGGCAGTGGCAGGTCAAGTTGCTGCGCGAGGACGGGTCCCGGTTCGAAGTGCTGTTCGAGGGCGAGCCCCAAGGCATCGTCGACTGGGACATGACCGGCCAGCACAACGTCGCCAACGCCTTGGTCACTCTCGCGGCGGCGCGTCATGTCGGTGTGGTGCCGGCCATGGGCATTGCGGCGCTGAGCGCGTTCAAGAGCGTCAAGCGGCGCATGGAAAAGGTTGCCGAAGTGAATGGGATTACCATCTACGACGACTTTGCCCACCACCCTACGGCGATTGCCACCACCCTCGACGGCCTGCGCAAGCGCGTTGGCGATGCGCCGGTGATCGCGATCATCGAGCCGCGTTCCAACTCCATGAAACTCGGTGCACACCGCGACGGCCTGCCGGAAAGCGTCAACGATGCCGACCAGGTTGTGTGGTACGCGCCGGCCAACCTGGGCTGGGACTTGGCGGCCGTTGCCAAACTCTGCAGCGTGCCGTCGATTGTCAGCGATTCCCTGGAAGGCATCATTGAGCGGGTCAAGAGCCAGGCCAAACCGGGGACCCACGTGGTGATCATGAGCAATGGCGGCTTCGGCGGCTTGCACGGCAAACTGGCCGAGGCGCTGCAATGAGCGGCCCGGAGCGCATTACCCTGGCGATGACCGGCGCGTCCGGCGCGCCTTATGGGTTGCGTTTGCTCGATTGCCTGGTGCGTGAAGACCGCGAGGTGCATTTCCTGATTTCCAAGGCCGCGCAATTGGTGATGGCCACCGAGACTGACGTCTCGCTGCCGCCCAAGGTGCAGATGATGCAGGCCTTCCTCACCGAATACACCGGTGCGGCGGCAGGGCAGATCAAGGTCTATGGCAAGGAAGACTGGATGTCACCGGTGGCCTCCGGCTCCGGTGCGCCTGCGGCGATGGTGGTGGTGCCATGCTCCACCGGCACGTTGTCGGCGATCGCCACCGGCGCTTGCAATAACCTGATCGAGCGCGCGGCGGACGTGACCTTGAAGGAACGCCGCCAGTTGATCCTGGTGCCGCGCGAGGCGCCTTACTCGAGCATTCACCTGGAGCATATGCTCAAGCTGTCGAATATGGGCGTGACTATCCTGCCGGCCTCGCCGGGCTTCTATCATCAGCCACAGACCATCGATGACCTGGTGGATTTCGTGGTGGCGCGGATTCTCAACCTGCTGAATATCCCCCAGGACATGTTGCCGCGTTGGGGTGAGCATCATTTGAGCAGTGATGAATAAATTCTTGTTGATGGTGCTGGCACTGCAACTGATGGGCTGCGCCACCGCGCGCACCCTGGATGCGGCCAAGCCCGGCGCGCCAGTGGTGTATGCGGGGACGCGCCTGGACTTGTATGCGATGCAGGGTGGTTGTTGCGCCATGGACCGCTTTGGCGCCGAAGCGCCGAGCTATCCGGGCCTTGATCTGCCAGCCAGTGCGTTGCTCGACACACTGCTGTTGCCGCTGTCGGCGTTGACGGTATTGGGGGTTGGGTTCAATGCGACGGGTGGGTTGTAACGCTGAGCCAAGGTGTAACACCGACCTGAAATGTGGGAGCAGGCTTGCTCGCGAAGGCGCAGTGTCAGTCACCTGATCCATTGACTGACACTACGCCTTCGCGAGCAAGCCCGCTCCCACATTGGGCCGGTGCAAAACCGTTGAACAGACTCACTTGCCGAGCTTGCGCAACTCGTCCGACTCGACGATCCGCACTCCATCCTGCTCTTCCAGCGCCAGGCGCCACATGGCCCGGGCCAGTTCACACACTTCAATGCCGCGATATTTGCCGGGAATCAGCCGCGACAGCGGGCCCGCGAGCTTTTCCGCGAGCCGGGTCTCCAGCCGTTCGCCCAGCAGCAGCGAAGGCCTCACGATGGTCAACTGCGGCCAGTCCTGGGCCTGCAACGCCTGCTCCATTTCCCCTTTGACCCGGTTGTAGAACACCGAGGACTTTGGATCGGCGGCAATGGCGCTGATCACAATCAGGTGCCGTGCGCCCATCTCCCGTGCGCGCTTGCCGAACGCTACCACCAGGTCCAGGTCGATCGCGCGAAAGGCTTCCTCCGAGCCGGCCTTTTTCAAGGTGGTGCCCAGGCAGCAGAAGGCCAGGTCGACCCGGCCGCTCAGTTGTGGCAGCAATACGTTGGGATCGCCGACCGGGTTTTCCAGGTGCGGGTGTTCGGCCAGCGGGCGGCGGCTGGGCGCCAATACGCGGGTGACGGTGGGCTCGTTGAGCAGGCGGTCCAGCAGATGTTCCCCGGTCAAGCCCGAGGCTCCGGCAAGCAATATATGCTGAGGCGTCAAGTACATGGTATTTCCCCCTTGATACAGTTTCAGCTTAGTTGCTCTTTGCTTCCTTGCTATTGATAGAGACGCTTTCCAGCGCCTTTCGTGCCTGCTGTTTGCGTAATAATTGCCAGCGGGCGATGACGCTCTTGGGGGCCCAGATCTGTGGTTCGGAGGCTTCGAAGTTGTCAGCCATTTCGCGTTCGGTCACATGCCGTTGGGCCAGCTTGAAGGCATGTTGCAAATCGTCGGTCTGGGTCAGGGCCTGGGCGAACAAGGCATCGCCAAAGTAGGTGAAGTCGGCTTCTTCCGAGCAGCCAAACGACACACGATCGGCGCGCGAGGCGGTCATGATCAGGGTGTGATCATCCTTGAGCGCCGGGATAAATCCACCGGAGTAGCAGGCTGAAATCACGATGACCTTGTCGCGGTTTTTCAGCGGCGCCATCACCGCTGCCAGTTCGTCGCTCGGCAGGTCGGCCAGTTCCATGCGGGGTTGGTCGAGCACCAGTTGGTGTTCGTGGGTGCCGTGGCTGGTCAGGTAGATAAACACCAGGTCTTCGGGGCCGGTGCGCTCGGCCAGGGTCTGCACGGCACGGCGCAGGCTTTCGCGGGTTGCCATCGGGCGGTCGGCGATGTGGTCGCGATGGTTGACCAGGCGGATCTGCCCGCGGGCGCCGAAACGGCTGGCCAGCAGGTTGCTGACATAGTCGGCCTCGCGCAGGAATACGCTTTGCTTGCCGTCGCCGGCCACCACCAGGGTGTACAACTCGACCGCCGGGGTCGACGCCGGCACGGCGGCAAGGGCGTTATCGAGCAGACGCCCCTGGGCCAGTACCCCGACCTCCAGGGCATCGGGCAACAGCTTGCCGTCGGCATCGCGTACGCGCAGGCCATTGGCCCAGGTCCCGGCCTGTACCGTGCCATCGGTGAGCACCAGGGTGCCTTGCCCGTGATAGCTGTCGTTGTCGAAGCCACCGATGTAGAAACTGCCATCGCTGAGGTTCAGGCGCCCTTCACCGGTGAAGCGCCAATCACTGAATTGCCCGATGTAATGGCTGCCATCCACACCGGTCAGTTCACCTTTGCCGCTGAGGGCGCCTTCGCGGAACTCGCCGGTCCACACATCGCCGTCGGCGTTTTCGTAGCGGCCCTTGCCGTTGAGTTGGTTCTGCTTGAAGTGGCCGATGTACATGTCGCCTTCGGCACTGTTGAAGGTGCCGTTGCCTTCCAGTTGGCCATTGACGAAGTGACCGCTGAACTGGTTGCCGCTGTCGTCGTTGCGCTGGCCTTCACCGTTGGGTTTGCCGTGGGCGAACAGCCCCTGGTATTGGCTGCCGTCCGCCAACTCCAGGCGGCCGAGGCCGGAATACTGGTCGTCCTTGAATTCGCCGCGATAGGTCATCTGCCCCTCTCGGAGGGTGCCTTCGCCGTTGCGCCGGCCTTGCTTGAAGCCGCCGACATAGGTGTTGGCTGCGGTGGTCAGGGTGCCCTGGCCATCGAACAGACCTTGCTGGAACTGACCTTTATAGACTTCGCCATTGCTGCCGTGCCATTCGCCCTGGCCATGCCACTGGCCCTTGTCGAATTGCCCGGCGTACCAACTGCCGTTGGGGTAGTCCACCCGGCCCTGGCCTTGCAACAGCCCATCGACCACATCCCCGCGATAACGCCCGCCGTCCGGCAGCCGGGCGTCGGGCGGCAACAGGGGTTCGCCGTCGCCGCAAGCGGTGAGCAACAAGGCCAGAGCAAGGGGAACGATTGGGCGCATAGCGGGATCCGGATAATTGAGCGCCGAGTATGCCGCAGCGGGGGAAGCTATACCTAGTGGTCTGTGTGCTAATACAGACTTGTCGGCGATGGCGCGACTGCTGGCGCTATCGCCGGCAAGCCGGCTCCTACAGATGTATCAGACGAAGCACAGTGACAATGATTCGGCGATGTAGGCGGGTTTTTCCTGGCCCTCGATTTCCAGGGTGCAAGTGGCCTTGAGCAGCCACTGCCCCGGCTTTTTCTCGGTGGCGTCGGTGAGGGTCACTGCCAGGCGCACCTTGGAGTTGACCTTCACCGGCTGGATAAAGCGCACGCTGTCCAGGCCGTAGTTGACCGCCATCTTCAGGCCCTCGGGCATGATCAGGATGTCTTCGATCAACTTGGGGATCAACGACAGCGACAGGAAACCATGGGCAATGGTGCTGCCAAATGGGGTCTGGGCGGCTTTTACCGGATCGACGTGGATGAACTGAAAATCGCCGGTCGCTTCTGCGAACAGGTTGATACGCTCCTGGTCGATGGTGAGCCATGCGGAACGTCCCAGTTCCTTGCCGACATATTCATTGAGTTGCACTACAGGTACGAAAGGCATTGCGACTCTCCTTGGTTCATCAATCTATTCCCTTGTAGGAGCGAGCTTGCTCGCGAAAAACCCAATGTCACCGCGTACTGCCTGGGTGCACCCGTTATCGTCGACGGCTTTCGCGAGCAAGCTCGTTCCTATAGGGGGTTATTGTTTTAGGTGGATTCCCGAGAACCAATGTAGATCATCATGGGCAAATGGCCCGGTCAACCCACCATGCTTTTGGCGAATGCCTGTTCATAGGAGCGGCGTGCTTATAATGCCCACGGGCTTTTGGGGGGAGAAAACCCATGCTGTTACGCGGTCTGACTTGGCTGGTGTTGTTTCAATTGCTGGGCACGGCGATCAATCACTTGTTCCTGCCGATCTTGCCGGGGCCGATTGTCGGCTTGCTGTTGCTGCTGGCGTATCTGGTGTGGCGCGGCGAGGTCGGTGAACCGCTGAGCCTGGCGGCCAGCAGCCTGCTGCGTTACCTGCCACTGCTGCTGGTGCCGCCAGCGGTGGGGGTGATGGTATATGCCAAGGACATTGCCGCCGATTTCTGGGCCATCGTCGGGGCGTTGGTCCTGTCGCTGGTAATCGCCATGGGCGTTGTTGGTGTGATGATGCAAAAACTGGTCAAGCGCCAGGCGCGGCGGGAGGAGGGGCAATGACCTTCGATTGGCAGGGCGCGTGGGCGGCGGTGATCCACCATCCCTTGTTTGGTATTGGCATCACGTTGGGCGCCTATCAACTGGTACTGGCGGGGTTCGAGAAAACCCGCTGGATCTTCCTGCAGCCGGTACTGGTCTCGATGTTGCTGGTGATCGGCGTGCTGCTGGGGTGCGGGTTGACCTATGTCGAGTACCGCAAAAGCACCGAGATCATGAGCATCTTGCTGGGCCCGGCCACCGTGGCGCTGGCGGTGCCGCTGTATTTGAACCTGCGGCGGATCCGCCAGTTGTTCTGGCCGATTTTTACTACGCTGATGGTGGGCGGGGTGTTTGCCACCGGCCTGTGTGTGTGGCTCGGCTGGTGGTTTGGTGCCGAACATATGGTGCTGATGACCATGGCGCCCAAGTCCGTGACCTCGCCTATCGCCATGCTGGTGGCCGAGCAGATCGGCGGCGTCGCGGCGCTGGCGGCGGTGTTCGTGCTGATCACCGGGGTGATCGGTGCGATGATCGGGCCGGCTTTCCTGTCTCGCCTGGGGGTGCACAGCCCTGAGGCACGGGGCATGGCCCTGGGCATGACCGCCCACGCGGTCGGCACCTCGGTGGCCTTGCAGGAAAGCGAAGAGTGCGGGGCCTTTGCCGCACTGGCGATGAG
This sequence comes from Pseudomonas sp. DTU12.1, assembly GCF_009873475.1. Taxonomy (NCBI): domain Bacteria; kingdom Pseudomonadati; phylum Pseudomonadota; class Gammaproteobacteria; order Pseudomonadales; family Pseudomonadaceae; genus Pseudomonas; species Pseudomonas sp. DTU12.1. The sequence continues at coordinate 5,372,448 of NZ_CP045254.1, read as the reverse complement.
TTTGATGGGCGTGGCCACGGCAGTGTTCCTGCCACTGGCCGTGTCTTTGGTGATTTAAATCGGGTTTAAGGAACGCTTTATGAGTCTGGCGCTGTTCCCTCTCAATACGGTGCTGTTTCCAGGCTGCACCCTCGACCTGCAACTGTTCGAGGCGCGCTACCTGGACATGATCGGCCGCTGCATGAAAAAGGGCGAAGGCTTTGGTGTGGTCTGCATCCTTGATGGCCAGGAAGTCGGCCTGGCGCCCGATGGCTATGCAGTGATTGGTTGCGAAGCGCTGATTCGTGATTTCAAGCAGCAGGACAATGGCTTGCTGGGGATTAGGGTCGAGGGTGGGCGCAGGTTTCGGGTGCGCGAGGCGGATGTGCAGCGTGATCAACTGTTGGTAGCAGATGTCGAGTGGCTGGAAGACCTCCCCGAGCGGCCGTTGGACGAGGAGGATGCTGATTTGTTGGCGCTGCTTGAGGCCCTGGCGGAGCACCCGATGGTCGCCTCGTTGGACATGGGCGCCGATGCGCAGGGGCAGCAGGTGTTGGGCAACCGCCTGGCCTACTTGTTGCCGTTCACCGATGCAGACAAGATCAAGTTGCTGCAACTCGACGACCCCCAGCAGCGTCTGGATGCGATCCAATTGCTGCTGGATGAGTTGCAGGGTGAACTGTTTCCCTGAGCCGGGTTGTCTCGGATTCATCCGCGCAAGGTTCGGATTTTTCTTCGATGCTGGGTGCCCATCGCCTGAAATAGTGGAGCTTCAGCCACTACTATCAGGGAATGAACATGATTCGATTGCCGCCATCGGAGCAGCCGATCTGGGATGCTTTTTTTGTCAGTGTGACCGCGCAATTGATTCAGCAGGCCGGCGATCGTGGCCCGGAGTACATTGCCGAGCGGGCTGCCGAAATCGCCGATGAGATGTTGTTCGAACGCCGGGAGCGCTGTGCTGAGCGGCGTAGCACTCCCGTGGACTGGGTTGGTCCGGCCTAGATCAGTAGGCGTAGCGCAGCAAGGCGTGGGAGGTCCCGGTCAGGGCAAAGAACCCCAGAACCGCCACGCATCCCGGCACGATCAGCCACCAGACCTTTGGCGCCATGGGCGGTAGCGAGCTCTGGCGCTGGCTCAGCGTTAGGCTGAAGGCGCAAACCGTCATTGCCAGCAAGGTGCCAGCCAGGATATCGCTCGGCCAGTGCGCCCCCAGATACACCCGTGACAGTGCAATGGCGGCGGCCGGGATAGCCCCCAGCAGCAGCCAGGCCAGACGCATGCGAATCGGTTGGCCGCGACCGGCCAGCACCGCCAACGCGAGGAAGAACGCAAACGAGCCCGAGGCGTGACCGCTGGGCATGCTGAAGCTGGTCAGTGGGTCGACGAGGATTTCTGGTCGGCCACGGGCAAAGAACAGCTTGCTCCCGGTATTGATCAGCGCGGCGCCCAGCAGTGTGGCGCCGACAAAGATCCCCTGGCGCCATTGCCGTGCCAGGAACAGCAGGCCGGTCAGCACGGCGCTGGCGACGAACATCTTCTTGAACTCGCCCAACTGCGTGATCATCACCATGACCCGGTCCATGGTTGGGCTTCGATGCTCCTGGACCAGGGCCATCAATCCCTGGTCAAAGTGGTTCAGGTACGGATAACCGATAAACATCGCAATCAACAAGGCCAGGCTGGCGCAGCCCACCCACAGAGTGGCGCGGCGGTGGCCGCGCAGGGTGCTGTTGAGGGCGATACCGAACAACACGGCCAGGCAGGCGGCAACCACCCCAGCCTCAGGCCAGAACCCTTCGGGCAGCGGCAGGCGGAACGCTGCACCTGCGGCCCAGCCAGGCAACAGGTAGGCGACCGACCAGCCGGCGGCGGCCAGCACGCTGACGGCAGCAAAGCGCGGGAATGGCATGTCGCACATCCCGGCGACCATGGGCAGCATGGGGCGTAGTGGGCCAATGAAGCGTCCTACCAGCAGGCTGACGATGCCGTACTTCTGAAAGTAGGCCTCGGCCCCGTCCATCCATTCGGGATGATGACGCAGGCCGGGCAGGCGCCGGATGTTCTGGTGGAAATGCCGACCCAGGTAGTAGGAAATCCCATCGCCCAGCAGCCCGCCGAGCAAGCCCAGCAGCAAGGTCTCGCCCAGGGACAGCGCGCCGCTGCCGGCCAGTGCGGCAATGGCGAACAGCAGCACCGTACCCGGCACGATAATCCCGGCGATGGCCAGGCATTCCACAAAGGCGACGATAAACACCGCTGCCGCCAGCCATTGCGGATTGAGGGTCAGCCAGCCGGTAATGCCATCGAGCCATGGGCCCATACAATCACTCCATCAATGAACCGCTGCCTGGAATGCGCTTCTCAAAACACCGGCGACCCTTGTAGGGGCTGGCAAGCCAGCTCCTACAGGGCATCGGCTGTGTTGCAGATGCCATTTCCAGCAGAAACGGTTGTTTCAGATATTCAAATCAAAACGTAATCGCGGCCTTCGACCTGGCCGCGTCGCAACGGGTTCCGCGTGCAATAGGGTGCGAAGTCAGCATCGACGAAGCGATACATCAGGTGTTCATCGCGCCCGCCGGGAATGCCCAGGCGGGTGGTCTGGATAATTTGCGTGGGCGCCAGGCCCACATCCTCCACGTAGAGCAGCGCCTGGTCGAAGCGCTTGGCGTCCCACATCGGCACTTTCAAACCCAGGGCCTTGCACAGCAACGTCTGCCCGGCGCAGAGCTTGTGGGCCGGGCGCGGGCGGCCGCTGGTGTCGGGATTGTTCAACAGCATCTGCGCCAGGCTTGCAGGCCCTGAAACCTCATCCACCCACGGGTAGGCCGACTTGATCAGCACGGCATTGCCCGGCCCCTGGGCGCTGAAGTTCAGGGAGTCGCCACCACGGGCGTAGTACATATAGATGTGGCCGCCATCCAGAAACAAAGCCTTACGCTTTTCTGTGTAGCCGAGGGACGCATGGCTGCCTTTTTCGGCCAGGTAATAGGCTTCGGTTTCAATAATTCGCGCCGACAGCCACACCTCGCCGACACGATGACGGATGACTTTGCCCAGCAAATCTTTCGCGAGCGTTTGTGCGTCGCGGTCGAAAAACCCATCAGGCAGGGGCTTGGCGGGGTACTTGGGGGGTGAACTGGACATAACGAAGGGCGGTTGCGCAGGCCAAATGTGACAGGATGATATCAACTCCAGGCTTAATCACCGCTGAACGTCGAGTTTTTACAGTTCATTTCGACCATCCGCCCCTCACCGCTGTCCGTAGGACGGCGCGACAGCTATAATCTGCCGCTTTCCTCTTTGCCAAGACCCCACCAGACCATGACTGAGTCCGTTCTTGACTACATGACCCGCCTGGGCCGCGCTGCCCGTCAGGCCTCGCGGTTGATCGCCCGTGCGAGCACCGCGCAGAAGAACCGTGCCCTGCTGGCTGCCGCCGATGCTCTGGATGCCTCGCGCTCCGAGTTGACCGCCGCCAACGAGTTGGACCTGGCCAACGGCCGGGCCAATGGTCTGGAGCCGGCATTGCTGGATCGCCTGGCGCTGACGCCGACACGTATCGACGACATGATCGAAGGGCTGCGCCAGGTGGCCAAGCTGCCTGACCCCATCGGCGAAATCCGCGACATGCGCTACCTGCCGTCAGGCATCCAGGTTGGCAAGATGCGCGTGCCCCTGGGCGTGATCGGCATCATCTATGAGTCGCGCCCGAACGTGACCATCGACGCCGCGAGCCTGTGCCTGAAGTCCGGTAACGCCACCATCCTGCGTGGCGGCTCAGAGGCCATCAACTCCAACCGCGCTATCGCCGCATGCATCCAGCAGGGCCTGGCCGTGGCAGAGTTGCCGGCCGAAGTGGTGCAAGTGGTGGAAACCACCGACCGCGCGGCCGTGGGCGCGTTGATCACCATGCCTGAGTTTGTCGACGTGATCGTGCCGCGCGGTGGCAAGAGCCTGATCGAGCGCGTCAGCCGTGATGCCAAGGTGCCAGTGATCAAGCACCTGGATGGCGTCTGCCACGTCTTTATCGATGTGGCGGCCGATCTCGACAAGGCGATCCGCATTGCCGATAACGCCAAGACCCATCGCTATGCGCCGTGCAACACCATGGAAACCCTGTTGGTCCACGCCGGTATTGCCGAGCGCGTGTTGCCGCCGCTGGCTGCGATCTACCGTGACAAGGGCGTGGAACTGCGGGGTTGCGAGCGTACCCGGGCGCTGTTGGGCAGCGATGTGATCGAGGCGACCGAGCAGGATTGGTACACCGAATACACCGCGCCGATCCTGTCGATTCGGATCGTCGACGATCTGGACCAGGCCATCGAGCACATCAACACCTACGGCTCCAAGCATACTGACGCCATTGTTTCCGAGCATTTCAGCGATGCCCGGCGTTTCCTTAACGAAGTGGATTCCGCTTCGGTGATGATCAACGCCTCGACACGCTTTGCCGATGGCTTCGAGTATGGCCTGGGGGCGGAGATCGGGATTTCCACCGATAAGCTGCATGCCCGTGGGCCGGTTGGCCTGGAAGGCCTGACCAGCGAGAAGTACGTGGTGTTTGGTGACGGTCATGTGCGCACTTGATGGGTAAACGCATCGGGCTGTTCGGCGGTACCTTCGACCCCGTGCACATCGGCCATTTGCGCAGTGCCCTGGAAGTGGCGGATACCCTCGGGCTGCAAGAGCTGCGGCTGATCCCCAACGCCAGGCCGCCGCACCGGGACACGCCGCAAGTCAGCGCGCAGGAGCGCCTGGCGATGGTGCAGTGTGCGGTGGCCGGCATTGCCCCGTTGGTGGTGGACGACCGCGAACTCAAGCGCGATAAACCGTCCTACACTATCGACACCCTGGAACAGACGCGGGCCGAGTTGGCCGCCGATGACCAGTTGTTTCTGCTTTTGGGCTGGGACGCATTTTGCGGACTGCCCACTTGGCATCGCTGGGAAGAGTTGCTCCAGCATTGCCACATCCTGGTTTTGCAACGCCCGGATGCCGACAGCGAACCGCCGGATGCCTTGCGCAACCTGCTGGCAGCGCGGTCGGTAAGTGACCCACAGGCCCTGACCGGGCCGAGCGGGAATATTGCATTCGTCTGGCAGACCCCGCTTGCGGTGTCCGCCACCCAGATCCGTCAACTGCTGGCCAGCGGTAAGTCGGTACGTTTCCTGGTGCCTGACGCGGTCCTGGCCTACATCGATGCGCACGGGCTTTACCGTGCGTCGAACTGAAAAGGCGCGCTTGAAGGCACGAATAATCGTGTATTGAAGCGCCCGAACTATTGAGCAAAACGAGTTTTATATGACGAACAAAGACGTAAGCAAAGTTAAGCGCAAAGGCACGTTCAAGAGCGCACCGTTGCCGGTGGAAGCCCTGTTGGTCCCGGCTCCTGAGGGTGAAGCGCTGGTAGCGCTGGCCGTCGCGGCCCTGGAAGACGTGAAGGCTCAGGACATTCAGGTCCTGGACGTGCGTGACAAGCAAAGCATCACCGACTTCATGATCATCGCCACCGGTACCTCCAACCGCCAGATCGGCGCGATGCTGGACAAGGTTCGCGAAGCCGTCAAAGCCCAGGGCGTCAAGCCATTGGGTGAAGAAGGCAAGGGCGACAGCGACTGGGTGCTGGCTGACCTGGACACCGTGATCGTACACATGATGACCAGCAACGCTCGTCAGTTCTACGACCTGGAGCGTCTGTGGAAAGGCGCCGAGCAGAGCCGTGCCGCCGATGGCAAGCACCACAGCCCGGAAGTCGGTCACGCGCACTTCGACAAGCTCAACAAAGACCAGGAATAAGGAACGGCTGTGCGCCTGCGTCTGATTGCTGTCGGTTCACGCATGCCCAAGTGGGTGGAAGAAGGCTGGCATGAGTATGCCAAGCGTCTGCCATCCGAGCTTGCGCTGGAACTGGTGGAAATACCGCTCAACACCCGGGGCAAGAACGCCGACGTGGCGCGTTTTATCCGTCAGGAAGGCGAGGCGATGCTGGCCAAGGTCGGTACCAACGAGCGCATCGTCACCCTTGAGGTGCACGGCAAGCCCTGGAGCACCGAGCAGTTGGCGGTGGAGCTGGATCGTTGGCGCCTGGACTCGCGTACGGTCAACTTCATGGTCGGCGGCCCCGAGGGGCTGGCGCCGGAAGTCTGCGCGCGGGCCGATCAGCGCTGGTCGCTGTCGCCCCTGACGTTGCCCCATCCGCTGGTGCGGATCCTGATTGGTGAACAGCTGTATCGCGCCTGGACAGTTCTGTCCGGGCACCCTTACCACAAATAGTCTGCGCCCTGCCTGATGACCCAGCCGATCCGCATCAAGGACCACGAGAAAGACGCACGCCTTGTACGCGCGCGGGTGATCTTTGGCGCTATCGCGGTGGTGGCGTTGATGTGCGTGTTGATCGCCCGTCTGTATTACCTGCAGGTGATTCAGTACGAGTATCACTCCACGTTGTCGGAAAACAACCGGGTGCATGTGCAACCGATTCCGCCGACCCGTGGCCTGATTTTCGACCGCAATGGTGTGGTGATCGCCGATAACCGGCCCAGTTTCAGCCTGAGCATGACCCGCGAACGCTCCGGTGATTGGCCGCAGGTCCTCGATGTGATCGTCGAGGTGCTGCAACTGACCCCGGAAGACCGTGTGATCTTCGAAAAACGCATGAAACAGGGGCGCCGCCCGTTCGAACCGGTGCCGATCCTGTTTGAGCTGACCGAAGAACAGATCGCCAGGATTGCGGTGAACCAGTTCCGCCTACCGGGTGTGGAAGTGGTGGCGCAGTTGGTGCGCCACTACCCGCAAGGGGCGCACTTTGCCCACTCGGTTGGTTACATGGGGCGGATCAACGAGAAAGAGCTGAAAACCCTCGACCCGGTCAATTACAGCGGTACGCACCATATCGGCAAAACCGGTATCGAGCGTTTCTACGAGCCGCAGTTGCACGGCCAGGTGGGTTACGAGGAAGTCGAGACCAACGCCCGCGGCCGCGTGCTGCGGGTGCTCAAGCGGACCGACCCGATTCCCGGCAAGGACATTGTCCTGAGCCTGGATATCAAGCTGCAGGAGGCCGCAGAAATGGCCCTCGGCGGGCGTCGTGGCGCGGTGGTGGCGCTGGATCCGAACACGGGCGAGGTGCTGGCGATGGTCAGCCAGCCGAGTTTCGACCCCAACCTGTTCGTGACCGGGATCAGCTTCAAGGCCTATGCCGAATTGCGCGACTCCATTGACCGGCCACTGTTCAACCGGGTGCTGCGCGGTCTGTATCCGCCGGGCTCGACCATCAAGCCGGCGGTGGCGATTGCCGGCCTGGACGCGGGTGTGGTCACCGCTTCCAGCCGGGTCTACGATCCGGGCTATTACATGTTGCCCAACTACGATCACAAGTACCGTAACTGGAACCGCACCGGCGACGGCTATGTGGACCTGGACACGGCGATCATGCGTTCCAACGACACCTACTTCTATGACCTGGCCCATAAGCTGGGGATTGATCGTTTGTCGACCTACATGGGCAAGTTCGGCCTGGGTCAGAAAGTATCCCTGGACATGTTTGAAGAATCCCCGGGCCTGATGCCTTCCCGGGAGTGGAAGCGCGCCACCCGGCGCCAGGCCTGGTTCCCGGGCGAGACCCTGATCCTGGGGATCGGCCAGGGCTACATGCAGGCCACCCCCTTGCAACTGGCCCAGGCCACGGCGCTGGTGGCCAGCAAGGGCAAGTGGATTCGCCCGCACCTGGCCAAGACCATCGAGGGTGAAAAGCCGGTGGATGAAAACCCGATTGCGGACATCATCCTGCGCGACCCGTCCGACTGGACCAAGGTCAACCACGGTATGCAGCAAGTCATGCACGGTGCCCGGGGCACGGCGCGCAAGGCCGCCGCTGGCGCGCAGTACCGGATTGCCGGCAAGAGCGGTACCGCCCAGGTGGTGGCAATCAAGCAGGGCGAGAAGTACGACCGCTCCAAGGTCCAGGAACGCCATCGCGACCACGCCTTGTTCGTCGGTTTTGCCCCGGCCGACAACCCGAAGATCACCGTGGCGGTGATGGTCGAGAACGGCGAGTCCGGTTCCGGCGTGGCCGCCCCGGTGGTGCGCCAGATCATGGACGCCTGGTTGCTGGACCAGGACGGCAAGCTCAGGCCTGAGTTTGCCAACCCTTCAAGCGCGGAGGCTACGGCCCGTGAAGAGTAATTTTGACCGCATTCTCTCCAGTGAGGATGTGATGCGTCGCCGCGCCACCTTGTTGCAGCGCATGCACATTGATGGCCCCTTGCTGATCCTGCTGCTGACCCTGGCGGCCGGCAGCCTGTTCGTGCTGTATTCGGCCAGTGGCAAGAACTGGGATCTGTTGATCAAGCAGGCGTCGTCGTTTGGCCTGGGCCTGTTGTCGATGGTCGTGATCGCCCAGCTGGAGCCGCGCTTCATGGCGCGCTGGGTGCCGCTGGGCTACGTCGCCGGCGTACTGTTGCTGGTGGTGGTGGACGTCATGGGGCATAACGCCATGGGCGCCACCCGCTGGATCAATATCCCCGGGGTGATTCGCTTCCAGCCGTCGGAATTCATGAAGATCCTGATGCCGGCCACGATCGCCTGGTACCTGGCCAAGCGCACCTTGCCGCCGCAGCTCAAGCATGTGGGGATAAGCCTGATCCTGATCGGCATTCCCTTCATCCTGATTGTGCGCCAGCCGGACCTCGGCACCGGCCTGCTGATCCTCGCCGGCGGTGCGTTCGTGCTGTTCATGGGCGGCCTGCGCTGGCGCTGGATCGTCAGCGTGCTGGTGGCGGCCGTGCCGGTGGCTGTCGCCATGTGGTTCTTTTTCATGCATGACTATCAGAAACAGCGGGTCCTGACCTTCCTCGATCCCGAGAGCGATCCGCTGGGCACCGGCTGGAATATCATCCAGTCCAAGGCCGCGATCGGTTCCGGCGGCGTGTTTGGCAAGGGCTGGTTGCTGGGCACCCAGTCCCACCTGGACTTCCTGCCGGAAAGCCACACCGACTTTATTATTGCGGTGATGGGCGAGGAGTTCGGCCTGGTGGGTATCTGCGCACTGCTGTTGATCTACTTGTTGTTGATCGGGCGCGGCCTGGTGATTACCGCACAAGCGCAGACGTTGTTCGGCAAATTGCTCGCCGGTGCGCTGACAATGACTTTTTTTGTTTACGTTTTCGTCAACATCGGTATGGTCAGTGGCCTGCTGCCGGTGGTTGGGGTGCCGTTGCCGTTCATTAGCTACGGCGGAACTTCGCTGGTGACATTACTGTCAGCGTTTGGGGTTTTGATGTCGATCCATACCCATCGCAAGTGGATCGCACAGGTTTGAATAAGGTGAAGATGTCAATGCAAGCAATGCGCGGCTGGGCTGCTCGATACGCGTCCTGTCTGGGCCTGTTGGGCGCCTTTGGCGCTTCGCCGCCCGCCCTGGCCGGCGATTACGACGGCTCGCCCCAGGTCGCCGAATTTGTCGGTGAGATGACCCGTGACTATGGTTTCGCCGGCGAACAACTGATGGGTGTATTCCGCGAGGCGCAGCGCAAGCAGTCGATCCTCGACGCGATCTCCCGGCCCGCCGAGCGCGTCAAGCAGTGGAAGGAATATCGTCCGATGTTCCTGACTGACGCCCGCGTGGCCAGGGGCGTGGATTTCTGGCGGCAGCACGAGGCCGTGCTGGCCCGCGCCGAGCAGGAATATGGCGTGCCGGCCCAGGTGATCGTGTCGATCATCGGCGTTGAAACCTTTTACGGGCGCAATACCGGCAGTTACCGGGTGATCGACGCCTTGTCGACCCTGGGCTTCGATTACCCGCCCCGTGCCGAGTTCTTCCGCAAGGAACTGCGTGAGTTCCTGCTGTTGGCCCGCGAGGAGCAGGTCGACCCGTTGACCCTCAAAGGCTCCTACGCCGGCGCCATGGGCCTGCCACAGTTCATGCCCAGCAGCTTTCGCGCCTACGCCGTGGATTTTGACGGTGATGGCCATATCAATATCTGGAGCAATCCCGATGATGCCATTGGCAGTGTTGCCAGTTACTTCAAGCGTCATGGCTGGGTAGGTGGCGAACCGGTGGTGATCCGTGCTGACGTCACGGGCGATCGCGCCGATGAGGGCCTGACCCAGGGCATCGAGCCGGTGAAAACCGTCGGGGAGTTGCGGGCGCTGGGCTGGTCAAGTCATGATGCGCTGCGCGATGATATGCCGGTTACCGCCTTCCGCCTGGAAGGTGCAGACGGCCCGGAATATTGGATGGGCCTGAAGAATTTTTACGCAATCACGCGTTATAACCGCAGTGTGATGTACGCCATGGCCGTGCATCAGCTGTCAGACATGCTGGTTCAAGCACGGGGCGTCAAGTAATGCGGGTATCGCCGATCAATAAACCGCTCAAGCTGGTGGCGCTGGCCGCATTGTCCTTGCTGGTTGTCAGTTGCTCCACCAGCCGAGCGCCGGTGCAGAAGGCCGGTGGCCCGGTAGTCCGCGCGCAGCCGGGGCTGGACATCAACCGTGCCCACAAGGACGGCGCGCCGTGGTGGGACGTCGACGTCTCGCGTATCCCGGATGCCACGCCGACCCTGCATACCGGCAACTACAAAGCCAACCCCTACACGGTGCTGGGCAAGACCTACTTCCCGCTGCAAGAGTCCAAGAACTACGTGCAGTCGGGCACGGCGTCCTGGTACGGCACCAAGTTCCACGGCCAGAACACCGCCAACGGCGAGGTGTATGACCTGTACGGCATGAGCGCGGCGCACAAGACCCTGCCGCTGCCTGCCTATGTGCGCGTGACCAACCTTGACAACAACCGCACGGTGATCCTGCGGGTCAACGACCGTGGGCCGTTCTATTCCGACCGAATCATCGACTTGTCCTACGCCGCCGCGAAAAAACTCGGCTATGCCGAAACCGGCACGGCGCGGGTCAAGGTCGAAGGCATCGACCCTGCCCAGTATTGGGCGCAGCGCGGCAAGCCGGCGCCATTGATGCTCAACGAGCCACAAAGCGCGCAACCGCAGATCACCGCCTCGGCGGGCAAGGTCGAGCAGTGGACGCCGCCGCCCCAGCAACACGCCGCGCCAGTCGTGGCCGTGCCACAGGCGGCGCCGGGTAGTGCGGCGGGCGGGCAATACCTGCAAGTCGGCGCTTTCGCCAACCCGGATGCGGCAGAACTGTTAAGGTCCAAGCTCAGCGGGATGGTCAGCGCGCCGGTGTTTATCAGCTCCATCGTGCGTAACCAGCAGACCCTGCACCGTGTACGCCTGGGCCCCATCGGCTCGGCGGGCGAGATTGCCCAGGTGCAGAACAGCGTGCGATTGGCCAACCTGGGTCAGCCCAGCGTGGTCAGCGCCGAATAAGCAGTAGCGGATCTAGGGTGCTGGTGCGCTTGCGTGCCGGGGCCCTGGTTGCAGGCTCGTCGAATAATAAAAACCCGAAGGCAAGGGTTGAGCTGGCAACTGAATACGCGACAGCCTGGCAACGGGTTGTCTGAATAGTTTTGCCCGCGAGGGCAAGTTTCCATAAGCAATTTCGAGAGACGGATGAACATCACCACCTTAGCCAAACGCCTGTGCCTGCTTGTCCCGCTGATCATCGCGCCCGCTGCCTGGGCCGTCGAAATGATGCCAGCGCCACCGCAACTGGCTGCCAAGTCCTACGTGCTCATGGATGCCGCCAGCGGCAACGTGCTGGTCGAAAACAATGGTGACCAGCGCCTCCCGCCGGCCAGCCTGACCAAACTGATGACCGCCTACATCGCGACCCTGGAAATCCGTCGTGGCCAGATCGGTGAAAACGATCCGGTAACCGTCAGCGAAAACGCCTGGCGTACCGGCGGTTCGCGGATGTTCATCAAGGTCGGCTCCCAGGTGACTGTCAGCGACCTGCTGCACGGCATCATCATCCAGTCCGGTAACGACGCCAGCGTCGCCCTGGCCGAGCACATTGCCGGCAGCGAAGATGCATTCGCCGACATGATGAACAAAACCGTGACTGACCTGGGCATGACCAACAGCCACTTCATGAACCCGACCGGCCTGCCGAACCCAGACCACTACTCGTCGGCCCATGACATGGCGATCCTGGCGCGCGCGATCATTCGTGTCGACCCGGTGCACTACGCCATCTACTCCCAGAAAGAGTTCTTCTGGAACAACATCAAGCAGCCTAACCGCAATCTGCTGCTGTGGCGTGACAAGACTGTGGATGGCCTGAAAACCGGCCACACCGACGAAGCCGGCTACTGCATGGTGTCCTCGGCTGTACGTGATGGCCAACGCTTGATCGCCGTAGTGTTCGGCACCAACAGCGAGCAGGCTCGTGCGGCTGAAACCCAGAAGCTGCTGACCTACGGTTTCCGCTTCTTCGAAACCCAGACCTTCTACCAGAAGGGCGCTGAACTGGCCCAGGCTCCGGTCTGGAAAGGCACCGAGCGTCAAGTCAAGGCCGGCCTGGCTGATGACCTGACCCTGACCATGCCTAAAGGCCAGCTGAAGAAACTGGCTGCCAGCATGACCATGAACCCACAACTGACCGCGCCTATCGCCAAGGGCGATGTGATCGGTAAAGTCGAAGTGAAGCTGGACGACAAAGTCGTACACAGCGCCGATCTGATCGCGCTCGACGCCGTTGAGGAAGGTGGTATCTTCCGCCGCGTGTGGGATAGCATCCGTCTATTCTTCTACGGCTTGTTCAACTGATTGTGTGCACCCGCAAAGCCCCGCGTTGATCCGACGCGGGGCTTTGCCCGTCGCCACGGCTTACCGCTTACGAGGCCGTTACGCCATGACCGATAAAGAAGTAAAGGCGCCAAAGATCGAATTCCCGGTGGTGGACTATCCCATCAAGGTGATCAGCGATACCGGTGTAGGCCGTAAAGACCTGATCCTCGAAATCGTGCGCAAGCACGCTACGATCAACGATCAGCGCGTGGATGAGCGCTCCAGCTCTACCGGCAAATACACCACGATCCAGTTGCACATCGTTGCGACTGATCAAGACCAGCTCTACAACATCAACAGTGAACTGCGGGCCACCGGCTTCGTGCACATGGTGTTGTGATGTCACAGGTCCTGGGCTTTCGCGAGCTCGGCCAGATGGCCTACGAGCCGGTTTGGCATGCGATGCAACGGTTCACCAACGAGCGTGGCACTTCGGCTCCTGATGAAATCTGGCTGGTGGAACACCCGCCAGTGTTCACCCAGGGCCAGGCTGGCAAGGCCGAACATCTACTACTTCCGGGTGATATTCCGGTGGTGCAGGTCGACCGAGGTGGCCAAGTGACTTACCATGGGCCCGGGCAACTGGTGGCCTATCTGCTGCTGGATGTGCGCAAGCTGGGTTATGGCGTGCGCGAGCTGGTCAGTCGCATGGAAAACTGCCTGATCGAACTCTTGGCCAGCTACGGCGTAACGGCAGCGGCCAAGCCCGATGCACCCGGAGTGTATGTCGACGGCGCGAAAATCGCCTCCCTGGGCCTGCGCATCCGCCATGGTTGTTCCTTTCATGGCCTGGCCCTGAACGTGGACATGGACCTGGCGCCGTTTCGCCGGATCAATCCCTGTGGTTACGCCGGTTTGGCCATGACCCAGTTGAGCGATCACGCAACACCCATAGAATTTGCCGAGGTAAGTGCCCGGCTGCGCGCGCAGCTCGTCAAACACCTCGACTATGCTGAGCAGACGACCCTGACGGGCGGAATCGACTGATATGACTACTGATGTTGTGCAAACCATGATCCCGACGCTGGACATTACCGACCGTCCGGCCCCGGCTCCGCGTGCCAAGGTGGAAGCCGGCGTCAAGCTGCGCGGCGCCGAGAAGGTTGCACGCATCCCGGTGAAGATCATTCCGACCACCGAACTGCCGAAAAAGCCCGACTGGATCCGCGTCCGCATCCCGGTTTCGCCGGAAGTCGACCGTATCAAGGCGCTGCTGCGTAAACACAAGCTGCACAGCGTGTGTGAAGAAGCCTCCTGCCCGAACCTGGGTGAGTGCTTCTCCGGTGGCACCGCCACCTTCATGATCATGGGTGATATCTGCACCCGTCGTTGCCCGTTCTGCGACGTTGGTCATGGCCGGCCGAAGCCACTGGACGTCAACGAGCCAGAAAGCCTGGCCATCGCCATTGCCGACCTGAAGCTCAAGTACGTGGTCATCACCTCTGTAGACCGCGACGACCTGCGTGACGGCGGTGCCCAGCACTTTGCCGACTGCATCCGCGAAATCCGCAAGCTGTCGCCGAACGTGATGCTTGAGACCCTGGTCCCGGACTACCGCGGCCGCATGGATGTCGCCCTGGAAATCACCGCTGCCGAGCCTCCAGATGTGTTCAACCACAACCTGGAAACCGTGCCACGCCTGTACAAGGCCGCGCGCCCGGGTTCGGACTACCAGTGGTCGCTGACCCTGCTGCAGAAATTCAAGCAGATGATGCCGCACATCCCGACCAAGTCCGGCCTGATGCTGGGCCTGGGCGAAACCGACGATGAAGTGATCGAAGTCATGAAGCGCATGCGCGAGCATGACATCGACATGCTGACCCTCGGCCAGTACCTGCAGCCATCGCGTAGCCACTTGCCGGTACAGCGCTTCGTGCACCCGGACACCTTTGCCTGGTTTGCCGAAGAAGGCTACAAGATGGGCTTCAAGAACGTCGCGTCGGGTCCGCTGGTGCGTTCGTCGTACCACGCCGACGAGCAGGCCAAGCTGGTCAAGGCGAGCCTGGTTTCGTAAGCCGCACCGCAATCAATGTGGAGTGCGGGCTTGTGTGGGAGCGGGCTTGCCCGCGATAGCATCACCTCGGTGCAACTGATATACCGAGGCGCCTGCATCGCGAGCAAGCCCGCTCCCACATTGGGTTCTGCGCTACAGATAGGGAGAACATGGATGACCGCTCAAGCGAGTGCCGTCGTACCCGCGTTGCGAGCTGAAGGCACTATCGGCCTGATCGCCCCCGCCGGCCCTGCCGCGCTGGATGTGGAAAAGGCCGGGCAATGGATGCGTACCCGCGGCTACGAGCTGCGGATCTTCTCGGGGGTGTACGAGCGCGACGGCTACCTGGCCGGCAGCGATAAAGTACGCCTGCGCGACCTGCATGCAGCCTTCGCCGACCCCGATATCGACGCCATCTTCTGCCTGCGCGGTGGCTACGGCACTCCACGTTTGCTCGACGGCGTGGATTTCGCCCTGCTGGCCGCCAACCCCAAGCCCTTCGTCGGCTACAGCGATATCACCGCGCTGCACTTGGCGATCAGCCGCTACGCCGGTTTTGTGACCTTCCACGGCCCGATGCTCAATGCCGACCTGCTCGGTGACAAGCAACAACCCACCGAATCATCACTGTTCAGCCTGCTGCGTGGGCAACTGGGGGCTGGCAGTGTGCTAGCGCACCCGGTGGCCTACCCGTTGACCACCGTTGAGCCAGGCATCGCCAGTGGGCGCCTGTTGGGGGGCAACCTGTCAATGATCGCGGCCGTGATGGGCACGCCGTTCGAAATCGATGCCGAGGGCATCATCCTGTTTATCGAGGACGTCAACGAACCGATCTACCGCATCGACCGCCTACTGACGCATTTGCGCCTGGCGGGCAAGTTGGCGCAGGTTCGCGGTGTGCTGGTGGGGGATGTAGCGGGGGTAGATAGCGCGGCGCTGGACAGGCTGCTGAAACAGACGTTCGCACCGTTATGCATCCCGGTCCTGTCCGGCTGGCGCAGCGGCCATTGCGACCCGAACCTGACCTTGCCGATAGGCGCTTTGGTGCGCCTGGATGCGGGGGAGCAGCGGTTGGTGTTGGAGCAGGATGTGGTGCGTAAGCCTGACTTTAGTGGGCCAGTGCTTTTTGTTGACTAGGCACTGCGCTGTGACGAACGGGCTTTTGTGACAAGCCCGCTCACCACCAAGCCCATCAGCGGTTCTGCAACGACTCCAGTAACTTCACCGTCGGGTACCCATCCGCCGGCCAGCCCAACGACTGCTGCGCCGCACGAATCGCCTTGCGCGTATTGGCGCCGATAATCCCATCCGGGTTGCCCGCCTCATAACCCTTGGCACTCAACACCGTCTGCAACTCGATACGCTGGGAGCGGGTCAGTGGCAGTTCGTCCGTTGGCCAATCCCCACGAATCACGCCGCCCCCACCAAAACGCTCGGACAACAGGCCGACTGCCAGGGCGTAGGACGACGAGTTGTTGTACTTGAGGATCGCGCGGAAGTTATCCAGCACCAGGAATGCCGGGCCACGGTGGCCTGCCGGCAGTAGCAGGGCAGCGGACAGGGTGTCTACGTTGGGCGGCACGCTGGCGCCGGCCGGCACCTGCAGCCCGAGTTTCAACCATTCGCCCACCGGCTTGCGCACCACGCCATCGGCCAGGGCGTAGTCGAAGTTCGTTGGCAATTGCTGCACTTCAAAGCCCCACGGCTGGCCCTTCTGCCAGCCAGAGCTTTGCAGGTAGTGCGCGGTGGAGGCGAGGGCGTCGGCCGAGCTATTCCAGATATCGCGGCGACCGTCGCCATCGAAGTCCACCGCGTGGGTGTTATAGGTGGTTGGAATGAACTGGGTCTGGCCCATGGCACCGGCCCAGGAACCGCGCATCTGTTCGGCCGGGATATCACCATGCTGGATGATTTGCAGCG
The DNA here is from genome assembly GCF_009873475.1 of Pseudomonas sp. DTU12.1. Classification (NCBI taxonomy): domain Bacteria; kingdom Pseudomonadati; phylum Pseudomonadota; class Gammaproteobacteria; order Pseudomonadales; family Pseudomonadaceae; genus Pseudomonas; species Pseudomonas sp. DTU12.1. The sequence continues at coordinate 5,355,846 of NZ_CP045254.1, read as the reverse complement.
CGGCCAGCAATTGCGCCTGGGCGAATGCCGGGCGGCGGCCTTCGTAGGCCAGGGTCGCCAGGGAGCGGATCACCGAGTTGTTGCCCTGGAAGGAGCCGAAGTTGCTTTCCATGCCCCACACCGAGACCAATACCTGGCGGTCCACGCCGTAGCGTTGTTCGATGCTTTGCAGGATATCGGCATGCTTGATCAGCAATGCCTGGCCATTGCGCACGCGCAACGCCGACAGGGCACCGTTGAGGTATTCCCACACCGGCCGGGAGAACTCCGGTTGGCTGCGGTCGGCACGGATGATCGCCATGTCAGGGGTGACGTTGGCGAAGGCGCTGTCGAACACTGCAGGCGTAATGCCGGCCTTCAGGGCTTCGACGCGAAAACCCGCCTGCCATTCGGCGAAGGTCTGGGTCGGTTGGATATCGAGATTGGTCACGGCCAGGGGCGCAACTACGGCGGGTGCAGCAACCGGTGCGGTCTGGAGTGTGGGCAGGGGCTGAGCGTCGGCGGCGGTGGGTTTTTCGGCGCAGGCGACTAACAGGATCAGGCTGGAGGCAGCAATCAATTGGCGAAGGTGCCAACGACGGGAAAGACTAGAGGGCATGCACAGGTCCAGGAAATACGAATCAGGTGCAGACCTTATCATGCCAGAGGGGCACTTGCCTTCAGGCAGCCAGAAAGTAAGAAGCCTCCCAGCTATTAGACTGGAAGGCTTCGCGGCGGTAGCTGCCTTTGCCTTTGCCGGCTCGTTCCTGGCGACTGCGGAACAACGGCTGGGCGATGATGGATTTGGCCTTGTTGGGGCCATGCTTGGATGGCTTTTTGCTCATGATCGGTGCTCTCCGATAGGTGGGTAATGCGCTGCGAATCATCTGCCGAAGTTGGCCGGCTGTCCAGCCCGGCGCGATGTAGGACATGGCCTCGGTCTGAATGTGAAATGCCGCTCCCACATTGTTTTGTGTTGCTCTGGAGGATTTATTATTCGGCAGGCAGTGTCAGGCGTTGGCCGGACATAAGCAGCGACAAACGGCTCAAACTCATCCACGGCGACCCGGCAGCCTGGCCCTTGATCTGCGCATCGATGCGCTGGGCTTCGAGCAGCAATTGCGCCCAGCGTTGCGCCGAGTGCCGTTGCAGCGCCTTGCTCATCAGGGGCTTGCGTTTGTCCCAGACCGGCGGGCGGGCCTGGCTGAAACATTTGTCCAGTGGCGTGCCCTGGCTGTATTGCAGGGCAATATTGGCCAGCACACGCAGTTCGCGGGCCAGGGCCCAGAGAATCACTGGCGGCTCCACACCTTCGCCGCGCAGCCCTTCGAGCATGCGCAGGGCATGCGCCGGTTCGCCATTGAGGATCGCGTCCACCAGCCCGAATACGTCAAACCTTGCACTGTCGGCCACCGCACCTTGCACGGTTTCGACGGTGATCTGCCCGTCTTCGGCCATCAGCTTGAGCTTTTCGATTTCCTGGGCGGCGGCCAGCAGGTTGCCTTCGACCCGAGCAGCAATCAGCTCGACAGCATCTTGGGTGGCAGACAGCCCGGCTTGCGACAAGCGCTGGCGAATCCATTGCGGCAACTGGCTGCTGTCGACCGGCCAGATCTGGATGAACTGGGTTTGCGCCCCTTCCACCAAGGCCTTGCCCCATTTGGTTTTCTGCGCGCTGCCATCGAGCTTGGGCAGGCTGATCAGCAACAGCGTGTCCTCGGCGGGGCGTGAACAGTATTCCATCAGGGCTGCCGCGCCTTTATCCCCAGGCTTGCCCGAGGGCAGGCGCAACTCCAGCAAGCGTTTTTCGGCAAACAGCGACATGCTGGCCCCGGCCTGGAGCAGGGTGCCCCAGTCGAAGCTGGCATCGGCGCTGAACACTTGGCGTTCATCAAAGCCTTGCTGGCGCGCAGCCTGGCGAATGGTGTCGGCGGCTTCCTGGCACAGCAGCGGATCATCGCCACTGACGATGTATACAGGCGCGAGGTTGCCTTGCAAGTGTTTGGCGAGTTGGGCGGGAGCGAGTTTCATAGGCAGGGTGAACGGGGCGCTTGACGCGCCCCGTCTGGTTTACTCGGCTGGGACTTCAACAGGCGATTGCTTGGGGATGCTGTTTTCATAGTCTTGCGCGGCTTTCAGCGCTTCGGCGTCCGCCTTGGCCTTGGCGTCGGCAGTCTGCTGCAGGGCATCCAGTTGGGCCGGGCTGATCATTTGCAGGCGTAGCACCATACGCTGGACCAGGTCACGACGCATTTCAGTGCGCACCTGATTGACCTCGGTGTCCGAGCCGACCAGATTGTTGCCGTCATGAGTCACGACCTTCTGCACTTGCAACTTGTCGCTGATCAGCGGCAGTTGGTCGTGGCCCTGGATCTGGAACATGAGAATGTTGCTCAGCTCGATGTCCGAAGAGCGGCCGGCACTAGCGTAGCTGAGATTACGCTGGGTTTCTTTCTCGTCAGTCAGCACCAGCTTGTAAGCCGCACCGGGATAGACTTTTACGCCGCTGTTTTCCAGGGTTTGGCGCAGTTGGGTCACGGTTTCGCCATAGGCGTTGCGTGCGCTGACATCCAGTTCCTTGATCGCCAGTTCCGTGGTGCCGGTGCCGCGCAGCTGGAAGCCGCAAGCGCTCAGCAATACGGCAAGGCCCATAACCAGCAGGTTGCGTTTGATCATTTTATTGCTCCCCTTGAAACCATGTGGGCCTTATCGAGGCCCTGGAGGTTTTGTTCGGCGCCAGGGTTCTTGCCCCGGCGCCCGATCCGATTAGCTAGCGACGATATTGACCAGTTTGCCGGGCACCACGATCACTTTGCGGATCGTCAGGCCTTCGGTGAAGCGCAGCACGTTCTCATTGCAGCGAGCAGCGGCTTCGACTTCTTCACGGCTGGCGCTGGCGGGCATGTCGATCTGGCCGCGCAGTTTGCCGTTGACCTGAATCACCAGTTGCAGCGTGTCCTGTACCAGGGCGCTGTCATCCGCGACCGGCCATGTAGCGTCGATCACCGCGCCGCTGTGGCCCAGCTGGCTCCACAGGTCGTGGCTGATGTGCGGAGTAATCGGCGCCAGCAGCAGCACGACGGTTTCGAGGCCTTCCTGTACCAGCGCGCGGTCCTGCTCGGTGATCTGCGGGGCTTTTTCCAGCACGTTCATCAGCGTCATCACCTGGGCGATAGCGGTGTTGAACTTGTGATGCTGGCCCACGTCCTGGCTGGCTTGCTTGATGGCCAGGTGAGTGCTGCGGCGAATCAGTTTTTGCTCATCGTTCAGCGACGCCACGTCCAGTTTGCCCGGCAAGCCCTGGCTGATATGGGCATGGGCCAGGCGCCAGACGCGCTTGAGGAAGCGGTGCGAGCCTTCGACGCCGGAGTCCGACCATTCGGCGCTCATATCGGGAGGCGAGGCGAACATCATGAACAGGCGGCAGGTATCGGCGCCGAACTGATCGATCATCGACTGCGGGTCAACGCCGTTGTTCTTCGACTTGGCCATTTTCTCAGTGCCGCCGATTTCCACCGGCAGGCCGTCGGATTTCAACTTGGCGCTGATCACCTTGGCCTTGCTGTCGCGCTCCAACTCGACGTCCGCCGGGTTGAACCAGGTGTAGGCGCCATTGGCTTCGCGGCGATAGTAAGTGTCGGCGATCACCATGCCTTGGGTCAGCAGGTTCTTGAACGGCTCGTCGGAGCTCACCAGGCCTTCGTCGCGCATCAGCTTGTGGAAGAAGCGCGCGTAGAGCAGGTGCAGAATCGCGTGTTCGATACCGCCGATGTACTGATCCACCGGCAACCAGTGGTCGGCTGCGGATTTTTCCACCAGACCGCCTTCATAGTGCGGCGAGGCGTAGCGGGCGTAGTACCACGAGGACTCGACGAAGGTGTCCATGGTGTCGGTTTCACGCTTGGCAGGCTGGCCGCATTTGGGGCAGGTGCACTCGTAGAACTCGGGCATGCGCGCCAGCGGCGAGCCGGCGCCGTCTGGCACCACGTCTTCTGGCAGTACCACCGGCAGTTGGTCTTCCGGCACTGGCACATCGCCACAGCTTTCGCAGTGGATGATCGGGATCGGGCAGCCCCAGTAGCGCTGGCGGCTGATACCCCAGTCGCGCAGGCGGAACTGGGTGCGCGAGGCACCAAGGTTTTTCTTGATCAGGGCGACTTCCATGGCGTCGAAAGCGCCTGCGAAGTCCAGGCCGTCGAACTCGCCGGAGTTGATCAGGGTGCCGTGCTCGCCGTAGGCGTCTTGCCACGGGGCCGGGTTGCTGTCGCCGGAGCTGGTGCGTACCACCGACTTGATCGGCAGGTTGTACTTGGTGGCGAATTCGAAGTCGCGCTCATCGTGGGCCGGTACGGCCATTACTGCGCCATCGCCGTAGTGCATGAGCACGTAGTTGGCGACCCACACCGGCAGTTTTTCACCGGTCAGCGGGTGCTCGACGAACAGGCCGGTCGGCAGGCCTTTTTTCTCCTGGGTGGCGACGTCGGCTTCGGCCACGCTGCCGCCTTTGCATTCGGCGATAAAAGCCTGCAGCTCAGGATTGTTCTTGGCGGCCAGGGTGGCCAGCGGGTGTTCCGCGGCCACGGCGACGTAGGTCGCGCCCATCAGGGTGTCCGGACGGGTAGTGAAGACTTTCAGTGCGCCCTCGGCGCCGATGGAATCGACGTTGTACGGGAACTGCACTTCCATGCCCTTGGACTTGCCGATCCAGTTGCGTTGCATGGTCTTGACCTGTTCAGGCCAGCCCGGCAGGTCGTCGAGGCTCGACAAGAGTTCATCCGCGTAGGCGGTGATCTTGAAGTAGTACATCGGGATTTCGCGCTTCTCGATCAGCGCGCCGGAACGCCAGCCGCGACCGTCGATCACTTGCTCGTTGGCCAGGACGGTCTGGTCGACCGGGTCCCAGTTCACGGTGCCGCTTTTTTTGTAGATCACGCCTTTTTCGAACAGGCGAGTGAACAGCCATTGTTCCCAGCGGTAGTAGTCCGGCTTGCAGGTGGTCACTTCGCGGGACCAGTCCACGGCCAGGCCCAGGCTGCGCAGCTGGGACTTCATGTAGGCGATGTTTTCGTAGGTCCACTTGGCGGGCGCTACGTTGTTTTTCATCGCGGCGTTTTCCGCAGGCATGCCGAAGGCGTCCCAACCCATAGGTTGCAGGACATTCTTGCCGAGCATGCGCTGATAGCGGGAAATCACGTCGCCGATGGTGTAGTTACGCACGTGCCCCATGTGTAGTTTGCCGCTGGGGTAAGGGAACATCGATAGGCAGTAGTAAGTCTCCTTGCCTGGCTGTTCACTGACTTCAAAGGACTTTTGCTCATCCCAGAAAGTTTGGGCGGCATTTTCTATTTCACGGGGCTGATATTGTTCGTGCATGGCTACTTTTGAACTGAATAGGGGTGGCCTAATCCTCTTCGGTGCATTGTCCGGGTTGATCGACACCAAAAAGCGGCGCGTCCGTGCCCAAACCCTGCGGGAAGTGGAGTTACAGGAAGCGCCGTAGCATACATGACCCCACTCTATCGAGGGAAACCCTGATTGCGCAGCACAGGCCGTTGGTCGCGGCGCGCGGTTGGTTGCGTCAGCGCAGCTACGCTGTTTATTGGGGAGTGAGACTTATCTTTAATGAGGTGAGGGGATGGTTGATTCGCAGCGAATGAGAACGAAACCTGACGTGTATGAAGGACTGATCGACCGTTTGGGTCGAGCACTGGACGCAGCCAGAACCGCTGGCCGATTGCGTGACGAACGGCCTGATGAGCTGGAACTGCGAGGCTTGAGCCCCGCAGAGTTTGAAGTGATCAAGGCCTACCTGGACTTGAACGCGCGCCCAATCCCGCAATGGGTGGCTCCTGTGCCAGCCAGGGAGGCGGTGCGATCGTCCAAGGTGGTATGGCTCAAGGACTTGTCGGCCAGCCGTGGCCCGGAAAAGCTGCGGTCTGCACGATTCAAGTAACCTGATCAGCGTTATCCACCGCGTGTAAAGATTGTCGCTAAACCCCGTTACACCTTAGGCTTCGGGCATCTTTGGAGATGCTCGATGCCTATTCGTTATTTCATCAAACAATTATTGCTGCCGCCCGGCATTCTCTTGCTGCTGCTGGCCCTTGCCTGGTGGTTTCGTCGCAGCCGCCCGCGCTTGGCCGGGCTGTGCTTTGCCTTGGGGTTTGGCGGGATTTGGCTGATCAGCCTGCCGGTGATGGTGGAGTGGGGCGCACGGGCGCTGGAAACCGAACCACCATTGGCCGTGGACGACTGGGCCAGCCTGGCGCAACGGGCCGATGCCATTGTGGTGTTGGGCTCGGGTCGCGAGCGGGGCGATCCGGCCTGGGGCGCAGACCAACCGACCGGTGTCGGCCTTGAACGCCAGCGGTATGCGGCGCGCTTGGCCAAGGCGTCGGGGTTGCCGGTGCTGACCACCGGCGGCCTGCACTATGGCACGCCGCCCAGCGAGGCGGAGTTGATGGCGGTGTCGATGCAACAAGACTTTGGCGTAGCCGTGCGCTGGAAGGAAGAACGCAGCCGCACGACCTGGGAAAATGCGCAGATGAGTGCCGAAATCCTGCTGCCCCAGGGCGTCAAGCGCGTGGTGCTCGTGACCCAGGCCTGGCATATGCCCCGTTCGGTGTGGAGCTTCGAGAAGGCCGGCTTTACCGTAGTGCCGGCGCCGGTCGGCTTCCTGGGTGTGGACAATGCCCGGCCGCTGGGTGGCTGGATGCCGGAGTTCAAGTCGATCTGGCAGAGCGGGCAGTTGATCAATGAGGCGGTGGGGCAGGTAGGTTACCGGCTGTTCTACCGTTAACGCCGCAAACCAAAATGTGGGAGTGGGCTTGTGTGGGAGCGGGCTTGCTCGCGAAAGCGGTGGGTCAGTTATTGGATATTTGACTGACCCACCGCTTTCGGGAGCAAGCCCGCTCCCACATTGGGTTTTGTGTTTTTCTGCCTAGACCGTCTTGGCCATGCGCCCGGCCAGCAACGCCCAGCCAAACAGCCCCAGGCACAGGATGATCAGCGGCCACGAGCGCCATTGCAGGTACGGCGTCAGGTTGTGCATCGGTACCACTTCACCGTAGAGGATGCCCCGCTGGAACTGCGGGATCTGCTCGGTGATCTGCCCGTACGGGTTGATCAGGCCGGTCACGCCATTGTTGGTGGCGCGAATCATCCAGCGGCCAGCCTCAAGGGCGCGCATCTGGGCCATTTGCAGGTGCTGCAAGGGGCCGATGGAGGTGCCGAACCAGGTGTCATTGCTGATGGTCAGCAGCAAGTCGCTGCGGGCGGCGAGGCTGGCGGCGAACTCGGGGTAGACCACTTCGTAGCAGATGTACGGCGCGATCTGATAGCCCTTGGCTTGCAGCAGCGCCTGGTCTTCAGGGCCGCGGGCAAAGTCCGACATCGGCAGGTCGAAGAACGCAATCAGGCCGCGTAATACATCCTGCAGCGGTACGTATTCGCCAAAGGGCACCAGCTTCTGCTTCAGATAGGTGCCATCGCCCTGGCCGACCACGGTGATGCCATTGAAGTAGCGCTTTTCATGGCGCACTTCCTGGCGAATCGGCACGCCGGTGATCATTGCGCCGTTTCGGTCAGCGGCGAACTTGCCCATCATCCCCAGGTAGCCCTCGACGGACTCCTTGAGCACTGGCACGGCGGTTTCCGGCCAGATCAGCAGGTCGACGCGCTTGGACGCAAAACTCATGTCGCGATACAGCGCCAGTTGCTCGTTGAGCTGCGCCGGGTCCCACTTCATGCTCTGTTCGACATTGCCCTGAATCGCGGCGACGGTCAGCGGCTCGCCTGCGGGGCTGGTCCAGGCATGGTGCTTGAGTGCCAGGCCAATGGCCCACGGTGCGACCAGCAGTACCAGGCCGGCGCCGACAAACACGTTGCGGCGGGCCGCCAGCATGCGGGGCAGGTTGACGATCAGCGCAGCGCTCAGGGCCAGGGCAAACGAAATCAGCCACACCCCGCCCAGCGGCGCGAGCCCGGCCAGCGGCCCGTCGAGTTGGCTGTAACCGGAGTACAACCAGGGGAAACCGGTGAGGAACCAGCCGCGAAACGCTTCCTGGCCCACCCACAGCGCGGCAAACGCCAAGGCATCGGCCAGGGGCGCTTCGTTGCGGCGCAGCCACCGCGCCCAGAGCCAGGCGGGCAGGGCAAAGAACAGGGCGATCGCTGCGGTGAACGCGAGCATCAACAACCCGGCCAGCAACACCGAAGCGCCACCAAAGTGATGGATGCTGTAGTAGATCCAGCTGGTGCCCGCCCCAAACAGGCCAAAACCGAAACACCAGCCACGCCCGAAGGCCTGGCGTGGTGTCAGTTGGCGCATGCCGGCATAGAACACCCCGACCGCCACCAGTGCCAGCGGCCAGATATCGAACGGCGCCAGCGCCAGGGTGGTGATAGCACCGGCCACCACGGCCAGCAGGTTACCGGGCCAGCCGGGTGCGGTGAGACGGCGCATATCAGTCCTTAGCGGGCAATAGGTGTCAGGCGGATCAGGTGGATGCGACGGCTATCGGCATTCAGGATGCGGAAGCGGTAGGCGCCGATCTCGGTGGTTTCGTTGCGCTTGGGCAGGTGGCCAAACGCACTCATCACCAGGCCGCCGACGGTGTCGAATTCGTCGTCGGAGAATTCGCTATCGAAGAACTCATTGAAGTTCTCGATCGGCGTCAGCGCCTTGACCAGGAAATCCCCGCTGGGCAGCGGCTTGATGTAGCTGTCTTCTTCGACGTCGTGTTCGTCTTCGATATCGCCGACGATCTGTTCCAGCACGTCTTCGATAGTCACCAGGCCGGCGACGCCGCCGTACTCGTCAATGACGATGGCCATGTGATTGTGGTTGGCGCGAAATTCGCGCAGCAGCACATTCAGGCGCTTGGACTCAGGCACGAAGGTCGCAGGGCGCAGCAGGTCCTTGATGTTGAAGCTGTCGCCGTTTTCCTTGAGGATCAGCGGCAGCAAGTCCTTGGCCAGCAGGACACCCATGACGTCGTCATGGCTTTCGCCGATCACCGGGTAGCGCGAGTGCGCCGAGTCGATCACGGCCGGGAGGAATTCCCGTGGGGTCTGGGTCGCCTTGATGCTGATCATCTGCGAGCGCGGGACCATGATGTCCCGGACTTGCAGGTCAGCCACCTGGATGGCGCCTTCGACGATGGCCAGCGCTTCGCTGTCCAGCAACTTGTTCTGATGGGCCTCGCGCAGCAGCTCCAGCAGCTCCTGGCGGTTTTTCGGCTCGTGGGCAAAAGCCTGGGTCAGTTTACCCAGCCATGACTTTTGCCCGTTGCTCGATCGGTCTTCGCTCATAGCGATTACTCTAAATCCTTGATTGTTTCAGTTGAGTGTCGATTAGTGTTCGTCGTCCGCATAGGGATCAGGATGACCCAACTCTGCAAGCAACGTTCGTTCCAGTGCTTCCATTTCTTCGGCTTCTTCATCATCTATATGGTCGTAACCCAATAGATGCAAGCAGCCGTGCATGACCAGGTGGGCCCAGTGGGCCTCCAGGGCCTTGCCTTGTTCCTTTGCCTCGCGCTCCACCACCTCGACGCAGATCACCAGGTCACCCAGCAGCGGGATATCCAGCAATTCATCCGGTACATCGGCGGGGAACGACAGCACGTTGGTTGCGTAGTCTTTCTGGCGCCAGGTGTGATTCAGCTCGCGGCCTTCAGGCTCATCCACCAGGCGGATGGTCAGTTCCGAGTCGGCGGTGCGCTGGCGCAGGGCCAGTGCGCACCATTGGCGGAACTGTGCTTCGCTGGGGGCTGGCGCTTGGGTGGCCAGTTGCAGGTCAAGCTCAAGCATCGCGACGGTTGTCCTTCGACAGGCCATCGTCGCGGTGTTCGAAGCGCTCGTAGGCCTCGACAATGCGCTGCACCAGCGGGTGACGCACCACGTCCTTGGGCATGAAATGGGTAAAGCTGATCCCCGGTACGTCCTTGAGCACTTCGATGACTTGGCCCAGGCCCGACTTGGTGCCCTTGGGCAGGTCGACCTGGGTGATATCGCCGGTGATCACTGCCGTTGAGCCGAACCCGATACGGGTCAGGAACATCTTCATCTGCTCGACCGTGGTGTTCTGGCTTTCGTCGAGGATGATGAAGCTGTTGTTCAAGGTGCGGCCGCGCATATAGGCCAGTGGGGCGATCTCGATCACCTGGCGCTCGATCAGCTTGGCCACGTATTCGAAGCCGAGCATTTCATACAGTGCGTCGTACAGCGGGCGCAGGTACGGGTCGATCTTCTGGGCCAGGTCGCCGGGCAGAAAGCCCAGCTTCTCGCCCGCTTCCACTGCCGGGCGCACCAACAGGATGCGTCGCACCTGTTCGCGCTCCAGGGCATCCACCGCACAGGCCACGGCCAGGTAGGTCTTGCCCGTACCGGCCGGGCCGATGCCGAAGTTGATGTCGTTGCCGAGGATTTCCTTGACGTAGCGCTGCTGATTCAAGCCGCGTGGGCGAATCATGCCTTTTTTGGTACGCAGCGCCACGCTGGCTTCGGCCACCGGGTTGTTGGCCAGGTCTTCCACGGCTGATTCCTGCAGGTACAGGTGCACCGTCTCCGGCGACAGCTCGCTACCCTTGGTTTCGCGGTAGAGGCGACGCAGCAGGTTTTCTGCAGACGTGGTGTGCTGGGGTTCACCAATGAGCTCGAACTGATTGCCGCGATTGCGGATCTCGATGCTCAGGCGTTGTTCGATCAGGCGCAGGTGCTCGTCGAACTGTCCGCACAGATTGGCGAAACGACGAGCCTCAAACGGCTCGAGGAGGAAACGATGGGGTTCTGCTATGGGTGCGTTCAAGGTTGCTTTTAGCCGCCCTTTGGCTGTTTAGGTGAAATAGAGGATAACGCCAGCCGCCGGTGTGCGAAAGCACTTAAATGGACGGGCTTGGCTCTCAGGAACAACGAAGATCCACTGTGGGAGCTGGCTTGCCTGCGATAGGGCCGCCCCGTTCGAAAGAGATACTGCCTGTTACATCGCTATCGCAGGCAAGCCAGCTCCCACATTTGATCTGCATTTGCCTTCGGATCTGCTCCGTCAGTTGATCAACGAGCCGCGCAGCGAGTGCGGTTGCGCCGCGTCGATGTGCACGTCGGCGAACTGGCCGATCAGCGTCGGGTTATCGCAGCGGAAGTTCACGATCCGATTATTCTCGGTACGCCCCTGCAATTCGCCCGGGTCTTTCTTCGAGTAATCGGTAACCAGAATGCGCTGGGTCGAACCGACCATTTGTCGGCTGATCTCGAAACCCTGTTGGTTAAGGCGATGTTGCAGGGCGTTCAGGCGCTCCTTTTTCAGCGCTTCCGGGGTCTCGTCCGGCAAGTCGGCAGCCGGGGTGCCGGGGCGCTGGCTGTAGACGAAGGAGTAGGAGAAGTCGAAACCGACGTCTTCAATCAGCTTCATGGTCTGCTGGAAGTCTTTCTCGGTCTCGCCGGGGAAACCAACGATAAAGTCCGAACTGATGCAGATGCCCGGCACGGCGGCGCGCAGTTTGCGTAGCTTGGACTTGTATTCCAGGGCCGTGTGGTTGCGCTTCATCGCCGACAGGATGCGGTCCGAGCCCGATTGCACGGGCAAGTGCAGGTGTTTGACCAACTCTGGCACTTCGGCGTGTGCCTGGATCAGGCTGTCGGAGAATTCCAGCGGGTGCGAGGTGGTGTAGCGAATGCGCTCGATACCGTCCACCGCCGCGACCACGCGAATCAGCTCGGCCAGGTCCGCCAGGCGCCCGTCATGGGTCTGGCCCCGGTAGCCGTTGACGTTCTGCCCCAGCAGGGTCACTTCGCGCACGCCGTTTTCGGCCAGGTGGATGATTTCTGCCAGTACGTCGTCGAACGGGCGGCTGACCTCTTCACCACGGGTATAAGGCACCACGCAGAAGGTGCAGTACTTGCTGCAACCTTCCATCACCGACACATAAGCGCTTGGGCCGTCGATGCGTGGTTCGGGCAAATGGTCGAATTTTTCGATTTCCGGGAACGAGACGTCCACCTGCGGCAGTTTGGTAATGCGCGCGGCGTCGATCATTTCTGGCAGGCGGTGCAGGGTCTGCGGGCCGAAGACCACGTCGACATAGGGCGCGCGGTCGCGAATGGCGGCGCCTTCCTGGCTGGCCACGCAACCGCCGACGGCGATCACCATCTCCGGGTTGGCCAGTTTCAGTTCGCGCCAGCGGCCCAGCTGCGAGTAGACCCGGTCCTGGGCCCGTTCGCGGATCGAGCAGGTATTGAGCAGGATCACGTCGGCATCTTCGGCGCGAGCCGTGACTTCCAGGGCCTGATGTTCACCCAGCAGATCGACCATGCGCGAGCTGTCGTACTCGTTCATCTGGCAACCGTGGGTTTCGATGTAAAGCTTCTTGGCCATGGGAATCGTCAACTGGTGGTAAAGAACCGCGCATTATAGGGGGCATGCCCATTGGTTCCTAGCACTGTGCATCGGGTGCCATGCTATAGTTCGCGCCCTCATTTATATCCGCCGATGTGCTGCCCACCCCCCATGACCAAACGTGAAGCTCCAATCTACAAGGTGATTTTCCTTAACCAGGGCCAGGTGTTCGAAATGTACGCCAAGCAGATCTATCAAAGTGATCTGTGGGGCTTCCTGGAAGTGGAAGAGTTCGTCTTTGGCGAGCGCACGCAACTGGTCGTCGATCCGGGCGAGGAAAAGCTCAAGGCCCAGTTCGAAGGCGTGGTGCGCAGTTTTGTGCCGATGCATTCGATCGTGCGCATCGATGAAGTCGAGCGCCTGGGCACGCCAAAAATCAGCGAGGCCCGGGGCATGAGCAATGTCATGCCGTTTCCGATGCCGATGCCTGAGAAGTAGTCTTCTAGACCGCATCGCGCCCATCGCAGGCAAGCCAGCTCCCACATTTTGATTTGTGAACACATTCAAATGTGGGGGCTGGCTTGCCTGCGATGGCGTCAGAAGGGTTTAGATAATGTCAGGGCAGTGGCGAGAACGGCGAACGCCCATCCGCACTCTGCAATTCCTGCAAGTAGTTGCGGAAAATCTGGCCCAGCACCTGGGTCGCCACTTCCAATTCATCGCGCTGCATGTGTTCGGCGACTTCGTCGGCAGTGTCCAGCGCGTCTTCGGCGCCGTTGACCGCGGCCATTTTCAGCACGATGTACGCCTGCACGTTATTGGCCGGCACGCCTTCGCCATGGAAGAACATGCTGCCCAGCTTGAATTGCGCCTGGGCATGGCCCTGCAACGAGGCTTTCTCGAAGAAGCTCAAGGCCTTGTTCAGGTCGCGGGCAGGGTTTTTGTCGTCATAGAAGAATTCGCCCAACTCGTATTGCGCCTGCGCATCCCCACCGTCGGCCAGCGTCTGGCAGGCGCTCAGCGCCTCGGCCTGGCTTTCTGGCTGAGTATTGAGGGTGCAGCGACCCATCGCTGGGATCAACAACGAGTTGCCGCCCGCTTGTGCAAGTGCAAGCAGCGGTTGAAGGAGCAACAGGCAGCCCAGAACCAGGGTGCGGCCGGTGCGTTTCATGGGAATCGACTTACCTCTGACGGGGCGCGTGGAGCCACGTGGGGATCCAATAAGCGCGCATTATGAAATAAGCAGACCTCTGCTTACAAAGTCTTTACTCGTTTTTCTGCTGCGTGGGCAAGTTATCTGCCGGATTGCAGGTGATTTCTCGAAAAAAGAAGGAAATTTCTGTAAGCAAGGTAGCAAATCTGACGCCGCCACGGGCGACGTCAGGTTGTGGCTGGCTTACTTCAGTGCGGCAAAGGCACGTTCGGCGGCGTCCAGAGTCAGCTTCAGCTCGGCGTCGCCATGGGCGATGGAGGTGAAACCGGCCTCAAAGGCACTCGGTGCCAGGTACACACCGCCTTCGAGCATCAGGTGGAAGAAGCGCTTGAACAGGTCGGCATCGCTGCCCATCACATCGTCAAAGGTCACGATGTCGTCGGCGCCACTGAAATACAGGCCGAACATACCGCCGGCCTGGGTGGTGACGAACGGGATGCCCGCCGCATCGGCGCGTTGTTGCAGGCCGTCCAGCAGGCGCGTGGTGTAGTCGGTCAGCTCGGCGTGGAAGCCCGGGCGGCTGATCAGGCGCAGGGTAGTCAGGCCGGCGGCCATGGCCAGCGGGTTACCGGACAGGGTGCCGGCCTGGTAGACCGGGCCCAGTGGCGCGATGTGCTGCATGATTTCGCGCTTGCCGCCGAAGCAGCCTACAGGCATGCCGCCGCCGATGATCTTGCCGAAGGTGCTCAGGTCCGGTGTGACACCGTAGTAAGCCTGGGCACCGCCGAGGGCAACACGGAAACCGGTCATCACTTCATCGAAAATCAACACCACGCCATGCTTGTCGCACTGCTCGCGCAGGCCTTCGAGGAACCCCGGCGCCGGTGGCACGCAGTTCATGTTGCCGGCGACCGGCTCGACGATGATGCACGCCACGTCCTGGCCGACTTCGCTGAGCATTTTTTCGACGGCGGCGATGTCGTTGAACGGCAGGGTCAGGGTGTGCTTGGCAAACGCTGCCGGCACGCCGGCCGAACTCGGTACGCCCTGGGTCAGCAGGCCGGAGCCGGCTTTTACCAACAGGCTGTCGGAGTGCCCGTGGTAGCAGCCTTCGAACTTGATGATGCTGTCGCGGCCGGTGAAACCACGGGCCAGGCGGATTGCGCTCATGGTCGCCTCGGTGCCGGAGCTGACCATGCGCACCATCTCCATCGACGGCACGATCGAGCACACCAGGTCCGCCATCTCGGTTTCCATGGCGGTTGGCGCGCCATAGGACAGGCCGTGCTCCAGTTGCTTGCGCACCGCGTCCAGCACGTCGGGGTGGCTGTGGCCGAGAATCATCGGGCCCCAGGAACCCACATAGTCCACATAGCGCTTGTCATCTTCGTCGGTGACGTAGGCGCCTTCGGCGTGCTTGAAGAACAGCGGGGTGCCGCCAACGCTCTTGAACGCACGCACGGGGGAGTTCACACCGCCGGGGATGTGTTTCTGGGCATTGGCAAACAGGGTTTCGGAACGAGACATGGGCAGGCTCTCTGAATTCAGGATTTAAGGAGTTCGTTGAAGGCGCGGGCGCGGCGCGTCACTTCCTGGGGGCTGTCGGCACCGAACAGGCCGTGGACCACGGCCAGCAGGTCGGCGCCGTGCTCCACCAGAGGCGCAGCATTCTCCAGGGAGATGCCGCCGATCACGCAGATCGGCACCTGCAAGCGGGCGCGGGCCTGGGCCAGCATTTCGAGGGTGGCTGCCGGGGCGCCGGGTTTGGTGCTGGAATTGAAGAAGCGGCCAAAGGCGACATAGCTGGCGCCTTCGCGCGCGGCCTGTTCAGCCAGTTCGATCTGGCTATGACAGGTGGAGCCGATGATTGCATTGCGCCCCAGTAACGCCCGGGCCGGGGTCAGCGGGCCGTCGGTCTGGCCGAGGTGCACGCCGACGCCCAGGCGCGCGGCCAGCTCGGCATCGTCATTGATGATCAACTGGGTCTTGTAGCGCGAGCACAGTTCACGCAGGGCCTCGGCTTCGCGTAGGCGGCGGGCCTCGTCGCTGCTTTTATCGCGGTACTGCAGCAAGGTCACGCCGCCTTCCAGCGCAGCTTCGACGTAGGACAGGAACTTACCGGCCAATAGTTGGCTGTCGGTAATGGCATACAGGCCACGTAGTTTCATCGAGCAGGCCCCTTGATATTACGAACAGAAATCCAGTGGCAGGCGACGCGGCACAAACTGCCCCTGGCCCAGTTGTTCGGCGTCCCGCAGGGTGCGCCAGGTGTAATTGAGTGCCGACTCCACGGCGCTGGCCAGGCCTTCGCCTTGGGCCAGGCGACCGGCGAGGGCGCTGGCCAGGGTGCAGCCGGAGCCGTGATAGCTGCCGGGCAGGCGCTGGCAGGTGAAAGTGCGGCGCGTGCCGTCGCGGCTGTACAGGCGATTGTGCACCTCATGCTCGTCGCCGTGGCCGCCGGTGATCAACAGGTGCTTGATAAACGGCAGTAGTTTCTCGGCGCATTCGTCTGCCGTGCCATCGGGCAGTTCGGCGAGGATGCGTGCTTCAGGCAGGTTGGGCGTGGCAATCAGCGATAACGGCAACAGCCGCTCGCGCATCGCATAGCCGACTTCATCCTTGCCCAGGCTGCCGCCGCCACCGGCGCGCAGCACCGGATCGCAGACCACCGGCAGGTGCGGGTGCTGCTGTAGCAGTTCGACCACGGTATCAACCATCACCGTAGAACCGAGCATGCCCAGCTTGACCGCCGCGACTTCGGAGTCGCCAAGCACGGCGTTGGCCTGGGCCAATACCCACTCACGATCGAGCACGCGGAAGTCACTGACATTCACGGTGTTCTGCACGGTCAGCGCGGTCACGGCCGGGGCCGCGTGACAGCCTTGGGCGAGCAGGGCTTCGATATCTGCCTGCAAGCCGGCGCCACCACTAGGATCATGGCCGGAGAGACAGAGGACAACGGGACGAGAGCTGTAGATATTCATGGTGCGCGAGCTTACCACCAAACGCTTTTTGCGTGGCTGTCGGGCGGCGCCTGTATTTCATGGGGAAATACTTGGAAAGATGGCTACGGGCTATCATTCATTTTCAGCAATTTATGCTCTGAAAGTCCCGTCCTAGAGCCATCCGGAAAATTATTTCAATGGTGTCTTTTGGCCTTTACCGGCTATGCTAAAGTGGATCCAAACAACTTAATGTATCGCCGGTGTACGTCTTCTCAAAAGGAATGGGGGGCTTTTGACATAACCGGACAGGCCACGCTGGGGCTCTATGCGCTATTTGCTGATGTTTCTCTTGTGTGGGCTGCCGCTGCTGGCCGGCGCCGTCGAGTTCAACGAGGCCACCCGAAGCCTTCCCTTGGGCCGGGTCATGCAAGTACTCGAAGACCCAAGTGGTAGCGTCACCATTGCCGATGCCCGTTCTGCGCTAATGGCCACTCGTTACACCCGCCATGATAAAGACACCCTCAATGCTGGCTATTCACGCTCGGCGTTCTGGCTCAAGGT
Source organism: Pseudomonas sp. DTU12.1 (assembly GCF_009873475.1). Lineage (NCBI taxonomy): Bacteria > Pseudomonadati > Pseudomonadota > Gammaproteobacteria > Pseudomonadales > Pseudomonadaceae > Pseudomonas > Pseudomonas sp. DTU12.1. The sequence continues at coordinate 5,338,871 of NZ_CP045254.1, read as the reverse complement.
CGACCTGCATTACCTGCCCAAGGATCCCCAGGCCCAGCGCACCTGGCTGCTGGAGCTGGCCTATCCGCCCCTTGATCATCTGGAGCTGTACGTCCCTGACGATGCCGGTGGCTATCGCCTGGCCGGGCGTACCGGGGATGCATTGCCCTTTGCCAGCCGTGAGATTCGCCAGAACAACTACCTGTTCACTGTCGACTTCAAGGCGGGTGAACAGAAAACACTCTATTTGCGCCTGCAGAGCGAAGGTTCGATCCAGGCGCCGTTGACGCTGTGGTCGAGCACTGCGTACCTGGAAGACCAGCCGCTGCGCCTCTATGTGCTGGGCCTGATCTATGGCGTGCTGCTGGGCATGCTGGTGTACAACCTGTTCATTTACCTCAGCGTGCGCGACACCAGTTACCTCTATTACATTCTCTATATCGCCTCGTTCGGCATGTACCAGCTCTCGGTGAATGGCGCGGCGGTCGAGTATTTCTGGCCCGACAACCCCTGGTGGGCGAATGCGGCGACGCCGTTCCTGATCGGCGCGTCAGCGTTGTTTGGCAGCCTGTTTGCCCGCAGCTTCCTGCACACCGCCCTCTATAGTCGTTGGCTGGACCGGTTGCTGCTGGTGCTGGTGGGCACGGGGGCGGTGGTGATGTTGTTGTCGCTCATGACCAGCTACGCCCTGGCCCTGCGCCTGGCGACCGCGCTGGCCCTGGTTTTCACCGTGACCATCTTTGTCGCCGGGATCAAGGCCTGGTGCTGCGGCCAGCGCGTGGCGCGGTATTTCATCATCGCCTGGTCGGCGTTCCTGATCGGCGGGGTGGTGAACACGATGATGGTGCTGGGCTACCTGCCCAATGTGTTTCTCACCATGTATGCGAGCCAGATCGGCTCGGCCATCGAAGTCGCCCTGTTGTCCCTGGCCCTGGCCGATCGAATCAACGCGATGCGCGAACAGCAGGCGCAAATCCTGTTTGATGCCAGCCAGAAACTGGAAGTGCTCAACCAGCAACTGGCCCACAGCAACCAGTTGAAAGACGAATTCCTCGCGACCCTGACCCATGAACTGCGCACGCCGATGAATGGGGTGATTGGTTCATTGGAGTTGATGCAGACCGTGCCCCTGGCCGGGGACCTAGCGCAGTACCAGCACACCGCCGCCGGCTCGGCGCGGGACATGATGCGCATGGTCAATGGCATCCTCACCCTCACCGAATTGCAAGCCGGCCGGCTCAGCGCGCAGGCGCAAGTGTTCAGCCTGCGTGGGGTGCTCGATACCTTGCGCCAGCAATTCCAGGGTAATGCCCAAGGTAAGGGCCTGGAGTTCTCCATCGATGTGGCGGGGCAGTTGCCCGATCGCCTGGAGGGCGACGCAGGCAAGCTGATGCAGTGCCTGGAATGCCTGCTGGATAACGCGTTCAAGTTCACCCATGAAGGCGCCGTGCGCCTGCGGGTGGTGGGCGTGCCGCGGCCTGATGGTCATCTGGATCTGACCTTTATCGTCACCGACTCCGGAATCGGTTTTGCGCACCTGGATGAAGCGACCCTGTATCAGCGCTTCTTCCAAGTGGATGGCTCGACCACTCGTGAATATGGCGGCCTGGGCATTGGCCTGGCGATCTGCCGGCAGTTGATCGAATTGCTCGGCGGGCGGCTGACCCATCATTCCGAGCCGCGCAAAGGCAGCCGTTTCCAGTTGGAGGTGGCCGTCATTGCGGTGCCACCGGAGCCGGCCCGGGCCGTGGATCTGCACCGCGCACCCCAGGATTGCACGGTACTGCTGGTGGACGACAACAGCGTCACGCAATTGGTCTTGCGCGGCATGTTGCTCAAGCTCGGTTACCGGGTAAAAGTGGCAGACAGCGGCCCCGTGGCCCTGGCCATGCTGCAGGATGGGGCGTTTGATGCGGTGTTGCTGGATGTGCCCGAGGATGGCTTTTCCCTGTGCTGCCAGATCCGGGCCTTGCCCGGCTGCGCTGAACTGCCAGTGATCGGCCTGAGTGACTCCCTGGGCGGCGCACGTCAGCATTGTCATGGCATTGGCCTTTCCGAGCAGTTGCTCAAACCAATACGTTTTGAGCTATTGCAGGCCGTATTGCAGCGGCGCCTGCTGTGCCCGCTAGAGGGCGAAAGCGCCGGCAGTTAGGCGCATATGCCACTTTTTTAAGCGCAGTGACGATGCTTAACTGAATTCAAGGCCTCAATCAGCGTGGCCTTTTATCAGGAGGCCCGTCATGAATCTGCACCAGTTCGCCGAAACCCACGACGTTACCAACCAGCCGCCGTCCCTGGACGGCGCCAATCTGTATCGCCTCGACCTGCCCCTGCAGGAATGGTCGCGGCGCTTTGGCGCGGGCTGGGCCGAGGCGCGTATCGATGCCTATGGCGCCTTGGCGGGCGGGCCGCTGATGGAGGCCGGGTTCCTGGCGAATCAGAACAAGCCGGTGTTCAGCAGCCATGATCGCTATGGTCACCGCATTGACCTGGTGGAGTTCCACCCGGCGTATCACCAACTGATGCGCACCGCCGTTGAACATGGCCTGCCGTCGCTGCCCTGGGCCCATCCCCAGGCGGGCGCCCATGTCGCCCGAGCGGCCCTGACCTACCTGCACAGCCAGGCCGAAGCCGGCACGGGCTGCCCGCTGACCATGACCTTCGCCTGCGTGCCGGCCCTGCGTCTGCAACCGGACCTGGCCGACACCTGGCTGGCAAAAATCCTCAACACCGAATATGACCCGCGCAACGTCGGCATCGCCCACAAGGCCGGCGCAACCATCGGCATGGCCATGACCGAGAAGCAGGGCGGCACCGACGTGCGTGCCAATACCACCCGCGCTTACCCCGTGGGTACTGGCGGCCCTGGCCAGCCTTATGAATTGGTGGGGCATAAGTGGTTCTGCTCGGCGCCGATGTGCGATGCCTTCCTGACCCTGGCCCAGACCGACAAGGGCCTGACCTGTTTCCTGCTGCCCCGGCACCGCCCGGATGACACGCGTAACCAGTTCTATATCCAGCGCCTGAAAAACAAACTCGGCAATTGCTCCAACGCCTCCAGCGAAGTGGAATTCCGGGGCGCCCTGGCCTGGATGATCGGCGAAGAGGGCCGTGGCGTGCCGACCATCATCGAAATGGTTGCCATGACCCGTTTCGATTGCATGGTCGGTTCCAGCGCCTTGATGCGCCAGGCCCTGACCCAAGCCAGCCATCATTGTGCCCATCGTTCGGTCGGTGGGCGCGTGCTCAGTGAACAACCTTTGATGCAAAACGTCCTGGCCGATCTCGCCCTGGAAAGCGAGGCGGCCCTGGCCTTGAGCCTGCGCATGGGCCGGGCGCTGGACCATCTGGGGGATGAGCAAGAAGCCAAGTTCGCCCGGTTGGTGACGGCCGTGGGCAAGTATTGGATCTGCAAGCGCGCGCCGGCCATGATCAACGAAGCCGCCGAATGCATGGGCGGCGCCGGGTATGTCGAAGACAGCATCTTGCCGCGCCTGTACCGTGAGGCACCGGTCAATTCAACGTGGGAAGGTTCTGGCAACGTGCAATGCCTGGACGTGCTACGGGCGTTGTCGAAAGAGCCAGGGGTGCTGGAGACATTGTTCGTCGAATTGGGCGATGGGCATGGCGATAAGCGCCTGGCGCGGCATATCGAGCAATTGAAGTCGGCGTTTATGGACACCCAGGACATCCAGTACCGGGCGCGGCAACTGACTGAGGATATCGCCGTGGCGTTGCAGGCTAAGTTGTTGCTGGAGGCGGGCAACGCCAGTGTCAGCGATGGGTTTATCGGCAGTCGGTTGGGTGAGTCGTCGGGGCGGGTGTATGGCACCTTGCCACGGGGTGTGGATGTGCAGGCCATCGTCGCCCGCTCAACCCCTGCCTAAACGTGATCCCATGTAATTGGAGCAGGCAAGCCTGCTCCCACATTTGAACGTATTCCAATTCAGAGGTGGTTAGGTCAGCCTGTGGATAACCAGGCATGCCAATTCAGAGTTTGCGTCTGGCGGCGATGCAGGCAAGATGAAGGCCTGCACGTCAGAACACAGGATGCTTACCGTGACCGAAGCTTTTGTTGTCGTCCAAACCGCCGAAGAGGCCGTGGATCGGCTGGCAGCTCTGCATGAGCGAGCCACCGGCGCGCTCAACCAGGCTCTCAAGCAATACCTCAAGGATCGCGTCGAGCCCGACGCCGCACAACGTGCGCTCTTTCGCTACCCCGAACTGCGGCTGACCTACCACTGCCATGGCGAAGTCCCACAGACCACTCGCGCTTACGCCAAGGTGCAGTTGCCGGGCACCTACAGCGTCACCGTCACCCATCCGGCGGCGTTCCGCAAATACCTGCTGGAACAACTGGTGCCACTGATGCACGACTTCACCGTGACGGTGGAGGTGGGCGTCAGCCAGCAGAATATCCCGTACCCGTACGTGGTGGAGCAGGGCGACGAGTTGGCCGGCTCCGGCGTGACCGCAGCGACCCTGGCGCGGGTGTTCCCGAGCACCGATCTGTCCGCCGCCACCGATGGTATCGCCGATGGTCTGTATGACTGGGAAAACACCGATCCGCTGCCCCTGGCGCTCTTCGATGCGGCCCGCGTGGATTTCTCCCTGCGCCGTCTGGTGCACTACACCGGCAGCGATTGGCGGCATGTGCAGCCGTGGATTCTGCTGACCAACTACCACCGTTACGTCGACCAGTTCATCGTCCATGGCCTGGAACAATTGCGCAGCGACCCACGCTTTATCCGCATGGTGTTGCCGGGCAACGTGATCATCGAAAAAGGCATGGACCACGGCGAAGCGTCTGCCATTGCCGCAGGCGTGGTCTGGCACCGTTATCAGATGCCGGCCTACCACTTGCAGGCCAGCGACGGCCATGGCGTGACCCTGGTCAACATCGGTGTCGGCCCGTCCAATGCCAAGAACATCACCGACCACTTGGCGGTGTTGCGTCCCCATTGCTGGCTGATGATCGGTCACTGCGGTGGCCTGCGCCAATCCCAGACCATCGGCGACTATGTGCTGGCCCATGCTTACATGCGGCGCGACGGCATTCTCGACCGCGTGGTGCCGCCGAACATCCCGATCCCGGCGCTGGCTGAAGTGCAGATGGCGTTGCAGCAAGCGGCGGCCAACGTCACCGGCGAGAAGGGCGAAGAGCTGAAAAAACGCCTGCGCACCGGCACCGTGTTGACCTACGACGACCGCAACTGGGAGCTGCGCTGGGCCCAGGAACGGCCGTTGATCAACCTGTCGCGTGCGGTGGCGGTGGATATGGAAAGCGGCACCATCGCCGCGCAAGGCTACCGTTTGCGGGTGCCTTACGGCACCTTGCTGTGTGTGTCGGACAAGCCGCTGCACAGTGAAATCAAGTTGCCAGGTTCGGCCAACGCGTTCTATGAGCGGGCCGTGAGCCAGCACTTGAAGATCGGCATCGAGGCGGTGGACTTGTTGCGCACCGAGCTCAACTCGTTGCATTCGCGCAAACTGCGCAGCTTTGACGAGCCGCCGTTCCGCTAAATAGCAGGGTGGTTATTTAACGGTCAGGCCACTAGCATGGTCGGTCCTGACCGTTAGATATTCCGTTGCCATGTCCCGTCCTGCCCGTCCCGACTCGCGCCGCCCTGGCGTGAAACCTCCACATGCCGCTGCTCGCCGTGTCGCCAAGGCGCCGCCGGCCGAGCCGAAGTTGATCCTGTTCAATAAACCCTTCGACGTGCTGACCCAATTCAGTGACGAAGGCGGGCGCGCGACCCTCAAGGATTTCATTGATATCCCCGGCATCTACCCCGCCGGGCGCCTGGATCGGGACAGTGAAGGCCTGTTGCTGCTGACCAACGATGGCCAGTTGCAGGCGCGGATTGCCGACCCCAAGCACAAACTGGCAAAGACCTACTGGGTACAGGTGGAAGGCGAGCCCACCGAGGAGCATCTGCAACGCCTGCGCGCGGGGGTGGAGTTGAACGACGGCATGACCCTGCCGGCCCAGGCCCGGCGACTGGAGGAGCCAGAACTGTGGCCGCGCAACCCGCCGGTGCGGTTTCGTAAAAACCTGCCAACCTATTGGCTGGAACTGGTGATTCGCGAGGGGCGCAACCGCCAGGTGCGGCGCATGACCGCCGCCGTGGGCTTGCCGACCTTACGCCTGGTGCGGGTGAAAATCGGTGATTGGTCGATTGAAGGCCTGGACCAGGGCCAATACCGCGAAGTGCCGGCGCGCTTATAACGCCCCGGATTCGATCAGGCCGATCACTACGCTCTTGATGATAAACGCGGCCACGCCCAGGCCCAGCACGAAGAACAGAATCATCGAGCCAAAGCGCCCGGCTTTGGATTTCTTCGCCAGGTCCCAGACGATAAAGCCCATGAAAACGATCAGGAGGGTGACCAGTCCGGTCATCATCCACTCTTCAAACAGCACGGGGTCAATCGAATTCATTGGGCAGTTTCCGACAAAGGCAGGCGCGCAGTATAAGGCAAGACGGCAGGTGCAACGTTGACCTGCGTCGGTGCGTCGCACCCAGGTGTCACTGCCTGAGCGCGCTCAAAATGTGGGAGCTGGCTTGCCTGCGATAGCCATAAGTATCTACATAACTTTCAGAAACTGACGAGCTCTCCTGTGGCGAGCGGGCTTGTCGGAACGCCGTATCGCCCGCGCTGGGCTGCGAAGCAGCCCCAATAAGCCGAATGCGTTGTACCAGATACACCGCAGCGGCTGGTTTTGGGGCTGCTTCGCAGCCCAGCGCGGGCGATACGGCGTTCCGACAAGCCCGCTCGCCACAACTGCGCTATCTGCCTGGATTTAGGCGTTGCGGCAAAGTTGTGTAGATACCTATGCTGCGATAGCGGACTGAAGCTGGCATATCAGCGACTGAAATTCCGCTATCGCAGGCGAGCCTGCTCCTACATGGGTTGGGTGGTGAGTCTTAGGTACGCAGGTGAGTCAACGGCAACTCGGTGCTGTTAAGCACCTGGTTGAGCACGAAGCTTGAGCGCACGCTGGTCACCCCTTCAATCCGGGTCAGGTGGCCCAGCAGCAGTTTCTGATAGTGATCCATATCCGGCACCACCACTTTCAACTGATAGTCGGCATCCATCCCGGTGACCAGGCTGCATTCCAGTACTTGCGGCAAGGTGCGGATGGCCGCTTCGAAGTTCTCGAAACGCTCGGGGGTGTGTCGGTCCATGCCGATCAACACGTAGGCAGTAAGGCTTAGGCCAAGCATCTTGCGGTCGAGCAGGGCGACCTGGCGCGAGATATAGCCGTCGTCTTCCAATTGCTTGACCCGGCGCGAGCAGGGTGACGGCGACAGGCCGATCCGCTCGGCCAGCTCCTGGTTGGAGATCCTCGCGTCGCGCTGTAATTCCGCCAAAATACTCAGGTCGTATCGGTCAAGTTTGCTCATGGGGATGGCCTTTGTCGTAACTATTGCTGTGAATTATCTATCCAGGGTTAAAAATTGCGCAAGCACTGTTTATTGACGCAATCTTCGCAATCATCTGTCGGCGCCTCACGCCTATGATTACCAACAGAATCACTGCCCGGACATAGAGTCCACTGCAGCCCGCCCAATCAGGCCGGCTGCGGCCCGCCAACCCCACCGGGTTGGGCCGGCCCCCGGGCTGCACACTGTCCACAAGACGGCGTGAGGTGAGCCAACGTCATAAGCGTTGAGCCAGGACGAAGTTCTCAAGGGGCGACCGACGGGTCGCCCCTTTTCTTTTGCCGGCGAAAATTGTTCTGGCGACTGATAACCTGTTGCAGAACCGGGCCCGGCTTTTCCAGTCTCATGCACAGGCCCTAATCCGCAGTGAGGAATAGCATGAAGCGCATCTGGCGTTTGGCAGGTGTAGGGGTGTTGATGGTCACCTTCGGCACGCAGTTGATGGCCGACGAACGAGACAACTCACCACGGCAGGGGCAAGGCCCGCAGGGCGGTGACGGGCAGCGAGAGCGAGGGCATTCAGCCAACCCGCCGCGCCCGGAACACATCCAGCCAAGCCCGCAGGGTGAGCGCGGTGGCCAGAATGGCCAGTGGCAGGCTCGTCCGCAAGGCCACGAAGCACCACGCCCGGCGCCCCAGGCCGGTAGCAACCTGCCAATCCAGGGCCGGCCCGATTCCGTAGGCCAGACCCAGGAGCCGCGCCAGGGCAATTACCGTGACATTCCCAGGCGCAACGACGGCAACCCGCATTGGCAAGCCGGCGGCCCCGGCTCGCGCCCAGGCTACAACGGCCACCCCAATGACAACCGCTGGCCAGGCCGCCCCGACGGGCATGGCAATGGCTGGGGGCCCGGCCCGCAATATCGGCCGGGCTACACGGTGGACCGCTTCCCCGACCGCAATTACCGCGTGCCCTATCGCGGCCAGGATTATTTCTTCTCGGGTGGTTATTGGTATCGGCCCCAAGGCCCGCGCTATGTAGTGGTCGCGCCACCCTACGGGATTCGTGTGCATTACCTGCCGGACTATGCGCGGGAAGTGTGGGTAGGCAGCGCGCTGTTTTTCCTCGCTGCTGGCGCCTATTACAGCTACGAGAGCAGTACCCAGCAGTACGTGGTGGTGCAACCACCGGTGGCCAGCCTGCCTCCGCAGCCGGCGCCCCAGGGCAATGGGTATGACGTGGTGGCCTATCCCGCCAACGGTCAATCGCCTGCCCAGGTGCAGCAGGACGGTTACGATTGCTATCGCTGGGCGGTGCAGCAGAGTGGCTTCGACCCGCAGACCGTCACCTACGCGCCTGCGCCAGCGGTGGTGCAAACTTACCGCCAGGCCCAGGGCAACTGCCTGGGCAGCCGCGGCTATCAGGTGACCTACTAAGCCTTGTTGCCGGTGACCACTTCCAGCGGGTCGGCGTGCACCAGCACCTCGGCCCGAGGGTAGGCCTGATGGATGGCATCGGCGGCCTGGTCGCTGATGCCGTGGGCCACCGACAGGCTCAACTCTCCCGGTAACTCCAGATGCAACTGTACAAACCAGTGGTTGCCGGAAATCCGCGTGCGTAAATCATGGGCACCCAATACGCCGGGCACGCCACGGGCCAGTTCGAGCATGTGCTGGCTGACTTCGGCCGGCAGTTCCTCGTCCATCAGCACGGCAAAGCTTTCCCGGGCGATCTGGATCGCGCTCCACAAGATGTAGGCGGCGATCCCCAGGCCAAACCAGGCATCGACTTGATGCAAGCCAAAAGCCGCCAGCACCAGCGCCAGGAGGATGCTGCCATTGAGCAGCAGGTCCGACCGGTAATGCAGCGAGTCAGCGCGCACCGCGTTCGAGCCGGTTTCGCGGATCACCCGGTGTTGCAAGATCAGCAGCGCCACGGTCAGCGCCAGCGACAGCACAATCACCGCGATACTCAGCCATGGCGCGCCCACCGGTTCCGGGTGCTGCAAACGCTGGTAAGCCTGGAAGGCGATCAACACTGCACTGCCGGCGATAAACAGCGCCTGGGCCATGCCCGCCAGGGATTCTGCCTTGCCATGCCCATAACGGTGATCGTCATCCGCCGGGCGCAGCGCGTAATGCACCGCCAGCAGGTTGAGCAGCGACGTCACGCCGTCGAGCAGCGAATCGGTCAGCCCGGCGAGCATGCTCACCGAACCACTGAACCACCATGCGACGGCTTTACCGATAATCAGGATGCTGGCCACGCCGACCGAAGCGCGGGTGGCCAGGCGCAACAGGCGGGCGTGTTCGGTGCTGGTGCTCATGGGGCAGTCAAATCCTTACGCGGCAGGTTGCAGGCCCAGAGACGCGAGTTGTTGCACGCTGCCCTTGAACTGGATCAGGCGTGGGTCGTCCAGCGGCAAGCTGCGGCCGGTTTCGTGTTCGATGATGGTTTGCAGCTTGGTGTTATCCACTTTGCCGTCGGCGCCGATGGCTTCTTGCAGCTTCTCGGGGGCCACTTGTGCGCTCTTGCCCGGTTCGAAGTAAATCGCACCGGTGGCGAAGTCCACGCCAAAGGCGATCAGGCCGGGGATCACGTAGAACAGCAGGCCGACCGCATCGAGCACGGCAATCGCCGGGTCGATCTTGCCGTCGATCTGGCCACGGCGATCAGGATAGAAAATCGAACCGCAGGCCGTCAGTTGGCTCAACAGGGTGACGGCCAGAACACCGCCGATGACACGGGAAGCAATACGCATGGGATTCTCCTGAACTTGTATGGGGTGACTATAAAGCAGATCTACCGCGCGCCACCCCTCTAATGTGGGGGCCAGCGCCTACTTTTAGTCGCATTCCAATTGGAGGCGGCACTCCACCGATATCCAGCAGTTCGCCGTTATACTCGCCGCTCTGCCTTGGAGCCAGTATGAATTCGTTGCCAATCGATGATGTTTTACCCGCCTTGCGTAAAGCCTTGGCGACGCGCCATGAAGCCGTGCTCGAAGCACCGCCCGGCGCCGGTAAAACCACGCGGGTGCCGTTGGCGCTGTTGAATGAAACCTGGCTGGCCGGGCAAACCATCCTGATGCTTGAACCCCGCCGGCTCGCCGCCCGTGCCGCCGCCGAGCGGTTGGCCAGTGAACTGGGGGAGAAGGTCGGGGAGACCGTTGGCTACCGTATCCGCCTGGACAGCAAGGTCGGCCCCAACACCCGTATCGAAGTGGTCACCGAAGGCATCCTCACCCGCCGCCTGCAGGATGATCCGGCACTCGATGGCGTGGGCTTGCTGATCTTCGACGAATTCCATGAGCGCAGCCTCGACGCCGACCTGGCATTGGCCCTGAGCCTCAATGGCCGCGAGTTGTTTCGCGACGAGCAGCCGCTGAAAATCCTCCTCATGTCTGCCACCCTCGAAGGCGAACGCTTGTCGGGTCTGCTGGACAACGCACCGATCCTGCGCAGCGAAGGCCGCATGTACCCGGTGCAGATGCGCTGGGGGCGGCCATTCCAGCCCGGTGAGTTTATCGAGCCACGGTTGGTGCAGACCATCCTTGAAGCCCTGCACGACGAAACCGGCAGCGTGCTGGTGTTCCTGCCGGGGCAGGCGGAGATTCGCCGGGTCAATCAACAACTGGCCGACGCCCTCGGTGAGCGCAGCGATGTGCTGCTCTGCCCGTTGCATGGCGAGCTCGACCTGACAGCCCAGCGGGCGGCTATCGACCCGGCACCCGCCGGCAAGCGCAAGGTGGTGCTGGCCACCAACATTGCCGAGACCAGCCTGACCATCAATGGCGTGCGAGTGGTGATCGACGCCGGGCTGGCGCGGGTACCGCGCTTTGACCCCGGTAGCGGCATGACCCGTCTCGACACCCAGCGCATCTCCCGTGCCAGTGCTACCCAGCGCGCAGGCCGGGCCGGGCGACTGGAGCCAGGCGTGTGTTATCGCTTGTGGTCCGAAGACCAGCATGAAGCGCTGGCGGCCTATGGCAGCGCGGAAATTCTCTCGGCGGACCTGGCCGGCCTCGCCCTGCAACTGGCGCGCTGGGGCGTGACGCCGACGCAGTTGGTCTGGCTTGATGTCCCGCCCACCGCCGCCTATGCCCAGGCCCAGGATTTGCTGGAACGTTTGGGCGCGTTGAAGGACGCGACCTTGACTCCCCACGGGCAGAAAATGGCCAGCCTGCCGGCGCACCCGCGCATCGCGCATTTGTTGCTGCGGGGGCAGGACCTGGGGCTGGCGAACATGGCGTGTGATGTTGCCGCGCTACTGGGCGAGCGCGACATCTTGCGTGGCGCCGGTGCGGACTTGCACAGTCGCCTGGCGTTGTTGTCCGGCGAGGAGCGCGCCCGTGGCACCCAGGGTGGCGTACAGCGGGCCAGGCAGTTGGCCCGGCAATATCGCGGCTATCTGAGAGGCAAGGCCGAGCAGCCGGTGGCCGATCCCGATCACCCGCGTTGGCTTGGGGCGTTGCTGGCGCTGGCCTACCCGGACCGGGTGGCGCAGCAGCGTCGTGCGGGCGGTGCGGAGTATCGCCTGGCCAACGGTCGCGCCGCGTTGTTTGCAGAGGCCGACAGCCTGATGAAACAAGCATGGTTGGTGATTGCCGACCTGGGCAGCCGGCAGGGCCAGCGTGAAGAGCGGATCTACCTGGCCGCGGATTTTGATCCGGCGCTGTTCGATTCGGTATTGGCCGAGCAAGTGCGCTGCTTCGATCAACTGGATTGGGATGAGCGCGAGGGCGTGCTGCGCGCTGAACGCCAGCGCAAGGTCGGTGAGCTGATCCTCAGCCGCGAGCCGCTGACGGGCCTGGACGAGTCCGCCCGCAGCCAGGCGCTGGTCAACCTGGTGCGGCGCAAGGGCCTGGAGCTGCTGCCCTGGACCCCCGAACTGCGCCAGTGGCAGGCCCGCGTCATGCTGCTGCGTCAACTGGATGCCGGCAAGCCCAGTGAGTGGCCCGACGTCAGCGACAGCGCCTTGCTCGCCAGCCTGGAACATTGGTTGATGCCGTACTTGGGCAAGGTCTCGCGCTTGAGCCATTTCGCCAACCTGGATGTTTCCAGCTTCCTGCATAACCTGTTGCCCTGGCCGCTGCCCCAGCGCCTGGACGAACTGGCGCCCCATCATTTGAAAGTGCCTTCGGGCTCATCGGTGCGCCTGGACTACAGTGAACAGCCGCCGATTCTTGCGGTGCGCTTGCAGGAGCTGTTCGGCCTGGCCGACACCCCACGCATCGCCGGTGGGCGGCAGGTGGTCAAGTTGCACCTGCTGTCCCCAGCACGGCGGCCGGTGCAGGTGACCCAGGATCTGGCGAACTTCTGGCGCAGTACCTACGCCGAGGTGAAGAAGGATCTGAAGGGGCGGTATCCCAAGCATTACTGGCCGGATGACCCCTTGGTGGCAGAGGCGACTGCGCGGATCAAACCGCGCAAGTAATCCCGATCAAGATCTAACTGTGGGAGCTGGCTTGCCTGCGATGGCGGTGGGTCAGTTAGCCAGGTGCTGGATGACAGACCGCTATCGCAGGCAAGCCAGCGCCTACACAAACCCTGTTCCACATTGGGTTTGGGGGTGTTTGCTATTGCGCCGCAGGCAGCAGGAACCGCGCAATCACCGGCAAATGATTGGAAATACGCAACGTATCGTCCTGCCGCACTCTGGCTTCGACCTTCTTCAGCCTTGGGCTGAAGAACAGATAATCCACCGTGCGATCCGGCCCATCGAGGCCCGGGTCGTTGGGGAAGTGGGTCAGCCACTGGGCGCGGTCAATCCCGCTGGATTGGCTGTTGCTGGGGACCATCGGGTATTTGTCCCACAGCAGATGCAGTTCGCTGTCCGGTGAGTACTGCCCGCGTCGGCCAGGGTCCAGGCGCAGGAATTGCCCCAGCGGCAACAGGTTGAAATCCCCGCCAATCAGCCACGGCGTGCCTCGGCTTTCGAATTTATCCAGCAGTTTGATGGTTGCCTGCACTTGTTCGCGCACCGCGCTATGGCCGGGTGCGCCATTGTCCAGGCGGGTGTTGAGCACTGCCAGTTGGCCGCCGTCGCTCAACGGCAGGTAACTGAGCAGTAACGCAGGCTTTGGCTGGAATTGGCGACTGAGCAGGTTGGCCGAGGCCACGGGCAGTTGCAGGCGTTCGGCGTGTTCGATCTGGTAGCGGCTGAGGGTCACCAGCTTGCGGCCGACGCTGCCGAAGATATGCCAGTCGGGCACAAAGTCGGCTTTCCAGTCGAAAGCCTGGACGCTGCAAGGGTAGAGGTCCACCAGACGCTCCTGGAGCAGCGCCAGTTGATCCTGGTAGTGGGATGGTTTGGCGCCTTCGTCCAGCTCCTGCAACAACAGTACGTCTGGCTGTTCGTCACGGATCACCCGTGCCACTTCGTCCAGGCTGGAGGCCATGTCTTCGATGGTGGGGCGCTCGTCCGGGCCGCTGCCGTCGGGGGTGTCGTACCAGAACACGTAGTTCTTGCCCGCCAGGTACTGCACGTTCCAGGTCATCACCTTGAGCGCCTGGCCGGGCAGCAGCGTCGGCGCGCGCGGGGCGACGCAGCTTACGGGCAAGGTCTGTTTGTCGGCGGGGCGCCAGGTCAGGCTGTAGACCAGGGCGGTCAGCACGCCAGCCAGAATCAGCAGACCTACCAGGGTTGTACGCAGTAAACGGTTCATCGGCTCGCCTTATGGCGCTGCAGGACAGGCACGGAGCATACCCGACCGGCAGCCGGGAGCCCAAGGACCATGTTAACGGGCGTCTGCATCACCGGCGATCAGCATGAACAGGCGGAACAGCACCACGCTGGTAAACAACTGCAAGAAGCTGTGGGCACTGTCGATCAGCACCGCCAGCAGCGGGTTCTGCAGGTCGGGCCAGGCCGCGACGCTGGCGCCCTTGAGCAGCCACAGCGGGGTCATTACGCACAACAGGCAGATCAGGATGCGCAGGAAATGCCCGCGGGTCAGGCGGAAACTTTCCTTCATCGCGGCCAGCGCAGGCATGCCGCGCAGTACCAGCAGGTATTCGGCGAAGGCCAGGGTGACCATCAGCCATAGCCCCGGCAGGAAATACAGCGACAGCCCCAGCAGAATCAGCAAGGTGCTCATGGCGGTCAGTAGCGCATAGCGAGGCCACAGGGTCAGCGCCATGGCCAGCACGTCGGCGGTGCGCGGCGACTCGCCACGGCTGCGGGCGTCGAGGAACAGGATCAACGCGGCGGTGTACAGCGGATACACCAGCAGCCCGACGATCATGCTGTAGCCGGTGAACGCCTCCGGGCCCAGCGTGCGATCGAGCACTTGTTGCAGTACGGCTTCCAGGATCACCAAGGGCAGGCACAACTGCACGATGGCGCCCAGGTTGCGCTGGAAGAAATAGAAAGAGTCGCGCAGAACGGTCAACGGATTCATCAAAGTCATCACAGGCCAAAAAAGCAGCAGACACTTTAACTGATCACCGACAAACGTAAACCTTGGGTAAAGACCATTGAAACGCCGCGGCCCAGCCCCATTACTGGTGGCGTACCTTGCCCATTGCGGGCGGGACGCAGATTTTTACCGGCAATCTAACGAGGTCGCCATGAACAGCGAAGAGCAAACCCTGATCGATGGACTGTTTTCACGGTTGCAGCAAGCCGAAACGGATTCAGCCCCCCGCGACGCCCAGGCAGAAGCGCGGATCAAGGAGCACATCACTCGCCAACCAGCCGCCGGGTACTTCATGACCCAGGCGATTCTGGTGCAGGAAGCCGCGATCAAGAGCCTGGATGCGCAGAACAAGCAGCAGGCGCAGCAAATTCAGCAGTTGCAGGATGAGTTGCAACGCACCCGGACAGCACCGCCGGCCGCGAGCGGTGGTGGTTTTCTGTCGAGCATCTTTGGTGGCAGCTCCCGCGAACCGCAGCCTGCGCCCAGCGCGCCGGCCTCTGGCGCGGGCGGTTGGCGCGAGCCGAGCCGGCCGGGCTTCAACAGCGCGCCTGCGCCACAACAGAATTATCAGCAACCCCAGCCGGCAGCGCCCGCCGGTGGCGGCTTTCTCGGCGGCGCCCTGAAAACCGCAGCCGGCGTGGCCGGTGGTGTGATGCTGGCCCAAGGCATCAGCAGCCTGTTCAGCCATAACCAGCAGCCGCAGGTGGTGGAAGAGATCATCCGCGAAGAGCCGGCACCGGCCAGTGACAACAGCGGTTGGGGCAATGACGAGCAACGTTTCGCGGGCAATGACAGCACTGACAGCTTCGCCGACAGTGGTTATGCCGATGATTCTTCCTACTTTGGCGACGACGACTCCTTCGTCTGACACTCACTGAATCGGGGCGCGTTGTCGCCCCGGTCTGATTTTTCTCGGAAACCTCCTCTTGGCTGGCATACTGAGCGCCTTTGCGGGCCATCACGTCCCCGGTGCCATGAGGATATGCGGTGAAAAAAATAGCAGTGTTCGCCGATGTGCAGAACCTCTACTACACCGTGCGCCAGGCTTATGGCTGCCACTTCAACTACGCCGCCCTGTGGGCTGATATCAGCCAGCGCGGGCAGATCGTCGAGGCGTATGCCTACGCCATCGACCGTGGCGACAGCAAGCAGCAGCAGTTCCAGCAGATCCTGCGCAACCTGGGCTTTACCGTGAAGCTCAAGCCTTACATCCAGCGCAGCGATGGCTCGGCCAAAGGCGATTGGGACGTGGGCATCACCATCGACATCATGGACGCTGCCGACCATGTCGACGAAATAGTGCTGGCCTCGGGTGATGGCGATTTCGACATGTTGCTCGATCGCATCATTCATAAACATGGCGTCGAAGCCGTGGCCTACGGCGTGCCGGGGCTGACGGCCAACTCGTTGATCCGCGCGGCCAGCCGCTACGTGCCTATCGAAGGCGCGTTGTTGCTCAAATAGATTTTCAGATGGGGTTGGAACAGGTTTGGAACGTATAGCGGTCATCGACTTTGAAACCACCGGCATTTCGCCGAGCAGCAGTTGCCGGGCCACGGAAATTGCCGTGGTCATCCTGGAGCAGGGCCAGATCGTGGACCGCTACCAGAGCCTGATGAACGCCGGCGTGCGCGTGCCGGGGTTTATCGAGCAACTGACCGGCATCAGCAACGCCATGCTGCGCAGCGCGCCGCCGGCGGAGCGGGTGATGAACGAGGTCAATGAGTTTGTCGGCACCACGCCGCTGCTGGCGCACAACGCCGCGTTCGACCAGAAGTTCTGGGACTTCGAACTGGGCCTGATCCGCCGCACCCGCCTGCAAAAATTCGCCTGTTCGCTACTGTTGGCGCGCCGGCTGATGCCTGCCGCACCGAACCACAAGCTTGGCACCCTGACCTCCTACGCTCAGTTGCCCCACACCGGCAAGGCTCACCGGGCCATGGCCGACGCGGAAATGGCAGCCAACCTCACCGCCCACCTGGCGCAGGAACTGCGCCGTGCCCATGGCTTGCGCGAGTTGTCCCATGACCTGCTGTGCAGTTTGCAGAAAGTGCCGGCGGCGAAGATCAATGATCATCTGAAGAAACATCGCGGGTTCTGATAGCAATCCCGAGCACAACCAAGATCAAACTGTGGGAGTGGGCTTGCCCGCGATGGCGGTGGGTCAGTTTAGCCATTCGGGCCTGACGCACCGCCATCGCGGGCAAGCCCGCTTCTACACTTATTCGCATCCAGCCCCGGCAACCCGATCAACAGTAGGCCTGTGCTCAGGCACCGCCATTCTTCCCTTCCAAATGCCCCAACGGCACCCGCCGCTCTATGGCGCTCGACAGGATGATCGAGGTCTTGCTGAAGCCAAACTTTGCCACCCGGTTGATCAGGTTTTCCAATTCCGGCATCGAACCCACCGCCGCTTGCATGATCACGCAGGGGTCGCCGGTGACCCGGTGGCATTCGGTCAGTTCGGGGATTTCTGCCAGGGCGTCGTACACCTTCTGGCTGCCGTTGTTGGTCAAGCGCAGTTCGATCGTACATTGGATCGGCAAGCCGATCTTGGACAGGTCGACCTTGGCCTGGTAGCCGGTGATTACGCCGCTGGCCTCCAGCTTGGCCACGCGTTCGGCCACGGCGGGGGCGGAGAGGTTAACGGTACGGGCCAGTTGTGCGTAGGTGGCGCGGCCATCCTCCAGCAGGGCGCTGAGGAGCATGCGGTCGTATTTGTCCATGATAAGGCTCTGGCAGTAGGGGGCTTTCGAATACAAGGCTTATAGCCTTGATAACCATGATTTGAAAAGTGTATGGGCGCTTTAAACAGGTTTTGTAACTTATGTTTACTGGCGCGGATTCCTAAAATAGCGATCCCTTGTCTTGCCGCAGAGCTGCCCATGCCTGGCCCACGTCGTTTTCCGTTACCGTTGATCGCCGCTTTTTTTGCGTTGTACGTGATCTGGGGTTCTACCTACCTGGTTATCCGCATTGGCGTGGAGTACTGGCCGCCGTTGATGCTGGCGGGGATTCGCTTTTGTACGGCGGGGGCGCTGATGTATGGCTACTTGCGCTGGCGCGGGGTGCCGGCGCCGACCTGGGCGCAGTGGAAAGCCGCGGGCATGATCGGCATTTTGCTGCTGACGTTCGGCAATGGCGCCGTGAGTGTGGCTGAACACACCGGCGTGACCTCCGGCGTCGCCGCGCTGGCCGTGGCGACGGTGCCGCTGTTTACCTTGCTCTGTGGCTATTTCTGGGGCGCGCGTAATACCCGTCTGGAATGGGCCGGGGTGATTCTGGGGATGATCGGCATCGCCATGCTCAACATGGGCTCCAACCTGCAGTCGAGCCCGCTGGGCGCTGGGCTGCTGTTGTTCGCCGCCGCTTCCTGGGCGTTTGGTTCGGTCTGGAGCCGGCACTTGCCGTTGCCTCAGGGCGCCATGGCTAGCGCCGCCGAAATGCTGATCGCCGGTGTGGTGCTGTTGATCGGCAGCGCACTCAAGGGCGAACACCTGGAGGCGATGCCGCCGGTGGAAGGTTGGCTGGCCCTGGCTTACCTGACCGTGTTTGGCTCGATCATCGCCTTCAACGCTTATATGTACCTGCTCAAGCATGTGCGTCCGGCAGCGGCCACCAGCTATGCCTACGTCAACCCGGCCGTGGCGGTATTGCTGGGGATTGTGTTTGTCGGCGAGACCATCGGCCTGGAAGAAGCCCTGGCGATGCTCGTGATCATCAGCGCTGTGCTGTTGATCAGCCTGCCCCAGTGGCGTAAGCCGAAGCCGGAAATAAGGTAAACTGCCGCGCATTACGCCCTTGCGCTGAATTTTTCCTACGGTAAACACATGACTTTCGCCACACTTGGCCTGATCGAACCCTTGCTGCGCGCCCTTGAGGCGCTTGGCTACCAGACCCCGACGCCGGTGCAGGCGCAAGCCATTCCGGCGGTGCTGGCCGGTCGCGACCTGATGGCCGCGGCCCAGACCGGTACCGGCAAGACTGCCGGCTTTGCCGTGCCGCTCCTGCAACTGCTGACCATGGAAGGGCCGAAGGTCACCGCCAACTCGGTGCGTGCGCTGATCCTGTGCCCCACCCGCGAGTTGGCCGAGCAGGTTCACGCCAGCGTTGCCCAATACGCCGAACATCTGCCCCTGACCACCTACGCGGTGTATGGCGGGGTGAGCATCAACCCGCAGATGATGAAGCTGCGCAAGGGCGTCGACATTCTGGTTGCCACCCCTGGGCGCTTGATCGACCTGTTCCGCCAGAACGCGCTGAAACTCAATCAGCTGCAAACCCTGGTGCTGGATGAAGCCGACCGCATGCTCGACCTGGGCTTCTCGGAAGAACTGGCGAACATTTACCGCATGCTGCCGAAAAAGCGCCAGACCCTGCTGTTTTCCGCGACCTTCTCCGACGATATCCGCCTGCTGGCCGGGCAGATGCTCAATGACCCTTTGAGCATTGAAGTCAGCCCGCGCAACGTCGCCGCCAACACCGTCAAGCAATGGGTGGTGCCGGTGGACAAGAAGCGCAAGGCCGAGCTGTTTGTGCACCTGATGCGCAAGGGCAAGTGGAAGCAGGTACTGGTGTTCGCCAAGACCCGCAATGGCGTGGATGCGCTGGTAGATAAGCTACAAGGCTTGGGGATCAATGCCGACGGCATCCACGGCGACAAGCCACAAGCTACGCGCCAACGTGCCCTGGACCGCTTCAAGGCCAGCGATGTGCAGATCCTGGTGGCCACCGATGTGGCGGCCCGTGGTCTGGATATCGAAGATTTGCCGATGGTGGTCAACTTTGACCTGCCGATTGTCGCCGAGGATTACATCCACCGCATCGGCCGTACTGGCCGGGCTGGCAACACCGGCGAGGCGATTTCCCTGGTGTGTGCCGATGAAGTGAATATGCTTTCGGCCATCGAGATGCTGACCCGCCAGACCCTGACCCGCAAAATGGAACAGGACTTCGAACCGGAACACCGCGTGCCGGACACCGATGCCAGTGGCCAGGTGGTGAAGAAGCCGAAAAAACCGAAGAAGCCCAAGACCTCGGGTGGTGGCGGCAAGCGCAACCTGGGCAAGTGGGTGGAGAGCGGTGAAGTGGCGGCCGAGCCTTCGATCAAGCCGGTGCGCAAGGTGCCGGTCTTTAATACCGGGCCGCGTAAGAAGAAGTAATTCTTTGCTGCCTGTCAGGGCCTCATCGCAGGCAAGCCAGCTCCCACATTTTGAACTGTGAACCCATTCAAATGTGGGAGCTGGCTTGCCTGCGATGGCGGACCTGAGTTCGCCGCAACTATTGGCGTTGGAGCCATTCCAACACCCCGCGCCCCGCAGCCCGCCCACTGGCAAAACACCCCGTCAGCAAATACCCGCCCGTCGGCGCTTCCCAGTCCAGCATCTCTCCGGCACAGAACACTCCCGGCAATTGCTTGAGCATCAAGCGCTCATCCAGTGCCTCAAACGACACGCCGCCTGCGGTGCTGATGGCTTCGTCCATTGGCCGGGTTTTCACCAGGGGCAGCGGCAGAGCCTTGATATCGACGGCCAATTGCTGCGGGTCGTTGAAATGTTCGGCAGGCGCCAACTCGCGCAACAGCGCGGCCTTCACCCCATCCAACCCCAACTGACTGTGCAAATGCTTGCTCATCGAACGTGAGCCACGGGGTTTGGCCAGTGCCGCCTGCACCTTGTCCAGCGGCTTGCCCGGCAGCAGGTCGATATGCACGGTGGCTGAGCCGTCGCGGTTGATGGCTTCGCGAATCGGCGCCGACAGGGCGTAGATCAAACTGCCCTCGATACCGGTCGAGGTGATCACGCATTCGCCCAATCGGGGTTTGTCATCTGCCAAACCGATGGCGACGTTTTTCAGCGGTGCTCCGGCGAATTTGCTCACCATCAAGTCGCTCCAGGCTGTTACCTCGAAGCCACAGTTGCTCGGTTGCAGCGGGGCGTAAGGCACGCCTTGGGCTTCCAGCAACTTGAGCCAGGCGCCGTCGGAACCCAGGCGCGACCAACTGCCGCCGCCGAGCGCCAGGAGCACGGCATCGCTGTGGACAGTTTTCTCGCCATCCGGGCTGTGGATAATTAATCCGCCGTCGGCATTCCAGCCCTGCCAGCGGTGGCGGGTGTGGATAACTACCCCTTGGTCGCGCAAGCGCTTGAGCCAGGCGCGCAGCAGCGGCGCGGCTTTCATATCGGTGGGAAACACCCGGCCAGAGCTGCCGACAAAGGTTTCTATCCCCAGCCCATGGATCCATTCGCACAACGCCTCGGCGCCAAACTGGCGCAGCAAAGGGGCGATGTCGGGTGCGCGCTCGGCGTAGCGTGAGAGAAATGCCGGGTAGGCCTCGGAATGGGTGATGTTCATGCCGCCAACCCCGGCCAGCAGGAACTTGCGACCCACCGATGGCATGCCGTCATACAGGTCCACTCGGACCCCGGCCTGGCTCAATACTTCGGCGGCCATCAGCCCGGCGGGGCCGCCACCGATGATCGTGACGTGAGGGAGCTGGGCTGGGATCTGGGGCATGGCGGTGACTGCGGTTCGGCGAAGTAGGCCGAGCATTCTACCCGAGCACCGCGAAACTGCCTGATCAAAAAACGTACACGTTCCTACACCCTATGTGGCGTGTGCCTTGCAGGCGCTTACGCTCAACTTATCCACAGGCCGTTCCACAGGCATTGTGGGTAACGCACCCACACTTCAATGACAGCCTGATGATGTCCACACCCGTTGGGCACTGTGATGCAGGATGCCATGGCGACGGGCCAGGGCAGGGCGATCCTTGCTGTAGCCGCCGCCAATTACGCCCACCACCGGGATGTCGCGGCCCAGGCAATGGCGCATCACGCTTTCATCACGAGCGGCGACGCCTGCGTCTGTCAGCTTGAGATAACCCAGGGCGTCGTCCTTGTGCACATCGACACCCGCGTCATACAGCACCAGGTCGGGCTGGTAGAGCGGCAGCAGGTAGTTGAGGGCGTCGTCCACCACCTTGAGGTAGTCGGCATCGCCCATGCCCATGGGCAGCGGGATATCCCAGTCGCTGGTGGCCTTGCGCGCCGGGAAGTTCTTTTCGCAGTGCAGGGACACGGTAATGGCATCCGGCGTGTCGTGGAGGATGCGCGCGGTGCCATCGCCTTGATGCACGTCGCAGTCGAAGATCAGCACGCGGTTGACCCGCCCGCTGGCCAGCAGGTAGTGGCTGATCACCGCCAGGTCATTGAAGATGCAAAAGCCCGCCGGGTAGTCGTAGTGGGCGTGGTGGGTGCCGCCCGCCAGGTGGCAGGCCAGGCCGTGTTCCAGGGCCTGTTCGGCCGCCAGCAACGAGCCGCCGACCGCGCGCACGGTGCGCCGGGCCAGGGCTTCGCTCCAGGGCAGGCCCAGGCGCCGTTGGTCTTCGCGGGACAACTCACCGCTCATATAGCGTTCGATATAGCCAGGGTCATGGGCCAGGGCGAGGACCTCGGCCGGGCATAATTGTGGGCGCAGCAGTTGGCTGTCCTGGGTCAGGCCGCTGTCGACCAGGTGATCGCGCAGCAGCCGGAACTTGTCCATGGGGAAGCGATGATCCGCCGGGAACTCGGGGCTGTAGTCGTCGTGGTAGATCAGTGGCAAAGGCATGGCAATTTCTGACAGGAACCAGCGACGGATCTTAACAGCGCTGTACACTCACGCACATGGCAAGGGAGGGGAACGATGGAGCCGATACTCGAGTTGGAAAGCGCGCGCCTGGTGCTGCGCCAGTGGCGCGACAGCGATCTGCCGGCGTTTGCCCGGATGTGCGCCGATCCGCAGGTGATGCGCTATTTTCCGGCCCCCTTGGATCGCCTGGAAAGCGCGGCATTGATCGGGCGAATACGTGGGCATTTTGCCGAGTACGGCTTTGGCCTGTGGGCCCTGGAACGCAAGGACAGCGGCGAGTTTATCGGCCTGACGGGGTTGCTGAATGTCGGCTTTGACGCCGACTTCACCCCAGCGGTGGAAATAGGCTGGCGCCTGGCCCGCGAGCACTGGGGCCTGGGGTTTGCCAGTGAGGCGGCCTGGACCGCATTGCGCTGTGGTTTTGACCGTTTGCAGTTGGACGAGATAGTGGCCTTCACCACCGAGGCCAACTTGCCGTCGCAGAAAGTCATGCAGGCCATCGGCATGCATTACGATCCGGCCGCAGATTTTCAGCACCCCAGGCTCGCGGCGGACGATCCGCTGCGCCATCATGTGTTGTATCGCATCACCCGCGCCCAATGGTTGGACACGCTGCACGGATAAGCAGGCGGTAATACTTGTAGGAGCGGGCTTACTCGCGAAAAACGTCAACGATAACGCGCAGGGCCTGATACCCAGCGGCGTCTCTGGTTTTTTCGCGAGCATGCTCGCTCCTACAGTAGAAAATAGAAGGTAGAAACCGTTTTGCTCTGAGGAGAGTGTATGAGCCAAGTGTTGGAAGATCTGGTCGACTTGCTGACCCTGGAACCGATCGAAGAAAACCTCTTTCGCGGCCGCAGCCAGGACTTGGGCTTTCGCCAACTGTTCGGCGGCCAGGTATTGGGCCAGTCGCTGTCGGCGGCCAGCCAGACCGTCGAAGAAGCGCGGCATGTGCATTCGTTGCACGGCTATTTCCTGCGCCCTGGGGATGCCGGCCTGCCGGTGGTCTATCAAGTGGACCGGGTACGCGATGGCGGCAGCTTCAGCACGCGCCGGGTCACGGCGATCCAGAAGGGCAACCCGATCTTCACCTGCAGCGCCTCGTTCCAGTACGACGAGGAAGGCTTCGAGCATCAGACCACCATGCCGGTGGTGGTGGGGCCGGAGAACTTGCCGTCGGAGTTGGAATTGACCCAGCAACGGGCGCACCTGATTCCCGAAGCCATGCGCGAAAAACTGCTGTGCCCCAAGCCGATCGAAGTGCGGCCGGTGACCGAAAAAGACCCGTTCAACCCGCAGCCCACCGATCCGGTCAAATACGTGTGGTTCCGCGCCGATGGCGCCCTGGCCGACTTACCGGCGCTGCATAAATACCTGCTGGCCTATGCCTCGGACTTCGGCCTGCTGACCACCTCGTTGCTGCCCCATGGCAAGACGGTGTGGCAGAAGGATATGCAAGTGGCCAGCCTCGACCACGCGTTGTGGTTCCACGCCGATCTGCGCGCCGACGACTGGTTGCTGTACGCCATGGACAGCCCATGGGCCGGCAATTCCCGTGGCTTCTCCCGTGGCAGCGTGTATAACCGCGCCGGTCAACTGGTGGCCTCGGTGACTCAGGAAGGCTTGATCCGGCATCGCAAGGATTGGGCATGAGCCTGGCGCAGGTTAAACACTGGGTGTTTGATATGGACGGCACCCTGACTGTGGCTGTGCATGACTTCGCGGCGATCCGCGTGGCCCTGGACATTCCGCCTGCCGACGACATCCTCACCCATTTGGCGGCGTTGCCGGCGGCTGAAGCGGCGGCCAAGCATGCCTGGTTGCTGGAGCATGAACGCGAGCTGGCGCTGGGCTCGGTGGCAGCTGCGGGCGCGGTGGAATTGGTGCGGGACTTGGCGGCCCGAGGCTATCGCCTGGGGATCCTGACGCGCAATGCCCAGGAACTGGCTCACATTACCTTGCAGGCCATCGGCCTGGCGGACTGTTTTGCCGTGGAAGATGTGTTGGGCCGCGACGACGCCCCGCCCAAGCCGGACCCCGGTGGCCTGCTGAAACTGGCGCAGGCCTGGGACGTGGCCCCCGGCGAGATGGTGATGGTGGGTGACTATCGCTTCGACCTCGATTGCGGGCGGGCGGCGGGGACGCGGACGGTGTTGGTGAACGTGCCGGAAAACCCATGGCCGGAATTGGCCGATTGGCACGCCAGGGACTGCGCGGCATTACGCCAGATGATCTAAAGCAAGCATCAAAAATCAAATGTGGGAGCGGGCTTGCTCGCGAAAGCGGTGTGTCAGTCGGCACATGCATCAACTGACAGGCTGCTTTCGCGAGCAAGCCCGCTCCCACATTTTTGATTGGGTTTTGTCTGACGGATTAGTGGAACAGGACCGCCTGCCCCTGCGGCGAGGTGAACATCTTGTCGCCGTCATGCCCAACCCCTGGCACTTCAACCAACCGCTGGCTCAACTGCGGATGGCGTTGCTTGAGGTAGTTGAAATAGTTGTGCCCGCGAATCAGCCGGTAGGCGCCCTGGGTCTCGGCTGCGCAGCTTTTGTCCAGGGCCGGATGGTTGGGGTCTGTGTCCTGCTGGCCGAGCAGGTAGGTGATTTCGCGCGCGGCGTAGGCTTTTTCCAGTTGCTCGGGGCTTTGGCCGTTGGCGTAGGCCGGCAGCTTTTGCATGCCGTACTTCCAGTCGTTGAATCCTGAGCAACTGGCCGGCGCGAATTGCACCGGGCGTTGCGGGCTGAAGTAGGCATAGGACGACGGGTTGGCAATCACATAGCGCAGGCTGATCCCCGCCGCTTGCAGGGCCGGGTGGTCATGGCCGGTCAGGGCAAAGCGTTGCACCACCTGGCCACCCCCGGAATGCCCGGCGATCACTATTTCTTTGAGGGCCGGGAATAGTTTGCGGTTGCCCAGGTGCTTGATGATTTGGTCCAGGGCACCGTAGGAGCTGATCTGGCCATGGCCGATTGACGACTCGCCCGCCATCCAGGCATTACCGTGCCAGCGCAGCACGCTGTCGCCCAAGTGATGGCGCTGGACATCGGCGTCGTTGAGGAACTGCGGCGCGATCACCAGGGTATTGGCACTTTGCCCGGCGTGGGCGGCGGCGTCTTTGGCGCTTTTGAGGTAGGTCTGGGCGTTGCGCAGCCGGCCATGCACGATAATCAATGCGCGGGTGACCTGTGGCAGCGGCTGGCGCCAGTCCTGGCTAAGGCCCAGGCTCAGGTCGCCGGCTTGCAGGGTGAATCGATCGGGGCTGATCACCTTGACCGCCTGCCCGGCGGCCAGGGTGGCGGTCGAGCAGGTGATCAGCAGGCCCAGCAGCCATCCGCAGCGTTTATTCATTTACAGACTCTTGGCCGAAAACGTGTCGCATTGGCTGATCTGGCCCTGGGCAAACCCGGTCTTGAACCAGCGCACGCGCTGTTGCGAAGTGCCATGGGTGAACGAGTCCGGTACTACGCGGCCTTGGCCCTGCTGCTGCAAGCGGTCATCGCCGATGGCGTTGGCAGCGTTCAGCGCCTCTTCGATATCACCCGGCTCCAGCCAGTTCAGGCGTTTTTGCGCACGGTTGGCCCAGACCCCGGCGAAGCAGTCGGCTTGCAGTTCCTGGCGGACCAGCAGGCCACCATCGCCTTGCATCTGCCGGCCTTGCTGGCGCGCGACCTGGATTTTCGACGAAATCCCCAGCAGGGTTTGCACGTGGTGACCCACTTCGTGGGCGATCACATAAGCCTGGGCAAAATCGCCGGCCGCCTGGAAGCGTTGGGACATTTCCCGGAAGAAGTCCAGGTCCAGGTAGACCTGCTGGTCGGCCGGGCAATAGAACGGGCCGCTGGCGGAGGTGGCGCCGCCGCAGGCGGAATTCACTCGGCCACGGAACAGGATCAGCTTGGGATTCTTGTAGGCCAGGCCGTTTTCCTGGAACACCTGGCCCCAGGTGTCTTCGGTATCGCCCAGCACGGCACGCACGAAGTCCGCCTGTTCATCGTTGGCCGGTGGTGCCTGGCGTGTTTGCGGGCTGACCGAGGGGGCTTGCTCGGTCATCTGGCCGCTCAGTTGCCCGAGGATTTGCATCGGGTCCTGGCCGGTCAGCAGGCCGATGCCGACGATCAGCACGATAGCGGTCAGGCTCAGGCCCTTGCCGCCGCCAAAGCGCATGCCGCCGCCACCGCCGCCGTCATTACGCGCGTCGACCACGTTGTCGCTGCGCCGACCCTTTTTCCATAGCATGTGGCAATCCTCTTGATGATCGTTATGTAGGGGCGAGCTTGCTCGCGAAAAACGCAAAGGCACCGCGTTAAACCAGGCATGCGGCGTTAGCGTTAACGACTTTCGCGAGCAAGCTCGCTCCTACAGTAATCGGGGTTGTGGTGATTGAGTATGGCCGTTATTCGCGGCAATACCCTTCGCCCGTATTGACCACCAGGCAATCTTTTTTATCAGCCAGCCATTTCAAACCGGTCGCGGCACCGTCGCCGGCGCGCAGCACTTGCGGGCCGTCGGGGCGGTTGAAGATGATGCCGTCTTCGCCGGCCTCGCCCTTGAAGGTGCCGGAGGCATCTGCATCAAGGCCGTATTGCATGGTCAGCAGGTAGTGCCCGCGGCCAATGCTGTCGTCTTTGCTGACCGTCAGGTGCAGGCCTTCGACGCCGATCCATTTGCCGACCCATTTGTCGGTGGGCAGGGTTTCCGGGACCAGGGTCGCCTGCACCGAGGGCGGCGCCGGCTTCGGGGCCTCGGGGGCTTTATCGCAGGCGCTGAGCAGGGCGAGGGTCGAAAGGAGCAACAGGGATTTTTTCATGGAGTGGGCCTTGGTTAAAAAGCGTGCAATGGCAGGCTGGCGTGCAGCGTTGGACTGGGTTTGGGCAATTTAGTGCGCTGATCGCCCGCTGTTTGGTTATGCTCTTGAGACCGATGCACCACCCGCTCTAGATTAGCGCGTTGAGTGCCACTGCTTGCGGCGGTCATTTCAGCCTGTCACGCACGAGAATTCAATGACCCTCAGCACCCCTCTTTCCGGCGTCAACCATCCCTTCAAGGGCATCGCGCTGATTGTACTGGCGACGCTCCTGTTTTCCAGCCATGACGCCTTGTCCAAGTACCTGGCCGGGTTCTATCCCATCGTGATGGTGGTGTGGGCCCGCTACATGGTGCATACGCTGCTGATGGCGGGGATTTTCCTGCCGCAATCGGGCTTGCGCGTGCTGCGCAGCAAACGCCCGTTGTTGCAGGTCGCCAGGGCCCTGTGCCTGCTGGGTACCAGCCTGTTTTTTACCGCAGCCTTGCATTACATCCCGCTGGCGGAAGCCACGGCGGTGAACTTTCTCGCGCCGATCCTGGTGACGGCCCTGTCGGTGCCGCTGCTGGGCGAGCATGTGACGCGGGGCCAATGGCTGGCGGTGATCTGCGGGTTTGTCGGGGTGATCATCATCGTGCATCCCGGTGGTGAGTTGTTCACCCCGGCGGTGTTGTTGCCCTTGGTCTCGGCGTTGTTCTTCTGTTTCTACCAACTGCTGACCCGCATCCTCAGCCAGTACGACAGCCCGACCACCAGCAACTTCTTCGCCGGCCTGTGCAACACCTTGGTGATGAGCGCGCTGGTGCCGTTCTTCTGGGAGGTGCCAACCCTGGGTCATGGCCTGTTGATGCTGGCGCTGGGCAGTTGCGGGATGACCGCGCACTTGATGCTGACCCAGGCCTTCCGCTTCGCTGCGCCGGCCTTGCTGGCGCCGTTCGGCTATTGCCAGATCGTGTTTGCGGGGTTATTGGGCTGGCTGGTGTTCAACCACACCCCGGACCTGACCACGGTGGTCGGGATCGGAGTGATCTGCCTGAGCGGGTTGGCCGCTGCCTGGCAGCAGCGGCGGCGGTGAGTCAGACCTCGACCGTCGGAATCTTGCGCGGCGCCATGAAGTACATCCAGGTCAGGGCGAGGAAGTACATCGCCGGGATCAGGGTGAACAGCACGGTGTAGTTGTTGTTGGTCACGGTCAGGATATGGCCGACGATCTGCGTCATGAACATCCCGCCGATGGCCGCGCACATCCCGCCAAAACCGAACACCGTGCTCATCATGTGCTTGGGCGTGTAGTCCATCACCAGGCTCCAGATATTGGCGGTCCAGGCCTGGTGTGCGCCGATGGCCAGGGAGATGGCAAACACCGCGACCCATAGCTGGCTGGAGCCTGCAGCCATGATCACGCCGACGATGCAGCAGGCAAACAGCAGCATCGACAGCAAGCGCGCCTTGATCGGCTGCATGCCGCGACCGATGAGGAACGAGGACAGAATCCCGCCGCCCACGCTGCCGAAGTCCGCCGTCAGGTAGATGATGATCAGCGGGATGCCCATCTGGGTCACGTTGATCCCCAGGTTGTATTGCTGGTTGAGAAACGGCGGCAGCCAGTACAGGTAGAACCAGAACACCGGGGCGGTCAGGGCGTAGGCAATGGCGAAGGCCCATGTGCCGCGCATGCGCAGGATACGGCTGAAGGGCACGCGAGGTTGTTCCGGCTCGACTTCCTGTTGCACGTAGTCCAGTTCCGATTGCTTCACGCTCGGATGGTCTTCGGGGTTGTAGTACTTCAGGCCCCAGAACACCAGCCAGACCCCACCCAGCGCCGCCATGCACAGGAAGGCAGCCTGCCAACCCCACACATGCAGCACCAGCGGCAACAGCATCGGGGTCATCATGGCGCCGACGTTGGTGCCGGCGTTGAAGATGCCGGTGGCCACCGCGCGCTCACCGGCGGGGAACCACAGGCGGGTGGTCTTGACGCAGGCGGGGTAGTTGGCCGCTTCGGTCAGGCCGAGGATAAAGCGGCAAACCATAAAGCCCACCGCCGAGGTCGCCAGGCCGTGGGCGCCGGTGGCGATGCTCCACAGCAGCACCGCGCAGAAGAACACGCGCTTGACGCCGACCCGATCGATCAACCGGCCTTGCAAGACAAAACCAATGGCGTAGCCGACCTGGAACCAGAAGTTGATGTTGGCGTAGTCCATCGCCGTCCAGCTCATCTCCTTGGCCAGGATCGGCTGCATCACGCCCAGGGCGGCACGGTCGATGTAGTTCAGGGTGGTGGCGAAAAACACCAGGGCCAGCATGCCCCAGCGGGTTTTGCCGACGGCGAGGGCGCCGCGAATCTTGTCGCCAATGGCCGCTTGCGGGTTGCCGGGGCGCGGGGCCACGGCGGAATTTTGCGAAGGCATGAGAGGTACCCGTTTTTGAAATTTTTATGGTGTGTTCTGGGTCGTGATCACAGGTGCGCGCCAACAAAAAACGGCCCTGGATGCGCAATCGATGGTGCGCAGCGGCTAAAAAATCGTCAATTCACCAATCGCCATTGTGTTCGATAATCGCCCATAAAACTAACCGGTTGGTACATTTTAAATTGCTGCTTTATCGCGCGCGGCCAATAATTTGCCGCAAATAAGACCAGCCTTCATTGCCGGGAGTCACCCCATGCAACGTTCCATCGCCACTGTTTCCCTGAGCGGCACCCTGCCGGAAAAGCTCGAAGCCATTGCTGCGGCCGGGTTTGATGGGGTGGAAATCTTCGAGAACGACTTGCTGTATTACGACGGCAGCCCCCGTGAGGTGCGGCAGATGTGTGCCGACCTGGGTATTGCCATCACGTTGTTCCAGCCGTTTCGTGACTTTGAAGGATGCCGCCGCGATCGCCTGGTGCGCAACCTGGAGCGCGCCGAGCGCAAGTTCGACCTGATGCAGGAGCTGGGCACTGACCTGGTGCTGGTGTGCAGCAATGCCTCGGCGGACTCGACGGGCGAGCATTCGATCCTGCGTGATGACCTCGGCCTGCTGGCCGAACACGCCGGCCGCCGTGGCTTGCGCATTGGCTATGAAGCCTTGGCCTGGGGGCGGCACGTCAACACCTGGCAACAGGTCTGGCAACTGGTGCGCGAGATCGATCACCCCAGCCTCGGGGTGTTGCTGGACAGTTTTCATACCTTGTCACTCAAAGGCGATCCGACGGCGATCGCCCAGATCCCTGGCGATAAGATCTTTTTTGTGCAAATGGCCGACGCGCCGATCCTGGCCATGGACGTGCTGGAGTGGAGCCGGCACTTTCGCTGCTTCCCCGGCCAGGGCGAGTTCGACCTGCCGGGCTTTCTCGCGCCGATCATCCAGAGTGGCTACACCGGGCCGCTGTCCCTGGAGATTTTCAACGATGGCTTTCGCGCCGCGCCCACCCGGGCCAACGCGGCGGATGGTTTGCGGTCGTTGCTGTACCTGGAAGAGAAGACCCGCCAACGCCTGGAAAAACAGGCCGCGCCGGTGGATATCCTGTTTGAGACCCCAGCCGCCAGCGAGTACGACGGCATCGAGTTCCTGGAATTCGCGGTGGATGAAAACCTTGGCGCCCGGTTGACCCAGTGGCTGCAACGCCTGGGCTTCGTCAAGGCTGGGCAGCACCGCTCCAAGAGCGTCAGCCTGCTGCGCCAGGGCGATATCAACCTGATCCTCAACTGCGAGCCTTACTCCTTTGCCCACAACTTTTTCGAGGCCCATGGCCCGTCGTTGTGCGCTACGGCGATGCGCGTCAAGGACAGCGCCAAGGCCCTGGAACGGGCGGTGGCCTACAAGGGCCAACCTTATCGCGGCCTGGTCGGGCCCAATGAACTGGAGCTGGCGGCGGTCCGCGCGCCGGATGGCAGCCTGATCTACCTGGTGGACCAGCACGCGGGCGGGATCTACGACACCGATTTCAACCTGCAGGCCGCCAACACCAGCGGCGGCGGCTTGCTGCGCATCGACCATATGGCCATGGCCCTGCCGGCCGACAGCCTCGACAGTTGGGTGCTGTTCTACAAGAGCCTGTTGGATTTCGAGGCCGACGACGAGGTGGTGCTGCCGGACCCCTACGGCCTGGTCAAGAGCCGGGCGCTGCGTAGCCGCTGCAGCTCGATCCGCCTGCCGCTGAATATTTCCGAGAACCGCAATACGGCGATTTCCCACGCGCTATCGAGCTACCGTGGCTCCGGGGTGCATCACATTGCCTTCGATTGTGCGGATATTTTCGCCGAGGTCAGCCGGGCCAAAGAGGCGGGCGTGCCGCTGCTGGATATCCCGCTCAATTATTACGATGACCTCGCGGCGCGGTTTGATTTCGACGATCAGTTCCTCAGCGAACTGGCGTACTACAACGTGTTGTACGACCGTGACGCCCAGGGCGGTGAGCTGTTTCATGTGTACACCGAGCCCTTCGAAGGACGGTTTTTCTTCGAGATTATCCAGCGCAAGAACGGGTACGCCGGCTATGGCGCCGCCAACGTGGCGGTACGCCTGGCGGCGATGGCCAAGTCGCGCAGTGGGGCGTTGCGCCAGGCCAAGTTGTAGGGTGTTGGCGCTTCCTTCGTGAGACCTGGCGGCCCATAATCACGGCCTGCATAAATGGCCGTGAGCGCACCATGACCCCGACGTCCGAACTGCCCGTCGCCCCCGTGGCGCCGCGCAAGAGTCGCAAGAACAACCCGGAAAAGACCCGCGAGAACATTTTGCAAGAGGCCATTGCAGAGTTCGTGCAGCAGGGGCTTTCCGGAGCGCGGGTGGACGCTATCGCCGAGCGCATCCACACCTCCAAACGCATGATCTATTACTACTTCGGCAGTAAGGAGCAGTTGTACGTCGAGGTCCTGGAAAAACTCTACGGTGATATCCGCAACACCGAGACGCGGATGAACCTCACCGCGCTGGAGCCGCGGGAAGCGATTCGGCGCCTGGTGGAGTTCACCTTCGACCACCATGACCAGAATGTGGATTTTGTGCGGATCGTCAGCATCGAGAACATTCACAACGCCGAGTATGTGAAACAGTCGGATGCGATCAAGGCGATGAACAGCAATATCCTCGAAGCGCTGGGCGCGACCTTGCGCCGGGGGGCGGAACTGGGGGTGTTTCGCGCAGGGCTGGAGCCGTTGGATGTGCATTTACTGATCAATTCGTTCAGCTTTTACCGGGTGTCCAACCGGCATACTTTCAGTGAGATCTTTCAGATCGAATTGTCGGATGACGCGATCAAGCAACGGCATCGCGCGATGATCTGCGAGTCGGTGCTGCGTTACCTGCAGGCCTGATCCACCGCCGAATTCAATGTGGTGCGGGCTTGTGTGGGAGCAGGCAAGCCTGCTCCCACATTAGGAACCGGTTTCTACAGTGAAGTATTCATGCTCTGGAAATGATCGAGCATCCTTTGTGCATCTGCTTTCTTGCCACTGAACAACTCAAACGCCTTCACCGCCTGGAACACGGCCATATTGCCCCCATCCAGCGTGCGACAGCCCAAGGCCCGGGCCGTGCGCAGCAGTTCGGTTTCCAGCGGGAAGTAGACGATTTCCGCGACCCACAGCGCAGCGCGTAGCAACCGCGCTGGCACTGGCATGCCCGGCAGCTTGGCCATGCCCATGGGCGTGGTATTGACCAGGCCGTCAGCCGCCGCCATCGCGCTGTCCAGATCACTGCCGGCCTGCGCGCGGCCGGGGCCGAAATGCTGGTTGAGGTTATCCGCCAGGCTTTGCGCGCGCCCATGGTCCACATCGAAAATACTCAACTGCCCCACACCCTCGGCCAACAGTGCGTGGGCCACTGCTGCGCCCGCGCCACCGGCCCCCATCTGCACCACACGCTGGCGCGCAGCCTCATGCAGGCCACGGCGAAATCCTTCGGCAAAACCCAGGCAATCGGTGTTGTGGCCGATGCGCTTGCCGTCGCGCCAGATCACGGTGTTGACCGCACCGATGCCCCGCGCTTCGGGCGACAGTTCATCGAGCAGCGCCAGGATCACTTGCTTGCATGGGTAGGTGATGTTCAACCCGGTGAAGTTCATCTGTTCGGCGGCCGTGAGCAAGTCGGGCAGGGCGCTGCTGTCCATGTGCAACTGATCGAGGTCGATCAGGCGATACAGGTAGCGCAAGCCCTGGGCATCGCCTTCCTGCTCATGCAGGGCCGGCGTGCGGGAGGCCTGGATGCCGGCACCGATCAGGCCGGCGAGGATGCGTGGCTTCATTTGAGCACCCGGCTGAAATGCTCAAGGGCCAAGTGATAGCCGTGGCTGCCAAACCCGGCGAGCACGGCCTTGGCGATAGGGGAAACAAAGGAGTGATGGCGGAAGGGTTCACGGGCGTGCACGTTGGAAAGATGCACTTCGATCACCGGCAGTTCACTGGCCACCAAGGCGTCGCGGATGGCCACTGAGGTGTGGGTCCAGGCCGCCGGGTTGATCACGATCCCGGCACAACGGGCGCGGGCCCCGTGGATCCAGTCCAGCAGTTCGCCTTCGTGGTTGGTCTGGCGAAACTCCAGTTTCAACCCCAATTGTTCGGCGCTGCGCCCGCACAGCGCGGCGACGTCGGCCAGGGTCTCGTGGCCATAGGTGGCCGGTTCGCGGGTGCCAAGCAGGTTCAGGTTAGGGCCGTTGAGGACCAGCACGATAGGCGCCATGGAAATGTCTCCACTGTTGTTTTTATTGATGGAGACAAAATGTACTGAATGGTTAATTTGGTCAATTGGCCAAACGCCGCACGGTGTATAACCGTTCGATTATCGAACGCTGAATAAAAGCTGGCGAGACCACTCAAGAGTTGATATCAATTGAAAATCATTCTCGACAACGCTTAAGATGCGCGCCTGTTTCCTTTACACCCCCAGGGAGTCGGTTTGTCGGACGTGGATCTCAAGGGCCTGTTTCTCAAGCATGCCGATACCCTGCGTCGGTATCTGCTGCGCAAGGTGCGGGACCCTCAGTTGGCTGCGGACCTGGTGCAGGAGAGCTTCTTGCGCCTGGCACAAAAGCCGTCCAGCGAGCGGATCGACAACTCCCAGGGCTATCTCTACCGCACGGCGAGCAATCTGCTGATCGACCATATCCGCCAGGAAGCACGGCGCAAGACCGACTCCGTGCCCCATGAGGCGTTGGCCGAGATTGAAGATGAAGTGGCCGGGTTGGAGGCTCAGGCAATGGCGCAGCAACAACGACAGGCATTGAAGCAGGCGTTGGCGGAACTGCCGGAGCGCACCCAGCAGATTTTCCGCCTGAACCGCGTCGAAGGCATGACCCATGCCCAGGTCGCGCGGCATCTTGAAATTTCCGACAGTTCAGTGCAAAAGCATCTGGCCAAGGCGCTGGCGCATGTCATACAGCGTTTGCGGGAGGGCGATGTGACGCCATCCGACGAATGAATTACTGAAAAAATGCTGCTCAAACGTCACTGTTTCATACAACGAGAATTCGAGACTCACACGTGAATAGCCAGGAGTCGCAACAGCCCAGCATTACCGAGGTCGCCGCCGATTGGGCGGTGCGCCTGCATGCGGGGGGGCTGGATGTGCAGGAACATGCCGCACTGCAACGCTGGATCGACAGCGACAGTCGCCACGCCGCAGAACTGGAGTTTGCCCAGCAGACCTGGGCGGCCCTGGGTGAACTGCAACTGGATGCGCCGGTGCATCGCCAGCGTCCACCACCTGCTGGCGTGGCACCGCGTCGCGCCCAGCGTCGGCGAACCTGGCGCGTGGCTGCGAGTGTCGCGCTGTTACTGGTGGTCGCCGGTGTTGGCTGGTTGCAGGGGCCGCAAGCCTTGCTGCAGATGCAGGCCGACTACCTGACCGCCAAGGGCGAAGTGCGCATGGTCCGCCTGATTGACGGCAGCACTGTGGAGCTGGATTCCTCCAGCGCCATCCGCCTGGACTTCGACGGCGAGCAGCGGCGGATCAGCCTGTTGGCCGGCTCGGCGATTTTTGACGTGGCGCCCATGGTCGGGCAGGAAACCCGGCCATTCGTGGTGCAGAGTGCCGGCGGCCAAACCCGGGCGCTGGGCACGCGCTTTGTGGTCGGTCGCGAGGCCGACGACCAGGCGTGGGTGGGCGTGCTGCAACACAGCGTGGCGCTGACCCAACAAGACCGAGCGCAAACCACGGTC
The DNA here is from genome assembly GCF_009873475.1 of Pseudomonas sp. DTU12.1. Taxonomy (NCBI): domain Bacteria; kingdom Pseudomonadati; phylum Pseudomonadota; class Gammaproteobacteria; order Pseudomonadales; family Pseudomonadaceae; genus Pseudomonas; species Pseudomonas sp. DTU12.1. The sequence goes on along the minus strand of NZ_CP045254.1, from coordinate 5,303,506 downwards.
CTCCACGAAGGGCAGGCCGCCCGCTACAGGGCGCAGGATGGTGTGAGCGGCTTGCCAGATTTTGACCTGGCGCGGGCCACCAGTTGGCGGCGTGGGGTGCTGGTGTTCGATCGCCAGCCGCTGGCCAAGGTGGTTGAAGAACTCAATCGCTACCGCCCCGGCCGGGTGGTATTGAGCAATGCCGACCTGGCCAATCGTGAAGTCAGCGCGGTGTTCCGCCTCGACATGCTGGACCAGGCGCTGGGCACCTTGACCGAAGAGTTGCAGGTGCGACGCTTTGATCTGGCGGGCGTCAGCCTGATCTACTGACCTACCGCAAACCTCCCTGTGAACGGGCGCTTGTGTGTGGGCGCTGGCTTGCCTGCATCGCCGGCAAGCCAGCTCCTACACAAGCCCGCATTCCTGGCTGATCTTCAAACAATTTTCAGAAACACTTACTGAGTCTCTATCCCTGACGCGTCTTGCTAATCGAGAAGTATTCGCATAAACAAAAAACGCTCAGCGAAGGGATCACCACAATGTCTGCAATCACCAAAGGGCGCACCACTGGCAGCCGGTTGGCCCTGGCCATTCACTTGGCTCTGTTTGCCACTGCAGGGCAGGCCTACGCCGCTGCCCCCGTGGCCGGCGCTTCGCAGCCTGCGACGCTGATGTTCGATATTCCCGCCCAACCTCTGGGCGGCGCAGTCCTGGCCTTTGCCGACCAGGCCGGCCTGCAGGTGCTGTTCGACAGCCCGCGCCTGCAAGGCCTCAGCAGCACCGCGCTCAAGGGCCAGTACAGTGTCCAGGAAGGCCTGGGACGCTTGTTGGGCAGCGCGCCGGTGGAGTATCGCTTTACCGGCGCACGCCAGGTCACCCTCAATCGCGTGAGTGTCGAACAGGACGGCGCGTTGACTGTCGGTACCACCACCATCCATGCCAATACCAACGGCAAGCCCAGTGACTGGGTGTATGAAACGCCGCGCTCGGTAGCGGTGATCACCCGCGAGCAGATCGACAAGCGCCCACCCCGGCACGCCGCCGACATGCTTGAAGAAACCGCCGGCGTCTACACCGCCGTCAATCAGCGTGACCCTGGCCTGTCGGTGAATATCCGTGGGGTGCAGGACTACGGCCGGGTCAATATGAACATCGATGGCATGCGCCAGAACTTCAACGTCAACGGCCACCAGCAACGCAACGGCACGATGGTGATCGACCCGGAGTTTGTCTCCAGCATCGAGATCGACAAAGGCAGCCAGTCGGGCATGGGCGGCGCGGCGGTGCTCGGCGGGATCGCGTCTTTCAAGACCCTGGACGCCAGTGAGTTTTTGGCCGATGGCAAGGAGTACGGCGGGCGTCTGCGCGCGGGTAACGGCATCGGTAAACTGGGTAACGGCACCCACTTCAACGGCAGCGGCGTGTTTGCCTTTGGCGATGAGCGTGGCGATGTACTGCTGGGTTATAGCGAGCGACACTTTGGCGATTACCGCGCCGGTACCCACAACGATCAGAAACTGGGCACCAACCTGCGCGCGCGCAAATACCAACCCGAAGCGTTTGACGATTGGTTGAACAGCGAAGTCGGCGACATGGGCAGCGTGACCCGCTCGCAGATCGTCAAGCTGGGCCTGAACCTGCCCAACGACCAGCGTGTGCAACTGAGCTACCTGCAAAGCGACAGCGACAGTAACGACGCGTGGGCCTATACCGCCGACGATGCGCAAAGCGTTTACTACCAGCGTGTGAGCAAGAACAACCTCAACGCCAAGAACGTCGCGCTGGACTACAGCTACACCCCGGACAACCCACTGATCGACTTCAAGGCCAAGGCGTACTACGTCACGACGCAATTGGAGCGGACCAATGCGCCGAACCTGGCGACGCCGGGCACGGGCAACGAGGTCGGCGGCTACACCGATCACTTCCAGACCGACACCTGGGGCTTGCAGGCCGACAACACCTCACGCTTCGATTTCAATACGTTGGGGCGAGTCAGCTGGAACTACGGCCTGGAGATGTACCAGGACGAATTCAAACCGCGCAGCAACAAGGTCGAGGCGGTCAACCTCCAGGGGTTGCTGCCGTACGTCGAAGGCGCCACCCCTGGCGGCAAGCGCACCATCGCCAGCCTGTTCAATAACCTGCAATACGAATACGACAACTGGCTGACCCTGGATGCCGGCCTGCGGTACGACCGCTACCGGCTTGAAGGCCAGACCGGGATGACCCTCTACAAACGTGACCGTTTCTACAACAGCCTGGTGGGCGCCAAGCGGGTGGCCGAGGTGTTTGATATCGACAATGAAGAGGGGCACTTCTCGCCCACCTTTGGCATCGGTATCAAGCCTGGGCTGGAGTGGATGCAACTCTATGCGCGCTGGGGCAAGGGCTGGCGCCCGCCGGCAGTCACCGAGACCTTCATGACCGGTCGGCCCCATGGCGGCAGCTCGTCAGAGCGGGTGTTTCCCAACCCTTATCTGAAGGCTGAAGAGTCGCGGGATTGGGAAATGGGGGTCAACGTGTTCAAGGAAGGGCTGTTTTTCAACGACGACCGCCTGGGCATCAAGGTCGCCTACTTCGATACCAAGATCGAAAACTTCTCGTTCCTCAACCACAGCGTCAGCTTGCCGGAAACCAGCGTTGGCGGTTTCCTGGGGACCATGGCCTACGTCAACAACACTGCACCGACGCGCTTTCGCGGCATGGAATACCAGCTCAACTACGACATGGGCCGGGCCTACGCCAACCTGAGCTACACCCATATGATCGGCAGTAACGACTTCTGCTCGAAAAACTATTACATGGGCGGAGCCAAGACCAGCGGGCCGAGGACTACGCGTATCGAATCCTACATTCGTCCCGACGGCCGTCCGGGGGTCAGGCCCGTCACCACTTATGAGGTGCTGGATGATGAGGTTGCCAACAACAAAGAGAGCTGCGGCCGGATCATGGGCAACGCTACCTATATGCCAGCGGATCGCGGCTCGCTGACGCTGGGCGCGCGGTTTCTGGAAAAACGCCTGGATACCGGGGTGCGGGTGCGCTACAGCTCGGGTAACGGTGCCAACCTCAACCAGCAGGGCTACGACTTCATCGACCAGGCGCTGTGGCCGCAATACACCCTCTACGACCTGTACGCCAGTTACTGGATGACCGACCACCTGAACCTTGGCCTGGCCTTGGAAAACGCCACCGACGAAGCCTATTTCGTGGCCATGGGCGATGCCAACAACCTCAGCCTGGCGCGCGGCCGCACGCTGAGCGGGATGCTCGAATACCGGTTTTGAGCCCCCGCAAGTCCTGGGCATTCGCGGTTACAACCCGGCATTTGAAGCCGTGCCAATCGTTACTAGTCTGTGAGGCAGTCCTGGCATTTGGAAGGAGCCGGCTGTCGGTTGGTGCCCGATCGGGCGCCGGCGGGTAATAAATAACCTAACGGATGGGTTACGATGAGAGTAGGCGCTTACAAGGGACATGTGATTGCAGTGTTGCTCAGGGATGAGCATTGCCCGCCCCACGTACATGTCATGGGCAAGGACTGGGATGCGCGTTTTCGTTTCAGCTTTCTGGATGGGAACGTGGTGTTGTGGGATGTGGATCCTGAGCGGCGGTGCCCCTCCAGTAGCGTTCTGGAGGGCATTCGCCAGACGTTGATGCAGCAGCATTATCTGGCGCGGGCACGAAGGATCTGGTGGGAGAAGCTGCAAACGGTCTGCCTGGACAACCACTCCTGGGATTGGGAGGCCGATGAGGTTGTGCCGGGGCTGGTCATCCGGCCGGGGGTCTACGTGATTGCCAGTGCCCGGCACGATGTTGCGGGGCGGCGAACCATTTTGAATCTGGTGAGGGCGCCAGGATCCGTGGAGATTGAGTTATGAAAAGTGTAAAAGCCAAAGTACGGCCCGATGTCCCGATCACTGAGGCCGACATCGATAAGGCTGTAGCCCGTGGGCGCAAGCTCAAGCGGGTGTACGCCAACGCCAGTTCGGTGAGTTACGCAGACGACTGCATTTGCATTGGCTTCAGCGACGGTAGCCGCATCATGTTGCCAGTGGCCGGTCTTACGGAGTTCGAAGGTTTTTCTGTAGAGGACTTTCGGGCACTGGAGGTCGGGTTTGGTGGCAAGGCGCTGTGCTGTGAAGCCCGTGACCTGCATGTATCGATCACAGGCCTGATCGCCACCAGCCAGCCGTTGATGGACCTGGCTGCGAGCATGGTGGCATCGCGTAATGGCCGTAAAACCAGTGCCGCCAAGTCCGAGGCCGCCCGCGCCAATGGCAAGAAGGGCGGTCGGCCGCGTAAGGAAGAATAAGCCGGGGGATAGCCGCCAATCTAATGTGTACGGGCTTATGTGGGAGCGGGCTTGCTCGCGAATGCGGTAGGTCAGCCAACTACTTGGCAACTGATCCACCGCATTCGCGAGCAAGCCCGCTCCCACATAAGCCCCACATTTTTGGATCTGCTATGGCCTAAAGGGTTAGCGCCGGGTCAGCAGCACGCCCGATTCCATATGGTGGGTCCACGGGAACTGGTCGAACATCGCGCAGCGGGTGATGCGGTGGGTGTCGTGCAGTTGTGCAATGTTCGCCGCCAACGTTTCCGGGTTGCAGGAGATGTACAGGATGTTCTCGAAGCGCCGGGTCAACTCGCAGGTGTCCGGGTCCATGCCGGCACGGGGCGGGTCGACGAAGACGCTGCCGAACTCGTAGCTCTTGAGGTCGATACCGTGCAGGCGTCGGAACGGCCGCACTTCGTTCAGGGCTTCGGTCAGTTCTTCGGCGGACAGGCGTACCAGGGTCACGTTATCCACCGCGTTTTCATCGAGATTGCTCAAGGCAGCATTGACCGACGTCTTGCTGATCTCGGTGGCCAGCACCTTGCGCACGCGGGTCGCCAGGGGCAGGGTGAAGTTGCCGTTACCGCAATACAACTCCAGCAGGTCATCACTGCGATCGCCCAGGGCGTCATAGGCCCAGTTGAGCATCTTCTGGTTCACCGTACCGTTGGGCTGGGTGAAGGCGCCTTCGGGCTGGCGATAACTGAAGGTGCGACCGCCGACAGCGAGTTTCTCGACCACGTAGTCGTGGCCAATCACATCGCGCTTGCCCTTGGAGCGGCCGATGATGCTGACGTTCAGGTCGGCCGCCAGCTTGTTGGCAGCGGTGTGCCAATGCTCGTCCAGCGGGCGGTGATAGCACAGAGTGATCATCGCGTCACCGGCCAGGGTGGTGAGGAACTCCACCTGGAACAGCTTGTGGCTCAGGGCGGCGCTGGCTTGCCAGGCGGCCTTGAGTTGCGGCATCAACTGGTTGATACGCAAGCTGGCGATGGGGAACTCTTCGATCAGGATCGGCGTGCGCTTGTCGTCCTGGGAAAACATCGCGTAGTGGCGCTGGCCGTCTTCGCGCCACAGGCGGAACTCGGCGCGCAGGCGGAAGTTCTGCAGGGGCGAATCGAACACCTGCGGCTCGGGCGCGTCGAACGGCGCGAGCAGGTCACGCAAGCGCGTGACCTTTTCTTGCAGTTGCAGGGCGTAACTTGCTGCGTCAAAAGTCATGCGGGGAACCAGCCTAGCTTGATCACGAACAGGATCGACAGGATCACCAGCGCTGGGTTGAGTTCACGGTAGCGGCCCGTAAGCAGCTTGATACCGGTCCAGGCGATGAAGCCGAAGGCGATGCCATTGGCGATGGAGTAAGTGAAGGGCATCGCCAGGGCGGTGATCACCACCGGTGCGGCAACAGTAATATCGTCCCAGTCGATTTCCGCCAGGCCCGAGGTCATCAGCACCGCGACAAACAGCAGCGCGGGAGCGGTGGCAAACGCCGGGACGCTGGCCGCCAGTGGCGAGAAGAACAGCGCCAGCAGGAACATGATCGCCACCACGATGGCGGTCAGGCCAGTGCGGCCACCAGCGCTCACGCCAGCAGCAGACTCGATGTAGCTGGTGGTGGTCGAGGTGCCCAGCAGCGAACCGGCCATGGCCGCGGTGCTGTCTGCGATCAGCGCGCGCCCCATTTTCGGCATGTGGCCATCCTTGCCCATCAGGCCCGCGCGCTTGGCGACGCCGATCAGGGTGCCGGAGTTGTCGAACAGATCAACGAACAGAAAGGCGAAGATCACGCTGATCAAGCCTACGTCGAGGGCGCCGGCGATATCCAGTTGCAGGAAGGTCGGGGCCAGGGACGGAGGCATCGAAACCACGCCGCCGAATGGGGTCACGCCGAGCGCGATGGCCGCGACGGTCACCGCAAGGATGCCGATCAACACCGCGCCGCGCACCTTCAGGGCTTCCAGGGCCACGATCAGGAAAAAGCCCAGGGTGGCCAGGATCGGTGCAGGTTTGGCCAGGTCGCCCATGCCCAGCATGGTCGCCGGGTTGCTGACCACGATCCCGGCGTTATGCAGGGCGATCAGCGCCAGGAACAGGCCGATACCGGCGGCAATTGCCGAACGCAGGGGCAGGGGGATGGCATTGATGATCCACTCGCGGATGCGGAAGATCGACAGCAGGAAAAACAGCACGGCGGAGATAAACACCGCGCCGAGCGCCACTTGCCAAGTATGCCCCAGATGCAGCACTACGGTGTAGGTAAAGAAGGCGTTCAGGCCCATGCCCGGTGCCAGGGCAATCGGGTAGTTGGCGATCAGGCCCATGATCGTCGAGCCGATGGCCGCCGCCAGGCAGGTGGCGACAAACAGCGCGCCCTTGTCCATACCGGTCTCGCCGAGGATGCTCGGGTTGACGAACAGGATGTAGGCCATGGCCAGGAATGTCGTGATACCGGCCAGAATCTCGGTACGCACGTTGGTGTTGTGTGCCTTGAGTTGAAACAGCTTTTCCAGCATGCCTGCTCCCTGTGGCGCGCTTGGCGCCGTGATTTGTTGACCTCAAAGTCAAAGCACAAACTGCGCCAAGCGCCGCGTGTTTTCTACAGAGGATCGGAAAAAGCGGCGCATCATACCAGCAGGTCGACGGCCTGTGGCGCCCGGCCTCGGTTTTGTTGAGTGTGGCCTTGAGGCATACTCCGTCGACGTTCAGTCCGGGGTCATCCAAAGCATGAAAAAAGCCATCGCGTGGAGTCTAGCTCCGTTCGCCTGCATTGGCCTGTGGCTGGCGGCGGCACCGGCGTGGGGCGCGCCTGCACCGGCCTTGAGCGAGGTGCGGGTGTTCCAGGTGCAATCCCAGGCGTGCAAGGAGACCGTCGCCGAAGGCGTCGACAGCACCCGGCAGTGCCAGCACCGCGGGCCGACGCGGGTCTCGGTGATGGAAGTGGGGCTGGGCAATAACGCCATCGCCACCTTTGATGGGGCGCGGCTTGCGGGGCAAAAGACGGCGATTTGCCAGGTGGGCTCCATCAGCCAGGCCTGCAATGGCGCCGGCACGTTGATGGGCTACATCTATGTATTTGACGTGGATATCCGCGCCGCGGGCTGGTTCGAGTACAGCAACACGTCGATCAATGTGCCGCGCAATACCCTGAAGACTCAGTTGCGCATCCAATGATGACCCCCTGTAGGAGCCGGCAAGCCGGCTCCTACAGGTTCAGGGCGTTTCGGCCGGGGTATGCATGCGATCCCGCTTGGCCAGCGTCGGGAACAGCTTGATCCACACCCCGGTCACCACCAGCGTTCCGACCCCGCCCAGCACCACGGCGGGCACCGTGCCCAGCCAGTGGGCGGTGACGCCGGACTCGAACTCGCCCAACTGATTGGACGCGCCGATAAACAAGCCATTGACTGCACTGACCCGCCCGCGCATTTCATCGGGGGTTTCCAGTTGCACGAATGAGGCGCGGATCACCATGCTGATCATGTCCGCCGCCCCCAGCACCACCAGCACCGCCAACGAGAACCAGAAGGAGGTGGACAGGCCAAAGGCAATCGTCGCCACGCCAAACACCCCGACGGCAGTAAACATCACGCGGCCCACATGCCGGTCCACGGCAAACCGCGCCAGCCACAACGACATCAGCAGCGCGCCCACCGCTGGCGCCGAACGCAGCAGCCCCAAGCCCCAGGGGCCGGTCAGCAGGATGTCCTTGGCGAACACCGGCAACAACGCCGTGGCGCCGCCCAGCAGCACCGCAAACAGGTCCAGGGAAATCGCCCCGAGGATGTCTGGGCGGCTGCGGATAAAGCGGATCCCCGCCAGCAACGAATCCAGCGTCGCCTTGCCCTTGTTCAGTGGGGTCTGCCGGGCGGGCAGGTTGAGGGTCAGCAGGCAGGCAATCAGGTACAGCAATACCGTCGGGCCATACACCCATGCGCTGCCGAAGGCATAGAGCAGGCCGCCCAGTGCCGGCGCGACGATGGTTGCCGATTGCTGGGCTGACTGCGCCGCCGCCACCGCCCGTGGGAACAGGGCAGTGGGCACGATGCTTGGCAGCAGGGCCTGGGTGGTGGGCAGCTCGAAGGAGCGGGCCGCGCCCAGCAGGAAGGCCAGGATAAAAATCATCTCGCGGGTGATATTGTCCGTCAGGCTGCCAACGACCAGCGCCAGGGCGATTAACGCCTGCAGCGTCTGGCAGATGGCGGCGACTCTGCGTCGTTCGTAGCGATCGGCCACATGCCCGGTGTGCAGCATGAACAGCACCCGCGGCACAAACTCCACCAGGCCCACCAACCCCAGGTCCAGCACATTGCCGGTCAGTTGGTAGAGGTTCCAGCCGATGGCCACCGTGAGCATCTGGAAGCCACTGGCGGTAAAGATCCGGGCCAGCCAAAACGCAATAAACGGGCGGTGATGACGTAACAGCAGCGGGGTTTCACTGGGCATCGGCAAGCACTGGACTGAACCTGGGAAGCGCCGAGATTAGCATCAAGCTGTAACAAATAGTTGCTGCCAAGGAAATATCCTTAGCAAGGCATCTATTTCGCTGAGTCATCCTGTCACGCGGCAAAAGACCACACAGTCCAAGCCGGAAAATGGGACTACTCTTTCATCGTTGCTTGATCCAGATCAATGCTGATTGGAGCGTTGGTGTGGCGGCCAGAAGGCCAGAATCCCAACGTGGTTGGTAAAAAAAGAACGAATTGCAATTCGCCACACTCCATATCCGTGGGGGCAGTGGGTGCAGGCCCCCAGCCAGCAGCCGGTATTACCTGACAGAGGAAGACTTATGTTCGGTTTGGAGGCGCTAGATCTCGCCCGAATTCAATTCGCATTCACCATCTCGTTCCATATCCTGTTCCCGGCCATCACCATTGGCCTGGCCAGTTACCTCGCGGTGCTGGAAGGCCTGTGGCTCAAGACCCACAACGATACCTACCGTGACCTCTACCACTTCTGGTCGAAGATCTTTGCCGTCAACTTCGGCATGGGTGTGGTCTCGGGCCTGGTCATGGCTTATCAGTTCGGCACCAACTGGAGCCGCTTCTCGGACTTCGCCGGTTCCGTCACGGGACCCTTGCTGACCTATGAAGTGCTCACCGCATTCTTCCTCGAAGCGGGCTTTCTGGGGGTGATGCTGTTCGGCTGGAACAAGGTCGGGCGCAAGTTGCACTTCTTTGCCACGGTGATGGTGGCCGTCGGTACGTTGATCTCGACCTTCTGGATCCTCGCGTCCAACAGCTGGATGCAGACGCCGCAAGGCTTTGAAATCATCGATGGCCGAGTGATCCCCACCGATTGGCTGGCAGTGATCTTCAACCCCTCGTTCCCCTATCGCCTGGCGCACATGGCCACGGCGGCGTTTGTCGCCACCGCGTTCTTCGTCGGTTCGTCGGCGGCCTGGCACTTGTTGCGGGGCAAGGACAACCCGGCGATCCGCACCATGCTGTCGATGGCAATGTGGATGGCGCTGATCGTCGCGCCGATCCAGGCGGTGATCGGTGACTTCCACGGCCTCAACACCCTCAAGCATCAGCCGGCAAAAATTGCCGCGATTGAAGGCCATTGGGAAAACATTGGGAATGAACCGACCCCGCTGATCCTGTTCGGCTGGCCGGACATGAAGGAGGAGCGAACCAAGTACAAGGTGGAAATCCCCTACCTGGGCAGCCTGATCCTCACCCATTCCCTGGACAAGCAAGTGCCGGCCCTCAAGGAGTTCCCGCCCGAGGACCGCGCCAATTCGACCATCGTATTCTGGTCGTTCCGCATCATGGTCGGCCTGGGCATGCTGATGATCTTCACCGGCCTGTTCAGCCTCTGGCTGCGCAAGGGCGACAGGATGTACACCAACAAACCGTTCCTCTATCTGGCGCTGTGGATGGGCCCGTCGGGCTTGATTGCAATCCTGGCCGGCTGGTTCACCACCGAAATCGGGCGCCAGCCCTGGGTGGTCTACGGCTTGATGCGCACGGCGGATGCCTCCTCCAATCACAGCGTGGTGCAGATGAGCATCACCCTGGCGCTGTTTGTGGTGGTGTACTTCGCCCTGTTCGGCGCGGGCCTGGGCTACATGATGCGCCTGGTGCGCAAAGGCCCGGTCACCCACGAAAGCACTGAGCCGGCCCACGGCGGCCCCGGGCAGCAACGCACCCCGGCGCGTCCATTGTCGGCGGCCGATGACAGCGGCGACGCCGATCACGGCGACACTCTGAACAAGGGGAATTGAGTCATGGGTATTGATCTTCCGCTGATCTGGGCCGTGATCATCATCTTCGGCATCATGATGTACGTGGTCATGGATGGCTTTGACCTGGGGATCGGCATTCTCTTCCCCTTTATCCCGGGCAAGACTGACCGTGACGTGATGATGAACACCGTCGCCCCCGTGTGGGACGGCAACGAGACCTGGCTGGTACTGGGGGGCGCGGCGTTGTTCGGCGCGTTTCCGCTGGCCTACTCGGTGGTGCTCTCGGCGCTGTACCTGCCGCTGATCCTGATGCTGATCGGCCTGATCTTCCGTGGCGTGGCCTTTGAGTTCCGCTTCAAGGCCAAGGATGACAAGCGCCACCTGTGGGACAAGGCGTTTATCGGTGGCTCGCTCGCGGCAACCTTCTTCCAGGGCGTGGCGCTGGGGGCATTCATTGAAGGCATCCCGGTGGTCGACCGCCAGTTTGCCGGTGGTTCATTGGACTGGTTCTCCCCGTTTGCTTTGTTTTGCGGTGTGGCCTTGATCGTGGCCTATGCGCTGCTGGGTTGCACCTGGCTGATCATGAAGACCGAAGGCAAGTTGCAGGAGCAGATGCACAACCTGGCGCGGCCCCTGGCGTTTGTAGTGTTGGCGGTGATTGGCATTGTCAGCATCTGGACGCCCCTGGCCCACCCGGACATCGCCTCGCGCTGGTTCACCCTGCCGAACCTGTTCTGGTTCCTGCCGGTGCCGATCCTGGTGTTGGTGACCATGTACGCCCTGGTGCGCGCCGTGGCCCGCAATGCCCATTACGCGCCGTTCCTGTTGACGTTGGTGCTGATCTTCCTGGGCTATAGCGGCCTGGGTATCAGCCTGTGGCCAAACATCATCCCGCCGTCGGTCTCGATCTGGGACGCTGCCGCACCGCCGCAAAGCCAGGGTTTCATGCTGGTGGGTACGCTGTTCATCATCCCATTCATCCTGGGCTACACCTTCTGGAGCTACTACGTGTTCCGCGGCAAGGTGACCCATGAAGACGGCTATCACTAGGAGGCTTGCACCATGAGCGGTAAACCTTCACTGGATGACATCGAGCAGGCCGAGAAAAAGCCGCTCTGGCAGCGCCTGGGTTGGCTGGCGATGATCTGGACCGGCAGCGTCCTGGCCCTGTTCGTGGTGGCCAGCCTGATGCGCATGTTTATGAACGCTGCAGGCCTGAGCACTCACTGATATCCCACGCTTTTGACCCTCCTTGTGGAGGGTTTTTTTTGCCTGGGATTATTTGCGGGCCTTGAGAATCACGAACTTTGGCGTCGCTGCCACCTGCTCCACACCGCGGAACAACCGCGCCAGTTTGCTGTGATAGCCCAGGTGGCGGTTGCCGACGATGTACAAGGCGCCACCGACCACCAGCGCTTCGCGGGCTTGCTGGAACATGCGCCAGGCGAGGAAGTCGCCCACTACCTGCTGTTGGTGGAACGGCGGGTTGCACAGCACCACGTCCAGGGATTGCGGTTCCTGATCCGCCAGGCCGTCGCCGGGGCGAATGGTCACTGCCCGCTCGCCCAGTGCGGCCTGCCAGTTCTCGGTCGCTGATTGCACGGCCATATAGGACTCGTCGACCAAGGTGTACTGCGCCTCTGGGTTTTGCAGGGCGCTGGCAATGGCCAGTACTCCGTTGCCGCAACCCAGGTCCGCCACCCGGGCGCTACCCAGGTTTTGCGGCAGGTGCGGGAGGAAGGCGCGGGTGCCGATGTCCAGGCCTTCGCGGCAGAACACATTGGCGTGGTTGAGCAACTCGATGGCCGGGGCGTCGAGGCGATAGCGCGTGGGGTAGGGGGATACGGCCAACGGTCGATCGGCCGGGGTGGCGATCAGCAACCGGGCCTTTTTCACCGCCAGCGAGGCGTGCATCGGGCCGATGTAACGTTCCAGCAGTTCACCGGCGGCCCGGGGCAGATGCTTGACCATCGCGCCAGCGATCACTTCGGCGCCGGGCGCCAATTGGCCTTGCAGACGGATCAACTGTTCTTCCAACAGCGCCAGGGTTTTTGGTACCCGGATCAGGACGCGGTCGAAGGGCCCGCTGAATGCCTGGCTGGCAGGCACGAGCGACAGGGCGTCGAAGGCCTTGCCATTGCGTATCAGGTTTTTCTGCAAGGCCTGGGTGCCCAAAAACGAGTCACCACTGCTGGTGACGTGCACATGCCCCTCCAGGCTGGCTGCCAGCGCGCCAAAGTTGTCATTGAGCACCAGCACGCGGGTATTGCTGGCCGGTTGCTGCTCGGCCAAGTGGGCAAGCAGGTATTCGTCTGCCGCATCGAATGCTTGCAGCGGCTCATTTGGCTGCTCGGGCTGGCGGATCAGGTCGAGTTGGGCGAAGGGGCTATCGAGCAGGGGCATGGCGGGGGGAACTCTGGCTAATCGGCGGGTGTTCCTCGCGGGGCGAGGAACCTTCTGAGTGGACTGCGACGCGGGCGGCGTCATCACTCAGAACTGGCCGTAAATGTTACGTTTTTTTCAAAGGGAATACATTCAGTGTTTTCAGGGGGCTCGTGCTAGTTGCGTTTAAAAAAGGCCTTGTCTGACTGCGGTAAATACGGCGGCAATCTTGTTGGTGACGCCCAGTTTTTTCATCGAACTGCTGATATGAAAGCCGACGGTGCGTTCTGACAGGCACAGAATCGTCGCAATATCGGCAGCTGTCTTGCCCATGGCTGACCATTGCAGAATCTCGGTCTCACGGCTGGTAAGTTTGTTGGGCCTTTGGAAAAACGGCTCCTTGACATAGGACTGGACGGCAACGGTATGCAGTGCATGGCATATCCACAGGACCTGGCCGGCTTTTTCGTAAAGCTCATGGGCTTTCACCGCACCCTTGCTGCGGCCCAGGATAATCATGCTGAAAAGACCACGGAAGTCATGCACTGACTGGGCCCAGCCATGGTTCAAGCCATGGGCTTGTGCGTGAACCCACATGTCCGGCACTGCTGCGAAGGTTTTTTCGTCCCAGACGATCGGCAAGACATCGCGTTTGCAATGGCCGACCAAGGGATCCATTTCGAAGTAATTCTCTGCCTTGTAGATGTTGTTCCATTCATCTGGATAGTTGTTGAGGCGAACGTTCTTACTGGGGCGGTAAAGAGCATTGGAACCCATCACATAACCACAGTACTCAAAACCCAGCTCATAGGTAATGTTCAGAGCCGCCTCGAACATCGTATTCACCTCATCCTCGCCCTCTAGCTTGGGTAGACGTGTGTTGCGCCATTTGACCATCGGTAACTCTCCATGAGTCGCACACTGACACTTCGTAACGCGGGTCCCCATACCGGTATCGATCGAGTGTAGGACAGCTTCTAAAGTGGGCATGGGAATTTTCGTACTTAGCGCCATGCTTTTTAGTCGGATTGCGAGATGAGCAACAAACTACGTTTTCTTGCGATAGACGATTTTCCTTCTCTTAGAGAGGGTTAGCCGCTTGCCTTTAAACGCGCGCTCAACAGTGGCTGTTTAGATGTGCAGTCAAGGGGCCTGGTTAATCGCGAAATAGTTTGGTTTGCGCAATTAGAGCTATTACTCAAGTGCCGTTACAGCAGTGATACATGCCGGTTGTCGCCGGCTGGGCGGATGTCACTACAAACCAACGGTGTTTGCCGGCGCCACTTTGGGCGACACTAGGGGTTACCTGTCGCCCGGAGCCCGCTATGACGGCCAGTGCTGAAAAATTCACACGCCAGACCCTGATCGATGTGCAGTCATTGACCCCCAGTCTGTTTACCCTGCGGACCACCCGCGACCCGGGGTTTCGTTTCGTCGCCGGGCAGTTTGTCCGTCTGGGTGTGACCAAACCCGATGGCAGCCTGGTGTGGCGCGCCTACTCGGTGGTGTCGTCGCCCTTCGATGAGTTCCTGGAGTTCTTCTCGATTGTGGTGCCCGGCGGCGAATTCACCAGTGAGTTGAGCCGCTTGCGTGTCGGCGACGAACTGCTGGTGGAGCGCCAAGCCACGGGCTTCCTGACCCTGGACCGGTTTGTCGATGGCCGGGACCTGTGGTTGCTGGGGACCGGCACCGGCATTGCGCCGTTTCTGTCGATCCTGCAGGACTTTGAAGTCTGGGATAAATTCGAGCGCATCATTCTGGTCTACAGCGCCCGCGAGGCTCGCGAGCTGGCCTACCAGACACTGATCCAGCAGTTGGGCGAGCGTGAGTACCTTAAGGAGTACGCCCATAAACTCACCTACCTGCCCATCGTGACCCGTGAGCAGCACCCGGGCGCACTGAATGGGCGTATCACCACCCTGATCGAAAATGGTGAGCTGGAACGTGCGGCGGGTGTGGCCCTGACGCCAGAGCATTCGCGGGTGATGATTTGCGGCAACCCACAGATGATCGACGACACCCGGCAATTGCTTAAACAGCGCGATATGCAATTGAGCCTGACGCGTCGGCCAGGGCAGGTGGCGGTAGAAAACTACTGGTAGCAAAAAGGCGCCCGATCAGAGGCGCCTTTTTTCAGTGGCCGACAGGTGTTGCAGGTCGGCTACAGGGGCTTGTTGTTCTGAGCCTTGAGCAGGTCGCGGATCTCGCCCAGCAGTTCTTCTTCCTTGGTCGGCACCGGCGGCAGGCTTGGCGCGGCGGCTTCTTCACGCTTGAGGCGGTTGATAGCCTTGACGCCCATGAAGATCGCGAACGCGACGATCACGAAGTCAATCACGCTCTGGATGAATTTGCCGTAGGCCAGGACCACTGCTGGGACATCGCCCTGGGCGGCCTTGAGCGTTACCGCCAGATCACCGAAATCCACACCACCGATCAGCAGACCGATCGGCGGCATCACCACGTCGCCTACAAAGGACGAAACAATTTTGCCGAAGGCGGCGCCGATGATAATACCGACCGCCATGTCGACCACATTACCTTTGACCGCGAAGGCCTTGAACTCACTGATCACGCCCATAGGTTATTCCTTGTTACAGTTGAGAGGAGAGGAACTCAGTGTAAGTCAGTCTGCAGTGACTTGCTCGACACAACTGTTAACACTGTTCGTTGTAATCGACACATTAAAACGCAAATAGTTTGCAAAGTGCCACCAATCGCGCGCGAAATACCCGCCATTTCAGTGGTTTACCACACTATTTTCTCAATCGAGTGTGTGTGAGTTTTCTATTTATCTTCTGGCGCCAGGATCACTAGCCTCTGGCATGCACCCTTAAAAAGTGCCTATAAAACCAGAGGAATCCTTGATGAAAAACCTTAATAGTCGCAGGCCTATTGCTGCGCGCAATCTGCTGTTGATTGCCGGTATCAGTCTATTGTCATTGTCGGTCAGTGCCGCCAACTTGACGCGCGATAATGGCGCGGCGGTGGGCGACAACCAGAACTCGCAGACCGCCGGCGCCAACGGCCCGGTGCTGCTGCAGGACGTCCAACTGATCCAGAAGCTGCAACGCTTTGACCGCGAGCGCATCCCCGAGCGTGTGGTGCATGCCCGTGGCACTGGTGCCCACGGCACCTTCACCGTCACCGATAACCTCAGCGACCTGACCAGGGCCAAAGTATTTGCCGCAGGTGAGGCCACGCCGGTATTCGTCCGGTTCTCTGCCGTAGTCCACGGCAACCATTCCCCGGAAACCCTGCGCGACCCTCGCGGCTTCGCCACCAAGTTCTATACCGCCGAAGGTAACTGGGACCTGGTAGGTAATAATTTCCCGACGTTCTTTATTCGCGATGCCATCAAGTTCCCGGACATGGTGCATGCGTTCAAACCTGACCCACGCACTAACCTGGATGACGACTCCCGTCGTTTTGACTTCTTCTCCCATGTTCCCGAGTCCACCCGCACACTCACCGAGTTGTATTCGGACTCCGGAACCCCGGCCAGCTACCGCGAGATGGATGGTAATGGCGTACATGCCTACAAGTTGATCAATGCCAAGGGTGAAGTGCACTACGTCAAGTTCCATTGGAAGAGCCTGCAGGGCATCAAGAACCTGGATCCAAAACAAGTTGTCGAGGTCCAGGGCCGTGACTACAGCCATATGACTAACGACCTAGTCACCCATATCAACAAGGGCGACTTCCCCAAGTGGGATCTGTACGTACAAGTGCTCAAGCCGGAAGAACTGGCCAAGTTTGATTTCGATCCTCTGGACGCCACTAAGATCTGGCCCGATGTTCCCCAGCGCAAAGTCGGGCAGATGGTGCTCAACCGCAACCCGGCCAACGTCTTCCAGGAAACCGAGCAAGTGGCCATGGCCCCGGCGAACCTGGTGCCGGGTATCGAGCCGTCGGAAGATCGCCTGCTGCAAGGCCGAGTGTTCTCCTATGCGGATACGCAAATGTACCGCCTGGGCGCCAATGCCCTGCAATTGCCGATCAACGCACCACGGGTCACCGTCAACAACGGTAACCAGGACGGCACGATGAACTTCGGCAAGACCAGCAGCGGCGTGAACTACCAGCCAAGCCGCCTGGAACCGCGGGAAGAGCCGCAAAGTGCGCGCTACAGCCAGATGCCCCTGGCCGGCAGCACCCAGCAGGCGAAGATCCAGCGTGAGCAGAACTTCAAGCAGGCAGGCGACTTGTACCGCTCCTTCAGCAAGAAGGAGCGCCAGGACTTGATCGACAACTTCGGTGGCTCCCTGGCGACCACGGATGACGTCAGCAAGCACATTATCCTGTCGTTCCTGTACAAGGCCGACCCGGAATATGGCACTGGCGTGGCCAAAGTGGCCAAGGGTGATCTGGCGCGGGTCAAGGCATTGGCTGAAAAGCTGAACGACTGATCTTAATACCCACTTCTGTAGGAGCGAGCTTGCTCGCGAAGCTCTCAAAGGCACCGCGTACATTCAGGATTAACGCGGTGCCCTTACGTTTTTCGCGAGCAAGCTCGCTCCCACAGGAGCCTTGGAGGATGTCGCTTATGCGTAGCTTTATTGGAGCGCTTTTGGCCTGCTGGTCCTTGAGCGTATTGGCCGACCCGCAGGCCCTCAAGGCGCAATTGCAGGACTACTACTTCGACGCCGCCCGGCGTGGCGATGTGGAGATGCTCAACACCTTTATCGAGTCCGGCTATTCCCTGAATACCGTCGATGACAAGGGCTACACCGCGCTGATCCTGGCCGCCTATCACGGGCAGGGACCGGCCGTGGAGCAACTGCTGGCGGCCGGTGCCGATGCTTGCGTGCAGGACAAACGCGGCAACACGGCGTTGATGGGAGCGATTTTCAAGGGTGAGCTGAGCATTGCCCGGCGTTTGCTGGGCACCGCCTGCAACCCTGACCAACGCAACGGTGCCGGACAGACGGCGGCCATGTACGCCGGGCTGTTCAAGCGCGTGGAACTGCTCGATGCACTCAAGGCCCAGGGCGCCGACCTGAACGCCGAGGACCCGCTGGGCAACAGCGCTACACGATTGGCCAACGGTGAAATCCGTACCGCGCCGCCGCGCTGAGCTATCATCGCGGTTTTTCGGTTGGAGGTTCTCAGATGGCAAAGGCCAAGCGCATGTACGGCTGCACGGAGTGCGGCGCGACCTTTCCCAAATGGGCGGGCCAGTGTGGCGAATGCGGGGCGTGGAACACCCTCACTGAAACCATGATCGAAAGTGGCGGCGCCGCAGCGCCCACCGGTCGCGCAGGCTGGACCGGCCAGCAAGCCCAGATCAAGACCCTGGCTGAAGTCAGCGTCGAAGAAATCCCGCGCTTTTCTACCGCTTCCGGCGAGCTTGACCGGGTGCTCGGTGGCGGCCTAGTGGACGGCTCGGTGGTGTTGATCGGCGGCGATCCGGGGATCGGCAAATCGACCATCCTCCTGCAAACCCTGTGCAGCATCGCCAGCCGCATGCCGGCCTTGTATGTCACCGGCGAAGAATCCCAGCAGCAAGTGGCCATGCGCGCCCGTCGCCTGGGCCTGCCCCAGGACCAGTTGCGGGTCATGACCGAGACCTGTATCGAAAGCATCATCGCCACCGCCCGTGTGGAAAAACCCAAGGTGATGGTGATCGACTCGATCCAGACGATCTTCACCGAGCAGCTGCAATCGGCGCCGGGAGGGGTGTCCCAGGTGCGGGAGAGCGCGGCGTTGCTGGTGCGCTATGCCAAGCAAAGCGGTACGGCGATTTTCCTGGTGGGCCATGTCACCAAGGAAGGCGCGTTGGCCGGCCCGCGGGTGCTGGAGCATATGGTCGATACGGTGCTGTATTTCGAGGGCGAGTCCGATGGGCGCCTGCGCCTGTTGCGCGCGGTGAAAAACCGTTTTGGTGCGGTCAACGAGTTGGGGGTGTTCGCCATGACGGACCGGGGGCTCAAAGAAGTCTCCAACCCCTCGGCGATCTTTCTGACACGCGCCCAGGAAGAAGTACCGGGCAGTGTGGTAATGGCAACGTGGGAGGGCACCCGGCCGATGCTCGTGGAAGTCCAGGCCCTGGTGGACGACAGCCACCTGGCCAACCCGCGCCGCGTGACCCTGGGCCTGGATCAGAACCGCCTGGCGATGCTGCTGGCGGTACTGCATCGCCACGGCGGGATCCCGACCCATGACCAGGACGTGTTCCTCAACGTGGTTGGCGGTGTAAAGGTACTGGAAACCGCGTCGGACCTAGCGTTGATGGCGGCGGTGATGTCCAGCCTGCGCAATCGGCCGTTGCCCCATGACCTGCTGGTATTTGGTGAGGTGGGCTTGTCGGGCGAAGTGCGTCCGGTGCCCAGCGGCCAGGAGCGTCTGAAGGAAGCGGCCAAGCATGGCTTCAAGCGTGCCATCGTGCCCAAGGGCAATGCACCGAAGGAGGCGCCACCGGGGTTGCAGGTGATTGCGGTGACGCGTCTGGAGCAGGCCCTGGACGCCTTGTTCGAATAACCCAAAACCCTGTAGGTGCTGGCTTGCCAGCGATGACGTCGAATCAGTCGCTACATCCCTGACTGACACGCCGCCATCGCCGGCAAAGGTCAGATGTTCAGCAACTCGCCCAGCTCCCGATGCAACTCCTCCTCATCCCCCAGATTCAGCTCGATCAACCTGCGCAAATGGCTGATCGAGTCCAGGTCGATATGCTCACAGACAAACCCCAGTTGCCCCTGGTAATCATGGGTCAGCCGCACCTGCATGCTGACGTCGGTCTGGGCGTCCAGGTGAATGTCCACTTCAAACGGCTCATCACCCTTGCCCAACCACGGCGCGGGCTTTTGCACCAGCAGCCCCTTGAGCGATAAATCCACCAGTTGCACCGGCCATTGCTGGCCGTTCTGCTTGAGTTCGGTCCTGGCATCGAAGGCAATCCGCCGAAAACGGCGGCGATCTGACGGCTGGTCGCTCATGGTGAAACCCTCTGTAGGTACAGGGATTGTAGCCTTGCGCCATTATCGGGCATTTATTTCTGTTTTTTTCGCCCCGGCAAGGCTCTAGACCAACGTAGGGGGCTGGTCTTTAGGGCACAGCGCGCTAAACTCCGGATGGCTGTCTTTCTGTCCAACCTGGCTGGAATAAAAAAATGAAAAATAATAATAGCCTGCTCCGCCATCTACCCTGGCTGTTGCTGGCAATCGTAGGAGCGTGCGCCCTGGGCGTAGTGGCTTTGCGTCGCGGCGAGGCGATCAACGCCTTGTGGATTGTAGTCGCGGCAGTCGCCATCTATCTGGTGGCTTATCGTTACTACAGCCTGTTCATTGCAAATAATGTGATGCAACTCGATCCACGGCGGGCCACCCCCGCAGTGATCAACAACGACGGTCTGGACTATGTGCCGACCAACAAACATATCCTGTTCGGTCACCACTTCGCCGCCATTGCCGGTGCAGGGCCTTTGGTCGGCCCGGTCTTGGCCGCGCAGATGGGCTACCTGCCAGGTACCCTGTGGCTGATTGCCGGCGTGGTGCTGGCGGGTGCGGTGCAGGACTTCATGATCCTGTTCCTGTCCACCCGTCGCAACGGCCGCTCCCTGGGGGATATGGTTCGCGAAGAGATGGGCCGCATTCCCGGGACCATCGCGCTGTTTGGCTGCTTCCTGATCATGATCATCATCCTCGCGGTGTTGTCGCTGATCGTGGTCAAGGCCCTGGCCGAAAGCCCGTGGGGCATCTTCACGGTGATGGCGACCATCCCGATTGCGATGTTCATGGGCGTGTACATGCGCTACATCCGGCCGGGCCGCATTGGCGAGATTTCGATCATCGGCGTGCTGTTGCTGCTGGGTTCGATCTGGCTGGGCGGGCAGATTGCCGCTGATCCGGTCTGGGCCAAGGCCTTCACCTTCACCGGGATCCAGATCACCTGGATGCTGGTCGGCTACGGCTTCGTGGCGGCGGTATTGCCGGTGTGGCTGATCCTGGCTCCCCGTGACTACCTGTCGACGTTCCTGAAAATCGGCACGATCATCGCCCTGGCGATCGGCATTCTGGTCACCATGCCTGACCTGAAAATGCCTGCGCTGACCCAGTTTATCGATGGCACTGGCCCGGTGTGGAAGGGCGGCCTGTTCCCGTTCCTGTTCATCACCATCGCCTGTGGTGCGGTGTCCGGCTTCCATGCGCTGATCTCCTCGGGCACCACGCCCAAGTTGTTGGCCAATGAAGCCCACTCGCGCTACATCGGCTATGGCGGCATGTTGATGGAGTCGTTCGTCGCCATCATGGCCATGGTTGCCGCTTCGGTGATCGAGCCAGGCGTGTACTTCGCCATGAACAGCCCTGCGGCGATTGTCGGCACTGATGTGGTGACCGTTGCCCAGACCGTCAGCAGTTGGGGCTTTGCAATTACCCCGGAAGCGCTGCAGGCAGTGGCCAACGATATCGGTGAAACCACCATCCTGGCCCGTGCCGGCGGTGCGCCGACCCTGGCGGTCGGTATCGCGCAGATCCTGCACAGTGTCCTGCCGGGTGAAAACACCATGGCATTCTGGTACCACTTTGCGATCCTGTTCGAAGCGCTGTTCATCCTGACTGCAGTTGACGCCGGTACCCGTGCCGGTCGCTTCATGCTCCAGGACTTGCTCGGCTCCTTCGTCCCGGCGCTCAAGCGTACCGAGTCCTGGACCGCCAACCTGATCGCGACCGCAGGCTGTGTGGCGATGTGGGGTTACTTGCTGTACCAAGGCGTGATCGATCCGCTGGGTGGCATCAACACCTTGTGGCCGCTGTTCGGCATCTCCAACCAGATGCTGGCCGGTATCGCGCTGATGCTCGCCACTGTTGTGCTGATCAAAATGAAGCGCCAGCGCTACATCTGGGTCACGCTGCTGCCGGCTGTCTGGCTGCTGATCTGCACCACCACCGCAGGCTTTATCAAGCTGTTCGACGCCAACCCGGCAATCGGCTTCCTGTCGCTGGCCAAGAAGTACAGCGATGCGTTGGCCAACGGCCAGATCCTTGCCCCGGCGAAGAACATCGACCAGATGCAGCACGTGATCTGGAACGCCTACACCAACGCGACGCTGACGGTACTGTTCCTGTTCGTGGTCTTCAGCATCTTGTTCTATGCGATCAAAGTCGGCGTAGCCGCCTGGGGTACCAAGGAACGTACGGATAAAGAAGCGCCATTCCAAGCCATGCCGGACGCGTGATAGAGGGTTGCAAACATGTTCAATGACATTGGTCGCCTCGGTAAATACCTCGGTCAGGCCGCGCGCCTGATGGTCGGCATGCCCGACTACGACACCTACGTCGAGCATATGCAAACCAAGCACCCGGACAAGCCGATGATGGACTACAAGGCGTTCTTCCGGGAACGCCAGGAAGCCCGTTACGGCGGCAAGGGCGGGCCCAAGTGCTGTTGAACCCATAGGCTTGGGCCTATGTGATCCCTTGTGGGAGCGGGCTTGCCCGCGATGGCGGACTGTCAGTCAGCAGCGATGTTGAATGTGAGATCGCAATCGCGGGCAAGCCCGCTCCCACATTTGTTTTAAGTTTCCTCAAGGAGAATATTTTTGTCCTCTCCCATCCCCGTCACCGTCCTCAGCGGCTTCCTCGGCGCTGGCAAGACCACCTTGTTGCGTCATCTGCTCAAGGCCGAACACGGCTTGAAAATCGCCGTGATCGAAAACGAATTCAGCGACGCCGGTATCGACACCCAGTTGCTGGGCGATGAGCCGGTGCAAGTCATGACCCTGTCCAACGGTTGCGTGTGCTGCACCATCCACACCGACCTGACCAAAGCCCTGTACCTGCTGCTCGAACGCCTGGACAGCGGCGAGATCGCCTTCGACCGCCTGGTGATCGAATGCACCGGCCTGGCCGACCCGGCGCCGGTGGCCCAGACCTTTTTCATCGATGAAGAACTGCGCGAGCGCTACATCCTCGACGGCATCATCACCCTGGTGGACGCGGCCCACGCCGAACACCACCTGACCCAGACCATCGCCCAGGCGCAGATCGGCTTTGCCGACCGCCTGTTGGTGAGCAAGCGTGACCTGGTGGACGACGCCAGCTTCGACGCCCTTTGCGAGCGCCTGACCCGCATCAACCGCCGTGCGCCGATCCGGGTGGTGGAGCACGGCAAGATTGACCTCGCCGAGTTGCTGGACGTGCGTGGCTTCAACCTCAACGCCGGCATGACCTTGCGCCCGGTCAGCCAGGCACCGTCCATCGACCGTATCTCCAGCCTGGTATTGCGTACCGACCAGCCGCTGGATATCGACCGCCTCAGTGAGTTCATGAACGAACTGCTGGAGGAGCACGGCAAGCAACTGCTGCGCTACAAGGGCGTGCTGAACATCGCCGGGGAAGACCGGCGCATGGTGTTCCAGGGCGTGCTCAAGCTCTACGGTTTCGATTGGGATACTGAATGGGCCGAGGGCGAGGCGCGGGAGAGTGTGATTGTGTTTATTGCTGACGAATTGCCCGAAGAGAAGATTCGCGCGGGCTTCCAGCGGGTCTACCAACCCTGACCTGAAATACAGTCAAAAATGTGGGAGCGGGCTTGCTCGCGAAGGCGACCTGTCAGTTGATGCATGTGCCGACTGATACACTGCCTTCGCGAGCAAGCCCGCTCCCACCTTTTGATCTGCATTCCAAATTCAAATCGGCATAAAAAAGCCCGGCTCAAGAGCCGGGCTTTTCATTCAAGCAACTGCAATCAAGCGCCGTACACCGGCAGCTTCTTGCAGATGGCCTTGACCTTCTCACGTACCGCGTCGATCACGGCTTCGTTGGACAGGTCTGCCAGGATGTCGCAGATCCAGCCAGCCAGTTCCTTGCACTCTGCTTCCTTGAAGCCACGAGTGGTCACGGCCGGGGTGCCGAAGCGCAGGCCCGAGGTGACGAACGGCGAACGTGGGTCGTTCGGTACCGAGTTCTTGTTCACGGTGATGAAGGCTTTGCCCAGGGCAGCGTCAGCATCTTTACCGGAGATGTCCTGCTTGATCAGCGACAGCAGGAACAGGTGGTTTTCAGTACCGCCGGAAACCACGTCAAAACCGCGCTCGATGAACACACTGGCCATGGCCTGGGCGTTTTTCACCACTTGTTGCTGGTAAGTCTTGAACTCAGGCTGCAACGCTTCCTTGAAGCAGATCGCTTTAGCGGCGATCACGTGCTCCAGCGGGCCACCCTGGGCGCCCGGGAATACCGCGGAGTTCAGCTTCTTCTCGATCTCGGCGTTGGCACGCGCCAGGATCAGGCCGCCACGTGGACCGCGCAGGGTCTTGTGGGTCGTGGTGGTCACGACGTCAGCGTAAGGCACTGGGTTCGGGTAGACGCCAGCGGCGACCAGACCGGCCACGTGGGCCATGTCGACGAACAGGTAGGCGCCAACCTTGTCGGCGATTTCACGGAAGCGTGGGAAGTCGAGGATCTGCGAGTAGGCAGAGAAACCGGCCACGATCATTTTTGGCTTGTGCTCGACCGCCAGGCGCTCGACTTCGTCGTAGTCGATCAGGCCATTGCCGTCGATGCCGTACTGCACAGCGTTGTACAGCTTGCCGGAGGACGAAACGCTGGCGCCGTGGGTCAGGTGACCGCCGTGGGCCAGGCTCATGCCCAGGATGGTGTCGCCGCCTTGCAGCAGGGCCAGGTAAACGGCCGCGTTGGCTTGGGAGCCGGCGTGTGGCTGGACGTTGGCGTAATCGGCGCCGAACAGTTCCTTGGCACGGTCGATGGCCAGTTGCTCAACCACGTCGACGAACTCGCAACCGCCGTAGTAGCGCTTGCCTGGGTAGCCTTCGGCGTACTTGTTGGTCAGAACCGAACCTTGAGCCTCCATCACCGCAGGGCTGGTGTAGTTTTCCGAAGCGATCAGCTCAATGTGCTCTTCCTGGCGCACAGCTTCTTGCTCCATGGCGGCAAAGAGATCGGCGTCGTACTTGGCAATAGTCAAATCACGGCTGAACATGGCGGTCCTCAAGGATCGGGGGCAGAAAAGAGGGGCATTCTAACCCAATGGGTTTTAGATGGCATATGAAAGGACATCATGTCGCGGACAAGTGGCGCTCATCCAGAGATGGATGGCGTATTTGAGGGCCTCATCGCGGGCAAGCCCGCTCCCACATGGGAACGCATTTCAACTGTGGGAGCGGGCTTGCTCGCGAAGAGGCCATCAGCCTCACCGCAAAATTTCAGTCAAACATGAACAGCGCATCATTACTGAACTGCGCCTCAAACCGATTGGCCGGCATCGGCCGCCCAAACAGATAGCCCTGTACCTCGTCACAGCCATGCTCGCGCAGGAAGTCCAGTTGCTCATGGGTTTCCACGCCTTCGGCGATCACCGCCAGGTTCAGGCTGTGGGCCATGGCGATGATTGCGCGGGCGATCTGCGCGTCCTGCTCGCCGGACGGCAGGCCGTCGACGAAGGTGCGGTCGATCTTGAGCACGTCGATGGGGAATTGCTTGAGGTAGTTGAGCGATGAATAACCCGTGCCGAAGTCGTCTACGGCGATGCTCAGGCCAAGGTTTTTCAGGCTGGCGAGGATCTGCAGGGCTTCGTTGACTTCGCGCATCAGGATACTTTCGGTCAGCTCCAGTTCCAGGCACGCCGGCGGCAGCCCGGTTTCCTTGAGGATGGTAGCGATCCGCGTACCCAACTGCCCGTCCGAGAACTGCCGGGCCGAAATGTTCACCGAAACCTTGGGTACCCGCACCTTGTTCTGGTGCCAGGTCTTGAGTTGGCGGCAGGCCTCGTCGATCACCCAGTCGCCCACATCCACCACCAGGCCCAATTCTTCCAGTACCGGGATGAAATCCCCCGGCGGTACCAGCCCGCGCCGTGGGTGGCGCCAGCGCAGCAGGGCTTCGGCGCCGGTCAAACGTTTGCCATCGCCACTGAACTGCGGTTGGTAATACAGCACGAATTCGTTCTGGTCCAAGGCATGGCGCAGGTCGCTCTCCAGTTCCAGGCGCTCCAGGGCGCTGGCGTTCATGTCGGCCTGGTAGAACTGGAAGTTGTTCTTGCCGCGCTCCTTGGCGTGGTACATCGCCGTGTCGGCGTTTTTCATCAGTTGGCTCAGTTCGTTGCCGTCCTGAGGGCTCAGGGCGATACCGATGCTGGCGGTGACAAAAAACTCGCGGCCTTCGAGCACAAACGGCTTCACCAGGCTGGCGAGGATCTGCTCGGCCACATGAATAGCCCGGTTCAGCGCCATTTCGCGGCTGACCCGCGGTTGCAGGAGCAAGGTGAACTCGTCACCGCCCATGCGCGCCACGGTGTCGTCTTCGGCCACACAGCCGAGCAGGCGGGTGGCCATTTCCTTGAGCATGCGATCGCCGGCGGCGTGGCCCAGGGAGTCGTTGATCGGCTTGAAACGGTCGAGGTCGAGGAACATCAGCACCACCCACGACTTCTGCCGTTCGGCCGACTGCAACGCGGTGTGCAGGCGATCCTGGAACAGGGTGCGGTTGGGCAGGTGGGTCAGAGCGTCGTAGTAGGCCAGGCGGTGGATGCGTTGTTCGCTGGCCTTGCGCTCGCTGATATCACTGAAGAAGCACACATAACTGGCCAGGTCGCCTTCATCATCGAGTACGGCGGTAATGCCGACCCAGGCCGGGTAATGTTCGCCGCTGCGGCGCTTGAGCCACACTTCGCCTTCCCAGGTGCTGTGCTGGTGCAACTGCTTGAGCACGTAGCGCAGGTGCGCTTCCTGCTGTTCGTCGACGGTGAGCATGTTCGGCAACTGGTCGAGGACGTCGGCCACCGCATAACCGCTGACCCGGCTGAACGCTTCGTTGGCCTGCACGATATAGCCGGCCGGGTCGGTGATCAGGATTGCCGAGGTGGAATGCTCGAATACCGTGGCCGCCATGCGCAGGTCTTTCTCGGCGCGGCGTTGCTGGCTGATATCGCGACCCACGCCGAGGATGCCTTCGAACGCGCCGTGCTCGTCCCACACCAGCACCAGGCGCAGCTCGATCGGCACCTTGCGCCCATCGGCCCGCAGGCAGTCGAACAGGAACAGTTGGGTCTGCACGTCATCGCGCAGCAGGGCCAGGGCTTCGGGCTGGTCGAGGGAGCGGCTGACCCGTTCTACCAGGGTGTAAATACCGGTCAGTTGTTGCGGGTTGGCGATGGTCGATTGCCAGCCGTTCTTGAAGATCCAGTCGACTTCATAGCCCAGCACTGCATTCACCGACGGGCTGACATAGTTGAGGGCCAGCTTGCTGTCGGTGGAGAAAATCACGTCGCTGATGCTTTCGGCCAGCATCCGGTAGCGCTGCTCGCTGTCGCGCAGGGACTCGCTGGCTTCGATCTGGTCGGTGATGTCCTTGGCCACGCCGATGATCCGCGTGACTTGGTCGGTCTTGTCCCGGGCCAGGGCCTGTTCGCGGATCTCGAAGCGCCGCCACTGATTGTTGCGGTGCCTAAAGCGCAGCTGGCACTGCAACTGTGCCAGGTATCCGGCGGCGCGCTGTTGCTGGCGCAGTTCGTGGTAGTACTCGGCGTCTTCGGGGTGCAGCAGGATCTCCCAGAAGTACTCGCCCATCTGTTGCAGTTCGTGCCGGTTGTAGCCCAGGGTATGGCCCAGGTGGTGGTTGCTGAAGATCATCCGCTGGCTGATCACATCCTGCACATACAGGTGATCCGGCACGGTACGCACCACGTCCGACCAGAACCCTTCGCGCTCCACCAGCGACAGTTCGATCAGTTTGCGGCTGGTGATATCGCTGATGCTGAGGATCACTGCCTTATAGTCGTGCTGTGCTTCCGGCAGGCGCATCACCAGCCACAGGTACTGGTCGTTGCCGTCGATGTCGCTGAGTTGAATCTCCAGCTCCAGCTGTTTTTGCTGGGTCAGCACGGCTTCCAGCACTTGGTAGCCAATGGCGCTGGTGTTCAGCGCGCAACCGTCGATCAAACGGTCCCAGGCCTGTTCGCAGGACGCCACATTCAGCAGGCGCACCGCCACCTGGTTGACTTCAGTGATGCGCAGTTCCTTGAGCAGATGCTGGCGTTGCTCGGGGCTGTTTTGCAGCCAGTCCTGCAACTGCTCGCGGGTGTGCAACTGGGCCTTGTCGAAGAACCCCCGCAGGCCCGACAGGTCGAGCACGCACAAGGCCACGCCGGTGCCGTCGAAGATATCCTGATAGCGGCGCCGGCCTTCGTTGACCTGGCGCTGGCGGCGGCGCATGTTCAGCAGCACCAGCACCGGGATCAGCGAAAAGGCCAGGCCCAGCAGGCACTTGCCGATAAACGCCGGCAGCAGTTGCTCCAGCACGGCGGCGCGGTCGAACAGGCCGCGCAGTTGCCAGTCGCTTTTGCTCAAGGGGGTGACCAGTACGGTTTTATTCAGTTCTTCCGGGGTCAGCCCGGACGACCATTGGCTGGGCATGCCGCTGTCGCGACTGACAATCCGATGGTTCAACTGGTTTTCAATCGCCCACATCGGGCGCGGCCCCTGGCCGTCCTGGCGCGTCAGGTTGGCCAGGTAATTGGGGGCCAGGCGCAACGCCCAGTACATTTTTGCGCCGCCACTGGGTTGGTGCAGCAGCAAGTAGATGACGGAGCCGTCGCTGTTGTTGCTCAGGTAATAGGACTGGGCATGGCTGCGCTTGACCAGTTCTTCTAGCCAGGCACCGTCCTGGCTGTTGTCGGCGGTGTCACTGATGATCGCGCCGCTGGGGGCGAGCAGGGCGACGCTGCGTAGTTCCGGCAGCGAGCGTTGCAAGCTGCGCACCAGGGCCTGGTGCTGTTCTTCGTTGCGTGGGGGCTCGACAATCGGCAGCAGGTTGAGGGCGATTTGCGCGCTCAGGGCCATGTTCAGGCTGATCTGTTCGGCCAGGTCGGCGCTGTAGTTGATGGTGTATTGCTGCTGGTTCTTCTGGTTTTGCTGCAGTTGGTCCAGCAGTTGCCAGAACAATAGCGCGAGCAGCAACAGGACCAGCGTCGCCAACGCGCCCTTGAGGGTTCCGTGCAGGGGGGCGCCCGGCGCAATATGGGCTGCGCGCAACGGGCTTGGCTTTGTTACGTTGGTCAAGCTGTGATCCTGCGGTTTGGCTGTACTGGCGCGCGACGTGCACTATAAGCCGGACGCCCGAAGGGCGGCTAGCATGCCTTGAGTTGTGGCAAAGTGCCAGCGCCGCCTGGCAGGACTATAAGGCCGGGCCGGTACGGATCAACGCATCCGCCAGTTTGAATAGAATTGCCAGTGCAAAGCAACTAATAACCACAGACGCCGTGCGGTTTATGTTTTGCGGGGTCAACCAGGCATGCCCGCTGCGCTTGATACGCGCACCGAAGAGCACCCAGGCGCAGCCTACGGGGATCACTACCGCGGTGAATTGCATGACGAACTGCCCATACAAGGCGGTATCGGCAAAGGTTTGCACGGGCACGATGAACGACACCACCAGCAAGCCCTTGGGGTTGATCAGCGTCAGCAAAAAGAACTGCCGGCGCGATACCCGCGCGCCCGGCATGGCGGGCAGGCCGGCGGTGGGCTCGCGCCACAGGCAGTACGAGGTCTTGGCCAGGTAACAGATCGAGACAAACTGCATCACTTTCAGGCACCAGGGCGCGCTGGCACCCATATGGCTGAGCAGGTAGCCCCAAAATGAAATCTGCAGCAGGTAAGCCAGGCATTCCAACAAGCTCAAGGTCCAGGCCCGCCTGAAACCAGAAAGCACCCCAGAGCGCAATAACAGGGTATTGGTCGGCCCCGGCATTAATAGCAGCAACCCAAGTGCAGACATGACGTTGAGCATGAAGGCTGTCTCCCAGGACAGTCAGGGGTTAGGGCGGTTAGTCCAGCAGGTAGATTTCGACACGCTCTTTTTGCGCCCCGATGTTATTGCGCTTGAGGCGGATCTTGCCGATTTCGCCAGTGGTGTTCAGGTGCGTACCGCCACAGGGCACTTGGGAAAACCCGTCGATGTGCCAGCAGCGGCGCAAGCGCGCGGTGTCGGTGAAGCGGCTTTCAATGGGCAGATCGGCCGCGACCAGCGTATCGACTTCCTGCAGGATATCGGGAAAGTACTGGCTGACATTCTCTGCCAGGGTAAAGTCGATCCGCGCCTTGGTCTGGCCTATGTGGGCGCCGATTTTCTGCAGGTCGGGGAATTTCTTGTAGAACAGTTCCAGCACGATTTCCGCGGCGAAGTGTAACCGCATCAATGCGTAGCGCCGAGGCCAGTCGATCGTTACGTTGACCTGGTCGCCAACGGCAAAGTCCGGGTCCTGGGCCAGGGCATAGATGATCCGCTCACCTGCCACCGTGGCCTGGCTGACCTCAATGTGGTTGATCGTACCGTGATCAGACTCCTGGCCGCCCGACTCGGCAAAAAAAATCGTCGGGCTGATCTCCACGTTACGCCCCTCGATACTCAGCACACGAGCGTCCAGGGTCGAAAGGTAAGGGGTATTCCAGAATGCGCGTTCCATATGACTTAGCTGCCTTGTTCACTGAGGGCGGTTAAAAAAAACGAGTAAAAGCGTGGAAAGTCGTCTTCGAAAAAAAAGTGCCCGCCTGGTACGCACTGGCTCTGAAAAGTGGCACTGGTGTAGCAACCCCACTCGTCGAGGCGATGGGGGTCGATCAACGGGTCGTCATAGCCGTTGAGGGTATGCAGGGGGACCGGCAAGGGTCGCAGGAAGCGGTAGGTCAGTTGTTGGTTGAGCGCCAGGTCGGCCTTGAGTTTCTTCACGGCGGTACGGGCGAAACTGCACGCAGGGTCCGGTGGCAACGGCAGGGTGCTTTGCGCTCGGATGTGCGCCCATAACTGCTGATCGTTCATCGCTCCCAGTAACGGGGAATAGCCGGTATGGGGCGGCATGCGCCCGGAAAGAAGCAGGTGGGTGGGTAAAGGGTGGCCCCGTTCGGCCAGGGCATGGGCGATATCCAGTGCCAGGCCGGCGCCGAAGCTGTGGCCATAGAAGGCAAACGGAAGTGTCAGCGCTTGCAGCTCGGTGACTATGGCATTGATCATTTGCTCGACACTGAGCGCTGGCGCCTCCTGGATACGTTCCTCACGTCCAGGCAGCCTGACCCCCCAGGCCGCGATGTCGATGCTGTTTAAGGCGTTCAACCCGAGGAACGGCGCCATGCCTCCACCGCCATAGGGGAAGCACAGCAATATGCGTCGCTGGACGGCGGCGTGCCCTGTGTGGAACGGTGCGAGCCAGCGGGGCTGCGCCAGGGTTGTGTGGTTCATGGCGTCCCTCTCATCCAGTGATCTCGAACAGGCCGACCGCCGGATGAAACATGTGTGACGTCGTCAGTGAACGGTGTTCTGGTGTGGCGGGATAGGGAATCGTCATGGCATTGGTCACGGTCACCCCCCCGATTTTTGCCAGTGACGCCTGGGTGGTGTGCAGGTCACCGACCTTGAAGGCCACGTGATAGATACACGCCTCCACGTCCACCAGCAGCCGGCTGACCACGCTGTCGGCGCGAAAGGGTTCGACCACTTCGACGATCTCACCCGCCGGAGAACGCAATTTGGTGATGAATACGCCAAAGGTCTCGATCGGTTGCCGATGAAACAGCACCTCGAACCCCAGGGTCTTGAAGAACGCTGAGGTTTTTTCCGTGGATCGGGTGGCGTAGGCGATATGGTCGATCGCCAGGTACGAGGGCTGTTCCATGGGCGATCCTTGTCAACTGGCCAGAGGCTTGAGGTCCAGGCCACTGAGGCTCCTGTTCGCCACGCGGTTTTGCTGGTCGGTACAGGTCCCGGCAACTTGCACCACGCCGAATTTGTCGAGGCGATACTCGCCACCAAACTCTTTCACATAGTCGGTGCCGGGGTAGACCTTCACCCGCCCTGGAACATAGCGCGCCACATACCCCAGGCGGGTTTTGTCCGACGTCGAGTTGGGCAGCGAGGAGTGCATCAGCATCGAGCGGAAGATCACAAACTGCCCGGCTTTCATCACGATCGGCACCGCTGCGGCTTCGTCCGGTTGCCAGGATTTGTCTTTTTGCAGGGTGCTGTAGTCGTAGCCGTTGAAGCCGCGGGCGTATTGGCCCTTGACCACATCTTTATTGGCGACCGGGTCGAACGTCATGCCGATGGACTCGTCGTAGTTCATTTTTTTGTGGGTGCCTGGAATAAACAGCATGCAGCCGTTTTCCGGGGTGGCGTCGGTAAAACCGGTCCACACGTTGATGGCGCCGCCGAATGCTTCATCCTCGGGCCAGACCAGTTGGGGTTCCCCGGAGGCATGGCCGAACGTGTCCGCCTGGTGCCAATCGGTGCCTTCATTGCCGGGATATTTGGGAATGAACTCGCTGCGCCAGCAGATTACGTCCGGGCCCAGGATGCTTTTGAGGCGGTGCACGATCTCTTTGCGAAAGACATGACGGGTCAGCAATTCAACGTCCAGGTGCCGGTCGTAATTGGTGATCGCCACATCCAGGGGCGCGTCATAGGGCGCGTGCGTACGGTTGAACAATTGCGCCCGTACGGTTTTATGCAGTTGCATCATTTCTTCAGGCTCGTAGAGCGTGAAGGGCCCGATAAAGCCGTCCCGGTCGAATTGCTGATGCTCCTGTTCCGTCAACGAAAAGTCAGTGATATCCATGTCGGCTCCTAAGAGAGGTTACTGAGGTTTTCATGCGCTACGTAGTACTGCACCCATTCCTGCAAGGTGTTCAGCCGGGCGACTTCATCGAATGGGGTTTTTCTGCCAAGGGTCTGGTTGATTCGCGTGTGGGCCATGACGACGCTCAGGGATGAGGCGCCATAGGTATAAATGGAGTTTTCAGGCCGCAAGTCGCGGGTGCCCAGGATGCTGGACCAGGCTTCCAGCACCGCGGAGCCTGCAGGGTGGGGCGCAATATGAACGGCCTGTTCGTCCGCCAGTGATTGCAGCGCGCGTTTATCCACCTTGCCATTGGCCGTCACCGGCAGTTCGAACAACCGATGGATGCGCGATGGCAGCATATAGGGGGGAAGCCGGCTGGATAGCAGGCTCAGTAACTTGCCTTCGTCGGTATCCGGCCAGCCATGCTGGAACACAATGAAGGCATGCAGGCAGCTTTCCAGAGGATTCATGGCGCGGGCCAGCACCACCGCTTGGGCGATGCCCGGTAACTGCATCAGCCCCTGTTCGACCTCGGCGAGCTCGACGCGGTAGCCGTGGATCTTGACCTGTTCGTCGATGCGGCCCTGATAGCGGAAAACCCCATGTTCGTCCTCGATCACATAGTCGCCGGTACGGTAATAGATACCTTCTGGCAGGCGCAGGAAACGCTTGCAGGTCAGTTCGACGTCCAGATAGCCGAGGGCCAGGTTTCGTCCGCCGAGGAGCAACTCGCCGGACGTGCCGGGTGTGACCTCTCGAAGGTCGGCATCGACGACTTTGGCGTAAACCTGGCTGAGCAGATGGCCAATCGGGATGACCTGCGCCTGGGCATCCTTGAGTGTGCCCAGGCTATGCCAGGTGGAAAACACGGTGTTCTCGGTCGGGCCGTAGCCGTTGATGAGGGTGATGCCTGGATTGGCCGCCAGCAGCGCCCGGGCATGCACCGGCTTGAGTACTTCGCCACCGACGTACAGCACCCGCACTGCGGCGAGCATGTGCAGGCGGTGCTGCGCCACCAGATGAAACAGCGAGGTGGTCAACAGCAGCACGTCGCACCGGGCTTTTTGCACCGCCTCGGAAAGGGTCTCGATATTGAAAGCGGGTTTGTGCAAGGTGACGCAGGCACCTGTCAGCAAAGGGACCCAGACCTCAAACAACGCGGCGTCAAAGCCGATCGAGGAGTGATGAACATAGTTGCGCGCCAGGCCTTGAACTTGCCGCTGTACGTTCTCCACCAGGTTCAGCAGCCCATCCTGGCCAATCAGCACACCTTTGGGGACGCCAGTGGTGCCGGAGGTGAACATCACCGTGAGCGGATCGATGTCCATTGGATACGGCCGGGTGGGCCGGCGAAAGGCTGGACCTTGGGCGCTAAGGGCGCCGCTTTCGTCAAGACGCAAGTGGGTCAGGCGTGGATCTAAATTGACTGCTTCGGGCTGGTCGAGCAGCAAAACATGGTTGCAGCCCAGTTGATCAAGCTGCGCGACAATGCGCTTGGCGGGGGTGCCGGGATCGATGGCAACATAGGCCAGCCCCAGCTTGGCGCAAGCCAGCAGCGTCACCAGATAGTCCAGGCAACGATTGGCGACCAGCGGCAGGCATGGGGTATCGGCCAGGCCCCGCTGGGTCAATTGCTCGCACAGCCCCAGTACTCGCTCATGCAACTGTTGATAGGTAATCGACGCGTCTTCAGCGACAACCGCGACCGCGTCGGGCGTCACCGTGCAAATCGATTGGAACTTGCGAAACACCCGGGTTGTGGACCGATTATGTGTGTTCATCGGTTGGCCTGCGCTGTGTCGCGGGTCAGAAAACAGCTCATGGCCTGGTACAGCTGTTCATGGCCGTCGACAAAGTCGTGATGATGTCCGGCCGGGTCTTCGATCAGTTGGCAGTCAGGCAGCCACTGCGCCACGTATTTTGAAGACGCAGTGTCGGTGTAGCGATCGTTGCTGCCACACCAGACCAGGGTGGGTGTCTTGACGGCCTGGGCGGTGCTCGCCACTTCCAGGCTCGCCAAGTGGTTGAGGAAGGTCAGGTATTGGTGAAAGGCCTGTAGCTCGCGCAAAGGCCGGACCTGTTGGTAGCGGTAGTCGCTGGGGGTATAGCTGCACGCGGTGTGGATCAGGCTGACGGCTTCATACACTTGGGCCCAGTTCCCCTGCGCGATCGATTGCATCATGCGTTCGACGTCGCGTTCATACTGGCTCTTGGCAATTTCATCGCCCCTGAGAAAGTAGGCGCCGTTGAGCAATAGCAATTTGCGGCAGGCACCCTGGGTCGCGGCCAACAGCGCCAAAGGTGCGGAAGAGCAGTAACCCACCAGAGCATCCAGGCTTACGCCCTCAGGCAGCGCAGTGCGCAGTTGCGTGAAAAAATCGCTGACCCCCGCGCTCGGTGTCAGTTGCGCTGTGGAGGCATAGGACAGCAGGGCGTCACTTTCCAGAATGATCACATTGAAGCGGCTGATGAAAAACAATGCGGCGTTCTTCATGTAGAAACACTGCGTGCCGACTGGCGATAACAGCAGCAAGGTCTCCCGGGCCGGATCAATTGGCAGGCTCTGTACACAGATCACCTTGCCGGCGCGCGGCAGGTTCAGGGTCAAGGGGAACAGGCTGTGCATGGCGTACCTCATCAGGCGTAATGGGCCGCCGTTGCCGGCTGCAACTGATCGATGATGGTTTGTTTGCACGGCTTTAGGAAAAACTGCTCCATGTTGATATTCGCGCCAAACGCCTCATTGACCCGGCCGATCAATTGAATGGCCGTCAAGGAGTTCGCGCCCAGGTCGAATATGTCCTCGGCATTGGCGACGGGCCTGCGGAAGAACTCTTCGAAGAGGGTGTCGAGTGCTTGTAGGTTCATGGTTCACCTGTGGTTTGGTCGGTGAAAGGGGCCGGTCGCCCGGCCCGTCGGTACGCTTTAGGCCGCGGCGCGGCTATCCTCGGCCTGGAGGAGAGTGGCGTCCAGCAAGTCCCATAACGCTTCCAGGTTATTGAGGAAATCATCGGCGCCCTGGACGATTGCCGTGCTGTTCTCGGCGCTGAGGACTGACCCTACGGCTTCGATGGCATTCTGTTCGTGCTGGCATTCGGCGCCGGTTTCACCGTAGTGCTCCAGCAGGTAGTGCATGGCCGGCTCGTCGAAGCTGGCGCGGTACAGGCCGCTATCAATCAGGCAGGCTTTTTCTCCGGGTATCAGTTGGCGATTGGAGATGATCTCCAGGGCCAGCGCGGTGCCCAGGCTTTTGTACACATCCTGGGGCGCCGTCGATTTGCGTGCTTCAAAGGTGTGGATGGCTTTTTTGGTTTGCGGCATCAGGCCGGTGGCAAAGTCGTAACCAGGCAGTTGGCCGAGCAACTTGTCGGAGCAACGCTTGAGCATGGACTCGATATGGGCCTGGTCGGACAGGTCGTCGAACAACGCCTTGCCCGGCACTGAACGGTTGATGATATGCCCGGCCATCATCGCCAGTTCCGGGCCATGGTTTTCCTCGCTGTCGACGATTTCCTGCAGCAGATGGCTTTCGGTGGGCAGGCCGATCTGCTTCAGGCCTTCAGGCAGGTTCCAGCCCGGGCGGGTGGCATCGCAAAAGCTGCGTATATGGTGGAACAAGGCGCCGATAGCTTCGGTTCTGGGGTTGACCCGGGCCCAGTTGTGGAAGATGGGGTGGCTGTAGCAGCGATGGGTTTTGACACGGTCCACAAGGGTTTCTATACGCATGATCGATCTCCCAAGGATTGGTTACGACATAGGGTTCCTTACTGCTTTAAAGGAAGGGTGGTGCTTTAGTGACCGACAATCAGGCGACTGCCCGACAGGCCGGGTTTACTGATGGTCACGTCCATGAACCCAGCCTGTTCGAGCAGCGCTCGCCAGCCTTGCTCAGAAGGAAACCGTCGATCCATGAAGTGGGTATGTAAAAACGTGAACGCCAGCGAATAGGCGTTGTTTTGCCAAGGCGTGTCGTCGGGGATGGCGTCCGCAATCACCAGTTTGGCGCGGGGGGATGCGCCCTTGATGGCCGCCAGCAGGCGCGGCAGAACCTGGCTTTGCGTCGGGTTCAGGTCATGGAACACGAAGCCTGCGTGAATGACATCGACGTCCTTGAGC
Organism: Pseudomonas sp. DTU12.1; assembly: GCF_009873475.1. Taxonomy (NCBI): domain Bacteria; kingdom Pseudomonadati; phylum Pseudomonadota; class Gammaproteobacteria; order Pseudomonadales; family Pseudomonadaceae; genus Pseudomonas; species Pseudomonas sp. DTU12.1. Next base: position 5,266,940 of record NZ_CP045254.1, on the reverse strand, counting down.
AAGGCCGGATCGTTGATAAGGCTTTCAACCGGTGCATGAATCACCTGGATCCGCTGGCTCAGGCCTTTGCCTTCAATGATTTCCCGGGCTTTCTGGCAAGCGCTGGCACTCAGGTCTATGCCAATTGCCGTGGCCTGTGGCAGTTGCTCAAGCAGGCGGATCAGCAGGCCGCAAGTGCCTGAGCCGAAATCAATGATTTTTTGCGGGTTGGCTTGCAGGATTTCCTTTTCGGCATGGGGATAAAAGTCGGTCGCCCCCATCCATTTGGACGTCCTGGCCACGTGCTCACCATTGCGTACGTAGGTGTCGATAGCACCCTGCATATCATTGGCGAACTGCACAGGGTGTTCGATCAACGGCGCGCAGGACTGCAAGGCCCACAGCAGGTAGCCGCAGTTGTTCACCGCCGCCGGCAGTTCGGCGGTGCCCTTGTAGCTTTCGGGGTCAGGGCCAGGCGCGGCCAGCCCCAACTTGCATAGCGCGTTGAGGTAGGACACGACGAAATGGTGCTTGGCGCCGCTCAGGTCTACGACCTGTTGCGCATCGAAGGGCTCTGCTTGCAACAGCAGCTCGACAACGCCCAGACGTGCGCCCATTTCCAGGAAAATCGACTTCCCGGCCAGGTTCTGCGCCGAATCCACGGCGGTTGCTGAAATGACCTCTACCACGACTACCTCCTTGTTGTGCGGTAAGCACTCACTTTTAAGTTTTGCGGTCGAAAAAGTTTTCCAGTGCAATAGCGGCCTTTATCAAGTGCTTGCGCACCAACTCCTCGGCGCGGTCCAGATCCTGGTGGGTGGCGGCCTCGACCATCGCCAGGTGTTCGTCCTGTGACATGTGCTCACGGCCCATGGCAGACAAGTGAAAGCGCAGGTAACGATCCTCCACGGACAGTTGTTTCTCGACCAGTTGCAAGAACTTGGCATGGGGCGTCTTCCCGTAGAGGCACATGTGAAAACGCTTGTTCAGCACCCCCAGTTGGTCCATTTCCGTTTCGTCATTCATCTGCTGGATCAAGTCCCTGGCCATCTGCAGATCTTCGTGGGTCAAGTAGGGAATCGACTGCCGTATGGCGGCCGGTTCCAGTGCCAGGCGGATCGCGTAGTTATCAAGGCCATCGGCCTTCGATATCTGCGTCACGATCGCGCCTTTGTAAGGCACGAAATCCACTAGCGCCTGTGCCTCCAGTTTCTTCAGCGCTTCTCGAACCGGCATGCGACTGACGTTGAAGGTCTGCGCCAGCTCCTCTTGGCGCAACACCTCTCCGGGAGGGAGCCGGCCCTCCAGGATTGCCTGCTTCAGCACCTGTTCAATCTGCTCGCTTGCTGTTCTGTGTTGAATCTCACCCAGGTCACTAAGCCGTTTGCTTTTCAAATCTACTACTCACTACTATTCAGACGAAGCAACCAATATCCATTGGATATTGGTTTAGCATCGTATTTTCGATTGTGCAAGTTTGTTCCTGTCACGGCTCGAAAAGTCGACAAGCGAGGTGGCGGTGATGAGTGTTTCAAGCAAGCGATGGAGTGCACGCAGTGGTCGACCCGTGGCTTGGTGGAGCCTGATCAGCACAGGTGCGAGTGCAGCGCTGATAGGGTTTATCAGTACTTTTTTTATTGTGCTGCAGGGTTTTTACAACGTCGGGGCTTCACCCAGCCAGGCGGTCAGCGCCCTGGCGGTACTGTGTCTGTTTCAGGGAGGGCTGGGGATCGCCTACTCCTTGTTAACCCGAAAGCCGTACGCGTTTGCGTGGTCGACACCGGGGTCGGCGATCCTGCTTGGGTATAACCAGCCCCTGGTTGGGTTTGGTGAAGCAGTCGGTGCCTTTTTCATGTCCGGGGTACTGATGCTGGCGCTGGCCGTGGTACCGAACATTGCCCGCTATATTGAAAAAATACCCGCCAGCCTGTCATCGGCGATGCTGGCGGGGGTTTTGCTCTCACTGTCCACCTCGTTTGTACCGGCCTTTGAGCGCTACCCCTTGATCATGGGAGTGGTGGCCGCCCTTTGGTTGGTGCTGTTTATCTTCAAACCGTTATTCGCCTTGCCGGTGACGCTTTGCGCGCTATTTGCCTATTTCCTGCTCCAGCCACCGCTGGCACCGGTGGTGGAGGCTTCAGCCCTGACGTTTGAGTGGGTAGTGCCGGTCTTCACCTTGTCTTCGTTTATCAACCTGTCCATCCCACTGTTTGTGGTCACGTTGTTTTCACAGAATATTCCCGGCTATCTGATTTTGCGTAATAACGGCTACACCAGCCATTTCCCCGGGATGTTGTTCGTCACCGGATTCGCCACCAGTTGTGCCTCCCTGTTCGGCTGCCACAATCTCAACCTGGCAGCGCTGACGGCGGCCATGTGTGCCGGGCCCTTGGCCTGCGAAGACAAGTCGCAGCGGTATATCGCCAGTTGTGCGGCGGGCATCAGTTACTGGGTCATGGCGTTCTTTGCCGCCGGGTTGGTGAGCCTGTTATCGGTCATTCCTTCGGCGGTTGTGCTGGCGCTGGCTGCACTGGCATTGTTCAGCACGCTGGCGGACGCCCTGAGGGACGCGCTCAAAAGTGATCTTTATTACCCGGCTGTCGCCACCTTGATGATCACCGTGTATTTCCCCGACTTCTTCCATGTGTCTTCTTCATTTTGGGGGTTGGCGCTAGGGTTTGTGTTCTATCTGGCCTACAGCAGGAAAAAGCGCGGCTGAAAAGCACCTGTCAACCTGCCCGCCGCCGCTGACTTAGGTTAACCTTGATCATTCGATGTGCTACGTACAGCGCCATGCCGCTACGCAGGCCCTGTTCTCATCTTTTTACGAGGTCCATATTTTGGCTCAATACGTTTTCACCATGCATCGGTTGGGCAAAGTTGTTCCACCGAAGCGGGAAATCCTGAAAAACATTTCGTTGTCCTTTTTTCCGGGCGCCAAGATCGGTGTGCTCGGCCTCAACGGTTCGGGTAAGTCCACGCTCCTGAAAATCATGGCTGGCGTCGACACCGAGTTCGAAGGCGAAGCCCGCCCGATGCCCGAACTGAACATCGGCTACCTGCCGCAAGAGCCGATCCTGGATCCGTCCAAGACTGTGCGTGAAGTGGTCGAGGAAGCCGTCAGCGTCATCAAGGACGCCCAGGCCCGCCTGGACGAGGTCTACGCCGCCTACGCCGAGCCGGATGCCGACTTCGACAAACTGGCCGCCGAACAGGCCAAGCTCGAAGCCATCCTGCAGGCCGGTGACGGTCACAACCTGGAACGCCAGCTGGAAGTCGCCGCCGATGCGCTGCGCCTGCCGGCGTGGGACGCCAAGGTCGAGCACCTGTCCGGTGGTGAAAAGCGCCGCGTGGCCTTGTGCCGCCTGCTGCTGTCGGCCCCCGACATGCTGCTGCTCGACGAACCGACCAACCACTTGGACGCCGACTCCGTGGCCTGGCTGGAACACTTCCTCCATGACTTCCCGGGCACCGTGGTTGCGATCACGCACGACCGGTACTTCCTGGACAACGTCGCCGGCTGGATCCTGGAACTCGACCGTGGCGCGGGTATCCCTTACGAGGGCAACTACTCCGGTTGGCTGGAAGCCAAGTCCGACCGTCTGGCCGCTGAATCCAAGCAGCAGTCGGCCCATGAAAAGGCCATGAAAGACGAGCTGGAATGGGTGCGCAAAGGCGCCAAGGCCCGTCAGTCGAAATCCAAGGCCCGTCTGCAACGCTTCGAGGAAATGCAGTCCCAGGAATTCCAGAAGCGCAGCGAGACCAACGAAATCTACATCCCGGCCGGTCCGCGCCTGGGTGACAAGGTCATCGAGTTCAAGAACGTCTGCAAAGGCTATGGCGACCGCGTGCTGATCGACAACCTGTCGTTCTCCATGCCTAAAGGCGCCATCGTTGGCGTGATCGGTGGTAACGGTGCGGGTAAATCCACGCTGTTCCGCATGCTGATGGGCAAGGAGCAACCGGATTCGGGCACCATCGAAGTCGGCGAAACCGTGCAACTGGCCTGCGTCGACCAGAGCCGCGAAGACCTCGACGGCAGCAAGACCGTGTTCCAGCAGATTTCCGACGGTTCCGACCAGATCCGCATCGGCAACTATGAAATCCCGTCGCGCACCTATGTCGGCCGCTTCAACTTCAAGGGTGGCGACCAGCAGAAGTTCGTCAAGGACCTGTCCGGTGGTGAGCGTGGTCGCTTGCACCTGGCCCTGACCCTGAAAGAGGGCGGCAACGTCCTGCTGCTCGACGAACCGTCCAACGACCTCGACGTTGAAACCCTGCGTTCCCTGGAAGAAGCCCTGCTGGACTTCCCGGGCGCCGCGATTGTGATCTCTCACGATCGGTGGTTCCTTGACCGCGTGGCGACACACATCCTCGCGTACGAAGATGACTCGCAAGCTGTGTTCTTCGAAGGCAACTACACCGAGTACGAAGCCGATCGCAAGAAGCGCCTGGGCGAAGCGGCTGCCCAGCCGCATCGTGTACGGCACAAGAAACTGGCCTGAATCGGGTCGGTGGTTTGAAAAGCGGAGCCTTCGGGCTCCGTTTTTTTGGGGCGCATTTCAGGTACGCCGAGGTGACTTCATCGCAGGCAAGCCGGCTCCCACATTAGATCGAGTACCTGCGCTACAACACGATCAAATGTGGGAGCTGGCTTGCCTGCGATAGCGGTTTAACTATTGGTGCATTCCCTGAGTTGAAATCCCCGTTAGGGGGCAGAAAATCGGGGTTATTTATATCCAATGCACCATTTAAATTCACAAAAGCGACATTTTGCCCTGTCGCGGTGCGACATGAATTGATAAAGTCCTGGGCAATTCGCCATTAACGACAATAAATCTGCCGAGACTTTTCATGATCGAATCCGTCGAATCCTTCCTTGCCCGCCTCAAAAAACGCGACCCGGACCAGCCGGAATTCCACCAAGCCGTGGAAGAAGTCCTACGTAGCCTGTGGCCTTTTCTTGAAGCCAATCCCCACTACCTGACTTCGGGCATCCTCGAGCGCATCTGCGAGCCGGAACGGGCCATTACCTTCCGGGTATCGTGGGTCGATGACCAGGGCAAGGTCCAGGTCAATCGCGGTTTCCGTATCCAGATGAACAGCGCCATTGGTCCCTATAAAGGCGGCCTGCGCTTCCATCCGTCGGTCAACCTCGGGGTGCTGAAATTCCTCGCCTTCGAGCAGACCTTCAAGAACTCCCTGACCTCGCTGCCCATGGGCGGCGGCAAGGGCGGCTCGGACTTTGATCCCAAGGGCAAGAGCGACGCCGAGGTCATGCGTTTCTGCCAGTCGTTCATGAGCGAGTTGTATCGCCATATCGGCGCGGACGTGGACGTACCCGCTGGCGACATTGGCGTGGGCGCCCGGGAAATCGGCTTTCTGTTCGGCCAGTACAAGCGCCTGAGCAACCAATTCACCTCGGTGTTTACCGGTAAGGGCATGAGCTACGGCGGCAGCCTGATCCGCCCCGAGGCCACCGGTTTTGGCTGTGTGTACTTCGCTGAAGAAATGCTCAAGCGCCAGGGCCAGCGTGTCGAAGGCAAGCGCGTGGCGGTTTCTGGCTCGGGCAACGTCGCGCAGTACGCGGCGCGCAAAGTCATGGACCTGGGCGGCAAAGTAATTTCCCTGTCCGATTCCGAAGGCACCCTGTATTGCGAAAGTGGTTTGACCGAGGAGCAATGGTCGGCGCTGCTGGAGCTGAAAAACGTACAGCGCGGGCGCATCAGCGAATTGGCCTCGCGCTTCGGCCTGGAATTCCGCGCCGGCAAGACCCCGTGGGAACTGGCCTGCGATATCGCCCTGCCATGCGCGACCCAGAACGAACTGGACGCCGAAGCCGCCCACCACCTGTTGCGCAACGGCTGCATCTGCGTGGCCGAAGGCGCCAATATGCCGACCACCCTCGAGGCTGTGGATATCTTTATCGACGCCGGCATCCTGTTCGCACCGGGCAAAGCCTCCAATGCCGGCGGCGTGGCGGTGAGTGGCCTGGAAATGTCGCAAAACGCCATGCGCCTGCTGTGGACCGCCGGTGAAGTGGACAGCAAACTGCACAACATCATGCAATCGATCCACCACGCCTGTGTGCACTACGGTGAGGAAAATGGCCGGGTCAACTACGTGAAGGGCGCCAACATCGCGGGCTTTGTGAAAGTGGCCGATGCAATGCTGGCCCAGGGCATCGTCTAAGCCATAACGCTGATCCACTGTAGGAACTGGCTTGCCATCGCTGGCACGCCAGTTCCTACAGAGGTGTTATTGGCTGCGATAGGCCCGTGCGGCGTCGCGGTCCTTCTCTTGCTGCCAGGCGCGCTCGCGCTCGTCCCAGTGGCGCTCCCGGTAGTCCTGCTGGTCCTCGCTCTCGCGCATGGCCTTGCACTGGCGAAAGCCATCCTCCCAGCCTTCGGCGTAGGTGCGGTCCTTCACATAGCGTGGGACGTCCTTGCGAAACACCCCAGTGATCACCCCGGCCGCCTGGCGCCCACTGCCGCAGCCATCCTCAAAACCGTCGGCGAAGGCCGGTGGATAACCCCTGGCCAGCAACTCCTCGTGGGTGGTCTGGCACCCTGAAAGCGCCATCACCACGCCCAGCATCACAGCGAACCGCCACATCTCATACTCCCCGGCCGTCGAGCGGCTGATAAGGGAAGTCTAGAAGGGGATTCGTCGGGGAGATGTGAAAGCTGGGTGAGCTATTTGTTTGGACGACGTATTTTTGGTGGCAAGCCCGCTTGCCACAGGGGGTTATGTCGTGGATTGGGTGAGAGCGGCGTGTTCGGCCAATTCCTGCTGGATGAATGCGCTGATCATCGCCCGGTACACCTGTTCAGTGACGTCGGGGTTGGCGCCAAGGGTGTGCGATAGCTCGCGAACCTTGTTGATGACTTGTTCGACACGCTGGGGAGCCTTGACGCCGTCGCTGTCTTTTTTAAAGCGCGCAGCCTGGGAGACGAAACTGCCGCGTTCGGCCAGCAGGGCGACGATCTGGCGGTCCAGGCGGTCGATGTTTTCCCGGACTTGTTCAAGGGTGGTGCAGGTGACGGCCATATCGTGAGAGCTCCTGGATGTCAAAATGTGGCAGCGGGCTTGTCGGCGATGGCGGTGTGTCAGCCAGCATATGTGCTAGCTGAACCTCGGTCATCGCGGCATAGGTATCTACACAACTTTCAGAAACTGACGAACTCTCCTGTGGCGAGCGGGCTTGCCCCGCGCTGGGGTGCGAAGCAGCCCCAAAACCAGCCGCTGCGGTGTATCTGGTACAACGCATTCGTCTTATTGGGGCTGCTTCGCAGCCCAGCGCGGGGCAAGCCCGCTCGCCACAACGGCGCTATCTGCCTGGATTTAGGCGTTGCGGCAAAGTTGTGTAGATACCTATGGTCATCGCGGGCAAGCCCACACTGGAATTTCAGTGGGTTTTGCGCCGGGTCAGTAGTGATACCACTTCACTTCCAGCATCACTTCGTTCACCGGCGTGGCCATGTGGCTGAACTCGCGTTGTGCGCTCAGGCGTACGCCGAGGTTACGTGATACTTCCCACTGCTGATTCAGGCTGATACTACGGCGTACTTCGCCATTGGTGAAGAAGTCGCCCTTGGCCTCCAGGCTGAGGTTGCCCAGCGGGTTTTTCCACAAGACACCAGTGTTGAAGCCGGCCGCCGGGGAGATGAATTCACTGAAGTCGTTGTTATGTTCCACGCGCACGGTGCCGAGGGCGAAGCCGAGCATGTCGTCGTGCAGTTGCCAGGTGCCGCCGGCGCCGCCATTGACGTGGCTGACCAGGGTTTCGTCGTCATGTTTGCCCGGTACTCGCTCAAGGCCGCCGGTGACTTGCCAGGACAACGGCTGCAGCAGCTCATTGCGCGGGGTCAGGGAGCGGATGGTCGCCAGGTCCAGTTGCTGCAGTTGCCAGTTGTTACCTTCGTACTGGCGCAGTTTCATCTGCAGGATTTCAATCTGCGCGCCCAGGGGGAAGCCTTCGGCGTTGTCATTGAGGTCGTGGTAAGCCATGCGCAGGCCGTATTCGCCGAAGGCCTTGTCGCCACGGGTACCGATGCCTGCTTGCCAGGTGCGCGACTCATGGCCGTTTTCCGGCAGGCCAGGGCGATCGATCTGGAGGTCGGGCGCCGGGTTCTGGTTGATTGCCCGCAGCAACTCGAAACTGCGCTGGGAGCGCTCGCTGTCGCGCTCCAGGCCGTTGGCACGGTAGCGGCCAAGGCGGTAGGCAGCGTCGATGATCAGGGCCTGGCGGTCTTTGCCCAGGCTTTTGAACGTTGGGTCTTGCAGTTGTTTCTGGTCATCGCTGATCTTCAGCACCCATTGTTGCTCGTCGCTGTCCAGGGGCTTGGCGCGCTCCAGCAACTCCCGTTCACGGGACGGGCGGTAATCGATTTTTTCCACCAGGCCGGCGTCCTTCACCGCTTTTACGGTGTCGGTAGGAATGGCAGTCAGCGGGAACTGTTCGGTCAGGCGCAGGCCGGGGCGCGCCACTTGCAGCAGCTCCAGCAGGCGGTACGAACAGTTTTCATCGAAGAAGAAGTAGTCGAACTGGATCTGCTTGAGCTCCCACACGTGCTCGACCATGCGCTCGGTTTCGACCTGGGTCAGGTTCAGGCGGTATTCCCACAGGTCGCGGTTCTCCAGGCTACGGTATTCCGAGAGTTTTTCCTGGTAGGGCACCAGGGCAAACAGGCCGGGATAACCGCCCATCAGGCCTTTCCAGGCGTAGAGGATGCTGTTGTCCGAGCCTTCAATGTAGGCGCCGAAATTGATCGCGTAGCTGAGCAGGGCAGTCTTGTTGCTTTGTACGTCGGCCTGGTCGATGCGCAGCAAGGTATGGCCGAACATCGAGGACGGGCTGTTGAGATAGGCCGCCGGGAAGATCATCACCGCGCTGTGGGGCGCGACGTCCTTGAACCATTGCTTGAACTCGGCGCAGTCCACGGCCGGCAGGTCGCTCAGCTGCAACTGATCTTTGAGCCAGCGGGTGCGGGCCGGGTACACGCATTGGGTGTGTTTTTCGCCAAGGCTGGCCGGGGCGTACAACGCCTCTACGGTGGCCTTGAGCTCGGCGTCCGGGTGATGGGCACCGTCTTTGGCGATGAAGAATTTCTGGTCGCTGACATAGCTGCGCCAACCGCTGATCTTGCCGGCTTCGTAGTGCCCCAGCGAAAGCCAGAACGGATCATTGGCCAGTTGCTGCAAACGTTGATCATCAAGATGCGGCGCCGCAGACAGCGGGGCGCAGGCGAAGAGTGCCAGGTAGGCAAGGCGTTTGAGCATAGGGGCAACTTAAGTCGGAATAAATAAAGACCCAAAGCGGGCAGGTCCAAAAAACAAAACCCGCGCCGGATAAGGGCGCGGGCAGGTCGAGCTTAAGCCTGGGTGGCGTATTTCGCCAGGCGGGCATCGCCTTTGAGAACAGCGATGGTGTTGGAGTGCACGTCTTCTGCGGTTACGTCAGCCTTGCTGAAGATCTGCTGGAAGTGTTCGTGAGTCACTGCTGCGAAGTGATCACGATCCTCTGGAGCAACGCCCAGGACCACGGCATAGGTGGTCAGCGCTTCGCCATTGCCTTTGGCCATGTCTTCGGACAGCTCGTTCATCATGCCATTCATGGCAATCCACGATTTGCCGCCGTAGGTCAGCGCGCTGTTGGTGCTGCAACCGTTGGTGCCCGAGGTCATGCCGAAGGTGGCGTTACCGGAGGTGCCGTTGGTGGTGGAGGCCAGGAAGTGGGCCGGCGTGCCGCGCTGGCCTTCGAACAGCATGTTGCCCCAACCGCAGTTCGGGCCACCTGGCGCTTCGGCCATTGCATTGAGGGAGACAACGGTGAAGAGAGTACCGAGAAGGATCCGTTTCATAGCTTTGTTCTCTTAGTGTGCAAACCAATGGACAAGGGTTCAGGCGCCTCATGGCGCCCTAGGGGCCAGTTATTAGTCCAACCCGCGCAGTTTGGAGTTTAGGCATGTTCCAAGGGTTCCGTGGGTTTTTGTAAAACAATCAATGCAGACCGGTTTTTTTGCACGCCGCATCCCGTGTCTATGCTTTACCTCAGTCGTGCCTTGCCAGCCAGCTACGCACGGCGCCAGAATGCCGCCATTGCCCCGCCTGATGTAAGGAAGCCCGATGCCTGATCCTGTTGCTGCCAGCTTGCGTCTAGCGCCCGAAGCGCTGACTCGTCCTTTCTCCGCTGAACAGTTCAGCTTCTCGACCACCAATGACTTGGAGCCCTTTCGCGGTGTGCTTGGCCAGGAACGCGCGGTTGAAGCGTTGCAGTTCGGTGTGGCGATGCCACGCCCCGGTTACAACGTGTTTGTCATGGGTGAGCCCGGTACCGGGCGCTTTTCGTTCGTCAAACGCTACCTCAAGGCCGAAGGCAAGCGCCTGCAGACCCCGGCAGACTGGGTCTATGTCAATAATTTCGACGAGCCCCGCGAGCCCCGCGCCCTGGAATTGCCTGCAGGCGGCGCGGCCCCGTTCATTGCCGATATCAGTGGCCTGATCGACAACCTGGTCGCCACGTTCCCGGCGGTGTTCGAGCACCCGACGTATCAGCAGCGCAAAAGCGCCATCGACCGCGCCTTCAACCAGCGCTACGACCGTGCGTTGGACGTGATCGAGCGCCTGGCCCTGGAAAAGGACGTGGCGCTGTACCGTGACAGCACCAACATCGCCTTTACCCCGATGCTCGATGGCAAGGCCCTGGACGAGGCCGAGTTCTCGCAACTGCCGGAAGCCGATCGTGAGCGCTTCCACACGGATATTTCCGAGCTCGAAGAACGCCTCAACGAAGAACTCGCCAGCCTGCCGCAGTGGAAGCGCGAGTCCAACAACCAGATGCGCCAGTTCAACGAAGAGACCATCACCCTGGCCTTGCAGCCATTGCTGGCGCCGCTGTCGGAGAAGTACGCCGAGAACGCCGGCGTCTGCGGCTACCTGCAGGCGATGCAGGTCTATCTGCTCAAGACCGTGGTCGAGTTGTTGGTGGATGACGCGAAAACCGACGCCCAGGCGCGCAAGCTGCTCGAAGAGCAGTACTGCCCGAGCCTGGTAGTGGGCCATGCGCTCAATGGCGGCGCACCCGTGGTGTTCGAGCCGCACCCGACCTACGACAACCTGTTCGGCCGGATCGAGTACAGCACCGACCAGGGCGCGCTCTACACCACCTATCGGCAATTGCGCCCGGGGGCGCTGCACCGCGCCAACGGCGGCTTCCTGATCCTGGAAGCCGAGAAAATGCTCAGCGAGCCGTTTGTCTGGGACGCGCTCAAGCGGGCCCTGCAATCACGCAAGTTGAAGATGGAATCGCCACTGGGCGAGTTGGGCCGCCTGGCCACCGTGACCCTCAACCCGCAAGTGATTCCATTGCAGGTGAAGGTCATCATCATTGGCGCCCGTTCGCTGTACTACACGTTGCAAGACCTGGATCCGGACTTCCAGGAGATGTTCCGGGTACTGGTGGATTTCGATGAAGATATCCCGATGGTCGATGAGAGCCTGGAGCAATTTGCCCAATTGCTGAAAACCCGCACCTCGGAAGAAGGCATGGCACCGCTGACCTCGGATGCCGTGGCGCGGTTGGCGACCTACAGCGCTCGCTTGGCGGAGCACCAGGCACGCCTGTCGGCCCGGATTGGCGACCTGTTCCAACTGGTCAGCGAGGCGGACTTCATCCGCCACTTGGCAGGCGACGAACGCACTGACGCCGGGCATATCGAACGTGCCCTGAAAGCCAAGGCCACGCGTACCGGGCGGGTCTCTGCGCGGATTCTCGACGACATGCTCGCCGGGGTCATCCTCATCGACACGGCTGGCGCCGCGGTGGGTAAATGCAACGGGCTGACTGTGCTCGAGGTCGGTGATTCGGCGTTTGGCGTGCCGGCGCGGATTTCCGCCACGGTGTACCCGGGCGGTAGCGGCATTGTCGATATCGAGCGCGAGGTCAACCTTGGGCAACCGATCCACTCCAAGGGCGTGATGATCCTCACCGGTTACCTGGGCAGCCGTTATGCCCAGGAATTCCCCCTGGCGATCTCCGCGAGCATTGCCCTGGAGCAGTCCTACGGTTACGTCGACGGCGACAGTGCCTCGTTGGGCGAGGCCTGTACATTGATTTCGGCGCTGTCGAAGACGCCGCTCAAGCAGTGCTTTGCCATCACCGGCTCGATCAACCAGTTCGGCGAAGTGCAGGCGGTGGGCGGGGTCAACGAGAAGATCGAAGGCTTCTTCCGTCTGTGCGAGGCTCGTGGTTTGACGGGCGAGCAGGGCGCGATCATTCCCCAGGCCAACGTCGCGACGTTGATGCTCGATGAGAAGGTCTTGCAGGCCGTGCGGGCAGGGCAGTTCCATGTGTATGCCGTGCGCCAGGCCGACGAGGCGTTGAGCCTGTTGGTGGGCGAACCTGCGGGAGAGCCGGATGCAGAAGGGCAATTCCCCGAGGGTAGCGTCAACGCCCGCGTGGTTGAGCGTCTGCGGGCGATTGCCGAGATGATCAGCGAGGAAGACCTCAAAGAGGCGGAAAAGGAACTGGCGCAGCAGGCGTTGGCTGAGGCCAAGCCAACCTGATGTATCCATTGTAGGAGCCGGCATGCCGGCGATGGCGGTCTGTCAGGTATTGATAGGCCAGCAGCTTTGGCGCTATCGCCGGCACGCCGTCTCCTACAGGGGGTGCCATATTTTTGGCTCAATTGTATGGGGCCAACCGCCGTTGGTCCCTACAACCTTGGTTTGTACAGGTTTTCTTCTATTCTCAGCTCAAGGGATATCTACAGGAGTCATGGGATAGAGACAGCCTTGCACTTGGAGGCTGAACACCGGATCTACCGAGGGTCGCCGCCATGCCGCGCAGCCTTTGCCTCACCCGCCAGTGCCTGGGCCTGGTTACCCGAATTGAATGTTCCATTCGTCCTCTTGCGGGGGACGCAGGGATGTGGACGTTGCTGTTTGCCGCCGGAATGACCGGTGAGCAGCCCTCGACCATCAAGTCCCAAGGGCCGTTCCACGGGCCGTTCGTCGCGGAAAACATTCTTGAATCCATCGTGCAAAGCCTGACCCTGCACGGCTACGAACTGGCCGACGACCCGCAGATATGGTGCATTCACCTGCAAGCCCATCTGCGCCAGCTCAACGGCGGCCGGCCCCACGCCCTGCACCTGTAACCCGCAACCCCTGTAGGAGCCGGCTTGCCGGCTCCTACAGGTTACTTGGTCTCGGGTTTGTCCAGCTTGACCTCAAAGCCGTACTGCACCGTGTTCAACGCCGTGCGTTGGTAGGTTTCAAGCTCGGTCGGCCGGCCATAAAAGTAATGCACATCAAACAGTGCAGTGCCGTATTCCTGGGCGCGATGGCTGACGCCGAGGATTTCCTTCAAGTAGTTGCCGCTGGCGTCCTTGGCAAAGAACCGCCAGCTGTCTGAAGGAAAAAGCGCCTGGTCGACAATCAGCGCGTTGTCCTGGAGCGACAGGCCCTTGGGCAATTGTGCCGTGCTGACGGTGCTTTTTTCGATGGTGGCGAGGAACAGTGGGATCGATCCCACGGCAAACCCTGGGTTTTCCGGGAATAAATTCAGATCGTAGGTGATCGTGCCGCGCCATGGGTCGACCTCAAAGGCCTCGGTGGGCAACTCGATGGGCTCGCCGCGCTTGCCTTCATCGTTTGCCGTAAAGAACGTCAGCGGTGCATCGCTGCTGGTGCGTGTAGAGCCGATCAGGTCGTCATTGAACGTGAAAGGATGGTCAAAGGCGATGTGGGCGGCGCTGGCGTCCTCCACTGACTGGCTGATGGTGATGCTGCTTTTCAACTGGTCTTCGGTGAGGCTGGCGCTTTGCAGCCAGTCTGCGGCCTGGTCGTCATACACCGTGACCGGCATGGGCAGGGCCTGCACGGTTTTTTCCAGGCTGTTTTTGTCGAAGCGCCGGATCGGCAGCTCAAGGTCCTTGCGGGTGAGGGTTGCTTCGGAAAAGTCCAGTACGCTGACCTGCAGGTTATCGATCTGCCCATTGAAGTAGACCTTGGCGTAGTGGCTGGCCTGCTTTTGTTCAAAGGCTTTCTGCTCGTCCCCCAGCTGTTTCTCAAAGGCGTTGGACCAGGTTTTCTGCTTGCGCATCTGCGCCAGTTGTTGCTCGTAGAACGCCACCTGGGCGGCGCTCTCGTTGATTGAGCCGGAGCGGGAAAGAAACTGCCCTGTAGTGTCGCGGGCCTGGACGAGCAGCGGGTTGGGCGATTCATCCGCTACTTGCGGCGCCAGGGGCGCGGTGTTGGTCAGTTCGATCTCGGCGTAGTTGTTTTCCAGGGCCAGCAGGGTAACGGTGAGGTTTTCCTCGCTGCGTTTCTGGCCCACGTCTTTGCGAGTCAGGTCGAAGGTCAGGACTTTGCGCGGTGCGATGACCTCGACCTGGCCCTTGAGCGTGACGGGTTGGGGCTGGCTCTTGTTGTCCGTCTCGATGCCTTCGATGAACGGATAGGTGACGGTCAGATCGTCCGGGTTGGTCAGGTTGGAGCTGCTGGGGCTCAGTTGAATGCCGGGGTCGGTTTCCGACCATTCCGGCTGGAATGGGATGATCTTGTTGTTGCTCAAGGTCACCGATTGCCATTCCAGGCCATGGGGAAAGGGGAATTGGTCCGGCATATTGAAGCTGAACGGGAACACCGGTTGCAGATCGGTCAGGTAGTCCGAGTGCGAGTTCTTGCGCAGGACGAATAGCCCGTTGATGTAGGTATCCACCAGTGCTTGTGGCGTCGGGTAGTGCGCAAGCGCGGCCAGGGTGTTTTCCCCGTACTCGGTCTCGACGGGTTTGGTGTCGAGCTTGATGCGCGCACGCTCCAGCAGCAACAGCGAACCGCCCAGTTCGGCTACGGCCTCCTTGAGGCGTGGGTCCTGGATGGCGTCCAGGGATTGCTCGAACTGAGCGGTTTTTTCTTCGAGACTGGCTTGCTTGTGCTCGTCGCTGGGGGAGCAGCCACTGGCCGCCAGCAATGCCACACACAGGCCAAGACTGGCCAAGGGAGATCGCACATCCATTATTTGAGATTCCTGTCTGGCAGCATCGAGCCACTTTGATGAGGCCGACACTAGCAGAAAAATTGTCTTACAGAAGCGCTACAGGTCAGTTTCCGGGTGGTTATGGCGCGATGTACGTGGCTGATATACTCGCCGCCATTTCTAGCCACGCTGTGTGAGACTCCATGGAACGCTTTATCGAAAATGCAATGTATGCCTCCCGCTGGCTGCTGGCGCCGATCTATTTCGGCTTGTCCCTCGGGCTGCTGGCGTTGGCGCTGAAATTCTTCCAGGAAGTGATCCACCTGCTGCCTAATGTCTTTGCGATGGCCGAGTCGGAGCTGATCCTGGTGCTGCTGTCGCTGATCGACATGGCCCTGGTGGGTGGGTTGCTGGTGATGGTGATGATTTCCGGCTACGAGAACTTCGTCTCGCAATTGGATATCGACGACAACAAGGAAAAGCTCAACTGGCTGGGCACCATGGACTCTTCGTCGCTGAAGATGAAAGTGGCGGCATCCATCGTGGCGATTTCCTCGATCCACCTGCTGCGTATCTTCATGGATGCCAAGAATGTCGATCCACAGCACCTGATGTGGTACGTGATCATTCACATGACCTTCGTGATCTCGGCGTTTGCCATGGGTTACCTGGATAAAGTCACCAAGCATTGATTCAGGCCCGGCGCCTTTTGGCCCGGGATTTTGGGCTCATCAAGCGTAGGGCGAGTGTGCTAGTCTGCTCGCCCTTTTAGTTTGGATAGCACGCAGAAACTGCGCTTTTGCAGGCCTTTGCGGTTGTCCTACAGCGGAGCCTTTCCATGTCCGAAGTTAATCTGTCCACCGACGAAACCCGCGTCAGCTACGGTATTGGCCGTCAGTTGGGCGACCAACTGCGCGACAACCCGCCACCTGGCGTGAGCCTGGACGCGATCCTGGCTGGCCTGACCGACGCGTTCGGCGGCAAGCCAAGCCGTGTTGACCAAGAGCAAATGGCTGCCAGCTTCAAGGTGATCCGCGACATCATGCAAGCCGAAGCCGCAGCCAAGGCTGAAGCCGCCGCAGGCGCTGGCCTGGCATTCCTGGCTGAAAACGCCAAGCGTGAAGGCATCACCACCCTGGCTTCCGGCCTGCAGTTTGAAGTGCTGACCGCCGGTGAAGGCGCCAAGCCGACCCGTGAAGACCAGGTGCGTACCCACTACCATGGCACCCTGATCGACGGCACTGTGTTCGACAGCTCCTACGAGCGTGGCCAGCCGGCAGAATTCCCGGTGGGTGGCGTGATCGCTGGCTGGACCGAAGCCCTGCAATTGATGAATGCCGGTAGCAAATGGCGCCTGTACGTGCCGAGCGAACTGGCTTACGGCGCACAAGGCGTTGGCAGCATCCCGCCGCACAGCGTTCTGGTATTCGACGTCGAGCTGCTCGACGTTCTGTAAGACCTGCTGATGGTTGCGCCTGGCTCTGCGTAGGCGCTGGCTTGCGTGCGATGCAGACGACTCGGTCTTGAGCTACACCGAGGTGCTGCTATCGCAGGCAAGCCAGCTCCCACATGAGCCCGGTGCAATCAGGGCTTTTCGGGTTGCTCATGGGTGAAACTTGCCATGCAGCTCTGTCACCGGGCGCAATGCTCGGGCATAGCAGAACAGAAACAGATTCCTCACTACCTCCTTCAGCACCCCAGGTTCACTGGAACTCAGGCCGTTGACGTCCAGGTCGCCCTGGTCCTGCAATTCATTCAGCGCTTCTTCTTCGAGCACCGCACACACTTCGCCGGTTTCCCGATGAAGGATCCGCAGGTAAGGGTGCGGACGGTCCAGCCAGGCATCAATCAAATAAGTCATGGTTCGCATCTCCTTGAAAGGTTTCAATGAGAATAATTCTTATTCGTAGAATAGCAAGTCCCTATTGGCAATTTCCTGATTTTTCTGTGTGGGCATTGTGCAAGGTCAAAAGGGATGGCTTTTTGCTACTTGGAGGGAGGTGAAGCGGGGAGGGTGAGACGCCATCCCGCGGCGGGCGCGGGATGGAGCAGGCAGGTCAGACCTTGCGGACGAACTCGGACTTGAGCTTCATCGGGCCGATACCGTCGATCTTGCAGTCGATATCGTGGTCGCCATCGCACAGGCGGATGTTCTTGACCTTGGTGCCGACCTTGACCACCAGCGAGGTGCCCTTGACCTTGAGGTCTTTGATCACGGTGATGGTGTCACCGTCTTGCAGGACGTTACCCACGGAGTCTTTCTTCACGGCTTCATCATTGGCTGCTTCGGCTTCACCACCGACGGACCACTCGTGGGCGCATTCCGGGCAGATCAGCTGGGCGCCGTCTTCATAGGTGTATTCGGAATTGCATTTTGGGCAGGGTGGCAACGTGCTCACTAAAGCTCCTTGAAAGTCAGGATGGCTAAAAGTCGCACATTATATAGGGTTTTGCTGGGGCGGGGGCGCTGCGGTCTAAATGTGGGAGCTGGCTTGCCTGCGATGCAGGCACCTCGGTCTATCAGCGGTACCGAGGTGATGCTATTGCAGGCAAGCCAGCTCCCACAGAGCGTTAGTGAGTACGGGCTACCGCAAACTCACTCAGCTCCACCAGGGCGTCCCGGTATTCGCTGGCGGGGAGGGCTTCCAGGCACTTGATGGCACGGGCCACGTAGTCGCGCGCCAGTTGTGCGGTGTACTCCAGAGAGCCCGAAGCTTCCACGGCTGCGCGGATGCTTTCCAGGTCCTCGATGCCGCCTTTCTGGATCGCCTTGCGCACCAGTGCCGCCTGTTCCGGCGTGCCTTCGCGCATGGTGTAGATCAGCGGCAGGGTCGGCTTGCCTTCGGCCAGGTCGTCACCGACGTTCTTGCCCAGGGTTTCAGCATCGCCGCGATAGTCGAGCAGGTCGTCCACCAGTTGGAAGGCCACGCCCAGGTGGTCACCAAAGGTGCGCAGGGCTTCGGCCTGTTCGGCAGTCGCCTGGCACAGGGCGGCGGCGCTGTGGGTCGAGGCTTCGAAGAGCATCGCGGTCTTGCCGCGAATCACTTCCATGTAGGTTTCTTCGGTGGTGCTCGCGTCACGCACCTTGGACAGTTGCAGCACTTCGCCTTCAGCGATGATGCGCGTGGCCTGGGACAGGATTTTCATCACCGGCATCGAGCCCAGTTCGACCATCATTTCGAACGAGCGCGAATACAGGAAGTCGCCCACCAACACGCTGGGCGCATTGCCCCACATGGCGTTGGCGGTCTCGCGACCACGGCGCATGCCGGACATGTCGACCACGTCGTCGTGCAGCAGGGTGGCGGTGTGCAGGAACTCGATAGTAGCGGCCAGCAGGCGCAGGTCATCGCCTTCGCGGCCCAGGGCCTTGCCACACAGCAACACTAATAAAGGACGCAGGCGTTTACCGCCGGCCGACGTAATATAGTCGCCAATTTTGGAGACCAGCGGCACTTTAGAAGTCAGTTGCTTCTTGATGATGTCGTCGACGGCGCTAAAATCGTCCGCCACCGCGCGGTAGAAAGCTTGGGGTTGCATCAGCGACAGTCGCTCCAGAAGGGTTGCGCGGCATGCTAGGACCCGCGCCCCCGGGTGTCAAGGCGCGTCCAGTCACCGTGAAAGCTACTGCGCTCGGTAATCCTGCGTCAAAAACAGGCTCGGAATGCTCATTTACAACCAGTAAACTCCGCTTCCTCGCCTGTTTTTTCCTTGTCTTCCCTTCGCTCGCTACGCTTTCCCGGCGACTGGCGGCTACTTGCAAGCCTTCCACAGCTTGCGTACAATCGCGCACCCTGAACTTCCTGGGCAGCACCTGCCTTACGCAATTGCATTCGGGACGTCCATCCCATGCAGCCATGCCAGCCAATACCTCTTCTTATAAAGCGCTGGGTGAGCAGGATTATCGGAGAAATACCATGTCGTACGCAGTAATTGTTACTGGTGGCAAGCAATACAAGGTCGCCCCAGGTGAATACCTGAAGATCGAAAAACTGGAAATCGCTACCGGCGAATCCGTTACTTTTGATCGCGTTCTGTTGGTCGCCAATGGCGATGACGTGAACATCGGCGCTCCAGTTGTTGCTGGCGCTACCGTTGTGGCTGAAGTGATCTCCCAAGGTCGTCACGATAAAGTCCGCATCATCAAGTTCCGTCGTCGTAAGCACCACATGAAGCGTATGGGCCACCGCCAGTGGTACACCGAGATCAAAATCACCGGTATTCAGGCTTAATTTCAGCCTAATTCCTCACTAGGAGAATTGACTCATGGCACACAAAAAAGCTGGTGGTAGTACCCGTAACGGTCGCGACTCAGAAGCCAAACGCCTTGGCGTTAAGATGTATGGCGGCCAGAAAATCATTCCGGGCAACATCATCGTGCGTCAGCGCGGCACCCAATTCCACGCCGGTTACGGTGTAGGCATGGGTAAAGATCACACCCTCTTCGCGAAAATCGAAGGCGTGATCAAGTTTGAAGTAAAAGGCGCGTTCAACCGCCGTTACGTGAGCGTTGTCTCGGCTTAATTGCGAGCTCGCTGGAAAAGCCCTGTCTTGCGACGGGGCTTTTTCGTTTGTGGGGTGAGTCTCTTGCAAAGCTGTTTGTGATGGGCTCAAGCGCTGGATTTGCGGTCGTTGATTGAGGTCGCTGCGCTCATTTTTGCAAGAGTCTTATGTCTTGGTTTCTTAAGCTCGTCCGTGCGGCGAGAGGCGTTTTGTTATGAAGTTCGTTGATGAAGTTTCCATCCGAGTAAAAGCAGGCGACGGCGGTAACGGTTGCATGAGTTTCCGCCGCGAAAAGTTCATCGAGAATGGTGGTCCGAACGGTGGTGATGGTGGTGATGGCGGTTCCATCTACATGATGGCCGACGAAAACCTCAACACCCTGGTGGACTATCGTTACACCCGGCACTTTGATGCCGAGCGTGGCTCCAACGGCGGCAGCACCGACTGCACCGGTAAAAAAGGTGAGGACCTGGTGCTGCGCGTACCGGTCGGCACCACGATCATCGACTCTGCGACCCAGGAAGTGATTGGCGACCTGACCAAGGCCGGCCAGAAGCTGATGGTTGTGCAGGGTGGCTGGCACGGTCTGGGTAATACCCGATTCAAGTCCAGTACCAATCGTGCGCCACGCCAGACTACGCCGGGCAAGCCGGGCGAGCAGCGTGACCTGAAGCTGGAAATGAAAGTACTGGCAGACGTTGGCCTGCTGGGCCTGCCGAACGCCGGTAAAAGTACCTTCATTCGCTCGGTGTCTGCCGCCAAGCCGAAAGTGGCGGATTATCCGTTCACCACCCTGGTGCCGAACCTGGGTGTGGTCAGTGTCGATCGTTGGAAGAGCTTCGTGGTCGCGGACATTCCGGGTCTGATCGAAGGTGCTTCCGATGGCGCGGGCCTGGGGATTCGCTTCCTCAAGCATTTGTCCCGTACCCGTCTGTTACTGCACCTCGTCGATATGGCGCCGCTGGATGAAACCAGTGCCCCGGATGCTGCCGAGGTGATCGTCAACGAACTGGCCAAGTTCAGCCCGTCCCTGGCTGAGCGTGACCGTTGGTTGGTGTTGAACAAGTGCGACCAGATCCTCGAGGAAGAGCACGAGGAGCGGGTCAAGGAAATCGTTGACCGCCTGCAGTGGGAAGGTCCGGTCTACGTGATCTCCGCCATTGCCAAAGAAGGCACTGAGCGTCTGACCCGCGACATCATGCGCTACCTGGAAGATCGTGCCGATCGCCTGGCTGCCGATCCGGTCTACAAGGCCGAGCTGGCGGATCTTGATCAGCGCATCGAAGACGAGGCGCGTGCGCAGTTGCAGGCGCTGGATGACCAGCGTGCCCTGCGTCGCAGCGGCGTCAAGTCGGTCCATGATATCGGTGACGATGATTGGGACGAGGAAGATGTGGATGATGAAGATGGTCCAGAAATCATTTACGTGCGTGACTGATCTGTTGCGATAAACTTAAACGCCGCTCAATCGAGCGGCGTTTTAGTATCTGGTAATCGGTAGTCATGAATAACGTTATGGGCGGCGCTGGGTCGCGTGGCCCTCAATCTAAGGTTGAAGATGATGCGGAGCAAAGTGACGGGTGCGCAACGCTGGGTCGTAAAGATCGGAAGTGCGCTGCTGACGGCAGATGGCAAGGGGCTGGATCGCGCAGCCATGAGCATCTGGGTTGAACAGATGGTGGCCTTGCATGAGGCGGGTGTCGAGTTGGTGCTGGTGTCGTCCGGGGCGGTTGCCGCCGGGATGAGCCGCCTTGGCTGGACCGCGCGACCCAGCGCGATGCATGAGTTGCAGGCTGCTGCGGCGATTGGTCAGATGGGGTTGGTGCAGGCTTGGGAGTCCAGCTTCGCCGAGCACGGGCGCCATACCGCGCAGATTCTGTTGACCCATGACGATCTGTCTGACCGCAAGCGTTACCTCAATGCCCGTAGCACCTTGCGTGCCCTGGTCGAGCTCAAGGTGATCCCGGTGATCAACGAGAATGACACCGTGGTGACCGACGAGATCCGTTTTGGCGACAACGACACCTTGGCTGCCCTGGTGGCCAACTTGGTGGAGGCTGACCTGCTGGTGATCCTCACGGATCGCGATGGCATGTTCGACGCCGATCCGCGCAACAATCCGGACGCCCAACTGATCTACGAGGCGCGTGCCGATGACCCGGCGCTCGATGCCGTGGCCGGCAGTGTCGGTGGTGCGCTGGGGCGTGGTGGCATGCAGACCAAGCTGCGCGCTGCGCGCTTGGCGGCCCGCTCTGGTGCCCATACCATCATCGTCGGCGGGCGCCTGGAGCGCGTGCTGGATCGCCTCAAGGCTGGCGAGCGCATTGGCACGTTGCTATCGCCCGAGCGTGGCATGCTGGCGGCGCGCAAGCAGTGGTTGGCCGGCCATCTGCAGACCCGCGGCACCCTGGTGCTGGATGCGGGGGCGGTGTCGGCGTTGTCCCAGGGTAACAAGAGCTTGTTGCCGGTAGGCGTCAAGCTGGTCCAGGGCAGCTTCCGCCGTGGTGAAATGGTGGTGTGCGTAGCGCCGGACGGTCGTGAGATCGCCCGTGGCCTGGCCAACTACAGCGCCCTTGAGGCGCAGAAAATCATTGGGCAGTCGTCTGAGTCGATTGTCGGTCTGTTGGGTTACATGGCTGAGCCGGAACTGGTTCACCGCGATAACCTGATCCTGGTTTAAAGGAAAAGCTGCGATGCGTGTATTGAAGGGGTTGCTGGGGTTGTTGGTGGCGATGCCGCTGCTGGCTTCGGCTGAAGAGATTGGCCAGGTATCGACGGTGTTCAAGTTTGTCGGCCCCAACGACCGAATCGTCGTCGAAGCGTTTGACGACCCCAAGGTTGACGGCGTGACCTGCTACTTGTCTCGCGCCAAGACCGGCGGCGTCAAAGGTGGCCTGGGCCTGGCCGAAGATCGCGCCGAAGCGTCGATTGCCTGCCGCCAGGTCGGGCCGATCCGCTTCAAGGGTGAGCTCAAGGATGGCGACGAAGTGTTCAAGGAGCGCACCTCGCTGGTGTTCAAGACCATGCAGGTGGTGCGTTTCCTTGATAAGAAGCGCAATACCCTGGTGTATCTGGTCTACAGCGACCGCCTGATCGAAGGCAGTCCGCAGAATGCGGTGACGGCGATTCCGATCCTGCCTTGGCCTAGTGCGCAATAAGCCTGACAGTGCAGCGTTGCTTTATGTGGGAGCTGGCTTGCCTGCGATAGCCATAGGTATCTACACAACTTTCAGAAACTGACGAACTCTCCTGTGGCGAGCGGGCTTGCCCCGCGCTGGGCTGCGAAGCAGCCCCAAAACCAGCCGCTGCGGTGTATCTGGTACAACGCATTCGGCTTATTGGGGCTGCTTCGCAGCCCAGCGCGGGGCAAGCCCGCTCGCCACAACTGCGCTATCTGCCTGGATTTAGGCGTTGCGGCAAAGTTGTGTAGATACCTATGCTGCGATAGCGGTTTAACAGTCGACATCTGTGTTGAATGTTATGTGCCCGTCGCAGGCAAGCCAGCTCCCGCATTTGTTTTGGGGTTGGCATAAATCGTAGGCAATAAAAAACCGACCCTGGGGTCGGTTTTTTAACAAGCTTATCGCTTAGGCTGCAACAGCAAGGTTCAGAGCCTTGATGTGGCCATTCAGACGACCTTTATGGCGAGCAGCTTTGTTCTTGTGGATGATGCCTTTATCGGCCATACGGTCGATAACTGGCACGGCCAGAACGTAAGCAGCTTGAGCTTTTTCAGCGTCTTTTGCGTCAATGGCCTTAACTACATTCTTGATGTAGGTACGAACCATGGAACGCAGGCTGGCGTTGTGGCTGCGACGCTTCTCAGCCTGTTTTGCACGTTTTTTGGCGGAAGGTGTGTTGGCCACCGTCGAGCTCCTCGAAAGACTTTTTAGGAAATAGCAAACAAAATAGGCCGCGAATCATGCCGATGAGTTGAAGTCTTGTCAAGGGCGGCTGATGCGAACTGCTGAGTGGTCGATCTGAAGAGGCGGGTTATTTATTTCCGGCGCTTGACCTGTAAACTCGCGAGCTTTGGCTCTGTGCTGTTGCAGGCGCGCAGTATCGCATAAGTGGGCGCTTTGTTCGCCTGCTCTTTATCTATAGGCAAAAACTCTTTCAATGAATCTGCTCAAGTCGTTGGCCGCCGTCAGCTCTATCACGATGATTTCCAGGGTTCTGGGGTTTGTACGTGACACCCTCATTGCACGTATTTTTGGCGCGAGCATGGCCACGGATGCCTTCTTTATCGCCTTCAAGCTGCCCAACCTGCTGCGGCGGATCTTCGCCGAGGGTGCGTTTTCCCAGGCATTTGTGCCGATTCTGGCGGAATACAAAACCCAGCAAGGCGAGGAGGCCACCCGCACCTTCATCGCCTACGTCTCGGGCCTGTTGACCCTGGTGCTGATGCTGGTGACCATCGCCGGGATGCTCGCCGCACCCTGGATTATCTGGGCCACGGCGCCCGGTTTTGCCAACACCCCGGAAAAATTCGCCCTCACCAGCGATCTGTTGCGAGTGACCTTTCCTTATATATTGCTGATCTCCCTATCGTCCCTGGCGGGCGCGATCCTCAATACCTGGAATCGTTTCTCGGTGCCGGCGTTTGTGCCAACCCTGCTTAACGTCAGCATGATCATCTTTGCGTTGTTCCTCACGCCGTACTTCGATCCGCCGGTCATGGCGCTCGGCTGGGCAGTGCTGGCCGGTGGCCTGGCGCAACTGTTGTATCAGCTGCCGCACCTGAAAAAGATCGGCATGCTCGTGTTGCCGCGCCTCAATCTCAAGGACACTGGCGTGTGGCGCGTGATGAAAAACATGCTGCCGGCGATCCTCGGTGTGTCGGTCAGCCAGATCTCCCTGATCATCAACACCGCGTTTGCTTCGCTACTGGTTTCCGGCTCCGTGTCGTGGATGTATTACGCCGACCGTCTGATGGAATTGCCATCCGGCGTGCTGGGCGTGGCGCTGGGCACCATTTTGCTGCCGACCCTGGCACGTACTTACGCCAGCAAGGACCGCCATGAATACTCGCGCATTCTCGACTGGGGCCTGCGCCTGTGCTTTGTGCTGGTGCTGCCATGCGCCCTGGCCCTGGGAATCCTGGCGGAGCCGCTGACGGTTTCGCTGTTCCAGTATGGCCAATTCAGTGCCTTTGATGCCTTGATGACCCAGCGCGCGCTGGTCGCTTATTCGGTGGG
Source organism: Pseudomonas sp. DTU12.1 (assembly GCF_009873475.1). Classification (NCBI taxonomy): domain Bacteria; kingdom Pseudomonadati; phylum Pseudomonadota; class Gammaproteobacteria; order Pseudomonadales; family Pseudomonadaceae; genus Pseudomonas; species Pseudomonas sp. DTU12.1. The sequence continues at coordinate 5,242,277 of NZ_CP045254.1, read as the reverse complement.
GTTGCTGGGGATTATTGTGATCAAGGTCTTGGCGCCGGGCTTTTATGCCCAGCAAAACATTCGTACCCCAGTGAAAATCGCCATTTTCACCCTGGTGGTCACCCAACTGTTCAACCTGATATTCATCGGGCCGCTGGCTCACGCCGGCCTGGCCCTGGCTATCAGCGCCGGCGCCTGCATCAATGCTGGCCTGCTGTTTTATCAACTGCGTAAACAAAAAATGTATCAGCCGCAGCCAGGCTGGGGCGTGTTTGCCCTCAAGTTGCTGCTGGCCGTGGCCGTGATGTCGGCAGTATTGCTGGGGCTGATGCATTGGATGCCGGCGTGGGACGAAGGGCAGATGCTCGAGCGATTCCTGCGCCTGGGCCTGCTGGTCGTGGCCGGGGTGATCGCCTACTTTGGCATGTTGTTGCTGCTGGGCTTCCGTCTGCGGGATTTCAATCGCAAGGCGCTGAATTGATCGCAATCAACAATAAGCTGGCTGTTTTTTCGATTCGAATCATTTGGCCTGTGCTGTTGCCTGTCGTCCGGGGCCGGGTGTGGTTATAATCGACCACTTTATGAGCAAGAAGCGCGTTATGCAGCTGGTTCGAGGTCTCCACAACCTGCGCCCCGAGCATCGGGGCTGCGTCGCCACTATTGGCAACTTTGACGGTGTTCACCGTGGCCACCAGGCTATCCTGGCGCGGCTGCGCGAGCGCGCAGTCGAGTTGGGTGTGCCCAGCTGCGTGGTGATTTTCGAGCCGCAGCCCCGTGAATTCTTCACCCCCGAGACGGCCCCGGCCCGTTTGGCCCGCTTGCGGGACAAACTGCAGCTGCTGGCCGAAGAAGGCGTGGACCGGGTCTTGTGCCTGGCGTTCAACCAGCGTTTACGCAGTCTCAGCGCCACCGAGTTCGTCGACCGTATCCTTGTCGATGGCTTGGGTGTGCAGCATTTGGAGGTCGGTGACGACTTCCGCTTCGGTTGCGACCGGGTAGGGGATTTCGATTTCCTGCAACAAGCCGGCGTAACCCAGGGGTTTACCGTCGAAGCCGCGCAAACCGTTGAACTGGACGGTCTGCGCGTGAGCAGCACCCAGGTGCGAAATGCCCTGGCCGCTGCCGACTTCGCCTTGGCCGAGCGTTTGCTCGGTCGCCCGTTCCGGATTGCCGGGCGGGTCCTGCACGGCCAGAAGCTGGCGCGCCAACTGGGCACGCCAACCGCCAACGTGCAACTCAAGCGCCGTCGCGTGCCACTGACCGGGGTGTATCTGGTGAGTGTCGAGATCGACGGCCAACCGTGGCCCGGAGTCGCCAATATAGGCGTCAGGCCAACGGTTGCAGGTGATGGCAAGGCCCACCTGGAAGTTCATCTTTTGGATTTTGCCGGGGATTTGTATGACCGGCGTTTGACGGTGGTTTTCCACCAAAAGCTGCGTGAAGAGCAGCGATTCGCCTCCCTTGAGGCGTTGAAAACGGCGATCAATGCGGATGTCGCCGCCGCCCGTGCACTAGCCGCACCTAGCGCCCATCGCTAATGAAGAGCCTTAAATGACCGACTATAAAGCCACGCTAAACCTTCCGGACACCGCCTTCCCAATGAAGGCCGGCCTGCCACAGCGCGAACCGCAGATCCTGCAGCGCTGGGACAGTATTGGCCTGTACGGAAAGTTGCGCGAGATTGGCAAGGATCGTCCGAAATTCGTCCTGCACGACGGCCCTCCTTATGCCAACGGCACGATTCACATCGGTCATGCGCTGAACAAGATTCTCAAGGACATGATCATCCGCTCGAAAACCCTTGCGGGCTTCGATGCGCCTTATGTCCCGGGTTGGGACTGCCACGGCCTGCCGATCGAACACAAGGTCGAAGTGACCTACGGCAAGAACCTGGGCGCCGACAAGACCCGCGAGCTGTGCCGTGCCTACGCCACCGAGCAGATCGAAGGGCAGAAGTCCGAATTCATCCGCCTGGGTGTGTTGGGGGACTGGGACAACCCGTACAAGACCATGAACTTCAAGAACGAGGCCGGTGAAATCCGTGCCTTGGCCGAGATCGTCAAGGGCGGCTTCGTGTTCAAGGGCCTCAAGCCCGTGAACTGGTGCTTTGACTGCGGCTCGGCCCTGGCCGAAGCGGAAGTCGAGTACGAAGACAAGAAGTCCTCGACCATCGACGTCGCGTTCCCGATTGCCGACGACGCCAAGCTGGCCGGGGCCTTTGGCCTGGCGAGCCTGGCCAAGCCAGCTGCCATCGTGATCTGGACCACCACCCCGTGGACCATCCCAGCCAACCAGGCGCTGAACGTGCATCCGGAATTCACCTACGCCCTGGTGGACGTTGGTGATCGCCTGCTGGTGCTGGCCGAGGACATGGTCGAGGCCTGCCTGGCCCGCTACGAGCTGCAAGGCTCGGTGATCGCCACCGCCACCGGCTCTGCGCTGGAACTGATCAACTTCCGTCACCCGTTCTATGACCGCCTGTCGCCGGTGTACCTGGCTGACTACGTCGAACTGGGTTCGGGTACCGGTGTGGTTCACTCCGCGCCGGCCTACGGCGTGGACGACTTCGTGACCTGCAAAGCCTATGGCATGGTCAACGATGACATCCTCAACCCGGTGCAGAGCAATGGCGTGTACGCGCCTTCGTTGGAGTTCTTCGGCGGCCAGTTCATCTTCAAGGCCAACCAGCCGATCATCGACAAGCTGTCGGAAGTCGGTGCGCTGCTGCACACCGAAACCATCAAGCACAGCTACATGCACTGCTGGCGCCACAAGACCCCGCTGATCTACCGCGCCACCGCGCAGTGGTTCATCGGCATGGACAAAGAGCCAGTCGCCGGCGAAACCCTGCGCAAGCGTGCGATCAAAGCCATCGAAGACACCAAGTTCGTCCCGGCCTGGGGCCAGGCACGTCTGCACTCGATGATTGCCAACCGTCCGGACTGGTGCATCTCCCGCCAGCGCAACTGGGGCGTGCCGATCCCGTTCTTCCTGAACAAGGAAAGCGGCGAACTGCACCCACGTACCGTTGAGTTGATGGAAGTGGTGGCCCAGCGCGTTGAACAGGAAGGCATCGAAGCCTGGTTCAAGCTGGATGCCGCTGAGCTGCTGGGCGACGAAGCGCCGCTGTACGACAAGATCAGCGACACCCTCGACGTGTGGTTCGACTCCGGTACCACCCACTGGCACGTACTGCGTGGTTCGCACCCGATGGGTCACGAGACCGGCCCGCGTGCCGACCTGTACCTGGAAGGCTCGGACCAGCACCGTGGCTGGTTCCACTCGTCCCTGCTGACCGGCTGCGCCATCGACGATCACGCCCCATACCGCGAACTGCTGACCCACGGCTTCACCGTCGACGAGAACGGTCGCAAGATGTCCAAGTCCCTGGGCAACGTGATCGCGCCGCAGAAGGTCAACGACACCCTGGGCGCCGATATCATGCGCCTGTGGGTGGCTTCCACCGACTACTCGGGCGAGATGGCCGTTTCGGAGCAGATCCTGCAACGTAGCGCCGATGCCTACCGCCGTATCCGCAATACCGCACGCTTCATGCTGTCGAACCTGACCGGCTTCAACCCGGCCACCGACATCCTGCCGGCCGAGGAAATGCTCGCCCTGGACCGTTGGGCCGTGGACCGTACCCTGTTGCTGCAGCGCGAGTTGCAGGAACACTACGGCGAGTACCGGTTCTGGAACGTCTATTCGAAGATCCACAACTTCTGCGTGCAGGAGTTGGGTGGCTTCTACCTCGACATCATCAAGGACCGCCAGTACACCACCGGCGCCAACAGCAAGGCGCGCCGCTCGGCGCAAACCGCGCTGTATCACATCTCCGAAGCGCTGGTGCGCTGGATCGCACCGATCCTGGCCTTCACCGCCGACGAACTGTGGGAGTACCTGCCGGGCGAGCGTAACGAGTCCGTGATGCTCAACACCTGGTACGAAGGCCTGACCGAATTGCCGGCCGACTTCGAACTGGGCCGCGAGTACTGGGAAGGTGTGATGGCCGTCAAGGTTGCGGTGAACAAGGAACTGGAAGTCCAGCGTGCGGCCAAGGCCGTCGGTGGCAACCTGCAAGCCGAAGTCACGCTGTTTGCCGAGGAGGGCCTGACCGCCGACCTGGGCAAGTTGAGCAACGAACTGCGCTTCGTGCTGATTACCTCCACAGCCAGCCTCGCGCCATTCGCCCAGGCCCCGGCTGATGCGGTGGCTACCGAAGTACCGGGCCTCAAGCTCAAGGTGGTCAAGTCGACCTTCGCCAAGTGCGCCCGTTGCTGGCACTGCCGTGAAGACGTTGGCGTGAACCCTGAGCATCCGGAAATCTGCGGTCGTTGCGTCGACAACATCAGCGGTGCTGGCGAGGTTCGCCACTATGCCTAAATCCAGCCGTTTCGGACGTCTGGGTTGGCTCGTGTTGAGCTTGCTGGTCCTGGTCATCGACCAGGTCAGCAAGGCTCACTTCGAGGGCTCCCTGGAAATGTTCCAGCAGATCGTGGTGATTCCTGACTACTTCAGCTGGACCCTGGCCTACAACACCGGTGCTGCATTCAGTTTCCTGGCTGACAGTGGCGGTTGGCAGCGCTGGCTGTTTGCCCTGATCGCCGTGGTGGTCAGCGCGGTGCTGGTGGTCTGGCTCAAGCGCCTGGGCCGCAACGACACCTGGCTGGCTATCGCCCTGGCACTGGTGCTGGGCGGGGCCCTGGGCAATCTGTACGACCGCATAGCCCTTGGCCATGTGATCGACTTCATTCTGGTGCACTGGCAGAACCGCCATTATTTCCCGGCGTTCAATTTTGCCGACAGCGCCATCTGCGTTGGCGCTGTCATGCTGGCGCTGGATATGTTCAAGGGCAACAAACCCGGAGAAGCCGTAAATGACTGAACAAGTATTGGCCGAACAACGCATTGGCCAGAACACGGAAGTCACCTTGCATTTTGCATTGCGCCTGGAGAATGGCGACACGGTCGACAGCACGTTCGACAAGGCCCCGGCGACCTTCAAGGTCGGCGACGGCAACCTGCTGCCGGGCTTCGAAGCGGCACTTTTCGGCTTCAAGGCAGGCGACAAGCGCAACTTGCAGATCCCGCCGGAAAACGCCTTTGGCCAGCCCAACCCGCAAAACGTACAGATCATCCCGCGTTCGCAGTTCCAGGATATGGAGCTGTCGGAAGGCTTGCTGGTGATCTTCAACGATGCGGCGAATACTGAGCTGCCCGGCGTGGTCAAAACCTTTGATGAGACTCAGGTGACTATCGACTTCAACCACCCGTTGGCCGGCAAGACCTTGACCTTTGATGTTGAAATCATCGACGTTAAAGCGCTCTAACTGACGATTCCGGCCTATTGTAGGAGCGAGCTAGCTCGCGAAGGTCTTCAACGAAAATCCTGGCATCCTGAATGATCGCGGTGCCTGTGAAATTTTCGCGAGCAAGCTCGCTCCTACATGGCAAGACACGAGGCACAGCATGCAAATCAAACTCGCCAACCCCCGTGGCTTCTGCGCCGGCGTGGACCGGGCGATCGAAATCGTCAATCGCGCCCTGGAAGTCTTCGGGCCACCGATCTACGTGCGCCATGAAGTTGTCCACAACAAGTTCGTTGTCGAAGACCTTCGGGCTCGCGGCGCGATTTTTGTCGAGGAACTGGAACAGGTGCCGGATGACGTTATCGTCATTTTCAGCGCCCACGGCGTGTCCCAGGCCGTGCGCACCGAAGCGGCAGGCCGCGGCCTGAAAGTCTTCGACGCGACGTGCCCGCTGGTTACCAAGGTGCATATCGAAGTGGCACGCTACAGCCGTGACGGCCGTGAGTGCATCCTGATCGGCCACGCCGGCCACCCGGAGGTCGAAGGCACCATGGGGCAGTACGACGCCAGCAATGGCGGCGCGATCTACCTCGTGGAAGACGAAAAAGACGTCGCCGAGCTGCAAGTGCATAACCCTGAAAAGTTGGCCTTCGTGACCCAGACCACCTTGTCGATGGATGACACCAGCCGCGTCATTGATGCCCTGCGTACTCGTTTCCCCGCCATTGGTGGGCCACGCAAGGACGATATTTGCTACGCCACACAAAACCGCCAGGATGCCGTCAAACAACTGGCCGACGAGTGCGACGTAGTACTGGTGGTGGGTAGTCCCAACAGCTCCAACTCCAATCGTCTGCGTGAGCTGGCCGAACGCATGGCTACTCCGGCATACCTGATCGATGGCGCCGAAGACCTGCAGCGCAGTTGGTTCGACGGTGTCGAGCGTATCGGTATCACGGCGGGCGCCTCGGCGCCGGAAGTCTTGGTGCGTGGCGTCATCCAGCAGTTGCAGGCGTGGGGCGCGACAGGCGCCGATGAGCTGGCAGGGCGTGAAGAAAACATCACTTTTTCCATGCCCAAGGAGCTGCGGGTTCGTTCGCTGCTCTGAGCCCTGTCTCGCTGGTGTACCCGCGGCACAATGCCTGCTCGGCCTTGTCGCTGCGCAAGCTGATCCGGCCGCTGGGTGCCAGCACTACCTGATGCAGGCTCAGCGGCTGCTCCGCTGAGCACACATGCACGGTGCCGGCACGAAACCCTCCCGCAGACAGCAGGGGTTCGCCCAGCCCGCTGAAACGAATCTGCGTGCGCACCGGTGTATTGCCTACGATGGGAGTCCGCCCATTGTCCTGGCGCTCCAGCAGTACCGGGTTGTCGTCGTCCAGGTGGCCGCGCCCATTCATGTCCACCACCACCCTCCAGCCTTTGCTCCAGTCGTCATCCAGTGCATGGATGACGACCGTCCGATTGCGAGCAATGGCTTGGGTGCGGGCGTAGCGCAGGCCGGAGGCCAGTGCCTGTGCCGCGCTCAGTCGCGTTTGTGAGTCCATCAGGCTCTTGAATCCGGGCACTGCCAATTGCGCCAGGATGCCGCTGACGATCAAACCGAGCAGCAATTCGATCAATGTGAAACCGCGTTGTTTCATACATCGTCCCTCCGTGGACAGTTCATTTGCTTGTGACAGGAATAGTTATAGCGGCGGTCCACGACTGCGCAGTGATGGCCTTCCTGTCCAAAGTATTTCCCTATATTCCGAGGGGCAGCGCGGCTGTCAGGGCGGCGCTAGTCTTGGACAACCCACGGCCATTTCGGCCGTTTTCATGACCCTCGACAAGGATGACGATGGCTATGCGAGCCTGCCCGATAACGTGTTGTACTCCCGTCCCCGCCGCTCGGGAGGTTGGCATGAGCCTGATCGAAGTGCTGGTCTCGCTGCTGATTCTCGGCGTCGGCCTGCTGGGGGCCGGGTTGATCCAGCTGAATGCACTCAAGTACACCGACAGCTCCAGAATGATCAGCCAGGCGAGTTTCATCGCCTATGACATGCTCGACCGGATTCGCGCCAACGCGGGTGCTGACTACTCCTGGGAAAGTGGCGATAGCTGGGCAGCCAACACCTTGGCCGCGAGTGTCCGCGACCTGGACTTGCACGACTTCGAGGCCAATATCCGCCACTTGGCTGGCGATTCCGCCAAAGGTTCGATTGCGATCAGCCAGCGCGAGGTGACTATCAACATCAGTTGGGATGATTCGCGTGCAGCCAATGCTGACAACACCCGTGAAACATTCACCCTGACCAGTCGTGTCGCGGTTGATCCGAGGCCTGTGCTATGAGGCGCTCCAGTGCGGGCTTTGGCCTGGTCGAGGCACTGCTGGCGACGCTCCTGGGGTTACTTGTAGTCCTGGCGGCCGTCCAGGTAACACTGGCTGCCCGAAGCACTGCGGCCAGCCAGCACGCCTCGGCGCTATTGCAGGATGATGGGCGGTTTGTCCTGGGCAAGATGCTCCAGGAGATTCGCTTGGCGGGGATGTTCGGTTGCCTGTCCCTGCCTTTGATTGCTCAGGCGCCTGCTGACTTTTCCAGGCCCGTCAGTGTGCTGGTCAATGGTGCCTCAACCAGCCTGACGCTGGTCACGGGCGATGTCGGCGACCAGGGCAGTCGTCCTGACTGGACGGTGCTCAGCAATTGTATTGACAGTGCTCAGGCCTATTCGGGGGTCCCCCCCAAGCCAGGGACCGGGCAGATCGCTTTTCCCGTGCGCAAGCTGACCTACACCTTTGAGTCAGGGCAACTGAAGATCAGCACTCCAACAACCCCGGCCAAGGCGGTGCTGGTGGATAACGTGGGGGCGTTCGAAATGAGTTTCGGGATGGCCAGCCGGCCCGGGTCCAGTGTCGTGACCCGGTATGACAGCCACCCCAGCGACGAATCGCTGATCCGCACTGTGCGTGTGGCGTTGACGCTCCGCGATCCGGCACGTCGCGCGCGCGACCAGATCTACAGCGCCGTCGCAGCTGTGCGTAATCGCCTTGAATAGTGGGCTCCGGATATCGGCCTCCAGGCAGCGCGGCATGGTGCTCTTGATCAGCCTGGTATTGCTGCTGCTGTTGACGGTTCTCGGGCTGTCATCGATGCAGGGCGCAACGTCGCAGGAGCAACTCGCCGGCAGCATCAGGCACCGCAACTTATCGTTTCAAGCGGCCGAAGACGGGCTCAGGCGCGGTGAGTCGGCTGTGCAGGCGCATGGGTTCGGTTTGCCGGCCTGTCAGTCGCAAGTCACCTGCGCACCGCCAAAAGAGGCGTATGCCATCAGCCAGCCGGGTGTCGATCCGGTCTCGGTCATCGCCTGGGTCGGCCTGAAGGGGGGCGTATACGGTATTCAAAACCTGGGGCCCGGTATCGGAATGGCACATTTGCCGCCCAATACCCCCGCAACTTTATATCGGGTCACGGCTGTGGGGTTCAGCGGTCAGTCGCGCACCGTTCTGGAGAGCGTCTTTGCGCGCGTCGACCCGGATGCCGGTGGGGGATTTCGACGAGTTCTATGGCGACAACTTCAATAGGTGAGCATCACGATGAGCGGCAACTGCAAAGGATTCACCTTGATAGAGTTACTGATTGCACTAGCGATCATTGCCACATTGGCTGCGGTGGTTTATCCGGGGTACAGCGCCCATGTGAAAAAGGCCTACCGCACAGAAATCGTCGGGCTGCTCACGGAGCAAGCCCAGCAGCTGGAACGCTATTACGTGAGAAATGGCACTTTTATTGATGCCAGCGGCGTCAGTACCGGTAATGATCGCTATAGAATCACGGTGATACTGAACCCGCAGGACTTCACCCTGACCGCGACGCCTCTTGCCGGCGCGATGCTGGGTGATACTTGTGGTGAGTTCAGCTTGACCAGCACTGGCGCGCGGGCTAATCCCGGCGCGGTGCCCGGCACCACTCGTCAGGAGTGCTGGGGGCGATGAGGCTGGTGGGCGACGGGGTGCCAGGGGTACTCCTTTCTTTTCATGGGCTGGATCGAACAATGACTAAGCAACAGCAAGTCGTAGTGGTGGGTGGTGGTGTTATCGGGCTGTTGACGGCGTTCAACCTGGCAACGCAGGGGCAGGCAGTGGTCGTGCTGGACCGTTCATCGGTCGGGCAAGAGTCTTCCTGGGCCGGTGGCGGGATTGTTTCGCCGTTATACCCGTGGCGCTACAGCCCGGCCGTCACGGCGCTGGCCCATTGGTCCCAGGATTTCTATCCGCAATTGGCCCAGCGCCTGTTTGCCGCCACCGGTGTGGATCCCGAGGTTCATACCACCGGCCTTTATTGGCTGGACCTCGACGACGAGGCCGATGCCCTGGCCTGGGCTGCACGGGAAGGTCGGCCATTGAGCAAGGTGGATGTGTCGGCCGCCCGTGATGCGGTTCCTGTGCTGGGGGCAGGGTTTTCACAGGCCATTTATATGGCAGACGTGGCCAACGTGCGTAATCCGCGCCTGGTCAAATCCCTGAAGGCTGCGTTGTTGGCGTTGCCCGGGGTGACCTTGCATGAGCATTGCGCGGTACAGGGCTTTATCCAGGAGGGCGGCAGCATCGTCGGGGTCAATACGGCTCAGGGTGAGGTGCGTGGCGATCAGGTCGTGCTCGCGGCCGGGGCCTGGAGTGGTGAATTGCTGGACAGCCTGGGGCTGACGTTGCCCGTGGAGCCGGTCAAGGGGCAGATGATTCTGTACAAGTGCGCCTCGGACTTTCTGTCGAGCATGGTCCTGGCGAAAGGGCGCTATGCGATTCCACGCCGGGATGGGCACATCCTGGTTGGCAGTACGCTGGAACATGAAGGCTTCGACAAGACGCCGACCGAACCGGCCCTGGAAAGCCTGAAAGCCTCGGCGGTGGAGTTGATTCCGGCACTGGCGGATGCCGCCGTGGTGGGGCATTGGGCCGGGTTGCGGCCAGGTTCGCCCGAGGGCATCCCTTATATTGGCAAGGTGCCAGGGTTTGAAGGGCTGTGGCTCAACTGCGGGCATTACCGCAACGGCCTGGTATTGGCACCTGCGTCTTGCCAGTTGTTTGCTGACTTGCTGTTGGGGCATGAGCCGGTTATTGACCCCGCTCCCTATGCGCCCGTTGGTCGGATATAAGCGTGGGCCCTTGTAGGAGCCGGCAAGCCAGCTCCTACGGTTCCAGGCTTTCAGCGTTCGATAGACTTTGGTCCCTGCTCGAGGTGCGCCTGGGTGCAGTACCACTCCTGCTGCTGGCTCAATGCCCGGTCCTGAGGCAGATGTACGCCACAGTGGGCACAGCGAACCATGGGCGCGGCGCCTTGTTCGCGGGGCTGTTGCTGCGTAGAAGCGGAGCGCTTGAACTTGCGCCAGAACCATACCGCAGCAGCAATCAGGGCAATCCAGAACAGTAAACGAACCATGGCAGGCAGCTTCTCGACAGGGAATGCGGCAGTTTAGCCAAGGATGTTAACGGCGCACAGGGTAATAAAGTCGCGTCATGAAAAAAGGAGCCCCGAGAGGCTCCTTCTTGCGCTGCCAGACTGGTTTTCAGTCAAAGACACCGAACGTCATGTAGCTGAACCACGAGCGATCCTGGTTGTTGCCCAGGGCCTCTGGTGCTTCTTCCTCGATCACGTCGCCGTTCTCGTCATGGGGCTTGAGCTCGGACGGGATGGAGTCCTTGGCGTCCTGATACTGCTTGAGGATGTCCTGGTTGGCGCGGGTTTCACCTGGCGGCAACGGCGGACGGGACTCGATCAGGCCCAGGGTGTACTTGCTCAGCCACGAGCGGTTGTCCGCTTCGGCAACCTGCGGCACAAACTGGCCGTCTTTCAGGCTTGGGTGGTCTGGGTAGTTGAGTTTCAAGGTCTGCAGGCTGGTGTCCGCCAGGGTATCCAGATGCAGGCGCATGTAGGCTTCGGTCATTACTGCCAGGCCATCACCCACCGAAGGGGTTTCCTGGAAGTTTTCCACTACATAGCGGCCACGGTTGGCGGCAGCGACATAAGCCTGGCGCGTCAGGTAGTAGTGGGCTACGTGGATTTCGTAGGAAGCCAGCAGGTTGCGCAGGTAGATCATGCGCTGCTTGGCGTCCGGCGCGTAGCGGCTGTTGGGGAAGCGGCTGGTCAGTTGGGCGAACTCGTTATAGGAGTCGCGCGCAGCACCAGGGTCACGCTTGGTCATGTCCAGCGGCAGGAAGCGCGCCAGCAGGCCAACGTCCTGGTCAAACGAGGTCAGGCCCTTGAGGTAGTAGGCGTAGTCCACGTTCGGGTGTTGCGGGTGCAGGCGGATAAAACGCTCGGCAGCGGACTTGGCAGCTTCCGGCTCGGCGTTCTTGTAGTTCGCGTAGATCAGTTCGAGCTGGGCCTGGTCGGCATAGCGGCCAAACGGATAACGCGACTCCAAGGCCTTGAGCTTGGCCGTGGCGCTTGTGTAGCTATTATTGTCCAGGTCGGCCTGAGCCTGCTGGTACAGCTCGACTTCACTGAGGTTTTCGTCGACGACGTCCTTTGTTGACGAGCAAGCAGCAGTCATGGCGAGGATGGCGATCAGCAGCAGGTGTTTCACTTGCATGGCGGCTTGCGTCCCTATGACGGCCGCTGTCTTGGGCGGGGCCGTCCTGTTATGATGAGCGCCCCGATGAAAGCCTCGGGGCAAAAGACGCCGTATTTAACCACAAGCGCGCAGCCGAAACCAAAGGCTGTGCCACGCCTAGTCTGAGCATGTCCGATAAAATTGAACTTCGCGCAGAGGTGCCGTCCGAATTGGGCGGCCAACGCCTCGATCAAGTCGCCGCACAACTATTCGCTGAGCACTCGCGCTCGCGCCTTTCCGCCTGGATCAAAGACGGCCGCCTGACTGTGGATGGAGCGGTTATCCGCCCGCGAGACATAGTTCATGGCGGTTCGGTTCTTGAGCTGACTGCCGAGCAGGAAGCCCAGGGAGAATGGATCGCCCAGGACATCGAGCTGGATATCGTCTATGAAGACGACGACATCCTGGTGATCAACAAACCCGCAGGCCTGGTGGTTCACCCGGCGGCCGGGCACGCTGATGGCACCTTGCTCAATGCCTTGTTGCACCATGTGCCGGACATCATCAATGTCCCGCGCTGCGGCATTGTCCACCGCCTGGACAAGGACACCACCGGTCTGATGGTGGTGGCCAAGACCATCCAGGCACAGACGCAGTTGGTCACACAATTGCAGAGCCGCAGCGTCAGCCGCATCTATGAGTGCATCGTGATTGGTGTGGTCGTGGCGGGTGGCAAGATCAACGCGCCTATCGGTCGTCATGGCCAGCAGCGCCAGCGCATGGCGGTGATGGAGGGTGGCAAGCAGGCCGTCAGCCACTACCGCGTGCTGGAGCGTTTCCGTTCCCACACCCATGTGCGGGTCAAGCTGGAAACCGGCCGTACCCACCAGATCCGGGTGCATATGGCGCATATCAACTTCCCGTTGGTCGGCGATCCGGCCTACGGTGGTCGCTTCCGTATTCCGCCGGCCGCCAGTGTGACCATGGTCGAATCGTTGAAGTCGTTCCCGCGCCAGGCGTTGCATGCACGCTTCCTGGAGCTGGATCATCCGACGAGCGGTGAGCGGATGAGCTGGGAATCGCCACTGCCCGACGATTTTGTCTGGTTGCTGTCGCTACTCAAGCAAGACCGCGAGGCCTTTGTCGGATGAGTGACTGGCTGATTCCTGACTGGCCTGCGCCGGCCGGGGTGAAAGCCTGTGTCACTACCCGTGCGGGCGGCGTCAGTCTGGCGCCGTTCGACAGTCTGAATCTGGGCGATCATGTCGAGGACAGCCTTGGGGCTGTACTTGAGAATCGCCGTCGTCTCACTGCCGCGTTCGATATCCAGCCGGCCTGGCTGCGCCAGGTCCATGGTGTCGTCGTGGTCAAGGCCGATCCGGGGCAGATTGCCGAGGCAGATGGCAGCTGGACCGATACGCCCGGCATCGCCTGCACGGCGATGACCGCCGATTGCCTGCCGGCCTTGTTTTGCAACAAAGCCGGGACCCGGGTTGCCGCTGCCCATGCCGGTTGGCGTGGACTGGCCGCGGGAGTGCTGGAAGCTGCCGCCGAAAGCCTGGACACTGCGCCTGCCGACGTACTGGTCTGGTTAGGCCCGGCGATTGGCCCGAAGGCCTTTGAAGTGGGCCCAGAAGTGCGTGAAGCCTTCGTGCAGCAACATCCGCAAACCGCGCAGGCTTTCGTTCCCAGCCATAATCCTGGCAAGTTCCTGGCCGACATCTATCAGTTGGCGCGTCTGCGCCTGGCTGCGCGCGGTATCACCGCCGTTTATGGTGGCGGTTTGTGTACGGTGACCGACCCACGCTTCTTTTCTTACCGGCGCAGCCCGCGCACCGGTCGATTTGCCTCCCTGATCTGGCTCGAACGCTAGACTCTGCTGATCCATATCATGCATTGCCGGCTTGAATCCTCCAGAATCCACCCCATCTATAAGGGTATCTGGCAGGTTTCTTCATTCAGGATGCGTTAATCGCGAGCAAGCTCGCTCGCACATAGCTCCGGCCTGCTCAAAAGGAAGGTGACTAATGCGTATTGATCGTTTAACCAGCAAATTACAATTGGCGTTATCGGATTCCCAATCCCTGGCGGTTGGCCTCGACCATCCGGCCATTGAGCCCGCGCACTTGATGCAGGCGCTCCTCGAACAGCAGGGTGGTTCGATCAAACCCCTACTGATGCAGGTGGGCTTTGACGTCAACAGCCTGCGCAAGGAATTGAGCAAAGAGCTCGACCAGCTGCCGAAAATCCAGAATCCGACGGGCGACGTGAATATGTCCCAGGATTTGGCGCGCCTGCTCAATCAGGCGGACCGCCTGGCTCAGCAGAAGGGCGACCAGTTCATCTCCAGCGAACTGGTGCTGCTCGCTGCCATGGACGACAACAGCAAGCTCGGCAAGTTGTTGCTGGGCCAGGGCGTGAGCAAAAAGGCCCTGGAAAATGCCATCAACAACCTGCGCGGCGGCGAGGCGGTGAATGACCCCAATCACGAGGAGTCGCGCCAGGCCCTGGACAAATACACCGTCGACCTGACCAAGCGCGCCGAAGACGGCAAGCTGGACCCGGTGATCGGGCGTGACGATGAAATTCGTCGCACCATCCAGGTCCTGCAGCGACGCACCAAGAACAACCCGGTGCTGATCGGCGAGCCTGGCGTGGGTAAAACCGCCATCGCCGAAGGCCTGGCCCAGCGCATCATTAATGGTGAGGTGCCGGACGGCCTCAAGGGCAAGCGCTTGCTGTCCCTGGACATGGGCGCGTTGATCGCCGGTGCCAAGTTCCGTGGTGAGTTCGAAGAGCGCCTCAAATCCCTGCTTAACGAACTGTCGAAGCAGGAAGGGCAGATCATTCTGTTTATCGACGAACTGCACACCATGGTCGGCGCCGGTAAAGGCGAAGGCTCGATGGATGCGGGCAACATGCTCAAGCCAGCACTGGCTCGGGGCGAGTTGCATTGCGTTGGCGCGACCACGCTCAACGAGTACCGCCAGTACATTGAAAAGGACGCGGCCCTTGAACGTCGTTTCCAGAAAGTCCTGGTGGAAGAGCCGAGTGAAGAAGACACCATCGCGATCCTGCGTGGCCTGAAAGAGCGTTATGAGGTCCACCACCGGGTAGCAATCACTGATGGCGCGATCATTGCGGCGGCCAAGTTGAGCCATCGCTACATCACTGACCGTCAGTTGCCGGACAAGGCCATCGACCTGATCGACGAAGCGGCCAGCCGTATTCGCATGGAAATCGACTCCAAGCCTGAAGTGCTGGACCGCCTTGAGCGCCGCCTGATTCAACTGAAAGTCGAATCCCAGGCGCTGAAGAAAGAGGACGATGACGCGGCGAAGAAACGCCTGGAAAAACTCCAGGAAGAAATCGTCCGCCTGGAACGTGAGTATTCGGACCTGGAAGAAATCTGGACCTCGGAAAAAGCCGAAGTGCAGGGTTCCGCACAGATCCAGCAAAAGATCGAGCAGTCGCGCCAGGAGCTGGAAGCTGCCCGCCGTAAAGGCGACCTGAACCGCATGGCCGAGCTGCAGTACGGGGTGATCCCGGATCTGGAGCGCAGCCTGCAGATGGTCGACCAGCATGGTCACAGCGAAAACCAGTTGCTGCGCAGCAAGGTGACCGAGGAAGAAATTGCCGAGGTTGTGTCCAAGTGGACCGGCATTCCGGTGTCGAAGATGCTGGAAGGCGAGCGTGACAAGCTGTTGCGTATGGAAAGCCTGTTGCACCAGCGCGTCATCGGCCAGGAAGAGGCGGTGGTGGCTGTGTCCAACGCGGTACGGCGTTCGCGCGCCGGGTTGTCCGACCCGAACCGCCCGAGTGGCTCGTTCATGTTCCTCGGCCCGACCGGCGTGGGTAAGACCGAGTTGTGCAAGGCCCTGGCCGAGTTCCTCTTTGATACAGAAGAGGCGATGGTGCGTATCGATATGTCCGAGTTCATGGAGAAACATTCCGTGGCTCGCTTGATCGGGGCGCCACCAGGCTATGTGGGCTACGAGGAAGGTGGCTACCTGACCGAAGCGGTACGGCGTAAGCCTTACTCGGTGATCCTGCTGGATGAGGTCGAGAAGGCTCACCCGGACGTGTTCAACGTGTTGCTGCAAGTGCTGGAAGATGGCCGGCTGACGGACAGCCACGGGCGTACCGTGGATTTCCGTAATACGGTGATCGTGATGACCTCCAACCTGGGCTCGGTACAGATCCAGGAAATGGTCGGGGATCGTGAAGGTCAGCGTGCTGCGGTAATGGATGCGCTGACCAGCCACTTCCGCCCGGAATTTATCAACCGGGTCGATGAAGTGGTGATCTTCGAGCCTCTGGCGCGGGATCAGATCGCGGGCATTACCGAGATCCAGTTGGGCCGCCTGCGCAGCCGTCTGGCGGAGCGCGAGCTGATGCTGGAACTGAGCAGCGAGGCCTTGGACAAGTTGATCGCCGTGGGTTACGACCCGGTGTATGGCGCACGGCCATTAAAACGTGCGATCCAGCGCTGGATCGAGAACCCGTTGGCCCAACTGATCCTGTCGGGCAGCTTTATGCCGGGGACCAGCGTCAAGGCCACCGTGGAAAACGACGAAATCGTCTTCCACTAAGTGCCGATTGGGTGGTTATAAGCAAAGGCCCCGCATTGCGGGGCCTTTTTTTTCGATAGGGCGTTGAACTGTAAGGCAAAGGCTTGTAAAGTGCGCCCCGCAGCAACGTCAGCCCACGGGTTTCTTCTCCCCAAGGAGAAATCAGAAAGAAGCGCAAATCATTGTCTTAAAAGCAATTTAAAGGGTTGACAGGGGTTTTTAAGATTGTAGAATAGCGCGCCTCAGACACGCTAACGTAGCGATACGGACAGCGTCGAAGAGAAGGATACACCGCAGTAAAAGTTGTACTTTGAAATATGTAGTTCCGTGATAGCTCAGTCGGTAGAGCAAATGACTGTTAATCATTGGGTCCCAGGTTCGAGTCCTGGTCACGGAGCCAATTTCAAACCGGGGTATAGCGCAGTCCGGTAGCGCGCCTGCTTTGGGAGCAGGATGTCAGGAGTTCGAATCCCCTTACCCCGACCATTTTTGGGTCGTTAGCTCAGTTGGTAGAGCAGTTGGCTTTTAACCAATTGGTCGTAGGTTCGAATCCCACACGACCCACCATTTTTGAGACCAGTTAACGCTGGAATCGAATCTTAAGATCAGAGGCCAAAAGCACTGATCGAAGAAGGCGACTTGAAAAGGTCGCCTTTTTTTTACCGGGGTATAGCGCAGTCCGGTAGCGCGCCTGCTTTGGGAGCAGGATGTCAGGAGTTCGAATCCCCTTACCCCGACCATATTAAAAATCCTCGTATCGAAAGATACGGGGATTTTTTTTGCCTGCGCAAAACCTGAAAGTGCCGCCGATCCAATGTAGAAGGGGGCTTGCTCCCGATTGCGGTGTGTGTGAACCACCGCTATCGGGAGCAAGCCCCCCCATCCGGGACCGTGTTGTTAGTGGAGTTTGAGCCGCGGCTCAGTGCCCCGCCCAATCTTGCTGCCCAGCATCAACATCATCGTGCGGAAGAACCCGTACAAGGCCATCTGGTGCATGCGGTACAGCGACACATAGAACATCCGCGCCAGCCAGCCTTCAAGCATCACGCTGCCGGTCAGGTTGCCCATCAAGTTACCCACAGCCGAAAAACGCGACAGCGAGATCAGTGAGCCGTAGTCGGTGTACTTATAGCTGGGCAGGGATTTGCCCTCGATGCGCAATTTCAGCGATTTGGCCAGCAACGACGCCTGCTGGTGGGCCGCTTGCGCCCGCGGTGGAACGTTACGGTCGGTACCTGGCTGCGGGCAGGCCGCGCAGTCGCCAAAGGCGAAGATATTCTCGTCACGGGTGGTCTGCAGTGTTGGCAGCACCTGCAGTTGGTTGATGCGGTTGGTCTCCAGGCCGTCGATGTCCTTGAGAAAGCCCGGCGCGCGAATCCCGGCGGCCCACACCTTGAGGCTGGCGGGAATCACCTGGCCACTGCTGGTGATCAGGCTGTCGGCGGTGACTTCGCTCACGGCGGAGTTGGTCATGACCGTCACCCCGAGCTTTTCCAGGGTTTTATGCACAGGTCCGCTGATCCGCTCTGGCAGGGCTGGCAATACCCGTGGCCCGGCTTCGATCAGGGTGATGGACATGTTTTCTGGTTTGATCCGGTCCAGGCCATAGGCTGCCAGCTCATGGGCCGCGTTGTGCAGCTCCGCGGCCAACTCGACACCGGTGGCGCCAGCGCCAACGATTGCCACGCTGATTTTTTCCACCACATCGGTTTGCCCGGCATGGGCGCGCAGGTAGTGGTTGAGCAATTGCTGGTGGAAGCGCTCTGCCTGTTTGCGGGTATCGAGGAACAGGCAGTGTTGTGCTGCGCCCTCGGTGCCGAAGTCATTGGTGGTGCTACCGACCGCAATCACCAGGGTGTCATAGCCCAACACGCGCGCAGGCACCAGTTCCCGGCCTTCTTCATCAAGGGTCGCGGCCAGCTGGATTATCTTCTGTTCACGATCGAGCCCGCTCATGCGCCCCAGTTGGAACTCGAAGTGGTTCCATTTTGCCTGGGCAACGTAATTGAGTTCGTCTTCAGAGGAGTTCAGCGAGCCGGCGGCAACCTCGTGCAGCAGGGGTTTCCAGATATGGGTCAGGTTGGTGTCCACCAGCGTGATGCTGGCGGTACCGCGCTTGCCCAGAGTCTTACCCAGTCGGGTAGCCAACTCCAGGCCGCCGGCGCCGCCGCCGACGATAATAATACGATGGGTCATGGGGGTATCTCGCAAGGCTAAAAGAAATCGGTGCAGTTACCCGAGCGAGCGCCAGGCAGCTCATAGCGTCAGGTAACTCAAAAGGCGGCTCAGGAGGCCCAGGCCAATCACCACAATCAGTACCACCCCAAGGAGCAGCCACGGCCGGAAAGGCTTGCGCTCAACCTGGTGTTGGGACAGTTGCAGGTACTCTTCGACATGTTCTTGGTCGTCAGGGTTCAGGCGGCTGGTCATAAAGGCCTCGTCAGGTAGACGTTGCAAAAGGGCATCACGTTACAGGCTGATACCCACGTCGAACACTATGCTGCGCCCCAGGTTGTTGCGCAAGAAATCCGGGGCGTCCGGGTGGGCGAACAACACGCGTGCAAAGGTCGGGCCGACCAATGACAGCGAGCGCCAGCCCTGGCGCAGGTATTCCGTGGGCGGCGGGAAATGGCTGTTGAGGTCCAGCACTTCGCGCTTGAGGCTGGCGAAGGCGATGATATCCAGCTCCCCCAGGTCCATGCCGCGTTCTTTATAGTTATGGGCCTTCTTGCGCAGGGTCGGCGCCAGGCGCAGCAGGAACTCATGGGCGGGAATGCGCCTGGGCTTGGCTTCACGTCGCACCAATTGGCTCAGGGAAAAAGCGCTGCGCCGCCGTAGCAGTTCGTCGCGCCATTCGTCATTCAGGCGCCGGCCTTCGTCCAGGACAAAAAACACTTCGAAACTGGCGTCGCGAAACAGCACATCCGGCGGTTCTTGACCGGCGGCATGAAATTCTTCGGCGCGGTAGGGCACATTCAGGCCTTGTAGCAGGCGCTGGCAGACCCAACGCTCACGCTCCCATTTGCGGGCATTGGACAGGAACGCGTTGGCTTGTTCGGCCGCTATGGTGAGCAGGCGCAAATAATCTGAGTCATCCATGGTTCCAGCTTAGCGTTCAAATGATGACCGCAGGAAGTCCCGTGTGAAAAGGCTCGGTGTAGACTGGCGGTTCGGTTGATGGTTTTGCTCAAGGAGTTCGCGGTGAGGTTTTTGGTTGCGGTGTTTCTGGTCTTTCTGCCCCTGTGGGCCCAGGCAGTTGAGCTCGGGGAGCGGCTAGCGCCCTGGACCTTGCTGGATCAATTCGACCAGGCCTATACCCTGGATAATCAGGCGCAGGTCCTGCTGGTGGCGCGCAGCATGGACGCAGCCAAACAGGTGGATGCGGCATTGCAGGGCCAGCCCAAGGGCTATCTGGAGGCGCGCCATGTGGTGTTTGTCGCCGATATCCAGCGCATGCCGAGGTTGATCGCCAAGCTTTTCGCCGTCCCCGCGATGCAGGCCTACAACTACCGGGTCATGCTCGACCGTGATGCACGGATCGCTCCACGTTATCCGGCGCCTGTGGATAAAGTGCTGTGGCTGCAACTGGAAGACGGCAAGCTGGTCGCGCGCCATGAGTACGCCTCTGCCACCGAACTGCGCCAGGCCCTGGAGCAGGTGCAGCCGTGATCAGTGCCGCCGTGCTGGCGCCGCAAACCCTGTGGCTGGGCTGGCTGCTGTATGCGCCGGTGATTGTTTGGGCGGTCCTGCGCTCGTCCTGGGTCGAGTTGTTTGCCGACCGACGGCGCCAGCATTTGTTGTTCGGTACGGTGTTCGCGCTGTTCATGCTGTGGCTGGTGCGTCGGGATTTCGATACCGGCGTGTCCTACCACTTTATCGGCATGACCGCCGTGACCCTGTTGCTCGACTGGCCGCTGGCAATTGTCGGTGGGCTGGCTGCGCAACTGGGCCTGGTGCTGCTCGGGCGCCAGGACCTGGCGGCGGTCGGGGTCAACGGTGCACTGCTGATCCTCTTGCCGGTATTGGTGACCGAGACATGTGCGTTGCTGGTGGAGCGGGCGCAACCGCGCAATCCGTTCGTGTATATCTTCTGTTCCGGTTTTTTTGCCGCCGCATTGTCGGCGTTGCTGTGCCTGTTGGCCGGCCTGGGCTTGCTGTGGCTGGACGGTCGCTTCGCCATGCCCGAGTGGATCGAAGACTTTATCGGCTACCTGTGGCTGATCATCTTTCCCGAAGCCTTCATCAACGGCATGGTGATCAGTGCCTTGGTGGTGTTTTGCCCGGAGTGGCTTGAGACGTTCAACCGCACGCGCTACCTCTCGGCGCCCTGGAAGGACGACAATTCGCGGCCTTGATCCAAATCAAAGGCACAACGCGCAAGTGGTCGCATGCTCTGCGAAACTTCCAGGAGCACGATCATGAGTGTGTACGAGTGGGCGCGGCAAGAGATACGCAGGAGTCAGGAAGCGGCGCTGGAAATTGGCTTTGATCCAGGTTTGAGCCTGCGTGCCCTGTTGAGTGCCGTGGTGCAGCAGAGCAAGGGCGTGCGCAGTTTTGAAGACCTGGCCGACGAGTTGCAATACCTTGCGGAAAACCTCGACGACCAGCAGGAATACGCTTTTATGCGGCCTTAATGGGCGCGCGGTGGCAGGTCTTCGGAGAACAGCTCGTCTTCGGCGTCCGGGCTGACCGGAATCTTGTGTTCTTCTGAGGCCCAGGCACCCAGGTCGATCAGTTTGCAGCGATCCGAGCAGAATGGCCGGTTGAGGTTGGTCGCTTTCCATTCCACGGGGGCGCCGCAGGTTGGGCATTCGACGGTCAAGGGTTGGCTCATGTTCGGCCTCCACGCAAAGTAAGGTAAAAGTGGTGCAGTCGCTCGACCTCGGCCTGTAGCCAGGCCAGGTCCTGGTCATTGACCAGTACATCGTCGGCATGGCGCAAGCGATCTTCCCGGGAGGCCTGGGCCTTGAGAATAGCCTGCACCTGTTCTTCGCTGATGCCGTCGCGCAGCAGGGTACGCTGAATTTGCGTTGATTGCGGCACATCGATCACCAGGATGCGTTGGGTCATGGTGTATTGACCCGACTCGATCAACAACGGCGACACCAAAATCGCATAGGGCGAGCGGGCGCGGGCCAGATGGCTGCGGATCTCGTCGGCAATCAGCGGGTGCAGCAGGGCTTCCAGCCACAGGCGCTCTTGCGGCGCCTCGAAAATACGCCTGCGCAAGGCGGCGCGATCCAACTGGCCATCGGGCAGCAGAATCCCACCACCGAAGTGCTCGGCAATCTTCGCCAGCGCTGGCCGCCCGGGCTCCACCACCCAGCGTGAGGCATGGTCGGCGTCGATCAGGTCCACGCCAAGGTCGATAAAGTGCTGGGCCGCAGCGCTTTTGCCGCTGCCGATGCCGCCCGTCAGGCCAAGAATCCAGGGTGTTGCGACAGAAGTGGTCATTTGAAACCGACAGACTGCAAATAGAAGTCGGTTATTTGACCACCCCAGAGCAATGCAATCCAGCCGGCAATCGCCAGATAGGGGCCAAAAGGCAGGGGCACCGAGGTCTGCGCGTTACGCATGCGCAACACAATCACCCCTGCGATCGCACCCACCAGCGACGCCAGCAACAGCGTCAGCGGCAGGATCTGCCAGCCACCCCAGGCGCCGAGCAGGGCTAGCAGCTTGAAGTCGCCATAGCCCATGCCGTCCTTGCCGGTGCACAGCTTGAATAGCCAGAACACCGACCACAGGCTCAGGTACCCGGCAACCGCGCCCAGCACTGCATCGGGCAGCGTTACATACAGCTCGAAGTAATTGAGGATCAGCCCCAGCCACAGCAGTGGCAGCACCAGCACATCCGGTAATAGCTGGTGGTCGGCATCAATCAGGCTCATGGCTAGCAAGCCCCAGCTCAAGAGCAGCACTCCAGCGGCCGGCCAGCCGAAGCCGTAGTGCCAGGCGATAAATGCCGAGAGCAGCCCGCAGGCCAGTTCGGTGAGCGGGTAGCGCGGGCTGATGGAGCCGTGGCATCGCGCGCAGCGCCCCCTGAGCAGCAGATAACTGATCACCGGGATATTTTCCCATGGGCGAATCGGCGTCGAACAATGCGGGCAACAGGAGTTGGGGTGCAACAGGTTATAGGTCGGGCCACCGGGCTCCGGAGGCAGGCCGAGTATCTCATGGGCCTGGGCGCGCCAGTCCCGTTCGAGCATTTTTGGCAGGCGCCAGACCAGCACGTTGAGGAAGCTGCCGACGATCAGCCCGAGCACCAGTGCTGCCCAGACGAACAACCAGGGATGGAGGATCAGGAGTTGGTCCAGGGTCATATTCAAAACGCCGTGCCAAGCTGGAAGATCGGCAGGTACATGGCGATTACCAGTGCCCCGACAATGCTGCCGAGCACCACCATGATCAGCGGCTCCATCAGGCTGCTGAGGTTGTCCACCAGGTTGTCGACGTCCGTTTCATAATGATCGGCGACCTTCTCCAGCATGCTGTCCAGCGCTCCTGATTCTTCGCCGATGGCTGTCATCTGGATCGCCATGCCAGGGAACAGGCCGCTGGCGGTCATGGTTCGATTCAATTGCATTCCTATTGCCACGTCCTGGCGCATACGCGTGATTGCCTGTGTGAACCGCTCGTTGCCGGCGGCTGCGGCCACTGAGTCCAGCGCCTGTGCCAGCGGTACGCCAGCGGCAAAGGTGGTGGCGAGTGTGCGAGCGTAGCGGGCGACTGCGGTTTTTTTCAGCAGTGTGCCTGCCAGCGGCAGTTTCAACAAACCCGTGTCCAGCCACAGGCGCAAACCGTTGTGTCGGCGGTAGGCGCGGCGTATTCCCCAGGCACTTGCGATTGCGGTCAGCAATAGCATCCACCATGCGCCTTGCATGAATTCGGACAGCCCGATGACCAGCAGGGTAAAGCGTGGCAGCGGTGTGTCGATGCCGGCGAACAGGCTTTCGAATTGGGGCACGACGTGGATCAGCAAGATGCTGCTGACCAGCATCGCCACGAGCACGACCACCAGCGGATAGGTCATGGCCTTCTTGATCCGGGCCTTGAGGCGCTGGCTCTTCTCCAGGTGGGTGGCTACCCGCTCCAGCAAGGTCTCCAGGGTGCCGGCCTGTTCGCCGGCCGCGATCAGGCTGCAATACAGGGGGTTGAAGCACTGCGGCTGTTTCGATAGCGCAGCGGTCAGGCTGTTGCCGGCGGCAATCTCCTGCTTCAGCCCTTGGACCATTGTGCGCATGGCCCGGCTGTCAAAGCCTTCGCCAATCATGTCGAAGGCTTGTAGCAAGGGAATTCCCGCCTTCAGCAGGGTCGCCAGTTGGCGGGTGAACAGCGCAATATCGGCTGGGGTGATTGGGTTGCCCAGGCCGCAAAGGAGTCTGGAGCGCACGTGTACCCGAACCGGGGTTATGCCTTGCCGGCGCAGTTGTGCCTTGATCACGGCCGGGCTATGGCCACGGGTTTCGCCGGACACCTTGCGGCCATTGCGCAACGTGCCTTCCCAAGCATAGGTGGCGGAGGGGCTCACAGTGACATCATTCATTGGCGGCGATAGCTCATCGGCAGGTGATGATCTACAGCTTAGTCAGGCCTCTGTGTCCATCCGGCTATTGGGGAGGGGAAAAATGTCAGATTGTGCGTCTTGTGAGGGCCTGGCCCGACGCGGATGAGTACACTGGCGCGGTTGCCAAGGGCAGGGCGCAGGATGTGCCTTGCGATGGGTTTTTATTCTGGAGAGTGAGTGTGATGCGTCAGAACGGCTTTACTTTGATCGAGTTGTTGATCGTCGTGGCGATCATCGGCATCTTGGCCACGATTGGCCTGCCCATGTATACCAAGCATCAGGCCAAGGCCAAGTTCACGGCAGGGCTGGCGGAAATCTCGGCGTTGAAGGCCGGTTTCGAGGACACCTTCAACCAGGGCACGGTGCCCACGCTGGCGCTGATCGGTGGTACCAGCCCGACCGCCAACTGCACGATCAGCGTTGCAGGTGATGTGGCTACGGGCACGGGTTCGATTGCCTGTGAAATTCTCGATGCGCCTGCGCCCATCCAGGGCAAGCTCATTACCCTGGCGCGCAGTGCCAGTGAGGGTTGGAAGTGCACCACGACCGCTGACGAGCAGTACATTGCAAAGGGGTGCGCGGCTGTCAAATGAGGCCGGGTCGCCTGAATCAGTGACGGGAGCCGGGCGTAACGGCTCCCAGGCACTCCACAAGGAAGTAAAGGTTGCCCATGACGTTATCCGTGCAACAGCGAGGAAGCGTGTTCCTAGTGCTGGCGCTGAGCCTTCTGCTACTGGGCATCACCCTATCCTTCAGTGGTCATGACTGGCAGCGTGTGGTGCAGGTTGGCGTTGGCGTGTGCGCAGTGGTCTATGGCCTGGTGACTCCCGCCGGCAGGCTGGTCGACAGGCCCACCGCGATCGGCCTGGCGCTGGTTCTTGGCCTGGGGTTGGTCTCCACGTGGTTGGCCCACCAGCCACTTTGGGCGTTGACCGAGTGGGCGCTGATGCTCACCTGCGGGGTGATTGCGGTGGCTTTTGCCCGGCTGCGACGCAATGGCGATCAGGCCCTGGATCAGGCGCTGATCCTGTTTGTGTTGCTGCTGTGCCTGATCAAGACCCTTCAGTATGGGTACGCAGGCGTGCTGGCGTTTACCAGTGGCGACACGACACTGGACACAGATCTTCTGCTTGGTGGGTTCTCCAACAAGCGCTTCTACGGCCAGTTCCAGACCTTTACCTTGCCCTTGCTGGCGTTGCCGCTGCTGCTTGCGAGCACTTCGCGGTTGACGCGTGGCCTGGTGTTCGCCCTGTTGTGTGCCTGGTGGTTGATTGCAATTGGTGGTGGCACCCGTGGTACCTGGCTGGGGATCGGCGTTGCGGCGGTCATCCTGGCTTTTTTGGGGGCTGCGGGGCGTCGCTGGTTGGCCTGGCAGGTGGCTGCGTTGTGTGGCGGGCTGTTTTTGTACTGGTTGTTGTTCATGGTTTTGGCGCGTTACCTGGGGCTGGAGATTGCCAGTCTTTCCAATGACCGGCTCACCACCAGCCTTTCAGGTCGTGAAGTGATCTGGTGGCAAGCCTGGGACATGATCCGCGAACGGCCATGGCTCGGTTTTGGGCCGATGCACTTTGCTGATATCCCCAACCCGATCGCAGCCCACCCACACCAGGCAATCCTGCAGTGGGCCAGTGAGTGGGGCGTGCCCTCGGCCTTGTGTGTGTCGTTGCTGGCGCTGCGCGGTGGTTGGGCCACGTTGAGGGTGATCCATCGGCAAGGGCCGGCACGGTCACCGCAAGACCTGTTGCGCCTGTGTCTGTTCGCCGCGTTGCTGGGCGCGACCGTGCAGGCGATGGTCGACGGGGTGATGGTGATGCCCTATTCGCAACTCTGGTTGGCGCTGGTGGTGGGCTGGCTGATGGCATTGCATCCGTGGCACGCGCCGGTTGTCGAACCGATGCCGCTGTTGCATCGGGCCTGGCAAGTGGCGGCTGTGCTTGCGGCGGCGTTGCTGGTAGTTGTCGTGTACCGCGACCTGCCTGGCTCCACGGAGCGCAGCCAACACTACATCGACACTGCCAAAGGCCACCTGCAGCCACGGTTCTGGGTCCAGGGAGTCATTGCGCCGCACATCCGGTAAGTTGCCGGGCGCCCCATGCAGTGCTAGCTTTAGCCCACCGCCCGTGTAGCTCAGTTGGTAGAGCAGCGCACTCGTAACGCGAAGGTCGCAGGTTCGACTCCTGTCTCGGGCAAAAAGGCACCACAGTTTTCAGATGATCCCAGAATGGTTCTGAAGGCCAGACGAACCGGTATTCATGCCCGTTCTTTTGTATCTGCGCAACCTTGATGACCCAGATGCATCCCCATTCCTCGATCTAAGAGAACGCCATGACCACGACAGAAATGACCCAGCAAGAGCGGCACACAAAAGCCCTCAACAAGTACCTCGAGGAGTCGCCGCAGCTTAAGGAAGAGATCAAGGACTTGAGTGCTGATGAGCAGCGCGACCAGATCCAGTGGGCATTCGAGGACGAGGCCGAGAGCCAGGGCTTCCAGCCTTGGGAGCTGACCCTCAAGTACACGTCCACGCCAGAGGAGTTCGAAGTGGCACGCCTGGCCCTGCATAAAGAGGCGGCCGAGGTGTTGGGTGTCGAGTGGGAAGAGTACTGCGAGATGAACAATCTGGTGGTTTAAGCCCAGTCGCAAGCCACAAGCTGCAAGTGCCGATCGACACGCTTGCAGCTTGTAGCCCGCCGCGACTCAAATACTGAGCCGCATCGACAAATCCACCGCCTTCACATCCTTGGTCATCGCCCCGATGGAGATGTAGTCCACGCCGGTCTCGGCAATGGGCAACAAGGTGTTTTCATTGATCCCGCCGCTGGCTTCCAGCTTGGCCTTGCCGCCGTTCAAGCGTACGGCTTCGCGCATGTCGTCCAGGCTCAACTCATCCAGCATGATGATATCGGCGCCCGCCGCCAGCGCTTCGCGTAACTCTTCCAGGCTCTCCACTTCGACTTCCACCGGCTTGCCGGGGGCGATCTTGTGGGCGGCAGTAATGGCCTGGGCAATGCCACCGCAGGCGGCGATATGGTTTTCCTTGATCAGGAACGCGTCATACAGGCCGATGCGGTGATTGTGGCAACCGCCGCAGGTCACTGCGTACTTTTGCGCCAGGCGCAGGCCGGGCAGGGTCTTGCGGGTGTCCAGCAGCTTGACCTGGGTGGCTGCGACGAAGTCCGCCAGGTATTGCGCACGTGTGGCCACGCCGGATAACAACTGCAGGAAGTTCAGCGCGCTGCGCTCACCGGTCAACAGCGAGCGGGCAGGGCCTTCGAGGTGGAACAGCGCCTGGTTGGGGCTGACGCGCTCACCGTCGCGCACCTGCCAGTGCACGGCAACCCGTGGGTCCAACTGGCGGAACACGGCATCGACCCAGGCGGTGCCACTGATGACGGCAGCATCACGGGTGATGATCGTGGCCTTGGCCAGCCGTTCGGCAGGGATCAATTGCGCGGTGATGTCGCCGCTGCCGATGTCTTCCAGCAGTGCGCGGCGCACGTTGGCTTCGATTTCGGCGGTGAGGTCGGCGAGGCGTAGATTCGGCATAGCGGGCTCCACATACAAAGTGCCCCGATTATAGGGGCATGGCAGCGCCGAACCCAAGGTATGCAGGCATAACCTGCCTGATTACAAAGCAGCTACAGAGTTTGCTGGCGCTACAGGGTCTAATTGCAAGATAATCTCGCGCCTTGCAATTGGCGTCATAGCTTTGACGTCTCGGTGATCTATAGATAATCGCTACCTGCCGCTGTTCCGCCGGCGGTTGCGGCGAGCGCTCATAAAACCGAACCCCGTCATTCCAGGAGGCCAGCATGCACAATGACGCAAAGGTGGTGCCGATCAATAAGGTCGCCGCACAAGCGATGCCATCGCCGCTCGCCCGCCTGCCCGTGATCGTGCTTCAGGTTCGTGACAAGGCCACGCAGCAACTGGACCGGGGTTTGCAGGAACTGTTCGATAACGCCGACGACACTCTGTTCGAAATGGCCGACAAGGCGCGCAACAACGCCGACCACAATATTTTCTTTGAAGCCATGCGCGACCTGCGCCTCAAGCGCAAGAACTTCGAGCGTGTGTTCATGGAGCAGCTTTTCGCCGCGTTCGCCAACCTGGGGCAGGCCGGGCAAGGCGAACTGTTGCTGCCGACGGTCTCCTACGAGGCCGCGCCGGGGGTGTCGGCTGACGATCTGGAAAAAGCCGTGGCCCTGGAGGCCATGCTCGACAAGGTCATGCACCGTGACGGCCTGGCCCTGGGACAACTGACCGCGCGCCTGGGTGCGTTGTTGGGCAAGCGCCTGGATGATCGGGAAAACCCCCTTGGCCCGGCGATGCTCTGTGAGTACTTCCTGCGGGCCGGGCGCAGCCTGGGGGTGGAGATCCGGGTCAAGCTGATTATTTTGAAACTGTTTGAAAAGTACGTACTCAGCGATGCCGATCTGCTGTACGGCGAGGCCAATCAGTTGCTGGCCGCCACGGGCGTACTGCCCGAGCTCAAGGCCGTACCTTCGCGCCGTTCCGGCGAGCGCGCCAGCAGCGCCCGCCCGCCGGCCGAGGTACCGCCGGCAGCCGACCCACAGGCCGACGAGGCCGAGCAACAAGTCTTCGCGGCTCTGCAGGAGCTGCTGCTGACGGTGCGCGGCAGTGTGGCGCCGACCCTGGAGGCCAGCGCCCAGGCCCAGCCGATTTCCACCCGCGACCTGCTGCGCCTGCTGTCCCATCTGCAGCAGTATGTGCCGGAGCCTGCGGTGGAGGACGATTTTGACTTGCGCCGCCAGTTGGAAGAACTGCTCACCCGGGTCAGCGTCAAGAGTGGCAAGTCGCGGGTAGTGGAGGATGCTGACGAGGATGTGATCAACCTGATCGCCATGCTGTTTGAGTTCATCCTCGACGACCGCACCTTGCCTGATTCCTTCAAGGCGTTGATTGCGCGCCTGCAGATTCCCATGTTGAAAGTGGCCGTGCTGGACAAGAGTTTCTTCAGCCGCGGCAGCCACCCGGCGCGGCGCTTGCTCAATGAAATCGGGGCTGCGGCCATGGGCTGGGGCAAGCGTGATGATTATCAGCGTGACAGCCTTTACCTGCGCATCGAGCAGGTGGTGCAACGCCTGTTGAACGACTTTGTCGACGATCCGGCAATTTTCTCGGTGCTCCTGCAAGAGTTCACTGCTTATACCCAGGACGAGCGCCGCCGCAGTGAGTTGCTCGAACAGCGCACCCGCGACGCCGAAGAAGGGCGCGCCCGTACCGAGCAGGCGCGGCAGCGGGTTGCCGATGCAGTCAATCAGCGCTTGCAGGGTAAGGTCTTGCCGCATTTCGTAGTGCAGTTCCTGCAACATGCGTGGAGCCAGGTCTTGTTGCTTGAATGCCTCAAGCACGGCCAGCACTCGCCGCAATGGCAGGCACGGCTGCGGTCCATGGACGAATTGATCTGGAGTGTCAGCCTGAGTGAGCACACCGAGGCCGGTCGTCGCTTGCTGGAGCAATTACCCGCGCTGCTCAAGGCCCTGCGTGAGGGGTTGAGCGAGGCGGCGTTCGACTCCTTTGTCACCCGGGAGTTTTTTATCCAGTTACAGGCGCTGCATACCCAGGCATTCCAGGGCACGCCGCCGCCCAGCGTGGCGCTGGTCGAAGTGCGCGGGGATGCGAGCGCCGAAATGCCTTCGCAGGCGCTCAGCCTGGCGGAGGATGATCCCGATCTGCTCAAGGTTCGGCAATTGCACATCGGCAGTTGGGTCGAGTTCCGCGAAGATGAAGAAAACACCCTGCGCTGCAAGCTGACGGCGATTATCGCCCCGGCCAACAGCTACATCTTCGTCAATCGCACGGGCCTTAAGGTCCTGGAAAAAACCTGCACGGAGTTGGCCCTCGAGTTCAAGCGTGGCGGGGTCCGTACCCTGGATGACGCGCTGTTGTTCGACCGCGCCCTGGCGTCGGTGATCGGCAATCTGCGGCAACTCAATCGCGCCAAGTGATCGCAACCACCAGGCCGATCACGGCATACTGAGTGCTCCTAAGTCTTGCGCAAGGAACCTGTATGCAGTTGGACCCCACCAGCGGTTGGTGCCAGGGCATTGCCCATTGCCCGTCGCCCAACTTCAATGAACGCCCAAACGGCGAGATTTCCCTGTTGGTGGTGCATAACATCAGCTTGCCACCGGCCCAGTTCGCCACGGGTAAAGTGCAAGAGTTTTTCCAGAATCGCCTGGATGTCACGGAACATCCCTACTTTGCAGGCATCGCTGACCTACGGGTATCCGCGCATTTTCTGATTGAGCGTGAGGGTGCGGTGACGCAATTTGTTTCCTGTCAGGACCGAGCCTGGCATGCGGGTGTCTCCTGTTTCGAGGGGCGCGAAACCTGCAATGACTTTTCCCTGGGCATCGAGCTGGAAGGGACCGACGACCAGCCCTTTACCGATGCCCAGTACCAATCCTTGATCGAACTGAGCCGCCAATTGCTGGTCGCCTACCCGGGCATCACGCTCCAGCGCATTTGCGGTCATAGTGACATCGCCCCAGGACGCAAGACCGATCCTGGACCGGCTTTTGATTGGGCGCGTTTTCGTGGCGCCTTGCAGGATGGAGGACATGCACAATGAGTTTCCTGGTGTTGGTGCTGGCGGTATGGATCGAGAAGTTCTCGGCCTTGCGTCAGCGGGTGCAGCGCGATGGCGGTTGGCTGCGCGAACTGGCCCGGCTTGAGTCGAGCGCTCGGTTGGGCAAGCAGCCCTGGTTGATCCTGGCGCTGCTGGTGTTGCTGCCGGTGGCGCTGCTGGGGCTGTTGTTGCTGGTCCTGGAACCGGTGGCTTATGGCTTGCTGGCGCTGCCGGTGCATTTGCTGGTGGTGATCTACAGCCTGGGGCGCGGTGATCTGCTCGGCCAGTTGGGACCGTTCCGCGATGCCTGGCGCCGGGGTGACCTGCAAGCGGCTGAACATGTTGCCGAACGTGACCTGGCCATTGGCGCCGACAGCGGCGAGCAACTGCTGGAGCGGGTCCAGGGGCATTTGCTGTGGCAAGCCTACCAGAGCTTTTTTGCGGTGATTTTCTGGTACTTCCTCCTCGGCCCGGTGGTGGCACTGGCTTACCGCTTGCTGGCGCTGGCCAGTGAACACAGTCAGAACCCATTAGTGGCCGAGCGTGCCGGGCAATTGCGCCACGCGTTCGACTGGTTGCCGGTGCGGTTGCTTGCGGCGAGTTTTGCCTTGGTGGGCAACTTTGTCGCGGTCAGCCGGGTGATGCTGCATGAGCTGCTGAACTGGGATATCAGTGCAGCGCAACTGGTGGAAAAGGTTGGCCTGGTGGCCGGCGAGATTCCGGCGCCGGTGGTCGGTGCCGAAGGCATCAACAGCCTGGATCGCTTGTGGGAACTGCTGCTGCGCGCTGCAGTGTTGTGGTATGCCGGGTTTGCGATCTGGACTGTTTTGCCCTGAGAAGCGCCCTTTGTAGGAGCGAGCTTGTCTCCGGGCGGCGTTCCGACGAAAAACTTACAGGCGCCGCGTTCATTCAGTAAGCACGCGTTATCGTTGACGTTTTTCGTCGGAACGCCGCCCGGAGACAAGCTCGCTCCTACAGAAGGCGATGACCGCTTAACTGACTGGCAATTAGGGCAAGCCCGCTCCCACAGAGAATCTGTTGTGGCTTCAAAAAATCAGTTGGCGGCTAAGCTCCGCCGATCGCGTTAACCTTAAGTTACAAAACTCCCCGCCGATTTAAGCTATACAGACAGCGCGCCCAATAGTGGCTTTCTGCCGCTGCCCTGCGCCTTCAATAAAAATAAAAGAAAAGGGAGTTCATCTGTGAAGAGCTTGCTCTATCCCGCCATCGCGTTGATGAATCGCCTGAGCTTCGGCATGAAGTTCAGCCTGATCAGTGTGTTGTTTTTCCTGCCGATGCTGGTGACCAACTATTACCTGGTCCGGGATTCCTGGCGTGAGTTCCAGGGCACCCAGGTTGAGTTGCGGAGCCTGGACCTACTGGGCAGCAGCCTGATCCTGCGCCGCGACCTGGAAACCCTGAACAATCAGGTGCAAATCAACGCCACCCTCGGCCAGGCGGGCAAGGCGGGCGATATCGAAAGCCAGATCAGCGCACTGGAACAGCGTGTCCTTGAACGCCTGCAAGGCTTCCAGGCGATGACGGTCGACCCTGAGCAGGTCGCGGTGTTCGAGGGCAAGCGCGACGAGATGATCGCGGCCTTCAAGGTCCAGCAAAGCGAATCCTCGTTGTTGAGCAAAAGTGCGCTGATCGGCAAGTTGCTCAACAAGGCGCAGATGTTCAGCCAGATCATCGCCAGCCAGTCGGGGTTGAGCCGTGATGTGCAGGGCGATGTGCGCCAACTCAGCGAACTGGTGACCAGCGTCACCCCGCAAGTCACCCAGACCTTGGGCGAGGGCCGGGCCATGGGCGCGTACTCCCTGGGCCAGGGTTTTCTCAACTCATCGTCCAGCACGCGCTTTGATGAACTGCTGCAGCAATTGGAGAAGCTCCAGGCGGAATACGGCCTGAAAGTGCAGGACGCCCTGGGCTCCAGCAAGGCCGCCCATGGTTCCCTGGACGCTCTGGCCCAAGCCAGCCAGGCCAGTCTCAAGCAGGGCAGCGAACTGTTCGAGGAACAGGTAGTGATGGCCGAAACCCTGGAGACGCCGTGGCAGGCTTTCTATGATCAAGTGACTGCCTTGATGGCCAAGACCTACCAACTGGACGACGCGACCCTGTCCTTCCTCGACCAGCAATTGCAACAACGCCTGGCCCAGAACCGTACGCACATGGTGCTGCTGGTGGCGGCGCTGGCGGCGGTGTTTTTGTTGATCTTCTATTTGTACGGCGGCTTCTATGCCTCGACGCGCACTACCCTGCGCCGCCTGGGGGCGATGATGGATAAGGTCGCCGCCGGGGATATGACGGTCAGCTTCAAGTCCCAGAGCCGCGACGAGCTGGGTGAGTTGGGTGAAGTGTTCAATGGCACCGTGGCCAAAATCCACGACCTGATCGAACGGGTAGGGCAGACCGTCCAGGAAGTCGAGCATCAGGCCGGGCAAGTGGAGTCGGTTTCGGCGCGCAGCAACCAGGCGGTGTCGGGCCAGCGCAGTCAGATCGAACAGGTGGCCACGGCCATGAACCAGATGTCGGCGACCGCCCACGAAGTGGCGCGCAGTGCGGCGGCGGCTGTCAGCAGTGCCCATAGCGTCAACGATGAAACCCTCAGCGGGCGTGGCCTGGTGCAATCCCAGCAGGGCAGCATCGCGCAACTGGCGTCGGAGATCGACCAGTCAGTGCTGGTGATCAATCAATTGGCCATCGACAGCCAATCCATCAGCAGCGTGCTGGAGGTGATCAAGAGCATTGCCGAACAAACCAACCTGCTGGCGTTGAACGCGGCCATCGAGGCGGCGCGGGCGGGTGAGCAAGGGCGCGGGTTTGCGGTGGTGGCCGATGAGGTGCGCACCCTGGCCCGGCGCACCCAGCACTCCACCGAAGAAATCGAGCAAATGATCGCCAAGCTGCACCAAGGCGTCGGCGCGGCCGTGAAGGCCATGGGCAGTAGCCATAAAATGGCCAGCGGTACGGTCGGCCAGTCGGAAAAAGTCCAGATGGCTCTGGAGAACATCCTGGGCGCGGTAGGCATGATCGTCGATCAGAACCAGCAAATCGCCGCGGCGGTGGAGCAACAGACGGCCGTGGCCCACGACATTGACCAGAATATTGTCGAGATCAATCGGGCTGGCGAGCACGCGGCCCAGGGCGCGCACCAGACCGAAGAGGCCAGCCGGCAACTGTCCCTGCAGGTGATTGAACTGAAAAAGCTGATCGGTGCATTTCGCGTGTAGGACGCATACGTAGGCTTTGTCTGTTGGATGTGTGGTGCATGTCCTGTTTTCCCGCGTGAGCTTCTCTCGCAACGAGATTGGGTGAGAATTTGTTTCACACCCCATCCAGCGCTCCCGGGAGGCAGGGCCATGACCGAGACTACCCTTGGCGTGAAAGGGCATTGCGCCCATTGCGATATCACCTTTGCACTCAAGCCCTGGCAGCTCAATGCCATTGCTCTGAACGAGCCTTTTGATTGTCCGTATTGCCACAAAGTCCTGCAGCTCAATTGCCCCCGGCAACTGCGCCAGTTGAAGTCCCTGGACAACCTGGCTTTGCTGCGCCCCAGCATGCTCGTGTTGACCTGCGTGGCTTTATTGGTGGCCCTGGTGGTCGAGTGGGTCGGCTTGATCAGCAGGGTCGGGCAACTGAACGTGTCGCTGGTGGCGATCCTGATTCACTTCCTGACCCTGCGCCACGCCCGCCATCGGCATCGCATGACCCTGACGCTACAGGCGGTCAACCCCATCATCGAGCGGCCAGTTGAACAGTTCGCAGGCGTTGCGGGTGCTCGCTTCGGCCAACGCTGAAGGGCTGATGCCCATCCGCTCGGCCAGGGCAGTGCAGATGGCCGGCAGGTGCTGCGGGCTGTTGCGTTGGCCGGGGTACATGGCGGGCGCCATATCCGGCGAGTCGGTTTCCAGCACCACTGATTCCAGCGGCAGTTGGGCGATGACCTTGTGCATGCGCAAAGCCTGGGGCCAGGTCGGCGCGCCGCCCAGGCCCAGCTTGAACCCCAGCTTGATGTATTCGCGGGCTTCTTCGCGGCTGCCGGCGAAGGCATGGATGATCCCGCCCCGGGGTAAGCGGATGCGCTTGAGGCTGGCGATGACGGCCGCGTGGCTGCGCCGCACATGCAACAGCGCCGGCAGTTGGAAGTCCACGGCCAACTGCAGTTGGGCTTCAAACAGGACTTGCTGGCGCTCGCGGTCCAGGTGCTCGAGAAAGTAATCCAGGCCGATCTCGCCAACGGCGCACAGCTGGCGATGCCCCTTGAGGCGTGTCAGCCAATCCCCCAGTTCGACCAGGTCTGTGGGGCGATGCTCATCCAGGTACACCGGATGCAGGCCAAATGCCCCGTACAAGTGCGGGTCCTGTTGGGTCAGGTCCCATAACCGTTGCCAATTACGCTGGTACACCCCCAACACCACCATGCGCCGCACGCCGAGCTGACGGCTGTGCTTGAGCACCTCGTCGCGATCTGCGTCGAAGTCCTCGAAGTCGAGGTGGGTGTGGCTGTCGACCAGCTCCATGCCTATATCTCGTGAATCCGCTGCTTGAAAGTCCGGCCGATGGCATGCACACCCGGCTGGTAGTGCTGCTCTTCAATCGCCGCCAGTGCCAGGCGCAGGGCCGTGTCGGCGATCAGCGCATGTTGCTGGGCCATGGCGTTGACTGGCAACGGCAGGAAGTCCAGTAATTGGGTGTCACCGAAAGTGCCGAGGCGTAGCGATCGGGACTTGAGCGGGAAGTCATGCAGCGCATCAAACACACCTTGCAGTAGCACGTAGGAAGTGGTCACCAGCGCATCGGGTAAATGCCCCAGGCGTTGCAGGAGTTCTTCCATCAACTGGCGGCCACAGTCGCGGCTGAAGGCGTCGCCATGCTCGATCAGAATATCGCCCTTGAAGTCGTGCAGGGCTTGCTGGAAACCTGCCGCACGTTCCTGGCTGATGCTCAATTCGGGGTGGGCGCCGATCAATGCGATCTGCCGGGGCAGCGGTTGCAGCAGGCTGCTGGTCAATTGCTGGCAGGCCTGGCGGTCATCGCTGACCACCGAGCAGAACTGCTCAGGCGCCATCACCCGGTCGATGGCGATCACCGGCAGGCCCTTGGCTTGCAGCTCGCGATAACTGTCATCGCTGGCGGGCAGGCAACTGGCGACGAACAGGGCATCGCAACGTCGCGCGCGGAACAGTTGCAGCAACTGGCGCTCGCTGTTGGCATCATCGTCGGAACTGGC
The DNA here is from genome assembly GCF_009873475.1 of Pseudomonas sp. DTU12.1. Lineage (NCBI taxonomy): Bacteria > Pseudomonadati > Pseudomonadota > Gammaproteobacteria > Pseudomonadales > Pseudomonadaceae > Pseudomonas > Pseudomonas sp. DTU12.1. Next base: position 5,206,489 of record NZ_CP045254.1, on the reverse strand, counting down.
GATCAGCAACTGATAGCCACGGGCCCGTGCGCCTTGTTCCAACAGCTTGGCGATCCGTGCGTAACTGGGGTTTTCCAGGTCCGGCAGGATAAAACCCAAGGTGCGCGTGTGTCGGCTGCGCAACCCGGCGGCCTGGGGATTGGGGGTAAAGCCATGCTCCTCGACCACCGCGCGCACCCGTTCGACGGTGGCGCTGCTGATCCGTTGCTGTTCGGCCTTGCCATTGATGACGTAGCTGGCGGTGGTCACGGACACACCGGCTATACGTGCGATATCACTGAGTTTCAAACCGGGATTTCCTTGTTTTTTAGAGCTTGCCCCGACATTTTGTCCAATCGTAACCGATTACTGCAGGCGACCATTGTCGCAACTCAAGTGCCGAGTGGTGCATTCAAGAATGCAGAATTACCCAGTAATCTGCCAGAAAATCTAGATTAAACGTTTCAGCAAGGGTATTTTTACGATGTTCGCTGCTGAGTAGTCACTGCCAATTGACTGCTCAGTCAGTTTTTCATGAACAGATTTGCGCTGATTTATTCAAAACAATACCTAGTGCGCACACCGCACTAACTAGGAGAAAGGCATGCTTGAGCTCACCGTAGAGCAGATATCCATGGGCCAGGTGGCTGTGGATAAGTCTGCTGCCTTGCAACTGCTCGCCGAAAAACTGGTGGCCGACGGCCTGGTCGCCGAAGGCTACCTGAGCGGCCTGCAAGCCCGTGAAGCGCAAGGCTCGACCTTCCTCGGCCAAGGTATTGCGATCCCCCACGGCACCCCCGAAACCCGCGACCAGGTGTTCGCCACCGGCGTGCGCCTGTTGCAGTTTCCCCAAGGTGTGGATTGGGGCGATGGCCAGATCGTCTACCTGGCGATTGGCATTGCCGCCAAATCCGACGAACACCTGCGCCTGCTGCAACTGCTGACCCGCGCCCTCGGTGAAACCGACCTGGGCCAGGCGTTGTGCCGCGCCACCTCGGCCGATGCACTGCTCAAACTGCTGCAAGGCGCGCCCCAGGAGTTGGCGCTGGATGCCCAGATGATCGGCCTGGGCGTATCCGCCGACGATTTTGAAGAGCTGGTGTGGCGCGGCGCCCGCCTGCTGCGCCAGGCCGACTGTGTGAGCAATGGCTTCGCGGCGGTGCTACAGCAAGTCGATGCACTGCCCCTGGGCGATGGCCTGTGGTGGTTGCACAGTGAACAAACGGTCAAGCGTCCGGGCCTGGCCTTCGTCACCCCGGACAAGCCCATGCGCTACCTGGGCCAACCCTTGAGCGGCCTGTTTTGCCTGGCCAGCCTCGGCGAAGCTCATCAGGCATTGCTCGAGCGCCTGTGCGCCTTGCTGATTGAAGGGCGCGGCCAGGAACTGGGACGTGCCACCAGCAGCCGCGCGGTTCTCGAAGTGCTGGGTGGCGAATTGCCCGCCGACTGGCCCAGCGCCCGGATCGCCCTGGCCAACGCCCATGGCCTGCATGCGCGGCCGGCCAAGGCCCTGGCCCAACTGGCGAAGAGCTTCGACGGTGAGATCCGCGTGCGGATCGTGGACGGGCAGGGCGGTGCCGTGTCGGTCAAGAGCTTGAGCAAACTGCTCAGCCTCGGCGCCCGGCGCGGTCAGGTGCTGGAATTTGTCGCCGAGCCCGGCATTGCCGACGACGCCCTGCCGGCGTTGTTGGCGGCAGTACAAGCCGGCCTGGGCGAAGAGGTTGAGCCTCTGCCGGCCGTCAGTGCGCGGGTCGAAGAGGTCGAGAGCGAGCCGCCATTGCGCGCGCCCGCTTCCGGCAGCCTGATCCAGGCCATCGCCGCCGCCCCCGGGATTGCCATCGGCCCGGCCCATATCCAGGTGTTGCAGCCTTTTGACTATCCACTGCGCGGCGAGTCGGCCAGTGCCGAGCGCGAGCGTTTATCCGCGGGGTTGCGCGAGGTGCGCGCTGATATCCAGGGTTTGATCGAGCGCAGCACGTCCAAGGCGATCCGCGAGATTTTCATCACCCACCAGGAAATGCTCGACGACCCGGAACTGACCGACGAAGTCGACACCCGGCTCAAACAGGGCGAAAGCGCCGAAGCCGCGTGGATGAGTGTGATCGAAGCCGCCGCCAAACAGCAGGAGTCCTTGCAGGACGCGTTGCTCGCCGAACGCGCCGCCGACCTGCGGGATATCGGCCGGCGTGTGCTGGCGCAACTGTGTGGTGTCCAAACCCCACAGGAACCCGACGAGCCCTACATTCTGGTGATGGATGAAGTTGGCCCATCGGATGTGGCGCGCCTCGATCCGGTGCGGGTGGCCGGGATTCTTACCGCACGCGGTGGTGCTACGGCCCACAGCGCCATCGTCGCCCGCGCCCTGGGGATCCCGGCGCTGGTCGGCGCCGGGCCGGCGGTGTTGCTGCTGGCCTCGGGCACGCCTTTATTGCTCGACGGCCAGCGTGGGCGCCTGCATGTGGAGGCCGATGCCAGCACTTTGCAGCGCGCCATCCAGGAGCGCGATACCCGCGAGCAACGGCTGCAGGCCGCTGCCGCACAGCGCCATGAACCGGCCTTGACCCGTGACGGGCATGCTGTGGAAGTGTTCGCCAATATCGGCGAAAGCGTCGGTGTGGCTGGCGCCGTCGAGCAGGGCGCCGAGGGTATTGGCCTGCTGCGTACCGAGTTGATTTTCATGGCCCATTCCCAGGCCCCGGACGAAGCCACCCAGGAAGCCGAATACCGCCGTGTGCTCGACGGCCTGGCCGGCCGTCCGCTGGTGGTGCGCACCCTGGATGTGGGCGGTGACAAGCCGCTGCCTTACTGGCCGATTGCCAAGGAAGAAAACCCGTTCCTCGGTGTGCGGGGCATCCGCCTGACCCTGCAACGCCCACAGATCATGGAAGCGCAACTGCGCGCGCTGTTGCGCTCGGCGGACGGTCGCCCGCTGCGCATCATGTTTCCCATGGTCGGCAGCGTCGATGAATGGCGCCAGGCCCGGGACATGACCGAACGTTTGCGCGAGCAGATCCCGGTGGCGGACCTGCAATTGGGGATCATGATCGAAGTGCCCTCGGCGGCGTTGCTGGCGCCGGTATTGGCCCAGGAAGTGGACTTTTTCAGCATCGGCACCAATGACCTGACCCAGTACACCTTGGCGATCGACCGTGGTCACCCAACCCTGTCGGCCCAGGCTGACGGCCTGCACCCGGCGGTGTTGCAACTGATCGACATCACGGTGCGTGCGGCCCATGCCCATGGCAAATGGGTGGGTGTGTGCGGTGAGTTGGCAGCGGATCCGCTGGCGGTGCCGGTGCTGGTGGGCCTGGGTGTGGATGAGTTGAGTGTGTCGGCGCGCAGTATTCCCGAGGTCAAGGCCCGGGTGCGTGAATTCAGTCTGAGCGAGGCCCGGGGCCTGGCGCAGCAAGCACTGGCGATGGGCTCCCCTGCCCAAGTGCGTACGCTTCTGGAGGCCGTGTAAATGGCGAAGATTCTGACCCTGACGCTGAACCCGGCGTTGGACCTGACGGTGCGTTTGGCGTGCCTGGAACCGGGTGAGGTCAACCGCAGCGAAACCCTGCTGACCCATGCCGCCGGCAAGGGCGTGAACGTGGCGCAGGTGTTGGCTGATTTGGGCCATTACGTGAGCGTCGGTGGATTTCTCGGCGCGCAAAACCCCGAGGCTTTCGAGGCCCTGATCGCCAGCCGCGGGTTTGGCGATGCGTTTATTCGTGTGCCGGGCGAAACCCGCAGCAATATCAAGATTGCCGAGCAGGATGGTCGGGTCACCGATATCAATGCACCGGGGCCGCTGGTGAGCGAAAAAGCGCAAGCGCAATTGCTCAAGCTGATCGCGGTGATCGGCCCCGAGTTCGATGCGGTGGTGGTCGCCGGCAGCTTGCCGCGGGGCGTCAGCCCGCAGTGGTTCCAGGGTTTGCTGGAGACGCTCAAAGACCTCGGTTTGAAAGTCGCCCTGGACACCAGTGGCCAAGCGCTGCGTGCTGGCTTGAAAGCCGCGCCGTGGTTGATCAAACCCAACACTGAAGAACTCGCTGAAGCGCTCGACTGCCCCACGCAAACCATCGCCCAACAAGCCCGCGCGGCTGCGCATTTGCACGCCCAAGGCGTGGAGCATGTGGTGGTGTCCCACGGGGCCGACGGTGTGAACTGGTTCAGCCCCAACGCAGCGTTGCACGCCACGCCGCCCAAGGTCAGCGTCGCCAGTACCGTGGGTGCCGGCGACTCCTTGCTGGCGGGCATGCTGCACGGCCTGCTCAGCGGCGAAGCGCCCGAGCAGACCCTGCGCCGCGCCACCGCGATTGCCGCCATGGCGGTCACGCAGATCGGATTCGGCATCAGCGACGACGCGCAACTGGCGCGTCTGGAAAGCGGCGTGCACGTACGCCCGCTGACAGAACAATAAGAGGGTTTGTGATGAAATTAGCCATTGTTACTGCCTGCCCCAACGGCATGGTCACCAGTGTGCTGTGCGCCCGCTTGCTGGACGCCGCCGCGCAACGCCAGGGCTGGAGCACCAGCGTCGAAGTGGTGGATGCGAACCACCCCGAGCGCGCACTTTCCCAGGCCACAATTGACGCGGCCGAGTGGGTGTTGCTGGTCGCCAGCACGCCCGTGGACATGCAGCGCTTTGTCGGCAAACGCGTGTATCAGAGCACCCCGGCCCAGGCGTTGCAGGACGTTGAAGCGGTGCTGCAACGGGGCGCGCAAGAAGCCCAGTTGTACGTTGCCAGCGCCAGCGTGCCGACCGTAAAAAACGCACCGCGCATTGTCGCCATCACGGCCTGCCCTACCGGCGTGGCCCACACCTTTATGGCCGCCGAGGCATTGCAGCAGGCCGCCAAGGCCAAGGGCTATGACCTGCAGGTGGAAACCCAGGGCTCGGTGGGCGCACGTACACCCTTGAGCGAGCAAGCCATTCGCGATGCCGATGTGGTGCTGCTGGCCGCCGATATCGAAGTGGCCACGGAGCGCTTTGCCGGCAAGAAAATCTACCGTTGCGGCACCGGCATCGCGCTCAAGCAATCCGCCGCGATCCTCGATAAAGCCCTGGCCGAGGCCCAGCAGGAAAGCGCCGCCAGTGGCGCGGTAGCCAAGACGGAGAAAACCGGGGTCTACAAACACCTGCTGACCGGGGTGTCGTTCATGTTGCCGATGGTGGTGGCGGGGGGCTTGTTGATTGCCCTGTCCTACGTGTTCGGTATCCACGCTTACGAGCAGCCCGGCACCTTGGCGGCGGCCCTCAGGGCGGTCGGCGACCACGCCTTCACCCTGATGGTGCCGCTGCTCGCCGGCTACATCGCCTACTCGATCGCCGACCGTCCGGGGCTCGCGCCGGGGATGATCGGCGGGCTGTTGGCCAGTACCCTGGGCGCAGGGTTTATCGGCGGGATCTTCGCCGGTTTTCTCGCTGGCTACAGCGTCAAGCTGATCACCCGTATGGTGCCGTTGCCGCAAAGCCTGGAGTCGCTCAAGCCGATCCTGATCATCCCGTTACTGGCGAGCCTGTTCACCGGCCTGGCGATGATCTACCTGATCGGCCCGCCCGTGGCGCAAATGCTGGCTGGCCTGACCGACTTCCTCAGCACCATGGGCACCACCAATGCGGTGCTGCTGGGTATCTTGTTGGGCGGGATGATGTGCGCCGACCTCGGCGGGCCGATCAACAAGGCGGCTTACGCGTTCTCCGTCGGCCTGCTGGCCTCCCAGAGCGGCGCGCCGATGGCCGCCACCATGGCGGCGGGCATGGTGCCGCCGATTGGCATGGCTATCGCTACGTTTCTGGCCCGGCGCAAGTTTGCCCAGACCGAACGCGAAGCCGGCAAGGCCGCGTTGATCCTGGGCATGTGCTTTATCTCGGAAGGCGCCATCCCGTTCGCTGCCAAGGACCCGCTGCGTGTTATCCCGGCCAGCATCGCGGGTGGCGCATTGACCGGTGCCTTGTCGATGTACTTCGGCTGCAAGTTGATGGCACCCCATGGCGGGCTGTTTGTGATGCTGATCCCGAACACGATCAACCATGCGCTGCTGTATCTGGCGGCGATCGTTGCCGGCAGCGTGCTCACCGGGTTGGTATACGCCGTGATCAAGCGCCCCGAGGCCGTCGAACTGGCAGTCGCCTAACTAACCCCCGTAGAAGCCGGCTTGCCGGCGATGGCGGCCGCGAGGTTGATGCAAGGCTCAAGGGCCTCGTCGCTGCATCGGTATCTACACCACTTTCAGAAACTGACGCCCCCCGTGGCAAGCCCGCTCGCCACGGGGGGGGGCGTCAGTTTCTGGATGTTGTGTAGATACTTATGCTCATCGCTGGCAAGCCAGCTGGAACCATCATTTTTGTCAGTAGACATCCCGGCGGTAACGGCCCTGTTCGATCAGCCGTTCCACGGCTTCACTTCCCAGGACCTCCACCAACACCTGATCGACCCCCGCCGCCATGCCCTGCAAACTCCCGCATACATAAATCACCGCGCCATCGGCCAGCCATTTACGCAGCACATCGGCGGATTCGCGCAGGCGATCCTGAACGTAGACCTTCTCTGCCTGGTCCCGCGAAAACGCCAGGTCCAGTAACGCCAGGTCGCCACTGGCCAGCCAGCCTTGCAGCTCGTCCTGGCAGTGGTAGTCATGGGCGATGTTGCGTTCGCCAAACAGCAGCCAGTTACGTTGCTGGCCGTCGGCGATGCGTGCCTTGAGCAAGCTGCGCAAGCCCGCCAGGCCGGTGCCGTTGCCCAGCAGAATCATCGGCACTGGGTCGACTGGAAGGTGGAAACCGCTGTTGCGCCGTACACGCAGGCTGATCGCCGAACCCAGTGGTGCGTGCTCGGTCAGCCAGCCGGATGCCAGGCCCAGGCTGCCGTCGCTATGACGCTCCTGGCGCACGATCAATTCCAGCACGCCATCGCTGGCAATCGAGGCGATGGAGTATTCGCGCATGGCCAACGGCACCAGTGCGTCCACCAGGGCGCGCGCATGCAGGCCGACCAGGTGTACGCGATTGTCCGGCAGCTGACGGCCGGCAAGTACCTGTTCCAAGGGGCGCGCCAAGCCATCGATCAGTACTTCGTCCGTGCCGGCAATGCCCAGGCCATCGAGGAAATGTTCGACGGCCCACGGACAATTGCGCGGCACGACTTCCACCAGGTCGCCGGCCAGCCAGTCGCGTGGTGCGGGCGGGTTGAGCCCCAACAGGTAGACACCCGAGCCGCTGCTGTCAGGGTTGAGCAGGGTGCGCTGGCTCAAGGTCCAGTTCTCGTAGCTGGCGCTGGCCCATGCAGCTGCCGGTGCGTGGCCGGTGATCTGGCCCAGTTGTTGTTGCCAGTGCAGCAGGGCTTCTTCGTCGCCGCTGTCGACCTCGACCGGGGCGAACAAGGCGTTGCCGCCCTGGTTGGTCAGCCAGAAGTGCAGGCGCCGGGCAAAGCCGCAGAAGTGTTGGTATTGACGATCGCCCAGGGCCAGCACTGAATAGTTCAGGCCCTTGAGACTGAGGTCGCCGCCCAGCACGCTGCGTTCGAAGCCGCGTGCGCTGTCTGGTGCTTCGCCGTCGCCGAAGGTACTGACTACAAATAGTGCATGTTCCGACTGGCGCAAGTCCTCTTCGCTGACGCTGCCCAGGGATCGCACCTTGACCGGCAACCCGGCGGCCTGCAATTGGCCGGCGGTCTGCCAGGCAAGCTGTTCGGCAAAGCCGCTCTGGCTGGCGAAACCGATCAGCCACGCGGGTGCATCACTGCGGTTGCTGCCCAGGCTTTTGCGGGCATCGCGCACCTGGCGCTTTTTGCGACGGCGGTCGAGGTACAGCAGCCAGCCGGTAATAAAGAACAGCGGCATGCACAGCGAAGTGACGGTGAGGATGATCCGCCCCGCCAGGCCGAAATAACTGCCCACATGCAGCGCATAGATGCTGGTCAGCAACTGCGCCTTGAGGCTTTTGTCGGCATAGCGCTCGACGCTTTTGACCACGCCGGTGGCCGGGTCCAGGTTGATCTGGTTCAACGCGCGGTCATGGGGAGAACTCTGCAACAGGTAGTAGACCGTGGCCGGTTGCCCGGCGACAGCTGGCATACGAATGTTGTAGGCGCTCAAGTGCGGGCCGGCGGTGCTGTAGATGCTGCTCCAGATGGCGTCGTAGTTGGCGACGGGAGCGGGCCCCGCAGGCGCTGGGCCACGGTTGCGCACTCGCTCGTTTTGCGGGGCATCGGACAACAATCGGGTCAGGCCTTTGCTGTACCACTCGTAGGACCAGTACAGGCCGGTGAGCGCCGCCAACAGATAGAACAGCAAGCACCACGTGCCGAACACCGAGTGCAGGTCCCAGTTGAAGCTGCGGCCTTTCTTGCGCCAGTCCAGGGTCAACCAGGCGCGCCAGCTCGCTACCTGGCGCGGCCAGCGCAGGTACAGGCCAGAGAGGCAGAAGAAAATCAGGATCAGCGTACAGGCACCGGTGATTTGCCGGCCGGTATCACCGATGGCCAGGAAGCGGTGCAGTTGCAACATCAAGCCGAAAAAATCCTGGCCGACGGCGTCGCCCAGGTAGTCGCCGGTGTACGGGTCGAAGTAGCGCATCTGCCCCCGGCGTTCGCCCGCTGGCGGCGTGAAGAAGACGCGGGCGGCGTTGCCGCTTTCGCTTTCCACCCACAGCATGGACACGGTCTTGCCTTCGGTGGTTTCGAGTTTGCGCACCAGTTCGGCGGGCGGCAGCACACCGGCAGGTTGCTTCTCCACGGTCAGTACCGTCGGGTTGAGCGCCCGCAGGATCTCATCCTGGAACGAGTACGCAGCCCCGGTAATCCCCATCAATGCCAACACCAGCCCGGCGGTAATGCCGAAAAACCAGTGCAACTGGAATAGGGTCTTCTTCAACACGTCGGACGGCCTCGCTGAGCTGGATAGGAATTTTACGGCGCGCATTATGCCGTGAGTTGTCGAGAAAGATTCTTTTTTACATACAAAAGCCCCAGGCATCCGATGCGCGGGGCTTTTGCGTGAAACGTCCAGCCGCTTAGAAGTGGAAGCTGGTGGTCAACAGCGCTGTACGACCGGCTGCCTGGTTGGCGAAATGCGCGCCGTAGGCCTTGTCGTAGTAGGTCTTGTCGGTCAGGTTCTGCACGTTCAATTGCAGGTCGACGTTCTTGGTCAGCTTGTAGCTGGCCATGGCGTCGTAGCGGGTGTAGGACGGTACGTAGACGGTATTGCCCGCGTCGCCGTAGACGTCGTCCACATAGAACGCGCCGCCGCCGACGGTCAGCTTCGAGGTGATGTCATACGTTGTCCACAGGCTGAACGAGTTCTTCGGCGTGTTGGGCATTTCGTTGCCTTTGTTGGAGCCGGCAGTGACGACGCCCTGGCGGTTGCCGTTTTTGCCCGGGTCTACCAGCTCGCTTTTCAGGTAGCTGTAGCCGGCGAACACTTGCCACTGCTCGGTGAGCTTGCCGCTGGCCGACAACTCCAGGCCGTCGACGCGGGACTCGCCAGCGTTCTCATAGGTGTTGGAGTTCACCAGGATGCGCGCGTTTTTCTTCTCGGTGCGGAACACCGCTGCGGTCAGGGACAGGCGGTCGTGGAACAGGTCCCACTTGGTGCCCAGTTCGTAGTTGACGGTTTCTTCCGGCTTCATGTCGCTGGTGTTGATGCCAGTCGGGATGGCGTTGGAATCGACACCTTCACCCACCAGGCCGCCAGCAGGCGAGGCCGAAGTGGCATAGGAGGTGTAGATGCTGCCGTTTTCCATCGGCTTCCAGACCAGGCCGGCTTGCCAGTTGAAGAACTGGCTATCGTCCTTGAGCTTGGTACGGCCGGTGGCTGCGTTGCTGTTGGCTTCGGTATCGAAGGTGTCGTAGCGCAGGCCGACGTTCAGCAGCCATTGCGGATCAAGCTCAATGGTGTCGAACACGTAGGCGGCGCGGCTGGTGGCCTTGGTGTTGGTGCCCAGGTAGTTGCGGGCGACGCTGCCGGTCCAGGCATCGTCCGGGTTCGGGTTGCTCAACGATGTGCACTGACCACCCTTGCCGCCACCGGCCACCGTGCAGACCGGGTTGGCGTTTGGACTGACGGTATAGCCGCTGACGCGGGTTTCTTCACCGGTAAATTCCAGGCCGGTAGAGTAGCTGTGCTTGAAGCCCAGGGCCTGGAAATTGCCAAACAGATCAGTCTGGTTGGTGGTGGTCGTGGTAGTGGACACGCGGCTGTTGGCCCGGCGCCAGACGGTGCCGAACTGGTTGACGTTGTGCTGGCTGTCGTCCGGCTGAGTGAGCACGTAGTCCTGGCCGGTGCTGCCGTGGCGCAGGGTGTTCTTGATCGTCATGTTGTCGTTCAGATCGTGCTCGATGGAGAACGTACTGATATCGGCGCGGGTCTTGCGAAAGTCCCGATCCTTGAGGCCGTAGAAGTTGCTGCTGTCGCCGCTGTCGGTGGGTTTGTCATGTACGTGGGCGGCATTTGACGCGCTGCTGCTGTAACCGTAGGGAATGCCCGAATCCGGCAGGTCGTTGCTTTCCATGTGGTAGTAGCTGAGGTTGACGCGGGTCGGAGTGCCCAGGCCAAAGGTCAGCGACGGTGCCACGCCCCAACGGTCGTAATTGACGGCGTCGCGGCCGGCCACGTTCTGTTCGTGGCTCATCAGGTTCAGGCGGAACGCGGCGTTATCGAGGAACTGGCGGTTGACGTCGAGTGCATAGCGACGAGTCTGGTCGGAACCGTAGGTAAAGCCGCCATTGAGGAAGTCCCGCGCTTGTGGGGTCTTGCTTACCAGGTTGAGGCTGCCACCGGCCGAACCGCGACCGCCGAACGAGGAGTTGGGGCCTTTGCTGACTTCGATGGACTCGATATCGAAAATTTCCCGGCTCTGGCCGCCGGTATCACGCACGCCGTCCAGGTAGGTATCGCCCTGGGCATCGAAGCCGCGGATAAACGGGCGGTCGCCCTGGGGGTTGCCGCCTTCACCGGCACCAAAGGTAATACCCGGTACGGTGCGCAAAGCATCTTGCAGCGAGGTCGCGGCGGTGTCCTTGAGTACCTGCGCCGGCACCACGGTGACGGAACGGGGAGTGTCCACCAGTGGCGCGGTGTATTTCTGCGAAGACGCTTTTTCGGTCTGGTACGACGTTGCGTCCTGTTCCTGGCCGGTGATGCTGGTGGCACCGAGGGAAATACTGTTGCGCTCGCCTTTTTGTTCGGTCTCTTCGGCCGCTTGCGCCATATGGGCGACGGAGCTGGCGCTGATGGCCACGCCAATGGCCGAGGCCAGCAAGCGCGGTGAACTGTTTGGTGTTTTTGTAATGTGGCGCGACATGAAATTCCCTACCCCAAGGATGTTAGGGCGCGAAATATATTGTAAACAATTATGCATAGCAATTGAGATGCATTGCTATTTGCGCTCAATTTACAAAATTTACACTTCTGGGGTTACGGTTTTTTACGGCTCATACGTCTGCCCGTCGGATCAGGGTTTTACAGCGTCAATAGTAATCAATACCATTGGCGCCCCTCTGCTCTCAGGTAACGCCTCATGCTGCTGCATATTCCCGGCCTGTTCTCCCGCGAAGAGGTGCTGCGCATCCGCGAAGCCCTGGAGCAGGCGGACTGGGCTGATGGCAAAATCACCGCCGGGCACCAGTCGGCCAAGGCCAAGCACAACCTGCAATTGCCGGAGGGCCATCCACTGGCCAAGGAAATCGGCGCAGCCATGCTCGATCGCCTGTGGCAAAACCCGCAATTCATGTCGGCGGCCTTGCCGCATAAAGTCTTCCCGCCATTGCTCAATTGCTATACCGCCGGTGGCAGCTTCGACTTCCATATCGATAACGCCGTGCGCCAGCCCAAGGGCAGCCCGGAGCGGGTGCGTACCGACCTGTCCTCCACGCTGTTTTTCAGCGACCCGGATGAATACGACGGCGGCGAACTGGAGATCCAGGACACCTTCGGCCTGCAGCGGGTCAAGCTGCCCGCCGGTGATATGGTCTTGTACCCCGGCTCCAGCCTGCACAAAGTCAACGCCGTGACCCGTGGCGCGCGCTATGCCTCGTTTTTCTGGACCCAAAGCCTGGTGCGTGAAGACAGCCAGCGCACGTTGCTGTTCGAAATGGACGGCGCGATCCAACAGCTGACCCGCGATGTGCCGGACCACCCGGCGCTGATCCAGCTCACCGGCACCTATCACAACCTGTTGCGTCGTTGGGTCGAGGTCTGAACATGGCTTTTCACTTGCGCCGCGCAGAAGTTCTCGACGGCGAACAATTGCGCGCGATGCTCGACGAATCACCGGCCCGTGCGGCCCAGGCGATCCTGATGGCGGCGAAGGAGGGCGTGCTCGATGCCCAGGCGCTACTGGGGCAAATCCTCCTGGAAGGGCGCGGTATCGAACGCGACGAAGCACTGGCCCTGCGCTGGTTCCAGATAGCCGCACGGGGCGGCCACCTGATGGCGCGCAATATGCTGGGGCGTTGCCTTGAACATGGCTGGGGTTGCGTCGCCGATGAGCGGGCGGCTGCCGGGGAGTATCGTCTGGCCGCACACGCCGGGTTGGATTGGGGGTTGTACAACTACGCCAACCTGCTGGCCACCGGGCGCGGCGTGACGCAGGACCAACAACAGGCATTGGCCTGTTACCGCCAGGCTGCTGGCCTAGGGCACGCCAAGTCGATGAACCTGGTGGGGCGTTATCTGGAAGAAGGGCAGTTCTGCGCCCAAGATGTGCCCGCAGCGCGTGATTGGTATCGCCGCTCGGCTGAAGGTGGGGATTTTCGCGGGCAGTTCAGTTATGCGGCTGTGTTGGCAGACCAAGGCCTGGTCGAAGCGGCGCTGGAGTGGCTGCACAAGGCGCTGGAGGGTGGGAACCTGAAGTTCTTGCGGGTGGCGCAGCAAGCGCTGGCTGCGGCGCATGATCCGCAGATTCGCGCCATGGCCGTCGCCTACCAACAACGTGAGGCGCAGCTTGAAACCCTGTAGGAGCGAGCTTGCTCGCGAAGATCGCTAACGATAACGCGCTCATTCAGAGTGAACGCGTCGTCCTCGGGTTCTTCGCGAGCGAGCTCGCTCCTACAGTGGGCCGGTGTTAGACGTAGAAGGATTTCAGCGGTGGGAAACCGTTGAATTCAACTGCGCTGTAACTGGTGGTGTACGCACCGGTGGACAACCAGTACAGGCGATCACCAATGGCCAGGTTCAGCGGCAGGCCGTACTTGTAGTTTTCGTACATGATATCGGCGCTATCGCAGGTAGGACCGGCGATGACCACTTCTTCCATCTCGCCTTTTTTCTCGGTCCAGATCGGGAACTTGATGGCTTCGTCCATGGTTTCGATCAGGCCGGAGAACTTGCCCACATCCGTGTACACCCAACGCTCGACGGCGGTGCGCGATTTACGTGCAACCAACACCACTTCACTGACCAGGATCCCGGCGTTGGCGATCAACGAACGGCCTGGCTCCAGGATGATTTCCGGCAGTTCGTCACCGAAGTCTTCCTTGAGGAAGCGGATGATTTCCTCGGCGTAGGTTTCCAGGCTGTTGGTACGGGTGATGTAGTTGGCCGGGAAGCCGCCACCCATGTTGATCAGCTTGAGGTGGATGCCGTCTTCTTCTTTCAAGCGCTCGAAGATCACCTTGACCTTGGCGATGGCTGCGTCCCACACGCTGATATCACGTTGTTGCGAGCCGACGTGGAACGAGATGCCGTAGGGCACCAGGCCCAGGTCGCGGGCGAGGATCAGCAGGTCCATGGCCATGTCGGTCTGGCAGCCGAATTTGCGCGACAAAGGCCAGTCAGCCGTGGTCGAGCCTTCGGTGAGGATACGCACATACACTTTCGAACCCGGCGCGGCCTTGGCGATGTTGCGCAGGTCGGCTTCGGAGTCGGTGGAGAACAGGCGCACGCCTTTCTCGTAGAAGTAGCGGATGTCCTTGGATTTCTTGATGGTGTTGCCGTAGCTGATACGATCGGCGCTGACGCCACGGTCCATGACCTTGTCCAGCTCGTAGATCGAGGCGATGTCGAAGCTCGAGCCCTTGTCTTTCAACAGGTCGATGATCTCGACGGCAGGGTTGGCCTTGACGGCGTAGTACACCTTGGCGAATTCGAAACCGGCGCGCAGGTCGTCGTAGGCCTGGCTGATCATCGCGGTGTCGATCACCACGAACGGGGTTTCTTGCTTGTCGGCGAACGCCTTCATTTTGTCAAACGTGGCGCGCGCGAAATAGTCTTCGACATTGATCGACATGCTGGGAACTCCTAAGGGCAAACTGAAATTAACAATGGGTGCAAATGAACGTCCTCCGTATCCCCACTTTGGTTCGCCTACTTCCCAAGGCATGTCGCCGAAAGCAAAAAGGCCATGGGATAAGCTTCCCTTGGCCTTGCTGTCTCGTCGTCAGTACTTGAGCCGGATGGATCGTTTCCAGCATGGACGTTCGGCGCGAACTTTAGGGCGTGAGGGGCTTGAGATCAACTAAAAATGTCGCGTTTTTGCACGCGTTCGTCGCGAGGCGCAGTGCAGCTACTTATGTAACCGACCGGTGTGACGGATTGATGTTCCCCAGAGAGGAGGAATCAGGCTATTTCCTGACACCCAGCAGAACTAAATGTGGGAGCGGGCTTGCTCGCGAAGGCGGTGGGTCAGCAGCCCATTGAGTGACTGACACGCCGCTTTCGCGAGCAAGCCCGCTCCCACAATTTTGACCGAGTGGTGTCAGGCCAGCGCAGTCTCGGCAGGCGACACGATACTGGTCTTGCCCCCACGGGACTTGCCGGAGCTCAGGTACTCGGCAATCGACTCCTGGGTCACTTCACCCAAAAACACCCGCTCGGCATCCATCACCGGCAGCCACGAGCGGTTGAACTCGTACATGCGTGACAACAGGATGCGCAAGTGCTCGTCAAACGCTGCGGTGGCGTTGAATTCGCGCAGGTATTGGGCGCAGGTACCAGTCTGACGATGCAGGTCGCGACGTCGTACATACCCCAGCGCCTTGTTCTCGGCGCAAGTGACCACCACATAGCGGCGGTCATGCTCGTCCATCAATTCCAGGGCATCGGCTACCGGGGTTTCCGGGCTGACCGACGGGGCGTTGTCCGCCGCGTCTTCGGCCTTGACCAGCAGCAGGCGCTTGAGGGTGCTGTCCTGGCCGACAAAGTTGCTGACAAACTCGTCGGCAGGATGGGCCAGCAGGGTGTCCGGATGGTCGATCTGCAACAGCTTGCCGGCGCGGAAGATGGCGATCTTGTCGCCCAGCTTGATTGCTTCGTCGATGTCGTGGCTGACCATGATCACGGTCTTGTTCAGCGCGCGTTGCATCTCGAAGAACTCGTTCTGGATCATCTCGCGGTTGATCGGGTCGACCGCGCCGAACGGCTCATCCATTAGCAGCAGCGGTGCGTCGGCCGCCAGGGCACGGATCACGCCGATCCGCTGTTGCTGGCCGCCCGACAGTTCGCGCGGGTAGCGGTGCAGGTACTGCTTGGGTTCGAGCTTGATCATGCTCATCAACTCGCGGGCGCGGTCGTGGCATTTCTGCTTGTCCCAGCCCAGCAGCTTGGGCACGACCACGATGTTTTCCTCGATGGTCATGTTGGGGAACAGGCCGATCTGCTGGATCACGTAGCCGATGTTGCGGCGCAGGGTCACTTCGTCGAGGTCGGTGGTGTCTTCGCCGTTGATCAGGATCTTGCCCGAGGTGGGCTTGATCAGGCGGTTGATCATTTTCAGCGTGGTGCTCTTGCCACAGCCCGAGGGGCCGAGGAATACGCAAATCTCGCCTTCATTGACGGTCAGGCTTACATCGTTGACGGCGGTGACAGTCTTGCCGTTGCTTTGGAAGGTCTTGGACAGGTTTTGAAGTTCGATCATTTGAGCAATCCTTTTGGAGTCAGCGAGCGTTGCAGCCATTGCAGAAGCAGGTCGGCGAAGATGGCCAGGAGACTGACCAACACGGCGCCAACGATCAGCATCGACATGTCGCTGCGGCTGATGGAAGCCAGAATAAGTACACCCAGACCACCGGCACCGATGGTGGCGGCAATGGTCATCACACCGATGTTCATCACGACGGCGGTGCGCACGCCGGCGAGGATCACCGGCACGGCGATGGGCAGCTCGACCATGCGCAGGCGCTGGCCGAAGGTCATGCCGATGCCTTTGGCGGCTTCGCGGATACCCGGTTCGACGCCGGTCAGGGCCAGGTAGGTGTTACGCATGATCGGCAGCAGCGAGTAGAGGAACACCGCGGTGATCGCCGGCATCGGCCCCAGGCCCTGGCCGAACTTGGAGTAGAACGGCAGCAGCAGGCCGAACAGCGCAATCGACGGCACGGTCAGCAGCACGGTGGCGCTGGCCTGCAACGGGCCGGCCAGGGTCGGGAAGCGGGTCATCAGCACGCCCAGGGGCACGCCTACGACAATCGCGAGGATCACGGCGATACCGACCAGGGTGATGTGCTGCCAGGTCAGGTGCAGGACTTGGGCCCAATCAAGATGGGAAAAGGCGTTCAGGAATTCCATGTCTTCTCCTCTTTTAGTTGAGTGGGTGCTGGCGCAGGAAATCAGCGGCAACGGCGGATGGGCTTTCATGGTCGACGTCGACCCGCGCGTTCAGCTGGCGCATGGTTTCATCGTCGAACAGCGCCGCCAGTGGCTTGAGGTCGGCGGCCAGTTGCGGGTGAGCATCCAGATACACCTGACGCACCACAGGCGCTGCGGTGTAGTCCGGGAAGTAATGCAGATCGTCTTCCAGCAGCTTCAACTTGAAGGCGTTGAGGCGTCCGTCAGTGGTGTACACCAGCCCGGCAAACACTTGGCCATTACGCAGCGCGGTGTAGACCAGGCCTGCGTCCATCTGCCGGGTGTTCTTGCGGGTGAGGTTCATGTCGTACAGCTTGACCATGCCGGCCATGCCGTCGGAACGGTTGGCAAACTCTGTGTCCAGGGCCACCAGGCGGTTTTCCTTGGTGTCCTCGGCCAGGGCCTTGGTCAGGTCGCTGATGCTGTTGACCTGCGGGAATTCCTTGGCCACGTTTTCTGGCAGTGCCAGCGCGTAGGTGTTGCTGAACTTCGACGGCGACAGCCAGACCAGGCCTTTTTTCGCGTCGAGTTCTTTAACCCTTGCGTAGGACTGTTCGCTGTCGAGCTTCTCGTCCACATGGTTGTAGGCCACCAGGGACACGCCGGTGTATTCCCAGATCAGGTCCAGTTGCCCGCTTTCCTGGGCGCTGCGCGCCAGGTTGCTGCCCAGGCCGCCGGTCACGCGGGTGTCATAGCCCTTGGTGCGCAGGTACTGGGAGGTGATTTCCGCCAGCAGGGTCTGCTCGGTAAATACCCGGGCGCCGATGCGGATCACCGGTTTTTCGGCGGCTTGCGCAATGCCTGCAAACAGCAGGACGCAGCCTAATATCAAGCTCAATTTTTTCATGTCGATTCCTTTACCCAGCCTTAAGACGGACGCAACCCGCGTTCCAGCCAGAGGCGGCTGGCCATGGTCACCAGACCGTCAAGCAGCAAGGCCAGCAGCGCGGTACACGCGGCGCCGAGCAGCAATTGCGGCTGATTGTTCAGGGCGATGCCGGGGAAGATCAGGCTACCCAGGCTGTTGGCACCAATCAGGAACGCCAGCGGTGCGGTGCCGACGTTGATTGCCAGGGCCACGCGCACGCCACCGATGATGATCGGCACGGCGTTGGGCAGTTCGACGCGAAACAACACCTGGCGCGGGGTCATGCCGATGCCGACGGCGGCTTCCTTCAAGGAACCCTGCACGTTTTTCAGGCCTTCGTAGGTGTTGCGCACAATGGGCAGCAAGGAGGCGAGGAACAGGGCGAAGATCGCCGGGCCGCTGCCGATGCCGAGGACGCCGAGGGCGATGGCCAGTACGGCCAGGGGAGGGACGGTGTTGCCGATGTTGAAGATCTGCATGAAGCGTTCTGCGCGCCCGACCATGTTCGGTCGGCTAAGCAGGATACCGGCGGGGATGCCCACAACGAGGGCGGCCAGCATGGAGACTAGAACCAGGATCAAATGAGCTTGCAGGTAAAACAACAAATCGTCGCGGTACAGTTCGATCGTGTTGATGCCGATCCAGTGGACCAGCAGGGCCAGGAGAGCGACGACAACCACTCCTCCTATCAGCCCTTTGCCATAGCGAATAGCCACAGGCGGACTCCTTTTTTCTTTTGTCGGCGAACACATTTCCGAGCGGCAATGCCATTCCTGGCTGTCGGCGAATAGGGTCGCGAAAAGCAGCTCGCCAATACCGGCAACGCGGTATCAAATCGAGCCATGAGCGCAGCCTCGTCAGGCTAACTTGCTGATTTTTCAGCCCCTGTTACGAGTGCGGTAGCAGGGGAGTGGACGTCTCTACCTTTTAAAAGGTTCCATACTTGGCAGCATTTAGCCACCCCCAATGGGCTGAACGGTGGTCTGGCTCCCTGGGTTTGCGCTATACTCGCCGCCCTTTTTTGACTCACCTGCCAGGCGATTTCCCATGACCCACCAGGCCGCCGAAGTCGCGAAACGCCGCACTTTCGCCATTATTTCCCACCCCGATGCCGGTAAAACCACCATCACCGAAAAGCTCCTGCTGATGGGCAAGGCAATCGCGGTGGCCGGCACGGTGAAATCCCGCAAGTCCGATCGCCATGCCACCTCCGACTGGATGGAGATGGAGAAGCAGCGGGGTATTTCCATTACCACGTCGGTCATGCAGTTCCCCTATCGCGAACACATGATCAACCTGCTCGACACCCCGGGCCACGAAGACTTCTCCGAAGACACCTACCGCACCCTGACCGCGGTGGACTCGGCCTTGATGGTCCTCGACGGCGGTAAAGGCGTCGAGCCACGCACCATCGCCCTGATGGACGTGTGCCGCCTGCGTGATACGCCGATCGTCAGCTTTATCAACAAACTCGACCGGGATATCCGCGACCCTATCGAACTGCTCGATGAAATCGAAGCTGTCCTGAAAATCAAGGCCGCGCCGATCACCTGGCCGATTGGTTGCTACCGCGACTTCAAGGGCGTGTACCACCTGGCCGATGACTACATCATTGTCTACACCGCCGGCCATGGTCACGAACGCACCGATGTGAAAATCATCGAGAAGCTCGACTCCGACGAAGCCCGCGCCCACCTGGGTGACGAGTACGACCGCTTTGTCGACCAACTGGAACTGGTGCAGGGCGCCTGCCACGAATTCAACCAGCAGGAATTCCTCGACGGCCAGTTGACCCCGGTATTCTTCGGTACTGCACTGGGCAACTTTGGTGTCGATCACGTGCTTGATGCTGTCGTGAACTGGGCGCCGAAACCCCTGGCGCGGGTTGCCAATGAGCGCACCGTTGAGCCGGTCGAAGAAAAATTCAGCGGTTTCGTATTCAAGATCCAGGCGAACATGGATCCCAAGCACCGCGACCGTATCGCCTTTATGCGTATCTGCTCCGGCAAATACGAAAAAGGCATGAAGATGCGCCACGTGCGCACCGGCAAGGACGTGCGCATCGGCGACGCCCTGACGTTCTTCTCTTCCGAGCGTGAGCAACTGGAAGAAGCGTTTGCCGGCGACATTATCGGCCTGCACAACCACGGCACCATCCAGATCGGTGACACCTTCACTGAAGGCGAAGCACTGGGCTTCACCGGTATCCCGCACTTCGCCCCGGAACTGTTCCGCCGCGTACGCCTGCGCGACCCGCTCAAGTCCAAGCAACTGCGCCAGGGCTTGCAGCAATTGGCCGAAGAGGGCGCGACCCAGGTGTTCTTCCCCGAGCGCAGCAACGACATCATCCTCGGCGCCGTCGGTGTGCTGCAGTTCGATGTGGTCGCCAGCCGCTTGAAAGAGGAATACAAGGTCGAATGCTCCTACGAGCCGATCACCGTGTATTCCGCGCGTTGGATCGATTGCAGTGACAAGAAGAAGCTGGAGGAGTTTTCCAACAAAGCGGTGGAAAACCTCGCCATCGACGGCGGTGGTCACCTGACCTACCTGGCCCCGACCCGGGTCAATCTGGCGCTGATGGAAGAGCGCTGGCCGGATGTGAAGTTCCGGGCGACGCGTGAGCATCACTGATAAAGAGAGTGTTTGGCGCTTCTGACAAATGGAGCGCTATCCACTGCTTATACCCTTGAACCCCCGCAGATTTAAACATCTGCGGGGGTTTGTTATATCCGGTATTTGAAAAAGTTCTGACAGGCCAGCAACTCAACAGCGTTACTGTCAGGTTTGACAGTAGACGCTCTATGGCAATCCTCCTATTTTCCTCAGCGTGAGGGTTCGCCCTCGTGAATGAACCATGAGCGGGAGGAAGGAATCATGTCGGATAAATCGAGCTTGGGCGTTGGTCAGTTGATACTTACGGATAATGGCCAACGTTTTGAAGCGGGTGGCGGCAATATGTATAGCGGTGGAAACTACATTGTATTGGTTGGGAATGCGGGTAGTGTAAGTGACGGTGGGAGTATTCAGTTGTGGTTTTATGATACTCCGGAATTGTGGGCGCTCAATATGCCTTTGGGTTCAAGTTGGAAGGCAGAATTTATTCCGCGTTCAGATCCGGGGCGCACATGGACAGCCAATGCGGGAACTATTAGTGCTGTGGTAAGCCAGCGTGATGCACTTGCAATCGTCTCATTCAAGTTTACTGCGCGATATCCCGGTGTGCCTTTTACTCACGAAATAGAAGGCTTTTGGCATTGCAAAGGGTTTAACGCTCTGACAAAGGACTCTGTATTCAAGGAGTGAGACACAGGCTGCGTAGGGTGGGTACTGATTGAACCAAACCTGAAGAAAGGGCGAAACCTCAAGGTTCCGCCCTTTCTTGTTTGACGACTAGAGTGTATTTGGCCCCACTCGCAGCTGTTTCAAGGAAAGCTCGGCACCCACCCGTACGGCTTCAACCTGCGCAATAACGGCATCTTTCACAATCGCTTCACCAAAGTCAGTCAGTTCTTGATTCTTGATATGTTCCACGCTGAGGTAGAGCAAGTGCAGGGCGACGTCCATGGCACTCTGGAAAGATACCAAGGTATTGTTCTGCCCTAGTTCCTCCATGACCGCTTCCCAGCGGCGATCCGATTCTTTCTGGATATTTTTGAACTCGTCAAATGTAACGTCATCATCTGCGTAGATAGCGGTCAGTAGGTTTTCCAAGGAGCGGGATATGGCGCGATACTTCATGAATGTCTACCTGTTGGTAAGAGGGAAGGCGGTAGACTTTAATCGCAGCTTATAGGGGGGGCAATATTAAAACGGAGGATGTTACATGTTTCGGAAATTGCGAATTTTTGAAGGGTTTTAATGCGATCTTTTTGTAGGGCGCTTCCACTGTTTTTGTTTTTTTTGATAAGCGGACTACAAATAAAGTTGAGTGAGCGGTAGTTCAAAAGCACCAGGAAACGTTGCGCCCGGTGTGCCGGGCGCAACGGTCATTATCAGAACGAAGCAGTCACCGACGCAAAGTAAGCACGCCCTGGCTCGTTATAGGTCTGTGCGCCCGCGTCATCCGCGTTGCCTTTGCGATACAGGCGCTTGTCCAGCAGGTTTTCGATGCCCACGCGCACGCTCAGGTTCTTGGTGAACTCATAACCACTGCTCAAGCCCATCAAGCCGTACGGGTCGACATCCTGCTGGGCGGTGCGATCGTAATTGTTGGCGCTACGGGAGTTGAGGGTGGGCGCCTCTTGCTTGCCGTAGTAGGTGCCGCTGACCTGGAACGACAGCTTGTCGGTGGCCTGCCAGTCGAGCGTGGTGTTGACCGTGTACTTGGGGATGATGCTCAACGGCTCGCCGGTGTCTTTGTCCTTGGAGTCGATCATGTAGGTCAGGTTGGTGTTCCAGTCCAGGTCGTCGCGCAGGGTCATGAACAGGTTGCCCTCGATGCCCTGGACCAATGCCGCGCCGCTGTTTTCCCATTGCAGCACGCGCCGACCACCGTCCAGGCGGAAGGCGGCCTGGTTGCTGGCGTTGATTTTGTTCTTGTAGTCATTGCGGAAATAGGTCGCGCTGGTGCGCCAGGTGCCTTTGTCGAAGGCCAGGCCGATTTCCTTGTTGACGCTGATTTCCGGTTTCAGGTCCGGGTTACCCACCAGGTAGCAGCCACCGGAGTTGGTTTCGCCGGCATTGCAGCCGTTGCCCCGGCTGTACAGCAAATAGTTGGGGTTGGACTGGTACAGGTTGGGCGTCTTGTAGGCCCGGGCGATACCACCCTTGAGGCTCAGTTCATCGGTCAACTGGTGTGAGGCGTTGAGGCTCGGGCTCCAGTTGCCGCCGTACTCTTCATGGTTGTCGTAGCGCAGGCCGGGGGTAATGATGGTCTTGCTGCCGACTTCGATGTTGTCTTCGGCGAACAGCGCGTAACTCGACGCGGTGGTCTTGGTGCTGCTGCGGCTGACGCCCGGAATGCTGGGAACGCCGCCGGTGCCTGGGTCGTAGCTTTGGGGGCGCAGCGAGCCTGGGTCGTTCATCGACTCATAGAGGTATTCGCTGCCCAGGGTCAGGACTTGCTCAGTGCCCAAGCTCAGGGGCAGGTTGACCTCGGCAGTGGCGCGGGTGTTGCGCAACCGCGATTCGAAACGCCCGGCCGTGGCTGACGGCGCGCCCTCGCCGGAGCCCGCCAGGCCTTCGTTGAGGCGCTCGTTGCGGGTCAGGTCGTGGCTCAGCGAGGCCATGGTCGAACCCCAGTCAAACTCGCCGCGGTGGGTGGCGGAGAAGCTGCTGCGCTGGATCACGCTGGTTTCCTTGCCGACCAGGCTGTTAACGAAGGTGCCGCCGCCGTTGAGCATGGTGTCGCCGGCGAAGATATTGCCCTGGCGGCTGTAGCTGGCTTCCAGGTCCAAGGTTTGTTCAGGGGTGAATTGCCAGCTGAGCAGGCCGTTGACGTCCTTGTTGCGCACGCCTTCGCGGCCCGCTACCAACGAGTCGGCGGTGGCCTGCTCGGCCTGGTTGATGTTGGAGTCGTCGGCATCGGTCTTGTTCAGGCCGCCGTAGACCCGGAACGCCAAGGTATCGCTCAACGGGCCGCTGAGGTTGAAGTTGGTGCGTTTGCTCATGCCTTCGGCGTCGTCTTCCGGCAGTGACACATAGGTGGTCAGCGAGCCGTGCAACTGGTCGGTCGGGCGCTTGGTGATGATGTTGATCACCCCGCCCATGGCGCCGGAGCCATAGCGCGCGGCAGCCGGGCCACGCAGGATTTCGATGCGTTCGACTTCCTCGGCCGGCACCCAGTTGGTTTCGCCACGGGTGTCGCGATCGCCGCTCCAGCCGTAGCGCACGGCGTTGCGCGAGGTCGATGGCTTGCCATCGATCAGGATCAGGGTGTTTTCCGGGCCCATGCCGCGCAGGTCGATCTGGCGATTGTTGCCGCGGCTGCCGCTGGAGCTGTTGCCGGTCAGGTTGACACCTGGCTCACGGCGGATGATGTCCGACAGATCGTTGGTCGGTGGGCGCTTCTTGATGTCTTCGGCGGTGATGATCGACACGCCGGGAGCTTGTTTGAGCTCTTCGGCGGCGGTGCCCAGAATTCGTGTTTCGCTCAGTTCCAACGCTTGGGAGGTGCCATCGACTGGCAGGTCGCTCGCTTGCACCGGCACTTTGCCGTGTTCTCTTTCCTGGGTGTCCGCGAGCAGTGCGGGGGAAGAAAGGGCGGCGATAAACGCCAGGGAGAAATGGCTGAGCCTGAATCGAGGTGACATGTCCGCAAAATCCTTTAAGGAAGGTGGCAACTGAGCGAGACGCACCAGAATTGCCTTCCAGCAGGATTCGGCGCGCTCTATGCGCCGGAATGCTATTCATTATCAAATACAAGTAAATGTCATTTACAACTTTTACACTTTGCCCAAGCCCCGATACGGCCCCCAAAAACAAAAAAGCCCCTCCGGCCAGACTGATGCGCAATCTGGCGGGAGAGGCTGTACAACTCGGTATTACCGCGATTCCCTGTGGGAGCGGGCTTGCCCGCGAAGACGGTGGGTCAGCACCTCATTCAGTGGCTGACACGCCGCCTTCGCGGGCAAGCCCGCTCCCACACAAAGGGGTTTAGGCCACGAACTGCTCCGCGTGGTGGCAAGCCACCTGGCGGTTGTCCAGCTCACGCAGCAGCGGCTCTTCACTGCTGCAGCGCTCGGTCGCGTACGGGCAGCGCTTGTGGAAGGCGCAGCCAGGTGGCGGGTTCAGCGGGTTGGGCAGTTCGCCGACGATCTTGATCTTCGGCTTGTTCGGGTCCGGATGGATGGTCGGGGTGGCCGACAACAGCGCCTGGGTGTAAGGGTGCAGGGGGCGTGCGTAGATGTCTTCCTTGGGACCCACTTCCACCGGGCGGCCGAGGTACATCACCATCACGTCATCTGCCACGTGTTGCACCACCGCCAGGTTGTGGGAGATGAACACATAGGCGGTGTTGTACTGCTGCTGCAGATCCATGAACAGGTTGAGCACCTGGGCCTGGATCGACACGTCCAGCGCCGAGGTCGGCTCATCCGCCACCAACACCTTGGGCTGCAACATCATCGCCCGGGCCAGGGCGATCCGCTGGCGCTGGCCACCGGAGAACATGTGCGGGTAGCGCTGATAATGCTCAGGGCGCAAGCCCACTTGCTTCATCATCGCCTGGACTTTTTCCCGGCGCTCGGCGGCGGACAGGTTGGTGTTGATCAGCAGCGGCTCGCCCAGTTGATCACCGACTTTCTGCCGTGGATTCAACGACGCGTAAGGGCTCTGGAACACCATCTGCACGTCTTTGCGCAGTTGTTTGCGCTGGGCCTTGTCGGCGCCGGCGACTTCCTGGCCGGCGATTTTCAAGGATCCGGACGATGGCTCTTCAATCAGCGTCAATGCCCGGGCCAGGGTGGATTTGCCGCAACCCGACTCACCCACAACCGCCAGGGTCTTGCCGGCCTCCAGCTCAAACGACACGCCATTGAGGGCGCGCACGGTGGCGTGGCCCTTGAACAGGCCGCGGGACACTTCGTAGTGACGGGTCAGGTCGCGGGCGGTAAGAACGACGGCCATTACGCCACCTCCTGGTTCAAGGGGTAGAAGCAGCGCACAAGGCTGTGGGCTTGCGGGTCCAGGGTCGGACGGGTCTGGCGGCAGCTGTCTTGCACGTACGGGCAGCGCGGCGACAACAGGCAACCTTGTGGGCGGTCATAGCGACCAGGGACGATACCCGGCAACGTTGCCAGGCGCTCGGCACCCATGCTGTGTTCCGGGATCGCCGCCAGCAATGCTTCGCTGTACGGGTGCGCCGGTACGTCGAACAACCCCGGCACCTGGCCGACTTCCACCGCTTGGCCGGCATACATCACGCACACGCGCTGGGCGGTTTCTGCTACTACCGCGAGGTCGTGGGTGATCAGTACCAGGCCCATGTTCTGTTCTTTCTGCAGAGCCAGCAGCAGCTCCATGATCTGTGCCTGGATGGTTACGTCCAGCGCCGTGGTCGGTTCATCTGCGATCAGCAGTTTGGGCTCGCCGGCAATGGCCATGGCAATCGCCACACGCTGGCTCATACCGCCCGACAACTGGTGCGGGTAGGCGTCCATGCGGCTGGCAGCGCCGGGGATTTCGACTTTTTCCAGCAACTCGATGGCACGCTTGCGCGCTTGCTTGCCGGACATTTTCAGGTGCAGGCGCAGCACTTCTTCAATCTGGAACCCCACGGTATAGCTGGGGTTCAGCGCGGTCATCGGGTCCTGGAACACCATCGCCAGGTCTTTACCGACGATCTGCCGGCGCTGACGATTGCTCAGCTTGAGCATGTCCTTGCCGTCGAAGGTCAGCGAGTCGGCGCTGACGATGCCGGGATGCTCGATCAGGCCCATCAGCGCCATCATGGTCACGGATTTACCCGAGCCCGACTCGCCAACGATGGCCAGTACTTCGCCTTTGTCCACGGACAGGTCGAGCCCGTCGACCACTGGCACGGCAGTCTTGTCGCCGAAGCGCACATTGAGATTCTTGATTTCTAGCAGTGACATGGGAATCTCCTCACGCGGCATTCTTGAGTTTCGGGTCCAGCGCATCGCGCAGTCCGTCGCCCATCAGGTTGATTGCCAGCACGCTGAGCAAAATGGTCAAGCCAGGCAGGCTCACGACCCACCAGGCGCGTTCGATATAGTCACGGGCCGAAGCCAGCATGGTGCCCCACTCGGGGGTTGGCGGTTGGACACCAAGGCCGAGGAAACCCAGGGCCGCGGCATCGAGAATCGCCGAGGAGAAGCTCAAGGTGGCCTGCACGATCAGGGGGGCCATGCAGTTGGGCAGCACCGTGACGAACATCAGGCGCGGCAGGCCGGCACCGGCCAGGCGCGCGGCCGTCACGTAGTCACGGTTGAGCTCGCCCATCACGGCGGCGCGGGTCAGGCGCACATAGGATGGCAGCGACACAATGGCAATCGCGATCACGGTGTTGATCAGGCCAGGGCCGAGGATGGCGACAATCGCCACGGCCAGCAGCAGCGATGGCAGGGCCAGCATGATGTCCATCAATCGCATGATGGTCGGGCCGAGCAGGCGCGGGAAGAACCCGGCGAACAGGCCCAGCAGGATCCCCGGAATCAGCGACATCACCACCGATGACAAGCCGATCAGCAACGACAGGCGCGAGCCCTGGATCAGGCGCGACAGCAAGTCACGGCCCAGTTCGTCGGTGCCCAGCAGGAACTGTATCTGCCCGCCTTCAAGCCATGACGGCGGGGTCAGCAGGAAGTCACGGTATTGCTCGCTGGGGTTATGGGGGGCAACCCACGGGGCAAAGATCGCACAGAACACGATCAGCAACATGAACAGCAGGCCGGCAACCGCGCCCTTGTTCTTGGAGAAGGCTTGCCAGAATTCTTTGTACGGCGACGGGTACAGCAGGCTTTGATCGACTGCTGACACTTGAGTAGGTGTGGTCATGGTCATGATCTCAGCGCTGGTGACGGATGCGTGGGTTGGCGAAGCCGTAGAGGATATCCACCACGAAGTTCACCAGGATCACCAGGCAGGCGATCAGCAGGATGCCGTTTTGCACCACCGGGTAGTCCCGTGCGCCAATGGCTTCGATCAGCCATTTGCCGATGCCGGGCCACGAGAAGATGGTTTCGGTCAGGACTGCACCGGCCAGCAGCGTGCCGACTTGCAGGCCGACCACGGTCAGCACCGGAATCAGCGCATTGCGCAGGCCGTGTACGAACACCACGCGTGCCGGCGACAGGCCTTTGGCCTTGGCGGTGCGGATGTAGTCTTCGCGCAGGACTTCGAGCATCGAGGAGCGGGTCATCCGCGCAATCACCGCCAGCGGGATGGTGCCGAGCACGATGGCTGGCAGGATCAGGTGGTGCAGGGCATCCCAGAACGCGTCCGGCTCATCGGCCAGCAGGGTGTCGATCAGCATGAAGCCGGTGCGCGGCTCGATGTCGTAGAGCAGGTCGATACGCCCGGAAACCGGGGTCCAGCCCAGGCTCACCGAGAAGAACATGATCAGGATCAGGCCCCACCAGAAGATCGGCATCGAATATCCCGCCAGGGAGATGCCCATCACCCCATGGTCGAACAGGGATCCTCGCTTCAAGGCCGCGATCACCCCGGCCAAGAGCCCGAGGATACCGGCGAACAACAGGGCGGCCATGGACAGTTCCAGGGTCGCGGGGAACAGGGCGCTGAACTCGGTCCAGACGCTGGTGCGGGTACGCAGGGATTCGCCGAGGTCGCCCTGGGCGAGCTTGCCGACGTAGTCCAGGTATTGCGCATACAAGGGTTTGTTCAAGCCAAGGCGTTCCATTGCCTGGGCGTGCATCTCGGGGTCGACCCGCCTTTCGCCCATCATGACTTCTACGGGGTCGCCAGGGATCATGCGAATCAACGCAAAAGTCAGCAACGTGATGCCGAAGAACGTTGGGATCAACAACCCCAATCGGCGGGCAATAAAACTAAACATCGTGGTATCTACCTCAATCAGCCGGTTAGGCAGGTCCGGCACCGTCAACGTCGACGGTGCCGGGCGTCTCTTATTACTTCACCTGGGTGGTGGCGAAGTTATTGTTGGTCAGGGGGCTTTGGGTATATCCCTCGACGTTTTTACGCATGGCGGTGAACATTTTCGGGTAAGCCATGGGGATCCACGGTTGGTCCTTGTCGAAAACGTCCAACGCTTGTTCATAGAGTGCGGCGCGCTCGGCGGGTTCAGCCACGGCGCGGGCCTTGTCGATCAAGCCCTGAAACTCTTCGTTACACCAGCGGGCGTAGTTTTCGCCGTTTTTGGCGGCATCGCAACTCAGGTTCGGCGTGAGGAAGTTGTCTGGATCGCCGTTATCCCCGGCCCAGCCGGCAGAGACCATGTCGTGCTCGCCAGCCTTGGCGCGCTTGAGCATTTCGCCCCACTCCATGACCTTGATATTGACCTTCAGCCCAATCTGCGCCAGATCCGCCTGCATGCGCTGGGCGCCAAGCATCGGGTTGGGGTTGGTCGGGCCGCCGCCGTTGCGGGTGAACAGGGTGAACTCGGTGCCTTCCGGCACGCCGGCTTCCTTGAGCAGGGCGCGGGCCTTGTCCAGGTCGCGGGCCGGGTTCTGCAATTTGTCGTTGAAGCCTAGCAGGGTCGGCGGGTACGGGCCGGTGGCATCGATGGCATTGCCTTTGCCGTACAGGGATTGGTTATAGCCCTGTTTGTCGAACGCGATGTTGATCGCGTGGCGCACCCGCGCGTCGCTCATGTACTTGCGGGTGGTGTTCATCGCGGTGTACGCGGTGGTCATCGCCGCCAGCTCCGAGACCTTAAGGTTTGGATCGGCCTTGATACTTGGCAGGTCATCGGGTTTTGGATACAGGGCGATCTGGCACTCATTGGCCTTGAGCTTTTGCAGGCGCACGTTGTTATCCACCGCGATGGCCAGGATCAGCGGATCAGCGGGCGGCTTGCCACGGAAGTACTCCGGGTTGGCCTTGAAGCGCACCTGGGCGTCTTTCTGGTAGCGGGTGAAAATGAACGGGCCGGTGCCGATCGGTTTGCTGTTGAGCTCGCCGGTCTTGTTGGCGGCCAGCAGCTTGTCGGCGTATTCGGCGGAATGGATGGCGGTGAACGGCATTGCGACATCGGCCAGGAACGGCGCTTCGGGGCGGGTCAGGGTGAAGACCACGGTGTGGTCATCGGTCTTCTCGACGCTTTTGAGCAGTTCCTTGAAACCCATGCTTTCGAAATAGGGGAAGCCGGTGGTGGACTTGTCGTGCCACGGGTGTTTCGGGTCCAGTTGACGCTGGAAGCTCCAGAGCACGTCGTCGGCATTCAGGTTGCGCGTCGGCTTGAAGTAGTCGGTGGTGTGGAACTTGACGTCATCACGCAGGTGGAAGGTATAGGTCAGGCCGTCCTCACTGATGTCCCACGATTTGGCGAGTGCGGGCACGATTTCAGTGGTGCCGGGCTTGAAGTCCACCAGGCGGTTGAACATGGTTTCGGCGGCGGCATCGGCGGTGACGGCCGTGACGTACACGACCGGGTCGAAGCCTTCCGGACTGGCTTCGGTGCAGACCACCAGCGGCTTGGCCGAAATGCCCAACGCGACACTCAACAGTGCAGCGGTCATGGCAGCTTGTAACGGGAGCATTTTCATCGAAGAGCCCTCTGCGATCAATTCAACCACACAAATGTAGACGGCAGGCTCGTCCTGAGCCCGCCGTCTACCTGGTGCGAATTAAAGAATGTTGAATGGGACGGTGGTAACCAGACGGAATTCTTTGATGCTGCCGTCGAACTGGTTGGCGCTGCCACGGTGTTCAACGTAGGTGGCACGAATCGCGGTGGCCTTGAGCGGGCCGCTCTGGACCGCGTAGGCCGCGCCAACACCGTATTCCTGGTGTTTCTCGCCGTCTTGAGTTTCGATGCCGGTGTAGGCGTAAGCGCCGTTGCTGTTACCGGTGTAGTGGGTACCGTCGATGCCCCAGCCGCGTGCGGAGTAGACGTTGAACTTCAGGCCTGGCACGCCGTATTCGGCCATGTTGATGGCGTAGGCGACCTGGAAGGACTTCTCGTTCGGGCCGTTGAAGTCCGACGTCAGGGAGTTGGCCAGGTAGATGCCGTTGGTTTCGTGCAGGTAGTCGAAGTACTCGTTACCGTTCACTTGCTGGTAGGAGAAGGTCAGGCTGTGAGCCTGATGCGCCAGGCCGAGGGACAGGGAGAAGGTATCGTTGTCGATTTCCCCCATCAGCTTTTTGCCTTCGTCGACGGTTTTGTAGTAGTTGAAGCCAGTGGTCAGGGCCAGTTGCTGGCTGTCACCCAACTCATGGGTAGCGCCAAAGTAGTACTGGTTCCAGAAGTCCTTGACGTTGGCGCCGAAGACGCTGGTTTTCAGGCTCGCGAACGGCTGGTAGTTGGCGCCCAGGGTGTAGACCTTGTCGGTTGTAGCGCTGTTGGCGCCTTGTTGGCTGTACTCGCTACGGAACTTCGACAGGCTCTGCTCGGACCGTGGCGAGACGCGGTCAAACACGCCACCTTGGAACGACAGGTTGCTGAACTCTGCGCTGTTGAAGCTCACACCTTGGAAGCTCGATGGCAGGGGACGGTTGCCGATGGTGTCGACAATCGGCGTGCTGAAGTTCTGGCGGCCGGCGGTCAGTGTGGTGTTCGACACGCGGAACTGCAAGTTGGCCAGGCCCAGTTTGCTCCACTGGTCTACGGCATTGCCGTCAGAGTCAGCCAAGGTACGGTTGGAGCCGCCCTTGATATCGCGTTTGCTGCGGTCTAGAACCAGAGCGTTGTACACCGCTACTTCGGCCTTGACGCCCACAGTGCCCTGGGTGAACCCCGAGCTGGCATTGATGATGGTGCCCTGGACCCAGTTGGTACGGTTGCGGTCGGTCTTCGTTACACCGTGCTCTTTGTATTTGAAACTGCCCCCGCGGTACAGGTGTTCATTGGAGTACCAGTTGCGCGTACTGCCGCCCAGGCTGAAGTCTTCGATAAAGCCTTTGGCTTCGCTTTGGGCGCTGGCGCCGGCCAGTGTGGTTGGCACGAATTCCTGGCTTGCAGGTTCGGCGTAAGCGGTGGCGGTGATGCTGCTGATGGCCATGGCCAGTAGCACTTTGCTGCTCAATTTCATGGGTGGAGCTCCTTTGGTTCTCTTTTTTTATGCCGGCCTTATTAAGTGAGCCGGCTATTGGGTGTGTAACTCTTCAAGCTATGGCAAACGTTTGCTGTAGGAAATTTCGCGAATTACAGCTGCACGTTTGCAGCAGAGCCAACTTCGCTCTGCGCATCCGGTTATTTTCTTATGGGGTAATACTGACGCCCGAGAACACGTTGCGGCCGAAGGGGCTCACTTTGAAGCCTTCGACTTTGGTGCTTAACGGCTGGTTGACCGTCGAGTGGGCGACAGGCGTGATCGGCACCTGCTGTTTGAGCAGTTGCTGCGCCTGTTTGTACAGAACAGTCCGTTGTTCTCGGTCGGTGACGACCTTGGCTTGCTTGATCAGCTTGTCGTACGCCGGGTCACACCACATCGAGTAGTTGTTCCCGCCGATGGCGTCGCAGCTGTAGAGAGTGCCCAGCCAGTTGTCCGGGTCACCGTTGTCGCCGGTCCAGCCAATCAGGCTGATATCGTGTTCGCCGTTCTTGATGCGCTTGATGTACTCGCCCCACTCGTAGCTGACGATCTTGACCTTGAGGCCGATCTTGGCCCAATCGTTTTGCAGCATCTCGGCCATCAGCTTGGCGTTGGGGTTGTACGGGCGCTGTACCGGCATGGCCCACAGGGTGATCTCGGTGCCTTCCTTGACGCCCGCAGCCTTGAGCAATTCCTTGGCTTTTTCCGGGTTGTAGGTGGCGTCCTTGATGCTGTCGTCGTAGGACCATTGGGTCGGCGGCATGGCATTGACTGCCAACTGCCCGGCGCCCTGGTACACGGCGTTGAGGATGCTCTGCTTGTTCACCGCCATGTCCAGCGCCTGGCGCACTTCGAGCTGGTCGAAGGGCTTGTGCCGCACGTTATAGGCGATGTAGCCGAGATTGAAGCCTGGCTTGGTCAGCAGTTGCAGGTTCGGGTCGGCCTTGAGCGCGTCGACATCGGCCGGGCGTGGATGCAGGGTGACCTGGCATTCATTGGCCTTGAGCTTTTGTACCCGCACCGAAGCGTCGGTGTTGATGGCGAAAATCAGTTGGTCGAGCTTGACCTTGCTCGGGTCCCAATACTGTTTATTGCCGGCGTAACGGATCTGCGAATCCTTCTGGTAACGCTGGAACACGAACGGCCCGGTGCCGATCGGCTTCTGGTTGATGTCGCTGGGTTTGCCGGCCTTGAGCAGTTGCTCGGCGTATTCAGCGGAGAGGATCGCCGCGAAGCTCATGGCGATGTTTTGGACAAACGCCGCGTCGACCGTATTGAGGGTCATCACCACGGTGTGCGGGTCGGTTTTTTCGACCTTGGCGATGTTCTTGTTCAGGCTCATCCCGTTGAAGTAAGGAAACTCCGTGGGGTAGGCCTTGCGGAACGGGTGGTTGGGATCAAGCATGCGGTTGAAGGTGAACAGCACGTCGTCGGCATTGAAATCCCGTGTCGGCTTGAATTCCTTGTTGCTGTGGAACTTCACCCCTTCGCGCAGATGGAAGGTGTAGGTCAGGCCATCGGGCGAAATATCCCACTTGGTCGCCAAGCCTGGTACGACACCGGTCTCGCCCTTTTCAAACTCAACCAGGCGGTTGTAGATCGGCTCGGCCACATCGTTGTCGGTGGCGGTGGTGTATTGCGCGGTATCGAACCCGGCCGGGCTGCCTTCAGAGCAGAACACCAGGCTTTTCTTCTCGCCAGCCAGGCCCATCGAAGCGACGGCCAACAGGCTGGTACCCAATATTGCAGATAGAACGGTGGTATGGCGCATGACGGTCCCCAATCCATGTTTATCGTTTTCGTCAGTGAACAGTCGCAACGCCTTACCTGGCATGGCGAAAGCACTGCTCCCATCCACAGCAAATGCCGTATCGGAACTGCGAGTTTGCCTACCTCGACGTTAGGGAACGCGGGCAAGGCAGTAAATGCGCAGAACCGGACAGACCTTGTAGGGATCGGACTTTACCCTTGCAGTCAGCTGCTGTAGGTCGGCAGCGCCTGCGAACGTAGTCCGATTCCTAAGGTCTTGGCGGATGCAATAACGGCGACGTTATGAAACGTCGCCGCCAAGGCGTCCTACTTGCTGACGCTCACCCCGTAGAAGGAATTCAAGCCAAATGGGCTGATCTTGAAGTCCTGCACGTTGTTGCGCATGGGTTGATACACCGTCGAGTGTGCGATAGGTGTCATGGGGACTGCATCTTTGAGGACGTGTTGCGCCTGTTTGTACAGTTCGGTGCGCTTGGCGACATCCGACGTGGCCTTGGCTTCTTTCACGATGCCGTCGAATTTCTTGTCACACCATTTGGAGAAGTTGTTGCCCGCCAGGGAGTCGCAGCCGAACAGCACGTTCAGCCAGTTGTCCGGGTCACCATTGTCACCGCTCCAGCCGATGATCATGGCCTGGTTTTCACCGCCTTTGGAACGCTTGATGTACTCGCCCCACTCGTAGCTGACGATGTTGACCTTCAAGCCTATCTGCTTCCAGTCGTTCTGCAGCATCTCGGCCATCAGCTTGGCGTTGGGGTTGTACGGACGCTGGACCGGCATGGCCCACAGGGTGATTTCGGTGCCTTCCTTGACGCCGGCTTCCTTGAGCAGCTCCTTGGCCTTGGCCACGTCGTGCGGGACGTCCTTGATGGTCTCGTCATAGGACCACTGGGTCGGCGGCATGGCGTTGACCGCCAGCTGGCCTGCGCCCTGGTAAACCGAGTCGATGATCTGCTGCTTGTTGACCGACATGTCCAGGGCCTGGCGTACGCGCAGGTCGGCCAGTGGGTTGGCCGCCGTCTGGCCCTTGAGCACAGGCATCACGTTGTAGGCGATGTAGCCCAGGTTGAAACCGGCCTGGTGTGGCAGTTTCAGGGTCTTGTCTTCGCCCAGGGCCTTGAGGTCGGCCGGACGTGGGAAGAGGGTGACCTGGCATTCGTTCTTCTTGAGTTTTTGCACACGTACCGATGGGTCGGTGGTGATGGCGAAGATCAGGTTATCGATCTTCACGTCTTCAGGCTTCCAGTAATCCTTGTTGCCGGTGAAGCGGATGTTGGAGTCTTTCTGGTAGCTCTTGAACACGAACGGGCCAGTGCCCACTGGCTTCTGGTTGATGTCCTGGGGCTTGCCGTCCTTCAACAGTTGGGCAGCGTATTCGGCCGACTGCAGGGAGGCGAAGCTCATGGCCAGGTTCTGGATAAATGCGGCGTCCACGGTGCCAAGGGTGAACTTGACGGTGTGGTCGTCGATTTTCTCGATGTTCTTGATGTTGGTGTCCATCCCCATGTCCGTGAAGTACGGGAACTCGGTGGGGTAGGCCTTACGGAACGGGTCGTCTTTGTTGATCATCCGGTTGAAGGTGAAGAGCACGTCGTCGGCGTTGAATTCACGAGTCGGCTTGAAGTACGGCGTGGTATGGAACTTGACCCCTTCGCGCAGGTGGAAGGTGTAGGTCAGGCCATCTTCGGAAACGTCCCACTTGGTGGCCAGGCCAGGAATCACGGCGGTGCCGCCACGCTCGAACTGGCTGAGACGGTTGAACATGGTTTCGGCCGAAGCATCGAAGTCTGTTCCGGTGGTGTACTGGCCTGGGTCGAAACCCGCCGGGCTCCCTTCGGAGCAGAACACCAGATTAGTCGCCGCCTGGGCGAAAGGTGCAGCGGCCATTAAACCGGCGCTGACTAAAAACGGAATGACTGCGTGTTTAAGCATGTTGGCCTCATGATTTGTTGTCATTTTTGGAATTGAGGGCGACCTCGTGAGTCGGCCTGCGGATACTTATGCAGGCCCCATACCCATTGCAAGACGTTGAGAGGCAACAAGCGGCAAAGAGTGGTACGAACGTACAAGAATGTCGCATTCATATAATTTTCGACACAAATCTGCATTTTCGAGGTTTTTTTCGGTGCGCGCAGCGCACTAAATCGGCCCAACCGAGGTGTCTGGCGCACTCGGTTGGGGCGTGATTGTTACTTATTCAGACTTACGCCATAGAACGGCGTCAGCCCAAACGGGCTGATTTTGAAGTCCTGGACTTCCTTGCGCAGTGGCTGGAAAACCGTCGAGTTCGCAATAGGCGTTATAGGTACTTGATCCTTAAGTATTTTTTGCGCCTGTTGATACCACTTGATGCGCTCGTCACGGTTGCTGCTGAGCTTGGCCTTCTGCACCAGTTGGTCGTACTGCGGGTTACACCATTTTGCATAGTTGCTGCCCTTTACCGCCGCACAACTGTAGAGCACCCCAAGCCAGTTATCGGGGTCTCCGTTGTCGCCGGTCCAGCCGTAAATCATCACATCGTGCTCGCCGTTTTTCGCGCGCTTTATGTATTCGCCCCACTCATAGCTGACGATATTGGCGGTGATCCCGACCTTGGCCCAATCCTGCTGGATCATCTGCGCCGACATTCGCGCATTGGGATTGGAGGCGCGCTGCACGGTCATCGCCCACAAGTTGATGGTGGTACCTGGTGCAACCCCTGCTTCTTTTAGTAGCGCCCGGGCTTTGGCCGGATCGTGCGGCGCGTCCTTGATGTTGGGGTCATAAGACCACTGGGCCGGAGGTAGCGCGTTTTGCGCCAATTGCCCGGCACTTTGGTACACCGCCTGGATAATCGCCGGCTTATCGATGGCCATGTCCAGGGCCTGGCGCACCTTGAGTTGATCCAGCGGCGGATGGGTCACGTTATAGGCCAGGAAGCCCAGATTGAAACCTGCCTGTTGCAGCACGCGCAGGTTGGGATCCTGCTTCATCACCTCTATATCCGAGGGGCGCGGATAGCCGCTGACCTGGCATTCGCCGGCCTTGAGCTTTTGCAGGCGCGACGCGGCGTCGGGGGTGATGGCGAATACCAGGTTGTCGAGCTTCACATCCTCAGGCTTCCAATACTGTTTATTGGCGACGTAGCGAATCTGCGAGTCCTTCTGGTAGCGCTTGAACACAAACGGCCCGGTGCCGACCGGCTTCTGGTTGATATCGGAGGCCTTGCCTTGTTCAAGCAACTGCGCGGCGTACTCGGCCGATTGCACGGAAGCAAAGCTCATGGCCAGGTTCTGCACGAAAGCGGCGTCGACGTTATTGAGGTTGAAGCGCACGCTGTGCTCGTCGAGCTTTTCCACGCTTTTGATCGTGGTGTTCAGGCCCATATCGGTGAAGTACGGCGATTCGGACGGGTAGGCCTGGCGGAATGGGGTGTTGGCGTCCAACAGGCGCTGGAAGGTGAACAGCACATCATCGGCATTAAAGTCGCGGGTCGGTGTGAAGTACTCGGTGCTGTGGAACTTGACCCCGTCGCGCAGGTGGAAGGTGTAGGCCAGGCCATCCTCGGACACCTCCCAACGGGTCGCCAGTCCCGGCTCGACTTCGGTCCCGCCGCGCTTGAACTGGGTCAGGCGGTTGAACACGGTTTCGGCCGAGGCATCAAAGTCGGTGCCGCTGGTGTATTGGCTGGGGTCGAAACCGGCGGGGCTGGCTTCGGAGCAGTAGACCAGGGTGCTGGCGGCATGGGCCATGGGCGTCAATGCCAACAACCCCGCAGCGAGGAACAGCGTTTTCAAGGCGTTTTTTTCCATGGAGACCCCTGAGATGGCAGGTATATAAGGCTGCCCATACGAAAAACGGCAGTCACCGAGGTTACCGCCGTTCAGGGGATCAGGTAAGTGGCCGTTGTAGCCGTGCCTTGGCTACGAGAGCGTCACGACCTCGATAGTGGTGGGCGCGTCCTTGTCGATGGTGAACTGGCTGTCGAGCTCATTCCCTTCGCGTATCGTGAACGTTCTCTTGATGATCACCTCCACGCCAGGCACCCGGTTGATGTCTTTTTCGGGGTTGGACAGGTGTCCTTTGGATGTGATTTGGACCGTCGTCACGTTGCTCGAAGCGTCGTGATGGACGTGGAACTGGGTGTCGTCAGCGCCAAAGTAGTAGCCATCTTGCAGTACCGATCCTCCGTTCAAGTCAATGGTGGCGGGGGCTATCGAACCTTGATGAGCGACCTCGGAAATACGCGCACGCAGGTCGGGGTCCGCAATTGTGCTCTCGAACTGCTTCAGCCTCGCTTGCCGGATGCCCTCGGCCGAGTTCGCTGTGGCGTCCAGTCGGTGGCTGACGGATAGCCCATTTTCTGTGGTGGTGACGGTGTAAGGGTTACGGTTTATATCCAAGACAAAGTTGGGTGAGTACTGGCTCGAACTGTGCTCCGTGGGCTGTGCCTTTTCTCCGGGCTCAACGGAAAAGCCAGTCTCGTCGATGTTCCAGGAAACCCTGAAGTTTGTTTTGATGACGCCTTTATCCTCGAAATTGCTGCTGGCGAACTCGTAGCTGGATCCCGCTTTGATTTTCAAGAAATCGTCGATCTTGTTGGCGCCTTTCATTGGTTTGTCTTCGAGATCGAGGAAATGATTGGCAAAAGATGGAGGGCGCTTCGTGGCATCGCTGACGGGGGATGAGAGACTGCGCCCCTCAGGCGCCCTGACGCCACCTTTTCCATTGGCTGAGACCCACTCGCCATTGCCCGAAGAGTGGACGGTCATCACGGGTCGCCTGGTTTGCTGATCAATGATCTGCACATAGCCGTTGCTCAGTTTGAAATCCCCTCGGATCTCATACACGTTGCTGACACCGCTGGCGTCGGTGTAGCGGATTAACCAGCGATCTTCGTTGGTGGTTGCATCCTTGACCTGATAAATCCCCTTGGCGTTGGGCGTCACATTTTCAATCAACTGTTCGCCATTTGGCAGCGCATGCTGGCTGATATGCCCGGCCTGGCTTGGGCGCAAGGGGTTGGCAGGTTGGGCCTCGCTTGGCACGGTGACTTCATCGGTATTCTTTGCGGGCTTGGGGGCGTGCACGAACTCAAAGTCGTTTGTCTTTGAGTTCTGCTTCCATTGGTAATCTTCGGCTCTTGGGACGCCAGGGACTTTGGCGGGTTCACCTAGCCCGGACTCGACGGCACCTGGCGCAAGTTCGTGGGCCAGTTGCAGGCCTGATATTACCGCCGCTGCATTGCCGCCCACTCGATCCTGCGCCGTCATGCCGTAGAGACTGTCATGGACGCCGAAGACGATATTGCCAGTGTTGCCAATCACGGGCACGTAGCCGAATGTATTGCCCCAGAAGTCTTTCGCCGACTTCCAATCCTGCTGTGAGGAACCAAACACCTGGGTTTGGTCGGACCATAGTGCATTCTTGGCATTCACCGCTTGGTATTGGCTGGCCACACCGCTGTAAAGATTGCCGAACTTCAACTGATACTCGCTGCCTCGGGCTCGGGTGTAATTGAACAGTTGTGACGCCGGTATTTCCTCATCTGAAACCAGGTTGTGATAGCCGGGGAAGTGGGCGTTGGCGCCGGAGATCAACGTGTCAAGTACATAACCCGCGCTGGGCCAGTGTGAATCCTTGCCGCCTTGTATATCTCGGGTGTTGAAGTTTCTCAGCAAGTTGTCCCGGTTGTCTTTGGCCCAGCTTGCAAAGTCGGCATCCCCATGTATTTCACGGACGGTGCCATTCTTCAGGTCTAACATCAATCCTTGGTTGGGCCTGTTTTTATAATCCCCGTCATAGGGCGTGTACGGAATAAATGCATAGCCTGACAAGGGGTAGCCGTAGACATTTGGAACGATGACTTGCCCATTCTTATCCAGTGTCCGCGCGACGGCTTCTTGCCCTTCAGGGCTCAATTTTTTAAAACTCTGCGTATCACTGCGCAAGGTTTGCAAGGTTCCCCTTACTGCGTAGGCGTCCGCTTGTCCCGAGAGGGTTGCGAGTTGGCCCGACGGGTCTCGCATGGGTTTGGATATTTCATGTTCCCAGTGGTTTTGAAGGTTTTTTCCCAACGACTCCAGATTGTCAACCTTAGTTTGATCTTTTGGATCTATCTCCATAAAGTTGAAGTTGATCGGGCCGCCCCGTTGTACTTTGTCGTGCTCTAAAGCACCTGCAGCTATTTCCCAGGCAAAGTAAGTACGCTTTGAGGTACTGCTCAGATTTTCTGGTTTTCCCACCCCCGTGTAGGACGTGAACGTCACCGTGATTTTTTCATGGGGGTCATAGCCTGCGGCCAGTAAACCACCGCTGAAGTAGCCTGCCGGCTCCATGAACAGGCGGGCGTTCTGGAACCTGACGGCCATTTCACCTTGGTTGATGCTGGGTATTTCTTCAATCAGCGTCGTTACGCGAAAAGCGTAGTCATCAATGCGCTGCTTGCGCTCTTGCAGGGTGTAGTCAGCCGAGGGCGCAGACACGGTGTCTGAACCGTAGATAACCCTTTTTTGGACTGCTATTTCAGGGTTTGTAGTTTGCAGCGAGCCAGTGCCCTCTCTCTGCGCTGTATTCTGCGGAGAGGGTGCACGAGTGTGCCGCCGATGGGCGGGGGCAGTAGTATCTGCGGGCAATGGATTGACGGCGGATAATGAATGGGTTGTTGCCGAGTTCGGTAGAGCGGGCGCAGGATTTATATTCATGAACGTCTCGTTTTATTCGCGTTCCCATCCTCCCTGTGAGAGTCCGAATGAAGTTGCCTATATGTCCCTGTCTTAGACATAGGTATTTGTCTATGGGAATGTTTTATTAAATGTCTAGTTTTTTGGATAACTTTGGCTTAACTAGGTGGCAGCGTGCAGGGAAATGGTTCATTTTTTATGCTTGGGTTTTAGGCGCGGTTGATCGTTTAAGTAAACCCCTACATCGTTCGTCTTGTTATCCAACAGCAGGCCAAAAAAAACGGCACAAGCTATTAGGCTGTGCCGTCTTTGTAGGTTGAAACGCTTACTGTAAGACTTCAATCACCCCGTCCGCACTCATGCTGACTTGGCTGGTGCCCGCCTCGACCTCTGGCGTCGGCGCTGAATCCATCGCCGCAGCCTTCATCATCATGCCGCCGCGGGCATAAGGCTGTGGATAACCATTAGTGTTGAAGTTCAGGTTGACGATCTTGTAACCCTTGCCACCCAGCGCATCAGTGGCCAATTGCGCGCGGGCCTTGAATGCAGCGACCGCTTCCTTGAGCAGCGCATCTTCGCTGGCCTTGCGGGTCGGGTTGGCGATGGCGAAGTCCATGCTGTCCATTTTCAGATTGGTCAGCATCTCGCCGGTGAGCTTGGACAGCGCCGCGAAGTCCGAGCTTTCCATGCGCAATTCGGCGCGTTCACGCCAGCCGGTGATCTTCTGGTTCTTGTTGTCGTAGATCGGGTAGCTGTTGCGGCTGCCCTGGCGCAGGGTGACGCCCTTGACTTCGCGGGCCTGGGCCAGCGCCTTGTTCATGGTGGTGGTGATCTCGGCGGCCAGCTTGGCCGGGTCGGTGTTCTGGGACTCGGTGTACAGGGTGACGATCATCTGGTCACGGGCCACTTCCTGGCTGACTTCGGCCCGCAGGGAAATCTGGTTGTAGTGCAGTTGATCGGCAGCCAGCACAGGCAGGCTGGCGACGCTGCCAACGCTGAGGGCAATAAGGGCGGCACTGCGAGTGAAACGTGACATGGAAGCTCCTTGAGGGTGATCGTGTTCGGTAAGACTGTAGACGGGGGATTCGGGTTCGGCGGGTTACAAATTCTCTACACCTTGGCCCGATGCCGACGAACGGTCAAATTGCGTCCGGCGTTCCTGATTGTGTGACCTGCGTCAAAGGGCCACACACACGCTGTCGATACCCTGGCTTCGTTTATACTCCTTGCGATCCGCCTGGAGCGCTCATCAGGAGAGCTCATGCTCGCCCCCGTACAACTGACTTCCGCCACTCGCCAGAACCTCTGGCGCCTGACGTTTATCCGCACCCTGGTCCTGGCCGCCCAAGCCGGTTCCGTGGGGCTTGCCTATTGGTTTGAGCTGCTGCCGTTGCCCTGGCTGCAACTGTGGGTGACTTTGGCTTTTTCCACGGTGTTGTGTGTGTTCACGGCCATCCGCCTGCGCACCACGTGGCCGGTGACAGAGCTGGAGTACGCCCTGCAACTGGCCTGTGACCTGTTTATCCACAGTGTGTTGCTGTATTTCTCCGGTGGCTCCACCAACCCGTTCGTTTCCTATTATCTGGTGCCGCTGACCATTGCCGCCGTGACGTTGCCGTGGCGCTACTCGGTGATCCTGTCGGGTATTGCCCTGGCGCTCTACACCTTGTTGCTGGCGCAGTTCTATCCCCTGGAAACCTTCCCGATCGCCCGGGAAAACCTACAGATCTACGGTATGTGGCTGAGCTTCGCGCTGTCGGCAGCCGTGATCACGTTTTTCGCTGCGCGCATGGCCGAAGAGCTGCGGCGCCAGGAAGAACTGCGTGCTATCCGCCGCGAAGAAGGCTTGCGTGACCAGCAACTGTTGGCCGTGGCGACCCAAGCCGCCGGCGCGGCCCATGAGCTGGGTACGCCGCTGGCAACCATGAGCGTGCTGATCAAGGAAATGCGCCAGGACCATCACGACCCGGCGCTACAGGACGACCTCGGCGTGCTGCAGGAACAGGTCAAGCAGTGCAAGCAAACCTTGCAACAACTGGTGCGTGCCGCTGAAGCCAACCGGCGCCTGGCGGTGGATATGCAGGATGTCACCCAGTGGTTGGACGAAGCCT
This sequence comes from Pseudomonas sp. DTU12.1, assembly GCF_009873475.1. Taxonomy (NCBI): domain Bacteria; kingdom Pseudomonadati; phylum Pseudomonadota; class Gammaproteobacteria; order Pseudomonadales; family Pseudomonadaceae; genus Pseudomonas; species Pseudomonas sp. DTU12.1. The sequence continues at coordinate 5,164,917 of NZ_CP045254.1, read as the reverse complement.
TGAACCGCTGGCACCTGATGCGCCCCGAAGCCAGTTACCGCTTCCACCTGTTGGGGCAGGGCGCAGTGCCTCGCATGGCGCCACCGCCGGATCTGACCCAGGCGTTGCTGAACCTGTTGAACAATGCAGCCGATGCCTGCCCGGAAGGGCTGGAAGTGCAGTTGGACTGGGATTCGGAAAACCTCACCATCAGCATTCGCGACCACGGTGCCGGCGTGCCGCTGGCGATTGCCGAACAGATCGGCAAGCCATTCTTTACCACCAAGGGCAAGGGCTTCGGCCTGGGCCTGTTCTTGAGCAAGGCCAGCGTGACCCGCGCTGGCGGCTCGGTGAAACTTTACCCCCATGAGGAAGGCGGCACGCTCACCGAGCTGCGCCTGCCCCGTGCTGCACGAGGAGACATCGATGAGTGACGAGATCCAAGTCGAAGGCGAAGAACTGCCGCACCTGTTGCTGGTAGATGATGACGCCACCTTTACCCGCGTAATGGCGCGAGCCATGAGCCGCCGCGGGTTTCGCGTCAGCACCGCAGGCTCCGCCGAAGAAGGCCTGACCATCGCCCAGGCCGACCTGCCGGACTACGCGGCACTGGACCTGAAAATGGACGGCGACTCCGGCCTGGTGCTGTTGCCCAAGCTGCTGGAACTGGACCCGGAAATGCGCGTGCTGATCCTTACCGGGTATTCCAGCATTGCCACCGCCGTCGAGGCGATCAAGCGCGGCGCCTGCAATTACCTGTGCAAGCCGGCCGATGCCGATGATGTACTGGCAGCGCTGCTCTCCGAACACGCCGACCTCGACACCCTGGTGCCGGAAAACCCGATGTCGGTGGACCGTCTGCAGTGGGAGCACATCCAGCGTGTGTTGACCGAGCATGAAGGTAATATCTCGGCCACCGCTCGTGCTCTTGGCATGCACCGCCGGACACTGCAGCGCAAACTGCAAAAGCGCCCGGTTCGGCGCTGAACGGCGAATCAGAGCGCGGGGTACTGCGCGTCTCAATGACGGCTGAAAGCTTTCCGGGGTTTTTTCAGCCGTCAACATATAGCGTCATGCTTGTATGCTACGTTCAGAACATTGCGAAATAAGGCTCATGAACCGGTCTTTGGGAAGTGAACCGGCTTGTATTCAATTCTAACAACCTCATATTTCGGCGGATCCCCTGCAGGCGCAGTATTGATTTTGACCAACTGACCATTGGCTTTTTTGAGTTCTGGAACTGCATAGCCATTCAAAGCATCTTGCAGTTTGATTTCAGCCAGGTTTTCTGCATTTTCAAGAGAGATTGTTGGATCTGACTGCATGATTTGAGTCACGACCTGATCTCGAATTTTTTTCATGGCTGTTGAACCGAAACTGAGGCTCACCGTCCCATCGTAAGCTTTTACCGGCTTGTTGATCTCTTTTTGAAATTTTGCCGCAAACGAATTGCCTCGCCCCTCCGCAGAGTGACACATTATAAGACGCACAGAGTCATATCTTTCCGGGTCTATGCCTTTGTCTTTCAATAGGGCGACTAATTTTTGAGGTGTGTAGCCTTTTCCATCTATGACAACCTGTGATCCATTGCCTAAGAACTTATCAGCCCAACTTGGTTTGGAACCATGGGCAACAATGTTAAGTCGCTTTCCGGATTTGTAGATGTCTACATAGGTATGGACTTCGTTGGAGACATATTTTAGTTCATTCATCGGGCCGCCCATTTGAACGACAGTAACCGGACCTGTTTCGCTCGCTATGTCCGTACCAATCACCCCATTGTCAGGGTTCTCTGGAGGTTGGGGTGGTTCTTGGTCCGGGGGCGATGCAGTCTCTTCTGGGGCTTTGAATTCACCGATAGACTGCTCCCGGGCTTTACCTATGACTTTGGGTATCGCCACTGTCGCTGCGTTGAACAGGCCGAATACAATCCGATCAGTACCTTTGGCCTTGTTATGTAGGTTGTCATCAACTCCGATGCTGGCAGTTACGCCGCCACTGGCGAGATAAAAAGTGTCCAGGGCCAATGCGACTTCAGGTACCACGAAAGCCAGTGGAGTTAAAAATAGAGCAATTTTTGAAGTCTTTGTCAGGCCTTCAATGATGTTCTTCTTGGTCTCGTCTCTGTCACTGGTTATTTTGACAGCCGCATCTGCATAAGAGCGATCTTTCTGGCGTTTGGTGACTTCTTGGAACGGTAGGTTGTTAGGTTCTGTGGTGATGAATTTTTCAGGATCCCATTTACCGCTAAAGGCCCGATGGTCATAGGAAAGTATTCCTCCTGGGGTTTCACGTGTTTCAGGCCAGGTACCGAGGCCGATCAGTGTTTCGTCTAACCCGGCTCGCTTCCAGCCGTTGGGCTTGTCTTCAAGCTTAAAGTGTGAGGCCAGGGCATTGCGTTTGGCAGGATCAGCCATTTGTTCGGCGAGCCACTTCTTCATCTCTGCCTGGCTATTGAAACTGTGAATGGGTGAGGAGTTTCCGGGTATATAGAGAAGGGTGAGGGGAGGAATCCTCTTCCCGTCGCTGTCAAACGTTACCTTATTATCAGTAATGTATATGAGGTCGGTCGATTGATATTCTCCGATCTTGAGCAACCCGACTTCAATGTTGGGGTCCTTGGGGGGATTTTTTTGTAAGTCATCATAAGTAATGTCAGGCCATGATTCCTGGTTGCCTGATAACCCGGCGGCTCGCATGATCAGTTTTCGACCATCAGTAGTCAAGCTGCCTTCTTGATGTTGAGTCATGGCTGACTTGACGAATGACGCTTTGGCCAGTACCGGGTATTTTTCTATGTGGGTGCTCCAGAACTCATCCAGAAAATTAGTATAAGGCTGTTGAAAGTCAGCCTGCCAAACAAGGTTTTTGAACTCTTTCGGGGTAATTGAACTCTGGTTGGTAGAGTTATATGTCTGTGAGGGAGCGTCGGATGATTCTACATAAATTCCTTGATAAGTATGGGTAACATCCGCGTCTTTACGATAAGGGGAAAACCGGGTTGAGAAGTCAAAGATACCTGGGTTATTCATGGGTAAACTGTTCTGGGTTTTTACATTAGGACCGCCAGCGAAGAATGGGATCTTGTATCCCTTCCCAGTGGGAGTATCTTGCGCATTTTTGATCAGCGCTTGCGTCAGTGAAATACGCTGGATAACCTTTGCCGGGTAAGGCTCTTCCCCCACACTGTTATAGTCGTAGGTCACTAGGTAGGTATTGTCGGGATCAATATCCCATTTCTCCTTGTTGGCGGGGTCTTTCTTTTTCAACTCTGCAAATTTTTCTTTGAGAAAATCAGATGCTTTTTGTTCGACAGTTTTAAATGCACTGGAAATATGCTTTGCAACGGGGTCAACATTTATGTTGAGACCCACATCAATGGGGGGTGGTACTTTTTGACTATTCTCGACATCTTTGCCAGGGGAGGGGTCAACGCTCACCTCAGTGTAACCTCCACCTTGTGTTGCGGGGGCTGGCCTGACTTCCTGCACTAATTGCTGATCCGCCTGCGCGCTGGAATCAATTGAACGTTTGTTGCGATAGCCCGTATTCGATGCAGTTAGTTGATCGTTGGCTGAGTGATTCCAGGGAGTGGCTGAGGCGGTCTTGATTTGCATAAAAGGGAACTCGTAGCGCGTGTCGGAGGAGTAGGGCTTAGTTTCGTCCGTTGTGTGGTCGCGTACGTAGGAAGAGTTCCAGGAATAGCTATGTAGAATACATTTCCCTTATCAGAAGTTTTGCAGGTCTTTCTCCATCAGGTTCGCAGTGCAGATTGCAAGGCGCTCAGTCTGGCGCTGAACGGCGACTGAACAGTTTTCCTTAGGCTGCACGGAGCCCTAAAACTGAGCAATGAACCAGGACGCTGAGTATTCCTCGGGCATGGACGAAGAGGATGGGCGATGTTGTACCAGGCGCTGATTGCTGAACTGCTGGGCTTGAGCATCGTCAACGTCGGACAGCGTGCCAGCCTTGAGAAAATAAAAAAGCCCGCCACCGAGTGATCGGTGGCGGGCTTTTTATCGCTTGAAACCTTATTACTTCTTCAAGCCGTAATGCTCATCCAGCATGCCGGGGGCGTTCGGCGTTTTTGGCGCGTAGTCCCGTGGCGGCTCCTGATTTTCCCTTGGCGGGGTCAGGCGCTCCCGTGGGGCTTGTGTGGCATCGGAATGCAGCGCGGCCAGCAGGCGCTGACGGGTGATGTCATCCAGGGCCAGGCGGTTGGCGCCATCGGCGAGGTGATCCTGTACTTCCTGGTAGCTCTGGGTGAGCTTCTTGACCAGGGTCGCGGTGCTGTTGAAGTGGGTAACAACCTCGTTCTGATAACTGTCAAAACGTTCCTGAATGTCATCCAACTGACGCTGCGTGCGGTTAGGCGCGGCATTCGGCAGCAGGCGAGCAACCAGGAATCCAATGGCGACACCGGCAACCAGGGCAAGAGTCGGCAACAACCAAACTAAGAGCGAGTGTTCCACGAGTCCTTCCTCTATAAACGGCTTTGCTTTACGTTAACGGCTCGGACCTGCGCTGTATACCGCGATTAAGCTCGCAATGATGCCATGCACAGACTTTTAGCTAGACGAGTCGACCCCTTGAGAGGTCACGGAGTTCATTCCTTGCTCATGCGTGAAACCCCCGTTTTGATCGATGGCCCGGTAGGCCAATTGGAAGCCCTGTATCTGGATCACCCCGAGCCACGTGGCCTGGCGCTGATCTGCCACCCCAACCCGGTGCAGGGCGGCACCATGCTCAATAAAGTCGTATCGACCTTGCAACGCACCGCCCGCGATGCCGGTTTGATTACTTTGCGTTTCAATTACCGTGGCGTGGGTGCCAGTGCCGGTACCCACGACATGAGCAGTGGTGAAGTGGACGACGCCGAAGCGGCGGCCGGTTGGCTGCGTGAAAAGCACCCGGGCCTGCCCATCACCTTGCTGGGTTTCTCGTTCGGTGGTTTTGTTGCTGCAAGCCTGGGCGGGCGCCTGGAAGCCAAGGGCGAAAAACTCGCGCACCTGTTCATGGTGGCTGCGGCGGTCATGCGTTTGCGTGATGAGGACGTGCTGCCACAGGACTGCCCGTTGACCCTGATCCAGCCGGAAACCGACGAAGTGGTCGACCCGCAGACCGTCTACGACTGGTCCGCAGCCCTGAAACGCCCCCATGAGCTGCTGAAAGTGGCAGAATGCGGGCACTTTTTTCATGGCAAGCTCACCGATCTCAAGGATCTGGTGCTGCCGCGCCTTTCGAATTGATAGCAGTCTGATAAGCGATTACCCATGACGACTCGTACCCGTATCCTCACCGGCATCACCACCACCGGCACCCCGCACCTGGGCAACTACGCCGGTGCCATCCGCCCGGCGATCCTCGCCAGCCAGGATGCCAATGCCGATTCGTTCTACTTCCTGGCCGACTACCACGCCCTGATCAAGTGCGATGACCCGCAGCGCATCCAGCGCTCGCGTATGGAAATCGCCGCGACCTGGCTGGCGGGTGGCCTGGATGTGAACCGGGTGACGTTCTATCGTCAGTCCGATATCCCGGAAATTCCCGAGCTGACCTGGCTGCTGACCTGCGTCGCGGCCAAGGGCCTGCTCAACCGCGCCCACGCCTACAAGGCCTCGGTGGACAAGAACCTGGAAAACGGCGAAGACCCGGACGCCGGGATCAGCATGGGCCTGTACAGCTACCCGGTGCTGATGGCCGCAGACATCCTGATGTTCAACGCGCACAAGGTGCCGGTCGGCCGCGACCAGATCCAGCACGTGGAAATGGCCCGTGATATCGGCCAGCGTTTCAACCACCTGTTTGGCAAGGGCCGTGAGTTCTTCACCATGCCCGAGGCGTTGATCGAAGAAAGCGTCGCCACCTTGCCGGGCCTGGATGGGCGCAAGATGTCGAAAAGCTACGACAACACCATCCCGTTGTTCACCACCGCCAAGGACATGAAGGACGCGATCTCGCGGATCGTCACCGACTCCCGCGCGCCGGGTGAGGCCAAGGATCCGGACAACTCGCACCTGTTCACTCTGTACCAGGCGTTCGCCACCCCTGAACAGGAACAGCAACTGCGCCGCGAACTGCTCGATGGCCTGGGTTGGGGCGAGGCGAAGAACCGTCTGTTCCAACTGCTGGACGGCCAGTTGGGCGAAGCCCGCGAGCGCTACCATCAATTGATGTCGCGCCCTTCGGACATGGAAGACCTGTTGCTGGTCGGCGCCAAGAAAGCCCGCGCCGTGGCCGCTCCATTCCTGCAAGAGCTGCGCGAAGCCGTGGGCCTGCGTTCGTTCGTCAACCAGGCGAGCGAAGCTGCCAGCGTCAAGAAGAAGGCAGTCAAGGCCGCGCGTTTTGTCAGCTTCCGTGAAGACGACGGCAGCTTCCGTTTCCGCCTGCTGGCGGCTGATGGCGAGCAACTGTTGTTGTCGCGCAACTTTGCCGACGGCAAGGCGGCAGGTGCTGCCACCAAGCAGTTGCAGTCCGGCCAGGCGCTGGATGTGCGCAGTGAGGCCCTGGGCTTCAGTGTGTGGCTCGAAGGCGCCTGTGTCGCCGACAGCCCGGCCTTTGCCGATGCGGCTGCGCGGGATGCCGCCATCCAAGCTGTGCGCGTGGCATTGACCCCCATCGAGGACTGACCCGACCAAGGGTTGATTGCCATTATCCGGGGCCGTCGTTACAGTGACGGCCCGTTTTTGTTGCCTTGCTAACGAAATTATGACGCCCCTAGAACGATATCAAGCTGATCTGAAGCGCCCCGACTTCTTCCATGATGCGGCCCAGGAAACGGCGGTGCGCCATTTGCAGCGCCTGTACGAAGACCTGGTCGCGGCCTCGCAGAGCAAGCCCGGGATGCTCAGCAAGTTGTTTGGCAAGAAAGACCAGGTGCCGGTCAAGGGCCTGTATTTCTGGGGCGGCGTGGGCCGGGGCAAGACGTACCTGGTCGATACCTTCTTCGAAGCGCTGCCGTTCAAGGAAAAATCGCGCACGCACTTCCACCGCTTCATGAAGCGTGTGCACGAAGAGATGAAGACCCTGCACGGCGAGAAAAACCCGCTGACCATCATCGCCAAACGCTTCTCCCAAGAGGCGCGTGTGATCTGCTTCGATGAGTTCTTCGTGTCCGATATCACCGACGCGATGATCCTTGGCACCCTGATGGAAGAGTTGTTCAAGAACGGCGTGACTCTGGTCGCCACCTCGAACATCGTGCCCGACGGCCTGTACAAGGACGGCCTGCAACGCGCGCGCTTCCTGCCGGCCATCGCCCTGATCAAGCAGCACACCGATATCGTCAACGTCGACAGCGGCGTCGACTACCGTCTGCGTCACCTTGAGCAGGCGGAACTGTTCCACTTCCCCCTCGACGAAGCGGCCCATGAAAGCCTGCGCAAGAGCTTTCGCGCGCTGACGCCGGAATGCACACAGGCGGTGGAAAACGATAAGTTGATCATCGAAAATCGCCAGATCATCGCCCTGCGCACCTGTGACGACGTGGCCTGGTTCGACTTCCGCGAACTGTGCGACGGCCCGCGCAGCCAGAACGACTACATCGAACTGGGCAAGATCTTCCATGCCGTGATCTTGAGTGGCGTGGAGCAAATGAGCGTCACCACCGACGACATCGCCCGGCGCTTTATCAACATGGTCGATGAGTTCTACGACCGTAACGTCAAGCTGATCATTTCAGCTGAAGTCGAACTCAAGGACCTCTACACCGGCGGTCGCTTGAACTTCGAATTCCAGCGCACCTTGAGTCGTTTGCTGGAAATGCAGTCCCACGAGTTCCTGGCGCGGGCGCACAAGCCTTAGGCAAACACCGAACCAAAATGTGGGAGCGGGCTTGCTCGCGAATGCGGTGTATCAGTCGACTTATTCGTTAACTGACTCCGCATTCGCGAGCAAGCCCGCTCCCACATTTGATTGTGCCCGGCTTTAGTTAGGCGGCCTGCTGGAACTGCTGGCGATACTGGTTCGGCGACAACTCCGTGTGCTGCCTGAACAGCCGCGCAAAGAAGCTCGCATCGTCGTAACCCACCTCGTAGCTGATGGTCTTGATGCTCTTGCGGCTGCCCGACAACAACCCCTTGGCGGTCTCGATCCGCAGGCGTTGCAGGTAGTGCAGCGGCTTGTCGCCGGTCGCGGTCTGGAACCTGCGCATAAAGTTGCGGATGCTCATGCCGTGTTCGCGGGCGACGTCTTCAAAGCGGAACTTGTCGGCGAAGTGCTCTTCGAGCCAATGCTGGATCTGCAGGATGATCACGTCCTGGTGCAGCTTCTGCCCGCCAAACCCGATGCGCCCCGGTGCGTAGCTGCGCTGCACTTCGTAGAGAATGTCGCGGGCCACGGCCTGGGCAATATTGGCGCCGCAGAAACGCTCGATCAGATAGATATAAAGATCGCAGGCCGATGTTGTGCCACCGGCGCAGTACAGGTTGTCGGCGTCGGTCAGGTGCTTGTCCTGATTGAGCTGGACCTTGGGGAAGCGCTCGCTGAACGCATTGAAGAAGCGCCAGTAGGTGGTCGCCTCCTTGCCATCGAGCAGGCCGGCTTCGGCGAGCCAGAACACCCCGGTGGCCTCACCGCACAGCACTGCGCCCCGGGCATGCTGCTCACGCAGCCATGGCAGGATCTGCGGGTAGCGTTTGCTCAGGGCGTCGAAGTCATCCCAGAAGGCTGGGAGCACAATGATGTCGGCGTTTTCCAGGCCGCCGTCCACCGGCATGATCACATCGCTGAAGCTACATACCGGTTGCCCGTCGGGGCTGACAAGGCGGGTTTCAAAGGCTGGCGTGAGGCCCAGGCCTTGCTGTTTGCCGTAACGCAGGCTGGCGAGGTGGAAAAAATCCTTGGCTTGCATGAGGGTTGAAGCAAACACCCGATCAATGGCCAAAATGCTGACGCGCCGCAAGGGCGTGGAGACGAGGCTAGACATAATTTCGATTATTCTTATAGGGGAAAGTGGTCAACTAACGGCTGGATCGTCTTATTTTTTGTCGCATGTGTCCAGTGTCCTGTGACGTCCGTGCAGCTTAGGCTCTGTGATCTTGTTTTTGTCTGACAATCGACGCAGGTGACCCATGATTCCCAGAACCTTGTTCAGCTCCGAGCACGAACTCTTCCGTCAGAGCGTGCGCACCTTCCTTGAAAAGGACGCGGTGCCGTTCCATGCGCAATGGGAAAAGCAGGGGCATATTGATCGCAATCTGTGGAGCAAGGCGGGGGAGGCGGGCATGCTCTGTTCCCATCTACCGGAAGAATACGGCGGCCTGGGCGCCGACTTTCTCTACAGCACCGTGGTGATCGAAGAGATCGGCCGCCTGGGGCTGACCGGCATTGGCTTCTCCCTGCATTCGGACATTGTTGCGCCGTATATCCTGCATTACGGCAGTGAGGCACTGAAGCACAAGTACTTGCCCAAGTTGGTGTCCGGGGAAATGGTCACCGCGATTGCCATGACCGAGCCGGGTGCCGGGTCCGACCTGCAAGGGGTCAAGACCACTGCCGTGTTGGATGGCGACGAATATGTGATCAACGGCTCCAAGACCTTTATCACCAACGGCTTCCTGGCGGACCTGGTGATTGTGGTGGCCAAGACCGACCCCAAGGCTGGCGCCAAAGGCACCAGCCTGTTTCTGGTCGAGGCCAATACGCCGGGGTTCGACAAGGGCAAGCGCCTGGAAAAGGTCGGGATGAAGGCCCAGGACACCTCCGAGCTGTTCTTCCAGGATGTGCGCGTGCCCAAGGAGAACCTGCTGGGCCAGGCGGGGATGGGCTTTGCCTACCTGATGCAGGAGTTGCCCCAGGAGCGCCTGACCGTGGCCATCGGCGCCCTGGCCTCGGCCGAAGCTGCATTGCAATGGACGTTGGACTACACCCGCGAGCGCAAGGCGTTTGGCAAGGCGATTGCGGACTTTCAGAACACCCGCTTCAAGCTGGCGGAGATTGCCACCGAGGTGCAGATCGGCCGGGTGTTTGTCGACAAGTGCCTGGAACAGCACCTGCAAGGCAAGCTGGACGTGCCCACGGCGGCGATGGCCAAGTATTGGACCACTGACCTGCAATGCAAGGTGCTCGACGAGTGCGTGCAGTTGCACGGCGGCTACGGCTTCATGTGGGAGTACCCGATCGCCCGGGCCTGGGCGGATGCGCGCGTGCAGCGCATTTATGCTGGGACCAACGAGATCATGAAGGAGATCATTGCGCGGGCATTGTGAATCTTCGGTGCCTTTGAGGGCCTCATCGCAGGCAAGCCCGCTCCCACATTTTGATGTGTGAACACATTCGAATGTGGGAGCGGGCTTGCTCGCGAAGGCGGCCTAAAGGTCAATCAAGGCGCAGGGTTGGGATGATCCTTCTGAATCGCCTCAATCCCCTCCAGCACCTCTTTCGACAGCTTCAGGTCGGCACTGGCGATGTTGCTATCCAACTGCGCAAGCGTCGTGGCGCCAATGATATTGCTGGTCACAAACGGCTGCTGCGTCACAAACGCCAGGGCCATCTGCGCCGGGTCCAGGCCGTGCTCGCGGGCCAGGGCCACGTAGCGGCTGCACGCGGCTTCCGATTGCGGGTTGAAGTAGCGGCTGAAGCGGCTGTACAGGCTCAAGCGGCCCTTGGCTGGCCGTGCGCCGCCTTCGTACTTGCCGCTGAGCATGCCGAACGCCAGGGGCGAGTAAGCCAGCAAGCCACATTGCTCGCGGATGGCGATCTCCGCCAGGCCCACTTCAAAGCTGCGGTTGAGCAGGTTGTAGGGGTTCTGGATCGACACTGCGCGGGTCCAGCCACGGGCCTCGGCCAGGGCCAGGAACTTCATGGTGCCCCAGGGCGTTTCATTGGACAGGCCGATGTGGCGGATCTTGCCGGCCTTGACCTGCTCGTCGAGGGCTTCGAGGGTTTCTTCCAGGGGTGTCAGGTCGGGCTCTTCCTGGTGCTTGTAGCTCAGTTGGCCGAAGAAGTTGGTGCTGCGTTCCGGCCAGTGCAACTGGTACAGGTCGATCCAGTCGGTCTGCAGGCGCTTGAGGCTGGCATCCAGGGCGTCGACGATATGTTTGCGGTTGTGCTTGAGGTGGCCATCGCGGATGTAGTCGATGGTATTGCCGGGGCCGGCGATCTTGCTGGCGAGGATCCAGTCGGCGCGGTCGCCACGGCTCTTGAAGTAATTGCCGATGTAGCGCTCGGTGGTGGCATAGGTGTCGGCCTTGGGCGGCACCGGGTACATCTCTGCGGTATCGAGGAAGTTGATCCCCGCGCCTTTGGCCCGCTCAATCTGCGCGAAGGCCTCTGCCTCGGTGTTCTGCTCACCCCAGGTCATGGTCCCGAGGCAGATCTCGCTCACGTTCAGATCGGTCCGGCCCAGCTGTCGATACTTCATCGGGTGCTCCTTCGGGAAAACAATCATAAAAGCAGGTTGAATTTTTTTTCGCAATCTGCATAATTGCCCACCTCTTTCTGCAGTGGAAGTGATGCGCCGCCTGCCGAAGAATCTTGCCGTTGAACGGACGCGCTGACCCGAGCCCCCGATAGCGTCTGTATCCGGCTGCCTTTGACTTGTCAAAGTACGCACTATTCAGTAAGATCCGCCGTCTAATTTACAGGGCGGCCCCTGAGGCTATTAAAGAATGACAACTTTTACTGCAAAACCGGAAACAGTTCAGCGCGACTGGTTTGTCGTCGACGCCGCTGGTCAGACCCTGGGTCGTCTGGCCACTGAAGTCGCCAGCCGTCTGCGTGGCAAGCACAAGCCTGAGTACACCCCTCACGTTGATACCGGTGACTACATCGTAATCATCAACGCTGAGCAGGTTCGTGTAACCGGCAACAAAGCAAGCGACAAAATGTACTACCGTCACTCCGGTTTCCCAGGCGGTATCAAGTCTTCGAACTTCGAAGGCCTGATTGCCAAGAAGCCTGAAGCCCCGATCGAGATCGCGGTTAAAGGTATGCTGCCGAAGGGCCCACTGGGTCGCGACATGTATCGCAAGCTGAAAGTCTATGCGGGCGCTGCTCACCCTCATGCTGCTCAGCAGCCCCAAGAACTGAAGTTTTAACGGAATAGTTCATTATGTCGGCGACTCAAAATTACGGCACTGGCCGTCGCAAAACCGCAACCGCACGCGTTTTCCTGCGTCCGGGCACTGGTAACATCTCGATCAACAACCGCACTCTGGACAACTTCTTCGGCCGCGAAACTGCCCGCATGGTAGTTCGTCAGCCGCTGGAACTGACCGAGACCGTTGAAAAGTTCGACATCTACGTCACCGTTATCGGTGGCGGTGTAAGTGGTCAAGCTGGCGCAATCCGCCACGGTATCACTCGCGCTCTGATGCAGTACGACGAAACCCTGCGCGGCGCTCTGCGCAAAGCTGGCTTCGTGACTCGTGATGCCCGTGAAGTTGAACGTAAGAAAGTCGGTCTGCGTAAAGCGCGTAAGCGTCCGCAGTACTCGAAGCGTTAATTCGCTTTACGTTCCACAAAAACGCCCAGCCTCCTCACGGAGCTGGGCGTTTTTTATTGCCCGCGTTTTGTGCGGGTTTTTTCTGTGTGACAACTTGCCACATCCGTAGACCCCCTATACTACAAGGCTTGGGGCTTAGGCTCCGGGTAATTACCTTGTCAGAGGTGGGGCTTTTCATTACCATTCGGCAAAATTTTTATAAGTTCAGATTTAATACTTAGTAGACGCCTGATTTAACAGGCCAAAAAGCTGATGGGAGAGGACTGAATGAGCAATGACGGCGTGAATGCAGGCCGGCGTCGCTTCTTGGTAGCAGCCACATCCGTGGTGGGTGCTGCAGGAGCGGTGGGGGCTGCGGTCCCGTTCGTGGGGTCATGGTTTCCCAGTGCCAAGGCGAAAGCCGCAGGTGCACCGGTGAAGGTGAATGTCAGCAAGATCGAGCCAGGCCAGCAGATGATTGCTGAGTGGCGCGGCCAGCCAGTATTCATCGTTCGTCGTACCGAGGAAATCCTGGGGAATCTGAAGAAGATCGAGGGCCAGCTGTCTGACCCCGAGTCCAAGAATTCCGAACAACCCGCCTACGCCCAAAACGAAGTGCGTTCGATCAAGCCAGAGATCCTGCTGCTGGTCGGTCTTTGCACCCACCTGGGCTGCTCGCCGACCTTCCGCCCGGAAGTCGCGCCAGTGGACCTGGGCAAGGACTGGGTCGGCGGCTATTTCTGCCCTTGCCACGGTTCCCACTACGACCTGGCCGGTCGCGTCTACAAATCCCAGCCTGCCCCGTTGAACCTGCCGGTTCCGCCGCACAACTACGAATCTGACGACGTTATTGTCATTGGTGTCGATAAGGAGAGCGCGTAATGAGCAAGTTCATGGATTGGGTGGATGCGCGCTTCCCCGCCACCAAAATGTGGGAAGACCATCTCAGCAAGTATTACGCGCCGAAGAACTTCAACTTCTTCTATTTCTTTGGTTCCCTGGCATTGCTGGTACTGGTCAATCAGATCGTTACCGGTGTCTGGCTGACCATGAGCTACACCCCGTCGGCAGAAGAAGCATTCGCCTCCGTCGAATACATCATGCGTGATGTCGAGTACGGCTCGATCCTGCGTCTGCTGCACTCCACTGGCGCTTCGGCGTTCTTCATCGTGGTCTATCTGCACATGTTCCGTGGCTTGCTCTACGGGTCGTACCAGAAGCCACGTGAGCTGGTGTGGGTGTTTGGCATGCTGATCTACCTGGCGCTCATGGCAGAGGCCTTCATGGGCTACCTGCTGCCTTGGGGCCAGATGTCCTACTGGGGTGCCCAGGTGATCATCTCGCTGTTTGGCGCGATCCCGGTCATCGGCAATGACCTGACCCAGTGGATCCGTGGTGACTACCTGATCTCGGGCATCACTCTGAACCGCTTCTTTGCCTTGCATGTGGTGGCCTTGCCGATCGTGATTCTCGGCCTGGTAGTGCTGCACATCCTGGCGCTGCACGAAGTGGGTTCGAACAACCCGGACGGCGTGGACATCAAGAAGCACAAGGACGAGAACGGCATTCCGCTGGACGGCATTCCATTCCACCCTTACTACACCGTCAAGGATATCGTCGGCGTGGTGGTGTTCCTGTTTGTGTTCTGCTCGATCGTGTTCTTCTTCCCGGAAATGGGCGGCTATTTCCTTGAGAAGCCGAACTTCGAACAGGCGAACGCCTTCAAGACCCCGGAACACATTGCCCCGGTCTGGTACTTCACGCCGTTCTACGCCATTTTGCGGGCGATCCCCGACAAGCTCATGGGCGTTATCGCCATGGGTGCAGCCATTGCCGTGCTGTTCGTGTTGCCGTGGCTTGACCGTAGCCCGGTCAAGTCCATGCGCTACAAAGGCTGGCTGAGCAAGATCTGGCTGTGGGTGTTCTGCATCTCGTTCGTGATCCTGGGCGTGCTGGGCGTATTGGCGCCAACCCCTGAGCGGACGTTGTTGTCGCAGGTCTGCACCTTCCTGTACTTCGCCTACTTCATTCTGATGCCGTTCTACACCCGGCTCGAGAAGACAAAACCGGTTCCGGAAAGGGTGACTGGCTGATGAAAAAATTATTTGCTGCATTGATTCTTGCTGCCCTGCCGGTACTGTCCTTCGCGGCCGAGCACGGCGCGGAACTGGAAAAAGTCGACATCGACGTTTCTGACAAGGCTGCCATGCAAGACGGCGCCCGTACGTTCGCCAACTACTGCATGGGCTGCCACAGCGCCAAGTTCCAGCGTTACGAGCGGGTTGCCGACGACCTGGGTATCCCCCATGAGCTGATGCTCAAGAACCTGGTGTTCACCGGCGCCAAGATTGGTGACCACATGAACATCGGCATGCAACCGGCCGACGCCAAGGCCTGGTTCGGGGCTGCACCGCCCGACCTGACCTTGGTAGCGCGCGTACGCGGCACCGACTGGCTGTATGGCTACCTGAAGTCGTTCTACGAAGACCCTACACGTCCATGGGGCGTGAACAACAAGGTGTTCCCGAACGTCGGTATGCCTAACGTGCTGGTCGGCCTGCAAGGGCGTCAGGTGGTAGGATGCAAGCAGGTTCAAGTCGTGGAAAACGGCAAGAAGCAATATGACCCGCTGACCGGCACACCGTTGACCCATGAGGCCTGTGATCAACTGACCATCGTGCCCAAGAGCGGTGCGCTGAACGAGGAGCAGTTCGACGAGAAGGTCAAGAACCTGGTGACCTTCCTGGCGTACTCCGCCAACCCGGTCAAACTGGAGCATCAACGCATCGGTACCTATGTGTTGCTGTACCTGGCTTTCTTCTTCGTATTCGCTTATTTGCTCAAGCGTGAATACTGGAAGGATGTGCATTGATCCAACCTTAGGCAATTGCTGTTAATCTTGCGCGCCCAGCGACGTCTCTGAACGGGTAACGCTCTGGTTGATCCAGGTGTTACGGGAGATGCTTTCTGGGCGCGCTCGTTTTTGAGCTTTCGATAATTTCAACAAGCGAGGAGGACCGCCATGGGCGTGACCAACCGGTTGGCCTGTTACTCCGACCCCGCCGACCACTATTCCCACCGAGTACGCATCGTGCTCGCAGAGAAGGGTGTCAGCGCCGAGATCATCAGTGTGGAGGTGGGTCGTCATCCGCCGAAACTGATCGAAGTGAACCCTTACGGCAGCTTGCCCACCCTGGTCGATCGTGACCTGGCGTTGTGGGAGTCAACCGTGGTGATGGAATATCTGGATGAGCGTTACCCCCATCCACCTTTGCTGCCGGTGTATCCGGTGGCGCGTGCCAACAGCCGCTTGCTGATCCATCGGATCCAGCGTGACTGGTGTGGGCTGGTGGATCTGATTCTGGATACACGCAGCAAAGAAGCGGCCCGTGTGCAGGCGCGCAAGGAATTGCGCGAGAGCCTGACCGGCGTTTCACCGTTGTTCGCCGACAAACCTTTTTTCCTCAGTGAGGAACAAAGCCTGGTGGATTGCTGCCTATTACCCATACTCTGGCGTTTGCCGATTTTGGGCATTGAATTGCCGCGGCCTGCCAAGCCGCTGCTTGATTACATGGAGCGCCAGTTTGCGCGTGAGGCTTTCCAGGCAAGTCTGTCTGGCGTCGAACGTGATATGCGCTAAGGCTTAAGGAGCCGTTGATGAACTCCAGTCGACCTTATCTGGTCCGCGCGCTCTATGAGTGGATTGTGGATAACGATTGCACCCCGCACATGCTGGTCAATTCCGAGTTTCCTGCGGTGCAGGTGCCACAAGGTTTTGCCAGTGACGGACAGATTGTCCTGAACGTTTCGCCCAGTGCCGTACGCCAACTGCACATGGACAATGAAGCGGTCAGCTTTGAAGGGCGTTTTGGTGGTGTACCCCATACGCTCTATGTGCCCATCGGCGCGATCCTGGGCATTTATGCCCGGGAAAATGGCCAGGGCATGGTGTTTGATCTGGAGTCGTCGCTTGACGACGACGAAGCGATCGAAGTTGAAGATGACGACCTGCCGCCGCCTGACTCCGAGCCGCCGCGCCCTACGGGCCGGCCGAGCTTGAAAGTGGTGAAGTGATGGAGCATGCGCCTGCGGGCACGTGCTGAAAAAGTGCCCCGGCTTTGGCCGGGGTATTTTTTTGCGCGCTACAAAGTCGCGGTGAGCGGTGATCGTACAACCTGCTTGGGCTATGATGCGCCTTCAGATCATCGAGATAATTGGTTACCCATGGAAAACCTCAGCACCGCCCCGCGTCTTCCCCGCAAGCGTCGCAGCCTTGCCCAGGAACTGGTCACGGTGTTGTCCGAGCAGATCCGCGACGGCCAGCTCAATCGTGGGGATAAGTTGCCCACCGAGTCAGCGATCATGGAAGCCCATGGGGTCAGCCGTACGGTGGTGCGCGAGGCGATCTCGCGCCTGCAGGCGGCCGGGCAGGTGGAGACCCGGCATGGCATCGGCACCTTTGTGCTGGATACGCCGAGCCCCAGCGGGTTCCGGATCGATCCGGCGACGGTGGTGACGTTGCGCGATGTGTTGGCGATTCTGGAACTGCGCATCAGCCTGGAAGTGGAATCCGCCGGCCTCGCGGCCCAGCGTCGCAGCGACGAACAGTTGGCCGCGATGCGCGCCGCCCTCGATGCCTTGAATGAAAGTGCGGCGCACGCCAGCGATGCAGTGGCGTCGGACTTCCAGTTCCATCTGCAGATTGCGTTGTCCACCGGCAATCGCTACTTCACCGATATCATGACGCACCTGGGCACCAGCATTATCCCGCGTACGCGCCTGAACTCAGCGCGCCTGGCCCATGATGACCAGCAGCACTACATGAGCCGCCTGAGCCGTGAGCACGAAGAAATTTACGAAGCGATCGCCCGCCAGGATTCGGATGCGGCGCGAGCGGCGATGCGCCTGCACCTGACAAACAGCCGCGAGCGGTTGCGCCAGGCACATGAAGAGGCGCAGGCGCAGCGCGGCTGATGCTCGTCGATGGCGCAGATGCCGGCGTCCCGGCATCTGCGCCTGGTTTCAGGCTGGAGTATTGGGTGTGTAGTTTTGCAGCAGCAGGTAGGTGCTCCAGCCCCACCAATCATTCGTCCACTGTTTGTCGTTGAGGTTGTTGACGTCCTTGCGTCGCAGCACCTTGTCGCCCTCGGCCTTGAACAGCGGTGAGAAGTTAGTACTCGGGTTGTTCACCGCATTCAGGTCCGGCACGTACAGCGGTGCCTTGTACGTGGCCGGGGAGGGCAGGATGCCACTGACATAGGCCTCGAAAATCTCATCGGCCGAGGCCTGCACCGCGCGTTTGACCTGAGCGCGGTTGGCCGCATCATTGCTGTCGAAATAGCGTTTGTCGCCATAGGCGTGCCACTCATCACCCAGTGCGTTGCGTACCTTGAGCCCGAACTTGCTGTCTTCGTCATGCATGAAGCGGCTGATCAACGACCCCAGCTCACCCGGTGTGACTACGCGAGCCAGTTGCTTGCGCGGTACGCGCAGGTGCCCCGCGGAAAACAGGTCGGTCAAAAAGTGATCAGCAAAGCTGTTCATGGCATAAGCCAGTTCCAATTGCTGGTCGCTGCCACTTTGGTGGGCGACGACCGCTTGTTGCAGGGCGCCGGTGTGCCCAGCCAGATAGGCTGACAGCGCCCATTCGCCGAAATGATCGGCGTTGTCGGCGGCCAGCTTAAGGTAGCGCCCCAAGGGCACCATGGCTGAAACGACGCTGCCGCCGCCGGTGATGCGATTCCACTCTTCAGACAACGTATCTCCGAGTGCGTCATAGGCTTCATGGGCCTGCTTACCCTCCTTGATGGCCTGCTTGACCGCGTTGATCTCCTTTTGCATGACCGCGAGAATTTTGCCCGCTTCGTCCCGCGACGCCGGCAGCGTGGCCAGGGAGTTGAACGCGGCGGTAAAGCGCTGCACGCGCTCGGCTGGTGATGCACCGTCGCTGATGGGCTGGCCGGGGATCCCATAGAAATCACCGCCCAGGGCGATGATCTGGCCATAGGTCAAAGCCAGGCCATTAGGCAGATGCAGTTTGACTTGCGCCCCCGGAATAGAGGGCTCGCCCTGTACGAACCGCAGTAGCGTCTCATCGCCAATAGCGGTGTGCTCGCCGCCTTCGAAGCGTAGGGAGGGGAGGGGCTTGCGGGTGATGACCGATTCAAGTTCTGACATGTTAGCTCCTTGCTATGTCGTAGGATTCTTCCTTGATAGCTGTATGTATATACAGCTATCGCAAGAATAGCGGAGCAATTTCCTACGTCAAGGGGCTTGTCAGTAAACGTCCTCGAGTCCCATGCAAGTCGACGAAATAGTGTTGACGAATATTTTTATAGTTGTACGATGACGTACGACAACAAAAACCATTCCCCAGTATCAGTCGTTATCCAGGGTGTTCGAATAATGAATCCACAAGAACTGAAGTCCATCCTTTCCCACGGTCTGCTGTCTTTCCCGGTCACCGATTTCAATGCCCAGGGTGATTTCAACCAGGCGGGTTACATCAAGCGTCTGGAGTGGCTGGCCCCCTACGGCGCCACTGCCTTGTTCGCGGCAGGCGGCACCGGTGAGTTTTTCTCCCTGGCAGCCAGTGAATATTCCCAAGTGGTGAAAACCGCCGTTGATACCTGCGCCACCAGTGTGCCGATCCTCGCCGGTGTCGGCGGCTCCACGCGCCAAGCCATCGAATACGCCCAGGAAGCCGAGCGCCTGGGGGCCAAGGGTCTGCTGCTGCTGCCGCACTACTTGACCGAAGCCAGCCAGGACGGCGTCGCCGCCCACGTCGAGGCGGTGTGCAAGTCAGTAAAAATTGGTGTGGTGGTGTACAACCGCAACGTCTGCCGCCTGACCGCGCCACTGCTCGAACGCCTGGCCGAACGTTGCCCGAACCTGATCGGCTACAAGGATGGCCTGGGCGATATCGAACTGATGGTGTCGATCCGCCGTCGCCTGGGCGATCGTTTCAGCTACCTGGGCGGCCTGCCGACCGCCGAGGTTTACGCCGCAGCCTACAAGGCGCTTGGCGTCCCGGTGTATTCCTCGGCGGTGTTCAACTTCATTCCCAAAACCGCGATGGACTTCTACCACGCGATTGCCCGGGAAGATCACGCCACTGTCGACAAGATCATCGACGACTTCTTCTTGCCTTATCTCGACATCCGTAACCGCAAGGCCGGTTATGCCGTGAGCATCGTCAAGGCGGGTGCAAAAATCGCCGGCTATGACGCAGGCCCAGTGCGCACCCCGCTGACCGATCTGCTGCCAGAAGAATATGAAGCCCTGGCCGCGCTGATCGACAAGCAAGGTGCGCAATAACCCATGAATAAAGCCGCTGAGTGATCAGCGGCTTTTTGCGTCAGGAGAAGATTCGTGTCCCAAGCCAAGCGTTTTGACAACTACATCGGTGGCCAGTGGGTGGCCGGTGCTGACTACTCAAGCAATATCAACCCCTCGGACCTGTCGGATGTGATCGGCGAATTTGCCAAGGCCGATCTGGCCCAGGTCGACGCCGCCATCGACGCCGCGCGCGCGGCGTTCCCGGCGTGGTCGACTTCCGGCATCCAGGCCCGGCATGACGCCTTGGATAAAGTCGGCAGCGAGATCCTCGCCCGCCGCGAAGAACTCGGTACGCTGCTGGCTCGCGAAGAGGGCAAGACCCTGCCGGAAGCCATCGGCGAGGTGACCCGCGCCGGCAATATCTTCAAGTTCTTTGCCGGTGAGTGCCTGCGCTTGTCCGGTGATTACCTGCCGTCGGTGCGCCCAGGGGTGAATGTCGAAGTCACCCGCGAAGCCTTGGGCGTGGTGGGTCTGATCACCCCATGGAACTTCCCGATTGCCATCCCCGCCTGGAAAATCGCCCCGGCCCTGGCCTATGGCAACTGCGTGGTGCTCAAACCGGCCGACCTGGTGCCCGGCTGCGCCTGGGCCCTGGCAGAAATCATCTCCCGCGCCGGCTTCCCCAGTGGCGTGTTCAACCTGGTGATGGGCAGTGGTCGCGTGGTCGGCGATGCGCTGGTCAACAGTTCGAAGGTCGATGGCATCAGCTTCACCGGTTCCGTGGGCGTGGGGCGGCAGATCGCGGTCAGCTGCGTGTCGCGCCAGGCCAAGGTGCAGTTGGAAATGGGCGGCAAGAATCCGCAGATCATTCTCGACGACGCTGACCTCAAGCAGGCCGTCGAACTGTCGGTGCAGAGTGCCTTCTACTCCACTGGCCAGCGCTGCACGGCATCGAGTCGCTTTATCGTGACGGCCGGGATTCATGACCGGTTTGTCGCGGCCATGGCCGAGCGCATGCAATCGATCAAGGTCGGCCATGCCCTGCATGCCGGGACGGATATCGGCCCGGTCGTGTCCCAGGCCCAGTTGGACCAGGACTTGAAATACATCGATATCGGCCAAGGCGAAGGCGCGCGGTTGGTCATCGGTGGTGGCCTGGTGACCTGCGACACCGAGGGCTATTTCCTGGCGCCGACACTGTTTGCCGACAGCGAGGCCGCCATGCGTATCAGCCGTGAAGAAATCTTCGGCCCAGTGGCCAACGTGGTGCGCGTAGCGGACTACGAGGCGGCGCTGGCCATGGCCAATGACACCGAGTTCGGCCTGTCGGCGGGCATCGCGACTACCTCGCTCAAGTATGCCAACCACTTCAAGCGCCACTCCCAGGCCGGGATGGTGATGGTCAACCTGCCGACCGCAGGTGTGGATTATCACGTTCCCTTTGGTGGCCGGAAGGGTTCATCCTACGGTTCGCGTGAGCAAGGTCGCTATGCGCAAGAGTTCTACACCGTGGTGAAAACCAGCTACATCGGCTCATAAACCCAGCCCTGGAAAGAGGGGATTTCTGTAGGAGCGAGCTTGCTCGCGAAAAACGTCAACGATAACGCGTACATCCAGGTAGGACGTGTCGCCCTGAAGTTTTTCGCGAGCAAGCTCGCTCCTACAAGAGCCAGCGTTACGCAACACACAACAATTACCCGCAAAAAAAATAATTAGTGGGAGTACATCTACATGCAAGCGACCAAGCCGACGCACGTCCGTTATTTGATCTTGCTCATGCTGTTCCTGGTGACGACGATCAACTACGCCGACCGCGCCACCATCGCCATCGCAGGTTCCAGCCTGCAAAAAGACCTCGGCATCGACGCCGTCACCCTCGGTTACATCTTCTCTGCTTTCGGTTGGGCCTACGTGGCCGGGCAAATCCCTGGCGGTTGGCTGCTGGACCGGTTCGGTTCGAAAAAAGTCTATGCCCTGAGCATCTTCACCTGGTCGCTGTTCACCGTGCTGCAAGGCTATGTCGGTGAATTCGGGGTCTCCACCGCGGTGGTTGCGCTGTTTATGTTGCGGTTTTTGGTGGGCCTGGCAGAGGCACCTTCTTTCCCCGGCAATGCGCGCATTGTCGCGGCCTGGTTCCCCACCGCCGAACGCGGTACGGCGTCGGCGATCTTCAACTCGGCGCAGTACTTCGCCACGGTATTGTTTGCACCCTTGATGGGATGGATCGTCTACAGCTTCGGCTGGCAGCACGTATTTATCGTGATGGGCGTGATCGGCATCGTGTTCTCCCTGATCTGGCTGAAAGTGATCTACAGCCCGCGTCAGCACCCGCTGATCAACGAGGCCGAGTTCAATCACATCGCTGCCAATGGGGCGATGGTCGATATGGATCAGGACAAGGCCAAGGGTAAGAAAACCGACGGGCCGAAGTGGGATTACATCCGTCAGTTGCTGACCAATCGCATGATGCTCGGCGTGTACCTGGGCCAGTACTGCATCAACGGCATTACCTACTTCTTCCTGACCTGGTTCCCGGTGTACCTGGTACAGGACCGTGGCATGACCATCCTCAAGGCCGGCTTCATCGCGTCGCTCCCGGCGATCTGCGGCTTTATCGGCGGCGTGCTGGGCGGGGTGATTTCCGACTACCTGCTGCGCAAGGGCCATTCCCTGACTTTCGCGCGCAAGGCCCCGATCATTGCCGGCTTGCTGGTTTCCAGCAGCATCATTGCCTGCAACTACGTGGATGTGGAATGGATGGTCGTTGGCTTCATGGCCCTGGCCTTCTTCGGCAAAGGCGTTGGCGCACTGGGTTGGGCGGTTGTGTCTGACACCTCGCCAAAACAAATCGCCGGCCTCAGCGGCGGCCTGTTCAACACGTTTGGCAACCTGGCTTCCATCACCACGCCAATCGTGATTGGCTACATCATCAGCACCACCGGTTCGTTCAAGTGGGCCCTGGTGTTCGTCGGCGCCAATGCGCTGGTAGCAGTATTCAGTTACCTGGTGATTGTCGGCCCGATCAAGCGTGTGGTGCTCAATGAGCCGCCGAGCAAAGGCCCCGAGTTGACTAACCTTTCCCAAGCGCAATCCTGAAGGGGCCGTGTGATGCAGTTGATTGAACATGCCGACTCGCCGCGCTCCATCCGTTTGCACGAGCGCGACAATGTAGTGATTGTGGTCAACGACCAGGGCGTGCCGGCCGGGACCGAGTTCCCGGACGGCCTGGTGACCGTGGAGTTCATTCCCCAGAGCCACAAGGTGACTCTGGAAGATATCCCCCAAGGCGGTCAGATCATTCGCTATGGCCAAACTATCGGTTACGCCTTGCAGCCGATACCGCGCGGCAGTTGGGTCCAGGAAGACCAACTGCGTATGCCCACCGCGCCGCCGCTGGACAGCTTGCCGCTGTCCACCGAAGTGCCCGACGCCCAGGCGCCCTTGGAAGGTTTCACCTTCGAGGGCTATCGCAATGCGGATGGCACCGTGGGCACGCGCAATATCCTTGGCATCACCACCACTGTGCAGTGCGTGACCGGCGTGCTGGACCATGCGGTCAAGCGCATCAAGGACGAGTTGCTGCCCAAGTACCCGCATGTCGATGACGTGGTGGCACTGACCCACAGCTATGGTTGCGGCGTGGCCATCACCGCCACCGACGCCTATATCCCGATCCGCACCGTGCGCAATCTGGCGCGCAACCCGAACCTGGGTGGCGAAGCGTTGGTGATCAGCCTGGGCTGCGAGAAGTTGCAGGCCGGGCAGGTGATGCACGACAACGACAGCTCGGTGGACCTCAGCGAACCGTGGCTGTATCGCCTACAGGACGCCAGTCACGGTTTTACCGAAATGATCGAACAGATCATGGAGCTGGCCGAAACCCGCCTGAAAAAACTCGACCTGCGCCGGCGGGAAACGGTACCGGCTGCGCAACTGATCCTCGGCATGCAATGTGGGGGGAGCGACGCGTTTTCCGGGATCACCGCCAACCCGGCGCTGGGCTACGCCTCGGACCTGTTGCTGCGGGCCGGGGCGACGGTGATGTTTTCCGAAGTGACTGAAGTGCGCGACGCCATTTACCTGCTGACTTCCCGCGCCGAAAACCAGGAAGTCGCCCGCGAACTGGTGCGGGAAATGGACTGGTACGACCGCTACCTGGCCAAGGGCGAGGCCGATCGCAGCGCCAACACCACGCCGGGCAACAAGAAGGGCGGCCTGTCGAACATTGTCGAGAAGTCCCTGGGCTCCATCGTCAAGTCCGGTAGCAGCGCGATCAATGGCGTGCTCGGGCCGGGTGAGCGGTTCAAGGGCAAAGGCCTGATCTTTTGCGCGACGCCGGCCAGCGATTTTGTCTGTGGCACCTTGCAACTGGCGGCGGGGATGAACCTGCATGTGTTCACCACGGGGCGGGGCACGCCCTATGGGTTGGCGATGGCCCCCGTGGTGAAGGTCTCGACCCGTACGGAGTTGGCGCAGCGCTGGCCAGACCTGATCGATATCGATGCCGGAAGGATCGCGACTGGGCGTGCGACCATCGAGGAGTTGGGGTGGGAGTTGTTCCACTTCTACCTGGACGTGGCCAGCGGCAAAAAGCAGACCTGGGCCGAGCAGCACAAGCTGCACAATGACATCACCTTGTTCAACCCGGCGCCTATTACCTGAGACCGAGTTGCCTGTATTCGCGAGCAAGCCCGCTTCACACATTCCTGTAGGAGCACGGACAAAAATGTGGGAGAGCGCTTGCTCGCGAAAGCGGTCTGTCAGGCGGCGCTGGGCGTTTTTGGCTTATCATTAGCCACCTACCGAAGCTCACCCAAGGTTCTCCCCAGCATGCTGGCTATATTCCTGCAAACCCTGACAATCACCGCGCCGGTATTTGCCATGTTGTTTCTGGGCGTCCTGCTCAAGCGCATCAATTGGATCAACGACAACTTTATCCACACCGCATCGTCCCTGGTGTTCAACGTCACCATGCCGGCGTTGCTGTTTCTGGGGATTCTGCACGCCGACCTGCATTCGGCGCTCAAGCCAGAACTGCTGATCTATTTCTCTGTCGCCACGCTGGTCGGCTTTGCTCTGGCCTGGGGCTGGGCGATTTTTCGCTGCCCGCGTGAGGACCGGGGTATCTATACCCAAGGGGCATTTCGCGGTAACAACGGGGTGATCGGCCTGGCACTGGCAGCCAGCATGTATGGGGACTACGGCATTTCCCTCGGGGCGATCCTCGCGGGGTTGGTGATCCTGTTCTACAACACCCTGTCGACCATTGTGCTGGCGGTCTACAGCCCAGTGATCAAGTCTGACCCGTGGAGTATCTGCAAGAGCGTACTGGCCAACCCGCTGATCCTCAGTGTGATAGCTGCGACACCGTTTGCCTATTTCCAGATTGGCTTGCCCAATTGGCTGGAAACCTCCGGGCGGTACCTGGCCGATATGACGCTGCCCCTGGCGCTGATCTGCATTGGCGGCACTCTGTCGCTGGCCGCATTGCGCCAGAGCGGCAACATGGCATTAAGCGCCAGCCTGGTGAAGATGATCGGCCTGCCGCTCGTGGCGACCGTCGGCGCCTGGCTGTATGGCTTCCGGGGGCCGGAGTTGGGGATTCTGTTCCTGTATTTTGGCGCACCGACGGCCGCTGCCAGTTTTGTCATGGCCCGTGCGGCCCAGGGTAACCATGAACTGGCGGCGGCGATTATCGTGATCACCACATTGATGGCGGCGGTGACCACCAATATCGGGATCTTTGTGCTGCAGGCGGGCGGCTGGATCTGAAATGAGGGGTGGTCTTCAGGGCCAATCGCGGGCAAGCCCGCTCCTACACTTGAAGTATGTTCACAACTCAAAATGTGGGAGCGGGCTTGCCCGCGATAGCTCTCTTGCAGTCACTGCTGAGCTGGCTGATACGCCTCGATCACTTCTTGTGCCGCCCGAAAGGCATCGATCGCCGCCGGCACGCCGGCATACACCGCGCAATGCAGCAGCGCTTCGCGAATTTCTTCAACAGTACAGCCGTTGTTCAGCGCACCGCGTACATGGCCCTTGAGCTCCTGCGGGCACTTCAAGGCGGTCAGCGCGGCGAGGGTAATCAGGCTGCGCGTCTTCAGCGGCAAGCCTTCACGGTTCCACACCCCGCCCCAGGCATGTTCGTTGACGAAGTCCTGCAACGGCTGGGTGAATTCGGTGGCATTGCCCAGGGCGCGGTCGACAAATGCATCGCCCATTACCTGGCGGCGCATTTCAACGCCGGATTTCGCTTGTTCGGTCATTGCGACTCCCTCTTGTGTTGGCGGTGCCAGGCTCGCAGCGAGGTGAACAACAGGAAGGCCACCAGCGCTGGCAGGACGTAATACAGCATCAGTTGTTCCAGTTTGTTGGCCAGTGGCATGCCGGTGGTAAATGACACCACGTGCAGCCCATACGCCAGGTACAGCCCCAGCAGCAGTAAGCCTTCGGCGCGGGTGATGCGGTAGCCGGTGTAAAACACGGGCAGGCACAACACCACGACGCCGAGCATCACCGGCAGGTCAAAATCCAGGGCGTTGGGCGACACCGACAAAGGCAACGGCGCCACCAGCGCGGTAAAACCCAGAACCCCCAACAGGTTGAACAGGTTGCTGCCGATCACGTTCCCCACCGCAATCTCCCGCTCGCCGCGTAGGGCAGCGATCAGCGAGGTCGCCAGGCACGGCAGCGAGGTGCTGACGGCGACGATGGTCAGGCCGATCACCCGCTCGGACAGGCCCAGGTCGCTGGCCACTTCCACCGCTGCGCCCAGCACCAGATGCCCGGCGAACACCAGCAACACGAGCCCGCCGATCATCCACAGCAAACTGCTCAGCCACGGCGCCTGCACCACCGTGTCGCGGGTCCGCGGGCGGCGCGAATGGCGGGTCTGGTACAGCAACAGGCCCAGATAGGCGAGCAGGGCGGCAAGCAAGGTCAGGCCGTCGAGCGGTGTCAGTGCTTCATCACTGGCGAGAATAAACAGCAGCATGCTGGCGCCGATCATCACCGGGATATCCAGGCGCACCAGTTGCCGCGAGACGCGCAGGGGAATAATCAGCGCCGAAAGACCCAGGGTGACGAGGATATTGAAGATGCTGCTGCCAATCACACTGCCCACGGCAATATCAGTATTGCCGGCCAGGGTGGCCTGCAGGCTGACGGCGATTTGCGGCGCGCTGCTGCCAAAGGCGACGATGCTCAAGCCAATGATCAGTGGCCGGACTTTGAGGCTGGCGGCCAGGCGCACGGCGGCGCGTACCAGCATTTCGGCTCCGGCAATCAGCAGCAGCAGGCCGCTGGTCAGTTCAATCAGGCTTATGGGCGAAAGGGCGCTTAATCCGAAAATGGTCCGGGCTCCGTCAGTCAGTTGCTCAGGGCTTGCACGCGCACGCGCGCGGTTCCGCTGCGCAGCATACCCAACTGCTCGGCGGCCTGGCGTGAAAGATCGATCAGCCGCCCACGGGTATGCGGGCCGCGATCATTGATGCGCACCACCACGGTTTTGTTGCTGGCAAGATTGGTGACCTTGACCCGCGTGCCGAATGGCAGGCGCCGGTGGGCGGCGGTCAGGGCGTGTTGGTTGAAGGGTTCACCGCTGGCGGTCTTCTTGCCATGGTGCTTGGCGCCGTAGTAGGACGCGGTGCCGGTTTCGTCGTAGCCGTTGGGGTCGATCATGCCGCTGGCGCAGCCGGTGAGCAGGGAGAACAGGGCGCAGAGGCCGAGTAGACGCTTCATTTTCAAGGTGTCCCCAAAATTGATATGGGAACCGACCCCTGTAGGAGCTGGCTTGCCTGCGATGCGGGCGCCTCGGTTTTTCAGATGTACCGAGGTGATGCTATCGCAGGCAAGCCAGCTCCCACATAAGCCGGTTCCCACAGGGCGGCAACCGTTATCAG
The DNA here is from genome assembly GCF_009873475.1 of Pseudomonas sp. DTU12.1. Classification (NCBI taxonomy): domain Bacteria; kingdom Pseudomonadati; phylum Pseudomonadota; class Gammaproteobacteria; order Pseudomonadales; family Pseudomonadaceae; genus Pseudomonas; species Pseudomonas sp. DTU12.1. The sequence goes on along the minus strand of NZ_CP045254.1, from coordinate 5,137,335 downwards.
CCTTCGAGCTTGCTCTTGAGCAATTCGTTGACCTGTTGCGGGTTGGCCTTGCCTTTGGAGGCCTTCATCGCCTGGCCCACAAAGAAGCCGAACATCTTGCCGCGCTTGGCTTCGTCGGCCGCACGGTACTGTTCGACCTGCTCCGCATTGGCTGCGAGCATTTCATCAAGAACGGCCGAGATGGCGCCGCTGTCGGTGACTTGCTTGAGGCCGCGCTTCTCGATGATCTCGTCGGCGTTGCCTTCACCGCTGGCCATGGCCTCAAACACGGTCTTGGCGATTTTGCCGGAGATGGTGTTGTCCTTGATGCGCAGCAACATGCCGCCCAGTTGTTCGGCCGAGACCGGGGCGTCGTCGATTTCCAGGCCCTGTTTGTTCAACAGGCTACCCAGTTCGACCATGACCCAGTTGGCTGCCAACTTGGCGTCGCCAGCGATGCTCACGACTTTTTCGAAGTAGTCGGCCTGCTCGCGGCTCGATGCCAGGACGCTGGCGTCATACACCGACAGGCCGAACTGCGCCTGGAAGCGTTCGCGTTTTTGCGGTGGCAATTCCGGCAGGGTGGCGCGCACGTCATTGAGGAACGAATCCTCGATGACCACCGGCAACAGGTCCGGATCGGGGAAGTAACGGTAGTCGTTGGCTTCCTCCTTGCTGCGCATGGCGCGGGTTTCGTCTTTGTTCGGGTCGTACAGGCGCGTCTGCTGGATCACCTTGCCGCCGTCTTCGATCAGCTCGATCTGGCGACGGACTTCGGTGTTGATCGCCTTTTCGATGAAACGGAACGAGTTGACGTTCTTGATCTCACAGCGGGTGCCGTACTCAACCTGGCCTTTAGGACGCACCGACACGTTGCAGTCGCAACGCAGGGAGCCTTCGGCCATGTTGCCGTCGCAAATGCCCAGGTAGCGCACCAGTGCGTGGATGGTCTTCACGTAGGCCACCGCTTCCTTGGCACTGCGCATGTCCGGCTCGGACACGATCTCCAGCAGCGGCGTGCCGGCGCGGTTCAGGTCGATGCCGGTGGCGCCATTGAATTCTTCATGCAGGCTCTTGCCGGCATCTTCTTCCAGGTGCGCACGGGTCACGCCAACACGCTTGATGGTGCCGTCTTCCAGGGGGATATCCAGGTAGCCCTTGCCGACGATCGGCAATTCCATCTGGCTGATCTGGTAGCCCTTGGGCAGGTCCGGATAGAAGTAGTTCTTGCGCGCGAACACGTTGTGCTGGCCGATTTCGGCGTCAATCGCCAGGCCGAACATCACCGCCATGCGCACCGCTTCCTGGTTCAGCACTGGCAATACGCCAGGCATGCCCAGGTCTACGAGGCTGGCCTGGGTGTTGGGCTCTGAGCCGAACGTGGTGGCGCTACCGGAGAAAATCTTCGATTGGGTGGCAAGCTGGGTATGAATCTCCAGCCCGATCACAACTTCCCATTGCATAGTGTTCTCCTCAGAAGCCGGTTGGGGTGCGAGTGTGCCAGTCAGTATTCAACTGGTACTGGTGCGCCACATTGAGCAAGCGGCCTTCCTGGAAATACGGGGCAAGCAACTGCACGCCCACCGGCAGGCCATCGACGAAACCGGCTGGCATGGACAAGCCCGGCAAGCCCGCGAGGTTGGCGGTGATGGTGTACAGGTCTTCCAGATACGCGGCCACCGGGTCGCCATTCTTGGCGCCGAGTTTCCAGGCCGGGTTCGGCGTGGTTGGGCCGATGATCACGTCGACTTCATTAAAGGCCGCCATGAAGTCGTTCTTTACCAGGCGTCGGATTTTTTGCGCCTTGAGGTAGTACGCGTCGTAGTAGCCAGCCGACAAGGCGTAGGCCCCGACCATGATCCGGCGCTGTACTTCCACGCCGAAACCTTCGCCACGGGAACGCTTGTACAGGTCGGTGAGATCTTTCGGGTCTTCACAGCGGTAGCCAAAGCGCACGCCGTCGAAACGCGACAGGTTGGAGGAGGCTTCGGCCGGAGCAATCACGTAGTAAGCCGGAATCGCGTGCTGGTTGTTCGGCAGGCTGATTTCCTTGATCACCGCGCCGAGTTTTTCCAGCGTCTTGATGCTGTTGTGCACCAGTTCGGCGATACGCGGGTCGAGACCGGCGCTGAAGTACTCTTTCGGCACGCCGATGCGCAGGCCTTTGAGCGAGGTGTTGAGGCTGGCGCTGTAGTCCGGCACCGGCTCATCGATGCTGGTGGAGTCCTTTGCATCGAAACCGGCCATGCCTTGTAACAATATTGCGCAGTCTTCGGCGGTGCGGGCCAAAGGGCCGCCCTGGTCGAGGCTGGACGCGTAGGCAATCATGCCCCAGCGGGAAACGCGACCGTAGGTCGGTTTCAGGCCGGTGAGGTTGGTGAAGGCGGCGGGCTGGCGGATCGAGCCGCCGGTATCAGTGGCCGTGGCGGCTGGCAGGAAGCGCGCGGCAACGGCTGCGGCCGAACCACCGGACGAACCGCCGGGCACGTGCTCCGCGTTCCACGGGTTTTTCACCGCGCCGTAGTAGCTCGATTCGTTGGCCGAGCCCATGGCGAATTCGTCCATGTTGGTCTTGCCCAGGGTCACGGCCCCGGCTTCGGCCAGCTTGGCGACGACGGTGGCGTCGTAGGGCGCCTTGAAGTTGTCGAGCATCTTCGAGCCGCAGCTGGTGCGGATGCCCTGGGTGCAGAACAGGTCCTTGTGACCGATTGGCGCACCCAGCAGCGCGCCGCTTTCACCGTTGGCGCGACTGGCGTCGGCGGCCTTGGCCTGGCCCAGGGCCAGTTCCTCGGTGAGGCTGATGAAGCTGTTGACCTTCGGATCCAGTGCGGCGATGCGCGCCAGGAGGGTCTTGGTCAGCTCTTCGGACGAAAACTTTTTATCGGCGAGACCGCGGGCGATCTCGGCCAGAGTCAATTGATGCATTGCAGGCTCTTTCCCTTTAGTCGATGACTTTCGGAACCAGGTACAGGCCGTTTTCGACCGCTGGTGCGATGGACTGGTAGGCCTCGCGATTATTGCGTTCGGTCACGACGTCTGCGCGCAGGCGCTGGCTGGCTTCCAGTGGGTGGGCCAGGGGTTCGATGCCGTCGGTATTCACCGCTTGCATCTGGTCGACCAGCCCGAGAATGCTGTTCAGGGCTGCGGTGGTCTGTGGAAGATCGGCTTCATTGAGGCCCAGGCAGGCCAGATGAGCGATTTTTTCCACGTCGGAGCGTTCAAGCGCCATGGGATTCTCCAGTGGAAAACAGAACGGAAGCTATCCGTGTGTTAGATTGTCGGAACACTACCGCATTTCTACGGTCATAAGGCCGCGATTGTGGGGTTAGGTGCACAGAAAGTCGGCCAATTTAGCACATTGGCGCCTTGCCCAAAATCCCTGTCGTTGTTAGAGTTTGCCGCACTTTTTTACCCACGCGTTGCCTAGGGTCCCTTTCCCATGTTCAAGAAACTGCGTGGCATGTTTTCCAGCGATCTTTCCATCGACCTGGGCACTGCCAACACCCTTATTTACGTGCGCGAGCGCGGTATCGTCCTGAATGAGCCATCGGTTGTGGCCATTCGGACCCATGGTAATCAGAAAAGTGTCGTTGCCGTGGGCACCGAGGCCAAGCGCATGCTCGGCCGTACACCTGGCAACATTGCCGCCATTCGTCCGATGAAAGACGGCGTGATCGCCGACTTCAGCGTCTGCGAGAAGATGCTGCAGTACTTCATCAACAAGGTTCACGAAAACAGTTTCCTGCAGCCCAGCCCTCGTGTGCTGATCTGCGTTCCATGCAAATCCACCCAGGTGGAGCGTCGTGCCATCCGTGAATCGGCCCTTGGTGCCGGTGCCCGCGAAGTGTTCCTGATCGAAGAACCAATGGCTGCGGCCATCGGTGCCGGCCTGCCGGTTGAAGAAGCGCGCGGTTCGATGGTGGTGGATATCGGTGGTGGTACCACTGAAATCGCCCTGATCTCCCTCAATGGCGTGGTGTATGCCGAATCCGTACGGGTTGGCGGCGACCGCTTCGACGAAGCGATCATCACTTATGTGCGTCGTAACTACGGCAGCCTGATCGGCGAATCCACCGCCGAGCGCATCAAGCAGGAAATTGGTACCGCTTACCCGGGCGGCGAAGTACGCGAAGTCGATGTGCGCGGTCGCAACCTGGCCGAAGGCGTGCCACGTGCCTTTACCCTGAACTCCAATGAAGTGCTGGAAGCTCTGCAAGAGTCCCTGGCTACTATCGTTCAGGCGGTAAAAAGCGCCCTGGAGCAATCGCCGCCGGAACTGGCTTCCGATATCGCCGAGCGTGGCCTGGTGCTGACCGGTGGTGGCGCCTTGCTGCGCGACCTCGACAAGTTGCTGGCCCAGGAAACCGGCCTGCCGGTGATCGTCGCCGAAGACCCGCTGACCTGCGTGGCCCGTGGCGGTGGTCGTGCACTGGAAATGATGGATAAACACACCATGGACCTGCTCTCCAGCGAATAAGATCGTTGGTTACGCCATGTTTCGCCAACAGGCAGCACTTTGCAGTGCTGCCTGTTGGCGTTTATCTTCTTCAATCTGCATCCAGGCCGGTTTGATGCCGTATGAATAAAGAGAATATCTGCCCGGGAGGAGCGGCCTATTAAACCGCTCTTCACTAAAGGCCCCTCATTGGGCGTGCGCTTGTTGGTGCTGGTCGTGCTATCGGTCGCGCTGATGGTGGTCGACGCCCGCTTCACACTGCTCAAGCCGGTGCGTAGCCAAATGTCGCTGGTATTGATGCAGTCCTACTGGATCACTGACCTGCCGCAACGGCTATGGCAAGGTGTGGCCAGCCAGTTTGGCAGCCGTACCGAACTGGTTGCCGAGAACGAAAAACTCAAGACCGAAAACCTGCTGTTGCAGGGGCGCATGCAAAAGCTGGCGGCCCTGACCGAGCAGAACGTGCGGCTGCGCGAGTTGCTCAATTCTTCCGCGCTGGTCAACGAAAAGGTCGAAGTGGCCGAGTTGATCGGCATGGACCCCAACCCCTTCACCCATCGCATCATCATCAATAAAGGTGAGCGCGATGGCGTGGTCCTTGGCCAGCCGGTGCTCGATGCCCGTGGCCTGATGGGCCAGGTGGTGGAGTTGATGCCCTATACCTCCCGCGTGCTGCTGCTGACCGACACCACCCATAGCATTCCGGTGCAGGTCAACCGCAACGGCCTGCGGGCGATTGCCAGTGGCACGGGCAATCCGGAGCGCCTGGAACTGCGACATGTGGCAGACACGGCCGACATCAAGGAAGGTGACCTGCTGGTCAGCTCCGGCCTTGGCCAGCGGTTCCCGGCAGGCTACCCGGTGGCGACGGTCAAGGAAGTGATCCACGATTCCGGGCAGCCCTTTGCGATTGTGCGTGCGGTGCCAACGGCTGCGCTGAACCGCAGCCGCTACCTGTTGCTGGTGTTCAGTGACACGCGCACCCCGGAAGAGCGCGCCAACGACGCCGCCCAGGCCCAGGAAGCACAGGACAAGCAAGACGGCACTGCGACGCCGATCATCCCGGCAACCGTACCCAAGCCAGCGGCACCTGTGGCGACACCGGTTGTACCCGCTACGCCTGCTGCCGCGACACCGGCCAAGCCGGTGGCCCAACCTGCTCGGCCAGTCAAACCAGCGGCGACTGCGCCTGCTGCGGCGCCCACGCCGGCAACCACTCGACAGGGGGCGCAATAATGGCCGGTACTCATTCACGCAATGGCTGGATGGTCTGGTTGACCTTCGCCATCGGTATGCTGCTCAGCGTTTCGCCGATGCCGCAATTCATGGAAATCCTGCGCCCGCTATGGCTGGCATTGCTCCTGGCATTCTGGGCCCTGGCCCTGCCGCATAAGGTCGGCATGGTCACCGCGATGTGCCTGGGGCTGGCTGAAGACGTGATGTATGGCACGTTGCTTGGGCAGAATGCGTTGATTCTTACGCTGATTACCTTCCTGGTGCTGTCGTTGCAGCAACGCCTGCGCATGTTCCCGATGTGGCAACAGTGCCTGGTCATCCTGGTGATCTTCGGCCTGGCCCAACTGGTGCAGCTGTGGCTCAGTGCCTTGACCGGCAACCGCCAACCCACCTTGGCGCTGGTCTTGCCGGCCCTGGTCAGTGCGCTGTTGTGGCCATGGATCAGTTTCGGCCTGCGTGGGTTGCGTCGCCGCTATAAAATCAATTGAGTGGGTCGCGAGGCTCTGCCTGGTTATCGAACCCACAGGGAGAGTCTGCAATGCATGCGCTTTATCTGGCCTCCGGCTCTCCTCGGCGGCGCGAGCTGCTGACCCAGATCGGCGTGCCGTTCACCTTGGTCAACGCCGCCATCGATGAAACACCCCTGGGCGACGAATCGCCTGCGTCCTACGTCGAACGCCTGGCCCGTGGCAAAGCCGCCGCTGGCCTAGCGACATTGACCGATACCGCGAATGCCTGCGTGCTGGGCGCCGATACCGCCGTCATCCTCGATGGGCGGATCCTGGGCAAGCCCCTGGATCAGGCCGATGCCCTTGCCATGTTGCTGGCCCTTTCTGATCGGGAACACGAAGTCCTCACCGCCATTGCCGTGCTCGATGGCCAGCGCTGCGAAACGCGCCTGGTCAGTAGCCGCGTGCGCTTTCGCAAGGTTTCCACACACGAGGCAACGACTTACTGGCACAGCGGGGAACCCCAGGACAAGGCGGGCGGCTATGCTATCCAAGGGTTGGCGGCAGTATTCGTCGCCGGCCTCAATGGCAGTTACTCCGCAGTCGTTGGCCTGCCGGTCTGCGAAACAGCAGAACTGCTGGGCCATTTCGGCATACCCTGTTGGCAACACCTTTCCGTGCGCTGAACGCGTTACTCCAGCGCCACATTTAAGCGATCGGCCACTATTGTGAAAACGCCTGAACGAGACCCAGCCATGAGTGAAGAGATTCTGATCAATATCACGCCGATGGAATCGCGCGTGGCGGTGGTAGAAAACGGTGTTTTGCAGGAAGTGCACGTCGAGCGCACCCAGAAGCGCGGGATCGTTGGCAATATCTATAAAGGCAAGGTCGTGCGGGTATTGCCGGGCATGCAGGCGGCTTTTGTCGATATCGGCCTGGACCGTGCTGCGTTTATCCATGCCTCGGAAATTTCCCTGCGCGAAGGTCCGGCGGTCGAGAGCATCAGCGCCCTCGTGCATGAAGGGCAGAGCCTGGTGGTGCAAGTCACCAAAGACCCGATCGGCTCCAAGGGCGCGCGCCTGACCACGCAGCTATCGATTCCATCGCGCTACCTGGTGTACATGCCACGCACCGCCCATGTCGGCATTTCCCTGAAAATCGAAGACGAAGGTGAGCGTGAGCGTCTGAAAAAGGTCGTCAGCGATTGCGTGGCGGCCGAAGGCATCAAGGAGGCGGGCGGCTTTATCCTGCGCACCGCCGCCGAGGGCGCCGGTGCCGACGAGATCCTCATGGACATCCGCTACCTGCGGCGCCTGTGGGATCAGATCGCTGCCCAGATCAAGACCATCGGCGCGCCGAGCGTCATCTATGAAGACCTGGGCCTGGCCCTGCGTACCCTGCGTGATCTGGTCAGCCCGAAGATCGAGAAAATTCGCATCGATTCGCGGGAAACTTTCCAGCGAACCACGCAATTCGTCGCCGAACTGATGCCGGAGATCGCCGACCGCCTTGAACACTATCCCGGCGAGCGGCCGATTTTTGACCTGTATGGCGTCGAGGACGAAATCCAGAAGGCCCTGGAACGCAAGGTGCCGCTCAAGTCCGGCGGCTACCTGGTGGTGGACCCGGCGGAAGCCATGAGCACCATTGACGTGAACACCGGCGCCTTCGTTGGCCATCGCAACCTTGAAGAAACTATCTTCAAGACCAACCTCGAAGCCGCCACTGCCATTGCCCGCCAACTGCGCCTGCGTAACCTGGGCGGGATCATCATCATCGACTTCATCGACATGGAAGATGAAGAGCACCAGCGCCAGGTGTTGCGCACCCTTGAGAAGCAGCTGGAGCGCGATCACGCCAAGACCAACATCATCGGTATCACCGAATTGGGCCTGGTGCAGATGACCCGCAAGCGTACTCGCGAAAGCCTTGAGCAAGTGCTGTGCGAGCCGTGCAGCAGTTGCCAGGGGCGCGGCAAGTTGAAGACCCCGGAAACGGTTTGCTACGAGATTTTCCGGGAAATCCTACGGGAGGCGCGCGCTTACCAGGCCGAGGGTTACAGAGTTTTGGCCAACCAGAAGGTGGTGGACCGATTGCTGGACGAAGAGTCGGGCAACGTTGCGGAGTTGGAGGGGTTTATTGGCCGCACCATCCGTTTCCAGGTCGAAACCATGTATTCCCAGGAACAATACGACGTGGTGCTGCTCTGATCCGCATCAGTCCTTTTCAACGAGACCGGCAAACCTTGATCTGCCGTCCGACTATTACCTTGAGGGTCGCCTGACATGGAGCGTCTGCAACGCTTTTTTGCCGCACTGACCCGTTGGGGCCTTGGCCTGTGTGCATTGCTGTTGGTACTGGCGGCGGTCTACGTCAGCCTGGGCCGTGAATTGACGCCATTGGTCGCGGAGTACCGCGGCGAAGTCGAGGCCAAGGCACAGGCGGCGGTCGACATGCCACTGAGCATCGGCAGCCTGGAAGGGCGCTGGAGCGGCTTTGCCCCGGTATTGCTCGCCCATGATGTGATGGTCGGCGAAGGCCCTAGCGCCCTGCGCCTGGACCAGGTGCAAGTGGTGCCCGATCTCTGGGCCAGCCTGCTGGCGTGGGATGTGCGCATCGCCCATCTGGAAGTCAGCGGCTTGCAGCTCAGCGTCAAGGAGGACCAGGACGGGCATTGGGCATTGCAAGGCCTGCCGGTACAGGACGACCAACCCCTGGACCCGGAGCAACTGCTCAAGCGCATGCAAGCGGTGGCGAAGGTCTCGCTGCTGGACAGCCAGGTTACCTTGCAGCCGTTCGACCAAGCGCCGCTGACCTTGACCTACGTGGGCTTGAGCCTGCAAACCGGTGCCACTCGCCAGCGCCTGGATGCCCGCCTGACCTTGCCCGACGGGCAACCGCTGGCCCTGAGCCTGCGCACGCGGATCCGTGCCAGCCAGTGGCGCGACGGCGAGGTCCAGGCTTACCTGAGCCTGCCCCAGAGCAATTGGGCGCAATGGGTTCCGGCGAAGTTGACCCGGGACTGGAAGCTCAGCGAGTTGAAAGCCGGTGGTGAATTCTGGCTGACCTGGGCCAATGGCACGCTGCAAAGCGCGGCCGCGCGGCTCAATGCGCCGCAGGTGAAGGTTCGTTACGCCCAGCGCAAATCCACGAGCATCCAGAATCTGGGGCTGACGGCCTACCTGCAGCGCAGTGACAGTGGCCTGAAGGTGGTCTTCGACTCGTTGGCCATGAACCTGGGCGATACCCGTTGGGAGTCGCACCTGCAATTGCAGCAAACCCTGGCTACCGACAAGGCACAGGAGACCTGGAACCTGCAGGCCGACCGCTTGGACCTGACGCCGATTACCCCTTTGCTCAACGCCCTGGCGCCATTGCCGGAAGGTTTTGCCAAGACCGTAGAAGCGTTGAAGGCCACGGGCGTACTGCGCAATGTGCGGGTCGATTATCGCCCGCAGGAGGCCGGCGACCAGCGCGTCAGCTTCGCTGCCAACCTCGAGCGCGTGGGCTTTGACGCCTATTTCGGCGCGCCGGCGGCCCGCAATGTATCCGGCAGCATCAGTGGCGACCTGGGCCAGGGCGAGTTGCGCATGGACAGCAAGGATTTCGTCCTGCACCTGGACCCGATTTTCGCCAAGCCCTGGCAGTACATCCAGGCCAATGCACGCCTGACGTGGAAGCTGGATAAGCAAGGCTTCACCCTGATCGCGCCGTATATCAAGGTGCTTGGGGAAGAGGGCAAGGTCGCGGCGGATTTCCTGATTCGCCTGCATTTCGATCATAGCCAGGAAGACTACATGGACCTGCGGGTCGGCATGGTCGATGGCGATGGGCGTTTTACTTCCAAATACTTGCCGGCTGTGTTGAGCCCGGCCCTGGATGAGTGGCTGCGTACTGCGATTCTCAAGGGCGCGGTCGATGAAGGTTTCTTCCAGTACCAAGGCTCGCTGAACCACGATGCGGTGACGGCGGCGCGCAATATCAGCCTGTTCTTCAAGGTCCATGACGCCGAGCTGGCGTTCCAGCCGGGCTGGCCCCATGTCAGCAAGGTGGCCGGTGAAGTGTTCGTCGAAGAGACCGGCGTGCGCATCCTGGCCAGCAAGGGGCAACTGCTCGATACCAAGGTCAAGGATATCTACGTCAACATTCCCCATGCGCTGCCCGGCCATGACAGCCATTTGCTGCTGACGGGCGGTTTTGCCGGCGGTCTGGGGGACGGCCTGAAGATCCTTCAGGACGCACCCATCGGCACGGCGTCGACGTTTGCCGGCTGGAAAGGCGAGGGCGACCTACAGGGCTCCCTGGACCTGGATATTCCCCTGGCGAAGGGCACCGAACCGAAAATTGTAGTGGACTTCAAGACCGACAAGGCGCGCTTGCAACTGGCCGAGCCGACCCTGGACCTGAACCAGCTCAAGGGCGAGTTCCGCTTCGACAGCGCCAAGGGCCTGAGTGGCCAGAACATCAGCGCCCAAGCCTTCGACCGGCCGATCACGGCGCAGATTGCGCCTGGGGGCAAGCCGGGCAATCTCAGCACTCGGGTCACCGCCAAGGGCCAGGTAACGGTCAAGCGCCTTACCGACTGGCTGAAAGTCAGCCAGCCGCTGCCGGTATCCGGGGATATCCCGTATCAACTGCAGCTTGACCTGGATGGCGCCGACAGCCAGTTGCGGGTCAGCTCCAACCTCAAGGGCGTGGCGGTGGACTTGCCTGCGCCATTTGGCATGCCCGCCAGCCAGGGGCGTGACAGTGTGTTCCGCATGACTTTGCAAGGCGCGGAGCGGCGTTACTGGTTTGATTACGGCGAGTTGGCGAACTTTACCTTTGCAGCCCCGGCGGACAACTTTACCCAGGGCCGGGGCGAGCTGTTCCTCGGTGATGGCGATGCCTTGTTGCCCGGTGGCAAGGGCCTGCGGATTCGCGGGGTGCTGTCGGAACTGGATATCGATCCCTGGAAGAAGTTGGTGGAGCGCTACGCCGGCAATGATCCGGGCGGCAATGCCAAGCAACTGCTGAGCAGTGCCGATTTCAAGCTTGGCAAGCTGACCGGGTTTGGGACCCAACTCGATCAGGTCACCCTGAAACTGGACCGCAAGCCCGCCGCCTGGGGCTTGCAGCTCGACAGCCAGCAGGCCAAGGGCACTGTTGGCCTGCCAGATGCCAAGGGCGCGCCCATTGCCATCAACCTGCAGTATGTGAAGCTGCCGGCGGTCGACCCTACGGTACAGGCCGATGAAAACGCGCCTGATCCCCTGGCCGGCATCGATCCCAAGGATATTCCCGCGCTGGATATCGCCATTGCCCAGTTGTTCCAGGGCCCCGACCTGATCGGCGCCTGGTCCTTGAAGGTGCGTCCGACAGCCAAGGGCATGGCCTTCAACAACCTCGACCTGGGTCTCAAGGGCATGCAGCTCAAGGGCGCTGGTGGTTGGGAAGGGGCTCCTGGCGCCAGCAACAGCTGGTACAAGGGGCGCCTGGATGGCAAGAATATCGCCGATGTGCTCAAGGGCTGGGGCTTTGCGCCCACCGTGACCAGCCAGGATTTTCATCTGGATGTAGACGGGCGCTGGCCGGGTTCGCCTGCGTGGGTTGGGCCCAAGCGTTTTTCCGGCAGCCTGGATGCGTCGTTCCGCAAAGGCCAGTTTGTCGAGGTCGAGGGCGGTGCCCAGGCGTTGCGGGTGTTTGGCCTGCTGAACTTCAACTCCATTGGCCGGCGTTTGCGCCTGGACTTCTCGGACTTGCTTGGCAAGGGCCTGAGCTATGACCGGGTCAAGGGCCTGCTGGCTGCCAGCAATGGTGTGTTTGTGACCCGCGAGCCGATAATCCTCACGGGGCCGTCGAGCAACCTGGAACTCAACGGTACCCTGGACCTGGTGGCTGATCGCGTCGATGCCAAGTTACTGGTGACCTTGCCGGTGACCAACAACCTGCCTATCGCCGCATTGATCGTGGGCGCGCCGGCCATTGGTGGCGCGTTGTTTTTGATCGACAAGTTGATCGGTGATCGGGTTTCGCGTTTTGCCAGCGTCCAGTACAAGGTGGAAGGGCCATGGAAAGATCCAAAAATCACCTTCGACAAGCCATTTGAAAAACCACAATAAGCGCCTGTGGAGTAGCATGGCCCCATGCTTTTTATGGAGTGTCGGCCCATGTCCTTTGCGGTAATCCAGATGGTCAGCCAGAGCGATGTCCTGGCCAACCTGGCCGAGGCCAGGCGCTTGTTGGAGCAGGCGGCGGCAGGGGGCGCGCAACTGGCGGTCCTGCCGGAAAACTTCGCCGCCATGGGCCGGCGCGATGTGGCCGCCATCGGCCGCGCCGAAGCCTTGGGCGATGGGCCGATCCTGCCCTGGTTGAAACTGGCCGCCCGTGACCTCAACTTATGGATAGTGGCCGGCACATTGCCGTTGCCTCCATTGGATCACCCCGATGCCAAGTCCAATGCCTGCTCGTTGTTGATCGACGCGCAGGGTCAGATCGTTGCTCGCTACGACAAGCTGCACCTGTTTGACGTGGATGTGGCTGACGCGCGCGGTCGTTATCGTGAATCCGACGACTATGCTTACGGCAACCAAGTGGTGGTGGCCGATACGCCGGTCGGGCGCCTGGGGCTGACGGTCTGTTATGACCTGCGCTTCCCGGAGCTATACAGCGAATTACGTGCTGCGGGTGCCGAATTGATTACCGCACCCTCGGCTTTTACGGCGGTAACGGGCGCGGCGCACTGGGATGTGTTGATCCGTGCGCGGGCCATCGAAACCCAGTGTTACCTGCTCGCGGCCGCACAAGGTGGCGTGCATCCGGGACCGCGGGAAACCTATGGTCATGGGGCGATTGTTGATCCATGGGGGCGGGTGCTGGCGCAACAGGATCAAGGCGAAGCGGTGTTGTTGGCCGAACGTGATAGTAGCGAACAAGCGTCGATACGGGCGCGCATGCCGGTGGCAGGCCACCGGCGCTTTTTCTCGCAGGGCGCACAGCGACCTGCTTCAGAACGATGAATTTAAGGCCGAACCTATGAGCGAGTTGTTGTCCTCAGTCAGTGAACACCTCCTGGCGCCCGGTGGCGTGACCATCGAAAGTCTGCAAACCGTACTGGGCGACCTGGCCGGGCCTGGCATCGATGCCGCCGACCTGTATTTCCAGGGGCAGATCTCCGAGTCATGGTCCTTGGAAGATGGGATCGTCAAGGACGGCAGTTTCAACCTGGACCAAGGGGTTGGGGTGCGTGCGCAGTCCGGTGAGAAGACCGGCTTTGCCTATAGCAATGCCATCACCCTGGAAGCCCTGGGCCTGGCAGCCCGTGCGGCGCGCTCGATTTCCCGTGCCGGCCAGAACGGTACCGTGCAGGCGTTCAGCACCCAGGACGTGACCCAGTTGTACGGCCCGGACAACCCGCTGGAAGTGATCAGCCGGGCCGAAAAGGTCGAGCTGCTCAAGCGTGTAGATGCCGCAACCCGTGCCCTCGACCCGCGTATCCAGCAGGTGAGTGTGAGCATGGCCGGTGTCTGGGAGCGCATCCTGGTGGCGTCCACCGATGGCAGCCTGGCGGCGGATGTGCGGCCGTTGGTGCGCTTCAATGTCAGTGTGATCGTCGAGCAGAACGGCCGTCGCGAGCGTGGCGGCCATGGCGGCGGCGGGCGTACGGATTATCGCTATTTCCTCACCGAAGACCGAGCCATGGGCTACGCCCGCGAGGCGTTGCGCCAGGCGCTGGTCAACCTGGAAGCCATCCCGGCGCCGGCCGGTACGCTGCCGGTGGTGCTGGGTTCGGGCTGGTCCGGTGTATTGCTGCATGAAGCGGTGGGGCACGGCCTGGAAGGCGATTTCAACCGCAAGGGCAGTTCCGCCTATAGCGGGCGCATGGGCGAAATGGTCGCCTCGAAGCTCTGCACCATCGTCGATGACGGTACATTGGCCGGTCGTCGTGGCTCCCTGAGCGTCGACGATGAAGGCACGCCCACCGAGTGCACCACGCTGATCGAAAACGGCGTGCTCAAGGGTTATATGCAAGACAAGCTCAACGCGCGCCTGATGGGCGTGGCGCGCACCGGCAACGGTCGGCGTGAGTCCTACGCGCATTTGCCGATGCCGCGCATGACCAATACCTACATGCTGGCGGGCGAAAGCGACCCGGCAGAGATCATTGCCTCGGTCAAACGCGGGATCTATTGCGCCAATCTGGGTGGTGGCCAGGTGGATATCACCAGCGGCAAGTTCGTGTTCTCTACCAGCGAAGCCTATTTGATCGAGGACGGCAAGATCACCGCACCGGTCAAGGGCGCAACCTTGATTGGCAACGGTCCGGAGGCCATGAGCAAGGTGTCGATGGTCGGTAACGACCTGGCGCTGGACAGTGGTGTAGGGATGTGTGGCAAGGATGGGCAGTCGGTGCCGGTCGGTGTCGGCCAGCCAACCCTGAAAATTGATGCGATCACCGTGGGTGGCACGGGATCGTAAGGCGTGGAGCTTCGGGTGGCGAAGACCGCCACCCGGGGAAGAGGATCAGCGCAGGCCGCGTTGAGTCTCGTCCAGCTCACGGATGTACTTGAAGATTTTACGGCTGGTGGCCGGCGCCTTGTTCTGTGCCAGTTCGTGCTGGGCCTGACGGATCAGGGAGCGCAGTTGCTGGCGGTCGGCATCCGGATAGTCCAGGACGAACTTCTCCAATACAGCGTCGTCACCGCCGATCAGGCGGTCGCGCCAACGTTCCAGGTTATGGAAGCGTTCGTTGTACTGGCGGGTGGAAGCATCAAGTTGGTCGAGCAAAGTCAGAATGGCGTCAGTGTCCTGGTCGCGCATCAGCTTGCCGATAAACATGATGTGCCGTTTACGCGCGATGTTCGCGGTGTGCTTGGGTGCATCTGCCAGGGCCCGGCGCATTTCGTCGGTCAATGGCAGTTTGGCAATCAAGTCCGGCTTGAGTGTTGTAAGGCGCTCGCCGAGATCAACCAGAGCATGCAGCTCGCGTTTGACCTGGGTTTTGCTTTTCTCCCCATCGAGGGAGTCGTCGTAAGAATCAACCATGGTGGCAGTCCGCAAAGAAACGCCGCCATGATAACCAGTCGGGGGCCGCTTGTCCGGCCCGGTCGCTCGATGGCCTTAACCGAAAGCAGAATTTGAGTGGAGAAAACCATGAGTGCAGCCCAAAGCGTCGGTCCACAAGCGTTACCGGCACTGCAGGAACAAGTTGAGCAGATCATTGCCGAGGCCAAGCGCCAGGGCGCCAGTGCCTGTGAAGTGGCGGTGTCGCTGGAGCAGGGCTTGTCGACTTCGGTGCGCCAGCGGGAAGTGGAAACCGTTGAGTTCAACCGTGACCAGGGTTTTGGCATCACCTTGTATGTAGGGCAGCGCAAGGGGTCGGCCAGTACCTCGGCCAGCGGTCCGGAAGCCATTCGCGAAACCGTTGCTGCCGCCCTGGCAATTG
The DNA here is from genome assembly GCF_009873475.1 of Pseudomonas sp. DTU12.1. Taxonomy (NCBI): domain Bacteria; kingdom Pseudomonadati; phylum Pseudomonadota; class Gammaproteobacteria; order Pseudomonadales; family Pseudomonadaceae; genus Pseudomonas; species Pseudomonas sp. DTU12.1. The sequence continues at coordinate 5,121,788 of NZ_CP045254.1, read as the reverse complement.
CCAAGCACACCTCCGAAGACGAGGCGTCCGGTTTGGCGGATGCGGCCTTGATGGCGCGCGACCTGAAAGATTTCGATCTGTATCACGCCTGGGATATCACTCCCGAGCAGGCCATCGAAAAGGCCCTGGCCTGCGAAGCTGCGGCATTCGATACCGATAGCCGGATCAAGAATGCCGATGGCACCACCCTGAGCACTCATCAGGGTTGCCGTGTGTATGGCAACAGTCATGGCTTTATCGGCGGCTATGCGTCGACACGCCATAGCTTGAGCTGCGTGATGATCGCCGAGGCCGATGGCCAGATGCAGCGTGACTACTGGTATGACGTAAGCCGCCAGGGTGAGTTGTTGGCGGATCCGGTGAGCATTGGCCAGCGCGCTGCGCAACGGGCCGCGAGCCGCCTGGGCGCGCGCCCGGTGCCGACTTGCGAAGTGCCGGTGCTGTTTTCGGCGGAGTTGGCCGGCGGTCTGTTCGGTAGCTTCCTGGGGGCGATTTCCGGGGGGAACCTGTACCGCAAGTCGTCGTTCCTTGAGGGTGCGATGGGGCAGAAGTTGTTTCCTGAGTGGCTGACCCTGGATGAACGTCCGCACCTGATGCGCGCCATGGGTAGCTCGGCCTTTGATGGTGATGGCCTGGCGACCTACGCCAAGCCGTTTGTCGAAAATGGTGAGCTGGTGTCCTACGTGCTCGGCACCTACGCCGGGCGCAAGCTTGGTTTGCCCAGTACCGCGAACTCCGGTGGCGTTCACAACCTGTTCGTGACCCATGGCGATGAAGACCAGGCGGCGCTGCTGCGACGCATGGGCCGTGGCTTGCTGGTGACCGAGTTGATGGGGCACGGCTTGAACATGGTGACGGGTGATTATTCCCGAGGCGCGGCGGGTTTCTGGGTGGAGAATGGTGAAATCCAGTTCGCCGTCCAGGAAGTGACCATCGCCGGCAATATGCGCGATATGTTCAAGCAGATCGTCGCCGTGGGTAACGATCTGGAACTGCGCAGCAATATCCGCACCGGTTCGGTGCTGATCGAACGGATGACCGTTGCCGGCAGCTAAACACTATTCCTTACACAGCAGCGCCACCCCAAGGGTGGCGCTTTTTTTTGCCTGGAATCTCACAAGGCCGACAAAGCTATAGGTTCAATAGCTTGTTTTGATTCTCAATATCATTTAATAATAAATATCATTATCGAGTGAGCTTGGATCATGAGTTCTGTCCTGCACGAGGATCCCTACCTGGAAAGCTGGCGCTGGATGAGTCGCCAGATTCGCTGTGGGCTCAACCCTGACGAGCCACGCCTGATCGAACATTACCTAAACGAAGGGCGTTATCTGGCCTGCTGCACGGCCACGCACCCGTGGACCATCGCTGAGACCTCGTTTCGCCTGTTGATCGATACCGCCACCGACATCGCCTTGCCCTGGCATTGGCGGTCCACGTGCCTGGACCAGGCCTGGCGCCCGCTACGCGACCTGGAAAACCTCTCTCACTGTGCCTGCCGCCTCAAGCGCTGGCAGACCTTTGCCTGGCAATTGGCGACCTGTGAATTGTTGCCGTCTATTTCTCACTCCGACTTGGTGCAAGGATCTTCCGATGAGTAATACCCGTATCGAACGCGACAGCATGGGCGAGTTGCAAGTACCCGCAGAAGCTTTGTATGGCGCCCAGACTCAGCGTGCGGTGAACAACTTCCCGATCAGCCACCAACGCATGCCGACCCAGTTCATTCGCGCCCTGATCCTGGCCAAGGCGGCGGCCGCCAAGGCCAATGTCGACCTCAAGCAGATCAGCGAAGGCCAGGGCAAAGCCATCGTCGAGGCCGCCCAGGGCTTGCTGGAAGGCGACTTCATGCAGCATTTCCCGGTGGATATTTTCCAGACCGGTTCCGGCACCAGTTCCAACATGAATGCCAACGAAGTGATCGCGACCCTGGCCAGCCGCCTGCTGGGCGAGGCGGTCAACCCCAACGACCACGTCAACTGCGGGCAGAGCAGCAACGACATCATCCCGACCACCATCCATGTCAGCGCCGCGCTGGTGCTGCATGAGCAGACTTTGCCGGCGTTGCTGCACTTGGTTGAAGTGATCGAGCGCAAGGCGGTTGAAGTCCATCCGTTCATCAAGACCGGGCGTACGCACCTCATGGATGCCATGCCGGTGCGCATGAGCCAGGTCCTGGAGGGTTGGGCGCAGCAACTCAAGGCCAATATCGGTCACCTGCAAGGCCTGTTGCCAAGTCTGCAGGCCCTGGCTCAGGGCGGCACCGCGGTTGGGACCGGGATCAATGCACACCCAGAATTCGCTGCACGTTTCAGCCAGCAACTGAGCCGTCTGACCCAGGTGCAGTTCACACCGGGCAAGAACCTGTTCGCCTTGATTGGCTCCCAGGACACTGCCGTTGCCGTTTCCGGCCAACTCAAAGCCATTGCCGTAACACTGATGAAAATCGCCAACGACCTGCGCTGGATGAACTCCGGCCCACTGGCAGGCCTTGGTGAAATCGAGCTCGAAGGCCTGCAGCCGGGGTCGTCGATCATGCCCGGCAAGGTCAACCCGGTGATCCCGGAGGCCACCGCGATGGTTGCAGCACAGGTTATCGGCAATGACAGCGTAATCACCATCGCAGGCCAGTCCGGCAACTTCGAACTCAACGTGATGCTGCCGATCATCGCCCAGAACCTGCTCGGCAGCCTGGAGTTGCTGGCCAACTCCAGCCGCCTGCTGGCGGACAAGGCCATCGCCAGCTTCAAGGTCAACGAACCCAAGCTCAAGGAAGCGCTGTCGCGCAACCCGATCCTGGTCACTGCACTCAACCCGATCATTGGTTACCAAAAGGCCGCTGAAATCGCCAAGAAAGCCTACCAACAAGGCCGGCCGGTGATTGATGTGGCGCTCGAGCACACCGACTTGCCGCGCAGCCAACTGGAAGTCCTGCTGGACCCGGAAAAGCTCACGGCGGGTGGCGTGTAATTACCGACCCTGCTTTGGAGGCTCACCATGGAGCACTGGAAACGCACGATCGAACGGGCCAATCGCTGCTTTATGCAGGGCGAACTGGTGGATGCCCGCGAGCATTACCTGCAGGCCCTGGCCCTGGCCCAAGTGTTGTTTGAGCGCTGGGGTGATGCCGACGAGGCCGTGGCAGCTTGCGTTATTTCCCACCACAACCTGGCGGACCTGCACCTGCGCTTGAACCAGCCTGAGGAAAGCGCCGAATACCTCTGCGCCATTCACCAGCGCTTGCTGCAGACGATGCAGGACACCCGGCTGCCTCAAGCATTGCGCGAGGCGGCCTTGCGCCAGAGCAGCAAGACCTACGTCGAACTGTTGAATTTCATCAGCGATCACGGCGAGTACCCCCGTACCCATCGCTTACTGGGCAGCAATACGGCGCAGACGGATACGCCGACCCGCAACAGCCCTTTTTATGGAGCACATTGATATGTCCTACACCTTGCCTGCCTTGCCCTACGCCTACGATGCCCTGGAGCCGCATATCGATGCGCAAACCATGGAAATCCACTACACCAAGCACCACCAGACCTATATCAATAACCTCAACGCTGCCGTCGAAGGCACCGAGTTTGCAGGCTGGCCGGTAGAAAAACTGGTCTCCAGCGTCCAGCAACTACCGGAAAAACTGCGTGCGGCAGTGATCAACCAAGGCGGTGGGCATGCCAACCATTCGTTGTTCTGGGCGGTCATGTCGCCCAAGGGCGGTGGTAAGCCCGAGGGCGCCTTGGGTCAGGCGATTGACGCGCAGCTGGGTGGTTTTGACGCATTCAAGGATGCATTCACCAAGGCCGCGCTGACTCGCTTTGGCAGTGGTTGGGCCTGGCTGAGCGTCACCCCGCAAAAGACCCTTGTCGTCGAAAGCAGTGGCAACCAGGACAGCCCATTGATGAACGGCAATACGCCGATCCTCGGCCTGGACGTCTGGGAGCACGCCTACTATCTGCTCTATCAAAACCGTCGCCCTGAGTACATCAACGCCTTCTACAGTGTTATCAACTGGCCGGAAGTCGCTGAGCGCTACCAGGCTGCACTGGCTTAATGCCCTCTCATAACAAGACCTAAGGCCGACTATGGGCACTGAAACACTGGCGATCAGCAGCGTGCGAATGTTCCGCTATGCGTTTGGCTCGCTGCTGCTATTGGCGGGAACTGCATTGCTGGTGGCCCACGGGCTGGCCTGGCTGGACCTGGAACCGCGCATCCTGCGCGCCCTGCAAGGTGGTGCAATCTGTGCCCTAGGCACGGCATTGGGTGCGGTGCCGGTGCTGGTGATCCGGCGGATGCCGCTGGCGGTCAGCGACACATTACTGGGGTTTGGCGCCGGGGTGATGCTGGCGGCGACGGCGTTTTCGCTGGTCGTGCCGGGAATCGCCGCTGCCGAAAACCTGGGGCTGACGCCCTGGGCCTCCAGCGGGTTGATCAGTTTTGGCATCATGCTGGGCGCATTCGGTTTGTTCCTGGTGGACCGCAAGGTCTCCGGTGCCAGCCCGGAAATGCTGGTCGGCACGCCTGACAAACCGGTAATCCCACCGCGCATCTGGCTATTTGTGTTTGCCATCATTGCCCACAACATTCCCGAAGGCATGGCGGTAGGTGTCTCGGCTGGTGGCGGTATGCCCGATGCCGATAGCCTGGCCATGGGTATCGCGTTGCAGGATGTGCCCGAGGGGCTGGTGATTGCATTGGTGCTGGCAGGGGCGGGGATGTCGCGGGTCAAGGCGTTCCTGATCGGCGCTGCATCCGGGCTGGTGGAACCGGTGTTTGCCGTGCTCTGTGCCTGGCTGGTCAGCCTGGCCGAAATGCTGTTGCCCCTGGGCCTGGCCCTGGCGGCTGGGGCGATGTTATTGGTGGTGACTCATGAGGTCATTCCCGAGTCGCGGCGCAATGGCCATGACAAGCTGGCGAGCCTGGGGCTATGCATCGGGTTTTGCCTGATGATGGCGATGGATACAGCGCTGGGCTGACTTTTAGCGCAAAACCAATGTAGGCGCTGGCTTGCCGGCGATAGCGGTGTACTAGTCGATAAAAATGTTGGCTGATCCACAGCTATCGCAGGCAAGCCAGCTCCCACACCAGCCCGTACACATGGGATTTATGTTGGGCAAAGGGCTATTCGCCTTCATCGAAGTAGTTGTTGATCAACTTCACCAGCGCATCCAGCGCTTCCTGTTCCTGCTCACCTTCGGTCTTCAGATGAATCGTGGTGCCTTTGCCGGCAGCCAGCATCATCATCGCCATGATGCTTTTGCCGTCGACCATGGATTCTGGCGTACGCCCGGCCCGGACCTGGCAAGGAAACTGGCCCGCAACCCCGACAAATTTGGCCGACGCGCGGGCGTGCAAGCCCAGTTTGTTGATGATTTCAATTTCCAGAGCGGGCATCGCGAAGGTGTTCCTTTCAGCTAAGGTCGCGGTGGCGAACCTGGACATTCTTGAGGGTTTTCTGCAAGACCTGGCCCAGGCGCTCGGTCAGGTAGACGGAGCGGTGGTGCCCGCCGGTACAGCCGATAGCGATGGTGACATAGGCCCGGTTGCTGGCGGCAAAGCGTGGTAGCCACTTGAGCAGGTAGCTGGAGATATCCTGGAACATCTCTTCGACATCCGGTTGAGCCGCCAGGTATTCGGCAACCGGCTGGTCCAGGCCTGACTGATCGCGCAGTTCCGGCTTCCAGTAAGGGTTGGGTAGGCAGCGCACGTCAAATACCAGGTCGGCGTCTATCGGCATGCCCCGCTTGAAACCAAAGGATTCAACCAGGAATGCCGTGCCGGGCTCCGGCTGGTTCAGCAGGCGCAGCTTGATGGCGTCACGCAGTTGGTAAAGGTTCAGGCTGGTGGTGTTGATCTTGAGGTCGGCCAAATCAATGATCGGCCCCAACAGCTTGGTCTCGTCCTCGATGGCTTCAGCCAGCGAGCGGTTCGAGCTACTCAGCGGGTGGCGGCGACGGGTTTCCGAGAAGCGCTTGAGCAGCGTTTCTTCGTCGGCATCCAGGTACAGCACGTCGCAATGGATATGCTTGGCGCGTACCTCTTCAAGCAATTCCGGGAATCGCGTGAGGTGGCTGGGCAGGTTGCGGGCGTCAATCGACACCGCCACCAGCGGTTGCGCCAGCTCGGTGTGGATCAGCGCGCGCTCCGCCAACTCGGGCAACAGGCCCGCCGGCAAGTTGTCGATGCAATAGAAACCGTTGTCCTCAAGCACGTTGAGGGCAGTACTTTTACCTGAGCCGGAACGCCCGCTGACGATGATCAAACGCATGATTACTGCCCGCTTTGCTCATCCAGGACAACCTGATACAGCGCTTCATTGGTGCTGGCGCTACGCAGTTTCTTACGTACTTCTTCACGGTCGAGCATGCTGGCGATCTGCCTGAGCAGTTCCAGGTGCGCATCGGTAGCGGCCTCCGGGACCAGCAGGACAAACAGCAGGTCAACCGGGGCGCCATCGATGGCGTCGAAATCAGTGGGGGCGTCCAGGTGTAACAGGGCGCTTACCGGAGTTTCACAGCCCTTGAGGCGGCAATGAGGAATAGCGATGCCGTTGCCAAAACCGGTCGAGCCGAGTTTTTCACGGGCAATCAGAGCCTCGTACACGTCTTGCATCACCAGTTCAGGCACTTCGCGGCTGATCAGGTTGGCAATCTGTTCGAGGGCTTTCTTTTTACTGCCGCCCGGCGCGTTCACGAGGGAACGGCCGGGGGTCAGGATGGTTTCAAGTCGAATCATGGGTGGGGAGTGTTAGCGGCCTGTGCCTTGAAGAAGGCTCTGCTGCTTTTCCTTATGCTTTTTGATTTGGCGATCCAGCTTGTCGGTCAGGTCGTCAATAGCGGCATACATATCTGCATGCTCTGCATTGGCGACTACTTCCCCGCCGGGTATACGCAAGGTGGCTTCGATTTTCTGCTTCAGCTTTTCGACAGACATGATGACTTGCACATTGGTGATCTTGTCGAAATGCCCCTCAATTCGTTTGAGTTTCTCGCTGATGTAGGCGCGCAGCGGTTCGGTCACTTCCAGTTGGTGTCCACTGATGTTGACTTGCATACAGCTTCTCCTTCGTTGCCAGTGCATAAAGCGGCGGGTAGGAATACCCGCCACTGGAACGCTGTGGCCCGCCCGTCACATCAACCGCTTACGCTCGCTGGAAGGCGCGATCCCAAGGGACTCGCGGTACTTGGCGACGGTTCGACGGGCGACCTGAATGCCTTGTGCCTCCAGTAAACCAGCGATCTTGCTGTCACTCAACGGCTTTTTCTGATTTTCCGCGGCAACCAGTTTTTTGATGATCGCGCGGATCGCCGTGGACGAGCATTCGCCGCCTTCGGAGGTGCTGACGTGGCTGGAGAAAAAGTATTTCAGCTCATATATACCCCGTGGGGTATGCATGAATTTCTGGGTGGTTACCCGGGAAATGGTCGACTCATGCATGCCAACGGCTTCGGCAATATCATGCAGTACCAACGGCTTCATCGCCTCGTCGCCGTACTCCAGGAAGCCGCGCTGATGCTCGACGATCTGGGTGGCTACCTTCATCAGGGTCTCGTTGCGGCTTTGCAGGCTCTTGATGAACCAGCGCGCTTCCTGCAACTGGTTGCGCATGAAGGTGTTGTCGGCACTGGTATCGGCCCGGCGCACGAACCCGGCGTATTGCGGGTTGACCCGCAGGCGTGGCACCGATTCCTGGTTCAGTTCCACCAGCCAGCGCTCGTTGTCCTTGCGCACGATCACGTCAGGCACGACATATTCGGCTTCGCTGGACTCGATCTGCGAGCCGGGGCGCGGGTTGAGGCTCTGTACCAGCTCGATGATCTGGCGCAGGTCATCTTCCTTGAGCTTCATGCGGCGCATCAACTGGCTGTAGTCGCGGCTGCCCAGCAGGTCGATGTAGTCGGTGACCAGGCGTTGGGCCTCGGTCAGCCACGGGGTCTTGGCGGGTAGCTGGCGCAGTTGCAGCAACAGGCACTCGCTGAGATTGCGCGCGCCAATGCCGGCAGGCTCGAACTGCTGGATGCGGTGCAGCACCGCTTCGATTTCGTCCAGCTCGATGTCCAGTTCCGGGTCGAAGGCCTCGAGGATTTCCTCAAGGGTCTCGTCCAGGTAGCCCTGATTATTGATGCAATCGATCAGGGTCACGGCGATCAGGCGATCGGTGTCGGACATCGGGGCAAGGTTCAGTTGCCACAGCAGATGGCTCTGCAGGCTCTCGCCAACGGAGGTGCGGGTGGTGAAGTCCCACTCGTCATCGTCGTTGCTGGGCAGGCTGCTGGCGCTGGTCTGGTAGACATCTTCCCAGGCCGTGTCCACGGGCAGTTCATTGGGAATGCGTTCGTTCCATTCGCCTTCTTCCAGGTTATCCACCGTGGGGGCGGCTTCCTGGTAGGACGGTTCCTGGACGTCGGGATTGGGTTTTTGCTCTATGTTGTCGGCCAGTGGGTCGGCATTATCGAAGTCGTCGCCTTCTTCCTGGCGTTCGAGCATCGGGTTGGACTCCAGGGCCTCCTGGATTTCCTGTTGCAGGTCCAGGGTCGACAATTGGAGCAGGCGGATGGCCTGTTGCAGCTGCGGTGTCATCGTCAGCTGCTGGCCCATTCTCAGGACTAGCGATGGTTTCATGGCAGGGGCTTAACACCTTATTCGCCGGCGCAATGCGCCATCCACGACAGGGCGCGTGAGCGCCAAACATAAGCAAATTATATGCCTGATATCGGGGGCTTTGCCTAGAGCGCGGTAACAATAAAAATAATGAGGTTTTTATTGACTCCCGCGCCCGATGGCGAATGTCCTGACATCACAGTGGTTACAGGCGGAACTCGTGCCCCAGATACACTTCCTTGACCAGTTCGTTGGCCAGGATGGTGGCGGAGTCGCCTTCGGCAATCAGTTGGCCGTCGTTTACGATGTAGGCGGTTTCACAGATATCCAGGGTCTCACGCACGTTGTGGTCGGTGATCAGCACGCCGATCCCCTTGGCCTTGAGGTGATGGATGATCTGCTTGATGTCGCCTACCGAAATCGGGTCGACACCGGCGAAGGGTTCGTCCAGCAGGATGAACTTCGGTGCAGTGGCCAGGGCGCGGGCGATTTCCACGCGACGACGTTCGCCGCCGGACAGGCTCATGCCGAGGTTGTCGCGAATGTGGTTGATGTGGAACTCCTGCAGCAGGCTTTCCAGCTCCTGGCGGCGCCCATCGCGATCCAGTTCCTTGCGGGTCTCAAGGATCGCCATGATGTTGTCGGACACTGACAGTTTGCGGAAGATCGACGCCTCCTGGGGGAGATAGCCGATACCGGCCCGTGCACGACCGTGCATTGGCTGGTGGCTCACGTCCAGGTCATCGATCAATACACGGCCCTGGTCTGCCTGGACCAGGCCGACAATCATGTAGAAACAGGTGGTCTTGCCGGCACCGTTGGGGCCAAGCAGGCCGACGATCTGGCCGCTGTCGATCGACAGGCTGACGTCGCGCACGACCTGACGGCTTTTATAGGCCTTGGCCAGATGCTGGGCTTTCAGGGTTGCCATTACTGGGCCTTCTTCTTCGGCTGGATAACCATGTCAATGCGCGGACGTGGCGCGGTGACCTTGGTGCCATTGGCGCGGCCAGCAGTGGCGATCTGCTTGACGGTGTCGTAGACGATTTTCTCGCCTTCGGTCGAGTTGCCGTCGCTGCTGATCACTTTGGCGCGGTCAGTCAGTACGATTCGGTTCTGCGGCGCGTGGTACTGGATGGTTACGCCGTAGCCTTTGATCGGGCCTGGATCGGCGGCGTTTTGCTTCTGTTCGAAATAGGCAAGGTTGCCCACCGAGGTCACGACGTCGATGTCGCCGGCCGGGGTGCGGGTCAGGGTGACGGTATTGCCGGTAATCTTCATCGAACCTTGAGTGATGATTACGTCGCCCTTGTAGGTCGCGATACCTTGCTTGTCATCCAGTTGCGCATCGTCAGCCTGAATATGGATCGGTTGCTGGCTATCGTTCGGCAGAGCCCAGGCGCTCACGCTTCCCAGTGCTGCGCCCAGACCGAGCAAAATAGGGAGGGTTTTAACGAGCCTCATACTGTCCTCTTACGTTCGATAGCAGGTGTATCCTGCTTTCTTTCAAATACGCTTTCATTCCCTTGCCAGTCGATACACCGCCAGCGCCGTCGATTCTAACGTCTTGCTCGGTCTGCGCATATTGCTTCTGTGGGAATACGGTCATGCGACTGCTGGTAATGATGGTGTCGCGGTTCTGGGCGTCAGTACGCGCAACGCGCACCGAATCGATCAGTTCCACTTCGGTACCGTCCGGGTTGACCTCGCCACGCTTGCTGGTGACGTGCCACGGGAATTCGGTGCCGCGATACAGATTCAGGTCCGGATTGGTCAGCAATGTGACCTCTGAAGCCTTCAAGTGTTCGACCTTGTCCGACGTCATTTCGTACTGCACCTTGCCGTCAGGCAGGAACTGCACGCTGTAGGCGTTGGTGGCGTAATAGTCGATGGCGCCCTGGTCGGCCTGCACGACAGGCTGATCGAGGAAGCGCTCCGGGCTGATATTCCAGTAGCCCACCGCGAGGAACAGTGCGGCAATGGCTCCGAATATCAGGAAGTTGCGAATCTTTTTGCTCAGCATAGAAGGCTCTATAGGTAGGCGGCGTGGGCCGCTTCAAGGCTGCCCTGGGCGCGCAGGATCAGCTCGCAGAACTCGCGGGCGGCACCTTCGCCGCCACGGGCCTGGGTAATGCCGTGGGCGTGTTCGCGAACAAACGATGCGGCATTGGCCACGGCCATGCCCAGGCCCACGCGCCGGATCACCGGCAGGTCAGGCAAGTCATCGCCCAGATAGGCGACTTGCTCATAGCTTAGGTTGAGTTTGCCAAGAAGCTCATCCAGAACCACCAGTTTATCCTCGCGGCCCTGGTAGAGGTAAGGAATCCCCAGGTTTTGTGCGCGGCGTTCCACGACCGGGGTCTTGCGACCACTGATAATCGCAGTCTGCACGCCAGAGGCCATCAGCATCTTGATGCCCTGGCCGTCCAGCGTATTGAACGTCTTGAATTCGCTGCCATCTTCGAGGAAGTACAGGCGGCCGTCAGTCAGTACGCCATCGACGTCGAAAATCGCCAGCTTGATGGCCTTGCCCCGTTGCAACAGGTCGGTGTTCATTTACATCACTCCTGCGCGCAGCAAATCGTGCATATTCAGGGCGCCAATCGGATGATCGGCATCGTCGACCACCACCAGGGCGCCGACTTTGTGGTCTTCCATGATCTTCAGGGCTTCGGCGGCGAGCATTTCGGCGCGGGCGGTCTTGCCATGAGGGGTCATGACCTGATCGATGGTCGCGGTATGGATATCAATGGCGCGATCCAGGGTGCGGCGCAGGTCGCCGTCGGTGAAAACCCCGGCCAGGCGGCCGTCGGCCTCCAGAATCACGGTCATGCCCAGGCCCTTGCGGGTCATTTCCATCAGCGCGTCCTTAAGCAGGGTGCCGCGCTGTACCTGGGGCAGTTCGTCCCCGGCATGCATCACATTTTCCACTTTCAGCAACAGGCGACGGCCAAGGGCGCCACCTGGGTGGGAAAAAGCGAAGTCTTCGGCGGTAAAGCCGCGGGCTTCCAGCAGGGCCACGGCCAGCGCGTCGCCCATGACCAGGGCGGCGGTGGTGGACGAGGTCGGTGCCAGGTTGAGCGGGCAGGCCTCGTGCGCCACATGCACATTCAGGTTCACTTCGGCGGCCTTGGCCAGCGTCGAGTCCGGGTTGCCGGTCATGCTGATCAGCTTGATGCCCAGGCGTTTGATCAGCGGCAGCAGGGTCACGATTTCGTTGGTGGTGCCGGAGTTGGACAGGGCCACAATCACGTCATCACGGGTAATCATGCCCATGTCGCCATGGCTGGCTTCGGCCGGGTGCACGAAAAACGCCGTGGTGCCGGTGCTGGCCAGGGTGGCGGCAATCTTGTTGCCGACATGGCCAGACTTGCCCATGCCGACCACGACAACCCGGCCTTTGCTGGCCAGGATCATCTCGCAGGCGCGTACGAAATCTGCGTCGATATGGGCCAGCAAGCCTTCTACGGCTTCAAGCTCGAGGCGGATGGTGCGTTGTGCGGATTGAATAAGGTCGCTGGATTGGCTCATGTCTGAAATCGTATAGCCTGACGAAAAGTCGGCGATTATAGCGGTAATGAACAATTCCCTCACGCAAGTTCGTCAGGGTTTGTTCGCCTCGGATGTGAGAACACTCTCAAATACGCGTTTACCTGTCATGTTTCTGAACAAGCGCTGCTGCGGCCTTGGGCGCTTTATGTCAGCAGTGATATAGTTCGCCGCCAGTTCGGTCCGCGCAGCTCACATGTGTCTAACTGTCGCAAGCAGTTGTCCCAAACGTGGTGTCTGAGTGAGAAGCTGCATCCCAAGGAGTTTAGATGAGTGCCGATAACGCCTACGCGGTCGAGCTGAAGGGCCTTTCCTTCAAGCGCGGTACGCGCAGCATCTTCAATAATGTCGATATTCGCATTCCCCGCGGCAAGGTGACGGGCATCATGGGGCCGTCCGGTTGCGGCAAGACGACCCTGCTGCGCCTGATGGGCATGCAGCTGCGTCCCACTGCCGGCGAAGTCTGGGTCAATGGCCAGAACCTGCCGACCCTGTCGCGCAGCGACCTGTTCGATGCGCGCAAGCACATGGGGGTGCTGTTCCAGAGCGGTGCTCTGTTCACCGATCTTGATGTTTTCGAAAACGTCGCGTTCCCGCTGCGGGTGCATACCCAGCTGTCCGAAGAAATGATTCGTGACATCGTGCTGTTGAAACTGCAGGCCGTGGGGCTTCGCGGTGCCATCGACTTGATGCCTGACGAGCTTTCCGGCGGTATGAAACGACGTGTAGCCCTGGCACGGGCGATTGCTCTCGACCCGCAGATCCTGATGTATGACGAGCCGTTTGTCGGTCAGGACCCTATCGCCATGGGCGTACTGGTGCGCCTGATCCGCCTGCTCAACGATGCGCTGGGCATCACCAGCATCGTGGTTTCCCATGACCTGGCCGAAACCGCGAGCATCGCCGACTATCTCTATGTCGTCGGCGATGGCCAGGTATTGGGGCAGGGCACGCCTGAAGAGCTGATGAATGCTGATAACCCGCGCATCCGCCAATTCATGACCGGCGATCCTGATGGCCCGGTGCCTTTTCATTTTCCGGCAGCGGACTACCGCTCAGATCTTCTGGGGAAGCGCTGATGCGCAAGACATCTTTAATCGAGAAGGTTCGCCTTTTCGGTCGCTCGGGCATCGACATCGTCGAAGTGCTCGGGCGTTCGACGATTTTCCTGTTTCACGCCTTGCTTGGCCGCGGCGGCATCGGCGGCGGTTTTGGCTTGCTGCTCAAGCAGTTGCATTCGGTTGGCGTGATGTCCCTGGTGATCATCGTGGTCTCCGGGGTGTTCATCGGCATGGTACTGGCGTTGCAGGGGTTCAATATCCTGTCCAGCTACGGTTCAGAGCAGGCGGTGGGGCAGATGGTTGCGCTGACGCTACTGCGTGAACTGGGGCCGGTAGTCACGGCATTGCTGTTTGCCGGGCGCGCCGGTTCTGCCTTGACCGCCGAGATCGGTAATATGAAGGCCACCGAGCAGCTGTCCAGCCTGGAAATGATCGGCGTGGACCCGCTCAAGTACATTGTTGCCCCGCGCCTGTGGGCCGGCTTCATCTCCTTGCCACTGCTGGCGATGATTTTCAGCGTGGTCGGGATCTGGGGCGGTTCCTGGGTGGCGGTGGATTGGCTGGGAGTCTACGACGGCTCCTACTGGGCCAATATGCAAAACAGCGTGACCTTCAGCGGTGACGTGCTCAATGGCATTATCAAGAGCATCGTCTTCGCCTTTGTCGTGACTTGGATCGCCGTATTCCAAGGCTATGACTGTGAGCCCACTTCAGAAGGGATCAGTCGAGCCACCACCAAGACCGTTGTGTACGCCTCGCTGGCGGTACTGGGCCTTGACTTCATTTTGACCGCCTTGATGTTTGGAGATTTCTGATGCAAAACCGCACTGTGGAAATCGGTGTCGGCCTTTTCTTGCTGGCTGGCATCCTGGCTTTACTGTTGCTCGCCCTGCGAGTCAGCGGCTTGTCGGCCAGCCCGGCCGCCGATACCTATAAACTTTACGCCTACTTCGACAATATCGCCGGTTTGACGGTCAGAGCTAAAGTGACCATGGCCGGTGTGACCATCGGCAAGGTCACGGCAATCGATCTGGACCGCGACAGCTTCACCGGCCGAGTGACCCTGCAACTGGACAAGAAGGTAGATAACCTGCCGACTGACTCCACGGCGTCTATCCTCACGGCGGGTCTGCTGGGCGAAAAGTACATCGGTATCAGCGTGGGCGGGGAAGAAGCCTTGCTCAAGGATGGTTCGACCATTCATGACACACAGTCGTCGCTGGTATTGGAGGACCTGATCGGTAAATTCCTGCTTAATACGGTTAGTAAAGACGCCAAATGAGGAGTTTGTTCATGATCTCTACCTTGCGACGTGGCCTGTTGGTGCTGTTGGCAGCCTTGCCATTGATGGCTAACGCCGTGGCGGCGCCGTCGGCGCACGACATTATTGATAGAACCACCAAGGAGTTGCTGGCTGACCTTGCGGCAAACAAGGAACAGTACAAGCAGAGCCCAAGCGCGTTCTACGATGCCCTCAACGGGATTGTGGGGCCAGTGGTCGACGCTGATGGCATCTCCCGCAGCATCATGACCGTCAAGTACTCGCGCAAGGCTACGCCTGAGCAGATGCAGCGCTTCCAGGAAAACTTCAAGCGCAGCCTGATGCAGTTCTACGGCAACGCCCTGCTGGAATACAACAACCAGGGTATCGTCGTTTCCCCGGCCAAGGATGAGTCCGGTGACCGCACCAGCGTGGATATGCAGGTCAAGGGCAACAATGGCTCGATCTATCCGGTTTCCTACACCCTTGAGAAAATCAACGGTGAGTGGAAAGTGCGCAACGTGATCATCAATGGCATCAACATTGGCAAGCTGTTCCGTGACCAGTTCGCCGATGCCATGCAGCGCAATGGCAACGACCTGGACAAGACCATCAATGGTTGGGCTGGCGAAGTGGCCAAGGCCAAGGAAGTGACCGAAGAAGCCGCAGAGAAGCAGGCCCCATGACCGAGTCGGCTGTTCGTCAAGGCCAGGCCGGCGAGCTGCTCCTCAGCGGCGTGCTCGACTACAGCACCGGGCCGGCCCTGCGCAAGCAGGGCCAGGCGTTGATCAATGCCAGCACCGCGCAGGCATTGGTTATCGATTGCTCGGCGGTGGTGAAGTCCAGCAGTGTTGGCTTGTCATTGCTCCTGTGTTTCCTACGTGACGCCGCAGCGGTCAATAAACCTGTCAGTATTCGCGCATTACCCGAGGATATGCGTGAAATTGCCCAGGTTAGCGGTTTGACCGAGCTGTTGGCGCATCCTTAATACACATTATTGAAGAAGCCCCCCGTCAGAGTCCTGCTATGCGGGGTTCGCAGGCGCGGGGCTTTTTTGTATGATGTGCGACCCGCGCGCACTGGGCGCCGATAGAGGTTGAGCATGCAGGCCCTAGAAGTTAAAAGCTTCCTTGAAGGAAAGCTGCCGAATACTGAGGTTGCAGTTGAAGGCGAAGGCTGCAATTTCCAGCTGAACGTGATTAGCGATGAACTGGCGGCATTGAGCCCGGTCAAGCGTCAGCAGCAGATCTATGCCCATTTGAACCCGTGGATCACCGATGGCAGCATCCATGCGGTCACTATGAAATTTTTCAGCCGCGCGGCCTGGGCCGAGCGCACCTGAGCCCCCAAGGCGTCGAGATTCTTATGGATAAATTGATTATTACCGGCGGTGCCCGTCTTGATGGCGAAATCCGTATCTCCGGGGCTAAAAACTCGGCCTTGCCGATCCTGGCCGCTACCTTGCTGTGCGATGGCCCGGTTACCGTAGCCAACCTGCCACACCTGCACGACATCACCACCATGATCGAGCTGTTCGGTCGCATGGGCATTGAGCCGGTGATCGACGAGAAGCTGTCGGTCGAAATTGACCCGCGCACCATCAAGACCCTGATCGCACCGTACGAATTGGTGAAAACCATGCGTGCCTCGATCCTGGTACTGGGCCCGATGGTTGCCCGTTTCGGCGAAGCCGAAGTGGCACTGCCTGGCGGTTGCGCCATTGGCTCGCGTCCGGTCGACCTGCACATCCGTGGCCTTGAGGCCATGGGCGCGACCATCGACGTCGAAGGCGGCTACATCAAGGCCAAGGCGCCGGAAGGCGGCCTGCGTGGCGCCAACTTCTTCTTTGATACCGTCAGCGTGACCGGTACCGAGAACATCATGATGGCTGCGGCCCTGGCCAATGGCCGTAGTGTCCTGCAGAACGCCGCGCGTGAGCCGGAAGTGGTCGACCTGGCCAACTTCCTGATCGCCATGGGTGCCAACATCACCGGCGCCGGCACCGACACCATCACCATCGACGGTGTGAAGCGCCTGCACTCGGCGACCTACAAAGTGATGCCGGACCGTATCGAGACCGGTACCTACCTGGTTGCTGCTGCCGTCACCGGTGGTCGCGTCAAGGTCAAGGACACCGATCCGACCATCCTTGAAGCGGTCCTGGAAAAGCTGCGCGAAGCGGGTGCCGAAATCACCACCGGCGAAGACTGGATCGAGCTGAACATGCACGGCAAGCGGCCTAAAGCCGTCAACGTGCGTACCGCTCCGTACCCGGCCTTCCCGACCGACATGCAGGCGCAGTTCATCTCCTTGAACGCGATTGCCGAAGGCACCGGTGCGGTGATCGAGACCATTTTCGAAAACCGCTTCATGCACGTGTATGAATTGCACCGCATGGGCGCCAAGATCCAGGTCGAAGGCAACACTGCCATCGTTACCGGTATCGAGCAGCTCAAGGGCGCGCCAGTAATGGCCACCGACCTGCGGGCTTCGGCCAGCCTGGTGATCTCGGCGCTGTGCGCTGATGGCGACACCCTGATCGATCGCATCTACCACATAGACCGTGGCTACGAGTGCATCGAAGAAAAACTGCAGATGCTCGGCGCAAAAATCCGCCGCGTACCGGGCTAGTCCTCGGGGCTGTCAACACCGTCATTGTGGCGAGGGAGCTTGCTCCCGCTGGGGCGCGAAGCGGCCCTGCTCTTTAAGGCCGGGACTGCTGCGCAGTCCAGCGGGAGCAAGCTCCCTCGCCACAGGACGATGTATGCTGTTAGCAGATTTGTTTCAAATCGAGGCTGTCATGGCCTCGATCTGTGTCTGGCGCCGTTTGCGACCGGACAGCAATAGCCTGATGAAGGACTGACGTTTCCCATGTTGACCATCGCACTGTCCAAGGGCCGCATCCTTGACGATACATTGCCGCTTCTGGCTGAAGCGGGCATCGTGCCGACCGAGAATCCGGACAAGAGCCGCAAGCTGATCATCCCCACGACCCAGGACGACGTTCGCCTGTTGATCGTGCGTGCTACCGACGTGCCGACCTATGTTGAACATGGCGCCGCCGACCTCGGTGTCGCCGGTAAGGACGTGCTGATGGAATACGGTGGCCAGGGCCTGTACGAGCCGCTGGACCTGCGTATTGCCCTGTGCAAGCTGATGACCGCCGGCCGTGTCGGTGACGTCGAGCCCAAGGGCCGCCTGCGGGTAGCCACCAAGTTCGTCAACGTCGCCAAGCGTTATTACGCCGAGCAAGGCCGTCAGGTCGATATCATCAAGCTCTACGGCTCGATGGAGCTGGCGCCGCTGATTGGCCTGGCCGACAAGATCATCGACGTGGTCGACACCGGCAACACCCTGCGCGCCAATGGCCTGGAACCCCAGGACTTTATCGCCGACATCAGCTCCCGCCTGATCGTCAACAAAGCTTCGATGAAAATGCAGCACGCCCGTATCCAGGCGTTGATCGACACCCTGCGCAAGGCAGTGGAGTCTCGACACCGCGGTTGACTCACCTGCGCGGCCTTAGGTCGCGCCCGTCTATCCGCCTCATAGCCAGAATTCTCGGGTGCCCAAGCGGAAACGACTGCTAGTTTAGGGCGCCTGAGTTTTTGCCAATTCTATTGAGGCCCTCGCTATGACCACGTCCACTGCAATTGCCCGACTCAACGCTGCCGACCCGGATTTCGCCCATCATCTGGATCATCTGCTGAGCTGGGAAAGTGTGTCCGACGACTCGGTCAACCAGCGGGTTCTCGACATCATCAAGGCTGTGCGCGAGCGCGGCGATGCGGCGCTGGTGGACTTTACCCGGCAGTTCGACGGCCTGGACGTCAAGTCCATGGCCGACCTGATCCTGCCCCGCGAACGCCTGGAGCTGGCCCTGACGCGCATCACTGCGCCCCAGCGTGAAGCCCTGGAAGTCGCGGCAGCGCGGGTGCGCAGCTACCACGAAAAACAGAAACAGGATTCCTGGAGCTACACCGAGGCTGATGGCACGGTGCTGGGGCAGAAAGTCACGCCCCTGGACCGCGCCGGCCTGTACGTGCCGGGTGGCAAGGCTTCTTATCCGTCATCGGTCTTGATGAATGCCATCCCCGCCAAGGTTGCCGGCGTGACAGAAGTGGTCATGGTGGTCCCGACCCCGCGCGGTGAAATCAACGAGCTGGTGCTGGCCGCGGCCTGCATTGCCGGGGTTGATCGTGTGTTCACCATCGGCGGTGCCCAGGCAGTCGCCGCGTTGGCCTACGGCACCGAAAGTGTGCCGAAGGTGGACAAGGTGGTCGGCCCCGGCAATATCTACGTGGCCACCGCCAAACGCCACGTGTTTGGCCAGGTCGGTATCGACATGATTGCCGGCCCGTCGGAAATCCTCGTGGTGTGCGACGGCCAGACCGACCCGGACTGGATCGCCATGGACCTGTTCTCCCAGGCCGAACACGACGAAGACGCCCAGGCGATCCTGGTCAGCCCCGACGCCGAGTTCCTCGACAAGGTGGCGGCCAGCATCAATAAACTGTTGCCGACCATGGAACGTGCCGAGATTATCGAGAAGTCGATCAATGGCCGTGGCGCGCTGATCCTGGTGCAGGACATGGAGCAGGCCATCGAAGTGGCCAATCGCATCGCTCCCGAGCACTTGGAGCTGTCCGTGGCCGACCCACAAGCCTGGCTGCCGTCGATTCGCCACGCCGGGGCGATCTTCATGGGCCGCCACACCAGTGAGGCCCTGGGCGACTACTGCGCGGGTCCCAACCACGTATTGCCAACGTCCGGTACCGCGCGTTTCTCGTCGCCGCTGGGGGTGTATGACTTCCAGAAGCGCTCGTCGATCATCTTCTGCTCGCCCCAGGGCGCTTCCGAGCTGGGCAAGACTGCCTCGGTGCTGGCCCGTGGCGAATCGTTGAGCGCACACGCCCGTAGCGCCGAATACCGCATCGTCAAGGGAGAGTAAGGCATGAGCAAATTCTGGAGCCCCTTCGTCAAGAACCTGGTGCCTTACGTGCCCGGCGAGCAGCCGAAGCTGACCAAGCTGGTCAAGCTCAACACCAACGAAAACCCTTATGGGCCATCGCCCAAGGCGCTGGCAGCCATGCAGGCCGAGCTGAACGACAACCTGCGTTTGTACCCCGACCCCAACAGCGACCTGCTCAAGCAGGCCGTGGCCAAGTATTACGGGGTCGATGCGAGCAAGGTCTTCCTCGGCAATGGTTCCGATGAAGTCCTGGCGCACATCTTCCACGGCCTGTTCCAGCACGACTTGCCGCTGCTGTTTCCGGATATCAGCTACAGCTTTTATCCAGTCTACTGCGGGCTGTACGGCATCAAGTCCGACCCGGTGCCGCTGGACGAGCAGTTCCAGATCCGCGTGGCGGACTACGCCAAGCCCAATGGCGGCATCATCTTCCCCAACCCGAACGCGCCGACCGGCTGCGTGCTGGCGCTGGATGCGGTGGAGCAGTTGCTCAAGGCCAGCCCGGATTCGGTGGTGGTGGTCGATGAGGCCTATATCGACTTCGGTGGCGAAACCGCCATCAGCCTGGTGGACCGTTATCCCAACCTGCTGGTCACCCAGACCCTCTCCAAATCGCGCTCACTGGCCGGTTTGCGCGTAGGCCTGGCGGTGGGCCATCCGGACCTGATAGAAGCGCTGGAGCGGGTCAAGAACAGCTTCAACTCCTATCCGCTGGATCGCCTGGCGATTGTTGGTGCGGCGGCGGCCTTTGAAGATTGTGAATACTTCGAGAAGACCTGCCAGTTGGTCATCGACAGTCGCGAGAAGGTGGTTGCGCAGTTGCAGGGTAAAGGCTTTGAAGTGCTGCCTTCGGCGGCCAACTTCATCTTTGCCCGCCACCCACGGCACGACGCCGCCGGCCTGGCGGCCAAGCTGCGCGAGCAAGGGGTGATCGTGCGGCACTTCAAGCAGGAGCGGATTGCCCAGTTCCTGCGGATCAGCATCGGCACGCCAGAGCAGAACCAGGCGCTGGTCGATGGCTTGGGCGATCTTTAAGGCTTAAACCTGTATTGGCTGCCCTGGCCTCATCGCGGCATAGGTATCTACACAACTTTCAGAAACTGACGAACTCTCCTGTGGCGAGCGGGCTTGCCCCGCGCTGGGCTGCGAAGCAGCCCAAAAAGCCCTCCACGTTTCTTCAGATAAACCGCGACGCCCGGGTTTAGGGCTGCTTCGCAGCCCAGCGCGGGGCAAGCCCGCTCGCCACAACTGCTCTATCTGTCTGGATTTGGGCGTTGCGGCAAAGTTGTGTAGATACCTATGCTCATCGCGGGCCAGCCCGGCTCCCACACACAAATGCATTGCAATGTGGGAACCGGGCTTGCCCGCGATGAGGTCATCAGCAACACCGACAATCCGTAGCCTTTAGAGCAACGGCTCGTCCGGCTTCTTGTGCTTCCAGCCGTCATTGCCCGGCAGCAGCAGGTTCAAGCCAATCGCTACCACCGCACACAGGGCGATGCCCTTGAGGCCGAAATCGTCCGGGCCGGTGCCGGTGCCGATCAGCACACCGCCAATCCCGAATACCAGGGTTACCGACACAATCACCAGATTGCGTGCTTCCCCCAGGTCGATCTGGTGACGGATCAGGGTATTCATCCCCACCGCGGCAATCGAGCCGAACAACAGGCACAGAATCCCGCCCATCACCGGCACCGGAATGCTCTGCAGCAGCGCGCCGAACTTGCCGACAAAGGCCAGGGTGATGGCAAATACCGCCGCCCAGGTCATGATCTTCGGGTTGTAGTTCTTGGTCAGCATCACCGCGCCGGTCACTTCGGCGTAGGTGGTGTTGGGCGGGCCGCCGAACAGGCCGGCAGTGGTGGTGGCGATGCCGTCGCCCAATAGCGTGCGATGCAGGCCGGGCTTTTTCAGGTAATCGCGACCGGTCACGCTACCCACGGCAATCACGCCGCCGATGTGTTCGATAGCGGGTGCCAGGGCCACCGGCACGATAAACAGGATCGCCTGCCAGTTGAATTCCGGCGCGGTGAAGTGGGGCAGGGCGAGCCATGGCGCGGCGGCGATCTTCGCGGTGTCGACCACGCCAAAGTAGAACGACATGCCAAAACCCACCAATACCCCGGCAATGATCGGCACCAGGCGGAAAATGCCCTTGCCGAACACGGCCACGATCAGCGTGGTCAGCAGCGCTGGCATCGAGATCATCATGGCCGTCTGGTAATGGATCAGCTCGGCACCGTCACCACTCTTGCCCATCGCCATATTGGCGGCAATCGGCGCCATGGCCAGGCCAATGGAGATGATCACCGGCCCGATGACCACGGGCGGCAGCAGCCGGTCGATAAAACCGGTGCCCTTGATCTTCACGGCCAGGCCGAGAAAGGTGTAGACAAAGCCCGCTGCCATCACGCCGCCCATGGTCGCCGCGAGGCCGAACTGGCCCTTGGCGAGAATGATCGGGGTGATAAAGGCAAAGCTCGATGCCAGGAACACCGGCACTTGGCGCCCTGTCACGATCTGGAACAACAACGTGCCCAGGCCTGCGGTAAACAGTGCAACGTTTGGATCAAGACCTGTGATCAGTGGCATCAACACCAACGCGCCAAATGCTACGAAGAGCATCTGTGCGCCAGACAGGATCTGGCGCCAAAGCGGGTCGTTGAATTCATCCTGCATGTTCACGCGTCCTTCTGCTTGGTGCCGAAGATTTTATCGCCCGCATCGCCCAGGCCCGGAATGATGTAGCCGTGTTCGTTCAGGCGTTCATCGATGGACGCGGTGTAAATCACCACATCCGGGTGCGCTTTTTCTACGGCGGCGATACCTTCGGGCGCAGCCACCAGCACCATGGCGCGGATGTCCTTGCAGCCGGCTTTCTTCAGCAGGTCGATGGTGGCGACCATGGAACTGCCGGTGGCCAGCATCGGGTCGATGATCATCGCCAGGCGTTCGTCGATTTCCGGGACGAGTTTTTCCAGGTAGGTGTGGGCCTGCAGGGTTTCTTCGTTGCGGGCGACGCCCACAGCGCTGACCTTGGCGCCCGGGATCAGGCTCAGCACGCCTTCGAGCATGCCGATACCGGCGCGCAGGATCGGCACCACGGTAATTTTCTTGCCGGCGATTTTCTCGACCTGGACGGGACCGCACCAACCGGGGATCTCGTAGTTTTCCAGGGGTAAATCTTTCGTGGCTTCGTAGGTGAGCAACGCTCCGACTTCCTGAGCAAGCTCACGGAAGTTCTTCGTGCTAATGTCGGCGCGGCGCATAAGGCCGAGCTTGTGTCGGATCAGCGGGTGGCGGATCTCACGGATGGGCATGGGGAAAGGCTCCGGCGGCGGGCAAAAAAACCGGCCTAGATTAATCTATCCGAGGGTGTTGTCCTATAGACAACCAGTACGTTAGTCCATAAAGGCTTGAACGTTGCGTCCCAGAGGCGTACCTTCGCCCGCTTTTCTTGCCACAGTACCCCTGGAGAGCGCCATGTCCGCTGATCTCGACCATATCCGTCAAATCATGCGCGAGGCTGACTGCCTGTACACCGAAGCACAAGTCGAAGAGGCTATCGCCAAGGTCGGCGCGCACATCACCCGCGAAATGGCCGACACCAACCCGGTGGTGTTCTGTGTGATGAACGGTGGTCTGATTTTCGCCGGCAAATTGCTGACTCATCTGCAATTCCCCCTGGAAGCGTCCTACCTGCACGCCACGCGCTATCGCAATGAAACCAGCGGCGGCGACCTGTTCTGGAAGGCCAAGCCGGAAGTGTCGTTCATCGACCGCGACGTATTGATCATCGACGACATCCTCGACGAGGGTCACACCCTGGGCGCGATCATCGACTTCTGCAAACACGCCGGCGCGCGCAAAGTGCACACCGCGGTGCTGATCGACAAGGACCACGACCGCAAGGCCCGCCCGGACCTGAAGGCCGATTACGTTGGCCTGCCGTGCATCGACCGCTACATTTTCGGTTATGGCATGGACTACAAGGGCTACTGGCGCAATGCCAATGGCATCTTTGCTGTGAAGGGGATGTAAGCCATGGCGCGTTTTCTTGATCAATCGCTGTTTGCCGAATTGGCCGAGAAAGCCGCCGCCAACCCCCGGGGCCGGCAGAACGTCAACTTCCATCAGATGGAAGAGCCGTGCCATCGCATGGCTGTAGGTTTGCAGCCACACACCTACGTGCAACCTCATCGTCACCTCACCGCTGACAAGGCCGAGACCTTGCTGGTGCTCAAGGGGCGCCTGGGCATTCTGATCTTCAGCGAGTCAGGCGAAGTCCTGGAACGGCGCGTCCTGCAGGCGGGTGGCGATTGCCAGGGCGTTGATCTGTCGCCCGGCGTTTTCCACGGCCTGGTGGTGCTTGAGCCCGACTCGGTGATGTTCGAGTGCAAGGCTGGCCCCTATCGCCCGGTGGGCGAAGGCGAACTGGCCACCTGGGCACCCCGGGAAGGCGAAGCCGGTATGGCTGAGTATCATCGCTGGATGCTGGCCCAGTTCGATTGAACACTTGCTGTGTAGCAGCCAGTAAGCCGGCTCCTACACAAGCGTGTGTCCCGCAGGTAGACTTCGTACCCCCGTGTAAATGTCTGCAGGCTGGAGTCGGCAATGCGTAAAGATAAGAAACAAGTGATTGGTGACGAGATCGGCGACGATCAGATCAAGCTGTTCCTGGATTTTGAACCGGTCGACGCCACTTCACCTTCCCTGCACAAACTGATCAAAGCCTATCGCGGCTTGCGCATCGACGATTTCGGGCGTTTCCTGACCTTTTTCAAGGAGGCCGGCCTGGACCTCGATGGCAAGGACGAGCACGGCCAGACCTTCGTCGACCTGATCAAGGACCAGCGCAATGCGGACGAGTACATCGAGTTGATCGACCAAGCTCGCGGCTGATTGTCCAAGACATAAAAAAACGCCCCGCTCTCATCACGAGAGCGGGGCGTTTTTTATCGCTTCTTTGTAGGAGCGAGCTTGCTCGCGAAGGGCCTGAGAGCGCCGCGTTGAATCAAGTACGCTGCGTTATCGTTAACGATTTTCGCGAGCAAGCTCGCTCCCACAGGTTTCGCTGCTTTGCTCAACCAGTTCCAGGCTGATGTTGTTCTGCACGCTGATCTTGCGGTACAGCTCGGCATCGGTCTCCAGGATTTTTTCCCGGGCCGGGAAGATTTCCTGCAGCTTGGCCGCCCACTCGCCGGCCGCCTGTGCCGGGAAGCAGCGTTCGATCAGTTCCAGCATGATTGAAACCGTCACCGAAGCACCTGGGGAGGCGCCCAGCAGCGCAGCCAGCGAACCGTCCTTGGCCGCAACCAGTTCGGTACCAAATTGCAGCACGCCGCCTTTCTTCGGGTCTTTCTTGATGATCTGCACCCGTTGGCCGGCGACTTCCAGGCGCCAGTCCTCGGCTTTGGCCTCGGGGTAGAAGCGGCGCAGGGATTCCAGGCGCTGCTCCATCGATTGCATCACTTCGCTGACCAGGTACTTGGTCAGGTCCATGTTGTCGCGGGCTACGGCCAGCATCGGGCCGATATTGCCGAGGCGGATCGACATGGGCAGGTCAAGGAACGAGCCGAACTTGAGGAACTTGGTAGTAAAGCCTGCGTATGGTCCGAACAGCAGGGATTTCTTGCCCTCCACCACGCGGGTGTCCAGGTGCGGCACCGACATCGGTGGCGAACCCACGGCCGCCTGGCTGTAGACCTTGGCCTGGTGCTGCTTGACCACTTCCGGGTTGTCGCAACGCAGCCACTGGCCGCTGACCGGGAAGCCACCAAAACCTTTGCTTTCTTCGATGCCCGAGGCTTGCAGCAGCGGCAGGGCCGCGCCACCGGCGCCGAGGAACACGAACTTGGCGTCGACATGGCGGGTGTTGCCGCTGTTGACGTCCTTGATGCTCACGGTCCAGCCGGCGCCATTGCGCTTGAGGCCGGTGACGCGCTTGCTGTACTTGACCTGGGCATCTGCCGAGCTGCTCAGGTGCGCCAGCAATTGGTTGGTCAGGGCGCCGAAGTTGACGTCGGTACCGTTCATCACGCGGGTCGCGGCGACTTTTTCGTCAGCGGGGCGGCCGGGCATCATCAGCGGCATCCACTCGGCC
Organism: Pseudomonas sp. DTU12.1; assembly: GCF_009873475.1. NCBI lineage: Bacteria > Pseudomonadati > Pseudomonadota > Gammaproteobacteria > Pseudomonadales > Pseudomonadaceae > Pseudomonas > Pseudomonas sp. DTU12.1. The sequence continues at coordinate 5,096,238 of NZ_CP045254.1, read as the reverse complement.
ATTTCTGCCCGGTCTTCGGTGTAGTGCATGTCCGAGAACGCGTGGTGTTGGCTGAGTGTCTCAAAGCGCTTCTTGAGGAACGACACGCCTTTTTCGCCCTGCACGAAGCTCAAGTGCGGCACCGGGCTGATAAAGGACTTGGACGAGCCAAAGGTGCCTTTTTTGGTCAGGTACGCCCAGAACTGCTTCGACACCTCGAACTGGGTGTTGATGTGCACGGCTTTCTTGATGTCGATGGAGCCATCGCCAGCCTGCGGGGTGTAGTTCAGCTCACACAGCCCTGCGTGACCGGTACCGGCGTTGTTCCACGGGTTGGAACTCTCCGCGGCACCCGAGTCCATCAGCTCAACGACTTCCAGCTTGAGGCCGGGGTCGAGCTCCTTGAGCAGTACGGCGAGGGTGGCACTCATGATGCCCGCACCTACCAGTACTACGTCGACTGCTTCGTTATGCGCCATTTAACGCGTCTCCAAAATCTGCAGCACCAAATTGACGGCATGGCTGCCAGGAGTGACAGGGCGGTTCACGTAATGCCCCAGGTTACCCATGGCCAGGATCGCCATGTCCGATTCTTCGCAATTTTTTTGCAACTTCAGCGGACGCTGCCGACCAGGCCTTATCTGCATATGAACGCATTTCAGGGGCCCTGTGGCAATTCGACTTATGGTCAAGTACGTCCGATCGTGCAACCAAATCCGTAGCGGACAGGCTTCAAGCTCCGGTTTTTGAGGAGTACTCGGTCCTGTGTGGTTGGGCAGTGCCAGACGTTGATGGTGCTTGTACAAACGCAAAACTATTCATTTGCTCGCCACACTCTTGTGAAGTTGTGAAAACCCGTTTTTTTCACGCTCTTTTGAAGACGTGAACCTCAAAAAAGGGCTGCCCCAGTCTGGCACCTGGCCCGAAATCACTGCCGACACGCGGCATAACGGGCAAACAACTCAAGTGGCCGAGCGCAATGGCAGCTCTGGCAGATTCGGTAAAGGCGCAGGTTTGCAGACAAAACAGCCAGCTCACCAGCTTCACTCGATCTGTGTGGGCGGCTCTCTGTGGGCGGTGCGGGGGAGCTAATACCTGGGCATTAGCGATGCTGCGAGGCCCGATCAGGAGACGTCCTTATAATCGGGGGGAGATTGTAGCGAAGAACTGCGGGGAAATGGACGTGTTTTATGACTTTTATTAGCGCTTCGGTCAGGCGGTCAACGGCAGGCGGTGCGATGACCGTGCGCGGCGCGGGCTGACGCGTGCGCGGGCGGGCAGCGGATGGTGCATCCAGCTCAGGCGGATCTCGTCGACTTCGACCCAACCCTCGCCTACGGGCGGCTGGCTGCATTGCTTGAATGCCTGGCAGCGACCTTGCAGGTCGAGCAGGGCAAAGTTGCGACGGACGGGGGTGCGAGCGAAAAAGCGCCAGAGAAGATTGAGCATGGTCGGCCTCCTGATAATGGGGGCAAGCATGCCAGCCCAGCATGACATATCGGTGACATTGAACCGCGGCAGGCGGGCCTGGGTCCGAGGTTGTAACTGGCGCTAGTTCCAGGCGGTGGCGCGCCGCTATACTGCCGGCCTGTCGGTACCTGAATTCTGGAGAGAAAAGCATGTTGCAACGCCTGTTGTTCGGTTTGATCACTGTGACCAGCTTGACCCTGGTTGGCTGCGCGCACAGCCCGCAGCAACTCAGCCCGCAACCCAAGCTCACCACCCAGTTGGCGCCTGTGGGCCATGGCCAGCCGGTATCGGTGCGTGTTGTTGATGGTCGTCCATCGCCGACCCTGGGCACCCGCGGCGGCCTGTACCCGGAAACCAGCGCTATCACGGTGACCGGCGCCGACGTACTGCCCAAGCTGCAAGCCCAGGCCGAAGCGGCTGTGCGTCTGCTGGGCTTCACCCCGACCAGCAACTCGCCAGGCGCACCGCAGTTGACCGTGACCCTGGCCGAGCTGAAGTACCAGTCGCCCAAGGAAGGCCTGTACGTGACTGAAGCCACCATCGGCGCGACCTTCCGCTCTGATGTGTCGGCCGGCAACCGCCGCTACAGCGGCCGTTACGGTGCATCCCTGGACCAACGCTTCGGCATGGCGCCGAATCAGGAAACCAACACCAAGCTGGTCAGCGACGTGTTGAGTGATGCCCTGACGCGCTTGTTCAAGGATCCAAGCATCGGCCAGATCCTCAGCTCGCAATAATCGCTGGTAAAAAAGCCGGGCCCCGTCACGGGCCCGGCTTTTTTGTGCCTGTGGGCGTCATGCCGCCGTTTCGACATAAAAGTCCAGCACACTCACGCCAGTCAGCAGATCCAGCTCCGGCAGGTCGGCATGTTGATGCCCGCCGAGGGCGCAATACACCAGCCAGTGCCGGTCTTGGACATTGAACGCCAGGCCGCCGACCAGCGCCTCTTGCTCATCGCTTGGGGCGATCAGGTACAGCCGATCCTGGTTCTGCGCGTGCAACATGACAAGCTCCCGGGTGTTCGAAGGGCAACAGAGTGGCTTGTTAAGGTGACGTTCAGGTGACGTTGTAAATTACCCGATACATTGCTCGTCAATGGGGGCAGGGAGCTGCAATGCGCGGGAGAGCGCATCTGGATGGACAATTGTCACACTGGGGTTTGAAATGCCGTTGTCTGCGCTACTGATCAATACCGCTGCACTGCTGATTGCGTGCCCTGGCGCGGGGCTGCTGTTCATCACTCGGCTGCGCGAACAACGCGCAATGGCCAATCTGGCCGCACAGAGCGAAGAGCGGGCCATCGACCAGCCGATGTTGTTTCTGGATGTGCGTGCCGAGCGCAGTCATCGCCTTGGCTATCGCATTAGCTTTGCCTGTCTTAGCCTGGCGTTGCTGCTGTCCTGGCTCAGTACTCGACTGTAAAAACACCACAAAACAACTGTGGGAGCGGGCTTGCTCGCGAAAGCGGTGGATCAGTCAAATCTGTACTAACTGATCCACCGCTTTCGCGAGCAAGCCCGCTCCCACATTTAGACGGTAGTTTAAAGGGGGATCCCGGCTTTGACCCGGTACTGATTACGCACTGGCGTCGCATATTGCAGCACCAGATACGGTCGGTGCTCTGCCGGGCAGGCATTCAAACGCCGTTCCCACTCCGCTTTCGCCTTGGCCAATTCGTCCGCCGGGAATACCTCGGCCGCCGTCGGCACCTGCAGCTGCGGGTCGGCGTCGCTCCACTGTGCATACGCCAGGTAGTGCACTGGAAACAACCGATACCCGCCGAGAATCTGCCGGTCCATCTCGATGGCCAGCAGCTTGGTGTCTTCAAAACGCTCGGTGATGGGCGGCGCAAAGTTGATATGGACCCGGCCCTTGTAGCCGGTGATGCCCAGGGCAATGCTCACGTCATCCTCACCTGGCGCCTTGGTGTAGGTCCCGGTGGTGGCGCGGATATACAGCTCACGGGCCTTGGCGGCGTCGCACGGGTCGTATTCGTAGCTGATGGACACTGGCGTCAGGTTCAGCGACAGGATGACGTCGGCGAATGGCTCGTCCTTGCGGCTCATATGGAACATCTTGAGGATCGCCGACTCGGTGCGATCATCCCCATCCTTGGCGCGACCTTCGGCCTGGGCGATCCAGATCGACTGGCAGTCGTTGCGGATCGAATGGTTGATGTAGGCCGACAGCAACTGATACGCCGCCATTTTCTCGCGCCGCCCGGTGATGGAGCGGTGCACGATAAAACTCTTGTTCAGGCGCATCAGGTCGCTGACAAACGGCTTCTGCAGCAGGTTGTCACCGATGGCAATACGCGGTGTTGGCAGGCCGGCGTGGTACACCGCATAGTTGACGAAGGCCGGGTCCATCACGATATCGCGGTGGTTGGCCAGGAACACGTAGGCCGTGCCGGACTTGAGCTGCTCGACCCCGGTATAGGTGACGCCGTCGGTCGCCCGGTCAATGGTGTGGTCGACGTAAAACTCGACTTTGTCCTGCAAGGTGGCGACGGTGGTGACACCGGCGAACTCACGGCGCAGCTTCTGGGCGATCAGCGGCTTGAGCAGCCAGCCAAAGGCGCCGGCAAAGCGCGGGAAGCGAAAGTGGGTCAGGATGTCCAGAAAGGCCTTGTCACTGAACAGCCGGGCCAGCACTGCCGGGACTTCGCTGTCGTTGTAAGGTCGGATGGTATCGAATTCGCCCATCATGCTCTCTTGTTAGAAACGGCTAGGGTAAGTAAAGGTTTGGATCGATAAGTGACAGGGCAAGGTCTGAACAAATGGCATCAAACGAAAAAGCCCTGCAAATAGACCGGCGATTATACGCACAAGTCACCTGGGAGACCGCGATGCTCGAAAGTGCGCTGTACGATTGTCCTTATTGTGGTGAACGGATCGAGACAAGCGTGGATTTGTCCGGCGGTGACCAGAACTATGTAGAAGACTGCCAGGTGTGCTGTCGGCCGGTCATTTTCGACCTGCAGGTACATGGCGACGAATGGATGCTCGAAGTGCGCAGCGAGAACGAGTAAAGGGGGCGGCCATGCAACGAATCTACGAGCCGGAAAACCTGATGGAAGGTGAGTTGTTGCAGCAAATGCTCGCCAGCGAAGGCATCGATGCCCATCTGGTGGGGCGCCATCTGCTCGGTGGCACGGGTGAGCTGCCGATTTTCGGCCTGTTGGGCCTGGAGGTGGAGAACGACCAGGCCACCTACGCCCGCGAGCTGATTACTGCGTATATCGGTGCGCAACCATTGCCCGGCGACGAACCCGACAGCTACCCCGACGTGCTGGTCTGTTAGGCTGTCGACCGGTTTACCCAAGAGTCGTGTTGCCCCATGTGTGGACGTTATGCCCTGTTTCGCTGGAATCCCGCCTTTGCTGCCTTGCCGGGTTTCCCGGCGGATCAACAGGCCCAGTGGAATATTTCCCCCAATGATTCGGTGCTGATCCAGCGCGCCACTGACGGCCAGCGCACCCTGGCGCGGGCCCGTTGGGGGCTGACGCCGCCGTGGTTGACCGATCTGTCCCGCACCCCGGCCCACGCCCGCGCCGAAACCCTGGCCGAACAGCCGATGTTTCGCGAGGCCTTTCGCCTGCGCCGTTGCCTGCTGCCGGCCAATGGCTTTTATGAATGGCGCGGCACCCAGCGCAAGCGCCCGTACTGGTTGACGCCGGGGGAGGGTTCGACCCTGTTTTTTGCGGCGATCTGGGAGGCCTACCCAGTGCAGGAGCAGGTATGGCTGAGCGCGGCGGTGGTTACCCAGGCGGCGCAGAGCCAGCGCCGGCCGTTGATTCTGGATGCGGCGGGGCAGGAGGCCTGGCTGGATCCCGAGACGTCGTTGCATGTGTTGCAGGGATTGCTGGCCGGTGAGCCCACCGCGTTGCGCGAGCGGGTGCTGGCTAATATGGTCAATGATCCCAAGCTCAATGGGCCGGAATGCCTTACTCCGGGGTGAGCTTGAAGGTTGTGGGGGGATGTACTGCCACCATCGCTGCATAGGTATCTACACAACTTTCAGAAACTGACGAACTCTCCTGTGGCGAGCGGGCTTGCCCCGCGCTGGGCTACGAAGCAGCCCTAAAACCAGCCGCTACGGAGTATCTGATACACCGCATACGGCTTACTGGGGCTGCTTCGCAGCCCAGCGCGGGGCAAGCCCGCTCGCCACAACTGCGCTATCTGCCTGGATTTAGGCGTTGCGGCAAAGTTGTGTAGATACTTATGGCCATCGCTGGCAAGCCAGCTCCCACATTTGAATGTATTCACACATCACATGTGGGAGCTGGCTTGCCAGCGATGAGGCCCTAAAGTCCACTAAAGCCTTCAGACCTTGAACTGATTGATCAACCGCCGCTGCTGCTCCGCCAACTGGGTCAGCCCCGCGCTCGCGGCACTGGACTCATCGGCACCGCCTGCCACTTCGTTGGCCACCTGGCCGATATTGATCACATTCCGGTTGATGTCCTCGGCCACCGCGCTCTGTTCTTCCGCTGCACTGGCAATCTGCGTGTTCATATCATTGATCACCGATACGGCCTGGGTGATGGTCTCCAGAGCCTGGGCGGCCTTGGCGGCATGGTGCACGCTTTCATCGGTGCGCTGCTGGCTGTCTTCCATGACCCGCACCACGTCCCGCGTGCCTTGCTGCAGTTGCTGGATCATGGTCTGGATTTCTTCGGTGGCTTTCTGGGTTTTCTGCGCCAGGTTGCGCACTTCATCGGCTACTACCGCAAACCCCCGGCCCTGCTCGCCAGCCCGGGCGGCTTCGATTGCGGCGTTGAGGGCCAGCAGGTTGGTCTGCTCGGCAATGCCGCGGATAGCAATCAGGATGGCATTGATGTTTTCGCTGTCCTTGGCCAGGGTTTGGACCACGCCCACGGCTTTGCCTATCTCCAGGGCCAGGGCGCCGATGGATGTGGAGGTGTCGCGCACGATCTGCATGCCCTGGCTCGCGGCCTGGTCCGCGTGGGTGGCAGCCTGGGCGGCCTGGGTGGCATTGCGCGCCACGTCTTGGGCGGTGGCAGTCATTTCGTGCACGGCAGTGGCGACCTGGTCGATCTCGACCATCTGTTTGTGCACGCCCTGGTTGGTGCGGATGGCGATATCGGCGGTGTGCTCCGAGGAGTCGCTGACCTTCTGCACCGAACTGACCACCTGGGTAATCATGCCCTGCAACTTGATCAGGAAGGTGTTGAAGCCCGCGGCAATCGCGCCCAGTTCATCGGCGCGGTCACTGGTCAGGCGGCGCGTCAGGTCGCCTTCGCCCTGGGCGATGTCATTGAGCATCGCCACCATTTGCTTGAGCGGCCGGGCAATGCCATGGCCCACCAGCCAGATCACCAGCAGGCCGATGCCAGCAATCAACAGGCCGACCATGGTCATGCCGAAAATATCGGTTTTGCGTTGGGCCTCGAGGTCGCCTTGCAGGGTGTGCAGGTCGGCCATGACCGCGCCCAGGGGCAGTTGCAGCATCAGGGTCCAGCGCGCATCGGTCTGGCCGATGTTAAAGGGCAGGAACAACTCGATATGCCCGTTGGCCTGGTCGATGTCGTAGCGCACCTCACCGGTTTTCAGTTGGCCGAGGTTGTCCAGTTCATTTTTGTCGAGCAGGTCGCTGGCCTTTTCCCCCAGCTTGCTAGGGTCCTGGGTGTAGGCCACCAGGCGGCCGTTGTTGGAAATCAGTGCCATTTCACCGGCGCCGTTGTAAAGCTTCTGGTCGGCTGCGGTGAGCATTTCCTGGATGAAATTCACCGACAGATCGGCGCCGACGATGCCCTGGAACGCGCCGTCGACCATGATCGGTTCGATAAACGAGGCCAGCATCACTGTGGTGTTGCCCACACGATAGGGGGCCGGGTCGATGGCGCAGGGCTTCTGGGTTTCCTTGGAGCAGAGGTAGTACTCGCTGGCGCGAATGCCGGTGGAGAGGATTTTCTGGTCAGTCAGGTCGGCGAGTTTTTCCAGGCCCAGGCTGCCGTCCTGGTTGCGGAACCACCAGGGCATGAAGCGCCCGTTGCTGGGTTCTACACCAACCACGGTGGAGTTCAGGTAATTGGCGTCATTGTGGTCGATGGCATTGGGTTCCCAGGCGATATAGGAACCGAGGATTTTCGGGTTGCGCACCACGGTTTCGTGCAGCAGGTTCATCAGTTGTTCACGACTGACCTGCAGCGGGGCGGCGCCGTTTGCGTCTTTCATGCCCATCAGCGCATTGGTGGTGGCCAGGCCTTTGGCGGTCACCAGTGGCGCTTCCAGTTCGCGCTGGATAAGGGTGGCCTGGGTTTGCGCCAATGCCGTAAGACGTTGTTCGATGACTTGCTCAAATTGCGCCTGGGTACGTTGCTGCACCATTTCCTGGGTCCGTGCGCCGGCGAACAGCGCGTACAGCACCAGGGCCGCCACGACGCTCAGGACAATGGCTCCGGCCAATGCCGCGACAGAAAACTGAATCGACTTGAATTTCATGATGGCTCCGGGCGCTGGGGGCATGATCTGCCTTTTTTATATCGGCCACAGGCCCGGCAGACATGAGGCGCTGCCCTGCAAAAGAATCAGGAATGTCGCTTATAGAATGGTCATGGGCGTGGGGGGAGTCTGAAATTAGCGGTTAAGCGTCTGGTGTATCTAGCGCCGATACAGAGGAGGGCCTACGATACGCGCCATGTTTTCAGGGAGAATGTGCATGAAAAAATATTTGGCGGTAACGGCATTGAGCGCAGCCCTGCTGCTCGCCGGTTGCCAGTCGGTCAACACCACCAGCGGCGGTGCCGTGGGTGTGGAGCGCAAGCAGTACATGTTCAGCATGCTGTCGAGCCAGGAAGTCGACCAGATGTACGCGCAGTCGTACCAGCAGACCCTGGGCGAAGCCAGCGGCAAGGGCTTGGTGGACAAGACCAGCGCCAACGCCAAGCGCGTGCAGGCCATTGCCAAGCGGCTGATCGCCCAGGCCCCCACCTTCCGCCCGGATGCGGCGCAGTGGAAGTGGGAAGTGAACCTGATCAAGAGCGACGAGATGAACGCCAACTGCGGGCCTGGCGGCAAGATCTTTGTCTACAGTGGGCTGATCGACACGCTCAAGTTGACCGATGATGAATTGGCCGCGGTCATGGGCCATGAAATTGCCCACGCCCTGCGTGAACATGGCCGTGAAGCCATGTCCAAGGCCTATGGCATCGAGATGGCCAAGCAAGGCGCCGGCGCATTGCTGGGCCTGGGCCAGGACAGCATGGCGCTGGCCGACACGGTGGCCAACTACGGCATGACCTTGCCCAACAGCCGCAGCAATGAAAACGAAGCCGACCTGATTGGCCTGGAACTGTCGGCCCGCGCCGGTTACAACCCGAACGCCGCGATCACGCTGTGGAACAAGATGGCCAAGGCCTCGGAAGGCGCACCGCCTGAATTCATGAGCACCCACCCGGCCTCCAGCAGCCGGATCGCTTCGCTGCAGGCGGCGATTCCCAAGGTGATGCCGCTTTACCAACAGGCCAAGAAGTCCTGATAGCTCGGACTGTGTGAAGCGCCAAATGTGGGAGCTGGCTTGCCTGCGATAGCGGTGTATCAGTTACATATTTATCAACTGAGCCACTGTTATCGCGGGCAAGCCCGCACACCACATCAGATCCAGCCGCTGCTTTGCATGGCCTTGTACACCGCCACCAGCGCCAGGATGAAGAACGCCGAGGCCGCCAGGCGCCGAATCAGGGTCAATGGCAGTTTCTCTGCCGCGAAATTCCCCGCCAGAACCACCGGCACGTTGGCAATCAGCATCCCTAAGGTGGTGCCGATAATCACCAGCCACAACTCCGGATATTGCGCCGCCAGCATCACTGTGGCGATCTGCGTCTTGTCACCGATTTCCGCGATAAAGAACGCAATCAGTGTGGTCAGGAACGGCCCGAACTTGCGTGAGGTGCTGGCCTCGTCATCGTCGAGTTTGTCTGGCACCAGGGTCCACAAGGCCGTGGCGCAGAAGCTCGCGGCGAGGATCCAGTGCAGCACCGCGTCCGAGAAGAAACTGCCAAACCAGGCGCCCACGGCACCGGCGGCGGCGTGGTTGGCCAGGGTCGCGGCGATGATGCCGGCGATGATCGGCCATGGTTTGCGAAAGCGTGCGGCAAGAATAAGCGCGAGCAACTGCGTCTTGTCGCCGATTTCGGCCAAGGCAACGATTGCGGTAGGAACGAGAAGTGAATCCAGCATCAGGTAGGTTTCCAGGGGCGGGTCGACACGGCTATGACACGTACAGCCTTCCCGCCCCGGGTAAGGTGTGCGTGTCATAGGTCTTGTCAAACCCCGGTCCGTCTGTGCGGACTCCTGGGTCGCATACGCCATGGTCTGCTGACCAAGTATGTTGACGTATGCCGGACGAGCATGTTGCTCGTGGGAGACTACTCCCCTAGGACGGAGCGGATTCTGCCTTGGCAAAATCCATTCGGCAAGCCTTCTTTTTCAAACGCCCGTCAGCCGCGCTTGGCGCGGTAGATGCGAAAACCCTGGCCCTCAGCCTTGACTGCGCAGACGCCCAGATGCTCTTCGATCAGCGGTTGATACTTCAGGAAGCTATTGGCAACTAGCCGAAGTTCGCCGCCGTTTTTCAGATGTTGGCGTGCTTTTCGCAGCAGGTTTTCCGTTGCGAAATAGTCCGTATGCACCCCGACATGGAACGGCGGGTTGCTCAGAATCGCATCCAGGCCCATGGGCGCGGCGTCGATGCCATCGCCGGTCAGCACGTCGCCTTCCAGGCCATTGGCCTCCAGTGTCAGGCGACTGCTGGCGGTGGCGAAGGCGTCCACATCAAGCAGCGTCACGGTGTTGTGCGGGTAGCGCCGCTTGACCGCCGCGCCCAGCACGCCGGCGCCACAGCCGAAGTCCAGCAGATGACCGCTGGGCAGTTTGTCCAGGTGTTCCAGCAACAGTGCGGTGCCGCGATCCAGGCGGCCATGGCTGAACACGCCCGGCAGGCTGACGACCTTGAGCGGGCCGTCGGCCAGTGGCACTTCAAAGACTTGGGCCAGGCTCGCCAGTTCGGGGGCTGGCGGGGCGTCGGCCACGGTAGCCAGCCACAGTTGGCAGTGCCGCGCATTGTCGAGCTTGCGTGGTTTGCCAAAGGCGTTCAGTTGCTTGGCGGCGCTTTCGATGCCGCCGCGTTTTTCGCCCACCAGGTACAGTTCGGCGCCCGGCAGACGGGCGGCCACGGCCTTGAGGATGTAATCAGCCAGGTCCTTGGACTTGGGCAGGAACACCACCGCCGTATCGAATGCGCGATCCGGCACATTCACCCCGAAATGGCTGCGCTCGGCAAACCGTGCATCCAGCGCCGCCTGGTCGCCGGCATGCCAGCACCAGCCATGGGCATTGGGCAGCCGCCCCAGCAGGTCGTCGGCGGGCAGGCCGGCCAGCAACACGTTGCCTTGAAAAAGTTCGGCCTGACGAAGCAGTACTTCACTGCGCGGATCCATGGTCTGCTCCCTGAAAAAGGAGCGCAGTTTATCAACTGACGACGCGCTGCGGTGCGCCGCTGAAAAAGCCTCGGGCGTTTTCGGTCAATTGGCCGACGATCCGTTGCCGCGCCTCGCGACTGCCCCAGGCACTGTGGGGGGTGATGATCAGCCGCGGGATGTCGCCGGCCAGCAGTGGGTTGCCGGTGGTCGGCGGTTCGACGCTCAGCACATCGGTGGCCGCGCCGCCCAGATGACCGCCGCGCAAGGCATCGGCCAAGGCTTGTTCATCGATCAGGCCACCGCGTGCGGTGTTGACCACAAACGCGCCCGGCTTGAGCAGCGCCAACTCGCGGGCACCGATAAAGTGACGCGTGTGTTCATTGAGCGGGCAATGCAGGGTCAGGGCGTCGATTTGCGGCAGCAGTTCATCCAGCGGTACCCGATCTGCACGGGCCGGGCGGCCAGGAATGGCTCCCAGCACCACGCGCATACCAAAGGCTTCGGCCAGGCGCGCGACGGCGCCGCCCAGTTCGCCGTGGCCGAGCAAACCCAGGGTTTTACCTTCCAGCTCGACAATCGGGTAATCCAGCAGGCAGAACTGCTTGGCTTGCTGCCACAGACCGGCGTCGACGTCTTTTTGATAGTCCTTCAGGCGTGTGGCGAGGTTGAGCAGCAGCATGATCGTATGTTGCGCCACCGAAGGTGTGCCGTAGCCCTGGCAGTTACTTACGGTAATACCCTGGGCACGGGCGGCGGCCAGGTCGACGTTGTTGGTGCCGGTGGCGGCGATCAGGATCAGCTTCAGGTCGGGGCAGGCGGCCAGGGTCTGGGCGTTGAGCAGGATCTTGTTACTGATCGCTACCTGGGCACCTTGCAGGCGCTCGACCACCTGGTCCGCCGAGGTCTGCTCGCACAGCTGCAAGTCGCTGAAAACTTCCCGCAACTCGCTGAGGTCAAGGTCCCCCTGGTCCAGGGAAGGGTGATCAAGGAAGACGGCGCGGCGATTGTTCGTCATCAACTGTACCTTTTGCGACAGGGTTCGAAGGCGTAATCTGCCGAGCCTACCAGATGAAATAATCAGTTACTTCTTGGAGTGTGCATGTACCTCACCGAGTTTTTGACCGTGGCGTTGATTCACCTGCTGGCCGTGGCCAGTCCCGGGCCGGACTTTGCCGTGGTGGTACGCGAGAGCGTGACCCATGGCCGCCGCGCGGGTACCTGGACGGCGCTGGGCGTCGGCTCGGCGATTTTCCTGCATGTCGGCTACTCGCTGCTCGGTATCGGCTTGATCGTGTCCCAGTCCATCGTGCTGTTCAACGCCCTGAAATGGGCTGCGGCAGCCTACCTGCTGTACATCGGCTTCAAGGCCCTGCGTGCGCAACCGGCCAAGCCTGCCAGTGAAGAAGACCTGCACCGCGAAGTGGGCGAGCGCACTGCCCGCGGCGCCTTTACCTCGGGCTTTGTGACCAATGGCTTGAACCCCAAGGCCACGCTGTTTTTCCTGTCGCTGTTCACCGTGGTGATCAACCCCCACACGCCGCTGGCGATCCAGGCCGGTTATGGCCTGTACCTGGCCGTGGCCACCGCCCTGTGGTTTTGCATGGTGGCAATGCTGTTCAGCCAACAACGCGTGCGCGCCGGCTTTGCGCGCATGGGCCATTGGTTTGACCGGAGCATGGGCGCAGTGCTGATTGCTATCGGTGTAAAAGTGGCCCTCACTGAGCGCTAGGCGCGTCATCGGCTGAATGAATGCTGGCGCAAAGCTAGCATTCATCCCGCTCTGCAAATCATTCCTTCGGCTGATTTGGCCGGCGTGCAAGGTCTCTACAGTGCAAATCCTTTAGCCAAGACCGTGCAGTCATAAAAAGGGATTCGTATGTTGCAGACTCGTGTTATCCCGCCCGCAGAAGGCGCCTACCAATACCCGCTGTTGATCAAGCGCCTGTTGATGTCGGGTGCCCGCTACGAGAAAACCCGGGAAATCGTCTACCGCGACAAGCTGCGCTACACCTACCCGACCCTGATCGAACGTGTCGCCCGCCTGGCCAACGTGCTGACCGCAGCCGGGGTCAAGGCCGGTGATACCGTGGCCGTGATGGACTGGGACAGCCACCGTTACCTGGAGTGCATGTTCGCCATCCCGATGATTGGCGCGGTGATCCACACCATTAACGTGCGCCTGTCGCCGGAGCAGATCCTCTACACGATGAACCACGCCGAAGACCGCTTTGTGTTGGTCAACAGCGAGTTCGTCGGGTTGTACCAGGCCATTGCCGGGCAGTTGACCACGGTCGACAAGACCTTGCTGTTGACCGATGGCGACGAGAAAACCGCCGACCTGCCCAACCTGGTGGGTGAGTATGAAACCCTGTTGGCCGCCGCCAGTACTCAATACACCTTCGAGGACTTCGACGAGCATTCGGTGGCCACCACCTTCTACACCACCGGCACCACCGGTAACCCCAAGGGTGTGTATTTCACCCATCGTCAGTTGGTGCTGCACACCATCGGCGTGGCGACCATCATGGGCAGCGTCGACAGCGTGCGCTTGCTCGGCACCAACGACGTGTACATGCCGATTACGCCGATGTTCCATGTGCACGCCTGGGGCTTGCCCTATGTGGCGACCATGCTCGGCCTGAAGCAGGTCTACCCGGGCCGCTACGACCCGGAATACCTGGTGGAGTTGTGGCGCAAGGAAAAGGTCACGTTCTCCCACTGCGTGCCGACCATCCTGCAGATGGTGCTTAACGCCAAGGCCGCCCAAGGCGTGGATTTTGGCGGCTGGAAAATCGTGATTGGTGGCAGCGCACTCAACCGTTCGTTGTATGAAGCGGCCAAGGCCCGTGGCATCCAGTTGACCGCAGCCTATGGCATGTCCGAGACCGGGCCGCTGGTGTCCTGTGCCCATCTCAATGAAGAACTGATGGCCGGCAGCGAAGACGAGCGCACGACCTATCGGATCAAGGCCGGTGTGCCCGGGCCGTTGGTGGAAGCTGCGATCATCGACGGGGCTGGCAACTTCCTGCCGGCCGATGGCGAGTCCCAGGGCGAACTGGTGCTGCGTGCGCCGTGGCTCAGCGAAGGCTATTTCAACGAGCCGCAGAAGGGCGCCGAGCTCTGGGAAGGCGGCTGGATGCACACGGGCGACGTGGCCACCCTGGATGCCTTTGGTGTGATCGATATTCGTGATCGCATCAAGGACGTGATCAAGACTGGCGGCGAGTGGATTTCGTCCCTGGCCCTCGAAGACCTGGTCAGCCGTCACCCGGCGGTACGCGAAGTAGCGGTGGTGGGGATTGCCGACCCGCAGTGGGGCGAGCGCCCGTTTGCGCTGTTGGTGGTCCGTGAAGGGCACGGGATTGGCGCCCGTGAACTCAAGGAACACCTCAAGCCGTATGTCGAGCAGGGCCACTTGAGCAAGTGGGCAATCCCCAGTCAGATTGCCATTGTTACGGAAATTCCCAAGACCAGCGTCGGCAAGCTGGACAAGAAGCGTATCCGTATCGACATCGTCGAATGGCAGGCCAATAACAGCACCTTCCTCTCCACGCTCTGACCCTTTGCGCCGTGCCCGTTCGGGCACGGCAATGCTCTATCACAAGCCTTCGCCTTGTCATTTCCCAGATTTGAGCCATCCTCTCTCGCGTCAGCCTTCGCTGACATGGCGAAAGGGCTGTTGCAGACGGGTTGGTGATGCAAATCACACTTTAGAGGGATCAAGCGATACCCCCTGCTGGCTATAGTCCCTCCCAGAGTTTTTCAAGGATGCGGCGCTGCGGTCCTGGGTGGTACGGCGGCTGTCTGGCATTGGAATCGTTGTATTCCGGCCGTTACAAGCGTGTTTGAAAAGGCTCACTGCCATAACAATAAAATGCACATGGAGTAGCGTCGATGACCTCAGTAAATCAGTTCTGGCGCCGGGCGAGATTGCCCCTGGCGGTCAGTCTTGCCTCGACCCTCGCCGGGCCCGCATTCGGCGTCAGTTTCAACATCGGTGAAGTCGAAGGCAGCTTCGACTCATCCCTGTCGGTGGGGGCCAGCTGGAGCACGGCCAAGCCCGATCGCGACCTGATTGGTGTCAACAACGGTGGCAAGGGCCTGTCGCAGACCTCCGATGACGGTCACTTGAACTTCAAGCGTGGGGAGACGTTCTCGAAGATTTTCAAGGGTA
The DNA here is from genome assembly GCF_009873475.1 of Pseudomonas sp. DTU12.1. Lineage (NCBI taxonomy): Bacteria > Pseudomonadati > Pseudomonadota > Gammaproteobacteria > Pseudomonadales > Pseudomonadaceae > Pseudomonas > Pseudomonas sp. DTU12.1. Next base: position 5,081,167 of record NZ_CP045254.1, on the reverse strand, counting down.
TCCATGACCTGGAGCTGAAGTACGGCGATACCGGTGTGTTTGTGCGTGGCAAGTATTGGTATGACTTTGAACTCAAGGATGAGAGCCGCGAGTTCAAGGACATCAGCGATCACAACCGCAAAGAGGGCGCCAAGTCTTCTGGCGGGCAGATCCTCGATGCGTTCATCTACCACAACTACTCAATTGCCGATGCGCCGGGTTCGGTGCGGTTCGGTAAGCAAGTCGTGAGCTGGGGTGAAAGTACTTTCATCGGCGGCGGTATCAACTCCGTCAACCCGATCGACGTGTCTGCGTTCCGTCGTCCGGGCGCCGAAATCAAGGAAGGCCTGATTCCGGTCAACATGTTCTACGTGTCGCAATCCTTGACCGATAACCTGTCGGCAGAAGCCTTCTATCAATTGGAATGGGACCAGACGATCACCGACAACTGCGGCACATTCTTCTCCCAGCCCGATGTGATTGCCGACGGCTGCAGCGACAACTTGCGCTTGCTCAGCAAGCGTTCAGTGGTCGCGGCGGGCGGTGGCTTGCCGTTGATGAACGCGTTTGGCGTGAACATCAATGAAGAGGGTGTACTGGTCAAGCGTGGCCCTGATCGCGATGCACGCGACAGCGGTCAGTTCGGCGTGGCCATGCACTACAACTTTGAGCCGCTGGACACTGAGTTCGGTGCTTACTTCATGAACTATCACAGCCGCGCGCCGATTTTCAGCGCCCGGGGCGCCTCTGCGGCGACCTACGCGGCCGCTAACGCGTTGACGACTGTGCCCGGTGCCAGTCAGTTGCGTCCTCTGATTGTGGCCGGCAACTCCAGCTACTTTGTCGAGTACCCGGAGGACATCCGGCTGTATGGCTTGAGCTTCTCCACCACGCTGGCGACAGGGACCGCATGGAGCGGTGAGTTGAGCTATCGGCCGAATGCGCCGGTGCAACTCAATACCACCGATATTCTGTATGCGGGCGTAACACCGCTGTTGGGCCTGGGGGCGGCTTCGCCACTCAAAGGCTCTGCTGACCAGGATCTGAACGGCTACCGGCGTAAGGAAGTTACCCAGTTCCAGACGACCTTCACGCACTTCTTCGATCAAGTGATGGGAGCAAGTCGCTTGACGTTGGTCGGTGAAGTGGGTGTGACCCATGTCGGTGGCCTGGAAAGCAGTAACAAAGCGCGTTACGGACGTGACCCGGTGTATGGCCCAGGGCAAGGCGCCCTCTGTGCAACGCTTAACTCCGGCACCATCGCCGGCGCCGGGCCTGGCACCGATGCCAGCAACCGTACCGCCAATTGCAACAACGACGGCTTCACCACCGCCACTTCCTGGGGCTACCGCGGTCGTGCGATCTGGGAATACCCGGATGTCTTCGCTGGTGTGAACCTCAAGCCTAACGTGGCGTGGTCCCATGACGTGAACGGTTACTCGCCAGGTCCTGGCGGCAACTTCGAAGAAGGTCGCAAAGCGGTGAGCCTGGGGCTGGACGCGGAATACCAGAACACCTACACCGCGAGCCTGGCCTACACCAACTTCTTTGGTGGCGACTACAACACCTCGGTTGACCGCGATTTCGTGGCCCTGAGTTTCGGCGCGAACTTCTAAGCACACTGCATTTCAGGAAGACCAGAACATGAAAATAACCAAAAGTCTGTTGCACGTGGGTGTGCTGGGACTGTCGATCATGGCCAGCAGCGTCATGGCGGCCGTCTCGGCGGATGAAGCCGCCAAGCTGGGCACCACGCTGACCCCGATGGGCGCGGAAATGGCCGGCAACGCTGCCGGCACCATCCCTGCCTGGAAAGCCCTGCCAACCAACGCCGGCGCCGTGGATGCCAAGGGCTTCCTGGCCAACCCCTATGCCAGCGAGCAACCGCAGTTCACCATCACCGCGCAGAACGTCGAGCAGTACAAAGACAAGCTGGCGCCGGGGCAGTACGCGATGTTCAAGCGCTACCCCGAAACCTTCAAGATGCCGGTGTACACCACCCATCGCGGCGCCACAGTGCCGGCCGAAGTGTTCGCCTCCATCAAGAAAAACGCCACCAGCACCAACCTGGTAGGTGGCGGTAACGGCCTGGAAAACTTCGAGACTGCGATTCCGTTCCCGATCCCTAAAAGCGGGGTCGAGGTGATCTGGAACCACATCACCCGTTATCGCGGCGGCAGCGTGACGCGCCTGGTGACCCAGGCCACGCCGCAGGCCAACGGCTCGTACAGCCTGGTGTACTTCCAGGATCAGTTCGTGTTCCGCGACAAGATGAAGGACTACGATCCGGCCAATCCGGGCAACATCCTGTTCTACTTCAAGCAGCAAGTGACTGCACCGGCGCGTCTGGCCGGTGGCGTATTGCTGGTACACGAGACCCTGGACCAGGTGAAGGAGCCACGCGCGGCATGGGTCTACAACGCCGGCCAGCGCCGTGTGCGTCGTGCACCGCAAGTGTCCTATGACGGGCCGGGTACCGCTGCCGATGGCCTGCGGACCTCCGACAACCTCGACATGTACAACGGCGCGCCGGATCGTTACGACTGGAAGCTGGAAGGCAAGAAGGAAATCTACATCGCCTCCAACAGCTACAAGCTCGACGATCCGAAGCTCAAGTACGCCGACATCATCAAGGCCGGCCACATCAACCAGGACCTGGCACGTTATGAACTGCGCCGCGTCTGGCACGTGGTCGCGACCCTGAAGGAAGGCCAGCGTCATATCTACGCCAAACGTGACTTCTATATCGACGAAGACACCTGGCAAGCAGCCGTGATCGACCACTACGACGGTCGTGGCCAACTGTGGCGCGTGGCCGAAGCCCATGGCGAGAACTACTACGACAAGCAAGTGCCGTGGTACGCCCTCGAAACCCTCTACGACCTGCAGTCCGGCCGTTACCTGGCACTGGGCATGAAGAACGAAGAGAAGAAGGCCTATGACTTCGGCTTTACGGCCACTACCAAAGACTTCACCCCGGCAGCCCTGCGCCAAGAGGGTGTTCGCTAACGTGCAGTAAACACGTTGGCCTCTGTAGGAGCTGGCTTGCCAGCGATGGCATCACCTCGGTCTATCTGACATACCGAGGCGATGCCATCGCAGGCAAGCCAGCTCCTACATTTGTTTGGGGGGCCTGAACATCGCTGGTTATTTCTTGTTGTAGTCTTTTTCAGACAAATGTTGCAAAGATCTACAAAGCTGCTGCTTTTAACGCTAGTCTGCCGACATCTGCAATGCCGACCACAGCCTACTACAAGAGCCCGGCGATGACTGATCTGTCCCGAATCCAAGGGCCTGCCAGTGCGGTAATCCCCACGCTGGAAGGGCGCTTCTATCGACCCCCGCTGCCTGATGGCTATGTGCTGCGCCCGCGCCTGTGCGAGCGTTTGAGCGCGGGCCTGGATGGCCGTTTGCTGCTAGTCAGCGCGCCAGCCGGGTTTGGCAAAAGCTCGCTGGCGGTGGAGTTTTGCCAAAGCCTGCCCGATCACTGGCAAAGCCTGTGGCTGGGTCTCAGTTCGCGGGACAGTGATCCGGGACGTTTCCTTGAGCGTCTGCTGGAAGGTCTGCAACAGTATTTCCCGCAGGTAGGCAACCAGGCCCTGGGCCTGTTGAAAATGCGCCAGCGCCATCAACCGTTTGCCTTTGAAGAGTGGCTCGATGGCCTGCTCGATGAACTAACCGTCTGCCTTTCCACCCGCGCGCCCTTGTTGCTGGTGCTGGATGACTATCACCTGGCCCAGGGCCCGGTGCTGGATCGCTGCCTGCAGTTTTTTCTCAATCATTTGCCCGATGGCTTGTTGGTGCTGGTCACCAGCCGCCAGCGTCCCGATTGGCATCTGGCGCGGTTGCGTTTGTCCCGGCATTTGCTGGAGTTGCACGAACAGGACCTGCGCCTGACCAACGATGAATCCCTGGCCTTGCTCGACCGCCATAGCAGCTCGTTGCGCGGTGAGGCACTGGACAACCTGATCCGCCGTAGCGAAGGCTGGGTTGCCGGCCTGCGTTTTTGGTTGCTGGCGGCCTCCGAAGCCGGCAGCGAGGCCGACCTGCCCCAAGGCCTGCATGGTGGGGAAGGGCTGATCCGTGACTATCTGCTGGAAGAGGTGATCGACTGCCTGCCGCCGGAGGTCCAGGCCTTCCTCTACGACACCGCTTCCCAGGAGCGTTTTTGCAGCGAGCTGTGCGACGCCGTGCGCGAGGCCCATGACAGTGCGGAGATCCTGCGTTACCTGCAAGCCCACCAAGTGTTCCTGGTGCCGCTGGACGAGCAGGGCCACTGGTATCGCTATCACCACCTGTTTTCCGATTTGCTGCGCACCCGGCGCTCACCGAACGCGATGCTGCCGGCCGCCAGCCTGCACTTGCGCGCTTGTCGCTGGTTCAATGCCCAGGGCTTGCTCGATGAGGCGGTCGAACAGGCGCTGCGCGCGGGGCATCTGGATGTAGCGGCGAACCTGGTGCAGAACCTCTCCGAAGAGCAACTGCTGGCCGAACAGAACGTCGGCATGCTCCTGCGCTGGAAGATGGACTTGCCCGACAGCCTGTTGATCAGCACGCCACGCCTGATCGTGCTCTACAGCTGGGCGCTGGGGCTGGCCTGTCAGTTGGACGCCGCAGAGGAATTGTCCAGCCATCTCAGCCGGTTCTTGCCGGCACCGTCCGCCACGGCGCAGAAGTCGATGCTTGCCCAATGGCTGGCGCTCAGCGGCATCATTGCCCGGGGGCGCGGCAATCGCGAGTTGACCCAGTTGTATTGCAGCGAAGCCCTGGAAAGCCTGCCGCACAAGCGTTACGGCCAGCGCTTGATGTGCCTGTCGACCTTGTCGAACCTGGCCATCGTCGATGCCGACCTGTGGCGCGCGCGGGGCTTGAATCGCGAATCCCTGGAGCTGGCGCAACGCGTCGGCAACCCGCTGTTCGAGGCCCTGGCCCATTACGACCGGGCGCGGGTGCTGCAGGCGCGTGGGGAAATCCTGCGTTCCCTGGAGGAAGTGCGTGACGGCTTGCAACGTTTGCAGGGCCTGGCGTCCCAGCGCCTGTATGCGGTGCGCGCGCGGCTTGCGCTGTACGAAGGGTTCCTGTTGTTGATGCGTTGCCAGCCCGAAGCCGGCCTGTTGCGCCTGCGCGCGGGGCTTGCCGAGGCCCGCGCCTGCCGGGATATCAGCGTGCTGATCGGCCACTGTGTCATCGCCAACCTTGAGGGGCGCCGTGGCGACTTCCCCAAGGCCTTTGCCGAACTGGCCGAAGCCGAGCGGCTGATGCATATCTGGGATGTGCCGCCGATTTACTACCTGGCCATGATTACCCTGATCAAATGCGAGTTGTGGCTGGCCCAGGGCCGTACTGACCTGGCCGATGCCTGGCTGGTACGCCTGGGGCAGACCTATAACGGCGACCAGGCAGCGGCGGCCCCGGAGTTTCATCCACATCTGCCGCAACATATCGAATTGCAACAGGCGGCCCTGGAGGCCATTCGAGGACATTCCGAAAGCGCCCTGCGTCGGCTCGATGCGCTCGCCCGGCAGGCTGAAGGCAAGGGCCAGCAGATGATCGCGGTGATGGCTCTGAACCAGCACACCCTGTTGTTGCTGGATGATGGCCAGGCTGCGTCAGCCCGGCCGGTTTTTGCCCGGGCTCTGCAAATGGCGAGCGGCGGCGCGTTGCAACCCTTCCAGCGCCTGTTGGAGCGTTATCCCGAGTGGATGCGCGAGCAACTCCAGGCGCCGCGTGACTTGCTACGGCAAAACCTGTGGGCCCTGCTGCCGGCGGTTGCCCCGCGTGAGCCGGTCGAAACCAGCCACTCCAGCGAAACCTTGAGCGCCCGTGAGTTGGCGGTGCTGCAGTTGATCGCCCAAGGGTGCTCCAACCAGGAAATCAGCAACCAGCTGTTTATCTCGCTGCACACCGTCAAGACCCACGCCAGTCATATCAACAGCAAACTGGGGGTCGAGCGCCGCACTCAGGCGGTCGCGCGGGCACAGGAGATGGGGTTGTTGGGGTAAGGGGGAGACTTGCGCTGCAAAAGCCGGATAATGGCGGCCAATTCGTTTGCTCCGCTATTCTGGTAATCCCGCATGGAAATCAAGGTCAATTTTCTCGACAACCTCCGGCTTGAAGCCAAGTTCGATGACTTCACCGTGGTGGCCGACCAGCCGATTCGCTACAAGGGCGATGGCTCGGCCCCCGGTCCGTTCGACTACTTCCTGGCTTCGTCGGCGTTGTGCGCGGCTTACTTTGTGAAGTTGTACTGCAGCACGCGCAATATCCCCACGGACAACATCCGCCTGTCGCAGAACAATATTGTCGACCCGGAAAACCGCTACAACCAGATCTTCAAGATTCAGGTCGAGTTGCCCGCGGATATTTCCGATAAGGATCGCCAAGGCATCCTGCGCTCCATTGACCGCTGCACGGTCAAGAAGGTGGTCCAGGCCGGGCCTGAGTTTGTCATCGAAGAGGTGGAAAACCTCGACGCCGACGCCCAGGCATTGTTGATGCCGGCTTCTGCTTCAGACGCGGGCACCTATATCGCAGGCAAGGACCTGCCGCTGGAGCAGACCATCGCCAACATGTCGGCGATTCTGGCGGGCCTGGGCATGAAGATTGAAATCGCCTCGTGGCGCAATATCGTGCCCAATGTCTGGTCGCTGCATATCCGCGATGCCCATTCGCCGATGTGCTTTACCAACGGCAAGGGCGCGACCAAGGAAGGCGCACTGGCGTCGGCCCTGGGCGAGTTTATCGAACGCCTGAACTGCAACTTCTTCTACAACGACCAATTCTGGGGCGAAGACATCGCCAACGCGGCGTTTGTGCATTACCCGGACGAGCGCTGGTTCAAGCCGGGCCGCAAAGATGCGCTGCCGCCTGAGATCCTCGACGAGTACTGCCTGAAGATCTACAACCGCGATGGCGAATTGCGTGGTTCGCACCTGATCGACACCAACTCCGGCAACGAGGAGCGTGGCATCGTCTCGCTGCCGTTCGTGCGTCAGTCGGACGGCGAGGTGGTGTATTTCCCCTCCAACCTGATCGAAAACCTGTACCTGAGCAACGGCATGAGTGCCGGTAACACCCTGGCCGAAGCCCAGGTGCAGTGCCTGTCGGAGATCTTCGAGCGCGCGGTGAAACGCGAAATCATCGAAGGCGAATTCGCCCTGCCGGATGTCCCGGCCCACGTGCTGGCCAAATACCCGGGCATCCTCGCCGGTATCCAGGCCCTGGAAGAACAGGGGTTCCCGGTGCTGGTCAAGGACGCCTCCCTGGGCGGCGAATTCCCGGTGATGTGCGTGACCCTGATGAACCCGCGTACCGGTGGGGTGTTTGCCTCGTTCGGTGCCCACCCAAGCCTGGAAGTGGCGCTGGAGCGCAGCTTGACCGAGCTGCTCCAGGGCCGCAGTTTCGAAGGCCTGAACGACTTGCCGCAGCCGACCTTCGAAGGTCATGCGGTCACCGAGCCGAACAACTTTGTCGAACACTTCATCGACTCCAGTGGCGTGGTGTCGTGGCGCTTCTTCAGTGCCAAGTCCGATTACGAATTCGTGGAATGGGACTTCTCCGGCCAGGGCGAAGACTCCAACGCCGAAGAGGCCGCCACGTTGTTCGGCATTCTCGAAGGCATGGGCAAGCAGGTCTATATGGCGGTCTACGAGCATATCGGCGCCAAGGCCTGCCGCATCCTGGTGCCGGACTATTCGGAAATCTATCCGGTTGACGACCTGATCTGGGATAACACCAACAAGGCGTTGTTCTTCCGCGCCGATATCCTGAACTTGCACAGCCTGGATGAGGAAGGCCTGCAAGCGCTGGTCGAGCGCCTGGTGGAAAGCGAGCTGGATGACTACACCGATATCACCACGCTGATCGGTATCGAGTTCGACGACAACACCGCATGGGGCCAGTTGACCATCCTGGAGTTGAAGCTGTTGATCTATCTCGCCCTGCAGCAGTATGAAGAGGCGAAAGAGGCGGTAGAGATGTTCCTGCAATACAACGACAACACCGTCGAGCGCGGCCTGTTCTACCAGGCGGTGAATGCGGTGCTGGAGATGCAACTGGACGAAGACCTGGAGTTGGAAGACTACGAGGCCAACTTCCGCCGGATGTTTGGCAACGAGCGCATGGATGCGGCCATCGGTTCGGTGCAGGGCAGCGTGCGGTTCCATGGCTTGACGCCGACCAGCATGAAGCTCGAAGGCCTGGACCGACACCTGCGGTTGATCGACAGCTACAAGAAACTGCACGCCGCACGGGCCAACAGCTAGAAGGGATTCCTTATGCACGCGACAACTCCCCGACTGATCCGCGAAACCTTTCCCGTCGGCCCGTTGCAGTGCAACTGCACGATCATCGGCGACCCGATCAGCAAGAAGGCGATCGTGGTCGATCCGGGCGGCAACCATGAGCTGATCCTGGCACGCCTGGATGCGCTGGGCTTGAAGGTGGTGAGCATCATTCATACCCACGCGCACCTGGATCACTTCCTGGCTTCCGGCCAATTGAAAGAAAAGACCGGCGCCACGCTGCACCTGCACAAGGAAGATCAGTTCCTGTGGGATAACCTGGAAATGCAGTGCCAGATGTTCGGTGTGCCCTACACCCCGGTGCCGTCGCCGGATCGTTGGCTGGCCGATGATGAGGAGTTGGCCTGTGGCTGTGGCGTGGCTTTGCATACGCCTGGGCATACGCCGGGTTCCATGAGTTTCTGGTTTGCCGATGCCAAGCTGCTGATCGCCGGGGATACGCTGTTCCGGCGCGGGGTAGGGCGTACGGATTTGTGGGGTGGCGACCAGGCAACCATCGTGCGTTCGATCCAGCAGCGCCTGTATACCCTGGACGAAGACGCGACCGTGGTGACGGGGCATGGCCCGGATACACGCCTGGGGGATGAAATGCGTGAGAATCCGTTCGTCAGGGCGTGAAATCGCGAGGCTCTGCTAGGGTTTAGGTAGCTGCACCGGCCTCCATCTTTTGTTACAGGACAGAGGCCGGTCATGGAATTTTTGCCGTTTGTCGCGTTCCAAACTCGGCACAGGTCCATTGCCAATGTCCTCTGCATCACAGAATGCAAAAGTAGGAGCTTCCTTCATGTTCACTTCGCGTCGTCTGCTTGTTGTTGCTACCGCGGTAGCCCTATTGTCGGGCTGTGCTTCCCCTAATCCTTACGATGGCAGCCAGGGACAGGCGGACAACGGTTCACAAGGCATGAGCAAAACCGCCAAGTACGGCGGCCTCGGCGCGCTGGCGGGTGCGCTGGCCGGTGCGGCCATTGACCATAACAACCGTGGCAAGGGCGCGCTGATCGGCGCAGCAGTGGCGGGTATCGGTGCTGCGGGTTATGGCTATTACGCTGACCAGCAGGAAAAGAAACTGCGCGAAAGCATGGCCAACACCGGCGTTGAGGTGCAGCGCCAGGGTGATCAGATCAAGTTGATCATGCCGGGTAACATCACGTTTGCCACCAACTCCGATGCTATCGCCAGCAGCTTCTATACCCCACTGAATAACCTGGCCGGTTCGCTCAAGCAGTTCAATCAGAACACCATCCAGATCGTCGGTTATACCGACAGCACCGGCAGCCGCCAGCTCAATATGGACCTGTCCCAGCGTCGTGCGCAAAGCGTGGCCAATTACCTGACCTCCCAAGGTGTCAGCCCGACCAACCTGACCACCCGTGGTGCCGGCCCGGATAACCCGATTGCCAGCAACGCCGACGTCAATGGTCGCGCGCAGAACCGTCGCGTGGAGGTCAACCTCGGTCCGATTCCCGGCCAGCAGTATGGCCAGCCGGCGCAGCAACAGCAGCAGAACAACCAGTTCCAGGGCAATCCGTACCAGCAGTACCAGTAACCAAATACCAATAAAAAGGGCGCCGTGCAGTCAATGCACGGCGCCCTTTTTTGTGGCTGGTGATTACATCAGTCGATGTATTCGAACAGCTTCACGATTTTCTGTACTCCGGACACACCCTGTACCAGGTTGGTAGCGCGGGTGGCCTCCTGCTGGGTCAACAGGCCCATCAGGTAGACGATGCCGTTGTCGGTCACGACCTTGATCCGAGAGCCGGGAATCGCGCTGTCGGTCAGCATCTGCGCCTTGATCTTGGTGGTCAGCACCGCATCGTTGCTGATAGCCAGCAGGGTGATGGGTTGTGCGACCTGTAATTCGTTGTGGACCTTCTTGACCCGTTGTACGGTCGAGGCGGCTTGTTCAGCCTGGGTCTTGAGGTCGGCGCGCGGGGTTTGCCCGGCGAGCAGCACGATGCCGTTGAAGCTGGTCACGACAATGCGCGATGCACCGTTGCCCAGGTCGGGCGCGGCCTTGGCCACGTTGACGCCGACCTTGGTTTCGATCAGCGAGTCATCGATCTTGCTGCCAAAGGTGCGTGTGCCCCGGTCGTCCTGGATCGGTGTGTCGCGGGTGGCAGTAATGGCCGAGGTGCAGCCGCTGATAGCGAGGCACAGCGTGATGGCCATAAGGCTGAGGCGGTTAACGGTCATTCTTCACTCCCGAACAGTTGGCTGTCGATCAGATCGCACAGGCAGTGGATCGTCAGCAGATGGACTTCCTGAATACGTGCAGTGACATTGGCCGGGACGCGGATTTCCACGTCTTCAGGCAATAGCAGCGAGGCCATGCCGCCGCCGTCGCGCCCGGTCAATGCTACGACAATCATTTCGCGATCATGTGCGGCCTGGATCGCTTGAATAATGTTCGCCGAGTTGCCGCTGGTTGAAATAGCCAGCAGCACATCGCCCGGTTGGCCGAGGGCACGGATTTGTTTGGAAAAGATTTCGTTGTAGCTGTAGTCGTTGGCGATCGAGGTGATCGTCGACGAGTCGGTGGTCAGTGCGATCGCCGGCAAGCTCGGGCGCTCGCGCTCAAAGCGGTTGAGCAGCTCCGAAGAGAAATGCTGGGCGTCGCCGGCCGAACCACCGTTGCCGCACGAAAGCATTTTGCCTTCGTTGAGCAGGGCGTTGACCATGACCTGGCTGGCTTGCTCGATGTGCGGTGCAAGTACGTCCATCGCCTGTTGCTTGGTATCGATACTGGCCTGGAAAAGCTGGCGAATTCGGGATTGCATGTCCATCTGTGTGACCTTAAGTAGCGCGGCTGTATGGCACACGAATGTGCAGCCCGCAAAGCAAAGAGCAAAAGTGTGCGGTGAAGATGTCCGATCCGTAGCGGTGGCGCTCAACCATCGAAGGCGTTGCGCAGCCAGTTCAGATCAGCGGTTCCGTGGGCGGTGCTTTCTATGGCGACCACATCGAAACGGCAGGGTGAGTCGGCCCAGCGACGTTCACTGAGCAGGAAAAACTGCGCGGCGAGTATCAGCTTTTGGCGTTTGCGCTCGTCGATACTGGCGAGTGCGCCACCCCATTGTGCGTATTTTCTGTAGCGGACTTCGACAAATACTACTGTATCGCCGTCAAGCATGACCAGATCAAGCTCGCCGCGTTTACACAACCAGTTCTGCGCCAGTAGGCGCAGACCCTGTTGCTGCAGGTGTTCAAGTGCTTGTTGTTCGGCGTCCTTGCCGCTTTGTGCGCTGGAGCGTGGGGGCATCAGCGCGGGGTATCGGGCAGGCGTTCGATCTGGCCACTGACAAACTTGGCCCACGGCATCTGGCGTTCGATCCGCTGGCTCGGGCTCATGCCCAGGTTGCCGGAAAGACCTTCGATACGGGTATCAGGCAGCGCCTTGAGCTGACCCAGGCGCGGTGCCAGGCGGTAGGCATCAACACCCATCGCGTACAGGCGGCCCAGGCTGCCATTGGCTTGTGGCCATTGTGTAGCGACCTGGTTGCGCAGCGGGTCGGTGGTGTTGAGCAGCCACGGCGTCTCGCAGAACATAATGCCGTTCATGTCGTTGTACTGGTTCTTGTCGCCGCTGGCGCTGAACACGTGGGACGTGGCGTACACCGGCACATCACCCGCGTACTGGAAGTTCAGCGTCGGCTTGATCTGCTGGGCCTGTTGCGGTGTCACAGCGAGGAAGATGAACTCGATATCCTGGCGACGCGATGGCTGTGCCGCGACGTCAGCGCCAACCGTGCTTTGCAGGCTCTTGGCGCGACCTTCGCTCTGGCGCAGCTTGAACAGGTCGGCGATTTGCTGGGCCAGGGCCACCGGCTGGTCGACATATTCGACGCCGATCAGGGTGCCGCCGTTGGCTTCCCAGTCCTGGCGGAAGGCCTTGAACACGCGTTCGCCCCATTCGCCTTTGGGCACCATGGCAGCGGCGCGGTGCAGGCCGTCAGCGCGGGCGCGGCGCGACACTTCACGGGCTTCGTCCTCGGCCGCGAGGCCGAACTGGAACAGTTGGGCCGAGCCTTGGTCGCCTTCGCTGTAGTTCAGGGCCAGGGTGGTGATAGGCAATTGCGGGCGGGCGCTGAGTTGCTTGACCAGCGGTTTTTCCAGCGGGCCGACAACCAATTGCACGCCGTCAGCCTGGGCCTGCTTGTAGAACTCATCGATGGAGCTGACGCGCGAGCTGTCATAAACCTCGATGACCGGCGGCTTCTGCCCGGCCTGTTGCGCCTGGTAGTGAGCAGCCATGAAACCTTCGCGCAGGGCCTTGGCCACGCTGGCCAGCGGACCTTGCTGTGGTAGCAGCAGGGCGATTTTATTCAGCGGCTGGCTGGCCAGCTCCTTGAGCTTGGTCAGCGGCGTCGGCAGTTGCACCGCAGCCGGGTGCGCAGGGTTCTGCGCGCGCCAGGTGTCGATGGCGGCTTGCTGCTGCTCCAGGGTGCCGGCGTTTTTCACGGCCTGCGCCAGGGTGATCCAGCCATCGAGAGTCGGGTTGCCACTGGCTTGCAACTGCTCGCCAGGCACGGCGGCAATCAGGCTCCAGATGGCGTCGTGGTTGCTGGCGGCGGCATCGCCGGTGAGTAGCGGCGCCATGGCTACGCGTTCACGGGCGGCGGCCAGGGTCTGGCCGTCGGCTTCATAGGCGCGAGCATGCACGGTGCCAGTGCGGATCTGTTGCTCCGGCGGCAATTCCTTGAGGTTTTGCAGGCTTGGATGGCCCAGCGCCGTCAACGCAGCCTTCGGCTGGTTGCGGGTCATGGCCAGTTCTGCCGTGAGGGTGCTGGCAAAGACCTGGGCGGCCGGCTTGAGGCTGTCCAGTGGCACTTGCGCAAGGATCTGCGCAGAGCGGCCGGGGTTGTTCTGGTGAAAGGCCATGTCTGCCGCGCTCAGGCGCAGCAGTGCAGCTTTTTCCGGGGTCTTGGCCGAAGTCGCCTGTTCGAGCAGTTGCTCGATGGTGGCATCCGGGGTCCGTGGGAGTTCGCCAAGGCTTGACGAGGGCGAGCTTGCGCAAGCCGCCAACAGGGCAGCCAGGCAAAGGGCAGAGAACAGCCGCAGGCAAGCGATCATGTAAGTGTTCCTGATACCGATCAAATTAGCGTGGAATTGTACCCAAGCACTGGCCGGGGCGCGATGTTAGTGGCGTGAAACCGTCTATTTAGATCGTTTAAATGTTGCAGGGCGTCGGTAACCGCCGCAAACAGACCTTCTGGACGCAACCTTGTCGGCGCATTTTCTTGACGTCTACGCGCTACAATATGGCTTTTGCCAATCTTCGAGGTGTGCGCTTTGACTGCTCCAGGTCCTTTGAATTCCACTGCTGGCTCGCTTTTTGTGGTGGCGACGCCCATTGGCAACCTGGACGACATCAGTGCACGGGCGCTGAAAGTGTTGCGTGACGTCAAATTGATTGCTGCCGAAGACACCCGGCACTCCCTGCGCTTGATGCAGCACTTTGGTATTGCCACGCCATTGGCCGCCTGCCATGAACATAACGAGCGCGACGAAGGCAGCCGCTTTATTACCCGCCTGCTTGCGGGCGACGACGTGGCGTTGATTTCCGACGCTGGTACGCCGCTGATCTCCGACCCTGGCTACCACCTGGTGCGCCAGGCACGTGCCGCTGGTATCAATGTAGTCCCGGTTCCCGGTGCGTGCGCGTTGATTGCCGCGTTGTCGGCGGCGGGCCTGCCGTCCGACCGCTTTATCTTCGAAGGTTTCCTGCCGGCCAAGGCCGTGGGGCGGCGGGCGCGCCTGGAGTTATTGAAGGAAGAGCCGCGCACCCTGATCTTCTACGAAGCACCGCACCGTATCCTTGAGTGCCTGCAAGACATGGAACTGGTCTTCGGTGGCGAGCGCCTGGCGCTGCTGGCGCGGGAACTGACCAAGACCTTTGAAACCCTCAAGGGCCTGCCTCTGGAAGCGTTGCGCGCCTTTGTCGAGGGTGACAGCAATCAGCAGCGTGGCGAGTGCGTGGTACTGGTTGCGGGTTGGACTGCACCGCAAAGCGAAGACGCGGTGGGTAGCGAAGCCATGCGCGTGCTGGACCTGTTGCTCAAGGAGATGCCGCTCAAGCGTGCCGCGGCCCTGGCGGCGGAAATAACCGGAGTGCGCAAGAACGTGTTGTATCAGGCCGCGCTTGATAAGCAAAAGAGCGAATAGTTCCTGGGTTTAACGTGCACGACGTCGGAACATGATGGCAATGCTGTCTTTTAATACTTGTTCTAAGGCCGCCGTGCCGTTAACCTTCGCGGCGGAGAGTCGATTGGACAGTCGCTGCCCTCTATGAAAATTAGGGGGGGGAGGAAAGTCCGGGCTCCATAGGGCGAAGTGCCAGGTAATGCCTGGGGGGCGTGAGCCTACGGAAAGTGCCACAGAAAATAACCGCCTAAGCACTTCGGTGCCGGTAAGGGTGAAAAGGTGCGGTAAGAGCGCACCGCACGACTGGCAACAGTTCGTGGCTAGGTAAACCCCACTTGGAGCAAGACCAAATAGGGTTCCAAGGCGTGGCCCGCGCTGGAACCGGGTAGGTTGCTAAAGATGTCCAGTGATGGCCATCGTAGACGAATGACTGTTCAAGACAGAACCCGGCTTATAGATCGACTCTCCACCTTTTTCCTTCTGCGCGAGTCTCGGGCAGAAACCAGGTAGTAACGCAAGAATCCCTCCCTGCCAAATCATTGGCAGATGCGTCTTCGTAATACCGAAAAAATCTTACTCTTAATAAATTACTTTAAGTTCAAGCTCTAGCTCTTTGAGCTATTTGGGGTTGTTGAGTCAAAAACATCACCGAACTCTCGTTTCTCCTCCTTTTGCGCTCCTAAATCTCCGTTCTGTAAGGCTTTTCCTTTAATCCGCGCCTTGACGGTGTGGTGGGCGCATTCCTATAGTGTGCGCAAGTGGCGGAAAGTGGCACAAAGTGGGTTTTTTGAACGTAAAACGCTAAAATTTGGAGAAACGCATCTGTGTTTCGCGGAGCTAACGCTATAAGTCTCGATGCAAAAGGCCGTCTCGCCATGCCGAGCCGGTATCGTGACGAGCTCATTTCGCGGAGTTCAGGCCAGTTAATCATCACGATTGATGCCGTTGATCCATGTTTGTGTGTTTACCCCCTCGATGAGTGGGAGTTGATTGAAACCAAGTTGCGCGCTCTGCCTTCGTTACGTGAAGAAAACCGCCGTCTGCAACGTTTGCTGATTGGTAATGCCGTCGACCTCGAACTCGATGGCAGTGGTCGTTTCCTGGTTCCGCCGCGTCTGCGCGAATACGCCAAGCTGGATAAGCGCGCGATGCTGGTAGGCCAACTGAACAAGTTCCAATTGTGGGACGAAGATGCCTGGGATGCTGTTTCTGCAGCTGACCTGGCTGCTATTCAACAACCGGGCGCCATGCCTGATGAACTGCGTGATTTGATCCTGTGACTATTGATAGCGGCTTTAACCACATCACCGTGCTGCTTGACGAAGCCGTCGAGGCTCTCGCCGTGCGCCCTGATGGCTGCTATCTGGATGGCACGTTTGGGCGCGGGGGGCACAGCCGGTTGATCCTCAGCCAGCTCGGTCCGGAGGGCAAACTCCTCGGGTTCGACAAGGATCCCCAGGCGATTGCCACCGGGCAAGCGCTAGCGGCCGAAGACGGCCGCTTTGTCGTTGTGCAGCGCAGCTTTGCCGAGCTGGGCGCAGAAGTCGCCGAACGCGGCATGGCGGGCAAGGTGGCCGGGGTTTTGCTGGACCTGGGCGTGTCCTCGCCGCAGCTGGACGACCCTGAGCGCGGCTTCAGCTTCATGAACGACGGCCCGCTGGACATGCGCATGGACCCGAGCCGTGGCATCAGTGCCGCGCAGTTCATCGCCACCGCACCCCACGAAGAAATCACCCGTGTATTCAAGGAATATGGCGAAGAACGTTTCGCCGGCCGCATGGCCCGTGCCGTGGTCGAGCGCCGGGAAATCCAGCCGTTCGAACGCACCGCCGACCTGGCTGAAGTACTGAAAGTCGCCAACCCGGCGTGGGAAAAGGGCAAGAACCCGGCAACCCGCGCGTTCCAGGGCCTGCGCATTCACGTCAACAACGAACTGGGTGACCTGGAGGCTGGCCTCGAGGCTGTCCTGGAGTCCCTGGAAGTGGGCGGTCGTCTCGTAGTGATCAGCTTCCACTCCCTGGAAGACCGCATCGTCAAACTGTTCATGCGTCGTCTGGTCAAGGGCGAAACCGATAACCTGCCGCGCAACCTGCCGGTACGTTTCGAAGCCTTTGTGCCGAAAATCAAAATCCATGGCAAAGCGCAGTTCGCTTCCGAAGCCGAACTCAAGGCCAACCCACGTGCTCGCAGCGCCGTCATGCGCGTTGCGGAGAAGCTGCGGTGAGCAAGCTTTTCGCCAAGCCCCTTCCGGGCGGCAGCTTCTTTATGATGCTGCTGTATGTCGGCGTGCTGGTGTCCGCGATAGCGGTGTCCTACAGCGCCCACTGGAATCGTCAGTTGCTCAATAGCCTGTACGGCGAATTGAGCGTGCGTGACAAGGCGCAGGCGGAATGGGGTCGGTTGATCCTGGAGCAGAGCACCTGGACGGCCCACAGCCGCATCGAAGTGCTCGCCGCTGAGCAACTGAAGATGCATATTCCTGGCGCAGCAGAAGTCCGCATGGTGGCGCCATGATGAAACTTGAAGGCGCTCTCTACCCGTGGCGCTTCCGCGTCGTGCTGGGCTTGCTCGCATTGATGGTGGGCGCGATTGCCTGGCGCATCATTGACCTGCAAGTGGTAGACCGCGACTTCCTGATCGGCCAGGGCGACGCCCGTAGCCTGCGGCACATCCCGATTCCTGCGCACCGCGGCCTGATCACCGACCGTAACGGTGAGCCCCTGGCTGTCAGTACCCCGGTTACCACCCTGTGGGCCAACGCCAAGGAACTGCAAGTCGCCAAGGACAAATGGACCGAGCTGGCCCATGCCCTCGGCCAGGATCCCAAGGCCCTCAAGGAGCGTCTTGAGGCCCAGGCCAATAAAGAATTCATCTATCTGGTTCGCGGCCTCACCCCTGAACAGGGTCAAGGTGTGCTCGACCTGAAAATCCCCGGTGTCTATGGCATCGAGGAATTCCGACGTTTCTACCCGGCCGGTGAAACCACTGCCCATATGGTTGGCTTCACCGACATTGATGATCATGGCCGCGAAGGGGTGGAACTTGCCTACGACGAGTGGCTGGCCGGGGTTCCCGGCAAACGACAGGTCATCAAGGATCGTCGCGGCAGACTGATCAAGGATGTCCAGGTCACCAAAAACGCCAAGGCCGGTAAGCCCTTGGCGTTGTCGATTGACCTGCGCCTGCAATACCTGGCCAACCGCGAGCTGCGCAACGCCATCATCGAGAACGGTGCCAAGGCCGGCAGCCTGGTGATCATGGACGTGAAGACCGGCGAGATCCTCGCGATGGTCAACCAGCCGACCTACAACCCCAACAACCGTCGCAACCTGCAACCGGCGATGATGCGCAACCGCGCGATGATCGACGTGTTCGAGCCGGGTTCGACCATGAAAGCCATCTCCATGAGTGCGGCCCTGGAATCCGGGCGCTGGAAGCCGACCGACAAGGTCGAGGTTTATCCCGGCACCCTGCAACTGGGCAAGTACACCATCCGCGACGTATCCCGCAGCGAAGGGCCGGTGCTGGACCTGACCGGCATCCTGATCAACTCCAGTAACGTCGGCATGAGTAAAGTCGCCTTTGATATCGGCGGCGAGACCATCTACCACCTGGCGCAGAAGATCGGCCTGGGCCAGCCCACTGGCCTGGACTTCCCGGGCGAGCGCGTCGGCAACCTGCCCAACTACCGTGAATGGCGCAAGGCCGAGACGGCGACCCTCTCCTACGGCTACGGCCTGTCGGTGACCGCGATCCAATTGGCCCATGCCTTCTCCGTGCTGGCCAACAATGGCCGCATGACGCCGTTGAGCTTGATCCACGTGGACGAAGCGCCGAAATCCGAACAGGTCATCCCGGAAAGCGTCGCCAAGACCATGCAGACCATGCTGCAACAGGTGATCGAGGCGCCGCGTGGTGTGTTCCGTGCCCAGGTCCCGGCCTATCACGTGGCCGGCAAATCCGGTACCGCGCGCAAGACGTCGGTGGGCACCAAGGGTTATGCCGAAAACTCCTACCGTTCGCTGTTCGCTGGCTTCGGCCCGATGAGCGATCCGCGCTACGCCATCGTTGTCGTCATCGATGAACCGAGCAAGGCCGGCTACTTCGGTGGCCTGGTCTCGGCACCGGTATTCAGCAAAGTCATGTCCGGCACCCTGCGCTTGATGAACATCACGCCGGACAACCTGCCGCCGACCCAACAAGCCAACGCCGGACCACCGGCCGCTGCGGTAAAAGCCAATGGAGGGCGCGGCTGATGTCTCTTAGCCTGAACAAGATTTTCGCCCACGCTGGCCGCGATCTGTTGATTCGCGAACTGAGCCTGGACAGCCGCAATGTACGTGCCGGTGACCTGTTCCTGGCCGTGCCGGGTTGCAAACTCGATGGCCGTGCTCATATTGCCGACGCCTTGCAGCGCGGTGCGGCAGCGGTGGCCTATGAAGTTGAAGGCGCCACCGTCCTGCCAATCACCGATGTGCCGCTGATCCCGGTCAAGGGCCTGGCGGCGCAGTTGTCGGATATCGCCGGGCGTTTTTATGGCGACCCGAGCCGCCAGCTCAACCTGATTGGTGTCACTGGCACCAACGGCAAGACCAGCGTCACCCAACTGGTGGCCCAGGCGCTGGACCTGCTGGGTCAGCACTGCGGCATCGTCGGGACCCTGGGCACCGGTTTCTACGGCGCGCTGCAAAGCGGCCTGCATACCACGCCGAATCCGATTGCCGTGCAGGCGACCCTGGCCGACCTGAAAAAGGCCGGGGCCAAGGCCGTCGCCATGGAAGTCTCGTCCCACGGCCTGGATCAGGGCCGGGTGACCGCGCTGGCGTTCGACGTGGCGGTGATGACCAACCTGTCCCGCGACCACCTGGATTACCACGGCAGCATGGAGGCCTACGCTGCCGCCAAGGCCAAGCTGTTCGGCTGGAATGACCTCAAGTGCCGGGTGGTGAACCTGGACGATGCATTCGGTCGCCAGCTGGCCGCAGAAAAAAGCGAAGCGCGCCTGATCAGCTACAGCCTGGAAGACTCCAGCGCCTACCTGTATTGCCGCGAAGCACAGTTCAATGATGAAGGCGTGCTCGCAACGCTGGTCACGCCCCAGGGCGAGCACCACTTGCGCAGCACCTTGCTGGGCCGCTTCAACCTGAGCAACGTCCTCGCAGCCATCGGCGCCTTGCTGGGCCTGGATTACGCCCTGGACGAAATCCTGCGCGTGTTGCCCAAGCTCGAAGGCCCGGCCGGGCGCATGCAGCGCCTGGGTGGCGGGACGCAACCGCTGGTGGTGGTTGATTACGCCCACACCCCCGATGCCCTGGAAAAAGTGCTCGAGGCCCTGCGCCCGCATGCCAAGGGCAAGTTGCTGTGCCTGTTCGGCTGCGGCGGCGACCGTGATCGCGGCAAACGCCCGCTGATGGCCGAGATCGTCGAACGCCTGGCTGATGGCGTGCTGGTCACCGACGACAACCCGCGCAGCGAAGCCCCGAGCCAGATTTTCGATGATATTCGTGCAGGCTTCAAAGACGCCTCCCAAGTGACCTTTGTTGCCGGTCGCGGTGCTGCCATTGCCCAATTGATCGCCAGCGCCAGCGCAGACGACGTGGTGGTCCTGGCCGGTAAAGGCCATGAGGACTACCAGGAAATCAACGGCGAGCGCCACGCTTTTTCCGATCTGGTCGAGGCCGATCACGCCTTGACTGAATGGGAGGTTGCCCATGCTTAAGGCCATGAAATTCAGCGAGCTGACCCAGGCCCTGGCGGCCCGCGTCCTGTCGAGCGATTGCAGCTTTGACGGCGTCAGCATCGATAGTCGCAACATAAAGCCGGGGCAGTTGTTCGTTGCGCTGGCCGGGCCGCGTTTCGACGGGCACGACTACCTGAACGAAGTAGCTGACAAAGGTGCCGTCGGCGCCTTGGTACAGCGTGAAGTCGCTGACTCGACACTGCCGCAGTTGCTGGTGGCTGACACTCGCCTGGCCCTTGGTCAACTGGGAGCCCTTAACCGTGCAGCGTTTACCAACCCGGTTGCGGCGATCACAGGTTCCAGCGGCAAAACCACGGTCAAGGAATTGCTCGCTGGCATCCTGCGCACGCGCGGGCCGGTGCTTGCCACCCGTGGCAACCTCAACAACGATTTTGGCGCACCGCTGACGCTGCTCGAACTGGCCCCGGAACACACGGCGGCGGTCATCGAGTTGGGCGCGTCGCGCATTGGCGAAATTGCCTACACCGTGGCTATGACCCGGCCGCACGTCGCCATTATCAACAACGCGGGTACCGCCCATGTCGGCGAGTTTGGTGGCCCTGAGAAGATCGTCCAGGCCAAGGGTGAAATCCTTGAGGGCCTGGACGCTTGCGGCGTTGCCGTACTGAACCTCGATGACAAAGCCTTCGAAACCTGGCGTGTACGTGCCGCCGGGCGCAAGGTCCTGAGCTTCGCCGTGCACAACGCTGCGGCTGACTTCCATGCCTCGAACATCACGCTCGATGCCCGTGGCTGCCCGGCTTTCACCTTGCACAGCCCGCAAGGTGACGAGCCTGTGCAACTGAACCTGCTGGGCAACCATAACGTTGCCAACGCCTTGGCCGCTGCGGCTGCCGCCTACGCCCTGGGCGTGTCGCTGTTCGGCATCGCCACCGGCCTTGGCGCCGTGCAGCCGGTCAAGGGCCGCACCGTGGCGCAGTTGGCGACCAACGGCATGCGCGTGATTGATGACACGTACAACGCCAACCAGTCCTCGGTCTGTGCTGCCATTGACCTGCTCAAGGGCTTTGACGGTCGCAAGGTCCTGGTGCTGGGCGATATCGCCGAACTGGGCGACTGGGCCGAACAGTCCCATCGTGAAGTCGGCGCCTACGCCGGCGGTAAAGTCGACGCGCTCTACGCCGTCGGCCCGAACATGGCCCACGCCGTCGCCGCGTTCGGCGCAGGCGCGCGGCATTTCGCGACCCAGGCCGAATTGATCCAGGCGCTGGGTATGGCCGAACAAGACAAACACACAACCATTTTGATCAAGGGATCGCGCAGCGCGGTGATGGAAAACGTCGTCGCGGCCTTGTGTGGCTCAAGTACGGAGAAACATTAATGCTGCTGCTGCTGGCTGAGTATCTGCAACAGTTCCACAAAGGCTTCGCGGTCTTTCAGTACCTGACCCTGCGCGGGATCCTGGGTGTGCTGACCGCGCTGTGTTTGTCGCTGTTTCTCGGGCCATGGATGATCCGTACCCTGCAAAACCTGCAGATCGGCCAGTCCGTGCGCAATGACGGCCCGCAGTCGCACTTGTCCAAGTCCGGCACACCGACCATGGGCGGCGCGTTGATCCTGTCGTCCATCGGCATCAGCACCTTGCTCTGGGCCGACCTGGCCAACCGCTACGTGTGGGTGGTGTTGCTGGTAACCCTCTTGTTCGGCGCCATCGGCTGGGTCGATGACTATCGCAAGGTGATCGAGAAGAACTCCAAGGGCCTGCCAAGCCGCTGGAAATATTTCTGGCAGTCGGTGTTCGGCCTGGGCGCGGCGATCTTCCTTTATATGACAGCGCCGAGCGCGGTGGAAACCACCCTGATTTTCCCGATGCTCAAGGATGCCAGCATCCCGTTGGGCATTGGTTTCGTGGTGCTGACCTACTTTGTGATCGTCGGCTCCAGCAACGCGGTCAACCTGACTGATGGCCTCGATGGCCTGGCGATCATGCCGACGGTGATGGTGGGCGGTGCCCTGGGCATCTTCTGCTACCTGTCGGGTAACGTGAAATTCGCTGAATACCTGCTGATCCCTTATGTACCGGGCGCCGGTGAATTGATTGTGTTCTGCGGCGCGCTGATCGGTGCCGGCCTGGGCTTCCTGTGGTTCAACACCTATCCGGCCCAAGTGTTCATGGGTGACGTCGGCGCCCTGGCGCTGGGTGCGGCCCTGGGCACCATCGCCGTGATCGTGCGCCAGGAAATCGTCCTGTTCATCATGGGCGGTGTGTTCGTGATGGAGACCCTGTCGGTGGTGATCCAGGTTGCGTCCTTCAAGTTGACTGGCCGCCGTGTGTTTCGCATGGCGCCGATTCATCACCACTTTGAACTCAAGGGCTGGCCTGAGCCGCGGGTGATCGTCCGTTTCTGGATCATCACCGTGATTCTTGTGCTGGTTGGCCTTGCCACCCTGAAACTGAGGTAGAAACGAGTGTCCCTGATCGCTTCAGACCACTTCCGCATCGTTGTCGGCCTCGGCAAGAGCGGCATGTCCCTGGTTCGCTTCCTGGCGAACCGGGGCACGTCGTTTGCCGTGGCCGATACGCGGGAAAATCCACCGGAGCTGGTCACGCTGCGCCGTGACTACCCGCACGTGGAAGTGCGTTGTGGCGAGTTGGATGTCGAGTTTCTGTGCCGTGCCGACGAACTCTACGTGAGCCCCGGCCTGGCCCTGGCGACCCCGGCGCTGCAAGCGGCCGCGGCGCGTGGGGTGAAATTGTCTGGCGATATCGAGCTGTTTGCGCGTAACGCCAAGGCGCCGATCGTGGCGATCAGCGGCTCCAACGCCAAGAGCACCGTCACCACCCTGGTTGGCGAAATGGCGGCTGCGGCCGGCAAGCGCGTGGCCGTGGGCGGCAACCTCGGTACGCCGGCGCTGGACCTGCTCAGTGACGATATCGAACTGTACGTGATGGAGCTGTCGAGCTTCCAACTGGAGACCACCGATCAACTCGGCGCCGAAGTGGCCACCGTGTTGAACGTCAGCGAAGACCATATGGACCGCTACAGCGGCCTGCCGGCTTACCACCTGGCCAAGCACCGGATCTTCCGGGGTGCGCGGCAAGTGGTGGTCAATCGCCAGGATGCCCTGAGCCGTCCGTTGATGAGCGAAGGCCTGCCATGCTGGACGTTTGGCTTGAGCAAACCCGATTTCAAGGCCTTTGGTATCCGTGAAGAGAATGGCGAGAAATACCTGGCCTTCGAATTCCAGAACCTGATGCCGGTGCGTGAACTGAAGATCCGTGGCGCCCATAACCAGTCCAATGCCCTGGCGGCCTTGGCGTTGGGGCACGCGGTTGGCCTGCCGTTCGACGCGATGCTGTCGAGCCTGCGCACCTTTGCCGGCCTTGAGCACCGCTGCCAGTGGGTGCGCGACCTGGATGGCGTGAGCTACTACAACGATTCCAAGGCCACCAACGTCGGTGCGGCATTGGCCGCCATTGAAGGCCTGGGCGCGGACATCGAAGGCAAGCTGGTGCTGATCGCCGGTGGCGATGGCAAGGGCGCCGACTTCAAGGACCTCAAGGGCCCGGTGGCTACCCATTGCCGCGCGGTGGTGTTGATGGGCCGTGACAGCGACTTGATCGCCGCCGCCCTGGGCGACGCTGTGCCACAAGTGCGTGCCGCCTCCCTGGACGACGCCATCGCCCAATGCCGTGCCCTGGCCCAGACCGGCGATGCGGTGCTGCTGTCGCCGGCGTGCGCCAGTTTCGACATGTTCAAGAACTACGAAGAGCGCGGCCAGTTGTTCGCCCGCGCCGTGGAGGGCTTGGCATGAGTCTGGACCTGAAGAACATCATCAAGCCGTACCCGTCGCCGATCATTACCGGGCGCGGGATCGACCTCGACTTCCCGATGCTCGCCGGTTGCCTGGCGCTGCTGGGCCTGGGCCTGGTGATGATCACCTCGGCCTCCTCGGAAGTGGCTGCGGTACAGTCGGGCAACACCCTTTACCACATGATTCGCCACCTGATTTACCTGGTGATTGGTCTCGGTGCCTGCATCGTCACCATGATGATCCCTATCGCCACCTGGCAGCGCCTGGGTTGGCTGATGCTGATCGGTGCCTTCGGCTTGCTGGTGATGGTGATCGTCCCCGGTATCGGCCGCGAAGTGAACGGGTCGATGCGCTGGATCGGCTTCGGCGCGTTCAACGTGCAGCCTTCGGAAATCGCCAAGGTCTTCGTGGTGATTTACCTGGCCGGTTACCTGGTGCGCCGACAGAAAGAAGTGCGCGAAAGCTGGATGGGCTTCTTCAAGCCGTTCATCGTGCTGCTGCCCATGGCTGGCCTGCTGTTGATGGAGCCGGACTTCGGCGCCACCGTGGTGATGATGGGCGCCGCTGCGGCGATGCTGTTCCTCGGCGGTGTGGGCCTGTTCCGCTTTGCCCTGATGGTCGGGCTGGCGGTGGCCGCTGTGACGATCCTGGTGCAGGCGCAACCCTACCGGATGGCGCGACTGATCACCTTTACCGACCCGTGGTCCGACCAGTTCGGTTCCGGCTACCAGTTGACCCAGGCGCTGATCGCCTTCGGTCGCGGCGAGTGGCTGGGCGTGGGCCTGGGCAACAGCGTGCAGAAGCAGTTCTACCTGCCGGAAGCGCATACCGACTTCGTGTTCTCGGTGCTCGCCGAAGAGTTGGGCGTGGTCGGTTCCCTGGCCACTGTCGGGCTGTTCGTGTTCGTCTGCGTGCGGGCCATGTACATCGGCCTGTGGGCCGAGAAAGCCAAGCAATTCTTTGCGGCCTATGTCGCGTACGGCCTGGCCTTCCTGTGGATCGGCCAGTTCCTGATCAACATCGGCGTGAACGTCGGCCTGCTGCCGACCAAGGGCCTGACCTTGCCGTTCCTCAGCTACGGCGGCAGCTCGCTGGTGATCTGCTGTGCCTGTCTGGGCTTGTTGCTGCGTATCGAATGGGAGAGTCGAACCCATCTGGGTAGCGAAGAGATGGAATTCAGCGAGAGCGATTTCGCCGAGGAGCCGACCCATGGGCGCTAACGTGCTGATCATGGCCGGCGGCACCGGCGGCCACGTGTTCCCGGCGCTGGCCTGTGCCCGTGAGTTCCAGGCCCGTGGCTACACCGTGCATTGGCTGGGTACGCCCCGTGGCATTGAAAATGAACTGGTCCCGGCTGCCGGTTTGCGCCTGCACCTGATCAACGTCAGCGGCCTGCGCGGCAAGAGCAAATTGTCCCTGCTCAAGGCGCCGTTCGTATTGCTCAAGGCGGTGTGGCAGGCGCGCAAGGTCATTCGTGAGTTGAAGCCGGTATGCGTGCTGGGTTTTGGTGGCTACGTCACCGGTCCCGGCGGTGTGGCCGCGCGGTTGGCGGGTGTGCCGGTGATCGTCCACGAACAGAATGCCGTGGCCGGTACTGCCAACCGTCTGTTGGCGCCATTGGCGGCGCGGGTCTGCGAGGCGTTCCCGAATACGTTTGCGGCCATGGACAAGCGGCGTACCACCGGCAATCCGGTGCGTACCGAATTGTTCATGGACATTGCCCGCCAAACCCTGGCCGGGCGCAAGGCGCATCTGCTGATCCTGGGCGGAAGCCTGGGCGCCGAGCCGTTGAACAAATTGCTGCCAGAAGCGCTGGCGCAACTGCCTGTGGAACTGCGTCCCGAGATCTTCCACCAGGCGGGCAAGAACCACGATGAAGTGACTGCCGCCCGCTATCGCGAGGCCGGTGTCGAGGCGACGGTAGAGCCCTTTATCAAAGACATGGCCCATGCCTATGGCTGGGCCGACCTGGTGGTCTGTCGCGCAGGTGCGTTGACCGTCAGTGAACTGGCTGCTGCCGGTCTGCCGTCCTTGCTGGTGCCTTTGCCCCATGCGATTGACGACCACCAGACCCGCAACGCCGAATATTTGGCCGGGGAGGGCGCTGCCTTCCTGCTGCCGCAAAGAACGACTGGCGCCGCCGATCTGGCCGCACGCCTGACTGAGGTTTTGATGCAACCCGAACGACTGAACAGCATGGCGAGCACCGCAAGCCGCCTGGCCAAACCCGACGCCACCCGCAGCGTGGTCGATATCTGCCTGGAGGTGGCCCATGGTTGAGAATCAAAAAGCCATGCCGCAACCGGAAATGCGCCGCATCCGTCGCATCCACTTCGTCGGTATCGGCGGCGTGGGCATGTGCGGGATCGCCGAGGTGTTGCTGAACCTGGGTTACCAGGTTTCCGGTTCCGACCTCAAGACCTCGCCGGTCACTGAGCGCCTGGAGTCGTTCGGCGCGCAGATCTTTATCGGCCACCGCGCCGAGAACGCCGCGCAAGCCGATGTACTGGTGGTTTCCAGTGCCGTGAACACCTCCAACCCGGAAGTGGCCACCGCCCTTGAGCGCCGTATTCCCGTGGTGCCCCGCGCCGAGATGCTGGCTGAGCTGATGCGCTACCGCCACGGCATCGCCGTCGCCGGTACCCACGGCAAGACCACCACGACCAGCCTGATCGCCTCGGTGTTCGCTGCCGGCGGCCTGGACCCGACCTTCGTGATCGGTGGCCGGCTGAATGCAGCAGGTACCAATGCACAACTGGGTACCAGCCGCTATCTGATCGCCGAAGCCGATGAAAGCGACGCCAGCTTCCTGCATCTGCAACCGCTGGTGGCCGTGGTCACCAACATCGACGCTGACCACATGGCGACCTACGACGGTGACTTCAACAAACTGAAGAAAACCTTCGTCGAATTCCTGCACAACCTGCCGTTCTACGGCCTGGCCGTGGTGTGCCTGGACGATCCGGTGGTGCGGGAAATCCTGCCGCTGGTCAAGCGTCCGACCGTGACCTACGGCTTCAGCGAAGACGCCGACGTGCGTGCGATCAATGTACGTCAGCAAGGCATGCAGACCTTCTTCACCGTGCTGCGCCCGGATCGCGAACCACTGGATGTGTCGGTGAACATGCCGGGCAACCACAATGTGCTCAATTCCCTGGCGACCATCTGCATCGCCACCGATGAGGGTGTCAGCGATGGAGCCATCGTCGAAGGCCTGTCGGGCTTCGCTGGCGTGGGCCGGCGCTTCCAGGTCTACGGCCAGTTGCCGGTAGACGGCGGCGACGTGATGCTGGTGGACGACTACGGTCACCACCCGACCGAAGTTGCCGCCGTGATCAAGGCCGTGCGCGGTGGTTGGCCGGAGCGCCGCCTGGTGATGGTCTACCAGCCGCACCGCTACAGCCGCACTCGCGACCTGTACGACGATTTCGTCAATGTATTGGCCGATGCCAACGTGTTGCTGCTGATGGAAGTCTACCCGGCCGGTGAAGAACCGATCCCCGGTGCCGACAGCCGCAAGCTGTGCAACAGCATCCGCCAGCGCGGGCAACTGGACCCGATCTATATCGAGCGTGGCGTCGACCTCGCGCCGATCGTCAAGCCGCTGCTGCGTGCCGGCGACATCCTGCTGTGCCAGGGTGCCGGTGATATCGGCGGCCTTGCCCCTAAATTGCTGGCGAGCCCGCTGTTTGCGGCCGCTGCTGTGCAGGGGAAGTCGAAATGAACACGAACTACGGCTCTCTGTTTTCCACCATCGCGCCTGCCGACTTCGGCCGCGTGGCCGTGCTGTTCGGCGGCAAGAGCGCTGAGCGCGAAGTGTCGCTCAAGTCTGGCAACGCCGTGCTCCAAGCGCTGCAAAGCGCGGGTGTGAACGCCTTCGGCATCGACGTGGGCGATGACTTCCTCGCCCGCCTGCAGGCCGAGAAGATCGACCGCGCCTTCATCATCCTGCACGGCCGTGGCGGTGAAGACGGCAGCATGCAGGGCCTGCTGGAGTGCGCCGGTATTCCTTACACCGGCAGCGGCATCCTCGCTTCGGCACTGGCCATGGACAAGTTGCGCACCAAGCAGGTGTGGCACAGCCTGGGCATTCCGACACCGCGTCACAGTGTGCTGTGCAGCGAAGACGATTGTATTTCTGCAGCCAAGGAACTGGGCCTGCCTTTGATCGTCAAACCAGCCCATGAAGGCTCCAGTATCGGCATGGCTAAAGTGAACTCGGCCGCCGAATTGATCGACGCATGGAAAGCGGCAAGTACCTACGATTCGCAAGTGTTGGTGGAACAGTGGATCCAGGGTCCCGAGTACACCATCGCCACCCTGCGTGACCAGGTATTGCCGCCCATCGCATTGGGCACGCCCCACACCTTTTACGACTACGACGCCAAGTATGTGGCTTCCGATACCCAGTACCGGATCCCATGCGGCCTCGATGCAACCAAAGAGCAGGAATTGATGGACCTCACGGCGAAAGCCTGTGAGGCGTTGGGTATCGCTGGTTGGGCGCGGGCAGACGTGATGCAGGATGACCAAGGGAATTTCTGGTTCCTGGAAGTCAACACTGCACCGGGCATGACCGACCATAGCCTGGTACCCATGGCTGCACGGGCAGCCGGCCTGGACTTCCAGCAGTTGGTGCTGGCAATTCTGGCGGCTAGCTATACAGAGGCACGAGGTTAAGACCATGCAAGGCGCATCGCTTCGTCATCAGCAACCCGCTCCCGGCCGCAAGCCGGTGCCGCGTGGTGCCAGTCGAATGGTGGCTAAAGAGCCGATGTCGGCGCGCCTGCCGAAAGCCAACTTTGGTTTTCTCAAGGCCTTGTTCTGGCCGGTGCTGCTGGTAGCGCTGGGCTTTGGTACCTATGAAGGTGCGCAGCGGCTGTTGCCGTATGCCGACCGCCCGATCACCAAGATCAGCGTGCAGGGCGACTTGAGCTACATCAGCCAGCAAGCGGTGCAGCAGCGGATCGCGCCTTTCGTGGCCGCGAGCTTCTTCACCATCGACCTGGCAGGCATGCGTGCCGAACTGGAACAGATGCCGTGGATTGCCCACGCCGAAGTACGGCGCGTGTGGCCGGATCAAGTGACGATCCGCCTGGAAGAACAACTGCCCGTGGCCCGTTGGGGCGACGAGGCGCTGTTGAACAACCAGGGCCAGGCATTCAACCCGCGCGAGTTGGCCAACTACGAGCATTTGCCGCAGTTGTTCGGACCGCAACGGGCACAGCAGCAAGTGATGCAGCAGTACCAGGCCTTGAGCCAGATGCTGCGGCCACTGGGCTTCTCCATTGCGCGCCTGGAATTGCGCGAGCGGGGCAGTTGGTTCCTGACCACCGGGGCAGGCAGTTCCGGCCCGGGCATCGAGTTGTTGCTGGGACGCGACCACTTGGTGGAGAAGATGCGCCGCTTTATCGCCATCTACGACAAAACCCTGAAAGAACAGATTACGAACATTGCGAGCATCGACCTGCGTTATGCCAACGGCCTGGCCGTTAGCTGGCGCGAACCGGCTGCGCCCACGGCAGCGCAACCCGCTGTCGCGAAGAATTAAGAAGAGGCAGGACCCATGGCAAACGTGCAAAGCGGCAAAATGATCGTCGGTCTCGATATCGGCACCTCCAAGGTGGTGGCGCTGGTAGGCGAGGTCGCGGACGACGGCACGCTGGAAATCGTCGGAATCGGCACGCATCCGTCCCGGGGCCTGAAGAAGGGCGTGGTGGTCAATATCGAATCCACCGTGCAATCGATCCAGCGCGCCATCGAAGAAGCGCAACTGATGGCCGGCTGCCGGATTCACTCGGCGTTCGTCGGCGTGGCGGGCAATCACATCCGCAGCCTGAACTCCCACGGCATCGTGGCGATCCGCGACCGTGAAGTCAGCTCCGCCGACCTTGAGCGCGTCCTTGACGCCGCCCAGGCCGTGGCGATCCCGGCTGACCAGCGCGTGTTGCACACCCTGCCGCAGGACTACGTGATCGATAACCAGGAAGGCGTACGTGAGCCCCTGGGCATGTCGGGCGTACGTCTGGAAGCCAAGGTCCACGTAGTGACCTGCGCGGTGAATGCCGCACAGAACATCGAAAAATGCGTGCGCCGCTGCGGCCTGGAAATCGACGACATCATTCTTGAGCAACTGGCCTCGGCCTACTCGGTACTGACCGACGACGAAAAAGAACTGGGCGTGTGCCTGGTGGACATCGGCGGCGGCACCACCGACATCGCAATCTTCACCGAGGGTGCGATCCGTCACACCGCAGTGATCCCGATTGCCGGCGACCAGGTGACCAACGACATCGCCATGGCGTTGCGTACACCGACCCAGTACGCCGAAGAAATCAAGATCCGCTACGCCTGCGCCCTGGCCAAGCTGGCCGGTGCCGGTGAAACCATCAAGGTGCCAAGCGTGGGCGATCGTCCACCGCGCGAACTGTCGCGCCAGGCCCTGGCCGAAGTGGTCGAGCCGCGCTACGACGAACTGTTCACCCTGATCCAGGCTGAACTGCGCCGCAGTGGCTACGAAGATTTGATCCCGGCCGGCATCGTGCTGACCGGTGGCACCTCGAAGATGGAAGGCGCGGTCGAACTGGCCGAGGAAATCTTCCACATGCCGGTCCGCCTGGGCGTGCCCCATGGCGTCAAGGGCCTGGGCGACGTGGTGCGCAACCCGATTTATTCCACCGGTGTGGGCTTGCTGTTGTACGGCCTGCAAAAGCAGACCGACGGCATTTCCCTGTCGGGCATTGGCAGCCGCGAAAGCTACAGCAGTGACGAGCCTAAAGCGCCGTTACTGGAGCGCCTGCAAGCCTGGGTGAAGGGCAATTTCTAAAGATTTACCGCAACACCGTTTCAAGTAGTAGGCGAAAAAACTAGAGAAATGAAAGGAGAGGGAAAATGTTCGAACTCGTAGACAACATCCCCGCAAGCCCGGTTATCAAAGTAATCGGTGTCGGCGGTGGCGGCGGCAACGCTGTCAACCATATGGTCAAGAGCAACATTGAAGGCGTTGAATTCATCTGCGCCAACACTGATGCCCAGGCGCTCAAGAGCATTGGCGCGCGGACCATCCTGCAATTGGGCACTGCGGTGACCAAGGGCCTGGGCGCTGGCGCCAATCCGGAAGTCGGCCGTCAAGCCGCCCTGGAAGACCGCGAGCGTATTGCCGAAGTGCTGCAAGGCACCAACATGGTGTTCATCACCACTGGCATGGGCGGCGGTACCGGTACCGGTGCAGCGCCGATCATTGCCGAAGTGGCCAAGGAAATGGGGATCCTGACGGTTGCTGTCGTGACCCGTCCGTTCCCGTTCGAAGGCCGCAAGCGCATGCAGATCGCCGACGAAGGTATCCGTCTGCTGTCTGAAAGCGTTGACTCGTTGATCACCATCCCCAACGAGAAACTGCTGACCATCCTCGGTAAAGACGCAAGCCTGCTGTCGGCTTTCGCCAAGGCTGATGACGTACTGGCCGGTGCCGTTCGCGGTATCTCCGACATCATCAAGCGCCCGGGCATGATCAACGTCGACTTCGCCGACGTACGCACTGTCATGAGCGAAATGGGCATGGCGATGATGGGCACTGGCTGCGCCAGCGGTCCTAACCGTGCACGTGAAGCGACCGAAGCGGCCATCCGCAACCCGTTGCTCGAAGACGTGAACCTGCAAGGTGCACGCGGCATCCTGGTGAACATCACCGCCGGTCCTGACCTGTCCCTGGGTGAGTACTCCGACGTGGGTAGCATCATCGAAGCCTTCGCTTCCGAGCACGCGATGGTCAAGGTCGGTACCGTTATCGATCCGGACATGCGCGACGAACTGCATGTGACCGTGGTTGCCACTGGCCTGGGCGCTAAAATCGAGAAGCCTGTGAAGGTCATCGACAATACCGTTCATACCAGCCAGGCGTCTTCGACTGCCGCTCCAGCGCCTGTGCGCCCGGAAATGCCGTCGGTGAACTACCGTGACCTGGATCGTCCGACCGTGATGCGCAACCAGGCTCAGGCCGGTGCTGCTGCGTCCCGTAGCCCGAATCCGCAAGATGATCTGGATTACCTGGACATCCCGGCTTTCCTGCGTCGTCAGGCCGATTGATGGAATGTATCAGGGCTATGAAGGTGATTGGTGTTCAGCAAAGGTCTGGTCTGTTATTATCGCCAGCCTTTGTTGATACCAGTTCGCAATTTGCGCTGAAGCGGTCCAAGCCATGATTAAACAACGCACCCTGAAGAATATTATCCGTGCCACAGGTGTAGGTCTGCACTCCGGGGAGAAGGTATACCTGACCCTCAAGCCCGCACCTGTCGACACCGGCATCGTGTTTGTTCGTGCCGACCTGGACCCTGTGGTGCAGATTCCTGCTCGCGCGGAAAACGTTGGCGAAACCACCATGTCGACCACATTGGTCAACGGTGACGTCAAAGTGGACACGGTGGAGCACTTGCTCTCGGCCATGGCTGGCCTGGGCATCGATAACGCCTACGTCGAGCTCTCCGCGTCTGAAGTCCCGATCATGGATGGTAGCGCTGGACCTTTCGTATTCCTGATTCAATCTGCCGGCCTGGAAGAACAGGACGCAGCCAAGAAGTTCATTCGCATTCTGCGGGAAGTGACAGTAGAAGACGGCGACAAGCGCGCCACCTTCGTCCCGTTCGAAGGCTTTAAAGTGAGCTTTGAGATCGATTTCGATCACCCGGTATTCCGTGACCGCACCCAAAGTGCAAGCGTGGATTTTTCCAGCACTTCGTTCGTAAAAGAAGTCAGCCGCGCCCGTACCTTTGGTTTCATGAGTGACATCGAGTACCTGCGCAAGCACAACCTCGCACTCGGCGGCAGCGTGGAAAACGCCATCGTGGTCGACGCGGATGGTGTACTGAACGAAGACGGCCTTCGCTATGAAGACGAGTTCGTGAAGCACAAGATCCTCGATGCAATTGGTGACCTCTACCTGCTGGGCAATAGCCTGATAGGCGAGTTCAAAGGCTTCAAGTCGGGCCATGCACTGAACAACCAGCTCCTGCGCAAATTGATTGAGCAGAAAGATGCTTGGGAAGTCGTGACCTTCGAAGATGCCAGCACCGCACCGATCTCTTACATGCGTCCCGTTGCGGCGGTGTAAGTAACAACTCTCTTTCTTTAGTTTTTAAAGGCTGCCTTCGGGTGGCCTTTTTTTATTGGCAAACATCCCCCTGCAGGAGCCGGCAAGTCGGCTCCTACATTCAAGGCGCCAGCAGTGTGGCCGCATCGACCACGCGGTTGCGCCCGCTATTTTTCGCCTCATACAACGCCCGGTCAGCACTGAGCAGCAACTGCTCCAATGACGCGCTGCTGCGTTTGTCCCAGGTGCTCAAGCCGATACTCACCGTAACTGGCTGACTATCACCCGCAACCGGCGGCAAGTGCTGGATCCCCTGGCGGATACGCTCAGCAATCGCCCGGGCACCGCTGGCATCGGTATTGGGCAGGATCACCGCAAACTCTTCGCCGCCATAACGTGCCGCCAGGTCGGCCGGGCGGCGGATCTGGCTGCCGATCACCTGTGCCACGCTGCGCAGCGCTTCGTCGCCGCCCAGGTGACCATGGCGGTCGTTGAAGGCCTTGAAGTGGTCGACGTCGATCATCAGCAGCGCCAAGGGCTCGGCGGAGCGGCGGGCGCGGTCCCACTCCAGGGTCAGGCGCTGGTCGAGGATACGGCGGTTGGCCAGGCCGGTCAGGCCGTCGGTGGCTGCCAGTTCTGACAGCACCTTCTCGGCGCGGTAACGCCGCCGTAGTTCCAGGCGCAACATCCAGCTCAACCATAACAGGCCCACACACAACACCCCGGTGGCGCCTGCCGTCAGCCATGCGGCGCGTTGCCAGGCGGCGAATACATCGTCGCTGGCCAAGGCCACCACCACGATCAATGGCAACTGGCCGACATTGGTGAAGGTGTAGAGCCGGGGGGTACCACTGATCGCAGAGATCGCCCGGAAGCTGCCGCTGCCCTCTTGCAGCATGCGCTTGAAGTTGGGGCGCGAACTCAGGTCCTTGTCGATCATGTCCCGTTCGAGCAGGGGCTGCTGGGCCAGCAGGATGCCCTGGTTGTTCAGCAGGTTGATGGTGTTGCCGCTACCAATGGTCAGGCTGCTGAACAACTGATCGAAATACGCCAGGCGCATGGTCGCCACCGCTACCCCGGTAAATTCGCCATTGGGCCCGGTCACGCGGCGGCTGAAAGCGATGCGCCAGATTTGCTCGCAGTCACAGTGGATCTTGAACGGGCGGCTGATAAACAGGCCGGTCTCGGGGTTTTGCTGATGGATTTGGAAGTAGTCGCGGTCGGCGAAGTTGCGCAGGGTGGGGGTCTGCGTCGACGAGTCGGCCAGCACCGTGCCCTGTGCGTCCAACAGCAGGACTTCGCCTTTGTAGGGCGCTGCGGTGGATTGGTCGAATTGCAGTTGGTGCCGCACATCGCCCGGCAGTCCGGACAAATCCCGACCTGCAGCAGCAATCAGCCCTTGCAGCGCCAAGTCATACAGCTCGACGTTGCGCAGCACATCGGCATTGATCAACTGGGTGATATTGCTGGTGGAGCGCTGGGCGGTCTGTAACGTGCTGGCGTGCTCGCGGATCAGCAGCACGGCGACGATGATCAGAATCAGCACAACGGTGAGGCCACTGCCCAGAATCAGCAAAAGCTCCGGGCGTGCAGGCAGTTTAAGGGCGCGGCGTTGACTCATCGGACTGACTTCGGCGGTGACGATGATGGCAGTTTAATTCCGCGCGCCTGAAATTAAGCAATCGGCGAAAAAGATAATTCGCCGTCAGAACACATTGATCGGGTAGTCGACGATTACCCGGTACTCATCCACGTCACGGTCCACCGCCGAGTAGCCATTGCTGCCACGGTTGGTCGCCCATTGCAGGCGCACCGCCAAGTCCTTGGCCTTGCCGCCCTGTACCACGTACTTGAGGTCGATATCCCGTTCCCAGTGCTTGGCATTCTTGCCGTCGGCGCTGTACCAGGCCGAGTAGCCGCGGCTGTTGGGGTCGACCTTGGTCAGGTCGGTCTTGCCGCTGATGTACGACACCGCCGAGGTCAGGCCGGGCACGCCAAGGCCTGCGAAGTCGTAGGCGTACTTGAGCTTCCACGAGCGCTCGTTGGGCCCGTTGAAGTCCGAGTATTGCTGGGAGTTGTCCAGGTACACGCTGTCGCCCTGGGCGATGTAGTCGAACGGCGTGTTGCCATTGACCCGCTGGTACGCGGCCGTGACGCTGTGATTGCCCACGCCCACGGTGAAATGCAGGCTGTAGGTGTTGTTGTCGATATCCCCCAGCAGGGCATGGCCGGTGTCTTGGGTGTGGTAGAAGTGCAGGCCGGGGTTGAGGCTGACCAGGTCATTGAGCGCGTAGGTGTAGTCCAGGTCGTAGTAGTACTGGTTCCACACGTCCTTGAGTTCAGAGGCGTACAGGTTGCTGGTCAGCCCTGGCAGGCCGCTCCAGGCCACGCCGGCCCAGTTCATGTGCTGGCTGTCCTGGCCCTTGGGCAGCGCGCCGTAGCTGGTGCCGATACGCCCGTGGCCGCTCTGGTTATAGAGCTTGGCGAAACTCGCCTGGCCACCTTCGAACATCCAGCCGTCAAGGCTGTGGTTGGTCAGGCTGACGCCACGAAAGGTCTCGGGCAGCATGCGCGTCATGCCACCGGCAATCACCGGGTTGTTGAGGAACAGGTCGCCAGCTTTGAGTTCGGTGTCGAAGGCGCGCATTTTCAGGGTGCCGCCACCGGTAGAAAACGAGCCCGGCGCTTTGCCGTTGCCGCTGCCGTACGGCAGGATACTGGAACCGTCGGTGCCACCGCCGCCGTCCAGTTTCAGGCCGAGCATGGCATGGGCGTCCAGGCCAAAACCCACGGTGCCTTGGGTGTAGCCAGACTCGAAGACCCCGAGGAAGCCCTGGCCCCACTCTTTGCTGTCGTCAGTGTGGATGTCGCGGCGGTCGCGGTTCATGTAGTAGTTGCGAGTGTTGATAGTGAGGATGGAGCCTTCGACGAATCCGTCGGCGGGAGGGGCATCTGCGGCATGGGCGAGAGGGGAGATAGTTGCTGCAATCGCGAGGAATAACGGGGTGAATGTCAGCGCGGGTTTCACCGGGGAAGCTCCTTTGGATGAGTCTGAACGGCCAATGTTGTGGGGTGTTCCTGGCCTTTTTTACGGCAAAAAAAAGCCGCTGAAGTCAGCGGCTTTAAGACAGATTCCCAGTGTAGAGCCCTGGAAATAAGTCGAGGGAAATAGCAGGGCGGGTCGGCTGTCTTTGCCGTCTCGCTCGTCGATGCGACATATTGGCGCAGGCGAGCGGTACGGTACAGAGTGTAACAAGATAATGACTGTTGCCCAAATCGCAACAGTCGAGACGGCGATCTACCTATGGGGATGGGCTTGTGTGGGAGCGGGCAAGCCCGCTCCCACATTTTGATTGTGTAGTGGTTTAAAAAAATTAGATGGGCAGGGTGATACCAAAGGTATTGCCACCGTGTTCACTGCGCACGAACACATCCCCGCCATGCATCAAGGCAATCGCCTTGACGATGGCCAGCCCCAACCCATGATTGGCTCCGCTGTTACTGCGCGAGGCGTCGACGCGGTAGAAGCGCTCGAACAAGCGGGGCAGATGTTCGCGGGCGATCAGCTCCCCTGGGTTGGTCACGCCAATCAGCACCTGCTGCTCCTGCGTTTCAATCCGTACCTGGATCTCCTGCCCCGGCGAGGTGTGCTGCACGGCATTGTTCAGCAGGTTGATCAGCGCCCGGCGCAAATGAGCCTTTTCGATCTGGACCTGGGCATCGCCGACCACGGTGACCCGCACCTGGGCGTCTTCGAGGATAAAGTCCAGGTACTCGAGGGTCGTCGCCACCTCATCGGCCAGGGAGCACTCAATCAGTTTGGTGGCCTTGCTGCCCTGGTCGGCGCTGGCCAGGAACAGCATGTCATTGATGATCGAGCGCAGGCGCTCCAACTCTTCCAGGTTCGATTGCAGCACTTCGAAGTAGTGCTCGGCGGAGCGGCCACGGGTCAGCGCCACCTGGGTCTGGCCGATCAGGTTGGTCAGTGGCGAGCGCAGTTCGTGGGCCACGTCGGCATTGAAGGACTCCAGGCGTGAGTAGGCGGTTTCTACCCGCTCCAGGGTCGAGTTGAAGGAGTTGACGAACTGCTTGAGCTCCGGCGGCAACGGCGACAACTGCAAGCGCCCCGACAGTTTGGGCGGTGCCAGTTTTTGCGCCTCATCCGACAGCTTGATCAACGGTTTGAGACCGATGCGCGCGACCCAGAAGCCCAGCAGCGAAGCCAGTACCACGCCGACAAACGACAGGCTGATCAACGCCATCAGCAGATGGTGCTGGGTGGCGCGGAAGTTGGCGGTGTCGATGGCGATCATAAAGCGCAGCGGCGGGCGCTGGTCCTTGGCCGGGAACTGACTGACCAGCACCTTGAACGGATAGGCGTGGCCCGGCAGGTACAAATCACGCTTGCCCGTGGGGCCGGCGGCGAATTCGCGGATACGTGCGTCGGGTTTGCCGTACTCATAGGTCGGGTCACTGCTCACCACCCAGAAACGAATGCGCGTGTCCTCTTCCCCCAGCAGCTTGAGTTTGCTGGCCATCTTCACCCAATGATCCGGCGTGCCGAAACGCGTGATCGACGACTCCAGCACACTGTAGCGCGCATCCAACTCGGCCCCCGGCAACAAGCCCAGGCCACGGTCCACCTGCTGGTACAACGCGCCACCGATCAGCAGGAAAATCACCAGCGCCACCAGGGTGAACATGCCGCTCAGGCGCAGGGCAATCGAGTTACTCGACACTGCGGTTCTCCAGCACATAGCCCATGCCGCGGATGGTGTGCAGCAGCTTGTGCTCAAATGGCCCGTCGAGCTTGGCTCGCAGGCGCTTGATTGCCACTTCGACCACATTGGCATCGCTGTCGAAATTGATGTCCCAGACCATTTCCGCAATCGCCGTCTTCGACAGGATTTCGCCCTGGCGCCGGGCCAGGACGCTGAGCAGCGAGAACTCCTTGGCGGTCAGGTCCAGGCGCTGGCCGGCGCGGCTGGCCTTGCGGCTGATCAGGTCGATCCACAGGTCGGCGATGCTCACCTGTACCGGCTCATGCCCGCCGCTGCGCCGGGTCAGGGCTTGCAGGCGCGCCACCAGTTCGAGGAACGAAAACGGCTTGCCCAGGTAATCGTCGGCGCCTTCGCGCAGGCCGCGAATGCGGTCTTCCACACGCTCGCGGGCGGTGAGCATGATCACTGGCGTCTGCTTGCGGGCCCGCAGTGCGCGCAGCACGCCAAAGCCGTCGAGGCCGGGCAGCATCACATCGAGCACGATCACCGCGTAGTCGCTTTCCAGGGCCAGGTGCAGGCCCTCGATGCCGTCGCGGGCCACGTCCACGGTGTAGCCTTGTTCCGTCAGCCCGCGATGCAGGTAGTCGGCGGTTTTTTCTTCGTCTTCAATAATCAGGACGCGCATGACCCCGCCTCAATGTGTGGTCGCCAACCCGAGGGCCGGTTTGGGTCTGTGGAAAAGTTTCTCAAGGTACAAGTATATGACCGGCGTGGTGAACAACGTCAGCGCCTGGCTCACCAGCAACCCGCCGACCACCGCGATCCCCAGGGGCTGGCGCAACTCCGCGCCGGGGCCTGCGCCGAGCATCAGCGGCACCGCGCCCAGCAGGGCGGCGAGGGTGGTCATGATGATCGGCCGGAACCGCGTGATACAGGCTTCGTAAATCGCCTCGCCAGGTGCCAGCCCACGCACGCGCTGGGCTTCCAGGGCAAAGTCGATCATCAGGATGCCGTTTTTCTTGACGATACCGATCAACAGCACCAGGCCGATCAACGCCATGATGGAAAAGTCCTGGCCTAGCAGCCAGAGCATGATCAGCGCGCCCAGGCCGGCCGAGGGCAGGGTCGAGATGATCGTCAGCGGGTGCACGAAGCTCTCATACAGCACGCCGAGGATGATATAGACCGCCACCAGCGCCGCGAGGATCAACCACGGCTGGCTGGCCAATGAACTCTGGAACGCCTGGGCCGCGCCCTGGAAGTTACCGATGATGGTGCTCGGCATGCCGATTTCGTTCTTCGCCTGGTCGAGCATGATCACCGCGTCGCCCAGGGCCACGCCCGGTGCCAGGTTGAACGACAGGTTGGCCGCCGGGAACATGCCGTCATGGCTGATGGACAACGGCCCGACCGTCGGCGGGTCGACCTTGGCCAGCGCCGACAACGGCACCATCTCGCCACTGAGCGGCGAGCGCAGGTAGAAATAATTCAGGCTCTCGGCCTTGCCCCGTTGCTGGCTGTCCAGCTCCAGCACCACTTGGTATTGGTTGGTTTCGGTCTGGAATTCATTGACCTGGCGTTGGCCAAACGCATCGTACAGCGCCTGATCGACATCGGTGGCCGTCAGTCCAAACCGTGCCGCCGCCTGGCGGTCGATGCTGATGTGGGTGATGCTGCCGCCCAGTTGCAGGTCGTTGGACAGATCGCGAAAGGCCGGGTTGGCGCGCAGTTTTTCGGTCAGGCGCTGGGTCCAGGTGTTCAGGGTCGCGCCATCGTTGCTCTTGAGCACGTACTGGTACTGGCTGCGGCTGGGCCCGGAACTGAGGTTGATATCCTGGCCAGCGCGCAGGTACAGCACGATCCCCGGCACCTGGGCCAGTTTGGCGCGGATCCGGTCGATAAACTGGCTGGCCGACACATCACGCTCACCCCGATCCTTCAAGGCAATCCAGAAGCGGCCGTTGGCGATGGTCTGGTTGCTGCCGGTGACACCCACCGAATGAGAGAAGTTTTCCACTGCCGGGTCAGCCTTGATGATCTCGGCCAGGGCCTGGTGCTTGGCCACCATATCCGGGTAGGACACATCCGCCGCCGCCTCGCTGGTGCCGAGGATAAAGCCGGTGTCTTGTACCGGGAAAAACCCCTTGGGAATAAACACGTAGCCGGCCACCGCCAGGCCCAGGGTCACGGTGAAGACAGCGAGCATCGTGCGCGGATGGGCCAGTGCCCGTTGCAGGTTCCGCGCATAGCCGGCCAGCAGGCGTTCGCCAAAGCCCGGCTTGTCGTGGGGATGGTGGGTGGGGGCGCGCATGAACTGCCCGGCCAGCATCGGCGCCAGGGTCAGGGACACCACCACCGAAATCAGGATGGTCGAGGTCGCCGTCAGGGCAAATTCCTTGAACAGGCGCCCGACCACGCCGCCCATGAACAGCAGCGGGATAAACGCCGCCACCAGCGAGAAGCTGATGGACACCACGGTAAACCCGATCTCGCCGGCGCCCTTGATTGCTGCTTCACGCTTGTCCAGGCCGGCCTCAAGGTGGCGGTGGATGTTCTCCACCACCACAATCGCATCGTCCACCACAAAACCCACGGCGATGACGATGGCCACCAGGGTCAGGTTATTCAGGCTGAAGCCCATCACGTACATCAAGGCAAAAGTGGCCACCAGCGATACTCCCAGCACGCTGGAAACAATCAGGGTTGCCGACCATTGGCGCAGGAACAGCGCCATCACCGCCACCACCAGCAACACGGCGATCAACAGGGTGATTTCCACTTCATGCAGCGAGGCGCGAATGGTCTTGGTGCGGTCCGACAACGAGCTGACGTCCACCGACGCCGGCAGCATCGCCTGCAGGCGCGGCAACTCGGCCTGGATGCGGTCCACGGTGTCGACGATATTGGCCCCCGGCTGGCGGAAAATCACCAGGTTGACCCCCGGCGTGTCACCGGACCAGGCCTGCACGTAGGCGTTCTCCGAACCATTGATCACCCGGGCCACATCGCGCAATTGCACCGGCGCGCCGTCCTTGTAGGAAACGATCAGGTCGCCGTATTCCTCGGGGTGGAACAGTTGATCGTTGGTCGACAGCGTCGACACGCTGTCGCGCCCATACAGCGCGCCCTTGGCCAGGTTCAGGCTCGATTGCTGGAGCACCAGGCGGATGTCGGCCAGGGTCAGGCCGATGGCGGCGAGCTTGTCCGGCGAGGCCTGCACGCGGATCGCCGGGCGTTGCTGGCCGGTGATGCTGATCTGGCCGACCCCGTCGATCTGGCTGATCTGCCGGGCCAGCAGGGTTTCCACGTAGTCGCTCAGTTCGGTGCCGGGCATGTTGTTGGAGCTGATACTGAGGATCAGCACCGGGCTGTCCGCCGGGTTGACCTTGCGCCAAGTCGGCAGGTTGGGCATATCGCTGGGCAACTTGCCGGCCGCGGTGTTGATCGCTGCCTGGACTTCCTGGGCGGCGGTATCGATGCTCTTGTCGAGGGTGAATTGCAGGGTCAGGAGGCTGGAACCCAGGGCGCTGCTGGACGTCATCTGGGTCATGCCGGGGATGGCGCTGAATTGCACTTCCAAGGGCGTTGCCACCGAGGACGCCATGGTATCGGGGCTGGCGCCGGGCAGTTGGGCGGTGACTTGGATCGTCGGGAACTCCGCCTCTGGCAGCGGCGCGACCGGCAGGCGCGGGAAGGCGATCAACCCCAGTAGCACCAGGGCAAAGGTCAACAGCAGGGTGGCGACCGGATGGTCGACGCACCACGCCGATACCGAGCCACGGCCCTTCATGGCCGGGCCTGCGCTTGGGCGGTCTGGATCACTTGCGGCGGCTCCTTGAGCACCTCCACCTGGGCGCCGGCCTTGAGGCGTGACTGGCCGTCGCTGACCAGCACATCACCGGGCTGCACGCCGGTGACAATCGTCAGGTCGCTGTTCTGGTAGGCCACGTGCACGGGCACCACGTCCACTTTGTCGCCATTGAGGCGGTACACAAAGTGCGAGTCCATGCCGCGCTGGACCACGGTCGGTGGCACCACCAGGGCGGCCTTGTCGAGGGCGGTCTGGATCTTTACCGTGACCAGTTGCCCCGGCCACAGCGTTTGCGCGGCATTGCTGAACTCGGCCTTGGCGCGGATGGTGCCGGTGGTGGCGCTGATCTGGTTATCGATCAGGCTCAGGCGGCCCTCGCCGAGCAGGATCGCGGCCGGGCTCTCGGTGTCGGCACCCAGGAACGCATCGACACTGGCCGGGTGTTGCGCGGCGATCAGGCCTTGCAGGGTCGGCAGCATCTGTTGTGGCAGGGAAAACTCCACCGCAATCGGGTCGATCTGCGTCACCGAGAACAGGCCTTGGGTGTCGCTGGTGCGCAGGAAGTTGCCTTCATCCACATTGCGAATCCCGACGCGACCGCTGACTGGGGAGCGAATCTGCGTGTAGGAAAGCTGGACCTGGGCCGCATCAATCGCCGCCTGGTTGCCCTGGACCGTGGCCTTGAGCTGATTGACCAGGGCTTGCTGCTGGTCGTAAGTCTGCTTCGACACGCCGTCGTCGATGCTCAACTCCTTGTAGCGCTTGAGATTGACCTGGGCCACCTGCAACTGCGCCTGGCTTTCGCCCAACTGGGCCCTGGCCTGGTCGA
Organism: Pseudomonas sp. DTU12.1; assembly: GCF_009873475.1. Taxonomy (NCBI): domain Bacteria; kingdom Pseudomonadati; phylum Pseudomonadota; class Gammaproteobacteria; order Pseudomonadales; family Pseudomonadaceae; genus Pseudomonas; species Pseudomonas sp. DTU12.1. The sequence goes on along the minus strand of NZ_CP045254.1, from coordinate 5,038,775 downwards.
GGCTGGCGCGGATCGCCCGGTCGTCGATGCTCGCCAGCAGGTCGCCGGCCTTGACCAGTTGCCCTTCCTTGACCTGCAATCGGGTGAGGATGCCGTCGACTTGCGGGCGAATCACCACACTGTGCAGCGACAGCACCGAGCCGATGCCGCTGACAAACCGCGGGATGTCCTGCTGGGCGACACTGACCACCCGCACCGGGATCGCAGTGGAGGCGGACAGCTTGGTCTTGGCCGGCCGGGTCGCGACCCAGGCCACGACCGCCAGGGCCACGACGGCGAGCACAATCAAGGTGGTTTTGCGTTGAATGTGCATGGGCTCGCGGCGTCCGGACAGAGAATGGGAAGAGTGAAGGCTCTTTATAGCCGGCAAACCCGGTCAGCAAAGTGACCGTTAACTGACAGCGCTGACAGCAAAGGTCGACCATTCGTACGGGCAGTGGTTAAAGAACCAGGGCGCGCAGGTATACTGCGCGCCAGCGTGGCCCGCAAGTCGGGCCCGCGTCATTTTTTGCACGCTCCGGAGCTTCCATGAATTGCCCGACACAACCGCCTGTTGAAAGCGCCGAACTCGCTGATCCAGACAGCCTCGACAGTGAGGCCAAGCCGGTGATCCCGGCCTTCAAATTCCCCTTCAAACCGGGTGAACTGGCCGGGGCGAAAGACAGCAATCAGCCGTGGTACAAAAACGGCGCGAAGAACGGCCACACCAAAACCCCTGGTATGGCGCCGCCAGGCACCCGCCGCTCGATGGGTAAACGCTGACGGCAGTTGTGCCTACAGCCATTGCTGACTTTTCGTCTTGTCGGTCCACGACCTTTTCTTGAAAGCTTGCCTGATACCCCTTCGCCGCGCCTGGTTGGCAGCAGTTTGGGTTGAGGGTGTGGGTTTTTCAGGAAAGGGATGTCTGCATGGCTTTGGCAAAGATCTTCGTGTTATCCGTTGGGCTGCTGCTGTCGGGCGGCTTTTTTATGGCGGCGGTGGCCGGCACTGCGCCGCGCAGCGAGATCCGCTTCGCGATCTCCCCGCAGTTCCCGCCCTATGAAAGCCGCAATGCCCAAGGGCGATTGGTGGGCTTGAACATCGAACTGGGCAATGCCCTGTGTGCCCAGCTCGATGTGCGCTGCACCTGGGTCGACCAGGTATTTTCCCACAGCATTGATGCCCTGGAACGCCGGCGTTTCGATGCGATCATGGGCATGGCATCCACCCCCCAGCGTCGGCAACTGATCGACTTCACCGACGACCTCTATCCCCTCACCACCCACCTGGTGGCCCGCAAGTACTCCGGGCTGCTGCCGACCGTGCGTGCGCTCAAGGGCAAGCGCGTCGGGGTGCTGGCCGGCAGTAACCGTGAAGCCTTCGCCTTGGCGCAATGGGCGCCGGCCGGGGTGATCATCAAGAGCTTCTGGCTTAACGACCAGTTGATCCGCAGCCTGGTCGCGGGCGATATCGACGCGACGCTGCAAGGCACCGCAGAAATCCGCCAGGAGTTGCTCGATACCGAACAGGGCCGGGCTTTTGACTTCGTCGGCCCGCCGGTGGCCGGCCAGCAGATGGGCACTGCCGTGGCCATCGGCGTGCGCAAGTCCGACCCCGAGTTGCGCAGTGAGCTGAACCGCGCACTGGAGCAGCTCAGGCAGAGCGGCGAGTACCAGCGCATTCTCCAGGGTTATCCACAGGAGGCACACGACGCCGCCAATGCTCAGGACCCGCTCGAGCCGCAGTTTTACCCCGCTGACCCGAAGCTGCCGTTTTCCGAGGCCGTGCGGGTCGGTAATACGCTGTACACCTCCAGCATTGCCGGGGTGGATGCCAACCTCAATCTGGTGAAGGGCGGTACGGGCGCGCAGATGAAACAGCTGATGAATACGCTGCACGAACTATTGGTGCGTCATGAGTCGTCGCTGGACCGCGTGGTCAAGTGCACCTTGATGCTGGTCGAGCTGGAGGACCTGAAGCTGGTCAACGACGTGTACCTGGGCTACTTCGCCCAAGGCCGGCTGCCCGCCCGCAGTGTGCTGGCCGTGCGCCGGCTGCCGCGCGGCGCACGGGTGGCGATCGAGTGCGTGGCCGTGGTCGGCGACCCTCCCGGATCGTTGACGGGGGTAGCGGGTAACTAAATGCGTGGAACATGAGCTGGATCAGTATTTGCTCAACCGGTGCGCTTAGAGTCGGTGCCCCTGCCGACTCCCTCAACAACCCCGAGCGCGCTTTCCATGAAGATCAATCTCCCGGTCACGGGTCGAAGTGTGGACATTGCCCAAGACGCCAACATCCTCTCGACCACTGACCTAGGTAGTTCGATTACCTACGCCAACCAGGACTTTATCGACATCAGTGGCTACAGCCGTGAGGAACTGCTGGGCGCGCCACATAATCTGCTACGCCATCCCGACATGCCGTCGGCGGCGTTTGCCCATATGTGGCAGACCCTCAAAAGTGGTCGCTCGTGGATGGGCATGGTGAAGAATCGCTGCAAGAACGGTGATCACTACTGGGTCAGCGCCTATGCCTCGCCGGTCACCCGCGACGGGGCGACGGTGGAATACCAGTCGGTGCGCACCAAGCCCGACGCACGCCGAGTGAGAGCGGCAGAGCGCGCCTATGTGCGTTTGCGCGCAGGCTCCCGGCGCATGCGGCCGGTGCTGGAGATGCCGATGAAGTTGTCGCTGGTCACTGGGGCGACGTGCGCGCTGACCTGGGGCGTGGGGGCCGGGCTGGCCAGTTATTCATGGGCGTTGCAAGTGCTGGGCCTGGCGGCAGTGGGCGCGGTTGGCGTGCTGGGCATCAATCTGTTGTTGCGGCCCCTGAGGCAATTGAGCGAGCGGGCGCGGCAGATTGCCGACAACCCCGTCAGCCAGGCGATCTACACCGGGCGCGCGGACGAGCTGGGGCAAATCGAATTTGCCATGCAAATGCTCGAAGCCCAGGCGGGCGCGGTGGTGGGTCGGATTGGCGATGCCTCGCAGCGTTTATCCGGGCACGCCGCCGCCCTGGTCCAGCAACTGGACAGCAGCCACACCAGCACCCTGGGCCAGCAGAGCCAGACCGACCAGGTGGCGACCGCCATCCAGCAGATGGCGGCCAGTGTGGCGCAAGTTGCCAGCCACGCCCAACAAGCCTCGAAAGCGGCAGACCTGGCCGGCAGCGAGACCCGTGAAGGCCATCTGCGCGTGGACGAAAGCCGCGATGCGGTGCTGCGCCTGTCCCAGGAACTGGCCAGGGCCACCACCGTGATCCATCAACTGGAAAGCCACAGCGGGGATATCTCCAGCGTACTGGAAGTGATCCGGGCGATTGCCGAACAGACCAACCTGCTGGCCCTCAACGCGGCCATCGAGGCGGCGCGGGCTGGCGAGCAGGGCCGTGGCTTTGCGGTGGTGGCCGACGAAGTGCGCGGCCTGGCGCAACGTACCCAGCAATCCACCAATGAAATCCAACGCATGATCAGCACCTTGCAGGGCGGCGCCCGTGATGCGGTGATGGCCATGGAGCAAAGCAGCCAGCATGTCGAAGTCAGCGTCGACCATGCCCAGCGCGCCGCGTCGGCCCTGGATGGCATCAGCCAGCGGGTCAACCAGATCACGGCCATGAGTGTGCAGATTGCGGCGGCGGTGGAAGAACAGAGCGCGGTGAGCGAGGACATCAATCGCAATATCGTCGGCATCCGCAATGCAGGCGAGGCGACCGTCAGCGCCGGCCAACAGAGCCAGCTCAGCTCGGGCGACGTCGCCGCGCTGGCGGAAGACCTGCGGCGCTTGGCAGAAGAGTTCTGGGGCAAACGCCGCTAACCTGCGGCAGTGACGAGCGAGCGCGCTTGTCGTGGCGAGCGGGCTTGCCCCGCGCTGGGTGGCGAAGCCGCCCCAAAACCTGTTGGCTCGGTATGTCTGAAACAACTGCGGTGCCTGGAGTGGGGCTGCTACGCAGCCCAGCGCGGGGCAAGCCCGCTCGCCACCACAAGCGCGCTGGCCGCAAGAAATCTACAGTCCAAGAAAACTACTGTGCTGCAGCCCCCCAAACTCCCGACCTGCCGCCGCCCTCCCAGTGGCGAGCGGGCTTGCCCCGCGCTGGGTGGCGAAGCCGCCCCAAAACCTGCTGGTTCGGTATGTCTGAAACAACTGCGGTGCCTGGGGTGGGGCTGCTCCGCAGCCCAGCGCGGGGCAAGCCCGCTCGCCACCACAAGCGCGCTGGCCGCAAGAAATCTACAGTCCAAGAAAACTACTGTGCTGCAGCCCCCCAAACTCCCGACCTGCCGCCGCCCTCCCAGTGGCGAGCGGGCTTGCCCCGCGCTGGGTGGCGAAGCCGCCCCAAAACCTGCTGGTTCGGTATGTCTGAAACAACTGCGGTGCCTGGGGTGGGGCTGCTCCGCAGCCCAGCGCGGGGCAAGCCCGCTCGCCACCACAAGCGCGCTGGCCGCAAGAAATCTACAGTCCAAGAAAACTACTGTGCTGCAGCCCCCCAAACTCCCGACCTGCCGCCGCCCTCCCAGTGGCGAGCGGGCTTGCCCCGCGCTGGGTGGCGAAGCCGCCCCAAAACCTGCTGGTTCGGTATGTCTGAAACAACTGCGGTGCCTGGGGTGGGGCTGCTCCGCAGCCCAGCGCGGGGCAAGCCCGCTCGCCACCACAAGCGCGCTGGCCGCAAGAAATCTACAGTCCAAGAAAACTACTGCGCTGCAGCCGCCCCCAAACTCCCGACCTGCCGCCGCCCTCCCAGTGGCGAGCGGGCTTGCCCCGCGCTGGGTGGCGAAGCCGCCCCAAAACCTGCTGGCTCGGTATGTCTGAAACAACTGCGGTGCCTGGGGTGGGGCTGCTACGCAGCCCAGCGCGGGGCAAGCCCGCTCGCCACCACAAGCGCGCTGGCCGCAAGAAATCTACAGTCCAAGAAAACTGCTGCGCTGCAGCCGCCCCCAAACTCCCGACCTGCCGCCGCCCTCCCAGTGGCGAGCGGGCTTGCCCCGCGCTGGGTGGCGAAGCCGCCCCAAAACCTGCTGGCTCGGTATGTCTGAAACAACTGCGGTGCCTGGGGTGGGGCTGCTACGCAGCCCAGCGCGGGGCAAGCCCGCTCGCCACCACAAGCGCGCTGGCCGCAAGAAATCTACAGTCCAAGAAAACTGCTGCGCTGCAGCCGCCCCCAAACTCCCGACCTGCCGCCGCCCTCCCAGTGGCGAGCGGGCTTGCCCCGCGCTGGGTGGCGAAGCCGCCCCAAAACCTGCTGGCTCGGTATGTCTGAAACAACTGCGGTGCCTGGGGTGGGGCTGCTACGCAGCCCAGCGCGGGGCAAGCCCGCTCGCCACCACAAGCGCGCTGGCCGCAAGAAATCTACAGTCCAAGAAAACTGCTGCGCTGCAGCCGCCCCCAAACTCCCGACCTGCCGCCGCCCTCCCAGTGGCGAGCGGGCTTGCCCCGCGCTGGGTGGCGAAGCCGCCCCAAAACCTGCTGGCTCGGTATGTCTGAAACAACTGCGGTGCCTGGGGTGGGGCTGCTCCGCAGCCCAGCGCGGGGCAAGCCCGCTCGCCACGACAAGCCCGCTCGCCACCACAAGCGCGCTGGCCGCAAGAAATCTACAGTCCAAGAAAACTGCTGCGCTGCAGCCGCCCCCAAACTCCCGACCTGCCGCCGCCCTCCCAGTGGCGAGCGGGCTTGCCCCGCGCTGGGTGGCGAAGCCGCCCCAAAACCTGCTGGCTCGGTATGTCTGAAACAACTGCGGTGCCTGGAGTGGGGCTGCTACGCAGCCCAGCGCGGGGCAAGCCCGCTCGCCACTACAAGCGCGCCCGACACAGCGACAGGCTTACGCCTCTGACGGCCCTCAGGCAGCGCGCAGGGAGATGAACGCGTAGTTGGCCGGCACGTCGGTGGCGATCTGCGCCCCGGCGTCCAGCAACTGCTCGGCAATGTCCATCCCGGAGACATGGAACACCCATTCATTGGCCCCAGCTGGCTGGGTCGCGGCCAATTCAATGGCCTGGGCAAAGGCGCCCATGTCCGGCAGGTAAGCGGTAAACCCATCGCCCTTGAGCGCCGTGGTCCGAATCCCCAGCAGGGCGCACACCGCCTCCTTGGTCTGCACATCGTCACGGTCGGCCTGGCGCGAGCGGCGGATCAGGTCCGCCAGTTCCTGGTCCATCAGTTCACCGCCGACGATCAGCGCCGGGCCTTGTTCCCAGGATTGCGGCGGGCAATCCTTGGCGGCCGGGTTCAGCGGGATATGCGGGTTGATCTCCATCGGGTAGATGCGACAGACCAGCGGCCTGCGCTCATAGATGCCGCAACGGTTGTCTTCGTCAAGATTCCGGCAGCGCCCGGCGTTGTAGGCGGCAAAGGTGATTGCCACGAACGCCTGGGTATTGCCGCTGGGCACCACCACTGAACGCCGTTCGGCATGCTCGCGCTGTTGCAGAGGCAGGCCCAGGCCATTGCCCAGGAAACCTTCCACCAGCACGATGACGTTGCCGCCATCTGCCGCCCACTGGCGGGCTTCGTCGAGGGTCAGGGGGACATGATGGTCGGTGCAGCATTTGCCGCAACCAACGCAGGAAAAATGGGTATTCATGGAGGATCTGCTACCAGGCCAGGTCAGAGGGCTCTCTTGAGCGGTGACGGGTTTTTACCTCTATCCGCCGCTCGCAGACTCTGGAAGCAAGTTATGCGCCAGCGCCGCTCAGTCTTCGCTGACCACGTCACGCAGCACCAAGACCATGCCGGCGCTCTCATACAGTTGGCGTGCGCGCTGATTGCTTTCCAGCACCTTGAGGTCCACGTAGGGTTCGCCGCGCTGCTTGAACACCTGGAAGCTATGTAGCAGCAAGGCGCGCCCCAGTCCCTGGCCCTGGGCGCAAGGGTGGATGCACAGATGCTTGATAAACGCACTGGTCCAACATTGGGCCACGCCAAGAATACCGTCGGCATTACTCGCCACCAGGCACAGCGTGGGGTCAAATTCCGCATCGGTGATGAATTGCTGCTGCCAGGTCTTCAGGTTGGGCACGTGGCCGCCGCCCTGGGCCTGGGTCATGCGTAACACCGCATGGATCGCCGGGGCGAGCTCATCGCGGTAATGGTCCAGACGGGTGTCGGCTGGCCACTGCGGCGCGGGCAGGCTCTTGGTGAGGTCGCGGCGCAGCAGTTGGTAATACGCTGTCACTTACAGGCCTTTTTGCGCCACGGTCTGGGCCGCGACCACCAGGCATTTGGTCAGCTCGGGCGAGGAGAACTTGGTCAGCACCGAGTCGGCCCCGGCCAAGCGCGCTTTTTCGCTGTTCATCGCGCTGTCCAGGGAGGTGTGCAGAAGCACGTAGAGGTCCTGGAAGTCCGGGGTTTCACGCAGGGTACGGGTGAGGGCGTAACCGTCCATTTCCGACATTTCGATGTCAGACACCACCACATTGATCTGCCCGGCGCTGCCTTGCAGCTCCAGCAGCACATCGATGGCTTCCTTGGCACTGCGTGCGGTGTGGCAGGTCAGGCCGAGGTTGCGCAGGGTGTGCACCGATTGCTGCAGGGCCACCTGGCTGTCGTCCACCACCAGGATGCGCGCATTGCCGAGCACTTCGGCTTCTTCCATGGTCAGGTCGGTGGGCGCGACTTCGATTTGCGCGGGGGCAATGGCGTGGATGACTTTTTCGATGTCCAGCACTTGCACCAGCACGCCGTCCACCTGGGTCACGCCGGTGATAAACGAGCGCGTGCCGCCGGAGCCAAAGGGTGGCGGGCGGATGTCAGTGGTCAGGCAATGCACGATCCGGCTCACTGCCTGCACATGCAGGCCCTGCTTGGACCGGCTGACATCGGTAACAATCAGGCAGCCGCCGTCGGGGTCTTGCAGGGGCATCTCGCCCAGGGCACGGCTGAGGTCGATCACCGACAGGGCTGCACCACGCAGGGTGGCGATGCCTTTGACGTGGGGGTGGGACTCCGGCAGCTTGGTCAGCGGCGGGCAGGGAATGATTTCGCTGACTTTCAGCAGGTTGATGGCCATCAGCTTGCCGCTGCGCAAGGTAAAGAGCAGAAGCGAGAGTGAATCTGCGCGGGCTTTGGTGGTGGACATAAAAACCTTCTGTGGATCGGCGATAACAATCTTCTATGGCAGGTTATCGACGCCGGCCCAAAAAACTGTAGGAGCGAGCTTGCTCGCGAAAAACCCGAGTACGCTGCGTTTGTTCAGGATAGACGCGTTATCGTTAATGTTTTTCGCGAGCAAGCTCGCTCCTACAGTGGGTCGTGTTGTGTCTTAGCCTTTCCAGACTTGCGGATTCACCAGATCCTGCGGGCGTTGGCCCAACAGGGCGCTGCGCAGGTTATCCAGGGCACGGTTGGCCATGGCTTCGCGGGTTTCATGGGTGGCCGAACCGATATGCGGCAAGGTCACGGCATTGCTCAGTTGGAACAGCGGCGACTCCGCCAGGGGCTCGCGCTCATACACATCCAGCCCGGCGCCGCGAATGCGCTGGGTTTGCAGGGCCTCGATCAGTGCCGGCTCGTCCACCACAGGGCCACGGGAGATATTCACCAGGATCGCACTAAGTTTCATCAGGCCCAACTCGCGATGGCTGATCAGGTGCTTGGTCTTTTCACTCAAGGGCACCACCAGGCACACAAAATCCGCCTCGGCCAGCAACTGGTCCAGGCTACGAAACTGCGCACCCAGTTCCTGTTCCACTGCGGTCTTGCGGCTGTTGCCGCTGTAGAGGATCGGCATATTGAAGCCCAGGCGCCCACGGCGGGCGATGGCTGCGCCGATATTGCCCATGCCGACGATGCCCAGGGTCTTGCCGTGCACATCACAGCCGAACAACGGCGCACCGACGCTGGCCTTCCACTGCCCGGCCTTGGTCCACGCATCCAGTTCGGCCACGCGGCGGGCGCTGCTCATCAACAGGGCGAAGGCCAGGTCGGCGGTGCTTTCGGTCAACACATCGGGGGTATTGGTGAGCATGATCCCGCGTTCGTTGAAGTAGTCCACGTCGTAGTTGTCATAACCCACCGAGACGCTGGACACCACCTCAAGCTTGCCCGCACCTTCGAGCTGCGCCCGGCCCAGCTTGCGGCCCACCCCGATCAAACCGTGGGCGTGGGGCAGCGCTTCATTGAACTGCGCGTTGATATCGCCTTGCTTGGGATTGGGGACGATGACCTCGAAGTCCTGTTGCAGGCGTTCGATCATCTGGGGGGTGACACGGCTGAAGGCGAGGACAGTCTTTTTCATCGCAAGTGGGGCTCATCGACAGGGAAGAATGCCAAGCAAGCTAACATTCCTGCACCCACTTGTCAGGACACCGCATCACCAATGTGGGAGCGGGCTTGCCCGCGATGGCGGTGTGTCAGGCATTACATCTGGCACTGATACACCGCTATCGCGGGCAAGCCCCACAGGGGATTTTCAATATTTTGGGGCCCTGTTCCAAATCAGGTGGTAAGGCGCACCGCTCCCAAACTACCGCTTAACTCATACGCCGCCAGCTCCGCCTGGTGCGCCGCCAGGATCTCTGGCAGTGAGCCACGCAGGTATTCCACCCAGGTCTTGATCTTCGCATCCAGGTACTGGCGCGACGGGTAGATGGCGTACAGGTTCAGTTCCTGGGAGCGGTAAGTCGGCATCATCCGCACCAGGGTGCCATTGCGCAGGCCTTCGATGGCCGCGTAGACCGGCAGCAGGCCAACGCCCATGCCGCTGATGATCGCGGTCTTCATCGCGTCGGCGGAGTTCACCAAAAATGGCGAACTGTTGATGCTCACGCTTTCCTGGCCATCGGGGCCGTTGAACACCCATTTGTCCAATTGGATCACCGGGCTGACCAGGCGCAGGCACGCATGGTTGAGCAAATCACTGGGCCGCTGCGCGCAGCCGTTGGCTTTGACGTAGGCCGGCGAGGCACAGACGATGCTGTAGGTGATCCCCAGGCGCTGGGAGACAAACCCCGAATCCGGCAACTCGCTGGCGAGCACGATGGACACGTCGTAGCCCTCGTCGAGCAGGTCCGGCACGCGGTTGGCCAGGGTCAGGTCGAAGGTCACATCGGGGTGGGTGCGGCGGTAGCGGGCAATCGCATCGATCACGAAATGCTGGCCGATGCCGGTCATGGTGTGCACTTTGAGCTGCCCGGCAGGGCGTGCATGGGCGTCGCTGGCCTCGGCTTCGGCTTCCTCGACATAGGCCAGGATTTGCTCGCAACGCAATAAATAGCGCTTGCCGGCCTCGGTCAGGGCGATGCGGCGGGTAGTGCGGTTGAGCAAGCGGGTTTGCAGATGGGCCTCCAGATTGGAGACCGCGCGCGAGACGTTGGCTGTAGTGGTGTCCAGTTGCACCGCGGCGGCGGTGAAGCTGCCGGCTTCGGCGACACAACTGAAGGCGCGCATGTTTTGCAAAGTGTCCATGGGGTGCTCTCAAGGGAGATGGCAAATTGTGACACGAAGTTACGGGGGCGAGTGACCCCGACCAATGGATTATCGCCTGAACGGTAACAAAGATTCACAGGAATCCCACCTTATCGCCATTCCTCGCGCCCCCTAGAATTGCCGCACCGTCCCCGCAACACCACCTCAGGAATTCGCAGCAGTGCCGCGTCGCATCAGCAGAGAGCTGAAGACTCTCAGTGTTTGGGCTTTATCGTTAGCAATCAGCGGCTGCATCGGAACCGGTGGAATTGCCCCCCAAGGCAAGAGCCTCGCCGCCAATAACCTGGCCACCGACGACGCAATCCAGAGCGCCGCCCGGGATGCCCGTTGGCCGACCACCCAGTGGTGGCAAGCCTACGGCGATCCGCAACTCAATGCTTGGGTCGACCTCGCCGTTCAAGGCAGCCCAAGCATCGCCGAAGCCGCCGCCCGGGTACGTGAAGCGCGGGCCATGGCTGGGCTGGCCGAGTCTGCCGAGGCTGTGCAGATCAATGGGGATGCCACGCTCAAGCGCCACAACTGGCCGAGCGATCAGTTCTACGGCCCTGGAAAACTGGATAACTCCACGACCTGGGACAACAACGCCGCCCTGGGCCTGAGCTACGCCCTCGACCTGTGGGGGCGTGAGCGCAACGCCACTGAGCGCGCGCTCGACCTGGCCCATATGAGCGTCGCCCAGGCGCGCCAGGCCCAGTTGGAGCTGCAGAACAACGTGGTACGCGCCTACATCCAACTGTCGCTGCATTACGCCCAGCGCGATATCGTCGCCGCGACCCTGGCCCAGCAACAGCAGATCCTCGACCTGGCGCAAAAGCGCCTGGATGGCGGCATCGGCACCCACTTTGAAGTCAGCCAGGCCCAGACCCCATTGCCCGAAACCCATCGGCAACTGGACGCCCTCGACGAAGAAATCGCCCTGACCCGCAACCAACTGGCGGCCTTGGCCGGCAAGGGCCCGGGGGAGGGCGCGAGATTGCAGCGGCCGACCCTGGCCCTCGCTGCGCCCCTGAAATTGCCATCGGCACTGCCCGCGCAACTGCTCGGCCAGCGTCCGGATGTGGTCGCCAGCCGCTGGCAAGTGGCGGCCCAGGCCCGGGGCATCGACGTGGCCCACGCCGGTTTCTACCCCAATGTCGACCTGGTGGGCAGCCTCGGCTACGTCGCTACCGGCGGCGGCATGCTGGAATTCCTCACCGGCAAGAAGCTCAACTACAGCGTCGGCCCGGCGATCACCCTGCCGATCTTCGACGGTGGCCGCCTGCGTGCGCAATTGGGCGAAGCCAGCGCCGGTTACGACATTGCCGTGGCCCGCTACAACCAGACCCTGGTCAATGCGCTCAAGGGCATCAGCGACCAACTGATCCGCCGTGAGTCCATGGCCAAGCAGCAGACCTTCGCCGCCGAATCGGTGGCCTCGGCGCAGAAAACCTATGACATCGCGATGATCGCCTACCAGCGCGGCCTGACCGATTACCTCAACGTACTCAATGCCCAGACCTTGCTGTTTCGCCAGCAACAGGTCCAGCAGCAGGTCCAGGCCGCGCGCCTGAGTGCCCATGCCGAACTGGTCACTGCCCTGGGCGGCGGCCTGGGCGCGGGCAACGATGCGCCGGCAGCAGGCACGACCCTCGCGAGCAAGACCCCGGCGGCGTTGGCCGTATTCGATCACTGATCAGGTTTCCCATGACTCCCTTGCCTGCACCGCTGCGTTGGCTGCATTCCCTGGAATGGCGCCGTGGCTTTTTCGACTGGGCGCGCAGTGACGGCGTGACCTGGGTCTACATCTTCAAAGTGCTGATCGCCGCGTTCCTCACCCTGTGGCTGGCCATGCGCCTGGAGCTGCCGCAACCGCGTACCGCGATGATCACCGTGTTTATCGTGATGCAACCGCAAAGCGGCCAGGTGTTTGCCAAGAGCTTCTACCGCTTCCTCGGCACCCTGGCGGGGTCGGCGGTGATGGTGTTGTTGATCGCGCTGTTTGCGCAGAACACCGAGTTGTTTTTGGGCGCGCTGGCGATCTGGGTGGGCGTGTGCACGGCCGGTGCCACGCGCAACCGCAACTTCCGCGCCTATGGTTTTGTACTGGCGGGCTACACGGCGGCGATGGTGGGCCTGCCGGCGCTGGCCCACCCGGACGGCGCCTTTATGGCGGCGGTGTGGCGGGTGCTGGAAATCTCCCTGGGGATTCTCTGCGCGACCCTGGTCAGCGCCGCGATCCTCCCGCAGACCAGCAGTGCGGCCATGCGCAACGCCTTGTACCAGCGTTTCGGCACCTTCGCCCTGTTCGTTACCGACGGCCTGCGTGGCCGCAGCCAGCGCGAAGGTTTTGAAAGCAGCAACGTGCGCTTTATCGCCGAAGCCGTGGGCCTTGAAGGGCTGCGCAGTGTCACCGTGTTCGAAGACCCGCATATGCGTCGGCGCAATGGCCGGCTCAGCCGCTTGAACAGCGAATTCATGGGCATCACCACGCGCTTCAACGCCCTGCACCAGTTGCTTGAACGCCTGCGCAGCGATGCTGCCGACCATGTGGTGGCCGCAATCAAACCCGGCCTGCAGGACTTGGCCGAGTTGCTCGATGGCTTCAGCGGGCGCGCCCTGACCAGCCCCGATGCCACGCGCCTGGTCAGCCAACTGACGGCCTATAAAGAGAGCCTGCCCGCCAAGGTCCGCAGCCTGCGGGCGCAGTTCCAGCAGAGCAGCCCCAGCGATGCCGAGCAGTTGGATTTCCACACCGCTTATGAGCTGCTGTACCGCTTTGTCGACGACCTGCACAACTACGCGCAGACCCACGCCTCCCTGGCCGAACACAGCCACGCGCGTGAGCACTGGGATGAGGCCTACACGCCGAAAACCAACTGGCTGGCCTGCGCCGCGTCGGGGATTCGCGCGTCGTTCATTCTGGTGGTGCTGGGCAGTTACTGGGTGGCCACCGCCTGGCCCAGTGGCGCCACCATGACCCTGATCGCGGCGGCCACCGTCGGCCTGTCGGCTGCCACGCCGAACCCCAAGCGCATGGCGTTTCAAATGGCCTGTGGCACCTTGATCGGCGCCCTGGTGGGGTTCGTCGAGATGTTCTTCGTGTTTCCCTGGATCGACGGGTTCCCTTTGCTCTGTGTGATGCTCGCCCCGGTGATCGTGCTCGGCGCGTTCCTGTCCTCGCGCCCGCAATACGCTGGGGTCGGCCTGGGCCTGCTGATTTTCTTCAGCACCGGTTCGGTGCCGGATAACCTGACGATCTACAACCCCTACACCTTTATCAACGACTACATCGCCATGATCATCGGCATGCTGGTGTGCGCAGCGGCGGGGGCGATCATCCTGCCGCCCAACAGCCCCTGGCTGTGGCGCCGTCTGGAGCGCGACCTGCGCGAGCAAGTGGTGTATGCCATCAGCGGCAAACTCAAGGGCCTGGCCTCGGGGTTTGAAAGCCGCACCCGTGACCTGCTGCACCAGGCCTATGGCCTGGCCGCCGGCCAGCCGCAGGTGCAACGCAACCTGTTGCGCTGGATGTTCGTGGTGTTGGAAGTCGGCCACGCCATTATTGAATTGCGCAAAGAGCAGGCGATCTTGCCGGTGCATCCGGCGTATGCCGAGTCTCAATCGTGGCGCCAGGCGATCCGGGTGATGGGGCGTTCGCTGGTGCGGCTGTTCCTGCAACCGAGCCAGAGCAATCTTGAGCGCGCCTTGATTGCGGTGGACCACGCCATCAGCCGTGTGCAGGCCACCGACGAACCCTTCGCCCCACACTTCGATACCTCGGCCCTGCGCCGGGTCAAAAGCTACCTGCACTTTATCCGCACGTCCCTGCTGGACCCGCAATCGCCCCTGGCTGCTCTCAAGCTTGAAGGAACCGTTCATGCCGCGTGAAATCGCCTTCCATGGCATCTACATGCCGACCATGACCCTGATGTTTTTTATCGCCGCGGGACTGGCCTGGGCCCTGGATCGCTTCCTGGCCGGCTTTGACCTGTACCGTTTTTTCTGGCACCCGGCGTTGCTGCGCCTGAGCCTGTTCACCTGTCTTTTTGGCGCCATGGCGCTGACCGTCTACCGTTGAGAATGCCCCGATGAAAAAGTTTTTCAGCCTGCTCGCAACCCTGCTGGTGCTGGCCCTGGCGATCTGGATTGGCCGTACGTTGTGGGTGCATTACATGCAAACCCCGTGGACCCGCGATGGTCGGGTACGCGCCGATATCATCAACGTCGCCGCCGACGTCACCGGCGAAGTGGTCGACGTGCCGGTGCGGGACAACCAGTTGGTGAAAAAGGGCGACCTGCTGATGCAGATCGACCCCGAGCACTACCGCATCGCGGTCAAGCAGGCGCAGTCCCTGGTCGCCTCACGCAAAGCCACCTGGGAAATGCGCAAGGTCAACGCCCATCGCCGTGCGGACCTTGATGCACTGGTGATCTCCAAGGAAAACCGCGACGACGCGAGCAACATTGCTGATTCCGCGCTGGCTGATTACCAACACGCGCTGGCGCAGTTGGAAGCGGCGGAGTTGAATTTGAAACGCACGCAAGTGCTGGCTGCGGTGGATGGTTACGTCACCAACCTCAACGTGCATCGCGGCGACTACGCGCGCATAGGCGAAGCCAAGATGGCCGTGGTCGATATGCACTCGTTCTGGGTGTATGGCTTCTTCGAAGAAACCAAGCTGCCCCACGTCAAAGTCGGCGACAAAGCCGATATGCAACTGATGAGCGGCGAGACGTTGAAGGGCCACGTAGAAAGCATCTCCCGCGGCATCTACGACCGCGACAACCCCGAGAGCCGCGAACTGATTGCCGATGTGAACCCGACCTTCAACTGGGTGCGTTTGGCCCAGCGCGTGCCCGTGCGGATCCATATCGATGAAGTGCCGGAGGGCGTGTTGTTGGCGGCGGGGATTACCTGCACCGTGATTGTCAACCAGGCTCAAAACTAAACAGCGGTAGGTGTTCTTGCCCTGATTTTGCGCCGTCGTTTGACCCTTAGCATGCTGGTGTAGCGGCGGTGGTTTTTTGTATTGAGCATGATCAGGCAGATCAGTGATTGAAACAGAGGAAATAGCGCAAACAGAGTCACGGGGTGACTAACCAAGTAGCCTGTCGCAAGCAGAGCATTCAGAGCAGCGACGCCTACAAGTACAGCGGGGCCTGAACGAAATCCCGCCACCAGCAGAGCCAACCCGATACACATGGCCAACAACAGTACCAGGCTCGCCATCACAGCGTATTCGCTAGTCAGATAGTTAATTCGGGCGTAATACGACAGGCTGTGTGACAGGTTGCCTGAGATACTCACTAAGCTCACTGATACTGCGGTGCCCACCGTGAAAGCAAAACGGTGGGTGTAACTACGCACTGTTCGCGGCGCGCGCGCGGGATTGCCGTTATTGGTCATGGTTGCTGAACTCTTCATAAATCGCGATGACAATGTGGTTAATGTTTCCGGAAATGCTGCTGCCTGTGAGTGCGAGAGCTGCACCCACCTGATCTGCTATTTGAGTGAGAATGTCTTGGCGTAATTGGCTGTTGCTATAGCGTTTTGGAAGTATTCCAGCTAGCTGTTTTAACCGGAGTATTTCGCGGGGATGGCGAGGGTTTTTCAGTCGCAGGACTTCATCCGTCAACTTTGCACGCTCTCGGCGGCTTAGGCTCCTCAGGATGTCTGCCAGGTTTCTGCCCGTCGACTTTTTGATCGTCATCACTGTTCTGACCGTGACAAACGTAGTGCTACCTGCGCCGACCAATGAAATACCATCCAGCGCAACGCTCATGGATTGGTACCAACTCAGCGAATCGTAATAGTCATTCTCAGCGGGGTTAGTTAATTCTGTATAAGTCCTCCAGGCACCGTTGATGCACTGCAAGCCGCTGGCGGCTGCAGCTGTATAGGCGATACGGGTAACTGCAAGACTGGCGCCCCCACTTAATGGCGTGGATGCAACACCGGTAGCTGCGACGGCTATTCCGATAACGGCTCCTGCGCAAGCGAAAGTCATCCCCGTTGCTTCTACAAGTAGCTTTGACTCACGAGGCGAACTGGTCGCCAGCTCAGCATATTGATTGGCTGTCATTGCCCCCGCCACTTCCCGCAATATCACCCGCTTGGGCGTGATACTGCACAACGGCACAAACTCGCGCAGTACCGTTACCCGGTAGTCACTGCCGATGTGCACCACGCCGGCGCCGACGATGGCAGGGTTGGCGTCAATGGTTCGATAGAGTTTTGGCAAATCCAGCAGGCTGGTCAGTCGCTGGCGGGTGGTTGTATGAGCGTTGGGCACGCCGCTGTTGAGGAAATCCTTGAGCATCCATTCACCTTCCCGCGGGCAGAGGTGAAAGAGCCTGAAGACTGAGTCCGTCGAATGATGTCAGCTAGTTCGCGGTTTACTGTAGGAGCCGGCTTGCCGGCGAAGAACCTGAGAGCAACGCGGGGAATCTGATGCCCGGTGTTAGCGTTGACGATTTTCGCCGGCAAGCCGGCTCCTACAGGGGAGAGTTATTGGCCCTGGATATAGGTCTCATGCAAATGCCGCCACAGCAACGCGCCGCTTGCCTGTTTCTCGAACACCACGGTGGCGCGGCGGTCCGTTTGGGTGCCGCTGTCATCGATCTGGTGTTCACGGTAGGTCACCGTGGCGCCCCGTACATGTCGGTCAATACCTGCCATTTCGCTCAAGGTGATTTTCAACCCAGGACGCATGCCGCCCAGGCGGGTGAACAGGGCGTTGACCCCGGCTGTGTTGACCCGTGCGCCGGTGGCGGGGGCGATCATGCTGAACTCCGGGGAGAAGCGCGCCAGCAGGTTTTGCAAGGTGCCATCCGGCGCGACGCCGGCAAACCATTGCTCGATCTCGATGTGGGTCTGGATCACTTCTTCAAAAAAGTCGCTGTAATCAATCATCATTGAGGCTCGCTGGCTGGGTGAAGCAGTGCGCGAACCCTGGAGGTATCCAGGCTCAGCACCGCGAAGAGCGGCAGTAGTGTCAGGGCTGCCGCGATCAAGAAGGTCATGGTGAAGGAATCCGAGGCTGATAGCACGGCGCTGAGTGCCGCTGCACCTAGGCAAAAGCTCAGCTGCCGATTGATATTCCACAGCGCGCTGGCGTGGCCCATGCGCGGGGCGGGGATATCGAGAAAGGCCAGGGTCTGCGCGGTGCTGCTGCACAGGCTGCCGCCCAGGCCCATCAGGCCGTAGGCGAGAATGATCAGGGAAGGCTCGTTGAGCAACACAATACCGCTGCATTGCAGCCCCATGCCCACCAGCAGCAAGGGCTTGGGGCCGTAGCGGTTGAATAAGGTCTTGCTGAGGAAGATGGCCAGCGCCGATGCCAGCGCCCAGGGCAGCATCAGCGCGCCGGTGTGCGCGGCGTCATAGCCCAGGCCGCGCAGGTAGAGGATGGCGATCAGGCTGGTGCCGATAAACACACCGGGGACGCACAAGTAGATCAGCATCGCGATGCGCAGCATCGGGTTGCCGATCTGTTTGAACAGGTTGCCCATCTCCAGGGAGGGGCGCGCAGTTGCAGGCGCGTCCGGTTTTATCCACAGCCACGCCAGCAGCAGGATGATTAACGCCAGCGGCAAATTGGCGTGGAAGATCCAGCGCCAGGACAGGCTATCGACCAGCCACCCACCCAGCGCCGGGGACAGCGCCGGCACCAGCAGGGCCACGGACATCACCCGGGCGGTGAGTTGGCTGCGTTCTGCGGCTGGAAAGTGTCGATAAGCCAGGGCCTACCCCACCGGGATCAGCAGGCCACCGCCCAAACCTTGCAGCAAACGCCAACCGATCAGCGCCTCAATCGAGCCGGCCTGACCAACCATCACTGAAGCGCCCGCGAACAGCAGCAGGCTGGCGGCAATCAAACGTCGTTCTCCGAGCATTGCCGCCAGCCATACACTGAAGGGAATGATCACGGTCAGTCCGAGCAGGTAGGCATTGCTGACCCACGCCAATTGCGTGACCGAAGCCTGCAGTTCGTGGGCGATATCCGGGTAGGCGACGGTGGCGACAAACATGTTCACCAGATCGAGGGCGAAACCCAGTAAAAAGATCCAGGCGATTTTCGAGCGGTAGGTCATTGGGGCGTTCCTGCATTCAATCCCGGCAGGGTAGAGTGCTGCGGATACTTGGGGAACGCTGGTTTGACTGTTAGTTTGTCAAAAATATTTTGACAAGTGGAGGCGTGGCCCATGGTCAGCCTGGATCGTTTCGAGACGTTCAAGACGGTGGTGGAGGCCGGCTCGCTGACTGCCGCGGCCGATAGACTGGGGCAGACCCGCGCCGTGGTCAGCTTTAATCTCAAGCGCCTGGAGGCTGAACTCGGTGTCACCCTGCTGACGCGCAACACCCGGCAATTGGCGTTGACCGATGCCGGCGAGCGGTTCTACCTGCGCTGTACACGCATGCTCGAAGAAGCGCAGTTGGCGGTGGAAGAGGCGCGTTCGGAGCACACCCAGCTCAAAGGCACCCTGCGCATCACCACCACCGTGGAATATGCGCTGGCCGTGGTCGTCCCAGCGGTGGAGGCCTTTGGCCGTTTGCACCCGGATCTGAATGTCCACTTATCCACATCCTCCACCCATGCCGATCTGATCTCCGAACGCTTTGACGTGGCGATTCGGCTCGGGCGCCTGCTGGATTCCAATCATCGTGCGGTGCAGTTGTCCACGTTCGAGGTGTTTGCGGTAGCGGCGCCAGCGTTTGCCTGGGTAAAGACGTTGGATGAGTTGGAGCGTGTGCCCAAGCTGGGTCATGTCCGTTTGACGGAACTGAGCCTGATCGATCCGGCGGGCGGCGGGCATCAATATTGTCCCGGCTTTCCGGCGCTCACGGCCGACAGCGCGGCCGTCCTGCAAGTTTTTGCCGTGCGCGGCCATGGCGTGGCAATCCTGCCTCAATGGCTGGTGCAGGATGACCTGGAGGCTGGGCGATTGGTGCGGTTGCTGGTAGACCATCGCTTCGCCGTGCAAGGCGTTTACGCGATGTATCCGGATACCCGGCACTTGCCGTTGAAGGTCCGGGCGTTTATTGATTTTATGAAGGGATAGTGTCAGGCGCTGATATGGCGAATCACGTTTATCAAGATCGGAGAGAATGGCTTGAGTTGTCCATTCTCATTGGGTTGTTGCAGCTCTTCTTCAAGAATTGTCAGCAGATCGATGTTTTCTATCGCGAGATCAGAACCATCCATGCCGCTGTTGAAAAGAAGCGCGCTGATGATGTCTCGCCGATCATTGAACAACGCCCGGTTTTTCTCGCGGCTATCCCCTAAATTCAGAACCTGAATAGACGTGATAGCTCTTGGACTCAAACCTTCCACTCGCCCTGAAATATAAAACTTCAACTCTGTTTCACACTCATCCATCAACGCAGTGAGGGGCAATGGTTGATGCGCGTGCGCATCCCCGCATTGTTTAAGTCGATTACAGCTCGCTACGATGTTGGAGAAGTCCACTGTGCGGTTTTGCGCTTCTCTCTGTGCCTCTACATGCTCATTGTGAGCACTATTCGGCGTAATTGCATCACAGCAGTGAGCACATAGGCCGTATTGCTCTTCTATGCATGCTTGGCGTATTGCGCTTCTTTCTTCATGCGTTAATTCTGGATAGCGACCCTTCGGGTGTACGCGCTTCCATTGCGTCAGTGCTGCTGGTTCATGCCCTTTGGTGATTTTACGCACTGCGCAACTCCTGCTTGCGAATCAGAAGGGCTGCTTTGGTCAGCTCGATATGACCGGGGGGAAGGTCTGCCGAAAGGCTTTCGAAAAGAGCCTTGGCTTCTTTCAATTTTTTGTCATGAAGCAGATCCAGCAAACGATCCAGACGGTCCTGGACCTCGCTGTTGCGCGCGTCGGTGTCCATGACGTCGAGTAAGACCTGATTTGCGTCTAGGCCATAGAGACCGTTGCGCTCTTCCAATTCACCGTCGTCAAGGACGTAGCACAGGATGTCCTTGGTATCGCTGATCACCAGTGGAGAGTGGGTAGTCAGGATGAATTGGCAGTTGGGGAAGGTCTCAGTGAGCTGGTGGATCAGACGGCGCTGCCACTGAGGATGAAGATGGAGGTCTACCTCGTCGATCAGGACAATACCGGCACCTTCAAGCGGATTGCTTAATGATGGGTTCATGATTGCCAAGCGGCGAGCAATATCGCCGACAAGTGCCATCAGTGATTTCTCACCTTGAGAAAGCTGAGAAACATTGAGTGTATTGCCTAACTTATCGATGGCCATATGCAATCTAGGCTTTCGTTGGACTCGAAGGTTCTTAAAATGAGGCATGAACTTGTAGACGGCAGATCGCACAGCATTTAACTGTGGGTCGCGGGACGCTAGATGCAGACTTTTTAGTTCGGATACCAACTTTTCATCCGAACTAGAGATTTTTTTCAACTGTTCCATTACGGCCGAGGATATTCCCTGTTCGTTCTCAGTGTCTTCCCTGTCACGGAACCATTCAAAAAAACGTCCGAAATCTACGCCACCATTTAGAGCGTTTTCGTATCCGTCAAATTGGTCGAATGGTTTTTCGGATTTCCGGATAGATAGTGGAACGTCAAGGACAGACCTTTCGACAGGGTAGAAGGCCACAAGTGGAAGTGAACCGTTGTCGTCAACCAGCCCTATATGAAGACGATAGAGCTCAGCCAGTTCGGTTAGTTTAGTAAGAGAACTATTTGCCTTTGCTTTATGCCCTCGCAAGGTGCGAGCGAGTGTCCATGAGTAGGTCGCGGAAGTTGATGCTGACGTGTGAGTTACACCGCCGACTTCAGCATCAATTGAGGCGAATCGCTCACCATTTGTGATCACATTTTCTTGGATGGGACTGCCACCGCCATTATCGGTGCGAATGCGCCCTACCAGCCAACTTAACGACGTGGCGAGCGACTTCAAAATCGTTGTTTTCCCCGCCCCGTTATTCCCGACAAACACAGTCACCTTCGACGCATGCTTTTCGGTAGGTGCAAAGGCGACTTCCAAGTCGGTAAAACGACCGACATTATTAAGTCGAATTTTTCTGATTTCCATCGCATTACCCTTGTGGGGCCAGTCAGATTCTAGAGGCAGGCGGCGATTATGGCACTCATCCCGGGTTTTGGCAGGTGGGCTTCATGGTTGCTTACAACACACCGTTCAAGCCAAAGCGTTTTTTCAATATCTTCTCCAGCAACGCCTTGGGCAACAGCGCCGCCATCCACGGCAACGCGCGGCTGCCATTGCCTGAGCGCAACAGGCGCGGTGGTTCAGGTTGTTGCGCGGCCTTGAGCACATCCGCCGCAAACACGCTGGCTGGGGTTGGCTTGTCCTGGGACGCCTGGGAGCGCGCACGGATGCTTTCGCGCAACGGCCACCATGGCGATTGTTCGTTGATCAGCCGTTCGGCCTGGGTGCCGGCGTTCTTGGCGAAACTAGTGTTGATTGCCCCCGGCTGCACTTCCATGACCCGCACGCCAAACGGCGCCAGCTCCATGCGCAGGGCATCGCTCAGGGCATGGACGGCGGCTTTGGAGGCGCAGTAGGCGCCGGCAAACGGGGTGACCAATACCCCGGACACGCTGCCGATATTGACCACCAACCCTTTGTTACGGCGCAACGCGGGAAACAACGCCTGGGTCACGCCGACGATGGAGAACACATTGGTCTCGAACTGGCGCTGCATCGCCGCGGTACCGCCATCGAGCAACGGGCCCATGGCGCCGTAGCCGGCGTTGTTGATCAGCACATCCAGCTCGCCCACTTGCCCGGCCAGTTGCGCCAGGGCGGCCCCATCGTTGACATCCAGTTGCACGGCCTTGAAGCCGGCTGCTGCCAGGGTCGCGACGTCTTCGGGACGGCGGGCGCTGGCCCACACGTCATAGCCGGCTGCCTTGAAGGCATCGGCCAGGGCGCGGCCGATGCCGCTGGAGCAACCGGTGATAAGCACGTTGGGCATGGCTCAATCCTTTGTCGTTATTAATTAGTCGCAGAAGCTGCCTTGCAACCGTTCGGCACGAAACTCCAGGGTTTGCGGGCGATAGCCGGGGCGCAGCGGCGGCATCGGCAGGCAATCTTCCCAGGTGGTGCCGGCCTGCAATTCGCCGGGGCCGCGATAGCGTGGGGCAGCATAGACGTTGTCGGCCAGGTTGACCGTATCGCCCGGCGCATAGGCGGCGACGCGCCAGCGCAATTCGGTGAGGGGGACGTCATTGCCATTGCTGAGTTTGAGCTGCAAGGGGCGATCGGCAGGGCATTGCTCGGGGGCGTAGCTGATGCGTAGCTCCAGGCGCGCCAGTTGCGCGGCTTCGCGGTTGTCCAGCCATACCACCCACATCGCCACGAAACCCAGACCCACTGCTGCTACGAGGGATACAGGCAACGCCTTGGCGGGATAGCGCAGCAGCAGGATCAGCCAGGTGATGATCAGTAGAACGCCGAAGAACATGGAGGCAGCCTCGCGGATGGGGGAACCATCGTACCGTTGGCGGGGTACGGTTGCCTATCGGGTTGCGAGTACGCTCTGGAGATATCCCCCGTTACCTTTTCACTGGAATGGATGGCGTTGTTCGCATCACTTACATAGATACAGCCACAGACTGACAACTGTTGTTCTGCGGATTTTTTTGTATCTGTCGGGGATAAACACCATGAGTATATCGATACAGAATCTTTCTTCCGGAGCCTACGAATACGAGGTTACCCAAGAGAGCAGCTCAATAAAGCCAACATCCAATACGCAACCAACCACCGGTACAGGCTCCAGTGATCTGGACAACCGTAACTCGCTGACTCAGACACTGGCAGGCCTGGAGCAAGGCATCACAACGGGTCGCATAACCAATGAGCTTATTTTTCCGGCCTTGCAAACCACGAAGATCCAACTGGAGCCCGATACGAAAGATGCAGGCCCGGCCATAGAAGTCAGCCTATGGCAATACATCACAGCCAACGGCTGGAACATTCCGAAAAATCATGAAGAACTCATCCAACTCAGACAAATCGTGTCTTCACAGGCACCGGAAAGCACTTCCAATGCCTATGCAGTCATTACCGAGCAAGTGGCCAAGGCCAATGTCGAGAAAGCCAAATTCAACAATATTGCCTTAGGCACGGCTGCGGCATTTCCAGATGTGCGCGCAGAAGCCAAAAAGTGCGCGCAAGACATCGTGTTCAAGTTGACCGGCCTCCATGTAGACGCCGACAAGACGTATCTGAATCGTTTTAACGGCACGCAATCTGCTACAACCGCTACCGGCTGGGAGCATATGAAGGAAGAACCTTCCTCTTCAATTACGTTGACCGATGCGGTATTGAAGAACTTCTCCGAAAACGACGGGGTTCCCGGCAATCTGGACTCGGAAGCGGGCTTGTATAAAGACGGCCCCGGACACAGCAAAAAAGCAGGCTACGGCGCTCATAACCAAATTCCCCTGGCGCCTTCCCAGTTTATGAAGTCGCTTTGGAACGTCGACTTCCAAACGGTAATGTCGGAAAAAATCGACGACTTCTGGGAACACCACGCCGATAACTATCGGACTGTCCAGAAGGGGGTGTTCATCCATAAGGCAAGCGAACAACTCAAGTCCCAGGAGGCCAAGTTACCTGCTGAACGAGCGCTGCAGCCGCCCGAGCATGAATTCACCAGGAGCGACTATAAACAGCTGATGACGGCTGTTTGTGGTGAGGGCGTATCTGAAAACCAGCCCCTGACCTTTGCACAATTGCAGGCAACATCCCCGGTAACAGGTGCTGTCCAGGCCCATGCTTTCGATATCAATGGCTTCCAGTCAAATGACATTGTGCGTTTTACCCTACCCGGCAAGTTGCCCAAAAAATACGTCAATGGTCGTCTGGACGGCGTGCAAGTCCTCTACATTCCTGACGCCCAGCCAGCCTTTCTGAAATTCGACTCGTTGGAAAAAATGGATCGATGGGTCAGCGATCAGGCCAGCACGCCCTCCTTGCGTCAAGCCCTGGAGTCGCACTTCTCGCTGGCTGATCGGCAGAACGGTGAACCCGGGGCGGGGACCCTATTATTTAATGCAATAGTGCCGCTAAGCTCCCTGGCCCCTGAAGTCCGTCCGAAAGATGGCGTCGATACATCGTTGGAATACCTCGGTGCAGGAACCGTCAGTAATCAAGAGGGCAGGGTCATCGACCGCGCCAACTTCGCGATCAAGGGCGATGTGTTCAGCCACATGGCGCATCTAAGCCAGCAGCGCATGAAAAGTGATGCAGACACCGCGATCAAGTCCAACAGCGAGGTCACTCGTGACATTTGGCTCAATGACATCTCGGTCGGCGCAGAGTTGCTGGTCAAGCTGGCCCCGCTGGCGGCTCCAATCGCCGCAGCCGCAGTCATCACGGGGCTCACTGAAGTGGCGCTGGGCACTGAAAAAGAGATCACGGGCGATACTCAAGCTGAGCGTCATGACGGGGCGGCGAAGGTATTCGATGGAATGCTCAACGTGTTGTTCTCTTCTGTAGGTGTCGGCTCAAAAGCTGAAGATCCTTTCATGCTGCCGGAAAAGGAGCCGCCAATCCTTGAGCCGGCATCCGGCCCTGAATACGCTAGTTTCGACATACCCAATCGCCTGCTGCCGTCACAAGCGGGCAATATCAGCATCTACGCTGTTGCGGACGGCGAGTCATTACTTGCCAAAAGTACAGTTAATGCCAAAGGTATTTATCAATTCAAGGACGAGCTGGGAAAAGACCGTTGGTTTATCCGTTATACCGACCAGACAGGTATCGCCAACACGTATGAGATCAAGAGTGATTTCAAACTCAGTAACGACTATGTCCAGATTATCGATCCCCAGAGCGGCAAGCCTGTATTGACAGTCGACGCTGTGGCTAATGGCCAATGGCGTTCGAGCAGGATGCTGGGCGGGGTCCAAAGTATCGATAGGGATGTGAGCATTGGTCGAAAACGCCTTGCTGAGCCAGGCAGTTCTTCGGGGCCATCCACTTCCGGTGGGCAATCCACCTTAAAACGCCCCAAGTTACCTGAAGCCTTTCCCGGTGAAAAAGCCACCCTGGAACCTCCCATTAAAGGAAAGAACGTCTTCTACAAATACAACAACCGAAGTCGTCATTCCGCTTTCGTCGCTGATCGCTCTTTTTCACCGTCCTCTACCGATTTAAGAGGTGGCCCGCTGCCTAAAGGGCAGGGCAGGCATTACTTCACCGATCTGGCGCCTGAAGATAAGCCTACGGAGGTCATATCCCAGATGATTTTCGGGCGTAACAAATATGGCAAAACGTTGAATAAGATGACCGATTACTTTGAGATAAACACCACCGGTCTGAAGTTGGTGGAAGTCCCCGGACATCCACATATTTTTTATGTGGAGACCCCTTTCTCCATTCCGTTGCAATACAGGGATGGCGCCAGCGGTGAACTGGTGAGTCGCGTCATTTCTCGCGGCGAGACGCCGTACACCGCTTGACCGCAAATAGACAAACCGCCCATCACTCGCTGCGGATAGGGGACGCAGAGCGTGATAGGCGGCTGTTTTTTGCGGGGTCTACTGCGCGATAGTTTTCACCGACACGCCACGCTCAACCGGCGTCGAGCGCCCGTAGATATCTTCAAACCGCTCGATATCATCCTCGCCCAGATAGCTGCCCGATTGCACTTCGATAATCTCCAAGGGGATCTTGCCCGGGTTGCGCAGGCGATGCACCGAGGCAATCGGGATGTAGGTCGACTGGTTCTCGCACAGCAGGAACACGTTCTCGTCGCACGTCACTTCAGCGGTACCACTGACCACGATCCAGTGTTCGGCGCGGTGATGGTGCATCTGCAGCGACAGGCACGCGCCCGGCTTGACCGAGATGTGTTTGACCTGGAAGCGCCCGCCCATGTCCACCGAGTCGTAGGAGCCCCACGGGCGGTAGACTTCGCAGTGGTTCTGGGTCTCGCTGCGCCCTTGTTCGTTGAGGGTGTTGACCATCTGTTTGACGCCCTGGACCTTGTCCTTGTGGGCAATCATCATCGCGTCCTTGGTTTCCACCACCACGATGTTTTCCAGGCCGATCACCGACACCAGCTTGCCGTTGCCGTGGATCATGCAGTTCTTGCTGTCCTGGATCACCACGTCGCCCTTGGTCACGTTGCCGTTGGCGTCTTTGTCATTGACCGCCCACAGCGAGGCCCAGCAGCCCACGTCGCTCCAGCCGGCACTGAGCGGCACCACGCAGGCGCGCTGGGTTTTTTCCATCACCGCGTAGTCGATGGAATTGTCCGGGCAGCAGGCGAAGGTGGCTTCGTCGAAGGTCACGGTATCAGCGGTATGCTCGCTGCGCTCGAGGGTCAGCACACAGGTGTCGTAGATGTCCGGGTCGTGTTTTTTCAGCTCTTCGAGGAAGCGGCTGGCGCGGAACAGGAACATGCCGCTGTTCCAGAAATAACCACCGCTTTTGACGAACTCCACCGCACGTTTTTCATCCGGCTTCTCGACGAACTGCTGCACGCGGCTGACGCCTTCGGGCAGCAGTGAGTCGTTGGTGGACTTGATGTAGCCGTAGCCGGTTTCCGGGCGGGTGGCCGGCACGCCGAACAGCACCATCTCGCCACGCTCGGCGGCCACGGTTGCCAGGGCCAGGGCGCGTTGCAGGGCTTTCTGGTCGTCCAGTACATGGTCGGCGGGCAGGACCAGCATCAGCTCGTCACGGCCTTCATTGACCAGCATCATCGCGGTCAGGGCCACGGCCGGCGCGGTGTTGCGGCCAAACGGCTCCATCAGGATGCGCTGGCTCTCCAGCTTGCGCGCGCTCAACTGCTCGTTGACGATGAAGCGGTGGTCTTTGTTGCAGACAATGATCGGGCTGTCCATGCCTTCGAACACCAGGCGCTCCAGGGTTTGCTGGAACAGCGTGTGCTCGCCGGTCAGGGCCAGGAACTGCTTAGGGAACTGTTTACGCGAAAGCGGCCAAAGACGTGAGCCGCTACCACCGGAAAGGATTACTGGGATCATGGGTTTCTCCTTGAATCTGTATGGGTTAGAGCAACGAAATTCAGTCGTTTCACTCTTGTTTTTGTCTCGTGTCTCGAGTCGAAACGCGGACCCTGTGGGAGCTGGCTTGCCTGCGATGGCGGCCTTGAAGGCGCTATCGCAGGCAAGCCAGCTCCCACAAGGGGCGTCTCAACTCAGGGAATTTTTTAGCGGGTCGACACGGGGCGCTTGACCCACACTGGCGACAGGCTCGAACCGGAACCGGTGACATACAGCACCGCCGCCTCACCACGCTCCAGCGCCACCGGCTTCACGTCGCCGACTTTTTTATCGCCGTCATACAGCGCCAGGCTGACCTTCACTGGGTTGATCTCGCGCTCGCCACGGCCCTTGGCGGCCACGGCCTTGACCACGTCGGTCTTGCCGTCGGCGGTCTTCAGGGTCAGGGCCTTGTCGCTGAGGTTCTGCACGCGCACCAGGGATTTCTGCTTGTTCTTGAACGGTGGTTCTTCGATCAGTTGCGGCTGGCCGGTGCCGCTGTTGACCAGGGTGTAGTAGTGATCGGCGGCCAGCTTGACCGTGACGTTCTGGCTGCCGACCTTGGCGCTGTAGTCACCGCCCGGCAGGAAGCTGAAGTCGCTGCTGGCCAGTGGCGCCACATCGCTCAACGCGGTGTTGCCGACGCTGGCGCTGACTTCCTGGTTGCTGGCGTTGAACAGGCGCACGAAGCTCGAGCCTTTCGGCGCGATGGGTCCGTAGAGGGCGGCGTCGCCGGCGAAGGCGGACATCGACACGAAGCTCATGCCGGCGGCCAGGGCCAGGGTCTTGGCGAGACGACGAGGAGTAGTAGTGAAAGTCATGTGAGTTACCTCTCTTTCAGTTTTGCGCCCGGTCGGGCGTCTCGGATTTCTGGGTTTTAACGGGTGTGTTGATTGCCATGTTCTGTTGGCGTGTACCGGCTTGCTTGAGTTGCGCAACCCACTTGGGGTCGGCGTCGCCGATTTCGTTGTTCACCGGCAGATAGCGTTCCGGGAACTCCCAGATCAGCACCTGCGGCGGGCTGTTCTTGAAGTCATCGCTTTTCAGGTAGCTGAGCATCGGCAGGATCGGGCCGTGACCGTCCTCGGAGTAGTTCACCACTTCACTGCCCAGGGCTTGCTTGAGGGCACCGACGAAATTCCAGTTGGGGTTGGCGCTGTAGCTGGTGCCCACCAGGGCCACCGGCATCTCGCTGTCGGCAAACAACGCATCGTCGCCCGCCGCCTGGGCCTGCACCGCGTGGGTCACGCGTTTTTGCAGGGGTTCCTTGGGCGGCATCAGGTTTTCGAACAGCGGGTCCAGGGGCAGGAACAGGCGCAGGTCACCGCTGTGGGGGGCGATGCTTTCGGCGTCGGTGACAAACCGCTGGGGCTCGCCGCTGAGCAGGGTCTTGGCGTTGATCACGCTGGCCAGTTGCTTGGCGGCGACTTCGGCGCCATCCGGGGTCCAGTGGGTGTCGGTGCGCAGGAACACTTGCTGGCCGTGGAGCTTGGCCTGTTGCAGCGGGCCCAGCAGGTCGGGGGCGATGATCTTGTCGGCGGCCACCCGGGCATGGAAATCCTGGTAGAGCCCGGCATGAATACTCGCTGGTTGCACTTCACCCAGATGCTCGGGGTACAGGCGCACCTTGGCCGGGACAATCGCCATGACCAATTGCACACCCTTGGCCTTGAGGGTCTGGCGTACGCCTTCGACCAGGGCGTAGTTGTCTTGCAGGTTCTGCTCTTCGTTGACGGCGGGGTTGAACTCCTCGTCGCTGTATAGCCAGTGATCGCGACCCAGCACCACGCCGGGACGGCCTTCGTTAAACAGCTTGTAGTCCAGGGCCGCCCAGAGGTTGGTGCCCAGGCGCTTGATCGGGAACTCATCGTCGTAATGGGTTTCGACCGCCTTGGCCCAGCGCCCGTTGAGCACGGTGGCGTCGGCGTTGGTATTGAAACCGAAGAAACTGCGCACCGACCACGCGCCCAGGGCCAGCAGCAGGGCCATGAACAGCGCGGCGTAGAGGATGCGGAATGAACGGGTCATGGTCGGCTCCCTCAGAATTGGAAGTAAAGGAACGGCGAGAAGCTTTGCGCCGAGAGTTTCAGTATCGAAGCCACGAACAGCAGCAGGATCACCGCGCGCATGGCATAGCGTGGCCAGTCGGCAGTCCAGTAGGCCGGTTGCACGGCGGCGTTGCTGCCGACGCTGAAGCCGGGTTCCTGGATGCTGCCGGGGGTATCGCCAGGCACCGCCTTGATCAGGCTCGGGTCAGCCGGCTTGGCCTTGTCGGCCGGGCGATTGCTGTAGAAGTCGCGCAGGCCGAAGAACGCCAGCGTGGCGTAGGCCACCACCATGGTTGCCACTTGCAGGCCGGTGAGGTTGGCGCGGTTGAGTTCCGACAGCGACCACTCGCCAAAGCTGAACATCGCGCCGTACATGCGCCCGGCAACGTGCAGGTTTTCGGCGCGGAAGATCACCCAGCCCATCACCACCAGCAGGAAGGTGAAGGCCCAGCGCACCGGGTTGAAGCTGCGTGGCGAAGTGTTCAGGCCGATGGCTTTTTCAATCGCCAGCCACATGCCGTGCCAGGCGCCCCACACGATGTAGGTGATGTTCGCGCCGTGCCACAGGCCGCCGAGCAACATGGTCAGGAACAGGTTGCGGTAGGTGGTCAGCGTGCCTTTGCGGTTGCCACCCAGGGTGATGTACAGGTAGTCGCGCAACCAGGTAGACAGGCTGATATGCCAGCGCCGCCAGAACTCGGTGATCGACTGGCTGATATACGGCTGCTTGAAGTTTTCCATGAAGCGGAAACCCATCATCAAGCCCAGGCCGATGGCCATGTCGCTGTAGCCGGAGAAGTCGAAATACAGCTGCGCGGTATACGCCAGTGCGCCGAGCCAGGCATCGCCCGTGGTGGGGTTTTGCAGGGCGAAGCAATGGTCGGCCACCACCGCCAGGGTGTCGGCGATAAACACCTTCTTGATAAAGCCCTGCATGAACCGCGTGCAGCCCTCGGAGAATTTATCCAGGGTGTGGGTGCGGTTGTTGAACTGGTCGGCCAGGTCGCGAAAGCGCAACACGGGGCCGGCGATCAGGTGCGGGAAGATTGCCACGAACGCGGCAAAGTCGATGAGGTTGCGGGTCGCCGGAGTGTCGCCGCGGTACACGTCGATGATGTAGCTGATGGACTCGAAGATGTAGAACGAGATCCCGATCGGCAACAGCACGTGGGTGAGGATAAACGGCTCCAGGCCCGCCGATTTCATCATCAGGTTGATGCTGTCGACGCCAAAGTTGGCGTACTTGAAGTAGCCCAGGATGCACAGGTCGACCGCCACCCCGAGCAGCAGCCAGCGCTGTGCCGGCTTGGTGCGCACGCCTGCCGCACCGACCTTGAGGCCGATCCAGTAGTTCCACAGGGTCACGGCGGCGAACAGCGCCAGGAAGTCCACCCGCCACCAGGCGTAGAACACATAGCTGGCAATCAGCAGCAGCAGATTGCGATAGCGTTGCCCGCTCAAATAGTACAAGCCGAGAAAGATCGGCAAGAACAGAAACAGGAACACATTGGACGAGAAAACCATCCCGATCTCTCCATGTTTAACCAACAGTCAAGGGCCAACGGCCCCCCCAAACCCCCCACGCAAAACCGGGGAGGGCGGTACTACTTTTTCACTGTCGAAACCGGCTCGAAATGTGGGAGCTGGCTTGCCTGCGATAACGGTGTGTCAGGTGACATCAATGCTGAATGTCAGACCGCTTTCGCGAGCAAGCCCGCTCCCACATTGGGAGCCCGTTCCATCAACGGCCTTTTTCGTGCGCCGGGTCGTAGACCTTGGTCAGGTCGCCGCCCAGGCGGAAGGTCTTGAACGGTTGCATGTCGTGCTTGCGTTCGATCACTTCCGGGGCGCAGGTGTAGAGGGTGCAGAAGGGTTCGAGCCAGGCGAATTTGGAGTCCTGCTCCAGGTCATGCATGTCCTGCTCCTTGCCGTTCTTCTGCTCGAAGATGTCCGGATCCTTCACCCCGGCCAGCACCTTGTCGCCCAGGCGCTTGAGCGCGCCGTTGTTCTCACCGCGCACATCCACGCCATTGACCAGGGCAAAACTGGCGATCATCGCCAGCGGCGGCAGGGCGTAGTTGTGGTAGGCCAAGGCCCGTTGCTGGCGCTTCAATTCGTTGGGCAGGTAGCCCTGGGCGTCGACCTGATTGGCGCCGACCTTGTATTCCTTGACGGCCCAATCGAACAGGTCGCGACGGTTGGTGGCGACGGACGTGGCCATCACCGACCAGGCGGCCCAGTACGAGTGGTTGTTGGTTTTTTCCAGGGGCAGGTTGTCCCAGTCGCTGACCACTTGCTCGGCCAGTTTGTTGAACCAGGCTTCGATCAGTTGCGACTCCTGCGGGTACTTGGCCAGCGGTTGCGACTCGGAGAACTTCAGGCGCACATAGGCCGAGGCCATGCTGCCCAACGCCCATTTGCGCATGGACTTGCCGGTGTGGTTGAAGTCCTTGGACATCAGCGCATCGGCCTTGGCCCAGTTCACCAGCCAGTTCAGGGTGCATTGCAATTGTTCCGGGCGACCGTCGCGCATGAACTGCATCACCCGCTTGCTGGTGTCTTTTTCCAGTTTGGTGATATCGGCGGTGCTGTCGCGAAAGGCTTTTTCCGATTGCACGTTCAGGGTCGAACGGGCTTTATCGGAGCCTTCGTATTTGCTGCGAAACTGCAGCGAGCCGGTGTAGGGCGTCGGCATGGCGTCGCAGTCGTTCTTGAAGTCGCCGGTCTTGAACGCTTCAATCGGCGCGAAATAGCCCTGGGGCGGGCGCAGCGGCGCGGCGGCGTTGACTTGGCCTGCAAACATCGCCAGGCCCAGCAGCGTTGGAATCAGTAACTTGTGCATAGGTAACCTCATTGCCCAAGTTGCGCGGTCTGCTGACCGCCGCTTGGGAACACGTTGCGTGTGCAAATTTTCGCTTCGACTTTCTGCGCGGCAGCGCCCGCTTCGGGGCCCTGCACTTCCACGGCCAGCAGGTTCTGCGAGGCCCAGTCTTCATCGGTGCGCAGTTCAAAGGCGAAACGCCCGTCTGTCTCGGATGTTTCGGGTTTGTCGATCTTGATGTCCTCGTGGCGACCGTTCATGTACCAGAGGGTGGCTTGCAGGGTTTTCACCGAAGGATCGGCGAAGCGAATGTCGACCTGATGGCGGCTATTGCGCAGGTCCATGTTCTTGCTGTTGACCATCAGCTCGTTCTTGCCGGGCTTGAGGGTGGTGCTGGCGCTCATCTGCGCCGGCTTGCCTTCGCAGCCGTTGTCGAGCAGGGCCATCATCTGGCGGTAGATGGTTTCCTGGTCGAGGCGATACAGCGGCGAGAACTCCCAGATCAGAATCTTCGGTGGGCTTTTCTGGAATTCTTCGCTGCCCAGGTACTGGATCATCGAGCCTTCCAGGCCACCGCCGGGGAAGGCGACGTTAAGGATGTCGGCGCCGATTTCCTGTTCCAGGAAGCCGGCGAAGTTGTAGTTCTTGCCGCTGTGGCTGGTGCCCACCAGGGTGATCTGCGGGTTGCCGGAATCGCCGAACAGGTCGCCGTCCGCAGCCTCGCCCTTGGGCTCGGTGCTGAACTGGTCCATGTATTGGATCGCGTAGCTGGTGCCGCACAACTGCCCGGCCATGTTGTGCAGGGTGCCGGTCTTGCCCATGCGTCCGGATTTCTTGGTCTCGAATTCACGCTGGGGGATCCCGGCGAATTCAGGCATGGCGCGCACCTTGGCCCCGACGATTTTCGCGGTGCGCTGGGCGCCATAGGGGGTCCAGTGCTGGTCGCCGCGGAAGTAGAAGTCGTGGGCCGGCAGTTCGTCCGGCAGTTGTTCATTGGTCAGCGGCGACAGGTCCGGCACCACGTAGCCCATCTTGGCAAAACGCCCAAGCATGGTTTTGTAGTTGCCCAGGGCCTTGTCGAAATCAAAGCGCGCTTTCTCTGCCGGGTTGAGCTTGTTGCGGTTTACCAGGCCACGGGTCGGCTGGTAGACCACCACCAACTCCACGCCCTTGCTCTTGAACGCATCGTGCAGTTGCTGCATGCGCTTGTAGCCGGCCGGGGTGGTGTCGAATTCGGTGCGCAGGTCTTCCTGGGTACGGAACAGCCAGTCGCCCTGGGCCTGTACCAGGGTGGTGAAGTTCTGCTGGTAGCGAGTGGTGTAGTTCTTTGCGTCGTGAGCCTCGGGGCACAGGTTGCAGCACGGCTCGGCGGTAAAGCTCGGCGCCTTGGCTTCATCGGCGCGCACGCCGCTGCTGGCGGCCAGGATGCCGAGGGTCAAACCCGAGAGGCTGAGCAGCTTGATCATGTGTGGGTGCATAAAGGTCATCCTCAGTCCTGCAATTGGGTCTGGCGTTCGACAGGGTCGATCAGCACGGCTTTTTTCTGGCGTACCAGCAAGTCGAGAATCTCTTCCTGGCGCTCACCAAGAACGCCGGAGAAGCTGATGCCACTGGATTTGGTCGGCGCGAGCATCGACACGCGGTACAGCTCGATGCTCAACGGCGAGTCGATGGACAGCGGCCCGCTGCCATTGGCCGCCAGTTCGCCGCCGACCACGATCAGCGAGACTTTGGTGTCGAACGGGTCGAGCTCAATGTCGCGGTCGGTGTCGGTCAGGTCCTTGATATGGCCGTAGACGCCGGTCAGGCCGTTGGCCATGGCGAGGTTCTCGTACAGGCGGATATTCACGCTGTTACGGATCCGAATGCCGTGGCGACGGTTGCTGATCACCTTGTTGCCCCACAGCAGGTTGTCGCCGCTCTCATAGAGGGTGATGCCGTCGGTGTGGTTGCGGTAAATCTCGTTATCGGCGATCAGGTTGTTCACGCTGTTACGGTCGATCACCAGGCCCGAGAGCTTGTTGTCGTAGCTGCGGTTGTTGAAGATGAAGCTGTTGTTGACCTCACGGGAAATAATGATCCCGTGCTTTTTCTTGGTGCCGTAGACGGTGTTGTCGGCAATGATCAGACCGTGGGAACGGTCGTGGGGGTCGATGCCGTAGACGATGTTGTCTTTGTAGGTGCTGCCCTTGATCACAAAGCCGGTGGTCTCGTAGCAGTAGAAGCCGTACCACATGTCGGAGAACTCGGAATCGACAATCCAGCCGGTGGGTTCCGGGCGCTTGAGGACCTTGGCCATGTTCGGTGTGTACTGGGAAATACTCACGCCATAGGACTTGCTGTTGGCGTAGCCGAAGCTGGCCATTTTGCTGTTGACGATATAGGTCTGGGTGCCGCCCCAGGCCAGCAGGAACGGGCGAAATTCCTTGGGCGAGCGGAAGGTCGCCGGGCCGTTGGTCTTCTCGCGCCAGCCGGTGATCTTGGTGTCGCGCACAAACAGCTGGCCGTCGTTGACCAGGAACGAACCGGCCTCCTGGGACAGGCGCAATTCCTGGGTCTGGTTATCGATTTCGAGGATGCCTTTTTCGCCGACCACAATCGGCAGCCTGGCCAGGAATACCCCGGGCGAGGTTTCGCTCAGGTATTGCTTGGGCACCTTCTTGAGCAGGTCCTTGAGGTTCATATAGCCGTCGTCGATAAAGATCGCCTGGGGGATGCCATGCTGGCGCACCACCCATTCGGCCATCTTGTTGTCGCCGCCGATAAAGTCCTTGAGGGCGTTTTCCTGCATCATCCGGCGCACGCTGACCTTGCCGGCCTTGCTGCGCACGATTTTCTTCGCCACGGCTTGTGCGGTGTAGCCCGAGAGGTCCGGCAGCGCCGGCTTGGGCATCTCCAGCGGCGCGGTGGGCGGGCTGGTGATGGTGTAGGTCTTGGCCTGTTGCAGTTCCTTGGCGATGGTGGGCGCCTTGACCTGCGGCTCGACATTGGCAAAGGCCGGGGCGCACGCCAGCAGCATTGCCGCAGCGAGCAGGGCCGAGCCTTTGAGGGCGTGAGGATTCATTGCGCAGGCTCCCATCAGAAGCGCCAGACTACGTCGACAAAGGCGCGGTGCATGTACGAGTCGACTTGCTTGCCATAGGCATCGCCCGGTTTGAACACGCCGCCACGAAAGCGCACCAGGGCCGACGGTTCGTCGATCGACTGGCTGAGGGCTGCGGGCAGCAGGCCTTTCTTGAAGTACTTGGTGACCACCAGGTCCATCTCCTGGCCTAGGTCCTTGTTGCCGTCTACCAGCGGCAGGGATGCGCTGGACAACACGGCACCGGTGACATCGTCGTAGTTGTTCTGCACGGCATTGATGCCGTTGCTGCCCACCGGCTTGTTGCCGTCCACGCGCCAGAACTTGTGGTAGACCAGGCTGGCGTCGTAGTCGTCGCGCAGCTGCCAGGAACCGAACAGGCTCATGGACTGCATATTGTTCATCTCGCCGCGAAACGCCTCGCCAAAACGATGCACCCGCGACTGGGTGCCGGTGAAGTTCGAGCGGTTGCTTTGCAGGCCGTTCTGTTCGTAGTCGGCGCTGGCGCGGGCATAGGCCGCGCCCACTTGCCACTGCGGGTCGAGGCGCAGGCGCACGCCGAGGTCAGTGGCCCAGCCGTCTACATCGGTGTTGCGCTTGGCGTTGGTGGGGCGACTACCGTCGGCGTTCAACGTGTTGACGTTGCTGCGCTCGCCCTGCATGCCGGTGACGCTGGCCCAGTAGTTGACGGTATTGGTGTTGCGCCAGTTGTAGGCGTCACTGTTGGCTTCCAGGCCGAGCCAGGTCAGGTCGCCGTTCTGGCGCTTGTCCAGTGGGTCGGCAGCCACGCCCGGTTGTGGGTAGTCGAGCTTGCCGTCGTCGTGGGTGTGATGCCCGCGCACGCCGACCCAATGGCCGGGAGTCCACTGGTAGGCCGCATCGGCATAGAGGTGCTGGCGGTCCTTGTCTTCGGGAGACAATTCCTTGAGGTCGGTGCGGTACTCGCTGAAGCGTTCGGCAGCGCCGACATTGGCCTTGAGCAGGGTGGTGTCGAAGGTCCAGTTCAGCGCTTCGATATTGGTGTCGCGCCATTGCCCATCGTTATTGCGCAGGCGCTGGCGGCCGAGCTTGAGGATCTCGCCAGGGTAGGGCGTGAAACCGCTGTAGCCGACCCAGAACTCGCGCAGGGCCAGGTAGTTCTTCTTGGTCTTGCGGTCGTTGTTGCTCGACTGCTCGGTGGTGTCGCCATCGGACTGTTGCAGGGTGTCGGTCTCGATGATGTCGCTGGACGCCACCGCCTGGCCCATGGCGTAGGCGCTCCAGGCGCCGCTTTCGCCGTAGATCCACGGGCGCACATCCAGGCCGATGCCGTTGACGTCGCCGCCTTTTTGCGTGCCCAGGTCGCGGTCATCTTCGGACTGGCCGGTGACTTTCACTTCCAGGCCAAAGTTTTTGTCTTCGGTCAGCGCGGCCAGGGTCGGGCACGACCACAGCAGGGCGAAGGTCAGGCCAATGCCGGCCTTGACGAATGGATTGAGTTTCATAGGGATTCCTCGCCGTCTTCTTCTTGCAGGGCGTGCAGTTGCAGCGTGCTTTGGCTCAAGGCGCCACGGGCGGCCAGCTCTTGTTGCAGCAGGCGCTGGCCCTCGGCGCGCTGGGCGGGCGGCAGTTGTTGTTCAAGTTGCGCGGCCAGCTCATTGGCCTGCGGAGTGTCCTGGATCTTTGCCAGTTGGCTGAACACATAGGCGTTGAGCGGGTCGGGCCGGGTGCCCTTACCCTGGGAAAACAATTGGGCGATCGCGAAGTCGGCACTGTTCTGGCCGTTGCGCGCCGCGGTCAGCAAATGGTCCAGGGCCTTTTGCGAGTAGACCTGGCCCAGGTAGCCCCGGCGGTAGATCTGGCCGAGGTAGTAATCGGCAGCCACTTCCTGGCCTTGGGCTTTCTGGAAGTGCGCTTCGGCGGCCTTGGCATCGGCCGGCACCCACTTGCCTTCGTAGTACAGCTTGCCCAGCAACAATTCGGCGCGGGGCTGGTCGGCCGCACGGCCGTTGTCCAGATACTTCATCATCTGCTCGACGTCGCCCAGTTCCGGGAAGTCGTAGAGCAACTGCGCGAGGCTGACCCAGGACGCCGGGTAGCCAGGGGCGATTTTTTCCAGCAGGGCCTGGGCGGTTTTTTCATCAGTCTTGCCCAGGGAGGCATCGCCCAGCACACGGGCCACACTGTCGACCCGCTGGGCGGTGACGGTGCCACGGCTGTAGCCGGCCTCCATCTGCTTGAGCAGTTCGGCCTGTTGCTCCGGTTGCTCGCGCTTCTGGTAGACGGTGGCCAGCTCGACGTAGCAGATATCGGTGCTGCTGAGCGCGGCCTTGCAGATTTTCTCGATGTCATCCAGGTGCTGGTCGTAAGTGCCCTGGGTGCGATACAGCAGCACCTGCGCCAGGCCCGCTTCGGGGTAGCCGGCAGTGCGCCAGGTATCGATCTGCTGCTGTGCGTTGACGCTGGGGAAATCGTGGGGGTATTGCAGGTACAGCATCGCCAGCGGGATCAGGGTGTTGCCCTCGCCATTGGCAAAGGCTTTTTTCAACAGGCTTTCGGCTTCGCGGTGCTCGGCCTCGGTGGCACCGGGCTTGGCCACCAGCAGGCGACCGAGGCGGGCCTGGGCGCGTGGCGATACATCGGCGGCCGCGCGATAGGTGGCCTCGGCCTGCTTGATCTGCGCTGGGTCGCGGCTGCCGACCTGGATATCCGCGAGGCCGACTTGGGCCTCGCTGTAACCCAGGTCTGCCAGTTGCTGATAGTTCTGCGCAGCGGTGGCGGTGTCGCCACGCTTGAGCGCTTCATTGGCCAGGCGCTGGTCGGGCAGGCCGGCGCAACCGGCCAGGCTGACCGCCAATGCCAGCAGCGCCACAGGGCGGATGTGGGAGCGCGCTTTTGTGGGAGCTGGCTTGCCTGCGATGGCATCGTCGCGGTTTGTCTGATGCATCGCGTCGCCTGCATCGCGGGCAAGCCCGGCTCCCACAACAGGCGGTTCCCACAGGGATTGTGTTGTTCTTGAAATAGGGTTCACAGGCATGTCCTCGCTTACAAACCAGCAGCCATGGCTTTATCGATCAGCCAGTTCAGGGACGGGCCACGGTCGCTGGTCACTTCCACCGGGCGGCCGGCGTAGGCGCTGTCCAGGGGGGCGTCGGGCTTGATCTGCACGCGGATATCCGAAGACAGGTCGGCGCTGTTGAGGCTGGTGCTGCTGACGATGGTGCCGGTGCGGGTCTGTTCTTCATCGGCGACCTGGAAGCTCACCGGCGTGCCTGGGCGTACATCACCGAACTGGCGATAGGAGAAACGCGCCTCGACGTTGGCCTGGCTGCCGCGCGGCACCAACTGGAAGATCACATCACCCTTGCTCGCGTATTGACCGTCGGCCACCAACTGCTGGGCGACGATGCAGTCGCAAGGCGAGGTCAGGGTGCCGGTCATTTGCTTGCCGAACAGCTCTTCGACCTTGGCCGGTTGCAGCTGGTCTTCGTCCAGGTGGCCCTTGAGCACATCGAGCATGCTGGTGCTGAAGGTCGCCAGTGGCGCGCCTTTGGCGGCAACGCCGTTGTCTT
This sequence comes from Pseudomonas sp. DTU12.1, assembly GCF_009873475.1. Classification (NCBI taxonomy): domain Bacteria; kingdom Pseudomonadati; phylum Pseudomonadota; class Gammaproteobacteria; order Pseudomonadales; family Pseudomonadaceae; genus Pseudomonas; species Pseudomonas sp. DTU12.1. Next base: position 4,999,912 of record NZ_CP045254.1, on the reverse strand, counting down.
TGATCAGGCTTTGCACGGTGCCGTCACGGGGCATCGTGACGTTCATCCCCGGCACGCTGACCAGGCCGGCCTGGGCGTGGCTGACGAAGTACATGCCGTACACCGACTTGAACACAAACCCGAACGCCGCCAGGCCCACCAGGAAGATCGCCAGGCTGAAGGTCACGGCGCGCAGGCGGCCAAAGGCACTCATGCCGCTGCCGCTATCCTTGACCTTGCGCGCCTTGGTGAAGTTGTCGCGCTGCAAGGTGGCCAGCACGTCACCCATGGTCACGATGTCGCCTGACAGGTGCGAGGTGATCAGGTGACGCAGTGTGGAAATATCCTGGGCATCCAGGTTCTGGAACTGGCAACCGGTGCGGCCGGTCTGGCGGTCGTGGGAGCGGATCAACAGCTCCACGTCCATCGCCAGGCCCAGATTGTCGATCACAAATTGCAGGCGCGCTTTGTGCACATCACCGACTTTCAACGGTTGTTGGGCGGCATTGAAGGCCAGGCCGCCGGCGGAGAGGTCGATGACCCGCACTTCCATGGGCGTGCGGTCGGCGCCGAAAAAGCGCAGCTTGGCCGGGATTTTGACCCGGGCGTGTTGGCGCTGGGCTTCGGATTCGTGGACAACGTTGGCGTTTACTTGGCTGTTCATGGCGTACTAATTCCTAGGTTAATTCAGGCTTGGCAGGGTCAGACCATCATCAGCAACACGGCGACGAAAATGCTGCCGGCGGAGAAGGTCATGGTCCGAGACGACCAGGTGTTGAACCAACGTTGAAAGCTGGCCAAATCGCGGGTCAGTTTGGTGTCCTGGCGGGTCCAGGACTGTTGATCGAGGCGGAAGAACACGTAGATCTTCACCAGCGCGCCCATGATCTGGTTGTAATAGAGAATCACCGGGTAGGCGGGGCCGATCTTGTGGCCCGAGCACGACAGCAACAGGGTCAGGATCAGGCGCGTGATACCAATCCACAGCAGGTAAGCGAGGATGAACGCACCGCCGTACTTGAAGGTGGCGAGGATCGCCACGGTCAGGCCCAGCAGCGAAGTCCACATCGACACACGCTGGTCGAACAGCACCACGCTGGTGAACAGGCCCAGGCGCTGCATACCCAGGCCCAGGGCTCGGGAGTTCTGGCGCAGGTTGTTGCCGTACCAGCGGAACATCAGCTTGCGGCTGGCCTTGATGAAGCTCTTTTCAGGGGGGTGTTCCACGGTGTTGATCGCTGCATCGGGCACGTAGAAGGTGTCGTAGCCCAGGCGCATCAGGCTGAACCAACTGGACTTGTCGTCCCCGGTCAGGAACTTGAAGCGGCCCAGGCGCCAGTGTTGCAGCGAGTCGCTTTCCACGTCGGCGATAAAGCCGGGGTCGGTGACGACGCTGGCCCGGAACACCGACATGCGCCCGGTCATGGTCAGCACGCGCTTGGACAAGGCCATGGAGCACATGTTGATGTGGCGCTGGGCGAAGCGCAGTTTGTGCCACTCGCTCATGATGTAGCCGCCGCGCACTTCGCAAAACTCGTTGGTGGTCAGGCCGCCGACATTGCCGAACAGCTGGAACCACGGCACGGTCTTGCGCACCACGCCCTCGGCCAGCACGGTGTCGCCGTCGATTACCGCAACCACGGCGCGGTCGTCCGGCAAGTGGCGGGAGATCGCACGAAAGCCGAAGGCCAGGCCATCGCGCTTGCCGGTGCCGGCGATGCGCACGAAGTCGAGCTTGACGTGATCCGGTGGGTTCATCTTTTCCCAGAGGCTCTTGACCAGCAGCTCATCGGACATTTCCACCAGGGAGCAGACCACGGTGGTAGGGAAGCCGCACTCGATGGCCTCGCGAATCACCGAGCTGTAGACCTGGGCGGTGGTCAGCGCGTCGATCCGAAAACTGGTGACCATCAGGAATACGTGGGAGGGGTCCGCCGCCTTGCCCAGCTTGCGCACTTTGCGCCGCAGGTGCGGGTAGACCACGTACAGGAACAGCATGCCGCGTACAAAGTGCGTGGCGCCCATGGAGTAGCGCCAGATACCGACGGCGCCAATCAGGAAGATGAAATTTCTCGACTGCGAGTCGAATGTGCTCGCCGGCAACGCCAGGGCCAGGCACATCAACACGCTTAAAAACAACAGCCAACCGGCGGCCTGAAGGAGGCCGTGCTTTAGCCTGTGCATAATCTGCATCCGTCTGGAGTCTCGGGCGAGCCTGTGGGGTGGCCCGATGGGGTTGTGGCAGGCTTACAGTGGGGCGCCATCGCCGGCGAGCCGGCTCCTACATGACATGCGCGACCTGCAGGAGCCGGCTTGCCGGCGATCAGCGCGGTTACCAGCAAATGCCTTCGGTACGGCCATTGACGCTGGTGGCCTGGGACATGAAGCCCACCAGGTCGATCACTTGCTTGCCGTGCGGGGCGTTCTGCGCCAGGGCGCGGAATTTCTCGTCGCGGTTGCCGAGGATGATCACGTCGCTGTTGTTGATCACATCGTCGAAGTCCGAGTTGAGCAGGGACGACACATGGGGGATCTTGCCTTCGATGTAATCCTTGTTTGCCCCATGCACACGGGCGTATTCGACGTTGCTGTCGTAGATGCTCAGGTCGAAGCCCTTGCCGATCAGCATTTCCGCCAGCTCCACCAGTGGGCTTTCGCGCAAGTCATCAGTGCCGGCCTTGAAGCTCAGGCCCAGCAGGGCGACCTTGCGCTTGTCGTGACCGGAGACGATGTCGAAGGCGTTCTGCACCTGGGATTCGTTGCTGCGCATCAGCGAGTTGAGCAGCGGTGCTTCCACATCCAGGGAGCTGGCGCGGTAGGTCAGGGCGCGCACGTCCTTGGGCAGGCACGAGCCGCCGAAGGCAAAGCCCGGACGCATGTAGTACTGGGACAGGTTGAGGGTCTTGTCCTGGCAGACCACTTCCATCACTTCGCGACCATCGACGCCCACGGCCTTGGCGATGTTGCCGATTTCGTTGGCGAAGGTGACTTTGGTGGCGTGCCACACGTTGCAGGTGTACTTGATCATCTCGGCAACGGCGATGTCCTTGCGGATGATCGGGGCGTCGAGTTCTTCGTACAGCGACTGCAGGACGTCGCCCGAGGCTTTGTCCAGTTCACCGATTACGGTCATCGGTGGCAGGTCGTAGTCGGCGATGGCGGTGGATTCGCGCAGGAACTCCGGGTTGACCGCGACACCGAAGTCGACGCCGGCTTTTTTGCCGGAGCAGTCTTCGAGGATCGGGATTACCACGTTGGCCACAGTGCCGGGCAGCACGGTGCTGCGCACCACGATGGTGTGGCGGGTGGTCTTGTCACGCAGGACAAAACCGATTTCGCGGCACACCGCTTCGATGTAGTTGAGTTCCAGGTCGCCGTTTTTCTTGCTGGGCGTGCCGACGCAAATCATCGACAGGTCGGTATCGCGGATGGCGTCGGCGAAGTTGGTGGTGCCGCGCAACCGGCCGCTGGCAATGCCCTGGCTCAATAGTTCGCCCAGGCCCGGTTCAACGATGGGGGATTTGCCCGCATTGATCAGGTCGATCTTATCCTTGGAAATGTCTACACCGACCACTTCATGGCCCCGTGCAGACAGGCAACCGGCACATACTGCGCCCACGTAACCCAAACCAAATATGCTGATGCGCATCGCATTTACCTCTATCTTTATCACGCCATTAAATGGCCGGAGTTCATGTTTTCAAGCGTCACTCATGCACTAGGAAATGCCGTGAATAGACACTGCATTGCCATGTACAGGCATGTTAAAAGTCGAGTGACTAACTAATGCACTCAAGTTGTGCGCAACTTGGCCTTGTTGTTGGGGCTTGCCCTGAAATGCAGCCAGTCTTCTGTGAGAAGGGTCTGGCGTCAGTGCCGCAAAGCCTTGATATTGGCATTTAGCCTTTATCTATCAATGCCTTGGGTTGTCTCACTGACCCATTTAGGTAGGCTTTAGCCCTGGCCTTGTAGGGGATGGTCATGCAACCTGATCGCCCGCCCTCAACTAAACAGTTGGTAATTAGACCGAGCAGTCAAAGTTATATATGACAACTTTGCTACTTCCGTTGGTCGCTGTGTAAGTCATATCGCACAAGAACAGAGATAATCGTTACCGGTGGTATGAGCGGCACTCGCAGACATAGTTCCTGGCCGCTCATCCTGTTTCTCGAAATTTCTTGAAATATAAGCAAAGATGGCACTAGTACTATATTGATAGCACTTGCAGATTGGGCTAGTGGATATAGGGAGTTGGCGCGGGGATATAGTTTTATGCCACTACTGTTTGAAAAAAGTGGTGCCACTACGAAAAAAACTGACGGATGTCGAGTGAAAGAAACGTTATGAATTCTGAAGAAATATTTTTGGCGCCAAAATAATGACGATTCTGTTGAAGGAATGTAGGACAAATGTGGGAGCGGGCTTGCTCGCGAAAGCGGTGCTTCAGTCAATCTATCCGGTGACTGATACACCGCTTTCGCGAGCAAGCCCGCTCCCACATTTTAAGCCGGGTGCAGCCTCAATCCGGTGCGTGATCGCGCAAAAACACCAGGTTATCCGGCTTGGACTGCTCGGCATTGAAGCGGTAGCCCTGCACATCGAATTGCTTGAGCTGGGCCGGGTCGTTGATGCGTTCTTCGATCACGAAGCGGCTCATCATGCCCCGGGCCTTTTTGGCGTAGAAACTGATGATCTTGTACTGGCCGTTCTTCAGGTCCTTGAACTCGGTGTTGATGATCCGCGCATTGAGGGCCGGGCGCTTGACCGCGGAGAAGTACTCGTTGGACGCCAGGTTGAGCAGTACATCATCGCCTTGCTCAGCCAGGGCTTCATTGAGCCACTCGCTGATCCGCGTGCCCCAGAATGCGTACAAGTCCTTGCCACGGGCGTTGGCCAACTTGGTGCCCATCTCCAGGCGGTACGGCATCATCAGGTCCAGCGGGCGCAGCAGGCCGTACAGGCCGGAGAGCATGCGCAGGTGGTCCTGGGCGTAGGCGAAGTCGGCGTCGTTAAAGGTCTGGGCATTAAGACCGGTGTACACGTCACCTTTGAACGCCAGCAGCGCCTGCTTGGCATTGGCGGGGGTGAAGGCCGGGGTCCAGCTACCGAAGCGCGCGGCGTTGAGGCCGCCGATCTTGTCGGAAACATGCATCAGTTCACTGATCTGCGCCGGGCTCAGTTCGCGCAACTGCTCGATCAATTCCTGGGAGTGGTCGAGGTATTGCGGCTGGGTAAAGCGCTGGGTCGCAGGCGCAGTCTCGAAATCGAGGGTTTTGGCGGGGGAAATCACCATCAGCATGAAGTCGTCTCCTGTAATCGTCGGGGGATTCTAGGGGGTAGGGCGGTTTGACTCCACCTATCACGCCAATAGTTGCCATACGGTTGTCCCTGTGGGAGCCGGGCTTGCCCGCGATGGCGGCGTGACAGCTTGCCAATAGGCCAATTGACACTCCGCCATCGCGGGCAAGCCCGTCTCCCACAGGGAGGATTGTGATCGGCTATAGTGGCCGACGAATCAGGAACGGGGGACCCTTTGTGCGAATTGCGCTTTTTTTATGCGCCTGGCTGACGTGCCTGGGCGCCCAGGCGGCCACTGTAGATGTCGCGAGCCTGGACCGTGGCACCTGGCCGGAAAAGCTCAGCAGCCCGGCGCTGTTCGATGTGGCGTCACGCGCCGAAATCCTCATGTTCGCCCACACGCTGCTGGCCAGCGAGGCCTTGGATGAGGCGGCCCTCAAGCAACGCCTGGGGCTGAAGATCATCAACCAGGGCGCCATCGACGACCTGCGTCGCCACCTCTGGCAACGGTTGCTGGAGAATTACGGATTTGCCCAGCAAAGCTGCGAACAGGACGCCTCGTTCTGCTACCTGGTGGAGAACATGGACGACCTGCGCGAGCAGGCCGGCAAATTCGAGGTCAGCGACCAATCCTTCTACATAGGCTGGGCCGGCCCTAGCCGCACCTTTCACCAGCGCTATCTGGACGAGTTGCTGCGCAAGGCTGCTCTGTTCCCGCAGATCAGCAGCGAAGTCGCACGGTTTGGTGATTTCGAGCGCAATGGCGACGAGCTCAACGACCGCCTGTTTCTATTGACCTTCGATGGTGGCCCGGCGCCGCTTAACGGCCAAACCGACTGGCTGGCCGATTACCTGCGCAAGCAGAAAATGACGGCCACCTTCTTTGCCCTGGGCAACAGCCTGCAAACCCGCCTGGAGAAGACGTCGGCCGCTGATGTGCAGGCGTTGTATCAAGGCCAGTGCGTGGGCATCCAGGGCTGGCAGTACCGCTCCCACAGCCATTGGGTCGACTGGCAGAGTTCGATCACCCGCAGTGCATCACTGACTCAGAACCTGCTGCCGGAAAACTATGTGCCGCTGTTCCGTCCGCCCTATGGCCAGCGCCGGGCCGACAGCCAGGGCTTCTTCCAGGCCCAGGGCCTGCAAGTGGCGTTGTGGGATATCGACTCCCAGGATGAGCCCGGCCAGCTCAAGGCTGACGAGTCGGCCCATCGGGTGCTGACGCTGATGTTGTTGTGGCGCAAAGGGGTGATTGTGTTCCACGACACCCAGGACAAGGCGCGGGTGGCATTGCCGATGTTGTTGCAGGCAACGGCGCAGAGTGGCTTGGGTTGGCAGGAGTGTCGCGAGGCATTTCGCTGAAGTGCCCGGCCCTGCTGGGGATGAGGGTTTTTTGGGGTGATTTGCTGCGACATTTCGATGCAGGCGGACTTCCGACTTTAGCGGTGTGCGTGGCGCCCCGCCAGTGCTATTCGTCATCCTGAAAAATAAACTTCAAAAAAGCGTCAAAGTGCTTTTTCCTGTCATGGGTTTTGCGGTATTACGAAGACAGATCGCCGAAACCTGCACCACAGGTGGCGTCTTCCCAGACTCCTCAGGTGGGCAATGCACTTGACGTCCCTCAGGTGCATTCGGTGGTCGAATCGAGGCGCAGCACTGTTGTGGTATTGCGTCGACTGGCTCCCACAAAGGTGACCGAGTATGGATGATCATGGACGTACCCCTTCTTCCGACCAGCCAATCCTTTATGTGCTTGATACCAATGTTTTGATCCACGATCCAAACGCGTTGCTCAATTTCGAAGAACACCACGTCGCCATCCCGATGATCGTGCTTGAGGAGCTCGACAAACTCAAAAGTGGGCACCACAGCGTCGCCGCCGAATGCCGCCAGGCGATCCGCCTGATCGACAAGACCCTGGGTGAAGCCTCGCCCGAGGATGTAGAGGTCGGCGTACCGATTCAACGTGGCAAGAGCGGGCCCAAGGGCTTGCTGTCGATCCTGATGAGCAAGCGCAGCGAACCCAACAGCCTGCTGCCGGAAAACCTCAACGACAACAAGATCATCAACCAATTGATCGACCTGCATGCGCGCGACAAGGACCTGCGCCTGGTGCTGGTGACCAAAGACATCAATATGCGCCTCAAGGCACGAGCGTGTGGGATCGCTGCCGAGGATTACAGTACCGACCAACTGGTCGACGACGTGTCGATGCTGTCCCGTGGTTATCACACCATGACCGGCTCGTTCTGGGACCGCGTCAGCAAGGTCGAGACCCGCCAGGACCATGGCCGCACCTGGCACCAGGTGCAGCTGACCGACAACCTGCCGGCCGTGCACATCAACGAATTCATCATCGACGAACAGGGCTTTGTGGGCTGGATCAAAGAGATCCAGGTCGACAAGCTGCTGATCCTCGACCTGCATCAGGAACCCCTGCTGCACCAGGAAGCCTGGGGCCTGAAACCGCGTGATATCTACCAGAGCCTGGCGCTGTACGCGCTGCTCGACCCGGACATCCACCTGGTCAACCTGACGGGGGCTGCCGGCTCGGGGAAAACCATCCTCGCCCTGGCGGCTGCCATCGAGCAGACCATGGTCACCAAGCGCTACCGCCGCATCATTGCCACCCGCAGCGTGCAGGGCCTGGACCAGGAAATCGGTTTTTTGCCCGGCACCGAAGCAGAAAAAATGGAGCCGTGGCTGGGGGCGATCACCGACAACCTCGAAGCCTTGCATATGGATGACGAAAACACCCATGGCAGCGTCGACTACATCCTCAGCAAAGTGCCGTTGCAGTTCAAATCCCTCAACTACATCCGAGGTCGCAGCTTCCAGCAGAGCCTGATTTTGATCGATGAATGCCAGAACCTCACACCGCACCAGATGAAAACCATCATCACCCGTGCCGGTGCCGGTTCCAAAGTGGTGTGCCTGGGCAACCTGGCACAGATCGACACCCCTTACCTGTCCGCGACCAGCTCCGGGCTGACCTACCTGACGGAACGCTTCAAGGACTTCCCGAACGGCGTGCACATTGCGCTGCAAGGGGTACCACGCTCGATTCTGGCCGAATACGCCGAATCCCACCTGTAACCGCGTTCAGTGTGGGAGCGGGCTTGCCCGCGATAGTGGTGGTTCAGTCGATGATAGGTTGATTGACACAGCGCTATCGCAGGCAAGCCAGCTCCCACATTTTGATCGGCGTTGGGTTTACAATCGGGGCTTCTGATCAGGAGTATCCCCGTGCTGACTCATCTCGATTCCCAGGGCCGTGCCCATATGGTCGACGTCACCGACAAAAGCGTGACGTTCCGTGAAGCCGTGGCCGAAGCGCGGGTGCGCATGCTGCCCCAGACCCTGCAAATGATCGTCGACGGCGCCCACCCCAAGGGCGACGTGTTCGCCGTGGCCCGCATTGCCGGGATCCAGGCCGCGAAAAAGACCAGTGATCTGATCCCCCTGTGCCATCCGCTGATGCTGACCGGGGTCAAGGTCGAGCTGGCCGCCGAAGGGGAAAATACCGTGCATATCGTCGCGCGCTGCAAGCTGTCCGGGCAGACCGGCGTGGAGATGGAAGCGTTGACGGCGGCCAGCGTCGCCGCGCTGACCATCTACGACATGTGCAAAGCGGTGGACCGTGGCATGACCATCGAAAACATTCGCCTGCTGGAAAAACTCGGTGGCAAGAGCGGGCATTTCAAGGCGGACCAGGCATGAGTATCAACGTTTTGTTTTTTGCCCGTTACAGCGAAGCGGTGGGCCTCGATTCCATGGAGGTCGAAGGCGACTTCGCCACGGTCGATGCCGTACGCCTGGCGCTGGCCAGTGACCCAGAATTTGCGGTGCTCAACGAGGCCAGCCTGATGTGTGCGCGCAACCAGGAACTGTGTGGCCTCGACGAGCCTCTGCAGGCCGGCGACGAAGTGGCTTTTTTCCCGCCCGTGACCGGAGGCTGACCGTGGCTATTCGTGTGCAAGCCCAACCGTTCGATCCCGGCGCCGAAGTCAACGCCATGCACGCCGCCAATGTGGGTGTGGGCGCCGTGGTGAGTTTCGTCGGCTATGTACGCGACTTCAACGATGGCCTGGATGTGGCGGGGATGTTCCTCGAACACTACCCCGGCATGACCGAAAAGGCCCTGGCCAAGATCGCGGTTGAGGCCGAGCAACGCTGGCCGTTGCTCAAGCTCGAGGTGTTGCACCGCATCGGCGCCCTGGAGCCCGGCGAACCTATTGTGTTCGTCGCCGCCGCCAGTGCCCATCGACAGGCCGCGTTTGATGCTTGTGCGTTTGTGATGGACTACCTGAAGACCCGAGCGCCGTTCTGGAAGAAGGAAAACACCAGCGAAGGGGCGCGCTGGGTGGAAGGGCGGGCCAGTGATCATAGGGCGGCTGATCGCTGGAAGGCGTGAGTGGCCTTCCGTGTGCCCGTCACACCCTATCGTTTGGCCGCTGTATTGGACGAGTCCAGCAGCACGATCAACCCAGGCGACCAGGCGATAACATCGCCTCGGTCAGCCCGGCGCGCTGCAAAGGCTCGGGCAATCCGAGCCCACGCACCAGCGCCGCGCTGGCCTGACCCATCGCCGGCGAGGTCTGGATCCCGTAGCCGCCCTGGGCCGCGATCCAGAAAAAACCCTCTACCTGCGGATCAAAGCCGCATACCAGGTCGCCATCACTGACAAAACTGCGCAGCCCCGCCCAAGTCCGGGCTGGGCGGCGGATGGTCAGGGTCGTGGCCTCTTCAATGTGATAGATGCCCGTGGCGATATCCAGCTCTTCGGGCTGCACGTCGTGAGGTTCCACTGGGTCGGCGTTGGCTGGCGAGCCGAGGAACATTCCAGCGTCAGGCTTCATGTAGAACGAACCGTCGAGGGCCGCCAACTCCGGCCAGTCATGAATATCCAGCCCGGCAGGCGGGGCGAACACAAAGGCACTGCGGCGCTTGGGCTGCAGGCCGATTTTTTGTGCACCGGCCAGCTCGCCGATGGTATCGGCCCAGGCCCCGGCGGCGTTGATGATCACTGGCGCACTGTAGCGCTGTTGTGAGGTGCGCACTTGCCACTGGCCCTGACCGTCACGGTTGAGCTTTTGCACTTCACTGTCGGTATGAATAGCCCCGCCGTTACGCCGAATGCCGCGCAAATAGCCCTGGTACAACGCATCGGTGTCGATATCGCAGACGGTCGGGTCGTAGATCGCGCCATGGACTTTTTCCCGGCGCAGGATCGGCAGCATCTGCAGCGCTTCTTCGGTGTCCAGCAGGCGTGTTTCGGCTACCAGCGCCTTGGCGCTCAGGTATTGGCGCTGTAGCTCTTCTGGGTCGCCAAGCAGGTCCACCAGTACTTCGCCACGGGGCGTGAGCAAAGCGTGCTCGGTAAAACCTGCAGGCGGGTGATCGAAGAAGTCGCGGCTGCCCAGGGTCAGGGCGCGCACTTGTGGCGTGCCATAGGCGGCGATATAGAGGGCGGCGGAGCGGCCAGTGGAGTGATAGCCCGGCATGGACTCACGCTCCAGCACGATGACGCGGGCGTGTCGGGACAGCCAGTAACCGGCGCTGGCACCGGCAATACCGCCGCCGATGATGAGGTAATCAGCCTGGTTCATGTGGTCCTCCTTGAATTTGAAAGCGCTGAAGACAAATGTGGGAGCGGGCTTGCTCGCGAATGCGGTGTGTCAGTCAATCACTTCAGTGATTGTCACACCGCTATCGCGGGCAAGCCCGCTCCCACATAAGCCCGCTCCTGCACCCGTTTTAAGGGCGTTTGCGCTCCACGGCCCGCAACAGGTGCGTCGGCGGCGTTTCGCAACTGATCTTGCGGCCCAGCAGCGTCTCGATCGATGGCAACTGGTACGAGTCATCTTCCCCGGCAAAGCTGATCGACACACCCGCAGCGCCGGCACGCCCGGTACGGCCGATCCGGTGCACGTAATCGTCCGGTACTTCCGGCAGGGTGAAGTTGATGACGTGGCTGATGCCGTCGATATGAATCCCACGCCCTGCCACATCGGTGGCCACCAGCACGCGGATCTTGCCTTCGCGAAAGCCTTCCAGAGTCTTGATCCGCTTGTGCTGCGGCACATCACCGGACAACTGCGCAGCATTGACGCCATCGCGCACCAGGCGTTCTTCAATGCGCCGCACTTCGTCCTTGCGGTTGGCAAACACCATGACCCGCTCCCAGCCGTTATCGTTGACCAGGTTGTAGAGCAGCTTGTATTTGTCGGCACCGGCCACGGCATAGATATGCTGTTCGACGTTTTCGCTGGCGACGTTCAGCGCTTCGATCTCGACGATGGACGGGTCGGTGGTCCACTGCTTGGCGAGGTTCATCACGTCTTCGGTGAAGGTCGCGGAGAACAGCAGGGTCTGGCGCTCGTTTTTCGGTGGGGTCTGGCGAATGATCTGGCGCACTTGCGGGATAAAACCCATGTCGAGCATGCGGTCGGCTTCGTCCAGCACCATCACCTCGACCATGTCCAGGTGCACGTCGCCGCGCTGGTTGAAGTCGAGCAAACGGCCCGGGGTGGCGACCAGGATGTCGCAGTGCCGCGCTTCCAGGTGCTTGAGCTGTTTGTCGAAGTCCATGCCGCCCACGAACGTCATGACGTTGAGGCCGGTGTACTTGGTCAGGTCGGCGGCGTCCTTGGCGATCTGTACCACCAGCTCCCGGGTCGGGGCGATGATCAGGGCTCGAGGTTCACCCATGTAGCGCTCTTTGGGCGGCGGGGTCTGCAGCAGTTGGGTGATGATCGAGATCAGGAACGCAGCGGTCTTGCCGGTACCGGTCTGGGCGCGGCCGATGGCGTCTTTGCCGGCCAGGGTGAAGCCCAATACCTGTGCCTGGATCGGCGTGCAGTACGGGAAGCCCAGGTCCTGGATGGCGTGCATCAGTTCCGGGGCCAGCTTGAAGTCGTGAAAGCGCGTCTTGCCCTCTTGGGGCTCGACCACGAAGTCTTCCAGCTTCCACGGCTTTACCACCGGTTTTGGCGCGCGTTCGCGGCGCGGTTTTTCCGCACGCGCGGGTTCTTCTGCGGGCTGGGCGGCGACGGGTGCCGGGACAGCAGGCTTTACGGGCGGCGGTTTTGGCGAGGTAACAGGCGCTGTTCGGCCAGGCTGTTTACCGTCGTTGCGGCTGCCTGACGTCTGGACAGGGGCGCTGGGAACAGGGGCGAGTGGTTCAGCCTCGCTTTTACCGAACATCTTCTTGAGTGCTTTGAGCACGGTCATCTCATCAATTGGTTAAGGAATGTACGCCGGCCAGTGTAATGCAAGAATCGGGCGCGGCGTAGTGCGTTGGTCATGCGGCTACACAATGGTCGGTTTTCAGCCCAGGCGGCCGGCCAACCAGGTGCCGATGTCGCGGATTTCTTCGGGTAACACTTCGTGACCCATTGGGTATTCCTGCCATGTCACGGTGATACCGCGCTGCTTTAAATGCTCATAGGCGCTGCGGCCCATGGCGTTGAGCACCACTTCATCGTGCTGGCCGTGCAGGCACAGGGCCGGAATGCGCTGTTGGCTGGCGGACAGTTCCAGCTCATCGCTGAAAGTGGGTGCATAGGTGGAGAGGGCAAGCACGCCACCCAGGGCCCCTTGCCATTTCACAAACGCGGCGTGCAGGACCACGGCGCCACCCTGGGAAAAACCGGCGAGGAAAATTCGCGAGGCGTCTATCCCGCTGGCTTTTTGTTGCTCGATCAAATCGATGACCATTTTGGCCGATTCATCCAGCTGCTCACGGCTGATGGCCCGCGCCGGGCTTATGGCCAATATGTCGTACCAGCTTGGCATCTCGTAGCCCCCATTGACGGTCACCGCGCGGGTCGGTGCCTGGGGCAATACGAAGCGTGTGGACAGCAAGGTTTCCTGCAGCGCTTCGGCCACCGGCAGGAAGTCGTAGCGATCGGCACCCAGGCCATGCAACCAGATGACGCAGGCATCTGCGGGCTTGGCGGGCTGAAGAATCAAGGGGTCGGTCATGTGTGCTCCAAAAATGTGCGTGCGCGCCGATGGGAGGCGTCGGGGCAGTGCGTGGACGGTGGATCAGTTAACAGGATGTCGCATGGTTGACTGTTTTGCGACAGATCCTGGGCGCAAACGGCTCAGCCGACACTCTGGTACGGCGCTTGCTATGTGTAGGTCGATGTCAGAACTATCCGGGACGGTAACACTATCAGTGACTGCCGCCTCTGGGATAGCCGCTGCAATGACAGCGACAGCCTCTGCTGCTTGACCCCAAAAAAAGCCAACACGGGTCGATATCGCCTCACAAGGGTGGGCAGGGGTTCGAGCTCCGACACAACAAGAGCAACTGGAGGTTTGAATGAAGGTATTGAAGTCCACCCTGGCCATCGTGACCGCGGCGACCGTATTAGGGATCAGTGGCCTGGCCCAGGCCGGCGCCACCCTGGATGCAGTGCAGAAGAAAGGTTTTGTGCAATGTGGCGTCAGCGACGGCCTGCCGGGTTTCTCGGTGCCGGATGCCAGCGGCAAGATCCTCGGGATCGACGCTGACTACTGCCGCGCCGTGGCCGCAGCCGTGTTTGGCGATGCGACCAAGGTCAAGTTCAGCCAGTTGAATGCCAAGGAGCGTTTCACCGCGCTGCAATCGGGCGAAGTCGACATCCTGTCGCGCAACACCACCATGACCAGCTCCCGCGATGCGGGCATGGGCCTGAAATTCCCGGGCTTTATCACCTACTACGACGGCATCGGCTTTCTGGTCAACAGCAAGCTGGGCGTAAAAAGTGCCAAGGAACTGGACGGTGCAACCATCTGCATCCAGGCCGGTACCACCACCGAGCTGAACGTTTCCGACTACTTCCGTGGCAACAACCTCAAGTACACCCCGATCACCTTCGACACCTCCGATGAAAGCGCCAAGTCCCTGGAGTCCGGGCGCTGCGACGTGCTGACCTCCGACAAGTCGCAACTGTTTGCCCAGCGCAGCAAGCTGGCCGCGCCGAAGGACTACGTGGTGCTGCCGGAAACCATCTCCAAGGAGCCCCTGGGCCCGGTCGTGCGTAATGGCGACGACGAGTGGCTGGCCATCGTGCGCTGGGTAGGCTACGCCATGCTCAACGCTGAAGAAGCCGGTATCACCTCGAAAAACGTTGAAGCCGAAGCCAAGGCCACCAAGAACCCGGACGTCGCGCGTCTGCTCGGTGCTGACGGCGAATACGGCAAAGACCTGAAAGTGAAGAAGGATTGGGTCGTACAGATCGTCAAGCAGGTCGGTAACTACGGCGAAGTGTTCGAGCGCAACCTGGGCAAGAGCACTCCCCTGGAAATCGACCGTGGCCTGAACGCGCTGTGGAACAACGGTGGCATTCAATACGCACCCCCTGTGCGCTGATCGCTGATGGTTCTATCACCCGGTGGGCCAACCGCCGGGTGATGTTCTGTTCCATTATTTCTGGGGCACTCAATGCAAACTCAAATCGGCGCACCCAAGCAGAAGCTCAGCTTCAGCGATCCCAAAGTGCGCGCGTGGCTATTTCAGATCATCACCATCGTCGCGGTGGTTTCGTTGGGCTGGTATCTGTTCAACAACACGCAAACCAATCTTCAGCACCGGGGCATTACCTCCGGCTTTGACTTCCTGGAGCGCAGTGCCGGGTTTGGCATCGCTCAGCATTTGATCGACTACACCGAATCGGACAGCTATGCCCGGGTCTTTGTGATCGGCCTGCTCAACACGTTGCTGGTGACCGTGATCGGTGTGGTCCTGGCGACACTGCTCGGTTTCATCATAGGGGTGGCGCGTCTGTCACCGAACTGGATGATCAACAAACTGGCGACGGTGTATGTGGAAGTGTTCCGCAACATTCCGCCGTTGTTGCAGATCCTGTTCTGGTACTTCGCGGTCTTCCTGACCATGCCGTTGCCGCGCAACAGCCACAACTTGGGCGATACATTCTTTATGAGCGCCCGGGGCCTGAATATGCCGGCGGCGCTGGCGGCTGACGGTTTTTGGCCGTTTGTGGCCAGTGTCGGGGTGGCCATCGTGGCAATCGTGCTGATGGCGCGTTGGGCCAACAAGCGCTTTGAAGCCACCGGCGTACCGTTCCATAAGTTCTGGGCGGGCCTGGCGCTGTTCATCGTGATTCCGGCGTTGTGCGTCCTGATCTTCGGTGTGCCGCTGCACTGGGAAATGCCAAGGCTTGCGGGTTTCAACTTTGTCGGTGGCTGGGTATTGATCCCCGAACTGCTGGCACTGACCCTGGCGCTTACCGTCTACACCGCCGCGTTTATTGCCGAGATCGTGCGCTCGGGCATTGAGTCTGTGAGCCACGGCCAGACCGAAGCCGCGCGCTCCCTGGGCCTGCGTCCGGGGCCTACGCTGCGCAAGGTCATCATCCCGCAAGCGCTGCGGGTGATCATCCCGCCGCTGACCAGCCAATACCTGAACCTGGCGAAAAACTCATCCCTGGCCGCCGGCATCGGCTACCCGGAAATGGTCTCACTGTTTGCCGGCACGGTGCTCAACCAGACCGGCCAGGCCATTGAGGTCATTGCCATCACCATGAGCGTGTACCTGGCGATCAGCATCAGCATTTCCCTGTTGATGAACTGGTACAACAAGCGCATTGCGCTGATCGAGCGGTGAGGAAACCTGCATGACTTCCCATATTTTCAAACCTGACATGCCGCCACCGGACAAAGTGTTCGGGCCGATGGCGTGGATGCGCGCCAACCTGTTCTCCAGTTGGTTCAACACCCTGCTGACGTTGCTGGCGATCTACCTGGTCTACCTGGTGGTGCCGCCGATTTTGCATTGGGCGATCCTCGACGCCAACTGGGTCGGCACCACCCAGGCCGATTGCACCAAGGAGGGCGCCTGCTGGGTGTTTGTCCAGCAGCGCTTCGGGCAATTCATGTACGGCTATTACCCCGGCGACCTGCGCTGGCGCGTAGACCTGACCGTGTGGCTGGCGATCGTCGGTGTGGCGCCGTTGTTCATCTCGCGTTTTAAACCCAAGGCGATCTATGGCCTGGGCTTTCTGGTGTTGTACCCGATCATTGCCTTCTTCCTGCTGCACGGCGGGATCTTTGGCCTGACCAACGTCGCGACCAGCCAATGGGGCGGCCTGATGCTCACCTTGGTGATCGCCACCGTCGGTATCGCTGGCGCCTTGCCGCTGGGTATCGTGCTGGCGTTGGGGCGGCGCTCCAATATGCCGGCGATTCGCGTGATCTGCGTGACCTTCATTGAGTTCTGGCGCGGCGTGCCGTTGATCACGGTGCTGTTCATGGCGTCGGTGATGCTGCCGCTGTTCCTGCCTGAAGGCATGAACTTCGACAAGCTGCTGCGGGCGTTGATCGGCGTGATCCTGTTCCAGTCGGCCTACGTGGCAGAAGTGGTGCGCGGTGGCTTGCAGGCCATTCCCAAAGGCCAGTACGAAGCCGCGGCGGCGATGGGCCTGGGTTACTGGCGCAGCATGGGCCTGGTGATCCTGCCGCAAGCGTTGAAGCTGGTGATACCGGGCATCGTCAACACCTTTATCGCGCTGTTCAAGGATACGAGCCTGGTGATCATCATCGGCCTGTTCGACCTGCTCAACAGCGTCAAGCAAGCCGCCGCCGACCCGAAATGGCTGGGCATGGCTACTGAAGGCTATGTGTTCGCGGCCCTGGTGTTCTGGATTTTCTGTTTTGGCATGTCGCGCTATTCCATTCATTTGGAACACAAGCTCGACACTGGCCACAAGCGTTAGGAGTTGTTGTTATGAGCGAAGCGATCAAACAGCCGGTGAGCCCTGAAGGCATTATCCAGATGCAGGGCGTCAACAAGTGGTACGGCCAGTTCCATGTACTGAAAGACATCAACCTCAACGTCAAGCAGGGCGAGCGCATCGTGCTGTGCGGCCCGTCGGGTTCGGGCAAGTCCACCACCATCCGCTGCCTCAACCGCCTGGAAGAGCACCAGCAGGGGCGCATTGTGGTCGATGGCGTGGAGCTGACCAACGACCTCAAGCAGATCGAAACCGTGCGCCGCGAAGTGGGGATGGTGTTCCAGCACTTCAACCTGTTCCCACACCTGACCATCCTGCAGAACTGCACGTTGGCGCCGATGTGGGTGCGCAAGATGCCCAAGCGCAAGGCCGAGGAAATTGCCATGCACTACCTGGAGCGCGTGCGCATCCCGGAGCAGGCCCACAAGTTTCCGGGGCAATTGTCCGGCGGCCAGCAACAGCGCGTGGCGATTGCCCGGGCGTTGTGCATGAAGCCCAAGATCATGCTGTTCGATGAGCCGACCTCGGCCCTCGACCCGGAGATGGTCAAGGAAGTCCTCGACACCATGATCGGCCTGGCCGAAGACGGCATGACCATGCTCTGCGTGACCCACGAGATGGGCTTTGCGCGCACCGTGGCCAACCGCGTGATCTTCATGGACAAGGGCGAAATCGTCGAACAGGCGGCGCCGAACGATTTCTTCGACAACCCGCAGAACGACCGGACCCGGTTGTTCCTGAGCCAGATCCTGCATTAACACGCCCCCACTGTGGCGAGCCTGCTTGCTTGTGGCGAGCGGGCTTGCCCCGCGCTGGGCTGCGCAGCAGCCCCAAACCTCCCCCCTGGTTACACCTGACACTCCTCGGTGATGCTCTTTGGGCTGCTGCGCAACCCAGCGCGGGGCAAGCCCGCTCGCCACAACAAGCCCGCTCGCCACAAGGCGGTGCAGGGCATTACCATGGCTCCCTCGCGCACAATCCCGCCTTGAACCCGAGAGCATCATGCCCCGCCCAGAAAACGCACTTGAAGAATTGCTGATCGACGCCGAAGCCGATGATGACCAGGTGCAGCACAGTCAGCCGGTCGTCAACCGGGCCTGGCTGTTGCTGCTGGGGTTGGTGCTGGTGGCTTTGAACCTGCGCCCGGCATTGTCGAGCATGGCGCCGTTGCTCAACGACGTGTCCGAAAGCCTCGGCCTCTCGGCGGCCAGGGCTGGGTTGCTGACGACGCTGCCGGTCCTGTGCCTGGGCCTGTTTGCGCCGCTGGCGCCGTTCCTGGCCCGGCGCTTTGGCGCCGAACGGGTGGTGCTGGGGATTTTGCTGACACTGGCGGCGGGGATCATCCTGCGCAGTTCGTTGGGCGCTGTCGGGCTGTTCGCCGGCAGCCTGCTGGCCGGGGCCAGCATCGGCATCATCGGCGTGCTGTTGCCCGGGATCGTCAAGCGTGATTTCGCCCGGCATGCAGGGGTCATGACCGGTGTCTACACCATGGCCCTGTGCCTGGGCGCGGCGCTCGCCGCCGGGGCCACGGTGCCGTTGAGCCAGCATTTTGGCGACAGCTGGAAAATCGGCCTGGGCTTCTGGATGGTGCCGGCACTGCTGGCGGCGCTGTGTTGGTTGCCTCAGGTCGGACAGAAACAGGGAACCCATCAAGTGGCCTATCGGGTGCGCGGTTTGCTGCGTGATCCCCTGGCCTGGCAAGTCACGTTGTACATGGGCCTGCAATCCTCCCTGGCCTACATCGTGTTTGGCTGGCTGCCGTCGATCCTGATCGACCGTGGCTTGAGCGCGACCCAGGCCGGGCTGGTGCTGTCGGGATCGGTGATCGTGCAACTGGCCAGTTCCCTTGCGGCACCGTGGCTGGCCACCCGCGGCAAGGATCAGCGCCTGGCCATTGTGGTGGTGATGCTGCTGACCCTCGGCGGCCTGTTCGGTTGCCTGTATGCGCCGCTCGACGGCCTGTGGGGCTGGGCGATTGTCTTGGGCCTGGGGCAGGGCGGTACGTTCAGCCTGGCGCTGACCCTGATCGTGCTGCGCTCACGCGACGCCCATGTGGCCGCCAACCTGTCGAGCATGGCCCAGGGCGTCGGCTACACCCTGGCGTCCCTCGGCCCGCTGGCGGTCGGTCTGGTACACGACTGGACCGGTGGCTGGGCGGCAACCGGCTGGATTTTCGCGCTGCTGGGTGTGGGGGCGATCATCGCTGGCCTCGGTGCCGGGCGCGCCCGTTATGTTCACGTCGCCAGCGAGAGACTCTAGAGGTACACCACTTCCAGAGTCGCCGAGCCATCGAGGTCGGTTTCAACGCTCAAGTCCAGGTTTTTCCGGGCATTGATAACGGTGCTGATTTGTACTGTGGTGTTGAGGGTGGCAATTGCCGTCGGCCCGGCGGTACTGCCCTCGGTGTCGGTGAAACCCAGGTAGCTGGTGGCGCCAATGTCGACAGGGTTCAGGTTGGCCGTGCGCCAGCCCAGGCCGCCGGTGGTGGACTCGGTGCCGTAGATCTGCGCGCTACTGTCCGCCTGGGTCTGGCGCGGATCAAAGCTCATGGAGTAGAGGCCGAGCCGATTGCCCGCCGTGTCGAATCCCAGCCCGTAGTAGATTTCGCTGTTGACCGTGGCCGACCCGTCGCGGTTGTCGCGCATGCGCAAGGCATAGCGGCTGGGCCCGTTGCAGTCGATGCTGACCTGCAGGGTTTTGAGCGGCAGACGCGTGCCTTGCTCCAGATTCAAGTCTTGGCGGGAAATCTTGCCGTAGTCGATCAGGCCACTGCCGGATAACTGCGGCGTACAGGCGCGGGGAATGATCTGGCCCTGGACGCTCAGGTCGACCATCGACACGGCCACCGCCGATTGAGCGCAGGTCAGAAACAGCAGGCTGGAAAGGGCAACGGTTTTCATGGCGCATACCTCGCAGGGGCAAGTCACAGGTAGATGATTTCGATGGTGCCGGAGCCGTTGATATGGACCACCTGGCGCAGGTCCAGCGACTGCATGGGAGCCAGGTAAGTCTTGATCCGCACGGTGCCGGCCAGGGTCTGGATAGCCACTGGGCCGGTACTCAGGCCGCTTTTGTCGGTAAAGCCCATGTAGCTGTTGGCCGCCATCGGGATCTGGCGTGCGCTGGAGTTGCTCCAGGCGGCGCCGTTGCTGGTGGAGTCGGTCCGGTACAAGGTGCGCAGGGTATCGGCGCTGAACTCGGCGGGGTCGATGGTCAGGTAAAAACGCCCGATTTTGTTATGGCTGGCGTCCAGGTCCAGCCCATAGGCGGTTTCATCGGTGCCGCCGGTGGCCGAGCCGTCGCGGTTGTCATGCATGCGCAGGGCGAAGCGCGTCTGTGCATCGCAGGTGACACTCAAGCGCAGGGTGCGGATGGGCAATGGCGTTTCGGTGGTGGGGTTGAGGTTCTTGGCAAACAGGATGCCGTAGTCCACTACTCCCTGGTCCGACAACGCCGGCTGGCAGGCGACGGGGGCAAAGTGCGCACGCAGCGTCATCTCGCGGTAGCGCCCATGACTGGCGCTGTAGAGCATGCCGGGGACTTCCCAGGTGGTGGCATCGCGCACCCGGGTAGCTGCGGGGTCGGCCCAGGCGCGCAAGGTCAATTGCAGCGACAGGGTTTTGCCCATGCGCACGGCACCGTGTTCTATCGGCGCGATGCCATGCCCGGTGCGCCAGGTGAGCGTACTGGCGCTACTCACTGGCGGCTGGCCCATGGCAGCAATCAGCCCCAGCTCCACTGCCTGTCCGTCGAGTACGCCGTGACTGACCTCGATTTGGTAGCTGCCGTGCTCGGTAAACTGCAGGCGTTCAGCGGAGGCCGCCAGGGCACGGTAGAACAGGCTCAAGTCGTCGGCCTGGGGGCAACTGAACGTCAAGCTCAGCCGCCGCTCGCCCAGCAGGCGTTCGGGCGCGCTGTCGTTTTGGGCCAGGCGGCTCATCAAGCCAAAATCCACCGTGGGTTCGCTGAGGTTGAGTTGGCATTCCTCCAGCCCATGGGCGGTGCCGGCAATGCCGATCAATAGCCATAAACTCAGGTGGTGCAAGCGGGGAAGGGGCATGGCAGTCGTCCTCAAGGCGCGTGGCAACGGGCCGGGGCAGTTTCGAAGTACACCGAGGGGTCGGCCTTTTGCGCCAGCGTGTAGCGCAAAAGGCAGCGTTGACCTCCCGGCGAGGTTATCCACAGGGGCGGTTGATCGAGCACATTGGGCAGGAATACTTGGCTGCCTTCCTGGACCAGGGTGACGAACTCGCCCTCGGCAGTACTCACTGACGCGCCCGAGGGCAGTGGCGCGCCGTGGTCAGTGCTGACGGTCAGCAAGACGCGGCGGGTCAGGCTGACGCCAAAGTCCACCCGGTCCACTGCGCCGCGCCCGGCCTGGATCATCGCCAGGCCGTTACTGATGTCGGCGTTGCGCGGCAACGAGCGGGTCTGGACTTCCACGGGGCTGCGGCCATAGGCGCTGACTTGCGGCACCACGGCCTGGCCTTGCCAGTCGGTCCACACCGGGCCGCTGGGGGTACTGATGCGGATGCCGCTCATCTGGCCCACCGTCACCAGGGCGAAGGTATCGCGCACCGGATACGGTGAAAACGTGACGCCACCGTCATGCATCACCACCCCACCGCGCGCGCCGCCCTGATAGCTTGAGCGCTGTGCATCGGAGCGGCTGTAGCTCAAATCCAACTGGCTGTAGCGCGGCAACGCCGAGAGGCCCACGCTGGTTTCGACCTGACGATCGCGCGAGTCACGCTCGGCGCTGACCCGGTAGCTGAGT
This sequence comes from Pseudomonas sp. DTU12.1, assembly GCF_009873475.1. Taxonomy (NCBI): domain Bacteria; kingdom Pseudomonadati; phylum Pseudomonadota; class Gammaproteobacteria; order Pseudomonadales; family Pseudomonadaceae; genus Pseudomonas; species Pseudomonas sp. DTU12.1. Next base: position 4,978,117 of record NZ_CP045254.1, on the reverse strand, counting down.
TGCTCGTCGATCTGTTCGGTCAGCCCCAGGCCGGTGCGGTTTTCGCCAGCGCTGTGGCGTACCCAGCCGCGCACCCGGCGCTGCTCGCCCAGCGGCGCGCTGATGTTCAGGTACACCGCGTTGTCTTGTTGCTGGGCCCCGCCCATTTGCCATTCGGCACTGGCCGATAGCGACACTGCGCCGATGTTGCTGCCCCAGGACATCAGGGCCCGGCTGCTGCTGTCCCCGGCAAAGTTGGCCGAGCGCGACAGCCCGGCGCTGAATGCGCCCAGCCAGGGATGGGACCAGCCCAGGTTGATGCTTTGTTGATCGCGATAGCGTGAGCGTTGCGAGTGCTGGTTGCGCGCGTAGGTGCTTTCTTCCAGCTCGCGATAGCCTGCGCTGCGCCAGGAATTACTGGTGCTGAAGGACCACTGGTCATTCAGGCGCTGGGCCCAGGAAAGATCCGTCTGCACCCCGGACACCTTTTCCCGCCCATTGGTATTGGACAGTTGTGTCGACAGCTGGACCTGGCTGTCCAGCCACGGTAGCCAGCCCAGGCTCAAGCCTGCGGAGCGGTACTCGCTGGCAGCCAAGACGCCGCTGCCCAGGGTCAGTTGCGGATGCACGGCCGCTGTCCAGCCGGCGCTCACCACCCACGGGTCGTCACCCTGGGCATCGCCGACATTGCGCACCCGCCCGGCGGCCACCGAGTAGCCCGGCGCCGGCAACCCGAGGCCGAGCATGGCCGCCGGCACGTTGAAGCGCCGCTCGCCACCGTCGCTTTCTTTGACCGTGACCTCGACGTCCGAACGGGTATTGAGACGGCGCACATCGTTCAGCGAAAAAGGCCCGGCGGGCACTACGGTGGAATGAATCAGCACGCCGTTCTGCCGCACCTCCACTTGCGCCGGGCTGTTGGCGATACCTTCGATCACGGCGCTCTGGCCTTGCTCTTGAAGGGCGTGCTCGGTGAGGACCTGGACGCCGGTGATCTGCGCCCCGGATAACACCGGGTTGTACAGGCTGATCTGCCCGGCCTGGAGCACCGCCTGATGGCTGGCGAACGTGCGTTGGGCGTAGGCCTCCAGGTGCGTGCTACGGGACTGGCCCTCCTGCCAGGTCTGCACCTGGCGGCTGCGCACGATCCAGTCGCCGGCGTTGAACCCCACTTCGGTGTTGGCCGAGCCAAAACGGCTGGCGTCATCGCCATAGCGGTTGTAGAAGCCTGTGAGGTCGTAGTTGAGCAAGCCGGCGAAGCCGCCGGTTTCATAGCCTGATATGTCTTGCAGCACCGGACGCAGGGCTTCGGTGGGCACCACCAGCGCCACGCTGAGTGTGGCCGGGTCCGGTTCCACCAGGGTCTGGGGAAATTGCGCGAGGAAGGCGTGGCAGCGCTCGGCGTCGTCCGGGATTATCAGGTTTGCGGCGTCGAGCAAGGCCCGGTCGAAGCACAGGTTGCCCTGTTGATCGAAACTCACCTCCAGCCGGCCACGCCCCTGGCCGTTGACCCGCAGGCTGACTGCATGCTGCCCGGCGGCAAAACGCGGGGCGTCCAGCAGCAGGCTGGCCAACTGCGGATCAATGCCACGCTGATGCAGGGTCTGGGCGTCGAAGCCGCTGGCCCAGGTTTGACTCGGCAGTAGCCCCCACAGCAGCAACGCCATTGCAGGTGCTGCGGGCACGGCTACGCCGTCACGGTAATTCAATACTGTTTTCACGCAAGGCACTCAAATGTTCAACGTCCCGGCCCGGTTGTTCCGGTGCTTGCGGGCATTGCGGTGACGGTCGATGCGCCGTCACTTGCTTAAGCCAGGCGCCGCCTCGTGGCAGGCGCCTGCAGGTGTCCAGTCAGAGGCTCAGAGGTGCTTCGTAGGCCTTGACGGCAAAGCCGTACACCGTGGCTGGTTGCAGCCTGACTTTAGTGGCCGGGCCGCCAGTGGCCGGGACGCTCAGGTTTTCGCCCGGCAACACATAGGTGCGCGGCAGCATCGCCTTGCCGTCGCCGGGCAGCAGCCGCAGATCCTGGGCCAGGCGCACCACATAGGGGGTGTCATTGTGTACGTGCAACCTGCCGTCGCGCAGGGTCCAGGTCAGGTCGGTCCAGGGCGTGCGGTTGAGTGGCAGGCCCTTGGGATGCACGATCACCGGCAGGTTCTGGCGCACGGTCACGCCGACGCGGGCGTGCCCGGCAGCAGGGGCGGCGCGGCCCTGGGGCATGCCTTCGAACACCGCCCGCTTGAGCCGTTGGGTGAGCAGCGGTGTCTGGTTTTGCAGGATGAAACGCACCAGCTGCGATTTGGACGCTTCTACCCGCGATAACGGCGGCGTCACCACCAGCAACGGCTCGGTGTCTTCGGGAATGTCTTGCAAGGTGACGTGCAGCAGCGACAGTTTGCTGTCGGTATTGGTCACCGACACGGCGGCTTCGCCATCGGCTTCGTAAACGATCACCACCGAGGTGTCGGGCACCATACCGTCGGCTTTGACGTGATTGCCGAGCACAAGCAGCAAGGCAATGAGACCGGCAGCGGTGGTTGAGAGGGTCGTGGTCATGACAGCAGGTTCCGTTGGTGCAACAAAAAGGGCGCGAATCAGAGGTAGCGCAGATCCAGGACGATGGAGCCATCCAGCGGCACTTCCTGATCCAGGGTCAGGAGGCGTGCGGCATTGATGGAGGTGTCGACCCACAACTGGGTGAACAGCTGGCTGATGAAATCCGGCTGGCGGTCGCCCGGCGGGGCAAAGCCCATGTACGCGTGGGGATGGGCGCCAGCCTGGGGTGTCCAGGTTTCGCCGTTGTCGCTGGAGGCCAGCACCTGCATCGGCTGTAAATCGCCGAGGGCTGCGCGATAGGACAGCTTCACGGCTCCCAGCATCTGGTCCGGGGCATAAATGTTGACGCCCAGGCCGAACGTGTCGGGGGCCGGCGCGGAGTCCTGGCGGTTGTCGATGCCCACCAGCGCAAACAGCATCGGCCTTTCGCAGATCACCGTCAGGTCCAGCTTCTGGCTGGGCAGTACCGTGGGTTCGTGGGTATTGAGCTGGTGGGTCGGGATCTCTCCATGCTCGATGGTGCCTAGGTCGGACAGCTCGATATGGCAGGCATCCGGCGTCAAGCGACCGGTCACCGTGAGGTCGACATGGGACAGCGCATTGGCCTGTGTCGTGATTGCCATACACAGCAGCACGGCTGCAACGTGGGCGATCACTGGCACAGGTGAGCGCCGCCCATGCCCGCAAGCGTTCTGGGCATGGGCGGCCATGGTTACAGGTACTTCACTTCGAGGGTGGCCGAGCCGTCGATGGTCACCTCATTGCTCAAGTCCAGGGAGTCGGTTCGGGCGATCGACGTGCGTACTTCCAGGCCTACCCGCAGCTCCTTGACCGGCAGCGGCTGGGTGTCGTCGTCCATCGAGGCGACCGACATGTACAGACTCGGCTCCCAGGCACTTTCCCGGTACCAGGTCTTGCCCTGATCGCCGGAGGCAATCGGTTGCACCACCACGCCGTCTTCAGCCACCGGGTTGAGCAGACTCAGGGTGTACCAACCGAGTTTCTGGTTATCGTTGATAAAGCCCAGGCCGTAGTCACTGGGCATCGCTGCCGAGGCGGCACGGTTGTCGATGGCATGCAGGGCGAACAAGACGGGGGCGTCGCAGTTGACCGTCATGTTCAGCAGGTGCGTGCCGATCAGCGTTGGGTTGTCCGCTCGCAAGTCCTTGGCGGAAATCTTGCCGTGATCGATCACCCCGCTACTGGAGAGGCCGGGAACGCAGGCGGCAGGAATAATCTTGCCCCTGACGACCAGTTCGACGGTCGAGGCGGCAAAGGCGGTGGCGCTACCCAGCAGCAGGGCGCTGGTGGCAAGCGTGGTCAATAGGGTTTTCATCGGAGGAGCTCCTTTTAAATGGGCCTGTTCAAGCCATCAGAGGTAATTGACTTGCACGGTGACGTGGCCATCCAGAGGGACTTCGTCAATAAGCGTCAGGCCGTCGGCGGGGGCAATGTGGGTGAAAAGCGCCAATTCCGCGTCCAGGTTCTGCACGGCAATGGGTACCAACTCGCGGCCTGCAGCGACGGCCGTCAGCGACATCGGGCTTATTACTGCGGCGGGGTGCCAGGTCACGCCGCCGTCGGTTGAAATAATCGAGTTGCGGCTTACGCCGTCGGCTATGAGTCCGTAGAAACCAAAGCCTGTACCCCCCAGCTTTTCACCGTCGGGGGTCATACCCAGGCCGTGATACATGTCGTGGTGAGCCGAGGAGCCCGAGCGGTTATCAATGCTGTTGAGCGTAAAAAAGGTCGGGCCATCGCAGTGCACATTCAACAGCAGCCTTTCATCTGGCAGAGGGGTGTAAGAATCGCTGTTGAGTTGCTTGACGGATATTTTTCCGAAGTCGACCATCCCATCACTGGAGACCAGCGGCTCACAAGCGCTGGGGGTGATCGAGCCCTTGATGGCCAGCTCTGTGTCACTGGCGGCCAACGCCACTGAGGCGGTGGCGTACAGCAGTGCAACCAGAGGTACTGCGCTGGAGAGTTTCATTCGATGGACCTTCCTTGTGGGTGAAACGGGAACTACAGGTACAGCACTTCCAGGGTGCCGGAGCCGTCGATGGAGACCTCATCGCTCAAGTCAAATTGATCGGCGCGAGCGATCGAGGTGTTGACATCCAGGCCCAGTACCAGTACTCGGGATGGCAGCAAAGCGCTGGCGTCGTCCATGGCCCCGGCGCCCCACAGCACGCCCAGTTCCCATATGTGTTCGGCAAACCAGGTGCGACCACCGTCTTCCGAAGCAATCGGCTGCACAGCGACGCCGTCGGCGGTCATGTCCTTGGGCGTCAGGTGGAAGCGCCCCAGCTTTTTGTCGCCATTGATCAGGCCCAGGCCGAAGTCGCGGGGGCTGGTAGCTGTACCGCTACGATTGTCGATGGGCTTGATCGCGAAAAGCGTGCTGGCCTCGCAAGTGATCGACAATTGCACGGTGGCCGTGGGCAGGTAAGTGGTGTTGCCCTGTACCAAATCCTTGGCCGAGATTTTTCCGTGATCGACGACGTTGCCACCGGCGAATGCGGGTGTGCAGGCGCTCGGGGTGATAGTCCCCCTGACGGCCAGTTCGATGGAGCTTGCGGCAAATACCGAAGGCGTGAACAGCAGGGTGAGCATGAGGCGCGAGGCAAAGTTTTTCATGGTTACAGGACCTGATTTGCGGCTGTTGGGAAGGCTTGGGGGGTGGTGCTCATCAGGTGTCGGGAGGCGTTCATTTCAATTGTCCATTGCAAGGCTGATCGATAAAAAAGATGCACGGCAATGCCTGGCCCCCAATGGGCTGGCAGTGTGCGGGGTGTTGTTTGTTGTGGCTGGCACGCCGAGTGGCAAGCCGTCCCTCTCCGGGGTGGGGCGCAATTTAGCGAGGGCAGGGCGGGGGGCAAATACAAAAAATACGACAATGGGCGGTCGTACGGAAATCCGCGGCAAGTCCGTAAGAATAGGTTTTCAGTGACGTAGGAAAGTTGTTTTTCGTAGTTGTTGTATCGGCGTCGGAGTATCCAAAAGGATATATTTTTGCCGCGATGATAGTCACCGGTGTCACTTAAGGCGCTGCACAGTGCCTTCCTGCCTATTACGCCAGCGCTGCCGGAGGTGACTCGGGGCTGCCTGCCTCCAGTCCGATCGCGCACAAGGGGTGCCCATGGGCTCTGTGGTACGTTCAACCACCGGCGAGGGCCGAGCGTCGCAGCCACCCCCCGCACCGCAGCTGAACGTACTGGTTGTGGATGATCATTCAGCCTATCGCGCGATGCTGGGCTGCTTTCTGCAAAAACTGGGTGTTGCCCATCAGTCCGTGGCCGATGGCCGCCAGGGCTTGTTAGCCGTTATCAACCGGCCTTCGGACCTGGTTATCAGCGACTGCCAAATGCCGGATATGGACGGTTACCGCATGGCTCGCGCCATTCGCCAGCACGAACGGCGCAAGGGGCTCAAGCGCGTGCCGATCATTGCCTTGACCGCCAATCTGCAAAACGACGACCCACAACGTTGCCGCGACGCCGGCATGGATGCCTGGTTGCTCAAACCGCTGGCGCTGGAGCAATTGCATGCGGTGTTGGTGCGCTGGCTGCCGGGTACTTTTTCGGCGTGGGGCCGGCCCTCTGCCGGGACATGGCCGACGCGTGCGCAGCTTGTGCAAACCTTCGGCAATGAGCAGGTCGTCGACCAGATGCTCCCCGGCCTGCTGGACGAAGCCTGGGAAGACTTCGCGATCCTGGAACAAGCCTGTTGCACCCTGAGTACTTTATTGACCGCGCAGCGCTTGCATCGCCTGGTAGGCAGTCTGGCGTTTTTGGGCGGGACGGACCTTGAATTAAGAGGGGTGAAGTTGATTGAGCTGGTTCACGCCGATGGCGTATTGGCCCACGCTCCGGCGCTGCAGGCATTCCGGGCGGACTTGCGGCGGTGTCTGGAATATTTGCGCAGTGTGTAAGCGCAGTGGGGAGTGACTTGTGTCGAGATGCATTTGGCAATCTGGCTGTCTGGTTTTTGGCTGTAGGGTGTTTCCTTTTGTTGTGTAGGGAAAGAATTGGTAACTACCAAACACGGGACGCCGCCTTAGGAGGCTTATCCTGAACGGTTGTTGAGGATCGCCAGCGGGGTTATTTTGCGCGGATTCAAGTTGCCATCATCCGTGGGTATCTATGCTTCGAGTAATTATTGCTGACGATCATCCCATTGTGCGTATCGGGCAGAGAGTGGTGATCGAGGCGAATGGTCGCTGCAAAGTGGTGGGGGAGGCCGACGGCCCCGACGCGCTGCTCAGGTTATTGAGTACCACGCCGTGCGATGTCCTGGTCACCGACTTCGCCATGCCTGGAGGGCAGCAGGCAGATGGTTATGGTTTGTTGAGCCTGCTGGCTCGGCAGTATCCCAACTTGCCGGTCATCCTGGTGACCATGTTCGCCAATGTCGCCACCCTGCGGGCCTCCCTCGCCCATGGCGCCCGCGCCATCGTTGCCAAGAGCGCTTCGGCCAGGGAGTTGCCACAGGCAATCAACGCCGTGATCGGCGGCCAGACCTTTGCCAGCGAGTGCCTGCGGGTACAACTGGTGGAAGCCGGGACGGGGGACCAGTCACAACTGCCGCAGTTGTCGGGCAAAGAGCGGGAAGTGGTGCGGATGCTGGCCAGCGGCTTGACCGTCAGCCAGATCGCCGCACGGGTCAATCGCAGTATTTCCACGATCAGCAAACAGAAAAGTACCGCGATGCAACGCCTGTGCATTTCCACCGATGTGGATTTGTTCGCCTATGCGCGTAATTGCGGGATGGTGCCTTAGGTGGGTCTTGGCAAGCCTGCTGTTGTGCTGAAGGGGGGAATAGGGGCTTTTTGTGGCGAGGGGGCTTGTCCCGCGCTGGGCTGCGCAGCAGCCCCAAACCCCAACCCCAACCGACCGAGGTTCTTCAGGCAAACCGAGTTGGCTGGTTTTGGGCCTGCTGCGCAGTCCAGCGCGGGGCAAGCCCGCTCGCCACGACAAGCCCGCTCGCCACGACAAGCCCGCTCGCCACGACAGGTCCGCTCGCCACGGCGCGCTCGACACGGGTACAGTGCTTGGCTTGACTACCTACTTTTGGAAGCTGCCCATGAGTGATGCCCATAACGCCCTGATCGTCGAGTTCTATCGTGCCTTTGAGCGTCTGGACGCTGAAGCCATGAGCGCCTGCTACACCGACGATGTGCTGTTCAGCGATCCTGCATTTGGTGAACTGCGTGGGCGCGATGCCGGCGACATGTGGCGCATGCTCACCACCCGGGCCAAGGACTTTTCCCTGACCTTTGACCAAGTGCGCAGCGACGACACCACCGGCAGCGCCCATTGGGTGGCGACGTACCTGTTCAGCCAGACCGGCAACACCGTGGTCAACGATATCCAGGCACGCTTTGTGTTCCGCGATGGCAAGATCTGCGAGCACCACGATCACTTTGACCTGTGGCGCTGGTCGCGCCAGGCGCTCGGGGCCAAGGGCCTGTTGTTGGGCTGGACGCCACTGGTACGCAACGCCGTGCGGGCACAGGCCTTGAAAGGCTTGAAAGCGTTCCAGGCCGGTCGTTGATAAGATTGGCGCTCTTTTCACCGGCCAGAATACTTTGTGAACAGTTCGCCTGAACCCGTCGTGCCGAAACCCTGGTTTGTGTACCTGGTCCGTGCCGCCAATGGCTCGCTCTATTGCGGCATCAGCAATGATCCGGTGCGCCGCTTTGCGACACATCAAAGCGGCAAAGGCGCGCGGTTCTTTCTTTCCAGCCCGGCGGTGGCGCTGGTGTATACCGAGGCCTGCGCGAGCAAGGGCGAGGCCTTGCGCCAGGAACGCTTGATAAAAAAGCTCAAGAAAAGCGCCAAGGAGTGCCTGGCGCGGGCTTATCAATCTGATTGATCGGTTCCCATCAGGCCAATGGGTAGGCCACTGCGTTTTTGCACGATAAGCTGGCGGTTCCTTCATCTGGCGGAGTCCGGAATGTCTGAGTTGATCCTGCACCACTACCCTCAATCCCCCTTCGCGGAAAAAGCCCGCCTGCTCCTGGGCTTCAAAGGGCTGTCCTGGCAATCGGTGACCATTCCCCCGGTGATGCCCAAGCCCGACCTGACGGCCCTGACCGGCGGCTACCGTAAAACCCCGGTGCTGCAGGTCGGTGCGGATATCTATTGCGACACTGCGCTGATCGCCCGCCGCCTGGAGCAGGAAAAGGCCACGCCCCCGCTGTTTCCCGAAGGTCAGGAGTTGGTCAGCCAGAGCTTTGCGGCCTGGGCCGATTCGGTAGTGTTTTCCCACGCCGTGGCCCTGGTATTCCAGCCTGAATCCCTGGCCGTGAAATTTGCCAAGGTGCCGCCGCATTTGCTGCAGGTACTGGTTGCAGACCGCAGCAAGATGTTCGGCGACGGTACTGCCACCCGCGTGCAACTGGACGTGGCCCTGCACCAGTGGCCGGCCATCATTGCGCGGCTGGAGCAACAGTTGCAGCGTCAGACGGGGGATTTCCTGTTTGGCGAGCCGTCGATTGCCGACTTCTCCATGGCCCATCCGCTGTGGTTCCTCAAGGGCTCGTCGGTGACGTCGCCGCTGGTGGATAACTATCCGGTTGTCGGCGCCTGGCTTGCTCGGGTGCTGGGCTTTGGGCATGGCACCGCCAGCGAGATGAGTGCCAGCCAGGCACTGGAAATCGCCCGTGATAGTGCGCCTGCGGCGTTGCCGGCTGAGGTGTTTGAAGATCCCAACGGGTTCAAGGTGGGCCAGCCAGTGAGCATCGCTGCGACCGACTATGGTGTCGACCCGGTGGTAGGCGAGTTGATATTTGCCGGTCGCGAAGAACTGATCCTGCGCCGCGAAGATGAGCGCGCCGGCACCGTGCATGTGCACTTCCCGCGATTGGGGTTCGGTATCCAGCAGCTGTAGGTTGGATTAGGTGTATCTGTGGTGCAGGTTGGATATTTCAGTGGCAAGGGGGCTTGTCCCCCGTTGGGTTGCGCAGCAGCCCCAATAAGACCCGCCAAGGTTTATCAGATACACCGAGGTGGCAGGTTTTGGGGCTGCTGCGCAGCCCAGCGGGGACAAGCCCCCTCGCCACAGTTATTTGAGGGCGGACAGGATCGCGTCCGGGTTGTATTCGCGAATCAGCGTGCCGTTCACATCCACAAACGGAATCCCGCCGCCGCCCAGCGCCTGATAGGCCTTGCGGCCTTCGGGATCCTTGTCGATATCCACGTTTTTGTAGGGAATGCCCTTCTGATCCAGGAATCGCTGGATCTGCTTGCAGTAGCCACACCAGTCGGTGGCATACAGCACCACCCGCGCTGACGCTCGGGTTTGCTCCGGGACCACCTGCGAGGGGTTGAACAGCCGCTCGATCTTGCCCCAGTTCTGGATCGCCACCACCACCAGCAACACCAGCAGGACCTTCTTCAGCACCCCGCCAAGCATCAGTTACGACGCTTGAGCTGGTCGGTGAGCTGGGTCGGCAGGCCCTTGATGATCAAGGTGCCAGCGGCTTCGTCATACTCGATCTTGTCGCCCAGCAAGTGCGCTTCAAAGCTGATCGACAACCCTTCGGCGCGCCCGGTGAAGCGGCGGAACTGGTTGAGGGTGCGCTTATCTGCGGGAATTTCCGGCGACAGGCCGTAATCCTTGTTGCGGATATGATCGTAGAACGCTTTTGGCCGATCTTCATCGATCAACCCCGACAGCTCTTCCAGGCCCATGGGCTCGCCGAGCTTGGCCTGGCTGCTGGCGTAGTCCACCAGGGTCTTGGTTTTCTCGCGGGCCGACTCGTCCGGCAGGTCTTCGCTTTCGACGAAATCACTGAAGGCCTTGAGCAGGGTGCGGGTCTCGCCCGGCCCATCGACACCTTCCTGGCAGCCGATAAAGTCGCGGAAGTACTCCGAGACCTTCTTGCCGTTCTTGCCCTTGATAAACGAGATGTACTGCTTGGACTGCTTGTTGTTCTGCCATTCGGACACGTTGATGCGTGCTGCCAGGTGCAGTTGGCCCAGGTCCAGGTGGCGCGAGGGCGTCACGTCCAGCTCGTCGGTCACCGCCACACCTTCGCTGTGGTGCAGCAGGGCGATGGCCAGGTAGTCGGTCATGCCTTGTTGATAGTGGGCAAACAGCACATGGCCGCCGACGGAGAGGTTGGACTCCTCCATCAGCTTTTGCAGGTGTTCCACGGCAATTCGGCTGAAGGCGGTGAAATCCTTGCCGCCATCGAAGTATTCCTTCAACCAGCCGCTGAACGGGTGCGCGCCGGACTCGGCATGGAAGAAACCCCAGGCCTTGCCTTGTTTGGCGTTATAGCTCTCGTTGAGGTCGGCGAGCATGTTCTCGATGGCAGCGGACTCGGCCAATTCAGAGTCACGGGCATGGAGAACTGCGGGCGTGCCGTCGGGTTTTTTGTCGATCAGGTGGACGATGCAATGACGGATCGGCATGGGCTTCTCGGCTGGTTGAGCGGGAGCGGTTGGCCTCCCGGAAAAAGTCGCCAGTGTACCGCACCCGTTGGTCGCGGCGTCGTTTGAAGCGGTTTCGGGAGGCCTCTGACGACCCATATGCCTTTTTTTCACGGTTTAGAGCGATAAAGCTGACCAAATGGGTAGGTAGAAGCGGATATTTCCCCGTCTCTGTGCTAGTTTTGCCCCGTCTTACGCGATGTCTCGGCGTTAAGCGTGCATTCAGCATTTGTCAGGTCGAACCAAACCCCGTTTCAAGCATCTATAACCCCGATCTCTCGCGGTTATGGCCAGGGGTGCCAGGCCATGACGGTCGGGCTCGATGGCTGACACTGCACTCTGCAATCCAAATGAATTTGATAGGGAAGGAACACCACAATGGCTATTACTAAAGACCAACTGATCGCTGACCTGGCTGAAGCAGTAGACGCACCGAAAACTACCGTGCGCGCTCTGCTGGATCAACTGAGCCAAGTTGTTGCTGACCAGCTGGAAAACGGTGGCGAAATCACTCTGCCAGGTGTTGGCAAGCTGAAAGTGACCGAGCGTCCAGCCCGTACCGGCCGTAACCCTTCGACTGGCGCTGCCATCGAAATCGCTGCCAAGAAAGTGATCAAGCTGGTTGTGGCCAAAGGCCTGACCGACTCGATCAACAAGTAAGACGCAGTAAAAAAAACCGTGCACCGGAGCGATCCGGGCACGGTTTTTTGTTGCCTGCGTTTTTTGCTTTATCTGTAGGAGCGAGCAAGCTCGCTCCTACAGACGCGGGGTCAGCGCACCCAGCGCTGGCGCCAGATCTGCTGCTCGTTCTTGGTCTGGAAGGTCCAGGCCACAAAACGGCTTTGTTTCTGGCCCTGGGACATCTCCACCACCTGGCTTTCCAGGACACCGGCTTTTTTCAGGGCGGTCTCGATGGCAGGCAGGTTGGACGCTTTTGACACCAGGGTGCTGAACCACAGCACTTTATGGGCGAAATGCGCGCTTTCGGCGATCAATTGCGTGACAAACCGCGCCTCACCGCCTTCACACCACAACTCTGCCGATTGGCCGCCGAAGTTCAGCACCGGCAATTTGCGCTTGGGATCGGCCTTGCCCAGGGCGCGCCATTTACGCTCGCTGCCTTTGGTCGCTTCGTCCATGGAGGCATGGAACGGCGGGTTGCACATGGTCAGGTCAAACCGTTCGCCCGGCTCCAGCAGGCCCAGCAGAATATGCTTGGGGTTGGTTTGCTGGCGCAGTTGGATAACCTTGCTCAAGTCGTTGGACTTCACGATGGCCTTGGCCGCGGCGACCGCTGTCGGATCAATCTCGGAGCCGAGGAAGTTCCAGCGGTAGTCCATGTAGCCGATCAGCGGATAGACACAGTTGGCGCCCATGCCGATGTCCAGCACCTTGACGATCGAGCCACGGGGAATCTTGCCGTCGTTGACGCTGGCCAGCAGGTCGGCGAGGAAGTGCACGTAATCGGCACGGCCCGGCACCGGTGGGCACAGGTAGTCTGCGGGGATGTCCCAGTGCTGCACGCCATAGAACGCCTTGAGCAGCGCCCGGTTGAACACCCGCACCGCGTCCGGGCTGGCGAAGTCGATGCTTTCCTTGCCGTAGGGGTTGATGATCACAAACTGGGCCAGTTCTGGCGTGGTCTTGATCAGCGCGGGGAAGTCGTAGCGGCCCTGGTGGCGGTTGCGCGGATGCAGGGTCGCTTCCTTGCGCGGCACGACGGGCTTGGCCGTGGCGGCGGTTTTCGGCTTCTTGCGGGGCGGTTTGGGTGTGCTGGGGGCGGTCATGGGCTACGTCGATTCTGGGGTTGCTTCAAAAGTGGTGAGTATTGTCACACATTCCGAAGTTGATCTCGGTTAAATGTGGGAGCGGGCTTGCTCGCGAATGCAGTGTGTCAGTTATTGGGTGTGTGTCTGATATACCGCATTCGCGAGCAAGCCCGCTCCCACTCTGATTGGGTTTTCAACACAAAAAAAAGAGGCCCGAAGGCCTCTTTCTTACACACGGTCCACCTTACAGGCTGGAAATCCGCGCATGTTGCTCCGCCAGCTTGCCCAACGCCTGTTCGGCTTCGGCCAGCTTGGCGCGTTCCTTGTCGATGACTTCGGCCGGGGCCTTGTCCACGAAGGCGGCGTTGGACAGCTTGCCGCCCACGCGCTGCACTTCGCCTTGCAGACGCAGGATTTCCTTGTCCAGGCGCGCCAGTTCGGCGCCTTTGTCGATCAGGCCGGCCATCGGCACCAGCACTTCCATCTCGCCCACCAGTGCGGTAGCGGACAGCGGTGCTTCGGCGCCAGCCGCCAATACGGTGATCGACTCCAGCTTGGCCAGCTTCTTGAGCAGCGCGTCGTTCTCGGTGAGACGGCGCTGGTCTTCGGCGCTGGCGTTCTTCACGAACACCGCCAATGGCTTGCCCGGGCCGATGTTCATCTCGGCGCGGATGTTGCGCGTGCCAAGCATCAGGGCCTTGAGCCATTCGATATCGCTTTCGGCAGCCTCGTCGATGCGTGCTTCATTGGCCACTGGCCAAGGTTGTAGCATGATGGTCTTGCCTTCGATACCGGCCAGCGGCGCCAGGCGCTGCCAGATTTCTTCGGTGATGAACGGCATGAACGGGTGCGCCAGGCGCAGCGCCACTTCCAGCACGCGCACCAGGGTGCGGCGGGTGCCGCGCTGACGCTCGATCGGCGCGTTCTCGTCCCACAGCACGGGCTTGGACAGTTCCAGGTACCAGTCGCAATACTGGTTCCAGATGAACTCGTACAGCGCCTGCGCGGCCAGGTCGAAACGGAACTGGTCGAGTTGGCGGGTCACTTCGGCTTCGGTGCGCTGCAACTGCGAGATGATCCAGCGATCCGCCAGGCTCAGTTCGAAGGCTTCGCCGTTCTGGCCGCAGTCTTCGCCCTTGTCCAGCACGTAGCGCGCTGCGTTCCAGATCTTGTTGCAGAAGTTGCGGTAGCCTTCGACGCGGCCCATGTCGAACTTGATGTCGCGACCGGTGGACGCCAGCGAGCAGAAGGTGAAGCGCAGGGCGTCGGTGCCGTAGCTGGCGATGCCGTCGGCAAACTCGTCGCGGGTCTGCTTCTCGATCTTCTTCGCCAGTTTCGGCTGCATCAGGCCCGAGGTGCGCTTTTGCACCAGGGTTTCGAGGTCGATGCCGTCGATGATGTCCAGCGGGTCAAGGACGTTGCCCTTGGACTTGGACATCTTCTGGCCCTGGCCATCACGCACCAGGCCGTGCACGTACACGGTCTTGAACGGTACCTGCGGGGTGCCGTCCTCGTTCTTCACCAAGTGCATGGTGAGCATGATCATCCGGGCAACCCAGAAGAAAATGATATCGAAGCCGGTGACGAGCACGTCGGTGGAGTGGAATTTCTTCAGGAATTCGGTCTGCTGCGGCCAGCCCAGGGTGGAGAACGTCCACAGGCCAGAGCTGAACCAGGTGTCCAGTACGTCGTTGTCCTGTTGCAGCGCCACGTCCGGGCCGAGGTTGTGCTTGGCCCGCACTTCGGCTTCGTCACGCCCTACATAGACTTTGCCCGACTCGTCGTACCAGGCCGGAATGCGGTGGCCCCACCACAGTTGACGGCTGATGCACCAATCCTGGATATCACGCATCCATGAGAAGTACATGTTTTCGTACTGTTTGGGCACGAACTGGATGCGGCCATCTTCCACGGCAGCAATCGCAGGTTCTGCCAGCGGTTTGGTGGACACGTACCACTGGTCGGTCAGCCACGGCTCGATCACGGTGCCGGAGCGGTCGCCTTTCGGCACTTTCAGGGCGTGGTCATCCACGCTGACCAGCAAGCCTGCGGCATCGAAGGCGGCAACGATCTGCTTGCGCGCTTCGAAACGGTCGAGGCCGGCATATTCGGCCGGGATCTTGCCGTCGATGCTGTCGTTCAGCGTGCCGTCGAGGTTGAACACCTGGCAGGCCGGCAGAATGGCGGCGTTCTTGTCGAAGATGTTCAGCAGCGGCAGGTTGTGGCGCTTGCCGACTTCATAGTCGTTGAAATCGTGGGCCGGAGTGATTTTCACACAGCCGGTGCCGAATTCAGGGTCGCAGTAATCATCGGCGATGATCGGGATGCGACGGCCAACCAGTGGCAGCTCGACGAATTTGCCGATCAGTGCCTGGTAGCGCTCATCGTTCGGGTTAACGGCCACGGCGGAGTCGCCGAGCATGGTTTCCGGACGGGTGGTGGCGACGATCAGGTAGTCATTGCCCTCGGCGGTCTTGGCGCCGTCGGCCAGCGGGTACTTGAGGTTCCACAGGAAACCTTTCTCGTCGTGGTTTTCCACTTCAAGGTCGGAAATAGCGGTGTGCAGCTTGGTGTCCCAGTTGACCAGGCGCTTGCCGCGGTAGATCAGGCCATCTTCATGCAGGCGCACGAAGGCTTCCTTGACCGCTTCCGACAGGCCATCGTCCATGGTGAAGCGCTCGCGGCTCCAGTCTACGGACGAACCGAGGCGACGGATCTGACGGCTGATATTGCCGCCGGACTGGTCCTTCCACTCCCAGATCTTCTCCAGGAATTTCTCGCGGCCCAGGTCGTGACGGCTCTGGCCGGTGGCTTCCAGTTGGCGTTCCACCAGCATCTGGGTGGCGATGCCGGCATGGTCGGTGCCCGGCTGCCACAGGGTGTTGCGACCCTGCATGCGGCGGAAACGGATCAGGGCGTCCATGATCGCGTTGTTGAAACCGTGACCCATGTGCAGGCTGCCGGTGACGTTCGGCGGCGGGATCATGATCGTGTAGGAATCACCCGCGCCTTGAGGGGCGAAGTAATTCTCGGATTCCCAGGTGTTGTACCAGGAAGTTTCAATGGCGTGCGGCTGGTAGGTCTTATCCATGCGCGGCGGGACCCTAGTTGGCATTTATTCAGGAAAGCCGACAAGTATAACGGGGGATAGGGGAGAGGGCGAGACGAAGAGAGGGGCCAAGGCTGGCGCGGGGCAAATGTGGGAACGGGCTTGCCCGCGATAGCGGTGTGTCAGTCATCGACAAATCGACTGATCCACCGCCATCGCGGGCAAGCCCGCTACTACAGGGGATATCTATGTGGCTTAGGACTGGTACTGGCTGAGCAACCGCTCCATGCGCGCATCCATCCGGCGCTTGATCTCGGTTTCGATATGCGGGGCAAAGTCGTCGATCACGTCCTGCATGATCAATTGCGCTGCGGCGCGCAGTTCGTTGTCCAGGTGCAGCAGCAGGGCATCGGGGGCTTTTTCGGCGGCGGCCTCTGCCTGGACGACGGGCGGCTCCACAGGCTCGACAGCGGCGGGCTTGGCGTTGACCAGGTCGAACAGCAGGGGGATCTGCACCTCTTCTGCGACGGTATCGGTCAGCAGCGGCGGTTGCAGGTTGTCATCACCCAGCAACTGGCGGATCGACTCAAGGTCGTCCAGCAGGTGGTCGGAGGGTTTTAGCGGGTTGGAAGTGTCCATCATGTGCTCAGAGTCGCTGTAATCGGTGATCTTGCAGAGAATAGCCCTGTTCGCGGTAGAAACGGAAACTCTCCCGCGCGGCCTGACGAATAGCCGGATCTTCCACCACCACTTCCGCCACGCGGGCGAAACCCTTGGCGAAGGCCGGCACTTTCAGGTCCAGGTTGACCAATAGGTCATGGTGATCACCACAACTGTCGCCCAAACCCAGCACCACCAGCCCTTCGGGCTCAGATTCTGCGGGGCCGTGGGGCACGAAGCTCTCACCCTTGAAGCGCCACAGGCGGGCATCGAGGTCGTCACGCTGGGCGGCGTCGCTGCAATGCAGGTAGATGCGGTGGCCCATGCGCCAGGCCTTTTCCGTGAGTTTGCAGGCAAAGTCCAGGCGAGCCGACGGATCGGCGCTGGGCAATATATAGAAGTCGACTTGGGTCATTACATGTCCTGCAGCGGCCTGCATGCTTTCCCCTGAAGGAGCGAGCTTGCTCGCGAAGAACTCAAGAGCAACGCGTTTATTCAGGCTGTACGCGTTATCGTTGACGTTTTTCGCGAGCAAGCTCGCTCCTACAGGGTCAAGCAGGGGCCGTGATGTTTAGGCCTTGGCGCGATCCAGCAGGTACTGGGTCAGCAGCGGAACCGGACGACCGGTAGCGCCCTTGTCCTTGCCGCCGCTGGTCCAGGCCGTGCCGGCGATATCCAGGTGGGCCCAGTTGAAGTTCTTGGCAAACCGCGACAGGAAGCAGGCGGCGGTGATGGTGCCGGCCTTTGGCCCGCCAATGTTGGCGATGTCGGCGAACGGGCTGTCCAGTTGCTCCTGGTACTCATCGAACAGCGGCAATTGCCAGGCGCGGTCGTCGGCAGCCTTGCCGGCGCTGAGCAGTTGTTCGACCAGTTCGTCGTTGTTGCCCAAAAGGCCCGAAGTATGGGAGCCCAGCGCCACGATGCAGGCGCCGGTCAAGGTAGCAATATCGATCACCGCTTGCGGCTTGAAGCGCTCGGCGTAGGTCAGGGCATCGCACAGCACCAGGCGGCCTTCGGCGTCGGTGTTGAGGATTTCCACGGTCTGGCCGCTCATGGTGGTCACGATATCGCCTGGGCGGGCAGCGCCGCCGCTCGGCATGTTCTCGGCACAGGCCAGGATGCACACCAGGTTGATCGGCAGCTTGAGTTCGAGCACGGCACGCAGAGTACCGAAGACACTGGCTGCGCCGCCCATGTCGTATTTCATCTCGTCCATGCCGGCGCCCGGCTTGAGGCTGATGCCGCCGGTGTCGAACGTGATGCCTTTACCGACCAGGGCGAACGGTTTGTCGGCTTTCTTGCCGCCGTTGTATTGCATGACGATCAGGCGCGGTGGCTGGTCGCTGCCCTGGCCCACGGCATAGAACGAGCCCATGCCCAGGTCCTTGATCTTCTTCTCGTCCAGGACCTCGACTTTCAGGCCCTTGAACTCTTTGCCCAGGGCCTTGGCCTGTTCGCCCAGGTAGGTTGGGTGGCAGATGTTTGGTGGCATATTGCCCAAGTCGCGGGTGAACGCCATGCCGGCCGCGATGGCCTGGGCGTGGGTGGCGGCGCGCTGCACTTCAGCCTGGGCGGCCTTGATGGTCAGCAGGGTGATTTTCTTCAGGGCGCGGGGTTCGGCTTTCTGGCTCTTGAACTGATCGAAGGTGTAGCCGCCATCCAGCAGGGTTTCGGCCAGCAGGCGGGTCTTGCCGTAGCTGTCGCGGCCCTTGACCACGATTTCGTCCAGCGCCAGTGCCGCATCGCTGCCGCCCAGGCCCTTGAGGGTGCTGAGGATGCCGCTGATGATCTTGCGGAACGGGCGGTCGCCCAGTTCAGCGTCCTTGCCCACGCCTACCAGCAATACGCGGTCGGCTTTAAGGTTGGGCAGGCTTTGCAGCAGCAGGCTTTGCCCGACTTTGCCGGCCAGGTCGCCACGCTTGAGCACGGCGCTGATGGCGCCACCGCTCAGTTCGTCGACTTGTTTGGCGGCGGCGCCGAGCTTGCGGCCTTCGCCGACGGCGACCACGAGGGTGGCGGTCTTCAACGTTTCGGGGCTAACGCTTTTTACAACCAATTCCATGTTCGGGTCCCTTATATAAGGTCAAAGAGCCTGGAGTCTGTACTCCGGCCTGTAGGCTGGGCCACCTGTGGGTGACCGCGACAAAGCCCGCAGTTTGTACCGCGCCGCCCGAGCCTGACAACCCTTGAAGCCAGCTTTGTGCACCGGTGTGAGCAAGCTCCGTGACAGGCGCCGACAATCACAGGATAATGCGCCATCTTTTTCGCCGGCCCGTGTCAACGGGGCGACTTGATATGCTTGCTTGTTTGGCCGCCTTAGCCTGACAACCCTGGAGTGTCTGGTTTGATCGTCTTCCGTTATCTGTCCCGCGAAGTCCTGCTGACCCTGAGTGCCGTGAGTGCGGTATTGCTGGTCATCATCATGAGTGGTCGTTTCGTCAAATACCTGGCCCAGGCTGCCTCGGGTGCCCTGGATCCGGGTTCTCTGTTCCTGATCATGGGCTTTCGCCTGCCAGGCTTCCTGCAACTGATCCTGCCCCTGGGCCTGTTTCTCGGGATCCTGCTGGCCTATGGCCGGCTCTATCTCGAAAGCGAGATGACCGTACTGTCGGCCACCGGCATGAGCCAGCAGCGGCTGTTGGCCATGACCATGGTTCCGGCCACCGGCGTGGCGCTGGTGGTGGCCTGGCTGAGCCTGAGCCTGGCCCCCCAGGGCGCCATGCAGTTTCAGCTGGTGCTCAACAAACAGGACGCCATGACCGAGTTCGATACCCTCGAGCCGGGCCGCTTCCAGGCGCTCAACGACGGCACCCGGGTGACCTACACCGAGCGCATGACCGATGATCGGGCCAACCTCGGTGGTGTATTCATCTCCGAGAAACGCCTGGGCCAGGACAAAAAAGACCGTGGCATTTCCGTGTTGGTGGCCGATAGCGGGCGCCAGGAAGTGCGTCCGGACGGCAGCCGCTACCTGATCCTGGAAAACGGCTACCGCTACGACGGCAGCCCCGGCCAGGCCGACTACCGCGCCATCAAGTACGACACCTATGGCGTCATGCTGGCCCGGCCGGATGTGAGCAACGAGGTCACCGACCGCGATGCGATCCCGACCCAGGCCCTGATCGGTAGCCAGGAACGGCGCTCGATTGCCGAGCTGCAATGGCGTATTTCCCTGCCGTTGCTGGTGTTTATCGTCACCTTGATGGCGGTGCCACTGTCCCGGGTCAACCCGCGGCAGGGCCGCTTCCTCAAGTTGCTGCCGGCGATCCTTTTGTACATGGCCTACCTGACCATCCTGATTTCCGCCCGTGGCTCCCTGGAGAAGGGCAAGCTGTCGCCGACCCTGGGGTTGTGGTGGGTCCACGGCATCTTCCTGATGATTGGCCTGGGCCTGCTGTACTGGGAACCGATTCGTTTGAAAATGCAGAGCCGTCGCGGCATGAAGGAGATGGCTCGTGGGTAAGTTGGATCGCTACATCGGTAGCAGCGTACTGGTCGCCATCCTGGCGGTATTGGGCATCATCCTCGGCCTGGCGTCGTTGTTTGCCTTCATTGATGAAGTGGGCAACGTCACCGATACCTATACGGTCACTGACGTACTGAGCTATGTGGCGCTGACCGCGCCGCGCCGGCTCTACGACATGATGCCGATGGCGGCGCTGATCGGTTGCCTGATCGGCCTGGGCAGCCTGGCCAGCAACAGCGAACTGACCATCATGCGCGCAGCCGGGGTGTCCATTGCCCGTATCGTCTGGGCCGTGATGAAACCCATGCTGCTGCTGATGGCCGCCAGCGTGCTGATCGGCGAATACGTGGCGCCACCGGCGGAAACCACAGCCCAGGCCAACCGTGCGCTGGCCCAGGGTTCGGGCGATGCCCAGAGCTCCAAGCGGGGCCTGTGGCACCGCCAGGGTGATGAATTCATTCACATCAACGCGGTGCAACCCGGCGGCCTTTTGGTGGGTGTCACCCGCTATCGCTTTGATGACGAGCGCCACATGCTGTCGTCGAGTTTTGCCAAGCGGGCACAGTTCAGTGATAACCAGTGGGTGTTGAGCGATGTCACCACCACCCATTTCCGCAATCCTGGCAAAGGCACCGAGGCCAGCACCGAAGTGATCAACGAGCCGACCCAGGCCTGGGACATCGCGCTCAAGCCGGAACTGCTCAATACCGTGGTGATGATCCCGGAAAGCCTGCCGATCTCCGGTTTGTGGAGCTATATCCACTACCTCAAGGAGCAGGGCCTGAACAACGGCCGCTACTGGTTGGCATTTTGGGTCAAGGTGTTGCAGCCGGTGGTGACCGCCGCGCTGGTGCTGATGGCGATTTCGTTTATTTTCGGCCCGTTGCGCTCGGTAACCCTGGGCCAGCGTGTATTTACCGGGGTATTGGTCGGTTTCACCTTCCGCATTGCCCAGGACCTGCTGGGGCCGTCGAGCCTGGTATTCGGCTTCTCGCCGCTGTTTGCGGTGCTGGTGCCGACCGGCATCTGTGCCCTGGCCGGGTTCTGGCTGCTGCGGCGGGCCGGTTGATTCGCACGTGTTGAACAAAAAATGCCCCATTCGCAAGAACGGGGCATTTTTGTTATTGGTCGCCAAAGATGACGTCTGGCCCGAGCATCAGGTACAATTCCCGGCTATTTTTCAGCGGGCAATCTGCCTGCAGCCTTTTTGAGTGTTGATCCGTGAGTGATTTGAGTCATATCCGCAATTTCTCCATCATCGCCCACATTGACCATGGTAAGTCGACGCTGGCCGATCGATTCATCCAGATGTGCGGCGGCCTTGCCGAGCGTGAAATGGAAGCCCAGGTCCTGGACTCCATGGATCTCGAACGCGAGCGCGGGATCACCATCAAGGCCCACAGCGTTACCCTGTACTACACCGCCAAAGACGGTATCAAGTACCAACTGAACTTCATTGACACCCCGGGCCACGTCGACTTCACCTACGAAGTCAGCCGTTCCCTGGCGGCCTGTGAAGGCGCGTTGCTGGTGGTGGACGCGGGTCAGGGTGTAGAAGCCCAGTCCGTGGCCAACTGCTACACCGCCATCGAGCAGGGCCTGGAAGTCATGCCGGTGCTGAACAAGATCGACCTGCCACAGGCCGATCCGGACCGGGTGAAGGAAGAAATCGAAAAAATCATCGGCATTGACGCCACCGACGCCGTCGAGTGCAGCGCCAAGACCGGCCTGGGCGTCGACGAAGTGCTCGAGCGCCTGGTCAAGACCATTCCGGCCCCCACCGGCAACATCGAAGATCCGCTGCAAGCGTTGATCATCGACTCCTGGTTCGACAACTACCTGGGCGTTGTCTCCCTGGTACGTGTGCGCCATGGCCGGGTGAAGAAGGGCGACAAGATCCTGGTCAAGTCCACCGGCAAGATCCACCTGGTGGACAGCGTCGGTGTATTCAACCCGAAACACACCGCCACCGTTGACCTGAAAGCCGGTGAAGTAGGCTTCATCATCGCCGGTATCAAGGACATCCACGGTGCACCGGTCGGTGACACCCTGACCTTGAGCTCGACGCCTGATGTCGACGTGCTGCCAGGTTTCAAGCGCATCCAGCCACAGGTCTACGCCGGCCTGTTCCCGGTCAGCTCCGACGACTTCGAGGACTTCCGCGAAGCCCTGCAGAAGCTGACCCTCAACGACTCGTCGTTGCAGTACACCCCGGAAAGCTCCGACGCCCTGGGCTTCGGTTTCCGCTGCGGGTTCCTGGGCATGCTGCACATGGAGATCATCCAGGAGCGCCTGGAGCGCGAGTACGACCTGGACCTGATCACCACCGCGCCGACGGTTATTTTTGAGCTGGCGCTGAAAACCGGTGAAACGATTTACGTCGACAACCCGTCCAAGCTGCCGGATCTGTCGTCCATCGAAGACATGCGCGAACCGATCGTGCGGGCCAATATTCTTGTGCCGCAAGAGCACCTGGGTAACGTCATTACCCTGTGTATCGAAAAACGTGGCGTACAGCACGACATGCTGTTCCTCGGTACCCAGGTCCAAGTGACCTATGATTTGCCGATGAACGAAGTGGTCCTGGACTTCTTTGACCGTCTCAAATCCACCAGTCGCGGCTATGCTTCGCTGGATTACCATTTCGACCGTTACCAATCGGCCAATCTGGTGAAGCTCGATGTATTGATCAACGGTGACAAGGTGGATGCCCTGGCGCTCATCGTCCACAAGGACAATGCGCACTACAAAGGCCGCCAGCTTACCGAGAAGATGAAAGAACTGATTCCGCGCCAGATGTTCGACGTCGCGATCCAGGCCGCCATTGGCGGGCAGATCATTGCGCGGACCTCCGTCAAGGCACTCAGAAAGAACGTACTGGCCAAATGCTACGGTGGCGACGTGAGCCGTAAGCGCAAGCTGCTTGAGAAGCAAAAGGCCGGTAAAAAACGCATGAAGCAAGTGGGCAACGTGGAAATTCCACAAGAAGCCTTCCTTGCGGT
The DNA here is from genome assembly GCF_009873475.1 of Pseudomonas sp. DTU12.1. Taxonomy (NCBI): domain Bacteria; kingdom Pseudomonadati; phylum Pseudomonadota; class Gammaproteobacteria; order Pseudomonadales; family Pseudomonadaceae; genus Pseudomonas; species Pseudomonas sp. DTU12.1. The sequence goes on along the minus strand of NZ_CP045254.1, from coordinate 4,955,195 downwards.
GCTCAGGTTGGATAGTTAGGTCCTATGTCACTAAATTTCCCGCTGTTGCTGGTCATCGCCGTTGCCGTCTGTGGTCTCCTGGCGCTGCTCGATCTGGTGTTCTTCGCCCCGCGTCGTCGGGCGGCCATCGCGTCCTATCAGGGCAGCGTCAGCCAGCCCGATGGCGTGGTGATCGAGAAGCTGAACAAAGAGCCCTTGCTGGTTGAATACGGCAAGTCGTTCTTCCCGGTGTTGTTCATCGTGCTGGTGCTGCGCTCGTTTCTGGTGGAGCCGTTCCAGATCCCTTCGGGGTCGATGAAGCCAACCCTGGATGTCGGCGACTTCATCCTGGTGAACAAGTTTTCCTACGGGATCCGCTTGCCGGTGATCGACAAGAAAATCATCGAGGTGGGTGATCCGCAACGCGGCGATGTGATGGTGTTCCGCTACCCAAGCGACCCGAACGTCAACTACATCAAGCGTGTGGTCGGCCTGCCGGGTGACGTGATCCGCTACACCAGCGACAAGCGCCTGTTCGTCAATGGTGAGTCGGTGGCCGAGAAACTCATCGGTTCCGAGCCGAACACCCTGGGCAGCGCCGAGCTGTACGAGGAAAAACTCGGGGCGGTAGAGCACCAGATCCGCAAGGAAATGAGCCGCTACCGTTCGCCGCCCGACAACCAGTGGACCGTGCCTGCCGGGCACTACTTCATGATGGGCGACAACCGCGACAACTCCAATGACAGCCGCTACTGGGACGATCCAAGCATTCCCAAGGAGCTGCTGGGTATGGTTCCCGACCAGAATATCGTCGGCAAGGCCTTCGCGGTCTGGATGAGCTGGCCGGAACCCAAACTCAGCCACCTGCCGAACTTCTCGCGGGTGGGGCTGATCAAGTAATCCATGCGGCGCTGTGAACACAGCGCCGAATGCTTTTCTGGGGCTTGGACATTGGTCCGGCCTCGAGCAATACACAGCATTGCCAGGATTTGAATTTGAACACAGCGTTAATCGTCGATGGCCTTTGCCGCCACGTACTGAAAGTAGGTAAACCGTGAGCGTTTCTTTGAGTCGTCTTGAGCGTCAGCTCGGCTACACCTTCAAGGACCAGGAATTGATGGTCCTTGCCCTCACACACCGCAGTTTTGCCGGGCGCAACAACGAACGCCTGGAATTTTTGGGTGATGCCATTCTCAACTTCGCCGCTGGCGAAGCCCTGTTCAACCGCTTCCCCCTGGCCCGTGAAGGCCAGCTGTCGCGCCTGCGCGCGCGCCTGGTGAAGGGCGAGACCCTGGCCGTGCTGGCCCGTGGTTTTGACCTGGGCGAGTACCTGCGCTTGGGTTCCGGTGAGTTGAAGAGCGGCGGTTTCCGTCGCGAGTCGATCCTGGCCGATGCCCTGGAAGCCCTGATCGGTGCGATCTACCTGGATGCCGGGATGGAAGTGGCCAAGGAGCGGGTCATGGCCTGGCTGGCGTCGGAAATCGACAGCCTGACCCTGGTGGATACCAACAAGGATCCCAAGACCCGCCTGCAGGAATTCTTGCAGTCGCGCGGCTGCGAACTGCCACGCTACGAAGTGGTGGATATCCAGGGTGAACCGCACTGCCGTGTGTTCTTCGTCGAATGCGAAGTCACCTTATTGAACGAAAAAAGCCGAGGTCAGGGTGTGAGCCGTCGTATTGCCGAACAGGTAGCGGCCGCTGCAGCACTGATTGCCCTGGGCGTGGAGAATGGCCATGACTGATTCAACCGCAACACGCTGTGGCTATGTTGCCATCGTCGGCCGTCCCAACGTGGGCAAGTCCACGCTGCTGAACCATATCCTGGGGCAGAAGCTGGCGATCACCTCGCGCAAGCCGCAGACCACCCGCCACAACATGCTGGGCATCAAGACCGAAGGCAACGTGCAAGCGGTCTATGTCGACACCCCGGGCATGCACAAAGGCGGCGAGAAAGCCCTGAACCGTTACATGAACAAGACTGCTTCGGCGGCGTTGAAAGACGTCGACGTGGTGATCTTCGTGGTTGACCGCACCAAGTGGACCGATGAAGACCAGATGGTGCTGGAGCGTGTGCAGTACGTCACCGGGCCATTGATCGTCGCGCTGAACAAGACCGACCGCATCGAAGACAAAGCCGAGTTGATGCCGCACCTGAGCTGGTTGCAGGAACAACTGCCGAACGCCCAGATCATGCCGATCTCGGCCCAGCACGGGCACAACCTCGAAGCCCTGGAGCGGGTGATCGCTGGCTACCTGCCGGAGAACGAGCACTTCTTCCCGGAAGACCAGATCACCGACCGCAGCAGCCGTTTCCTTGCCGCCGAGCTGGTACGCGAGAAAATCATGCGCCAGATGGGCGCCGAGCTGCCGTACCAGATCACCGTGGAAATCGAAGAGTTCAAGCAGCAGGGCAAGACCCTGCATATCCATGCGCTGATCCTCGTCGAACGTGACGGCCAGAAGAAAATCATCATTGGCGACAAGGGCGAGCGCATCAAGCGCATCGGCACCGAAGCGCGCAAGGACATGGAATTGCTGTTCGATTCCAAGATCATGCTCAACCTGTGGGTGAAGGTTAAGGGTGGCTGGTCCGATGACGAGCGCGCACTGCGCTCCCTGGGCTACGGCGACCTGTAATCAGTCTCCAGTCACATCGCAGCACGAAATGTGGGAGCGGGCTTGCTCGCGAATGCAGTGGATCAGTCACCGGATGCGTTGGCTGGTCCACCGCATTCGCGAGCAAGCCCGCTCCCACATTGGATCGTCGTAGTTTTCAAGACCGTGTTCCGTCAGCGAGAACCCAATGTCCCCAACTCCACCTCCCAGCCAACCCGCCTACGTGCTGCACAGCCGCGCCTACCGCGAGACCAGCGCCCTGGTGGACTTCCTCACGCCCCAAGGCCGCCTGCGCGCGGTGTTGCGCAGTGCGCGGGGCAAGGCGGGGACGCTGGCGCGACCATTCGTGGCCCTGGACGTGGAATTTCGTGGCAAGGGCGAGCTGAAAAACGTCGGGCGCCTGGAAAGCATCGGCACTTCTGCCTGGCTCAATGGCGAGGCGCTGTTCAGTGGCCTCTACCTCAACGAACTGCTGATCCGCCTGCTGCCCGCCGAGGACCCGCACCCTGCGGTGTTCGATCACTACGCCGCTACCCTGTTGGCCCTGGCCGAAGGCCGCCCGCTGGAGCCGCTGTTGCGCGCATTCGAATGGCGCCTGCTTGACGACCTGGGCTACGGCTTCGAATTGAGCAATGACTTGCACGGCGAACCGATCGCCAGCGACGGCATGTACCGCCTGCAAGTGGATGCCGGGCTGGAGCGGGTCTACCTGCTGCAACCGGGCCTGTTCCAGGGCACTGAGTTGCTGGCGATGGCCGAGGCCGACTGGAGCGCGCCTGGCGCCCTGTCCGCCGCCAAGCGCCTGATGCGCCAGGCCCTAGCCGTGCATCTGGGCGGCCGGCCTCTGGTCAGTCGCGAGTTGTTTCGAAAGCCCTGACATCCCCGTGTATGCTGTGCGCCGATTCTTTCCCTTTTCAGGAGCGCTTCCGTGACCACCAGCAATCGCATTCTTCTTGGCGTCAACATCGACCACGTTGCTACCCTGCGCCAGGCCCGGGGCACCCGTTACCCTGACCCGGTCAAGGCCGCGCTGGACGCCGAAGAAGCAGGCGCCGACGGGATCACCGTGCACCTGCGCGAAGACCGCCGGCACATCCAGGAACGCGACGTGCTGGTGCTCAAGGATGTGCTGCAGACCCGCATGAACTTCGAGATGGGCATCACCGAAGAAATGATGGCCTTCGCCGAGCGCATCCGCCCGGCGCATATTTGCCTGGTTCCGGAAACCCGTCAGGAACTGACCACCGAAGGCGGTCTGGATGTGGCCGGCCAGGAAGCGCGGATCAAAGCCGCGGTCGAACGCCTGTCGCAGATCGGCAGCGAAGTCTCGCTGTTTATCGACGCCGACCAACGGCAGATCGAAGCTTCGCGCCGCGTGGGTGCCCCAGCGATCGAACTGCACACTGGCCGTTACGCCGATGCCACCACCCCGACCGAAGTCGCCGACGAACTGCAACGCATCATCGACGGCGTGGCCTGCGGCCTGCGTGAAGGCTTGATCGTCAATGCCGGCCATGGCCTGCACTACCACAACGTTGAGGCTGTGGCGGCGATCAAGGGCATCAACGAACTGAACATCGGCCACGCGCTGGTCGCCCATGCGCTGTTCGTCGGTTTCAAAGGCGCGGTAGCCGAGATGAAAGCGCTGATCCTGGCCGCCGCCAAGCACTGACTCTGAATCAACCTGTAGGAGCGAGCTTGCTCGCGAAAAGCCAGAGAACAGCGCGGGGGGCCAGCATCCCCGCGTCATCGTTAACGACCTTCGCGAGCGCGCTCGCTCCTACAGGTCTCCTGCGGCAATGCGAAGCCTTACTGTTTAGCCTGTGGGGGTGTATCGTATTTGCCCTTTGCGGGCCTTGCGCCCGCGCAGATACGTGAGGTTGTTGTGTCCCGATCCTTTTCCCGTCGACAAATCCTAGGTGGCCTCGCCGGCCTGGCAGTAGTGGGCGTGGGTGCCGGTGGCGCCTATCGCTACTGGCTGGGGAAAGTCGCGGACGCCAGTGCCGGGCGCGATTACGAACTGATCGCCGCGCCACTGGACGTGGAACTGGTGCCGGGGCACACAACCCAGGCCTGGGCGTTCGGCCCGTCGGCGCCGGGTACCGAGTTGCGCGTACGCCAGGGCGAATGGCTGCGGGTACGGTTTATCAACCACCTGCCGGTCGCCACCACCATCCACTGGCACGGTATCCGCCTGCCCCTGGAAATGGACGGCGTGCCCTACGTCTCGCAACTGCCGGTATTGCCCGGCGAGTATTTCGATTACCAGTTCCGCGTGCCGGATGCCGGCAGCTACTGGTATCACCCCCATGTGAGCAGCAGCGAAGAGCTGGGCCGTGGCCTGGTCGGCCCGTTGATTGTCGAAGAGCGCGAGCCCACCGGCTTCAAGCATGAGCGCACCCTGAGCCTGAAAAACTGGCATATCGACGAACAGGGTGAATTTGTCGAGTTCAGCATCCCTCGCGAAGCGGCGCGTGGCGGTACGGCCGGGCGCCTGTCGACCATCAATGGCGTGCCTCAGGCGGTCATTGACCTGCCGGCCGGGCAAATCACCCGGGTGCGCCTGCTCAACCTCGACAACACCCTGACCTATCGCCTGAATATCCCCAACGCCGAGGCACAGATCTACGCCCTGGACGGTAACCCCATCGAGCCACGGCCCTTGGGCAAGGAGTACTGGCTGGGTCCGGGCATGCGTATTTGCCTGGCAATCAAGGCCCCGCCGGCCGGCGAAGAGCTGTCGATCCGCAATGGCCCGGTGCGCCTGGGCACCTTCCGCTCGGTGGCCAGCACCGATGCCCCTGGCGAGTGGCCGCCCGCGTTGCCGGCCAACCCGATTGCCGAACCGGACCTGGCCAATGCCGAGAAACTCAACTTCAATTTCGAATGGGTCGGTTCGGTCTCGGTCAATGTCGAGAACAGGCCGCCGAGCCTGTGGCAGATCAACGGCCAGGCCTGGGATATCACCGACAAGACCTGCGCCGACCGGCCGATTGCCAAGCTCGAATTGGGCAAGAGCTATATTTTTGAATTGAAAAACATGACCCAGTACCAGCACCCGATCCACCTGCATGGCATGAGTTTCAAGGTGATCGCCTCGAACCGCCACAAGGTCACACCGTACTTCACCGACACCTACCTGCTGGGCAAGAACGAGCGCGCCCGCGTGGCGTTGGTGGCGGATAACCCCGGGGTGTGGATGTTCCATTGCCACGTGATCGACCATATGGAAACCGGCCTGATGGCCGCCATCGAGGTGGCGTGATGCGCCAGATTCGCCCGACGGCGATTATCGACCGCAGCCGTGACCAGGACTTTATGCGCGAAGCCCTGGCCCTCGCCGCCCAAGGCGCGGCCCTTGGTGAAGTACCGGTGGGTGCGGTGCTGGTGCAGGACGGTGAAATCATCGGGCGCGGCTTCAACTGCCCGATCAGCGGCAGCGACCCGAGCGCCCACGCCGAGATGGTCGCCATCCGCGCGGCCGCCCAGGCCGTCAGCAACTACCGTCTGCCGGGCAGCACCCTGTATGTGACCCTGGAGCCGTGCAGCATGTGCGCAGGTTTGATCGTGCATTCGCGCATCGCCCGGGTGGTGTACGGCGCGCTGGAGCCCAAAGCGGGGATTGTGCAGAGCCAGGGGCAGTTCTTTACCCAGGGCTTTTTGAACCATCGGGTGTTGTATGAAGGCGGGGTGTTGGCCGAGGAGTGCGGGGCGGTGTTGAGTGAGTTCTTCAAGGCGCGCCGGGCTAAACCCACGCTCGACTAACACCAGACCTCAATGTGAGACCCAATCAAGTGTGGGAGCGGGCTTGCTCGCGAAGGCGGTGTATCAGCCAACGAATCAATTGACTGACACACCGCCTTCGCGAGCAAGCCCGCTCCCACATGTTTGATCTTCATTTTTTCAGCGAGATTGAGGGTTATTTCTTGGCGATGATCACCGCCCGCATCGGCGCTGGCAGCCCTTCAATCGTTTTGCTGTGATCCTCAGGGTCGAGGAAGTCACTCAGGGATTGATACTTCATCCACTCGGTCCCGCGTTGTTCCTCGACCGTGGTCACGCTGACATCCACGCAACGCACATCGCTGAAGCCAGCACGGCGCAGCCACAGCATCAGTGCAGGTACGGATGGCAGAAACCACACGTTGCGCATCTGCGCATAGCGGTCTTCCGGCACCAGCACCTGCTGCTGATCACCTTCGATCACCAAGGTCTCCAGCACCAGTTCGCCGCCCTTGACCAGGCAATCCTTGAGTGCCAGCAAGTGCTCGATCGGCGAGCGGCGGTGGTAGAACACGCCCATGGAAAACACGGTGTCGAAACCTTCCATGTTCGGCGGCAGGTCTTCGAACGGGAACGGCAGGTGCCAGGCGTTGGGAGCCGACAGATAGCGTTGCACCGCCTGGAACTGGCAGAAAAACAGCCAGTTGGGATCGACGCCAATCACGCTGTCGGCACCGGCGCCGAGCATGCGCCACATGTAGTAGCCGTTGCCACAACCCACATCGAGGATGCGTTTGCCTTTGAGGTTCAGGTGCGGCGCGACCCGCGACCATTTCCAGTCCGAGCGCCATTCGGTGTCCACATGCACCCCGAACAGATCGAACGGCCCCTTGCGCCACGGGCTCAGGCCCATCAACGCGGCATGCATCTGCGTGCGGGTCGCGTCATCGCAATCGGTGTCGAGGGTCAGACCGTTGAGCAGGTCGATTTCACTGGGCAGGATCTTGGGTAATGCGTCCAGCGCACTTTGCCAGCGCGCGAGGTCGCCATGACCCTTTTCCATTTTTGCATCGAGTTGTGCTTGCAGGCCTTGGGCCCAGACGGCCAGGGGCGTGCCGACCAGATGGCGGGCGAGGGGAGACAGATCAATCATGGCAAGGCAATCAACGAGGCAAAGTTAAGACACTGGAACCACGGCACGACTTTCGAGAACCCGGCCGCCAACAGGCGTTCGCGGTGTTCTTCGAGGCTGTCGGGCTTCATGACGTTTTCGATGGCGCTGCGCTTCTGGGCGATTTCCAGCTCGCTGTAGCCGTTGGCGCGCTTGAACGCCACATGCAGGTCGGTGAGCAGTGCATGCTCTTGGGGATCATTGAAGCGCAGTTTTTCCGAGAGAATCAGCGCGCCACCCGGCAGCAGCGCCTGGCGGATCCGCCCAAGCAGCGCCAGGCGTTCCTCGGGGGCGATAAATTGCAGGGTGAAATTCAGCGCCACCACCGAGGCCGGCTGGAACTGCAGGGCGAGGATATCGCCGTCGATCACCTCCACCGGCAACAGCTCCTGGAACATCGAGTCCTGGCCGTTGAGGTATTCGCGACAGCGCTCCACCATCGCCGCCGAGTTATCCACAGCGATCACTCGGCAACCGTCGGTGCGCACGTGGCGGCGCAGGGCCTGGGTCACGGCGCCGAGGGACGAGCCCAGGTCGTACAGCACGCTATTGGGCTGGGCAAACTGCGCGGCGAGCACACCGAGGTTCTCGACAATGGTCGGGTAGCCGGGCACCGAGCGCTTGATCATGTCCGGGAACACCCGCACCACGTCCTCGTTAAAGGCGAAGTCCGGCACCTGGGGCAAGGGCTGGGCGAATAGGCGATCGGGTTCTTTGCTCACGGCTGTTCCGGCGACGAAGGGGAAAAGGCCGGCATTTTAGCCAACTTGCTCCTTGGATGCGCGGGTTGTCTGATGGAACGCCGATGCGGTGATGCCCCACTGGCCCAACCAATAGGTAATGATCAACAGGTACGGCGCGGCATCGAAGGTCACCACAAAGCGGTTGATGCCGATCAGCGTGTCGGAAAACACAAACAACGCCGCGCCAATGGCCGCCAGTTGCGCCGAGCGCTTGGGTACATCGCTGCCCAGGCGAGCCAGTGCACGCCAGAGCATGGCGCTGATCACCAGCGCATACACCACCACCGGAATCAGCAAGTCGCCCAGGCCGTGGGAAATCAGGATGCTCAACAAGATCGCCCCAACCCCCAGCGCCAGTGCCAGTGGCAACAGTGCCGGGCGGCGGCAGTCGCTGAAGTAGGCCTTGAGGTACGCCAGGTGCGCGACCAGGAATGCGCCCAGGCCGAAGATAAACAGGTCGCCGGGCCAGGCCAGCAACACATCGCCGACCAGGGAGAAGATCAACCCCAGGCTGATCCAGCGTCGATAGTCGCTGGGTGGCGCGTCATGCAGCCAACCCAACATCGCCAGTACCGGCAGCGGCTTGACCAACAGGCAGAGCAATGTCGCGTGCGTGCTCAGGCCGTAGATAAAGGTACCCGCCCCCATCAACGCAAGAATCATCCATGGCATATCAGTTCACCGTAATGGCGCAGTCAAAGGTGTCCACCGGATTCACTTCCGGGGCCCAGGGTTGTTGGGAGGTCAGGCGCAGGCGGCCATTACCGGCGGTAAAGGCCTGGAAGCGCCAGGTCGATTGCCCCGCGGCACCGACCACACCGGCGTCCTCGGGATTGCTGTAGACCTCGGGGCCGAGGCTGCGCAGCACGCCGCCGGCCGAATCCTGGATCGCCCAGCGATAACCGGTGGTGGGGTTGCTCGGCAAGGTCAGGGTCAGGTTTTGCCCGGCCTTGAGCTTGAGCGGGCAGGCACTCTGTTTTTCGACGGTGACGTTTTGCTTCGGTGCACTGGCGCAAGCCGCGAGCAGGGCGAGGCTTAGCGGAAGAAGCAGGCGGGCAGCGGTCATGAAGGCTCCGTTTATTGGCGACGAAGGGCGAGCATAACCGAAGATGAGACAAGGTGTTACAGCAGGGTTTTGTGTTGAGGCGGCTGGCGCCATCGCGGGCAAGCCCGCTCCCACATTCGACCGCGTTCCAAAGGATGCACTCGGTCAAATGTGGGAGCGGGCTTGCCCGCGATGAGGCCAGTGCAGGCGCTACAGAACTATCAGAACAACACCTTCGCCACATCCGCAAACCGCTTGGCAAAGTGCACCGTCATGCCCTCTTTGAGGTACTCCGGCAATTCCTCGAAGCTGCCACGGTTAGGCTCTGGCAGGATCAACTCGTGAATCTTCTGCCGCCGCGCCGCAATCACCTTCTCACGCACGCCGCCAATCGGCAGCACGTGCCCGGTCAGGGTCAGTTCGCCGGTCATGGCCACGCCTTTTTTCGGCGGCTGGTTACGTGCCAGCGACAACAACGCACTGGCCATGGTCACCCCGGCACTCGGGCCGTCTTTGGGCGTGGCGCCTTCCGGTACGTGCAGGTGCACGAAGGCTTCATCGAAGAACTTCGGATCACCGCCAAACGACTTCAGGTTGGAGCTGATGTAGCTGTAGGCGATTTCGGCGGATTCCTTCATCACTTCACCCAATTGCCCGGTGAGCTTGAAGCCGCGATTGAGCGTGTGGATGCGCGTCGCCTCGATCGGCAAGGTCGCGCCACCCATGCTGGTCCAGGCCAGGCCGGTGATGACGCCGGTGCCCGACAGCACTTGCTCGTTGCGAAACACCGGCATCCCCAGGGAGCTTTCCAGGTCCTTGTTGCCGATCTTGATCACTGAATCCGGTTCATCCAGCAGCTTGACCACCGCTTTGCGTACCAGCTTGCCCAGCTGTTTTTCCAACTGACGCACCCCGGCTTCGCGGGCATAGCCGTCGATCAGCGCGCGCAGGGCGCCGTCGGTGATGCTCAGGCTGTTCTTGGCCACGCCGGCTTTTTCCAGCTGTTTTGGCCACAGGTGACGCTTGGCGATGGCGACTTTTTCTTCGGTGATGTAGCCCGACAGACGAATCACTTCCATGCGGTCCAGCAGCGGGCCGGGGATTGAGTCCAGGGTGTTGGCGGTACACACGAACAGCACTTTGGACAGGTCCAGGCGCAGGTCCAGGTAGTGGTCGAGGAATTCGACGTTCTGTTCCGGGTCGAGGGTTTCCAGCAGGGCCGACGCGGGGTCGCCCTGGAAGCTCTGGCCCATCTTGTCGATCTCGTCGAGCATGATCACCGGGTTCATCACTTCCACATCCTTGAGCGCCTGCACCAGCTTGCCCGGCAGGGCGCCGATGTAGGTGCGGCGATGGCCCTTGATCTCGGCCTCGTCGCGCATGCCGCCGACGCTGAAGCGGTAGAACGGCCGCCCCAGAGACTCGGCAATGGATTTGCCGACGCTGGTCTTGCCCACGCCCGGCGGGCCCACCAGCAGCACGATGGACCCGGCGACTTCGCCTTTATAGGCACCGACGGCGAGGAACTCGAGGATGCGGCTCTTGATGTCATCCAGGCCCGCATGGTGCTTATCCAGGACTTTGCGCGCGTGCTTGAGGTCCAGCTTGTCCTCGCCATACACGCCCCACGGCACCGAGGTGGCCCAGTCCAGGTAGTTGCGCGTGACCGCGTATTCCGGCGAGCCGGTCTCGAGGATCGACAGCTTGTTGAGTTCTTCATCGATGCGTTTCTGCGCCTGGGCCGGCAGCACTTTGCCTTCCAGGCGTTGCTCGAACTGTTCGACGTCAGCGCTGCGATCGTCCTTGGTTAGCCCCAGTTCCTGCTGGATCACCTTGAGCTGTTCTTTGAGGAAGAACTCGCGCTGATGTTCGCCGATCTTGCGGTTTACCTCGGCGGAAATTTCCTTTTGCAGGCGCGCGACTTCCACCTCTTTGCGCAGCATCGGCAACACTTTTTCCATGCGCTTGAGCATCGGCACGCAGTCCAGCACTTCCTGCAACTCGTTACCGGTGGCCGAAGTCAGCGCGGCGGCGAAGTCAGTCAGGGGCGACGGATCGTTGGGGCTGAAGCGGTTGAGGTAGTTCTTCAGCTCTTCGCTGTACAGCGGATTGAGCGGCAGCAGCTCCTTGATCGCATTGATCAGCGCCATGCCGTAGGCCTTGACCTCGTCGGTCGGCTCGCTGGGCTGGTGCGGGTATTCGACTTCCACCAGGTACGGTGGGCGGTGGTGCTTGAGCCAGGTCTTGATGCGCACGCGGGTCAGGCCCTGGGCGACGAATTGCAGCTTGCCGTTCTCGCGGCTGGCGTGGTGCACCTTGACCAGGGTGCCGTACAGCGGCAAGGCAGAGGTATCGAAATGCCGTGGGTCTTCGGGCGGGGTGTCCATGAAGAACAGGGCCAGGGAGTGATGGTCGGATTTGCTCACCAACTCCAGGGTCTCGGCCCAGGGCTCTTCATTGACGATCACCGGCAACACTTGCGCCGGGAAGAACGGGCGGTTGTGGATCGGAATGATATAGACCTTGTCCGGCAGGTTCTGCCCAGGCAGGGCGAGGCCGGTGTTGGACGACGGCGTTTCGGCGTTTTCGGGGTCGGCGTAGTCGTTGAGGTCGATATCGGGGAATTCTTGCTGGTCGCTCATGGGGCACCTGCATAGTGAAGTATGGAGGTTAGATGGGGCAGGTGAGGGGTGGTTTCAATGGCGGCGCGTTGTTAGCAACAAATTGCATGACATTTTCGAATGTCAGTGCAGCAGCCCTATGGGCGTGGGCCAGTCGGATCGTCGCGCCGCGCCGGTACAAAACAGGGGTAATTTACGGCCTGTCAGGGCCATTTGGACGGTGATCTGTCGTCAAAATAATGTCAGCCAACCGCCCGCATTTATTAGGTTTACTTCTGCCCAGCGACGGCTAATCTGGGTTTTCCGAATGTGCTCAGTGAACGGGCATTTATTTGACACCGGCTCTGCAGTCGCGAGGGATGCGTATGACAAAAGGACGCTTGAGCTGGGGCGCGGGCACGCTGCCAGGAGGCAAGCGGATGAAATGGCGCCATGCCTTCCAGACCCGTCTGGCCGGGGTGTTGGCGTTATTGCTGCTGGTCGTGGTGGGCGCGGTGTACTTCGCCGTCCAGGGCGCTACCTCCCGCGCCGTGGAAAACCAGGCCCAAGTGCAATTGGAGACCGGCAGCCGAGTGTTCGAGCGCTTGCTGGACTTGCGTGGCCGCCGCCTGCAATACGGCCTGGACTGGCTCACGGTGGACGCGCAGTTTCGCCGCGCAGTTGCCGCAGGCCAGCCGGCACAGATCCTCGCGGCCCTGCAGCGCCACGGCACGGGGATCCGCAGCAGCGAGGTGTTTGTGCTGGGGCTCGATGGGCAGGTCCTCGTCAGTACCCTCGAAGGGGTGCCCGCCCAACAGGCCTTTCCCTATGCCCAGGCGCTGCGCCATGCCCGGCGCAACTCCCTGCAAATGCTCATCGTCGCCCTGGCCGGGCAACCGTTCCTGCTGGTCCAGGAAGATGTCCTGGACCCGCTGCCCATCGCCCGGGTGGTCATGGGGTTCGCCATGGATGAGGTATTCGCCGCCGAACTCCGCTCCCTGAGCAATCTGGAAGTGTCGTTCATGAGCCTGGACAACGGCCAGCCAGGCACCTTGTTCAGCACCCAGCCGTTGGCGGACCGCCCGGCTATTATCCAGGCGCTGCAGAACTCGAACATCAACCCATTGGCGCAGATGAGCGAATGGCACGGCCAGCGTTTTCTCAGCCAGGTCCTGGCCCTGGCCAACACCGGCGATGGCGGGCAAGTCATGGCTTTGCTGCAAAGCCCGCTGGACCATGCCCTGCAATCCTTCGCGCCGCTGGACCGGCAATTTCTCGGCATTGCCCTGGCGGCCTTGATGGTTTCTCTGGTGGGCGCACTGCTGATGGCGCGCCGCGTATCGCGTCCGCTGGATGCCCTGGTGCAGGCGGCCGAGCGTATCGGCGCCGGTGATTACCGCACGCCCGTAGCGGTGCGTGGCAAGGATGAATTCGGCCTGCTGGCCCGCGCCTTCAACGCGATGCAGAGCGGCATCGCCGTGCGTGAACGACAACTGGCCCATAACGCCTTGCACGATGCCCTGACCGGGCTGCCCAACCGCGCCCTGGCCATGGAGCGCCTGGGCAGTGCTATCAGTGCGCGGCGGCCGGTGGTGTTGCTGTACCTGGGGATCGAAAACTACCGGGTGATCAACGAAGGCTTCGGCCCCCAGGGCGTCGAGGAAATGCTTCGTGAAGCCAGCCGCTGCCTGCTGTCGAGCCTGGCGGCGGGGGATTCGGCGGCGCGCATTACCGGCAGCGAATTTCTCGTGTTGCTGGAAAACACCAAGCTCGACAGCGCCGTGGCCCGCGCCGACCGCCTCTACAGCCTGCTCACCGAGCCGCAGCGGGTCGGTGGCGATGAACTGCGCCACGAAGTGAGCATGGGCATTGCCGCCTACCCCGAAGATGGCCTGCAGGTTGAAGAACTGATCAGCCGCGCCGCCATTGCCCGCCATGATGCCGCCGCGCTGCCCGGCTATTTGCAGATCTATCAACAGGACCGTGACCTCGCCCATCAACGCCAGATCAGCCTGATCCGCGACCTGCGGCGTGCCGCCATCGAAGACGAATTGTTCCTGTGTTATCAACCCAAGCTCGACCTGCGCCACGGCTACGTGCGCCAGGCCGAAGCGCTGTTGCGCTGGCAGCACCCGACCCTGGGCCTGGTGTCCCCCGCCGAATTCATCCCCCTGGCCGAACGCTCCGGCAGCATGGCCAGCCTGACTCACTGGGTGATCGAAGAGGCGATCCGCCAGTTGGCAGAGTGGAGCGTGCGCGGGCTGGAGGTGCAGCTTTCGGTGAACATCTCGGTCGACGACCTGGGCGACGAAGGGCTGGCGCCGCGGGTGACCGAGTTGCTGGAACTGCACGGGGTGCTGGCCGGGCAGTTGATTTTCGAGATCACCGAAAGCGCGATCATGCACAACCCGGAACAGGCCTTGCGCATCCTCGAGCAACTGCGTGGCTGTGGCATCAGCCTGTCGGTGGACGACTTCGGCACGGGCTACTCGTCCCTGGCCCAATTGCAGCGCCTGCCGGTGCAGGAACTGAAGATCGACCAGTCCTTTGTACGCAACCTCGACAGCACCAGCGGCGACGCGGTGATCGTGCGTTCGACCATCGAGATGAGCCACAACCTGGGGCTCAAGGTCGTGGCCGAAGGGGTGGAGTTCGAGCCGAGCTTGAGGCTGCTCAAGCAATGGAATTGCGACACGGCCCAGGGCTACCTGATCAGCCGGCCGCTGAATGCCATGGCCTTTGAGATGTGGATGCGCCGCGACCGCAGTACTGTCTGAAATGTGTGGGCGCGGGCTTGCGTGCGATAGGCATAGTTAAACTGCCGAATTCTCTGTGGCGAGCGGGCTTGTCGGAACGCCGCATCGCCCGCGCTGGGCTGCGAAGCAGCCCCAGAACCAGCCGCTGCGGAGTATCTGACACACCGCATTCGGCTGACTGGGGCTGCTTCGCAGCCCAGCGCGGGGCAAGCCCGCTCGCCACAGTTGAGTTATATTTTGCCAATAAAGAGCCCCGCAATTGCGGGGCTCTTTTGTTGCTGGCTGGCTTAGTCGGCCAGTTTGAACGCCATTACATAGTCACCCTGCTTGGTCCCCAGGGAACCATGACCGCCCGCCACGACCAGCACGTACTGCTTGCCGTCTTTGCCGGTGTAGGTCATTGGGGTGGTCTGTGCGCCTGCAGGCAGGCGGCCTTCCCACAGTTGCTTGCCGTTTTTCACGTCATAGGCACGCAGGTACTGATCAAGGGTACCGCTGAGGAAGGACACGCCACCGGCAGTGGTGAAGGTCCCGCCCAGGCTTGGCACGCCCATGCTCAGGGGGATGGGAACCGGCGAGCTGTCACGCACGGTGCCGTTCTTGTGCATCCAGATGGTCTTGTTGTTGGTCAAGTCCACGGCTGCCACATAACCCCAGGCCGGAGCCTGGCAGGGCAGGCCCATTGGCGAGAGCATCGCTTCCAGGACCACGCCATATGGCGTGCCTTTGTTCGGCTGCACGCCTTCGGTCTCGCTGACACGCGGGCCCATGGCGGCGATTTTCTCGGCCGGGATCATGGTCGATTTGAACGCCATGTAGCTCGGGTTGACGAACGCGATCTGGCGCACCGGGTCAACCGAGATGCCGCCCCAGTCGAATACGCCGAAGTTGCCTGGGTAGACGATCGAGCCTTGCAGCGATGGCGGGGTGAACGGGCCGTCGTAGCGCAGGGACTTGAAGTCGATCCGGCACAGCAGTTGGTCGAACGGAGTCACACCCCACATGTCACGTTCCTTGAGGGGCGGTGGCATGAAGTTGAGGTCGGACTTGGGCTGGGTTGGCGAAGTGTGATCACCGGCCACCGCGCCTTGCGGCACAGGGATTTCGTTGATCGGCACCACCGGCTCGCCGGTCGCCCGGTCCAGCACGTAGATGCTGCCTTGCTTGGTCGAGGCCATCACGGCTTGTTTCACGCCGGCGGCGGTCTTGATGTCGATCAGGCTCGGCTGGCCGCCCACGTCCATGTCCCACAGGTCATGGTGGGTGAACTGGTAGTGCCAGCGCACTTTACCGGTGTCGATATCCAGCGCTGTCAGGCCGGCAGCGTGCAGTTCCGACGCAGGCGTGCGGTAGCCACCGAACTGGTCCGGGGTCTGGTTGCCCATCGGCAGGTAGAGCATGCCGAGTTTTTCGTCGACGGCGAACATGGACCACATGTTCGGCGAGTTGCGGGTGTAGGTCTTGCCTTCGGCAATCGGCGTAGTGTCGTCCGGGTTGCCGCTGTCCCAGTTCCACACCAGCTTGCCGGTGTGCACGTCGAACGCGCGGATCACGCCGCTCGGCTCGTCGGTGGAGACGTTATCAGTCACGTGACCGCCAATCACCACCAGGTTCTTGGTAACGGCGGGCGGCGAGGTGGAGTAGTAGCCACCTGGGGCGAAAGCGCCGATGTTGGCGCCCAGGTCGACCTGGCCTTTGTCACCGAAGTCTTCGCACATCTTGCCGGTGTCGGCGTTCAGGGCGATCAGGCGGGTGTCGGCGGTCGGCAGGAAAATCCGGCGCGGGCACGCATTGGCGGCTGGCGCAGTGGCGTCAGTGGCCGGGCTTTGCTCGGTGGCGGCATAGGCGGCGTCATCGTGATAAGTCACGCCACGGCAGGTCATGTGCGCCCAGCCCTTGAAGTTCTCGGCTTTCTGCGTCGAGAGCTTAGGGTCGAAACGCCAGATTTCCTTGCCGGTATCCGGGTCAAGGGCGATCACCTGGCTGTGCGGCGTGCACACATAGAGCATGCCGTTGACTTTCAGCGGGGTGTTTTCCGCGGTGGTTTCACCGGGGTCGCCAGGGCCAGGCAGGTCGCCGGTGCGATAGGTCCAGGCGGGTACCAGCTTGTGCGCGTTCTGCGGGGTGATCTGTGCCAGGGGCGAGTAGCGGTCACCGAAAGCCGAGCGGCCATAGGAGTTCCAGTCGCCATCGGCCTGGGCCGGCGCGGCATTGGTCATGCCCGGTACCGCATCGCGGTCCAGTTGGCCTTTGATTTCACCGGGGTTGGTGAACTGGCTGGCCACGGCGGTTGCACCGGCCAGCACCACGGCCACGCTCAGCGCGCCAGTGCCCAGCGGGGCAGGTTGCCCACGCAGCAAGGGGCGGCGGAACCACGGCAGGAGCATGACGATACCCAAGCCAAACAGCAGGGCCAGGCGCGGTACCAACTGCCACCAGTCCAGGCCGACTTCCCACAGGGCCCACACGGTACTGGCGAACAGCACCACCGCGTACAGGCCCAGCGCCGCACGGCGGGTGGCCAGCAGCAGGAGGCCGGTCAGGGTGATGCCGATACCGGCCAGCAGGTAGTACAGCGACCCGCCGAGCATGCTCAGCTTGATGCCCCCGGCCAACAAGGCCAGGCCCATGATCAGCAGCAAGATCCCCAGTAGCCTGGGCAGCAGGCGGCTTGGACTTGAAGCACCATCAGTGCTCATAGTGTGATTCTCCGTGACGTTTAAGGTAGTCCCGCGCTTGTTCACTGTAGATGACGTTTGCGCGCAGGCTTGGTTCAGGGCTAATTGCGTTTATTGCGATTCAGAAGGACGCTTGCAGCTTGATCCCGCCGACCAGCGCGTCATCCACCTGGGCGACGGCCCCCGGATGACGGATGTACTGCAGGTTCGGGCGCACCGTCAGCCAGTTGCTGACGTGCACGCCGTAATAGAGTTCGGCGCTGTATTCGGTGTCTTGCACCGGCAGGTAGGCGGCGTCGTCAAAGTCGTAGACCGCGCGGGCCTGGTTGCTGGCCTGGGCGTTCTTGCGGTACGCCGGGTTGACGTGGACGCGGGCCACGGCAAAGCCGATATCGTCCTTGGCACGGGCATCGAACGGGCCTTTGTAGACCACCCCGGCCTGGACATAGTTATCCACAGCGTTGGTTTTCTTATCGTGCATCGTCGCGTTGGCGAACACGCTCAAGCCCCGGGTGTTGTCGCTGGCCAGGCTGCTGACTTGCTGCTGCACGCCCAGCCACACGCCGTGCTTGCTGGAGGCGCTGCGGTAGGCCTCGCCACTGACGGCCGCGGGCTGGTCGTTGCGGTCTTTGTACACGTCGCTGGCCTTGGCGCTGCTGTAGTAATAGCCGGCGCGGTATTCACCAGCAAGGCCGTGGATCTTCGGGGTCCACACCAACTCCACCGGCAGCAGGGCGCCTTGGGTGCCGCTGCCGCTGAGCTTGAAGCCATTGCCACGCTCGAGGTTGGACGGGTTCTGCTCATAGGCGCCGATTTGCGCGTACAGCTCGGGCGTCAGGTGGTATTTGACCCGCAGCGCCCATTGGCTCACCGGCCAGTTGTACCAGATGCCGCCGACCCAGTTGCCCACTTGGGAGCCGCAGAACGCCAGGTTCTGGAAGTCGCAGGGGAAGCTGTTGAAGTCCTCGCCTTCGCCAAAACGCCCAGCCTTGATATCCAGCTTCTGGTCGAAGAACTTCTGCTGGTACCACATCTGCGTCAGGCGCCAGGTCTGGCCACGGCCCCAGACTTCCTGGGACGAGGTAAAGCCGCCGACCCGCGGATCGTTGATGCGATCGTTGGTGATGTTGTTGCCACTGCGCTCGGTGATCGTCAGTTGGAACTCGGCGTCGTGCCAGCCAAGGATCTTCTGCAGGTCCAGGTGGCTGCCGAAGGCCCATTGATCGCTGTAGCGCGCAGTGCGGTCGTGGTCCGAGCCGCCGTGCAGGTTGCTGCCCATCTCACCGGTGTAGTCGATCTTGAAGTCGTAGCCCTGTTGAGACAGCGCTGTCCGAGAGCCGCCGAAATCACCCAGCATCCACGGGGACTCACGGTCAAAGGCCGGCGCGGCCTGGGCGCAGGTGATCAGGCACAAAGGCAGCAGCGCAGCGCACAGGCGCAGTGTTGGGAAAGCAGGCATAGGCAAGGGCAGGTCTTAATAGTTTTTGGTTTTAGTACGCAAACCGCGATTGGCGGGTGCCAACGGGTCAGGTTTGAGCGGCGGATGAAACGTTTCAGGTTGTTGCCGACAAGGATAAAGCGCCGGCTCGGGGAGAGAAAGCGCTAATCGCAAGATGGATTCTTTCGGATTTGGTAACAGTGCGACGCAATACCGCATATCTCATGTGAGCGGGCTTGCTCGCGAAAGCGGTGTATCAGTCACCGGATAGATTGACTGAAACACCGCTTTCGCGAGCAAGCCCGCTCCCACAGGGTTAATCAGTGGCTGTTAGAAGGTCGTGCGCAAGCCCACCTGCACACTGCGCCCCGGCGCCGGCGCAATATCGCGCAGGATCGAGCTGGCATAGCGTACGGTCTGGTTGGTCAGGTTCTCGCCGTTGACGAACGCCAGCCATTGGCTGCCGCCCAGGTTGAAGCGATAACCGGCGCTGGCGCCCAGGGTGGTGTAGCCGTCGGTCCCGCTTTCGTTGCGCGGTACACGGCCCTGGCCGGCAGCGTGCTCGACATCAATGCGCGCCTGCCAGCGGTCCAGTTCCCACAACAAACCACTGTTCAAGCGCAGTGGGGCGATGCGCGGCAAGGCTTCGCCGGTATCCAGGTTGGTGGCGCGGGTGTAGTCGCCCGACAGCTCCAGGGCGAATTTGCCGTAGGCCCCTTCGCTGAGTTTCCAGTGATCCTGGGCTTCGAAGCCGACGAAACGTGCGCGCACGCCGGAGTAGGTGTATTCCGGGATGCCATCGGCGTCTTCTTCGCCCTCGTCATTCAAGGTGCGGCCGCTGTTCAGCAAGCCAATGTAGTTGGAGAAGTGGCTGTAGAACACGCCGAAGCTGCCCTTGTGGGTGCCATTGTCAAAGCGCAGGGCCAGATCGCTGGCCACGGCCTTTTCCTTCGACAGCTTGGCATCACCCACTTCATAGGTACCGGTGGCGACGTGGGCGCCGTTGGCATACAGCTCGTAGAAAGTCGGCGCGCGCTCGGTGTAGCCCAAGGTCGCGGCCAGCGACCAGATGGGCGTCAGCGTATACACCGCGCCCGACGACAGGCTGCCGGCGGTGAAGCTGCTGGAGCTGTTGGCCTTGGCGAAACGCTCTTTGCCTTTGCCGTCCGGGTCGACGGTGGTGTGCTCCAGGCGTGCACCCAGGCTCAGTTTCAGGCGTTCGCTGGCCTGCATTTCTTCGAGGATGAACAGCGCGCCAGCATTGGTATCGGTCTGCGGTACGAAAGCTTCCTCGCCCAAGGCGGAGAATTCGCTACGGCTGACCTGGGCACCGACGATGCCATCGAAAGGCCCCATCGGCTGGTGGCGCGCTTCGATGCGTGCTTCATAGCCTTTGTTCTTGAAGGTGGTGCCGGTTTCGCCACCTTCGATTTCGCGGTGTTCGTAATCGGTGTAGCCGGCGTCGAGTTTGACCGAGGTAAACGGGCCTTGCAGGTTGCGAATCTCCGATGCGAACGCGTAATGCTCCTGCTGCATGCGGATGCGCACATCCTGTTCGGCGGGTGAGCCGTAGTTGCTGTCGGAGTTGCTGTAGGACAGCCCGGCATAACCGTCGTCCCACGTGTAGGAACCGCCCACCGCGCCGCCGTCCTGGCGTCCGTCGCTGTTGCCCAGGCGGCCGTTTTTGCCGGGGCCATTCTCGCTTTGGGGGGCGTGGCGGCTGCGGGCGTAACCGGGGATTTTCAGGTCGTTGAATTCCCGCGCGCTGGCATCCAGATGCAGGGCGAAGGTGCCGTTGCCGGCTTCCAGTTTGCCGGCGCTGCTGCGGGTGGTGTCGGCGCCGCCGTAGCGCAGTTCACCGGCACCGTGGATGCCTTCGATGGCTTCGGTGGGGATGCGATTGTCGAAGGTGTTGACTACGCCGCCAATGGCGCTGCCGCCGTAGAGCAGGGCAGCCGGGCCGCGCACGATCTCGATGCGCTCGACGTTGACCGGGTCCAGCGGCACCGCATGGTCATAGGACAGCGACGAGGCATCCAGCGCGCCGACGCCATTGCGCAGGATGCGAATGCGGTCGCCATCCTGGCCACGGATGATCGGGCGGCTGGCGCCAGGGCCGAAGTACGACGACGACACCCCTGGCTGCTTGTTCAGGGTTTCGCCCAGGCTGCCTTTTTGTTGCAGGGTCAGGTCATCGCCTTCCAGCACCGTCGTGGGCGAGGCCAGTTGCTGGCTGCCCAGGGGGTTGCCGGTGATGACTTGGGGTTGCAGTTCCAGGGCGTGGGCCTGGGAGCCGATCAACAGGGCAGCCGCCAGCGGGGTCAGGCGCCAGAGAGGGGAGAGGGACATCGGGAGGTTCCTTGGTCGAGCAGAGAGTTGGATACTTATAGTTACAATATAACATCTCTTTTTAGGCCGTGGAGTGGAACTTTTCACAAGCCCTGTAGGAGCGAGCTTGCTCGCGAAAAACTTCAGGACGCCGCGTTAAACCTGATGCCCCGCTTCAGCATTGACGATTTTCGCGAGCAAGCTCGCTCCTACAGGGGGGCGGGGGTGGGGCTACAATCAAGGTCGTGCTTCCACCGGCCTGGCACCTCGGCTAAGGTGCGCGGCTTCTTCTTCATTTACTTGGCAAAGGCCCGGCATGACCGCACCGAACAACAACCCACTGCACGGCGTTACCCTCGAACAGGTGCTCACCGCGCTGGTAGCGCATTACGAATGGCAAGGCCTTGCCGAGCGCATCGACATCCGCTGCTTCAAGAACGACCCGAGCATCAAGTCGAGCCTGACGTTCTTGCGCAAGACGCCATGGGCGCGGGAAAAGGTCGAAGGGTTGTACGTCAAGTTGATGCGCACCAAACGCCCCCAGGAATGAGGGCATATGTGGCAGGGGCAGCGCTGGCCGGTTGGGCGGGCCTGACGATCCAGCTGTACCTGATTGGCTATTCGCGCTGGATGGCCGATGCCAGCCTGTTGGGCGGCCTGGTGAACTTCTTCAGCTTTTTTACCGTGCTGACCAACACCCTGGCCGCTGTGGTGTTGAGTTATGCACTGGTGAATCGCCCTTCGGCCGCACGCCGGTTTTTCCTGCTCCCGGCGGTCAGCAGCGGTATTGCGGTGAGCATTGTCGTGGTGGGCCTGGCGTATAGCTTGCTGTTGCGGCATTTGTGGAGCCCCGAGGGCTGGCAGTTTATCGCCGACGAATTGCTGCACGATGTGATGCCGTTGCTGTTCCTGGGCTACTGGTGGTTCTGTGTGCCCAAGGGCGCGCTGCGGCTCAGGCACGTCGGGTACTGGGTGATTTACCCGTTGGTGTACTTCGCTTATGTACTGCTGCGCGGGCACGCCCTGGGGCAATACCAGTACCCGTTCATTGATGTAGGGACGCTGGGTTATCCACAGGTGTTTATGAATGCCGGGGGCATCCTGTTGGGGTTTGTGTTGGTGGCATTGGCGCTAGTGGGCCTGGACAAGATCCTGAAGCCGGCAGCGTAGTTCAAAACCCCTGTGGCGAGCGGGCTTGCCCCGCGCTGGGTGGCGAAGCCGCCCCAAACCCTGCTGGCTCGGTGTGTCTGAACTAGAGGGGGCTGCTTCGCAGCCCAGCGCGGGGCAAGCCCGCTCGCCACAGCAGCTCTGTCTGCCTGGAGAAGGGCTATTCCTCGTCGCTGCCCTGTGCACGCCAGTAACCCACGGCCTTGACGAACTCATCGTTGAGCTTGTGCTCGTCAAGCAGCACCCGGCGTACCTGGCGCGACAGCTTGGTCTCGGTGGCGACCCAGGCATACAACGAGCCTTCTGGCACTTGCAGGTCGCGTAGGGTGCCGAGCAACTCATCCTGGCCACGCACTACCCAGGTCACCTGCACATCGGCTGCGCTGTCGAGTGCCTGCTTTTCATGCTCATCGGCAATCTCGATCACCACCAGCGCCTTGCGCCCTGCCGGCAGTTCTTCCAGGCGGCGGGCAATGGCCGGGATGGCGGTTTCGTCGCCCACCAGCAGATAGCTGTCGAAGATGTCCGGCACGATCATCGACCCGCGGGGGCCGGCAATGTGCAGGTGCTGGCCGGGCTTGGCCTGTTCGGCCCAGGTGGAGGCCGGGCCGTCGCCGTGCAGCACGAAGTCGATATCCAACTCGCCGCGGCTCAAGTCGATCCGACGCGGGGTGTAGTCGCGCATCGCCGGTTGTGGCCCCTCGCCCTTGACACTGAATGTCGGGCTTTCCAGTGCCGCCTGCTCGGCAGCGTTCTGTGCGAACAGCAGCTTGATATGGTCATCGCTACCCAGGCTGACGAACCCCGCCAACTGCTCGCCACCCAGGGTGATACGGCGCATGCGCGGGGTGATGTCGACCACGCGCAGCACCTCCAGGCGCCGGCGTTTGATCTCGTGGCTCACACGGTGAATGACAGGCGTACTCATAGGGTTTTCCCCTGTACAGGTGGGACGGCCGGGCCGTCCACAATGGCTTGGGCGGTGCTGTTGAGCAGCGCCGCGACGCGGGTGATTTCTTCCGGGCTCCAGCGCCCGTGGTGCAACTGCAAGGCATGGCGCAGGTTGTGCACCGCCTCGTGGATTTGCGGCGGTCGGTCGTGGCCGCGCAATGAGCGTTTGCTGACATCAATGCGCATGCGCACACCGTCCAGCGCAATGGCTTGCTCACTTAAGAACAGACGTCCGGCGTCGGTGATTGTGTAGCGTTTTTTTCCACCCTGGGCGTCGCCGGTGATCAGTTCGCTTTCTTCAAGGAAGGTCAGGGTGGGGTAGATCACCCCGGGGCTGGGGCTGTAGGCGCCATCGAACAGGCCTTCGATCTGGCGGATCAGGTCGTAGCCATGGCACGGCTGTTCGGCGATCAACGCCGGTAGCAACAGCTTCAGGTCGCCGGGGGCGAAGACCCGCGGGCCTCGACCAGCGCGTTCGCGGCCTGGGCGTTTTTCGAAGCCGTCGCGGTCGTCACCGGGTTCACGGTGGGAATGAGGGTCTCTCATTGTCATGCTCTCTGCTGTGTGGTTTAGACATAACGTAAGATATATCTTAAATTCCGGCCAGAGGCAGGTGACCAACGGTCATCCGTGGGCGGACGAGCCGAGCGCCAAGTTAATTTATTCCCCATAAGTTGCGCTTCATAACTAGTATTAGAGCTAAAGCTCAAACTTTCATTGGCTGTGTTATATGTCTGGTTAGTTGCTTTTGTGGTACCGTTCTTACGGAATTTTCATTGCGTATTCGCTGTAACCATTCATGTAGTCTGTATCCTACGGAAGAAATTAAAGTTTTGGCAAAGTGCCATATTTTTCCGAGTTGTCCTGTATCTATTGGCTACGGCAGCGTGGGAACTGCCTTGCATATCTGTTTTTGAAGTTGGTGGATCATCTGCCTCGCGTTGCAATCACTTAAGTTTCATCGCGACGGCTCTCATTGTGTGTTGGATCTATGGTTCAACTTTCAGTGGGTCACTAACTTGTCCGAAAACAGGAAATCACCATGTTCAAGAAGTTCGCAATTGCTGCCCCTCTGGCCCTCCTGGCGCTGAATTCGTCGATGGCATTCGCCGCCGGTGAAGCCAACCACACCGTCAACATCAAGGCGAATATCCCGACAACCGTGTTCCACGCGCAGCCACGTGACCCTAACTTCGGCCGCGATGAAAGCATGAGCTACAACCTTGTCAGCGGTGAGCTGGCGCCGTTGACCGCCGTCTACGACGTGAAAAACACCAACGGCTCGGTCCACGCCTACATCGAAGGCGGCCCGGCCGTGCTGTTCAACGGCAACGTTGCACAGAACATTGCGCTGACCACCAGCTTTAACGGTGTAGAGATGACCGGCACCCCTAAAGAAGTCGTCACCGAAGCGGACTCCACCCCAGGCGTCGCTGCTGAACTGCGCATCGTGGCAGCCAAGCCTTCGGCAACCCAGCGCGGTGCCTACACCTCCGCTGTGGCGTTGGTGTTCGACGCGGTGCTGCCAACGACACCTTGATGGTGTAGGTGCCCGCCGGGCTTGTACGCCCGCGGGCATTGGCGTTCGGGCCGGCTGATTCTCCCCGTAGGCCGGCCTGGTTTTTTGTTTTGTCTCTTGGCCCTCAGAGTATTCCTTTCATGTTCCCGATGACGCCCATCGCGGTTGCGCTTGCGCTAGTGATTTGTACGAGTGCCGTGGCCGCGCCCACGCCAGGTACCGTCACGCCCGCCAGTCTGTTGACCCAGGCCCAGGGTTTGCCTGCCGGGTTCAGCGATCACTTCTTCGATGTGCCGTTGGCGGTACAGGTTGAACTGGACCAGCAACCCATGGGAGAGGCGCTGATTTCCCTGTCGCAGGACGAACATGTGACGTTGCTGGAGTTCACCGACACCGGCGACAGCAAAGTCCCGGCGGCCACCCGCGACATCTGGCAAGCGGTGCTGGCCAGTGGTGTTGCTCTTGGTGCGTGTACCCAGTCATGCCCACAACAACTGGTGTCCACCCACTACAACCTTGAAAGCTCGCTGCTCTCGATCATCACCCAGAACGTCGAACATGGCGGCGACGCTCCGCGCTATCACGCACAGCCCGAAGGCGGCAGCCGTGGCTTGATTATCAACAACCAGCTCAACCTCAACGGCGGCGAGGATGAAGACCTGGGCGGGCGTTATGGTCTGCAGGCCAGTGCCAGCCTGGGCAACTGGACCCAGGTGTTCAATTTGCAACTGGCGCGCCAGAGTGGCGATGAAGAACAACTGCGCCACGCGATTCACGAGCTCTACACCCAACGTGAACTGGAAGGTCGCTTTTTGCGCCTGGGCCATTTCACGCCCAACTCCGATGGCCTGACCCGTCAGTTGCGCAGCTTTGGCGCCAGCCCCGATACGGCGCTGGGTGTCATGTACGGCAGCTCCGACAGTCTGGCGATCAACAACACCAAGGCCAGTGTCTATCCGATCTACGTCACCGCCAATCGCCAGGCCGCCGTGGAGATTTACCGCAACGGCCTGCTAGTCAACACCCAGGCGGTGGCGGCAGGCTTGCAGACCCTGGACACGCGACCGTTGCCCGGCGGCATCTACGAAGTCGAAGTGCGCCTGGTGGAAGATGGCCTGACCGTCAGCACCACCCAGGAGCTGGTCTACAAACCCAGCAACTGGCGCAACGCCGAAGACCGCTGGCGCTACAACGTGTTTGCCGGGCGCGAAACCAAGTTGTTCAGCAATTGGGACGAACAGTCGTCCGGCGCGGTTACTGCCGGCGCCTCGCTCAACTACCTGGTACACCCACGGGTGATCCTCGGCCTGTCGGCGCGCGAAGTGCGCGATCAACTGCAATACGGCGGCTCGGCAGACTGGACGGTGGCCAACAACACCAGCGTTTTTGCCAACCTCTACCAGACCCGTGAACACGGCACCGGCATGGACTTGCAGGGGCTCTATACCTTTGGGGCCACCAACCTGGTGTTCAGCCATAACCGCAGTTGGCTCGACACCCGTGACACCTATGAAACCCTGCCGGACGGCACGCGTCTGCGGCGCAATACCTTTGTCGGCCAGACCAGCAACTCGGCGCTCTCGGTCAACCAACGGGTCGACGCAAGAAATTCCTGGAACCTGCGCCTGTCCCACAGCGAGGGCAACGTCGAAGGCACCGGCCTGGACCTGGGCTGGAGCCGGCGCGATACCTTGTGGGGCAGCGACGCCAACTGGCGGTTCTCGGTGTTCGATCGACCGGGCACTTCTGGCACCGGCGATCAGCGCAATCGTGGCGTGGACCTCTCCGTGAGCCTGGCCTTGGGCGGCGATGGCCGGCAGATTTCCGGCAGCATCGGTACCCGTACCGACCGCGACGGTGGCCGCGATAACAATGCCTCGGTCACCTACCGCCAGGACCTCACCGAGCACCTGCTGCAAAGCGTCTCGGCCACGGCGATCACCGACACCTACGGCGTCGGCCTGTCGGGCATGGCCAGCTTTGACAGCGATGTCGTCAGCGGTGATGGCTTCGTCCAGCGCAGCTCGTTCAACGGCAACCTCAGCGGTGGCCTGAACCTGCACAGCACCTTCGTTGCCGGTGGCGACCAGATGCTGATGACCAGCCAGTACCAGACCTATGGCGCGGGGATGATCGTCGACGTCGAGACCGACCTCGATGAGATCACCTTGCGTGCCGACGACTTCAGCGGTGGCGGCGCGATCCTGCGGCCCGGGCGCAACTTTGTGCCGGTGGCCGCCTACAAGAGCAGCACGGTGAACTTCGACTTTGAGGGTAACCACCCACCGGCGGCCAACATCCAGCCGGGGCGGACCACTTATCACCTGAACAAGGGCGGGGTGGACTACCGAAAAATCACCGTAATGAAGACCGTGTCAGTGCTCGGGCGCCTGCTCGATGCCCAGGGCCAGCCGCTCAGGGGCCATCACGTGATCAACCACGCCAGCCGTGGGGTCAGCGAAGTCGACGGGTTCTTCTCCATGGAAATGAGCGCCAGCTCACCGACCCTCGAAGTGCGCTACCGCAACCAGTTGCTCTGCCAGTTCCGCCTCGACCCGGCCACCTCCGCCAATGAAAACGACGTGTTGATGATCGGTGACCTGCGCTGCACGCCGGACACCCTGGCTGAAAACACATTCCAGACCGAGACCGCTGGTTAAGGACGTTTATGAAAAAGCAGTTTGAGAGAAATGTGTTTGGCCTGTTGTTGGCTGGCTTATTGGGCGCGGTGTTGGCTGAGCCTGCAAACGCTATTAGCCAAAACATCACCGCCGTCTTTAAACCTGACCCGGCAAATCCGACCAAGAACGAATTTGTTAACACCACACCAGTGACAGGCATTTGCCAAGGGCACATGCCTGCACGATGCAAGCAGATGGGGATTTTCACGATCCGCATTGATGACTCGTTTCGAGCGGACGCCATTGCGCCCATCGAGGCCTATCACGAAGACCCGCGCAAAGGCGCCATGTGGCAAGTGCCTTCGCAGTGGCGCGATGTTCCGGTGACCCATACGCGCACCGGTGAAGTCGAGACAGTGCAGGTGCGGATAGCCGGAATTGGGCACCGTTGGGATATTCGGCCAAATACCAGCGCGTGGGCACGGCCAGGTGTTTCCTGGCAGGGACAGTGGCTGAACGCGCCCGCGCCTTGCCAGAGTACGGGGTTCCTTACCGGGCATTCGACGTTAGCGTTGTTCTTCTGGTTGGTGCCGGAAAATGCGGGTGTATGCAGTCGTTTTCCCGGAACCACCATCACCTTTTTTCAATATCGCACGCTCGAATTCGCCTATGCGCTCAGGACTCCCAACCCGCTGAGCATGTCATCGGGTGAGTACACGGGCAGCCTGACTTACACCATGGGGCCAGGACTGGACTTTGACTTTGGCGACGTAGTCATTCCAAACGACTCCCAGCTGACACTGAATTTTAATCTGTCGGTGGAACATGACCTCAAAGTCGATATCCCCCCGGGCGGCAACCGCATCGAGTTGCTCCCCGAGGGCGGCTGGCAAGCCTGGCTCAACCGTGGGCGTGCGCCGACCCGGCTGTACCGCGACCAGACCTTCCGCATCGCCGCCAGTTCGCGTTTCAAGATGCAGCTGGAGTGCTCGATCGTGATGGGCAACACCTGCGGCTTGCGCAACGCCAATGGCGATGAAGTGCCGTTGCAGATCGCCGTGACACTGCCCAGCGGCATCGATGGGCGTGGCAACCAGGCCGTGCAAAAACGCCCCTTGCGCCTGGACGGAGACGGCACCGATCTGTTCCAGCCGTTGTTCTACGTCAACGACCGTCCCGGCACCCTGCATTTTGAAGTCCTGCGGGACGACATGGCCGGCATGCTCAACCAGCCGGGCAGCACTTACTCGGGCGTGGTGACAGTGATCTGGGATTCCGAGATTTAGTCTCGCCGCACCACCGGCGGGCCGGGCCCGCCGCATTCAATCAATGAGGCGTAGTAAACATGAAACAAGCAGCGTTATGGATCGGGTTGAGCCTGATGTCCCTCACCGCCCAGGCCGGGCCGCTGATCAATGTGGGGGTGGTGTATGACTACCTCGAAGGCGATCGCAGCTCCTACCTCAAGCGTGTATTCAATGGCGGCACCAGCACCGCGTTCATCAAGGTCAATGTGCTGGAGATCGTCTACAACGCCGACGGCACCACCCGCGAAGTTCCGGTGGCTTCGATGACCGACGACAAGGGCGCCACTACCAGCCGCGACGGCCTGATGGCCAGCCCGTCACGGCTGATCGTCCCGGTAAACGGCCGCCAGGGCACGCGCCTGTTGTACATGGGCCCGCGTGACAAGGAGCGCTATTTCCGCCTGCGCTTTATCCCCGTGGTTCCGGAAAAAGACGACAACTTCGGCATCACCGATGAAGAGCGCGTCGACTACAAGGACCACCTCGCTGCCGGGATCAACGTGATGGCCGGCTACGGCACGGTGTTTTTCGTGCGCCCCAAAGACACGCGGTTTGATACCCAGATCAACGACTCCACCGATCAATACCAACTGCGCAACGCCGGCAACAGCACCGTGGTGCTCGATGAGTTTCACGATTGCTCGGTGACCGACGCCACCGACTGCGTGCCTACCACCAAGCACCACATCCTGCCCGAGCGGCAATTGAAGTTCGAGAAAAAACCGGGCCGGCGCTACAGCTTCGTGCTGGTGGAAGGGCTGGATAAAAAACCGATGAAGGTCGAGAAAAGTAACGGGTGATGATGATGTTCAAGCAACTGACAAGACTCGGTGTACTGGCGGCTTGCATGCTGGCGGCTACCCACACCGCGGCAATCCAGGAGCGCCACTCATTCGATGTTTCGGTGACCATCCCGGTGCATGAGGCCTATGTACTGCCGTCCGAGCCGGACTGGATGGGCCAGGACCAACTATTGGCCTGGAACCTGGTGACCGAGCAACTGGGCAGGCTGCGCAAGAACTTCGACGTGAAAAACCTCAACGGCGGGGTCGCGGCCCGCCTGGGTGCCGAGCCGTACCTGTACAACGGGCGTAACCGCATCGACCTGCAGGTGCAATTCAACCGGGTAGCCCTGACCCTGGACCCGATAGAAGTAGTCAACGCCAACGACGCCCGCGCCGGCCGCCGCGCCGAACTGGACATCGCCGCGATAAAACCCGATGACGGATATCGCGGCGGCGAGTACTACGGCACAGTGCACCTGGTGTTCGACTTCCTGGCCCCCTGAACCGCACTCAAACCCCGCCCTGTGGCGAGCGGGCTTGCCCCGCGCTGGGTGGCGAAGCCGCCCCAAACCCTACTGGCGCGGTGTGCCAGAAATATCTACGGCGTCTGGAGTGGGGCTGCTGCGCAGCCCAGCGCGGGGCAAGCCCGCTCGCCACAACGGGCGCTCTGGCCGCAGTCGGGGGGCTGGCGCGGTAAATGTGGAGAGGGGGCTTGTCCCCCGTTGGGTGGCGAAGCCGCCCCAAATCCTGCTGGCTCGGTGTGCCTGAAATATCTACGGCGTCTGGAGTGGGGCTGCTGCGCAGCCCAGCGCGGGGCAAGCCCGCTCGCCACAACGGGCGCTCTGGCCGCAGTCGGGGGGCTGGCGCGGTAAATGTGGAGAGGGGGCTTGTCCCCCGTTGGGTGGCGAAGCCGCCCCAAAGCCTGCTTGCGCGGTGTGCCTGGAGAAACTGGGGTGGGTTTGTTGGGGCTGCTGCGCAGCCCAGCGCGGGGCAAGCCCGCTCGCCACAAGAAGTCTGCGGGCCACAAAAGTCCTGTAGTGCTGCTGCCGCCTGCTGCGAAGTTTCCAAAAAATCCTGACCGGCTGCCCCCGCCCCTGTGGCGAGCGGGCTTGCCCCGCGCTGGGTGGCGAAGCCGCCCCAAACCCTGCTGGCGCGGTGTACCAGAAATATCTACGGCGGTTGGAGTGGGGCTGCTGCGCAGCCCAGCGCGGGGCAAGCCCGCTCGCCACAAGAAGTCTGCGGGGCACAAAAGTCCTGTAGTGCTGCTGCCGCCCACGGTGAATTTTCCAAAAAAACCTGACCGGCTGCCCCCGTCCCTGTGGCGAGCGGGCTTGCCCCGCGCTGGGTGGCGAAGCCGCCCCAAACCCTGCTGGCGCGGTGTGCCTGAAATATCTACGGTGGGTGGAGTGGGGCTGCTGCGCAGCCCAGCGCGGGGCAAGCCCGCTCGCCACAGGAAGCCCGCTCGCCACAAGAGGTCTGCAGGCCACGAGAAGCCCGGTTGCCACAACAGGCCGGCAGGCCAGGACACGCGCCGATCGTCCGCTCAGTGCTAACTGAACTGGATTAAAGCCTGGCGGGTCAGGCGGCGGGCAAGTTCGTTGTAGTCATTTTGGATGCGCTCGTAAAAACCCAGCACAGTGCTGTCTGGCAATGGTTGTTCGGTAAGTACCACGTTGTGTGGGATAACCAGTTCGTCGGCCAGCACCACCAGTTGCTCGCGCACTTGTGTCTTGGCCTCGGCCGTCAGTTGGCCTGCGGACCATTGTTGGTGCAGTTCCAGCAGGTCCTGCAGTTGGCTGCCGGCCTTTTCCCGCAGTTCGTCCTGGGTGTTGAAGGCTTGGAGATGGGCGTCGTGCAGGTAGTCGTTCCAGAACGGTTGCTCCAGTACGCCGTTGACCAGCCCGTCACCTTGCTGCAACTGGCGAATCGCACGTGCCGCTCTGTCGAGATGGGCCTGGGTTACCCTGGCGGTGTTGCGGTAGACCATGTGTTCGGACACCCACGGCAGGTTCAGGCGTGTCTTGAGCCCGGTCTGGTAGGCGAGGTAGACCTGCACGTCATCCACCTGGCCTTCACCGCTGCCAAAGGTTTGCCCCAGGCCGCCTTCGCTGACCGGGGTGACGCGGTGCAGGACTTCTTCGCGGGCCAGTCGGTTGACCTGGTCCAGGCGCCAGGATTGCCTGGCCAGGTTCACCAGGCGGCTCTCGCGTTGGAGCAGTGCCTGCGGGGAGTTATCCTTGAGAATGTGTTCGAGCATAGTCTCGACGCCCATGCGATTGAATACATGCGCGCCGGCATCCGCGCAATTGACCGGCGTCGCGGCCAGGCTGAACATCCGCTCGCGAAACTGCGGGTTCTCATCCATCGCAAACAGCAACTGCCAGACCCGTATGGCCAGGTCTTCCCGGCCTTCGCGAAACAATTGCGCATCTATCTCGGTCTGGAACTCCACCGGTGGGCGCAACAGTTTGAGGAGGTCGAAAACTCCCTGGGAGCCATGCTCTTTTTCAACGTCGTCCCAGACGTTGATGGCCACGTCGCGCTCGTCGCCGTCCAGGCCAGACAACCAATACTGCCGCTCACTCGCACCGCTGCGGGGCGCCGTGCGATAGGGGTCGAAACCAAACGCCCGGCGGTAGCTGACAAAACGGTTTTCATCCTCGGGTTCGAGCTTGCCACGGTCCAGCCAACTGCCGGCGACGATACGCGCGCCCACCGAGTCTTCGGCGAATTGCGGCACGCTGCTGACCTCAGTGTGGGTCAGGTCCAGTTCGGGGATTGCCAGTCGTGGGCTGTCCAGGCCGTCTGGCCATTGGGTGATACCGGTTCGGCGCAGGGCCAGTCGGCGCAGTTCGGGCATCAGGCTGATGTCCGGTGGCACTTTCAGCTGGTTGTGCCCCTCCAGGTTCAAGGAGCGCAACTGCCACAGCCGTTTGAGCACCTCGTAGTCATAGCGCACCCACCTGATCGGGTTATGGCCCAGGTTCAGCGCGCTCAGGTGCTTCAGGTCGGTCAGTTGAGGGGGCAGACCGGTCAGTTTGTTGTGGGACAGGTCCACCGTACGCACGCTGGGAAAGTTATGCAGAAAGCCCATTTCCTGGTCCTGCAGGCGCGTACCACTCAGGTTCAGGCGGGTGACATGGCTGAAGTCGGCCCGCAACGGTTCAATGTGGTGTATGTAGCGGCCCAGTACCAGCTCACTCAAGTCCAGCAAGGTGCCGCGAGCGCGGGGTTGCGTTGGCAACATGCTCTGGTAGGCGCCATCCTCCCAACAGGTGCGCAACTCCTTGAGGATCATCTTGCGCATCAACAGTTCGTTTTCCGCGAGCACGCTGCCTGCCGGGCCGAGGGTTCGGCGTTTGCGAATGTAGCGCAGGTCTTCGAGCAGCCTCAGGTGGTCGGCTTGCAGCTTGCCCAGCAATTGCTTACCCGCTGGGGTGCCGAGAAAGGGCATGACCTGGGCGATCTCCTCCTCGTTGAGCAAGGGGCACAGTGTGCTCAGGGTTTCTCTGAGCGTCGGCGTTTGCGCCGGCCGGCGGCGAAACAAGCGGCGGAAGGCTTCGAAGCCGGGCTTTTGCAGCAGGCGTTGAGTGACGCCCTCGTCGGCCCGACGTCGGCTGGGTGCTTCCAATACCGTACGGCGTGCGGCCAGGGGTTCAAGTTGCTCCTTGAACCAGGCCCTGAATATCTCGCCCTGGCCTGGCCGGTAGCCGAGCGCGTCAGCGGGGAGCACGCGCAACAGGGCTTCGTAGAAACTGTACTGCGCCACGTCCGGTGCACCGTGGATCTGGTAGCGTCCCTGGCTTTGGTACAACAGGATTTTCTGCGTGCCGGCGTCAGTCGGGCCGACCTGACAACGCAAGGGACCATCGGCCGATTGCCTATGGATGGCGATATTCAGGTCGCCCAGCGAGTCGCTGTTCAAGCGCACGATATTCAAGGCCATGCGCTCGGTATCCGGCGTCAGTAAGGCATCGTCGTACAGGCCTTCGCTGGCGTGGCTGGCGCGTACTTCGTTGGCCAGTTCCCGGGCGAGGTTTTTCAGGCGCAGGGGGATGCGCTGCTCGCTGCTCATCACCTCCAGCTCCTCGGGCGAGGTGCGCAGCAGCAACAGGCTCACCAGATCGCTGGGCAGGTGCGGGAACTGCTGTTGAATCAGTTGGCCGTGAGGCGTGTCGAGCACTTCGCGGGTGCTATAGAGGTGGTTGAAAATCGCGGTCTTCTGCGGCACCAGGCGCTCGGCCAGTTGCCCGCGCAAGGCCTCGACCTGCCCGGATTGCGTGGCGGGCACCGGCGAGGGCAGTAGCGCCTTGAGTTCTGCCTCGCTGAGAAACGCCACGACGTGCTCGGGCAACTTGCCGGCCCGGACGTCTTGATGGCTGATTTTCAGGGTGTTGGCGTGTGTGGCGTCGGTGGCTCCGTAGCGCATGGCATAGCCGCTCAAATCGTTATTGATAAACACATCGATGGCTTTGTCTGAGGGCCAGCCGGCCAGCTCGCTGATGGTTTGCACTGACCAATTGGTCGGCAGATCAGGCATGGCGCCGGTGCGCATCTGCTGCGGTGCCTGTTCGACTTGCCGGTGCAGGCGGCGGCGCTTGAGGCTGTCGGCCAGCAGGGGCGGCGGCGGTTCGCGGTGGGCGTACATCATGCGCAAGGCGCCGTCGTGGGTGCCGCTGGTTTCACAGGCCTGCTCCAGCTCTGCGGGCGTGAGGCCCTGCGCCAAGGGGCCCAGGCGGGTGCGCAAGGTCTCACGGTCCCAGCTATGCGGGTCTTCTGCCTCATGCAGCCAGGCGCCATGGTCGTTGTGGTCGAGTTTCGGTGCATAGGCGTGCGGCCGGCTCGGGTGCTTGATCCGGTACGTGTCGGCGGTGGGGTCGTGTTCGACCACATAGTGCCGGCCCTCCAGGCGCAGGATGGCGGTGTCGCCCTGGGCATGCAGGCCCAGGGCATCGGGCTGTGCGTCGCTGTGCAGTTGCAGGTCGTTGCGTGCGTAAGGCGTCAGGTCCGGGTTCCATAGGCGGGGTTGCCCGTCGACGTCGATCGGGTGCAAACCGTCGACAAACGACGAGCGCTTGAAGGCACTGCCAAGGCCTGCTCCGGCGGCGAAGGTGGCCAGTTGCACGACATCGGTGGCCACGCTGACAAGGTGGTCGGCCGCTTCGCGAAATTGCCCTTCACCCAGGTCTACCAGGCCTTCGATGGCATCGCTGCTCAGTTGATAGGCGGTATAGGCCAGCATCAACTCACCGAGGAACGGCACGAAGGGTGTGATGACCAGCAGGGCGATGTTGAAAATATCCGCGACGATTTTTGTCAGGTTGTCCCACCAGGCCCAGCGCTGGTGACTGTCGGCATCGGCGGTGGCGACGGCAATCGTGCGCCCATCATTGAGAATCTTGTTCAGGGCTTGCTGATAGAGGTGCTCCCACAGATCAACGTCGATACGCACCGCCGAAAACTGCAGGCGGGGATTGTCCAGCAGCGTTTCGCGCCATTGCGGGCGCGGGTCCAGGGGCGATGCTTGATGCCACTGCACCCGGCACAAACGCTGATCCAGCCCGGCAAAGAAATGCCCGCGCAGCCCATGGTCGACAAACTGGCTGAAGAACTGCTGGTAAGTCTGCTGCCCCCGTGAGGGGATCGGCGCGTTGGCTTGCAGTTTGCGCGTCAAGTCGCGCATGAAGGCCAGGCTGGAGTCGTATTCCTTGACCGGGCTTTCGGGATCATGGGGGATATAGGCGATCAGTTTTGACACGCTGGATACCCGATCCAGGTCTGCGGCAATCAGCAGGATCCCGGTCAGTGGCGCATCCAGAATGTGCAATTGGTAGAACTGCAACACCCCGCGCTCACCGCGCAATGCGCGCATCAACACCCCGTAGGCCGCCCGCCCCAGGTCTGGAACCTGTTGGTCATTGGTTTTCAGCGCCGCCAGTTGCGCGGCGGCTTTGAGGGCGGCTTTTTGACTGGCGATGATGCTGTGCTTGAGTGCGGCGCGGGCGGCGGGATCGCTGGGCAGCAGGTGGTCTTGCAAATGCTGCTGATAGCGGGTGCCAAGGTCCAGTTCTCGGCACAGCGCCTTGAACTGCTGGATGGACATTTTGGGGTGCAGGGGTTTGAGGGTGAAGTGGCCCCGGTAGTCGGGTTGAGAGATGTAGCAGGAGTCGTCTTCAAAGGTTTCGCTCGCGGCAAAGTTATGCAGCGCCGCATCCAGCAGTGACACTTTGCGGCTGGTCACGCCAGGGACAATAGTGAGTGCGTACCAGGGCAATTTTTTGGGGATATACAGGTTGAGGAACGTACTTTTGACGTCGACGTTCAGGTGGTATTTGTAGTAGATGGCCTGCTTCAACAACGGCTCGGCAAACGCATACACGTCTTGCACCTCGCGCAGTTGGCGATCCACCGCGTTTTGCGCGCGCCAGCCTTCGGCATTGGTGCGCTGCAGCACTTGGTGTTGGCTGGGCGAGGCGCTGGCGTACCAGGCCGGTCGGGACAGTTCGGCGCTGCCCAATGGGCTGACCCTGGCCAGGGTGGCGGTGGTAAGCCAGTCGGGGATGAGCTGTGTTAGCCGTTCATAGTGGGGCCCTTTATAGAGTGTCGTAGGCGATTGGGCAGGAGTGGGCAATTCGGGCATGCAGTAACGCTCGCTAGATGATTTTAAGCATTAGCGTATCTGCTGAAGTTCAGAACAAAAGTTCAAAATCCTGGGGATGATTCGCGGTTCAAGTGCGGCAAAAGTTCATTATTCAAATGCATGACTGAGATAACTAACACCCGGTTGCGGAGCTTGCGTGTATTCAACCGAAGTGGATGCCGGGGCCTGGCACAACGTGTGTGCGCCCGGTTGCAGGTAAGGGCTGAGGATCGGTGCCATCCCCTTGAGCACCTGGACCGGTAGCGCAGAGGTGAAGGTGAAGTTTTGCGCTGAACTGCCGGGGACAAAGGCCGTCAGCGTGCCGAAGTGCTGGTCGCCGATATAGAACACGAAAGTCGCAGTACGGTTGATCGACTTGGAACTGAGAATACGGCCGCCGGCGCCCACGGCCTCGATGCGGTTGTCGCCGGTGCCGGTCTTGCCGCCCATGGTCAGGGGCGTGCCATCGGCGAGTTTGAAACTACCCGCCACGCGTTTGGCTGTGCCGGCGTCCACCACTTGCGACAGCGCGGCGCGCAGGGCGGTGGCCACCGCACTGGGCATCACCCGTTTGCCGCGGTCCGGGTCGTTGACCACGCGGGTGTCGTAGGGCGTGGCGGCGGCAAAGTGCAGGCTGTCGATGCGCAAGGGTGGCTGGCGCACACCGTCATTGAGGATGGTGCCCACCAACTCCGCCAGCGCTGCCGGACGGTCGCCCGAACTGCCGATGGCGGTGGCCAGGGACGGCACCAGGTGGTCGAAGGGGTAGCCGACCTGCTGCCAGCGCTGGTGAATGTCCAGGAACGCTTCAATCTCCAGCATGGTGCGGATCCGACTGTCGCGGGCGCTCTTGTGCCGGCTCTTGAACAGCCAGCTGTAGACTTCCTGGCGCTCATGTTCGCTGGCGGCGACGGCCTGGGAGAACGTCGCGTCGGGGTGGTTGAGCAGGTAGCCCAACAGCCATAGGTCCAGCGGGTGGACCTTGGCAATATAGCCCTGGTCGGGCAGGTCATAGACCCCGGGGCCGTAGTTGATATAGAGCGTGTCGAGGCGCGCATCGGTGAGTTTTTCGGCGCTTTTGGTCGCCGGCAGGTGGGCCCGGACGAAGCTGTTGAAACTCTGCTGACTGGCCTGCGGCAACAGGTAGCGATGCACGGCGGCCAGGCGCATGGCGGTGGGGTGCATGCTGTCGAGAAAGGTGTCGAGACGGGCCTGGGTGTCTTTGTTGCGGTACTTTTTCCAGAAACGCAGCAGGAACGTGGTGCCCTCGCGGTCGGCAAAACGAGCCAGGTATTCCTGACGACGCGGGTCGCTGTCGTCCTTGAGCAACTCGGCGCTGTTGTTGGGCCCCTGGTAAGTGCTGTAGCGCACCAGGTCACGCATCAGGCGGATGAACGGCAGGTTGATCGACTCGCGCAGGGCATCGCGCAGGGTCGGGTTGCGGCCGTTGTCTTCATTGCGAAAGTTATGGAAGCGATGCAAGCCGCCCCCAGTAAAAAAAGCTTCGCCGGGGCTGGCCGAGTATTGCCGGTCGAGGGCCGCATCGAGCATGTTCGCCAGGCTGTGGTCGTTGTGCTGTATCAGGTAATCCACGGCCCAGCGAGTCAGGCGATCCTGGTCGTTGACCTCGATTTTTTTCAGCGCGGCGGGCGCCTGCCCGGCATAGCGCTCATGCAGTTCGCTGATCATCTGCAGGTAGGTGGTCAGCACCCGCAGCTTGGCGGTAGAGCCCAGTTCCAGCTTGCTGCCCTCGTTGATATCGAAGGGTTGGTCGGTGCTGTCGGTCTGCACCCGCACCCGCGCGCCGTCGGCGGTCATCTCGTAGAGGTTGAAGCTATAGCGCACCTGGGCGGTGCTGGTGGGCGTCAACAAGCGCGGGCCGAGCAGCCCCAATTGCGCGGCAAACGCCGGGTCTGCCAGGCGCTTGAGGTAGTCGGTGGCCTGGGTTTGCAGCTCGCTTTGCAGGGTGCTGGTGGCGGCCAGGTCCAGCCTATCCAGATCGTACAGCGGACGGTTGAGCAGGGCGGCCAGGCGGCTGCGCACCACGCTGATACCTTTGTTGGTTTCGATGGGTTGGATTGTCGGCTGTTGCTGCCAGTCGCGGTAAGTCACCTTGCTCGCCA
This sequence comes from Pseudomonas sp. DTU12.1, assembly GCF_009873475.1. NCBI lineage: Bacteria > Pseudomonadati > Pseudomonadota > Gammaproteobacteria > Pseudomonadales > Pseudomonadaceae > Pseudomonas > Pseudomonas sp. DTU12.1. The sequence continues at coordinate 4,917,003 of NZ_CP045254.1, read as the reverse complement.
GGGCGGCGTTGATCAGTGTCGGTTCGATCTCGCCACTTTGCCCCAGCAGGCGCAGGTGACTGTCGGTAAGGCTGGCCAGCTCATCGCGGCCCTTGGACAGGTAATGGGACGGGCGGCGCTGGGCGATCATCAGCGACAACACCTCGCGCAGGGCCAGGCCTTTTTGTGCCAGGTTTTTTGCATCGTTGCCTGCCAGCAGCGCGTTGGTCTGGTTGAAGTCGGCGCCGTACCAGACCCGCAGGCCTTCGGCGATGCCATGCACTTCACCATGCCCGGGAACGGCGGACAGCGGCACGCTGTTGAGGTAATCGCGCACGATATTTTGCCGCGCGGCCAGGGTTTGCGGACCGCCCTGGTAGGTGCGCACGCTGGCGGAAATCATCTGGCGGATCTTCTCGCCGCCGGAGAGAGTCAGCCCATCGGGGGAGTGACGATACTTTTCCAATTGCGTGGCCAGGGTACTGCCACCTGCGGTCTGGCCGGGAAGGTGCAGCAGCTTGGCCAGCTGCGACCACGCGGCCTTGGCAAAACGCGGCCAGTCCACGGCGGGGTTGGCCTGGGGTTGGGCGGGGTCCAACAGGTCGCGGTTTTCAATAAACAGAAGACTGCTGACGATCACCGGGGGAATGGCGCTGAAGCTTGGATAGAACTGTTGTGGATAGTTGAACTGGTACAGCGGTTGCGCACGGCAGTCGCTGATCGACAAGCCGGCCTGAATCTTTTCGGCATAGGGTACGAACAGGCCATGGCGGGTGTAGTCCAGCAAGTCCTGGGAAAAGTGGGCCTGGCTCTGAATCAGGTAATTGCGCTGCCGCAGGCGCGGCAGGAAATCACCCAGTGCGCTGTAGCCCAGGCGTTTGTCGAAGGGGCCGTCTCCTGGGTACACAATGGCGTCGCTGGGCCCCGGTTGCACGGTGTACACCAGCGTGGCCGCGACACGGCTGAACTCCCGGGCCTGCCATTTGGAACTGCGCACCTCCCGCGAGGCGGCATACGCCAGAGCGACCAGCCCCACCACCAGCAAAAGCCAGAACCAGCGCCACCCGCGCCTGCGTCTACGGGGAATTTGTGGCAATGACTGATCGTCCGGACTGTCGGTGGGTTGCGCAGCGGTGGTCGAACCGGTTTGCCATAACGCGCCCATAGTCGATTGATCCATTCACGCAGATTGATCGGACTTGCCTGAAGCTTAGACGCTGGTTGGCGGGTAGGCAGAATTTGTATGTGGTCGTGGAGGGCGCCGCCCCAAAGCCTGCTTGCTCGGTGTGTCTGGGGAGCTGGGGTGGGTTTTTTGGGGCTGCTGCGCAGCCCAGCGCGGGGCAAGCCCGCTCGCCACGACGAGCCCGGTTGCAACAACGGGCGCTCCGGGCACAGAAGGCAGGCTGGCGCGGTAAATGTGGAGAGGGGGCTTGTCCCCCGTTGGGGGGCGAAGCCGCCCCAAAGCCTGCTTGCTCGGTGTGTCTGGGGTAACTGGGGTGCTGGTGTTGGGGCTGCTGCGCAGCCCAGCGCGGGGCAAGCCCGCTCGCCACGACAAGCCCAGTTGCCACAACGGGCGCTCTGGCCGCAGTCGGGGGGCTGGCGCGGTAAATGTGGAGAGGGGGCTTGTCCCCCGTTGGGTGGCGAAGCCGCCCCAAAGCCTGCTTGTGCGGTGTGCCTGGAGAAACTGGGGTGGGTTTGTTGGGGCTGCTGCGCAGCCCAGCGCGGGGCAAGCCCGCTCGCCACAACAAGCCCGCTCGCCACGACGAGCCCGCTTGCCACAACGGGCGCTCTGGCCGCAGTCGGGGGGCTGGCGCGGTAAATGTGGAGAGGGGGCTTGCCCCCCGTTGGGTGGCGAAGCCGCCCCAAAGCCTGCTTGCTCGGTGTGTCTGGGGTAACTGGGGTGCTGGTGTTGGGGCTGCTGCGCAGCCCAGCGCGGGCAAGCCCGCTCGCCACGACAAGCCCGGTTGCCATGACGAGCCCAGTTGCCACAGTAAGTGGGCTAAAGCCAGGCGGCGTCCCAGAGGGGGTAGTCACCGATGTGGTCGACCAAGCCGGCACGCAGGGGGTTGGCGACGATGTAGCGGGCAATTCGGCGAATGTCTTCTTCGGCGCGGACTGCGCGGTCATGGTAGCCACTTTGCCAGAAGCGTTCCCTGATGCCCCGTGCGCGGTTGATGGTCAATGTGCTGCGGGACTTGGTCCTGCCGATGACCTGGGACAAGGGGGCGTCGCCTAGCTCAAATAACCAATGCAGGTGATCCGGCATGATGACCCATGCCAGCGAGTTGACCAGGCCCAGGTCATGGGTGTGCTTGAGTTCTGCAACCAATAACCTACCCAGGCGCAAGTTGCTGAATAGTGGATAGCGTTGGTGGACCACGGTGGTGATGAGATAGGCCCGCCCTGGCTCGCAATAGCGGCCCAGGCGTAACAAATGGGAGTTGGGTTTCTGGGGCAATCCTTTGCTCCTTGAGGTATGGGTGGAAGGTTTATTGACCCTAGTACTTGGTGTTGGAACGAGATCCTGAAATCGGTGTGCGGATGTATCTGTGATGGGGTGTTTGCCCTATGGCCGGAGCGCTGTAGCGGGGGGCGCGACGCCAGAACCTTATTGCTCGGTGTGTCTGGGGTAACTGGGGTGGGTTTGTTGGGGCTGCTGCGCAGCCCAGCGCGGGCAAGCCCGCTCGCCACGACAAGCCCGGTTGCCATGACGAGCCCGCTCGCCACGACGGGCGCTCCGGGCACAGAAGGCAGGCTGGCGCGGTAAATGTGGAGAGGGGGCTTGTCCCCCGTTGGGGGGCGAAGCCGCCCCAAAGCCTGCTTGCTCAATGCCCCTGGAGTCACTGGGCTGATAGCCCGTTCGCCATGATGGATGCTGGTCTGGAATAGCTGGTTTAGAGCCTTTAAGGCAGGTATATCCGCCGAAGGTAGGGGCATGACGGCGCACCCGCCCTGTGCAATACTCGCCGGCGTTTATTGAAGGCGATTCCTACAGGTCTCAGGGAATGCTCCTCTGTCGAGCCGGGGTTTTCCGGGACTTATCGCTGAACTTTGCTGCTTATTGAGTGAAAAGCCCTACTTGCGGCTTTTTATACTGCACCGCCGCCAAGCTGGCCGGTTTAACCGGGTCAGACGGGCTTGTCCAAAAGGCGAGCCTGGTACGACATCCTTATGGCGACCCGCCGTGAGGATGGACACTGGGTGGTTCCTATCCAATAACAAGATGAGGTTGTACCCCTATGCCCGTTGGCAATCACCTGCCCCACGGCGAGACCGCTTCCGGCGGCCCGCTCAAACGTGAACTGGGCGAACGGCATATTCGCCTGATGGCGCTTGGCGCCTGTATCGGTGTCGGTCTGTTCCTGGGTTCGGCCAAGGCCATTGAAATGGCCGGCCCGGCAATCATGCTGTCGTACATCATCGGCGGCCTGGCGATCCTGGTGATCATGCGTGCCCTCGGCGAAATGGCGGTGCATAACCCCGTCGCCGGTTCGTTCAGCCGTTATGCCCAGGATTACCTCGGCCCGTTGGCGGGCTTTCTCACTGGCTGGAACTATTGGTTCCTGTGGCTGGTGACCTGTGTGGCCGAAATCACCGCCGTCGCCGTGTACATGGGCGTCTGGTTCCCCGATACGCCCCGCTGGATCTGGGCCCTGGCGGCCCTGGTGAGCATGGGCACGATCAACCTGATCGCCGTGAAGGCGTTCGGTGAGTTCGAGTTCTGGTTCGCCCTGATCAAGATCGTCACCATCATCGCCATGGTCATCGGCGGCGTCGGTATCATCGCCTTTGGCTTCGGCAACGACGGTGTGGCGCTGGGCATTTCCAACCTGTGGGCCCACGGCGGCTTCCTGCCCAATGGTGTGCAGGGCGTGTTGATGTCGTTGCAGATGGTGATGTTCGCCTACCTCGGCGTGGAGATGATCGGCCTGACCGCCGGCGAAGCGAAGAACCCGCAGAAGACTATCCCGAACGCCATCGGCTCGGTGTTCTGGCGGATTCTGCTGTTCTACGTCGGTGCGTTGTTCGTGATTCTGTCGATCTACCCGTGGAACGAAATCGGCACCCAGGGCAGCCCGTTTGTCATGACCTTTGAGCGTCTGGGCATCAAGACGGCGGCCGGTATCATCAACTTCGTGGTGATTACCGCGGCGCTGTCGTCCTGCAACGGTGGGATCTTCAGCACCGGGCGCATGCTCTACAGCCTGGCGCAGAACGGCCAGGCCCCGGCGACATTCGGCACCACCTCCAGCAACGGCGTACCGCGTCGTGCGCTGCTGCTGTCGATCTTCGCCTTGCTGCTGGGCGTACTGCTCAACTACCTGGTGCCTGAAAAGGTGTTTGTGTGGGTGACGTCCATCGCCACCTTCGGCGCGATCTGGACGTGGGTGATGATCCTCCTGGCGCAGCTCAAGTTCCGTAAGAGCCTGAGCCCCGCCGAGAACAAGGCGTTGAAGTACCGCATGTGGTTGTACCCGGTCAGTTCGTACCTGGCGCTGGCCTTCCTGGTGTTGGTGGTGGGCCTGATGGCGTACTTCCCCGATACCCGCATTGCGTTGTATGTCGGCCCGGCCTTCCTGGTGTTGCTGACCGTGTTGTTCTACACGTTCAAACTGCAACCGACCCAAGTCAGCGGCTCGCCCCGCTCGGCTTGATGGAACATGCCCCGGCCCATAAAGCCGGGGCATTTTTTTACGTGCGTTGCTGCGCCGCCTGGGCGGCAATGGTCAACTGGCGTACCAGGCGATTTTGCTCTGCCTGCTCCAGGTCAATCAGTGACTGACGCCGTTCCAGGTACTCGTCCGAGTGCCGGTCCGGTATCTCCTGCTCCAGCAACCCTATTCGGTAGCGGATACTGTCCTTGACGGTCGCAAAGGGCTCCGGATAGCACCTGGCCAGATATTCGATCCAGAACCCCTCCATCAACAGCCACTCGCGCAGCGCCGGACTTTGCCCGAGCGTTTGCAGTTGCGTGCGCGCGTTATCAATGATGTCTGCGGTCACATAGTCCTCAACGGTGTACAGCAGCTCCAGTGGGTGAAAGGGCAGCTTGAACTCCGCTGCCAGTTTTTCGCGGAAGTAGATAGTGACCTCGGCGGGATCGACTGCCTGGCGGGCTACTTCCCGATCATGAATGAACTTGTCGGAAATATAGTCCAGTTGGTTGAGGTAGAAGCGCCCGGTAGACAGCGCGATCAGCGCGCGATCACTGGCTTGGCTGGAGCTCTGCAGCTTGGCCAGGTGGACCTGGTGCTCAAGCTCCATGTTGGTAAAGGCCAGCAGCACACTGTCGCCACAGTTGCCTGAACCATAGGTGTTGAGGAACACGTTATTGCGCAATTCGGTGGATTCCCCCATGGCCCGCAGCAAGGTCCACACCCTTTGGGTCAGCGCGTTGCGCGACGCGCCCGCGGCGATGTACGCATAGGTTTGAGTCAGGTCCGAGAGCACCCGGAAGGCATCATCGGGGCTGGCGCCCTCATGGGCCTTGAGTTGCTCCCACAGCGCCCTGCAGGCCGGAACATCGGCAGCGGGTACCCCGCTCAACCATTGGGACACGCCGTCCGTCGCTGGCGGTTGATGCCTGGGGCCAAGTACACCGCCCAGCCGCACGCCCGTGTTGCGTCGGTACTCTTCGATACGCTCCAGGGTGGCCGGCGAGAGGGGGTTGTCGTGCAGCAGGACATTGCGGCGGGGCAAGCCGATGCGTTCCTGGGTGAATACCGCTTCAGGGATCTCGCTGATGGCGTTCTCCTGCAGGTGCAAATCCTCCAGGCGGGCGAGCGTCTCCGCTCCGATGGGCCATTGGGTCAATCCGGTATTCACCAGCTGCAGCCGGTGCAACTGGCTCATGGCGCTCACATCCGGGGTCACGCCAAGATGGGGGTTGTTGTCCATAATCAACTCGCGCAGGTTGACCATGGAGGCCAGGCGCTGGGCCGAAGCCTCGGTGAGTCGGATGTCGTTGTCACTGAGGTTCAAGTGTGTGAGCTGAGTCATGTCAGTGATGGCGCTGGGTAACTCGGTCACCATGCAATCCAGATGCAGCCCTCGCAACCCGGCGAACTTGCTGAGGAAGTCACTGGCCGTTTGAGGAAAGTGATTGCCCGCGATTTTCAGGAAGTCGATGTGCGCAAAACCCTGGGTGCCGCTGATGAAATCGGCAGGGGGCAGGTTGCCGTCATCCAGTTGCAGCTCGACGAATTGGGCGTCCACGATCCCCGCCAGATACAGCGAACGATTTTCCCGGCGCCACGCTGAGCACAACTGCTGGGCAATGTAGCGGCGGTTGCCCAGGCTCATACCCAGTGGGTCGTGCAGGTGTTCGTCCTCGCTTACGGGCGTGTCGGCCCAGCGTGACAGTGCCGTTTCCATCGCTTGGTATTCGGTACGCCGCCGCTCTATTTCAATCAGCGCCGCCGGCTCGCTCAGGTTCAGCGATTGGATCAGTTGCCGGGCTTGATCGTTGCTCATCCGGGGGTAAAGCTCCTGGACCTTGGTGACCAGGTCGGGCGAGCGATTGCCACTGAACGGCCAGAACCGGTTCCAGAACGGGTACACCAGGAGTGTGCGCTCACCCCCCATCGGCGGCACCATCCAGGGTTGCAGGTGTTTGAGGTCCAGCAGGCTTTTGATTGCTACCCGTTGGTTGAGCGCCAGGGTGAAAATCTGTTGGCGCAGCGCGGCAACGCCTGCGTCGTCGGTCACCTCCAGCGCGATTTTTTCGCTGTCGGACAACGTCGACACAATCACCTCCAGCAAGCGGTCCGACGGTTGCCCCACAAGCTTGCCCGACGCGTCGTAAGCCTGATAGCCGCCTTGGGTCCGGGCGATCTGTCGATGTTGGCTGGCGGAGCGCGGACCTGCGCTTTGCAGCAGGTGCCCCTGGAGATTGGCTTGGTGGATGTCGATGCGCAGGTCCGCCGGCCAGGTGGGCAGATCCTTGAGCAAATGTGCGGTGATCCGGTCGCTGTCGGCGTTGCTGCACGCGTCGCTGTACAGACCTTCATAGGCCCGGTTCAGACGCACGTCATCGGCCGACAGGCGCGCCTGCTCGGCAAGGCGCAGACCGGGGGCTTTCTTTTGTTGCAGTTGCTTGAGTTCCCTGGGGGTGGCTTGCCCGAGGATCGCCTGGACACTGCTGGTGGGCAAGTGTGGATGGTGGGCTTTGAATTGCCGGACCCATTCAGGACTATCGCTTTCGCTGCGTAGGTAGAGCGAGTTGAGTAATTGCGGCTTTTCCTTTTCGGTGAATTCGACGATCTGTTTCACCAGCTTGAACAAGCGGTCATTGCTGGAGTCTGGCAGTTCACCGAGCAAGGCCTGGGTCACCTCGTCGTTGGTGATAACGGTGTCCAGCAGCCTGGCGTTTTCATAGTCACTCTTTTTGACCAGCAATACCTTGTCGTTTGGCAGGTTGCGATCGGGGTACTGCTGGATGACCCGGTTGTCGCTGTCGATTACACGAATGGCGTGACTGTCGGGCCAGCTTGGCAGGCTGGAGAGCACCAGCAGTTGCAAGTCCGGGCGGGCGATACGCGAGGTAGGGGTGTTGCCCAGTGCTTCGATGAACTGCAGGATTTCCTGTTCGATCTTCAGGCGTTTGCAGGTATCGGCCAGCAATGGGGGGGCGGCAAGTCCTGCATGGTGGATGTGGCGCAGGAGCCTGGGCGGGGTGTTGGTGAGGGCGAGGATATTGACCGACTCGGCCTGGGTAAAGGAGTAGGGGTGATTGCCCAGGCGGTAGAGCAACTCGTGGTCGTTCCAGTTCATCGGGTTTTCGCTGGCCAGGCGCCAGGCACCTTGGCCGTTGTGAGACAGGACGGGGGTGTCGACCCCGATTTTCTCGGGGTGGACCAGGCGCCATTTGTACAGGCTTTTGTCAAACACGACCCGGTACAGAGAACCGAAGAGTGGCAGTAAATGTTGAGCATTCCACTTAAAAATACCCTGGGTGTCCGGTGCCAGGTCGGCGGGCAGCTTCAGGGGCTGTTCGTATTGCATCAGCGAACCGCTGGCCAGGCTGACATACCCCGCCGGGCTGCGTTGGCTGCTCATGTAGTTGCCCAGCTTGGTGCGCAGGCCCTGAGCGTCGGTGGCGCTGTTCATGCCCAGCAACTGACGTTCGTGGGGCTGTAACACCGAACCGATGGCCAGGTAGAAACTGTCCACGGTGGCGGGCACGGGAATCGTACCGCCGTTAGGCATGTCGTATGCCTCATAGACTCCGTTGCCGTAATGGCGCAGTTCCACGGTGGGATCCTGTGGCCCGCTTGAAACGTAGGGTTTGGCGATGTCGCCGGCGACCACTTCGGTGATGACGAACGGGCGCTTGAGGGTGTTGCGCACCAGCGCCGAGGCGAACTCCCTGGCCCATTGGTCAATGTCGTCACTGTAGGCGCGAGGGTGGTACAAGCCGTCGATGGCCGCATCGATGCGCAGCGCGGTACGGTGGTTGTCCAACCGTTCATGAAAGGCTGCCGGCAGCGAACCATGCTGCAAGTAAGCCTGTTGCTGGCGTGGCGTCAGAGGGTGCTCCTGCAACAGGCGTTCCAGATTGGCCGGTGACAAGGGGCGGTTGAGGTTGCGCAGCTTTTTCAGTAAGGGGGTGACGGTCACCAGGGGCGGCGAAGCCTGGGTGGGAAGAAAACGGCGTACATTCGCCGGGGCAAGCGGCTCGCTTTTTTCATAACCGGCGTAATTCACCAGCGCGCTGAACACACTCAGCCGCTCGTCGCTGACCAGGGTCGTGACCTGCTGGCGCAGCCGCGTGATGCGTTGCGCGGTAGTCTGAGCGCCATGGCCTTCGATGCCCAGGCGCGAGGTGCCAGGTTGCAGCACGATGATCAGGCTCAACAGCGGCTCGTCGGTATTGGAGGGCGGGTGCGCAGCGCCCAGGGCGCTATAGCGTCCATCATCGCCGCGGACAATATTGATGGTGTGTGCGCCGAGTGGCACGACTTCGGTTTTGCTGAAGCTCTCGATCACTGTGTGCTGGGGGTCGCGGATGCTCAAGGTGGCGTTGGCAGGCCACTGCGGCAGTTGTGTCAGCAGGCAAAACACCGCGCTGTCACCGTAGGGGGGGAGGTAGCCGGGCTCGTTGAAACGGTCGATCAGCAGTTGGATCAATTGATCGGCCTGCACACGCCGCACCCCTTCGGTCAGGTTCAACGGCGCCGGCTCCGAGCGCCAGACCTTGTCCAGCGTAGTACGGGTGGTGGCGGTGCTGCGCAGCATGGTTTGTATCTCTGCTGGCGGTGCCACGGAGGAACCATTGGGCAGCATACGTTGCAGCAACTCGATGTCCGAGAGGGTGTGGGCGTTGTGCAGGTCGAACACCCACGCTTGTTTCGCTGGGTTAAAAATAATCGGCGGTGTGTAGCCCTCGTTGCGTTGGTGCGTGAGCACGTAGCGCATCTGCTGGTCGTCGTGCTTGACCTTGGCCACCAGAAATTGCTCATTCTGGTTCAGCTTGACGTACTGCTCGCCATCGACGTGGTAGATCCCCAGTGCATCGGGGCTGCGGCCGTCGAGCAGCGCCTGGCGGTCGTGGGCATAGGGCTGTGCGTCTGGTTTCCAGAGGCGCTGGTTGCTGATTTTGCGCGGGTTGCCGATGTTCTGCATCAGTGTTTGCATGCGCCGGCGCTGCAAGCGGCTGGCGGTTACGGTCAGCCGGCCGCTGACGATCAGGTCGGCCACATCTGTCAGGCTGCTGGCAAACGCGATGGTTTCGCCTTTTACCGCTTGATCCAGGCCTTGGATCACGCTGTAGGTCAGGCTCCCTAGCATCAGCAGTTGGGTGATACGCATCATGCCGGTGATGCCACCGGGTAGAGGCGTCAGGAGCAAGCCGAGAATTTCGCCCTTGATCTCCTGCACCGCGTCCTTGAGGGCTTCCCAGTCGGCTTCGGCGCGATCAACGGCAAGTGTATCCAGGTCAGTCTTGCAGCGCTGAATCTGTCGGTAAGTCAGGGCCTGCACTAGGCTTACTGGTGGCTTTGACTTGGGGGTGGCGGTGAAGCGGATGTCGTCAAGGGTGCTGGGCGGGAAGGCTTTGTGAAACCCGTCATACAGGGCTCCCTCCAGCCAACCCAGGTTTTGCGGACGCGTCTTACGGCTCAACAGTTTGTTGAAGACGGACATGCCTACCAGGGGTAACTGCCGGGAAAACCAGCCCAGATCTTGTTTTTGATGGCTATCGTGCAGTTGCTGGCGGAACGCCTGTTCGGCGGCGCGTGCGTCGGGGTGATGGCGCAGCGCGCCCCCTGGGCGGAATGGAAAGTACGACAACACACCCAGGGCCGCGACACGAATCAGTAGCAGGGGCACTGAAATGATGTTTTCCCAGGGGACGAAGGGAACGGCCACCACTAAGGTTACGCCCGAGGTCAGGCCTAGTGTTTCAATCTCCGGTTGAGCACCGGTGTTCTCAATCGCCGCGTTCAGCGTGTTGTACATTTCACGGGTAAGACCGCTCTGGGCCCGGTTGCGCCAGGCATCCAGCACGTCGAACTGCAGGAGCGTGCGTGCTGAAGTGCCCATCAGGCGACGAAGCAGGCCATTCTCGCCCAAGGTGGCGTTGATCCGGGTTTTCAGCTGGCCGCCCAGGTCCAGTTCGCGCACCACGTCGATAAACGCCTGCGCCGAGAGGCTGCGGTCATCGCCAGGACCAATCACTTTGCTGGCTTGGACCAGGCTGTAGCCAGACTCGGTAATCCTGCCGTGGGTAAAGCCAAAGTTGACGCAGGCCGCCTCCCATAAGGTCATGCTTTTAACGTGGTCGATGTAGTCCCAGTCTTGCGTGTAGGAGCGGCGGCGAAAGCGTGTGCGTTCGCCGCGTTTGGGCTCCCACGGGAAAGGCTTTTCGACTTTTTCCCGGTAGGTGGTATCGAAGCGGAAGGCTTCGGGATCGCGCCCGCCAATCCGGCTGCGCAGTTGGGCCAGGCCTTCGGTCTTGAAGGCCTGGACCACGCGGTCCTTTTCGGTTTCGACTGCGGACAGGGCCGTCAGGGCCTCACGCTGCAGTTGCACATAGCGCTTTTGTTCATCGAGCGTGAGGCCGCTCAAGGCTTGCGTGAGGTTTTGCCGGATCTGCTCAATGGCCTCTTGTTGTTCCCAGGAGGTGCTCGATTGCAGGTTGCCGGATAAGCCGTTGAGTAACTCAGAGGTCGGCATAAGGGAGTGGCCTTTCACAAATTAAGTGGAAGGCCGATGTAATCATCGCCGGTGCGTCACCTGGGGCTAACTATCTACCCGCCACCCACTGGCGTTGTCGCGACGCATCCAGGTGCTTGTTGAACTCCAGCCAGGCCGCCAGCGCCGCCATCAGCATCAGGCCCAGCAGGGCACTGAAAATCTGCATCGGCCAGGCGTCGTTGACCTGGGCGTTGAGCATGTCCGCCAACGGCGCGAGCAACACCCCCAGGCAAAACACTTCCAGTGAATAGCGGCCCATGCGACAGCTTTGCCGGGCCAACCAGTTTTGCCTCCACGCCCGACCCGGCAGCAGCTTGGCGGTGACATAGGCCAGGGCAAGGAAGTGCAACAGGCGCGCTGGCGACAGATCGGTCTTGCTGATGGGGTACAACAGGTCGCTGATGACGGCGGGCATCACCGCATCGTGGATCTCGGGCCAGCGCCAGGACAGGGTAATCACCGCGGCCAGCAGGGTGTAGGTGGCCGCGGCGATAAACACCGGTTGCCGGTGCAGCGGCCGCGTATCGGGTGCGCGCGGTTGGCTGGCATGCACCGCGGCCGCGCCGCCGAGGATAAACAGAAACTGCCAGGTCACCGGGTTGAAATACCAGACGCCGTCGGCAATCGCCGCCAGGTTCCAGCCCAGGCGTGGTGCCAACAGGTACACCGTCATCGACGCAGCCACCACTGCCAACGGCTTGCGCAGCAACAGCGGCAGCACCAGCGGCAGGCCCAGCAACAGCACGATGTACAGGGGCAACGGGTCCATCAGGTTGGGCTTGAAGCGCAACAGCAACTCATCGGTGAGGGCTTGTTGGGGGTTGGTGATGAAGTGCGTCAGGCCCATTTCCTGGACCAGGTCGCGGGTTTCTACCTTGCTGTTGGCGAAGAACACGATGCCCATCAGCATTGCCAGCAAAAAGATATGCACCACGTACAACACCCAGGCGCGGCGCAGGATTTTCAGGCTGGCCATCCAATAACCTTCGCCCTGCAGGATTTTGCCGTAGGCCAGCACGCAGGCGTAGCCGGCGAGAAACACAAAGACCTCGGCGGCATCGCTGAAACCGAAGTTGCGTAGGGTGATCTGGCCCAGTGGGTTGTGGGGGACGTGATCCCAGAAAATGAAGATCAACGCCAGGCCCCGAAAAAAATCGATGCGCGGGTCGCGTCCTTTAAGCATGGCTGCGGGCTCTTGAACAATGGGTTGAATAGTGACGCGAATGGTCCTGCCGTGCGTCGGGCGGGCGCAGGTTGGCGGTATTTGTAAGCAATTGCAAAGGTTGGGTATTACTGAATGTCTCATGCGCGCCCGCTAGGCATCGAGGATCACCCGCGTGTCATGACTGCCGGCCAGTATCCCTTGCGCAGGGCCTTGACCTGCGCAGGGTTGTCGTGGCCGACTGTTTACGCGGCTTCCACCTCATGGGGCTCAAAACTGTCTGCCCGCGCCATCTGCCACATCCGCGAATAGAACTCGCCGTTCACCTCGCCAGTGAGCAATTCACCGGGCTTGAGGAACACGTGCAACTGTGAGAACAACTTGATCTCGGTGGCCGACATGCGCCGCACCAGGTGCTTGGCCGACAGTTGCGACGGATGATCCAGCCCTGCTGCCGCGAGCATTTCGGCCAGGGCCTTGAGGGTGTTGCGGTGGAAGTTGAATACGCGCTGGGCCTTGTCCGGGACCACCAGTGCCCGCTGGCGCAGCGGGTCTTGCGTGGCGACGCCGGTGGGGCATTTGTTGGTGTGGCAGCTTTGCGACTGGATGCAACCAATGGCGAACATAAAGCCCCGGGCCGAGTTGGCCCAGTCGGCACCGATGGCCAGGACGCTGGCGATGTCGAAGGCACTGACGATCTTGCCGCTGGCGCCGAGCTTGATCTTGTCCCGCAGGTTCAGGCCTACCAGGGTGTTGTGCACAAACAGCAGGCCTTCGCGCAGGGGCACGCCGATATGGTCGGTGAACTCCACGGGGGCGGCGCCGGTGCCGCCTTCCTTGCCGTCGACCACGATAAAGTCCGGCAGGATCCCGGTTTCCAGCATGGCCTTGGCAATCCCCATGAATTCCCACGGGTGGCCCAGGCAGAATTTGAAACCCACCGGTTTGCCGCCGGACAGTTCACGTAATTGAGCGATGAACTGCATCAGCTCGATCGGCGTGGAAAACGCGCTGTGGCGTGACGGCGAGATGCAGTCTTCGCCCATCAGGATGCCGCGGGTCTCGGCGATTTCCTTGGTCACCTTGTGCTTGGGCAGGATCCCGCCGTGGCCGGGCTTGGCGCCCTGGCTCATCTTGATTTCGATCATCCGCACTTGCGGGTTTTGCGCCTGCACGGCGAAGCGCTCCGGGTCGAAGCGGCCGTCGCTGGTGCGGCAGCCAAAATAGCCGCTGCCCAGCTCCCAAGTCAGGTCGCCGCCGTGTTCGCGGTGATAGGGGCTGATGCTGCCTTCGCCGGTGTCGTGGGCGAAGTTGCCGAGCTTGGCCCCTTGGTTGAGGGCGCGAATGGCGTTGGCACTGAGGGAGCCAAAGCTCATTGCCGAGATATTGAACACCGACGCCGAATACGGCTGTGTGCATTGCGGGCCGCCGACGATCACGCGGAACGCGCTGGGATCGCTCAACGGCGCCGGGCGCATGGAGTGGCCGATAAACTCGAAACCGGATTGGTACACATCAATCAGGGTGCCGAAGGGTTTGTCAGCGGTTTCGTTTTTGGCCCGCGAATACACCAGCGAGCGCTGGGATCGGGAGAAGGGCAGGGCGTCGCTGTCGGATTCGAGCAGGTATTGGCGGATTTCCGGGCGGATGCCTTCCACCAGGTAGCGGATATTGCCCAGGATCGGGTAGTTGCGGCGCACGGCGTGCGGGCTTTGCAGTAGGTCGAACACGCCGATCAGGCTGAGTACAGCGGTGACCAGAGTAAACGGCCATAGCCATTCGTGTTGGATAAAGGGCAGGCTGGCGAGGGTGAAAATGACACACACGGCAAAGAATGCATAACGGCTAAGCAACGACAGGCTCATACGGTTTCCTTGGGTTCGGACTCTTTATGACCTGCAGGAACCGGCTTGCCGGCGACGGCGTTTACGACAGCAAGCCAGTTCCTACAAGGATCTCCAGGCTATGGATGCCTGTGCTCTCACGGAAGTACCAGCTTACGGGCGAGTTCGTTGCCAGGGCAACCGCATAGAACCTGGGCTTCTATCGGTATTGCAATACGTTCTCGTTTGGGTGCATTATTTACGTTACTGTATAACGTATTAATCTTGCCCAGATGCCCCCGGAGGCCCTATGAAAGCTGGTATCCATCCCGCCTATCGCACCGTATTGTTCCACGACACTGCCGCCGACGTGTTCTTCCTGATCGGCTCCACGGTCGACACGGACCGCACCCACCAACACAGCGATGGCAATACTTATCCTTATATGGCTCTCGACGTGTCCAGCGCTTCCCACCCTATCTACACCGGGCAACAGCGCAAGACCCAGGTCGAAGGGCGGATTGCCGGCTTCAACAAGCGCTTTGCCTCGTTTGGTTCGTCCAGCAAAGCCGCCGAGGCCTGACCGGTTCGAGGCTTCAGGCGCGGTAGTGGTAAATAGCATCATTAGGCCACTACCGGCTAAAAAACTGACTAAACTGCTAGGTAATAGCCAGGAGGCTGTTACCTTGACCGTAGGAAGCGCACACCGACGCGACTAGATCCGAGGTGTCCCGTGGGAGAGTCAGTTACCTTTTCTGAAACCGATCGTCCCGTGGTGCTGTTGATCGACACTCACCCGGACGTGCATGACCGCCTCGCGCAGTTACTGCGCCTGGAACCCTTTGAACTGTGCAGCGCCACCACGGCGGTCGAAGCGTTAGCCACGCTGGCGCGCCAGCCTGTGGACCTGGTGATGAGTGCTGCACGCCTGCCGGATATGGATGGGGCCACGTTGCTGGCACAGATCCATCACGACTACCCCCATACCGTGCGCCTGCTGTTGACCGGCGAAACCGACCTGACCCTGATCATCAAGGCCATCAACGAAGGGCAGATCTACCGCTACCTGAGCAAACCCTGGAAGGACGAAGAGTTGCTGCTGGCGCTGCGTCAGTCCTTGGCCCACCAGCATTCCGAGCGTGAGCGCCTGCGCCTGGAACAACTGATCCGCCAGCAGAACGAGGAGCTCAAGCAGCTCAATGCGTCCCTGGAAAAGCGCGTGGTCTCGCGCACCAGTGAACTGCAGCAGACCGCCGATATGCTCGACCTGGCCTACGAAGAACTCAAGCACAGCTACGCCACCGGCACCGAGGTGTTCTCGCTGCTGGCCAACCTGCGCCTGCCGCGCAGCAAGCAGACCAACCGCCAGATCATCGAGCTGGTGCGCACCTGGTGCGTGCTCCATGGCCTGGACGACGCCAGCAGCCGCGACCTGACCATGGCGGCAGCGCTGTACAACATCGGCAAGCTGAGCTGGAGCGACAGCATGATGGTCGCGCCCTCGGACTTGCTGCACAGCACCGACCGCGAGCGTTTTCGCGAGTACGCCACACAGAGTGAATCGTTGTTGATGACCCTGGAACCGATGAAGGACGCCGCCCGGCTGATCCGCCATCACCAGGAGCGCTGGGACGGCAGTGGTTTCCCTGATCACCTCAAGGGCGAGGCCATTCCTTTTGGCTCACGCTTGCTGAAACTGGCGGTGGATTTTATCGAACTGCAGCGCGGGTTGATTCTTGAGCGGCAGATGAACAGCGACGAGGCGCTGCTGTATATCCGCAAATACGCCGGGCGCCTGTATGACCCGGACATGGTGGAAGACTTCGTCCAGGCCTGCGCGGCCTTCCTCAGCGACGTGACCCTGGGCGACCCGACGGTCAGGGTGCTGGGCACTCGCGAGTTGGCCGAAGGTATGGTCCTGGCGCGCAACCTCAATGCCGACAACGGCATGCTGCTGCTCAATGCCGGCAAGGTGCTGAACCTGCCGCTGGTGGACAAGCTGATCGCGTTTGAAGCCATGGAAGGTGCCAAGTACAGCGTGTTCATCAAGGAACCCGAAGAGTAAGTCAGCTGTGGCTATGACTGTGGTTGTGGTTGTGGTTGTGGTTGTGGCGAGCGGGCTTGCCCCGCGCTGGGCTGCGAAGCGGCCCTAATCCGTTCACTGCATACTTTCAGTTAAAACTCATTGGCAGGTCTGGGGCCGCTTCGCAGCCCAGCGCGGGGCAAGCCCGCTCGCCACAGCCATAGCCACAACCACAACCACAGCCACAAGGTGGCATTGCAGCGCGGCGCACAGTCATGTGATCCTTCGCGCCTTTATTCAAGGCGTTTATTTCATGTCCAAGACCATCCGTATCGCCGCCGCCCTGTTGATCGGCAGCGACGGCCAGACCCTGCTGGTGCGCAAACGCGGCACCCAGGCTTTTATGCAACCGGGCGGCAAGATCGATGCGGGCGAGCAACCGGCGCAGGCCCTGGCGCGTGAACTGCACGAAGAGCTTGGCCTACGCATTGACCCGGCAGCGGCGCAGTACCTTGGCCATTTCTCGGCACCGGCGGCCAATGAGCCAGGGTTCACCGTGGAAGCCGAGTTGTTTGAAGTGCATATCGACGTACCGGTGACACCCGCCGCCGAGATCGAAGAAGTGCGCTGGATCGACCCGGCCGGCGACGGTGGCCTGCAGTTGGCGCCCTTGACACGTGACCTGATCCTGCCTTTCTATCGCGCATCGCTGACCACTATTGCCTGAGCTGTCGGGCACAAAGGACTGAGCCGTGATCCCCCTCAATGACTTGCTGATTTTTGCCGCCGCCTCGCTGCTGCTGGTACTGACCCCCGGGCCGAACATGATCTACCTGATTTCCCGCTCGATCTGCCAGGGCCGCAAGGCCGGGGTGACGTCGTTGCTGGGGGTGGTCGCGGGTTTTTTCGTGCACCTGTTCGCTGCTGCCGCCGGTTTGACGGCGGTGTTCCTCACTGTGCCGCTGGCTTATGAAGTACTGAAATGGGCCGGTGCGCTCTACCTGCTGTGGCTGGCCTGGCAAGCGGTGAAACCGGGTGCCCGCTCACCGTTCCAAGCCCAGCAATTGCCTGCCGATTCGCCACGCAAGCTGGTGACCATGGGCTTTCTGACCAGCGCACTGAACCCGAAAATCGCCGTGTTCTACCTGTCGGTATTCCCGCAGTTCATCACCCCGGAGCACGGCTCGATCTTCATCCAGAGCCTGATGCTGGGCTTTACCCAGATCAGCGTCAGCTTTGTGGTCAACCTGCTGATCTCGCTGTGCGCTGCCAGCATCGCCGCCTGGTTTATCCACAACCCCACGTGGCTGGCGGTCCAGCGTTATTTCATGGGGTTCGTGCTGGCAGCCCTGGCGGTGCGCCTGATGCTCGAGCAACGGCGCAGCGCGTGAACAATCAACGGACCGCGCTGACCCCATCGAGGGTTGAAAACGACGTGTCCTTGGCGGTCAGCAAAAAGTCGCGCATGTACGGTGCATCCAGCATATCCGCACGGATCCCGGCGTACAGCGTGGCGAACAAACCTTTCTCCCCCAGCCGCTTGGCCTTCACATAACCCCGCGAGCTGTACTCATGCAGCGCCCAGTGGGGCATGCCGCACACGCCGCGACCGCTGGCCACCAACTGCATCATCATCACCGTCAGCTCCGAAGTGCGGACTTGTGCAGGCTCGACATCGGCCGGTTCCAGGAACCGGGTGAAGATATCCAGGCGGTCGCGTTCCACCGGGTAGGTGATCAGGGTTTCGCTGAGTAAATCTTCGGGCACGATATACGGCTTGTTCGCCAGCGCGTGCTGGTTGGCCACCGCGAGCATCGCTTCGTAGGTGAACAGCGGCACATAGGTGATGCCCGCCAGCTCCAGTGGGTCGGAGGTCACCACCAAGTCCAGGTCGCCACGGGCCAGGGCCGGCAGTGGGGCAAAGGCAAAGCCGGAGGCCAGGTCCAGCTCGACCTCCGGCCAGGCATCGCGGAACTGGTCGATGGTCGGCATCAGCCACTGGAAGCAGCTGTGGCACTCGATCGCCATGTGCAGGCGCCCGGCAGTGCCACCGGCCAAGCGCGCAATATCCCGTTCGGCCCCGCGCAGCAGCGGCAAGGTGGCATCCGCCAGTTGCAGCAGGCGCAAGCCAGCGCTGGTGAAGCGCACGGGCTTGGTCTTGCGCACAAACAGCGGCATGCCCATGCGTTCCTCCAGCTCCTTGAACTGGTGGGACAACGCCGATTGGGTCAGGTGCAGGCGTTCGGCGGCTTCCACCAGGCTGTCGGCTTCGCGCAAGGCGTGCAGGGTCTTGAGATGACGGATTTCGAGCACGGGCTCTCCATGAAGATAATTTGTGACAAGTTCGGATAGCGTGAGTTTGTCTCATGTTGCCAAATCTGTCGACCATGACCGCTGGGCGCTCTTCATCAAACTGTCACGTAACTGTGGCAGCGCGCTTGAACAAACTTCATCAGACTCGCGCTCTACTGGGGTTCTGCGTTTCGGTGTTTTTCATGCGCGTGTTGTTTTTACTGGCCGCCTTACTGTTCGGCCTGCCGTCTTTTGCGGCTTCTCGATGTGATGTCAATGTCCCGACTGAGCGGGTCGACCTGGACCAGGTGAGCCTGGCGTACCAGAGCATTGGTCGTGCCTCCGATCCGGCCTTGTTGCTGGTGATGGGTCTGGGCGGGCAGTTGATCCACTGGCCGGACGAAGTGGTGGTCGCCCTGTGCCAACAGGGTTTTCGGGTGATCCGCTACGACAACCGTGACGTTGGCCTGTCCACCTGGCGCCAGGCGCCCGCCAGCGCCAACCTGACCTTTGAAGTGCTGCGCTACAAACTGGGCCTGCCGGTGGCTGCGCCCTACACCTTGACTGACATGGCCGATGACGCGCTGGGGTTGATGGATGCGCTGCAGGTGCGCCAGTTCCATGTGTTGGGTGCGAGCATGGGCGGGATGATCGCCCAGCACCTGGCGGCCATGGCCCCGCAGCGCGTGGAAAGCCTGACCCTGATCATGACCAGCTCCGGCGCCGAAGGCCTGCCCGCGCCGAATGCTGCGCTGGTGCAACTGTTGTCACGGCGCAGCGCACCCAACCGCGAAGTGGCCCTGGAGCAGCAAGCCGATTTGCTCGCGGCCCTGGGCAGCCCTGAGGTCAAGGATGATCGCCAGGCCTTGCTGCAGCAGGCGGCGCAGTCCTACGACCGGGCATTCAACCCCGAGGGTGTGAAGCGCCAGATCATGGCGATCCTCGCCGAACCGAGCCGGGTGCCATTGCTCAATCAATTGCGCGTGCCGACCCTGGTGGTCCACGGCACGGCCGACCCGTTGCTGCCGGTCATGCATGGCGTGCACCTGGCGGCGCATATCCAGGGCAGCCAGTTGCGGCTGATCCCGGGCTTGGCTCATCGTTTCCAGGAGGCATTCAAGGCGCCGTTGCTGGCGGCGGTGTTGCCCTACCTGCAAGCCCACCGCGAAGAGGCGGCGCATTGGGCGCAGGTTGATCGCGCGCTGCCAGCCAAGGTTTTATGAGCAGCGCCTAGGGGTGTATGGTGCGACATTTATGGCGTGTAATGCCTGCGAGGTTGCCTGAATGAGTACTTCCCTGAAAATCGATTTCGTCAGCGACGTGTCCTGCCCCTGGTGCATCATCGGCCTGCGCGGCCTGACCGAAGCCCTGGACCAACTGGGCGCCGAAGTGCAGGCCGAGATCCACTTCCAGCCCTTCGAACTGAACCCGAACATGCCCGCCGAAGGGCAGAACATCGTTGAGCACATCACCGAAAAATACGGCTCCACCGCCGAAGAGTCCCAGGCCACCCGCGCCCGCATCCGCGACATGGGCGCCGCGCTGGGCTTTGCGTTTCGTACCGATGGCCAGAGCCGTATCTACAACACCTTCGACGCCCATCGCCTGCTGCACTGGGCCGGGCTCGAGGGCTTGCAGTACAACCTCAAGGAAGCGCTATTCAAAGCCTACTTCAGCGATGGCCAGGACCCCTCCGACCACGCTACCTTGGCGATCATCGCCGAAAGCGTCGGGCTGGACCTCAAGCGCGCAGCCGAGATCTTGGCCTCGGACGAATACGCCGCACAAGTGCGCGAGCAGGAACAACTGTGGGTCTCCCGTGGCGTGACCTCGGTGCCGACCATTGTGTTCAACGACCAGTACGCGGTCAGCGGCGGGCAGCCGGCTGAGGCGTTTGTCGGGGCGATCCGCCAGATCATCCAGGAGTCCAAGGCCTAAAGCCGAGCGCAAAGCAAAATGTGGGAGCGGGCTTGCTCGCGAAAGCGGTATATCAGCTAAGTATCTCTTAACTGACCCACCGCTTTCGCGAGCAAGCCCGCTCCCACATTGGATCATTGTTGCCCCCCCCTGGCCCATCCCTTGCATTACCCCCTTAAAGCCCAGCCGGCGTGCGGTTGGGCGCTGCCAAGGGGTGAAACATTACCTTGAATATCCTCGATCTCGACCACAGCCTCACAGCCCAGGCACCCATTGCCCGGCGTCTGGCCAGCGGTCACGCCACGCGCCTGGACCTGCTCGACCTGGGCCCGAAACTGCGCCTGTGGTCCACCGAAAAAACCTGGAAACGCTTTGCCCAGCGCCTGGCCCAACGGCCCCGGCCGACCACGGCACGACCCGAAATTTTCTTTGTCGGTTCTGGCGACTATCACCACTTGACCCCGGCTTTTCTCGCCGAGGTGCAGGAGCCCATCAGCCTGATCCACTTCGACAACCACCCCGACTGGGTGCGCCTGGCGCCGCGCCGGCACTGCGGTTCGTGGGTCAACCAGGCGCTGAAGATGCCGGCGATCAAACGTATCGTCACCCTCGGCCCGTGCAGCGATGACCTGCATAACCCGCAACTGCGCGGCGGCAACCTGGGCGCGCTCAAGCGCGGGCACTTGCAGTTGTTTCCCTGGCAGCACGCGCCGTCGAAAGTCTGGGGCCGGGTAGGGGATGGCGCCGGCCACGCGCAACAGGAAAACCACCTGCACTGGCGCAACCTGGCTGAGCTCGACTGGGGCGCATTCCTTGAGCAAATGATCGCCAGCCTGCCCACCGAGGCCGTGTGGATCACCCTGGACAAAGACGTGCTGGCCAGCGAAGACGCCGCCACCAACTGGGACCAGGGCGGCATGCGCCTGACGCATCTTTTGCAAGCCCTGCGGGCGTTGGCGGCGAGCAAGCGGATCATCGGTATCGATGTGTGTGGCGAGTTTGCCCAGCCGGCGTTCAGCAACGCGTTCAAACGCTGGGAAGCCAAGTCTGACCAACCGCCGGCCGAGCGCTGGAGCACGGACGATTTGCTGCGCAACGCGGCGACCAACGAGGCGTTGATCAACCTGTTCGAGGAGCTGTTTCCGTGACCCTGACCGTGGTGGTGTTATTGGTCTTTTCCATCGTGCTCGATGTGATTGGCCAGTTGTGTTTCAAGCTGGGCGTGGACCGCTTGCCCGAGATCAATGGCGGTTTTCGCCTGAGTGCATTTTGGGGCCAGGTGCTCAATGCACCGTTGCTCTGGGCGGGCATCGGCGCCTATGTGATTGAATTTTTCGTGTGGCTGGAGGCCTTGTCCCGTGCGCCGCTGAGCCTGTTGTTTCCGCTGGCGGCGCTGGCGTATTGCCTGGTGGTGCTGGTGGGCAAAGTCGTACTGGGGGAAACCGTCAGCCGCCGTCGGTGGCTGGGCACCCTGGTGATTACGGCCGGCGTGATGCTGGTGGCTGTTGCGGGGACTCAAGCATGAATTCGGAAAATATCGCTATCCGTCCGGTTGGCTGGCTGCACGGTCGCCTGGGGACGCTGGTGTTGTGGGCGTTGTTGATCTTGACCGAAAGCGGCGGCCAGTTGTTTACCAAGGTGGCCGGCGATCAGCTGGGGCAGATGGATTTCAACTGGCAATGGTTGGCAGCGGTAGCGGTCAACCCGGGGATCCTGGCGGCCATTGCCTGTTATATCGGCGCGTTCTTTGTGTGGATGCTGATCCTGCGGCGCAGCAGCCTGTCCCTGGCGTTCCCCCTGAGTTCGCTGGTGTTTGTGGTGGTGTTGCTCGGCTCATGGCTGGGCCTGGGCGAGCACATCAGCTTCCTGCACTGGGTGGGCGTGGTGGTGATTATTGGCGGTATCGCGCTGCTGGCCGAGGGCGAAGAAAACTGAGCCCAGACTGGAGTGCCGGACAAATGTGGGAGCGGGCTTGCTCGCGAAGGCGGTGGGTCAGTTAAGTAATTCCAGTCTGACACACCGCCTTCGCGAGCAAGCCCGCTCCCACATTTTTGACCGTATTCCCACAGGATGGACGCGGTCGAATGGGGCTTGGGCTTTGGACAATCAATCGAAGGTGTAGCTGATCGCCGTCTGCACCTGCCCCTGGTTCACCTCGCCGGTCTGGCGCACGATGTTGCTGTCGGCCGCCGAACCTGTCAGGTGTATCCAACTGGCACTGGCCAGCAGCGACCACTTGGGTGCCAGCGGGATCTGCAGGCTCTGGGTCAATGTCAGGTTCTGGAACCCGCCGCTGGCGTTGTACGGGCGAATTCCCGAGGCTTGCGCCTCATGCTCATCGACCCCGAAAAACGTCTGGGTCTGGTTATCGTCGGCAAAGTGCGCCACCAGCCCCGTACTGCCAATGACCCCGCCGCCCAGCGGATAACCCAGTTCGCCGCCGAGCTTGCCCAATATCCCGCTCTGGTCATGGGCGCCACCAACGCTGCGCCCCAGTTGCGCATAGACCCGCCAGAAATCGGCCGGCGCATACTGGATAAACCCACCGACCTCAGCCATGTCCGACACGTCCCGCAGGCCCTTTAGCGGCCCGTTGGCCGTGCGTCCCGGCAGGTAGTTGAGGTACGGCCCGGCGCTCAAGCCATTGTTGTTGAGCACGCTCCAGGTCAGGCCGTCATCGGTATCGAGGCTGACATCTCCCCAATCCAGGTCGAAGTACGGCACCGGTACCGTCTGATAGCGGCTGGCGGTGGGTTCCCGTGGCTGATAGCTCAGGCCCAGGCCCACCTCGCCGCTGATGCCGGCCGCCGCTGCCGAGTCCATCCATAGCCCCAGGACGCCGGCGCACACCAGCGAAGTCACCCTGAACATAGTGCTTGCTCCTCTTGCAAAACATGCGCGCATGAACGCGCAGGCGCGGGGGCTTGTGCAAGCACTCATGTTGTTTGTAGCGACCTACAAAATTTGTAGCTTGGCCGCGTCCTTTATCACCCGCGCATGCCCGCGAACCCCGGCCCTGCTGGGTTTTGCCCACTTGGCACAGTCCCTGCTCTATCCCTGTCAACGGCGCATCAGCGCGCTAGCATCCAAGGTAAACGCAGATGAATGACTGGCATATCGTGTGTGACTTCGATGGGACCATCACACCCACCGATGTCATCGACAACGTTCTCCAACGCTTCGCAGGCAGAGAATGGGAAACCATCGAGCAGCAATGGCTGGACGGCCATATCGGTTCGCGCGAATGCCTGAGCCGCCAACTGGCGCTGATCAAGGCGACGCCGGCCGAGCTGCTGGCGTACTTCGACACGGTCGAGATCGATCCGGACTTCCCGGACTTCGTCGACCATGTCCTTGGCCTCGGGGCCTCCCTTGAGGTGGTCAGTGACGGCATCGAGCAGGGCATCGCGCGGATCCTCTCGCGCAACTACGTGACCTTGCTGCCGATCATCGCCAACCGCCTGCGTCAGGTCGACCAGAACAGCTGGCGCATCGACTTCCCCCATGCCAGCGACGCCTGCCGCGCGGCCTCGGGCAACTGCAAATGCAAGTCCACCCCGCGCAACAAGCGGGTGTTGGTGATCGGCGACGGCAAGTCCGATATGTGCGTATCGACTACCGCCGATTTCGTCTTCGCCAAAGGCAGCCTGGCGCAGTACTGCCAGGCCCACGCCATCCCCCATCTGCGCTTCGACAGCTTTGCCGAACTGCCTGCATTACTGGCCCGACTGCCCCAGGGCATGGCCGCCAACGCCACTCACTTTACTTCTGACACTCAGGAACTCTTTCATCATGTCTGATATCCGTATCGCTACCGCCGAAGACCAGGTTCTGCTGGATAAAGAAGCCAAATACTGCTCTTACGGCGACACCGTCCACTACATCGACCCACCGCGTATCTTCAGCCGCTGCGAAGGCTCCTACGTCTGGGACACCGAAGACCAGGCCTACCTCGACCTGCAAATGTGGTACTCGGCGGTCAACTTCGGCTACGCCAACCCGCGCCTGAACAATGCGCTGAAACAGCAGATCGATACCCTGCCGCAAATCGCCAGCCAGTACCTGCACAAGGGCAAGATCGAGCTGTCGGAAATGATCGCGGTGGATGCCAAGAAAAAATTCGGCCTCGATGGCCGCGTGCATTTCAACGTCGGCGGTTCGCAGTCCATCGAGGACTCCCTGAAGGTGGTGCGTAACGCCTGCAACGGCAAGAGCCTGATGTTCGCCTTCGAAGGCGGCTACCACGGGCGTACCCTCGGCGCGTCGTCCATCACCTCCAGCTACCGCTACCGTCGCCGCTACGGCCACTTTGGCGAGCGCGCCAACTTCATCCCGTTCCCGTACCACTTCCGTGGGCCAAAGGGCATGACCAAGGAAGAATACGGTAGCCACTGCGTGCAGCAATTCGCGCGCCTGTTCGAGACCGAATACAACGGTGTCTGGGACCCGAAAGTCGGCCAGAGCGAATACGCCGCGTTTTACGTCGAGCCGATCCAGGGCACCGGCGGCTACGTGATCCCGCCGATGAACTTCTACAGCGAGCTCAAGCAAGTGCTCGACCAGCACGGCATCCTGATGGTGGTCGACGAAATCCAGATGGGCTTCTGGCGCACCGGCAAGTTGTGGTCGATCGAGCACTTCGATGTGCAACCGGACGTGATCGTGTTCGGTAAAGCCCTGACCAACGGCCTCAACCCATTGGGCGGCATCTGGGCCAAGGAAGAGCTGATCAACCCGAAACTGTTCCCGCCGGGTTCCACCCACTCCACCTTCGCCTCCAACCCGCTGGGCACGGCGGTGGGCCTGGAAATGTTCAAGATGACCAGCGAAGTCGACTACGGCGCGATGGTCATGGCCAAGGGCAAATACTTCCTTGAAGGCCTGCAGGACCTGCAAAAGCGCTTCCCGATCATCGGCGATGTGGATGGCCTGGGCCTGGCCCTGCGCTGCGAAATCTGCGGCTCCGATGGTTTCACTCCGGACAAGGCGACCCTGGACTACATGGTTGAGGAAGGCATGAAAGGCGACATGCTGGTAGACGGCCAGAAACTCGGGCTGATCCTCGATGTGGGCGGTTACTACAAGAACGTGATCACCCTGGCGCCGTCCCTGGAAATCAGCTACCCGGAAATCGACCTGGGCTTGAAGCTGCTGGAGCAACTGCTGACCCGAGCGATGAAGCGGTGAGTCTGGCCGATATCGATCTCGGCGAAGGCAACGCCGGCTTCGTTCTCGGCAACGGTCCGGTCGGGGTCCTGTTGATCCACGGCCTGACCGGCACCCCGACCGAATTGCGTCGGGTTGCCCAGGGCCTGGTCAAGGCGGGTAATTGCACGGTGTACGTGCCAACCCTGGCCGGGCACTGCGGGGGCAACGAGGACCTGCAGGCCACCGGCTGGCGCGACTGGTACGAGGGCGTGCGCAAGACCTTTGTCGGGGTGCAGCAGCGTCATGCGCAGGTGTTCGTCGGTGGCTTGTCCATGGGCGCGGTGATGTCGATGTACCTGGCTTCGGAATTTCCGGGCCAGGTCGCGGGGTTGCTGATGTATTCCACGACCCTCAAGTACGACGGTTGGAGCATCAACAAAATGGCGTTCATCACGCCGTTGCTGATCCGCATTCCCTTCGGCGTGCGCCTGTTCCGCTTTACCGAGAAGCCGCCCTACGGCATCAAGAACGAACGCTTGCGGGCGATCGTCGAGCGGCAGATGAAAGAGGGCGAGAGCAGTGAAGCCGGGTTGTTGACCATGGAAGGCGTCACCGTGCGCGAGTTGCACTGGATGAATGCCGTGGTGAAGAAACGCATGCCGTCGATCAAGGCCCCGGCGCTGGTCCTGCACTCCATCGAGGACGACATCACCAGCCGCTGGAACGCCGACTACGTGGAACGCCACCTCGGCGGCCCGGTGACCAAGATCCTGTTGGACAACTGTTACCACATGATCACCGTCGACCTGCAATACCGGCGGGTGATCGAGTTGAGTGCCGACTTCATTGAGCAGCACACCACCCCTGTGGACGAATATCGCCGGGCCTGACACCGCCCCCTGTAGGAGCGGGCTTGCCCGCGATGGTCGCCAACGATGACAGGTAGCGCCTGGTTCAACGCGGCGGCCTCGAGTTTTTCGCTGGCAAGCCAGCGCCTACAAGGTTCTCCCTGTAGGCGCCGGGTTGTCCGCTTGCCACAGTATTGACAGGGATCAGATGTGATAACCGCGCAAACCTTCCCGAGCATCCAAGCCATCGACCGCAGTGCCTGGAACGACTGCTTTCCCCAGGCCCTGGAGGATTGGGACTACTACGTCGCCGTGGAAAACGCCGCTATCGACGACTTCCAATGGCGCTACCTGGCCCTTTATGAGGAGGGGCGGCTGCTGGCGGTGGCCCCGGCGTTCATCACCCATTACCGCCTCGACACCACCGTCTCGGGTATGGGCAAACGCTTCACCCAACGCCTGGAACGCTGGTGGCCGGGCGCATTGTGCCTGGGCCTGTACGCCATCGGTTCGCCGGTGGCCGAGCAATGCCATGCCGGTGTCGCCAGCCATGTGCCGGCGGCGCGCCGTGGTGCCTTGTTGCAGCAACTGCTGGCCGCCGCACGGCGGGATGCCGATGCATTCGGCATCGGTTTGCTGGCGGTCAAGGATGCTCCGACCCAGGATCAGGACTGGGCCCACAGTTGCAAGGCCGCCGGCCTGCACAGCATGCCGAGCCTGCCGACCGGGCTGCTGCCGCTGCCCTACGGCTCGGTGGATGCCTACCTGGGCTCCCTGGGCAAATCCACGCGCAAGGACTTGCGGCGCAAGCTACGCGCGCCGGGGCCACAGGTGGAGTGGCGGGACAATGTCGATGACGTATTGCCAGATATCATGCGTCTCTACGAAGCGACCCTGGCCCGCGCCGACCTGCAATTCGAACGCCTGCCCGCCGGTTATTTCAGCCAGGTGCTCGCCCAGCTTGAACAACGGGCGCGCTGTGTACTTTACTGGGTGGATGGGCAGTTGGTGGCGTTCAACCTGGTGCTGCTCGACCAGCATCGGCTGATCGACAAGTTCTTTGCCCATGACCTGGCCCACAGCCGCGAACATAACCTGTACTTTCGCAGTTGGCTGACCAACGTCGACTACTGCATCGAGCACAATATTGCGTTGTATGAGTGCGGGCAGGCCGGGTATGCCAGTAAGCTACGCCTGGGCTGCGGGTTCGCCGGCAATACCCTGTTTTTCCAGCACCGCAACCGCTTGCTCGACACCCTGCTCAAAGTGCTAAAAGTGTTTATTCGCCCGGACCGATCCGACCCTGCCATGGCTGCTGCAATAAGCGAAACCCGATGATTGCCAAAACCCGCCAGAAAGCCCGCCCGTTCGCCATTTCCCGCTGGAGCCTGCAGCGCAAGCTGGTGTTGGCGTTCTGGCTGGTGACGGTGATCCCGACGATGATCGCCGCGGAGCTGGCGGCCACCACCCTGTCGCAGATTTTCGACAGTAACGTGCGCATCTGGCTGCAAGAGTCGACCCGCATCGTCAAGGACGAAGTCAGCGACATCCTGCACGACAACGCCCGCGTGGCGCAGATCTTCCTGCGTTATGTGCGTCCGCCCTCCACCCATGAAGCGATGCGGCATGACCGTTTGATCGCGGACATTGCCAGCGCCACTGATATTGACGTGGTAACGCTGATTCGCAGCAGCGACGGCAAAGTGATGTTCAGCACCGTGGGCGACGATGTGGTGAAACAAATCAGCCTCGCCCCCAATGCCGTATTGCAAACCGTGCAGGTTGCCGGCGTGGCCACCGGGGCGGTGATTTCCTCGTTCGAAACCACTCAGGACGGTGTCGATTACGAACTGTTGGTGGGCACCTATCTGGACAGCAGCTTCCTGACCAGTGTCGCCGAGGTCCACTCCCTGGACTTGCGCCTGTACCTGGCCAACACCGACGGCTTCTCGGAGATCTTCTCGACCCAGCGTTTTGAAGATCACCCGACCCGCGTGCCGAAATCCGTGGAAACCCTGCTGCGCAGCACCAAGCAGCCTAGCGAGCAATTCACCAGCAACTACAGTGGCCTGTACTGGCCGATCTTCAATGACACCGGCGAGTTGCAGGGCGTGATCTTCAGCGGCCTGCTACGCCACACCAGCCTGGTGGGGCTGGTGAACCAGAGCAATCTGTTCGTGCTGATCTTCCTGCTCAGTTCCGCCTTGTCCCTGGGCGCCGGCGTGCTGGTCTCCCGGCACCTGACGCGGCCGCTGCGTGAGTTGTCCCAGGGCGTGAGTGCGGTGATCAGCGGCAATTACCAGCACCGCGTGGCCGTCACCGGCGGCGATGAGTTGGCGCAACTGAGCAGCACCTTCAACCACATGACCGAGCGCCTGGGCGAATTGCATCACCTCGAGGCCCAACTGCGTCGGCGCGACCGCCTGCATGCCCTGGGCGAAGTGGCGATGGGCCTGGCCCACGAAATCCGCAACCCATTGGGCATCATCAAGACCGCGACCCAACTGCTGCACCGCCGCACGGACCTGCCGGAGACCGACAAGCGCCACCTGGAATATGTGGTCAGCGAAGTCAGCCGGATCAATGACCTGATCACCGACTTTCTCGATTTCGCCAAACCCAGCGAGCCCCTGCGCAGCCAGCAGCTGGCGCGGCCACTGGTGGAAGACATCCTGGGGTTCTGCGCGCCGGAGCTGGCGAGCCACGCCATCGACGCCCATCTCGACGACCAGGCGCCTGGCGCGACCCTCTATGTGGACGCCAAGCAATTCAAGCAGGCGTGCCTGAACCTGATTCTCAACGCCATCGATGCCATGCCCCAGGGCGGGCGCCTGACGTTAAGCATCAGCCGCGCGGACCAGTCCACAGTGATCAGCGTCAGCGACAGCGGGCAGGGCATCCCGGCAGAGATGATCGAGCGGATCTTTACCCCCTTCGTCACCACCAAGGCCTCGGGCACCGGCCTTGGCCTGGCGAAAGTCTATTCGATCATGGAAAGTCACGATGGCCGCATCGAATGCACCAGCGAGAAGGATGCCGGCGCAACCTTCAGCCTGTACATTCCGGCCAGCGGTGAAGATGACGGCGACGACGAGGACAGTCATGACGCATAACATATTGGTGGTCGACGACGAGCCCAAGCTCTGCGATTTGCTGGCCTCGGCCCTGAGCCAGAACGATATCCAGGTGTTTATCGCCGGTAATGGCCTGCATGCCCTCAAGGTGCTGGAGCAGGAAGATATCGACCTGGTGATCAGCGACTGGCGCATGCCCGGCATGGACGGCCCGCAGTTGCTGGCCGAGATCAAGGTGCGCTACCCACAGTTGCCGGTGATCGTGATGACGGCCTACAGCACTGTGAAAAATGCCGTGCAGTCGATGCGCAACGGCGCCTACGACTACATTGCCAAGCCCTTCGATATCGACGAGCTGGATATCACCGTGGCCAAGGCCTTGCAGTTTCGCGACATCATGCGCGACAACGCACGGCTGCGCGCCGAGCTCGACGAGCATGCGCAGTTCGACAGCCTGGTGGGCGACAGCCCGGCGTTCCGCCGTGTGCTGCAAGCGGTGGATTCGGTGCGCGAAAGCAACGCCACCATCCTGTTGACCGGCGAAAGCGGCACCGGCAAGGAAATGGTCGCCCGCGCCATTCACAAGCATGGCAACCGCGCCGATAAACCCTTTGTCGCAGTCAATTGCGCTGCGATCCCCGAAGGCTTGCTGGAAAGCGAAATGTTCGGCCATCGCAAGGGCGCCTTCACCGGCGCCGTGGCCGACCGGGTCGGGCGTTTCATGCAGGCCGACAAGGGCACGCTGTTTCTCGACGAGGTGGGCGATATGCCCCTGGCGTTGCAGGCCAAGATCCTGCGCGCCTTGCAGGAACGGGTGATCGAACCGGTGGGCGACCCCCGCGAGCGCAAGGTGGATGTGCGGGTGATCGCCGCCACCAACAAGAACCTGCTGGAAGCCGTGGCGAACAAGGAGTTTCGCGAGGACCTCTACTACCGTCTCAACGTGTTCCCAATCCCGCTGCCCGCTCTGCGCGAGCGTGTCGAAGACATCGCCCCGCTGGCACGCCACTTTGCCCGCAGCCTGAGCGCCAATGCCGGTAAACGCATCACCGGCTTCAGCGCAGACGCCTTGCAGGCCATGGCGGCCTACAGCTGGCCGGGCAATATCCGCGAGCTGCAAAACTGCGTGGAGCGCGCGACCATCGTCGCGGCGAGCCCGGTGATTGAAGATATCGACTTGCCGGCCTATCTGTTCGCGTCCCAGCCGACGGCGGGTGACGTGACGACGATTCTCAGCGAAGGCCCGGGCGTGCCTCGGGACCTGGATGCGGCGCTGGCAGAAGTGGAGAAGGCGTACATCCTGGCGGCGCTGCAGGAGAGCAATGGCGTGCAGGCGGCTGCGGCGTCAAGGATCGGGATTTCCGAGCGCAGCTTCTGGTACCGCTTGAAAAAGCTCGGGATCCAGATCGACAAGATCGTGCGCTGAGCCCTGGGAGTCACACAGATCAAATGTGGGAGCTGTCGAGCCCCAGCGAGGCTGCGATGCAGGCAACTCGGTTTTACAGGTGTATCGAGTTGATCCTATCGCAGCCTCGCCGGGGCTCGACAGCTCCCACAGGGGATCAGCGCAGGCTCAGGCGTGGATGCGTACCCACACGCTGACCAGTACCGTCGCGGCCATCAGCCAGGCTACTGCGGCGACTGCCAGCGAGGCCTCCAGGCGCATGCGGTCGACCATCACATACAAGGTCGCCAAGTACACAAAGTACGGAATGATCGACCACATGCCGAACACAATCGTGGTTTTCAAGTCGTCCACCGAGCGGCCCTTGCCGACGATGTAGTGGGCGATCAGGGCAAAGGTCGGAAACAGCGGCACCAGGCCAGCGATGTAGTAGTTCCTGGTCTTGGCCAGCACTGCCAGGAGCAATACCACCGCCGCACCGAGGGCGGCCTTGAAAACTAAATCCACGCAGTACTCCTTAGTGGTTCAGGCCGTATTTCTTGACCTTGTCGAACAGGGTGGTCTTGGCCATGCCCAGCTCCAGGCTGGCCTGGGTCAGGTTGCCGCCGCTGCGCTGCAGGGCGTCGCTGAGCAGGTTGCGCTCAAAGGCTTCCACCGCCTCGGTAAAGGCCAGGCCATGGTTGTCGGGGCTGTTGCCGCTCTTCTTGAAGGCCGGCAGGCCCAGGGCAAAGCGTTCGGCGACGTTGCGCAGTTCACGCACGTTGCCGGGCCAGTCGTGGCTCATCAGGCTGGACAGGGTCTGGTTGTCCAGCTCCGGGGCGATGCGGTCGAAACGCAGGGATGACTGCTGCAGGAAGTGTTCGAACAGTTGCAGGATATCTTCGCGACGCTCGCGCAGGGGCGGCAGTTCCAGGGTCACTACGTTCAGGCGGTAGTACAAGTCGCTGCGGAACTGGTTGGCGCGGCTCAATTCGTCAAGGTCGGACTTGGTCGCGGCGATCACCCGGCAATCCACCGCCACGCTCTGGTTCGAGCCCAGGCGTTCCAGGGTGCGCTCCTGCAAGACCCGCAGCAGTTTGATCTGCAGGTTCATCGGCATGCTTTCCACTTCGTCGAGGAACAGCGTGCCTTCGTGAGCATGTTCGATCTTGCCGATCCGCCGCTTGCCCGCGCCGGTGAAGGCGTTGGCTTCGTGACCGAAAATCTCGCTTTCAAACAGGTTTTCCGGCAGGCCGCCGCAGTTCAGGGCCACGAACTGGTGGGCGTGGCGGCGGCTGAAGTCGTGCAGGCAGCGGGCGACCAGTTCCTTGCCGGTGCCGGTCTCGCCTTCGATCAGCACGTTGGCTGAGGTGTCGGCGACATTGGCGATCAACTCCCGCAGGTTCTGCATTGCCGGCGAGCGCCCGATGATCCGGCCTTCCAGGGAGTCACGCTCGGCCAGCTGCCGGCGCAACGCCCAGACTTCCCGGGCCAGGCCGCGCTGTTCGAGGGCGCGGCGCACCACGTCCACCAGGCGTTCCGGGGAAAAAGGTTTTTCCATGAAGTCATAGGCGCCGTTGCGCATCGCGCCCACGGCCATGGAGATGTCGCCGTGGCCGGTGATCAGCACCACCGGCAGGCTTTTATCCAGGGCCTTGAGGCGGGTCAACAGCTCCAGGCCGTCGATGCCGGGCAGGCGGATATCGCTGATCACAATGCCGGCAAAGTTCTCGCCGACGCGCTTGAGGGCCTCTTCGGCACTGGCCACGCCG
Source organism: Pseudomonas sp. DTU12.1 (assembly GCF_009873475.1). Lineage (NCBI taxonomy): Bacteria > Pseudomonadati > Pseudomonadota > Gammaproteobacteria > Pseudomonadales > Pseudomonadaceae > Pseudomonas > Pseudomonas sp. DTU12.1. Next base: position 4,884,385 of record NZ_CP045254.1, on the reverse strand, counting down.
ACGCTGGGAATATCTTCCAGGGCCAGGGCTTGCTGGCAGCCGAGCAACACATGGGGATCGTCTTCGACGATCAGCACGGTCAGTTCGGTATTGGGTTGGCTGTTCATATCGATTCGCCGGGTTGATGGCCTGCCAGGGGCAGGCTCAGGACAAAGGCCGTACCACCATCGGCCGGGTGCTCGACGGCCAGGTTGCCGCCGGTGGCCGCCGCGAGGCTGGCCGACAGGGTCAGGCCCAGGCCCAATCCTTGTTCGCCGGGTTTGGTGGTGAAAAAGGGTTCGAACAGGTGCTTGCGGGTCTCTGGGTCGATGCCATGCCCGTTGTCCCGCACCCGCAGGCGGTATTTGCCTTCATGGATATCACTTTCCAGCCACAGCTCGGGGGCGGGTTGGGCGTGCATCGCGTCCAGGGCGTTGCCGATCAGGTTGACCAGGATCTGCTCCAGGCGCGTCTGGTCGATTTGCAACATGGCCTGGCTGAAACCGCGGTGTACGGTCAGCGGCAGGTTGTCGAGGCGGCTGCCCAGGACCTGGAACGCCGCGTCCACGGCCTTGGCCAGGCTGGCTTCACCCTGGTCGTCACCACGCCGGGCAAACGAGCGCAGGCTGGCGGTGATGCGGCCCATGCGGTCGATCAGTTCATTGATGGTCTTGAGGTTGGTGCTGGCGGTATCCAGGGCACCGCGTTCCAGGAAGCGCACGGTGTTGCCGGACAAGGTGCGCAAGGCCGCCAGGGGCTGGTTCAGTTCATGGGCGATGCTGGTCGACATCTGGCCGATGGCCGCCAGTTTTCCGGCCTGGACCAATTCGTCCTGGGCCCGGCGCAGGGTTTCTTCGGCCTGGCGTCGCTCGCGGATCTGCGCCTTGAGCCGTTCGTTGCTGGCGCGCAGGTCGCCGGTGCGCTCGGCAATCCGCCGCTCCAGTTGGTTGTTGGCTTCCTGCAGGGCCTCGCGGGCGGCCAGGCGTGTGGCGATCACCTTGCGCCGCTCATTCCAGGCAATCAGCAGGAACGCCACCAGGGCAAAGGCCACCGCCACGAGGATGCCCTGGTTGATCGCCGCCTGGCGCAGGTCGTTGAGCGGGGTGAGCAGGGTGAAATTCCACGGCGTGTCGTTCAGTGGCCGGGTCTGGGCCAGGTAGGTGACTTCCTGGTCGTCGGCCACCACTTCACTGTTGGCGGGGAAGGTCAGCTTCTCGGTGCCGGCGTCGAGGTGCTCGCGGGCCAGGGGTTGCAGTTCGTTGAGGGTCGCCCAGTAATACTGCAGGCTGCGGGCCAGGCGTTCCTTGGTCTCGTCGCTCAGCGGGCGCACGGCCTTGAGCCGGCGCGCCGGGTCGCTGGAGAGGATGATGATGCCGTTCTCATCGCTGACGAAGGCTTCCAGGCGCGCGCGCTGCCAGCGTTCTTCCAACGCTTCGAGACGCACCTTGACCACCGCGACGCCAATGATCTTGCCGCGTTCTTCCAGGCCATGGGCCAGGTAGTAGCCGGGTTCGCCATTGGTGCTGCCGATGCCATAGAAACGGCCGGGCTGGCCACGCACGGCATTCTGGAAATAGGCGCGGAACGACAGGTCTTCACCCAGGTAACTGTCGATATCGCGCCAGTTACTGGTGGCCATCACACGGCCGGTGGTGTCCATCACATAAATCGCCCGGCTGCGGCTGCGCCGGTTCAGGCCTTCGAGGTATTCGTTGACGGTTTGCCGGTGTTCCGGGCTTGGCTCGGCCAGCAGCTTGGAGACACTGGACTCCAGCTCCAGCAGGCTGGGCAGGTAGGTGTATTTGCTGATCTCACTTTCGACCGTGCGCGCATGCAGCTCCAACTGGCGCTCACCGTTCTCGCCCAGGGTGCGAATGCCGTAGTACTCGCTGGTCCAGAAGCCGATATAGCCCAGGCCGATCATCAACAGGATGATCAGGGGCGGCAGGAACAACTGGCGAATCAGACGGGGCTTCACGGCAAGTGATGGCGGCGCGGCGCGATAGAGGGTGGGGTCGCATTTCATCACAGATGCCTTGGGTCAACCAGCGCTTGCCTGGACCGGTGTGGGAGCGGGCTTGCCCGCGATGACGGTAGGTCAGCCACAGATAGGTTGACTGATACACCGTAATCGCGGGCAAGCCCGCTCCCACAGGGCCCGGGTTCTACAGTGGACGCTGTGTCGTGCTTAGTGCTGCAGGATTTTCTCGAGGAAGTGCTGCGCACGTTCGGAGCGGGCGCTGATATCGCCGAAGAACTCTTCTTTAGGGCAGTCCTCGATGATCTTGCCGGCATCCATGAAGATCACACGGTCGGCCACTTTACGGGCGAAGCCCATTTCGTGGGTCACGCACATCATGGTCATGCCTTCCTGGGCCAGTTGCACCATCACGTCCAGTACTTCGTTGACCATCTCCGGGTCCAGAGCCGAAGTCGGTTCGTCGAACAGCATGACGATCGGGTCCATGGCCAGTGCACGGGCAATCGCCACGCGCTGCTGCTGGCCGCCGGACAGTTGGCCCGGGTGCTTGTCCTTGTGCGCCGTCAGACCCACGCGCTCCAGCAATTGCAGGCCTTTCTTGGTGGCTTCTTCCTTGCTGCGGCCCAGCACCTTGATCTGCGCAATTGTCAGGTTTTCGGTGATGGTCATGTGCGGGAACAGTTCGAAGTGCTGGAACACCATGCCCACGCGCGAGCGCAGTTGCGGCAGGTTGGTCTTCGGGTCGGCAATCGAGGTGCCGTCGACCACGACGTCACCTTTCTGGAACGGTTCCAGGGCGTTGACGCACTTGATCAGGGTGGATTTGCCCGAGCCGGACGGCCCGCACACCACGATCACTTCGCCTTTTTTGACATCAGTGCTGCAATCGGTCAGCACCTGGAAGTCGCCATACCACTTGTTGATGTTCTTGATAGAGATCATACGGCAAACCTTTTTTGCAGACGCTTGACCAGCAGCGAGGCGGCAAAGCTGATGATGAAGTAGACGACACCGGCAAAGATCAGGAACTCATTGGAGCGGCCGATAATGTCGCCGTTGGAGCGAGCGGAGTTGAGGAAGTCCACCAGGCCCACGGTGTAGACCAGCGAGGTGTCCTGGAACAGGATGATGCTCTGCTGCAACAGCAGCGGGGTCATCTTGCGGAACGCCTGGGGCAGGATGATCAGGCGCATGGTCTGGCCGTAGGTCATGCCCATCGCTTGTGCTGCAGCCATCTGGCCCTTGGGGATCGACTGCACGCCGGCCCGCACGATTTCGCAGAAGTACGCCGCCTCGAACATCATGAATGCCACGACGCAGGAGGTGAACGCGCCGATTGGCGTGTCTTCGCCGGTGATCCAGCGCAACACGAACGGCACCGCCAGGTAGAACCAGGTGATCACCAGCAGCAGCGGGATCGAGCGGAAGTAGTTCACGTAGGCGCCGGCCACGCGGGACAGCAGTTTGCTGGAGGACAGGCGCATCAACGCCAGGATGGTCCCGAGGACGATGCCGCCGACCACGCCCATGACCATCAGCTTCAAGGTCATGACCATGCCGTTCCACAGGCCAGGGAAGGCCGGGATAATGCCGCTGAAATCGAATTCCATTATTTACCCCCCACGGAAATCAGGCCGGGCACTGCGACTTTCTTCTCGACCACGCGCATCAGCAACATCAGGCTCATGTTCAGGGTGAAGTAGATCAGCGTGGCCAGGGTGAAGGCTTCAAACAGGTTGGCCGAGAACTCGGCGGTCTGCTTGGTTTGCGCCAGCAACTCCATCAGGCCGATCAAGGACGCCACGGAGGAGTTCTTGAAGACGTTGAGGAATTCCGAGGTGAGCGGCGGAATGATGATCCGGTAGGCCTGGGGCAACAGCACGTTCCAGTAGATCTGTGACAGGCTGAAACCCATGGCGCGCGCGGCGGCTTCCTGACCGTGGGGCAGGGCCTGGATACCGGTACGCACTTGTTCACATACGCGGGCGGCGGTGAACAGGCCCAGGCACACGACAACGCTCAGGTAGGCCGAGGTGGTCGGGTTCAAGTCTTGTTTGTACCAGTCCTGCAGGTTCTGCGGCAGCAGGTCGGGTACCAGGAAGTACCAGATGAACAGCTGTACCAGCAGTGGCACGTTACGAAAGAGTTCCACGTAGCAGGTGGCGATGCCGGCCACGAGCCGATTAGGCATCGTGCGCATTACGCCCAGTACCGAGCCCAGCAGCAAGGCAACGATCCAGGCCACGATGGCGATGGCGATGGTCCAGCCCAAACCGGAGATGAACCAGTCGAGATAGGTCTCGCTGCCCACGCCGGTGGACTTGAAGAATACGCCCCAGTCCCAGTTGTAATTCATTAGGGTCTCCCCCGAAATCGATCGATGTACAAGCACCCGCTTGGGGAAAATCCATTCCCGCCTGACGGTGAACGTCAGGCACACAAGATCGGCTCGGAAACCGCCAGGTCGAGTGTTCCAAATAATGCCAGCAGGTAGTAACAGACACCTGAGGGAGGGTTGGCTCCCTCAGGGGATAAGGTTAGTTCGGAATCAGGACTTTTTTTCAGCCGTTTTGTCGTCGGCCGCTTTGTCGGTCGGATTGGCGATCAGGGCCTTGAGTTCGTCGCTCATCGGGAACATCAGGTTCAGGCCTTTTGGTGCGATCGGCTTTTGGAACCAGGTGTCATAGATCTTGTTGATTTCGCCCGACTTAAAGGTAGCAACGATTGCATCGTCAACCGCTTTCTTGAACGGCGCATCGCCTTTGCGAACCATGCAGCCGTAGATTTCGTACGACTGAGCAGTGCCCGTTACAGCCCAGTCATCTGGCTTCTTGGCCTTGGCCATTTCACCGGCCAGCAGTGCGTCGTCCATCATGAAGGCAACGGCACGGCCGCTTTCCAGCATCTGGAAGGATTCACCGTGGTCCTTGGCGGAGATGACGTTCATGCCCATCTGCTTGTCAGCGTTCATGGACTTGAGGATGCGCTCGGAGGTGGTACCGGCGGTGGTTACGACGTTCTTGCCCTTGAGGTCAGCGAAATCCTTGTAGGTCGAGTCCTTTTTGGACAGCAGACGGGTACCAATTTCGAAGATGCCAACGGAGAAGTCGACTTGTTGCTGACGCTCGACGTTGTTGGTGGTGGAACCACACTCAACGTCTACGGTGCCGTTCTGCACCAGCGGGATGCGGGTTTGGGAGGTGACCAGGTTGTATTTGACCTTCAGCTCGCCTTCCTTCATGCCGAGGTCTTTCTCGACAGCTTTCACGATGGCCAGTTGAATGTCGTGGGAGTAGCCCACTGGCTTGCCAGAGCCGTCCGCGATGTAGGAGAACGGGATGGAGGCGTCGCGGTGGCCCAGTGTGATGGTGCCCGACTCTTTGATTTTCTTCAGCGTGCCGGTCAGTTCGGCGGCGAAGACTGGAGTGCTAATCAGAGCGGCAGCGATGGCTGCGCCCAAAATATGGGGAACGATACGCATCAATACTTCCTCGACATTTGTTTTTTTTATGAAGCCTGGACGGCTCTTTCGATACAGCGAATGCCTGTGACGGCTCCTGAAGCATCTCAGGCAAACACGTCCCAAGTGTAGAGCATGAGTCGTGCCAGACTGTTAATAAAGATATAACTATATGATTTATATAGTGATTAACTTTATGTGACGATGTTTATCCGATGTTTAAGTCCGGCAAACCGAATCGCCGGCAGTAACGCGTTCGGAAAACCGAATTTATAGGAGTCGGCTTGAGGCGCAAGCCAAAAAAAGCCCCTGGACCTTTCGGTGCAGGGGCTGGGTAGTCATGCCGCTTCGATCTTGCTGCGGTTCTGCTCCAGCTTGATCAGGTAGCGCTGCAGGTTTTCCTGCTCCTCGGGGGTGGTGAACAGGCCGAGCTTGGTGCGGCGCCATAGAATGTCGTAGGCCTGGGTCGCCCATTCCTCGGCGCACAGGTAGTCCACTTCCCGGGTATACAGCCCGCCACCCAGATGCTCGCCGAGGTCGGCCAAGGATTGCACGCCTTCGAGCAGGCGCCAGGTGCGGCTGCCATAGGTGGTCGACCAACGGCGGGCGATTTCGCTGGGGATCCATTCGTACTTGCTGCGAATGTCCGTGGCCAGGGCTTCTGGCGTGGTCATTTCTTCGCCGCCGGGCAGGCTGGCCTTGGCGGTCCAGCTTGGCTTGATATGGGGGAAGTAGGGGGCCAGTTGCGCCAGTGCCGACTCCGCAAGCTTACGGTAGGTGGTCAGCTTGCCGCCGAACACCGACAGGATCGGCGCTTCTTCACCTGTGCCCGACAACGCCAGGGTGTAGTCGCGGGTAATGGCCGACGGGTTGTCCGACTCGTCGTTGCACAGCGGACGCACGCCGGAGTAGGTGTGCACGATATCGTCGCGGCTCAACTGCTGCTTGAAGTGAGCGTTGACCACCTTGAGCATGTAGTCCGTTTCACCTTCGGTAATCGCCACTTTCGCTGGATCGCCTGTGTACTCACGGTCGGTGGTACCGATGATGGTCAGGTGATTGAGGTACGGAATGGTGAAGACGATGCGCCCGTCTTCGTTCTGCAGGATGTGCGCGTGGGCACCTTCGTACAGTTTCGGCACGATCAGGTGGCTGCCCTGGATCAGGCGGATGCCGTAGGGCGAATCCAGCTTCAGGTCATCCTTGATGAACTTGGCAACCCACGGGCCGGCCGCGTTCACCAGCGCCTTGGCGCGGATCGAGAACAGGCTGCCATCGGCGCGCTCCAGGTGCAGGTGCCACAGGCCCTTGCTGCGACGGGCGCTGACGCAACGGGTCTGGGTGTGGATATGTGCCCCTTTTTCCCGGGCGGCCATGGCGTTGAGCACGACCAGGCGTGCGTCATCGACCCAGCAGTCGGAGTATTCGAAACCCTTGGTGATTTCGCTTTTCAGCGGGCTGTCGGCACCGAACTTCAGGCTTTTGGAGCCAGCGAGTTTTTCGCGCTTGCCGAGGTGGTCGTACAGAAACAGGCCAGCGCGGATCATCCACGCCGGGCGCAGATGTGGACGATGGGGCAGCACAAAGCGCATCTGCTTGACGATGTGCGGGGCCTTGGCCAGCAGCACTTCGCGTTCGGCCAGGGCTTCGCGCACCAGGCGGAATTCGTAATGTTCAAGGTAGCGCAGGCCGCCGTGGATCAGCTTGCTGCTGGCGGAGGAGGTGTGGCTGGCCAGGTCGTCCTTTTCGCAAAGGAATACCGACAGGCCGCGACCGGCTGCATCTGCCGCGATGCCCACGCCATTGATCCCGCCACCGATAACGGCAACATCATAGACTTCGGCAAGGGGTGGAGCAGGCAAGGTGGAGGGGGTCATCGGCTGGCCTCGCGATCTTTATTTATATTTGAATTCGAACATTAATGTTCATTTGCGAAAATGGTAGCTCATAAACGCGGGCGCAGCCAGTCGCCTTCGATTGAAAAAACTCATCGAGGGGCCGGAAAAGGAAAAATTGTGAACATTGAGCCTGGTGTTGGCTCAAGCGAGTTGTGGGCTTATAGGTCGCTATCGCGGGCAAGCCCGCTCCCACAGGTTGATCACATTCCAATGTGGGAGCGGGCTTGCCCGCGATGACGGCAGTACAGGCACCAGAGATTCAGTAGGAGGCTTATACGACTTCCAGGCGAATCTTATGCTGGTTGAGCAACTGCACCAGCGCCGGCACCGGCTGCTGATCGGTAACCAGGCAATCAATCAAGCTGATCGGGCCCAGGCGAATCATGGCGTTGCGCCCGAATTTGCTGGAGTCCGCCGCCAGGATCACCTTGCGCGCATTGGCAATGATCGCCTGGGAAACCCGCACTTCCTGGTAATCGAAGTCCAGCAGGCTGCCGTCCTCGTCGATACCGCTGATCCCCACCAAGGCGAAGTCGACTTTGAACTGGTTGATAAAGTCCACGCTGGCCTGGCCCACCACGCCGCCGTCACGGCGCACATTGCCGCCGGTGAGGAGCACGTCGAAGTCGTCCTTGGCGCTGAGCATCATGGCGACGTTGAGGTTGTTGGTGATGATCTTCAGGTGGCTGTGGTTGAGCAGCGCCCGGGCGATGGATTCGGTGGTGGTGCCGATATTGATGAATAGCGAGGCGTGATCAGGGATCTGTGCGGCAATGGCTTCGCCGATACGCTGTTTTTCATCGCGCATCTGGTCGGCACGCATGGCGTACTCGGTGTTTTCGACGCTGGAGTCATAGGCGGCGCCGCCATGGTAGCGGCGCAGCAGGTTGGCTTCGGCCAGTTGATTGATGTCGCGGCGGATGGTTTGCGGGGTAACAACGAACAGCTGCGCCATTTCCTCGATGCTGACATAGCCGCGTTCGCGGACCAGTTCGAGGATTTGCTGCTGACGGGGAGGCAGATTCATGGGGCGTCCTTTGGGCTGCCGTACAAAAAAGTGGCCCATGATGACGCAGGAATCTGCTCCCTGCCAGTTACAACCCTAAGTGGGTCCGGCGCGTGGCTTATTCAGCGCCTTCGTGGGGTTCCCAGTCGCGGGTGCGGCTGACGGCTTTTTTCCAGCCGGCGTAGAGTTTTTCTTTGGCCGGCTCGTCCAGTTGCGGTTCGAATTCGCGCTCGATCACCGCCTTGCCACGCAGCTCATCCAGGCTGCCCCAGAAGCCACAGGCCAGGCCGGCCAGGTAGGCCGCGCCCAATGCGGTGGTCTCGCGCATTTGCGGGCGCTCGACCTGGGTGCCGAGGATGTCGGCCTGGAACTGCATCAAGAAGTTGTTGGCCACGGCGCCGCCGTCCACTCGCAGGGATTTGAGGCGTTCACCAGAGTCCTGCTGCATGGCGTCGAGCACATCGCGGGTCTGGTAGGCAATCGACTCCAGGGCCGCACGAATGATGTGATCGACGCGTACGCCGCGGGTCAGGCCGAACAGTGCGCCACGGGCATAGGGGTCCCAGTACGGTGCGCCGAGGCCGGTGAACGCTGGCACCAGGTACACGCCGTTGCTGTCCTTGACCTTGTTGGCGAAGTACTCGGTGTCGTGGGCATCGTTGATGATCTTCAGCTCGTCGCGCAGCCATTGCACGGTGGAGCCGCCGTTGAACACTGCGCCTTCGAGGGCGTAGGCCACTTCGCCACGTGGGCCGCAAGCGATGGTGGTGAGCATGCCGTGCTTGGATTTGACCGCCTTGTCGCCGGTGTTCATCAGCAGGAAGCAGCCGGTGCCGTAGGTATTTTTCGCCTGGCCCGGCTCGACGCACATCTGGCCGAACAGCGCCGCTTGCTGGTCGCCGGCAATCCCGCCAATGGCAATCCCGCTTTTGGTGCGGCCGTAGATTTCCGAGGAGGATTTAACCTCTGGCAGCATCTCGCGCGGGATGTCCAGCACCTCGAGCATCTTCGCGTCCCACTCCAGGGTGTGGATATTGAAGAGCATGGTGCGCGAGGCGTTGGTGTAGTCAGTGACGTGGGTCTTGCCGCCGGTAAATTTCCAGATCAGCCAGCTGTCGATGGTGCCGAACAGCAGTTCGCCATTGCGCGCGCGTTCGCGGCTGCCTTCGACGTTATCGAGGATCCACTTGAGCTTGGTGCCAGAGAAGTACGGGTCGGTGACCAGGCCGGTGGTGTCGCTGATGTATTGCTCATGGCCGTCACGCTTGAGTTGCTGGCAAATCTCGGTGCTGCGGCGGCATTGCCAGACGATGGCGTTGTAGATCGGGCGGCCGGTGATCTTGTCCCAGACCACCGTGGTTTCACGCTGGTTGGTGATGCCGATGGCGGCCACCTGATCGTGGTGCAGGCCGGCTTGCGCCAGGGCCTCGACCATCACGGCGCTTTGGGTGGCGAAGATTTCCATCGGGTCATGTTCGACCCAACCGGCTTGCGGGTAATGCTGGACGAATTCACGTTGGGCGGTGCACACCACGTTGGCGTCACGATCAAAGATGATCGCCCGGGAACTGGTGGTGCCCTGATCGAGGGCAATGATGTAGTTCTTATTCTGTGTGTCGGTCATGTCGATTGCCTTGGACGGAAAAAGGGAGTGGGTAAGTAGCCTGGGCCGCAAAGGGCAGAAGGGCCCAGGCTACCGCTTTCAGGAAGTTCGGGTGTTACCGCTGGCGGCGGTGTCGGCTGCATCAGTTGTAGCAGGTGCAGCGTTGGGCAGATGGCGGGCAATCAACCCGCGATAGGCCGCAGCGCCGAGGCAGGCACCGACAATCGGTGCAAGGATCGGAATCAGGAAATAAGGAATATCGCGCCCGCCGGTGAAGGCCATTTCACCCCAACCGGCGAAAAACGTCATCAGCTTGGGGCCGAAATCCCGGGCCGGGTTCATCGCAAACCCGGTCAGCGGGCCCATGGCACTGCCGATCACCGCGATCAGCAAGCCGATCAGCAGTGGCGCCAGGGGGCCGCGGGGCAAGCCGTTATTGTCGTCGGTCAGGGCCATGATCACGCCCATCAGGATGGCGGTGATAACCATCTCCACCAGGAACGCCTGGGCGGTATTGAGCAAGGCGTGAGGGTAGGTGGAGAAAACCGAAGCCAGTTCCAGGCTGGCCGCCGAGCCACGGACCATGTGGTGAGTTTGTTCGTAATCGAAAAACAGGTTGCTGTAGAGCGTGTAGACCAACGCAGCCGAACAGAAGGCGCCGGCCACCTGGGCGATGATATAGAAGGGCAGTTTGCGCTTGTCGAAATCGGCAAAGATGCACAGCGCGATGCTGACGGCTGGATTGAGATGAGCCCCGGAAATGCCGGCACTCAGGTAGATCGCCATGCTCACGCCGATCCCCCAGATGATGCTGATCTCCCACAAGCCGAAGCTGGCACCCGCGACCTTGAGCGCAGCGACGCAACCGGTGCCGAAGAAGATCAGCAGCGCGGTGCCGAGGAACTCGGCCATGCATTGGCTTGAAAGTGAAGGCTGTTGAAGAGCAGTTGTCATTGAAAACCTCGTTTTTTTTCTTGTCTGGCGCTGTGCCTCAACGGGCCTCGCGCGATTTTCACCGTCACCAAAATCCCCATCCCGGCCACGGCTTACTGCTCGGATACTGTGGGTGTATTCCTACAGTATTCGGAAACGAAAAAATATAGACAAGAAACACCGCTGTCAAAGGTCGAAAGTGAACGGCCGGTCATTTTCAAACTATTAGTGTGATGAATGATCGCGCTACTACGTTGGCGCAACGGGCGGCAAGCATGCCCAGGCGCTGCGCGGATTGGTCGCACGGTGCCCTGCACTAGAGCGTTTTGCCTGGGTTTGTCCTAGAATCGGCGGTCTGCTTTTCCACGTTTCCCACAAGCCTGGAGCCCCCAATGACACCCGCATTGGACTTGTTGAAAAAAGTTCGCGCCGAACATCGTATCCACAGTTACGAACATGACCCCAAGGCCGCCTCTTATGGCCTGGAGGCCGCGGAAAAATTGAGCCTGGATCCTGCGCGGGTGTTCAAGACCTTGCTCGCCAGCAGCGAAAAAGCTGAGTTATTGGTGGCGGTGGTGCCGGTCGTCGGAAGTCTGGATTTGAAGGCCCTGGCGCATGCTGCGGGCGTGAAGAAAGTCGAGATGGCCGACCCGGCAGCGGCGCAGCGTTCTACCGGTTATTTGTTGGGGGGGATCAGCCCGTTGGGGCAGAAGAAGCGCTTGCGCACGTTCATCGATGTGAGCGCGCAGCCTTTTGCGACAATATTTGTCAGCGCAGGCAGGAGAGGACTTGAGGTGGAGTTGGCGGCGGCGGTGTTGGCAGAGCACACCCAGGCGACATTTGCGCCGATTGGCCGGGCGTAACGTCAAGAATAGCGGGATCGAATGTGCAAGCCAGCCTCTGTGGGAGCTGGCTTGCCTGCGATAGCATCACCTTGATGCAACTGACAGACCCAGGCGCCCGCATCGCGAGCAAGCCCGGTTCCCACACTAGCGCGCTGTCACATTTTGGATCGGGTTTCTTCAACTGGTAGTGCTGTAGCGCCGCACACCTGACTCCACCTGCGGAATCTGCGCCGCCGTGCTCCCCGAGGCCTGGAACAGCACCAGATGCTCGGCCGCCACGCGGACTCCCACCTGCGCACCCACCTGATGGTCGGCATGGCTGGGGAAAATCGATTCCAGCTGGGCCCCGGTCGGCAACTGCAAGCGGTAGAGGGTCGAGGCACCGAGGAACGTCTTGCCGACGATCTGCGCTTTCAGCGTGCTGTCGGGTGCATAAACGACGTCATCCGGGCGCAGTAACACATCCACCGCACTGCCAGTCGGCCAGGTATAGGCACGATTGCCGCGCAATTCGCCCAGTTCGGTGCTGACCGATTCCGGCGAACTCAATTGCCCGCGGATGAAGTAACCCTGGCCAATAAAACTTGCGACATAAGGCGTCAGCGGTTCGTGATAGAGGTTGTAGGGCGTATCCCATTGTTCCAGCCGGCCTTCCTTGAACACACCTACGTGGTCGCTCACGGCAAAGGCTTCTTCCTGGTCATGGGTGACCAGGATCGCACTGGTACCACGGGCCTTGAGGATGTCCCGTACTTCATGGCTGAGCTTGCGCCGCAGCTCACCATCAAGGTTGGAGAAGGGCTCGTCCAGCAGCAGCAACTGCGGCTCGGGTGCCAGCGCACGGGCCAGGGCCACACGCTGTTGCTGGCCGCCGGAAAGTTCGTGGGGGAAGCGCTTGCCCAGGTTCTTCAGGTTGACCAATTCCAGCAATTCAGCCACCACGCGGTCTTTTTGCGGGTGTTTGCGAATGCCGAAGCCGATGTTGTCGGCCACGCAGAGGTGTGGAAACAGTGCGTAGTCCTGGAACACCATGCCAATGCGGCGTTTCTCCGGTGCCAGGGTAAAACCGGCGCTGGAGATCACTTGGCCGGCCAGGTTTATTTCGCCTTCGTGCACCGGTTCAAACCCGGCAATCGCGCGCAGGGTGGTGGTCTTGCCGCAGCCGGAAGAGCCCAGCAGGCAACCGATATCCCCGGCATTGAGGTGCAGATTGAGGTTCTGCACCACCCGTTGGTCCTGATAGCCGCATGCCAGATTGCGCAGGTTCAGCAGAAGTGGCTGGCTCATGCGTGGTGATACGCCGGAGGCACCAGGAACTCCAGCAGGGCCTTCTGGGCGTGCAGGCGGTTTTCTGCCTGGTCCCAGGCGACGGAGCGCTGGTCGTCTAACAGGTCGAGGCTGATTTCTTCGCCGCGATGGGCCGGCAGGCAGTGCATGAACAGCACATCCGGCGCGGCAAGGTCGAGCAATTCACGGGTGACTTGATAAGGTGCGAACAAGGCCAGGCGCTTGGCGGTCTCGTCTTCCTGGCCCATGGAGGTCCAGACGTCGGTGCTCACCAGGTGCGCGCCGACCACCGCGTCTTTCGGGTCGCGCACGATTTGAACGCGGGCGTCGGCCTTGGCCAGGAATTCGGCGCTGGGCTCGTAGCCTTCAGGGCAGGCAATGCGCAGATGGAAGTCGAACTGGATCGCCGCTTCTATATAGCTGTTGCACATATTGTTGCCATCGCCGATCCAGGCCACGGTCTTGCCCTGGATCGAGCCGCGATGTTCGAGGAACGTCTGCATATCGGCCAGCAACTGGCACGGATGCAGGTCATCGGACAGCCCGTTGATCACCGGCACCCGCGAGTTGGCGGCAAATTCGGTGAGGGTGCTATGGGCGAAGGTACGGATCATCACCGCATCGAGCATGCGCGACATGACAATGGCGCAATCGCTGATCGGCTCGCCCCGGCCCAGTTGGGTGTCCCGGGGCGACAGGAAAATGGCTTGGCCGCCGAGCTGGATCATGCCGGCTTCGAAGGACAGGCGGGTACGGGTGGACGATTTCTCGAAAATCATCCCGAGTACGCGGTTTTTCAAAGGCTCGAACAGTACGCCGCGATTACGCAGGTCTTTAAGCTCAATGCCTCGACGGATCACGCTGACCAGCTCTTCGGGCGTGCAATCCATCAGGGAGAGAAAGTGCCTTGCGCTCATCATTAACTACCTTTTTGCAACAGACCGCAGATACTCAAAGCCTTGTTTATTGTGACAACGGGCGAGACCTGCGGCGAAAGCCGCACTGGGCGACGAAATAGGGGGAGGCGCGATATTGACACTAAATGTCGCGTCTTACCAATAGGCTACGGTTTTTTAGAGGGGGTCAAAGGGGCGGGAATTGCACTTTTGAGGCCTGTTTACGGACAGCAGCGGGTCATTTGTACACTGGCGCCGCGACCTTTTGCAATGTGTGATGGCGGCCTCGGGCCAGGTCGCGTCGGTTTCCCGGGCGGTGCGGGAGGTTTTTGAAACATTTACTCATGCTTACCCATGGCCTGGCCTGATGCCCGTTGATTCACAGGGCGAACGTTGCTGGCGTCGCTGGAGGGCGCGGCCCATAGTCGGGCCAAAGCCCTAATAAAGAGACTGGCCATGACCAAGACTCTCCATCACCGTGCCTGCCACCTGTGCGAAGCGATCTGCGGCCTGACCCTGGAAACCACCACCTCGGACGCAGGCAGTATTGCCATCACCTCGATCAAGGGTGACGCCCAGGACACCTTCAGTCGTGGCCATATCTGCCCCAAGGCCGTGGCCCTGCAGGATATCCAGAACGATCCCGATCGCCTGCACCAGCCGATGCTGCGGGTGGGCAGCCAATGGCAGCCGATCCCCTGGGACGAGGCCTTCGCCCTGGTGGCCGAGCGGCTGGCGGGCATCCAGGCGCGGCATGGGCAAAATGCGGTGGCGGTGTACCAGGGCAATCCCAGCGTGCACAACTATGGCTTGATGACCCACAGCAACTATTTCCTCGGGCAGTTGAAGACGCGCAATCGCTTTTCCGCGACCTCGGTGGACCAACTGCCCCATCACCTCACAAGCCACCTGATGTATGGGCACGGGCTGTTGCTGCCCATCCCGGATATCGACCAGACCGACTTCATGCTGATCCTGGGCGGCAACCCACTGGCTTCCAATGGCAGCATCATGACTGTGCCGGACGTGGAAAAGCGCCTGAAGGCGATTCAGGCGCGGGGCGGCAAAGTGGTGGTGGTCGACCCCCGGCGCAGTGAGACGGCGGCCATGGCCGACCAGCATCTGTTTGTGCGTCCCGGTGGGGACGCGGCGTTGCTGTTCGGGCTGCTCAACACATTGTTCGCCGAACATCTGACCCGTGATAGCCACTTGCCGGTGGACGGACTGGACGAGGTGCGCCGCGCCATCGCGGGCTTTACCGCCGAAGCCATGAGCGCTCAATGCGCGGTGCCGGCCGAGCAGATTCGCCAGTTGGCGCGGGATTTTGCGGCCGCAGACAATGCCGTCTGCTACGGGCGTATGGGGGTGTCGACCCAGGCATTTGGCACCTTGTGCCACTGGCTGGTGCAGTTGATCAACCTGGTCACGGGCAATCTGGATCGGGTAGGTGGCGCCTTGTGCACCGAGCCTGCGGTGGACCTGGTGGCGGCCACATCCGGCGGGCACTTCAATCGGTGGCAGAGCCGGGTGTCCGGGCGTCCCGAATACAGCGGCGAGTTGCCCGTGTCGGCCCTGGCCGAAGAAATGCTTACCGCGGGCGAAGGGCAGATCCGCGCGCTGGTCACAGTGGCTGGCAATCCGGTGTTGTCCACGCCGAACGGTCGGCAACTGGAGCAGGCGCTGAATGGTCTGGAGTTTATGGTCAGCGTCGACCTGTATATCAATGAAACCACCCGTTATGCCGACCTGATCCTGCCATCGACTTCGGCCCTGGAAAACGATCATTACGACACCACGTTCAATATGTTTGCGGTGCGTAATGTCACCCGCTTCAACCGGGCGATTCTGCCCAAGCCCGAGGGGGCGTTGCACGATTGGGAGATTTTCGTCGGCTTGGCCCAGGCGTTTGCGGCCCGTACCGGCAGCCCGCTCAAGCCCACGATGGCGCCGGCGCAGATGATTGATTTTGGCTTGCGGGCGGGCGCCTATGGTGACGCCTCACCGCACAAGCTGTCGGTGGCCATGCTGGCCGATCATCCCCATGGTCTGGACCTGGGGCCCCTGAAGGCCAATCTGGCGGGACGCTTGAAAACTGCCAATGGCCGGGTCCAGGCGGCGCCGCCGGTGATCCTGGCGGACCTGGCGCGGTTTGCGGCGTTGCCGCTGCCCAAGGTCGACGAGTTACTGTTGATCGGCCGCCGGCATGTACGCAGCAATAATTCGTGGATGCATAATTATCACCGGCTGGTGAAGGGCAAACCCCGGCATCAATTGCTGATGCACCCCGATGACCTTGCCAGTCGGCAACTGAGTGACGGGCAGCGGGTGCGGGTCAGTTCGCGGATCGGCATGATCGAAGTACAGGTGTTGGCCAGCCTGGAAATGATGCCCGGCGTGGTCAGCCTGCCCCACGGTTGGGGCCATGACCGCCCGGGTGTGCACATGAACATCGCCAGTGCCCAGCCTGGGGCGAGTGCCAACGACCTGACGGATGAACGGCAGTTGGATGAGTTGTCGGGCAACGCGGCATTGAATGGCGTGCCGGTACAGGTCGCGGCGGCGTGACGCAGTGAGTCTGTCGGGGAGCCCGAGCACCACGCTGGGATTTTGCGTTACAATGCGCCACCGTGCCGACCTGTGAGTCGCAAAGTTCCAGCCGAGGTGTTCCATGGATATCATCGAAACGATTAAAGAGCAGATTGCCAACAACACCATTCTGCTTTACATGAAGGGCGCCCCGAATGCCCCTCAGTGTGGCTTCTCCGCGAAGGCTTCCCAGGCTGTCATGCAGTGTGGTGAAAAGTTCGCTTACGTGGATATCCTGCAAAACCCGGAAATCCGCGCCAACCTGCCGAAGTACGCCAATTGGCCAACGTTCCCACAACTGTGGGTGGCCGGTGAGCTGGTCGGCGGTAGCGATATCATCACCGAAATGGCGGCTGATGGTTCGTTGCAGGCGCTGATCAAGGAGGCTGCTGAAAAAGCGGCTGCCAAGACCGAAGCGTAATTGGCGCACAATAAAAAGCCCCGCTTCTCATTCGAGAGCGGGGCTTTTTTGTACCTGTAGGAGCGAGCTTGCTCGCGAAAAGCGTAAAGGCACCGCGTTCATTCAGAATGCTCGCGTTATCGTTAACGTCCTTCGCGAGCAAGCTCGCTCCTACAATAATTAGAGATTACTCACCCATCTGCGATTGCAGGTAGTTCTCCAGAGTCACTTTGTCGATCAGGCCAACTTGGGTTTCCAGCCAGTCGATATGTTCTTCCTGGTCTTCCAGGATATCTTCCAGCAGCTCACGGCTGCCGAAGTCGCCCTTGGTCTCGCAGTGGGCTATGGCGGCCTTGAGGTCGGCATGGCTCTTGCGTTCGAAACCCAGGTCGCTATTGAGCATTTCCAGGGTGTGCTCGCCGATGTTCAGCTTGCCCAGGTCCTGTACGTTCGGCAGGCCTTCGAGGAACAGGATGCGCTTGATCAGCGCGTCTGCGTCCTTCATGGCCTTGATCGATTCCTTGTACTCACGCTTGCCGAGTTTTTCCAGGCCCCAGTCGTCATACATGCGTGCATGCAGGAAGTACTGATTGATCGCGACCAGTTCATTGGCAAGGATTTTGTTGAGTTGCTGGATGACTGAGATGTCGCCTTTCATGATTGGGGTCCTGCCCTGTGTTCGTTGTATATAGGGCGGAGTTTGAGCTGCACGATTACTAGTGTCAAACCTAAGTTATTGAATAATAAATGAAAATTAATCGGAATAAGAATGTTTGTGTTCCGCGTCTTGGGCCTAACTATTTGAATTACAGGCATAAAAAAACCGGACACTAAGTCCGGTTCTTTAAAATAGGCTGTTTCAGGCGTGTGTAAATTCTGCCGAGTAGGGGATCGCGGCCTGGGCTACCTGCAGTTTTGTCAGGGTTTCCCGTACGACTTGCTTGGCAAGGCAGGCACATTTGCCGCATTGACTGGCAACGCCGGTGGTTTCACGCACTTCCTTGTAGCTGCAGCAACCTTCATAGATCGCTTCGCGGATTTGTCCGTCGGTGACGCCAGTGCAGAGGCAGACATACATAAGGGAGAACCATCGCGGTTTAAGGCTTAAGTGCGATGGATCTTAATGTTAACGAGAATGATTGTCAAAGTGCTTTCTCAAACCGTTGCCCCCCGTGGGGCCCTCACTGACGAACGGCTTTTTTCAGGTATGATGGTCGGTCTTTACGAAGCGTGATCGCGTCACAGGCCTGTCGTCAATTCGCGGCAGACTCAAGGGCGGTCCATTTACTTCAATTACCATCAGGAGATAACCAATGAGCGTACTCGTCGGCAAACAAGCCCCGGATTTCGACGTACCAGCCGTCCTCGGCAATGGCGAAATCGTTGACAGCTTCAAGCTGTCTGAAGCTATCAAAGGCAAATACGGCCTGGTGTTCTTCTACCCGCTGGACTTCACCTTCGTCTGCCCGTCCGAGCTGATCGCCCTGGATCACCGCATGGACGATTTCAAGGCGCGTAACGTTGAAGTGGTTGCCGTTTCCATCGACTCCCATTTCACCCACAACGCCTGGCGCAACACCGCTATCAATGATGGCGGCATCGGCAAAGTCAAATACACCATGGCTGCCGACATGAAGCACGACATCGCCAAGGCCTACGACGTTGAGTCCGAAGGCGGCGTGGCTTTCCGTGGCGCGTTCCTGATCGACGACAAGGGCGTTGTGCGCTCGCAGATCATCAACGACCTGCCGCTGGGCCGTAACATGGAAGAGCTGATCCGCCTGGTCGACGCTCTGCAATTCCACGAAGAGCACGGCGAAGTCTGCCCAGCCAACTGGAAAAAAGGCGACAAGGGCATGAACGCTTCGCCAGAAGGCGTTGCCGCTTACCTGACCGAGAACGCTGGCAAGCTGTAAGCCAGGGTTGCGGTAAAAAAAACCGGCCTGAGAAGGCCGGTTTTTTTATGCGTGGGATTTGGCGACGCAATCAGTCGCTGAAGTCTTCCCAGCCGCCCATCTGTTTCCAGCGGTTGACGATGCCGCAGAACAGGTCGGCGGTCTTCTCGGTGTCGTAGCGAGCCGAGTGGGCTTCACGTCCGTCGAAGTCGATGCCGGCTGCCTGGCATGCCTTGGCCAATACGGTCTGACCATAAGCCAGGCCAGCCAGGGTCGCGGTGTCAAAGCTGGAGAACGGGTGAAACGGGTTGCGTTTCATGTCCAGGCGCGCCACGGCGGCGTTGAGGAAGCCCAGGTCGAAACTGCTGTTGTGGCCGACCAGGATCGCGCGTTTGCAGCCGTTGGCCTTCAAGGCCTTGCGCACGCCACGGAAGATGTCGGTCAATGCCGCCTCTTCGCTGACGGCCATGCGCAGCGGATGGTCGAGCTTGATCCCGGTGAACTCCAGGGCTGCTGCTTCGATATTGGCGCCTTCAAACGGCTCGACGCGGAAGAAATGGGTGTGTTCTGGATACACAAAGCCCTGTTCGTCCATGCCGATGGTGGTTGCCGCAATTTCCAGCAGTGCATCGGTGGCGCAATTGAAGCCGCCGGTTTCTACGTCGATAACGACCGGCAGATAGCCGCGAAAACGCTCGGCCATCGGGTGACGCGAACCGCCGCCACCGTGTTCCTGTTCGTCGTCGTAATGGTCTTCACTCACGGGTGTTCCTCCAGCAGGCGCCAGCGCAGTGTTTCACCGGCGCGCAGCGGGATAACGGTCAGCTCGCCAAATGGCAGGCTGGTGGGGGCGGTCCAGTCTTCACGGACCAGGGTAATACGGTCGGTATTCGCCGGCAGGCCATAGAAACGCGGGCCATTGAGGCTGGCGAAGGCCTCGAGTTTGTCCAGGGCATTGCGCGATTCGAAGGCCTCGGCGTACAGCTCGATCGCCGCGTAGGCGGTGTAGCAACCGGCGCAACCGCAGGCGGCTTCCTTGGCGTGCTGGGCGTGGGGCGCCGAGTCGGTGCCGAGGAAGAACTTCGCGCTGCCGCTGGTAGCCGCATCGAGCAATGCCACCTGATGGGTGTTGCGCTTGAGGATCGGCAGGCAATAGAAGTGCGGCCGAATCCCGCCCACCAGCATGTGGTTGCGGTTGTACAGCAGGTGGTGCGCGGTGATGGTTGCGCCGACGTTGGCCGAAGCCTCGGTGACGAACTGCACGGCGTCTGCGGTGGTGATGTGCTCGAACACGACCTTGAGGGTCGGGAACAGCTCGACCACACGGCGCATGTGCTCGTCGATGAAGATCTTCTCGCGATCGAAGACATCCACATCGCCACGGGTGACTTCACCGTGGATCAGCAGCGGCATGCCCACTTCGGCCATGGCTTCGATGGCGGGCAGGATCTTGTCGATACTGGTTACGCCGGAGTCGGAGTTGGTCGTGGCGCCGGCCGGGTACAGCTTGGCGGCGTGCACGAAACCGCTGGCCTTGGCCTCGCGGATTTCGGCAGGCTGGGTGCGGTCGGTAAGGTAAAGCACCATCAACGGTTCGAAGCGGCTACCGGCCGGTCGTGCAGCGAGGATGCGCTGGCGATAGGCGTCGGCTTCAGCGGCATTACGCACCGGAGGTACCAGGTTAGGCATGATGATGGCGCGGCCAAACGTGCGCGCAACATCGGCCACGGTTTGGGGCAACGCAGCACCATCGCGAAGATGAATATGCCAGTCGTCGGGACGCAGCAGGGTCAGGCGGTCGGACATTGGGGATTCCAGGCGGGTCAATCTGGTGGGAATGCTACCGGAAAAGACTCTTGCAGGCACTCGCTATCAAGTTTTGCAGGGTGCGACCGATATCCCTGGGTATGCCTTAACGATGTATGACGCCTTGATGTGTTGTAGAAACCAGTGGAGCCGCCCGTGCGCCAGCAATATCTAGCCCTGCTCAGCGTGTTCGCCAGCCTGCCCGCGATGGCCCTGACATTCCAGACGCGTCTGGAGAATATCGAGTGGAAGGTGGAAGGCGACAAGTTCGAGTGCCGCTTGAGCCAGCCGATCGCCGATTTTGGTTCGGGGGAGTTCGTGCGCAGGGCCGGCGAGCAGGCGACATTTCGTCTGAAAGCCTATAACGGCGCGCTGGGCGTTGGATCTGCCACGCTATTGGCGGCGGCCGCGCCGTGGCAGCCGGGGCGCGGTGATATCAACCTCGGTGCCGTGCGTGCGGGCAGCGGTGATGTGCTGTTCAACAGCTCCCAGGCCCAGGCCGGACGCCTGTTCAATGGCTTGCTGGATGGCCGCAGCCCCACCGTGCGCCACTATGCCCGGGACGGCGGCTATTCGGAAATCCGCCTGCTGCCGGTGCGATTCAATAAGGCCTATAGCGACTACCAGTTGTGTACCGCGAAGTTGCTGCCGATGAACTTCGAGCAGGTCAAGCAGGCGGAAGTAGGTTTTCCGGGCGGGGGTATCGACCTGGACCCGGCCGCCAAGGCCAAGCTGATGGTGATGCTCGAATTCATCAAGGCCGACCCTACGGTCAACCATATCGAACTGGACGGCCACTCGGACAACAGCGGCAACCGCCTGACCAATCGCGACCTGTCCCGGCGCCGGGGCTTGGCGGTGATGGACTTCTTCAAGGCCAACGGCATCCCCGAGTCGCAGATTGTCCTGCGCTTCCATGGTGAGCGTTATCCGTTGGTACCCAATACCAATCCGGCCAACCGGGCGAAGAACCGGCGGGTCAATATCCACCTCGATCGCGTACCGGCCCCCGAAAAACCGGCCCCCCAGGCCACGGCCCCGGCGAATGCGGCAGCGACCTCCTGATATTACTCTGCGGGAGCTGGCTGCCAGCGTTGGCTGTCAGCGATGACGCTGGGCATCTGATGCCCACGGCTAAGGCGTTTTGAGGTGCGGCCATTCGTCGCTCGCCCGACATAATCTGTCGCTTTATCTTCATTTGCTGTCGCGCCCCT
This sequence comes from Pseudomonas sp. DTU12.1, assembly GCF_009873475.1. Classification (NCBI taxonomy): domain Bacteria; kingdom Pseudomonadati; phylum Pseudomonadota; class Gammaproteobacteria; order Pseudomonadales; family Pseudomonadaceae; genus Pseudomonas; species Pseudomonas sp. DTU12.1. The sequence continues at coordinate 4,862,596 of NZ_CP045254.1, read as the reverse complement.
GTAATTTCACGGTTTTGATCGGTAGAATCGACGCCTTTCCGTAAAACCCCGTGGAGTGATGGCATGGCCGACGTAAACAAGGTCGTTCTCGCGTATTCCGGCGGCCTGGACACTTCGGTGATCCTCAAGTGGCTGCAGGATACTTATAACTGTGAAGTGGTGACCTTTACCGCTGACCTGGGTCAGGGCGAAGAGGTCGAACCTGCACGAGCCAAGGCGCAAGCCATGGGCGTCAAAGAGATCTACATTGACGACCTGCGCGAAGAATTCGTCCGCGATTTCGTTTTCCCGATGTTTCGCGCCAACACCGTCTACGAAGGCGAGTACCTGCTGGGTACTTCCATCGCACGTCCGCTGATCGCCAAGCGCCTGATCGAAATCGCCAACGAAACTGGCGCTGACGCCATTTCCCATGGCGCCACCGGCAAGGGCAACGACCAGGTGCGTTTCGAACTGGGCGCCTATGCCTTGAAACCCGGCGTAAAAGTGATTGCCCCTTGGCGTGAGTGGGACCTGCTGTCCCGTGAAAAACTGATGGATTACGCTGAAAAGCACGCCATCCCGATCGAGCGCCACGGTAAGAAGAAGTCCCCGTACTCGATGGACGCCAACCTGCTGCATATCTCTTATGAAGGCGGCGTGCTGGAAGACACCTGGACCGAGCACGAAGAAGACATGTGGAAGTGGACCGTCTCCCCGGAGAACGCTCCCGATAAGCCGCAGTACCTTGAACTGACCTATCGCAACGGCGATATCGTCGCGCTGGACGGCGTCGAAATGACCCCGGCCACCGTACTGGCGACCCTGAACCGTATCGGTGGCGAGCACGGTATTGGTCGTCTGGATATCGTAGAGAACCGTTACGTGGGCATGAAGTCCCGTGGCTGCTACGAAACCCCAGGTGGCACCATCATGCTGCGCGCTCACCGCGCCATCGAGTCCATCACCCTGGACCGCGAAGTGGCACACCTCAAAGATGAGCTGATGCCCAAGTACGCCAGCCTGATCTACACCGGTTACTGGTGGAGCCCTGAGCGCCTGATGCTGCAACAGATGATCGACGCTTCCCAGGTCCATGTGAACGGTGTTGTGCGCCTGAAACTGTACAAGGGCAACGTGATCGTTACCGGTCGCAAGTCCGATGAGTCGCTGTTCGATGCCAACATCGCCACGTTTGAAGAAGATGGCGGTGCTTACAATCAGGCTGACGCTGCTGGTTTCATCAAGCTCAATGCACTGCGCATGCGCATTGCGGCGAACAAAGGCCGCAAGTTGTTCTGAAGTATCTGAAGCCTCATAAAAATGGTCCCTCGGTAAGAGGGGCCATTTTTTTTGCCTGGAATTAGGGTGAGTGTTTATTGATGTTTAATGTTGTCACTCGAGAGTGAGGCTTGCGGTGTTTCTTAGTATTTTTGCGCTTGGATTTTGTATCTGAAAGTTGGTCCGCCCGGTGCGTGGTGTTAATTGTGTTTAAATCCAATCGGTTGTTTAGTAGGGCGGACGGGGTGTTTTATTTAGTTTGTGGAAATATCTGTCAGATAATTCCAGGTATTGTCAGTAGCTATTGCACAAGGGAACTTTTTTGAAATGCCTTGGGCGGCTGCGGCGCCCGCACAAGCGGGCCGTGCAATAGGTATTTGCTGTGATTGGCGTGCGTCCCGTTTACTTTTCCGGGGCGCCGGGGGCTTTTTTTGCTCAAAATATGTTTGGCCGCGGAAAGTTCTGAAAGGCTGAATAAAAACCGACACATCCATATAGGCGTTTTTTTGTAGTCCTATTCTCATAACTTTGTGGGTTGGGTCTCTGCTTGTCGTTACTTGGGGGGGAGTGCTATGCCAAGGACGAAACGACTAGGCTATTGTGCTGGTTCTGAATAATTCGAACAGCGAAATTGGACTTGCCCATGAATAAAGTGCTGATCGTGGATGATCATCCCGTCATTCGTCTTGCTGTACGCATGCTAATGGAACGTCATGGTTATGAGGTCGTTGCAGAGACCGATAACGGAGTCGACGCGTTGCAACTAGCACGGGAGCATATGCCGGATATTGTCATCCTGGATATTGGAATCCCCAAACTTGACGGCCTGGAAGTTATTTGTCGCCTGTCTTCCACAAAACAGGTGCAACCGTTCAAGGTACTGGTGCTGACCTCACAGGCGCCCGGCCATTTTTCCATGCGCTGCATGCAGGCCGGCGCAGCGGGCTACGTGTGCAAGCAGCAGGACCTCACCGAGTTGCTGAGCGCGATAAAGGCGGTGCTGTCTGGCTACAGCTACTTCCCCAACCAGGCACTTAACTCGGTGCGCTCCACACAGGGCAACACCAGTGAAGCCGATATGGTCGAGCGGCTCTCAGGCCGGGAGATGATGGTGTTGCAGCAATTGGCCCAGGGAAAGACCAACAAGGAGATCGCTGATGGGATGTTCCTCAGCAACAAGACGGTGAGCACGTACAAGACTCGCTTGCTGCTCAAGCTCAATGCCCGGTCCCTGGTGGACCTGATCGAGCTCGCTCAGCGTAACGGCCTGGTTTAAGAAGCAGGGAGCAACAGGCAGGAAAAGCCTCCATGGCGGAGGCTTCTGTGTGATCGCTTGGCTAGAGATCGAAATCGTATTCGGCCAACTGTTTTTGCAAGCGTCGCTCTTCCAGAAGGTTGTCGATGGTGCGGCGTTTGCTCAAATTGGTCTTGGCAACTTCTACAGGTGCCTCGGCTGCCTCGTCGGCGTCGGTGGCCACAAAGTCATCTTCTACATCCAGTTGTTCTTTGCCAGTGCTCATAAGGTTAACTCCAGGCTAAGACTGCCGTTGGGGCTCCTTATATCGACAATCTTGCACCGGGTAAAAAAGATTTTTTCAATCGACTGATCAATAAAAGCAATGATTGCTCAATCGTCCGACGTCTTTTCCTTGTATTCACACAAATCTTCGATGCGACAGCTGCCACAGCGCGGCTTGCGGGCCTGGCACACATAACGACCGTGCAGGATCAACCAATGGTGTGAGTCGAGCAGGTAAGGTTTGGGTACAAACTTCATCAGTTGCTTCTCCACTTCGACCACATTCTTGCCCGGAGCGATTCCGGTGCGGTTGCTGACGCGGAAAATGTGGGTGTCCACCGCCATGGTCAATTGGCGAAATGCAGTATTGAGCACCACATTGGCGGTCTTGCGGCCTACGCCGGGCAGTGCCTCGAGTGCTTCCCGGGTTTCTGGCACTTCTCCACCATGCAACTCGACCAGCAACCGGCAGGTTTCAATGACGTTTTTCGCCTTGCTGTTGTAAAGGCCAATGGTCTTGATGTACTGCGACAACCCTTCAACCCCCAGGGCGTGGATCGCGGCCGGGGTGTTGGCGACCGGGAACAGCTTGGCCGTGGCCTTGTTAACGCCCACGTCCGTCGATTGCGCAGACAGGATCACGGCAATCAGCAACTCGAACGGCGACGAGTAGGCCAGTTCGGTCTTGGGCTCCGGGTTGTCCTCGTGAAACCGGCGAAAGATCTCCAGGCGTTTTGCGGCATTCATGGGGCGAGCTGTTCCTTCAAAGAGGTGTGCGGCGTTGGGTCCAGGCTTGCCACCCGGCAAGCAGTAACCCGAGCAGGATAAACCCTGTAGGGGCAAGGATGGCGATGCTGCTGCCGAGTAAAAAACGCAATAGGGCGACTGCGAGCAGCAACCCGGTGGATACGGCGAACAGTTGGAGCCGCGCCCTGCGCCGGTCGGTGGCGAACAAACCCTCATGCTCAAGCAGTACGCATTGCATACCGATCAGCGCCAGGTATGCCCCCACGGGTTTAGACGGGCCTAAGGCCAGGGCTTGCGCCACTAAATGCGCGCAACTGACCCAAGTGGTGGTCAGCAACACATTGGCAGCCAGCCGCCAGTTGCCACTGAGGTGGTTGCGTACCCAGCCGCAGCTGCAGCCATGCAACGTCAAGATCGTTACCCACAGAGCCCAGAAGGCCACAGCGCTCGCCAGCGTAGCGCTGACACCCAGCAGCGCAGGCAGCAGCAACAGGCTGCCGAGGGCGAATGGCTTAGTCATGGCCGGTGGTCTCCAGCAGCGCCTGACGATGTTCGTCAAAGTAACGCAAGGCATCATGGATTGCGTTGATCACCGCGCGGGAGGTAATAGTCGCACCGGCTATCTGGTCAAACTGGCCGCTGTCTTTCTTCAGCGCCCAAACCTGTGGGTTTTCCCGCGACAGGCCCTTGAATGACGCCAGCCACGCATTACCAGGCTCGCCAATGTGCCCGCCCAGGCTCGGCGTTTCTCTGTGCTCCAGGGTCTTTACCCCGAGCAGCTTGGCGTTGTGGTCGATGGCAATCAGCAACTCTATGCGCCCACCGTATCCATCGACCTGCGAGCGCAGCACCACCGCACTGGGGGTGCCGGCCAAGGTCGCGCGGTAACCACCCAGCAGTTGACTGTTGTCCAGCATTCCCGAAGTGATGCCCAAAGACTGCTCCAGCGGTTGATTGTCATAGCTGCCAACGGGCAGCACATCCAACAGCGCCCGACTGTGCATTTCACGCAGCTGCGCGGCAATCGGCTTGGCGGTCAGCTGTTGCAGGCCTATCGTCAGGCCCGCCACGCCGATGGCGATCAGCAGCACGATCAGGGCTTGAGACGTGCGCTTCATGCCTTCACCGCCTGCGGCCGCGTCCAGCGCTCAAGTGCCGGCACCGCCAGGTTCATCATCAGCACCGCAAACGCCAGGCCATCCGGGTAACTGCCCCAGGTGCGGATCAGATAGGTCAGCACTCCCACGCCCACACCAAACAGCAGGCGCGCCCGCGCACTTTTCGCACCCGACACGGGCTCGGTGATGATGAAGAAGGCCCCGAGCATGGTGGCCCCGGTCAACAGATGAAACAGCGGCGAGCCGTGGGAGTCGGACCCGGAGCCGTTCCAGCACAGCAAGCTGATAACAAACAGGCTGGCAAGCATGCCCACCGGCGCATGCCAACTGAAGACCCGTTGCTGCAGCAAAAAGAGGCCGCCCGCGAGAAACGCCAGGTTCACCCACTCGCTGCCTTTACCGGCGATTTGGCCGAAGGCCGGGTGGCGGGCAAACAGCTCATCGATGGTCAGGCTGTTGTTGATGCGCAAAGCGTCCAGCGCCGTGGCTCGGGCCCAGGCATCGGCGGTCTCGCCGTGCAGGCCGAACACCTGCTGCAGGCCGGCCAGCAGGTCGAGGCCGTGGGACGCCGGCCAATGGGTCATCGGTTGGGGGAAAGCCAGTAGCATCAGCGCATAACCGAGCATGGCCGGGTTGAAGGGGTTCTGTTTGCCGCCATACAGGTGTTTGCCCAACAGCAATCCACTGCTGACGGCGCCCAGGCATAACCACCACGGGCAATAAGGGGGCAGCGCCAGGGCCAGCAGCGTCGCGCTGACCAGGCCGCTCAGGTCGCTGGAACCCTGACCGCGCAACCGGCGCACCCCGGCTTCGACTGCCCATGCGCAGGTGCCGGCCAGCAACAGATTGATCAACACGCCCCAGCCATATAGCCAGAACAGCACCAGCAAGCCAGGCGTTGCCGCCATTAACAGGCGCTGCATGGCCTGTTGCTGGCGCTCGATAACGTCAGGCGCCGACATGTTCATCCACCAAGCGCTGGGCGTCATCCAGGCGCTGCCTGGCGTTCGTCAACTCGGTTGTACTGCTGGCAGGTTGGCGCTCGAGTTTGCTCAGGTCGGCGCGGGCATAGGCCAGCGCCGTCTTCAACTGGCGAAGCTGGCTGTCGATGGGCCGCTTCTCGACACGTTGCAGGTCAGGCCGGGGCTGCTCGGAGGTTTCTTCGGCGGCATGCAAGGCCTGTTCGGCGGCGGTCAGGGCTGCAGCCAGCGTGGCCAGTTGCTCGGCATCGGCCAGGGTGTCCTGGGCTTTTTTCAGCGCGGCGCGGCGCATGGCCAGCTGGATTTTTGCCTGCTTGAGCCCAGGATCTTTACTGGCCTTGGGAGGCGCCACCGCTGGGGCGTTTGCTTGGAGTGCGATCAATGCCTGCTCGGCGCACTCAAATTGCTGCTGCAGGATGATCAATTGCGACTGCTGCTCAAAGGTCGGCGGATGGCCAAAGGCTTTCAAGGATTTGTGCAGTTGGGCCCGGCTCATGGCCAGGTTGATCTTGGCTTTTTTAAGCGCTGCGTCGATGTCTACGGCTTTTTGCGCACGCACGCGTTCGATGGCGGCCTGTAGCGGATTGCTATTGATCGCTTCGCTGGGGGCCGGGCGTTGGTTGCGGGCCAGGCGTTCGGCCAGCTTGTGCGCGTCCTCGCGTTGCAGCCGTGCATTGCGCTGTTCGAAGCGACGCCGGGCGCGATCACGCTTGGTCGCTCGCGCCTGGCGCTCCTCGGCCGTAGTGGCATAGCCCGCGACAATCGGCAGTACCGTGGCCTGGGGCAGTGGCAGCATGTCGATGCAATCCACCGGGCAAGGCGCAACACACAGGTCGCAGCCGGTGCATTCATCCACGATAACGGTGTGCATCAGCTTGGCCGCGCCGACAATCGCATCCACCGGGCAGGCCTGGATGCACTTGGTGCAGCCGATGCACTCGGCCTCGCGGATGAAGGCAACCTGCGCGGGGGCTTCGCCACGGGCGCGGTCCAGCTCCAAGGGGGGCAAGCTCAACAACTGCGCCAGCTCGGCAATGGTCTCGGTGCCGCCCGGGGGGCACTTGTTGATGGCTTCGCCCTGGGCGATACCCTCGGCGTAGGGCCTGCAACCCGGGTGCCCGCATTTGCCGCATTGGGTCTGGGGCAGCAGGGCATCGATACGTTGAATCAGGCTCATGGTTTGATCATTGCGTTTAAGCCCAGGAACGCCACCGCCAGCAGCCCGGCACTCAGCAGGTCCACGGGCAGGCCTTTGAAGGGCCTGGGGATATCGTTTTCGTCTATTCGCTGGCGCAGGTCGTTGAACAGGCTGAGGACCAGCCAGAACGCGGGGCCGATGCCCAGGCTATAGATCAGCTCGCCTGCGTTGCCCAGGCCCAGGAGGGCCACGCTGAGCACGCCGGTGCTAGCCAGCAGCGGCACCCATAACCCATCGAAGGGCAGTGCGGGCACGCGGCGGGCAAGCGTATTCAGCAACGGCTGGCTCAATAGAATCACCACGGGTACATAAGCAAACAGCCATAACGCGCCCAGCGCCAAGGGTTGTAATACAAATTTATCCAGCAGGCAGGCCGATAGGCCGCTGAATGCGATCAACAACGTGGTCGCCAACCCCAGGGCATGCACTCGCCGCCGCTCCAGCTGTGGATCACCGGGCAGCGTCAGACGCAGCAGGTAATGGCTGATCAGGGCGGCGCTGAGAAGGGCGACAAGCAGTTCGGTCATGGTCGAGCCGGTTAAGCAAACAGGGCCTGATTATCCGGCAAGCAGGAAGAGGGTACTAGCGCAAACCGCCCTGTCGCGGCCAATCACCGCGACAGGGCACTTCGGGTTACTTGATGCGCTGGCCAGGCTTGGCGCCGCTGTCCGGGCTGAGCAGGTAGATTTCCTCGCCGCCGGGACCTGCCGCCATCACCATGCCTTCGGAAATACCGAACTTCATTTTCCGTGGCTTGAGGTTGGCGATCATCATGGTCAGCCGACCATCGAGCTTGGACGGATCCGGATAGGCACTCTTGATCCCGGAGAACACATTACGCTGCTCATCACCGATATCCAGGGTCAGGCGCAACAGCTTGTCGGCGCCTTCCACGGCTTCGGCCTTGATGATCAGTGCAACCCGCAGGTCCACCGCGGCAAACGCGTCGAAGTCGATTTCTGGCGACAGCGGATCCTTGGCCAGCTCGCCATTGCCCGCTGGGGCTGCCTGGCCGGTATCGGTCTGGCTGGCAGTCAGGTCTTCCTTGGAGGCGTCCGTCATGGCCTGTACCTTGACCGGGTCGATACGGGTCATCAGCGGCTTGAATTCGTTGAGCTGATGGTTGTTGAGCAGGCTGGTGTGGTCATTCCAGGTCAACGGTGCAACGTTGAGGAACGCCTCGGCGTCAGCGGCCAGCAACGGCAGCACCGGCTTGAGGAAAATCACCAACTGGCGGAACAGGTTGATGCCGGTGGCGCAGATGGCCTGGACTTCATCCTGCTTGCCTTCCTGCTTGTTCAATGACCACGGCGCCTTGTCGGCGATCCAGGCGTTGGCACGGTCGGCCAGGCCCATGATCTCGCGCATGGCACGGGCAAAGTCGCGGGCTTCATAGGCATCGGCGATGCTTGGCGCGGCGGCCAGGAAGGCGTCGGTCAGCTCCGGCGCAGCGTTGACCGGCACCATCACGCCAGCATTGCCCTTGTGGATAAACCCGGCGCAACGGCTGGCGATGTTGACCACCTTGCCCACCAGGTCCGAATTGACCTTCTGCACGAAGTCTTCCAGGTTCAGGTCCAGGTCGTCGACGCCACGGCCCAGCTTGGAGGCGTAGTAGTAGCGCAGGTATTCCGGCGACAGGTGGTCCAGATAGGTGCGCGCCTTGATAAAGGTGCCACGGGACTTGGACATCTTCTGGCCATTGACCGTCAGGTAACCGTGTACGGCGATGCCGGTTGGCTTGCGGTAGCCCGAACCTTCGAGCATTGCCGGCCAGAACAGGGCGTGGAAGTTGACGATATCCTTGCCGATGAAATGGTACAACTCGGCGGTGGAGTCCTTGCCCCAGAACGCGTCGAAGTCCAGCTCAGGCGTGCGGTCGCAGAGGTTCTTGAAGCTGGCCATGTAGCCGATCGGCGCATCCAGCCATACATAAAAGTATTTGCCCGGCTCATCGGGGATCTCGAAGCCGAAGTACGGCGCATCGCGGGAGATGTCCCACTGTTGCAGGCCGGCATCCAGCCATTCGGCGATCTTGTTCGCCACCGCGTCCTGCAGGGTGCCGCTGCGGGTCCAGGTCTGCAGCATTTCCTGGAAGTCCGGGAGCTTGAAGAAGAAGTGCTGGGAATCCTTGAGCACCGGGGTGGCGCCCGAGATCGCCGACTTCGGATCCTTCAGGTCGGTCGGTGCGTAGGTGGCACCGCATTTTTCGCAGTTGTCGCCGTACTGATCTTCAGTGCCGCACTTGGGGCAGGTGCCCTTGATGAAGCGGTCGGCCAGGAACATTTTCTTTTCCGGGTCGAAATACTGGGTGATCGAGCGCGTGGCAATGTGCCCGGCGTCACGCAGTTTCAGGTAGATCTGGCTCGACAGCTCGCGGTTTTCTTCGGCGTGGGTCGAGTGGAAGTTGTCGAAATCCACCAGGAACTCGGCAAAGTCGGCGCTATGTTCAGCCTGGACGTTGGCGATCAGTTGTTCCGGGGTGATGCCTTCCTTTTCGGCGCGCAACATGATGGCCGAACCGTGGGCGTCGTCCGCGCAGACATAAATGCATTGATTGCCGCGATGCTTCTGGAAGCGCACCCACATATCGGTCTGGATGTACTCAAGCATATGGCCAAGATGGATGGAACCATTGGCATAGGGCAGGGCGCTGGTGACGAGGATCTTGCGTGGCTCGGACATGGGGCTCGGCTACTTGATGAAACGGAGGTCGGCCACTATAAAGCGCCGGGAAATTTATTTCACCCCGTGAGGCTGTTTCAGGGTTTTCCAATGTCGCGAAAGCATGCCCCTCAAGCGCGGGAACGGTTAGGATAGCCGCCTGTTTTAGTCTGTCTTTTCCGGGAGTAGCCCATGAGCGCCGTCAATCGCGCAGCGGTGGAAGCCGTTCTTCGCCAGTACACCGATCCCTATCTGAACCAGGACCCGGTCAGCGCCGGCTGTGTCCGGGCCATTGATGTGCAGGGCGATCAGGTCACGGTCCAGCTTGAACTGGGCTACGCCGCAGGTTTGTTCAAGAGTGGCTGGGCACAGATGCTGCAAATGGCCATTGAAGGCCTGGACGGTGTGCGTTCGGCCAAGGTCGACATCCAGTGCGTGATCGCTGCGCACAAGGCCCAGGCCCAGATCCCTGGCCTGGCCAACGTCAAAAACGTGGTGGCCGTGGCATCCGGCAAGGGCGGCGTGGGCAAGTCGACCACTGCGGCCAACCTGGCCCTGGCCCTGGCCCGTGAAGGGGCCAGGGTGGGGATTCTCGACGCCGATATCTATGGCCCCAGCCAAGGTGTGATGTTCGGCATTGCCGAAGGTTCGCGGCCGAAGATCAAGGATCAGAAGTGGTTCGTGCCGATCCAGGCCCATGGCGTGGAAGTGATGTCGATGGCATTCCTCACCGATGACAACACGCCCATGGTCTGGCGTGGGCCGATGGTCTCCGGGGCCTTGATGCAGTTGGTGATGCAGACCGATTGGGGCAACCTCGACTACCTGGTGATCGACATGCCGCCAGGCACCGGTGATATCCAACTGACCCTGGCGCAAAAGGTGCCGGTGGCGGGTGCCGTGATCGTGACCACGCCCCAGGACCTGGCGCTGCTCGACGCGCGTAAAGGCGTGGAGATGTTCCGCAAGGTCAACATCCCGGTGCTGGGTGTGGTGGAAAACATGGCGGTGCACATCTGCTCCAACTGCGGTCATGCCGAGCATCTGTTCGGCGAAGGCGGCGGCGAGAAACTCGCCACCCAATATGGCGTTGAGCTGCTGGCGTCGTTGCCGCTGTCGATGGGCATTCGTGAGCAGGCCGATGGTGGCAAACCGACGGTGGTCGCCGAGCCCGACGGGCAGATCGCCATGGTCTACCAGGAGCTTGCCCGTCACGTGGGCGCGCGGATCGTCTTGCAGGAAGCCGGTTCCCAGGCAATGCCGACCATCACTGTCAGCGACGACTGATCGACCTCAAGGTAAAAAAGCCTCGACCTTGTCGGGGCTTTTTAATGTCTGGCGTAAACCTTTTGGGAGGCTGGGTACGCATTTCCCTAATGGCCCGTGTAAGCATTCGCTTACTTTTTCGTAAGTGTTTGGTTTTTTAACCGTGCCGGGACGTCTCAAATTACCCGGATACATTTATATCTCATTGAAAAATAACATTTAATTTTTTGATGAGGAGGGCGATTGCGTGTTGTGCTTGAGAATGGATCCCGTTGAACTTGTTCGGGAAGTCTCTAATATCAGCCCTGTGTCCACGGATTGACACGGTCATCAAGGAATGATGACTCAAGGAACCTCGCAGGATGCGATTCATCAGGACGATGAAAAGGAACACAGGGACTAGGGAAAAAATGTGGGCGGGTCAAACCGCCCCTTTTTTTTGCCTGCAGAAAAGTGAAAGGCCGCCACGCAGAAACGCAAAAAGGCCCGCAAGGGGCCTTTTGGAGGGGCGCGACGCTGTTAGCGTTCGAGGTCTTTGATCTTGCCTTTTACGCCATCCCACTCGGCTGCGTCTGGCAGCGAGTCTTTCTTCTCAGTGATGTTTGGCCAGATTTCCGCCAGCTCAACGTTCAACTGAATAAATTCCTGCATCTCTTCCGGGACTTCATCCTCGGAGAAAATCGCAACGGCCGGGCATTCTGGCTCACACAGGGCGCAGTCAATGCACTCGTCCGGGTGGATTACCAAGAAGTTCGGGCCTTCGTAAAAGCAGTCCACCGGACACACTTCTACGCAGTCGGTGTACTTGCACTTGATGCAGTTGTCGGTGACGACGAAGGTCATTTCTAATTCTCTCCTCAGGCGGCGGCAGCGAAACCCCTTGTGGCAGGGCTCGCGAGGTTCGGGAGCGATAGTCTGCAGGCCAGGCTAAAAGCCCGCAGCATCCCAAACCGCGCGAGAGTCTACCAGCTTGCAAGCGTCTGCGTTATATCCGAGTCTTCAGTGCATATAACATTTCGAGCGCTTTACGCGGTGTCAAGTCATCCAGGTCAAGCTTTGCTAACTCATCCAGCACCGGATGGGGCAGGCTGGCGAACATATCGCTCTGGTGCGGTGCCGCCGGTTTGCTGGCGGCCTTGGCTGGGCTGGCGACCACATTCTCATGGGGCAGGGCCGTGGTTTCCAGGCGGCTGAGGTGCTCGCGGGCGCGCAAAATCACGTCGTTCGGTACACCGGCCAACTGGGCCACGGCCAGGCCGTAACTCTGGCTGGCCGGCCCTGGCAGCACATGGTGCAGGAACACGATGCGTTCGTTGTGCTCGGTGGCATTGAGATGCACGTTGGCCACCAGTGGCTCGCTTTCCGGCAGCACGGTCAGTTCGAAGTAGTGGGTGGCAAACAGCGTATAGGCCCGCAGATGCGCCAGGCGCTCGGCGGCAGCCCAGGCCAGGGACAGGCCGTCGAAGGTACTGGTGCCGCGTCCCACTTCGTCCATCAGCACGAGGCTACGGTCGCTGGCGTTGTGCAGGATATTGGCGGTCTCGCTCATTTCCACCATAAAGGTCGATCGGCCACCGGCCAGGTCATCGCTGGAGCCGATCCGGGTAAAGATGCGGTCCACCAGGGACAACTCGCAACTGGCCGCCGGCACGAAGCTACCGATATGGGCCAGCAACACGATCAATGCGGTCTGGCGCATGTAGGTGGATTTACCGCCCATGTTCGGACCGGTGATCACCAGCATGCGCGTATCGTCATCCAGCGACAGGTCGTTGGCCACGAACGGGGTGGTCAGCACTTGTTCCACTACCGGGTGGCGACCCTGGACAATGCGCATGCACGGCTCGCTGACAAACCGCGGACAGTTCAGGTCAAGGTTCAAGGCGCGTTCGGCAAGGTTGCTCAACACATCCAGCTCGGCCAGGGCCGCGGCGGTGTCCTGCAAGGGGGCGAGCTTGCCGATCAGGTCTTCGAGCAAGGCCTCATAGAGCATCTTCTCCCGGGCCAGGGCGCGGCTCTTGGCCGACAGCGCCTTGTCTTCGAACTCCTTCAACTCGGGGGTAATGAAGCGTTCGGCACCCTTGAGTGTCTGGCGGCGCTGGTAATCGATAGGCGCCTGTTCGGCCTGCTTGCTCGGCAACTCAATAAAGTAGCCGTGCACGCGGTTATAGCCGACTTTCAGGTTAGCCAGGCCGGTACGCGCCTTTTCGCGGGCTTCCAGGTCGATCAGGAACTGCCCGGCGTTCTCGCTCAAGGCTTGCAGCTCGTCCAGCTCGCTGTCGTAGCCGGTCTTGAGCACGCCGCCGTCGCGGATGATCGCCGGTGGGTTGTCGATAATGGCTTTTTCCAGCAGCGCAGCCAGTTCCGGGTAGGTGCTGGCCGTGACGGCAAGTTGCTGCAGGTGCGGCGCTTCCAGCTCGGTCATCGCCTGTTGCAGCTCGGGCAGTACGCCCAGCGCGTCACGCAGGCGCGCCAGGTCGCGCGGGCGGGCATTACGCAGGCCGATGCGCGCGAGAATCCGCTCGATATCGCCGATTTCCTTGAGCTGCGGTTGCAGCTTTTCAAAGCGGTAGCCGTCCAGTAGGCAGGTAATAGAGGACTGGCGTGCCTGTAGCACGGTCAGGTCGCGCAACGGGCGGTTCAGCCAACGGGTCAGCAAGCGGCTGCCCATGGCGGTCTGGCAACGGTCCATCACCGACTGCAGGGTGTTGTCGCGCCCACCGGCCAGGTTGGTGTCCAACTCCAGATTGCGTCGGCTGGCCCCATCGAGCACTACCGTGTCGTCCAGGCGCTCATGGCGCAGGCTGCGCAAATGGGGCAGGGCGGTGCGCTGGGTTTCCTTGGCGTAATTGAGCAGGCAACCGGCGGCGCCGATGGCCAGGGTCAGGGTCTCGCAACCAAAACCCTTCAAATCTTGTACGGAAAATTGCTGGCACAGACTTTTCAGCGCCGAATCGCGCTCGAAATCCCACGGCGCACGACGCTTGGCCCCACGGCGTTTTTCTGCCGGCAAATCCTTGGGCCAGTCATCCGGAATCATCAACTCCACCGGATTGATCCGCTCCAGTTCCGCCAGCAGGTTTTCCCAGCCCTTGATTTCCAGGACCGTGAAATTGCCACTGGTGATATCCAGCACCGCCAGGCCGAACAGCCGCTCATCCCCCAGCACCGCCGCGATCAGGTTGTCACGCCGCTCATCCAGCAGGGCCTCATCACTCACCGTCCCCGGTGTAATGATGCGCACCACCTGACGCTCCACCGGCCCCTTGCTGGTGGCCGGGTCGCCGATCTGCTCGCAGATCACCACCGACTCACCGAGCTTGACCAGCTTGGCCAAGTAACCTTCCAACGAGTGATAGGGAATCCCACACATCGGAATCGCCTGCCCAGCCGACTGCCCGCGCGCGGTCAGGGTGATGTCCAGCAACTTGGCCGCCTTCTTCGCATCTTCATAGAAGATCTCGTAGAAGTCGCCCATGCGATAGAACATCAACTGATCAGGGTGCTGGTTTTTCAGGCGCCAGTACTGCTGCATCATCGGGGTGTGGGAGGACAGATCGGACGTGTTTTTACTCATTGGATAGTAGGCAAATTCGTTGAAAGTGATGGGGCAAAGGGGGCGCTTGGCCCAGCATTTTTTGCGATGGCGGCAAGGTTAACATGTGAGCTCGGCCGTTCGCAGGTTGCAAGCGGCTAGGTAAAACGTAAAACGAGGTGACGCATTTACTTAAAGGGTGGCCAATAAAAAGCCCGACATCAGGTCGGGCTTTTGTCCATAGGCGGGATAGACGTCAGGTCCGCTTTGCTTCTGCCTGCATCATGACAAGATTCTGTTGCTTGGTGGCTTCGATTAGCACCTGGCTGTAGACGCGCTTTTTTTGATCCGATTTTGCGTTACGAATAAAGTCAGCAAAGGGGTTTTTCGCTCCTTTGGACAAGCCCAGCTTGATCGAAATCATCATTGCGCCCCCGATGGTGGTAGTTCGAGCCTGGCTTTTAGATCAGCCAGCGAGTGTCGTTCGGGAATATGGTAGTCAATTTTTTCGACGCCGGCTTTGTAGAGCCGTCCCGAGTTGTCGATATGCTTGAGCAGCAAATCCACATGAATATCGCTTCCGTACTCTAGCTTAAGTGCGTTGACCACGTCACGTGCAGCGAAGTACTGCTCGATGAAGTGCTCTTTGCGAATTTTTCTTCCTTCAGCTGCCTCGCGGGCTTTGACGAAGCCCCACGCAAGCATTGGATCTTGGTAGACATACAATATCTGGACGAATCTTCCTTTTCTCAAGGAGCGTTCTACGTTTCTTCTGGCTACCTCAATATTTGAGAATGTGCCGTCGAGCAGAAATGACTGCCGTTGCTCCATCGCAAGATCCACGATTTTTTCAACTAGAATCGAAACGCCGCGTTGAAATAACCATGAGTTTCCTCCTGTATAGGCGGCGAATTCGCCACGCAGTTCATCAGGATCAATTCGCAGGATCTTGCTGTCGGCAAACAGATTTACCAAGGCAATTGAAGCCTCGGTTTTTCCGGCACCAGGTGAGCCCGCCATATAGACGGAGACCGGAGCTTCCTCTGGTAGATAAATACTCTTATCGGTCAGGCGTTTGGCGATGGATTTCTTGTTTGAACGAGCAAAGCTCAAGGCGTCGTCTGAGGTTTTTCTCTCGTTCGGCGTCATCAGTTGATCACTTGGATCTGCACCATTTTCCATCAAACAAGCTCTGCATTTTTTGCGATGGCGGCAAGGTTAACATGCGAGGTCAGTGCTTCGCAGTTCACAAACATCTAGGTACAACCGCATGCTTCATGCACAAAATATGCAAATTAGCATTTGCCAACCCCCAAAACTCCCGTCACTATCCCGTTTATGCAAAAACGCAACGTTTCAATCGTCTTAAGAGAGCTGCTCGATCGCGACGGGATCTCCCCCACGGAGCTTCACCGGCGTACCGGCGTGCCTCAATCTACTCTGTCCCGGATTCTCAGCGGCAAGATCGTTGATCCGTCGGACAAGCACATCTCGCGTATCGCCGATTATTTTCGGGTGAGCACTGACCAGTTGCGCGGGCGCGCGGGGTCGGCGTGGCAGGAAGAGCGTGACCCGATGCATTCGGAGCTCAAGGACATAAGCCTGTGGGACGACGACACGCCCGTTAATGATGACGAGGTGTCGATCCCCTTTTTGCGCGAGGTTGAATTGGCTGCTGGATCAGGAAGATTCGTCATCGAGGAAAGCGAGAAGGCCAGCTTGCGGTTCGGCAAGCGCAGCCTGCGGCATAACGGTGTGCAGTTCGACCAGGCCAAGTGTGTGACGGTGCGTGGCAACAGCATGTTGCCGGTGTTGCGTGATGGGGCGACGGTGGGGGTGAACGCCGGCAAGAGCGGGATTGGCGATATCGTGGATGGCGATTTGTATGCCATCAACCACAACGGCCAATTGCGGGTCAAACAGCTCTATCGTCTACCTTCGGGGATCCGCCTGCGTAGCTTCAATCGCGATGAGCATCCGGATGAGGACTACAGCTTCCAGGATATCCAAGAGGAGCAGATCAGCATTCTCGGCCACGTTTTCTGGTGGGGCATGTACGCTCGCTAAACCTTATCTGTAAGAAACAGCCCGCCTGAGAGCGGGCTTTTTTTCGCCTGTGGAAAACCGCCAAGTGCCCGCTGCCCAAGGGTTTAATGCGTTTGTGCATTTCAACTGCAAAATTAAATGCATTTATGCATTGACTGTATATGCATACATGCATATTCTCCATCTCAAGCCAGCCAACTAGGCCTGGTGGAGGCGGCAAGGATGCTGCCAAGGAAGATAAGGAAGGCACGCAACACTGGCATGGACGCCATCGAGTGATGGCAAGGACGCCAGGCAACACCGGCAAGGATGCCGACGCTCTTTAGTTTCACAGTTTTACAACAGGCAGCGATGAACCGGCCTTGACGGTTCAGAGGGTTGGCAACTGACCCGGGTGTGCAGCGTAAAGCACCAGAAGCAGTTATCCGGCAGACAGGGATCGTGGTCGGAAAAACATCGAGGAAAGATCCGTACCGCGCCAGTAGCGCCGAAAGATCGCACGGACCGTATTACTGAAAAGCCCGGGCCACCGGGCTTTTTGGAATGCCTACCGACAACCCCATCCATCTATTTATCAACGTACCGGCCATCTGCCGGTTTTACGCATTCCAGGAGGCGTGACATGACAAACGAGCAGCAAGCGTTGGCAGAAATGCCTATCTGGCTGGTGATTATTCTGGCCCTGATCGGCGGCGTATCCGGGGAGATGTGGCGCGCCGACAAGGAGGGCGCCCGGGGTTGGTCGCTGGTCCGCCGCCTGGCCCTGCGTTCCGGGGCATGCATGGTGTGCGGGGTTTCAGCGTTGATGTTGCTGTACGCCGCTGGCATGTCGATCTGGACGGCCGGTGCTCTGGGATGCTTGACCGCCATGGCCGGTGCCGATGTCGCCATCGGCCTTTATGAGCGCTGGGCCGCCAAGCGCATCGGGATCAACCAGCCCCCGGATTCAAAATGATTGTTGCAAGGAAGCCACACCATGACCCTCATTGAAAAACCTTCACAGCTGCCGATTGCCATCGGCCAGGCGCTGCGTGCGGCGTTCCCCAGGCTACAGGTAGGCAGCCCGCCGGGCGTTCTGGCGGCGGATGAAACCGGTGTGGCGATCACGCTCGAGCGTAATGGCCCGGGCGTACGCTCCCTTGAAGGGCGCAAGGCCCATGTGCTGTCGATTTCACTCAAGATCATGGTCGCCCAGGGCGCGCAGCCCTTTGAGGCCTGTGACCTGGCGAGCCAGTTGATGGACCTGGTGCTGGATAACCGTTGGCAATTGCCGGCGGCCCAATGCGATGTGCCCATGAATATCGTCGCGCTGCCGGCGACCGTGGCGGGGGGCGAGACCCATTACGACAGTTGGACCGTGTCCTTCAACCAAACCCTGTACCTCGGCCCGCCGCTGCTCGACGACCCCATCGGCAAGCCGCTGTTTGCCTGCACCTGGGAGGTGTCGAATATCGACGACCCCGATCAATACCGGCCATTGCAGGAGTAGCCCATGTTCGATGCACTGTTACGCCTGCAACTGGCGCCCATTGTCGAGCGCCTGGCGCAGATGGAAACCCAGCTTGAAGACCTCTATCGGCGGGCCGAGAGCTTTTGCCGGATCGGCGTGTGCCAGGAGGTCGACGCGGCCAGCAATACCTGCAAGGTCAGCCATGGTGAATTGCTGACCCCGGCGATTCGCTTTTTCAACCCCAGCGCCGGGGCGCAGACGGAAACGCGAATCCCCACGGTGGGTGAGCAATGCCTGCTGCTCAACTACGGCGGCGGCGAGGGCGGGGGCCAGTCGGTGGCGTTGTTTGGCCTGAACAGTGACCGCTTTCCGCCGCTGTCCAGTGTGGCCAGCCTGACCAGCCGGCGTTATGAGGACGGCACGCAAAGCGCCTACGACGCCGCGGCACATGTATTGGCTTGGAACAATGGACCAGCGGCATTCAGCGGCTCTCGCGAGCAAGTGGAAATGAGTTTGGGCGCCGCCCGTTTAGTCATGACCGCCGCAACCATCAGTCTGCAGGTCGGAGCCGTCGGCATGCTGCTGGATGCATCCGGCGTGCACTTGAGTGGCCCGGTGGTGGATCACCAGGGCCGAGTTATCAGCACGGCATAAGGATTTGCCATGATCGGAATTGAGAGAAACACCGGGGCCGTGGTGGACGACTGGCCGCAATTCGTCCAGCGCGCCACCCGGGCCCTGACCACGCCTTTGGGCACACGGCAGAAACGCCCGCTTTACGGTTCACTGATCCCGCAGCTGTTGGGGCAGAACCTGGGCGACGATCTGCTGATCCTCGCCCAAAGCCATGCCGCCCAGGCCTTTTACAACCCGCAGAACGGCATCGGCGATTTTGTGCCGCAAGTCATCGTCGCCAATCGCCAGGGTGCAGGCCTGCTGTTGCGGTTTGCCGGCATCTGGAAAAACCGCAAGCAATCCTTTGAGGTGGTGACATGAGCATGTTGATCCCTGGGCAAAACCAACTGGCGCCGCCCGACCTCATCGCCGTCGATGAATTTGAACCGTTGCTGGCGCAGTTCAAGACGTTTGTCGTCGACTATGTGGCCGCCCGCGCCCCGCAAAGCGCGGCCAAGCTCAAGGTCAGCCTAGACAACGAAAGCGAGTTGTTGACCCTGGCCCTGGAAGCCTTTTGCGTGCGCCTGCAAACCCATGAGCGCAAGTACAACGCCCGCATCCAGCAGATGCTGGCGTGGTGGGCCACCGGCAGTAACCTGGATGCGCGCCTGGCCGATATGGGTTTGGAACGCCAGGTACTCGACCCGGGCGACCCGGCGGCGTTCCCGCCGGTGCCGCCAACCCTGGAAAGCGATGACGATGCGCGGCTGCGCTACTACCTGGCGCCCCACGCGCCGGCTGCGGGTTCACGCATGCAGTATCGCCGTGAGGTCTTCACCCTTGGCGAGCGGCCGGTGGTGAAAGTACAGAGTGCCGCTGCAGGCGTGGTGACGGTCAGTTATACCTTCGACCCGGATGGTTATGCCGCCCAGGTCAAGGATGGCAACGCCCGGCGCACGGCACCTGGCGAGGTAATGGTCACAGTGCTTTCCCGCTCGGGTAATGGCACGCCATCGACAGATTTGCTTGAAGGTGTGCGCCGCCATTTCGCCCGGCCCGATGTGCGCCCGGAAACCGATTGGGTGACGGTGCAGGGCGCGCAGATCGTGCCCTACAAGATCCGCGTGGTCGCCCGGATCAACGCCGGCCCGGACTCGGGGCTGACGCAAGTGGCGGCTCAGCAGTTGCTGCAACGTTATGCCGAATCCTGCCACCGTCTTGAAGGGCGCGTGGACCCGAGTTGGATCGACTACACCATTCACACCGCCGGGGCTGCGCAACTGGAGATTCTCGAACCGTTGGCACCGATCGTCACCACAGCCTTCCAGGCTCCGTATTGCACGGGTGTCGAGGTGCAGGTGCTGACGCTATGAGTGAGCACACATCCAGTTTATTGCCGGCCAACAGTTCACCGCTGGAGAAGGCGTTGGACCTGGGCTTGGGCAAGCTGCTCGAACGGGTCGAGCCGCCGTTTCCGACGCTGATGAATCCGCTGCAAACGCCGCAGGCATTCCTGCCTTACCTGGCCGCCGACCGTGGCGTGAGTGAATGGAACGCCGCAGCCGACGAAACCGAAAAACGCCTCACGGTCGCCCTGTCCTGGCAGATCCAGCGCCAGGCCGGCACACCCAAGGCGTTGAGCCACGCGGTCGAATCCCTGGGGTTTACCCCCAACATCCTGGCCTGGTACCAACAGCGTCCGCTGGCCCAGCCCTACACCTTCGACGTGCAGGCGATCATCGGCCGCAGTTGGTCCAGTGGCGACCACAACCGCCTGATCCGCCGCATCAACGCGGCCAAGAGCGAGCGCGACCTGGCCACCATTACCCTGGTGCATGAAGTGTTCGGTGGGCTGCCGCTCACCGGCGCCGCCCACCGGGCGCTGAACGACGGCGAGTTGTCGTTGTGCGGCGCGCTGCCGGAACTTGTATTGAGTTCAAGGCTTAACAGTGCGGGCGTCGCCCAGCACTACACCATTAACGACTACGACCTCAGGGCGCAGCCATGACCGATGACACTACGCGCCTGGTGCGCTTCACCTCCAAGGGTTTGGATGAAGTGCTGCAGGCAAAGAACCAAGGCTTGAAAGGCGAAATCACCCACATCGCCGCCGGCACCGGCCGCTACAACCCCACCGGCAACGAAACCGCCCTGCGCAACGAGCGCCAGCGCGTGGCGATTGTGGATTACGAAGACCTGGGCCAGCGCCAACTGCGCATGGCCGCGCTGTTTGATGGCGATGGCGAGTATGAGATTGGCGAGTTTGGGTTTTATCTCGCCAGTGGCACCCTGTTGGCCGTGTACTCGGTGGCGGGGAAGTTACTGACGTATAAGGCGGCGGCTGCGCGGGTGTTGCAGAAGTTTACGTTGGATATTTCGCCGTTGCCGGTGGATAGCGTGACGATTGTGGTGGGCAGTGAAAACCTGAATGTGTTGTTGACGGAGGAGATTGCGGAGCTTGCTACGGCCAGCGTTGACAATATGGCTCGGCATGTTGGTGTTCTATTTCGGGTCATGGCCTTGGAAGTCAACTGATGAGTTGGCTCAAGAGATAAGTAATATAGGAAGTTAATTATGAGTATGGAAACTACGATCACCAGTTTGGTCGCGGCGGCAAATAAGTTGACGAGTGCAGTAAATGGGAAGGTCGCTGAAATTGATGCTTCTGTTGTGGCAGCGGTTCGCGCGATTCCTGAAATGTCCAGGTCGTTTTATGTCGATGCGGTAAGTGGTAACGATCTGGCCTTGGGCTCGGTCGAGGCACCACTTAAATCAATTAAGGAGGCGATGGGGCGATCGAATACTACCCCTTATGTAACGATTTATTTGAAGGCTGCTCAGACGCATGAATATGCGGCGCCTACTGATCAAATCCCTTATTGGTCAATCTCGAATAAATTGATTTTCATGATGTATGGTACAGGAAGTAAACCGGTTTTTTCTCCGAAGGTTGGCGAGTATATGCCTGGCAGCTCAAATATTCACTTCTTGTCGCTCGAGGGGGGAAGTGTTTACTTTCGATTTGTTGATGTTGTTATGCCTACGGTATTAAAAGCAGGAACGTCTGGCTGGTATTCCTTCGCTTCATCTCTATTTCACCGCGCACATGGCCCGTCCGCTTCCGTGCAGGGATCGGTTACCTTTTCAGGGAGTAGGCTGACGTTAGGCGCGGTCAATGTTTTTTACTCGGGGTACTCCGCGAACTATAGGGTAGAGTTTACGTATTCTATTGTAGATGCAGAGCTCTCAACAAAACTTGCTGAGTTGAGCGGTGCCACGATGGTGTTGTCGGTGTTTGCGTCGTCGATTACCCAAAACAAGACTTGGGCGCACCTTGTTAGTGGTTTGGTCAAGGACTCCGGTGGGAGTTTGTCCAATTTGCTGAGTAATGTCGGCAACGTCGTAGCTGCTGGAGTTTGATGATGATTAAAGAGTTCAGAAATAAAGATCAGACTTTCTACAATGTGACTGTAGAGCAGTTGCTTGAGATGGGATTTTCTAAAGCCGAAGTCGACACCGCTTTGCAGGTCGAGCAGGCCGCTGATATAGCGTTCAATCGTCGCCTGGCTTACCGAACAGATTCGGACCCGCTCTATATGGAGTGGCAGTACGATCAAACCGAGGCCAAGGAGAAAGCGTGGCGGGCTAAAGTCGCCGAAATCAAGGCGCGCTACCCACTGCCGGGTGAGTAACCCGGCAGCAACCATAAACACCGCGAGAGCGGTTTTTTTTCGCATCCAAGAAAGCCCCATCGCTGGGGCTTTCGCGTTTCTGGAGTACCCCCATGGCCAACCGCCAAACCTACACCGTCCTCATCCCATTCCCCACCGGAGGTGGTCACTGGTCCACCGTCGGCCAGGAACTGGACCTGCTGGACGTCGAAGCATCCGCTCTGCGCACTGCCGGCCGCCTGGAACTGACCAGCGTGCTGGCTGCCGCCCAAGACACCCCACCGGCCAAGAAGGCCGTCACCAAGAAGGCTGAATAATCATGGCTGAGGTTTTGAACTTCGAGCATAACGGCATCACCGTCAATGCCAGCGAATCCCCCGAGGCCATGGGTGGCCTGGGTGACAACGTGATCGGCCTGGTCGGTACCGCGCCAAATGCGCACCTGTCGATCCCGAAAAACGCCCCGTTTCGCATCAACAGCTTCACCGCCCAGGCACTGCTGGACCCTACCGGCGCCGAGTCGGGCACGCTGTTTCATGCGGTGTACCAGATCCTCAAAGTGGTCAAGGTGCCGGTCTATGTGGTGATCGTCGAAGAGGGCAGCACGCCCGCCGATACGCTCAATAACGTGATCGGCGGCAATGAGCCGGTGACCGGTCGCAAACTGGGCCTCGCGGCGCTTGGCAGCGTCCCGGAAGACCTGACGATCATTGGCGCGCCAGGCTTTACCGGGACCAAGGCCGTGGCCGGTGAGTTTGCCGCTTTCGGCAAGCGCATCAAGGCCCGCGTGGTGCTGGACGGCAAAGACGCCAGCGTCGCCGATCAAGTGACCTACAGCGGCGAGCTGGGTGGCGCCGACCTGGGTTTCGACCGCTGCCTGCTGGTACACAACATGCCGTCGGTGTACTCCAAGGCGGCGAAGAAAAACGTGTTCCTCGCGCCGTCGTCCCTGGCCATCGCCGCCTTGGCCAAGGTCAAGCAGTGGGAGAGCCCAGGCAACCAGGTGACCTTCGCCGAAGACGTGTCGCGGGTGGTCGAGTACAACATCCTCGACACCTCCACCGAGGGCGACCTGCTCAACCGCTACGGCGTGAGCTATTACGCGCGCACCATCCTCGGCGGCTTCTCGCTGCTGGGTAACCGCTCCATCACCGGCAAGTTCATCAGCTATGTGGGCCTGGAAGACGCCATCAGCCGCAAGCTGGTCAAGGCCGGGCAGAAAGCCATGGCGCACAACCTGACCAAGTCGTTCATGGACCAGGAGGTCAAGCGTATCAACGACTGGCTGCAAACCCTGGTGGCCGACGAGACCATCCCGGGCGGCAGCGTGTACCTGCACCCGGAACTCAACAGTGTCGAGAAGTACAAGAACGGCACCTGGTTCATCGTGATCGACTACGGCCGCTATGCGCCGAACGAACACATGGTTTATCAACTCAATGCCCGCGATGAAATCATCGAGCAATTCCTGGAGGACGTTCTCTAATGTTTACCAACCGAGTCAGACAGGCCATTGCGGCCACCCTCCAGGGCCTGCCGCTGTCGGCGACCGTCGAAGAGTTCACCCCGCCGAAGATCGAATTCGAAATGGAGCTCATGTCCGGCGGGCGCTTTATCGCCGAAGAAATGGCCAAGAGCGCCAAGGTGCTGAACGCCAAATTGGTGCTGCAAGGCGCCGGTCCCGAAATCATGCTGGCCCTGGGCGTGGGCTTGGGTGAAGACATCCTGCTCAACGTGCGTGAAGCGGGCCAGGACCAGGATGGTAAAACCTACTTCACCTACCACACCGTCGGCGGCAAGCTCAAATCCCTGGACGAGGCCAAGTTGAAGATGGGCGACAAGGCCACCACTACACTGGATCTGTCCTGCCGCACCTACCAGCGCCTGGACAACGGCGTGCCGGTGATCGACATCGACGTGCGCACCCAGAAGTTCGTGCTCAACGGCGTCGACATCCTCGGTGATGCCCGGCGCGCGGTGCTGATGCCGTAAGCCTTTTCACGGATCTGAAATAGGCACGGTCAGTGTGGGAGCTGGCTTGCCTGCGATTGCATCACCTCTGTTCAACTGAAAGACCGCGCTGCCCGTATCGCAGGCAAGCCAGCTCCTACATTGACCGTGCCCACGACGGGTCCAACATTTTTACTCAAGGAATTTCGCCCATGGCCTGGAAGCCACCCCTGCATATCCTGCTGGCGCCGATCACCGCCGACAGCGGTGCGAGCATCGAGCAGATCCAACTCAAACCCTTGTTCTACGCCGCGCAAAAACAAGCGTTGGCCCGCGCCGGCGAGGACGAGGACGACCAGTTCTTCGAACTGGCCAAACTGGCCACCGGCCTCTCGGAAAAGGAACTCGACCAACTCAAGCGCCCGGACTACGTGAGCATTGCCCAGCACGTGCACGATATGTCGACGCGCCCGACCTCGTTCTTTCTGGGCGACTCCACCGAGCCTGGCGAGCAAGTGCAACTGCTGCTGCCGCTGGAAGTGGCCGGCCGCGTGTTGACCAGCGTCACCCTGGAAATGCCCGCCCTGCGTGCCACCAAGGTGATGAAAAAACTCGCCACCAACAAAGAGCGCGCCGAGTTCATTACCTCGCACTGCACCGGCCTGATGATCCCCGATCTGGACGGCCTGGCCGTGCCCGACTGGACACAACTGCAGGAGCGCATCGACGATTTTTTAAACAAACCGGCGGACTTCTTTCGCAGCGCGACATCGAAGTAATCCTCGACGTCGTCCCGCTGGTTTATTCGGTAAACGAAGCGGAAATTCTCGAATGGAATGCCGCCAAAGCATTGCGCCGCTACGACATCGCGATTAATCGCCTTGGCGTCAAATAGGAGTAGAGCGAGATGCAAGACCCTCGATATACGCTCAAGCTCGCCGACGAAGACAAGCGCTGGATGACCTTTCCCGGGCTGGCCGAAAGTGGAGCCTTGCAACTGCCGGGCCTGCTTGAAGCACAGGACGAAAGTCTGGTTGGCGCCTCCAGTGTGGGCGGCGCAACCGAGCCGCCGTCTGAGCTGAGCCTGGCCCTGGCCAACGCCAGCCTGCATATCCACGCGTTGACCGAGGAACAGGTGCGCCTGCGCGAGAGCCTGGAAACCCTCAATGGCACCCTGTTTATCACGGGTGGACCGCTGGGCGGTACGGTCGCTGAAGCCATGACCACTGCGCCGCAAGCTGCGCCCGAAGACAAGGCCTCGGCGACTGAGTCCTGGTTGAGCAAGAGTTCCAAATGGGTGGGTGAAAGCTTGCTTGATACGGTCAAGAGCCGGGTATCGGGCAAGGTAGTCGATGCAACGCTGGGCAAGTTGCCCTACGTCGGGAAATTGTTCCGGGACGATAGCAAGGACTGCTGCTGCCCAGGCGCCAGCGAACCCTTGACCGGGCGGGCTCGTTACGGGCCCAAAGGGTCACGAAAAACGGTGAGGCAAAACGGCACTGGCCGCACCAGCCCACCGATGCTGAGAAAAACCTCAGGGACCGGCAGGAGCGCCACTGGGCCCATGGCAATCATGAGGAGCCTGGGCGAGCGCGCAGGCAAGGTTTTTGACGGCCTGAAAACGGGGTTCCTGGCGCGGCTGACTGCGGTAAGCGCCAGCCTGCGAAGGGTTTCTACCCGTGGGTTGAGCGCAGGCAAGGCGTTGCTATTAAAGAGTGCATCAGCCCTCGGCCTGCGCAAGGCCCCAGCCTCCCGCCTGGTCCCAACCCTGAGCCGGCTGGGGTCCATCGGCGTGCGCAGGTTGACGCCATTGCGCTCCGCCGATGCCGCCATCAACGTCGTCCAGGGCGTGCGCAGCGGCAACATGCGAGCCGTCGGCAGCGGCCTCGGTACCGCCGGTGCCGCATGGGCCGGCGCTTCTGCCGGAGCGGCCCTTGGCACCCTGGTCTTCCCTGGCGTGGGCACTGCGGTGGGCGGCGTTATCGGTGGCCTGTTGGGCGGCGAGGGCGGTAGTTGGCTCGGTGAAAAATTGTTCGGCCCCAGTGACCGCCTGCCATCACCCGATGCAGTGAGCAAAGAGCTCAACAGCGCCCGCTCGGACAACGTCCAGGTCACCCTGGCACCGAGCATCCAGATCACCGGCGTCAACCCCGCAGACGCTCAGCAGGTGGTCGACCGGGTTCTGCAATCCCTGCAAAACCAATGCGTGCCGATGCTCACCGACTCTTTGGCGGTTCGGCGCAATGCGGCACTGACCGATGGAGGTGATTAATGCGACAGCAGATGGTGCTGGGCGACTTTATTTTCGGGCTGTCCCGAGGGTTCGCCTATTCCACGCTCCAGCGCAGCAGTGATGGCGGCTGGGGCGACCTGGAGATTATTGCCAGCAAGCCCCAGTCGCGACAGAACGGCCAGAAGCTGGAAAAACTGACCTTCGCCGGTACCGCCATGGCGGCGGTTGGCATGCAGCGCCTCGATCAATTGCGTGCCTTGCAGGATGCCCGGGCGCCGCTGCCGCTGGTCGATGGTATCGGCCGCAACTGGGGGCTGTGGCGCATAACCGCGCTCACCGAAAACCAGTCCAATGTGATCGATGACGGCACGGCCATGGTGGTCACCTGGTCGCTGGTGCTGGAGGAGTTCGTCAATGCGTAGAGTGCGAAGTATTGCCGGTGATTCGGTCAACCTGCTGCTTTACCGCGAGCTGGGGCGTTGCGATGACGCGGCCGAAGAAACCCTCTGGCGCTTGAACCCCGGGCTTGCCGAGCAGGGCCCGGTGTTGCCGGCGGGCGTATGGGTGATCGTGCCCGAGATGGATGCGCAACCGGGTGTCGCAACACCCGTTTCAGCCTGGGATTAAGGAGGCGGCATGGCTATGGGATTTACCCCGGTCGTGGAGATCTACGGCGCCAACGCGGCGTTGATCAACCCACGGCTGATGCAGTGGAAACACACCGACGCGGCGGGCATCGAATCCGACCGCCTGGAGCTGACCATCAATATCGAGGGCCTGGAGGGCCTGCCGAGCCTGGGCGCCAAGATCGGCTTGCGCGTGGGGTACCGCGAGTCGGGGCTGGTGGAAAAAGGCGAGTTTGTGATCACCCAGCGCACTCCCTACCTGTTTCCCATGCGCCTGGCGATCGTGGCCACGGCGGCGCCGTTCAGCGTGATGGACCCAAGCGGTTATCGTCAGCGCCGCTCCGCCAGCCATGGTCCCACGACCCTGGGCGCGTTGTTTCGCCAACTGGCCACGCGGCACGGGTTTTCACCCCGGGTGGCGCCGGTATTGGACGGGGTTGTGATCGACCATATCGATCAGTCGAATGAGACTGACATGGGCTTCATCACCCGGCTGGCCAGGCGCTACAACGCAGTGACTAAACCGATCAACGAGTTGTATGTGCTGGCCGAAAGCGGTCAGGTCAAGTCGCTGTCGGGCCAGCAGTTGCCGGATGTGCGGCTGTCGGTGACCCATGACAACCGTCCTGGCGAGCAGGCGTTTATCAGCGCGCGGGTGGATGAAAGTGCCCGGGCCAAATACCAGGGCTGCCGTGTCAATTGGTGGGATGCCGCGGCTTCTCGCCAGCGTGTGGTCGAGGTGGGGATCGCGCCGTTCAAGACCTTGCGCCAACGTTGCCAGAGCGAAACCGAGGCGCGC
Organism: Pseudomonas sp. DTU12.1; assembly: GCF_009873475.1. Taxonomy (NCBI): domain Bacteria; kingdom Pseudomonadati; phylum Pseudomonadota; class Gammaproteobacteria; order Pseudomonadales; family Pseudomonadaceae; genus Pseudomonas; species Pseudomonas sp. DTU12.1. The sequence continues at coordinate 4,834,919 of NZ_CP045254.1, read as the reverse complement.
TCCGTGGCCGAGGGCGAGTTGCGCCGGGTGGGTCGCGAAGGGCTGACCATCGCCATCGATTGCCCTGGCAACCCGTTGCTGTCCGCCGAAGGGCTGTTGCTGCTGGATGAGACCTGGCCGGGGTATATGCAGGGGCGCTGGTCGATTGACAAGGTGACCCATGCAGGTGACACGGCGACGGGCTATCGCAGCTCGATCATGGCCCGTGGATTGGCCTCTTAGGCCGTGGAGATCAAGGATGATGACACTGACGCAATTGCAACAGATCCTGCCCAATGCCCGCGCCCAAGCGGGCGTTTTTATTTCGGCGCTCAACGCCGCCATGCTTCACCGCGACATCACTGCCCCCAAACGCATGGCAGCCTTTATCGCCCAGGTCGGCCATGAGTCCGGTGAGTTGCGCTACGTGCGTGAACTGGGTGGCGAGCGCTACCTGAGCAAGTACGACACTGGCACCTTGGCCGCACGCTTGGGTAATAGCCCCGAAGCCGACGGTGACGGCCAGAAGTATCGCGGCCGTGGGCTGATCCAAATTACCGGGCGAAGCAATTACCTGGCCTGTAGCCGGGCGCTGTTTGGTGATGAGCGCCTGCTGCACTTTCCTGAGTTGCTGGAGCAACCGCAATGGGCCGCTGAATCCGCCGCCTGGTTCTGGCACAGCCATGGCTTGAATGAACTGGCTGACCAGGACCAATTCACCACCATCACCCGCCGGATCAATGGCGGGCTCAATGGGTTGGAGCATCGCCAGCAACTGTGGGCGAAGGCGAGGGCGGTGCTATGCAACTGAGCGGGCGCATGCTGGTTATTGCTCTGCTGATGCTCATCCCGGCGGCGGCCAGTTGGCAGGTCCAGGCCTGGCGCCATGGCCTGGCCCTTGAACGCCAGGCCGCGCGGCATTCACAGGTGCTCAACCAGCAAAGCCAGGCGGCACTGGCTCAACACCAGGCCGAACAACACAAGCGCCAGGCTCTGGAGCAACAACTGCGCGCCAGCGACCAACAGCACACACGGGAGTTGAGCGATGCACAGCGTAATCAGGTTTATCTGCGTGATCGGTTGGCCACTGCTGATGTGCGCCTGTCAGTCCTTCTCGACGCCAGCGACCCCGCCGACAGCCCCGCTATGCGAGCCACCGCCGCCACCCGCGGCGTGGTTCATGGAGCCCCGCGAGGCCGACTTGACCCGGCGCATGCTCAACGAATTATCGGCATCACCGATGCCGGTGATAACGGACTGATCGCGCTGCGGGCCTGCCAGGCCTATGTGCAGGCTATCGCCCGGTAATCTGTTGACGCTGTCTGCAGCTTGCGTGGCCGATGGGCTCCTGTAGGGTAGGCAAACCCCCGCACTTTCCTGGAGACGACCGTGAAGGAAATAACCCAACTCGCCGCCGAACTTGGCCGGCGTTTGCAGGTGCTCAATGCCCACGTCACCACTGCCGAATCCTGTACCGGTGGCGGTATCGCTGAAGCCATCACGCGGATCCCCGGAAGTTCGGCCTGGTTCGAGGCCGGCTACGTGACCTACTCCAATCGGCAGAAGACCCGCCAGTTGAATGTGCCGCAAGGGTTGTTCCCCAAGGTCGGCGCGGTGAGCCGTGAAGTGGTCGAGGCCATGGCCCGTGGCGCCCAGGAAAAAAGCCTGGCGCGGTTTGCCGTGGCGGTCAGCGGTGTGGCGGGCCCCGATGGCGGCTCGCCGGACAAACCGGTAGGCACCGTCTGGCTGGCCTGGGGGGTGGGTGACGAGGTTACGGCCGAGTGCCAGCACTTCCCCGGCAACCGCGACGAGGTCCGCCGACAAACGGTAAAGGCCGCATTAGAGGGGCTGTTGCGACGAGCTGCAGCAGAAATAGAAAATCAGGGGTAGGCGATCCCCGATCTTTATGGAACAATACTGTCTACTTATACAGGTGTTGGCCGTCAGGCCTTATTGATTACGTGAGGACTTTAATGGACGACAACAAGAAGAAAGCCTTGGCTGCGGCCCTGGGTCAGATCGAACGTCAATTCGGCAAGGGTGCCGTAATGCGTATGGGCGATCACGACCGTCAGGCGATCCCGGCTATTTCCACTGGCTCTCTGGGTCTGGACATCGCGCTCGGCATTGGCGGCTTGCCAAAAGGCCGTATCGTTGAAATCTACGGTCCAGAGTCTTCTGGTAAAACCACCCTGACCCTGTCGGTGATTGCCCAGGCACAAAAAATGGGCGCCACCTGCGCGTTCGTCGATGCCGAGCACGCCCTGGATCCTGAATACGCTGGCAAGCTGGGCGTCAATGTTGACGACCTGCTGGTTTCGCAGCCGGACACCGGCGAGCAAGCGCTGGAAATCACCGACATGCTGGTGCGCTCCAACGCCATCGACGTGATCGTGGTCGACTCCGTGGCGGCCCTGGTGCCGAAGGCCGAGATCGAAGGCGAAATGGGCGACATGCACGTCGGCCTGCAAGCCCGTCTGATGTCCCAGGCCCTGCGTAAAATCACCGGTAACATCAAGAACGCCAACTGCCTGGTGATCTTCATCAACCAGATCCGGATGAAAATCGGCGTGATGTTCGGCAGCCCGGAAACCACTACCGGTGGTAACGCGCTGAAGTTCTACGCTTCGGTCCGCCTGGACATCCGTCGTACCGGCGCGGTGAAGGAAGGTGACGAGGTTGTCGGTAGCGAAACCCGCGTCAAGGTAGTGAAGAACAAGGTGGCTCCGCCATTCCGTCAGGCTGAGTTCCAGATTCTCTACGGCAAGGGTATTTACCTGAACGGCGAGATGATCGACCTGGGCGTGCTGCACGGTTTTGTCGAGAAGTCCGGTGCCTGGTATGCCTACAACGGCAGCAAGATCGGTCAGGGCAAGGCCAACTCGGCCAAGTTCCTGCAGGACAACCCCGATATCGCGGCGACCCTTGAGAAGCAGATCCGCGACAAGCTGCTGACCCCAGCGCCAGACGTCAAGGCCGCCGCCAACCGCGAACCTGTTGACGACATGGCAGAAGCCGACGCTGATATCTGAGCCCAACGATGACCGTTGTACTCGATACGCTGGTTGCGGTACGGCGTACGGCAATGGACCTGCTCGCACGTCGCGAGCATGGTCGTGTCGAGCTGACGCGTAAACTGCGTCAGCGTGGCGCCCTTCCCGAAATGATCGAAACAGCCCTCGACCGCTTGACGGAAGAGGGGCTGCTTTCGGAAGCCCGTTATCTCGAAAGTTTTGTTTCCTACCGGGCACGCTCGGGCTACGGGCCTGCGCGGATTCGCGAAGAGCTGAGCCAGCGAGGCTTGCAACGCGCCGATATCGATCTGGCGCTGCGTGAGTGTGGCATCAGTTGGCAAGCACAACTGGAAGACACCTGGCGCCGCAAGTTTGCCGGCCATCTGCCGATTGATGCCCGTGAGCGTGCCAAGCAAGGGCGTTTTTTGAGCTATCGCGGATTTTCGATGGAGATGATCAGCCGCTTGTTGAGCGGTCGTGATCTGGACGACTGAAGCGTGAGCCCTTTGTAGCAGCCGGCTTGCCGGCGATAGCGGTGGGCCAGGTATCAGTACAATGACAGATAGGCCGCTATCGCTGGCAAGCCAGTTCCTACAAAGATTTTGCGTTTATACAAAAAGGCCCGCTATGAAAATAGCGGGCCTTTTTTGCGTTTTACGACATCACGCTGGCTCCGGCGTCAGCCGTTGCTGTGTTTTACCCTGGGCCTGCGCCCAGTTTTCCGGCAAGTTGATGTAATCCACCAACTCCCGCAACCGCCCTTGGTTGCGGCCGGTGAAATTGAACACCAGACGCGTCAGGTGGCCGAAGCGCGCTTCATCGTGTTCTTCACCCCCATAGGCCAGTTGCTGGAAGTCATCACTCAACCGCAGGTCAGCGAATTCGGTCTGCATATGCGCCAATGCGCGCTCGCTGAGCGGGTGGTTCATGCGTACCACAAACTGACGTTTGAGCCAGCGGGTGGAGTGGAAGTTGGCGTAGAACTGGTTGATTTCATTCACTGCCTCTTCCGCGCTGTGTACCAGGCGCACCAGCTTTAGATCCGTAGGCAGGATGTAGCGGTTGGCCTCCAACTGGCTGCGAGTAAAATCCAGGGCGCCTTTCCAGAATCCACCGCCTGGCTCGTCTAGCAGCACCACGGGAACCAGTGGGCTCTTGCCCGTCTGGATCAGCGTCAGTACTTCCAGCGCTTCATCCAGGGTGCCGAAGCCCCCCGGGCACAGCACCAAGCCGTCGGCTTCCTTGACGAAAAACAGTTTGCGGGTAAAGAAGAAATGGAACGACAGCAGGTTCTCCGTGCCATCAATGGTCGGGTTGGCATGCTGTTCAAAGGGCAGGGTGATATTGAACCCCAGGCTGTGGGCCAGGCCAGCGCCTTCGTGGGCCGCGGCCATGATGCCGCCACCACCACCGGTAATGACCATCAGGTCTGAGCGGGCCAGGGCTGCGCCCACTTCCCGGGCCAGGGCATAGAGCGGGCTTTCAACCGGGGTACGGGCCGAACCGAAGACAGTGACCTTGCGGCGGCCCTTGAACTGTTCGAGCACGCGAAACGCATGGTCCAGTTCATTAATGGCTTTCAAGGTGATCTTTGCGTTCCAACGGTCACGGTCGTCCTGGGCCATGCGTAGCACGGTGAGGATCATGTCGCGATAAAGCGGAATATTCGGGCTGCTGGGGGCAATCAGGTTGAGTTGCGCTTCGACCTGCTGCGTGAGGTCGGCCCCGTTCTCTGGAAAATGACGGGTCAGGAGGTCATTCGGTTGATCAGGCATTCAGCTTCTCCTTCGTTACAGAGCCCAGGCGTCTTATTGCAGGCTGCTGACGGCGACGAAACAGGCTCTGTATGTTCCTTGTGATTAAAAACCTTGGCACTGCAAGCCACTCGAGGGCAACCTTTTTTACCCTGGAAATGTTACCGGATCACTCGATCATGAGCCCCTAAAGTCTTGTCTGGCAATAACTTAATGGGGATTGACGAAGGTTTTGCAGGAGGAGTTGTGGTGAGAGGACAGGCCCCCTCGCCACATGGCTCTTGGGGAAGGTACTTACTTTTTCTTCTTGGCTGGGGCCGGGCAATCAGCTTCAACGAACTTGACCGACGCCACCGGGCGATTGGTCTTGTTCTCGGTGATTTCGTAGCGCATCACGGCGCCCTTGGCCATCAACTCGCGATAGCCTTTGTTCAGGCAAACGCTTTGCCCCAGCTGGAAATACACAGCTTTGGGGTTGGCGCGCATTTGTTCGGCCCGTTCTGGCAGCACGCTCAGGTGGTCAATCAGATGCATGCCTTCAACGGTGTAGGCCACTTCCAGGGTTTGTTCATCAATTTCCCTGGGCAGGTCTTTGTTGCTTTCTGCCGCGACGCTTTGCAGTTTCTTGTTCATTTGCAGCTCCACCAGGGAGGCTGCCTGGGCGCCCAAGGGCAATACCAGCGCCAGGGCGACGGTGGGGGCGGCAAGACGCAACATAAGACGCAGCATGAAACTCTCCTGATTCGGTTACTGGTCCATAGACCCGTCACTGCGCTGTGCGTTCAGTGGCGCGGGATTATAGGTGACCGGCAGCCGCGACGGCCAGGCGTATTGGCTGGGCGGCTCTGGTAAACTGCCGGCACTTTTGCCTGCCCCGAGTTTTGTCCGTGTTGATTTTCATCGCTTCACAACGGCACCCGCTATGAGCCACGCAGTGTTCCGTCTGCGTACCCAGCGCCTGGCCCGTGCCGTGAGCCCCTTTGTTGCCCGTGGCTCGCGTGCCGAACGTTGCCCCAGGTGCCGGGTCATCCCCGAATACTGCCTGTGCGCCTGGCGCCCCAAGGTCGCGGCCAAGTCGGCCATGTGCCTGTTGATGCACGACGTGGAACCGATGAAACCCAGCAATACCGGTTGGCTGATCGCTGATGTCATCGACGACACCAGCGCCTTCCCCTGGGCGCGCACGGCCGTCGAACCTGAACTGCTGGCGCTGCTGGCCGACCCGCAATGGCAGCCCTACATCGTCTTTCCCGGTGAGTTTGTGGCGCCGCAGCGGGTGGTCAACCAGGTCAAGGTGGCGGATGGCAAGCGCCCGTTGTTTATCCTGCTGGACGGCACCTGGAGCGAAGCGCGCAAGATGTTCCGCAAAAGTCCGTATCTGGAACACCTACCGGTATTGAGCCTGGAGCCGGAGCAGCTATCGCGCTACAAATTGCGCCGTTCCAAACGCGATGACCATTTCTGCACGGCCGAAGTGGCTGCCTTGTGCCTGGAACTGGCCCAGGACCAGCAGGCCAGTGAAGTACTGGATGCCTACCTGGATGTGTTCAGTACCCATTACCTGGCGGCCAAGTTCCAGTTGGCCCTGGACCCGACGGACAGCGTCCACACGCGTCTTGCCCCTTATCTGTAGGCATTGGGGCCAGATTACCTTTGCATGATGGCACTGCAACGCCTGAGCCGGCTAAAATGCCATCAAGCGTAACTGTTCGTGACAGCCGCTGGCTGGCACCTCGTACGTTGGTGAGCACCGAACCCATCGGTGCTCCCATAAAAAACAGGATCATTTAATAGATGGCCACATACGAAATCCTGATTGCCGATGACCACCCACTTTTTCGCAGCGCGCTGCACCAGGCGGTCACACTGGGCCTGGGCCCGGATGTACGCCTGGTGGAAGTGGGCAGCATCGCGGAACTGGAAGCCCGCCTGACTGACAAGACCGATTGGGATTTGGTGCTGCTGGACCTGAATATGCCCGGCGCCTACGGGTTTTCCGGCTTGGTGCTGTTACGCGGGCAATATCCGCAGATTCCGGTGGTGATGGTGTCGGCCCAGGAAGAGGCCGATATCGTAGTGCGTTCCCGGGAGTTCGGGGCCAGTGGTTTTATCCCCAAATCCAGTTCCATGGAGCAGATTCAAACAGCGGTGCGTACGGTGTTGGACGGTGACGTCTCGTGGCCGCCCCAGGCCTTCGAAGAAATCAACGTGTCCGCTGAAGCCAAGGCTGCCCAGGAAGGACTCGCCAGCCTTACGCCCCAGCAGTTCCGTGTGTTGACCATGGTCTGCGAAGGCTTGCTGAACAAGCAGATCGCCTATGAATTGAGCGTGTCCGAAGCGACGATCAAGGCGCACGTTACCGCGATTTTCCGCAAGCTGGGTGTGCGCACCCGGACCCAGGCGGCGCTGCTGTTGCAACAACTTGAGTCAATTTCCCACTCGTAGGGTGGCTCGATTCACGCTTTTTTGACCAGGCGTGCTCTAGCTTCCTCCCATCTTTTTTGCTCAGTTGCCTACCTATGTCGCCTTTCAAGGGTCAAACCGGTATCAAACGTATCTTCAACGCAGGGGGTTACTCCCTTGATGGCCTGCGTGCGGCTTTCACCGGCGAGGCGGCCTTTCGCCAGTTGGTCTTGCTCAATGTCATCCTGATTCCGTTGAGCTTCTTCCTCACGGTCAGCCGCGTAGAGCGCGCACTGCTGATCGCCGTGTGCCTGCTGGCGTTGATTGTCGAGTTGCTCAACTCGGCCGTGGAAGCGGCAATCGATCGGATTTCCCTGGATCGCCACCCCCTGTCGAAAAACGCCAAGGACATGGGCAGCGCCGCGCAATTCGTGGCGCTGACCATGATCACCGTGGTGTGGGCCGTAATCCTGATCTAGGCGATATTCGGCAGTACGATCTCGTCGCTGCGCTGCACCCCAGCGGTGAAGGCGCGGCACAGTTCGAGGAACTCGCGCATGGCCGAGGTCTGGTACTTCTGTTTATGCCAGATAAAGTAGAACTGCCGGGCCAGGTCCAGGTCCGGCGTCTCCACTGGCACCAGGCTGCCACGGCGGAATGCATCCCGTAGCGCCAGGCGTGAAATGCAGCCAATCCCCAATCCTGACTCCACGGCCCGCTTGATCGCCTCGGTGTGCTCCAGCTCCAGGCGGATGTTCAGCGCGCTGCGATGATGGCGCATGGCTTGATCAAAGGTCAGGCGTGTCCCGGAGCCCTGTTCCCGCAGGATCCATGCTTCATGGGTCAGTTGCTCCATGGTCGCCTGACCGCGCTGGGCCAGGGGATGCTGCGGCGCGCAGAACACCACCAGCTCATCCTCGACCCAGGTTTGCACCTCGATGTCCGGGTGGCTGCAGTCGCCTTCGATTAGACCCAGATCAATTTCGTAATGCGCAACCTGATGCACGATATGCGCAGTGTTCTGTACATGCAGCTTCACCTGGCTCTCGGGATGCTGCTGCATGAAACTGCCGATCAGCAGGGTGGCCAGGTAATTGCCGATGGTCAGGGTGGCGCCGACCGCCAGGGAACCGAAGCCGGACTTGCCGTTGAGCAGGTCTTCGATCTCCTTGGCCTGGTCCAGCAGCGCCACCGCCTGGGGTAGCAGTTGATGGCCCAGGGCGTTGAGGCTCAGGCGTTTACCGGCGCGGTCGAATAATTGACAGCTGGATTGGCGCTCCAGCTCGGTGATCGAGGTGCTGGCGGCGGATTGAGATAAGGCCAGAAGGCCAGCAGCGCGTGACACACTTTCCTGCTGGGCGACGGCGACGAAGACTTGCAGTTGACGGAGAGTAAATCGCATATCGATATAACCGATAACCCTTATCTTAATAATCCAGTTAACAGATATTGTCGCCGCCATTAGAATACTGTGCAATTGCGCACCTATCATTTTGGCGCAGACCCATTTCCAGGAGTTCCCCGTACATGAGCAACATGAACCACGAGCGTGTCCTCAGTGTTCATCACTGGAACGACACTCTGTTCAGCTTCAAGTGCACCCGCGACCCGGGCTTGCGCTTCGAGAACGGTCAGTTCGTGATGATCGGCCTGCAACAGCCTAACGGCCGCCCGCTCATGCGCGCTTACTCCATCGCCAGCCCGAACTGGGAAGAGCATCTGGAGTTCTTCAGCATCAAGGTTCCGGATGGCCCGCTGACTTCCCAATTGCAGCATTTGAAGGAAGGCGATGAGATCATCATCAGCAAAAAACCGACTGGCACCCTGGTGCTGGACGATTTGAAGCCGGGCAAGCACCTGTACCTGCTCAGTACCGGTACTGGCCTCGCCCCCTTCATGAGCGTGATCCAGGACCCGGAAACCTACGAGCGCTTTGAAAAAGTGATCCTGTGCCACGGTGTGCGTTACGTCAACGAAGTCGCCTATCGCGAATTCATCACCGAACACCTGCCGCAGAACGAATTCTTCGGCGAGGCGCTGCGTGAAAAGTTGATCTACTACCCAACCGTGACCCGCGAACCCTTCGAAAACGAAGGCCGCCTGACCGACCTGATGCGCAGCGGCAAACTGTTCAGCGATATCGGCCTGCCGCCGATCAACCCTGAAGACGACCGCGCCATGCTGTGCGGCAGCCCAAGCATGTTGGATGAGACCAGCGAAGTGCTGAACAGCTTCGGCCTGAAGGTTTCGCCACGGATGCGTGAGCCGGGTGACTACCTGATCGAACGCGCCTTCGTCGAGAAGTGACCCCGGCACATCTGTAGGAGCGAGCTTGCTCGCGAAAGTCGTCAACGTTAACGCGGTCGAGTTGACGCGCTGCCCTTGGGTTCTTCGCGAGCAAGCTCGCTCCTACAGGTGAAGGCGTTTGCAAAGAAAAGCCCGCATTGCCTGTGAAGGCAGTGCGGGCTTTTTCATTACTGCGATTTACTGCGCGGCAACCACTTCAAGCACACAAATCATCCCTGCCTCTGGATAGTGCCAACGCACATCCACATCCCAGAACCGCACGCCGTATTCGCGCTCTGGCCCGGGCGTCTGATAGGCCGGGCGTGGATCCTGCGCCAGGCATTGTTCAATCAGCTCCACCAACGGCTCGCCAAGGCGCTGAGCGTGAGTGTGAGCCTGTTGCAGGGCGGTCTTCAGCCATTGCACGGGGATCAGCGCCGGTGCGGCACTGGCAATGCTGTTGGTAGCCGTGTCGATGATGTCGGCATACGGCACATACGGCTTGATATCCAATACCGGCGTGCCATCGAGCAGATCGATCCCGGAAACCCACAGCCGGCCCGGCTCCACCTTGTCCAGTTTCACCACCGACTGGCCGATCCCGTTGGGGCGATGGGTTGCGCGGGTGGCAAATACACCCATGGATGTGTTGCCGCCCAGGCGCGGTGGGCGCACTTTCAAGCGCGGCTTGTCTTCCAGGGCCTGATGAAACAGGAACAGCAGCCACACATGGCTGACCTGCTCCAGGCCTTGCACCGCCTCGCCTTGGTCGAACGGCGCCACCAACTCCAACACGCCCCGTGCGGCGGGCGCCAGTTGTGGCTGGCGCGGGATGGCGAACTTCTCCTTGAAGCAGGAGCGCACGAAGCCCACGGGCGAGACGTTGTAACTCATGGCTTACGCGCGAACCCGCAGGGTCAGGCCCTTGAGGAAGTTACGCAGCAACTGGTCGCCACACGGACGATAGTTGGTGTGGCCGAACTTGCGGAACAGCGCGCTCAGCTCTGGCTTGGACACCGGGAACTCGGCGGCCTTGAGGATGGCGTGCATGTCGTCTTCCTTGAGTTCGAAGGCCACGCGCAGCTTCTTGAGGATGATGTTGTTGGTCACCGGGGTTTCGATCGGCTGTGGTGGACGGCTTTCGTCCTTGCCGCGCTTGAAGATCACCAGGCCATCGAGGAAATGCGCCATGACCTCGTCGGGGCAGAACACGAAGCCTTCTTCCTCGTCTTTCTTGAGGTAGGTCAGCAGGTCTTCCTTGGACACTTCCATGCCGCCGATCTTGATGATCTCGACCATCTTGTTGTCGCTGATGTCGAGCATGTAGCGCACGCTGCGCAGTACGTCATTGTGAATCATGGTGGGCAATCCTGGTATTCGACTGTAGACACCGCCCGGGCGGGCGATGTCGATAGATAGGGTGGCTTAGAACTTTTCTTTGCCGGACATGTAGCGCCACTGGCCGACCGGCACCTTGCCGATGGACACGCCGCCAATGCGGATGCGGCGAATGGCCACAACCTTCAGGCCAATGGCTTCGCAGAACAGGGCGATGATGCCGGGCTGCGGGTTTTTCAGGGCAAAGCGCAGGCGGTTTTCGTTCTGCCAGCTGGCTTTGACCGCCGGCAATTCCTTGCCTTTGTACATCAGGCCGTGGGCGAGGCGGTTCAGGCCGTGCTCTGCCACGTCGCCTGCGACCTCGACCACATATTCCTGCTCGATCTTGGCGGCGTCGGCCGTCAGCTTGCGCAGGATCTTCCAGTCCTGGGTAAACACCAGCAGGCCGCTGGCCTTGGCTTGCAGATCGGCGCTGGCGGTCAGGCGCAGGAAGTGGCCTTTGAGCGGGCGCTTGCTGAAGCGGTGTTCTTCCGACAGCGTCTCGGCGCTCAGAGATTGCATCGCGCTGTCGACGTCCACGCCGGCCGGGGCATGAAACAGGATAGTCACCGGCTCCGGAGCCGTGGCCTTGGCCTCGGGATCAAGTTCGACTTTTTGTGTCGTGACCTTGAACTGCGGCTCGTCGATCACTTCGCCATCCACCGAGACCCAGCCGCCTTCGATAAACAGCTCGGCCTCCCGACGGGAGCAACCGACCAGTTCGATAAGGCGTTTGGAGAGGCGTATGGGGTCAGTCATGACAAGGGCCGTAACAAAAGGGGGCCGCTATTGTACCTGCCTGGCGCCGGTTAATCCCGGCCCCATTTCAGTGCTCGCGCTTTTTGTGGGAGCTGGCTTGCCTGCGATGGCATCACCTCGGCCTACCTGATGCACCGAGTTGACCGCATCGCAGCGTAAGTATCTACACAACTTTCAGAAACTGACGAACTCCCCTGTGGCGAGCGGGCTTGCCCGCGCTGGGCTGCGAAGCAGCCCCAAAACCAGCCGCTGCGGTGTATCTGGTACAACGCATTCGGCTTATTGGGGCTGCTTCGCAGCCCAGCGCGGGCAAGCCCGCTCGGCACAACTGCGCTATCTGCCTGGATCTAGACGTTGCGGCAAAGTTGTGTAGATACCTATGCGCATCGCAGGCAAGCCAGCTCCTACATTTGATTTGGGTTGTGTCAGCCGCTGCGTGTTTGCTGGGCCTGGCGCAAACGCATGTGCAGCAAGGGATAGGGCTGGCCCATGCCGTCATGCTCGGTGCGTCCGATCACTTCAAAACCTTGTTTGATATAGAAGCCCAGGGCCTGTGGGTTCTGTTCGTTGACGTCCAGTTCATCGGCATTCATCGACGCAACGGCATAGTGCAGCAATTGCCGCCCCAGGCCTTGGCCCCGGTACTGCGGGTCGATGAACAGCATCTCGACCTTGCCTGCGGCGACGCCGGCAAACCCGGTGATCCGTTGGCGCGCGTCCTTGGTACAGATCAGCATCACCGCATCGAGGTAACGCGTCAGCACCAGGTGTCGCAGGCGCTCGATGTAGCTTTGCGGCAGGAAGTCATGGGTGGCCCGCACCGATGCCTCCCAGATCCGGGTCAGCTCCTGATAGTCGCTGGGTTTAGGCGTGTGAATAACCGAGTGCTGGCCCATGCCCGCTGCTCCTTGCTGCTTGTTGGCGGTGATGGGGCAAACGATAGACCTAAAAAAGCCCCGCATCTTGTCCAGAAGCAGGGCTTTTTCAATTTTTTACAGCTTAGTCGCGTTTTTGCGCCCAGAGGTCGTACTCGTCGGCGTCGGTGACTGTGCACCACACCTTGTCGCCGGGCTTGAGACCGCTGGCATCGTCGATGAATACGTTACCGTCGATTTCCGGAGCGTCGAAGAAGCAGCGGCCTACCGCGCCTTGCTCGTCCACTTCGTCGATCAGTACTTCGATTTCCTTGCCGATACGCAGTTGCAGGCGTGCCGAGCTGATGGCCTGCTGATGGGCCATGAAACGCTCCCAACGGTCCTGCTTGACGTCATCCGGCACCACGGCCAGGTCCAGCAGGTTGGCTGGCGCACCTTCCACCGGCGAATACTGGAAGCAGCCGACGCGATCGAGTTGGGCTTCGGTCAGCCAGTCCAGCAGGTACTGGAAGTCTTCTTCGGTTTCGCCGGGGAAGCCGACGATAAAGGTCGAGCGGATGATCAGCTCGGGGCAGATCTGGCGCCAGTTCTTGATCCGCGCCAGGGTCTTGTCTTCAAAGGCCGGGCGTTTCATGGCCTTGAGCACTTTCGGGCTGGCGTGTTGGAACGGGATGTCCAGGTACGGCAGGATCTTGCCGGCGGCCATCAGCGGGATCAGCTCGTCGACGTGCGGGTACGGATAGACGTAGTGCAGGCGTACCCACACACCCAGGCTGCTCAAGGCTTCGCAGAGTTCGGTCATGCGGGTTTTCACCGGCGCGCCATTCCAGAAGCCGGTGCGGTACTTCACGTCCACGCCGTAGGCGCTGGTGTCCTGGGAGATCACCAGCAGCTCTTTGACGCCAGACTTGACCAGGCGCTGGGCTTCGTCCAGCACATCACCCACCGGGCGGCTGACCAGCTTGCCGCGCATCGACGGGATGATGCAGAAGCTGCAGCTGTGGTTACAGCCTTCGGAAATCTTCAGGTAAGCGTAATGACGTGGCGTCAGCTTGATGCCTTGCGGCGGCACCAGGTCGATCAACGGGTTGTGATCCTGGCGCGGCGGCACCACCTCATGCACGGCGTTGACCACCTGCTCGTACTGCTGCGGGCCGGTCACGGCCAGCACGCTTGGGTGCACGTTGCGGATATTGCCTTCTTCCACGCCCATGCAGCCGGTGACGATCACCTTGCCGTTTTCCTTGATGGCTTCGCCGATCACTTCCAAAGACTCTGCCTTGGCCGAGTCAATGAAGCCACAGGTGTTGACCACCACCACATCGGCGTCCTGGTAGGTGGACACGACATCGTAACCTTCCATGCGCAGTTGGGTGAGGATGCGCTCGGAGTCGACGAGCGCCTTCGGGCAACCCAGGGAAACAAAGCCAACCTTGGGGTTGGCTTTTGCGATGGTGGTGGACATGTCTAACCTCGGTATTGAATGACGCCGCCAGTCGGGCACGACAGGGCAGCGGACGGGCACTTGATGTGCCTCTGATCAAAAAGTGCGCAATTCTAGCGGCGGGAAACGCGCTTGACCAGCTTTATGCAGGGAAATACGACGAGTGCTGCGCTATGCTTCGCGCCGTTGCACTTGTGTAAAGCCGATGGTCAACAAATCATCTGTTACTAGAAGTAAAACAGCGCATGCTGTGGACAGCTTAGGCTTAGCTGTACAGCTGTGCTGTTTATAAAAGACCTCAGGTCAAAAGGGCAGGAGTGGTTGATGGGTCAGGCAAATAGTCAGGCGGCAGGTGCCGGGCATTCCAGCGCAAAGCCAATTGGCATGTTGGTGGCAGCTGTCGGGGTGGTCTACGGCGATATCGGTACCAGCCCGCTCTACACCCTTAAAGAGGTGTTTTCCGGTGGTTATGGGGTCCAGGTCAATCATGATGGGGTGCTGGGGATCCTGGCCCTGATCTTCTGGTCGCTGATCTGGGTGGTGTCGATCAAGTACATGTTGTTCGTACTGCGCGCCGACAACCAGGGTGAGGGCGGCATCATGGCCCTTACCGCGCTGGCCCGACGGGCGGCCGGCAATCACCCGCGGTTGCGCAGTTTCCTGGTGGTGTGCGGCCTGTGCGGCGCGGCGCTGTTCTATGGCGACAGCATGATCACCCCGGCGATTTCGGTATTGTCGGCCATCGAGGGCCTGGAACTGGCGTTCGATGGCCTGGAGCACTGGGTGGTGCCGGTGGCGCTGGTGGTGCTGGTGGGGTTGTTCCTGATCCAGAAACACGGGACAGACCGCATCGGCAAGCTGTTCGGGCCGGTGATGGTCACCTGGTTCCTGGTGCTGGGCGGCCTGGGCATCTATGGCATTGTCCAGCATCCCGAAGTGCTCAACGCGATGAACCCGATGTGGGGCGTGCGTTTCTTCATGGTGCATCCGGGTATCGGCGTGGCGATCCTAGGCGCGGTGGTGCTGGCCTTGACCGGTGCCGAGGCGCTGTATGCCGACATGGGCCACTTCGGCCGCAAACCCATTGCCCGCGCCTGGTTCATCCTGGTGCTGCCGGCGCTGGTGCTCAACTATTTTGGCCAGGGCGCGATGTTGCTGGGCGACCCCGAAGCCGCGCGCAACCCGTTCTACCTGCTGGCGCCAAGCTGGGCATTGCTGCCGCTGGTGGGGTTGTCCACCCTGGCGACGGTGATTGCTTCCCAGGCGGTGATTTCCGGTGCGTTCTCGTTGACGCGCCAGGCGATCCAGTTGGGTTACATCCCGCGCATGCATATCCAGCACACCTCCAGCGCCGAACAGGGCCAGATCTATATTGGCGCGGTGAACTGGTCGCTGATGGTCGGTGTAATCCTGCTGGTGCTGGGCTTCGAGTCCTCGGGCGCCCTGGCCTCGGCTTACGGGGTGGCCGTGACCGGGACCATGCTGATGACCACCATCCTGGTATCCGCCGTGATGCTGCTGCTGTGGAAGTGGCCGCCGGTATTGGCAGTGCCTGTTTTGCTGGGCTTTTTGCTGGTGGATGGCCTGTTCTTCGCGGCCAACGTGCCGAAAGTCGTCCAGGGCGGCGCGTTCCCGGTGCTGGCGGGGATCGTGCTGTTTGTGTTGATGACCACCTGGAAGCGCGGTAAGCAATTGCTGGTGGAGCGCCTGGACGAGGGCGGGCTGCCGCTGCCGATCTTTATCAGCAGCATCCGCGTGCAACCGCCCCATCGCGTACAGGGCACGGCGGTGTTCCTCACCGCCCGCCCGGACGCGGTGCCCCACGCCTTGTTGCACAACCTGCTGCACAACCAGGTGCTGCACGAGCAAGTGGTGCTGTTGACGGTGGTCTATGAAGACATCCCGCGCGTCCCGGCCCAGCGCCGCTTCGAGGTGGACTCCTACGGTGACGGCTTCTTCCGGGTGATCCTGCACTTCGGCTTTACCGATGAGCCGGACGTGCCCGAAGCCCTGAAGCTGTGCCACTTGGATGACCTGGACTTCAGCCCCATGCGCACCACGTACTTCCTCAGCCGCGAGACGGTCATCGCCTCCAAGCTTGAGGGCATGGCGCGCTGGCGGGAAGGGTTGTTCGCCTTCATGCTGAAGAACGCCAACGGCAACCTGCGCTTCTTCAAGCTGCCGGTGAACCGGGTGATTGAGCTGGGCACCCAGGTAGAAATGTAACCCAACAAAAAGCCCCCGTTGCCGTGCGGCAGCGGGGGCTTTTTAGTGCCTGAGGAAACTGGCTCCTACAGGATTACTCGGCCTTGGCCTGGCGCTTCTCGATGATATCCACCAGGCGCTTGGCCAGTGCCGGGTAGTTCTCGTCGAAGTGATGGCCGCCCGGTAGCTTCATGGCTTCACCCACGGCGGTCTTGTCGGTGCAGCCACTCTCGTCGACCTCTTCTTCGCCGTAGATGCACACCACTTTGGCTGCTGGCAGCTTGGCCATTTCCGGGCCGGTGGCTGCCTCTTTGCCGGCATTGCCCAGCCAGCCTTCCACTTCGATCTCAAAGCTGCCGGTGCGGGCGAAGGCCAGCAGGATAATAGCGTCTACCCGTTGCTGTTCGGCTTCCGGCAGGCGGTTGTAGATGGCTGGCAGCACATCGGCGCCGAACGAATAGCCGGTCAGTACAAAACGCTTGGTGCCCCATTTTTGCCGGTAGTGTTGCATCAGCTCGGTCAGGTCCTTGGCACTCTGCTCCGGGCTTTTGTGCTGCCAGTAGTAGCGCAGGGTGTCGATGCCAACCACCGGATAACCGATCTTCGCCATCTCGCCGGCCACGTCGCGGTCCAGGTCGCGCCAGCCGCCGTCGCCGGAAAGGAACAGGGTCACGGTGTCCTTGGCCTGGCCAGCCGGCACTTCAACCACCGGGATCGCCAGGCCGCCATTGTCCGAACCCACCAGTTGCTTGCGCAGCTCGTTGTTCAATACCTGCGGGTAGTTGATGTCGTAGTCGCTGATGCTGGTGGTGGCACGCGGCGTGTCGCGTACGAAGCTGGCGCTTTCGTCGTCAGGGTTATCGTTCCAGGCCACCAGCCAGTTGCCGTGGGCGGCAGTCTTGGGCAGCGGGTCCTTGCAACCTTCCTGGACCAGGGCGAAGCCTACGGAGATGGCGTTGGCCTTGTCGTCGTTCTGCGTTGCCAGCCAGCGCCAGGCCAGCGCGGCGCCAGGGCCGATGCCGCTGACCAGGGTGGCCGGGCCCTTGAGCTGGCCGAGGGCCGCTTGCAGGGCTTGTTCTTGCAGCTTGCAGTCGTCCTTGGGCAGGATCACTTGCACGATCTGCGCGCTGCCGCCCTGGCTCAGGGCAATCAGTTGGCTGTCGGTCAGGCTGGCGTCGGCCATCACGGCTACCGCTACACGGGCCTTGGCGCTGGTGCCAGGGGTCACACGGGTCATGGTCGAGCCGTCGGCCTGGGGCAGTTGTTCCAGGGTCGGTTGAGGGGCGGGGCGATTCCAGTACCAGTAGCCGCCACCGAGGATCAGGGCCAGCACCACCAGGCTTGCCAATACATACCGCCAGGAGCGTCGAATCATCAGCGTTTCACCAATCCAGTCAAGCCGCCCGCGATCAGGGCGGCGGTATCGGCCAGTGCCACCAGCGGATCAAGTCCTGCGGGCACGGCCATGTAACGAGGTTCCCAGTCAGGCTGGAACTTGTCTTTGAAGCGGCGCAAACCTTGGAAGTTATACAGTTGCTCGCCACGGCGGAACACCATCGAGCCCAGGCGCTGGGTCAGCGGTGCGCCACGGCGCGGCTGCAGGCCCGACAACGGCACCATGCCGAGGCTGAAGCGTGCATAGTTGTGGCTCTTATAGTGCAGGATCAAGCCGATCATCATGAACTCCATGGTCAGCTTTGGCGCCTCGGGATGCGCGCGCATCAGGTCGAGGCTGGCCAGATCATGGCTGTAGGTCTCCAGCAGGTTGGCGAACGCCACCGGCTGGCCTTCGAAGCGAATCACCGCAATGCGAAAGTGCTTGAGGTATTCGTCGCTGAAACGGCCCAGAGAGAAGCCTTTTTCGCGCACGTTCTTACCGGTCAACCAGGCATCGGAGATGACTTTCAGTGCGTCCATCGGCGCCTGGCCCGCCTCGAAGATTTCCAGGGACAGGCCGTCCCGGGTCCCGCGGTTCCAGGTGTAGCGCAAATCCTTCATCTCCTTGCCCTTGGCTTCCAGGTCAAAGCGCTTGAGGTCGACCCGGGCCTCTTCGCCCAGCTTGATCGCAGTCAGGCCAATGTCCATATAGAAGGGCAGGTTCTCCGCGCGCACCTGGTAGAACACCGGGCGGGCGTGGTGAATGTCGCAGAGGTCGCGGAACTGCCAGATCATCTCGGCCCGGGGCTGGGTCGGGCCGATCGGGTCGTACAGCGCCACCAGGCTGCGGCCGCGCCGGGCGTACATCAGGAACGCTTCGTCGTTGGGGTGAAATAGCAGGGCCTTGTCGCCGGTCAGTGCCAGGCCGCCGTCGGGTTGCGATGAGGCCATCAGGATCTTGGTGGCGCGCTCCAGCTCATCGGCGGTTGGCAGGTGGATCACAGGGCGGGCGGTGCGCAACAGCCAGGTCAGGGACACAATCACCAGCAAGATGGCGGCGCCCAGCAGCGAGCGCAGGCCGCGCGGGGCGTTGGCGTCGAGGGTGAACTGCCACCACAGTTGATGGCTATAAGGCACATCCTGGTAAGCAAACAGCAGCAGCCAGATCGAAGCGCCCAGCACGCAGACGCTGGCCACCAGGTACAGCGGCGAAAAGGGCAGCTCGGTCAGGCGACTGGCACGGTAGAACGAGCGCCGGAAGATCGCCAGCAGCACTGCGGTGGTGGTCATCAGGCTGGCTTCTTCCCAGTCGAAGCCTTTGAGCAGCGAGAGCAGGGCGCCCACCAGCAACAGCACCATGGTCAGCATCCAGGCTGCCGACAGGCGTCGACGCAGGCCTTGGGCCAGCAGCAGGCACAGCACGCCGATCAGGCTGGCACCAAAGTGCGAGGCGTCAATCAGGCGGTGGGGAATCAGGAAGCCGATGTTTTCCAGGCGTGAGTCGATTTCCGGGGTGGCGCCGGAGAACAGCAGCACCACCCCGGACAAAAAAACCAGCACGGCCAGTACCGGGGCTGCGAGGCCTGAGGCGACCCGCAGGCTCTGCTGGGTCTGGAACAGCCGTTGGGCCTCGTTGATCAGCAGGAAGATGCACGCGATCAGTAACGGCAGCACAACGTAGATCATGCGATACAACAGCAGGGCGGCGGCCAGCGGCGCGGCGCCGAGCTTGTCGGCAAACGCGGCCAGCAGAATCGCTTCGAACACGCCGACGCCGCCCGGTACATGGCTGAGGACACCCGCCGCCAGCGCCAGCAGGTACACCAGCAGGAACGGGCCGAACGGCGGGGCTTCTGGCAGCAACAGATAGAGAACGGTCGCGGCGGCAGCGACATCCAGGGCAGTGATGATCAATTGCAGGAAGGTCAGGCGGCGCCCAGGCAGGCGCAAGGTGCGGCGGCCGGCCTTGACCAGCAGGTTGTCGGGGTAGGGTTGTTCTGGCAGACGACGGCGATAGATCCCGATACACAGCACGGCAGAGAGCAGCAGTACCGCGCCTGCGATTGCGCCGAGCAGTGCTGCAGGCAAATGCAAGGCACTGGACGCGGCGGGCAGGTTGCTCAAGGTCGCCAGTGCGGCGAGCGGTGGCAGGGCGCAGCCCAGGGCCAGGCTGGCAAATACGGTCATATGGGCCACTTCCGAAGCCCCAATGCCATGCCGTGCATATAAACGGTAGCGCACTGAGCCGCCAGACAGCATCGACAGGCCAATCGCATTGCCGATGGCGAAAGCAGTAAAGCCGCCGTAGGCCAGGGTCCTGGCGGGAAGTTTTACTCCGGCATAGCGCGCCCCGGAAAATTCGTAGCCCAATAGAATGATGAACCCGGCGATCGCAGCGGCGAAGGCGCCCAACAGTGACGGCTTCGGTACTTCCAGGATCGAATCGTGGAGGGCGTACAGATCCAGCTCTAGCAGCAAGTGGCGGCAGGCGATCAAAGCGATTGCAAATAGCAGCAACGTGACCGCCAACCCAATGGGTTGTCGATACTTGCTCAACAGATCCAGCCAGCGCAGGCGGGTGGGCGCGATCGGTTGTGTAGCTGTGATGTTGTCTTGTGGTTCAGACGAATTGGCGCGCATCAATCACCTCTTGGATTGTGCGCGACAGGATGGGGGTATCCAGCCAAGTTACCAATCCCTATGGACAAAATAATTACAAATAGTAACGCGGATCACCGGGGCCGGCGACAGCGTCCATTAGTCGCGCAAGGATGTGCTCGAGACTTGAGCATAGCCTGCAAATGGAAGGACTCCGAAACCCGCGCGCGGTTTCATGAAAGATGCCATGCCATTGTTTCAAAAGAACTTTTTCTACGGATACAAAAAAGGCCACTCTTTCGAGTAGCCTTTTTTGATGTTTGGTTGCGGGAGCCGGATTTGAACCGACGACCTTCGGGTTATGAGCCCGACGAGCTACCAGACTGCTCCATCCCGCGTCTGTGGGCGGCATTCTACAGCGCAGCGACGAGGTGTCAACCGTTAATGACATAAAGGGCAAAATAACTGCCAATCAGCCTAAGTGCTCGATTGAAAACGAGTTTTCACTGTAGGCGCGAGCTTACTCGCGAAAAGCTCGAGGGCGGCGGGTTGATGCTGGATGTGCGCGTTATCGTTGACGACCTTCGCGAGCAAGCTCGCTCCTACAGGGGGGAGGAAATAGACGCGCACAAAAAAGGCCACTCTTTCGAGTAGCCTTTTTTGATGTTTGGTTGCGGGAGCCGGATTTGAACCGACGACCTTCGGGTTATGAGCCCGACGAGCTACCAGACTGCTCCATCCCGCGTCTGTGTGTCGGCATTCTACAGAGGAATGACGGTGTGTCAACCGCTGATTTCAAGAAAAGCGCTTGTGCTTCAATCGCTTAGCTCTCCAAGAGGGCTGCTGGAAGGGTTTGGGGCCAGTCTGGCCGTGGCTTCCAGCTCTATTGAGGGGAGCCTTTCGATTGAGAAAATGAATTCATCAAGGTTTTTTCCGACTGCTTTGTCAGATGATTCAAAGTACTGGTGCTATATACAGGTGTGAATGCGATACTGGCGATCCGTCTACTTTATGTCCCGATCACGCCTCCCTTTATATGACGCAGCGCAAAATCATCCATGTCGACTGTGATTGTTTCTACGCTGCCATCGAAATGCGGGATAACCCGAGCCTGGCGCAAAAGCCGCTGGCGGTAGGGGGCTCGGCTGATCGGCGCGGGGTGATCGCTACCTGCAACTACGAGGCCCGGGCCTACGGCGTGCGTTCGGCGATGTCGTCGCGCCATGCGTTGAAGCTCTGCCCTGACCTGACCATCGTCAAGCCGCGCATGGATGCCTATAAAGAAGCGTCCAAGGAAATCCACACGATTTTCCGTGACTACACCGACATGATCGAGCCGTTGTCCCTGGACGAGGCTTACCTGGATGTTTCCGATTGCGCGCACTTTGGCGGCAGCGCCACGCGCATTGCCCAGGATATCCGTCGGCGCGTTTCCAATCAGTTGCACATCACGGTTTCTGCGGGAGTTGCCCCCAACAAGTTTCTGGCCAAGATCGCCAGCGACTGGAAAAAGCCCAATGGGCTGTTTGTGATCACCCCGAACCAGGTGGAAGACTTCGTATCGCAGCTGCCGGTGAGCAAGTTGCATGGCGTCGGCAAGGTCACCGCCGACAAGCTGGCACGCCTGGGGATCGAGGATTGCCTGCAATTGCGCGAGTGGAACAAGCTGGCGCTGGTGCGCGAATTCGGCAGCTTTGGTGAGCGGTTATGGAGTTTGGCGCGTGGGATTGATGATCGCGCGGTGCATAACGACAGTCGCCGGCAATCGATCAGCGTGGAGAACACCTACGATGTCGACCTGCCGGACCTGCCCAGTTGCCTGGAAAAGCTACCGGAACTGATGGAAACCCTGGCCGGGCGCATACAGCGTATCGACAGCAGTTATCGGCCGGGCAAACCCTTTGTCAAAGTGAAGTTCCATGACTTTACCCAAACCACCCTGGAGCAGGCGGGGGCGGGGCGGGATCTGGAGAGCTATCGGCAGTTACTGACCCAGGCGTTCAATCGCGGCGCAAAACCGGTGCGCTTGCTGGGGATTGGTGTGCGGCTGCTCGATTTGAGCGTGGGAAATGAACAGCTAGAGCTGTCCCTGTAGGAGCCGGCAAGCCGGCTCCTACAGGGGGTCAGCGGGTGCCGGGGTCGGCCACCAGTCGGCCGCCGTCCTTGGTCAGGGCCTTGAGAAATTCCTGCTGCAATTCAGGATCATTGCGTGTCAGTTCAATCAGGCTCTGTTCAAGTTCGCTGGCTTCTTCTTCCAGGCCCAGTTCCGACAAGCGCTTGACTCGATGGACCCATTGGTTGACTTCGTCATCCTCCAGGTCGTCGTAGATCAAGGCGTGTGCTTCCAGCAGCTTGCCACGCAGGGTGGTGCTGATGGCCAGGGATGAGTCCGAATGCACATCGTCCTGAGCATCTTCAATGCTGATCCGCAAGGTGCGGACCTTGCTCAGGTCCTGCTCGGCAAACGGGCTGTCCAACAGGTTCAGGCGCAGGACGCCGTTGCGGTCGGTGGTCATCTCGTGGGTCTGCTTGCCGGCCTTTACCTGCACCGGTCGCTCGCTCCACGGCAGGCTGGTGTATTCCAGGCGTCGGTCACGCTGGACTTCATCGATGCCCGCCAGGTTCTGTTGCGCCCGGCCATGGGACTGCACGTTCATGAACGGGTTGAGCCCGGCCACGCCGTAGCTGATCCAGTCATGGGTCATGCTGTCTGGCAGGTTGCCCAGGGCAAAGATGTTCGCCACATTGGCCCCGGCGCCCGCCACCACTGCCACGGCACCCAGCGGGATCTCGTAGAGTTCGCGCCAGGGCTGGTAGGGCGTGTAGCGATCATAGTGACGCGTGACTTCAAATTCAGTGACTTCGAAAGTCCGCTGCTCATGAATGCGCACGCGGCGTTGCGGCAACTCGAGTACTTTGGGTTCGCCCACATCAATCTGCAGGCTGTGGTCGAGCAATTTGCGCTCGATCCGTTCCTCGTGCTCGCTACGCTGCGACATCTGATTGGCACAGCCGCTGACCAGCAGGGCGCCGCACAAGGCGGCGCCCCCCAGGGCTTTGGTGTTTCGCTTGAACATGACTTCTCTTGATCTGGTTTTCAGCGACGAATACGCGCCTGAAGGAAGGGCAGCACGTCAGCCACCGGCAACGGTTGGGCTTGGGCTTCGGTCCGGCTCTTGTATTCCAGATTGCCATCGGCCAGGCCGCGGTCACTGACCACGATCCGGTGAGGGATGCCAATCAGTTCCATGTCGGCAAACTTGATGCCCGGGCTGGTCTTCTTGTCGCGATCGTCCAGCAGTACTTCGAAGCCAGCGGCCGTCAGTTCGGCATACAGCTTGTCGGTGGCTTCGCGAACTTGCTCGGTTTCGTAGCGCAGGGGTACCAGGGCGATCTGGAACGGCGCCAAAGTGTCGCTCCAGATGATGCCTTTGTCGTCGTGGTTCTGCTCGATGGCAGCCGCCACCACGCGGGAAACACCAATACCGTAGCAACCCATTTCCAGGGTTACCGGCTTGCCGTTTTCGCCCAGTACTTCGCACTTCATCGCCTTGCTGTACTTGTTGCCCAGCTGGAAGATGTGCCCCACTTCGATACCGCGCTTGATTTCCAGGGTGCCCTTGCCATCCGGGCTTGGATCACCGGCAACCACGTTGCGCAGGTCGGCCACGGTAGGCACCGGCAGATCACGTTCCCAGTTGACGCCAAAGTAGTGCTTGTCGTCGATATTGGCACCGATGCCGAAGTCGCTCATCAGCTCGACCGAACGGTCGATGATGATCGGCAGTGGCAGGTTCAGCGGGCCCAGGGAACCAGCGCCGGCGCCAATGGCGTCACGCAGTTCGGCGTCCGAGGCCATGACCAGCGGGCTGGCCACGCCAGGTTGCTGGGCAGCCTTGATTTCGTTGAGCTCGTGGTCGCCACGGATAACCAGGGCGATCAGCTTGCCTTCTTCTTCGGCATGCACGATCAGGGTCTTGATGGTCTTTTCAATCGGCAGATTGAATTTCTCGACCAGGGCCGCGATGGTCTTGGTGTCTGGGGTATCGACCAGGCGCAGCTCTTCAGCCGGCGCCGGACGGGAAGTTTCCCGTGGCACGGCTTCGGCTTTCTCGATGTTGGCTGCGTAGTCGGAGCCGTCGCTGAAGACGATGTCGTCTTCGCCAGATTCTGCCAGTACGTGGAACTCGTGGGAGCCCGCGCCGCCGATCGAACCGTTATCTGCCTCCACTGGGCGGAACTTCAGGCCCAGGCGGGTGAACACGTTGCAATAGGCCTGGTGCATGCGGTCATAGGTGACTTGCAGCGAAGGCTGGTCGGCGTGGAACGAATAGGCGTCCTTCATGATGAATTCGCGGCCACGCATCAAGCCGAAGCGTGGGCGGATTTCGTCACGGAACTTGGTCTGGATCTGATACAGGTTGAGGGGCAGCTGTTTATAGCTGCTCAACTCGTTGCGCATCAGGTCGGTGATCACTTCTTCATGGGTCGGGCCTGCGCAGAAGTCGCGGCCATGACGATCCTTGAAGCGCAGCAATTCCGGACCGTACTCTTCCCAGCGCCCGGATTCCTGCCACAGTTCAGCCGGCTGAGTGCTCGGCATCAATACTTCCAGAGAGCCGGCGGCGTTCATTTCTTCGCGAACGATCGCTTCGACCTTGCGCATCACCTTCAAGCCCATGGGCAGCCAGGTGTACAGGCCGGAGGCCAGTTTGCGGATCATGCCGGCGCGCAGCATCAGCTGGTGGCTGATCACGACCGCGTCGGAAGGCGTTTCTTTCTGTGTGGCGAGCAAATATTGACTGGTGCGCATGGTAGGCCGTTGTCGGTTGCTTGGACTTGAAGTGACCTGGGATTGTACGGGCGGTCGCCGCCAGAGTACAGGCATCAGGTGGTGACGGGATTTCTGTGGGGCGCCGGCGTCAATGTGGGAGCGGGCTTGCCCGCGATGCAGGCGCCTCGGGGCGCACTTCAAACCGCAGTGATGCTATCGCGGGCAAGCCCGCTCCCACACAAGCCCGGCCCTGCAGGTGTCAGCCTTCTTCGGGGGGATTCAAGCGGATCCGCCGGCTTTCCTGGTACCAGTGCAAGGCAATCAGCAGCAGCGTTGGCACGCCGAGCAGTGCGGTGATCAGGAAGAAGTTGTGATAGCCGAACTTTTCCACCATGACCCCCGAGTAGCCGCCGATCAGCCGCGGCAACAGCAACATGATCGAGCTGAGCAGGGCGTACTGGGTGGCGGAGAACTTCAGGTTGGTCAGGCTCGACAGATAGGCGACGAATGCCGAGGTCGCCAGGCCTGAGCTGAAGTTGTCCAGGGAGATGGTGAAGATCAGCATCTGCAGGTCGGCGCCCATGTCGGCGAGCATCAGGAACAGCAGGTTGGTGCCGGCCGAGGTGATGCCGCCGATAAACAGGATCGGCAGGATGCCGAACCGCACGATCAACAGGCCGCCCATGCCGGCGCCGACCAGGGTCATGATCAGGCCGAAGATCTTGCTGACGCTGGCGATCTGGTCCTTGGTGAACCCCTGGTCGATATAGAACACGTTGGCCATCACGCCCATCACCGTGTCCGACATCCGGTAGGTGGCGATCAGCCCCAACAGCAGCAAGGCCTGCCAGCGGTAGCGCAGGATAAAGTCGTTGACCGGCGTCAGCACAGGCGCCAGACCCCGGCGGCCCATGGCCGAGAGGCACAGGGCGGTGAGGGTGATATAGAGGATGGCGCGCAGGAAGGCGCGGTCTTCCAGCAACAGGTCGAGCAGGCTCACGCCTTCGAACAGCACGCTGGCGAAGTCGGTGTTGTACAACTGGGTGAACATCGCCGGTACCGACACCAGCAAGATGATCAGCACAAACACCGACATCAGTTGGTGGGCAAACGTATAGCGCCCGGCCTGCAACTGGGTGCGCAGGGGCACATCGGGTTCACGCATGAAAAAGCTGGTGAGCAGGGCCGGGATCATCAGCACGCCGAACAGCACGTAGGTGCCGGTCCACGCCGAATGCTTGTAATTGAACCCCGTGGAGCCAAAGCCTTCGGCAAAGAACAGCGCGCCCGCCGTGGCCAGCAGAGCGGCGATGCGATAGCCGGACATATAGCTGGCGGCCAGGGCGGCCTGGCGGCTGTCGTCGGCGATTTCCAGGCGATAGGCGTCCACCGCGATGTCTTGGGTTGCGGAGGCAAATGCGACGATAACGGCAATGGCGATCAGCCAGGACAGGTGTTTCTGCGGGTCGCAGAAGCCCATGCCGATCAAGCCGAGAATCACCAGGGATTGGGACAGCACCAGCCAGGAACGACGACGTCCCAGCTTACCCAACAGCGGCAGGCGCCATTGGTCCAGCAGCGGTGACCAGACCCACTTGAACGCATACGCCAGGCCGATCAGGCTCGCATAGCCGATGGTCTCGCGTGCCACACCGGCTTCGCGCAACCAGACCGAGAGCGTCGAGAACACCAACATGTAAGGCAGGCCGGCGGCAAAGCCGAGCAGTAACAGCACTAATGTCGAGGGGCTGGCATAGGCAGCGAGCGCGGCGCGCCAGGTTTTACGGGGCATGGGCTGGAGTCTGCCTCAGATTTACGGAAACAAAGCGCGCACTCTAACCGCTGTGCTCTACCGGGCGCCAGCCATGACGCTGAATATCAACGCGATTGTTCAGGATACTGACACCTTCACTGCGTAAACGCGCACGTTGTTCATCGCCCGAGACGCTGCCCACCGGCAGACTTATCCGACCGCCGGCGGCGACCACCCGGTGCCAGGGCAACTTCGAACCCTCGGGAAGTTGGCTCAACGTACGGCCCACGAAGCGTGCGGCCCGCCCCAGACCGGCCAGGTGCGCCAGTTCGCCGTAGCTGACCACGCAGCCTTCGGGCACTTGGGCCAAGGTCAGGTACAGCGCGGTTCGGCGCATTTCGGCCGGGTTTTGCGGGGTGTCGGCGGGCTCGTTCACTGTTCTGGCGGCTCAGTTGAAAATAGTCGTGGATATGTAAGAAACGTCTGTAAAGATGCCGTTGAGAATTGAACTCAATACAAAACCTTGAGTCAGTCCTTGCTAAGACTTCAGCTACGCCGATAATGCCTCCTTTTTCGCCAAACTTGAGCCCCGTAACCGCTTATGTTGTCCAGAACCCTGCTGTGCCTCGCTGTCTTTACTGCTTCTACCCCTGTGCTGGCCGATACGGTCTGGTTGAAAAACGGTGATCGCCTGACCGGCAAGATCAAGGTTTTCGACGGCGGCAAGCTGCTGATCCAGACCGAATACGCGGGCGCGATCCCGGTGGACTGGAAACAGGTGAAAACCCTGGAAAGCGACCAGGAGTTGCTGGTCAAGCAGGATGCCTATATCGGCGAGAAGGCCAAGTCCCTGCATCCGGCCGAGGACGGCAAGGTGGTCCTGGCCAACGGCGAAACACCGAAGACGGTGGAGTTGGCCAGTATCCAGCAGATCATCAAGCCCAAGCCTGTGATCGAGGACCTGGTGTGGAAGGGCAATGTCGACGTGGCGCTGGACTACAAGCGTGCGGAAAAAGACACCGACGACTATGACATCGACTTCAAGACCACTGCCCGTCACGGCAAGTGGCGCCATATAGCAGAAGGCGAATACAACCGCGAATTCCAGAACGATGTGGTCACCACCGATAACTGGAGCGCCGAGTACGCGCTGGACCGCTTTATCACCGACCAGTGGTTCTGGCAGGGGCGCCTGACCTACAAGCACGACAAGGTCGAAGACCTGCGTCGCCAGCGCACCGTCGGTACCGGTCCGGGTTATCAGTTCTGGGATGATGAGCTGGGGGCGTTCTCCCTGGGGTCATTGCTCAACCGCACTGACTACGAGTACCAGGATGGCGGCAAGGACAACTTCTATTCCCTGGCGATGAAGTGGGACTACAACCGCTATCTGATCGGCAAGACCGTGGAGTTCTTCACCAACGGTGAAGTGGGCAAGCCCTTGGCCGGCCCCGCCGACTACGCGCTCGATGCCGAAATGGGCCTGCGCTACAAAGTCACCGAATGGGCCTCGCTCAACCTCAAGGCCGAGCGCGACATCATCAGCGGCGGTTCGGACAGCGACTTGAGCAAGACCCGCTACACCGCAGGGTTTGGCGTGACCTGGTAAGCCTGCCAGTGCTTTTGTGGCGAGCCGGCTTGTCGGAACGCCGCATCGCCCGCGTTGGGGCGCGTAGCGCCCCCCCTGATTTGTTTTTCAGTGGTGTTACAGGCGCAACCCGCCATCCAACTCCAGGATGCGCCCGGTGTAGTAGTCGTTCTCGAAGATATAGGCTGCCGAGTGGGCGATCTCTTGCGGCCGGCCCATGCGCTTGAGCGGAATCCCCGACGTCATCTTCTCCAATGCTTCGGGCTTCATGCCCAGGGTCATTTCGGTCTCGATAAAGCCCGGCGCAATCCCCGCCACACGTATGCCATAACGCGCCAGCTCCCTGGCCCAGGTCACCGTCGCTGCGGCCACGCCGGCCTTGGCCGCCGAATAGTTGGTCTGGCCCACATTGCCCGCGCGGGAGATGGACGAGATGTTGATAATGGCGCCCTGGTTTTTCAGCTCCACCATCTTCGCCGCCACTTCACGGGTGCAGAGGAACACGCCGGTCAGATTGACGTCGATCACCGCCTGCCACTGGGCCAGGCTCATCTTGGTCATCTCGCCGTCCTTGACCTTGAGCAGCAAGCCATCGCGCAGGATCCCGGCGTTGTTGATCAAACCATGGATCGCGCCAAAGTCATCGGCGATCCGTGCCACGGTATGGGTCACCTGTTCTTCATCCGCCACGTTGCATAGATAGCTGCGTGCGGTGACGCCATGGGACTGGCATGCAGCCACTGCGGCATCGAGCTTTTCCTGATTGAGGTCCACCAGCGCCAGGTGGGCACCTTTGCTTGCAAAATACTCGGCCATGGAGCGGCCCAAACCCTGGCAACCGCCGGTGATAATGATTACTTTGTCGTTGAGATGCATTCGCATGTCCTGTGAGCAGATTTAAGCGGTTGTCCAAGTCCGTTTTGTGACGGATCTTATCGAAGGAGTCATAAGTTGAGCGTCCACGTTGCCAAGAATGCCCGAGAACTACTGCTCAAGGAATACCGTGGGGCGCTCGCCACGCACTCCAAGGCCATGCCCGGTTTTCCCTTTGGTTCGGTAGTGCCTTATTGCCTGGACGCAGAGGGCCGGCCGTTGATCCTGATCAGCCGTATCGCCCAGCACACCCACAACCTGCAAAAAGATCCGAAATGCTCGTTGCTGGTAGGCGAGCGTGAGGCAGATGATGTGCAGGCCGTGGGCCGCCTGACTTACCTGGCTGAAGCCGAAAAACTCGAGGACGAGGAGGCCATCGCCGCCGCCGCCGAGCGTTACTACCGGTATTTCCCCGACTCGGCTAACTACCATAAAGCCCATGACTTTGATTTCTGGGTGCTCAAGCCGGTGCGTCATCGCTACATCGGCGGTTTCGGCGCGATCCATTGGGTCGACCAACTGACCCTGGCCAACCCGTTTGCCGGCAAGGCCGAGTTGAGCATGATCGAGCACATGAACAGCGATCACACCAAAGCCATTGCCCACTATGTCGAGTTGGCCGGCCTGTCGACCTCCGAGCCCGCGCAGCTGGCGGGTATCGATAGTGAAGGCATGCACCTGCGCATCGGCCAGGGCTTGCACTGGTTGCCGTTTGCGGCGACTTGCAATACGCCGACACAAGTGCGCGAAGCCTTGGTTTTCCTGGCTCACGCCGAGCAATGGCCGAAAAAATCCACCACCCAAGCTTGAATTCACGAAAGGGCGACGTCATCTAAGGTCTAGTAGCAAGGCATTCTTGCGTTGAGGAACCATTTGATGCGCCCTTTTTTATTGCTCTTTCTGCTGTTTCCGGTGCTGGAGCTGTTCGTATTCGTCAAGGTCAGCGGGGCTATCGGGTTTTTCCCGGCGCTGCTGCTGATCATTCTCGGCTCGATGCTCGGCGTGTTCGTGCTGCGCATCGCCGGACTGGCCACCGCACTGCGTGCCCGTGAAAGCCTGAATCGCGGCGAACTGCCGGCCCAGACCATGCTTGAAGGCCTGATGATGGCCTTGGCCGGTGGCCTGCTGATCGTGCCGGGTTTTGTCAGCGATGTGCTGGGCTTGATTCTGCTGCTGCCATCCACTCGTCGGTTGCTGGCAGGCAAGTTGCGCCAGCGTGCCGAAGAAGCGGCGGTGCGCCAGCGCGCCTTTGCCGACGACCTGCAGCCACGCGGCGGCCCGGCACCTCGCCAGCCGCTGGGGCGTGAAGGTGATGTGATCGAAGGCGAGTTCGAGCACCGCGACTCCAAGTAACGCCATGCCAGGTAGGGTGCCTTCGGGTGCCCTGCTGACACAAAAATTTTCACCTGTGGCCCTTGTAATAAGCATATACGCCCTTATGTAACGGTCACCGCAAGGTTTCTGGTGGCGACACCAGACAGACTTCCGCGTTTCGCCTGGCGAACCGCGACCGGCCCCGCCGGAATACCACCAGCCGGTACTGATACCGGCCGATGAAACTTACAATTAGGAGAGATCGACAATGAGCAAGCTTCGTCCTCTGCACGACCGCGTCGTTATCCGTCGCAGCGAAGAAGAAAAGAAAACCGCTGGCGGTATCGTTCTGCCAGGTTCGGCTGCTGAAAAAGCCAACCACGGTGTGATCGTCGCTGCAGGCCCAGGCAAGACTCTGGAAAATGGTGACGTGCGTGCGCTGGCCGTTAAAGTCGGTGACAAGGTTGTATTCGGTCCTTACTCCGGCAGCAACACTGTGAAAGTCGACGGCGAAGACCTGCTGGTTATGGCTGAGAACGAGATTCTCGCTGTTCTGGAAGACTGATTCCCCGCTCATTTTCCCGTTACTACAAAGTATTTAAGGAATATCGATCATGGCTGCTAAAGAAGTTAAATTCGGCGATTCCGCCCGTAAGAAAATGCTCACCGGTGTCAACATCCTGGCTGACGCAGTAAAAGCGACCCTGGGCCCGAAAGGCCGTAACGTGATCATCGAGAAGAGCTTCGGCGCTCCGACCATCACCAAGGACGGCGTTTCCGTAGCAAAAGAAATCGAACTGGAAGACCGTTTCGAAAACATGGGCGCGCAGCTGGTCAAAGACGTTGCCTCCCGTGCCAACGATGACGCAGGCGACGGTACTACCACCGCCACCGTTCTGGCTCAGGCAATCGTCAACGAAGGCTACAAAGCCGTCGCTGCCGGCATGAACCCAATGGACCTCAAGCGCGGCATCGACAAGGCCACCATCGCCATCGTTGCTGAGCTGAAAAACCTGTCCAAGCCATGCGCCGACACCAAGGCTATCGCTCAGGTAGGCACCATCTCCGCCAACTCCGACAGCTCCATCGGCGACATCATTGCCGAAGCCATGGAAAAAGTCGGTAAAGAAGGCGTGATCACCGTTGAAGAAGGCACTGGCCTGGAAAACGAACTGTCGGTTGTAGAAGGCATGCAGTTCGACCGTGGCTACCTGTCCCCGTACTTCGTCAACAAGCCTGAGACCATGGTTGCCGAGCTGGACAGCCCGCTGATCCTGCTGGTCGACAAAAAGATCTCGAACATCCGTGAAATGCTGCCAGTGCTGGAAGCCGTTGCCAAAGCCGGCCGTCCACTGCTGATCGTTTCCGAAGACGTTGAAGGCGAAGCCCTGGCGACTCTGGTTGTGAACAACATGCGTGGCATCGTCAAAGTCGCAGCCGTCAAGGCTCCAGGCTTCGGCGACCGTCGCAAGGCCATGCTGCAGGACATCGCCGTTCTGACCGGCGGTACCGTTATCTCCGAAGAGATCGGCCTGAGCCTGGAAAGCGCCACCCTGGAAAACCTGGGTAGCGCCAAGCGCGTGACCATCTCCAAGGAAAACACCATCATCGTTGACGGTGCTGGCGTTGAGCAGGACATCCAGGCGCGCATCACCCAGATCCGTGCCCAGGTTGCTGAAACCTCCTCGGACTACGACCGTGAAAAACTGCAAGAGCGTCTGGCCAAGCTGTCCGGCGGTGTTGCAGTGATCAAGGTTGGCGCTGGTTCCGAAGTTGAAATGAAAGAGAAGAAAGCCCGCGTTGAAGACGCCCTGCACGCAACCCGTGCAGCCGTTGAAGAAGGCGTGGTACCTGGCGGTGGCGTTGCGCTGATCCGTGCTCTGGAAGCACTGACCGGTCTGACCGGCGACAATGCTGACCAGAACGTCGGTATTGCTGTACTGCGTCGTGCTGTTGAAGCACCGCTGCGTCAGATCGCTGCCAACTCCGGCGACGAGCCAAGCGTTGTGGTCAACGAAGTCAAGAACGGCAAAGGTAACTACGGTTACAACGCTGCGACTGGCATCTACGGCGACATGATCGAAATGGGCATCCTGGACCCTACCAAGGTGACTCGTTCCGCGCTGCAAGCGGCATCCTCCATCGGCGGTCTGATCCTGACCACCGAAGCTGCGATCGCTGATGCACCGAAGAAAGAAAGCTCGGCTGGCGGCGGTATGCCAGACATGGGCGGCATGGGTGGCATGGGCGGCATGATGTAAGCCAGCCTTACCCCTGTACTGAAAAAGCCCCGCCAGCGTCATGCTGGCGGGGCTTTTTTATGTGCCTTGTGTAGGAGCGAGCTTGCTCGCGAAGAACCTGAGGGCGATGCGTTTGTTCATGGTGAACGCATTATCGTTGACGTTCTTCGCGAGCAAGCTCGCTCCTACAGGGCTGCGGCGTTCTTGTGTAACTTCCAACTGAGCAAGTGTTGCTTGAAGTCATAACTGGCCGCCTGGTAGTAAGTGATCGCGCGCTGGATCAGCGGATCATCGCTGTTGCTCCGCGATTCCTGGCTTGCCCCCAGGGCCTGGTCATGGCGCCGCAGGCCTTGGCGTGGGCTGAGGATTGCCAGGTTGGTACCGTCAAACAAGCCCAGGTGCTGATAGTTGCCGACCACCACACGAGGTGGCAGCGGGTTGTCCTGCAACAGGTTGCGGCCGAAAAACGTCGATTCATAGCTCAGGTTCAACAGGCCCAGAAGGGTCGGGGCGATGTCGATCTGGCTGGCCAGTTGCGCGCTTTCCCGGGCCTCGATCAATTTCGGTGCATAGATAAACAACGGAATCTGGTAGTTGGCGATGGGCAAGTCTTCCTTGCCCGCGCTGCCGGCGGTGTGATCGGCGACAAACACGAAGATCGTATTGTCGAACCACGGTTTTTGGCGCGCTGCCTGCAGGAACTGTCCGATGGCGTAGTCGGTGTATTTCACCGCACCGTCGCGACCCTTGCCGGACTGGATGTCGATCCGGCCGTCCGGGTAGGTATAGGGCCGATGGTTTGAAGTGGTCATCAACTGCAACAGGAACGGTTGCTGCTTGGCATAACCGGCATCCGCCAGCTTCAAGGTTTGCTTGAAGAGGTCCTCATCGGCCATGCCCCAGGCGTTTTTAAAGCTGATTCCGGATTCGTTGACACTGCTCTGGTCGACCACTCGGTAACCGTTGCCGCTGAAAAACGCATTCATATTGTCGAAGTAGCCGCGGCCACCATACACAAACACGCTGTCATAACCGATTGCACTAAGTTGTTGGCCTAGGCTGGCAAAGCCGCTTTCCCGGCCAATCCGCTTGACGATGGAGCGCCCCGGAGTGGGCGGGATCGCCAGGGTAATGGCTTCCAGGCCGCGGTCGGTGCGGGTACCGGTGGCGTAGAAGTTGTTGAAATACAGGCTGTGTTTACGCAACTCATCAAGGTTGGGGGTCAGGTTGCGTCCATCGCCGTTACTGCCCATGTATTTGGCGCTGAAACTTTCGATGGTCACCAGGACGATATTGGGTTTGCGCAGGGTGCCGGGGTTGTCGATGGCGCGGCGGATATCCAGTGGGTCAGTGCCGATGAAACGGGCATTGGGTTCACTGAGTTCCGCCCGCAGTTGGCGGGCTACGATATCGGCCGGCAGGCTTTTGTAGAACTGGCTGTAGTCCAGTTCATTGTTGCGGAACGCGGCGAAGAATTGGTAAGGGCCATTGCTGGCCAGCTCGTTGTTATAGGCGTTGCCACCCTGGGTGCGCGGGCTGTCCTGGCTGACCAACTGCAGGCTCAGGCCGGCAACCAGCAGCAATCCCAAGGCATTGAGCACGCGCCCGCGCATGGCCGGCAGGGGCGAGTCGAGTGCTGCGTTGAACGGTTTGCGCAAGGCCAGGCTCAGGACAATCGCCAGTATCGCCAACAGGCTCAACAGTTTGCCGACCGGGTACGACTCCAACAGGTTGTTCAACACCTCATCGGAATACACCAGGTAATCGACGGCAATAAAGTTGAAGCGCACGCCGAACTCATCCCAGAACAGCCATTCGGCCACCGAGGTGAACAACATGGCGAACAGGCTGACGGTCAGTACGCCTTGCAGGAACCAGCGATGGCCGCGCCGCCGCCATAGAGCGGGCGGACACAGCAGCAGATACAGGCCGAGGGGTAATGCGGCGTAGGCCAGAAAACCCAGGTCATAGAGCAGGCCCACGCCGAATACTGGCAGCAGGTTGCCGCTGACTTCATCCAGATGGGTGATGAGCAGTACGCTGCGGGTCAGTAGAAAAATGCCCAACCAGATGCTGGTCAGCAGTAGCAAATAACGCATTGGCGCAGTCTTGGGCAGGCCCATGTCTAGATTCCTGAGAGCGATGGGCGGCGATATTCACCCTGGCACTGTGGTCGGCTTGTGAACCTATAGTGAAAAACTCGTTAAGCTGCTTAATCGGTTGAAAACAGTAATCGGTTGCTCGTTCAGGCCTAGCGGTAAGCCATACTTGGCCTTAAGCTGCGCGAGCCAACACGGCCGTTACCGCGTACGGAGACACTGCCCATGCGAATTTTATTGGTTGAAGACAACCGCGATATTCTGGCCAACCTGGCGGATTACCTGGGGCTCAAGGGTTATACCGTGGACTGTGCGCAGGACGGTTTGTCGGGCCTGCATCTGGCCGCCACCGAGCATTACGACCTGATCGTGCTCGATATCATGCTGCCCGGCATTGATGGCTACACCTTGTGCAAACGCCTGCGTGAAGATGCGCGTCGCGATACGCCGGTGATCATGCTCACCGCCCGCGATCAATTGGACGACCGCCTGCAAGGTTTCAAGTCGGGTGCCGACGACTATCTGCTCAAGCCGTTTGCCCTATCGGAGTTGGCTGCACGCATCGAAGCGGTGCTGCGCCGGGCCCAGGGCGGCGGGCGGCGTGAGCTGCAAGTCGGCGATCTGTCCTACGACCTCGATACCCTGGAAGTGACCCGCGAAGGGCGTTTGCTCAAGCTCAACCCGGTCGGCCTGAAATTGCTCGCCGTGCTGATGCAGAAAAGCCCTCACGTCCTGCGTCGCGAAGTGTTGGAAGAAGCCCTGTGGGGCGATGACTGCCCGGACAGCGACAGCCTGCGCAGCCATGTCCACCAACTGCGCCAGGTGATCGACAAGCCATTTGCCAAACCATTGCTGCAAACCGTGCATGGCGTGGGTTATCGCTTGGCCGAGGGCCGTGATGGAGTTTAAGCAAAGCCTTGCCCAGCGGATCATCATCGCCTTTGCGCTGATGAGCGCGCTGGTGGCGGGGGCCTTTGCCATGGGCATCGTCGCCACGGTGCACCTGGTGGAAGAAAAACTGATTTCGGCGGGCCTGGGCGGCGACTTGCAACGCTTGCTGCTGATGGACAGTGTCGAAGACTGGCGCCACCGGCCCGAGCCGGACCAGTTGTTCTACTTCAGCGGCGGGCGCGGCGATTTTGAGCTGCCCAAGGACTTGCGGCATCTGGATGCGGGCTTTCACGAAGTGTTTCGCGAAGCGCTGTCCTACCATGCCATGGTTGAGATCGTCGACGGCCGGCGTTATGTCCTACTGCAAGACCAGAGCGATTTTGAAGAGCGTGAGCGTGTGCTGTTTGCGGTGGTGCTGGTGGGGTTTGTCCTCAGCCTGGCGCTGGCGGTATTCCTCGGCTGGGTCCTGGCCCGCAAGGTGATGGCTCCGGTGGTGCGCCTGGCGCGCCAGGTGCGTCATCGTGACCAATTGTTGGGCCTGGCCCCGCCGTTGGCCCCGGACTATGCCGCCGACGAAGTGGGCGAGCTGGCAGTGGCCTTCGACGCCACCCTGGGCCGCCTGCGCCAGGCACTGACCCGCGAGCGGCTCTTTACCAGTGATGTCAGCCATGAACTGCGGACGCCACTGATGGTGCTGGCCAGCTCCTGCGAACTGCTGCTGGAAAACCCGGCCATCGATTCGCGGGGACGCAAACAGGTCGAGCGCATCGCCCGGGCCTGCGAGGAAATGCGCGAACTGGTGCAGACCTTCCTGATGCTCGCCCGCGCCCAGCATGACGACACCACCATGTCACCCCAAGTCACCCTGGCCCAGGTCGCCGAGGACTTGCTGGGGATCTGGCGTGAACCCATCGAACGCAAGGGCATCGAGCTGTTCTACCAGCCGGGCAACCCCCTCGATATCCGCTACAACGCCACCTTTTTGCATGCGGTGATGGGGAACCTGTTGCGCAACGCCCTGCACTACACGGAGCAGGGCTTTATCCGCCTGACCCTGGAACCCACGGGGTTTGTGGTGGAAGACACCGGCGTGGGCATCCCCGAGGACAAGCGCGAAGCGATGTTCGAGCCCTTTGTGCGCGGCAATGAAAAACGCGGCGATGGCCTGGGCCTGGGTTTGTCGCTGGTGCAGCGGATCTGCGATAACCAGGGCTGGGTGGTCAGCCTCAGCACCATGGAGCCTAGCGGCTGCCGTTTCCATGTTGAATTGAGCCACGTCAAACCCTGATCCCTTGCGTTGGGGCAGATTCCCTGCTGTTCGACGAAGATGGCTTCCTGCCATGCTTTTTTCCCTGTAAAACTTTGTAATTCTTTAGGGTTAGACGGGACGTTTTTTTCACAAAGGGTTGACCTGTGGATGACGTGCGGCTGCTTAAAGTCGTAGGCATCAGTCCAGGAGACTCGTTGATGGCTACTCCGATCAAGCTTGAATTTTCCGCAAAGTACGACGACCGCCACGCTCAGCAATATTTGCTCAAACACCAGGACACGTTGGCGCGCCGGCTGTCCCATAAACGCGACGAACAATTGGCCCGTGGTGCGCTGGCGATGGCCGGTGAGCCTGGCCTGGTATTGGACTTGCCGTGCGGTGCCGGGCGTTTCTGGCCGTTGCTGACAGAAAAGCCCAACCGGATCGTTATCGGTGCGGACAATTCCGAGTCCATGCTGAACATCGCCATGGGGGCGCAACCGGCGGATGTGGTCAAGCAGGTACGACCCTTGCAGACATCTGCCTTTGATATCGATTTGCCAGACAGCGCCGTGGACAGCATTTTTTGCATGCGCCTGTTGCACCACATCGGCGAGCCTGCCCACCGAATGGCGATATTGAAGGAATTTCAACGAGTTACCCGCGACAGCGTGATCATTTCATTGTGGGTGGATGGCAACTTCAAGGCCTGGAAACGCAAGCGCCTGGAAGTGCAGCGCCGCAACAAAAGTGAGCAGGAGAGTTACCGAAATCGATTTGTGTTACCGGCTGCTACTGTTGAGGCTGAGTTTGAGCAAGCTGGTTTCCGCGTCCAGGAGTATTTGGACTTCATACCGCTGTATGCCATGTGGCGAGTGTATGTATTGCGCAAGAGGTAGCAGGATGGTGGTTGAGTACGTAGGAGGCAGTCACGTAGCTCCCGAAGAGCGGTTCGAATATTTCTGGCGGCAGCAGGGCGAGTGGGTTGAGGCACCCAATCGTCGTCGAGGTGGCGAAAGCGGCGTGCAGCGGGTGATCGGGACCAATGGGCGGCTGCTCTACAGCAAACGTCAGACCGGCCATACCTATCGCAGCTGGCTGCACCCCTTCGGGCGGCCTACGGTGCTGCGTGAGCGTGATGCGCTCAGGGGCCTGCGTTTGCTCGATGTCGGTGTTCCGGAGCTGGTGTTCTGTGGCGCCCGACGTGACCCTGAACATCAATGGAAGGCCTTGTTGGTGACGGCGTCATTGGATGGTTTCGAGGAAATCGACAACTGGTACGCCGCCGGTGGCCGCAAGCAATGCGGGGAACTGGTGCATGAGCGGCTGCTTGATGAACTGGCGCAAACCCTGGCGCGCATGCACAAAGGGCGTTGGCAGCATGGCTGCTTGTACAGCAAGCATATCTTTGTGCGGGTCAGCGGTGCGGGAGAGGGCGCGACGGTCGAAGTGGCGCTGCTGGACCTGGAAAAGTGCCGCCAGCGTTTGACCGCCCGACGGGCCGCAGCCCATGACATGCAGCAATTGCGTCGCCATTCGTCGTGGAATGCCGCTGACTGGCAAAAACTCAGCTACTTTTACGAAGCGGCGTTTGGCAGCGCTATCAAGGGTTTAACCTAATGAAGCTAGAAATAGCACGAGGTTTGTTTCTGTTGGGGGCCTTGGGCATCGCCTCCCTGGCCCTGGCTGCCTGGGAGCAGCCCCGCACAGAAGTCCTCAGCGCGGTGCACAGTGGCGCGCAATGCCCGCTGCCGCGGATCGCCAAGACCACGGGGGTTACACAGCCTGACCATCAGCTTTTGCTGTTTATGTTCGGGATGTCCCAAGGGATGAGGCCTGCGAGTTGAAGAGATTGACCCCCCGATAAAAGGCCTCGCATAGCGAGGCCTTTTGTTTTGTGCATACCTGTGGCGAGGGGGCTAGTCCCCCGTTGGGCTGCACAGCAGCCCTAAAACCTGGCACCTCGGCGTATCTGATCAGCCGCAGTGGAGCTTACAGATTGGGGCTGCTTCGCAGCCCAACGGGGCTAGCCCCCTCGCCACAAGTACGCACAAATGGATAGGTACTCAATCCGCCAAGGGATCACGCTTGGCCAGCAACGTATACACACACGGCAATACAAACAAAGTAAACAAGGTGCCCACCGACATCCCCGTGGCAATCACCATCCCGATATCAAACCGGCTGACCGCCCCCGCCCCGGTGGCAAAGATCAACGGCACCATGCCAAACACCATCGCTGCCGTGGTCATCAATACCGGGCGCAGGCGAATCGCTGCCGCTTCTTCCACTGCTTCGCGGGCTGTCAGCCCCTTGTCCTTGCGCAACTGGTTGGCAAACTCGACGATCAGAATCCCGTGCTTGCTGATCAGCCCGATCAACGTCACCAACCCCACCTGGGTGTAGATGTTCATGCTCGACCAACCAAGGAACAACGGGATCAACGCCCCACAGATCGATAGCGGCACTGTCACCAGTATCACCAGCGGGTCACGGAAGCTCTCGAACTGTGCCGCCAGTACCAGGAAGATGATCGCCAGTGCCAGGCCAAAGGTGACCCACAGTGCGCTGCCTTCCTGGATGAACTGGCGCGAGGCGCCGCTGTAGTCGAAGGCGTAGCCGGCCGGGGTTTCTTCGAGGGCGATCTGGCGCACGGTGTCGATGGCCTCGCCCATGCTGACAATCGGAAAGCCCGAGATCAGCGCCGAGTTGAGTTGCTGGAACTGGTTCAGTTGACGCGGCCGAGCGCGGTCGCTGACGCTGATCAGGGTCGACAGCGGCAGCAGTTCGCCCTGGGTGTTTTTCACGTAGTAATTGTTCAGCCATTCGGGGTTGTCCCGGTAGGCCCGCTCGACCTGGGCGATGACCTTGTAGCTGCGGCCATCAATGGTGAACCGGTTGATTTCCGCTTCCGCCAGCAAAGTCGCCAGGGTGCTGCCCAGGTCCTGCATCGAGACGCCCATCTGCGCCGCCTTGGCACGGTCGATATCCACCACCACCTCGGGTTTGTCGAACGCCAGGTCGATATCCACGAAGGCGAACTTGCCCGACTCCATGGCGCGTTTTTTCACACGATCGGCCACTTGCAGCAATGACTCATAGTCATTGGGCGTGTTGATCACAAAACCAAAGGGCAGGCCCTCGCCAGTGCCCGGCAGCGATGGCAGGTTGAAGCCAAATACCTGCAAGCCCGGAATCTGCTCCAGGCGCTTTTGCACCTCCGGCAGGATTTGCATCTGGGTGCGCTCGCGCTCGTTCCACGGCTTGAGCAGGAAGCCGCCGATACCCGATTGCACGCCATTGAAGCCATTGATCTGGAACGAGGAGTAATACTCCGGGAAGTCCTTGAAGATCGCGATGAACTCGTCGGTGTAGGTGTTCAGGTAGTCCAGGTTGGTCGGCTGCGGTGCGCTGGCCATCATGAAGATAATGCCCTGGTCTTCGTCCGGGGCCAGTTGCGACTGGGTGAACTTGAGGAATACCGGGATCAGGCACAGCACGATCAGGGCAAACACGATCACCACCGGCCGGGTGTTCAAGGTGCCGTGCAACAGGCTCTGGTAGCGGCGCTTGAGGCCTTCGAAGATCCGGTCCAGGCGATGGGCCAGGCCGCTGGGGTTTTCGTCGTGGCGCAACAGCAGGGCGCACATCATCGGCGACAGGGTCAGGGCGACGATACCGGAAATCACCACCGCCCCGGCCAGGGTCAGGGCGAACTCCTTGAACAGGGCCCCGGTCAGCCCCTCCAGGAAGCCGATGGGCGCATACACCGCCGCCAGGGTGATGGTCATCGACACCACCGGCACCGCAATCTCCCGCGCGCCTTCCAGCGCGGCGTCCAGTGGTTTCTTGCCGTCTTCGATATGGCGGTGGATGTTCTCCACCACCACAATCGCATCGTCCACCACCAGGCCGATGGCCAGGACCATAGCCAGCAGCGTCAGCAGGTTGATGGAGTAGCCCATCAGTTGCATGAAAAACAGCACGCCAATCATCGACAGCGGAATGGTAACCACCGGGATCACCACCGAGCGCAGCGCCCCGAGAAACAGGAACACCACGACGATCACGATCAGCACCGCTTCAAACAGGGTCTTGACCACCTCGTTGATGGACGCCTGGATAAACAGCGTGGCGTCGTAGGCAATTTCTGCCTTGAGGTTGGGCGGTAGCTGGGATTCCAGCTCCGGCATGATCTTGCGCACCTCTTTGATCACATCCAGCGGGTTGGCGCTGGGCGTGGCCTTGATGCCGATATACACCGAGGGCGTGCCGCCAAAGGAGCTGATGGCGTTGTAGTTTTCCGCGCCCATTTCCACCCGGGCCACGTCACCGAGCAGCACCCGGCTGTCGCCATCGGTCTTCACGGTGATGGCAGCGAAGGCTTCGGCGGTCTTGAGGTCGGTGTTGGCATTGATGCTGGTGACCACATACTCGCCTTTCACTTCACCGGCGGCAGAGAGAAAGTTGTAGTTGCGCACGGCATTGGTCACGTCGCCGGCGCTCAGGCCGAACCCCGCGAGCTTGACCGGGTCCAGCCACAGGCGCATGGCAAATACCTGATTGCCGAGGATCTCGGCTTCGGCCATGCCAGGCAGGGTCGCCAACTTGGGCTGGATCACCCGCGACAGGTAGTCGGTGATCTGCGGGTTGCTCAGTTGTTGGCTGGAGAAGCTGATGTACATCAGGGCCGACGCATCTGCGGCCTCTTTGCTCAATACCGGATCTTCAGCGTCTTGCGGCAGCTTGTTCTTCACCTCGTTGGCCTTGGCCAACAGTTCGGTG
Organism: Pseudomonas sp. DTU12.1; assembly: GCF_009873475.1. NCBI lineage: Bacteria > Pseudomonadati > Pseudomonadota > Gammaproteobacteria > Pseudomonadales > Pseudomonadaceae > Pseudomonas > Pseudomonas sp. DTU12.1. Next base: position 4,793,282 of record NZ_CP045254.1, on the reverse strand, counting down.
AACAGGCGGTCGCTGTTGGCGCCGATCCGCGCATAGATGGAAATCACCGAGAAGTTCTGGCGACTGACCGAGGTCATGTAGTCGATGCCTTCGGCGCTCGCCAGGCTTTGCTGCAAAGGTTGTGTGATGTAGCCCTGGATGGTCTCGGCATTGGCCCCCGGGTAAGCGGTGGTCACCGTGATCAGCGCATTTTCCATGGACGGGTATTGGCGCAACGGTAGTTTGCTGTAGGCCTGGAAACCCAACAGCACGATCAGCAGGCTGACCACCATGGCCAGCACCGGACGGCGGATAAACGTGTCGGTAAACGCCATGGCTCAGTTCCTTGAACCGTCGTTGCGCGGAGGTTGGCCAGGAGTGGCCGGCAGGTTTTTGTCTGCGGTGATAGCAATATGCGCGCCGGTGTCGAGCTTGAGTTGGCCGGCGCTGACCACTTGCTCGCCACTGCTCAGGCCCTTGGTCACCAGCACCAGGCCGTCACGCCGCTCGCCGGTCTCGATAAAGCGCCGTTCGGCGATCAATATCGGTTGGCCGTTGGCATCCTTTTCGAGGCTGCCGTCTTCGCTCTTCTTCTGCGCCACCACATAGGCCGAGTTGCCGTAAAGGGTGTAGGTGATCGCGCTTTCCGGTATCACCACCTGTGCCTGCGGATCGGGCAGCAGCACTTGCAGGCTGCTGAACATGCCCGGCAGCAGTTTGTTATCCGGGTTGGCCAGGGTTGCCCGCACCAGTACGTTACGGGTGCTGCTTTCGACTTTTGGGTTGATGGCGCTGAGGGTGCCGGGGAAGGTCAGTGTCGGGTAGGCCGAGACATGCACTTGTACCTCCTGGCCGACCGCCAGCTTGGGCACCGATTGCTCGGGCACATAGAAGTCCACGTAGAGGCTGCTCAGGTCCTGCAAGGTGGCGATCACCGTGCCGCTGGCCAGATAGTCGCCGACATCCACCTGGCGAATGCCGATGGTGCCGCTGAATGGCGCGACGATGTGTTTCTTGGCCAGGGACGCCTTGAGCTGGTTGACCGTGGCCTTGTTTTTTTGCAGTTGCGCCGAGAGTCGGTCGAACTCGCCCTTGGAGATCGCCTGGCTGCCCACCAGTTGGCTGCCGCGCCCGTAGTCGAGCTGGGCCAAACCGAGGTCGGCCTGGGCGGTTTGTAGCAGGGCGTCTTCCACTGCGCTGTCCAGTTGCACCAGCGGTTGCCCGGCCTTGACCTTTTGCCCGGACTCGAACTGCACGCTCTTGACGGTGCCGGCAATCTCCAGGGCGAGGTTCACCCCTTGTAACGCCTTGAGTGTACCCACCGCCGGCAGGCGCTGTTGCCAGGGCTGTTCGACCGCCGTGGCCACCGCCACGCTGATCGGTGGTTTGGGCGCGGAAAAGACCTGGATCTGCTGATAGATGGAAAAGGCCTTATAGCCTGCCAGCAGCAGGACGATTAGCAGGGCAACGGCCAACATGATCAGCATGCGACGACGCAGCATATTCCGGTTCCTTGGAAAAAACTGAGGCAGACGAAGACGAACGATTTGGCACATTACTCCGAGTGCCTGGGGGATTCCAACTGGCATTTTTAGCCGTCAGCCCCCCTGCAGGCGCCGGCAAGCCGGCGCCTGCGATCAGATCAGATGCAGATGGTTGTCCCAGAGCCCTGCCGGCAATTCCAGGGGCTTGGCCACCAGTTGTGGCTGCCGGCAATCGTAGAAGCGGCAGCGGCCCTGGCCTGAAGTCACGACAAACCCATCCGCCACTGCACCCACGCCGGCGCAGTCGGGCAACGGCCCGTCCAGGCGCAGCTCGCCGCTGTCCATGTCCCAGATAAAAAAGCGATTGCCCCGTGGTGCGGTCAGTGCCACCAGGCGCAACTCACTGTGCACGGCGACGCTGGCGGTGTAGTGCCCCATGGCCTGCAATTGCTCGTCGGCCACCGGGAACGCCACGAACGGCTGGCCCGGACGCTTGATCGCCAACAGCTCGGAACGCTCCTGGGACGGGCCCATGAACTGTTGCCCGGTGAGGATCGTGCCATCGCTGGCGATCCCCATATGGCGCACGCTGTTCATCTGCTGGCCGAGGGTTTCCTTGCTCAACAGCGTACCGTCGCGCTGCATCAGCACCAGGCTGGGCTCCATGGCGTTGAGGTTCATCTCGACCCGGCTCTCGGCCTCGGTGCGAATACCGCCATTGGCCACGATCAGGGTTTCACCGTCGGGCATCCACGACACCTGGTGCGGGCCGATGCCGTGGGTAGAAATCTCACCGGTGTGTATCAGGCGCTCACCTTCGAACTTGTACACGCCCAACAGGCCGCGACCCGGGTCGGTGGTGTCGTTTTCTGTGGCGTACAGCCAGTCGCCGCTCTTGTGGATCACCGCATGGCCATAGAAGTGCCGGTTGGCCTGGGACGTCACGGTTTGCAGGAGCGTGCCGTCGCGCAGGTCCACCAGGTAGCTCTCGGTGCCTGGGCGGCGGGCCACGAACAGGGCGATGGCCAGGGTCGGGTGGTTGATGATGTCGTGGCAGCGCTGGGCGACCTGGGTGGCGAACACCTGGGTGCCATCCAGGCGATAGCCCACTGCATAGTGCTTGCCGTCGCCATCATCCCGGGCTGATAGCAGCAGCGGGCTGTCGCCCTTGCGCTTGAACAGCGTCCAGCCGCCCAGGGTAATTGCACTGAGCAGCACGCTGCCGATGGCCAAAGCCTGTCGCCTGAGCATCATCAGTCACCGTCGTTGGCGTTGAAGCCCAGTTGGATGCCCAGCGCCTTGGCCAATTCGCCTTCGTGCAGGCGGTGGACGACGTTGAGGCTGTCGTAGATATCGTTGAGTTGCTGGCGCCCGGCGTCGTCGGCCAGCAGGTCGTTGAGCGAGCGCTGGTTGCTGTCGAACAGTTTCAGGGAAGCAGCGTAGGCCGCATCGACCTTCTCGGCCAACGGCTTCTGGTCGGCGGGCAGCAGACCGCGCAGGCCTTTGTTGTCCACCCCGACCCACACGGTCTGGGCCGCCGCGAGGCTGGCGCGCAAGCCTTGCAGGGACGACTGGCTACGCCACGCATCGGCCTGGAACGGCTGGGGGATGCCTTTGGACAGGCGACCCATTGGCGTGCCGAGCTTTTTCTTCAGGGTATCGAGGGCCGTGACTTGCACGCGCAGCAGTTCGGCAATGGCTTCGTGGGAATCGGCGTAGCGCTGGTTGGGGAACTTGGTCATCTGCGCGAGCATGCCGTCGGTGCTGTTCCAACTGGCGAGGATTTCCTCGGCGAGTTGTTTCTGACGCTCGCCGATGGCGATCAGCAGAGGGCAGTAGCGGGCTTTCTGGGCGTCGTTGGCGATGTCGGTCTTGGCGTCATACAGGATGTATTCGTAGGCCGACAGGCCTTGCACCACGACGCTGGACTTGGCCAGGGCGGCGGCATCGATCTGCGGCTGGGCGGTGGCCAGTTGCTCGACCTGGCGGCCGACGAGGTTTTTCTTGTCGGGCCAGAACTGCACCTGCCAGGCGCGATTGCCTTCGGCTAGCGGGCCGATCAGCAGCGGTTGCAACTCAGCCCAGGCTTTTTGCGCGTGGAGGAAGTCGGCGCGGGCGGTCTCCAGGGATTCCTTGCCTTGGCAGTACGCCAGGGCGCTGACGGCCAATTGCCGGTCAGCTTCGACCCAGCGGCTGTAGGTCGGCAGGATCACTTGCTTGGCGATGGCCGCCGAAGTGACTGCTTGCGGATCCTGCGGCGAGCAGGCGCCAAGGGCCAGGGCGGCCAGGCTGGTGAACAACAACTTGGGACGGAACATGTCGAGCTCCCTTCATTAATTGGGGCAAAGCTTATAGAGAATTCAGGAACGCGAGCAACGCGGCGCGCTGCTCGGCGCTAAATGACAACACATGTTGCTGCGCCGCCTGGGCTTCACCGCCGTGCCACAGCACGGCTTCAAGCAGGTTGCGGGCGCGGCCGTCATGCAGGAACTGGGTGTGGCCACTGACGTTTTGCGTCAGGCCGATGCCCCACAACGGCGGCGTGCGCCAGTCGCGGCCACCGGCCTTGAATTCGGTACGGTTATCGGCCAGGCCCTCGCCCATATCGTGCAGCAACAGGTCGGTGTAGGGGCGAATCACCTGGTTGGCCAGCTCAGGTTCAGCGGCGTTGGCTGCAGTGGTGAATTTCGGCGTATGGCACGACTGGCAGCCAGCCTGGAAGAACAGGTTCTTGCCGGCCAGCACTTGTTGTTCGTTGACATCACGGCGCGCCGGCACGGCCAGGTTGCGGGTATAGAACAGCACCAGGCGCAGGATGTTATCGCTGACTTCCTGCTCGCCATTTTCGCCGTTGCCGTTGGGCGCCTGCTTACAGGCAACCTGTGCGTCGGTGCAGTCATCGAAGGGGCGCAGGCTGGTCGTCAGGCCCATGTCACCCGAAAACGCGTGAACATTTTGTTGATTGAGGTTCGGTTGCCCGGCTTTCCAGCCGAAACGGCCGAGCACGGTTTTTTGTCGGGCATCATCCCAGACCCAGTTCGGGCGGCCGAACACGCCGTTTTTGTCCGGGCGTTTGCTGGCGTTTTGCAGGATGTCTGCGTCGCTGATGGCTTCGAGCAAACCCAGGCCGATCATCGGCGGAGCCACGCGGGCGGAAAACCGCGTATCGGGGTGCATCGCCCCGTAGCCGAGCTGGGTAATCTGCAGGCTCGGCTTGCGCAACTCGACCACTGTGCCGTCCTTGAATGTGACGTTGACCGGCGTGTAGTCGACCCGCACCTTGCCTTCCGGGACTACGCCGGGCACGGCCATGTCCTGCAACTGCCCGCCGTACACCGGCTCGGGGACGATACCCAGTTGCTCGATGACCTTGGCATAAGGCGGCGAATCCGGGATCGACAGACGCACCAACATCGACACCGCATTGCTGGCCTCGGGCAAGGGCGGATGGCCGCGCCCGTCCTTGATGTGGCAGTTCTGGCAGGCGTTGGTGTTGAACAGCGGCCCCAGCCCATCGCGGGCGGTGGTAGTGGCCGGGGCGATCACCCACGGATTGCGGAAAAAGCTGTTGCCGACGCTGAAGTCCAGGCGACGGGTCGGCGCCAGGTTCGCTGAAGGCAGCGAAAAGGCATTCTGGTCTGTCTTCCTTACCGTCGTGCTGCCTCCCGAACGCGCCTCACCCGGCTCGGCCTGGGTAAACGTCGGCGGCGCGGCGTCATCGCAGGCACTCAGGCTCACGGCCACCAAGAGTGCAGACAGGCGAAGAAGCAAACGGGGCATCGATAATCCTGGAAGGCGGGCGACGGTGGATGAAATTCAGGGGGCAAAGTCTAACAGGGCGGGGCGGATTGAATAAGAGCAATTATCGTTTGCTCCAATCTGATGCATTCCCGCTAGAATGGCCGCACATTTTTCCTGGAGGTGGCCAATGCAGGCTCTCGACGCTTTGCTCAACCGTGTTTCCGTGCCGCGCCTGCTGGAGCCGGCGCCGACTGCCGAACAGCGCGAAGTGCTGTTCGCGGCAGCCATGCGTGCGCCGGATCATGGCCAGTTGCGGCCTTGGCGTTTTCTCACCGTGGAAGGCCCGGCTCGCGAGCAGATGGGCACTCTGCTGGCCGAAGCGGCCCGCCTGCAAGACCCCGCGGCCCCGCAAGCGGTGATCGACAAGGCACAGAACGGCCCGTTGCGTGCACCTTTGGTGGTGGTGGTGATTGCCCGTCTGCAAGAACACTTCAAGGTGCCCAAGTCCGAGCAACTGCTGGCGGCGGCCTGTGCGGCCCACGGTATTCTGCTGGCGGCCTATGCCCAGGGGATTGGCGCAGTGTGGCGCACCGGGGAGTTGTCGTATTCGGCGCATGTGGCCAAGGGGTTGGGGTTGAGCGCGGGTGAGGAGGTGATTGGCTTCCTGTATCTGGGTACCGCGCAGAACCCGCCGCGTACGGCGGCAAAGGAAGACCTCACCGCGTTTGTCAGTGCCTGGACCGGGCTCTAACCTCACACTGTGTGGGAGCTGGCTCCCACATGGGTATTTGGGTCTACACCCGGAACTGATCCATCAGTTTCATCTGCTGGTTGGCCAATGCATTCAACTGGCTGCTGATCGCCGCTGATTCTGTCGCCTGGCCGGTCAGGGTCTCGGTCACGGTACGGATCGCCGAGACGTTGCGGTTGACCTCTTCGGCCACGGCGCTTTGTTCTTCGGCGGCGCTGGCGATTTGCAGGTTCATGTCGCTGATCACCGTCACCGCATCACTGATCTTGCCCAGGGCCTGTACGGCTTGTTGGATCTGCCCGGCATTGCTCTGCGCCTGGCTCTGGCTCGAATGCATGGTGGTCACCACCCCACGGGTCGCGCTCTGGATGCGTTCGATCACCAGGCGGATTTCCTCCACCGAATCCTGGGTGCGTCGCGCCAGGTTGCGCACTTCGTCTGCGACCACCGCAAAACCCCGCCCGCTTTCCCCGGCGCGCGCGGCTTCAATTGCGGCGTTGAGGGCCAGCAGGTTGGTCTGCTCGGCAATGCTGCGGATCACTTCCAGCACCGAGCCGATCTGCTCGCTGTTGACCGCCAGGGCTTCAACTTCGGTCACGGCCTTGCTGACTTCCTCGGCAAGGGTGGTGATATCGCGGGTGCTGCGTTCGATGATCGCCAGGCCCTCGCGGGCTGACTGATCGGCGCCGCGAGCTGCACTGGCAGCGTTAGAGGCGCTGTTGGCCACATCATGGGCGGTGGCGCTCATCTCGTTGGAGGCGGTTGCCACCTGGTCGATCTCGCGGAACTGCACCTGCATGCCTTCACTGGTCTGGCGCGCGATTTCCGAGGATTGATCGGCAGTGCCTCGGGCTTCGGTGATGCTCTGCTTGATCTGGGCAATGGTCGGTTGCAGCTTGTCGAGGAAGCGGTTGAACCAACTGACCAACTCCCCCAGTTCATCTTTTTTCGTGTAGGCCAGGCGTTGGGTCAGGTCGCCGTCGCCGCTGGCAATGTCCTTGAGCATCGCTGCCACGCTGTTGATCGGGCGAGTCACGCCTGTGGCCGTCAGCCATATCAGCAACAGACCCAGCAGGCCGGCTGCGGCGCCCACCAGCAGCGCTTGCAGTGTGCCTCGGGCCTGGGCGTCGTGGAGCACGCCTTGCAACTTGACCGAATCGGCCAGCAGCACGTCCTTGGGTAGCTTGATCACCACGCCCCAGGGCTTGGCCTCGGCAATCGGCTTGACTGGGTACACCGCGCGGATCGTGTCGTCTTGCTCGCGCACCTTGCGCGTGTCACTGGCCAGCAGTTGCACGATCTCTTTGCCTTCGCCACCCAGCACATCAACGATGCTTTTGCCGACCTTGTCCGGCTCACCGCTGTAACTGGCGATCAGGCCGCTGCTGGAGAGGATTTCCATGATCCCCGCGCCATCGAACAATTCTTTTTGCGCGGTATTGGCCGCCGCTTGCAGGGCGTCCAGCGCAATATCGACGCCGATCACACCAATCACCTTGCCATCTGCCAGCAGCGGCAGCGAGATAGTGGTCATCAGCATCGCCTTGCCGGCGACTTCGTCGGCGTACGGGTCCAGCAGGCAAACGTTGCGGGTATCCCGTGGGCAGGTGTACCAGATGTTGTAGGGCGTACCGCTAAGGTTGAGGGTGGTCTTGGTCAGGTCCGCTTCCACCATCACCGTGTTCAGGCCTTCACCGCCGGCGCGGCTCCAGTAGCTGGAAAAGCGCCCGACTTCGTTGGAAGCGCGCAGTTTGTCGTCGACAAATTCGCTGTCCCTGCCATCCAGGCCGTTGGGTTCAAACGACAACCAGATCCCCAGCACCTTGGTATTGCGCTCGAAGGCGGTCTTGATCCGCTGGTTGAGCTCCTCGCGCACGGCCCCGGCTTCCAGCGAGCGCTTGGCGGCCATGTTGCGCAAGTCCTTGACCTGGTCGGCGAGGGCGGTGACCACCAACAGGCTCTCGCCGAAGGCTTTCTGTAGCTGCACGGCTTGCTCGGCGGCCTTGGACTGGAGCAGGTTCTCCACGCTGGTGGTGAGCATGCGCGAGCTGGAGGCGCTGACCAGTTGGTCGTTCCGGTTGGTCTGGTAGATGTTCAGGCTGACGATCAATGCAATCACCCCCAACAGGCAGAGGCCAGACAGCAGCACGATTTTCAAGCGGATGGAGAGGGTGTCGAACATGGGCTTACTCGCGATTGGACTTGTTGGTGTGCAAGCAGGGCAACGGCCAAGTCCATTCGGCGCTATGCCCGCAACATCGGCACCGGCGGGTAATTCATGAGGGGCAGGCGATCAGCGGTAGCGCTCAGGTCGCGGTTTGCGCGAGGCGTTCGGGGCGTGACCAGATCCACAGGTTGCCCAGGCTCATCCCGGCGATGGCCAGGTAGATCGGCCAGCCGTGATCGAGCACCACCAGCATCAGGCCGGCACACAGCAGCATGCTCACGGTGGCGCTGACCTTGGCCCGGCGGGCAATGATCTTGCCGTTGCGCCAGTTGAACAGGATCGGCCCGAACAGGCGGTGGTTTTCCAGCCAGGCGCTCAGGCGTGGCGAACTCTTGGTGGCAGCCCAGGCAGCCAGCAGGATGAATTCGGTGGTGGGCAGGCCCGGCACGACAATCGCAATCAAGCCGATCCCCAGGCTGACGTAGGCCAGCAGGCCGAACAGGATTCGGGCGAGTTTGGAGGAGGATTGGGTTGTGCCGGTCATAGGTACGATTTGTATGGGGTGCGAAAAATCTGAAAGTGCAGTGCGATCAATATGTAGAGGCTGGCCTGTGTGGGAGCTGGCTTGCCTGCGATGGCATCGCCTCGGTCCACCTGATACACCGAGGCGCCTGCATCGCAGGCAAGCCAGCTCCCACACAAGCCAGCTCCTAAACAGCTGGTTCCTAAACAAGCTGGTTCCTACACCAGCAGGGGATCAGGCCAGTTCTGGGGCGCTAGCGTACGCCTGTTCCAGCAACACGGTGAAGCGTACGAATGCATCCACCGCACCTTTTTCCGCTGCCGCTTCTTCTTCGGCGCTCAGTTCCAGGCCGTCGAGGGTACGGGTGAAGCTCTTCCAGCCTTCGGCACGGCCACCGGCTGGTTCGCCCAGGTGGCGGGCACCGAAGGTTTCGCTCAGGCCCAGGCCGACGGCGCGCTTGATCAGGAACGCAGCGCCAAGCTTGGAACCTTCGGACACGAACAGCCAGCCCAGGGCTTGGGCCTTGCTCGGGTTATGCACGGCACCGGCCACAGGGGCGGGTACTTCGGTTTCCAGGTCGGCCAGGTCCAGTTTGGCGGCTTCGGCGCGGCAGCGCTCGGCCAGGTCCGGGAACAGCTTGATCAGCTCGGGATCGTTGTACAGCGCCACCAGTTCCGACTGGAACAGGTACTGGGCGACGACAAAACGGGCGAAGTTGGCCTGGGTTTCGAACGGGGCGTGGGCCTTGACCAGTGCGTCGAGCTTGGTGTGTGGCTCGTTGGTGATCTGGTTCAGGCGCTGGGAGCGCAGGCTTGCACGTTCTGCGGTGGTGGAAGCGGTCATGGGATGTCCTTGAGAAGGAAAAGCGCCTTATTGCCAGGCTGTTATTACTAGACGAACAAGAAGACGCGTCACAGTAAAAAAACCTCACCCCGCTGGCGATAAATCCGGCGGGGTGGGGTTGCAGGGATCAGATGTCCCAGATCAGGTTGATCGCGAAGTTGCGACCGGGCTGGGTCAGCCGGTCCAGGCTGGCCGGTGAGGTCACGCCGGCTTCACCCACACCGTCGTAGCTGCGCACGTCATCCCAGTTCCAGTATTTCTTGTCGGTCAGGTTGTACAGGCCGCCGTTGACGGTCAGATCGTTGGTGACTTTGTAGAAACCCGTCAGGTCGACAATGCCAAAGCCCGGGGTCTTGAACGGGCCGTTGGCGGTGATGCCGTCCGGTGCAAAGAAGGTGGTGCTGTCCACTCGATTCTGTTGCTTGACCAGGGTCCAACTGACCAGCGCACCGTAGTTATCCTGGTCGTAGCCCAGGCCAAACACACCCTTGAGCGGGTTGACGCTGTTCAGCGGCTGGCCGGTTTCGTCATTGCGACCGTGGGCGTACGCAATCGCGCCTTTGGTGTACAGGCCTTGCGGTGCGCCGAAGGCGTCCAGGTTCAAGCGGCCTTTGACTTCCATGCCCTTGATGGTGGCGCGCTTGATGTTGCCTGGCTGGAAGATGGTGCCAGACGGGCCCAGCGCGGCGTTGTCTTCGTCGATGAAGTCGCGGTACTTGTTGTAGAACACCGCGACGTCGAAATTACCGGCGTCGAAATTGCCACGAACCCCGGTTTCATAGCTCTTGCTGGTTTCCGGCTTGAGGTTGGAGTTGGGCTCGACGACATAGCCTACATCCAGGTTTTCAAAGCGGCCGTACAACGCTTTGGCCGAGGGTGTGCGGAAACCTTCGGCGTACTGGCCGAACCAGGTGTATTGCTCGGTCAACGCGTAGGTCACGCCGAGTTTCGGCGAGAAGCGGTGCCAGGTTTTATTCGAGTCGTCGTGGGGAAACTCACGGTCCGGGTCGGTGGTGTTGAGGAACTCTTCGGTCAGCTTGGGTTTGAGCTGGATGTAGTCGTAGCGCAGGCTGGGCAGGAAGGTCCAGTCGTTCCAGCTGATCTGATCCTGGGCGAACAGCGCGTAGCTGTTGATGGTTGGGTCAGGGAAGTCGCTGGCTTTTTTCACGCTGTCGCTGGGCGATGGGCTTGGGGCACCGATGGCCGTACAGCCGGCACCGACAGCCAGGCAGGTCGCCGCGCCTTCGCGCGAACCGGTGACTTTCTGTTGCTTGATCGTGGTGCCATAGGTCACGACATGATCGGTGTCGCCGATGGCGAAGGCTTTGTCCAGTTGGGCGTCGAACACCCACTGTTTTTCTTCGTAGAGAGTGTCACGGGTACGCAGCACGCGACGGCCCACCTGATAGATCTCGGCGGTGGACTGGTCGGTCTTGGCGATCTGGTAGTTGAGGCTGGTCTTGATGTGATCGGCAAACGGGGCGTCGAGTGCAAACTTGTTTTCCAGGCCAAAACGCTCGCGGGTGATGGTGTCGTTACCGCGACGGTCACGATAGAAGTTCATGCCTTGACCTTGAAGGAAAAGCCCACCCACCGCGCTTTTCTGATTGATGTCGCGATCGTCCTTGTACTTTTCGTACGTCAGGCCCAGGCGGTTTTCATCGCCGTAGTTCCAGCCCAGCTTGGCCAGCACGTTGGTGGTGCGTACGTCTTCCGGGTTGGCGCCGGTGCGGGCCAGGCCGGTGGCGTTGTTGCCGTTGTGGGACTCCATCTCGTGACCATTGCGCTGGCTCAGGTGCAGCAAGCCATCGAAGTCCTGGACGCGCCCGGCGACGGTGCCGGAGGTCAGCCAGCTTTCGTCGGCTGAGCTGTAGCCGGTCTTCAGGCGTGCGCCCACGTCCTGGCCGGGCTTGATGATGTCATCCGGGTCTAGGGTGAAGTAGCTGACGGCGCCGCCGATGGCGCTGCTGCCGTACAGGGCCGAGGCCGGGCCGCGGATGATTTCCACACGCTTGACGATTTCCGGGTCGACATAGTTGCGGCGGGTCTTGGCGTACGGGCCGTTGAAGAAGTTGTCCGGGACTTCTACGCCGTCCACCTGGGTGAGGATGCGGTCACCGTCGATACCACGGATGTTGTAGCCCGAATTACCGGAGCGGGTGCCGGCACCGCCGACCGAGACACCGGGCTCGTAGCGCACCAGTTCGCGGATGGTGTTGACGTTCTGGCGGTCCAGTTCCTCGCGCTCATGCACGCTGACGGTGCTGGGCACGCTATCGACCGCCTGTTCCGTGCGGGTGGCGCTGATGGTCATTTGTTGCAGGGTGATGGCACTCCCCGCCGTGCGCTTTTCCAGGACGATGTTGTTATTGCCCAGTTTGCGGTAGTTCAGATTGGTCCCCACCAACAGCCGGTCCAGGGCTTTTTCCGGGGTCAGCGAACCGCGCGCGCCGGGGGAGGAAACCCCTTGGCCCAGTTCGGCTGGCAGGCCGATCTGCCAGCCGGTGACGGCGGTAAAGGCGTTGAGTGCCGATACCAGGGGTTGCTGCTCGATGCTGAAAGTGTAATTGGCGTGGCTGCGCGCAGCGGGTTCGGCCGCATTGGCCGTGAGCACCGGGCTGCCGGCCAGCAGGATCGCGGCGGTCAGCAGGCACAGCGTGGGCGAAGAGGACCGGCGGTTGAAACGAGAGGACATCGAGAGCGCTCCGAGGGACGAGTCTTATAGTTGCGAGCCTGAATCAAATAGGAATCAGTTGCATTGGCTAAGACGAGACGTACCAGCAGGGACTATCGAGTAAAAATAATTATTCTCAGTTGAGAATGACTAGCGCCGGGAACTCCGAGAGCTTGGCGGAGGTGATGTGGGCCAGGGAGCGCACCACGTCCAGCGGCTGGTCCAGGCGGTAATTGCCGGTCACGGCGACGCTGGCCAATTGCTCATTGGTATTGACGATCCAGCCCGGGTAATAGCGCCGCAGCTCAGCCAGCACCTCGCTCATCGGGCAGTTTTCAAAGATCAGCCGGCCCTGGACCCACGCCAGTTCCTTGGTGGCATCGAGCTTGGCTGGTTGGCCGAAGCCCTTGGGGCCGACGCGGATGCTCTCGCCGGCACTCAGGCGCACCCGGTTGTTGCCGAAGGTGGTGCTCAGGTCGACATCCCCGCGTTGCACCTGGACCTGCGCCTCACCGTTGAGGTAGCGCACGGCAAATGCCGTATCGCTGACGCTGGCGCGCACCGGGCCGGCGTCGATTTGCAGGGGCAGGCCGCGGTTGGCGGCGACTTCGAAAAACGCCTCGCCCTGATACAGGCGGGCAATGCGCTGATGCTCGTCGATGGTGCTGGAAAACGCCGAATTGGTATTGAGCAGTACCTTGGAGCCGTCATCCAGTTGCAAGCGCTGGCGCTCGCCGACCACGGTCAAATGGTCGGCTTGCAGGCGTACCGGCAGGTTGCTGAAGCTGAACAGCCCGAGCAGCAACACCGCTGCTGTGGCCAAGGGCTTCCAGTGCGGTCTGATCCGCCGCCAGGCGCTGGGCTTGCGTGGTGCATTGAGGGCCACGGCGGCGCTGTGCACGGGCGCACCGCCCCAGGCGGCCTGGGCCTTGGCGAAGGCTTGGGCGTGACTCGGGTCGGCATCCAGCCAGGCCTGGAACTCGGCTTGCTGCCCTGGCTGCGGGCACTGCAACGCGATCAGCCAGTCGAGGGCTTGGTCCATAGCCGCATGTTGCAACACCTCATGAGCCAGCTCATGGGGATGCAGTTTGTTCGGGTCCGTCACGGTGTTCCTCGGGTCTTCGCCACGTTTTATTCAGTGTCTTGCGTATTTTTGCGACATTTCTGTCGGCTTGTCCCGACAAAGCTTAAGGGTGATCGAGTCGTTCGGCCACACCTATGCAGATGGCCATGATCAACTTCAGTTCCTTTTGCACGGTGCTCAACGACACTTGCAACTGGTCGGCGATCTCTTGATAGCTGCAGCCGTGCAGGCGGCTGAGGATGAAGATCTGCTGCTGGCGGGCGCTCAACTGCCCAAGGCTGACGCTCAGGTGCTCCAGTAATTGCTCGGCGTGGGCGGCATCTTCAGGGGTGGTGACAGGGGAGGCGACGCTTTGCAGGACGTCCATCGGGACATCTTCCTGCAAGGTGCGGGACTGGATCCTGCGCGAGCGCAGATGATCCAGAGCCAGGTTACGCGCGGTCTGGAACACGAAGGGTTCGAGGTGATCAATCGGTCGTTCGCTGAGGGCCCGCGTCACGCGCAGGTAGGTTTCCTGCAACAGGTCCTCGGCGGTGCTGTGGTTGTTCACCATCCGCTGCAGGGTTCGCAGCAGCACCAGCCGTTGGCTGAGGAAGACTTGATTGAAGCGAGATAGGCTCACGGGGGTACCAGACCGATAGGCAGTTAATGATAATGCTTATCATCAACGCAAATGGCAAGTATCACTTTGCTGCAATCTGCTCAACCCTGTAGGAGCGAGCTTGCTCGCGAAGATCGTCAACGATAACGCTGGCATCCTGAATGAGCGTGGCGCCTTTGCGTTTCTCGCGAGCAAGCTCGCTCCTACAGTGATCGGGTCGATCAGGTTTTCAGTGGAGTTATTCGGCGTTACACAGCGCCAGGCAGTTATCCAGCATGCGGTTGGAGAAGCCCCATTCGTTGTCGTACCAAGCCAATACCTTGAGCAGCTTGCCGCTGGACTTGGTGTGGTTGGCATCGAAGATCGACGACAGCGGGTTATGGTTGAAGTCGCTGGAAACCAGCGGCAAGGTGTTGTAACCGAGGATTTTCGAGTGTTGGCTGGCTTCCTTGAGCAGCGCGTTGACCTCATCGGCCGTGGCTTCTTTTTTCAATTGCACGGTCAGGTCCACCAGCGACACGTTGATCACCGGCACCCGCACCGCCATGCCGGTCAGCTTGCCGGCCAGTTCCGGGAGTACCAGGCCCACCGCCTCGGCGGCGCCGGTCTTGCTCGGGATCATGTTCTGCGTGGCCGAACGGGCGCGGTACGGGTCGGTGTGGTAGACGTCGGTCAGGTTCTGGTCATTGGTGTAGGCGTGGATGGTGGTCATCAGGCCGCTTTCAATGCCCAGTTCGCGGTGCAGCACCTGGGCGACAGGCGCCAGGCAGTTGGTGGTGCAGGACGCATTGGAGATGATCTGGTGCGATTGACGCAAAATGTCATGGTTCACCCCGTAGACCACGGTCGCATCCGCGCCCTTGGCCGGGGCAGAGATGATCACCTTGCGCGCACCGGCGCTAATATGGGCGGCAGCCTTGTCACGATCGGTGAACAGGCCGGTGCATTCGAACACCACGTCGATCTTGTGTGCAGCCCACGGCAGGTCGGCGGGGTTGCGAATGGCGCTGACGGCAATCCGGTCGCCATTGACGGTCAGGCTTTCCTGATCGTGAGCGACCTCTGCATCGAAAGTGCCATGGACGGTGTCGTATTTGAGCAGGTGGGCATTGATCGAACTGTCGCCCAGATCGTTGATGGCGACGATCTGCAAATCCTGGCGGTAGCCTTGGGTATAAAGTGCGCGCAGGACGTTGCGGCCAATGCGGCCAAAACCATTGATTGCAATTCGAAGAGTCATTTGAAAGCGCCTGTCGTCGATTTGTTGTAAGAATTACAAGATTATTCGCATAAAAATAGAAAACAAGCCTTTTTAGTGGCAATATTTTGTTCAATCTACAACGAGTGACCTGAATCAACTGGTCCGATTGGTCAAGTAACTCCCTGCCAACCTCTGCGCGGCGGGCTTTTGACCAGCATAGACTTTCAGGTCGCCACATCCGTTAGCCTGGAGTTCTACACATGCATCCCCGCGTACTTGAGGTCACCGAACGCCTTATCGCCCGCAGCCGGGCAACCCGTGAGGCGTACCTTGCGCTGATTCGCGGCGCGGCCAGCGACGGGCCGATGCGCGGCAAGCTGCAATGCGCCAACTTTGCCCACGGCGTGGCCGGATGCGGCACCGAAGACAAAAACAGCCTGCGAATGATGAACGCTGCCAACGTGGCAATTGTTTCGTCATATAACGACATGCTCTCGGCGCACCAGCCCTACGAACACTTCCCGGAACAGATCAAGAAAGCCCTGCGCGAGGTTGGCTCGGTCGGCCAGTTCGCCGGTGGCACCCCGGCCATGTGCGACGGCGTGACCCAGGGCGAGCCTGGGATGGAGCTGAGCCTGCTGAGCCGCGAAGTGATTGCCATGTCCACGGCGGTAGCGCTGTCCCACAACATGTTCGACGCCGCGCTGATGCTGGGGATCTGCGACAAGATCGTCCCGGGCCTGATGATGGGCGCCCTGCGTTATGGCCACCTGCCGATGATCTTTGTGCCCGGCGGGCCGATGCCGTCGGGGATCTCCAACAAGCAGAAGGCCGACGTGCGCCAGCGCTACGCCGAAGGCAAGGCCAGCCGTGAAGAGCTGCTGGAGTCGGAGATGAAGTCCTACCACAGCCCCGGCACCTGCACCTTCTACGGCACCGCCAACACCAACCAGTTGCTGATGGAAGTCATGGGCCTGCACCTGCCGGGCGCCTCGTTCGTCAACCCGTACACGCCGCTGCGTGATGCGCTGACCCGTGAAGCCGCGCACCAGGTCACGCGCTTGACCAAGGCCAATGGCAACTTCACGCCGATTGGCGAGATCGTCGACGAAAAATCCCTGGTCAACTCCATCGTCGCCCTCAACGCCACCGGCGGCTCGACCAACCACACCCTGCATATGCCAGCCATCGCCATGGCGGCGGGGATCATCCTCACCTGGCAGGACATGGCCGACCTCTCGGAAGTGGTGCCGACCCTGTCCCACGTCTATCCGAACGGCAAGGCTGACATCAACCACTTCCAGGCGGCGGGCGGCATGTCGTTCCTGATCCGCGAGCTGCTGGAAGCCGGGCTGCTCCACGAAGACGTCAACACCGTCGCCGGCCATGGCCTGAGCCGCTACACCCGCGAACCCTTCCTGGTGGACGGCGAACTGATCTGGCGCGAAGGCCCGATCGAAAGCCTCGACGAAACCATCCTGCGCCCCGTCGCCCGTGCCTTCTCCCCGGAGGGCGGCTTGCGTGTGATGCAAGGCAACCTCGGCCGTGGGGTAATGAAAGTCTCGGCGGTGGCCCTCGAACATCAAATCGTCGAAGCGCCGGCCGTGGTGTTCCAGGACCAGCAGGACCTGGCCGATGCGTTCAAGGCCGGCCAGTTGGAGAAGGATTTCGTCGCCGTGATGCGCTTCCAGGGCCCGCGCTCCAATGGCATGCCGGAATTGCACAAGATGACGCCGTTCCTCGGCGTGCTCCAGGACCGTGGCTTCAAGGTGGCACTGGTGACAGACGGGCGCATGTCCGGCGCCTCGGGTAAGATTCCCGCCGCGATTCACGTCAGCCCCGAAGCGCAGCGCGGTGGGGCGCTGGCGCGGGTCAGGGATGGCGATATCATTCGCGTCGATGGCGTCAAAGGCACCCTGGAGCTTAAGGTGGACGCCGAAGAATTTGCAGCGCGCGCGCCTGCCACGGGCCTGTTGGGCAATAACGTGGGGGCCGGTCGCGAGCTGTTTGCATTTATGCGTCTGGCCGCAAGCTCCGCAGAGCAGGGCGCCAGCGCCTTTACCTCTGCCCTGGAGACACTTAAGTGAAGCTTGCGCTGGTAGGTGATATTGGCGGTACCAACGCCCGGTTCGCGTTGTGGCGGGACCAGGCACTGCATTCGATCCGAGTGTTGGCCACGGCGGATCACGCCAGCCCCGAGGAAGCGATCAAGGTCTACCTCGCCGAGGAAGGCTTGGAGCCGGGCTCCATAGGCGCGGTGTGCCTGTCGGTCGCCGGGCCTGTAAGCGGTGATGAGTTCAAGTTCACCAACAACCACTGGCGCCTGAGCAAGACCGCGTTCTGCAAGGCCCTGCAAGTGGACGAGCTACTGCTGGTCAATGACTTCTCGGCCATGGCCCTGGGCATGACCCGCCTGCAACCCGACGAATACCGCGTGGTGTGCGCCGGCACCCCGGAACCATGGCGCCCGGCGGTGGTGATTGGCCCTGGAACGGGCTTGGGCGTGGGCACCTTGCTCGACCTGGGCGCCGGCCGTTGGGCAGCGTTGCCGGGGGAGGGCGGGCATGTCGACCTGCCCTTGAGCAGCCCCCGGGAAACCCAGTTGTGGCAGCACATCTACAACGAGATCGGGCATGTCAGCGCCGAAACGGCCCTGAGCGGCGGCGGATTGCCACGTTTGTACCGGGCGATCTGTGCGGTGGATGGTCATCCGGCGGTATTGGAAACCCCAGAGGCGATTACAGCGGCGGGGCTGGCTGGCGATCCGGTTGCGCTGGAGGTCCTCGACCAGTTCAGCATCTGGCTGGGCCGCGTCGCCGGCAATAACGTGCTGACCACGGGTGCCCGGGGCGGTGTGTATATCGTGGGTGGGGTGATCCCGCGGTTTGCCGAGTTTTTTATCAACAGTGGCTTTGCCAAGAGCTTTGCTGACAAAGGCTGCATGAGTGACTACTTCAAGGGGATCCCGGTGTGGTTGGTGACGGCGCCGTATTCGGGGTTGACCGGCGCGGGTGTGGCGCTCGAACAGGCATTTGCGTAGGCAGTGATGGCCTCATCGCGGGCAAGCCCGCTCCCACAGGAGAATGCATTCCAAAGGTGGGAGCGGGCTTGCCCGCGATGAGGCCCCTGAGAACAACCCATGCTTCAAGGCTTGGCCCATAACAACAAGGAGGCCCCCGTGAGCGTAATCAGTAAATCCATTCTCCTCGTCGATGACGACGAGGAAATCCGCGAGTTGCTGCAAACCTACCTCAGCCGCGCCGGCTTCCAGGTGCGGGGCGTGCCCAATGGCGCGGGGTTTCGCCAGGCCATGGACGAGGCTCCGTGCGACTTGGTGATCCTCGACGTGATGCTGCCCGACGAAGACGGCTTCAGCCTCTGCCGCTGGGTACGCCAGCACCCGCGCCAGGCCCAGGTGCCGATCATCATGCTCACCGCCAGTTCCGACGAAGCCGACCGGGTCATCGGCCTGGAACTGGGCGCCGACGATTACATCGGCAAACCTTTCAGCCCGCGAGAGTTGCAGGCCCGCATCAAGGCCCTGCTGCGCCGCTGCCAGTTTGGCCAGGAACGTACCGGCGGCGATGTGCTGGTGTTCGATGAGTGGCGGCTGGATATGATCAGCCATCGGCTGTTTCACCTCGATGGTGAGGAAGTCATCCTGTCCGGTGCCGACTTTGCCCTGCTCAAGCTGTTCCTTGATCATCCGCAGCAAATCCTTGATCGCGACACCATTGGCAACGCCACCCGTGGCCGTGACCTGATGCCCCTCGATCGAATTGTGGATATGGCGGTCAGCCGCCTGCGACAACGCCTACGCGATACCGAGAAACCTCCACGGCTGATCCGCACCGTACGTGGCAGCGGTTACCAACTGGCGGCCAGTGTGGTTGCCAGCAATGCCCACTGAGCGCCGGCGTATTCCGGTGCCGCGCTCATTGCTGGGGCGCATGCTGCTGCTGACCCTGTTGGCAGTGCTGTTTGCCCAGGCTTTATCCAGTGTGATCTGGGTGTCGCAATTGCGCGCTACCCAGCTCGAAGGCCTGGTCACCAGCGCCCGCAGCCTGGCCCACTCGATGACTGCCAGCGTCAGCTATTTCCGCTCACTGCCGGTGGCTTATCGGCCGCTGGTGCTTGACCAGTTGCGCAGCATGGGCGGTACGCGCTTTGTCGTAACGCTCAACGACAAGCCCCTGGATATGCAGATCCTGCCGCAAACCCCGCGCAAACAGGCGGTGCTCGGTGCCGTGGATGAAGTACTGCGCCAGACCCTGGGCAGTGACGTGCATTTTTCGGTGGAGTTTGTCAGTGCCGAAGACCTGCGCATTTTCAATGCCGGGCTCAAGCTTGATGAGTTGCCACGTTCCTGGGCGCATTACGCACTGACCCTGGAACCGGTCAACCCGCCGGTGCTGGTGACGCAGATCGAGTTGGGCGCCGGCGAGTGGCTGTATATCGCCTCGTTGCTGCCCGAACCCTACACCAGCCTCGAAGAACAGGGCCTGCCCTCCCAACAGGTGTGGTTTATCGTGCTGACCAGTGGTTTCCTGCTGCTGTTTATCGGTTTGCTGGTGCATTGGCAGAGCCGGCCGCTCAAGCGCCTGGCGCGGGCGGCGCGGGACCTGTCCCTGGGCGCCGACGTGGAACCGGTGGCCGAAGGTGGTGGTAGCGAAGTGGTGGAAGTGGGGCGTGCGTTCAATGCCATGCGCGAGCGGATCAGCCGCTACCTGACCGAACGCAGCCAGTTGTTCAGCGCAATTTCCCACGACCTGCGCACGCCGATCACACGCCTGCGGCTGCGCGTGGAGCTGCTGGAAGATGAAAAGCTGCAAGCCAAGTTCGGCCGTGACCTGGATGAGCTGGAACTGCTGGTCAAGGGCGCGTTGCAGTGCGTCAAGGACACCGATATCCACGAGAACATCGAGCCGGTGGACCTCAATCATGTGCTCGACTGTCTGGTGGAGCCGTACCTGGCGCCCCATGGCAATGGGCGGGTGACGCAGCACGGTCGGGCGCTGACGGCCTACCCGGGCAAGCCGCTGGCGCTCAAGCGCTGCATTGGCAACCTGATCGACAATGCTTTGAAGTACGGGCAGAACGCTCACCTGCGTATCGAGGACGATGGTGCGCAGTTCATCCTGCATGTGGATGACGAGGGGCCGGGTGTGCCGGAACAGCGTTTGGAACAGGTCTTCGAACCGCACTTTCGCCTGGCCGGTCAGCAGCAGGGCTATGGCTTGGGGTTGGGAATTGCACGCAATATCGCCCACAGCCATGGCGGCGAAGTCAGCCTGCAGAATTTGCGCGAAGGTGGCCTACGGGTGACCTTGCAACTGCCCCGGACCCTGGACTAAACAACACCGCGTCACCCTGTAGGAGCGCTGGGTCAGATGCTCTGGCGTAGCCTGGCCAAGTCGCGCAACGGCGGCGCGCCAAACAACCGGCTGTATTCCCGGCTGAACTGCGACGGGCTTTCATACCCCACCCGATACCCCGCCGCCGAGGCCTCCAGGCCTTCGGCGATCATCAGCCGTCGTGCTTCCTGCAGGCGTAGCTGTTTCTGATACTGCAGCGGGCTCATGGCGGTGATGGCCTTGAAGCGATGGTGCAGGGTCGACACGCTCAGATTCACTTCCTTGGCCAGGTCGTCGATGCGCAGCGGTTGTTCGTAGTTACCGTTCAACCAGGTGATCGCACGGCTGACCCGATGGCTTTGGCTATTGGCCACGGCAATTTCGTACAGGCGATAGCCCTGTGGCCCACGCAGCAGACGGTAGAGAATTTCGCGATTGATCAACGGCGCCAACATCGCGATGTCTTTGGGCGTATCCAGCAGGCGTGCCAGGCGCAGTACGGCATCAAGCAACTGGGTGTCGATCCGGTCGACATACATCCCGCGCGATGTCGGGCGTGTAGGCACGCCCATCGGGCCGGCTTCGGCAATCAAGGCGGTCAGTTGCGCCGGGTCGATATTGATCCGCACCGACAGGTTGGGGTCTTCGGGCGTGGCGTCGATGACCCGCCCGGCCACCGGCATTGCGACCGAGAACACCAGGTAGTTGAGCGGATCGTAGGCAAAGATTTCGTCGGCCAGGCGCACCTCCTTGCTGCCGTTGGCGAGGATGCACAGGGCGGGTTCCACCAGCACCGGCATGAAATCGCGCGGCGTGTTGTGGCGGTTCAGGTACAACGAAGTGATCGCCGTGCCGTAGGAACCGTCCTCCCAGGTATGCCTGTGCACGATACCGGCCAGTTCGGCGCGCTGTTTTTCCATCTCGGCATCGAGGGGAATGGACTGCTGTTCGGGCGACGACATGGGGCGTCCTCTGCATGCTTCTTTGATGGGCACAGCTTAGCGGTGCCTGTTGCAGTCGTGTTAGGTCGATTCTGCACAATCCTTGCCTGATCCTGCGGCGCGTCTTGAATCAGGCAAGCCCGTGGCCTGTCATCTCCCTGAAACAAGGCGCCGATGCGTGGAATAAAGCCGGGCGCCAAACCGTCTTTCCAGGCTTCTGGCAGGATTGTGCAATAAGCCGGCAGGAATCGACTAACCGGCCAGGGGCAGGCGCCCGTATCTTTGACCCTGTGGCAGCACGCCCTCACAGTGCTTGCCGAGCATCACTTCTCAACGGGAGAGTCGAACATGTCCACCCCCATTCCCGCGAGCCATATGGCCTTTATCCGCGCCCGCAGCGGGTGCAGCACCGAACTGGGTGCGCGCTTGAGCAGTTTGATCGAACCGGGCCGCCAGGCTCAGGGTTGCCTGCAATTCTCGTTGCAGCACTCTCAGGTTGACCCCGATGTATGGTTGGTCTCAGGTTTCTGGAGCAGTGAACAGGCGATGAGTGCCTACTTCAACTCGCCGGCCTTGATGCTGTTTACCGAGCTGTTGAACGACATGGTCGTGCGCAGCATGGACTTCCAGACCTTCACCGACGCATCCGCCGCCAATGCCTACGGCGAGTACCTGCAATTGGCCGGTTAGGGTTTAGAATGGCCGACTTTCCATTGGCCAGGACCTGCAACATGGCACGTAAAGAGTTTGCCCACCACGAAGCTGTTTCCGCCCTAGTGCGTGAAGACCAGGGGGGCTATAGCGCCGCCATCGCCGTCAAGGCACTGGATGGCATGAGCGCCCCGCGCTTTCACAAGATCCTCGATGGCCAATTGTTCAAGACTGCTGATGACGCTGACGATGCAGCGGCCCAGCAATTGGAGCGCTTGATCGATATCGATGAAGAGGGTCAGTTGGCCTGGGCGATCGCAGCAAACTAAAGAGCGCCACCGACCCAGCTGTGGGGTTCTGTGTGGGAGCGGGCTTGCCCGCGATGACTGAGTGTCAGTCGATACATGAGTCGACTGATACACCGCTATCGCGGGCAAGCCCGCTCCCACACAAGCCCGCTCCCACATTTTTAATTGCATTCCATCCAATCAGGGTTTGCCGGCACCCGGGCGGTACATCTTGAACAGCGCTTCCGGGCCCAGTTGGAAGTAATCCGCCGGCCCACCACCTCGCAGAATCGGCTCGGCAGCCGCCGTGTCGTATACCCCATCCTTGAGCAGCCATTTGGCAATATGCACCGCGACCACTTCGCCAAGCACCAGCCAACTGGGCACCAGTTCCTTGTCAGCCCGCTGCAGCTGAATGATCTGCGTCACCTTGCACTCGAACGACACCGGGCTTTCGCCCACTCGGGGCACGGCAATCACCTTGGACGCCACCGGCGTCAGCCCGGCCAGTTCAAACTCGTTGACCTCGGGTGACACGGCGGCGCAGCTCTGGTTCATCTGCTCGGCCAGTGGGCGCGTGGCCAGGTTCCAGACAAATTCGCCGGTCTGCTCGATGTTGTTCAGGCTGTCTTTGCGCCCGACGCTGGAAAAACCAATGATCGGCGGAATGTAGTTGAACGCGTTGAAAAAACTGTAGGGCGCCAGGTTCAGGCGGCCTTCGTTGTCCTGGGAGGAAATCCAGCCAATTGGCCGCGGGCCGACGATGGCGTTGAACGGGTCATGGGGCAGGCCGTGGCCGTTGGCGGGTTCGTAGAAATGGATATCGTCGGGCATGGACGGGGTTCCTGCGGCGGGAAAAGCGCAATAGTGCAGGCCCAAGGGCAGGATTTCTACCGACCGTATGGAATTTTCATTTATCGCCCACCTATTTTTCACCGCTGCACGGCCAGTCTGCACGCCAGGTCGATACCCCCCCCCCCCTGAGTCGGCCTTTCGAGACTGAACTCTGGAGCCTTCTGCACAATGAACAAACTTCCTCAGATTACCCTGGCGTTCTGGGTCATGAAGATCTGTGCGACCACCCTCGGCGAAACCGCCGGGGACTTGTTGTCGATGACCTTGAACGTCGGCTATGCCATCAGTTCGATGATCCTGCTCAGTGTGTTCCTGATCACATTGCTGACGCAGTTATGGTCGAAAACCTACAATCCGGTGCTGTACTGGATCGTGATTTTGTCGACGAGTACGGCGGGCACCACTATGTCCGATTTTATGGACCGCACCTTGGGCCTGGGGTACGCCTGCGGCTCGATGATTCTGATTGTCCTGTTGCTGATGGTCTTCGCGCTCTGGCACTTGAGCGGCAATTCGCTGAACGTGAATAAGGTGCAGACCCCGCGCGGCGAGTTGTTCTACTGGGTGGCAATCCTGCTCTCCAACACCCTGGGTACGGCGCTAGGGGATTTCCTCGCCGACGACTCGGGGCTGGGCTTTGCCGGCGGTGCCATGTTGATCGGCGCGAGTATCCTGCTGGTGGTGGCGCTCAAGTACTGCACGACGGTTTCGTCGGTGGTGTTGTTCTGGGTAGCGTTTGTCTTGACCCGCCCCTTTGGCGCGACCCTCGGGGACTTCCTGACCAAACCCCATGAGAAGGGCGGCCTGGACTTTGGCACGGTTGGCTCGTCGGCGGTGCTGGCGGCGGTGCTGTTGTTGATGATCGCCGGTGCCTGGTATGTACAGCGCCGGGACAACCGCCAGCCGCTGGCTGAGCTGTCCTGACACAGGATGAAAAAAGGGGCCATGTCATTGCATGACATGGCCCCTTTTCTACACCTGGCGAACGGTCAGTCCGTGGTAATCCGCGAATGCTTGCGGGTGTCTTTCATGGTGATGTAGACCAGCAACGACACGGCAATACACGCGGTCACGTACCAGTAGTAGCCGGTTTCCATGCCGATGCTCTTGAACCACAGCGCGATGTATTCGGCGGTGCCGCCGAAGATCGACACGGTCAGTGCGTAAGGCAGGCCTACACCCAGTGCACGGATTTCGGTAGGGAACAGCTCGGCCTTCACCACCGCGTTGATCGAGGTGTAGCCGCTGACGATGATCAGCGCCGCCATGATCAGGAAGAACGCACCCCACCAGGTCTGGACGGTGTGCAGGGTGGTGAGGATCGGCACGGTGAACAGCGTCCCGAGGATGCCGAAGGCAATCAGGATCGGTCGGCGACCGACCTTGTCCGACAGGCCGCCGACAATCGGTTGCAAGCACATGAACAGGAACAGCGTGGCCGCAGAAATGGTGGTGGAGTCGGAGATGCTCATGCCGACGGTGTTCACCAGGTACTTCTGCATATAGGTGGTGTAGGTGTAGAAGGCCAGGGTGCCGCCCATGGTCAGGCCGACCACGGTCATCAGTTCCTTGGGGTGGCGCATCAAGGTGCGCATGGCGCTTTCCTTGGCTTTTTCCTTCTTGGTGAACGATTCGGTTTCTTCCATGCCGCGTCGCAGGTACAGGGCCACCACCGCGCACAGGGCACCAATGGCGAACGGGATACGCCAGCCCCAGGCATACAGTTCTTCGGTGGTGAGGAGCTGTTGCAGCACGATCAGCACCGCCAATGCGATGAGCTGGCCAGAGATCAGGGTCACGTATTGGAAGCTGGAGTAGAAACCGCGACGTTCCTTGGTCGCCATCTCGCTGAGGTAAGTGGCGGAGGTGCCGTATTCGCCGCCCACCGACAGGCCCTGCAGCAAACGGGCAAATACCAGCAGGATCGGCGCGCCGATACCGATGATTTCATAGCCCGGGCTCAGGGCAATCAGCAATGAGCCGAAGCACATCAGGTAGACAGAGGCCATCAGGGCCTTTTTACGCCCGACTTTGTCAGCGTACAGCCCCATCAACCAGCCGCCGATCGGGCGCATCAGGAAGCCTACGGCGAAGATCGCGGCGGTATTGAGCAGTTGGGCAGTGGTGTCGCCTTTCGGGAAGAAGGTTTTTGCGAAGTACAGCGAGAAGGCGGCGTAGACGTACCAGTCGTACCACTCGACCATGTTGCCGACCGATCCGCTGAAGATCGACTTGATCCGGCTGGAGGTAGTGCGTTCTTTTGCCGGCACGGCGGCCGACCCCAGAGGCAGGGAGTTGGAGTTATCCATTGAAGGATCCTTCATGTCATTGTTTTTGTGGAGCGCGCGTCAGCGCAGCCTGGCGCAAGCTATAGCAGGAGCTGTGCCAAGCGGGTGAAAGCCCGGTTTAGAAGGGTTGGGGGGATTTTTTGAGCGGAAAGTCGCTGATGATTTCTGGGTGATGAGCGGAAATCCGCTTATGGCGGCTGTGCTTATCGCTGCATCGGTATCTACACAACTTTGCTGCAACGCCTAAATCCAGGCAGATAGCGCAGTTGTGGCGAGCGGGCTTGCCCCGCGCTGGGCTGCGAAGCAGCCCCAATAAGCAGAATGCGTTGTACCAGATACACCGCAGCGGCTGGTTTTGGGGCTGCTTCGCAGCCCAGCGCGGGGCAAGCCCGCTCGCCACAGGAGAGTTCGTCAGTTTCTGAAAGTTGTGTAGATACCTATGCAGCGATGAGGCCTCCAGCAGCCCCCTCAGTCCATCGACAGAAACATTTCCCGGGTCAGCCCATGGCGCTGCATCTTTTCATTGAACGTACGCCGTGGCAGTTGCAGCTCGGCCAGTACCGCCTTGATATCGCCCTTGTGCCGGGTCAGCGCGGCTTTCAAGCAGTGCGCCTCGAACGCTTCCTGCTGCGCTGCCAGGGACTGCCCGGCCTCGATACCCTCCGGCTCCGGCTCACCGAGGCCCAGTACCTGGCGTTCGGCAGCGTTGGCCAACTCGCGCACGTTGCCCGGCCAGTCATGGCTGAGCAGTCGCCCCAGCTGCGGCCCGCTGAGGGGGGCGGCCGCGCGGCCCAGGCGCTCGGCGGCGCTCTGGGCAAAGTGTTCGAACAGCAGCGGAATATCTTCGCGGCGTTCGCGCAGCGGCGGCAGGCGCAATTGTGCGACGGTCAGGCGGTAGGCCAGGTCCTCACGGAACCGCCCGGCGCGGGCTTCGTCCAGCAAGTCGGGCTTGGTCGCGGCAATGATGCGCAGGTCGACCTTGATGCTCTGGTTGGAGCCCAGGCGCTCGAGCTTCTGCTCTTGCAGCACCCGCAGCAGTTTCACCTGCTGGGCCAGGGGCATGCTTTCGATCTCGTCGAGAAACAACGTGCCGCCGTCGGCGTACTCCAGCTTGCCGATACGCTTGCCCTGGGCGCCAGTGAAGGCGCCGCTTTCATGGCCGAACAGTTCGGCTTCAAACAGTTGCTCGGGAATTGCCGCACAGTTGAGCGCGACAAACGGCTTCTTCGCCCGGGGCCCGAAGTCGTGCAGGCAGCGGGCGACCAGTTCCTTGCCGCTGCCGGTCTCGCCACGGATCAGCACGTTGACCGGCAAGGCTGCCAAATCCAGGACCTGGCGGCGCAGTGTCTGCAGGCTGCGGGACACCCCCAGCAGGCTCGACTCCAGCTTGGCCCGATGATCGGCCTGTTGGTGCAGGCGGCGGTTTTCCAGGATCAGCCCGCGCTTGTCCAGGGCCCGGCGCAGGCTGGCGAGCAGGGCGTCGGGGCTGAAGGGTTTTTCGAGAAAGTCGTAGGCGCCATCGCGCATCGCTTCGACGGCCATTGGCACGTCACCGTGGCCCGTCAGCAGGATCACCGGCAAGTCGGCATCGCGTCGTTGCACCTCGGCCAGCAGCTCCAGGCCGCTGAGGCCTGGCATGCGCACGTCGCTGAGAATCACCCCGGGGAAATCCCTGGGCAGTTGCGCCAGGCAGTCCTCGGCGCGGCTGAACAGCTGCACCTCGAACCCGGAGAGGTTCAGCCACTGTTCCACGGCCGTGCGGATGCTGGCTTCGTCATCAACCACGATCACCGCGTTCAGCATAGGTCTGGCGCCTCCAGTGCGATGGGCAGGGTCAGGGTGAATACGGCGCCGTCGCCCTGATTGGCAACACTCAGGCGCCCCCCCAGTTCATGCACGATAGCGTAGGACACCGCCAACCCGAGACCGAGCCCGTCACCCACCGGCTTGGTGGTGAAGAACGGGTCGAACACGTTGTTCAGGTGCTCCTCGGCAATGCCGCCGCCGCTGTCGCTGACGCTCAGGTGCCACAGTTGTTGATCGGCGTGCAGGCGGATTTCCAGGCGCTTGCGCGGTTTGTTGGCCATGGCGTCCAGGGCATTGCGCAGCAGGTTGATCAGCACCTGTTCCAGACGAATGGCGTCGCCGCGTACCCAGGCCGGGCGGGTCAGGTCAAGCACAGTGCCGATGGCTTCGTCGCGCAGGCGCGCGTCGAGCAAGTGCAGGGACTGGTCGACCACGGTCGCCAGGTCCAGGCGTTCGCGCAGGCCGCTGGGGCTTTTGCGGGCGAAGGTTTTCAGATGGCCGGTCAGGGCGGCCATGCGGGTGAGCATGTCGTCCAATGGCGTCAGCGCCTGGTACGCGTCGTCGATGCGCCCGTGATCAAGCAGCAGGCGCAAGGTCGCCAGTTGCATGCGCTGGGTGGTCAGCGGCTGGTTGATTTCATGGGCCAGGGCCGCAGACATCTGCCCCAGCGCCGCCAGCTTGGCCGATTGCACCAGGCCATCCTGGGCGGTGCGCAGGGCCTGGGTACGCTCTTGCACCAGGCGCTCCAGTTCTTCGCGGCTGCGCTGGCGCAAGCGGGCCAGGCGCCAACGCTGGGTCAGGAACAACAGCAGGAACACCAGCGCCAACCACAGGCCGGCCGCGGCGAGGCCGGCGTTACGCTGATCTTCAAAGGCCACCTGGGGTTTGCGCAGCAGGTGCAGGGTCCAGCCTTCGGCTTTGAGCGGCAGGGATTCCCAGATGTAGTTGGCGTTGCCTTCAGGGCCGGCCACGCGGACCAGGTGACTGTTTTCGTCGAAGCGCTGCAAGGTCTGGGTCTCCAGGGGCTGCAGTTGCTTCTTGTCGTACTGGCGCGTGGCTTGGAGTTCGGCCAGATCGTTGGCCGACAGCGGGCGCAGGTTGCGGTAACGCCATCCGGGTTTATTGGCGATAAACACGATGCCCCGGGCATCGCTGACCAGCAGCAGGTCGTCGCCCTGGGCCCATTCGCGCTCCAGCTCCGGAAATTCCAGCTTGACCACCATGGCGCCGAGGAATTGTTCCTGCTCATCCACTACCGCGCTGGAGAGGAAGTACCCCGGAATGCCGGTGGTTACTCCCACCGCATAAAAGCGCCCGTTGCCCTGGCTGCGGGTCTGGCTGAAGTAGGGGCGAAACGCGTAGTTGTGGCCGACATAGCTGCTGGGCAGGCGCCAGTTACTGGCCGCCACGGCCAGGCCGCTGCGGTCCATCAATTCCAGGGTCGAAGACTGCGCAGCACCGTTGATGCGTTCCAGTTTGTGGTTGAGCACCTCCTGGGTCGCCGGATCCAGCGGGCCTTTGAGGGCCCGGATCATTTCCGAGTCCAGGGCCAGCACGGCGGGCAGGGCGCGGTAGCGTTCGATCAGGGTGTGCAAGGAGTTGGCATACAGCGCCAACTGCTGGTTCGCACGCCCGGCATCGTCCACCAGGGACTGGCGTTCGGCCTGGCGGATGGCAACGCTGGCCGCCAGAACGGCGCCGGCAATAATCAGCAGGGAATAGAAGGTCAGACGCAATGGGCGAGGGATCGCGATCATACGAGAATGAGCAGCTGCAGTAAGGGGCGAGCACCATAACATGCGCCGCTTGGATCTTGTGATGAGCGGGCTGGTGTAACAGCTGGGCTTGTGTGGGAGCGGGCTTGCTCGCGAAAGCAGTGTGTCATTCAACA
This sequence comes from Pseudomonas sp. DTU12.1, assembly GCF_009873475.1. Classification (NCBI taxonomy): domain Bacteria; kingdom Pseudomonadati; phylum Pseudomonadota; class Gammaproteobacteria; order Pseudomonadales; family Pseudomonadaceae; genus Pseudomonas; species Pseudomonas sp. DTU12.1. Next base: position 4,764,161 of record NZ_CP045254.1, on the reverse strand, counting down.
CATCCAGCGCCTGATTCAGCGCTTTCGCGAGCAAGCCCGCTCCCACATAACTGCGTTCACTGTGACCACAAAAAAGGCGACTGCAGCACGGAGCCACAGTCGCCTTTTAACCTTGCAGGGAGGTGCTTACTGCACTTCTACCGCCAGGCTCTCACTGATCTTTTTCTGCCAGATGGCAGGGCCAGTGATGTGGACCGACTCACCGTTGCTGTCGACAGCAACCGTTACCGGCATGTCTTTGACGTCGAACTCGTAGATCGCTTCCATGCCCAGTTCGGCGAACGCCACCACACGCGATTTCTTGATGGCTTGCGCCACCAGGTAAGCCGCGCCACCCACGGCCATCAGGTACACGGCCTTGTGGTCCTTGATCGCTTCGATGGCGGTCGGGCCGCGCTCGGATTTGCCGATCATGCCCAACAGGCCAGTCTGCTCGAGGATCTGGCGGGTGAACTTGTCCATCCGCGTGGCGGTGGTCGGGCCAGCCGGGCCAACCACTTCTTCGCGCACCGGATCGACCGGGCCGACGTAGTAGATGAAGCGACCCTTGAGGTCTACCGGCAAGGTTTCACCCTTGTTCAGCATCTCGACCATGCGCTTGTGCGCCGCGTCGCGCCCGGTGAGCATCTTGCCGTTGAGCAGCACGGTTTCGCCCGGTTTCCAGCTCTGCACGTCTTCCGGGGTCAGGGTGTCGAGGTTGACGCGGCGGGCCGACGGGCCGGCTTCCCAGACGATTTCCGGGTAGGCGTCCAGCGGTGGCGCTTCCAGCGAGGCCGGGCCGGAACCGTCGAGCACGAAGTGTGCGTGACGGGTGGCGGCGCAGTTGGGGATCATGCACACCGGCAACGAGGCGGCGTGGGTCGGGTAATCCATGATCTTCACGTCGAGCACGGTGGTCAGGCCACCCAGGCCCTGGGCGCCGATCCCCAGTTGGTTGACCTTCTCGAACAGCTCCAGGCGCATCTCTTCGATACGGTTGGAGGGGCCGCGCTTTTTCAGCTCGTGGATGTCGATGGATTCCATCAACACTTCCTTGGCCATCACCGCGGCTTTCTCGGCGGTGCCGCCGATACCAATGCCGAGCATGCCCGGTGGGCACCAGCCGGCACCCATGGTCGGCACGGTCTTGAGCACCCAGTCGACGATAGAGTCGGACGGGTTGAGCATGGCCATTTTCGACTTGTTCTCGGAACCACCACCCTTGGCGGCCACGTCCACTTCCACGGTGTTACCCGGAACGATGGAGTAGTGGATTACCGCTGGGGTGTTGTCCTTGGTGTTCTTCCTGCTACCTGCCGGGTCGGCGAGGATCGAGGCCCGCAGGACGTTTTCCGGCAGGTTGTAGGCGCGACGCACGCCTTCGTTGATCATGTCGTCCAGGCCCATGGTGGCGCCATCCCAACGTACATCCATGCCGACGCGTACGAACACGGTAACGATCCCGGTGTCCTGGCAGATCGGACGGTGGCCGGTGGCACACATGCGCGAGTTGATCAGGATCTGGGCCATGGAGTCACGGGCGGCCGGCGATTCTTCGCGCAGGTAGGCCTCGTGCATTGCCTGGATGAAGTCAACGGGGTGGTAGTAGGAAATGAATTGCAGGGCGTCGGCAACGCTCTGAATCAGGTCGTCTTGCTTGATCACGGTCATGAGTCGCGCTCCTCTATAAGGGAACATTCAATAAAGGTGGCTTCAGATGGGTGTATCGGTCGCTGGAGCCACCTTTTCCAAGGCACGCCGGGTAGTGCTGGCGCGACGCTAAAAAGGCGCGGCAGTATAACCCGGCGCGGTGGCCGATACACCCGACGATGGTCATGAATGGCCGGCTCGATTTAGCTGTAGGAGCGAGCTTGCTCGCGAAAAACGTGAATCTGGTGGGTTTCGTCAGGCAGCCCGCGTTATCGTTAGCGACATTCGCGAGCAAGCTCGCTCCTACAGTTGAAGAGTTTTATGCCTGAACTGCACGTCGGCGCACGCCACTGGTCGGTCTCCACCGGCAGCAATCTGCTGGATGCCTTGAACCAGGCCGGTGTGGCGGTGCCCTACAGCTGCCGGGCGGGGAGTTGCCATGCCTGCCTGGTGCGTTGCCGGGGTGAGGTCGAGGACAAGCAACCCGACGCCCTGAGCCCGGCCCAGCGCCAGGATGGCTGGCGCCTGGCCTGCCAGTGCCAGGTTACAGGTGATGTGCAGGTTGAGGCCTTTGACCCATTGCGCGACGGCACGGCGGCAACAGTACTGAGCGCGGACTGGCTGCACCCGACGGTGCTGCGCCTGCGCCTGCAACCGGAGCGAGGCCTGCGTTACCGGGCCGGGCAGCACTTGGTGCTGTGGGCGGGTACGGTGGCGCGGCCTTATTCCCTGGCCAGCTTGCCCGGGGAAGATCCGTTCCTGGAGTTCCATCTCGATTGCCGCCTGCCCGGCGAGTTCAGCGATCTTGCCCGGCAGTTACAGGCCGGTGATCAACTGCGCCTGGGCGAATTGCGCGGTGGGGCGTTGCACTATGACCCGGACTGGCAATCCCGGCCGCTGTGGCTGCTGGCATCCGGCACTGGCCTGGGCCCGTTGTGGGGCGTGTTGCGTGAGGCCTTGCGCCAGGATCACCAGGGCGTCATCCGCGTGATTCACCTGGCCCATGATACGCACGCGCATTATCTGGCCGAGCCCCTGGCCCAGCTGGCCGCCAGCCATGAAAACCTCATCGTCGAGTTGTGGACAGCGGCGCAGTTGGCCGGTGCTTTGGCGCAACTGCGGCTTGTTTCCCGGCAAACCCTGGCCTTACTCTGCGGGCATCCCGGCAGTGTCGAGGCCTTTTCCAAGCGCCTGTTCCTGGCGGGCTTGCCGCGTAATCAACTGCTGGCCGATGTGTTCCTGCCCCGTGGTTGAGCGCCTATCTGCGAGACTCGCCATGACCGATGCCATTGTGCTGCAACGTGACCGTGGGCTGCTGATTCTGCAGTTCAACCGCCCCGACAAGAAAAACGCCCTGACCCGCGCGATGTACCACCAGTTGGCCGCGGCGTTGGAGCAGGCCGATGCCGACAACACGGTCAATGCGGTGCTGATCCAGGGCAGTAGCGAGTGTTTTACCGCCGGCAATGATATCGGCGACTTCCTGCAGCAACCGCCCACGGACCTGGACAGCCCACCGTTCCTCTTTATGAAGAGCCTGCTCAATTGCCGCAAACCGGTGATTGCCGGTGTGGCGGGCGCTGCAGTGGGCATTGGTACCACGCTGTTGCTGCATTGCGACCTGGTGTATGTCAGCCGTGATGCCCGGTTGCGCATGCCGTTTGTCAACCTGGGACTGTGCCCGGAGTTCGGCTCCAGCCTGATCCTGCCGCGCTTGCTTGGGCATGCAAAGGCTGCCGAATTGTTGCTGCTGGGCGAAGGGTTCAGCGGCGAGCAGGCTGCACAGTGGGGCATCGCCACGCAAGCGCTGGACAGTGGTGAGGCAGCCTTGGCCAAGGCGCGGGAGGTGGCCGAACGCTTCGAGACTCTGGCGCCGGGTGCAGTGCAAATCAGCAAGCAGTTGATGAAGAGCGTTGATCGCGAGCAGTTGCGCCAGGTGATTGAGGAGGAAGGCGCGCTATTTACCCAGCGGTTGAGGTCGCCGGAGGCGATTGCGGCGTTGTCGGGGTTTATTGCCCGGCGCTGAAATCGAAGTGGCTGGACTGACGCTTTCGCGGGCAAGCCCGCTCCCACATGGGGATGCATTTGAAGTGTGTGTGGGCTTGCCCGCGAAAGCGCCAGTGCAACCACCCCCTCACCCTGATTAGAAATGCAAAAGGCCCTGTCACTCACATGACAGGGCCTTTGCTTTCAGCAGGTCACTCAGACCATTGGGTCGCCAACGTGCAGGATCTTCATGCCGTTGGTGCCGCCGATGGTGTGGTAGCTGTCACCCTTGGTCAGGATCACCCAATCGCCTTTCTCCACGACGCCACGCTTGAGCAGTTCGTCGATGGCAGCCTGGCTGACTTGCTCAGGCGGCAACGACGCCGGGTCGAACGGTACGGTGTACACGCCACGGAACATGGCCGCGCGGGCCTGGGTTTCGCGGTGCGGGGAGAACGCGTAGATCGGGATCGAGGAGCGGATGCGCGACATGATCAACGGGGTGTAGCCACTTTCGGTCAGGGCGATGATCGCCTTCACACCCGGGAAGTGGTTGGCGGTGTACATGGCGGCCAGGGCAATGCTCTGGTCGCAGCTTCCGAACACCTTGCCGATGCGGTGGCTGGAGGTCTTGCTGGTCGGGTGCTTTTCAGCGCCGACGCAGATCCGCGCCATGGCCTGGACCGCTTCCAGCGGGTACGGGCCGGCGGCACTTTCCGCCGAGAGCATTACGGCGTCGGTGTAGTCGAGCACGGCGTTGGCCACGTCGGACACTTCGGCACGGGTTGGCATCGGGTTCTGGATCATCGACTCCATCATCTGGGTCGCAACGATCACCGCTTTATTGTGGCGGCGTGCGTGCAGGATGATTTTCTTCTGGATGCCGATCAGTTCCGCGTCACCGATTTCTACGCCGAGGTCGCCACGGGCAACCATCACTGCGTCGGACGCCTTGATCAGGCCGTCGAGGGTTTCGTCGTCGGCCACGGCTTCAGCGCGCTCGATCTTCGCGACCAGCCAGGCAGTACCGCCGGCCTCGTCGCGCAGTTGGCGGGCGTATTCCATGTCGGCAGCGTCGCGTGGGAAGGACACGGCGAGGTAGTCCACTTCCATTTCGGCGGCGAGCTTGATGTCAGCCTTGTCTTTCTCGGTCAGGGCCGGTGCAGTCAGGCCGCCACCACGACGGTTGATGCCTTTGTGGTCGGACAGCGGGCCGCCGATGATCACGGTGCAGTTCAGCTCGGTGACGGTGGCGGTGTCGACGCGCATGACCACTCGGCCATCGTCCAACAGCAGTTCGTCGCCGACGCCGCAGTCTTTCACCAGGTCCGGGTAGTCGATACCCACAACCTGCTGGTTGCCTTCGGTCAGCGGATGGCTGGTGGAGAAGGTGAACTTGTCACCGATCTTCAGCTCGATGCGCTTGTTGGCGAATTTGGCGATCCGGATCTTCGGACCTTGCAGGTCACCCAGCAGCGCGACGAAGCGGCCATGCTTGGCGGCGAGGTCACGTACCAGCTTGGCGCGAGCCTTGTGCTCGTCCGGGGTGCCGTGGGAGAAGTTCAGACGGGCAACGTCCAGGCCAGCCAGAATCAGCTGTTCGAGGACTTCCGGCGAGTTACTGGCCGGGCCAAGGGTGGCGACGATTTTGGTACGACGGACGGACATGCACGGACTCCTGAGTTCTAGCGCTGGGGAAGGCTACTATGCTCTTTGGCTGTAGTCATTGTTCGTTTGCACTACTTATTATCGATTCGCTTGTTTTCACTCTAAGGAGCGGGACGAACAACCCTGAAGATTTTCGCCCAAGGGTCGATACACTGCTCAAGACAGGAGAACACCCCATGCGAGTTTTGATCATTGCTGCCCTGGCCGTCAGTGTTGTCGGCTGCACCCGTTGGTCGATGGACCATCATTTGAACAATGCCTACCGTGCCTACAACGTAGGCGACTGCGAACGGGTCACCCTGGAATTGTCCCAGGTCGACCGCGAGAGCCGCTCACGGCGCTACGTGCAGCCGGAGGTCTCGATGCTGCGTGGGCAGTGCCTGGAACGGCAGAAGTTGTTTGTGGACGCGGTGCAGACGTATCAGTTCATCATCAGCCAGTACCCGGCGAGCGAATACGCATTCCGCGCCCGTGCACGCCTGGATACGCTGCAACAACTGGGGCATTACCCAGGTGCAAGCCCCGCACGAGCAAGGCCAGCTGCATTGTGATGGCGTCTATCATTTCATAGCTGGTCTCTTGCCGGAGTTGGGCTATCCTTTGGATGTCTGTTTGTACAACTTTCAATTCAAACAGATGCAATTCTCGGATTCGGCGGCGGTAGTGCCAGGGCAGAGGTTGCTGTCCCACCGAGAACCATGGAGCGTGGGGTGTTGTTGATAACGCTCCGGTCCGAACCACTGAACGGCCAAATCATGGCCATTGGACGGCATCATGTTTACCAATCGACGGATTGAGCGGCACCAGTTGCCTTGTTGCTTGCAGGTGTTCAACCGCTTCACGGACAAACCCATCGGTTATCTGGGGAACATTTCCAGTGAAGGCCTGATGTTGGTCAGTCAGCTACCGATGATGATCAACGTGGATTTCGAGCTGTGCTTGAAGATCCCCGGGCTTGAGGGAGATGTGCATGCAATTGACTTCACTGCCAGGTGCCTGTGGAGCCGTGAAGACATCAACCCTCAGCATTATGATTCGGGTTTCATGCTGTTACAGGCACCTGCCGAGTACGGGCAATTGATCCTGGCACTGTCGCAGTACTTCAGTTTTGTTCCCCAGCAGGCCTCGGCCTAGCGCGACGAACGTTGTCGGCCCCGTGCTGATCGTTGAACGGATACCTGTAAAAGGTGCACCTTCATAGCACGCCGCCTTTTTTCCAGCCCAGATAACGCGTTACCAGATCCGCACCCAAATCCGACGGGTGAGCATCCAGTACGGCGAAGCCCTGTGCCTTCAGACGGTCATGGAGTTCTTCCCGGGCGTTGAGATAGTCGACGCTGGCGCAGTAGGCCAGCGCTTCCGGCAGGGTTTGCACAGGGGCCTGGCGCAGATGATCCAGTACTTCTTCGCGCAGGCTTGCCACCAATACCCGATGCTGGCGGCTGATGCGCTTGACCGCAGTCAGCAGATCCTCGTCGTCCTCATCACGCAGGTTGGTCACGACGATCACCAGCGCTCGACGTTTCTGACGAGCCAGTAACTGATTGGCTGCGGCCTGGTAATCGGCCGCGCGCCGGGTGCTGTCCAGGTCGTATACCGCGTTGAGCAACTGGTTCAGTTGGCCACTGCCCTTGACCGGTGCCAGATAGCGCGGCTGGTCACAGGCGAAGGTACACAGGCCCACCGCATCGCCCTGGCGCAAGGCCACGTAGCTGAGCAGCAGACAGGCGTTGAGGGCGTGGTCGAAATGCGACAGTTCGCCGTCCTGGCTGCGCATACGCCGGCCGCAATCGAGCATGAAGACAATCTGCTGGTCGCGCTCATCCTGGTATTCCCGGGCGATCGGCGTGCGTTGCCGTGCCGTGGCTTTCCAGTCAATCTGGCGCAGGCTGTCACCCTCGCGAAATTCCCGCAGTTGGTGAAACTCCAGGCCCAGGCCGCGCCGCTGGCGCTGACGTACACCCAGTTGGCTGAGCCAGTTGTCTACCGCCAACAATTGCGCACCGTACAGGCGGGCAAAATCCGGATAGACCCGCGTGTCATCCTGCAGTGGCAGTAGGCGTTTTGCGGTCCATAACCCTAGAGGGCTGGGGAGGTGCACCTCACAACGCTCAAAGCTGAAGTGCCCACGGCTCAAGGGGCGCAGGCGATAGCCCAGCTCGCTGCGTTCGCTGGGGCGCAGTGGGATGGACTGCGGCAGGTTTTCCACGCTCAACCCATCCGGCACATGATCAAACACCTCCAGGGCCAGGGGATGTGCATAGTCATGCTCCAGGGTAATCCGCACTTCGCTCCAGCGCCCCAGCGCCAGGCTGCCCGGCATCTGCCGCCGCAGGCGTGGCGAGGGGCGGCGTTTGAGGCGGACAGCATCAAGCAATGCGAGCAAAAGCAGCGCCAGGAGCAGGCCCCATGCCACGGAGTGCAGGGCGGCTGGCACCTTGAGTTGCAGGGCCATGGCTGTTCCGAGGGCGATGCCCAGACCCAGCAGCACCGCGAGCCAGGCCAGCAACAGGCGAGTGGGTCTCATGGGCAAGTCACTGTCGCGGCGCCGGCACTTGGTCGAGCAACTGGGCAAGCACCTGATCGACTTCCAGCCCTTCGATATCCAGCTCCGGGGCGATGCGTACCCGATGGCGCAACACCGCCAGCGCGCAGCTCTTTATGTCGTCCGGGATCACGAACTCGCCACCACGCAGCAACGCACGGGCGCGGGCACCTCGCACCAGGGCTATGGAGGCGCGGGGACCGGCGCCAAGGGCCAGGCCGGGCCAAGTGCGGGTGGTGCGTGCCAGGCGCACGGCGTAGTCAAGCACCTGTTCATCCAGGGCCAACTCACTGGCGACCTGCTGCAGCATCAGCACATCTTCGGCCTGGAGCACGGTGCGCAGTGGCTGTACGTCGAGCATGTCGGCGCGGGCGGAGCGGGTTACTTCACGCACCATCTCCAACTCTTGCTGGGCGTCAGGGTAGTCCATGCGTACCTTGAGCATGAAACGGTCGAGTTCAGCCTCCGGTAGCGGGTAAGTGCCTTCCTGTTCGATGGGGTTCTGGGTGGCCAGCACCATAAAGGGTTGGCCGATGGGCAGGGCCTCACCCTCCAGAGTGACCTGGCGTTCCTGCATGGCTTCGAGCAAGGCGGCCTGGGTTTTCGCCGGGGCCCGGTTGATCTCGTCCGCCAGCAGCAGGTGGGTGAACAAGGGGCCCTTGCGCAGCTTGAACTGCTCGGTGTGCAAGTCGTACACGGCGTGGCCTGTAACATCACTGGGCATCAGGTCCGGGGTGAACTGGATGCGCGCGAAGTCGCCGTCAAAGCAGCGGGCCAGGGCGCGTACCAGCAAGGTCTTGCCCAGGCCCGGAACCCCTTCGAGCAGCACATGGCCGCCGGCGATCAGCGCAGTCAGTACGTCATCGATCACCGCATCCTGGCCAATCACCGCTTTGCGCAGCTCGGTGCGCAAAGCCTGGGCCAGTTGGGTGGCTCGCCCGGTGTCTAGGGGGGTGGATACATCCACTGGAGAGTCGCTCATAGGGCATTCCTGAGGGTTTGCAGGCAAGCCACCTGGCGGCTGAAGTCGGCGCTGGAGAGCCGCTTTGCCGGGAGAGGGCCGAGGGCCTGGCTGATAATTGAAGACGGTTGGCGGGTCAGGCGTTCAAGTACCTGCCGTTGGCCGTCGGTATCCAGTTGCTCGAATCCGGGGTGGCGGCGACGCGCGGTGCGCAGGATGTCACGCTGCAAGGCTTGCAACAGGCTGTTTTGCCCGCTGCGGCGCAGCAGGAAATCGGCACTGGCATTCAGGTGTTCCTGTAATTGGCGGCGGGCTTTCGGGGCGGGCGCCCGGATCGGCCCCAGGCGTATGCCGGCACGCCACAACCCCAGCAGAATCAGGGCGGCAAGTGCCACCAGGGCCTGGGGGAAATACCGCAGCAACAGGCTGAACAGGTTTTCGACGTCGGTGTTGGACAGCAGGGTTACATCGCTGCCCTGGGTCAGGTACCAGAGCAGCCAGGCGTTGTCGTGCAAGCCGATGGCCGGGGTCTTCCACAGCTCGCTGTCGGTGATCACGGTCACGCGGCCATGCCCGAGGTTGAGTTGCATCAGGTGACTGGACTTGGCGCTGTTGGCCGAAAACTGGGCCAGGTGCCTGGGGTCGATCAGGGTGTAGTCCGTGTCGAAACTGAAAAACGCCGGTGCGGTTTCGTTATCGACATACAGGCGTGTCAGGTCAGGTTTCTTGCCCTTGCGGGCGCTGGGCGGCTGATCGAAGTCATCGCTGAAGGCCTGGCGCAACTGCAGGCGATCAAGCAGCAGGTCGCCGCTGTCCTGGGTTTCTTCATCCCATATGGCTTCGGCCACCAACAGCAGATGGCCGCCGGCTTGGGTCCATTCCAGCAGTTGGTCAACCTGGTGCGGGGTCATGTTGCTGCGCTCGCTGAGCAACAGCAGGCTGGTGCCCTTGGCGGGCAGGGTGGCCAGGCGCTCCAGGCTGAGGGCGTGTTCGACGGCCAGGCCTTGCTGGCGCAGGAAGTGCTCTGCAGCCAGGTAGGGGTTGGCCTGGGCTTCGGGTGACGGCCCGCGGTCGACCACTTCGTTGTAGGGAATCGCCTTGTGCCAGGCGTAGAAGCCCCCGGCTGTCAGCAGGCAAGCCAGGATCAGCCCGAACCAGATCAGCGGCCGGTTCATTGCGCGGCCTCGCTGTCGAACAAGCTGCGCCAATCTGCGCAGAGCTGTTGCTGGGCCAGGGCAGGCGGCACGCGATGGCCGTAGGCGAGGTTTTGCCAGTGCCGGGTCAGGTCGTCGCTGAATGCCAGCAATTGCGGCTGCTGCAAGTGGCGCACACGTTCCAGGACCTGGCCTTCGGTGTCGGCGTTTTTCAGTGGCAGGTTGAAGTCATGCAGCAGCCGGCTGAGCAGGCCGCGATACAGCAGGCCAAGGGCCTCGCGGGGCTTGGTGGCCCACAGTTGTTCGGCGGCACCGGCAATGTCTGTGGGCAGGGTTGCCACGCCCATGTCCAGGCCGAACAGCTGGGACGGCACGGGCTGCTCCGCCTTGGGCCGCGGGGCGCGGCGACGGCTGACAAAGGCCTGCAGCCAGTCGCGATAACGCCAGGCGAGCAGGGTAATCCCGGCGATCAGCAGGCCCCAGAGCAGTACCTCCATCACCAGGGCCAGGGACTTGAATGTGTCGCTGTTGAGGTTGTTCAGAAAGGATTCAAGCCAGGCAGGCAACTTGGCATCGGTGCCGGGCTTGGTTTTGTTGGCGCCCTGGTCCTCGCCGAAACGGTAGCGGGTAACGGTTTCCGGATTCTTGAACGGGGGTTGTTCCAGCAGGTGCTTGATCGATTGGCTGGCTTGCGGCGTGCTCAATGGTTTCGAGTCGACCGGTGGATTGGCCATGGCCTGGGGTGTTGGCGCGATCACGAGCAGGCCGACCGCCAGCAGCAGGACGGCCACTGCTGCTTCCAGGCGCTGGCGCAGTCGGCGGAACACCAATTCCAGGTCCCAGGCTTCGAGCACCGTACGCCGGTTGAGGTAGAGGCTGAATCCACACGCCACGTAGATGGGCTCCCAGAACACCAGGATCAGGGCGTAGAAAGCATTGCTCAGGTGCTCCAGCCATAGCCAATCCTGGCTGCTGGCCAGCGCCAACTGTTGCCAGTCCCAGTCCAGTTCTACCTGTTGTGGCAGGAACAGGTAGAACAGCGCCATCAAGCCCACCCATAGCGCCGTTTCCAGGTGAATGCCGATCAGCGTCAGCCAGCGCGCCGCGCCAGCGTTGCGCTGTTGCAGGATCCCCAACCGTTGTTGGCGGGCCAGGCCTGCGAGGCCTTCGAGTTGCACCACGGGCATGGTAAAGCTGCGACTGAGGCTAAAGCGCCTCCAGGTCAGGCTGGCCAGCAGTTGCCCCTTGAGCAGGTGCGGCCATTGGCGCAGTGCCTGTTTGAGCGTGGGCGTCTGGCCAAACAGCGCCTTGGACAGGATGTACAGCGGCAAGCGCTCAAAGGCCGGTTTCAACCACCAGAACACCAGCACGGCTACAGACGGGTAGTCCCACAGCAAAACGCTGATCAGGATAAAGATCGGCAGGCTCACCAGGGCCCAACTGCTCATCAATAGCACGCGGTGCTCGCGGGCCAGCAACACCCCCAGGTCCATGGCTTCCCACGAGGAGCGAGGACGAATCACCACACTGGCGTCACTCAGGCGCATGACGACTCCTGCCGGCGAACAACAGATAGGCGATCACCAGCGCCCAGAGTGCAGCGCCCACCAGGTACTTGCCCCAAGGCTGTACGGCGGTGGTGGAGGACCAATAGGCTTCTATAAAGGCTGCGATAAGCAGGAACACCATCACACCGCAGATCATTTGCACGCTCTTGCGGGCTGCCAGCCGCAGCGACTCACCCCGGGGCAACGCTCCCGGAGCGATCAACGCCCAGCCCAATTGCAGGCCTGCCGCGCCGGCCAGGGCAATGGCTGTCAGTTCGAAGGCGCCATGGCCGATGACAAAGGACCAGAAGGTTTGCCCGTAGCCGATTTGTGTCAGGTGCCCGGCAACGGCCCCGATCATCAGGCCATTGAAAAACAGGAAAAACACGCTGCCCAGGCCGAACAGCAAGCCGCCGGCGAAGGTCTGGAATGCAATACCGATGTTGTTCATGACGTAGTAGCCGAACATCATCCAGTCCTCACTCGATGCCCGCTCGGCCGCGCGTCCCAGGCGACTGGCGTCGGGGTCGTACATGCCTTGCATCTCGGTCACTTGCTCGGTACTGACGATGGTGTAGATCAAGTCGGGGAACAGATAGACCAGCAGGCCAATGCCGGCCAGGCTGCCAAAGAACAGCAGGCTGGCTACCAGCACGAAGCGCCATTGTTCGCGAACCGTACGGGGGAAATCCGCCAGCAGGAAGCCCAGGGTCTTGGCGCCGAGCTGGCTGCGATGACGATACAGCTGTTGATGGCCGCGCAAGGCCAGTTGTTGCAGCGGGTCTACCAGGTAGCTGCTGTAGCCGCGCTCCTGTGCCAGTGCCAGGTGTTGGCACAGGCGTCGGTAATCGTGGGGGAAGCGCGTCAGATCGTGGGCTTTGGCCTTGCCTTGTTCAAGCAGTGCCAGTTGCGCGGCAAAGGCCTGCCAGTGCGGCTGGTGACGGGTTTCGAACAGGCTCTGTTTCATGTTGGCCCCAACAGGCCGCGAGCCACGCCATTGAGCTGCTCCACGGCACGTGCCGGGGAAACCTGCAAGGGCGTGGCCAGAATCGCTGCCAGCTCATGGGTCCGCTCGGCGGACAGTTCACCCTGGCGCTCGGCAAAACCCAGGATCGCGCGCTGCTCGTTCAACTCCAGGGCAAAGGGCAGGCGCAATGCCGGGGCCTGGGGCAACTGGGGACGAGACAGGGGCTGTTCGCGATAAACAACCAGGGTCCCGGCTGCGATATCACCCAGGCGCTTGAAGTGGGGATGTTGCAGGCAACTGATGGCACCGAGGAAGTAGCCGAACGGCAACATATCGACAAAACGCAACAGGTTGCGGATCAAGGAGGCAGACCAGCCAATGGGCGTGCCGTCATCCTGTACCACGCGCAGCCCCATGACCTGCTTGCCCGGTGAACAGCCTTGGTTGAGCACTTCGAAGAGCACCATGTACCACCAACTGACGAGAAACAGCAGGATCGAGCCCAGGCCGACGCCCAGGTTGCCGAGAAACGCCAGGGCAATGAACAGGATGCCGAGGATCAGGCCGCGCAGGCCCAGGTCGAAGCCGAAGGCCAGGGCTCGAGGCATCAGCCCGGCGGGGCGCAAGGGCAGGTCGATGCCTTCCGGGGTCTCGATCTGGTAGCGAGTGTCCAATGGCGCGATGGGCATTGCGTTCCCTGGCAGTGCGGCGTGGCTTGGCATGGGCAACCCTCTGGGGCGGCCGGCAAATTGAGAGGCCGATGCTAGCAGTGTCGTCGATGGAAGTGACACCTGAAAATGCGCCAAGGTTTCACTGAATGTTTATCCAGTGCACATGGCGCTGGCCCCGGGCGGCGTCCAGCGCCTAGACTTTGTCGGTCTTCAGCACAGGAATAGCCCGTGACCTCGATCTTCTGGTACGACTATGAAACCACTGGCATCAACCCACGCAGCGACCGTCCGCTGCAGGTCGCCGGGATTCGCACCGACCTTGACCTTAATGAGATAGGGCCGCCGGTCAACCTCTATTGCCAGCCCAGCGACGATATCCTGCCGCACCCCGCGGCGTGCATGATCACGGGCATTACCCCCGGCCAACTGGCGGAAAAAGGCCTGGCCGAAGCCGACTTCATGACGCGGGTGCATGCCGAGTTGGCGGCCCCCGGCACCTGCGGCGCAGGCTATAACACCCTGCGCTTTGACGATGAAATGACCCGCTATAGCCTGTATCGCAATTTCTTCGACCCCTATGCCCGGGAATGGCAGGGCGGCAACAGCCGTTGGGATTTGATCGATGTGCTGCGCACGGCCTATGCGCTGCGGCCCGATGGCATCGTCTGGCCCGAGCAGGACGGGCGCGTGACCCTCAAGCTGGAGCGCCTGACGGCGGCCAATGGGATCGACCATGGCCAGGCCCACGAGGCATTGGCCGACGTACGTGCCACCATCGCATTGGCGCGCCTGGTCCGGGAAAAACAACCGAAGTTGTACGACTGGCTGTTTCAACTGCGTAGCAAACAGCGGGTCATGGATCAAATCCGCCTGTTGCAGCCCATGGTGCATATTTCCGGGCGTTTTTCCGCCGAGCGCCATTACCTGGGGGTGGTGCTGCCGTTGGCGTGGCATCCGCGCAATCGCAACGCGTTGATCGTCTGTGACCTGGGGCTCGACCCGCAGGGATTGCTGGACCTGGATGCCGAAACACTGCGCCAGCGTCTGTACACCCGGCGCGATGAGTTGGCTGAAGGCGAGTTGCCGGTGCCGCTCAAATTAGTCCACATCAACCGCTGCCCGGTGGTCGCACCGCTGAGTGTGTTGCGGGCGCAAGACCAGCAGCGTTTGAATCTGGACATGGGTGAGTATCAGGCCCGGGCGCTGCGGCTAACTGACGCACAGGAACTTTGGCGGGATAAATTGCCGGCGATTTATGCCGAAGAAGATTTCGCGGCAACCGCCGATCCGGAACAACAGCTCTACGATGGTTTTATTGGTGATCGGGATCGGCGTTTATGTGAACAAGTCCGGGCTGCCGAACCTGCGCAACTAGCACGCCAGCAGTGGCCTTTTGATGATCATCGTTTGCCGGAATTATTGTTTCGCTATCGTGCCCGTAACTTTGCGTACACCTTGGATGACGAAGAGCAACAACGCTGGAAACTATTCTGTCAGCAACGCTTGTCAGACGCGGATTACGGTGCACCCAATACCCTGGAGAGTTTTAATATGGCCAGGCTTGAATTGGACGTTAGTGCTACAACGTTTCAGCGTCAGGTACTGGATGAATGGCAGCAATATGCTGATGCTTTACGTCAGCGCCTGAGCCTGTAATCAGCGCTTGATAAACAGCGGGCAATAAAAAACGCCAGCAAGCTGGCGTTTTTTATTGTGTCGCGAATCAGGTGACGACCCAGGGAGCCTTAGCCCAGCAGGGTGGCCCAGCCTTCAACCACGTCACCGCCCCACTTGGCTTTCCACTCTTTCAGAGTCTTGTGATTGCCACCTTTGGTTTCAATCACTTCACCGTTGTGCGGGTTTTTGTATTGCTTGACCTTACGGGCGCGCTTGGTGCCGGTAACTTTTACTGCGCCGCGAGGTGCTTTAACTTTCGATTCCGGATCCAGCAGCGCGATGATGTCACGCAGGGATTTGGAGTATTCACCCATCAGGGTGCGCAATTTGCCTTCGAATTCCAGCTCGGTTTGCAGTTTGTCGTCTTGGGACAGATTCTTCAAACGGGCTTGCAGCTCTTTGATAGCTTCTTCGGTGGCACGGTATTCGTTGATCAGGGACATGTGGACTACCTTATGCGGGGCGCTGAGGGACAGGGATAGTGGCCTAATAATAGTCAGACAGTTTCCCCAAGTAAACATTTAAGCTCTGTTTTATGTAATTTACTTTGAACGTTTGTAGTCAGAGACGCTGAGTGCATTATTTAGTGCGCTCGACCGGCTAAAGATATTCTCATTAGATCTTGGCTTATTGCGGTAACAGATGCTTGTGTTGACATAGTGCTGGGGTAAAAACCGTACGCTGTTTAGGGATACCGCCAGCAATCGCTCGAATAAGCGTTGAGGAATACTGCAGTTTTTCTACGGTGTCGCTAGAATGGCGGCCTTTGCGAAGTTCTGGAGTTTGCCCCTAATGCGCACTTTTCGTCTGGTGATTGCCTGCCCGGATCGGGTTGGTATCGTCGCTAAAGTCAGTAACTTTCTGGCCTCTCACAACGGCTGGATCACCGAAGCGAGTCATCACTCGGACAATCTCAGTGGTTGGTTTTTCATGCGTCACGAAATTCGTGCCGACACGCTGCCCTTTGGTCTTGAGGCATTTCGCGAGGCGTTTGCGCCCATCGCCGAAGAGTTTTCGATGACATGGCGCATTACCGACACCGAGCAGAAAAAACGTGTGGTGCTGATGGCCAGCCGCGAGTCCCATTGCCTGGCGGACCTGCTGCACCGCTGGCACAGCGATGAGCTGGACTGCGAAATCGCCTGCGTGATTTCCAACCACGACGACCTGCGCAGCATGGTTGAGTGGCACGGTATTCCTTACTACCACGTGCCGGTCGACTCGCAGAACAAACAGCCGGCCTTCACCGAAGTCTCGCGCCTGGTCGAGCAGCATCAAGCGGACGTCGTGGTACTGGCGCGCTACATGCAGATCCTGCCGCCGGAGCTGTGCCGCGAATATGCAGGCAAGGTGATCAACATTCACCACAGCTTCCTGCCGTCGTTTGTCGGCGCCAAGCCGTATCACCAAGCCTCCCTGCGCGGCGTGAAGCTGATCGGCGCAACGTGCCACTATGTCACCGAGGAGCTGGACGCCGGTCCTATCATCGAACAGGACGTGGTGCGCGTCAGCCACAGCGACAGTATTGAAGACATGGTGCGCTTCGGCCGCGACGTCGAGAAGATGGTCCTGGCCCGCGGCCTGCGCTATCACCTGGAAGACCGCGTGCTGGTGCACGGCAACAAGACCGTGGTGTTCTGACCGACTGTTTTTAGTTGAAGCAAAAAGGGCCTGGGCGTTAAATCACCCAGGCCCTTTTTATTTGTGTCAGCGATGAGGATCCAACGATGAGTGATCCCCTGGATAAAGCCACGTCCAAGGCGCCCGCTACCTTGGGCGAAGGGTGTTTGAGCCGCTATGACCCGGATGACTTGGATGCCGAGGACGGCACGGATTTTCCCGGCGCCGCCCGGTTGTGGGAGCAGTTGCAGGAAGAGTCAGAGCCGCACGACAAGCCCGGCCCTGACAGAAACAACGCAGGTTGAATGTAGGAGAGGTCTAGCCCCAACTCCTACAGTTGATTTGCGCTGTACTCCGGTTTAGATACGGAAACTCCCCACCAGTTGTTTCAGGCGTGCCGCTTGCTGCTCAAGGTCGGAGCAGGCGCGCAGGGTGGACTGCAGGTTTTCCACGCCTTCCTGGTTGAGCGTATTGATTTCGGTGATATCGATGTTGATCGATTCAACCACCGAGGTCTGCTCCTCGGTCGCGGTAGCCACCGATTGGTTCATGCCGTCGATTTCACCGATACGCTGGGTCACGCTGCTCAGGCGTTCACCTGCCAGGTTGGCGATTTCTACGCTGTCGAGGCTATGGCGCTGGCTTTCGCTCATGGTGCTGACCGAGTCCCGAGCGCCGACTTGCAGCTCCTCGATCATCTTTTGCACCTGTTGCGCCGATTCTTGCGTGCGATGGGCCAGGTTGCGCACCTCGTCTGCCACCACCGCAAACCCACGGCCGGCTTCCCCGGCGCGCGCAGCCTCAATGGCGGCGTTGAGCGCCAGCAGGTTGGTTTGCTGGGAAATACTGGTGATCACTTCGAGAATCTGCCCGATATTCACCGTCTTACTGTTGAGCGCCTCGATATTGCTGCTCGAGGCGCTGATCATTTCGGACAGCTGTGTCATGGCCTTGATATTGCGCTCCACCACTTGCTGGCCATCTTCGGCCAGGTGCCGTGCATCGCTGGCCTGGTGCGAGGCCTGGGCGGCGTTACGGGCGATTTCCTGGGCGGCGGCGCCCAACTGGTTGATTGCCGCCGCGACGCTGTTGGTGCGGTTGGCCTGCTCGTCGGAATTGACCATCGACGAGTTGGAGGCGCTGACCACGCGCAGTGCCACTTCATTGACCTGGCCGGTGGCGGAAGACACTTCGCGAATCGAGGTATGAATCCGCTCCACAAAGCGGTTGAAGGCTTTGCCGAGGATGCCGAATTCGTCATGGTTCTGGATAGTCAGGCGGCGCGTCAGGTCGCCTTCGCCATCGGCGATGTCTTCCATGGCGCGGGTCATTACATACAGAGGCTGCATCAGCACACGGATCAGCATGCCTAGCAGCGCGATGATGATCGCTACGGCTATCACGGTGGCAATGATGGCCGATGTGCGGAATTCGCTGAGCATGGCGAAGGATTTGTCTTTATCTACCGACAGACCGATATACCAGTTCACCGACGGCAAACCCTTGATCGGAGCGAAGGTGACAATGCGGGTTTTGCCATCAACCTCGATTTCGCTGAAGTCGGCACTGATCTTGATGGCCTGGTTCGGGTACGCCTCGCCCAGGGTCTTCATCACCAGGCTTTTATCCGGGTGTACCAGGATCTTGCCGTCGGCACTGACCAGGAACGCGTAGCCCATGCCGCCGAAGCTCAGCGCGCCGATGTTGTCCACCAGGGTTTGCAGGCTCAGGTCGCCGCCGACCACACCGACACTTTGCCCAGCCTTGCTGCTGGGGGTGGCGATGGAAATGATCAACTGGCCGGTGGCTGCATCGATATAAGGTTCGGTCAGGGTCGAGCCGTTGCTGGTCTGGGCACCTTTGTACCAGGGGCGCACGCGGGGATCGAAGCCGTCGGGCATCTTCGCATCGGGGCGAATGGTGAAGCCGCCTTGGCTGTCGCCCAGATAGGTGGCCATGAACGATGACGTCAGGGCTTTCTGCTCCAGCAGGCTGGCAACCACGGCCGGTTCGGAGTTGATGGCGATGTTCTGGGCGGCGTTTTCCACCAGGACGATGCGCCCGGCCAGCCAACTCTGGGTATTGCTGGCAGTCACGCTGCCCATTTCATGCAGGTAGCTGTCGAGGTCGTCGCGAATTGCGTTTCGTTGCAGGTAGTCGTTGTACAACGTGAACAACGCAAATGCGGCAATGACGATAAGGGCGGCTGCAAGCAGGATTTTGTGGCTGAAGCGCAGATTTTTATTCATGGCTCGTCGTGTCCGCTAAGGTCTTAGTGTCCGAGGCGCGTCTTTTATGCAGACGCGCAAATGGCAGCATTAAATAAAGTGTGATATTTCCATCTGCTCCTGCAGGAATTATCCGGTCTAACTTTTTTAGACTTTTTGGGTCTCTCGCTTTGTCTGTATCGACCGTGCAGCGCTAAAGATTAACCATGGGTGACAAAATGTCTGACTCCTCGCAACTTCTTATTGGCGCAGATCTCGAAGGTCAGCCCATCGCCCAGGCCATGCGCCTGGCTAATCGCCATGGCTTGATCGCGGGTGCCACCGGCACGGGCAAGACTGTGACGCTGCAGCGGCTGGCGGAGGCGTTCAGTGATGCTGGCGTCGCAGTGTTCGCCGCCGATATCAAGGGTGACCTGTGTGGCCTCGGCGCCGCAGGCAACCCCCAGGGCAAGGTGGCCGAGCGTATTGCCGGTATGCCGTTCCTGAATTACGCGCCTAAGGCTTATCCGGTAACGCTGTGGGATATCCATGGTCAGTCCGGTCATCCGCTTCGCACAACCTTGAGCGAAATGGGCCCGTTGCTGCTGGGCAGTCTATTGGAACTGACCGACAGCCAGCAGTCGACGTTGTATGCGGCCTTTAAAGTGGCGGATCGCGAAGGCTTGCTGCTGCTGGACCTCAAGGACCTCAAGGCTCTGCTCAACCACCTCAAGTTCCACCCCGAACTGCTGGGCGATGACGCCGCCCTGATGACCACCGGCTCCAGCCAGGCCTTGCTGCGGCGCTTGGCCGTGCTCGAACAGCAGGGCGCCGAAGCTTTGTTCGGTGAGCCGGCGCTGCAGCTGGAAGATATTTTGCAACCGGCCAGCGATGGGCGAGGGCGCATTCATCTGCTGGACGCCAGCCGCCTGGTGCACGAGTCGCCCAAGGTCTATGCGACGTTCCTGTTGTGGTTGTTGGCGGAGTTGTTCGAGCAGTTGCCGGAACGCGGGGATGCCGACAAGCCGTTGCTGGCACTGTTTTTCGACGAGGCGCATCTGCTGTTTGCCGATACGCCCAAGGCTTTGCAGGACCGTCTGGAGCAAGTGGTGCGGCTGATTCGTTCGAAAGGGGTGGGTGTGTATTTTGTCACCCAGTCGCCGGGCGATCTGCCGGACAACGTGCTGGCCCAATTGGGTTTGCGTATCCAGCATGGCTTGCGGGCATTCACCACCAAGGAACAGAAATCCCTGCGGGCGGTGGCGGATGGTTTTCGGCCGAATCCGGCATTCGATGCACTGGCGGTGTTGACCGAGCTGGGTACCGGTGAGGCGCTGGTGGGCACGCTGCAGGAAAAAGGCACGCCCGAGGTGGTCCAGCGGGTGCTGGTAGCGCCGCCGCAATCGCGGATCGGGCCATTGACCGCCGCTGAGCGCACGGCCTTGATCGGCAGTTCGTCGCTCTTGGGGCGCTACGACAAGCCGGTCGATCGTGAGTCGGCCTATGAAGTGCTGATGGCGCGCAAGGAACTGGGGCCGGAGGCGGGTGCTGCGCCTGCCGCAGAAGAGCCGAGTTTCACCGACAAGGCCGGGGCGTTCCTGGGAACTACAGCGGGCAAGGCGTTGAAGTCGGCGATGCAGCAGGCTGCCAATCAGATGGGCCGCCAATTAGTGCGCGGGCTGTTGGGTTCTTTGCTGGGCGGTAGCAAGCGTAAGTAGTTCTTACGGCAGATGGAATCAACTGTAGGAGCGGGCTTGCCCGCGATGAGGGAGTTTCAGTCGATACCTGTATCGACTGACCTCTCGCAATCGCGAGCAAGCTCGCTCCTACATTAGGTTGTGCCGCTCTCAGGTTTTGGGCTTGGCGTGAGCGGCCAACCGCTCCAGCGCCGCGCGCAGCTTCGGATCGGTAATGCCGTCCGCTGTCGCCTGGATGGTTTCGGCGGCATTCACCGACAAATCCATGGTATGCCCCACCGCACCTTGCTGCACGGTTGGAGGCTGGACCTTGAACTGGATGCGCAGCAGGCTCTCAAAGACCTCAAACGCCTGGAGCTGGCGCTGCAAGCGTTTTTGCTGATAGCGCAGGCGGGTGGCCCAATGCCCATCTGTGACAATCAGCAGCAGCGTACCGTCACGCCACGATGCTACATGGCAGTGCTCGCGGGCCGCCGGTTGCAGTTGGCTTTCCAGCAGGCGTTGCAGGTGGCCAAGGCGCTGGGCATGGCCGAAGATGGCTTTTAAAGGCTTGGCTTCGCGCAGCAGCACGGCGGGAGCTCGGGCCGTAAGAGGGCGAAATGCCATGGTCTAGACACCTTAGGTAACAGAGCCGCCATGGTAGCAGAAAGCGTGTGCGGCACTGTGGTCATTGCTTTGTCAGCAGTTTATCCATTAAATCAATAAGTAACTTCTCGCTCCAATGGGTTGAAAGTCAGCAAAAAGCCCTTATTTTAAACAAGCCCTCCCGGAACGCTGTGCCTGCATCGTGGAACAACGCCACTTTCCTCACCCTCGTTTCCGGGTAGAATGCTCGTTCGCATGCGGCCGTGAGGGCTGCTCGGGCGACTTACGGGGCGCCCCTTCATCCCTAATGTGTGGAAGAACCTGCCGATATGTTTGCGCCTTTGTTAAAGAAACTTTTTGGAAGCAAGAATGAGCGCGAAGTCAAACGCATGCTCAAGACGGTGCAGCTGGTCAATGCCTTCGAAGAGCAGATGGTTGCTTTGTCGGACGAGCAATTGCGCGCCAAGACCGAAGAGTTCAAGGCCCGCATAGCCAAAGGTGAAACCCTCGACAAACTGCTGCCCGAAGCCTTTGCGGTCGCCCGCGAAGCCGGTAAGCGTGTAATGGGTATGCGCCACTTCGACGTCCAGTTGATCGGCGGCATGACCTTGCATGAAGGCATGATTGCCGAAATGCGCACCGGTGAAGGCAAGACCCTGGTGGCAACCCTGGGCGTTTACCTCAACGCACTGTCCGGCAAGGGCGTGCACGTTGTGACGGTGAACGACTACCTGGCTCGCCGGGACGCCAACTGGATGCGCCCGCTGTATGAATTTCTCGGCCTGACCGTCGGCGTGGTAACGCCGTTCCAGCCGCCGGAAGAGAAGCGTGCCGCCTACGCCGCCGACATCACCTACGGCACCAACAACGAATTCGGTTTCGACTACCTGCGCGACAACATGGCGTTCAGCATGGAAGAAAAATTCCAGCGTGAACTCAACTTTGCCGTGATCGACGAAGTCGACTCCATTCTCATCGACGAAGCCCGTACTCCGCTGATCATCTCCGGCCAGGCCGAGGACAGCTCGCGCCTGTACACCGAAATCAACAAGCTGATCCCGCGCCTTGAGCAACATATCGAGGAAGTGGAAGGCGTCGTGACCAAAGAAGGTCATTACTCCATCGACGAGAAGACCCGCCAGGTCGAGCTTAACGAAGCCGGTCACCAGTTCGTCGAAGAGATGCTGACCCAGATCGGCCTGCTGGCTGAAGGCGAAAGCCTGTACTCGGCACACAACCTGGGCCTGTTGACCCACGTGTATGCCGGCCTGCGCGCCCACAAGCTGTTCCATCGCAACGTCGAATACATTGTCCAGGACGGCCAGGTCGTGCTGGTCGACGAACACACCGGCCGTACCATGCCCGGTCGTCGTTTGTCCGAAGGCCTGCACCAGGCCATCGAAGCCAAGGAAGTGCTCAACATCCAGGCCGAGAGCCAGACGCTGGCCTCGACCACCTTCCAGAACTACTTCCGCTTGTACAACAAGCTGTCCGGCATGACCGGTACTGCTGACACCGAAGCGTTCGAATTCCACCAGATCTACGGTCTGTCGGTGATGGTGATCCCGCCGAACAAGCCGCTGGCGCGTAAAGACTACAACGACCTGGTGTTCCTGACCGCCGACGAGAAATACGCTGCAATCGTTGCCGACATCAAGGAATGCATGGCCCAAGGCCGTCCGGTCCTGGTGGGTACTGCAACCATCGAAACCTCCGAGCACATGTCGAACCTGCTCAACAAGGAAGGTATCGAGCACAAGGTCCTCAACGCCAAGTTCCACGAAAAAGAAGCCGAGATCATTGCCCAGGCCGGTCGCCCAGGCGCACTGACCATCGCTACCAACATGGCCGGTCGTGGTACCGACATTCTGTTGGGCGGTAACTGGGAAGTGGAAGTGGCATCCCTGGACAACCCGACGCCTGAGCAGATCGCCCAGATCAAGGCCGACTGGCAGAAGCGCCACCAGGCGGTGCTGGAATCCGGTGGTTTGCAGGTGATCGCGTCCGAGCGTCACGAATCGCGCCGTATCGACAACCAGCTGCGTGGCCGTGCCGGTCGCCAGGGCGACGCCGGTTCCAGCCGTTTCTACCTGTCCCTGGAAGACAGCCTGATGCGCATCTTCGCCTCTGACCGGGTGAAGAACTTCATGAAGGCCCTGGGCATGCAGTCTGGCGAAGCGATCGAGCATCGCATGGTGACCAACGCCATCGAAAAGGCCCAGCGCAAGGTCGAAGGCCGCAACTTCGATATTCGTAAGCAACTGCTGGAGTTCGATGACGTCAACAACGAACAGCGTAAAGTGATTTATCACATGCGTAACACGTTGCTGGCCGCCGACAACATTGGCGAAACCATTGCCGACTTCCGCCAGGACGTGCTCAACGCCACCGTCAGCGCCCATATCCCGCCACAGTCGCTGCCTGAGCAGTGGGATGTTGCAGGCCTGGAAGCTGCGTTGAAGAGCGACTTCGGTGTCGACCTGCCGGTCCAGCAATGGCTCGACGAAGACGATCACCTGTACGAAGAAACCCTGCGCGAAAAACTGATGGCCGAACTGCTGGCCGCGTACAACGAGAAAGAAGAGCAAGCCAGTGCCGAAGCACTGCGCACCTTCGAGAAGCAAATCGTTCTGCGTGTGCTGGACGACCTGTGGAAAGACCACCTGTCGACCATGGACCACCTGCGCCACGGTATCCACCTGCGTGGCTACGCCCAGAAGAACCCGAAGCAGGAGTACAAGCGCGAGTCGTTCACGCTGTTCTCCGAGTTGCTGGATTCGATCAAGCGCGATTCGATTCGTGTGTTGTCCCACGTTCAGGTGCGTCGCGAAGACCCGATCGAAGAAGAAGCCCGCCTGCGCCAGGAAGCCGAAGCCCTGGCCGCGCGCATGCAGTTCCAGCATGACGAAGCGCCGGGCCTTGAGTCGCCGGAAGTGTTGGGTGAAGAGGTCGATGTGGCCCTGGCCCAGGCTCCTGTGCGCAACGAGCAGAAGCTGGGTCGCAACGAGCCATGCTGGTGCGGTTCGGGCAAGAAGTTCAAACACTGCCATGGCGAAATCAACTAAGATTTTTGCCTGACGCTGCAATACCCCGCGCCGCGACCGGCATCAGCCGTCGCGGCGTTTTGCCATTTATTCACCGTCGACGACGACGGTGCAGACATCACATCGTTAAGGAGCGCATTCATGGCTGTTGGTCTTGGTCCTTTGCCCACGTTGCACCCGGTTGCCGGTTTTGAACTCGGTATCGCTTCGGCCGGTATCAAGCGCCCCGGGCGCAAGGACGTGGTAGTGATGCGCTGTGCCGAAGGCTCGACCATCGCTGGCGTGTTCACCCTGAACGCGTTTTGCGCAGCCCCCGTGATCCTCGCCAAGCAACGTGTCGAAGGCCCGGTGCGCTACTTGCTGACCAACACCGGCAATGCCAACGCCGGTACCGGCGAGCCTGGCCTGGCTGCGGCTGCGCGCACTTGCGCCAAGCTGGCGGAGTTGACCGGGGTGGACGCCAGCCAGGTGCTGCCGTACTCCACCGGGGTGATCGGCGAGCCGTTGCCCGTGGAAAAAATCGAAGGCGCCCTGCAGGCCGCGCTGGACGACCTGTCGGTGGATAACTGGGCGGCCGCGGCCACCGGGATCATGACCACCGACACTCTGCCCAAGGGCGCCAGCCGCCAGTTCGTGCATGAAGGCGTGACTGTCACCGTGACCGGCATCAGCAAAGGTGCGGGCATGATCCGCCCGAACATGGCGACCATGCTCGGCTACATCGCCACTGACGCCAAAGTCTCCCGCGATGTGCTGCAGAACCTGATGCTCGATGGCGCCAACAAGTCGTTCAACCGCATCACCATCGACGGCGACACTTCGACCAACGACTGCTGCATGTTGATTGCCACCGGTAAAGCCAACCTACCGGAAATCACCTCCTCCAACGGCCCGCTGTTCGCGGCGTTGAAGCAGGCAGTATTTGAAGTGTGCATGGAAGTGGCCCAGGCCATCGTGCGTGATGGCGAAGGCGCGACCAAGTTCGTCACCGTTGAAGTCAATGGCGGCGGCAATCACCAGGAATGCCTGGATGTCGGCTACACCGTGGCCCACTCGCCGCTGATCAAGACCGCGCTGTTTGCCTCCGACCCGAACTGGGGCCGGATCCTCGCAGCGGTGGGTCGTGCCGGCGTGCCGAACCTGGACGTGAGCAAGATCGACGTGTTCCTCGGTGATGTGTGCATCGCCAGCCGTGGCGCCCGTGCCGAAACCTACACCGAAGCCCAGGGCTCGGCGGTGATGCAGCAGGAAGAAATCACCATTCGCATCGAACTGGGACGCGGTGAGTGCAGCGAAACCATCTGGACCACCGACCTGTCCCACGAATACGTGAAAATCAACGCCGAATACCGCACTTGATACCTGCCCGGGGCATTGGCAATGCCCCGGCAGACGCCGGCTTAGAGGACGTAATACCGTGAAACGAGTTCATGTAGCAGCCGCAGTTATTCGCGGTATCGATGGCCGGATTTTGCTGGCGCGTCGTGCAGATACCCAGCACCAGGGCGGCCTCTGGGAATTTCCCGGAGGCAAGGTGGAGGCCGATGAATCGGTTTTCACCGCACTGGGCCGAGAGCTGCAGGAGGAACTGGGTATCCAGGTCACCACGGCGCGGCCGTTGATCCAGGTGCAGCATGATTACCCGGACAAGCAGGTGTTGCTGGATGTCTGGGAGGTCTCGGCGTTTACCGGCGAGCCCCATGGCGCAGAAGGGCAACCCCTCGAATGGGTGGCGCCACGGGACTTGCAGAACTACGAGTTTCCAGCCGCCAACGCGCCAATCGTCGCTGCCGCGCGCTTGCCCGCTGACTACCTGATCACCCCAGGTGAACTGGAAACCCCAGTGTTGTTGCGCGGTATCCAGAAAGCCATTGCCGGCGGCATCAAGCTGATCCAATTGCGCGCACCCAATGGCTACGACCCCAAGTACCGCGACCTGGCGGTGGATGCCGTGGGGTTGTGTGCCGGCAAGGCACAGTTGATGCTCAAGGGGCCGTTTGAATGGCTCGGTGATTTCCCGGCGGCGGGCTGGCACATGACTTCGGCGCAACTGCGCAAATACGCCAGCAAAGGCCGGCCATTGCCCAAGGATCGCTGGTTGGCGGCGTCTTGCCACAATGCCGAGGAGCTGGCATTGGCCGAATTGATGGACGTGGACTTTGTCACTCTGTCGCCGGTGCAGCCGACCCAGACTCATCCTGATGCTCAACCTTTGGGTTGGGAAGAGGCCGCGCAGTTGATCAAGGGCTTCAGCAAGCCTGTGTTTCTGTTGGGTGGGGTTGGGCCTGACGAGCGGGAGAAGGCCTGGCAGAACGGAGCACAGGGTGTGGCGGGGATTCGGGCGTTCTGGCCTGAGGTTTGAGTCGTCAGTGATGGCCCCATCGCAGGCAAGCCAGCTCCCACATTTGATTGGTGAGTACATTCAAATGTGGGAGCTGGCTTGCCTGCGATGAGGCCCGATAAAGCTCTACAAAACCTCAGTGCGGCTTAGCCGCCGCCTGCCACAAAATCTCCGCAACCCCCTGGCGCCTGGCAATTACTCGCGCTGCGACAAACAGCAAATCCGATAGGCGATTGATATACGCCAATCCCACGCCTTCCAACGGCTCCAGTGCATTCAACTGCTGGCAGCGGCGCTCGGCGCTGCGGGCCAGGCTGCGGCATACGTGGGTCTGGGCGATCAGCGCCGAACCGCCGGGCAGGATGAAGTTTTCCAAAGGCCCTACCTCTTCATTCCAGCGATCGATCGCGGCTTCCAAGCGGTCCACTTCGCCTGCATTCAGTGCCTTGTAGACCGGCATTGCCAACTCGCCACCCAAGTCAAACAGCCGGTGCTGGCAAGGTGTCAGTACTTCGACCACATCCTTCAACGCAGGATGCTGGCCGCTTTGCTCCTCGAGCCCGGCCAACAGCAGGCCCAATTGGCTGTTGAGGCTGTCCACTTCGCCGATGGCTTCCACCCGGGGGTGATCCTTGGGGACGCGGCGACCGTCACCCAGGCCGGTTTCGCCTTTGTCGCCGGTACGGGTGTAAATTTTCGACAGGCGAAAGCCCATGGTCAGTGCTCCAGTTGAGTCAGTTCGAGGGGGGCAAGCTGGCTGCCGGCCAACGGCAGGCGCAAGGTAAAGCAGGTGCCCTGGCCAAGGGTGGAGTGAACCTCCATCTGGCCCTTGTGATTGTTGGTGATGATGAAGTACGAGACCGACAAGCCCAGCCCCGTGCCCTGGCCGATTTCCTTGGTGGTGAAGAACGGCTCGAACGTGCGTTTGCGTACGCTCTCACTCATGCCGATGCCATTGTCTTCCACCTGGATCTCGGCCCAGGGCGGGTTGAGCCGGGTGCGCAGGATGATGCGCCCTGGCTCGCTGTCGTCTTCGCGCAGGTGGATGGCCTGGGCGGCGTTTTTCAGCAGGTTGAGCAGTACCTGCTCCAGCTCGTTGGCGGTGCCGGGCACCGGGCCCAGCGTTGGGTCGAACTGGCGAATGATCGCCTGGCCCTTGAAGTCGAAGCCGATCGCCAGGTCGAAGTCATTGCCGGCGATCTCCACGGCCTGATCGATCAGGGCTGGCAGGTCGCAAGGCGCCATCTGGCGGTTGCTGCGGCGGCTGAAACTGAGCATATGGGTGACGATTTTCGCCGCGCGGGCCCCGGCTTGCTGGATACCGTCGAGCAGTTGCGGTACTTCGCGGCTTTGCAGGTAACGGTTCACCGTTTCCAGTTCCACGCCCACCTGCTCGGCGTGCTCCAGGTTTTTCGGCAGGTCTGTCGATAGGCGTCGGCGGATGTTCTGCACGTTGTGCAGGATCGCCCCCAGGGGGTTGTTGATTTCGTGGGCCATGCCGGCGGCCAGCCCGCCGACGGACAGCATCTTCTCTGACTGCACCATCATTTCTTCCAGGGACAGGCGCTGGGTGATGTCATCGATGCGGATCACCACCCCGCGCCCGGCACCGCCCATCAGCGGGTAAAAGGTCAGGGCGTAGTGCTTGGGCTCGTCGTCCTTGATCCAGGTGACGCGCTCGATGCGCTCCACCGTATGTTGCTCCACCGTGGCCTTGAGTTGGGGCAGGTAGGGCTTGAGCGGTTCGAAGGCGAGGAAGATTGGCTGGTTCAGCGCTTGGTCCAAGCGTGTGCCGGAAAGGGCGCTGGCTTCCTGGTTCCATTGGGTAACGTAAAGCTGCTCGTCCAGGGCGATCAAGGCAGAGGGCATGGAGTCGATGATGCTGTTGAGATAATTCTGGAACCCGGTGAGTTTTTTCTCGATTTTGCTGCGCACCTGGACTTCCAGTTCCAGCTTGCGGTTGGTATGGCGCGTTTCCTCGGCCAGGCCCTGGGCCTGGTCATAGGCGGCCTGGGAGTCGTCCCGCGCGCGCTTGAGTTGCTGCTCGCGGGCTTCGATGCGTGACAGCATGGTATTGAACGCTTCGGCCAGGCTGCCGATTTCGTCATGGTTGCCGCGACCGGCTCGCAGCGCGTAGTTCTCCTCGCGGGTGACCTGGCGCGACAACTCTTCCAGCTCGTGGATGGGCCGGGTAATCAGGCGCTTGATCTGCCGGGCGATCACCATCCACAGCAGGATGCTGAAAACCAGGATGCCGAGGCTGGCGGTCAGGGTGCCGGTGTAGAAGGCCACCGGCAGTTCGCTGCTGGCCACCAGCAGCAGGTGCCCCGAGGGCAGGCCGGGGCGGGGCAGGGTGATGATTTGATTGCTGCGAAACTCGGTGACCCGCCAGGCTTCGATGTCACGATAGTGCGCCGGCAATTGCAGGCGGTCACCGTGTTGCAACTGCGCCAGGCGGCTGCCTTCGCCGTCGTAGAGGGCCGCCGCGCGCAGTGGCGAGTAACTGGTCAGCTCGTTGAGCAGGGCGTCGGCCTTGGCGGGAGAGTCCAGGGCTTGCGCGGCGAGGGCTGGATTGGAAACCAGTCGGCCAATTGCCTGCAGGGCCTGGGGGGCCATGCTTTCCTGGGAGATCCAGTAGGCGGCGCTGATAAAGGTCAGGTTGGCCACCAGCAGCACGGTGGTCAGCAGTACCAGCAGGGCCGCCAGCAGTTTCTGCCCAACGGGGAGATTTTCGAGACGCTGGCGCAGTGGCATCAGGTTGTTCGCAGGCAAGGATCAAGTGGGCAGGGTAGCGCGTGCTTCAGTCGCTGGGCAATCCGCGTGCGTCCAGGTAGCCGGCCAGGCGCACATGCAGTTGTTGCAGGTGCGGCAGGCTCAGGCGATGGCGCAAGGCCGCCTGGCAGGCATGGCCGAGCAGGTAGCGGATTTCAGTGCGTCGGCCGCTGGCCACATCCTGGTACATCGACGAAAAATTCGCTGCCGTCGCCTGGATCACCCGCGCCACTTCGGTCTGCAGGTCCTGCGCCGCCGCTGGCTGGCCGCAGTACTCCAGCAGTTCGGCGAGTTCGGTACACAGGGTCGCTACTTCGCATTGGTGCTGCTGTAGCACGCCATTGCGGCATTGATAGAGCACGGTCAGTGGATTGATCGCACAGTTGAGTGCCAGTTTTCGCCAGAGGCGCGTGAGGATATCGGTGCTCCACTGGTGGGGAATGCCGGCGGCCTCCAAGTCGTCCAGCCACAGCGGCGCCGTGGGATGGGTAGTGTCACCGAGCCAGGTAAAGCCATGGCCGGCGAAAACCACACTGCCATCGCTCTGGCGAAACGCACCCTCGGTGCTGGAGGCGAAGATACACCGGGCCTGGGGCAGTTGCGCAGCAACCGCATCCTGGCTGCCCAGGCCATTTTGCAGCAGGATCACCTCGGCATTGGGTGTCAGGCGTCGGGCCAGCTGTGCGACGGCGCCAGGTGCGTCGTAGGCTTTACACGCGACCAGCAGGCGATCAATCGGCTCGGGGCTGTCGGATGTTTGTGCACTAACCGGGTACGACTGGGCATGCCCCTGCTCGATCAAGGTCAGCCCGGGCGTTGTCCGATAGCGGGCCAAGCGTGCCTGGTCGCGCAGGATCAGTGTGACAGGCAAGCCTGCACGGGCCAGGCGTGCGGCCCATAACGTACCGAGACTGCCGGCGCCGAGGACATGCCAGGTGGTGGACATCAATTTTGCTCCGTCGGCCTTTGGGTGAGCCAAGCAGCTCAGGGTAAAGAATCGTTATAATGCCCCGGCATTTTACCCGCAAGCCAGGCGCGCTCCATCTCTACTGAGCCGCGCCCCTTTTTTATTGGAGAAACTACATGCCGTCGTTCGACGTGGTATCTGAACTGGACAAGCACGAAGTCACCAACGCCGTCGAGAACGCCGTCAAGGAGCTGGACCGTCGTTATGACTTGAAAGGCAAAGGCAGCTTCGAGTTCAAGGAAAAGGAACTGACGGTCAACCTGACCGCTGAAGCCGACTTCCAACTGGAAGCGATGATCGAGATCCTCAAGCTGGCCCTGGTCAAGCGCAAGATCGATGTGCAGTGCCTTGAAGTCAAGGAGGCCTATGCGTCGGGCAAGTTGATGAAGCAGGAAGCGATGCTCAAGGAAGGTATCGACAAGGAGCTGGCGAAGAAAATCGTCGCTCACGTCAAGGATGCCAAACTCAAGGTCCAGGCCGCGATCCAGGGCGAGCAGGTGCGTATCACCGGCAAGAAGCGCGACGACTTGCAGGACGCGATTGCCGCCCTGCGCGCCAAGACCTTCGATATGCCGCTGCAGTTCAATAACTTCCGCGACTGACCCGGTTTTGGGGAACCCGCGGGGCTTTTCGACGTCCCACGCCCCAGCACCTGCAGAAACGATTGAGCCCTTCGGGGCTCAATTGCTGTGGCGACCTATATATGCAGTGGTAAACAGGAGAATCTAGATGGACTTGAATGCTGAAGTGGATCATTTGATCAAGGCTTCCCAAGCCTGGGTCCCGATGATCATGGAATACGGCAGCCGGGTGCTGCTGGCGGTATTGACCCTGGCCATTGGCTGGTGGCTGATCAACAAGCTGACCCACAAGGTTGGGCGCCTGCTGGCCCTGCGCAATGCCGACCTGGCGTTGCAGGGCTTCGTGACCAGCCTTGCGAACATCGTGCTCAAGGTGATGCTGATCGTCAGCGTGGCCTCGATGATTGGCGTCGAAACCACTTCGTTTGTTGCCGCGATTGGTGCCGCGACCCTGGCCATTGGCCTGGCGTTGCAAGGCAGCCTGGCCAACTTCGCCGGTGGCGTGCTGATCCTGCTGTTCCGTCCGTTCCGTATCGGTGACTGGATCGAAGCCCAGGGCACGGCGGGCACCGTCGATAGCATCCAGATCTTCCACACGGTGATCCGTACCGGCGACAACAAGACGGTCATCGTGCCTAACGGCATCTTGTCCAACGGCATCATCACCAACACCAACCGCCAGCCAACCCGCAAGGTGGTGTTTGATGTGGGTGTCGACTACGAAGCCGACCTGCAGAAAGCCCGCGCAGTGCTGCTGGAACTGGCCAAGGACCCACGGGTTCTGGCGGACCCAGAGCCGGTCGCTGTGGTTTCGACCCTGGGCGACAGTTCAATCACTGTTTCCCTGCGCGTATGGACCAAGACGGCGGATTATTGGGATGTGATGTTCATGTTCAATGAACTGGCGCGTGACCGTTTGAAAGCGGCTGGAATTGATATCCCGTTCCCGCAGCGTGTTATTCGCGTGATGCAAGAAGCGCCTGCCAAATAAACGGGTACAGGGATTTAACTTGGCTGAAGAGTCAGGTTTCGTCTCGGCAATAAACTTGATAGTTAGCTTGCTAGTTATCAAGGTCGCAGAAATAAAAGTGTAATAAAAAAGCCGCTCACTGGTTAAAAGTGAGCGGCTTTTTCATTAAGAGCCGAAGCCCTCGGGCATCTTTGATTACAAGATGTTCAGCGGGTATTGCGCGATCAGACGCAGTTCGTCGATGGACGCCGAACCGTAGTAAACACCATCAGACGAACGATAAGTCGCTTGGCGAATACGCAGGCTCAGGTCTTTGGCCGGGCCGCTCTGGATCACGTACTTGGCTTCAAGGTCGCGTTCCCACTCTTTGCCGTTCGAGGTCGAGGCGGTGTTGGCGCCGCTACCAGTGACATACGCAGCCAGGAAGCTCAGGCCAGGTACACCGAAGGTGGCCATGTCGATGTCATAACGGGCCTTGAAGGATTTCTCGCCTTCGGCGTTGAAGTCGGAACGGGCCACGGAGTTGGCCAGGAACACTGTACCGCCGCCATCGATGCCGTAGCCGTAATCGCCGTCACCGGTAACCTTCTGTGCAGCCAGGGTGAAGGTGTGTGCACCGATGGTGTAGGCACCCTGCAAGCTGAACGCGCGGTTGTCGAGTTTGGTCACGTCGTCTTTGGCGGCGCGTTGCAGGCCGGCACCTTCGCTCTTGGTGTCGTAGATGTTGAAGTCTACGGCTACCGACTGGTCATCGCTCAGAGCGTGGGTCCAGTTGACGTTGGCGTAGTATTTGCGCCAGTAGTCTTCGACTTTCGAGTAGTAGAGGCTGGTGGTGAACTCAGGCGTCCAACCGTAGGTGCCGCCCACGAAATTGGCTTGCTTGATGCCTCGGGAGGTTTCAGGGAAGTCGAGGATACTGTCCTTGAAGGTTTGCGCCTGGGCAACGCTGGAAGTGAAGTGGCCGGCTTCCAGCTTGAGGTCCTTGATCTCGTTACTGACGATCGAGATACCTTGTGGCAGCTCTGGCAGCAAGCGACTGTCGTCGGATGCGAATACCGGTGCGGTGGTGTACTGGTCGCCGACTTTCAGCACGGTATTGGAGAGGCGGAACTTGATGGCGCCGCCGCCCTTGGAGTATTCATCCTCTGAGCGGCCATCCGAACCTTCCGGGAACAGGCCGGTGCCATTACGGCCTCTGCCGCTGTCCAGTTTCACGCCCAGCAGGCCGATAACGTCAACACCCACACCGATGGTGCCCTGGGTGAAACCCGACTGGTACAAACCGTTGAAGCCCAGGCCGGTTTCCCGGGTGTAGCTCGTACCCGACTTGTTGTTGCGGTTATCTCGGCTGAAGTACAGGGTGCGGGTATTGATGCTGAACGTACTGTCTTCGACAAAGCCCTTGGCATCATCTTGGGCGGACGCCATTGCGAACTGTGAGGTGCCTGCTGAAACAGCGAGGGCGATCATGCTCCACTTCATCACGCGCATCGTGATTTGCTCCTTTGGTTTTAGGAAGAGTACTGCCGTCCCACCTGTATTTTTGTCTGGGCGGCTCTTTCTTTTTTGTGACAGCGCAAACTTATAGCACGCTGGCAATAATTGGCGATACTTGCACATCTGTCCTTTCAGCTTCTTTACGAGGCTGTCGTAAATTGCTAGATCCATGTCGCAAATCTACAGTCTGTTTGTAGCCAGACTGACAACTTCAATACTGTTTTTAATACCCTGGACAGAGGTGCAAAGTACCCTGTTCAAAGTTTTAAAACTTCCTGTTTGTGTATTGACTCACTGTTCTTTTTATCGTGAAACACCGCCTTCCTGGCAGGTGCCGTTGTCGACGATATGGGAGTGAATGCAACAAGCGTGCTCAAACTGCCAGGTAGATGTAATTTTTTCGTGAAAAATGTGTTGAGTCTGTGAAAACCGCCTGGATGCGGGGCTTTTTCGTGGTTTTTTTTGGAATTCGGGGCGTTGGTTGTGCGGGATTTCGAACGGGTGAAAATACGTTTCCGTCAGAAATGTTACCGGTTCACCCTGCGCAGTGAGTAATCGGCGGATAGGCCCTGCCCGATGCGGGGCATAAAAGACTCATTTTGGTGCGTTGGCTTGCGGTCGGCAGATTGCCCATTGGATGTGCGGCGATTGCCCCGTGAAGCAGCCGTCATTCGCAGGTATGCTGGGCGCCTGAAACTGACTAGCCGAACGGAGTGCCTGCGGTGTTCGCCTTGGATCCACGTCTGCAAAACGACACCTTGCCCATCGGGGAATTCCCCCTGTGCCGGCTGCTGCTGTCCAACGACTCTAACTACCTCTGGCTTATCCTGGTGCCGCGCATTGCCGGTATCAGCGAAGTGTTCCAGCTTGATGCTGGCGACCAGTCCCGGTTGTGGCACGAAACCACCACGTTGGCGCAACTGCTCAATGACGGATTCGGCGCCGATAAGATGAACATCGGTGCGCTGGGTAACGTGGTCAACCAGCTGCATGTGCACGTGATTGTGCGCAAGCGCGACGATGCGGCCTGGCCCGCACCGGTCTGGGGCAGGCACCCGGCGGTACCTTATTCCGACGACCAGGTAGCGCTGATTCGAGCCCGCCTGCGGGAGTTGATGCCGCCCGAATTCACTTTTGCCCAGGATTGAACCATGGACCTGCAAGACCGCGTGATGGACCTTGAGAGCCGCCTGGCTTTCCAGGACGACACCATCGAGACATTGAATGACATCCTGGTTGCCCAGCAGCGTGTGGTAGAGCGCCTGCAATTGCAGATGGCTGCCTTGCTCAAGCGTCAGGAAGAAATGGGCGGGCAGTTCGAATCCTCCGAGGAGGAGGCGCCGCCGCCTCATTATTGAGGGCAGGGGAAAACTTGCAGCCATAAAAAACCGCGATGCAGTTTCAACTGCATCGCGGTTTTTTTTCGGACCTGGTCTGAATCAGCGACGCGGCAGGGCGGCGATCACGTCTTCAGCTTGCAGGCCTTTGTCACGGTTCATGACGGAAAACTCCACGCGCTGGCCTTCTACCAGAACGCGATGGCCTTCGCCGCGAATAGCCCGGAAGTGGACGAAGATATCGTCGCCCGAGTCCCGGGAAATAAAGCCGAAGCCTTTGGAGGTGTTGAACCATTTGACGGTCCCGGTATCCCGGTTGGTCATGTCGTAGTTTTGCGAAGTGGCCGGAGCAGACGAACGGTAGAAGCTGATGGCCAGGTGAAGAACGATAGCGACCACAGCGATGGCCAGGCTGAGCAGGATGGCTGGATGGCCGCCGACTTCAGGCATGGGGGCCAGGAGGGTGAGGGTTTGTACGACGACAGTCAGTACCAGCAATGCGCTGACCAGGTTTTGCAGTTGATGGCGTGTGCCTTTGTTCCAGTAGGGAATCACTGGCGCCAGCGTCAGGTTGAGAAGGCCGAACAGAGCCAGGTACAGCGCGTCGTGTTGTTGCAGGTACGGCAGGCTTTCTGGTTGCAGGCTCGGGATAAAGGACAGCAGCAAAGCTGCAGCGCCCGTTAGCAGGTGGACGATTTTCAACATTTTGATTAACTCACGTTAAGACGGATCACAAGGAAGAGCTGACTGGCACGGTTCGCTTCTGAACAATGGGAGGCGTTGGGCACGTGCGCGGTTATCAGCCTATGCCGCTTGCCGCAGGAAATAGCGGTGGCGACACGCTGCCTATTTAACAGCAAAGCCTGTGCCTTCTCAAATCAAGCGTTTCAAGGCGTTGCGAAGATCATGGCATTTGTGCGGCAAACCCTTGTCCTAGACAGGTCAGGCTGCTTTTTGCCACGCCACGCCTTGCCGCTCGTGGTTACGCGCGCTGTAACACGGCGATTTGCCGCAGGCCTGCTGCGGCACCAGGGCTGCGCAAGGCGAGTACTCTTGCTAGAGTGGGTAAGCACCTGATCAATGAATTTTCATCAATTGAAGGGAATAGACATGGCAATCGATATCGGTATCAGTGAAGAAGATCGTAAATCCATTGTTGACGGACTTTCACGGCTGCTTTCAGATACCTATGTACTTTATCTGAAAACCCATAACTTTCATTGGAACGTCACGGGGCCGCAATTCCGTACATTGCACTTGATGTTTGAAGAGCAATACAACGAGCTGGCGCTGGCAGTTGACTCCATTGCCGAGCGTATTCGTGCCCTGGGCTTTCCTGCGCCGGGTGCTTATTCCATCTATGCCCGTTTGTCCTCGATCAAGGAAGAAGAAGGCGTGCCCAGCGCTGAAAACATGATCAAGCAACTTGTCGATGGGCAAGAAGCCGTTACCCGGACGGCGCGCGGGATCTTCCCGTTGCTTGATAAGGTCAGCGACGAGCCGACCGCGGACTTGCTGACCCAGCGCATGCAGATCCACGAGAAAACCGCCTGGATGCTGCGCTCGCTGCTCGAAGGCAAATAAACCCTACGGGCCAGTGGTGCCTGGCAGGCGCCACTGGCTTGGCCTGATCACTTCCGGATACTCACGTTGGCTTGTCCTACGCACACCGACTCCCCGTCTTCTGGCTGCTCGTGGCTGCTTGATGTTTTATAGGCTCAACGGCAACTAAGAGCAGTTCATTCAACAGCCGTTTGGCAAGGGAGTGTCAAGTGTATGTCGCGTGGTATGGGTAATGGTGTGATGGAAACTTCCGGTTTTCAAAAGATCAAGATTGATCCCTTTGTCAAAGGGTTTGATATGGCGCTGGCGCGGCCATTGTCGCGGTCTGTCCGATTAAATGGTTTCTCGACATGCCTGCGGCTTGAAGAAGTCTATTGGAATATTCTTGCTGAGATTGCCAGGATCAATACCTGCTCGATCAGTGCGCTGCTGTCGTACGTGGATCGCGAAGTGCATTTACGTTATGGCGGAGTCAAGAATTTCAGCGGGCTGGTCCGGGTGGTGTGTGTGGTTCATGCGCTTAAAGGGCAGGCATCGGCCACAAGCCAGGCCGGCCTCATGTAGTCGGGTTGCGCGGTAGTGCAGGGGCTGGGCGGTTCTCTATATAGTGCGCTGCACGTTGCTACGGCTGCACAGCCTCGATTTAACGGATATAATCTCGCCCTTTGCTGCGCACCCGGCTGGTACGGGGCGTGGCGCAGCAGTGACGTGATCGCCGAGATACTCCATGCCCATGTACGATTACCAATGCGCTTCCTGTGGTCACCAATTGGAAGCCATTCAGAAGATCAGCGACGCGCCGTTGGTCGATTGCCCCGCTTGCCGGGCGCCCGAGCTGAAAAAGATGTTGTCCATGCCGGGCTTTCGCCTGAGCGGTAGCGGCTGGTACGAGACCGACTTCAAGACCGGCGCCAAGAAGAATCTGGCGGGCGGCGACAAAGCAGACTGAGTTGAACTCTACGCGCGAGCTCCTGCATTATCCGTGGCCTGACTCAACAGGTGCGGTGCCCGAGCAGGAACTCCACCGAATTTCGAATTACGAGAAGTGAAACCACTACCATGATGCGCAGCCACTATTGCGGCCAACTGAACGAGACCCTGGAAGGTCAGGAAATCACCCTTTGCGGATGGGTTCACCGTCGCCGCGACCATGGCGGGGTGATTTTCCTCGATATCCGTGATCGTGACGGTCTGGCCCAGGTGGTATTCGACCCGGATCGCGCCGAGAGCTTCGCCGCCGCCGACCGCGTGCGCAGCGAGTACGTCGTGAAAATCACCGGCAAGGTTCGCCTGCGTCCGGCCGGTGCCACCAACGCCAACATGGCGTCGGGCATGATCGAAGTCCTGGGCTACGAACTGGAAGTGCTGAACGAGTCGGAAACCCCGCCGTTCCCACTCAACGAGTTCTCTGACGTTGGCGAAGAAACCCGCCTGCGTTATCGCTTCCTCGACCTGCGTCGCCCGGAAATGGCCGAGAAGCTGCGCCTGCGTTCGCGCATGACCACCAGCATCCGTCGCTTCCTCGACGAGAATGGCTTCCTGGACGTCGAGACGCCAATCCTGACTCGCGCTACGCCAGAAGGCGCACGTGACTACCTGGTGCCGAGCCGTACCCACGCCGGTAGCTTCTTCGCCCTGCCGCAATCGCCGCAGCTGTTCAAGCAACTGCTGATGGTTGCCGGTTTCGACCGTTACTACCAGATCGCCAAGTGCTTCCGTGACGAAGACCTGCGCGCCGATCGCCAGCCTGAATTCACCCAGATCGACATCGAGACCAGCTTCCTCGATGAAAAAGAGATCATGGGCCTGACCGAAGAAATGATCCGCAACCTGTTCAAGGAAGTGCTGGACCTGGAATTCGGCGAGTTCCCGCACATGACCTTCGAAGAGGCCATGCGCCGCTACGGTTCCGATAAGCCAGACCTGCGTAACCCGCTGGAACTGGTCGACGTTGCCGATCAGCTCAAGGAAGTGGATTTCAAGGTGTTCAGCGGCCCGGCCAACGACCCGAAATGCCGTATCGCCGCACTGCGTGTGCCTGGCGGCGCGAGCATGCCGCGCAAGCAGATCGACGACTACACCAAGTTCGTCGGCATCTACGGCGCCAAGGGCCTGGCTTACATCAAGGTCAACGAGCGTGCCAAGGGTGTTGAAGGCCTGCAGTCGCCAATCGTCAAGAACATCCCGGAAGACAAGCTCAATGTGATCCTCGATCGCGTCGGTGCCGTTGATGGCGATATCGTGTTCTTCGGCGCCGACAAGGCCAAGATCGTCAGCGAAGCCCTGGGCGCGCTGCGGATCAAGCTGGGTCACGACCTCGACCTGCTGACCTGCAAGTGGGCCCCGATGTGGGTCGTCGACTTCCCGATGTTCGAAGAGAACGACGACGGCAGCTTCAGCGCCCTGCACCACCCGTTCACCGCGCCCAAGTGCACGCCGCAAGAGCTGGAAGCCAACCCGGCTGGCGCTCTGTCCCGTGCCTACGACATGGTGCTCAACGGCACTGAGCTGGGTGGCGGTTCGATCCGTATCCACCGCAAAGAAATGCAACAGTCGGTCTTCCGCCTGCTGGGTATCAACGAAGCGGAACAGGAAGAGAAGTTCGGCTTCCTGCTCGACGCCCTGAAATACGGTGCTCCACCCCACGGTGGCCTGGCCTTCGGCCTTGACCGCCTGGTGATGTTGATGACCGGTGCCCAGTCGATCCGTGAAGTAATTGCCTTCCCGAAAACCCAGAGTGCTGCGGACGTCATGACCCAGGCACCAGGTGTGGTGGATGCCAAGGCACTGCGCGAGCTGCACATCCGTCTGCGCGAGGCGCCGAAGGCTGAGTAAGGCTGCGGCGTGAAAGCGCAATAAGGTTGTACGCAGTCAAAAAGGCGCATCTTCGGATGCGCCTTTGCGTTTAAAAGAGGGAAATCCTGCCTGGGGTGGGATTGAAAGGTTTCTAGAGAATTTCGGAGTTGTGTTATGGCTGGCCATTCCAAGTGGGCGAACATCAAGCACCGCAAAGAGCGTCAGGATGCCAAGAAAGGCAAGATCTTCACCAAGTGGATTCGCGAACTGACCGTCGCAGCCCGCCAGGGCGGCGGTGACCCAGGCTCCAACCCACGCCTGCGCCTGGCGTTGGACAAGGCCCTGGGCGCCAACATGAGTCGCGACATCATCGACCGCGCCGTGGCCCGTGGTGCGGGTGCGGCGGATACCGACGATATGGTCGAACTGACCTATGAAGGGTACGGCCCGGGCGGTGTCGCGGTAATGGTCGAGTGCATGACCGACAACCGCAACCGCACTGCAGCTGCCGTACGCCATGCGTTCAGCAAGTGTGGCGGCAACCTGGGTACGGATGGTTCGGTGGCCTATCTGTTCGAGCGCAAGGGGCAGATTAGCTTCGCGCCGGGGACGGATGAAGATGCACTGATGGAAGCCGCGATGGAGGCGGATGCCGACGACGTGGTGACCAACGAAGACGGCTCCATCGACGTGTTTACCTCGTTTGCCGGCTTCTACGCGGTGCGTAACGCCTTGGAAGCTGCTGGCTTCAAGGGCACCGACGCGGAAATCGTCATGCTGCCGACCACCAGCGCCGAACTGGACCTGGATGGCGCACAGAAAGTGCTGAAGATGCTGGATATGCTTGAAGACCTGGATGATGTGCAGAACGTGTACTCCAATGCCGACATCCCGGAATCCGTCGCCGAACAGCTAGTCTGAAGGCTGGTGTAGGCCAAAATGTGGGAGCGGGCTTGCTCGCGAAAGCGGTCTGTCAATCAGTACATGCGTGACTGAAGTACCGCTTTCGCGAGCAAGCCCGCTCCCACATGGGATCTTCTCTGTATCAAAAAATGTGTTTATCCAACCCGCAGGCGTTATGACTTTAATCCTAGGTATCGACCCCGGTTCGCGCATCACCGGCTTTGGCGTGGTGCAGCAGACGCCGCGTGGCTGCATCTACGTCGCCTCGGGGTGTATCCGTACCGGCGCTGGCGAGCTGGCCGAGCGCTTGCAGATCGTCTATCGCGGCGTGCGCGAAGTGATCCAGACCTACGGGCCGGTGACCATGGGCATTGAAAAGGTGTTCATGGCCAAGAACGCCGACTCGGCCCTGAAGCTGGGCCAGGCCCGTGGCGCAGCCATTGTTGCCGGGGCGGAGGAGGGTATGGAAATCGCCGAATACACCGCGACCCAGGTCAAGCAGGCCGTGGTCGGCACCGGTGCGGCCAATAAAGAGCAGGTGCAGATGATGGTCATGCACATGCTCAAGCTCACGTCAAAACCACAGATCGATGCCTCTGACGCGTTGGCCATCGCCATTTGCCATGCCCATACCCGTTCCAGCCTGCTGCCCCACGGCCTCGGTACGGCACGCAGTCGTGGCGGGCGCCTGCGTCTCTGATAGCATCAGCGCAATCGTTATGGTCGGGCCTCGATCTGACCTCAAGCTTTAAGGATCTGAACCGTGATTGGACGCTTGCGCGGCACCCTGGCTGAGAAACAGCCGCCGCACCTGATTCTGGATGTAAACGGGTTGGGGTATGAGCTGGAAGTGCCCATGACCACCCTGTATCGCCTACCGTCGGTCGGTGAACCGATAACCTTGCACACCCATCTGGTGGTGCGCGAAGACGCGCAACTACTCTATGGTTTCATTGGCAAGCGCGACCGGGACTTCTTCCGCGAGCTGATCCGCCTCAATGGTGTCGGCCCGAAATTGGCCCTGGCATTGATGTCGAGCCTGGAAGTGGACGAGTTGGTGCGTGCCGTTTCGGCCCAGGACACCTCGGCACTGACCAAGGTGCCGGGGGTCGGCAAGAAAACCGCCGAACGCCTGCTGGTAGAGCTCAAGGACCGCTTCAAGGCCTGGGAAGTGGTGCCAAGCATGTTTGCCCTGGTACCCAACCAGCCGGATCTGCCGGCGGCGCAGGTTGCCAGTGCCGAAAGCGACGCCGTCAATGCGCTGATTTCCCTGGGTTACAAACCCCAGGAAGCCAGCAAGGCAGTGTCAGCCATCAAGGACAAGAACCTGAGCGCCGAAGACATGATCCGCCGAGCCCTGAAGGGAATGATTTAAGTGATTGAAGCTGATCGTCTGATTGCAGCCACCGGCCCTCGCGACCGTGAAGAGGTCCAGGATCGGGCCATTCGCCCCCTGAGCCTTGCCGACTACATCGGCCAACCCACCGTGCGCGAGCAGATGGAGTTGTTCATCCAGGCAGCGCGCGGGCGTGCCGAGTCCCTGGACCACACGTTGATCTTCGGCCCGCCGGGGCTGGGCAAGACCACCCTGGCCAATATCATCGCCCAGGAAATGGGGGTGTCGATCAAGAGCACCTCCGGCCCGGTGTTGGAGCGCCCGGGCGACCTGGCCGCGCTGTTGACCAACCTTGAGCCCCATGACGTGCTGTTCATCGACGAAATCCACCGGTTGTCGCCCATCGTCGAAGAGGTGCTGTACCCGGCTATGGAAGACTTCCAGCTGGATATCATGATTGGCGAAGGGCCGGCTGCGCGCTCGATCAAGCTGGATCTGCCGCCGTTCACCCTGGTTGGCGCCACCACCCGTGCGGGTATGCTGACCAACCCGTTGCGAGACCGTTTCGGCATTGTTCAACGTCTAGAGTTCTATAGCACGGCCGACCTGGCGACGATTGTCAGTCGTTCGGCGGGGATTCTCGGTTTGCCGCTCGATCCGGAAGGTGCCTTTGAGATTGCCCGGCGCGCCCGTGGCACGCCACGGATCGCCAACCGTTTGCTGCGTCGGGTACGGGACTTTGCCGAAGTGCGAGCCAAGGGGCATATCACCAAGGCCGTGGCCGACCTGGCGCTGAACCTGCTGGACGTTGATGAACATGGTTTCGATCATCAGGACCGGCGTCTGCTGTTGACCATGATCGAAAAATTCGATGGTGGGCCGGTGGGCGTGGACAGCCTGGCCGCTGCCATCAGTGAGGAGCGCCATACCATCGAGGATGTTTTGGAGCCTTACTTGATTCAACAGGGTTACATCATGCGTACACCGAGGGGCCGTGTGGTCACGCGCCATGCGTATTTGCACTTCGGGCTAAACATTCCGTCACGATTGGGGGAGATGCCTGTGGTAGACGAATTCCTCGATGCAGTGGACGATTAAAAAGGCATGGCGAGTCGATTTATTCGACGTTTGTGCTGTCCTAGTGGCTGGCGTCGTCATTCTTTCGTTAGAAATGTTGCAGAGAATGAAAAACAGTTGCCTGGCCGGATTGGCAACCTGAGGAGTAAGCACTAGAGTATGCGCGCGCAAAACGGGGATCAGTCGTTCGCACATCGCTGTCGCGTTTATTACGAGGACACCGATGCGGGCGGCATCGTGTATTACGTCAACTACCTGAAATTCATGGAACGGGCTCGAACCGAGCGGCTGCGGGAGCTGGGCTTTGCCCAATCCCAGCTTGCAGGGGAGGACCTGTTATTTGTCGTGCATTCCAGCGAGGCCCGTTACCACGCGCCGGCGCGACTGGACGATGAGTTGCTGGTCAGCGCCGAAGTAATCGAATTGAACCGTGTCAGCCTGCGCTTTAAACAGCAGGTCAGGCGGGCAACGGATGCAACGCTGCTCTGTGAGGGGCAGTTCCTGGTGGCGTGTGTGCGCACCAATAGTTTGAAACCCCGGGCCATTCCCGAAGCTTTACGTGCGGCCTTTGCCGGCGTGAGCGGCGCCGGTAAACAATCAGAGCAGGAGATTTAGCGTGGAACCTACCGTCGTCGACCATTCCTCCATGTGGAGCCTGGTCAGCAATGCCAGTGTCGTGGTTCAACTGGTGATGCTGACCCTGGTAGCCGCATCGGTTACCTCATGGGTCATGATTTTTCAGCGCAGCAACCTGCTGCGTGCCGGTCGACGTGCCCTGGAGAGCTTCGAAGAGCGCTTCTGGTCGGGTATCGATCTGTCCAAGCTGTATCGCCAGGCAGGCAGCAACCCAGACCCGGATTCGGGCGTAGAACAGATCTTCCGCGCCGGTTTCAAGGAATTCTCCCGCCTGCGCCAGCAGTCCGGCGTTGACCCGGAAGCGGTCATGGAAGGCGTGGCCCGTGCGATGCGCGTCGCGATCTCCCGTGAGGAAGAAAAGCTCGAACAGAGCCTGCCGTTCCTCGCAACCGTCGGTTCGGTCAGCCCGTATATCGGTCTGTTCGGTACCGTATGGGGCATCATGAACTCCTTCCGTGGCCTGGCAACGGCCCAGCAAGCGACCCTGGCCACCGTGGCCCCGGGTATCGCCGAAGCGCTGATCGCCACTGCCATCGGCCTGTTCGCTGCAATCCCCGCAGTAATTGCCTACAACCGTTTCGCCGCCACCAGCGAAACCCTGATTGGCCGTTACTACACCTTCGCCGATGAATTCCAGGCGATCCTGCACCGTAAAGTGCACACCAGCGAAGAATAAGCAGGTAATTCCCAATGGCTTTAATCGCTCGAGCTCGCAAAAAGCGCAAGCCGGTCGCCGAGATGAACGTAGTGCCTTACATCGACGTGATGCTGGTGCTGCTGGTGATCTTCATGGTGACCGCGCCGATGCTCAATCAGGGTGTGAAGGTTGATCTGCCCAAGGTTTCCAGCGAAGCCTTGCCGCAGGACAACAACACCCAGGTCCTGACCATCTCGATCAAGGCTGACAAGACCTATTACTGGAACCTTGGCAGCGAAGTCGACACCCAGAAGCAACAGGACAAGGCCATGACCTTGCCGCAAATGACCGACGCGGTGACCAAGATCATCCGCGCCGGCAATGAAGGCGGCAAGCACACCCAGGTGTTCATCCGCGGTGACAAGTCGGTCGACTACGGCTCCGTCATGGGCGCCATGGGCGGGCTGCAGAAGGCCGGGGTCGGTAATGTTGGCTTGATTACCGAGGCGCCCTGATGCAGCAACAGCGAGAGCCGTCCGCCTCGGAAAGCTTCTTCTGGCCTAGCGTCTGGGCAATTGCCCTGCACGTTCTGGTGTTTGGCATGCTGTTTGTCAGCTTTGCCATGACGCCGGAGCTGCCGCCAGCCAAGCCGATCGTGCAGGCGACCCTGTATCAGCTGAAATCGAAGAGTCAGGCCACCACCCAGACCAATCAGAAGATTGCGGGTGAGGCCCAGAAGTCGGCTGCGCGCCAGACTGAA
The DNA here is from genome assembly GCF_009873475.1 of Pseudomonas sp. DTU12.1. NCBI lineage: Bacteria > Pseudomonadati > Pseudomonadota > Gammaproteobacteria > Pseudomonadales > Pseudomonadaceae > Pseudomonas > Pseudomonas sp. DTU12.1. Next base: position 4,720,030 of record NZ_CP045254.1, on the reverse strand, counting down.
GTCGAACAGATGGAACAGAAGAAGGTCGAGCAGGAAGCGGTGAAGGCTGCTGCGGAACAAAAGAAAGACGAGGCGGCTCAAAAGGCCGAAGAATCGAAAAAGGCTGATGAAGCCAAGAAGGCCGACGAGGCGAAAAAGGCTGATGAAGCCAAGAAAGCCGAGAAAGCTGCCGAAGCTAAAAAAGCCGAAGAGAAACAATTGGCTGATATAGCCAAGAAGAAATCTGAAGAAGAAGCCAAGAAAGCGGCTGAAGAAGAGGCCAAGAAAAAGGCCGCTGAAGAAGCCAAGAAGAAGATAGTCGAAGACGCGAAGAAGAAAGCCGCCGAAGACGCCAAGAAAAAAGCTGAAGCAGACGAGGCGAAGAAGAAAATCGCCGATGACGCGAAGAAGAAAGCTGCCGCCGATGCCTCGAAGAAAAAGGCCCAGGAAGCAGCGCGTAAATCCGCCGAAGATAAAAAGGCCCAGGCCTTGGCTGATTTGCTTTCCGACACGCCGCAACGTCAGCAAGCCTTGGCCGATGAACGTGGTGATGAAGTCGCGGGCAGTTTCGACGACCTGATTCGGGCGCGGGCAGCAGAGGGCTGGACACGTCCACCTTCGGCACGCAAAGGCATGACAGTGGTGCTGCAGATCGGCATGTTGCCGGACGGTACGGTGACTTCGGTCAGCGTGGCCAAGTCCAGTGGCGACGGTTCGTTCGACAGTTCAGCGGTTGCAGCGGTCAAGAACATTGGCCGGTTGACCGAGATGCAGGGAATGAAACCAAGCGACTTCGCTCCCTATCGTTCATTCAAGATGACATTCACACCTGAGGATCTAGCCTTGTGAGAAACCTTCTTCGAGGAATGCTTGTCGTTATTTGCTGTATGGCAGGGATAGCGGCGGCGGATGAAAAGAACATCCTGGTAACCAGCGGTAGCGATCGGGCGACCCCGATTGCAGTAGTGCCGTTTGGTTGGCAGGGCGGTAGCGTACTGCCGGACGATATGGCGGAAATCATTGGTAATGACCTGCGCAACTCGGGTTACTACGCGCCTATTCCGAAGCAGAACATGATCAGCCAGCCGACCCAAGGCAGCGAAGTGATCTACCGTGACTGGAAAGCCCTGGGCGCCCAGTACCTGATGGTAGGCAGCATCGTGCCAGCGGGCGGTCGCCTGCAGGTGCAATACGCCCTGTTCAACGTGGCCACCGAGCAGCAAGTGCTGACCGGTAGCGTGTCGGGCAGCGTCGACCAACTGCGGGACATGGCGCACTACATCGCCGACCAGTCGTTCGAAAAACTGGTGGGTATCAAAGGTGCGTTCTCTACCCGCATGTTGTACGTGACGGCTGAGCGTTTCTCGGTGAACAACACGCGCTACACCCTGCAGCGTTCGGACTACGACGGTGCCCGGGCAGTGACCCTGCTGCAATCGCGCGAGCCGATCCTGTCGCCGCGTTTTGCGCCGGATGGCAAGCGTATCGCCTATGTGTCGTTTGAACAGAAGCGTCCGCGCATCTTCGTCCAGCACATCGACACCGGCCGCCGTGAGCAGATCACCAACTTCGAAGGTTTGAACGGTGCACCAGCCTGGTCGCCGGACGGCAATCGCCTGGCATTCGTACTGTCCAAGGACGGTAACCCGGATATCTACGTGATGAACCTCGGTTCGCGCCAGATCACCCGTGTCACTTCCGGCCCTGGCATCAACACTGAACCGTTCTGGGGCAAGGATGGTTCGACCATCTACTTCACATCAGACCGTGGCGGCAAACCGCAGATCTATAAGAGCAGTGTTGGCGGTGGTGGTGCAGAACGTGTGACCTTTATCGGCAACTACAACGCCAATCCGAAGCTTTCGGCCGATGAAAAGACCCTGGTAATGATCCATCGCCAGGATGGTTTCACTAATTTCAAGGTGGCGGCCCAGGATTTGCAGCGCGGAAGCGTAAAAATCCTCACAGATAGCACTCTTGATGAGTCGCCTACTGTTGCGCCCAACGGCACCATGGTAATCTACGCCACCCGCCAGCAGGGCCGGGGAGTCTTGATGCTCGTGTCCATTAATGGACGCGTAAGGCTCCCGCTTCCTACCGCACAAGGCGAAGTCAGAGAACCGTCCTGGTCCCCTTACCTGAACTGACGCGGCGCTACAAAAAGAAGTACTTAACACACTGGGGTTCATTAGGAGTTTCACGATGGAAATGCTGAAGTTTGGTAAGTTTGCTGCTCTGGCTCTGGCTCTGTCCGTAGCCGTTGGTTGCTCGTCTAAAGGCGGCGACAATGCCGGTGAAGGCGCAGCTGTTGATCCAAACGCTGGTTACGGCGCCAACACTGGTGCAGTTGACGGCTCCCTGAGCGAAGAAGCTGCTCTGCGCGCGATCACCACTTTCTACTTCGAATACGACAGTTCGGACCTGAAGCCAGAAGCCATGCGCGCTCTGGACGTTCACGCGAAAGACCTGAAAGGTAACGGCGCTCGCGTTGTGCTGGAAGGCAACACCGACGAACGTGGTACTCGTGAGTACAACATGGCACTGGGCGAGCGTCGTGCGAAAGCCGTTCAGCGCTACCTGGTACTGCAAGGCGTTTCCCCAGCTCAGCTGGAACTGGTTTCCTACGGTGAAGAGCGTCCAGTTGCTACCGGCAACGACGAGCAATCCTGGGCTCAAAACCGTCGCGTCGAACTGCGTAAGTAATTCGTCATGCGAACGTGCCGTCGTGTTGTAACCGTATTGGCTCTCAGCCTCGCACCGCTTGCGGTGTGGGCTGCGGTTCCCGTGGAAGATAGCAACTCTGGCTATAACAATAGTGGGAGCAGCTATCCACCTGCAGGTTATGGCACGAACGGCGCCTATGCGGGGGGAGCGGCCACGGCCGCTCCTTCGGCACAGGGCGAACTGTTCAACCAACTGCAACGCATGCAGGATCAATTGGCGCAGCAACAAGGCACCATTGAAGTTCTGCAGAATGAGGTGCGTCAGCTCAAGCAAGAAGGCCTGGAGCGTTACCAGGATCTTGACCGACGTATAGGAACCGGCGTTACACCAGCCGCTACTCCTGATAATTCTTCTGCCGGTGGCGCCGCAAGCGCCGCCGGTGGTGCAGCCGCAGGCGCCACACAGGCCCCTGCCGCCAGCAGCGAACCGGCTGACCCGGCGAAGGAAAAGCTGTATTACGACGCAGCCTTCGACCTGATCAAGGCCAAGGATTTCGACAAGGCCAGCAAGGCGTTCACTGCTTTCCTGGGTCGTTATCCAAACAGCCAGTATGCGGGCAATGCCCAGTACTGGTTGGGTGAGGTCAACCTGGCCAAGGGTGATTTGCAGGGTGCAGGCCAGGCGTTTGCCAAGGTCAGCCAGCTTTACCCCAAACACGCCAAGGTGCCAGATTCGCTGTACAAACTGGCTGATGTAGAACGCCGCCTGGGTCATACCGACAAGGTCAAAGGCATTCTGCAGCAAGTGGTGGCCCAATACCCGGGCACATCTGCCGCCCAGTTGGCCCAGCGCGATTTGCAGCGTTTGTAAGCATTGCTGATCCGCTTGGAAGAAACCCGCGCCTGTCGCGGGTTTTTTCGTTAGAATCCACGCCCTTTTATGAAATACGCTTTTTGGGGTTCACGCTTTGCCGGGATCCCATGAAGTGCCTGACGGAGGCGGACAGCCTGTTTAGCTGTTACGCCCGTGGCGACTATGCAAGACACATTACGCATCACCGAAGTTTTTTACTCGTTACAGGGTGAAACGCGCACTGCCGGCCTGCCCACAGTATTTGTGCGCCTGACCGGTTGCCCGTTGCGCTGCCAGTACTGTGACAGTGCCTACGCGTTCAGCGGCGGCACTATTCGTACCCTCGACGATATCCTGGAGCAGGTGGCAGGCTACAAGCCGCGCTACGTCTGTGTTACAGGCGGCGAGCCGTTGGCCCAGCCCAATGCCATTCCTTTGCTCAAGCAGCTGTGTGACGCCGGTTACGAGGTGTCCCTTGAAACCAGCGGTGCCCTGGATATTTCCGCAGTCGATCCTCGCGTCAGCCGAGTGGTTGACCTGAAGACGCCAGACTCCAAGGAAGCGCATCGCAATCGCTATGAAAATATCGAGTTGCTCACCGCCAACGACCAGGTCAAGTTCGTCATCTGTTCACGGGACGACTATGACTGGGCCAATTCCAAGCTGATCCAGTACGGTTTGGACCGACGCGCCGGCGAGGTGCTGTTTTCTCCAAGCCACCATGACTTGAACGCTCGCGACCTGGCTGATTGGGTGGTCGCGGACAACCTGCCGGTGCGCCTGCAATTGCAGCTGCATAAATATCTTTGGAACGACGAGCCAGGACGCTGAAATGACTGAACAAACCACTGAGCAAAAACGTGCCGTAATCCTGCTGTCTGGCGGCCTCGACTCCGCCACCGTGGTGGCGATGGCACGTGCCGAGGGTTACAGCTGCTATACCATGAGCTTCGACTATGGCCAGCGCTCCCATGCCGAGTTGCACGCCGCCGCCCGTGTCGCCCGCGACCTCGGCGTGGTGGAGCACAAGGTGATTGGGCTGAACCTCAACGGCATTGGCGGCTCGGCCCTGACCGACAGCACCATCGACGTGCCTGAGGCGCCCACTGAGGGCATCCCGGTCACCTATGTACCGGCACGCAACACCGTGTTCCTGTCGCTGGCCCTGGGCTGGGCAGAGGTGCTCAATGCCCGCGACATCTTTATCGGCGTCAACGCCGTCGACTACTCCGGCTACCCGGACTGCCGTCCAGAGTTCGTCGAGTCGTTCGAACGCATGGCCAACCTGGCGACCAAGGCGGGCGTAGAAGGGCACGGCTTCCGTATCCAGGCGCCACTGCAAAACCTGAGCAAGGCGGATATCGTCAAGGCGGGTGTAAGGCTTGGTGTCGACTACTCGCTGACTGTTTCCTGCTACCAGGCAGACAATGACGGTCGTGCATGTAGGAAATGTGACAGCTGCCGACTACGTGCAGAAGGCTTCCAAGCGGCCGGAATTACTGACCCAACGCGTTATTTCTGATTTATTTAAAATAAGGTGTTGAATAATCCTTAGAAATCAGTATTATACGCGCCACCACACAGCGGGTCGTTAGCTCAGTTGGTAGAGCAGTTGGCTTTTAACCAATTGGTCGTAGGTTCGAATCCCACACGACCCACCATTTTTGGCGGTTTAGAAAATCCGGAAGGCCCACGCAAGTGAGGATTTCCGGGTTTTTTTTTGCCTTGTACAAAGGCAGGCGTAGGGCTCTCTGAGGAGCGTGACGTACTGCTTGCAGGGCCTCCTGAGCAAATACACTTTCAGCGCCCCCCTACCTCATCCTCCATCCTGCTACCGCCCCAAAGTCAGATGACTACGCCTGAAGTCTTAGCGCGCTGATGATGAAAGCATGAAGGCTATTGACCGCTTTAGAGCCGCGAGAGGCTCGGCTACGTAAAATCGAAACTTCCATAGGTTCAATGTTTCCCAAGCCGTGCTCGCTACTTAAGACGTGAAGCGAGGCCTGTACGCTGCACTGAGTGATTGCGGCAATAGCGAGTCCGCCCTCGACTGCGGCCACCTGGCCAGCAAGGCTGGAGCTGTTGTACACCACCTTGAATTCGCGTCCCTGCTGGGTCAGTGAGTTCACTGCATAACGCCGGGCCAGGCTTTCACTTTCGTAGACTGCGATAGGCACCGGGTCTCGCCTCCACAGTTCGAACTGGGGTGAGCCCACCCAAACCATCGGTTCTTTGAAGAGAAATGTTCCGCTTTGAGGCGAGTCCCTGGACACCAGCGCCAGATCAAGATCGCCGCTTCGCACACGCGGGATAAGCGTGGTCGATTGTTCACAGGTCAGTTCTATTTCCACGCCTGCGTAACGCGGCGAAAAGCGCTTCAGCACCGGAGTGAGATACTTGGCCGCGTAGTCCTCCGCGACGCCAAGGCGGATTCGTCCGGTCAACTCTTCACCATGAAAAGCCGCTTGGGTCTCGGCGTGCAGTGCGAGCATGCGACGGGCGTAGCTCAGCAGTGTCTGGCCGTCAGCGGTCAGTTGAAAGTGCCTCGGGCCACGACTCAACAACCGCCGTCCAAGCGCGGCCTCGAGTTTCTTCATCTGCATGCTGACGGCGGACTGCGATCTGTTTACCTCGTGGGCTGCGCCAGATAGCGAACCTGCATCCACCACTGCCACGAAGCACTTGAGCCAATCGATCTGCAAATCACTGGCAGGCATCGCTGTTACCTCTATTCGTTAATCGAATGGCTAAGACGTGAATTATGCGCTTTTTATGATGGCTGCTCACCCGCAAGATACTGGCCTGAACCAACACATACTGGATCTGATCATGCCATTTGAGACCTGGTTGCTCTATCTGTTTACCTGTTGCGGCATAGCGGTAGTACCAGGGCCCAATGCATTGTTGGTGCTCACCCATGGAGCTATTCACGGGAGTCGCAAAACGCTGTTCACTATCACCGGTGGCGTGCTCGGCTTTGCCGTCGTGCTTTCGCTTTGCGCGTTGGGATTGGGCGCACTGATCCAGGCGTCGGCCACCTGGTTCACAGCCTTGAAGGTGGTCGGCGGGCTCTATCTGATCTGGTTGGGCTTCGGGCTGTGGCGGGCTGCACCCGTCAGCCTTGATACGACCGGCACAACAACCTTGCAACGTTGGTCACTGTTCCGCCAAGGGCTGGTATCAGCCATTTCAAACCCTAAGGCACTGCTGCTATTCATGGCGTTTATCCCGCCGTTCCTGAATCCCCACAGAAGCATCATCGCGCAGACGGTCGTCATCGCGCTGACTTACGCGGTCGTGGAGTTCGCCGTTGAGTATCTAGTGGCCAGCGCTGCGCACCGGATCAGGCCTTGGTTAGCCCGAACCGGGCGCCGATTCAATAACGTCTGTGGTGGGTTTTTTGTACTTTTCGGGTTGGCCCTGCCCATCCATACCTGAAGCCACGGCTACCCGTATCAGACGGGATTCTGACCACAAATGTGGTGACAGTTGATGCTCTCAGGTTGCGCATTGCCGCTCACGACTTGCGCGGGTAAACCGGCCGCCTTGTTTGGCTATCAGCCCCGGCGCCCATTCATCCACGGGCTGTAGTCCACCTGCACATAACCCAGGGGCAGGCCTTTAGGGTGGTTGGCAAATCCCGGCATCTGGCGCAGGTCCAGCCGTTTGCACTGCGTGGCGAGGCGTTGCTGCAACGCGCTATCTGCCTTGAACCCCTGTGAGCGGAACGGGCTTTGATTCAGGTTGACCATGCACTCACTCACTTTGCCCTGTGCGTCGGCAATGAAGTGGAAGCTGGCGACGCCAATGCTCTGGATGTCATGCCCTGCAAACAGTTGTTCGCGGAAGAAACGGATCTGCCTATAGAGGTCGATTCGGGTTTTCTGCAGTTGCTGCTGTTCTTCCGAGAGCCCAATCAGAGGGGTGAACACCATGGGGGCGACAATCACCTGGGAATCCTCGTTATCAGCGAAGGCCTTTTGTGAGACCTCGGGAAACAGTGTGGTCCAGCACAGCTCGGTGACCAGTTTGGCCAGCTTGGCCTGACGCAGTTGGTTCTGGCCCTCGTTGGGCAACAGCGTTCCGCGTTGGGTTGAGCAGTCCACTACATGGTTCTGCGTGTCGACGGTCATGACCATATTCATCACACCTGTCAGCTCCTGTTCATTGGCGGCCAGGGCATAACTGCGAAGTATTGTTTTGAACGAGTTGACGAACTTTGCGTATTCCTGTCGTCCCTGTGCCTGTTCTGCTACCTGCTCTGGCGTTTGACTCTGGCAGCCGGACAGTGACAGTAGGCTTGCACCGAACAAGGCCAGTAGCCAGCGGGATGAAGAAGGCGCGTTGAATTCCATTTCTTGGGGGCTCATACACAATGGATTGGAGAAAATGTAGACGGGAACCATTCTCACCCATCGGGCGTTAAAGTGCGATTCGAAATAACGAAAAGCATGCCACTAGGGCCTTTGGTTTTAAAAGCTGACACGGGATGTTGTAGTGGTTTGCTCTGTAGACCTCAGGCGTCTATATTTGAGTCTGTAGATTAATTTGAGGTGGCACCATGAGCCTGGCCCTCCAAGCACAGCCCTTTACCCGCGAGCAATGTGTCGCCGGACTACGGGCGGCCGTGAGCATCCTGGAGAAATGGCAGGCCAGCAGCGACCAGGCTTGCCGCATCTTGCGCATCTCGCGTAGTACCTACACCCGCGCCCGGCAGCGCGATGCTGCCTGGTCCGTGAGCCTGGATGCCGATCAGATGCAGCGCATCAGCTTCGTGCTGAATATCCACGCCACGCTGCGCATGGTGTTCGATAACCCCGAGAACGTGTACGGCTTCCCCGCAATGCCCAACGACAACCTGTTTTTCAACGGCCGCTCGCCTCTGGAGATCATGGCCCAGGGCGATATGATTTCCCTGTACGAAACCTTCCGGCGCATCGATGTGCTGCGTGGCGCGCAATGGTGAGGGCCAGCCAGTTGGGCGATCTGCCCGGGGGGCAGTTGCAGGCCTATCGCCTGGTCAATTCAAAATTCCCGCCGATTGCCTTATTTGATGATGTGGCGGATGCCGAGGAGTTTGAGGCGCTTTATCAGATCCAGGCCCTGACCAACCCGCGTCTGGGCAATGAGGTCGGGCGGATCGAGCTGATAGCCCGTAGGGAAATCCCGTTCGGGATTGTGGGATGTTCCTACGCAATTGCGCCGTTCACCCACGTCAACCCGGCAGGGTCGCGTTTCAGCGCGGGTGATTTTGGTGTGCTGTACCTGGCGGCCACTATCGAGACGGCACTGGCAGAGGTGCGTCACCACCAGAACCAGTATTGGTCCGGGGTCCGTGGCCTTAATTATGAGCGTTTTGTGTTTCGCGCACTGGCGTGCAGTTTTGCCGGCGACTCGATGAAGGATGCGACGTCGGTGCCTATGAGCGACCCGATCTACGACCCCGACGACTACAGCCACGCCCAGCGCTTGGGTGGTGAGTTGAAGAAGGCCGGGTGTCCCGGCCTTCGTTACCTGTCGGTGCGCTCAGAGGGCGATCACTGCTGGGCCTTGCTGACACCCCGGCCGGTGTCGTCGATTGTCCAGGCCTCCCATTATGAGATGGTCTGGAATGGCCAGATCACCAGTGTCAGCCAGATCCGCGAAGCCTGACCCTGGCGAGTCAGATCTGCCCGCGCACCAGGATTGACTCATCGATCTGCGCAATCGACGTAACCCCGGTCAGGGTCATGGCCACGCGCATTTCCTTGGCAAAAATATCCAGCAGATTCTCCACGCCGCGCTGGCCATCTGCGGCCAACGCGTAGGCGGGCGCTCGTCCCAGCAACACACCCCGGGCGCCCAGGGCGAGCATGCGCACCACGTCCAGCCCAGAGCGCACCCCAGAGTCCACCAGCACCGTGAGATCGCTGCCAACCGCCTGGGCAATCTCAGGCAACGCCTTGGCGGTAGACAGCACGCCATCGAGCTGGCGGCCGCCATGGTTGGACACGACGATACCGTCGGCCCCGAAGCTCACCGCATCCTTGGCATCCTGTGGGTCGAGGATGCCCTTGATGATCATTGGGCCCTTCCAGAACTCGCGGATCCATTCCAGGTCTTTCCAGCTGATGGACGGGTCGAAGTTGGTGGCCAGCCAGCCGATGTAGTCTTCAAGGTGGGTTGGTTTGCCGAGGTATTTGGAAATATTGCCCAAGTCGTGGGGGCGGCCCATAAGTCCCACGTCAAAAGCCCAGGCTGGCTTGGTCACGGCCTGCAACATGCGCCGCTGGGCGGCGTACGGGCCGGACATCCCGGAGTGAGCATCGCGGTAGCGGGCACCGGGGGTTGGCATGTCGACGGTGAACACCAGGGTTTTCACCCCGGCGGCCTGGGCGCGCTCCAGGGCGTTCTTCATGAAGCCGCGGTCTTTGAGCACATAGAGTTGAAACCAGATCGATTGCGCGGTCTGCGATGCGACTTCCTCGATCGGGCACACGGAAACGGTCGACAGGCAAAAAGGGATGCCTTTATTGGCCGCCGCGTTCGCCACCTGGACTTCCCCGCGCCGGGCAAACATGCCGGTCAGGCCTACCGGGCTCATGACCACCGGCATCGCCAGCGGTTGGTCGAACAGCGTGGTTTCCAGGCTCAGGCTCTCGACGTTGCGCAGGACGCGCTGGCGCAGGCTGATGTCTGCCAGGTCCGAGCTGTTGGCCTTGAGGGTGTGCTCGGCGTAGGCGCCACCGTCAATGTAGTCGAACAGGAAACGCGGCAGTTTGCGGCGTGCGGCTTCGCGGTAATCCGATGCAGACGAAATGATCATGAACAGTGAGGCCCCGGAATAAGGAAAACGGTGGGTGGAGGATAGTCAAAGGCTTTTCATGGTAAAAACAACTTTTACAACTTAATTCAAGTCGCAAATGGAATAGTCATGAACCTGCGAACGTTGCGAGCCTTTGTCGAAGTGGTGCGCCAAGGCAGTTTCTCACAAGCGGCCGAGATGGTTTCGCTCACGCAATCGAGCGTCAGCAAAGCGGTCAAGACCCTGGAAGAGGAGCTGGGTACGCCGCTGTTCAGCCGTATCGGCCATAAGAGTGAACTGACAGCCGCCGGCGAGATTGCCTACCGCCGCGCCCTGGTGCTGCTCGCCGAGCGCAGCGACCTGGTGGCCGAGATCAATGACCTGCTGGGTCTCAAGCGTGGCGTCTTGCGCATCGGCCTGCCGCCGGTGGGCAGTGGTGAGTTATTTGCCGCGATGTTTGCGGTGTATCGCCAGCGTTACCCACAGATCGATATCGAACTGATCGAGCATGGCAGCAAAAAGCTGGGCGAGTGCCTGCAAGCGGGGGAGGTGGATGTGGCTGCCCTGCTGGTGCCGGTGGAGGGCGAGTTCGAGTATCAGGACGTGCGCGTCGAGCCGTTGATGGTGGTCCTGCCCAGCAGCCATCCATTGGCGGGACGCAACAGTGTGGATTTTTCCGACTTGTCCGACTCACCATTCATACTCTTCGAGGCTGGATTTGCCCTGAATCGCATCATTCTTTCCGCCTGCGAGCGTCGGGGCGTCTCGCCGAAGGTTTCTGTGCGCAGCGCCCAGATCGACTTTATCGTCGACCTGGTCGGCGCGGGCCTGGGCGTTGCCTTCCTGCCGCGCATGCTGGCCTATAAACACCTGCATGCCGGCATTGCGTTGATTGCGTTGGATGAACCCCGGACCGACTGGCATATAGCCCTGACCTGGCGGCGTAATGCTCACTTGCCGCCGGCTGCACGAGCCTGGTTGGATCTGGCCAGGGAAATGGGTAATGTCCCTGCGCCATATTAGGCTTTTGAATCCAATCGATATTCTGTAGCCTTGCGCAGCTTCACCCGTGCTTGATGAACACAATCACTTCGTCCGGCGGCGCCCGAAGGGCTCCAGAGCCGGTGGTACACTCGACTTTCGCGCAACTGCGCCTGTAGGTCTTGCGAACATGACGCAAATTTCCGAACGCCTTCTGGTCCAAGCCCACCTCGATGCCAAGCAACCCAAGGTGCTCAGTGCCGAGCAAGAGGCAAGCTTACGTTCTGCCATCGCTGCCGAGCTCAAGGCTCAAGATGCGGTGCTGGTGGCGCACTTCTACTGCGACCCGGTGATTCAGGCCCTGGCCGAAGAAACCGGCGGCTGTGTTTCCGACTCCCTGGAAATGGCCCGTTTCGGCGCCGCACACCCGGCCAAGACCGTGCTGGTTGCTGGCGTGCGCTTCATGGGCGAGACGGCGAAAATCCTTACCCCCGAAAAACGGATCCTGATGCCGACCCTGGAAGCCACGTGCTCCCTGGACCTGGGTTGCCCGGTGGAAGAGTTTTCGGCGTTCTGCGACCAGCATCCGGAGCGTACCGTGGTGGTCTACGCCAACACTTCGGCGGCGGTCAAAGCGCGCGCGGATTGGGTGGTGACTTCCAGTTGCGCCCTGGAAATCGTCGAAAGCCTGATGGATAACGGCGAAACCATCATCTGGGGCCCGGACAAGCACCTGGGTACCTATATCCAGCGCCAGACCGGTGCCGACATGCTGCTGTGGGACGGTGCGTGCATCGTCCACGAAGAGTTCAAGTCCAAGCAGTTGGAAGACATGAAGGCGCTGTACCCGGATGCAGCGATCCTGGTGCACCCGGAGTCACCAACCTCGGTGATCGAGTTGGCGGATGCCGTGGGTTCTACCAGCCAGTTGATTGCGGCGGCGCAGCGTTTGCCGAACAAGACGTTTATCGTCGCCACTGACCGTGGCATTTTCTACAAGATGCAGCAGCTGTGCCCGGACAAGGTCTTTGTCGAGGCGCCCACCGCCGGTAACGGCGCGGCATGCCGCAGTTGTGCGCATTGCCCGTGGATGGCGATGAATACCCTGGAGCGCACGTTGCAATGCCTGCGTGAAGGCAGCAACGAGATCTTCGTCGAACCCTCGTTGATCCCCCATGCCGTACGCCCACTCAAGCGCATGCTGGACTTTACCCAGGCGGCCCGCCTGAAGCTGGCCGGCAACGCCTGATCCAAGGCTGCTACAACCAAACTGTAGGAGCAGGCAAGCCTGCTGCTACAGTTTGATTTGCATCGTTTGGCGCTATTTCTTTTTCTTCGGGATTCGCACCAACTGCGTGTCCGAATAAATGTCATGCCAGGCCCGCTGTTTCTTGTCCACCAGCGACCAGATAAACCCCAGCCCTGCGCACAACCACGACGCAATCGATACCACAAACCGCAACAGGGCCTGCCACAGGCTGATGCGCGAGCCGTCCGCGTTCTGCACGCGCACGCCCCACACTTGCATACCCAGGGTCTGCCCGGAATGGGTCCAGAACTTGGCAAAGAAGCCAAACAGTACAAAAAACAGAATCGTCGACAGCAGCGGATCACCGTCCAGAGCGCCGGACTCCGAGAGTGTGCGCATTTTTGCCTCGCCCACAAACGCGATCCACACTAGCTTGTAAAGGAAGGCGGTAACGATCAGCAGGGCGGTACACAACAGGAAGTCATAGAACATCGCTGCCAGACGACGGCCCAGGCCAACGGCGGGGAATTCGCCTTGGGGGCTTAGCAGGTGTTTCGACATGGCTCGGCTCTCTGGAGGAAAAAAGCCATTTTACGGACAAACGCACATAAAAAAGCCTCTGATGTCACCATCAGAGGCTTTTTGTCGCAGTAAGGATCAGGCTTCTGCTTGTACTTCGTCCGCTTGCATGCCTTTTTGGCCCTGCACAGCGATGAAGGTCACTTTCTGGCCTTCTTTGAGGCTCTTGAAGCCGTTGCCCTGGATAGCGCGGAAATGCACGAACAGATCCGGACCGCTTTCTGGAGTGATAAAACCAAAACCTTTCTCGTCGTTAAACCACTTGACGGTACCGCTCTGACGTTCAGCCATTTTCTTATTTCCTTGACGCTAAAAATTAATGACAGCCTCTTTCACATGAAAGAGTACTGGGCTGGGTTGCAGGAAAGTAAGAGACGTCGAACGGGTTGTAGCACAACTACTTCAGCTACTGCCCAGGTCCAGGTTCCAAGCGACCCATGCAAACACAGTGGGCAAACTCTACGCCAACTAACACAGGAAAAACAAGCCCTCTGCAAGCCACGTATTTACTAGCCCTGCTCGCACTTAGGGCAATATTGCCGCGGGGTGTTATTCGATAGATTGAGTCACTTGTTATAGGTTGATCGACATAACATTGACTATCGTCGGCGCACTGTTTTATGGCGGTTGTGTTACAGATTAGTGCAAGTGAACACAACCGCGTTACTTATAGGAACAGTCAATCAGCCACGATAGTAACGCTGTGGCACGAATGGCATTTTACTTACACGAAGTGGCACCTTTTTCCCACGCACCAACGCAGAGACTTCGCTATCCAACGCGGTAAAGGCCGTGTCGAGGTAGCCCATGGCGAGCGGGCCGCCCAGGCTTGGGCCAAAGCCGCCGCTGCACACGGTGCCGATCACGGTGCCGTGGTCGTCGACAATCTCTGCCCCTTCACGCACCGGCGTGCGCTCCTGTGGCAACAAGCCAACGCGCTTGCGGCTGATACCGGTCTGCTGCTGGGTGAAGATCCGGTCTGCGCCCGGGAAGCCACCGGCACGCGCACCATCAGCACGGCGGACCTTGGAGATGGCCCACAGCAGGCTGGCCTCAATCGGGGTAGTTTCGCTGTTCATATCGTGCCCATAGAGGCACAGCCCGGCTTCCAGGCGCAGGGAGTCTCGAGCGCCCAGGCCAATGGCAGCTACTTCCGTTTCGGCCAGCAGGCTGCGCGCCAGGCTCTCGGCATTGGCCGCGGGGACGGAGATTTCAAAACCGTCTTCGCCGGTATAACCGGAACGGCTGACATAGCACTCCACCCCCAGCAGGCGCAGGGGTGCGAACTGCATAAAGGTCATCTTGGTCACTTCCGGGGCCAGGCGCGCCAGCACCTTCACCGCCGCCGGGCCTTGCAAGGCCAACAGGGCGCGCTCTTCAAACAGCGGCTCGATCTGGCAGTGCTCGCCGATATGCTGGCGCAGGTGGGCCAGGTCTTGATCCTTGCAGGCGGCGTTGACCACCAGGAACAATTCGTCGTTACCCAGGTTGGCAACCATCAGGTCATCGAGGATGCCGCCCTGCTCGTTGGTGAACATGGCGTAGCGTTGCATGCCCACTGGCAGGTCGATGATATCCACGGGCACCAGGGTTTCCAGGGCCTTGGCGGCATTGGCCCCGGTCAGGCGGATCTGGCCCATGTGCGACACATCGAACAACCCGGCCTGTTCACGGGTGTGCAAGTGCTCCTTCATCACACCCAGTGGGTATTGCACCGGCATGTCATAGCCGGCGAACGGCACCATGCGTGCGCCCAGTTCAAGATGCAGGGCGTGCAGCGGGGTTTTCAACAGGGTTTCGGTGGACATATTCAGCTCCTGAAAAACGTGCTGGCGCGTTTATAAGCATCAGCACTCGATAATGTTGACGGCCAAACCGCCACGGGCGGTTTCCTTGTATTTGCTTTTCATATCGGCGCCGGTCTGGCGCATGGTGCGGATCACCTTGTCGAGGGACACGAAATGCTGCCCATCGCCGCGCAAGGCCATGCGCACCGCATTGATCGCCTTCACCGATCCCATGGCATTGCGCTCGATGCAGGGCACCTGCACCAGGCCGCCAATCGGGTCGCAGGTCAGGCCGAGGTTGTGCTCCATGCCGATCTCGGCGGCGTTCTCCACTTGAGAGACGCTGCCGCCCAACACTTCGCACAGCGCGCCCGCCGCCATCGAACAGGCCACGCCAACTTCACCCTGGCAACCGACTTCGGCGCCGGAGATCGAGGCGTTTTCCTTGTACAGAATGCCGATGGCTGCGGCGGTGAGCAGAAAACGCACCACGCCGTCTTCGTTCGCGCCGGGGATAAAGCGCATGTAGTAATGCAACACCGCCGGCACGATCCCGGCTGCACCATTGGTGGGCGCTGTGACCACGCGCCCGCCGTTGGCGTTTTCTTCGTTGACCGCCAGGGCGTACAGGTTGACCCAGTCCAGCACCGACAGCGGATCGCGCAGGGCGGATTCGGGGTTCTTGCACAACTGACGATGCAGCGCGGCGGCGCGACGTTTGACCTTCAAGCCTCCCGGCAGGATTCCTTCATTGCGACAGCCTGCGTCAACGCAGTCCTGCATCACCTGCCAGATCTTCAGCAGGCCGCTGCGGGTCTCGGCTTCCGGGCGCCAGGCGCTTTCATTGGTCAGCATCACCTGGCTGATGGACAGCCCATAGGTGGTGCAATGGCCAAGCAAATCCTTGGCATGCTTGAACGGGAAGGTCAGGGGCGTGGCGTCCTCGACGATCCGGTCGGCGCCGGCAGCGTCTTCATCCACCACAAAACCGCCGCCGACCGAGTAGTACTCGCGGCTGCGGATCTGGATGCCGGCAGCGTCAAACGCACGGAAGATCATGCCGTTGGGGTGATAGGCGAGGGGTTTGCGAATCATCGCCAGGTGTTCTTTCTCGTTGAACGCAATGCTGTGTTCACCGAGCAGGTTCAAGCGCGCGTCGCTGCGCATCTGCGCTAGGCGTGCGGCCACGGTTTCAGTGTTCACGGTGTCTGGGTGTTCGCCCTCCAGGCCCAGCAACACGGCCTTGTCGCTGCCGTGGCCTTTGCCGGTGGCGCCCAGCGATCCATAGAGCTCCACCTTGACGCAGGTGGTGGCGTGCAGCAGGTCGTCACGCTTGAGGCCTTCGGCGAATCGGGCTGCGGCGCGCATCGGGCCAACGGTGTGAGAGCTTGAGGGGCCGATGCCAATCTTGAACAGGTCGAACACGCTTAAAGACATGAGTGGTTCTCCGGTTTCTTATTATGTGGCGGGTACAATCGGTCCAATTGTGGGAGCGGGCTTGCTCGCGAATGTGGAGTGTCAGTTGATGCATCTGGTGACTGAACCACCGCATTCGCGAGCAAGCCCGCTCCCACATTTTTGCCCGTATTCACTCAGTCAGATCAGGCGTAGCTCTCGATCGACGGGCACGCACACACCAGGTTGCGATCACCAAACACGTTATCGACCCGGCCAACCGGCGGCCAGTACTTGCCTTCGATCAACGACGCCACCGGGTACACCGCTTGTTCGCGGCTGTACGGATGGCTCCATTCACCGACGATTTCGGCAGCGGTGTGCGGTGCGTTCTTCAGCGGGTTGTCATCCTTGTCCAACGTGCCGTTTTCCACTGCGCGGATTTCTTCGCGGATGGCGATCATGGCGTCGCAGAAACGGTCCAGTTCTTCCTTGGATTCACTTTCGGTCGGCTCGATCATCAAGGTGCCGGCGACCGGGAACGACATGGTCGGTGCATGGAACCCAAAGTCGATCAGGCGCTTGGCCACGTCATCGACGCTGATACCGCTGCTGTCCTTGAGCGGGCGCAGGTCGAGGATGCATTCGTGTGCCACCAGGCCGTTGCTACCGGTGTACAGCACCGGGTAGTGCTCTTCCAGGCGACGGGAAATGTAGTTGGCATTGAGGATCGCCAACTGCGAAGCGCGCTTGAGGCCCGCGCCGCCCATCATGCTGATGTACATCCAGGTGATCGGCAAAATGCTTGCGCTGCCGAATGGCGCCGCGCACACCGCGCCTTCCTTGCGTTCCATGGCCGCGTGGCCGGGCAGGAACGGCGTGAGGTGTGACTTGACGCCAATCGGGCCAACGCCCGGGCCGCCACCGCCGTGGGGGATGCAAAAGGTCTTGTGCAGGTTCAGGTGGGACACGTCGCCGCCGAACTTGCCAGGGGCGCACAGGCCGACCATGGCGTTCATGTTGGCGCCGTCGATATACACCTGGCCGCCGTTGTCGTGGATGATCCCGCAGATTTCGCGGATGCCTTCCTCGAACACGCCGTGGGTCGACGGGTAGGTGATCATCAGCGCGGCGAGGTGTTCGCGATGCTCGATAGCCTTGGCGCGCAGGTCTTCAATGTCCACGTTGCCGCGGGCGTCGCACGCGGTGACGACCACGCGCATGCCGGCCATGTTGGCGGTGGCCGGGTTGGTGCCGTGGGCCGACGATGGGATCAGGCAGATATCGCGGCGTTCTTCGCCACGGCTCTGGTGATAGGCGCGGATCGCCAAGAGGCCTGCGTACTCACCCTGGGAACCGGCGTTCGGTTGCAGGGAGATGGCGTCGTAACCGGTGGCCGCGCAAAGCATGGCTTCCAGTTCGCTGGTCAGTTGCAGGTAGCCGGCGCTTTGTGCGGCCGGGGCGAACGGGTGCAGGGCGCCAAACTCGGCCCAGGTCACCGGGATCATTTCACTGGCAGCGTTGAGCTTCATGGTGCACGAGCCCAGCGGGATCATGGTGCGATCCAGTGCCAGGTCCTTGTCGGCCAGCTTGCGCAGGTAGCGCATCAACTCGGTTTCGGAGTGATAACGGTTGAACACCGGGTGGCTGAGGATCGGCGACTGACGCAGCAGTGCGGCGGGCAGGGTGCTGTCGACGCTGGCGGCCAGGGCGGCGAAGTCTGGCAGGGCTTTACCGCCTGCGAACACGCTCCACAGGGTTTCGATATCGGCTTGGGTGGTGGTTTCGTCCACCGACAGGCCCAGGCGTGCCGCGTCCACTACACGCAGGTTGATGCGCTGGGCGCGGGCCTTGTCGTGCAGGGCAGCGGTGTTGGCGCCGGTGGCCAGGGTCAGGGTGTCGAAGAACGTCTCTTGTTCAACCGTGAGGCCCAGCGCGGTCAAGCCATTGGCCAGGATCGCGGCCAGGTGATGGATACGCGTGGCGATCTGCACCAGGCCTTTGGGGCCGTGGTACACCGCGTACATGCTGGCGATGTTGGCCAGCAGCACTTGGGCGGTGCAGATGTTGCTGGTGGCTTTCTCGCGGCGGATATGTTGCTCGCGGGTCTGCATGGCCAGGCGCAGGGCCGGCTTGCCGAAACGGTCCACGGACACCCCGACCAGACGGCCCGGCATATCGCGCTTGAACGCATCCTTGGTGGAGAAGTACGCCGCGTGCGGGCCACCAAAGCCCAGCGGCACGCCGAAGCGTTGGGCACTGCCGATGGCCACGTCGGCACCGAACTCGCCCGGTGGAGTCAGCAGGGTCAGGGCCAGCAGGTCGGCGGCCACCGCCACCAGGGCGTTTGCGGCGTGGAAGCGTTCGGTCAGTTCGCGGTAGTCGAATACGTCACCGTTGCTGGCCGGGTATTGCAGCAGGGCGCCGAAGAACGGGCTGACGTCGGTCAGCTCGCGCTCATCGCCCACTACCACATCAATGCCCAGCGGCTCGGCACGGGTGCGCAGCACGTCGAGGGTCTGCGGGTGGCTGTGCACCGAGGCGAAGAAGGCGTTGCTGCCTTTGTTCTTGCTCAGGCGCTTGCAGAAGGTCATGGCTTCGGCGGCGGCGGTGGCTTCGTCGAGCAGGGAAGCGTTGGCGATCGGCAGGCCGGTGAGGTCGCTGATCAGGGTCTGGAAGTTCAGCAGCGCTTCCAGGCGGCCCTGGGAAATCTCTGGCTGGTACGGCGTGTAGGCGGTGTACCAGGCCGGGTTTTCCAGCAGGTTGCGCAGGATCGGCGACGGCGTGTGGCAGTTGTAGTAGCCCTGGCCGATGTAAGTCTTGAACAGTTGGTTCTTGGCCGCGATGGCCTTGATCGACGCCAGGGCATCGGCTTCGCTCAGGCCGTCGCTCAGGCCCAGCACGGCAGTGCCCTTGATGCTTTCCGGGATCACGCTGGCGCTCAGGGCTTCGAGGGAATCAAAGCCCAGGGTCGCAAGCATCTGCTGCTCGTCGTCCTGGCGCGGGCCGATATGGCGGGCGATAAATTCGTTGGCGGTGGTCAATTGAACGGTCATGGCACGCTCCTCAAGCTTGCGCATTGGCTTTGATCAGGCGGTCGTACGCATCCTGATCCAACAGCTTAGCTACCGCATCGGCATCGGCCGGTTTAAAGCGGAAGAACCAACCTTCGCCCATCGGGTCTTCGTTGACCAGTTCCGGGCTGTCGCTGAGCTTGTCGTTCACTGCCAGCACTTCGCCGGTCAAGGGCATGTACACACCGCTGGCGGCCTTGACCGACTCTACGGTGGAAGCTTCTGCACCCTGGTCGTAGGCCTGCAGCTCAGGCAGTTGTACGAAAACCACATCACCCAGTGCGTTTTGCGCGAACGCAGTAATACCTACGGTGACGCTGCCGTCGGCTTCGGCACGCAGCCATTCGTGATCTTCAGTAAAACGCAATTCGCTCATGGAAACTCCTCAGGGCCAGAATCGTCTGGTGGACGGGATTGGAATGGGTAAGTCCTTAGCAAAAATGCGGCCAATATATTTTTGTCGTTACAAATCAATAAGTTAAAAAATAATGCCGCGTGTGAGCTAGCAGTAGCTGTAGCGAAATCGCTACGCTTCGATGGCAGAAAAAAAGCCTATGCGGATCAAAGCCTTGCATAGCGAAGGACGATCAGCGGTGTATTGAAAACGTTCCGCTGTAGCGTTTTCAATACATGCATCCCTCGCGATGAAGCGCCAGTGCATTGATTTATGTAGTGCCCCGCACGCCCATGGCCGACCTATTTTCCCCGCTCCGAATCATCAGGACGCGCGACATGAGCCATTTACCGGCGGCACTTCACGACACTTCACAGGCATATGCCTCCCGCGACTACCTCGGGCGTATGTTTGCCCAGCGCCCGACACTTATGCAGGTGGCCGAGTCGATGATCCAGGACTGGCTCGACGAAGGGTTTGCTGGCGCCGGCCTGCGCGCCACGGCTACCTGGATCGGCGTGCGAACCCAGGCGCCGGGCACTTACGGGCAGCTCACTTGCCTGGGGGATGCGTTGATCCGGCGTCGCATGGGGGCTCAGGAGGGGAGTGACAGTGCAGGTCGCTATCAGTTACTGGTCAGCTCCATCAGTCGAGACCTGGTGCCGGCCCCCGCCGGGGTTTCGGTCGACGATATCGAACGCATGCTCGACACCCTGGCCCCTGGGTTGTTCGAGGCCTTCAGTGCGCGGTTGGTGGCCTTCTGGAATGCGCCGGTGGCGAATGATCCTGGCCTCAGTCGCTGGGGCGCGGTGGGCAAGCAACTGCGCGCGTGCCTGCTCACGGCCTGGCAAAACCCGCCGCTGACGTCGCAGGAGGGCAGTCAGCTGTTGGGCTTGGGCGACGGCCCGCAGCAGCTTTGGGGTTATCTGGCGGACCGCCAGGCCCTGGGCCAGCCGGATGCGCTGCATATCTATCAAGTCTATGCCGCCCAGGAAGGCCAGCCGGGGGAGTGGCTGACGCTGTTGGTCTTGCAGCGCCAGGTGGCGCAGCAGCCGGTGACCCTGGTCTATGTGCCGGTGATGAGTGTGCTCAAGCTCACAACGCAGGACGAGTTGGGTCACTTGTTGCCGCGCTATATGAGCAACTACAGGCCCGGCCTGCTCGTCAGCTGGGTCCTCAAAGAGCCCCAGGGTGATGTGTTCGATGCACAGGCCCAGGCCTTGCTGGAGCGCCAACTGCGTAACCTGCAACAGGTCAATTGGCAGGCGCTGCCCGGTGTCGACAGCTACAAGCGCCTGTTCAGCCGGCTCACCGCGCCCCAGGTGTGGTTCGATGCCGATTATGTCCAGCAGCCCCACGAAGAGCAGTTGCCCCTGTGGTTGCAGACCGCTGACAGTGCTGATCGATACACCTATGGCCAGTGGCTTGAGCGCTTGGCGCACCTGCAAAAACGCAGTGCTGGCGCATCGTTCCTCGACGGGCTCGATCCGATCGACGTGTATGCGCGCAAGGCGCTGCAACGCCAGATGCGCCTGGACTACCCGCACCAGACGCCGGTCAATCCGGATGATTGCCAACTGACGTTTGAGCGCACCCAAGGCGCAACGGTGGGCTGGACCGAGCGCACCACCAAGAGCCTGACGTTGTGGTCGCTGGAAAATCCCTTTGCCACACCCTACGCCAGCGTACAGATCAGCCCAGGGGCGCATGGCGGCTGGGTCACGCCTGGCTACCTGAAAACACTCATCGAAACCGTCGATGTGGGCCGGCACTATCCGGCGCGACTCAAGGCCGCGTTACTGTCAGACCCGCTAGAGTCGGCACGCCGCCGGCGTTTGTTTGTCGAGCAGATGGCGCTGCAACTGCCGATGCGAGCCTTGGAAAATCGCTTGCGTCAACGCCATGGGTTCACCGCGGCAGGCGTGCGGGTGGTGCAGGCCTTGCTGCAGAGCAGCCCCGACCAACCCGTTATCGTTGGCCGGCCCCTGGCGTTTCTGACCCATGCCGGCGGCGTCGTCCATAAAGCCAGCAACCTGTTTGTCATCGGCCCGCGGGACAACAGTGAACTGCCCCATATTCTGTATCGGCCCGATCAGGTCGAAGCTGCGCTCCAGCAGTTCCCCAGCCGCCAGGCGTTGCTCGACGCGATTGCCAGCACAGGCAGCGACCTGCAGGCCGTGGTGCTGGAACGCCTGGACGAAAACAGCCGGGCGCTGTTTGCCAATGGCGGTTTCCTGCACCCCCATGTCCAGCGTTTTCTGCAGGGCGACGAGTACAGCGCACAGCCAGCGTCCAGCCCAGCCTTGCTCAGTGACGAGGCGGTGCCGGGGGTGTTTCTTGAGCGCGTCTTTGATGAAAACGCCAGGAACCTCTGGCAGACCGCTGAAAAACAATCCATCTCTACCGAAGCATTACGCTGGACGCTGTTCAGAAATGACCTCTGGCAGTTGTTCAACGCGCTTTTGCCCATGCTCAGGGGGCCGGTGGCGGTGGCCGGGTGGCTGTCCCTGGTATTGGGCAGCTTTCGCACGGTACTCGCGTTGCCGGCCACGGCCAGTGAAGAAGACCGCGCCACGACGCTGGTGGAGTTGATGGGCAGTCTGGCGGGCCTGTTGTTGAGCCCCATCGTCGGAATCGATGAGCGCCTGCGCCTGAGCGAGACCAGGCCCGTCACCCAGCGCTCGATTGCGCGGCTTGACAGCCTGCCGGTCAGGCATGCCCGGCAGACGCCGGCGACGTTCGCCTGGCAGCGCTCGCTAGGGGATGTCACCGGGATGGATTTCTCCTGGGCCAATGCGCGCTTACGGCTTGACCCCGCGCAGCAGGCCCAGCTTGAAACCTTCCACTGGTCGCCGGGGCGCGGTGAGCGGTGGCCGGGACCTCCCACCATCACTTCGCCAAGTACGCCTGTCCGCGGGCAGGTCATGGTCCGGGACGCGCAGGGGACCGTTCGCCATGGCGATTACCTGCTGCTCGACAGCAAGGTCTACGGGGTCAAACAGGCCGAAGGACGCTGGCGAATCGTCGACCTCAGAGCACCGCTGCGTCAGGGTCCCTGGCTGCGCAAGAATGCGCGCGGGGTATGGACGCCGGACGTGGGCCTGCAGTTGCTCGGCGGCCAGCCCAAACCCTCGGTCGCCAGCCGTCGCGCGAGCATTCAGCGGCATAACCAGATGCTGGAACGTCTTTACCAGGAGGCGACGACGCGCCTGGTGGCGCAGGAGACGGCGGTCGCTACCGCGCAAAAGCGCTTTCAGAAGGCCCATATGCGCCAACCGGAAAGTTTCACTGAGGCAGAACGGCAAGACATCCGCGCCAGTTTTATCGTGCAACTGGAAAAACAAACCCAGGCACAACTCGCCAAACTGGATGCATTGATTGCCTGTAACGCCAACAAACCGGTGGCGCGGTTCGAGCAGGAAAAGATCCTGCAACTCGAAGACCTCCTCGAAACGCTGCGCATGCAAATGGCGGTGCTGATAACCAGCCGCGCATCCGAGGCGTTCACCGGTGAGCGCCGCAGCCAGTTGCAAGCGCAACTGGAAGATGAAGACGTCGCCATTGCCCAGGCCGCGCACCAGACGTTTTTCCAGGCGACGCAGAAGATCATCGGCTACAACGACAAACTGATCGAGTTGAGCATCCTGGAACGCAACAACCATACGCGTCTGGCCCAGGTGCCCGGTTACGACGCACGTCCCGACGCGGTGCCGCCTTCGGTGCTCGGGACGCCGCTGGACTGGAAGTCTGTCCAGCTGAAAGCCCTGAGTGGCGTGCTGCTGCGCAGGCCGCCGCTCCTGGAGGAATATGACGACTTCATGCAGATCAGGTCGTTGATCGATGAGGCGATTCAATCGGTCCAGTCACAAAAAACCTTGCAGGCAGCCGGCCCCCTGAGTGTGCTGCAGCGTATCGAGGGGTATGACGCGCTGCTGCTTGAGTACGACAACACCCAGGCGCGCCTGCGCGAGTACGACGACACCGCGGCCGACCTGCTGTACGACGGCAGCATCGGGCACGTAAACCGTCTGCTCAACGCCCTCGAACACGAAGTCAGGGGCTCAATGGCCACACTGCTGCGTGAGCGCGAGCGCACCCCCGGGCGCAAGCCGGGGCCCGCGCTGGGCGCTGGCAAACGCTTGATCCGAGATCGCAAGAACCGCTACCTGGTGGGGCAGGCCCGTAGTTCTGCTGCGGCGGTGGACGCGGGTGTTGTCGATGTCATCAACCCAGTCGATCAGAGCCTGGTGGCGAGCTTTCGCCAGACACCGGGCAGTGAAGCCTTTGAGACGCTCACCGAGACCAGCACAGCGCCCGTGCGAGCCGTGCGTCCGCTGGAAAAGCTGCTGGGGGATGCGCGCAAACTGCTGGAGCGCCAGGCGATCGTTCTCGACCAGGCCCGCAACGAAGCGCTCCAGGCCAGCCTGCCCGCGAGCGTCGAGGCCAGGTTGTCGCGCCACAGCGAGAAGATGAACGTGGTGGCCGAAAAAATCCGCAAAGCCCTGGGGCAGGACAGTTCCCAGGCCACCCAAGAGCCGTTGCTCGGTGAGCTGGCCCAGGGCTCGCGCAACCTGCGCGAGCAAGGCCGGCTGATTCGCATCGAAATGGTCAAGCGCCTGCCACCCGACGAAGCGGGCATTGCGTATCTGCAAAGCCAGAATCAGGTGCAGATCGTACCGATAGAGGGGCGCATTGCCCTCAAGCGGGCGAATGATTTTTTACAGGAATATACGGTCAAGGACATGGACGGCAAGGTCTTGGCCTACGCCCATTTTCATTACCGCACGCCCGCGGCACCGAATGCCGACTACAGCGCCGGGCATTTGAAACGGCCGGAACAGCGCTTCATGAGCTTTCGCAGCCTGGCCGACAAGACCGACAGCGATGTCATCGCCATCTATTATTCGCGGATCAGCGCGGCCATGGCCCAAAGCCTGTTTTTCAGCGCCACGGGGGCGGTCATGCAACGCGGGCGGCGGATCTTCTGGTGAGTTCCTGGTTCAGGGTTTGCCGGGGATACCGTACTTGCGCAACCGATGGGCGATCGCCGTGTGGGATGTTTGCAGGCGGTTGGCCAGTTGGCGTGTCGAGGGATAGCTGACGTAGAGCTTTTCCAGCAGGCTGCGTTCGAAGTCCTCCACCGCTTGTTCCAGGCTGTCGACCTCGCCGTCGCTCTGGCGGGCGACCGAGGTGCCGGCGATGTCCAGGTCGCCAATGTCCACCAGGTTGCTTTCGCAAATGGCGGCGGCGCGGAAGATCACGTTCTGCAACTGGCGCACGTTACCCGGCCAGCGGTTACCCAGCAGGGCCGGGTAGGTGCCCGGCGCCAGGCGGCAGACCGGACGCTGGATCTGCGCGCAGGCCTGCTGCATGAAGTAGCGGGCCAGCAGCAGGATGTCCTGGCCACGCTCGCGCAGCGGCGGGACTTCGACATTCAGCACATTGAGGCGGTAGAACAGGTCTTCGCGGAACGTGCCTTCAGTGACCATTTTCTCCAGGTCGCGGTGGGTGGCACTGAGGATGCGCACATTGACCTTGACCTCACGGTCGCCACCGACCCGGCGAAAGCTGCCGTCATTGAGAAAACGCAGGAGCTTGGCCTGCAGGTAGGGCGACATCTCGCCAATCTCATCGAGAAACACCGTGCCCTGGTTGGCCAGCTCCATCAGCCCCGGCTTGCCGCCGCGCTGGGCACCGGTGAAGGCGCCGGGGGCGTAGCCGAACAGCTCGCTTTCGGCGAGGTTCTCCGGCAGGGCTGCGCAGTTGAGCGCCAGGAACGGCGAGCTATGCCGCGCACTGATGGCATGGCACGCGCGGGCCACCAGCTCTTTGCCGGTGCCGGTTTCGCCTTGGATCAACAGCGGGGCATCGAGGGCCGCGACCCGTTGCGCGCGGGTCTTGAGGGTACGGATGGCCACGGATTCGCCCAGCAGCGCATCGAAGCCTTCGGCATGGTCATGGTGCAGGGCTGACAGCCGCTCACCGATCCGGTTGGGCGGGTACAAGGTCAGCAGCGCGCCCGCATCGGTAATCGGCGTGGCGTCCAGCAGCAAGGTCTGGCCGTTGACGCTGATCTCGCGCAGGGGCAGGCGAAAGCCATGTTCAAGCAAGGTGTCCAGCAGCGCCGGATCGTCAAACAGCTCGGCGATGCTTTCGCCCGCCGGCTCGCGTCCATACAGGGCAATCAGCGCCGGGTTGGCCAGCAGCACCTTGCCGGCGCTGTCCAGGGCCAGTACCGGGTCGGTCATGGCCGCCAGCAGCGCATCAAGTTGCAGGTGGCGACGCTGGCCGGGAAGGATATCCACCACCGTCACCGCTTGCACGCCGTGGACGCTGAACAGTGCGTCGCGCAATTCTTCCAGCACTTGCACGCTCAGGGTCGGCGCGTCGATGTAGACGTTGGGCGGGATCATCTCCACCGCATCCAGGTTGAGATTGCGCCCACCGAGCAGGGCCAGAACTTCCTGGGTGATGCCGACGCGGTCGATGAAGCTGACGTGGATACGCATGGGGCGGACTTTGATTCTGCAATGCGGAGGGTGGCCAGTATGCCTGAGCGGGGGTGGAGATCAAAAAATGTGGGAGCTGGCTTGCCTGCGATAGCCATAGGTATCTACACAACTTTCAGAAACTGACGAACTCCCCCGTGGCGAGCGGGCTTGCCCCGCGCTGGGCTGCGAAGCAGCCCCAGTAAGCCGTATGCGGTGTATCAGATACTCCGTAGCGGCTGGTTTTAGGTCTGCTACGCAGCCCAGCGCGGGGCAAGCCCGCTCGCCACAACTGCGCTATCTGCCTGGATTTAGGCGTTGCGGCAACGTTGTGTAGATCCCTATCGCAGGCAAGCCAGCTCCCACATTTGACTGGTTATGGCAGTGGAACCGAGGTTATTCCAGATGCTCTGGCTTGATCGGGTCGCCCGGTTTTACATCCAGTTGGTGGCGCACATCCTCGAACATCAGGTCGTACTGTTTATGCATGCCACCGTTGAGCACCGCAGTTTTCGGCATGCCGTACTTTTGCGCGATGTTCATGGCGTGGCGGGCAAAGTCGAAGGCCTGGTCCTTGGGCAGGAAGAATTCTTCCTTGAGGTCTTTGCCCTGCACCGAACCGTGCATCTTGAAGAGCATTCCCTTGCCTTCCTTTGGGTCCTGGCTGACTTCGTAGTCGATGCACAGGTCGTAGCTGTGATCCTGGGCATTCAATGCATGGCGTTCAACATGCAAGTGACCGGGTTCAAAAATGGCCATAGGCGTCTCTCCCTAACAAGGCATTGGAGAAGGGCGGCTGCAACAACCGCCCGGGGTGTATTTATAAGTAGGTGATGCCAGGTTTTGCCGTGCTGATACGGGTGCCGGCGGTGCCCTGGACAATGGCTTCGATGTCCGAGAGTGAACCGATCACTGCGGTTTTGCCAGTGTTGCGGGCGAACTCGCAGGCGGCCTGGACCTTGGGCCCCATGGAACCGGCGGCGAAGCCGAGTTTTTCCATGTCGTCAGGGTGCGCCTGGCCGATGGCTTTTTGCGTCGGTTTGCCGAAGTCGATAAAGGCCGCATTGACGTCGGTGGCGATCACCAGCAGGTCGGCTTCCAGTTGCTGGGCCAGCAGCGAGGAGCACAGGTCTTTATCGATCACAGCTTCGATGCCCTTGAGCTTGCCGTTCTCGTCGTACATGGTCGGGATGCCGCCGCCGCCGGCGCAGATCACGATGCTGCTCTTTTCCAGGAGCCACTTGATCGGGCGGATTTCAAAGATGCGTTTGGGCCGTGGGCTGGCCACTACCCGACGGTATTTATCGCCGTCGGGGGCAATTGCCCAGCCTTTTTCGGCGGCCAGTTTTTCGGCTTCGGCCTTGGAGTAGACAGGGCCGATCGGCTTGGTCGGGTTCTGGAAGGCCGGGTCCTTGGCGTCCACTTCGACCTGGGTCAACAGGGTGGCGAAAGGCACTTCAAAGTCCAGCAGGTTGCCCAGTTCCTGTTCGATGATGTAGCCGATCATGCCTTCGGTTTCGGCGCCCAGCACGTCCAGCGGGTAGGGGGAAACCTGGGTGTAGGCGGCCGCTTGCAGCGACAGCAGGCCGACTTGCGGCCCATTGCCGTGGGCGATCACCAGCTCATTACCGGGATGAATCTTGGCAATCTGTTCGGTGGCGACCCGGATATTGGCGCGTTGGTTGTCCGCAGTCATGGGTTCACCACGGCGGAGCAGGGCGTTACCGCCCAGTGCAACGACGATACGCATAATGCAATCCTTCTAGAATTCTGCCTTGTGAACACTGGGCCAAGTGTGGGAACGGGCTTTATGTAGGAGCCGGGCTTGCCCGCGATGCAGTCACCTCGGTCTGCCAGACATATTGAGGTGATGCCATCGCAGGCAAGCCAGCTCCCACATAAAGCTCGCTCCCACATTGACCGTGTTGCATCAGTGGGAGCGGTGCCGGGTTACAGGTCCGCTAGGGTCGAAACCAGGATCGCCTTGATGGTATGCATGCGGTTTTCCGCTTGCTCGAAGGCGATGCAGGCCGGGGACTCGAACACGTCGTCGGTCACTTCGATGCCGTTGGCCAGGTGCGGATACTGCTCGGCAATCTGCTTGCCGATCTTGGTATCGCTGTTATGGAACGCCGGCAGGCAGTGCATGAACTTGGTGCGTGGGTTGCCGGTGGCTTTCATCAGTTGGGCATTGACCTGGTATGGCAGCAGTTGCTCGATACGTTCGGCCCAGGCCTCTACTGGCTCGCCCATGGACACCCAGACGTCGGTGTGGATGAAGTCCACACCCTTGACCGCCGCTTTCGGGTCTTCGGTGAGGGTGATGCGTGCACCGCTTTCTTCTGCGTATTTTTTGCAGCGACCGACCAGATCGTCATGGGGCCACAGGGCTTTTGGCGCGCAGATGCGCACGTCCATGCCCAGCTTGGCGCCGACCAGCAGCAGCGAGTTGCCCATGTTGTTGCGGGCGTCGCCCAGGTAGGCGTAGCTGATGTCGTGGATCGGCTTGTCGGCGTGTTCACGCATGGTCAGCACGTCGGCGATCATCTGGGTTGGGTGGTACTCGTCGGTCAGGCCGTTGAATACCGGCACGCCGGCGAATTTCGCCAGTTCTTCGACGATTTCCTGCTTGAAGCCACGGTATTCGATGGCGTCGTACATGCGCCCAAGTACGCGGGCGGTGTCTTTCATGCTTTCTTTGTGGCCGATCTGCGACGAGTTCGGGTCGATGTAGGTGACGTTGGCGCCCTGGTCATAGGCCGCCACTTCGAAGGCACATCGGGTGCGGGTCGAGGTTTTCTCGAAGATCAGCGCGATGTTGTTGCCTTTGAGGTGCTGCTGCTCGGTGCCGGTGTACTTGGCGCGCTTGAGGTCGCGGGACAGGTCCAGCAGGTAGCGCAGTTCGCGCGGGGTGTGGTGTTCCAGGCTCAGCAGGTTACGGTTGTGGATGTTGAACGCCATGATGATTCTCCTTGGATTCGGTAATCGGCCCGTGCGGCATCGGGTGGACGCCGCCGGGGAGATGGTCGTTTAGTAGTCGATAGGGTCGCGGATGATCGGGCAGGTCATGCAGTGGCCGCCGCCACGGCCGCGCCCCAGTTCGCCGGCGCTGATGGTGATGACTTCCACACCGGCCTTGCGCAGCAGAGTGTTGGTGTAGGTGTTGCGGTCGTAGCCGATCACCACGCCAGGCTCCACGGCCACCACGTTGTTGCCGTCGTCCCACTGTTCGCGTTCGGCGGCGAAGCTGTTGCCGCCGGTCTCCACTACGCGCAGGGCCTTGAGGCCGAGGGCGGCGGCCACGGTATCGAGGAAGTTGGTTTTCTCCCGTTGGATAT
Source organism: Pseudomonas sp. DTU12.1 (assembly GCF_009873475.1). Classification (NCBI taxonomy): domain Bacteria; kingdom Pseudomonadati; phylum Pseudomonadota; class Gammaproteobacteria; order Pseudomonadales; family Pseudomonadaceae; genus Pseudomonas; species Pseudomonas sp. DTU12.1. The sequence continues at coordinate 4,690,466 of NZ_CP045254.1, read as the reverse complement.
CAATGCCGTGGGGCTTGCTTTCATCTGGACGCAGGGTGAAGGGCACGATCTGGTTCACCACTTCCGGGAAGATCGTCACCAGGTCGCGGTCGCAGAAGCTGAACACGGTGTCCAGGTGCATCGCCGCGCGGGATTTCGGCAGGCCGGCAACGATGACCTTTTCCACGGCCTTGTTCTTGAACAGGCTGCGCGCCAGTTGGCCGATAGCCTGGTGGGACGAACGCTCGCCCATGCCGATCAACACCACGCCGTTGCCAATCGGCATCACGTCGCCGCCTTCCAGGGTGGCAGCGCCGTGCTCCTGGTCAGGGTCGCCGTACCAGATCTGGAAGTCGGCGTTGGTGAACTCGGGATGGAACTTGTAGATGGCGGTGGTCAGCAGGGTTTCCTGACGTCGCGCCGGCCAGTACATGGGGTTGAGTGTCACGCCACCGTAGATCCAGCACGTGGTGTCACGGGTGAACTGAGTGTTGGGCAGCGGCGGCAGGATGAAGCTGGCGTGGCCGAGGAAGTCGCGGAACATCTCGATGGTCTTGCCACCGAAGCTGCTCGGCAGATCATCGGCGGACACGCCACCGATCAGGAACTCGGCGATCTTGCGCGGCTCCAGGCTGCGTAGCCACGAACCGACTTCATCGACCAGGCCCAGGCCCACGGTGTTGGCGGTGATCTTGCGCTCCAGGATCCAGTCCAGCGCTTCGGGGATGGCGACAATCTCGGTCAGCAGGTTGTGCATTTCCAGCACATCGATATCGCGCTCGCGCATCTTGGTGACGAAGTCGAAATGGTCGCGCTTGGCCTGGGCCACCCAGAGCACGTCATCGAAGAGCAGTTCGTCGCAATTGTTGGGGGTCAGCCGCTGATGGGCCAGACCTGGGGAACACACCATGACTTTGCGCAGTTTGCCGGCTTCGGAATGTACGCCGTACTTAACTTTTTCCGTGGTCATTACAGATCCTCCAGTGAACAAAAAGATTCAGGTGTTACAGGGTCAGGAAGCCGTCGTAGAGCCCATAGGCCGCCACCAGGGCGCCAATGACCACTGCGGCGAAAATCAGCTTCTCGACGTTGGTGAAAATCGGTTTGCCCAGTTCACGCTTGGCCTTGGCGAACAGGATCGCGCCAGGGGCGTAGAGCAGGGCGGACAACAGCAGGTACTTGGTGCCACCGGCATACAGCAGCCAGACCGCGTAGATCAGGGCGATGGCGCCGATGAACAGGTCTTTCTTGCGCTCGGCCAGGGCCGCCTCGTAGGTCTCGCCGCGTACCGCCAGCAACAGTGCGTAGGCCGCCGACCACAGGTAAGGCACCAGGATCATCGAGGTGGCGAGGTAGATCAGCGACAGGTAGGTACTGGCGGAGAACAGGGTGATTACCAGGAATATCTGCACCATGGCGTTGGTCAGCCACAGGGCGTTGACCGGCACATGGTTGGCGTTTTCCTTACGCAGGAACTCCGGCATGGTGTGGTCTTTGGCGGCGGCGAACATGATCTCTGCGCACAGCAGCACCCACGACAGCAACGCGCCGAGCAGGGAGATGATCAAGCCGACGCTGATCAGCACCGCGCCCCAGTGGCCGACCACATGCTCGAGCACGGCCGCCATCGACGGGTTCTGCAGCTTGGCCAGTTCCGGTTGAGTCATGATCCCCAGGGACAGCACGTTCACCAGCATCAGGAACAGCAGCACGGTGATAAAGCCGATGACGGTGGCCTTGCCCACATCCGAGCGCTTTTCGGCACGGGACGAGAAGATGCTCGCGCCTTCGATACCGATAAATACCCAGACGGTAACCAGCATCATGTTGCGCACCTGGTTCATCACACTGCCCAGGTCGGGGTTTTTCACGCCCCAGATATCCGCGGTGAAGATGTCCAGCTTGAACGCGAACAGTGCGATCAATACGAACAGCACCAGCGGCACGACCTTGGCGACCGTGGTGACCAGGTTGATGAACGCTGCTTCCTTGATGCCGCGCAGCACCAGGAAATGCACGGCCCACAACAACACCGAGGCGCCAATCACTGCCGCCGGGGTGTTGCCTTCGCCGAAGATGGGGAAGAAGTAACCGAGGGTGCTGAACAGCAGCACGAAGTAACCGACGTTGCCCAGCCAGGCGCTGATCCAGTAGCCCCAGGCCGACGAGAAACCCATGTAGTCGCCAAAACCGGCCTTGGCGTAGGCGTATACACCGCCGTCCAGGTCGGGTTTGCGGTTGGCCAGGGTTTGGAACACAAAGGCCAGGGTCAACATACCTACGGCGGTGATAACCCAACCAATCAATACCGCACCAACATCGGCGCTGGCGGCCATGTTTTGCGGCAACGAGAAGATCCCACCGCCAATCATTGAGCCCACAACTAGAGCAACAAGGGCGCCTAATCGAAGTTTTCCGGGAGATTCAGACATTGCGTGACTCCAATGCAGGAGAAGAGAGACCACAGAATAAAACTGTGCGCTATTCAAACAGCTGACTCAGATCACTTCATTGGCACATTCCATTGTGAATTAAAGACTTATGAATAAATGCTGCGGGCGTATAATTACTCGGATAAGCGCGTCCCAGAGCTTTTATCCGTTTGGATTAATGCGATATGCGTAAGGCGTGGATGTTTGAAGCTAGCCCGTTTTCGCAGATGTGCAAACTTTTTCAAAAGGCTTTGCCAAATACCTCTCAAGGATAAAAGACAAGGGGTATTTAAATTCTAAATTTGCCTAAACTCGACTAACTGAAATGTCATTAAGTTATGAGGCGAGCAGTGTTATTCGCTATAGATAATAAACGTTGCATGTTTTCGATAAATTAGCCGAGTGCACAGTTGTTAGCTCAATGACGGTTTTATCTGCAGGAGTTTCTATGTCGCAACCGGCACAAAAGCTGCGCCTCAGCGCCCTGGTGGCGTTGGTGGTGGGCTCGATGATTGGCGGCGGGATCTTCTCGTTGCCGCAGAACATGGCGGCGCGGGCAGAGGTGGGGGCGATCCTGATCGGCTGGGGCATCACCGCCATTGGCATGTTGACCCTGGCCTTTGTGTTCCAGACCCTGGCCAACCGCAAGCCCAACCTGGACTCGGGTGTGTATGCCTACGCCAAGGCCGGTTTTGGTGACTACATGGGCTTCTCGTCGGCCTGGGGCTACTGGATCAGCGCCTGGATGGGCAATGTCGGCTACTTCGTGTTGCTGTTCAGCACCCTGGGCTATTTTTTCCCGGTGTTCGGCCAGGGCAACACGCCCGTGGCGATCGGTTGCGCGTCGCTGCTGCTGTGGGCCGTGCATTTTCTGGTGATGCGCGGCATCAAGGAGGCGGCGTTTATCAACCAGGTCACGACCGTGGCCAAGATCGTGCCGTTGCTGATGTTCATCGTGATCGCCGCCGTGGCCTTCAAGGCAGACATTTTTACCCGGGATATCTGGGGCCTGGGCAACCCGCAATTCGGTGGGGTGATGGACCAGGTGCGCAACATGATGCTGGTCACCGTGTTTGTGTTTATCGGCATCGAAGGCGCCAGTGTGTACTCGGCGCGCGCCGAAAAACGCTCCGACGTGGGGCGCGCCACGGTGATCGGGTTTGTCGGGGTGCTGGCCCTGCTGGTGCTGGTCAACGTGCTGTCCCTGGGGATCATGAGCCGGCCCGAGTTAGCCAACTTGCAGAACCCGTCACTGGCGGGCGTGCTGGAACATATTGTGGGCCCCTGGGGCGCGATGTTGATCAGCATCGGCCTGGCGGTGTCGTTGCTGGGGGCGTTGCTGTCATGGGCCTTGCTGTGCGCCGAGATTCTCTACGCCACCGCCCATGACAAGACCATGCCGGCCTTCCTGAAAAAGGAAAATGCCAACCGTGTGCCGGTCAATGCGTTGTGGCTGACCAATGTGATGATCCAGCTGTTCCTGGTGATCACGCTGTTTTCCGCCAGCACCTACACCACGCTGATCTACCTGGCCTCGTCGATGATTCTGGTGCCGTATTTATGGTCGGCGGCCTATGCCGTGCTGCTGTGCGGGCGCGGGGAAACCTATGAGGGCGCCCAGGGCGAGCGGCTCAAGGACCTGCTGGTGGGCGTGATTGCCCTGGGGTATGCGGTCTGGCTGCTGTATGCCGGTGGCTTGAAATACCTGCTGCTGTCAGCGCTGCTGTATGCGCCGGGCGTCATCCTGTTTGCCCAGGCCAAGCGCGAGCAGGGCCAGCCGCTGTTTACCTTGTTGGAAAAAGGCATTTTCAGTTGTGTGATCGCCGGGGCGAGCCTGGCGGCGTATGGGTTGTACAGTGGTGTGTTGAGCCTGTGAGCGATTGTGCGGGCTTCATCGCGGGCAAGCCCACATTGACTGAGCTGTACACAATCAACTGTGGGAGCGGGCTTGCCCGCGATGACAATCCCAAGGTCACCACTGTGCCCGATGCGCACCCAATTCCCCGGCCGGCAAATCCCACTGCAGTGGTGTCCCGGTAACAGTGACCGGGGCTAGCAAACGATGTGCCGGCCCCCAGGCCGTCTGTTCCACCAGCAACCCCTGATCAGCGGGTTGTTCTTCACGCAATGCGGGCTGCTTGCCGTGTGCCGCTTCGACCAACAATTTTGCCGTACGCGCCAGCGACAGCCGTGCCGAACCTGCGTGCCCGCTGTTCAAGCGCTGGGCCAAGGCCTGTATCGCACTGGCGGCCATCAGGTAGCCGGTAGCATGGTCCAGAGCCTGCACTGGCAGCGGCACGGGTTGATCCAACTGTTTGCTCTGCATACCTGCGTGGGCGATGCCGCTGCTCATCTGCACCAGGCTGTCGAAGCCCCGGCGATTGCGCCACGGGCCGCTCCAGCCGTAGGCGTTAAGGCTGACGTCGATCAGGCCTGGGGCAATCTGCTGCAGTGCGGTTGCGTTGTAACCCAGGTGTTCCAGCGCATCTGCCCGATAACCGTGAAGCAGAATGTCGGCATCCCTGAGCAGGTTTTCGAATAACTTCCGGTGGTTGGCGTGTTTAAGGTCAAGGCGCGCGCAGCGCTTACCCAGGGTCATTTCCGGGACGACTCCGGGTTCGTTCCAGCCAGGGGCGTCGATGCGCAGTACGTCGGCACCCAGGCCGGCGAGAAAACGACTGGCCACGGGGCCGGCCAGGACGCGGGTCAGGTCCAGGACCTTGACCCCCGCCAGCGGGCGCGCAACGCTGCCGAGCCAGCGGCTTTTACCGCGCGCGTCGAAGCGCTCCCATGCGATCAGGGGTTCCTGATTGACCGCCAACCCTTGTGGATGGGCCTGCCACTCCTGCCAGGTGCGCATCTGCGCCGCGCAGCCGGCTTCGTCGACTATCGCTTGTTCAAGCTCGCCAGCGTTCCAGTGGGCGACCTTGAGGGCCATCGCCGTCCGCTGCGCCGCCTGTCCGAGTACTCGCTCGGCGGCGGCGCGATGGTGTGGGGCGTTGGTGTGCAGGCGAATCCAGCCATCGGCGCAGGCGTAGTCGCCGGCAATCGGGTCCCATAATGGCGGAACGCTCCAGCCCAGCGGGCGCAGGGAGCTGGAGAACCAGAACGAGGCCAGGCGCCGGTCGACGCTGACCATAGGCAAGCGCGCGGTCTGTTGTTCAAGCAGGCGGGCCACTGCCTGACCCGCTGCACCCATGCTGGCGCAGGCCAACTCGGTGACGGCGAAGGCCGACGGCAGGGCACCGGCCTCTGTGGTCGCCAGCGGTGCGGCCGGCAGATCGAGTGCAAGTTGGATCGATGTGAGCAGATCAGTCATCAGGGGCCCTCCTTAACAGAAGGGCCATCATAGAAGATCTTCAGGGGTGTCCTGCAATCCCCGGTTGCAAGGGCAAATCCAGGGTGGCGATAAAACCGCCCTCGGGGTGGTTGGCCAGGCTCAGGCTGCCGCCGTGACGCTCGGCGGCGCGCCGGGCGATGGCCAGGCCCAGGCCATGACCTTGGGCGGTTTGCCCGGGGGCACGGTAAAACGGCTCGCCCAGTTTTTGCAGGCACTCGGCATCCACGCCCGGGCCGTGATCGCGCACGCTGATCACAATGCGTTCGCCCTCACGCTGGGCGCGCATTTCAATCGGCTGGGTGGGCGGGTTGAAGCGCTGGGCATTGCGCAACAGGTTGTCCAGCGCCCGTTCGATCATATGGGGCCAGCCCTTGAGGTTTAACGCCGGGTCGGCGTGAAGCCGGACCTCCTGGTCCGGGGCGCCGAGCTGGGCGTCCTTTTGCAGGGTCTCGAGCAGCCTATTGAGGTCGATGTCTTCGGCGCTGGCGTTGTCGGCGTCGACTCGCGCCAGTACCAGGATCTCGCTGATCAGGGCTTCGAGGCGGTCACATTCCAGGGTCAGGCGCGGCCAGAGCTTTTCCCGTGCCTCGGGGGTGGCCCGTTCCGCCAGGGCCAGGGCGATCCGCAGGCGGGCCAGGGGCGAGCGCAGCTCATGGGAGACGTCGCGCAGCAGTTGCCGCTGGCTGCCGATCAGGCTTTGCAGGCGCGCGCCCATGCGGTTGAAGTCGGTGGCCAGCACGCCAAACTCATCGCGCCGGTCGGCCAGGCGCGCCAGGCTGTTTTGCTGGTACGTGGTCTGCCCCAGATCATGCACCGCGCCGCGCAGGCGGCTCAAAGGCCGCGTGATCGACAGGGTCACCAGCAGGCTGAACAGGGTCAGCACCACCAGCGCAATTGCCAGAGCGCTTAATGGCCAGAGCAGGCTGCTGCGGTGCCAGGCATCCAGCTCCGGCAGGGCGATGCGGTAGATCAGCAGGTAGGTGTCGCCGGTCTTCTCGCTGGTGTATTCGGCCGTCAGGCGACGCCAGGGCAGCCGGCCCTCGTGGCTCTCATGCTGTCGCGCTTCGAAGGCGGCGGCACGGCGCGGGAAGGTGCCACGTACCACCGGGTCGCCGCTTTCGTTGAGCACTTGCACATCGACGTGGTATTGGCGCTTGCGCTGTTGCAACAAGTCCTGGGCCGCATCCTCGCCTTGGGTTTCGTAGCGCTGGGTCCATTCCTCGGCCAGGTTACTGAGGCCAGGGTGGCGGCTGAGAATCCAGGCATCCTGGTTGAGCATATGCCCAAGCAGGATCGACAGCCCGGCAACCAGGGCGATGGCCAGCCAAAAACTGGCAAGGATGCGCCAGAAGAGTGAACGCACAGGAAACCCTCAAACAGGAAAAGCCCAGTGGCGGGGGCCACTGGGCTGGGAGATTGCTAACGCATTATTGCGCTTTTTGCGGTTGTTGCGCTTTCCAGGCCTGGAACTGCTGCCACTCGGCCTGACGCTCGGCGCGTTTCTTCGCCATTTCGTCGAACTTCTTCTGCTGATCAGGCTTGAGCAGGGCGCGGATATCGGCTTGGGTTTTCTGCTTGGCGGCGGCCATCTCGTCGTTCATGGCTTTCTGCTCAGCGGCCGGGAGTTTGTCCAGGTACTTTTTGACCAGTTGCTGACGACCTTCACGTTGCTCGCCCATCAACTTGCCGATCTGCTGGCGCTGTTCGCGGGTCAGGTCCAGTTGGCTGAAAGGGCCGCCTTTGCCGCGCATGCCGTGTTCACCGCCGTGGCCCGGGCCGCCCATCATATGGCCTTCTGGACCGCCCATCGGACCTGGGCCTTCTGGCATGGCCATGGCAACGGTAGGCAGGGCAGCAGCGAACATCAGAGCGATAAGGGTCTTGCGCATGGTGTTTCTCCTTGTCTCGGTTCCGGTGAGTCCGGATGTGAGTAGATTACGAGGATCAAGGTCAGCGGCGGTCAGGGGAGGGTAAAGCTTGGGTAAAGACGGGTTGGGTGGGGGCTTACAAAACAGGTAAGAGCCGGCAAGCCGGCTCCTACAGGGGATTTCAGGGGGTGTAGTAGTAGCCACGGCTGCGCAGGGCGACGATCCGCGGGCGGCCGTCGGCATGCGGGCCGATTTTCTTGCGCAGGTTGCTGACGTGCATGTCCAGGCTGCGGTCATACAGGGTCAGCTTGCGGCCCAGGGCAATCTGCGCCAGTTCCTGCTTGTCCAGCGGCTCGCCCGGCTGGCGCAGCAAGGCTTCCAGCAGGCGGCTTTCGGACAGGGTGAGGGTCAGTTCCTGATGGTCGATGATCACCACGCCGCGCACCGGGCTGAAGCACAGGTCGCCCAGTTCCAGTTGGGTCGACACAGCCGTCGGATGGCTGCGGCGCAACACCGCCCGTAGGCGGGCGGTCAGTTCGCGGGGGTCGCAGGGCTTGGCCAGGTAGTCATCGGCGCCCAGCTCCAGGCCGAGGATCCGGTCCAGGGGCTCGCCCCGTGCCGAGAGCATCAGCACCGGCAGTTCCGGGTGGTCGGCGCGCAATTGCTTGAGCAGCTCCAGGCCGCTGCCGTCGGGCAGCATCACGTCCAGCACCACGGCCGCCGGCGCGGCGTCGGCCAAGGCCTTGCGGGCGCTCACGCCGTCATGGCAAGCGCGCACCTGGAAACCTTCCTGGCTCAACCAACTGGTCAGCAGCTCACAGAGCTCCTGGTCATCATCTATCAGTAACAGCTCGCTCATGACTCACTCAATTTAGCCATTGTCGACGGCGCCGATGCCCGCCACTGGCGAAGATACCGCACAGCAGGGCAACCAGCGCAACTCCTGCGCCAATCACGAACCATTGCTGCTGGTCGGTGAGCCAGCGGGGCAGGGTGCTGCCTTGTGCGTCCTTGAGTTGCTGGGCCAGGCGCTGGTTCTCCTGGCGCAAGCGGCTCAATTGCGCACTCTCGCGGGCGGCATCGGCAGTTTGCAATTGTTTGCTCAGTTCTTCGCGCAGGCGTTCGCTTTCTTTCAAGCGTTGCTGCAACTCGGTGATCTGGCTGCCGGCACTCAAGGACAGGGGCGTAGAACTGCCGGTGTCCGAGGTTTCTTCAGCCTGGGCCGTGGCCCCGATCGTTAACACTGCCAACAGACACAACTGACTTAAGCGCATCGGAACTCCTGATTCCACACGAATATTCAGAACGTTGTCGGCAGGTTACCGAGAATAATGAGCGATCAGGCGTTTGCCGAACCCAATAGGTTCAGCGCCACCCGGATCAAGGCAGGACTTGCTTGAAGGGTTTGATCACGACATCGGCATACACACCGGCCGCTACATACGGGTCGGCCTTGGCCCAGGCTTGGGCATCGGCCAGGGACGCGAACTCGGCAACGATCAGGCTGCCGGTGAAGCCGGCTTCTCCCGGGTCATTGCTGTCGACTGCCGGGTGCGGGCCGGCGAGCATGATGCGTCCTTCGGCTTGCAGCGCCTTGAGGCGTTCCACGTGGGCCGGGCGCACAGCCAGGCGCTTTTCCAGGGAGTTGGCGACGTCGGTGGCAATGATTGCGTAGAGCATGTCAGTCCTCGGTTTTTGGCGTGGTGGAGTCGGTGTCGTGCAGGTGGCGCGACAGGTAGATGCCCTGGGCAACCAGGAATACCACGGTCATGCCCAGGCTGCCGAACACCTTGAAGTCGACCCAGTAGCTCTGGAAGGTAAAGGCCACGAACAGGTTGGCCGCGCCGCAGAACAGGAAAAACAGGATCCAGGCGATGTTCAGGCGGGTCCAGATCGGCTCCGGCAGGCTCAGGGCATGGCCCATGATCCGCTTGATCAACAGGCGATCGCCAATGAAGTGGCTGCCGATAAAGGCCAGGGCGAACAGCCAGTTGACCACCGGGGCTTTCCATTTAAGGAAGGTTTCGCTGTGGAAGGCCAGGGTCAGGCCGCCAAAGACCAGGCAGGCGATCAGGGTCAGCCATTGGCTTTTTTCCAGCTTGCGCTGGGAGATGAAGATCGCGCCGTAGACCACCAGGGAACTGATGATCAGCACCGCGGTGGCGCTGTAGATGCCGCCGAACGACAGCTCATGGCCGCCGATATCCAAGACCCGTGGGTCGGTTTTGAAGACAATGAAAAACAGCAACAGCGGGATGAAGTCGATGAATTGTTTCACAGTAAGAGCCAGAAGCTGGATGTGGCGGCATAATAACAAACATCCTTGGTTGCGATAGCGCCAGCTGACTTGAGGTTACACACTCCCGTGAATGTTGATTTGCACTGCCACAGCACGGCCTCCGACGGCGCCCTGGCGCCCGCGGTACTGGTTGCGCGTGCGTTTGAAAAAGGCGTGCGAGTTCTGTCGCTGACCGATCACGACACCCTCGAAGGCCTGGACGAGGCGCGCAGCGCCGCCACGGCACTGGGGATGCATCTGGTCAATGGCGTCGAACTGTCCTGCACCTGGGGCGGGGCGACCATTCATGTACTGGGCTACGGTTTCGACGTCAACGCCCCGCCATTGGTGGCGGCCATTGCCAGTTTGCACGATGGCCGCTGGCTGCGGTCCGAAGAAATAAGCCGCAAACTGGCGCTCAAAGGCATGCCCAACGCCCTGGAGGGCGCCCGTGCTATCCAGCAGGAGCTGGGCGACAGCGGCAACGCGCCGGCCCGTCCGCATTTTGCCGACTGGATGGTGCGCGCAGGTTACGTCAAGGATCGCGCCGAAGCGTTCCGCAAATGGCTGGGCGCCGGCAAGCTGGGGGACGTGAAGTTGCACTGGCCGACCCTCGAAGACACCGTGGCTACCCTGCGCGCTTCGGGGGCCTGGGTCAGCCTGGCGCATCCCTGGCACTATGATTTCACCCGCAGTAAACGCCGCAAGCTGATAGGCGACTATATTCAAGCAGGTGGCCACGCCATCGAAGTGGTCAATGGGCATCAACCCGCCGAACAGGTTGGCAGCCTGGCGATTCTTGCCCGTGAATTTGGGCTGCTGGTCAGCGCCGGCAGTGATTTCCATGGCCCAGGCGGCTGGTCGGAGATCGGCGAATACCGCCCGGTCCCGGAAGACTTGCCGCTCCTGTGGGGGCGATTCAAGCATGACCCCATTACCGCCACTGTCTGAACAGGTAGAAAACGTGAGTCAATTTTTCCAGATTCATCCGGAAAACCCGCAAGCGCGGCTGATCAAGCAGGCCGTGGAGATCATCCGTGCCGGTGGCGTGGTGATCTACCCCACGGACTCCTCCTACGCCATTGGTTGTCAGATCGGCGACAAGAATGCGGTGGAGCGCGTAAGACGCCTGCGCGACCTGGATAAGAACCACAACTTCGCGCTGATCTGTAGCGACTTGTCGCAACTGGGTCTGTTCGCCAAGGTTGATACGGGCACTTTCCGCCTGCTCAAGGCCCATACGCCAGGGCCCTACACGTTCATCCTCAATGCCACCCGCGAGGTGCCGCGCCTGTTGCTGCACCCGAAGAAGCGCACCATCGGCCTGCGGGTGCCGGAGCATCCCATCGCCCTGGCATTGCTGGCCGAGCTGGGTGAGCCACTGATGAGCGTGTCGCTGATCATGCCCGGAGAGTCCGAGCCGCTGTACGACCCTTATGAAATGCGCCAACTCCTGGAAAAACACGTAGACCTGATCATCGACGGCGGCTACGGCGGCAACAAGGCGTCTACAGTGATCAACCTGGCCGACGGCGAGCCTGAGGTGGTGCGCGTCGGTTGCGGCGACCCCACGCCGTTCATGGTCGAGGCCTGAATGTCGGCCGTGGAAACCGTCGACAGCCAGGCCGGTGCCCAGCAGGAGCTGCCATTTGCCATGGTCTACGGCCAGGCGGTCATGGAAATGCCCCTGGACTTGTACATCCCGCCGGATGCCCTGGAAGTCTTCCTTGAGGCCTTCGAGGGGCCGCTGGACTTGTTGCTGTACCTGATCCGCAAACAGAACATCAATATCCTCGATATCCCGGTGGCAGAAATCACCCGCCAGTACATGGGCTATGTCGAGTTGATGCAGTCGGTGCGCCTGGAACTGGCCGCCGAATACCTGGTGATGGCTGCGATGCTGGCCGAGATCAAGTCGCGCATGCTGCTGCCGCGCTCGGAGACGATCGAGGCCGAAGAGGACGACCCGCGCGCCGAACTGATCCGCCGCCTGCAGGAGTACGAGCGCTTCAAGGCTGCTGCCGAAGGCATTGACGGCTTGAGCCGCGTGGGCCGTGACGTGGTGGTGCCCAAGCTGGATGCGCCGGAAGCCCGGGCGCGCAAACTGTTGCCAGATGTGAGCCTGGAAGAATTGCTGATGTCCATGGCCGAGGTGCTGCGCCGTGGCGATATGTTTGAAAGCCACCAGGTCAGCCGTGAAGCCTTGTCCACTCGCGAACGCATGAGTGATGTGCTGGAGCGCCTCAAGGGCGGTGGTTTTGTGCCGTTTGTCGAGCTGTTCACCGCTGAAGAAGGGCGCCTGGGGGTGGTGGTGACTTTTATGGCGATCCTCGAACTGGTCAAGGAGTCCTTGGTCGAGCTGGTACAGAATGAGCCTTTTGCGGCTATCCACGTGCGGGCGCGAGCCGAATAACGAGCTGAATCGATGAATCTGACTGAACCCCGCGAACTGGCTCCGCTGTTGGAAGCCTTCCTCTTGGCCTCGGGCAAGCCGCAATCACTGGAGCGCCTGTTCGAACTGTTTGAAGAGGCTGAGCGCCCGGAGCCGCCGGTATTCAAGAAGGCCTTGGAGATCCTGCGCAAATCCTGTGAAGGCCGGGCCTTTGAGCTGCGGGAAGTGGCCTCGGGCTACCGCCTGCAAATTCGCGAAAAGTTTTCGCCATGGGTCGGGCGCCTGTGGGAAGAGCGCCCGCAGCGTTACTCCCGGGCGATGCTGGAGACCATGGCGCTGATTGCCTATCGCCAGCCCATCACCCGTGGCGAGATCGAAGACGTACGCGGCGTGGCGGTCAACAGTCATATCGTCAAGACGCTGCTGGAGCGCGAGTGGATCCGTATCGTCGGTTACCGCGACGTGCCGGGCAAACCGGCGATGTTTGCCACCACCAAGGTGTTTCTCGATCACTTCAACCTGAAGAACCTCGACGACCTGCCGCCATTGGCCGAATTGCGGGAGATCGAGGCCGAGCCGGTGCTCGATTTCGACGATGCGCCAGTGCCGGCGGGCTTGCAGGAGCTGGCTGATGCCAGCGCCGAGCCGGAAGAGCCCAAGGACGAGACCAGTTTCCATACGCTGCTGTTGGAGCTGGACGATATGGAGCAGGGGATCAAGACCGATTTTGATGACTTGCTGCGCGATGGGGCGGCCGAGCCCGAAACGCCGGTGAACGTTGAAACGACGCCAGCGGTCGAACCTGAACCTCTGGAAGATATCTTGGGTGTGGCGGCCGCTCGCGAAAAATTGCTGGCCGCCGTCGCCGCCCTTGAACAGCCCGAGTTGAGCGAAGAAGAAGCCGAAGCCCGGGCACTGGCCGAAGCCATCGAAAACGAACGCCGCGAATTCGACGACTGACAGCTCCCACAGATAAGCCCTGTGCAGTGAGGTAGTGATGAGCTCCACCAAAGACCCCTGCATCAGCATCTGCAAATTCACCGACGATATCTGCCTCGGCTGCGGGCGCAGCAAGCGTGAGATCCGGGCCTGGAAGAAACTCGACAAGGTCGACAAGCGTGCGGTGCTGGCCGAAGCCGAGCTACGGCTGCTCGCCCTGGGTGCCACCGGTCGGCGGAAAAGTAAATGAGCCGGCCCATATCGACTAGTCTCTGATGCGCAATGCGCGCCATGAGCGTATGATTCGCGACCCTTCGGCGATGCGTTCGCCCAAGAACCCAGTTTCAATACCTTCAGGCCACGCCTGAATCGACACACCGGGAGGTGCTTAAGATGAAAGACCAAGACCAGAACGACAGCCAGGAAATCGGCCCAGCAGGCGAGAAACTGCAAAAAGTCCTCGCCCGTATCGGCGTCGGCTCGCGCCGCGACGTGGAAGCCTGGATCACCCAGAAGCGCATCAAGGTCAACGGCGTCGAGGCCACCCTTGGCCAGCGCGTCGACCTGCATGACGCGATCACCATTGATGGCAAGGTCATCAAGCGTGAAGAGGCCGCCGAATCGGTGCGCCGCGTGATCATGTACAACAAGCCCGACGGCGAGATCTGCACCCGTGACGACCCGGAAGGCCGTCCCACCGTCTTCGACAAGATGCCCAAGCCCAAAGAAGGCCGTTGGATCAACATCGGTCGCCTGGACATCAACACCACCGGCTTGCTGATGTTCACCACCGACGGTGAACTGGCCAACCGCCTGATGCACCCGTCCTACGAGATGGACCGTGAATACGCAGTGCGTGTACGTGGTGAAGTCGATGACGAGATGATCGAGCGCCTCAAGGCTGGCGTCGTGCTGGAAGACGGCCCGGCCAAGTTCACCGACATCAAGCAGGCTCCAGGTGGCGAAGGTTTCAACCACTGGTACCACTGCGTGGTGATGGAAGGGCGTAACCGTGAAGTACGTCGCCTGTGGGAATCCCAGGGCCTGGTGGTCAGCCGCCTGAAGCGTGTGCGTTTTGGCCCGGTGTTCCTCAACTCTGACCTGCCGATGGGTCGCTGGCGCGAAATGAGCCAGTACGAAGTCGACATCCTCAGTGCGGAAGTGGGCCTGACGCCTGTGGCCATGCCGCAGATGAACGCCAAGAGCAAAGACAAGCTGGAGCGTATGCAGCGTAAATCGTCGCGCCCAGTGGCTCGCACCGAGCGCGTTGCCCGCACTCTGCGCCCGGCGCTGGATGCGCCGGCCACTGGCGGTCGTATTTCCCGTCAGCCGCAGATCGAGGGTGATCGTCGCCCATCGGCTCCGGCCCGTCAGGATGGCGAGCGTGCGCCGCGTACTCCACGTCCGGCCGGTCGTGGCGAAGCGCCAACAGGTGGCCGCAGCAACCGAGGCGATGCAGGCCGCGGTGCGCCGCAGACCGATCGTCCAGCCGAAGGCGCCAAGCGCCCAGCCAAGCCAGCGCCGAAAAAGCGCCCTGGGCTCAAACTGGTGGCTGACGAGCCATCGGGCAAGCGCCGTGGTGCACCGGCAGGTTCCGGGCAGCGTCCGGGCTTTGGTCGCAAGAAGCCTTAAGGGCTGCGGCAAGTTTTAAGCTGAGAGCGGTAAGAGAAAACGCCAACCCTGAGGGTTGGCGTTTTTTTTGCGTCGGACTTTGTGCAGGAGCGAGCTTGCTCGCGAAAAAACCAGAGCTGTCACGCTTATCCAGGATGAACGCGGTGCTTGGGCGTTTGCCGCGAGTAGGCTTGTTCCTACAGATGATGGCAAGCCCGGTCGTCATGAATGTCTTCCGCGCTGTAACAATTATTTTACGCAGGGCCTGAGCCTACGCCTGTCTTGGTCTCGTGGTTTTTTATCTGTAAAGAAAACTTGCCGATCGGTCAACAATCTCCCCGGCAAGGCTCCCTAACCAATCGAGCGGTGTACAATGCGCCGCGTTTTACTGTGACCCCCCTTGCATACCCATGCAAAAGGCCTTCAAGGCTGGCTGCCTTGTTAACTCCGCCTGGCCATAAGCCGGACGGGTTCGATTTCGTCACAGATAAAAACAAACAGGTGACGCATGACCGTAAGAAAGACGCTGAACTCCTGGTGCCTGCGCTGGGGTTTGATCGGCGCTGCTTGAGTCGGTTTCAAAGCAGCATTGTGTAATCAACATCATCAAACCTTGCGTGAGACCCTTTTCATGAGTGCAAACAACTCGCCTTCAGGTGAACTGAAGCGCGGCCTGAAAAATCGTCATATCCAATTGATCGCCCTCGGTGGCGCGATCGGTACCGGCCTGTTCCTGGGTTCGGCGGGGGTGCTGAAGTCAGCCGGCCCGTCGATGATTCTCGGCTATGCCATCTGCGGCTTTATCGCCTTCATGATCATGCGCCAACTGGGCGAAATGATCGTCGAAGAGCCAGTAGCCGGCTCCTTCAGCCATTTTGCCCACAAGTACTGGGGCGGTTTCGCGGGCTTTTTGTCGGGCTGGAACTGCTGGATCCTTTATATCCTGGTGGGCATGTCGGAGCTGACGGCCGTCGGCAAGTACGTGCACTACTGGTGGCCGGAGATTCCGACCTGGGTCTCGGCGGCGGCATTTTTCGTGCTGATCAATGTGATCAACCTGGCCAACGTCAAAGTGTTTGGCGAGGCCGAGTTCTGGTTTGCGATTATCAAGGTGGTGGCGATTGTCGGCATGATTGCCCTGGGCAGTTATCTGCTGGTCAGCCGCACCGGCGGGCCGCAGGCGTCGGTGAGCAACCTGTGGGAACACGGCGGGTTCTTCCCCCATGGCGTGGGTGGGTTGGTGATGGCCATGGCGATCATCATGTTCTCGTTTGGCGGCCTGGAAATGCTCGGCTTTACCGCCGCTGAAGCGGACCAGCCAAGGACCGTGATCCCCAAGGCGATCAATCAGGTGATCTACCGCATCCTGATTTTCTACATCGGCGCCCTGGTGGTGCTGTTGTCGCTGACGCCATGGGACAGCCTGCTGGTGACCTTGAACGCGTCCGGCGACGCCTATAGCGGCAGCCCGTTCGTGCAGGTGTTCTCGATGCTGGGCAGCAACACTGCCGCGCATATCCTCAACTTTGTGGTGTTGACGGCGGCGCTGTCGGTGTACAACAGCGGCACCTACTGCAACAGCCGCATGCTGCTGGGCATGGCCGAACAAGGCGACGCCCCGGCGGCGTTGGCGAAGATCGACAAGCGCGGCGTGCCCGTGCGTTCGATCCTGGCCTCGGCGGCAGTCACCCTGGTGGCGGTGTTGATGAACTACTGGATCCCGCAGCACGCCCTGGAACTGCTGATGTCCCTGGTGGTGGCCACGCTGGTGATCAACTGGGCGATGATCAGCTTCTCGCACTTCAAGTTCCGCCAGCATATGAACCGCACCGGCCAGGTGCCGCTGTTCAAGGCGCTGTGGTACCCCTATGGCAACTTTGTGTGCCTGGCGTTCGTGGTGTTTATCCTGGCGATCATGCTGATGACGCCGGGCATTCAGAAGTCGGTGTATGCGATTCCGATCTGGCTGGCGTTCATGTGGGTCTGCTATTTCTTCAAGAGCAAGCGCGAGGCTCGGGAAAACCTGAGTGCGGTATCCTCGCTGAACAACTAGCCTACCCTGCAGGAGCCGGCAAACCGGCTCCTGCAGGTGTCAACGGACCCGCTTTCCATGTTGGTAATCTCCAGTAACGTGCACCTGCCCGATGCTGAAATCGAGTTGACGGCCATCCGCGCCCAGGGCGCAGGGGGGCAGAACGTCAATAAGGTTTCCAGCGCGGTGCACTTGCGCTTCGATATCGGCGCTTCATCGTTGCCGCCGTTCTACAAGGAGCGCCTGCTGGCACTGCGTGACAGCCGCATCACCAGCGAAGGCGTATTGATCCTCAAGGCCCAGCAATACCGGACCCAGGATCAGAACCGCGCCGATGCCCTGGAGCGCCTGGTGGAGTTGATCCTCAGCGCGACCAAGGTCGAGAAAAAACGCCGCCCGACCAAACCCACCCTGGGCTCGAAAAAGCGTCGCCTGGAATCCAAGACCAAGCGCGGCAGCATCAAGGCCGGGCGCGGCAAGGTGGATTTCTAGCCGGCGTTGCGTTCGTCGCGGTATTTGGGGGCCTGGCGATACAGGTACAGGCTCAACAGCAGCCCGGCGAAGGCCGCCAGTGCGGCAAATAGAAAGATCGAAGCAAAGCCGAAACCCGCCGCAATAGCGCCGGCCAATGGCCCGGTGATGCCCAAAGACAAGTCGATAAACAGCGAATAGGCCCCCACCGCCGCGCCACGGCTGGAGGCAGGCACCAGGTTGACCGCCTCGACGCCCAGCGCTGGAAACACCAGGGAAAAGCCAAAGCCACTCAGGGCCGCGCCCGCCAACGCCAGTTCGGCATTCGGCGCCAGCCACAACAGCAGCAGGCCAAGGGTTTCCACCGACAGGCAGGCGATCGCCACGCGAAACCCGCCGATCCGGTTGATCAGGTTACCGAACAGCAACCGCGCGCCGATAAAGCTGGCCCCGAACAGGCTCAGGCACAGCACCGCGTTATCCCAGTTCTGGGTCGCGTAATACAGGGTGATAAACGTGGCGATGGTGCCAAAGCCGATGGAGCCCAGGGCCAGCCCGCAGCCGTGGGGCAGTACGCGGCCCAGCACATGCATGAAGGGCAGGCGTTCGCCGACTACGATGGGCGCCGCGACTTTCGGCCAGGCCAGCAGCAGGCCCAGCACCGCCAGCACCATGATGCTGGCGCCCATGCTCCACAGCCCGAACCGGCTGACCAGCAGCACCCCCAGCGGTGCGCCAATCGCCAGGGCGCCGTAGCTGGCAATACCGTTCCAGGAGATGACCTTGGCGGTATTCAGCGCACCGACCCGGCCAATCCCCCAGCCAATGGAGCCCGATCCCACCAGGCTTTCGGCACTGCCCAGGACCAGCCGGCCAATCAGCAGGCTGGTCAGGCTCAAGGCCGGCAGATGGGTCAATGCCGCGGACACCAGCATGAACACCCCACTCAAGCCACAACCGGCCAGGCCGTACATCACCGCGCGCTTGCTGCCGCGGTTATCGATGATGCGCCCGGCATAGGGCCGGCTCAGCAGGGTGGCCAGGTACTGCACGCTGATCACCAGGCCCGCGATCACCGCGCCAAAACCCAGGTCGCTGTGGACATAGCCCGGCAATACGGCCAGGGGAATGCCGATATTCAGATAGCCGATAAAGGTGAACAGCACGATGGAAACGACTTGCAGCGTGACCGCCATGGGGCGCTGGGTATCTGGCATGGGAGGGGTCCACTGTCGCGGCAATAAAAGATAGGCTGCTTATGATACCGGTGCTTTGCGCTGCACAGGGCATAAAACCTTTGGCGGCTGAACGCCCGCCATCGCTGGCGAGCCGGCGCCTACAGTGGCGCGGGGTTGAGCATGCGCGTGGTCACGAGCGCGGCCAGGGCGTTTTCCTGGGTGCCAAAGCGCTTGAGCAGCAGCGCTTGTTTTTCCGGGCTGAGGCGGCTCCACACATCGACCATTTGCAGGGCGGCGCCGAGTATCGCGTCATCGGGGGAATGCTTGGGAGTGTCAGGCATGTTGCGTGTCTCTTGATTCAGGCGGTGTGGAAAGCGCGCAATGTCACGCTTTCCACACGGTCTGGGTACTGCGGTCAGTCGTCGCTATCGCTGTCGACCGGTGCTGCTTGTGCTGGCGCTTGTTTATCGCTGCCGGCCTGTTGTGGGGTTGGCTGCTCGGTCTCGTGCAGGCTTGGGAAGGGGAGATTGGGAATCTCGTGCATCGTCGTCGCTCCTCGCAAGGTCTGTTGTGGGATTGCAGATGTGCCACGCTTTTTACAAAGCCTGGGCAGGATACAGCACTGCAAATGACAAAAAGACTTTTATCTCGCCAAATGCACGAACCTTTCGCCCCAAGACGCAAGTGACAAGAGGTCACACGCTGGCCTGGCGCTCCATGGCGGCCTTGTAGATGGAGTTTTTTGGCTGGGCGAAGACCCGTGCCAGCATGGGTTCGAAAAAGCTCAGGGGCAGGGTGGCGTAGGCCGGATCGAAGGCGGCCGCGTCGTACAGCGCGCAGAATTCAATGGTTTGCTCATACTGCGGGTGTTCACCAAATTGCTCGCGCAGGTGGCGATCCATGCCCAGGTGATGAAAGAAATAGTAGCCCTGGAAAATCCCGTGCTTTTCCACCATCCACAGGTTTTGCGGGCTGACGAACGGTTTGAGGATGGCGGCGGCAATGTCCGGGTGGTTGTAGGAACCCAGGGTGTCGCCGATGTCATGGAGCAACGCACAGACCACATATTCTTCGTCGCGGCCATCGTGCCAGGCGCGGCTGGCGGTCTGCAGGGAGTGGGTCAGGCGGTCCACCGGGAAGCCACCGAAGTCACCCTCCAGCAACCGCAGGTGCGCGAGGATCCGCCCGGGCAACTGGCGGGCATAGGCACTGAAGTCGGCGGCGATGATGGACCAGTCTTCCTGGGTGCCGTCTTGCATATGGGTGAAGCGGGCCTGCTGGCTCATCGGCGTGTCTCTTATTGTTTTGGATGGTTTAGAACGGCACCTTGCCCAGGATCATGTCGCGGTACATCACGAAATCTCCCAGCAGGCTGTAGAACGGATGCTGGAATGTCGCCGGGCGGTTCTTTTCAAAGAAAAAGTGCCCGACCCAGGCAAAGCTGTAGCCGGCCACTGGCAGTACCCACAGTAGCCACCAGGCACCCTTGCCGATGGCGAACGCGAGAATAAAAATCACCAGGCTGGTACCGATAAAGTGCAGGCGCCGACAGGTGCTGTTGCCGTGTTCACTCAGGTAATACGGATAGAACTCGGCGAAGCTATTGAATTGTCTGACATTTTCCACGTTGGCCGGCCCTCTGGTTATTGTTGTGCCCGACGGATGTTCGGCGGGGAGCTTATTTGAGTCTAGAGTCATCACTGGCAAGGGCCAGTGACAATAGACGCCACTTTAGTATCCTTGGGTTCCTGGCTGCGATTTCAGCCGTCCCGTCATAGAACGCGTGCAAGATAACGCCATGAACGAACGAACGACTTCTGCAAGCTGGGCGATGGGGATAGTCAAGGCGCTGGAGCTCGAGGGCCTGGATTGCCGCGCGCTGTTCAAACAGCTGGGCCTGGATTACAGCGCCCTGGATGACCCCGACGCGCGCTTTCCCCAGGACTCCATGACCCGGCTCTGGCAGCGTGCGGTGGAGGTTTCGGGCAACCCGGCCATTGGCTTGAATATGGGCAAGGTAGTGCGCCCGGCGTCATTCCATGTGGCCGGCTATGCCTTGATGTCCAGCAGCACCCTGGCCGAAGGCTTTACCCGGCTGGTGCGCTACCAGCGGATCATCGCCGAAAGCGCTGACTTGAGCTTCCGCCTGTTGCCCGAAGGCTATGCGTTGATCCTTACGGTACACGGCGACCATCTGCCGCCCACCCGGCAAAGCGCCGAGGCATCGCTGGCCTGCGCGTTGGCGTTGTGTGGCTGGCTGACCGGGCGCACGTTGCAACCGCGCAAAGTGTTGGTGCAAGGCGCCCAGCCAGCCGACCTGGAACCCTATAGAGAGGCCTTTCATGCGCCGCTGGTGTTCAACGCGCCGTATGACGCGCTGATCTTCGAGCGGGCGGATATGGAAGCACCGTTGCCCACCGCCAATGAAGCGATGGCGCTGCTGCACGACCGGTTTGCCGGGGAATACCTGGCGCGGTTTTCCGAGAGTCGCGTGACCCACAAGGCCCGCCAGGTGCTCTGCCGGTTGCTGCCCCAGGGCGAACCCAAGCGTGAGATGGTCGCGCAGACGTTGCACCTGTCCCAGCGTACGCTACAGCGGCGGTTGCAGGAGGAGGGCACCAGCTTCCAGACCTTGCTCGACGACACCCGCCGCGAATTGGCCGAGCAGTACCTGGCGCAGCCGAGCATGACCCTGCTGGAAATCGCCTACCTGCTGGGGTTTGCCGACCCGAGCAACTTCTTCCGCGCGTTTCGCCGCTGGTTCGATGCCACGCCTGGCGAATACCGGGCGCGGTTATTGGAGACTTCGGCGAGTGTCAGTGTCGCCAGAACGCCGGCATACACAGTACAAACACCGTAATGATCTCCAGCCGGCCGAGCAGCATGCCCAGGGACAGGATCCACTTGGCGGCATCTGGCAGGGTGGCGAAGTTGCCGGCCGGGCCGATGGTTTCGCCCAGCCCCGGGCCCACGCCGGAAACGGTGCTGGCGGCGCCGGTCAGGGCGGTCATCCAGTCCACGCCCAGCAACGACAGGGCCAGGGCGATCATGCAGATGGTGATGGCGAAGAAGAACGAGAACGTCAGGATCGACCGGACGATTTCTTCGTCGAGGCGATGGCCGTTGTATTTCTGCTTGATCACCGCCCTGGGGTGAATCAGCTGGTTCAAGTTGGCCTTGAGCAGGATATAGGCAACCTGGAAGCGGAAAATCTTGATCCCGCCCGCGGTGGAGCCCGAGCAACCGCCAACAAAACCCAGGTAAAAGAACAGCATCAGCGAGAAATTGCCCCACAGGCTGTAGTCACCCAGGGCAAAACCGGTGGTGGTCACCACGGACGTGACGTTCAGCGCCACATGGCGCAGCGCATCCAGCCAGTGCAGGTTGGTGGTCCACCAGTACCAGGTGCCGAGCACGATCCAGGTCACCAACAGCATGCCCAGCAAGCCCTGTACCTGCTGGTCCTTGATCAGCGCTTTGCGGTTGCCGCGCAAGGTGGCGACATACAGGGCAAACGGCAGGCTGCCCATGATCATCACGACTATCGCGACCCAATGCACGGCGGGCTGTTTCCAGTGCGCCAATGATTCGTCGGAGGTGGAGAAACCGCCCGTGGAAATGGCCGACATCGCGTGGTTGATCGCGTCGAACAGGCCCATGCCGGCCCACCAGAAGCCCAGGCTGCCGAGGATGGTAATGCCGACATAGGCCGCCACGATCAGGCGCGCCACCATATGGGAGCGAGGCATGACCTTCTCGGAGCGGTCCGAGGATTCGGTCTGGAACAGGCGCATGCCACCGATGCGCAGCAGCGGCAGGATCGCCACCGCCATGCCGATAAAACCGATGCCGCCGAGCCAGTGCAGCATCGAGCGCCACATCAGGATGCCCGGTGACATGGTGTCCAGCCCACTGAGCACGGTGGCGCCGGTGGCGGTGATGCCGGACATGCTTTCAAAGAACGAGTCGGTATAGCTGATGTGCTGGGTCAGCAAGAACGGCAGCGCGGCAAAGATACACACCACCACCCAACTGCTCACAGTCAGCAGGTACATGTCCCTGGGGCGCAGCTGGACTTGTTCCGGGCGACCGGGAATCACCAGGGCCAGGCCTGCGATAAAGGTGATCATGCTTGCCCAGAGAAAGGACGGCAGGTCGCTGGTGCGGTCGAAAAACATCAGGGTGGCCATGGGCACTACCATGGCGACCGCGAGGGTAATCAGGAAGATGCCGATGATGAAACCAATGATTCGCAGGGTCGGCATTGCCATGAATTGCGCTCGGGTGACAGTTTGAGGCGCCATTCTACCTAGGGTGCAGGGCTTGTAAACCGGGGGGTACGGATCTGATGTGGGAGCTGGCTTGCCTGCGATGGCGGTGAGTCAGGTTCGAATGCTTGACTGACCCGCCGCTATCGCAGGCAAGCCAGCTCCCACATGGGTTTTGTGGGGGCAATACAAAAAAGGCGACCCGAAGGCCGCCTCATTCAAACCGCGTAGATCAGAACTCGTGATCTGCGGTATCCGGGTTCAGGTCACCGATGCCCAGTTTGCCAGCCGCTTGCTCGATGGAGCCGGTCTGCTTGACCAGGGATGCGATAGCATCGCGCACGATCTGGTTGCCTGCGGTGTTGCCGGCAGCGATCAGTTGGTCGTAGTGCTCACCCTTGTTGGCGTGGTCGACAATGACCTGGATCTTCGCTTCGGTGGCAGCGAGGTCAGCCTTGAGGGCTTCATCGGCAGCCGGATCAACCTTGGCCACCAGGGACGACAGGCTGGCGCCGGTCAGTTTGGTGCCGTCGGTGCGGGTGTACTCGCCCAGGTAGACGTTGCGGATGCCCTTGGCGTCGTAGAAGTGCGAGTAGTGTGTGTTGTCGCTGAAGCAGTCGTGCTCGTCTTCCGGCGAGTTGGCTTCCAGGGACACTTTCATCCGCTCGCCCGCCAGTTCACCCAGGGACAGGCTGCCCATGCCGAACAGCATCTTGCGCAGGCCGTCGGTGCCAGGTTCGGCTTCCAGGGTGGCGCGGTAGTTGTCTTCGACGTTGGGTTTCCAGTTGCCGACCATCTCTTCGAGGTCGCTGACCAGCAGTTGGGTCACGGCGCGCAGGTAAGTGCGGCGACGCTCGTTATGACCGCCGGTGGCGCCTTCGCCTTGCAGGTAGTCCGACGCTGGACGGTTGCCGGCGCCAGGGCCGGTACCGTTCAGATCCTGGCCCCACAGCAGGAATTCGATGGCGTGGTAGCCGGTGGCGACGTTGGCTTCGGAGCCGCCCAGCTCATTGAGGCTGGCGAGTTTCTCCGGGGTGATTTCCTTGACGTCGATCTTGTCTTCGCCGACCTGGATCTCGGTGTTGGCGATGATATTGGCGGTGGCGCCCGGGTTGCCGAGGGCGTGTTCGTAGGACTTGTCGACATAGTCGATCAGGCCTTCGTCCAGCGGCCAGGCGTTCACCTGACCTTCCCAGTCATCAATGATGGTGTTGCCAAAGCGGAACACTTCGCTCTGCAGATACGGTACGCGTGCAGCGATCCAGGCGGTACGTGCGGCCTTCAGGGTCTCGTCGTTGGGGTTGGCGAGGAAGGTATCGATGGCGGTCTGCAGAGTTTTTGCAGTGGCCTCGGAGTCGCTGTACACCGCGAACACGATGTCTGCGTAATGCGCGACGACCGCCTTGGCGGCAGCCTCGTCAACCTGGCCGGCGGTAGCGGCAGCCGCTGGAGCGGTAGTGCTGACAGCTGGCGTTGGCGCCTGGGGAGCGGCGGCCTTGTCTTTGCCCTCGCCGCAGCCGGCGAGAGAAATAGCGATGGCCAGCAGACTGGCGGTGGCCAGGGGCATACGAATCATGGCGAACATCCTGCTTCGGTAGTTGATCGGGGCGCAATGCAGCGCGCAAAACTGCGACATAATGCGAAAGATTTGCATTTTCTGTAAAGAGTTAACGCAGTAAAAATTTCACATTCGCGCCCTGGCCGCCCAAGGCCTTGCCCTGGGTGGCCAGCATGGCGCTATAAGATCGCCGCGTTGTTGCGCTCGGCCTGTTTGAGATAGGCCGCCAGCTCACGGGCCGGCAGGGGTTTGCTGTAGTGATAGCCCTGACCCTCGTGGCAGCCTTCGCTGATGATGTAGGCCTCTTGCTCGGGCGTCTCCACGCCTTCTGCAATGACCTGCATGCCCAGGCTTTTGCCCAGTTGGATGATCGCCCGCACGATGGTGGCATCGTCATCGTCATCCAGCAGGTCCTGGACAAAGCTCTTGTCGATCTTGATTTTGTCCAGGGGCAGGCTTTTGAGGTAGCTCAGCGACGAGTACCCGGTACCGAAGTCGTCGATGGCAATCAGCGCGCCGGAGCGGCGCAGGCTCAGCAAGTGCTGGGCGGCGGTGCTGATGTCTTCCATCAGGCCGGTCTCGGTCACTTCCAGCTCCAGGCTGCGCGGCGGCAGGCGATAGATCTGCAACAGGTTGTTGACCACCCGTGGCAGTTCGGCGTGGTGCAGTTGCACCGTGGACAGGTTGACCGCCATGCGCAGCTCGGTAAAACCCTGGTCGTGCCATTCGCGCAATTGCCGGCAGGCCTGGTCCAGTACCCACTCGCCAATGGGGATGATGGTGCCGTTCTGTTCCGCCAACGGGATAAACAGGTCGGGAGGTACCAGGCCGTGTTCCGGGTGTTGCCAGCGAATCAGCGCCTCGACGCCGACCACGCGATGATCCACATAGCTGATCTGCGGTTGGTACACCAAATGAAACTGGTCGCGGCCCAGGGCTTCGCGCAGGTCTTTCTCCAGCTCGCGGCGCCGGCGCATTTCGCTGTCGACGCTGGCGATATAGAACTGGTAGCGATTGCGCGAGCGGGTCTTGGCCAGGGTCATGGTCTGCTCGGCTTTTTGCAGCAGCTTCTCGGTGCTATCGCCGTCTTCGGGAAACAAGGTGATACCGATGGTGGCGCGCAGGCGGATCTGTTCGTGGTCTAGGGCGAACTCGGCTTCCAGGTCATCGAGGATGCTTTGCGCCAGCTCGGCCGCTTCGTAGGGCTGCTCGATATCGGCCTGGACCAGGGCGAACTGGTCGCCACCCAGGCGGGCGAGGGCGCCGAGCCGGCCACTGTGGGCGCGCAGGCGGTCGGCCAGGGCCAGCAGCAGTTGGTCGCCGGCCTGGTAGGTGTACTGCTCGTTGATGCTCTTGAAGTCATCCAGCCCCACGCACAACACCGCGACCCGGCGTTGACGGCGGCCGGCATCAATGAGGATCTTGTCCAGTTGCTCCTGCAGCTTCTGGCGGTTGGGCAGCCCGGTGAGGAAGTCGTACTGGGCCATGCGCAGCAGGCTGTTTTCGGCTTCATGACGCAGGTGAGTGTTGCGTTCGATAGAGGCCAGCAATTGATTGGCGGTGTTGATCCACAGCCCCAGTTCATTTTTCTCGTGGCCTTTGAGCTGGGGGATCTTGTGCTCGCTGGGCCGGTCGGGGTTGATCGAACTGAGGTGGCTGATGATCCGCGACAGGGGCTTGGTCAGCAGCCAGTGGTAGACCAGGTACAACACCAGGCCCATGGCCAGGGCGCGCAGCACCCCGGAGATAAAGATGATCACCGAATTGACGATAAAGCCCTGGCCGTAGGTGGCCGTGTCGAGGGTGATGCTCAGGTCGCCGTAATACTCGCTGTAGGGCCCGCGCCCCACCAAGGGCGTCGTGAAGGTGCGTTCCTGGCCGAGAATCACGTCCGTCAGCCAGCGGCTTGGGGAGTGCTGCAGTTCCCGGCTCTTTTCGGCAAGCATGGGCTCGTTGGGGTGGCCGATGGAGGCCATACGCACCGCATCATCCTGGAACAGGCCCTCGATGACTTGCATGCCCATCTCACGGTCCAGGCTGTAGACGGCCTGGGTCGAAGGGTCGCGAAACATGTCGAGGATGCGCTGGGCATCGCCTGCCACGGCCTGGCGCGTCTTATAGGCATCGAAGACGATCTGCGCCACGCTCAGTGCCACGCCCACAATCAGTGCCGACAACAGCACCACCCGGAGCAACTTCACCGACAAGCTGTTTTTGAGTTCCAGCTTCAAAGGGTCATTCCTTGTTCCATTCGGGTAGCCTCAATATGCCATGAGTATTGGCAATCCCGGGGTGGCAGTCAAAGGAACATTGCGGCTTGAGGAGTCTTTGGGAGGGGGGAGGGGCGTGAGAGGAGGGCGGATTATGTCCGCCCCCCTCTTGATCCACACGCATGAGAGCAGGCGAATGCCATGATGGCTCTCTGCACGCGGTCGTAAGCGTCTTTTAGATTAGAAGTTAATCTGTACTGGCGCCTGCTGCTGTTGATCCCCGCCTATCTTGCCGGGCGCCTGGTCTCCAGCGCCCGCCGTCAACTCTTTGAGTGCATCCATCCCCATTTCCAGACCTTTTGTTACCAGTGGAAGAAGTGTTGAGGCGGCACCCGAGATCATCGACATTGGATCCATATTTGACTCTCCTGTTTGGGCTGAGAGAGTTATTTCTCTCACTTGTTGATTGGTTAAGTTCTGTCAGGGAGTTCCACTATTTCTGGGGTGCTTGCAACTGATCGCCCACAAAAAAGCCCGGCAATTGCCGGGCTCTTTGTACTGCAAGGGTTACTTACGCAGTGAAGGTCTTGCCTTCGAACTGCTCGGCAACGAACTTCCAGTTGACCAGGTTCCAGAACGCTTCCACATATTTTGGACGCACGTTGCGGTAGTCGATGTAGTAGGCGTGCTCCCAGACGTCGCAGGTCAGCAGCGGGGTATCGCCGCTGGTCAGCGGGTTGCCGGCGCCGATGGTGCTGGCCAGGGCCAGAGAACCGTCAGCCTTTTTCACCAGCCAGCCCCAACCGGAACCGAAGGTGCCGACGGAAGTCTTGGTGAACTCTTCCTTGAACTTGTCGAACGAACCGAACGCAGCGTTGATGGCTTCAGCCAATGCGCCAGTTGGTTGACCGCCAGCGTTTGGCGCCAGGCAGTTCCAGTAGAAAGTGTGGTTCCAGACCTGGGCGGCGTTGTTGAAGATGCCACCCGAAGAGGATTTGACGATCTCTTCCAGGGTCTTGCCTTCGAACTCGGTGCCTGGCACCAGGTTGTTCAGGTTCACGACGTAGGTGTTGTGGTGCTTGTCGTGGTGGTACTCCAGGGTTTCCTTGGAGATGTGCGGCTGCAGGGCATCGTGTGCGTACGGCAGCGGCGGCAATTCGAAAGCCATGATAATTCTCCTAATCAGGTCAGTTGCGGTGAGCGCAAGGCCGATCACGGGCGGCCAAACAAGCGCCGGGGAGTTTGTACTCTTTGCGGCGCAGGGGCTGGATCATAGCACCGGGGGTGCGGCAAAACCACGCAACAACTGTGTGGAATAGAGGTTCCAGAGCGTTTTGGAATATTCCTCAGTTGCTGATCAATTGATAGGCCACGCTGAACATCATCACCGCCACCAGCAGGTCCAGCAGGCGCCAGGTCGCCGGGCGTGCCAGCCACGGGGCCAGCCACGCCGCGCCGAGGGCCAGGGCGGAAAACCACAGCAAGGACGCACTGGCAGCACCTGCGACATAAGCGCCGGGTTCGGTCTGCTGGGCGCCGAGGGAGCCGATCAGCAACACCGTGTCCAGATAGACGTGGGGGTTGAGCAGGGTCACGGCCAATGCACTGAGCATTACCGCGCGCAGCGAGCGCACTTTTTGCCCTTCACCTTGCTCCAGGCTTTGACGTGAACAGGCGCGGCGCAAGGCCAGGGCGCCATACCACAGCAGGAACGCCGCGCCGCCCCAGCGCGCAATCGCCAGCAACAGCGGGTTATGCGCCAGCACTGTCGCCAGGCCGAATACGCCGGCAGCCACCAGCAACGCATCGCACACCACGCACAGCGCCGCCACGGGCAAGTGATGTTCGCGACGCAGGCTCTGGGCCAGGACAAACGCGTTTTGCGTGCCGATGGCCATGATCAGCCCCAAGGCGACCAGCAGGCCGTTCACATAACTCTGCCACATAATATTTACTCTGCTTGCTAATCAATGCTGGCGATTGTCGGCGTTGAGGCTGTATAAGAAAAACAAATATTGCTGATCGCTCATTAGGAAAACTGATGTTCGACTATAAGTTGCTCTCCGCCCTGGCGGCAGTGGTGGAACAGGCCGGTTTCGAGCGCGGGGCCCAGGTGCTTGGTGTGTCGCAATCGGCCATTTCCCAGCGCATCAAATTGCTCGAAGCCCGCATCGGCCAGCCGGTGCTGGTACGCGCGACCCCGCCGACCCCCACGGAAATCGGCCGCCGCCTGCTCAACCATGTGCAGCAGGTGCGCTTGCTGGAGCGCGACCTGCAAAGCCAGGTGCCGGCGTTGGATGAAGAAGGCATGCCCGAGCGGCTGCGCATCGCCATCAACGCCGACAGCCTGGCGACGTGGTGGGCGCAGGCCGTCGGGGATTTTTGCGCCGAGCAGCACTTGCTGCTCGACCTGGTGGTGGAAGACCAGACCGTCGGCCTCAAGCGCATGCGCGCCGGCGAGGTGGCGGGTTGCGTCTGCGCCAGCGAACGCCCGGTGGCCGGTGCCCGCAGCCTGTTGCTGGGGGCCATGCGTTATCGGGCGTTGGCGAGCCCGGCGTTTATTGCCCGGCACTTCCCCGGCGGGGTACGGGCCGATCAACTGGCGCGCACGCCAGCGCTGGTATTTGGTCCGGATGACTTCCTGCAACATCGCTACCTGGCGTCGCTGGGCGTGGACGGTGGTTTTGAACACCATTTATGCCCGTCCTCCGAAGGTTTTATCCGCCTGACCGAGGCCGGCCTGGGCTGGGGCTTGGTGCCGGAGTTGCAGGTGCGTGATCAACTGCAACGGGGCGTGCTGGTGGAATTACTGCCAGATAAACCCATCGATGTGCCGCTGTACTGGCATCATTGGCGCAGTGGCGGGCAATTGCTCGGTTTGTTGACCGAGCATCTGGCACGGGCTACCGGCCAATTGCTGGTGCCGTTGGAGTGACCGTCGGCGTCAACGCAACTGCGATGAAAAATGAAAGAACACGGGGTAACACATGAAAATTCTGGTCACCGGCGCAAGCGGCTTCATTGGCGGGCGCTTTGCGCGTTTCGCCCTGGAGCAGGGCCTGGACGTGCGGGTCAACGGGCGGCGCGCCGAGGGTGTCGAGCACCTGGTACGGCGCGGCGCCGAGTTTATCCAGGGTGATCTGAATGATCCGGATTTGGCGCGCAACCTGTGCCGCGACGTTGAGGCCGTGGTTCATTGCGCCGGCGCCGTAGGGCTGTGGGGACGTTACCAGGACTTCTATCAGGGCAATGTGCAGGTCACCGAAAACGTGGTCGAAGCCTGCCTTAAACAACGGGTCGGCCGCCTGGTGCACCTGTCGTCGCCATCGATCTATTTCGATGGCCGCGATCACCTGGGACTGACCGAAGAGCAAGTGCCCAAACGCTTCAAACATCCCTACGCGGCGACCAAGTACCTGGCCGAGCAAAAAGTCTTTGGTGCCCAGGAATTCGGCCTGGAAGTGCTGGCCCTGCGCCCGCGTTTTGTCACCGGGGCTGGCGACATGAGCATCTTCCCGCGCCTGTTGAAAATGCAGCGCAAGAACCGTCTCGCCATCGTTGGCGATGGCCTGAACAAGGTCGACTTCACCAGTGTGCACAACCTCAACGAGGCCCTGCTCAGCAGCCTGCTGGCCACCGGCTCGGCGCTGGGCAAGGCCTATAACATCAGTAATGGCGCGCCGGTGCCGGTGTGGGACGTGGTCAACTATGTGATGCGCCAGATGGACATGCCCCAGGTCACTCGTTACCGCTCCTACGGCTTGTCTTATAGCATCGCGGCGCTCAACGAGGCCTTTTGCGCGATGTGGCCGGGGCGTCCGGAACCTTCCCTGTCACGCCTGGGGATGCAAGTGATGAACAAGGATTTCAGCCTCGATATCAGCCGTGCGCAGCACTATCTCGACTACCAGCCCAAGGTCAGCCTGTGGACGGCCCTCGATGAGTTCTGTCATTGGTGGAAAGTCCAGGAGCCGGGCTCCAACTAGCGTTGGTAACACCGGGAACCGATTTTTCGGTTACCGGTCGACCAAGGCGACGGGCCAGGGGTTTATACTCCCGCCGCTCAGTTTTTTTATGCGGCTATTTCAAGGTTGATTCATGCGTAACGATATTAAAGACGACTTCGACAATGTGCCGAGCCTGCGGGCCGACGTTGGCGATGACGATGATTTTGTGCCGACCGCCGCCACGTCCATGCGCTCGCGTCCGGCGCCGGTGGTCAAGGTCAAGAGCGCCAGCACCGGGCCGTTGTGGGCCTTGGTCGGGGCGCTGCTGTTCGCCTTTGTGGGCCTGGCGTGGTGGAGCTTCCAGCAGATTTCCCTGATGGGGCAGCAACTGGTGGCGACCCAGGAAAGTTTTGCGCGCATCAGCGAAGAAGCTGCCGGCCGTTTGCAGGACATTTCCGGCAAGGTGGTGGCCAGTGAGGCCAACGTCAATACCGGCAGTGAAGCGCTCAAGCTGCAGATCAAACAGTTGGAAAGCCAATTGCTGGAGCAGGGCAAGCAGCAGTTGGGTGTGGCAGGCCAGGCCACCGACCTGGACCAGCGCTTGGCGCAGATGAGTGCCAGCACCACGGAACTAACCACTGCCAATACCCAGATGCAGGCCCAGGTGCAAACCCTGGCGACAGAACTGACGGCCCTCAAGGCTGCGCAGGCCGAAGCCGCCAAGTTGAATGCCGAAGTCAAGGAACTGAGCACGGATGTGGCAGCGTTGAAGAAGCAGGGCAACCCGGCCACGGCCGTTGCACGGCTGGAACAGGACCTGTTGGTAATCAAGAGCGAACTGGATAACCGCGCCGCCACGGAAGGGCCGTCGAATAAAGAGTTCGACGTGTTCCGCATCCAGACCACCCGCAACATCACGACCTTGCAGACCCAGATGCAGAACCTGCAACGGGAAGTCAGCGCACCGGCCAGGCTCACGCCCCTGGGCCAATGAGCCCTATTCCTGTAGGAGCCGGCTTGCCGGCGATGGGCATAGGTATCTACACAACTTTCAGAAACTGACGAGCTCTCCTGTGGCGAGCGGGCTTGCCCCGCGCTGGGCTGCGAAGCAGCCCCAAAACCAGCCGCTGCGGTGTATCTGGTACAACGCATTCGGCTTATTGGGGCTGCTTCGCAGCCCAGCGCGGGGCAAGCCCGCTCGCCACAACGGCGCTATCTGCCTGGATTTAGGCGTTGCGGCAAAGTTGTGTAGATACCTATGCGGCGATGGGGCCAGTAGCCTTGCGCTGATTCCAGGGCCGCCATCCCCGGCAAGTGTCACCGTTCAGTGACATTTGTCTTCCCTTTCGTTACATGTCCCTTCTCGGCCCTTGTTTAGACTGCGGTCATCCCACAAAAACAAAAAGGGCCACCCATGACCATCCAACCACTGCCCGCCAGCAGTTGGCTGAACGCACCTGCCCATCACGCCTGGCTTGCCGCCGAGGGGCAGCGCCTGCTGGCGTTTGCCAAGGCTTCCAGGCTGCCTGAAGGCTTCGGCAACCTCGACGTCCACGGCTGCCTGCCCGCCGATGCAATCGCCGAAACCATGAACACCGCCCGCATGACCCACAGCTTTGCCATGGCCCACGCCCAAGGGCTGCCAGGCTATGCACAGTTGGTAGAGCACGGGGTGGCCAGTCTCAGTGGCCCGTTGCGCGATGCCGAACATGGCGGCTGGTTCGCCGTCGCCGGCGCGCGTGATGGCAATACAGGCAAGGCCGCCTACCTGCACGCTTTTGTCGCCCTGGCCGCCAGCTCCGCGGTAGTGGCGGGTGCCCCAGGGGCGCAAGCCTTGCTGGCGGACGCCATCCAATGCATCGACGAGCATTTCTGGTGCGAGGAGGAGGGCGCGATGCTTGAATCCTTCGCCCAGGATTGGAGCGGCGAGGAAGCCTATCGCGGGGCCAACAGCAATATGCACGCCACCGAAGCGTTCCTTGCCCTGGCTGACGTCACCGGCGACAGCCGATGGCTGGGGAGGGCGTTGCGCATTGTCGAACGGGTGATCCATCAGCACGCCAGCGCCAATGAATTTATGGTGATCGAACATTTCGACCGCTATTGGCAGCCCCTGCATCGTTACAACGAAGACAACCCGGCCGACGGCTTTCGTCCCTACGGCATTACCCCCGGCCATGGCTTCGAATGGTCGCGCCTGGTGCTGCACCTCGAAGCCGCACGCCAGCAGGCAGGGCTCGTCAC
The DNA here is from genome assembly GCF_009873475.1 of Pseudomonas sp. DTU12.1. NCBI lineage: Bacteria > Pseudomonadati > Pseudomonadota > Gammaproteobacteria > Pseudomonadales > Pseudomonadaceae > Pseudomonas > Pseudomonas sp. DTU12.1. The sequence continues at coordinate 4,657,719 of NZ_CP045254.1, read as the reverse complement.
GCCGCAGTGGTTGCTGGAGGACGCCAAGGGTTTGTTCGCCAGTGCCTGCGAGTATGGCTGGTCGGTGGACGGTGCCCCGGGCCTGGTCTACACCTTGGACTGGCACTTTCGCCCGGTGGTGCGTGAGCGCCTGCATTGGACCCACGCCGAAGCCAGTGCAGCCGCCCAGGCCCTGCTCAAGCGCACGGGTGAGTGGCATTACGAAACCTGGTACCGGCGTTTCTGGGAGTTTTGTGAAACTCACCTGATCGACCGGGTCCAGGGCAGTTGGCATCATGAACTCGACCCGCTCAACCAGCCCGCCAGCAAGATCTGGGGCGGCAAGCCGGATCTGTACCATGCCTGGCAAGCGGTATTGCTGCCGGGTCTGCCTTTATCCCCAAGCATGGCCAGTGCGTTGGGGGCGGGTGCTTATGTCACCAAGTGGTGACATTTGGCCGTCCCTTTGTTACGTGCCTGGGAAAAATCCCTGTTTAGAATCCTATGCAGCGCAAGCTCCAGACTTGCATGCATAACAACAAGAAAAAGGTACTCAGATGAACGCGATTAATCGCCTCGCCGTTGCTATTTCCGTTGCCTCGTTGTTTCCCCTCAGTGCATTTGCCGCCGACTCGAAAGGGACGGTTGAAGTTGTGCATTGGTGGACCTCGGGTGGTGAGAAGGCGGCGGTGGATGTCCTGAAGGCCCAAGTTGAGAAAGACGGCTTTACCTGGAAAGACGGGGCTGTTGCAGGTGGTGGCGGCGCCACTGCCATGACCGTGCTGAAAAGCCGCGCGGTCGCCGGCAACCCGCCAGGCGTTGCCCAGATCAAGGGCCCGGACATCCAGGAGTGGGCCTCCACCGGGTTGCTCGACACTGACGTCCTCAAGGACGTGGCCAAGGCCGAGAAGTGGGATGGCCTGCTCGACAAAAAAGTCTCCGATACCGTGAAGTACGAAGGCGATTACGTGGCCGTGCCGGTGAACATCCACCGCGTCAACTGGCTGTGGATCAACCCGCAAGTCTTCAAGAAAGCCGGCATCACCAAAAACCCTACGACCCTCGAAGAATTCTACGCCGCTGGCGACAAACTCAAGGCCGCAGGCTTCATCCCGCTCGCCCACGGTGGTCAGCCTTGGCAGGACAGCACGGTGTTCGAGGCCGTGGTGTTGTCGGTCATGGGGGCTGATGGCTACAAGAAAGCCCTGGTCGACCTCGACAACGCAGCCCTGACCGGCCCGGATATGGTCAAGTCGCTGACGGAGCTGAAGAAAGTCGCGACCTATATGGACGCCGACGGCAAGGGCCAGGACTGGAACCTGGAAGCCGCCAAGGTCATCAACGGCAAGGCCGGCATGCAGATCATGGGTGACTGGGCCAAGAGCGAGTGGACTGCCGCCAAGAAAGTCGCCGGCAAGGACTACGAGTGCGTAGCCTTCCCGGGCACCGACAAGGCCTTCACCTACAACATCGACTCCCTGGCAGTGTTCAAGCAGAAAGATGCCGGCACCTCGGCCGGGCAGCAGGACATCGCCAAGGTGGTGTTGGGCGAGAACTTCCAGAAGGTCTTCAGCATCAACAAGGGCTCGATCCCGGTGCGCAACGACATGCTCGGCGATATGGCCAAGTACGGCTTTGACAGCTGCGCCCAGACTGCGGCCAAGGACTTCCTGGTCGATGCCAAGTCTGGCGGCCTGCAACCAAGCATGGCGCACAACATGGCGACCACCCTGGCGGTACAGGGCGCGTTCTTTGATGTGGTGACCAACTTCATCAACGACCCGAAAGCCGACCCGGCCGACACCGCCAAGAAGCTTGGAGCGGCGATCAAGTCTGCCAAGTAACCCTTGGAAGGCTGGGCTTGAGTGTGGGAGCGGGCTTGCCCGCGATGCAGGCGCCTCGGTGTATCAATGACACCCAGGTGATGCCATCGCAGGCCAGCCAGCTCCCACCTGAAGCCGGCCCATACACGGTTATCCACTAGTCCCTTACTCCCTGCCCTGGATTTCCCCATGAGTTCTGTTGCTGTGTTCAGCAAGGCCTCGCCGTTCGATGCATTGCAGCGCTGGCTACCTAAACTGGTGCTGGCCCCGAGCATGTTCATCGTCCTGGTGGGCTTCTATGGCTACATCCTGTGGACGTTCGTACTGTCGTTCACCAACTCCACCTTCCTGCCGACCTACAAGTGGGTAGGCCTGGCGCAATACGCGCGGTTGTTCGACAACGATCGCTGGTGGGTGGCGAGCAAAAACCTGGCGCTGTTTGGCGGCATGTTTATCGGCATCACCCTGGTGATCGGTGTGCTGCTGGCGGTATTCCTTGACCAGCGCATTCGCCGCGAAGGCTTCATTCGCACTATTTACCTGTACCCGATGGCGCTCTCGATGATCGTCACCGGTACCGCCTGGAAATGGCTGCTCAACCCCGGCATGGGCCTGGACAAACTGCTGCGCGACTGGGGCTGGGAAGGCTTTCGCCTGGACTGGCTGATCGACCCGGACCGCGTGGTGTATTGCCTGGTGATCGCGGCGGTATGGCAAGCCTCGGGCTTTATCATGGCGATGTTCCTCGCCGGCCTGCGTGGCGTTGACCAATCGATCATCCGTGCCGCACAGATCGACGGTGCGAGCCTGCCGCGCATCTACTGGAGCGTGGTGCTGCCCAGCCTGCGCCCGGTGTTTTTCAGTGCGGTGATGATCCTCGCGCACATCGCGATCAAGAGCTTCGACCTGGTGGCCGCGATGACGGCCGGTGGTCCAGGCTACTCATCCGACTTGCCGGCGATGTTCATGTACTCCTTTACCTTCAGCCGTGGCCAGATGGGCATGGGCTCGGCCAGTGCGATCCTGATGCTCGGGGCGATCCTTGCGATCATCGTGCCTTACCTGTACTCCGAGCTGAGGACCAAGCGCCATGACTAGTCTCGCCAAACCTTCCATCAGCTTCAGTCGTGTCGCAATCCATGCGGTGCTGATCCTGGCCGTGGTGCTGTACCTGGTGCCGCTGGTGGTCATGCTGCTCACCAGCTTCAAGACCCCGGAAGATATCAGCACCGGCAACCTGCTGAGCTGGCCGACGGTCATCACCGGGATTGGCTGGGTCAAGGCCTGGGCCACGGTGAACGGTTACTTCTGGAACTCGTTCCTGATCACCGTCCCGGCGGTGCTGATCTCCACCACCATCGGTGCATTGAACGGCTATGTGCTGGCGATGTGGCGCTTTCGCGGCTCGCAGTTGTTCTTCGGGTTGTTGCTGTTCGGCTGCTTCCTGCCGTTCCAGACGGTCTTGCTGCCAGCCTCGTTCACCCTCGGCAAGATGGGCCTGGCCAGTACCACCACCGGCCTGGTGTTTGTGCATGTGGTCTACGGCCTGGCGTTTACCACGCTGTTCTTCCGTAACTACTACGTGAGCATCCCGGATGCGCTGGTCAAGGCTGCACGCCTGGATGGTGCCGGGTTCTTCACCATCTTCCGTCGGATCATTCTGCCGATGTCCACGCCGATCATCATGGTCTGCCTGATCTGGCAGTTCACCCAGATCTGGAACGACTTCCTGTTTGGCGTGGTGTTCTCCAGCGGTGATTCGCAGCCCATCACAGTGGCGCTGAACAACCTGGTCAACACCAGCACCGGGGCCAAGGAATATAACGTTGATATGGCGGCGGCGATGATCGCCGGGCTGCCGACCCTGCTGGTCTATGTGGTCGCAGGCAAGTATTTCGTGCGCGGTCTCACGGCCGGCGCGGTCAAGGGGTAATCATGGCTACGCTCGAACTTCGCAATGTAAACAAGACCTATGGTGCTGGCCTGCCGGACACCCTGAAAAATATCGAACTGTCGATCAAGGACGGCGAATTCCTGATCCTCGTCGGGCCCTCGGGCTGCGGCAAATCCACCTTGATGAACTGCATCGCCGGCCTGGAAAACATCAGCGGCGGCGCGATCATGATCGGTGACCAGGACGTCAGCGGCATGAGCCCCAAGGATCGGGACATCGCCATGGTGTTCCAGTCCTACGCGCTGTACCCGACCATGAGCGTGCGCGAGAACATCGAGTTCGGCCTGAAAATCCGCAAGATGAGCCAGCCGGCCATCGATGAGGAAGTGGCGCGGGTGGCCAAGCTGCTGCAGATCGAACACTTGCTCAATCGCAAGCCGGGCCAGCTCTCTGGCGGCCAGCAGCAGCGGGTGGCCATGGGCCGGGCGCTGGCGCGGCGGCCAAAGATCTACCTGTTCGACGAACCGCTGTCCAACCTCGACGCCAAACTGCGGGTCGAGATGCGCACCGAAATGAAGCTGATGCATCAGCGCCTGAAAACCACCACGGTCTACGTGACCCACGACCAGATCGAAGCCATGACCCTGGGCGACAAAGTGGCGGTGATGAAGGACGGCATCATCCAACAGTTCGGCACGCCCAAAGAGATCTACAACGATCCGGCCAACCTGTTTGTTGCCAGCTTCATTGGCTCGCCGCCGATGAACTTCATCCCCCTGCGTTTACAGCGCAAGGAAGGCCGTCTGCTGGCCCTGCTCGACAGTGGCCAGGCGCGTTGTGAGCTGCCGCTGAGCATGAGCGACGCCGGTCTTGAAGAGCGTGATGTGATTCTTGGCCTGCGTCCGGAACAGATTGTGCTGGCTGCCGGTGATGGCAATGGTTTGCCGAGCATTCGGGCCGAGGTCCAGGTCACTGAGCCCACCGGCCCGGACACCCTGGTGTTTGTCCAGCTCAATGACACCAAGGTCTGCTGCCGCCTGGCGCCGGACGTGGCACCGCAAGTGGGCGAGAGCCTGACCTTGCAGTTCGATCCGGCCAAGGTGCTGCTGTTCGACGCCAAGACCGGTGAACGCCTGGGCACCGCTGCGTCAGTGCCGGTGCAACACGCTGATAACGTCACCCAATTCAAGGGCCGCTAAAGACCAGTAACTGTAGGAGCGAGCTTGCTCGCGAAAAACCTGAGAGCGCCGCGTTCATCCAGGATGCCCGCGTCAGCGTTAACGATCTTCGCGAGCAAGCTCGCTCCTACTTCAGATAAAAATAGATGTAAACCGCGTTAGATAAAAACAGTTAATAACAATAAAGACGAGGATGTAGGGATGAAAAAGCAACACAACAACACCCGGCTGATCTGCCAACTGTCAGCGGCAGCAGCCCTGGTTTTGTCCGCCAATGCGATGGCAGATGAAGCCTTCAGCGCCGACTCCAAATGGATGACCGGCGATTGGGGCGGCGAGCGAACCAAGCTGATCGAGCAGGGTATCGACATCAAGGCCGACTACGTTGGGGAAGCGGGCTACAACGCGCGCGGCGGCTACAACGATGACAAGACCGGTCGTTACGCTGACCAGTTCGGCCTCGGCGTCGCGCTGGACCTGCAAAAGCTGTGGGGCTGGGACAACACCCAGGCCAAGATCCAGATGACCAGCCGTAATGGTCGTAACATTTCCAATGACCGTATTGGCGACCCGCGTGCAGGCACCTTGAGTTCATCTCAAGAAGTGTACGGCCGTGGCCATATGGTGCGCCTGACCCAGTTCTGGATTCAGCACCAGATGTTCGACAACAAGCTGGATGTAAAACTCGGTTACTTCGGTGAAGGCGAAGACTTCAACACCTTCCCATGCGACTTCCAGAACCTGTCGTTCTGCGGCTCCCAAGTGGGTAACTACGTCAACACCTGGTACAACTGGCCGGTCAGCCAGGCCGCGATCCGCGTGAAGTACCACATCACCCCTGAGCTGTATGCGCAGATCGGTGCGTACAACCAGAACCCATCGCAACTGGAGCACGGCAACGGCTTCAAACTCAGCGGCAGTGGCACCAAGGGCACCGTGATTCCGGTGGAGTTGGTCTGGTCGCCGAAGGTCAATAACCTGCCGGGCGAATACCGTGTGGGTTACTACAAGAGCGCCGCCGATGCTCCTGATGTGCGTGAGGACGTCAACGGTAACGATGCCGCCACCACTGGCGCTGACTACCGCACCCGCAGCAGCAAGAAAGGCTACTGGTTCGTTGCGCAACAGCAACTCACCACCCATAACGGCGACGCGTCTCGTGGTCTGAATATCGCTGCCAACGCCACGTTCCACGACAAAGAAACCAACACCGTCGATAACTACCAGTCGATCATGCTGGTGTACAAAGGCCCATTCGACGCGCGTCCAAAAGATGACGTAGGGATTGGCGCCGCTCGTCTGCACGTCAACGACGACGTGAAGAAAAACGCCGAGCTGCGCAACATTTCCAACGGTGTGAGTGACTACGACAATGCGCGGTTCTCGCCGCTGCGCGAAACCGAGTACAACTTCGAAATCAACTACGGCTTCCACGTCACCAACTGGCTGACCGTGCGTCCCAACCTGCAATACGTTGTCCAGCCGGGCGGCGTGGATAAAGTCGACAACGCGCTGGTGGCCGGCCTGAAAATTCAGTCGGTGTTCTAACGCTGTTGCGATAAGCTCCTTCTCTCTGTGCGCATTTGCGGGTAGCCATGGCTATCCGCTTTTTTTTGCGAAGGGCGAACAGCCCTGCAGGAGCGAGCTTGCTCGCGAAAAACTTGAGAGCGCCGCGTTCATCCAAGATGCCCGCGTCAGCGTTAACGATCTTCGCGAGCAAGCTCGCTCCTACAGGTATGGGCGCATTTGCGCGACATGATTATCAGGACCGTGGCACATGCATGAGCAACCGCTGCAACGCTTTTTCAAATCCCTGCGCGAGCAACCGGTGTTTGCCTGGGAGCGCTTCCAGATGCGTGACGTGCTGGTGATCGATCACCCGCTCTGCCAGGCGGTGTTCAGCCGCCAGGGCGCGCAATTGCTGCACTTCCAGCCTACGGGCCAGAAGCCATGGCTGTGGTGCGCAGCAAAGTGGCCGCAAGTCGGGGCGATTCGTGGCGGCGTGCCCGTGTGCTGGCCGTGGTATGGCCGTCATCCCAGCGAAAACGCCTGGCCCTCCCATGGCTGGGCTCGCTTGATCGACTGGAAGCTGCTGGACAGCAGCACCGGCGAGGACGGCGTGCGCCTGCACTGGCAATTGCAGTTGTGCGATTGGCAGGTGGACCTGCATGCGCACTTGGGTGAAAGCCTGCAATTGCGCTTGAGCACCGAGCACCAGGACGAGCTGCCGTGCCAATTGAGCCACGCTTTGCACGCTTATTGGCGTATTGGTCACGTTGGTGAGATAGCGCTGTCTGGGCTAGAGGGTGCGCAAGGTTACGACCAGTTGAGCCGCCAGGCCTGCCAGCAGGAAGGTGAGCTGCGCGTCGATGGCGGCTGCCAGCGCGTGTTCCAGCATGAGGGCGAATTGCAGCTCAAGGACCATGCGTGGCAGCGCGAGTTGTGCATTGATACGGGTGACAGTGCAGACACGGTGGTCTGGCATCCGGGCAGCCGGCCATTGCTGGGGGTGAGCTTTAATGAAGCGTCGGGCTTTGTGTGTGTCGAGTCGGCCATGGCCGGGGCCTGCCTGGCGCCCGGGGAGAGGGCGCATTTGAGTCTGCAGGCCCGGGCTGGGGTTTAACGGTGTTGCTGATGGCGTCTTTGCGGGCAACCCCGCTCCCACATTCGAATGTGTTCACCCATCAAAAATGTGGGAGCGGGCTTGCCCGCGATAGGGCCGGCCCTGCTTGAGGAGGTTCCAGCTTTAGTTGAACTCATCCCCAACCGGATACCGGCTGTCGTTCAAACTCTCTTTGATCTTGCGCAAATGCGGCTGGAAATCCACCCCGCGACGCAAGGTCATGCCCGTAGCCAGTACATCCAACACCGTCAACTGAATGATCCGCGAGGTCATTGGCATATAGATGTCGGTGTCTTCCGGCAACGGGATGTTCAGGCTCACCGTACTGGCCTTGGCCAGTGGCGAGTTCTCGGCAGTTACGCCCAGCACCGAAGCACCGTTTTCCCGCGCAATACGCGCCACTTCCACCAACTCACGGGTACGCCCGGTGTAGGAGATGATTACGAACAACTCCCCGGTGTGGGCCACCGACGCGATCATCCGTTGCATCAGCACATCGGCATGGGCCGTGACCGACAGGTTGAAACGGAAAAATTTGTGCAGGGCATCCATGGCCACCGGCGCCGAAGCCCCCAGGCCAAAGAAGTGGATCTGCCGCGCCTGGATCAGCAGGTCCACGGCCTTGCTGATCAGGTTGGGGTCCAGGGCCTGGCAGGCGCTGTCCAGAGAGGCAATGGCGCTGCCAAAAATCTTCTGCGTGTAGGCCTCGGGGTTATCATCGGCCTCCACCGCGCGGCTGACATAGGCCGCGCCACTGGCCAGGCTTTGCGCCAGCTGCAATTTCAGTTCAGGGTAACCACTGACGCCGAACGAGCGGCAGAAACGGTTGACCGTCGGTTCACTGACCGAGGCGGCTTGGGCGAGGGCCGCGATAGAGAAGCGGGTCGCCTGCTGTGGGTTGAGCAGGATGACCTCGGCGACTTTTTTCTCGGCCTTGTTCAATTCTTCGAGGCGGTTCCGGATCTGTTCCAGAAGATTTCGCACGCGGTCCATTCAGTCTTTCCTTCGGGCGACGATGCAAGTAGGGGCCAGTAAAAGGTCGACGAGCGGCCCTTGGCGGTGGCCTATCCTACTGAGGGTAGTTGAACACCACCACTCGCAATGCGTTTTTTGGGAAAATGTTGTGGTTATTACTACATTTTTCCTTGAGTGATGCCTTGAAAAAAGGTATTTGTAGCTTAACTTGATAAAAGAACAAACATCATGCCTTCGATAACCGTGGAACCCTGCACCTTTGCCCTGTTTGGCGCCTTGGGTGATCTGGCGCTGCGCAAGTTATTTCCTGCCCTCTATCAACTCGATGGCGCCGGGCTCTTGCACGCCGACACTCGCATCCTGGCCCTGGCCCGTGAAGCCGGTTCCGAGCAGCAGCACCTGGACCACATCGAGCACGAACTGCGCAAGTACGTCGGCCAAGAGCTGGATGAAGCGGTGGCCGCGCGCTTCCTGGCGCGTCTGGCCTATGTGCACGTCGACTTCATGAATGCCGATGACTACGTGGCCCTGGCCGCCAAGGCCGGCACCGAACAACGCCTGATCGCCTACTTCGCCACCCCGGCCGCGGTGTATGGCGCGATTTGCGAGAACCTGTCCAAGGTTGGCCTGGCGGAAAATACCCGCGTTGTCCTGGAAAAGCCCATCGGTTCGGACCTGGAATCCTCGCGCAAGGTCAACGACGCCGTGGCGCAGTTTTTCCCGGAAAACCGTACCTACCGCATCGACCACTACCTGGGCAAAGAGACGGTCCAGAACCTGATCGCCCTGCGTTTTGCCAATAGCCTGTTTGAAACCCAGTGGAACCAGCACTACATCTCCCACGTGGAAATCACCGTGGCCGAGCAGGTGGGTATCGAAGGCCGCTGGGGCTACTTCGACAAGGCCGGGCAACTGCGGGACATGATCCAGAACCACCTGCTGCAATTGCTCTGCCTGATTGCCATGGACCCGCCGGCCGACCTGTCGGCCGATAGCATCCGCGATGAGAAGGTCAAGGTGCTCAAGGCCCTGGCGCCGATCAGCCCCGAAGGCCTGACCACCCAGGTAGTGCGCGGCCAGTACATCGCCGGCTACAGCGCCGGCAAACCGGTACCGGGCTACCTGGAAGAAGAAAATTCCAACACCCAGAGCGACACCGAAACCTTCGTTGCCCTGCGTGCCGATATCCGCAACTGGCGTTGGGCCGGGGTGCCGTTCTACCTGCGCACCGGCAAGCGCATGCCGCAAAAACTGTCGCAGATCGTCATCCATTTCAAGGAACCGTCCCACTATATCTTCGCCCCCGAGCAGCGCCTGCAGATCAGCAACAAGCTGATCATCCGCCTGCAGCCGGACGAAGGTATTTCCTTGCGTGTGATGACCAAGGAGCAGGGCCTGGATAAAGGCATGCAACTGCGCAGCGGGCCACTGCAACTGAATTTTTCCGACACCTACCGTAGTACGCGGATCCCCGATGCCTACGAGCGGTTGTTGCTGGAAGTGATGCGCGGCAATCAGAACCTGTTTGTCCGTAAAGATGAAATCGAAGCCGCGTGGAAGTGGTGTGACCAGTTGATCGCCGGGTGGAAGAAGTCCGGTGATGCACCCAAGCCGTACGCGGCGGGTTCCTGGGGGCCGATGAGCTCCATTGCACTGATCACGCGGGATGGGAGGTCGTGGTATGGCGATATCTGATTTGAAACTGCCGCAAGGCGTAACACCCCACGAGTACCGCACGCCGGTACTGCTGGCCGAAGGCTTGGCCAATGACGTGGCCGAACAACTGCGCGCGGCCATCAGTGCCCGGGGCGAGGCGACGCTGGTGGTGTCCGGTGGCCGCAGCCCGGTGGCGTTTTTCCAGAACCTGGCCAAGCAGGGCCTGGACTGGTCCAAGGTGACGATCACCCTGGCCGACGAGCGCTGGGTGCCGGTCGAGCATGCCGACAGCAACGCCGGCCTGTTGAAAAAACACCTGCTGCAAGGCCCGGCGGCCAAGGCCCGGTTCTTGAGCCTCTACAGTGCTGCGGTGAACCTGGACGGTGCTGCCGAACAGGCCGATCGCCTGCTGGCTGAACTGCCGGCAATTGATGTGCTGGTGCTGGGCATGGGCGATGACGGGCATACCGCCTCCCTGTTCCCCAACAGCCCGAACCTGGCCGAAGCCTTGAAGCCGGATGGCACTCGTCGTTGCTGGCCGATGCTGGCGCCGAGCGTGCCCCATCAGCGCCTGACCATGAGCCGTGCGTTGCTGGCCAGTGCCCGGTACACCGTGTTGTCGATTGCCGGCGATTCGAAACTCCACACCCTGAGCGAAGCGCTGGCTGGCGACGATGTTGCCGGCATGCCGATTCGCGCGTTTTTGCAACCTACTCTAGAGATTTACTGGTGCCCATGAGCCAAGGATCAGCCGCTATGAAAAGCCCTCACCCGACCGTGTCCATGGCGGATAAAGTTGCCCTGATCGACAGCCTCTGCGCCAAGGCGCGGATCCTGCCGGTGATCACCATTGCCCGCGAGCAGGACATTCTGCCCCTGGCTGATGCCCTGGCGGCGGGTGGCTTGACCGCGCTGGAAGTAACCCTGCGTTCGCAGTTCGGCCTCAAGGCTATCCAGGTCCTGCGTGAGCAGCGTCCGGAGCTGGTCACCGGTGCGGGCACGGTGCTCGATCGCACCATGCTGGCGGCAGCCGAGGCGGCGGGTTCGCAGTTCATCGTCACCCCCGGCATTACCCGCGACCTGCTCGAAGCCAGTGTCGACAGCCCGATCCCATTGTTGCCTGGCATCAGCAATGCCTCCGGCATCATGGAAGGCTATGGCCTGGGTTATCGCCGCTTCAAGCTGTTCCCCGCGGAAGTCAGCGGCGGCGTGGCAGCAATCAAGGCCTTGGGTGGGCCGTTTGGCGAAGTGAAATTCTGCCCGACTGGCGGCGTTGGCCCGGCCAACATCAAAAACTACATGGCGTTGAAAAACGTGATGTGCGTGGGCGGTAGCTGGATGCTTGATCCACAGTGGATCAAGGACGGCGACTGGGGGCGTATCCAGGAAGTCACCGCCGAGGCGCTGGCGCTGCTCGATTGATCTGATTTACCGAATCGTTGTTGCTGTGCTTCACGGCATGTTTGCGGTGCACTTGGTCGGTGTGCCGCTTTTTTTTGCCTACAGAAAACCTTGAAATCACGACAATCGAACTGTGGGAGCGGGCTTGCTCGCGAATGCGGTGTGTCATTCAACACATTCAGTGACTGTTACCGCGCATTCGCGAGCAAGCCCGCTCCCACAGTTTTAATCGGCATTCAGCTTGTTAATCGCGTTGACCAGCACGCCGATGTCCGCCGCCGAGGTCACCAACCCCGGTGTCACCCGGATACAACTGCCAAATGCCGCCCCGCTGCGCAGGGTGGTAAACAGGTTGTACTCATCGAGCAATCGATCCGCCATCACCTGCTGGTCGCGCCCGATGAACTTGAACGCGGTAATCGCGCAATACAACCGTGGATCATCCGAGGTCAGCACCTCGATCCCCGGCAATGGCCGCACCTGGCTCACCCACAGGTCACGCAGGTACTTCACCCGCGCACCCTTGGCATGCGCGCCGCCCAAGGCTCGATGTTCTTCAAGCACGAGCGGTAAGGTCATCAGCGCCGGAAAATTCGGTGTGCTGTAGGGCGTACGGGCACGCACATCGGTGATCGGGTAATGGAACTCGGCCATGTCCGGATCAATCTGGGCCAGGCGCTCAGGGGCTATGTACAAAAAGCCCAGGGTCAGCGGCGCACCGATCCACTTGTGCAGGTTAAAACCCGCGAACGAAATGCCCAGTTGCGCCAGGTCGAAGTCGATCTGGCCCAACGCATGGGCGCCATCGAGGATGATTTCGACGCCAGATTCCCGTGCAGCCCGGGCGATGGCCTCTACCGGCATAACCAGGCCCGTACGGTGGGTGACATAGGTCAGCGCCATCAGCTTCAGGCGCGGGTAGCGGCTGAAGGTATCGCGATAGGTCTGCACCAGGCTGTCGAAACTGGCCGGGTGGGCGTGGGATACTTCTATCACCTCTACACCCCGGTAGCCGGCGAGCCAGCGCATGGCGCCCTTGACCGTGTCGTATTCCAGGTCACTGATCAGCACCTGGTCGCCCGGTTGCAGGCGGTTGTAGTTGCGGATCAACGATTGCAGGGCTTCGGTGGCATTGTGGGTGAAGGCGATGGCTTCTGGATCGACATTGACTAATTCGGCCAGTTGCCGGCGAATCTCGACGTTGTCCCCTTGCTCGAAACGTTGGCGCACATGCACCGAGTTGCTGCGATTGATAAAGGCCACATGCTCCTGATATTGCGCCAGCACCGCCCGGCTCATACGGCCGAAGTAGCCGTTTTCCAGGTTGATGGGGCCGGGTTCCAGCTCATAGCGCTGGGCAATGGCCTGCCAGTAGGCCTCGTCGCGGGTGTAGGGCATGGTCAGGCTCGATTAGTGGCGAGGGGCAGGTTTACCGTGTTTGGCGCGCAGCGGTTCGAGCAGTTCGGACAGGCCGTTGTGATCGATTTCCTGCATCAACGCCAGCAGGCCGCCTAACTCGCCGTGGGGGAAACCCTCGCGGGCAAACCAGTTCAGGTAAGGACCGGGCAGGTCGGCAATGATCCGGCCCTTGTACTTGCCGAACGGCATTTGGCGGGTGATCAGCAGTTCGAGTTTTTCGGGGTTCATAGGTGCTTCAGGCAATCAGGAGGATGCCCTGGAAAATACAGGCATTCTGCATGAAGGCCAAATGACAGATCATGCAAATAAAGCGGATACAGATTTTGAGTTTATTTATAACTCATTGAAAATTAAGGTTTAATTTTTAATTCAAGACCTGGCACGGGCGCTGCAACTACCCCAGTACGTTTCTAAACCTGTGAAGGAATTGAAAAATGACTGACATCAACAAAGAATCGATCTCCGTACTCAACGACCTGATCGAAACCAGTAAAGACGGCCAGGAAGGCTTCAAGACCTGCGCAGAAGACATCAAGCACCCAGAGCTCAAGGCGTTGTTCACCAAGCGTTCAGCTGACTGCGCCTCGGCGGCTGCCGAACTGCAGACAGCCGTGCGTGCCTTGGGTGGTGACCCGGAAGATTCCGGCAGCGTTGCCGGTGCCCTGCATCGTGGCTGGGTTGACGTGAAGTCGCTGGTGACTGGCAAGGATGAAGAAGCAGTCCTCAACGAAGCCGAGCGTGGTGAAGACCATGCGTTGAAGGCTTACAAAGAAGCCATCGAGAAAATCAACAAGCACAACCTGGTCGGTATTCGTGACTTGGTTGAGCGTCAGTACCACGGCGCACAGCGCAACCATGACCAGGTCAAAGCCCTGCGTAACCAGGCCCGCGCCCAGTCCTGAGTAGCCTCGCAGTAACAACTGTGGGAGCTGGCTTGCCTGCGATGGCGGTGGATCAGTCAATTTAGATATCGACTGCTTCACCGCCATCGCGGGCAAGCCCGCTCCCACATTATTTTGCTTTCACAGGACCACGGATTTTCAGCCGATGCTGATCGCTGGCAATTGGGTCAAGGTCACGACCTGTTGCTTGCGCGGTGCGAGGATCTCCGCTTCGCCATCCACCACCAACTCATCACGCTGGTTGAACACCTGGGTGGCAATCCGCACGCGGAACTTGGGTAGCTTCTCGAGAATTTCCAGACGTACGGTCAGGGTGTCGCCGATTTTCACCGGTTTCTGGAAGCTCATCTGCTGGCCGATATAGATGGTGCCCGGCCCAGGCAACTCACAGGCGACTGCCGCGCTGATCAATGCGCCGCTGAACATGCCGTGGGCGATACGCTCCTTGAACATGGTCGCCTTGGCAAACTCCGCATCCAGGTGCACCGGGTTATGGTCGCCGGACATCGCCGCGAACAGCTGGATATCGCGCTCTTCCACGGTTTTGCTGTAGGTGGCTTTCTGGCCGACTTCGAGGGCTTCGTAAGGCGTGTTGGTAACCTGGGTCATCTAATCGTGCATCCTGTGGCTAATCGATAGTCTTAATTCGTTGATTTTAAACGAAAATATTTTTCTGTTCATTCGCAGCGTGCCGGCCGGCGATGGTTCACGGCCTGGGCCATCCACGCCAGCACATCGGCGGTGACCGCATCGCGGTTGGTTTCATTGAACAGTTCGTGCTGGGCCTGCGGGTAAATATTCAATTGCAGGTTCTGGCAGCCCGCATCGCGCAGCGCGTTGGCCAGGCTGGTGAGACGCTTGCCTTCACTGACCGGATCACATTCGCCACCCATCACCAGGATCGGCAGGCCCGGATCAATCTGTTTGAGATTGGACGCTTTGCTGATTTGCTGCAAGCCACCGAGCAAGTCGATCCACAGCTGGTTGGTGCAGCGAAACCCGCACAGGGGGTCGTTGATGTACTTGTCCACTTCGTCCGGATCGCGGCTCAACCAGTCGAATGCCGTGCGGTTGGGTTTGAAGGCCTTGTTGAACGAGCCAAACGACAGGAACTCGATTAGCGCGCTGCGCCCCCGCAGGCCCTGGCGCAGGCGTTCGGCCCGGGCGATAAGGCGCGCGGCGCGGTACAGGGCCACCGGCTGGAAATTCGAGCCACTGAGAATCGCCCCGTGCAGGCTGGCGCTGTGATGCAGCAGATAGGCCTGGGCGATATAGCTGCCCATGCTGTGGCCCAACAGGATGATCGGCACACCGGGGGCCTGTTGGCCGATATGCTGGTTGAGGGCGGCCAGGTCACCCACCACCTTGTTCCAGCCATCCTGCTCGGCGTACAGGCCCAGGGTACCTTCATCGGCGGTGCGGCCGTGCCCGCGCAGGTCCGGGGCATACACACCGTAGCCGGCGCCACACAAGGCCTGGGCCAGGCGCGCATAGCGGCCGCTATGCTCGGCCATGCCATGGGCCAGCATCACCAGCGCCGTGGGCGTTTCGTCCGGGAGCCACTGGTTGACGTGCAGGCGGCTGCGGTCATTCGCGGTCAGCCAGAAAGTGGTGTGGTTCATGGCGCTTCCTTTGCTCAGGGTCGTTGCAGTGTATAGCTCATCTGTGGGCGGGCGTCTGATCACCCTTGGCCTCAGGGGCAAGATTCATACAATCAATGACACGTTTTTGTGTATTTGCCTGTTTAGCCATAACTGCTAACGTCCCCGAAGCTCCGCTTCCCGTAAACAGCCGGAAGCGGTCGGGCACACTCGGGTAAGAGGACAAGAATAATGCAACCTGATTTCTGGAATGACAAACGCGCGGCCGGTGTGCCCAATGAGCTTGACCTGTCGGCGTACAAGTCAGTAATCGAAGTCTTCGAGCGTTCCTGCAAGGCCTTTGCCGACCGTCCGGCATTCAGCAACATGGGGATCACCCTGACCTACGCCGACCTGGAGCGCCAGAGCGCGGCGTTCGCCGGCTACCTGCAACACCACACAGACCTGAAACCGGGCGACCGTATTGCGGTGCAGATGCCCAACGTCCTGCATTATCCGATTGCCGTCTTCGGCGCCTTGCGCGCCGGGCTGGTGGTGGTCAATACCAACCCGCTGTACACGCCGCGGGAAATGCGTCATCAGTTCAAGGACGCAGGCATTCGTGCCCTGGTCTACCTCAACCTGTTCGGTTCCAGGGTGCAGGAAGTGGCGGCCGACACCGAGATCGAATACCTGATCGAAGCCAAAATGGGCGATTTCATGCCCACCGCCAAGGGTTGGCTGATCAACACTGTGGTCGACAAGGTGAAGAAGATGGTGCCGGCCTACAGCCTGCCCCGGGCGATGTCGTTCAAGCGCGCCTTGCACATGGGGGCAGGCCTGGCCGTGACCCGCCATCCGGTCACCCTGGATGATATCGCGGTGCTGCAATACACCGGTGGCACCACCGGCCTGGCCAAGGGCGCGATGCTGACCCACGGCAACCTGGTGGCGAACATGCAACAGGTGCGGGCGTGCATGTCACAGGTGCGCGAAGACGGGCATCCGCTGGTCAAGGAAGGGCAGGAGGTGATGGTCGCGCCGTTGCCGCTTTACCATATCTATGCCTTCACCGCGAACTGCATGTGCATGATGGTCACCGGCAACCACAATGTGCTGATCACCAATCCCCGGGACATCGGCGGCTTTATCAAGGAATTGAAGAAGTGGCGGTTTACCGGACTACTGGGGCTTAACACCCTGTTTGTCGCGCTGATGGAACACCCGGACTTCAAGACCCTGGACTTCTCCCACCTGAAGATCACCAACTCCGGCGGCACCGCCCTGGTCAAGGCCACGGCCGAGCGCTGGAAGCAGATCACCGGCTGTTCCATCGGTGAAGGCTACGGCCTGACCGAAACGTCGCCGGTGGCCAGCACCAACCCCTATGGGGATCAATCGCGCCTGGGCACCGTGGGTATTCCAGTGCCGGGCACGGCCATGAAGGTCATCGATGACGCCGGCGTGGAGTTGCCGCTGGGAGAGCGCGGCGAGTTGTGCATCAAGGGCCCGCAGGTCATGAAGGGCTACTGGCAGCAACCGGCGGCCACCGCCGAGAGCCTGGATGCCGAGGGCTGGCTCAAGACGGGCGATATTGCGGTGATCGACCCGGACGGGTTTGTGCGCATTGTCGATCGCAAGAAGGACCTGATCATCGTCTCGGGCTTCAATGTGTACCCCAACGAGATCGAAGACGTAGTGATGGCCCACCCGAACGTCGCCAACTGCGCGGTGATCGGCGTGCCCGACGAACGCACCGGCGAGGCCGTGAAGCTGTTTGTGGTGGCGCGGGCCCAGGGCGTCAGCCTTGAGGAATTGAAGACCTACTGCAAGGCCAACTTCACCGGTTACAAAGTGCCCAAGCACATTGTGTTGCGGGACTCGTTGCCGATGACGCCGGTAGGCAAGATCCTGCGCCGGGAGCTGCGCGACATCGCCTGACCTGGACTGAAATGCGATTCAAATGTGGGAGCTGGCAAGCCAGCTCCTACATTTACGGTGTAAGTCCGCAAAATAGAGCTGTTTCGGGGGTTATAGAATCTTTGCTCTAAAAATGACTACTGCATATTCTTGAGTCATGTTTATGACTGTAGGGCCCTCTTTTGGCTCTAGGCGGCCCTTTGCAAAGCTGCTACTCTCGGCGCGCTTTGTGACCTCTCGGCCTGCTTGAAACAGCCAGAATCACCTAAAAAAACACACACAAATAATAATCGCATCAAATGCGGTGAATGAATTCGCGTCGCTGAGGAGTGGGCTTCCATGATCGAAGACTTTTGGAAGGACAAGTACCCCGCCGGGATTGCTGCAGACATCAATCCAGACGAGTATCAAAATATTCAGGCGGTACTGAAACAGTCCTGCCAGCGCTTCGCCGACAAACCGGCTTTCAGCAACCTGGGCAAGACCATCACCTACGGTGAGCTGTACGAACTGTCCGGTGCCTTTGCCGCGTACCTGCAACAGCATACCGACTTGCAGCCCGGTGATCGAATCGCCGTGCAATTGCCCAACCTCCTGCAATACCCGGTGGCCGTGTTTGGCGCCATCCGTGCCGGCCTGGTCGTGGTCAACACCAACCCGCTGTACACCGCTCGGGAAATGGAACACCAGTTCAACGATTCCGGGGCCAAGGCCCTTATCTGCCTGGCCAATATGGCGCACCTGGCGGAAAAAGTCGTACCCAAGACTGGCGTCAAGCATGTGATCGTCACTGAAGTGGCTGACCTGCTGCCACCGCTCAAGCGGCTGCTGATCAACAGCGTCATCAAGTACGTGAAGAAAATGGTCCCGGCGTATCACTTGCCCCAGGCGATCAAGTTCAACGACGTCCTGGCCAAGGGCCATGGCCAGCCGGTCAACGAAGTCAGTCCCGCCAGCGAAGACGTGGCCGTGCTGCAATACACCGGTGGCACCACCGGCGTAGCCAAGGGCGCGATGCTCACCCATCGCAACCTGGTGGCCAACATGCTGCAGTGCAAGGCGCTGATGGGCTCCAACCTCAATGAAGGTTGCGAGATCCTGATCACACCGCTGCCGCTTTACCACATCTATGCCTTCACCTTTCATTGCATGGCGATGATGCTGATCGGCAACCACAACATCCTGATCAGCAACCCGCGCGACCTGCCGGCGATGGTCAAGGAGTTGTCGAAGTGGAAGTTCAGCGGCTTTGTCGGCCTGAACACCCTGTTCGTTGCGCTGTGCAACAACGAAGGCTTTCGCAAGCTGGACTTCTCGGCGCTCAAGGTCACCCTGTCGGGCGGCATGGCCCTGCAACTGGCGGCAGCCGAGCGTTGGAAAGCCGTGACCGGCTGCAGCATCTGTGAAGGTTACGGCATGACCGAAACCAGCCCGGTGGCCACGGTCAACCCGATCCAGAATATCCAGATCGGCACCATCGGCATTCCGGTGCCTTCGACGCTGTGCAAGGTCATCTCGGATGAGGGCGTCGAGTTGCCCCTGGGCGAAATCGGCGAACTGTGCGTCAAGGGCCCGCAAGTAATGAAAGGTTACTGGCAGCGTGAAGACGCCACCGCCGAAGTCCTCGACAGCGAAGGCTGGTTGAAGACCGGTGATATCGCGATCATCCAGCCAGATGGCTACATGCGTATCGTTGATCGCAAGAAGGACATGATTCTGGTCTCCGGTTTCAACGTCTATCCCAACGAACTGGAAGACGTGCTGGCAAGCCTGCCTGGCGTGCTGCAGTGCGCGGCCATTGGTGTGCCGGACGAGAAGTCGGGCGAGCACATCAAGTTGTTCATCGTGGTCAAGCCGGGCGCGACGCTGACCAAGGAGCAGGTGATGGAGCATATGCGCGCCAACGTCACCGGCTACAAAGTGCCGAAGGCTGTTGAATTCCGCGAGGCGCTGCCGACCACCAACGTGGGCAAGATCCTGCGCCGTGAGTTGCGTGACGAAGAGCTGAAGAAACTGGGCCTGAAGAAGTAAACAAAAAGCCCCGCGAATGTGGGGCTTTTTATTGGGCGCTAATTGGAATGCAATCCAAATGTGGGAGCAGGCAAGCCAGCTCCCACATTTTTGAGCGCGTGCCTACAGGGCGAACTGCGCAAAGCTCACGCCAGCGCCCGTCGGGCGTACATCCTTGAGGAACGAATCCTTATCCGCGCTCAGCTCCAGGGTAATCTCCGGCTTGCGCTTGCCCGCATTGCGCACCACCAACCCTTCAAGCTTTTCACGCAGGAACGCGGTCGGCACTTTCAGGTGCAACAACTGGTCGGTCTCGGCGTTGTGCATCAACAAGTGAATCCACTCGTACTGGCCGATGGCAATGCGGGCCACCGGCAGGTCGAACCACCAGATGTTGCGCTTGCGGTCCAGATCGGTGAAGTGGCAGTTGTTGACGCCGAGCACGGCACCGCCCAGTTCCAGGTTTCTGCGGGCGATGGCCTGTGATTTATTGAGTTTCATAACCTTCCTACGGGATCTGTTATTCAGCGATTGAGCCTGAATCTGCCGGGCATTCTCGGGGGTTGGCGGCAAAACATAAAGCCAAACCTGTAGCGGGTGATGAAATGCCTCACGCAAATAATTGAAACTCTGCGCAGAGGCCCAGGGTCAACCCTTACGTAATGACCAAAACCCTCGATTGTTCTTACGGAGAAATACCATGGGCAGCACAGCGGATAAGGCAAAAGGTTTAGCGAACGAAGCCATCGGCAACATCAAGCAAGGTGTCGGCAAAGCCACTGACAACACCAAGCTTGAGACCGAAGGCAAGATTCAAGAGAAGAAGGGCGAAGCCCAGCAAGCGGTCGGCAAGGTCAAGGATGCGGTAAAGAATACAGTCGACAAGGCTTGATTCCAGCATTTGCAACACGCAGTACAACGGCCATCCACGGATGGCCGTTTTTATGTCACGCCCGATGTTTAAAGTTTCGAAATTGTTTCAAGGTCGCCAAATAGGCTACCTTGATGTAGAAAACGGCCCCTGAGTCGCCCACGAACTCAACCTTTTTGCGGCGAAAGGAGACGCTATGATTTTTCCGGTATTAAAAGATCTGCCGCTGCACCGCGTATTGATGCGCACCGTCACAGAATTCATCGATGACGAGATGCCCACCTACGCCTCGGCACTGGCCTACCAGATGCTGTTTTCGCTGTTCCCCTTCCTGCTGTTCCTGATTGCCCTGATCGGTTTCCTGCACCTGCCGGATTTCTTCAGTTGGCTGCGCCTGCAATCGGAACTGGTGCTGCCGCCCCAGGCCCTGGAGCAGGTCAACCCGGTGATCGACCAATTGCAGCAATCCAAGGGCGGGCTGCTGTCGGTGGGTATTGTCATCGCGCTGTGGACCGCCTCGGCCGGCGTGCGCCTGATGATGAGCGCGATGAATGCCGCCTACGACGTGGTGGAAGGCCGGCCGATCTGGAAGCGCTTCCCGCTGTCGATTCTCTACACCGTGGGCATCGCCGGCATGTTGCTGGCCGCTGCTGCGCTGATGGTGCTGGGGCCGCAAGTGATGGAGTGGCTGGCCGGGCAGATCGGCATGCAGGAATTTGTCGTTACCCTGTGGACCATCCTGCGATGGCCCTTGATCGTGATCCTGCTGATGTTCGCCGTGGCGTTGATGTACTACGTGATGCCGGATGTGAAGCAGAAATTTCGCTTTATCACGCCAGGCTCAGTGCTGGCGGTGGTGGTCTGGATCGTGGCTTCATTGGGCTTTGGCTATTACGTCAAGACCTTCGCCGACTACAACGCCATGTATGGCAGCATCGGTGCGATCATCGTGCTGTTGTTGTATTTCTACATTTCCGCCGCCGTATTGTTGCTCGGTGCGGAAATGAATGCGGTGATCGAACATATGTCCGCCGAAGGCAAGGATCCGGGGGAGAAGGATTTTGGCGAACACCACCCCGATGAAAAACAGCATGTCTCGGGCCTCGGCCGGGACCACTCGATTCCCAAGCCCACCACTGATGAAACCTGACCGATGATTCGTGAAATCCTGAAAATGGGCGACGAACGCCTGCTGCGTATCGCGCCACCGGTACCACCGGAAATGTTCGACAGCCCCGAGCTGTGGCAACTGATCGATGACATGTTCCAGACCATGGAGCATGTGGGCGGCGTCGGCCTGGCCGCGCCGCAGATTGGTGTTGATCTGCAACTGGTGATCTTCGGCTTCGAAAGCAGCGAGCGCTACCCGGATGCCCCGGCGGTGCCCCAGACCATCCTGATCAACCCGCTGATTACACCGCTGAGCCCGGTGTTGGAGGAGGGCTATGAAGGCTGCCTGTCGGTGCCAGGCCTGCGTGGTGCAGTGGATCGCTACCAGCAGATTCGCTACGAAGGGTTTGACCCCAAGGGCGAGCCGATTGTGCGGATTGCCGATGGTTTCCATGCGCGGGTGGTGCAGCACGAATGCGACCACTTGATCGGTCGCCTGTACCCTTCGCGCATCACTGATTTCAGCAAGTTCGGGTTTATCGAGGTGATGTTCCCTGAACTGGATCCTGCCGCCGACGCCTAGGCCTGGCGGCACACGCCCATGGCGATCATCGGCTTGTTGCGCTTATAGCGCACCAGGCGCTCGGCCAGGGACTGTGGCAACACCGTCTGCTGGCTGAAGCCCTGGGCTGCATAAAACCCTTCCAGGTCCGGGTGGCACAGCAGCCATACCGAGCCTTCGACAGGCGCGATCGCTTGCGCAATCAGCCGCGTCGCCAGCCCTTGCCCACGTAATGCCGGATCGACAAACAGCCCGGTCAGCCACTGGCCGCCGACCACCGGGCTCAGACACAGACCGGCCACAATCTCGCTATTACGCGCCACCCACAATTGGCCGCCCTTGAGGGCTTTCATCGATGAATTGTGGCTGCGATAAAACTTGTTAAGCAGCGGCCACAGGGGCTCTGCCAGTTGATCAATGTGCAACTCGGGCATGGTGGTATGACAGGTGTGATCCAGGGGCGGGGATTATAAGTCGGGCAAAGCGCCTTCTGGTGGACAATAGGTGTTATACCCCTTGTTACTTCCTCTGTTAGTGGAGCATGCAGCATGGCCAAAGGTATGGATTCAAAGAAAGCCGCGAAGAAAAAACCGGCAAAGACCGCTGATGAAAAACGTGCGGACAAAAAAGCCAAGAAGACCGAGACAGGCCTGTTCGGCCACTGAGTACTTCACTGTAGGAGCGAGCTTGCTCGCGAAGAGCGTTAACGAAAACGCGTGTTCGCAGGAAAAACACGGCGCTCTCGAGCTTTTCGCGAGCAAGCTCGCTCCTACAGCGGCATCGATACATCCTGCCCCTGCACATCCCCTTCAACACCTGTCTATAAATGCTGGCTGATTAATGGCCTTGCATAGCGCCAAGCCCTGTCTATGCTCACCCATAACCACTTATGTCGCTTGCCATATGAAGCGTTTCGGGTGGCTGTTTGCATAGTGGTTGATGAGCACTATACAAACTGTGAATAGATAAGTGCGTATGTCAAAGCGCCGGAAAAAGGAGCTGCAGGTTAAATGGATTTACGTGTGTCGGTTAAAGCGGGCCCCGGCTGGGGTCATCAAGAAAAGGATGCCTTGAAACGAGCGTTGTCCCATGGACTCTCCGATTAGCCATCATTTATCTATCGCCTGACACTTGTCCTGCCTTATGGACAGCTGCGTTTGCCTGTTTTGTGGAAAGTTGTACTGGGTCAAATCCAAGAACTAACCGTCATTCAAAGACAGCGCTGAAGGTGATCCGATCATGTTTAACCTCCACCACAAATCCGACCTGTTGGAAATCGAGCGCTTTTCCTGCGCGCTGACCCAGGCCCAAGCCAAGTTGGCGGCCATCAGCCGTTCCATGGCGATGATCGAGTTTGATCGCGACGGCGTGGTACTGGATGCCAACGAAAACTTCTGCAAGGTCATGGGTTACAGCGCCGAGGAAGTACGCGGTAAACACCATCGAATCTTCTGTGAAGAGTCCTATTACCGCAGCGATGACTACGCCAAATTGTGGCGCGACCTGGGCCAGGGCGAACCCATCAGCGGCACGTTCATGCGCTTGACCAAAACTGGCCAGGAAGTGTGGCTGGAGGCCAGTTACATGCCGGTCTACGGTCCGGATAAACAAGTGCAGAGCGTGATCAAGGTGGCTGCGGACATTTCCGAACGGGTTCACCGCGAGCACGAAAACCAAAGCCTGATCGATGCCATAGGCCGCTCCATGGCGGTCATCGAGTTCACGCCCCAGGGGCAGATCCTCAATGCCAACCAGAACTTCTTGAAGACGGTGCAGTACTCCCTCGGTGAAATCGTCGGCCAGCACCACAGCATGTTCTGTCATCGCGCCGAGGTGGAATCGCCGACCTACAAAGCATTCTGGGCGTCACTGAACCGGGGCGAATTCCACTCCCATCGTTTTGAGCGGCGCAACAAACAGGGTCAGACGCTATTTCTGGAAGCCTCCTACAACCCAATCTTCGATGCCAACGGGCGTCTGTACAAAGTGGTGAAGTTCGCCAGTGACATCACCGACCAAGTCACTACCTTGCGCACCGCTGCCGATTCGGCCCATGCCACCTCGGTGCAGAATGACGCCTGTGCCCGCAAGGGTTCGCAAGTGGTGCAGCAGACGGTGCAGATCATCGAAGAAATTTCCCGCGACCTCAATCAAGCGGCAGTCAGCATCGACGCGGTAAGCAAGCAGTCGGACATTATCGGCACCATCGTGCAGACCATTCGTGGGATTGCCGATCAAACCAACCTGTTGGCGCTCAACGCGGCCATTGAAGCGGCACGGGCCGGTGAGCACGGACGGGGTTTTGCGGTGGTGGCGGACGAGGTGCGCAGCCTGGCGGCGCGTACCAGCCAGGCGACAATCGAGATTGTCGATGTGGTGCGCAAGAACCACGACTTGTCCCTGAGCGCGGTGTCGAGCATGCAGTCGAGCCTGAGTCGTACCGGGCTGGGGGTGGAGTTGGCCAATGAAGCGGGGCAGGTGATCCTGGAGATCCAGGAAGGCTCGCGGCATGTGGTGGACGCCATCGGCCAGTTCAACTCCACCCTGCAACTGCAATAGTGCCTCTGTGTAGGAGCGAGCAAGCTCGCTCCTACAAAGGGCGTTGTGCTAAGTCAGATCGCCGCCAGGGCGTCTTTCACGGCCTTGATCTGCGGATCCGCAGTCTTCTCGGCGAACTGCTCCGCTACCTGCATCTTTAGGCGATCAGCCACTTCCTGGGCAATAGCGTCTTGTTGTTCCACGGGCATCGCTTTTACATCGTCTTCGGTCAGGCCCTTTTCCAGCAGGATCTGATCGCGGATGCGTTCGGCCGGGGTCTTGGTCATATAGTCGGTGAATTCTGCGCGAGCCTGGGTGCTGGTCGCGGTGGTCGGCGTGGCACTGGTCGGCGGGGTCGCTTGCAGTTGCAGGCGGGTCTTGGCAAAAGCGGCATCCACGTTGCTTGCGGTGGCGTCAGTGGCCTTTTGCGTGGCCTGCACCTGGGTCGCGGCAGCAGCATTCTGCACGTTCTGCATCACGCCACTGTACAGCGCACTGGCGGCGGCGTTGGCGGGGTCCAGGTCGGGGCGTTTGGACTGTTGGATCACGGACGAGACTTGGGTATTGACCAACATGATCGGGCACCTGTGGGTTTGAACGATGCAGAGGATTTAGCAATTAGCGTGCCGAGAGCCAACACCCCCGGATTCATTGGCGTTGAGGGCGCTGGATAGTCATGAGGGGTGCCGCCAACGGCCAATGTTTGCCGCCGGCGGCCACAGGCTTCAGTAGGTGATGGGAATCTCGAATAACTGGAACGCATCATCTACCGGTCGATAACCCAGGACCCGCGTGGTCTCGCTCAAATCCAGGCGCTTGAAGCGGTTGTTGGAAATGCCATGGGCGATCAGGTGCTTGACCCCCTCGGCCTCCACCGAACGCTGCAACAACTGGACGGCATCCCGAGGGCTGAGCCAGGCGCTGAGGTCGCGAGCGTTGTTCAGGTCGTGGGTTTCGGCAAATTCAAAGGCCCCAATGCGTAGAGCGATGGTGGAGAGTGGGGTTTTGGCCGCGTAATACCCGCACAGCGCTTCGCCGTAGCATTTGCTCACGCCATACAGGTTGGCCGGCAGCACCGGCATGCCGGGGGTGATTTGCCGGTCCACCGGATAGCCTTCGATGGTCTGGGCGCTGCTGGCGAAGATCAGGCGCTTGACGTGGGCGGCCGCGGCCGCTTCGAACAGGTAGGTGGTGGCGAGGATATTGTTGGGTAGCAGTTCGTCAAAGGTCGCGCTGGCGTGGGGAATGCCCGACAGGTGCACGATCACATCGATGCCGTCGAGCAGCGCTGGCAGTGCGGTTTTGTCGCTCAAGTCGGCCTGCACGAAGCGATGGCCGTCGAGGGCGAAGCCTGGTGTGACGCGGTCGGTGAGGGTGAAGCGGTAACGATCTTTCGAGGCCTCGAAGAAGGTCTTGCCGATTCTGCCGCAGGCACCGGTGAGCAGTACGTTGAGTCCTTTCATCGTGTAGTCCTTAGTTGTGACCGTCGAGGGCAAAAGCCTGGAAACCTGGGCGCTGGCTGAGTAGGGCGTAGTACGCGTCCACAGCCGGGTAGGCAGGGCGCTCCATGGGCGTCATCCGCCAGCGGTGCACTGACAGGCCGATCAGGATATCGGCCAGGGTGAAGTTATCCCCGGCCACATAGGCGCCGGTTTTGATCAATTGTTGCTCCAGCAGCCCCATCTTGTCGTTCCAGCCGCGCACCCCGGCGGCAACGCGCTGCGGGTCCTGGAAGTCCGGGTTGTTGCGCACCAGGGCATGGAAGGCGTAGCCCCAGGAGGGGTTGAGCTCGGTGGCTTGCCAATCCATCCATTGCTCCACCCTGGCCCGTGGCGCAGGGGCGGCGGGCAGCAGGTCGTGGCGTTGGTGCAGGCCCACCAGGTAACGGCAAATGGTGTTGGATTCCCATAGCACGCCGTTGTCATCGACGATGACCGGTACCTGGGCGTTAGGGTTCAAGGCAAGGAAGTCGGGTGACTGGGTAGGGGTGAAGCCGATGCCCCAATCTTCACGCTGGTAGGGGATAGCCAGTTCCTGGCAGGTCCACAGGACTTTTCGTACGTTGATGGACGAAGTGCGACCCAAGATTTTCAGCGCGTGTCCCATGGTGCTTCCCTGGCAAAAGGTGAGTTGGGCAATTTAGCAGGGGCGCGCGAGGACAGCGATAGAGTTAAGTGGGCACGCTCAAAAATGTGGGAGCGGGCTTGCCCGCGATAACGGTGTGTCAGGCAATACATCTGGCACTGATACACCGCTATCGCGGGCAAGCCCGCTCCCACATTGGTTCAGGTGCTCTCGCGCACCTTCAATTCAAACCCCATATCCACCACCGGCCGGGCGATCTTGTTGCCTGCCATCACTGTCAGCAAATGCTCTGCCGCGCGTCGGCCAATGGCTTCGCGCGGGGTGCTGATGCTGCTCAGGCGCGGCACCATGAAGCTGGAGGCGGGCAGGTCGTTGAAGCCCAGCACTGCGATTTGCTCCGGCACCTTGATCCCGTGGCGCAAGGCTTCGAGCAGGGCGCCGTGGGCGAGGTCATCGTTGCCGAAAAAAATCGCATCCACGTCCGGATGGCT
The DNA here is from genome assembly GCF_009873475.1 of Pseudomonas sp. DTU12.1. Lineage (NCBI taxonomy): Bacteria > Pseudomonadati > Pseudomonadota > Gammaproteobacteria > Pseudomonadales > Pseudomonadaceae > Pseudomonas > Pseudomonas sp. DTU12.1. The sequence goes on along the minus strand of NZ_CP045254.1, from coordinate 4,630,702 downwards.
GGCCAGCAGTTGCAGGAACAATTCGCCACCCAGGCCCACCGACGAGGGGCGTGGGGTCAGCAGTTCCAATGCCGGGTCATACAATCCAGCCTTCTGCAGGCCTTGGCGGAAGCCTTCGCCGCGCAGCAGCGTGCGCTGGTCCAGCTGTGCGCCAACATAGGCCAGGCGCTTGCGACCCCGGGAGATCAGGTGCGCGGCGGCGGTTTCACCGGCACTGATCTGCGAGAAACCCACGCAGTTGAGGCCGGCCGTGGGGTCCAGGTCCATCATGTACACGCAAGGTACATTGCTCGACTCCACCATGCGCCGGGCGCTTTCGGTGCGATCAAAACCGGTCAGCAGCAAGCCCCGCGGCTGATAGGCCATGTAGTTGCGCAGCAGGTTTTCTTCTTCGTCCCGGGAATAGTGGGTATTGCCGATCAGCACTTCGAAGCCCTTGGGCCGCAACACCTGGTGAATGGCCTCCAGGGTTTCGATAAACAGCAGGTTGGACAGCGAAGGCACCAGCACCACCACCGACTGGCTCTGTGCAGAGGCCAGGGCGCGGGCGGCCGGGTTGACCACGTAGCTCAGCTCGGCGGCGGCTTTTTGCACCTTTTCCACCAGGTCGGGGGCCACGGTGCTGATGCCGCGCAAGGCCCGGGAGGCCGTGATCGGACTGACGCCCGCCAGGCGGGCAACTTCGTTGAGGGTAGGGCGACCCGTCGTGCGGGTATTTTTATCGTTCTTGGAGGTCATCAGGCGGCTTGCCAAACAAAAATCGAGGCACTAAGGTAGCGCTGTCTCCAAAGGCCTGCAAATACTTGCGCAAAGGGTTGCCTGATCCTTGCTCAAACGGTTGGAGCGGATGCACGCGTCACTCCATAAAAATGACAATTAGGCGCGGGAAAAGCCTGTTTTTGCACTAGCCTTAGGGCGTGCAAAGGTAGCGCTATCTGCGTCCTGAGGTGTTTCATGAGTCAACCTGTTACCGCCCTGGTCATCATGGGTGTTTCCGGCTGTGGCAAGTCCAGTGTCAGCGAGGCCCTGTGCCTGTTGAACGGCGCCACCGCCATTGAAGGCGACAGCTTTCACCCGGCTGCCAATATCGAAAAGATGAGCGCAGGCCATCCTCTCAACGACGACGACCGTGCCGGCTGGCTGGACATCCTCTGCGATGAGCTGCGCCGTGCGCTCAAGGCTGGCGAGCATCCAGTGCTGACCTGTTCGGCGCTGAAGAAAAAATACCGCGATCACCTGCGCGAAGCCGCGCCGGGCCTGGGCTTTGTCTTCCTGGAACTGACCCGCGAGGTGGCCGCCGACCGCGTGTCCCATCGCCCCGGCCATTTCATGCCGGCCAGCCTGATCGACAGCCAGTTCGCCACCCTCGAATCGCCTATCGGCGAGCCGCTGACCCTGGCCCTCAATGCCAGTGAAGACAGCATCGAGGACCTGGCCGCGCAGACCCACGCCTGGTGGCTGACCCACGGCTTTGAACCTTCCCGATGATTTTTTGGCCGAAAGATAGCGCTATCTGGCGGCACGAAACTCAACACCCGCTTTAATAACAACAACAAACAGGAGAGACCCCCATGTTTGGAATGTCCCACGAGTCGTACCTGCTGCTTGATGCAGTGGTCACTATCATCGGGCTGATCGTGTTGATCACCCGGTTCAAGGTTCACCCCTTTATTGCCCTGATCATCGCCGCAGGCTTCCTTGGCCTGACCTCGGGCATGCCCGTGGACAAGATCATCAAGGCCTTCCAGGACGGTTTTGGCGGTGTGCTCGGGTTTGTCGGGATTATCCTGGCGCTGGGTACGATGCTCGGCAAGATGATGGCCGAATCCGGCGGTGCCGATCAGATCGCGCAAACCCTGATCCGTGCTTTCGGCAAGGACAAGGTGCAATGGGCGATGATGTTCGCCGCCTTCCTGGTGGGCATCCCGCTGTTCTTCGAGATCGGCTTTGTGCTGCTGATCCCGCTGGTGTTCATCGTCGCGCGCCGTACCGGTGTATCGCTGATCAAGATCGGCATCCCGCTGCTCGCCGGCCTGTCGGCGGTCCATGGTCTGGTACCGCCGCATCCGGGGCCGCTGCTGGCCATCGGCGTGTTTGGCGCAGACATTGGCAAGACCATTCTCTACGGCCTGATCGTTGCCTTGCCGACCGCCATCATTGCCGGGCCGATCTTCGGTACGTTCATTGCCAAGCACATCCCGGGCAACCCGTCCCAGGAGCTGGTGGATCAACTGGCCCGTGAGACCGACTCGAAAAACCTGCCGAGCTTCAGCATCACCCTGATCACCGTGCTGCTGCCGGTGTTCCTGATGCTGCTCAAAACCTTTGCTGACATCGCCTTTGCCGAAGGCAATGTGGTGCGCAACTGGATGGACATGATCGGCCACCCGATCAGTGCCTTGCTCCTGGCGTTGCTGCTGTCGCTTTACACCTTTGGCCATCGCCAGGGCATCCACTCCAAGCAGATCCTCAAGCTGCTCGACGCCAGCCTTGCGCCGACCGCCGCGATCATCCTGATCATCGGTGCCGGCGGTGGTTTCAAGCAGATGCTGGTGACCAGCGGCGTGGGTGACGTGATCGGCCATATGGCGGTGACGGCGCAGATCAATCCGATCCTGCTGGCCTGGCTGGTAGCGGCGGTGATTCGCATTGCCACGGGTTCGGCGACCGTTGCCACCATTACTGGCGCGGGTATCGTGGTGCCGGTGGTGGGTATGGTGCCGGGGGTCAACCTGGAGTTGCTGGTGCTGGCGACGGGGGCGGGGTCGTTGATTCTGTCGCACGTCAACGATGCAGGGTTCTGGTTGGTGAAGCAGTACTTCAACATGACCGTGGCCGAGACGTTCAAGACCTGGACGGCGATGGAGACCATTCTGTCCATCGTGGCACTGGGCTTCATCATGTTGCTGTCGTTGGTGGTGTAACCCAAGCAAAATGTGGGAGCGGGCTTGCCCGCGATTGCGGTGTATCAGGGCAAGATGTATTGCCTGACACACAGCAATCGCGGGCAAGCCCGCTCCCACATTCGTTATCGGGCGGCTATCAGGCTTTGGTGACCAGCCCATCAGCCCGGAACATGGCCCGGATCCCGCGCACCGCCTGGCGAATGCGGTCCTGGTTCTCGATCAGCGCAAAGCGCACATGGTCATCGCCATACTCGCCAAAGCCGATCCCCGGCGAGACACACACCTTGGCTTCCAGCAGCAACTTCTTGGCAAATTCCAGGGAGCCCATGGCGGCATACGCCTCGGGAATCTTCGCCCAGACGTACATCGACGCCTTCGGGTTTTCCACCATCCAGCCCAGCTCATGCAGACCCTTGACCAGCACGTTGCGGCGTTGGCGGTATTGCTCGGCAATGTCTTTCACACATTGCTGGTCACCTTCCAGCGCGGCAATGGCCGCCACTTGCAGCGGGGTGAAGGTGCCGTAGTCGTGGTAGCTCTTGATGCGCGCCAGGGCGTTGACCAGTTCGGCGTTGCCAACCATAAAGCCAATGCGCCAGCCGGCCATGTTGTAGCTCTTGGACAGGGTGAAAAACTCCACCGCAATGTCCTTGGCGCCCGGCACCTGCATGATCGACGGGGCTTTCCAGCCGTCGTAGACGATATCGGCGTAGGCCAGGTCGTGGATCACCAGCACGTCGTACTGTTTGGCCAGGGCGATCACCCGCTCGAAGAAATCCAGCTCCACGCACTGCGCCGTGGGGTTGGACGGGAAGCCGAGGATCATCATCTTGGGCTTGGGGATCGAACCGCGAATCGCCCGTTCCAGCTCGGCAAAAAAATCCACGCCGGGAATCAGCGGCACCGAGCGCACCTGGGCGCCGGCAATCACGGCACCGTAGATGTGGATCGGATAGCTGGGGTTGGGCACCAGGACCGTGTCGCCCTGATCCAGGGTGGCCAGCATCAAGTGCGCCAGGCCTTCCTTGGAACCGATGGTGACGATGGCTTCGGTTTCCGGGTCGATATCCACTTCGTAGCGATCCTTGTACCAGCGCGAAATAGCGCGGCGCAGGCGCGGGATGCCTTTGGAGGTGGAGTAGCCGTGGGTGTCTTCACGCTGGGCGACGGTCACCAGTTTCTCCACGATATGCGGTGGAGTCGGGCCGTCAGGGTTACCCATGCTCAAGTCGATGATGTCTTCGCCGCGCCGACGCGCAGCCATCTTCAGCTCGGCAGTGATATTGAAAACATAAGGGGGAAGTCGATCTATGCGCGCAAAGCGGCGCGGCGAACCTTGGTCAGCCATTGTTGCCTCGGAGTACGTAAGCGCCCGGAACCGTCCGAGCGACGTCGGCCACTGCGGTGGCCTGCGGGGCAGACAATACGGGCGATGACAGCCGGTTGTCCAGATGGCGTAGGAAATTTTTCCATCTGGAGTGTGAAGTGCGTATGCCCCTATACTCGGTATGGTTTTGGTCACTCACCCATGGAGATTGTGCAGATGAACCAACAGGCAACGCTACCCCTCGAACCCCGCATGGAAGAGGGCAAGGCCATGGTGATCGCCGGGGTCGGCGGTCATTACGGCAAGGCCACGCTGGGGGACATCCCGAAGTTGTGGGAGTTGTTCGACACCTGCATCAAAGAGATCAAGAACCGCATTGGCGGCGTGACCTACGGCGTTTGCTACAACGCCACGCAAGAAGAATTCGATTACATCGCCGGGGTCGAAGTGCCGGCCAAGGGCGATGTGCCAAGCAACTTCGAATCCATCGAAGTGCCGGCCAATCATTATGCGGTCTTTGCGCATTACGGGCCGGTGTATGCGCTGTCGCAGACCTATGAGCGAGTCATGTACGAGTGGCTGCCGACCTCGGGTTACACAGTGGCGGGCGCGGATTTCGAGCGCTACAGCGCCGACTTCGATGTGGATAAGGGCACCGGCACCGTGGAAATCTGGCTGCCTGTCAAGAAACGTTGAGGCATACGGCCGAGCTGCCAGGGCAGCTCAGCCGGTAGTACTACTGGCTGAGCAGTCGCCCGATAAAGGATCCGCGGTAACTACTTAGAACACCACTGCTTTGCAGTTTTTCACCCGGTTGTACCAACTCCAGTGTGTCGACAAAGGAATGCTCGGGCCGTCCTTGCGGATCGCGCCATGCCTGTGCAATACCTTGCTGACCAAAATCGGGGTCCAACCGACCGGTCACGGTGTGCCTGATCAGATCAACCTGGGCGCCGTTAGAGCTACGCGCTAAAGCAACAACTTTCCCATCGGCCTGGGTCACGACATCGGTATAGGAGTAAATATTGGAGCTGCTCTCCACAGGTTTTCCGCCATTGAACTGCGGGTTGGCTTGACCGTCGGCAAGTACACTGGCCACGAAGTTCATCTCTGATGGCAAGTAATAACTCCCCCCCGCGACAGCTATTTGACCATTTGGCCCCTTCGCGAGCGCTGAGATTTGTTTGTTTTCATTATTTGAAAACTCCAGCTCAACGACCCCCTCCTTGCCGAACGTGGAGTCCGGTTGGCCATTTGCAAGAAACCCCCTCATATGTGCCCTGCGGGTGTCGGTGCCAGTTCTGGTGCCGGCGATGACAAAACCGCTGGAGGTGATCAGTAATGTGTTGAGAAGGGTATTTGGCGACTCAATGGGCCCGAGATATCCAAAGTTGATCAGCTCGCCGCTGACGCTGAGCTGAAAGATAAAACTTTGGGTGCCATCATGGAACACAGAAACGATCTTGTTATCGGCTTGCACCGCAAGACCCCCTCTGGGAAGTAGGCCGGTGTAGATTCTTTTCCCGAGTTCTCTGGTTCCTGCGATGCCAAACGAGTGATCCACTTCGCCGGTTTGTGCATTGAAGCGGGTAATAAATGCGGCGCCCTCGTTTCCACGCGCAGCCAATAACAGGGGTTTTCCGTCGGGTTGAATGGTCAGGTGAACGAGGCGGATGACCTCGCTAGTTTCCGTTTCCCAAGTCCCGTAGTTTAAATCCAGTTCTCCAGCAGGTGTATGTTTGGTTACGACGATACGTCTTTCACCTGCGGCGGAAGTTAACCCTACAGTAATGGTTGACCCATCGTTGAGCACGCGGGAAATTCCCTCGGACTGTAGGGCGATAACAGTACCGTTTTTAGGGGATGAGTTACCAAACGAAAGGTCTGGGGCTCCAGCGCTATTCATCGGGGGGGTGTTGGATGGAATGCTCATGGTCACTCTCCATGGGGAAGTTTGGAATTCCCATTCCTGCTCGATGTAGACGTTGAGCGACAACCTTGGTAGTTCAGTAAAAACCCAGGGCGAAAGCCTGTATAGCTGTGAAAGCTGACAGTAGACAGCTCAGGTTTTGTATGGAGTTGCAGTCGTTCAATAGAGACTGTTCTTTACCCGCTCCGGCATCTCCCGGTCATAGGCCTCGGCATCGAACTGCCCATCATTCAAACGCTTGTGAATGGCGCCCGCTGATGGCAGCGCCGTGCGCTGCAGATGCTTGTCCGGGTTCCAGCAGTCGGAGCGCACAAAGGCTTTGGAGCAGTGGAAATACGCAGCGTCCACCTGCACCACAATCACCGACCGCGCTGGCTTGCCATTCACCGCAAAGCTTTCCAGCAACTGAGGCTCGATGGAGATCTGCGCCCGCCCATTGACCCGCAACGTCTCACCGATCCCCGGGATGATAAACAGCAAGGCGATGCGCGGGTCCACCAGCAGGTTGCGCAAGGTATCGAGCCGGTTATTGCCCGGCCGATCCGGAATCGCCAAGGTGCGCTCATCGATGATGCGCACAAACCCCGGCACATCGCCCCGAGGCGAGCCGTCGAGGCCATCAGGTCCGCAAGAACTGACAATCACCAGCGGCGAGGCTTTCAACATCGCCTGGTAATCCTCATTGAGAAATCCGATTTCCTTGTGCACGGCGCGCTCGTGGGGCTTGCCGTAAAGGGTTTCGAGCTGTTCGAGGCTGGTTAGCATGGGAGTCTCCTTGTGCGTCATCAGAACAGTAGCGACAACCGCCGCTCATAGCCAACCCGCCCCTTATACGCCTCGCCCCGGTCTACCCAGCCTTGCTGCAAGTACAAGCTCATCGCCGCCACATTGTCGCTGTCCACCGACAACTCCAGGGCGGTGATCTGCGGCCAGGCCTGGCGGGCGGCGGCGGGCAGGGCTTGCAGGCAGGCTTTGCCGAAACCTCGGCCTTGTTGGTGGCGATCGACTTGCAGGGCGTGCAGGGTGGCGCTGTGTTCGCTGGCCCAATGGGGCAGGCAGGGCGGGCGCTTGAGTAGCAGGAAGGCTACGGGAATGTCGTCGGCCAGCAGGGCGAAGCCCTTGATGCCGGGGCTGGGGTTGACCTGCAGGCTGTTCAGCGCGCAGTAGATGTCGCCGCTATAGGGCAGTTGCTCGGGGTGGACTTCCAGAGTGGCGAGTTGCTGTTGCTGGACAGCGGTCAGCGTCTCATAGGGCGCGAGGCGGGTTTCCATCGGGCAGGTATCCGAAGTCCTACAGGGAAGTCGCGAATTCTAGCGGCTTTACCCTCGGCGAAATTATTTTTCGCAGGCTTGTCGATTTGCCGGCGGGGCATTCGACCAAAGGTGTCTTCCGTGATTTGCACCCCGAGGAGCATCGCCATGAACAACGCAATCAACAGCCTGATCGAGCAATGGAAACAAGCAGTCATCGCTAAGGATATCCAGCAGATTGTCAGCTTTTACGCCGACGATATCGTCGCGTTCGATGCCGTCAATGCCCTGCAGTTCAAAGGCAAGGCAGCCTACCGCGCCCATTGGCAGGCCTGCATGGAGTCTTGCCCGGGCCCCGGTGTCTTTGAGTTCCATGAGCTGCATATCGTCGCCGCCGAAAACAGCGCCTTTGCCCATTGGCTCGCGCACTGTGGTGGTTCGGGGCCAGACGGCGTGCTCAAGACCTGCTGGATGCGCGTCACCGCCGGTTATCAGCGGACCAACGGGCAATGGCAGGTGGTGCATGAGCACTGGTCTGCACCGTTCGATATGGAAACCGGCGCCGGTCTGTTCGACCTGAAACCTTGATCGCCGCCAACTATAGTCAGTAGTCCGCAAACGGAGAACGCCATGAAATACCTGTGCCTGGTCTACAGCGCCGAAGCCTTGCTGCACAGCCTGCCCGACAGCCCCAAGGACCCGGAATGCCACGCCTACGCCGAAGCGATCCACGCCAGTGGCCGCATGCTCGCGGCGCAGGCCCTGGAGCCGGTGAGCACGGCCACCACCGTACGCATGCGCAACGGCAAGCTGTCGATCACCGATGGGCCGTTCGCCGAAACCAAGGAGCAGCTTGCCGGCTTCTACCTGATTGAGGCCAAGGACTTGAATGAGGCGCTGCAGGTAGCCGGTGGTATCCCGGCGGCGCGGGTCGGCAGTGTGGAAGTGCGCCCCGTGCGTGAATTGAATCTCTGAACCCAACAATCATAAGACTCAGGAGGTTTACCCAATGAACACTCAACCTGCTGCATTCGAACTGTCCATCAGCCGCGTGATCGACGCGCCACCGAGCCGGGTGTTTCGTGCCTGGACCGAGCCGGCCTTGTTGCAGCAATGGTGGGGCCCCCACGGCATGACCACGCCGGAGTGCGAAATGAACCTGTGGGTCGGTGGTCTGTTTCGCACCCTGATGCGCGCGCCGGATGGCAGCGAGTATCCGACCCAGGGCGTATTCCTGGAGATCGACGCGCCGCGCCGGCTGGTGTTTACCGATGCATTCCTGCCGGGTTGGATTCCATCGGGCAAGCCGTTCATGAGCGCCGAAGTGACCTTCGAGGAGGTCGAGGGCAAGACCCGCTACACCGCCCGCGCCATGCACTGGAGCGAAGCCGACAAGCAGGCCCATGAAGCCATGGGCTTTCATCAGGGCTGGGGCGAGAGCCTGGATCGGTTGGTGAGCCTGGTGACCCAGAGCCTGCGCGATTGACCGTCAAAGACCAGGTCGAGGCGATCTACCGCAGCGAGTCCCGGCGCATCCTGGCGACCTTGATTCGCCTGCTGGGGGATTTCGACCTCGCCGAAGAAGCCCTGCATGAGGCGTTCTTCGTCGCGGTCGAGCGCTGGCAGCAGGAGGGGGTGCCTGACAACCCGCGGGCGTGGCTGGTCTCGACCGGGCGCTTCAAGGCCATCGACCGTCTGCGTCGCCAGGCCCGCTTCACCCCGTTGCTGCAGGAGCAGGCCGATGCGCTGCAAGCGGCTGACTGGAGTACCGAAGACGTGGAAGACGACCGCCTGCGCCTGATTTTTACGTGCTGCCACCCGGCGCTGGCGGCGGATGCCCAGGTGCCGCTGACCCTGCGTGAGATTTGTGACCTCACCACCGAGGAAATTGCCCGGGCCTTCCTGGTCACGCCGGCCACCATCGCCCAACGCATCGTGCGCGCCAAGGGCAAGATCCGCGAAGCGAGGATTCCCTATCAAGTGCCTGCCCTGGCGGAGTTGCCCGAACGCCTGGACAGCGTACTGCGGGTGATTTACCTGGTGTTCAACGAGGGCTATTCGGCGTCCATGGGCGCCGACCTGACCCGTGATGACTTGACCCGCGAGGCCATACGCCTGGGCCATCTGCTGTTGGAGTTGCTGCCGGAACCGGAAGTCATGGGCCTGCTGGCCTTGATGCTGCTCCACGAGTCCCGGCGCCCGGCCCGGTTATCACCTGCCGCTGAACTGGTGCTGCTGGATGAACAGGACCGCACGCTGTGGGATGCAGGGTTGATTGCCCAAGGCTGCGGGTTGGTGCAGCAGGCTCTCGCCACCCGGCGCTTTGGTCCTTACTGCCTGCAAGCGGCGATTGCGGCAGTGCACGCCGAGGCGCCGAGCGCGGCGCCGACGGATTGGCCACAGATTATTGGTTTGTATGACGTGTTGCTGAGGATGCTGCCGTCGCCGGTGATCGAACTCAACCGCGCTGCTGCCCTGGCCATGCGCGATGGGCCCTTGGCGGGGTTGCAGCAAGTGGAGGGAATCCTGGCGCGTGGCGAGTTGCTGGACTACCACCTGGCGCATTCGGCGCGTGGGGAGTTCTGTCGGCAATTGGGGCGTATGAAAGAGGCGCGCCAGGCCTACGAAAAAGCCCTGGCCCTGACCCATCAAACCCCGGAAAAACGCTTCATCGAACGTCGCCTGGCCACCTGCACCGACACCTCCTTGTAGGAGCCGGCTATTCGAGCATTTTTTCCAGCAGCCAGCTCCCCGCAGGTCCTGGCGGGTGTTGCCGTGACCATAAGGCATCCACGGCCACCGAGCGTGGCCAGCCGCGAGCCTTGAGCTCCACCAGCTGACCATTGGCAAAGCGCTCCACCAACCAGCGCGGCAAGGCTGCCCAGCCAAAACCGAGGATGGCCATTTCCATCAGCATCAAAAAGCTGGGGGCGGACCACACTCGGCCGGTCTGCCGGTTTTCATTGGGGTTGATGATGCTTGCCAGGCGCAGCTCGCGATGTTGTTGCAGGCTTTGCTGATTGATGGGATCGAGGCTGGCCAGTGCATGCCGCGGGGAAACAAACAGCGCAAGCTGCGCGCCCTCATCGACGGTGGCATGGGTCAGGTCTGGCGGGTAGACCTCCTGGGCCTCGATAAACGCGAGCTGCGCCCGCCCGCTTTGCACCAGGGCGATGAGGTCTTCGCATTCGGCAATCAGCCACTCCAGTTCCAGGTCCGGATAACGTTGTTCCAGGGCGCTGAGCAGGGTTTCGAAGCGTCCCGACTGATAAGTATCGGACATGGCAATACTGAGCTTGGGCTCCAGCCCCTGGGACAACTGGCTGGCGGCAAGCTCCAGGCGGCTGCTGGCCTCCAGCACGTGTTCGGCCCGTTGCAGCAGCACATGCCCGGCCGGAGTCAGGGTGGGTTTGCGGCTGCTGCGGTCGAACAGCACCACGTCCAGATCAATCTCCAGGCTGGCCACTGCGGCGCTGACCGTTGATTGGCTCTTGCCCAGTTTGCGCGCCGCCGCCGAAAACGAGCCTTGGGTCGCCGCTTGCACAAACGCTTGCAACACTTCATGCGAAGCCATCATCTATCGCCTTGATCGATGGTTATTGATTATTAAGTATCGAGTGCGGGATCGATAATGGCAACCCAAGACATTCCCAGAGCCACACTTATGAACACCACCAAGTCCGTCACCGAACGTGTTTTCCAGGCCCTTGGCTTCGAAGGCCTGGCCTTGCTGATCTGTACCCCGTTGCTCGTCTGGATCACCGGCCGGCCGGCCCTGGAAATGGGCGCGGTGACCCTGGCCATCAGTTTGTTGGCGCTGACGTGGAATATGATTTTCAACAGCGTGTTCGACCGCCTCAAGGTGCGCCTGCAACTGGCCAACAGCGTCAAGACCCGGGTCATCCACGCCCTGCTGTTCGAGGGCGGGCTGATTCTGTTTGCCGTGCCGCTGATTGCCGCGTGGCTGAATATCAGCCTGATGCAGGCGTTTATCCTGGATATCGGCGTGCTGTTGTTCTTCCTGCCGTACACCTATGTGTACCACTGGGTCTACGACGTGCTGCGGGAAAAATTCCTGTGCAGGAGCGAGCTCGCTCGCGAAGGACGTTAACGATGACGCGGGCCGTCAGACGAACATCCCACCCGACGCCTCGATGCGTTGCCCGTTGATCCACTTGCTGCCATCGGCCAGCAGCGTGGAGATCGCCCCGCCAATGTCGTCCGGCAGGCCGACCCGACCGAGGGCCGTGTTGCTGGCGACAAAGGCATTGATCCCGGCGTTATCGCGCACCGCGCCGCCGCCGAAGTCGGTTTCAATGGCGCCAGGGGCGAGCGTGTTGACGCTGATCCCTCGTGCACCCAACTCCTTGGCCTGGTAGCGGGTCAGTACTTCCACCGCGCCTTTCATTGAGGCATACGCGGCATAGCCCGGCAGGCTGAAACGCGCCAGGCCGCTGGAAATATTGATGATGCGCCCGCCGTCGACGATGTGCGCGAGCAGCTTCTGGGTCAGGAAAAACGGGCCCTTGAGGTGGATTGCGACCATTTGGTCGAACTGTTCTTCGGTGGTCTCGACAAAGCTGGCGTGGGTGCCGATACCGGCGTTGTTGATCAGGAAATCGAACTGTTCCTGTGCGAAAACTTCCTTCAGCGTGCGGCCAACTTCGCCGACGAAGCCGTCGAATGTGGCGCTTTTGCTCACATCCAATTGCAACATGGCGGCGCGGCCACCGAGTTGTTCAATCTGCGCCACGACTGCCTGTGCCTCTTCGGCCTTGCTGTAGTAGGTGCCGATAATGTCGATGCCTTGGGCGGCCAGGTGCAGGGCGGTGCTTTTGCCCAAGCCACGGCTGGCGCCGGTGATCAGTGCGATTTTACGGGTCATGGTGCAGTCCTCGGAGCGGGTGGGTAACGCTGGGACTGAGTGTATTTGTCCGGGCATTACGTGATAAACATGGCTGATCCGGAATCACTGGTCGGATCAAGCGAACAATCACGGATCACCACCATGAACAAGCTGGAGTTGTTGCGCACCTTTGTCCGCGTCACCGAACTGTCGAGCTTCACCCAGGCCGGCGATAGCCTGGGGCTGCCGCGTTCGACCGTATCCGAGCAGGTGCGCGCCCTGGAAGACCTGTTGGGCACGCGTCTGCTGCAGCGCACCACGCGTAAGGTGCAAGCCACCCAGGACGGGCGGGTGCTGTATGAGCGCAGCAAGGACCTGCTGGCCGATATGGAGGAGCTCGAAGGGCTGTTTCGCCAGGATGAGGCGCAATTGACCGGGCGGATCCGTATCGACATGCCCAATGTGATGGCGCGCAAGGTGATCGTGCCGCGCCTGCCGGAGTTTATGGATCGGCATCCCTTGATCGAGTTGGAAATCAGCAGCTCTGACCGTCAGGTCGACCTCCTGGCCGAAGGCTTTGATTGTGTGCTGCGCGTGGGCGTACAGCCGGACCAGTCGGTGGTCGCACGGCTGTTATGCAGCATGCCGATGATCAACTGCGTGAGCCCCGGCTACCTGCAACGCTATGGCGAACCCAAGACCCTGGCCGACCTGGCCGCGCATCAGTTGGTGCACTACGTGCGGCCGCTGGGTGCGCGTTCAGCGGGTTTTGAGTATGCGCAGGGCAACAAGGTGCAGCGCATTGCCATGGCCGGGCGGGTCACGGTCAGCAGCACAGACGCGTACCAGTCGGCGTGCCTCGCCGGTTTCGGGATCATTCAGGTGCCGGGGCTGGGCATCCGCGAATTGCTCGAAAAGGGCGAGTTGGTGGCGGTGCTCCCCGACTACCCCGCGCCCGCGCTGGATGTGTCGATGTTGTATGCCGGCCAGCGGCACTTGCCGCTGCGGGTGCGGGTGCTGATGGACTGGTTGGCGGCCACCTTGAAGGGCCTGCTTTAACGGCGTGTGGATAATTGCTGGGGCGCGAGGAAGGCGTCGTGGAAGTAGTCGCGCAATGCTTGCATCGCCGGGGTGAACGCGCGTTCGCGGTGCCAGGCCAGGCCGACGCTCATGGGCGTGACCTTGTCGGTCACGCTCAGGGTCTCGATGCGCTTGCCTTCCAAAGACCAGGGGCGGTGCACCAGGTCGGACAGAATCGCCACGCCGCTGCCATTGGCCACCATACTGCGCACCGCTTCCACCGAACTGGTGCGCAGCCGCACCTTGGGCGCTTGCCCGGCCTGTTCCCAGTAGCGCATGGCACTTTGTTCCGCCTCATCCACGGTCAGCAGGATATAGGGCTCGCGCGCCACATCGGCCAGGCTCACCGCACGGCGTTCGCACAGCGGGTGGTGGCTGGGCAGCCACAGGCGGCGTTCGGAATTGAACAGGATCTGCGAGACGATATCCGGGTGGGTCAGGTTGGCGGTGAGTACCACGGCCATATCGAACTGGCCATCCAGCAGCCCTTGTTCGATCGCCTGGCGCTCCTGCTCGAAGACCTCGATGGTCACGTCCGGATGCCAGTGTTCCATGCGTTGCAGGTGGTGCGGCAGGAAGTAACCCAACACCGTGTAACTGGCCGCAACCCGCAGCACGCCACTGGCGCGGTAGTCTGGCAGCGGACTGTTCAGCGCGTCGTCGACACTGCGCACAATCACATAGGCGCGGTTGAGAAAATGCCGCCCGGCATCGGTCAGGTTCATGCCCTGGGCCGAGCGCACAAACAGCTGGGCACCGAGCATGGCTTCCAGTTCCTTGATCGCGGTGGTCACCGCCGACTGGGAGATGTTCAGGTGGATCGCCGCCTGGGAAATCTGGCCGATTTCGGCGGTGGCGACAAAGTAACGAACCTGGCGCAACGTCAAGGACATACAGATTGCTCATCGTGGTATCTGATTTTCAGAAGATACCCTATCTGATAATAGATCTTCCCAAGGGATCAAGGGCCGGCCTATTTTCGATGGCACGAACTCTTGCGGAGCAGGCCCCGATGCAAACAGTGGATTTCAACTCGGACATGGGCGAAAGCTTCGGCCCCTGGACCATCGGTGACGGTGTGGATCATGAACTGATGGCGTTTATCAGCTCCGCCAACGTGGCCACCGGCTTCCATGCCGGCGACCCCGGCACCATGCGCCGCACCATCGAGCGCGCCAAGGCCTTGGGCGTAGCCATTGGCGCGCACCCGGGCTTTCGCGACCTGGTGGGGTTTGGCCGCCGTCATATCAACGCCCCGGCCCAGGAACTGGTAGACGACATGCTCTACCAACTGGGTGCCCTGCGCGAATTGGCGCGGGTGCAGGGCGTGACCTTGCAGCACATCAAGCCCCATGGCGCGCTGTACATGCACCTGGCCCGGGACGAAGAGGCCGCACGGCTGCTGGTAGAAAACCTGCAGCGCCTGGAGCCTGAACTGCTGCTGTATTGCATGCCCGGTTCGGTGATCTGGCGCATTGCCAAGGAACTGGGGCAGCCGGTGGTTCGCGAGTTTTATGCCGACCGTGAGTACGATCTGTCTGGTTCCATTGTGTTTACCCGCAACGTACGCGCCCTGGACCCCGCAACGGTGGCAGCGCGTGTGCTGCGTGCCTGTCAGACCGGCTTGGTGCGCACCGTCGAAGGCGAAGACCTGTTTATCGAATTCGATTCCATCTGCTTGCACAGCGATACACCGGGCGCCCTGGATCTGGTGGAAGCGACCCGCACAGCCCTGGACCAGGCGGGCATCACCGTGGCAAGCGGGCTTTCTGTGGCGAGCGGGCTTGTTGTGGCGAGCGGGCTTGCCCCGCGCTGGGGTGCGAAGCAGCCCTAAACCCTGCCCCCCGGATCTTTCTGATAGAAATCATTGGTCTTGTTGGGGCTGCTTCGCACCCCAGCGCGGGGCAAGCCCGCTCGCCACAAGAATCCCGCCATCTACATGGTTTTTTTGCCTGCCTTTCTACAATGATTCCAAGAGGAACAGACATGGCTCAAACATCCCCGATTCGCTACAGCTTTGGCGCCGATGAGCATTTGTTCGCCGAGGTCAGCGAAAGCATGTCCCTGGAGGCGTTCTTCAAAGGCATGGCTGTCACCCGTGCGGTGCAGCGCCTGGAACTGCCCGGCGTGCTGGATATCTGCCTGGCCAATGCCTCGTTCCAGATCCGTTTCGACCCGGACCTGATCGCCCCCCATGTGCTGCTCGACGCGGTGCAAACCGCCGAGGCCCAAGCGGTGGCCGAACGTACCTTGCATACACGCATCATCGAGATCCCGGTGCTGTACAACGACCCCTGGACCCATGAAACCCTGATGCGTTTTCGCGACCGTCACCAAGACCCCACTGGCACGGACCTGGAGTACGCGGCGCGGGTCAATGGCCTGGCGGATGTCGAGGCGTTTGTTGCTGCCCACAGTGGCGCGCCGTGGTTTGTGTCGATGGTCGGCTTTGTGGCCGGCCTGCCGTTCATGTTCCAGATGGTCGAGCGCGAGCGCCAGTTGCAGGTGCCCAAATACCTGCGCCCACGCACCGACACGCCGAAGCTGACACTTGGCCATGGCGGCTGTTTTGGTTGTATCTACTCAGTGCGCGGTGCCGGCGGCTACCAGATGTTTGGCGTGACCCCGGCGCCGATCTACGACCCGGCCCAGCAGTTGGCCTACCTCAAGGAGCACATGGTGTTCTTTCGCCCAGGCGATATCGTGCAGTTCAAGCCCATCGACCGGGATGCCTACGACCTGGCAGTGGCCGAGGTAGAAGCCGGACGTTTTGACTTACGCATTCGGCCGGTGGAGTTCTCCCTGGATGCTTTTTTTGCCGACCCGACCGGCTATCCGAAAACCCTGCAGGAGGCGCTCCTATGATCAAGGTGCTCAAGCCTGGCCTGGCGACTTCCGTGCAGGACCTGGGGCGCGAAGGCTTTTACCACTTGGGAATCCCGCCGTCCGGTGCCCTGGACCAGTACGCCTTGAGTGCGGCCAACCACCTGGTGGGCAACCCGGCGGGCGCGGCGGGGTTGGAATGCACGCTTATCGGCCCGGAGCTGGAGTTTCAACAGGATGGGTTGGTGGCGTTGAGCGGCGCGCTGATGTCGCCGCGCCTGGACGGTGAAGTGGTGCACCAGGACACGGCATTCCAGGTGCGTGCCGGGCAGGTGCTGCGCTTTGAGTTTCCGGTGGCCGGTGCGCGGACCTATCTGGCGGTGGCCGGGGGGATCGACGTGCCGCTGGTGCTGGGCAGTCGCTCCACCTACACCTTGGGTGGGTTGGGCGGGTTTCATGGGCGGCGCTTGCAGGAGGGGGATGTGTTGCCTATCGGCGAGACCCGCGGGCAAAGCCGGGCCGGCAACAGTTTGCCGATGGCCCTGCGCCGCTCGGTGGGCGGCGATGTGACATTGCGTGTGGTGCCGGGCTTGTATTACGAGCGCCTGACGCCCGAGGCCAAAAGCAGCTTTTTCGCCGAACCCTGGACCGTGGGCTCCGAAGCCGACCGGATCGGCTACCGCTTCAAGGGCGGCAGTGCCTTGAGCTTCCAGCCGCGGCAGCAACCGTTTGGCGCAGGCTCTGACCCATCGAACATCGTCGACAGCTGCTACCCCATCGGCTCGATCCAGGTCCCGGCCGGCCTGGAACCCATCGTGCTGCACCGCGATGCCGTATCCGGCGGCGGCTACGCGATGATCGGCACGGTGATCAGCGCCGACCTTGATTTGATCGGGCAGATGCAGCCTAACCAGCGCGCGGGGTTTGTCGCGGTGACGTTGGAAGAAGCGCTGCAAGCGCGGCGGGTGTACAAGAAGCGGCTCAAAGCGATGGCGGCCCTATTCTCCTGAAACTTGTAGGAGCCGGCGATGAGGCCATGACAATCAACACCGCTGTTGGCTGTTGCACCGCCATCGTCGGCAAGCCGGCTCCTACAGGTTTGCCTGTCAGAAGAGTTGGGTGAACAACCAGTACAAGCTACCCGACAGCACAATCGCCGCCGGCAACGTCAGTACCCAGGCCATCAACAAATTGCGGATGGTCTTCATCTGCAAGCCGCCGCCATTGGCGACCATGGTCCCGGCCACGCCCGAGGACAGCACATGGGTGGTGGATACCGGCAAGCCGAACATGTCTGCGGCGCCAATGGTCAGCATGGCCACGGTTTCCGCCGAGGCGCCCTGGGCGTAGGTCAGGTGGGTCTTGCCGATTTTCTCGCCGACGGTCACCACGATGCGTTTCCAGCCGACCATGGTGCCCAGGCCCAGGGCGATGGCCACGGCGATCTTCACCCACAGCGGGATGAAGCGCGTGGCGTTGTCGATCTGTTGCTTGAACAGTTGCAGCTTGCCTTGGGTGTCAGCATCGAAATGGCCGACCTTGCCCTTGTCCATCAGGCGAATGGTTTCGCTGGTCAGGTACATGTCGTTACGCACGTTGCCCATGGCCTCGGCGGGCACTTTGGCCAGGGAGCCGTAGCCTTTCACTTGTTCACCGATGTGCCCGGTCAGGGCGGCGAGGGCGGGGATCAACTCGGGCGTGACGTCCTTGGTGCGCACATAGGTCGACAGCGTCGGTCGCGGGTCGGCCGGGGCCGCCTGCGGCGCGCTCTTGACCAGGGCTTGCTGGGTGACTTCTGCCACCGCGGCAAATTGCAGGGATTGATCGGCCGGCATGGTGCGGTTCAAGGCGTAGGCCATGGGCAGGGTGCCCACCAGGATCAACATGATCAGGCCCATGCCTTTCTGGCCATCGTTGGAACCGTGGGCAAAGGATACGCCGGTGCAGGTCACGATCAGCATGCCGCGAATCCACCAGGGCGGCGGTGTGTTGCCCTTGGGGGCCTTGTACAGCGAGCGGTTTTTCACAAAGGCCCGCAGTGCCAGCAACAGCAGGGCTGCAAAGCCGAAGCCGATCAGTGGCGACAGCAGCAGCGCGTAGCCGATCTTGATCGCTTGCGCCCAGTCCACGCCGCTGGTGCCGTCGCGGCCGTGCATCAGGGCATTGGCCACGCCAACACCGATGATCGAGCCGATCAGCGTATGGGAAGACGACGCCGGCAGGCCCAGCCACCAGGTGCCGAGGTTCCACAGGATCGCGGCGATCAGCAGGGCGAAGATCATCGCAAAACCAGCCGATGAGCCGACCTGCAGGATCAACTCAACCGGCAGCAAGGCGATGATGGCAAAGGCCACCGCGCCACTGGACAGCAGCACCCCGAGGAAGTTGAAGAACCCCGACCAGACCACGGCGAAATGCGGCGGCAGCGAGTTGGTGTAGATCACCGTCGCCACCGCGTTGGCGGTGTCATGGAAGCCGTTGACGAACTCGAACCCCAAGGCAATCAGCAACGCCACGCCCAGCAGCAGGAACGGGGTCCAGGTGGTGACCACCGTGCCCAACTCTTGCATGTCGTGCATCAGGCTGTAGGCGGTGAACAACAGGCCCATGGCGAGTACGGCGAAGAACACGATCACCGTGAGCAGGCCGGGTTTCTTGTCCAATTGCGGTTTTGCGTCAGTGGCGCCTGCCTGGGAGGAGGCAGTGAGGGAAGGGGTGGCCATGCCGGAGCATCCAGTGTGGGGAGGATGTTTCCCATGATCGTTGCAGAATGTTACAGAGATGCTGCGTCAAATCAGTGTTTGGTGGATAGAGATCACCGCCGGTCCACAAATCCCTGTAGGAGCCGGCTTAGTAATCCCGGCGCTTGCGAAACGCCCATCGGCCGGCAATCAAGGTGAACGTCGCCACCAACGCCACCAGGATCCAGAACCCTTCGGGGTCCTGGGAGAGCGGCACGCCACCGACGTTCATGCCAAAGAAGCCGGCGATGATATTGATCGGCAATGCCAGTACCGTCACCACCGTCAGGGTAAACAGCGTGCGGTTGCTTTGCTCGTTGAGGTTGGCGGCGATTTCTTCCTGCAACAACTTGATCCGTTCGCCCAGGGCCGTGAGGTCGTTGATGATCAGGGCGAATTCTTCGGTGGATTTGCGCAGCTCCTTCACGTCTTCCTTTTGCAGCCACTGCGGCGGGCGATTGAGCAGGCGCAGCAGCGAGCCCGGCTCCAGCGCCAGCAGGCGTTGCAGGCGTACCAGCACTCGGCGCATGGCCCCCAGTTCGGCGCGGTTGGTGGACAGGCGCGAGGACAGCAACTGGTCTTCGATCTGGTCCACACTCTGGCTGGTCTTGCGCACGATCTGTGTCAGCACCTCGCCTTGGTCGCGCAACAGATGCACCAACAGCTCCAGCGGCGAGCGAAAGTGCTCGCCGGCCTTTACCGAGGAGCGCAGCTTGTCCACCGAGTGCAGGGGTTGCAGGCGCGCACTGATCAGCAGGCGGCTGCGGGCGCAGACCCACAAGGTGGAAATGTCCGAGGACATCATGCTGCTGAAGTTGAACACCACGTCGTTGACCACCGCCAGCAAGGCTGAGTCCACATGCTCGATGCGCGTCGAGCGCGAGCCTTCGTGCAGCGCCTCGAAGAACTCTTCGGGCAGTTCCAGGTGGGCCTGCATCCAGCGTTGGCAGGCCGCGTGGGCCAGGTTCAGGTGCAGCCACAGGAACTCATCGGGATCAGCCGGTTGTTGCAAGGCCTTGAGCACAGTCGCTGAGTCGATTTGCTCGGCTTTTTCGCCGGGCTTGAAGCGGAAACCATAAAGCAGGCCAAACAGGTCGGAGTCCTGGTGGCCGTGGTCGATGCTGTGGTTCATGGTGGCTCGCAGAGGAAAGCGACAGGTGCGCGTCGCGCAATCATTGCAAGGGGATTTGACAGTTTTGTGTCAGTCACCAGCGGCCTGTGGCAAGGCGGCTTGTTGTGGTGAATTAGCGTGCTGTGGCGAGGGGGCACCCCCGCTGGGCTGCGCAGCAGCCCTGAACCCAGGCGCTGCGGTCTGCCTGATAAAAAGCGGCGGTCTTATTGGGGCTTCTGCGCAGCCCAGCGGGACAAGCCCCCTCGACACGGGGGGCTTTCCTGGACCGGTTACCAGAAGTGCTGGGGTAACTCAGGTGTCTTGCTTGTTTTCCAGTACTTTGCCGGTCTTGGCGTCGAGCTTCACGTCCCATTTCTTGCCAGTGGTGTCGGTCAGGTCCACTTCGTAGACCAGGGTACCGGCTTCGTTGTCCAGCTCAGTGTCGTTGATGGTCGCGCCGGCGTGTTGGGCTAGGGCGGCGGCATTCAGTTGTTCAAATGGCATCACGGCACCCGATTGCAGCAGGCTTGGAATCTGGTCCGGGCGAACATCGGCCTGGGCCAAACCAGCAGTCAGGGTCAGGGCAGCAGCGGCGAACAAAGCGGTCAGGTTTTTCATGGTGGTGTCCTTTGGGGTGAGCTGTTTAAGTAGGATCAGATTAACCCGCGCAACTTAATTCACCCTTAATTGTGTAGGACGTTTGCGTTGTTTGTTCAATCGCCCCGCGCCGGGAAATTTCATGCTGGTGTCTCAACTTCAGGAGACACACATGAAACAGATACTGGCTTGGCTGTATGCACCCGTGTTCTGGGTGGGGTTTATAGGTGGGGGGCTTTGGTTGGTCACGGTTGGCGCGTCGCAGTGGTTGCTGGCGGTGTTTGCGCTGGCCATCGGCGTGTCGTTCATTGCCGAGTTGTGCTTGCCCTACGAGCCTCAGTGGAACCGCCCGCTGGGCGACCGACGCCGGGATGTCCTCCATGCATTGGTCAATGAAAGCCTGAATGCCCTGGGGTTGCTGGCATTGCCGCTGCTCACGGCCTGGCTGGCGATCGAGGGCGCCTGGCCGCGCGCCTGGTCACTGGGGGCGCAATTGCTGCTGGCCATCGTGATTGCCGATGCGGGCATCACGCTGATGCATTACGCCAGTCACCGCATCGCCGCACTCTGGCGTTTGCACGCGGTGCACCACAGCGTGCAGCGGCTCTATGGGTTCAATGGCTTGATGAAGCACCCCTTGCACCAGATGCTCGAAGCCACAGCGGGTTTGCTGCCGCTGGTCCTGCTGGGCATTCCAGTGGAGGTAGCGATGTTGCTGGCGCTGGCCATTGCGGTGCAGTTGCTGTTGCAGCACTCCAATGTCGATATGCGCCTGGGGCCGCTGCGCTGGGTGTTTGCCTGGGCGCCGGTGCATCGCTTTCACCACATGAAGTACGGGCGCGCGGGGGATGTGAATTTCGGTTTGTTTTTCAACCTGTGGGACTGGCTGTTGGGGACTGCGTTTTACACCGAGGACTATCGAATGGGCGAGGGCGACCTGGGGATTGGTAGCCGTCCGGATTTCCCGGTGGATTATCTTGGGCAACTGCGTGACCCCTTTACGGCGACCCAGTTGAGTAAAGAACCGCCTGTCCCAAGCGCTCTCCAAATGTAGGCGTGAGCTGTCTGGTTTGATGCGGTGCTCTCGAGTTCTTCGCGAGCATGCTCGCTCCTACAGGGGGAGGAGGTGTACCCGCAGATGGCGCAACGAGGCCCCGGCGGTCACGCCAAACAGTTGCTTCATGGTCCGGGAAAAGTGCGCCGAGTCGGCAAACCCCGCGCCATGGGCGGCTTGTGTCAACGTGTGGCCGTTCAGGGCCAGGTCCAGGGCCAGGCGCAAGCGTCGCCACATCACCAGGCGCCGCACCGGCACGCCGAGTTGGCTGACGAACAGGCGTTCCAACTGGCTCAAGGACAGGTGCGCCGCCTCTGCCAAGGCTTGCGCCGAGACCTTGCCGTTCAACTGTTGATCAAGGGTGTGCAGTGCGCGCTGCACCCGCTCATCGTCAGCCTGGCGACGTGGCAGTTGGCGCAAAGACTGCTCAAGGCGTTCGGGGGAGAACTCGGCCGTCTGCAGGGTTTTTTGCAACGAATCGAGGTCGAATGCCCCGGGTTCCACATAAGCCATCAACACAGTGCCGGGGGCGTGGACGATGGCATGGGGCTGGCGAGAGGGGATGAACAGGCGATAGGCCGTTTGCAGGTGCCCATCAAGGCTGACGGTGACGGGACTTTCCGAGGACAGGATAAATTGATGGGCGTAATGAGCGTGGGGCGCAGTGCGCCCCGTCTCACCGAGGATCAGGCCGTAGTCACGGCCCAGCCACAGTTGCCCTGACCACTCGTTCACTCAGTAACCGTTGTCCTGCAGCAGGTCCTGCACGCTGGACGACGGCCAGCGCTTGTAGAACTTCAGCAGTTCGGCGGCGCGGTTGGTGAAGATGCCATCGACCCCGGCGCTCATGACCTTCTCGAAATCCACCGGTTCATCGACGGTATAGACGTGTACCAGCAAGCCTTTGTCGTGGGTCAGCTGGTTCATCTCGGGCTTGACCAGGTCCGAATAGCTCTGGTCGCCGAGGTTCGTCAGTTGTGCGGACGGGCCGGTGCCAATCGCCCCGAGGCTCTTGGCTTCATCGACCCACTTCTCGAATTCGGCAGCGTCCTTGGGTTCCTGCTTGGCATAGTAGGCCGCCTTGGTCGGCTCGCCGGATTCGGCGAAGGTCACCTTGGACTTGGGCTCGATGCTGCCTTCACCCACCCACAGCAGCAGGATTTTCGGGGTGTTGGGCATTTCTTTCTGCAGTTCCTTGAGGCTGGCGGTCTCGAAGGTCTGCAGCACCACCCGGCCCTTGCCCTGGCCGACGCCCGTGTTGCTCTTGCCCAGCTTGGAGCCCACGGAACTGAGCCAGCCCTTGTCCAGCAGCTTGTCTTTCAGATCGGCTTCGATCCCCGGAAACTGCTTGGGCTCCTTGGTTTCGATGTACAGGCCGGGTTTGTGCTGGGGGTTGCCTTCGGCGATCTTGATGATTTCGTCCAGGCTGAGGATTTTCAAACCGACAAAGCCCGGGCGCGCACGATCCGGGTAGGCGGCGTTGAACCAACTGCCGGCATCCAGGGTTTGCAGTTCTTTCCAGGTGAACTCGTTGGCCGGGCTGTCTTTGCGCTCAGGGAACTTGGTGGCCACGTCGGTGGTGCGTTGCAGATTGTTGTCATGCAAGGCGAACAGGACGCCGTCCTTGCTGCGTTGCAGATCCAGTTCCAGGTAGTCGGCACCCAGGTCGCGGGCAAGCTTGTAGGCGGCGGCCGTGGACTCCGGGGCATCGAAGGATGCACCTCGGTGGGCGATCACGGCAGGGTGGGGAATGCCGTCCTTGGTCGCCAGTTCAACCGGGCTGATGGGGCTTGCAGCCTGTGCGTGGCCAAGGCCCATCATCAGAGCGAGCAGCAGGGCACTCTTGGTAAACGTAGCAGGCATGTGCGAGGTCCTTTCGTGGAGGTAGCTTCAAGAAGGGTTCCTTTTTAACAATTGCATGCAAATCGCGCTATCACCAAACCGACATTAACGTGCGCATGCGCTATTTTTCTGCGCTTTTGTGCCGTGCTATGCAGTACTCTTGGTCCGAGCTTCCCCGCCAGAGGGAAACCTGTATTGCCTTATTTTTCTGCCTCGCGTGTAAACCATCGTTCACTTCCCCTGTGGGATTTTTCAGTGAGGTTTAGCATGCGCATCACTTCAGAACTCATCTGCCAGGCCGCCGACCAACTCAACGGCTTTGTCGGCCTGAACCGCAAGACCGGCCAGTACATCGTACGTTTCAGCGAAGACTCGTTCGGCATGGACGTCGCCGACGACGGCATCATCCCCACCAGCGAGTTCGTCTGGCAGCCCGCGGCCGACCAGGCCATGACCCTGTCCCGCGAGCACATCCAACTGCTGCTGGACCAGAACATCGACGACCGGATCAACATCACCGAACCGCTGCGGGTGTACATGCGCCGGGTTGAAATCCCGCAGATCAGCGCGGTGCGCAGCCTGGTCAGTTGATCACGCTCACCCCTTGTAGGCGCTGGCTTGCAGCGATGGCGTCAGCAAGAACGCCCCGGCAAGCCAGCGCTCACAGGGGGACACCGATCGCCAGTTCAGCCCTGCAACTACAGGGCGTTGAAGGCGTAAGCCCGCTCCACCTTGCATACCCGTGTGTGAAAGGCTGAGTACCAGGAGGCCCTACCTTGCTCGCGCACTTCGCGGTGCTCGGTGTGTTGTTTCCAGGCCAGGATGGCGGCCTCGCTGGCCCAGTAGGACACGGTAATTCCCAACCCCTCTTCGCCCCTGGCCGACTCGACACCGAGAAACCCCGGTTGCTGGCGGGCCAGTTCGAGCATGCGTTCGGCGGCCTGTGCGTAGCCTGGATCGGTGTCGGCGCGCAGGGAGGTGAAGATCACGGCGTAATAGGGCGTGGCGGGTGTCTGGGCAATCATGCCGAGCGCTCCTGGCAGGCCCTGAGCCATGCCGTGACCAGCGGCACGTTGGCTCCCTTGAGTGCCGCGCGTTCTGGCTGGAACAGCGTGGCGACAAAAAACGGATGGTCCAGCAGTTCTATCGCCCGCACCTCGCCCGTGGAGTCATGGGCGCTGCCAATCAGATTGTCCTCCAGCAATGCTTGTTCGAAGTCGTGATTGACGCCATAGCGGCAACGATAAGCCTCTTGAATTTCAAGGGTGCCGTAAGCTTCGGCAATCCGTGTGAATGCCATTAGGCGTAACGGGGCGATGGTCTCGACCAGGGCGCATGCCAAGGGGGCGATCACCGCACGGGGCGCATCGGGGGCCAGTTCGCCATGTTCGGCATCGGCCCAGCCCAGCACATTGCGCGCATATTCCAGCACGGCATGTTGAAAACCGCCGCATGTGCCGAGGAAAGGACGCCGCTGTTCGCGGGCAAAACGGATCGCCCGCAAGGCACCGTCGATATCGCGATAGGGGCTGGCAGGTACGCACCAGAATCCGTCGAAGGGTTGCAGGGATTGGGCGTCGAGGAGGGTGTCAGTGGCTAGCCACTGAGCATGGATCGTCAGGCCCAGCTGTGCGCTGGCCTGTTGCAATGCAAGCGGGATGGCTTGGTGTGCTGTCACTTGCGGGTCGTAGTCGCCAATCAGGGCGAGGTGCAGGGCAGTGGGGTTCATGGCTGGCGTCCAATGGCTTGTCGAGTCCTGGAGCGCACTATAGATTGGCGCTCACGCAATCAATATTGGCGTTACTCCACATGCTCAATGCAGCCACGCACTATCAACTCGACTATCCCGACCTGGCGCTGGTCCTTGCCCTGGTGCGTGGTGGCACCCTGGCCCGGGCGGCGGCCTTGCTGCGGGTGGATGTGTCCACGGTGTTTCGGGCTGTGCGGCGCCTGGAGTCGTCACTGGGCCAGGCGCTGTTCGAAAAGAGCCGTACCGGTTACCTGCCGACCAGCCTGGCCACCACACTCACCCAGCAGGCGGAACGTGCCGAGCAGGCGTTGGAAGCTGCGCGGGTTGGGGTAGAGCAGGGCGGCGAGGTGATCAGCGGCACAGTGCGCCTGACCTGCACCGATTCGGTGTTGCAGGGCCTGTTGCTGCCGGCCCTGGCCCGGTTCATGCCGGGCTATCCGGCGCTGACTCTGGAGCTGAGCACGTCCAACGACTTTGCCAACCTCAGTCGGCGCGATGCCGACATCGCCTTGCGCCTGACCCGCACACCTGCGGAGCATTTGGTGGGGCGGTGCCTGGGGACGGTGTCCTATCGCGTCTGCGCCAGTCCCGGCTATGCGCAGCAGCACGACATTCAGGACTTGGCCAGCCTGGCCTGGATCGCGCCGGATGACTTCCTGCCCGACCACCCCACCGTGGCTTGGCGTCGCCAGCACTTGCCCGGCGTCAGGCCCAGCTACCGCTGCAACAGCATGTTGTCCGCGACCGAGTTGGTACGTGCCGGCCTGGGCGTGGCGGCGCTGCCGGATTTTCTGTTGGGGGAAGGCCATGGGTTGCAGCCACTGGGGCCAGCACTCGCGGGGCATGATACGGCCCTGTGGTTGCTGACACGCCCGGACTGCCGGGCGCTGCGATCAGTGGTGACGTTGTTCGATGAACTGGGCCAGCACTTGCGCCACCCCTCGTAGGTGCCGGCAAGCCAGTCTCTACAACCCAACCCGGTCATTGGCAAACATACTCACTGCCCGCACGGCATCACTGGTGCCTTCGCGAATCTGCAGGATCACCGTGCCGGCCTGGTTGGCCAGGTCCACGCCTTGGGCGGCCCGGTCGCGGGTGCTGTCCATGCTGTCGATGGCCTGGCGGGTTTCGCTCTGGATCATCTCGATCATGCTCGAAATCTCCGCCGTGGAGCCGCTGGTGCGGGCGGCCAGTTGCCGGACTTCATCGGCGACCACCGCAAACCCGCGGCCCTGGTCACCTGCACGTGCGGCTTCAATGGCGGCATTCAAGGCCAACAGGTTGGTCTGGTCGGCAATCGCGCGAATGGTGTTGACGATGGCGGTGATCTGCTGCGAGCGCTCGCCCAACTTGGCGATCAGTCTGGATGAGCTTTCTATGTCGGCAGCAATGTCATGGATGCCGCTGGCGGTCTGCTGAATCACCTCGGCGCCTTTTTCGGCGATCTCCCGGGTCTGCAGGGAGATGTGATAGGCCTGGGTGGCGCTCTGGGCATCTTCGGCGTGTTTTTCCACCATGGCGGTGACGTCCGACGCGAACTTCACAATCTTGCACAAGCGGCCGCTGGCGTCGTAGACCGGGTTGTAGTTGGCTTCCAGCCACAGCGTCTGGCCGGTGTGAGTGATGCGCTCGAACTGGCCGCTGAATAACTCACCCTGGTTCAGCCGGCGCCAGAAATCGCTGTATTCCTGGCTGTTGGCCAGCTCCGGTTTGCAGAACAGGCGATGATGTTTGCCCTGGATCTGCGACAGGCTGTAACCCAGGCGCTGGAGGAAGTTCTGGTTGGCGGTAATGATGGTGCCGTCGAGGTTGAACTCGATCACCGCCATGGCCCGGTCAATCGCCTCGAGCTTGGCATTGGCTTCGCTTTCGGCCTGCATCCTGGCGCTGACGTCCAGGGCATATTTGATGATTTTCACCACTCGGCCGGCCTGATCGCGCACCGGGTTGTAGCTGGCTTCCAGCCACACCGAGTGGCCATCGGCGGCGACGCGCTCGAAGGTGCCCGACTGGAACTGGCCGTTGCGCAGTTGCGTCCATAATTGGCCGTAATCGGCGCTGCGGGCAAACGCCTGGGTGCAAAACAGGCGATGGGGTTGGCCGACGACTTGATCCGCGCGGTAGCCCATGGTCTTGAGGAAGTTGTCATTGGCGCGCAAAACGCTGCCTTGTAGATCGAACTCGATCACGGCCATGGAGCGCTCGAGAGCATCGAGAAGGCCGGCTTGTTGGCTGATCGTTTCTTGCAGGGTAGTGATGGTTTTTTTATGGGCAGTAAATAGCATGGTCGCGGGCTCAGTGATGCACAGTGCGAGAATGTATCCATGGTTGCGCTTGCTCACCGTGTAGCCCCAGGCCCACGGCAGACGTGCTCATTGCCGGCTTCCCTTCTACCGGCAGACAGTACAGATCAGAGCTCTGAGTCTTGGCCCCCGAGGGAAGTTCTATTCAGGCGGAACGGGCCACCAGGGATTCAGCCACCGTCACCCGATTGCGCCCGGTGCCCTTGGCGGCGTACAGCGCCTTGTCCGCTGCGTTGAGCCACATATGAGCCTGGGTGAATTGCACCTGGTAGGCCGCCAGGCCAATGCTCAGGCTGACCCGCAGCTCCGGGACCTGCGGGTCGCGGTAGCGGCTGAACATTTCCCGCAGACGCTCCATCACATAGCTGGCCTGTTCCAGCGCAACGTCCGGGAGGATCACGCAGAACTCGTCGCCACCGTAGCGGCCCGCCAGGTCATTTTCCCGCACGTTGCGCTGCAATTCCTTGCTCAGTTGTCGCAGCACTCGGTCACCAACGATATGGCCATAGGCGTCATTGATCTGCTTGAAGTGGTCGATATCGATCAGCGCAATGGTGGCCTGGGATTGTTGCTGCTGGCACTTGTGGAACTTCAGTTGCAGCAGGTCTTTCCAGGAGCCGTGATTGAGCAGGCCGGTGAGGCTGTCGGTACGGCTCAAGGCGCTCAGGGCACGCTTGTGTTCCGAAAGCTTGATGGCCAAACGATAACTGGCCATGCCGATGGCGACGGGATAGAGGATCAACATTGGCAGGCACGCATACACCTGGATCAGGCCGACGTTGGGATTGAATGAAGGGCCGAATATCAGCCAGGCCAGTGCCACGCCCACCAGTTGCGCGAGCATGCCCTGGACCATCAACCGCTTGCCGCCCGCCGCGACGTTGTGCATGGTCATCATCGCGAGGATGGTCACTGCGGTCAGTGGTGTGAATTGCGTAGCTGCGGCCCAGAACCCACCGGACAGTGAGTCATACAGCAGGTTGCGGCGCTCGGCCTGGTAGGGAAATGCCGAATGGCTCGATAACTGGTACGCCAGGTGCGGCCAGATAAATGCGTTGAGCAGCCACAATGCCCAGATCCATCCGGGCATGGCCAGCGGGTACAGGGCGGCCAGCACGCACAGGCTGCCAATGCCCAGCCCGATAATGCGCGGCCGATAAATGCGCCGGGCAAACGACAGCCCTTTGCCTCGAAGGTTTTCCATAGATCCCTGCGTCAGGTTTTTCTTTTTTTAAGGGGCGACGGCGTACGTTTACCAAAGGCCATTTACGCCAGATGAGAGGCGAATATTGTCATTGATTTACGCAGGAATAATCAGTGTCCTTCCAAGCCATTTGCGTGGAGATCCACAGGGATTAGGGCAAAAACGACCTGCTGCGTCGTATTGCGACACGGGGGCTTATCGGGGGCAGGTAGCAATCTCGTAGCCGGCCAGGAACAGATCCATCGCCGATTCAATCACGTTGGCCTGGGTGGCGGCGTCCAGGGTAGGTTGGCCGAGGGTGATTTGCGGCCAGAAGGCGAACGCCTTGAGCAGGCTTTGCACCTGATGGGCGGCAAAACACGGGTCGACGGGTTTGAGTCGCCCGTCTTCCTGGGCGGCACGTACCCACAAAGTGAACCCCTCTTCGCGCTCGCTCAGGCGATTGACGATGTCCTGTGCGCGTTCCGGGGAATGGATGGTCGCGGCAATCGCCACCCGGGCCAGATCGAGGAAGTTGGCGTCCGACATCATTTTCATCTTTGCTTGCAGCAACACGCGCAATTGGTCGCGCAGGGGTTGTTGGCTGCAGTAATTGACATCCAGTTGCGCCACGCTGCTGGCCCACAGCTTATGCAGGATCTCGGTGAACAACTCCTCTTTGCTGGGGAAGTGGTTGTACACCGTACGCTTGGATACGCCGGCGGTGGCGGCGATTTTGTCCATGCTAGTGACCTCGAAGCCGTTGTCGCGAAACTCGGCAATGGCCGCTGCCACGATGGCTTCGCGTTTGCGGTCGGTGAGGCGTTGAGGTGCAGTCATGGGGCTTTTCGGCTCTGGGAAGAAAATTACACTCGGTAGTTTACTTGGTCCGGGTTTTGTTGCAATCTTGAAACTACACTGTGCAGTGTAGTTGTTGATCTGCATCAGCAGAACGTACCGGAGTCACTCTGTAATGGCCACGATTTCTAACCGCCTCGACACCCCCTCGGCAGCGCTCAAGCCATCCGAGCAGCAGCAAGGTCACTTCAACAATCATGCGCCGGTCAACCGAGCTGGCTTTGGCAAGACCCTGAAGATTTTCTGGAAAATGCTTTTTCACAAGCCTCGCAGTACGCGGCCAGTGGGGGAGATTCCGGTGCAGCGCCTGACGCGCGAGCAACTGCTCAGTGCCCCGGATCACAGTGTGTACCGCCTGGGGCACTCCACCGTACTGCTGAAAATGCGCGGCAAGTTCTGGCTGACCGATCCGGTGTTCGCCGAGCGTGCTTCGCCTTTCAGTTGGGCGGGGCCCAAGCGCTTTCACCAGCCGCCCATCAGCCTTGAGGATCTGCCGCCGATTGAGGCGGTGATCCTGTCGCACAACCATTACGACCATCTGGACCGCCAGGCCGTCGTGCACCTGGCCGCCAAGACCCGCTATTTTCTCGCGCCACTGGGCGTCGGCGACACCTTGATCAAATGGGGCGTTGCGCAAGACAAGGTGCGGCAGCTGGATTGGTGGCAGGCCACTGAAGTGGATGGCATCCGTTTTGTCGCCACCCCAGCCCAGCACTTTTCCGGACGTGGTCTGTTTGATGGCAACCA
This sequence comes from Pseudomonas sp. DTU12.1, assembly GCF_009873475.1. Lineage (NCBI taxonomy): Bacteria > Pseudomonadati > Pseudomonadota > Gammaproteobacteria > Pseudomonadales > Pseudomonadaceae > Pseudomonas > Pseudomonas sp. DTU12.1. The sequence goes on along the minus strand of NZ_CP045254.1, from coordinate 4,600,354 downwards.
GACACTTTGGGCATCGTGGGTAATGATCGAGAGTACCCGGCGCATCTTTTTCAGTGGCGACACCGGTTATTTCGATGGCTTCAAGCGTATTGGCGAGCAGTACGGGCCATTTGATCTGACGCTGATGGAGACGGGTGCCTACAACGTCGACTGGCCCCATGTGCATATGCAGCCTGAACAAACCTTGCAGGCCCATATCGATCTGAAGGGGCGTTGGTTGCTGCCGATCCACAACGGCACCTTTGATCTGGCATTTCATGCCTGGCATGAGCCGTTCGACCGCATCATGGCCTTGGCGTGGGAGCGTAATGTTGCGATTACCACGCCAGCCATGGGGCAGGCTTTCATGCTGGCTGCACCTGAGCGCGGCCATGCCTGGTGGCTGGATGTCGAGGCCCAGGCGGCGCAACCGCTGGTGAGTTGACGGGGTTTGCAATGCGCTGTCGGTGAAAGGGCTTTCAAGGTGTTTCCGCCTTGAGAACCGACTGGAAAAGGATGCGATGATCTCGGGAAAGTCATTTCCTGGGAGTGGGCTTGATGGAGGAAAAATGTAGGAAGATCTTGGTGCCAGGTGCTTCCTGTTCTGGGGGAGTACCGTCGATGCTCAACATCCTGGACACAGCACCTTGTGCACTGAACCCCTCGGCTGGAGCGACGGACAATAAGGCGCCGCCTCGGGGTGGCATTGAGTTCCAGCCTGCGGCAACGCCTGTTGTCCAGGGCCCCAGGTTCGATATTCCGGGGCCGATGATGAAGACCGTGCGTGATCCGTCGTTATCACTCTTGGCCCTGAGTGGCGTCGATCCCGTGGGCCCGGTTATGGTGGAAGTCCCGCCCGTCATGGAAAACAATGCCGCGAAATCAGCTCCTGCCCTGGCCGATTGGCGTATCGGTTATGCCGACGAATACCTGCGCAACAATGCACGTGAAATGGTGGAGCACTCCAGCGTATTTCTCCAGGCCTTGGAGGTGTTACGGGCCGCCGGTGCTGAAGTGGTGCCAGTGCTGGCGCTGCTACCGGATTCCACTGCACATTTCACCTTGGCGTCCAGCAACGAGATCGATGAGCGGGTGAGCGAGCATCGCCTCGACGCGCTGGTGTCCGATGGCCAAAGCCCGGCTTTCCATGGCTTCTGCAAAACCGGATACCCAGGCGTGTGCCAGATATTCCACGACGATCTGCATGGCACCAAGGTCGTGCTCTGGTTCTACGGTGCCCGCTGGGCACGGGAATCACTGTCGGCCTTGATACGGGTTTATCAACAGGCGATGCAGGCACGTGCCGACATACCCGGCAGGTGAACCTGCTGCGTGGCCAGTGAGCCTATGCGCCGTTGGGATGCGGCGTGTTCGACGATGTCGCGCCCAGCAGCCGCGCAATAAGGCTGCGGCGACCCGGTTCGGCACCAGCCTGTGACGCTTGGGAGCGGCGTCCACTCATGCCCCACCCCGGCGCAAACCCCGGGAAAAACACCAGGCCTTCGTGCTCCAGGCGAAACGCCAGGGCGATGCGGATGGCGTCGTCCACCTCATGATGGCTTTCAAAGCGTTGTATGGCGTCCACTCCAACCCCGGCGTGCCGGGCCAGGTCTTCCCGGCTCCAGCCCAGCAAAGCGCGTGCTTGCACACTGTGCCGTGGGGTGAACTGATGAAGGACGATTTGCTGATCTACGGTGGTGCTCACTGCCAGAGAGGACATGGGGTTTCTCCAGGATGCCGACGGGGGAGGACAAACTATACTGTGTTTTTGTACAGTTGTTTTGACCGTTCATCAACTGGTTCACTTCCCCCGTGGCCGGCCCTTGATTGGCGGGCGCTTCAGGTCATTTCTCCTCCAGCCCCGGTGCCTCGCGGATAAGCAGGTGGTCCAGGTTCTGGATATCGGCACTGAACACCCCGAATGTCTGCTCGGGGTTTTTCTTGCTCGGCACCTGTTTCAACTCCGGCGTCACGCCATAAAAGAAGCAATACAAGGGGCGCTCACTGTCTACGGCGGCCTTGATCTGCTCCAGGAACGCCTTGCGCTTGCGGTAGTTCTCGATCAGCTTCTTGTTCAGGTACACGTTGACGGAGTAGGGCTTCTTGTCGAGCCACACCCTCTTTTCGAAGTCGATGCGAAAGCTGCTGGTGTAGTCCTTGATCGCCTTGATCCGGCCCCAGTAGATCAAGCCTTTGTTGTCCTGCAGGTATTCGATTTTCTTGAAAAACGCCCAATAGGTCGCGGTCTGCTCAGCGATCTTCAACGGCATGCCCTTGAGCTTGTCCTTGTTGTCGATGTTGGACACGTAGCATTCGACCGGGTGTGCGAAGACACTGGTCTTGTCCGGTGTGGTTTCGCTGGCACTGTGGGAAGTATTGGCTGTTCTCGAGGGCTCTTTCGCCGGCGCCTGCGGGATAACGTCTGTGGCGCCTTGGATGGCTGCCTTGCGTTCGTACTGACGCCGAGTCAGCACAAACTCCGATGGGAAGTTTTCCTCGCGCCCATCCTCGGTTTCTCCTGCCGTGGCTTTGTGACTGGCATAGCGGCAGCCCTCGATATGCCGGGTGCTGGGCAGGTTCTTGAAATGCGGGGTGCGCAGGTAGTTGACGTTCTTGCCATTGAACGTGCCCAGTACATTGCCCGCCGCAAACGCCGCACGGCAGTCATCGTTGGGGCACAGGAAGCTGTCCCTGTCGGAATCGAAGGCGGCGGTTTCGTCGAAATTCAGGTCGCGCACGTCATAGATCGACAGCTTTTCATCCAGGCTCAGGCAATAGGCTGTGTCGAACTTCATCGCAGGCGGATCCGTAGGAAGGTGCGCTATTAATAGCGGGATCGCGGCGGTACTTCAAACATCCATAGGCACTCCACTGTGTAGGGGCGTGCCTACCCCTACGAGAGAGCGCCTGCGATTACCGGGCTTTCAGCTTCGGCTTGCCACGGCGCTTGGCCGAATGAAAATGCCGCCAATGGGCATCCTGCGCCGCTGCCAGCAACTCGCGATCGCCGCGTGTGTCACCCCAGGCCCTGAGCCGATACTCAGCCAAGTCGCCATAAATCGCCTCAAGGCGCAGCACCTTGTTCTCACAGCGGCAGTTGTTGCCCGTAAGGCGCCCACTCAACACCCCATCGACCACCTCAAGCTCGGTGCCGATCAGCTTGATCCCCAGCCGATCAGCAAAAGGCTGCAACACGATTGCCGGCGACGCCGAGCACAGCGTCACCTCGGCGCCGGAGCCAATCTCGTCGGCCACCGACTGCAGGCCGGCAGGGCGCATCAGCTTGTTCCAGGAGGCCTTGCAGTACTCCTCGGCTTTCTGCTGGGCCCAAGCCTTGTCCACACCGGTCATAAAGGTGCGAATCAACTGGGCCTTGAGCTCATCGCGGCTCATCTGGCGCAACAGGAAGCGCACGCCAGGCAGTGCGAGCTTGAGCATCCTGCGGTTGAATTCCTGCTTGCCGAAAGCAAACTTGAGGAACGGCACAAAACTGTCGTGGCGGGTCAGGGTGCCGTCGAAGTCGAAGACTGAAAGTACCTTGGCGCCCACTGGGCCGGCTTCTAGCATGTCTGGGTTCACGGGGTGGCCTCGGTCCTATCTACTATTTTTTTGGAATGCATACGCTGTGACCGCAGGAGTCTACTCGGATATCAATCTATCGATTTTCGAGTAAAACCCTGTGGTGAATTCATCCCGATCAGTCGACCGGTAACAACGCTGATGGCAATTGGGGCACAAGGCTACAGCATTGGAGATGGGATCCGAACCCTTCCGGGCCAGGTGCTTGAGGTGATGTACTTCAAGAAATGGCAAACCGCCCACTGTTGATGCGCCGTGACCGGCTCCCATAAAAAAAGCCCTGGGTGCGACCCCAGGGCTTTTTCATGTCGCGACTATGCGCCGATCAATCCCAGCTCAACGCCCCGCCAGTCTGATACTCGATCACGCGGGTCTCGAAGAAGTTCTTCTCTTTCTTCAAGTCCATGATCTCGCTCATCCACGGGAACGGGTTGGTGGTGCCTGGGTATTCTTCCTTCAAGCCGATTTGCGACAGACGACGGTTGGCGATGAACTTGAGGTAGTCCTCCATCATCGCTGCGTTCATGCCCAGCACGCCGCGCGGCATGGTGTCGCGTGCGTATTCGATCTCCAGCTGGGTCCCTTGCAGGATCATCTGGGTCGCTTCTTCCTTCATCTCGGTATCCCACAGGTGTGGGTTTTCGATTTTGATCTGGTTGATCACATCGATGCCGAAGTTCAGGTGCATCGACTCATCGCGCAGGATGTACTGGAACTGCTCGGCCACGCCGGTCATTTTGTTGCGACGGCCCATGGACAGGATCTGGGTGAAGCCGCAATAGAAGAAGATGCCTTCCAGCACGCAGTAGTAGGCGACCAGGTTGCGCAGCAGTTCCTTGTCGGTGTCGACGGTGCCGGTTTCGAACTTCGGATCGGAGATCGAACGGGTGTACTTCAGGCCCCAGGCGGCTTTTTTAGCGACCGATGGGATCTCGTGGTACATGTTGAAGATCTCGCCTTCATCCATGGCCAGCGATTCGATGCAGTACTGGTAGGCGTGGGTGTGGATCGCCTCTTCGAAGGCCTGGCGCAGGATGTACTGGCGGCACTCCGGGTTGGTGATCAGGCGGTACACGGCCAGGACCAGGTTGTTGGCCACCAGGGAATCGGCGGTGGAGAAGAAGCCCAGGTTGCGCATGACGATGCGACGTTCGTCGTCGGTCAGGCCTTCGGGGTTTTTCCACAGGGCGATGTCGGCGGTCATGTTGACCTCTTGCGGCATCCAGTGGTTGGCGCAGCCGTCGAGGTACTTCTGCCAGGCCCAGTCGTACTTGAACGGCACGAGTTGGTTGAGGTCGGCGCGGCAGTTGATCATGCGCTTTTCGTCGACAGCGACACGGGCGGAAGCGCCTTCGAGCTCGGCCAGGCCTTCGGCGACGTCGAGTTTGTCCAGGGCAGCCTTGGCCCGCACGATGGCGGCGGAGTCATTGGCGGTCACGGCGCGGGCTTCGATGGCAGCGGCGGCGCCGGCACCGTCGAGGCGGTCCATGTTGGCTTCGGTGGCGTGGCCGGCGTTGGCGCCTTTGGCGGCTACTTCGCCTTCTTCTTCTTTGTCGAATTCGTCCCAGCTCAGCATGACGTGTCGTCTCCTGCGTGAGGGCCAATGGTGCCCGTGTGAAACCGGATGGTTGGGTGTTCACACGGCCCAAGGGCCGCGGTGGATCTTTAAGGAATCGTTTGTTGCAACAGCTCGCGCAGGCATTAAACGGAATAGGGCTACGGGTACTCTGCATGATGCCTGAGGGGCGGAGCGACGGTGTCGTACTCCTGCGGGGCCTCAGGTCTGGCTCGTTACCCCCGTGTAAAGGGATATTGCAGGCCCGATTTACCCGCGTATTATAGGGAAAAATTTGGCTTTGTGTTGCGGCGGATAGCCTCAGCCAAGGGCCAAAATGAGGGTATTTCCGGCCGGGGTGCGGGTTTACAAGGGTTTGCCGGGGTAGGATTTTTTTGACGGGCGGTGAGGTATTTTCGGAGCAGGGGGCAAGGCGAGGATTTTGCGGGTGTTTCTTTGCCGCAAGGACAATTCCTTGCGGCGAACATTGCCAGGATAGGTTTCAACTAACTAATTAATTATCCGTTAGAGCAACCGTTACCCATGACTTTGTAATTAAGGATATGCCGCTGGCCTTGGTGATCTTCATATTCCATGCGCGCTGGAACAACTTCGCAGACATTCGGAATGGAACTCATGGATACCACCTTGGCAATATCCAGATCAGTGGAGTAGGTGTATTCCTCAACAACGGCGGTGCTCTGGCTGGCTACGTCAGTCGGGATCTCGTCGGCCAGGGCTGCGGTAGCGCACAGGCTGGCAAGGGCCATAACTAATAAAGCTTTCATTTCCAATTTACCTTTTTACAGTCGAAGGGGGTCACGGGGCCCTTGTGAGGCCACGTGTGTAACTTGAGTAGTGAGTTCGGATTAACGTGCCTTCGTGGGGGCTGCAACTTGGTTAATCACGGTGCCTTGTTGGCGAGGCCGATTTTAGGCGCCTGGGTTGCATTCATATACCCGTGCTTTTGATAAACACTATTGGTGGTTTTCGTAACAATCCACGACAGAGGTTTTTTGCAGTGTTGCAAAATGCGCTACAGGCGCCGAGCCAGAGCGCTGCAAGGGGATATCAGGGTAATTTGTAGGGGCTTGTTACTACCATCGTCGAATGGTTCTATAGGCCTACCCCGGCTAAAACAGGGGCATACAACAACAACTATTGTCACCGAGGTAAGAAAGATGAGTGCGGCTTCCCTGTACCCCGTTCGCCCCGAAGTAGCAGCCAACACGCTGACCGACGAGGCGACCTACAAGGCCATGTACCAGCAGTCGGTGGTCAACCCCGACGGCTTCTGGCGCGAGCAAGCCAAGCGTCTTGACTGGATCAAGCCTTTCACCACGGTCAAGCAGACTTCGTTCGACGACCACCATGTGGATATCAAGTGGTTCGCTGACGGCACCCTCAACGTTTCCTACAACTGCCTGGACCGTCACCTCGCCGAGCGTGGCGACCAGGCAGCGATTATCTGGGAGGGCGACGACCCTTCCGAGAGCCGCACCATCACCTACCGCGAACTGCATGAACAGGTCTGCAAATTCGCCAACGCCCTGCGTGGCCAGGATGTGCACCGCGGCGATGTGGTGACCATCTATATGCCAATGATCCCCGAAGCCGTGGTCGCCATGCTGGCCTGTACCCGCATCGGCGCGATCCACTCGGTGGTGTTTGGCGGCTTCTCCCCTGAAGCCCTGGCCGGTCGCATCATCGACTGCAAATCCAAAGTGGTGATCACTGCCGACGAAGGTATTCGTGCCGGCAAGAAGGTGCCGCTCAAGGCCAATGTCGACGATGCGCTGACCAACCCGGAAACCAGCAGCATCCAGAAAGTCATCGTGTGCAAGCGCACCAATGGCCAGATCAAGTGGAACCAGCATCGCGACATCTGGTACGAAGACCTGATGAAAGTGGCGGGCACCGTCTGCGCGCCAAAAGAGATGGGCGCCGAAGAAGCGCTGTTCATCCTTTATACCTCCGGTTCCACCGGCAAGCCCAAGGGCGTGCAGCACACCACCGGCGGCTACCTGTTGTACGCGGCCCTGACCCACGAGCGCGTGTTCGACTACCGTCCGGGCGAAGTCTACTGGTGCACCGCCGACGTCGGCTGGGTCACTGGCCACACCTATATTGTCTACGGCCCGCTGGCCAATGGCGCGACCACGCTGCTGTTCGAAGGCGTGCCGAACTACCCGGATATCACGCGGGTCGGGAAAATCGTCGACAAGCACAAGGTCAATATTCTCTACACCGCGCCGACCGCGATCCGCGCGATGATGGCCTCTGGCACCGCCGCCTGCGAAGGCACTGATGGCAGCAGCCTGCGCCTGTTGGGTTCGGTGGGTGAGCCGATCAACCCGGAAGCGTGGGACTGGTACTACAAGAACGTCGGCCAATCCCGTTGCCCGATTGTCGATACCTGGTGGCAGACCGAAACCGGCGCAACCCTGATGAGCCCATTGCCGGGCGCCCACGCGCTCAAGCCGGGTTCGGCGGCACGTCCGTTCTTTGGCGTGGTGCCAGCGTTGGTGGACAACCTGGGCAACATCATCGAGGGCGCTGCCGAAGGCAACCTGGTAATCCTCGATTCGTGGCCGGGCCAGGCGCGCACGCTGTATGGCGACCATGACCGTTTCGTCGACACTTACTTCAAGACCTTCCGTGGCATGTACTTCACCGGCGACGGTGCGCGTCGCGATGAAGATGGCTACTGGTGGATCACCGGCCGCGTGGATGACGTGCTCAACGTTTCCGGGCACCGCATGGGTACCGCCGAAATCGAAAGCGCCATGGTTGCCCACCCGAAAGTCACCGAGGCCGCCGTGGTCGGCGTACCGCACGACATCAAGGGCCAGGGCATCTATGTGTATGTCACCCTGAAAAACGGTGAGGAGCCGACCGAAGCGCTGCGCCTGGAGCTGAAGAACTGGGTGCGCAAGGAGATCGGCCCGATTGCATCGCCAGACGTGATCCAATGGGCACCTGGTTTGCCGAAGACCCGTTCGGGGAAAATCATGCGCCGTATCCTGCGCAAGATTGCCACGGCCGAGTATGACGGGTTGGGGGATATCTCCACCCTGGCCGATCCAAGCGTGGTGCAGCATTTGATTGATACCCACAAGACCATGAACGTCGCGTAAGCGGGTTTATGGGACCAAGCCCCATTCGGCGTAGGCCGGGTGGGGCTTTTTTGTGGGAATTTGAATATGAAATAGGGTCGATGTGGGAGCTGGCTTGCCTGCGATAGCGGTGGGTCAGTTTCAAATGGGGTGGGGGAGCTGACAGACCGTTCTCAGCACCAAGCCAATAAATATCGGTTTATCTAGTAGGACGTTTCTGAATGTTACCCCGCGGTGCAAATGTGTAACCTTGCGCCCAAACATGAGGCAAAGTGCTACATCCATGCCCCGAAAACGCCCGTTTTAGACGCCCGGTAAAATTAGATCAAACGCTACACTTGCCGGAATAGAAGGGTTTGCGAATAATAGGCCCGCAATTTGCAGCGTTAATAGGTTTAATATCTTTTGCCTCTGCATAAAAATCAGAGGCTGTCAATGTGTTGGGGTCGCTTTCTCGGTGCTTCTGTAAATTGTTGTCGCATTGAGGAAATATCGGCTTCCGGCCTGTCGTTAGAATGCCGATCACTCGCTCGTCGTCGCCATGTTCAACTGGTGTAGGACGCAGCACCGCTATTCGGTTTCACTCAGTCGCATCGTGGGCCATGGCTCATACTGCTGTTTTTGTCCTATACCGATGGAGTCCCAAGATGAAGAAACTCGTGCTGTTGGGCGCCCTGGCGCTGTCCGTGCTGTCCATGCAGGCCTTCGCTGAAGAGAAGCCGCTGAAAATTGGTATCGAAGCAGCCTACCCTCCGTTTGCCTCGAAGGCGCCGGATGGCAGCATCGTCGGTTTTGACTACGACATCGGCAACGCCCTGTGCGAAGAGATGAAGGTCAAGTGCACCTGGGTCGAGCAAGAGTTCGACGGTCTGATCCCGGCCCTCAAAGTACGCAAGATCGACGCGATCCTGTCGTCCATGTCCATCACTGACGACCGCAAGAAGTCCGTGGACTTCACCAACCGCTACTACCTGACCCCAGCCCGCCTGGTGATGAAGGACAGCGTAACCGTCAGCGACAGCCTGGTTGAGCTCAAGGACAAGAAGATCGGCGTACAGCGCGGTTCGATCCACGACCGTTTCGCCAAGGAAGTCCTGGCGCCTAAAGGTGCGACCGTCGTTCCTTACAGCACCCAGAACGAAATCTACCTGGACGTGGCTGCCGGTCGCCTTGATGGCACCGTGGCCGATGCGACCCTGCTCGAAGACGGTTTCCTGAAGACCGACTCTGGCAAAGGCTACGCGTTCGTAGGTCCTGCGTTCACCGACGCCAAATACTTCGGTGATGGCATCGGTATCGCAGTACGTAAAGGCGACAAGGCCAACCTGGACCGCATCAATGCTGCCATCGCCGCGATCCGCGCCAATGGCAAGTACAAAGAAATCGAGAAAAAGTATTTCAACTTCGATATTTACGGCGCTGACGCCAAGTAAACCTTCGCAGTTGTCTGTCCAGAATGGCGCAAGCACCAGGGTCTCTGAAGTTTGCGCCATTTTTTCATCCGCCTTTTCGAGGACCTGAATCATGTTGAAAGGCTACGGGGCCGTTATCCTCGATGGCGCATGGTTGACGCTTCAGCTCGCCTTGTCGTCCATGGCCTTGGCCATTGTTCTGGGTCTGATCGGGGTTGCATTGCGCCTGTCGCCGGTACGCTGGCTGGCTTGGCTGGGTGACCTGTACTCCACGGTGATCCGCGGGATCCCCGACCTGGTGCTGATCCTGCTGATTTTCTACGGCGGCCAGGACCTGCTCAACCGCGTCGCGCCGCTACTGGGCTACGACGACTATATTGACTTGAATCCCTTGGCCGCCGGCATCGGCACCCTGGGTTTCATCTTTGGCGCCTACCTGTCGGAAACGTTCCGCGGTGCGTTCATGGCCATCCCCAAGGGGCAGGCCGAAGCGGGCATGGCCTATGGCATGAGCCCGTTCCAGGTGTTTTTCCGGGTGATGGTGCCGCAGATGATCCGGCTGGCAATCCCCGGCTTTACCAACAACTGGCTGGTATTGACCAAGGCCACTGCGTTGATTTCGGTGGTGGGCCTGCAAGACATGATGTTCAAGGCCAAGCAGGCGGCAGATGCCACCCGCGAACCTTTTACCTTCTTCCTCGCAGTGGCGGCGATGTACCTGGTGATCACCAGCGTCTCGTTGCTGGCCCTGCGTTATCTTGAGAAGCGCTACTCGGTAGGCGTAAAGGCGGCTGATCTATGATCTTCGACTACAACGTCATCTGGGAGGCCATGCCGCTGTACCTTGGCGGCCTGCTGACCACCCTCAAGCTGCTGTTGATTTCGCTGTTCTTCGGCTTGCTCGCTGCCGTCCCCCTGGGGCTGATGCGGGTGTCCAAGCAGCCGCTGGTCAATGGCGCGGCCTGGCTCTACACCTACGTGATCCGCGGTACACCGATGCTGGTGCAACTGTTTTTGATCTACTACGGCCTGGCCCAGTTCGAAGCCGTGCGCGAGAGTTTCCTCTGGCCGTGGCTGTCCAGCGCAACGTTCTGTGCGTGCCTGGCCTTTGCCATCAACACCAGCGCCTACACCGCCGAAATCATTGCCGGCAGCCTCAAGGCTACGCCCCACGGCGAGATCGAAGCAGCCAAGGCCATGGGCATGTCGCGCTACAAGCTGTACCGCCGCATCCTGCTGCCTTCGGCCCTGCGCCGGGCGCTGCCGCAGTACAGCAACGAAGTGATCATGATGCTGCAGACCACCAGCCTGGCCTCCATCGTCACCCTGATCGATATCACCGGTGCCGCACGTACGGTCAACGCCCAGTACTATCTGCCGTTCGAAGCCTATATCACCGCTGGCCTGTTCTACCTGTGCCTGACGTTCATCCTGGTGCGCCTGTTCAAATTGGCCGAGCGTCGCTGGTTGAGCTACCTGGCTCCACGGAAGCACTGATATGGAACGCATCGATCACGTACTGCCCTGGGGCCACTTGGGCTGCGAGCGCCAACTGACGGTGTTCCGTTTCGGCCACGGCGAGCGCAAGGCGTATATCCAGGCCAGCCTGCACGCCGATGAATTGCCGGGAATGCGCGCGGCCTGGGAGCTGAAAAAGCGCCTGGTCGAACTGGAGCAGCAGGGCGCCCTCAACGGGGTGATCGAGCTGGTGCCGGTGGCCAACCCGATGGGCCTCGGCCAACTGCTGCAAGGCAGCCACCAGGGGCGTTTCGAGATAGGCAGCGGCAAGAACTTCAACCGTGATTTCGTGGAGTTGAGCGAGCCGGTTGCGGCCTTGCTGGAGGGCAAGCTGGGGGATGATCCCCACGCCAACGTGCGCATGATCCGCCAGGCGATGAGCGACACGCTCAACGCGCTGCCTGAGCCGAGCAGCCAGCTGCAAGGCATGCAACGGGTATTGCTGAGCCACGCCTGCACCGCCGATGTGGTCCTCGACCTGCACTGCGACGCCGAAGCCGCGCTGCACATGTACGCGCTGCCCCAGCACTGGCCGCAATGGCGTTCGTTGTCGGCGCACTTGAATGTAAAAGTCGGCCTGTTGGCGGAAGACTCCGGTGGCAGTTCGTTTGATGAAGCCTGCTCGCTGCCCTGGCTGCGTTTGTCGCGGGCGTTTCCCGAGGCACAGATTCCCCTGGCGTGCCTGGCGACAACCCTGGAGCTGGGTGGCCAGGCCGATACCGGACGCGACGAGGCCATCTTCCATGCCGAAGGCATCCTCGCGTTCCTCGCCGAGCAGGGCCTGATCAACGGTGAATTTGCGGCGCCGCAATACGAGCCGTGTGAAGGCGTGCCCTTCGAGGGCACCGAATTGCTGTTTGCACCCCATGCCGGAGTGATCAGTTACCTGCGTAAGGCCGGTGACTGGGTGGAAACCGGCGAACCGATTTTTGAAGTGATTGACCCTGTGGCCGACCGCGTCAGCATTGTCTGTGCCGGCACCTCGGGGGTGTTGTTTGCCGTTGAACGGCTACGTTATGCCCAAGCGGGTTTCTGGCTGGCCAAGGTGGCGGGGCGCGAAGCGCTGCGTCACGGGCGCTTGCTCAACGACTGACCAACTGTTTTTGTGAGAACCGACCGCATGTACAAACTTGAAGTCCAAGACCTGCATAAACGCTATGGCAGTCATGAAGTGCTCAAAGGGGTGTCCCTGGCCGCCGCGGCCGGCGATGTGATCAGCATCATCGGTTCCAGCGGTTCGGGCAAAAGTACCTTTTTGCGCTGCATCAACCTGCTGGAGCAGCCTCACGCCGGCAAGATCCTGCTCAATAACGAAGAGCTGAAGCTGGTGGCCAACAAGGACGGCGCGATGAAAGCTGCCGACCCCAAGCAGTTGCAGCGCATGCGTTCGCGCCTGTCGATGGTGTTCCAGCATTTCAACCTGTGGTCGCACATGACCGCGCTGGAAAACGTCATGGAAGCACCGGTGCACGTATTGGGCATGTCGAAAAAAGACGCCCGTGAAAAGGCCGAGCACTACCTGGCAAAAGTGGGCGTGGCCCACCGCAAGGACGCTTTCCCCGGCCATATGTCCGGTGGCGAGCAGCAGCGCGTGGCGATTGCCCGGGCGCTGGCGATGGAGCCTGAGGTGATGCTGTTTGACGAGCCGACCTCGGCCCTCGACCCGGAGCTGGTCGGCGAAGTCCTGAAAGTCATGCAGGACCTGGCCCTGGAAGGCCGCACCATGGTGGTGGTGACCCACGAAATGGGCTTTGCCCGCGAGGTGTCGAACCAGTTGGTGTTCCTGCATAAAGGCATTGTCGAAGAGCGCGGCAACCCGCGTGAAGTGCTGGTCAACCCGCAGTCCGAGCGGTTGCAGCAGTTCCTGTCCGGTAGCTTGAAATAATCAAGGCCGTTGCTCCCCCTGTAGGAGCGAGCCTGCTCGCGAAGATCGTCAACGAAAACGCGGGAAGCCTGATACCCCGTGGTGTTCTCAGGTTTTTCGCGAGCAAGCTTGCTCCTACAGGAAAGCAGGTCTTTATCGTTTTTAAGCTTTGTGTTGGTTTACGGGCTAGCATTGGCCTTTGTCTTCATTACCGTTACTCGCTTCGGATAGCACTCCATGACCGCCCATAAAATTGGTTTCCTGATTTGGCCCAGCACAAAAGCACTCACGCTTGCGCTGGCTGAGGAGGCCTTGCGCGTTGCTCAGCGTGTGCATCCGGATGTGGTGTATGAACTGTCGTTCCTGCAGGCCGAGCCGCAAACCGAAGGGGCCTGGCAACTGCCGGGCGAACCCTGGGCCGGCAAGCTCGAAGGCTTCCAGAAACTGTTCCTGCTGGCCGACGAGCCGCCGACCGTGATCGCCTCGCAACTAAGCTCGGCGCTCAAGCAGCTCGTTCGTTCCGGTTGCGTGATCGGCGGCCTGTCGGCAGGCGTGTATCCGCTGGCGCAACTGGGCCTGCTCGACGGCTACCGCGCCGCCGTGCACTGGCGCTGGCAGGACGATTTCGCCGAGCGTTTTCCCAAGGTCATCGCCACCAGCCATTTGTTCGACTGGGACCGTGATCGCCTGACGGCCTGCGGTGGCATGTCGGTGCTCGACCTGCTACTGGCGGTGCTGGCCCGTGACCACGGCGCCGAACTGGCTGGTGCGGTCTCCGAAGAACTGGTGGTGGAGCGCATCCGCGAAGGCGGCGAGCGCCAACGAATCCCCCTGCAAAACCGCCTGGGCTCCAGCCACCCGAAGCTGACCCAGGCCGTGTTGTTGATGGAAGCCAATATCGAAGAGCCGCTGACCACCGACGAAATTGCCCAGCACGTATGCGTGTCCCGACGACAACTGGAACGGATCTTCAAGCAATACCTCAATCGCGTTCCCAGCCAGTACTACCTGGAGCTGCGCCTGAACAAGGCGCGGCAGATGTTGATGCAGACCAGCAAGTCGATCATCCAGATCGGCCTGTCTTGCGGCTTCTCCTCGGGGCCGCACTTCTCCAGCGCCTACCGCAACTTCTTTGGCGCCACCCCCCGTGAAGATCGCAACCAGCGCCGTAGCAGCAGCCCGTTCGAATTGTCGTCGGTACCCTCCGAGCGCGGCTGACAAGGCGCCGCTTTTTGTGGAGAGGGGACAAGCCCCCTTACCGCAGCAGGCTCACTCTTCCATAGGCTCTGGCGTGCTGGGCGGTGTCAGTGCGGCACGGTTTTCGTCGAACATCGCTTCTTCCACGCCCAACTCATAACCGGTCTGCCGATAGTAAGTGCGCAGTAGCGTCATGCTTGCGGCGGACAAGGGGTTGCCGCTCAGGTCTGAGTCGTCGTTGAGGGGCAAGGGCATTTCCAGCAGGTCTGTCGGCAGGTGCTGGATCAGGTTGTCGCTCAAATCCAGGGCCTGCAAGCGTGGCAGGCTGAACACTGCCAGCGGCAGCTCGCTCAACCCGCAATTGTGTAGGTAGACGATGACCAGGCGTGTGAGATTGCGCAGGTCCGGACTCAGCGTGAGCGGGTTGTCGCTCAAGTCCAAGTGGGTGAGGTTGGTCAGGCGCGACAGCTGCTCGATGCTGTCTGGTGTCAGGTGGATTGAGTTTTCGTTGAGTTTCAGGTGCTGCAGGTGATTGAGATCAAACACGCGCTCGGGAATGCGCTGCAGGGCATGGCGCTCCACCGTCAGGCTTGTCAGGTTGGGGAAAGCGCGCAGGAACTCGCCTACACGTTTATGGTTACCGTCGCCCATCAGTTCCAATAGCGTGACATGCTCCAGGCGCACATTCAGCGGCGGCAGATCGCCGAGCAGTGAGTTGTTGAAGATCAGCTTGTAGCTGCGCCGAGTCGGCCATTGAGTTTCGTCCGGTTCCGTCTCTCGACGCCAGCAGCCCAGGAGTAACTCCTTGAGCGCCAAGCGGCGAACCTGTTCCTCGGCACGCGCGTTTTCGTTCAGTAACGGGACTTGCAATTGATCCATGAGCGGCACGTTCAAGGCCCACTCCTGCAGCTGGGTGCCCAACTCTGCGTAGTCGGCGCTCAGGCGGTTGATATGGGTGTCGGCGTCCTCCAGTTCGCCCGGCAGTTCGAAGAAGATGCGCTTGCTGTCACGCTCCGAAAACGTGGGGTAAAGGGTCTTGAGGCGCTGCAGGTCGCTGGCGGGAATGTCAGCGTTCCAGTGTTCTCCCTTGGTTTGGCAATAGCCTTTCACACGTCGCAGGGTGGAGGGCGACAAGGGGTTGCTCGACAGGTCAAGCGCGGCGCTGACGGCGGGGGGCAAGAGGAAGGCCTGGTCTGGCAGCTCGCGCAGCAGGTTTTGGCTCAAGTCCACGTGAGCGCGCACCGTGGCGGGTTGAATCAGTGAGTCGGGCAGTTGCGTCAAGCTGGTGTTGCGCAGTGAGAGGCTGATCAGCTGTGGCATTCGGCTGAAGTCCGGCAGTGTCGTCAAAGGGTTGCTGTTCAGGTTCAGGTGCTTGAGTTCGACCATGCGCTGCAAGGCTTGCGCGCTGGTGGGCGATAAGCTCAGGGCGCAGCGTTCCAGCACCAGGTAGGAGAGTTGCGGCAAGTGGCTGATCTGCGGCAGTTCACCCAGTGCGTAGTCCTCGATATGCAGCCCGGTCAGCGCGGGAAAGCTCTGCAGGAACGCATCCAGATTCAAGGGTGTCCCGCGACCTTTGAGCGCGAGCATCGACACGTGATTGAAGGATGCACGCAGGGCGGGCAGTGTGCCGCTCACGGTGATGAATAGGCTGAATTCGTAGCTGGACGTGGGTTGCCCCTCGGGTGGCTCGCCCGACGTCACATCCCGGCGCCAGCCTGTCTCCAGGGCATCAATGAAGCTGTGGCGCAAGGCTTGTTCTGCCGCGTCGACGCGGCTGTCGTTGGCCCAGTCGAGGGTGTCCAGGCGGATGAGGGGAAACTCGCTCTCCAACCGGTTCATCTCGGTGCGGCCGGCAGCCAGGTCGCCCGGCAGGGCAAAAATGAAGCGGTTGATTTGATCGCCGTTGAATGAGGGGAACAACCGTTTGGCCTGCTCCACGTCGGGCTGGGGCGGGGTGGCTTCCAGATAGTGATGGGTACGCTGGAAGTAGATTTTGATGCGCTCCAGCGCCTCGTTTGAAAGCGGGTTGCCGGACAGGTCGAAGTGCCGCGTGATGTCGGTGGGCAGCTCGAACAACTGCGCAGGCAGGTCGCTGATCTGGTTGTTGGACAGCATCACGAATATCAGATGAGCGCGGCTCAACAGACCAGGAGGCAGTTGGCTGATGCCGGTGCTGGCCAAGTCCACGTATTGCAACTGCGGCATCTGTTCCAGGTTGGGCAGCAGGGTCAGGGGGTTGTTGTACAGGTCAAGGGTCAATAGGCGCGTCATGCCGTTGACGACAGCCAGGCTTTGCTCGGTCAGGCTGATGTTGCAACCGCTCAGGATCAGTTCGTTGAGCCCAGTGAACGAGGCCAGGCAAGGCGGCAGTTCGTTCAAGGCTACATTGCGGATGCTCAGGTAGCGCAGCCTTGGAAAAAGCTGCAGGAAGCCGTCGACGTCGATGCGCTGGTGCGCACCTTGCAGTTCCAGGTGCGAGATATGGTCGAAGTTTGCAGTCAGTGCGGGCAGTTCGCCGAGCAGTGGGCCGGACAGTCGCAGCATGCGGCCGTTGGTGGCCGGTGCCTCGTAGAAGTTGTCGATTGCGGTTTCCTGGCGCCACGCCCGGCGCAACTGGTGGGCGAACAGGCTGCGATCACGGCGCAGGTACTCCTTGTCAGTCGCACTGAGCGGCGCCTGAGTGAGAGGGTGCAGGTCGGGCGTTTGAGATTCCCAGACCGTCAGGGCGAGGTCCAGCCGGATGTATTCGTTTCTCAGGCGCGTCAGCACTGGCTGGGCACCGCCAAAGGTGTTTTGCAGGGTGGCGATCATTTCGCGGACTTTTGCCGGCGACAGTTGCGGGCGCAGTGTCTGCAGTTGTTGCTCCAGTGAAGGGCCGCGGCTTGGCCCAGGCTGTTCGGGAAGGGCCGGCGGGTAGCCGTCCATGCCGCCGCGCAGGCGCATGACAGTGGGATCGTAGGCGGGTTTGCGCGGCGGGTCGGTATCAAGCAGCGTACGCAGGCTCGGACGGTCCAGTGGGTGTTCGCCGATTGCCTGCTTGAGGCGCGGGCCCTGGCCGATATGGATCTGCACGGCATCCCGGGCACTGTCAGGCAGGGCTTGCAGGATGGCGGTGTAAAAATCCGTGCTGCCGAACAGCGCGCCTTGGCCGTTTTCCGGGATGTACAGGCCGTCGGGTGTCGCCACCAGGGTTCTTTTGGTCAACGCATAGGTAGGGCCGATTGCATCGAGCAGCGTGCCTTCGGCGCGGTACTCCCTGACTTCCAGGCGTATCCACGTCGGCCAGCCGCTGAGGTTTTCCAGGGAGTGCAGGGCCAACCGGCAAGTGTCCGGGTTCTCCACGGTGTCCAGGTACAGCCCTTCATAGGCGCGGGTGGTGCGCACTTCATGCAGCGACCAGTCGGCCAGTTCCGCCAGGCGCGTGGGTACATTACCGGCGTCGATGGCCTTGAGCTCCTCGCCACTGGCGCTGGACAGCAGTTCCTCGGCCACCGGCGCGGGCAGGCCGGGGCGCGAGGCACTGTCGATGATTTTCTGGACTCGGGCATTGGGCGCGCGGTCCAGGCCGCGGTAGCGTGACTCGAATAACGAGAAGCGCTTGTCCTGGGCGATCCGCGCCAATTGCTTGCGCAAGGCGGTGGCGCGGGTGCGGCTGGAAGAGGGCGGCAGGCCGAACTCTTCTTCCAGCAGGTGTTTGCGCTCCGGCTCACTCAAGCCCTCGATCAGGGTCGGCAATAGATCGCCGTTGTGCAGTTGTGCTTCCAGCACCTGTACGGTGCTGGCCCCCTCGTCACCGGGGAATTGCCAGAGGGTTCTGCCGCTGGCATCGAGTACCCGCAGGGTCTTGCTGGAGGGCCACAGTCCATAGCTGATGAGTAACTGCAACAGGGCCTGCGGATCGGCCTTGGCGTAGACCGCCGGATCGTCACTGTTCAGTTGCGCCAGGAAGTCCTGCAACTGCTGGTCGATGCCAAAGCGCTTGAGGCTGTCAGCCAGCAGTGGCGGGGGTGTCTGCTGGGTGGCATGCACTTTTCGCAGGGTGTTGTCGTGGGTGGCGCTGCAGTCGCGGACCTGGGCCAGTTGCTCATCGCTGAAGCTATCGGTCTGGTAACCGAGGCGGCGCATCAGGGTGGCGCGGTCCCAGCCCAGTGGGTTCTCCAGCTCTGTGACCCAGGCGCCCTGGCCATTGGTCATGACCCGCGGGCGGTAGGCTCCAGGGCGCGTGGGGTGCTGGATGAAATAGCGCCCGGCGTCTTGTTCTACGTGGTAATGCTCGCCGTTGAGGGCAAGGATGGGTTTGCCGTTGTGCCGGTGCAGGCCTTGCGCGTCAGGGCGGGTATCGGCCGGCAGCGTCACCTCCTGGCGATAGGGGCTGAGGTCCGGTTGCCACAGGCGGTGTTGACCGTCGGGGCGCTTGACGGGCAGCAGGCTTTCGAAAAAATCCAGCATCTGTTGGGGTAAAGCCTTGCGCAGCAACTCGGTGGCGATGGGAATGCCGGTGGCAAACAGGCCCAGTTGCGCCAGTTGTTCCATCAAGCCCAAGGCATGGCCCAGGGCTTCGCGTTGCAGGCCCTGGGCCCAGTCGACAACCCCTTCGAAGGCTTCGTCGAGGACTTGATAATCGGTGTAGGCGAGCATCAGCGCGCCCAGGGGCGGGATGAATGGCAGGGCCACAAAGGCTATAACTTGCAAAACACTTTCGGCGATCTTCTGAATGAACGCCCAGCGTCGCCAGCGGGCGTTCTGGTCGACGCGCGCGGTGGCGACAGCGCGGCTTTGGCTGTCGGCTTGCAGCTTGCTCAGTTGCATCTGGAACAGATGAGCGAACAGATCACCGCTGATTTTAAGCCCGCGAAATTGCAGGTTGGGGCGCTGTGTGGGGCTCTCGCGCCAACTGGGCAGCGGATCGCCTGCGGTGTGCGGATGCCACGAGACCTGGCCGAGGCGTTGGTTGAGGTTGGCAAAAAATACCGCGGCGTCTTCGTGGCGCACAAAGCGGCTGAAAAACTGTTGATAGTCCGTGGCGCGCAGCCTGGCGACCAGGCTTTGCATGAACGCCGCGCTGCTGGGGTAGTGTTTGACCGGGGTTTGCGGGTCGTCGGGAATGTAGGCGATCAAGGGCACCACCTCGCGGCTGGCCTCCAGGTCCGGAGCAAACAGCACAATGCCAGTCAGGCGGCAGTCCATTATCAGCAGTTCATGGGCCACCAGCGGCGGGCAGCCGTTGTGTGCTGCATGGCCATTGTGGAGCAGGTTGAGGACGGCATCATGGCTGGCGGCAGGCAGGTCGCCCTTCAGCAAGGCCATGTACAACGCCAGCTGCAGCGCCCCCAGGTGGCTTTGTTTGAGCCAGTATTCCAGGCTGGTGCGGGCCACGGGATTGTCCAGGTCCAGGTATTCATCCAGATAGCGCCGATAGGCCGCGCCGATATCCAGGCGGCGGCACAGTTGGGTGAATTGGGCGATGCTGATCTTCGCGTCCAGGGCCGGCAGTTGGCTGAACTGGCCCGCTGGCGTTGGCTGGGTGCTGAATCCGGAGTGCTGCTCGTAGGGCTCGTCGGTCTCGAAGTTATGCAGGGCCGCGTCCAGCAACGAGACCGACCATGTGCGCGCCGCCCCCGGCTTGACGGTGAACCCGGCGAGGGTCAGCGGTACATACAGTTGCAGGTAGGTCGTGCGCACGTCGGCGTCGAAGCCGAACTCATCCTTGAGCGCCGCTTGCAGGCGTGCGGCGCCAAAGGTCTCGGGGCTCTGCAGGGCGGCGAGGGCTTTGTCCACGCGGTTTTGTGCGGTCCAGGCGGCGGCATTCAGCTGCTTGAGATGCGCGTGCTGCTGCTCGGTGGCGCGCAGGTACCAGGCGGCAATGGCCGGCGTACCCTCGGCCAGCGCCGCACGCTTGGCGGCTGATGCAGTGCCCAGCCAGGAGGGGATGGCGTTGCTGGGGATGTCGAGGTGCGGGGATTGGGTTGCAAGCGGTTGCGCCATGGTGCCTGTCCTTGATGGCTCTTGAAGTTCCTTCAGCAAACCAGTGCGCAAGGCGGTGCAGGCGGTAGACAGTTAGTGCGAGCGTGTCTTGCGGATTTGCGAAGATCCCGTCATCCCCTGCCCACAAAGCCTGCGCACGGTTTAAACTGCGCCTTTGCGACGCTATTTGTCGCATTGGCGTAAACCCGCGCAAAACACGGGTTGGCGCTATAAGAAGTTGTCGCTTGGCGGCAAGGCCGCTCTGAAAACTGTCCTTACAATCCCTGCATCGCCCGCCAGTTCCAGGCAGGCGTTCCTCTTCAGGAGACTCCGATGTCCGTTGAGCAAGCCCCGGTGCAACGTGCCGATTTCGACCAGGTCATGGTGCCTAACTACGCACCTGCCGCTTTCATCCCTGTGCGTGGCGAAGGTTCGCGCGTGTGGGACCAGGCGGGTCGCGAGCTGATCGACTTTGCCGGCGGCATCGCAGTGAACGTGCTGGGCCACGCCCACCCGGCGCTGGTCGGTGCACTGACCGAACAGGCCAACAAGCTGTGGCACGTCTCCAACGTCTTCACCAATGAGCCGGCCTTGCGCCTGGCCCATAAGCTGATCGATGCGACCTTTGCCGAGCGCGTGTTCTTCTGCAACTCCGGCGCCGAAGCCAACGAGGCCGCCTTCAAGCTGGCCCGTCGCGTGGCGTTCGACCGTTTCGGCAGCGAGAAATACGAGATCATCGCCGCCCTGAACAGTTTCCACGGCCGCACCCTGTTTACCGTCAACGTCGGTGGCCAGTCGAAATACTCCGACGGTTTCGGTCCTAAAATCACCGGTATCACCCACGTTCCGTTCAACGACCTGGAAGCGCTCAAAGCCGCCGTGTCGGACAAGACCTGCGCGGTGGTCCTGGAGCCGATCCAGGGCGAAGGCGGTGTATTGCCGGCCGAACTTGCTTACCTGCAAGGCGCCCGTGACCTGTGCGATGCCAACAATGCGCTGCTGGTGTTCGACGAAGTGCAGACCGGCATGGGCCGCAGCGGCCACCTGTTTGCCTACCAGCACTACGGCGTGGTGCCCGACATCCTGACCAGCGCCAAGAGCCTGGGCGGTGGTTTCCCGATTGCCGCGATGCTGACCCGTGAAGACCTGGCCAAGCACCTGGTGGTCGGTACCCACGGCACCACCTACGGCGGCAACCCGCTGGCGTGTGCGGTAGCCGAAGCGGTGATCGACGTGATCAACACTCCTGAAGTGCTGGCAGGCGTCAACGCCAAGCATGACCTGTTCAAGGCCCGCCTGGAGCAGATCGGCAAGCAGTACGGGATCTTCACCCAAGTCCGTGGCATGGGCCTGCTGCTCGGTTGCGTATTGAGCGACGCGTTCAAAGGCAAGGCCAAGGATGTGTTCAACGCTGCCGAGAAAGAAAACCTGATGATCCTGCAAGCCGGCCCGGACGTGGTGCGTTTTGCCCCGAGCCTGGTGGTGGAAGACGCGGATATCACCGAAGGCCTGGATCGTTTTGAACGTGCTGTAAAAACGCTGACGCAAGCCTGATAGAAACACATTTGTCTAACGAACCGGATCAAATGTGGGAGCGGGCTTGCCCGCGATAGCGATCTGTCAGTCGACGTTGTTGTGACTGGCCCACCGCAATCGCGGGCAAGCCCGCTCCCACATTGGGACCTGGGTGATTCCAGGTTCAGTGTCCGGCATTTTTTTATGAAGTTTTCGAGTTAAGGAGTGACACCATGCTGGTGATGCGCCCCGCGCAAATGGCTGATCTGGGCGAGGTACAGCGCCTGGCTGCGGACAGCCCGATTGGTGTCACTTCCCTGCCGGATGACGTTGAACGCCTGAGCGACAAGATCGCCGCCAGCGAAGCGTCCTTCGCCGCCGAAGTGAGTTTCAATGGTGAAGAAAGCTATTTCTTTGTCCTTGAAGACACCGTCGCCGGCAAGCTGGTGGGCTGTTCGGCCATCGTCGCTTCGGCCGGGTATTCCGAGCCGTTCTACAGCTTTCGCAACGAGACCTTCGTCCACGCGTCCCGCGAACTGAAGATCCACAACAAGATCCACGTCCTGTCCCAATGCCACGACCTGACCGGCAACAGCTTGCTGACCAGTTTCTACGTGGTGCCGGAACTGGTGGGGTCGGCCTGGTCGGAACTCAATTCCCGTGGCCGCCTGCTGTTTGTCGCCAGCCACCCCGAGCGCTTCGCTGACTCGGTGGTGACCGAGATTGTCGGCTATAGCGACGAGAACGGTGATTCGCCGTTCTGGGATGCCATCGGCCGCAACTTCTTCGACCTCAACTACGCCGCCGCCGAGCGCCTGTGTGGGTTGAAGAGCCGCACGTTCCTCGCCGAACTGATGCCCCATTACCCGATCTACGTGCCGCTGTTGCCCGACGAAGCCCAGGAAGCCATGGGCCAGGTGCACCCGCGTGCGCAGATCACCTTCGACATCCTGATGCGCGAAGGTTTTGAAACCGACCATTACATCGACATCTTCGACGGTGGCCCGACCCTGCATGCACGGGTTTCTGGCATCCGTTCGATTGCCCAGAGCCGCGTGGTGCCGGTGAAGGTCGGCGAAATGGTCAAGGGCGTCGGCCGCCAGTACCTGGTGAGCAACGCGCAGTTGCAGGATTACCGTGCGGTGATGCTGGAACTGGACTACGCGCCAGGCAAGCCAGTGACCCTGGACCTGGAAGCAGCCGAAGCCCTGGGCGTCGGCGAAGGCGCCAGTGTGCGTCTGGTAGCGGTTTAAAGCAGAGTTTAACGGGTGGCCTGTAACAGGCGGCCCGTCCGAGGAGATAGCATGATCGTTCGTCCCGTACGCAGCAGCGATTTACCGGCCCTGATTGATCTGGCGCGCAGCACCGGCACCGGCCTTACCACCTTGCCGGCCAACGAAGAGCGCCTGACCCACCGGGTTGGCTGGGCTGAAAAGACCTTTCGCGGCGAAGCCGGGCGTGGTGATGCCGACTACCTGTTTGTGCTGGAAAACGACGAAGGCCGCGTGGTGGGGATTTCGGCGATCGCCGGTGCGGTCGGCCTGCGTGAGCCTTGGTACAACTTCCGGGTCGGTCTGACGGTCAGCGCCTCCCAGGAGCTGAATATCTACCGCGAGATCCCCACGCTGTTCCTGGCCAACGATCTGACGGGCAACTCCGAGCTGTGCTCGCTGTTCCTGCATGCCGATTACCGCAACGGCCTCAACGGCCGCATGCTGGCCAAGGCGCGGATGCTGTTCATTGCCGAGTTCCCGCAACTGTTCGGCAACAAGATCATTGCCGAGATGCGCGGTGTGTCCAACGAGGCCGGGCGTTCGCCGTTCTGGGAAAGCCTGGGCCGGCACTTCTTCAAGATGGAGTTCAGCCAGGCCGACTACCTCACCGGCGTGGGTAACAAGGCGTTTATCGCCGAACTGATGCCCAAGTTCCCGCTGTACACCTGCTTCTTGTCCGAGGACGCGCGCAACGTGATCGGCAAGGTCCATCCCGACACCGAGCCGGCCTTGAGCATGCTCAAGAGCGAAGGCTTCAGCTACCAGGGCTACGTCGATATTTTCGACGCAGGTCCTGCGGTGGAGTGTGAGACCGGCAAGATCCGTGCGGTGCGTGACAGCCAGGCGCTGGTGCTGGCCATCGGCACGCCGGGGGACGACGCCACGCCGTTCCTGATGCATAACCGTAAACGTGAAGATTGCCGCATCACCGCCGCACCGGCGCGCCTGGCGGCTGGCACCCTGGTGGTCGATCCGCTGACCGCCAAGCGCCTGCAACTGGTGGCCGGTGATCAAGTGCGTGCCGTGTCGTTGTCTGCTGCCCGGGAGTCGAAATAATGAATTCGCTGTATATCGCAGGGAGCTGGCTGGCTGGCCAGGGTGAACGCTTTGAGTCGCTGAATCCGGTGACCCAGCAAGTGGTTTGGGCCGGCAATGGCGCCACCGTCGAGCAGGTTGAGTCCGCCGTGCAGGCCGCCCGCCAGGCCTTCCCGGCCTGGGCCATGCGCCCGCTGGAAGAGCGCATCGGCGTGCTGGAAACCTTCGCCGCGACCTTGAAAAGCCGCGCCGATGAAATCGCCCGTTGCATCGGCGAAGAAACCGGCAAGCCGCTGTGGGAGTCGGCTACCGAAGTCACCAGCATGGCTAACAAAATCGCGATCTCGGTGCAGAGCTACCGCGAACGTACCGGCGAGAAGAGCGGCCCCCTGGGCGACGCCACCGCCGTGTTGCGCCACAAGCCGCACGGCGTGGTCGCGGTGTTCGGTCCCTACAACTTCCCCGGCCACTTGCCCAACGGGCATATCGTGCCGGCCTTGCTCGCGGGCAACACCGTGTTGTTCAAGCCGAGCGAGCTGACCCCTAGAGTGGCCGAGCTGACCGTGCAGTGCTGGGTCGAAGCCGGCCTGCCGGCGGGCGTCTTGAACCTGCTGCAAGGCGCGCGGGAGACCGGGATTGCCCTGGCCGCCAACCCGGGGATCGACGGTTTGTTCTTCACCGGCTCCAGCCGCACCGGCAACCACCTGCACCAGCAATTCGCCGGGCGCCCGGACAAGATCCTGGCGCTGGAAATGGGCGGCAACAACCCGCTGGTGGTCGATCAGGTGGCCGATGTCGATGCGGCGGTCTACACCATCATCCAGTCCGCTTTCATTTCGGCCGGCCAGCGCTGCACCTGCGCCCGGCGCCTGCTGGTGCCGGAAGGCGCCTGGGGTGATGCACTGCTGGCGCGCCTGGTTGCCGTCAGCGCGACGATTGCCGTGGGCGCCTTCGACCAGCAACCGCCACCCTTCATGGGTTCGGTGATTTCCCTGGGCGCGGCCAAGGCCTTGATGGATGCCCAGGAGCTGATGCTGGCCAACGGCGCCGTGGCGCTGCTGGAAATGACCCAGCCCCAGGCGCAGGCAGCCTTGTTGACGCCTGGCATCATCGACGTGACTGCCGTGACCGAGCGTGAGGACGAAGAGCTGTTCGGCCCGTTGCTGCAAGTGATTCGCTACGCGGATTTCGAAGCGGCGATCAGTGAAGCCAACAACACTCAGTACGGCCTGGCCGCTGGCTTGCTGTCGGACTCCGAGGCGCGCTACCAGCAGTTCTGGCTGCAAAGCCGTGCGGGTATCGTCAACTGGAACAAACAGCTGACCGGCGCGGCGAGCACCGCGCCATTTGGTGGGGTAGGGGCGTCGGGCAATCATCGCGCCAGTGCCTATTACGCAGCGGATTATTGCGCGTACCCGGTGGCGTCGTTGGAGACCCCGAGTTTGGTGCTGCCAGCAACCCTCACCCCTGGCATTACGCTGATCTAAAAATGTGGGAGCGGGCTTGCTCGCGAATGCGGTCTGTCAGTTGATAGATTAGGTAACTGGTCCGCCGCCTTCGCGAGCAAGCCCGCTCCCACATTCGATCTGTGGTGTGATGAAGATTGTTTATAAAAACAGATGTTCGTGGAGCCTCGCCGATGAAATCCTGTGAAGTCAATTTTGACGGTCTCGTGGGGCCGACCCATAACTACGGCGGTTTGTCCTACGGCAACGTCGCGTCCCAGAGCAACAGCCAGCAATCCTCCAACCCCAAGGAAGCGGCGCTGCAGGGCCTGGCGAAAATGAAAGCCCTGATGGACATGGGTTTTGTGCAAGGTGTACTGGCGCCCCAGGAACGTCCGGATGTGGCCGCGCTGCGCCGCCTTGGCTTTGCCGGCAGCGATGCCCAGGTGATCCAGCAGGCGGCCAAGCAAGCCATGCCGTTGCTGGTTGCCAGCTGTTCCGCATCGAGCATGTGGGTGGCCAACGCCGCCACTGTCAGCCCGAGCGCCGACACCTTTGACGGGCGTGTGCATTTCACTGCCGCGAACCTCAACTGCAAATACCACCGCAGCATCGAACACCCGACCACCAGCCGCGTGCTGGGGGCGATGTTTGCCGATCAGCAGCACTTCGCCCACCACGCCGCGTTGCCGGCGGTGGCGCAGTTCGGTGACGAAGGCGCGGCCAACCACACGCGTTTCTGCCGCGAATATGGCGAGGCGGGCGTGGAGTTTTTCGTGTTTGGCCGCAGTGCGTTCGACACGCGCTACCCGGCGCCGCAAAAGTACCCGGCGCGCCAGACCCTCGAAGCGTCCCAGGCAGTTGCGCGCTTGCACGGCCTGCAGGATGACGGGGTGGTCTACGGCCAGCAGAACCCGGCGGTGATTGATGCCGGGGTGTTCCACAACGACGTGATCGCTGTGGGCAACGGTGAAGTGCTGTTCTATCACGAGGATGCGTTCCTCAATACCGACCAGATGCTCGCTGAACTGCAGGCCAAGCTGGGCAAGGTCGGCGGCAACTTCCAGGCGATCTGCGTACCCCGCGCCCTGGTCAGTGTCGAAGACGCCGTGCGTTCCTACCTGTTCAACAGCCAGTTGCTGAGCCGCGCTGACGGGTCGATGTTGCTGATCGTGCCCGAAGAGTGCCGCAACAACGAGCGCGTCTGGCACTACCTGCAAAGCCTGACCAGCTCCGGCGGGCCGATCGGCGAAGTCAAAGTCTTCGACCTCAAGCAAAGCATGCAGAACGGCGGTGGCCCGGCCTGCCTGCGTTTGCGCGTAGCGTTGAAGGAGAGTGAACTGGCGGCGGTCAATCCAGGGGTTATCATGACTGCACCGCTGTATGAAACGTTGACCCAATGGGTCGACAAGCACTACCGCGATAGCCTGCGCGAAACCGACCTGGCTGACCCGCAGTTGCTGCTTGAATGTCGCACGGCATTGGATGAACTGACGCAAATCCTTAAACTGGGCACGGTTTATCCTTTCCAGATCAATTAATACCCCACGGCTGAGACCTATTTATGACCACCGATACCCTGAAGCTGATCCTTGAAGACACCGACGGCACCCAGCTGGAAACCTCCTGCACTCGCCTGGCCGTGGTATGGCAGGGCAAGGAAATCTGGATCCAGCACGACGGCCGTGGCCAACTGCTGATCGGCGTGGATGTGGAAGAAGGTGATGCCGAATACGCCAACCTGCTGATGCGTCCCCTGGCCACCAACCTGATGAGCCTGCAGCTGGAAATGGAACCGGCCGATGTTGAAGGTGATGACGACGATCACGTCCACGGCCCAGGCTGCAACCACTAAGGAAGCTGCTCTATGCTCGCCCTCGGCAAACTGCTTGAACTGACCCTCGCCGGTCGTGAACCGGCGCAAAAAATTCAACTGACTGTCGACGGCGTGCAGATGCGCTGGCTCAGTGAGGGCGCACTCGAAGTGCGGCCTCCACAAGCCCGGGACAACGGCGCCGACGTGCTGCTGTCGTCCGGCATCCATGGCAACGAAACCGCGCCGATCGAATTGGCCGACCGTTTGCTGCATGGCATCGCCCGTGGGGAGATCAAGCCCCGCACCCGTATTCTGTTCCTGTTCGGTAACCCCGAGGCCATGCGTCGTGGCGAGCGTTACCTCGAACAGGACGTCAACCGGCTGTTCAATGGCCGTCACGAACAAAGCATCGGCCCGGAAGCGATGCGCGCGGCCGAGCTCGAACAGTTGGCCCGTACCTTCTTCAGCGTGCCTGACCGTAGTCGTTTGCACTACGACCTGCATACGGCGATTCGTGGCTCGAAGATCGAGCAGTTCGCGCTTTATCCGTTCAAAGAAGGGCGCCAGCACTCCCGCGCCGAACTGGCCCGCCTGCGGGCGGCGGGGATGGAAGCGGTGCTGTTGCAGAACAAGACCTCCATTACCTTCACCGCGTTTACCTACGAGCAACTGGGCGCTGAGTCGTTCACCCTGGAGTTGGGCAAGGCCCGGCCATTCGGGCAGAACCAGGGGGTGGATGTATCGCGCCTGGAAACCCGCCTCATACAGATCATCGAAGGC
Source organism: Pseudomonas sp. DTU12.1 (assembly GCF_009873475.1). Classification (NCBI taxonomy): domain Bacteria; kingdom Pseudomonadati; phylum Pseudomonadota; class Gammaproteobacteria; order Pseudomonadales; family Pseudomonadaceae; genus Pseudomonas; species Pseudomonas sp. DTU12.1. Next base: position 4,572,305 of record NZ_CP045254.1, on the reverse strand, counting down.
AACGAGCCGGCCACCGACGGCCTGGACGGCCTGAAGTTGTTCAGCGTGGCCCGGGAAGTGATCAAGCACAGCGACGCCTTCACCCTGCATTTGCCGGCGGACGTGGAGAATTTTTCGCCACTGGAGAAGGGCTATCTGCTGGCCGAGGACATTGCCAAGACCCGCTGGGTGATCGAGGAGGAGGGCGCGCGCATCATCTTCCCCAACCCCAAGGTCAAGAATGGCTTGCGGGCAGGCATCCTGATTGTGCCGACCACAGACGCCGGCCTGGCCTAGATCCAAATGTGGGAGCGAGCAAGCCCGCTCCCACAATTGGTTTTGCGGTGCGGCTTAGACTGCTAAGGCGCGTGGCTCATTGCGGCGGATCGCACGGATCTTGTGCAGGGTATCGGCACAGGTCTGCGCGGCTTCCTTGCCCTTGTGCACAAAGTGCTCAAAGAAGAAGTTGTGATGCTCGCTGCCCGCGTGGAAATGATGCGGGGTGAGGGACACCGAGAACACTGGCACTTCAGTTTCCAACTGCACCTGCATCAGGCCGCTGACCACTGATTGCGCGACGAATTCATGGCGGTAGATCCCACCGTCCACCACCAGCGCGGCGGCGACGATGCCGGCGTAGCGGCCGGACTTGGCCAGCAGCTTGGCGTGCAGGGGCATTTCAAAGGCGCCGCCGACTTCAAAGAAATCGATATCCGATTCCTGGTAGCCCTGGGCGATCATTTCGGCGAGGAAGCCTTTACGGCTCTGATCAACAATATCTTTGTGCCAGCAAGCCTGGATAAACGCGACGCGCTCACCGTGATGGTTTTTGCTCTTGCTGTCGATTGCGGTGGGTTGCATGTTCTGACTCCTGTTTATGAAAAAAACAGGGCGTTATGAATCGAATGGGATTTAAGGGTACGGCCGAATCGATCATGCCAGGCATGATTTCTCGCACACGGCCCTTAGGCGCCAATCCCGTTCTCTCTTCATCCGGACTATGACCGTCGGCCCCGGGATCACACCGGGTCTGCTGACCTTGCCGCCGTCCTGCATAAGCAGTTCGAGGCGCCAAGCGCTCGCGGGCTATGCGTATTGCACGCAATTACCGCCGGTGGGGAATTACACCCCGCCCTGAGAACGTTGCCACCAGAACCCTGGCAGCGGAGAGTTTTTACCATACATTTCGAAAAACTGCATAGGGTGCTTGTTGATATCGACTATCGACAGGTTTGCGGGCTGCCCCTGTAGGAGCCGGCAAGCCGAATCCTACAAGGGCAGGGGTTGATATTTGCCCGTGATACCCGCAGTAATCGGTTACAACAGGGAACTCCCCACACGCAGAGGCCAGCTTGATGTCCGTGATTGATCTTCGTAGCGACACCGTGACCCAACCCACCCCAGGCATGCGCGATGCCATGGCCAGCGCGCCGAGCGGCGATGATGTCTACGGTGAAGACCCCAGCGTCAACCACCTTGAGGCCGAACTGGCCAAGCGCCTGGGCTTTGCCGCCGCGCTGTTCGTGCCTACCGGTACCATGAGCAACCTGCTGGCGCTGATGGCTCACTGCGAGCGGGGCGAGGAATACATCGTCGGCCAGCAAGCCCACACCTACAAATACGAGGGCGGCGGCGCGGCGGTGCTGGGCTCGATCCAGCCGCAGCCCCTGGAAGTCCAGGCCGACGGTTCGCTGGACCTGGCCCAGGTCGCAGAAGCGATCAAGCCGGATGACTTCCACTTCGCCCGCACCCGGCTGTTGGCCCTGGAAAACACCATGCAGGGCAAAGTGCTGCCCATCAGCTACCTGGCTGCCGCACGCGCGTTTACCCGTGAGCATGGCCTGGCCCTGCACTTGGACGGCGCGCGCCTGTACAACGCAGCGGTCAAGCTGGGTGTGGATGCGCGGGAGATTACCCAGCATTTCGATTCGGTCTCGGTATGCCTGTCCAAGGGCCTTGGCGCGCCGGTGGGCTCGGTGCTGTGCGGCTCCAGTGCGTTGATCGCCAAGGCTCGCCGTTTGCGCAAGATGGTCGGCGGTGGCATGCGCCAGGCCGGTTCGCTGGCAGCGGCGGGGCTGTATGCCCTGGACCATCAGGTGGCACGCCTGGCCGAAGACCACGCCAATGCCTTGTGGTTGGGCGACGAGCTGCGCAAGGCCGGTTATAGCGTGGAGCCGGTACAGACCAACATGGTCTACGTGCAGATCGGCGAGCAGGCCCAGGCGCTGAAAGCCTTTGCCGAGGATCGCGGGATCAAGTTGAGTGCGGCGCCGCGCCTGCGCATGGTCACGCACCTGGACGTCAGCCGGGCACAGATCGAACAAGTGTTGGCGACATTTGTCGAGTTTTCCCGGAAATGACAGTGCAGACCGTCTAATTGACTGTTTCTATCGTATAAACACGCTGTACCACGGGCAAAGGGCCGATATAATGCGGCCCTTTGCCGTCGCTCCGTCTGATGATGTTGCGCACTGGCCTTTGGCCGCAGCCTCCGTGGAAGAACCTAATGAAAAGCGCAGAAATCCGTGAAGCCTTCCTTCGCTTCTTCGAAGAGCAAGGTCACACCCGTGTCTCCTCCAGCTCTTTGATCCCAGGCAATGACCCAACCCTGCTGTTCACCAACGCGGGGATGAACCAGTTCAAGGACTGCTTCCTGGGCCAGGAAAAACGCGCCTACACCCGTGCTGTCAGCAGCCAGAAGTGCGTGCGCGCCGGTGGTAAGCACAACGACCTGGAAAACGTCGGCTATACCGCCCGTCACCACACCTTTTTCGAAATGCTCGGCAACTTCAGCTTTGGCGACTATTTCAAGCAAGACGCGATCAACTTCGCCTGGACCTTCCTCACTGGCGTGCTGAAACTGCCGAAGGAAAAACTCTGGGTCACGGTCTACGCCAGCGATGACGAGGCCTACGACATCTGGACCAAGGAAGTCGGCGTGCCGGCCGAGCGCATGGTGCGTATCGGCGACAACAAAGGCGCCCCGTACGCCTCCGACAACTTCTGGACCATGGGCGATACCGGCCCGTGCGGCCCGTGCACCGAGATCTTCTACGATCACGGCGCCGACATCTGGGGCGGCCCACCGGGTTCGCCAGAGGAAGACGGCGACCGCTACATCGAGATCTGGAACAACGTGTTCATGCAGTTCAACCGCACCGCTGATGGCGTGTTGCATCCGTTGCCAGCGCCGTCGGTCGACACCGGCATGGGCCTTGAGCGGATCAGTGCGGTGATGCAGCACGTGCACTCCAACTACGAAATCGACCTGTTCCAAAGCCTGCTGGCGGCGGCGGCCAAGGCCATCGGCTGCGCCAACGACGACCAGGCATCGCTCAAAGTGGTGGCTGACCACATCCGTTCCTGCGGCTTCCTGATTGCCGATGGCGTGTTGCCATCCAACGAAGGCCGTGGCTACGTGCTGCGTCGCATCATTCGTCGCGCCTGCCGTCACGGCAACAAGCTGGGCGCCAGCGGCAGCTTCTTCTACCAGATCGTCGCGGCCCTGGTGGCCGAGATGGGCCAGGCGTTCCCCGAGCTCACCCAGAACCAGGCGCACATTGAGCGCGTGCTCAAGGCTGAAGAAGAGCAGTTCGCCAAGACCCTGGAGCAGGGCCTGAAAATCCTCGAGCAAGACCTCGCCGAGTTGAAAGGCGACGTGGTGCCGGGTGATGTGGTGTTCAAGCTCTACGACACCTACGGCTTCCCGATGGACCTGACCGGCGATATCGCCCGCGAGCGCAACCTGACCCTCGACGAGGCCGGTTTCGAGCGCGAGATGGAAGCCCAGCGCGTGCGCGCACGTTCGGCCAGCTCCTTTGGCATGGACTACAACAGCCTGGTGAAGGTTGACGTGGCCACCGAATTTACCGGTTACACCGCCACCAACGGTTCGGCCAAGGTGGTTGCCCTCTATAAAGAAGGCCAATCGGTTGATGTGTTGAATGAAGGCGATGAGGGCGTGGTGGTCCTTGATCAGACGCCGTTCTACGCCGAATCCGGTGGCCAGATTGGCGACTGTGGTGTGCTCAAGGCAGCCTCCGGTCGTTTTGATGTGCGTGACACCACCAAGACCGGCGGCGCGTTCCTGCACCACGGTGTGCTGGCGTCGGGCAGCCTGCTGGTGGGCGCGCCAGTGGAAACCCAGGTGGACGCCGACGTGCGCCACGCTACTGCGCTGAACCACTCGGCCACCCACTTGCTGCACGCCGCGCTGCGCCAGGTACTGGGCGAGCACGTCCAGCAGAAGGGTTCGTTGGTCGACAGCCAGCGCCTGCGCTTCGACTTCAGCCACTTCGAAGCGATCAAGCCTGAGCAGATCAAGGCCCTGGAAGATATCGTCAACGCCGAGGTGCGCAAGAACACCCCGGTGCAAACCGAAGAAACCGACATCGAGACCGCCAAGGCCAAAGGCGCCATGGCGCTGTTCGGCGAGAAATACGGCGACAACGTGCGCGTGCTGAGCATGGGCGGCAGCTTCTCCGTGGAGCTGTGCGGTGGTATCCATGCCAAGCGCACCGGCGACATCGGCCTGCTGAAAATCATCAGCGAAGGCGGTGTGGCTTCCGGTGTACGGCGTATCGAGGCAGTGACCGGTGCTGCGGCCCTGGCCTATCTCAATGCGGCCGAAGAACAACTCAAGGAAGCGGCGACCCTGGTCAAGGGCAGCCGTGACAATCTGATCGACAAGCTCTCTGCCGTACTGGAGCGCAACCGCCTGCTGGAAAAACAGCTGGAGCAGTTGCAAGCCAAGGCGGCCAGCGCAGCGGGCGACGACTTGTCGGCCTCGGCACTGGACATCAAGGGCGTGAAGGTTCTGGCCGCACGCCTGGACGGTCAGGACGGCAAGGCGTTGTTGGCCTTGGTTGATCAGTTGAAGAACAAGCTCGGCCGCGCAGTGATCCTGCTCGGCAGTGTCCATGAGGAAAAGGTCGTACTGGTTGCCGGTGTAACCAAGGACCTGACTGGCCAACTCAAGGCCGGTGATTTGATGAAGCAAGCTGCTGCGGCAGTGGGCGGCAAGGGCGGCGGTCGTCCGGACATGGCGCAAGGCGGTGGTGTAGACGCTGGAGCCCTGGACGCGGCGCTGGCCCTGACCGTGCCATTTGTCGAAGCCGGTATTTAAGGCGCTGTCGGCGGGCCCATGCTTAAGGCATGGGCTTGCCTAGGTACTGGAAGATTTGTTTATTGGGCGCCCCTTTACGGGCTGAGGCGGCTTAGAAATGGCTTTGATCGTACAGAAATTTGGAGGCACCTCGGTCGGCTCTGTCGAAAGAATCGAGCAGGTCGCCGACAAGGTTAAGAAATTCCGCGATGCGGGCGACGACCTGGTTGTGGTGCTGTCGGCCATGAGCGGCGAGACCAATCGCCTGATCGAGCTGGCCAAGCAAATCAGTGGTGATCAAGCTCCGCTGGCACGTGAGCTGGATGTGATCGTGTCCACGGGCGAGCAGGTGACCATTGCCCTGTTGGCCATGGCGCTGAACAAGCGTGGCGTTCCGGCGGTGTCCTACACTGGCACTCAGGTACGGATCCTGACAGACAGCGCGCATACCAAGGCGCGCATCCTGCAGATTGACGACCAGAAGATTCGTGGTGACCTGAAGGCCGGTCGCGTAGTAGTCGTCGCCGGTTTCCAGGGCGTTGACGAGCACGGCAATATCACGACCTTGGGCCGTGGTGGCTCCGACACCACTGGTGTGGCGCTGGCGGCAGCCTTGAAGGCTGACGAATGCCAGATCTACACGGATGTGGACGGCGTCTACACTACCGATCCGCGCGTGGTGTCCGTGGCCCAGCGCCTGGACAAGATCACCTTCGAAGAGATGCTGGAAATGGCCAGCCTCGGCTCCAAGGTGCTGCAGATCCGTGCGGTGGAGTTCGCCGGCAAGTACAACGTACCGCTGCGCGTATTGCACAGCTTTAAAGAGGGTCCGGGCACCCTCATTACTATTGATGAAGAGGAATCCATGGAACAGCCGATCATTTCCGGCATCGCCTTTAATCGCGATGAAGCCAAGCTGACCATCCGTGGCGTGCCAGACACCCCGGGCGTGGCATTCAAGATTCTTGGGCCGATCAGTGGCGCGAACATTGAAGTCGACATGATCGTGCAGAACGTTGCGCACGATAACACCACCGACTTCACCTTCACCGTGCACCGCAACGAGTACGACGCGGCCGAACGTATCCTGCAGAACACCGCCAAGGAGATCGGCGCCCGTGAAGTGGTGGGCGACACCAAGATCGCCAAGGTGTCGATCGTAGGTGTGGGTATGCGCTCCCATGCAGGTGTTGCCAGCCGCATGTTCGAATCCCTGGCCAAGGAGACCATCAATATCCAGATGATCTCCACCTCGGAGATCAAGGTGTCGGTGGTGATCGAAGAGAAGTACCTGGAGCTGGCTGTGCGTGCACTGCATACCGCTTTCGAACTGGACGCGCCGGCTCGACAGGGCGAGTAACGCGTTGCCAGGAAGGCGCGGTTGATCCGCGCCTTTCTTTTTTGTCGGGTGAGGGTGCAGGCCTGTTCTTTTGTCCGCGCTCGACAATACTTAGGCATGTAGGGTCATGGCCGCTGGGTCATGGGGCCAAGGCCTTTTTTTGCAGACTGTTGTTCCCGAAATGAAATGCGTGAGGAGAAAGGTATGCTGATTCTGACTCGTCGATGCGCAGAAAGCCTGATTATTGGTGATGGCGAAATCACCGTGACCGTGCTTGGCGTCAAAGGCAATCAAGTGCGGATTGGGGTCAATGCCCCCAAAGAGGTGGCCGTCCACCGTGAGGAAATCTACCTGCGGATCAAGAAAGAGAAGGACGACGAACCAAGCCATTAATTTTTATCGTTTTTTATGTTTGCAAACGGGGATGAAGCTGGTTAATATACGCCCCGTGTTGCGGAGAGCTGGCCGAGTGGCCGAAGGCGCTCCCCTGCTAAGGGAGTACACCTCAAAAGGGTGTCGGGGGTTCGAATCCCCCGTTCTCCGCCATTATTTGCTTAGTACGTTGCAATCTGGTTTTTTCGCTAAGTTGTTGAAATTAAACGAAAAAATAGCTTTACATAGAGATTGAACGGCCTATAATGCGCGGCAACAAATGCACTCGTAGCTCAGCTGGATAGAGTACTCGGCTACGAACCGAGCGGTCACAGGTTCGAATCCTGTCGAGTGCACCATTTAAGAGTTAGTTGCAGCAATGCAGGTAACTTGGCTCCAACCAGTTGTGATCTGGTATAAAACCACAATCTGCACTCGTAGCTCAGCTGGATAGAGTACTCGGCTACGAACCGAGCGGTCACAGGTTCGAATCCTGTCGAGTGCACCATACAAACAAAAAGCCCGCCTAGTGCGGGCTTTTTGCCGTTTGGGTTTTTTTATTTTCCTGTTGCGGGTCGAGTGTTTTTTGTTGGGCCTATCTCGGTCGCGCATGTTTTTCTCTCGCCTATGTGTTTTCTTTTCTGTCGGTGTCGTCGCAGTTTCATACGTTCGGCCAATACTCAGCTTTGCTGCGCAAGCGCTTGTTCTTTCCAGTTTTTTAACGTTTAAAGCGGGCGCAACGTGTATCATTGCGCCCGTCAGCCCCGCCGGGGCTTGTGGAATACCTCCATGGACTTACCCAGTAGTTACTCAGTACCCCGTTTTACCAATCATGAATTGACTGATTGATCCTTCCGGCGTGCCCCGCTGCTGGGAGTGGAGTTCGCCTATGACCGAAGTAGAAGTAAAGAAAACACAAGAAAGCCTGCAGGATCGCCTGGCGCAAGTCGTCGAGTTGCTGCATCGCCAGCGTGTGGTCGAAGATCTGACCCATCGCCAGGAAGGTCCTCATCATGACCGGGTCGAGAACCTGGTCCACCGGCAGAATCTCGTCGAATTGCAGCGCAAGCTCGATGACCTGCACTCTGCCGACGTTGCCTACATCCTTGAAGCCTTGCCGCTGGACGACCGTCTGACGCTTTGGCAACTGGTCAAGGCTGATCGCGATGGCGACATCCTCCTTGAAGTATCCGACTCGGTGCGTGAGACCCTGATCGCCGACATGGACGATCACGAGCTCCTGGCTGCGGCCAAGGAGATGGACGCCGACGAGCTGGCCGACCTGGCCCCTGAACTGCCCCGTGACGTTGTCCATGAGCTGATGGAGACCCTCGACGGCCAGCAGCGTGAGCGAGTGCGCTCCGCGTTGTCCTATGACGAGGAGCAGGTCGGTGCGCTGATGGACTTCGAAATGGTGACCATCCGTGAGGATGTCAGCCTGGAAGTTGTCCTGCGTTACCTGCGGCGCCTCAAGGAGCTGCCCGGGCACACAGACAAGCTGTTTGTGGTCGACTATGAAGGCATCCTCAAGGGCGTGCTGCCGATCAAGCGCCTGCTGGTCAACGATCCGGACAAGCAGGTGGCCGAGGTCATGGCCAGCGACCCGGTCAGTTTTCATCCTGATGAAGATGCCTATGATGCCGCCCAGGCATTTGAGCGTTATGACTTGATCTCGGCCCCGGTGGTCGACAAGAACGGCAAGCTTATCGGCCGTTTGACCATCGACGAGATGGTCGACCTGATCCGTGAAGAAAGCGAAAACGAAGTCCTCAACATGGCGGGTCTGCGTGAAGAGGAAGATATTTTTGCGTCAGTCTGGCGATCCCTGAGTAACCGTTGGGCGTGGCTGGCGGTCAACCTGGTCACTGCGTTCATTGCATCGCGGGTGATTGGCCTGTTTGAGGGCTCTATCGAGAAGCTGGTGGCGTTGGCAGCGCTGATGCCCATCGTGGCCGGTATTGGCGGCAACTCGGGTAACCAGACCATCACCATGATCGTACGGGCGATGGCCCTGGATCAGGTGAGTACGGGCAATACTTCGCGCTTGATGCGCAAGGAATTGGCGGTGGGTCTGATCAATGGCCTGGTGTGGGGTGGTGTCATTGGTGTGGTGGCCTATCTGCTGTATGGCAGTTGGTCCCTGGGGGTGGTCATGACAGCGGCCATGACGCTCAACCTGTTGCTGGCAGCGTTGATGGGGGTATTGATCCCTATGACCCTGGCACGCCTTGGGCGCGACCCTGCGATGGGCGCCAGTGTGATGATCACCGCCATGACCGACAGTGGTGGCTTCTTCATCTTCCTGGGCTTGGCGACGATCTTCCTGCTCTGACCCGCAGCTCGCTCCCACTTCTGTAGGAGCGAGCTTGCTCGCGAAAATCGTTAACGATAACGCCGGGCACCAATAGAAAATCGGTCCCCTTGGTTTTTCGCGAGTCGCCCCTAAATTCCAGGCAAAAAAAGCCAGCGCAAGGCTGGCTTCAGCTTTCAGTTGCCGATTATTCGGCTTCTGCGGCTGCCTCGACGTCATGGGCAATCAGCGACACAAGCGCATTTTGCTGACGGTGGGACAGTTGGCGAAACCGCTGCAGCAGCTCGCGTTCGTGCAGTGACAGCTCCGGGCTGTCCATGCGCATGCTCAGTTCGTCACCCAACGCGCCTTCCTGAATAAGGCTTTGCTCCATGCGCGCGATGATTTCAGAATTCATGCTGCGGTGATGATTGCGAGCCACCTCGGCAATGCGTTCCCGCATTCCGTCTGGCAGACGTACGACGAACTTGTCAGCCGTACGGCTGGAATAAATTGCCTGTTTCAATGGGCGCATATATTTAACCGGTTAGTTCAGGGGAGCGGTTTTTGGAATTGGCCGCAAGATGTGTGTTAGGACAAGGCTTGCGAACAAATGTTCAACCTGAATTGCAAAGAGGCCGCATCATGCCTCAAATTTGCCAGTTCCTTGGCGTCAATTCTGTGACAAATATTGAACTTACTAAAGGCGTTATGCCAGTACTCATTTTCAAATTTGCGGACTGGTTGGAAAACTTTTCCACGCCGTAAACGCGGCGCGGGCTCTCGACGCGAGAGGGTTTTCGGGCGCACATCCTATAGCAATGTGGCCTTTTGCCCTTAATTTTAAGACTAGTGGCAAATGGCCGATTTGCGAGCCGAGGCGACATAAGGTCGGGCGATAGGCGAGGGCTGGAGCGAGGAGGGTGAATCGGCTATTCAGCGCAGGACCGGGTCGAATTTGAAGCGGCGCCCGACAATCGCGGCAATCACCCATGCGCTGGCGAAGACGGCGCAGGCGCTCAGAGAAAGGATCTGCCAATAATTCGACGTTGCGTTGAACCCCAGGATACCGGTGGCGATTGTCAGGGAAAGAAGCAACCAGGTGGTCTTGGTCATGATCGGCTCGCTTAGAAAATCCAGTGTTCAGAAGTGCTGGCGGCCTGCGCACCTTGTGCCAGTTGGACAGAGGGTTGGCCATTGGCTGTCATCACCGCCAATTGTGCTCGTTGCTGTGTCTGGTGGCTGCCTGTGTGGCTGAGCTGTGCCGCATCGCTGTCGCTACTGTTCTGGAACTGGAACATCACCAGGACGGCCAGGGCCAGTGCGTTCAGAAGCAGGAGGGTGCTGTTCATGGGTGTTTCCCCGTGTTCATGTGCAGGACAGATTGATAAGGTAAAGAGTGCAGTCATCGTGCCAGCTTCTAGATCGATAAATATCCTTTAAAAACAATAGTTTATAATGACTTCGCAAGTGCTGCTCGTTGCAAGATGCAATGATGGCCTTTTGTGTTAGTGCATTTTGCACGATGAGACTTGGCAGCCCTGTGGACCTGGGCCGGCCGTGGGTATGGAGTGGTGGAGTCTTACGCCTAAAAAGCTGACGGACGACATGACAAAACTCACCTTGGCCGTTAACATGCACGCCGTCTGTCGCAGTGCAATTTGGCTCTGCGCCTGTCATTAGTCCCAGTAGCTCAATTGGATAGAGCATCCCCCTCCTAAGGGGAAGGTTGGCCGTTCGAACCGGCCCTGGGACACCATCTGCAGTTGCGCCGCCTACCCGGCCGTGACGTGAAAGAACCCCGACCAGATCGCTCTGGCGGGGTTTTTTTGTGGGGGTCAGTTTTCTTAGCCGTCTGGCCAGTGCCTTCGGGCGGGTTGGCGAGATATATTGTCAAAACCTTGTACCTCGCCCCCTGTCTAGGTGCGTCTGACACGTATCTGAACAGCGAAGGAACTGTTGGGTCTCGAGTTCATCGAAGGCTGCATGCTTCGACGATCGCGAGGTTTGCCGGATCAAAATACCCCTGGGTGCCGATGTAGTTGGGTACCTGGGTTTAACGACGCTTCGCCCTCAGGCTAGTCTGAATAGCCTGACACCCACTGCAAGGAGCCGCTCGGACCGCCGATGCGCCAGATCTGGAAATCTTTTCGAGCCCTTTATTTCGCTTCCTTGATGATGCTGATCGGCTCCGGCCTGCTCAGTACTTACCTGGCCCTGCGCCTGGCGGCGGATAACGTCGACAGCCTGTGGGTCGGTGCGCTGATGGCTGCCAACTATTTTGGCTTGGTGCTGGGTGGCAAGATCGGGCATCGCCTGATCGCCCGGGTCGGGCATATCCGTGCCTATGCCACTTGCGCCGGGATCGTCGGCGCGGCAGTGCTCGGTCATGGTCTGGTGGATTGGCTGCCGGCCTGGATCGTCCTGCGGATCATTGTCGGCCTGGGCATGATGTGCCAGTACATGGTCATCGAGAGCTGGCTCAACGAGCAGGCGGATGCCAAGCAGCGCGGCGTGGTGTTCAGCGGTTATATGATCGCGTCGTACCTGGGCCTGGTGCTGGGCCAGTTGATTCTGGTCATGCACCCTCAGTTGGGGCTTGAGCTGCTGATGCTGGTGGCATTGTGTTTTGCGCTGTGCCTGGTGCCGGTCGCCATGACCCGGCGTATTCACCCTGCGCCTTTGCATCCGGCGCCGATGGAGCCGCGCTTCTTTATCAAGCGCGTGCCGCAGTCCCTGAGTACGGTGTTGGGGGCAGGTCTGATCGTCGGTTCCTTCTACGGTCTGGCGCCACTGTATGCGGCTCAGCAGGGGCTGAGTACCGAGCAGGTCGGTCTGTTCATGGGTAGCTGCATTTTTGCCGGCCTGTTGGTGCAATGGCCGTTGGGCTGGCTGTCGGATCGGTATGACCGTGCGTTGCTGATTCGCTGTTTCGCCCTGGCCCTGGCGGTGGCTGCGTTGCCACTGGCGATCATGACCCAGGTGCCGCTGGAAGTACTGTTTATCGCCGGCTTCCTGTGTTCATTGGTGCAGTTCTGCCTCTATCCACTGGCCGTGGCGTTTTCCAACGACCATGTCGAAGGTGATCGCCGGGTGTCCCTCACGGCAATGTTGCTGGTGACCTACGGTGTGGGGGCGAGTATCGGGCCGTTGCTGGCGGGTGTGGTCATGAAGCTGTTTGGCAACCAGATGCTCTATGCGTTCTTCAGCTTGTGCGCATTGATCCTGGTCTGGCGCATTCGACCCAAGGCTGTGACCAACCTGCATCAGGTGGACGACGCGCCGCTGCATCACGTGGCGATGCCCGACAGCATGTCCAGCTCGCCATTGGTCGCCGCCCTCGACCCGCGTGTCGATGAACAGGTGGTCCAGGACCAGATGCAAACCGCCGTGCCTGAGCCTGAGCCCGAGGCTGAGCCTGAAGTTGCGCCGCAACCCGAGCCCGAGCCGCCGGAGCATCCCGACCCGGATGATCACCCGCATGACCTGAGCCGCGCCCGCCCTTGAAGCAAAAAAAACGGGCAGTTCCCAAAGGAGCTGCCCGTTTTTTATGCCGATGGTTCGACGTTTACATGTCGTCGTCTTTATCGAACCGTCGCGCCTCGCGCTGCAGTTGGTAAACAAAACGCTCGACCTGGCGCTGCACCAGGCCGCTCATGTTGTGAAAGCGCACGCCGGCAAAGGTGGTGTTGATCCTTTCTTCAAAGTGCAGGTAACGCAACTCCACCGCCGTGGTCATGCTGCCAAAGGGCAGGGCGGCGATGAAACGGTCGTAGACCTGGCCCAGTTGCAGGCGCTCGGAGATGTCGCCTTCAAAGCGCAGCTTGCAGCCGGTGGCGGAGATATCCAGCAACTTGCCGCTGATGGGCGCCTTGAGTTTCTCGCCGCCCAATTCGATATTCACCAGTTGTGCCAGCTTCAATGCCGCACGAAAGGCATTGCGCCGCTGATGGTAGACCACTTCTTCCGGCAGGCTGCCCTTGTAGATGCGGTGGCCGTCCTTTGCGCCAATGGTCAGGGTGCCATTGCTGTCCCAGGCCACGCGTACACCTTCATGGAAGCCTTCGATACGAAACGCTTCGCCATTCTCCAGGTAGCGTTCACCTTCGGGCGGGATCATTTCGTCCAGGCTCAGGGTCTTGCTGTCCTTGTCGACATCCACCAGGTAGCTCTGGAAGCGCTGGTTGCGTTCGTGGAAGGTAATGATCAGCGGGTCGTGGCTCTCTTGCAGCAGCCGCAGGGTGCTGGCAATTTCCAGAGGGGTGGTGAGGACCTTGGGTGGCTGCGGAGCATCTTCCGCGCTAAGGGTGTTGAACACGGTTCTTCCATCTCCAGACAAAATACGACTACACGCAAGAACCGGCATTTTGCCAGCATGTGGCGTGCCTTGATAGGGCGCGCGATAAACCGGCGTCAGGCTTGGCTGAGGGTGCTGGGCTTGACCAGCCGTGAGGTGGAGCCTTGGGCGTTATACAGTGCTGGAGGTTCGCCACCATGCAGGATGCGCAACTGGTTGGCGGTGGTAGCTTGCTGCAGTTGGATCGACTGGCCATTGAGCACATTGGCCTCTTGGCAACTGATCAACAACTGATTGAGCGCTGCGCTCTGGGCCAGCAACTGGTCGCCGACCGACGAATGGCTGGCCAGCTGTTCCAGGCCGCTGTGGTCAGCGGGCAGGCCCAGGCTGAGCAGGATCTGGCTGCGTTTCTGGCCGTGCTGTTCGAGCAGGATGATCAGCGATTGCTTGCGTGCCAGGATATCTTCCAGCAGGCGCATATCGCGGCCATAGAGGGCCACGAATTCTTCTTGAAGCAGCTCCAGCAGGTGTTGCGCCGGAGCCAGGTCTTCGTTGATCAGTTGCAGCAGATTTTCGTCGTGCATGGCTGGCCTTGGGGTTTAAGCGTCCAAAAGCCTGGCGCAGGCCTTGGCCTAGCGCTCGGCTTTGATGATTTTGCCGGCTAAACGGTCGTTGTCGATCTGATAGCTGCCATCGGCAATCGCCTGTTTCAATTCGGCCACGCGGGCTTTATTGACAACCGGCTGATCGCGCAGCGAGTCCGTGATCTTCTGCAACTGTTGAGCCTCGTTGCTCAAATGCACCGATTCGCCACTTTGGGTCGAAGCGGTTTGTTCTGCCTTGGCAGGCAGTGCCGGGGCCTTGGCTTCAACGCTGTCCTTGGCCGCGTTGGTACGCGTGCCGCCGGGCGTTGCCTGGGCGCCGTTCAATCGGCTGAAATCAATGACCATGTTAAAAAACCTCTGGGTATTTGGACGCTTGCCATGTTTTCGGCCATACCCGGACAAACTTTAGGCTCGATCGACAATAAACCTGTGCATAGCGAGATCATGCGCACAGTGTAGGAAAAGCCAGCGTCCCACGCCAGTGATCTATAAAGCCACCTCCACCTGGCCAGGGGCTGTCACCCGGGCCTTGATCACGCGCTTGGAGTTGAGGTTCTTCACGCGAATCTGTTCGCTCATCCCGCCGTTGGCCAGGGCTTCCCCCGGCATTTTCACGTTCAGGCCGCCGCTGCTGGCGGATATCAACACATGGTCACCCTTGCGCACCACTTCGGCCTGTTCCAGGTGAACCAGGGTAATGACCTGGTCGGTGACCATTGGTCGGGTCAGTCTCTGCCCAACGGCCTGGTCCACGGAGGTGAGGTAACCCTGGCTGATCTGGCTGATGTCCCGCTCACGCAGGGCTACGTCTTCAAAACCGATGATGCCGGTACGCTTGAGCGGGCGTGTGACGGTCACTACGTCGCGAAACAGGCGGACCTGGGCCGGCACAAACACCGTCCAGGGCGAGCTGCCGTCGCAGCGCACGCGCACGGTCACGCGGCCGATGGGCTGGGCGGGGCTTTCCAGGGAGCCTGTCAATTCCTTGTCGCACATGGGCATGCGCAAACGCGGGTCCAACTGGTTGACCTGGATTTCATAACGGCCCGGTGTCTGGGTGGTCGCCAGATAATCTTCTACAGTGAACTCAAGAAAGCCTTGAGTGACGCCGATAAGCAGATCAGGCAAGGTGACGTTGTCGGCACGGGCCTGATGGCCTGCGCCCAAGGCAAGCAACGCCATCCAGGCACAGAGCAATCTGCGGTACTGTGGCAAGCGAAGGCGTCGGGAAACTGTCGTTTTGATGTCCATGGCCAATAAAAAGCAAAGCGCGTGCCGTTTCGTGTTGGGTGCGCGTCGTACCCGTAAGTTTTGTAGCGTAGGAGTCTGGGCATGGCGGGTGTAATGGATTCAGTGAACCAGCGCACACAGCTGGTAGGGCAGAATCGCCTGGAGTTGTTGCTGTTTCGACTCGATGGCAAGCAGCTATATGGCATCAACGTCTTCAAGGTGCGGGAGGTGCTGCAATGCCCCAAACTCACCATAATGCCCAAGTCCAACCCGGTGGTGTGTGGCGTGGCCAACATCCGTGGCTCGACGATTCCGATTCTTGACCTGGCGATGGCCACCGGTTCTGCCGGTTTGCAGGACCGCGAGAGTCCGTTTGTGATCATCACCGAGTACAACACCAAGACCCAGGGTTTCCTGGTGCGCTCGGTGGAACGTATCGTCAACATGAACTGGGAAGAGATCCATCCACCACCCAAGGGCACCGGGCGTGATCACTACCTCACGGCAGTGACGCGGGTCGATAACCAGTTGGTGGAAATCATCGACGTGGAGAAGATCCTCGCAGAGGTGGCGCCCACTTCGGAGCATATTTCGGTGGGTGTGGTGGATGAGCAGACCCAGCAGAAGGCCGTGTCCCTGCGGGTGTTGACGGTGGATGACTCCTCTGTGGCACGCAAGCAGGTGTCCCGTTGCCTGCAGACCGTTGGTGTCGAAGTAGTGGCACTCAATGACGGCCGCCAGGCCCTGGACTATCTGCGCAAGCTGGTGGACGAAGGCAAGAAGCCGGAAGAAGAATTCCTGATGATGATTTCCGACATCGAGATGCCGGAAATGGACGGCTACACCCTCACGGCCGAGATACGTAACGACCCACGCATGCAAAAATTGCATATCATCCTGCATACTTCATTGTCCGGTGTATTCAACCAGGCAATGGTCAAGAAGGTCGGTGCCGATGACTTCCTGGCCAAATTCCGTCCAGATGACCTGGCTTCCCGGGTCGTTGAACGGATCAAATCTGCAGATCACGGCTAGGGGCTTTCTCCCTGGCGGTCACACGAGTTAAGAGGCGGTTTCATTGTCTACGGGTAATTTGGATTTCGAACAGTTCCGGGTATTCCTGGAAAAAGCCTGTGGCATATTGCTCGGTGAAAACAAGCAATACCTGGTATCAAGCCGTCTCAACAAATTGATGGAACAGCAGGGCATCAAGTCCCTGGGCGAGTTGGTGCAGCGCATCCAGGGTCAACCGCGCAGCGGGTTGAAGGAGATGGTGGTCGATGCCATGACCACCAACGAAACCTTGTGGTTTCGTGATACCTACCCCTTCGAGGTGCTCAAGAACAAGGTATTGCCCGAGGCCATCAAGGCCAGCCCCGGCCAGCGCTTGCGCATCTGGTCGGCGGCGTGTTCATCGGGGCAGGAACCCTATTCGCTGTCGATGTCCATCGATGAGTTCGAGCGGACCAACATGGGCCAGTTGAAAGCGGGTGTGCAAATTGTTGCCACTGATTTGTCCGGCACCATGCTGACCAACTGCAAGACCGGCGAATACGACAGCCTCGCCCTGGGTCGCGGCCTGTCCCAGGAGCGCCTGCAGCGTTACTTCGACCCCAAGGGCGCCGGGCGCTGGGCGGTCAAGGCGCCGATCAAGAGCCGTGTGGAGTTCCGCTCGTTCAACCTGCTGGACAGCTACGCCAGTCTCGGCAAGTTCGACATCGTGTTTTGCCGCAACGTATTGATCTACTTCTCGGCTGAAGTGAAGAAGGACATCCTGCTGCGCATCCACGGCACGCTCAAGCGCGGTGGCTATCTGTTCCTCGGCGCGTCCGAAGCGTTGAACGGCTTGCCGGACCATTACCAGATGGTGCAGTGCAGCCCCGGTATTATCTACCAGGCTAAATAACACCCCACCCAACATTTGGGGTGGGGCTTGTGTGGGAGCGGGCTTGCTCGCGAAGGCGGTAGTGAAGTTGGTTGATAGCTGACTGACACACTGAAGTGCGCCCTTCGCGAGCAAGTCGAACCGTCGCACCGCCGCTCCCACATTTTTTTGTGTCAGACCTTGGAAAGCGGCAACTCCCCATTGCCGCTTTCCTGACGTTTCGCGGAAAGCGCTTGCCGCTTTTCCGCCATTGCCGGCGGCAACCTCTACTTAACCCCTTGATTTATTGGGCTTGATAAACCTGGCATGGCGCTTGCTATATCCCTGTTACGAAAAGCAGGTCAGCCCCTAAAGGTCTCCGCCATGAGCATCAGCTTCGATAAAGCGCTCGGTATCCACGAACAGGCCCTGGGCTTCCGCGCCCAGCGTGCCGAAGTCCTGGCTAACAACATCGCCAACGCCGACACCCCGAACTACAAGGCTCGGGACCTGGACTTTGCCGCCGTGCTCGCCGCACAGAGCGACAAGACCAAGAACGGCTCCTTCGCCTTGAACATGACCAATAACCGTCATATCGAAGCGCAGGGCCTGAGCAGTGGCGATGAGTCGCTGATGTATCGCACGCCGATGCAGCCGTCGATCGACCAGAACACCGTCGATGCGCAGTTGGAGCAATCGAACTACGCCGAGAACTCGGTGAACTTCCAGGCCAGCTTCACCCTGCTCAACAGCAAATTCAAAGGGCTGATGTCAGCCCTGCGCGGAGAGTAAGCCATGTCTCTATCCAGTGTTTTCAATATTGCCGGTAGTGGCATGAGCGCCCAGACCACGCGTCTGAACACGGTCGCCAGTAACATTGCCAACGCCGAGACGGTCTCGTCGAGCATCGACCAGACCTACCGCGCCCGGCATCCGGTGTTCGCCACCATGTTCCAGGCCGGTCAGAACGGCGGCAGCGACTCGTTGTTCCAGAGCCAGGATGCTGCCGGCCAGGGCGTACAGGTGTTGGGTGTGGTCGAAGACCAGAGCAACCTCGATGCGCGCTACGAACCCAATCATCCTGCCGCGAACGAAAAGGGCTACGTGTACTACCCCAACGTCAACGTGGTCGAGGAAATGGCAGACATGATTTCCGCCAGTCGTTCGTTCCAGACCAACGCGGAAATGATGAACACCGCCAAAGCCATGATGCAGAAGGTCCTGACCCTCGGTCAGTGATAAGGGGCGCTAAAGAATGTCCGTCACTAACGATGTGTCGAGTCAATCGACGATCCAGAGTCTGTTCGACTCCAAGGTCAAGGATGCCAAGTCCAGCCAGGGCAACCTGGCCGATACCGCCAAGGCGGCCTCGGGCAACCAGTCCCTGGGCAAGGATGCATTCCTGCAACTGCTGGTCACCCAGTTGAAGAACCAGAACCCGCTGTCGCCCCAGGACAACGGCGCGTTCGTGGCGCAACTGGCGCAGTTCAGCAGCCTGGAAGGCATCAACACCTTGAACGATTCGGTGAACACCATCACCGGTAACTACAAGTCGTCGCAGGCGCTGCAAGCCTCGTCGCTGGTGGGGCGTTCGGTAATTATTGAAACCAACAAGGCCATGGTCGACACCAGCAAGAGCTTTACCGGCTCGGTTGCCGTGGGTGCGTCGGTGGGCAACGTTACCGTCAAGGTCACCGACAAGGACGGCAACCTGGTCAAGACCATCGATCTGGGCGCCCAGAGCGCCGGCAAGTCGGACTTTATCTGGGACGGCAAGAACGAAGCAGGCGAGCAGCTTGATTCTGGCTCCTACACCTTCGCGGCCAGCACCAAGAATGACGCCGGTGATCCGGTGGCCTTGAAAACCTCGCTGCCGGCCACGGTCACCAGCGTGACCTTGAGCCAGACCGGCGGCGAAATGCTGCTCAATCTTTCTGGCGGCATGGGCAGCATCAAGCTGTCGCAAATTCAGACTATCGGTACATAGAGCCGGCTAAATACGGCAAGAGGAGAGAAACATGTCTTTTAATATCGGCCTTAGCGGCCTCTATGCGGCCAACAAACAACTGGACGTGACCGGCAACAACATCGCCAACGTCGCGACCACCGGCTTCAAGTCGTCCCGGGCAGAGTTCGGCGACATTTATGCCGCGTCCCGCCTGGGCACAGGCAATAAAACCATCGGTACCGGCGTGAACCTGGCGGCGGTTTCCCAGCAATTCACCCAGGGTGAAGTCAACGGCAGCGGTGGCGTGTTGGACATGGGCATCCAGGGCGGCGGCTTCTTCGTACAGAAGGGCAGCGACGGTTCGCTGGAGTACACCCGTAATGGCTCGTTCCAGGCCAACAAAGACGGTTACATCACCAACAACACCGGCACCTCGCGCTTGCAGGGTTATGCAGCCGATGAAGATGGCAAAATCTCCAAGAGCGGCCTGACCGACCTGCGGATCAACCTGTCCAACTTGCCGCCTAAAGCGTCGACCAAGGTTGACTCCAG
The DNA here is from genome assembly GCF_009873475.1 of Pseudomonas sp. DTU12.1. Taxonomy (NCBI): domain Bacteria; kingdom Pseudomonadati; phylum Pseudomonadota; class Gammaproteobacteria; order Pseudomonadales; family Pseudomonadaceae; genus Pseudomonas; species Pseudomonas sp. DTU12.1. The sequence goes on along the minus strand of NZ_CP045254.1, from coordinate 4,552,725 downwards.
CAGCAACCTGAACTCCTCCAAGCCGGTGATCGACCAGGCGACCAGCCCGTTTGATCCGACGGTAGCGAGCTCGTTTACCGAGCAGTACGGCACCACTTTGTATGACACTCAAGGCAATGCCCATGAGATGGTGCAGTACATGGTGAAAACCGGCTCCAATACCTGGAAGTCCTACACCCTGATCGATGGGCGTAACCCTGACGGTACGCCGGTCAAGGGAACGGGCGCGGTTGCCCCGGTGGCCTCCACGGTGACATTCGATACATCAGGCACCCTGAAGGGCATCGTCACCCCGCCGAGCACTGTATCCAACACCACCCTGACCATCAGCAACTGGAAGCCGGGCGTCATGGACAACGGCGTGTGGAACCCTGACAACGGGGCGGCGGCCAACCCGGGCGGTATCGCGATCAACATGTCCGATATCACTCAGTACAACTCGGCCAGCTACCGCAACCCGCCGATCACCGATGGCTACGCCACCGGCGAAATCACCGGGCTGAAAATCGACGGCAGCGGTGTACTGTTCGCCACCTTCAGCAACCAGCAGAGCAAGGCCATCGGCCAGATCTCCCTGGCCAGCTTCAACAACGAGCAAGGGTTGCAGCCGGCAGGTGGCACCACCTGGAAAGAAACTTTCGCTTCGGGCCAGCCTGGCTACGATGCACCAGAAGCCGGGACCCTGGGCTCGATCGTGGCCAACTCCCTGGAGAACTCCAACGTCAACCTGACCAACGAGCTGGTGGACTTGATCAAGGCCCAGAGCAACTACCAGGCGAACGCCAAGACCATCTCCACCCAGAGCACCATCATGCAGACCATCATTCAGATGACCTGATGGGTTAGCGCTGCACAAGAAGCCCCTCGTCAGAGGGGCTTTTTTGTGGGCGTGGGAAAAGCACCGGTGCCGCATTGGGTTACGCACTGAAATGCTTGGGAAAGGAACGCTTCAATCGGCCCGCACCACTGATCGGGGCAAGAGCCCAGGGGGCTCATCGATCAATGGGGGCTGAAAATGTGGAACTCCGGGGTGTCCGCGCCAGGTAATGGGCGCATGGCTTTTGTGCCGACTGTTACGCGTCGGGAGCCTGCTCCCATCGAACCCGTCAGTGACGTGTCGGCGGTCAAGACGTTGTTCAACCAGTTGTTCGAGGCCGAGCAAACCTCCAAGACCCAGACGGCTCAGGACTTGCGCGACAAGTTGAATGAACTGCGTCAGAAGTTGGGTGATGAGAAATTCAAGGAAGCGCTTAACAAGCTGATCGAGGAAGCGGATGACAAGTTTCTACAGTTTCTCAAGCGGATGCTGGACGAGTGGTTTCCCAGCGACGATGTGGCCCCTCCGTCGCCCAAAGGTGGCGGTGGCGGTGGAGGTGGGGGTGGAGGTCGCGGCGGCAATGTAAATCCCGCTAATTTCGGCCCTACCGAGAGCATGAGCAACAAGCCGATCACCAACGGTGCGCAGCATTTCAACTACAAACCTGATAAGAGCAACCCCGGTAAGAAGCCGGACAATATCTGGAGTGGCTTCAGCCAGGGGCCTAGCAGCAATTGTGTAACGGTTTCTGCCATAAAGGCCGCAATGATGCATTTCGGCCAGAAACCCACGGACATTTTCAGGGATGTGAAGGAGACGAGTACGGGCTATGACGTGACCATGCGCGACGGCTTCAAGCTGTCCTTGTCCAGGGACGAGTTGCGTCAGGCGGCTACCCACGCGCGTTTCCAGGGGGATGACCCGGCGATGATGACCGATGCCAACTTCCTGTTTGCCGCCAGTGCCAAGCGTGCACAGATGGAAAACAATGATGGCGTTGCCGGACGCAGTTTTATGGCGGCGATGAACAGCCTCAACGATGGTGAGGCTGCGCGTGAAGGCCTGGACCGCCTGGGCCTGAAAGGGCATTACAGGCCGGCCACGGACGCTGACTTGCGAAACAGCAAGGCGGGGACGGTGGAATACAAAGGTCATTCAATGGCGGTGATCAATGGCCGTATTGAGTTGTGGGGCGCGCGAGGCGGGCGGCCAGAGTCGGGTATCGCCACCGTATTGTTCTAGGTTGCGCTGCAGCTTTTGCCAGGCAAAAGAAAACCCCCGATACACCATAGGCCTATCGGGGGCTTTTCATCCTTGGGGGGTTAAACCCAAGGTGCTGTCAGCTTACTGGCAGGCTTCGCAATCCGGCTCGTCGATCGCGCAGGCTTTAGGCACTGGCGCTGGGCCGGCCGGCGCTGCGAGAACCGAATCATCACCGTGGTTACCGCTGGATACAGCGTTCAGCTTGCCGGTGTTGATGGTGGACTTCTCGGTGCTGGTCGCGGCCAGGGCACGGAGGTAGTAAGTGGTTTTCAGGCCACGGTACCAAGCCATGCGGTAGGTCACGTCAAGCTTCTTGCCCGATGCGCCGGCGATGTACAGGTTCAGGGACTGTGCCTGGTCGATCCACTTCTGACGACGGCTGGCGGCGTCAACGATCCACTTGGTGTCCACTTCGAACGCGGTCGCGTAGAGCTCTTTGAGTTCTTGCGGGATGCGCTCGATCTGCTGTACCGAACCGTCGTAGTACTTAAGGTCGTTGATCATCACCGAGTCCCACAGGCCGCGGGCTTTCAGGTCGCGGACCAGGTACGGGTTGATCACGGTGAATTCGCCCGACAGGTTCGATTTCACATACAGGTTCTGGTAGGTCGGTTCGATCGACTGCGACACGCCAGTGATGTTGGCGATGGTCGCGGTCGGTGCGATGGCCATGATGTTGGAGTTACGAATGCCTTTCTGCACACGGGCACGTACCGGCGCCCAGTCCAGGGATTCGTTGAGGTCAACATCGATGTACTTCTGGCCACGGGCTTCGATCAGGATCTGTTGCGAGTCCAGCGGCAGGATGCCCTTGGACCACAGCGAACCCTGGAACGTCTCGTAGGCGCCGCGCTCGTCGGCCAGGTCGCAGGAAGCCTGGATCGCATAGTAGCTGACCGCTTCCATGGACTTGTCGGCGAACTCGACCGCAGCATCCGAACCGTAGGGAATGTGCTGCAGGTACAAAGCGTCCTGGAAGCCCATGATGCCCAGGCCGACCGGACGGTGCTTGAAGTTGGAGTTCTGCGCCTGTGGCACCGAGTAGTAGTTGATGTCGATCACGTTATCGAGCATGCGAACGGCGGTGTTGACAGTGCGTTCCAGCTTGGCGGTGTCCAGCTTGCCGTTGACGATGTGGTTCGGCAGGTTGATCGAGCCCAGGTTGCAAACGGCGATCTCGTCCTTGTTGGTGTTCAAGGTGATCTCGGTGCACAGGTTCGAGCTGTGGACCACGCCCACGTGCTGCTGCGGGCTGCGCAGGTTGCACGGGTCCTTGAAGGTCAGCCATGGGTGGCCGGTTTCAAACAGCATGGACAGCATTTTGCGCCACAGGTCTTTGGCCTGGATGGTCTTGAACAGCTTGATCTTGCCTGGGTACTGGGACAGGGCTTCGTAGTACTCGTAGCGCTCTTCGAAGGCCTTGCCGGTCAGATCGTGCAGGTCTGGCACTTCCGATGGCGAGAACAGGGTCCACGGGCCGTCATCGAAGACGCGCTTCATGAACAGGTCAGGGATCCAGTTGGCGGTGTTCATGTCGTGGGTACGACGACGGTCATCACCGGTGTTCTTGCGCAGCTCGATGAACTCTTCAATGTCCATGTGCCAGGTTTCCAGGTAGGCACACACAGCGCCTTTGCGCTTGCCACCCTGGTTGACCGCGACAGCGGTGTCGTTCACCACCTTGAGGAACGGCACGACGCCCTGGGACTTGCCGTTGGTGCCCTTGATGTACGAACCCAGTGCACGGACCGGCGTCCAGTCGTTGCCCAGGCCGCCAGCGAATTTGGACAGCATGGCGTTGTCGTGGATCGCGTGGTAGATGCCCGACAGGTCATCCGGCACGGTGGTCAGGTAGCAGCTCGACAGCTGTGGACGCAGGGTGCCGGCGTTGAACAGGGTCGGAGTCGACGACATGTAGTCGAAGGACGAAAGCAGGTTGTAGAACTCGATGGCACGGTCTTCTTTGTGCTTCTCTTCGATCGCCAGGCCCATGGCCACGCGCATGAAGAACACCTGCGGCAGTTCGAAACGGATCCCGTCCTTGTGGATGAAGTAACGGTCGTACAGGGTCTGCAGGCCCAGGTAGGTGAACTGCTGGTCACGCTCGTGGTTGATCGCCTTGCCGAGTTTTTCCAGGTCGAAGGTGGCCAGGATCGGGTTCAGCAATTCGAATTCGATACCCTTGGCGATGTACGCAGGCAGGGCCTTGGCGTACAGGTCGGCCATTTCGTGGTGGGTGGCGCTATCGGCCACGCCCAGGAACCCCAGGCCTTCGGCACGCAGGGTGTCCATCAGCAGGCGCGCGGTCACGAACGAGTAGTTCGGCTCACGCTCAACCAGGGTACGGGCGGTCATCACCAGGGCGGTGTTGACGTCGGTCAGGGCCACGCCGTCGTACAGGTTCTTCAGGGTTTCACGCTGGATCAGGTCGCCGTCGACTTCTTCCAGGCCTTCGCAGGCTTCTGTGATGATGGTGTTCAGGCGGCCCAGGTCCAGCGGCGCGAACGAACCATCAGCCAAGGTGATACGGATCGACGGGTGGGCTTGCACGGCTTCGGCGGACGGCGCGTGTACGGCACGTTCCTTGGCGCGCGAGTCGCGGTAGATCACGTAGTCGCGGGCGACTTTCTGCTCGCCGGCGCGCATCAGGGCCAGTTCGACCTGGTCCTGGATTTCTTCGATGTGGATGGTGCCGCCCGACGGCATGCGACGCTTGAAGGTCGCGGTGACTTGTTCGGTCAAGCGGGCAACGGTGTCGTGGATACGCGACGAAGCGGCAGCGGTGCCGCCTTCAACTGCAAGAAACGCTTTGGTGATGGCGACGGTGATTTTGTCATCGGTGTAAGGAACGACAGTGCCGTTACGCTTGATCACGCGCAATTGGCCGGGCGCGGTGGCGGACAGATCCATATTCGAATCAGCGCCCTGCGGCACGGAGCCTTGCGGGTTCTCGCGAGTTGTGTCGGTTTGCATGGGGGGTTGTCTCCACATTCTATATTTATTTGGGCACCATCACGGTGCCCACCGTTCCGTCCTGAAGCACTTACAACAGGCCTTGGCCTGGCATAACAACCTCGGGACAGGAGGAAGGGAGCTGTTCGCGCCGCTTCCATGCCGAAGTCTTCGGTTCCAAGCCCTGGGCTCTTTACCGTATTCCTGTGTGGGTGTCGTTTGTATTGCAACACCCGTACCGTTTTCTCCCGTTGGGGCTTGAAAACAGCAGCCATCCGCGTGCGCGGTTTGGGCTTTCGAAAAAGGTTTAAGTTCCACCAAACAGGAGCAAGAAAGCTCTTGAGTTTCTTGTCTGATTTGTGTTTGGTCTTGTCGCTTGAAACCCTACATGTAGGGTTTTTTTTGCGACGAGGTACAAGATAATGCGTTTTGGGGGGCTTAGCAACGCACTACCTGTGGATAACGCTGTGGGTAAAATGTGTATGAAAGGTGGAACCGCCGTGTAGGCCGCAGTACTGCTGCATCGCACCGTTTGTCACCGAATATTCCAAGCTGAAAACACCCGGTTGGATTTTTGCGGGCGCGAACCCTATCACAAAAAATCGCGATCACCGAATGCATTTCCTGGCTTGTGTTGCAGGGTCAGGCCATGGCTACAATCGGCCTTTATTCCTACACTGTTATGCCCTTTATGCATGACAAATTTGGTACGGCTGGCGAAGATCAAAATGTGGGAGCGGGCTTGCCCGCGATAACGGTGGATCAGCAGTAGGTATGTTGCCTGACACACTGCTATCGCGGGCAAGCCCGCTCCTACATTTGAACCTGCGCAGTCCTGACAAATCCCTTATAAAAACGAGGACCACCCGTGGAGCAAGAAGCCTGGCAGGTACTGATTGTCGAGGACGACCAGCGGCTGGCTGAGTTGACCCGTGACTACCTGGAAAGCAACGGCCTGCGGGTCTCCATCGAGGGCGACGGAGCCCTGGCGGTGGCGCGGATCATTGCCGAGCAGCCGGACCTGGTAATCCTCGACCTGATGCTGCCCGGCGAAGACGGCCTGAGCATTTGCCGCAAGGTGCGCGAGCGCTACGACGGGGTGATCCTGATGCTCACCGCGCGTACCGACGACATGGACCAGGTCCTGGGCCTGGACATGGGGGCCGATGACTATGTGTGCAAGCCGGTGCGCCCGCGCCTGCTGCTGGCGCGGATCCAGGCGCTGTTGCGGCGCAGCGAAAGCGCCGAGCCTGCCGCCCCGGAAAAACAGCGGCGCCTGCAATTCGGCCCCCTGGTGGTCGACAACGCCTTGCGCGAAGCCTGGCTGCACGATGGCGGCATCGAACTGACCAGCGCCGAATTCGATCTGTTGTGGCTCTTGGTGGCCAATGCCGGTCGCATCCTGTCTCGGGAAGAGATCTTCACCGCCTTGCGCGGTATCGGCTACGACGGCCAGGACCGCTCCATTGACGTACGCATCTCGCGGATCCGCCCGAAAATCGGCGACGACCCCATCCACCCGCGCCTGATCAAGACCATTCGCAGCAAAGGTTACCTGTTCGTCCCCGAAGCCGCCGCCGATATGCTGTCGTGAACTCGATCTTCCTGCGTATCTATGGCGGCATGTGCGCGGCGCTGATCCTCGTGGCCCTGCTTGGCGTATTGGCGCTGCACCTGCTCAATGAGGTGCGCAGCGGCCAGTACCGCGAGCGGCTGGCCCACGGCACCTTTGCCCTGATGGGCGACAACCTGCAGCCGATGAGCAGCATCGAGCGCCAGCGCGCCCTGGCGGTGTGGGAGCGATTGCTGGGGATTCCCTTGCAATTGCAGACGGTGGCGGATGCCCGCCTGGACCTGAGCCAGCGCAATCGCCTGCAGCGTGGCCAGGTCCTGGTGGAGCAGACCGGGCCCCATGCGGCCCGGGTATTGCGCCTGGTCAGTGAGAAGGAGCAACTGCTGCTCACCGGCGAAGTGCAGCAGATCAGCGAGCAGTTGGCCCGGGCCACTATTTATTTGCTGGCCGACGAACTGGTGCGTTTTCCAGTGGCCGAGCAGCCGCAGCGGTTGGCCGACCTGAAAGACGCCAAGGGCTTCGGCTTTGAAATGCACCTGCTCAAGCTCGACGAAGCGGACATGGACGAGGACCAGCGGCGTCGCGTGGCCGAAGGCGACACGGTGATGGCCCTGGGCAAGGGCGGCGACTCGATCCGTGTGTTTGCCGGCATGGTCGGCACGCCGTGGGTCCTGGAAATCGGCCCGCTGTACCAGATGAATCCTTACCCGGCGCAATGGCTGGTGCTGATTGCATTGATTGGTCTGACCCTGATCGGCTTGATCGTGTATTTGCTGGTACGCCAACTGGAGCGCCGCCTACGCGGGCTCGAAGCGGCCGCCACGCGCATCGCCAAGGGCAACCTGGAAGCGCGGGTGCCGGCGCGCGGTGCCGACTCGGTAGGGCGCCTGGCGGCGGCCTTCAACGGCATGGCCGAGCACTTGCAGCGCCTGTTGGCGATTCAGCGTGAATTGGTGCGCGCGGTGTCCCATGAGTTACGCACCCCGGTGGCCCGCCTGCGTTTTGGCCTGGAGATGATCGGCGACGCCGCGACGCCCGAAGCCCGGCGCAAATACATGGAAGGCATGGACAGTGATATCCAGGACCTCGACGGCCTGGTGGATGAAATGCTCACCTATGCGCGCCTGGAGCAGGGTTCGCCGGCCCTGAGTTTCCAGCGGGTCGACCTCAGTGCCTTGCTCGACCAGGTGATCGGCGAGCTGGCACCCTTGCGGCCAGGGATCGAGGTGGCGCGGGGCGTGTGTCTGTCATCGGCGCACCTGGATGCGGCCTGGGTCGACGCCGAGCCGCGCTACCTGCACCGCGCCCTGCAAAACCTGGTGAGCAATGCCATGCGCCATGCGCAGTCGCGGGTGCTGATCAGTTACCAGGTGGGGCAGGTGCGTTGCCGTATCGACGTCGAAGACGATGGCCCAGGCGTGCCGGAAAGCGCCTGGGAGCGGATCTTTACCCCATTCCTGCGACTGGACGACAGCCGTACACGCGCCTCGGGTGGGCATGGCTTGGGTTTGTCGATTGTGCGGCGGATTATCTACTGGCACGGCGGCCGGGCATTGATCAGCAAGAGCAACAACCTGGGCGGGGCGTGTTTCAGCCTGAGCTGGCCGCGGGATCAGGACAAGACTTGAGAGCGTCATCGCAGGCAAGCCAGCTTGCATTCCAAAGGATGTACTCGGTCAACTGTGGGAGCTGGCTTGCCTGCGATAGCGCTATATCAGGCACCGATGGCCACGAGGCTCAACAACTGCCCGTCATCCACCGCAAACTGCCCCTCCAGCTCCTTGCCATAACACCACTCACTGGACAAATCCGTCAGCAATCGCAAGCGCAAAAATCCTGAATCGGACCACTCCACCACCTCGGCATGCTCAAAGTAGAAACGCTTCTGCACAATCGGGTAGAGCGCCTTGAACAGACTCTCCTTGGCCGAAAACGTCAGGGTCACCAGCTGCGCAACCTGCTCCCTTGGCCCTGTGGCCATGCGCTGCATCTCATCCGGAGTAAGGATTTCCCCGGCCAGGCGCTCGGCCCGCTCAAGGGGCAATAGGTTTTCCAGGTCCATGCCCAGCCCGCGCCACTGGGCCTTGTGGCCGACGATGGCGGCGGCATGCCCGGTGCTATGGGTGATCGAGCCGCTGATATGCGAGGGCCACACCGGGGCGCGGTCCTCACCGATGGCGGGGATAAAGTCCAGGCCTTCTAGCTGTTGCAAGGCGCTGCGGGCGCACAGCCGGCCCGCCAGAAACTCCGCCTGCCGCTTGGCCACCGAGCGTTGGATACTGGCCGGCGGCGGCACGGCGCAGCGCTGGAAGTCGCCGGGTTCGAGCAATTTGGGCTCGAAACGGGTGCTCAGGAACACCGTGCCGGGCAAGGTGGCGGGCAGCGGCCAATGGTCATCAAGTGGGGTGCAGCAGGCGGGTATCGGGTTCATGCCGGCTATTCTGCACGGGGCGGGACCTGCCTGGGTAGCCCGCCGGTTCAGACTGTGTTCAGTTCAACCGCCGTAAACTGCGCAAGCATACCTTCAGGGCCGCTATGATGGTTCCCTGCGGGACGGTGGATTGGCCTTGGAGAGTGTTATGAAATTGCTGGTTGTCGAAGATGAGGCGTTGTTGCGCCATCACCTGCTGACCCGTCTTGGCGACAGCGGCCACGTGGTCGAAGCCGTGGCTAACGCCGAAGAAGCGCTGTACCAGACCGGGCAATTCAATCATGACCTGGCGATCATCGACCTGGGCCTGCCAGGCATGGGCGGCCTGGACCTGATCCGCCAACTGCGGGCCCAGGCCAAGACCTTCCCGATCCTGATCCTCACCGCGCGCGGCAACTGGCAGGACAAGGTCGAAGGCCTGGCCGCCGGGGCCGATGACTACGTGGTCAAGCCGTTCCAGTTCGAAGAGCTGGAGGCGCGGATGAACGCCCTGTTGCGCCGCTCCAGCGGTTTTACCCAATCGACCATCGTCGCCGGCCCCTTGCTGCTGGACCTCAACCGCAAGCAGGCGTCCCTGGACGAGCAGCCCCTGGCGCTGACGGCCTATGAGTACCGGATCCTCGAATACCTGATGCGTCATCACCAGCAAGTGGTGGCCAAGGATCGGTTGATGGAACAACTCTATCCCGATGATGACGAGCGTGATCCGAACGTGATCGAAGTGCTGGTCGGCCGCCTGCGTCGCAAGCTCGAAGGCCCGGCCGGGTTCAAGCCCATCGACACCGTGCGTGGCCTGGGCTACATGTTTAACGAGCGCTGCCGTTGATTCGTTCGCTGCGTGTGCGCCTGATGCTGGCGGCCACCACCTTGGCCGTATTGTTCATGCTCGGGCTGTTACCGGCGATGCAGGGCGCGTTCAGCCTGGCGTTGCAGGATTCCATCGAGCAGCGCCTGGCGTCCGATGTGACCACCCTGATCTCTGCCGCGCGGGTCGATAACAACCGCTTGCTGATGCCGGCGCAGTTGCCGGACGAGCGCTTCAACCTGACCGATAGTCGCCTGCTGGGCTATATCTACGACCGTGAAGGCCATCTGGTCTGGCGTTCGCGGGCGACCAGGGAAGAAAACATCAACTACCGGCCGCGCTACGACGGGCGCGGCAACGAGTTTGCGAAGATCCGCGAAGCCAACGGCCAGGAATTTTTCGTCTATGACGTCGAGGTCAAGCTGCTGGGCGGCAAGAGCGCGGCGTTCAGTATTGTCGCCCTGCAACCGGTGCGCGAATACCAAGTGACCCTTGAAGGCCTGCGGGAGAACCTCTACCTGGGGTTTGGCGCTGCCTTGCTGGTGCTGCTGAGCCTGCTGTGGATCGGCCTGACCTGGGGCTTGCAGGCCTTGCGCCGGCTGAGCCAGGAGCTGGATGAAATCGAAGGCGGCACCCGGGAGAGCCTCAGCGAGCAACACCCGCGGGAGCTGTTGCGCCTGACCGGTTCCCTCAACCGCTTGCTCCATAGCGAGCGCGAGCAGCGCACCCGTTACCGCGACTCCCTGGACGACCTGGCCCACAGCCTGAAAACCCCGCTGGCGGTGTTGCAGGGGGTGAGTGAAGACATGGCCCAGCGCCCCCAGGACCTTGAACAGGCGCGGGTCCTGCAGTCGCAGATCGAACGCATGAGCCAGCAGATCAGCTATCAATTGCAGCGCGCCAGCCTGCGTAAAAGCGGCCTGGTGCGCCACCAGGTGCGCCTGCGCCCGGTGCTGCAAAGCCTGTGCGACACCCTCGACAAGGTCTACCGCGACAAGCGCGTGCGCGTGTCTTTCGCGCTACCAGAGCAGTGCGACGTGCCCATCGAGCAAGGCGCCTTGCTGGAGTTGCTCGGCAACCTGCTGGAAAACGCCTACCGCCTGTGCCTGAGTGAGGTGCGCGTGACCCTGGATGAAAGTGCCGATGGCGTGCGCTTGTGCATCGAAGACGACGGCCCCGGTGTGCCACCCGACCAACGTGCGCGGATCCTGCAGCGCGGTGAGCGGTTAGACCGCCAGCATCCGGGGCAGGGGATCGGGTTGGCGGTGGTCAAGGACATTATTGAAAGCTACGGCGCACGGTTGACCCTGGGGGATTCGCCTCTAGGGGGCGCGGCGTTCAGGATTCATTTTCCGGCTGTTTGATCTTTATTGGATTGACCGGCCGCATCGCAGCATCGGTATCTACACAACTTTGCCGCAACGCCTAAATCCAGGCAGATAGCGCAGTTGTGGCGAGCGGGCTTGTCCCGCGCTGGGCTGCGAAGCAGCCCCAATAAGCCGAATGCGTTGTACCAGATACACCGCAGCGGCTGGTTTTGGGGCTGCTTCGCAGCCCAGCGCGGGGCAAGCCCGCTCGCCACGGGGGGCGTCAGTTTCTGAAAATCGTGTAGATACCTATGCGCATCGCTGGCTTGCCTGCGATGGCGCCCGTCCAAACAATACATCCTCAACTTTCCTGCGCCCGATAAGCCCCCGGCGTCACCCCCGTCCACTTCTTGAACGCCCGGTGAAACGCCGACGGCTCGGAAAACCCCAACTGCTCGGCGATCTCCTGCAACGACAGATCCGCCCGCCCCAGATGAAAAATCGCAATATCCCGCCGCAGCTCATCCTTGAGTGCCTGGAAGCTGGTGCCTTCCTCACGCAAATGCCGGCGCAGGGTCTGTGGGCTGATGTGCAGGTGCTGCGCCACGGCTTCCAGGTCGGGCCAGGGTGTGCGGTCGCGGCTTAACAGACGCCGCAACTGGCTGCTCAGGCTGTCGCCTTCGTCCGGTCGCGACAGCAGGTCGGCGGGGGAGCGTTCGAGGAAATGCTTGAGGGTGCGCTCGTCCTGCAGCAGCGGCAGGCTCAGGTACCGGCTATGGAACACCAGGCTGCTGCGGGCTGCGCTGAACACCAGGGGGCAAGGGAACAGCAGGTCGTACTCACTGGCATGGGCCGGCGCCGGGTAGCTGAACGTCGCTTGCTCCAGGCGGATACGCTGGCCAATCAACCAACTGCCGAGGCGATGCCAGATCACCAGCAGGGACTCGCTCAAAAAGTGATCCGGGTCCCACAGTTGCGAGTCATCCAGGCTCAGGCAGGCCATATCGCCTTCGCGGCTCAGGCGCCAGCGTGGCCCCTGGGGGAACAGGCTATAGAACAACAGGCCGCGCTCCAGCGCCTTCTCCAGGGTGCGGCAGTGAATCAGCGCGTGGCACATCATGGCGAAGGTCCCACGCTTGCTCGGCCCATCGGCGAAACCCAGGTATTCGTCATCCAGGGCCAGCCACAGCTTCTGCAACAGCTGCGTGAACTGCTCCGGCGCGATGCGTGCGCGGGGCTCTGCCAGCAATTGCGGGGTAATGCCCAGTTGCTGCAGCAGCGTCGAGCAGTCGTAGCCGGCCCGGTGCGCACCGCCCAAGGCCGCGCGGGCGTAATGACTGGCGATGGTGCGTTCGCGCATGCAGGGGCCTCGTCCATTGAGTGGCCGATGGTAGCCATCATGTCTGGGCTGGACAAGGCGGATATCCGCCAAATTGTAGGACGAGATTAGGCGGGTGGGCGGATATCCGCCACCTGCGGCCCCCCCTGAAACAGCCATGAATTTTCGTCAGCCCCCATGAGCCAAGGGTTACAGGGTTTTTCAGGAAAGTGGCACGCAGTTTGCGATAAGGAGTACAGACCTGCCAGCCAGCAGATCGCCAAAACAAATCCCTCCAGTGCAGGAGGGTTCGCAATTCAAGTGTCGTGGGCAATGGCGGATATTTGCCACACGGGACTCTTGAGGAAACTTTGCAATGACGACTCGTCAGCCGTTCTACAAAACCCTGTACTTCCAGGTAATCGTTGCCATCGTTATCGGTATCCTGCTCGGTCACTTCTACCCGCAGACGGGTGTGGCCCTCAAGCCACTGGGTGACGGCTTTATCAAGCTGATCAAAATGGTCATCGCCCCGATCATCTTCTGTACCGTTGTCAGCGGCATCGCCGGCATGCAGAGCATGAAGTCGGTGGGCAAGACCGGCGGCTACGCGCTGCTGTACTTCGAAATCGTCTCCACCATCGCCCTGTTGATCGGCCTGATCGTGGTCAACGTGGTACAGCCAGGTGCTGGCATGCACATCGACGTCGCCACCTTGGACGCTTCGAAAGTGGCTGCTTATGTCACCGCCGGTAAAGACCAGAGCATCGTCGGCTTTATCCTCAACGTGATCCCGAACACCATCGTCGGCGCCTTCGCCAACGGCGATATCCTGCAAGTGCTGATGTTCTCGGTGATCTTCGGTTTCGCCCTGCACCGCCTGGGTGCCTATGGCAAGCCGGTGCTGGACTTCATCGATCGCTTCGCCCACGTGATGTTCAACATCATCAACATGATCATGAAGCTCGCGCCAATCGGTGCCCTGGGCGCCATGGCGTTCACCATCGGAGCCTACGGTGTTGGCTCGCTGGTGCAACTGGGCCAGTTGATGATCTGCTTCTACATCACCTGCATCCTGTTCGTGCTGGTAGTACTGGGTGGCATCTGCCGCGCCCACGGCTTCAGCGTCCTGAAACTGGTGCGCTACATCCGTGAAGAACTGCTGATCGTACTGGGTACTTCCTCCTCTGAATCCGCACTGCCGCGCATGCTGATCAAGATGGAACGCCTGGGCGCGAAGAAGTCGGTGGTTGGCCTGGTTATCCCGACTGGCTACTCCTTCAACCTCGACGGTACTTCGATCTACCTGACCATGGCTGCCGTGTTCATCGCCCAGGCGACTGACACCCACATGGACATCACCCACCAGATCACCCTGTTGCTGGTGCTGTTGCTGTCCTCCAAAGGCGCTGCAGGTGTGACCGGCAGTGGTTTCATCGTACTGGCCGCAACCTTGTCGGCTGTTGGCCACCTGCCGGTTGCCGGCCTGGCGCTGATCCTCGGCATCGACCGCTTCATGTCCGAAGCCCGCGCCCTGACCAACCTGGTGGGTAACGCCGTAGCGACCATCGTCGTTGCCAAGTGGGTCAAGGAACTGGACACCGACAAGCTGCAAAGCGAGCTGGCTTCCGGCGGTACCGGTATCTCCGAAACCCGCGAACTGGATGACCTGGGCGTAGCCGAAGGCCCGGCGCCAGCGATCAAGTAAACGCTGACGCACACTAAAAAACCCATCTTCGGATGGGTTTTTTAGTGTGCGCACGAGCACAACGGTCACTGTCGATGATGGTTACGGTAATTGCCGCTAGCGCCCAAGGCTGACTACTCTGTGCCCCATCGAACTGGAATCGGAGCTCCCATGTCAGGCCCCTTGGCGTCCCTCAAAGTGCTGGATTTCTCGACCTTGTTGCCGGGGCCTTTTGCCTCGTTGCTGTTGGCGGACATGGGCGCCGAGGTACTGCGCATCGAATCCCCGACGCGCATGGACCTGTTGCGCGTGTTGCCGCCCCACGACCGTGGCGTTTCGGCCAGCCATGCCTACCTCAACCGCAACAAGCGCAGCCTGGCCCTGGACCTCAAGCAGCCCGAGGCGCTGGAGATCGTGCGGCAACTGGTGGCCGACTACGACATCGTGCTGGAGCAGTTCCGCCCCGGGGTCATGGAGCGCCTGGGCTTGGGTTATGAAGCGCTGAAGGCGATCAACCCGAAGCTGATCTATGTGTCCATCACCGGCTACGGCCAGACGGGCCCCTACAAGGATCGCGCCGGGCATGACATCAATTACCTGGCACTGTCTGGCGTCGCCAGCTACACCGGGCGTGAGGACAGCGGCCCGCTGCCCCTCGGCGTGCAATTGGCCGATGTGGGCGGTGGCTCGTTGCACGCCGTGGTTGGCCTGCTCGCGGCGGTGATTGCCCGGCAGCACAGCGGGGTGGGCCAGTACCTGGATGTGAGCATGACCGACTGCGCCTTCAGCCTCAACGCCATGGCCGGCGCGGCCTACCTGGCCTGTGGCGTGGAGCCCGGGCGCGAAGACCAGGTGCTCAATGGCGGCAGCTTCTACGATTACTACCGCTCGCGGGACGGGCGCTGGCTGTCGGTGGGCAGCCTGGAACCAGGGTTTATGCAGCAACTGTGTGGCGCGCTGGGGCGCCCGGAACTGGCGGCCCTGGGGTTGTCGCCCAAGCCCGAGCAGCAGAAGGCACTCAAGCAGGCATTGCAGGTCGAGTTTGAGCGGCACAGTTTTGAGGAGCTGTGTGCGTTGTTCGCTGGGGTGGATGCCTGCGTGGAACCGGTCCTCAGTTTGGGCGAAGCCCTTGAACACCCGCAGTTACAGGCCCGGGAGCTGGTGAGCCAGGTGCCCCGCGGGGATGGTTCGTTCCAGGCGCAGATGGCGTGCCCGCTGAAGTTTTCCGAGGGGTTGCCGGCGCCGAGGCATATTGGGGGGGCGGTGGGGGCGCACAGTGATGAAGTGTTGGGGGAGTTGGGTTTCAGTCTTCAGCGGATTGCCGAACTGCGGGGGGCCAAGGTGGTGGGGTAGTGGCTGTTCTGGCCCCTTCGCGGGCAAGCCCGCTCCCACATTTTGATTTGTGAATACATTCAGAATGTGGGAGCGGGCTTGCCCGCGAAGGGGCCGGAACAGGCACCCCAAAACCTCACTCCACCCGCGTCTCCCCAGTAAACACCAACGTCTCCCGACAGCGCCGGCACAAATACCGCCGCCCCTGGTTCACCAACCCATGGCGCTGGGCCGAGAACGCAAAGTCACTGTCGGCACACGGGCACCGGTAGATATAACGGGTCACGCGCCGTCGCTGGATCTCATAGGTGTGGCACCGATCAGGCGGCAGTTCGTAGACCCCGCGCATGATCAGTTGCCATTCCTCGCCATGGGGCTGGATGCGCTCGCCGAACAATTGGTGGGCGATCAGGTGCGCCACTTCGTGGGCCACCGTCTGTTTGAGGAAGTGTTGGCTGTTTTCTCGATACAACTGGGGGTTGAAGCGCAGCAGGTTCTCGTGCAAATGCGCGACACCGGCTTTCTGCCCACGCAGCTTGAGGCTGACCTGGGGGCGTTTGAAACTTCGTTTGAAAAAGGATTCGGCTTGCAGGAAACAATCTTCGACGCGGGTATTGAGTTGCTCGGGCATGCTGTACATATCTCCAGAGACGTCCAGTATGCCGCATCCAAGGGTATTTCCGAATCTGTCAGGCGCCGAATGGTCATGCATAACGCGCAAAGCCACCTTGCGGTGGCTTTTCCTGCGGTTGAAAGCGCGTCAGTTGGTGTAGATCGGCCCCACGCCCAGGCCCCAGACAATCACGGTAAAGGCCATGATCGCCACCAGTACCACCAGGCCTACCGCCAGCACCGAGCTGGAAAACAGGAAGCCTTCGTCCGGGTCGATGCTCATGAAGGTCGGTAACCCCACGTACAGCAGGTAGACGGTGTAGCAAATCGCCGCCGTGCCCACCACCATGCCCAGCCACATATGTGGATACAACGCCGCCAGCCCGCCGATAAATAGCGGCGTGGCGGTGTAGGTGGCGAACGCGACGCAGCGCGCCATGCTTGGATTGGCGTCATAGGTGCGCGCCATCCAGTGAATGAAGGCGCCCATCACCGCGACGCCGCCGAGCATCGCCAGGTACGACATGATGGTCATCCACAACGCACTGTCCTGGGTCAGCATGACCGGGGAGCGATTGCCGATGACCCAGCCAACCTGGGTGGTGCCGATAAAAGCCGATATGGCGGGGATCGCCGCGAGAATCAGCGTGTGAGTGAGGTACATGTGGCCGATGCTTTCTTCTTTATCGCCACGAATTTCCCGCCATTCCTGGTCGGGATGGGTGAAAAGCCCCACGACGTGATGGATCATGCCAGTCACTCCTGTCGTTATTACCATCGCCCCCCAAGCGGAGCGCCCGCCGGCCAAGTGGCCTGAAAGGTCTGGATATATGTGCGACCTCAAGTCGCAGTATAGGAAGTGATGACCGGAAAAAGTGTGTGGCTTTAGAGCAAATTGCACTGTAAACACTGGGCTTAATCGCGCCTGGGTCTGTGACGTGGAATGCAGTCCCCTGTGGGAGCGGGCTTGCCCGCGATAGCGGTAGGTCAGGCAGCGGATTTATTGATCGATCCACCGCCATCGGGAGCAAGCCCCCTCCCACATTGGAACTCGGTGCTCCATACCGCTAAAATACCCGGCTTTTCGTCACACACCTTTTCGCGGATCCAAGCGCCATGGGCACCCTTACCGTCAATCAGAACAAACTGCAAAAACGCCTGCGGCGCCTGGCCGGTGAGGCTGTCGCTGACTTCAACATGATCGAGGAGGGCGACAAGGTCATGGTCTGCCTGTCTGGCGGCAAAGACAGCTACACCATGCTGGACGTGCTGATGCACCTGCAGAAGGTCGCGCCGATCAAGTTCGACATCGTTGCCGTGAACATGGACCAGAAACAACCCGGGTTCCCCGAGGATGTGCTGCCGGCCTACCTCAAGACTCTCGGCATCGAATACCACATCGTCGAGAAAGACACCTATTCGGTGGTCAAGGAACTGATCCCGGAAGGCAAGACCACCTGCTCGCTGTGCTCGCGCCTGCGTCGTGGCACCCTGTACACCTTTGCCGATGAAATCGGCGCGACCAAGATGGCCTTGGGTCATCATCGTGATGACATCGTCGAGACCTTCTTCCTCAATATGTTCTTCAACGGCTCCCTCAAGGCCATGCCGCCCAAGCTGCGTGCCGATGACGGGCGCAACGTGGTGATCCGCCCGCTGGCGTATTGCAACGAGAAGGACATCCAGGCCTACTCCGACTTCAAGCAATTCCCGATCATCCCCTGCAACCTCTGCGGCTCCCAAGAGAACCTGCAGCGCCAGGTGGTCAAGGACATGCTCCAGGAGTGGGAGCGCAAGACGCCGGGGCGCACCGAAAGCATCTTCCGCAGCCTGCAGAATGTGATTCCGTCGCAGTTGGCCGACCGCAACCTGTTCGACTTCACCAGCCTGCGCATCGATGAAACCGCCGCTTCGCGCTTCGTCAACATTGTGAACCTCTGAGCCTTTTCCAGGCTCTGACAGACGGCGCTCATGGGCGCCGTTTTCATTTCAACCCGTAGGAGAGGGCATGCGCGACTACAAATGGCTGCACGAATACTGTCTGAACCGCTTTGGTTCGGCGGCCGAGCTGGAAGCCCACCTGCCGGTGCCCAAGACGCCGGCGCAATTGCGCCAGATCAGCGATGACCGCTACCTGTCGACCCTGTCGCTGCGGGTATTCCGCGCCGGGCTCAAGCACAGTGTGGTGGACGCCAAGTGGCCGGCGTTCGAGCAGGTGTTCTTTGGTTTTGATCCAGAAAAAGTCGTGTTGATGGGCGCCGAGCACCTTGAGCGCCTGATGCAGGACACGCGGATCATCCGCCACCTGGGCAAACTCAAGAGCGTGCCACGCAATGCGCAGATGATTCTCGACGTCGCGCAGGAAAAGGGCAGCTTCGGCGCACTGATCGCCGATTGGCCGGTGACCGATATCGTTGGACTGTGGAAATACCTGAGCAAACACGGCCACCAGATGGGCGGGTTGTCCGCGCCGCGCTTCTTGCGCATGGTAGGCAAGGACACTTTTGTGCCGAGCTATGACGTGGTCGCGGCGCTCAATGCGCAGAAGATTGTCGACAAGGCCCCCACCAGCCTGCGGGACCTGGCGACGGTGCAGGCGGCGTTCAACCAGTGGCACGCCGAGAGCGGGCGGCCGATGTGCCAGTTGTCGATGATGCTGGCCTATACCGTCAACCATTGACCTGTAGGAGCGAGCTTGCTCGCGAAAAACCTGAGGGCGCCGCGTGCATTCTGAATGCCCGCGTCATCGTTAACGTTTTTCGCGAGCAAGCTCGCTCCTACATGGCCAACCGCCGATTGAGCTGGAACCGCCAACGCACATACAGCAGCGCCGTGCAGAACACTGCCACGCTCGCCAGCATCTCCAGCACGCCAAACCACTGGCGGTTGGGGTCATAGGCCGCCAGGGCGCCCTTGATGAAATACAGGTTCACCACAAAACACATCCACGAATGCCCGCGCGCACTGCCCATGAGCATGCCTGGCGCGAGGATCAGCAGCGGCACCAGTTCGATCAGCAGGATCACCCAGGGCCGGGCGCCATGCAGGTCGGCGACCAGCAGGTAGTAAACGCAGAGCAGGCCTACCAGGCCAAAAAACGCCAGCAGGCTCAAGGCCCGAGCCACCTTGACCCGGGGTTCGAGCCAGGCCTGGGGCGGCAGGACTTTAGGCTTCTTGGCCACGGCCACTCTCCAGTTTCGCTGCCGTCTTCGCCAGGCGCAGGCCGAGGGCGCGGCACAGGGCGATTTCATGGGGGTCCAGGGCACGCTTGCCGTCAGCGCCGGAATGGTGGCTGGCGCCGTAGGGCGTACCGCCGCCCTGGGTGTCGAGCAACGCCTGTTCGCTGTAGGGCAGGCCGGTGATCAGCATGCCGTGGTGCAGCAGTGGCAGCAGCATCGACATCAAGGTGGTTTCCTGGCCGCCGTGCAGGCTGGCGGTCGAGGTGAACACCCCGGCCGGCTTGCCGACTAGGGCGCCGGTCAGCCACAGGTTGCTGGTGCCGTCGAGAAAGTACTTCAACGGCGCGGCCATGTTGCCAAAGCGCGTCGGGCTGCCCAGGGCCAGGCCTGCGCAGTTCTTCAGGTCGTCGAGGCTGGCGTACAACGCACCTTCGGCCGGGATGCTCGGCGCTACGGCCTCACACTCGCTGGAGATTGCCGGCACCGTGCGCAGGCGCGCCTCCAGGCCGCCTTGCTCGATGCCCCGGGCAATCTGCCGGGCCATTTCGCTGACCGAGCCGTTGCGGCTGTAATACAACACCAGGACGTAGGGCGCGCTCACGGCAGGATCTCCAGGATATTTTCCGGCGGGCGGCCAATCACGGCCTTGTCGGCGGTGGCCAGGATCGGCCGTTCCATCAACTTGGGGTGGGCGGCGATGGCAGCAATCAATTGCGCCTCGCTGAGGCTGGCGTCGGCCAGGTTGAGGGTCTTGTATTCGTCTTCGCCGGTGCGCAGCAGTTGCCGGGCGCTGATTCCCAGTTTGCCGAGCAGGGCTTCAAGCTGCGCGGCGTCCAGCGGGGTTTCCAGATAACGCACGACGGTGGGCGCCAGGCCACGGGCTTGCAGCAGTTCGAGCGCACCGCGGGATTTCGAGCAGCGCGGGTTGTGATAAAGCGTCAGATCGGTCATGTGCGGGTCGCATCTTGCGTAAGGTGGCGGGTATTCTACCTGCGCTGCGGCTTGTGCTTAAACCGTAAGAGGCGATCGGCCGCAGCCCACGTTCATTTTTGCTAAGGATTACCCCATGACACGGCGACTGATAGGCGCACTGGCAGTTATCACCACCCTCCTGCTCAGTGGCTGCGGCAATGATTATGGCGTCGACCAATACGGTCAGAAAGTCGCGTCCGAACGCGTCGACAAGCAATGGCTGGTGGTCAATTACTGGGCCGAGTGGTGTGGCCCGTGCCGCATCGAAATCCCTGAGCTCAACGCCCTGGCCGAGCAGCTCAAGGGCCAGCCGGTGAGTCTGTTCGGCGTCAACTTCGACAACGTGCAGGGTGAAGAACTCAAGAGCGCGAGCGAGAAGCTGGGCATCAAGTTCACCGTGTTGGCACAGAACCCCGAGGCGATTTTTGATATCCCGCGCAGCGAAGCGTTGCCGGTGACCTACATCATCGATGACAAGGGCAAGGTGCGGGCGCAGATGTTGGGTGAGCAGACGGCGGAAGGTGTACTGGCCAAGCTCAAAGAGTTGCGCGGCTGAAGCTTCGCGATCTCTGTAGGAGCGAGCTCGCTCGCGAAGCACTCACAGGCACCGCGTTCATCCGGGATGCACGGGTTTTTGTTGACGTTCTTCGCGAGCAAGCTCGCTCCTACAGGCGTTGGGTCAGCCTTCTTCCAGCCACAGGCGCAGTGGCTTGCCCTCGGCAGGCCAGAAACGGGTCTGCTCGATGGGCGAGATATCCCAGCGCTGCACGGTTTCCAGGGCCTTGAAGAAGCGCTGCTCTTGCTCCATCAGGGCTTCGGCACACAGCTTGCGGGTACTGCCGATCTTGCCGAAGCTGAGCTTGTCACCGTCCAGGCTGTAGGGCGCGAACCAGTGGTTGCAGCCGCCATTGCCATAGGCCCGGCCATCGGCGCCGAGGGTCACGGTCAGGTGAGCGTAATCCATCAGCGGCCGTTCGCCGATCCATTCGACGATGTAGCTGTGATCCTGCTTGAGCTTGACCTCATCGCTGGCGCAGCCGGCGAGGCCGACGCCCAGCGCGGCGAGCACCAGCAGGCGCTTCATTGCGCGGCCTTCTGGCATTTCGGGCAACGGTGTTTATCACCGACAGTGGCCCAGCCCAGCTCGGCGATGCGCGCGGTGGCCGCCGGTTGCAGTGGCTCCTTGGTCAGCTTGGTCTCCACCGAGAACTCAAACTCCAGCACCGCGTCGCAGCTGTCGCAGTTGACCTTCCAGGTGTGAATTTCCAGCTCGCCGAACTTCGGCCCTTGCGCCATGGCGACCCATTGCCCGGCCGGGCGGATGGAGTAGCGCGCATCGCCTTCGACGGTCAGGCGCATCGACAGGGTCTTGCTGCCGCGCAAGGTGACGATCAGCACGTCGCCATGCTTGATCGAGCCACCATTGCCGGTGACTTGGTAACGACCCGGCACCAGGGCGCGGCATTCGATCAGGGTGTGTTGTGGGCTCAGCAAACTGAAGCGGAAATCGTGTTCGGCCATGGATCCTCCAAATAGGCGCGGCATCCTATCACGCTCGCCTGTTTACCATGCGCGCGGTATGTGACCGTTGATCATCCGTGCACCAGGTTTTGCGGTTGACCGCTGGCCCAGGCCTGGATATTGGCCAGGGTGGTCCCGGCAATCGCCGCCAGCGCTTCGCGTGTCAGGAATGCCTGGTGCGCGGTGATGATTACATTGGGGAAGGTCAGCAGGCGCGCCAGCACGTCGTCCTGCAACGGCAGGTCCGAGCGGTCCTCAAAAAACAGTTGGGCTTCTTCCTCGTACACATCCAGGCCCAGGTAGCCCAATTGCCCGTCCTTGAGCGCTTCGATCAGCGCCGGGGTATCCACCAGGCCGCCGCGGCCGGTATTGATCAGCATCGCCCCCGGCTGCATATGGGCCAGGGATTGGGCATTGATCAGGTGCTTGCTGTCGGCGGTCAGCGGGCAGTGCAGGCTGATGATCTGCGCCTGGGCCAATAACTGGGGCAGGTCGACATAGCGCGCGCCAAGGGCTTCGACCTGCGGGTTGGGATAGGGGTCGTAGGCCAGCAAGGTGCAGCCAAAACCGGCCATGATCTTGGCGAAGGTCGCGCCGATCTGCCCGGTGCCCACTACGCCAACGGTCTTGCCTACCAGGTCGAAGCCGGTCAGGCCGTGCAGGCTGAAATCGCCGTCGCGGGTGCGGTTGTAGGCGCGGTGCAGGCGACGATTGAGGGCCAGCACCAGGGCCACGGCATGTTCGGCCACCGCGTGGGGCGAGTAGGCAGGCACCCGCACGATGGTCAGGCCCAGGCGTTTGGCGGCGGCCAGGTCCACATGGTTGTAGCCGGCCGAGCGCAGGGCGATCAGGCGCGTGCCACCGGCGGCGAGGTGTTCGAGCACCGCTGTGCTGAGGTCGTCGTTGATAAAGGCACAGACCACTTCGTGCTTGTCGGCCAGGGCCACGGTATCGAGGTTCAGGCGTGCCGGTTGGAATTGCAGCTCCATGCCTGCGGGCAGCGGTTCGGCGAGAAAGCTGTCGCGGTCATAGGTCTGGCTGCTGAATAGAATGATGCGCATCAAAGGGCTCCCTGCAAGATAGCGTGTGGTACCTGTAGGCGCCGGCAAGCCGGCTCCTACAGGTATGTTGCCCGTCATGGGGGTTTGGCGTGTTGTTCTGTGTCAGGCGTTGACCCGGGCTTCGCTGGCAAGGCGGGCAATCGCCATGTCCAACTCATCGAGGGCGGCGATGGCCTTGGCGTCATCTTGCTTGAGCAAGGTTTCGGCGCGCTGGCAGGCGGCGCGTAATTGCGGCACGCCGCAGTAGCGGGTGGCGCCGTGCAGGCGGTGGACCCGTTCGATCAGCGCGTTATTGTCGTTGGCTTCGCGGGCGATGCACACCGCCTCGCGGTCGGCTTCCAGGGACGCCAGCAGCATGGCCAGCATGTCGGCGGCCAAGTCTGCCTTGCCGGCCGCCAGGCGCAGGCCTTCCTCATGGTCCAGCACTGGCAGTTGGGCGGCGGGGCCGTGGCCTTCGACGGCGCGCTCCGGGCCTTGATTGCGCAAGGCCAGGCCGGTCCATTTCAGCACCACTTGGGCCAGTTGCCGCTCGCTGATGGGTTTGGTCAGGTAGTCATCCATGCCGCTTTGCAGCAGGGCGCGCTTTTCATTGGCCATGGCATGGGCCGTCAGCGCGACGATAGGCAGCGGTGTGCCATGGCGCTCGCTTTCCCACTGGCGAATCGCCTCGGTGCTCTGGCGCCCGTCCATACCGGGCATCTGCACATCCATCAGCACCAGGTCGAAGGCTTCTTTTTTCACCGCTTCAATGGCGGTATAGCCGCTTTCCACGGCCTGGACCTTGGCGCCCATGTCTTCGAGCAGGGTCTGCACCAGCAGCAGGTTGGCCGGGTTGTCATCGACACACAGCACCCGTGGCGCGCGGCTGGACAACGGTTCACCGGGCTCGCTGCGCAACGGCCGCGGGCTGATCAGGTCGGACAGTGCCCGGCGCAATTTGCGGGTACAGGCCGGTTTGGCCTGCAGCTGGCTGTTGGGGTTGGGCACCGACAGGTTGAACAGCAATTGCTCGGTGGTCGGGCACAGCACCAGGACTTTGCAGCCCAGGTGTTCGAGGTCCCACAGGTGTTGGTTGAGGCGTTCTGGCGGAATGTCATTGGCGGTGATGCCCAACACCGCCAGATCGATGGCATGTTCGGTCTGGTGCGCGCTGGTGATGCCGTTGGTGAGGTTCTCCAGGCTGTTGAACGGCGTGACCTCCAGGCCACAGTCTTCCAACTGGTGTTGCAGGGCCTGGCGCGCCAGTTCGTGATTCTCCAGCACCGCCACGCGCCGGCCCAGCAGCGGCGGGGAGGGCAGGTCTTCGATATCGTCGCGGGTCTTGGGCAGGTTGAGGCTGATCCAGAACTCCGAACCCTGGCCCGGCGTGCTGTCGACGCCGATTTCACCGCCCATCTGCTCGATCAGGCGCTTGGAGATCACCAGGCCCAAGCCCGTGCCGCCGGGCTGGCGGGACAGTGAGTTATCGGCCTGGCTGAAGGCCTGGAACAAGGCGCGTACATCCTGGTTGGACAGGCCGATGCCGGTGTCCTGCACGCTGATGCGCAGTTGTACGCTGTCTTCCTGCTCGTCTTCAAGCATGGCCCGGGCCACGATAGTGCCCTCGCGGGTGAACTTGATGGCATTGCTCACCAGGTTGGTGAGGATCTGCTTGAGACGCAACGGGTCGCCCACCAGGGACAGGGGCGTATCGCGGTAGACCAGGCTCACCAGCTCCAGCTGTTTGGCGTGGGCGGCCGGGGCGAGAATGGTCAGGGTGTCTTGCAGCAGGTCGCGCAGGTTGAACGGAATATTGTCGAGTACCAGCTTGCCGGCTTCGATTTTCGAGAAGTCGAGAATTTCGTTGATGATACCCAGCAGGTTATCGGCGGATTTTTCGATGGTGCCCAGGTAATCCAACTGACGGGGCGACAGCTCGCTTTTCTGCAGCAGGTGGGTAAAACCGAGGATGCCGTTGAGCGGCGTGCGGATTTCATGGCTCATATTGGCCAGGAACTCCGACTTGATGCGGCTGGCCTCGAGGGCCTCCTTGCGGGCCAGGTCCAGCTCGATGTTCTGGATCTCGATGGTTTCCAGGTTCTGGCGCACATCTTCGGTGGCCTGGTCGATACTGTGTTGCAGTTCTTCCTGGGCGTTTTGCAGGGTTTCGGCCATGCGGTTGATACCGGACGCCAGTTGATCCAGCTCCTGGCTGCCCAAGGGCGGCAAACGGGTTTCCAGGTTGCCATCCTTGAGCTGCGCCACCGCTTGCTTGATCTGCCCGATGGGCGAGTTGATCGTGCGGCTGATGCGCAATGCCAGGGCCGCGGTGCAGATCAGGCCGACGGCGATCAACAGGAGGCTGGCGAACAGGCTGCGATAGCCGCGTAGCAACATGCCGTTGTGGGACAGTTCCAGCTCGACCCAGCCCAGCAGGCGGTCGGCTTCGTCGGGAATCAGCTCGCCGGCGAGGTTGCGATGGCGGCCGAACACGGGCAGCAGGTAGCGGGTGGCGTCATTGTCGGTGCGTTGCAACAGGTGGGAGCTGTTGCCGATGGGCGGTGGGTTGAGCATGGTCGGGCCGGCATGGGCCAGGGACGAGCGGTCGGGCGCCAGGAAGGACACGGCCCGCACATCGACTTGTTCCAGGGACTGGGTCGCGATGCGCTCCAGCAGATCGATGTTCTTGCTGCCCAGTGCCGGCGCCACCAGCGGCGCCAATTGTTCGGCGATCATCTCGCCGCGATTGAGCAGCTGGGTTTGCAGGTCCGAGAGCTGCATCCAGGTGAAATAACCGCCCAGCAGCAATGCCATCAGGCTGGTAGGCAACAAGGTCAGCAACAGTACGCGGCCTTTTATCCCCATTCTTCTTAGCACGCCACTCTCCCGCTACCACACTGATGTCGACATTCTACGCAGGCATCCGGCCCGCGCTACCTGCGCAGTGTAGCCATATGAGGGGCTTGGAATCTTGCAAAAAATGCTTGAGAGGGCGATGGCGGGATTATTGAGCGGCAGTTGCGGCGGGTATCGCTGCCTCCCTGATCGTCAAAGCGTGCGCGTACTTCGGTAGGCGCTGGCCTGCCCGCGATGGCCATAGGTATCTACACAACTTTCAGAAACTGACGAACTCTCCTGTGGCGAGCGGGCTTGTCGGAACGCCGCATCGCCCGCGCTGGGCTGCGAAGCAGCCCAAAAACCAGCCGCTACGGAGTATCTGATACACCGCATACGGCTTATTGGGGCTGCTTCGCAGCCCAGCGCGGGCGATGCGGCGTTCCGACAAGCCCGCTCGCCACAACTGCGCTATCTGCCTGGATTTAGGCGTTGCGGCAAAGTTGTGTAGATACCTATGCCGCGATGGCGCCCGCCGGGACACCTCTGCTCCTGAACAGAGGGGCCGCCTTCTATCGATTGCGCTGCTGGCGCTTTTTCCATTGATGACCCACCCACCACCGCCAATACACCATCGTCAGGCAGTACGCCAGCGCGCCCAATACCAGCCCCATCACCACCGAGCCCAGCAGGAACGGCTGCCACATGGTCGACAGTTGCCCACTGATCCATTCCCAGGTCAGTTCGTCGGGCAGGGTGCGCGGTGGGATGTTCATCAGCCAGGTGCCGGTCATGTAGGTGCAGAAGAACACCACCGGCATGGTGATTGGGTTGGTCAGCCATACCAGGCTCACGGCGATGGGCATATTGCCGCGCACGCAGATGGCGAGGACGGCCGCCAGCAGCATCTGCAAGGGGATGGGAATGAAGGCGGCAAACAGGCCGACAGCCATGGCCCGGGCAACCGAGTGCCGGTTGAGGTGCCAAAGGTTGGGGTCATGGAGCAGCGTCCCGAGAAAGCGTAAGGACTTGTGTTCCCGAATGCTGGTCGGATCGGGCATGTACCGTTTGAATAAGCGCCGTGGCATAGGGGGTCCAGGTCAGTTCGAGGGGCAAGTATGCCCGTATTCTACGAACGGGAAATTCAGACTTTGTGACAAAAAATCATAGTCCTCCCGGAACCACTCGGCTAACACTCAATGGGTCACTTTCAAGGAATGATCCATGCGTACAGGGATGTTTGCGCTGGCGTTGGGGCTGCTGGCGTTGCGCCTGCTGCCTGCCTTGCCGCCGGTCGGTTGGTTGCTGGTGTTGCCGGTGGTGGCGTTGATGCTGCTGCCATTTCGAACTTATCCGCTGGCATTTTTCCTGTTGGGCCTGGGGTGGGCCTGTTTCAGCGCGCAACGGGTCCTCGACGACCGGCTCAGCCCCGCATTGGACGGCCAGACTCGCTGGCTGGAAGGGCGCGTCAGCGGGCTGGCGCAGCAGGCCAATGGGGTGGTGCGCTTCGAGTTGAGCGACAGCCGGTCACGTCAGGACCGGCTGCCCCAGCGTATCCGCGTGAGCTGGCAGGGCGGCCCCGCAGTGCGCAGCGGTGAGCGCTGGCGTTTGGCGGTGACCCTCAAGCGTCCCGCCGGCCTACTGAATTTCCATGGCTTCGACCAGGAGGCCTGGCTGTTGGCCCAGCGTGTGGGGGCGATCGGGTCGGTCAAGGATGGCCAGCGCCTGGCGCCGGCCCGGCATGCCTGGCGCGATGGGATCCGCCAGCAGTTGTTGGCGGTCGATGCCCAGGGCCGCGAAGCCGGGCTGGCTGCACTGGTGCTGGGCGACGGCTCCGGTCTGGCCGCCGAGGACTGGCGCATTTTGCAGGCCACCGGCACCGTGCATCTATTGGTCATCTCCGGCCAACATATCGGCCTGTTATCGGGCTTGATCTACGCCCTGGTGGCCGGGCTGGCCCGCTACGGCGGCTGGCCCAGGCGCTTGCCCTGGCTGCCTTGGGCCTGCGGCCTGGCATTTGCCGGCGCGCTGGCCTATGGCGTGCTGGCCGGTTTTGAAGTGCCGGTGCAGCGGGCCTGTGTAATGGTGGGGCTGGTGCTGCTGTGGCGCTTGCGGTTTCGCCATCTGGGGATCTGGTGGCCACTACTGCTGGCCCTGAATGCGGTGTTGATCATCGAACCGCTGGCCAGCCTGCAACCGGGGTTTTGGCTGTCGTTTGCCGCCGTGGCCGTGTTGGTGCTGGCCTTCGGCGGCCGCCTGGGGCCATGGCGCGCCTGGCTTGCCTGGACCCGTGCCCAATGGCTGATCGCTATTGGTCTGTTCCCGCTGCTGCTGATCCTCGGCTTGCCCATCAGCTTGAGTGCGCCGCTGGCCAATCTGTTTGCCGTGCCGTGGATCAGCCTGCTGGTGCTGCCGTTGGCGCTGGCGGGCACGCTGTTGCTGGCGCTGCCGTGGCTGGGCGGCGGCCTGCTGTGGCTGGCGGGTGGCGCACTGGATTGGCTGTTCATGGCCCTGGCCATGCTGGCCGAACGCGTACCGGCCTGGATGCCTGCCGAGGTGCCCGTTGGCTACTGGTTGCTGAGCCTGCTGGGGGCACTGCTGTTATTGATGCCCAAGGGCATTCCCTTTCGCCTGCTGGGTTGGCCCCTGTTGCTGCTGGCGGTGTTCCCGCCCCGCGAATCGATCCCGTTGGGGCAGGTAGCGGTGGAGCAACTGGATGTCGGCCAGGGCCTGTCGATAGTGCTGCGCACCCGCAACCATGTGCTGTTGTATGACGCCGGTCCGCGACTTGGGGAGTTCGACCTCGGTGAGCGCGTGGTACTGCCGGCGCTGCGCAAGCTGGGGGTTGGCCAAGTGGACTTGATGCTGCTCAGTCACGCCGACGCCGACCATGCCGGGGGCGCTGCGGCGGTTGCGCGGGGGGTGCCGGTCAAGCGGGTGGTGGGCGGGGAAACCCAGGGCCTGCCAGCGTTCCTCCAGACCCAGGCCTGTGTCAGCGGTGAGCAATGGGAATGGGACGGTGTGGCGTTCCAACTGTGGCAATGGGCGGATGCCAGCAACGGCAATGCGAAGTCCTGCGTGCTGCAAGTCCAGGCCAATGGTGAGCGCCTGCTGCTGACCGGCGATATAGACCGCGAGGCCGAGCGGGCCTTGCTCGCCACGCCCCTGGCGGTCGCCACCGATTGGCTGCAAGCGCCCCATCATGGCAGTCGCAGTTCCTCGTCATGGCCGTTCGTCCAGCGAGTCGCCCCCAAGGCCGTGTTGATCTCCCGTGGGCGTGGCAACTCCTTTGGCCATCCGCACCCGCAAGTACTGGCGCGTTACCGGTATTTGCGCAGCGCCATTTATGACAGCGCCGAGCAGGGCGCCATCCGCCTGCGCCTGGGGGCTTTCCAGGCGCCGGTCATGGCACGCAGCCAGCGTCGTTTCTGGCGCGCGCCTGTCATTGACAGTTACCAAAGGCCGGTGCCTGCGACATGATGGCTGTCGGCGGGCAGGCCCTTCCTCGCCAGCCTATATGCTAAAGTGGCGCACTTTTTCGAGGGGACATTCACTGTGTGGGAATTGGTCAAATCCGGCGGCTGGATGATGTTGCCGATCATTCTGAGCTCCATCGCCGCACTCGGCATCGTTGCCGAACGCCTGTGGACCCTGCGCGCTAGCCGCGTGACCCCTGATCATCTGCTGGGGCAGGTCTGGCGCTGGATCAAGGACAAGCAACTGGACAAGGAAAAGCTCAAGGAATTGCGGGCCAATTCCCCCCTGGGCGAGATCCTCGCCGCCGGCCTTGCCAACTCCAAGCACGGTCGCGAGATCATGAAGGAATGCATTGAAGAAGCCGCCGCCCGGGTTATCCACGAGCTGGAGCGCTATATCAATGCCCTGGGCACCATCGCCGCGATGGCACCGTTGCTTGGCTTGCTTGGCACGGTGCTGGGCATGATCGATATCTTCAGCGCCTTTACCGGCTCGGGCATGACCACCAACGCCTCGGTATTGGCCGGGGGGATTTCCAAGGCCTTGATCACCACGGCTGCGGGCTTGATGGTGGGTATCCCGGCGGTATTCTTCCACCGCTTCCTGCAGCGCCGCATCGATGAACTGGTGGTGGGTATGGAGCAGGAGGCGATCAAGCTGGTGGAAGTGGTCCAGGGCGACCGTGACGTCGACCTGGTCGAGGGCAAAGCGTGAAATTTCGCCGCAAGCCTCGGGAAACCGTCGATATCAACCTGGCGTCGTTGATCGATGTGGTGTTTATCCTGTTGTTGTTTTTTGTCGTCACCACCACCTTTACCCGGGAAACCCAACTGCGGGTCGAACTGCCGGAAGCCGTCAGCGGTTCGCCGGCCGAAGACCAGCAGCTCAAGCAGTTGGAGATCACCATCAGCGCCGAAGGGGTGTTTTCGGTGAACAACCAGTTGCTTGAGAAGAACGACGTGGCCAGCGTAATGGACGCGCTGCAGAAGGAGTCCGGCGGTGATACGCAAATGCCGCTGTCCATCAGCGCCGATGGCAAGACCCCGCATCAGGCCGTGATCACCGCGATGGATGCTGCCGGCAAGCTCGGTTTCAGCCATTTGCGCATGACCACCGTCGAGGCGGCGGGGCAGCCTTGATGGCCTTGTCCGATCGTTTGCTCAAGGCCTGGTACGAGGGCCATCCGGCGCTCAAGCTCCTGCAACCGTTGGAAGCGCTCTATCGCCGGGTGGTCAAGCGCAAGCGCGACAGGTTCCTGGCGGGCGAGGGGACTATCTACCAATCACCGGTGCCCATCGTCGTGGTCGGCAATATCACCGTGGGCGGCACGGGCAAGACGCCGTTGATCCTGTGGTTGATCGACCATTGCCAGCGCAGTGGCCTGCGGGTTGGCGTGGTCAGCCGTGGCTATGGGGCCAAACCGCCGCAGTTGCCCTGGCGGGTGCAAGCCAGCGATAGCGCGCAAGTGGCCGGTGACGAGCCCTTGCTGATCGTGCAGCGCAGTGGCGTCCCCCTGGTGATCGACCCTGATCGCAGCCGTGCGGTGCAGGCCCTGCTCGCCAGCGACACCCTGGACCTGATTCTGTCTGACGATGGCCTGCAGCATTACCGCCTGGCCCGTGACCTTGAACTGGTGCTGATCGACAACGCCCGCGGCCTGGGCAATCGCCGCTGCCTGCCTGCCGGGCCGCTGCGCGAGCCGGTCGAGCGTCTGCGTAGCGTCGATGCGCTGCTCTACAACGGCGCCGGGGCTGATCGCGAGGATGGCTTTGCCTTCCGCCTGCTGCCCACTACCCTGGTCAACCTGCTGACCGGCGAGCGCCAGCCACTGGATCATTTTCCGCTGGGCCAGCGGGTGCATGCGGTCGCCGGCATCGGCAACCCGCAACGTTTCTTCAATACCCTTGAAACGCTACACTGGCTGCCGATACCCCATGCGTTTGCCGACCATGCACCCTACAGCGCCGAGGTCCTGAATTTTTCGCCATCACTGCCGCTGGTCATGACCGAAAAGGACGCGGTGAAGTGCCGCGCCTTTGCCCAGGCACACTGGTGGTACCTTGCAGTCGATGCGGCACCGTCACCGGCGTTTATCGCCTGGTTTGACACGCAACTGATGCGCCTGCTGCCGGCTCGACTTTTGCCTTGAAACGCTTTTATCCAGGAAACCCCCATGGACACCAAACTGCTCGATATCCTCGCTTGCCCGATCTGCAAAGGCCCGCTCAAGCTCAGCGCCGACAAGACCGAGCTGATCAGCAAAGGCGCTGGCCTTGCGTACCCGATCCGCGACGGCATCCCGGTGATGCTGGAAAGCGAAGCCCGTACCCTGACGACCGACGAGCGCCTGGATAAATGACCACTGCCTTCACTGTTGTCATCCCATCGCGCTACGCCTCCACCCGCCTGCCCGGCAAACCTTTGCAGATGATCGGCGGCAAGCCGATGATCCAACTGGTCTGGGAACAGGCCTGTAAAAGCAGCGCCCAGCGCGTGGTGGTGGCCACTGACGACCTGCGGATCATCGAGGCCTGCAAGAGCTTTGGCGCCGAAGCAGTGCTGACCCGTGAAGATCACAATTCCGGTACCGACCGCCTGGCGGAAGTCGCCACGCACCTGGGCCTGGCGCCGGACGCCATCGTGGTCAACGTGCAAGGTGACGAGCCTCTGATCCCGCCGTGTGTCATCGACCAGGTCGCCGCCAACCTGGCCGCCCATGCCGAAGCGCGCATGGCGACCCTGGCCGAACCGATCGAAGACATTGAGACCTTGTTCAACCCCAATGTGGTCAAGGTGGTCAGCGACATCAATGGCCTGGCCTTGACCTTCAGCCGTTCGACCCTGCCCTGGGCGCGCGATGAATTCGCTAGGCAACGTGACGTCTTGCCAGCCGGCGTGCCGTACCGCCGCCATATCGGCATCTACGCCTACCGCGCCGGTTTCCTGCATGACTTCGTCAGTTGGGGCCCGTGCTGGTTGGAAAACACTGAGGCCCTGGAGCAGTTGCGTGCCCTGTGGCACGGCGTGCGCATTCATGTCGACGATGCCATGGAGGCCCCGCCGGCCGGCGTCGATACGCCGGAAGACCTTGAGCGCGTGCGTCGGTTGCTGGGGGCTTGATGGAAGTCCTGTTTGTTTGCCTGGGCAATATCTGCCGCTCGCCCACCGCCGAAGGCGTCCTGCGCCATAAGTTGCGGGCCGCTGGGTTGGCCGACCAGGTCGAGGTGGCCTCCGCCGGCACTGGCGAATGGCATATCGGCAAGGCGCCGGACAAGCGCAGCCAGCAAGCGGCGCTGCGCCGTGGCTACGACTTGTCGGCCCAGCGTGCCCAGCAGGTATCGCGCGCCGACTTTGCGCGCTACGACCTGATCCTGGCCATGGACCAGAGCAACCTGCGTAACCTCAAGGCCATGCAACCGGCCCAGGGCAAGGCAGAGTTGGACCTGTTCCTGCGCCGCTACGACTCGGCGGTGGATGAAGTGCCGGATCCGTATTACGACGGCGAGCAAGGTTTTGAGCAGGTCCTGGACCTGATCGAGGCCGCCTGTGATTTGCTGGTGATCGAATTGAAGGGGCGTTTATGAGCCTGGATGTACAGCCCCAGGTTTCCCTGAAGGCCTTCAACAGTTTTGGCATTGATGTGCGTGCGCAGTTGTTCGCCCAGGCCCATAAGGACGCCGATGTGCGCGAGGCCCTGGCCTATGCGGCGGCGCAACAGCTGCCGTTGCTGGTGATCGGGGGCGGCAGCAACCTGCTGCTGACCCAGGACATCCCGGCGTTGGTATTGCGCATGGCGACCCAGGGTATCCGGGTGCTGCACGACGACGGCCAGCAGGTTGTGGTGGAAGCCGAGGCGGGGGAGGCCTGGCATCCCTTTGTGCTGTGGACCCTTGCGCAAGGGTTCTCTGGCCTGGAAAACCTCAGCCTTATTCCCGGTACGGTCGGTGCGGCACCGATGCAGAACATTGGCGCCTACGGGGTCGAGATCAAGGATGTGTTCGCTGGCCTGACCGCCCTCGACCGCCAGACCGGCGAGTTGCGGGATTTCAGCCTGGCAGAATGCAACTTCGCCTACCGCGACAGCCTGTTCAAGCACGAGGTGGGGCGCTGGCTGATCCTGCGCGTACGCTTTACCTTGAGCCGCGTGGCGCACTTGCAACTCGGTTATGGCCCGGTGCAACAACGCCTGGCTGAACAGGGCATTACCCAGGCGACGCCGAGCGATGTCAGCCGGGCCATTTGCAGCATCCGCAGTGAGAAACTGCCCGACCCTGCGGTCTTGGGCAACGCCGGCAGTTTCTTCAAGAACCCGCTGGTGTCCCAGGTGCTGGCGGCGCAATTGAAGCTGCAGTATCCCGATCTGGTGGCTTACCCCCAGGCCGATGGCCAAGTGAAACTGGCGGCCGGCTGGTTGATTGAAAAGGCCGGCTGGAAAGGCTTTCGCGACGGAGATGCTGGTGTGCATCGCTTGCAGGCGCTGGTGCTGGTCAACTACGGCGCGGCCACGGGCCTGGAGATTTCCAGCCTGGCCCAACGCATCCAGCGCGATATCGCCGAGCGCTTCAAGGTCGATCTGGAAATGGAGCCCAATCGTTATTGAGCTACGCTTCTAGCGTGTTGAACAAAGCCCTGCATTGCAGGGCTTTTTTGTTAATGCTGGGTTAACTTAGCAGGCTAACGATGCCTGTTTATCGTTCTATAGATACTGTTTATCAAAGGCCCGGTGAAAGATCGGTGTTGTTTGTGCAGGGAATGGTAGGAGCGAGCTTGCTCGCGAAGATCGTCAACGATGACGTGGGCGTTCTGAATCAACGTGGTGTCCTGGCGTTTTTCGCGAGCAGGCTCGCTCCTGCAGTGATGCACATTCCCTGACGCAACACCTGTCTTCACAAGAGAGCCCGATTAGCCTGAGCCATCTGCGTGAACCAACTCCGCTCCCCTGAAAGCGGCAGATAGCTCGACCCCATAATCCAATCACTATGCGGGCGTGCCCATGATTACTCTCAAACTCAACGGTCAAGATCATCCGCTGGATGTCACCGAGGACATGCCCCTGTTGTGGGCGATCCGCGATGTGGCGGGTTACAACGGCACCAAGTTCGGTTGCGGCATGGGCCTGTGCGGCGCCTGCACTATCCATATCGACGGCTCGCCGGCCCGCAGTTGCATCACGCCTATTGGCTCGGTCAAAGGGCAGAACGTCAGCACCATCGATAACCTGCACAATGACCCGGTTGGCCAGGTTGTGCAGCAAGCGTGGCTAGACACGGCAGTAGCCCAGTGCGGTTACTGCCAGGGTGGGCAGATCATGTCGGCTACGGCACTGCTGAAAACCAACCCCAATCCCAGCGATGCGCAGATTGAAGAAGCCATGGTCGGCAACATCTGCCGCTGCGGCACGTACAACCGCATCAAGACAGCGATCCGCCAGGCCGCGACGCATCTGCAGGGGGGCAAGGCATGAGCCAGTTGCCAAGCAATTTTGCCCTGAACAACCTGAGCCGCCGGGGGTTCCTTAAAGGCGTTGGTGCGACCGGTGCGCTGGTGGTGGCCGCCAGTTGGGGCTTGCCCCAGGCCTTTGCCGAGGAGGTGAAGCAATACGGCGGGGCAGCCATGCCCAACGGCGTGATCGATGACCCCAAGGTGTATGTCAGCATCGCCACCGATGGCACTGTCACCGTTATCTGCAACCGCTCGGAAATGGGCCAAGGCGTGCGCACCAGCCTGACCATGGTGGTGGCCGACGAGTTGGAGGCCGATTGGGCGCTGGTGAAGGTTGCGCAGGCACCGGGCGACGAAGTGCGTTTTGGCAACCAGGATACCGACGGTTCGCGCAGCATGCGCCATTGGTACGAGCCGATGCGCCGTTGCGGCGCAGCCGTGCGCAGCATGCTGGAACAGGCCGCCGCCGAGCAGTGGAAAGTGCCGCTGGGCGAGTGCCGTGCGCAGTTGCATAAAGTGATTCACCAGCCCAGCGGTCGTGAGCTGGGCTATGGCGCCCTGGCTGCAGCCGCCGGTGCGCTGGCGGTGCCGGCGCGGGACAGCCTGCGGCTCAAGCAGCCGTCGGAGTTTCGCTATATCGGCAAGGAGGCCACCAAGGCCATCGACGGTGCCGATATCGTCAACGGCCGGGCGGTGTACGGCGCCGATGTGCATTTTGACGGCATGTTGTTTGCGACCATTGCGCGGCCCAAGGTGTATGGCGGCAAGGTCAAGTCGTTCGATGCCAGCGCGGCGTTGAAAGTCCCCGGGGTGATCAAGGTCCTGCAAATCGAAAGTCGGCCCGTGCCCTCGGAGTTCCAGCCCTTGGGCGGCGTAGCGGTGGTCGCCAGCA
Source organism: Pseudomonas sp. DTU12.1 (assembly GCF_009873475.1). NCBI lineage: Bacteria > Pseudomonadati > Pseudomonadota > Gammaproteobacteria > Pseudomonadales > Pseudomonadaceae > Pseudomonas > Pseudomonas sp. DTU12.1. The sequence goes on along the minus strand of NZ_CP045254.1, from coordinate 4,517,270 downwards.
ATACCTGGGCGGCGATCAAGGGGCGTGAAGCGCTGCAGATTGTCTGGGAGGACGGCGTCAATGCCGGCTACAACTCCATCGACTACCGCAAGACCCTGGAAGCCGCGGCCCTTGAGCCCGGCAAAGTGGTGCGCAATACCGGCAGCATCGACCAGGCCCTGAGCGATGCCGACAGCACCCTGGAAGCCGCGTATTACTTGCCACACTTAGCGCAGTCGCCCATGGAGCCGATGGTTGCCGTGGCCCGTTATCAAGACGGGCAATGCGAGGCCTGGGCGCCGAGTCAGGCGCCGCAGGTCACACGGGAGCGGGTCGCCGAGCGCCTTGGTTTGCCATTCGATAACGTCACGATCCACGTCACCCTGTTGGGCGGCGGCTTTGGGCGCAAGTCCAAGCCGGACTTCATCATTGAAGCTGCGGTGCTGGCCAAGGAGTTTCCCGGCAAGGCCGTGCGCGTGCAGTGGACCCGTGAAGACGATATCCATAACTCCTACTTTCACACCGTGTCTGCCGAGTACCTCAAGGCCGGCCTGAACAAGGACGGCATGCCCTCCGCCTGGCTGCACCGCACCGTGGCGCCGAGCATCACTGCGCTGTTTGCGCCGGGTATGAACCATGAGGCCGCGTTTGAATTGGGCATGGGCTTTACCAACATGGCCTACGCCATTCCCAATGTGCGCCTGGAAAACCCCGAGGCCGCCGCCCACACCCGTGTGGGTTGGTACCGTTCGGTGTCGAACATCCCCCACGGTTTTGCCATCCAGAGCTTTGTGGATGAACTGGCGCACAAGGCCGGCCAGGATCCGCTGAAATATCAGCTCAAGCTGCTGGGCCCGGATCGTCAGATCGATCCACGCACTTTGAGTGAAGAGTGGAACTACGGCGAGTCACCCGAGCGTTACCCGATTGATACGGCGCGCATGCGTGGCGTGCTCGAGACTGCGGCCAAGGCTGCCGGCTGGGGCCGCACGCTGCCCAAGGGGCGTGGCCTGGGGCTGGCGGTGCACTACAGCTTTGTGACGTATGTGGCGGCGGTGATCGAGGTGGAGGTCAAGGGCGATGGCACGTTGATCGTGCACAAGGCGGATATCGCCGTGGATTGCGGCCCGCAAATCAACCCGGAACGCATCCGCTCGCAGTTCGAGGGCGCTTGCGTCATGGGCTTGGGGAATGCGGTCCTGGGAGAAATCAGCTTCAAGGATGGCAAGGTCCAGCAGGACAACTTCCATATGTACGAAGTGGCGCGCATGTCCCTGGCTCCCCGGGAAATAGCCATACATTTGGTCACACCGGCAGGCGAGGTCCCCCTCGGCGGTGTGGGTGAGCCGGGCGTGCCGCCGATTGCGCCGGCGCTGTGCAATGCGATATTTGCCGCCACCGGCAAGCGTATCCGTAACCTGCCGGTGCGTTATCAGTTGCAGGGTTGGCAGCAGGAGGCGCAGGCCTGATGGACAGCGTGGATCTGAATGTCCTGCGCAGCGTGCTGGAGTGGCGCCGCGCAGGGCAACAGGTGGTGCTGTACAGCGTGGTCCAGACCTGGGGCAGCGCACCACGGCCGCCGGGGGCGATGCTGGCCCTGCGTGGCGACGGGGTGGTGATCGGCTCGGTATCCGGTGGCTGCATCGAAGATGACCTGATCGCCCGTCTGCACGATGGCCGCCTGCCAGACAATGGGCCGCCGGTGCAGTTGGTGACCTATGGCGTCACCCGCGACGAAGCGGCGCGTTTTGGTCTGCCATGCGGCGGTACCTTGCGCCTGACGGAGGAGCGGGTGGAGGAATATGCCTGGGTGGCGGAGTTGCTGGCGCGTTGTGAGGCCCATGAAATTGTGGCGCGGGAACTGGACTTGGCGACGGGCAGTGTGCGCTTGAGCGTGGCGAGCAAGTCCGACATCGTCAGTTTTGACGGTGAGCGTTTGCGGGCCATCTACGGTCCGCGCTGGCGCCTGCTGCTGATCGGTGCGGGCCAGTTGTCGCGTTATGTGGCAGAAATAGCGCGCCTGTTGGATTTTGAAGTACTGATCTGTGATCCCCGCGCGGAGTTTGTGCATGGCTGGGAAGAACAGCACGGGCGCTTTGTGCCGGGAATGCCCGATGAGGCGGTGCTCAATATCCAGACGGACGAGCGCACGGCTATTGTTGCCCTGACCCACGATCCGCGCCTGGACGATATGGCGCTACTGACCGCGTTGAACTCTCGCGCCTTCTACATCGGGGCCCTGGGCTCACAGCTCAATAGCCGCAAGCGTCGGGAAAACCTCGCGTTACTGGGCCTGGGGGCCGAGGCAATTGCGCGGCTGCACGGCCCGATCGGTCTTCATATTGGCAGTCATACGCCGGCAGAGATCGCCTTGTCCCTGATGGCGCACATCGTCGCGATCAAGAACGGTGTGGAAGTGTTGCAAGCCAAACCCGTACGGGAGGCGGTCAGTTGACGAGTGCGATCACCGCAATCGTCCTGGCGGCGGGGCAGGGCAGCCGGTTCCGTGCGCAAAGCGGGCAGGACAAACTGCTGGCTCATTGTGTGGGGCGTGATGGAGTGACACGGCCGGTCTTCGAGCATGTGCTGCTCAATCTGCCGGCCAGCATCACTCGGCGGTGGGTCGTTACATCGCCTGCGTGCAGCGAGGTCATCCGTCTGGCCACGGATCATGGCTGTGAAGTGTTGCTGCTGGAGTCGGCAGGCATGGGGGACAGCCTCGCGGCAGGGGTGGCGGCCAGTGGTCCGGCAGCGGGTTGGCTGGTGGTGTTGGGGGATATGCCGTTTATTCAGGCGTCGAGCATTGAGCGGGTGATAGAGCGGGTGGATGGGATCAGTGTGCCGGTGCACGCCGGCCGGCAGGGCCATCCCGTTGCATTTGGCCAGGCATTGGGGCTCGCCTTGATGGAACTGACGGGGGATCGTGGTGCCAAGGCCCTGTTTGCCCAGGCTGATGTTCGGCAGGTGCCGGTGGATGATCCCGGGGTGTTATGGGATGTGGATGTGCCGCAAGCACTGGAATTCAGGTAGGGGTTGGCTTGGCGGCGATGGCGGCCTCAAGCTCACCGCGCCTTCTCTCTACCGCCATCGCGGCATAGGTATCTACACAACTTTCAGAAACTGACCAACTCCCCCGTGGCGAGCGGGCTTGTCGGAACGCCGCATCGCCCGCGCTGGGCTGCGAAGCAGCCCCAAAACCAGCCGATACGGTGTATCTGGTACAACGCATTCGGCTTATTGGGGCTGCTTCGCAGCCCAGCGCGGGACAAGCCCGCTCGCCACAACTGCGCTATCTGCCTGGATTTAGGTGTTGCGGCAAAGTTGTGTAGATACCGATGGCCATCGCGGGCAAGCCCGCACACATGATCTCTGTCGTTGAATGGAGCGCGTAAAAAAGCCCCGCCTGATTGCTCAGGCGGGGCTTTTTAGTTGCCGTTGGAATCAGGCGAGGGGTTTAGGCTCGTGCTCTTCTTCCAGGGCTTTGGGGTTGTGCTCTACCACTTCTTCAACGGAACGCAGGTTCTCGTCGATGACCGGGGCAGTGTGCTCAACTTCAGCTTCGATGGCCGGTGCTTGAGCAACGGCCTCGACTACGGCCGGGGCCGCTGCCGCTGCTTCTTCGGCTTCTTTCTGCAGGCGCTCGGCTTCACGCTTGCGACGACGCACTTCACGCGGGTCGTTAGGCGCACGGCCGTTTTCGGTGAGGGCGCTGGCAGGGGCTTCGACCACTGGGGCGGCCACTTCGGCTACCACTGGGGTTTCCACCACCACCGGAGCCGGCTCGGCAACCACGACTGGTTCTGCAACCACCGCAGGTTCGGCGACAGGTGCTGGAGCTTCCTCTACCGGAGCCGGGGCTGGTGCTTCGGCGACGACGGCTGGCTCGGCAGTCCACTGGAAGGCGGTCTGTTCTTCGCGAACTTCACGCACTTCTGGGGTTGGCTCGGCAACTGGCGCTTCGACAACCGCTTCAACCGCAGGCTGTGGCTCAACCACGACCGCAGGTGCGGCCACGACTTCGGTTTCAGCTTCAGGCTGGGCTTCGTGAACCGGTGCAACTTCCACTTCTGGAGCGGCAGGTGCTTCGACCACGGTGGTCGCTTCGACAACCGGTGCTTCGACGACGGCAGTTTCCTGCACGGCAGCGGTGGCACGTTCGGCCTGCTGGTTGGCTTCGGCTTCGGCAGGGGCGCTGATGACCGAGCTGGCAACCGCTGCGGTAACGGCCAGGCCGGCAGCCAGTTCGGTGCTGGTCGGCTCGTTGTTGGCTGCTTCTTCAGTGGCTTCGCCGGTCTCTTCCGAGCCTTCGATCACGTTGCCGTTGGCATCACGTTGACGCTCACGACGGTTGCTGCGACGACGCTGGCCACGGGAGCGGCGGCGTGGACGATCGCCTTCGGCGTTGTCCTGGCCATCTTCCTGTGGCTGTTCGTCGTTGCTCAGCAGTTCTTCTTCACTGGCGGCGGCAGCTTGCTCGGCACGTGGTTGACGCTCTTCACGCGGTGGGCGTGGGGCGCGTTCTTCACGGGGCTGGCGGGCCGGACGTTCTTCGGTCGCGGTATCCACTGCAACAGCGCCAGCGGCGGCCACGGCTGGAGCGGCGTCCAGTGGCTCGCGAAGTTCACGTACACGTTCTTCACGCTCGCCACGCGGCTTGCGATCTTCACGTGGGGCGCGAGGCGCGCGCGGTGCGCGTTCTTCACGTGGCGCACGCTCTTCACGCGGAGCACGTTCTTCACGGGCTACGGCCGGGGTTTCTTCACGGGCTTCGCGCGGTTGACGCTCTTCACGTGGTGCGCGTTCTTCACGCGGTGCACGCTCTTCGCGAGGCTTGCGTTCTTCGTCACGGCGACCGTTGCGGTTACGGCTCTGCTGGCGACCGTTGCGACGCTCTTCGTTGCGTGCAGGGCGTTCAGCGGCAGGCTTCTCGACCACGGCTGGAGCAGCAGGCTCTTCCTTGGTGGCGAACAGGCTGACCAGCGACTTCACCAGGCCCTTGAACAGGCTTGGTTCCGGCAGGGAAGCAGGCGCGGCAACCGGGGCAGCGGCTTCAGCCGGCACGGGTGCATTGGCACGGGCCGGCGCGGTCTTGACGGCAGCTTCCTGGCGAACCAGGGTGCGGGTCGCGGCGGCTGGCTGGACTTCTTCGACTTCGGCAGCAGCCGCGGCGATTTCGTAGCTGGACTGGCCGCTGTGGGCTTCCGGGCTGTCGTCACGCAGGCGCTGGACTTCGAAGTGCGGCGTCTCGAGGTGATCGTTCGGCAGGATCACGATGCGGGCACGGGTGCGCAGTTCGATCTTGGTGATCGAGTTGCGTTTTTCGTTGAGCAGGAAGGCGGCGACCGGGATCGGCACTTGCGCGCGGACTTCGGCGGTGCGGTCTTTCAGGGCTTCTTCTTCGATCAGGCGCAGGATCGCCAGGGACAGCGATTCAACGTCACGGATGATGCCGGTGCCGTTGCAACGCGGGCAGACGATGCCGCTGCTCTCGCCCAGGGATGGACGCAGGCGCTGACGGGACATTTCCAGCAGGCCGAAGCGCGAGATGCGGCCAACTTGCACGCGGGCACGGTCGGCTTCCAGGCATTCGCGGACTTTTTCTTCCACGGCGCGCTGGTTCTTGGCTGGGGTCATGTCGATGAAGTCGATCACGATCAGGCCGCCGATATCACGCAGGCGCAGTTGGCGAGCGATCTCTTCGGCTGCTTCCAGGTTGGTCTGCAGGGCGGTTTCTTCGATGTCGCTGCCTTTGGTGGCGCGCGCCGAGTTGATGTCGATGGACACCAGGGCTTCGGTCGGATCGATGACGATGGAGCCACCGGAAGGCAGTTCGACTACGCGCTGGAAGGCGGTTTCGATCTGGCTTTCGATCTGGAAACGGTTGAACAGCGGTACGCTGTCTTCGTACAGCTTGATCTTGCTGGCGTACTGCGGCATCACCTGGCGGATGAAGGTCAGGGCTTCGTCCTGGGCTTCAACGCTGTCAATCAGCACTTCGCCGATGTCCTGGCGCAGGTAGTCGCGGATGGCGCGGATGATCACGTTGCTTTCCTGATAGATCAGGAATGGCGCGGAGCGGTCCAGGGACGCTTCTTTAATAGCAGTCCACAGTTGCAGCAGGTAATCGAGGTCCCACTGCATTTCTTCGCTGCTGCGGCCAAGGCCGGCAGTGCGCACGATCAGGCCCATGTCGGCCGGGGCGATCAGGCCGTTCAGCGCTTCACGCAGTTCGTTGCGCTCTTCGCCTTCGATGCGACGGGAGATGCCGCCGGCACGCGGGTTGTTCGGCATCAGGACCAGGTAACGGCCAGCCAGGCTGATGAAAGTGGTCAGGGCTGCGCCCTTGTTGCCACGTTCTTCTTTTTCGACCTGGACGATGACTTCCTGGCCTTCGCTCAGGACGTCCTTGATGTTCACGCGGCCTTCAGGGGCTTTCTTGAAGTATTCGCGGGAGATTTCCTTGAGGGGCAGGAAGCCATGGCGCTCAGAGCCAAAATCGACAAAGGCAGCCTCAAGGCTTGGCTCGATGCGAGTAATCCGGCCTTTATAGATGTTGGCCTTCTTCTGCTCGCGTGCACCGGACTCGATGTCCAGGTCGTAGAGGCGTTGGCCATCTACCAGTGCAACACGCAACTCTTCGGGTTGAGTTGCGTTAATCAGCATTCTTTTCATGTTGTACCGTCGGTTTCCGGGCTGCCGGAAACGGCGTTCGGCACACACGACTTCTCACGGTCGGTGTCAGGTGCGTCAAGAGTGGTTGGCCACTCCAGTGTCCAGCAATACCGGCCAATTGGGCTGGTATCGCGACTTACGCGTCCTGCTTGCTGTGGTGACTTAATAAGCACTCAGTCAGGAGGAGGAATCAACCGGCGACTGTGGACGAGATGAAGCGTCTAAATATAAGCCTAGTGCTACACAGTCCGACGGTTGTGCATCTCCACCCTACACGTATCCCTGATAATTCGGGTGCTGCCGCGCGCAGAATCCGCAGCGGGTTGGCATTTACCGTGTTCTCCAATGGGGAGTTCACGCTCATGGCTAATAACAGGCGTTGTTTCCGAAGCATTCGCCGTGGTCTGGTACAAGACTGACTGCACTTTGTGAACTGGCCGTAAATATCGGCGCAATAGGCGAGTAATCACTCTGCTTATCGCACTCGCTTCAGGCCTCATGTCACCTGCGCTTGTTACAATCTTGAGCCTTCCAGTGTGGCAAGAGCCCCGTAGGACGGCCTCGCGTCCTGATGAATTGCGATGGTCAGGGGCGGCAGTTTGCCGCGAGTCCTCTGTCCAGGCCGCTTTTGGCGGCGTTCGCGACTATAGCAGCAATGATTAAGTGCTTCAATTCCATAAAAAATTGTTATCATTCCCGCCATGACGACTACCACCCCCCCGACCCCCAGCGTCCAGCTGCTTGAGGTCTCGCCGGAATATGCCGGCCAACGCATCGACAATTTTCTTCTGGCCAGGCTCAAAGGCGTGCCCAAGACCTTGATTTATCGCATTTTGCGTAAAGGCGAAGTGCGGGTGAACAAGGGTCGGATCAAGCCCGAGTACAAGCTGCAGGCGGGCGATATCGTCCGCGTGCCGCCTGTGCGGGTGCCTGAGCGTGACGAGCCCGTGCCGCTGGCCCAGGGCCTGTTGCAACGCCTCGAAGCCTCGATTGTCTTCGAAGACAACAAGCTGATCGTGATCAACAAGCCGTGTGGCATTGCGGTTCATGGCGGCAGCGGCCTGAATTTCGGGGTGATCGAAGCCTTTCGTCAGTTGCGTCCGGATGCCAAGGAGTTGGAGTTGGTCCATCGCCTGGATCGCGATACCTCCGGCCTGCTGATGATCGCCAAGAAGCGCAGCATGTTGCGCCACCTGCATACCGCCTTGCGCGGCGATGGCGTGGACAAGCGGTATATGGCCTTGGTGCGTGGCAATTGGGCATCGTCGATCAAGAGCGTGCGTGCGCCGTTGCAGAAGAGCAACCTGCGCTCCGGCGAGCGTATGGTCGAGGTGGACGAGGAGGGCAAGGAGGCGCTGACCCTGTTCAAGGTGCTACGGCGTTTCGGCGACTTTGCAACCATGGTCGAGGCCAAGCCGGTGACCGGGCGTACCCACCAGATTCGCGTACATACCTTGCACGCCGGCCACTGTATTGCTGGCGATACCAAGTATGGCGACGAGGGGTTCTCCAAGGAAATCCGTGATCTGGGCGGCAAGCGCCTGTTCCTGCACGCCTACATGCTGACGGTGCCGTTGCCAGATGGTGGTGAATTGAAGTTACAGGCGCCCGTCGATGAGATGTGGGCCAAGACCGTGGAGCGCCTGAGTGTCGCGCCCTGACTATAAACTGCTGATTTTTGACTGGGATGGCACCCTGTGCGATTCCATTGGCCGGATTGTCGAGTCCATGCATATGGCCTCGACCCGCTCCGGCTTTGAGTTGTGCAGTGACCTGGCGGTCAAGGGCATCATTGGCCTGGGTTTGCCCGAAGCCATTCGTACCTTGTACCCGCAGATATCCGACAGTGAACTGGTAGCGTTCCGCGAGCACTACGCCGATCACTACATTGCCCTTGAGTCCGAACCTTCGCCTTTGTTCGATGGGGTGGTGCAGTCCCTGGCGGCATTGCGTGAGCAGGGCTATCACCTGGCAGTGGCCACCGGCAAGGCCCGGCGCGGGCTGGATCGGGTGCTCAAGGCCAATGGCTGGGAAGATTACTTCGACGTCACACGGGCCGCCGATGAAACCGCGAGCAAGCCTCATCCGTTGATGCTGGAGCAGATCATGGCCCATTGCGGCGTTTCTGCCCGTGAGTCGTTGATGGTCGGCGATGCCTCGTTTGACCTGCTGATGGCGCGCAATGCCGGCATGGACAGTGTTGCCGTCAGTTATGGCGCCCAGTCCCCGGAAGCGCTGCAGGCTTACGAGCCGCGCCTGACGATCGACAGGTTTTCGCAATTGCACGCCTGGCTCAACCAGGCCCGTTAAGTTTTTGCTGGGGTAGATGGCATGACCGATGAGTGGAAGGCGCCGACCAAGGCCGCTGCCGACAATGGCGATGATAAAAGCTGGAAACTGCTGGAAAAAACCCTGCTGGCGGGTGTCCAGGAGCAGCGTCGGGCGCGGCGCTGGGGGATCTTCTTCAAGCTCCTGACCTTTACCTACCTGATCGGCATGTTGGTGCTGTTCAGTCCCTTGGTGGATATGGAAAAAAGCGCCGCCCGCAGCGGCAGCTACACCGCGCTGATCGAAGTGCGCGGGGTGATTGCCGACAAGGAGTCTGCCAGCGCCGACAATATCGTCAGCAGCCTGCGCACCGCCTTCGAGGATCCCAAGGTCAAGGGTGTGGTGCTGCGCATCAATAGCCCGGGTGGCAGTCCGGTGCAGTCGGGCTATGTCTATGACGAAATCCGCCGCCTGCGCGCGTTGCATCCTGAGATCAAGCTGTACGCGGTGATCTCTGATCTGGGGGCTTCGGGCGCCTATTACATTGCCAGTGCTGCCGACCAGATTTACGCCGACAAGGCGAGCCTGGTGGGTTCCATTGGCGTGACGGCGGCCGGCTACGGGTTTGTCGGGGCCATGGAGAAGCTGGGGGTTGAGCGGCGTACCTACACCTCGGGCGAGCATAAGTCGTTTCTCGACCCGTTCCAGCCACAAAAGGCTGACGAAACCCAGTTCTGGCAGAGCGTGCTCGACACCACCCATCGCCAGTTCATTGCGAGCGTCAAGCAGGGGCGCGGTGAGCGGCTCAAGGATAAAGAACATCCGGAGTTGTTCTCCGGGCTGATCTGGTCTGGCGAACAGGCCTTGCCGTTGGGCTTGATCGATGGCCTGGGCAGTGCCAGTTCGGTGGCGCGGGATGTGATTGGCGAGAAGGAGTTGGTGGACTTCACCGTCCAGGAATCGCCGTTCGATCGCTTCTCCAAGCGTCTGGGTGCCAGTGTGGCGGAGAAGCTGGCGCTGTATATGGGCTTCCAGGGCCCGACCCTGCGCTGATCTCAGGTTGGCATAGCTCAAAATGTGGTGCGGGCTTGCTCGCGAATGCGCAGTGTCAGTCACTGGCTGTGTATCTGACACGCCGCATTCGCGAGCAAGCCCTCTCCCGCATGGGGTTTGTGGTGGTCTACGGTACTTGCACGCCTTCGGCCAGCAGCATATCTACCAGGCGAATCAGCGGTAGGCCGATGAGGCTGGTGGCGTCCGGGCCTTCGGTGCTTTGAAATAGGCTCACCCCCAGCCCTTCAGCCTTGAAGCTGCCAGCGCAATCGTAGGGCTGTTCAGTCCGCAGGTAGCGCTCGATCTGCGCCGGCTCCAGTTGGCGCATTGTGACGGTGAAGGGGACGCAGTCCACCTGGCAGTGCCCGGTCTCGCTATTGAGCAGTGCCAGGCCGGTGAGGAAGCTGACCTGTCGGCCGCTGGCCGCCAGCAATTGTTCACGGGCCTTTTCAAAGGTGTGGGGCTTGCCGATGATCTGGCCATCCAGCGCCGCGACCTGGTCCGAGCCGATGATCAGGTGCCCTGGGTGGCTGTTGGCGAGGGCGCGGGCTTTCTCTTCGGCCAGGCGCTTGACCAGGTCGACCGCGGACTCATTTGCACGATGGTTTTCGTCGATATCCGGAGAGCTGCAGATGAACGGCAGCTGCAGGCGATTCAACAGTTCCCGGCGATAAACCGAGCTGGAAGCGAGTAATAAAGGCAACATGTGGCTCTCCTCAAGGCAGTCGCGGATTCTAGCGAGTGGGCAGTCTGGCGCACAGGGCTGAATTTCCTTTGACATGGGCGGGTGCATCCCTATAATGCTGCGCCTATGTTGAATGACCCGATTCCACCTCACGTTGACCCGCGCAAATTGGCTGATCGTGGCACCACCCTTCAAGGTGAAGTGTTGCTGGCCGATTTGGAGAGACTCTGCGACCCGCTTTCCGACAATGTCGGTACGGTGCAGGCTAAATTCGTTTTTGAACGAGATGAACGTAAATCTGTGGTAATTCACAGCTTTATCGACACCGAGGTCAAAATGGTTTGCCAGCGTTGTCTTGAGCTGGTCACCCTGCCGATCCACAGCGAATGCAGTTATGCTGTGGTGAAAGAGGGTGCGAATACCCAGTCGTTGCCGAAAGGTTATGACGTGCTGGAACTGGGCGAAGATCCTTTGGATCTGCATGCACTGATCGAGGAGGAGCTTCTGCTCGCCTTGCCCATTGTGCCTGCTCATCATCCGGAAGAATGCCAGCAGCCGGCGGGGCTCGATGACGAGTCCGAACCGAGCGAGGACGAGGTAACGCGGTCCAACCCGTTCAGTGTATTGGCGCAGTTAAAGCGTGACCCAAACGTTTAGGAGTTAATCAATTATGGCTGTTCAGCAGAACAAAAAATCCCGCTCTGCCCGTGACATGCGTCGTTCCCACGATGCCCTGACGGCAAGCACTCTGTCTGTAGAAAAAACCACCGGTGAAATTCACCTGCGTCACCACGTATCGCCAGAAGGCGTATACCGTGGCCGTAAAGTGATCGACAAGGGCGCTGACGAGTAATCACTTGTCTGCTCAAGTCATCGCGATTGACGCAATGGGCGGGGACTTCGGTCCCCGCAGCATTGTTCAGGCGTGCATTGCCAGCCTGTCCGCTACGCCCTCGCTGCACCTGACCCTTGTCGGTCAACCTTCCCTACTTGAAGAACTGATTGCCAGCCATCCGGCTGTGGATCGCGCGCGCCTGACGATAACGCCAGCCAGCGAAACCATCGGCATGGATGAAAAGCCAGCCCAGGCCCTGCGTGGCAAGCCCGATTCCTCCATGCGCGTAGCCCTTGAGTTGCTGCGTGATGGCAAGGTCCAGGCCTGTGTCAGTGCCGGCAACACCGGGGCCTTGATGGCCTTGTCCCGTCATGTGCTGAAAACCCTGCCGGGCATTGATCGGCCGGCGATGGTCGCGGCGATCCCGACACAGCGTGGCTACTGTCAGTTGCTGGACCTGGGAGCGAATGTCGATTGCAGCGCCGAGCACCTGTTGCACTTTGCCCTGATGGGGTCGGTTGCGGCCGAAGCGCTGGGTGTGGTGCGTCCGCGCGTGGCGTTGCTGAACATCGGTACCGAGGACATCAAGGGCAACCAGCAGGTCAAGTTGGCCGCCAGCCTGTTGCAACAGGCGCGGGGCTTGAACTACATCGGGTTTGTCGAGGGCGATGGGTTGTATCGCGGCGAGGCCGATGTGGTGGTTTGTGACGGTTTTGTCGGAAATATTCTGCTCAAGTCCAGCGAAGGCCTGGCAACGATGATTGCCGCGCGGATCGAGGCGTTGTTCAAGCGCAACCTGGCTTCCCGGCTGGTGGGTGCCCTGGCGCTACCCTTGATGCGGCGCCTGCAGGCGGACCTGGCCCCGGCGCGGCATAATGGCGCAAGCTTCCTCGGTTTGCAGGGCATTGTGGTAAAAAGCCACGGTTCGGCAGGGGTCCAGGGCTTTCAGAGTGCCATTGCGCGCGCGCTGATCGAGATCCAGGAGAACCTGCCGCAACGCTTGCATGGCCGTCTTGAGGATCTGTTGCCTTAGGCGAATCGGGCCGGGAATGCTTAAATGTGACCGGCCAGTTCAATTGACCATCCAATCTGTCAGTTTCTTGCGCTCCCAGCTGTGGGGCGTCAATTCACCGACGACCAGATCATTAGGGGCTTGTTACATGTCTACATCCCTCGCATTCGTCTTTCCAGGGCAGGGTTCGCAGTCCCTCGGCATGTTGGCCGAGCTGGGCGCGCAATACCCGCTGGTCCTGGAAACATTCAAGGAAGCTTCCGCTGCCTTGGGCTACGACCTTTGGGCATTGACCCAGGACGGGCCGGAAGAACTGCTCAACCAAACCGATAAAACCCAGCCGGCGATCCTGACGGCTTCCGTCGCGCTGTGGCGCGTCTGGCTGGCTGAAGGCGGCGCACGCCCGGCTTTTGTCGCCGGCCACAGCCTGGGCGAGTACAGCGCCTTGGTCGCCGCAGGCAGCCTGACCCTCGCTGAGGCGGTCAAGCTGGTAGAGCGCCGTGGTCAACTGATGCAAGAGGCTGTTCCGGCCGGGCAGGGCGGCATGGCCGCTATTTTGGGCCTGGACGACACCGTGGTGGCCGAAGCCTGTGCCGAAGCGGCCCAGGGCGACGTGGTCAGCGCGGTGAACTTCAACTCCCCTGGTCAGGTGGTGATCGCCGGTGCCAAGGCTGCGGTCGAGCGTGCCATCGAAGGTTGCAAGGCCCGCGGTGCCAAACGTGCATTGCCACTGCCGGTCAGCGTGCCATCCCATTGCGAGTTGATGCGCCCGGCGGCCGAGCGTTTCGCCGAGTCCATCGCAGCCATCAACTGGCAGGCGCCGCAGATCCCGTTGGTACAAAACGTCAGCGCCGACGTGGCACCCGACCTCGAAACCCTCAAGCGCGACCTGCTGGAGCAACTGTACAAGCCGGTGCGCTGGGTTGAGTCGGTCCAGACCCTGGCTGCCAAGGGCGCTACTCAACTGGTTGAGTGTGGTCCGGGCAAAGTCCTGGCCGGTCTCAACAAGCGCTGCGCCGAAGGCGTGTCGACTTCCAATCTCAATACCCCGGATGGCTTCGCAGCCACCCGCGCCGCACTGGCCTGAACTAAGGAGAAGCCTGCATGAGTCTGCAAGGTAAAGTTGCACTGGTTACCGGCGCAAGCCGTGGCATTGGCCAGGCGATTGCCCTGGAACTGGGCCGTCAGGGCGCGGTAGTGATCGGTACTGCGACCTCCGCCTCCGGCGCCGAGCGTATCGCGGCGACCCTCAAGGAAAACGGCGTGCAGGGCACTGGCCTGGAACTCAACGTGACTAGCGATGAGTCCGTGGCTGCCGTGCTGGCGCAGATCACTGCACAGTTCGGGACGCCGGCCATTCTGGTGAACAACGCCGGTATTACCCGCGACAACCTGATGATGCGCATGAAAGACGACGAGTGGTACGACGTGGTCGATACCAACTTGAACAGTCTGTTTCGCCTGTCCAAGGGTGTTTTGCGCGGCATGACCAAGGCGCGTTGGGGTCGAATTATCAATATTGGCTCCGTAGTGGGTGCCATGGGCAACGCAGGCCAAGTAAACTACGCCTCTGCCAAGGCCGGCCTGGAAGGTTTCAGCCGTGCCCTGGCGCGTGAAGTCGGCTCGCGGTCGATTACGGTCAACTCGGTGGCTCCAGGGTTTATCGATACCGATATGACCCGCGAATTGCCTGAAGCGCAGCGTGAAGCGTTGCTGACGCAAATTCCGCTGGGCCGTCTGGGCCAGGCCCAAGAGATCGCCAATGTGGTCTCTTTCCTGGCGTCTGACGGTGCGGCATACGTGACTGGGGCTACAATCCCGGTGAACGGCGGGATGTACATGAGTTAAATTGTGACGGATCGCTTCAAAAAAATGTCATACGAGCTGTCTAAAATCCGTTATAAAGCTGCAATCTATTTATAGACAGGTGGTCGGTAGGGTACGAGGGTGAAGCTTTCAGTTGAAAAGCTGAAAAGCCTTTCTATACACTTACCCACTGGCCAGCTGCCTGAATTTGTCCATTAGGAGTTAAACAAGGTATGAGCACCATCGAAGAGCGCGTCAAGAAAATCGTCGCCGAGCAACTGGGCGTTAAAGAAGAAGAAGTGACCAACACTGCTTCCTTCGTAGAAGACCTGGGTGCCGATTCCCTTGACACCGTTGAGCTGGTGATGGCTCTGGAAGAGGAATTCGAGACCGAAATCCCGGACGAAGAAGCTGAAAAAATCACTACTGTTCAAGCTGCTATCGACTACGTTACTAGCCACCAGGCGTAATAGTTTGTAATCGTCGCTTGCTGTTATGGAAAAACCGCACTGCTATAACGGCGTGCGGTTTTTTCATTAGCTCTGATGAAAAGTCAGCTCAAGTGTCGTCATCAAGAAAAAGGAGAGTGCTGTGTCGCGTAGACGCGTCGTAGTCACCGGTATGGGTATGTTGTCGCCACTGGGTACGGATGTGCCGAGCAGTTGGCAGGGCATTCTGGCTGGCCACAGTGGTATTGGTCTGATTGAACATACGGACCTTTCTGCCTATTCCACCCGTTTTGGCGGCTCGGTAAAGGGCTTCAATGTCGAGGAATATCTCTCGATCAAAGAATCCCGCAAACTCGACCTGTTCATTCAATACGGCCTGGCAGCCGGTTTTCAGGCGGTGCGTAACGCCGGCCTGGAAGTGACCGATGCCAACCGTGAGCGCATTGGCGTGGCCATGGGTTCGGGTATTGGCGGTTTGACCAATATCGAAGAAACCAGCCGTACCTTGCACGAATCCGGCCCTCGTCGAATTTCACCGTTCTTCGTCCCGGGCTCGATCATCAATATGATTTCCGGTTTCCTGTCCATCCATCTGGGTGCCCAGGGGCCTAACTACGCCATTTCCACGGCGTGCACCACGGGCACTCACTGCATCGGCATGGCGGCGCGCAATATCGCCTATGACGAGGCTGACGTGATGATCGCCGGTGGCGCCGAAATGGCTGCCTGCGGCCTGGGCATGGGTGGCTTCGGCGCGTCCCGTGCGCTGTCGACGCGCAATGACGAGCCGACCCGCGCCAGTCGTCCGTGGGACAAGGGCCGTGATGGCTTTGTACTGTCCGACGGTGCCGGTGCCCTGGTCCTCGAAGAGCTGGAGCACGCCAAGGCCCGTGGCGCGACGATCTATGCCGAACTGATCGGTTTTGGCATGAGTGGCGATGCGTACCACATGACCTCGCCACCTGCCGACGGTGCGGGCGCCGCGCGTTGCATCAGCAATGCCCTGCGCGACGCGAAGATCAACGTCGATCAAGTGCAGTACATCAACGCCCACGGCACCTCGACGCCGACGGGCGACCTGGCGGAAGCCCAGGCCATCAAGTCGGTATTCGGCGAGCACGCCTACAAGCTGGCGGTCAGCTCCACCAAGTCCATGACCGGTCACCTGTTGGGTGCGGCAGGTGCGGTCGAAGCGATTTTCAGCGTGCTGGCAATCAAGGATCAGGTCGCGCCGCCGACCATCAACCTTGATGAACCAGATGAGGGCTGCGACCTGAACTTCGTGCCTCACGAGCCGCAGAAAATGCCGATCGATGTGGTGTTGTCCAACTCGTTCGGCTTTGGCGGTACCAACGGTTCCCTGGTGTTCCGCCGGTTCGCCGAGTGATGCACAGCTGGGTCGACGGTCAGCCAGCGGACGCCGTGCCGCTGAAAGATCGCGGCCTGGCCTACGGCGATGGTCTGTTTGAAACCATCGCAGTCAAGGCCGGGCAGCCCGTGCTGCTTGATCGTCACCTGCAACGCCTCGACGAGGGTTGCAGGCGCCTTGCGCTTGCCGCAGACCAGGAACTGGTCCGCAGCGAAGTGCTGGCCTTTGCCGCAGCCCTGGGCGATGGCGTACTCAAGTTGATCCTCACCCGTGGCGATAGCCAGCGGGGTTATGGCATCAACGCTGGCGCCTCGGTGCGCCGTATTCTGCAAGGCAGCCCGCCTGCCACCTATCCCCAGACTCATGGTTCTTCAGGCGTTCGCCTGTTCCCATGCGCTACCCGTTTGTCCGAGCAACCTTTGCTCGCAGGTCTCAAGCACCTAAACCGCCTCGAACAGGTCATGGCCCGCGCCGAGTGGCAAGATGCCGATCACGCGGAAGGATTGATGCTGGATATGTCCGGGCGCGTCATCGAAGGCGTGTTCAGCAACCTGTTCCTGATGCATGACGGCCAGTTGCTGACGGCCGACCTGAGCCGCTGCGGCGTGGCCGGCGTCATGCGGGGCGAGCTGTTGGCCAGGGCCGAGGGGTTGGGCATTGTCACCACCGTTGCCGATATCAGCCTTGCGCAGTTGCAGCAGGCTGATGAAGTGTTCGTCTGCAACAGCGTATATGGCATTTGGCCGGTGCTTGGATGTGGGCCAATGAGCTGGTCGGCTGGGCCGCTCACCCGTAAACTGCAGGGCATTGTTCGCGCGCTATTGGGTGTTTGATTTGAGACGTAAAATTGTATTGCTGCTGGAGATCGGTCTGGTCCTGGCGGGTTTGCTGCTGGGCTTTTCGGCCTGGAAGCTGGACTCGGCCTTGAAGCAGCCGCTGAATCTGTCCCAGGAGCAATTGCTGGATGTAGCGGCTGGTGCGACCCCTACCGGTACTTTCAATCGTCTGGAAAACGACGGTGTACTTGAGGATGCCTTCTGGCTGCGCCTTTACTGGCGCTTCAATCTTGAGGGTCAGCCACTGCACAGTGGCGAGTACCGCATGACGCCAGGCCTGACGGCCCAGGGCCTGATCGGCCTGTGGCAACGCGGTGAAGTGGTGCAGTACAGCCTGACGCTGGTGGAGGGCTGGAACTTCCGCCAGGTGCGCAGTGCGCTGGCCAAGCACGAAAAGATCGAGCAGACCCTGACGGGCTTGAGTGACCGCGAGGTGATGGCAAAAATCGGCCATCCCGACGTCTTCCCGGAAGGGCGGTTCTTCCCTGATACCTACCGTTTCGTGCGCGGCATGACCGATGTCGAGTTCCTGAAGAAAGCCTACAACCGCCTGGACGATGTACTTGAGCAGGAATGGAGCCGACGTGCCCCGGATGCGCCCTATACCGACCCCTACCAGGCGCTGATCATGGCATCGCTGGTCGAGAAGGAAACCGGCGTGCCTGAAGAGCGTGGGCAGATTGCCGGGGTGTTTGTGCGGCGTCTGAAGATCGGCATGCTGCTGCAGACCGACCCCACCGTGATCTACGGCATGGGCGAGCGCTACAACGGCAAGTTGACGCGCGCGCACCTGAAAGAAGCCACGCCCTATAACACCTACATGATCAGCGGCTTGCCACCGACGCCGATTGCCATGGTCGGCCGCGAAGCGATCCATGCCGCGTTGAATCCGGTACCGGGCAGCAGCCTGTATTTCGTGGCACGGGGCGATGGCAGCCATATTTTCTCCGATAGCCTGGATGCCCATAATGCCGCGGTGCGCGAGTACCAACTCAAGCGTCGCGCCGATTATCGCTCCAGCCCTGCGCCGGCCACACCTGCGACCGTTGAGCCTGTCGCGCCTGAAGCTGCGCCCGCGCAAAGCCCGCAATGACTCTGATTAAGGACTGCCTGTGACTGGCTTGTTTATTACCCTGGAAGGCCCGGAAGGCGCCGGCAAGAGTACCAACCGTGAATACCTGGCCGAGCGCTTGCGGGCCGCAGGGATCGAGGTGCTGCTGACCCGCGAGCCCGGCGGCACGCCCCTGGCGGAGAAGATCCGCGAGGTGTTGCTGGCGACTGGCGACGAGGTCATGAACCCGGACACCGAGTTGTTGCTGGTGTTTGCCGCGCGTGCCCAGCACCTGGGCGAAGTGATCCGGCCGGCGCTGGCCCGTGGTGCGGTGGTGATCTGCGACCGCTTTACCGATTCCACCTACGCCTACCAAGGCGCCGGCCGTGGCTTGTCCCTGGAGCGCATCGCGACCCTGGAGACCTTTGTCCAGGGCGATCTGCGCCCGCACCTGACCCTGGTCTTCGACCTGCCGGTGGACGTCGGCCTGGCGCGGGCCAGCGCCCGTGGTCGCCTGGACCGCTTCGAGCTGGAAGGCCGGGCATTTTTTGAAGCGGTGCGCGCGGCGTACCTCCAGCGTGCCGAAGCTGCACCGTCGCGCTATTGCTTGCTGGATGCCGCGCAACCGCTGGAGCAAGTGCAACAGGCCATCGATGCGCTGCTCCCGAAACTGTTGGAGCTTTACCGTGGCTGAAGCCTATCCGTGGCAGGACAGCCTATGGCAGCAATTGGCCGGACGTGCCCAGCATGCCCATGCCTATCTGCTCCATGGGCCGGCAGGCATCGGCAAGCGCGCCTTGGCCGAGCGCTTGATGGCTCGCCTGCTGTGTCAGCAGCCAGCAGGGCTTGAGGCGTGCGGGCAATGCAAATCGTGCCTGCTGCTCAAGGCCGGCAGCCATCCGGACAACTACGTGCTGGAGCCTGAAGAGGCCGACAAGGCGATCAAGGTTGACCAGGTACGTGACCTGGTGAGCTTCGTGGTGCAGACCGCGCAGATGGGCGGGCGCAAGGTGGTGCTGATCGAGCCGGTGGAGTCGATGAACATCAACGCCGCCAACGCCTTGCTCAAGAGCCTTGAGGAGCCCTCGGGCGACACCGTGCTGCTGCTGGTCAGTCATCAGTCCAGCCGTTTGCTGCCGACGATTCGCAGTCGTTGCGTGCAACAGGCCTGCCCGCTGCCGAGCGAGGCCATGAGTTTGCAATGGCTGGGCCAGGCCTTGCCAGAGTGCAGTGAGCAGGAGCGGGTTGAATTGCTGACCCTGGCGGCCGGCTCACCCCTGGCGGCGGTCAGCCTGCAGGCCCAGGGCGTACGCGAGCAGCGTGCGCAGGTGGTCGACGGGGTGAAGAAGCTGCTCAAGCAAGAGCAGTCTGCCACGCAACTGGCCGAGGGCTGGAAAGACGTGCCGCTGTTGCTGCTGTTTGACTGGTTCTGTGATTGGTCCAGCTTGATCTTGCGCTATCAACTGACCCAAGACGAGAGCGGCCTGGGCTTGATGGACATGCGCAAGGTCGTGCAGTACCTGGCTCAGAAGAGCGCCCAGGACAAGGTTTTGAACATTCAGGACTGGATCCTCGCCCAGCGCCAGAAGGTCCTGGGCAAGGCCAACCTGAACCGGGTGCTGTTGCTTGAGGCACTGTTGGTGCAGTGGGTCGGGTTACTCGGCCGACGTTGATATTCTCGGGGCCGACGGATGTCTCGTTGGCCAGACACTTCCTGTGACGCAAGTTGTAACTTCTTATGCTCGTAGATTCCCATTGCCACCTTGATCGCCTCGACCTCGCCGCCCACGGCGGCTCCCTGGATGCCGCCCTCGACGCCGCACGCCAGCGTGGCGTCGGGCATTTCCTGTGCATCGGCGTCAGCGCCGAGAACGCCGCCGACGTCAAGGCCCTGGCTGAGCGCTATGCCGACGTGGATTGCTCGGTAGGCATCCATCCCCTGGACCTCAAGCCTGGCGAAGCCCCGGCCCTTGACTGGCTGCTGGGCGAACTCAATCACCCGCGAGTGGTGGCCATTGGCGAGACCGGCCTGGATTACCACTACGAGCCGCAAGCCGCCGCTTTGCAGCAGGCCTCGTTCCGCCTGCACCTGCAAGCGGCGCAGCAGACCGGTAAACCAGTGATCGTCCATACCCGTGGCGCCCGTGCCGACACCCTGGCCTTGCTGCGCGAGGCGGCGCTGCCCCAGGCGGGCGTGTTGCATTGTTTTACCGAAGACTGGGAGATGGCCAAGGCGGCGCTCGACCTGGGGTTCTATATTTCCCTGTCGGGGATTGTCACCTTCCGCAATGCTGATGCCCTGCGGGATGTGGCGCGCCAGGTGCCGGCGGATCGTTTGCTGGTGGAAACCGACTCACCTTACCTCGCGCCAATCCCCCATCGCGGTAAACCGAACCTCCCGGAATATGTGCGGGATGTGGCGGATTACCTGGCGATGTTGCGCGGCGAGTCTGTCGAGCGTTTTGCCGAGCAGACCACCGAGAACTTCAAGCGCCTGTTCCCGTTGGCGCACGTTCGCTGAATCCAAGGCAAAAAAAACCCGGGTTCTGGGGGGTGAATCCGGGTTAAGACCATTAGGAGTAAATAAAGGTACGCGGTCCATTGGTACCCCTATCGGTGTTTCACTTGGGGGAGATGTCACACCGACAGATGAAGTATTGATCAGTATCCCGTGCAGTCCAGCCGCATCTGATCGTTTTTTAAACAGATTTGGAATACGTGCGCTTCGCTTGAGTTCTCATTGAGCGGCAATACATTGCGCGAACCTGTGTTTTATTTCTGACCCATATCGCTTGATTCGTTGGCGGGCTGTAAGTTTAGTGTATGGGTTGTTCATATAGACGTTGCCCAACGACCGCCCAGTCGGGATAATCCCTCGCACCGGGTAAAACGTTCCGTCATCGGGGCATTCAACCCTCCCAATACTGACCTCTGCAGACCTCTTTCTATGCACAAAGAACCCCGTAAGGTCCGTGAGTTTCGCCGCCGTGAGCAGGAAATTCTCGACACCGCGCTCAAATTGTTCCTCGAACAGGGTGAAGACAGCGTCACCGTCGAGATGATTGCGGATGCCGTGGGTATCGGCAAAGGCACGATCTACAAGCACTTCAAGTCCAAGGCCGAGATCTACTTGCGCCTGATGCTCGATTACGAGCGCGATTTGAACGAGCTGCTGCACTCGGCCGATGTCGACAAAGACAAGGAAGCGCTGTCCCGGGCTTACTTTGAGTTCCGCATGCGTGACCCGCAGCGCTACCGCCTGTTCGACCGCCTCGAAGAAAAGGTGGTCAAGGGCCATCAAGTGCCGGAAATGGTCGAGGAGTTGCACAAGATCCGTGCTTCGAACTTCGAGCGCCTGACCCTGCTGATCAAGGGTCGGATCAGTGAAGGCAAGCTGGAAGATGTGCCGCCTTACTTCCACTACTGCGCCGCCTGGGCGTTGGTGCATGGTGCCGTGGCGCTGTACCACTCGCCATTCTGGAGCAACGTGCTGGAAGATCAGGAAGGCTTCTTCCAGTTCCTGATGGACATCGGCGTACGCATGGGCAACAAGCGCAAGCACAGCACCGACCTGCCGAACCCCGAGACGCCTGCCACATAAGGCATTCATCCGGACAATGGCCGGTTGATTTACTGCCGTATGTAGTAACCCAGGAATATACTCAGGCAAGGACCTTGCTAAAATCTGATTTATGAGTCAGGTTTTAGCACGCCCGAATTATCCGCTGCCGGAGTGATCCATGATCGTTGATCGTCAAGGCAGGCGTTTTCGCAATTTGCGGATCAGCCTGACCTCAGCCTGCAATTACGCCTGTACCTACTGTGTGCCCAACGGCAAGCGGTTGGTGGCTGCGCAGGACGAGCTCTCGGCCGAGGCCATGGCCCGTGGGGTGGCCTACCTGATCGAGGCTGCGGGCATCGATCGTCTGCGCATCACCGGCGGCGAGCCGCTGGTCAGTCCCAAGCTCGAAACCTTTATGCAGGCCGTCGGGCAGATGGGCTTGAGCGATATCAGTTTGACCACCAATGGCCAGTTACTAGCACGCAAGTTGCCATTACTGGTCGATGCCGGTATTCGCCGTATCAATGTTTCCCTCGATACCCTCGATGCCGCTGCCTTTCGCGGGATCGCCAGGGGGGGCGACCTGGCCACGGTCCTCGATGGCATGGAGCAGGCGCGTGCGGCGGGTATCAAGATCAAGGTCAATATGGTGCCGTTGCGCGGGCAGAACCTCGACCAAGTCATGCCCCTGCTGGAGTATTGCCTGGAGCGCGGCTATGAACTGCGTTTTATCGAGTTGATGCGCATGGGCCACCTTGCGAGCGACTCCAACGCATTCCTGCAACAGTTCGTCAGCCTGCAACAGCTGTTGAGCCTGATTGGCGAGCATCACGAATACCTGCAGGCTGACGCCCCGGTAGATGCCACGGCCGTGCGCTATGAAATTCCCGGTCAGGGCTTCTTCGGCGTGATCGCCAATGAAAGTGTGCCGTTTTGCCGGACCTGTTCGCGTCTGCGCCTTTCTTCGACCGGCTGGTTGCACGGCTGCCTGTCGTCGAGCAACCGCCACTATGTCGGCGACCTGTTGGACAAGCCGCGCCACCAGGCCCTTCCGGCGTTACAGCGTCTGCTGGTCAAGGCCTTGGGCGACAAGCAGGAAGTGGCGTTTTCCGGCGGGGCTACCGTGATGAAGATCATTGGCGGGTAGCCAGGCAAGCTGGCGCAAAATCTGCATCTGGTGCCCATTCGCCGGTTTTCCGTCACCGGCTCCTGGAGGATAGGATGCGTAGTCTGGTTTTGTTGCTGGCGTCGTTCGCGCTGGGTGGCTGCATGACAGTCAGCGATATGGCCGAAGGCACTCGCTATCAGATGAGCGATGCCGGTTTGCTGGATCACAGCGACACCCGTCGTTCCAACTCGGTTCGCATACAGCCCGATTCGTTTGTATTTATCGCCCAGGGCGCGTTCACGCCGCCGGGCAGCGCCTATCCGCGTCCCAATGTGGTGGCCGAGGAAGCCTTCAATGGCTTTATCGAATACTTCCCCATGGTCCGCCGTGCCCGCGCCCCGCAAGGGCTGGAGCAGGCCATGGCCGAAGCCCGTGAGGTAGGCGCCCATTACCTGTTGTATACGCGGTTCGCCAAGGCCGATGATCGTATCGGCAATGCAGACGAGTGGGCCGATCAGGAAGCCCTGGACCGACTGGGCGTCGACAGCGGGGTCATCCAGATCATGTTGATCGAGACCAGCACCCAATATTTGATCGATACTGCACGGATTCGCAGTCGTGGCGGTTTACTGACGTTCCACGACAACAAACCCGAAGATCTGCTTGGCCCACCGCTGCGCCAGTACGCCCGCAGCCTGTTGGGCATGAGCGACCAGTAATTCAAAGGAGAACAGCATGACGGATTCGGCCAAGGCCAATGATTTGTTGGCGCAGTTGCCCAAGGGCAAGGGACCGGCTCCGGTTCATCTGTGGAACCCGGATTTCTGTGGCGATATCGACATGCGTATCGCCCGTGATGGCACCTGGTATTACTTGGGCACGCCTATCGGGCGCAAACCGATGGTCAAGCTGTTCTCCAACATCATCC
Organism: Pseudomonas sp. DTU12.1; assembly: GCF_009873475.1. Classification (NCBI taxonomy): domain Bacteria; kingdom Pseudomonadati; phylum Pseudomonadota; class Gammaproteobacteria; order Pseudomonadales; family Pseudomonadaceae; genus Pseudomonas; species Pseudomonas sp. DTU12.1. The sequence goes on along the minus strand of NZ_CP045254.1, from coordinate 4,493,657 downwards.
GTCGCGATGGCGATGATTACTTCTTGATCACGCCGGTGGAAAAGGTCGGGATCAAGGTGGATGACGCGCCCTTTGTGGCCGTGTCACTGGAGGTCGAGGGCGATGGCGAGAACCAGCTCCTGAGGTTTACCTCCAATGTCGAAGACCTGATCGAAGCCGGCCCGGCGCATCCGTTGCGGGTGGTGATTGATCCAGACACCCAGGAGCCTTCGCCCTACGTGCTGGTGCGCAACAACCTTGAGGCGCTGGTCCACCGCAACGTGTTCTACCAGTTGGTGGAACTGGCAGTAACACGCCGGATCGACGGCGAGAGTTGGCTGGGCGTCTGGAGTGGCGGGGTGTTCTTCCCGATAGGCCTGGAGCCCAGGGACTGATACCGGCAAGCCGGCTCCTGCATAGGTTTGGAATGTTTGTAGGAACTGGCTTACCAGCGATGACGGCCTGCCTAGCGCTCTATCATCACCAGGCACACCGCTATCGCCGGCAAACCGTCTATTGCGCGTCTTCGAGCTTGCGCGCCGCGTCCACGCCGGATGCTGTCAGTTTGATCGGCAGGTGCAATGCGTGTTCGCCGGCCTCGTTACAGGTCACATGGCCTTCCTTGATCAGCCCGCGGTCCTGAAGGATCGCCAGGGTACTGGCCACGACTTTTTCGCCCCGGTAGTTATCCAGCACCTCCTTGCCCAAGCCATTCGGGTGCGCGTGCAGCAAGCGGGTGAGGACTTCTTTCTCAAGGTTTTTATCGACGTTCATGCATACCTCTTCAGGGTCAGTGGTGGGGTAGTGTTCGTCTGTCGGCCAGTGGCTCAAGGCTGTTTTGGCGCGCCGGGCAGGTTGTCATCGTTGCCGCTGGGGGTGGCATTCTTGCCGGGGCCGATCTTGCCGTTCTCGACATCGGTGCCCAGGCCCTGGCGGTTGCCGTCATTGCCTCGGGTGCGTGGGTCGGCGCCGTCCTGGATGATGGCTCCGCCATTGGTATCGAGCCCGGTGCCCATGGAGTTCTCGGTTTCTTGGGTGGCGGGGTTGGGCGGGCTACCAATAGGGTCGGTCTTGCCGGTGGAAGGGTCGGTTGCCGCAACACTGGCCAGGGACACCGCAGACAGCAAGCCAGCGAAGGCGAGGGCAGTCACTTTGGAAGTATTCATGGTGGAGCCTCCATAGGAATAAAGTCCTTACCTTAGGTTGGTCAGCCCACTCTTATTGTTGGTGCCTGGATCACGACGAACGGTGCTAGGTCACCTGTAAGATTTTGTGTTTCGACACCCGACGCCAAATCAGGCGCAGCACTGTGATCAGCCAGTTGAGCAAGGCGATGCCCAATACACTGGCGAGCAGGGTTGGCACGCCATGCTCGACAATCAGCTTGCCCGCCAGCAGCGGAAACCCGAACACCCCGATAAAGTACGACAGGCTGAACAGCAGCAAGGCTTGGGGCGTGCTGGCAGTTGGCGCCTCGTTGGCGGCCAGGCCGTTGATCACTGAATAGGTCAGGCCGTAACCCACTCCCAAGGTGATAGCCGCCAGCAAGTAGCTGAAGCTGTCATGCACGCCGAAGCTGAACATCAGGATCGACACCAGCATCAATCCGGATAACACACAGGCCGACCAGTACGCATCCCGCTTGACCACCACGCTGGCAATCAACAATCGACTGGTGATCGCCGCGCCCATGAAGCCCAGGAAAAACAGCGAGTAATCCAGCCCCTGACTTGCCGCGTAGCTGGTCTGGAAACTCGACAGCCCGCCAAACACACAGCCGCCCAGGCCAACCATGATGATCGCGAATGCCGCCTTCGACCCCAGTACGCGCCGGGTGCTGGCCCAGGAGATTTTCGACACGGTGCCAGTCCCCAGCAAGTTGGGTTGCTGCTTGAGATAGCTGCCCAGGCGCCAGAACATCAGCACGCCCACCAGGCTGGCGAGAGCTGCAATATAAAATGCGCTTTCCAGAGGCAGGCCCATGGCGCTGGCCGCCCGCCCCAACAGGGGGCCCGAACCGATGCCGGTCATCATGCTCCCCGACAGCCAGGCGAAATACTTGGCCCTGTGGCTGGGCGCCACCAGCATCGCCACGATGATCGGGCCCAGGGTGTAGAACACGCCCCAGCCCAGCCCGAGGGTCAGGCCGAACAGCATCAGGCCCTGGCCAAAACCCGGCGTCAGGGCAAAGCCCAGGCAGGCCACCACCAGCAGGATCCCCAGGCAGGCAATTGAGCGCGCGGCACCCAGGGCATCGGCCAGGTGCCCGGATGCAATCACCGCGATAAACGTACTGAGCATCGCCATGGAAATCACGCTGCCGGCGTCGTGTTCATTGCCGCCTCTGGAATCGATCAGCAGCGACAACAAAAACGTCGAGCCATACGACAGTGACAGCAGGTAGCTGGCAAGGCAGAACAGGGCGAAGAGCGTTCCGCCAACTGGAGCAGAGGGGCGCATGGGCAAGCCTTGGGGTTTGTTGGATTTATGGCGGACTTTTTACCACGGGCCACCCCGTGCTTTGTTCTGTGGTTACTGGCGTCAGCATTGCTGCGCAGCGGAGTAATCGCGTGCATAAATCCCTGCAAGCGGTCATCAAAGCGCCTTAGTATGTGTCCTTTCTTTTTTAGCCGCAGGCCTGTTCATGACCATCGAGATCCGTCCCGCCGTACCCAGCGATGCTGCGCAGATCCTGACCTTTATTACTGAACTGGCCGAGTACGAAAAAGCCCGCCACGAAGTGATCGCCAGCGTGGTGGATATCGAGCGCAGCCTGTTCAGCGAAGGTGCCACCGCCCATGGCCTGATCTGCCTGCGCGACGGCTTGCCGATTGGTTTTGCGGTGTTCTTCTTCAGCTATTCCACTTGGCTTGGCAGCAACTGCCTGTATCTGGAAGACCTGTACATCAACCCGGAGCAGCGCGGCGGCGGGGCGGGCAAGAAGTTGCTGCGCCACCTGGCGAAGATCGCCTACGACAATGGCTGTGGGCGCTTTGAGTGGAGCGTGCTGGACTGGAACGAACCGGCCATTGCGTTCTACAAATCCATCGGCGCCCAACCCCAGGAAGAGTGGGTGCGCTACCGCATGGAAGGCGATGCGTTGCGTGAGTTTGCCCAAGGCTGAGATCGGCCCTGTTATGAGGCCCGGCATTTGCCATAATGGCCGCCGCTTTCGCATTTCCAGATAGGCTCCGACATGCAGGAAAACCCACCGACGCCCGCCAAAGACTCCGCGCCCACGGGCACCCAGACCCTGTTGCGCGGCCTGGGCGTGGTGCAGGCGGTGGCGTCCGGGGCGCGGGATCTCAAGGAGATTGCCCGGCGCATCGGCACCACTCGCAGCACCACGCATCGCCTGGCCAGTTGCCTGGTGGACGAGCGCTACCTGCGGGTAGTGCCGCAAGTCGGCTACCTGCTGGGCCCCAAGCTGATCGAGTTGGGCTTCCAGGCCCGGGAAGAACTGCCGCTGGTGACGCTGGCGATGCCTTATCTGGATGAGCTGTCGGCGCTGACCGGCGACACCATCCACCTGGCGATCCGTGAATACGACGATGTGCTGTACCTGCACAAGAATCCTGGGCGCAACGGCCCGGAAATGCGCTCGCGGGTCGGCCACCGCATGCCCCTGGCACGTACCGGGATCGGCAAGGCCTTGTTGCTCGATGATTCGCAAGAGGAATGGCAGCGCCTGTATCAGGCCAGCTTGCCGGTAGGCGGGAAAAACCTGCACTGGCCGCAGCACCCGGAACAATCCTGGGAGCAATTCGAGCAACGCATGCGCGAATATGTCGCGGGCGGCTATGCGTTCGACCTGGAAGACAACGAGCCGTCGATCCGCTGTGTGGCCGCGCCCGTGCGCGATGCCAGCCGGCGGATTGTCGCCGGCATCAGCATCGCCAGTACGGTGCCCTACATGCCGCTGGAAAAAATGGCCGAGTTGATTCCTGTGGTCAAACAGGTTGCAGCACGGCTGTCAGCGGAGTTGGGGGCGAAGGCCTGATCAAGCCTTCAGGGTGGTCATGTCGATCACGAAGCGGTACTTCACGTCGCCAGCAATCATGCGTGTATAGGCTTCGTTGATCTGGCGGATATCGAGCATTTCGATGTCGCAGGTAATGCCATGCTCGGCGCAGAAATCCAGGACTTCCTGGGTTTCGGCAATGCCGCCGATCAGTGAGCCGGCCAGCACTTTACGGCCCAGCACCAGCTTGGCGGCGTTGACCGGAGGGTCTACCGGCTCGATCAAACCCACCAGGATATGCACGCCGTCAAAGCGCAGGGTATCGAGGTAGGGGTTGAGGTCGTGCTGCACCGGAATGGTGTCCAGCAGGAAATCAAAATGCCCGGCGGCGGCTTTCATCTGCTCGGCATCGGTGGACACGATCACGTGATCGGCGCCCTGGCGCCGGCCTTCTTCTGCCTTGCTCGCGGAGCGGGTGAACAGCGTCACTTCAGCGCCCATGGCCTTGGCGAACTTGATGCCCATATGGCCCAGGCCGCCCATGCCGAGAATCCCGACCTTGTCGCCGGCCTTGACGCCATAGTGCTTGAGCGGCGAGTAGGTAGTGATGCCTGCGCAGAGGATTGGCGCAGCGCTGGCCAGGTCGAGCTTGGCCGGAATCTTCACCACGAAGTGCTCGCTGACCACGATGCTATCGGAGTAGCCGCCCATGGTGTTGCTGCCGTCCACGCGATCCGGGGTGGCATAGGTCATGGTCGGGCCTTCGAGGCAGTATTGCTCCAGGTCCGATTTGCAGGCTTCGCAGTGGCGGCACGAGTCCACCATGCAGCCCACGCCGACCAGGTCGCCGACTTTATGCGCGCTGACGCTGGCGCCGACGGCCGTGACCTTGCCGACAATCTCATGGCCCGGCATCAGCGGGTAGACGGCGATGCCCCATTCGTTGCGAGCCTGGTGGATGTCGGAGTGGCAGACGCCGCAGTACAGAATCTCGATTGCCACGTCATCGGCCCGCGGGCTGCGGCGTTCGAAAGACATGGGGGCGAGGGGAGTGGTGGCCGACTGGGCGGCGTAACCGATGGCGGTGTACATGTTGAAAACCTCGCAAAAGCTTGGACGGGAAAGGTGGCGAATTCTGCGCGTGGACCCGGTGGGCGAACATGGCAAATGCTCCGAGTCTCATGCCTATTCGTCCGGGAGTGCCCCTGGATTGGATTCATTGGCCGCCAGACCTGCGATGATGTTCTCATCCCTTTTTCGCGAAGTTTTTGCCATGTTGTTGACTCGCCATCTTGATGCCAACGCCACGCTGGTTTCCTTGATTGAGGGGCTGACGCCCCGCGATGGTTTTTCCCCGACTCACCTGGCGGGTGTGAAGGTGTTGCGCGCCAGTTGCGACGTAGCACGCGGCCCGCAGATCTACGAACCGAGCCTGATGTTCGTGGCCCAGGGCAGCAAGGTCGCCTACCTGGGCCCCAGGACGCTGGAGTACGGCGCCGGGCATTACCTGATCCAGGCAATGCCGGTGCCGTTCGAGTGCGAGACGTTTGCCATGGCCGCCGATGCCCCGCTGTATGGGGTGACTGTGGGTATTGATCGGGTGGTGTTGGGCGAGTTGGTGATGGCCATGGGCATGCAGGCCGGGCCACCGCCGACGGCGCAGACGTTGGAGTCGATGAGCTCGGTGGTACTGGATGACGCGATGCGCGGTTGCGTCGAGCGCCTGTTGCAGTGCCTGCACGATCCATTGGAGGCCCGGATCATGGGGCCGGCGCGGGTGCGGGAATTGTTGTTCACTGCGCTGCGTGGGCCTCAGGCCGACGTACTGCGCGCCCTGGTGGAGCAGCAGGGGCAGTTCTCGCGGATTGCCACGTCCTTGAACCACCTGCATGCCCATTACGCCGAACCCCTGAACATCGAGACCTTGGCCGGTTATGCGCATATGAGTGCGTCGACGTTCCATGAGCACTTCAAACGTTGCACCTTGTTGTCGCCGGTGCAGTACCTCAAGCGTCTGCGCTTGCTCAAGGCCCAACAGCTGTTGCTGGTGGAAGGCATGGGCGTGGCGCAGGCGGCGCATAACGTGGGGTATCAGAGTACGTCGCAGTTCAGTCGGGAATATAAACGCTATTTCGAGCGTAACCCGGGTGAAGAACGCGCCGCATAAATCCCAGAGATGCCTCTATCTAAATGTGGGAGCGGGCTTGCTCGCTGCCACATTAGATTTGTGTCGGCCATAAAAAAGGCTCTCCAGTGGAGAGCCTCATGTTCAAGCAGATGGCTTACATATTCGGGTAAGTCGGCCCGCCCGCGCCTTCCGGTGTCACCCAGGTGATGTTCTGCGAAGGGTCCTTGATATCACAAGTCTTGCAGTGCACGCAGTTCTGGGCGTTGATCTGGAAGCGCTTCTCGCCGTCTTCCTTGGTGATGACTTCGTACACGCCGGCCGGGCAGTAACGCTGCGCCGGTTCATCGTAAAGCGGCAGGTTGGTGCCGATCGGGATGCTCGGGTCCTTGAGTTTCAAGTGGCACGGCTGTTCTTCTTCATGGTTGGTGCTGGAGAGGAACACCGAGCTCAGCTTGTCGAAGCTCAACTTGCCGTCGGGTTTTGGGTAGTCGATCTTTTGGCTGTCCTTGGCCAGCTTGAGGCAGGCGTAGTCCGGCTTGGTGTCATGCAGGGTGAACGGCATTTTGCCGCCGAGGATGTTCTGGTCGAACCAGTTGAAGCCAGCACCGATGATCGGGCCGAACTTGTGCATCGCCGGGCCGAAGTTGCGGGTGGCGAACAGTTCTTCGTAGAGCCAGCTGGCTTTGAAGCTGTCGACGTAGGCGGTCAGCTCATCGCCGCCTTCGGACTCGGCGAACAGGCGATCAGCCACGGCGTCGGCGGCGAGCATGCCGGACTTCATTGCGGTATGGCTGCCCTTGATCTTGGCCACGTTCATGGTGCCCAGGTCACAACCGATCAAGGCGCCGCCCTTGAATATCATCTTAGGCAGCGAGTTGATGCCGCCCTTGGCCAGGGCGCGCGCGCCGTAGCTGATGCGCTTGCCGCCTTCCAGGTACTGGGCCAGCACCGGGTGATGCTTGAGGCGCTGGAACTCATCGAACGGCGACAGGAAGGTGTTGCTGTAGGACAGGTCGACGATCAGGCCTACGACCACCTGGTTGTTTTCCAGGTGATAGAGGAAAGAGCCACCGGTGTTCTCGTTGCTCATGATGTCCAGCGGCCAGCCGGCGGTGTGGACCACCAGGCCAGGTTGGTGCTTGGCCGGGTCGATTTCCCAGATTTCCTTGAGGCCGATGCCGTAGTGCTGCACGTCGGCGTCGCTGTCCAGGTTGAAGCGCTGGATCAGTTGCTTGCCCAGGTGCCCACGGCAGCCTTCGGCGAACAGCGTGTACTTGCCGCGCAGTTCCATGCCGGGGGTGTACAGGCCGTCTTTTGGCTGGCCTTCACGGTCCACGCCGAGGTCGCCGGTGATGATCCCGCGCACTACGCCGTTTTCGTCGAACAACACTTCCTGGGCGGCGAAGCCTGGGTAGATTTCCACGCCCAGGTTCTCGGCCTGCTGGGCCAGCCAGCGGCACAGGTTGCCCAGGGAGATGATGTAGTTGCCTTCGTTGTGCATGGTCTTGGGCACAAAGAAATCTGGAACCTTGGTGGAGCTGTCGCTGCTGCGCAGTACATAGATGTCGTCGCGCACGACTGGGGTATTGAGCGGGGCGCCCAGCTCTTTCCAGTCTGGGAACAATTCATTCAGGGCGCGTGGCTCAAACACGGCACCGGACAGGATGTGTGCGCCGACTTCGGAGCCTTTTTCGACCACGCAGACGCTGATTTCCTTACCGGCTTCGGCGGCCTTCTGCTTCAGTCGGCAGGCGGCAGACAGGCCCGACGGCCCTGCGCCGACGATGACCACGTCGAATTCCATGTATTCGCGTTCCACAGGCTATCTCCTACTCAAGGCTCAACAGTTTTTTTTCTAATGGGTGGAGGTTCGGTGTTTTATCTGTCGTCTTCTGCGCCAATTTCTTACAAAAGGGCATGGGACGACCCACCTTTCTCTCTAGGTGGCGCATTATATCTACACCACTCTCAGCGTCCAATACAAACGTTTGTTTGAATTGCCCGCGAGCTAGGTAAATCAAAGCAACGCGGCTTATATCTGACCATTTTGCTGTATTGACCGGAAAAGGTGTTCCGGTCAATATACGGTCGGTTTTGCGCTTCTCGTAGGCGGACTGCCGGTTTCAAGGCCACGTCCAAAGACAAGGCACTGCTTCGACAGGTTGACGCGCACGTAATGCAGGCGCGCAGTTTACACGTTGCGACGATGAATGACTTGTCAGTCACCGCTGACGAACGGTCTTTATTATTGAGTACGCGCAACGTTACCTGTCATGACGGCCTGCGTTTTTAGAGGTGCCCTTGTGCGCCGTTGAGCATCTACCGCCAGGTTTATCCGGGCGGCTTCCTTTTCACCGGAGAGTAACGAGGAATCCATGAAGGTTCTTGTAGCTGTCAAACGCGTTGTCGATTACAACGTGAAAGTTCGCGTCAAGGCGGACAATTCCGGCGTCGATCTGGCTAACGTCAAAATGTCGATGAACCCTTTCTGCGAAATCGCCGTGGAAGAAGCCGTACGCCTGAAAGAAAAAGGCGTTGTGACTGAAATCGTCGTCGTTTCGGTAGGGCCATCCACTGCTCAAGAACAGTTGCGTACTGCTCTGGCGCTGGGTGCCGATCGTGCCGTACTCGTCGAATCCGCTGAAGAACTGACCTCGCTGGCCGTTGCCAAGCTGCTCAAGGCCGTTGTCGACAAGGAACAGCCGCAACTGGTGATCCTTGGCAAACAGGCCATCGACAGCGACAACAACCAGACTGGCCAGATGCTGGCTGCACTGACCGGTTACGGCCAGGGCACCTTCGCTTCCAAAGTCGAAGTCAGCGGCGACAGCGTTGCCGTGACCCGCGAAATCGACGGCGGCGCGCAGACGGTTTCCCTGAAACTGCCGGCCATCGTCACCACCGACCTGCGTTTGAACGAGCCGCGTTATGCGTCCCTGCCAAACATCATGAAAGCCAAGAAAAAGCCTCTCGAAGTGCTGACTCCGGATGCTTTGGGCGTTTCCACTGCCTCCACCAACAAGACCGTCAAAGTCCAAGCGCCAGCTGCACGCAGCGCGGGTATCAAGGTCAAGTCGGTGGCTGAACTGGTCGAGAAACTGAAAAACGAAGCGAAGGTGCTTTGAATTGGAGAGCCTGATCATGACTATCTTGGTAATCGCCGAACACGACAACAAGGTGCTGGCCCCGGCCACCCTGAACACCGTTGCTGCTGCCGCCAAAATCGGTGGCGACATCCACGTACTGGTCGCTGGTCAAGGCGCTGGCGCCGTGGCTGAAGCCGCAGCAAAAGTCGCTGGCGTGAGCAAAGTACTGCTGGCTGATAACGCTGCCTACGCGCACCAACTGCCGGAAAACGTTGCCCCTCTGGTTGCAGAGCTTGGCGCTGGCTACAGCCACATTCTGGCTGCCGCCACCTCCAACGGCAAAAACATCCTGCCACGGGTTGCTGCGCAGCTGGACGTTGACCAGATCTCCGAGATCGTTTCGGTCGAAAGCGCCGACACTTTCAAGCGCCCGATCTACGCCGGTAACGCCATTGCCACAGTGCAATCGACGGCTGGCGTCAAAGTCATCACCGTGCGTGCCACCGGTTTCGACCCGGTTGCCGCCGAAGGTGGTTCGGCTGCCGTTGAAGCAGTTGCTGCTGCCCACGATGCTGGCACTTCCAGCTTTGTTGGCGAAGAACTGGCCAAGTCGGACCGTCCTGAGCTGACCGCTGCCAAGATCGTCGTTTCCGGCGGGCGTGGCATGCAGAACGGTGACAACTTCAAGCACCTGTACGCCCTGGCCGACAAGCTGGGCGCGGCAGTCGGCGCTTCGCGCGCGGCGGTCGACGCAGGCTTCGTACCCAACGATATGCAGGTCGGCCAGACCGGCAAGATCGTGGCGCCACAGCTTTACATCGCCGTCGGCATCTCCGGCGCGATCCAGCATTTGGCCGGTATGAAGGATTCCAAAGTGATCGTTGCGATCAACAAGGACGAAGAAGCACCGATCTTCCAGGTGGCTGATTACGGCCTGGTGGCGGACTTGTTCGAAGCCGTACCTGAGTTGGAGAAGCTGGTCTAAACCAGCCGCTTCACTTATAAAGAGCCCGGTCTTATGACCGGGCTTTTTTTTGCATGCCACTTTTGATCGGGAACCACGCCATGGAACTGCGTCGCTGGACTGTACTGCTGGGCCTGTCACTGCTGCCGACCTTGTCTATCGCAGCCGGCAAATGCGAGCGCCTGGTGGTGACCGGCAGCCCGGATGCACCGCCCTATCTGTGGCGTGATCCGCAAGACCCCACCCACCTGATCGGCGCCAATGCTGATGTGTTGCAACAAGTGGCCAAGGAATTGGGGCTGAAAATCGACCTGCTGTATGGCGGCAAGCGCTCCCTGGCCCTTGAGGAAGTACGCAGCGGGCGCATGGACATGCTGGTCGATGCGCCGTTGAGTGTCAGCGAACTGGAGACCCTGGACTACATCCATCCGGCACTGATACAGGCCGATTATCGGGTGTGGACCCGCATCGACTCGCCCCTGGTCTATAGCAGTGCAGCAGACCTGCATGGCCACAAGGGCGCGGTCTCGGAGCGGGCGCGCCTGTCCCCGGAATTTGAAGCCTTTGCCAGTGAACACCTGACCCTGGAACGCCTGCCAACCGTGACCCCGGCCTTGCAGAAGCTGCTGCTTGGTGAAGTGGACTACGTGCTGGCCGGACGATACTCCGGCATGGCCATGGCCCAGACCTTGGGCATGAGCAAAGACCTGCTGGCCCGTGAACTGCCGATTGATCAGCCGGGGTTGTTCCTGGCGATTTCCCACAACTCGGCCTGCAATGATCCGTGGTTGCGCGGACAGCTCGCCAAAAAGATGACAGAATTGGCCGCGTCCGGTCTGACGGAAGCCGCGTTGCAGCGCAATATCGAACGCTGGAAGACGCAGTTGCAGCAACCCGTCGGTACCCCAACAAAGTAGGGATTTTTAGTGACTATTCGACCTCTTTTCGCCGCCCTCGCCGTAGTAACGCTGGCGGGCTGTGCCGCAGATCCTGCGCCGAATGAGCAAATGCGCCTGACCCAGCAAGCCCTGGAGCAAGCCGCCGCCGTGGGGGCCGTCGCTGACGACGTGCCTGAGTTGAAACTCGCCGAGACGAAGCTGGCCCAGGCCAAGGCCGACATGGCTGACGAATCCTACAAGGACGCCCGCATGCAGGCTGAACAGGCCGAACTCGACGCCCGCCTGGCCGAGGCGCGGGTGCTGACGCAAAAGAGTCAGGAACAGTTGAATGTCCTCAACACCCGTATCACCCGCCTGCGCAAGCAACTGGGAGATGCCCAATGAACCGCCTGACATATGGGCTGCTATTGAGCAGTTTGGTGCTGGCAGGCTGTGCCAGCCATCCCAATAGCGACACCGTGTTGCAGCAGGCGGGCAGTGATTTCCAGAAGGTCAAGGAAGACTCCAATGTATTGCGCATTGCGCCCAAGGACGTGATCCGCGCCGGTGAGTCCCTGGCCCGCGCCGACCGTCTGTCCAGCTACTGGGGCAGCGGTGGCGACGTCGTGCATTACGCCTACCTGAGCCAGCGCTACAGCGCCATCGCCCGGGAGCACACCGAGCTGGTGCTCAACGCAGAACGTGCGGCCAAGCTCGAGCTGGAACGTCAACGCCTGCAACTGGCGCTGCGCGAGGCCAAGTTGTTGAGCGTGCAGCAGCAGGGCAAGTGGCTGGAGGAGCAGATCGCCAGCCTGACCACCACCCAGACCGATCGTGGCCTGGTAATGACCTTGGGCGACGTACTGTTCGACACCGGCCAGGCGGAGCTGAAAAACTCCGCCAACCGTACAGTGCTGAAGATCGTGCAATTCCTGCAACTGAACCCCAAGCGGGTGGTGCGGATCGAGGGCTATACCGACAGTACCGGCGGCGAGCAGGAAAACCTCAAACTGTCCCGTGACCGTGCACAGGCCGTGGCGGACGTACTGGTCGACCTGGGGATTGATGAAAAACGCATCCAGGTGGAAGGCTATGGCGATCAGTACCCGGTGGAAGCGAATGCCTCCGAGCGAGGTCGTGCGCAGAACCGGCGTGTGGAAATCGTCTTCTCCGATGACAAGGGCCAACTCGGCGCTGCGCGCTGAGCCAGGGCGCGTGCGGTGGATGTGGGAGCTGGCTTGCCTGCGATAGCATCGGCGCGGTCCATCTGAACACTCGCATCGCCAGCATCGCAGGCAAGCCAGCGCCTACAGGGTATGTGGCGCGCCCGCTATAGAACCCGATCCTTGATCGGGTTTTTCATGCCCGCAATTCAGTTCTCAACCCATACAGTTTTTTCTATCACTGCCGCTCGTCGTCGACTATTGTGGCAACTGTCCCCGTACACTTCTAAACTGTGCCGGTATGTTTCACACAAAAATAAAATACCCGTGAAATCGAGTGCTGCGTCATGACCAATCTCTTGCTTTACCAACGTATCGCCCAGCAGTTGGCTGAGGATATCCGGCGCGGTGTCTATCAACCGGGTGAGCGCGTGCCATCGGTGCGCAAGATGAGCTCCCAGCTCAATGTCAGTCATGCCACAGTGTTACAGGCCTACGCCAACCTTGAAGACCAGGGGTTGATCCGTGCGCGGCCGCAGTCCGGGTATTACGTGCACCAGACGCCGGCCCTGACCGCCCCGACGCCGGATATCGCCCGGGTCGAGCGCCCCGGCCTGGTCACTCGCAGCAGTATCATCCAGCAGGTCCTGGTGGAATCACGTCGCGAAGGGGTGTTCCCGTTGGGTGCCGCCGTGCCCAGTGTCGATTACTTGCCGGTGCGGGCGCTGCACCAGCAACTGGCGAAGGTCACGCGCTTCCAGAGCCCACGGGCGTTCAGCTATATGTTCAGCCCGGGTTTCGAGCCGCTGCGGCGCCAGGTCGCTATCCGTATGCGCGATGCCGGGGTGGTGGTCGATCCGTCCGAAGTGGTGATCACCCACGGGTGTGTCGATGCATTGCAGATGTCCTTGCGGGTGCTGACCCGCCCCGGTGACCTGATCGCCGCTGAATCACCGACCTACTACGGGCTGCTGCAACTGGCCGACCTGCTTGGCCTCAAAGTCATCGAGATTCCCAGCGACCCGGCCACCGGCATGAGCCTGGAAGCCCTGCAGTTGGCGGCCAACCAGTGGTCGATCAAGGCCCTGGTGTTGACCACCCGCCTGAGTAATCCCCTGGGCGGTACCATGCCCGAAGAGCGGCAGAAACAACTGCTGCGCCTGGCCTCTGACTTCGATATCCAGATCGTCGAAGACGATATCTACGGCGAGTTGATGTTCGAACTGGGCCGCACCAAAGCCCTCAAGGCCTATGACCGCCTGGATCGGGTGATCTACTGCTCCAGTTTCTCCAAGACCCTGTCCCCGGGCGTGCGTATCGGCTGGATGATTGCCGGCAAATACCAGCAGGAGATCCAGCGCCTGCAGATGTTCAGCACGCATTCGGCGTGCAGCGTCACGCAGATGGGGGTGGCGGCGTACCTGGAGAACGGCGGTTACGACCGCCACCTGCGTTACATTCGCCAGGAGTACCGCAAGAATCTCAGTGCCTTCCAGTTGGCGGTGCAGCAGTATTTCCCGGAAGGCACGCAGATGAGCCGGCCGACGGGCGGCTTTATCCTGTGGGTCAGCCTGCCGGGCAGGGTCAATACCCAGGAGCTACACGTGCGCGCCTTGCAGCAGGGCATCAGCATTGCGCCGGGGCTGATCTTCAGCAATACCGAACAGTTCAACCACTGTATTCGGCTCAATTGCGGCACGCCGTGGAATCGCGAGGCGGAGCGCGCCCTGATGACCCTGGGCATGCTGGCCAACCAGTTATGCCAAGAGGCAGCGGGTGGTTTTTGAAGCGCCAAAACGGGGCATGAACGGTAGCTGGCTAATCACCGCGCTTGTCATGCCGCGCTCAACAAGCGAGCATATGGCCTTCTGCCGTTAATGCTGTTGGCGATATGACCTCTATTTTTCCTGCCGCGCTGTTGATCTGTCTGGCGAGCCTGTGCAACACCACGTCTGTACTGGCAGCGCCTGCCAGTGCGCCAGTGGTGCTGGCAGCCGCCGAACAAAAGCCGACGCCGGCTAAAAAAACGGTCCAGGCAAAACAAACCGCCGCGGCCAAAAAAGCGGCGAAGGTGAAGAAGCGCGCACCCATCGCGAGCAAGTCCAAGTCGGCGCGTGAAGTAGCGCAGACCCAACTGCCACCAGCGCGTTTGGACCTCAGCCTACCCCAGGAAATGGTGCGGCATTTGCAACCCCTCGGCACCATGCCGCAACCCAAGAACGTCCCTTTGTTACCGCCCATGTTCGATGAGAAACCGGTGGATAACAGCGCATTCCAGATCAACGGGCGCTTGCTGAGCAACGAAATGCAACTGCAAATGCGCAATGAAGAGCGACGCGATGTAGAAGGCGCGGCCCTGGATTTTGAGTTCAAGAATTAATCTTGCCTGCCAAAGTGACCTGATCCCCTGACCTTCTGTCGCAGACTGGTCAGTCACTTTTGTTTTCTGCGAAAAACCCCTGTTAGACCATTTTAAAACGGATGTTTTAGGGCGTACTCTAGCCCGGCCATCAACACTTTGTCGTCGAGGACCTGCTGGTCATGAAATGCCGTGAAGGCTGTGGCGCCTGCTGTATAGCCCCTTCCATCAGTTCGCCGTTGCCCGGTATGCCCAATGGCAAACCCGCGGGCGAACGCTGCCTGCATCTGTCGGTCGAACAGCTGTGCCAATTGTTTGGCCTGCCTGAACGGCCCGCGGTGTGCGGTGCCTTCGCGGCGGATCTTGAGGTCTGTGGTACTAGCCAGGAAGAAGCGATCAGGTTGATCGGCTGGTGGGAGCAGATGACGGCGGCGTAGTGGGCTTTAATGTCAGAACTTCAACAATAAGGAATACAACAATGGGTTCGCTGAAACGAATGGCTGTGTTGTGCGGTTTTACAGTGTTGTTTGCGGCTGCCGCACAGGCAGAAGAATGGCAGGTTGCCAAGGACGAGGAAGGTATCAAGGTTGCCTTGAGTGAAGTGGCCGGGTCCAAATACAAGGCTTATCGCGGCGTTACTGTGATCAAGGCGCCATTGGCCAAGATCAAGGCCCTGCAGGACGATGTAGTCGGTGCCTGTAAGTGGATTCACGAATGCAAGTCGCAGAAGCTGCTCAAGAAGGAAGGCGACAAGAGCTGGACCTACACCCAATTCAAAGCCCCGTTCCCAGTCACCGATCGTGACTCGATCCTGGAAATCACCACGACCCAGGCCGCCGACGGCAGCGTGACCCGCAAGTTGCTGGAAGTGCCCACCTATCTGCCGGAAGAGAAAGGCTATGTGCGTGTGGCCCAGGTCGAGGGCTTCTGGAAACTGGTGCCTAAAGGCGCCGACCAGACTGAAGTGACCTACCAGGTCCACACCGAGCCTGGTGGCAGCGTGCCGTCCTGGTTGGCCAACAAGTTCGTGGTTGACGCGCCCTTCAATACCTTGAAAGCCCTCAAGGAACGCGCCGAGAAGCCTTAAGCGCAGCCGAGCAGTGCCTCCAGCCTTGAGTGGAACGATCATCGCGCCCTCAAGGTCCAGATAGATGTGAGCCCATCCATGGGCTTTATCGAGGAGGCACTGATGCAAAACTGGCAAGTTACCTTCGTTGATGATCACGGTGTGCAGTCCGTAGAGCTGTTCAGCTGCGCGCAGAAGCCCAGCCTCGAAGACGCCGCACAGATGATTCGCGCCAAATTGCTGCCCATCCCCGCTCAACTGGACCTCAACGATCTGGACGGCCGGATCGCCGAGCCGACGGTCAAAAGCCTGAAGGACCAGAACAGTATCCAGATCCTCGACATTTCTCCCGCCCCCTGAACATTCCCTGTACGTCGTTAAAGCGCTGCTGGTGGAGCTGATAGCTTCGCGCTACTCTGCAAGAGAGATCAGCGAATGAATCGCTAAGGTCTGGTCTTGTCAGCTACATGCTTGTTTTCCTGCGGTGATGTCATTGCCGTCCACCTGCGCCGTTCACGCGCAGGCCCTGGGAAGCACGGAAAGTCTATCCATCGGTTGAGGAGGACGTTTCATGAGCACAGCCTATCAAGAAGACATCAGCACCCACGTGTTACGCCGCATGAAAGAGGGCGGCTTTGACTTCTCGCGTTTCCACCCCATCGAGTTCTACGCCATTTTCCCGGATGAGGAACGTGCGCGCCGGGCTGCGGGTCGGTTTCGTGGGGAGTCCATCAATGCCCAGGTCAGCGCACGGGATGACGGTGCCTGGTTCCTGGAATTGAGCAAGGTCATGTTCGCCACCTATGACGGTATCGGTGATTTCGAGCAGGACTTTGAGGCGGTAGTCGAGCCCTTGGGCGGGATTATCGAAGGGTGGGGCGTCAAGCACGAGGTTCGTGGGTTACCCATGTAGACACATGATCAATAACGCAGCGTATCGGCTGACCCTTGGGTCGGCCGATTTTGTTTGTGGCGGTGCAAAGTGCCGGGAACTAAATATGAAAAAACCGGCACAAAAAAAGGCCACCGGAGCAGGGTGGCCAAAAGGGAAGATCGGTGAGAAGGGGAACCGATCAGTATTTGCACAGGCAAATTACCGACGGTGCTGTGGAGATGCTGTAGGACGAATCCTGTTCAGCGAATGTGGGTGATTATCCGCAGGCATTCCCCGGCAGTGAAATCAACTCTGACTATGCTGGTGATAGGCAATGCCTGCGTCTCTATGAAGCGTGCGGGGCGAGGCCCGGGCATTTGCTGCACCAGGACGGTGCGGCGCTGCTTTTGACTATATCCAACTGATTGATACTTAAGTGTTTATGCCGCTGGCACGGGCCTTGCGACAGTCCGTTGCGTCCGGGTGACAAGGAGTTCGGCATGATCCGCACTTATTACGATGAAATGTACGATGAGGCCGGCCAGGTCCGGCCTCACTATCGCGAGTTCGCCCGTTGGCTGGCTGAAACCCCGCCCGAACTGCTGGCCCAGCGCCGGCGTGAAGCCGATTTGCTGTTTCACCGCGCCGGTATCACCTTCACCCTGTACGGCGATGAGCAGGGCACCGAGCGCCTGATTCCCTTTGATACCATCCCGCGCAGCATTCCCGCCAGCGAATGGAGAGTGGTCGAACGCGGCTGCATTCAGCGGGTCAAGGCATTGAACCTGTTCCTTGCCGACCTGTATCACGACCAACGGATTATCAAGGCCGGGATCATTCCGGCCGAGCAAGTGCTGGCCAACGAGCAATACCAACTGGCGATGCAGGGCCTGGATTTGCACCGTGATATCTATTCCCACGTCTCGGGTGTCGATCTCGTACGGGATGGCGACGGCAGCTACTACGTGCTGGAAGACAACCTGCGCACCCCCAGCGGTGTGAGTTACATGCTCGAAGACCGCAAGATGATGATGCGCCTGTTCCCCGAACTGTTCGCGGCCCAGCGCATCGCCCCGATCGATCATTACCCCAATCTGTTGCTCGACACCCTGAAAAGCGCCAGCCCGCTGGAGAACCCCAGCGTGGTCGTGCTGACGCCCGGGCGATTCAACAGCGCGTTTTTTGAACATGCCTTCCTCGCCCGGGAAATGGGCGTGGAACTGGTGGAAGGCGCCGATCTGTTCGTGCGTGACGACTGCGTGTTCATGCGTACCACTGACGGTCCCAAGGCGGTGGACGTGATCTACCGTCGCCTCGACGATGCCTACCTCGACCCGCTGGCCTTCAACCCGGAGTCGATGCTCGGCGTGCCGGGGCTGTTGGCCGCCTACCGTTCGGGCAACGTGGTGCTGGCCAATGCCATTGGCACCGGGGTAGCGGATGACAAGTCGGTGTATCCCTTCGTCACCGACATGATCCGTTTTTACCTGGATGAAGAGCCGATCCTCAAGAACGTTCCGACGTTCCAATGCCGCAAGCCTGACGAGCTTTCCCACGTCCTGGCGAATCTGCCGGAGTTGGTGGTCAAGGAAACCCAAGGTTCCGGTGGCTACGGCATGCTGGTCGGCCCGGCCGCCACGGCCGCCGAGATCGAAGCCTTCCGTACGCGGATCAAAGCCAAGCCCCATGCCTACATCGCCCAACCGACCCTGTGCCTGTCGACGTGCCCGACCTTTGTCGAAAACGGCATTGCGCCCCGGCATATCGACCTGCGGCCGTTCGTCCTGTCTGGCAAGGAAACCCGCGTAGTGCCGGGGGGGCTGACCCGTGTGGCGCTGCGCGAAGGCTCGCTGGTGGTCAACTCGTCCCAGGGCGGTGGCACCAAAGACACCTGGGTGGTCGAGGAATAAAACCATGTTGAGCAGAACTGCCTCGGATTTGTATTGGATGTCACGCTATCTGGAGCGCGCGGAAAACCTCGCGCGCATGCTGGATGTCAGCTATTCGCTGTCACTGATGCCCCAGGATGGGCGCGGCGATGGCTTGCACGAACTGGCCATGCCCCTGCTGATCACCGGCACCCTGGACGACTACCGCGAGCGTCACGGCGAGTTACACGCCGAGCGCCTGCTGCATTTCTTCGCCCTGGACGCCGCCAACCCGGCGAGTATCTACAGTTGCCTGGGGGCGGCCCGCGCCAGCGCCCATGCCGTGCGTGGGCGGATTACCGCGGACATGTGGGAAAACATCAACGCCACCTGGCTGGATATTCGCGTCATCGCCCAGGAAGGCCTGAGCCGTTATGGCATGAGCCGTTTCTGCGAGTGGGTCAAGGAACGTTCCCACCTGTTTCGCGGCGCGACCTACGGCACCATCATGCGCAATGACGCCTTTCGTTTTATTCGTCTTGGCACCTTTATCGAAAGGGCCGACAACACCCTGCGCCTGTTGGACGCCCGCTACGAGATGGCCGGGGACCAGGCCGAAGTGGTGATTGATGGCACCGCCCATGCCTATTACCAATGGAGTGCGCTGCTGCGCGCCTTGTCGTCATTCGAGGCCTACACCGAGATCTACCGTGATGCGCCCGGTGCTCGCCAGGTGGCCGAACTGTTACTGCTGCGCGCCGACGTGCCGCGTTCTTTGCGCGCGTGCAGTGAAGAAATCGACCAGATTCTTGCCAGCCTGCCTGGCATCAATGGCCGCCCGGCCCAGCGCCTGGCTGCCGAGATGGACGCACGCCTGCGCTTTACGGCCATTGACGAAATCCTCGAGGAAGGCCTGCACGCCTGGCTGACCGATTTCATCCCACTGGTACGCCAGTTGGGTAACGCCATTCATCATTCCTACCTGGAGGCGGCATGAGACTTTCCATCAGCCACGAAACCACCTACCGCTACGAAGACCAGGTGCGCGCCAGCATCCAATATTTGCGCCTGACGCCTCACGACAGCGAGCGCCAGCATGTACTCAGTTGGCAGCTCGATTTGCCGCGTCCGGTGCGGGCCCAGTTGGACCCGTTCGGCAATATCCTGCATGTGCTGACCATGGATGAGCCCCATGAATCGATCATCATCGGTGCTCGCGGCCAGGTGGATATTGACGAGTGGCGCGAGGCCGAACATGACAGCCAATCGCCATTTCCCTACCAGCGTGCCACGCGCCTGACCGAACCGGACGAGGCCCTGCGCGCCTTTGCCCAACAGCACTGCGGCAAACGTCGGGATCGCAATGCACTGATCGACCTGATGCACGCCCTCAACCAGCACATCGTCTATGTGCCGGGAGCCACGCAAGTGGAGACCTGTGCGGCCGAGGCGTTCGCCGGGCGTGCGGGTGTTTGCCAGGACCACGCCCACGCCTTCCTGGCCTGCGCGCGCAGCCTGGGGATCGCTACGCGGTATGTGTCGGGATATTTGTACAGTGAGGACAGCGAGCACCTGGCCAGCCATGCCTGGGCTGAAGCCTGGCTGGATGACGCCTGGTACAGCTTCGATGTGACCAACCAACTGGCCCGCCCCGAGCGCCATTTGAAACTGGCCGTGGGCCTGGATTACCTCGACGCGTGCCCGGTGCGCGGCATGCGGCGTGGCGGCGGGCATGAGCAGATGCACGCACGGGTATTCGTGGCGCCGACCCCGGTGATCCTGGTGCAGCAGCAATAATCCCGCCGCCTCCTACAGGACATCGGTATTTACACAACTTTCAGACACTGACGAACTCCCCTGTGGCGAGCGGGCTCGCCCCGCGCTGGGCTGCGAAGCAGCCCCAAAACCAGCCGCTACGGAGTATCTGATACACCGCATCTCCCGCCCGCCACAACAGCCCTCTCTGCCAGGATTTATGCGCTGCGGCAAAATTGTGTAGATGCCGATGCCTACAGGGACGTGTCGGTTTTGCGAGCGGCCATATGCTTCAAATACCCCACCAGCAGGTCCAGTTCGGCATCAGGCAACACGCTGGCGGCAAACGCCGGCATCTTCGCCTGCGGCCAATGCCTCAGGCTCTGGGGATCGCGGATATAACGCTTGAGGAAGTCGCTGCCGAAGTACTCGGTCGGGCTGTAGGGCACATTCAGGTCCGGTCCTACCTGCGCGTCCCCCGCGCCATTTAGACGATGGCAGGCCAGGCAGTTTTTCTGAAACAGGGCGAACCCCTGGTTGATCGGATCATCCGCCGCTAAAGCCGGGTCGGGCAGCAGCGCCGGGAAGCGTTCGGCAACGGTTTTCAGTTGTTTGATCGTCGAGATCTGGAAGGGCCATTGTTCCGGGCTGATCCCGCTCGCCTGGGGCTGGGTCCACACCAGATAGAACGGGCCGGCGCTGGGCTTGCCATTGGCCAAGGGTGGCCAGGGCCGGGCTGGATCTTCAACCGCCAGCCACGCCTGCGCGCCGCTTTGCGCAAGCAGCGGCGCGGCGGCCAGTTCGGCGGCAAAACCATCGAGCGCCACCGCCTGCACATGGTTCTGCACGGTCAGGCCCGGTAAGAGTGCGGCCATCGGTACGGCGCGATAGGTCATATTGCGCTTGTAGGAAACGTCATCGACGATCTGCACGGTCTGCGCAGCCGGATGCTTGAGCAGCTCGGCGGTGTGCCAGGTGGTGCGGCTGTGATCCAGCTCGATGGTTAACTCGGCGGCGCTGGCGGGGCCGACCAGGACCAGTAGTAGCACAATGATTTGTTTCAAGGCGCAGCCCATGTGGCAATGGCGATACGGGCTACGATAGCGGAAAACCGCCGCTCAACTGTATGCAAAAAAAGACAGCCCCAGCCACGGGAGCGCTTTACGCGGTTGCCCGGGCGGTGCTGCCAAAGGCTGCAATGTCGAGGTGTGACCTGCCTGCTCAGCCAATGATCTTGGTGAGATTGGGCAAAATCAGAATCAGAGTAGTGGCGAAGAGAATTAGCCCCGCCTGGCGAACTTTCGATTGTTTGAACATGGCTGACTGCCTTTTGTTGTTATTCCTGAGCGTCAAATGCGCCGATGCAAGCACCATCCATTCGTTACGTTAAGCCGACTAGATGGCATTTTTCTTACAGCTGCTCCAGCAAGACCCGGCAGCAGCTTCATACACTTCTTACTGATTCAACCTTAGAGCCCATGTGCGGCGTGGCTTAGATCGCTTTCATATCAAGTTATATTTAAATCCTTTTAAAAAGGTATGAGGCATATAGCCATCTTCGCGCCAGGCCCTTGGCTAGACAGCTAAAACGATTAACCCGGTGTTTCCGACAGTCCGCTACCGTTCGTCTGAGCGCGGTCGTCAAGGTCAATGAGCGCATTGGTCATTGAATCTGCCCTCGTGGCGCTTAAGGTAAGGGCACGGTCGGCTCTCGCCTTGAGAGCTCCATTGCACAGTGGTTCGAGGACGTCATGACCCAAGCTTTGATCTTTGATGCGATACGCACGCCCCGGGGCAAAGGCAAGGCCGATGGCGCGTTGCATAGCGTCAAGCCGGTGAACCTGGTGGCCGGCTTGCTCACCGCTCTGCAGCAGCGCAGCGACCTGGATACCCGCCAAGTGGATGACATCGTGCTTGGCTGCGTTACGCCCGTTGGGGACCAGGGCGCGGATATCGCCAAGACCGCTGCGCTGGTGGCTGATTGGGATGTGAGCGTCGCCGGTGTGCAGGTCAACCGCTTCTGCGCGTCGGGCCTGGAGGCGGTCAACCTCGGCGCGATGAAGGTGCGCTCCGGCTTCGAGGACTTGGTGGTGGTGGGCGGTGTCGAGTCCATGTCGCGCGTGCCCATGGGCAGCGACGGCGGGGCCTGGGTGTTGGACCCGCAGACCAATATGCACAGCCACTTCACACCCCAGGGGATCGGCGCCGACCTGATCGCCACCCTGGAGGGTTTCACCCGCGAAGATGTCGATGCTTTCGCCTTGCACTCCCAGCAGAAAGCGGCACGGGCCAGATCAGACGGTTCCTTCAAGAAATCCCTGGTTCCAGTGCAGGACCAGAACGGTATCGTGCTGCTGGAGCACGACGAATTCATCCGTGGCGATTCGACCCTCGAAGGGTTGGGCAAGCTCAAGCCCAGCTTCGAAATGATGGGCCAGATGGGCTTCGATGCCACTGCCCTGCGGGTCTACAGCCATGTCGAGCGCATCCACCATGTGCACACACCGGGTAACAGCTCCGGAATTGTCGATGGCGCGGCCTTGATGTTGATCGGCTCCGAAGCCCGGGGCCGCGAACTGGGCCTGCAACCGCGGGCGCGCATTGTCGCCACGGCGGTGACCAGCACCGACCCGACCATCATGCTCACCGGCCCAGCGCCCGCCACCCGCAAGGCCCTGGCCAAGGCCGGCCTGCGAGTCGAGGACATTGACCTATTTGAAGTCAATGAGGCCTTTGCCTCGGTGGTGCTCAAGTTCATCAAGGACATGGGCATCGACGCCGCCTGCGTCAACGTCAATGGCGGTTCGATTGCCATGGGCCACCCGCTGGGGGCCACGGGCTGCGCGATCCTCGGCACCTTGCTCGATGAACTGGAGGTGCGCCAGCAGCGCTACGGCCTGGCCACGCTCTGTGTGGGCGGCGGCATGGGTATCGCGACCATTATCGAACGCCTCTGAGCCTAAGGAATCTGTCATGACCGATGCCATTCGTTACGAAAAAGGCCAGGACCAGATCGTGGTGCTGACCCTCGACATGCCTGGCCAGAGTGCCAACACCATGAACGCGGCCTACCGCGAGGCCATGGCCGCCACTGTTGCGCGGCTGGAGGCTGATAAGGATGAGATCGCCGGGGTCATCATCACCTCGGCGAAAAAAACCTTCTTTGCCGGCGGCGACCTCAATGAACTGATCAAAGTCGACAAGCCGCACGCCAAGGCGTTCTACGACATGGTCCTGGGCCTGAAGGCGCAATTGCGC
The DNA here is from genome assembly GCF_009873475.1 of Pseudomonas sp. DTU12.1. Lineage (NCBI taxonomy): Bacteria > Pseudomonadati > Pseudomonadota > Gammaproteobacteria > Pseudomonadales > Pseudomonadaceae > Pseudomonas > Pseudomonas sp. DTU12.1. Next base: position 4,470,318 of record NZ_CP045254.1, on the reverse strand, counting down.
AGCCTGGAAACCCTCGGCAAACCGGTGGTGGCCGCGATCAACGGCGCAGCCCTCGGCGGTGGCTGGGAGCTGTGCCTGGCGTGCCAGCATCGGGTGGCGCTGGATCATCCTGGCGTACAGATCGGCTTGCCGGAAGTGACCCTCGGTCTGCTGCCGGGCGGCGGCGGAGTAGTGCGCATGGTGCGCATGCTGGGCCTGGAGAAGGCCTTGCCGTATTTGCTCGAAGGCAAGAAGGTCAGCGCGCAAAAGGCCTTGCAAGCGGGCTTGATCGACGAGTTGGCGGCAGACCGTGATGAGCTGCTGGCCAAATCCCGGGCCTGGATCCTGGCCAATCCTGCGGCCAGGCAACCTTGGGATATCAAGGGCCACCAGATCCCCGGCGGCACGCCGTCCAACCCAAAAGTTGCGCAGATGCTTGCCATTGCACCGTCGATCCTGCGCAGCAAAACCAATGGTTGCTTCCCAGCGCCGGAGAAAATCCTCTGTGCCGCCGTGGAAGGCGCCCAAGTGGACTTCGACACCGCGCACCTGATCGAGAGCCGCTACTTCACCGAACTCACCACCGGCCAGGTGGCGAAGAACATGATCGGCACCTTCTGGTTCCAGCTTAACCAGATCAACGCCGGTGGCTCACGGCCTGCGGGGTTTGCGCCGTATGTCACGCGCAAGGTCGGCATCCTCGGTGCCGGCATGATGGGCGCAGGGATTGCCTACACCAGCGCATCGGCGGGGGTGGACGTGGTGCTCAAGGATGTGACGCTGGCGGCGGCAGAGAAGGGCAAGGCCCATTCGGCGGCGCTACTGGACAAGAAAGTCAGCCGTGGGCAACTGACGGCTGAGCAGCGCGACAGCACCCTGGCGCGGATCCATCCGACAGACAGCGACGCTGACCTGGCCGGTTGCGACCTGATCATCGAAGCGGTATTCGAAGACCGCGACCTCAAGGCCAAGGTCTCGGCGGCGGCCCAGCGTGTGGTAGGGGGCGAGGCGGTGATTGCTTCCAATACCTCCACCTTGCCCATCAGCGGCCTGGCGAGCGCGGTGCCTGATCAAGGCAAGTTTATTGGCCTGCACTTCTTCAGCCCGGTGGAAAAAATGCCCCTGGTGGAAATCATCAAGGGCGCCAATACCAGCGATGAAACCCTGGCCCGCGGTTTTGATTTCGTACTGCAAATCAAGAAAACCCCGATTGTAGTGAATGACAGCCGTGGCTTCTTCACCTCGCGGGTTTTCGGTACCTTCACCAACGAAGGCATCACCTTGCTTGGCGAAGGCGTGGCTGCGCCGATGATCGAGACTGAAGCGCGCAAGGCCGGGATGCCGATTGGCCCGCTGGCAATCTCTGACGAAGTTTCCCTCAGCCTGATGAGCCATATCCGCCAGCAGACAGCCAAGGATCTGCAGGCCGAAGGCAAGGCACTGCCCGAGCATCCGGCCTTTGCGGTGATCGACCTGTTGCTCAATGAGTACAAGCGCCCAGGCAAGGCGGCGGGTGGTGGCTTCTACGAGTACCCCAGTGGTGGCCAGAAATACCTGTGGCCGGAGCTCAAGGTGCGCTTTGAAAAACCCGGCCAGCAGATTTCGGCGCAGGACGTGCGCGACCGCCTGCTGTTTATCCAGGCTATCGAAACGGTGCGGTGTGTGGAGGAGGGCGTATTGATGTCCACCGCCGATGCCAACATCGGTTCGATCTTCGGCATCGGCTTTGCCGCCTGGACCGGCGGGGCGTTGCAGTTTATCAACCAGTACGGGCTGAACGACTTCGTGGCGCGGGCGCGTTACCTGGCCGAGCAATACGGCGAGCGGTTCAACCCGCCGGCCTTGCTGCTGGAAAAGGCCGCCCAAGGCACCACGTTCTAGCCACACACTGATCCCCGTAGGAGCCGGCTTGCCGGCGATGGCGACCTTGAATTCCACGTTGAACTCAAGGGCCTCATCGCCGGCAAGCCGGTTCCTACAGGGCGTGGTTGGGGCTTGCCTTGAAAGGGTATTTCAGGGCAGGCTGGTGGGTGTGCGTTATTCCCATCACCGTGTCAGGTATTTTTTATGTCGCTACGCGTCTGCATTCTGGAAACCGATATCCTGCGTCCGGAACTGGTCGATCAATATCAAGGTTACGGGCAGATGTTCCAGCGCCTGTTTTCACAGCAGCCGATTGCCGCCGAGTTCATCGTCTACAACGTGATGCAAGGTGACTACCCGGCTGACAGCGAAGTGTTCGACGCCTACCTGGTGACGGGCAGCAAGGCGGACTCCTTCGCCACCGACCCGTGGATTGAAACCCTCAAGGCCTACCTGCTGAACCGCTACGAGCGGGGCGACAAGCTGCTCGGCATCTGCTTCGGCCATCAACTGCTGGCGCTGCTGCTGGGCGGCAAGAGCGAGCGCGCGAGCCAGGGCTGGGGCGTGGGCACCCACAACTATCAACTGGCCGCCAAGGCCCCGTGGATGAGCCCGGTGGTGGAAGAACTGACCCTGTTGATCAGCCATCAGGACCAGGTTACGGCCTTGCCGGAAAACGCCACGGTGATTGCCTCCAGCGATTTCTGCCCGTTTGCCGCTTATCACATCAATGACCAGGTGCTGTGCTTCCAGGGGCATCCGGAGTTTATCCACGACTACTCCCGGGCCTTGCTCGATATTCGCCAGCTCAACCTCGGCGAGCAGATCTATCAGCAAGGCGTCGCCAGCCTTGCCCGCGACCACCACGGCGTCACCGTGGCGGAATGGATGATGCGCTTTGTGGCCCACAAGCCGCAGGTTGCCTGACCCTGCCCGGCCGGGGTGGGCAGGCTACAGCCACCCCGAACGCTTGAAGCTGGCCCACAACCCTGTGCACCCCACCGCGATAAATCCCAATACCGCAAAATAGCCGTAGTGCCATTGCAGCTCCGGCATGTTCTGGAAGTTCATCCCATAGATCCCGGCCACTGCCGTGGGGAACGCGAGGATCGCCGCCCAGGCCGCAAACTTGCGCTGCACCACGCTCTGGCGCGAGGCTTCGAGCAGCACGCCGATCTCGATGGTCTGGCTGGCGATGTCACGCAGGGTCGAAAGGTCTTCCATCTGCCGTGTGACGTGGATCTCTACATCGCGGAAGTACGGGCGCATGTTCTTGTCGATGAACGGGAAGCTCAGCTTCTGCAGTTCCTCGCTGATCTCTACCATCGGCGCCACGTGCCGGCGCAGCCGCAATACATCGCGGCGCAGGCCATGCAGGTTCTGGATATCGCGCTCATTGAGGGAGTTGCACAACACGTTGTGCTCCAGCGCATCGATCTCGGCGTGAATCGCCTCGCTCACGGGCTGGTAGTTTTCGGTGACAAAATCCAACAGCGCATAGAGTACGAAATCTTCCCCATGCTCCAGCAAGAGCGGCCGTGCCTCACAGCGCTGGCGCACATAGCCATAGGACGCCGAGTGGCCGTTGCGGGCGGTGATGATATAGCCGTTGCCGGCGAAGATATGGGTCTCGATAAACTCCAGCTTGCCCTCGTGGCGCACCGGCGAGTAGGTCACGATAAACAGCGCGTCGCCAAAGGTCTCCAGCTTCGGCCGGCTGTGTTTTTCCAGGGCGTCTTCGATGGCCAGTTCATGCAGGTTGAACTGGCGTTGCAGGTTGGCCAGCTCCTGGGCGTCGGGCTCTTCCAGGCCGATCCACACAAAGTGGCCGGGCTTGGCCGCCCAGGCGGCGCCTTCATCGAGGGTGATATCCCTGACTTTTTTCCCGGCGCTATAGACGGCCGCCGCAACAACTCTACCCATAATGCTGATCGCTTCTTTACAAGTGGCAGTAACCGGCCAGCTTAGCCTGAAACACCACATTGTAGGAGCCGGCTTGCCAGCTCCTACGATTCAGCGGTTTTGCAATTCTCGATCCATGGCTTCAATACACTCGACCATCTGCCCCCGGCACTTCTCCATCAGCCCGGGCATGTCATCCATCGTCAAACCAGTCGTAGGAATTGGCGCCAATGACCGGATCAAAATATCGCCACTGTTCCAGCGATTGAGCTTCATCTGCTTCACATAGGTACTGACGCACACCGGCACAATCGGCACCCCGGCGGCAATCGCCATCTGGAACGCGCCCTTCTTGAACGGCAACAAAGATTCACCCAGGTTGCGGGTGCCCTCCGGAAACACCCAGATCGACGTGTCCTCGTGTTGCAGGGTATGAGTGGTGGACAACATCGACCTTCGCGCCTTCTGGGCATTGCCACGGTCAATCAACACATTGCCCGCCAGCCAGAACAGTTGCCCGAACAGCGGCACCCACTTCAGGCTTTTTTTGCCGATACACACGGTGCGGTAGGGCACTACGTTGCCGAACACGAACAAATCGTAGTTGGACTGGTGGTTGGCAATAATCACGCAACTGCTGGGCTTGTTGCGCAGCGAGTCCACTTGCGCCTTGACCCGCAGCCGCAGGATCCACATGGCCGGCAGTGCATAGAGGCGCGCGCACAAGCGGCTGTTATCCGGGTTGAACGGCCGGCACACACCCAGCAACACCCCAAGAACACCAGCGATCAGAAAATGCAGGCCCATCAATAACATGCGTAAAAAATAGAGCATCGACACGGACCATCGGGACAAAAGGTGGCGCAGTGTACGGACGTGCACTGTATTCGGCAATTACCCCTGTAGAGGTAGGAGATGGGCGATGTTTAAGTACATGTTTCAACAGATTGAGACAGATGCCATCTAGAGCGGTTGCAAGGCAATTCTGAATGGCACGTAAGAAAAAGCCCGACACGTGGTCGGGCTTTATTTGATACAGCCGTGGGTGACTCAGCCCAGATGTTCCTGGTCCTGGATGATCGCGTTATCCAGCAGGTCCAACAGGCCTTTACGCACCTTCAGCTTGGTGTGCTTGTGAGCGTTCATATTGATCTTCTTCAACTGCCGCGCTGCTTCCAGGGCCGCCGCGTGCAACTCCTCTGGCGCTACCACCTTGTCGAGGAAACCGGCATTCAATGCCTCCTGCGGGGTGAACATCTCGGCATTGATCACCGAACGATTAAACGCCGACTTACGCAGGCGATCACGTGCCAATTCAATGCCAGCGTGGTGCATGGTCATGCCGATCATGACTTCATTCAGGCCAATGCTAAATGGCCCCTCGACACCAATCCGGTAATCGGCCGACAACAACAGGAACGCCCCCTTGGCCACCGCATGCCCTGGGCACGCCACAATCACCGGGAAGGGGTGCGACAACAGACGGCGCGCCAGGGTCGAGCCCGACGTCACCAGGCTGACCGCTTCTTTAGGGCCGGCCGTCATCACCTTCAAATCATAACCACCGGACAGAATCCCCGGCGTACCGGTGATGATCACCACCGCGCGATCCTTCTCGGCCTGGTCCAGCGCTTCATTAAACGCACTGACCACGGCAGGGGAAATGGCATTGACCTTACCGTTGCTCAAGGTCAGGGTCGCGATACCGTCTTCGAGGTGGTAGGCAATCAACTCACTCATGACGCGATTCCTTGTAATACGTTTAATAGAAGGGCAGGCCGCAGACGTTACCCAGCATGACCGCCCCGGTAAAGCGCCGTGACTGACTGGCCAGTCAGCCTTTTCCCCACCCGCCGGCCTGGAGCAGGCCACGACAGCGCTCGCCAGCCACTCTGCATGCCTGTCGACAGGCCTTGAGAATGGCACAATCGTCACCCTTCACCCCCTACCAGAGGCGCGTGGGCCGAGATAACCGTCTAAGCGCATGAAAATTCTGAAAAAAACCTTTGCCATCGGAAAAGCTTTCGACTACATTAGCGCGCCTCGACAGACTGAATCAGTTTGACGAGATACGGTGAAGTGTCCGAGTGGCTTAAGGAGCACGCCTGGAAAGTGTGTATACAGGAAACTGTATCGAGAGTTCGAATCTCTCCTTCACCGCCACATTCTGAAAACGCAAGCCCCTGATTTTCTTAGAGAAGATCGGGGGTTTGTGGTTTTTGGCGTCTGAAAACCGGCCTTATGGGACAGATCTAGAATCTGGAGGGTGGGTTTTGGTCGTGCTTTTTTATAAAGACAAGTCGGTCGCTATTTAGGCGCGCCGGCGGGTGGAGGACCCTCGCCGGTTTGTTTAAAATATTACTCACTCTGCTGTAGGACGTTACTATGCGTCCGAGACGTCTGCAGTTTTTGAAATTTTACTAATTTCATGATTTCTGATGTTTCAAATACATACTGACGGTATCTCTCCCCGAATTGTAAAATCCCAAAACTTGCTCCGAAGTGTCGAAGCTTTAAGATCTTAGGTGAAATTTCGTCCCATGTTGTTATGATTTCTTTGGCATATTCTTTATATTCTCGTCTTTCTAATAAACCTCTTATCACTATGTCAGTAATTGAGGTGCTTGCGTCAGTGTGTACAAAGTGCCAAAACATCGCACCCATATCTGCTGCTTGCTTTGTAAGAGAGATTATATCAACCCTGCTTATCGTAACCCCTAAAACTTTCTTAGTCATGTCGAAGAATTCGTAAAATTGAGTAGCGGCGCACTCAAGTCGAAAAATTGCGTCCGGGTGAGTGCCGATGGGAGTAGAATTGGCTAGCGACACACGCCCACCATTGAATCGGTAAAAAATACATGCGAGACTGCAAATGATTAAATAATAGCATCCAATTAATGCTTGACGATCATCATTTTTCCCTACTAGCTTTTCATCTGTAAAATGTCTTGCTAGCTCAACTAGACACATCACTGTCGCCTCACAGTCAGCAGCAAGTTCAGTCGCATGTGAGATTTTTGAAGCTTGACCCGACAGTGGTTTTTCAGTGCTTGATTCAAGTTCTTGAATTAAACTTTCTGCCACGCTCGTATTTCTTTCCTCCCTGACAAACCCGTGCTCTTGAGTCAAATGACCTAGTTCATGGAAGTAGACCCACGTGATTGCGGCAAAAAACATATTGTTAATGCAATCATCCTTATTGAAGATTTTTGGGATTAATGGGTGCGGCATTGTGCCATTCGGCATTTTTTTCAAGAGATTCAAAAATCTAATATCTCGAGCAAATTCGTAGAAAGCCTCAACGTCGCGGTATATTTGACGGGCCATCTCATATGTGATTACGATTTTATGAATAGGTGCTCCACCGAGAGTGGTTTCAGAAATTGCCCACGCGTTAAATTTTTTTTCCTCTGACCAGCAAAGTGTGATGGAGCCTTTCAAGTTGTTATAATGAGTTCTTTGTATATCACTTGTCAGGGTGCTGAATACTTCGCCAGCCAGCATGTATATTTCTATGTCGGTTTTTGAAGATTGCATGTCTAAATTAGTTCCTTGTGATTTAACATGGCGTTACGTTCGTTTTAGTTGATTTGTCGATCTTGGCGAGTATTTCTGTTGTGTCCAGTTGTCTTTTTCTGGCTGGTGGCGAAGCAGTTATTTAAAACGTTGCATGATCATACTTGCATAGGGTTATAGTCGTGGTGTGTATGTTTTTTTTTTTTGATAAATTTTCGTTCGCCCAACGCAGCGTGTTCAATTTTATAGTTTAAGGGCTAACTGCAGCATTCCTACTACATCCGGGCCATCCTCGTTTATCCATGTCCCATAATGCTGACGAATCATATTCCCGTTAGTATGTCCCATCTGCTCGGCTATCCAGTCGATCGAGGCTACACCGGTGGTCAGCAATTGACTAGCATATGTGTGCCTGCACTGACCGGGCCCGCGATAGCGTACGCCGGCCGTGAGTAAATGAGCTTTGAAGAATCTGTCGCGAACCACGAAATCGTTGGCGTGCGGCAGGCCGCTTTTCGTATTCAGGAAGACAAAATGCAGCTTGTGTTTCCGCACCGTCTTGTTGTCGCGCTCAACGATATCGACCGTTTCCGCTTTTCGGTTCCTGTTGAGCGCATCGATCTTCTGCAGTGCATACCAGGCGGGAGCGAGTAGTCGAACTTTGCGCGTCGAACGCCGAGTTTTCGTGACCCGGTAAGCCCCGCGCACCTTGGACCGGCGGAACGTCACTGTGCCCTGTTCCAGATCGACATCCTCCCAAGCCAAGGCGATGGTTTCGGATAGCCGAGGTCCAGCCCATATCATGAATTCAACCATTAATAGTTCTTGTGTACGACTGGTGTGGGTTTCCAGGATCTGTTTGATTTCGGCCCTTGTGAACGGGTCGGGTGCTTCGGGATCAGTTAGGCGCACCATCAAACCTTCGGTTGGGTCGTGCGCGACTTTCATCCTAGTGCGATACAGCCTAAACACCTGGCGCACGTTGCTGATGATGTCGCGAATGGTCTTGTTCTTGAGTGTTTTAGACAGTGTTCCCTGAATCCACTCCTGCAGGTCTAGGTGGTCGATATTGTGGATCTGTACCTTTCCCCAGCGCGGCCGTACGTGAACCTCCGCTTTGTTGGCATAGCCCCGATAGCTGGAGGCCGCGACGCTGTTGGCTTTGATCTTTAACCACAGGTCCAGGTAATGGCCGAATGTGTTTTCCACCAACTTGACCGAGTTGGGAAAGTGTCGTGCGTAGTCGAATGTACCGGCCTGAATTTCGTATTCGATGATTTCGACCATGCGTTTAGCTTGGGCCACGTTGGCCGGTGTGTTGCCCCCCGGGATGGCTTCCCGGCATTTTTCCCCGTTGTATTGAAAATAGATTCTCACGGATTTCCCGCGAGCTTCGACCCCACTCATGTAAACCCCTAACGCTGTGCTCGTATATCGACAGTCTGACGATCGGAAACAAAAAGGCCCGTTTCCGGGCCAAGTATCTGGAAGCGCATCTTCTGGTGGACGCGGCTTACCGTTTCGGCTTGTGGTTACGTAAATGAGCATTCTGCAGCTGGCGTCGCCGGCTGCATTTCAGATGGTTGCCGTGGGCGCGCCACTTACCGCATTTGTCGCAAACGCTGCGCTTGTCAGAGGTAGCGCCCTCGACGGCGACGCGGAACCAATTACTGCGGAATTTCTTCATGCCGGGAATCCTCAATGCGTTGGGCGCATGCTCTGACGTAAGCGATGCGTTGCAATGAGGGCATGGTCGTGACGCGCGCGAGTCGCAGCAATGAGTTGTGGTTGTAAGGAGCAAATCTACAAGGCTAACGCGAGGGTTATCAGGCGATTCGTATAGTCAGTATCACTGTGCCATTATTCGTGGTGAAATTGATTTTTACGCAGATCTCACACTGAAAAGGATTTTTGAAATGGCAGCTCCAGGAAAACCAGAATCAAACCGAATTAAGTTTGCTTACTATCTCGCAGGGTGGGCATACGGAGGCGATAAAGTGGCGCTCCGTGCTGCTGCGAAGTCTGTACTCACATCTGAATATCAAAAAGAAATGAAAGGCAATATATTTTGCCCGGAGTGTTGCGTTGGTTTATTCAGATCCCCAGAGGATGGAGATAAAGACGCAAATGGGCGAGCTGCGTACTTCGCCCACAGTAGGACACACCGACCACCCTGCGGACTACGAGTGAAGAAGCGCGACGGGCAAAGATTTACGACCGAAGAAGAAGCTAAACAAGCCATTGATGATGAACTGCTCGTTGTTGTTAAAAGCTTTATGAAAGAAAAACCTGTCGCGCCGGTATTGCCAGGACAAGTTTACGATGGTCCTGTCGTTGAAGATATAGATGGTGAACCTACAGATGTTCCTATTAAGAGGCATAATGGGGAGCAAATTAAGCTCCCTAGCAGGATAACTACAGTTCGAGGACTGTGTAGAAGTTTTGATAAGAATTATTATAAATATTATTTTTTGCCTGACGCCCAGTATCCTCAACTTTTAAGTGATGCCTTGATGGATGTGTCGAACGTTCGGGAGTTAAACGAAAAGTCTAAACTGTATTTCGGTCGTATAAAGCGCATATTTAAAATGGGGGATGGTAATCCTTGGAATATACAAATGACTCGCCTTCAATATGAAAACGATGGTGATTATCAAGATTTCACTTTGAAGATGTCTATTCGTGACTCCAAGGAGCACGGCATAACGGATGCATCCATTGGTCGTATCGTGATGATGTACGGTCCTATTTCAAAAAATGGAAGCGGTTTAGCTATAAGTGATCTTGGGTGGGGGGAGTTTGCCCTGCTTCCTGCTAAATATGATCAGGTACTCTTCCCTGAAAATGCTGAACCTTATCAGGAAACTCTAGAAGAACTTCTAGCCGATGCGACAGGCCTCACACTAGAGGAGATTGAAGAGTGGATGCTCGATGAAGAGCAAGAAATTACCGATGATGGTGTTTTAGTAGGTCATATAGTAAATTTCCGCGATGATACGCCTGAGAGAGTTATGAGTCGGGTTAGTGGTAGAACGGGAGAGTACACAGCGAACGTCGGTATCATCGATTTAGATGAGGGTGAATAGGGAAGTTATCGTACCCTCTAGTTAGCTTGGAACTAATCGTTATTCACGGAAGTGAGGTTGTGTAAGCAAAGGCTACAGGTGGTAACCCTACCTTATAGCCTTTGTGTTCGGCAGCATTTTCTTTATGACAACCGAATTACTTCCCATTGATCCCCGACGCCAATCCAAGTTCCTGTATTGGATGGGTTGGCGCATCTGCGAGATTGCCGAGGCTACGGGCGAAAAGGAAAAAACGCTACACAGCTGGAAGGCTCGCGACGAGTGGGACCGGGCGGATAATGTCGAGCGCATCGGCGGGGCGCTGGAAGCGCGTCTGGTGCAGTTGATCCTCAAGGAAGGCAAGAGCGGCGGGGACTTCAAAGAGATCGACCTGCTGCACCGGCAGTTGGAGCGACAGGCCCGCATTCAGCGCTTTCAGGGTGGCGGTACCGAAACCGAACTCAACCCCAACCTCGCCAAGCGCAACGAAGGACCGAAGAAGAAGACGCCGAAAAACGACATCAGCGAAGACCAGATCGAGCTGCTGCGCGAAGCGTTTATCGATGGGTGTTTCGACTACCAGAAAGACTGTATGCGCTCCATAAACCCCACCTACCGCATGCCCTAGGATATGGAATCAGGTACCCGAGTTGGAGACATGCTCCGCTTGAGTTCTCGCCTCAAATAGCCGATCGGCTATTTGTCGGCCTCGTTCCATCCCTTCCGGCGTCAACCAGATGGATTTGCTCTTGTTTACCGGATCACGGATGAATCCATGCTCATGCAATCGGTTCGTGATCTCGAAATCGTACCCTTTCCAAGTATTGCCATTATCCGCACTGAAGGTTACCAACAGGGCAAGAACGGCTTCTTCAATCAAGGTTTCGTCGTATTTCATGATCGTTGCTCCACTCGTACTCTTTAACTTCCCGTAAGCCCTGTCAGTCATCAAGATGGATAGCGTATTTAACTACGCGATACCGGCGAACAGTTCCATGGCAGCAAGGCTTCGTAATCCTCAACCGACGAAGCCATCGGCAGACATTCAAGTGCGTGGCGTAGCCACGCATAGGGCTCTTGATCGTTGGCTTTGGCAGTCTCGACCAAGCTGTACAGTTGAGCACTGGCCGTCGCGCCTTTGGGCGTGTCACTGAACAACCAGTTCTTCCTTCCGATCACGAAGGGCCTGATGGCTCGTTCGGCTGAGTTGTTGTCGATCGGCAAGTAGCCCTCCTCGACATACCGCTCAAGTTTGCTCCAGTTATGGCCAGGTAGGTGATGGCTTTTCCCAGCGCGTTCTGAGCGGTGACCTGAGGCTGCGTCTTTTCGATCCGGCTTTTCAACTGAGCCAGCACCGGCAGGCTGTGTTCGTGCCGGCCAACTTTGCGTTCCGCATCGCCGCTGGTCTTGAAGTCGCGTTCGATACCGTAAAGCTTGTTGATCAGGTCCAGCGCGATATCGGCGCGCCCCGTCTTGCCTTTGGGCTGTACTTTTTGAGTATCGATGAATTTGCGCCGCGCATGTGCCCAGCAGCCTAAACGCTCCACTCCGACCTGAGCGCCTAGCGCGTTGTAACCGGCATAATCATCGGTCATGACATAGCCGCGATAGCCATCGAGCAGGCGTGTCGGCACTTCCTGCGCGCGGCTGGTGGAGTAGTCGAACAGGATCACCGGTTTATCTGGCGGGCCGCCAGTTTGCACCCACATCCAGGACTGACGACTTGGCTCGCGGTCAGGCTCTTTCAACACCTGCACGCGGGTTTCATCGCAGTGGATGACACGGCTTTCCAGTAACCGGTCGCGCATTAAATTCAGCAGTGGCTGCAAGTGTTCGCCGCACTGGATAACCCAGCGAGCCAATGTCTGGCGCGGGATATCGATGCCGTGGCGACCTAACACTTTTTCAAATCGATGAAGCGGCAAGCCATCCACGTATTTGGTGGTCAGCAGCATCACCAGCACACTGGGGCTGGCCATGCTCTTCTCGATCAACTGAGCCGGTTTGTCGGCGGTGACCGGTGCGCTTTCACAGTCGCGGCAACCGTAGACCTTGCGAACATGTTTGATCACGTGGATCTGCATCGGCACGATTTCAAGCTGTTCACTGACCTCTTCGCCGATGGCATGTTTGTGGCAACCACAGGCACAGGTCAGTTCGTGTTCGGGCAGTTCATGGATGACTTCGATGCAAGGGAGATCAGCGGGCAGCGGCTTGCGCTTGTCGCGCCGCTGGGCTGGCGCAACAACCTCTTCTTCAGCGGCTTCATCAATGGGCTCGACGAGGCTTTCCGCCTCATTGAACAGGGCCAACTGCGGCGTTGCCGGATCAGCCGTTTACTCGGACTTGCGTCCGAACAGGCGCTGACGCAGCAGCGCATTTTCTTCTTCGAGGAAACCGACTCTGGACTGCATCTTCGCAAGCAGCTGCTTGAGCAATTCAGGATCGTCGGGGAGGTTTTCGGGCACGGAAATCATGCCCGGATTATACCGAATCAGGCCACGTATCGAGGCGTCAAAACCTGATGAGGACGATTGCGCCAGAGGTCGAAACCGTCCAGTAACCAGTTGAGTTCCTGGACGGTCAGGATAATCGCCTCGTCCGTGGCATCGGGCGATGTTTTGAATCGCTCGGATTCGAGGCGCTTGAGCCAAAGGCAGAAGCCGTTGCGTTCCCAGTACAAAATCTTCACCCGATTACGGGATTTGTTGAGAAAGACGAAAAGCACCGGATCGAATACCGCCACTTTGATATCCAGTTCAACCAACGCGGCGAGGCCGTCGATGGGTTTTCGGAAGTCTACGGGCTTGGGGTAGAGATAGACTTTTTCGACTTTGGCGTCGGGTCGCATCATGGCGGGCTGGCTCCTGAGAGAATCTGGAGCACAGCATCCGGGGTTAGCTTAGTGCTGTGAATGTGGGGTTCATGGAGCGCTTACGTTGTACGCTTCAAACCCTATGAAATTACAGGGGAGTCATAAAACGTTTTGCCGTGTAATAAAAATAATAAGCTGGTGCTTTCGACACCAGCTTGTTGCTCGTACAGGTAGCGTCATTGAAATCCAATGAGTCACAGTCAGCGCGATAGACGCACTCGGAGCCTGCGAGCTCTCTCTTTAAATGCCGTTTCTCCCCCTTCAAGTATTTCGCACACCATCTCTCTAATTTTCTTGTCTTCTAACCCCCCTGACACATAGGTGATGGGAGGTAAGCCACCCGATGCGTGCGGGCCGGAGCTCGCCACGATGATTTGATCAGCATCGGTATTTATTACGAGATTCGCATTGTGCGTTACCATTATTACTTGGCGTGACGTCTTAGCTGCTAAGAATAGTGATACTAAATCATCGTAAATTGACTTGGGATCCAAGTTTTCTTCGGGTTGGTCAATTATTAGAGGTCTGGTGTCTGAATTATCAAGAGATAGATAAAGAAGTAGTAATACGATTCCACGTGTTCCAGGAGAGAGCTTCTGGATATCTATTCCGTCGTAATTGACTGCATATTGAATACTTATATGGTCTGTTCCATATAACCATTGAGCAAGTTTCTTTGTCCAGCGTCGGTATTCAGCAGGGTCCGTTGAAACTACAGGAGAATGAGCTTGAAAATCTTTTTGAAAAGCGTCCTTAAATGCCCGCATCGCTTCTAATACTTCTAGCTCATTGCCTTCCATCCATGGCTTTTGAAAATAAGCACCAACAATTTCTCTGAGGGTACCTTTCCCTCGGAAAGGACCCTTTTTTGTCAGATTTAAAAGTGCCTCGCCGTCAGTTGCCCAAGAGTCTATATCCACCGTGCGGGTGATAGAAAATGAAAGCTTTTTCAATGTGCCAGACGCCATTTCAAGCTTTGCTCTAATCGGGGCGTACAGTTCAGCTAATACCTGCTGTCCAGAAAGAATTGCAGCAAACACCTGCTGGTAGGCAGTTTCCCTATCTCGTACTAAACTTTCGAGACGAAGGGCCGCTCCTTCATAGTCGGCTAGCTTCTCCTTAATTGCGCGCAGAAGTTCGGTTTCTGCCGTAATCTTCGTTGAGGCTGCTGTAAAGCGTGTAGATGTTTCCTTGTCAATGCTGATTTGTTGTTGTAGGCGTCGGATTTCAGCTTGAATTTGTGCGAGTGGTAACTTCAATAATTCTGCATTATCGACAACGAACTGCACTGAGGGATCGTCGCTCGGCGGAGGAGGCGTTCCTATCCACCAGGTTTTATTATATTGCGCAGTCGTGAGCATTTTTTCTAATACTTCATCGACGTTTCCTTTGTAGTCTCTAAAGAAGATTTTCCATTCTTCCTCTCCCATTTTGCTCGCCGCATGTCGCTCTTTGATTTTTCGTAAATCTTCAGGGGCAATGATGTTGCGTACGTTTGAAACTTCATCCTGCATGAGCAATATTTGGTTTTCTTGGTTCGTGTAATAACGAACATAGCCTCCGACTGTTTCGGCCGCTTTGCTTAATTCCTCTAATCTTAATGCGCGATGTTGTGAGCCCTTGGCAACTAGTTTGGATCTGTCCTCTATCAAACGATTTAAAAGCTGCTCTTTTTCTTGGGTTTGGGTTTTGAGTGTCTCAACAAGACTACGTTTTTCAAGCTCTATGTTGATACGCTCGGAAAGAATGGAAAGTGATTCTTCGCCGTGCTTTCTGGCTTGGACATGTCGAGAAGATTTTATTTCGCGAAGGTCTGCAAAATTCACAGCTCCTTCTCTTTCAGTGACAGTGTGGGAGTCGAAAATAACACGTTCAACTTCAGATAGAAGACCATCTGTCACACCGTCAGATGAGCAAAGTTGTTCCACAAATTGTTGAGATAGGTATCGGGCTCGCGGGTAAGATTCACTTTTGAGCTGAAGTGCTTCCGTGAAGTTCCTACTTTCTACATCGCCGTTTTGCCATGTTATATCAGCGGAACCACCTTCAAGATGTTCTCGTGCTCTCACAAGAAATGATTGTTTCGTGACATGTCCTGCATGCGCATCACATGCGGCAGCAATCATGTCAGCTAAGGCTGTTTTTCCTGATCCTCTCGCACCAATAATCGCGATCAGCCCTGGGTTTAGATTGATATAAGGTGTAGTCAACCATGGTGCATTGTTGATAGAAATTCGAGAGAGGGTTTCAGAAGACATTGCTGACGGTGGCGGTTCTTCACCCACAAATGCACGTCCCTCAGGATCTATACATGCTTGACGTAACGTATCAAACGTTGGGGCACCCTTGACCCAGCTAAAGCGGTCGCCATCAGGTATACCTGTCTTGGGAACGCTATGCGCGTCGCAGCCATGCAGGCAAGGTTTCAGGCCGTTATAACGCTCTTTTATGACTTCTTGAGAAAGACCTTTTCGACCCAACCAGAACTCTCGTTGATTGGGGTTGGCTGCGAACATTATGTGAGCGAAACGCTCCAATTCCTGCCGAAGAGTCTCATCCGCACTGTCACGCAATGCGGATGTACCATCATTTTGCTTAGCAGCGATTGCGACAAGAACATTTTTTTGCGCCCAAGCGCTGGCTTCGTACTTGGACTTTAGCTCATCAAACGAAACTTTAAATTGTTCCGCTCCGTGTTTCAGTGCGGTGCGATCGTCCACTATCTCTGCATTGGCTCTGTATCCGAGACGGGTGAGATCTGCTGGATTACACCTGAACTCATCCTGATGGGCCTTAAATGTTAGCCCGGAAAGGAATCGTTCGATTTCGCTTACATGATTCGCTTCTTCGGGGCTTACAAGTAAGTGAACATTTACCCAAGATTTCGCCGTTCCAACGCTGAGCCTTAGTTCAACGTTTGGGAAAATTAGATGGCAATTTGGCAGTCTTCCTTTCGATTTGTGCTCTTGAACCGTGCGGTAGGTATCGAGTAGGTAGTAATCAGTAACAGCGATGCTACTAATGGTCGGAGTAGCTGTTTCGAGAGCCGTTAGATAAGCCCCCCAGTCACCTTTGAATTGATCATTGAACAAGGTGCCAGGAGCATGCACGTGTGGATCCCAGCGTAGCCATCGGGATCCGGAGCTCAGAGGTGCTGCTGGTATGTCCTGCATTTTGACATCCTTGTTGAAAAAAACTGATTCTGATGTGCCACTAGCAGGTGTGCAACTGAAACTGAAATCCCATTCAAAGCACTCACCGCTCGCTTGTGGACGCTTTGATTTTTCATAGCCATCACGATTGTGTTATTCGAGTGGCACTCGGCGCGCGCCGTCGTCCCCCCACCTCGCCTGCGGGCTAAATGGGTCGTTTTTTCTGCGGCCCTGCGGACAGCCCAACGCGGCACTGGCTGGGGGGGCTGCTCGGCGTTGTGGGGGCTCAAAAGCCTGCGGAACCCTGCACCGAGGGGGTATTTTGCTGACGGCGTCTAAAGGCTCTGCTGTTGAGGGGGAGGGGGGGGAGTCTCAAAAAGAGTAACTTCAGTAATCTCCCCACAGAAACGGTCTGGAGGCCACGTATCCCGTGGGTTTTGAGATTACAAAAAGGAGTAACAGAGAAGTAATTGAAAAGGTAATTTTTTACCAAGTTATTGATTTTAAATAGGTTTATAAAAAGTAGAGAATTACATTTATAAAGAGTAATCAGATTACTTCAATATTACTTAAAGATTACCTTTTACTGGAAACATAAAACCCTTTAATTTCAATGGTTTGAGCGTAAAAAACGGTCAAGATTACTTATGTTACTCTTTTTTTTGCCCCCCTCCAGACCCCAGACGTCAGGCCCCTATACGTGTGATGCGCACGCGTACAGAGATGCATGCTGATGCTCATGGGAATGGCGTGGGAATGCTTTTGCGCCACTGGCACCGCTAGAGCCCTTGTATTCCGGGGCCTCGGCTGCGAGATTGCAGGTGCGGGTACTTTCGAATCTCTCCTTCACCGCCACATTTTACAAACACGAACCCCCGGTTTTCTTCAAGAAAGCCGGGGGTTTGTGGTTTCTGGCATCTGGAAAAAGGCGATACGGGGCAGATGACTGGTTTTCCATGTCTGCGAACGGTTCCCCACCCCATTGGCCAGCCGGTCTTTTTGAGCGAAGCAGCATTTCTGCGTGGCCGGGTGGCAAGTGGGCAACTGCGTGTCCTTATAGTATCGTCGCGGCCACCAACCCTCACAGGATATGAAGGTTACCCATGCGTTTACTCTTCCCGCTGGCTATCAGCTTGGCTCTTATTGGCTGCGCCACGACTAAAACCGATGTTCGCAACGAAGTACAGATCAGCCAATATAACCCGGCCAACACTGCTCGTATTCGCCTGATCACGGGTGATACCACCAACGCGGGCTTTATCAGTGGTCAGACCTGCGAGATGTTTTACAACGAGTCTCTGCTGACCAAAACACCTGAAGAAGCTGGGTGGCAACCTGCGCATGTCGACTCGCCGGGTCTGTACCCTTTTCGGGCGACCGACAGCCAGAACAGTGTGATTGGCATGCCTGCCAGCAAGGCGAGCAAAGCCATCAATCAGTCGCCCAAGGTGTTTGATGAGCATGTTATTGCGGCCGGTAAACCCTTTATTGCGGGGTTTGCCATGGGCGGATCGCAAATCTCCTGTTTTCCAGCGCCTGTCACGCTTATCCCCAAGCCTGGCAAGGACTATGAGATGGAACTTCAAGTTATAAAGCTCAGCACGTTCAAGGCCGGCTGCGTGATTGCCGTTCGCCAACTCTCCACTCAGGCCAATACCACAGTGGAGACGCCGCTAAGACCGCAGGTATGTGCCAAGACCCCGTCGGGTTGGTATACCGTCAATGCTGCGCCTTTGCCTTGAAGTGCCAGAACAGGACGCAGGTGCAGTGTTGATCGCCGCTTAGGTAAGCCTTGAAGCCCGGTGCGCAGCCTTTTAGAGGCTGCTCTTTTCTAAGCGTTATCAGCTTTTTGAAATCACCCGGCTCATGTATTGATTTAAATCGCGTAGGTCCTGAATGCTCCAAGCGTGTGGCGACAACTTCACACCATTCTCTTTTAGGGTTCTTGGAATCAAGTCTCCATTTGGCCTAAGTATTATCGAGGAGACAATAACGCCCGGATAATCATGCAGCCGTTTCTTGAAGGCGGTTGTTGTGAGGTTCGGCGTAGGGGGATTGCTTTTATTCGCCAAGGGCCCTGTTCCCTTGATATCTGTTCCGTGGCACATGGCACATCGTTGCAAATAGAGGTTTTTTCCATTGGCATTATCTGCAATGGATAGTGAAGTTTGAATGAGCGATAGCAATCCCAGCGAAGCGATGAGCAGTATTTTCATTTTTATAGGGTCTTGTTGTTTGAGCCGGATCTGAGTCGAGGGCACAGCGCATTGGAAATGCGCTCGCGCACGTTATTACCGTGGAATTTCTACAACACAACCCCATGATTCGGCTAGATAAAGTCGGTGTTTTTTGATTTTTCGGCGCCTGTAAGCGGGTGATATGGGCATACGCAGCGAATCTGTTCCGTTATATTCCAACGCTCTCGCAGTTGGCCCAATCAAGGAAGATCCATTGAAAGCATCCCTCGGGGCTCTGCTTCTGATCTGTGCAACCACCTCTGCACTTGCCAGCAATAACTCCATCGGCTTCCAGGCCTCCACGCTGGCAGACCCAAGCAACGACCGCCCATTGGAGATGGTCGTCTGGTACCCCAGCGCCACCACCACCACGCCCGAGTTGATCGCCGATAACGCCGTATTCATTGGCGCCCCAGCCGTGCGCGATGCGCCACCGTCTATCGGCAAGCATCCACTGGTGGTGCTTTCCCATGGCTTTGGTGGCAATTGGGGCAACCAGGCGTGGTTGGCCAGTGCCTTGGCGCATCAGGGGTTTATCGTGGCGGCGGTCAACCATCCTGGTACGACCAGCAAGGACCGCAGTGCTCCAGCCGCTGCGCAGTTATGGCAGCGGCCGGTGGATATCCGCCGCGCTATCGACGCGGTACTGGCGCAGCCAGATCAATTCGGCAACGTGCAGCCGAGCCGCATAGCGGTAGTGGGTCATTCACTCGGCGGTTGGACGGCGCTGGAAGTCGCCGGCGCACGATTCGACCCCGCGCGGTTTGCCCAGGACTGCAAGGTTCACTCGCAGTTGGCCCCTTGCGCGGTCTACCAGCAGATGAACCCCGCCAGTACCCCGGCAGCCCAGGCGCAGTTGGCGGCGGATTTGAGCGACAAGCGGGTCAGCGCCATTGTGTCGCTGGACCTGGGCCTGTCCCGTGGGTTTACCGATCAAAGCCTGGCGGCGGTGTCGGTGCCGACGTTGGTGATTGCGGCGGGCGTGCCCTCGACCGAGCTTCCCGCCGAGCTGGAGTCCGCTGATCTGGCCAAGCGCCTGCCGTCGGCAGCGACCCGTTATGTCAAAATCAGCGACGCCACTCACTTCAGCTTTATGGCGGTGTGCAAGGCGGGCGGGGAGGCGTTGATCGAAGAGAGTTCGCCGGGCGATGGCATGATCTGCCGGGATGGCGCGGGGGCCCGACCGCGTGAGGTGATCCAGCAGCAGACCACCTCATTGATCGTTGAATTTCTGGCGCGATGGTCAGGCGAAGAGTTGTGATCGGGCTACCCATGCCTGCGTTGAGTCGCTACCAGCGCCTGACCAGGCGCGTGTACACCGCAATGTTAATCACCAGTACCAGCGCGCCGAGGCCCAGTTGGATCTGTGGTGTCAGCCCCGCGGGGTAGATCAGGGCAATGATGTAATGCTCGATAAAACCTGCGCCGTACCCCTCCTGCCCGGCGAGGTGGCGCAGTAGGTTTTCCCAGCGGGTCAGGGGGCAGGGCAGGTGGAAGAACTCGACGGCCATGCCCCAGGCTGCGGCGGGCAAATGCAGCCAGATGACCCGGCGCCAGCGCAGGGCGAGCAGGCCTCCGAACAGCACAAACAGGATAAAACACAGGTGAAACAGCACCAAGCTGTCGGCAGCAATGCGCAAAAGCATATCGGGTTCGCTTGAACGGGTAGGCCGCCAGTCTAAGGGATAATGAGTTGCTTGCAGGCTGGCAGGGCCGTTATTGTGCTGAATCCTTTTAGTCCTTTGCCACGGATCTTTTGTGATGAGCGCATCGCGTACTGCTGTCGGCCCGATCAAGGCCGTGATTTTCGATATGGACGGGTTGTTGCTGGACACCGAAGGCATCTACACCGAAGTCACGCAGATTATCGCCGAGCGCTATGGCCGCACCTACGACTGGGGCATCAAGCAGCACATCATCGGCCGTGGCGCCCAGGACCTGGCCGAATATGTGGTCGAGGCCCTGGACTTGCCGATCACGCCTGCAGAATTCCTGCGCATCCGCGAGCCGTTGATGAGCGAGCGTTTTCCCAAGGCGTTGGGCATGCCGGGCGCCGAGGCGTTGGTGCGGCATTTGAAGGCGCATAACATCCCCATCGCCGTGGGCACCAGTTCGTCGCGCAATTCGTTTGGCCACAAGACCACGCTGCACCGGGAGTGGTTTGGCCTGTTCGGCACCATCGTCACCGCTGACGATCCGGAAGTTGGCGCTGCCAAGCCTGCGCCGGACATCTTCCTCACCGCCGCCCGCCGCCTGGGCGTTGCGCCCGAGGATTGCCTTGTGTTTGAAGACTCACCGTTTGGCGTGACCGCTGCCAAGGCCGCGAACATGACTGCCATCGCGGTGCCTGATGAAGCCATGGCCGACAGCAAGTACGCTCACGCCGACCAGATTATCCGCAAACTCGCGGACTTCGATCTGGCTGCCTACGGCCTGCCGCCGCTGCGCTGAAGTGCAGGAGCCGGCTTGCCGGCTCCTACAAGGGTCAGGCGCTGAAGCCACCATCGATGGTCAAGCTGGCACCGGTGATGTATCCGGCCTCTGGCCCCGCCAGGTAAGCCACAAAGCTGGCGATCTCTTCCACCTGGCCATAACGGCCGACCGCCATAAACCCGATCAAGCTCTCGGCAAACTCACTGTTGGCCGGGTTCATATCGGTGTCCACCGGGCCTGGCTGCACGTTGTTAATGGTAATCCCCCGTGGCCCCAGGTCGCGCGCCAGGCCTTTGGTCAGGCCCACCAGCGCGGCTTTGCTCATGGCATATGGCCCGCCACCGGCGAAGGGCATGCGTTCGGCGTTGGTGCTGCCGATGTTGATGATGCGACCCCCTTCGCCCATGTGCCGGGCCGCTTCCTGGGTGGCGATAAACACGCTGCGCACGTTGATGGCCAGGGTCTGGTCAAAGTCTTCCAGTGTGAAATCCTCCAGTGGGCCGACCGCCAGCACACCGGCGTTGTTCACCAGGATATCCAGGCGCCCGAACGCTTCGACAGTGGCACTGACTGCATTGCGGATGGCGCTCGCATCGGCACTGTCGGCGTGAATCGCCAGGGCCTTGCCGCCAGCGCGGATAACGCTGTTTTGCAAGTCTTCGGCCTTGGCGGCAGAGCTGACATAGGTAAAGGCCACAGCTGCGCCCTGGGCCGCCAGGCGCTGGACGATGGCGGCACCGATGCCGCGGGAGCCGCCCTGGATCAAGGCAACTTTGCCGCTGAGGTTTTGTGTGGTCATGTCGATCTCCAGATCATTCGAGGCAGGGTTGCCGCGTTGTTGGAGGCGAGTATCGACCGCACTGGCCGGTCCCGGTAGGCCGTGATTGCTATAGTCTGTGTAAACCAAAAGTTTAGAGTGAGGTGGTATGGAGAGCTTCGGCAGTATCGAATGCTTCGTGCGCAGCGCCGAAGGCGGTAGCTTTGCCGAAGCGGCCCGGCACCTGAGCCTGACGCCGGCGGCTGTCGGCAAGAGCGTCGCCAAGCTGGAGGCACGCCTGGGCGTGCGGCTGTTCCAGCGCAGCACCCGGCGCCTGACATTGACCGAAGCCGGCAAGTTGTTCCTGCAAGAGGTCAGCGCCAGTCTCACCACTATCCAGAATGCCGTGGCCAACCTGGCCAGCGCTGAAGGCCGGCCCGTGGGCACGCTCAAAGTCAGTATGGGTACGGTATTCGGCAACCGCTATGTGGTACCGCTGCTGGCAGAGTTCCTGCGGCGGTTTCCCGATATCAGCCCTGACTGGCATTTTGATAATCGCCAGGTCGACCTGATCGGCCAGGGCTTTGACGCGGCCATCGGCGGCGGGTTCGAGCTGCCTCAGGGCGTGGTCGCGCGCAAGTTGACCCCCGCTCACCGGATTCTGGTGGCCTCGCCCGATTACCTGGCGCAACGCCTGCCCGTGCGTGCTCCCGAAGACCTGGCGCTGTGCAACGGCATCCTGATCCGATCGCCGCAAACCGGCCGCGTGCGGACCTGGCAATTGAGCAACCGCGCCCGCGAACAGCGGCCGTTGATGCTCAAGCCACGCATGACCATGGGCGACTCCGAAGCCGCGTGCTGTGCCTGCACCCAAGGCCTGGGCATTGCCCTGGTCAGCATGCCGATGGCCGTGCCGTTTCTGGACAGTGGCGCCGTGGTACGGGTGTTGCCCGACTGGTACGTCGATGACGGCAACATCTCCCTGTATTACGCCGAGCACAAACTGCTGCCTGGCAAGACCCGAGTGTTTGTTGATTTCATCCTCGAGCAGTTTGCCCAGCAGCAGTTGGCGCAGCGCTTCAGTGTGGTTTAGCGCTCACCACTGAACGTGTTACCCACTACTGTTCTAAGCTGATACGAGCCAATGGGGCTTGCGACTGTCGAGACGGATCATGTCCATATCACGCGCTTTACTCGTATTTACCAGCTTGGCGATGATTGCAGGCTCCCCGGCGCTGTTGGCCGATCCCGGCAACGGCAACGGTAAGGACAAAGGCAGTGCCCATGGCAATAAGGGTGGCCAGGGTAATCAGGGCCAGGGTGGAGGCAAGAAGGGCGCGGTAGCCCATTACAATGGCCCGCAAATTGACATCGGGGGCGTGCGGGTAATTCTCGGTGACAACCGCGACTACTGGCGCGGTGGTTCGTCCCTGCCGCCGGGCATCCAGAAAAACCTTGCCCGGGGCAAACCCCTGCCACCGGGGATTGCCAAGAAGCTCGATGGACGCCTGTTGGGGCGGTTGCCCCATTACGACGGCTACGAATGGCAGCAGGCGGGCACCGACCTGATCCTGGTGACGATTGCCACCAGGATCATTTATGAAGTGCTCAATGACGTATTGAACTGACCGAAATCGGCGATTCAGCGTGCGAACCTGCCCGGCCAACCGATGATGTTCTTTGGCCGGGGGGTCGCATAGGTGCGCACCTTCGAAGTCGACAACCCCAGCCTCACCAGTGCTTCGGCCAGGGTTACGGCGGCGGTCACGCCATCCACCACTGGTACCCCGGTGCGCTGGCGGATCTGTTCATCCAGCCCGGCCATGCCGCCGCAACCCAGGCAGATCACTTCGGCCTTGTCTTCGCTGATGGCCAACTCGGCCTGGCGCACGATGGCTTCCATGGCTCGCAACGGGTGTTCCTCCAGTTCCAGCACCGCCATACCGCTGGCCCGCACCGAGGCGCAGCGCTCATACAGCCCAGAAAGCTTGAGCCGGTCTTCGATCAACGGCACCGTGCGGTCCAGGGTGGTAACCACTGAGTAAGCATGGCCGAGAAACATGGCGGTGCTGGCGGCGGCATCGGTGATATCCACTACCGGCACGTTCAACAATTCTTGCAGGCCTTCGCGGCCATGTTCGCCATAACCGGCCTGGATGACCGCATCGAATGGCTGATCGTAGGCCATCACCCGATCCATCACCGCGATGGCCGCCAGGTAGCTTTCGAAATTGCCTTCTACCGATTCGGCGCCGAAAAACGGGGTCAGCCCGACAATTTCGGTGCCCGCCGCCGCCACGCTGCGGGCCTGCTGGGCGATGGCTTCGGTGATGGATTCGGTGGTGTTGACGTTGACGACGAGAATGCGCATGGAATGCTCCTTGATCAATGGCTGACGTTGTCGACAGCGATGCTCTCGCCGCTGATATCGGCATAGAACGGCTGGCGCTTGGCGATCAGCCAATACAGCATCCCGGCAATGCCGGCGCCAAACAGCCACGAGAACGGTGAGACGCTGGCAAAACCCGGTAGCAGGGCCAGCACAATGGCAATCACCGCGGCCGGGACAAACGCGGCCACCGCCCGCAGGTTGACCCCGCGGCTGTAGTAATACGCGCCGTTGGGATCTTCGCTGTACAACTGCGGCACGTCGATCCGGCCCTTACGGACCAACCAGTAATCCACCATGATCACCCCATACAGCGGGCCCAGCAGGGCGCCCAGGCCGGAGAGGAAGTACACAATCACCAGCGGGCTGTTGTAGAGGTTCCACGGCAGGATGAGCACCGCGAGAAACGCGCTGATCAGCCCGGCGCGGCGGAAGTTCAGGTATTTGGGCGCCAGGTTGCTCAATACAAAGGCCGGGGCAACGAAGTTGGCCATGATGTTCACCGCCACGGTGACGATCAGGAATGCCAGGCATCCCAGCACCAAGAAGAAGGTATTGGGAATGGCCGCGATGATCTGGGTCGGGCTTTCGATCACCTGGCCATTGAGTTGGAACTGCCCGCCGCACAACAGCACGGTGATGATCGCGAACACCAGGATGTTCACCGGCAGGCCCCAGAAGTTGCCGACCTGGATGGTCTTGCGGCAGGGCGATGAACGGGCGAAGTCGCAGAAGTTGAGGATCAGGGTGCCGTAGATCGCCAACCACAAGGCGCCACCGGCAAAGATATTGCGCCACATCTCGCCACCGCTCAGGGGCTCGCGGATGGACCAGGCGATATTGCCGCCAGCCTGGAAGTACATCCAACCGGCAAGCGCCGCAACAGTCAGCAGGATTACCGGGCCGGCAAAGCCTTCGTAGCGGCGGACCATTTCCATGCCGTAGGCCAGGATCACCAGTTGCACGAACCAGATAATCACAAAACACGCCCAGCCCAGGGTTGAGAGGCCGAGGATCGCGTTGTGGTCGTAGTCGGCGAATCCTGGATGAATCGCCACCAACAGTACCCGGAATACCACCGAGGCCAGGTAGGTCTGGATACCAAACCAGGCGATGGCAATGACTGCGCGGATCAACGCGGGAATCTGTGCGCCATGAATACCGAAACTGATACGGCTGATCACCGGAAACGGCACACCGGTTTTCTGGCCCATGTAACCCGACAAGTTCATGAAGAAATACACCAGCGCCGCGCCGATCCCCAGTGACAGCAGAATCTGCCAGCCACCCAGGCCCAGGGCGTACAAGCCGATGGCGAAGGAATAGTTGGCGATGTTGTGCACATCGTTGGTCCACAAGGCAAAGATGCTATAGCCACCCCAGCGCCGGCCTTCGACCTTGGTGGGCGCCAGGTCCTTGTTGTGCAGGCGTGGGCTGAGCACCAGCGGGCCGGGGTTTGCGGCCGTGGGGCTGGCTGTGGAGGAGGGCAGATCCAGTGCGAGATTATTGGAGAGAGTGGTGCGCATTCCGGCAGGCTCCTGGCATCTGCAGCAGGCGCTGGGTTGCAGGGCGCCTGGCATGCGGACACAAAGTGTATGAAGGTTGTTGTTGAAGTTGTATACAAAGACTTCAACTCCCTTAGCCACTTGTGTGCCAGGTTTTTATCTATCAAAAGCTGGGCTAATTTCTTTTTTGCAGGTTCTATTAATAAATAGCTGAATTTAAACAACTATAAATTGACCGTTTGAACAGGTATTTATTTTGTTGCGGGAATGTAGGTGTGGAGGATGTAGGAAGTTGGCCGAAGTGGGGTGTAACTTTTCGGTGCGAAATAATTGAAGTGCACACAAAAATGGCACTGTTGGTGACAATATTGTGTACGGGATTTTTCGGCGGGGTGAATGAAGTGTGCGGGCTTGTTGTGGCGAGCGGGCTCGCCACACAGCGCTATATCGGAGGGGGGCGGTTTCAGGCCTTGCTGATGATATTCCCCGCATGCAGCCCGCATTCTTTCTGGGTTGCTTCTTCCCACCACCAACGGCCTTCGCGCTCATGCTGGTTCGGCAACACCGGGCGGGTGCACGGCTCGCAGCCGATGCTGATAAAGCCGCGCTCGTGCAGGCTGTTGTAGGGCAGCTCCAGCATGCGGATATAACCCCAGATCTCTTCACTGGTCATTTGTGCCAGCGGGTTGAACTTGTAGAGGGTGCGTTCCGGCGTGGAGAACGCCGTGTCGACTTCCAGGGCCGCCACCTGGCTGCGGGTGCCGGGGCTCTGGTCGCGGCGCTGGCCGGTGGCCCAGGCGCTGACACCGGAGAGTTTGCGGCGCAGCGGTTCGATCTTGCGCACGCCGCAGCATTCGCCATGGCCGTCCTTGTAGAAGCTGAACAGGCCCTTCTCCTTGACGAAGGGTTCCAGCTTGCTCTGGTCCGGCGAGATCAACTCGATATCGATCTTGTAGAAGTCGCGCACCTGCTCGATAAACCGGTAGGTCTCCGGATGCAGGCGGCCGGTGTCGAGGCTGAAGACCTTGACGTTTTTATTCAGCTTCCAGGCCATATCCACCAGCACCACGTCCTCGGCACCGCTGAAGGAAATCCACAGGTCATCGCCGAACTGGCTGAACGCCAGCTTGAGGATGTCCTGGGCGGACTTGTTGGCATAGGTCGCGGCGAGTTCAGCGACGTCGAAGGCTTGGTTCATCAGGACGGTTCCTACAGGTCAGTGGCGCTGAGCGCTCTATAGGAGTGGGATGTTAACAAAATCCGCTCTGCGTTGCGGCGGCCAGCGCGAATCGCTAGAGTTCGGCAGTCCTTTTACTCGCTCAACTGAAAAAAAATCAAAATGGGAGTGTCTTGTGGAAATTGCCTGTCTCGACCTGGAAGGGGTGCTGGTTCCGGAAATCTGGATCGCCTTCGCTGAAAAAACCGGTATTGAATCCTTGCGGGCTACCACCCGGGACATTCCTGACTACGACGTATTGATGAAGCAGCGCCTGCGGATTCTCGACGAGCACGGCTTGAAACTGTCGGATATCCAGGAAGTGATCGCCACCCTCAAGCCGCTGGAAGGTGCCATCGAGTTCGTCGATTGGCTGCGCGAGCGCTTCCAGGTGGTGATCCTGTCGGACACCTTCTATGAGTTCTCCCAGCCGCTGATGCGTCAACTGGGCTTCCCGACCCTGCTTTGCCATCGCTTGATTACCGATGAAAACGATCGGGTGGTGAGCTATCAACTGCGCCAGAAAGACCCCAAGCGCCAGTCGGTGCTGGCCTTCAAGACCCTGTACTATCGGGTCATTGCTGCGGGTGATTCGTACAACGACACCACCATGCTGGGTGAGGCCGATCGTGGGATTCTGTTCCATGCGCCGGAGAATGTGATTCGCGAGTTCCCGCAATTCCCGGCGGTGCATACCTTTGAGGACTTGAAGCGGGAGTTCATCAAGGCGTCGAATCGGTCGTTGAGCCTGTAAGTGATTTAGCGAGGCTCACTGCCTCATCGCGAGCAAGCTCGCTCCCACATTTTCGACTGTGTTTGCAGGGCAAAAATGTGCGAGCGGGCTTGCCCGCGATAAGCATAGGTATCTACACAACTTTGCCGCAACACCTAGATCCAGGCAGATAGCGCAGTTGTGGCGAGCGGGCTTGTCGGAACGCCGCATCGCCGCGCTGGGCTGCGAAGCAGCCCCAAAACCAGCCGCTGCGGTGTATCTGGTACAACGCATTCGGCTTATTGGGGCTGCTTCGCAGCCCAGCGCGGGCAAGCCCGCTCGCCACAGGGAAGATCGCCAGTTTCTGAAAGTTGTGTAGATACCTATGCCGCGATAAGGCCCTCAAGCCCCTTCAAACAACCGCTCATAAGGAATGCGCAAACCTTCATGCAGGCGCTTGATCATGGCCAGGCTCAGCTTGCGCTTGTGGTTCAGCACTTCGGAGACGCGACCGCTGGAGCCGATAAAGGGCTCCAGGTCGCGCGCCGTCAGGCCCATCTGGTCCATGCGAAACTTGATCGCCTCCACCGGATCGGAAGGCGGCATGGGGAAGTGTTCGTCTTCGTATTTTTCGATCAGCAGCGCGAGAATTTCCAGCTCATCGCCTGCCGGCGAGCCGATCTCTGCCCCCCACAGCTGATCCACCCGCGCCAGCGCAGCGGCCAGGTCTTCTGGG
The DNA here is from genome assembly GCF_009873475.1 of Pseudomonas sp. DTU12.1. Classification (NCBI taxonomy): domain Bacteria; kingdom Pseudomonadati; phylum Pseudomonadota; class Gammaproteobacteria; order Pseudomonadales; family Pseudomonadaceae; genus Pseudomonas; species Pseudomonas sp. DTU12.1. The sequence goes on along the minus strand of NZ_CP045254.1, from coordinate 4,441,981 downwards.
GTACGAATAGGTTTGATGTTCATCACACAGTCTCCGCGTTGATCTGGTCGTACTGGGCATGGGTGCCGACAAACCGTATGAAACCCAGCTGCCGCAAATAGTCGATCGCCACAACCACCCGATACTTAGTGCCACCGATATTGAACACGACCCTTGCTCCTTTGAGCGTGCTTGCGGTTCGAAGCACCCTCTTCAGGTCCTGTGGCGTGTGATAAGTGGATTTCTCTAGATGGCGATACCATTCAACCAGTGGTGTTTTTGAGTCGGTATAAGCCGGGCTGCTTTCCCAGAACTCCCTTAAGGCGGCTCTTGCGATTATTCGCATCTATCGAACCTCCCAATTTGGGAGATGTTAGGCGTCACTTCCGGGGTTTTCAAGTCCTGGTAGGGAGCGCGATGTGTAGGAAATGGGCTTTGTTTCAACGCGGCAAGCGATACAACGACAAAGGCAACAAGCAGTCGATCCATGTGATCCCTCACAGACGGCCAAGTAATATCGAAGCGAGACGCTATCCCTGCGCCCCGATGCTGTCCACGGCCGTTCTGATTCAGGTTTTTTCCCTGGGAGGTGCGCTTACAGTCCTTCCAGCGTCTCCAGCAACACCCGCACCTTGGTCATCGATTCCTGATATTCCGCCTGCCACTCGGAGTCCGCGACGATCCCGCCGCCGCCCCAGCAACAGACCTGGCCATCCTTGACCAGCAGGCTACGAATGGCGATGGAGCTGTCCATCTCGCCGCGCACATCCAGGTAGAGCAACGAGCCGCAGTACAGCCCGCGCCGGGTCGGTTCCAGTTCGTCGATGATCTGCATCGCGCGGATCTTCGGTGCGCCGGTGATCGAGCCGCCCGGGAAACTGCCGGCGATCAGGTCCAGGGCGTCTTTGTCGTCGGCCAGTTCACCGGTGACGCTGCTGACCAAGTGATGCACATTCGGGTAGCTTTCCAGGCTGAACAGCTCCGGCACCTTGACCGATCCGGTGCGGCAGGTGCGGCCCAGGTCATTGCGCAGCAGATCGACGATCATCAGGTTCTCTGCGCGGTCCTTGGGGCTGGCCAGGAGTTCGGCCGCATTGGCGGCATCTTCTTGAGGCGTCAGCCCCCGGGGGCGGGTGCCCTTGATCGGGCGGGTTTCCACCTGGCGCTGGCTGACCCGCACGAAACGCTCCGGTGAAAGGCTCACCACCGCGCCGTCGTCCGGCAGGCTCTGGAAGCCGGAGAACGGCGTTGGGCACGCTGCGCGCAGGGCGCAATAGGCGACCCACGGATCACCGTTGCACGCTGCGCGAAAGCGTTGGGCGAAGTTGACCTGATAGCAGTCACCGGCCTGGATATAGGCCTGGATACGGGCCAGGGCCTGTTCATAGGCTACGGCGCTGAGGTCCGGAGCCATCCGGGTGTGCAGCTTGAAACTGGCAGGGGTGTGCACGGCAGGTTGGCTGAACAGGGTCAGCAGCCGCTGCCGTTCGCTTTCCAGCAGTTTGGGGTGGAACACCAGTTGACTGGTGCGCGCCTGGTGGTCGCTGACCAACGCCCAGGCGTACAGGCCAAAACGGGCATCGGGCAAGCCGATGTCGTCGATAGCCTGATGCGGCAGTCGTTCCAGGTGGCGGCCAAAGTCGTAGCTCAGGTAGCCGATCAACCCGCCGGCAAACGGCAGTTCATAGGGGGCCGGCAGACTGGCCTTGCCCAGCAGCGTCAGATTTTCCCGCAGCCGTTGTAAAAAATCGCTACCGCTTTCGTCCGGCCACACCGCCAGTGTTACTTCTGGCCAGGCGCTGAGCAGGTCATAACGACCACGCTCGGCGGCCGGTCGGCCGCTGTCCAGCAGCACGGCGCCGGGTGCATGGCGGATCGCCGCAAAATACTCGGCGGGGTTGGCGTGGTAGGGCAGTGGGTGTACGGAGCAAGTCGACATGCGGGGGGTGGATCAGCCATGGGCGTGGGGATGGCATTGTAGTCCCCTGTAGGATTTGCTCCTAGAGGGGATGTCGGGGATTGTTGGGTGGAGGGCGGAGCCGGGTTTGGGTTCAGCCTTCCACGGGCGGAATATGCCCAAACATTTGCTGGGCAAATTTCACACGTTCTTCCGCCGTCTCTGTCACTCCGGCCGCTTTCAGCTCTTCGAGGCGCGCTTCCACGGCGTGGGTGCGCAAGGTCAGGCCGCAGTCGTTGGCGATCTGGATATTCAGCCCAGGCCGGGCATTGAGTTCGAGGATCAGCGGGCCTTTTTCCTGGTCCAGCACCATGTCCACGCCGATGTAACCCAGCCCGCACAGCTCATAGCAGCCGGCGGCGAGTTTCATGAAACCGTCCCAGTTGGGCAGTTGCACACCGTCCACCGCGTTGGTGGTGTCGGGGTGCTTGGTGATGATGTTGTTCAACCAGGTACCGCGCAGGGTCAGGCCGGTCGCCAGGTCCACACCGACGCCAATCGCGCCCTGGTGCAGGTTGGCCTTGCCGCCGGATTGACGGGTCGGCAAGCGCAGCATGGCCATCACCGGGTAGCCCATCAGCACGATGATGCGGATATCCGGCACGCCTTCGTAGCTGATGCTCTTGAAGATCTGGTCAGGCACCACGCGGTATTCGATCAATGCGCGGTCACGGTGACCGCCCAGGGAATACAGGCCGGTAAGGATGCTGGAAATCTGGTGCTCGATTTCCTCATGGCTGATGATCTTGCCGGACACTGTGCGATAGCGACCTTCAAAGCGGTCGGCGATCACCAGGATGCCGTCGCCGCCGGCGCCCTGGGCCGGCTTGATCACGAAGTCGCTACGGCCACCGATGATTTCGTCGAGCTTGTCGATTTCTTTCTCGGTGGAAATGATCCCGTACATCTGCGGCACGTGGATGCCGGCCTGGATCGCCCGTTCCTTGGTGATGATCTTGTCATCGACAATCGGGTACAGGCTGCGCTTGTTGTACTTGAGCACGTAGTCGGCGTTACGCCGGTTGATGCCCATGATGCCCCGCGCTTCCAGGGCCTTCCAGGTCTTCCAGAACCCGAACATTACGAATCAGCCTTGAGGAAGGCCTTGAAACGCACCAGCTCGGTCAGGCGGTAGCCACGATAGCGACCCATGGCCAGCATGAAGCCCACGAGGATCAACAGGATCGCCGGGAAGGTGAACACGAAGTAGATCAGCTCCGGCACGCTCATGATGATGTGTGCCAGGGACGCGGCGAACAGGGTGCCGATCGCGACTTTCATCGCATGGCCACCGCCGCGTTCTTCCCAGGTAATGGACAGGCGTTCGATGGTCATGGTCAGGATCACCATCGGGAACAGCGCCACCGACAGGCCGCGCTCCAGGCCCAGCTTATGGCTGAACAGGCTGATGGCCGCGATCAGCACTACCACGAAGGTCAACACCACCGACAAGCGCGGCAGCATCTGCAATTTCAAGTGCTCCAGGTATGAACGCAGCGACAGCCCAAGCGCAGTAATCACGGTAAACAGCACGATACCGAAGCCCAACTGCGTCTCGCGGAACGCCAGGGCGATCAGCACCGGTGTGAACGTACCCAGGGTCTGCAAGCCGATCAAGTTGCGCAGGATCAGGATCACCAGCACGCCAATCGGGATCATCACCATGATCATGAAGGTCTGCTGGGTTTGCAGCGGCAAGCCATACAGCGAGTATTCGAGGAAGTTGGCGTCGGTGTTCTCGTCGGTCAGCTTGGCCAGGCGGATCGCGTTCATCTCGCTGTTGTTCAGGCTGAAGGTCACGGCGGCTTTCTTGCCACCATCGACGGTGATCAGGTTTTCATCGCCGGTCCACCACAGCAGGCGGTCGGAGGGCAGGCCCTGTTCGCCGGTTTCCGGGTTGAAGTACAGCCAGTCGTTGCCATTGAAGCTGCGCAGCCACAACTCCGGGGTCTGCGGCTGGTCGGCTACCAGGCGGAGGGTGTGGACCTTTTCCACCGGTACGTGGGCGATGGATAGCAGCAACTCGACGATCTTGGCCTTGTGCGGCGTCGATGGATCGCCCGCCAGCAGCAGCTTGACGTTGTCGTCGTTGAGGTTGTTGGTGCGCTTGATGGCTTCGCTGATAAACGTCTCGACGTCGGCCGAGTGTTGGCGGATCGGCGCCAGCAGGGCCTCGGCGGCGATTTTTTCTGGGCCTTCCACGGCGATGCTGTCGCGGAAGGTCGGGCCCTTGACCTTGACCTTTTCACCGCTGTAGCGCTTGGTCAGCACCAGGCGGTAGTAGAGGGTCTGGTTGCCCTTCGCGCGCCGTGCCGACCAGGTGACCTTGCGGTTGCCGTCGATGCGGTTGACGCTCACCCCGTAGTTATTGGAGATGAAGCTCTCATTGAGGCTGACGAAGTCGCGGCTCAGGGGCGGCACGAACATCTGGACCTTTACCGGGTCCTTGGCGTTGGCGACGAACTCGACCTTGGCGTCGATGTTCCACAGGTCATCGGTGGCGTCTTCGGTCACTGGGATGCCGAGGACGAAGATCTGATAGGCCGTGACCGAAATGCCCAGTACCACCAGGACGGCGATCAGAATCTTCAGGTGCATAGTAAGAGAGCGCATTGGAATTACTCGGCGGTATGAGCGTCGGTGGCGCAGGCAGGTTTGCCCGCTGCGTATTTAAGACTGGGGTCGACCAGCGCATCAAAGCGTTTCAAGGCTTCGGAGCCGATCAGCAGCGGATATTGGAAGGCGCTGCGGTCAGTCAAGTTCACTTCGATGCTGCGTAAAGCGGTGCCCATGCAGATGTCCAGGGCAATCACCGGACGGGCGGTGTAGTTCTTGTCCTCATCGGGGTCGTAGTCACCGGCGCGCCGCTTGATCTTGCTGACGCGGGCCAGTGGGCGTTCGATGGGGTGCGAGTGGGCGGTATCGATGGCCAGGTAGAAGCGTACCCAGGATTCACCGTTGCGCTTGAAGCGCTTGATATCCCGGGCACTCAAGGACGCAGTCTTGGCGCCGGTGTCGAGCTTGGCGGCGACTTCCAGGTCAATGCCCGCCAGCTTGGCGTATTCATTGAGGCCATAAACGGTCTTCTCGGCGGCGAAGCCAAGGCCCGGGAACATCAGTAGGCAGAACAATAGGGGGAAGGGCTTGAGTCTCATAGATCCTGAGGCGGTGCAGTGCGATGTTTGATTCAAGGCGACTGGCATTGCTGCGCAAGCTCCCTCGTGCGCCTTTTCATCCGGAGATGTCAGGCAAATGCGGCGGGCATTCTAACATGAAGGTTTTCTGGCGCCAGCGCTGGCAGGCGGCCATGCCCCCATAGAGTGCAACAGGGGTTATTAGACGATTGTCGACAATGTGTATTTATTCTTTGACTATCAGGGGCTGATTGGCTAGTTTTTGCGGCATTGCTTTTAAAGGTGTCGACAATCATGCTGGATCAGCTGGAAATTCCGGTAGCAGGGCAGGACGATTCCCAGACGATGTCCGAGAACGTCTTCCGCCGTATCCAGGCCGCCATCGTCAAGGGCGAGATAGCCCCCGGCAGCAAGATCTCGGAACCGGAGCTGGCGCGCACCTACGGCATCAGCCGTGGCCCGCTGCGCGAGGCGATCCACCGCCTGGAGGGCCAGCGCCTGCTGGTGCGCGTGCCCCATGTCGGCGCGCGGGTGGTTTCCCTGAGCCAGGCCGAGTTGGTGGAACTCTATGAAATCCGCGAGTCCCTCGAAGGCATGGCCTGCCGCCTGGCCGCCGAGCGCATGACCGACGAAGAAATCGAGGAACTGCGCCAGGTCCTGCACACCCACGAGCGTGATGCCGCGTTCCAGGCCGGGGTCGGTTACTACCAGCAGGAAGGCGATTTCGACTTTCACTACCGCATCATCCAGGGCGCGCGTAACCGCACCTTGACCCAAATGCTGTGCGGCGAGTTGTATCAGTTGGTGCGCATGTACCGCATCCAGTTCTCCGCCACCCCCAATCGTCCACGCCAGGCATTTGCCGAGCATCACCGCATTCTTGACGCGATTGCCGATCGCGACGGTGAACTGGCCGAGTTGTTGATGCGCCGCCATATCGGCGCTTCCAAACGCAATATCGCCCGTCACTTCCCCGACGGCGCCCCCTCGAGAGGTGAGTCATGAGTTCCTATAAAAACAGCACCCCAGGCCAGCGTTTCCGTGACGCAGTCGCCAGCGAACACCCCCTGCAAGTCGTCGGCGCGATCAACGCCAACCACGCCCTGCTGGCCAAGCGCGCCGGTTTCAAGGCCATCTACCTGTCCGGTGGCGGTGTGGCCGCGGGCTCCCTGGGCGTGCCGGACCTGGGCATCACCGGCCTGGATGATGTACTGACCGATGTGCGCCGTATCACCGATGTATGCGACCTGCCGCTGCTGGTGGACGTGGACACCGGTTTCGGTTCCTCCGCGTTCAACGTGGCGCGCACCGTCAAGTCGATGATCAAGTTCGGCGCTGCTGCGATTCATATCGAGGACCAGGTGGGCGCCAAGCGCTGCGGTCATCGCCCTAACAAAGAAATCGTCTCGCAGCAGGAAATGGTCGACCGCATCAAGGCGGCCGTGGATGCCCGCACCGATGACAGCTTCGTGATCATGGCGCGCACCGACGCCCTGGCCGTGGAAGGCCTGGAGTCTGCCCTGGAGCGTGCCGCCGCGTGCATCGAGGCCGGCGCCGACATGGTCTTCCCCGAAGCCATCACAGAACTGGAGATGTACAAGCTGTTCGCCTCCCGTGTGAAGGCGCCGATCCTGGCCAACATCACGGAATTCGGCGCGACGCCGCTGTACACCACCGAACAGTTGAAATCTGCCGATGTTTCCATCGTGCTGTACCCGTTGTCGGCATTCCGCGCCATGAACAAGGCTGCCGAAAACGTCTACACCGCGATCCGTCGCGACGGTACCCAACAGAATGTGATCGACACCATGCAAACGCGCATGGAGCTTTACGATCGCATCGACTACCACACCTTCGAGCAAAAGCTTGACGCGCTGTTCGCCGCCAAGAAATAAGCGCAGCGCCTCCCAGATAACTACAAAATTGGAGAAGAACCATGGCTGAAGCAAAAGTACTGAGTGGCGCCGGCCTGCGTGGCCAGGTGGCCGGGCAGACCGCACTGTCCACCGTGGGCCAGGCCGGTGCCGGCTTGACCTATCGCGGCTACGATGTGCGTGAACTGGCCGCCGATGCGCAGTTCGAAGAAGTTGCCTATCTGCTGCTGTACGGCGAGTTGCCAAGCAAAGCCGAACTCGCGGCCTACACCGCCAAGCTGGCCAAGCTGCGCGACCTGCCCCAAGCGCTTAAAGAAGTGCTGGAGCGCATTCCCGCCGACGCCCACCCGATGGACGTGATGCGCACCGGTTGCTCGTTCCTGGGCAATATCGAGCCAGAAAAAGACTTCAGCGTGCAGCGCGATGTCACCGACCGCCTGCTGGCAGCCTTCCCGGCGATCATGTGCTACTGGTACCGCTTCAGCCATGACGGCAAGCGCATCGACTGTGTGACCGACGAGCCGTCGATTGGCGGCCACTTCCTGCACCTGCTGCACGGCAAAAAGCCGAGCGAGTTGCACGTCAAGGTCATGAACGTGTCGCTGATCCTCTACGCCGAGCACGAATTCAACGCTTCCACCTTTACCGCGCGTGTCTGCGCCTCGACCCTCTCGGACCTGTATTCCTGCGTCACCGCCGCCATCGGCTCGCTGCGCGGCCCGCTGCATGGCGGCGCCAACGAAGCGGCGATGGAAATGATCGAGCGTTTCTCCTCGGCAGAAGAGGCTGTGAAGGGCACTCTCGGCATGCTGGAGCGCAAGGACAAGATCATGGGCTTTGGCCACGCGATCTATAAAGACAACGACCCGCGTAATGAAGTGATCAAGGGCTGGTCGAAAAAACTCGCTGATGAAGTGGGCGACAAGGTGCTGTTCCCGGTCTCCGAAGCCATCGACAAGACCATGTGGGAACAGAAGAAACTGTTCCCTAACGCCGACTTCTACCATGCCTCGGCGTACCACTTCATGGGCATCCCGACCAAGCTGTTCACCCCGATCTTCGTGTGCTCGCGCCTTACCGGCTGGGCCGCGCATGTGTTCGAGCAGCGTGCCAACAACCGCATCATCCGTCCAAGCGCCGAATACACCGGCGTCGAGCAGCGCAAGTTCGTGCCAATCGAACGTCGCTGAATGGGATGAGCCGAGCACATTGGCGATTGTGCTTCTCTGTGGGAGCGGGCTTGCCCGCGATGACTGACTGTCAGCCAACATCACTGTGGGCTGACACACCGCTATCGCGGGCAAGCCCGCTCCCACAAAAAAGCCAAGCCAGTGTCGACAGTTCGCCCTGTGAACCTACCGTGACCGAGTCCTGACGATGAACACTGAATTTCGCAAATCGCTCCCCGGCAGCCGCCTGGATTACTTCGACGCCCGTGCGGCAGTCGAGGCAATCACGCCTGGTGCCTACGCCACCTTGCCCTACACCTCCCGCGTGCTCGCCGAGAACCTGGTGCGCCGTTGCGACCCGGCGACCCTCAACGCTTCCCTGAGCCAACTGATCGAGCGCAAGCGCGACCTTGACTTCCCTTGGTTTCCGGCGCGTGTGGTGTGCCATGACATCCTCGGCCAGACCGCCCTGGTGGACCTCGCCGGCCTGCGTGACGCCATTGCCCTGCAAGGCGGCGACCCGGCCCAGGTCAACCCAGTGGTGCCGACCCAACTGATCGTCGACCACTCCCTGGCCGTCGAGGCCGGTGGTTTCGACCCGGACGCCTTCGAGAAAAACCGCGCCATCGAAGACCGCCGCAACGAAGACCGTTTCCACTTTATCGAGTGGACCAAGAAGGCCTTCAAAAATGTCGACGTGATCCCGCCCGGCAACGGCATCATGCACCAGATCAACCTGGAGAAAATGTCCCCGGTGATCCAGGTGCGTGACGGCGTGGCCTTCCCGGATACCTGCGTCGGCACCGACAGCCATACCCCCCACGTGGACGCCCTGGGCGTGATCGCCATCGGCGTTGGCGGCCTGGAAGCCGAAAGCGTGATGCTCGGCCGCGCGTCGTGGATGCGCTTGCCGGAAAGCGTTGGCGTCGAACTGACGGGCAAGCTGCAACCGGGCATCACCGCCACCGATATGGTGCTGGCGCTGACCGAGTTCCTGCGCCAGCAGAAAGTCGTCGGTGCCTGGCTGGAGTTCTTCGGCGAAGGCGCCTCGGCCCTGACCCTGGGCGACCGCGCGACCATCTCCAACATGGCCCCGGAATATGGCGCCACGGCGGCGATGTTCTACATCGACGCGCAAACCATTGCCTACCTCAAGCTCACCGGGCGTGAAGACGAGCAAGTTGCCCTGGTCGAGCAGTACGCCCGGCACACAGGCCTGTGGGCCGATGACCTCAAGGGCGCGCAGTACGAGCGTGGCTTGAGCTTCGATTTGTCCAGCGTCGTGCGCAACATGGCCGGCCCAAGCAACCCGCACGCTCGCGTGGCCACCAGCGACCTGGCGGCCAAGGGCATTTCCGGGCAATGGGACGACGTACCGGGGCAAATGCCCGATGGCGCGGTGATCATCGCTGCCATCACCAGTTGCACCAACACCAGCAACCCGCGCAACGTGATCGCCGCCGGCCTGCTGGCGCGCAATGCCAACAAGCTAGGGCTGGCCCGTAAACCGTGGGTCAAGTCGTCCCTGGCGCCGGGTTCGAAAACCGTGGCCATGTACCTCGACGAAGCCGGGCTGACCAGCGAGCTGGAGCAGTTGGGTTTTGGCGTCGTAGCCTTTGCCTGCACGACCTGCAACGGCATGTCCGGTGCGCTCGACCCGGTGATCCAGCAAGAAATCATCGACCGCGACCTGTATGCCACCGCCGTGTTGTCGGGCAACCGCAACTTCGACGGGCGCATCCATCCGTACGCCAAGCAAGCGTTCCTGGCGTCGCCGCCGCTGGTGGTGGCCTACGCGATTGCGGGCACCATCCGTTTCGATATCGAGAAAGACGTGCTGGGCTTGGATGCGACCGGCAAGGAAATCCGCCTGAAGGACATCTGGCCGAGCGACGAAGAAATCGACGCGGTGGTCAAGGCTTCGGTCAAGCCGGAGCAGTTCCGCCAGGTTTATATCCCGATGTTTGCCATCCACGAGGACACCGGCCCGAAAGTCACGCCGCTGTACGACTGGCGTGCGCAGAGTACCTACATCCGCCGCCCTCCCTATTGGGAAGGTGCCCTGGCCGGCGCGCGTCCGCTCAAGGGCATGCGCCCGCTGGCGGTGCTGCCGGACAACATCACCACCGATCACCTGTCGCCATCCAACGCGATCATGCTCGACAGCGCCGCCGGCGAATACCTGGCGAAAATGGGCCTGCCGGAAGTCGACTTCAACTCCTATGCAACGCACCGCGGCGACCACTTGACCGCCCAGCGCGCGACCTTTGCCAACCCCAAGCTGTTCAATGAAATGGTCGTGGAAAACGGCAAGGTCAAGCAGGGTTCCCTGGCGCGGATCGAGCCGGAAGGCAAGGTCACGCGCATGTGGGAAGCCATCGAAACCTACATGGAACGCAAGCAGCCGCTGATCATCATTGCCGGGGCCGACTACGGCCAGGGTTCGTCCCGCGACTGGGCGGCCAAGGGCGTACGCCTGGCCGGAGTGGAGGCGATTGCCGCCGAAGGCTTCGAGCGCATCCACCGCACCAACCTGGTGGGCATGGGCGTGTTGCCCCTGGAGTTCCTGGCGGGCACGGATCGCAAGACCCTGCAGATCGATGGCAGCGAAACCTATGACGTGATCGGTGAGCGCACCCCGCGCGCGCAGTTGACCCTGGTGATCAACCGCAAGAATGGCGAGCGTGTCGAAGTGCCGGTGACCTGCCGCCTGGACACCGCCGAAGAAGTGTCGATCTACGAGGCGGGCGGCGTATTGCAACGCTTTGCCCAGGACTTCCTGGAATCGGCGGCGACGGCCTGAAGAGGATGACCATGACACACGTAGCGCAAATCAAGATCGCCGCCACCTACATGCGTGGCGGCACCAGCAAGGGCGTGTTTTTCAACCTCAAGGACCTGCCCGAATCGGCTCAGGTCCCGGGCGCGGCCCGCGATGCCTTGCTGTTGCGGGTGATCGGCAGCCCCGACCCCTATGACAAGCAGATCGACGGCATGGGCGGTGCCACGTCGAGCACTAGCAAGACCGTGATCCTCGCCAAAAGCACCCGCGCCGATCATGACGTGGACTACTTGTTTGGCCAGGTGTCTATCGACAAGCCCTTTGTCGATTGGAGCGGCAACTGCGGCAACCTGTCGGCGGCGGTCGGTTCGTTCGCCATCAGCGCCGGGCTGGTTGACCCCAGCCGCGTGCCCCATAACGGCGTAGCCGTGGTGCGGGTCTGGCAGGCGAATATCGGCAAGACCATCATCGCCCATGTGCCCATCACCGACGGTGCGGTGCAGGAAACCGGCGACTTCGAGCTGGATGGCGTGACCTTCCCGGCGGCCGAAGTGCAACTGGAATTCCTCGACCCGGCAGCGGAAGAAGAGGGCGGCGGTGGTTCGATGTTCCCCACCGGCAACCTGATCGACGACCTGGAAGTGCCGGGCGTCGGCACGTTCAAGGCGACGCTGATCAACGCAGGGATCCCGACGATTTTTATCAACGCCGAAGATCTCGGCTACACCGGCACCGAGCTGCAAGGCGCGATCAATGGCGATCCCAAAGCCCTGGCCATGTTCGAGACCGTGCGTGCCCATGGCGCGTTGCGCATGGGCCTGATCAAACACCTGGACGAAGCCGCCCAGCGCCAGCACACGCCGAAGGTGGCGTTCGTGGCCAAGCCTGCGGATTACCTGGCCTCCAGCGGCAAGGCGATCAAGGCAGGGGATGTGGACCTGCTGGTGCGGGCGTTGTCCATGGGCAAGCTGCATCACGCCATGATGGGCACGGCGGCGGTGGCGATTGGCACGGCTGCGGCGATTTCCGGAACCCTGGTCAACCTGGCGGCCGGCGGCGTGGAGCGTAATGCGGTGCGGTTCGGGCATCCGTCCGGCACCCTGCGTGTGGGCGCCGAAGCCAGCCAGGTCAACGGCGAATGGGTGGTGAAGAAAGCCATCATGAGCCGCAGTGCGCGCGTATTGATGGAAGGCTTCGTGCGCGTTCCCGGCGACGCGTTCTAAACCTTGCACCGGCCCCAATGTGGGAGCGGGCTTGCCCGCGATTGCGGTATTTCAGTCAGCATCTGTACTGACTGATCCACCGCTTTCGCGGGCAAGCCCGCTCCCACACAAACCCGCTTCCACTGGGGATTATCGGTAGCTTCTGAATTTATGTACGAGAGCAGGCACTCAGACCTGCCACAAACAACCAACCCTGAGCCTGAGGAAGGAACACACCCAACCTATTTTGGAGTACTGCCATGAGCGCCAACGTCGACCAGAACAACCGCCCCGACTACGACCAGGTTTTGCAGGACATCGCCGATTACGTCCTCAACTACCGCGTTGATTCCCGGGACGCCCTGGACACCGCCCGCAACTGCCTGATGGACACCCTCGGCTGTGGCCTGCTGGCCCTGCGTTTCCCAGAGTGCGCCAAGCATCTGGGGCCGATTGTCGAAGGCACGGTGGTGCCCTTTGGTGCGCGGGTGCCGGGCACGTCCTATCGCCTGGATCCGGTCAAGGCGGCGTGGGACATCGGCTGTATCGTGCGTTGGCTCGATTACAACGACACCTGGCTCGCCGCTGAGTGGGGCCACCCTTCGGACAACCTCGGTGGCATCCTGGCCGTTGCCGATCACCTGTCGCAAAAGCGCGTGGCGCAGGGCGAGGCGCCGTTGACGGTGCGGGCTGTGCTGGAAGCGATGATCATGGCCCACGAAATCCAGGGGGTGATTGCCCTGGAAAACTCCTTCAACCGCGTCGGCCTTGACCATGTGCTGTTGGTCAAGATTGCGTCCACAGCGGTCTGTGCCAAGTTGATGGGCGCCAATCGCGAGCAACTGCTGGCGGCACTGTCCCAGGCATTTGTCGATGGGCAGGCCCTGCGCACTTACCGTCACGCGCCGAATGCCGGTTCGCGCAAGTCGTGGGCGGCGGGGGATGCGTCGAGCCGTGGCGTGCGTCTGGCGGATATCGCCATGCGTGGCGAAATGGGCATCCCGGGTGTGCTGAGCGCGCCGCAGTGGGGGTTCTACGACGTACTGTTCAGCCATACCAACAAGGATCTGGCCCTCAAGCCTGAGGACAAGCGCGCATTCAGCCTGCCCCAGCCCTATGGCACTTATGTGATGGAAAACGTGCTGTTCAAGATCAGCTTCCCTGCGGAGTTCCACGCCCAGACCGCGTGTGAAGCGGCCGTCACCTTGCACCCGCAGGTCAAGCAGCGCCTGCATGAAATCGAGCGGATCGTGATCACCACCCACGAGTCGGCCATTCGTATCATCTCCAAGGTCGGCCAACTGGCCAATGCGGCTGACCGCGACCATTGCCTGCAATACATGACGGCCGTGCCACTGGCGTTTGGCAACCTGGTGGCCGAGCAGTACGAAGATGAGTTCCATGCCGCGCACCCGATCATCGATCAATTGCGCGAGAAGATGGTCATCGTCGAAGACCCGCGCTACAGCCGCGAATACCTGGAGGCCGACAAGCGTTCCATTGCCAACGCGGTGCAGGTGTTCTTCACAGATGGCTCAAGCACCGAGCAGGTTGCGGTGGAATACCCGATTGGCCATCGTCGGCGCCGGGCGGATGGCATTCCTTTGCTGGAAGACAAGTTCAAGGCCAACCTGGCGACACGCTTGACTGCGCAGCGCAGCGCCGAGATTTTTGCCCTGTGCAAGGATCAGGCGCAGCTTGAAGCAACGCCGGTTAACCGGTTTGTAGATCTGTTCGTCATCTGACACACGAGGCCCCAATCCATGTAGGAGCTGGCTTGCCTGCGATAGCATCACCGCGATGCGATTGCGATACCGAGGTGCTCATATCGCAGGCAAGCCAGCGCCTACAGGTGGCCGGTTCAGGTTTCAAAGCGCAGGATCACCCGACGGTTGTGCTTGCTCTTCTTCTCGATTTTCTCGCAGAACACCCGGCCGATTTCCTCGGTGTTGACCACGTGGGTGCCGCCACACGGCTGGATATCGATGCCGGCAATCTCGATGACCCGCACCGCGCCCTGGATCACCGGTGGCGCGACGGCCTGGGTGCGGGTGATCTGCAGCAGGGTGGAATACTCGGAGGCCGGCATCGACAGCGACTTGACCGCATGGGCCTGTTCGATCAGGGCATTCAGGTCGCGGGTGATGTGCTCCTTGTCCAGGGTCATTTCCGGCAGGTCGAAGTCCAGGCGGCCTTTGTCGGCGCTGATGCTGCAACCGGTCACCGGTGCGTCGATGATCGAGCACAGCAGATGCAGGCAGGTGTGCATCTTCATGTGCTGGTAGCGCCGCTCCCAGTCCAGGCCGGCGTCTACCTGCACGCCTGCTCGCAATGATTCGGGGCAATGCTCCACTTGATGCCAGATGATCGAGCGCAGCACGGGGTCGCGCACCGTCCCGGTCACGTTGACCTGGCTTGCGTCGGGCAGGGTGAAGTAGCCGGTGTCGCCCGGCTGGCCGCCTCCGGTGGGATAGAACAGGGTGTGTTCCAGGGCGACGCCCTGTTCGCTGACGGCGATCACGCGGGCGCTGAAGGCATTCTGGTAAGGCGCGCTGTCGAACAGCGCCAGGGTTTCCATGGTGTGTACGGACATGTTCAACCTCCAACGATCAGTGGGCTGGTTTGCAGCAGGCGCCGCACCATTGCGCTTAGCCCGGGTGGGGAAAGCAGGGTGACCTCGAACTTCGGCCCACACACTTTCAGGTTCAGGGGCAGGCGCGGTGAGCAAGTGGGTGCCTGCAGGGTGCGCAGGCGAAATTGCAGGTGATGACGTTCCTTGACCGTTGGCTCCAGCACCAGGCTGGACAGCGGATGGAAGTCGGCATCCAGCACCGTGACCCGGTGGCTGGTGCTGACTTCGCCCACCACGTGCAGGCGCTCGTCGAGGGCAAACGCCCCGAGGTAATTGCTGGCGTCTGATTCGTCGTTCTTTTGCAGTTGGATCTGGTTGACCACCTTGACCTTGGTGCCTGCAGGCACGTCCTGGGTGATGACGCAGGAAGGGCTGATAAACACGTCGTCGCCGATCAGCACATACCCGAGCACCCTCGCGCCCGAGCCGACTTCGACGTTGTTGCCCAGGCGTGGGTGGCGCTTGCCGTCGGGGTTGTTGGCGATGCCCCGGGCGCCCAGGGTCACGCCGCACAGGATGTAGCAGTCATTGCCGATCTCGCAGGTTTCGCCGATCACCGTGCCAAAGCCATGATCCAGCACAAAGCGCCGGCCAATGCGGGCTGCCGGGTGGATTTCGGCCCCGGACAGGATCTTGCCCTGGTTGCTCAAAGTCAGCGCAATGGCGCAGAACTGGCCGTGGGGCTGGTCGGGAAGGTTCCATACCCGATGCGCCAAGCGGTAGTACAGCACGGCCTTGAACGAGGCGTAGGACTCCAGGATCAATTCGCCCCGGCCCCTGGACGCCGGGTCGCGCCAGGCATAGGCGATCAGGTCCTCGGCCACTTCCTGCGCCGCTGGCTGGATCAATGCCGCCAAGTGTGGCTGCAGTTGTGAGATCTGTGCCGGCGAGAGGGTCTTGATGAGGTGCGTCAGCAACTCATCGTGCAACTGTTGCATGTCGATAAAGCCTCCCATGGAAGGCACCCCCGCAATTGTCGTTATTCGAAACAGGGCAGATAGCTGTCGGCGCTGTCGTACACCATGGTCAGGACGACGGTGTCGGTGGGCAGTTCCGGGGCAAGCCTGGCGATGGCCACCATGTTGGCGGCGGACGACAGCCCCAGGCTGATGGCATCGGTACGCATGATGCGCTTCATCATTTCCAGGCAATCGAGGCGCGAAACCTTGAGCATGCCGTCCAGTACATTCAGGTTGAGAATGCTCGGGATCAGGCCGATGGACAGGCCCTGGATATGGTGCGGCGCATGACGGTCGCTGAGCAGGTCGCACTCCTCGGGCTCGACACCCATCACGCGGATCTGCGGCCAGGTGGCCTTGAGGGTTTCACCGATACCGGTGATATGGCCCCCGGTGCCGATGCCGCTGACGAAGTAGTCGACCTGGCGCTGGCCAAAGGCGCGGATGATTTCCGGGGCGGTGGTGTCGCGATGGGTCTGGGGGTTGGCGCCGTTGCGCTGCTGGTTGAGCATGACGAAGCTGGGGTTTTCCAACTGCAGTTCCATGCACTTTTCGCCATGGGAGTTGTTGCCCAGGCGGCTGTCCGAGAGCACCACCTTGGCCCCATACAGGCGCAGCAGTTTTTGCTTTTCGGGGCTGTAGTTATCGGGAATCACCAGCACCACCTTGTAGCCCAGCACATTGCCGGCCATGACCAGGCCGATGCCGGTGTTGCCGCCGCTGGGTTCGATGATGGTCTGCCCCGAGTCGCGAATCAGGACGCCCCGGCGCTCGGCGTCGAGGATCATCCCCAGGGCGATCCGCGCCTTGTGGCTGCCGCCCGGATTCAGGGATTCAAGTTTGGCGAAGACCTCGATGCCGAGGTCTTCGGAGAATTGTTCCAGGCGCACGATGGGCGTTTGGCCAATGGCGTCGAGTATGGAGTTATGCAGCATCAGATAAGTCCCCCAAGGCCTGTGATCAGTACAAAGGCATGTCGGGTTCGACGTCGCGCACCCAGTGTTTCATACCGCCTTGCAGCACCCGGGTGTTGGCAAAGCCCGCAGCCAGCAGGGTGCTGGCGGCTTGCTCGGCGCGGCTGCCGGCATAGCAGATCAGGTAATGGGTGTTTGCACGGCTCAGGCTGTCGAGTTGCGCGTCGAGCTGGGCCAGGGGGATGTGCAGCACGCCCGGTAGTTGGCATACCTCCAGCTCGCTGGCGTCGCGCACATCCAGCAGGATATCGGCGCTGCTGCGCTGCTCCAGCAACTGCTTGAGCACCTGGGGCTTGATGTAGTGCTCTGCGGCCAGGCTGGGCGCGCGGAGGGTATCGGCACACACGGCTGCTGCGGGTTGGTGTTCTTCACGCAGTTCGGAGCAGCACGGGCAGTCGGCGCGGCGCTTGAAACGGATTTCGCTGAACTTCATGGCCAGGGCATCAAAGCGCATCAACCGTCCGGACAAGGAGTCACCCAGGCCGATCAACAACTTGATTGCTTCGGTGGCCTGGATCATCCCGACCACGCCGGGCAGTACGCCGATGACCCCGCCGGCGCTGCAATTGGGCGCCAGTTCCGCAGGTGGCGCGTGGGGGTACAGGCAGCGGTAGCAGGGCCCGCCTTGATAATTGAACACGCTGATCTGGCCGTCGAAACGGTAGATCGCGCCATACACCAGCGGCTTGCCCAGCTGTACGCAGGCATCATTGACCAGGTAGCGGGTCTCGAAGTTGTCGGTGCCGTCGATCACCAGGTCGTAGGCACCGACCAGTTCCAGGGCATTGTCGGCGTTCAGTGCGGTGTCGTAGGTGTTGATTTGGATATGCGCGTTGAGGTCCTGCAGCCGGCGCTTGGCGGACTCGACCTTGGGCAGGCCCAGGGTGCTGTTGCCGTGCACGACCTGGCGTTGCAGGTTGCTGCTTTCCACCACGTCGAAGTCCACCAGCCCCAGGGTGCCAATGCCGGCGGCGGCCAGGTACAGGCTGATGGGCGAGCCCAGGCCACCAGTGCCGATGATCAGCACCTTGGCCTTCTTCAGGTTCAGTTGCCCTTCGCGGCCAACGCCGGGCAGGGTGATATGGCGTACATAGCGCTGCACTTCCTCATTGCTCAACGACTCGATGTCCATGCCGCCGGAGGTGGCCAGTAGCACTTCGATTCTGGCCTTTGCGGGCAGTGGCTCGTCGGGGCCGATCAGTTCTTCCCCTGCGGTGAACAGGAAATGCTCCTTGAGCTGGCCGTTGTTTTCGTGGAACAGGTGCGCCCGCAGTTGGGGGTGGCGGGTGCAGGTGTCTTCAATGACTTCGCGCAATGTCGATCCGGCACCCTCGAGGGTCGATTCTGGCAACTTGGCCACGCGGACCAGGATGTCGGGGAAAGAGACAGCGTTCATGTACAACTCCGTTTGCAGGTCGTTGAAGGGGTTGAGGGCGAAGTGCGTGCCATCCCAGGCAAACAGCTTCGACCCAAGGGCCTTGCCCTGGCGGACATCCACCACCAGGTAGCTGACGGGGTAGATCGGTTCGCCCATGTACAGGGCCTTGTCCTGATCCTCGTCACTGAAGTACGCACCGACATCCGGGTGGGAGTGGTAGATCACCACCACCGGGTTATCCGTGCGAAAGGCCTTGTTCATCAGCAGCGTGTCGGTCACCGAGAAGGTGTAGCCGTTGGCCGCGCTGCGGGGGTAGGCCTCGGGGTTCTTGCGATGCAGCTCGTTCTGGATATTGCTGCCCAGGTAGACGCTGCCGTCTGCAAAGACAAAGCCGCAGCACTCTTCGGGGTAGGTGCTGCTGGCGTGGGCGTAGATCTGTTCCAGGGCGGTTTGGCGGAGGACGTCCATGTTTCTCTCGCGTGATGGGGAAAGGGTCAATTGGCTTTTGCCAGCAACTTTTCGATCGGCAACTTGGTGATGGCAAAGCCGGCCAGCAGGATCGCCGAGTACAGCATCAGGTCCCGGGACAACTCCAGGCCTTCGTAGCAGGCGCCGATGATTACGGCGAACACCGGGAAAATAATGAAGACGAACGACAGGATGATCGGGCTCAGGCGCTTGAGCAGCATGAAATACACGATAAACCCGCCGACCGAGGCCACCAGGCCCAGGTAGAACAGGGCGCTCCAGGACCGCAGGGTGATGGCCTCGAAGGTCGGTGATTCAAACCACAGCCCGGCGACAAACAGCATCAGCCCGGCAATCCCGATGGGCAGGGTGTTGTAGGTGATCACGCTGATGGCGCTGCCTTTTTGCTTGGTAATGACATAGCACAAGGCATGCAGGATTGCGGCGGTCAGAATTGCCAGTACGCCGAAGAATTCGGCGTGGTCAAGGTGCAGTCCCTGGCTGCGGATGATCATGTACAGGCTGCCGAAGCCGATGCCGATGCCGACGACCTGGGAAAAGTAGATGCGCTCGCGCAGGAACAATGCCGAGAAGATCAGGATGAACACCGGCATGCAGCTGAACAGCAGCGCAGTGAGCCCGGATGAGACGTGCATCTCGCCGTAGTTGAGCAGGTAGTAGGGCACGCTGAAGTAGCAAAGGGTCACGAACACAAAGAACCAGCGGCTTTCCCGGGGGAACAGGATCGGCTCGCGACGCAGGAAGGCAAAGCACAGGAACAGTGGGAATGCGATCAAAAAGCGCAAGCCCGCCGACGTCAGCGGCGGCACGCTTTCCACCGCGATTTTGATCCCTAGCCAGGTGGTGCCCCAGCTCAGGCAGACAATCAGGAACATCACACTGGTGATCAGGCCAGCCAGCCATTGTTTGGGGGATTTGGTTTTTTCGGTATTTTCGAGAACGGCGGACATTGGCATCGTTTATTGCTTCCCTGAGCCGGAATTGAACTCTATATTGAACTTGTAATTAGAGGTTTCACCCGGTGATTGAACCCGTAAAATCACACTATTAGGGCGAATGATGGCTGTCAAAACAAATATTGACATGGTGTCAATTATGCGAGAGGGGCTGTCCAGCGGGCAGGGCGTGAAGTACAAACGCCTGTCCGACGTCATGGAACGGGGCATCCTCGAAGGTCTGATTGAGCCTGGGCGCAAACTGCCGCCTCACCGGGTGCTTTCTGACAATCTTGGGGTGACCATCGGTACTATCAGCCGCGCCTACGGCGAACTGGAACGCCTGGGCCTAGTGGTGGCGCGAGTGGGTGACGGAACGTTCGTACGCAAGCGTGGGATGGAGCGCCAGCGTGACGAAGGCTTTCGCAATGTCAGCGAGGAGCCGCGCCAGTACTTCGATATGAGCCGCAATATGCATATCCCTGGGCAGGAGACCATGTTCCTGGCCCAGGGCTTTGAAACCCTGGCCAAGAATGCCAAGTTCCTGCAGGACATCAGCGCCTACACCCCGGACGCCGGCCTGCCACGCTACCGCGCGGCCGGGGCGCAATGGTTGGTGCAGCGTGACTTTCATCCGATTCCAGAGCAGGTCATCTGTGTCAACGGCGGCCAGCACGGGCTGCTGTGCGCATTGATGGCGTTGGTGCGTGCGGGCGACACGGTAGTCACCGAGCAATTGACCTATCCGGGCT
Source organism: Pseudomonas sp. DTU12.1 (assembly GCF_009873475.1). Taxonomy (NCBI): domain Bacteria; kingdom Pseudomonadati; phylum Pseudomonadota; class Gammaproteobacteria; order Pseudomonadales; family Pseudomonadaceae; genus Pseudomonas; species Pseudomonas sp. DTU12.1. The sequence continues at coordinate 4,421,765 of NZ_CP045254.1, read as the reverse complement.
TGATTACCGCCGCGCGGATGCTCGGCATCCGCCTGATCGGTCTGGAAATGGATGAGGAAGGCGTGTTGCCGGGAGCTCTGGAGGAGGTCTGTCGCAATCATCGGGTATCGGCCTTGTATTGCACGCCGACCATCCAGAATCCGACGACCGCGGTGTTGTCGGTGGCCCGCCGTGAGGCGCTGGTGAAGGTCTGTCGTGAGCACAATCTGCTGATCTTGGAGGACGAGGCGCATGGGGTGTTGGTGGCAGATCGCCCGCCGCCCCTGAGCCATTTTGCCCCGGAGCGCACGATTCTGATCAGCAGCCTGAGCAAGGCCGTGTCGGCGGGCTTGCGGGTGGGGTATGTGCATGCACCGCCCGCGCTGGTCAGCCGTATTTCTGCGGCTCTGCGCTCAACCTGCTGGATGGCCACGCCAGTGACCCTGGAACTGGCCACGCAGTGGATTGAAAACGGTACGGCAGAGTACCTGTTGCATCAGCAGATCAATGAAATCAGCCGGCGCAAGGCGTTGGTCGCAGGCCTGCTGGCCGGCCTGGAATACCGGACGCACCCCAACAGCCCGCACTTCTGGATTGAAGTCCCTGAGCCTTGGCGAGCGTCGGAAATAGAGGCGGAACTCAAGCAGAATAATTACCTGATCGCCACGGCCGAAGCCTTTGCCGTGGGGCAGACGGCGGTACCGCAGTTTATCCGGGCTAGCATTTGCAATACGTCGGGGGATGATCAATTGCTGAAGGCGGGATTTGACGCGCTGGCCACGGCGCTGGGGCAGGGTGGGGACCGGTTTCACCTGTGAACCCAGTTGTGGCACACGGGCTTGTTGTGGCAAATGGGCTTGTTGTGGCGAGCGGGCTTGTCGGAACGCCGCATCGCCCGCGCTGGGTGGCGAAGCCGCCCCAAAATACCAAGCTATCGCAGCAGTGCCTGACACACCGAGTCATCCTTGTTGGGGCTGCTGCGCAGCCCAGCGCGGGCAAGCCCGCTCGCCACAATTAGTATGCTGTCCAAAAAAACCTGCTGGGCTGCAGCCGCCCCAAAACCTCCTGGCTGGGTATGGCTAAACCCTTGTGGCGAGCGGGCTTGTCGGAACGCCGCATCGCCCGCGCTGGGTGGCGAAGCCGCCCCAAAATACCAAGCTATCGCAGCAGTGCCTGACACACCGAGTCATCCTTGTTGGGGCTGCTGCGCAGCCCAGCGCGGGCAAGCCCGCTCGCCACAATTAGTATGCTGTCCAAAAAAACCTGCTGGGCTGCAGCCGCCCCAAAACCTCCTGGCTGGGTATGGCTAAACCCTTGTGGCGAGCGGGCTTGTCGGAACGCCGCATCGCCCGCGCTGGGTGGCGAAGCCGCCCCAAAATACCAAGCTATCGCAGCAGTGCCTGACACACCGAGTCATCCTTGTTGGGGCTGCTGCGCAGCCCAGCGCGGGCAAGCCCGCTCGCCACAATTAGTATGCTGTCCAAAAAAACCTGCTGGGCTGCAGCCGCCCCAAAACCTCCTGGCTGGGTATGGCTAAACCCTTGTGGCGAGCGGGCTTGTCGGAACGCCGCATCGCCCGCGCTGGGTGGCGAAGCCGCCCCAAAATACCAAGCTATCGCAGCAGTGCCTGACACACCGAGTCATCCTTGTTGGGGCTGCTGCGCAGCCCAGCGCGGGCAAGCCCGCTCGCCACAATTAGTATGCTGTCCAAAAAAACCTGCTGGGCTGCAGCCGCCCCAAAACCTCCTGGCTGGGTATGGCTAAACCCTTGTGGCGAGCGGGCTTGTCGGAACGCCGCATCGCCCGCGCTGGGTGGCGAAGCCGCCCCAAAATACCAAGCTATCGCAGCAGTGCCTGACACGCCGAGTCATCCTTGTTGGGGCTGCTGCGCAGCCCAGCGCGGGCAAGCCCGCTCGCCACACAAGCGGCTACGGGTTATTTGAAGCGCCGCTCAACACCCTTTTCTACAAGGATTTTCGCCGAAATCTCTTCCACCGAAAAATGCGTGGAGTTGATGTGCGCAATGTTTTCCCGGCGGAACAGGTTTTCCACTTCCCGCACTTCGAATTCGCACTGGGCATAGCTCGAATAGCGGCTGTTGGGCTTGCGTTCGTTACGGATGGCCGTGAGTCGGTCCGGGTCGATGGTCAGGCCGAAGAGCTTGTGTTGATGTTTGCGCAGCACCGCCGGCAGTTGCAGGCGTTCCATGTCGTCCTCGGTCAGCGGGTAGTTGGCCGCGCGGATGCCAAACTGCATGGCCATGTACAGGCAGGTCGGGGTCTTGCCGCAGCGCGACACGCCGACCAGGATCAGGTCGGCCTTGTCGTAGTAGTGGGTGCGGGCGCCGTCGTCGTTGTCCAGGGCGAAGTTCACCGCCTCGATCCGCTCCATATAGTTGGAATTGTGGCCAATGGAATGGGACTTGCCCACGGAGTATGAGGAATGCTCACTGAGCTCCTGTTCCAGGGGCGCAAGAAAGGTCGAGAAGATGTCGATCATGAAACCATTGGAAGTCGCGAGGATCTCACGGATGTCCTGGTTGACGATGGTGTCGAAAATGATCGGGCGTACACCGTCTTTTTCAGCGGCCAGATTGATTTGTTGTACCATGGCCCGCGCTTTATCCACGTTATCGATATAAGGCCGGGTGAATTTGGCGAAGGTAATGCTTTCGAACTGCGCCAGCAGGCTCTGACCCAGGGTTTCGGCGGTAATGCCGGTGCCATCGGAGATAAAGAAAGCAGATCGTTTCATTTGAGCCTTGGGCCTTAAGCTGATGACGAATCTTGGATATGATAGGCGCGATTTTGCCGTCCCACAGTGGGCCGCATTCTCACTTATTTTCCAGGTCCAGGCCACAAACGCCGGTAAATGCTCCTATTGAGCCCCCGGCGCCCTGAGCTTTTCCAACACAGTTAGTGGAGAGATCACCTTGGTAGAGTACGTAGTTTCCCTCGATAAGCTCGGCGTCCATGATGTAGAGCATGTGGGGGGCAAGAACGCATCCCTCGGCGAGATGATCAGTAATCTTGCGGGCGCCGGTGTCTCAGTGCCCGGTGGTTTCGCCACCACGGCCCAGGCATATCGCGACTTCCTCGAACTGAGTGGTCTCAACGACCAGATCCACGCTGCCCTGGACGCGTTGGACGTCGATGATGTCAACGCTCTGGCCAAGACTGGCGCGCAGATCCGCCAGTGGATCATGGAAGCCGAGTTCCCCGAGAAGCTCAACGCAGAAATCCGCACCGCCTTCGCCACCCTGTCGGCGGGCAACCCGGACATGGCTGTCGCCGTGCGTTCCTCGGCCACCGCCGAAGATTTGCCCGACGCCTCCTTCGCCGGCCAGCAGGAAACCTTCCTGAACATCCGTGGCGTAGAAAACGTCATCCGCGCAGCGAAGGAAGTGTTCGCCTCGCTGTTCAACGACCGCGCCATTTCCTACCGCGTGCACCAGGGTTTTGACCACAAGCTGGTTGCCCTGTCTGCCGGTGTGCAGCGCATGGTGCGTTCGGAAACCGGTACCGCCGGCGTGATGTTCACCCTGGATACCGAATCGGGCTTCCGTGACGTGGTGTTTATCACCGGCGCCTACGGCCTGGGCGAAACCGTCGTACAAGGCGCGGTCAACCCGGACGAGTTCTACGTGCACAAGCACACCCTTGAGGCCGGTCGCCCGGCGATCCTGCGCCGCAACCTGGGCAGCAAGGCTATCAAGATGATCTACGGCGACGAGGCCAAGGCCGGTCGCTCGGTGAAAACCGTTGATGTCGACAAGGCCGAGCGTGCGCGCTTCTGCCTCAGCGATGCCGAAGTCAGTGAATTGGCCAAGCAGGCGATGATCATCGAGAAGCACTACAAGTGCCCGATGGACATCGAGTGGGCCAAGGACGGCGATGACGGCAAGCTGTACATCGTCCAGGCACGTCCGGAAACCGTGAAAAGCCGCACCTCGGCCAATGTCATGGAACGCTACCTGTTGAAAGAAACCGGCACCGTGCTGGTGGAAGGGCGTGCCATCGGCCAGCGCATCGGCGCTGGCAAGGTGCGGATCATCAAGGACGTGTCCGAGATGGACAAGGTCCAGCCGGGTGACGTGCTGGTCTCCGACATGACCGACCCGGATTGGGAACCCGTGATGAAGCGCGCCAGCGCCATCGTCACCAACCGTGGCGGGCGTACCTGCCACGCGGCGATCATTGCCCGTGAACTGGGGATCCCGGCAGTAGTCGGTTGCGGCAACGCGACCCAACTGCTCAAGGATGGCCAGGGCGTTACCGTATCCTGCGCCGAAGGCGATACCGGCTTCATCTTTGAAGGTGAACTGGGCTTCGACATCAAGCAAAACTCCATCGATGCCATGCCCGACCTGCCGTTCAAGATCATGATGAACGTCGGCAACCCTGACCGCGCCTTCGACTTCGCGCAGTTGCCGAACGCCGGGGTGGGTCTGGCCCGCCTGGAGTTCATCATCAACCGCATGATCGGCGTGCACCCCAAGGCCCTGTTGAACTACGACGGCCTGCCGGTGGAAATCAAGGACAGCGTCGACAAGCGCATCGCCGGCTACAACGACCCGGTTGGCTTCTACGTCGAGAAACTGGTGGAAGGCATCAGCACCCTGGCGGCGGCCTTCTGGCCGAAGAAAGTCATCGTGCGCCTGTCGGACTTCAAGTCCAACGAGTACGCGAACCTGATCGGCGGCAAGCTTTACGAGCCGGAAGAAGAAAACCCGATGCTGGGTTTCCGTGGCGCCTCGCGCTACATCAGCGAAGCGTTCCGTGACTGCTTCGAGCTCGAATGCCGCGCCCTCAAGCGTGTGCGCAACGAGATGGGCCTGACCAACGTCGAGATCATGGTGCCCTTCGTGCGCACCTTGGGCGAAGCGAGCCAGGTGGTCGACCTGCTGGCTGAGAACGGTCTGACCCGTGGCGAAAACGGCCTGCGCGTGATCATGATGTGCGAGCTGCCGTCCAACGCCATCCTCGCCGAGGAGTTCCTGGAGTTCTTCGATGGCTTCTCCATCGGTTCCAATGACCTGACCCAACTGACCCTGGGCCTGGATCGCGACTCCGGGATCATCGCCCACCTGTTTGACGAGCGTAACCCTGCGGTCAAGAAACTGTTGGCCAACGCCATCCAGGCCTGCAACAAGGCTGGCAAGTACATCGGTATCTGTGGCCAAGGCCCTTCCGATCACCCGGACCTGGCCAAATGGCTGATGGAACAGGGCATCGAAAGTGTTTCGCTGAACCCCGACTCCGTGCTGGAAACCTGGTTCTTCCTGGCTGAAGGCCAAGCCTCGGCGTAATTGCCATCTGCCGGTCGGCCTATATGGCTGGCCGGCATTTCTCATTCTGTACAGGGCGGAACTCCTTCCGGACGCCGCCCTTTTTTGTGCAAGAACATTATGCAAAGCAGCAGCAACCTGTTTCCCGTCGCCTTGATCAGCGCTGAGCGTCGTGGCGATCTGAGTGAAGATGTCTACCGTCTCAAGCCTGGCAACAGCCCCGACAGCACCGTAGAACTGGCGGTGACACGCCTGGGGCTGGCCGATGTCGCGCAAAGTCGTGGCGTACCGGTGGTGTTGGTACATGGCAGCTTTTCCAATCGCCGTTTCTGGTATTCGCCCAAAGGGATTGGCCTGGGGGCGTATCTGGCGCGCCAGGGCTTTGATGTATGGATCCCGGAAATGCGTGGTCACGGGCTTTCCCGACGTAACCAGGACTACGCCAAGAATCGCGTCGCCGACTATGCTCGTTACGATTTACCGGCCATCGCTGCTTTTGTGCGTGAGCAAAGTGCGCAGATCCCGCACTGGATCGGTCACTCGTTGGGCGGCACGACCCTGGCGGCAGCGCTGGGTGGCCAGTATCTGGGGGCGCCGGCCGTGGCGTCGGTGGCGCTGTTTGGCTGCCAGGTCAGTCGCACTTACTGGCCGTTGAAAATTCCGCCGGTGGAGTGGGGTGGGCGCTTGATCTTGAAGCGCTTTGCCCAGCTTTCCGGTTCGCGACTCAAGCGTGGCCCGGAAGACGAGCCCATCGGCCTGGCCCTGGAAAGCATGCGCTGGCACGGCTTGTTCGGGCGTTTTGGCGATGCCGAGCGCGACTGGTGGAAAGGCCTGGCCGAGGTCGATGTGCCGCTGCTGGCAGTGAGTGCCGCTGGCGATCATCAAGACCCGGACTGGGCCTGCCGCAAGCTTTTTGACCAAGTGGGCAGCGAGCACCGCCAATACCTGTGCCTGGGGCGCAAGCAAGGGTTCAGCGGTGATTTCGGGCATGTCGAGATGCTGGTGAGTAAAGCGGCGCAGGCCGAAGTATGGCCGTTGGTGCAGCGTTGGCTGAAAGATCCCCTGACACCTTTGGCGGGTGCACAGGTGCAGGTGCCGGCGGCTGTCTGAAGAAAGGCTCTAAAGAGGGCGTTTCGCTTGAGGTGGCTTGCGGCTAAGATATGACGCACCGGGCTATTCTGGTCATATTCAGTCGCGCAGTGGCTATTGCGTTACAGCCTGGCGGGTCTGATCATTGTCGCCCTTGCAGCGGCAAGTCTTAAAGAATGCCGGTTGCGATGCGTTTTCTTGATGTAGCTGTGGATGTTCGACACCTTCTTTCACCGACAGGAGTTTTTCGATGAACCATTACGTTACCCCCGACCTGTGTGACGCCTACCCGGACCTGGTACAGGTGCTGGAGCCGATGTTCGCCAACTTTGGGGGGCGGGACTCCTTCGGTGGCCAGATCGTGACCGTCAAGTGCTTTGAGGACAACTCCAGGGTCAAGGAGCAGGCCGAACTCGATGGCACCGGCAAAGTGCTGGTGGTCGACGGTGGTGGTTCATTGCGCTGCGCCTTGCTGGGCGACATGATCGCCGATCGAGCCGCAAAGAACGGCTGGGAAGGCTTGGTGATCTACGGCTGTGTGCGTGATGTGGACGTGCTCGCCCAGACCGACCTGGGCGTGCAGGCCTTGGCCAGCCACCCGAAAAAGAGCCATCGCCAAGGCGTGGGCGACCTGGGCGGGGCCGTGACATTTGCGGGCGTGACATTCCGTCCCGGTGAATATGTCTATGCCGATAACAATGGCGTGATTGTTTCGCCCAGCCCGTTGAAAATGCCTGAATAACTGCAATAGCCGACAGGGGTGAGGATGTTCGAGGAAGAAAACGCGCAGTGGGGGCTGGTACACGCCCTCGTGCTGGACGGTAAAGGCGGTGCGCGTTCGATTGCCCGGACTGAGCTTGACGACCTGCAAATGCAGCCCCAGGAAAGCCTGTGGCTGCATTGGGATCGCAGTCATCCCCAGACCCAGACGTGGTTGCGCAAATCCAGTGGCCTGAGCGAGTTCGCCTGTGACCTGCTGCTGGAGGAGAACACCCGGCCACGTTTGCTGCCGCTACCGGACGACGAGTTGCTGCTGTTTCTGCGTGGAATCAACCTCAATCCGGGGGCGGAGCCGGAAGACATGGTGTCGGTGCGTATCTTTGCTGCGGCTGACCGGGTCATTTCCCTGCGTCTGCGGCCCTTGCGCGCTACCGATGAGTTGCTGGTGCAGTTGGCGGATGGAAAAGGCCCCAGGACTGCTTCCGAGCTGATCCTGTACATGGCGCAGTACCTGACCAATAAAGTGCAGGATTTGGTCAGCGACTTGTCTGAAATCGTCGATATCGAAGAAGAAAAACTGGATACCGACGAACGGTATACCCCGGAGCATGGCAGCGTCCTGCAGATCCGTCGGCGGGCCGCCGCGCTCAAGCGCTTCCTGGCACCCCAGCGCGATATTTTCGCGCAACTGACACGCATAAAACTGCCCTGGTTCGTCGATGACGATGCTGACTATTGGAATGAATTGAATAACAGCCTGACCCGTTACCTGGAAGAGCTGGAATTGAGCCGGGAGCGCGTGGGGCTGGTGCTGGAGGCCGAGGATCGGCGTTTGAGCGTGCGCATGAACCGCACGATGTACCGCTTCGGGATCATCACCGGGATCTTTTTGCCGATGAGTTTCCTGACCGGCTTGCTGGGGATCAACGTAGGGGGGATTCCGTTTTCCGAGAGCCCCTATGGCTTCGCGATTGCCTGCTTGTTGATGGTCTCGGTGGCCCTTGGGCAGTGGTGGCTGTTTCGACGTTTACGCTGGGTTTGACCTGAACGTGACCTGAACGGCAGGAGAGGTCATGTGACCAGACGAATTTTGCCCTCGTCTTTTAAATCACTTGCGAGAGGTCCCTATGCACGATCCGTTTGAACAGTCTTTGCGTGACATGCTTAACGCTTCGCCGTCCAACCGTGACGACGATGCTTGCCTGGGGCGCGTACTGAAAACCGCCAACCGCCAGGTGGGCGCGGGCGACCTGTTTGGTCTGCTCGGCCGCTGGGTGCCGGCACTGATGATGGCGCTGAACAATGGTTCGGCCCACGTATCGCCTGTTTCTCGTCGTAAACCTATTGCTCGCACTGCTGATAAGGCTGATTGAATATGGAACTTGATCTCTGGACGCAGAGTCTGGTCACTGCAATGACTGCGTTGTGGACCAAGGTGGCGAATTTCATTCCCAACCTGTTTGGTGCGCTGGTGCTGGTGCTGCTGGGTTTTGTCGTGGCCAAGCTGCTCGACACCCTGCTCTCCAAATTGCTCGCCAAGCTGGGCCTCGATCGTTTGATGGCCGGCACCGGATTGACCAAGTTGCTGGGGCGCGCCGGGCTGCAAGTGCCGATCTCGACACTGATCGGCAAGATCGTCTACTGGTTTGTTTTGCTGATTTTTCTGGTTTCTGCGGCGCAATCCCTTGGACTTGAGCGAGTTTCAGCTACGCTCGACATGCTGGCGCTGTATTTGCCGAAAGTATTCGGCGGCGCGCTGGTGTTGCTGGTCGGCGTTCTGCTGGCGCAACTGGCCAATGGCCTGGTGCGCGGCGCCGCTGAAGGCGTAGGCCTGGACTATGCAGGTGGCCTGGGGCGAATTGCCCAAGGGCTGGTGATCATCATCAGTATTTCGGTGGCGATCAGCCAGTTGGAGGTCAAGACTGACCTGCTCAACCATGTGATTGTGATCGTTTTGATTACCGTTGGTCTGGCCGTTGCGCTGGCCATGGGTTTGGGAAGCCGGGGAATTGCCGGGCAGATTCTTGCGGGAATCTATGTGCGTGAGTTGTATCAGGTGGGGCAAAGCGTGCGTGTTGGCGAGGTCGAAGGGCAGATTGAAGAGATCGGCACGGTGAAAACCACCCTGCTGACCGATGATGGCGAATTAGTGTCGCTGTCCAATCGGGTTCTGCTGGAACAGCAGGTCAGTAGCCGCTAACCCGGCAAACCCTGCTAATGTACGCCGCCGCGATCCTGGCTATCCAGGATGTGGCGGACATTGACCTGACTGTCGGCACGACTTGTTTTGAATAAAGCCCAAACGCTGTCCACGCGCTATGACCCCCGTGAGCTCTCTGATGAGGAGTTGGTCGCGCGCTCGCACACGGAGCTGTTTCACGTAACACGCGCGTACGAAGAATTGATGCGCAGGTATCAACGCACTCTGTTCAACGTTTGTTCAAGATATTTAGGGAACGATCGTGATGCGGATGATGTCTGTCAGGAAGTGATGCTCAAGGTGTTGTATGGCCTGAAGAACTTCGAGGGTAAATCGAAGTTCAAAACCTGGCTCTACAGCATCACGTACAACGAGTGCATCACGCAGTATCGTAAGGAACGGCGAAAGCGTCGCTTGATGGACGCATTGAGTCTGGACCCCCTTGAGGAAGCGTCTGAAGAAAAGGCGCCGGCACCCGAGGAGAAGGGCGGACTTGATCGCTGGCTGGTGCATGTGAACCCGATTGACCGGGAAATTCTGGTGCTACGATTTGTCGCAGAACTGGAATTTCAGGAAATCGCTGACATTATGCATATGGGTTTGAGTGCTACAAAAATGCGTTACAAACGTGCTCTTGATAAATTACGTGAGAAATTTGCGGACAGTACTGAAACTTAGTTCGGTGCAAATATCTCTTACGTGTAGGCAAGTTCTGTTAGACTTGTCGCCGAGTTGTCCCCCGGTATGTGGGACTGCTTTACAATCACCAGATGGGGATTTAACGGATGAAACTGAAAAACACCTTGGGCTTGGCCATTGGTTCTCTTATTGCCGCTACTTCTTTCGGCGTTCTGGCACAAGGCCAAGGCGCAGTTGAAGGCGAGCTGTTCTACAAGAAGCAGTACAACGATAGCGTCAAGCACATCGAAGACGGCTTCAATCCTGGCGCTCGCATCGGTTACTTCCTGACCGACGACCTGTCCTTGAACTTGTCCTACGACAAGACCAACCACACCCGTTCGACTGACGGTACTGGCAACCAGAAGATCAAAGGTGATACCGGCAGCCTCGTTGCCCAATACCACTTCGGTCAAGCTGGCGTCGACTCCCTGCGTCCATACGTAGAAGGTGGTTTCGGTCACCAGAGCCGTGGCAACGTACGTGCTGATGGCCACACCGGTCGCGACCAGACTACCTTCGCTACCGTTGGTACTGGCGTTAAGTACTACTTCACCAACAACCTGTACGCTCGTGCCGGTGTTGAAGCTGACTACGGTCTGGACAACGGCAAGTGGGATTACTCCGCACTGGTCGGCCTGGGCGTAAACTTCGGCGGTAACGCTGGCGCAGCCGCTCCAGCTCCTACCCCAGCACCAGCTCCAGAGCCAGTTCCAGAGCCAGAAGCTCCGGTTGCTCAGGTTGTTCGTGTTGAGCTGGACGTTAAGTTCGACTTCGACAAGGCCGTTGTTAAGCCTAACAGCTACGGCGACGTCAAAAACCTGGCCGACTTCATGGCTCAGTACCCAGCTACCAACGTAGAAGTTGCTGGTCACACTGACTCCGTCGGTCCAGACGCTTACAACCAGAAGCTGTCCCAGCGTCGTGCTGACGCTGTTAAGCAAGTCCTGGTTAAAGACGGCGTTGACGCTGGCCGTATCACCTCCGTAGGTTACGGCGAATCCCGCCCAGTTGCTGACAACGCAACTGAAGCTGGTCGTGCTGTTAACCGTCGCGTAGAAGCATCGGTTGAAGCTCAAGCTCAGTAATTACTGAGTGGTAGAAAAAAGCCCGGCTCTTGAGCCGGGCTTTTTTTCGCCTGCGATTTGCCTCAAGCGCTGGCGGCCAATGCTGCTTCAACCGCCGCTGCCGCCACCGCACCGATCACCAGGATAGCCGGGCTCTTCAAGGCGAATGCCTGGGCATCATCGTGCATGCGTGCCAGGGAGCTGCGGCACTCACGCTGTTGGGGCAGCGAGGCGTTCTCGATCATCGCCACTGGCATATCAGCGGCCATGCCACCTTCCAGCAGTTGCCGGGCAATCTCTGAAAGCTTCGCCACGCCCATGTAGATCACCAGTGTTGTGCCCCCTTCGGCCAGTGCCCGCCAATTCAGGCTGCTGTCGTCCTGGGTATGAGCAGTGACCAGCGTTACGCCGCGACTGATCCCGCGCAGTGTCAGCGGTATATCGCAATTGGTCGCACCTGCCAGCCCGGCGGTGATGCCATTGACCAGCTCCACACTCACGCCTCGCTCCCTGAGCCAGGTCGCTTCTTCGCCGCCACGGCCAAAAATGCACGGATCACCGCCTTTGAGGCGCACCACACATTTACCCTGACGCGCGTAACGCAGCATCAAACGGTGAATGAAATCCTGGGGCGTGGAACGGCAGCCGCCACGTTTGCCGACGGTAATCACCCGCGCACCTGGGCAGTGCTCGAGCACCGCCGGGTTGACCAAGTCATCAATCAACACCACATCGGCCTCGTGCAGGGCCCGCACCGCCTTGAGGGTCAACAACTCCGGATCACCCGGGCCTGCGCCCACCAGCCAGACTTTTGCACTCATATTCATTGCCCTCACACACTGATAGCGATTGGCTGCGAGGTGCTCGCCAAAAGCCGTTTGATTTCGGGGACGCAGGAGCCACATTGCGTGCCGCAGCCTAGTTCTTGCTTCAGCCCCGCGAGGTCCAGGCCGCGATTGATGCCTGCACATATCGCGTTTTCGCTGACGTTCTTGCAGTTGCAGAGAATTTTGTTGCTGCTCGTACCCGCGCCGGGTGGCGCGCTTAGCGGGGCCAGCAACCAGCGGCGCAGTTGTTCATCGGTCCGGCCCTCCAGCCAAAGGCTTTGCAGCCAATGACGGGCCAGGGTTTCGCCGGCCAGACGGATCGCGGTAATTCGGCCTTTCTCGATTTTTACCCGCTTGCCGATGGAGCGCCGTGGGTCGTCATAGGCCATGACCGGGCCGTCATTGAGGCCCAGCAATTGGTCGATGTTCTTGAGCAACTGCAGGTCCGGCGCCTCGGTGTGGGCAGCACGCAGCAGTAGCGCCGGCCGCTCACGCCCGGTCAAGCTGAGGCTGACGTAGGCAAAGCGCTCGCAAAGCGGACGCAACGCCTCGAAGTGTTGCTGCACGTCACCTTCGATCAACGCAAACAGCTGCCAAGGCAATTGCACGGCTTCCAGGCGTACACCGCTGTGCTTGAGCTCGGGTTGTTTCGACAAGGGATCGAATGCCGGCTGAGTCAGCATGTTGACGCCGCCCTTGAGGAAGCGATCGCCCCAATGCATGGGCAGGAACGCCTGGCCGGGCCGCACGCTGTCATCACTGGTCACCGCCACAATCACCTGGCCACGGCGGCTTTTCAGGCTCACCAGATCGCCCTCTTTGAAGCGGTGCCGGCGTAGTTCGTCCGGGTGCAGGCTGAGCAATGCTTCGCTGACGTGGCCGAACAGTTGCGCAGCCGTACCGGTGCGGCTCATGCCATGCCATTGGTCACGCAGGCGGCCGGTGATCAGGGTCAGGGGAAAGCGCGCATCACGTTGTTCCTTGGCCGCGCGATAAGGCTCGGCGATAAAGTGCGCACGACCACTGTCGGTCGGGAAGATGCCGTCGGTGTACAGCCGTGGCGTGCCGCTCTGAGCCTCGGCGGGAAACGGCCATTGTTGCGGGCCGATCCGGTCGAGCAGGGCATGGCTGATACCTGACAGGTCCAAGTCCCGACCGCGTGTCAGCAGTTTGAACTCATCAAAAATCTGCGAAGGTTGCGCAAACGCAAACAGGCTCGGTAGGCCCGGTCGCAAACGTTGCTCCAGGCGCTGTGCGAAATCCACGGTAATCGCCCAGTCCGACCGCGCCTCACCCGGTGGGGCAATGGCCTGGCGTACGTGGGAAATGCGCCGCTCGGAATTGGTCACGGTGCCTTCTTTCTCACCCCAACTGGCGGCTGGCAACAACAGGTCGGCAAAGGCTGCGGTTTCTGTGGTGCGGAAGGCTTCCTGCAACACCACGAATGGGCACGCGGCCAGGGCCTGGCGCACGCTGCTCTGGTCCGGCAACGATTGCGCGGGGTTGGTGCAGGCGATCCACAGCGCTTTGATCTTGCCGGCCTGTACCTGCTCGAACAATTCGATGGCGGTCAAGCCGGTACTGGATGGCAGTTGCTCAACCCCCCAGTAGGCGGCCACTTGTGCGCGGTGCTCGGGGTTGTTGGCATCGCGATGGCCCGGCAGCAGGTTTGACAGGCTACCGGTTTCCCGGCCGCCCATGGCGTTGGGCTGACCGGTCAGGGAAAACGGCCCGCAACCTGGGCGGCCAATGGTGCCGGTGGCCAGGTGCAGGTTGATCAGGGCGCTGTTTTTCGCACTGCCGGCGGTGGACTGGTTGAGCCCCATGCACCACAGCGACAGAAAGCTCGTGGAGGTACCGACCCACTGCGCACACTGGCGCAGTTGCTCGACAGTGATCCCGCACAATTGCGTGACCATCTGCGGCGTGTAGTCGTGGACCAGGCGTTTGAGTTCGACCAAACCATCGGTATGAGCCTGGATAAAGTCACGATCGATCCAGTCTTCCCACAGCAGCAGATGCAAAATCCCATGGAACAACGCGACATCGGTACCCGGCAGGATTGCCAGGTGCATATCCGCCAAGTCACAGGTATCGGTGCGCCGTGGATCAACGACCAGCACTTTCATATCCGGACGGCGCGCCTTGGCCTCTTCCAGCCGGCGAAACAGTACCGGGTGGGCGTAGGCCATATTACTGCCGACGATCATCACGCAATCGCTGGCCTCCAGGTCCTCATAGCTGCACGGTGGCGCGTCGGCCCCCAGGCTGCGCTTGTAGCCGACCACCGCCGAGGACATACACAGCCGGGAATTGCTGTCGATATTGTTGGTGCCCACCAGCGCCCGGGCGAGTTTGTTGAAACTGTAGTAATCCTCGGTCAGCAGTTGCCCGGAGATATAGAACGCCACACTGTCGGGGCCGTGCTCGGCGATGGTGTCGGCGAACACATGGGCCGCGTGGTCCAGGGCACTGTCCCAATCGGTACGGCCACGGGCCAGGCCTTTGCCCAGGCGCAATTCGGGGTACAACGCCCGCGCTGCCAGGTCGCCAGTCAGGTGCAGGCTGGAACCCTTGCTGCACAACTTGCCGAAATTGGCCGGGTGCGACGGGTCGCCGCTGACCCCGAGGATCTGCGCGCCATCATGCTCGATCAGCACGCCGCAGCCGACCCCGCAGTAGCAGCAGGTCGATGCGGTGACCTGGCGGTTCATCAACCGGCGTCCCGCAGGGCCAGCATCACCCGGCCGTTTTCAACCCGGGCGTGGTGGTGGTGGGCGCAACCGATATCCGGGGCCTGGGCTTCGCCGGACGCCAGGTCGATCTGCCAGTTGTGCAATGGGCACGCTACGCGTTTGCCGTAAATCAACCCCTGGGACAATGGCCCACCCTTGTGCGGGCAGCGGTCGTCAAGGGCGAAGACTTCGTCGTCACTGGTACGAAAAATCGCAATTTCACCTTTCGGGCCGCTGACGATGCGCGAGCCCAGTGCGTTGATTTCGTCGAGGGCACAGATATCCAGCCAGTTCATACCACTACCTCCAGCTGTTTGACGGCGATGGTGTCGAATTCCTTCTTCAGCAACGGCTGCTCCAGGCGTTCTTTCCATGGGTCTTGTTCAAACGACAGGGAGAACTGCAGGCGCTCGTTCAGGGCCTGGCGCCGCGCTGGGTCTTCCAGCACGGCCTTCTTGATATGGTCCATGCCGACCCGCTGCATGTAATGCACGGTGCGCTCCAGGTAGAAGGCTTCTTCGCGGTACAGCTGCAGGAAGGCGCCGTTGTATTCGCGTACCTCCTCGGCGGTCTTGAGCTTGACGAAGAACTCTGCGACCTCGGTCTTGATCCCGCCGTTGCCGCCGATATACATCTCCCAGCCCGAGTCGACGCCGATAATTCCCACGTCCTTGATCCCGGCTTCCGAGCAGTTGCGCGGGCAACCGGAGACCGCCAGCTTGACCTTGTGGGGCGACCACATATTGAACAGGTCATGCTCCAACTCGATGCCCAGTTGTGTGGAGTTCTGCGTGCCGAAGCGGCAGAACTCGCTGCCTACGCAGGTCTTCACGGTACGGATGGATTTGCCGTAGGCGTGCCCGGACGGCATATCCAGGTCTTTCCAGACACCGGGCAGGTCCTGTTTCTTGATGCCCAGCAAGTCGATGCGCTGGCCGCCGGTGACCTTGACCATCGGCACGTTGTACTTGTCGGCCACATCGGCAATCCGCCGCAGTTCGGAAGGATTGGTCACACCGCCCCACATCCGCGGGACTACCGAGTAAGTGCCGTCTTTCTGAATGTTGGCGTGGGCCCGTTCGTTGATCAGGCGCGATTGCGGATCGTCCTTGGCTTCCCCCGGCCAGGTGGAGATCAGGTAGTAGTTCAACGCCGGGCGGCAAGTGGCGCAGCCGTTGGGAGTGCGCCAGTTCAAGTAGCTCATGGTGTCGGCGATGGTCAGCAGGTGCTGGTCGCGGATCGCCTGGCGGATTTGCCCGTGGTTCAGGTCGCTGCAACCACAGATGGCTTTTTCGCTCTTTGGCTTGACGTCAGCCGCACCGCCCACGGTGTTGATCAGGATCTGCTCCACCAACCCGGCGCAGGAGCCGCAGGAACTGGCGGCCTTGGTGTGTTTCTTCACCTCATCGACGCTGAACAGGCCCTGCTCCTGGATCGCCTTGACGATGGTGCCCTTGCACACGCCGTTGCAGCCGCAGACTTCGGCGCTGTCGGCCATGCTCATGGCTTTGTCCTGGCCTTGGTGGCCGACGTCGCCCAAGGCGTTTTCGCCGAACATCAGGTGGTCGCGGATTTCGCCAATGCCATGGTTCTCACGGATCTGCCGGAAATACCAACCGCCATCGGCGGTGTCGCCGTACAGGCAGGCGCCGACCAAGATGTCGTCCTTGATCACCAGCTTCTTGTAGACGCCGCCGATGGGGTCGGAAAGGGTGATGGTTTCGGTGCCTTCGCCGCCCATGAAGTCGCCAGCGGAAAACAGGTCGATACCGGTGACTTTCAGTTTGGTCGAGGTCACCGAGCCTTTGTAGGTGGCGAACCCCAACTGGGCCAGGTGGTTGGCGCAGACCTTGGCCTGCTCGAACAGCGGCGCCACCAGGCCGTAGGCAATCCCGCGATGGCTGGCGCATTCGCCGATGGCATAGATGCGCGGGTCGTAGGTTTGCATCGTGTCGTTGACCAGGATCCCACGGTTGCACGGGATGCCGGACTTTTCCGCCAGTTCGGTATTGGGGCGGATCCCGGCGGCCATCACCACCAGGTCGGCGGGAATCACGTCGCCGTTTTTAAATTGCACCGAACCCACGCGGCCATTGCCGGCGTCATGCAGGGCCTGGGTCTGTTCGCACAGGCGAAACACCAGGCCACGGCTTTCCAGTTCGGTTTGCAGCAACTGGCCGCTGGTCTTGTCCAGTTGCCGCTCCAGCAGCCATTCGCCGATATGCACCACGGTGACGTGCATGCCGCGCAGCATCAGGCCATTGGCCGCTTCCAGGCCGAGCAGGCCGCCACCGATGACCACGGCATGCTTGTGGGTCTTGGCGGTGTCGATCATGGCTTGGGTGTCGGCAATGTCGCGGTAGCCGATCACGCCCTGCAAGGTATTGCCGGGGATCGGCAGGATGAACGGAGTCGAACCGGTGGCAATCAGCAGGCGATCGTATTCGGCCTCGGTGCCGTCTTCGGCGATGACTTTGCGTTTGACCCGGTCGATCTGCACCACCTTGCGGTTGAGCAGCAACTTAATGTTGTTTTGCAGGTACCAGTCGAGGTCGTTGAGCACGATCTCTTCGAACGTCTGCTCACCGGCCAGCACCGGCGATAGCAGGATGCGGTTGTAGTTGGTGTGGGGCTCGGCGCCAAAGACCGTGATGTCGTACAGCTCGGTGCTCAGTTTCAGCAGTTCTTCAAGGGTGCGAACCCCGGCCATGCCGTTGCCGATCATCACCAGTTTGAGTTTTTTCATGTCGTTCTCCGCAATGGCTCGACAAATCACGCGCAAACAAAAAAAGGCGTCCCGCTAGTTGCCTAGCGAGGACGCCTTTGTCCTGGTCCCGTTCTCTCGGGAAAGCCCCACCTTCGTCGTTGAAGGGTGGGCTGTATGTGGGGTGTTGCAAGAGCTAATGCAGTGGTTGTGCCAAGTCGTGAAACGCCGGATTTACTGAGGTTCTGGCGGCTGCCACCAGGTTGTTTCGCACCATTTAAAGGCGCGACGCCCACAACTGGCGCGCCTGCCTCCTACAGGGATAACAGATATAGCAACAGCAGATTGAGCAGCAGCGACACCAGCGCCAGGGTTTGCCAGACCTTGAGAGGCTCGCGCTCCAGCAGCGGCCGAGGGCGCAGGCTCAGCTCGCGGCGGTCGGCCTGTTCCAGTACCAACAGCCATTCCTCGGCGGTTTCGTAGCGTTGATCTGGTTGTGCCGCCACCGCGCGTTCCAGGCTTTGCTGCAACCAGTCGGGCAGATCCGGTCGATAGCGGCTGGCGCTGACCGGCGTGTTGAAGCGGGGGCGCTGGAAAGCTTCGATTTCACCGTAGGGATAGTGCCCGGTCAGCAGGTAATACAGGCTCACGCCGACGCTGTACAAATCCTGCCGAGGGGTCGGACGTTCACCACTGAAGGCTTCAGGCGCGATAAAGCTGGGGGTGCCCGGCAGCAGGTGAGCGCGGTCCTCGGATAACCCCGGGCAATAGGCCAGGCCAAAGTCCAGTACCCGCAATTCACCGTCGTCCCCCAGCAGCAGGTTTTCCGGCTTGATGTCGCGGTGCAGGATCTGCCGGCGATGCAACATGCCCACCGCGCGCAGCAAGCGCTCGGCGATGGATTGCCATTGTGCCAGCGGCAAGGGGCCTTGCTGCTGGAACAGGGCGGCCAGGGTCTGCCCGCTGTATTCACGCATCACATAGTACAAATGCTGACGCCCGCCGGCCGGATGGACTTCAGGAAATGCCCGTCCGGCCACCCGGCGCAGAAACCATTCTTCTGAGAGCAGGGCCTGGGCGGCGTCGTGGTCATCGTCATGGCCAGGGGGCAGGGTTTTCAGCAGCCAGGGTTGCTGCTGGGTATCGCGTACCCGGTACAGCAACGACTGCCGACTTTGTGCCAGCACGCTCTCCACCTGCCAGCCTTCAAAGGATTGCCCGGCCTTCAACGGCGGCGGCAATGGCCACTGCTGCAACTGCACCAGTGCATCGCCCAGGGTGGCGGCGCCGAGCTGGTCGATGCGCACCAGCAGGGCGCTGGCATTGTCCTGGCTACCCGCCAGGTGTGCGGCGTTGACCAGCGTATTCACGGCCAGGTCCAGGTCGGCCTGTTCGCGCAGGATCGCACGGATGCTGTGATCCGCCAGGGTCGACCACACACCATCGCTGAGCAGTAGGAAACATTCACCCTGGCGCAGTTCACCGTCGAGAAAGTCCACCACCAGATGCTGATCCAGGCCCAGGGCGCGCTTGAGCACGTGCTGCATGCCCGGTTGTTCCCAGACATGTTCTTGGCTGATGCGCTGCAACTCGCCGTCGAACCAGCGATACACCCGGCAGTCGCCGACATGGGCCAGGGTAAAGCGCTGGCCGCGAAACACCACGGCGCTGAGGGTGGTCAACAACGGCTGGCCGCCGCCATTGGCCTGCAGCCAGCGATTCTGCGCCAGCAACAGCCGGTCCAGGGCCTGGGCCACGCCCCAGGTTTGTGGCGTGGCATAGTAGTCCAGGGCCAGGGCCTGCAAGGTCGAACGCGCGGCCAGGCCGCCATCGGCACACTGGCTGACGCCGTCGGCGATGGCACACAGGTAGCCTTTGCTGGCGGCCAGGTCCGGGGCCGGGGTAACCAGGCGCATGGCGTCCTGGTTTTCCTCACGCGGCCCGATGGCGCTGGCCTGGGCAACACTCAGTTGCAGGCTCATCAGACCCGCGCTGCGGTGACGGCAGCCGAACCCCAGGTGGTCCTCCAGCGCCGTTTCACACCATACAGACCGAACCACGCCAGCACACCCAGGCTGGCGAACAGCCACAGCGCCAACTGGTAGCTGCCGGTGCTTTGCTTGATCGCGCCCATGCCCGCTGCCAGGGCGAAGCCGCCGATGCCGCCGGCCATGCCGATCAACCCGGTCATCACGCCGATCTCCCGGCGAAAGCGCTGCGGTACCAGTTGGAAGACCGCACCGTTACCGGCGCCCAAGCCCAGCATGGTGCAGACGAACAGGGCCAGTGCCGCGTAGGAACTGGGCAGGTTGAAACCCACGGCGGCGATACAGACGGCTGCCACGGCGTACATGCCCAGTAGTGTGCGGATCCCGCCGAAACGGTCGGCCAGGGCGCCGCCCAGAGGGCGCATCAGGCTACCGCCGAATACGCAGGCGGCGGTGTAGTAGCCGGCGGTGACCGGGCTCAAGCCATATTGATCGTTGAAGTAGCCGGGCAGGGCGCTGGCCAGGCCGATAAAGCCACCGAAGGTCACGCTGTAGAAGAACATGAACCACCAACTGTCGCGATCGCCCAAGGCCTTGAAATAGTCGGCCATGGATTTGGCTTTTGGCCGTTCGGGGGCGTTGCGCGCCAGCCAGGCAAAGACGATCAGGGTCAGGATCAACGGGATCAGGGCAAAGCCGAACACATTGCTCCAGCCAAATGCGGCGGCAATCAACGGCGCCAGCAGCGCGGCAAACACGGTGCCGGAGTTGCCGGCGCCGGCGATGCCCATGGCCTTGCCCTGGTGTTCGGCGGGGTACCACTGGGACGCCAGCGGCAGGGCAACGGCAAACGAGGCCCCGGCCATACCGAGGAAAAGCCCCAGGAGCAGCGCCTGTTCATAACTGTGGATCCCCAGTTTCCAGGCGAAGAACAGCGCCACAATCACGATCACCTGACCAATCAGCCCGGCGGTCTTGGGCGACAATTTGTCCGCCAGCATGCCCATCAAAAAGCGCAGGATCGCCCCCGCCAGGATCGGCGTGGCGACCATCAGCCCGCGTTGCTGAGTGGTCAGTTGCAGGTCGGCAGCGATCTGCACCGCCAGCGGGCCCAATAGGTACCAGACCATGAAACTCAGGTCGAAATACAAGAACGCGGCAAACAAGGTCGGGGTGTGCCCGGATTTCCAGAAGCTTGATTTCATCACGCACCTCACGATTGGGGGTCTTGTAGAAGGCCTGGTGATGGAACGACCCGCGAAGGCCGCCCCACCAAAACGAAAAAACGCCGCCACCGGGTTCGCGTATGCAAACCGGATGTGCGACGTCTTTGTCGTGGAGGGGCAACCGCCGTTGGCTACCTGTGATGTTTACATAGCAAGTCTTGCGCCAATCGTGAGACCGCCATCGCGGCATCGGTCTCTACGCAATTTTGCCGCAGCGCATAAAACCAGGCAGACACGGCTGTCGTGGCGAGCGGGCTTGCCCCGCGCTGGGCTGCGCAGCAGCCCCAAAATCAGTCACCTCGGACTATCTGATAAAACATTGTGATCTTGTTGGGGCTGCTTCGCAGCCCAGCGCGGGCAAGCCCGCTCGCCACAGGGGGGCGTCAGTGTCTGAAAGGTGTGTCGGTGCCGCTATCTCAGCCCAACAACTCACTCATGGCAATAATCTGCTCCGCTACCTGGATCAGCTTTTGCTGGCGGCTCATGGCCTGGCGGCGCATCAGGGTGTAGGCCTGTTCCTCGTTGCAGTCTTTCATTTTCATCAGTAGGCCCTTGGCCAGCTCGATGCGCTTGCGTTCTGCCAGTTGCTGGTCGCGGGCTATGAGTTGCGCGCGCAAGGCCTGGTCGCTCTCGAAGCGCGCCATGGCGACATCGAGGATCGGTTGCAGGCGCTGGGCCTGGATGCCTTCGACGATATAAGCACTGACCCCGGACTTGATTGCCTGGCGCATCACGCCGGGGTCATGTTCGTCGGTAAACATCACGATGGGCCGGGGCTGGTCGCGGCTGACCAGCACCACCTGCTCCATCACATCGCGGCCGGGTGATTCGGTATCGATCAGAATCACATCCGGGCGCACCGTTTCGACGCGCGCCGGCAGGTCGATGGTCAGGCCCGATTCATCGATCACTTCAAAACCGGCCTCGGTCAGCGCGCTCTTGAGGCGCCCGACTTTGCGCGGGGTGTCATTGATCAGCAGGATTCGCAACATGGGTGGCCTCCCGTCAGCGCAAGGCGTGGCGGACGACATCGTCGGCCAGGGCGTGCAGGCGGAAACTGCGGGCGTAGCCGGCCGGGTCCGAGCCATCCCAGACCTTGCCGTCGATCAACTGGCTGCTGCGCATTTCTTCGGCCTTGGTCGCCACGCCCACGGCGCTTGCGGCTTGGCGATACAGATCCAGTTGCTGCACCTGACGGGCAACGGCGTGGTAATCGGGGTCTTCACGCAACAGGCCCCAGCGGCGGAATTGGGTCATGAACCACATGCCATCGGACAGGTACGGCAGGTTGACCTCGCCCCCGCCATGAAAGCGCAGCGCGTGTACGTCTTGCCAGTGGTGACCCAGGCCGTCGTCATAGATGCCCAGCAGCCGCGGTTCGATGCAGTCGAGTGGCGCGTCGAGGTAATCCCTGGCGCTGAGCAGTTGCGCGGTGGAGCGCCGGTTCTCGAGGCTGTCATCGATAAAACGGCTGGCTTCCAGAACCGCCATTACCAGCACGCGTGCGGTGTTGGGGTATTGCTCGACAAACGCCTGGGTGCAGCCCAGGACTTTTTCCGGGTGGTCCGGCCAGATCGCCTGGCTGGTGGCAAGGGTGAAGCCCTGGTTCTGCTGCACTGCGCTGGCACACCAGGGTTCGCCGACGCACAGGCCGTCGATCCGTCCGGCTTGCAGGTGCGCGACCATTTGCGGCGGCGGGACCACCACACTCTCGACATCCCGCAGCGGGTGAATGCCCTGGCTGGCCAGCCAGTAATACAACCACATGGCATGGGTACCGGTAGGAAACGTCTGGGCGAAGGTGAGTTTTGTCCGACTTTGGTGCACCTTGCGCTCCAGTGCCTCAGGACTGGTCACACCTTGTTGTTGCAGGCCCTGGGACAGGTTGATGCCTTGGCCATTCTGGTTCAGGCCCATCAGCACCGCCATGTCGGTTGCAGCGACGCCGCCGATGCCCAGGTGGACCGCATAGATCAGGCCATACAGGCTGTGGGCGGCGTCCAGTTCGCCGCTGACCAGCTTGTCCCGCAGCCCGGCCCACGACGCTTGGCGCTTGAGGTTCAAGGTCAGGCCATAGGGTTGGGCAAACCCCTGCGTCGCCGCGACCACCAGCGAGGCGCAATCGCTCAAGGCCATGAAGCCCAGGTCGAGGCTGCTCTTTTCCGGGGCATCGCTGCCGTTGACCCAGGCCAGGGGATTGGTTGCCTGGCTGTAGCCGACCTGATCACTCATCAATACCTACCTTCTGTGTGAAAAAAGGCGTCGCTCCGTAGGGTGTCTTACAAGCCACCTGCGGTAACGACGCCTTTGTCCTTGAGCCCGTTCCGTCATTGGCGCGGGCTGCCCTGGGCAAGGTAAAGCAAGGCACATGCCACGGCGTGTGGCATGGGGTAGGCCGTCAGGCTTTCATCAAGATTGCGCCGTGGGGGCCTTTCACTATGGCGCCCCTTCAGGCAACACCGTCCAGGAAACCCAGCGTGCTCCTTGCTCGATTTACCACAGCGACCGTCCAGGGCCTTTTGCAGCGCTGGCTGCTGGCCGCTCTGCTGATGCTCAATGCCTTGCCGGCGATGGGCGAGTCCTATCTGGCGTGGGACGAAAGCCTGCAAGGCTTCTTCGGTCGGCTTGCGGTGCCCCTCGGCCAGCCCATCGTGGTCAGCAAGTTGGCGGCGGGCAAACGTATCAGCGGGCAGTTTGATTTTGCCAACGCGCAAGCCGTCCTCGAGGCCGTGGCGTTGCAGCATGAATTGATCTGGTACAGCGACGGCCAGGTGCTGCATCTCTACGACGCTGGCGAGGCCAAGAGTTCCGGGGTAGCCCTGCGACACATGACGGTCGACCGCCTGCGCGACGTCATGGGGCGTTCGGGGCTCGACGAGGCGCGCTACCCCCTGCGCAAGGCCGGCCCCCGTCTGTTTTACGTGTCGGGGCCCGCCAACTATGTCGATCACGTCATGCGCCTGGCCCAGTTGATGGACCGCCCGCGCCCGGCGCGGCGCGAGGACATGCAAAGAGTCGGGGTCATCCAGGTGCTCAACGCCGATGTAGCAGACCGCCAGTACGACAGGGGCGCGCAGACCATCACCGTACCTGGTCTCGCCACGCTCCTCGAGAAGCAGCTCGCCGAACTGGGTGGCAAGGCGCGCACCGGCATCACGGTGATTGCTTATCCGCAGGTCAACAGCCTGTTGATCAGTGGCAGTGAGCAGCAACTAAGGATGATCAGGGAGCGGGTGGCGGAACTGGATGTGCCCCCGCGTTCTTTTGCCCAGGGGCAGGGCGCTTCGACATCCCTGAGCGCCGATCAGTACGAACGTGTACGGCGCGCGTTTGCCCGGGTCGGTGAGCAGTAGCGCCAGGCTTCGAAAGTTCCTACGCAAAACTCCTGCAAAACTTCGACGCATCGGGCTTTTTCCTAACGTGAAATTGATGACGGGTTTCTATAGTCGCGCCTTTCCCAGACGGTGCGTGACGCAATCCTCAGGCGCCGTGAATGCCCGCAGACAGGTACAGAGGTTTGAATGGTTGTTGCAGTTGAGGGCTTGATGGCGGCGTCCCTCGCCTTTGGTCAATGGACGTTGCAGGAGGATGGCAGGCTGACCACCGAAGGTCGCGACATTCAGCTACCGCCCAAAGAGAGTCACGTGTTGCGCCTGTTGTTGACCACGCCTGGGGTGCTGGTCACCAAGGATTGCCTGCTGGAGCATGTCTGGCCGGATATCGACGTTGCCGAAGAATCCCTGACCCGCTGCATCTACTCATTGCGCAAGCAACTGGAGGGCGATCGTGGGTTGATCGCAACGGTGTATGGCCGCGGTTATCGCTTCAATGGCCGGGTGCGGGTGGTCGCGCGCCCTGGGCTGGTGCAGGCGGTGGGGGCACACACCGCTGCGTGCCCGGCCTGTGGATGGTGTGGTGAGCGGGTATGAGGCGTGCTTGCCGGCTGGGACTGATGTTATTGAGCCTGGGTGGAGTCGGTCAG
This sequence comes from Pseudomonas sp. DTU12.1, assembly GCF_009873475.1. Taxonomy (NCBI): domain Bacteria; kingdom Pseudomonadati; phylum Pseudomonadota; class Gammaproteobacteria; order Pseudomonadales; family Pseudomonadaceae; genus Pseudomonas; species Pseudomonas sp. DTU12.1. Next base: position 4,397,283 of record NZ_CP045254.1, on the reverse strand, counting down.
GCCCAGGCGTATTGTTGGGCCGAGGCCGCCCGCCAGTACGATATCGAGCCAGAGCTGTTGCAGGCGATTGCCGCAGTAGAGTCCGGCTACCGCGCCGAAGCCATGAACCACAGCAACAACAATGGCACTCGCGATATTGGCCTGATGCAAATCAACAGCATTCATCTGCCGCGCCTGCTTAAACAGGGGATCACCGAGCAGCGGTTGTTGGATGAGCCTTGCCTGTCGGTGGAGGTGGGGGCATCGATCCTCGCCGCCTTTATCAAGCAGTTTGGCTACAACTGGACCGCCGTGGGCGCCTATAACGCCGGGCCTGGGGCCGGGCCCGAGCGTGATGAGTTACGCCTGCGCTATGCGCGCAAGATATGGGCGCGCTACGAAGAGTTGATGGCCGCTGGCAAGGGATGATCGACCGGCGGTGTGCCATGCCTCGCGCGCACCCGCCACCCCGGCTATAATCGCCGCCACCTTTCGCCGCCATCCGAGTCAAGCCCGCCCATGTATACCCTGGCCCGCCAGCTGTTGTTCAAACTTTCCCCGGAAACTTCCCACGATCTGTCCCTGGACCTGATCGGTGCGGGCGGCCGCCTGGGGCTCAATGGCCTGGTGTGCAAGGCGCCGGCGAAAATGCCGGTCTCGGTGATGGGGCTCGACTTCCCCAACCCGGTTGGCCTGGCCGCTGGCCTGGACAAGAACGGCGCGGCCATCGACGGCTTTGCGCAACTGGGGTTCGGTTTTGTCGAGATCGGAACGGTCACACCGCGCCCACAGCCGGGTAATCCCAAGCCGCGCATTTTCCGCCTGCCGGAAGCGGAGGCGATCATCAATCGCATGGGCTTCAACAACCTGGGTGTTGACCATTTGCTGTCGCGGGTGCAGGCCGCCAAGTACAAGGGCATCCTGGGGATCAATATCGGCAAGAACTTCGATACCCCGGTGGAACGTGCGGTGGATGACTACCTGACCTGCCTGGACAAGGTTTACGCCCATGCCAGCTATGTGACCGTCAACGTCAGCTCGCCCAATACCCCGGGCCTGCGCAGCCTGCAGTTTGGCGACTCCCTCAAGCAGCTGCTCGAGGCCCTGCGCCAGCGCCAGGAAGACTTGGCGGTACGCCATGGCAAGCGTGTGCCGTTGGCGATCAAGATCGCGCCGGACATGAGCGACGAAGAAACCGTGCTGGTAGCCCAGGCCCTGGTGGATTCGGGGATGGACGCGGTGATTGCCACCAACACCACCCTCAGCCGTGCTGGCGTTGAAGGCCTGGCCTACGGTGACGAGGCCGGTGGGCTTTCCGGTGCACCGGTGCGTGACCAGAGCACCCATATCGTCAAGGTGCTGGCTGCCGAGTTGGCCGGGCGTTTGCCGATCATCGCCGTGGGCGGGATCACCGAGGGCAAGCACGCCGCCGAGAAAATCGCCGCGGGCGCCAGCCTGGTGCAGTTGTACTCCGGGTTTATCTACAAGGGGCCGGCGTTGATTCGCCAGTCGGTGGACGCCATCGCGGCCTTGCCAAAACCCTGATGCGAACGTCCGGCCATAAAAAAGGGCTCCTCGAAGGAGCCCCTGGGCCGAAGCCCGCCGCCCGGATGGGGCGTGCGTGGTTAAGTCGTTACATTCTTCAAGGTGGTTGTCGGAATTAAGTGCCCTGATTAGCCGACGGCGTGAAGTTCGTTGAGTCTGTGGATCCCCGCAGTGCCGGTCATACCGTCCCAGTTGTCGCCGCGTCCTTCGCGCCACCCGTTAATCCAGGCCTGGCGTACCGACGGTAGAGTAAATGGGCAAAGCTCACGGGATTTGCCATGAACGCCATACTGATATCCGCGTAAAAATGCTCTTTCCAACGGATCACGCTTAAGTCTTCTCATAGGGTGTTTCCCTCACTTGTTGACTGTCTTGATATCCTTCGACCTCATCCGAGGCCGGGCAGAGTTTTTCTGCCGTTGGTGCGGCTCGCTGCCGGCGTGGCGAGCCAATGTGTCAGCGTCGTTGCGGCGCTAACCTGTGTTGAGTTCTAACCAATAGGTCACATGGATTCAATGATCGTTTTGTCATAAGCACGTAACGATAACGATGCTATAGCCATAAGCTGGGATGGCTTTTCGCCCCTTTTTTTGGCCAAAGCCAGCTATGATGTGCCCTGTATAGAGGATGGGTTTAATCCTTTAGTGAGAATACCCGCCGCCTGCAGTCGGTTATTATTCGACGAAGGGTCGGAATATTTCCTTTTGTTGCAAAAATTATCTCTCTGCCCCGGCAATCAAGGCCCACAAAGCCTGGACGCCGGGGTGGAACGGCACACATTCGTGCCACGCGAGCGCTCTTCAAGAAAAGCGCTTGATTGAAAATCGAACGCGCGATGCGTCGCCCGTTCACTTATTGCTGAAAAGCCTGGAATGCCCATGTCGGACCGTTACGAACTCTTCCTCACTTGCCCCAAGGGCCTCGAAGGCCTGCTGATCGAGGAAGCCGTCGGGCTTGGCCTTGAAGACGCCCGCGAGCACACCTCGGCCGTGCGCGGCATGGCCGACATGGAAACCGCCTACCGCCTGTGCCTCTGGTCGCGCCTGGCCAACCGTGTGTTGCTGGTGCTCAAGCGCTTCCCGATGAAGGACGCCGAAGACCTGTACCACGGCGTACTGGATATCGAATGGCAAGACCATATGGTCCCCGATGGCACCCTCGCGGTGGAATTCAGCGGCCATGGCTCGGGCATCGACAACACCCACTTCGGCGCGCTGAAGGTCAAGGATGCGATTGTCGACAAACTGCGCACCCCGACCGGCGAACGCCCGTCCATCGACAAGATCAACCCCGACCTGCGCATTCACCTGCGCCTGGACCGTGGCGAAGCGATCCTCTCCCTCGACCTGTCCGGCCATAGCCTGCACCAGCGCGGTTACCGCCTGCAGCAGGGCGCCGCACCGTTGAAGGAAAACCTCGCGGCGGCGATTCTGATTCGTGCCGGTTGGCCGCGCATTGCCGCAGAAAACGGCGCGCTGACGGACCCGATGTGCGGCGTCGGTACCTTCCTGGTAGAAGGTGCGATGATTGCTGCGGACATGGCGCCCAACCTCAATCGCGAGCAGTGGGGCTTCACCGCCTGGCTCGGCCACGTGCCGGCGCTGTGGAAAAAACTCCACACCGAGGCCAGCGAACGTGCGGCCATCGGCATGAACAAACCGCCGCTGTGGATCCGTGGCTACGAAGCTGACCCGCGCTTGATCCAGCCCGCGCGCAACAACATCGAGCGTGCCGGCCTGAGCCACTGGATCAAGATCTACCAGGGCGAAGTCGGTACCTTCGAGCCGCGCCCGGACCAGAACCAGAAAGGCCTGGTCATCTGCAACCCGCCGTACGGCGAGCGCCTGGGTGACGAAGCCAGCCTGTTGTATCTCTACCAGAACCTCGGTGAGCGTCTGCGCCAGGCGTGCATGGGCTGGGAAGCGGCGGTATTCACTGGCGCACCTGACCTGGGCAAGCGCATGGGGATCCGCAGCCACAAGCAGTATTCGTTCTGGAACGGCGCGTTGCCGTGCAAGCTGCTGCTGATCAAGGTCAACCCGGACCAGTTCGTGACCGGCGAGCGCCGTACCCCGGAACAGCGCCAGGCCGAACGTGAGCAAGCCGCTTACGATCAGGCCCCGACCGAGCCGCAAGAGCGCCAGTACAACAAGAACGGTAACCCGATCAAACCCGCGCCGGCACCGGCTCCGGTGGTCGAGCAGGCGCGCTTGAGCGAAGGCGGGCAGATGTTTGCCAACCGCCTGCAAAAGAACCTCAAGTTGCTGGGCAAGTGGGCCAAGCGCGAGGGTGTCGATTGCTACCGCGTGTACGACGCCGATATGCCGGAATACTCCATGGCTATCGACCTGTACCACGACTGGGTGCACGTCCAGGAATACGTGGCGCCCAAGTCCATCGATCCGGAAAAGGCTTCGGCACGCATGTTCGATGCCCTGGCTGCGATTCCCCAGGCGCTGAACATCGACAAGAGCCGCGTAGTGGTCAAGCGCCGCGAGCGCCAGAGCGGTACCAAGCAGTACGAGCGCCAGAGCGCCCAGGGCAAGTTCACTGAAGTCAGCGAAGGCGGGGTGAAGCTGTTGGTCAACCTGACCGACTACCTGGATACCGGGCTGTTCCTCGACCATCGCCCGATGCGCATGCGCATCCAGAAAGAAGCGGCCGGCAAACGCTTCCTCAACCTGTATTGCTACACCGCCACGGCCAGTGTGCATGCGGCCAAGGGCGGTGCGCGCAGCACCACCAGTGTCGACTTGTCGAAAACCTACCTGGACTGGGCGCGCCGCAACCTGTCCCTCAATGGTTTTTCCGACAAGAACCGCCTGGAGCAGGGTGATGTGATGGCCTGGCTCGAAGCCAGCCGTGATGAATTCGACATGATCTTCATCGACCCGCCGACCTTCTCCAACTCCAAGCGCATGGAAGGCGTGTTCGACGTCCAGCGCGACCACGTGCAGTTGCTCGACCTGGCCATGGCCCGTCTGGCACCGGGCGGGGTGCTGTATTTCTCCAACAACTTCCGCAAGTTCCAGTTGGAGGACAACCTGGGCGAGCGCTATGCCGTCGAGGAAATCAGCGATAAAACCATCGATCCGGATTTTGCCCGTAACCCGAAAATCCACCGGGCCTGGAAAATCACCGCACGCTGATCGACCTTGAAGCCGCGGGCCCGGATTTTTCCGGGTTCGCGGCTTTTTTACGCTGGTCAAAAGTGGGCTCGATGGCTATAACTAATCTCTTAGCCAAAGTGGCGCCCCTGCACGCTGGTGTTTCGAGTTTTGCCTATGCCGTTGCAAGACGTCCGCCCGAAAATACTGGGATTTATCAGCGAACAGGCGTCGGCTTGGCTGGTAGCGTCGGTAGTATTGCTGGTGGGTGTGGTGCTCACCGTCGTGCTGGCGCTGGCCACGGCCGATTTGCATCAGCAGGAAGTCCGCCAGCGTTTTCAGTTGTTGGTCAACGAACGCTATAGCCGCCTGGAAGAGCGTTTTGAAGACCAGGAACAGCGTCTGGGCAGCCTGCGGCGTTTTTTCGTCAATTCCAATACAGTTTCCCGCGAAGAGTTCGATGGGTTCGCCCAGCCGTTGCTCATGCGCGCGCGGGCCTATGCCTGGGCGCCACGGATATTTCGCGATCAGCGCCAGGCTTTCGAACAACAAGTGTCACTCCAGCGTGGCGCGCCTTTCTCCATTCGCGAACTGAACGACAACGGGACCCTGCTGCCGGCAGGCGAGCGCGACGAATATGTGCCGGTGTTGTATAGCCAGACCCAAAGCCTGATCGGCTCGCCCCTGGGGTTTGACTTGCTGGCCCAACCACTGCGCCGCTCAACCGTCGAGCGGGCGTACCGGTCCGGGAGCATCGCCGTGTCCCAACCCATGTTGCTGGTGGGTGTGGAGCCGGCGTATGCCATGGGGGTGTTGCTGGTAGCGCCCGTCACCCGGCCGCACACCGCGCAAATGACCTACAACGAACCCTATGGTTTCGTCATGGCGGTGATCAGCATGCGCCAGTTGGTGGCCGACGGCTTGCCCAAGCCCGCCCGGGACAACCTGGTCATGCAGATTGTCGATACTTCCGACACCCAGCAGCGAGTGTTGTACGAGTCGGATAACGCCGTGGCCGATAGCGGCCTGGAGGCGATCCGCCGGCTTACCCTAGGTGATCATGTCTATGCCCTGAGCCTGCGCCCCAGTCAGGTATTTGCCCAGGCCAATCACTCTGCGGTCACCAGTATCCTGGTCATGGGTGGCTTGCTCAGCCTGTTGCTCAGTGCCTTGCTCTACGTGCTGGTCAGCCAGCGCCAGCGGGCGGTGAGGCTGGTACAACAGCGCACCGGGCAATTGCACCAGCGTGAGTATGAGTTGCGCGGCGCCCACGGCCAGTTGCGCAGTGTGCTCAACGCCGCGACCCAGGTGGCAATCATTGCCACGGATCTGCGGGGGGTGATCAACACCTTCAATGCCGGTGCCGAGCAGATGCTGGGTTATCCGGCGCAGCAGGTGCTCGGTCACATGACCCTCGAAAGCCTGCACCTGGCGTCGGAACTGGAAACCCGTGCCATGCAGCTGAGCCAAGCGCTGGGCAAACGGATCATGCCGGGCCAGGCGATGCTGGTGGAGGGAGCCGACAGCCTGCATGAGGCTCGGGAGTGGACACTGGTCCGCCAGGACGGCAGCCAGTTGACCGTGAATATGCTGGCCACGGCATTGCTTGATGACCATGGCTTATGGATCGGACACCTGGCGATCTGCCTGGATGTCACCGAGCAGAAACGCGCCTATGAGGCCTTGGCTGCGCGGGATCGCTTGCTGAAAAAACTCAGTGCCCATGTGCCGGGTGGGATTTTCCAGTTCACCCTGGAGCCCAACGACAATTGGCGGTTTATCTACGCCAGCGACGGTATGCGCGATATCTATGAAATCGATCCGGGGCTGTTGCAACAGGATGCCAAGCAAGTTTTCGAACGTATTCACCCCCTCGATGCTGAACGCATCCGCGCTTCTATCCGCTTGTCAGCGCTGCAATTGAGCCATTGGCGCGAAGAATATCGGGTGCAACTGCCAGGCCGCGGCCTGCGATGGATCCGTGGCGAGGCGACACCGGAAGAGTTACCTGGCGGCGGTACGTTATGGCATGGCTACGTGTCGGATATCTCCGATCTAAAGCGGGTGGAGGAGGAGCTGCGGGCGCTGTCGATCACCGACTCATTGACGGGTATCCATAATCGCCGCTACTTCCAGGACCGGCTGAAGGCCGAGATGAGCCGGGTGCGGCGCACAGCGGGTACGCTGGCCGTGATCATGCTGGATATCGACCATTTCAAGCGCATCAATGACCAGCACGGGCACGCTGCCGGGGATGGGGTGCTACAGGAGCTGTGTCGGCGGATCAGCCAGCGTTTGCGCCGCAGCGATGTGTTCTGTCGCCTGGGCGGCGAGGAGTTCATGGTGCTGTGTCCGAACACCGATGGCGTTCAGGCCTACAGCCTGGCAGTTGAATTATGGGAAGTGCTGCGCAGTACACCGATGGAAGGCGTCGGCACCGTGACCGCCAGTTTTGGCGTGGCCAGTTGGCGGGTCGATGACGGTGTGGATGGCTTGTTGTTGCGCGCGGATTCGGCGGTGTACGCCGCCAAGCAAGCGGGCCGGGATCGGGTTGAGTCGCAGCGGTTGCCTGCTTGACGGGTTGGTTGTGACAAGCAGGTTGTTGTGGCAAGCAGGCTTGTTGTGGCGAGCGGGCTTGCCCCGCGCTGGGCTGCGAAGCAGCCCCAAAACCTGCCTTCGCGGTCTATCTGACCTAGCTCAGTGACGCAATGGGGGCTGCTTTGCAGCCCAGCGCGGGGCAAGCCCGCTCGCCACAACAAGCCTGCTTGCCACAGTAAGCCCGCTGGCAAAGCCACAATCACAACAGGCTGTTTATAGGCCTGGCGCGGCAGCCGCCAGCTTCGGCTGGCGATACAGGTCCAGCAATACCTGGTCCAGCACCGATGATGCACCCCACGGCTTCGGATCGTTGAGGATCGCCACCACTGCCCAGGTATTGCCATTGTTGTCGCGGCTGAAGCCGGCAATGGCGCGCACGGTGTTCAGGGTGCCGGTCTTGACGTGGGCTTCGCCGCGCAGAGCCGTGGTTTTCAGGCGCTTGCGCATGGTGCCGTCACTGCCGGCAATCGGCATCGAGCTGATGAATTCTGCCGCGTACGGGCTTCTCCAGGCGGCCTGCAGCATGGTCGCCATTTCCCGGGCGCTCACGCGTTCGGCACGGGACAGGCCGGAGCCGTTTTCCATCACCAGGTGCGGTGCCGTTATGCCTTTTTTCGCCAGCCACTGGCGGACCACGCGTTGCGCCGCCTTGGCATCGTCGCCGTCGGCATCGTTGCGGTATTGCGCGCCGAGGCTGAGGAACAGTTGCTGGGCCATGGTGTTGTTACTGTATTTATTGATGTCGCGAATGATCTCTGCCAGGTCCGGGGAGAACGCACGGGCCAGGACCTTGGCGGTTTTCGGCACCGGGGCCAGTACGTCGCGGCCCTGGATAGTGCCGCCCAGCTCTTTCCAGATCGCCCGCACGGCACCGGCGGTGTAGGTGGCATGGTCGAGCAGCGACAGATACGTCTGCGAGCTGCAGCCGTCGCCCAACTGGCCGCTGACCGTCACGGTGACGCTGCCATCGGCGGCGGTGATCGGGTTGTAGCGCACGTCACCGGTGCACTGCTTGGCGTTGGTGGCCTTGACCTGATTGTCGATCTGGATGCTGGCAATCGGCGGTTCGACCGAAACCAGCACCCGGCCCGAGTCATTGCGGGTGACGAAACGCAGGGCCTTGAGGTTGACCAGCAGGGCGTCCGGCTTGACCAGGAACGGTTTGTTGGCATCGTTGCCGTCGTCGTTGAATTCCGGCAATTGCGGCTGGATGAAGAAACCACGATCCAGTACCAGGTCGCCGGTCACTTGCTGTACGCCATTGGCGCGCAGGTCGCGCATCAGCAGCCAGAGTTTCTCCATGTTCAACTTGGGATCGCCACCGCCCTTGAGGTACAGGTTGCCCCGCAGGACGCCGCCGCTCAGGGTGCCGTCGGTGTAGAACTCGGTCTTCCACTGATGGTTGGGGCCGAGCATTTCCAGGGCGGCGTAGGTGGTGACCAGCTTCATGGTGGATGCCGGGTTGACCGAAACGTCAGCGTTGAACACAGTGGCGGTGCCGGGGCCATTGAGCGGAATCATCACCAGGGACAGCGCATTGTTCTGCAGCTTGGCTTTCTGCAGGGCTTCCTGGACTTTAGGTGGCAAGGTGGTATTGATCGGTGCGGCGGTGACGGAGAGGGCCAGGGGCAAGAGGAAACTGGCGAGTAACAATGGACGCAAGGATTTGATCATAAGAAGTAAGACCCTACTGCATAGGAGGGTGAATGTAGCGGGGGCTATGTAAGAAAATCCCCCAGTGGTCATGAAAGTGTCGGCATTATGCCCCAAGGTGGGGCTACTTGTGCCTCAACGATAGCTGCAAATGGCGGTTTTTTTTAGCCCTGACGTGCCACCCGTCTTGGATTGCCGGGCATTCAGCGCCTTAAACTGGTAGAGTGCCGGCCGTTAATACTTAAGAGGATTGTTCCAATGGCGACTAACCGTTCCCGGCGTCTGCGCAAAAAACTGTGCGTTGATGAATTTCAAGAGCTGGGTTTCGAACTGAACCTGGACTTCAAAGAAGGTTTGGACGATGAAGCGGTTGACGCTTTCCTCGAAGCATTCCTGACTGAAGCGATGGACGGCAATGGCCTGGACTACGTTGGCGGTGATGACTTCGGTCTGGTCTGCAAAGCCACCCGTGGTTCGGTCAACGAAGAACAGCGTGCCGCTGTTGAAGCGTGGTTGAAGGCTCGTCCAGAGCTGACCCGCGTTGAAGTCAGCGCACTGCTGGACGCCTGGCACCCAGAAAAGCCGATCAACCCGGCTGTCTGATGGCATGAAAAAGCGACCCGCCCGGGTCGCTTTTTCGTTTCAGGGTATTTATCAGGCCTTGCGCCAGTTCAGAATCACCAGCGTCAACACCCCCGCCACAATCCCCCAGAATGCCGAACCGATGGAGAACAGCGTCAGCCCCGACGCCGTGACCATAAAGGTGATCAGCGCTGCTTCCCGTTCCTTGGGCTCATTCATGGCAACGCTCAGGCCATTGATGATCGAGCCAAACAGCGCCAATGCCGCGATCGACAGCACCAGCTCCTTTGGCAGTGCGGCGAACAAGGCCGCCAACGTGGCGCCAAATACCCCGGCGACCCCGTAGAAAATCCCGCACCACACGGCGGCGGTGTAGCGCTTGTTGCGATCCTCATGGGCGTGGGGCCCGGTGCAGATGGCCGCACTGATGGCGGCCAGGTTGATACCGTGGGAGCCAAACGGGGCCAGCACCAGCGAGGCCAGGCCGGTGGTGGTGATCAGCGGTGAGGCCGGCACGTCGTAGCCATCGGCACGCAGGACCGCGACCCCCGGCATGTTCTGCGAGGTCATCGCCACCACGAACAGCGGAATACCGATGCTGATGGTCGCCGCCAGAGAGAAGTGCGGCGTGGTCCATACCGGCGTCGCCACTTCCAGGCTGAACCCGCTGAAGTCCAGCAGCCCCATCAGCCCGGACAAGGCAGTGCCGATCAGCAGCGCGGCCAGCACCGCATAACGGGGCGACAGGCGCTTGATGATCAGGTAGGTAAAGAACATGCCCAGCACCAGGGCGGTGCGGTGCTGCGCGGCGACGAAAATTTCGCTGCCGATCTTGAACAGAATCCCGGCCAGCAGTGCGGCGGCCAGTGAAGCGGGAATCTTCTTGACCAGCTTTTCAAAGCTGCCGGTGAGGCCACAGATCGTCACCAGCACCGCACAGGTGATGTAGGCGCCGATAGCCTCGCCGTAGCTGACCCCGCCCAGGCTGGTAATCAACAGTGCCGCGCCGGGGGTCGACCAGGCGATGGTGATGGGCGTGCGGTAACGCAGGGACAAGCCGATGCTGCACACCGCCATGCCGATGGAAATTGCCCAGATCCATGAGGAGATTTGCCCGGTGGTCAGGCCGGCAGCCTGGCCGGCCTGGAACATCAGCACCAGCGAGCTGGTGTAGCCAGTCATCATGGCGATAAAGCCGGCAACGATGGCCGAGGGCGAAGTGTCGGCCAGTGGGCGCAGGGGCGCCTGGGTCGCGTCGGTCATGGAAAAGTCTTCCTTGTACCCGGCAACTTGTAGGCGCCGGCTTGCGGGCGAAGATCTTCAGCGATGGCGCGGGCATTCTGGTGGAAGGCGGCGCTCTCAGGTTCTTCGCGAGCAAGCTCGTTCCTACAGGGGCATCGGGGCAGCATTGATGGGTGGGGAAATCGTGGAATCAAGCCTAAACTCAAACGTAACTGACTGTTGCAATACAGCCGGCCGCGCAAACAGCCGTACAGTGTGTTGGCGCAACGGGTTGTGTACAATGTGCGCTGTTTTTACGCGATACTTGCCAGCGACCCGCTGTACCTTTATTACAGTCAACGTCAATTCGCCGCCGTTCTCCCGACCCGAGTGCCCATGAACGAACAGTTGCAGCCCCTCAAGAAACAGCCGCGAGCCGGTAAGGCCGGTCGCAGTGGAACCCAGGACGATATCGTTTACGCGCATATCTTCGAGGCCATCCTCGAACAACGCCTGGCGCCCGGTACCAAATTGAGTGAAGAAGCACTGGGCGAGATCTTTGGCGTCAGCCGCACCATCATCCGTCGCGCCTTGTCGCGCCTGGCCCATGAAGGCGTGGTGTTGCTGCGCCCCAATCGTGGTGCGGTCGTGGCAAGCCCTAGTGTCGAGGAAGCCCGCCAGGTGTTCCTGGCCCGGCGTCTGGTGGAGCGGGCGATCACCGAACTGGCGGTGCAGCATGCATCGACCGAAGAGCTGGCCGAACTGCGCCAGATGGTCAACGACGAGCGCGACAGCTTCTCCCGCGGCGACCGCGGCGCGGGTATCCGGTTATCCGGCGAGTTCCACCTGAAACTGGCCGAGGCGGCAAAGAATGCCCCGCTGATCAGCTTCCAGCGCAGCCTGGTGTCCCAGACCTCGCTGATCATCGCCCAGTATGAAAGCGGTAACCGCTCGCACTGTTCCTATGACGAACACACCCAGTTGATCGACGCGATCGAGGCCCGGGATTCGGCGTTGGCGGTGAACCTGATGATGCATCACATGGATCACATCGACAGCAAGCTCAACCTCGATGAGGAAAGTGCGTCGGATGATTTGCATGCGGTGTTCTCGCATCTGCTGCAAACCAAGAAGCCGGGCCGCTCCTCAATCAAGCTGTAAACCCGATCAAGCTGTGTAGGGGCTGGCTTGCCAGCGATGCAGGCACCGCGGTGTATCTGTTCACCGCGGTGAAGCCCCTACAGGGGATCAGCGTTGGTGTACCAGATTGCCCGCTGCATACGTCTGCATCACCGCCCGATCATCCCCCAGCGTCATCAGTACAAACAACGTCTCGGCAATGTTATTGGCCTGCTTCAAGCGATAGCTGAGCAGGGGCGTGGCGTTGTAGTCCAGTACCAGGAAATCTGCATCGGTGCCCGGCTGCAAGGTGCCGATCTTGTCTTCCAGGCGCAGCGCTTTTGCACCGCCCAAGGTCGCCAGGTACAGCGATTTGAACGGGCTCAGCCGTGCGCCCTGCAATTGCATGACCTTGTAGGCTTCGTTCAGCGTCTGCAGCAGCGAGAAGCTGGTACCGCCCCCCACATCGGTGCCCAGGCCTACGTTGAGTTTGTGCTTCTCGGCCATCGGCAGGTTGAACAAACCGCTGCCCAGGAAGAAGTTCGACGTCGGGCAGAACGCCACGGCTGAACCGGCTTCGGCCAGCCGCGCGCACTCGTCGTCGCACAGGTGTACGCCGTGGGCGAATACCGAGCGCTCCCCCAGCAGCTTGTAGTGGTCGTACACATCCAGGTAGCCACTGCGCTCTGGGAACAACTCCTTGACCCATTGCACTTCCTGCAGGTTTTCACTGATGTGAGTCTGCATGTACAGGTCCGGGTATTCCCCCAGCAATTGGCCGGCGAGGGTCAGTTGTTCCGGTGTGCTGGTGGGGGCGAAGCGCGGTGTTATGGCGTAGTGCAAGCGGCCCTTGCCGTGCCAGCGCTCGATCAGCGCCTTGCTTTCCTGGTAGCCGGACTCGGCGGTGTCGGTCAGGTAGTCCGGTGCATTGCGGTCCATCATCACCTTGCCGGCGATCATGCGCAGGTCGAGCTTCTCGGCGGCTTCAAAGAATGAGTTCACCGATTGCGGATGCACGCTGCCGAACACCAGGGCAGTGGTGGTGCCGTTGCGCAGCAGTTCCTTGATAAAGATATCCGCGACTTCTTCGGCGTGGGCCTTGTCGGCGAACTGGCTTTCGCAAGGGAAGGTGTAGGTGTTCAGCCAATCCAGCAGTTGTTCGCCGTAGGCACCGACCATGCCGGTTTGCGGCAGGTGGATGTGGGTGTCGATCAGGCCGGGAGTGATCAGCGCATCCTGGTAATGGGTGATTTCGATGTCGGCGGGCAGCGTCGGCAGCAGGTCGCTGGCGTGCCCGAGGGCACTGATCTGGCCGTTGTCGATCACCAGCAGGCCGTCTTCGAAATACTCATAGGAGGCTTCGATCCCGACGATGGCCGGGTCGGCGAGGCTGTGCAGGATGGCGGCACGGTAGGCTTTGCGAGTCAAAGGCATGGTCGTCTCAATTGATAGCTTGGCTGCGGCGCGAAACCGGCAGCAGTTTGGCAATGGGTTCGGCACTCGCGGTGTGCTGGCCGAAGTTGGCGTTATAGGTGGCGATGATCTCGCCGGCGATGGAGATGGCGATTTCCACCGGCAGTTTGCCCTTCACCTCGGTGAGGCCCATGGGGCAGCGCATGCGTTGCAACTGCGCGGCCTCGAAGCCGCGCTCACGCAGGCGGTGTTCGAACTTGACGCGCTTGGTCTGCGAGCCGATCAGGCCAAAGTACGCAAAGTCACTGCGCTTGAGCAGGGCGGCGGTCAGTTCCAGGTCTAGCTGATGATTGTGGGTCATGACGATGCAATAACTGCCGGCGGGCAGGTCGGCAATTTCATCCACCGGCTCTTCGCTGACGATTTTACGCACGCCCAGGGGGATATGCTCCGGGAATTCCTGCTCCCGTGAATCGATCCAGCGCACCCGGCACGGTAGGCTGGCCAGTAACGGCACCAGCGCGCGGCCGACATGGCCGGCGCCGAATACGGCAATCTGCGCCTGCACCTGGCCCATGGGTTCGAACAGCAGCACGGTCACGCCGCCACAGCACTGGCCCAGGCTGGCGCCCAGGCTGAAGCGCTCCAGGTGGGTGTTGTGCTGCCCACGCACGAGCATGTCGCGGGCGATCTGCATGGCCTTGTATTCCAGGTGGCCGCCGCCGATGGTGTCGAAGGTATGGGTGGCGCTGACGACCATCTTGGAGCCTGAATTGCGCGGCGTGGAGCCCAGCTCTTCGATGATGGTCACCAGCACGCAGGGCTCGCCCTGGGTTTGCAGGTTGGCGAGGGCACTGATCCAGTTGTTCATGTCTACCTCAACATTTCTGTTGTCAGTTCGGCCGTCATCGCGGGCAAGCCCGCTCCCACAGGGGATTGCATTCCAAATGTGGGAGCTGGCTTGCCTGCGATGGCAGCACCTCGGTCTAGAGCGAAGCCATCTCGGCCTGTGCCTCAACCGCCTTCGCCGCCTGCAACTGGCGCATCTGCTCACAGCCCCACAACACCCGCTCCGGCGTGGCCGGTGCATCGATCTTGGGTTGATGGCGATAGTCACCCAGGCTCGCAACGGCATCCTTGATCGCGCACCACGAGGCAATCCCGAGCATGAACGGCGGTTCACCCACGGCCTTGGAGTGGAACACCGTGTCTTCCGGATTCTTGCGGTTTTCCACCAACTTCACCCGCAAATCCAGGGGCATGTCCGCCACCGCTGGGATCTTGTAGCTGGCCGGGCCATTGGTCATCAGCTTGCCCTTGTTGTTCCACACCAGCTCTTCCATGGTCAGCCAGCCCATGCCCTGGATAAAACCGCCCTCGACCTGGCCGATATCGATGGCCGGGTTCAGCGAGGCGCCCACATCGTGGAGGATGTCGGTGCGCAGCATCTTGTATTCGCCGGTCAGGGTATCGACGATCACTTCGCAGCAAGCCGCGCCGAAGGCGAAGTAGTAGAACGGTCGGCCCCGTGCCTGGCTGCGGTCGTAGAAGATTTTCGGGGTCTTGTAGAACCCGGTACTCGACAGCGAGACCTGGGCGAAATACGCCTGCTGGATCAGCTCCTCAAAGGTCAGGATCTGCTCGCGCACCCGCACATGGCCGTTATGGAACTCAACGTCGGCCTCGCTGACGTCGTATTTGCGCGCGGCAAATTCCACCAGGCGTTGCTTGATGGTCTCGGCGGCGTTCTGCGCGGCCTTGCCGTTAAGGTCGGCACCGCTGGAAGCAGCGGTCGGCGAGGTGTTGGGCACCTTGTCGGTGTTGGTCGCGGTGATCTGCACCCGGTCGATTTCCACCTGGAAAATCTCGGCCACCACCTGCGCGACCTTGATGTTCAAGCCCTGGCCCATTTCGGTGCCGCCGTGGTTCAGGTGGATGCTGCCGTCGGTGTAGATATGGATCAACGCGCCGGCCTGGTTGAGGAAGCTGGCGGTGAACGAAATGCCGAATTTGACCGGGGTCAGCGCCAGGCCTTTTTTCAGGATCGGGCTGTTGGCGTTATAGCGGCGAATGGCCTCGCGGCGCTCGGCGTATTGGCTGCTGGCTTCCAGTTCGGCGGTCATCTCTTCGAGCATGTTGTGCTCGACGGTCTGGTAGTAATGGGTGACGTTGCGCTCGGTCTTGCCATAGTAGTTGGCCTTGCGCACGGCCAGCGGGTCCAGCGCCAGATGGCGGGCGATGGCGTCCATCACTTCCTCGATCGCTACCATGCCTTGGGGGCCACCGAAGCCACGGTACGCGGTATTGGACGCGGTGTTGGTCTTGCAGCGATGGCCGTTGACCGTGGCGTCGCCCAGGTAATACGAGTTGTCGGAGTGGAACATCGCACGGTCGACAATCGAGTTGGACAGGTCCGGTGAGCAACCGCAGTTACCGGCCAGGTCCAGGTTGATCCCGTGCAGGCGCCCGGTGTCGTCGAAGCCCACGTCATATTCGATATAGAAGGGGTGGCGCTTGCCGGTCATCAGCATGTCTTCGACACGCGGCAGGCGCATCTTGGTCGGCTGGCCGGTCAGGCGCGCAACCACCGCACACAGGCATGCCGGGCTGGCGGCCTGGGTTTCCTTGCCGCCGAAACCACCGCCCATGCGGCGCATATCGACGACGATCTTGTTCATCGACACGTCCAGCACTTCGGCCACCAGCTTCTGCACTTCGGTGGGGTTCTGGGTGGAGCAGTAGACGATCATGCCGCCGTCTTCGGTGGGCATCACCGAGGAGATCTGGGTTTCCAGGTAGAAGTGTTCCTGACCACCGATATGCAGGGTGCCCTGGATACGGTTTTTCGCGCTCGCCAGGGCGCCTGCCGAATCACCACGCTGGTGGGTGTGGCTGTCCAGCACGAAGTGTTTTTTGCGAAAGGCCTCGACCACATCCAGCACCGGCTCCAGGTCTTCGTATTCGATCACCGCCGCCATGGCGGCCTTGCGCGCGGTCTCCAGGTCGCGGGCGGCGACGGCCAGCACCACCTGGCCGACAAACTGCACGGTATCGATGGCCAGCAACGGGTCGCCGGGCATCAGCGGGCCGATGTCTTTCAGGCCCGGCACGTCTTCGTGGGTGATGACGATCCGCACACCCTCGAAGGCGTAGCACGGCGCGGTGTCGATACTGAGAATACGGGCGTGGGCGCGGTCGGACATGCGCGCATACAGGTGCAACTGGTTGGGGAATTCCAGGCGGTCATCGATGTACTGCGCTTCGCCCGACACATGCTTGGCGGCGCTGTCATGCTTGACGCTGCGCCCGACCCCGGACGTCAGGTCCTGGGCAAACAGGGTGGCCATTTCGGCTTGGGTTTTTACCACGGCGTGATGATTAGACATAAGCGGTCACCCGAGTCTCGATGTGCGGAGTTTGCAGCTCGATGAAATATTTACGCAGCAGGTTCTGCGCGCTGAGCAGGCGGTATTCCTTGCTCGCACGGAAGTCCGACAGCGGGGTGAAATCTTCGGCCAGGGCGGCGCAGGCTTTCTCCACCGTGGCGCTGTTCCAGGTGGCGCCGATCAGTACCGCTTCGCAGTGTTGCGCACGTTTGGGCGTGGCGGCCATACCGCCGAACGCCACGCGGGCATCGCTGATCACGCCGTTGTCGAGCTTCAGGTTGAAGGCCGCGCATACCGCGGAAATGTCATCGTCCAGGCGCTTGGAAACCTTGTAGGCGCGGAACAGTGCATGGCCCTTGGGCACGATGATTTTCTCGATGAACTCGCTGTCCTGGCGGGCGGTGACGCGGTAGTCGATGAAATAGTCTTCCAGGGCCAGGGTACGGCGCACGTTGCCCTTGCACAGTACGATCTGCGCGCCAAGGGCGATCAGCAGCGGCGGCGAGTCACCGATGGGCGAGGCGTTGCCGATATTGCCACCGAGGGTGCCCTGGTTGCGGATTTGCAGAGACGCGAAGCGGTGCAGCAGGTCGCCGAAATCGGGGTATTCGTGGTGCAACGCGCTGTAGCAGTCGGAGAGGGCGGTGGCGGCGCCGATTTCCAGGCGGTCGTCAAAGGTCTCGATGCGTTTCATGGCTTCGATGTTGCCGACGTAAATCATCACCGGCAGCGTGCGGTGGAACTGGGTGACTTCCAGCGCCAGGTCGGTGCCGCCGGCCAGCAGCCGGGCTTGGGGATAGGCGTCGTAGAGGTCGGCCAGGTCGGCGACGGTCAAGGGCACCAGGCAGCGCTTGTCGCCGCTGTTCAGCTCGCCGGTTTGCGTCGGTGCGATGGACTTGAGGCGGGCAATGGTCTGCGCCTCGCGGCTGTCGAACTGGTCCTGGGGCTTGTTGCAACAGGCTTGTTCGGCGGCGGCCAGGATCGGGCGGTAGCCGGTGCAGCGGCACAGGTTGCCGGCCAGGGCTTCGTGGGCCTTGGCGCTGTCCGGGGCGTCGCTGTTTTTTTGCAGGGCAAACAGCGACATCACAAAACCTGGGGTGCAAAAACCGCATTGCGAGCCATGGCAATCGACCATGGCCTGTTGCACGCTGTGCAGTTGGCCCTGGTGCTTGAGGTCTTCGACAGTGATCAGTTGCTTGCCGTGCAGGGACGAGACAAAGGTCAGGCACGAATTGAGGCTGCGATAGCGAATCTGTTCGGCGCCTTGCTCGTCGGTCTGCAACTCACCCACCACCACAGTGCAGGCGCCACAGTCGCCGCTGGCGCAGCCTTCCTTGGTTCCGGATTTGCCCAGATGCTCACGCAGATAGTTGAGCACAGTCAGGTTTGGGTCCAGGGCATGCTCGCTACGGAGCTCCTGGTTTAGTAAAAAC
Source organism: Pseudomonas sp. DTU12.1 (assembly GCF_009873475.1). Taxonomy (NCBI): domain Bacteria; kingdom Pseudomonadati; phylum Pseudomonadota; class Gammaproteobacteria; order Pseudomonadales; family Pseudomonadaceae; genus Pseudomonas; species Pseudomonas sp. DTU12.1. Next base: position 4,379,247 of record NZ_CP045254.1, on the reverse strand, counting down.
TGGATCACGGAAGGCCTCGCAGACTCATTATTGTTGTTAACCGCTTTGCGCCGAATCTAGTCATGTCTGACTTTTCGGTCAACGATTTTCTGACCGAAAGGTCAAGAAAGTGCGATTGCAACACCTTTGATTATGGTTCAGATCCTTGTAACCGCCGTTTCAAGCGGTGCCTGGGCTTTATCGTCTGCTTATTTCATGCCAAATTCGGCGTTGTCGGCCCAGCGATTGCGCTACACTGCCGCCCTTGTACCGATAGAAGATTTTGAAGGGAAAACATGACGTTCAAGGCGCCGGACAGTCTCGCCGAGCAAATCGCTCACCACCTTGCCGAGCGCATTATTCGCGGCGATCTCAAGCCTGGGGAGCGGATCCAGGAACAGAAAGTCACGCTGGCACTCAATGTCAGTCGTGGCTCAGTGCGCGAAGCCTTGCTGATCCTCGAGCGCCGGCACCTTATCGCCATCTTGCCGCGCCGTGGGGCACACGTCACCGAGCTCACCGCACACAAGGTGCAGAGCCTGTGCACGCTGATGAGCGAGCTGTACATCCTGCTGGGCAACGCGGTCGCCGAAGGCTGGCAGACCCAGGCCGACATGGCGCCCTTCGTGCAGATCCAGCAACGGCTGGTGAGCAATTTCGAGCGCGAGGACATCCGCGCCTTCGTCGAAGAATGCTTCAACGTGATGCGCGCCGCGTACCCCTTCGCCAATAACCCGTACCTGCAGGAAACCGTCGAGAACCTGCAGCCGGCGATGAATCGCGCCTATTACCTGGCCCTGGATCAGCGCAAGGCCTCCATGAGCGAGTACCTGGCGCTGTTCGAGCAACTGCTCGCCGCCGTACTGGCCCGTGACCTGCCGCAGATTCGCCAGGTGCTGTCGGCCTACTGCCAGCGCAGCAGCTCGTTGGTTATCGCAGCCCTGGCGGACGCCTAAGCGTGCGGCTCAAGTGCATCAAACTGGCGGGGTTCAAATCCTTCGTCGACCCGACCACGGTGAACTTCCCCAGTAATATGGCGGCAGTGGTCGGGCCCAATGGTTGCGGCAAGTCGAACATCATCGACGCCGTCCGTTGGGTGATGGGCGAGAGCTCGGCAAAGAACCTGCGTGGCGAGTCGATGACCGATGTCATCTTCAACGGTTCCACCAGCCGCAAGCCGGTGAGCCAGGCCAGCATCGAACTGGTGTTCGACAACTCCGACGGCACGCTGATTGGCGAGTACGCGGCGTATGCGGAAATTTCCATCCGCCGCAAAGTCACGCGCGACAGCCAGAACAGTTACTTCCTCAACGGCACCAAGTGCCGGCGCCGGGACATTACCGATATTTTCCTCGGCACCGGCCTGGGCCCGCGCAGCTACTCGATCATCGAGCAGGGCATGATCTCCAAGCTGATCGAAGCCAAGCCCGAGGACCTGCGCAACTTTATCGAGGAAGCGGCCGGCATCTCCAAGTACAAGGAGCGCCGTCGCGAGACCGAAAACCGTATCCGCCGCACCCACGAAAACCTGGCACGCCTGACTGACCTGCGTGAAGAGCTGGAGCGCCAGTTGGAGCGCCTGCACCGCCAGGCCCAGGCCGCCGAGAAATACCAGGAATACAAAGGCGAAGAACGCCAGCTCAAGGCGCAACTCTCGGCGCTGCGCTGGCAGGCCTTGAATGACCAGGTGGGCCAGCGCGAAGCGATCATCGGCACCCAGGAAATCAGCTTCGAAGCCCTGGTGGCCGAACAACGCAACGCCGATGCGAGCATCGAACGCCTGCGCGACGGTCACCATGACCTGTCCGAGCGCTTCAACCTGGTGCAGGGCCGCTTCTATTCGGTGGGCGGCGACATTGCGCGGGTCGAGCAGAGCATCCAGCACGGTCAGCAGCGCTTGCGCCAGTTGCAGGATGACCTCAAGGAAGCGGAGCGGGCGCGGCTGGAAACCGAATCCCACCTGGGCCATGACCGCACCTTGCTGCTGACCCTCGGGGAGGAGCTGGACATGCTCACCCCCGAGCAGGAAATCACCAGCGCCGCCGCCGAAGAAGCCGCCGCCGCCCTGGAAGAATCCGAAACTACCATGCACGGCTGGCAGGAGCAGTGGGACGCTTTCAACCTGCGCTCCGCCGAACCGCGTCGCCAGGCTGAGGTGCAGCAATCACGCATCCAGCAACTGGAAACCAGCATGGAGCGCTTGGCCGAGCGCCAGCGCCGGGTCCTGGAGGAGCGCGCGTTGCTCGCCTCTGCTCCGGAAGACGCGGCGATCATGGCGCTGAGCGAGCAGTTGGCCGAAAGCGAAATGACCCTGGAAGAGCTGGAGGCCAGCGAAGAACAGCAAGTTGAGCGCCTGGAACAATTGCGCCAGGAGCTGCAACAGGCGACCCAGGCGCAGCAGCAGGCCCAAGGTGATTTGCAGCGCCTCAATGGGCGCCTGGCCTCCCTCGAGGCCTTGCAGCAAGCCGCATTGGACCCAGGCACCGGCACCGCCGAATGGCTGCGCGACCAGCACTTGGCCGAGCGCCCGCGCCTGGCTGAAGGCTTGAAGGTTGAAGCCGGTTGGGAACTGGCCGTGGAAACCGTGCTGGGTGCGGACTTGCAGGCCGTGTTGGTGGACGATTTCGGCGGTTTTGATCTGGCGGGCTTTGCTCAAGGCGATTTGCGCCTGCTCAGCCCCGCAGCCGATGGCACCCGCGTGCCGGGCAGCCTGTTGGATAAAGTCGAGGCGCAGATTGATCTGTCGCCATGGCTGGGCCTGGTAAAACCGGTGGATTCCCTGGAGCAGGCCTTGGCGTTGCGAGGCCAGTTGGCCTCTGGCGAGAGCCTGATCAGCCGCGACGGCTACTGGGTTGGCCGGCACTTTTTGCGGGTGCGTCGCGCCAGTGAAGCCGAAAGTGGCGTATTGGCCCGTGGCCAGGAAATCGTCAACCTGAGTGCCGAGCGCGAAGAGCGCGAGGCCACTCTTGAGGCCTTGGAAACCCAACTGCAAACCCTGCGCGCCACCCAGCGCCAACAAGAGACCGGCCGCGAACATTTGCGTCGCCTGTTGCAGGACGAAGCGCGCCAGCAGGGCGAATTGAAAGCCCAGCTTTCCGCCAGCAAGGCCAAGGCCGAACAATTGACCCTGCGTCGTACCCGGCTCGATGAAGAAGTGGCCGAGATGGGCGAGCAGCGCGCCCTTGAACACGAGCAAGTCGGTGAAGCGCGCCTGCAGTTGCAGGAGGCCCTCGACAGTATGGCCCTCGACACCGAGCAGCGCGAGCTGTTGCTGGCCCAGCGTGACAGCCTGCGCGAGCGCCTCGACCGGGTACGCCAGGAAGCGCGCCAGCACAAGGACCACGCCCATCAGTTGGCCGTGCGCCTCGGCTCGTTGCGCGCCCAGCACGACTCCACGCGCCAGGCTCTGGAACGCCTGGAGATGCAATCCGAACGGCTGACGGAAAAGCGCGAGCAACTGAGCCTCAACCTGGAGGAGGGCGAAGCGCCGCTGGAAGAGCTGCGCTTGAAGCTCGAAGAGTTGCTCGACAAACGCATGAGCGTCGACGAAGAACTCAAGACTGCACAAATCGCCATGGAAGACGCCGACCGCGAACTGCGCGATGCAGAAAAGCGCCGGACCCAGGCCGAGCAGCAATCGCAATTGATCCGCGGCCAACTCGAACAGCAGCGCATGGAATGGCAAGCCCTCACGGTGCGCCGCAAAACCTTGCAGGACCAATTGCTGGAAGATGGCTATGACCTGCACGGCGTACTCAATACCTTGACCGCCCAGGCCAACGAGAAAGAAGCCGAAGAAGAACTTGAGCGCATTGCTGCACGTATCCAACGACTCGGCGCGATCAACCTCGCGGCCATCGATGAATACCAGCAGCAGTCCGAGCGTAAACGTTATCTGGATGCCCAGGACGCCGATCTGGTGGAAGCCCTGGACACTTTGGAAAACGTCATTCGCAAGATCGACAAGGAAACCCGTAACCGCTTCAAAGATACCTTTGATCAGATTAATAGCGGTTTACAGGCCTTATTCCCAAAAGTTTTCGGTGGTGGCAGCGCTTACTTGGAACTGACGGGCGAAGATCTACTCGATACAGGGGTAACGATCATGGCGCGGCCTCCGGGCAAGAAGAACAGCACCATCCATTTGTTGTCCGGCGGCGAGAAGGCCCTGACTGCATTGGCGTTGGTATTTGCCATCTTCAAGTTGAACCCGGCGCCGTTCTGCATGCTCGATGAAGTTGACGCGCCGCTGGATGACGCTAACGTTGGACGGTATGCCCGCTTGGTTAAAGAGATGTCCCAGACGGTGCAGTTCATCTATATCACCCATAACAAGATCGCCATGGAAATGGCCGATCAATTGATGGGGGTGACCATGCATGAGCCGGGCTGTTCGAGACTGGTGGCAGTGGATGTCGAAGAGGCGATGGCGATGGTGGAAAGTTAGCCGCAAGTTGCTAGCTTCGAGCGGCAATAGCGTCGGCTTGAAGCTTATGGTTTGTAGCTTAATTCCTGCGTCAGCCGACACATTTTGCGCCAACTGTGTAAAGTTATCTTTGGTCGTGCTAGTTTAATGTCAATTTTTCGTATGCGTGGGCAAAACGTCAGTCAGAACATAGAGTTGGCGCCACGTTTTAAAGCGGTTTGCACGGTGCTAAACCCCTTATTTTTCAGCATTTTTTATAGAGGCAAGGGATTACATGGAAATCGGTCTGCGCGAGTGGCTGATCGTCATCGGCATTATTGTAATAGCCGGTATTCTTTTTGATGGCTGGCGCCGTATGCGCGGCGGCAAGGGCAAGCTGAAATTTCGCCTGGACCGTAACCTGTCGAATTTGCCCGACGACGACGGCGCTGCCGAGCTGCTAGGGCCGCCCCGTGTCCTGGATACCCATAAAGAGCCACAGCTTGACGAGCATGACTTGCCGTCGATGAGCGCGCCGGTGCGTGAAGCCCGCGAGCCGTCGTCCAAGCGCGGCAAGCGTGGCAGCGCTGCCGTGGCCGAGCCCCATCAGGGTGACCTGAACCTCGACGTCGACGAAGGCCCGAGCTTCAGCAGCCGTGACGGCGACTTCCCGGATGAAAGCCCGGCCAAGAGCGCGCCGCGTGAGTCCACCAAGGATCAGCCGGCAGCTGAAGAAGTGCTGGTAATCAGCGTGATCTGCCGCGACTCGGCCGGCTTCAAGGGCCCGGCGCTGTTGCAGAACATCCTGGAAAGCGGCCTGCGTTTTGGCGAGATGGATATTTTCCACCGTCATGAAAGCATGGCGGGCAATGGCGAAGTGCTGTTCTCCATGGCCAATGCGGTCAAGCCGGGCACCTTCGACCTGGACGATATCGACCTGTTCAGCACCCCGGCGGTGAGCTTCTTCCTTGGCCTGCCAGGCCCGCGTCATCCGAAACAGGCGTTCGACGTCATGGTGGCCGCAGCCCGCAAGCTGTCCCAGGAGCTCAACGGCGAGCTCAAGGACGACCAGCGCAGCGTGCTGACCGCCCAGACCATCGAGCACTACCGTCAGCGCATCGTAGAGTTCGAGCGTCGTGCCCTGACACAGAAACGCTGAGGATTGGTCTTCAGCGTTGTCAGTAGAATTAAGCGCACTAACATATTGAGCAGCTTCGGCTGCTCTTTTGCTTTCTGAGAGAACACCCATGACCGCCGCCCATACCCGCATCCTCGAACTGCGCGCTGAACTGGATCAGCACAACTACCGTTACCACGTACTCGACGAACCGAGCATCCCGGACGCCGAGTACGATCGGTTGTTCCACGAACTCAAGGCGCTGGAAGCCGAGCATCCGGACCTGGTGACCCGCGACTCGCCCACGCAGCGGGTCGGTAGCGCGGCGTTGTCTGCGTTTACCCAGGTGCGCCACGAGATCCCGATGCTCAGCCTGGGCAACGCCTTTGATGAAACCACCATGCTGGAGTTTGATCGCCGGGTCACCGAGGGCCTCGACCTGCCGGTGGGCGATCTGTTTGGCGGTGGGGCGGCGGTGGAATACAGTTGTGAGCCCAAGCTTGATGGCCTGGCGGTCAGCCTGCTGTATCAGGACGGCGAACTGGTGCGCGGCGCGACCCGCGGCGATGGCACCACCGGCGAAGACATCAGCGTGAATGTGCGCACCGTGCGCAATATCCCGTTGAAGCTACACGGCACAGGTTGGCCGGCGATCCTGGAAGTGCGCGGTGAAGTATTCATGTCCAAGGCCGGTTTCGAGCGCTTGAATGCCACGCAACTGGAAGTCGGCGGCAAGACCTTCGCCAACCCGCGTAACGCGGCGGCGGGCAGCCTGCGCCAACTCGATTCGAAGATTACCGCCAGCCGGCCGTTGGAGTTCTGCTGCTACGGCGTGACCACGGATATCAGCGACACCCATATCGGCAACCTGCAGCAGTTGCAGAAGTGGGGCATGCCTATCAGCCATGAGCTGAAGCTGGCCAAGGGCATCGAGGATTGCCTGGAGTACTACCGCGATATCGGTGAGCGGCGTAACAGCCTGCCCTATGAAATCGATGGGGTGGTGTTCAAGGTCAACAGCATTGCCTATCAGCGTGAATTGGGCTTTCGCGCCCGCGAGCCGCGCTGGGCCATTGCCCATAAGTTTCCGGCAATGGAAGAACTGACCGAGCTGCTGGACGTGGAATTCCAGGTCGGCCGCACCGGCGCCGTGACGCCGGTAGCGCGCTTGAAACCGGTCAAGGTGGCTGGCGTCACCGTGTCCAATGCGACGTTGCACAACATGGACGAAGTGGCGCGCCTGGGCCTGATGATCGGTGACACCGTGATCATCCGCCGTGCGGGGGATGTGATCCCACAAGTCGTATCGGTGGTTGCCGAGCGTCGCCCGGAAAACGCCCGCGCCGTGCAGATCCCACACAATTGCCCGGTGTGTGGATCCCACGTGGAGCGCACGCAACTGGTCAAGCGCAGCAAGGGCAAGGAAACCGTCAGCGAAGGCGCGGTGTATCGCTGTGTCGGGCGCCTGGCCTGTGGTGCGCAGCTCAAGCAGGCGATTATCCATTTCGTTTCGCGACGGGCGATGGATATCGATGGCTTGGGCGACAAGACCATCGAGCAGTTGGTCGATGAAAAGCTTATTGGCTCGCCGGCTGACCTATACAAGCTCAAGTACGAGCAGATCATCGACCTGGAAGGCTTTGCCGATGTTTCCAGCAAGAAGCTGATCGCCGCCATTGAAAACAGCAAGACCCCGACCCTGGCCCGGTTTATCTACGCCTTGGGCATTCCCGATGTGGGTGAGGAAACCGCCAAGGTACTGGCGCGCTCCCTGGCGTCCCTTGAGCGCGTGCAGCAAGCCTTGCCGGAAGTGCTGACGTACTTGCCGGATGTGGGCCTGGAAGTGGCTCACGAGATCCACAGCTTCTTTGAAGACAGTCACAACCAGCAGGTGATTGGCGCGCTGCTGTCGCCGGACGAATGCGCGCTGGTGTTGCAGGATCAGGGCGAACTGAGCGCCGAGTTTGCCGCCAGCACCACCTTGGGCGGCTTTCTTGACAAATTGCATGTGCCTTCCGTGGGGCCGGGGGCTGCGCAGAAGCTGGCGGACAAGTTCGGCTCCCTGGAGGGCGTTATCCAGGCCGACTGGCTGGACATGCGCCAGGCGCTGCCGGAGAAGCAGGCCAAGGCGGTGCGGGAATTCTTTGATAATCCGGAGAATGCCCGCCGTGCGTTGGCCATCGAGCAGCAGCTCAAGGACTTCGGCATGCACTGGCAGAGCGAGAAGAGGGTGGTCGAGGGCTTGCCTGAGGCGGGTCATACCTGGGTGCTGACGGGCTCGCTGGAGTTGATGAGCCGCGACGTGGCCAAGGAAAAGCTCGAAAGCCTGGGCGCCAAAGTGGCGGGTTCGGTCTCGGCGAAAACCCATTGCGTGGTCGCAGGGCCGGGCGCCGGGTCGAAGCTGGCCAAGGCCAGTGAGCTGGGGTTGAAGGTCTTGGACGAGGAGGCTTTCGTCGCCTTCCTGGCCAAGCACCACATCACTGTCTGATACCGGCCCGATCTTGTAGGAGCGAGCTTGCTCGCGAAAAACCTCAACGATAACGCGGGGTATCTGGTTCCCCGTGGCGGTCTCAGGTTCTTCGCGAGCCAGCTCGCTCCTGCAAGGGGCTGATTGCATCCACTTTGAACGATCTTGCGTGGGGAATGATCTAGTCTTGGGCACGCCCCTGGAGAGATCGTCATGTTCCGCTACTTCGAGCAACTCAGTTCGCGCATTGCTGCGCGGTTCACGGCGGGCCCGTCGCGCAACAGCAAGGTGTGGCAGTGCCGTTGCGGGCAGTCGCTGTTCTTTCGCAACAGCCAGTGCCTGGCCTGCTCGGCGCTGTTGGGCTACTTGCCCCAGCAAAGCCGGCTGTCGTCCCTGCAGCCAGGGCCCGTCGTCGATACTTGGCTCCAGGACGACAACCTCGACGCCGGTGCCTTTCGCCGCTGCGCCAACCTCGACACCCCGGCCGCCTGTAACTGGTTGATCCCGGCGTACAGCACCGCGCCGCTGTGTGTGGCGTGCAGCCTCAATCGCACCATCCCCGACCTGTCGATCCCGGAAAACCACGAGCGCTGGCGCAAAGTCGAAACCGCCAAGCGCCGGCTGGTGGCGCAACTGATCAGCCTGGGGTTGCAAGTCATCCCCAAAACCGTTGATGAAGACAGCGGCCTGGCATTTGACTTCGTGGGCATCGACCTGGAAGGCAAGGCTCCCACAACAGGGCATGCCAATGGCCTGATCACCCTGGATATCAAGGAAGCCGACGACGAGCATCGTGAAAAAATCCGGGTGCAGATGCGGGAGCCGTACCGCACCTTGCTCGGCCATTTCCGGCATGAGGTGGGCCATTATTACTGGGATCGCCTGATCGCCGGCAGCCACTGGCTTGAGCCCTTTCGCAACCTGTTCGGCGATGAGCGCGCCAGCTATGCCGACGCCCTCGACCAGCACTACCAGAACGGCCCGCGCCCAGACTGGCAGCAAACCTGCGTCAGCGCCTATGCCACCATGCACCCATGGGAGGACTGGGCGGAAACCTGGGCCCACTACCTGCACATGATGGACGCGGTCGACACGGCCCTGGGGTTTGGCATGAGTGCGCGGGAGATGGACCTGGACTATCAGCCGTTTCCGCTCACGACCCTCTATGACCCTGAGCATCCTGGCGGGGCGGCGTTCCTGTCATTCGTCAACGCCTGGATCGAGCTGGCTGGCATGCTCAACGAACTGTCCCGCAGCATGGGGCAGCCGGATTTCTACCCGTTCGTACTGCCGCCGGCGGTGATCGCCAAGCTGCACTTCATTCACCTGGTGATCCAGGAAGAGGGCGGCCGGGCCGACGAAGCCGTTCATCTGTAGGCGCGAGCTTGCTCGCGAAGATCGTTAACGATAACGCGGGCATTCTGGATGAATGTGGAGCACCCGGATTCTTCGCGAGCAAGCTCGCTGCTACAGGGCTTCTGCGAAACCAGTGGGCAAGTACTTGAACCTCATAAGATTTTTAATCCTGAACTGACGGTTGTAACTTCCGATGAGATCGGTACAATGGCCCCGCTTGCCGAGAGGCCAGCGTCGTTATGGTGACCCCATCGGTCCCCCCGCAACGATTACCCGTGAACCTGGTCAGATCCGGAAGGAAGCAGCCACAGCGGGAACATTGTGTGCCGGGGTGTGGCTGGTGGGGTTGCCTCCATAACGCTCTCCTGTTTGCATCCATTTTCAATCCGATAGAATTTTTCGCCTGTCCCAGCCTGTTCTGCCAGGGGCAAGGTAGCCGTACGCCGCGATTTCTCGCGGCGTTTTCGTATCTGGCAATCAGCCCTTGTTGCGATTGAAGAACTTGCGCGCGCCAGCCAGCAACGCCACCACACCAATCACCAGAAATTTCTTCGCCGCCAGCAGGAAGATGCCGATCTTGGCAAACAGCCCGGCTTTGCCGGCTATGCCGCCTGCGACCAGCGCTGCCAGGCCGTAAGAGGCCAGTTTGTCAGTGCTGGGGTTGTAGTCGGTGTAAAGATTGCCGTCGGTGAAGTTGGTGAAAGCCAGGACTTTGGGCAGTTCCTGTTTGATGGTGGGCAGGTCGGCCATGGCGGCGACGGCGTTGAGTTCCAGCACGCCCTCGCGGCCCAGCACGCGGATGCTGTAGTTGAGGGTGTTCTGGTCGGCGTCGTCGGCTTTCAGTTCGCGGGCCCAGTACATTTTGTGGGACTGTTGGTCGTAGTGCGGCGGTTCGGCCCAGCCCAGCAGGTGCAGGCCGGCGTAGCCCTGTTTCTGGCGTTCCTGATTGTCTTGGGCATCGTCTTCCTGCATTTGCTTGAGCAGTTCGGCGTAGTCGATTTTTGCCGCGTCTTCGTCGGAAATATGCCCGTCGTCCTTGTAGCTGACGATGACGCCCCAGCCGCGTGCGGACAGCGGGCTGACGGCCTTGGGTATGATCATGCCCAAGGTGTTGAAGCCTGGAGGGTTGCCCCAACCATCGGTGAGCAGGCGTTCGGTGTCCTTGGGGTCGAGGTAGTAGAACTCGTCGTTGAGCTTGAGCGTGGCGATGCCGCCGGGCAGGGTGACGGTGCCGGTCTGCTGCTTGAGGGAGGCGAGGAAGTGTTCGGCGGTTTCGGCAGGTGCGCTGGCTTCGACCGGCGCTGGCGCTGTGGTGGCATAGATCGGCGCGCCAGGCAGGCTCAAGGCGGCAGCCACCACCAGTAGGCGGAGGTAGTTCATGGTAGTCCCTTACATTTTGAAATAATTGCGCGGAAGGATACCGAATCCGCCTGTGCCGCGCGAGCAGGCTGGCAAAAGGCGTGGCCCAGCGCCTGCCAGGAGAGGGGCTGTCCGGTCGGATCATGTCAGTAGGCAAAGAGCAAAGAACAGGTTGCATCAGCGACCTGCTCTCTTTTATGTCGTACGAGCTCTAAGGCTTGGACAAGGCCTGGTCTACCGCCGCTATCAGCTTTCCCAGATCCTTCGGGGTGGCCTTATGAATGACACCGAACAGATAAGCGCGCTGTTCTTCCTCATCGCCCAGATCGGCAAAAAAGACTTTCAGCTTCACTCCCAGAGCCTCTGCAAACAAGAAGAGAGCGTCAACGCTGGGTGTATAGGTGCCGGTTTCGAAGCGGCTAATGGTTTTAGGGTCAAAACCGGTTTTCTCACCTAGTTCAGCCTGAGTAAGCCCCGCTACCTTTCGATAGCGTCTGATGGCTGGACCCAAACTTGAAATTTGCATCGCTCAATTCCCATTTAGAATCAAGAACTTAACGATAAATATTGGCATTAGACAACGGCACGCACCATCACCTTTTCTTGCAAAATGTGATGTAATTCGTAGAATCGGCGTTTAGGACAAGTATTTGGCGGTGTCGTTTCACAGGGCATCTTTATGAAACAGGAAATCATTGCTTTCTCCTCACTTTCATAAAGGTAGTTGCAAAACAGTGGCTTGGCCCCAGCGCCAGGCTCCCTTTTGCGCGCCCATGCAGCCCCCGCCTCTCACACCAGACGCTCGAATTAAAGCCTAGTTGATCTTCGTCAAGTCGAAGGTCAGGAGCTGGGCAAAACCTGGTTTGGCCGCCGAATGGGGCCAGCCAGCCGATTGACGGTTTACCCGTCTGGAAATACCCCTCTACCTGCCGGATCTACCCGATCCCGGGCCGGTAGATCGAATGCTGTCCATGGAGCTTTAAAGTGCGCGTCAATTTGCCGGTCACCACAGTTGAACAGACTTTCGGGGAGCAGCAACGGCTCATTTCCGCTACTGATATCAATAGCCACATTACCTACTGCAACGCCGAGTTTGCTGCCATGAGCGGCTTCACCCAGGCTGAACTGATCGGCAGCACCCACAACCTGGTACGCCACCCAGACATGCCGCCTGCGGTCTTCGAACTGATGTGGCGCTACCTCAAGGCCGGCCAGAGCTGGATGGGCGTGGTCAAGAATCGCTGCAAGAACGGCAACTTCTATTGGGTCAGCGCCTATGTGACGCCGATCCTCGAAGATGGCCGGTTGGTGGGCTACGAGTCGGTACGGGTCAAGCCAACGCGTGAGCAGGTCAAGCGGGCCGAAGCGCTCTACGCCCGCTTGCGTGCCGGGCGTTCGGCGGTTTCGCTGCAGCAACGCCTGGGCCAGGTCGGCAATGCCCTGGCCATCCCCGCCCTGGCAGCGGTGCTTGCTGGCGGTGCGGTGCAATGGCTGCCCGCTGGTTGGGCACAGGCATCCACCGCACTGCTGTTTCTCGGCCTGGGCGCTTGGGCTCACCTGCGTCTGGGGCGACAGCTCAGCCAGATCGTCGAGCATACCCCCAACACCTTTTCCGACCCCATCAGCGCCATGACTTACAGCGATGCGCTGGGTCCGGCCGCGCAATTGGAGATGATCCTGATCAGCGAAGAGGCGCGTTTGAAAACCGCCCTCACGCGCCTCAGTGACCTTGCCACCCAGATGGCCGAGGCGGCGACCGATTCCAGTGTGTTGTCGGGCAATACCGAGTCGGCGCTCCTGGAACAGCGCGCCGAGACCGATATGACTGCCGCCGCCATGACTGAAATGGCCGCGTCCATCGCCGAAGTGGCGACGCATGTACAGCAGACTGCCAGCGAAGCCCGCACCGCCAATGACCTGGCCGGGCAGGGCAGCCATGTCGTCGGTACCACACGCGAGGCGATCCAGCTGTTGGCGGCCACCGTCACCCAGATCAACCAGGCGGTGGGCCATCTGGCCGGCCAGACCCAGGAAATCCGCGTGGCGGCGAGCATGATCCAGGCCATTGCCGACCAGACCAACCTGCTGGCGCTGAATGCCGCCATCGAAGCGGCGCGGGCCGGTGAGCAGGGGCGTGGCTTTGCCGTGGTGGCCGATGAAGTGCGGGCACTGGCGGGCAAGACGCGGGAGTCGACCGAGCAGATTCAGGGCATCATCCAGAATCTGCGCGCTGGCGCCGAAGAAGCAGTGGAAATTGCCAGCACCGGCATTCACGAAGCCGAGCAGGGCGTGCAACAAGTGTTGCAAGCGCAACAGGCACTGCTGGGTATTCGCCAGGCGGTGGAGCGCATTAGCGGCATGAGCCAGCAAATGGCTGCAGCCTCACAGGAACAATCCCACGTCGCAGAGGATGTTTCACAACAGATCAATAACGTCGCGGCCACGGTACAAAAGACAGCGGGCAATGCCAACGCTGCAGTCACCCGTGGCCGCGAACTTGAAAGCATCTCTTCCGGGTTGCGTGCCCTGGTCGAGCGGTTCAACCGCTAGCCACCTAGAGCCTCATTCATGGATGAGAAATACCGCAGGGCCGTGGATGCCGCCGCCATTTTCTCCGAGACAGACCTCACCGGCCGCATCACCTACGTCAACGACCAATTCTGCGGCATGTCCGGTTACAGCCGCGACGAGTTGCTGGGGCGCAACCACCGGATCCTCAGTTCCGGGTTGCACCCTGCCGGGTTTTTCCAGGGTATGTGGCGCACCATCACCGAGGGCAAGGTCTGGCGCGGGGAAATCTGCAACCGCGCCAAGGATGGTTCGCTGTATTGGGTCGACAGCACCATGGTGCCGTTGGTCGACGAACGCACTGGCAAGGTGCAGAAGTTCGTGTCGATTCGTTTTGATGTCAGCGAAAAGCGCCAGCTGTTGCAGACTCTGCAATGGCGGGTCGGTCACGATGTGCTGACCGGCCTGCCCAACCGCGCCTATCTTTCCGAATTACTCGTGCAGTCTTTGGAGTTCTCCCGCAGCGAGCACATTCCCCTGGCGGTGTGCATGCTCGACCTGGACGGCTTCAAGGCGGTCAACGATGGCTATGGCCATGCCTCTGGCGACCTGTTGCTGGTGGAGGTCGCCAGCCGCCTGCGTGACATCATTCGTGGTGAAGATGTGGTCGCCAGGCTTGCCGGTGACGAATTCGTATTGATTTTGCGCTACGTGCGCGACACCGAAGAGTTGAACCGCGCATTGCGGCGCATCCTCACGGCCATTTCCGAGCCGTACTCGATCCTGGGCGCGCAGATCAACGTGTTTGCCAGCATCGGCGTCACGCTGTTCCCGTTGGATGACGAGGATGCCGATACGCTGCTGCGCCACGCCGACCAGGCCATGTATGTGGCCAAGCAAAGTGGCCGTAACCGCTACCAGTTGTTTGACGTGTCCCTGGAGCAGGAGGTCAAGGCCACCCACCAGACCGTGCAGCAGATTCGCCAGGCCCTGGCGGCGGGGGAGTTGTGCCTGCACTTCCATCCCAAGATCAACTTGCGCCACGGCCAGGTCGTGGGGTTCGAGGCATTGCTGCGCTGGCAGCACCCGATACGCGGGCTGGTATCGCCCAAGGATTTCCTGTCGTTGATCGAGCAGACCGACCTGATCGTCGATGTCGGCGAATGGGTCATGGACCAGGTGCTTGCCCAAATGCGCCAGTGGCAGGAAGCCGGACATCGCTGGCCGGTCAGCGTGAATATCTCGGCGCGGCATTTCCAGCGCGCGGATTTTGTCGAGCGCCTGCAACAACTGCTGGCCCAGCACCCCGACGTGGCGCCACACATGCTGGACCTGGAGATTGCCGAATCGGTGGCCATCGATCACATCCAGCGGGTCACCGAGCACCTTGCGGCCTGCCAGGCGCTGGGGGTGCGGTTTTCCCTGGATGATTTCGGCACCGGCTATTCGTCCCTCAGCTACCTCAAGCGCCTGCCGACGCAGACCATCAAGATCGACAAGTCGTTTGTACGCGACATCCTCCACGACAAGGACGATTTGGCCCTGACCCAGGCTGTGATCGGCCTGGCCCGGGCATTTGGTCGCGAGGTGATCGCCGAAGGCCTGGAAACCCTGGAGCACGGCCAACTGCTGCTGCGCATGGGCTGTGAAGTGGCCCAGGGTTACTACTTCGCCCAGCCGATGCCGGCTGCCGAGGTGCCAGCTTGGGCGGCGGGGTTTGATCTGCTCAACTATGGCGCCGGCGCAGGTGAAAGCTGACGTCCACCGTCGCCGGTATAGAGCTTGATGATTTCGTCAATTTCCCCTGACATCTTCATGCGCAGCAGCGTGCGCAAAATCCGTTGCACGGGCAGGGCTGGGTCGTTACGCACGTAGCAACCCAGGCTTTGCTCCTCGACCACCGCCACCACGTGCAGCCCCCGGCCTGGCGGCAACTGCTGATTAAAGCGCTCCAGGGTCCATTCGTTGGTCACCGCGTACTTGAAGCGGCCCGCCACCAGCTTGTGCAGCACTTGCTCCTCGCTGCGGGCGTCGTCGCGCTTGAGTTGGCCCTTGGCGAACAGCGGTTCAAGGGTTGGGTAGGTGTAGTTGAGCACTGTGCCGATATTCTGTGTTGCCAGCTTCGTCACATTCACCGACAGCGGCGGGACATGGGCGCTGACCATCACATTGCGCTGGACCCATAACGGAATGCTCCAGACATAATCGCCCGACAGGTTGTTGAGCCACGCCTGTGCGACGTAGCAGCGCACATCGACCTCACCGCGTTCCATGGCCGGGGCGATGCGGGCCCGGGCCAATACCTGGAATTGGGCCGGGTGGCCCACCTGGTTTGCCAGGCTCAACATCAGGTCATGCAAAATGCCTTGGGTCGGCTGGCCCCCGTCGATCTGCACCATGGGCATGGCCCAACTGTCGGAAATGGCAAAGCGCAACGGGGCGGGCGCCGCCAGGCTCAGTGAGGTGATCATCCATAAAGCGCCCAGGACTACGCGCATAAACTCTCCGGGATCAGCCCTTTGCAGGGCATGCCACTACCAGCTTAGTCAGATTAGGCGAGCGTGCCGGATGCAATTTCCCCCCTGCTCCGCTAGCATTACCGGCTCCCGCTTCCCAGTTGCGACGGTTTTCGATGAGTTATCAGGTTCTTGCACGTAAATGGCGTCCGCGCTCGTTCCGCGAAATGGTCGGCCAGACCCATGTGCTCAAGGCTCTGATCAATGCCTTGGACAGCCAACGGCTGCACCACGCCTACCTGTTCACCGGCACGCGCGGGGTGGGCAAGACCACCATTGCGCGGATCATTGCCAAATGCCTGAACTGTGAAACGGGCATCACTTCGACCCCCTGCGGTACCTGCTCGGTATGCCGGGAGATTGACGAAGGGCGCTTTGTCGACCTGATCGAGATCGACGCCGCAAGCCGCACCAAGGTCGAGGACACCCGCGAACTGCTGGACAACGTGCAGTACGCCCCTAGTCGCGGGCGCTTCAAGGTCTACCTGATCGACGAAGTGCACATGCTCTCCAGCCATTCCTTCAACGCCCTGTTGAAGACTCTGGAGGAGCCGCCGCCCTACGTTAAGTTCATCCTGGCCACCACCGACCCGCAGAAACTTCCTGCAACGATCTTGTCGCGGTGCCTGCAGTTCTCTCTCAAGAACATGACCCCCGAGCGTGTGGTCGAGCATTTGACCCACGTGCTCGGTGTGGAGAACGTGCCGTTCGAAGACGACGCGCTGTGGCTGCTGGGCCGCGCCGCCGATGGCTCGATGCGTGACGCCATGAGCCTGACCGACCAGGCCATTGCCTTCGGTGAAGGCAAGGTAATGGCCGCCGACGTGCGCGCCATGCTCGGCACCCTCGACCACGGGCAAGTGTTTGACGTGCTCCATGCGTTGATCGAAGGCGATGCCAAGGCATTGCTTGAAGCCGTGCGCCATTTGTCGGAGCAGGGCCCGGACTGGAATGGGGTGCTTTCGGAAATTCTCAACGTGCTGCACCGGGTCGCGATTGCCCAGGCGCTGCCTGAAGGGGTCGATAACGGCCACGGTGACCGCGACCGCGTGCTGGCCCTGGCTCAGGCATTGCCAGCCGAAGATGTGCAGTTCTACTACCAGATGGGCCTGATCGGGCGCCGTGACCTGCCGTTGGCACCCGATCCGCGCGGCGGGTTTGAAATGGTCATGCTGCGCATGTTGGCGTTTCGCCCCGCAGACACCGCCGACGCGCCGAGACAGCCGCTAAAGCCAGTGGGGATCAGCCAGGCCACAGTTGATTCCGCCAAATCAGTGGCTGGCGCGGCGGTTGTCGCGCCAGAACCTGTGGCAGTCGCCCCAGCCCCGGTCGCGGTCGAGCCTGTGGCGCCTGTAGTGGCGCCTGCGCCGGTTGCCGAGCCTGCGCCCGCGCCGGTGGTCGACCTGCCCTGGAATGAGCCGGTAGAGACCGTGGTCGAGCAGGCACCTGCCGAAGAGCCTGTCCTGGAAACCATCGCCGAGCAGCCCGAACTGACGCCGATGCCCACGCCAACCCCCGACAGCGTGGTGCCGGACGCGCCGGAGTGGGTCTCGGCACCCGTACCCGAGCCAACCATTGCCGACGTGGACGCCGCCACCCCGGGCATCGACCTGGATGACGAACCGCCGCTGGACGAAGATTACATCGAGCCGGACGTGGATTCGGCCTACAGCTACCTGGACGACCTGGCCAGCGAGCACACCGCCGAGCCTGCGCCCGAGCCCGAGGCGGAACCTGCCGCCATGCCGGCCACCGGCCTGGCCCTGCAATGGTTGGAGCTGTTCCCGAAATTGCCGATTTCCGGGATGACCGGGAGCATCGCCGCCAACTGCACGCTGATTGCCGTCGATGGCGATCACTGGCTGTTGCACCTGGACCCCGCCCACAGTGCCCTGTTTAACGCGACCCAGCAGCGCCGGCTCAACGATGCCCTGAACCAGTTCCACGAACGCACCCTGACGGTGACCATCGAGCTGATCAAGCCCGAGCAGGAAACCCCGGCCCAGGCCGCCACCCGTCGCCGGCTCAACCGCCAGCGCGAGGCCGAGGAGTCGATCCAGGCCGATCCGCTCATCCAACAGATGATGGAGCAGTTTGGCGCGGTGGTGCGACACGATACTATTGAGCCCGTCGAAGCCCAGGCCGCAGCGGGCTGATAATTGAAGGCGTCGTGCCCCAAGGCACGGCGCCGTATTGATCCACGTACTTTTGAGGTGATTCCCATGATGAAAGGTGGCATGGCCGGCCTGATGAAGCAGGCGCAGCAGATGCAGGAAAAAATGGCCAAGATGCAGGAAGAACTGGCCAACGCCGAAGTCACCGGTAAAGCCGGTGGCGATATGGTCAGCGTGGTGATGACCGGTCGTCACGACATCAAGCGCGTGAGCATCGACCCAAGCGTATTGCCGGGCGTTGGCGAAGACGACCTGGAAATGCTCGAGGCCCTGTTCGCCGCGGCCGTCAACGACGCCGTGCGTAAGATCGAAGCCAACAGCCAGGACAAAATGTCCGGTGTGACCGCGGGCATGCAACTGCCGCCGGGCATGAAGCTGCCGTTCTGATCGGTGACATGCAACAAAAAATGCCAGGCCTCGTGCCTGGCATTTTTGTTTGTGTCGGTCAAAATCGAACGTCAGTATTGCAACAGCTGTCTGCACCCTATACCGCTGAATTCAATCACCGATAAAAGGAGCCTTGCTGATGACTCAAGCCATGACCCTTAACCAGCGCATCGTCCTGGTATCCCGCCCGCAGGGTGCACCCGTGCCAGAGAACTTCCGCCTGGAGCGCGTGGCGCTGCCTGACCTGGCAGACGGCCAGGTCCTGCTCAAGACCCTGTTCCTGTCCCTGGACCCCTACATGCGTGGGCGTATGAGCGACGCACCGTCCTACGCCGCACCGGTAGAAATCGGCGAGGTAATGACCGGCGGTGCTGTCAGTCGCATCGAACAGTCGCGCAACCCCAAGTTCGAGGTGGGCGACCTGGTGGTCGGCGCGACGGGTTGGCAAAGTCACAGCATCAGTGACGGCCGCAACCTGATCCCCGTGCCCAAGGGCTTGCCAAGCCCGTCCATGGCCCTTGGCGTACTGGGCATGCCTGGCATGACCGCCTACATGGGCCTGATGGATATCGGCCAACCGAAGGCCGGGGAAACCCTGGTGGTAGCGGCAGCCTCGGGCGCGGTGGGTTCGGTGGTCGGCCAGGTGGCCAAGCTCAAGGGGCTGCGCGTGGTGGGCATTGCGGGCGGCGCCGACAAGTGCCGCTATGTGGTGGAGGAGCTGGGTTTTGACGCGTGCATCGATCACAAGAGCGCAGATTTCGCCGATGAGCTGGCCCAGGCCTGTTTCAACGGGGTGGACATCTATTACGAGAACGTCGGCGGCAAGGTATTCGACGCCGTACTGCCTTTGCTCAACCCCAAGGCGCGGATCCCGCTGTGCGGCCTGATTGCCGGTTACAACGCCCACGAAGCCCCCACCGGGCCCGATCGGCTGCCGGCGTTGCAACGGACCTTGCTGACCAAGCGCGTGCGCATCCAGGGCTTTATCGTGTTCGACGACTATGGCGACCGCCATCCGGAATTTATCAGCGCCATGGCGCCCTGGGTGCGTGACGGCAAGGTCAAGTTCCGCGAAGACGTGGTCGATGGCCTGGAGCAGGCACCCGAGGCCTTTATCGGGCTGTTGGAAGGACGTAACTTCGGCAAGTTGGTCGTGCGTATTTGACGCTTATCCGAGGCGCGGGTATAAACCGCGTCTCGTTGTTTTGTCGGACCTCTGCCCCATGAGCTTCAGCCCCCTGATTCGCCAACTGATCGACGCCCTGCGCACCTTGCCGGGCGTGGGCCAGAAAACCGCCCAGCGCATGGCGCTGCAACTGCTGGAGCGTGACCGCAGCGGTGGCTCGCGGCTGGCCCAGGCCTTGAGCCAGGCCATGGAAGGCGTGGGCCATTGCCGCCAGTGCCGCACCCTGACCGAAGAAGAACTGTGCCCGCAATGCGCCGATCCTCGTCGTGATGACACGCTGCTGTGTGTGGTCGAAGGCCCGATGGACGTGTACGCCGTGGAACAGACCGGCTATCGCGGGCGCTACTTTGTGCTCAAGGGCCACCTTTCGCCCCTCGACGGCCTGGGGCCGGAGGCGATTGGCATCCCGCAACTGGTGGCGCGCATTGAAGAGCAGGGCACCTTCACCGAAGTGATCCTGGCTACCAACCCGACGGTGGAAGGCGAAGCCACTGCGCATTACATCGCGCAACTGCTGACCAACAAAGGCTTGATCACTTCGCGCATCGCCCACGGCGTTCCGCTGGGTGGCGAGTTGGAGTTGGTGGACGGCGGCACCCTGGCGCACTCGTTTGCCGGTCGCAAACCTATCGCCCTCTAACACCCACCACAAATCCCCTGTGGGAGCGGGCTTGCTCGCGAAAGCGGTGGATCAGTCAATACATGTAGCGACTGATGCCCCGCTTTCGCGAGCAAGCCCGCTCCCACAGGGGATTTGTGCTGTGGTCGAAATTTCCGTTTGGCTTGATAACCAAGCAAGCGCTTGGTAAGTTCGCTCCACCTCTCCGTGGAGCTTGCCGATGCCTGCCTATCAGGAATACTTCGATCCCAGCCACCAACTGGTCCGCGACAGCGTGCGCCGTTTTGTCGAGCGCGAGATTCTGCCGGGCATCGAGCAATGGGAGGAGGCCGAGCACTTCCCGCGCGAGTTGTACCTCAAGGCCGGTGCGGCGGGGATTCTGGGCATCGGTTACGCCGAAGCCCTGGGCGGTAGCCACGAGGGCGACCTGTTCGCCAAGGTCGCCGCCAGCGAAGAGTTGATGCGTTGTGGTTCCGCAGGCGTGGTGGCGGGGCTGGGCTCGCTGGATATCGGCCTGCCGCCCATCGTCAAATGGGCCCGCCCCGAGATCCGCGCGCGCGTGGCTCCCCAGGTCTTGTCTGGCGAGAAGATCATGGCCTTGGCCGTCACTGAGCCGGGGGGTGGTTCTGACGTGGCCAGCCTGCAAACCCGAGCCGTGCGTGAGGGCGACTGTTATCGGGTCAGTGGCAGCAAAACCTTTATCACCAGCGGCGTGCGCGCCGACTATTACACCGTGGCTGTACGTACCGGCGGGCCGGGCTTTGACGGCATCAGCCTGTTGCTGATCGAGAAGGGCACGCCAGGCTTCACCGTCGGCCAACCGTTGAAGAAAATGGGCTGGTGGGCGTCGGATACTGCCGAATTGTTCTTCGACGATTGCCAGGTGCCGGTAGGCAACCTGATCGGCAGCGAGAACATGGGCTTTGCCTGCATCATGGGCAATTTCCAGAGCGAACGCCTGGCCCTGGCGTTGATGGCCAACATGACGGCGCAGATGGCGCTGGAAGAGAGCTTGAAGTGGGCCGCCCAGCGGGAGGCCTTTGGCAAACCGATCGGCAAGTTCCAGGTGCTCAAGCACCGCCTGGCGGAGATGGCCACGGCGGTCGAGGTTTCCCGGGAGTTCACTTACCGCCAGGCGGCGAAGATGGCCGCGGGCAAGAGTGTGATCAAGGAGATTTCCATGGCCAAGAATCTTGCCACCGACACGGCTGACCGGGTGACGTATGACGCAGTGCAGATTCTTGGCGGGCTGGGTTATATGCGCGGCAGCCTGGTGGAGCGGCTGTACCGGGACAATCGGATTCTGTCGATTGGTGGCGGCACTCGGGAGGTGATGAACGAGATCATCAGTAAGCAGATGGGGTTGTGATTGATAGGGTTCTCAGGGGCCTCATCGCGGGCATTCAAAAGTTGGAACTCGGTCCAATGTGGGAGCGGGCTTGCCCGCGATGAGGCCCGCCCAGACACAGCAAATCAGCGCTCAGTCAACCCGAACTGGGTCAAACAGAACGTCGGAACCCCCATATCCTCCAACCGCTGCGAGCCACCCAGTTCCGGCAAGTCAATGATCGCCGCCGCTTCAAAAATCCGTGCACCCATACGCCGTGCCAGGTTGGCCGCAGCAATCAAGGTGCCACCTGTGGCGATCAGGTCATCGAACATCAGCACCGAATCCCCTTCACACAGGCTGTCGGCGTGCACTTCGAGGAAGGCTTCACCGTATTCGGTCTGATAGCCCTCGGACAGCACGTCCGCTGGCAGCTTGCCCTGCTTGCGGAACAGGATCAGTGGTTTGTTCAGTTGATAGGCAATCACCGAACCGATCAAAAAGCCCCGGGCATCCATCGCGCCGATATGGCTGAACTCGGCTTCTACATAACGGTGGATAAAGGTGTCAGCCACCAGGCGCATGGCCTTGGGCGACTGGAACAGCGGCGTGATATCGCGAAAGATCACCCCAGGCTTGGGGAAGTCGATGACGGGGCGGATCAGGGATTTGATGTCGAAGGAGTCGAAAGCCATCGTCGGGAGTCCTGGGGGCAAAGACTCACCATTATACCTGCGGCCTGGCCGGTTGGCTTGGCCGCAAGTGTCGCATCCCGCGTGCGGCGGTCAGCCGTCGAGGGAGCCGCCGGCCAGTGCGCAGAGCTGGATCGGGTCGAGGATATGAACTTCCTTGCCCTCGGCGGCAATCAGTTCGTTTTGCTGGAAGCGGGTGAACACCCGGGAGACGGTTTCCACCGCCAGGCCCAGGTAATTGCCGATTTCGTTGCGCGACATGCTCAGACGGAACTGGTTGGCCGAGAAACCACGGGCGCGGAAACGTGCCGACAGGTTGACCAGGAAGGTGGCAATCCGTTCGTCGGCGGTTTTTTTCGACAACAGCAGCATCATTTGCTGGTCATCCCGGATTTCCCGGCTCATCACGCGCATCAACTGGCGGCGCAACTGTGGCAGTTGCAGGGCCAGTTCATCCAGGCGTTCGAACGGAATCTCGCACACCGACGTGGTTTCCAAGGCCTGGGCCGACACCGGGTGGATCTCGGTGTCCATGCCCGACAGGCCTACCAGTTCGCTGGGCAGGTGGAAACCGGTGATCTGCTCTTCGCCGCTATCGCTCAAGCTGAACGTCTTCAAGGCGCCCGAGCGTACTGCATAGACGGAATCGAACTGGTCACCCTGGCGAAACAAAAACTCGCCTTTCTTCAGTGGGCGACCACGTTTAACGATTTCGTCCAGCGCATCCATGTCTTCCAGATTCAGCGAAAGTGGCAAGCAGAGGGGCGCCAGGCTGCAATCCTTGCAGTGAGCCTGGCTGTGAGCGCGCAGTTTAACTGGCTCGGACATTTCTTAAATCCTTGTGGGAAAACACACATAAGACGTAAGGGTACCGCACTGAGGGACTATCAGGCCAGCCTGTACAAAAAACCGGCAGGGGTATAAAGAATTTTGCACAGCGGCCGATGGACTGCTAACGACCAAGAGCTTGGAGGCTCCCGATATGCTTTCCATTGACGGCAATCTTCCGTCCCGCACCATGGTGCCGACTTTGCTTGAGCCGAAAAAAGCCAGCGCTGTTGGCGCTGAGGCCCAAACGCCAGCGCTCGGTGAAACCAAGCCTGCCGAAGGCGTAAGCGTGACCTTTTCCGGTGCGTCGCTCAAAGCCGCCAACGCCGAGAAAGCGGCCAACAGCGATATCGAAGAAAGCGGGCTGGACGAGAACGTGCAGAAGCTGCTGAAGATGATTCGCCAGTTGAAACAGCAGATCGCAGAAAAGATGGCAGAGATGTCGTCGATCATGGCCGACAAGCGCCTGAGCCCGGATCAGGCCCAGGCGAAACTGGGTGGCGTGCAAGCGGCATTGGGCGGCCTGCAAGCCGCGCTGACCTCCGCCTATGCGTCCTTGAGCGAAGCGATGAAGAACCTGAGTGCCGAGGATGCGATGAAGGCCGCCTCGTTGATGGCCAAGTAACCCGGCTCAGATCACCCGGGAAAATCGTTGCCTATTCTGTTGCTCCAGATAGGCATCGAACACCATGCACACCGAGCGCACCAGCAGGCGTCCGGCCGGCAGTACGCGAATGCCCTCGGCGTCCAGTTCGATCAGGCCGTCATTGGCCATCGCTTCCAGTTGCGGCCAGAGTTCGGCGAAATAGCCGCGAAAATCCACGGTAAATGCCTGTTCGATGCTTTCGAAATCCAGGCTGAAGTGACAGATCAACTGCTGGATCACCGCGCGCCGCAAACGATCGTCGGCCGTGCAGAGCAGGCCGCGACTGGTGGCCAATTGCGCCCCAGCCAGGGCGTTCTGGTAATGACTCAGGTCGCTGCTGTTCTGGCAGTACAAGTCACCAATCTGACTGATGGCCGATACCCCAAGCCCGATCAAATCACAGTGCCCATGGGTGGTGTAGCCCTGGAAATTGCGCTGTAGGGTGGCCTCTTCCTGGGCAATGGCCAGTTCGTCATCGGGCAGGGCGAAGTGGTCCATGCCGATGTAGTTGTAGCCGGCCGCCGTCAACTGTTCGATGGTTTCCTGCAGCATCTGCAACTTGACGGAGGGGGCCGGCAGGTCGTCGCTGTTGATCCGCCGCTGGGGCAGGAAACGTTCCGGCAGGTGGGCGTAGTTGAACACGGAGAGCCGGTCGGGTTGCAGGCTGATGACCTCGGCCACGGTGCTGGCGAAATGCTCCGGTGTCTGCTTGGGCAGGCCGTAGATCAAGTCGATATTGATCGAGCGAAATTGCAGGGTGCGCGCGGCATCGATCACCGCGCGGGTTTCTTCCAGGCTTTGCAGGCGATTGACCGCCCGTTGCACCTCGGGGTCCAGGTCTTGCACGCCGATGCTCACACGGTTGAAACCCAGTTCACGCAGCAGACCCATGGTGGCCCAATCGGCTTCCCGTGGGTCTATCTCGATGCCGTAGTCGCCGGAGTCGTCATCCAGCAAGTTGAAGTGCTGGCGCAGTTGCGCCATCAACTGGCGCAACTCGTCGTGGCTGAGGAAGGTCGGCGTGCCGCCGCCAAAATGCAGCTGCTGTACTCGCTGGTTGGGGTCCAGGTGGCAGGCGACCAGTTGAATCTCTTGCTCCAGGCGCTGCAGGTAGGCCTGGGCGCGACCGCGGTCCTTGGTGATGACTTTGTTGCAGGCGCAGTAGTAGCAAATGTTCGCGCAGAACGGCACGTGCACATACAGCGACAGCGGGCGCACGGCCTTGCGGCTGTCGCGCAGGGCGTGCAGCAGGTCGAAGGTGCCGACCTGGCTGGTGAATTGTACGGCGGTGGGGTAGGAGGTGTAGCGCGGCCCCGCGAGGTCGTAGCGATGAATCAGATCTGTGTCCCAACGAATGGCGTCGAGCATGCGGGCATTCCCCGGATTGGCTAGTGGGCCGAGTCTAGGGGCATGGCTGGACGGTCATCTTGATTTGTATCAACGGGGAGCGGCGCTATGCCACATGGCCTTTTAGTGGCCCATAAGCCAGTGCTGATGAGGGCCGGGTAGGGTCCAGATACCGAACACAATCACCAACAGGCCACCGGCCATGCGCACACTGCGCTTGCGCAACAGCGCGGTGACGCGTTCTGCCGCCAGCCCGGTGGCGAGCAATACCGGCCAGGTGCCGAGCCCGAAGGCCAGCATCAACAGCCCGCTATCCAAGGCGTTGCCCTGGCTGGCAGCCCACAGCAATGTGCTGTAGACCAGGCCGCACGGCAGCCAGCCCCACAGCGCGCCCAGCAGCAATGCGCGGGGCAGGCTGGACACCGGCAGCAAACGGTTGGCAAACGGCTGGATATGGCGCCACAGGCCGCGCCCGAGGCTTTCGATACGGGTCAGGCCGCTCCACCAGCCGGCCAGGTACAGGCCCATGCTGATCAACAGTAGGCCGGCAAGGATGCGCATGAACATCGCCGCCGGGCTGTTGGCCACCGCCCAGCCGGCCAGGCCGATCAATACGCCGGCGCAGGCATAGCTAAGGATGCGTCCCAGGTTGTAGGCCAGCAGCAGGCGAAAACGCCGGCTGCGCTGCTCCGGGGGGATCGCCAGGGTCAGTGCGCCCATCAGGCCACCACACATGCCCAGGCAATGGCCGCCGCCCAACAGGCCGAGGATCAGCGCGGAAACCAGCAGCGGCGCGAGGTCAAGCATGGGGCGGTGCCGGCTCGTCAGGCTTGCTCGGTGGCTGCGCATGGCTGCTGGCCTCGTCGACAGCGGCCAGGTGCTTGGGGTCCTGGTCGTCGAACAGCACGCTGTGGGCCGGCCCGTCGAGGTCGTCATACTGGCCGCTGTCCACCGCCCAGAAGAAGATGTAGATGGCGATGGCGACGATCAGTAGCGCCGCTGGAATCATTACGTAAAGAGCTGGCATCGCTACTCCATGCCCGTGCGGCTCAAGCCGGCAGCGGACGGGACTGTGGGGTGGCGCTCGCAGCGCTGGTGCGCGGCAGGCGAGTCAGGCGCAGGGCATTGAGCACCACGGTCAACGAGCTGAGGGACATGCCGATCGCGGCCCAGATCGGCGTGATCCAACCGAGGGCGGCGAACGGCAACATCAGGCCATTGTATAGCCCGGCCCACAGCAGGTTTTCAATGATTACGCGGCGCGTGCGCCGCGCCAGGCTGAAAGCTTGTACCAGGGCGTCGAGGCGGTTGGACAACAGCACCGCATCGGCGCTGGTTTTCGCCAGGTCAGTGGCCGAACCCATGGCCACGCTGATATCAGCGGCGGCCAGTACCGGCACGTCATTCACACCGTCACCGAGCATCAACACCTTGCGGCCTTCCTTGTGCAACTGTTGCAGCACCAGCAGCTTGTCATCGGGGCGCAGGCCGCCATGGGCTTCGTCGATGCCCAGTTCGGCGGCGACGCTGGCGACCATCGGCGAGCTATCACCCGATAGTAGCAAGGTACGCCAACCCCGCGCCTTGCACGCGGCCAGCAGCGCCGGTGCATCGCTGCGCAGGCGATCATCCAGGACAAACCAGGCCAGGGCGCCGCTGGTATCGCCCAGCAGCAACCATTGGCCAGCGTCTTGCGGCGATTGAGGAATCGCGCAGCCACTCAATTCACAGACAAAGCCGGGCTGGCCGATGCGCAGCAGGCGTTCGCCGACCCGGCCCTCGAGCCCCAGGCCCGGGGTGCTGAGCACTTCGTCAGCCGCGAGCGGAGCGCGGCCAAAGGCCCGGGCAATCGGGTGTTCAGAGCGGTTTTCGAGGGCGGCGGCCAGGGCCAGGGCCAGATCGCTGCTCATGCTGCCCAACGGCCGGATGGCACGCAGAGCCAGGCGGCCTTCGGTGAGGGTGCCGGTCTTGTCGAAAATCACCGTGTCGATCTGATTGAGGCCTTCGAGCACATGGCCGCGGGTCAGCAGCAGGCCGAGTTTGTGCAGGGTGCCGGTGGCGGCAGTCAAGGCGGTGGGGGTTGCCAGCGACAAGGCGCAGGGGCAGGTGGCAACCAGCATCGCCAGGACAATCCAGAACGCCCGAGAAGAATCCAGCTCCCACCACAGCAGGCCAATCAGCGCGGCGGCGATCAGCGAGCAGAGCAGGAACCATTGGGCGGCGCGGTCGGCGATTTGCGCCAGGCGCGGTTTTTCTGCCTGGGCCCGCTCCAGCAGGCGCACGATGGCCGACAAGCGGGTGTCATGGCCCAGGGCGCGTACTTCAACGGTCAGCGCACCCTCGACGTTGAGGGTGCCCGCGGTGACGGTGTCGCCGGCCTGTCGTGGTTGTGGCAGATATTCGCCGGTAAGCAGCGACTCATCGATACTCGATTGGCCATCGAGGATCACCCCGTCTGCGGGCAGAATCGCGCCCGGGTGCACCAGAACTCGGTCGCCCAGGGCCAGCTCGGTGAGCAGGATACGATCGCTCTGGCCATCGGCTTTGAGGCGCAGGCACGAGGCCGGCAGCAGGTTGACCAGTTGGGCGGTGGCGGCAGCCGTGCGTTCCCGGGCGCGACGCTCCAGGTAGCGCCCGGCCAGCAGGAACAGCGCGAACATGCCCACGGCATCGAAATACAGCTCGCCCACCCCGGTGATCGCGGTCCAGATCCCCGCCAGGTAGGCGCCGCCAATGGCCAGCGAGACCGACACATCCATGGTCAGGTGGCGGGTGCGCAGGTCACGCATGGCGCCCTTGAAAAACGGTGCACAACTGTAGAACACGATGGGGGTGGTCAGAAACAGCGCAACCCAGCGCAGGATCTCGTGTAGCTCTGGGCTCAGGTCGATATTGAACTCCGGCCAGGTGGCCATCGTCGCCATCATCGCCTGGAACCACAGCAGGCCGGCCACGCCCAGTTGGCGCAGAGCCAGGCGGTTTTCACTGGCCAACTGTTCAGCGGCACGGTCGGCTTGATAAGGGTGGGCAGCGTAGCCGATATGGCGTAGCTCGCTGAGTACCTGGCTCAACGGCAATTGCCCATCGGCCCAGCGCACATGCAGGCGGTGGTTGGACAGGTTCAGCCGCGCCTCGGCCACGGCCGGCAGGCTGCGCAGGTGTTTCTCGATCAACCAGCCACAGGCGGCGCAACTGATGCCTTCCATCAGCAACGTGGCTTCGGCCAGGTCGCCGTCGTGGCGTACGAAAGGCTTTTGCACGTCGGCGCGGTCGTACAGCGCCAGCTCGTCGACCAACTGCACGGGCAACGCCTCTGGGTTGGCTGAGGCCTCGCTGCGGTGTTGGTAATAGCTTTCCAGCCCACCTGCGACAATTGCTTCGGCCACCGCCTGACAGCCCGGGCAGCAGAGCTCGCGGGGCTCGCCGAGGATCACCGCAGTGAAGCGGCTGCCGGGCGGGACGGGGAGGGCGCAGTGGTAGCAGGGGATTGGGGTGGTCATGGTTTTGGATCTGTGTGGGCGGGGAGGGCCTCATCGCGGGCAAGCCCGCTCCTACAAGGTTATCGCACACTCCCTGTAGGAGCCGGCTTGCCGGCGATGCGCGAAGCGCAGGCTTTCAGTTTTTCAGGTCTTCAGCACCCTGCAACGGCTCGTCACCCAACTTCAGGTCGGTGCCATGGCTGACTTCTTCCTCTTCAAACATGCGCCAGGTCCTGTCGCCTTCCACCCCCAGCAGCTCGACGAAGCGCCGGCCTTCGACCTTGTCAGTGACCTGGCCGATATAGCGACCCGGCTCGCTCTCGCTGCGGGTGAGCATGACCTTGCGGTCTTTCTCCGGCTGGGTCGGCGAAATCAGGTTCAGTTCCAGTGTGGTCGGCCCGCTGTTGCCGGTGAGGTGCAACTCGACTTCGCCGGTCAACTCATCCAGGTGCATCGTGGCGCGCATTTGCAGGGTCTGGGCCAGCAGTTCGCGGTCCAGGGAGCGGTTGATGCCCTTGCCCGCCTCGTAGTAGTTGTCGTTGACCAGGTTGTCCGGGTTGTTGACCGCGATGGTCACCATGGACAAGGTCAGCGTCACCGAGCAGGCCAGGATGGCAATGATGATCCAGGGCCAGAGGTGCTTGTACCAGGGGCTTGCGGCAGTTGCTACGGGCATTGTTCTGCTCTCTTTTAACGAATTTGTGGGCCGATGAACCGGCTCTTGGCTTCAACGTGGACGCTGTCATCATCAGCATCCTTGAGGATGAATTTCACCTCGTTGGTGGTCGATGGCATTTGTTCCGGCGCGCTCGACAGTTCCACCGGCATGGTGAAGATTTCCCCGGCGGCGACCTTGATCTCGCGCTTGCCTTGCAGCTTGAGGTCCGGCAGGCCCGTGGCGTCCAGCACGTAGGTGTGGTCGTGCTGGTCCTTGTTCATGATCTTCAGGCTGTAGACGTTCTCGATCCGCCCTTCGGCGTTTTCGCGGTACAGCACGCGGTCCTTGCTGACGTCGAAACCCACCAGCGAGCGCATGAAGAACGCCGCGGCCAGCAGGCTGATCATCGCCAGCAGCACCAGCGCGTAGCCGATCAGGCGCGGGCGCAGCTTGTGGGTCTTTTGCCCCGATAGGTTATGTTCGGTGGTGTAGCTGATCAACCCGCGAGGGTAATCCATCTTGTCCATGATGGTGTCGCAGGCGTCGATGCAGGCGGCGCAGCCAATGCACTCGATTTGCAGGCCGTCGCGGATATCGATGCCGGTAGGGCAGACCTGCACGCACATCGTGCAGTCGATGCAATCCCCCAGGCCCTGGGCCTTGTAGTCGACACCTTTCTTGCGCGGGCCACGCACTTCGCCGCGGCGCGGGTCGTAGGACACGATCAGGGTGTCTTTGTCGAACATCACGCTCTGGAAGCGCGCATACGGACACATGTAGATGCACACCTGCTCACGCAGCCAGCCGGCGTTGCCATAGGTGGCGAGGGTGAAGAAGCCGACCCAGAAGTACGACCAGCCATCGGCCTGGCCGGTGAAGAACTCGAACACCAGTTCGCGGATCGGCGAGAAGTAGCCGACAAAGGTCATGCCGGTGACAAAGCCGATCAGCAGCCACAGCGTGTGCTTGCTGAGTTTACGCAGGAACTTGTTGGCGCTCATCGGCGCCTTGTCCAGCTTGATCCGCTGGTTGCGGTCGCCTTCGGTGACCTTCTCGCACCACATGTAGATCCAGGTCCACACGCTTTGCGGGCAGGTGTAGCCGCACCAGATACGCCCGGCGTACACCGTGATAAAGAACAGGCCAAAGGCCGAAATGATCAGGATCCCCGACAGCAGGATGAAATCCTGGGGCCAGAATGTCGCACCGAAAATGAAGAATTTGCGCTCTGGCAGGTTCCACCAGACGGCCTGGTGCCCGCCCCAGTTCAGCCATACCGTACCGAAGTACAGCAGGAACAAGCCGGCACCGCCGAGCATACGCAGGTTGCGGAACATCCCGGTGAAGGCGCGGGTGTAGATTTTCTCCCGCGAGGCGTAGAGATCGACGGTGTCGCTGGTTTTTTTGGCAGGCGGGGTAACGTCATGTACCGGAATCTGGTTGCTCATCATTGCATCCCACGGCAGTGGAGATTTGCCTCGGCCAGTACGTGCCAGCCGGGGTCAAAATAGGGGTCTTGCAGTGGCGTAATGATACGCCTGTAGCACCGGTGAACGGGTGCGACCTTTGGTCGCGTTGGGGGAAATCAATTGATGGTGTACGTGACTTGAATCAATTGACAGCGTGAGTATGGACAGTTTTTCAGGGCCTGTAGGTCATTCGTCCCATGGGTTGATCAATGTCACACCGCTGCTTTGGAAGTCGGTGACATTGCGGGTGACCACGGTCAGGCCGTGAACCAGAGCGGTTGCGGCGATCAACGCGTCACCTTCGTTAGCACGATCCGGCACATGCAGGCTGGCGCAGCGTAATGCCACGGCAGCGTCAATTGGCAGGATTCTGGCATCGAAGGCCGGCATGACATGGCGTTTGAGCCAGGTGCGCAAGACCTTGCCCTGCGCGGGGTCACGGCGCTCCATTTGCAGCACCCCAGTCTCCAGTTCTTTCAAGGTAATCGCCGAAATATACATACGCGGTGCGGCGACGGTTTTGGCCCAGGCCACCACATTTTTGTCAGCCTGGGGTTTGCGTAACTCGGAAATGACATTGGTATCGAGCAGATACATCAAGAGAGGTCCACGGGTCGATGGATAATCACGGCACGCTCGGTTTCAAACTCGATGTCCGCCGCTTCGGGCATCACCAACAGGTCAACGATATCGGCGTTGATGCCTGTCAATTTTTGGTAGTCCTCAATACTTAGCAGTACATGGGCAGGCTTGCCTCGGTCGGTGATAAAAACCGGTCCTTGGCGCGCGGCTTTTTTGGCACCGCTTGTGTCTTGGTTGAATTCGCGGCTGGAGATGGTCGTAATTGTCATGGGGCGCCTCCCAGTAGGGTGGGTGAATGTAGTTACGTTACTACGTCGCACTGAAACGCTACAAGCTTCAAGCTACAAGCGGTCGATGTGTTTCACCGGCAATAAAAAGCCCCTGTCACCGCTAGGGTGACAGGGGCTTTTTCTTGCGGCCTGCCGCTTACTTCTGCTCTTGCTGCTCTTTGTGCGACAGGCTGTAAACATACGCCGCCAGCAAGTGCACCTTGTCATTACCCTGCAGTTGCTCCTGCGCAGGCATCTGGCCCTGGCGGCCGTAACGGATGGTCTGCTGCAGTTGGGCGAAGCTGGAGCCGTAGATGAACGCGCCCGGGTGGGTCAGGTCAGGTGCGCCCATCACTGGCGTACCTTTGCCGGCCGGGCCGTGGCAGGCCACGCAGTTGGCGGCGAACAGCTTCTCGCCGTTGGCTACGTCGGCCTTGGCGCCTTCCGGCAGCTTGCGGCCATCGAGGTTGGTCAGCACGAAACCGGCGACGTCAGCCACGCCTTGTTCACCGATCACTTCAGCCCAGCCCGGCATCACCGCGTGACGGCCCGCCATGATGGTGGCCTTGATGGTTTCCGGCTCGCCGCCCCAGCGCCAGTCGGCGTCGGTCAGGTTGGGGAAACCATAGGCACCCTTGGCGTCGGAACCGTGGCATACCGAACAGTTGGAAGCGAACAGGCGGCCACCCATCTTCAGGGCTTGCGGATCCTTGGCCACTTCCTCAATGGGCATGGCGGCAAACTTGGCGAAGATCGGTCCGAACTTAGCGTCGGAGCGGGCCATTTCCTTTTCCCACTCGTGCACACCGGTCCAGCCGCTCTGGCCATTGGCGAACGGGGTTTGCTTCTCGTTGTCGAGGTAGGCATAACCCGGCAGCAGGCCCTTCCAGTTACCCAGGCCCGGGTACAGCACCAGGTAGCCCAGGGCGAAGATGATGGTGCCGACGAACAGCATGAACCACCACTTAGGCAGTGGGTTGTCGTATTCCTCGATGCCATCGAACGAGTGGCCAACCGTCTCGTCCGTTTGCTCGGCGCGCTGGCCCTTGCGGGTCGACAGCAACAGCCAGGTCAGGGCAAAAATGGTACCCAGACTGAGGACTGTGACGTACAGACTCCAGAACGTAGTCATTCTTTGTTACTCCTAGAAGCTTGCTCGACGTGCTTGATGGCTTCGGGATCATCCGCAAAAGGCAGCAAGGTCGCGTCTTCAAACTCTGACTTGCGCTTGGGGCTGAACACCCACAACGCCAGGCCGATAAAGGCCACCATCACGACAACGGTGCCCAGGCCTCGAATCATCCCGATATCCATTCAGATCACCGTTTGCTTTTGATGATGGTGCCCAGGCCTTGCAGATAGGCCACCAGCGCGTCCATTTCGGTCTTGCCCTTGACGGCTGCCTGGGCACCGGCGATGTCTTCGTCGGTGTAAGGCACGCCTAAGGTGCGCAAGACTTCCATTTTCTTGGCAGTGTCTTTGCCGTCGAGCTTGTTTTCCACGAGGAACGGGTACGCCGGCATTTTCGACTCGGGCACCACGTTGCGCGGGTTGTACAAGTGCGCACGCTGCCAGTCATCGGAGTAACGACCACCCACGCGGGCCAGGTCCGGACCGGTACGCTTGGAACCCCACAGGAACGGGTGGTCCCACACGCTTTCACCGGCGACCGAGTAGTGGCCATAGCGTTCGGTTTCAGCACGGAACGGGCGGATCATCTGCGAGTGGCAGCCGACACAGCCGTTGGCGATGTACACGTCGCGGCCTTCCAGTTCAAGGGCGGTGCGCGGCTTCATGCCTTCGACCGGCTTGTTGGTCACGTCCTGGAAAAACAGCGGAACGATCTGGGTCAGGCCGCCGATACTCACGGCGATGACCATGAAGAAGGCCAGCAGGCCGATATTCTTCTCGACTACTTCATGCTTCATCAGTGAGCTCCCACGACGGCGATCTTGGTGGCGGCTTCAGCCTCTACAGGGTTGGAGGCACGCACGGTGCGCCACACGTTGTAGGCCATGAACAGCATGCCGCTGGCGAAGAACGCACCACCGAGGGCACGTACGATGAAGCCAGGATGGCTGGCTTGCAGCGCTTCAACGAAGGAGTAGGTGAGGGTGCCGTCATCGTTGATTGCACGCCACATCAGGCCCTGGGTGATGCCGTTGACCCACATCGAAGCGATGTAGAGCACGGTGCCGATAGTGGCCAGCCAGAAGTGGGTGTTGATCAGGCTGGTGCTGTGCATCTGCGCCCGGCCATAGAGCTTGGGAATCATGTGGTACAGCGCGCCGATGGAGATCATCGCGACCCAACCCAGAGCGCCGGCGTGTACGTGGCCGATGGTCCAGTCGGTGTAGTGGGACAGCGAGTTGACGGTCTTGATCGCCATCATCGGCCCTTCAAAGGTCGACATGCCGTAGAACGCCAGCGATACCACCAAAAAGCGCAGGATCGGGTCGGTGCGCAGCTTATGCCAGGCGCCCGAGAGGGTCATCATGCCGTTGATCATGCCGCCCCAGCTCGGAGCCAGCAGGATGATCGACATGGCCATGCCCAGGGACTGTGCCCAATCCGGCAGTGCGGTGTAGTGCAGGTGGTGGGGACCGGCCCAGATATACAGGGTGATCAGCGCCCAGAAGTGCACGATGGACAGGCGATAGGAGTAGATCGGACGCTCGGCCTGTTTCGGCACGAAGTAGTACATCATCCCCAGGAAGCCGGTGGTCAGGAAGAACCCTACGGCGTTGTGGCCGTACCACCACTGGATCATCGCATCGGTCGCACCGGCGTAGGCCGAGTAGGACTTGAAGAAACTCACCGGCAGGGACGCGTGGTTGACGATGTGCAGCATCGCCGTCACGACGATGAAGGCACCGTAGAACCAGTTGCCGACGTAGATGTGCTTGGTCTTGCGCTTGACGATGGTGCCAAAGAACACGATGCCGTAGGTCACCCAGACGATCGCCAGAAGGATGGCAAGGGGCCATTCCAATTCCGCGTATTCCTTGGTGGTGGTGAAGCCCATTGGCAGGGTGATGATGGCGCCGACGATTACTGCTTGCCAGCCCCAGAAGGTGAAGGCGGCGAGGCCGTCGGAAATCAGTCGCGTCTGGCAGGTTCGCTGCACGACATAGTAGGAAGTGGCAAACAGTGCACATCCGCCGAAGGCGAAGATCACCAGGTTGGTGTGCAGTGGGCGTAGGCGTCCAAACGTCGTCCATGGCAAGTCGAAGTTCAACTCCGGCCAGACCAGTTGCGAGGCGATGAAGACACCGAGCCCCATGCCAAGGATCCCCCAGACCACCGTCATGATGGCGAACTGGCGGACTACCTTATAGTTATAAGCAGTCGGACTGATTGCTGTGCTCATTCTAAGGTTCCACGGTTTAGGTGTTTTATTAGGATAAAAATCGGCCGCAAGTATGGACAATGCGAAGTGCCATTGCAACGTAACGCTGACCTGCGTCAATGCGTTTCAAGCCAGATTCTGCGCCCTTTCCCTATTTGGCGTAAGGACAAAATCAAAAATGAAAAGCTGACGGGTTGGACAGGAATTTTGAGGGGGCGCAGGTACTTGCAACGCGATGCGTAGGGACACGTTGCCAAGGTGACGAATGGTCGGTGGCGCGACAGCCGGTAACTGTCAGCCCTTGCGCCTGTCACCCTGCTGGAATGTCTGACTCATCGAGTGCAAGTCGAGCTGCGGCCGATCAACGCCGGCCCACTGTCGAAACAAGCGTAGACCCGATTGGCGAGAGGGGAAAGGTGTGCTTTAGAAGGGTGTGACAATCTGGCGCAGGGCGCAGCGGTTAATAGCGAGCTGCAAGCGGCAAGTTTGAAGCGGGGAGGGAGAGGGTTGAAAAGGCTGCAAGAGCCGAGTTGAGAACTCTTCTCTTGCAGCTTATTGCGTGAAGCCTACTTCTGATCTTTCTGCGACAGGCTGTAGACGTAGGCCGCCAGCAGGTGGACCTTGTCGTTGCCTTGCAGCGCTTCCTGCGCTGGCATCTGGCCTTGGCGGCCATGGCGGATAGTCTGTTGCAACTGCGCAAGGCTGGTGCCGTAGATGAAACCGGCAGGCTGCGTCAGGTTCGGCGCGCCCATGGCTTCAACACCGTGGCCTTCTGGGCCGTGGCATGCCACGCAGGTAGTGTCGAACGCTTGCTTGCCAGCAGCCAGGTCGACTTTGCTGTCAGCCGGCAGCGGCAACTTGGCCAGGTCGTGACGCACGTAAGCGGCGACGTTTTTCACCCCGTCTTCACCCAGCACTTCACCCCAGGCCGGCATCGCGGCATGGCGACCGTTCATGATGGTCAGCTTGATTGCATCAGCCGAACCACCCCAGCGCCAGTTGTCGTCCGCCAGGTTCGGGAAGCCGTAGGCGCCCTTGGCGTCGGAGCCGTGGCACACCGCGCAGTTGGAGGCAAACAGGCGGCCGCCCATTTTCAACGCTTGCGGGTCCTTGGCCACTTCTTCCACGGGCATGGCGGCGAATTTGGCGAAGATCGGCCCAAACTTGGCGTCGGCCTTGGCCATTTCCTTGTCCCATTCCTTGGTCTGGGTCCAGCCGTCTTCATAGCCCGGCAATACGCCTTTCCAGTTGCCCAGGCCCGGATAGAGGATCAGGTAGCCGACGGCAAACACCAGGGTGCCGGCGAACAACATGAACCACCATTGGGGCAGGGGGTTGTCGTACTCCTCAATCCCGTCGAACGCGTGGCCCATGGTCTGGTCGACGCTGCCCTTGGTCTCGCCCTTGCGGGTGCCGAACAACAGCCAGGTCAGGCCGATCAGGCTGCCCAGGGTCAGTACACAGATCCATGTACTCCAAAAGGTAGTCATGGCCGAATGCTCCTTGTTACAGGCTCTTCTTGAGCGTCGGATGGGGTGCCAATGGCGTCAGGCTTAGGCTCATCGGCAAATGGCAGCAGGCAGGCCTCGGCGAACTCCGGGTTGCGCTTGGAGTTGAACACCCACAGCGACAGGCCGATGAAGGCAATTGCCACCACCAGCGTGCCGAGGCCGCGGATCATTCCGGTATCCAGTTCAAAACCCATGGTTCACCTCTTGCTCTTGATTGCAGTGCCGAGCACTTGCAGATAGGAGACCAGGGCGTCCATTTCGGTCTTGCCCTTGAGGCTGTCCACGGCCGCGGTGATGTCCGCGTCGGTGTACGGCACGCCGAGGGTACGCATGACCTTGAGCTTGGTTTCGGTGTGGCTGCTGTCGACCTGCGCGGTGACCAGCCAAGGGTAGGCCGGCATCTTCGACTCAGGCACTACGTTGCGCGGGTTGTACAAGTGCGCGCGGTGCCAGTCGTCGGAGTAGCGGGCGCCAACCCGGGCCAGGTCCGGGCCGGTACGCTTGGAACCCCACAGGAACGGGTGGTCCCAAACGCTTTCGCCGGCGACCGAGTAGTGGCCATAGCGTTCGGTCTCGGCGCGGAACGGCCGGATCATTTGCGAGTGGCACTGTACGCAGCCTTCGCGGATGTAGATGTCACGGCCTTCCAGTTGCAGCGCGGTATAGGGCTTCATGCCTTCCACCGGCTTGTTGGTCACGTCCTGGAAGAACAGCGGGACGATCTGTGTCAGGCCGCCGATACTCACGGCCAGCACCATCAGCAGCATCAGCAGGCCGACGTTCTTTTCAATCGTTTCGTGTTTCATCATCGACTCCTCAGGCCATCTGCGCCGCAGCGGCTACTTCGGCAGGTTGTGCCGAACGCACGGTGCGCCAAGTGTTGTAAGCCATCAGGAACATGCCGCTGAGGAAGATCGCACCGCCCACCAACCGCACGATGAAGCCTGGGTGGCTGGCCACCAGGGTTTCGACGAAGGAGTAGGTCAAGGTGCCGTCTTCGTTGACCGCACGCCACATCAGGCCCTGGGCAATGCCGTTGACCCACATCGAAGCGATGTAGAGCACGGTGCCGATGGTAGCCAGCCAGAAGTGCGCGTTGATCAGGCCGAGGCTGTACATCTGCTCGCGACCGAAGACTTTCGGGATCATGTGGTACAGCGCGCCGATGGAAATCATCGCCACCCAACCCAGAGCGCCGGCGTGTACGTGGCCGATGGTCCAGTCGGTGTAGTGGGACAGGGCGTTGACCGTCTTGATCGCCATCATCGGACCTTCAAAGGTCGACATGCCGTAGAACGCCAGCGATACCACCAGAAAGCGCAGGATCGGGTCGCTGCGCAGCTTATGCCAGGCACCCGAGAGGGTCATCATGCCGTTGATCATGCCGCCCCAGCTTGGCGCCAGCAGTACCAGCGACATCACCATGCCCAGCGACTGTGCCCAGTCCGGCAGCGCGGTGTAGTGCAAGTGGTGAGGACCGGCCCAGATGTACAGGGTGATCAATGCCCAGAAGTGCACGATGGACAAGCGATAGGAGTAGACCGGACGCTCGGCTTGTTTCGGCACGAAGTAGTACATCATCCCCAGGAAGCCCGCGGTGAGGAAGAAACCTACGGCGTTATGGCCATACCACCACTGCACCATGGCATCCGTCGCACCACCGTAGAGGGAGTAGGACTTGGTCAGGCTGACCGGGATTTCCAGGTTGTTGACGATATGCAGGATCGCCACGGTGATGATGAACGCACCGAAGAACCAGTTACCGACGTAGATGTGCTTGGTGTTGCGCTTGGCCACGGTGCCGAAGAACACGATGGCGTAGGCGACCCAGACGATGGTGATCAGGATGTCGATCGGCCATTCCAGCTCGGCGTATTCCTTGGAACTGGTGTAGCCCAATGGCAAGCTGATTGCCGCCAGCAGGATCACCAATTGCCAGCCCCAGAA
The DNA here is from genome assembly GCF_009873475.1 of Pseudomonas sp. DTU12.1. Taxonomy (NCBI): domain Bacteria; kingdom Pseudomonadati; phylum Pseudomonadota; class Gammaproteobacteria; order Pseudomonadales; family Pseudomonadaceae; genus Pseudomonas; species Pseudomonas sp. DTU12.1. The sequence continues at coordinate 4,341,070 of NZ_CP045254.1, read as the reverse complement.
GCAGAACGCCGCGACTTTCGGCGCGAACAGCTGGGTCTGGCAGGTGCGTTGCACCGCGTAGAAGGAGCTGGCAAACAGCGCACAGCCACCAAACGCGAAAATCACCGCGTTGGTGTGCAGTGGGCGCAATCGACCGAAACTGGTCCAAGGCAGGTTGAAGTTGAGTTCGGGCCATACCAACTGGGCAGCGAGAAAAACCCCGAGCCCCATGCCGACGATGCCCCACACCACCGTCATAATGGCGAATTGGCGGACCACCTTGTAGTTATAGGCGGTACTTAAAGTAGTGTTCATGGTTCCCCATCCACGGTTCAACCCAAGCAGATGCGGCACTTGGGCTGGAGTTATAGGCAGACTAAAAAGCGAGGCAAGCATGGGCAAAGAGCACAAGGCCAGTATTGACGGGGATCAATGGGCGCAGTGTGTGCGTGAACAGGGTTGGTTATGGAATGCGGCCACGCGCGTTGGCGCAGGCCCCTCACCGACGCTGATCCTCGCCCACGGAGCCGGCGCGCCGATGGACTCGGGCTTTATGGGCGACATGGCTGCACGCCTTGCCGGGCATGGCGTGAACGTGTTGCGCTTCGAGTTCCCGTACATGGCCCAGCGCCGTGTGGACGGCGGCAAACGCCCGCCGAATCCGGCGCCGAAACTGCTGCAATGCTGGCGCGAGGTATATGCCCAGGTGCGACGTCATGTCGCTGGGCCCCTGGCGGTGGGCGGCAAGTCCATGGGCGGGCGCATGGCCAGCCTATTGGCCGATGAATTGGCCGCTGATGCCCTGGTATGCCTGGGTTACCCGTTCTATGCGGTGGGCAAGCCGGAAAAACCCCGGGTCGAGCACCTGGCCGGGCTGAAGACGCCGACGTTGATTGTGCAGGGCGAGCGTGATGCGCTGGGCAATCGGGCGGCGGTGGAGGGTTATGTGCTGTCGCCGAGCATCGAGGTGATGTGGCTGGTGGCAGGGGATCATGATTTGAAGCCGTTGAAGGCTTCAGGGTTTACCCATGAGCAACATCTGGAGGCTGCGGCGGTGAAGGTGGCTGGGTTTCTCGGCGCCTGTTAGGGCCTCATCGCAGCATAGGTATCTACACAATTTTGCTGCATCGCATAAGGCCAAGCAGATAGGGCTGTTGTGGCGAGCGGGCTTGCCCCGCGCCGGGGTGCGAAGCAGCCCCAGTAAGCTGTATGCGGTGTATCAGATACTCCGTAGTGGCTGGTTTTGGGGCTGCTTCGCACCCCGGCGCGGGGCAAGCCCGCTCGCCACAGGAGAGATCGTCAGTTTCTGAAAGTTGTGTAGATACCGATGCCCATCGCAGGCAAGCCAGCTCCCACCTTTTGATGTGTGAATACATTCAAAATGTGGGAGCTGGCTTGCCTGCGATAGCGATCTAACGGTTAAACCGCTCCACCAGCGAATACTGGGTATTGGCCGTATGGGTCAGCTCTTCACTCAACTGCGCCGAATTCAACGCCTGCTCCGACGTCTGGTCCGCCAACAGCGCAATAGTGCTGATATTGCGGCTGATCTCCTCGGCCACCGAGCTTTGCTCCTCGGTCGCGGCGGCGATCTGGGTGGTCATGTCAGTGATATGCGCCACCGCCTCGCTGATTCCCACCAGCGCAGCGTCCGCTTCCATTACCCGCGCCACACCTTCTTCAGCCTGGCGATGCCCGGCGTCCATGGTCTGCACGGCGGTGCTGGCGGTTTGTTGTAGCTTGGCGATCAGGGCATGGATCTGCCCGGTGGACTCGCTGGTGCGTTGCGCCAGTTGCCGCACTTCATCGGCCACCACCGCAAACCCGCGACCCATTTCACCGGCACGGGCCGCTTCGATGGCTGCGTTCAGGGCCAGCAGGTTGGTCTGGTCGGCAATACCCTTAATCACATCCACCACGCCGCCGATCTCGTCGCTGTCCTTGGCCAGTTGGGTCACGGTCACGCCGGTTTCCCCGACCACCACCGACAGGCGCTGGATGGCTTCACGGGTTTCGCCGGCGATATCACGCCCGCGCCCGGTCAGGCGATTGGCTTCCTGGGTCGCATCGGCCGTGCGCTGTACATGGCTGGCGACTTCCTGGGTGGTGGCGGCCATCTGGTTGACGGCAGTGGCGACCTGCTCGGTCTCCACGCGCTGGCGTTCCAGGCCGGTCGAACTGTTGTGGGCCAGGGTGTTGGATTGACGCGCCTGCTCGTTAAGGTGCTCGGCGGTGTCCTGCAGACGGGTCAGGCAGGTCTTTAGGCGGGCTTCCTGGCTGAGGATCGACATCTCCAGGCGTGCTTGCGCGCCACGGCTGTCGGTGTACATCTGTGCGATCAGCGGGTCGGAGGTGGTCTGTTCGGCCAGGCGCAGCAGGCGCTTGAGGCCCCGCTGTTGCCAGCTCAGGCCGAGCAGGCCCAGCGGCACCGACAAGGCAGCGGCCAAGGCAAAGCCCCAATGGGAATTGAGCCAGATGCCAATCAGGAAACTCAGTTGGCTGACCATGATAAACGGCAGCCAGTCCTGCAACACCGGCAGCCATTTATCACTGCGCGGGATGGCCGACTTGCCTTGGTTGATACGCTGGTACAGCGCTTCGGCACGGCGGATCTGCTCGGCGGTCGGCTTGACCCGTACCGATTCGTAGCCGATCACCTGCTCGCCGTCGAATACCGGGGTCACATAGGCGTTGACCCAGTAGTGATCGCCGGTCTTGCAGCGGTTCTTGACGATGCCCATCCATGGCAAGCCTTGTTTGAGCGTGGCCCACATATGCGCGAACACGGCCGCCGGCACATCCGGGTGACGAACCAGGTTGTGCGGGGCGCGCATCAGTTCATCCCGGGAAAACCCACTGATCTCGACAAACGCATCGTTGCAGTAAGTGATCACGCCTTTGGCATCGGTCGTGGAGATCAACCGTTGTTGAGCGGGGAAGGTACGTTCGCGCTGGGTAACGGGTTGGTTATTACGCATGATTGATCAATCCGCAAGGCTTTGACAGGTTGTCGGCCAGTGCGGGGGTTTATTTAACTTATTTTTGCAATAATCCGCGCCAGCGAAAGCTCCTGCCGGCGCAGCCTCAGCGCTGGCGATCAGGCCAGCATTGGGTAGGTAAACAACCCGAAATGCAGCAGATTCAAACCAAAGTGCGTAGCAATCGCCGCGCCCAGGCCGCCGAAGCGGTAGGCCAGGCCATAACCCGCGCCGGCAATACTGGCCAGCAGCACCCATTGCCAGCCCGCGCCCACATGCACCAGGCCAAACAGCAGCGAAGCCAATAGCAAGGCGAGGTTTTCGCCGTAGGGCATCTGCTTGAAGCGCCGGCTCAGGCCGCCCTGGATATAGCCGCGAAACAACGCTTCCTCAACCAGGGTCACCAGCAACAGGTTATTCAACACCCAGAGCCAGGCCTGGTCTGGCCATTTGGGGGCCCAACTGATGATGCCCAGCAGTACCGCGCCACCCAGGGCGGCGATGGTGGTCAGGGTCAAGGCCAGCGCGGTGGCATAGATCGACAGGCGCAACGGGCGGCGGGCGACGATCCACGGGCAGGCGAGTAGCAGCCAGAAGCCAATCAGTGGTTTGTCCTGGTTCAGGTACAACGAGAAGGGCACGGCGTCGGCGGTGAAACGCTGGGGGTCGATGGCGCGACCGTTTTGGAAGCCGGGTAGCCAGTGCATCGCCAGGCCCAGGGCCAATACGATGAACAGGCCATGGCCAAGGTAGCGCGCCCATGGGACGTGCTGTTGGCGTACGGCATAACCTGCGACCAGCAGTAGCCCGATGGAGGCCCCTGCCAGCAAACCCAGTTGCCCGTAGGTCAGGGCCAATCCATAGCCAATGGAAAGAAGGGCCAGGTACAGCCAGGGCAAAGCGGGCATAAAAAATCCTTGTGACGGTCAACGTGACGCAATTGCTTGATGTAGCTGCCGGTAAGCCGGCGCCTACAAATGAGGGCGCGGATTATAGCGACAGTTGCAGGCGGTAAAAATGAAAACACCGCCCGAAGGCGGTGTTGGGTCTGGCTTGTGGCGTTATGAAGCAATCAACTGGCGCAGTACGTAATGCAGAATCCCCCCCGCCTTGAAGTATTCAACTTCATTGAGGGTATCGATCCGGCACAGGACCTCGACTTTTTCGCTGCGGCCGTCTTCGCGGGTAATCACCAGCGTCAGGTTCATGCGTGGTTCGATATCGGCATCGGTCAGGCCGAGAATATCGATCTTCTCCTTGCCGGTCAGTTGCAGCGCCTTGCGGTTCTGGTCCAGTTTGAACTGCAATGGCAGCACGCCCATGCCCACCAGGTTGGAACGGTGGATACGCTCGAAGCTCTCGGCAATCACCGCCTTGACGCCCAGCAGGTTGGTGCCCTTGGCGGCCCAGTCGCGGCTGGAACCGGTGCCGTACTCCTGGCCGGCGATCACCACCAGCGGCGTGCCGGACGCCTGGTATTTCATAGCGGCGTCGTAGATCGGCATCTTCTCGCCGGTGGGAATGTAGAGGGTGTTGCCGCCTTCTTCGCCGCCGAGCATTTCGTTGCGGATCCGGATGTTGGCGAAGGTGCCGCGCATCATCACTTCATGGTTGCCGCGGCGCGAGCCATAGGAGTTGAAGTCCCGTGGTTCCACGCCCTGTTCGCGCAGGTAGCGGCCGGCCGGGCTGTCAGCCTTGATGTTGCCGGCCGGAGAGATGTGGTCGGTGGTCACCGAATCACCAAGCAGGGCCAGGATGTTGGCGCCTTGCACATCCTTGATCACCGGCAAGGGGCCGGCGATGTCGTCGAAGAAGGGCGGATGCTGGATATAGGTGGAGTCTTTTTGCCATACATAAGTCGCGGCCTGCGGCACTTCAATGGCTTGCCACTGTTCGTCACCGGCAAACACCTCGGCGTATTCCTTATGGAACATGCTGGTGCTGACCTGGGCCACCGCGTCGGCGATCTCCTGGCTGCTGGGCCAGATATCGCGCAGGTATACCGGCGCACCATCCTTGCCGGTGCCCAAGGGCTCGCTGCTGATATCAATGCGCACGGTCCCGGCGAGGGCGTAGGCCACCACCAGGGGCGGCGAGGCCAGCCAGTTGGTTTTCACCAGGGGGTGCACGCGGCCTTCGAAGTTACGGTTGCCGGACAGCACCGACGCCACGGTCAGGTCGGCTTTCTGGATGGCTTTCTCGATAGGCTCCGGCAATGGCCCGGAGTTGCCGATACAGGTGGTGCAGCCGTAACCCACCAGGTCGAAGCCCAGTTGGTCGAGGTACGGCGTCAGGCCGGCGGCGTTGTAGTAGTCGGTAACCACCTTGGAGCCAGGCGCCAGGGAGCTTTTTACCCACGGCTTGCGGGTCAGGCCCTTTTCCACGGCTTTTTTCGCGACCAGGCCGGCGGCCATCATCACGCTGGGGTTGGAGGTGTTGGTGCAGGAGGTAATCGCGGCGATCACCACCGCGCCGTTTTTCAGGCGATAGGTCTGGCCTTCGAAGTCGTAGTCGGCTTCGCCCACCAGGTCGGCATTGCCCACGGCGACACCGCCGCCGCCTTCGCTTTCCAGGCGGCCTTCTTCCTTGCTCGCAGGTTTGAACTGCAAGTCGAGGAAGTCACTGAACGCTTGACCCACATCTGGCAGCGAGACTCGGTCCTGCGGGCGTTTCGGCCCGGCCAGGCTGGCTTCGACGCTGGCCATGTCCAGCGCCAGGCTGTCAGTGAACACCGGTTCTTCACCGGCATTGCGCCACAGGCCCTGGGCCTTGGTATAGGCCTCGACCAGCTTGACGGTGGCGTCAGGCCGGCCGGAGAGGCGCAAGTAGTCCAGGGTCACTTCGTCCACGGGGAAAAAGCCGCAGGTGGCGCCGTACTCCGGTGCCATGTTGGCAATGGTGGCGCGGTCGGCCAGGGGCAGGTCAGCCAGGCCGTCGCCATAGAACTCGACGAATTTGCCCACCACGCCTTTTTTACGCAGCATCTGCGTGACCGTCAGCACCAGGTCGGTGGCGGTGATGCCTTCTTTGAGTTTGCCGGTGAGCTTGAAGCCGATCACTTCGGGGATCAGCATCGATACCGGTTGGCCAAGCATCGCCGCTTCCGCCTCGATGCCACCCACGCCCCAGCCCAAAACGCCGAGGCCGTTGATCATGGTGGTGTGGGAGTCGGTGCCCACCAGGGTATCGGGGAAGGCATAGGTACGGCCGTCTTCGTCTTTGGTCCACACCGTGCGACCCAGGTATTCCAGGTTGACCTGGTGGCAGATGCCGGTGCCTGGCGGTACCACGCTGAAATTGTCAAAGGCGCTCTGGCCCCAGCGCAGGAACGCATAACGTTCGCCGTTGCGCTGCATTTCGATATCGACGTTTTGCTCGAAGGCGTCGGCGTTGCCGAACTTGTCGACCATCACCGAGTGGTCAATCACCAGGTCCACCGGCGACAGCGGGTTGATGCGCTGCGGATCGCCACCAGCCTTGGCCACGGCGGCGCGCATGGCGGCCAGGTCGACCACGGCGGGCACGCCGGTAAAGTCCTGCATCAGCACCCGGGCCGGGCGGTACTGGATCTCGCGGTCGGAGCGCCGCTCCTTGAGCCAGGCAGCAAGCGCCTTGAGGTCGGCGCCGGTCACGGTTTTTTCGTCCTCCCAGCGCAGCAGGTTTTCCAGCAGCACTTTGAGGGACATCGGCAACTTGTCCAGGTCACCCAGGCTCTTGGCGGCTTCGGGCAAGCTGAAGTAGTGGTAAGTCTTGCTGTCGACTTGCAGGGTCTTAAGGGTTCTCAGGCTATCAACGGATGACATTACATGACTCCTTATGGTCCGCACGGCTACGGACCTGACGGGACGAACAGAGCTTACAAGCTAGCCCTGTTTTCAGTAGCAGGCTAATAACTGGACTCTATGGACAAGTCCAAGGTTCCGAACTCAGCTATCATGCGCGCGTTTTCATGACAGGCCTTGCGCTACAGCAAGCGTGTTACCAGGAGAGTTGATGAACACCCTTTTTATGCATTGCCGCCCGGGTTTTGAAGGCGAAGTCTGTTCCGAGATCGCGGAACACGCCGCGCGCCTGAACGTTTCCGGCTATGCCAAGGCCAAGACCGGCAGCGCCTGCGCCGAATTTGTCTGCACTGAAGAAGACGGCGCCCAGCGCCTGATGCGCGGCCAACGCTTTGCCGAACTGATCTTCCCGAGGCAGTGGGCGCGTGGGGTTTTCATCGATCTGCCGGAAACCGACCGCATCAGCGTGATCCTCGCGCACCTGCGGGATTTCCCGGTATGCGGCAGCCTGTGGCTGGAAATGGTCGATACCAACGATGGCAAGGAACTGTCGAACTTCTGCAAGAAATTCGAAGTGCACCTGCGCAAGGCCCTGCTGGCCGCCGGCAAGCTGGTCGAAGACCCGAGCAAGCCGCGCCTGCTGCTGACCTTCAAGAGCGGGCGCGAAGTGTTTATGGGCCTGGCCGAGTCAAATAACTCGGCCATGTGGCCGATGGGCATCCCGCGCCTGAAATTCCCCCGCGACGCGCCAAGCCGCTCGACCTTGAAGCTGGAAGAGGCCTGGCACCACTTTATCCCCCGGGACCAGTGGGACGAGCGCCTGAACGGTGACATGACCGGCGTCGACCTCGGCGCGGCGCCGGGCGGCTGGACCTGGCAACTGGTCAACCGGGGCATGCTGGTGACGGCGATTGATAACGGGCCGATGGCCGAAAGCCTGATGGACACCGGCCTGGTGCAACACTTGATGGCGGATGGTTTTACCTTCACCCCCAAGCAGCCGGTGGACTGGATGGTCTGCGATATCGTCGAGAAACCGGCGCGCAACGCGGCCCTGCTGGAAACCTGGATCGGCGAAGGGCATTGCCGCGAAGCGGTGGTCAACCTCAAGTTGCCGATGAAACAGCGCTACGCCGAGGTGAAGCGCCTGCTGGAACGCATCGAAGAAGGCTTCAAGGCGCGGGGCATTCGCGTGGAAATCGGCTGCAAGCAGCTGTACCACGACCGCGAGGAAGTCACCTGCCACCTGCGCCGCCTCGACGTAAAGAAACCCAAGGCCCGGTAAATGCACCTAGGAGCCGGCTGTTTAGGAGTGAACGATGAGTGACATTTTTGACCCTGCCGTTGACGGCACCCTCGACGCCACCGGCCTCAACTGCCCGGAACCGGTGATGATGCTGCACCAGCACATCCGCGACCTGGCGCCGGGTGGCCTGCTCAAGGTCATCGCGACCGATCCCTCGACCCGCCGCGACATCCCCAAGTTCTGCGTGTTCCTGGACCATGAACTGGTGGAGCAGCGCGAAGAGGCAGGTACTTACTTGTACTGGATCCGCAAGAAGGCCACCTGAGACTGATACCTACAGTGGGCAGTCGCGCTTAAACCTGGCGAATGCGCTTGCGCGCACTGCGTGCCAGGCGCACCACCAGCATTGCCGCTGCGCAACTGAGGCCGACGATCAGCCCCTGCCACAAGCCGCTCGGGCCGTTGGCCTGGCCCAGCCAGTCGGTCAGCCCCAGCAAGTAACCTACCGGCAAGCCCACGCCCCAGTAGGCGAACAGGGTCAGGATCATGGTCACCCGGGTGTCCTGATAACCGCGCAGGGCGCCAGCCGCCGTGACCTGGATCGCATCGGAAAACTGGAACAGCGCCGCGAACACAATCAGCATCGCCGCCACCTGGACCACCAGCGGGTCGGCGGTGTAGATCGTGGCGATCTGCTCGCGGAACAACAGCATCAGGCTGCATGACAGGCAGGCATAGGCTAGGGCGGTGCCCATCCCCACGCCTGCGGCGAAGCGTGCTTCACGGGGTTCGCCACGGCCCAGGGCCTGGCCCACCCGCACGGTCACGGCCATGCTCAGGGAGTAGGGGATCATGAACACCAGGGAGCTGAAGTTCAGGGCGATCTGGTGCCCGGCCACCACGGTTGCGCCCAGGCTGCCGATCAGCAGGGCGATCACCGCAAAGATGCTCGACTCGGCAAACACCGCGATGCCAATCGGCAGGCCGATGCCCAGGATGCGCTTGATCACCGACCACTTTGGCCAGTCGAAGCGCTTGAACAACTCGCTGGCCTGATAGGCCGGTGCCCAGCGGGTCCAGGCGGCGAAGCCCAGCATCATCGCCCACATCACAATCCCGGTGGCCCAGCCGCAGCCTACGCCGCCCATGGCCGGCACACCGAAATGGCCGTAGATGAACACGTAGTTCAGCGGGATGTTCAATGCCAGCCCGCCCAGCCCGAGGATCATGCTCGGGCGCGTGCGGCCCAGCCCGTCACTGAAACAGCGCAGCACGTAATACAGCGCCACCGCCGGCATGCCGAAGGCAATGCCGTGCAGGTAGCCCATGCAGGGGGCGATCAGTTCGGGGTCGACGTTCATCGCGTGCAAGATCGGCTCGGCACTGATCAACAGCAAGGACGCGGTGCACCCCACTACCAGCGCCAGCCAAAGCGACTGGCGAACCAGCGGGCCAATCTCGCGGTAATGGCCAGCGCCAAAGCGCTGGGCGACTTTGGGGGTGGTGGCCAGCAAGGTTCCGGTCATCAATAGATACACCGGGATCCAGATGGAGTTGCCCAGGGCCACTGCCGCCAGGTCCCGCGAACTGACACGCCCGGCCATCACCGCATCGACAAAGCCCATGGCGGTGGTTGCCAGTTGCCCGATCATGATGGGCAAGGCCAGCGCCAGCAGGCTATAGACTTCCCGGCGAACGCGGGCAGGGCGGGAGAGGGGCAAAGTGGCAGTGTTCACGTGCAGATGTCCGATAAGGGGGAGCGCAGGACGGCGCATTCTACGCCTTGACGGATAGGTCAGGAAATTACCTGTGTAGTGGATTTGTAAACGTTCCAGGGGCCGGTGCCTGTACACTGCTGGTCCGCCAAAGGAGCCTGCCATGCTGATTGTTGCCGACGAAAATATCCCGCTGCTCGATGCGTTCTTTGAAGGTTTCGGCGAGATCTGCCGGGTGCCGGGCCGCGCCATCGACCGCGCCGCCATTGAACAGGCCGATGTGCTGCTGGTGCGTTCGGTGACCAACGTCAACCGTGCGTTGCTGGAGGGCACGGCGGTACGGTTTGTCGGCACCTGCACCATCGGCACCGATCACCTGGACCTCGATTACTTTCAAAGGGCCGGGATCCAATGGTCCAGCGCGCCGGGCTGCAACGCTCGTGGTGTGGTGGACTATGTGCTGGGCAGCCTGCTGACCCTGGCTGAAATCGAAGGTGCTGACCTGACCCAGCGTACCTATGGCATCGTTGGTGCCGGTGAGGTGGGCGGGCGCCTGGTCAAGGTGCTCAAGGGCCTGGGCTGGAAAGTGCTGATCTGCGATCCGCCCCGCCAGGTCGCCGAAGAGGGCGATTACGTGAGCCTGGAACAGATCATCGAGCAGTGCGATGTGATCAGCCTGCACACCCCGCTGAAAAAATCCGGCAATGGCTCGACCTGGCACCTGCTGGATCGCCAGCGTCTGGAGCAGCTCAAGCCGGGCACCTGGCTGATCAACGCCAGCCGTGGCCCGGTGGTGGATAACACGGCGCTGCGCGAGGTGTTGCTGGAGCGCGAGGATTTACAGGCAGTGCTGGATGTGTGGGAAGGCGAGCCTGAAGTGGATGTGGAGCTGGCCGAGTTGTGCGTGCTGGCGACTCCGCACATCGCCGGCTACAGCCTCGACGGCAAGCAGCGCGGCACGGCGCAGATCTACCAGGCGTTGTGCGCGCACCTTGGGCAACCGGCGAGCATTCAGTTGAGTGACCTGCTGCCCGAGCCATGGCTGGCCGAGGTCACTCTCAATGCCAACACCGACCCGGCCTGGGCCCTGGCGACGTTGTGCCGCAGCGTCTACGACCCGCGCCGTGACGATGCGGACTTTCGCCGTAGCCTGGTAGGAACAGTCGAAGAACAGCGCAAGGCATTCGACCTGCTGCGCAAGCACTACCCGGATCGCCGCGAGATTGACGGCTTGAAGGTGCGGATCAATGGTGAGTCGCCAGCTTTGTCGAGCATCGTCGCCGCACTGGGAGCATAAAAAAACGCATAAAAAAACCGGCCACTGGGGCCGGTTCTGAAAGAGCTGGGGCGTATCAGCCTTGCTGGGCAGGCTTGACCAGTTTCTGCTCCAGTTCGGCGCAGGCGCCCTGGATCATCTCTTCGGTAATCTGCACTTCGCGGCCCTGGGCATCGATGTACGAGCAAGGCAACTGCTGTGGCTGGCGGATTACTTCAACTTTGTCAGTGCTGCTGTTTTGCAAGGACATGGCCTGTCTCCTCATCAGGTTGTGTACCTACTCTAATTCCCCCGCGTGACCGAGCTGTTACAACTCCTTAGCCCGTCGGCGGATCGAATGCCCAGTCCAGCAGAAATCGCGCCGGATTTCCAGCCGGACTTTAGACCGATAGCCTCTAGGGCCTAGTCTTGCCGGGCATAATTAACCTGACTCATTGTGATTTACCCAAGTTCAATCCGATTGCGGTGTAGGCTTGGCATTGTCTTCCTCAGGTGATGCTCTCCATGCTTTCAGCCCGTCAACGCCGCGCCATCCGCCTGGCCCTGCGCTTTATCGCTCCGTATCGCTGGCAGGCCGTCGGTGCGTTGCTCGCACTGATCGTCACGGCAGGCATCACCTTGTCCATGGGCCAGGGCATCCGCCTGTTGGTGGACCAGGGCTTCATGACCCAATCGCCACACTTGCTCAACCAGTCCATCGGCCTGTTCATGATCCTCGTGCTGGGCCTGGCGGTGGGCACGTTTGCGCGGTTTTATTTGGTGTCGTGGATCGGTGAGCGGGTGGTCGCGGACATTCGCCGGCTGGTGTTCAACCATCTGATCTACCTGCATCCGGGTTTTTATGAAAACAATCGCAGCTCGGAAATCCAGTCACGCTTGACCGCCGATACCACTTTGCTGCAATCGGTGATCGGTTCATCCCTGTCGCTGTTCCTGCGCAACGCTTTGATGGTGATCGGCGGGATTGTGTTGCTGTTTATCACCAACCCAAAACTCACCAGCATCGTGGTGGTGGCGTTGCCGCTGGTGTTGGCCCCGATCCTGATCTTCGGCCGGCGCGTGCGCAGCCTCTCGCGCCAGAGCCAGGACCGGATTGCCGACGTCGGCAGCTACGTCTCCGAGACCCTGGGCCAGATCAAGACCGTACAGGCCTATAACCATCAGATGCAGGATGAGCAGCGCTTCGCCGTGACGGTCGAGGACGCATTCACCACGGCGCGCAAGCGTATCGTCCAGCGCGCCTGGCTGATCACTTTGGTGATTGTGCTGGTGCTGGGCGCCGTGGGCGTGATGCTGTGGGTGGGCGGCATGGATGTGATCGCCGGGCGCATCTCCGGTGGCGAACTGGCGGCCTTTGTGTTCTACAGCCTGATCGTGGGCAGCGCGTTTGGTACCTTGAGCGAAGTGATTGGCGAGTTGCAGCGCGCTGCCGGGGCTGCGGAGCGGATTGCCGAGTTGTTGCAGTCGCCTAATGAAATCCAGGCTCCGTCCTATGGTGTGGTCAAACTGCCAGAACGGGTCAGTGGTCGCCTGGAGCTACAAGACCTGCATTTTTCCTACCCATCGCGTCCCGATCGCTACGCTATCGATGGGCTGAGCCTGAGCATCAATGCCGGTGAAACCCTGGCCTTGGTGGGGCCGTCCGGTGCGGGTAAATCAACGATTTTTGATCTGTTGCTGCGCTTCTACGACCCGCAACAGGGGCAAGTGCTGCTGGAAGGCCAGCCTCTGAGCGCATTGGACCCGTTGGACCTGCGCCGCTGTTTTGCCCTGGTATCCCAGAGCCCGGCGCTGTTTTTTGGCAGCGTTGAAGAAAACATCCGCTACGGCAACCCCAAGGCCACACTAGCCCAGGTCGAAGAAGCGGCGCGCATTGCCCATGCCCATGATTTCATCCTGCAAATGCCCGACGGCTACCAGACCCACCTGGGGGATGGCGGCATGGGCCTTTCTGGTGGGCAGCGCCAGCGCCTGGCTATCGCCCGGGCCTTGTTGGTGGATGCACCGATCCTGCTGCTGGACGAAGCCACCAGCGCCCTCGACGCCCAGAGCGAGCATCTGATCCAACAGGCATTGCCGCAACTGATGCAGGGACGTACCACCCTGGTGATCGCCCACCGCCTCGCCACGGTGAAAAACGCCGATCGGATTGCGGTGATGGATCAAGGCAAATTGGTCGCGGTGGGCACCCATCAGCAACTGATCGCCACCAACCCGCTGTATGCGCGGCTGGCGGCCCTGCAATTTAGCGATGGTCACGACGAACCCTAAAAAAAATGCCCGCGTCTCACAACGCGGGCACTTGCAGCTTCAAACGGGCAGCTTTTACCTGCTTTTACTGGTCATCAAAATAACGCTCGTGCCAATCCACCAATGGCTGTGGCGAGTTGAGCTTCTGCCCGTAGATCACCGAATAAGACAGCACGTTCTGCACATACTGACGGGTTTCGTCGAACGGAATGCTTTCCACCCACACATCGAAACTCAGGTGATCGGCGCCGCGCAGCCATTGGCGTACGCGCCCTGGGCCGGCGTTGTAGGCGGCGGAGGCGAGTACGCGATTGCCGTTGAACTGGCTGTGCACCTGGCTCAGGTAAGCGGCGCCGAGCTGGATGTTCTTGTCCGGGTCCAGCACCTGCTGCGGTGACGCCAGTGGGATGCTGAATTTGCGCGCGGTTTCCTTGGCGGTGGCGGGCATCAGTTGCATCAGGCCGCTGGCGCCGACGCCGGAACGGGCGTCATCCATAAAGGCGCTTTCCTGGCGGGTGATAGCAAACACCCAGCTCGAATGCAGGCCACGGACCTTGGCTTCACGCACCAGGGTGTCGCGGTGGGCCATCGGGAAGCGGATATCCAGGTCGTCCCAGTACTTGGCCTGGCTGATGGTGCGGATCGCCGGGAAGTACCATTTCATGTCGTAGGCGAGCTTGGCCTGGGCGACCATTTCGTCACGGTTGAAGTGGCGGCTGACGTGATACCACTCGCGGCGACCGTCGACGATCTGGCCACGGGCATAAAATTCCAGGGCGCGGCGCACACCCGGGGTGTTGCGCACCTTGTTGATCAGCGCCTGGCTCATGACCAGCGGCTGGTTGTTCAGTTGATACGGGGCCTGGGAGCGATCTGCGGCAAGGAAGCCATAAAAATCCCGCTCCTTGGCCAAGCCTTTGTACAGCACCAGTGCTTGTGGGTTCTTCGGCTCGGCCAGTTCCAGCGCGCGGGCCTGCCAATAGCGCCAGCGGTTGGTGGTGGCCAGGTCCTGGGGCAGTTTGCGGGTCAACTGGTAGGCATCTTCCCAACGGGCCAGGCGTAGCAGCAGGCGCAGGCGCCATTCGGAGACGGTGTTGTCACGCAGCTCCGGGTCGTATTTGGTCATCACGTCCAGGGCGCGCGGGTCGTAGCGTCGCGCCAGGGTCAGGCCGATTTCCCGGGCGATGGACACTTTTTCATCGCGGGAGAAGTGCATGCTGCTGGCATATCCATCCAACAGGGCCATGGCTTGTTCCGGGTCCTGGCGCGCCAGGCGGCGCAGGCCCAGGCCGACGGCGTCGGACATGGCTTCAGTGGCAGGCAGGAAGCGCGAGGGGTCACTGAGCATGGCGGGCTTTTGCGCCACGTCCACCATCAGGCGGCCCTGGGCACCCAGGGTGGGCAGGGTTTTCACCAGGCTGTTGGCCAGCGGATAGTTGCGGGCTTCGGCGGCGAGCTTGGCGCGGTCCCAGATCTTCTGCTCGGTCAATTGCCCGGCGGCAGCCCACTGGCCGAAGGTCGCATCACAGGCAGCCGGTTGGGATTTGCCGGTCATCCACAGGGCTTCGGCGGTCTTGTAGCCTTCGGCTTTGAGGTTGTTGCTCAACTGGTATTGGCCGTGCAGGCAGTCCAGTTCGGTGAAATTGAGCTTGGCGTCGTAGTACTTTTCAAAGGTCTTCCAGTCGCCACGCTCGGCGAGCCAGCGCAACCAGCGCAGCTTCATCCAGTTGGCCTGGGGCAGGTCGCCATGCTTGGCCAGGAACTGTTCGATTTCCTGGTTGCTGGCGGACTTGAGGCGTGCCGTCAGTTCGTCGTAGGCCAGGTACGGCGTGAGCGGGTAATCGGCCAGGGCCTGGCTGTATTGCATGTAGGGGCCGGTGTCGCCTTTGGCCAGGGCACGCTTGGCTTGGTCGTAATATTGGCGTTGGGTGGTCAGGTCCACTGCCTGGGCGGTTTGGACGGCTGTGGAGGAAAGAAGCAGGCAAGATAAAAAGCTGAAAAGGCGACTGCGCATGAGACGTCCGTGCAAAGAAATCAGGACTAGTGCCGACGCTGTCGACACTGATTGCCCCTAGCTTAGCCTTTTGCCCGCAGCCGGTGAAAGCTTTGCAGGCCGCTTCACTGAAGTTCTCAAGAAATGTCCTACAGAACGTGTCGGGCATGAAAATGCCGGCCGCTTCACCCCCCAACTCAGGTAGAATGCGCGCCCAGTTTTTGGAGAAGCGTATGACCCTGCTCAAATTCAGCGATGTGTCCCTTGCTTTCGGCGCTATGCCGTTGTTGGACAAGGTGTCCTGGCAGATCGCCCGTGGTGAGCGGGTGTGCATCATCGGCCGCAACGGCACCGGCAAGTCCAGCATGATGAAGTTGGTCAAGGGCGACCAGAAGCCCGATGACGGCTCCGTATGGCGCGCGCCGGGCCTGAAGATTGGCGAATTGCCGCAAGAATTGCCGGTGGCCGACGAACGGACCGTGTTCGACGTGGTTGCCGAAGGCCTCGATGGCGTCGGCGAATTGCTTGCCCAGTACCATCACCTGGCGCAGAACTGCGTCACCGACGCTGACCTGGACAAGCTGATGCACGTCCAGCAAGACCTCGAAGCCCGTGATGGCTGGCGCTTGCAGCAGCTGGTCGACAGCACCTTGAGCCGCCTGCAATTGCCGGCCGACAAGACCCTTGCCGAACTGTCCGGCGGCTGGCGTCGCCGCGTGCTGCTGGCCCAGGCCCTGGTTTCCGAGCCGGACCTGCTGCTGCTCGACGAACCGACCAACCACCTGGATATCGGCGCGATTGCCTGGCTGGAAGAAGCCCTCAAGGACTTCCAGGGCGCCGTGCTGTTTATCACGCACGACCGTTCTTTCCTGCAGAACCTCGCCACGCGCATCCTCGAACTGGATCGCGGCGGCCTGATCGACTGGAACGGCGACTACGCCAGCTTCCTGGTGCACAAGGAAGCCACCCTGGCCGCTGAAGAGACCGCCAACGCGCTGTTCGATAAAAAGCTGGCCCAGGAAGAAGTCTGGATCCGCCAGGGGATCAAGGCACGCCGCACCCGTAACGAAGGTCGTGTACGCGCCCTGAAAGCCTTGCGTGTCGAGCGTAGCGAACGTCGCGAGCGCACCGGCAAGGCCAATATCCAGCTGGATACCGCCGACAAGTCGGGCAAGCAGGTCATGGTCCTGGAGAACGTCAGCTTCCATCACCCGGATGGCCCGTTCCTGATCAAGGACTTCTCCATGGTCCTGCAGCGCGGCGACCGTATTGGTCTGCTGGGCGCCAACGGTACCGGCAAGACCACTTTGCTCAAGCTGATGCTCAACGGCCTGCAACCGACCAGCGGCACCGTGGAAGAGGGCACGCGCATCGACGTGGCCTACTTCGACCAGTTGCGCCACCAGTTGGACCTGGAAAAGACCGTGATCGACAACGTCGCCGAAGGCCGCGATTTTATCGATATCGATGGTCAGAGCCGCCACGTCCTGAGCTACCTGGGCGACTTCCTGTTCAGTCCACAACGTGCCCGCACGCCGGTCAAGGCCCTGTCTGGCGGTGAGCGTGCGCGCCTGCTGCTGGCCAAGCTGTTCAGTAAACCGGCCAACCTGCTGGTGCTCGACGAACCGACCAACGACCTCGACGTGGAAACCCTCGAGCTGCTGGAAGAGGTCCTGCTGACCTTCAACGGCACTGTACTGATGGTCAGCCACGACCGGGCATTCCTCGACAATGTGGTCACCAGTACCCTGGTCTTCGAAGGTGAAGGCAATGTGCGCGAATACGTCGGTGGTTACCAGGACTGGCTGCGCCAGGGCGGTTCGCCGCGCCTGCTGGGCGTGACCGAGAGCAAGTCTGGTAAGGCCGACTTGAACTCTGCGGTGGTTGCACCTGCCGCTGCTGAACCTGTTCAGGACGCTGCGCCGGCGGCCAAGAAAAAGCTCAGCTACAAGCTGCAGCGTGAGTTGGAAGCCTTGCCGGGTGATATCGACGCCAAGGAGCAGCAGATCGCAGCCGTGGAAGCTGAAATGGCTGACGCGGGTTTCTACCTGCGTCCTGCGGCGGAAACTGCCAAGGTCATCGAGTCCCTGGAGAAGCTGAACCAGGAACTGGAAGTGCTGGTTGAGCGTTGGGCCGAGCTGGATGCCTGATTGATTCGGCGGCAATAAAAAACCGGCGCTCTTACGAGCACCGGTTTTTTTATATGAAATTCAATCCAAAGGTAGGCGCTGGCAAGCCAGCTCCTACATTTGATCTCTGGTGTTCTTACGAACTTTTTACCAGTTTTACCGCCAGTACGTCGCACGGCGCGCCGTGCAGGACGTCGTTGGCCGTGGAGCCCAGCAGCAACGCCAGGCCATGACGACCATGGCTGCCGACCACGATCAGGTCGCAGTTCTGCTCTTTGGCCAGGTGGTGGATTTCCTGGCGTGGCTGACCATAGGTCAGGTGGCTTTGGTCCTTTTTCAGCGCAGGATACTTGGCAATCAGGCGGTCCAGGCGCTCCTTGGCCTGGTCGAACTGCTGCTGTTGCAGTTGCGAAAGGTCCATCGGTACGTCGCCGCCAAAGGCCATGGCCATGGGTTCGACGATATGCACCAGGGACAGCTTCACGGTATCGCCGGCAATGGCCACGGCGCGCTTGATCACCGGATCGCACTCTTCGGTCAGGTCCACGGCGACCAGAATATGTTCGTAAGTCATGAGGCGTTCCTCCAGGGGACTGCAATAAGTTCAGTATGGCTGCTTTCAAGCGGATGGGGTTGGATCCGCTCATCTAGAAATTCGGGAGTACACATATGACGGTCTGGATAGTGGTGTCAATCCTTCTAGTGGTGTTGAGCCCCCTGGCATGGCTGCGACCTTCGCGCCACCAGAGCGGGCGCATGGCCCTGCGCATGGAGGCCCGCCGCATTGGCCTGGCGATGCAGTTGTCGCCCCAGGAGTGGCCGCACTGGCTCAAGCAAGAGCCGCCCAGCCCGTGTGCGCAGTACTGTCGGCCGCGGCGGGGCAGTAAGCCGGCCCTCTGGTGTTACTGGCAGTTGGAGCCGGGGGTATGGGTCAATCAATGGCGGGAAACCTGTGTCGACGAGAAGTTGTTGCCGCATTTTGCAACGCTGCCGGATAACGTCTACAAAATCGAAGCCGATGGGCAGATGATCGCTTTGTATTGGGGTGAGAAGGGCGAATTGAGCGTCTTGCAGAACATCAATGCCTTGCTCAAGGCCCTGGCCTGACATCGTCTGCGCCCGAGAGCGTCAACGATAACGTGGCAAACCTGGTTTAACGCGGTGCGCTCAGGTTTTTCGCGAGCAAGCTCGCTCCTACAGTGATGGAATCGCAGGCAATAAAAAGTCCGACATCATCATCGGGCTGGAGTTGGCCAGGCAGGCCGGTAATTCGTCGATTCAACACGCCGCGCATTCGCACAGGCGTTCACACCTGCGGCTAGCCTAGCCGGATATCCGTCGCTGTACAGGCCTTTGCTGGCCCTTTTTCATTATTGATCGGGTGAATACCTGCGCATTGATTCGCCTTGGCGGTTCTGAAATGACTGAAAAGTCGCGTTTTAGCGGCCCTTTCGAGCGATTGACAATTGTCGGAAATTGGCTGAAGGTGGCGTACCCAAATCAAACGGGCGTATGAATTGAGCGTTTGTCTTTCAGACCGTTCGTACAGAATCCCGACTATCGCGTTGGCGGGTGTGCCTGGCAAATAGGCGTTAGCATCGACGGTAACGTTTGTGTTTACGCTTCGGCCAGCGTCCGACGTGTACTGTTCAGCTTCCATATCGTGGAGATCAGTTGATGATTTACGAAGGTAAAGCCATCACGGTTAAGGCTCTTGAAAGTGGCATCGTCGAATTGAAATTCGACCTCAAGGGTGAGTCCGTCAACAAGTTCAACCGTCTAACCCTGAACGAACTGCGTCAGGCCGTAGACACCATCAAGGCTGATGCATCGATCAAAGGTGTGATCGTCTCCAGCGGCAAGGACGTGTTCATCGTCGGCGCTGACATCACCGAATTCGTCGACAACTTCAAGCTGCCCGATGCCGAGCTTGTGGCTGGCAACCTCGAAGCCAACAAGATTTTCAGCGATTTCGAAGACCTCAACGTGCCGACCGTTGCCGCGATCAATGGCATCGCTCTGGGTGGCGGTCTGGAAATGTGCCTGGCCGCGGACTTCCGCGTCATGGCCTCCAGCGCGAAAATCGGCCTGCCGGAAGTCAAGCTGGGCATCTACCCAGGCTTCGGCGGTACCGTGCGCCTGCCGCGCATCATCGGTGCCGACAACGCCATCGAGTGGATTGCCGCCGGCAAGGAAAACCGTGCTGAAGACGCGCTGAAAGTGGGCGCAGTCGATGCCGTGGTTGCGCCGGACAAACTCGCAGAAGCTGCCCTGAACCTGATCAAGGGCGCCATCAGCGGCGAATTTGACTACAAGGCCAAGCGTCAGCCGAAGCTGGAAAAACTCAAGCTCAACGCCATCGAACAAATGATGTCGTTCGAAACCGCCAAGGGTTTCGTCGCCGGTCAAGCGGGTCCTAACTACCCGGCTCCGGTCGAAGCGATCAAGACCATCCAGAAAGCCGCGAACTTCGGTCGCGACAAGGCCTTGGAAATCGAAGCCGCCGGCTTCGTCAAACTGGCCAAGACGTCTGCTGCCCAGAGCCTGATCGGCCTGTTCCTGAACGATCAGGAACTGAAGAAAAAGGCCAAGGCCTACGACGAAATCGCCAAAGACGTGAAACAGGCTGCCGTGCTCGGCGCCGGTATCATGGGTGGCGGTATCGCTTATCAGTCGGCGTCCAAAGGCACGCCGATCCTGATGAAAGACATCAACGAGCACGGTATCGAGCAAGGCCTGGCAGAAGCCGCCAAGCTGCTGGTGGGCCGCGTTGATAAAGGTCGCATGACGGCTGCGAAGATGGCTGAAGTGCTCAACGGCATTCGTCCTACGCTGTCCTACGGCGATTTCGGCCACGTCGACCTGGTGGTCGAAGCGGTTGTCGAGAACCCGAAGGTCAAGCAAGCGGTACTGGCTGAAGTTGAAGCCCAGGTCAAAGAAGACACGATCCTGGCGTCCAACACCTCGACCATTTCCATCACCTTGCTGGCCAAGGCCCTCAAGCGTCCGGAAAACTTCGTCGGCATGCACTTCTTCAACCCGGTGCACATGATGCCGCTGGTGGAAGTGATCCGTGGCGAGAAGTCCAGCGAGCTGGCCGTTGCCACCACCGTTGCCTACGCCAAGAAAATGGGCAAGAACCCGATCGTGGTCAACGACTGCCCGGGCTTTTTGGTCAACCGCGTGCTGTTCCCGTACTTTGGCGGTTTCGCCAAGCTGGTCAGCGCTGGCGTGGACTTTGTGCGTATCGACAAGGTCATGGAAAAATTCGGCTGGCCAATGGGCCCGGCGTACCTGATGGACGTGGTCGGTATCGACACCGGCCACCACGGTCGCGACGTTATGGCTGAAGGCTTCCCGGATCGCATGAAAGACGACCGTCGCTCGGCTGTCGATGCGCTTTACGAGGCCAAGCGCCTTGGCCAGAAGAATGGCAAGGGCTTCTACGCCTACGAGACCGACAAGAAAGGCAAGCAGAAGAAAGTTGCCGATCCATCGGTTCACGAAGTGCTGGCGCCTATCGTCTACGAGCAGCGTGAAGTGTCCGACGAGGACATCATCAACTGGATGATGATCGCCCTGTGCCTGGAAACCGTGCGTTGCCTGGAAGACGGCATCGTTGAAACCGCCGCCGAAGCCGATATGGGCCTGGTGTACGGTATTGGTTTCCCTCCATTCCGTGGTGGTGCGCTGCGTTACATCGACTCGATCGGTGTAGCCGAATTCGTTGCCCTGGCTGATCAATACGCTGATCTGGGCCCGCTGTACCACCCGACTGCGAAGCTGCGCGAGATGGCCAAGAACGGCCAGAGCTTCTTCGGTTAAGTGCCCAGACGACTAGAGCGAGAATATTTATGAGCTTGAATCCAAGAGACGTCGTGATTGTCGACTTCGGTCGTACTCCGATGGGCCGCTCCAAGGGCGGCATGCACCGCAACACCCGTGCCGAAGACATGTCGGCGCACCTGATCAGCAAACTGCTGGAGCGCAACGTCAAGGTCGACCCGAACGAAGTCGAGGACGTGATCTGGGGCTGCGTCAACCAGACCCTGGAGCAGGGCTGGAACATCGCCCGCATGGCGTCCCTGATGACGCAGATCCCGCATACTGCTGCCGGCCAGACCGTCAGCCGCCTGTGTGGTTCTTCCATGAGCGCACTGCACACTGCCGCCCAGGCGATCATGACCGGCAACGGTGATGTGTTCGTGGTCGGCGGCGTGGAGCACATGGGCCACGTCAGCATGATGCACGGCGTCGATCCAAACCCGCATATGTCGCTGTACGCGGCAAAAGCCTCGGGCATGATGGGCCTGACCGCAGAAATGCTCGGCAAGATGCACGGCATCACCCGTGAAGCCCAGGACGCTTTTGGCCTGCGCTCGCACCAGCTCGCCCACAAGGCAACCCTGGAAGGCAAGTTCAAGGATGAAATCATCCCGATGAACGGCTACGACGAGAACGGTTTCCTGAAGCTGTTCGACTACGACGAAACCATTCGTCCGGATACCACCCTGGAAAGCCTGGCGGCCTTGAAGCCGGCATTCAATCCCAAGGGCGGCACCGTGACTGCCGGTACTTCGTCGCAGATCACCGATGGTGCCTCGTGCATGATCGTGATGTCGGCCCAGCGCGCCCAGGACCTGGGGATCCAGCCTCTGGCAGTGATCCGTTCCATGGCCGTGGCGGGTGTGGACCCGGCGATCATGGGCTATGGTCCAGTACCGGCCACACAAAAAGCCTTGAAGCGCGCAGGTCTGAGCATCTCCGACATCGACTTCTTCGAGCTCAACGAAGCTTTCGCCGCACAGGCTCTGCCCGTGCTGAAAGATCTGAAAGTACTCGACAAGATGAACGAGAAGGTTAACCTGCACGGCGGTGCGATTGCCTTGGGCCACCCATTCGGTTGCTCCGGTGCACGTATTTCCGGCACTTTGCTTAACGTGATGAAGCAAAATGGCGGCAACCTTGGGGTTGCAACCATGTGCATTGGTCTCGGCCAAGGCATTTCTACCGTCTTCGAACGCGTCTAAGCGTTGAGTTGACGGAAGCCGGGGCCCAGTGCCCCGGTTTTTGTTTTTTGGAATTTTTAATTTTTTTTTAATAAATTTTGTAAGAGGGCCAGAGCATGAAAGTCGAACCAGGGCTCTACCAGCATTATAAAGGTCCCAAGTACCGCGTTTTTAATGTGGCGCGGCACTCCGAGACCGAAGAAGAAGTGGTGTTCTACCAAGCACTGTATGGCGATTACGGCTTTTGGGTGCGCCCCTTGAGCATGTTCCTGGAGACTGTCGAAGTTGACGGCAAGCAGGTCCCGCGCTTTGCTTTGGTGCAGGTCGAACCCAGTCTTTTTTCAGGGCAATAACGGCTGGTAGCGCACAATGCTGCGCTTGACCTCACTGTGTTGCCACTATATATAGCGTTGCCGCGTCAGGCGCCAACCGCCTTTCTCTTCTCGAATTCAGGAATTTTCCGATCCATGGGCAAATCGCTGGTCATTGTGGAATCCCCGGCTAAGGCCAAGACCATCAACAAGTACTTGGGTAACGAGTACGTGGTGAAGTCGAGTATCGGCCATATCCGAGACCTGCCCACCAGCGGTTCGGCTAGCGCCAGCAAGGAGCCTGCTGCCAAGCGCGGCAAGGCGGCTGCGGGCGAAGGTCCGGTGCTCTCGCCCAAAGAAAAAGCGCGCAAGCAGCTGGTTTCGCGCATGGGGGTGGACCCTGATCATGGCTGGAAGGCCAAGTACGAAATCCTTCCGGGCAAGGAAAAGGTGATCGAGGAGCTGCGCCGGCTCGCCAAGGATGCTGACACCATCTATCTCGCGACGGACTTGGACCGCGAAGGGGAAGCCATTGCCTGGCACCTGCGCGAAGCCATCGGTGGGGATGACAGCCGCTATAAACGCGTGGTGTTCAACGAAATTACCAAGAAGGCGATCCAGGAAGCCTTCTCCAAGCCGGGCGAGCTGGATATTGACCGCGTCAATGCCCAGCAGGCTCGACGCTTCCTCGACCGCGTCGTCGGCTACATGGTCTCGCCATTGTTGTGGGCCAAAATTGCCCGTGGCCTGTCCGCTGGCCGTGTGCAATCGGTAGCGGTCAAGCTGGTGGTGGAGCGTGAGCGCGAGATCCGCGCGTTCATCCCTGAAGAATACTGGGAAGTCCACGCCGACCTCGGCACCGCCAAGGGCGCGACCGTACGCTTTGACGTGGCCCGTGAGAAAGGCGAGGCTTTCAAGCCGCTCAACGAAGCCCAGGCCATGGCCGCGCTGGAGAAGCTCAAGGCTTCCAGCTACAGCATCGTCAAGCGCGAAGACAAGCCCACCAGCAGCAAGCCGTCGGCGCCGTTCATCACCTCCACCCTGCAACAGGCCGCGAGCAACCGCCTGGGCTTTGGGGTGAAGAAGACGATGATGATGGCCCAGCGTTTGTACGAAGCGGGCTACATCACGTATATGCGTACCGACTCCACCAACCTGTCGCAAGACGCGGTGGCGATGGCGCGCACTTATATTGAAAGCGAATTCGGCAAGAAGTACCTGCCGGAGAACCCGAACGTCTACAGCAGCAAGGAAGGCGCACAAGAGGCTCACGAAGCGATTCGGCCGTCTGACGCCAATACCGAGCCAAGCAAGCTCACAGGCATGGAGCGCGACGCTGAGCGCCTCTACGAGCTGATCTGGCGCCAGTTCCTGGCCTGCCAGATGCTGCCGGCGCAATACTTGTCCACCACCGTCACCGTGGGTGCCGGGGACTTCGAGCTGCGTGCCAAGGGCCGTATCCTCAAGTTCGACGGTTACACCCGTGTGATGCCGCAAATCGCCAAGCCCGGCGATGACGACGTGCTGCCAGACATGGCCCAGGGCGATGTGATGAAGCTGGTCAAGCTTGATCCGTCCCAGCACTTCACCAAGCCGCCTGCGCGTTATTCGGAAGCGAGCCTGGTCAAAGAGATGGAAAAGCGGGGCATTGGTCGTCCTTCGACCTACGCGGCGATCATTTCCACCATCCAGGACCGCGGCTACGTGGCGCTGCATAACCGTCGTTTCTATTCGGAAAAGATGGGCGATATCGTCACCGAGCGTCTGTCCGAGAGTTTCTCCAACCTGATGGACTACGGCTTTACCGCCGGCATGGAAGAGAACCTCGATGACGTGGCCCAGGGCGAGCGGGACTGGAAAAACGTACTCGACGAGTTCTATGGCGACTTCAAGAAAAAACTCGAAGTAGCCGAAAGCCCGGAAAACGGTATGCGCGCCAACCAGCCGGTGATGACGGATATTCCGTGCACCACCTGCGGGCGGCCGATGCAGATCCGCACCGCGTCTACCGGTGTGTTCCTGGGTTGCTCGGGCTACAGCCTGCCGCCCAAAGAGCGCTGCAAGGCCACCGTCAACCTGGTACCGGGTGATGAAATTGCGGCCGACGACGAGGGTGAATCCGAGTCGCTGGTGTTGCGTGGCAAGCACCGTTGCCCGATCTGCAGCACGGCGATGGATGCCTATCTGCTCGACGAAAAGCACAAGCTGCACATCTGCGGTAACAACCCGGATTGCAACGGCTACGAAATCGAAGAAGGCACCTACCGCATCAAGGGCTATGAAGGCCCGAGCCTGGAGTGCGACAAGTGCGGCAGTGAGATGCAACTCAAGACCGGCCGCTTCGGCAAGTTCTTCGGTTGCACCAACCCGACCTGCAAGAACACCCGCAAACTGCTGAAAAGCGGTGACGCGGCGCCGCCGAAGATGGACCCGGTGAAGATGCCTGAGCTCAAGTGCGAGAAGGTCAACGACACCTACATCCTGCGTGACGGCGCTTCGGGCCTGTTCCTGGCCGCCAGCCAGTTCCCGAAAAACCGCGAGACCCGTGCGCCACTGGTGATGGAGATCGTGCCGCACAAGGATGAGATCGATCCGAAGTACCACTTCCTGTGTGAAGCGCCGAAGAAGGATCCCGACGGTCGTCCGGCCGTGATCCGCTATAGCCGCAAGACCAAGGAGCAGTACGTGCAGACCGAAGTGGACGGCAAGCCTACGGGCTGGAAGGCGTTCTACGACGGCGGCAAGTGGAAGGTCGAGGACAAGCGCCAGGGCGCTTGATCTGTAGGAGCGAGCTTGCTCGCGAAGGTCGTTAACGATAACGCGATAAACCCGATGCACTGCGTTGTTCTCGGGTTTTTCGCGAGTAAACTTGCTCCTGCAAAGCCAGCATCACGTTTATGTCGTTGTGGAGACTGCCGTCATGGCTAACGAACTCTATACCCGTACCAACCAGAAAATTTACTTCGCGGGTTTGTCCCTGGAAGCCCTTGGCCGTGCCGAGGAAGGGAAGGAGATGAACGCTATCGCGCTGGTGCAGGCGGGGCGGGAGTCGGCGTTGTTCCATCTGTATGGCGCCTTGTTGGGGCTGTGTCATGAAATTGCCGGCTTCTATCGCTTGCCCCAGGCGCATGCGCCACGGGCCGAGGATATTTTGACCCGCGAGGTGCTGGAGTCCTTGGCCATCCCTGAGTTGGCCGAGTTGGTGGAAATGGCCCGCAGCCCTGACAGCTGGCTGGCACGTTTGCTGGCTGCCCATTCGGCGATGTTCCAGCCGCCGCGTGTGCCGCACAAGCCCAAGGGCGATGTGACCCAGCCGTTGATTGTTGCGGTCAGTCTGGAAGACGAAGGTCCCGAGCCGCTGAGCCGGGCGGAGTTGGAGAGCTGGCGTCAGGAGTTGAAGAAGCTGGCTATCCGCTTTCGGGATGGCTTGAACGAGTGCTGAGTGGCGGGGCAATGTAGGAGCCGGCTTGCCGGCGATAACAATTGATCAAGCAATGCAAAGTTGGCCGGCAGACCGCTATCGCTGCATAGGTATCTACACAACTTTCAGAAACTGACGAACTCCCCCGTGGCGAGCGGGCTTGTCGGAACGCCGCATCGCCCGCGCTGGGCTGCGAAGCAGCCCCAAAAAGCCCGCCGCGTTTCTTCAGATAAACCGCGATGGCCGGGTTTAGGGCTGCTTCGCAGCCCAGCGCGGGCGATGCGGCGTTCCGACAAGCCCGCTCGCCACAACTGCGCTATTTGCCTGGATTTAGGCGGTGCGGCGAAGTTATGTAGATACCTATGGCTATCGCTGGCAAGCCCGCTCCTACAGACCATTCATCAAGCAGCAACGAAAGCTGTTCAGATCCTGAGCGAGGCCGCGTTGATGACTGATATAATGCCGGCCTTTCGTGGAGAACAGATTTTTATGCCAACGTCCTTTCTGGAAATTGTTGAATTGCCCGACGGCCGAATTGAGCTGCGTAGGGCCGAGGACGAGGGTTCTCTGGTGACTTTGGACTTTTCCGAGGATGCCAAGGCATTCCTGCAAGGCCAGCACGTGGAAGTGGCAAAAGCCATGTTGAGCGTGGGCGTGCAGATGGCGGGGCGCCTGGCTGAAGGCGAACCAGAGAAAGACGACGGTCCGCGAATTCTTCACTGAGTCCGTTTGTCGATTTCAAGATTCAAACTAACAATCGGCTTCTCAGTTCTGTAGAGGCCTTGCGTCCATCGCAGGCACTGACTTGACGTCAGGCTGCAATCGGACGACCTGTAGCATTCCCGATAACGCGTTGCGCGTCAGGCTCGGGCTTATCCCAAACGAATATTCAAGCTTTGTGCATCGCCTGTGCGCGCCGCGCTGATCAACTGCTGCTTGGCCGAAGCGCCCAGCGGATTCAGCCAACTGACGACCGTATGGCTACGCCCCAGGCGCAACGCTTCGCAGGTCAGTTGCTGGGCACTCTGGGTGCCGCGTGGTTGCAGCAGCAGGATACGCTCGCGGTTCAGGCCCGCATCCCGCAACCAGGCCTGGGTCAGGCTGGAGGGCGGGGCGATCAGGGTCAGCCAGCGGGCATCCTGTTCTTCGCTCAGGTTGCGAAGAATGGGGGCCAGCAGGCTCAGGCAGTTCCCGGCAGCGCCGCGCAACGACAATTCACTGAATACCTCTGGTTCGGCGGGGGCGGTCCATGGGGACTCCACCACCTCGTTGAGGATCGGTGCAAGTGGCTGGGCCAAGAAGGCCTCAAACAGCGGCAGTTGTGTATGTTGTTGCGCGTGTGGGAACTGCATGATGCCTCCGTTAGCGGCGAATAACGCCGACACTCAAGCCTTCGATCACCAGGTCCTGATCCTTCAGGTTGACTTCAATCGGTGAAAACTCAGGGTTTTCCGCCAGCAGCCAGACTTTGCTGCCCTCGCGTTTGAAGCGCTTGACCGTCACTTCGTCGCCAATACGCGCCACGACGATCTGACCGTTGCGTGCTTCACGGGTGGTATGGACGGCAAGCAGGTCGCCGTCGAAGATGCCCACGTCCTTCATGCTCATGCCATGGACCCGCAGCAGGTAGTCGGCGCGAGGATGGAAGAAAGTCGGGTTGATATTGCAAGACTCTTCGACGTGCTGCTGTGCAAGAATCGGCGCACCGGCAGCGACCCGGCCGATGATCGGCAGCGTCGATTCGTCAGCCTTGGCTTCGAAGCCAGGGATACGAATGCCACGGGATGCACCTGGGGTCATTTCGATCGCACCCTTGCGGGCAAGGGCCTTCAGGTGTTCTTCAGCAGCGTTGGGGGATTTGAACCCCAGCTCCAGGGCGATTTCCGCCCGGGTCGGCGGATAGCCGTTGTCGTCGAGGCAGCGCTTGATAAAAGCGAGAATCTCAGCTTGGCGTGGCGTCAGTTTTAGCATGTTGATCGCTCTGTCTTTTTATACAGTGACTGGGATTATATACAGTGAACTGCGCTTGGCAATCATCGTTTTTGCCGACTCCGCCGGACGGTCATCCGTCGGTCCTTGCCAAGCCTGGAGATAGCGCTGCCTACAGGCTGTTGAAGATGTGATTAAATAGGTGCGAATCGGGTGACTGCCCGGCCGGAAAACGGACCTGCAGGCTTGACATTGCACAAGGTGAAACGTATGTTTCAAACAAGTGTTTGTCAGGCGGAGTAGCCATGGCCCAGTCGGAAACCGTTGAACGCATTCTCGATGCTGCCGAGCAGTTGTTCGCGGAAAAAGGATTTGCTGAAACTTCATTGCGGCTGATCACCAGCAAGGCTGGGGTCAACCTGGCGGCAGTGAACTATCATTTCGGCTCGAAGAAAGCCCTGATCCAGGCAGTATTCTCACGTTTCCTGGGACCGTTCTGCGTCAGTCTCGACCGTGAGCTGGAGCGGCGCCAGACCAAGCCCGACAACAAGCCGAGCCTGGAAGAGCTGCTGGAAATCCTCGTCGAGCAGGCGCTGGTGGTACAACCACGCAGTGGCAACGACCTGTCGATCTTCATGCGCCTGCTGGGCCTGGCTTTCAGTCAGAGCCAAGGCCACTTGCGGCGTTATCTCGAAGACATGTATGGCAAGGTATTCCGTCGCTACATGTTGTTGGTGAATGAGGCGGCCCCGCGCATTCCTCCTATCGAATTGTTCTGGCGCGTGCACTTCATGCTCGGCGCCGCAGCGTTCAGCATGTCCGGGATCAAGGCCTTGCGCGCCATCGCCGAGACGGATTTCGGGGTCAACACCTCCATCGAACAGGTCATGCGCTTGATGGTGCCATTCCTGGCCGCCGGCATGCGCGCCGAAAGCGGTGTCACCGACCCGGCCATGGCGGCCGCCCAGTTGCGCCCGCGCAGCAAGTCCGCCCCGGTGGCTGCCAAGGTTTAACCACTGGCGTCTGGGCGCCACCGCTTGCATCCGCTAAGCTAGCCGCCCATGCCGATTTCAAATATTTACCCGCACTCCACCGCCTTGCCAGGCTTGACCTGGCGAGGCGGTGGAGTGCGCGCGTCATTCAAGGAAAATTTATGACTGCTGCCCTGCAAGGCTCTTTGATGGTGGACGTCGCCGGCACCTGGCTGACGGCTGAGGATCGCCACTTGTTGCGCCAGCCTGAAGTGGGCGGCCTGATCATTTTTGCGCGCAACATCGAACATCCGCGCCAGGTGCGGGAATTGAGCGCTGCCATTCGCGCGGTGCGCCCGGACCTGTTGCTGGCTGTCGACCAGGAAGGCGGCCGTGTCCAGCGCCTGCGCCAGGGGTTTGTCCGCCTGCCGGCCATGCGTGCCCTGGCAGATAATCCCAATGCCGAATACCTGGCCGAGCAGTGTGGCTGGGTCATGGCCACAGAAGTGTTGGCCGTTGGCCTGGACCTGAGCTTCGCCCCGGTGCTGGACCTCGATTACCAGCGCAGCGCCGTCGTAGGTACACGTGCGTTCGAAGGTGATCCCGAGCGTGCCGCGTTGTTGGCCGGCGCCTTTATCCGAGGCATGAACAGCGCCGGTATGGCCGCCACCGGCAAGCACTTTCCGGGTCATGGTTGGGCCGAGGCTGATTCCCACGTCGCCATTCCCGTGGATGAACGCAGCCTGGAGCAGCTTCGCAGCCATGACCTGGTGCCGTTCGCGCGCTTGAGCAAGCAATTGGCCGCCGTCATGCCGGCCCATGTCATTTACCCCCAGGTGGATAACCAGCCGGCCGGCTTTTCGCGCCGTTGGTTGCAAGACATCCTGCGCGGTGAGTTGCAGTTCGATGGGGTGATTTTCAGTGATGACCTGTCCATGGCCGGTGCCCATGTGGTGGGGGATGCGGCGAGCCGTATCGAGGCGGCCTTGAGCGCGGGTTGCGATATGGGGCTGGTGTGCAATGACCGTGCGGCCGCCGAGTTGGCCCTGAGTGCCGCCCAGCGCATGAAGGTCACGCCGTCGGCGCGGATTGCCCGGATGCGTGGGCAGGCGATTGCCTCGACTGACTATAAGCAGGACCCGCGTTGGTTGGCGGCGCTCGGTGCGCTTCGGGATGCTCAGTTGATCGAATGAGATTGAGGTGCGCCTATCGCAGGCAAGCCAGCTCCCACACTTGAATCTATTCACAGATCAAAATGTGTGGCTTGCCTGCGATAGCGACCTGGCAGTCAACGCTTCTCTTGCTTATTGGGCAACGGCGCAAACAGCGCCTCGATATCTTCGTTGCCCAACTTCCAGTCGCCAGTGGTGCGACCATCCAGCACGCCCGCCGCCAGGTCTGACTTCTCTTGCTGCAACGCCTGGATCTTCTCTTCCACAGTGCCGCGCGCAATCATCTTGTACACAAACACCGGCTTCTCCTGGCCGATGCGATACGCACGGTCGGTGGCCTGGTTTTCCGTGGCCGGGTTCCACCACGGGTCGTAGTGGATCACGGTGTCGGCTTCGGTCAGGTTAAGCCCGACGCCACCAGCCTTGAGGCTGATGAGGAAGATCTGCAACTTGCCGCTCTGGAAATCCTTCACCGGCGTGCGCCGATCGCGGGTCTGGCCGGTCAGCAAGGCATAGGCGACACCGCGTTTTTTCAGCTCGATCTCAATCAGGCTGAGCATTGAGGTGAACTGGGAAAACAGCAGGATCCTGCGCCCTTCGGCAAATAGCTCGTCGAGCATCTCCATCAGGCTGTCGAGCTTGCCGGAGCTGCTGCCGCGCGCTGGCAGCGTTGCATCGTTGACCAGGCGCAGGTCGCAACAGACCTGGCGCAGCTTGAGCAGCGCTTCAAGGATGATGATCTGGCTGCGGGCCACGCCCTTGCGGGTGATTTCGTCGCGCACCTTCTTGTCCATGGCCAGGCGCATGGTTTCGTACACGTCGCGCTGCGCTTCATTGAGATCGACCCAATGGATGATCTCGGTCTTGGGTGGCAACTCAGTGGCCACCTGTTCCTTGGTGCGGCGCAGCAAGAACGGTTTGATCCGACCGTTGAGGTGCTGCAATCGCACGTCGCTGCCGCGTTTTTCGATGGGCACGCGGTAATCGCGGTTGAAGCTCTTAACATCCCCCAGCCAACCCGGCAGCAGGAAGTGGAACAGCGACCACAGCTCGCCCAGGTGATTTTCCAGCGGTGTGCCGCTCAGGCACAGGCGCTGCCGGGCATTCAGCTCGCGGGCGGCCTGGGCGGCCTTGCTGGTGGGGTTCTTGATGTATTGGGCTTCATCGAGGATCAGCACATGCAGCGGCTGCGCGGCCAGTTGCTCGATGTCCTTGGGCAGCAGGGCATAGGTGGTCAGCAGCAGGTCATAATCCTGCAGTTGTGCGAAGTGCTTCTTGCGTGCGGCTCCATACAGCGCCAGCACCTTGAGTTGCGGGGTGAAGTGCGCCGCTTCGTCGAGCCAGTTGGGGATCAGGCTGGTGGGCATCACGACCATGCACGGCCGGTCCAGGCGCCCGGCGATTTTTTCGCTGAGAATATGCGCCAGGGTCTGTAGGGTTTTGCCCAGGCCCATGTCGTCCGCAAGAATCCCGCCCACTTCCAGTTGGCGCAGGGACTGCATCCAGCTCAGGCCTTCGAGCTGGTAGGGGCGCAAGGTCGCATTCAGGCCCTCGGGTGCTGTGCAGGTGAAGTCCTTGATATCGCGCAGGCGCTGGGCAAAGTTGCGGATCTGTTCGCCGCCTTCCCATTGCAGGGGCAGGTCTTCCAGCGGGTTGAGGCGAATGGCGTCGGCCTTGGCCAGGCGCAAGGCGGTGCTGCCGGGCTCTTGCAGGTAGAACTCGCCGAGGGTGGCCAGCACCGGTTTGAGCCGGCCATAGGGCAGCGCCACTTGCAGCGGGCCGTGGCCGCCATTGGGCAGGCCGGGGATGTTCACCAGGATCAGTTCGTCGTCGCGGCGGCGCGCGAGTTTTTCCGGGTTGAGGATTTCGGTGTGGGAGCGCATCAGGTTCAACAGGATCGGCAACAGGCTCAGGCGTTCGCCATTGACGATGATCCCCAGCTCCAGGTCGAACCAGTCGCGCTCCGGCACTTCATCGACGCTGGCGTACCAGTCATCGACGGGGCTCAGGTCGAAGCCGAAATCTTCATCGATCTGCAGCTCCCAGCCCTCCGCACGCAGGCTCGGCGAGGCGTTGAGAGTGAAGTTCAGCCAGGCACTGTCGTTGACCATCTCAAACAGCTCGCCGGCGCTCTCCGGCAAGGCCTTGCTCTGGCGCGTGGCGATCTTGAAACCCAGCAAGCGCAGGTGTTCGCGAAAACCTTGCTCGACCTCGGGGTGGCGCTTGATCCGCAGGCTCTGGGTTTCCTGGCGCACAATGATATCGGCGTTTTTCTGGCCGCTGACGTAGTTGCCCTGATAATTGAACGACAGCGCCGCCCGGTGCTGGATGTAGCGCTGCATCTTGCCGTTGCGCGGCTCAAAGGCGCTGAACTCGATGCTGGCCAGCCACAGCCGCGGAATGGGCTGCACATCCTCGAGCACCACTTGAGGCAGCACCACGCGGTTGTCGAGCACGGCCTGGAGCTTTTCCAGCAGCTCGGCATCCTTGGCCGCTGCCGGATAGGCCAGGGTTTCCTGGACCTGCAGCAGCACTGCGGCAATGTGTTTGCAGTTGGTATGCACGGGGCAGGTGCAGCGGCTGTCCACCAGGATCAAGGTGCCCTTGGCCGACTCGCGCAGGGCGATGGTCTGGCGGTAGACATTACCGCCTGAGCCTTCGCAACTGGCGATGATGGTGCTGTCGCCCGACTCGACGATGCGCACGCGGTTTTCCAGGGCGTAGCGCCGGCCGCGCTCCAGGCTTTGCTCCTTGAAGCGGTTAGCCCAGGAAGGCGCCAGGGGTTTGGTCAGCGACGACGGCAGGGGCATGGCGCTGGATCAGTCCGCCAGGCCGGGCGGTGGTGCGCTCGGTGGCTTGGCCGTGAGGGAGGTGATCTTGATCAGCAGGGCCAGGTGGCCGCCGTCCAGGTAGTTGAGCTGGTTGTTCTTGGTGCGCACGTCCGGCTGGCTCAGGTGCTCACTGGCAATCACGCTGCCGTGGTTGTCGAACTGGTTGAGCCAGAAGCTCGCATCAATCCGGGTAAAGCGCCCCAACTGCAGGTCCAGGGTGCCCTGGATGGGGAACTGGCCGAACTGTTCCTGGCCGTCGGTGATTTTCACCTTCACGGGCTGTTCGCCCAGGTTCTGCTCCCAGGCCTTGTGCAGCAGCACGGTGTAATCGCCGTTGGCCTGGAGTTTTTCGACGATGTTGGTCAGGCGCGGCGGGCTGATTTTCTCGATCCCCTGGCGTGGAGCGCCGGCATCCCAGTTTTCTGGGGCCGGCCGGCTGTTGATGACCGGTTCCGCATTCTGGCGGATCAGGATCATTTCCACCTGGTAGAGGCTGTCGGCAAACGCCGAAGGTGCGACTACCACCAACAACAGGCTCAGGATACGAAGCAGGCGCATGGGGCGTCCTTCAAGCAGATTTGGGGATGAGGCGCTCAAACAGCGCCTCCAATGTATTAAAGCGCTCTTCGGCACGTTCCATCGGTACCATGAACTTGAATAACGTGGCGCCTTCGAATTTGTAGCGGTTAGGCTGGCCCTGGATCAACTTGATCAACACCAACGGGTCCACCGGCGTCTGCGCTTCGAATTCGATACGCCCACCCTGAGGACCCGCATCGACCTTCTTGATCCCCAGTTGCTCGGCCTGCAATTTGAGCAGGGTCAGGCGCACCAGGTTCTTGGTCGGTTCCGGCAGCAGGCCGAAGCGGTCGATCATCTCCACTTGCAGGTCCTTGAGGCCTTCTTCGTCGGTGGCCGAGGCGATGCGCTTGTACAGGATCAGCCGCGCATGCACATCCGGCAGGTAGTCCTCGGGGATCAACGCCGGCAGGCGCAGGTTGATTTCCGGGCCGCCGCCCAGTGGCTGGTCGAGGTTCGGTTGCTCGCCTTTGCGGATGGCCTTCACCGCGCGCTCGAGCATCTCCATATAGAGGGTGAAGCCCACCGCCTGGATCTGCCCGCTCTGGCCGTCGCCCAGCAGTTCGCCGGCACCACGGATTTCCAGGTCGTTGGTGGCCAGCACAAAGCCTGCGCCCAGGTCCTGGGTGTTGGCGATGGCCTCCAGGCGTTTTTCCGCGTCGCCAGTGATTTGCTGGCGCGGTGGCGTCAGCAGGTAGGCATAGGCCTGGTGGTGACTGCGGCCGACCCGACCACGCAACTGGTGCAGTTGTGCCAGGCCGAACTTGTCCGCACGCTCGATAATGATGGTGTTGGCGCTTGGCACGTCGATACCGGTCTCGATAATGGTCGAGGCGATCAGCACGTTGAAGCGCTTGTGGTAGAAGTCGCTCATCACCTGTTCGAGTTCGCGTTCGCGCATCTGCCCGTGGCCGATGCCGATCCGCGCTTCCGGCACCAGTTCGGCGAGGTCGGCGGCGCATTTCTCGATGGTTTTTACGTCGTTGTGCAGGTAGTAGACCTGGCCGCCGCGCAGCAATTCGCGCAGCAGGGCTTCCTTGATCGTGCTGTTGTTCTGCTCCATGACGAACGTGCGCACCGACAAGCGCCGCGCTGGCGGCGTGGCGATGATCGACAGGTCGCGCATGCCCGACACCGCCATGTTCAGCGTGCGCGGGATTGGTGTGGCAGTCAGGGTGAGGATATCGACCTCGCTGCGCAGGGCCTTGAGCTGCTCCTTCTGGCGCACGCCAAAGCGGTGCTCCTCGTCGATGATCACCAGGCCCAGGTTCTTGATTTTTACGTCGTCCGACAGCAGTTTGTGGGTGCCGATGACGATATCGATCTTGCCTTCGGCCAGATCGGCGACAGCGGCATTCACTTCCTTGGCCGACTTGAAGCGGCTCATTACTTCCACAGTCACCGGCCAATCGGCAAAGCGGTCGCGGAAGCTGTTGTAGTGCTGCTGGGCGAGCAGGGTGGTCGGTACCAGGATCGCCACCTGGCGGCCACCATGCACTGCGATAAACGCGGCACGCATCGCCACTTCAGTCTTGCCGAAGCCCACATCGCCGCAGACCAGGCGGTCCATGGGCTTGGGCGCGAGCATGTCGGCGCGCACGGCGTCGATGGTGGTTTGCTGGTCCGGGGTTTCTTCGAAGGCGAAGCCGGCGCTGAAGGTGGCGTAGTCGGCCTTCGGGTCGGCGAACGCATAACCTTCGCGGGCCGCGCGGCGGGCATAGATGTCCAGCAGTTCGGCGGCCACGTCGCGCACCTGTTCGGCGGCCTTGCGCTTGGCTTTCTGCCAGGTCTCGGAGCCCAGGCGGTGCAACGGCGCGAGGGCGTCGTCACTGCCGGTGTAGCGCGCGATCAGGTGCAGGTTGGCCACCGGGACGTAGAGCTTGGCGCCCTCGGCGTATTCCATAGTGAGGAATTCGGCGGCCTGGTTGTCGATCTCCAGGGTCTGCAGGCCCAGGTAGCGCCCCACGCCGTGGTCGATATGCACCACCGGTGCGCCTTCGCGCAGTTCGGTGAGGTTCTTGATGACCGCATCGTTGTTGGCGTCGGCGCGTTTTTCCCGGCGCCGGCGCTGCATCACGCGTTGGCCGAACAGCGGGCTCTCGGCAATCAGCGCCAGGGCCGGATCATCCAGTTGCAAGCCTTCGTTGAGCGGGGCAATGGTGATCGCCATGCGGTCCTTGCCGGCCACGAAGTCCGGCCAGCTGTCGACGGTTTTTGGCCGCAGCTTCAGGCGTTCCAGCAACTCCAGCAGCACTTCGCGGCGCCCGGCGGATTCGGCGGTAAACAGCACGCGGCCCGGGAAATCGCCAAGGAAGTCGGACAATGCTTGCAGCGGCTGGGTGGCCTTGGCTTCGATGGCCAGGTTCGGCAGGGTTTGGGCCGGGAAGCGTTCGCGACCGACACCGGCTTCTACATCCTGCTGGCTGGCGACCACGCGCGGCCAGTTCTTCAGGCGGGCAAAGCAGTCTTCCACCGGCAGGAACAGCTCGGCAGGCGGCAATAAAGGCCGGGAGGGATCGACGCGGCGCTCTTCGTAACGGTTGCGTACGTCGTTCCAGAAATTTTCCGCGGCCTGTTCGATGCCGGGCAGCGAGAACACCTGGGTGTCCTGGGGCAGGTAATCGAACAGGGTCGAGGTTTCATCGAAGAACAGCGGCAGGTAGTACTCGATACCGGCGGGGGTAATCCCGCTGCTCAGGTCCTGGAAGATCGGGCAGCGGCGGAAGTCCACGTCGAAGCGTTCGCGAAAGCGCGCCTTGAAGCGTGTGACCGCGTCTTTTTGCAGGGGGAATTCCCGGGCCGGCAGCAGCTTGATCGATTGCACTTTGTCGATGGACCGCTGGTTTTCCGGGTCGAAGGTACGCAGGGTCTCGATTTCGTCGTCGAACAGGTCGATGCGGTAGGGCAGTTTGCTGCCCATCGGGAACAGGTCGATCAGCGCGCCGCGCACGGCGAACTCACCATGCTCGTACACCGTATCGACGCAGCGATAGCCGCTGGCTTCAAGACGGGTGCGCATCTGCTCTACATCGAGCTTCTGGCCGATATCCAACACCAGGCTGCTGCCCAGCAGAAACTTGGTCGGCGCCAGGCGGTGCAGGGCCGTGGTGATCGGCACCACCAGCACACCGTGGGCCAGTTCCGGCAAGCGGTACAGGCTGGCGATGCGCTGGGAAATGATGTCCTGGTGCGGGGAGAACAAGTCGTAGGGCAGGGTCTCCCAGTCCGGGAAATGCAGCACCGGCAAATCGGGGGCGAAGAAGCTCAGCTCCTGCTCTAGCCGTTCGGCACTTTGGCTGTCGGCGGTCAGCAGCAGGGTAAAGCGTTTGGCTGCACTGGCAGCCTCGGCAATGGCCAGGCTCAGGGCGGCACCGGGCAAATTGCCCCAATGCTGTTTACCTGCCTCGGCAGGGAGTAGCGGTAGACGCAGGACGGGCACGGAAGGTTGAGCTCCAGCGTTGCGACAAAGTCGGTAATTGTAACGGCCTGGAGTGCCGCCTGTCAGTTGCTGACTGTGCCTATTACGGTTTGTAGGAAATGTAGTGGCTAAGACAAACAATGTGCGGTTTTGACTCAATATGTAGTGCCAAAATGCACGTATGTTTCGGAGGGTTACGGACAACACGCCCTGGTCTTTCTCCGGGGGGTGCGCTGGAAGCCGCGTATTTACTGGCTTGTAGCGCGGTGAAAATTATTTGCAAGGGCTTTTGTTGCGTGGCGCGCATTGCTCCAGGGGCGGTCGGGCGGCATAATGTAGCCCCTTTTTTCAGCCCCTACATGTGGAAGGTTCCCGTGACTCAGAAGCCCGACCAGTGTCTTGGTGAATGGATCGACCGTGAAGCACTCGCAGAAGCGATGATCCCGCTTATCGGTCAGCTGTACCGCAATAACAATGTGGTGAGCTCGATCTATGGCCGCAGCCTGATCAACCAATCAGTCATCGCGATTCTCAAGGCTCATCGCTTTGCTCGCCATCGTTCTGCCGACGATAGCGAACTCTCCGTCCACGAAACATTCCCTCTGCTTAAAGCCATGAGCGAGCTCAAGCTCGGCGCGGCCTCCGTAGACCTGGGCAAGTTGGCGTTCAAATTCCGCGCCCAAGGCAATGGCCGCAGCGCCGAGCAGTTCGTGCGTGAAGAGCTGGCCGAAGTCGTTGGCCAGCAGAACGCCGCCGCCCGTAAAGGCACTGACGTTGTGCTCTACGGCTTCGGTCGTATCGGCCGCCTGCTGGCACGCATCCTCATCGAAAAAACCGGCGGTGGCGACGGCCTGCGCCTGCGGGCCATTGTCGTGCGCAAAGGCGCCGAGAATGACCTGACCAAGCGCGCCAGCCTCTTGCGCCGCGACTCGGTACACGGTTCGTTCAATGGCACCATCACCATCGACGAAGAAAACAACACCATCACCGCCAACGGTAACCTGATCCAGGTGATCTACGCGAAGAACCCGACCGAGGTGGATTACACCCAGTACGGGATCCAGAACGCATTGCTGGTGGACAACACCGGTGTATGGCGTGATGCCGACGGCCTGGGCCAGCACCTGGCCTGCCCGGGTGTCGATCGCGTTGTGTTGACCGCGCCTGGCAAGGGCAAGCTGAAGAACATCGTTCACGGTATCAACCACAACGAAATCACCGCTGACGACAAGATCGTGTCCGCCGCTTCCTGCACCACCAACGCCATCGTGCCGGTGCTCAAGGCTGTGAATGACAAGTTCGGCATCATCAACGGTCACGTCGAAACCGTTCACTCGTACACCAACGACCAGAACCTGATCGACAACTTCCACAAGGGCGATCGCCGTGGCCGTAGCGCCGCGCTGAACATGGTCATCACCGAGACCGGTGCTGCCACCGCTGCTGCCAAGGCCCTGCCTGAGCTGGCCGGCAAGCTGACCGGTAACGCGATCCGTGTACCCACGCCGAACGTGTCGATGGCCATTCTCAACCTCAACCTTGAGAAAGCCGCCACCCGTGAAGAGATGAACGAGTACCTGCGCTACATGGCGCTGCACTCCGATCTGCATAAGCAAATCGACTTCGTCAATTCCCAGGAAGTGGTGTCCACCGACTTCGTTGGCTCGCGCCACGCCGGTGTGGTGGATGCTGAAGCGACCATCACCCAGGATAACCGCGTTGTACTGTACGTTTGGTACGACAACGAGTTCGGTTACAGCTGCCAGGTGGTTCGTGTGATGGAAGACATGGCCGGGGTCAACCCGCCTGCGTTCCCACGCTAAGCATCAGCGCTAAATGAAAAAGCCCCGACTGGTTCGGGGCTTTTTTATGCCTGGGGGTTTTGTGTTGGGGTTTAAGGCCTCATCGCGGCATAGGTATCTACACAACTTTCAGAAACTGACGAACTTCGCTGTGGCGAGCGGGCTTGTCGGAACGCCGCATCGCCCGTGCTGGGGTGCGAAGCAGCCCTAAAACCAGCCGCTGCGGTGTATCTGGTACAACGCATTCGGCTTATTGGGGCTGCTTCGCAGCCCAGCGCGGGCGATGCGGCGTTCCGACAAGCCCGCTCGCCACAACTGCGCTATCTGCCTAGATTTAGGCGTTGCGGCAAAGTTGTGTAGATACCTCTGCTCATCGCGGGCTTGCCCGCGATAGCGATCTGTCAGGCCCCACCGACCACCGAAGCCTGCGCCGTACGCAGTTCATGCCGGTTACCCTTGAACAGCACCAAGGTCGCAATCAACCCCAGCACCGCTGCCCCGCTGAGCCAGATCCCCGGCGCGGCCTTGTTATCCAGCACATGGATCAGGTAGGTACAGGCCGCTGGAGTAAAGCCGCCAAAGGTCGCGGTCGCCAGGCTGTAGGCCAGGGAGAAACCGGTGGTGCGGACCTGCACCGGCATGATCTCGGTCAGCGCCACCACCATGGCGCCGTTGTATGAGCCATACAGGAACGACAGCCACAACAGCACGATCAGCAGGTGACTGAAACTCGGGTTGACCACCAGCCACGACAGCGCCGGGTAGGCCGTAAGAATCGCCAGGATCGTCGCACCGAGCAGCAGCGGCTTACGGCCGATCTTGTCGGACACCGCGCCCATCACCGGCAGCCAGATAAAGTTGGAAATACCTACGCACACGGTGACCAGCAACGCATCCAGGTCTGACAGGTGCAACTCGGCCTTGCCGAAGGTCGGTGTATAGGCGGTGATCAGGTAGAACGACACGGTGGTCATCACCACCAGCGCCATGCCTGCCACAACGATGCCGAAGTTCTGGCCAATCGAGTGGATGATTTCCTGCAGGGTAGGGCGGTGTTTACGTGCCTGGAATTCCGGGGTTTCTTCCAGGGAGCGGCGAATCACGAAGATCACCGGCACGATCAGACAGCCGATCAGGAA
Source organism: Pseudomonas sp. DTU12.1 (assembly GCF_009873475.1). NCBI lineage: Bacteria > Pseudomonadati > Pseudomonadota > Gammaproteobacteria > Pseudomonadales > Pseudomonadaceae > Pseudomonas > Pseudomonas sp. DTU12.1. Next base: position 4,301,140 of record NZ_CP045254.1, on the reverse strand, counting down.
CGGTACGCGCCAGCCCCATTCCCCCATTTCCTCTGGGCTCAGCCAGTGATTCAGGCCCACGCCCAACAGGCCGGCGAATACCACCGCAGCTTGTTGGCTGGCGGACTGCCAACTGACGAAGAAGCCCTTGCGCCCCGGCGTGGCGATTTCCGCCAGGTACACCGAGACCCCGCCCAGTTCCACGCCGGCGGAGAATCCCTGCAGCAACCGGCCAAACAGCACGATCAGCGGGGCAGCCACCCCGAGGGTGGCGTAGCCGGGCACGCAGGCGATCAGCACGGTACCGGCGGCCATCATGGCCAGGGTGATCACCAGGCCCTTTTTACGGCCGTGGCGGTCGATGTAGGCGCCAAGGAAGATCGCCCCCAGCGGGCGCATCAAGAACCCGGCACCGAAGGTCGCCAGGGATAACATCAGGGACGCAAAGGCGCTGTCGGCAGGGAAGAAGGTTTTGGCGATGGCCGTGGCGTAGAAGCCGTAGACCATGAAATCGAACATTTCAAGGAAGTTACCGCTGACAACGCGAAAGATCGCCTTGCCTTTGCCCGTGGTGCTGGACATGTCATTTACTCAACTGGCTATCTTGTTGGAAATCCCTGGTCGTTGTTCGTCCGTGCTGCTGGATCCGGGCGCGCGGTGGCGCCAAAGAGTTTTGTAACCATATGTGTATCCGTGTTGGCGAGCAACAAAAACCGTTAGCAAGCTGGCTATTTGCCTCGGGCCAGGCCTCATCAGGCGACCACATGCCGCATAATGGCCCGCCCCGGAAATATGTTTGAGTGCGGCTTCATTCAGTTTCAGTAGCGATAAGGTTGTGTGGCTTATGGGCGGTTTGCGATACGCGGTGGTGGTGGCTTTGCTGGCGATCTTGGCGGGCTGCGGCAACGGTGAGGTGCTGGAGGCTTTTGGCGGCCCGACCATGGGCAGCACGTATTCGATCAAATACGTGCGCACCTCCGGGACGCCGGCGGCCGGGGTTGTCCAGCCGCAGGTCGAGAGCATCCTTGCCGAGGTTGACCGGCAGATGTCGACCTATCGCAGCGACTCCGACATCGAGCGCTTCAATGACCTGCCGGCCAACACGTGCCAACCGATGCCCGAGCCGATCCTGCACTTGGTGCGCACCGGCGAGCAGTTGTCCCAGGCCAGTGGCGGGGCGTTTGACCTGACGGTCGAGCCACTGCTGAACCTGTGGGGCTTCGGTCCCCAGGCGCGGCAAGTCAAGATCCCGGACCCCATGGCATTGGCCCAGGCACGCCAGCATGTCGGCCATCAGCACCTGCGTGTCGACGCTGGCCAGTTGTGCAAGGACGCGGCAGTGCAGGTGGATTTCAACAGCATCGCCGCCGGCTACACGGTGGACCGGATTGCCGAGCGGCTGGGGCAGTTGGGTATTCAGCGCTACCTGGTCGAAGTGACCGGCGAGCTCAAGGCTGCCGGGCGAAAACCCGACGGTACGCCCTGGCGCGTGGCCCTGGAGGAGCCTCGTGATGACCAGCAGGTCGCGCAGCGGATTATCGCGGTGGACGGTTTCGGCGTGTCTACTTCAGGTGACTATCGCAATTATTTCCAGCAGGATGGTCGCCGCTATTCCCACACCCTCGATGCCCGGACCGGCGCACCTATCACCCACCACCTGGCGTCGGTCACGGTACTGGAGCCTTCGGCGCTGATGGCCGATGGTTTGTCGACCTTGCTGTTGGTGCTGGGGCCGGAAGAGGGTTGGGACTATGCAGAAAAACAGCAAATCGCGGCATTTTTTGTGATGCGTGAGGGGGATGCTTTCGTCACACGCAGCAACAAAGCGTTCGAACAACTGACGGCGGTCAAGCCGTAATCAATACTGTGTAGTAAAGGCAAAACTGGCCTACGACGCGACCAAGGGTTAATGTGCGCGGCGTTGAGCCTTATATAGACTGTGCCCCGGCTCACACACCTGAGCCTATTTGATCCTTCATGACCGCTGGCCGCGGCATGATTTAGCCAGGCGCCCAACCGTGCGCCCTGGCCTGTTCTGAGGAGTACGCATGGCTGTCTACAACTACGACGTGGTGGTACTGGGTTCCGGCCCAGCTGGAGAAGGTGCGGCGATGAATGCCGCCAAAGCAGGACGCAAGGTGGCGATGGTCGATAGCCGTCGTCAGGTCGGCGGTAACTGCACCCACCTGGGCACCATCCCGTCCAAGGCCTTGCGTCACTCGGTGCGCCAGATCATGCAGTTCAACACCAACCCGATGTTCCGGGCCATTGGTGAGCCGCGCTGGTTCTCGTTCCCGGACGTACTGAAAAGCGCCGAGAAAGTCATTTCCAAGCAAGTCGCCTCGCGTACCGGCTACTACGCCCGTAACCGTGTCGACCTGTTCTTCGGCACCGGCAGCTTCGCCGACGAGCAAACCGTCGAAGTGGTCTGCGCCAACGGCGTGGTCGAGAAGCTGGTGGCCAAGCACATCATCATCGCCACCGGTTCGCGCCCGTATCGCCCGGCGGATATCGATTTCCACCACCCGCGTATCTACGATAGCGACACCATCCTCAGCCTGGGCCACACCCCGCGCAAACTGATCATCTATGGCGCCGGCGTGATTGGCTGTGAATACGCCTCGATCTTCAGTGGCCTGGGTGTACTGGTGGAGCTGGTGGATAACCGTGACCAGTTGCTGAGCTTCCTCGACTCGGAAATTTCCCAGGCGTTGAGCTACCACTTCAGCAACAACAACATCACCGTGCGCCACAATGAGGAATACGACCGCGTTGAAGGCCTGGACAACGGGGTGATCCTGCACCTCAAGTCCGGCAAGAAGATCAAGGCCGACGCCTTGCTCTGGTGCAACGGCCGTACCGGCAACACCGACAAGCTGGGCATGGAAAACATCGGGGTCAAGGTCAACAGCCGTGGCCAGATCGAGGTGGATGAGAACTATCGCACCTGCGTCACCAACATCTACGGTGCGGGTGACGTGATCGGCTGGCCGAGCCTGGCCAGTGCCGCCCACGACCAGGGCCGTTCGGCCGCTGGCAGCATTGTCGACAATGGCAGCTGGCGCTACGTGAATGATGTGCCGACCGGGATCTACACGATTCCCGAGATCAGCTCCATCGGCAAGAATGAACACGAACTGACCAAGGCCAAGGTGCCTTACGAAGTGGGCAAGGCGTTCTTCAAGAGCATGGCGCGTGCGCAGATCGCCGGCGAGCCGCAAGGCATGCTGAAGATCCTGTTCCACCGCGAGACCCTGGAAGTGCTCGGCGTGCATTGCTTCGGCTACCAGGCCTCGGAGATCGTGCACATCGGCCAGGCCATCATGAACCAGCCGGGTGAGCAAAATACCTTGAAGTATTTTGTGAACACCACGTTCAACTACCCGACCATGGCCGAAGCCTATCGGGTCGCCGCGTACGACGGCCTCAACCGGCTTTTTTGAGCGGCTCCGGCCGGTGGCCTGAGCCGGCCGGGGAGACCGATTTCAGTAATTCCCGAGAGTGGCAGTGGCCAAACCGGGAAAGTCTGTAATCAGGCTATCTACGCCGAAGTCGGCGAGCCTGCGCATCAGCGCGGGTTCGTTGACTGTCCACACGGACACGTGCAAGCCCTGGCGCTGGGCTTTTTCCAGTCGCTCGGGGGTGCACAGCGTCCAGTTCAACGCCAGAATCTCACAGCCATAGTTCTGCGCGACCTTCAGCGGGTCGAGCCAGGCATATTCGGCCACCAGTCCACGGGACAGATCCGGCGTCAGGTCCAATGCGGCCTTCAATACTTCCCGCGAGCTTGAGGTCACGGTGACCTTGTCCAGCAGGCCAAACCGCTGGGCCATTTCCCGAATCGCCAGCACGGTGGTCGCGGCGCGGGTGCGTGAGGCGCTTTTGACTTCCAGTTGCCAGTGGTCGAAATCGCACTTTTCGAACAGCTCTTCCAGGCGCGGGATCGGGCAGGGGGTGACCCAGCCCGGGCCGCCTTTGCGCGCGTCCATCTTCACCAGGTCGGCGGCGGAGTATTCCACCACCTTGCCGCGGCGGTCGGCAGTGCGCTTGAGGGTCGGGTCGTGGATCACCATCAACTCGCCGTCCATGGACAGGTGCAAGTCCAGTTCGCAGCGGCGCACGCCGTGCTTGAGGCATTGCTGGAAGCTGGTCAGGGTGTTTTCCGGTGCTTCGCCTTTGGCGCCGCGATGGCCATAAATCAGGGTCACAGTTGCTCCTTTTCGCCAGATAATGGCTGGATAGATACGAGATCAGGTGTCTTGGCCGTCGCTTTGTTCCCGGGCCAGGCGCCGTTCCTGGGCCTGCTTTTGCAGTATGTAGCGGGCCAGCAACTGACGCTGGGCGTCGGTCATGGATTCGAACTCGGTGCCCACATCGAAGCCGCTGCCTTTTGGGTCGCAATGGGTGACTTTGGCTCTTAGCAGCAGGCCAAGGGCCTGGGGCATCAGCACCAGCTTGACCGCCAGGTGGCTGCCCGGTGCGAGTACCGTGGGGTGCTGGAAGTCGATGCCGCCTTCGGAGATGATCACCGGCTGCGGTGCGCCGATCTCGCCCAGCAGGCTTTGCGCCATGACCTGGCTGAGCAAATCCATGCGTTTGTTCTGCACCTTGAGGAAGGCGGCGAGGGTGCGGTCGCGCTCGCCGAGCTGGCGCAGCAGGTGCTGGGACTCGAATTCGCTCAGGTGCAGTTCACTGAGCAGGTTGAACAGCGGGGAATCATCCAGCAACACTTCCTTGCTCGCCGCTTGGGGGGCAGACAGGCTTTTGATTTGGAGTGCGATCATGTCGTCGATACGGTAGTATTCGCGGCGATCTTCTTCATCTAATGTCGTCATGGCGAACCCCAGGTAACGGTAATGGTCTGAGTGTAAAGCTGCTTACCAGACCCCGCCACCGGGACGTCTTCTTTTCCTCCGAACAAGCCCCGACATGTTCAGACCTCTCTTCGTATTTATCGGCACGCGTTATACCCGTGCAAAGCGTCGCAATCATTTTGTGTCGTTCATTTCTCTTACTTCCATGATCGGACTCGCCCTGGGCGTGGTCGTGATGATCGTGGTGCTATCGGTGATGAATGGCTTCGATCATGAGATGCGCACCCGCGTGCTGGGCATGGTGCCCCACGCGACCATCGAGTCCGGTGAGCCTCTGGGCGACTGGCAAAGCCTGGCCGACAAGGTCAAGCAGAACCCCAAGGTGCTGGCCGTCGCGCCATTTACCCAGATGCAGGGGCTGCTGACCAACGATGGCAAGGTGCAGAAAGTCCTGCTCAATGCCATCGACCCGGCGCAGGAGCGCAAGGTCTCGATCATTGACCAGTTCATGCAGCAGGGCAAACTTGACGATCTGGCGCCTGGCAGCTTCGGCATCGTCATTGGCGACCGCGCAGCAGCCAAGCTGGGCGTAGCCATCGGCGACAAGCTGACCTTCGTCGCCCCGGAAGTCACGGTGACTCCGGCGGGTATGTTCCCGCGCATGAAGCGCTTTACCGTGGTCGGCATCTTTCATGTGGGTGCCGGCGAGATCGACGGCTTCCTCGGCTTGACCAACCTCACTGACCTGGCCCGCCTGCATCGCTGGAAGCCGGACCAGGTGCAGGGCCTGCGCCTGAAATTCAACGACTTGTTCGAGGCCCCGCGCGGTGCCTGGGAAATCGCCCAGCACCTGGGTGAAAGCCAGTACTACGCCCGCGACTGGACCCGTACCCACGGCAACCTGTACCAGGCGATCCGCATGGAAAAGGCCATGATCGGTCTGCTGCTGCTGCTGATTGTCGCCGTGGCCGCCTTCAACATCATCTCCACCCTGGTGATGGTGGTGAACGACAAGAAGGGCGATATCGCCATCCTGCGTACCCTCGGCGCCACGCCGGGGCAGATCATGGCGATCTTCATGGTCCAGGGCACGGTGATTGGCGTGGTCGGCACCTTGATCGGCACGGTGGTGGGCATTTTCGCCGCGCTGAACGTCAGCGCCGCCATCGCCGGTGTCGAAACCCTGATCGGCCACAAGTTTCTCAACGCAGACGTCTATTTCATCGACTACTTGCCATCCCAGGTGCAGAGCCAGGATGTGTTGATGGTGGGCGGCGCCGCGTTGGTCCTGAGTTTCCTTGCCACCCTGTATCCAGCCTGGCGCGCGGCACGTACCCAGCCGGCGCAGGCTTTACGTTATGAGTGAATCGGGCATGAGTGAAAAAGCAATCCTGAGCTGCCGCGACCTGGGCAAATCCTACGAGGAAGGCCCGGAATCGGTGGTGGTCTTGTCCAACCTGCAACTGGAACTGCATCCCGGCGAGCGCGTGGCGATCGTCGGCAGTTCCGGCTCCGGCAAAAGTACTTTGCTCAACCTGTTGGGCGGCCTTGATACGCCGTCCCAAGGCAGTGTGTGGCTGGCCGGTGAAGAGCTCTCGGCGCTGAACGAGAAGGCTCGTGGCCAGTTGCGCAATCGCTCCCTGGGCTTTGTGTACCAGTTCCACCACTTGCTGCCAGAGTTCACCGCCCTGGAAAACGTGTGCATGCCGCTCTTGATCGGCAAGACCGCGATCCCGGAGGCTCGCCAGCGTGCCACGGCGTTGCTCGAGCGCGTCGGCCTCGGCCATCGCCTGGAGCACAAGCCGGCAGAGTTGTCCGGTGGCGAGCGCCAGCGTGTGGCGATTGCCCGTGCCCTGGTTAACAACCCGGGCCTGGTGATGCTCGACGAGCCGACCGGCAACCTCGACTCCCACACCGCCCAGGGCATCAAGGACTTGATGCTGGAGCTGAGCACCCAGATGCGCACCGCGTTCCTGGTGGTGACCCATGACATGAGCATGGCCCGGCAGATGGACCGTGTGCTGCACCTGCAGGAAGGTCATCTGGTCGCCATCTGACCTGTTTCAAGCCCGGTGCCTGACGCCGGGTTTTCTATTTTTCCAGGCGGTGCAAGCGAATGTTCAGACCGTTATCGATTTTCATCGGCACGCGCTATACCCGCGCCAAGCGCCGCAACCGTTTTGTTTCGTTTATCTCGATGACCTCGATGATCGGCCTCGCCCTGGGCGTGCTGGCGATGATCGTGGTGTTGTCGGTGATGAACGGGTTCCAGCGGGAAATGAGTTCACGCATTCTCGGCATGGTGCCGCACGCGACCATTGTGGGCGTCAACCCGATCAGCGACTGGCAACCGGTGGCTGCTGCGGCCCTGAAGAACCCGGAAGTCACGGCGGCCGTGCCGTTTACCGAGATGGAGGGCATGCTGTCGTACAAAGGCTCGATGCAGCCGATCCAGATCAGCGGGATCGACCCGGCCCAGGAAGGCAAGGTGTCCATCGTCACCCAGCATATCGTCCAGGGCAATCTGGAGAACCTGCAACCGGGTGAATTCGGCGTGGTGATCGGGGAAATCACCGCGCGCCGTTTCCGCCTGAACGTGGGCGACAAGCTGACGCTGATCGTCCCCGAAATCAGCACTGCACCCGGCGGCATCACCCCGCGCATGCAGCGTTTGAACGTGGTGGGCGTGTTCAAGGTCGGTGCCGAGTTGGATGGTTCGATGGCCCTGATCCACGTCGCCGATGCCGCACAAATGCTGCGTTGGCAGCCCAACCAGGTGCAAAGCGTGCGCCTGGCGGTCAAGGATTTGTATGCGGCGCCCAAGGTTTCGGCGGATATCGCCACCGGCCTCGGCGCAGCCTATAAGGCGGACGACTGGACCCATACCCAGGGCAGCCTGTTCAGCGCGATGAAGATGGAAAAGACCATGATCGGCCTGCTGTTGCTGATGATCGTCGCCGTCGCGGCCTTCAATATCATTGCCACGCTGATCATGGTGGTGAACGACAAAGGCGCGGACATCGCGATCCTGCGCACCATTGGCGCCACGCCGCGGCAGATCATGGCGATCTTCATGGTCCAGGGCACGGTAATCGGTATTGTCGGCACGTTGATCGGTGGTGTGCTGGGGGTGATTGCCGCGCTCAACGTCAGCGAACTGGTGGGCTGGATGGAGCGCGTGACCGGGCAGCATATCTTCAGTTCGGACGTATATTTTGTCAGCAACCTGCCTTCGGAACTGCAAGGCGGCGATGTGTTGTTGATTTGCAGCGCCGGGTTTGTATTGAGCTTTTTGGCGACGATCTACCCGGCGTATCGCGCGGCGAAGATTGAGCCGGCGCATGCCCTGAGATACTCGTAGGTCTTGAGATCGCTATCGCAGGCAAGCCAGCTCCCACATTTGACTGTATTCACAAATCAAAATGTGTGTGGGGCTTGCCCGCGGTGAGCATGAGTATCGACACAACTCGCTCTTTTGGGTATGTGTATATATCCGTTGCCGCGGTCGCGGCGGGTATGGGTTCCGCCCTTACGGCGGCTTACTTTTGCGCTGTTCAAAAGTGAGCCGCTGTAAAAGCCAGCCCTTTCAAGGTCTTTTGAGCTTAGCTGCCTAGAGTACCCGATCCGTCGACACGTGAGTATTCGCGGCTTTGCCTTCCAGCCACTCTTTGGGTTTAGGCACCTTTGGCCCCCGTTTGCTCTTGGCGACCGCTTTAGGTAGGACGTTTTTCGCCAGCGTCAGTAAGTACGGAGCCAATCCTGCTTCAGGAATTGGGATCGATAAGGGCTCTGGCGGCAAGGCAATCTGCATGCCTTCATATCCGCTGCGTACCTGTACCGTCAGGTGGAAAATCGATGCTTCCCAATCGTCGGGCAGGATCTGGCGATGAGCCTGCTCAACGCTGCGTTTGAGCACCGCCAAAACGTTGTAAGCCAACACGGCCGACGCAAACCCCAACAGGGCTGCTTTGGGGTTGCCCAAGGTTTCGATTTCACTGTCCAACACCGCTTCCAGGCGCTGGAACATCCCTTCGATACTCCAGCGACGGCGGTACAAATCGGCGATTTGCTCGGCACTGATAGAGTCAGGCAAGTTGCTCCAGAACAGCAGCGTGGTGTCGCCGGATTCGGTGGGTTTTTGCAGCTTCAGTTCGACTCGCCGCCACTGGCAACCACCTTTTACTTCGATGATTTGCTCGCGCACGCTGCCTGCCGCAACCGCGATAGGCTCCTGCCAATCGCCTTCCTTAAGCAGACGTGGATGTTTGCTCTGTTCGCGGATGATGAACGAGGCCCCGGTATCTTCACAGGCCCCCATGACCGGGAGTGTGCAGTAGAGTCGATCAGCCATCCACAGTTGTCCCGCACTGGCTTTTTCCAGCAATGGCAGCACGCTGACGCGTTCGCTGGCATAGGCATCTTCACAAGGCTGAAGATCGACGACCTGGTCCAGATCGGGGTCGTAAACCACAACGGAAAAACCAGGCCGGGCGGCGCCCCGTTCCCTGCGCAAAGCGCCCAGGCGCTTTTCGCTGGAAGGCAGGTGGTTACCGTCAACGACCCTTAATTGCCAGCCAGGCAAAATGGCTGAGTGCCCCAGCTCTTTTATCGTCGGGGCCAAGCGCTCTGCGCTCCCGGTGACCAGGGCGCGCAGCAGCGCAGGCTCTGTGCGGCTGACCTTGTCATACAGCGCCGCCAAGCTAACAGGAAGGTCTTCCATCTGCCGCGCGGCGGCATGCAGAGAAGGTCGCAAGCCCAATGAAACAAGGGACATCAGTTCAACAATGGTTGAAAACAAAAGCTCGCGTGGGTACTGCCGCTGACGATGTTTTTCGAATACCTGATCGACCCATTCAGCAGGAACAGCCTGTTCCAATATCACTTTGGTCATGACACTGGCCGGTGCTTTTTTCTCAAACCGCGCTAGAACTTCTGCCCACATCGATTTCGTTCCCCTGACTGGCGTTTTGGGGGATTTTATCAAAGACCTTGAAAGGGCTGGCTGTAAAAGCGGAACCCATGGCCGCCGTTACCGCGGCAATGGATATGCCCCCTACATCAGCCCAAAACCCAGAGCCCAGAAGTATCAGAGAGTTGTGTCGATAATCATGCCGCGATGAGGCCCGCCCGGCTTGCATCAACCCCCCTTGGGCAACTCAATCACAAACCGCGTCCACCCCGGCTGTGACTCACAGAAAATCCTCCCCCCGTGCGCCCGCACAATCGACTGGGTGATCGCCAACCCAAGCCCCGCATGCTCACTGCTACCCTCGTGCCGCGCCGGATCTACGCGGTAGAACCGGTCAAACAGCTTGGGCAGCAACCCTTGGGGAATCCCGGTCCCGGTGTTTTCCACACTCAGCGTTACGCCCTGGGTGTTTTCGCTGATCCGCACCCGTACTTCACCCCCCGGCGGCGTAAAGCGCACGGCATTGTCCAGTAGATTGGAAAACGCCCGGCGCAGCATGCTGCGGTCACCGGCGGTACTGGCGCTGCCGTCACGCAGCAGGTTGACCTGGGCGTCTTCGGCCAATGGCGCGAAAAACTCCAACAGTGCGTCCACCTCGTTGGCCAGGGCCAGCGGTTCGCGTCTGGGGTTCAGCAACCCGTGGTCGGCCTTGGCCAGGTAAAGCATGTCATTGACCAGTTGGGCCATCCATTGCAGCTCTTCAAGATTGCTGTGCAGCGCTTCGCGGTAGTCCTCCAGAGGGCGGGGATGGGTGAGGATCACCTGGGTCTGGGTCAGCAGGTTCGATAACGGCGTGCGCAGTTCGTGGGCGATATCGGCAGAGAACGCCGAAAGTCGCTGGAACGCGTCGTCCAGGCGGCTGAACATGGCGTTGAAGGCCTGGGCCAGTTCCGCCAGTTCGGCCGGCATCTGTTCCTGGGGCAGGCGCTGGGTCAGGGAGTGGGCACGCACGCGGCTGGCCACTTCGGTCATCCGTCGCAGGGGCCGCAGGCCGCTACGTGCGGCCCAGGCGCCGAGGAGTGCGGTCGCCACGGCGGACAGGCCGACCGTCAGCCAGATCAGGTGCTGCATGCGTTGCAGGAAGTGTTGGTGGTGGGTGATGTCCAGCATTAGCACAAGCTGCGCCGAACCTGGCTTGCCGGGATTCAAGGGGGCGTTGTACACCCGGTAATTGGTGCCGGCGTTTTGCAGGCTGTGCAGGCCAGGGGTGGCGGGCAATTGGGCGGGAATGGACGGGGAACTGTCAAACCAGCGCTGGCCATCGACGGCGTTGATGCGCACCGACAGGTCGGGTTGATGGCTCAGTTCGTCTGTCAGTGCGGCCACGCGTTGGGCGAACAGCGCCGGGGTATTGGCATCTTGCAGGGCGCTGCGCAGGGCCATCAGTTTGCTGTCGAGCAGTTGTTGGTCCAACTCGATGAAGTGCTTTTCGCTGGCCTGGCTGAACAGTACGCCCGCCAACAGCGAGACCACGGCAGTGCAGCCGGCAAACAACAACGCCAGACGGCTGGCCAGGGAGATACGCTTCATCAACTGAACCGCTCTTCCAGCACATAGCCCATGCCGCGCACGGTGTGGATCAGTTTATTGGGAAACCCGTCATCGATTTTCAAGCGCAGGCGGCGGATGGCGACTTCGATGATATTGGTGTCACTGTCGAAATTCATGTCCCAGACCTGGGAGGCAATCAGCGACTTGGGCAGCACTTCACCCTGGCGGCGCAGGAGCATTTCCAGCAGGGCGAACTCCTTGGCGGTGAGGTCGATGCGCTGGTTGCTGCGTTCCACGCGACGGCGGATCAGGTCCAGGCGCAGGTCGGCCAGGTGCAGACTGGTCTCTTGGGGCGTGCTGCTGCCCCGGCGCAACAGGCTGCGCACCCGGGCCAGCAGTTCGGAAAAGGCGAAAGGCTTGACCAGGTAGTCGTCGGCCCCCAACTCCAGGCCATGGACCCGATCCTCGACCGCATCCCGCGCGGTGAGGAACAGCACCGGCATTTCCAGGCAGGCACTGCGCACGGCCTGGAGGATTTGCCAGCCGGTGCGCCCGGGAAGCATCACATCCAGAATCAGCAAGTCGTAGTCGCCCGTCAGCGCCAGATGCTGGCCGGTGGTGCCGTCGGCCACCAGTTCGGTATTGAACCCGGCTTCAGTCAGGCCCTGGCGCAGGTATTGGCCGGTTTTGGGTTGGTCTTCGACGATCAGCAGTTTCATAGGCAACTCATGGCAACGGGTAGCAGCGGGCTTTATACCGTGTGCGCCAGGGGGCTGGCGCAACCTGACAAAGTTGTAATCTAGCAGTCAGGTAGCTGGCAGCGGCGCATTATTAGAGTGTCCCACAGGCTGGCTTTATACCTTTGGAGGATAAACATGTTTTTGCGTAAATCTTGGTGGCTGGCAGGTTGCCTGATGGTGTTGAGTGTTCCGGCGCTGGCCGATGGCGCCCACACTTTTGCCTTTGGCCAGGCGGCGCCGGCGACCAAGGCCACTCGTACGGTGGAGGTGGTGCTGCAGGATATTTCCTTTGCCCCCACCTCACTTGACGTAAAAGCCGGTGAGACGGTGCGCTTTGTGCTGGTCAACAAGGGCCAGTTACTGCACGAATTCAACCTGGGGGATGCGAGCATGCATGCCGATCACCAGAAAGAAATGCTCAAGATGCAGGCCAGCGGCATGCTGACCGCCACCGGTATGGGCCAGATGGACCACGCGGCGATGGGCCATGGCGACATGGGCGGGATGAAACATGATGATCCCAACAGCGTGCTGGTGGAGCCGGGCAAGACCGCCGAACTGACTTGGACCTTCAGCAAGGCCGGTGCGCTGGAGTTTGCCTGCAACCTCCCAGGGCACTATCAGGCGGGAATGGTTGGCAAGCTGCACGTCAGTCCATAAAGGCGATGCTCAAAGGCGGGCGCAAAGGCTGGTAGACTGGCGGGGTTTATTTAGCCAGGTTTCCGCCATGCATCCCGCAGCCGAACATTCGCCGCTGGGCAAGTCCAGTGAATACATTTCCACTTACACACCCTCATTGCTATTCCCTATCCCTCGTGCCGCCAAATGGGCCGAGTTGGGCCTCACCGCCGAAACGCTGCCCTACAACGGCGTGGATTTCTGGAACTGCTTTGAACTGTCCTGGCTGTTGCCGTCCGGCAAGCCGGTGGTGGCGATCGGTGAGTTCAGCATCCCGGCTGACTCGCCGAACATCATCGAGTCGAAGTCCTTCAAGCTCTACCTCAACTCGTTGAACCAGACGCCGTTTGCCCAGGTGTCCAACCTTGAGGCGACCCTGCGTGCCGACTTGAGCGCGGCGGCCGGCAAGCCGGTGGGCGTGCGCATCCGCAGCCTGGCCGAGGTGGAAGACGAAGGCCTGGTACGCCTGCCGGGGGTGTGCATTGATGACCTGGATATCAGTGTCAGCAACTACGAGCACCCGCGCCCGGAACTGCTGCGTTGCGACGATTCCCGTGTGGTCGAAGAGAGCGTGCACAGCCATCTGCTCAAGTCCAACTGCCCGGTGACCAGCCAACCGGATTGGGGCAGCGTGGCGGTGGAGTACCGCGGCGCGGCGCTGGATCACGCCAGCCTGTTGGAGTACTTGGTGAGTTTCCGCCAGCACTCGGACTTTCATGAGCAGTGCGTGGAGCGGATCTTTCTCGACTTGCAACGCTTGCTCAAGCCTGAGAAGTTGACGGTGTATGCGCGGTATGTGCGTCGGGGCGGGTTGGATATCAATCCTTACCGCAGTACCGAGGACGTGCCGTTCCAGAACCTGCGCCTGGCCCGGCAGTAAGCTTTACACCAAACAAATGTGGGAGCTGGCTTGCCTGCTCCCACATTGGGTTCTGGGCTTGGTTTGGGGTTTGGATCAGATGCCCATATTGCCCAAGGCCACCACAATATTGCGCAATGTCCCGGCAATGCCTGGATGGTCCAATTCGAAACGTTCGACTGCCAGGTTTACATCATCGGCAATGCTGGGCGGTTGAGTGGCAGGTTCCAGTTCCAGTTGCACTTCAAACTTGGCAATCAAGGCTTCCAGCGCTTCGCGTTTTTCCAGTGGCAGAGGCGGGTCCTGATTCAATTGCTCGCGCAGGATGGAAACCTGTTCTTGCAGTTTTTCGCGGGCAGGCATGGCGTTCTTCCTTTTATCGATAGGCACTGGCATAGACCACGGCACGCCGAGAAAGGTCTACGGGATGACCTGTAGATTAATCCACTGGCGCCGACTGTGCATGATCTTGATCAGGGCTTTTCGCCTTTGAGCCGGCGCAGGCTGATGTCTGCCAGGCACGTGTCCAATTCACCCAGGTGGTCGATCACCGAGTGCACGCCAAGCCCGTACAGTGCGACGGTAGCCTTGGCACGCTTGTGTTCGCGCGCCTGTTCGTCCAACGCTTGCCATTGGGTCGGGGAGAGCCCGCATAGCGATCCGCAGGACGCCAGGCCAATTGTCCAGAGCCCGGCATTGAGCCCGGATTGCAGCAGTCGGGGTTCTCCACTGACCAGCACGCAGCCGTCCAGGCGCTCAATGTTCAGGTCCATCAAGGCTTGCCAGCAGGCATGGGGCGCAGGCCAAGGGGTGGCCGCGGGACGGGTGCCCTGGACCCAACCGGGTAGGGCTGCGGCCAGTGCCGTGGTGACGGTGGAGGGCAACTCATCCAGCCAGGCGCAGGGGGTGCCTTGTCGACTGAGCGATTGCAGGATATTCAGGGCGCCAGGGGTGGCCAGGGTTTCGCCAGCGGGGATGGTGTCGGCGTGGGCCATGGAACCGAAGTCCACCAGGCAGCCACTGAGCCCAAACAATACGGCGGTGAGGGCGGGGGCGTTCTCTGCAACGATCTGGGGGTGGGGCATTGGGACGTCCCTGAAAATAGCTGTGACGCTATCGAAGGTCCGTGACAGGTAGATGACACCTGATTAGATTGTGGGAAAATTGTACATTTTCTGAATGACATTTCCGTCAAGCTGCCTAATCTTACACTTCCGTCATATACTGCCGCCTTATTCAGGGCATAGCGCCCATGACAGATTATTCAAGGAGTTCAAGCTATGCGCTGGAGCCAGTGTCTTGCTCAACTATCCGTGTGTGCCAGTGTCCTGCTGGTACCTTTCGCCGCCCAGGCTGCGGAAGACGACCCATGGGAAAGCATCAACCGCCCGATCTTCACCTTCAACGACACCGTTGATACCTACGCACTCAAGCCATTGGCACAGGGCTATCAGTTCATTACTCCGCAATTTGTCGAAGACGGTATCCATAACTTCTTCCGCAATATCGGTGACGTGGGCAACCTGGCCAACAACGTGCTGCAGCTCAAGCCTCATCAGGCGGGTGTCGATACCGCGCGCTTGCTGGTCAACACCACGTTTGGCGTGTTGGGCTTGGTTGATGTCGGCACCAAAATGGGGCTGCAACGCAGTGATGAAGACTTCGGCCAGACCCTCGGTTACTGGGGCGTGGGCAGCGGTCCTTACGTGATGCTGCCATTGCTGGGCCCAAGCACCCTGCGTGATGCTCCGTCCAAGTATGTCGACAGCTACACCGAACCGTACCGCTACATGAACGACATTCCTACGCGTAACAGCGCCATGGGCCTGGATATCATCGATACCCGCGCCAGCCTGCTGTCGGCTGAAAAGCTGATCAACGGCGACAAATACACTTTTATCCGCAATGCCTACCTGCAAAACCGTGAGTTCAAGGTCAAGGACGGCAATGTAGTGGATGATTTTTAAGGTTAAACCTTGAATGAAAAAGGCGGCCATCGAGGCTAATGCCGATCAGTTAAGCCTTCTCGCTTGACCTTTGGCCGCAAGAAATCAAAATCCGATGCCTGTACTGGCATCGGATTTTTTTATGAGTCTCGCTCGGGCACTGGAACTGACCCACAACATCGCCTCTACCCCCAACGCCATCGAGGGATTGGGTGCTTTGCTCGATCCTTCTCTGGTCGAACAGGCGCTTGAACAAGCTGGTGTGGCGACGCTGCGCAAGCGTCGTTTGCCTCTGGAAATGATGCTCTGGTGCGTGATCTCCATGGCGTTCTTCCGGCGCATGTCGGCCTGGGATGTGGTCAGTCGCATGAATATCATGTTGCCGGGTCAGCGCCCGTTGGTAGCGGCCAGTGCCGTAGCCCAGGCCCGTCAGAGATTGGGCAGCGAAGCTGTACGACAAGTCTTCGATTTGACCCAGAAAAGTTGGCATGAGGCAGCCGGTCACCCGACTTGGGCCGGTCTGCGTTTGTTGGGTGTCGATGGCGTTGTCTGGCGCACGCCCGATACGCCGGAAAATCGGGCGCGCTATGACTCCGCCAGCAACCAGCATGGCGACACCGGTTTTCCTCAGGTGCGCATGGTCTGCCAAATGGAGTTGACCAGCCATTTGCTGATTGGCAGTGCGTTTGAGGGCTACCGCAGCAACGAAATGAAACTGGCCGAGCAACTGATCGAAACCACCCCCGATCACTCGCTGACGCTGTTTGATCGTGGTTTTTACTCGTTAGGTTTACTGCATCGGTGGCAGCAGGCAGGTGTCGAACGCCACTGGCTGATGCCGCTGAAAAAAGGCTCGCAGTACGAGGTGATCCAGCGTTTGGGGCGCCAGGATGCGATTGTTTTGCTGAGCACTTCGCCGCAGGCCCGCAAGCAATGGCCTGGGTTGCCGGAGCAGCTGACCGCGCGACTGCTGAGCAAAACCGCCAGGGCAAGGTGTGTCAGATTCTGACCTCAATGGCTGACCCACTGCGTTTTCCTTCCGACGAGATCGTTGATCTGTACAGCCAGCGCTGGGAAATCGAATTAGGCTTTCGGGAAATGAAGCAGACGCTGCTCAACAGCAACTATACGCTGCGCAGCAAGACACCCGAGATGATCGAGCAAGAGTTGTGGGGCGTGTTGTTGGGCTACAACTTGTTGCGCTATCAGATGGTGGAAATGAGTCGCCACTGTCCTGGCATTTACCCGTGCGAAATGAGCTTTACCGCGTGTACCTGGGCGATTCTTGGGTTTATCAACAGCGTCTCGGCCGACCGTTCCGGGAACATCCCCAAGTATTTGGCCGAGCTTCATGCTTCAGCGCCGCACTACGTTCTACCGCATCGACGTGAGGAGCGCGTTTATCCTCGGGCGATTCGGCTGAAATCACCGAAGTATCCGATCAAAAATAAAAATGCCAGTCAGCTTAACTGACTGGCATTAGCCCTCGAGGCCGCCTTTTTTGTGTGCATTGATTTCAGTACATCTTGAGAATTTTCAGGCCCAGGTGTTGGTCGTCGCCTTCTTTCCTGGCCCATACCACCTCGGTGTCCGCTTTCAGGCCTTTGAGTGCGGCATGTTCTGAGTCGATACGCACCTTCAGTTGGTCGCCCACGTTGAATGGGTGCTGCGCCTGAACCTGCATTCCAGAGCTGGAGAGGTCCAGGCAGACCCCGGCAATCTCCTGGCCGGCGTGGATCAGCGACACGTTGGCCTCCACCCGCATGCGGATGAAATCGCGCTTTTCCGCGTAGTCACGTTCATTTGCGCTCATAGGTTTCATCCTTCCATTGCGTTGTGGTTTTGCCTGTTCTTATAACTCCCGGTGATTTGCGATGTAAAGACGCCCAGCGACCATCGGCATGAGCTTGAAACCCCTGGCGGATGGGAGTACCGTCTGCGCCTTAGAAGGGCACCTCTGCTTTACCTTTGTGCGTGAGCCAAAAGCTCATGTTTTGTAGGACAGAGAGGCTAGAAAGCGAATCCAGTAGTGCGAGCCCGGCCATTGCCAAGCTGCCTACGCCAACCTAATTCTGGCGCCGTTTGCCCACATGCAAAAAACCAGTGCCACGCTGCTGATAATCGATGACGACGAAGTAGTGCGCGCGAGTCTCGCGGCCTATTTGGAAGACAGTGGCTTCAGCGTCCTGCAGGCCGGCAATGGTCTTCAGGGTCTCCAGGTGTTTGAGCGCGACCAGCCCGACCTGGTGATCTGCGACCTGCGCATGCCCCAGATGGGCGGCCTTGAGCTGATCCGCCAGGTGACCGAGCTTGCCCCGCAGACGCCGGTGATTGTCGTGTCCGGTGCCGGGGTGATGAACGACGCCGTGGAAGCCTTGCGCCTGGGCGCCACCGATTACCTGATCAAACCCCTGGAAGACCTGGCCGTATTGGAGCACTCAGTGCGCCGAGCGCTGGATCGTGCCCGCCTGCTGCTGGAAAACCAGCGTTATCGCGAGAAGCTCGAAACCGCCAACCGTGAACTCGAAGCCAGCCTCAACCTGCTCCAGGAAGACCAGAACGCCGGTCGCCAGGTACAGATGAACATGCTGCCGGTCAGTCCCTGGACTATCGACGAGTTCCAGTTCGCCCACCAGATCATCCCGTCGTTGTACCTGTCGGGTGATTTTGTCGACTATTTTCGCGTGGATGAGCGCCGTGTCGCGTTCTATCTGGCCGATGTCTCCGGACACGGCGCATCTTCTGCATTCGTGACCGTGTTGTTGAAGTTCATGACCACACGGCTGTTGTTCGAATCCAAGCGCAACGGCACCTTGCCGGAGTTCACTCCCTCGCAAGTGCTGGGCCACATCAACCGAGGCCTGATCAGCTGCAAGCTGGGCAAGCACGTGACGATGGTCGGCGGCGTGATTGACGAAGAAACCGGTCTTTTGACCTATAGCATTGGCGGTCACCTGCCATTGCCGGTTTTATACACTCCGGACAGTGTGCGTTATCTGGAAGGGCGTGGTCTGCCGGTTGGCTTGTTCAATGAAGCCACCTATGAAGACCACATCCTGGAATTGCCACCGGCCTTCAGCCTGACGCTGATGTCCGATGGCATCCTGGACCTTCTTCCAGAGCCTACACTCAAGGAGAAAGAAGCCGCCTTGCCCCAACGGGTCAGGTCGGCGGGCGGCAGCCTGGATGGCCTGCGGCAGGTTTTTGGATTGGCCACGCTAGGGGAGATGCCGGATGATATCGCCCTATTGGTGTTGAGCAGGAATCTTTGATGAGTACCGGAAGAATCCAATTCGCCGAGCAAGACGGGACCTTCGTCCTGAAGTTTGTCGGTGAAGTGCGCCTGACCTTGTGTTCGGCGCTGGATGCAACGATTGAGCGGATTTTCACTGCCTTGAATTTCTCGGCGATCGTGATCGATCTGACCGAAACCCGCAGCATCGATAGCACCACCCTTGGGCTGTTGGCCAAGTTGTCCATTCTGTCTCGGCAGAAGGTTGGGCTGCTGCCGACCGTCGTCACCACCCACGAAGACATCACCCGGCTGTTGCAGTCGATGGGTTTCGACCAGGTGTTCAACATCGTTGACCGCCCGATCCCGTGCCCGGAGTGCCTGACCGACTTACCGTCCCAGGATCAATCCGAGGAAGTGGTGCGGCTCAAGGTGCTGGAGGCGCATAAGATCCTCATGGGCCTGAACGAATCCAACCGCGAAGCCTTCCACGACTTGGTCAACGCCCTCGAGCGGCACTGACCTCACGGTTGGAGCACGGTCAAAATGTGGGAGCTGGCTTGCTTGCGATAGCTATAGGTATCTACACAACTTTGCCGCAACGCCTAAATCCAGGCAGATAGCGCAGTTGTGGCGAGCGGGCTTGCCCCGCGCTGGGCTGCGAAGCAGCCCTAAACCCTGCCATCGCGGTTTACCTGAAGAAACGCGGCGGGCTTTTCGGGGCTGCTTCGCAGCCCAGCGCGGGGCAAGCCCGCTCGCCACGGGGGGTGTCAGTTTCTGAAAGTTGTGTAGATACCTATGCTGCGATAGCGCCAGCCCAACCAACACATACTTAACGTTACAAAAAAGGGCGGCACCCTAACGGATGCCGCCCTTTTTACCGCGCCCGCTTTTTACAGCTTGGCGCTCAACAATGCCTCCAGCTTCTCCTGGTCACGAGCAAACTGGCGAATGCCCTCAGCCAGCTTCTCCGTGGCCATCGCATCCTCGTTGGACTCCCAGCGGAACTGCGCTTCTGTCATGTGCACACGAGGTTCACCGGCATGGCCTGGCGCCAGCTTGCGTTCCAGCTTGCCATTGTCGGCCGCCAGTTTCTCCAGCAAGTCCGGGCTGATGGTCAGGCGGTCGCAGCCAGCCAACTCTTCGATCTGGCTCAGGTTGCGGAAGCTCGCGCCCATCACCACCGTCTTGTAGCCATTGGCCTTGTAGTAGTTGTAGATGCGCGTTACCGACTGCACGCCTGGATCATCGGTGCCGGTGTAGTCGTTGCCATTGGCCTTTTTGTACCAGTCGTAGATACGACCGACAAACGGCGAAATCAGGAACACCCCGGCTTCAGCGCAGGCCACGGCCTGGGCGAAGGAGAACAGCAGGGTCAGGTTGGTCTGGATGCCTTCCTTTTCCAATTGCTCGGCGGCGCGAATGCCTTCCCAGGTGGATGCAATCTTGATCAGCACGCGGTCGCGGCCAATACCTGCCTTTTCGTACAGGTCGATCAGGCGATGCGCACGCTTGAGTACCGCGTCAGTGTCGAACGACAGGCGCGCATCCACTTCGGTGGAAATACGCCCCGGCACCACTTTGAGGATCTCTTGACCGACAGCCACCGCAAAACGGTCACTGGCCAGGCCCACATCACCGTTGCAATCCTGCACGCAGGCATCCAGCAGCTTGGCGTAGGCTGGAATTGACGCAGCCTTGAGCAAGAGGGAAGGGTTAGTGGTGGCATCCTGCGGCTTGACGCGAGCGATAGCTTCAAAATCGCCAGTGTCGGCAACTACAGTGGTGAATTGCTTGAGTTGTTCCAGCTTGGAAGTCATGGGCGTGCTCTGTCCTATGGGTCTGATGACATTACCCGAGGGCTGCTAGCCGCTCAAGGGCGCAAATGCGTTCGATCGTTTGCGAGGGCAACAACCTGAAAACAGGCGTTTGAATGACCGACCTTGCAGGTAAATAGGAGGGCAAAATCGTAATCGGGTTCAACCCGATGCAATAAACGCCGAGATCAAAGGTGGGAGCGGGCTTGCCCGCGATAGCGATAGGCCCGTCGCCGAATAAATCGACTGGCACCCTCCGTCAGCGACCCTCCAGCAGCGCCCCAGCCTGATCCAGCAAAGCCAGCGGGTCCGCGGCCTTATGAATATCCACCGACAACAACTGCCGAAACCTGCGCGCCCCAGGAAACCCGGTGCCCAACCCCAGCACGTGCCGCGTAATGTGATGCATCGCCCCACCCGTAGCCAGGTGCGCGGCGATATACGGCCGCAACTGCGCCAACGCCTCGGCCCGACTGATCACCGGCGCCGTGCTGCCAAACAATTGCTGATCCACTTCTGCCAGCAAATACGGGTTGTGATAGGCCTCGCGCCCCAGCATCACCCCATCAAACACCTGCAAATGCTCCGCGCACTGCTCCAGCGTCTTGATCCCGCCATTGAGAACAATCTCCAGCTCGGGAAAATCGCGCTTCAACTGCGCCGCCACGTCATAACGCAACGGCGGAATGTCCCGATTCTCCTTGGGCGAGAGCCCCTCCAGAATCGCAATCCGCGCATGCACGGTAAAACTGGTGCAACCGGCGTCCTTCACCTGCCCGACGAAATCACACAGTTGGGCATAACTGTCCCGCCCGTTAATCCCGATACGATGCTTGACCGTCACCGGAATCGACACCGCATCGCGCATTGCCTTTACACAGTCCGCCACAAGAGCGGGGTGCCCCATCAGGCATGCGCCGATCATATTGTTCTGCACCCGGTCGCTGGGGCAGCCGACGTTCAGATTCACCTCGTCATAACCCGCGTCCTGGGCCATGCGGGCACAAGCCGCCAAATCCGCCGGAACACTGCCGCCCAACTGCAACGCCAACGGGTGCTCGGCTTCATTGTGCCGCAGGAAACGTTCGTGATCGCCATGGAGGATGGCGCCGGTGGTGACCATCTCGGTGTAGAGCAGAGCGTGCTTGGAGAGCAGGCGCAGGAAGTAGCGGCAGTGGTGGTCGGTCCAGTCCATCATCGGCGCGACAGAGAAACGGCGTGAGAGTGCAGCAGTTTGTAAGGACATTGGAAATCTGAGTCAACAAGGCGAGTGGCGCGCAGTTTATCAGGGATGGATCTTGGGTGTCGGGAGAGGCGAGTGCTTTCATGGCGCACGCAGGTCTGGAGTATTAATGCGGTTGTACGGATTTCGCTGGTCGAGAGTCCCTGGAAGTGTGGGAGAAAACCCTGCGTGATAGGCGCGCCATCAGCTGCAGAGCGTGGTGAGGACCGGCGTTCCCATATTGGCGCGCCGGTGGGTTCAGTGGCGTGGGCGTTAGTGCCCGCCCTTCATGCGGCGGGCGATCAGGTAGAGGCCTAAACCGACCAGTGCTGTCGCTGCGCCTATGTAGCCGGTGCTGGTCCAGCCATACCCTGCGGTAATTGCCATTCCGCCAAACCACGGTCCCAGGGCATTCGCCAGGTTGAACGCGGCATGGTTGGAAGCCGCGGCCAAGCTCGGTGCTTCATGGGCGATGTCCATCAGGCGGATCTGCAACGGTGCGGCCAAGGCCACCATGGTGCCGACCAGACCCATGCTCAGCAGCACGCCCCATAGCGAGGACGCCGCGAAGGGGAAAAACAGCAACACCGCCATCGACCACACCAGAATCAAGCCGACTGCGCGAAACTGCATGCGATCAAACAATTTGCCGCCCGCGATGTTGCCGATAATGCCGCCCACACCAAACGCGGCGAGGCCGAATGGGATCCACTGCGGCGACACTTTGGTCACTTCCAGCATGGTCGGGGCAAGGTAGCTGAATACGCAGAACATTCCCGCAAAGCCAATAGCGCCAATGGACAGCGCCATCCACACCTGCGGCTTGGTGAAGGCGCGCAGTTCCTTGCGCGGGTCGCTACGTTGTTCATCATGGCGGTGGGGGACGAACTGCCAGACCAGGGCGATGGTGAAGAGGGCGATCACGCTAACCAGGGCAAACGCTGAACGCCAGCCCAGATGCTGGCCGAGGAAGGTGGCGATGGGGTTGCCGAGCAGCATCGCCAGGGTCAGGCCCATCATCACGCGGGCGACGGCACCGGCGCGTTTGTCGTTAGGCACCATACTCGATGCCACTACGGCGGCAATGCCGAAGTAGGCGCCGTGGGGCAGGCCGCTGATAAAGCGGAATGCCACCAGCGAGCCAAAGGTCGGGGTGAACGCGGTGGCCAGGTTGCCCAGGGCATACAGCCCCATCAGCAACAGCAACATATGTTTGCGCAGCAGCTTGGCGCCGAGGATGGCCAGTAGCGGAGCACCGACCATTACGCCCAGGGCGTAAGCGCTAATGGCGTGGCCAACCTGAGGTTCGCTTAAACCCAGATTGCCGGCGATGTCGGGCATCAGGCCCATGATGGCGAATTCGCCGGTGCCGATCGCGAAAGCGCCCACGGCCATGGCAGCTTCCATTTTGGCGGCGCTGCGCGCGGGCAGTACGTGCCCGGGTGTTTGGTGGATAGACATGGATCGCTCTGTTTGAGTGGATTGCACGAAGGAACGCCGCCGATCCTACGTAAGCAGCGGCGAAAGTGTCTAGAACAGGCTTTTTTCACAGAGTTCCATGTGGATGGCGGCCCTGTGACCCCACGTCGCGTCTCCCGCGCTTGACACTGGCGCGTTAAAACCCTCGATTTAGAGCTGTCAATTGGCCAAACGGCGCATAAACGCCTTTTGCCGTGATATTCTGCGCGCCGTCTTGGTCTAGTCTTTCTCTGGTGCGTACATCCGCATACGTCCCAGCGATTGGCTGTCGCCGAGGTAGCTGAAGCCAATAATGATAAGAAGTCAGCGCAGAAGGGACATAAAAGTGAGGTCGATACGTCGGCCTTGTGTGCCCACCCTGCAGTTCTTGCGAGTACGGGAACCAGCAAAACATTGCCTGATGTTTTGCGCACCACGGTTGCCGGAAGGTCGAGGGCGGTAGGGCGGAAGGCGTTTTATCATAGGTGCTACGATGTTTAAAAAAGTGAACACCGCCCTGCTGGGGTTGGCTTTGTCGATGGGGATTACTTCCGTTCAGGCGGAAGAGGCAAAGAAAGTTGATGTGCTGCTGATCGGCGGCGGCATCATGAGCGCGACCCTGGGTGTCTGGCTCAATGAGCTGGAGCCGCAATGGTCGATGGAGATGGTCGAGCGCCTGGACGGCGTCGCCGAAGAAAGCTCCAACGGTTGGAACAACGCCGGTACCGGTCACTCCGCGTTGGCTGAGCTGAACTACACCCCGGAAAACAAGGACGGCACCGTTGAGATCCCGAAAGCGGTCGAGATCAACGAAGCGTTCCAGATCTCCCGCCAGTTCTGGTCGTGGCAGGTTCAGCAAGGCGTTCTGAAGAACCCTCGCTCGTTCATCAACTCCACGCCGCACATGAGCTTTGTGTGGGGCGATGACAACATCAAGTTCCTGAAGAAACGTTACGAAGCGCTGCAGGCGAGCCCGCTGTTTGCCGGCATGGAATACTCCGAAGATCCGGTACAGATCAAGAAGTGGGTTCCGCTGATGATGGAAGGGCGTGACCCTAACCAGAAAATCGCCGCTACCTGGTCTCCGATCGGTACCGATGTGAACTTCGGCGAGATCACCCGCCAGTTCGTCGCTCACCTGCAGACCACGCCCAAGTTCGACCTGAAACTGTCGAGCGAAGTGCAGGACATCACCAAGAACGCCGACGGTTCGTGGCGCGTCAGCTACAAAAACCTGAAAGACGGCACCAAGACCGAGACCGACGCCAAGTTCGTGTTCATCGGCGCGGGCGGCGGTGCCCTGCACCTGCTGCAAAAGTCGGGCATTCCAGAAGGCAAGGAATACGCCGGCTTCCCGGTTGGCGGCTCGTTCCTGGTAACCGAGAACCCAACGATTGCCGAGCAGCATCTGGCCAAGGCCTACGGCAAGGCTTCGGTGGGTTCGCCGCCGATGTCGGTGCCGCACCTGGACACCCGTGTGCTGGATGGCAAGCGCGTGATCCTGTTTGGCCCATTCGCGACCTTCTCCACCAAGTTCCTGAAAGAAGGCTCGTACCTGGACCTGCTGACCAGCACCACGACCCACAACATCTGGCCAATGACCAAAGTCGGTATTCGTGAATACCCGCTGGTCGAGTACCTTGCCGGCCAACTGATGCAGTCGGATGACGACCGCTTCAAGGCGCTGCAAGAGTACTTCCCGAACGCCAAGAAAGAAGACTGGCGCCTGTGGCAGGCCGGTCAGCGTGTGCAGATCATCAAGCGTGACGAAGAGCAGGGCGGCGTCCTGAAACTCGGTACCGAAGTGGTCAGCTCTGCCGACAACACCATCGCAGGCCTGTTGGGTGCATCGCCAGGTGCGTCCACCGCAGCGCCGATCATGCTGACCGTGATGGAAAAAGTGTTCAAGGACAAGGTCGCTACCCCGGCCTGGCAGGAAAAGCTGAAGCAGATCGTGCCAAGCTATGGCACCAAGCTGAACGGCAGCCCTGAGCGCGTTGCGCAAGAATGGGCCTACACCGCCAAGGTTCTGCAACTGACGCCTCCGCCAGCCATTCCTGAAATGGCAGCGCCTCAAGCGACCGAGGCTGCCAAGCCTGCGGCCGAGCCGAGCAAGCCGGCGGCTGATATCGCGCTGTAAGCGGTTGAGGCAGTCCTGATCCAGGGCTGCATCGATACTTGAAAACCCGCTGAACCGGAAACGGTCAGCGGGTTTTTTGGTTGTGGCGTTTCGATGTATCTACACCGGTCAAATACGGAAACCTTTTTTGACCTGTTCATGCAGATGAAGCGCCAGGTGATTGCCGCTATCAGACAGTAGATAAACCTGATGCGGCGACAACCCCGGTAACTGAACGCCAGGAATGACCTGGGTCAGCCCTGCGACCATACGTTCCTCCTCGATCAGCCCCACCGCCAACCCACACATGATGGCGGCTTCTACGGCTGTTGAGCTGGCGCTCTCAAGCAGGATTCGGTAATACACCCCGTGCTCTTTCAGCACACGCAGGGCCGACTCCCGGTATGGGCACCCGCTCAACTGGACAGCGATGGGAAGCGGTGCCTGTTCAGGTCTCTGGAAGTGCTCGGCCACGACCCACACCGGCTGTATTGCACCCAGCCGCTCGCCTTGTTCCAGCGGTTGCGCGCTGACGATCAATGCCAGGTCAACTTGCTCACGACTGAACATCATGGACAGTTCGCCGCTGGACCTTGCCTCCACTTCCAGTTCGAGCAGAGGGTTGTCTGCAATCAGTTGCGGAAGAAAGTCACGCATAAACGCCGGCGCATAGGAGTCAGGTAAACCCAGGCGGATTTTGCCCTGCATGCGCTGTGGGGTTAGGGAGGCGAGTAAACGGTCATGGCTTTTCAGGAAATCAGTGGTCTCACTCAGCAATTTCTTGCCATACATCGTCAGCTCCACACCCTGGTTGTTGCGACTGAAGAGCCTCTGGCCTACCAGGTTCTCCAGCTTGTGAATTTGTGTCGTGACGGTCGAGGCACTGCGATGCACATGGTTGGCGGCTTCGTTGAAACGCCTGAAGCGGGCAACAGCATGAAAGGTACGCAAGAGGTCAATGTTCAGTTGCTTGTTCATGATCCCTCTTTTCGGGATTAGTTATGCGGATTATTCAAATATACAAAATCATGCCTTCATCCTAGTCTTTGGGTCAAACAGGAGCGCGCCTGCATATCGAATAAAAAGAGTCGGAGCGTACATATGGATATCAACACGCTGGTTGTCGCATCTTTGCAGAAACATCATGAGTTTGGCGGGCACATTTGGACGATTGAAAACGCTGAGAAATATTCGACATTGCCTGGGTACACCTCGGCCCTGAATCAACAGGTCAGTGAAGAAATACTGGCACTGATGACAACGTTGAACACTGAGGGCATAAGCGATGCAGGCTTGTGTGCCGCGCCTTGTGGGTCGGGCTCCTTGGGCGAAATCCTGTATTCGGTTGCCTCTGACTTGGTTGATCTTCTGGGACCGGGGAGCTTGCATTACGTTGAGCTGGGTCCGGAACCGGTGAAAACGTCTGCGCTGATGGGCTATTTGCTTGACTGCGGCAGCGAACCGCAACACTACACAGCAGTGGATATCAACAGCGCTTCGCAGGCGGTCATGCGTCGAGTGGTAGAACCGCTGCTGCCAACTCCCCAAGGGTTTTCCTACCTGGCCACTGACTTTCGTGACCTGCACAGGCATCAGCTCGAACGGGGTCAGGATGTAACGCTGATCACAATGCTGGGGTTTCAAGAGGGCAACGAGTTGCCCGATACCATTGGCGAGATCATCCGCCGGGTGGGCGGTACGCGAACGTACGTCTTATCAGAAATGCAGCTGTCCACCGCTGAGGGGGACGCTCATATCCATCGTTTTTATGGGCACGATTGCATGAGCCGGTTTTCTGACCTGATCGGTTTGAAACTGGGCTTGAAGAAAACGGATGACCATCGAGTCGTCATTTCCCAGATTGAGCACCACGACCACTGCTACCGCGTCGCCGCAACGTTGCTCCCGGTCAATGATGGTCACAATGACGGCTATCTGTTGACGAATGTCTGCCTGAAATACACCCGTGAACAATTCATCCGTGTGCGGCAGGAATACGGCAGTTGCCGGGTCATTGGCGAGTATTGCAGTGGCGATGGCAGTGTCATGTATCAGTTGGCTGAGTACTGCCTGGACCACGAGGGAGGTTTGTAACGATGAGGCGAGACAGTGACCTACCCGTCTTTGCACAGGGGGCCGGACGGCTGAAGTTGGCATTGCAGGCATCGCTTTCGCCATCATCGTTGCGCTGCAAGCATCCTGGTGCATTGCTGGATACCTTGCAGCATTGGAATGATGGCTACTTGAACAAGACGGCGCCTGTGCTTGGGTACCAGCGAAGCCTAGCCGAACTGGGCTATGCCAGTTCGTCGGTGGATATTGCCGCGGCTGAACAGTTGACAGCAGTGGCACAGGTTTCGGGGTTGTTCAGTGAAGAAGGCGTCGTGCAATTACGCCGGGCCTGTTATCAATTGGAAGCAGGCTCTAGCACCAGTGATTGGATTATTTCCAATCGTACCCGGGCGGCTACCGAATCTTCGACCCTGCTGCGGGAAATGATGGGCAGTCGCGCCTTCTTGTTAGCGGTGTCACGGATTGCAGGCGTTCCCTTGGTGCCACATCCATTTTTGCGGGCGCGTTCGCAGGTTAACTATTTTTACCCGCCCCAGGCCCCCGAGGCCAAGGCCCAAGTCGGGATGTGGCATACCGATGGTACGAGTTTCGTCTTGAATATCCTGCTATCGGGCCCTGACGAGTATGAGGGTGGGGAGTTTGTCTTTTTTGAGGGGCCAAACGAGCTCTTTGATGTGAATGACTTGGGTGAACGTCTTTGCACCAGTGTGGCCAAGGCCTGCGGTGATGCTGTTTATATCTACGGCAGTCGTGTGTTTCATGGGGTTCGCCCACTCATCTCCGGTAGGCGCATGTCGCTGGTGCTTTCATTCCATTGTCCTTACAGCGCAGCCGATGTGAACAAGTTCTGGCACCTTGCTTCCGATGACGGTGTGTTGAGGACGATCAGGCCATGGCTTCAACTTAAGCGCGACTTGGCCTTACCTGCCGATGAGCAATACCGGCGGCTCGATATTGAGCCTATTACCTTTGCCGACCTTGCGGTTCGCCTATGAGGTTTCTCAAACTCATGCGCCTGGATGCGCTGAAGCTACTGCTATTGCAGGTTGTATTTGTCCTGTCTTGGAGTTCCGGTTTCATTGGGGCCAAGATGGGCGCCCAGGATGCCGGCGCGTTCAACTTGCTGTTCTGGCGTTTCTTGCTGGTGTCAGTGTGCCTGGCGCTGTTTTTGAATGTCGCACTGCTGAAGATTTCCTGGGCGCAAATCCGCCATCATGCGGTGATTGGTTTCTTGTCGCAGTTTCTCTATTTGAGTTGCGTCTATGTGGCCATTCAAAATGGTTTGCCTCCAGGCATTGCGGCAATCATTGCTGCCCTACAGCCGCTGATGACAGCGGCCCTTTCGTCAGGCAGTACCGGGGAGCGCAGCGGGGGCTGGCAGTGGTTGGGGTTGATGATCGGTTTTTGTGGCGTGTCGATTGTGATCGCTGGGCAATACCGCAATAGCGGTGCCGAGGTCGGGCTGGTCATGTATCTACTGCCGCTTGTTTCGGCATTGGGGCTGACGATGGCAACGCTGTATGAGCGCCGCGCAGCACTGACGCAAACTCATCGCAGTACGCTGAGCCTGTCGCTGTTCATTCAGTCGCTGGTTACCTTGATCGGCTTTACCGCTGCAGTGCTCTACACCGATACGTTGAGTGTTCCGCAGGGGGCTGGCGTGTTGATCTCGATCGTTTGGTTGACGGTTTTTTCAACGTTTATCGCGTATCTGAGCCTTTGGATGCTGCTAAGGGTAATGACGGCCACCCATGTGGCGGTCCTGGTTTATCTGGAGCCACCCGTGACGTTGGTCTGGGCAGCACTTATGTTTGGCGATGTGATTTATACGTCGACTTATGTGGGCATCGTGGTGGTGGTGGCGGGGCTGATTCTGGTGCGTTTGAAACGACAAACCATGGTGTGTACGCCATAAGCCGTGAGCGCTTTTTTGCCCCACTAGGTCGGCTTTTTCGTTCCCAGCAACCGCAGTTCCTTGAGCAACGCTGCCCCCAGTTGTTCGGTGCCCACCTCCTTGTACCCCACAGCCTTGATCTTGCCATTCTGTTCCGCCTGGATGATGACCACCGGGGTCTCCTTAAGCGTACCTGCCTCGATGTGCATGGCGTATTGGGGAATGTCCATTTTGATCGGTGTACCGGCTGCCTTGCCCTTCACATTGATCAGAAACGCCGCGCAACCACGGTCTACATCCTCGTTGGTGGCGGACCGCCCGCTGACAAAGCAGGTCTCCGGCAGGTCGGGCCAGGCGATGGTTTGCCCCAAGGCCAGGGCGGGTGTCAGGAACAGGGCAGCGAGCAGAAGCGTACGCACGTTGGGCAGTCTCTCAAGGGGCAATGGAACACAGGTTTTACCAAAGCAGGCCCGTTGCAGCAACGCCAGGGTTCAGCCCAGGCGCCGCATACCAGCGGCTTTCGCGGCGTCTAGATCAAAGGTGGCGGTGTATTCACACCCGGCGGCGTGGGCACAGCGTTCGATCAGGCAGTCGGCGAAATCCGCCTTGGTTGTGGTAAATCGGCGCACGGCCTGCCAGATGACTTCGGCATGTTCGATGATCAGTTCGCGGGTACGCAACAGGGTTTCCAGAACGGCTACCACTTGCGTCTTGGTGCAGGGGTAGCAGCTCTGTAGTACCCAGACCAGTTCCACCACCGAAACCAGGCTGACGAAACCGGGCGCAGCAACGGTCAGGGATTCGATCAGGTGCGAGGCTTTGGCCGATTGCGCCGGATCATCCTGGGTGACGTAGCGCACCAGCACATTGGTATCCAGGCCAATCATCCAGCCTTCGCTCCCTGCGCGGCGATTGCCTGGTTCATGTGTTCAATGCTGACGGCCTTGGCGGGTTTGCGGATCAGCCCCTTGAGGTCCTGGATGCTGTGGTTGGCGGCGATGATGGCGAACTTGCCGTCTTCCATTTCGACAAACTCCACTCGGTCTCCGGTGTCCAGGCCCAATGCGGTCCGGACTTGAACGGGGATGGTGATTTGCCCTTTTGAGGTGAGTGTGGCGGTGGCCATAATGAAGGTCTCCATCGGGATATTCCTTACCTTAGGGTAAGGAATAATGGAGGGCAAGATCCGTTGGTCCATAGGTTGCTCTTCTGTGGGGTCAGTGATCGGAATAGTTAAAACCCTAGTCCGCTTTCGTTCCCTCGACACCCCACAGACAGCCCTAAAGCAATACAACCTATGACCTGGCAATTTGCCTTATTGCACGACTCGATAGCACGGCACATACGCCGCGCCGCCGGGCAGCTTCATCCGGTGCTGCTCCACGAACGCTTTCAACAACTCATCCAGCGGCTTCATGATGGTCGGGTCGCCGTGGATCTCATAGGGCCCGTTCTGTTCGATCAGGCGGATGCCCTTGTCCTTGACGTTACCCGCTACGATCCCTGAGAACGCCCGGCGCAGGTTGGCCGCCAGTTCATGGGGGGGCAGGGCGTGGCTCAGTTGCAGGCTGGCCATGTTGGCGTGGGTCGGGTCGAACGGGCGCTGGAAGCCTTCGTCGATCTTCAGCAGCCAGTTGAAGTGGAAGGCGTCGTTGCGCTCGCGGCGGAACTGTTTGACCGACTTCAGGCCTGCGGTCATCTGCCGGGCGACTTCCGCGGGGTCATCAATGATGATCTGGTAGTGGGCCTGGGCCGCTTCACCGAGGGTCGCACCGACAAACGCATGCAGCTGTTGCAGGTACGGCGCCGCTTGTTTGGGCCCGGTGAGGATGACCGGGAACGGCACATCACGGTTGTCCGGGTGCATCAGGATGCCCAGCAGGTACAGGAACTCTTCGGCCGTGCCAGCGCCCCCTGGGAAGATGATGATGCCGTGGCCGACGCGCACGAAGGCTTCCAGGCGTTTTTCGATATCCGGCAGGATCACCAGCTCGTTGACGATCGGGTTCGGTGCCTCGGCGGCGATGATGCCCGGCTCGGTGAGGCCCAGGTAGCGCCCGCCGGTGATGCGTTGCTTGGCGTGGGAAATGGTCGCGCCCTTCATCGGGCCTTTCATCACGCCCGGGCCGCAACCGGTGCATACGTCGAGGCTGCGCAGGCCCAGTTCGTGCCCGACTTTCTTGGTGTATTTGTATTCTTCGGTATTGATCGAGTGCCCACCCCAGCACACCACGATCTTTGGCTCGACCCCGGGCCGCAACGTGCGCGCGTTGCGCAGCAGGTGAAACACGTAGTCGGTGATGCCCTGGGAGGTGCTCAGGTCGATGCGTTGGCTATCGAGTTCGTTTTCGGTGTAGACGATATCGCGCAGGGCGCTGAACAGCATTTCGCGGGTGCTGGCGATCATTTCACCATCGACGAATGCGTCGGCGGGCGCGTTCAACAGTTCCAGGCGTACGCCGCGATCCTGTTGATGGATGCGGACTTCAAAATCCTTGTAGGCGTCGAGGATGGTCTTGGCATTGTCGATATGGGCGCCGGTGTTGAGGATTGCCAGGGCGCATTGGCGGAAAAGCGTATAGATGCTGCCGGAACCGGCTTCGCTCAGTTGCTGGACTTCACGTTGCGACAGCGTTTCGAGACTGCCCTTGGGGCTGACGGAGGCATTGATGACTTGGCGTTGAGGCATTCTTATTCCCTGAAAGCGCAGCCACCGGGCGATGAACAGCCAGTGGCATGAGGATGACGAGCGCCGAATACGGTCGCACAGGACGGGCATTTTCCCTGCCCTACAGGCAGGACGCAAACTCCGTACAGCTTCATCATGCCGCACAATTTGCGCAATTCGCGTCCTTGTTGGAAAAATATAGTGCCTTTCCCCGCTGTGGATTGGATTTTGAGAACAGAAGAATTGCGACTATCGTGACGCTTCGGTTTTTCGGACGTCATAGACCAGTACGATTGACGCCGTAATGGCCACCATTGGCCATCGGCACCTTGGAAGAGGCAGAAATTTTATGATCATCAAACCGCGGGTTCGTGGCTTTATCTGTGTGACCGCCCACCCTGTTGGCTGCGAAGCGAACGTCAAAGAGCAGATCGACTACGTGACCGAGCACGGTGCCATCGAAGGCGGCCCGAAGAAAGTCCTGGTGCTCGGTGCGTCCACCGGCTACGGCCTGGCAGCACGTATCAGTGCCGCTTTTGGTTGTGGCGCCGACACCCTTGGCGTGTTTTTTGAAAAAGAAGGCGAAGAAGGCAAGCTCAGTTCTGCCGGCTGGTACAACAGCGCCGCTTTCCACAAGTTTGCCGCCGAAAAAGGCCTGTACGCCAAGAGCATCAATGGCGATGCGTTCTCTGACGAGATCAAGCGCCTGACCATCGAAACCATCAAGAAAGACCTGGGCAAGATCGACCTGGTGGTCTACAGCCTGGCCGCGCCACGCCGCACCGACCCGCAAGGCGTCGTGCATAACTCTACCCTCAAGCCGATTGGCAAGGCTGTGACCCTGCGCGGGATCAACACCGACAAGGGCGTTGTGGTCGACACCACGCTGGAGCCGGCGACCCAGGAAGAAATCGACGGTACCGTCAAAGTGATGGGCGGCGAAGACTGGCAGCTGTGGATCGACGCCCTGCGTGACTCCGACGTGTTGGCCGAAGGCGCCAAGACTACCGCGTTCACTTACCTGGGCGAAAAGCTGACCCAGGATATCTACTGGAACGGCTCCATCGGCGAGGCCAAGAAAGACCTCGACAAGAAAGTCCTGACCCTGCGCGACAACCTTGCCGCACTCAAGGGCGATGCCCGTGTATCGGTGCTCAAGGCCGTGGTCACTCAGGCCAGCTCGGCAATCCCGATCATGCCGCTGTACCTGTCGCTGCTGTTCAAAGTGATGAAAGAGCAGGGCACCCACGAAGGCTGCATCGAGCAGGTCTACGGCCTGTTCAAGGACAGTCTGTACGGCAGCGAGCCGAAGCTTGACGCCGATGGCCGCCTGCGTGCCGACCTGGCTGAGCTGGAGCCGAAGGTCCAGGACGCCGTCGCGGCGCTGTGGAACCAGGTCACCGACGACAACGTCAACGAGATCAGCGATTTCGCCGGCTACAAGGCCGAGTTCCTGCGTCTGTTCGGTTTTGAGATTGATGGCGTGGATTACGACGCTGACGTCAATCCGACCGTGAAGATCGAAGGCCTGGTCCAGGCTTAACCCCTCGTAGGAGCCGGCTTGCCGGCGAAAATCGTCAACGATTACGCGGGGTGCCTGGCGCCCCGTGGCGTTCTCGGGTTTTTCGCCGGCAAGCCGGCTCCTACAAAAGCTCACATTTGGGAACCGTCCTACCTTTCCTTGCTTGCCCCTTCTTGACCTCGGTGTGCCAGACTGCGTCCGTTATCACACTAGGCTAACGGAGGATCTTCATGACGATTCGTGCAGTAGTTTTTGATTTCGGCGGTGTCCTGTTTGACTGGAGCCCGCAGCATCTGTACCGCAAGCTGATTACCGGTGACGAGGAGCGCCAATGGTTCCTCGAGAACATCTGTACCCAGGCCTGGAACACTGAACAAGACGCTGGGCGCACCCTGGCTGAGGCTACCCACAGCCTGATCGCCGAACACCCGCAACATGAGGCCTTGATCCGGGCCTACTACGACCGCTGGCATGAAATGCTGCGCGGCCCGCTCGCCGATGGCGTGGCGATTCTTGAAGACCTGCATGAAGCCAAAGTACCGTTGTTCGGCTTGACCAACTGGTCCGCAGAAACCTTCCCCTACGCCCGCGCCAACTACCCGTTTCTCAAATACTTTCGCAACATCGTGGTGTCCGGCGAGGTGAAGCTGATCAAGCCTGACCCGGCGATCTACCGCGCCAGCCTCGATCAGGTGCGTGCCCATCTGCCGGATATCCGGGCCGAAGAACTGGTGTTTATCGACGATGTGGCCGAAAACGCCAATGCCGCCAGTGCCCTGGGCTGGCAGGGTATTCACCACGTATCACCCGAGCAGACCCGGCGCCAGTTGCAGGCCTTGGGGGTGAGCGTCTAGCGCGCCCATTGTTCGATCACGAAGTCGACAAACGCCCGTAGCTTGGGCAGGCGATAGCGGTCCTGCGCATATAAAAGGTGCATCGAGCGCGAGGGTGACTGGTAGCTTGGCAGTAGCGCCACCAGCCGCCCCGCCAGTAGATCGGCGCCGACCAGGGCGTCGGGCAGCATCACGATGCCCATGCCTTCGACAGCGGCACGGTGCAGCGCCTGGGAGCTGTTGATGGTCATGGGCCCGGACACGGCGACTTCCACTTCACCCTCGGCTGCGCGCAGGCGCCAGAGTTTGTCGGCGTTGCGCCAGTCATCGGTCGACGGGTAGGCGAACGCCAGGCAGTCATGGGCCTGCAAATCCATGGGCTGCTGGGGCGTACCTCGGCGCGCCAGGTAGTCCGGCGACGCGCACAGGGTCATGGTGTAGTCCTGCAACGGCCGGGCGATCAGGCTGGAAGGTTGCAGCTCACCCAGGCGGATCGCCACGTCGAAGCCGCTATCGATCAGGTCCATGGCTTGATTGCTCAGGACCACGTACAGCTGGATCTTTGGGTAGCGTCGGGAAAATTCACTGAGCGCCGGTGCCAGGCGCTCGGCACCGAACGCGGGCGGGGCGGTGATGCGCAGCAAGCCTTGTGGCGCCTCGCTGTGGATTTGCTCAGCCAACTGCTCGGAGTTGGCCACTAACCCCAGTACCTCCAGGCAGCGCTGGTAATAGAGGCCGCCGAACTCGGTCAGGCTTTGCTTGCGGGTGGTGCGTTTAAGCAGGCTGACGCCCAGGCGTTGCTCCAGGGCGCGCAGGTGGTTGCCGACCATGGTGGTCGACAGGCCGCAAGCCTGGGCCGCTGCAGTCATGCTGCCGGCCTCTACCACTTTGACGTAGACGGTCATTGCCTGGAACAAATCCATTATCAACCCTTGATTCAAAGTCATTGCAGATGTGCGCAGTTTATCCAGCTTGAGTGGCTAACGATACTAAGGCCCTGACCCCTATGGAGCCCGATGCCATGACCGCCGCTTGCCTGATGACCACCTATCAACCCCTGGCCCTGAGTTTTACCCGTGGTTTGGGCACGCGCCTGTGGGACCAGCAGGGCCGTGAGTACCTGGACGCCGTGGCCGGAGTCGCTGTGACCAATGTCGGTCACTCCCACCCGCGGCTGGTGACGGCAATCAGCGAGCAAGCCGGGTTGCTGTTGCATACCTCCAATTTGTACGGCATCGACTGGCAGCAGCGCCTGGCCCAACGGTTAGCCCAGTTGTCTGGCCTGGATCAGGCGTTCTTCAACAATTCCGGCGCCGAAGCCAATGAAACCGCGTTGAAACTGGCGCGCCTGCATGGCTGGAAAAAAGGCATCGAGCAGCCGCTGGTGGTGGTCATGGAGAACGCCTTCCACGGCCGCACCCTGGGCACCATGGCCGCCAGCGATGGGCCGTCGGTGCGCCTGGGGTTCCAGCGTTTGCCGGGGGATTTCATCAAGGTGGGCTTTGGTGATTTGCTGGCATTGGAGGCGGTGACCCGTGAGTTCGGCCCCAGGATAGTTGCCGTATTGCTGGAGCCGATCCAGGGCGAAGGTGGTGTGCAACTGGCTGCGCCGGGTTATTTGAAAGCCTTGCGCGCCCACTGCAACCAGCATGGTTGGCTATTGATGCTCGATGAGATCCAGACCGGCATCGGGCGTACCGGCACCTGGTTTGCTTTCCAGCAGGAGGGAATCGTCCCGGACGTCATGACCCTGGCCAAGGGCCTGGGCAACGGTATCCCGATCGGTGCCTGCCTGGCGCGCGCCGCGGTGGCCAAGCTCTTCACCCCCGGCAGCCATGGCAGCACCTTTGGCGGTAACCCGCTGGCGTGTCGCGTGGGCTGTACGGTGCTGGATATCATCGAGGAACAAGGCCTGCTGGAGAACGCCGCGCATCAAGGCGAGCGGTTGCTGGCGCGGCTCCGGGTGGAATTGAGCGAGCACCCGCAAGTGCTGGCGATCCGTGGGCGCGGCTTGATGATCGGCATTGAACTGGCCACGCCGCAGCGCGACCTGGCCGAGCGGGCCGCACGGGAGCAGGGGTTGCTGCTCAATGTCACACGGGGCAAGGTCATTCGCCTGCTGCCGCCCCTGACCCTGGATAGCAAGGAGGTGGAGATGATTGTGCGGGCCATCGCTCGATTACTGTAAATCTGGCCCGTTCAGCCACTCCTGGTTCATCGTCTGGCTGTCCCCCAGGTACTCCAGCAGCCAGGTCATGGCCGGGGACAATTTGTTCTGCGCCCAGGCCACGCAGGACGGGCTGGCCGGAAAGGGCCGTGACAGTTGCAGCGCCGCCAACTCGCCACTGTCGATCAACGGTTGCACCAGATGCGCCGGAACCATGCCGACGCAGAGCCCATCCTGTAGGCAATCCATGGCCGATGCCCAGTTGGGGACCACCAGGCGCCGTTGGTTGTCCAGGGTCCAGGTGTCGCGCTTGGGCAGGTTGCGTGAGGTGTCGGTCATGCACAGCGACGCAAAGGGCCGCAGTTGATCGTCACTGAGCAAACCCTCGACCTGCGCCAGCGGATGCCGGGCGCTGACCACGCATAACCAGTTCAACAGCCCCATGTCACGAAAGGTGAAGTGGCTGGCCACCGGCACCGCGCTGGTGGCGCCGATCACGATATCGGTGCGTTCGTCTGCCAGGGCGTCCCACACCCCGTTGTACACCTCGTACTCCAGCAGCAGTTCCACGTCGGGGAACTGGCGATAGAAGTCCAGGACCAACTGCCGGCAGCGCTGTTGTTTGACGATGGAGTCCACCGCCACTTTCAACTGGCCGCTCCAGCCATTGGCCACCTGCTGGCACAGGCGGCGGGTGCCGAGCATGGTTTTCATCACGCCACGGGCTTCGTCGATGAACAGGCGGCCGGCAGGTGTCAGTTCCACATCACGGTGGCGGCGGACAAACAACGGCACCGCCAGCCATTCCTCGATTTGCCGTACGGTGTAGCTGATGGCCGAGGGTACGCGGTGCAGTTCCTGGGCGGCGGCGCTGAAGCTGCCATGGCGGGCTACCGCATCCACCACATCCAGGGAGTATTCGGACCACATGGGCGTTGCCTTCAAAAATATTGATAAGAGTGTTCAATTATTATCGCTTCACAGCGCAACTGTCAGCTTCATAATAGGCGCCAGTCAGCAAATTGTTTGATGGCAGTACCTACAAGGCTTCAATGAAAAATTCTTTTGGTTTCACCTGGTACCTGGCGGGGCTGAGCATGCTCGGCTACCTGGCCATGGATATGTACTTGCCCGCGTTCGGCGCCATGGGCGAGCACCTGCAGATTTCGCCCGGTGCGGTGGGCGCCAGTCTGAGCATTTTCCTCGCCGGTTTTGCCGTGGGGCAACTGCTCTGGGGGCCACTGTCTGATCGCCTGGGGCGCAAGCCAATCCTGCTGGCCGGCCTGAGCCTGTTTGTGCTCGGCTGCCTGGGGATGTTCTGGGTCGAGACCGCGCCGCAACTGCTGGCCTTGCGCTTTGTGCAGTCGATTGGAGTGTGCAGTGCTGCCGTCAGTTGGCAGGCGCTGGTGATTGACCGTTACCCGGCCGACAAGGCGCATCGGGTCTTCGCCAGCATCATGCCGCTGATGTCCCTGTCTCCGGCGCTGGCGCCGCTGTTGGGCGCGGTGGTGTTGAATCACTGGGGCTGGCAGGCGATCTTCGCCGTGTTGCTGGGCGTCTCGCTGTTATTGCTGGTACCCACGCTGTTACTCAAACCTATGCCCAAGCGCCTGGCCGCCGATGGCGAAAAAGCCCGGCTGGGCTACGGGCAACTGTTCAAGTCGCGGGTGTTCACCGGCAATGTGATGATCTTTGCCGCGTGCTCCGCCAGTTTCTTCGCCTGGCTGACCGCATCGCCATTTATTCTCGGTGGCATGGGCTACAGCCCCAATGACATCGGCCTGAGCTATGTCCTGCCGACCCTGGCGTTTCTGGTGGGTGGCTACAGTTGCCGCAGTGCCTTGCAACGATTCCAGGGCAAAGTCCTGTTGCCCTGGTTGCTGGTGGCGTACTGCATCAGCATGGTGGCGCTGTATCTGGTGGCGACCCTGACGGTGCCGACACTGACCACCTTGCTGATTCCGTTCTGCCTGATGGCCCTGGTCAACGGCGCCAGCTACCCGATTGTGGTGGCGAATGCGCTGATGCCTTTTTCGGAAAACTCCGGCAAGGCTGCCGCGCTGCAAAACACTCTGCAATTGGGTTTGTGCTTCGTCGCCAGCCTGCTGGTGTCGTCGCTGATCGAAGAGCCCTTGCAGATCACCGCAATCGTGATGCTGGCGACCGCGCCGCTGGCGGTGTTGGGTTACTGGCTGGCGCGGCCCAAGTCGGATGAGTCGCAGTTGGCGGCCGCTTAAAACGTCACTTCCATGTTCACGGTTGGCGTCGAGGTGCGGCTGCCTCGGCCGCCATCCACACCGAACTTGTTATGCCAGTATTCGTAGCCCACCCCCAGGTACAGGTTGGGCTTGACGCTTTTACCCGGTCGTACCGCAACCATCAGCGCGGTGCGCACCAGGGTCTCGGCGGCGGTGTCGCGACTGTTGTAGTCGTGGCCCTTGTCACCGACATGGTTGATGAACCCCTGGAACTTCGCGCCATGGTTGCCGATTTCGAACGGGCGCATCCACGTCAGGTTGAGCATGTAGGTGTCGTCGAAGGTGTGGTTCGGATCCTTCGCGCCAGGGATACCGGAATGGTTGTTTTCCTTGTAGTACATCAGGCTCAGGTCCAGCACCCCGACGGTATTGAACTTCAGGGTCGGCCCGAGCACCAGGGCGCGTTTTTTGGCCGAGGCCAGGTTGTTGTTGCGGTTGGCATCGAAGCCCAGGGTCAGCGCGTAATCCTTGATCAGCCCGGTGCCCAGTGGCCTGTCGAATACCCGTGATGCATACAGTTGGTGCCGATAGACCGCATACACTTCGCTGCCACCGTGGTCGGTGCCTTTGCGCGGGTCGCGGCTGTCGGACAGGAATACGTCGAGATGGAGAAAGTTGCTGCCGTACTGATAGCCACTGGCGTGGGTGAAGCTGTAGATGCGTTTGCTGAATTCGTTGGGGTTGTTCGGATTGGTGAACTGTTGCCCATAGCGAAATCCTACGCTGTTGTTCATCCATTCCACCGCGACAGCCTCCCCGCCGCCGAGGAGTGTGAGTAAAACGGTTGCGCCGTGCAGTGCCTTTTTCATTGTTTTAGTTCCTTTGGCGTTTGGCTCATGGCAGCCGTGCCGGGCCGCCGGGCGCAGTATCGGCACAATCGCCGTGATGCTCAAAGAACAGAATATCGACTGGCCTGCTGCCGAATCGGCAGCGCGCAAGTTGGCCCGAAGGTCAGGAAATACGGGGGGTACAGGCGGATTCTTCGCATTCGCGCAAAGCGATTTCCTCGCTGATCAGGTGGGCCATCGACTCGACCGCCGTAGGCAAATCCCGGCCCTTGCGCGCATACAGGCCCAGGTCGCTGAACATCCCGCCTTGATCGCTCAAGGGGATATGCAGCAGTTCACCCCTGGCCAAGTCGGCCTCGATCCCGATCCGTGTCTGGAATGCCACCCCTAGCTGCTGGCGCGCCAACTGCCGTGCCAGTTCCATGGAATTGCTTTGCAGCAGCGGTTTGTACGCGGCCGGCGAACGCTTGTGCAGTGGGGCGATCAAGTGATGGATCGACAGTTCACTGTTGGCCTGGATCACCCCGTGTTCAGCGCACAGGGTGTAGCTGACGCTGGCATGGGCGGCCAGTGGATGTCCCGGTGCCACCAACGCACCAAGGCGGAAATGGCCGACACACAGTTGCGTGGTTTCCGCACTGCGCGGCAGGGCAAAAGCCAACCCCAGGTCTGCCTGGCCGTTGATCACCGCTGCTGGAATCGATTGTGAACCCTGCACGGTCACACCGATGGTCACCGCCGGATAGCGCTGGCGCATGCGCCTGAGCACGGCGGGCAGCAACTCTACCGTCGCGCCTTCCACCGTGGCGATCTCCACATGCCCGGTCTGTACCTGGTTCAGGCCTTCCAGTTCGCCGCGTACCCGCTCCACATCCTGCAGCACCAGGGTCACATGGCGGGTCAGGATTTCCCCGGCAGCGGTCAGGCGCAGCCCGCCGGGCAGGCGCTCGAACAGGGTCGCGCCCACTTCGTCTTCGAGTTTGAGAATCTGCCGGTTCACCGCCGACGAGGCGACGTTCAATCGGCGTGCGGCTTCACGGATCGAATGGCAGCGGCGGACCATATCGAAGTAGCCAATGGCCGCAGAGTGGATGCGCAGCGTGCGGTTGAGCATTTTTTTCTGATCCTTGTGGGCACGGCTTCAAGCCTTGGGGCAGGGCGGCTGAATGGATTTTTGTAACGTCGATGCCAGGCATCTTGTGGAAATGATTGTATACAACTCTATGGACATCCAATCTTTCTATTGCATACAGTGAGCGCACAACAAAAACAGAGATCCCCTCACCATGACTATCCCGAAGGCGTCACCGCAACGGCCAGAAGATGAGAATCTTGGCGTCGCTGCCAACATGGCTTACGGCCTGCAGCATGTACTGACCATGTACGGCGGTATCGTGGCCGTGCCGTTGATCGTCGGTCAGGCGGCCGGGTTGTCCCCGGCCGATATTGGCCTGTTGATCGCCGCGTCACTGTTTGCCGGTGGCCTGGCCACGTTGCTGCAAACCCTGGGCCTACCGTTTTTTGGCTGCCAGCTGCCCTTGGTGCAAGGGGTGTCGTTTGCCGGTGTGGCAACCATGGTGGCGATTGTCGGCAGCGACGGTGCGGGCGGTGTGCCGGCGATCCTTGGCGCGGTGATGGCCGCGTCGCTGATCGGGTTGCTGATCACCCCGATCTTTTCGCGAATTACCAAGTTCTTCCCGCCCCTGGTCACCGGGATCGTGATTACCACCATTGGCCTTACGCTGATGCCGGTCGCCGCCCGTTGGGCCATGGGCGGTAACAGCCGCGCCGCCGATTTTGGCAGCATGCCGAACATTGGCCTGGCGGCCATCACCCTGGTGCTGGTGCTGTTGTTGAGCAAGGTGGGCAGCGCCACTATCTCGCGCCTGTCGATCCTGCTGGCGATGGTGTTTGGTACGTTGATCGCGGTATTTCTGGGCATGGCGGACTTCTCCACCGTGACCCAAGGCCCGATGATCGGCTTCCCCACGCCGTTCCACTTCGGCATGCCGACTTTCCATGTGGCCGCGATCCTTTCCATGTGCATCGTGGTCATGGTGACATTGGTGGAAACCTCGGCGGATATCCTCGCGGTGGGCGAGATCATCGACACCAAGGTTGACTCCAAGCGCCTGGGCAACGGCCTGCGTGCAGACATGTTGTCGAGCATGTTCGCGCCGATCTTCGGTTCGTTCACCCAAAGCGCCTTCGCCCAGAACGTCGGCCTGGTGGCGGTGACCGGGGTCAAGAGCCGTTACGTGGTGGCCACGGGTGGCCTGTTCTTGGTGATCCTTGGCCTGTTGCCCTTTATGGGCAGGGTGATTGCAGCAGTACCAACCTCGGTACTGGGCGGCGCCGGCATCGTGTTGTTCGGCACCGTGGCGGCCAGCGGGATCCGCACACTGTCCAAGGTCGATTACCGCAACAACATGAACCTGATCATTGTCGCCACCTCCATCGGCTTTGGCATGATCCCCATTGCCGCGCCGAGCTTCTACGATCAGTTCCCCAGCTGGTTCGCCACCATCTTCCACTCGGGGATCAGTTCCTCGGCGATCATGGCGATCCTGCTGAACCTGGCGTTCAACCACTTCACCGCCGGTAACTCAGACCAGCAGTCGGTGTTCGTCGCCGGCACCGAGCGCAGCCTGTGCTTCCAGGATGTGGCGGCACTGCGGGATGGGGATTACTTCAGCAAAGGCAAATTGTTTGATGCCGAGGGTAAGGAGATACCGGTGGTAGCGGACTCGCAGCACAAAGCGACGGCGCCGGGCAGGGCTGAAACCAGCGAGGTTTAGCCCGAATACCACGCACTAAATGTGGGAGCGGGCTTGCTCGCGAAAGCAGTGGGTCAGTCGGTACATCCGGCGACTGAAAAACTGCTTTCGCGAGCAAGCCCGCTCCCACATTTGATGTGTGTGGTTTCAAAATCGCGGGCGACAGGCTTCATCCAAAAACTTCACCACGGTGCCCATGCAGGCCTGGCGTTCTTCGACATGGGGCATATGGTTGGAGTCTTCGAACAGCGCCCGGCGCGCACCCTTGATCTCCAGCGGTGTGGCTTGGTCGTGCCGCCCGTAAATCATCAGGGTCGGTACTTGGATCTGCGTTAACCGGCCAATGCTGATCGGCCCGTGCAAGGCGTTGTACACCGTAGGATCGGCCGCCATCTGGGCGTAGGTGCGTGCCACTTCTGCGGGCCACGGGTTGATTCGGCACAGGGGCTGATCATCGAAGCCGGCAGCCAGGTTGGCGGCGATAAACGCGCGCAGGCCCTTGGGTTGGCGAGTCGCGTGTTCACTGCCGAGCCTGGCGCCCCAGGCATGCCCGAGGATCGCGTAATGCCCGCTGATGTGCAGGTGGTCGAGCAGGTTGTCCAGTTCGTCGAGAAACAGCTCAACCGTCCAGAACTCGCCGGGCTGGTGGGGCAGGTGGGTGGAGTGGCCATTGCCCAGCTGATCGTAGTGAATCACCGCATGGCCACTGGCAGCCACGTCCTTGAAGGCGTCCAGATAGTCATGGGTACCGCCGGGGCCACCGTGGAGGATGACCAATGGGGTCTTGCCGCTGTCGAGGTTCCCGGTCACGCGATACCAGGTCTGATAGCCGCGAAAGGCTGCGTAGCCCTGGCGGGTCTGTTCGATGAATTCCATTTCCGGCCCTGCCATCAACAATTGGTCAGGTACACGATAGTTTGAACAAAGCGTTTAAGTAACTGGCAAAACGGCTAGGTTTTTCAGCGGGACCTGCACTAGCGCCCTTTGTAGGAGCCGGCTTGCCGGCTCCTACAGGGGGTTATTGCTTTTGCGGATCAAACTGCTTGTCACGGATGAACAGCGCCGGGATCACCCCGCAGATAAAGTACGCCGCGCCCATCACCAAAAAGCCCACGCCAATCGAGCCATGGGACGCCAGGAAGCCAATGGCCGCCGGTGCTACTGCCGCGCCAATGCGGCCGATGTTGTAGGCCCCGCCCACCGCCGAGCCGCGCAATTTTGCTTCGAAGCTCTCGGTCATGTAGGTCGCATTCACGCCGTAGGGAATGCCATACAAAAAGCCGAAGGTAATCAGCAGCCAGAGGATGTTGTCCGGGCTCTGATACAGCACGATCACCGGCAGGAACACCGCCGTGCCCAAGGCGCCGAAGGCAAACACCACGCGCCGACCCAAGCGATCAGCCGCGAGGCCGGCGAGGATCTTGCCGAAAATCATCGCCGCGTAGGTACCGACCATGTAGCTGGTCATCGACTTGAAGTTCATCCCCAGTTCGCCTTCCAGGTAGGACGGCATCCAGTTGTTGACCCCGTAGTAGCCGAACTGCAGGAAGCCTGCGGTCAGCGCCC
The DNA here is from genome assembly GCF_009873475.1 of Pseudomonas sp. DTU12.1. Lineage (NCBI taxonomy): Bacteria > Pseudomonadati > Pseudomonadota > Gammaproteobacteria > Pseudomonadales > Pseudomonadaceae > Pseudomonas > Pseudomonas sp. DTU12.1. The sequence continues at coordinate 4,257,270 of NZ_CP045254.1, read as the reverse complement.
AGAGCAGGAACATGCGGCTGGCCTTGGGGTCGCTGAAGATCAGCTTGAACATGCCATCGGGCTTTTTCGCCGAGACGTGCTGGATGCCTTCGGCTTTTTCCCGCGCGCGGGCGGCCTGGGCGTTGAGCCAGGCCTGGGGTTCCGGCACCAGGCGCTGCATCAGCACGGCGAGGATCACCGGGATGATCGCCACGTAGAACAGCCAGCGCCAGCCGTGGTCCGGCAGGATCCAGCCGGCCAACAAGGTGGCGACGATATAGCCCACCGACCAGCCGGCCTGCAGGGTGCCGAGCACGGTGGTGCGGTAGCGGGTCGGTACGTATTCGGCCATCAGGGTGTTGCAGGCGACATACAGCGCGCCCAGCCCGAGGGAGGCGAAGAAGCGGGTGGCTGCAAACTGCCAGTAGCTGTGGGTCAGACCGAGAATCGCAGTGCCTACCGAGAACAGCATGATGCTCCACACCACGGTCTTGACCCGACCAAAGCGGTCGCAGGCCCAGCCTCCATAAATCCCGCCGACCGCCATCCCGGCCAGGGTGAAACTGCCCAGGCTGCCGGCCTCGACACTGGTCAGGCCGAACTCGGCCTTCAGGCTGCTGAGGCTGTAGGACAGGAGCATCAAGTCTGCGCCATCGATCAGAAGACCGAGGAAGCAGAAGATGAAGACAATGATCCACAGGTTGTTTTTTGCGGGCGACAACGCACCCGCCGATGTGGCGACTTCCATAGCGATACCTTGTTGTAGTTGTAGGGCACAGGTTATGGGTGTTGCAGGTTGGAACGCTGTTGCATGAACAATGAAGATCTACTGTGGGAGCGGGCTTGCCCGCGATAGCGGCGTGTCAGTCAACTTTAATATCGAATGATGCACCGTCATCGCGGCATAGGTATCTACACAACTTTCAGAAACTGACGAACTCTCCTGTGGCGAGCGGGCTTGCCCCGCGCTGGGCTGCGAAGCAGCCCCAAAAAGCCCCCCGCGTTTCTTCAGATAAATCTCGATGGCCGGGTTTAGGGCTGCTTCGCAGCCCAGCGCGGGCAAGCCCGCTCGCCACAACGGCGCTATCTGCCTGGATTTAGGCGTTGCGGCAAAGTTGTGTAGATACCTATGGTCATCGCGAGCAAGCCCGCTCCCACACAAGCCCGGTTCCCCCCAAAGGGTTGTGTGGGGTTTAGCGCTGGGCCTCGCGAATCATGTTGCGTGCGATCACCAACTGCTGGATCTGCGTGGTGCCTTCATACAACCGGAACAGGCGCACATCACGGTAGAACCGCTCGATCGCGTATTCGCTCACATAACCCGCGCCGCCGTGGATCTGCACGCAACGGTCAGCCACCCGGCCGCACATTTCCGTGGCGAACATCTTCGCGCAGGAGGCTTGGGTGCCGATATTCAGGCCCTCGTCACGCTTGCGCGCCGCGTCCAGCACCATGCAGTGGGCCGCATAGATCTCGGCCTTGCTGTCGGCGAGCATGGCTTGGATCAACTGGAATTCGGCAATCGGCTGGCCGAATTGCTTGCGGTCGATGGCGTAGCGCAGGGTATCGTCGAGCATGCGTTCGGCGGCGCCCACGCTGACGGCGGCGATGTGCAGGCGGCCCTTGTCGAGTACTTTCATCGCCGTCTTGAAACCCACGCCTTCGACGCCGCCGATCAGTTGCTCGGCGGGCACCCGCACATTGTCGAATATCACGTCGCTGGTATGGGCGCCTTGCTGGCCCATCTTATGGTCGCGCTTGCCCAGGGACACGCCCGGTGTATTGCGCTCGATGATAAAGGCGCTGATGCCACCGGAGCCCTTGATGTGCGGGTTGGTACGGGCCATCACTGTGAAAATCCCGGCGTGGGGCGCATTGGTGATAAAGCGCTTGGTGCCATTGATCACGTAATGCTCGCCATCGCGCACGGCGGTGGTTTTCAGCGAGGCGGCATCGGAGCCGGAATCCGGTTCGGTCAGGCAGAACGAACTGAGCAGCTCGCCGCTGGCAAGCTTGGGCAAGTAGTGTTGTTTCTGCGCCTCGGTACCGTCCAGCAGGATGCCGAGGGAGCCGATGCCGTTGTTGGTGCCGAAGTAGGAGCGGAATGCTGGCGAGGTGCGGCCCAGCTCGAAGGCGATATGCACTTCTTCTTCCATGGTCACGCCCAGGCCACCGTAGGCTTCGGGCAGGGTCAGGCCGAACAGGCCCATGTCCTGGAATTGCTGGACGATGTCCGCCGGGATTTCATCCGTCTCGGCGACTTCGTTTTCCCGTGGGATCAGCGCTTCGTTGACGAACTGGCGAATGGAGTCCAGCAGGATATGAAGCGTTTGCGAATCTCGGATCATGTACATTCCTAGGCGGCCCGTTCGGCGGGCCGTTTGTATTGGATCTGCCGGGCCGCACACCGATCTGTCTAGCGGGCGGCGGCCTCGATGTTATTGACCATGTGCTTGAGACGCGGCCCGATGTCGTCTTCGAGTTTTTCCCGGGAAAGGTGAAAACTCGGCCCGCCACAGTTGAACGTCAACAGCCCATGTTGTGTGTGCAGCATGGGCACGGCGATGGCGTTGACATCGCGGTGCCACTCACCGATCGACATGCAATAGCCGAAGTCGGTGTAATCCCTGAATGCGCGCTCCAGCCCTTTGCGAATCGTCGGCCAATCCTCCAGATGGCGCTGGCGGATATGTTCGAGCATGAACTCCCGCTCACTCTCCGGCATCGCCGCCAGGCAGGCGCGGCCCGCCGAACTCAGGTGCAGCGGCAGGCGTGTGCCGATCTGGCGGCGCATGGTCATGTTCGCTTCGCCCTGGACCACGTCCAGGTACACCATGTCCAGGCGATCGCGGGAGGCCATCGCGACGGCAGCCTGGGCGTACTTGGCCATGGTCTCCATCAGCGGGTGGGCGGCGGCCCGCACCGACAGGTTGGATAGCATCGCGTAACCAAATGCCATCACTCCCACATTCAACTGGTACCGGCCAGACTGCGGCAGGTGCTTGAGGTAGCCCAGGCGGGTCAGGGTGTGGGTCATGCGCGTCACCGTCGGTTTCGGCAGGCCGGTCTTGCGCGCCAGTTCCTGGTTGCCCAATACGCTTTCGCTGGGGGTAAAACAGCGCAGCAGTTCCAGGCCTCGGGCCAGCGCGGTGATGAACTGCCGATCCTTGTCTTCCTCCTCTTCGTTGCTCATCGGATCCAGCCTCACGTGTTCAAAACCATGGGGGCCTGCAGGTGTCTGGGATGGACTTGGGTCCGGGTTGCGACGGTGCATGGTAATCATCCTTTTTTTGCAAAATCAACAAAACAAAATATGATTTCGCTGTGCGGAATTGTAGGTTGTGTTGATTTTTATCGCTGATCTTTAATTAATCTATTTAAAACAATGACTTATATTTTGATTTGATGGGTGATCGTGCTTTTGCATTTACATCAGCCATATCGGCACATACTATTTTGTGTAATTACGAAATACTATTTCGCACAGCAAAACAATAGCCGGCTGCGCCAGACAATCCGGCAGTCGGCGACACAGACCTTCAGGAATAACAACAATGGGTGCATTAACAGGTTTGCGCGTACTGGATTTGAGCCGGGTCTTGGCCGGCCCATGGTGTGGTCAGGTGTTGGCTGACCTGGGCGCGGAAGTGATCAAGATCGAGCGCCCGCACAGTGGCGATGACACACGCGGCTGGGGGCCGCCGTGGATGCAGACTGCCGCTGGCGAGTCATCCGGGCAGGCTTCGTATTACCAGTCCACCAACCGCGGCAAGTTGTCGGTGGCCATCGATCTGGCCAGCGCCGAGGGCCAGGAACTGGTGCGGGCGCTGGCGGCCAGTTCCGATGTGCTGATCGAGAACTACAAGGCCGGCTCCTTGGCCCGATATGGCCTGGACTACGCGACCCTGGCCGCGCTCAACCCGCGCCTGGTGTATTGCTCCATCACCGGCTTCGGCCAGACCGGCCCGCGTGCGGAAGAGCCTGGCTACGACTTCATCATCCAAGGCATTGGCGGCCTGATGAGCATCACCGGCGAGCGCGATGACTTGCCGGGGGGCGGCCCGCAGAAAGTCGGTGTGGCCTTTTCCGACCTGATGACCGGGCTGTATTCCACCGTGGCGATCCAGGCCGCGCTGCTCAGCCGTGAACGCACGGGCGTCGGCCAGCATATCGATATGGCCCTGCTGGACGTGCAAGTCGCGACCCTGGCCAACCAGAGCATGAACTACCTGGCCTCCGGCAAAGTGCCTCAGCGCTTTGGCAACGCCCACGCCAATATCGTGCCGTACCAGGTGTTCCGTGCGGCAGACCGCGACTTCATCATCGCCTGCGGCAACGACAGCCAATTTATCGCCTTGTGCCAGAGCATCGGCTTGCCACATCTGCCGGATGATCCGCGCTTTCGGCGCAATGCCGATCGTGTTGCCCATCGGGGCGAAATCGTCGAGTTGCTGTCGGCGCATTTCCTCGGCCGCACGGCAGACGAGTGGGTCAGCTGCATCCACGCCTCGAAAGTGCCGGTGGGCGCGATCAACAACATCGCGCAATCGCTGGAAGAACCGCAGGTAATCGCCCGCGAACTGATGGTGAAGATTCCCCACCCGCAAAACCCGGATTTCGCCATGGTCGGCAGCCCGATCAAGATGTCCGGCACCCCGGTGGAGTACGTACGGCCAGCGCCGATGTTGGGCCAGCATACGGATGAGGTGTTGGCTGGGCGGTTGGGGTTGTCCAGTGAGCAGTTGGGGCAGTTGAAGCGTAGTGGGGTGATTGAGCAGTTGCCGTAACGAGGGGCCTCTGGGTCAGCGCTGCAATATTTTGCCCAACGCGCCCATGTCCATGGCCTCATTCATGCTCAACGGGCCGGAAAAGGTGAAGGGTTCCTTGTAGAGCGATTCATAGTGCATCTCTACAAATACGTCATTCCTTTGCAGGAAAAAGCTCATTTGCAGCAGGCACAAGGGGCCGAACTGTGTGCTTTTAGTCGGCTCCAGAATCGCGATGTCATTTCCCGGCCTGACCGCTGCGCCTTCGGTGGGCCAACCTTTGGCGAAGCACTCGGGATTCAATCGCGCCTTCTCCAGCACGGCGGGCCAGCGACTGTCCCCAAGCCCGTTGAACTGCTCGTCGCCGACGCGAACAGTGAACGAGGTGATGATGCCCGGCCCGATCCCTTCGTTGGACAAATACAGCCCGCTTTTTTCCGCCGTCAAATGCGGTGTAATCCCCAGGTAGGGCCTTACGGAGAGGCGGTTGTGCTCGCGCATCAAGTCCAGTTGCCAGAAGGAAATCGACGCGGCGGCAATGGAAATCACCACCGCTGCCAGTGACAGGAGCGTACCGGAGTAAAACCTGGGCTTTTTCGGTGTCGGTGTGGCGGCGGCGGCGCTGCGGGGCTTGAAAAAAGGGTGGTGATGCATTTTTTTCACGGAGCGACTTCCTGTCGGTTTGGTTTGCCACTTTTCTTGGGTTCATGCTGTAGAACGTTTCGGCTTGCTGTAGACAGCCGAGCGATGATAGCGCACCCAAACAGCGCCTTGTACACACGTAAAAGCGCATTAAATGGTTGACTTATCCTTTTCAATCAGTAAGATACGCCGCATTCCGCGATAGCTCAGTTGGTAGAGCAAATGACTGTTAATCATTGGGTCCCTGGTTCGAGTCCAGGTCGTGGAGCCAGACAAGGTTCCAGAGAAGGCTTTCAAAATCTCTGAACCCCCCGAAAAACCCGCCTTCTGGCGGGTTTTTTCGTTTTGGCGTTCTGTCGGATTCCGGTGGATACCAGCCATTTTAAGGGTAGAGTTTGGGATAAAGGTCAGTTCGATAAAAGGGAGTACCCTTATGTCGCGCACTACTGCTCCACTCTCCGACGCCGCTTGCCGTTCGGCCAAGCCCACAGACCGCGCCTACAAGCTTTACGACGGCGACGGCCTTTACCTTCTAGTCCAACCCAATGGCCGCAAAGGCTGGCGTCTCAGATACGTCAAACCTGATGGCCGGGAAGGACTGACCTCATTCGGCAACTACCCCATCGTTGGCCTCGCGGATGCGCGCCGCAAGCGCTTGGAGGTCAAGCGAATGCTGGCGGATGGCATTGACCCTATAGAGACCAAGCACCAAGCCAAGACGGACGCTCTGATCAAAGGCCGCACCTTTGAAAGCGTTGCCCTCGGCTGGCACACGGAAATGTCAGCCAAGTGGGCACCGGACTATTCCAAGACAGTGATGAGTCGCCTCAAAACTCACCTCTTCCCGCTGATCGGCGCCCGCGCCATTGTCGACCTTGATACCCACGACCTTATGCGGCCCCTGGACGCGATTAAGAAGCGCGGAACGATAGACATTGCTTTAAGGGTACAAAACTACCTGCAGAGCATCATGCGCGAGGCAAAGCGCCTCCGGCTTATCACCGTAAACCCTGCTTACGACCTCGTAGGCTCGATCAAAGCCTCGCGGGTCGTCCACCGCCCCGCCTTATCCTTATCGCGCTTGCCTGAATTGCAGGAACGGATCGACACCTATAAAGGCCGCGCACTTACCCGGCTGACGGTCTTGCTGTCGCTGCACGTGTTTGTACGCTCCAGCGAGCTGCGCTTCGCCCGCTGGAGCGAGTTCGACCTCAAACGTGGTGTCTGGGAAATACCCGACACGCGACCAGCGTTGGAAGGAGTACCCTTTTCCACAAGGGGTACGAAGATGGCAGGCGATATCCATCTTGTACCCTTATCGCCGCAAGCGATCGCCCTGCTCGAGCAGATCCACGCAATCACAGGCAAATTTGACTTGGTGTTCGCAGGCGATACCAAGTCTTGGAAACCCATGTCCGAAAACACGGTGAACAGCGCGCTTAGGAAGATGGGGTACGACACCAAATCCGAGATCTGTGGGCATGGGTTTCGTTCGATGGCCTGCAGCGCACTGATCGAGTCAAGTTTGTGGACGGACACAGCCATCGAGCGGCAGATGAGCCACAAGGAACGCAACAACGTCCGCGCCGCCTACATCCACAAGGCCGAGTTCATCGAGGAGCGCAGGCTGATCATGAACTGGTGGAGTCGCTACCTTGAGGCTAATCAGCAGAAGCATGTCAGCCCACGCGAATTCGCCAATCAGACGGGTGCGAATGTCACTCGCCTAAAAGCAAAACGTGGCGCAACTGAGTAAGCGCTCGGTCCTCATATCTCAGTGATCCGTTTGTCCACGCGGGTCCATCCAAACAGGGCTGCAAAGCCGCCCTGTTTGGATGGACCTCACTTAAAAAATCTAAAGCCCACGCAATTGTCTGTGGAAAACCACTGATTTCCATTAGTGGATAATTTCATCCACAGCCGCAGAACTCCCGAAAATTCGAGCCTTGACCCTAATTCTCCACAGGCGTAGAAAAGGTCGGGCAAAGCGCTGTCGTTGACAGCAACCCAGGTAGCCCGAACCTTTAAGGCTACGCCACACCGTGGTGGTTCTCCCAAAGTGCGATTAGCGTCCGGCGGCTCGCACGGTCACAGCGATGTGATGGATGCCTACTTTTACTAGTGTGCCCACTGCGGCAACTCATACCCCTTCATATCTGCCCTGCAGCAACTTATCCGCGTGGCCATTTCATTGCGCCAACCTGCGCCCGTCTCTTTCTCCCGGAAAGAGACGGGCGCACCTACCACTGCTGCAGCCCACCTCGTACCAGGCTTTGCGGCATTCTCCCTCGTGACAATCGGCGTGACAAACACCGAAGTCACCAGCAACAGCGATGCCGATGATGGTGCCGCAGCCCACGGAATGGACTGCACCTGACTGACAGTCAGGCATGCCCCGGTCATCGCTTCACTGCCTTCACCTGACTCAGGATCTCGCGGCGCTGGTCTCGTCAGCCAGTGCAGCCTCCACCCGCCCACTTCTTCGGAAGTGCTCAGGAGGCCAGATCATGAGATGCCCAAGCTCCCGGTCGTAAAGAGCCGTCAGTCCCGCGTTAGTGGACAACCCTCACAGGTCGCAGGGGCCTTGATCCCTGATAACACTCAACATTCTTGGCGGGATGACGTGGGGGAAGGTTTTAAGAGTTTGGCTTCGAGAGGAATGTGATCATGGCGTTGGTCGGTAGACGGGATGGGCGCAATTTTGGCTATGGTCGGCAGCTGAGCTATGCCGGGCCGCAAGCGCTAAAAGATCTGTTTGGCGGCGGGCATTACGGCACGGTGAAGGCGCACGGTGATCGCTGGCAGGCGTTTGTGCGCTGGTGTCGGTCGGAGGATGGCCCGGGGTTTAACGATGCTCGGCAGATTGATCGGCAGACCTTGCTGGATTACGCGGCGCATCTGCGTCACCTGGTTGAGCGCAGCGATCTCGCCATCGCTACCGCACAAAATCGGCTGTCCAGCGTGAATCGGACCATGGCTGCGCTTCGCGGTGATCAATATGTGAAAGTGCCAAGTCCGAGCAAGGCTTTGGGAACACAGCGCATCACCGTGCGCACGACAGCTCCACAAGGCCAAGATCACGAACACGTGATGCGCATCGTCGAAGCGCTCCGCGAACAGCATCCGCGTGCCGCCGCCATCGCTCAATTGGCACGTGCCACTGGCATGCGTCTGCGAGAAGCGATTCTGGCCGACCTACCGCGACTCAAGCGTGAAGCCGAACACTACGACAAGATCAACATCCAGGACGGCACCAAAGGTGGCCGCGGCGGCGCAACCGCGCCTCGTTGGATCACGGTGGATGACCATATTCGCGAAGCGCTCATGTACGCCGAACAGGTCTCTCCCGACGGTAGCCGCAACCTCCTGGCACCGAACGAGAGCTACCTTGATTTCCAACGGGAAATCGTCCGCCCCGCCCGAGATATCCTCCATACGCACAACCTCAAAGGCTTCCACGAACTGCGCGCGGCTTATGCGTGCGAACGCTATGAGCAGATCACCCATCACCTAGCGCCCATCAACGGTGGCAGGTGCAGGCGCCTCGATCCACGCCTTGATCGAGAGGCCCGCTTACAAATCAGCTATGAGCTGGGACACGGTCGAATCGACGTGGTATCGGCGTACATCGGTGGTCGGGTATGAATAAACCATTCGATATGGAGATCTTCTTGGCTGGGGCACTGACTGGCGCACATGCCACACGCGAACGTCACATCCGCCAGGCCAAGACTATTCAAGCAGCCATTTCTGAACGCTGGAGCCGAGATAATCCATGGACATGGCAAAGAAAGCATCTCGTTTGGTTTTTGAACCATCACATGAGCTCAAACTCGAAATCGACGCGCTACTACTACCTGCTGACCACAAGCCTGATCACTCTGCGCCTAGGAAAATCCTGGAATTTTCCACGTTAGCCGAATGCCAGCAACTGCGCGCTCTGTATCCCTCACCGGCAGATTGAGCCAGCCAACGACTTGACGGGGATTAGGGCGGACCTCTTGAGCCCCTGAACCTAACCTCTGTTGTTTGATAACCTCTATGTATTACTGATGGACTGAGGGTTGTAGCTCGAGGCTACAGGCTTCACCTGAGACGTAGAGGCTGAAGGCGGTGATAAACAGTAGTCTGGTGGCGAAGCTAAGGGCTGAGAATGCAAGATTGGTTGCCTTGCTGGATGCTCATGGCATCGAATGGCGCCCGCCTGCTGAGCCAGTCAAGATAGCGATTGTCCAAGCAGAACAATCACAGCAACTCGATACTGATGGAAAGCTTGCCCTATTCCGAAGCTTGTTTCGTGGTAGGACGGACGTTTATCCCATCCGCTGGGAAAGCAAGGCAGGCAAATCAGGATACGCACCCGCTTGCGCAAACGAATGGAGGCCTGGCGTTTGTGAGAAGCCCCGAATTAAATGTGGCGACTGCGGTAACCGCCAGCTGCTTCCGCTGACCGATGAGGTGGTCTATCGCCATCTGGCGGGCGAAGTGGTCGTTGGTATCTACCCCCTACTCTCTGATGACACTTGTTATTTTTTGGCGGTCGACTTCGATGAGGCCGAATGGCGTGATGATTCCAAAGCTTTTGTGCAGTCATGCCATGAGCTGAACGTCCCGGTGGCGCTGGAAATATCGCGCTCAGGCCAAGGGGCTCATGGCTGGATTTTCTTTGAGCGTAATGTTCCTGCCTGCGATGCGCGCCGCCTCGGTGCCGCAATCATCAGTCATGCCTGTGAGCGCACCCGCCAGTTGGCGCTCAGCTCCTATGATCGACTGTTTCCAAACCAGGACTATATGCCCAAAGGCGGCTTTGGAAATCTCATCGCGCTCCCTTTGCAAAAGCGGGCCAGGGCCCAAAACAATAGCGTTTTTGTAGACGACTCGCTTGAGCCTCATCCTGATCAATGGGCCTTCCTGGCATCGATTCAGCGCATGAGTCCAGAAGATATCCAGCCCGTTATTATCCAGGCGATGGGTAATCGGGACCCTCTAGGGGTCGCCTATGTCGATGACGAAGGTGATGCAGAACCTTGGAAAGATCGTGAATCGAGATCACGTAAATTGACATGCCCGTTGCCTGCTGCTGTCAACATCACGCTGGCTAACTTAATTTACTTTGAAAAGTCGGAATTGCCACAGCCATTGGCAAACCAGCTTGTCCGGCTCGCTGCCTTTCAAAATCCTGAGTTCTACAAAGCTCAGGCCATGCGCATGTCAGTGTGGAACAAGCCAAGGATTATCGGCTGTGCCCAGAACTTCCCCAAACATGTTGCGTTACCACGTGGCTGTTTGGATGCTGCGCTGGAGCTTTTAGGGGAAAACGGGGTTACCGCTATTCTTAAAGACGAACGCTTCGCGGGCGACCCCATCGACGTGAGTTTTCTCGGGACCCTGCGTTCTGACCAAGAGGCTGCTGTCAGCGCAATGCTAAGTCATGACACCGGTATCCTCTGCGCACCGACTGCTTTCGGTAAAACAGTGAGTGCTGCTGCGTTGATTGCCGCACGTGGCATTAACACGTTGGTGCTTGTGCATCGGACGGAACTGTTAAGGCAGTGGCAAGAGCGCTTGCAGGTGTTCTTGGGAGTCGGGAATGGTGTCGTTGGAACTCTTGGAGGCGGAAAAGCGAAGCTTACCGGCATCATCGACATTGCCGTAATGCAGTCGTTATCGCGAAAAGGCGAGATCAGCGATCAGGTAAAAAACTACGGCCAGATCATCGTTGATGAGTGTCATCACCTATCAGCAGTGTCATTCGAGGCACTACTGAGGAGCGCGACCGCGCGGTACGTGCTGGGACTCACGGCAACCCCAGTGCGCCGAGATGGGCAGCAGCCTATTATTTTCATGCAGTGCGGACCGATCCGACATTCTGCTGCTCGGCCAGCGAATGCGCCTCATGACCTATCTGTCGTGCCTCGATTGCTGTCCAAACCAATAGTGGTCCCCGACGGCTTTGGGATTCAGGACGTTTTTCGGCATCTAGCCGACGACTCTGAGCGGACAGCCAAAATCGTCTCGGAGATTGAGCTGGCGTACAGCGAGGGTAGAAAAATTCTAGTGCTAACGGAGCGGACGGAACATGTGGATGCCCTTGAATTAGAATTGAAGCAGCGTGTGCATAACCTTTTCACGCTTCATGGGCGAGTGCCTAAGAAACAGCGCCTTTCCCGTATGCATGAGCTTGAGTCCCTTCCCCCTGATGCTCCACGGGTGCTGTTGGCAACAGGAAAACTAGTAGGTGAAGGCTTCGATCACCCGCCGTTGGACACGCTGGTGCTGGCAATGCCCATCTCATGGAAGGGAATCCTTCAGCAATATGCGGGGCGGTTGCATCGATCGCATGCCGATAAGGCCGACGTGCGAGTGATTGACTTCGTTGACGAGGGTAATGTCGCGCTGCTGAGGATGTGGGATAAGCGCCAGGCGGGTTACAAAGCGATGGGCTACCGTATGGCTGATTCCATGGCCACCATGGACCTACTCTAACTCTAACGTGGTTGACAGTTGATCATCCTATTAAGTGAGACGTGGTTCGTAGGCCTGTTCCCGCCGTGCCGCTCGAAGAATTGCTAACTTGGAGGTAGCTATGTCCTCAATTGAGTTTTATGTGCCTGGTGATTATGACAGCCCTTTAACAGCCAGCGGTCGAGGTCGCACTATCGCAGCGTTTCATCTTGCGCAGGGTGACGTTGAGTTTTTGACCAAAGTTACTGAAATGCGTCGCGACGTACTTAATCGTCTCATGAGCCCTTCTGCCGTGAGCTATTGGATCGCTCAGAAATGGCTGGAGAAAGCCCGTGATGTCGGGAGGATTCAGCTTCTTCGACTCACCGCTAAGGGTTTGGTCACATGTAAAAACAGTGTCAATGGCGGAGGAAATGTACCTACAACCGCAGCGCTGGTAGCTCGGTGGAGGGCCAATATGAAACGAGGCGGCGTATCCTCGTTCACGCTAGTTTCGTTTGATCCGATCTCTGACTGAGTAGCCGCTGAGCTTTGGCCAGGTGGCTTTGTTTGTTTGTCGAGGCACATACACGCATTCAGACCAGACTGACGACACAGCGTACTTATACAGAAGTCACATCGACCGGTTGAATCCACAGCCAAAGCAGTCACTCGGATGTGTTTTCCTCATCCATCACAGTATGGCCTGCGTACGCCACCTTCAGAAGCTTGCTGCCGCCGTGCTCATGGGGTATCGAAAGAACTCCAATAAAAATACGGGCTTGATTAGGATAATCGTAGGGATATGAATACTAAAAATCAGCATAATTTCATTGTAAAACAAATACTTATTTTTTTATTCGAGTCCAGGTCGTGGAGCCAGACATTGAAAAAAGCCTGCAGAAATGCAGGCTTTTTTCGTTCAGGGCGGTTTTCCTGAGCGCCATCTTATAGCCCGACTTTTATGAAGCTGTCTCTAATCCTTCGATTCAGAGGCAAGCAGTATGAAAATCGCAGCAATCGTTTCAACCAAGGGCGGACCGGGTAAAACCACGGTGGGCGCCAATCTAGGCGCGTTCTGCGCCTAAAAAAACGCAAATGAGAATGAGTGGCAAATGGGAAGTACTGGTATATCATGCCTCGCGATTTCCAGGCAGGTTCACCTTCCCGTCCGCTCATCCATCAGGTCAAACATCCATGCGTCGTACCCTGCTTTCTCTCTGCGTGCTTCAGGCGTTTTCCCCTTTTGCTTGGGCGCAGGTTGCCGGCACCGAAAATGCCAGCCTTGAACTGCAAGCCATCAATGTCACGGGCGAATCAGACACTGAGACGGCCCAAGGGCCGGTCAGGGGGTATCGCGCCACACGTTCGGCCAGCGCGACGCGCACTGACACAGCAATTCATGAGACGCCGCAGTCCATCAGCGTAGTGCCCAAAGACGTGGTTGAGGATATTGGTGCCACTCGCTTGCAGGAGGCCCTGGACTATGCCGGCGGTGTTGGCCGCGCGAACAACTTCGGCGGCCAAGGGCTTACCAACTTCACTGTTCGAGGCTTTACAACCGCCGAGTTCTACCGCAACGGTTTTCCGATTAACCGGGGCTACCCAAACATGCCGGATGCCAACAGCATTGAGCGGCTTGAAGTGCTTCGCGGACCAGCGACGATGCTCTACGGACGTGGCGATCCCGGCGGTACCTTCAACATAGTTTCCAAGCAGCCTTTGCCTGAGCGGACGGTCATATTGGGTAGCCAACTGGATGATCAGTGGATGAAGCGTGGCACCCTTGATGCTTCCGGCCCACTGGATGAGCAAGGGCGCCTGGCCTATCGTCTCAACGTGGTAGGAGAGGGCGGCGACACCTTCCGCGACCATGTATCAACCGAGCGCTATGGGGTAACGCCTGTACTGAGCTGGCAGGTCAGTGACGACACCAAGGTGACTTTCGAAGGCGACTTCATGCGTAACAATCATCCACTTGATCGAGGCCTGACTCGCTTTGCCAACCAACGCGGTACGGCATCCCGCGACACCTTCTGGGGTGAAAAATACGCCGGTAATCTGCACAACGATAACAACATGGCTCAGTTGCGGTTCGAGCATATGCTCAACGACAACTGGAGCCTGGGCGGTGGTTTCCAGTGGCTGGACGGTACGATGAAGGGTAATGCTGTTGAGGCCAACGGTGCTGCCAGCATGAATGCCGATGGGCGAACACTCCAGCGCAACTTCAACTACCGCAAGTTGGACTGGACCGACAAAGACTATCAACTGAACCTGACCGGGCACTTTTCCACGGGAGGCTTTGATCACACGTTGTTGACTGGCGTCGAGTACGAAGACTATGACTACAAGTCCATCATCCAACGCTCCAGCGCAACGGAGGGGGTTTTTCCAATTGATATCTTCAACCCGGTGTATGGCCAGCCACGTCCGGCGCTGACTCGTACGCCTACCCACGACAAAGAAAACCTCAAGACTTACGCGGCCTTCGTCCAGGATCAAGTGGCGCTGACCGAGCGTTTAAAGGTGCTCGCCGGTGCGCGCTTTGAGCGTTTCGAGCACGAGTACGAATCCTACGTGCCCGGCGTGAAACCCTGGAACGCCGCCGACAACGCCGTCACTCCGCGAGTCGGTGTGATGTATGACCTCACTGACACTGTCGCGATCTACGCGGATGCCGCGCGCTCTTTCAAGCCCAACACGGGTGCCAGTCGTCAAGGCGGCGGGTTCGATCCGGAGAAGGGCAAGTCTTACGAGGTGGGCGTGAAGTGGGAAGCGCTTGACCGGCAGTTGAGCGTTGACGCGGCGATATATCAGATCGAGAAGAAAAATGTTCAGGGGGTTGACCCCGTTGACTCGGCCTTCAGTGTCGCCACGGGGCAGGTACGCAGCCGCGGCTTCGATCTGAATGTGGCCGGCAACCTGACGCCCGAGTGGCGGATAATCGGCGGCTATGGCTATGTGGATGCCGCTGTGACCAAGGACACTTCAGTGCGCACCGGAACGCGTCTGGCGAATATTCCGCGCAACAGCTTCAGCCTGCTCAACATGTATGAGTTTCAGGATGGCGCGTTCAAAGGATTGGGCCTCGGCGCAGGTGGAAAATACGTAGCCGAGCGTGCCGGGCAGACCGCCAATAACACGTTCTCGATGGAGGCCTACACCGTCGTCGACGTGCTCAGCTATTACAAGGTCAACGAAAAGCTCAGGCTCAACCTCGACGTGAAGAACCTGTTCAATCGCGAGTACGAAGAAGGCTCGTTCCTGAACTTCTACGCTTACCCCGGTGAGCCGCGTACGGTGCAAGTGGGCATTTCTTATACCCTGTAGCCTGATCAGAGTACGGCTCGCTGTGTCTTGCTCGAAATATCAGTCGGGCAGCACAACCACTGCCTCGATTTCGAACAACATGCCATCCAGCGCCAGACGCGGCACAGGTATCAAGGTACAGGCCGGTGTCGGCGAGGCGCTCCAAAGTTGCTGCAATTGCGCGCCGAAAATCTCAAGGCGCGCCTGGCTGTGATCGACGATTAATACCGTGAGTTTGGCCACATGGCTGACCTCGGCGCCGACTGAACGCAAGGCCACCTGCAAGTTGGCCAAGGCTTGGCGAACCTGATCGGTGAAGTCGGCCGAGAGCTCGCCGTCGGCAGTCTCACCGCCTTGGCCGGCGATAAAGATTAGCCGGGCACCGGCAGCCACCGCGGCAACATGGGAGTAGCCATTGGCGCTGGGGTCATATAAACCTGGCGGGTTGGACAAGGTCAGCGTTCGGGAAGGTATTGACATAGTGATCTCCTGAAAAAGTAGTGCCGCATCCTCAGTGGACGGGCAAGGCTATCGGACGCATCGGCGCCGCATCCGCTCCGCGCAGCTTCAAAGACGCTCCCACAAAGGCGAATTGATAAACTTGATCCTTGGACAAACCTTCCAAGTCCACCAACTCAATGATCGGCGCGCCCTGCATGGCCAACAGATAGGTGTGCAGCGGCAGATAATTACCCTCGACCTCGGAAGGGAAGGTCTCAAAACTCAGATTGTCGGCACCGACCACCATGGCGCCGCTGACCTCCACCAGAAACTTTGCCGCATCCAGGCTCAGGCCCGGCGGGTTGGCCATGTAGATCTGGGCGTGCTCATAGTCACGCATGCGCCCGGTGCGAATCAGCACCACATCGCCCTGTTCCAGCGCCACTCGCTGCTTGGCCAGCGCTTGCTGTAGATCACTGCGGGTGATGCGGTAGTTATCAGCCAGTTGATCCAGGCCCTTGGCTGCGGCGACATCGATCATGACTCCGCGGGCGATGATCGGTGGCAGCTTTTCTGCTCCCGTGACATTCCAGCCTCGGTCGCCCAAGTGCTGGTCGGCACGAAAGCCGTTCCAGATCTTGCCATCGAGGCCAAAGTGATTGAGGGCGTCGATATGAGTACCCATATGGGCATACATCGACACCGCCGAGCCGCTGTAGCTGACGTGCTTGTTCATAGGATCGCCGACCTGCATCGGGTCGGCGATGACATTGCCGTGTGGGGTGTGGGTCATCCACATCTGGTAAGGCGGATCACCCGCCGCTTGCCAACTGGGCATGCCGACAAAGTACTCCACTGCTAGATCGTAGGCCTGGGCCCCATTTACCCGAGCCATGATCGCCGCCTGCGACTGCGGGGTCATCAGATTCAGGCGCCCGATCTCATCCTTCTCGCCCCAGGGGCTGATACCCACTTCGGGCTTGACCGGCGCGCCAGCGCTGCACAGTGAGCTGAGCACCGACAAGACGGCCAGCCCGCTAAGGTTTTTGATCCACGAACTCAACAACATGCCATGACTCCTGTAAGGGGAACGGCCATGTTATGGGTTGTAAATTCATAGATAATCAGGCCTTTAATTGATTGATATTCAACCCAGGAGAAACAATATGGATGTGTTGGTGGCCATGCGTACCTTTCGCCGCGTGGTTGAGCGCGATAGCTTCAGCCTTGCCGCCGTTGACCTGGGGCAATCTACAGCCGCAGTGAGCAAGCAGGTAAGGCAGTTGGAGGCGCGTCTGGGCAGCCTGCTACTGCTGCGCACAACCCGCCGCATGAGCCTGTCGGAGGCTGGCCAGGCGTATTTCAGTGAATGCTGCCACCTGCTCGATGAACTGGACGCCCTGGAGCGTGCGACCCAGGTCGGCGCCAGCGAGCCCAGCGGCCGTCTACGGGTCAACGCGCCGCTGTCGTTCGGCCTCAAGGTGCTGTCGCCGATCTTGGTGGCGTTCATGCAGCGCTACCCAGAACTCAAGGTCGAACTCACCCTCAACGATCGCCTGCTAGACGTCATCAGCGAGGGCTTCGATGTGTCGCTGAGGATCCGCAGCCGTCTACCCGACTCCTCGCTGATCGCCCGACGCTTGGGCGAAGTTCAGCAGATGATCTGCGCCGCTCCGGCTTATCTGCAAGCCAAAGGCACTCCCCATAACGTTGATGATCTGCGTGAACACAGTTGCCTGGCTTATCGCCTGGCCGAATACCCCGACAGTTGGCACCGTCAAGGCCCGCAAGGCAGTAGCCGCCTGGAACTGCCGGTGCGCCTTGCGGTGGACAATAGCTTAATGCTGAGCGACATGTTGCAGGCTGGCCTGGGTATTGGCGCTCTGCCATCGTTCATCGCCCAGCCTTTGCTCGACAGCGGCCAGCTGGTGCAGGTGCTCCCCGGGCAGTCGATGCCTCGGCGCTCGATCTACGCGCTTTACACGAGCCATAGGCATGTGCCGCAGAAAGTGCGGGTGTTTGTCGACTTCCTCGCCCATGCACTGGAAACGCTACCGCTGATGAGCGCGCCCACAGTTGCCGCGGGCACTGCTGGACTTGGGCGCGAATGAAGCTGTGGCGAGACCGGATACCTCTGAGTGTTTCAAGTGATCAGCATGGCCGCGGCGGCGGCCACCATAATCGCCGCCGCGCCGCGGAACAGCCACTGTTGGGCTCTGAGGCTCGACAGCAGGTGCCGGATGCGCACCGCGCCGACAATGAACACTGCACCAACGCCCAACAGAACGAGAATGGTCAATGGCACCAGCACCAGCCCCCAAGTCTGTAGCGAGACTGTTTCAAGGTTGATCACGAGCGGTAACAACGCCAGATAGAAGCCTATGGTCTTCGGGTTGCCCAAGGTAATGGTCAGGCCAGATATCGCCGCCGACAGCAGTTCTTTTTTCTTCGCTGGGTGCCCCATTTCGATAGCCTGATGGTTGGCGAACCAGAATTGCCAAGCCAGATAGCACAAGTACAGCGCAGCCGCCCAGCGCACCAAATGGAACAATGCATCGAAGTGCGCGGCGACCATCGCCAGTCCAAAGATGGCAAATGACAAGTAAGTCAGATCGCCGAGTATCAACCCAAATAGCAGGCAAAAGCCCGACAGTGTGCCACCGCTGACGCTCCGCGCTACCAGCGCGGCCATGCCGGGACCGGGAATGGCCGCCGCGATGCCCAGCGCTGCCGTATAGGTAAGTGCTTGTGATAAGTTGAGCATATGGCTTTTCTCGGATTATTTATTATTCGGTTGCTGGTTTCTTGCATGCTCGGAAGTCAAGATTGAAACGAGTTCGCCTGAGTCTTTAATCTACGCCATGGCAGTGTTCTACAAACACGGCATCGTGAGTTCAATAAGCTGAATGTTGCCTCAGCGCAAAATCGAACTTCAATAAAGGTCGCACGACGATCAGCAGTTCATTTAAATAGCGAAAGATTGCCCGTCAATTTGCTGATGCTTTTCTGTGGTCCGACCAAACCAATGGCAACCAACTCTATGCCTGAACTATCGGCTTCGGAAATTCGTGCCTCATATTCCTGATACGTCTTGCAGGATTGCGCCAGGGCGCTGAAGGGCATGGTGTGAATTTCATTATCCAGCAGCGCTTTCTTATGAAGTTCCCGCAAGTAATCACTGTTGGATCGCAAAACTGGCAAAGGTGCGTATATAACTCCGGGGTAATCAACCTCGTCACTGCTTTGCAGGGCAGGTCCAACCAGACCCTCTACCGAACGTCCTAGACTGACACCTATGACGCTTACGGCATTTACTGCATGTCCCAACCCCAGCGCGTTGTCGACAACAATTACACATTTGTGAACGGCAGCATCGAAATTCATATACACCTCGATTCCATCTATAAAGCTTTGGTTGTGTTGACTTTATCAATGACTTCAGACCAAGGTCGCGATCACTTACCCACAGTCATTTTTCCGATTAATTGCATTCTTAAGGCACTTTAAGTTGCTTGCATTCATGCTTAAACCTCAGTCCGCCTTGGATTTATCTATCGATTTGTGCCTGAGAGGCTGAGGCCCTGTAAACCCGATGTCAGGTACTGAAGAAATACTATCCCCTTTAGAGCGGTATTTTTTTTCTACTTTGATCCGTGGGAGGATTGGTTCTGGTAGGATTTACCAGTTTATTACAATTGGTGGGAAGTTATGACCGATCAGATGCTCAGTCTGACAGATGTTAAAATCCTTACAGCCTTGCAGCAGGACGGTAGGATCACCAACCAGACCCTGGCCGACCAGATCGGCATGTCGGCCTCGCCATGCTGGCGCAGAGTTCGCCAGTTGGAAGAGCATCGTTATATTCAGGGCTACCGGGCGGTGTTGGACCGACGCAAGATCGGGTTGGGGGTGATGGTGTTTGTAAGGGTCAGAATCGACCATCACAGCGCGGCCGAGGCCAAGAAGTTCGAGCAGGAAGTGATGCAGCTTGAGGATGTGGTGGCGTGCTACAGCATCGGTGGCGACGCTGACTTCCTAATACAAGTAGTGGCGCGCGATCTTGACTCTTTTTCTGATTTCGCGATGTCGGTAGTCCGACAGTTGCCTGGTATCAAAGAGATGCAGAGTATGTTTGTGCTCAAGGAGATCAAGCCCTTTGTGTCGTTCCCGGTCAAGCGCTCCCCAGAAGCCTGAGGACAACTATCCAGGTTTCGGTTGGTTATGCGCTGTAGGAGGCGCGGTGGCTGGCTGCTGCTGTCCACTTTTCCTACAGACCAAGAAATATTGAGAAAAGCCTGCAGAGATGCAGGCTTTTTTCGTTCAGGGCGGTTTTCCTGAGCGCCATCTTATTAGCCTGACTTTTATGAAGCTGTCTCCAACCCTTCGATTCAGAGCCAAGCAGTAAGAAAATCGCAGCAATCGTGTCGACCAAGGGCGGACCAGGTAATACCACGGTATCAACTGGCTCTGCGCAGCCCTGGGTACTTTTGATGTATGTTTGTCGCCGCCAAACGTTATTGGCATTCATGGAGGATTCTGACTGATGGCACGTGTGGGATTGATACTGACCCCCGGTTTTGCGGATTGGGAATATGCATTGATTGCTGGAACTGCGTCCCCGTTTTACGGGATCGATGCCAGGTTTTTCGCTTCTACTACGGGGCAGTTCTGCTCGCAGGGTGGATTGGCTGTAACGGTCGATAGCAGTTTGCAACAATGTCTGGACTGGAAACCGGACGTCGTTGTCGTCATTGGAGGAATGATCTGGGAAAGTGCAGATGCACCGGATATTCGCGACTTTCTTCATGCCAGTCGTGCAAGTGGAGCGACAATTGCCGGTATTTGTGGGGGAACGCTGGCACTTGCTAGGGCCGGGCTTCTCGACACGGTTGCTCATACCTCGAACAGCGCTGACTTCTTAACGCAAAATGCCGTAGGTTATGAAGGGTGCAGGCTTTATCGAAACAGCCCAGTAGCTGTGGTTGCAGACCGCATCATAACGGCACCGGGCCCTGCACCCGTTAGCTTCACCTGCGAAGTGTTCAAGGGTGCCGGGCTATCTTCAGAGATCATTTCTCAGTTCCGGTCAATGTTGGCAGCGGAACATCGGTGCCCCCTATGAGTGCGAAGACTTTTAATTACTCGACCTTGTTATCTGGCAATGGGGCCGTATGAATTTCGTCAAACATAGCGGTTGCCACTGAAGCAGCATAAACAATGTATTTCACATCACTTTCTTTACTCTTGACTTCATAGATTTCACAAAGAAGACTTTTGTTGTTCTTGGGTAACACTACAGGCGACCAAGATGAAGGGCTCTTGAAGTTATACTCAGGGCCTTTGTACGTTAAAGACTTTATGCCAATAACGGTGCGCTTATATTTTTGTCTGTCAGGTCTTTTGGAGTTTTCATAGTCGCCCATAAATGATCCTAAAGAACCAGAGACAACATCTATGCACTCCCTGTCTAGCGCGGTCTCATAATCAGCAGCCGCGTATGTTCCAACGCTACCATGGTTGGAATAGAATTTTTGTCGCGGCGACAATTTCTCTTCTGGCTGCTTGGGTGTATATTCATCACCCTCGAAATAGTATTCGATGTACCCTCGCGAAATATCCACCCTGTTGTATTTTGTTCTCTTTTCTATCACGTCTTCGAAAGTATACCAGCGATGCTCAATTAGTGTGTGCTCGACGTCTAGCCCGCTCGCCATCACCTTTAAAGAAAGCGCGGAACCGAACAAGATATATGCAATATTAATATTTTTCATGAGCTCACCTGAAGCATGGTTTTTTAAATTTTACTTTATTTTAATCAGTGCACGATAGAGTTGTAAATTTATCTAATAGCCGTGGAACAAAGGAAAACTAGTCGGGCAGAAAACCCCACTCCGACTGAGAGATACCTGGGCCAGCCGAGTAAGGTTTCAAATGGCGGAAAGAACCCGGGATCTGGCTCTCTTCGATCTGGCCTGAGCAAACACGATCTGCTCTCGGGGTCTTGATCCAGCCATGTATGGCACACACACAATGAGACGTACGAAGGCATCACTGATCTATCGCAGGACGAAGTCAGACCGTCGCTAACCGGCCCAGGCTGTGTGAAAACGCAGACGTCAGATCAGAGCTTTGCCACTTATAAAAAAGCGCCGGAAATTTGAAGTCGGCGTTGACTATAAACTCCGTGACATGAGGTATTGCTCCTTCCCCCAAGCCTCAAAGCGCTCCAACACTTTCCAGCCAAGCTGGGTGTAATAGTTGCTCTGGTTATGGGTGTGCAAGTACAAGGTAGTGAACCCAGCGTCTCTTGCATGGACACAGATGCCTTCGATTAACTGCGCCGCGAGCCCTCTCCTGCGAGCTTCAGGTGCGATGAACACGCACGCAAGCCACGGGCCTAGATCCGGTCGGTCAGATAGGTCGTTGTTGGCAAGCGTCGCGCCACCTAGCAACTGGTCTCGTTCCGTTGCGATCAGACACTTCCAACTGCCATCACGCTGTCCCTCAGAGAACTCGTGTTTCCAGCTCGAAAGAGATTGCTGCGTAAACTCATAACTGAATTCCCGGTAAAGCCATTCGGCCATAACGCCGCACTTGTCCATTTGTTTATCGAGCCAATCCACTCGCAGCATCTGAAACGCTCCTTATGTATTTGTCACGCCGTTAGGGTTCGGGACAATCATACAGCCGTCTGCCGTTCCACAACTGTTGTCAGGCCGCAGTGGTACTGCAAGACCATCTGGTTGCCAGGCATAAGGGGCGCAAGTTGCAGCAACTGGATATCGACGCCATCGCCGCCGGCGGCGGTGGCGGCCACTGCGTGACCAGCCACCCGCCTTGGGTTTAGCCCGTTGCGCCGGCAAGGCGCCCGAGCCGCAGCCAGCCAATCAATACGGCGGCGATCAGCAAGAACCCCAGGTAGCCAAACAGCGGATACACCTGGCCGACGAGGCTGATAAAGCCGATCAGGCTGCCGGCAAAAGCCAGCGCGGCAAAGGCCGCCGACCCGACACGGAATTTACGGGTGCCGGGTGGCAGCAGGCGCGCCGAGAAGGAGTACAAGGTGCCGACTGCGGTGTTGAGGATCATCAGGAAGATAATCACCGCCATCAGCAGCCCGAGGGCTGGCGAGGCTTCGCTGGCGATGGACAGCATGGGCATCGGCAGGTCTGCCACGCTGTCCAGGCGCGACAACAGTCCCAGGCTCATCACCAGCATCAGCAGGCCCAAGATGGCGCCGCCGAGAATCCCGCCCCACACCGCCTGTTTTTCGCTTTTCGCCGCGCCGCCCATGATCGCCAGGATCGGCACGCCGGCCACGATGTTGTAGGACACGTACAACAATGCCCCCAGCAGCCAATGGCTGGCGCCGGCGCTCTGGCGGCTGGCCACCTGATCCAGCTCGGCGAAGCTCAGGCCCCGGGTCGCCGCGCCGTAGAGCGCTACGCCGACGGCGGTGAGGATCAGAAACGGCGTGACCGAACTGATCAGGCCGATGACTTTATGCACGTCCAGGCACACGATAGCGATTACCACCAGGGTGACCGCCACGCTGCCCAATGTGGCGGGGATGCCGAACTGCTGCTCCAGCAACGCGCCGCCGCCCGCCAGCATGACCACGGTGACCGCAAACATGAAAAAGGTGATCATCAGGTCGACCAGTACCCCCAGGTGGCGCCCGCACAACGCATACACCACGTCTTTATGGGAGGTGGCACGCAGGCGGTTGCCCATGCCCGCCAGCGCCATGCCGAGGAAGGTGAACAGTGCGGCGCTGAGCACCGCACCGAGCAACCCCCATACGCCGAAATCGACGAACATCAGCAACAGTTCCCGGCCCGAGGCGAACCCCGCACCAACGATCACACCGACAAATGCACCGGCAATCTTCAGACTTTCTTTCATGACGACTTCCCTTGAATTGTTGTTGTTAAGGGGCGTGCGAGCGTGCTTGTGAAACACCGTGACGACAACGGGCTGTCCTCGCCAGGTATCAGCGGGTTGGCGGGCCGACCCAGGCCTGGACTTCGATTTCTACATCGACCCCCAGCGCCAGTTGCGCCCCGACGGTGGAGCGCACCGGGAAACCTTGTTTGAAGTAGCGCGCATACACCTCGTTGAAACCGGCGAAGTGCTGCATATCCGACAGCCACACCGTGGCCTTGACCACTTGATCAAACCCCACGCCGCATTCGGCCAGGGTTTCGCCGATGCGGCTCATGACGGCTTCGGTTTGCTGCTGGATATCACCGCGTACCACTTCGCCTTTCGGGTCCATGGGCACCTGCCCGGAGAGGTACAGCAAATCGCCCACCCGAATGGCTTTGGAAAATGGGTAGGGCAGGTGGCTGGGATAACGCTGGAGACTTTCTGACATGACAGGGAACCTCTGCAGAGTGAATGATCAGCGCAAGCGGGCGGGAGCCATGCGCTGTGGTTCGACGCCCTGGCGCCGCAGCGCTTCGGGCAAGGGTTGATCGAGCAATAGGGAGCAGGCCAGTTGCGAGACTCCGGCCGCCGACTGGATGCCATAACCGCCCTGGGCGGCGAGCCAGAAGAAGCCTTCACAGCGCTCGTCCCAACCGACTACCAGGTCGCCATCGGGGACGAAAGAACGCAGGCCGGCCCAGCTGTGACGGGGCCGCCGAATGCTCAGGGAGGTGGCGGCTTCGATGTGATAAATCCCCGTGGCGATGTCCAGTTCTTCGGGCATCACGTCCTGGGGCGGAACCGGATCGGCGTTGGCCGGTGAGCCCAGCAGTTGGCCGGCGTCGGGTTTGAAGTAAAAACTTTCGTCGATGCCGATAACGGCGGGCCAGTTTGCAAAGTCCAGGCCTTCGGGGCCGTCGAAGGTGAAGGCGGTACGCCGACAGGGTTGCAGGCCGATCGGTGCTACGCCGCATTGCTGTGCCACCTCATCGGCCCAGGCGCCAGCGGCGTTGACCAGGTTGCGCGCGCGCAGTTGTCGGCCGTCGGCCAGTGTCAGCAGCCAATGCCGGCCCTGGCGGGTGGCGCTGCTCAACTGCGCGTCACACTGCAATACCCCTCCGGCACGACGCATGGCCCGCAGGAAACCCTGGTGCAGCGCATGCACATCGAGGTCGCGGGCCTCGGTTTCTAGCATGGCGCCGGCGATGACTTCCGGGCGCAGGCAAGGCACCAATGCCAACGCCTGTTCGCGATCAATCAGCGCGACATTGGCCGCGCTGGCCTGATGGCTGTCGAAGGTTTTGTGTAGCAACGCTTGCTGCTCGTGACTGGCCACATACAGGCAGCCGCGTGGCTCGAGCAGCGCGTGCTCGGTAAAACCTGCCGGTGGTTGCTCGTAGAAGGCCCGACTGGCGCGGGTCAGCGCTTGAATCTGCGCAGTGCCGTAGGCTTCCATGAACATGGCGGCAGAGCGTCCGGTAGCGTGGTAGCCCGGCTGGCTCTCACGTTCGAGCACCACCACACTGGCTTCGCCGGCCAGGCGATAGGCCAGGGACGCCCCCGCAATGCCGCCGCCAATGATGGCGAAATCGAAACAGTCACTGTCCTGCATGCCGAAGTCCCTTCTGTGTGCGAATGAGGTTTTTCTCGTTTTTGATAATTCTCACATAAGAGAAATGTAGGATATGAGAATTTTCCAGTCAAGCCTTCGTCGTGGGTTAATATTCCGGCCCTAGTCCTTACCCCGTTTTTTGTGCGACAGAGAGTCCGTATGAGTTCCGATCAGACAGCGCCCGCTTCGTGTTCCACGGCCCATCCGCTGATAGATCGCAGCCAGGTAGGTGCCCGTTTGCGGGGGATTCGCAAAGACCAGAAGCTGACGCTCAAGCAGTTGTCCGAGCGTTCGGGCGTGGCGCTCTCGACCCTGTCGAAGATGGAGTTGGCGCAGGTCTCGGTCAGCTACGAAAAGCTGGCGGCGGCGGCGCGGGCGCTGGGCGTGGACATTGCGCAGTTATTCAGCCCGGTGAAGACTGCGCTGAACCTGGTCCAGCCCACGGTGGTCAGCACCGCCATTGATAGCGCGGCGGGCTACAGCACGGGTAATTACGATTACCACCCGATGGCAGGGGATTTCCCCGGGCGGCGCATGACACCGATGTACGCGCGCATTTTCGCCCGGGAGCTGACCCAGTTTGACGACTACATCCGCCACCCCGGCCAGGAGTTTGCGGTGGTGCTGTCCGGGCGGGTGCGGATTCAATTCGAAACGGGCGAGTCCATCAGCATTGGCTGCCGCGAAACCGCCTATTTCAACAGCGGCATCGGCCATATCTACCTGGCGGAAAGCGAGGCAGACGCTGAAGTGATGGTGGTGATGACGGATTACTGAGGCGCGTTGGCGCCACTGCTCATCCAGTACTCCGCCTGGCCGCTGTGTTCATCGACCTGTTCATGGGTCACCACAAACCCTTGCGACAGATAGAACTGGCAACTGGCGGTGTTGTTTTTATACACCGCCAGGGTCAGCACGGGCCGCTGCGTCCTGGCGTGCGCCATCAAGCGTTTACCGATGCCCTGGCCCTGGCAGTCGGGGGCGACAAACAGCGCGGCCATCTGGTTATCGAGCAGCGAGTAGAACCCCACGACCCTTGAGTCGCGTTCCATGACGTAGGTTTCCGAGGCCGGGATATACAGGTTGCGCATGTTCTCGACCTGCGACTGCCAGAAGGCGGCGTCGATAAAGTCGTGGGCGATGAGCGAGGCATCCAGCCAGATTTGCAGGACGCTATCGAGGTCTTTGGGTTGCAGGAGTCTGATCATTTTTCCAGTCTTGCGATGGGTTATTCGACACTCAGGCCGGCCGCTTTCCACTCGTCAAACCCGGCGCGCAGCCGACGCGCGGGCAAGCCATGGGCGTGCAAGGTGTTGATGGCATCGGTGGACAGCACGCAATAAGGCCCGCGGCAGTAGGCGACCACGTGCTTGCCTTTTGGCAGCTCTGCCAAACGCTGTTGCAGGGCCTGCGCCGGGATGTTCAGCGCGCCGGGCAAGTGTCCTGATGCGAACTCATCTTCGGGGCGCACATCCAGCAGCACTACGCTCTGGCTTTGCATCTGCAACAGTAACTCCTCGATGGAGATACCCTCCAGGCGCTCACGTCGCGACAGGCTGTCGAGGGCGACCTCGCGTATCTCGGCATGCTGGAACGCCAGGTAGCCACGCAATGCTTCCAGCAAGGGCGCCACCGGACCGGCTCCCAGGCTGTAGAGCACCCGTTTGCCATCGCGGCGCGTCTGCACGATGCCCGCGCGCTTGAGTTGCTGCAAATGCTGCGAAGCATTGGCAACAGACACGCCGGACAGTTGCGCCAGTTGTTCGACAGAGCGCTCTTCCTGGGCAATGTGTTCCAGCAGCGCCAAACGATGGGCGTGGCCCAAGGTCCGGGCGATGTCGGCTAGGGCGGTGAAGTGATCAGCGGGGAATAGGGGGGTTGACGGTTTCATGGCAAAGATCCTAGCATCGGCCAAACATTCAATCAATTAATTGAATGTTTGTCTGGAGGCATCTAAGTCTGTCTGTTGCTTTCACCGCCAACGATCAAAAGGAGTAGGGACGTGCTTGAGTTTCTTGGGTATTCGGTGGTTATCGGGGCTGGTGCGACCCTGGTCATGGATCTTTGGGCGTTGTTGCTCAAGCGCTGCCTGGGCGTGCCGTCCCTGGATTTTTCCATGGTCGGTCGCTGGGTCGGCCACCTGCCCCGTGGGCGCTGGATGCATGCCGGTATCGCCCAATCATCACCGGTGCCGGGGGAGGGGCTGCTGGGTTGGGTCACCCATTACCTGATCGGGGTGTTCTTTGCGGCGTTGCTGCTTTTGATGGTGGGGCTTGAATGGGCACGACAGCCGACGTTGCTGCCGGCCCTGGCCTTTGGTGTGCTATCGGTGGTCGCGCCGTTCTTCGTCTTGCAACCGGCGATGGGCGCCGGCATCGCCGCGTCCAGAACCCCCAGGCCCAATACTGCGCGGTTGCGCAGCACGCTGGCCCATGGGGTGTTTGGGGTGGGTCTGTACCTGGCCGCCTGGGCGCTGGTCCTGCTTACAGGGTCTGCACGATGATCTGGCCCTTGAGGTCGTTGACCATGCTTTCGATCACCGGCTTCATCGCCTTGAAGTCCTCGGGGCTGCACACCGTGTTGGCATGGGCAAACTTGAAGTAGCGGGTGATCAGGACCGTATTGCCTTCCTTGGCGTAGGTGGCCTGGTAGTCAAAGCCGGCCTGTTGCAGGGACTGCGGCTTGGGCACGGCGAGGACCGTGACTTCCTTGGGAAACTCGAAGCGGGCCTGCTCCTGGGTTTCTCCCGAGAGGCAACCGAAGCCTTGGGTGCGGTCTTTTTCCGAGGCGAAGGCAAACACGTTCTGCGCAATACCGCCCACCAGGCTGCTGAGTGCTGGTACACCGGTCGGGCCTGGCAGGTTGACCAGGTTGTCGGTGCGCCCTTCAAGGGTGTTCTTGAACGGGTTGACTTCATCTTGCAGCGAGTCGCTTTTGAACGTGCCCTGGCCCGTTTGCCCGTACCAGCCGAGGACATTGCGGATCATCGAGTCGCGGTCTGCTGGTTTCATGGCATTGAGCAGGTAGCGATTGAACTCCGAGCCCCAGCCTTCCACGGTGGTGGCGTGCACAAAGTCCGCCGCACCGTTGCTGTCGACCTTGAACAGCAGGTCGTTGCTGACCTTGCCGGTTTGCCCGGCCGGGGTCTTGGCCAGTTCGCCGGACTGCGTCAACAGCACCGGTTTGCCCAGCACCGGAATCGGCAGGTAGCCCGCGGCGATGGCCGCGGCAGTCGAGTCCAGGTACAGATCCAGGGCCGGCACGTAGGTGATCGCATGGTTGAGCACACCCAGGGTAGGCACTTTGGCCAGGGTGTAGCTGTTTCCCTGGTTGACCAGCACCGGTGAGCTTTCGATCGCCACCGCGCGCAGCATGGCTTCAAGCAGGGCCACGTGGTCCTTGCAGTCGCCATAGCGGTTATCCAGCACGGCCTGGGCCGGATGCGGCACTACGCCGCCCGCGCCAACATATACCGCCACATAACGAATGTTCTTGCGCACCCAGTCGCTCAGGGCCAGGGCTTTGCTGCGCGGGGTGGTCAGGTTGGCCGTGAGTTGCTTGGCCAGGGCGGCAATGGCCGGTGTCACTTCTACCTGGGCCCTGGCCTCATAGGCCTGGGCAAAGTCCTTGTAGCTGGCGAAGGTCGAGACCGCGAGGAATTGACCGTAATCGACATAGGACACGGCGCCGTTTTCAATGCGTGCCTTGGCCT
Source organism: Pseudomonas sp. DTU12.1 (assembly GCF_009873475.1). Lineage (NCBI taxonomy): Bacteria > Pseudomonadati > Pseudomonadota > Gammaproteobacteria > Pseudomonadales > Pseudomonadaceae > Pseudomonas > Pseudomonas sp. DTU12.1. Next base: position 4,228,433 of record NZ_CP045254.1, on the reverse strand, counting down.
GCGGTACGTAGTCCCAACGGTACACCTTGCGCCCAGCGGCGGCGGCCGGGGTACTGGCCTTGAAGCCCCGGGCGTCGACAAACAGCGGCTTGTCGGCCGGCAAGTCGTAGCTCAGGCTCAACTGCTCGGCGTCATAGAAGTCCGGCACGAAGAAGTCTTCGAATTGCTCGGGGAACAGCGCCGTGGTGCGCTGGCGCTGGTAACGCAGGACCAGTCGGTCACCGGTCGCCACCTCCGGGAAAATCACTACCTTGACCCGCGAGTCCTGGAACATTGGCGCCTCTGAAGAGGCTGTCTCCTGCTGCTCCTTGATCTGCTCGGTGCCCACCTTGACCTTGCGGCCATCGGGTTTCTGGGTGAAGGCTTCAAGTACGTCGAGGGTTTCCAGAGAGCGGTTGTAGCTCAATGAACGTTGCGCGTTGCTCTTGATCGCCCGCTCTTCATTGATCCGCGTAACCAGTTCAATGGTCTGGACGAAACTGCCATCGGCATTGATCACGTAGGACTGTTGATTTTTTTCGAAGGTGGCCGAGTGGTCGGTTTCATCGGTGGCGGCCTGGGCCGTCAGTGAACAAGCCGCCAAAAACAGTACGCCCAGCAGGCGCAGGGAGGGCAGGTAAAAGCCTTGCATAGAGATCCTTCTGACTAATGCGACGCTCACCCGGCGAGGGCGAGCGCATTGCGATAAACAAAGTGTTTAATGCGACGCATTATTATATAGATGCTCGGACAATGCAGGCTTTTTAATGGCAACCACGTGGCAGCGGGTCAGCGGTTGTGCACATCCCCCAACGAATCACGCTGCATCGACTGCAGGTTTTTTTCGATGGTTTCGCAGATGGCTTCGGTCTGGATCTGGTGTTCACTGGAGCGAAACGGGCTTTGCAGGTCGGTGCCGATCCGTTCGATCGCCAGCAGCATAAACCCCACCACCGTCGATGCCAGCGGGGTGAACCAGCCCAGGGACTCCACCAACCCCACCGGCACAATCAGGCAGAACAGCGAAATAAACAGCCGTGGAAAATACACATAAGGGTAGGGCAACGGCGTATTGGCGATGCGTTCCATACCGCCCTGGCTGTTGGACAGGTCGACCATGGTGGATTCGATCCGCGCCAGGCGAATGCTGTCCAGGCGCCCGGCCTTGTATTCCCGGGCCAGCAGGGCGGCGGAGCCGGTGAGGATGTCGTTGGCAAAGTTGTTGGTGGCACCGTTGCGCGCGAACTCGTCCATGGGAATAAACGCCCGCACTTCCTCGGGGCACGGCTCGCCCCGCAGGTGCGCCGCCAGGCAATTCACATACGCCACATGGCGGCGCAGCAGGGTCGACTTGATCGGGTTGACCTCGTTGTCGGGGTCATCCAGCAACGTCAGCACCTGGCGCGCAAAGCTACGCGAATTATTCACCATCGCGCCCCACAGCGTGCGTGCTTCCCACCAGCGGTTATAGGCGCTGGTGTTGCGAAAACTGATCAGCACCACCAGCGCCGAACCGAGCAGCGTCAGGGGCATCAGCGGCAGGTTGATCTTGGCGTTGAGGAACAGCATGAAGTCCACGGTGACCGCAATATCCCAAAGCAGCAGCCAGAACAATGCCCAGCCTACATAACCCATGGTCTTGATAATCAGGCGGTACTTTTTGACGATGGCAGCTTTCAAACACAAACCTCCGAGCGGGCGAAAAGCATCAATGCCCTAGCTCGGACGGTATATGTGCAAGAAAGGTTCGCTGGTGGCCTACCTCAGTGAGCAGACTGAGGGTTGCCGTGGCGAGGGGGCTTGTCCCCCGTTGGGCTGCGCAGCAGCCCCAAAACCACCCCCTCAGCCCACCTGAAGAAACTCAATGGTCTTATTGAAATGGGGCTGCTGCGCAGCCCAACGGGACAAGCCCCCTCGCCACTAACAGCTTCTTTATCCGCTGCTCTCTACAGCCAAACTCAGGCGTCGTGCAGGGAAATACGCGAGGTTTCCGGCAGGGCCAGGCCACCGGCCAGGGCTAGCAAGGCCACGGCAATCAAGTAAAACGCTGGCGACAGGTTGCTGCCGGTTGTGCTGATCAACCACGTGGCCACCAGTGGCGCAGTGCCGCCAAAGATCGTGTAGGCCATGTTGTAGGTAATCGCCGAAGCGGTGTAGCGCGTGCGGGTCGGGAAGGTTTCCGAGAGCAGGGCGGCCGTGACCACACCGCATAACACTGCACCCACCGCCAGCAGCATCACGCCGACGATCGACGCAACGAACGAGCCGGAGCTGGCCATCAAAAACGACGGATACACCACCACCATCAACAGCCCGCAGGCGGTCATCACCGTGACGCGTCGCCCGACGCGGTCGGAGTACCAGCCCGCCGCCGGGCACATCGCCGCGGCGAAGATCAGCGCAATCAGCGACACCAGCAGCGCCGTCGCCCGGCTCAGGCCACCGGCCACTTGCAGGTACGTCGCAAAGTAGGTGGTGAACATATAAAACGACAGCGCCGTCAGCGACACAAACGCGCCCAGGCAGCAGATCGCCGCGCCATGGTTGCGCAGGGTTTCCTTGAGCGGCGAGTGGGCCACGGCATGCTCTTGTTTCACCGCCTGGAACGCCGGTGTTTCATCCAGCCGCCAGCGCAGGTACAGCCCCACCAGGCCCAGCGGCGCGGCGATCAGGAACGGCAGGCGCCAGCCCCAACTGCCCATGGCCTCGGCTGACAGCGAGGCTTCCAGCGCATAGGCCACCACCGCCGCCGAGGCGAAGGCGGCAAAGGTCGACACCGGGATAAAGTTGCCATACCACGCCCGTTTGTCGCTGGGCGCGTGCTCCATCAGATAGGCACAGGCCCCGGCGTATTCACCCCCGGCGGAAAAGCCCTGGGCGCAGCGGATCAGCGACAACAGGATCGGCGCCGTAACGCCAATCGCAGCATAGGTGGGCAACAAGCCGATCAACGTAGTCGCACCCGCCATCAGCAAAATCGTCATTGCCAGGGTGCGCTTGCGGCCGATGCGATCGCCCAGCATGCCGAAAAAGATCCCGCCCAGGGGCCTGAATGCAAAGGCCACGGCAAATACCGCGAACGTCTTGAGCAACGCCGCGCTGGCATCGCCACTGGGGAAAAACTGCTGGGCGATGGTGGTGGCGAGAAAGCCATACACGGCAAAGTCGAACCACTCGACAAAATTGCCGATACCGGCGGCGACGATGACTTTTCTCAGGGTTTGCGGCGGGACCTGTTCAGTAGATGCGCGCGTCATGGCGGGGCCTCGGCATTTCGTCAGTGATCGCTCGATTATCAGGAAAGAGCCCGCAGCGACTTACTTCAAAAGTGTCATCGGCGTAGTCAGCACCGACCTGCCAAGGCAATGAAGATCAAATGTGGGAGCTGGCTGGCCGGCGATAGCGACAGGTCAGCCAACATCAATCCCAGCAATGCCGCCGCCATCGCAGCCTCGCAGGGCGAGACAGCTCCCAGCTTGATCTTCAGGGATTGGAAGATTGCATTTCAGATCCGCTGGCTGGCGCGTTCGAGGATCCTTGGGCCCGGGCCTTCCTGGGCCAAGGTGTCGCCGGGGTTGCGCAAGGGGCAGTCGTTGAGTGACAGGCAGCCGCAACCGATGCAGTTGTCCAGGCTGTCACGCAGGGCTTCCAGGGTGCGGATGCGTTCGTTGAGGTTGTCGCGCCAGGCCGAGGACATTTCTCCCCATTGCGCGGCCGTCAGTTTGCTGTTCGGTGGGTAGCGGCCCATGGCGCGCTTGATCTCTTCCAGGGGGATGCCGGTGCGCTGCGCCACCTTGATGATCGCGATGCTGCGCAGCACCAGCGACGGGAAGCGTCGTTGGTTGCCAGCGTTGCGCGTGCTGGCGATCAAGCCCTTGGATTCGTAGAAGTGCAGGGTGGAGATCGGTACGCCGCTGCGCCTGGCAACCTCGCCGATGGTGAGGGAGCGCACACCGTCGGGGTTCTTTTCTGCTGCCATGGGTGTTGCCCTCAAGTTAAGTTGAGGTTTTATAGTCCTGCCCGATCTTTGCTGCAACCGCTTTCCATCGCCAGTGCGGGGTGGGGCGGCAGCGAACACACCACAAATGAGCGGAGCAGGGCATGGGCAGAAGGATGCTAGTGGGCGGGGGCGTGGCAGCGGTAGCGGTGCTGGCCCTGGTTATCACGTTATGGGGTAATCAACCCTCAACCCAGGCCGCGGCGGCGTGGCCGGTGGCCAAGGTGGCGCTGGCTACGGTGCGCCAGGGTGAGGCCCCTCGCCAGGCCTTTGCCGCCGGGGAACTGGAGGCGGCCAACCAGGTAGAGGTGGCGGCGGAAACCGCCGGGCGTATCACGCGGATCGCCTTCGAATCCGGGCAAGCGGTCAAGGCCGGGCAGTTGTTGGTCCAGCTCAATGACGCCCCCGAACAGGCCGACCGTTTGCGCCTGCACGCCCAACTGCGCAATGCCCAGACGCTGTTCCTGCGCATTAAAAAGCTTGCGGCCGTGAATGTTGCGACCCAGGAACAACTGGACAACGCCACCGCCGCCCTCGACATGGCCAAGGGTGAGCTGCAACAGGTCGATGCGCTGATTGCGCAAAAAGCTATCCGTGCGCCATTCGCCGGGCAGGTGGGGATCCGCCGCGTGCACCAAGGCCAGTACCTGCAGACCGGGGAAGCCATCGCCAGCCTGGTGGATGCCCAGCGCCTGCATGTGAATTTTGCCCTGGCTGAACAGGCGGCCCCTGGCTTGCGCGTCGGCCAGAGCGCCCAGCTCACGGTGGATGCCTTGCCGGGCGAGCATTTCCTGGCGCAGATCAATGCCATCGACCCGCTGATCGGCCAGTCGCGCTCGGTGCGGGTGCAAGCCACCCTGGCCAATCCGGGCGGGCAGTTGCAGGCTGGGATGTACGCCAGCGTGCGTCTGTCGGCGGTGCAATCACCCACGGTGCTGGTGGTGCCGGAAACCGCCATCACCTACACCGCCTACGGGCAGACCGTGTTTATCGCCAGCGCCGATCCGGCCGGCGCCTTGAGTGTGCGCCGCGTGCAGGTGACCACCGGGGAGCGCTGGCAGGGCCTGGTGGAAATCACCTCGGGCCTGGCACTGGGCGACCAGGTGGTGGTTTCCGGGCAGCTCAAGCTCAGCGACGGCATGCCCGTCGAAGCGGTCGAGCAAAACACGTTGGACGTTGAAGGGAATCGCAGCTCATGAGCTTCACCGACAGTTTTGTACGGCGCCCGGTATTGGCCCTGGTCGTCAGTAGCCTGATCGTCCTCGCCGGCCTGTTTGCCCTCGGCAAATTGCCGGTGCGCCAGTACCCGTTGCTGGAAAGCTCGACCATCACCGTCAGCACCGAATACCCCGGTGCCTCGGCCGAATTGATGCAAGGCTTTGTCACCCAACCGCTGACCCAGGCCGTGTCGTCGGTGGAGGGTATCGATTACCTGGCGTCGTCGTCGGTCCAGGGGCGTAGTGTGATCACCCTGCGCATGACCCTCAACCGCGACTCGACCCTGGCGTTGGCCGAGACCATGGCCAAGGTCAATCAAGTGCGTTACCGCTTGCCCGATGATGCCTACGACCCGGTGGTCGAACTCTCGGCCGGCGACTCCACCGCCGTGGCTTACGTGGGGTTTGCCAGTGACACGCTGTCGATTCCCGAGCTCAGCGACTACCTGTCGCGGGTGGTCGAGCCGCAGTTGTCCGGGATCGACGGGGTCGCCAAGGTGCAAACCTTCGGCGGCCAGAACCTGGCGATGCGCCTGTGGCTGGACAGCGATCGCATGGCCGGGCGCGGGGTGACCGCCGCCGATGTGGCACAAGCGGTGCGCAGCAACAACTACCAGGCCACGCCGGGGCAGATCCGTGGCCAATTCGTGCTGGCCGATATCCATATCGACACGGACCTGACCAGTGTCGAGGCCTTCCGTGACCTGGTGATCCGCAATGACGGCACGGCCCTGGTCCGCTTGCGCGATGTGGGCACCGTGGAATTGGGCGCAGCGGCGACCCAGACCAGCGCCACCATGAATGGCCGTCCGGCGGTGCATCTGGGGCTGTTTCCCACACCGTCGGGCAACCCCCTGGTGATCGTCGATGGAATTCGTCAACTACTGCCGCAAATCCAGCAGACGCTGCCACCTGGGGTCAACGTCGCCCTGGCCTACGAGACCGCACGCTTTATCGAGGCGTCCATCGAGGAGGTGCTGCACACCTTGCTGGAGGCCATGCTGATCGTGGTGCTGGTGATCTGGCTGTGCCTGGGTTCGCTGCGCAGCGTGGCGATCCCGGTGCTGGCGATTCCGTTGTCGATGCTCGGGGCGGCGGCCTTGATGCTGTTCTTCGGCTTCAGCCTCAACCTGCTGACCCTGCTGGCGATGGTATTGGCCATCGGCCTGGTGGTGGACGACGCCATTGTGGTGGTGGAAAACGTCCACCGGCATATCGAAGAAGGCCTGACCCCGGTGGCCGCGGCGTTGGTTGGCGCCCGCGAAATCGCCGGGCCGGTGGTTGCCATGACCCTGACGCTGGCGGCGGTGTACGCGCCCATCGGCCTGATCGGCGGCCTGACCGGCACGTTGTTCCGCGAATTTGCCCTGACCCTGGCGGGGGCGGTGATGGTCTCGGGCGTGGTCGCCTTGACCTTGTCGCCGGTGATGAGCTCGCTGCTGCTCAAGCCTGGGCAGCAAGAAGGGCGCATGGCCAAGTGGGCCGAACGGGTGTTTGGCGGGCTGGCCGCGACCTATGGCCGGGTGCTGGGTTACTCCCTGGCGCGGCGCTGGATCAGCGGCGGCGTTGCCTTGCTGGTGTGCCTGAGCCTGCCGTGGTTGTACACCTTGCCCCTGCGCGAGCTGGCGCCTCCCGAGGACCAGGCGGCGATATTGACCGCCATCAAGGCCCCGCAATACGCCAGCCTCGACTACGCGGAACGCTTTGCGAGCAAGCTCAACCGGATCATGGAGAGCCTGCCGGAAACCACCGACACCTGGATCATCAATGGCACCGACGGGCCCGCGGCCAGTTTCGGCGGGATCAACCTCAGCGCCTGGCAGGCCCGCGAGCGTTCGGCCGAGCAGGTCCAGGCCCAGTTGCAGCAGGCCGTGGGCGAGGTCGAAGGCAGCAGCATCTTTGCCTTCCAGGTCGCCTCGCTGCCCGGCTCCAGCGGTGGCCTGCCGGTGCAGATGGTGCTGCGCAGCGCCCTGGACTACCCGGTGCTGTACCAGACCATGGAAACCCTCAAGCAGCGGGCCCGTGACAGCGGCCTGTTTGCCGTGGTCGACAGCGACCTGGACTACAACAACCCGGTAGTCAAAGTCAGCGTCGATCGGGCCAAGGCGGCGAGCCTGGGCATTGGCATGCGCGATATCGGCGACTCGCTGGCGGTGCTGGTGGGCGAGCAGTACATCAACCGCTTCGCCTTGTATGGGCGCTCGTATGATGTGATTACGCAAAGCACCGAAGAACAGCGCCTGACCCCCCAGGCCCTGGCCCGCCAGTATGTGCGGACCGAAGGCGGCCAGTTGATCCCGCTGTCGGCCCTGGTGCATCTGGATATCACGGTGGCGCCGAACCGCCTGTTGCAGTTCGATCAGCAGAACGCCAGCACCCTGCAGGCCATCCCGGCGCCCGGCGTTTCCCAGGGGCAGGCGGTGGCTCTGCTGGAGCAACTGGCCGGCGAACTGCCGCCGGGGTTCAGTCATGACTGGCAGTCCGAGTCACGCCAATACGTGCAGGAGGGCAGTGCGCTGGTATGGGCGTTTCTCGCCGCGATGGTGGTGATCTATCTGGTGCTCGCGGCGCAGTACGAAAGCCTGGTCGATCCGTTGATCATTCTGGTCACCGTGCCGTTATCCATTTGCGGCGCGCTGATCCCGCTGGCACTGGGCTGGGCCACGCTGAATATCTACACGCAGATCGGGCTCGTGACCTTGATTGGCCTGATCAGCAAACACGGGATCCTGATGGTGGAGTTCGCCAATGAGATCCAGGTGCGCGAGCACCTCTGCCGCGCCGACGCAATCATCCGTGCCGCGCAGATCCGCTTGCGGCCGGTGCTGATGACCACGGCGGCGATGACCTTCGGCGTATTGCCGCTGCTGTTCGCCGACGGTGCCGGGGCCAATAGTCGCTTTGGCCTGGGCGTGGTGATCGTCTGCGGGATGCTGGTTGGCACGCTGTTTACGCTGTTTGTCCTTCCCACTATCTATGCCTGGTTGGCGCGCGATCATCGGGTGCAGGGCCTGCGCCAGCGGCAACTGGCGGATGCCGAACGCCACCTGGCGCCCGGGCATGTCGAGGTGCGCCCATGAACACATTTATCCATTACCCGTTGTTGCTGGGGGCGCTGGCCTGCCTGAGTGCCTGCTCGGTGGGGCCGCAATACCGCGCCCCCGAGATCGCGCCGATTCAGCTGGCCAGCCCGCAGGCCGAGGACTTCGCCCAGGGAACCGCGCAGCCGCTGGCCGCCTGGTGGACCTTCTTCGACGACGCCCAACTGGCGCGCTTGATCGAGAGTGCGGTGGCGCACAACCATGATGTGCGCCAGGCGCGGGCAAACCTGCTGTTGGCTCGTGCGTATGTCGACGAGCAAGCGTTGCAGCGCCTGCCGACCGTCACCAGCACGGCGGCGTACCAGCGCAGCCTGGAGCAGCAGCCGGTGACGGGCGCGCGGCCGAGCCGCAGCTTGTCCGAGTCGTGGCGTGCCGGCCTGGACCTGCAATGGGAGCTGGACCTGTTCGGTCGCCTCGACCACTTGAACCGCGCCGCGCAATCACGGGCCGAGGCCTCGCAGGCCGACCTTGAACAGGTGCAACTGAGCATCGCCGCACAAGTGGCCCATGCCTATTACGCGGCGCAGGGCCAGCGCCAGCAACTGCAGCTGGCACACGATGCCGTGCGCAGTTGGCAAGTGACCGTCGGCCTGACCGAGGCGCAAAGCCAGGCCGGGAGTGGCCTGCCAGAAGAGTTGGAGAGTGCCCGGGGCAATGCGCTGCGCGCCCAGGCGACGATTGCGCCGTTGCAGAGTCAGCTGCAACGTAGCCTTTACCGGCTGCAAGTGTTGTCGGGGCAGCGCCCGGGCAGTTTCAGCGTCGACCTCGACCCCTTGGCGCCGGGGCCACTGGCGCGGCAATTGCCGCTGGGGGATGTCGACCGGTTGATCCGCAATCGACCGGATGTGCTGCAGGCCGAACGGCTGCTGGCGGCGCGCGTCGAGGACGTGGGCGCCGCCACCGGCGACCTGTATCCGCGCTTGAACCTGGGTGGGTTTATCGGCTTCTTCGCCTTGCGCGATGGGGATCTGGGCAGCGCGTCCCGGGCATTCGAATTGACCCCGGGCTTGACCTGGCCGGCACTCAACCTGGGCACCGTGCGTGCACGCCTGCGCGGCGCCCAGGCCCTATCGCAACGGGAGACCGCACACTTCGAACAGGTGCTGTTGGTGGCCGTGGAAGAAGTGGAGGGCGCCATTACCCAACTGGCCGAACACCAGCGGCACCTGCTCAACCTGGTGCAATCGGCCCGGCATGTGGAGACGGCGCTGGATATCGCGCAGCGGCGTTACAGTGCAGGTTCCGGCAGTTACTTGTCGGTGCAGCAGAGCCAGCGCGACCTGCTCAGCCTGCGCCAGGCCATTGCCCAGGCGCAGGCCGCGTCCTATGGCAATGCGGTGGACTTGTACAAGGCGCTGGCCTGGCGGGCGCCGAGGCTTTACCCTGCGGCCCTCAACGAGGCCAACGGTGCCTTGAAAAGGAACAGCAGTTGAACCAAAACACATTGTCCATGCGCCTGGAACGCGTGGCGGCGCAGGTACCCGCCGGTGCGCGCCTGGCTGATATCGGCTCGGATCACGGCTACCTGCCGGTGGCGTTGATGAACCGGGGCGCCATCGTCGCGGCAGTGGCCGGCGAGGTGGCGCTGACCCCGTTCCGCGCGGCCCAGCGGACCGTGTGCGACAACGGCCAGGAATCGCACATCCACGTGCGCCTGGCAGATGGCCTGGCGGCCATCGAGCCGGCAGATCGGATCGACACGGTCAGCCTCTGCGGCATGGGCGGCGAGACCATCCGCGACATTCTTGAGCGCGGCAAGCTGTACCTCAGCGGCCAGGAGCGTCTGATCCTGCAACCCAACGGCGGCGAACAACCGCTGCGCCTGTGGCTGATGGACAACGGTTACCGCATCCTCTGCGAGGAGCTGCTGCGGGAAAATCGCTTCGACTATGAAATCATCGTCGCCGAGCGCAGCGGGCCGGTGAGCTACAGCGCCGAGCAACTGTACTTCGGCCCGCTGCAGATGCAGGCCCGCAGCGAGGCGTTCCTGGGCAAGTGGCAGCGCCTGTTGCGCTACAAGCAACGGACCCTGGACCAATTGGCCGAGGCGCGACAGGCGCTACCTGAGCAGAAGGTTGCGGAGCTGACGCAGGAGGTGCGCTGGATCACCGAGTTGCTGGTGTAGATCGCCACCCTCAGAAATGCTCCAATACGCCATCCTCCGACCCAGGTGACCCGCATGCCAGACGCTACAGACCAAGCCTTCTACGACCGTGCCGATGCGCATATCGAGCTGTCGAACGAGCAACTGAAAACCCTCGAGAACCTTGGCCAGGTCAGCGCCTCGATGATGTTCGGCACGACCCGTTTCAATGCCTGGGCGAGTGCGCGCAACTTCAAGTCCGGCGCACAAATGGCCGAGTCGCGGGAAGCGATGCTGAAGTATTTCTGCGACCAGTACCGGATGATGCTGGAAGACAATCTGGATGATCACATCAACAATTTCAGCCAGTACATGACGGCCCCAGGCAACTGACCGTCATTTAAGGGCGGGCGTTTACTCAATACCCGGCTGTTTACTTGGCAAACGCATATTCCCCACCCTGTTCCAGCGCCTTGCGATAGGCCGGCCGGGCCTGGAACCGCTGGACCCACGCGGCGAGGTTCGGGTAGGCCTGCAACTTGCCCTGGGCCTTGGCGATTTCGCCAATAAAACTCATCTGGATATCCGCGCCACTCAGCTCCTCACCCAGCAGGTACGTTGACTGCGCCAGGGCGTTGTTCAGGTAACCCAGGTAATTGGCCAGTTCCGACTCGATCCGCGGATGCAATGGCGCGCCGGCTTCACCCAGGCGGCCGACATACAGGTTGAGCATCAGTGGCAGCATCGCCGAGCCTTCGGCGAAGTGCAGCCATTGCACGTAGGTGTCGTAGGCGTCTGTGGCGGGGTCCGGTTGCAGGCGGCCCTGGCCATGGCGGCGGATCAGGTAGTCGACAATGGCGCCGGACTCGATCACCACACGTGAGCCATCTTCAAGCACCGGCGATTTGCCCAGCGCATTGATCGCCTTGAGCTCTGGTGGCGCGAGGTTGGTTTTTGGGTCGCGCTGATAGCACTTGAGCGCGTAGGGCAGGCCGAGTTCTTCGAGCAGCCAGAGAATGCGCTGCGAGCGTGAGTTGTTGAGGTGGTGAACAATCATCATGGGAGGCTCCGCCGGGCGAGAGTGGGGTGTCTGGGAACAGACTGCTGTGCGGGCCTAGAGTGCCCTGAATCAGCTGGGCGTGTCAGAGGCAATTGGCGTGTCCAGGGCAGCTTCGGCTTCCAGTTTCAACCGGTCGGCCTTGCTGATGTACTTGTCTTTGCTCTTGGGGGCCAATTTGGCATTGGCCTTCTTGGCGTTGGCTTTCAAAATCTGGTTGAGTTTCTTACGACGGTTCATGCTTTCTACTCAGCGCGTTAATGCCTGGATGATATCAGTATGGCGAGCGGGCTCGCGCTGCCATTTATCAGGCGCGAACAACCCCTGTGGCGAGCGGGCTTGTCGGAACGCCGCATCGCCCGCGCTGGGCTGCGCAGCAGCCCCAATAAACACTCCGAGTTTTACCAGATAATCCGAGGTAGCTGATTTTGGGGCTGCTGCGCAGCCCAGCGCGGGCGATGCGGCGTTCCGACAAGCCCGCTCGCCACAGGTCATCACCCTAGCCACAGGTCGGTTGGGCTTTGGGTTAACGCACTACATCCAGCGCGGTGTATTCATACACGTAATGGATTTTGTCCGACGTTGACTCCAAGGTCATGGCGAGCCCCAAGTCCTCGATAAACGCGCGCGTGGTTTTATACTCGCCCTGGTCGCATTCCAGTTTGATCGCGTCGCCCGTCAAGCTGGCAAACACCTGCCGCGCTGGAAAGCGTTGGCCCACCACGCAGGTCAAGGGCGTGATGCGGGATGTGTCGGTCGGCTTGGCCGGCACATCAGCCATGGTCATGCGTGCGCTCAGCGTTTGGCCAGGGGTCCAGGTTGGCGGAATATCCAGCGTGATTTCGTGGGTCAGCAGTACGCGCCCATCGCCTATGCCATTCATCTTCGACTTCAACTGGATCAGGTCGGCCTGGGTGAGGCGGTCGACGTTGAAGCGCTCGCTGTAGATCTCCTTCTTCTTCAGCAAGCCACCCTGGGCGGTGAACGTCTCGGAAACCGGGCTATCCTTGCTGCCGTCATCCTTGGTGGACTGGGACGTGTAGGTCAGCGTCTTGAACTTCGGTTGCAGCAGCGGCGAATCAAGGCGCTGGAGCACGCTGGTCGGCACCTGGACATCGTCGATATGAGTTTCGGCCACGGTTCGAGGATAGTCAGCCGGCGCAATGTCTGGACGCAAGCGGGCGAGCAACGCACCGTCCACGCCACCCTGCAGCGAACAACTGACCCGCGACTGCGTGCCCTGTTTGCCTTCCGGCTCGACCAGCAGCACCCGCTCTACCCGACGCGTGCCAGGCGCTGAGCCGGGCTGGGGCGGCATGGCCTGCCACTGGTCGCCGACCTTGAGCTCGCTGCGAACATACACTGGGCTGTTTTTTTGCAACGCCCCAGGTTGTTCCAGCAGCGGCGCGATGTGCTTGGCCACCTCCTCGACACCGCCTTCAACCACAAAGCCCCAGTAATAGTAGAGCCCCAATTTGCCGAGGTCGGTGCTCTCGTCGAAGTAGGACAACAGCTTCAAGCCGGCAATCGGCGGGGCGCTGACCAGCACTGAATTTTCCTCGCCGCTGGCGCGATTTTTAACCGCGATCCACGTGGTGTTCTTCTCCCGCACCAGCGGCGCATAGGCCTGCCAGGCATCGCCGTGGGCGTGCAGGCTGTTGAAGAAACGGGCGTCACACTGGGTGAACGCCTTGAGCGTGTCGGTCAAGGCGGCGTCGTTGGCATGGGCCAGGGACGGCAGCAGCAGGGCAGAGGCGAGCAGCAGCGTAGGCGTGGGCAACTTCATTGGCGGGGATGTCCTTATCGGCGTGGGAGCTGGGCATTATCCAGACATTTATTGGCCTGGGGCAACGCAGCTCAGTGTTTGCGCTGCGTTTCAACCTTGCAGGCGCGGGCCCCAGTCCTCGGTCATGCCTTTTTCCAGGCGCCGTTCCAGGGTACGCCGCCATGACGGCACCAGCGGCAGCGCCAGGCATTCGCGCAACAACTCGGTCTCTACTTGCTTGTCGAACAGCACGGCGGACAAGCGAGCCAGTGACCACTCGGCAAAGGGCCGTTCGACCCGTTGCAGGCTATCGCCCGCGCTCACCACGCCTTCCTCCAGCACCCGGTAGTACCAGCCGGTGCGGCCCGACTGCTGCACGCGCAGGGCCAGGTTGGCGACGGCGAAGCGGTCGCTGAGCTTCCAGCACGGCATGCGTCCCTGGGACACCTCGAGCAATGCCGTCCCGACCCGAATCCGATCGCCCAGGCAGACGTCATGCTCGCTCCAGCCGGTGGTACTGAAGTTCTCGCCAAAGGCCCCCGGCTGCGTCAGCAAGGGATGAGCGCCCAATTCGTCGGCCCAACGGGCGTAGTGCTCGAGCGGGTAGTGGTGAATGGCTTTTTCCACCCCGCCATGCACGCGCAGGTCGCCCTGTTCGTCGCCGTGAAGGCCCAGGGTGGAGACCTTCAGTTGGCCCTGTTGCGGCTGTTTATCGATGGCGCTCTGGGTGCCTGGGCGGGTGAATGGCTGCACGCGGCCGGTGAGCAAGGTGTCGAGGCGGATAGTTGGCAGACTCATGCAGGGACCTCCGGTATTTGATGTTCACGACAGATCAACGCGGGTGGCGAGCGCCGGCTGCTTGAAAGCGGTCCGGAAGGCGTTCGCGTGCTGCACAGCGAACCGATCTTCAAGAATGCCGTGTTGCCCTAGGTGGCAGGGCAACGGACAAATCGATCAGGACGGCATGGAGCAAGCGCAGAGGATACCTTGCCGTCGATGATCTCTTCACTGGCAAGACGTCCCACCACCGCCGCCAACATCACCCCAGGGTGCATGGCGCACACGTACACACCGCCGACCTGTGGCAGGTAACCGATGATGGGAATACCGTCGGCCGGCATTGGCCTGAGCCCGACGCAGGCCAGTTCAGGCTCAATGCTGACCACGCCTTGGAGTTCATTCTGGATCGCTTGCGCCGTGCGTCGTGCAATCGCCATTGGCGGGTTGTCCAGGGTGTCGTCCAGGTAATCCTCTGCCGCCAGCAACGTACCGTCCGCAGCGTGCCGAACTTCCATTTCAGGGCTGGAGATCAAGGTTTTTACCAGGCTGGTGTGGGTCTTGTAGCGGATGAAAATCGCCGGGGAGGCGTTGATTGGGAGCTCGGCGCCGAGCATCTCAGCCAGCTTCGCAGTGCCTGTGCCCGCGGCCAGCACGACCACATCGGCCGCAATAAACCCCCTTGGCGTCTCGACCCCTGTTACCTGATCACCTTGAGTGGCAAAGCCCAGCACCTGAGTCTGGGTGAGCACCGTGGCCCCATGGGCCTGGGCACCATTGACCAACGCGTGGGTGGCGGCCACGGCATCCAGGGCACCCTCTTCAGCGGCATAGGTTGCTTGTTCGGGTGGATGCTTGAGGTTGGGCTCAAGGTCGAGAATCTGCGAACGGCATACGCGAACGGCTGAAGGCACAGGTGCTGCGCCGTAAGTCAGGGCGCCAGTCCAACGGATCTCCAGCCCTGGGAGCTGGGCTTGGAGGCGATGATATTCCTGGATGGCTGCATCGCGTAATTGCCCAATCGGGTCGGGGGCTGGATGGGTGGTGTTGATCCAGGCGAATGAAGTCTTGGTTACGCCGCAGGCGATATCCTGGGCCTCGATCAGGGTGACCTTTGCGCCCTTGGTGGCCAGGTGATAGGCCAGGGACGCGCCGACGATACCGGCACCGATGACGATGATTGTGTGGGCTGGGCTGTTTTCCATGGCAACCTCGGGTTTGTCGACATGGGAAGGGTACGACAGTGGGCGGTTGAGGAATACGCTTACTGACTGACAATGGGCACAGGGCGCCTGCAATGCCGAGCGCGACCGGCTGAAAACGACCCGGAGCGCAAGGTGAGGTATCTGCGGTTGCTTCGACGCTTTTGTATGAGCATCATCAGGCTTCGACAAGGAGACGCCCCTATGCCAAAACCCGTGCTTCATCTGATGTCAGGCAAGATTGCATCCGGTAAATCAACGCTCGCCAAAAACTTGGCAGCCGAACAGTCGGCGATCCTGCTGAGTGAGGATAATTGGCTGTCGCGGCTTTACCCTGATCAGATCAAGTCAGTCACCGATTACGTGCGTCTTTCACGTCAGATTAGAGAGGTGCTGGGCCCGCTCGTCGTCGATATGCTCAATACGGGCGTGACGGTGGTCTTGGATTTTCCCGCCAACACACCTGAAGATCGACGATGGTTGCGCAGCCTCGCTGATTCAGCCGAGGTTCCCCATTGTGTCCACTACCTTGAGGTGGACGAGGACATATGTCGAGGCCGGTTGCATAGGCGCAACCGCCGCGCCGAACATGAGTTTTCTGCGACAGATGCGCAGTTCGATCTGATCACTCGCTACTTTCGGGCGCCGGACGAGGATGAAGGACTCCAGATTAAAACCCACCGGCTTTGACGGGCAGCAGCGCCTGGAGATGACAGCCGAAGTGTCCGCTTCTGCCCCAGGGTGAATCGACCGGGCTTTCGTGGACATCTCAGGGCTGCAATGTTCGAGAGCGACAACATTGCTTTAGCCCGCGCTCAACCCCCACAACACATCCAGCACATGTTGCGTCGGCCGCTCGACGTCCCCACCACGGTGGGCAATACCGAGTTCACGCCACAACAAGGGCTGTAATGGCCGCATGACGATCCTGGTATCGGGCAATGGCGTTGAGGCTTCATGGGGCAACAGCGTCGCGCCATAACCGGCCGCTACCAGGCTTTTGATCGCATCGTTGTAGTTCAGTTGAATGCGCGGCGTGGGCTGTCGTCCATCATTGGCGAACCACTCCGAGGTCAAGCGCGAAAGCCGAGTGGTGTTGTCATTCAGAATCAATGGCTGAGCGGCCAGCCAACCAGGGTTCACCACATCCGGGCAATCCCAGCGTGCCGGCAAGAAAGCCATGACCGGGTCCCGCCGCCAGGGCTCGATGCGCAATCCCTTCACCGGGGTCTGTGGCAGCGCGACCAGACCGATCTCCAAAGAGCCCTCGGCAAGCTTCTTCAATGTTTCCTGCGACGTGAGCACCGCGACCTGCACATCGATAGCGGGATGGCGTTGGCTCAATGTCTCCAACGCTTGCGGCATCAACTGTGCGATCGCCCCGGTGGAGGCACCCAGTCGCACACGTCCGGCCAAGCCCTGCACCTGACGCTGCACGTCCTCAAGCGCTTGCTCTGCATCCGCCAACAGGCGCCGCGCGCGCTCCACCAGTGTTTCTCCAATCGCCGACGGCTGAATGCGCCCACGCGTGCGCGACAACAGCTTGCCGCCAACCCGCGACTCCAGGTCGGCGATATGCAAACTGACCGTGGGTGGCGCGAGGTTTAGCACACGGGCCGCCTCGGCAAACGAACCCAGGTCGGCAATGGCCACCAACGTGCGCAGACGGTCCAGGCTGATTTCGCGCATGAGTCATTCCTTGTTCAGAAAAACTGAATTTCATCGTTTGGAAATTCAACTTTTCCTATCTTAGCCCCGGATTGAAGATTGCAGCTCCTGATTTCCTATGTGCGAGAGCATTCCATGGCAAGCCCCCTTGTATTCATCGACGGCGACCAAGGCACCACCGGGTTGCAAATCCACCAACGTTTAAGCGGCAGGACCGATCTGCGGCTCATCAGCCTCAGCCCCGAACACCGCAAGGATCCGCAACGTCGTGCCGAAATCATCAACGCCTGCGACATCGCGATTCTCTGCTTGCCCGACGAAGCCGCCCGCGACGCTGTAGCGAGCATCGAAAACCCCGCCGTTCGGGTGATCGATGCGAGTTCGGCGCACCGCACTCATCCAGACTGGACCTATGGTTTTGCCGAGATGGACGCGCAGCAGGCCCAACGCATCGCCACGGCGCGGCGGGTCAGCAATCCCGGTTGCTATCCCACGGGGGCGATAGGGCTGCTGCGCCCATTGCTGCAGGCCGGGCTACTGCCCAGGGACTTCCCGACGAACATTCATGCGGTGTCGGGCTATTCCGGAAAAGGGCGCGCCGGAGTGCAAGAGCATGAGGGAGAGGGCGCATCGCAGGCGCCGGCGTTTCAGGTTTATGGCCTGGGGCTGGCACACAAACATATTCCGGAGATTGAGCAGCAAAGCGGTCTGATGGAACGGCCGATGTTTGTGCCGGCCTACGGGGCTTTTCGGCAGGGGATCGTGCTGACCATACCGTTGCAACTTCGGTTATTGGCGCCGGGCGTGGATGCGCTGCGGTTGCATGCGTGCCTTACGCAGCACTACATCGATGCAGACCATGTACAGGTGATGTCGATGCAGGAGGCCAAAGGGTTGACCCACCTTGATCCTCAGGCGCTCAACGGGACTGATAGTTTGCGATTGGTGGTGTGTGCAAATGATGAAACGGGGCAGGTTGTGTTGGCTGCAGTGTTTGACAATCTGGGGAAGGGAGCCGCTGGAGCGGCGGTGCAGAATCTGGATCTGATGCTTGCCGCAACATGACTGCGACTACCCACGGGCTCTCGAGTCTATGGCTGGAATGTTCGAGCGGATGTTCCTCCAGGGATAGATCGCTCTAAAACCTCAATGCATCATGTCTCGCTGCCAGGTCTATTTATGCCGCTGGGTTTTCATAAAATGCACGCCAATGGCGATGATTTCGTTGTCGTAGACTCGCGAGCTTCCCCCAATCCAATCGCAAGCAATTTGGCTGGGCTATTGGGAGATCGCAATCGAGGAATCGGCTTCAATCAAATCGCGGTGATGCTCGATTGCGATGATGCAGATGCGCGCTTGATGTTCTGGAATGCGGATGGCTCATCGCTGGACGCTTGCGGCAGCGCAACGCGGGGGGCGGCGGATATATTGATGCGCGAATCCGATATTACGTCGGTAGCCCTGCGAACCAACCGTGGCCTGCTGACTTGTGAACGCACTTCAACCGGCGCCATTTCCGTCAATATGGGAAAGCCGCTTTTCAACTGGTCGGATATTCCTCTGGCTCTTGAAATGGATACTTCGGTGTTGCCACTTGCCGGTGACCCAGCAGCTTGTAGCATGGGAAATCCGCACTGCACCTATTTTGTGGATGACCTGTCAGCCGTTGAGATAGCGACGATTGGGCCAGTAATTGAAACCAACCCTTTGTTTCCCCTCAGGACGAACGTGCATTTCGTCCAGATCATTGACCGAAAGCACATCCGGTTGCGTATTTGGGAGCGCGGAGGGGGCATTGCGCTGGGGTCAGGTTCCTGCTGTTGTGGCGCCGCGGTCAATGGAATTCGTCGTGGCTTTTTAGACAATTGCGTTGAGGTTGAATGTGACGGGGGAGCTGTAACGGTTCAATGGGATGGCGTGGGACCAGTCTTTCTCACCGGGCCGGTGGAGACGACCTTTTCAGGAATAATCACGGATACGCTGTTGAAAATCTGAGTTTAGGTGGGCCGCTATCTGAGGGAACGGGACCGAGGGAAAGCCAAGGCACAGACGGGACGGGACAGATTTATTGCGCCCTGCTCTAAATGTTCGTTATTGGTTGGTTTCGGTCTTTTTCGACCGGCTACAGTCGGCCAGAAGCGGACAAAGATGGACTCCCCGCCTGTGCGGTCGTAGGCTCGCCTCACCTGAAACATCGACTAGCTGGCGACCGGAGTCTGCTTTGAACACAAGGACTGTGAAATTTGCCTCCCATGGCTATTCAGTAATACCCGGACTCATTTGTGAACAAGACCTGGCGTTCGCACGAGAACTGGTCACCGAATTGGTTAATCGCTATCGGGGCGGTGATCCGACTGCGTTATCTGCTGGGATCACCATTGGTGACGTTAGCCGGCAACACCCACAGCGCAATCCAGACATTGAACCAGATCGGTGGATGCACGAACCTTTCATTATCGGCGACCTCATCGCCCTGGAGCCACGCTTTGCGCGGCTACTCTCCCTGAAGTCCATCTGGACCTGCGTCGCCGAACTACTCGAATGCGCTTCTAGCGATCTGCTATTTCATTTCTGCAATCTCACACGCAAACCCAGCGAGGTTGGCCCTGCCATCGGGTGGCACCGGGATGCTGACAATAAATACTTCGCCAGCCATGACGGACGCACTTTGCGGTTATTGATCCCGCTTCAGTTCATGTCTGCTCGCAATGGCGGCACAGCGGTAGTTCCGGGCTCCCACATTCAAACCGACACACCTGTCGAAACCGCGCTTTATCCTGATGTGGCGCCTGGTGCTTGTCTGGCACTGCACTCCGCAACTCTGCACGGCGGCTCACCCAATCGTAGTGAGCAGGAACGGGACGTCATCGTCATCCAATTTGGTTTGTGTTCATCGACTCTTCGTTGCCAGGCGGACGAAACATTGTCCCTATCGACTAGAGAAGATCTTCTAGCTTTCTACCGGGGCACTGTAGAGAAACGGATCGTGAATTCCTGAGCGTCAGCTTTGGGTCGTTATCTGCCTGATGCCTAAGGCGGCTAGTCAGGGCGGAGGTATGGATCGAAAGGAGTCCGATGGTTCATAAGTGGTACGAGCTAAAGCTGGGTTAGCTGTAGGCCTTTGTTTTAAAGGCTCTTTGGTTTAGTCGTTCCAATCCATCGCCGATAAAACCGTTGGTATTGCGCCTGCCTGGCAGTAACCGACCCAAAGCGGATAGTGAAATTCAGCCCTGTGTCCCGAGAATCAGAACCAGTGGGTCTTGCTCTCGTTGTTCACGGCAAAACCCGGCGCGCTCGTAAAACGGATAGCTTCGGTCACTTGGCCAGACGACTAACAATTCCATCTGTTGAGATTCTGCCCAGTGACGAGCATGAGCCAATAAGGCGGTTCCGATTCTTTTGTTACGGAATTCGGGCAGTGTGTAGACATTGGTCAAGTATCCCCAGCACCCTTTTAGATCATCAGGGCTTGGGATCTTTGGGACTTTAACAACCGACAGGGCGGAGACAATTGATTTTTCGATTTCAGCGACAAATTGAACGATGTGGCCGGGTTCCGAAATTTTAGGCAAGGCATCTTTGAATGCTTCAATGAATTTCAGCTTTTCGAATGGATCCGCATCGGGGGCGTCGTCTGTGCAGAGGTTCCATCGCAGGTGTGCCAATGACTCGACATCCTCAATTAATGCCATGCGAAGTAGAAACTCAGTGCCGTCTATTGAGCAATCGCGCTTGTGTCCAGCTCGCATATAATTTCCTTTCCTGAACAATCGGGGCGAGCATTTTAGCTCGATCCTGTGCCCTTGCCAGCGATCATCTGTGGGCAACTCTTCTCGAAAAACTCAAGCATAGCGGTGGCAATGCTTGAGTTTTTTCAGTCAGGGTTAAGGGGGAATGGCTTCAGGGTATGGGATTGGTGTTGGTACGGAAGTGGTACGGGAAGTTTTGGAGTTGTCTGTATGCCTTGTGTTTTGTGGTCTACAGAATTAGTAGTTCCAATCCATCACCGATAAAGCCGTTGACCTTGCGCTTGACCGGCAGTAATCGACCCTAAGCTGCCTTTCATGATGGCGTGCTAACGGCCATAAGCGCACGTTCGATCACGGACTACGTTACAAGCTTCGAATGCACCAGCGCTATGCCGTTTAACGCTCCGCGACAGCACTGCCTTATTGCTCGCGGGTTGAGTGACCAAAGGGCATTGAGCCGAGTTTCTTTCTTCGCAGAAGAGTGTGCGTGTCCCGACAGAGATACCGTTCAGACAAAGTCTCAAAGCGTAATGTCATCTGTAATCAGCTATTAATTGCAGTGAGAAATTTCCTACAGTCGGAACGGCTATTTCCTTCGGGTAGGGTTAGCTTGGCCCGCCACTATAGCCATCTTCGAGTCTGCAAAGCGGTTGATGAAGATGGTCTCACCACGTGTTCTGGTAATGGAAAACCACAGTCCCCGGCGCAGCGCTCTGGTCAATATGTTACGTCGGCTCGGAGTAAGGCAGGTGTTGCAAGCC
This sequence comes from Pseudomonas sp. DTU12.1, assembly GCF_009873475.1. NCBI lineage: Bacteria > Pseudomonadati > Pseudomonadota > Gammaproteobacteria > Pseudomonadales > Pseudomonadaceae > Pseudomonas > Pseudomonas sp. DTU12.1. The sequence goes on along the minus strand of NZ_CP045254.1, from coordinate 4,207,077 downwards.
AGCACCAGCGAACAGGCGATGATCCTTATGCAGCGCACCGGCGGCGTGGATATTGTGCTGTGCAACCTGGGGAGCAAGAGCTCTGAGCAAGTGGAGTTCCTGCGTTATGCCAGCCAAATCGGTCTGGTGCAGGCCGTTGGATTGTCCAATGAGATGCGTCCGGAGCTATGTCGGGCCTTGAGCCACATGGATTTTTTTTCGGGTGTACAACTACTTGGCATCCTGAGTACCCCGTTGCAGCCACAAGCGCTGGATCACTTGCTTAAGCGCTATCGGTCGGTACCGCCGGCACCACTCAAGCCTCCGGCGGGGGCACCGCTGCCCAGCGAAGAAGAGATACGCCTGGGCCTGGCCCTGGGCGAGTTCCGCGGTTGGTTCCAGCCCAAGCGGATGATGAACGATGGCAGTCTCGCTGGCGTGGAGGCTTTGGCGCGCTGGGAACACCCTGCCCGTGGTTTATTGTTGCCCAAGGATTTCCTCGCAGCGGTGCTGGCCTATGACCTGATCGATGAAATGTTCAAGCAGTTGCTCGAACAAGGCCTGAAATTGCTCGCCGTGCTGCATCGGCAGGGCTCCGAGCTGGAAATGTCGTTTAACCTGCATGCTTCGCAACTGGCCCGCCATGGTCTGATCGAGCATATCCAGGGCGCACTGCAACGCTACGGCCTGTGCGCTTCGGTGTTGGTGTTCGAGCTGGCTGAAAACGGCTTGCTGGACTTGCAATCTCCCACCCAGGAAAACCTGCTGCGCCTGCGCTTGATGGGCTGCGGCTTGTCGATCGATGATTTCGGCGTGGGTTTCTCGTCACTCAAGTTGCTGTGCCAATTGCCGTTCAACCAGATCAAGCTCGATGGCGACCTTATCCGCACCTTGAATGAGCCGCGTAGCCAAGCCATGGTCGGCAGCACTCTGGCCCTGGCCCGTTCGCTGGACATGAGCCTGGTGATTGAAGGCGTCAGCAGCCGGCATATTCGTGATGCTCTGATCAGCCTCGGTTGTGAAGTGGGCCAGGGGTTTTTCCTGGCCCGGCCAATGACCGGCCACGACCTCCTGCATTGGCTGGCGCGTGAGGACGTACAGCCGGTAACTTCGCCGGCGAGTTAGGCGGCAAAACCTCAGAATTTTCCTACAATTCAGTCGTGTTCGTGTAACTTGAGCGACGCGTCGGCTGGTCGTTTATCCATCGTTTTGCGTCGACCGAAGCCTTCCGGCGCGCCTTACAGGAGGTTACATGTATACCGCTTTGGTTGTGGATGACCATCCCTTCATTCGCTCGTCCGTCAAGATGCTGCTCAGCCAGGTTCAGTTCGAAGTCGTGGCCGAAGCGGATAACGGCGCAGATGCCGTGCAATTGGCACGCGAGCATGTGCCCGACCTGATCATTCTCGACATCGGCATGCCCAAGCTCGACGGCCTTGAGGTGCTTAACCGAATCGCGTCCCTGCGCCTGCCGAGTAAAATCCTGGTGTTCACCTCGCAGTCGGCGCTGTTCTATTCAATGCGCTGCATGAAAGCCGGTGCGGCAGGGTTTATTTCCAAGACCAATGACATGGAGGAAGTGACCAAGGCGATCAAGGCGGTGATGGACGGCTACACTTTCTTTCCCAACCTGGCACACAGCTCGGTACGGCGCAGTGATCTCGAGGCCACGGACCACGAGTTGATCCAGAATCTCTCTGACCGTGAACTGACGATTTTGCAACAACTGTCCCAAGGGCTGACCAACAAGGAAATCGGCGACGCCATGCTGATCAGCAACAAGACAGTAAGCACATACAAGACTCGCCTGATCGAAAAGCTCAACGTCAAATCGGTGGTGTACCTGGCCGATTTTGCCAAGCGTAATAACCTCATCTGAATGAACATTTTTCTTCGACACGGCTTGCTGGGCCTCCTGTGGCTCGGTTCCCTGGGCCATGCCCTGGCGGCGCCGCAAATGCTCAAGCTGCACGGTCGCTCCGACGTCAGCGACTACAGCGTGGGCCTGGACGAGGCCGACTGGGGCTGGCTACGGAGCAAGGGCACGCTGGTGTTGGGGTCTTCGGCGCCGGACTACTCGCCGTTCAGCATCACCAGTAACCGCCACGATTATGAAGGTTTCACAGCCGACTACGCGCAGTTAATGGCGCAGCTGCTGCACGTCAACGTGCGCGTGCAGCGGTATGCCTCGCGCAATGAGGTGCTGGCGGCGCTCAAGTCTGGCGACGTCGATATGCTGGGCAGTTCCAACGGTTTTGAGGCGGCGGACCCGGAGCTTCAGCTGTCTGACGCCTATGCAGAGGACCAGCCGACCCTGGTCAGCCGGGTCGGCGACAGCCAGGGCCTCGACCCCGAACTGGCCGGCAAGCGCGTGGCAATGCTTTACCACTACCTGCCACCCAAAACCGTGGAAGACTTTTATCCCAAGGCCGCCTTGCAGCTGTACCCGTCCACCCTCAGCGCCATAGGCGCCGTGGCGTTCGGCCAAGCCGATGTGTACCTGGGGGACGCGATCAGTGCCAATTATCTGATCAACCGCAACTACCTGAACAACGTGCAACTGGCGGACTTCTCTCGCCTGGAAGTCAGCAACTTTTCGTTTTCGGTAAAGCGTGATAACACGCGCCTGCTGCGGATAATCAATGCGGCACTGGCGGCGGTCCCGGTTACCGAGCGCCAGACCATCCTGCGCCGCTGGAGCGCAGGCGGAGCAAGCATGCCTGGTCAGCATCCGTTGCATTTCAGCGTCAGTGAGCAGCGGTGGTTGGACAAGAACCCACGGTTGCGGGTGGCGATTGATGAAGGCTTCCTGCCAATGTCGTTCTACGGCGCCGACGGCGAATTTCGTGGTATCAGCGCCGACGTCCTGGCCAAGGTGGCCCTGCGCACCGGCTTGAAGTTTGATATCCAGCGGGTGAGTTCGGTGCGCGAGATGATCGACTCCCTCACCAGCAACGAGGCTGACCTGCTGATCACCATTACCCCAAGCGAACAGCGCGAAGCGGTCCTGCGCTTTACCCGCCCGTACCTGGCCACGCCGTTTGTACTGGTCAGTCGTACCACGGCCGGCAGCCCCAGTACCCTGGACGATATGCATGGCAAGCGACTGGCGGTCATCAGCGGCGACTCCAGCCGCGACATGCTAACCGAGCAATACCCGGGCATCCGCCTGGTGGATGCCGACAGCGCCCATGACGCGATGGAGAAAGTCGCCAATGGCGAGGCTGATGCAGCGGTCAACTCGCTGATCACCGCACGCTATATGATTTCACGGCAATACCGCGATCGCTTGCGTATCACCAGCACCGTGGGCGTTACCAACTCGCGCATGGCCTTTGCTACGGCCCGCGGCTCGCTGGAACTGTTCTCTATCCTGGACAAAGCGCTGCTCAGCATCGCCCCCGAGGAAATGGACGAACTGACTAATCGCTGGCGCAGCGAGGTGGTGGTGGGCGACAGCTATTGGCTGCGCAACCGCAGCGCAATCATTCAGGGTTTCGTGATTGCCGCCGTGTTGCTGTTGATTGCCCTGGGCTGGATCGCTTACCTGCGGATGCTGATGCGCAAGCGCAAGCAGGCCGAGCAGGCGTTGAGCGACCAGGTTGAGTTCATGCGGGTATTGATCAACGGCACACCGCACCCGATCTATGTGCGCGACCGCCAGGGCAAGCTGCTGATCTGTAACAGCGGTTACCTGGAAGTGTTCAACGTCGAGCGCGAGCAGGTGATCGGCAAGACCGTATTGGACGGTGTACTGGGCGATCCGGATGAGGCCGCGGCGTATCACCGTGACTACCTGCAGGTGATGGAAAGCGGCGAGGCGCAGTTGCAGGATCGCAGCTTGATCATGCCCGATGGCCGAGTACTGACCATCTACCACTGGATGCTGCCGTACCGCAGCAGCACGGGCGAAGTCAGCGGCATGATCGCTGGCTGGATCGACATCAGCGAGCGCCAGCGTCTGCTGGAGGACGTCCACGCCGCCAACCGCGCCAAGACGACCTTCCTTGCGACAATGAGCCATGAAATCCGTACGCCGATGAACGCGGTGATCGGCATGCTCGAACTGGCGACAAAAAAGGCCGACCAGGGCGTGATGGATCGTTTTGCGATTGATGTCGCTTCAGGCGCGGCGCGTGGTTTGCTAGACCTGATCGGCGACATTCTTGACATCGCCCGAATCGAGTCCGGGCGTTTGTCCCTGAACCCGGAGCGCGCCAACCTGCGGGAGTTGCTGGAATCGGTGGTGCGCATTTTTGAAGGCCTGGCGCGGCAGAAACAGCTGCAACTGCAGCTGGACCTGGAGGCCGGCGTCAATTGCGATGTGCTGATCGATCCGCTGCGCTTCAAGCAGATCGTGTCCAACCTGCTGAGCAACGCCATCAAGTTCACCGCCCAGGGCCACGTGCGCTTGAGTGTTCGAGCCCAGGCAGGCAAGGAACAGTTGGCGTTGAGGTTACGGGTGGAGGACTCCGGTATCGGCATAGGCGAAGAGGACCAGAAGCGCCTGTTCAGCCCCTTTACGCAAGCCAGCAACAATGACCAGTCGGCGCGCAGCGGCTCGGGCCTGGGCTTAGTCATCAGCCGCACTCTCTGCGAAATGATGGGAGGGCACCTGACCCTCGACAGCGCATTGGGGGAAGGCACTCGCATCGACGTCAGGCTTGACCTGACCACGCTTGAGCCGTTGGCCGACGTTACCCCGGTCGAGGATGAGCCGGCAGTAACGAGCCCCGCTTTGAGCATTCTGGTTATTGATGACTACCCGGCCAACCGCCAGTTGCTCACCCAGCAACTCAATTACCTGGGGCACCGGGTCGAGGACGCCGAAGATGGTGCCCACGGACTGCGGGCCTGGCGTAACGGGCAGTTCGATGTGGTGATCACCGACTGCAATATGCCGCTGATGAACGGCTACGAATTGGCGAGGGCTATCCGGGCCGAAGAAACTGCCCGCGGCGTACCGCCGAGTCTGATTCTGGGGTTTACCGCCAATGCACAGCCGGAAGAGAAGGGCCGGTGCCTGGCCGCCGGCATGGATGACTGCCTGTTCAAGCCCATCAGCCTCAAGGACTTGAGCGCACGCTTGGCCGGCCTGGCGACGGAGCAGGGGAGTGCTCCCCCCGGATGTTCCACAGATGACGATATCGACCTGACCAGCGTTGAGCATCTGGCCGGCGGCAACATTGCTTCGATCAAAAGCCTGTTGGGTGACCTGGCCGCCAGCAATGAACAGGACATGGCGCGCCTGATGCAGTTGTTTACTCGACACGACTTGCAAGGCCTTGCCGACCTGGCTCACCGGGTCAAGGGCGGCGCACGAATCATCAAGGCCCAGGGGCTGATTCGCTGCTGTGAAGACCTCGAGACCGCCTGCAACGGGCTGGACTCTGCGCAATTGACCGAGGCGGTGGATGCGCTGCATCAACAGATGGAACACCTCGGCGAGCGATTGGAGCGCTATCTGGCCTGAGCTATCGGTAGGAAATTTCCTACAAGAACGCGGCACCGTTCGTACGTAGTCCACTCCCCCCAACACCGATACTGAGCCTCGTTGAACGGCCCTACCGACCAAGCGGACCGGGCCCTGCAACCTGATTGAAGCCCAACCGGGCTTCAGACTTTCCTCAATATCTGGATTACGTTATGAACAAGTTTGCGCTCAAAGGTCTGTTTGCCGCTGTCGTCCTCGCTGCTGCTTCCCAAGCTGCCATGGCCGCTGACGGTGAAATCAACTTCGTCGGCAGCGTGACCGACAACACCTGCCCAGTGGTCGTGACTGACCTGAACGGTTCGGCCGGTGCCGGCGATGTGGGCCTGGGCGATGTGCCTGCCACCTCCCTGGCGACCGTCGGTGCTATTGCCGGTGGCGGCGCGTTCACCCTGACCATCGACACCACTGCTCCTGGTTGCAGCGTTACCGGCAAGAGCGCCGTGGTCAAGTTCCTGTCCCTGAGCGGCACTGCCGGTGCCAGCGGCCAGTGGATCGGCATCAGCCCGGACGCCGGTCACGCCACCAACGTTGCGGTACAGATCAAGGACGCCACCGACAAGGACGTGCAACTGGGCCTGGAATCGGCTCCGTACCTGGACCTGACCCAACCGTTGCGCTTCACCGCCAACTACATCGCCACCGGCACTGCGACTTCCGGCCCGGCCAACGCCAAGGCTGCGTTCACCGTCGAGTACCAGTAAGCCCTGTTGATGCGCCGCTGCAGCGTTGATGCGCGCAGCGGCCATCCCCTCGCTCACGGCAAGAGGATGATCGAAATGAACGTTTCCCCCTTCAAGAAAGCATCGGCCTTGGCACTGTTGCTCAGTGCGGCACTGCTCAGCACGGCCAGCCAGGCCGGCGTGATGCTCGGCGGCACGCGGATCGTGTTTGACGGCAACAAGCGTGACGCAGCGATCACCGTCAGCAACACCACGGCGCAGCCGTACATGGTGCAGACCTGGGTCAACACCGAAGCCGATGACATGACCACCGCCACGCCCTTTGTGTCCACGCCACCGCTGTTCCGCCTGGACCCGCGCAAAGAGCAAATGGTGCGTATCCAGAAAGTCGCCGGCAACCTGCCGACCGACCGTGAATCGGTGTTCTATTTCAACGCCCAGGAAATTCCGGTCGCCAGCGAAGGCAATGCCAATACGCTGAAGATCGCCATGCGCACCCGCGTCAAATTGTTCTATCGCCCAGCCGGACTCAAGGGCAATGCGATGCAAGCACCGTCGAAACTGACCTGGAGCCTTACGCAGGAACAGGGTAAGGCAGTGCTGGTGGTCAGCAATCCGTCGCCGTTCCACATCTCGTTTATTGGTGTGACCGCAAAGTCCGCAGGGCAGAGCGTCGAGGTCAACGAGCCGACGATGGTCGCGCCGATGAGCAGCCAGCGTTATCCGCTGCCGGGTTTCAAAGGCACCACGGGTGAGGTGGTGTTCTCGGCCATCAACGATTACGGCGGCTACAGCGAGCCGCAGACCGTGCCACTGAACCGCTGATTCCTTTTCTTTCTGTAGATGTTTGCGCGTGCCACGGCTGTGGCGCGGCGGCCGGGTATTGCCATGCGAATCGATAACTCCTTCAGCTTTAGTCGTTTGCCCTTGTGGGTCGCCGTGGCGGCCGCCTGTGCCGGTGAGCTGGCCCTGGCCGGTGAGCCCGCCAAGTTCGATGCCAGCTTCATGCATTCGTTTGGCGGCACCGGTGCCGGTCCCAACCTCGACCTGGATGCGGTGGCGAACAGCGGCAGCATTGGCCCCGGGACTTACCCGGTACTGATTCGCTTGAACCAGAGCTTTTTCGACCGCCGTGACATGACCTTCATCAAGGATGAGCAGGGCAGCGATGTGCGTGTATGCCTGTCCGAAGCCTTTCTCAGGGAGCTGGGTGTGAAGCTGGATGCATTTAAAGTGCCCGGCGAAACGCTGCCCGCGTGCATCGACCTGACGGCGCTGATCGAAGGCGCCTCGGTGACCTTCAACGCCAACTATCTGGCCCTGGATATCAGCGTGCCGCAGATCGCCCTGACCCGGGATGCGGCCGGCTACGTGGCGCCCTCGCAATGGGACCGTGGCATCAATGCCGCGATGCTCAACTACCAGTTTTCCGCCGCGCAAACCAACAGCGACGCCCGCGGCACCGGCAACCAATACAACCTGTATGCAACGGGTGGTTTTAACCTCGGCGACTGGCGTTTTCGCTCCAGCTCATCGTTTCGCCAGGACGATGAAGGTGGCCGCAAGTGGCAGCGCAGCAATACCTATGCGCAGAGGGACATCACGCCACTGAAGGCCACGCTGACGATGGGCGAGAGCTTCACACCCGGTGACGTGTTCGACAGCGTGCCGTTTCGCGGCGTGCAACTGGCGTCGGACATGGGCATGTTGCCAGACTCGATGCAGGGCTACGCCCCAGTGATCCGCGGCATCGCCGAAACCCAGGCCAAGGTGGAAGTACGCCAGAACGGCTACTCGCTGTACACCACCTACGTGGCGCCGGGTGCCTTTGAGATCAACGACCTCAACGCCGCCTCGGGCAGCGGCGACCTGGAAGTGATCATCACCGAAGCCGATGGCCGCGAACGCCGCTTCACCCAGCCATACGCGACCCTGGCCAACATGCTGCGGGAAAATACCTGGCGCTACAGTGCGACGGTGGGCGAGTACAACTCGGCCAACGGTGGCGAGCGGCCGATGTTTACCCAGGCGTCGCTGGCCTATGGCTTGCCGTTCGACCTGACGCTGTACGGTGGCTTTTTGGGGGCAGATTTTTACCGTGCCGGTGTGGTGGGCGTGGGCAAGAGCCTGGGCAGCATCGGCGCCGTGTCGATCGACGTCACACAGGCCCAGACTGACGTGCCCAAGGCCGTCACAACCAAAGGCGAAAGCAAAAAAGGCCAGAGCATCGGCCTGCGCTACGGCAAGGCATTTGAAAGCGGTACCTCGGTGCGCTTCGCCGGTTACCGCTATTCCACCGAAGGCTATCGCGACTTCAGCGAAGCCGTGGATTTGCAGCAACCCAACGACTACAGCCAGTTCTCCAAGCGCAGCAAGGTCGAGGCCAGCGTCAACCAGGCCCTGGACAACTACGGCTCGCTGTACTTGAACCTGAGCAAGCAGAACTACTGGGGCTCCTCCCGGGAAGACAAGCAGATGCAGCTGGGTTTCAACACCCAGTACAAGGGCGTGACTTATGGTGTGTACGCCAGCAAGACCCTCACTGACAACTTCGGCGAGAACAACCAGGTGGTGTTTACCGTGTCCATGCCCCTGGGACAAACCCGCAGTACCGGCACGTTCAGCGTTACCCGCAACAACGACGGCAGCCTGGATCAACGGGCCGGCCTCAGCGGCCGCGATGGCAACCTGAACTACAACGTCAACGCCAACCGCGTGGAAAACACCGGCAACAACGGTTCGGCGCTGCTCGGCTACCGCGCACCGTTTGCCCAGTTGGGCGCTGGTGTGAGCGTCGGCTCGGGCTACCGGCAGACGTCGGTCAGCGCGGCGGGCTCGGTGCTGGCCCATGCCGACGGCGTCGAGTTCGGCCAGACCCTGGGCGAGACCGTGGCGCTGGTGGAGGTCAAGGACACGCCGAAGGTCGGCCTGCTGAATGCCCCGGGCGCCCTGACCAACGACAAGGGTTACGCCCTGGTGCCGTACGTCACGCCGTATCGCAAGAACCGCGTGGCCGTGGACACCAGCGAGCTGGAAACCAACGTCGATATCGCCGAAGGCGTGACCAACGTGGTGCCGCGTCGCGGTGCGGTGGTCAAGGCGGTATTCGCCGCCAGCCGTTCGGAAAAAATACTGCTCAACGTACGGCTGCAGGACGGCTCGCTTTTACCTTTCGGCACCACCGTGCAGGACGACCAGGGCGCCAGCGTCGGCGTGGTCGGCCAGGCCGGGCAAGTGCTGCTGTCGGCCAGCAAGGGCACGACCTACACGATGAAGTGGGGCGGCAAGGCTGCCCAGCAATGTGAAATCAATTTGGATATCAACAGCACGCCAGCCACCGACGGTTACCGGCTGATGGATGCTATTTGCAGAGAATCTCGTCCATGAAAACTTTTAGTGTTGCGTCCTCGGCCCCAGCCTTGGTTTTGCCCACTCGTCATGTCTGGAAGAAACGCTTGATGCTGAGTGCGCTGGCAGTGCTGCCAGTGGCTATTTCGCAGATGGCTGCAGCTGACTGTACTTCCACCGATGCGACCCAGAGCATTCATGCGGTGGGCGACCTGTTCATCCCTCAGGACGCCCCGGTGGGATCGACCATTGGCTTGGTCAAGTACACCCGGTTTCCTATCATCAACTGTACAACTACTACCCCGTTTTCAATCCAGTCCACCATGCTGACTGCCAAGGCACCTACGGTCACCGCAGCCATTGGCTCGGCTCAAGGCAGCCAGCTCTATGCGACTAACGTTCCTGGCATCGGGGTAGGGGTCGTCAACGAGACACGCCCCAGCTATCTGTGTTTGACCTCCGGTAGCTGGTACTTTCCGCTCGCATTCAACGGCTGCAATACCGGTGGGTTTAGCGCGAACACCAACAATAGCCTGATCCTGATCAAAACCGGACCTATCCCGGCGGGAATCAACGATTTCGGCAACTTGCAGGTGTACACCGTCGATATCAACAACAACGGCACCCAGTTCAACTGGATTGATGGTCGCCTGACCGGAACAGTGACCGTTGCCGGCTGCAGCATGCCCGCAGCCGTGGGCAATATCATCGACGTGCCCATGAAAAACTGGGAGAAGCGCGTCTTCAACGGCCCGGGCACCGTCACGCCCACCGAAGGGTTCAACATCGCGCTCAACAACTGCGTGGCCGGGACCTATGCCGGGAATCCTACCTGGAACTATTTCCGCGGCAACAACGCGAACATCCGTCTGGACGGCGCCAAGGGCTCGACGATTGTCGACGCCAGCCAAGGTGTGCTGGGCCTGAACAGCGAAGCCACCGCTACAGGCGTCGCCGTGCAAGTGCTGAAGCAGGATGGAACCCCGCTGCCACTGGGCGTCGACGTACCGATCATGCCGGTCCAGGACGGCAATACCACTTTGCAGTTTGGTGCGCGCTACATCCAGACCGCAGGCGACTCCACCGGGCCGCAGCCTGGCATCGCCAACGCCACTGCCAATTTCACCATTACCTACAAATAGGAACGACCCCATGCAACGTTTTACCCGTCGCTTCATGGCTGCATGCGTACTGTCCACCGTGGTTGCCAGCGGTGCAGCAATCGCCAACGATCACCCGACCATCCGCGCCATGTCCGGTGCCGAGCAAATCACACAATTGCCGGCCGCCAAGACCGCGCTGATCGTGATCGACTTCCAGAACGAATACTTCACTGGGCGCATGCCGATCCCGGACGGCGCCAGCGCACTGGCGAAAGCCCTTGAGCTGATCAAGTATGCCGATAACCACAAGATTCCGGTCTACCACGTGCAACACGTGTCGCCGGCTGGCGCTGCGGTATTTGCCATTGATGGCGAGACCGTGAAATTCCACAAGGATATGCAGCCGCGTCCTCAGGATCACGTCGTGCAAAAGAACACCGTCAGCGTGTTCGCCAGCACTGACCTGGCCGCACAGCTGAGCAAGGCCGGGATCAATACGCTGATCATCAGCGGTCTGATGACCCACGCCTGTGTCGCCGGTGCAGCCCGTGATGCAGCGCCACTGGGCTTCAACGTAATCGTGGCGTCCGATGCGTCCGCCACCCGTGCGATCACCCGCCTCAATGGCCAGAGCGTCGACAAGGACGCCTTGCATCAATCGGCACTGGCCGAAGTCGAAGACACCTTCGGCGACGTGATGACCACCGAGCAGATCATCAAGCTGCCCGTGCGCTAAGTCGCTGCAACCCGCCCGGCGTCACACCCGGGCGACCTTATTCCTTTCAGATGAGCCGACTTCAATGACGAGTTTTCCCATACGCGTGCTGGTTCTCGAGGATCATCCTTTTCAACGTGCGGTCGCCGTGAGCATGTTGCGCCAGTTGGGTTGCCGCGAGGTCTTCGAGGCAGTGGACGGCTTACACGCCCTGGCTGTGTTGGATCAAGTGGGCGCAGTGGACATTGCCCTGTGCGACTTGTGCATGGAAGGCATGGATGGCCTGGAGTTTCTTCAGCAGGTGGGAAGTTCCGGACTGGTCGGCTCAGTGATTATCAGCAGCTCCCTGTCGGCCGATGTACGCCGCACGGTGCAGCAGATTGTTTCGTTGCTGGGCCTGGAAATGCTCGGGGATGTCGGAAAGCCGTTGCAGGCGCACACCCTGGAGAACTTGCTAAAAAAGCGCTCCAGTGGCCCTGGTGTCGCGCCGCCCGACGCTGCGCCGGTACGCCTGGCCAGCGATGAAGAAGTGCGTTGGGCCCTCAACGAACAGCAATTGCAAGCCTGGTACCAGCCCAAGGTCGACATGAATACCGATGACGTCTGCGGCGTGGAGGTGCTGACCCGCTGGGTGCACCCGTTGCGCGGCATCCTGTCACCGGCGGTGTTCATGCCCGTGCTGGAACGCTGCGGCTTGCTCGATACGCTGCTGTTCATGCAGATGAACCAAGCCCTGAGCCTGCAGCGACTGGCAAAAAACACCGGCCTGAAGCTCGACCTGTCGTTCAACCTGCACACCAGCCAACTGACCAACAGCAACCTGACCGCGGTGATCAAAGGCATTCTGTCCCTGCACGAAGCAGTGCCCGCCAGCCTGACCTTCGAACTCACCGAAAGCGGCTTGCTGGAAGCCCCGGCCACCAGCCTGGAAACCCTGGTACGCCTGCGCATGATGGGCTGCAAATTGTCCATCGACGACTTCGGCGCCGGCTTCTCGTCGTTGCAGCGCTTGTGCCAGCTGCCGTTCAACGAGATCAAACTCGACGGTGAGTTTATACGCACCTTGCTACACGAACCGCGCTGTCGGGCAATCGTCAGCAGCACCCTGGCATTGGGGGAGACCCTGGGGATGTCCGTGGTAGTGGAGGGCATCGAGACTGAGGAACAGCGCGAGACGTTGCTCGCGATGGGATGCACTCAAGGACAGGGCTACCTGTTCGCCCGGCCCATGAATGATGTGGATCTGCTGCGATGGCTACCGGCCGCATCGAGAGTTGATGGACAATTATGATCTTCCCTCCGGCCACTATGTACGAACTAAAATCCGCGCACTGAACCATCCTGTTTTCGTTGAAGCGTCATGCCGTTGTCTCAGCCCAGGAGCGGACCACATGCGAATGTCTGCTTTTGGCTGGTTGCGGCCTGTCATGAAGGGCAGCCACCGACCCATTGCCACCGTTCAGCATTTGGCTAAAATCGACCAAGAATAGACTGCCACCCATAAGTGAAAACTGATGTTTACCTGCCCATGCTGCGGATATGCAGTCTTCGAGCAACACCCAGGGTCATACGACATTTGCCCAATTTGCTTCTGGGAGGATGACGTGTTCCAACTCTATTACCCTCACCAGGTGGGTGGACCGAATAGATGTAGCTTGATCGAGGCGCAGGTCAATTTCGTCCAGTTCGGTGCCTGCGAGCGAAGCATGTTGAAGAATGTGCGAATGGTTAGCGATAGCGATATGCGGGATGGTGAGTGGTTCCCACTCTGGACTCGCCGAGTCGCCATTCCAGATCCCGACTCCGACAACCAGCATCCTCAACACATGAAGTCGAAGTACGACCTCTACTATTGGCTGCGGACCTAGCAGCGCAAATTGGCGTACTAAGTCCAAATTGATCGGAAGCAGTCTATTCCAAACGGCTGCTTTTGGCCGATTTCTGCCGGTGACAACCGACTGAAAACGGCCAAAAGCTGCCCCCTCATCCCCATACCGGTCTACCATGCCACCCCGACAGTGGCCAAACGCGCTATCGGCCCCAAGCCCTCAAGGTATCGCCAATGACCTCGTTTACCCGTAACAGCCCATCCTCAACCTCATCGAAGGCGGCGCAATGAGCATCGACCAGATCAGCCTGCCCAAGGGCGTAGGCCCGCACGCTAGCAAGTTGTTGGACGCGATTACCGGCGCCAGCACCCTCGACGACCTTAACCGCGCTGGCGGCAAGGCCGAAGGCTTTGTGTTGGGGCTGGAGGCCAGCAAAGCCATCAAGAGCCAGATCGCCGAGTCGTTGTATGTGGCATATGACGACGCCGCGAGTCATCGGGCCAGCGAACTGAAGGGCTAGCCACTACAGGGCATGCGTAGCCCCCGCACTCGCCTGTGTGGGCAGACGCTTTTTGTAGGAGCTGGCTTGCCAGCGAAAAACCGGAGAGCGACGCAGAACACCTGATGTCCTGCGTTATCGCTGGCAAGTCAGCTCCTACGAGCGGGAACCGGGAGCGCACGGTGGACGAGTTTCTACAGTTCATTGAATTTTTGGTGGCGGGTTTGAGTCATTGGTAAAGGCTCGGCATCACTTGCGAGCGCCATCTACATAGGGACCGCCAATGACCTTCTTTATCTTCCTGCTCGCCTGCGCCACCGCCGCCAGCACCGGCATCATGTTCAAGCCTGGTGCCTGGTATGAATCCCTGGTCAAGCCGCGTTTTACCCCGCCCAACTGGTTGTTCCCGGTGGCCTGGACACTGATCTACCTGCTGCTGGCCTGGGCCGGCTATCGCTTGAGCCTGATCCCTGGCAGTCAAACGGTACTGGCCTTGTGGGCGGCGCAGATTGCATTGAACACGCTGTGGACCCCGGTGTTTTTCGGCGCGCATCGGATCTTCGCCGCGATGGTGGTTATCACCCTGCTTTGGCTCACCGTGGCAACCATGGTGGTGTTGGCGGTGCGCCTGGACCTGATCACTGGATTGATCCTGTTCCCGTACCTGGCGTGGCTGTGTGTGGCCGCGGCGTTGAATTTCTCGATCCTGCGCAGTAACCGTTGATGGCCTACGAGCCTTGGCCCGCCAGTGCGCCTGAACTGGCACAAATGCGCCGCTTCAATAAAAAGCTTGCCTGGCTGCCGCGCTTTAAAATCCGCAATCGGGTCACCCCTCGATTAATCCAGGCGTTATTGCGCGTCAGTCAACACATCAAGAAGGGGCCCGCGGCTGAGGCTCGGTTGGTGGGTGTGGATGGCGTTCAAGTGCCCGTGCGCATTCTGCGGCCCAGCGGCAGAATCAAAGGCGTGGTCCTGGATATCCACGGCGGCGGCTGGGTAATTGGCAATGCGCAGATGGATGATGAGTTGAACCTGGGCATGCTGCGGGCGTGCGAGGTGGCGGTGGTTTCGGTGGATTATCGGCTCGCCGTGGACACGCCGATTGAAGGGCTGATGGACGACTGCCTGAGCGCCGCGCGCTGGTTGCTCACTGAGCACGAGTTTGCCGGCCTGCCGGTGATTGTTGTGGGCGAATCGGCCGGTGCTCACTTGGCCGCGGCGACGTTGCTGGCGTTGAAGCAGTGGCCGCAACTGCTCGCGCGGGTCAGCGGGGCGCTGTTGTATTACGGCGTCTACGATTTGGCCGGCACGCCGAGCGTACACGCAGCCGGGCCGCAGACGCTGTTACTCGATGGTCCGGGGATGGTCGACGCACTGCGCCTGCTGACCCCGGGCTTGAGCGATGAGGCGCGTCGGCAGCCGCCGTTGTCGCCGCTGTATGGCGACTTTACCGGCTTGCCGGCTGCGTTGATGTTTGTCGGCGAGTTGGACCCGCTCAAGGATGACACCCTGGACATCGCCGAGCGCTGGGGGGCGGCCGCGCAGGTGCAGGCGTATCTCTTGCCGGAGTCGGCACATGGCTTTATTCATTTTCCGGTGGCCTTGGCCGAGCGCGTGCTTGTGCATGGTCGTGCGTGGATAACCGCCAGGATCCAGGCGTCGGATCGTTAAGCATGTACGCCGGTCCTGAGACCTGGCAGGGCGGGCCGGTTTGGCTTCAGCCTGCTGCGCGGTGGAGTTTTTTCACCCGGTACATATCGCCATCGGCATAGCTGAGCAGGGTGTCGGCATCTTCCCCATCAGCCGGGTAGCGCGCCACGCCGATACTGCAGGATGGCATCTTCACCGGGCCGAATTCAGGGCCAAGGGGGGCGGCCATGATGGCGAGAATCTGCTGCACCTTCTCGGCCACGGCGTCTTCTGAATGAAGGTCGGTCAACAGTACGGTGAACTCATCGCCACCCATTCGCGCCACCGTGTCGGTCTCACGCACGCAGCTTTCCAGGCGCCGCGCAATGGTGCACAGCACGCGGTCGCCCGCGGCGTGCCCGTGTACATCGTTGATGCCCTTGAAGTCATTGATATCCAGGAACAGCAAGGCCAGGGTGCTGTTCTGTCGGCGTGCATTGCGCAAGGCCGAGTCCAGCCGATCATTGAACAGCGAGCGGTTGGTCAGGGCGGTCAGCGGGTCGTGATGGGCGAGGAAGCGCAGTTCCTCCTCGGCCTGGGTGAGGGCCGTTATATCCCGTGCCACGCCGATTCGCGCGCCGACGTCCTCGGACCAGAATGCTGCCCACAGAATATGGACGATGCCGCCATCCTTGCGGATATAGCGGTTGCGGAAGTCGACATGGGGCTGGCCGTTCATCACCCGGATAATCGAGGCTCGGGTGGCCGCCAGGTCTTCAGGGTGCATATAGTCGGTGATCACAGTCCCGGTCAGCTCGTCGGCACGGTAGCCGAGCAGCGCCTCGCAGGCGTCACTGACAAATGCAATCTGGCTGTCCCTGTCGACCACGAAAACCGTATCCAGCATCAGATGGATCAGTTTGGGATAGAGCGCTTGCAGGTCCACGGGCATAGGTCAGTGCAATCCGGTTCAAATACCGGCCTGATCATATCCTGAACCCGCAAGCTGACAATGAGGAATCTTGACGATCGGCCTACCGCCGATCTACCCAAACCGTCTGCGCATTGCAGAATTCCCGCACGCCAAAATGTGACAGTTCGCGGCCAAACCCACTCTTTTTCACCCCGCCAAACGCCACTCGAGGATCGGACACGCTGTACGCGTTGATAAAGATGCCGCCGGTTTCCAGCTGGTTGGCGATTTTCTGCGCTTTGGCCGGATCCTTGCTGAAGATGCTCGCGGTCAGGCCGAACTCGCTGTCGTTGGCCAGGGCGACCGCGTGGTCGGCGTCGCGGGCAGTGATGATCGAGGCGACGGGGCCAAACAGTTCCTGTTTGAACGAGGTCATTTGGTCGGTGACATTGGCCAGTACGGTGGGGGCGTAGTAGTTACCCGTTCCTTCGACGGGATGGCCGCCGAGCAACAGGGTGGCGCCTTCTTCCAGGGTGGCCTGGACCTGGTCGTGCAGTTCGTCACGCAGGTCGAAACGGGCCATGGGGCCGATGTAGGTGTCGCTCGATGTCGGGTCGCCCATCACCAGTTGGCGGCTAGCTTCGAGGAACTTGGCGGTGAAGGCTTCGACCACGCCTTGCTCGATGATCAGGCGCTTGGCGGCGGCGCAGACCTGGCCGGAGTTCTGGAAGCGGCCGATCACCGCGGCTTGCACGGCGGCGTCGAGGTCGGCGTCGTCGAGGACGATGAACGGGTCGGAGCCGCCCAGTTCCAACACACACTTTTTCAACGCGGCGCCGGCCTGGGAACCAATGGCGATACCGGCGCGCACGCTGCCGGTAAGGGTTACGGCGGCGATGCGTGGGTCGGCGATGGCCTTGGATACGCCGTCCGGGGTGACGTTGATCACTTCGAACAACCCCTCGGCAAAACCGGCTTTATGGAAGGCTTGTTTCATCAGGTAGGCGCTGCCCATCACGTTGGGCGCATGCTTGAGCACGTAGGTATTGCCGCTGAGCATGGTCGGCACCGCGCCGCGCAGTACCTGCCAGACCGGGAAGTTCCACGGCATCACGGCGAGGATCGGGCCCAGTGGGCGGTACTCAATCTGGGCGCTGCCGTTGTCCACCAGCGTCGGCTCCGGCGCAAGCATGGCGGGGCCATGGGCGGCGTACCACTCGGCCAGCAAGGCGCATTTCTCGATTTCGCCACGGGCCTGGGCGATGGGCTTGCCCATTTCCAGGGTGATCATTTGCGCCATCTGCTCGGCTTGCTCGCGCAGGGCGCCGGCCAGGGCCAGCAGCAATTGGGCGCGTTGCGCCACGGGCGTGTTGCGACCATTGGCAAAGGCGGTGCTGGCGCGGGTGAGGGCGGCGTCCAGTTGCGCGGCGGACTCGTACGGGTAACTGCCCACGGTTTGGCCATTGGCGGGGTTGATCGACAAGGCATGGGTCTGGTGAGAAATAGCGTTCATGGCACCGTCCTGCGCAACATTGGGGAAGGTGCCCAGCGTACGGGGCTGTATCTTTTCCGGGAACTGAATAATATTAAGCAATACGTTCACGATTGGAGAATGAATTGGATCTGGTGCAACTGGAGATTTTCAAGGCCGTAGCCGAGCAAGGCAGCATCAGTGCCGCCGCGCAGTTGATTCACCGTGTGCCGTCGAACCTGACCACGCGCATCAAGCAACTGGAGCAGGACCTGGGAGTCGAGCTGTTTATCCGTGAGAAAAGTCGACTGCGCCTGTCGCCTGCCGGCTGGAATTTTTTGGGCTACGCGCGGCGCATTCTCGACCTGGTGCAAGAGGCCCGCGCCACTGTGGCGGGTGAGGAGCCCCAGGGGCCATTTGCCCTGGGTTCGCTGGAGAGCACCGCCGCCGTGCGTATCCCGGCGTTGCTTGCAGCCTATAACCAGAAACACGCCAAGGTCGAACTGGACCTGAGCACCGGGCCCTCGGGGACGATGATCGACGGCGTGCTATCGGGCCGACTGGCGGCCGCGTTTGTCGATGGCCCGGTGCTGCATCCGACCCTGGAGGGAGTGGCGGTGTTTGAAGAGGAGATGGTGGTGATTGCGCCGTTGCATCATGGGCCGATCACCCGTGGGCAGGATGTGAACGGGGAGAGCATCTACACCTTCCGTTCCAACTGCTCATATCGGCACCACTTTGAGCGCTGGTTTTCCCAGGATGGCGCGGTGCCGGGGAAGATTTTCGAGATGGAGTCGTACCACGGCATGCTCGCCTGCGTCAGCGCCGGCGCGGGTTTGGCGCTGATGCCACGCAGCATGCTGGAGAGCATGCCGGGGTTTACCACGGTGAGCGTGTGGCCGTTGGCGGACGAGTTCCGCCTGCTGAACACTTGGTTGATCTGGCGTCGGGGCACGGTGTCACAGAGCCTGGACAGTTTTGTGCAACTGCTCCAAGAGCGGACCCATTGTGGCGAGCGGGCTTGTCCCGCGTTGGGCTGCGAAGCGGCCCTAAACCCCTAGCGCGGTGTTTTTGCCTGAATTAAGTAGTGGGGCTGCTGCGCAGCCCAACGCGGGGCAAGCCCGCTCGCCACGGTGGGTTTTTGTCAGCTAGCGAATCGTCAATTTCGCCATCAGTGGCGTGGCGCCCAACTGCGCCAGACAAAGGCGTGTGGCCGTT
Organism: Pseudomonas sp. DTU12.1; assembly: GCF_009873475.1. NCBI lineage: Bacteria > Pseudomonadati > Pseudomonadota > Gammaproteobacteria > Pseudomonadales > Pseudomonadaceae > Pseudomonas > Pseudomonas sp. DTU12.1. Next base: position 4,188,199 of record NZ_CP045254.1, on the reverse strand, counting down.
GGAGGATGAATACTCGGTGCCTCATGTGGCGAGCGGGCTTGTCCCGCGTTGGGCTGCGAAGCGGGCCCTAAACCCCTAGCGCGGTGTTTTTGCCTGAATAAGTAGTGGGGCTGCTGCGCAGCCCAACGCGGGGCAAGCCCGCTCGCCACGGTGGGTTTTGTCAGCTAGCGAATCGTCAATTTCGCCATCAGTGGCGTGGCGCCCAACTGCGTCAGACAAAGGCGTGTGTGGCCGTTGGAGGATGAATACTCGGTGCCTCATGTGGCGAGCGGGCTTGCCCCGCGCTGGGCTGCGAAGCGGCCCTAAACCCCTAGCGCGGTGTTTTTGCCTGAATAAGTAGTGGGGCTGCTGCGCAGCCCAGCGCGGGGCAAGCCCGCTCGCCACGGTGGGTTTTTGTCAGCTAGCGAATCGTCAATTTCGCCATCAGTGGCGTGGCGCCCAACTGCGCCAGACAAAGGCGTGTGGCCGTTGGAGGATGAATACTCGGTGCCTCATGTGGCGAGCGGGCTTGTCCCGCGTTGGGCTGCGAAGCGGCCCTAAACCCCTAGCGCGGTGTTTTTGCCTGAATTAAGTAGTGGGGCTGCTGCGCAGCCCAACGCGGGGCAAGCCCGCTCGCCACGGTGGGTTTTTGTCAGCTAGCGAATCGTCAATTTCGCCATCAGTGGCGTGGCGCCCAACTGCGCCAGACAAAGGCGTGTGGCCGTTGGAGGATGAATACTCGGTGCCTCATGTGGCGAGCGGGCTTGCCCCGCGTTGGGCTGCGAAGCGGCCCTAAACCCCTAGCACTGTGTTTTTGCCTGAATAAGTAGTGGGGCTGCTGCGCAGCCCAACGCGGGGCAAGCCCGCTCGCCACGGTGGGTTTTTGTCAGCTAGCGAATCGTCAATTTCGCCATCAGTGGCGTGGCGCCCAACTGCGCCAGACAAAGGCGTGTGGCCGTTGGAGGATGAATACTCGGTGCCTCATGTGGCGAGCGGGCTTGCCCCGCGCTGGGCTGCGAAGCAGCCCTAAACCCCTAGCGCGGTGTTTTTGCCTGAATAAGTAGTGGGGCTGCTGCGCAGCCCAGCGCGCGGGGCAAGCCCGCTCGCCACGGTGGGTTTTTGTCAGCTAGCGAATCGTCAATTTCGCCATCAGTGGCGTGGCGCCCAACTGCGCCAGACAAAGGCGTGTGGCCGTTGGAGGATGAATACTCGGTGCCTCATGTGGCGAGCGGGCTTGCCCCGCGCTGGGCTGCGAAGCGGCCCTAAACCCCTAGCGCGGTGTTTTTGCCTGAATTAAGTAGTGGGGCTGCTGCGCAGCCCAACGCGGGGCAAGCCCGCTCGCCACGGTGGGTTTTTGTCAGCTAGCGAATCGTCAATTTCGCCATCAGTGGCGTGGCGCCCAACTGCGCCAGACAAAGGCGTGTGGCCGTTGGAGGATGAATACTCGGTGCCTCATGTGGCGAGCGGGCTTGTCCCGCGTTGGGCTGCGAAGCGGCCCTAAACCCCTAGCGCGGTGTTTTTGCCTGAATAAGTAGTGGGGCTGCTGCGCAGCCCAACGCGGGGCAAGCCCGCTCGCCACGGTGGGTTTTTGTCAGCTAGCGAATCGTCAATTTCGCCATCAGTGGCGTGGCGCCCAACTGCGCCAGACAAAGGCGTGTGGCCGTTGGAGGATGAATACTCGGTGCCTCATGTGGCGAGCGGGCTTGCCCCGCGTTGGGCTGCGAAGCGGCCCTAAATCCCTAGCGGGGTGTTTTTGCCTGAATTAAGTAGTGGGGCTGCTGCGCAGCCCAGCGCGGGGCAAGCCCGCTCGCCACAGGGGGGGGTCAGCCACCGAACTGCAGGGTGCCCATCGCCAATTTGGCCATCAGCGCTGTGGCGCCCAATTGCACGAGCCACAAGGCCAGGCCGCCGAGGAAGACGCCCAGGGCTACTTGCAGGACCAGGCTTTTTTGCCGCTTGGCTTGAGGCGTGCGCGGGGTGAAGTGGTCCAGTTCGTCGCGGTCGGCACGCAGGTCCAGGTCGTCGTTTCTCATAGAAAGTCTCATCGCAAAGGGCAGTCGTGCTTCAGTCTAAGTGGCTTGCCTTGCCAGCGCTGAGCTTTTTGTAGGAGCGAGCTTGCTCGCGAAGGATCCGAGGGCGTCGGCTCCTTCAACGGGCTCGCGTTATCGTTGAGGTTTTTCGTCGGAACGCCGCCCGGAGACAAGCTCGCTCCTACAGCGGCAAGGCACAAAAAAGGGGAAGCCGCTGGCTTCCCCTTTGTACCTCGCGATCAGGCTTACAGCACCTGCACAATCGCCTTGGTCACGGCATCGATGTTCGCCTGGTTCAACGCGGCCACGCAGATGCGGCCGGTGTCGAGGGCGTAGATGCCGAATTCGCTGCGCAGGCGGGTGACTTGCTCTACGGTCAGGCCCGAGTAGGAGAACATCCCGCGCTGGCGACCGACGAAGCTGAAGTCGTGGCCCGGAGCAGCCTTGGCCAGTTCGCTGACCATCTGCTCGCGCATGCCACGGATGCGCAGGCGCATTTCGGCCAGTTCGGCTTCCCACTGGGCGCGCAGTTGCGGGTTGTTGAGCACCGCCGCCACGATCGCCGCGCCGTGGGTCGGCGGGTTGGAGTAGTTGGTGCGGATCACGCGCTTGACCTGGGACAGGATGCGCGCGCTTTCTTCTTTTGATTCGCTGACGATAGACAGTGCACCCACGCGCTCGCCGTACAGCGAGAACGATTTGGAGAACGAGCTGGACACAAAGAAGGTCAGGCCGGACTCGGCGAACAAGCGCACCGCCGCGGCGTCTTCGTCGATACCGTCGCCAAAGCCCTGGTAGGCCATGTCGAGGAATGGCACCAGGTTCTTGGCCTTGACCACTTCCAGTACGTCTTTCCAGTCGGCCGGGCTCAGGTCGACGCCGGTCGGGTTGTGGCAGCAGGCGTGCAGCACGACGATGGACTGGGCGGGCAGGGCGTTGAGGTCTTCCAGCAGGCCGGCACGGTTTACGTCGTGGGTAGCAGCGTCGTAGTAGCGGTAGGTCTGCACCGGGAAGCCGGCTTTTTCAAACAGCGCCTGGTGGTTTTCCCAGCTTGGGTCGCTGATGGCGACGACGGCGTTGGGCAGCAGTTGCTTGAGGAAGTCGGCGCCGATTTTCAGTGCGCCGGTACCGCCAACGGCTTGGGCGGTGATCACACGGCCAGCGCTCAACAGCGGTGATTGCTCGCCGAACAGCAGCTTTTGCACGGCCAGGTCGTAGGCGGCAATGCCATCGATCGGCAAGTAGCCACGGGCGGCGTGTTGCGCCACGCGAATGGCTTCCGCTTCGGCAACGGCACGCAGGAGTGGAATCTTCCCCTCCTCGTTGCAGTAAACGCCTACGCCAAGGTTGACCTTGGTAGTACGGGTATCGGCGTTGAATGCTTCGTTGAGGCCCAGGATAGGATCGCGTGGTGCCATTTCGACAGCGGAGAACAGGCTCATTTTTGCGGCAGCTCTATGGGGGAATGGAGGGACGTGTCGCGCTCCAGCCGAATGCACTAGAGCGGTGCACAAACGGGGAGCTAGTATAGAGGCCAACACCGCTCGCGGCGACAGCCGAAACGGCTTTTCGGCCAAGTTTTTCGGTTTATTTATCGACCGTTAGTCTTATTGCAACATTGATGGCCTCAGGCATGTAGGGCGGTTGCCTTGAAACCCGTCACATTCGCCTCCACTTCTACAGCTATCATGGTTTTTTCCTACTGCCTGCTCTGAAGTTTTGCGGGCTGTGGTCTTTGTCGTCCCCGACGGGTTTACAGTCTGGGGTGACTTCAAGAGGTACGTTATGTCGGATTTCCAACTAGTCACCCGCTTTGAACCTGCTGGCGACCAGCCCGAAGCTATTCGCCTGATGGTCGAAGGCATCGAGGCCGGCCTGGCGCACCAGACGCTGCTCGGGGTGACCGGTTCGGGCAAGACCTTCAGCATCGCCAACGTGATTGCACAGATCAACCGCCCGACCCTGGTGCTGGCGCCGAACAAGACCCTGGCCGCGCAGCTGTACGGTGAGTTCAAGGCGTTCTTCCCGAACAACGCGGTGGAGTATTTCGTTTCCTATTACGACTACTACCAGCCCGAAGCCTATGTGCCGTCTTCCGATACCTTTATCGAGAAGGATGCGTCGATCAACGACCATATCGAGCAGATGCGACTGTCGGCGACCAAGGCCCTGCTGGAGCGCAAGGATGCGATCATCGTCACCACGGTGTCGTGCATCTACGGCCTGGGCAGCCCGGAAACCTATCTGAAGATGGTGCTGCACGTCGATCGCGGCGACAAACTCGACCAGCGTGCCTTGCTGCGGCGCCTGGCGGATTTGCAGTACACCCGCAACGACATGGACTTCGCCCGCGCGACCTTCCGGGTGCGGGGTGATGTGATCGATATCTACCCGGCCGAATCGGACCTGGAAGCGATCCGTATCGAGTTGTTCGATGATGAAGTCGAGAGCCTGTCGGCCTTCGACCCGTTGACCGGCGAAGTGATCCGCAAACTGCCGCGCTTCACCTTCTATCCAAAAAGCCACTACGTGACTCCGCGTGAAACCCTTTTGGATGCCATGGAAGGGATCAAGGCCGAGCTTGCCGAGCGCCTCGAATACCTGCGCGCCAACAATAAACTGGTGGAAGCCCAGCGGTTGGAGCAGCGCACGCGTTTTGACCTGGAGATGATCCTGGAGCTGGGTTACTGCAACGGCATCGAAAACTACTCGCGCTACCTGTCGGGTCGTGAGTCCGGCGCGCCGCCGCCGACCCTCTACGACTACCTACCGGCAGATGCGTTGCTGGTGATCGACGAATCCCACGTCAGCGTGCCGCAAGTCGGCGCCATGTATAAAGGCGACCGCTCGCGCAAGGAAACCCTGGTGGAGTACGGCTTCCGCCTGCCTTCGGCACTGGATAACCGGCCGATGCGCTTTGACGAATGGGAAAGCATCAGCCCGCAGACCATCTTTGTTTCTGCCACGCCGGGCAACTACGAGGCCGAGCATGCTGGGCGGGTGATCGAGCAACTGGTGCGCCCCACCGGCCTGGTCGACCCGCAAATCGAAATCCGCCCGGCCCTGACCCAGGTCGACGACCTGCTGTCGGAAATCACCAAGCGCGTGGCCCTGGAAGAACGGGTGCTGGTCACCACGCTGACCAAGCGCATGTCCGAAGACCTTACCGATTACCTGGCCGACCACGGTGTGCGTGTGCGTTACCTGCACTCGGACATCGATACCGTGGAACGTGTAGAGATCATCCGCGACCTGCGTCTGGGTACCTTCGATGTGCTGGTGGGGATCAACCTGCTGCGTGAAGGCCTGGACATGCCCGAGGTGTCGCTGGTGGCGATTCTCGATGCCGACAAGGAAGGTTTCCTGCGCTCCGAGCGCTCGCTGATCCAGACCATCGGCCGTGCCGCGCGTAACCTCAATGGCCGCGCCATCCTGTATGCCGACCGCATCACCGGCTCCATGGAGCGCGCCATTGGTGAGACCGAGCGCCGTCGCGAAAAGCAGATTGCCTTCAACCTGGCCAATGGCATCACCCCTAAAGGTGTGTTCAAGGACGTGGCCGACATCATGGAAGGCGCCACCGTGCCCGGTTCGCGCAGCAAGAAGCGCAAAGGCATGGCCAAGGCTGCCGAAGAAAGCGCCAAGTACGAAAACGAACTGCGTTCGCCGAGTGAAATCACCAAGCGGATCCGCCAGTTGGAAGAGAAAATGTACCAGCTGGCGCGGGACTTGGAGTTTGAAGCGGCAGCGCAGATGCGTGACGAGATTGGCAAGTTGCGTGAGCGGTTGCTGGCGGTCTGATTTGCGCTGACTGTTGGGCCCTCATCGCAGCATAGGTATCTACACAACTTTCAGAAACTGACGAACTCCCCCGTGGCGAGCGGGCTTGCCCCGCGCTGGGCTGCGAAGCAGCCCTAAAACCAGCCGCTACGGAGTATCTGATACACCGCATACGGCTTACTGGGGCTGCTTCGCAGCCCAGCGCGGGGCAAGCCCGCTCGCCACAACTGCGCTATCTGCCTGGATTTAGGCGTTGCGGCAAAGTTGTGTAGATACTTATGCTCATCGCAGGCAAGCCAGCTCCCACATTGGGATGTGTGAATACATTCAAATGTGGGGGCTGGCTTGCCTGCGATGGCGGCGCCTCGGTCTAATGGGCTTCCCCAGCCTTGAGCCCCGCCGGCAACGCCTTGGTCAAAAAGATCGCCAGCATACTCACCGCCAACGCCAGCCCGACAAAGTGAAACGCATCGTTATAGGCCATGATCTGTGCCTGTTGATGGGCGATTTCACTGAGCTTGGCCAGCGCCGCCGTTTCATTGCCAAACGTCTGCGTCAGCGTCGCCATGCGCTCGGCCACTTGCGGGTTGGTCGGGACAATCGCCTCGCGCAAGTAATCAAAGTAGGTCTTGGTTCGCGCATCCAGCAGGGTTGCCAGCAGCGCAATGCCGATGGCCCCGCCCAGGTTGCGCAGGATGTTGAACAGGCTCGACGCCGAGCCCGCGTCCTGAGGCAGGATGTACGCCGTGGCGATCAACGAAATGGTGACCATGATCAGCGGCTGGCCAAGGGCACGGATGATCTGGATCTGGTTGAACTGGCTGCCGGCAAAGTCTGGATTGAGCACGCCCGAGGAAAAACTCGCGAAGCCAAACAGGCCGAATCCCACCGCGCAAAGCCATTTCGGTGACACGTATTTCATCAATTTCGGCACCAGCGGGATCAGGAACAGCTGCGGCACGCCCATCCACATGATCACTTCGCCGATTTGCAGGGCGTTGTAGTTCTGGATCTGCGCCAGGTACAACGGCAGCAGGTAGATCGAGCCGTACAGCCCCACGCCCATGCCCAGGCTGGAAATACTCGACAGGCCGAAGTTGCGGTTGGCCAGGATACCCAGGTTGATCAGCGGGTTGGGCTTGGACAGTTGCACGATGACGAAAGTGATCAAGCTCAACAGCGCGATGCTGCCCAGGCTGACGATCAGGCTCGACTCCAGCCAGTCCTTGCGATGCCCCTCTTCAAGAAACACCTGCAAACAACCGAGGCCCACGGCTAGGGTCAGGATGCCCATGTAGTCGGTGCTTTTGAGTAACTCCCAGTGCGCGGCCTTTTTCTCCAGGCCGTAGAGCAGGCCGGCGATCATCAACAGCCCTGGCGGTACGTTGATATAGAAGATGTATTCCCAGCCCCAGTTTTCCGTGAGCCAGCCGCCGATGGTCGGGCCGATGGACGGCGCAAAGGTGGCGGTCATGGCGAACATCGCCATGCCCTTGGCGCGATGGTGTTCGGGCAGTTTGATCAGGGTCAGGGTGAAGGCCAGGGGGATCAGCGCGCCGCCGGTAAAGCCTTGCAGGGCACGGAATACAATCATGCTTTCCAGGCTCCAGGCCATGGAGCACATCAGCGAGGCGATCAGGAAACCCACCGAGACCCACACCGCCAGGCGCCGTGCCGACAGCAACTGCACCAGCCAGGCGGTGAGGGGGATCATGATGATTTCGGCGACAAGGTAGGAGGTGGAAATCCACGAGCCTTCTTCCAGGGTGGCCGACAGCGCGCCCTGGATATCCTTGAGCGAGGAGTTGGTGATCTGGATGTCGAGCACCGCCATAAAGGCGCCGAGCATCACGCTCATCACCGCGATCCAGTCGCGCCGGGTCGGTTCGCCGACCGGGCGCAGCAGTTGATCACCGGCCATGGTCAGGGTCTTGGATCTGCACTTTGACGGTTACCGACATGCCGGGGCGGATCTTGCCCTGCAACGGGTTGTCGGCGGCAAACGTAAGTTTTACCGGGATCCGTTGTACGACTTTGGTGAAGTTGCCGGTGGCATTGTCTGGCGGCAATAGGCTGAACTGCGCGCCGGAAGCCGCGAACAAACTGTCGACGCGGGCTTCGATAGGGGTGTCGCCATAGGCATCGAAGATCAGTTCGGCTTTTTGCCCTGGGGCCATATGGCCGATCTGGGTTTCCTTGAAGTTGGCCTGGATCCAGATGTCTTGGTCTGGAACGATGGACAGCAGATACGCGCCGGTCTGCACATATTGGCCGTTGCGCGCGGCGCGCTGGCCGACCAGGCCACTGATGGGGGCGTGGATTTCGCTGCGGGTCAGGTTCAACTCGGCTTGGGCCAGGTCGGCGCGGGCATTGGCGATCTGCGCGTCGAGGCGCTTGATCTCGGCGTTCAGGGCGCTGACCTGTTGGCGCTGGCCTTGCAGGTCGGCCTGGGCCTTGGCGACCTGGGAGCGGGCGATGTGGTTGTCGGCAGACAGGGTAGTGACGCGTTCTTCCGAGACATAGCCGGGCTTGCGCAGGGTTTGCGCGCGGGACAAGTCGATCTGCGCGCGGCCCAGGGTCGCCTGGCTGGACGACACCTGGGCATCGGCGGCGGCGATCAGGCTGGCCTGCTGGGTCAGCTTGCTCGTGGCCTGCAGGCGTTCGGCCTCGCGGGTGGCGAGGGTCGCGTTGGCGCGGTCGATGGCCAGCAGGAAGTCGTCCTGTTCCAGAATGACCAGCAACTGGCCTTTTTCCACGTGCTCGTTATCGCCCACCTTGACCTCGGCGATGCGCGCGCCGAGCTGGCTGGAGACCCGGGTGATTTCGCCCTGCACGTAGGCGTTGTCGGTGCTTTCATAAAAGCGCCCCTTGAAGAACCAATGGGCAAAGAAGCCCGCGGCGATCAGGGCGACGATAAACAGGAAGATAAACAGGCGGCGTTTGAGTTGGGCAGGCATGGCGGCGCAGTGTCAGTTACAAAAGGTAATGGAATATAGCCAGCTAACGATCTGGCAAATAGCTATGTCGTAGTTGCAGACCCAACCTTGGCTTATATGCCCTTTGTTGATCGGCCCACGCTGGAGCAGGGGGGCTTGGGGCTGTTACCATTCGCCCCTTGTTTTATTTTCAGCTTTATTGCCCATTCGAGACCCGCCATGACCACCGTCCGCACGCGCATCGCGCCATCGCCTACTGGGGATCCCCACGTCGGCACTGCCTACATCGCCTTGTTCAACTACTGCTTTGCCAAGCAGCATGGCGGTGAATTCATCCTGCGGATCGAAGACACGGACCAAGTGCGTTCGACCCGTGAGTCGGAACAGCAGATTTTCGATGCCCTGCGCTGGCTGGGCATTACCTGGGCAGAAGGCCCGGATGTGGGCGGCCCACACGGCCCTTATCGCCAGAGCGAACGCAGCGACATCTACAAGAAGTACACCCAGCAACTGGTCGACATGGGCCACGCCTTCCCGTGCTTCTGCACCGCTGAAGAGCTGGACCAGATGCGCGCCGAGCAACAGGCCCGTGGCGAAACCCCGCGCTACGACGGCCGCGCGCTGCTGCTGTCGAAGGAAGAAGTGGCCGCGCGCCTGGCCGCTGGCGAGCCTCATGTGATCCGCATGAAGGTGCCGAGCGAAGGCGTTTGCGTGGTACCGGACATGCTGCGTGGCGACGTGGAGATCCCGTGGGATCGCATGGACATGCAAGTGCTGATGAAGACCGACGGCCTGCCGACGTACTTCCTGGCCAACGTGGTCGATGACCACCTGATGGGCATCACCCACGTGCTGCGTGGCGAAGAGTGGCTGCCGTCGGCACCGAAACTGATCCTGCTCTACGAATACTTCGGCTGGGAACAACCGCAGTTGTGCTACATGCCGCTGCTGCGTAACCCGGACAAGAGCAAGCTGTCCAAGCGCAAGAACCCGACTTCGGTGACGTTCTACGAGCGCATGGGCTTTATGCCTGAAGCGATGCTCAACTACTTGGGCCGCATGGGCTGGTCGATGCCGGACGAGCGCGAGAAGTTCTCGTTGCAGGAAATGGTCGATAACTTCGACCTGTCCCGCGTGTCGCTGGGCGGGCCGATCTTCGATATCGAGAAGCTGTCGTGGCTCAACGGCCAATGGTTGCGTGACCTGCCGGTAGAAGAGTTCGCCAGCCGTGTGCAGCAGTGGGCGTTGAACCCCGAGTACATGATGAAGATCGCGCCGCTGGTGCAGGGCAGGGTGGAGACGTTCAGCCAGGTCGCCCCTCTGGCCAGCTTCTTCTTTGCCGGTGGCGTGAGCCCGGATGCCAAGCTGTTCGAGTCCAAGAAACTCTCGGGGGACCAGGTCCGCCAGTTGATGCAGTTGATCCTGTGGAAGCTCGAAAGCCTGCGCCAGTGGGAGAAGGATGCGATCACCGCGACTATCCAGGCCGTGGTCGAATCCCTGGAATTGAAGCTGCGCGACGCGATGCCACTGATGTTTGCCGCGATTACCGGGCAAGCCAGTTCGGTGTCGGTGCTAGATGCGATGGAAATCCTTGGTCCGGACCTGACCCGTTTCCGTCTGCGCCAAGCCCTTGATTTGCTTGGTGGTGTGTCGAAGAAAGAAAACAAGGAATGGGAAAAGCTGCTGGGCGCGATCGCCTAGTCAGGTGTTGGTGAGGTCAAAACCCCGGCTTTGCGGGGTTTTGATGGTAAGTGATTGTTATCCCGGCAAAAAACTTTGGAAATTGTTGAAAATAAATTTGACAGCCTTTCAAAGCGCCATTAAGATTCGCCCCGTCCTCACCGATGAGGGGCTATAGCTCAGCTGGGAGAGCGCTTGCATGGCATGCAAGAGGTCAACGGTTCGATCCCGTTTAGCTCCACCAATTTACAGGTTCAAGGTCTGGCCACACCGTCCTTGAATCGATCAGAACTCAGCTCTGATCAGTTGTACAGAAGGTTTTGTCCCCTTCGTCTAGTGGCCTAGGACACCGCCCTTTCACGGCGGTAACAGGGGTTCGAGTCCCCTAGGGGACGCCAGTTTCAACAAGCAGCTCGCAAGGTCTGCTGCGTCGCGAGACGAAAAATCCGGGGCTATAGCTCAGCTGGGAGAGCGCTTGCATGGCATGCAAGAGGTCAACGGTTCGATCCCGTTTAGCTCCACCAATTTACAGGTTCAAGGTCTGGCCACACCGTCCTTGAATCGATCAGTTCTCAGCGCTGATCAGTTGTATAGAAGGTTTGTGTCCCCTTCGTCTAGTGGCCTAGGACACCGCCCTTTCACGGCGGTAACAGGGGTTCGAGTCCCCTAGGGGACGCCACGATTACCCGCTCTGCGGGATTTTTAAGGGTCATTCAATTATTGAATGGCCCTTTTGTTTGTCTGGCGTTTGGGTTTTCTCCCTCCCTCTTCAAAAAAACTCTTCTGACCAGCGGTCGAATTCACCGCTTGCTAAAAAGTATTATGCAGATAATATTTTAACCGTAATATTCGGAGGCCGTCATGAGCGATAAAAAAGCGCAAACCCGTGAACGTATTCTGCAAGCCGCCAGTTCCGCGCTGATCCAGCGTGGCCCGGCCGAACCGAGTGTGGGTGAAGTCATGGGCGCCGCGGGGCTGACCGTGGGTGGCTTCTACGCCCACTTTGAAAGCAAGGACGCTCTGATGCTGGAGGCGTTCGAGCAGCTCTTGGCGCGGCGTCGGGCATCTATCGACGATATGGACCCCAGCCTGACAGGCGAAGAGCGCCGAGCCCTGGTAGCCGCGTTCTACCTCTCGCGCAAACACCGCGATTCTACCGCCCAGGCCTGCCCGATCCCGGCCACGGTCGGCGAGATGAGCCGGCTGCCGGATGAGTTTCGCGATGTATTGAACCAGCATGTCGAGTTGATGGCCGCACAACTGGCCGCCAGCCCGGAAGACACCGACAAGGCCCTGGCCGACATGGCCTTGATGATTGGTGGCCTGGCATTGGCCAGGGCTCTGGGGCCGGGCGAGTTATCGGATCGTGTATTACGCGCCTCCAAGTCGGCTGTGCGCTGAACAAGGCTTGCGAGCCTGGGGAGTGAATGGATGAGCACCTTGAGCTGGATTCGTCGAGTCAACGGCACCGTGGGCAGGCTGGCGCCGCAAACCATCGCCAACCAGATGCGGCGTGCCTTCATGACGCCACGAGACTTGCCGCCGCGTGATTGGGAGTTGCCATTGCTGGCGCAGGCCGAGCGCGTCACCTTGCGCTTTGGCCTGTCGGCCCTGCGCTGGGGCCAGGGCCCGGCGGTGCTGATGATGCATGGCTGGGAAGGGCGCCCGACCCAATTCGCCAGCCTGATCGACGCACTGGTGGGCGCGGGTTACTCGGTGATTGCCCTCGATGGCCCGGCCCATGGTCGTTCGCCGGGCCGCGAAGCCCATGTGGTGCTGTTTGCCCGAGCGATGCTGGAGGCTGCCGCTGAATTGCCGCCCTTGCACGCGGTGGTTGGCCATTCCATGGGTGGCGCCAGTGCGATGCTGGCCATCCAGTTGGGCCTGCGCACCAATGCGCTGGTGAGCATTGCTGCCCCTTCACGCTTGCTTGATGTATTGCGCGGCTTTGCTGGCGTAGTCGGCATGCCGGCGCGGGCGCGTGCGGCGTTTATCCAGGAGGTCGAGTACTCCCTGGGCATTCCGCTCAAGCACCTGGATGTGGCCCACTATCAAATGAATATCCCCGGGCTGATCGTGCATGCCGAGGATGATACCTTCGTCCCGGTCAAAGCTTCGCAGATGATCCACGAGGCCTGGTTCGACAGCCGCCTTTTACGCCTGGAGCAGGGCGGCCATCAAAAAGTCCTGGCCGACCCAAGGGTGGTCGAAGGTGTGCTGGCGCTGCTCGCCGGCTGCCGTGAGCCGGCCCGGCAAACCGCTTGAGCCAGGCGATAGGTTACACTGCTCCCCGCCGACATTAATCGACCGGGAGCAGGGCATGGGCTGGGACTTGGCAAAGCCGTTTATCATCGATCTGCAGGTGGCCCCTGAGGACATCGACGGCCTGGGGCATGCCAACAATGCCGTCTACGTGTCTTGGCTGGAGCGTTGCGCCTGGCGCCATTCCCAGCGCCTGGGCCTGGACCTCACCGAGTACCGGCGCCTGGACCGGGCCATGGCGGTGGTGCGCCACGAAATCGATTACCTGGCGGCCGGCTACGAAGGCGATGAGCTGCAGCTGGCAACCTGGATCGTCGATTGGGACCAGCGCCTGAAAATGACCCGGCGTTTCCAACTGATGCGCCCCTGCGATGGCACCACCTTGTTGCGTGCGCAAACCACCTTTGTCTGCATCGAGCTCTCCAGTGGCAAGCCCAAGCGCATGCCAGCGGAGTTTATCGAGGGCTATGGCGTCGCGCTTACGGCATTGTCCATGTAGGAGCGAGCTTGCTCGCGAAGAACGTGAGTACGCCACGGGTATCAGGTTCCCCGCGTTATCGTTGACGTTCATCGCGAGCAAGCTCGCTCCTACAGGGGGCGGTAGGGTTAACGGTTGCTGTGGGAAACCCAGTAAACTGCGCCACGTTTTTCGTTGAGTGTTTTCCATGCAAATTGCTTTGGCGCCCATGGAGGGGTTGGTCGACAACATCCTGCGGGACGTGCTGACCCAGGTGGGTGGTATCGATTGGTGCGTGACCGAATTTATTCGGGTCAACGACCGCCTGCTGACCCCGGCCTATTTCCACAAGCTTGCCCCTGAACTGCTGCACGGTGCCAAGACCGCTGCGGGCGTGCCGTTGCGCGTGCAGTTGCTCGGTTCCGACCCGGTGTGCCTGGCGGAAAACGCCGCACTGGCCTGTGAGTTGGGCTCTGAGGTTATCGACCTGAACTTCGGCTGCCCGGCCAAGACCGTCAACAAGTCCCGCGGTGGCGCGGTGCTGCTCAAGGAGCCGGAGCTGCTCAACCAGATCGTCGAACACGTGCGCCGTGCCGTGCCTGCGCATATCCCAGTGACCGCCAAGATGCGCCTGGGCTTTGACAGCCCGGACGGCGCTCTGGTGTGCGCCACGGCCCTGGCTGAAGGTGGCGCGGCGCATATTGTGGTGCATGCGCGGACCAAGGCCGATGGCTACAAGCCGCCTGCACACTGGGAGTGGATCCCGCGGGTGCAGGACGTGGTCAAGGTGCCGGTATTTGCCAATGGTGATATCTGGTGTGTCGAGGATTGGCGGCGCTGCCGTGAGATCAGCGGGGTCGAAGACATCATGCTCGGTCGCGGCCTGGTAGCGCGTCCCGACCTGGCCCGGCAAATCGCCGCCGCGCGCGCTGGTCAGGACGTGGTGGAGATGACCTGGGAGGACATGCAGCCCATGCTCCAGGAATTCTGGAGGCAGTCCGTGGCGCAATTGACCGAACGCCAGGCGCCGGGCCGACTGAAGCAGTGGCTGGCCATGCTGACGCGAAATTACCCGCAAGCCGTGGAGCTGTTCACCGCGTTGCGCAGGGAAACCGATCTTCAGCAGGTTAGCCGGCTACTCGGAATGCCCCATCCGCAAGGGGCCTGAAATTTTTCCTGCAGCCTCTCTTGAAATGTAATTGGCGGTCCTTATCTAGGGATTACACGATGCCGAATTCGGGTCGTGGAGATAAAGAACCTTGCTGATATTTCAGGAGATTTGACCATGAGTACTGCATTTTCGCTGGCGCCGCTGTTCCGCTCCTCCGTCGGTTTTGATCGTTTCAACGATCTGTTCGAGACCGCACTGCGCAATGAGCCGGGCAGCAGCTACCCACCCTACAACGTCGAGAAGCATGGTGAAGACGAGTACCGCATTGTCATCGCGGCTGCCGGCTTCCAGGAAGACGATCTGGAGCTACAGGTGGAGAAAGGCGTATTGACCGTCAGTGGCGGCAAGCGCGACACCAAGGCTGAGAGCGTTACCTATCTGCACCAAGGTATTGCCCAGCGCGCCTTCAAACTGTCGTTCCGCTTGGCGGACCACATTGAAATCAAGGCGGCGGACCTGAGCAACGGCTTGTTGAGTATCGATCTGTTGCGGGTGGTGCCGGAAGAAGCCAAGGCCAAGCGCATTCCCATCAATGGCGCGCAGAAGCCAGCTTTGCAACATTGAGTCCATGTATTTAAGTTTTTCACCTCCTCTGAAAAGGGCGCCTCTGGCGCCCTTTTTTTGTTTAAGGCTCTGTTGGCCGGGCAAGTAATTCAGACGCCGTCAGTTAAATTCATGTTTGGTTTGATTGTATATTTTGAGCATTTTGAGAGTAGGTGTGTGTAACTTTTTTGTGGTTCTAGTCAACTGTGAGTGTTGCAGCGGTTTTTTGTTTTTTGATTTTGCTTGGCGTGGCAGCAGTATTAAACGCGCGGGAAATATCATGGGTGATGCAAAGACAGTTCAAGCAATCGTGACGTTCTTTTTCCATGGCGCAGTTTATTAGCGAGTATGACCTGTTTTTTTCAAAGGACGGCCTTGTAAGGCAGGCCTTTGCAGAAGTCTATAGGTAAAAGTCCGAAATTGTCTTTTGATGTCCTTATGTTTTCCGCGATTTCTGGAACTCGAATGTTTTTTACTCCACGAAACTAGGGACTTCGAATCGGTGGCTGCCGTTTCAAGTCATAAGTAAACACTGTTCGTTATGGGGGCCTGAGCGCCCTGTGCTGTCTTGAGAAGAGGAATGACGCATGTCTTATCTATCTATAAACAATCCTCCAAGCGCGAATGTCGCTAATCGCCAGTTTGATTTGCCGACACCGGTACCCACGCCACCTGGAGGGAGCGATGCGAGCAAGTTGCTGGGTAATAAGTTGAATGTGTTGCCGGAATATAACCGGGCTACAGGCGCCGGACGCGACAACATTGTTGTGAGTGTTGATTCTCTTGCAAAACTGTTCGACATGTTTGAGCTTGTTTTCAAGGCAATGCGAGATCTGTTGTCTGGCAAAAAGCCCTTACCCGAACCAACACCGGGGGATAAAACGGTAACTACCGGCCTGGACGGCAAAGTGCAGGTTGACGCTGGCAAACAACCGGAGAAGAAGGCACAGATCGACAGCAAGCCCCAGATACTCGGCAATGACGCCAAGGTGCAGGTCGAGGCTGAAAAATCACAGGAGAAGAAGACGCAGGCCGATGGCAAGCCCGTGATGCCAGATACGAAAGTGAATTCGGATGTGGGCAGGCACCCCGTGGTGCTACCCAATATCACAATTACACCGAGGGTTCCTGGTACCGATTCCAAGGCATCGTCTGACACGGTTGTGCGGGTAAACGTCGATCTCAATGTGAACAATTGCCACTGCCCGGAGGACTCTCATCCTGCTGTGCCAAAGGTCGACACTCGTGTGCGGCCGCATCCGAGGCCGCTCCCGACGATCGACCCGCAAGCCCGGCCCGACTTGGTTCACAGGCCAATAGTGTCCTTGACCGACCGCCAGGTAACACCTGATCGGGTGCCTGATTTGGCAGTACCGGAAACCGACGCGCAGGTGCCGCCTGCTGTTCGTCCCCGGCCAACCCCAGTGATGCCGTCGCACGACCCCAAGCCTGAGCCAGACCTGACGTCGCCTGGCCCTGATTGCCACCCGGGTGAAAGAAGCTGGGCGCGGGGCTTGTCTCGCCGGTTCTAGTGCGTCCGCTACATCAGTAAACACCCACTAAAGTTCTTGATTTCAATCAGTGACCTCTTCGGCAAAGTTTAGGCCGGAGGGGCACTTTGTGGCAGGAAAACTAATGTCTAACTTAACTATTAACAGAGCTACAAACGTGCCATGTGATTGTTTGGGTAGGGTAGAGGGGGACTTTAACTCGTTGCAGCCACAGCGTCTTAGGCAGACCGCGGGCTTCGTTGACCTATCTAACAGTTTCACGGATTTCAGGGGTGACGTTGCAACTAAGGAGGCGGAACTAAAAAATCTTGTTTCAGCGTTCATGAATCTGCTGAGTCAGCTATCAGCGTTGTTGTCAGGACGGGATAAAGAGAAACGCGTCCAAACCGATGTGATTCCTGACAAGCCTACACCGGCAGTGCCAACGCCCGATTCACACCCGGTCAGGATTGAGGGGCTTTCGGAAAAGCGCAACGGGGCCAAGGCCGATGATATCTGGAGCGGCTTTCGTCAGGGCCCGGATGGTAACTGCGTAACGGTATCGGCAATCAAGGCGGCGATGCATAAATTCGGACAGAGCCCTACTGATATTTATAAAGAAGTCAGTAAAACCGAGCGCGGTTATCACGTTGTGATGCGAGATGGCTTTCGCTTGACGCTGACTCATGAGGAGTTGAAGCAAGCGGCGCAGGGCGCGCGTTTTGTTGGAAAAGACAAGGGAATGCTCAAGGATGCTCAGTTTCTGTTTGCCGTCAGCGCCAAGCGCGCCCAAATGGAAAACAACGATGGCCGAGCGGCTAGAAGTTTTAGCGCGGCAATCCGCAGCCTGAATGATGGTGAGGATGAGAGAGGGGCGGGAGAGGGTTTCCTGCGGTTGGGCTTGAAGAAGCACATGAAGCGTGTGGCGGTAAGTGTGCTGGCCAGGGGGCAAGTCGGCATGGTCAACCGCACCGGGCATTCGGTTGCGGTGATTGGTGGCAAGGAAGAGTTGTGGGGCCGGAAAGGAAGGACGCCCAGCCAGGGGCACGCAGTCGCGTTAGTCGACTGATGGGGGGTGGTTGGTAGGTAAATAGCGGTTTTTACAGTGGGTGTTGATTCAAGAATAAAAGTGGTTGTTTTTATCCTGCGCAGGTTTTTATTCGTCATTGTGTTTTTAAGTTTGAATTCGTCACTTATCGGCTCTGTGTTGTTTGTCGTGTCTTTAATAATGTTTTTAGGTAGGAGACTTCTATGAGTATCGGTATGTTCGGTCGGGTGTTGTTTGATGGTTTGAATGCGGCTCATGAATCTGTCCGGCGTTTATCGACAGTTACATTGTCGGCGGCCGTGGGGAACAAACCCCGCGATATTTTGAATGCGTTTGCCGCCACGCGACGTAACTTTGGTGAGTCTTTTGATAATAGTACCCATGCCGCAGTCATTAAATTGATGATGATGACCTTTGGTCAAAGTCCACATGATATGTTTGAAAAGGTCAAGGCGGTGGGCGACGGTTATGAGATCACGATGAAAGATGAGTTCAGGGTTCATGTGTCTGCCGAGGAACTAAGGATGACCGCGCAGGCATCACGGTTTGCCGGGAACGATGGCATGGCGGTTTCGGACGCCAACGTAGTGCTTGCGGCATTTATCAAGCGCAAGCAACTGACCGGCAATCATGAGCGTTTCGAAGACGTCCTGCTCAAGAGTCTAGAAGGTGAAACTACCCAAAACTTCTTGCGTGGTATGGGCCTGATGGGTTTTGCCCAGTTTGTGCCTGCAACCTATATGGCGGCGCGTGGCGCATTGGGTGTCGTGGAGACCCATAACTTCGGCTCGGCTTTTGTGATGGACAACACCCAACATCTTTATTCGGAGCAGCGCAAGGTAGATAAAAGTTATGGGTTCATGTTGTTCAATGATAAAAAAACGCCTGATGTGTCGCCCGAAATAGTTGATGAAAAGGCCCCGCCTCTTTCCAGTGTGCCAGTGGGTATCCGCCCCGCTAATATCTGGAGTGGTTTTTACCAGGGCGTAGAAGGTAACTGTGTCACCGTGTCAGCGATCAAGGCCGCCATGATGAAGTTTGGGCAGAATCCGCAAGGCATCTATAAAAAAATCTCCGCCACCGCTGACGGATATGAAGTGGTCATGCGCGATGGCTACAAACTGACGTTGACCCGCGACGAATTGAACAAGGCCAAGGTGCACTCCGGTTTGCAGGGCAGCAATCAATCCCTTTTGGACGATGCCAATTTTTTGTACGCCGTAAGTGCCAAACGGGCGCAATTGGAGAACAACGACGGCCGGGGAAACCAGAGCTATGAGGTCGCCATGGATACCTTGAACGACGGTGAGTATCCCGGATCGGCGCTGCGCAGGCTGGGGCTGTATGCCTACATCCGGGAAAGCACGGTGCAAGAACTGGCTGACGGGGCCATTGGAACGCTGGCGGACACCCACCATTCAGTGACGGTCGTTGATGGGATGCTCGACATGTATGGAGAAAAGCGCAGCCTGGCGCCCTCTAACTGGAAGGGCTACTTCGTGCGAGCGTTGAAATTGGTCTGATGCCCCGTGCTGGGCCTGGCGGTTTATCTGGCGGATTGTTTTCAGCCTCCGGCAGCGCCCCTCAAAAGTTGCGTGAACGCGTCCACCGGCAGTGGCCGGCTATGCAAATAGCCCTGATACAGATGGCACCCCAAGCCTTGCAGGAACGCCAGTTGCTCGCAGGTTTCCACGCCTTCGGCAATCACTTCCAGGTTGAGGCTGCGCGCCATGGCTACGATCGCGCGGATGATCTCTGCATCGTTGGGGTCGTGGGTGGCATCGCGCACGAATGACTGATCGATTTTCAAGGCATCGACCGGCAGGCGCTTGAGATAGGTCAATGACGAATACCCGGTACCGAAGTCGTCCATGGCAAAGCTGACCCCGAGTTTTTTCAGGCGGCGCATTTTGCCGATGGTGTCGTCCAGGTTCTGGATCACGATGCCTTCGGTGATTTCCAGCTTCAGCAGGCTAAATGGCAGTTGGTGCTGCTTGAGGCTGCGTTCCACCCGTTCGACAAAGTCGTTCTGGCGAAACTGCCGGGGGCTGATGTTCACGCACAGGCTGAAACCTTTGGGCTCAATCAGGCCTTCGGCAATCAGCCTGGCAAAGGTGGCGCACGCTTCATCGAGGATCCAGGTGCCCACCTCGAGGATCAGACCGCTGTCCTCCAGGACCTTGATGAACTCTGTCGGTGATTGTGCGCCCAGTTGCGGATGCTGCCAGCGCACCAGGGCTTCGGCGCCGACAATGCGATTGCCCCGGGCATCGACCTGGGGTTGGTAATGCACGCTGAACTCGCCCCGCGACAACGCCAGGCGCAGGTCGGTCTCCATGCGCAAGCGCTCGCTGGCGGTGCGTTGCATGCTGTTATGGAACATCTGCGTGGTGTTGCGCCCGGAGTCCTTGGCCCGGTACAGGGCAATATCCGCGCGCTTGAGCAGGTCCGCCGGGGTCGAGCCGTGATCGGGAATCAGCGCAACACCAATACTGGGGGTGACCTGCAAGCGCTGGCCGTCGAGGAACATCGGTTCCGACAGCAGCTCGCGCAGGGTGTCGGACAGCAGCTGCACCTGCTTGCTGACCTCCATTCGCGAACCTTCCAGGCCGCTGAGCAGCACGACAAACTCATCGCCACCCAGGCGCGCCACGGTGTCCTCCATGCGCACGCTGGCTTCCAGGCGCGCGGTGACGATTTTCAGCACGGTATCGCCCACCGGGTGCCCGAGGGAATCGTTGATGTGCTTGAAATGATCCAGGTCCAGAAACAGCAGCGCGCCTCGCAGGTTATGCCGCTTGAGCAGGGCAATCTGCTGGCTCAGGCGGTCCATCAGCAAGGCGCGGTTTGGCAGGTTGGTCAGCGGGTCGTGATAGGCCAGGTGGCGGATCTGCGCCTGCGCGCTTTTCAGCAGGCTTACATCCCGTGCGGTCAGCAGCAGGCATGGCGTTTCATTGAGGGTAATGGGCTCGACCGACACTTCCACTGCCAGCAACTCGCCGCGCTTGTTGTGCCAGAGCATGTCCAGGTGGTGGATGCGGCCCTTGATCTGCAGCTCGGCGAGCAATGCCGAGCGTTGGTTCTCATCGGCCCAGATGCCGATCTGGTACAGGGTCAGGCCAATGGCTTCCTCGGCGCGGTAGCCGGTCAGGCGGCAGAAGCCGTCGTTGACCTCCACGTAGCGCCCGGTGTCACGCTCGGTAATGGACACCGCGTCGGGGCTAGAGTGAAAGGCCTTGGCGAATTTTTCCTCGCTGGCCTTGAGCGCCGCTTCCGAGCGCTGTTGCTGGGTGATATCGCGCAGGGTGGTGACCACGCAGGGCTGGTTGCCGACCGTGATCAGCCGGCTGGAAATCATGCAGGTCAGACGCTGGCCATTCTTGTGGTGGACGATGATCGCCACGTTGTTCAGCGCTTGCTCGCGGATCACCTGCTCGATGCGCTGCAGGCGTTGGGTCGGCTCATCCCACAAGCCGATCTGCTCGGCGGTGTGATTGATGACTTCGGCGGCGGTCCAGCCAAAGGTCTGGCAGAAGCTGGGATTGATTTCGATGAATTCGCCGCTCGACAGGCGGGTGACGCAGATCGGGTCGGGGCTGGCGAGGAACAGGCTGGCGAACTTCTCTTCAGAGGCGCTCAGGCGCTGTTCACGTTCCACCTGGTCGGTGATATCCAGCAGCGTGCCGGCCATGCGCAGGGGCGCGCCCTGGGCGTCACGGTAAAGGCGGGCGCGGCTTTCCAGGTAGCGCGAGCGGCCATCTTCCAGTTGCACGCGGTAGGTCAACTGGTAATTGCCTGCCGGGCCTTCACGCAGGGTGCGATAGGCGTCGCGCATGCTGGCGCGCTCCTCATCGGGCATACCTTCAAAAAACGCATCGAAGGACTCATGGAACGGATGCGGCTCCAGGCCGTGCAGCTGTGCCGCCCGGGCTGAGCCGTAGAGCATGCCGCTGGGGATATGCCAGTCCCAGGTGCCCAGTTGGGCCGAATCCAGGGCCAGGTCCAGGCGTTCCTGGCTGTCCTTGAGGGCCTGTTCGGCGTTCTTGCGCTCGGTGGTGTCGAGGAATGTGCTGATCAGGTAGGCCTGGCCGTCGAGTTCGACCTTTTGTGCGCTGAGGGTGCCGTCATGGATTTGCCCGTTGCTGGCGCGAAACTGTACTTCCATGGTGATGGGTTCGCCCTTGCGCTGGGTCGCCTTGACCAGCAAGGCCCGTTGTTCAGGATGCACCCACAGCCCCAGGTCCAGCGTGGTGCGGCCAATGGCATCGGCCACCGGCCAACCGAACAGGCTCTCAAAGTACTGGTTGGCCTCACTGATCAGGCCATCTTCCTGGCGCGTCAGCAGGACCATATTCGGGCACAGGTGAAACAGGGTGGCGAAGCGTTTTTCCGAGTGGCCCAGGGCATGTTCGCGCTCGCGTTGCTGGGTGGTTTCGCGAATCACCCCAATCATGCGCCGCCGCCCGGACGCGTCCGGCAGCAGGCTACCGTTGATTTCCAGCCAGTGCAGGGTGCCGTCCGGCCACTGGATGCGGTGGTGCATGGCGTGTTCGAAGGGCGCGCCCGCCAGGACGGCGTGAAAGGCCCGGATCACGCGGCCGCGGTCCTCGGCGGGCAGCAGGTCGAGGTAATCCAGGTCCTTGGGCAGTGGCTGGCGGGGGTCGAAACCAAACAGCGCCTGGGTGCCGCGCGACCAACTGATCCGCCCGCTGTCGATATCCCAGCTCCAGGCGCCGAGCCGTGCGGCATTGAGCGCCGCCAGCAGCTGCGGGGCGTTCTCCCAGCTTTGTTCCGCCTGCTGGGGGTCCAGGGCGTGAATGCGAGGCAGCGGCGGCACGGGATCGACAGGGTTGGGCATTATCAAGGGGCCTTGGCTCGATGGGCATTCGGCGCGGGAGCAGGGTCTACAGGCCGCACGGCCTCATGCCGGCATCCCCGCCGGATCAACCTGTGCATCCAATAGGCTCATGAAAGCCCGCGCAGCGTTCGACAACGTCCTTTCGGTGTGCACGATATAGCCTAGCTGGCGACTGAGCTGTATGCCCGGTAAAGCGATGCTGGCCACTTGATCATCAAGCATAGTGCGCGGCAACACGCTCCAGGCCAGGCCGATCGAAACCATCATCTTGATGGTTTCCAGGTAGTTGGTGCTCATGGCGATGTTCGGCGTCAGGCCCTGGGCCTCGAACAGCCGGTGCACGATATGGTGGGTAAAGGTATTGCCGCCAGGGAAAACCGCCGGATGGCGGGCAATGTCGGCAAGGCTGATAGTGCCGTTATTGGCCAGGCTGTGTTCGGGCGCCACCACGAAATCCAGGGGGTCATCCCATACCGGGGTGGCCCGCACCAGGCTGTGGGGCTCCGGCGCCAGGGTGATGACGGCGACTTCGGCGCGGCCATGGAGGATTTCCTCGTAGGCGACTTCCGAATCCAGGAACTGAATATCCAGGGCCACGTTCGGGTATTCCCGGGTAAACGTGCGCAATACCGGCGGCAGGCGGTGCAGACCGATGTGATGGCTGGTGGCCAGGGTCAGGCGCCCGCTGACTTCGCCGGTCAGGTTGGTCAGGGCGCGACGAGTGTCATCCAGCACATTAAGGATCTGATAGGCGCGGGGCAGCAGGGCGCGCCCGGCTTCTGTCAGGCCCACTTCACGGCCCAGTCGATCAAACAGGCGCACCTTCAGCTGCTGCTCAAGGCCGGCGATACGCTTGCTGATTGCCGGTTGCGTCAGGTGCAGGCGTTCCCCGGCTCCGGAGAAGCTGCCGGTTTCGGCGATAGCAATAAAGGCATTGAGGTTGGCCAGGTCCATGGTGGTATTCCAGTGAGTTATCCAAAGCATGAAAAATATGAATTTGAGTTATTTAATGTAACGCCATAGCATCAGCCTCACAAGCCAAAGGGTTATTGAATCGTTCAACGCCCAGGGCATAGAAAGACGCTGATGAGGACCGACTGATGGCCGGCAAAACGCTTTACGACAAACTCTGGGATTCCCATGAAGTGAAACGGCGCGATGATGGGTCATCGCTGATCTACATCGACCGTCACATCATCCATGAAGTGACCTCGCCCCAAGCGTTCGAAGGCCTGCGACTGGCCGGGCGCAAGCCTTGGCGCGTCGACTCGATCATCGCGACCCCGGACCACAACGTGCCGACCACCCCGGAGCGCAAGGGCGGCATCGAAGCCATTGCCGACCAGGTCTCGCGCTTACAGGTCCAGACCCTCGACGACTATTGCGACGAGTACGGCATCACCGAATTCAAGATGAATGACGTGCGCCAGGGCATCGTCCACGTTATCGGCCCGGAGCAGGGCGCAACCTTGCCGGGCATGACCGTGGTCTGCGGCGACTCCCATACCTCCACCCATGGTGCGTTTGGCGCCCTGGCCCACGGTATCGGCACCTCCGAGGTGGAGCATGTGTTCGCCACCCAGTGCCTGGTCGCCAAGAAAATGAAGAACATGCTGGTGCTGGTCGAAGGCACCTTGCCCTTTGGCGTCACCGCCAAGGACATCGTGCTGGCCGTGATCGGCAAAATTGGCACCGCTGGCGGTAACGGCCATGCCATCGAGTTCGCCGGTAGCGCGATTCGTGATTTGTCCATCGAAGGCCGCATGACCATCTGCAACATGTCCATCGAAGCCGGTGCCCGTGTGGGCATGGTGGCGGCGGATGAAAAAACCGTGGAGTACGTCAAGGGCCGTCCATTCGCTCCGCAAGGCGCCGATTGGGATGCCGCCGTGGAGGCCTGGAAAGACCTGGTTTCTGACAAAGATGCAGTGTTCGACACCGTGGTCGAACTCGACGCCGCCCAGATCAAGCCACAAGTCAGCTGGGGCACTTCGCCGGAAATGGTCCTGGCCGTCGACCAGAACGTGCCGGACCCGGCCAAGGAAGCCGACCTGGTCAAGCGCGGTTCCATCGAGCGGGCCTTGAAGTACATGGGCTTGAAAGCCAACCAGGCGATCACCGACATCCAGTTGGACCGGGTGTTTATCGGTTCCTGCACCAACTCGCGGATCGAAGACCTGCGCGCCGCGGCGGTGATCGCCAAGGGCCGCAAAGTGGCCGCGACCATCAAGCAAGCCATTGTGGTGCCAGGTTCGGGCCTGGTGAAGGCCCAGGCCGAAGCCGAAGGCCTGGACAAGATCTTCCTCGAAGCCGGTTTTGAATGGCGCGAGCCGGGTTGCTCCATGTGCCTGGCGATGAACCCGGACCGTTTGGAGTCCGGCGAGCATTGCGCGTCCACCTCCAACCGTAACTTCGAAGGGCGTCAGGGCGCCGGTGGCCGCACCCACCTGGTGAGCCCGGCCATGGCCGCTGCGGCTGCCGTCAACGGTCGTTTCATCGACGTTCGCGAATTGATCTGAGGAATACCCGATGAGAGCTTTTACCCAACACACAGGTCTTGTCGCACCGTTGGACCGTGCCAACGTGGACACCGACCAGATCATCCCCAAGCAGTTCTTGAAGTCGATCAAACGCACCGGTTTCGGCCCGAACCTGTTCGACGAGTGGCGCTACCTGGACGTGGGCTACGCCTACCAGGACAACTCCAAGCGCCCGCTGAACAAAGACTTCGTGCTCAATGCCGAGCGTTACCAGGGCGCCAGTGTGTTGCTGGCCCGGGAGAACTTCGGTTGCGGTTCCAGCCGTGAACACGCGCCTTGGGCCCTGGAAGAATATGGCTTTCGCAGCATCATCGCGCCGAGCTACGCCGATATCTTCTTCAACAACAGCTTCAAGAACGGTTTGTTGCCGATCATCTTGAGCGATGCCGAAGTGGACGAGTTGTTCCAGCAAGTGGAAGCCAATGTCGGCTACCAATTGACCGTCGACCTCGCGGCGCAAACCGTGACCCGTCCGGACGGCAAGGTGTACCACTTTGAAGTGGATGCGTTCCGTAAGCACTGCCTGATCAACGGCCTGGACGATATCGGCCTGACCTTGCAGGACGGCGATGCCATTGCGGCGTTTGAAGCCAAGCACCGGGCCAGCCAGCCTTGGTTGTTTCGTGATGCCTGATTCTATGTAGGCTGGACTGGCCCCTTCGCGAGCAAGCCCGCTCCCACATTCGATCGCATTTCAACTGAAGGAACTCGGTCGAATGTGGGAGCGGGCTTGCTCGCGAAAGGGCCTGTATGAACAACACAAAAGCCAGGAGCATCACCATGACCAGCACCGCCCACACCCAAGTCGTGCAAAAACAATTCGGTGAACAGGCCTCGGCCTACCTGAGCAGTGCCGTGCACGCCCAAGGCACTGAATTCGCACTGCTGCAGGCCGAACTGGCCGGGCAGGGCGCGGCGCGCCTGCTGGACCTGGGTTGTGGCGCCGGTCACGTGAGTTTCCACGTAGCACCGCTGGTCAAGGAAGTGGTGGCCTACGACCTGTCGCAGCAAATGCTCGACGTGGTCGCCGCCGCTGCCGCCGACCGTGGGCTGGACAATATCCGCACCCTGCACGGGGCCGCCGAGCGCCTGCCGTTTGCCGATGGCGAGTTCGACTTCGTGTTCAGCCGCTACTCGGCCCATCACTGGAGCGACCTGGGCCTGGCGCTGCGCGAAGTGCGCCGGGTGCTCAAGCCGGGCGGCGTGGCGGCATTTGTCGACGTCTTGTCACCGGGCAGCCCGCTGTTGGACACTTACCTGCAAACCGTCGAAGTGCTGCGCGACACCAGCCATGTGCGCGACTACTCCGCTGGCGAGTGGATGCGCCAGCTCAGCGAAGCCGGCTTGCATGTACGCAATAGCAGTCGCCAGCGCCTGCGCCTGGAATACACCTCGTGGGTCGAGCGCATGCGAACGCCAGAGGTATTGCGCGCAGCGATCCTGGCACTGCAAAAGGCGATGGGCCAGGAAGTGCGCGATTATTTTGAGATTCAAGCCGATGGCACCTTCAGCACCGACGTGCTGGTGGTCTGGGCCGAACGCTAATAATTTTCCCGACCTGCCCGAGGGCGGGTCGCTTGATGAAATGAGGAACGCATGAGCAAGCAGATTCTGATTCTCCCTGGCGACGGCATTGGTCCGGAAATCATGGCCGAAGCGGTCAAGGTCCTGGAATTGGCCAACAGCAAGTACAGCCTGGGCTTTGAATTGAGCCACGACGTGATCGGCGGCGCGGCCATCGACAAGCATGGCGTGCCCCTGGCCGACGAGACCCTGGACCGTGCCCGTGCTGCCGACGCCGTGCTGCTCGGCGCCGTGGGTGGGCCGAAATGGGACAAGATCGAACGTGACATCCGCCCGGAGCGCGGCCTGCTGAAAATCCGTGCGCAACTGGGCCTGTTCGGCAACCTGCGCCCGGCGATCCTCTATCCGCAACTGGCCGACGCGTCGAGCCTCAAGCCGGAAGTGGTGGCGGGCCTGGATATCCTGATCGTGCGCGAGCTGACCGGCGGTATCTATTTCGGCTCGCCACGGGGTGTGCGCGAGCTGGAAAATGGCGAGCGCCAGGCCTATGACACCCTGCCGTACAGCGAGAGCGAAATCCGCCGTATCGCCCGTGTCGGTTTCGACATGGCCCGCGTGCGTGGCAAAAAGGTCTGCTCGGTCGATAAAGCCAACGTACTGGCCTCCAGCCAGCTGTGGCGCGAGATCGTCGAAGAAGTGGCCAAGGACTACCCGGACGTCGAGTTGAGCCACATGTACGTCGATAACGCCGCCATGCAACTGGTGCGTGCACCCAAGCAGTTCGACGTGATCGTCACCGACAACCTGTTTGGCGACATCCTGTCCGACCAGGCCTCGATGCTCACCGGTTCCATCGGCATGCTGCCGTCGGCGTCCCTGGACACCCACAACAAGGGCATGTACGAGCCGTGCCACGGTTCGGCGCCGGATATCGCGGGGCAGGGCATTGCCAACCCGCTGGCGACCATCCTGTCGGTCTCGATGATGCTGCGTTACAGCTTCAACCTGAGCGAAGCGGCGGACGCGATCGAGAAGGCGGTGAGCCTGGTGCTGGACCAGGGCCTGCGTACCGGCGACATCTGGTCGCAGGGTTGCACCAAGGTCGGGACGCAGGAAATGGGCGACGCAGTAGTCGCCGCGCTGCGGAATCTGTAATCTCTCGGGCCCGCTTGCAGTTGTTGCTGCAAGGCGGCCCACTTTTTAACAAGGTGTAGTTGCGATGAAACGTGTAGGTCTGATCGGTTGGCGCGGTATGGTCGGTTCCGTGCTCATGCAGCGGATGCTGGAAGAGCAGGATTTCGATCTTATTGAGCCGGTGTTTTTCACCACTTCGAATGTCGGTGGCCAAGGGCCGTCCGTGGGCAAGGATATCGCCCCGCTCAAGGACGCCTACAACATTGAAGAGCTCAAGACCCTCGACGTCATTCTGACCTGCCAGGGCGGCGACTACACCAGCGAAGTCTTCCCCAAGCTGCGTGAAGCCGGCTGGCAGGGTTACTGGATCGACGCCGCCTCGAGCCTGCGCATGCAGGACGACGCCGTGATCATCCTCGACCCGGTCAACCGCAAGGTCATCGACCAGCAGCTCGACGCCGGCACCAAGAACTATGTCGGCGGCAACTGCACCGTCAGCCTGATGCTGATGGGCCTGGGTGGCCTGTTCGAAGCCGGGCTGGTGGAGTGGATGAGCGCCATGACCTATCAGGCGGCCTCCGGTGCCGGTGCGCAGAACATGCGTGAGCTGATCAAGCAGATGGGCGCGACCCACGCGGCCGTCGCCGATCAACTGGCCGACCCGGCCAGCGCGATCCTCGACATCGACCGTCGTGTGGCCGAGGCCATGCGCAGCGACGCCTATCCGACCGAGAACTTCGGTGTGCCATTGGCCGGTAGCCTGATCCCGTGGATCGACAAAGAACTGCCGAACGGCCAGAGCCGCGAAGAGTGGAAGGCCCAGGCCGAGACCAACAAGATCCTGGGGCGCTTCAAGAACCCGATCCCGGTGGACGGTATCTGCGTGCGCATCGGCGCCATGCGCTGCCACAGCCAGGCGCTGACCATCAAGCTGAACAAAGACGTACCGATCGCCGATATCGAAGGGCTGATCAGCCAGCACAACCCATGGGTCAAACTGGTGCCGAACAACCGCGATATCAGCATGCAGGAGCTGAGCCCGACCAAGGTCACTGGCACCCTGAATGTTCCGGTGGGGCGTCTGCGCAAGCTGAACATGGGCACCCAGTACCTGGGCGCCTTCACCGTGGGTGACCAACTGCTGTGGGGCGCGGCCGAGCCGTTGCGCCGGATGTTGCGGATCCTGCTGGAGCGTTGATCGCTTTTTGGTGTTGAACAAACCCGCGTTCTGGTGACAGGCGCGGGTTTTTTATTGCGCCTGGGGCCGTCATCGCGGGCAAGCCCGCTCCTACACTTGAATGTGTTCACAAATCAAAATGTAGGAGCGGGCTTGCCCGCGATAACGGCCCCCATCACACCACAAAGCCTGGGTTAATTGCCTCACCCCCCACCACCCGGTAAAGTGCCGCTCCCCCCGCAATGCCCGAGGCAGCCTCCATGACCCAGACCTTTGATATCGCCGTGATCGGCGCCACCGGCACCGTTGGCGAAACCCTGGTACAGATCCTCGAAGAGCTGGATTTCCCGGTCGGCACCCTGCACCTGCTGGCCAGCAGTGAGTCGGCCGGCGCTTCGGTGCCATTTCGCGGCAAAAACGTGCGGGTGCGGGAAGTCGACGAGTTTGATTTCAGCAAGGTGCAACTGGCCTTTTTCGCGGCTGGCCCGGCGGTCACCTTGAGTTTTGCCCCGCGCGCCACTGCGGCGGGGTGCTCGCTGATCGACTTGTCTGGGGCCTTGCCGGCCGAGCAGGCACCTCAGGTGGTGCCGGAAGCCAATGCCCACGTTCTGGACGGCTTGAGAAAGCCCTTCCAGGTCGGCAGCCCGAGCCCGTGCGCCACTCATCTGGCGGTGGTCCTGGCGCCTTTGCGAGGCTTGCTGGGCATCCAGCGCGTCAGTGTCACCGCCAGCCTGGCCGTGTCTGCCCAGGGCCGTGAAGCCGTGAGTGAGCTGGCCCGGCAAACCGCCGAATTGTTGAATGTGCGCCCCCTGGAGCCAAAGTTCTTCGATCGGCAAATGGCCTTCAACCTGCTGGCCCAGGTCGGTACGCCGGACGCCCAGGGCCACACGGCCCTGGAAAAACGCCTGGTCCACGAACTGCGCGTCTTGCTTGATTTACCGTTGCTGAAGATTTCCGCAACCTGCGTTCAAGCTCCGGTGTTTTTTGGCGATAGCCTGAGCGTGTCCCTGCAACTGGCGGGCCCTGTGGACCTTGGCGCAGTCAATCGCGTGCTGGAGTCGGCGCCGGGCATCGAACTGGTGGAAGAGGGCGATTACCCTACCGCTGTTGGGGATGCGGTCGGTCAGGATGTGGTCTACGTGGGCCGGGTGCGAGCGGGCATTGACGACCCAGCGGAACTAAACTTGTGGCTGACGTCAGATAACGTACGCAAAGGTGCTGCGCTTAACGCGGTGCAACTGGCGCAGTTGTTGATAAAAGACCTTGCGTAAAAGATACTTGGCGGCAATTTGTAGATTGATTCTAGCTAAGCGCTATGCTTGGCCCCATGCACGAAAAGTTGCGCGTCGGTGACCTATCGGCTCGCCATGCCGAATGGCAGCGGTACCCAACCTTCTCGCGGGCCGAGGAGTGTTCAAACAAAGGATGAGGCTATGGTTCAAGTTCGCAAACTGGTGTTAGCAATAGCGGCCGCCTCGGCGCTGTCCTCCGGTATGGCGCAAGCGCTGCAACTTGGGGAGATGACACTCAAGTCGAAGTTGAACCAGCCGTTGTCGGTGGAGATCGAGCTGCTCGATGTAGGCGGGCTGAGCGCCTCCGACATCGTACCCAGCCTCGCGTCTTCCCAGGCCTTTGTGGATGCGGGCGTGGATCGCCAGGCGTTCCTTGATGAACTGAGCTTTACCCCGGTGCTCAACCCCAGCGGTCGCAGCGTGGTTCGCGTTACCTCCAGCAAGCCCTTGCCCGACTCCTATGTGCGCTTCCTGTTGCAGGTGCAATGGCCCAATGGGCGATTGATGCGCGACTACAGCGTCTTGCTGGACCCGGCCAAGTTCGAGCAAAAGGCCCCGGAGGCCATTGCCCCGGCACCGCGCCTTGCCCCGCCTGCGGCCAGCAGCGTCAGCAAGGCGGCTGAACACACTACGACTTCCCGCGACACCCTGTGGGAAATCGCCGCTAAAAATCGCAATGGCGGCTCGATCCAGCAGACGATGCTGGCGATCCAGGCGCTGAACCCTGGGGCTTTTGTCGACGGCAATATCAACCGCATGAAAACCGGCCAGGTACTGCGCCTGCCGGACCCGGTACAAAGCACCAGCCTGCCGCAACCTCAGGCGATTGCCGAAGTGACTGCGCAGAACGCGGCCTGGCGTCAGGGGCGTCGCGGTGCCACCAATCAGGCAGCGGGGCGGCAGCAACTGGACGCCACCAAGCGCACCCAGGCCGGTGCCGCGCCGTCGCAAACGGCTGCCAAGGACAACCTCAGCCTGGTCTCGGCCGAGGCTGCCAAGGCTGGAGTCAAAGGCGCCGCAGGGGATAGCAAGGCTTTGAACAACAAGCTGGCGGTGACCCAGGAAAGCCTGGATTCGACCCGCCGCGAAAATGAAGAACTGAAAAGCCGCATGACTGACCTGCAAAGTCAGTTGGACAAGTTGCAGCGGCTGATTGAACTGAAGAACAACCAATTGGCCAAGTTGCAGGCCGAGGGTGGCGCACCGGCGCAGCCGGCGGCCATGCCTGCGGAGTTGGCGGCGGCGCCCGTTGCACCAGCACCTGCTACCCCGGCGCCAGCCGCCGAAGCGCCCGTGGTTGCGCCTGTGGAAAGCCCGGCTGAGCCCGCGCCCGTGGCCAGCACCGAAGGCAAGTTCAATGACCTGCTGACCAATCCCATCGTTCTCGGGGTGATTGGCGGTGCCGCTGGCCTGCTGGTATTGCTGCTCCTGCTGCTATGGGCGCGTCATCGCAATGCGCGCCTGGAAGAGGAAAAACACCTGCGCATGGCGCGGGCGCTGGCCGAGGAACCGGAGTTCTCCTCGAGCCTTGACCAGGACATGCCGTCGGACAGTTTCGAAGGCCTTGAAGTCCCTGCGGCAAACGTCAAGCTGGCTCCAGCTCCAGCTCCAGCTCCAGCTCCAGCTCCAGCTCCAGCTCCAGTTGCCGTGGCGCCTGTGCCTGCACCGGTGACCAGCATGGCGCCGCCGAGCAAGCCGATCATCGAACCCGGCTCCTCCGACGCCCTGGCGCTGGCCCAGTCCCACCTGGATCGTGGTCACCTGAACCAGGCGGCCGCCGTGCTGGAAGAAGCGATCAAGCTGGAGCCCAAGCGCAGCGATCTGCGTCTCAAGCTCCTGGAAGTCTATGGTCAGCAGGGCGACAAAGATGGCTTCGTAACCCAGGAGCGCCAACTGGTCGCCAATGGCGAAAATCACGCCCAGGTCGAACTGTTGAAAAACCGCTACCCGGCCATGGCCGTGCTGGCAGCGGGTGTCAGTGCTGCCGTCGCCGCCGCTGCGCTGGATGCACAGTACGTCAAGGATCTGCTCCAGGAAGATCCGGCGCCCGCCGCCACGCCTGAGGCCGATGGGTTCGACACCGACTTCGACCTGAGCCTGGATGACCTGGAAGCCGCTTCGCCGGCCGTGGTTGCACCAGAGCCCGAGATCGGTGATCTGAGCTTCGAGTCGGTATTGCAGCAGCAGAATGAAGCCAAGGCCAGCGAGGACGATCTATCGGATTTTGACCTCGACTTGCAATTGGATGCGCCAGCCTCTGCGTCCGATGACGACTTCCTCTCCGGTCTGGAAGAACAGATGAAGGACCTGCCGCCGGTAGAGCCGCCCACCCTGACACCGGCCGCGCTGGAAGATTTTGACCTGCCGGAAGACTTTGATCTGTCCCTGGCGGACGAACCCCCGGCGTCAGCCAAGCCGGACGCATTCGCTTCGGAGCTTGACGATGTCAACGCCGAACTGGAGCGTCTGTCCCAGAGCCTGGAAAGCCCGTCGATCGAGCCGAGCTTCACTGCCGAAGACGCCGCCAAGGGCGACGATGAGCCGGAGTTCGACTTCCTGTCGGGCACCGACGAAGTCGCCACCAAGCTGGACTTGGCCCAGGCTTATATCGATATGGGGGATGAGGGCGGTGCGCGCGACATCCTCGCCGAAGTCCTTACCGAAGGCGATGAAAAGCAACGGGATGAAGCCAAGGAAATGCTCAGCAACCTGGCCTAAAGCCATTACGCAATTCCTGTAGGAGCGAGCTTGCTCGCGAAAAACTCAAGGGCACCGCGTTCTTCCAGGATGGACGCGTTATCGTTGACGATCTTCGCGAGCAAGCTCGCTCCTACAAAAATCCTCAAGCCATATATAATGGCTGCCTTTGCGCAACTCATCAGGCCCTCAGCTCTTGGCAAATATAGATAACGCGGCCGCCGAAATGGCGGCCGCTGGCTTTTTCAGAATCGCCCTGGGCGTTGAATACAAAGGCTCGCGCTATCGCGGCTGGCAGCGCCAGGCCTCGGGCGTGCCGACCGTACAGGAAACCCTGGAGAAGGCCCTGTCGAAGGTCGCCGACTCGCCGGTTTCATTGATGTGCGCCGGGCGTACCGACGCCGGCGTGCATGCCTGCGGGCAAGTGGTGCATTTTGACACCCAGGCCGAGCGTTCGATGAAAGCCTGGGTCATGGGCGCCAATATCAATCTGCCCCACGATGTTAGCGTCAGTTGGGCCAAGGTCATGCCGGCGCACTTCCATGCGCGGTTCAAGGCGATTGCCCGGCGCTACCGCTACGTGATCTATAACGATCAGATCCGTCCGGCACACTTGAACGAAGAAATCACCTGGAACCACCGCCCGTTGGACGCCGAGCGTATGGCGGAGGCGGCCCAGCACCTGGTGGGGATCCATGATTTCAGCGCATTCCGGGCTGGCCAGTGCCAGGCCAAGTCGCCGATCAAGGAAGTCCACCACCTGCGCGTCACGCGCCACGGCAAGATGATTGTCCTGGATATCCGTGCCGGTGCGTTCCTGCACCATATGGTGCGCAATATCGCCGGCGTACTGATGACCATTGGCACCGGCGAGCGCCCGGTGGAATGGGCCAAGGAAGTGCTGGAGAGTCGGGTGCGTCGTACCGGTGGGGTGACGGCGCACCCGTTCGGCCTGTATCTGGTGGATGTGGAATACCGCGATGAGTTCGAGTTGCCGCAGCGTTTCATCGGGCCACACTTCCTCACAGGTTTCACTGAACTTGACGGCTGACGCCTGGAAAAGCATTTGTTACCATCCGGGACTTTCCTGGACAGCCCCCTGAGGTTCCGACGATATGTCAGGCGTTCGCAGCAAGATTTGCGGGATTACCCGCATGGAAGACGCGCTGGCGGCAGTCGAGGCGGGGGCTGACGCCATTGGTTTTGTGTTTTATGCCAAGAGCCCGCGTGCGGTGACGGTGCAGCAGGCGCGGGCGATCATTGCCGGCTTGCCGCCGTTCGTGACCACCGTGGGGCTGTTCGTCAACGCCAGCGCCTGTGAGCTCAACGAAACCCTGGATGCCGTCCCCCTGGACCTGCTGCAGTTCCATGGCGACGAAACCCCGGATGAGTGCGCCGGCTACCATCGCCCTTATATCAAGGCCTTGCGGGTCAAGGCCGGGGACGATATCGCCGCCAGTTGCGCCGCCTACGCCGGGGCCAGCGGGATTTTGCTCGATGCCTATGTCGAGGGCATTCCTGGTGGTACGGGCGAGGCCTTTGACTGGTCGCTGATTCCCCAGGGCTTGAGCAAGCCGATCATCCTGGCCGGCGGCCTGTGTGCCGAAAACGTGGCGCAGGCCATCGCCCAGGTTCGCCCGTATGCGGTGGACGTCAGCGGCGGGGTGGAGCAGGGCAAGGGCATCAAGGATTCTGCCAAGATTCGCGCATTCATGCAGGCAGTGCGCAGCAGCAGTGGCGCGATGTGACGGCTGGCAGTCTGCCGCCGTCAGTAACTACCACTGTGTGAAACAGGCCGGCGTTGCCCTCGGGCGGCGCCAATGAAGTGGCAGCCACGCGTTGGCGGGTTGTCTGGAAGGCTGAGGGCAGGTGCAGGAAATGGCTGGTCGAACGTCTGACCCCGTCCTGCAGCTGTTATCGCCACATCAATGAATTTAGCTCAAGGGCATACGCGGGGCTGTGTTCAAGCCACCGGTACTGGAGAAAGAAAGCATGAGCAACTGGTTAGTAGACAAACTGATCCCCTCGATCATGCGTTCCGAGGTGAAGAAAAGCTCGGTCCCTGAAGGTCTGTGGCACAAGTGCCCATCCTGCGACGCGGTGTTGTACCGCCCAGAGCTGGAAAAGACCCTGGACGTTTGCCCCAAGTGCAACCACCACATGCGTATCGGCGCCCGCGCCCGTATCGACATCTTCCTCGACGCCGATGGCCGTGCCGAGCTGGGCGCTGACCTGGAGCCGGTGGACCGTCTCAAGTTCCGCGACGGCAAGAAGTACAAGGACCGCCTGACCGCTGCGCAGAAGCAGACCGGTGAAAAAGACGCGCTGATCTCGATCAGCGGCAAGCTGCTGGGCATGCCGGTGGTGGTGTCGGCCTTTGAATTCTCCTTCATGGGTGGCTCGATGGGCGCCATTGTCGGTGAGCGCTTTGTACGTGCCGCCAACTACGCCCTGGAAAACCGTTGCCCAATGATCTGCTTCGCCGCCTCGGGTGGTGCGCGGATGCAGGAAGCGTTGATCTCGCTGATGCAAATGGCCAAGACCTCTGCGGTACTGGCGCGTCTGCGCGAGGAAGGCATCCCGTTCATCTCCGTGCTGACCGACCCGGTCTACGGCGGCGTTTCCGCCAGCCTGGCGATGCTCGGCGACGTAATCGTTGGCGAGCCCAAGGCACTGATCGGCTTTGCCGGCCCACGTGTGATCGAGCAGACCGTGCGCGAAAAGCTGCCGGAAGGCTTCCAGCGCAGCGAGTTCCTGCTGGAGCACGGGGCGATTGACATGATCATCGCCCGCTCCGAACTGCGTCCACGCCTGGGTAGCCTGCTGGCACAGATGATGGGCTTGCCGACACCAGAATACGTCGCGCCTAAAGTCGAACCTATCGTCGTTCCGCCGGTGCCTGCAAACCTATGACCCAACGAACCCTGGGCGAGTGGCTCGCCTACCTTGAGCAGTTGCATCCGTCAGCCATCGACATGGGCCTGGAGCGCTCGCAACAGGTAGCGGCCCGCCTCGGGTTGGGTCGGCCCGCGCCGCGAGTGATCACGGTCACGGGCACCAACGGCAAGGGTTCTACCTGCGCCTTTGTCGCTGCGTTGCTGCAGGCCCAGGGCTTGAAGGTGGGTGTTTATAGCTCGCCGCACTTGCTGCGTTACAACGAGCGCGTGCAACTCAACGGTGTTGAAGCCACCGACGAGCAATTGTGCGAAGCCTTTGCGGCGCTGGATGCCGGGCGCGGCGATACCTCCCTGACCTATTTCGAGATGGGCACCCTGGCTGCGTTCTGGTTGTTCGAGCGCGAACAGCTGGATGCCGTGGTACTGGAAGTGGGCCTGGGTGGTCGCCTGGATACTGTCAATGTGGTGGACGCCGACCTGGCGTTGATCACAAGCATTGGCGTGGATCATACCGATTATCTGGGTGATACCCGCGAATCGGTGGCCTATGAAAAGGCCGGGATCCTGCGCCCAGGCAAGCCGGCACTGTGTGGTGACCTGGATCCGCCGCATACCTTGCTGGACAAGGTGCGCGAACTGGATTGCCCCTTCTTCCTGCGGGGCCGGGATTTTTCCCTGGACGTGGCAGACGATCATTGGTCGTGGCGTGGTGTCGATGCGCGGGGTCTGGGCGTCGAGTTGCACGGCTTGCCGCTGCTGAACCTACCCATGGAAAACGCCGCACTCGCCCTGCAAGCCTACCTGTTGCTGGACCTGCCATGGAATGCCGGGCAGATTGCCGATACTTTGCAACGTACACGGGTGGTCGGGCGTCTGGATCGCCGCGCGTTCGAGTGGCAAGGCAAGCGCCTTGACCTGTTGCTGGACGTTGGTCATAACCCGCATGCTGCGCAGTACTTGGCGCGCCGTTTGGCCAGCCATGTGCCGAAGGGTCGACGCCTGGCGGTGTTCGGCTTGCTGTCGGACAAAGACCTGGAAGGTGTGGTCGCACCCTTGCTGAGCAGTGTGCAGGCGTGGGCGGTTGCGCCGCTGGATACACCTCGCAGCCGTTCGGCCGATGATGTACAGGTGCTGCTGCAGAACCTTGGTGCGACGGTGACGTCCCATGCAAGCGTGACCGCTGCATTGGAGGCTCAATGCGCGGTAGCAACGGCCGAGGACGAGATTCTGTTGTTCGGATCATTTTATTGTGTTGCCGAGGCGCTTGAGTGGTTGGCCCGGCGCTCCACGGAGGAAGCTGCACATGGCATTACTGGATAGCGCATACAAGCAGCGAATGGTCGGAGCCCTGGTGCTGGTGGCATTGGCGGTGATTTTCTTGCCGATGCTGTTTTCCCGTCAGGACGAGCAGCGCCAGGTCACGGTTGAGGCGCCGGCGGCGCCCCAGGTCCCGGTAATGCCGCAGGTTCAGGTCGAGCCGGTGGTGGTGCCTGAGCCGCAGGCGCTGCCCGAGGAAGAGCCAGTGCCGACGGATGCAGAAATTGCCCAGCAGCAGGCACCCACGGCGCCAATTCAACCCAGCGTTCCCGTAGTCAAGCCAGCGCCAGTCGTGGCAGCCAAGCCTGCGGCGCCTGCTCCAGCGCCAAAACCTGTCGCGCCGCAGCCTGCTGCGCCAGGCAAGCCGGATGTCGGTCAAAGCCGTATTGATCCCAATGGCCTGCCGATCAGTTGGTCGGTGCAGCTCGCCAGCCTGTCCAACCGCGAAAGTGCCGAAGCCTTGCAGAAGACCCTGCGCAGCCAGGGCTATAACGCTTATATCCGTACTGCCGATGGCAAGAACCGGGTGTTTGTCGGGCCGCTGATTGAGCGTGCCGAGGCTGACCGCCTGCGTGACTTGCTGGGGCGTCAGCAGAATCTGAAGGGTTTTGTGGTGCGCTTCCAGCCAGAACGCGGCTGATTCCGGCTCCAAATGTGTGTGCGGGCTTGTGTGGGAGCGGGCTTGCCAGCGATGACGGTGCATCAGTCGATATTAAAGTTGACTGACACGCCGCTATCGCGGGCAAGCCCGCTCCCACATTGGTTTATGCCCGTCTGAGATGGCCGCAGCTTGCCACAACCCATTGATTTGCAATGGACCGCCAATCACCGCTTACCGATAGCCCAGCGCTCTGCTAAAATGCGCCGCCTTATCCGTCTGTAGGCTGCACTGTGCCATTTACCTGGGTTGATTGGGCGATCGTAGCCATCATCGCCATCTCCGCATTGATCAGTCTAAGCCGCGGCTTCGTCAAAGAAGCATTATCGCTGCTGACCTGGATCGTTGCAGGAGTCGTCGCCTGGATGTTCGGCGGATCCCTGGCCGTTTACTTGGCCGGCTACATCGAAACACCTTCGGCTCGTGTCATCGCGGGCTGCGCCATCATGTTCATCGCCACGCTGCTGGTGGGAGCAATGGTCAATTATCTTATCGGCGAATTGATACGTGTCACCGGCCTCTCCGGGACCGATCGATTTCTCGGCATGGCCTTCGGTGCCGCGCGTGGCGCGTTGCTGGTGGTCGTTGCGGTCGGGCTGTTGAGCCTGGGCCCGGTACAGCAGGATGCTTGGTGGCAGGAGTCGAGTCTCGTGCCAAAATTTCTATTGGTTGCAGACTGGTCCAAGAACCTCATATTGGGGTGGAGTAGTCAGTGGCTGGCCAGCGGTATCAGCGTACCCGCTGATATTCCGTTCAAGGAGCACCTCTTGCCGGGCAACACGCCGCAGTAAGTAGTGTTCAGTCAAGATTCATTAAGTAGGGGTTGCGTCGCATGTGTGGCATCGTCGGTATCGTCGGTAAGTCGAACGTCAATCAGGCGCTGTATGACGCGCTAACCGTCCTCCAGCACCGCGGCCAGGACGCTGCCGGTATTGTGACCAGCCACGACGGCCGGTTATTCCTGCGCAAGGACAATGGCCTGGTACGTGACGTGTTTCATCAGCGTCACATGCAGCGCCTGGTCGGGCATATGGGTATTGGCCATGTGCGTTATCCGACTGCCGGTAGCTCGACTTCGGCCGAAGCTCAACCGTTTTACGTCAACTCGCCCTACGGCATTACCTTGGCGCACAACGGTAACCTGACCAATGTTGAACAGTTGGCCAAGGAGATTTACGAATCTGACCTGCGCCACGTCAACACCAGTTCCGATTCGGAAGTGCTGCTCAACGTGTTTGCCCACGAACTGGCCCAGCGCGGCAAGTTGCAGCCAACCGAAGAAGACGTGTTCGCCGCTGTGACCGACGTGCATAACCGTTGCGTGGGTGGCTACGCGGTCGTGGCAATGATCACCGGCTACGGGATCGTTGGTTTCCGCGACCCGCATGGCATCCGTCCTATCGTGTTCGGCCAGCGTCACACCGACGAAGGCGTCGAGTACATGATCGCCTCCGAAAGCGTATCCCTGGATGTACTGGGCTTTACCTTGGTGCGCGACCTGGCCCCGGGCGAAGCGGTGTACATCACTGAAGATGGCAAACTGCACACCCGCCAGTGCGCGATCAACCCCAAGCTCACCCCGTGCATCTTCGAGCACGTGTACCTGGCGCGCCCGGATTCGATCATCGATGGCGTCTCGGTGTACAAGGCGCGCCTGCGCATGGGCGAGAAGCTTGCCGAGAAGATCCTGCGCGAGCGTCCAGAGCACGACATCGACGTGGTGATCCCGATCCCGGACACCAGCCGCACCGCTGCGCTGGAATTGGCCACCCGCCTGGGCGTCAAGTTCCGCGAAGGTTTCGTCAAGAACCGCTACATCGGCCGCACCTTCATCATGCCGGGCCAGGCGGCTCGCAAGAAGTCGGTACGCCAGAAGCTCAACGCCATCGAGCTGGAGTTCCGCGGCAAGAACGTGATGTTGGTGGATGACTCCATCGTGCGTGGCACCACCTGCAAGCAGATCATCCAGATGGCCCGTGAAGCCGGGGCGAAGAACGTGTACTTCTGTTCCGCTGCGCCTGCCGTGCGTTACCCGAACGTGTACGGTATCGACATGCCGAGCGCCCACGAACTGATTGCGCACAATCGTTCGACCCAGGATGTGGCTGATCTGATTGGCGCTGATTGGCTGATCTATCAGGATCTTCCTGACTTGATCGAGGCGGTTGGCGGCGGCAAGATCAAGATCGAGCAGTTTGATTGTGCGGTCTTCGATGGCAAGTACGTGACCGGTGATGTCGATGAGGCTTACCTGAACAAGATCGAGCAGGCGCGCAACGACTCCTCGAAGATCAAGACCCAGGCGGTCAGCGCGATCATCGATCTGTACAACAACTGATTGACTACCGGCCCTGAGGGGCCGGTTTTGTATCTTAAATAAAGAATTGAGTGAAGGAGTGGCAGCATGAGTCAGGAATGGGATGCCGGTCGGTTGGACAGCGACCTCGATGGCGTGGCTTTCGATACCCTGGCTGTGCGCGCCGGCCAGCACCGCACGCCGGAAGGTGAACACGGTGACCCGATGTTCTTCACCTCCAGCTACGTGTTCCGCACTGCGGCGGACGCGGCGGCTCGCTTTGCTGGCGAAGTGCCGGGTAACGTCTACTCCCGTTATACCAACCCGACCGTACGTGCCTTCGAAGAGCGTATCGCGGCTCTGGAAGGTGCAGAGCAGGCCGTCGCTACGGCAACGGGCATGGCGGCCATCCTCGCGGTGGTCATGAGCCTGTGCAGCGCCGGGGACCATGTATTGGTCTCGCGTAGCGTGTTTGGTTCGACCATCAGCCTGTTCGAGAAGTACTTCAAGCGTTTCGGCATTGAAGTCGACTACGTGCCGCTGGCAGACCTTTCTGGCTGGGATGGGGCCATCAAGGCCAATACCAAATTGCTGTTCGTCGAGTCACCGTCCAACCCGCTGGCAGAGCTCGTAGACATCACCGCCCTCGCCGAAGTAGCGCACGCCAAAGGTGCGATGCTGGTAGTGGATAACTGCTTCTGCACGCCCGCCCTGCAGCAACCGCTGAAGCTGGGCGCAGATATCGTGGTGCATTCGGCTACCAAGTTCATCGATGGCCAGGGCCGTTGCATGGGCGGTGTAGTGGCTGGTCGTGGCGAGCAGATGAAAGAAGTAGTAGGTTTCTTGCGCACCGCAGGCCCGACCCTGAGCCCGTTCAACGCCTGGATTTTCCTCAAGGGCCTGGAAACCCTCAGCCTGCGGATGAAAGCCCATTGCGCCAACGCCCAGGCCCTGGCCGAGTGGCTGGAACAGCAGGACGGCATCGAAAAAGTTCACTACGCCGGCTTGAAGAGCCACCCGCAACATGAGTTGGCCCAGCGTCAGCAGCGCGGGTTTGGGGCGGTGGTGAGTTTTGAGGTCAAGGGCGGTAAAGAGGGCGCATGGCGCTTTATCGACGCCACGCGCCTGATTTCCATCACCGCCAACCTGGGTGACAGCAAAACCACCATTACCCATCCAAGCACCACCTCCCATGGGCGCCTGGCCCCGCAGGAGCGTGAAGCGGCCGGTATCCGCGACAGCCTGATCCGGGTTGCAGTGGGGCTGGAAGACGTGGCTGACTTGCAGGCCGATCTGGCCCGCGGGCTGGCTGCCTTGTGATCGAGTGGTCCCAGGAGGCGGCTGGCGCCAGTAATGGCCGGGTCGCGTTGGTAACGGGCGCTGCACGGGGTATCGGCCTGGGGATCGCTGCCTGGCTGATCAGCGAAGGCTGGCAAGTGGTGTTGGCCGATCTTGATCGCGAGCGGGGCGCCAAAGTGTCCAAGGTGCTGGGCGATAACGCCTGGTTTATCACCATGGACGTGGCCGATGAGCAGCAGGTGGCCCTTGGGGTTGCTGAAGTGCTGGGCCAGTTCGGGCGCCTGGATGCCCTGGTGTGCAATGCCGCGGTGGCCGACCCGCGCAATATCACGTTGGATAGCCTGGACCTGGCTTACTGGAATCGGGTGCTGGCGGTGAACCTCAGTGGGCCGATGCTGCTGGCCAAGCACTGTGCACCGTATCTGCGTGCCCACGGCGGTTCTATCGTCAATCTGGCTTCTACCCGGGCCAGGCAGTCGGAGCCGGACACCGAGGCCTATGCGGCGAGCAAGGGTGGCCTGCTGGCCCTGACCCATGCGCTGGCCATCAGCCTGGGGCCGGAGGTTCGGGTCAATGCTGTCAGCCCTGGCTGGATCGATGCCCGTGATCCCGCCGCGCGCCGCGCAGAGCCGTTGAGTGACGCCGATCATGCGCAGCATCCTGCGGGCCGGGTTGGGACGGTTGAGGATGTGGCCGCCATGGTGGCGTGGCTGCTGTCGCGCAGCGCTGGGTTTGTGACGGGGCAAGAGTTCGTGGTGGATGGCGGCATGAGCAAGAAGATGATTTACAGCGAGTAGGGCGGGTAGCTGTCTTGACGTGATTTTGTCTTTTTCAGAAAAACTTCAAGCAGGCTATTGACTTAGGTCCGCTATCTGCGTAAATTTCGCGGCCTCAACGAAGCAAAGGGTGATTAGCTCAGCTGGGAGAGCATCTGCCTTACAAGCAGAGGGTCGGCGGTTCGATCCCGTCATCACCCACCACTTCTTGAGAGTTTTGCCTTCGGGTAAGACGCAACGTTAAAAGTTGCACCGACGCGCAGCGGTAGTTCAGTCGGTTAGAATACCGGCCTGTCACGCCGGGGGTCGCGGGTTCGAGTCCCGTCCGCTGCGCCATATTTTCCAGGTCCGACATGTCGGGTTTGAGATTGAACAGCCAAGGCTGCTCAATCAGATGTTTGAAGGCGGTTGAAGGTGACACTTCAGCAGTCTGAGCGATACGCAGCGGTAGTTCAGTCGGTTAGAATACCGGCCTGTCACGCCGGGGGTCGCGGGTTCGAGTCCCGTCCGCTGCGCCATATCTGTTCCGGGGTCCACTGAACACCCCGAGAGCGCCAAAGCAAGCTTCATGCTTGATTGGATCGATAGCAAAGACCCTGGTCGAAAGACCGGGGTTTTTTGTGTCTGCGATTTGATGATGCGACCTGTAGGGGAGGGCTTGCCAGCGATAGCGTCGTCAAGATCGCCATCGCCGGCAAGCCGG
Source organism: Pseudomonas sp. DTU12.1 (assembly GCF_009873475.1). Classification (NCBI taxonomy): domain Bacteria; kingdom Pseudomonadati; phylum Pseudomonadota; class Gammaproteobacteria; order Pseudomonadales; family Pseudomonadaceae; genus Pseudomonas; species Pseudomonas sp. DTU12.1. The sequence continues at coordinate 4,145,655 of NZ_CP045254.1, read as the reverse complement.
TTCCTGCAGGGTGTCGATCAGAAGCCCAGCTTGTCCCGCAGCCCGTAATACCACGCGCCCATCGCTGCAAATGGAGTGCGCAGCAGTTGGCCGCCCGGGAACGGGTAGTGCGGCAGGTCGGCAAACGCGTCAAAACGCTCCGCTTGGCCTCTGAGGGCTTCGGCCAGTACCTTGCCCGCCAGGTGCGTATACGTCACGCCATGCCCACTACAGCCCTGGGAGTAGTAGATGTTATCGCCGATGCGGCCAACCTGGGGCAGGCGAGACAAGGTCAGCAGGAAGTTGCCGGTCCAGGCGTAGTCGATTTTTACATCCTTCAATTGCGGGAAGGCCTTGAGCATCTTCGGTCGGATGATTGCTTCGATATTCGCCGGATCCCGCGCGCCATACACCACGCCACCACCGAAGATCAGGCGCTTGTCGCTGGTCAGTCGGTAGTAGTCGAGCAAGTAGTTGCAGTCTTCGACGCAGAAGTCCTGGGGTAGCAGGGTTTTAGCCAGTTCATCCCCCAGAGGTGCGGTGGTGATCACTTGTGTGCCGCATGGCATCGACTTGGCTGCCAGTTCGGGCACGAGGTTGCCCAGGTACGCGTTGCCGGCGACGATGATGAATTTAGCCTTTACCTTGCCTTGCGCCGTGTGGACCACAGGGGTGGCGCCACGCTCGATACGCACGGCGGCGGACTGTTCGTAGATAGTGCCGCCCAGGGACTCCACTGCCGCCGCTTCACCCAATGCCAGGTTCAGCGGATGGATATGCCCGCCACTCATGTCCAGCAGGCCGCCCACGTAGTTCTCACAGGCCACTACCTCGCGGATGCGCCGCTCGTCGAGCAACTCCAGCTGCGTATGGCCGTAGCGCTCCCACAAACGCTTCTGCGATTCCAGGTGGCCCATGTGCTTGCTATTGAGCGCAGCGAAGACCCCGCCGTCCTTCAAGTCGCACTGAATCTGGTATTTGGCTACCCGCTCACGAATGATCCTGCCGCCCTCAAATGCCATTTGTCCCAATAGCTGTGCCTGTTGGGGGCCGACGCTGCGTTCGATCACATCGATATCACGGCTGTAGCTGTTGACGATCTGGCCACCGTTGCGCCCAGATGCACCGAAACCTACCTTGGCGGCTTCCAGTACCGTCACGCGAAAGCCGTTCTCCAGCAGGAACAGCGCGCTCGACAACCCGGTATAGCCGGCGCCGATCACGCACACATCGGTTTCGACTTCACCTTGCAGCGCTGGCCGGGGAGGAACCGCATTGGCGGACGCTGCGTAATACGACTGGGGGTAGGGGGTGTTCGCCATACTGGAACCTCTGTTTTATATTTTTTACGAGTGCGCCGATCCTACCTCAGTTGAAAATACCCTGCCAGCCACCCGGAAAAAGCCGCGCGGCTAATGAAAAATAAAAAATTCGCATATTCATAGGCTTAGCTTCAAAAAAGGTGTTGACACCCCTCGGGAATTCCGTAGAATGCCGCCTCACAGCAGGCACGTAGCTCAGTTGGTTAGAGCACCACCTTGACATGGTGGGGGTCGTTGGTTCGAGTCCAATCGCGCCTACCAAACAAAATCCGCTCTGCTGGGCGGTCTAGAAGGGCTCACCGAAAGGTGGGCCCTTTTTTGTTGCTTTCTTGCCGGCCTCTGCCTTGGCGACCGCGAAGTTCATACCAAACACTGCGAAAGCGCTCATGGCTTACCTCCCTGCGTGCGCCTGCCTCGCCGGCTGGCGTGATTCGTTAAAGTGGGTGATATGCTTTGCTGCTTATCAAACAAGGAGGTGGTAATGGCCGGTAAAAAGCTTGAAGCGTTCCGCGAGTGGTTCACCCCGCGTAAGCGGTTATGGGCTGGGGTCACTTTTCTTGCCACTGCGGCATTCGGGCCGCTTTTCTATCCAGGCCTAAATGGTTATTGGGGTTGCTTGATTGGTCCCGGCGCCATACTTCTCGGCAGTACATGGAATCCCCAAGCTCACGATAAGCAACAGTGAAGTGTTCGGCAGCGGGGTCACGCTTCGCACGCCGCTGGGGAATCAAGGCAATACAGGACTGTTGTGGGGCGCTACTTCAACCCCGACCTGACAGCGCGCAGCCTCGGTGGCTTTGCGCAACTGCAACATAAGCTCAATGAGCGCTCCTGCGCCGGCGGTAGCTTTACCTGGATGAAGGTCCGGGAGCAGCCTGAAGGTCGTGACTGGCTACCGCATCCCACCGCTCAAACTGACCGCCTACCTTGAGTTCAAGTCGAGTGAAGCCTGGAGCAACCGCGTGCAGGCCACTTATTTCGACGCGCTGATTATCGCCTGGATGGCGTTGCCAGCTTTGGACGACGCAAGGTCGACCGCTACACCACCGTCGATATGATCAGCCAATACCAACTCAGTGAAAATGATCAGGTCAGCACGGGCATTCAGAACCTGTTCAATCGCAGTACTACCTGCTCTACAGTCAACAATACCATCCACCTGCCGGCGCCAGGCACGGTGTTGACCGCAAGTTACACACCGCTGGTAAATGCGGGAGTTGCGCCTGATTGATCCACGATCGCGACACTCATATTGAGCTGACCTGCAGGGTGTTATAGAACAACACCCTTGCAGTGCCTTCTGAGGCTGTCTGGACCTTAATTATGGGTTTGAAAATGAAAGTAGAGAAAAACAACAAGATCTTCGCCGCTCCCATTCTCTTCTCGTTATTGATGCTTCAGTGTGCGCCGGTATGGTCAGGGCAAGTCACAAGTGTTGTTTCCAATGATCTGACTTCAGCCGTCGCCTGGAGGCAGACGGCTGCCGAGTTCGAGGCGCTTTACTATCAAGGTTTCAATATTGCCAAGATGCGCCTGGACAGTGCCCTGCAAGCGCACAAAGCCGGCGATCGGCCGTTGGCGATTATCAGCGACATCGACGACACCGTCTTGAGCAGCAACAGCTACTGGGGCTACATGATCAATTCGGGCAAGGAGTTCTTCGATGATGCCGCCTGGGATAAATGGGTGGCTGAAAACGGCCCGGTGGCCACGCCCGGCGCAGTGGAGTTTTTGAATTATGCGCAATCAAAAGGGGTAGAGGTTTTCTACGTCACGAGCCGTGACCAGGGCGACAAAACCTATGAATACGCCTTGGCAAACCTGCGCAATAGCAAGCTTCCCTTTGCGGATGAAAAGCACCTGACGGTTTACCGCGACACATCCAATAAAGAGCCCAGGCAACTGGAAATTGCCAAGGATTATGAAGTGGTCGTGATGTTGGGCGACAACCTCAATGACTTCAAGCGCAAGTACTACGTGTCCGATGTGCAGCAGCGCATGGCGCTGATGACCGAAGACAAGCAACAGTTCGGTCGCAAGTTTGTTCTCTTCCCCAACCCTACCGATGGGCACTGGCTTAAAGCTATTTTTGGTGATTCCGAGCCACCAGCCACACCGCAAAACAGCGCCAAATTCAAGGCCGCAGCTGCGTCCAGAGCTTGGCAGCCCTGATCAAGCAGGTTCACCCGGCAGGGCATGCCACGATTTGAACCACGCAAATCGTGGCATGCCTGTAATTGCCTGCCATCCCCTCACAAACTTTATTGGTTTGCAGCAACAATTTTTCTTGTTGGACACCCTCCGCTCCAAGCAGCAAAGATGCCCGCCAATGACCCTCGACCTACCCGGTCAATAATAAAAATCCGCGTCGGGCTCCCCGCCATTGCTTATCAGCGAGGCAGGCGTCGCAGCACGCAATCAAGGACTCAACGCCATGCAAACTGTTGTGAACCTTTGGCCGCTGATTGGCGTGCTCGTCATCGTGGTCGGCTTCGTGTTGCGCTTCAATCCGTTGCTGGTGGTGACGGCGGCAGCGATTGCCACCGGATTTGCCGCGCACTTCCCCTTGGAAAAAATCCTCGCCACCATGGGCGATGGCTTCCTGCAGACCCGCGCCTTGCAACTGATCCTGTTGCTGCCCCTGGCCGTTATCGGCCTGCTGGAGCGCCATGGCCTGCGCCTGCACGCGCAGAACTGGATTGCGCGCTTCGAGCGCGCCACCGTCGGGCGTCTGTTGATCATTTATCTGTTTGTTCGCGAATCCACAGCGGCCATGGGCCTGACCAGTCTTGGCGGGCATCCGCAAATGGTGCGCCCATTGCTGGCGCCCATGGCGGAAGGCGCGGCCGAGAAACGCTTTGGCAAACTGCCGGACAAGGTGCGCCACAAGGTCCTGGCGATGTGCGCCGCCACGGACAACGTGGGGCTGTTTTTTGGTGAAGACATCTTCGTGGCCTTTGGTGCGATTGCCTTGATGCACACCTTCCTGCTGGGCTCTGGCATTGATGTCGAACCGCTGCATATTGCGGTCTGGGGCATCCCCACGGCGATTTGTGCGTTCATTGTGCACGCGATACGTTTGCACCGCTTTGACCGAAGATTGACCCGCGAACTGACAGCCACCGCGCCCGCCAGCGTTCAGCCGGAGGCCGCGCAATGATCATTTCTATCCAATATCTGTATTGGCTCGCCGGGGTTTTGTTGCTGATTACCGCGGGCATGATCCTGGCTGACCGCACCCACCCCAAACGCTGGTCAAGTGCGTTGTTCTGGCTACTGTTCGCCATCCCGTTCCTGGTGGGCGAGCACTTGCCGTCGGTGGTCGTGGGCGTCGGCGTGGTGCTGATGGCGTTGATCGCCGGGCTCGGCGGGGTGGGGCGTGGTGCCCATGTCGAGCTGCATGACAAAGCCTCCCGTGCCAGCGCCGGCCGGCTGGGTCATAAACTGTTTATTCCGGCCCTGGCCATTCCGTTGACCACCGTAATCGGCTCTGTGCTGCTCAAGAACGTCGAGATTGGCGGCGTGCCACTGCTGGACCCGAAAAACACCACGTTCGTATCCCTCGGCCTCGGTTGCCTGATCGCCCTGGGCCTGGCCTGCTGGCTGACCCGCGACACGCCGGTGCAGGCCTTGCGGGAGTCGCGACGCCTGACCGAAGCCCTGGGCTGGGCCATGGTCTTGCCGCAGATGCTGGCGATGCTCGGCTTGCTGTTTAACGAGGCTGGCGTAGGGACGGCCGTGGCTCACGTCACCACCACCTATATCAACCTGGATTACAAGCTGGTGGCGGTGATGGTCTATGTGTTGGGCATGGCGCTGTTCACGGTGATCATGGGCAACGGTTTTGCCGCCTTCCCGGTGATGACCGGCGGTGTTGGTGTGCCGGTACTGGTGGGGATTTATGGCGGCAACCCGGCGGTAATGGCGGCCATCGGCATGTTTTCTGGGTACTGCGGCACGTTGATGACGCCGATGGCGGCGAACTTCAATATTGTGCCCGCGGCGCTACTGGAATTGCCTGACAAAAACGCGGTGATCAAGGCGCAGATGCCCACGGCGTTGATGATGTTGCTGGTCAACATCGTCCTTCTTTATGTGTTGATGTGAGGTGGTGATGGGGACTGTGCTACTGACGGGGTTTGAGCCGTTCGATCAAGACCTGATCAACCCGTCCTGGGAAGCTGTGCGTCAACTGGACGGGGTGCAATTGCAGGAAGGCGTCACCATCATCGCCCGCCAATTGCCCTGTGCCTTTGCCACTGCGGTTATCTGTTTGAACCAGTTACTGGCCGAGCATCAACCGCAACTGGTAATTGCCACCGGCCTGGGGCCAGGGCGCAGTGATATTTCTATCGAGCGAGTGGCGATCAACCTCAACGATGCGCGGATCCCGGACAACCTGGGGGCTCAGCCTGTCGATACGGCGGTGATCCCTGAAGGGCCAGCGGCCTATTTCAGTACCTTGCCGGTCAAGGCCATGGTCAAGGCGGTGCGCGACGCTGGCATCGCCGCTTCGGTCTCGCACACGGCGGGCACCTTTGTGTGTAACCAAGTGTTCTACAGCTTGCAGCATGCCTTGGCGGGTTCTGGCGTGCGCAGTGGGTTTATCCATGTTCCTTTTCTGCCAGGGCAGGGGGCCGGGCCTCAGCCCTCAATGGCATTGGGGGCTACAGTCGAAGGGCTTAGGGTCGCGGTTCTGGCCGCGTGGAATACGCCGCAAGATATCCCGGAGAGCGGCGGTCAGGTTTGCTGACGGCCTGGGGTCATCCTTCGTTTACAAGGCCTGGGCCGATCCGTAGATTGCATCAGGGCCCGATAATGGGCAGCGAGCATAAGAGGGAGCCCAGCAGTGTCCGTCAAAGAATCGGCTGTATTTGATCGTCCGTACCGTGCATTTCTGTTTGATATGGACGGTACCCTACTCAACTCCATTGCTGCCGCAGAGCGGGTCTGGGCTGCCTGGGCGCGACGCCACGGGCTGGATGTCGAGGCGTTTCTGGGGACCATCCACGGTGTTCGGGCCATCGATACGATCAACCGCCAGGCGTTGCCGGGGGTGGACGCGCAGGCTGAGGCGCGAGGGATTACCGAGGCAGAGATCGAGGATGTGGAGGGCGTGCTGGCAATCCCAGGCGCTGTGGCATTTTTGCAGAGTTTGCCTGCCCACCGCTGGGTCGTGGTCACGTCTGCGCCCAAGGCCCTTGCCCTGCGCCGTATGCACGCGGCAGGCCTGGTGCCGCCGGCTGTCATGATCACGGCTGAGGATGTGACCAGCGGCAAGCCGGATCCGGCCTGTTACCTGTTGGGCGCCCAGCGTCTGGGGGTGCCGATAGGTGAGTGCCTGGTGTTCGAGGATGCCCCGGTGGGGATCCGCGCCGGTGAGGCGGCGGGTGCGGACGTCCTAGTGGTGACCTCGGCGCATGGGGAGCCAATGGTGACGGATCATCCGACGATTGCGAGTTATGACCGCGTACATGTCCAGTGCGACGCGGCCGGTTCACTGCGCTTGCGGCCTTCTACACCGGCTTGAACGCCTCGCCACGCTTGGTCAGCAGGATGTTTTCAGCGCTAACCCACTGGTAGCCCAATGGATCTTTGATGCTCCCGTGGGTAATGGTGCCCGTGATCAGGTGCAGCAGATGAAGTTGACGCAGGCCCGCGAGGACGTCATCGGGCTTGCCGTGCAATTGCGCGGAAGACTTTGGATGATCTGCTGAGAGTTGTGCGATCAAGAACAATAGGTTCTTGGCGTTATGTTCTATGTCCATATCGATAACGTTTTTTATGGGATGTATGGGTATGGGTGCTACCGAAGTGGATAGTTCCTCCTGATTTAAGCATGGGATCCAATCGCTGTTTCAAGAGGGGGTTTTCTGGCGGGCCTGGCGAAACGCTCGACGACTGAGTTTTCGCTGGATCGCAGCCTGGATGGGCTTGAGGCAGAAGCAGAACAGATAGCCACCGAGAAACAACGCCAGGTCTGGCCATGAATTGGCATCCTGGACGGTGGTAGTGCCTTCCATATAAAACCTGAGGCCATACCCGATCGCTACGAAAGCCAGGGCAATCACCAGGGCGATTATCCAGGATTTACGGGTATAGGGCTCTTTGCGGGATCGCCTCATTAACGCGCTCCGAGGGCACTGTAAGGTTTTGTAACGTTCCTGGAGGGGTTTGTCTGTTAAACGGCCCGCAAGTTCCGCGGGTGAGCCGGGGGAGGGGATGGCAAGTGGCTGGGCCTGGCGCGAATGCTGCGCTGATCACGGAATACCGTAGACAGGCCAAGAGGCTTTCGCCAGCCGTTACAGGGGACGAGCGGGCTGGCTACTGGGAGGGCTTCAAGGTGTTTCGCGTTTGTCCGGTGCAGTCAGGCCTGCCTGGATGCGCTGGTAAATCTCTTCGCGATGCACGGCAACATCTTTGGGAGCATTGATGCCGATTCTTACTTGCTGGCCGCTAACGCCCAGAATGGTGATCGTAATGTCATCACCGATATTTATGCTTTCACCGACTTTGCGGGTGAGTATCAGCATGGACTTCTCCTTGATTGCTTTGAAGGACGCATGTTCTAACAGGGCGGATGTCGGTTGCGTGTAGCTTACTGTGAAGCGCTTCCCTGTGGCTGCCTCTTTTAGGACGCATGGAGGCGGCATTAATTCCCATGGCGCCATCATACAGGTCTGGGAAACATCCTTCGCAATGTTTAAGCCAACGTTTATGACGGCCAGAATAGGCAGCGAATGATAAAGTTGCCTCTTTGATCATTAAAGGGGCAGGGCAGTGCGTAAAGTAGCGATGGCAATTGTGGTATTGGCGTTGGCCGGATGCGGTGAAGGGCCCAATCTCGACACCCCCCGAGACAAAGCTGAAGCCGCCAAAGCCCAGGCGCCTGCGGTTGCCGCTGTGCAGTGGGATATCCTGGTGCGCTCGCCCGACAACAAACTGCAGGCGCTGACCGACCTGACCGCCTGGTTGCTGGAAAACGGCTTTACTTTCTATCTGGCCAAGGAAGACGGCAAGGACCTGGTGCTGTTGGGACCATTCGCCAGCAAGGCCGAGGCCGAGGCTCGCCAGGTCCAGTTGCAGGAAAGGCTGGTGAAAAAGAAGAAGACCGATGCCGAGTCGCTGGTGATCGAGCACAAGGCCCGCCAGTAACAAGGTGGTTGGCGGGATCCGCGGATCCCGCTCGCATTTATCCGCAGGCCTTGAGGTTCACCGGGCCGACGAATTCGTTGCCGCGCCCCATCACGCATGCCACGGTTTGATTGCGCTGGCGCTCCCAAGGCTGCACGGGATAGGTCCGGTTCCAGGCTTCATACAACTGGCGGTCCTGTTTCGACAGGCGCAGACCGTATTGTTTACTCATGTAAAAGTAAGTCCGGGCAATCATGCCGCGGATAGATGGCCTGGGCATGACCTTCTTGGCCTTGAAGTCCACTTGAGTCAGGCATGAACCGTATTGCCCGCTCTGCACTGGCAACCAGCCAAAGCTGAAGTTGTTGCGATCGCCATTGACCTCGCCGATGCTCGGTACCAGGTTGTGCAGGTCGGCTTCCGCGCGCTTGAAGACAGTATCGGTACGCGTGCAGTTTTTGCGTCCGCCGTCTTGCCAGCACTGGCGTTGATGCCCGATCTGCCAAGCCGGGACAATATGCTCCCACTCGATGCGTGCGGCCCGGTTCGCGTTCTTACGTGGGATGTAGCCGCAGGCTTTCAGGTCTACCCGGTTACCCGTGTATTTGCAGCCGCAATAAAACTCCGTGGATTGCGGAGCGTAGAGTTTCCAGGCGATTTTCTTGGCTTCACTGAAGGTGCGTGGGGCTTGGGCGTGGGCGGCGGTGGCAAAAAAAACACAGAACAGGGCGATAAAACGGACACTCATTGACTCAATCTTCCTTCGGCACGACCCAGAAAATCTGCACCCCACCATCATCGCGATAGGCGAGGGTGACGTTGTCGTTTTCTGCGATTTCCTCCAGTAGTCGTGCCCATTCGTCCTCTGGTTCCTCGGGCAGGCGAAAAATCAACGCGGCTTTGTTTTTTTGGGCGTTGGTGGAATTGATGATTTTTTGCACGCGGATCGCCAGGCGTTGGTAGGCGTCGGGAGGTGTAGGTGTTGCAGCGGAGGGCTTGGCCACGGAGGAGTCCTTAGTTAGCTGTACGAACATACAGTATTTAACTGTGAGAAAATTCGCAACTGCTTAAAATCCAAGAAGTCTGTGTGGCGGCAAATTTATGAAAGGCAGGAATGTTTTTTATAGGGGCCGGCTTACCGGCGATAGGGGGATGTCAGTCAATGATGCAACATCAGGTAGACCGCTATCGCTGGTAAGCCTGCGCCTACAGCGATAGCGGCGTATCGGTTACCGAGTGAACTCAGTATTCCCAGAAGATGCGCTGCAGTTCCTTGCTGTCCTGGGTCTTGGTCAAGGCGACCATGGCCAGGATGCGGGCTTTCTGCGGGTTCAGGTCATGGGCCACGACCCAGTCGTACTTGTCGTCAGGCTGTTCGGCGTTGCGCAGAACGAAACCGCCGGCATTGACGTGGGAAGAGCGAATGATCTGTACGCCTTCCTTACGCAGTTCCTGCAGGGCAGGCACTACCTTGGCCGGTACCGAGCCATTGCCGGTGCCGGCATGGATGATGGCTTTGGCGCCAGCCTGGGCCAGGGCTTTGTAGGCGGTGTCGCTGACGTTGCCATAGCCGTAGGCAATTTCAACATCCGGCAGGCTCTTGATGTTCTTGATATCGAACTCCGAGCCCATGGTGTGACGCTTGGCTGGCTGGCGGAACCAGTAGGACTTGCCCTCTACAACCATGCCCAGTGGGCCCCAGGCGCTTTTGAAGGCCTCAGTCTTGATGTTGATCATCTTGCTCACGTCGCGACCCGACTGGATCTCGTCGTTCATGGTCACCAGTACGCCTTTGCCGCGTGCGTCCTTGCTGCCGGCTACGGCCACGGCGTTGTACAGGTTCAGCATGCCGTCGGCGGACATGGCAGTGCCCGGGCGCATGGAGCCCACGACGACGATTGGCTTGTCGGTCTTTTCCACCAGGTTGAGGAAGTAGGCGGTTTCTTCGAGGGTGTCGGTGCCGTGGGTGATCACGATGCCGTCCACGTCCTTGCTGTCGGCAAGTTCGGCGACACGACGACCCAGTTGCAGCAGGTTTTCGTTGGTGATGCTCTCGGAAGCAATCTGCATCACTTGCTCGCCACGCACGTTGGCGATCTGGCTGAGCTCGGGAATGCCGGCGATCAATTGTTCGATACCGACCTTGGCCGCCTGGTAGGTGGCGCTGTTGGCCGCGCTGGCGCCAGCGCCGGCGATGGTGCCGCCAGTGGCCAGTACCACCACGTTGGACAGCTTGGTCTTGGATTCAACTTCCTTGGCCTGGGCGGCAACCGGGAAGAGCAGCAGCAGGGCTAAGGCGCCCGGAACAAAGTTCTTGAGTGCAGATTTCATTATTTTTCTCTCTAGTTTTGATGAGTGCATGTGCAGGTTCATCCAGAACACCCCGGGCTGCGCTGAGCACCACAAGGTGCTGATTAAGAGCAGGATTTGTACCAGCGAGATTTTGTTTGAGGATTGTTTTTAACCTGCTGATTTAAAACAAATTTTTAACGGTGTGTGAGTTTTTGGCTTTAGCTCGTGTCCGAATTTCCGAACGCTGGCGGCTTCGGCGTTCGGTTGTCCGAAAATCATTCCGGAAAAATCAACAAGACGCTTCTGAAATGCGGCCGCAGGTCTGTCGTTTTAGAGAACGATCGCCTAGCCCGGATGTTTAGGCACGAGGGGGGTGGGCTGTAGGGCAGGAAGTAGAGCGTGCACGGAAAAAGCCCGTTTCTTTCGTTGACAAAATTCAGCCTTATTCGCATAGTTTGTTTAGCGCAAACGTTTGCGAGATGTTTCACGAGCACTCCGTGAGTGAGGTGAAGCTGCAGGCGTTGCTCAAAATAATCATAAGATCGGAGTGAACCCATGAAGCTGCCATTCGCTGGACGTTTGCTTGCTGCCGCTGTCCTGGCTGCTGCATCCGCTGCCCTGCCTCTTTCCTCTGCATTCGCTGATGACAGCGCCGCCAAACCCAAGGTCGGCCTGGTGATGAAGTCCCTGGCCAATGAGTTTTTCGTCACCATGCAAGACGGTGCCAAGGACTATCAGAAAGCCCATGCCGCCGATTTCGACATGATCACCAACGGGATCAAGAACGAAACCGACACCTCGGCCCAGATTGATATCGTCAACCAGATGATCCTCGCGAAAGTCAACGCAATCGTCATCGCGCCCGCCGACTCCAAGGCCCTGGTCAACGTACTGAAGAAAGCCTCCGATGCCGGGATCAAGGTGGTCAACATCGATAACCGCCTCGACCCAGAAGTGCTGAAAAGCAAAAACCTCGAGGTTCCCTTCGTAGGCCCGGATAACCGCAAGGGTTCGCGCCTGGTCGGCGAGTACCTGGCCAAGCAGTTGGCGAGCGGCGACAAGGTCGGGATTATCGAAGGTGTGCCGACCACCACCAACGCCCAGCAACGCACCGCCGGCTTCAAGGATGCGATGGATGGGGCGGGTATGAAGATTGTCTCCGTGCAGTCCGGTAACTGGGAGATCGACCAGGGCAACAAGGTCGCGGCTGCCATGTTGAGCGAATACCCAGACCTCAAGGCGCTGCTGGCCGGTAATGACAATATGGCCTTGGGTGCCGTTTCTGCGGTACGTGCGGCAGGCAAGGCCGGCAAGGTCCAGGTGGTTGGCTACGACAATATCGCCGCGATCAAACCGATGCTCAAGGACGGCCGCATCCTGGCCACCGCCGACCAGGCGGCTGCGCAGCAAGCAGTGTTTGGTATCCAGAACGCGCTGAAGCTGGTCAAGGGTGAAAAGGTCGAGTCCGTGGATGGCGTGATCGAAACGCCGGTAGAACTCGTCCTCAAGCAATAATCCCTGGCTGCGCACTACAGCGCCCGTTCACGTCGAGCGGGCGCCTGGAGATTTTCCTATGTCATCTTCCGCACCGACCACTGTCCTCTCGGTCAGCGGTATCGGTAAGACCTATGCCCAGCCCGTCTTGTCTGACATCACCCTGACGCTCAATCGCGGCGAGGTGTTGGCACTGACCGGTGAGAATGGCGCGGGCAAAAGCACCCTGTCGAAGATCATCGGTGGCCTGGTTACACCCACCACCGGGCAGATGCAGTTCAACGGCCAGGACTATGCCCCGGCCAGCCGCACCCAGGCGGAAAAGCAGGGGATCCGCATGGTGATGCAGGAGCTCAACCTGCTGCCGACCCTGACCGTCGCCGAAAACCTGTTCCTCGATAACCTGCCCAGTCGTGGTGGCTGGATCAGCCGCAAGCAACTGCGCAAGGCCGCGATCGAGGCCATGGCACACGTGGGGCTGGATGCCATCGACCCGGACACCCTGGTCGGCAGCCTGGGCATCGGTCATCAGCAGATGGTCGAGATCGCCCGCAACCTGATCGGCGACTGCCATGTGCTGATCCTCGACGAACCGACGGCAATGCTTACCGCCCGTGAAGTCGAGATGCTGTTTGAGCAAATCAGCCGCCTGCAGGCACGGGGCGTGGCAATTATCTACATTTCCCATCGCCTGGAAGAGCTGGCCCGCGTGGCCCAGCGCATTGCGGTGCTGCGTGACGGCCAACTGGTGTGTGTCGAGCCAATGGCCAACTACAACAGCGAGCAACTGGTCACGCTGATGGTCGGTCGCGAGTTGGGCGAGCACATCGACCTCGGCCCGCGCACCATTGGCGCGCCTGCCTTGACGGTCACAGGCCTGACCCGCTCGGACAAGGTCCGGGATGTGTCCTTTGAGGTGCGCGCCGGTGAGATCTACGGCATCTCCGGACTGATCGGTGCCGGTCGTACGGAGTTGCTGCGCCTGATCTTTGGTGCCGACCTGGCCGACAGTGGCACGGTGGCCCTCGGCTCGCCGGCCCGGGTGGTGAGCATTCGCTCGCCGGTGGATGCGGTAGGGCACGGCATCGCGCTGATCACCGAGGATCGCAAGGGCGAGGGCCTGTTGCTCAGCCAGTCCATCAGCGCCAACACGGCCCTGGGCAATATGGCCAAGGTGTCCAGCGCCGGCCTGGTCAATGGGCGTGATGAAGCGGCGCTGGCCAAGCGGCAGATCGACGCCATGCGCATCCGCAGCTCCAGCCCCGCGCAATTGGTGTCCGAGCTGTCGGGAGGCAATCAGCAAAAGGTGGTGATCGGCCGCTGGCTTGAGCGCGATTGCGCGGTGATGCTGTTCGACGAACCGACCCGTGGCATCGACGTCGGCGCCAAATTTGATATCTATGCGCTGCTTGGCGACTTGACCCGCCAGGGCAAGGCGCTGGTGGTGGTGTCCAGCGACTTGCGCGAGCTGATGCTGATCTGCGACCGCATCGGCGTGCTGTCTGCCGGACGCTTGATCGAAACCTTCGCGCGTGACAGCTGGACCCAGGACGAATTGCTTGCCGCCGCGTTTGCCGGCTATCAGAAACGTGATGCGTTGCTCAACGAAGCAGCGCCCAGGACAACCCCATGAAAACAGCAACTCCAACCGCAAAAGCCGGCGGCAATTTCTACGGCCTGGGCACTTACCTGGGCCTGGCAGGTGCCTTGATGGCGATGATTGCGCTGTTCTCGGCCCTGAGCAGCCACTTTTGGTCCTATGACACCTTCAGCACCATCGCCAACCAGATTCCCGACCTGATGGTGCTGGCGGTCGGCATGACGTTCATCCTGATCATCGGCGGCATCGACCTGTCCGTGGGTTCGGTGCTGGCCCTGGCAGCATCTGCGGTCAGCGTGGCGATCCTCGGCTGGGGCTGGAGCGTAGTCCCGGCGGCGTTGCTCGGCATGGGCTGTGCGGCCCTGGCCGGGACCATCACCGGTTCCATCACCGTGGCCTGGCGTATTCCGTCGTTCATCGTGTCCCTCGGTGTGCTGGAAATGGCCCGTGGCGCGGCCTACCAGATGACAGGCTCGCGCACCGCCTATATCGGCGACTCCTTCGCCTGGCTGTCCAACCCGGTGGCATTTGGTATCTCGCCATCATTCATCATTGCCTTGCTGGTGATTATCGTTGCCCAGGCGGTGCTGACGCGCACTGTGTTCGGTCGCTACCTGATTGGTATCGGCACCAATGAAGAAGCGGTGCGTCTGGCGGGGATCAATCCAAAACCCTACAAGATCCTGGTGTTCAGCCTGATGGGACTGTTGGCCGGTGTGGCGGCACTGTTCCAGATTTCCCGCCTGGAAGCGGCCGACCCGAATGCCGGCTCCGGCCTGGAGCTGCAGGTGATTGCCGCAGTGGTGATCGGTGGCACCAGCCTGATGGGCGGGCGTGGTTCGGTGATCAGCACGTTCTTCGGGGTGCTGATCATTTCTGTATTGGCAGCCGGCCTGGCGCAGATCGGCGCGACCGAGCCGACCAAGCGCATCATTACCGGCGCCGTTATCGTGATTGCAGTGGTGCTGGACACCTACCGCAGTCAACGCGCAAGCCGGCGGGGTTGAGACATGGCAACCATCAAGGATGTGGCGGCGCTTGCGGGCATTTCCTACACCACGGTTTCCCATGTGGTGAACAGGACGCGCCCGGTCAGCGAGCCCGTGCGGCTCAAGGTCGAAGCAGCGATCAAGCAGCTGGACTATGTACCCAGCGCAGTCGCCCGTTCGCTGAAGGCCAAGACCACCGCGACCATCGGCCTGTTGGTGCCCAACAGCCTGAACCCGTATTTCGCGGAGCTGGCCAGGGGCATCGAGGATTACTGCGAGCGCAATGGCTACTGCGTGATCCTGTGCAATTCCGATGATAACGCCGATAAACAGCGCAACTATTTGCGGGTGTTGCTGGAGAAGCGCGTCGATGGCCTGATCGTTACCTCGGTTGGTGGCGATGACCGTGGCCTGGCTACTGGCCTCAAGGCGGTGCGCACGCCCATGGTCATTGTCGACCGGGGCCTGGAGGGCGTTGATGTGGATCTGGTGCGCATCGATCATGAGCAGGGCGCTTATCTGGCAACCCGGCATTTGCTGGAGCTGGGGCACCGGGATATCGCCTGTATCGGCGGACCGGCGCACACGCGTGTCGCGCAGATGCGCCTGGCCGGCTACCAGCGGGCGTTGCAGGAGGCCGGTGTGGCGGCTCCTGCCAGCCGCGTATTGGAAAGTGATTTCACCAGTACCGGTGGCTATGCGGCGGCGGTGCAGTTGCTGGCGGATAATCCGCCCAGCGCGATATTCGCCGGCAACGATATGATCGGCTTCGGTGTGCTGCGTGCGGCCGCCGAACGCAACCTGCGGGTGCCCGCCGAGCTGTCGGTGATTGGTTTTGATGACATTCAAATGAGCCGCTATGTCTACCCCGCGTTGACCACCGTGGGCCAGTCGATCCTGCAATTGGGGGAGATGGCGGCGGAGTTGTTATTGCGACGGATTGCGACACCGCAATTGCCGGCTGACCAACGCATTGTCACGCCGAGCATTGTCTTGCGTGAGTCAACGGCGCCGTTGGCTGGCGTGTTTGCCTCAAACCGCTGAACGAATTGATGAGTATTGATGTATGCCAGCAAAAGTAGTGGTAGTAGGCAGCCTGAACATGGACCTGGTGACCCGCGCCAGCCGGCTGCCTCGCGGCGGTGAAACCCTGGTCGGCCAGTCGTTTGCCACCGTGCCGGGCGGTAAGGGCGCCAATCAGGCGGTCGCTGCGGCGCGTCTGGGGGCTGACGTTGCGATGATCGGCTGCGTGGGCAGCGATGCCTATGGCGCCCAGTTGCGTGACGCGTTGTTGGTGGAGGGGATCGACTGCCAGGCCGTCAACGAGGTAGAGGGCTCCAGCGGTGTTGCGCTGATTGTGGTGGATGACAGCAGTCAGAATGCGATCGTGATTGTGGCTGGCAGCAACGGCCAACTGACACCCGCGTCGCTGCTGGCGTTCGACGCTGTGCTGCAGGCGGCCGAGGTGATTGTCTGCCAGCTCGAAGTGCCCATGGACACTGTGGGGTATGCCCTCAAGCGCGCTCGCGCACTGGGCAAGACGGTGATCCTCAACCCCGCGCCCGCCAGCGGGCCGTTGCCGGCAGACTGGTACGCGGCGATCGACTACCTGATCCCCAACGAAAGCGAAGCCTCGGCCTTGAGCGGTGTGCCGGTGGATTCGCTGGACGCGGCCAAGGTCGCGGCTACGCATCTGCTAAATGCCGGTGCGGGCAAGGTGATTGTGACCCTGGGCTCGCAAGGCGCGCTGTTCGCCGATGGCCAGGGTTTCGAGCATCTGCCGGCGCCCAAGGTCCAGGCGGTGGATACCACGGCGGCGGGCGATACCTTTGTCGGCGGCTTTGCCGCAGCACTGGCCAACGGGCAGGGCGAGGCCGAGGCCATACGTTTTGGCCAGGTCGCGGCGGCTCTGTCGGTCACCCGTGCCGGGGCGCAACCCTCTATTCCCACATTGCATGATGTTCAAGGCTTTGTTCGCCCATGAAGAAGACTCCATTGCTCAACATTGCCCTGTCGCGGTTGATTGCCTCCCTCGGCCATGGCGACATCCTGGTGATCGGCGATGCCGGCCTGCCGGTGCCGCCGGGGGTGGAGTTGATCGATCTGGCGCTGACCCAGGGCATTCCTGATTTCATCAGCACCCTGCGCATTGTGCTCACGGAGATGCAGGTTGAAAGCCACGTGTTGGCTGAGGAAATCCTGCACAAGCAGCCGCCGGCGCTGGCGGATCTCAACGCGCTGGACCCGCGCGACCTGGGTGAGCGCCGCCTGCTCAGTCATGAGGCGTTCAAGCAGCTCAGCCACAAGGCGCGCGCGGTGGTGCGTACTGGCGAGTGCCAGCCCTACTGTAATATCGCGCTGGTGTCTGGCGTGACTTTCTAGCATTTCCCACAATGACAAGGAGTGCGTCATGCAACATAGAATCCCAACCCTGCGACACCTGTTTCGGAGTGTGCTGCTTTTGTCCGTGCTAACTGCTGCAAGCGCCCAGGCGGCGGAAAAAATCGACCTGATCATTGATACCGATCCGGGCGCCGACGATGTAGTGGCATTGCTGTTTGCGATGGCCTCGCCACAGGAGCTGAACATTCGTGCATTGACCACGGTGGCCGGCAATGTGCGCCTGGACAAGACCTCGCGCAATGCGCGACTCGCCCGTGAGTGGGCAGGGCGCGAGGAGATCCCTGTGTATGCCGGCGCGCCGCAGCCGCTGCTGCGCACGCCGATCTATGCCGAGAATATTCACGGCAAGGAAGGCATTTCTGGTGTGACCGTGCACGAGCCGAAAAAAGGCCTGGCCGACGGCAATGCGGTCGACTACTTGATCAGCACCCTGAGCACCGCCAAGCCCCATAGCATCACCATCGCCATGCTCGGCCCGCAGACTAACCTGGCTCTGGCGCTGACCCAGGCGCCGGAAATCACCCAGGGCATCAAGGAAGTGGTGGTCATGGGCGGCGCGCACTTCAATGGCGGCAACATTACCCCTGTGGCCGAATTCAATCTGTTTGCCGATCCGCTGGCGGCTGAAATTGTCCTTAAAAGTGGCGTCAAACTGACCTATCTGCCGCTGGACGTGACCCACAAGATACTGACCAGCGAGGCGCGCCTGAAGAAGATCGCCGACCTGAACAACAACGCCAGCAAGGTGGTAGGCGATATTCTCAATGAATACGTCAAGGGCGATATGGAGCACTACGGTATGACGGGCGGCCCGGTGCACGACGCGACCGTGATCGGCTACCTACTCAAGCCCGAACTGTTCACCGGACGCCAGGCCAATATGGTGATCGATAGCCGCGAAGGCCCGACGTTTGGCCAGACCATCGTCGACTGGTACGACGGCCTCAAGCACGACAAGAATGTGTTCTGGGTTGAAAACGGTGATGCCCAGGGCTTTTTCGACCTGCTCACCGAACGCCTGGCGCGCCTTGAGTAAGGCGCCTGCCGGTTGGTTGCTATTCGCGTAGCGGGTCTTCGACCCCCATATGGTCGGCCGGGTATTTCTCGAATATCTGGCCGATGAAGGCCTGTGCGGCCTGGGTGCCCAGTTCCTTGACCAGCAGGTCTATGCCGATGATTGCCAATTCTTCCGGGCTGCCTGGGCTGTAGGAGCTTTGCCCTTGAGGCCATTTGGCTTTGATATCGGCATTGATGGTAACGATGGTCATCGGGTTCTCGCGGTTCGCAAAGGCTGGACTGGCGCGCAGAGTTAACCATTTTGCGCCGCGTTTGGCACTGCTACTTAGGCATGAAGTGAGCGCTGTGCGACACTGGTGCCCTGTTTAATTGTCAGGACAAGCCACGTGCACATCGATTTGACCAACCCCAAGAGCCTTACATTGGAAGCCGTTCGCCAAATGATTGCCAGTGCCAGCGACGACCAGCACACCCAATTGCGTGTGACCAAGGCCGGTATTGCCTATATCTCCTCCTGCGTGGTGGGAGGGATGGAGGTCAACGGGCTGTTGTTCCGCCTGGAAACATGGGCGGCAGGGTCTGGCTACGTGGGCAGGGTGGCGGCCAGTGATGAGGTGTGGGTGACGCAGATTTATAACGCGCTGAAACAGAACTGGCCAAACCCGCCCTTTGACTACATCGACATCTACTGACACTTGTTCATATCTGGTGACGATTGATTCATCAGGCCGTGGCGCTGAGTCAGGCAGACTCGCTTACGGCCAATTGTGACAATTCTGAAACCAATTGGCCAAATCACGGTCGCACGATCTCTGTCCATTTTTTATCAAAGGAGGCTTCATGCCTTGGAAGCTCGCATCATTCGGTACCTTGTTGGCGGCAGCCGTCCTGGCGGGCTGCAGCACTGCGGGTACCTCTGAGCCGGCCAAAGACACGGCTGCGGCTGAGCCTGTTCATACACGCTGCGAATCGAAGGCTGCAGAGTTTGCGGTCGGCCAGAAAGCTTCGCCGCAATTGCTGGAGCAGGCCCGTACCCGTGCGGGTGCGCAGAATGCACGCATTCTCAAGCCCAACGATATGATCACCCTCGAATACCGCTCCGATCGCCTGAACCTCAATACCGATGACAACCTGGTGATCACCCGCGTCAATTGCGGCTAATAACGCTTTTGCATCACCCATAAAAAACCCCGTCACATGGACGGGGTTTTTTTGATTGGCGTAGAGATTACTCTGCGCGAACCTGTGCAGCTTGCATACCCTTTTGGCCTTTCTCAGCCACGAAGGAAACGGTTTGGCCTTCTTTCAGGCTTTTGAAACCGTCGCTTTCGATAGCTTTGAAGTGTACGAACAGGTCGTCACCGCCACCTTGAGGAGTGATGAAGCCGAAGCCTTTTTCATCGTTGAACCATTTAACGGTGCCGGTTTGGCGATTAGACATGGTGTATCTCCAAGAAACATATATTTTCAGTAGTGCTGTGCTGCTCAGGCCAACTGGGCACACTGGGCTATCATAGTCGAAATGTTCGGCTTGGGAGCCCCCCCAAGGCACTGTTTGCTAATCAATCGCGTCTTCTTCAGTGCCATGGCTGGCTGTAAGCCCCGGTTTACGGGGCTTTAGCACGAAATATCAGCTAGTAAAAAAAGCCGTAAAAGCTGTGTAAATTGTGCGAAATAGCAGTTTTCAGAGGGTTTTCAGGTCATTTTGGTGGGCTGATTTCTCGCCACGCTTACTTTTTCTTCACGACCTTGCAGGACGAAATAGCCGCGACTGCTTTGTTTTTTAGCTCCTCGCTGGCGTTCTGGTTAGTCATCAGTTCCTTGATTTCCGCCGTGCTCAATTCCGCGTTGATTTTGTCCGCGCCGCATTCGCAATGGGCTTTGGCGATTTTGGCATCAACGTTCTGGCTGGCGGCGTCGCTGCAGTCCTTTACAAAGCTATCGCGGGCACCAGCGGGCCAGTTGGAGGGGGCGGCGGCCTGAGCGCCAATGGAGAACAGGGCCAGGGAAGCGGCAAGGGCGAAGATCGAGGTGCTGCGCATGGTGAGATGCTCCTTGAGTCGATAGGACGGACGGCGATTTTCAGTGTGTTTGAGGCCTGTCGTACAGCCCAAGTTCACTTTTGGCTGCAAAAGCCTGGGGTTTGTCGCTACCAGGCTGCAGGGGCGCGCCATGACCGTTCATCTGTGCTAGCATCCACAGCCTGGCTTTTTTCTTGCCAGATTCCTTTTTGTTTAACTCCAGTCACTCTGGTTCGATTATCGGTTGGCCGAAAGGCTCCTGCCGCTGTAAGGCAGGCGTTCAGCAATGAGCGGCCTGGTGTTGGATCTTGTACTGGCTCATCCCAACCCACGTGACCTTTGGTAGGGGTCACCACTAGGAGAGGAGGCGCCATGCCAACTATTACTCTTCCCGACGGCAGTCAACGTTCATTCGATCATTCGGTTTCCGTAGCCGAGGTCGCCGCATCCATCGGTGCAGGCCTGGCCAAGGCCACCGTAGCCGGCAAGGTCGACGGCAAGCTGGTTGACGCCAGCGACCTGATCTCCACCGATGCCAGCCTGCAAATCATCACGCCCAAGGATCAAGAGGGGCTGGAGATCATTCGCCACTCTTGCGCGCACTTGATTGGCCATGCGGTCAAGCAGCTGTATCCAACCGCGAAGATGGTGATCGGCCCGGTCATCGACGAAGGCTTCTATTACGACATCGCCTACGAGCGTCCTTTCACTCCGGACGACCTGGCGGCCATCGAACAGCGCATGCATGCACTGATCGAGAAAGATTACGACGTCATCAAGAAAGTCACGCCGCGCGCCGAAGTGATCGACGTGTTCACCGCCCGTGGCGAGGACTACAAGTTGCGTCTGGTGGAAGACATGCCGGACGAGCAGGCCATGGGCCTGTATTACCACGAAGAATATGTCGACATGTGCCGTGGCCCGCACGTGCCGAACACGCGCTTCCTCAAGTCGTTCAAGTTGACCAAGCTGTCCGGTGCCTACTGGCGCGGTGACGCGAAGAACGAGCAATTGCAGCGCATCTACGGCACCGCCTGGGCTGACAAGAAGCAGTTGGCCGCCTACATCCAGCGCATCGAAGAAGCCGAAAAACGCGACCACCGCAAAATCGGTAAGCGCCTGAACCTGTTTCACCTCCAGGAAGAAGCGCCGGGCATGGTGTTCTGGCACCCGAACGGCTGGACCCTGTACCAAGTGCTTGAGCAGTACATGCGCAAGGTTCAGCGCGAAAACGGCTACCTGGAGATCAAGACTCCCCAGGTCGTCGATCGCAGCCTGTGGGAGAAATCCGGGCACTGGGCCAACTATGCCGACAACATGTTCACCACCCAGTCGGAAAACCGCGACTACGCCATCAAGCCGATGAACTGCCCGTGCCACGTACAGGTGTTCAACCAGGGCCTGAAGAGTTACCGCGAGTTGCCGATGCGCCTGGCCGAGTTCGGTGCCTGCCACCGTAACGAGCCATCGGGTGCGCTGCACGGCATCATGCGCGTGCGCGGCTTCACCCAGGATGACGCCCACATCTTCTGCACCGAAGAGCAGATGCAGGCCGAATCCGCCGCTTTCATCAAGCTGACCATGGACGTTTATCGCGATTTCGGCTTTACCGAAGTGGAAATGAAGCTGTCCACTCGTCCGGAAAAACGCGTTGGCTCCGACGAATTGTGGGATCGCGCCGAAGCTGCACTGGCCGCAGCGCTAGACAGTGCGGGGCTTGCGTACGATCTGCAGCCGGGCGAAGGCGCCTTCTACGGGCCTAAGATCGAGTTCTCGCTGAAAGATTGCCTTGGCCGTGTCTGGCAATGTGGTACCTTGCAGCTCGATTTTAACCTGCCGATCCGTCTGGGAGCCGAATACGTCTCCGAAGACAACAGCCGTAAACACCCGGTTATGCTGCACCGGGCGATCCTCGGCTCGTTCGAGCGGTTCGTCGGGATCCTGATCGAGCACTACGAGGGCGCGTTCCCTGCGTGGCTGGCTCCGACTCAGGCAGTGATCATGAATATCACTGATAAACAGGCCGATTTTGCCGCTGAAGTGGAAAAAACACTCAACGAAAGCGGATTTCGTGCCAAGTCCGACTTGAGAAATGAAAAGATCGGCTTTAAAATCCGCGAGCATACTTTGCTCAAGGTTCCCTATCTTTTGGTTATCGGAGATCGGGAAGTCGAGATGCAGACTGTCGCTGTGCGTACTCGTGAAGGTGCTGACCTGGGCTCGATGCCCGTCGCCCAGTTCGCTGAGTTCCTCGCGCAAGCGGTTTCCCGGCGTGGTCGCCCAGATTCGGAGTAATTATTATTAAGCGTGAAATGAGACAAGATAAACGAGCTGCACCGAAAGCCCCGATCAACGAGAATATCTCGGCACGCGAGGTTCGTTTAATTGGGGCTGAGGGTGAGCAGCTTGGGATTGTGTCAATTGAAGACGCGCTTCTTAAGGCTGAAGAAGCCAAGCTCGATTTGGTGGAAATTTCCGCCGATGCTGTACCGCCTGTCTGCAAGCTGATGGACTACGGCAAATCGATCTTCGAAAAGAAGAAGCAGATTGCCGCAGCCAAGAAAAACCAGAAGCAGATCCAGGTTAAAGAAATCAAGTTTCGTCCAGGGACGGAGGAAGGGGATTACCAGGTAAAACTGCGCAACCTGGTACGTTTCCTGAGTGATGGGGACAGGGCCAAGGTATCCTTGCGATTCCGCGGCCGTGAGATGGCCCACCAGGAGCTGGGTATGGAACTCCTCAAGCGGGTTGAAGCTGACCTGCTGGAGTACGGTTCCGTCGAACAGCATCCTAAGATGGAAGGACGCCAGCTGATCATGGTCATCGCCCCGAAAAAGAAGAAGTAATCAATAGGGCACGGCAGGCCTTCTGATTATGTTTATCAACTGAATGCGGAGTATCCGAACATGCCAAAGATGAAGACTAAAAGTGGTGCTGCTAAGCGGTTTCTGAAAACTGCTAACGGTATCAAGCACAAGCACGCTTTCAAGAGCCACATCCTGACCAAAATGTCGACCAAGCGTAAGCGTCAACTGCGCGGTAGCAGCTTGCTGCATCCGTCTGACGTGGCAAAAGTCGAGCGCATGCTGCGCCTTCGTTAATTTTGGATCAAGAATAGAGGAAGTAACTCATGGCTCGTGTAAAGCGTGGCGTCATTGCCCGTAAGCGTCACAAAAAAATTCTGAAACTCGCTAAAGGCTACTACGGCGCGCGTTCACGCGTATTCCGTGTTGCCAAGCAAGCGGTAATCAAGGCAGGCCAATACGCCTACCGTGACCGTCGTCAGAAAAAACGTCAGTTCCGCGCTCTGTGGATCGCTCGTATCAACGCTGGTGCTCGTGTTAACGGTCTGTCCTACAGCCGTTTCATCGCTGGCCTGAAAAAAGCGTCCATCGAAATCGACCGTAAGGTTCTGGCTGAACTGGCCGTGAACGAAAAAGCGGTGTTTGCTGCGATTGTCGAGAAAGCTAAAGCCACCTTGGCTTAAGTACCCCCGACAGTCACCCTGGGCTACTCCGTAGTCCAAGGTGGTAAACGTCATAAATAGGGGAAGAGCCTTCAAGCTCTTCCCCTATTTTGTATCTGGAGTCTGTACATGGAAAACCTGGACGCGCTGGTTGCTCAAGCTCTTGAAGCTGTGCAAAGCGCTGAAGATATCAATGCCCTGGAGCAAATCCGGGTTCACTACCTTGGCAAAAAGGGTGAATTGACTCAGGTGATGAAGACCCTGGGCAATCTGCCGGCAGAAGAGCGCCCGCAAGTCGGCGCGCTGATCAACGTTGCCAAGGAGCGTGTCACAGAGGTTCTCAATGCGCGCAAGGCGTTGTTCGAGGAGGCCGATCTTGCGGCCAAGCTCGCCGCCGAGTCCATTGACGTGACCCTGCCTGGCCGCGGCCAGACCTCTGGCGGTCTGCATCCGGTTACCCGGACTCTGGAACGTATCGAGCAGTTTTTTACCCACATCGGCTACGGCATTGCCGAAGGCCCTGAGGTCGAAGACGACTATCACAACTTCGAGGCGCTCAACATCCCAGGCCATCACCCGGCCCGGTCGATGCACGACACCTTCTATTTCAATGCGAACATGTTGTTGCGCACCCATACCTCGCCGGTACAGGTCCGCACCATGGAATCGCAGCAGCCGCCGATCCGCATCGTCTGCCCAGGCCGTGTGTACCGTAGCGACTCCGATATCACCCACTCGCCGATGTTCCACCAGGTCGAAGGCCTGCTGGTTGATCGCGATATCAATTTCGCCGACCTCAAAGGCACCATCGAAGAATTCCTACGGGTGTTCTTCGAAAAAGAGCTGGCGGTACGTTTCCGCCCGTCGTACTTCCCGTTCACCGAGCCTTCCGCTGAAGTCGACATGGAGTGCGTGATGTGCAGCGGTAAAGGCTGCCGCGTCTGCAAGCAGACCGGCTGGCTGGAAGTCATGGGCTGCGGCATGGTTCACCCCAACGTGCTGCGCATGTCCGGGATCGACCCGGAAGAATTCTCGGGCTTTGCCTTCGGTATGGGCGTCGAGCGTCTGGCCATGCTGCGTTACGGCGTGAACGACTTGCGCCTGTTCTTCGACAACGACTTGCGGTTTCTCGCGCAATTTCGCTAGTCGTAACGAACCTTTAGGAGAGCAGGATGAAATTCAGTGAACAATGGCTGCGTGGCTGGGTAAGCCCGCAGGTAAATCGCGATGAGCTGGTTGCTCGTCTGTCGATGGCCGGTCTTGAGGTCGATAGCGTTACGCCGGCCGCCGGTGTTTTCAGTGGTGTGGTAGTGGGCGAGGTGCTGAGCACCGAGCAGCACCCGGACGCCGACAAGCTGCGTGTGTGCCAGGTCAGCAATGGCGCGCAAACCTTCCAGGTCGTATGCGGAGCGCCAAATGTGCGCCCGGGCCTGAAGATTCCGTTCGCGATGATCGGTGCCGAACTGCCCGGTGATTTCAAGATCAAGAAAGCCAAGCTGCGTGGTGTCGAGTCCAACGGCATGCTGTGCTCCCAGGCGGAGTTGCAGGTTGGCGAAGGCAATGATGGCTTGATGGAGCTGCCGACCGATGCGCCAGTAGGCCAGGACATTCGTGTCTACCTGGACCTGGAAGACGCCAGCATCGAAGTCGACCTGACCCCGAACCGTGGCGACTGCCTGTCCCTGGCAGGCCTGGCCCGTGAAGTGGGCGCGTTGTACAACGCGCCGGTCACCCGTCCAGTGGTTGCTGCTGTGCCTGCGGTGCACGATGAAGTGCGCTCGATCGAAGTGCTGGCGCCAAGCGCGTGCCCGCGCTACTTGGGGCGTGTGATCCGCAATGTCGACCTGTCCAAGCCGACCCCCCTGTGGATGGTCGAGCGCCTGCGTCGGGCCGATGTACGCAGCATCGATGCTGCCGTCGACATCACCAACTACGTGATGCTGGAGCTGGGTCAGCCGCTGCACGCCTTCGACCTTGCCGAAATCAACGGTGGGATTCGTGTGCGTATGGCCGAGGAAGGCGAAAAGCTGGTCTTGCTCGATGGTCAGGAAGTCACCCTGCGCAGCGATACCCTGGTGATCGCTGATCACTCACGCGCCCTGGCCATTGCCGGTGTGATGGGTGGTGAGCACAGTGGCGTATCCGCGACGACCCGTGATGTGTTCCTGGAAAGCGCTTTCTTTGACCAGATCGCCGTGGCAGGCAAGGCTCGTTCCTACGGCCTGCACACCGATGCCTCGCACCGCTATGAGCGTGGCGTGGACTGGCAACTGGCCCGTGAAGCCATGGAGCGCGCCACTGGCCTGCTGCTGGAAATCACTGGTGGTGAAGCCGGCCCGATCACTGAGACCGTCAGCGAGCAGCACTTGCCGTCGATTGCACCCGTGACGCTGCGCGCCCAGCGCGTTGAGCAAATGCTCGGCCTGGTGATTGAAGACGCGGAAATCGTCCGCCTGCTGACCGGCCTTGGCCTGGGCATCAGCGCTGATGGGGCAGGGCAGTGGCGTGTAGCAGTGCCAAGCCATCGCTTCGATATCAGCCTTGAAGTCGACCTGATCGAAGAGCTGGCCCGTCTATACGGCTACAACCGCCTGCCGGTTCGTTATCCGCAAGCGCGGCTGGCCCCGCAACCCAAGGCTGAAGCTCGTGCGCATCTGCCAGAGCTACGCCGTCTGCTGGTCGCCCGTGGTTATCAGGAAGCCGTGACCTACAGCTTCATCGATCCCAAGCAATTCGAACTGTTCAACCCGGGCGTCGAGCCATTGTTGCTGGCCAACCCGATCTCCAACGACATGGCGGCCATGCGCTCGTCCCTGTGGCCGGGCCTGGTGAAAGCACTTTCCCACAACCTGAACCGCCAGCAGGACCGCGTACGTATGTTTGAAAGCGGCCTGCGCTTTGTCGGCCAATTGGACGGCCTGAAGCAAGAGCCAATGCTGGCCGGTGTAGTCTGCGGCAGCCGTCTGCCGGAAGGTTGGGCGCAGGGTCGCGACCCAGTGGACTTCTTTGACGTCAAGGCCGACGTGGAAGCGGTGCTGGGCTTCGCTGGCGCGCTGGATGCCTTCGCGTTTGTTCCCGGCAGCCACCCAGCGTTGCATCCGGGCCAGACTGCGCGTATCGAACGCGAAGGTCGCCTGGTTGGTTTCGTTGGTGCTATCCACCCTGAGCTGTCGAAAACCCTCGGTCTCGACCGTCCGGTCTTCGTCTTCGAGTTGGTATTGGCTGAAGTCGCTGCAGGCAAGATGCCTAAATTCAGCGAGCTGTCGCGTTTCCCGGAAGTGCGTCGTGACCTGGCCCTAGTGGCAGATCGTGATGTAGCGGCCAGCGCTGTGCTGGAAGTAATCCGAGAAAATGCAGGCGAATGGCTGACGGACCTCAGGCTATTTGACGTTTATCAGGGTAAAGGCATTGATCCGCATAGAAAAAGCCTTGCAGTTGGCTTGACCTGGCAGCATCCATCGCGCACTCTTAATGACGATGAGGTGAATACCACGACGCAAAATATCCTCACCTCGCTCGAACAAAGGTTGAACGCCACGTTAAGGAAGTGACGTATGGGGGCTTTGACGAAAGCTGAGATGGCGGAACGTCTGTACGAAGAGTTGGGTCTGAACAAGCGCGAGGCCAAGGAATTGGTCGAGCTGTTTTTTGAAGAAATCAGGCACGCTCTGGAAGACAACGAACAGGTCAAATTGTCCGGTTTCGGCAATTTTGACCTGCGGGACAAACGCCAGCGGCCTGGCCGCAATCCAAAAACGGGAGAAGAAATCCCGATCACGGCTCGCCGTGTGGTCACCTTTCGTCCAGGGCAGAAGTTGAAGGCCCGAGTTGAGGCTTATGCTGGAACCAAGTCATAACGACGAGCTACCCGTCATCCCAGGCAAACGCTACTTCACCATCGGTGAAGTCAGCGAGCTATGTGCGGTAAAACCGCACGTACTGCGCTATTGGGAGCAGGAGTTTCCTCAACTCAACCCCGTCAAACGCACAGGGAACCGTCGGTATTATCAGCGCCAGGATGTGCTGATGATCCGACAGATCCGTGCGTTGCTGTACGACCAGGGGTTCACCATCAGCGGCGCACGCCAGCGTATGTCCGGTGATGAAGCCAAAGACGACACCACCCAATACAAGCAACTGATCCGCCAGATGATCTCCGAACTGGAAGATGTACTGGTTGTTTTGAAGAAGTGAAACAAGCCTTTAAAATACTTCCACATTTCAAATGCTTGCGGTATATTCCTGATCGCTTCGTTACGAAGCGAACCCAGTTTCACGCCTAGTCGGGGCGTAGCGCAGTCCGGTAGCGCACTAGCATGGGGTGCTAGGGGTCGAGTGTTCGAATCACTCCGTCCCGACCATATTTTTCAATGACTTAGCCCAATCTGAAAAGGTTGGGCTTTTTCATGCGTAGGGACTTTTGCGGGGAGTGGTGGGCGCTACGCCGAGATTAATGCGCGGCGATCCAGGCAGCCTGCCGATGTGCGGGCTTTTCGTTGAGGGTCTGCCGTTTTCCTGTATGCTCATACATTGAGCTTCGCTCGCGCTTACCGACGGATGACAATTCGCTCCTCCTCGACGCGGTATACAAGCCTGTAGCCGGCGCCGGGCAATTTGATCTTGTAGTAGTCCTTCATACCATGATGCACATCACCTGCCACCAGCGGTCCCGACTGCCGCTCCTGAAGCTTTCTCAGAAACTGTAGGCGGATTGTACCGTCGAGCTTTGCGCCTTCGGATCCCACTCAACCTCGTAGTCAGCGGCCATTGGCGATATTTACCTCGGCCTCGCTAATCAGGTCTTCGAGAGATGCTCGAACAGGTGTTTCGCTGGCATCGAGCCGAGCTTTAACGATCTGTACCAGTTCCAGTTCGTCCAGGCGCTCAACCATTGCCTCGTAGACGTTTGCTGGGACCATGTAGCCCATAACTCGGTTGTGGTTAAGCACAGCCCTCACAGCCCTAGGCATACCGTTGGCGCCACTCAAGACGGAGGAGGGGTTGCTCTTGAGTTCGGAAACGCTGACAACCACATCAGCCAGAAGATTTTGTATAGATAAGATTCCTATATAGGTCTTTAATCTGGTCTTTTTGTGTGTGACAGGTGTCTAGCAAATCTGCGCGAGCTTCTTGGTCCGCTACTTTCAGTGATTGCACGTCCTGTGTGAGACCATACTTTCGTATCACCAGCCAGTTGGCAGAGCTGTCATTTGGCCTTGAAGTACATCATCGCATCGATGAAACGCTGTGCCTTTTGCTGGGTGTCGACCCGGGATTGGTTCAGTGTGCCCCCAGCTTGGTTTCGGGTGATCACGACCCAGCGGTTGCGCTTGGTGTATAGAGTCGCTGAGCCGATCGAGTTGAAGTAGATCCTGGTCTGAACGGCTTTGGATGAGGTTACCGAGTTGCCGGCGGCAATCGCACCATTTCCGATAGGTACAGCGCTCGCAAAGCCGCTACTGGAGGAAACGACACCGCCCCCATAGGCGATGTACTCATTGGTGAAGAAAACTTGCTCGGGCCTGGTCTTCTCAGGTTGTTCCATCAACACCTGCTCAATCACCGATCTGGCTTGTTCTGCAGTGATCGTAGCCGGTTGGTACTCGACGGCCTTGGACGCGCATCCTGTGAGTAACAGCAGCGCTGCGATGGCGATAGCTTTCATCCCTGACTCCCTTAAATTAATGCCGAGCATTCTGCCATGGCATCGCTAGCCAATGCTCACAACACGCTTGGGCATTTGTAGAGGTTGATCGGTGAACTGTCCCGTACTACCGACCCCGTAAACGGCGTTGATTTTGGCCTTATGACCATATTTACCAATTAAAATCAGAGGCTTAAGCCGATCAGCCAGATCGGCTTTTTTGTGCCTGCGCAAAACCCGCGCCATAACCGCAGGCATGGACACATGACCCAATGGCGAACACAAGGATTCTATATCCTGCTGGGGCTTCTCTTAGTATTTACCTGCTACACCGGTGCGATCTTGTCAGGGGATGGCCCATCCAAGCGCAAGCGGGTCTGCGGTCCTGGCTTCGTCATGCTCTGTGTTTTCGTAGCGGTACTCGAGCTGATAGTGCTAAACCATTTTTATAACAGGCGCGTATAAGGAGTGGGGTAGCACGACCACCCAGCTCTGTTATCGTGGCACCCATCTGAACACAAGGAAGCAATCACTAATGGATTTGTGCAAACTCCTGGCAATCGCCTTACTGGCGTCGATTGGCAATCTGGCTTCGGCCGCCGAGAACAATAACCCGTTCCAGGGGGCGCTCATGCTCACCTCGGTAGCGCCTTTCGTAATCACCTCGGGAGCCACCGCAGGAACGTCCTACATTCCAGAGCTTTTCAAATCATCCAAAAGTGATGCGTTGGCGTTCATTGGTTCCGATGGCGAGATCCGTGGTGCGCAGTTCGAGCAGGCGTGCAGGTATTACCGCTCGACCTACAAGCCTGCGCTGATGTCTGACGCGCAACTGGCCCTGGCAATCGCAGCCGCAGGCTGACGGTGTTATTTAATCCTCCATTCACATGCAGCACTTCCCCGGTGATGCAGCTCGCGCCGTTGCTTCGCAGGAGTGCGATCACCGAGGCGATTGCCATGGGCAAAGCGGCGAGTTACTGGGCGCGCATAGGGTTGGTGAGTCAGTCACCGAGATGATCCAGGGCTACACCATCGCTCGGGGTCTGGAGACTACAGATGCCGAACTGATTGACAGCATCCCGCCGCCCCCGACCCTGTCTGAAACCATGCATGAGGCATTGCTGGCGACCTACGAACTGTTGGTTGTCCAGCGCGGTTGACGGCACGTATGATCAGGCTCGCGCCCTTTTGGGCCACGCCGACTCACACCCGTTTGAGGACATGAGCATGGAAAAGCACTTCGGTAATTCAGGCCTGTTCAAAGCTGCTTCGTATCACTGCAACAACTCCCTGGTGAGCGGCATCGCGCGCTGGGAGCTGAAAAACATTGCGCTGAATACGAAGGAGTTTTTGATATGTCCAAAGAACTACTCGGAGTTTTTGCTCTAGGGTTGATGGTGATCGGTGAATTTTGTGCAATCTACAGCGAGGTAGTCACCGCTCGGCTGGCCCATGTTGGCGATGGTTCATGGCAGGCATTCGTTATGCCGGTGCTGCTGATGTGCTTTGCCGGGTTTTGTCTGCTGGGCGCCTATTGGCTGGGGTATGTGGCGGTCGGTGATATCTGGGTCGTCACCGTGGTCTCCGTCACCTCCTTGCTACTGCTGGAGCCTGTGGTGGTCTGGGCCCTGTTCCATGAGGCCCCTGGGCGCGGCGCATTGATCGGCTTTTGCCTGGGCGCACTGGGGATGCTGGCCACGGTATTGCTGTAAGGCGTGAGCCGATCCCCCTGTAGGAGCTATCGAGCCCCAGTGAGGCTGCGATGGTGGCGGTACTGCCAGCATTGAGGTTGGCTGACTCACCGCTATCGCAGCCTCACAGGGGCTCGAAAGCTCCTACCGTTGATTTTCGTTACCGCTTACGCCTCGACCCTTGCGCTTGGTAGTGTTCATCAACGGTTAGGCGCCCCAGCCGTACCTGGTGACGGGGGCCGCGATGCCCGGGGTTATTCGTGGTTTTATAGCTGATCTATTACGATAAATTTAAATGGGAGGCCTACTTTTTTTGCTATCAGTATGTCGCCATCCACAAATACATTTATTGTTTCATTGCTGGTGGAGATGTCGACAATTTTTCGTGTTGTTTTATCTGAGAACTGAACAGTGTTTCCGATCTTGAATGCTGCTAAGTTTTCTGGAGTATTGTGCAGATAAAAACCTGGCCACTTTATTGCGATGCCTTTTATCCAGTTAGAGTCGGTGACATAAAATGAGATGTCTTCCGGTGCACATTCAATCTTGTTGATTGCTGCGGATACCTCATTCTTAGGGAGTGTTGCGTATCTGTCGGTTGGGTATATGACAACAGAGACATTACCCTCGGCATCTGCTGGCTGTAGTGTGGTCGAGCAGAGCTGGTCTTGAAAAGTTAAATTTCCGCCAAATTGCATTCTTGTTGTTTCACCTTCAATCAGCCAGGCGACATTGGCGATATAGAGTACTGTGAAAGAGGCCACTGTTGCTGCGCCTACAATACGAGCTGCCCCGCTTGCACGCAGAGCTGAGCCAGCAAGCACCAAGAACGAGAAAATAACAATAATGTTCAGCCCCATAAAGTAGCGGTCGGGGAATGTACCGGTGTACCCACCTAGATTCTCTGTCAAGCTTTTGCGCATATATACTGTAAGGAGTAAGTATATAAAATAGGCTATTGCGCACATTGATATAAGTGTTTTGACTTCTTTCGATTTTTCCTTTGTCAGTAGTGTTCCTAGTAAGGTTAGGAGGGCCAGCGAGAGGATTACGACTATGGTGTCGGAGAGTTGGTTGTAAAAAGGAAAGACAAATGGATAAATAAAGGCTCTTGCAAGGCTTACTTCGATTAGGCTTTCGAGTCTAAAACTACCAGTCATTCCTTTGTCTGGGGAGGCGTTTATCCTGAAAAAAATCAGTGCGCCAATGACGAGGCAGCCAATTATGATCGCGCCATTTTTTTTAATCCACTTCTTGGAGTCCTGCTCAAGTAACGTGAAAGTGGAGAGCACGAGAGTCAGTACTAAACAGACTGGATTTGTTGCGGCGCATACTAGCAGTATCATATCTGTGAATGGGGTTGCAGCGGTTTTTCTACTTTTTACGAAAATTAGAAGGGCGGTAACGAATACCAAATAGTAGCCGATATTGGCTATTCTTCCGAATATCTCGCCCGAAGAGTCACCCAAAGGAATCATGAGGGTGGCTAGAAAAACAATCCATCGAATGGCTTGTGGAAGTAAATCCTTCGTTACGTAATAGCAGAGAACGCTTACTGATGAGTAAAAAAAATACGACCAGAAAGAAAGTGCCTGAGGGTAACAAATTAGCTTGTCGCCGCAGAAAATATCAGAGACAAGTGTCGCCAAATAAACGAACAGTAGATTTCCCCATACGAAGTAATCTGTTTTGGCATCAACTATCGCGTACCACCAGCCTTTGCTCATAGCGTAACCTAACCAAACCCCATCTTCGGCGAAGGTAAAGTAGTTGGTCAGGGGCTCGAGATTTCTGAATGCTAGAATCGCTCCCGCGAAAACGAGCATGGCAATTACGCCAAGGACCGACCCCGCCCGAGTCTTGGAAAAGAACTCTCTGTAGCGGACGTGCATTTGTGGCTCCATGTAGTAACAGTTTCCCTATGTTCATTTGAAGGTGGTGCCGAAATGACATCGCGCGAGATTCTACTAGCGAATGCGGGTACAAGTCAGGGTGTATACGGTGGTTTTGTTCAGTCGGGCACCGAGTTCAGGGACTTTTTGGGGAAAAGTCTGCCAGGGCTGTGCAAGGGCAGGCCGCAGAGGTGTCGGGGTCAAACCCCAGACAAAGAAAAGCCCGCGATGGGGAGTGCGGGCTTAAAGGTTTTCACTAGGAGCTGGGACCACCCTATGCGCCCGACTGTGAAAGGGATGTGAAAGCGCTAAGCAATTTGCATGGGCGCTGATCAGTGACGTGTCGACAAGCGATAAACCCCCACCGGCCACTGCACCAGGGATTGGCCCTTGTTGAACAGCGCGACCCGGTCCATCTGTGGTGTGGGTAGCCACAGTGTTCCATCCTGGTCCAGAAAGGGGGCGTCAACCCAATGCAGGCGCTTGTCTTCGATCAGGGTCTCGATTTGTCCGTCAGTGCGGCGCACACGAATGGCGTCGTGCGCCAGGTCGGAAAAGTACAGGTTGCCCTGTGCATCCATGACCGACCCGCCGGTTGCCGGGATATCGGCAAAAAACTCCACCCGCGCGGCCAGTTGCTCCGGGGTCAGGGCCAGGTTTGCCAGGTCTTGGATACGTACCTTGGACCACGGGCCTTGCAGCGGGCCGTAATACAGCCAGACGCCGTCAACGCTGACTTCCAGCGGGTCGGCGTTGACGCGCAAGGGGTCGCCATCAGGGGCTTTGACCACCTGGTTGTCGAGGATCAAGTCCCGGTCAGGCCGGGCGACGACGGAGGCGTGCTGGTTCAGCACGCGGCGGGCAGCGCCGGTTTGCAGATCCACGACAATAATTCCCGCATTTCCCGCATCGGTGAGGAAGGCCATGCCGGCGCTGAAGCGCACGTCATCCACGTAGCTGCCGGCGGTGGCGATATCCGCTGCGAAGAAGTAGGTCCGAACCACCTGATTGGTAAGCAGATCGATACACACCAGCTTCGCGCCCTGATGGACGGGGTTGCCGCCGAACTCGGGTGAGCCGGTATCCACCACCCACAGTTTGTTGCCTTCCAGGCGCAAGGCATTGATGTTCACAAAGGCGTTGGCAGCATCCAACCCAGGCGCCCAGTTGTTCCAGGCGTCGTTTGGATAGGCGCTGTGCTGGCCATTGCTGTCAACCGCCGTCAGTTGCGGCCCCTGGGTGCCGGTCCAACGGGGGCCGGAGAGAAATGTGCGGCCGCTGTAGTGCGCCACGGCATTCCAGATCTGCCCGGAGCTTTGGACGGCGACGTCCAGTTCGGGCTGTTTGGCGGCGCTGCACCCAACCAGCAGTGCCAGCATGGCAGCGCCCAGCAGCAAGCGCGTCATGACCGTGTGCCCCCTGCGCGGGCGCAGGTATCCCATAACTCAGTGAGACGTTGATGGAGGGTTTGCATGAACTGGCTGACGGTGGTTTTGGACATGATGATTCTCCTGTATCCGGTGAGGTGACCTGACGAGGAGATAGCTTGATTGCTGGTGTTTAACTGAAAAAGCCCAGGTTCGATGCATTCAGTTTCTTCAAAATATTGATAATCGGCGCTCGAACAGCACAACACGCACCATTCGTTGCGCAATGTTTCTCCGGGTGAGAAACTGGCCTAATTGTGAACAGTTATCATCCACTGCCTATGACATCTTCTTCCGCGCGCATCCTGGTCATTGAGGATGACGTCGAGCTGTGCACCCATCTTTGTACCCACCTGAGCCGCCGTGGATTTGCCATGAGCAGTGCGCATTGCGGTGATCAGGGCTTGAGCATGGCCCTGGACCCCGCGGTCGAACTGATCCTGCTGGATATCATGCTGCCCAACGAAAACGGTCTGAAGGTGCTGGCGCGCTTGCGCAGCGAGCGGGGCACGCCGGTGATTCTGATGTCGGCCCTGGGCGCCGAGCAGGATCGCATTACCGGATTCAGCCAGGGCGCGGACGACTATCTGCCCAAGCCTTTCAGCCTCGCCGAGCTGGATGTGCGGATCGACGCCCTGCTGCGGCGGGTGGCCCTTGATCGCGGCACTCGAGCCTTCAGGCCAGCATTGCTGGATCTGGATATAGACGCCCGGGATGTAATGTTCAACGGCTGCCCAGCCGGGCTGACGGGTTCGGAATTCCGCTTGCTGTGCACGCTGCATGAGCATGCCGGCGAACCCCTGTCCAAAGCGTTCCTGTACCAGCATGTATTGCACCGCGCCTATACGCGGCTCGATCGTGGCCTGGATGTGCATGTGTGCAATGTGCGGCGCAAGCTGGCGGCGATCAACCTGCAGGGCGTGCGCATCGAGGCGGTGCGTCACCAGGGCTATGTGCTGCTGTGCGAAGGCTTGGGCTGATGCGGCGCCGGCATCCACTGCTATGGAAAATGGCACTGTTGCAAGTGTGTTTCTGCTTGCTGCTGGTCTGGTTGGTCTGGGGCTGGGGCTTGCAGGTGGAGCGCAGCACATACTTTCTTGAAGAGCCCGACCGCGCGGCCCTGACCGCCTATGCCGCCCAGGCCGAAGAGGTGGTGGCCACCGGCGACGCCAAGGCCGTGGAGCGGTGGCGCCAGGCCCTGCAACAGCGTGAGCACACTTGGGTGGGCGTGCTCGACCCGTTTCTGCAAAGCCTCGGCACACAAGCGCTGACGGCGGCCGAGGTCAGCCACCTGACCTTTATGCGCAAGCCCAGTTGGCCCATGAGCAAGCGCCTGGAGGATGAACTGCCCTATGTCAGCATCGCCTTCGCGCAACACCCGGAGCGTGGTCGCCTGGTCATGCAACTGCCCGAGCGCCTGCTGCCACCGGGGCTCACGCCATGGACGCACCTGTTTACCCACGGTGTGGTACCGGTCGTGTTGGCCTTGGGCCTGGGCCTGTTGCTGTATCGCCACTTGGTGGTGCCGTTGAACGAGTTGCGCGAGCGCGCGAACGCCCTGAGTGCCGGTGACCTGGCGCCACTGGCCAGCAGTTCCGTGACCCGGCGCGGTGATGAACTGGGTGAGTTGGCGCGCGCCTACGAGCATATGGCCGAGCGCCTGCGCCAGAGCCTGCAGCAGCAGCGCCAACTGTTGCGCACCTTGTCCCATGAAATCCGCACGCCCTTGGCCCGCTTGAAAATCGCCAGCGAAAGCGGCCTGGCGCGCCAACAGTTGGAGCAACGGCTGACGCGGGA
The DNA here is from genome assembly GCF_009873475.1 of Pseudomonas sp. DTU12.1. NCBI lineage: Bacteria > Pseudomonadati > Pseudomonadota > Gammaproteobacteria > Pseudomonadales > Pseudomonadaceae > Pseudomonas > Pseudomonas sp. DTU12.1. The sequence goes on along the minus strand of NZ_CP045254.1, from coordinate 4,109,487 downwards.
AGTCGAGGAGATGCGGCGCCTGGTGGATGACTCCCTCAACCTGGCCTGGCTGGACACCGAAAAGCCGCGCCTGGGGGCCGAGGATGTGCGGGTGGCCTCGGTGTGGGAAGCGCTGGTGCAGGACGCGCATTTCGAGACCGACTGGCCATTGCAGGCGCTGGTGTGCGAGGTGGACGGTGCGTGCGAAGTCAGGGTCCACCTCAACAGCTTCGCCCAGGCCCTGGAAAACATCCTGCGCAATGCAATCCGCCATTCACCCCCAGGCGGAGTGATCCGCTTGAGCGGCGTGCGTGAAGGCGATACGTGGCTGCTGACCGTCGAAGACCACGGCCCCGGTGTTGCCGAAGCCGACCTGGAGCGGATTTTTGAACCCTACCTGCGCCTGGACGGTGCGCCCGGTACCGGCTTTGGCCTGGGCTTGAGCATTGCCCGGCGGGCTATCGAACTGCAGGGCGGCCAGTTGTGGGCCAGCCATGGCACGCAAGGTTTGCGCATGCACCTGCGGGTGGCGGCGGCAAATGTTTAGAAAGTTAATGTTCTTTACTCGCAATTGCATCTGATTATCATCTGCGATCTTTGCTGGCCTACCGCTATCGGTGGGCTTGACGTTCCGGAGATCTTCCCATGCACCGTCTGCCGCCCCTGTCCCTGCTAGCCCTGAGTATGTGCAGCCTGCTGCCCGCCAGCAGCTTTGCCGCCGAGCCCGAGACGCCCGCGCGTCTTGAACTGCAAACCCAGACCGTACTGGGCACGGCGCAGGAAGAGATCAAGCAGGCGCCCGGTGTGTCGATCATCACCGCCGAAGACATCAAGAAGCGCCCACCGGCCAATGACCTGTCGGACATCATCCGCACCATGCCCGGCGTCAACCTCACAGGCAATTCCAGCAGTGGCCAACGCGGCAACAACCGGCAGATCGATATCCGTGGCATGGGCCCGGAAAACACCCTGATCCTGGTCGATGGCAAGCCGGTGGGCAGCCGCAACTCCGTGCGCTATGGCTGGCGCGGCGAGCGGGACAGCCGTGGCGACAGCAACTGGGTGCCGGCCGACCAGGTCGAGCGCATCGAGGTCATCCGTGGCCCGGCTGCCGCCCGTTACGGCAACGGTGCCGCCGGTGGCGTGGTAAACATCATCACCAAACAACCCGGTACCGAGACCCACGGTTCGGCGACCATTTACCACAACTTCGCCCAGCACAGCGCCGAAGGCGAGACCCAGCGCATGAACTTCGGCCTGAACGGCCCGCTGACCGACACCCTCAGCTACCGGGTATACGGCAACGTGGCGAAAACCAATGCCGACGACGCCGACATCAACAGCGGCCATGAATCCAAACGTACCGGTAACCAGGTCGGCACCTTGCCGGCGGGGCGCGAAGGGGTGCGCAACAAGGACGTCAACGGCCTGTTGAGCTGGCAGATGACGCCTGAGCAAACCCTGGACCTGGAAGCCGGCTTCAGCCGCCAGGGCAACATCTACACCGGTGACACCCAGAACACCAACAGCAACGCCAATGTGAAAAAACTGCTCGGCCACGAGACCAACGTGATGTACCGCGAGACCTACGCCGTGACCCATCGCGGCGACTGGGACCTGGGCACCAGCCTGGCCTACCTGCAATACGAAAAGACCCGCAACAGCCGGATCAGCGAGGGCTTGGCGGGCGGCACCGAAGGGATCTTCTCCAGCAGCAACTTCAATACCAGCGTCTTGCGCGACCTGACCGCCCACGGTGAACTCAGCCTGCCCTTGCATGCCGGGGTGGACCAGGTACTGACCGTGGGCACCGAGTGGGTCGAGCAGCAACTGGATGACCCCAGCTCCAACGTGCAAACCACCACCGCCGGCGGCAGCGTGCCGGGGCTGGCCGGGAGCAACCGCAGCAGTTCGTCCTCGGCGCGGATTTTCTCGGTGTTCGTTGAAGACAACATTGAACTGCGCCCCGGCACGCGCCTGACTCCCGGCCTGCGCATGGACCACCACGACATCGTGGGCGACAACTGGAGCCCGTCACTGAACCTGTCCCAGGTGCTCACCGACACCCTGACCCTGAAAGCCGGGATCGCCCGCTCCTACAAGGCGCCCAACCTCTACCAGCTCAACCCCAACTATTTGCTGTACAGCAATGGCCAGGGTTGTTACGGGCAGACCACCAGTTGCTACCTGCAAGGCAATGCCGAACTGGACGCCGAAACCAGCGTCAACAAGGAACTGGGGATCGAGTACCGCAACGAGGGGGTGGTCGCCGGCCTGACGTACTTCCGTAACGACTACAAAAACAAAATCGAGTCGGGCCTGACCCCGGTCGGCAACGCCAGCGGTGGTACCGGCACCACGGCCAACGCAAGCATTTTCCAGTGGGAAAACGTGCCCAAGGCCTTGGTCGAAGGGCTGGAAGGCACCCTGGCCCTGCCGTTGACCGAGCAGTTGAACTGGACCAACAACTTCACCTACATGCTGCAATCGAAAAACAAGCAGACCGGCGATGTGCTGTCTGTCGCGCCCAAGTACACCTTGAACTCGATGCTCGACTGGCAGGCCAGCGATGCCCTGTCCCTGCAAATGAGCGTGGCCTGGTACGGCAAGCAAACCCCGAAAAAATACGATTACCACGGCGATCGCGTGACGGGTTCGGGCAACAACCAATTATCGCCCTATGCCATTGCCGGCGTCAGCGGCACGTACGCTTTGAGCAAGAACCTGAGCCTGACAGCCGGCGTCGACAACCTGTTCGACAAACGCCTGTGGCGCGAAGGCAATGCCCAGGGCGTGGCCAATATCGAAGGGGCGGGTGCCGCGACCTATAACCAGTCCGGCCGCACCTTGTACACCAGCCTGACGGCGTCCTTTTGATGGGGCGCTGGATCAGCCTGGCGCTGCTGCTGATCACCCCGCTCGCGGTTGCCCGGCCCGCGCCGGATCAGTTGATGGATGCGTCGGTGTTGCGCCAAGCCAGTGCCTATAGCTTCAGCAGCCTGGAGCTGGATTCGGCCGATGGCGCCCGCCATTACCGGATCTGGCTGGGGCAGCCGTCGACGGTGAGTGACGCCACCCCAGTGGCGTACTTGCTCGATGGCAACGCCGCGATGGCTGCGCTGGATAGCCAGAGCCTGGACCGACTGGCACACAGTGTGGCGCCTCCGGTGCTGGTCGCCGTGGGCTATGCCACGCCGCTGCGCATCGAGCGTACTGCACGTACTTTTGACTACACGCCGAAAGTCGGCAGCGCCACGCAACAGCGGGACCCTTTGACTGCCGTGCCCAGTGGCGGTGCGGATGTGTTTCTTGACCTGCTGACCGGGACCGTTCGCCCGCTGATCAATCAGCGCCTGAGCATCACCCCACAGCGGCAATTGCTATGGGGGCACTCCTACGGTGGTCTGCTGGTGCTGCATGCCTTGCTGACACGCCCACAAGCCTTCGATGACTACGCGGCCGCGAGTCCTTCGTTATGGTGGAACCAGGGGCTGATCACGGCAGAGGCCAACGGCCTGGCGCAACGCCTGCGGGGCAGCCAGCCCCGCTTGCTGCTGATGCGTGGCGACCAGGAACCGGCCAGCCCGGGAGCCGTGTCGCCGGCCAAAGAGGCCAGTGACACGGCGTTCAAGGCGTTGCTGGGCACACTCCATCAGGTGGATGGGCTACACGTGCGTCACCTGACCTTTACCGGGCTGGGGCATGGCCCGATGTTGCCGGCGTCCTTGCGCTACACCCTGCAGATGCTCAGCCAGGGGCGTTAGCCCGCCAGGCTGGCACGCCCTCGGCGTCAATCGTCCAGTGTGGCTGGCCGGGTACGATCTGCACGCCACCGACCCAACGCGGGTGGCTTGCGTGATCGGGCCAGTACGCGCGGCCATTCAGCACCCTGACGCCCAGCGGTGTCAGCGCCAATGTACGTTCAGGCCATGGCCGGTCGGCGTCGGACTCCGTCAGCAAAGGAGCGGCGCCGTCGATCAGCGGCCGCATCAGGGCGTGGAACATCATGTCGCCAAGAAAGGGCAGGGGGTCTCGCTTGGCCATCAGCTCGGCGAACACCCGGGCAAACGCCGTGGGGCCGACTTCGGCCAGATACTCCAGGGCCAGGCGCTCGGTCAGCGACAAACCGTCACGCGCGCCGGGCAGCTCCTGCAACTGCCGACGCAGTGCCGGGGCCAGCAAGGGCAAGGCGGGGTGGGGCGCGCGGGCCAGTTGCGCGAGGGCCACGGGCGAGTTGTCGCAATAGGCCGCCCACGCCTGCCGCGCCAACTGGCGCATCGGCTCGTCGACCGGCCGACGTTGGGGCCACAGCCACGCCAATACCTGCGGCGCCAATTGGCCGATACCGATAAAGCGTTGTACGCCGGGTATGTGGTCGACTTCGATCAGCTCCAGCCTGGCGGGCGTATGGTCAAGACCTGCCAGGGCACGGATCAAAAACAACTGGTCATAGCCATCGGCTTCGCACCACAACACGCAGTGATCGGCGCTGCCCAGTTCCTTGAGATGGGTGTATTCATCGTCCAGGCGGCGCGCGGCATCTGCCACGTCCAGGGTAAACGCCTGGCTGATGAAACGCGCCCGCGTCGCCCGGTAGGCCTCGGCGGGCAAGGCTTGGACCGGGCCCATGCACAGCGGATCGCTGAGCATCCGGAAGCGCCCCTTGAACCCGGCCACGCCAAGGCTGTGGGCAATATCATTGCCGCAACGCCAATGGGTGGTGCGCGCTTCATCACTGGCCTCGAAGCCTGGGTGGCTGGCGGCGAAGTCCACCGCATCCACATGGGCCTTGAGTTTTGGCCAACTGCTGAAACCCAACTGTCGGGCAATCAGCCATTGAGCATCGGACAGGGTCGGCGGCGGGTGGGCAACCTGCGCCAGTTCATCGGGCGCCGTGCCTTGTTTCATACGCTGTAAAAGCTCCTTGGCGCGCTTGCGCTGCTGCTCAAGGTTGATACGGCCGTCAGTGGACGGTGAGACGGGGCGTTGCGACATACGATCTCCTTGCACAAACCTTGTCCGCTTTAAGGTTGGGAGTCGTAGTGATGTGATAGGCAGTCATGTCCTGGGCGCAGCCCTTTCCGCGGAGGGTGGCGTAGATGGCGCCTGGCGCGAATATAGGCAGGGGAGAGGTTGTTTGCAAGGCGTTCTGTTTCCAGATGTTGAAATATGCAACTTCTCCAAGAGCCAGAAAAACCGTTGAGGTAGCCTTGTTTCCTACAGACAACAAGGAGTCGTCATGCAACGAAGAACCATCAATCCCCCGACAGTCTTCAACTCCCTGCAATACGGTTTCAGCCAGGCCATGGAAGTGCGCGATGGCCGACGCATTCTACTGTCCGGCCAGGTAGGCGTGGACGCTGACGAACGCACCGTCGGCCCGGGCATCGCCGAGCAGACCGCCACCGCTCTGGACAATATCGAAAAGGTCCTGGCCGCGGCCGCGGGGGATCTGACCCATGTGATCATGCTGCGCCTGTACATCGTCGAGTCCGCCCGCGATCAGCAGGAGCCTATCGCCGCCGCCTTGCGCGAGCGTTTCCCGAGCAACCCGCCGCCGTCGTCGTGGATCATCGTCAGCGGCCTGTCGCTGCCCGAATGGTTGATCGAGATCGAGGCGGAGGCGCTGATCCCAGGGTGATCAATAACGCATCATCACCGACTTGAGTTCGGTGTAGTCCTCGATAAACGCACTGCCAAACTCCCGGCCAATCCCCGAGGATTTGTTGCCACCGAATGGCACGGCCGGGTCGAGCAGGGTGTGCATGTTGACCCACACCGTGCCGGCGTTGATGGCCGGGACCATACGCAGGGCCTTGCCCAGATCGTTGGTCCACAGGCTGGCGCTGAGGCCGCCGGCAGTGTGGTTCATCAGTGCCAGCAACTCCTCCTCGTCGTCGTAGGGCAGGAAGGTGGCGATGGGGCCGAAGGTTTCTTCGGTGAGTAGCGTGTCGTTGATGCTGTTGGCGAGGATCACCGTGGGCTCGACGTAGCAACCGGGGCGATCCATGGGTTGGCCGCCGTAGATAATCGTGTTGTTTTCGGCGCGGGCGGTGGCAAAAAAACTTTCCAGCTTCGCTTGGTGTTGGCGATGGGTGACCGGGCCGAATTCGGTGCGCTCATCCAGCGGCGAGCCGATGTTCAATGCGCTCAAACGCTGGGCCAGGGCCTCCATGACGGGGTTGACCTGTGAACGATGGACGAAGAAGCGCTCGGCCGCCGCACAGATCTGCCCCGAGTGCAGGAACCCGGCCTCGATAATGCCGTTGACGGCGGTTTCCAGCGGCACATCGCGCAGGAACGCCGCCGCGTTTTTGCCACCCAGCTCCAGGGTCGCCCGCGTCAGGCCGGCGCCCATGGCCGCGCGGCCGACCGCAATGCCGGTGGGCACCGAGCCGGTGAACGACACCTTGTCAGTGCCTGGGTGTTCGATCAGCCCCTTGCCCACCTGGCCACCGCCAGTCAGCACGTTCAGCACGCCCGCGGGCAGGCCGGCTTCCACGGCCAGTTCGGCAATGCGCAGCAGAGTCAGCGGGGTGAACTCGCTGGGTTTGATGATGATGCTACAACCGGTCACCAGGGCCGAGGCGAGTTTCCAGATGGCGATCATGGTGGAGAAGTTCCACGGGACGATGCCGACCACCACACCCACTGGTTCGCGCAGGGTGAAGGCGGTGTAGCGCTCGCCGGCAAACGAGGGCAGCGATGGGGTGAGGGTCTGGCCGCTGATCTTGGTTGCCCAGCCCGCGTAATAACGCAGGAAATGCGCGGCCTGGTCCACTTCAAAGGCGCGGGAAATCTGGATGATCTTGCCCGACTGACAGGTCTCGATCTGCGCCAGTTCCTCGCGGTTGCGTTCCAGCAGGTCGGCGAGTTTGAGCAGGACGTTGCCACGGACCGCGGGCGCGGCCTGGGACCATTGTTTGAAACCGTGCCGGGCAGACGTCACCGCCCGTTCAATATCACTGGCTTGCGCATCGGCGACCGTGGCAATGACCTGGCCGGTGGCGGGGTTGATCACCTCCAGGGTCTGGCTGGATTGGCTGGGGACGTAGCCACCGTCGATAAACAGGCCGTGGTCTCGACGCAAGAAGGCTTCGACCTGGGGCAGCAGCGCGATATCGCTCATGGGGGGTGTTCCTGATCAAAAAGGAAAACCCGAGGCTAACCAACGCCGGCGGCTACAGCTTGACTGTGCCTGCCGGGGCGCATGCCTGTGGCTGCCATCTGCCGGGGGGAGGGTTGTTGTATTGAGCAGGCTTTTTTAGGGGAGCAGATTTCCTTGTGGCGAGCGGGCTTGTCGGAACGCCGCATCGCCCGCGCTGGGCTGCGCAGCAGCCCCCCATAAACCCGCTGCGGTTCTTCAGACAAACTGCGGCGGCAGGTTTTGGGGCTGCTGCGCAGCCCAGCGCGGGGCAAGCCCGCTCGCCACAGGAGGCGCCATCACAGGCCGGTCACACCACAACCAAACCTCAGAACGGCACAGCCACCACCAACTGGCTGTACACGTTGGTGCCGTTACCGCCGACCTGGTTGCCGCCGTTGTCCTGGTCCTTGTTCGGTTGGTACAGGCCAATCAACGGCGTGATGATCAGGTGGTCATTCACCGCCCATTCGGCATACAGGTCCAGCTCGCGGCCATCGAGGTCGAGCATGTTGCGTTTGCTCACGGTCGTGTAGTCGAAGAACAGCGCGCCGAGGGTCAGGTTGTCCAGCGGCTTGACCTTGAGTGCTACATGCTGCACCGCAGTGTTGGTGTTGTAGGGCCCGGAGTAGTTGCCCGCCACTTCGCCCTGGACCCAGGTGCCATAACCGCGGTTGAAGCCGGCGAACAGTGCATCCCAATTCTTCGAATAGCGCGCATAACGGTAGGTCAGGTCCGGTGACCAGGGCAGGTCGGCAAAGGTATAGCCGGCTTCGGTGTACCAGGCTTTTTCCGGGCCGGGGTCCTTGTCCTGCCAGGCGTATTCAAACGAGAAGTGCGCGTTGTCGATCCCGGCATTCCCGCTGCCGCGCAGGCTGTAGAGGTTCATGCCCTTGCGCTGCTTTTGCACGTCACTGGCATAGCGTTCGTCCACATCAATGCCATGCAGGTACGTCAGGCCCAGGGTGCCCGGTGCGGCGCTGTATTCCAGGGTGCCGATGGCCATCTCGGTCAGGGCCTGGGCGCGGTTGTCGGACTCGATCCACATCAGGCTGCCGTGCAAGCCGTCCTTGCCGCCCAGGCGCACCACCGCAGCCTTGTCGAAAGCATGCCGGGCCGCGATGTAATAGGCGCCGCCACGGTCGAACTCGCCATCGGCCACGCCATTGCCCAGGTTCGGGCCGTCGTCATTGATGATAAAACCATCGCCCACGGTGATGATCTGGCGCCCGTACGACAGGTCCAGGCCATCCTTGCCCAACGCCGGCAACAGGTCCCCCGAGCGCCAGCCAGCAAAGGCTTCGTCGAACTTGGTGGTGCGCTCGCTGCCGTCGGTCACACGGGAGGCATCGCCATCGCCCCAGGTGCCAGAACTCACCAGGTTGGCGGTGCCATACACACTGCCCAGGCCGCCCAGGGTCTGGTCGACGCTCAAGCCATACTTGATAAAGCCTTCCCGCCACGTCGAGCCACCCGGGCTGCCCTCGTAGTTCTTGCGGCTGTTGAACATGCCGTACACGGCCAGGAAGTTGCCGGTGACGGTGGTGTCGTCGTCGGCATACAGTTCGATTGCCTGGGCCGCAGGTTGGCCGATCAACAGCGCCAGCCCCAGGCCGACGGCCGGGTGCAGGTGGCGGGTTTTGAGTGTGTGCTCCATTGTTATAGTCCCCAGCAAGATGAAGTTGAGGGCGCATTAGGACGAGCGTCGGCGGCACAAGTCTTTCACCTGCGTGCCAGGCAATTGATCCTGGCCGCCACGCCGCAAGCCCTGGCAGGGAGCAACAAAACCGGCGGCAGCCAGGGGCAAGACGATCAGGTTGGGCGGGGCGCACAGTGCAAACACTTCTAAAAAATCCCTTTCGAGGATCTGCACCATGTCGATCAATGACAGACTTACCGCGCACCTGAACCGGGGCACGGTGGGCTTTCCCACCGCGTTGGCCAGCACCATTGGCCTGATCATGGCCAGCCCGGTGATTCTCACCGCGACCATGGGTTTTGGCATCGGCGGCAGCGCGTTTGCGTTGGCCATGCTGATCGCCGTGGTGATGATGCTGGCCCAGGCGACAACCTTCGCCGAGGCCGCCTCGATCCTGCCCACTACCGGCTCGGTGTACGACTACATCAACTGCGGCATGGGCCGTTTTTTTGCGATCACCGGTACCTTGTCGGCCTATTTGATCGTGCATGTGTTTGCCGGCACCGCCGAGACCATCCTCGCCGGGGTCATGGCCCTGGTGAACTTCGAACACCTCAATACCCTGGCCGAATCCGCCGGGGGCTCCTGGCTGCTTGGCGTCGGTTTTGTGCTGGTGTTCGGCGTGCTCAATGTGTTTGGCGTCAGCGCCTTTGGCCGCGCCGAAATCATCCTGACCTTCGGTATGTGGACCACCTTGATGGTGTTTGGCGTGCTGGGCTTGATCGCCGCGCCGGCAGTGCAACTGGACGGCTGGTTTGGCGAGTCCCTGGTGGGCAGCGACCTGGTGACGGTGTTGTCCCTGGTGGGCATGGCGATGTTCATGTTTGTCGGCTGCGAATTCGTCACCCCGCTGGCGCCGGACTTGCGCCAGTCGGCCAAGGTCATGCCACGGGCGATGATGCTCGGCCTGATGGGCGTGGCGACGTGCATGTTCATCTATGGCGCGGCCATGAAGCGCCAGGTCGAAAACGTGGTGCTGGACGCGGCCAGCGGCGTGCATCTGCTGGACACGCCCATGGCGATCCCACGCTTTGCCGAACAGGTCATGGGGCAGATCGGGCCGCTGTGGCTGGGCGTCGGTTTTCTGTTTGCCGGCGCCGCCACCATCAATACCTTGATGGCCGGTGTGCCACGGATTCTCTACGGCATGGCGGTGGATGGCGCGCTGCCGAAGGTGTTCACCTACCTGCACCCACGCTTCAAGACTCCGGTGCTGTGCATCCTGGTGGCGATGCTGATTCCCTGCCTGCACGCGCTGTACCTGGGTGGCAACACCGACAACATCATGCACCTGGTGCTGGCGGCGGTGTGTGCGTGGAGTTTTGCCTACCTGCTGGTGACGGTGTCGGTGGTGATCCTGCGCATTCGTCGTCCCGACTTGCCACGGGCCTATCGCTCGCCGTGGTTCCCGCTGCCGCAGTTGCTGTCCAGCGCCGGCATTCTTTTGGGCATGTGGTTTATCACGCCTCCGGGGATGAACCCGGCGGATATCTACGTCCCGTTCGGCGTGATGCTGGGCGGTACGGCGGTGTATGCGCTGTTCTGGACCCTGGTGGTGCAGAAGGTCAATCCATTCAAGCCGGCGTCGGTGGAAGACGTGCTGGCCAAGGAGTTTGCCAATGAACCGGGTCACGCTCACAGCGGCTATGTCAGTGCTGCGGCAAAAGCTGTCTGAACTGTTCAGCGCACAACGGGCGCCAGCGGGCTATCAGCCGGGGCGCACCCTTGGGCAACTGCGGCGCAACCTTGGGCTGGCGCGTTTCGAGCAAGTCTCGCCGACCTTGGCGCGGGTTGCCCTGGACGACGACAGCCTGCACCTGGAAGTCCGCGAGCGCACCGAATCGCAGTTGTTGATGCACCTGGTCATGACGGAGTTCAGCGTGCGCCTGCCTGCCTCGACAGAGGGCGCGGCGAGTTTTGCCCTGCACCATGGCGGGGCTGTTCGACGGACCGGGATCCACTGTCGGCAACGCATGGGCGAACGTGCTTTGTTGGGGCAACTGCAGGCGCGTCTGCAACACGACAGCGCCTTGCACCAGGCATTGATGCCCCTGGATTTCAAACGCTTGCACATCGAGCTGCGCGACCATCAATGGCATGTGCGCCTGGAGCATATGGGCGGCAGCGAGGTGGTCAACCGCATGCCGGCCTTTCGGCGCTACATCGCCTTGAGCCGCGTGCAGCGCGATGCCTTGCTGGCTGCGCTGGTGGGCTTGCAGCGCGTATTGCGCACGCTCTGATTGGCATCATTAGTGCAAACACAATGGCGGACAGGTACTTGTTGCGCGCATATAGATAACATGTTAACTATTGCCCGACAAAAACAATAAGCCATTGTGGAGACACCCATGGGTATCCAACAGAGTGCACAACAGGGGCTCGACACCTGGAACCGCGACTTGCGTGCGATGTGCGGCCACTTCGACACCGAACTGGCTTTCAACCGTTCGTTGTTTATCGGCGAGTTTTCCATGCTTTCAAACGGCGGGTTGCCCTTGGCCAGCCTGCGTACCAATGCCGGCCTGATCAAGCGCCAGGTTTCCAATCCCGACCATGATAATGACCAGGATTGTTTTTTGGTCAGCCAGCGCAGCGGCTATTCGCAGATCGTGCAGAACGGCCAGCGGGTGCAACTGGCCCCTGGCGAACTGCTGCTGATGGACTCGGTGGGCTCCATTGAAATCACCCCGTTCGGCTTGATCGAACATACCTCGCTGTCGTTGCCGCGCGCTCAGGTGTGCAAGCAGATGGGCAGCCAATCGAAGACCTTTGGCAAGATTTCCTCCAGCAAAGCCTGTGGGCGCATGTTGCATGTATTGATGGACCAACTGTGCAAGGGCAGCGAAGGCGCCGAGGATGAGGTCGAGGCGTTGCAGTGTGCGTTTGTGTCGCTGCTGGGCTCAGCCCTGGAGCAGGACGACGACGCGCGCGACGATACCAGCGCGTTGCAAGGCAACAACCTGCGCAGCTACGTGCAGAAAATCATTGATGAGTCCCTGAGCCAACCCGGCTTGAGCCCCGTTGGCCTGGCCAGCCGGCTGAACATCTCGGTGCGTCATTTATACCGGCTGTTCGAGGAGCAGGACGATAGCGTCTGCCGCTACATCCAACGTGCGCGCCTCAAGCGCAGTGCTGATGACTTGACCAACCCGTTCCTGCGTAGCGAATCGATCACTTCGATTGCCTACAAGTGGGGCTTTACCGATTCGGCGCACTTCAGCCGTTCATTCAAGAAGCAGTTTGACCTGTCGCCCAAGGCGTTCCGTTCCAGCCGGATGGCCTGAACCCCATTCATCAACCACCGAATGTGGGAGTGGCGGTGCGACGATTCGACTTGCTCGTGAATGCGGTGGGTCAGTCAATATATGTTCTGACTGAACCACCGTATTCGCGAGCAAGCCCGCTCCCACTTAGAGCAAAGCAGTTATACGACCGCGAAGTAGTGTTTGACGAAACTCTCGCTCAGCACTTCCCACAGCACGGGCGTGCCCTGGGTCACGAACCAGCTGTCGCCCGCTTTGTAGGTGGTGGTTTGGCCGCTGGCCTCGTCGGTCAGGCGCACTTCGCCGGTGACTACCGTGGCCTGTTCGTTGAACGGGTAGACCATGCGGAACTTGCCTTGGGTGGTGCCGAAATAGGCGCTGCTGACCGGGTCGGTCGGCGCACCGAAGGTCATTTTGCCGAAGGCCTTGAGTTCGCCGGCGAGGATTTCGGAGCCGAGGTCGGCAACGGTGCCCCAGGCGTCGAGTTCAGACAGCTGGATATCTTTCTTGAGGGTAACGAGGGTCATGGCAGTTGCTCCAGAGGGATAAAAAAGGGGTTAGCGGCGACCATTCCAGTAACCGGACAGTTGGTGCCAGGATTTGCCAGCCGTCAGCAGCAGCGGGCGGATTGCGTCCTTGCCGATAATCGTCGGGCGGTGGATCGAGCTGACCAGGTCATAGCGCGCCGAGCCTTCGCTCATGCCTTCGGCCAGGACCTTGCAGATGATGTGGCTGGGGGTGACGCCGAAACCGGAATAACCCTGGACGAAGAACGCATTGCTGCGCCCCGGCAGGGTGCCGATCTGCGGGAACAGATTGGGGCTGCAGGCCATCGGGCCGCCCCAGGCCAGGTCGATTTTCACGTCCTTGAGGTAGGGGAAAATCTTCAGCATCAGCTTGCGGTTCCAGGCCTTCAAATCGCCGGGAATGTGCTCCACCAACGGCGTGGCGGCGCCGAACAACAGGCGGTTTTCATTGGTCACCCGGTAGTAGTCGATCACCGGGCGGATATCGCTGTAGGCCCCGCGAATCGGGCTTATGCGCTGGATCAGCTCTTCGCTCAACGGCTCGGTCATCATCTGGAACGCGTAGGTATTGATGGTCGAGCGATGCAGTTCCGGCTCCAGTTTGTTGAGGAAGCTGTCACACGCCCATAGCAGTTTGCTGGCCTTGACCGAGCCGCGCCCGGTACGCACGGTGATGCGCTCGCCGTAGCTGACTTCCAGCGCCGGGCTGTTCTCGAAGATCCGCACGCCATGCCCGGCCAGGGCAGTGGCCTCGCCCAGCAGCAGGTTCAACGAATGCACATGCCCGCCGCCCATGTGCAACAGGGCGCTGCTGTAGGCGTCGGAGCCGATGATCTGCTGGACATCGGAGCCGCCGAGGAAGCGGATCTCATGCTTGCTGTTGATCGACTTGAAGTCTTTTTCCCAGGCCCGCAGGGTCTTTTCCTGGCGGGCGTTGAAGCCCATATAGCCGTAGCCGTGGCAGAAGTCGGCGTCGATGTTGTACTTGGCAATACGGTCCTTGATGATGTCGGCGCCCAGGTCGCTGATCTCGAAGACCTGGCGCAGGCCGTCCTCGCCGACGTCGTTCTTGATCTTCTCCAGGTCATGGCCAATGCCGGCCATGATCTGCCCGCCATTGCGCCCGGTGCCGCCAAAGCCCAGGTAGCGCGCTTCCAGCACGACGATATTGGTGATGCCCTTTTCCGCCAGCTCCAGGGCGGTATTGATCCCGGAAAACCCGCCGCCAATCACCACGACGTCGGCCTCGATGTCTTGTTCCAGGGTGGGAAAGCTCAGGTTGTACTTCTTGGTAGCGGTGTAATACGTGGGGGTTTCAATATTGATCATGGCGCAGCCTGAAAAGTGAAGGGAGGCTCTAAAGCAGATGTCTTCATTAGGGGCCTTGGCGGGATCAATGTCTTGATCCTGCGTGCCGGGGCTTTTGATTCAGCGCGCCATGGACGTGCGCGACCACTAAGTTATAGCGCGAGCGCGGGGCGGGGATGTTAGAGTTTCGTTAAAACATTAACTAAATATCACGTGATCCTGACTCTATGCTCAAACCCCGGCAGTCCCTGACCCTCACCCTGTTGCAGGCCCGCGAAGCGGCCATGAGTTTTTTCCGCCCCTCGCTGAACGAACATGGCCTGACCGAGCAGCAATGGCGGGTGATCCGCATCCTCAATCAACACGACGAACTGGAGATTTACCAACTGGCGGAACTGGCCTGCATCCTCAAGCCGAGCATGACTGGCGTGCTGGTGCGCATGGAAGCGGCGGGGATGATCCATCGGCGCAAGGCCGAGCAGGATCAGCGGCGGGTACTGGTGACCCTGGCGGACAAGGGCCGGGCGAGTTTTGCGTCCATGAGTCAGTGCATGGAGGCCAACTACCAGCGCTTGCAGGAGCAGTTGGGGGCGCAGAAATTGCAGACCTTGCTGGGGCTGCTCGATGAACTGAAAAACATCAAGCGCTGAAACACCACACATCCAAAAGGTGGGAGCGGGCTTGCTCGCGAATGCGTAGTGTCAGTCGATATATTCGCCGGCTGAACCACCGCTTTCGCGGGCAAGCCCGCTCCCACATTTTGCACCTGGGGTGTTTGGAAGGGATCAGTACACGCCACCAGTACCGACTGGTGACGCTGTACCTTTGAATTTCTCCACCAACCCCTGCAACCCGCGCATCAGCACCGTGGTATCCACGCCCACCGCGACAAACCCTGCGCCCAGCTCGATATAACGCCGGGCCAGTTTTTCATCGGCACTGAGAATGCCCGCCGCCTTGCCCGCCTGGCGAATCCGCGCAATGGCGTCCTCGATGGCCGCTTGCACGTCAGGGTGTCCCGGATTGCCTCGGTGCCCCATGGACGCACTCAAGTCCGCCGGGCCGATAAACACTCCATCGACGCCCTCGACGGCGGCAATCGCATCGAGGTTGGTCAGGCCTTGCAGGCTTTCGATCTGCACCAGCAGGCACATCTGCGCGTCGGCCTGGTCCAGGTAGCCGTCGATGCTGTTCCAGCGCGAAGCCCGCGCCAGGGCGCTGCCCACCCCGCGTATGCCCTGGGGCGGATAGCGCATGGCGCGCACCAGCTCCCGGGCCTGGGCGGCGCTTTCGACCATCGGCACCAATAAGGTCTGTGCGCCGATATCCAGCACCTGTTTGATCAGCGCGGTATCGCCGATCACCGGGCGAATCACCGCTTCGCTGGCGTAGGGCGCCACCGCCTGCAATTGGCCGAGCATGCCGCGCAGGTCATTGGGGGCGTGCTCGCCGTCGATCAACAGCCAATCGAAACCGGCATTGGCCGCCAGTTCCGCGCAGTACGCGTCAGCCAGCCCGAGCCACAGGCCGATTTGCGCTTCACCGCTATTGAGCCGCTGCTTGAAGCGGTTGATAGGCATGTCCATGAAACAGTCCTCCTGGGGTCAGACGAAACGGCAGGAAATCGAGCCGAGCATGTCGTAGTCGACATGGAAGGTATCGCCTGGGCTTGCCGCCACCGGCCGGGTAAACGAGCCGCCGAGGATGATCTGCCCCGGCAGCAACGTGACGTCGTAGGGCGCCAGTTTGTTGGCCAGCCAGGCCACGCCCTTGGCCGGATGGTTGAGCACGGCGGCCGAGACCCCGGACTCTTCGATCACGCCGTTGCGGTACAGCACCGCCGGAACTTTGCGCAGGTCGATCTCGGTCGGCCGCACCGCGCGGCCACCCATGACCACGCCAGCGTTCGCCGCGTTGTCGGAGATGGTGTCGAACACCTTGCGCGTGGCCTTGGTGTGCGGGTCGATCTGCTGGATGCGCGCGTCGATGATCTCCAGGGCCGGGATCACCCACTCGGTGGCGTCGAGCACATCGAAAATCGTGCAGTTGGGGCCCTTGAGCGGCTTGCCGAGGATGAAGGCCAGCTCCACTTCGACCCGCGGCACGATAAAGCGCTCGAACGGGATGTCGGTACCTTCCTCAAACAGCATGTCGTCGAGCAGCGCACCGTAGTCCGGTTCGGTGATGTTGGACGACACCTGCATGGCCCGCGAGGTCAGGCCGATCTTGTGCCCGACCAGCTTGCGCCCGCCCTTGATCTTCTGGGCGACCCAGGCGCGCTGGATGGCGTAGGCGTCCTCGATCGTGATGTCCGGATGATCGAGGGAAAACTGGCGTACCTGTTCGCGGCTGCGTTCGGCATGGTCCAGCTGGGCGGCGGCTTGGAGGATGAGCTGTGGATCGAGCATGACGAGGGTCTCTTACTGAGGGTTGACGATGGCAGCGTTGGTGCGCAACACCAGCAGGCCGCCAAGGGCGATAAACAGTGCCAGCACGTACAGGGCGAGGCTGGCGCTTTGGGTGGTGTCGCGCATCCAGCCGATCAGGTACGGCGCGAGGAACGAGGCGATGCTGCCAAACGAGCTGATCATGGCGATGCCGGCGGCCTGGGTGCAGTTGGACAGGAAGGCCGGTGGCAGTTGCCAGAACATCGGCAGCGCGGCGCTGGCGCCCATACCGGCGACGATCAGGCCACCCATCACCACCAGCGAATTGCCCGGTGCCAGGCCGGCCACGGCAATCCCGACGGCGGCCATCAGCAGCGGCACACACAAGTGCCAGCGGCGTTCGCGGTTGCGGTCCGAGGAGCGTCCGCAGCCGATCATGAAAAAGCAGCCGGCCAGGTACGGCACGGCGCTCAGCAGGCCGACCTGGCTGTCGCGGCCGATGCCGGCGCCGTGGATCAGGGTGGGCATCCAGAACGCCAGGGTGTTGACCGCCAGCATCACGGCAAAATAGATCGCCACCAGCAACCACACTTGCGGGTCGCGAAGGATGCCGCCGAAGGAGGTGATGGACTTGCGCTTTTCTTCGGTGCTCAGCTGTTCGCGCAATTGTTGCTTTTGCGCGGGCTCCAGCCATTTCACCGTTTCAAAGCTGTCCGGCAGGTACTTGAGCACCACCAGGCCCAGCAGCACCACGGGCGCGCCTTCGATCAGGAACATCCACTGCCAGCCGCGCATCCCGCCAAAGTCGTGGAAGTTTTCCAGGATCGCCCCCGAGAGCGGCCCGCCAATCACCCCGGCCATGGGCACGGCGATGGCGAACAGGGCGGTGATCTGCGCCCGGCGGCGCGCCGGGTACCAGCGGTTGAGAAACACCAGGATCCCCGGGAAGAAACCCGCTTCGGCCACCCCCAGCAAAAAACGCAGGACGTAGAAGCCGGTGGAGCTTTCGATCCACAGCATGCTGGTGGACAGGATGCCCCACACCACCATCAGGCAGGCGATCCAGCGCCGTGGCCCGACGCGGTCCAGGGCGATGTTGCTGGGCACGCCGAACAGGGCGTAGGCGATAAAGAACAAGCCGGCACCGAAGCCATACACCGTGTCGCTGAAGTGCAGGTCGCTGCTCATCTGCATCTTGGCGAACCCGATGTTGATCCGGTCCAGGTGGGCAAACAGGTAACAGATCAGCAACAACGGCATCAGTCGCCAGGTGACGGTGCTGTGGGTGCGATCATGCTCGGCAAGGGTGACGCTGTGGGTGGTATTGGCTGTGCTCATGATGTTGTACTTTTTGTCTGAGAGGCCGTTGTGGAGGCGAGACTGCCCCGTCAAGCGAATGGAACCCACTGTAGGCGCGAGCTTGCTTGCCAAGGCCTCGAGGCCATTGCGGTTATCCAGCAGGCACGCGTTATCGTTGACGATCTTCGCGAGCAAGCTCGCTCCTACAGGTGATCTCGTTCAGTCGATGGATGTCAGCCCGCCTGGTTGCTTAAAAACGCGTGGATGTTGTTTTGTTTGAAGTTCAATTGCGGGTGCAGCTCGATCATCTCGAACGACAGGGCCAGCAGCCGCTGAGCCTGCAGGGCGGCGAAGTGTTCGGTGATCACCGCGAACAGCGCCTCGGCCACGGTCTGGCGGGTGGCCAGGTCACGTCCGTGGCCGACCTTGAGGGTCATGTGGACGAAGGCGTAGTCGTGCTTGCCGTCGGCCATGCGCCAGGTGTCCAGGCGTACGGCGCGGCTACGGATGCCGCCCAGGGGGAACACGCCACTGTCTCCCAGCACCTGGTGGACCTTTGCAAACAGCCCCGGCAGGTCGGCCTGGGATTCGAGGTTGTCGGTGTATTCGGCGATGAAATGCGGCATGCAAAGCCTCCTTCTGTGCGCGATTCAATGTGGGAGCTGTCTCGCCGGGCGAGACCGCTCCCACATGTATTCAGAGCGGGAAAATGGCGTTGATCTGGCCGGTGCCGGAGCTGCCGAACGGCTCGGTGATAATCTCTGCAGGGCGGTTGTACTCAGGCCCGCCGAGCAAACCCAGGAGCATCGCGGTGTCGTGCATCTTGCCTTCGCCAAAGCAGTGTTCGGCGTAGTCCGGGAGCATCGCGCAGAACTCCTTGAAGCGGCCTTCGCGCCACATCTGCACCACGTGCATGTCCACTTGCTTGTCGAACTCGCGAGTCCAGTTGTGGATGTTGGCTTCGGCCTCGCGGTCGTCGGAGAAACGGTGCGACAGAGAGCCGGACGCCAGCACCAGTACCTTGCGATCACTCTTCTCGATGGCCCGGCGCACGGCGGCACCAAAGGCAAAGCTGTCTTCCAGGCGATGCCAGGCGCACCAGGCGGCGATGGAGACCACGTTGAATTTCTGTTCTTCGGGCACATCCATGTGCATGTAGCGCATGGGCACCAGGGTGCCGTATTCCAGCTCCAGGCTCGGGATGTTGTGGTTCATGCTGCGCACCCCGGCCAGGTTGGCCTCGGCGGCGATCAGCTCGCCCAACTCCGGGCAGCCGGGGTAGGCGTACTCCATGTTCTTGATGAAGTGCGGCAGCTCATTGCTGGTGTAAGTGCCCTGGAAACGCTCGCCACCGTTGATGTGATAGCCGCTGTTGACCAGCCAGTGCACATCGAAAACCACGGCGGTGTCAGCCCCCAGTTCACGGGCGCGGCGCCCGATTTCCTTGTGCCCGGCAATCGCCGCGGCGCGGCAGCCGTGATGCTTGCCCGGCAGTTCCGACAGGTACATGGAAGGCACGTGGCAGATTTTCGCCGCCAGGACTACTTCACCCATGATCGTTCTCCTGATTTCATTATTCTTGTTGGGTTGTAGGAGCCGGCTTGCCGGCGACGAATGCACACGTCGCTTGCATCGCCAGCAAGCTGGCTCCTACAGACAGCGTTCATGCAGTTACACGCCCCAGCGCGGGATGTGATGGCTGCCCATGGAGATGCACACGTTCTTGATCTCTGCGAAAACTTCGAAGCTGTACTGGCCGCCTTCACGGCCGGTACCCGAACCCTTGACCCCGCCGAACGGCTGACGCAGGTCGCGCACGTTCTGGCTGTTGATAAACACCATGCCGGCCTCGATGCCACGGGCCAGGCGATGGGCCTTGCCGATGTCCTGGGTCCAGATATACGACGCCAGGCCATATTCGGTGTCGTTGGCCAGTTGCAGGGCCTGGGCTTCGTCCTTGAAGGGAATCAGGCACACCACCGGGCCGAAGATTTCTTCCTGGGCGATGCGCATGTTGTTGCTTACATCGGCGAATACGGTGGGCTGGATAAACTGCCCGCGTGCCAGGTGTGCCGGCAGGTTGGCCGGCCGTTCCAGGCCGCCTGCCACCAGGTTTGCGCCTTCTTCGATGCCAATCTTGATGTAGCCGGCGACTTTGTCATAGTGGGCTTGCGTGATCATCGAGCCCACCTGGGTGTTCGGGTCTTGCGGGTCACCGACAATCAGGCGCTTGGCGCGGGCGGCGAACTCGGCGACGAACTGCGGGTACACGCTTTCCTGGATAAACACCCGGCTGCCGGCGGTGCAGCGCTCGCCATTGAGCGAGAAGATGGTGAACAGCGCCGCATCCAGGGCGCGTTCGAGGTCGGCGTCTTCAAAAATCAGCACCGGCGATTTACCGCCCAACTCCATGGAGTATTTTTTCAGGCCGGCGGTCTGCATGATTTTCTTGCCGGTGGCGGTGCCGCCGGTAAAGGAAATCGCCCGCACATCCGGGTGGCGCACCAGGGCATCGCCGGCGGTGGCGCCGTAGCCCTGGATCACGTTGAGCACGCCCTTGGGGATTCCCGCTTCGAGGGCCAGGCGTCCCAGTTCGTTGGCCGTCAGCGGCGACAGTTCGGACATCTTCAGGACCGCTGTGTTGCCCAGGGCCAGGCACGGTGCGGTCTTCCAGGTGGCGGTCATGAACGGCACGTTCCACGGCGACACCAGCGCGCACACACCCACCGGTTGGTACAGGGTGTAGTTGAGCATCTGGTCGTCCACCGGGTAGCTGTGGCCGTCCATGCGCGTGCAGACCTCGGCGAAGAAATCAAAGTTGTGCGAAGCCCGTGGGATCAGCACGTTCTTGGTCTGGTGGATCGGCAGGCCGGTGTCCAGGGTTTCCAGTTCGGCCAGGTGGGGCACGTTCTGTTCGATCAATTCACCAAGCTTGCGCATCAGGCGCGCACGCTCCTTGGCGGGGGTATTGGCCCACTTGGGGAAGGCTTCCTTGGCGGCGGCCACGGCCTGGGCGACTTCTTCGGCGCCGCCGCTGGCCACTTCACCAATCGCCTCGCCGGTGGCCGGGTTGTAGTTGATGAAGGTGTCTTTGCTTTCGACCTCACGGCCGTTGATCCAATGTTTGATCATGGTGCTCAAGCCTCTTTGGCGGCGGCAAAAAAGTCCGCCTCGCTGACAATTCGGTTGACCAGGCGGCCGACGCCTTCGACTTCCACCACCACTTCATCGCCGGGCACCACATCGGCCAGGCCTTCTGGGGTGCCGGTGGCGATCATGTCGCCGGGTTGCAGGGTCATGAAGCTGGACAGGTATTCGATCAGGTAGGGGATATCGAAAATCATGTCGCGGGTGCTGCCTTCCTGGCGCAGTTCACCGTTGATCCAGGTGCGCAGGGTCAGGTTGCTCGGATCTGGCACATCGGCCACATCGACGATCCACGGGCCGACCGGGGTGGTGGCGTCGCGGTTTTTCACCCGCAGGTTGGGGCGGTAGTAGTTTTCCAGGTAGTCGCGGATCGCGTAGTCGTTGCACACGGTGTAGCCGGCCAGGTACTCCAGGGCGTCTTCGCGCTTGACGTTGCGCGCCGGCTTGCCGATCACCGCCACCAACTCGCACTCGTAGTGCATGTAGACGATGTTGTCGGGGCGCCAGGTGACCTGGTTATGCCCGGTGTAGGTGCCCGGCGACTTGACGAACGCCAGCGGCTCGGTCGGTGGGGCGAAGGCCAGTTCGGCGGCATGGTCGGCGTAGTTCAGGCCCAGGGCGAACATATTACCGGTGGCCGGTGGCAGCCACTCGACCTGGTCTTCGGCCAGCAACCGGCCGTCAGCCAGGCGCACAGCATTGAAATCTTCGACGTGGGCCTGATGGACCTGGCCTTCAAAACGGATGCGCGCGTGTTTCATGGCTGTTCCTCGGCCTGGATGTGGTTGACCAGGCGGCCCAGGCCACTGATCTCGACTTCGACGGTGTCGCCGGGTTGCACATCCACCCGGCCTTCAGGCGTACCGGTGATCAGCACATCGCCTGCATGCAGGGTCATGAATTCGCTGATCTCGGCGATCAACCGGGGAATATCACGCACAAAGTTGGCGGTGGTGTTCTGCTGGCGCAGCTCGCCGTTGACGAACAGCTTGAGGCTCAACTGATGAGGGTTGGCGATCTGCTCGCGGGCCACCAGTTCCGGGCCAAGGGCGCAGAACCCGTCGCGGCACTTGGCTTTGACGGCGGGGCGGTAGTAGCTGTCTTCCGGCAGGCTGAATTCATTGACGATGGTGTAGCCCGCCACATAATCCAGAGCGTTTTCCACGCTGACGCGGCTGGCATTTTTGCCGATCACCACGCCCAGCGCCGGGCCAGGTTGCAGGCGCTGGCCAGCCGGATGAAGCACTACGCCGTCATGACCGTTGCGCGTATTGGGCGTCTTGATAAACAGCACCGGCTTGACCGGCGGCTTCTGGTACGGCGGCTGTTCGAATTCAGCGAGACGCTGGTTCAGCAAGCCCTGGTAGTTCAGCGCGACGCCGAACAGGGTGCCGCTGGCAACATCATGCAGGGTACGGCTCATGGATTTCTCCTGGCGATGGCGACTGCTCTGGAGGCAGTTCGTTAATGTGTTAACGTTATAATTAATATGTTAACTACCGTCAAGCATGGCAAAATCATCGGGTGCAAAAAACAATAAAGAGATGCCCGTGAAACCGATCCCCAACATCAACATCGGCCAGGTCTACGACCAGCGCTACAGCGATGCCGACGTGCATTACGACCGGCTCGGCAACCTGGCGGGTTTTTTCGGGCGCAATATGCCCGTGCATCGCCATGACCGGTTTTTCCAGGTGCATTACGTCAAGAGCGGCGCGGTGCGGGTCTACCTCGACGACCAGCAGTACCTGGAATCCGGGCCGATGTTCTTCCTTACGCCACCGACGGTGGCCCATGCGTTTGTCACCGAAGCCGATGCCGACGGCCACGTATTGACCGTACGCCAGCAACTGGTGCGGGCGCTGATCGATGCCGACCCAAGCCTTGCCCCCGGCCCGCACGTGCCACCGGCCTGCGTCGCGCTGGCCCGCCTGGCGCCGCAGTTCCAGCCCGAAATCAAGCGGCTGGAGTGGCTGTTTGACGAGCTGTGCAACGAAATCAACAGCGCCGGCGCCGGTCGCGCAGTGGCCCTGGAAAGCCTGACCCGGTTGATCATGATCAGCTTGCTCAGGCTCAGCGCCAATTCCCTGGAAGCACGCCCGGCGCGCCATGAAGACCTGCGCATCTTCCATCGCTTCAATGAGCTGATCGAAGACCACTATCTGCTGCACTGGCCGCTGTCGGCCTATGCCGAAGCCATCGGCGTCACCGAAGCGCGGCTCAACGACGTGTGCCGGCGCATAGCCGACCTGCCGTCCAAGCGCCTGGTGCTTGAACGGCTGATGCAGGAAGCCAAGCGCCTGCTGCTGTTTACCGGCAGTTCCGCGAATGAAATCTGCTATCAACTGGGCTTCAAGGACCCGGCCTATTTCAGCCGGTTTTTCCAGCGCTATGCACAGATGACGCCGGGGGAGTACCGCCTGCGCCAAGCGGGCCTGCGCTGATCACCACAACGCCAGGCTGTAGCCGATGATGATGCGGCTTTCGTCGATATCGCTGGTCAGGCCGTTGCTCGAACGCAGGGTCGCGTTACGCAGCCTGACATTGACGTTTTTCAACGGCCCGCTCTGCACGGTGTAGGTCAGGTCGGTATCGCGCTCCCATTCGCGGCCATTGCGCACGCTGGCGGTCCGCACATGGCTGCCATCCACATAGCGGGTCATGAAGGTCAGGCCCGGCAGGCCGAGGGCCGCGAAGTTGTAGTCGTAGCGTGCCTGCCAGGCATCGGTCTGGGCCTTGGTGAACACGTTGATGGTCACCAGGTTGACGGAGTAGGGGTCCAGGCCCGGGTAGGCGAAATCGCCGTCGCCTGAGAGGTTCTGGTAGCCCAGGCCGAATTTATGGGCCCCCGTCGACAGGCTCAGCATGCCGTTGAAGAAACGGTTGTCGATCCGCCCACCGTCCACCCGTGAGGCGCTACGCAGTGCTTGGCTGCCTTGCTCGCGGGTGTCGAAGTAACGCAGGTCGCTGCGCAGGCTCATGCCGTTGGCCAGCGGCAGGTCGTGCACCAGGCCGATAAAGTGCTGGCGGTAGATATCCTGCATCTGCGCGTAGTAGTAGGTGGTCGCCAACTGTGGGGTGATGGCGTAGGTGCCACCGGCCAGGTCCAGGTGGCTGCTGTCGACGCCGGCGTAGCTCATTTGGTCGTTGCTGGAGGAGTCGCGCAGGTTCTGTTTTTCCAGGCGGCCGAGGTTCAGGGTCAGGCCGGCAATGTCCTGGGACGTGACCAGTTCACCGGTGTAGGTCGAGGGCAGGAGCCGAGTGTCGTTGTAGGCGGCCACGGGCAACTGCGGCTGCAGAGTGCCGGCCTTGAGCACGGTTTTCGCTACCCGCACCTTGGCCGTCAAGCCCAGTTCGCTGTAGTTGTCGACAGGCTGCTGGCTGGCGCCATACGCCAGCAGGCCGGTGCCACGCCGGTCGCGGCTGGAGTCGAGCTTGACGCCCAATTCGCCCAAGGCATCCACGCCAAAGCCCACCAAACCTTCGGTGTAGCCCGACTCCAGGCGCAGCACAAAGCCCTGGGCCCATTCATCGGCCTTGTTCTGTGGGGCGTTGGTCTGGCGAAAGTCGCGGTTCATATAGAAGTTGCGCAGGTCGAGGCTGGCCTTGCTGTCCTGGATAAACTCGGCGTAGGCGCTCAAGGGGCTGAA
Organism: Pseudomonas sp. DTU12.1; assembly: GCF_009873475.1. NCBI lineage: Bacteria > Pseudomonadati > Pseudomonadota > Gammaproteobacteria > Pseudomonadales > Pseudomonadaceae > Pseudomonas > Pseudomonas sp. DTU12.1. The sequence goes on along the minus strand of NZ_CP045254.1, from coordinate 4,085,084 downwards.
CGTAGCGCACAGGCCGGCGCTGGCCGCCAGGGGAAGGAGGCGCAAATGCATGACAGATTCCTTTTGTTGTTTTTGTAGGTATCGCCCTTCGGATCACTCAAGGGAGTGGCATATTGTTAACATGTTATATTTATTATGGGTAGGTAATTTATGCGCCTGAAAAATAATTCGTGTCGAGGTTAACGAGTTTGTGCGGCGGCCGGCTTGCATGCCCGGGGAGGCGACCCTAAGCTTCGACGCTTCGATCTCTTTTGCGCGTGAACCATGTCCACTCCCAGACCTTCCCTGACGCTGACGCTGCTGCAGGCCCGCGAAGCCGCCATGGCGTTTTTCCGCCCGTTGCTCAACGAACACCAACTGACCGAACAGCAGTGGCGGGTGATTCGTATCCTGCGCCAGCAAGGTGAACTGGAAAGCCATCAACTGGCGCACCTGGCCTGCATCCTCAAGCCGAGCATGACCGGGGTGTTGGCGCGCCTGGAGCGCGATGGCATCGTGCGCCGGCGCAAGTCCAGCGAAGACCAGCGCCGCGTGTTCGTGAACCTCACCGAGCAGGGGCAACAGTGCTTCGTCGAGATGAGCGCGGGGATGGAAAGCAACTACCAGAAGATCCAGGAGCAGTTCGGCGAAGAGCAGTTGCAGCAACTGCTCGAGCTGCTCAACCAGCTGAAAAACATCAAGCCCTAAGCCCTTGTAGCAGCCGGCTTGCCGGCGCCCGCAGACAGGTCGAACAATAATGGAAAGACGGCAATTCAGTGGCGGCATGAAAGGCAAGAACCTGCGCTACCTGAATGAAACCCCGGGCCAGGCACCGCGCCTGGTCCTCGCAGGGTTTGTGTTGTTGGAGCATTTTTCCCTGCCCGCATTCACTCAGGCGCTGGACACCCTCATCACCGCCAACCTGCTGCGCCCGGGGTTGTTCACCTCGCGCACCTTCGGCCTGGACGAGCAGGAGGTGATCAGCGACCTGGGCTTGGTGATTCGCCCGGACGCACGCCTGGACCACAGCGCGCTGGCCGACCTCGACCTGCTGGTGATTTGCGGCGGCTACCGCACCCAGCTCAAAGCCAGCGAAAGCTTTATCGAACTGCTCAAGGCCGCGGCGCAACAGGGCGTGATCCTTGCCGGCTTATGGAACGGGGCGTGGTTCCTGGGCAAGGCCGGGGTGCTCGATGGCTATCGCTGTGCCATCCACCCGGAACACCGCCCGGCCCTGACGGAAATCGCCAAGGCCACCCAAGTCAGTAGCGAGCCGTACGTGATCGATCGTGACCGCCTCAGTGCATCGAGCCCATCAGGTGCGTTCCATATGGCCCTGGACTGGATCAAGAGCCTGCACGACAAGGCGTTGGTGGAAGGGATCGAAGATATCCTGGCCTTTGAGGAGTCGCGCTACCGGCGGATCAAGCCCGCAGAAAACATCTGCGTGAGTGCGCCGCTACGCGAAGTGGTGCGCCTGATGGATGCCAACCTCGAAGAGCCCCTGGCCCTGGAACAACTGGCGGTGTATGCCGGGCGCTCGCGGCGCCAGTTGGAGCGCCTGTTCCGCGAGCAATTGGGGACCACGCCGCAGCGTTATTACATGGAGCTGCGGATCACCGAGGCCCGGCGCCTGCTGCAGCACACCGAGCTGTCCCAGGTCGATGTGCTGGTGGCCTGCGGGTTTGTGTCCCCCAGCCACTTCAGCAAATGCTACAGCGCCTATTTCGGCTACCGCCCGTCGAAGGAAACCCGGCTGGTCAAATAGCGGGCCGCTACACAGCGTGCGTCGCCGGTTTGCTTGCCGGCGCGCGCTTGACGCAATGCGCCAGTGCCTGCTCGATATCGGCCAGCAGGTCCGCGATGTCCTCCAGCCCCACCGACAAGCGCACCAGCCCTTCGGCAATCCCGTGCTGGGCCCGCTCCTCTGGGGTGTAGGTGGAGTGGGTCATGCTCGCCGGGTGCTGGGCCAGGGACTCCGCGTCGCCCAGGCTGACCGCGCGGCTGAACAGTTTGAGCGCGTTCATGAAGCGCCTGCCCGTGGCGATGCCGCCCTTGAGTTCAAAGGCAATCATGCCCCCTGACAGCTTCATCTGACGTGCCGCCAACTCGTATTGTGGGAAGGAGCGCAGGCCGGGGTAGGTCACCGACTCTACCGCCGGATGGGCCTGCAACGCCTCGGCCACGGCCTGGGCATTGCTGCAATGGCGATCCATGCGCAGGGCCAGGGTCTTGAGGCCACGCATCAATAAAAAGGCGTCCTGGGGCGACAGCACGGCCCCGGTCAGATCCTTCAAGCCTTGCAGGCGAATGCGCTGCGCCAGGTCCTGGCGACTGACGGCGATGCCGGCGGTGATATCGCCGTGGCCGCTGAGGTATTTGGTGGCCGAGTGCACCACCACATCGGCGCCCAGTTCCAGCGGGCGTTGCAGGTAGGGGGTGCAGTAGGTGTTATCAATGACCACGGTAATGTTGGGCTGCTGATGGGCGATCTTGGCCACCGCGCCAATGTCGATCAATTGCAGGTTGGGGTTGGCCGGGGTTTCGCAGTAGATCATGCGGGTCGCGGGGGAGAGGGCGGCGCGCAGGGCGTCGAGGTCCGACAGGTCGACATGACGCACCTTGATGCCGAACTCGCCGATACCGTGGTGCAGCAGGGCGAAGGTGCAGCCGTATAACGTCTGGCTGACGATCACCTCATCGCCGGGCCGCAACAGGGTCCAGAACGTTGCTGCAATTGCGCCCATCCCGGAGCTGAACGCCACCGCCGCTTCGCCGCCTTCCAGGGTGGCCATGCGTGATTCGAGCAAGGCCAGGGTCGGGTTGGAGATACGCGTGTAAAAGTGCCCGCTTTCTTCGCCGGCAAAACAGCCCGCGCCGTATTCGGCCGTAGGAAAGGCAAACGTTGCCGACAGATAAATCGGCGGCACCAGGGCACCATGATGGTCTTGCGCATCGTAGCCGTAGTGGATCGCACGGGTAGAAAAGCCGAATCCGCTGTGTTTGTTGTTCATGTAGGACTCTCCTTATTTCCTACAATGCTATGCTCATAACCGAGGCTGAACGTTGCCTACTTTGCTGGGAAAAACCGGCGGCAAAGGATGAAAACCCATAAAAATAACTATTCGAGGCAAGACATGCCTGTAGGACTCGACCGTACCGACAAAGCCCTGCTCAACGCCCTGCAAGGCAACGCCCGCCTGACCGTTGCCGAACTGGCCGAACGTGTCTCCCTGACCACCTCGCCGTGCTGGCGTCGGGTCAAGAACCTGGAAGACAGCGGCGTGATCAGCGGCTACCAGGCGATCCTCTCGCCCAAGGCCCTGGGCTACGGGGTCACGGCGTTTGTCAGCATCATGATGGACACCCACTCCAAGGAAATCGCCCGGGCGTTTGAGCAGCGGCTGCTGGACATCCCGGAAATCGTCGCCTGCCATAACGTGTCGGGGCGCTATGACTTTTTGCTGGAAGTGGTGGCCAAGGACCTGGAGTCGTTTGGCGAATTTGCCCGCGAGGTGTTGCAGACGTTGCCATGCGTGAAGGAAATCTACTCGAGTTTTTCCTACAAGTCCGTCAGGCCGTTGCGGGTGATCCCACTGCCGGGGTGAGCGCGCTACCTCCTAAAGATGCCCAAAGGCTGATGCCCAGTCCTGGCTGTTGAGTACCCCGAGCACCTTGAGCTTGCCGTGGTTGCCGACTTGGACAAACAGCGAACTGCTGTATTCGGCGCCATCGGCGTGGGGATAACCCAACACCCGCTCCAGGTCGGCGATGCATTCGCTGTGGGTGACCAGCAGCAGGTTACGCCCAGCGGCCTTGCGCGCCGGCAGATCGTGGGCGAGGGCGGGGCCACACAAGGTCAAGCGGTCAGGTAACACGCGGGCGTGGTCAAACATGAACTGCGACGTTTGCAGGGTGCGCGTGGCAGGGCTGCTCAACACATCACTGTGGGACATGCCCAGGGTCTGGAATGCGGCACCCACTGCGGTCGCCGCCATACCACCGGATCGGGTCAAGCCATCTGGAGGGCCCAGGCAGGGATTGCTGGAACGATCGCAGCGTTCTGCATGACGCACCAGCACGATCAGGTTGCCATTGCGCCAAGCTTCCAGGGCCCCCGAAGTGACCAGGCGATTGTCGATGCCAAGGTTCTGCGGTGACGCAGGCCAGAGCATCGCGCCCATCACCGCCAGGCACAGGGCGATGAGTGCGATAAAACGCAGCCACAGTTGTTTGAGGGGTTTTGCCAGGCGCCGATCGGCGAGGAGTTTGGCCTGGATCATGTCAACCACACTGTTCACCCTGGGGAGTTCTACATTGCTGATTACGTCGGCAGGCAATCTAGCGTTCGGCGCGTGGCCGGGCAGTGAAATCAATGTGAAAAAAACGCGGTTGTCGCAAGGCGATGTTCGCGGTCGTTTCTGTAGGTCTGCGGTGCTTGAAAAGTAGGCAACTTCCCAAACTTCATCGCCTAGCCGTTTTTCATCCCCGGGCTTGTGCCAGGCCCGTTCTGCTTACATATATTCCTACGCCCTATTCATTGCATCAGGGATGCGGGCGATGGCGCAGGCGTATATCAATGACCGGACCATAGATTTTCACAGCTTGAAATCCAGTTTGCTCAAGGGCTCCCACCACCCGTTGTCGGCGCAGTTCGATGCGTTGAACCTGCACTTGCGCCATGGCCTGGTCACGCCAGGGCAGATGGTGATTATTCCCGACGACTACGGCGTGGCCTGCAGCGCCAACGATGCCTGGTTGATGCGCCACGCCGAGCAAATCCGCCGCGGCCTGGAACAGGACGCGGCGCTCGGGACAGCAGTGGTCGGCCAATATGATTTGCTGCAAAGCCTGCTTGGCTACAGCTCACTGGGCGTAGGCAGCGCCACCTCGGCATGGGGCCGGCACCTGGATGAGGTCAGGCACACGCTGGAGGAGGTCGAACGGTTGCATCGCCAGCTTAAGGACGGCGTGCTGGACCGTAACAACTTCGTGCGCCACCGCCAGGTGTTGTTCAACAAGCTGGAGGTGCAACTGCAAGGCGCGGCGCGGTTTGGTACCAGTTTGCAGAGCCATCAATCGTTGAAAAAGGTGCTGGGGATTTCGACCAAGAGCTATCTGCATAAAAGTGAAATTGTGGGTTACACCCAGCGCATCAAGAGCATTGCCCAGACGTCGAAGTTTTTGGGCAATGGCACGTATGTTGGGCTGGCGCTGGATGTGGGGGTGGCGGGGTTGGAGATCAAGGAGGCGTGTACGAAGGATCGGGGGGAGTTGTGTAGCAGGGCGAGGTATGTACAGGGGGGGACGTTGGTGGGCGGGGTTTCGGGGGCTGTGATGGGGGGGATGATTGCGGGGCGGATCAGTGGGAGTGCTTGCAAGATAGTTTTAGGTGTCGCGTTGAAAGGGCAGGGGCAATTGATGTGCGCGATTGTTGCTGGTGCTGTTGGTGGGAATAGCGGGGGGGCTTTGGGTGGGGTTGTGGGAGAAGAGATGGGGGATTTTCTGTACAAGCCAGCAGGAATATAGATATGTCGTTATACACATTGATCCTGATAGTGCTGGCACTTGGAATGTATGTTTCCCTGGGCCTGACTTTGTACGGTCAGTACAAGAAACTGGATGAGTTGGAAAGCTATTTCAGCGAAAACGAAACAGTCCAGTACTACAAGCGGTTTTGGGGGAGAAACAAGCTGATTGATAGAACCATGCGCATGGGCGTGTTCGTGCAGTTCTTCACGTGGCCCGGTCACTTTGTGAAAAGTGGTGAGACGACCAGGGAAGAGCTGGACTCAGTCCCTTTGGCACTCAAGCGCTGGGCAACGTGGCCCTTTTACTTCTCGGTCATCTATTTCATGGCGTTGACGACCTGGGTCGTTTGGCGCAAGTGGTAGCCGAGCAAACCAAAGCCCAGCAGCGCCTGGGCTTTGTCGTTTCTTCCTACTGCGCTCATCGGCTCCTTCCCGCATTTATCTGAAAAAATACTGTACATCCATACAGTCATATCCTACAGTCCATCCCAGGTGAACGGATTTCACCGCGCACCTAAGCCACAAATTTTTTAACTATGGATGGATAAAAAATGAAATCGAAAAAAGCCTTTATGCTGGGCGCGGCCATGGCGGCCTCCTGCTTCGTTTCGGCCTTTGCCCTGGCCGAGCAGTACCCTTCCCAAGCCCCGGCCAAGCTGTCCGCCCAGGCGGTCAAGCATGCGGTCGACCAGGCGCTGAAAGTGGGGGGCAAGGTTGAGTCGTCCAAGCTTGCGGGCGAACTCAAGCAAAAACTCCAGGCGGCCAAGGCCGGCAAGGCCAAGGCGGTGGCAAGCAAGGCCGCAGCCAGCAGCGCGCCGGTGGATACGGTGGTTGATGCGCTGCAAAAACCTGGCGAGAAACAACTGCAAGGCGCAGCGATTGCAGCCTTTGCCCCCCTGTTCCCGACCCTGGATATCAACACCCTGTACAACGTGACCGGCGTGGAGACCGGGGCGGAGGTGGCCTATCACTTCAACCTAGCGCAAAACGCGCGCATCCAGGTCCAGTTGCTGAACCAGAGCGCCGGCACCGATATGTCGTTGAGCCTGTTCCATGACGACGGCCAAGGCAACCTGACGCTGCTGGGCACTTCTGATAACGCAGGCAGCGCCGACGAATACCTCAACGGCGTAATGCCCGCCGGCGATTATTACTGGTACATGGTGGCCAACACCGCGAGCAACTCGCAGTTCAGTTTTGGCGTGGCGGTGGACAGCAATATCGACGCCTTCGAGCCCAATGACACCGCGCAAACCGCGTTTGCGTTGCCGGATGCGCTGAACCAGGTGGCCGGTAACCTCGACAGCGTCAACGATGTCGATTACTTCGACTTCACTTCGCTGCGTGGCCAGGGCGTGGGCATGTTCCTCGGCGATGACGGCGCGGGCACACGCGAGCAGTGGATTTTCGAGCGCTTCGATGGCAACAACTGGGTCGTGATCCAGCCCAACAACACCTCCACCTACCCAAGCCTTACCCCGGGCTACGTCGTCAAGGTGCGGGTGCGGGCCAACCCGGCAGTGGCGCTCAACCCACAGGCGCGATACATCTTGTCCTTTGGCTCGGCGCCGCGCCTGAACCAGAGCAATGTGAATGGCGACAACGTGGTGCGTATCCCCAGTTCGATCATGCAACTGGCCACCCAGGCTGCTCGCAGCCTGAGCTGGAGCACCCAGTGGTCGGACAGCACCGGTGAGCCGCTGCGTGGCGTGACCCCGGTGCTGCGGGTCGACAAACGCTTCGACAACACCATCAACTACCACTGGGTCGACTACGAGGCCAAGACCGGTGTCACCGGCGCGGCGTCCGGCAACGTCGACCTGGGCACCTGCTCCGGCGATCTCAATGTGGTCTACCCGGACAGCTCGTCCGGCCAGACTTACAACTGGCGCACCTGGTTCAACATGGGCGGCTGGCGCATTGAGCTCAAGGAGTTCCCGGGTGTTGGCGTAGGCGGCAATATTTCGCAGTACGTCAGCCTGGGGCATATCTGTAGCCAGACCATCGTACGTTGATCCTGTAGACGCCGGCTTGCCGGCGACGAAGCCCTCAAGTGTTGCATTGACCTTGAGGGCTTCGTCGTTTCCTACAAAGCCAATGCCAGTTTCAGCGGCAAGCGCGCCATGCTGGTGTTCTTCAGCGAACCCAGGTACAGCCACTCACCCTCTTCGCGGGCGCTGGTGATGGGTGAATAGTTGCCCGCGCTGCCATCCTGCAGGTTGGCCACCACCTGACCATTCACATCCAGCCCCAGCACAAAGGCTTTGCGCTCGATGGGCTTGGGCACCACCATCAGCGCCCGCACCATCATCTTGCGTATCGCGGGGTAGCCGGCCAAGCCATCGAGCAGTGGGTTACGCGGCGAATACAGCGCCACCCAGAACCGATCCCGGCCATTGAAGGTGAGGTTGTCCGGCAGCCCCGGCAGGTTGTCGATAAACAGGTCATGGGTACCCGCCTTGTCGCCCTTGAGCCAATAGCGACTGATGCGATAGGCCCCGGTTTCATTGACCAACACATAGCTTTCATCTGGCCCCAGGGCCACGCCGTTGGCGAATTGCAGATGATCGAGCAAGACGTCGGTCTGGCCGTTGCTGAAGTCATAACGCAACAACCGACCGTCGCCACCATGCTCGATCACCGCTTCACCATCCTGGCCATAGCCCCAGCGGCTGGAGGCATCGCTGAAATAGCCAAAGCGTCCGGCGGCGTCCACCGTCACATCATCGGTAAACCCGAAGGGTACGCCGTTGGCGCTGGTGCTCAGGGTGCTCAACGTGCGCTGGGCGTCCAAGGCCAGCAAGCCCTTGATCCCATCGGCAATGATCAGGCGCCCGTCGGGGTGCAGTGCCAGGCCCAGTGGGCGGCCACCGGTGTTGGCCAGCACTTCCAGGGTCTTGCTGTCTGGCGCGGTGCGGATGATCCGCCCGTCATGCAGGCCGGTGACCAGCAAACCCTGAGCATCCACTAGCAATGCCTCGGGCCCGGCGATGTCCTGGGCGCCAATGCGCTGGACATCCTTCAGGCGCTGGTTCTCGCTATAGGGCCCCGTTTGCAGGGACGGAGCCTTGGGCGGGGCCCAGTTGACCGGCTGGACCTCGGTGGGCATCAGCAGCAAAAAGGCGACGATGGCGATCAATACCAGCAACAGCAGATGACGGATTTTTTGGCTCATGGTGCTTCCCGAGAGTCTTTGGAGGGGGTTGAGACGGGCTCCCAGTGCAGCGTGCCGAACAGATAGTCCATCAATGGCAGCACGATGTTGAAGTTGCGTCCTTGCATCAATTCGCGGCGGTGGTGCAACGCATGGAGTTGGTGCATATGGCGGATCCATGGCAAGCGGGCCAAGGGGTGCCCGGCAGGCAGGTGTTCGCAGGCATGGAAGGTTTCGTAGAGCAGGTAACCGAGGATCATGCACCCGGCGAACAGCCCGGCGACGTTCGGGTTGAGTTGCTTGAGCAGCCACCAGGCGGGGAGGGTGATGGCCAGGCTGTGGAGCACGATCAGCCAGGCCGGAAACAGAATCACCCGCCAGTCCCTGGGGCTGTCATAGGTCATGTGGCCGGGGGTGAAGAAGCTGTGGTGATCACCGGTGTGGCGTGCATAAAACAGCTTGGCAAACCCATGTTTGTGATGGCCCAGGTGGCGATGGACGAGGTAAATGCACAGGTTGAAGAACACCAGTGTCAGGGGCACGGTCAGCCATTCCCAGGCTTGAATCCGTTGGGTGCTGCCCCAGGCCAGCATGATGCAGAGCAAACCGTAGCTGAGCACAAAGCCGGCATGCAGCCACGGGTTATAGCGCGGGTGGACAGCGGCGCGGTAGCGTTCGCGAAAAGCCTCGGTGGGATGGGTCATGGCGGCGCTCGTTATATTTTTTGTTGGGGACCAAGCTTAGTCCGGCCTGCCAATTTTGCGAACTGAGCTCGCCCCGACAGGCGCAAGGGGCTTGCACCTGCCTCATTTACTTGCTAGCTTCTGCCAAAATGTTAACGATAACATTTGCTCTAAAAATAAAAACAAAACAGAGACCCATGCCATGAAAATGCTTCGCAAAACCCTGTGTTTGTTGGCTCTAAGCATCTCCACCGTCGCCCTGGCCGACACCCGGCCTGCGCCTCTGCGTATTGGCGCTTCCTTCCAGGAAATCAACAACCCGTACTTCGTCACCATGAAAGATGCCCTGCAAGACGCAGCGGCGACCATCGGCGCGCAATTGATCATCACCGATGCCCGCCACGACGTGTCCAAGCAGGTCAGTGACGTCGAAGACATGCTGCAAAAGGGCATCGATATCCTGCTGATCAACCCCACGGATTCGGTGGGCGTACAGTCCGCCGTCAAATCGGCCCATGCCGCCGGTGTCGTGGTGGTCGCGGTAGACGCCCAGGCCGATGGCCCGCTGGACTCCTTCGTCGGCTCAAAGAACTTCGACGCCGGCTTCCAGGCCTGTGAATACCTGGCGAAAAACATCGGTGACGCCGGCAATATCGCAATCCTCGACGGCATCGCCGTGGTGCCGATCCTCGAGCGCGTGCGCGGTTGCAAGGAGGCTGTTGCCAAGCATCCGCAGATCAAGATCGTCAGCATCCAGAACGGCAAGCAAGAGCGTGACCAGGCACTGACCGTGACCGAAAACATGCTCCAGGCCCAACCCACCCTCAAGGGCATTTTCAGCGTCAATGACAACGGCTCCCTTGGCGCACTGTCGGCCATCGAGGCCAGCGGCATGGACGTCAAACTGGTCAGCGTCGACGGTGCGCCGGAAGCGATCAAGGCCATCCTCAAGCCTGGCAGCAAGTTCATCGCCACCTCGGCGCAATACCCGCGCGACCAGATCCGCCTGGCCCTGGGCATCGCCCTGGCCAAGAAGTGGGGCTCGCAAGTGCCCGCCACCCTCCCGGTGGATATCACTCTGATCGATCAGGCCAAGGCCAAGGACTTCAGCTGGTAAACCGTCCGCGCCCCACGTCAAGCGTGGGGCCCTGGGCACCCTTCTGAACGAGAGGTCGGCGGCATGAGCAGTCTTTTGCAACTGGAAAACATCTGTAAACGCTACCCGGGGGTGCAAGCCCTCAAGTCCATCAACCTGCAGGTGGAGCGCGGCGAAATCCATGCCTTGCTCGGGGAAAATGGCGCGGGTAAATCGACCCTGATGAAAATCCTCGGCGGGGTCGAGCACCAGGATGAAGGGCGCATCCTGATCGACGGCCAGGCGCAGCAGTTCGCGACCTATCGTGACGCGATTGCCGCTGGCATCGGCATTGTGTTCCAGGAGTTCAGCCTGATTCCTTACCTCACGGCAGTGGAAAACATTTTCCTCGGCCACGAGCTGAACAACCGCTTCGGCCTGCTGCGCAAGCGCGATATGCATCAAGCGTCCCAGGCGTTGTTCCAACGCCTGGGCGTGAGCATCGACCTGCAATGCCCGGTCAAGCACCTGAGCGTGGCCGAGCAACAGTTTGTCGAGATCGCCAAGGCCCTGGCCCTGGATGCGCGGCTGTTGGTGCTCGACGAACCCACCGCGACCCTTACGCCAAGCGAGGCCGAGCTGCTGTTCGAGATCATGCGTGAGCTCAAGCGCCAGGGCGTGGCCGTGATTTTTATCTCCCATCACCTCGAAGAAATTTTCCAGGTGTGCGACCGCATCAGCGTATTGCGCGACGGCGGCAACGCCGGCGTGACGGATGTGGCGGACAGCGATATCGACCGCCTGGTCGAGATGATGGTGGGCCGGAAACTGGAATGCAGCTTCCCCCCCAAACCCACCGCCGCGCGCGGGCCGTTGCTGCTGGAGGTCAAGGACATCCAGCTCAAGCGCAACGGCCCGCACAACCAGTTCCAGCTGCACCAGGGCGAAATACTCGGGTTTGCCGGGCTGGTCGGCTCGGGCCGCACCGAACTGGCCCTGGGCATGATGGGCGCGCTGGCGTCGGTGACCAAGGATGTGTGGCTGCGCGGGGTAAAAGTCAGCCTCGACGACCCGGCCCAGGCCTTGGCCCAGGGTATCGGCCTGCTGCCGGAAAGCCGCAAGAGCGAAGGCCTGATCACCGATTTCAGCATTCGCGAAAACATCTCCATCAACAACCTGCGCAAATACCAGGGTGCCTGCGGCCTGATCGATAAGACCAAGGAGTGCGCCAGTGTCGATGAGCTGATGCGCCAGCTGTCGATCAAGGCCCCGAGCGGCGAAAGCCGGGTGTTCAACCTCAGTGGCGGCAACCAGCAGAAAGTAGTGATTGCACGCTGGATCAACCATCACTGCGACGTGCTGGTGTTCGACGAACCCACCCGTGGCATCGACGTCGGCGCCAAGGCACAGATCTACGCGCTGATGCGCAAGCTCACCGAGCAAGGCTACGCAATCATCATGATTTCTTCGGAGCTGCCGGAAATCATCGGCATGTGCGACCGCGTCGCCGTGTTCCACAAAGGCGCGATCGTCAAGGTACTGGAAGCGTCCGCCGTCAACCCACAAGAGGTTATGCGCCATGCAACAGGGGGCTCAAGTGAATACGTCCATTAACCGCGCCGAGACCGGCTGGCTGCGCCTGAACCTGGCGCGGCTGGTGCGCTCGCCGGCGTTTTATCCATTTATCGGGCTATTGGTGGTCACGGCCGTGATGATCGTCGCCAGTGACACTTTCCTCACCGCCAGCAACCTGTCCAATATCGCCCGCCAAGTGTCGATCAACGCGATCATCGCGGTGGGCATGACCTGCGTGATCCTGACCGGTGGCATCGATTTGTCAGTGGGGCCGGTGATGGCCTTGTCCGGCACCCTGACCGCCGGCCTGATGGTCGCGGGCCTGCCGCCGGGCCTGGCGATTGGCGCCGGGTTGTTGATCGGCGTGGCGTTTGGTATCGGCAACGGTCTGTTCGTGGCCTACCTGCATATGCCACCGATCATCGTCACCCTGGCGACCATGGGCATCGCCCGTGGCTTTGGCTTGATGTACACCGACGGCTATCCGATTTCCGGGCTGCCGGAGTGGTTCGCGTTCTTTGGCCGTGAAAGCCTGCTGGGCATCCAGGTACCGATCCTGATCATGCTGGTCACCTATCTGGTGGCCTATGTGCTGCTGCAACACACGCGCATCGGTCGCTATATCTACGCCATTGGCGGCAATGAAGAAGCGGTGCGCTTGTCCGGGGTGCGGGCGGCGCGTTTCAAGTTGCTGGTATACGGCCTCAGTGGCCTGACCGCGGCGATTGCGGGGCTGGTGCTGACCTCGCGCCTGATGAGTGGCCAGCCCAATGCGGGCATCGGTTTTGAACTGGATGCGATTGCTGCTGTGGTCCTGGGCGGCGCCTCGATTGCCGGTGGGCGCGGGGTGATTGTCGGCACGTTGCTTGGCGCCATGCTGCTCGGGGTCTTGAACAACGGCCTGAACATGCTCGGGGTCTCGCCCTATGTGCAGAGCGTGATCAAGGGCGCAATTATTTTGCTGGCGATCTTTATCAGCCGTCAGCGCCACAAGTAAAAAAACGCATCACCGCAACGCGGCCGCCGTGGCCGCGACGGGCTCTCTCATCTTCAATAAAGGTCAGTACACCATGGATAAGCACACCCAAATGCAAGCCGTCGTCTGCCACGGCCCGAAAGACTACCGCCTGGAGCGCATTAGCAAACCCCAGGCGCGGCCCAATGAATTGGTGATCCGCATTGCCGCCTGCGGCATCTGCGCCAGTGACTGCAAATGCCACTCGGGCGCGGCGATGTTCTGGGGCGGCGACAACCCCTGGGTCAAGGCGCCGGTGGTGCCGGGGCATGAGTTTTTTGGCTATGTGGAGCAAGTGGGCGAGGGCGCCGAGGAGCACTTCGAGGTCAAGGTGGGCGACAAGGTGATCGCCGAGCAGATCGTGCCTTGTGGCAAGTGCCGTTTCTGCAAGTCCGGCAAGTACTGGATGTGCGAGGTGCACAACATCTTCGGCTTCCAGCGCGAAGTGGCCGAAGGCGGCATGGCCCAGTACATGCGTATCCCCAAGACGGCCATCGTGCACAAGATTCCCGAGTCGGTGTCCCTTGAAGATTCGGCCTTGATCGAGCCGATGGCCTGCGCGATTCATACGGTCAACCGTGGCGACCTGCAGCTCGACGACGTGGTGGTGATTGCCGGCGCGGGCACCCTGGGCCTGTGCATGGTGCAGGTGGCCGCCTTGAAAACCCCGAAAAAACTGGTGGTCATCGACATGGTCGACGAGCGCCTGGCACTGGCGAAAAAATACGGCGCCGATGTCGTGATCAACCCCGCCCGGGACAACGCCCGCGAGATCATCAATAGCCTGACCGACAACTACGGCTGCGACGTGTACATCGAGACCACCGGCGTGCCGGCCGGCGTGACCCAGGGCCTGGAGCTGATCCGCAAGCTGGGGCGCTTTGTCGAGTTCAGCGTATTCGGTGCCGAGACCAGCGCCGACTGGTCGATCATCGGTGACCGCAAGGAGCTGGACGTACGCGGCGCGCACCTGGGGCCGTATTGCTACCCGGTGGCCATCGACCTGTTCGAACGTGGCCTGGTGACGTCCAAGGGCATCGTCACCCATGACTTCCCGCTGGATAACTGGGCTGAAGCGTTCGACCTGGCCAACTCGGTGAAGTCGATCAAGGTGCTGCTCAAGCCAGGACAATGACTATGCATTATGTGATTGGCGTAGACATAGGCACCCAAAGCACCAAGGCGCTGTTGGTGGATGGCGAGGGTCGGATCATCGCCCAGCACAGCCAGGGCTATCGCGTGGATACCCCGAAAGTACGCTGGGCCGAGCAGTGGCCGCAGGTCTGGCTGGATGCGGTCGAAAGTTGCGTCAACCACTGCATGGCCAAGTCCGGTGTACACAAGGAGGCGGTCAAGGCGCTGTGTATCAGCAGCCTTTACGGCGGCTCGGGAATTGCCGTGGATGCCGCTATCAAGCCGCTGCATCCGTGCCTGATCTGGATGGACCGCCGCGCCGGCGAGCAGGTGGCCTGGGTGCGCGAACATGTCGACCTGGAGCGCCTGTTCGCGATTACCGGCAACTCGGTGGACAGCTACTACGGTTTCACCAAGATGCTCTGGCTCAAGCAGCACCAACCCCAGGTCTGGGCCAACACCCGCTACCTGCTGCCGCCCAACAGCTATATCAACTACTGCCTGACCGGTGAGGTGGCGGTGGATCACAGCTGCGCCGGTAATATCGGCGGTATCTACGATGTGGCCGCGCGCGGCTGGTCTGCCGAGATGCTGGCGGCGCTGGATATCCCGTTGGCGATGATGCCCGAGCGCTTGCTGTATTCGGGCGAAGCGGTGGGCGGCCTGCTGCCGGAATGGGCGCAACGCCTGGGACTGGCGGCGGGCATGCCGGTGCTGGCCGGTGGCGTCGACGCGGCCATGGCGACCCTGGCGGCCGGCGTCACCCGGCCGGGCAACCACGTGGCGATGATCGGCACCAGCATGTGCTGGGGCTACCTCAACCAACAGGTGGATGCACGGCATGGCCTGGTGAGCATGCCCCATGTCTACAACGGTCAGCAGGACCTGTACATCTTCGGCGGCGCGATTACCGGCGGCGCCTCGGTGAGCTGGTTTCGCGAGCAGTTCTGCCAGGCCGAGGAACAACAGGCCAAAGACACCGGCCAGGACAGCCTGTGGCTGCTGGAACAGAGCGCGCGCAAGATCCCGGCGGGCAGTGAGGGGCTGTTGTTTTTGCCGTACCTGATGGGTGAGCGCAGCCCGGTATGGGATGACCAGGCCAGCGGCAGTTTTGTCGGCCTGAACCTGTATCACAGCCGCATCCACCTGTACCGCGCGGTGCTCGAAGGCGTGAGTTTTGCCCTGCGGCACAACATCGAGGCAGGCATGCGTGGTGCCCATTCACTGGACCCACGGTTGATCGTGGTGGGCGGGGCGAGCCATTCGGATTTGTGGATGCAGATCATTGCGGATGTGACCCGCTACCCGGTGTACACCATCGTCCAGGAAGTGGAGGCGGCATTGGGTGCGGCGTTGTTGGCGGCGCATACGGTGGGGCTGGTGGACACCGCGCAGATGGAAAAAGGCTGGGTGCAGTTGGAGCTGCGGGCTGAGCCTGGGGCTGAGAATGTGCAGGCATACGACCGCGCTTTTGCCGACTACTTGCAGCTCTATCCCGCGCTCAAACCCGTCATGCACAGCTTGCAAAGCCACTAAGTGCACACCTATCCAAATGTGGGAGCGGGCTTGCTCGCGAAAGCGGTGTGTCAGTAACAAATAAGCTACCTGACCCACCGCCATCGCGAGCAAGCCCGCTCCCACAGGGGTTCTCCATTGCATTAGAGACCGAAATTGATGACCACCACCTTCGACTTCACCCACCAACGCATCCTCGTCACCGGTGCCAGCAGCGGCATCGGCCGGGAAATCGCCCTGCAACTGCTCGCCAGCGGCGCCCAGGTTTTTGCCATCGGCCGTGACGCCAACGCGCTCGCGCAATTGGGTTGCGAAACCCTGTGCCTGGACATTGCCAACAGCGCGGCCCTGGACGCGGCCCTCAAGGACCTGCCGCCGATGCATGGCCTGGTCAATTGCGCCGGTATCTCGCGCCTGGAGCCGGCAGCGGCGATCAGCAGCGCAGCCTTTGACCTGGTGATGAACGTAAACGCCCGCGCCGCCGCGCAAGTCGCCAGCCGAGTGGCGGCAGCGATGATCGCCGCAGGTATTGCTGGCAGCATCGTCAACGTCTCCAGCCAGGCTTCACTGGTGGCACTGGACGACCACCTCGGTTATTGCGCGTCCAAGGCCGCCCTGGATGCGATCACCCGCGTGCAATGTGCTGAATGGGGGCGTTTCGGGATCCGGGTCAACAGCGTCAACCCCACCGTGACCCTGACGCCGATGGCGCAACAGGCCTGGTCCGATCCGGCCAAGCGCGACCCGGCCTTGGCGGCGATACCCTTGGGACGCTTCGCCCAACCGCACGAAGTGGCATTACCGGTGTTGTTCCTGTTGAGCGAGGCGGCGAGCATGATCAGCGGGGTCAGCCTGCCGATCGATGGCGGCTACACCAGCCGCTAGCCGTTTTCCAGGGTGCCGGCAATCACCACCTTGTCCCGTGGCTTGTACGGGTCTTGCAGGCGGTCGAGCAACAGGCGCACCGCACTGCTGCCGGCCAGCGACGCATCGTGGGCCACGCAGGCAATCGGTACGCCGAAGATATCGGCAAAAGGCAAGCGGTCGATGCCACAGATGGTCAGGCTGTCGTGGGGGATGTTGTGCATGCGCAGGGCGCGCAAGGCGCCGAGGGTGATCAACTGGTTGAACCCCATGATCGCGTCCGGCGCAGCGTGCGTGGCCAGGTAGTCGAGGGTGTGCAGGTAGGAGGGCATCAAGGTGTAGTCGCCGGCGCACACTTGGACCTGCACCTGGGGATGCTCGGCCAGTACTTCGCGCAGGCCCTTGAGGCGCTCTACGGTGATGCGCGAATGCTCAGGCCCGGTCAGCACCAGCAGGCGCTTGAGCGCCGGGTTGTGGCGCAACAGGTATTGCGCGGCTTCGATCCCGCTGTGGTAGTTGTCCAGCACCACGCGGCTGAACGGGCTGTCGTGGATCGTGCGGTCGAGCAGCACCACCGGCGTCTTGCCGTTGCCCAGGCGCTCCAGGTAATCGGGTTGGTAGTCGGGCTCGTCGGAGACCGGCGACAGGATGATCCCCGCCACGCGATAACCCAGCAGGGTGTCCACGGCCTTGCTTTCCAGTTCTTCCAGCTCGTCGGTGTCCACCAGCATGATGGTGTAGCCGTGCTTTTTCGCCTCGCGGGAAATCGCCTTGATCATCTCGCTGTAGAACGGGTTGTCGACCGATGCGGTGATCACCCCGATGATCAGGCTTTCGCTGCGCTTGAGCCCACGGGCGAAGGCGTTGGGCACGTAGTCCAGCTCGCGTGCCACCTCAAGGATGCGTGCCAGGGTGGCGGGCTTGACCAGGTCGGGTTTACTCAACGCCCGCGACACCGTGATGGTGGTCATATTGACCCGCTTGGCGATGTCGCTGATGGTGACGGATTTTTTCTTGTTCATCGACAGGGCAGACCAGGAGAAAACATCAGGAGGCTAACATGGGCAGGGGTTCAAAGCACCGGATCCCAGCGTTGCGACCAATCGCTTTCGGCCTTCACCACCCCGCGCAGCAGCACCAGGGCCTGTTGCAGGATCGCCGAATCGCGCTCGCGCGAGTACACCAGGTAAGTCGGGAAACTGAACTCCGGAGCCTTGGGTACACGCTCCATCACTCCGCTTTCGAGGTAACTCTGCACCACCCGCGTGCGGAAATAGCCGCTGCCGCCGTTCTCCAGAATGTATTGCAGGGCCAGTGGCCCCAAGTTGAAACTCACCGCGGCGCGGGCCTTGTCGGGCAGGGCGGCGTCGTGTTGCTGGCGAAAGCCCGGGCCCCAATCGATATACACATAGGGATCGGGACGGGCGGCCAGGCGCACCAGGATCAGTTTTTCTTCCAGCACCTGCTCCACCTGCAACCCCGGCCAGTACTGCGGCTGGAACACCAGCGCCGCATCCAGCACGCCCAGTTCCAGCTGGCGCAACAGGTATTCACCGTCACGCACTTCGGTGCGCAGTGCATGGCTGGGGATATGCTCGCGCAGGGCCTTGGCCCAGCCGAGCATCAACGGGTTGCACAGGCTGACTTCGCCGCCGATATGCAACACATTGCGATAGCCCTCGGGCAACGGCAGGTCACGGCGTGCGGCTTCCCAGGTTTGCACCAGTTGATTGGCATACACCACGAACGCCTCGCCATCGGCAGTCAAGCGCGCCCCGGCGCGGTTGCGCACAAACAGCGTACTGTCGAGCTGGCTTTCGAGCTTTTGCACACGTGCGGTAATGGCGGTCTGGGTGACGTGCAACTTCTCGGCGGCTGCGGCCAGGCTGCCGCAGCGGGTGATTTCCAGGAAAGTGCGTGCCAGTTCGATGTCCATGTCGGCTCCGGAGAGGGGGGAGGGGCATTGTAGTGTGACAATCGAAAATCGGTGTGTGAAATGCGATGAGTGTGGGAGCTGGCCTGCGATGTTGGTGCTGCGGGCTGGGGTTGTGTACATATCCTTTGCTGTGGTCATGGCCACTTAAGGTTCCGCCCTTACGGCGGCTCACTTTTGAAGAGCGCAAAAGTAAGCAAAACGCTCTTGCCCCACCACTCGGCACCTCGCCTAGGCTCGGTGTGCCCGTAATCCGACATTGATTTGGGGGGCCGCCGCGATGGGCCATCCATGGCCCAGCGCGGCTAAACCGGCGTCCTGCCGGTTTACCCCCCCAAATCAATATCGGATTACGGCCAGCGTGGTTTAACGGGGCGCCTAAGGTCAAAATCACAAGCAGAGCGAGGCGGCCTGACAGCCGACCTGATCGTCGAAGCGTGCGCGTCCCCCTTGTGGGAGCGGGCTTGCTCGCGAATGCGGTGTATCAGTCAATATATCCATCACTGACCCACCGCATTCGCGAGCAAGCCCGCTCCCACAGGGGAATGCAGCTCCGCGCTCTGGCGTTGCTATTGCTCTGCTTTTGATCTGGCTTTTGATCTAAGGCGCCCCGTTAAACCACGATGGCCGCAGGCAGGTATTGCGCAGTGGGCACCCCGGCATGGATGCCGGGGTAGCCGCGACACGGCCATGGATGGCCGATCGCGGCGGGCCCACGGAGCAATGCCTGACTGCGGGCATGCCGAGCCTAGGCGAGGCACCGAGTGGTGGGGCAAGAGCGCTTTGGTTACTTTCGCGCTCTTCGAAAGTGACCCGCCGTCAGGGCGGAACCATTAGCCGCCGTAACCGCAGCAACGGATATGTACACCACCATGCCCATCGCAGGCAATCCAGCCCCCCCATCAGACCGGGTCTCACCCCAAGTCTTTCGGCACCTGCAAATGCTGGGTCGGAAATGCCCGAGCGTATACCTGGCACACCCGCAGCACCTGCTCATCGGCAAACCGCGCCCCCACCACATGCAAGCCCACCGGCAAGCCATTGGCCGCCAACCCGCACGGTACCGAGGCCGCCGGTTGTTGGGTGAGGTTGAAGGGGTAGCTGAACGGCGTCCACTCCATCCATTCGCCCAGCCCCGAGCCCGGTGGTACGTTGTGCCCCGCGTCAAAGGCAGTGATCGGTAGCATCGGCGAGACCAGTATGTCGTAGTGCTCATGGAACGCCGCCATGCGCGCCACCAATGCCGCCCGTGCTTCCAGGGCGGCGGTGTAGTCGTCCAGGCTGAGGCGTTCGCCCTGTTGCGCAATGCGCAGCAGGCCGGGGTCGAGCAGGTCGCACTGGGCGCCGGTCAGTTGCCCGGTCAGGCGCGCCGCGCCGGCGAACCACAGGGTGTTGAACACCTCCAGCGGGTCGCTGAACCCCGGGTCGATCTGTTCCACATGCGCCCCGAGTTGCACCAGGCCCGCGACTGCCTGCGCGACCACCTTGGCCACCTGCGGATCGACGTTCACGTAGCCAAAATCAGGGCTGTAGGCGATGCGCAGTCCCTTCAGGTCCGTCCCGGGTGTGAGCCACGGCGTGCTGCGCGGGGCGCCAATCAGGCCGTCCCGGGCGTCCGGTTGCGCCACGGTTTGCAGCATCAGCACGGCATCTTCCACGGTGCGGGTCATCGGTCCCAGGTGCGAGAGGATCGTCATCGAACTGGCCGGCCATTGCGGCACGTAGCCAAAGGTCGGCTTGATGCCGAAGGTGCCGGTAAAGGCACAGGGAATGCGGATCGAGCCCCCGGCATCGCTGCCCTGGTGCAGCACGCCGAGGTTCAGTGCTGCCGCCGCGCCCGCGCCGCCGGATGAACCGCCCGCTGTGGTGCGGGTGTCCCAGGGGTTGCGGGTGATGCCGTACAGCGGGTTGTCGGTGACGCCTTTCCAGCCGAATTCCGGGGTGGTGGTCTTGCCCAGCAGCACCGCGCCGGCCTTGCGCATAAACCCCGAGAATGGTGCGTCGACGTCCCACGGCCCGCTGGCGGATGAGGTGCGTGAGCCCTTGCGCGTGGGCATGCCCGCCGTCAGGGTCAAGTCCTTGATCGACGCCGGCACGCCGTCCAATGCGCCGCAAGGCTGGCCCTTGAACCAGCGTTGTTCCGAGGCCCGCGCGGCGTTCAAGGCGCCTTCGGGGTCGACATGGCAGTAGGCGTTGACCACCGGGTTGTAGCGTTCGATGCGCAGCAAGGTGTCTTCGGTCACGTCCACCGGCGACAGGCTTTTATCCCGGTAGCGCGCCAGCAGTTCCACGGCCGTCAGGTTGGCGATATCAGTCATGCCGCATCACCTCCCTGGGCTGCATTGACCATGGCCCGCAGCAACACCGCGCAGCCGGCGGCCAGGTCATCCGGCGCGGCGTTTTCGATTTCGTTGTGGCTGATGCCGCCTTCGCACGGTACAAAAATCATCCCGGCCGGGCCCAGTTCGGCGACAAAAATCGCGTCGTGCCCGGCGCCGCTGACGATATCCATATGGCTCAAGCCCAGCACACTGGCCGCATCGCGCACGGCGTTGACGCAAGAAGGATGAAAGTCCAGCGGCGGGAAGTCCGCGGTGGGCGTCAGTTCATAGCTCAGGCCATGCTGCTTGGCCGTGGCCTCGATCACCTCACGTACTTCATCCACCATCGCTTGCAGCTTGTCGGCGTGCAGATGGCGCAGGTCGATGGTCATCTGCACCTGGCCGGGAATCACGTTGCGCGAGCCCGGATGCAGGCTCAGGCAGCCGACGGTACCGCAGGCGTGGGGTTGTTGTTCATGGGCAATCCGGTTGACCGCGCTGACCACCTGCGCGGCGCCCACCAGGGCGTCCTTGCGCAGGCGCATGGGCGTCGGGCCGGCGTGGGCCTCGACGCCGGTGAGCGTCAGGTCGAACCACTTCTGCCCCAGGCAGCCCATGACCACGCCAAGGGTGATGGCCTGATCTTCAAGCACCGGACCCTGTTCGATATGCGCCTCGAAATAGGCGCCCACCGGGTGCCCAAGTACCGCACGCGGGCCGGCGTAGCCAATGCGCTGCAACTCGGCGCCCACCGACAGGCCTTGCTCGTCCTGCTTGTCGAGGGTCTCCTGCAAGTCGAATTTGCCGGCAAACACCCCGGAACCCATCATGCACGGCGGGAAGCGCGAGCCTTCCTCGTTGGTCCACACCACCACTTCAATCGGCGCTTGGGTTTGCACGCCCAAGTCATTCAAGGTGCGGATCACTTCCAGGCCGGCCATCACCCCGTAGCAGCCATCGAACTTGCCGCCCGTGGGCTGGGTGTCGATATGGCTGCCCGTCATCACGGGTGGCAGGTCAGGGTTACGTCCGGCTCGACGGGCAAAGATATTGCCGATGGCATCCACGCTGACGCTGCACCCGGCGGCCTCGCACCACTGCACAAACAGGTCGCGGGCCTGGCGATCCAGGTCGGTCAGGGCCAGGCGGCACACGCCGCCCTTGGCCGTGGCGCCGAGCTGGGCCAGGTCCATCAAGGATTGCCACAGGCGGTCGCGGTTGATCAGCGGGGCGTTGCTCTTGAGCGGTTGCGCAAAACTATTCATCAGCAGTCTCCGGTCAGGCACTCAGGGCCAGGTAGCGGTTCTTGATCGTCGGGTCGGCGCGAAAGGCCTCGGCGCTGCCTTCGTAGACCACGCGGCCCTGTTCGAGCACGTAGTGGCGGTCGGCAAGCTTGTCGCAGACCAACAGGTTCTGCTCCACCAGCAGCACCGGCAGGCCGTCGTCCTTGATCTTGCGCAGGATTTTTACCAGTTCATCGACGATCACCGGGGCCAGGCCTTCGGTGGGTTCGTCGAGGATCAGCAGCTTGGGGTCGTTGAGCAGTGCGCGGGCGATGGCGAGCATCTGCTGCTCACCACCGGACAATGCATGGCCGGCGTTTTTGCGCCGCTCCTTGAGGCGCGGGAACATCGCGTACACGTCTTCCATCTGCCAGCGGCTGGTCTTGCGTACGGCGATGCGCAGGTTTTCTTCCACGGTGAGCAAACGGAAAATCCCGCGGTTTTCGGGGACCAGCGCCAACCCCTGGCGGGCGATTTCAAAGATCTTCTGCCCCACCAGCGGTTTGCCGTTGAAATGAATCTGCCCCTGGCGCGGGCAGATAATCCCCAGGATGCTGCGCAGGGTGGTGGTCTTGCCCGCGCCGTTACGGCCGAGCAGGGTCACCAGTTCGCCGGGGTTGACGGTCAGGGACACGCCCTCGAGGACGTGGCTCTTGTCGTAGTAGGAATGAATATTGTCGACGGTCAGCATCAGGCGGCCTCTCCCAGGTAAGCAGTGCGCACGCGCTCGTCGGCGCGTACGAATTGCGGCGTGCCTTCCACCAGGATCTGCCCGTGGCTCATCACGGTGATGCGCTGGCTGATGGACATGACGATGCTCATGTTGTGCTCGATCAACAGCACGGTGTGGTCGCGGCCCAGGTCGCTGATCAGTTGGGTCATGATCGGAATATCGTCGATGCCCATGCCCGAGGTGGGTTCGTCGAGCATCAACAGCTTGGGCCGCGAGCAGATCGACATTCCCACTTCCAGCACCCGTTGCTGGCCGTGGGACAACTCACCGGCCAGGGTTTCGGCGCGGGCGGTCAGTTGCAGGCGTTCCAGGACCTGGTCGGCCATTTCCAGGTGCTCGCGCTGGCTGTCGACGCGGCGCCAGAAGTTCAGGGCGCGCACGCCGTCGCGGCCCTGGGCGGCCAGGCGCAGGTTCTCGCGCACGCTGAGGTTCTGGAACAGGCTGGTGAGCTGGAACGAACGGGCCATGCCCAGGCCCACGCGGC
Source organism: Pseudomonas sp. DTU12.1 (assembly GCF_009873475.1). NCBI lineage: Bacteria > Pseudomonadati > Pseudomonadota > Gammaproteobacteria > Pseudomonadales > Pseudomonadaceae > Pseudomonas > Pseudomonas sp. DTU12.1. Next base: position 4,061,805 of record NZ_CP045254.1, on the reverse strand, counting down.
CGTGGGCCGGTTTGCGCATCAGGTTCTGGCCGTCGAAATGAATCGCGCCGGCCGTAGCCTGACGCTCGCCGGTCAGGCAGTGAAACAGGCTGGTCTTGCCGGCGCCGTTGGGGCCGATAATGGTGTGGATGGTGCCGGCTTCGACCTTGAGGTTGACGCCGTTGACGGCATGGAAGGCGCCGTAGGCCAGTTCCAGGTCTTTGGTTTCCAACAGGATGCTCATAGCAGCTCCTCCTTGGTCACGACGGCGGCCTTGCGGCTACCCCGCACACGGTCGAACAGCGACGACAGGCCGCCCCACAAACCACCGCGCATAAAGATCACCACCAGGATCAGGATCACCCCCAGCAGCATCAGCCAGCGCGGCCACAGGTCGGACAGGAAATCCCCCAGCAGCACGATGGAACCGGCACCCAGCAACGAGCCGAACAGCGAGCCGGTACCGCCGACGATGGTCATGATCAGGATGTTCTCCGACATCACCAGGTCGATATTGGACAGCGGCACAAAGTGCAGGAGCATGGCGTACAGCGCCCCGGCAATCCCGGTGACCGCGCCCGACAGCACAAACACCAGGATCTTGAAGTGGCGTGTGTCGTAGCCGATGGCCGAGGCGCGGGTTTCGTTTTCGCGGATCGCCATCAGCGTGCTGCCGAACGGCGAGGCGATCACCCGGCGTGCGCCGATAAAGATCAGCAGGAACAGCACCGCGACAAAACCGTAGAACACCCGGGCATCGGCCAGGGACAGCAGTACCGTGTCACCGATACGGATTTCCGGGCGCGGCACGCTGAGCAGGCCGTTGTCGCCACCGGTCCAGTCGCTCAGGGTGTAGGCGAGGAAGTAGGCCATCTGGCTGAAGGCCAGGGTCAGCATCACGAAGTAGATACCGGTGCGGCGGATCGCCAGGGCGCCCACCAGGAACGCCAGGAACCCACCGGCCAGCGCCGCGCCGAGCAGCGCGCTGAACAGGCCCAGTTGCAGGTGGATCATCAACAGCGCCGCGCAATAGGCACCGGCGCCGAAGAAGATGCCCTGACCGAACGACAGCAGCCCGGTGTAGCCCAGCAACAGGTTGCAGGCCAGGGCGGCGAGGGCAAAGATCAGGATCTCGGTGGCCAGGGTCGCCGAGGGCAATATCAATGGCAGGCCGATCAGCACCGCCAACACCCACAGCAACATAGCCTTGGATTGGGTCTTGGCAAACGGCAGGGGATTTTTCTCGCTCATGTCAGACTCTCCCGAACAGGCCGTAAGGGCGCACCAGAATCACCACGGCCATGGCGCCATAGATCATCAGGCTCGCGCCTTGCGGCCAGAGTGTGGTCATCAGGCTCTGCACCACGCCTACCAGCAGGCCGCCCACCAGTGCGCCGCCGAACGAGCCCATGCCGCCGATCACCACGACGACGAAGGCGATGCCGAGGATTTCCGGGCCGACAAAAGGCTGGGCACCGCGCAAGGGCGCAAACAACACGCCGGCGATGCCGGCCAAGGCCACGCCGAGGGCGAAGGTCATGGAAAACAGGCGGAAAATATTGGTGCCCAGCAGCGATACGGTCTCGGTGCTCTCACTGCCGGCCCGTACCAGGGCGCCAAAGCGTGTGCGCTCCAGCAGCAGCCACAGGCCCAGGCCCACCAGCCCCGAGAACACAATCAAAAACAGGCGGTAGTAGGGGTACACAAAGTCGCCGACCACCAACACCCCGCGCAGCAATTCCGGGACGGCGACGCTTTTGCCCACCGGGCCCCAGATCATCACGCTGGCTTCCTGGATGATCAGCGCGATACCCAGGGTCACGAGGATCTGGAACATATGCGGCAGGTGGTAGATCCGCTGGATCAATAATCGCTCGATCAGCCACGCCAGTGCGGCCACCACCAGGGGCGCGATCAGCAGGGCCAGCCAGAAGCTGCCGGTGAGGCTGACGGCGGTGTAGCAGATGTACGCCCCCAGCAAAAAAAACGCGCCGTGGGCGAAGTTGACGAAGTTCAGCAGGCCGAAAATGATGGTCAACCCGACCGCGATCAGGAAGTAGATCATCCCCAGGCCCAGGCCGTTGAGAATCTGGAACAGATAAAGATTGAGCATGCAGGAACCCTCCAACAGGCGGCCGTGGTCAACGGCCCTGTCGTGTATTACCGGTGAAAGTGGGCGGATCAGCCGAGCGTGCAGCCCGTGGCTTCTACCGGTGGGAACGACTGGCCGGCGCTGAGCACCTTGGCCAGGTCGTCCTTGTCGGCCATGTCGCCTGCGGCCTTGCCCACCAGCAGGTAGTAATCCTTGATCACCTGGTGGTCGCCGGCGCGGATCGTTTCCTTGCCGGTCGGGCCGTCGTAGCTCAGGCCCTGCATGGCCTTGGCCACCGTGGGGCCGTCGAAGCTGCCGGTGGCCTTGATGGTGTCGAGCATGACCTTGGTGCTGATGTAATCGGCGGCCAGCGGGTAGGTGGGGTTGATCCCGTACTTGGCCTGGGTCAGCTTGACCAGCTCGCGGTTGAGCGGGGTGTCGACCTGGTGCCAATACTGCGCGCCGAGGTACACACCTTCGAGCACATCGCTGCCCAGTTCCTGGAACTGGTCGAGGCCGGCGGACCACACCAGCAGCACTTTCATGCGCTCCTTGATACCGAAGTTCACCGCCTGGCGCAGGGTGTTGGACGACTGGCTGCCGAAGTTGAGCAATACCAGCACGTCAGGCTTGGCGGCGATGGCGTTGGTCAGGTAGCCGGAGAACTCTTGCTCCTGCAACGAGTGATAGCTGTTGCCCACATGTTCCAGGCCGTTCTCGGCCAGCACCGCCTTGGCGCCTTCAAGCAGGGCTTCACCGAACACGTATTGCGGGGTGATGGTGTACCAGCGCTTGGCGTCCGGCAGCAGCTTGATCAGCGGCACCACGGTTTCGCGGATCGCGCCATAGGTGGGCACCGACCAGCGGAAAGTCGCACTGTTGCAGTCCTTGCCGGTGACTTCATCGGCGCCCACCGGGGTCATGAATACACCGCCGACCTTGGACACTTCCTTGGCCACCGCCAGCGCCGAGGACGACAGGGTGCAGCCCTGGAAGAACCGCGCGCCATCCTGGCCAATCGCCTCCTGGACCTTGCGCACCGCCTTGCCGGCGTTGCCTTCGGTGTCGATCACCTTGTAGTTCAACGGGCGCCCCAACAAGTCTGGGTACTGCGCCACGGCCAGGCGTGAACCCATGTCGGCAAATTTGCCATAACTGGCAAACGCACCAGACATGGACTTGAGGCCGTAAAAGGTAAACGGTTCGGCGGCGAATGCACTGCGCACGCCCAGCGGAAGGCTGAGCGCGGCGGCGGCGGTGAGGCTGGCTTTCAACAACGTACGACGCTGCATGGGGTGACTCCCTGGTTTAGTTATTGGCAGGAGTGGCAATGGCGATACGGTGGAGCACGGCCTGTGGGCAGGCCTTTTTTATTGAAGTGAAACGCGGTCCAAATGTGGGAGCGGGCTTGCTCGCGAATGCGGCGTATCAGTTGACACATCCATCGCTGACCCACTGCATTCGCGAGCAAGCCCGCTCCCACATTGGATGTTTGGTGTGTTCAGGAGTGATCGAACTCCAGCAGAAAGTGTGGGCTGACCTGGCCTTCCAGCGCGGTCATGTGGTGTTCGGCGTCGCACATGTGCTCATGCATCAGACTGCGCACGGCCGCTTCGTCGCCGGCGCGAAAGGCGCTCAGCAGTTGCTTGTGATAGTCCAGGTTGGCCGCGTCGAACTGCTTGCGCTTGGGCTTGTAGGCCTTTTTCAGCACCACCAGGTCGCGCAGCAGGTCGTTGAGGAACTGCGCCATGAAACTCAGCAGCGGGTTGGGGCAGGCCCTGGCCAGCAGGTTGTGGAATTCCAGCTCCGCCAGGCGCTGCTCACGCTGGCCGGCCTCGCTGTCTTCCGGGGCGCTGCAAAAATCCACGTTGTCTTGCAGGGCGCGATAGTCGTCTTCGCTCAAGCGCCCCAGCACCGACACCGCCAGTTCCACCTCGATCACCTTGCGCAGTTGATACACCTGCTCGCCATCCAGGTGCTGGAAGTGCAGGTAGTTGCGCAAGGCGCGGCTGGCCGGTTCGGTGCCGGCCTGGTTCAGGTAGGCCCCGCCAGTGGGGCCGGTGCGGGTGCTGACCAGGCCTTCGACTTCCAGGGCCTTGAGCGCTTCGCGGGCCGAGCCCTTGGAGCACTGGAAGCTCTCCATCAGCTCGCGCTCGGTGGGCAAGCGGTCGCCGGGCTTCAGCGCATCGGTGACGATCGAGCGCTTGACCGACTCGACAATCACATCGGAAAGCTTCTGGCGTTTGCGTCGCAGGGGTCGGCTGAGCATGGTTTTCTATTTATCGTATTAATGCGGATAAATAGCACTTAATAGGGGTTGAGCAGAGGCGTCAACGGCAGGGGTCGTTTTCAGGTAAAACAGGTCGTAAACCACGGCCATGGGCGCCATGTGGGAGCGGGCTTGCTCGCGAATGCGGTGTATCAGCCGACATATCCATTACTGACCCACTGCATTCGCGAGCAAGTCGAATCGTCGCACCGCCGCTCCCACAGGGGATGTGTCGTGCTCACAAATTTTGAGCCTGGCGCAGTAATTGCGTGCCTTAGCGCTCCAGTCTTTGTGCAGGAGCAACCGACCATGCAATTACGAGCCTTGCGGTATTTTCACGAGGTGGCGCGTTGCGCCTCGTTGCGTAAGGCGGCCGAGCGTTTGTACGTCACGCCCACTGCCGTCAGCCGGCAGATCGAGCACCTGGAACACTTCTTTGGCGCCGCCCTGATTGAGCGCGGCCCGCGTGGCATCCGCCTGACGGTAGAGGGCGAATGCCTGGCCGAGCAGGTCACCAGCACCCTGCGCGGCCTTGATCAGGTGCGCGATGTGATCGCCAGCCGGCAAAGCCAGGTGGCGGGTAACATCAGTATCCATGTGTCAGAAAGTATCGTTTCCACGGTGTTGGCGCCGGTGCTCGCGGCGTTCTACCGCGCCCATCCCAAGGTCACCTTCAATATTGTGATCGCCAGCGCTTCAGCCACCCTCGATGCACTGTGCAGCGGCGAGGCCGACCTGGGCCTGGCGTTCTATCTGCAGGAGCGGGCCGATGTTGAAGTCACCGCGCAATGCGAGCTGTGGCACCGGGTGCTGGTCAGTGCCGAACACCCCTTTGCCCAGCGCGACAGCATTGAACTGCGCGAGCTTGAAGGCCAGCCCCTGGCTATCCCCGACTCGGCGTACGGCGTGCGCCAGGCCCTGGAAGCTGCGGCGAAAAAGCGAGGGGTGACGATCCAGCCGGTGTTCACCACCAGCTCTCTGGAGGTACAAAAAAGCCTGGCCCGACAACGGGCGGCGGTGTTGATCCTGCCCCAGGTGGATGCCGACGCCCGCGACCTGGGCGATGGCCTGGTAGCCGTGCCGATTGCCGATGAACATCTGGGGCGGATTCGCATCGACCTGTGCGGCTACCGCAATCGACCGCGCTCAGTGGCGGTGCTCAAGTGCCAGGAGATGCTGGCCAGCGCGATGCAGCGTTGCGCGCTGGTGGACTGAGGCTTCAGTCGACCAGGCAACTGCTCGACGCGGGTGGCTGCCTGCCGTGGGCCAGGTAGGTGCCGACCCAGCGGCTTACGCACTGGCTGGCATCGGTGGTTGGGCTCTGTAGATACGGCCCCTTGAGCCGCAGGGTGGCGGGCTGTGTCGCGAAGGCCTGGGCGGCGCTCCCGGCGGGCTCGATCAGCACCATGCGCTCGACTCGATCGGCAAACAATTGGGCGTATCCCGCACCGAGCAGGTTGCCCTGGGCGATGCCCACGAAGTTGATGCGTTGCTCACCCAATTGCTGGCGCACGAACTCCATGTCCCAGGCCGCTTGCTCGCTGGCCAGCGCATTACGGCTGTTGCGCGGGCTCAACTCGATGACATCGTAGAACCGGGTCAGCGTGCGGTATGCCTCGGTGTTGTCGTACTTCCAGACTGTCGCCAGATGCACGGCGAACACCCCGCGCAAATTCGCCTGGGCAGCGGCCGGGCGGGCGAAGATCACCCCCCGGCGCTCCAGTGGCTGCAGCGCCCCGACCCGGGTGATGGTCAGGCGCAATGTACGTGCGTCCGCTGCCTGATGGTCCTGTGGCACGGTGACGATACCGCATTGGGTGCGGGCAACCACCTCATGATCAAGGGCCTGCCCGGGCAGGCGCGGGCAATCGACCAGCCATTCGATACCCGGCGGTGCTGCATGGCCGGGTGAACTCAAGAGCATCATCCATCCACTGATGACGCAAAGCGCTGCTGCTTTCAAAGGTTTCATCCGCATTCCTGGGTAACCGTCCGTAGGGACAGGCTTTTTACCAAGGGCGGCGGCGAGCCAATGCCGGAGCAGTCGCATACAAGGTGTAAGAATTCTGAATATTGCCCGTCGGCATTGCCTTGTGCCGACGGGCGGGATCAGAACAGGTTGATGGGGAAGTTACCGACGATCCTGAATTCGTCGTAGCTGCCATCGATCTGCCCGCCGCTGGCGCGGTGGTTGTAGACGATGGTGCGCAGGACCGAGTTTTTCAGCTTCCCGGATTGCACCACATAGGCCAGCATCAAGCCGTTTTCATTGTGCTTGGCGTTGTCCAGGCCGCGCACGTTGTAGCCGGTGTTGTGGCCGTTGCGATCCCCCTCGTAGTGCGTGCCGTCGATGCCCCAGCCCTTGGCGTGCCACAGGCTCGCAGTCAGGCCGGGCACGCCGTAGGCCGCGAGGTCGAGGTCGTAGCGCAGTTGCCAGGATTTTTCGTTGGGGCCGTTGTAGTCCGAGTACAGCGAGTTGGCCATGTAGTTGCCGGTGGACTCCCACACATAGTCGAAGTACTCGTTGCCGAACACCTGTTGCCAGGCCAGGGTCAGGCTGTGGGCCTGGTGGTTGGCGGTCACGGCCAGGCTGGCGGCGTCGTTGTCGATGTAGCCCAGGCGTTGCTGGCCGGAATCCTGGGTGCGGTAGTAGTGCAGGGCGGTCTTGAGGGCGACTGCATTTTTGTCGCCGACGCGATGGGTCAACCCCAGGTAGTACTGGTCCCACATGTCCTCGAAGCGTGAGCCGTAGAGGCTGGCTTCCAGGCCATAGCCCGGCTTGAGCGTGGCCCCCAGGTAACTGATGCGTGCGCCGCTGTAGGCGCGGTTGCCGAAGGTGGTGGTCAGGCGCTCGGCGCCGGTACCGGTGCGCGGGATGGCCCGGTCGAAGCTGCCGCCCTGGACCGACAGCCAGTCCAGTTCGTTGCTGTACAGGCCCACGCCCTGGAAGCTGGAGGGCAGGGCGCGGTTGTCCTTGTAGCGTAGGATCGGGTTTTCGGTCATCAGGCGTCCGGCCTTGAGCTCGGTGTTGGACAGGCGAAACCGCACATCACCCACCCCCAGGCGGCTCCAGGTCGGGATCGCATCGCCGTCGCTGTCCACCAGCACGCGGTCGCCGCCATTGGCCACCTTGCCATGCCCGCGCTGCAGGTTGACCGCACTGAACACCCCTACATCCACCCCCACGCCAATCACACCCTGGGTGTAGCCAGAGCTGTACTTGAGCATGGCGGTCTGCACCCAGGTTTCGCGCACGCGGGTGGGTTGGATGCCGCCGGGTTTCTTGATGCTCAGGTAGGTGCTGCGTTGGGTGTGCTGGTTGGAATAGTAGTGACGCAGGTTCAGGTCCAGGCTGCTGCCTTCGATAAAGCCCGGAGCGCTGGCCTGGGCGTTTTCTTGCGCATAAGCCTGGGTGCCGGCCGCCAGGGTGGCGGCCAGGAAAAGACGTGGATACATGGTTAATCCCCACACAGAGAAGAAACTGTAGGAGCGAGCTTGCTCGCGAAAAGCCGGAGACCGCCGCGTGCATCCAGAATGCGCGCGTTATCGTTGACGGTCTTCGCGAGCAAGCTCGCTCCTACATGAAGGGTGCATACGCGCTGTTCAGCGAACCGAGGCTTCTCTGAGCCGGGTTTCGCGGGCCGGCGTGCCGGGGAGCACGGGCCGGGTTTCCTTGGCGAACCAGGCGGCGGTGAGGCACACCAGGTTGGCGATCAGCAGGTACCACACCGGTGACATCGGGTCGCCTGTGGTACCGATCAGCCAGGTGATGATGATCTGCGCGGTGCCGCCAAACGCCGCCACGCCAAAGGCGTAGACGATGGAGAACCCGGTGGAGCGCACCGATTTGGGGAAGCTCTCCACCAGCAACACGATCAACGCCGCGCCGCTCATGCCATGCAGGCCGGACAGCACCGCCAGGGTCAGGAGGAACGTCGAGGGGCTGGGGTGTTCGGTCATCAACTGCAGCGCCGGGAACAGGATCAGCAACAGCACTACCCGTGGCGTCATCAGGATCACCCGGCGGCCGAAGCGGTCGCACAACATGCCGCCGGCCACCGCGCACACCGCCATGGCCGCACCGGCCACCAGGGTCGAGAGCATGGAGATACTGGTGGGCAGTTTCAGCTCGGTCAGGGCAAAGGTGGTCATGTAGTTGAGGAAGTACTGGGTGATGGTGCTGCCCGAGAGAATCAGCAAACCCAGGACCAGGGCACGCCGATGCTTGCCGCAGACTTCGCGCACCAGATCGCCGGTGCTGGTGGTTTCGCCCTGGCCGTGGAAGGTCTCGGCCAGGTTGCGGCGGATATAGATGCCAATCGGCAATACCAGCAGGCCGAACACGAACGGCACGCGCCAGCCCCAGCTGTTGAGGTCTTCGGGGGACATCACTTTGGTCAGGGTATAACCCACCAGCCCCGCGGCCATGGCGGCGACGCCCTGGGCCACCACTTGCCAGCAAGCATAGGTGCCGCGTTTGTGCGGCGGCGCGGCTTCGAGGATGTAAGTGGTGGCGGGGCCGGCTTCACCGCCCCAGGCCAGGCCCTGGATCATGCGCGTCACCACCAGCAGGATCGGCGCGGCGATCCCGATGGTTTCGTAGCCGGGCAATATCGCAATACTGCCGGTGCCCACCGCCATCATCACCAGGGTCAGCAACATCGCCGGCTTGCGCCCGACGCGGTCGGCGTAGGCGCCAATCAGCACCGCGCCCAGGGGCCGCACGATAAAGCCGATGCCGAAGGCCGTGACCGACAGCATCAGGCTGACGAAGGCGCTGTCGGACGGGAAAAACGTATGGCCGATCATCACCGCAAAGGTCGCATAGACCCCAAAGTCGAAAAACTCCACGGCATTGCCCAGCACCACGGCGAAGATGCTCTTCCTGCCGGCGTCCGGCGATGGCGTTTCAGGTGTGTGCTCGGGACCCTCGCGAGTCAATTGTTCAGTGTGCATACCAGCCCCTCGGTTTTAGTTATAGGTCGTCCAGGCCCCGGCCTTGGGGCCGGGGAGCGGGCGTGTGGGTGGGCAGTTCAGTTACAGCGTCAAGGTCAGTTCGGGTTCGGCCATTGGTGGATTGCGCCACGCCAGCTCTCATAGGTTTTTGCGATTTGCAGCAGCCAGATATCGGCAAAACGGGGCGCGATCATCTGCAGGCCGATGGGCATGCCATCGGCGGCGAAACCACAGTTGATCGACAGCGCCGGTTGTTCGCCCATGTTCCACGGCACGGTGAACACGATGTGTTCGAACGGCAGCTGCGGATCATTGCTCGGTGACGGCCATTGGGCGGGGAACGCGTTGACCTGGTTGGTGGGCGACAGGATCAGGTCGAGGTCGCTGAAGGCCTGGGCGGCGCGGCGGCGCATCTCGAAGGTCTGGTTGAACCCCTGCACCGCCTGCACGCCGCTGATATCGGCACCGGGCGCGGCCCAGTCGCGGATGTACGGCAAGACTTTATCGAACTGCTCGCTGCTCAAGGCCGACAAGTCGCCCCATTGCCGGGCGCGCCAGAACTGGTCGAGGCCGTCGAGTTGGGCGCGGTCCATGATCGGCGGGATCAGCGTGACTTTGGCGCCATGGGCTTCGAACAGGCGTGCAGCCTGTTCCACTGCTTCACACACGAAACCTTCCGGTTGCAGGCCGGCGCCGGGCTCGAGCATCAGGCCGATGCGCAGGCCCTTGACCGACAGCGGCTGGTTGCTCCACTCGCGGGTGAGCGGCGGCAGGCTGGTGGCGTCGCGGGCGTCGGGGCGGGCCAGGTGTTGCATCATCAGCACGCAGTCTTCGACCGTGCGGGTCATGGGCCCGGCGGTGCGACCGGTGTAGTACGGGTCGATCGGGATGCGCCCCAGAGTCGGCTTGAAACCCACCAGGCCACACCAGGCGGCGGGCAAGCGCACCGAGCCGCCGATATCGGTGCCGATATGCAGCGGCCCGTAACCGGCAGCCGCCGCCGCAGCAGCCCCCGAACTGGAGCCGCCGGTGTTATTGGCGGTGTTCCACGGGTTGCGGGTGATGCCATGGAAACTCGACAGGCCAGAGGAGAGCATGCCGAAATCCGGGACAGTGGTCTTGGCCAGCACAATCGCCCCGGCTTCACGCATCCGCGCGGCGGGCGGGGCGTCCTTGAGGGCAGGGGTCAGGCGGGTGGCGGCGCTGCCGAGGGGAATCGGCGTCCCTTCGGTGGCCACCAGTTCCTTGATGGTCACGGGCACGCCATCGAGCACGCCATTGGGCTGGCCTTTGTTCCAGCGCTCGGTGGAGGCCTGGGCTTGCTGGCGCACCTGCTCAGGATCGAAGGCGTACAGGGCGCGGATCTTCGGCTCCCAGCGGTCGATGTGGGCCAGCAGGTGGTCGTAGTAGTCGAGGGGGGAGAGCTGGCGGCTGGAGAATTGCTCCAGCAACTGGGCGGCCGTGAGGTCATGAAGATCGGTCATTGAGCGCTTCCTGGTGATGGGCCTTGGGGCTCATGGCGGGTGGCTGTTGCTCTGGACTATATAAACCCTGGGCAGCAGCGACCATCACATTCGAAGCGCTACAGTGTTGCGTTTTTGTGTGCACTCAATGGTCGTGACTGTGGGAGCGGGCTTGTCGGATCGCCGCGATAGTGGTGGCTCAGTCACTGCCTGTGGTGGCAGGTCTACTGCTATCGCAGCATAGGTATCTACACAACTTTCAGAAACTGACGAACTTTCCCGTGGCGAGCGCGCTTGCCCCGCGTTGGGCTGCGAAGCAGCCCTAAACCCGGCCATCGCAGTTTATCTGAAGAAATGCGGCGGGCTTTTTGGGGCTGCTTCGCAGCCCAACGCGGGGCAAGCCCGCTCGCCACAACTGCGCTAACTGCCTGGATTTAGGTGTTGCGGGCCGATGGCTATCGCAGACAAGCCCGCTCTCACAATGGCTCAGCGCAACAATTGCTCGATCGCGGCCCACACCCGTGGGTCATCACAATGGGCCACATTGAAGCGCATAAATTCGCCCATCCCCGGCTCATACCCAAACAGCGCCCCCGGCGCCAACACCATGCCGCGCTTGAGCCCGGCTTCGGCCAGCTGTTCGCCGTTGACCCCGGCTGGCAGGCGCGCCCAGATAAACATCCCGGCCTCATACCCCATGGGCAGCTCACAGCCGCAGCGGCGCAGCCACTGTTCCACCCGGGCGCCGGCTTCCAGCAAGCGCTGGACCATGCGCTTGCGGTGCCGCGCATAGCTGCCTTCGCTGAGCAGGCGGTAGACCAGATGCTCGAACAATTCCGACGTCACGCCGCCGCTCATCAGCTTCATATTGGTCAGGTTGGCCGCCAGTTGCGGCGCGGCCACCACATAACTGACCCGGGTATTGGCGCTGAGGGTTTTCGAGAAGCCCGACAGGTAGGTCACTTGCTCCAGGCCGGCGAGTGCCGCCAGGCGGGGCGGTGGGTTGGGGTGCAGGTCGCCGTAGAGGTCGTCCTCGATGATATGGCAGTGGTATTGACGCATCAGTTGCAGCAGCCCGAAGGCCTGGGCTGCGCTGAAGGAATGGCCGGTGGGGTTGTGCAGGATGCTGGTGGTCACATACAGGCTGGGCCGCTCCTCGGCGAGCAAGCGCTCCAGAGCCGCGAAGTCGAGACCGTCCGGGCCCCGTGGCAGTGTCAGCACCCTGACCCCGTGCAACGCCAGGTTGGCGTGGAAGTTGAAATAGCACGGTGCATCCAGCAGCACCGTGTCACCGGGGCGGGCCAGCAGGCGCATCAACATGTCTAGGCCTTGCAGGGTGCTGGGCGTGGTGATGATCTGTTCCACCGAGACCACCAGGCCATCGCCCTGCAGTTTTTGTTGCAGAGCCTGGCGCAGCGGCAGGAAACCCGCCGGCGTGCCCATGCCGGCAACGCGCAGGGAAGGGGCCCGCACCACACTGCGCATGGCCTGGCGCAAGGCTTCGGAGTCCAGCCAGTCTTCGGGCAGATGGCCGCCACCGGGGCGCAACTCGCCCTGGCCGGTGAGCATCGGTCGGCGCAGCACACTGAGCAAATCCTGGGGCAGCAGGTCGACCCAGTTGCTCGACGACGGCTGCGTCTGGCGTTGGGCGACAAAGTGCCCACGGCCCTGGCGCGAGGTCAGCAGATGCTGGCCGCGCAGGCGGTCCAGGGCTTCATTGACGGTGAACTTTCCGACGCCCAACTGCGCCCCCAGCTCACGCACCGAGGGCAGTTTGCTGCCTGCGGCCAATTGGCCTTGCTCGATGGCGCGGGCGAAGGCCTCGACGATCTGTTGGACCTTGGGGGTATGGTCATCAAAGTGGATCTGCGGAATGGCCATCGCGACGTCCTGAAGTTTGCCGGTCACTTTACCGGTAAAGCCTGCGTGAATATCCGCCGAGTTTACCTGCCCGACACGCAATCCGCGCCCTAGACTGCGCAACATTCCTCGCTGCCGTGAAATTACCTACCATGGTCACTGCCCTTACGCTGTCGTCCTTCCTGTATTTCCTGGTGCTGTGCAGCACCCTGGCTTTCAGCCCCGGCCCCATGACCCTGCTGCTGCTGAGCCTGGGCTTGAAGGACGGTTTGCGCCACTCCTTGCCGGCGCAGTTTGGCGCCAGCGTGTCGTACCTGATTTCGATCCTGATCTTTGCCGTGGGCTTTTCCGAGCTGATCAAGGGCTACCCGCTGATTACCCAAGGCATCCAACTGGTGGGCGTGGCCTATATCCTGTACCTGGCCTACAAACAGTGGACCAGCAGTGGCGTGCAGATCAACACCACCGGGCAAGGGCCGGAGACGCCCCGTGGCTTATTCGGCAAGGGGTTGCTGACCGGCCTGTCCAACCCCAAGGCGATCATCCTGTTCAGTGCGGTGTTCCCGCAGTTCGCCGCTGTTGGGCAGGACAGCGCCGCCGGTGACATCGCGATTCTTGGCCTGACTTTCCTGGTTTTGCAGTTCGCCAGCGGCTGCCTTTATTGCTACTTCGGCCAGCGGATCAAGCATGTGCTCGAGTCGCCGCGCAAGCGCGTGCTGTTGCAGAAGGTCACGGCCGTCTTGCTACTGGCGGTGGCGATGTTACTGGCCCGTGGATTTTCCAGCTAAGCCCCTGGTGGCAAGGGGATTGGCGCGGGGGATAAGCCTCTGAGCGGTAGTGGCTATTTGCCGTTGCCCTGATAGACTTCCAGCATTCATCCAGGATCAGCCAGATCATGCCAGCCGCAGGAGGAAACGGACTTCCGCTCGCCAAACGCCTGTACAAATCGCGGACCCTGGGGCTGACGCTCGGCTTCGTCTGTGTATTGGCCGGCATGTACCCACTGGACCCACCAGGCTGGGTCTGGGCCTGGATGCTGATCAACGCCTTCGCCTGGCCGCACCTGGCTTACCAACTCTCGCGCCGCGCCGAAAACTCCCTGCGTGCCGAACGTCGCCATCTCCTGGTGGACTCGTTCTGCGGTGGCTTCTGGGTCGGTGCCATGCACTTCAACCCGCTGCCCAGCGTCACCACGTTGTCGATGATGACCATGAACAACGTCGCCATCGGCGGGTTCCGCTTCATGCTGATGGGCTGGGTGGCCCAAGCGCTGGGGGTCGGCGCGGCAGTGCTGCTATTCGCCCCGGCCTATATCGCCGTGACCACGCCTGCCCAACTCTACGCCTGCTTGCCGATCCTGATGCTCTATCCGCTGGCGCTGGGCTGGATCTGTTATCGCCAGGCCATCACCCTGGCCCGACATAAGCGCGAGCTGCTTGCTTTAAGCCGAACCGACAGCCTGTCCGGGCTGCTCAACCACGGCGCCTGGAAAGACCACCTGGAAATCGAATTCGCCCGCTGCCGAGGCGGCCAGCAAGGCGCTGCGATTGCACTGATCGATATCGACCATTTCAAGATCATCAACGACACCTACGGCCACGTCACCGGCGACATCGTGCTGCGCCAACTGAGCAAGATCCTGCGTCAGAACCTGCGCGCCACCGACCTGGCCGGGCGTTACGGCGGCGACGAATTCTGCGTGATCCTGCCGGACATGCCCCTGGGCCACGCCACCGAAGTGATGGACGCCCTGCGCGACCGCTTCAGCGCCCTGGGCTACGCCCAAGACCCGACACTGCGCGCCAGCCTGAGCATCGGCCTAGCGCCATACCAAGCCTCCCACGGCGATGCAACCAGCTGGCTGAACGACGCCGACCAGGCGTTGTACGAGGCCAAGAGCGGCGGGCGCAATCGGGTGCGGTCGGTGGAGGCGGGGTGGGTGCGGTCGCTCTGAAAGACCCTCACAAACGACTCGCGACCTGTAGGAGCCGGCTTGACGCGCGATGGCGATTTGATAATCACCATTGGGGTTGGGATTTGTTGAGTTTTTTATAGTTTCAGGCACCAATTGAAGTGAGCCATTCCTTATAAAAGTTTGTTTGTTCTTGTGGATCATTTGTCAGGTTGTGCTCTTCGTAGTCGAATATATGAACTATATCTTCGCGGGTGGCACGTTTACCTAAGGTCAATTCATATGCAACCAAGCCGGCGGCCATCTGCGAGGCCATGCTGGAAGGCCTGACATTTATTTTTGCACCTTTACAACAGAATATTATGTGGGGAAAGTCGGCTCTCATTTTTGCGAAACATCTATATATGTCTTCGTCCCGATAGATTTTTTTGAAATGGTCGGCTTCTGAAAAGCCTAACATCATGCGTGTAGAGTCGTATTTTACTTCTACGTCTGTTTCTTGGCCAAAAATGATTGCTTTAATGGTTTTTGTACGCACATTTCCTAGGGGATGAAAGGGATTGGAGGTTGGTTGGTCAGGTTGAAGCGAGTTATTCCACTTGGCATGGAAATCAAACTGTTCTTGAATATCGTTGGTCAGATTGTCTTCTTCATAATCGAATATTCGTACCAGTCTTTCGTTCGGGTCGCCTAGTGTTGACTCATGGAGCGCGATTCCGCTTAGTCCTGTGTAGGAGGAGTGGAATACGTTGACTTTTGAACCTTTGCATAAAAATTTAATGTCATTAAAGTCTTTGCGCAGTAATCCAAAACTGTGAAAGATACTAGGGTTGGAATATTTTTTCTTGGTTTGGTCGGCGAATGTTATATGTAAGGTGCCTGTATTTTTTTCGTATTCGATAATCGCTGTTTCGAGGGTGTGTTTTTTAATTATTTTTATTTCTAGGCTTTTCATATTTGGCTTCAAAGTCGCTTTTGGAGTTTACCAAGTGTTCTGGTCTTCAAGGCTGGCCTTTTGGAATTCATCTTTCCATTCTTCATTCGCGATTCGATAAATCTCCATGAAAAATCCTCGTGGGTTCTCTATTTCCGTCTCATCCCAAGCCATGGTTATGTACGCATCATGGTCACTTTCAAATTCCTTGGAAAAATCGAAGTTAGGGGTTGAAAGGGCATCTTTAAGTATGATCATTAACACGTAGCGATGGCGGTAGGATAGGTACATGAGATCTTTTAAAATGAATGATTTAATGATCGTTTCTCTATCGTTTATATTGTTAGGGTTGTATTTCCAAAGTTTCTCGCCTTTAGTTTCTTCCCTGTCGTATATGGAAAGTGCGGCCAATATGTATGAAAGGGTTGGCTCAAAAGGTTTATCCGCAAAAGGTGATTTCAGCATGGTCTGTTCAATATGGAAAAGCGGTGAATGGGCGGGTAGGGTTATTTTTGTCGAATCTCACTTCCGCATTGTTTAGGTTTTCAACTCGTCTAGGGTTCTGTCTGTCATTTTTATTAGGTTTATACCCATGTCCTGCTCCGGAGACTTCCATTTTTACAACGGGGTTTCCTTCACTGTCAAAGCCTGTTGGTGATGGTTGTTTTCCTCGCATTTTGTATAAGGCTTTATTTATTGTATGCATCTGTAATTTCCAGCTTGTGAATTTTGAACTTGAACTAATCACTCCTCCTCTTCCAGTTGTGGGGTTGGTTCCATCAATAGCGCGTTGCCTCATCGCTATATCCGGAATCTCGGGTCCATGTTTCGCTACCGTATGCATTCTGTACTTATTTTCCCATTCGAGGACCCGTCGTTTAGCGTTTGCCTCTGTTTGCTCATCAATCTTTGCTTGTCGTTCAGAGCGCGTCGGCCGGGGAAGGGCAGGCTCTGCGTGATTAACATTCGTCGTAAGGCTGGCGTCGCCCGCCGGTTTACCCATCCCCACCGGGACACGCATTCAACCCCAACGGATCCACCCACCCCGTAGGGTTAGGCACATACCAGGCTGGCCTTTTGGAATTGTTTAAAATAGATTCGCTACGTTTATTTCGTTATGGTGTTCTGTTCTGCGAGTAGATACTCATTGAATTTGCTAACTATATGGGTTAGCCACAACAATCCTGATTTCCACTGGTGTGGATAATAGTAATAGCAGTATTGTTCCTGGAATAGGTTTTCTTGGAAGTCTAATTCATTTGTGTATGAATTGATCATCTCTAGGATTTCCTGCTTTACAGTTATAATTATGTCTTTAGATGAGTCTTTTAGAAAGCCATCAATGACGTCGTCGGCCGAAGAGTAGTCTTCCATCCAGTCTTGGTTGAAGTAGGCTCCAAAGAATTGTTGGAGTTCTGTCAGTGGCAGATTCATTTTTCTGGATATCCTGTTAGCAATAGATAGCCGTCTGGCATGTTAGGTAATCGTTTTGGAACTAACAAAAAACTTATACGCAGCACAGAGTTTTTAGCTTCCCTTAACAAATTTCGTCCTGCGGGTTGGGTTGAACTGTCTCTAATCGGAAGCTTGCTCGTGTGTCCATTTAAAAATCTCATTATTTCTTGGTTGGCTAAAGGGCCGGATCTATTTCACATCGTGGACGGGCAATGGATACAAATGTTGGCCGCCGTTCATCAAACGTTAGCGTATGGATTCACCGAGACGTAAAAGTTAAGGAATCTGGGGTAGTAGTGGCGGATTTATCACAGTGTCGACTCGCGACCAAATAGATTCGCCCCGTTTATAGTCTCGGTTATCCATGTTGCAGTGAGGCTGCCCAGTGCTTACGAAAATTTATCTGATCTTCAATATCGTTGGTTAGGTCATTTTCTTCGTGGTCGAAGATACGTACGAGCTCCCCGTCAGATTCGCCAAGTGTTAGCTCATAGGCAACAACCCCACATGACATTTGTGATGCCATGGCAGAGGGGTAGACATTTATTTTGGAGCCTTTACATAAAAATCGGATATGGCTAAATTCTTTTCTCAACAAGCCAAAACATCTGTAAATGTCTAGGTCGGTGTAGTTTTTTTCAACTCCAGAAGAGAATAATATAGCGAGGGTGCATTTGTTTCTGTCGTAAGTGATTATGGCTTTTTCACATAGGCCATTATTGATGATTGATATTTCCTGTGTTGACATTTTTATCTCCTGTTGGGGTTTAATAAAGAGTAGCCTTTGTGGGAGCCGTCATCATTCAATGGTGTTGCACCTATAATATCTTTGGTGTCAATACGGTTTGGAATCGCAATTTCAACCTCCCTTTTAAAGTCGGAGCGTTTGCCAAGTTCTTTGTTGACGTCTCGCCCGGGTATCATTTTTAAAGTATATAGAAACCCCTCCTCCAATCCAAAGGTCGTTGCAAACATCACTCCTTGCTCTCTAGATGTCGATGTGCTTACAAAGTTGCTGGGAGGGTTCATATTGTTTTGGGAGTGTAAGTACAGATCTGTGCTTTTTCCTCTGCTATTGAAACCCGTCTCGAAGATTTCATCGGGTTCTCTAGAGTCTCCTCTATAAAGATATTTTTTCTCCTCAATGGGTTGGGGGAGTTTCGGCGCGTTCTCCTCAACGCTTTTCGGGTGTTCGTTTGGCTTTTTTGCCTCTGGTTCTGGATTACACCCATCCGTACCAGGGCATCTACTCAACCCCAACGGATCCACCCACCCCGTAGGGTTGGGCACATACAAATACCCGTTCACCCCACCCGCCAACTTCACCGGGTCGGGGGTCAGGTAGCGTGCGTTGTCCGGATTGTAGTAGCGATGCCGGTTGTAATGCAGCCCGCTTTCCCGGTCGTAATACTGCCCCTGAAAACGCAGTGGATTAGCGACCTCGCCTACATCCAGCCGGGTGATTTTCCCGTAGGCCTGGTAATGGGCTGACCAGACGATTTTGCCGTCTGCATTCGTTAGCTCTTGCGGCGTGCCCAGGTGGTCGAGTTGGTAGTGGAAGACCTGTGTATTGGCCGGCCCGAAACCTTCGAGCAAGGCCAGTGGCCTGAAGCTGTCAGGCTCGTAGAGGTAGCTGCGGTGCTGGCCATGGGTGTGTTCGGCGATGAGCTTGTCGCCTTGCCAGAAAAACTCGGTGGTCTTGCCCGCCACGGTTTTGCTGATGCGCCGGCCAAACGGGTCGTAGCGATAGCTGGCCTGGCTGCCGTCCGGTTGGGTGATGCCGATCAGGCGGTGCTGGCAGTCGTAGCGGTATTCGGTAACCAGTTGCTGCGCGCGGCCGCGGCGTTCGCGTATGAGGTTTCCGAAGGCGTCGTAGTCGTAATGCCGGTCGCCTTGTAGTAACAGGCGGTTGCCGACGACGATGCCGGGGCCTGGGCGGTCTTGCATCAGCAGGTTGCCCGCCGGGTCGTGGGCGAAGCGTTCTTGCACGTCTTGCGAGTGGTCGGCGCAGGTCAGGCGGTCGAGGGGGTCGTAGTGGTAGTCGTGCTGGCCCTTGCGGGTGTCGAGCAGGCGGGTGAGGTTGCCGGCTGGGTCGTAGGTGTAGCGGCGAAGGCCGTGGCGGTGTTCGTGTTGGGCCAGGCGGCCCTGGTCGTCGTAGTGGTAGTGGCTCAGCAGGTGGCCCTGCTGGCGCTGCTGTTCGCGGCCGGCCTTGAACAGGTGCGAGGTGAGTGTGCGGCCATTGAGCTCAACGGTGGCGAGGTGGCCGCCCTTGTCGTGGTTGAAGGTCAGGTGGTTGTTGTCGGGCAGGCGCAGGTGGTCGAGTTGGCCGCAGCTGTCGTAGCCGTAACGCAAGGTGCCCCAGCCTTGATGTTCGGCGGTCAGGCGATTCTGGCTGTCGTATTCGTAGTGCAGCGGCCAGTGGCCGTCGTCGACGCTTAGGAGATTGCCGAGGCGGTCGTAGGTGTAATCCACCGTGCTGCCATCGGGTAGGGTTTTTCGGATGAGGCGGCCGGCGTTATTGCGCTGGTAGGCGGTAATCAGCTGACGGTCATCGTCGCCGAACTCGGTTTTTTCCTGCAGGTGGCCGTTGAGGTCGTAGACGTAGGCGGTGCGTTTGCCGTCGAAGCCGGTTTCCTGCTGGATCAGGCCGTTGGGGTGGTACGCCAGTTGATAGCGCTCGCCTGACTCGTTTTCGATTTCGGTCAGCAGCAGGCGGGTGTTGTCGTAGCGGTACTTGAGTTGAGAACCGTCGGGGTTGATCCGACGACTGATCAGGTGCAGTCCGTCGGCATATTCATACCGGGTCACACGCCCCAGTTCATCGCGCTCGGCGGTGACTTTTCCGTAGGGGTTGTAGCTCAATTCGCGGGTGGCGCCGCCCGGCAATACCACCTTGAGCAGGCGGCCTACCGCGTCCCAGTGATAGTGGGTCAGCGCGCCGTGTTCATCTTCACGGGCAATTTGCCGGCCCAAAGCGTCGTAGCGATAACGCCGCACGCCGCCATTGGGCAGTTGCTCCGCAACCAACTGCCCAAGGTCATTCCAGGTCAGGCGCTGACAGCTGTGGTCCGGATGCCAAACCGCTAAAAGCTGCCCGCGCTTGTCATAGCTGTACTCAGTAACGTTGCCATCAGGATCAGTCTGGCGGGTGATATCGCCCTGATCATTACGCTGGTACTTCCAGACCGCCGCACCCCGGCGCATGACCCGTACGAAGCCGTGCTCATACTCGTAGGCGGTAGGCTCGTCATCCCCCGGAAACAGCGCCACCAAGCGCCCAGCCTCGTCGTACTGATAGGCCGTAATCGCGCCGAGGGGATCCTGCTCAACCGTCAGCCGGCCCTGAGCGTCGTAAGACTTAAAATGCTCGCCGCCGTCCGGATCAACCCGCTGCACCAGCCGTGCGCGCGGGTCATGCACATAGACTTCCTGGCTGCCATCGGCGTTGAGCAGGGTGACGCGGCCGTCGTCATCCCAGACATAGCGCGTATCCATCTGCGCAAAACTGGCCCAATGCCGCACACAGCGCGCTGCCTTGCCAGACCGTTCCCACGCCCAGAAGAAACTCGCCCCACCGGCCAACTGCCGCTCAGTGATCACCGCAAGGCTGTCGTACTGATAACGCTCGCTTTCGCCTACAGCATTGGTCGCCTCAACCAGTCGCCACTGTTCGTCGTAGCGGTAGGAAACGACGTTCTGCTCAGTCACCCAGGCGTCATCCGCTTCGCTTTCCACGCGAAACACCTGGTAGTCCACCGCCACGATGTGCCCGCGCTGGTAGCGAAACAGCAGCGCCCGCCCGGCATCGTTATCCAGGCGCAGAATCCGCCCCAACCCATCGCGGGAAATGCGCAGGCGGTTGTCATACCCATCGCTGATCGCCGTCAGCACACCGCCCTGGAAGTGGTAGAACCGTGCTCCTTGAGCCAGCACCAACTCATCCGACGCTGCCCCCAGATAAATCGCTGCTTCAGCCAGGCTATTGCTGATGGCTGGTCGCTCTACGGAGGGCAGGGGAAAGGTGGTGCTGCGGTTCTCGTGATCGGTCCACACCACTGACTCGCCGGTTACCTCCAGCCGCTGCGCCAGGGAATGGCTCCAGCCAAAGCCCAAGCCGCTATCCACCTCCACGGCACTGGTGCGATACAGCCGCGTCCAGGCAAATGGCAATACGCCCTGCAACTCGCCATCGGTCAGGGTCAGCAGTTCTTCGCCGGTGACCATGGACACCGGGCAGCCATGGGTCGCGGTTTTATCGGCGCTGGCGCTGGCTGCGCCGTTGGGGTTTTTCGCGGAGGAGGGCGCGTCGTCCACCGCCTCATGTTTGATCAAGGCCGTCTTGGGCGCGGATTTTTCCCGTACCAGTGGCACCGGATTGGCGACTTCAATCGCGCCGGCCTTGAGTGGCACGCTGGGCACCGTTTTGATCTGTGTTGCGGGGCTGCCTAGCAATAACGGCTTGAGCGCCTCGGCATGGGGCCCCAACCCGGTTTGTGCAAACGGTCGGGCCAGTTGCTCCAGCCACTGGCGGACGCGACCCGACTTGACCTTGCCCAGCACCTGCGCGCCCAGGCGCACTGTCACGCCCATGCCGGCAGTGACCCACACCAGCAACAGGTTGATCAGCACTTCGGCGCTGATTTGCCCCAGCAGTTCGTTCAAGTACGGCGGCGGCAGCATGCGCAGCCAACTGACCATCGCCGACAGGTAGATGAACAGCAGCGGCTCGTCGCTGAGCACCAGCAGGCCATTGGCGATGGCCTCCTGGCTCAGTTCCAGCAGGGCATCCAGTTCGGCCTGGGTGAGGTATTGCAGGAGTTTCTCGCTGTTGGGCCCAAGGTCCGCCAGCCATTCATACAATTGCTCGATGTTGTCCCAGAGCTCATGCAGTGCGTCGCCAAATCCACGGGCATAGGCGTGGTCCAGCAGGCGGTAGCGCTGCACAAAGTTGGCTTCGGAGTAGTCCTGCCACAGCGGCTCAAATGTGCTGATCCAGTCGTTGCGCAACTGGCTTTCCAGCGGTGCAATGAGCGACTGATAAGAGGCATACAACGCCTTGACGTGGTCCGCGCAAACATTGGGGTAGAAGGTGATCCGATACGACTGGTCGCGGGTACAGTCGGTGACTTCGAGAATGCCGCTGGGGCCGATGGTTTTGTAAATGGGTTCGCCCAGCGGGCCACCGTCCTTGGGGACGGCTTGCAGCATCACCGGGGTGTTGCCGATGGGCACAAAGCGTGTGCTTTGGAACAGGTGCACCAGGGTCAACGAGCCACTGGCCTTGCACATCGCGACCGTGCTGCTGGGGGCTTTGGACGAAATGGGCGCCACCAGCGCCACCTCATCGCCCACCTTGAAGACCTGCTCGACCTCCAGCGCCGAGAAGCTCCAGAAACTCTCGGCCCACTGTTCATAGGTATTCAGGCATTGCCGGAAGTCGCTGAGGACCGCTTCGACGTCCCGTGTTTTGAAGTCCATGGCCGCCAGGACCATAAAGCCAATGGCGGCATTCAAGAGGTGGCCCCCAGGACGGGGGCATCAATTGGAAAGTACATCGGCGGTCCCTTGCGCTGTGTGATCAGGCGAGGGACTTTGCAGAGGTTTTCAGCGGGTATAAGTAGAGTTTATCTGGCCGCAGGGTGGGATATTTCGGTGGATGGCGTTGGCCAAGCGTTGACCTCGTTGTAGGAGTGGGCTTGCCCGCGATGGCGGCGTGTCAGTCACTGTAGATATTGACTGATCCACCGCTATCGCGGGCAAGCCCGCTCCTACAGGGGGATGGTGGTTTTTAGGGGGCGGGTTTGGGGGATTGCTGCCTGCTGCTTGTCCCGGCCCAGCACCAAGCTGCACAACGCCGGCAAGAACAGCAGCGTCAACACCGTCCCCACCAAAACCCCACCAATCAGCACATAGGCCAGCGACGACCAGAACACTGACAAGGTCAGCGGAATAAACGCCAACGCCGCGGCCAGTGCGGTCAATATCACCGGCCGTGCGCGGCGTACGGTGGCTTCGACAATCGCTTCGCTGGTCGCCATGCCGTGTTCCTGGTTCTGGCGGATCTGATCGGTGAAGATCAGCGTGTTACGCATCAGGATCCCGCCAATCCCGATCAGCCCCAGGATCGCATTGAAGCCGAACGGCTGGTTGAACAGCAGCAGGGTCGGCACCGCGCCGATCAAGCCCAGCGGCGCGGTGGCGAAGACCATGAACATCACGCCGAACGAGCGCACCTGGAACATGATCACCGTCAGGGTCAGCAGGATCATGATGGGGAATAGTGCCGCGAGGGCCACGTTGGCCTTGGCGCTTTCTTCGACGGGGCCGCCGATCTCCAGGTGATAGCCGGTCGGCAATCGTGCGATCAGCGGTTGCAGGTCTTTGTAGACGGCCATTTCCACATCGGGCGGCTGCACGCCGTCGACGATATCGGCGCGTACTTCGACGGTGCTCGCGCGGTTGCGGCGCTTGAGGATCGGTTCTTCCATCACCGCCTGAAAATGCCCTACCTGAGCCAGGGGCACCGATACCCCGGCGCTGTTGGTCAGGGTCATATTGGCGAGGTTGCCGAGGTCCTCGCGCTGGCTGCCCTGGGCACGGGCTACCACCGATACCGTACGGTTGCCTTCGCGCACTTCGGTGATGGGGTTGCCGCTGAGCAGGGCGTTGAGTTGGGATTTCACCTCGTCGGGGGTGAAGCCCAGCAGGCGCAGGCGATCCTGGTCCAGCACCAGGCGATAACCGCTGCTGCGCTCGCCCCAATCGAGGAACGCATCCTTGGTCAGGCGGTTGGCGGCGACCACCTGGCGCACTTCCTCAGACAGGCTGCGCAGCACATTCACGTCCGGGCCGGACACGCGAAACACCACCGGGAAGGGCACCGGCGGGCCGAACAGCAATTGCGTCACCCGTACCCGCGCTGCGGGGAATTCACCGTCGGCGATACGTTCGCGCATGCGCAGTTTCAAGGCGTCCCGGGCATGGGCATCGGCGGTTTGCACGATCAGTTTGGCGAACGCCGGGTCGGGCAATTCGGGGTTGAGCGACAGGAAAAAGCGTGGCGCGCCGCCGCCCACGTAGGTGTCGACCATGCGGGTCTGCGGTTCCTGCAGCAGGGCCTTTTCCAGTTGCGCCGCCACCGCCTCGGTGCTTTTGAAGGCACTGCCCGGCGGCATATACACCTCCAGGATCAGTTCGGAGCGGTCGGAGTTAGGGAAGAACTGCTTCTTCACCACAGCCATGCCCAAGCCGCACAGCACAAACGCCGACACGACCAGGCCGGTCACCAGCCAGCGTCGGCGCATGCAGGTTTGCACCAGGTCGCGCAGTTTCTGGTACCAGCGGCCGGCATAGATTGCGTCGTGGCCGCCGGGCACCGGCTGGATGTGCGGCAGCAGCTTGACCCCCAGGTACGGGGTAAATACCACCGCCACCAACCAGGAGGCGATCAGGGCAAAGCCAACGATCCAGAAAATATTGCCGGCATACTCGCCCGCACCCGAACGGGCAAAACCCACCGGCAGAAAGCCGATGATCGTCACCAGGGTGCCGGTCAGCATGGGGGCGGCGGTGGAACTCCAGGCAAAGGTGGCGGCGTGGATGCGGTCGAAACCTTCTTCGAGCTTCACCACCATCATTTCAATGGCGATGATCGCGTCGTCCACCAAAAGCCCCAGGGAAATAATCAGCGCGCCGAGGGTGATGCGGTCAAATTCGCGGCCGGTCAGCAGCATGATCACAAACACGATGGACAGGGTCAGCGGCACCGCGGCCGCCACCACCAAACCGACGCGAAAGCCCAGGGCCAACAGGCTGATGAGCATCACCACCGCCAGGGCGACGAAGAATTTGAGCATGAATTCATTGACTGCCAGGCTGATGTTTTTCGCCTGGTCGGAGACTTTCGCGAAGTTGACGCCCAGGGGCAGGTCTGCCTGGATCCTGGCTTCCTCGGCCTTGAGGCTCTTGTCCAGGTCCAGGCCGTTCCAGTGTTTTTCCATGATGATGCCGAGCATCAACGCGGGGTCGCCCTGGTGGCGGATGCGGTAGCTGGGCGGGTCTTCATAGCCACGGCTGACGGTGGCGACGTCGGCGATGCGCAGCACTTTGCCGTCCACCGGCAGCGGCACGTTTTCGATCAGCGCCAGGCTGTCGAAGGCGCCGTCGATACGGATATAGGCGCGGGCACCGGCGGTTTCGACAAACCCCGACGGGGCCACGGCGTTTTGCGCAGCGAGGGCGGCGAAGATCTGTTCGGGTTTGATCCCGAGGGTGGCCAGGCGCTCGTAGGAGAACTCGACAAACACCCGCTGCGCTTGTTCGCCGAGGATATTGACCTTCTTCACCCCCGGTAGCCTGAGAAAGTCCTGGCGCATGGCTTCGGCCATCTGCACCTGTTGGCGATGGGGCAGGTGTTCGGCTTCCAGGGCGTACAGGGCGAAGTACACATCGGAATATTCATCGTTGAAGAAGGGCCCGATCACGCCCTTGGGCAGCCTGGCCGCTTCGTCGCTGAGTTTTTTGCGGGTCTGGTAGAACAGGTCCTGGATTTCATTGGGGCGCGTGGACTCGAGAAAGGTCATGCGCATCGACACAAACCCCGGTTGGGCGATGGTTTCCACACGATCGTAGTAGTCCAGTTCCTGCAGGCGCTTTTCCAGGCGGTCGGCCACTTGCTCCTGCATCTCCTGGGCCGTGGCGCCGGGCCAGGCGGCGGTGATGGTCATGACCTTGACCGTGAACAACGGGTCTTCGGCGCGCCCCAGTTTGCCAAAGGAAAAAATCCCGGCGGCGAGTATCGCGAGAATCAGGAACAGCGTGACGGCGCGGTGTTTGACCGCCAGTGCGGAGAGGTTCAGGCCATGCATGCTCAAGGTTCCTGCCGGCGATTGAGGGACAGTGCCTGGGCGGGCAACAGGTGCACGCTGTCACCCTGGTGCAGCAGATGCGCGCCGAGGGCGACGATCAGTTGGCCGGGGCTGACGCCGCCAGAAAGCAAGGCTTCTTCCTGGCCCAGGCTGGCCACGGTGACCGGGGCGAAGCTGACCTTGTCATCTGTTCCAATCAGCCACACCCCGGTGCCGCTGCCGGCATCCTGCAGGGCGCCGATCGGCACGCGGGTCTGTGGCGGCTGGCCGTTGCCTTGCAGGCGCAAGGTGATGGTGGAGCCGAGGGCGAAACGCTCACCCGCACCGTGCAACACATAGCGCGCGCGATAGGTGCGGGTGACGGGATCGGCGCTGGCGGACAGTTCACGCAAGGTCGCGTTGACGGCTTGGTCCGGTGCACCGAAGGGTAAGGCCAGGGCTTTTTGCGAGGCGCGGTCGCGCTGGTTTTCCGGCAGGTTGATGACCGCTTCCCGCGCTCCGTCGTGGGCCAGGCGCGCGACGATCTGCCCTTCGGCCACCACCTGCCCGCGCTCTACCCGCACGTCGGTGATCACTCCGTCGCCATCGGCCCTGAGCACCGAGTAGGTACGACGGTTTTCGATCTGGCTGGCATCCGACTGGGCGGCGGCAAGCTCCGCTTCGGCGACCCGCAGGTTAGTCGCGGACTGTTCGAAAATCTGCCGTGACACCGCGCCGGTACTGGCCAGGCGCTGGTAGCGGTTTGCGTCATCGCGGCGCTGGCGTAACTGGGCCTGGGCGGCGTTGACGCGGTTTTTCGCCGAACGCAGCGCCAGTTCGAAGTCGCCGATATCCAGCACCAACAAGGTATCGCCCCGGGACACATGCTGGCCGGGATCGACCTTGCGTTCGATCACCTTGCCGCTGACCCGGAAGCCCAGGTCACTTTCAGTACGGGCCGCCACCACGCCGGTATAGGCGTTCTGCTGGCTGGCGGCGGCTTCGACCTTGGCCGCCAGCACCGGGCGCGGCGGGGCAGCGTTGGCGCTGGGGTCGGCCTGGCTGTTGCAGCCGCTGAGCAGGAGCAACAGCACCAGGGGCGGGAAAAGGCTGTGAAGGGGAGGGCGTGGGCTCATTTCAGGCTCCTGGCGGCGCTGGGTTGGTGAAATTACAAGCGTAATATTTTGCCGAATATTACGGCCGAAATATAATTTAAGCCAGCCCTTGTTCAGGTTTTGTAGGCGTCGGCTCGCCGGCGATGGTCGTTCAGGATGAGGTCAGATACCTGGCGCTCCGGGGTGTTCTTGCTGGCGTCATCGCTGCATCGGTATCTACACAACTTTGCCGCAACGCCTAAATCCAGGCAGATAGCGCAGTTGTGGCGAGCGGGCTTGTCGGAACGCCGCATCGCCCGCGCTGGGCTGCGAAGCAGCCCTAAACCCGGCCATCGCGGTTTATCTGAAGAAACGTGGAGGGCTTTTTGGGCTGCTTCGCAGCCCAGCGCGGGCGATGCGGCGTTCCGACAAGCCCGCTCGCCACAGGGGAGTTCGTCAGTTTCTGAAAGTTGTGTAGATACTTATGGTCATCGCTGGCAAGCCAGCTCCTACAAAAGCAAGCGGCCAGGGACGTGGGTGGAGTTGTCACACTTTGTCCAAGTTATTGGGGTGTAGATGATTACGATTCTCTTTTGAGAATAATCCTGAAGGTCTACGCCATGCTTCCTGCTTTTCGTCTTGCGCCGCTGGCCCTGCTGGTGGCCGGCAGTCTCAACGCTCACGCCAACGAGCCTGCGTCACTGGAACTCAATGAAGTGGTGGTCACCGCTTCCGGCTTTGAACAGAACGTCGAAGACGCACCCGCTTCGGTCACCGTGATCGACGGCGAGGCCTTGCGCCGCAAGTCGTACCGCGACCTGGGCGATGCCGTGCGGGATGTGGAGGGCGTTACGGTCAATGGCGGGACCAATGAAACCGACATCTCGATCCGTGGCATGCCCGCCGACTACACGCTGATCATGGTGGATGGCAAACGCCAGAGCGCCCGTGAATCGCGGGTCAATGGCAATAGTGGTTATGAGCAGAGTTTTGTACCGCCAGCCGCCGCCATCGAGCGCATCGAAGTGGTGCGCGGGCCAATGTCGTCGCTGTACGGTTCCGACGCCATCGGCGGCGTGATCAACGTGATCACGCGCAAGGTCTCGCCACAATGGGGCGGTTCGATTGGCTATGACTACTCGGCCCGCCAGCACAGCGACCAGGGCAATGCGCGCCAGACCCAGTTCTACCTCAGCGGCCCGCTCAAGGAAGACCTGCTCGGCCTGCAGGTGTGGGGCCGTTACCTCGATCGCCAGGCCGATGACGATATCGAGCAGACCAATGGCTTCAGCAAGGCGGATCACCGCGATCTCACTGCACGACTGGCCTTCACCCCGAGCATCGACCACGACATCCTCCTCGAAGCCGGGGCCACGCGCCTGAAAAACGGTGATGGGATCAGCGCCAACTGGGCCACCCGCGAGCAGGAGAACAACCGCGATCACTGGTCGCTGTCGCACCAGGGCCGCTGGGGCTGGGCCACCTCGGACATCGCCTTTTCCCAGGAAACCTCCACCCGTGAAGGCCGTGCCACGCCAGCCCAAACCGATATTTTCGGACGCAAGCCCGAGGTCAAGAACAGCGTGTTCGACGCCAAGTTGGTAGTGCCCACCACCCATAACGTCAGCACCGTGGGCATGCAGTGGAACGAAAGCCAGCTGACCGACTGGAACCAGGGCCTGGGCGACCGTGTGGACTACGAGTTCTCGGTGGTGCAAAAAGCCCTGTTTGCCGAGAACGAATGGTCGGTCACCGACAGCTTCGCCCTGACCACCGGCCTGCGCCTGGATCATCACGAAGAGTACGGTGCCCACGTCAGCCCACGGCTCTATGGGGTGTGGCGCGCCACCGAGCAGTGGACGTTCAAGGGGGGGATCGCCCGTGGCTTCAAGGCCCCGGAGATCCGTGCAGTCGTGGCGGACTACGCCTACCTGCGGCGCAACCGCTTTGTGATGTTCGGCAACCCGGACCTCAAGCCAGAGACCAGCACCAACTATGAAGTCTCGGCGCTGTGGAGCAACCGTGATGATCTGTCGGCGGGCGTGACCCTGTTCTACAACGACTTCCAGGACAAGCTGTCCACCGTGACCACCGACCAGCGCTGGAATGGCTACACCATCATGGAGCGGGTCAACGTCGACAAGGCAATCATTCAGGGCGTGGAGCTTAACGGCCAATGGGATATCAACCCCAGCGTGCTGCTCAAGGCCAACTACACCTACACCGATTCCGAACAGAAAACCGGCGCCAACGCTGGCGCGCCCCTGGCCCTGACCCCCAAGCAAAAGGCCAATGTGCGCACCGAATGGAGCATCAACGACCGCGCCCAGGCCTGGGCGTCGCTGAGCTACTACGGCGAGGAAACCGGCAACACCCTCACCAGCGAAAAACCGGCGCCGGGCTACACCACGGCCGACCTGGGCGGCTCGTTCGATGTGACCGACTCGCTGGTACTGAATGCCTCACTCAACAACCTGGCCAACAAGCGCCTGGATGACGAGACCTACGGCACGGTGAACTACGGCCGCACCTTGTGGATGGGCGCAACGCTCAACTTCTAGGTCAGTTGCAGACGGCCTTTGTGATGGCTAGGAGGCTTGCTGTGGAAAAAGGGCTTGCTGTGGCGAGGGGGCTTGCACCCCGCTGGGCTGCGAAGCAGCCCCAATCCCTAAGATCCACTGCGCTTTATCAGATACACCGAAGTGGCATGTTTTGGGGCTGCTGCGCAGCCCAGCGGGGGACAAGCCCCCTCGCCACAGCAAGCCCTACAGCCACATCAATCTAAGCCGCCTGGGGCAGGCGCACCACCGCACACAGCCCGGCCGGTGGGCGGTTTTCCAGGAGCAGTTCGCCGCCATGGGCCTGGATGCACGAGCGTGCAATCGCCAGGCCCAACCCCAGGCCACCGTCGCTGGCGCCCAACTGCACAAACGGCTCGAAGACCTTGTTCAGCCAGTCCTGGGGCAGGCCGCTGCCATGATCGAGAATCTCCACGCACAGCACACCGCTGTCCTCGCGCTTGAGGCTGATACAGGCATCGCCACCGTGTTTGACGGCGTTGTCGATCAGGTTGGTCAGGGCGCGCTTGAGGGCCAGCGGGCGGCAATCGAGCAGCAGCGGTGGGGCGCCTTGCCAGGTGACCGGTTGCTGCATGCGCCGGTAGCGTTTGGCCAAGTCATCCAGCAAAGCGCTCAGCGAGGTGCGGCGGGTGGCTTCCTGCACGGCATCGTCGCGCACGAAATTCAGGGTTTCGCGCACCATGGCGCTCAGTTCGCCGAGGCTGTCGAGCATGTCGTCGCGTTCAGGGCCAGGTTCCAGCAACTCCACCTGCAAGCGCAGTTCGGTGATCGGGGTGTTGAGGTCGTGACTGACCGCCGCCAACATCCGCGTGCGCCCTTCGACATGCCGCGCCAGGTTGGCCTGCATGGTGTTGAAGGCGGTGGTCAGGTCGCGGGCTTCCTGGGGGCCGCTCAAGGGCAGCGGCGCGATCCATTCGCCCCGGCTGACCCGTTCGGTGGCCTGGGCCAGGGTCTTGACCGGGCGCACCACCCGCGCGATGAAAAACATCACGATCAGCAGCACTGGCACCGTGGTCACCGGCAGGCTGTAGGCCAGGACGCGGCCCCATTCATACGCCCCCGCGGGATGCTGCAGCGCGTTCAGGTACTGGCCGTCCGGCAGGGCGATGCTGCTGCGCAAACGCAACGGCGCCCAACCGGCGGGGCTGAACACATGGGTGCGGGCATTGGCGCCGCTGACCCGCTCCAACTGCATGCCGATGCTCACGTCTGGTGGCAGTTGCAGTTGCTGGCGCAATTCGTTGGCCAGGCGGCGCTCTTCGGGGCGCAGTTCAAACGGCTCGACTTCGGCGGTGGGGGCGATCCAGAAACGGGCGCCTTCGTTGCTCATGGCGGCCATCAAGTGCGCGGGTTCTTCGCCGTGCAGGTCGACGGCCGCGTGGTGCGCGATCACCAGGCGTTCCAGGCTGAAACTGCGCGATAGCGGGTGGATCAGGCTGCCGGTGCGTTGCAGGAACAGCATGGCGATGGCGTTGGAGGCCAGCAGCGCCAACAGCAGCAACAGGCTCAATTGCTGCACCAGCGTGCGCGGCCATAGGCGGCGCAAACGGTTCAAGAGACGCATGGGGTCACATCAGCCGCCAGCAGGTAGCCGCCACCCCAGATGGTGCGCAACAGGTCCACGGCTTCGGTGTCGTGGGCCAGCTTGCGGCGCAGGCGGCTGACCTGGCGGTCGATGGCGCGGTCGCTGACATCGCTGTCGGCGGCGGCGGTCAGGTCGATCAGGCGCTCGCGGGGCAACAGGGTATTGGGGTGGTTGAGGAACACTTGCAGCAACCGACTTTCGGCGGTGCTCAGTTGAACGGGGGGGCAGCCTTCGCGGGTCAGCACTGCGCTGATGGTGCTGAAGTGCCAGCCGGCGAAGCCATAGGTGCGGCTGGTCGGTGCCAGGGGGGCATGGGTGCGGCCCTGGCGACGCAGCACGCTGTTGAGGCGTGCCACCAGTTCCCGGGGTTCGAAGGGCTTGGTGATGTAGTCATCGGCACCCAGGTCCAGGCCCCGGATGCGGTCGGCGGCGGCATCGCGGGCGGTCAACAGGATCACCGGGGTGTTGCTGCGCCGATGCAATTGGTTGCACAACTCGAAACCGTCGCCATCGGGCAGCAGCACATCCAGCACGATCACGTCGAAGGCCTGGGTCTTGAGCAATTGCCACATGCCCGCTGCATCTTCAGCGGTGCGCACTTCGAAGCTGTGGCGACGCAAATAGATGGCCAGCGGCTCGCGGATCTTGCGGTGGTCGTCCACCACCAGGACGCGCGGCGCTGCCGGCGCAGGAGCAAATGGCATGGTGGCCCTCGGGGAGTTGAACGGGAGAGTGGGGATATTACTACGAGTCATTATCATTCACTCGCTTTATGCGCCACCGTTCCAGGGTCGTCCCATGTATGGAACGATGCGAGCCAAATCCGCCGTCTACCGCCTTATTGGTATTGGATTTAAGGTGTATGCACATTGGAGGACCATCATGAAAAACATCATCGGTATCTACACCAGCCCACGTGGCCATTGGGTTGGCGACGGTTTCCCGGTTCGCACGCTGTTTTCCTACGACACCATGGGCAAGCACATCAGCCCGTTCCTGCTGCTGGACCACGCCGGCCCGGCGGATTTCACCCCCACCACGCAGCGACGTGGCGTGGGCCAGCATCCCCATCGCGGCTTTGAAACCGTGACGATCGTTTACGAAGGTGAAGTCGAGCACCGCGATTCAACCGGTGCAGGCGGCACCATCGGCCCCGGCGACGTGCAGTGGATGACGGCAGCCAAGGGCATCCTGCATGAGGAGTTCCATTCCCAAGCCTTCGCCAAACGAGGTGGGGCCCTGGAAATGGTGCAGCTGTGGGTCAACCTGCCGGCCAAGGACAAAATGAGCGACGCCGGCTACCAGACCATCCTCGACGGCGATATCCCCGCGTTGCCCCTGGCCAACGGCGCCGGCAGCCTGCGCCTGATCGCCGGTGAGTTCGCCGGCCACACAGGCCCGGCGCGCACCTTTACGCCCATTGATGTGTGGGATCTGCGCCTCAATGGCGGCAAGGCCGTGACCTTTGACCTGCACGCCGGGCGCAATACCGCGCTGGTGGTGCTCAAAGGCACCGTGCAAGTCAACGGCGGTGAACTGGCACGCGAAGGGCAACTGGTGCTGTTCGAGCGTGATGGCGAGCAGATCAGCCTGGAGTCCAATGCTGACGCCATGGTGCTGTTGCTCAGTGGTGAACCCATCGACGAGCCCATCGTCGGTCACGGTCCGTTCGTGATGAACACCGAGCAAGAGATCCACCAGGCCTTTGCCGACTTCCAGTCCGGCCAATTCGGCCAACTGCACGGCGCCGCCAGCTGATTGGCGGCGCCCTATACCCGCCAACTGCATTTCGTGCGATCTTCAGGGCATTCGCCCTGGAGTCGCCTGGATGCTGTCTTTTATCTCCGATCACCCGATGCTGTGCGCCCTGGCGCTGATCATTATCGATATCTTCGTCTGGCGTCTGTTTTCGGCCAGCCCCGGCAACTGGAAACTGATCGCGCGCCTGGGGATTTTCGCCGTGTTCAGCGCCGTGCTGTTCAACGACGGCATGAACCCCATGCAACTGGCACCCTATGCCGACAACACCCCGCTGCACCTGGCCGCCACGGCGTTGCAGATCGGCTGGTGGTTGTTCGCCGCGCGCACCCTGACGGTCTTGCTCGGGGCCTTGATGATGCAACGGGTCGGCCATACCGGGCGGTTGCTGCAAGACCTGATGGGCGCGGTGATCTTCCTGATCGCGATCATCGCGGCCATGGCCTACGTGCTCGACCTGCCAGTCAAGGGCGTGCTGGCGACGTCCGGCGCGGTGGCGATCATCGTCGGCCTGGCCTTGCAAAGCACCTTGAGCGACGTGTTCTCCGGGATCGTGCTCAATACCACCAAGCCCTACCAACTGGATGACTGGATCTCCATCGACGGTACCGAAGGCCGGGTGACGGACATCGACTGGCGTGCCACGCGCCTGCAAACCTCCCAGGGCAGCATGGCAGTGATCCCCAATTCGTTGGCGGCCAAGGCCAAGATCATCAACTTCTCGCGCCCGGCCGATATGTTCGGCCTGGCGGTGAGCCTGCAAGTCAGCCCCCATGCGCGCCCACAAACAGTGCTCGAAGCCTTGGAACGTGCCATGCAGGGCTGCCGGCAATTGCTGGCCAAGCCGGCGCCAAGCGTGGCGTTCAAGACCTCCACGGGCGGCGGTGTGGAATATGAAATCAGCGGCTTTGTGCCCGCCATGGGCCTTAAACGCGAGGTGCGCAATCAGCTTTATGACCTGGCCTACCGGCATTTGCAGGCGGCTGGCGTCAGCCTGCTGTCGAGCGCCGAGAGCCCCACCTCGCCGACCACCTCGCCGGCGCGGGCGCTGCTGGAAAGCTCCAATATCTTCTCGACCCTGCGCCAGGAAGAGAAGGAAACGTTCAGCCAGAACATGACCCTGCACACCTTCCGCGCCGGCGAGATGATCCTGCCGACGGGGGAGGTCAGCGATCATCTGTTTATCATCGAGTCCGGGGTGGTTTCGGTGATGCTGGCCAAGGCCGGGCACACGTTCGAAGGCGGGCGCATGGGGCCGGGAGAAGTGATTGGCGAAGCCGGGATCCTCGGTGAGCAAGGCGTGCCGGCGGACTTTGTGGCGAAGACCTACTGCACCCTCTACCGCATCGAAAAGGAATACCTCAAACCGTGCCTGGATGCGCGCCACGATATCAGCGAAGCCATGCAAAACCTCCTGGATTTCCGCCTGCACGCCGCCCAGCACCTGACCCAGGATGCGCCCATCGTGCCGGTGAAAAAGGGTTTCCTGCATTGGCTGCGCAGCCGGGCCTGATTCGCCTGGCATTGGCTACCTGTTCTTCGCCCGGATTGGCTATTTGTGCAGGGCAGTGGGGTGTTTAAGCTGGGCACCAATCCCCTCTGCCCTGGAGTTACAACATGTCTGCCCGTATCGATTTCTACACCGCTTCCCCTGACGCAATGAAAGCCATGCTTGCCCTGGAAGCGGCCGTCGGCAAATTGTCCATCGAACTGCCCCTGCTGGAACTGGTGCGCCTGCGCGTGTCCCAGATCAACGGCTGCGCCTTCTGCCTGGACATGCACACCGCCGATGCACGCAAGGGCGGCGAGACCGAACGCCGCCTGTGCACCCTTTCGGCCTGGCGTGAAACACCGTTCTTCACCCCACGGGAACGTGCCGCCCTGGCCTGGGCCGAAAGCCTGACACTGATCAGCCAGACCCACGCCGCGGACGAAGACTACGCGTTGCTCAATGACCAATTCAGCCCCGCCGAACAGGTTGACCTGAGCGTGGCCATCGCCACCATCAACAGCTGGAACCGGCTGGCGGTGGGCTTTCGCAAGATGCCCAAGTAACGCCCTATCGCGGGACTTGCCATTGTGGCGAGCGGGCTTGCCCCGCGCTGGGCTGCGAAGCAGCCCCAAAACCAGCGGTTACGGAGTATCTGATACACCGCATTCGGCTTACTGGGGCTGCTTCGCAGCCCAACGCGGGGCAAGCCCGCTCGCCACGACAGCCCGTTACTTGGGGCGGGATCAGAAGTTGACGGAGGCACTCAAGCGCGCCGTCAATGGCGCGCCCTGGAACAGATAGTCATCGCCCATGTATTCGCCCGCGTCACGCCAGTAGCGCTTGTCGAACAGGTTGTCGACGCTCAGGCGAAACACCGTTTCATAGCCGTCGACCTTGGTGGTGTAGCGGCTGCCAATGTTGACCAGCGCATAATCCCCCACCTCTACATTGCCGGTGCGATTGGCGTTTTTACTGGCGCTGTATTGCACGCCGCCGAGTACCGCCAGGCCGTTGACCCAAGGCAGGGCGTAGTCGGCGTATACGCTGGCGCGCAGCTTGGGCACGTTGATCGTCTGGTGACCTTCATACTGTGGCGTGCCGCTGCCGTTCACCCGTGCGCGAATCGCCGCCACGCTGGTGGCGATCTGCAGACGCTCGGTGGCCCAGCCATTGGCCGACAGCTCCAGGCCGGTGTTTTTCTGCTGGCCCTGTTGCACGTAGGTGAAATCACCGGCGCTATCAGGTTTGGCGTACTGGTAGGCCTGGCGTGTCTGGAACACGGCGGCGGCGAAGCTGATGCGGCGCCAGTCGTATTTCACCCCGGCTTCGATCTGCCGGGAGACCGTCGGCGCGAGGATTTCCCCATCATTGCTCGCGTACCACGGTGCCTCGCCGCCCAGCGACAAGCCTTTGCTGTAGCTGGTGTACAGCGACAGATTGGCCATCGGCTTGTAGATCAGCGCAGCGTTGGGCAGGAACTCGTACTGCTGGGTGTGACGTTCCTGCACGCCATATTGATCGAAAGACTTTTCATCCAGGCGCACTTCACGGCCACCGAGCACGGTTTGCCATTGCTCGTTGAAACTGATGCGGTCGGTGACGAACAGCCCGTATTGGCGGCTGTCGAGGCGCCGGTGACTGTCGTTCAGGGGCTTGTCGGTGGGCAGGAAGGTTTCCGGGTCCTGATCGATATTGCCGCTGCCGATGTACTCGTTGACTGACTTGCGCTTGTCGATCACCCGGCGGAACGCGCTGGTGCCGAAGGTCAGTTCATGGCCTATCCCAGCAGTGTCGAACAGTCCGGTCATTGCCGCCTGGATTTCATCATTGCGCCGGGTGTCGTCGGGGCTGCGATAGTCAGCAATATCGTAGTTGCCTTCCGGGCTGAAGTAGTTCGGCACTTTGACGCCGGCGCAACTCGGGGAGCCGTAGCAACCCCACGCAAACGAACTGTAGTCATCAATCACCACCTTGCTGCGGGCCGCGCTGACGCTACCTTTCCACTGGTCACTGAAGCGGTACTCGAACTTGCCGTTAAGGTTCAGCGAGTCGATGCCCACCTGTTTGGAGCCGCTCTGATGGCCGAGCAGTTTTTTCGGCGAGGCGTCATGGGGCACTTCGGTGCCGCCAAGCAGTTGGTAGCCGGGCACCGAGCGCTGCTGCTTGTCCTGGTATTCGGCATCCAGTTGCAGCACGGCGTCGGGGCTGATGTTCCAGTCGAAGGCCAGGGACACAAAATCCCGCTGGCCATTGGCGTGTTCGACATAAGAGTTGAGGTCTTCATGGGCGACGTTGGCGCGCAAGCCAAATTGCTGCTCGCTGCCAAACCAGCCGCCGACATCGGTAGCGATGTAGCCGCTGCCGCGATCGTCGGTGGACACCGTGACCGAACGCACATCTTCCGGGCGCTTGGTCACGTAGTTGATCACGCCGCTGGGTTCGGCAATCCCGCTTTGCAGGCCCGCCAGGCCTTTGAGCAATTCCACCCGCTGTTTGTTTTCCAGGGCGACGTTCTGCTCGCCGGTGACGGTGCGGCCGTTGATCTTGTAGCTGCTGGCGGCATTCAGGGAAAAACCCCGGACCACGAAGTTTTCGTAGTAGCCGATCGGCGCGTAGCTTTCGCCCACCGAGGCGTCGTTGCGCAGCACTTCACTGAGCAGGCGTGCCTGCTGGTCCTTGATCAACGCGGCATTGATCACGGTGATCGAGGCCGGGGTGTCGAGCAGCGGCGCTTCATCGAAGCCGCCGACCGACGCGCTTTGTGCGCGATAACCGGACTCATCCTGGCCCTGAATGTTCAGCGCTGGCAGTTCAAGCTCAGCCGCCAGGCTGTTGCCGATACCGCCGCTGAGCAGCAGGCCGAGGGCCAAATGTGAAGTGACTTCGGGGCGAAAACGCAAAACCATGGGGGCAAGGCCTTAAAGCGCGGGGCGGGGGCGCATAAGCTAGGCATAACTGCGCGCCTTTACAAGTACTGGCCGTGGCGCGTCGGCTTGAGACGTTGCGTCTCAAGCCCCACGCCAGTTCATCCGGGCCTCGACAGCGCGACCCCGCACCTGCGATAGACAAGGCTTCGCTTATCGTTGCAGGAGATCGTCATGGGTATCGCTGGAAAAGTTGCACTGGTGACCGGCGCCGGGCAGGGCATTGGCCGGGCCATCGCCCTGCGCCTGGCGCGGGACGGGGCGAATATCGCCCTGGTCGACATCAATAGCGCCAAGCTCGAAGCCGTGGCAGCCGAGGTCGTGGCACTTGGACGCAAAGCCTCGGTGTTTACCGCCGACGTGTCCAAGCGTGAACAGGTCGTCGCGGCGGTCGACCATGCGCACCAGACCCTCGGTGGCTTCGACATCATCGTCAACAACGCTGGAGTGGCGCAGATCGATTCGCTGCTGGATGTGACCCCGGAACAGGTCGAACGCACCCTGGGCATCAACGTGCAGGGCGTGTTGTGGGGCATCCAGGCCGCCGGCAACAAGTTCAAGGCGCTCAAACAGAAGGGCAAGATCATCAATGCCTGCTCGATTGCCGGGCATGAAGGCTTTGCACTGCTGGGCGTGTATTCGGCGACCAAGTTTGCCGTGCGCGCCCTGACCCAGGCGGCGGCCAAGGAACTGGCCAGCGCCGGGGTGACGGTCAATGCCTATTGCCCGGGTGTGGTGGGTACCGATATGTGGGTCGAGATCGACAAGCGCATGGCCGAGATTACCGGTGCGCCAGTGGGAGAAACCTACAAGAAGTACGTGGATGGCATTGCGCTGGGCCGTGCAGAAACGCCGGAGGACGTGGCAGGCCTGGTGGCCTACCTGGCCGGCCCGGATTCGGACTACATGACCGGCCAGGCACCGTTGATCGACGGCGGCCTTGTATACCGCTAAACCCCGTTCTCTGGTTCAACTCGGTCAAATGTGGGAGCTGGCTTGCCTGCGATAGCGGTGTGCCAGTAGCAAATTTGCTAGCTGATCCGCCGCTATCGCAGGCAAGCCAGCTCCCACAGGGTTAGTGTTTACCGGGCATATCGATGCCCAGTTGCTTGACCCGGCGGTACAGGGTCGCGCGGGAAATCCCCAGCGCCTGCGCCGCCGGCAACGGCTTCCAGCGATGGCGCACCAGCGCATCGAGCAGCACCTGCCGCTCTGGGCTCGCACTGTGCTCGACCTCGGCCTCCACCCGCTCGCCGCGCACTTCGACCGGCAAATCCGCCAGTTGGATCGTCCCGCCTTCGCACACCGCACAGGCATACGCCAGCACATGGTGCAGTTGCCGCACGTTGCCTGGCCATGCATAGCCCAGCAGTGCTTCAAGCGCCGCCTGGCCGATTCCCACCGTGATCCCGCTGTTGCGTGCTTCCTGCTCCAACAGCCGGTTGATCAAGCCCAGTTTGTCGGTGCGCTCGCGCAGCGGCGGCAGGGTGACGCGGGCGCAGCCCAGGCGAAAGTACA
Source organism: Pseudomonas sp. DTU12.1 (assembly GCF_009873475.1). Classification (NCBI taxonomy): domain Bacteria; kingdom Pseudomonadati; phylum Pseudomonadota; class Gammaproteobacteria; order Pseudomonadales; family Pseudomonadaceae; genus Pseudomonas; species Pseudomonas sp. DTU12.1. The sequence continues at coordinate 4,023,089 of NZ_CP045254.1, read as the reverse complement.
GGTCTTCACGAAAACGCCCGTCATTGACCAGGGCCGCGAGGTCGCGGTGGCTGGCGCAGATCACCTGGATATCCACCGCGCGGGTTTTCGCCGCGCCCAGCGGGGCTACTTCACCTTCGGCCATCACCCGCAGCAAGCGCGTCTGCAGGGCCAGGGGCATATCGCCGATTTCATCGAGGAACAACGTGCCGCCGTGGGCCTGTTGCAACAGCCCGGTCATGCCCTTGCTGGAGGCCCCGGTAAAGGCCCCGGCGACGTAGCCGAACAGCTCGCTTTCAATCAGGTTTTCCGGGATCGCCGCACAGTTCACCGCCACGAATGGTCCGTCGCGGCGCGCACTGCGGGCGTGCAGTTGGCGGGCGAAGACTTCCTTGCCGGCCCCGGTTTCGCCTTGCACCAGCACCGGCAGGTTGCGGTCCTTGACCCGCACGGCCAGGCGCAGGTGTTCTTCCACCCGTGGGTCGACCTGGGCATGGGGCAGCGCCCGCGCAGGTTGGCGCCGCGGGGTGTTGACGCGCACATGCAGCACGCCGGTTTCTCCCAGCCACTGCAGTTGCTGGACCGATTGATCGGTCACCGCGCGCAACGCATCGAGGTCGAACACCTCGCCGATATGCACCGGCACCTGACCAAAACGCCGGCGCAACGCCTGGCGTGCCTTGCTGTTCAAGGCTTGCAGGCGACCGTCCTGGTCCCAGGCCAGCAGCAGATCGGGTTGGCTGTCCACATAACCCGGTGTGCTGTGGGCCTGGAGCACCCAGTGGCGGGCGGCGCTGTGCATGAAGAAGGCGTTTTCGATGGCCTGGGCGCTCTGCGCCACCATCTGGCGCACCAGGTGCTGGCTGCGTCGGTCATCCGGCGATTGCAGCGCCGAAGCGTCCATCACCCCCAGCAGGTTGCCCTGGGGGTCGAAGATCGGCGCGGCGGAGCAGGTCAGGTTGATAAAGGCGGCGCGGAAGTGATCGCGCTTGTGCACCGTCACCGCCGCTTGGCTGGTCAACACCGTGGCCACGCCGCAGGTGCCTTCTTCGGCTTCCGACCAGCAGGTGCCCAGGTACAGGCCGGCCTTGCGGCAGTCGCTGCGGATCGCTGCATCTACCCGGTGGTCGATGGTCTGGCCCTGGGCGTCGGTGAGCATCACGCAGTAGTCGGCATGGCGCACGCGGTGGTGCAGTTGGCTGACTTGCTCGCTGGCAATGCGCATGAACAGCTCGGCGCGCTCGCGGCATTCCTTGAGCAACGGTTCGGTGAGGATCCGTGGGCCCTGCAGCGAGCCGGGGTCCAGGTGGTGTTGCTCCATGGAACGGCGCCATGAATCGAAAATCAGCGACGGCACTGGCGCCTGGGGCAGGCGCTCGGCATTGCGGACCACGCGACTGACACAGTCGACATGCTCCCTGGAGTTCGCGGCGAGCATAAGGCCTCCGGTTCTCGATCTTTGTTGTTATGCCCGCCATTAAGCGCCCGGGGGCGCAAGGGGACAAGGGCGGCCTGACCAACTGCCCGCCGTGAGACGCAACGTCTCATCCTGCCTGAGACGCAGCCTGCACGCTGCAATGCGTCGTCTCATTGTGCGGTGGCATGCCGCAGCGGCACAACCGCACGGCACTGCTCTGGATCAAGGCTTTGCCAGGTTTTACCGCGCCTTGGCACAGGCTGTGCTGAACAGGTTGCAGCTGGCCGCAGCCAGCCTTTTGTGTGTCGAGACAACCTGGAGAACAACAAGATGTCCACTCACCTGTCCACTGATCAACTGCTGCATGCCTATACCGTGATGCGCACCATCCGTGATTTTGAAGAACGCCTGCACGTGGAATTCGCCACCGGCGAGATCCCCGGCTTCGTGCACCTGTATGCCGGCCAGGAGGCTTGCGCCGCCGGGGTCATGGCCCATCTCAACGATGAAGATTGCATCGCCTCCAACCACCGTGGCCACGGCCACTGCATCGCCAAGGGCGTGGATGTGTTCGGCATGATGGCCGAGATCTACGGCAAGAAAACTGGGGTCTGTGGCGGCAAGGGTGGCTCCATGCACATCGCCGACCAGGAGAAGGGCATGCTCGGCGCCAACGGCATTGTCGGTGCCGGCGCACCGCTGGCGGCCGGCGCGGCGTTGGCGTCCAAGCTCAAGGGCAGCCAGGGCGTGGCCGTGGCGTTTTTTGGCGACGGCGGTTCCAACGAAGGCGCGGTACTCGAGGCGATGAACCTGGCCGCGATCATGAAATTGCCGTGCCTGTTTGTCGCCGAGAACAACGGCTACGCGGAAGCGACCGGCTCCGGCTGGTCGGTGGCGTGCAAGGACATTGCCGAGCGCGCCGTGGGTTTTGGCATGCCGGGGGTGATCGTCGATGGCAATGACTTCTTTGCCGTCCACGCAGCGCTGGGCGTAGCGGTGGAGCGGGCGCGCCAGGGCGAGGGGCCGACCCTGGTCGAGGTCAAGCTGCACCGCTTCTACGGCCACTTTGAAGGCGACGCGCAAACCTATCGCGGCCGCGATGAAGTGAAAAACCTGCGCGAAACCCAGGACTGCCTGGCGCTGTTTCGCCAGCGCTGCAGCGCCGAAGGCTGGCTGGACGCGGCGCAGTTCGAGCGTATCGACGGGGAAGTCGCGCAGTTGATCGACGACGCCGTGCGCCTGGCCAAGTCCGATCCCAAGCCCCAGGCCGCCGACCTGCTCAGCGATGTCTACGTCGCCTACCGCTAATAACAACAAGACCCGGAGAGAATTTTATGGCTCGCAAAATCAGTTATCAGCAGGCAATCAACGAAGCCCTGGCCCAGGAAATGCGCCGCGACCAGAGCGTTTTTATCATCGGCCAGGACGTGTCCGGCGGCACCGGCGCCCCGGGTGAGCAGGATGCCTGGGGCGGTGTGCTGGGGGTGACCAAGGGCCTGTACCCGGAGTTCCCCGAGCGCGTGCTGGATGCGCCGCTGTCTGAAGTCGGTTACGTGGGCATGGCCGTGGGCGCCGCCACCCGGGGCATGCGCCCGGTGTGCGAGTTGATGTTCGTCGACTTTATCGGCTGCTGCCTCGACCAGTTGCTCAACCAGGCCGCTAAGTTCCGCTACATGTTCGGCGGCAAGACCACCACGCCGCTGGTGGTGCGCGCCATGTACGGCGCCGGCCTGCGTGCCGCGGCCCAGCATTCGCAGATGCTCACCTCGATGTGGACGCACATCCCTGGCCTGAAGGTGGTGTGCCCGGCCACGCCCTATGACGCCAAGGGCATGCTGATCCAGGCGATCCGCGACAACGACCCGGTGATCTTCCTCGAACACAAGATGCTCTACAGCTTGCAAGGCGAAGTGCCGGAGGAGCTGTACACCGTGCCATTTGGCGAGGCCAACTTTGTACGCGAAGGCAACGACGTGACCCTGGTGACCTACGGGCGCATGCTGCATATCGCCCTGGAAGCCGCGGTCAACCTGGCCCGCCAGGGTATCGACTGCGAGGTGCTGGACCTGCGCACCACCAGCCCACTGGATGAAGACAGCATCCTTGAAAGCGTGGAGAAAACCGGGCGCCTGGTGGTGATCGACGAGTCCAACCCGCGCTGCTCCATCGCCACGGACATCAGCGCCCTGGTGGCCCAGCGTGGTTTTTCGTTTCTGCGCGCGCCGATCGAGATGGTCACCGCGCCGCATACCCCGGTGCCGTTTTCCGATGCCCTGGAAGACCTGTACATCCCCAATGCGGCGAAGATCGAGGCCGCTGTGCGCAAGATCGCTGACAAGAGGACTGCGGCATGATCCATACCTTGACCATGCCCAAGTGGGGCTTGTCGATGACCGAAGGCCGGGTCGATGTCTGGCTCAAGCAGCCGGGCGACCGGGTGGAGAAGGGCGAGGAAGTGCTCGACGTGGAGACCGACAAAATCTCCAGCAGCGTCGAGGCGCCGTTCAGTGGCGTGTTGCGCCGGGTGCTGGCGCAGAGCGATGAGACATTGGCGGTCGGCGCATTGCTGGGCATTGTGGTGGAAGGCGAAGCCACGGAGGCAGAGATCGATGCAGTGATCGACAGCTTCAATGCCGGCTTTGTCTCCAGCAGCGCCGAGGCACAGGCGTCGGGGCCGAGTGCGCAGAAGGTCGAGCTGGATGGGCGCCTGCTGCGTTATCTCGACCTCGGCGAGGGCGGCACGCCGCTGGTGCTGATCCATGGTTTTGGTGGCGACTTAAACAACTGGCTGTTCAACCATCCGGCCCTGGCCGCCGAGCGCCGGGTGATCGCCCTGGACCTGCCGGGGCATGGCGAGTCGGGCAAGCACTTGCACAATGGCGATGCCGAGGAATTGAGCCAGGCGGTGCTGGTGTTGCTCGATCACCTCAACCTCGAACGCGTGCACCTGGCTGGGCACTCCATGGGCGGGCTGGTTTCGCTGACGGTGGCGAGCCAGGCGCCGGAGCGCGTAGCGTCGTTGGTGCTGGTCGCCAGCGCCGGCCTGGGCGCGGATATCAACGGCGACTACCTGCAGGGATTCACCGAGGCCAATAACCGCAACGCGCTCAAGCCGCAGTTGGTGCAACTGTTCAGTGACCCGGCATTGGTCACGCGGCAGATGCTTGAAGACATGCTCAAGTTCAAACGGTTGGAAGGGGTTGATCAGGCGTTGCGTCAACTCAATGCCAAGTTGTTCGACGGCGGGCGGCAGATGCTGGATTTACGCGCGGTGGTAGGGCAACAGCCGAGCCTGGTGATCTGGGGCAGTGACGATGCCATCATCCCGGTGCGGCATGCCCAGGGGTTGCAGGCCCAGGTGGAGGTCTTGCCGGGGCAGGGGCATATGGTGCAGTTGGAGGCGGCGGAGCAAGTGAATCAGTTGCTGAGTCTCTTCCTCAAATCTCAAGCCTGATAGCAATCAAATGTGGGAGCGGGCTTGCTCGCGAATACGGTGGGTCAGTCAGACATTCATTGCCTGACACACCGCTTTCGCGAGCAAGCCCGCTCCCACAGGGTTGACCGCGTATCAACCATGACGCTTGAGGGTTTCGCTGGGCAGTTCCTTGAACAGCGCCCGGTAGCTATTGGAAAACCGCCCCAGGTGCCAGAACGACCAATTCATCGCCACCTCGGCCACCGTGGTGGTGGCTGAGTTCAACAACTCGCGCCGCGCGCCGTTCAATCGGCGTAGGCGCAGCCATTGTGCCGGGCTCATCCCGGTGTAGGTCTTGAAGCCCTGCTGCAACTGCCGCAGCGGCACACCGGCAATCTGCGCCAGTTGCAGCAGGTTGACCGTTTCATCCGGCGCATCAGCCGCCCACTCGCCAATGCGTGCCATCAACTGGCGTTCTGCGCCGCGTCGCTGCAATGAGTGGCGGTCCAGGCAGACACAGGCGTTGTCGAGAATAAACAGGCAATCGTCCAGCAGTTGCCGGGTGAGGGCGTCGCGGCTGATCGGGTCGACCGCACAGGCCAGGCGCGTCAGGGTGCCACTGAGCCAGCGACTGAACAGCGCGTTTTGCTGGCAGGTCAACGGGGCCATGAACAAACTTTCGAGGCTGGCCACATCCAGGCCATGGCGCTGCACAAATTGCGGGCCGAACACCACCGCCACTTCACGGTAGTTTTCCGGGGTGATCCAGGTATTGCGGCTTTCGCCATTGAGCAGATACAGCGCGTTGTCGCTGCCGTCGAAACAGAAGGCGAGTGAGCCCGGCGGCGCGTTGAAGTGCTGCTCGACGCGGGTATTCATGCACTCCTCGTACACCTGCACACCCTGCAGGTCGAGGTAGCGCACCTGCCCGGCAAAATGCCCCGGAGACATCTGCTGGTACTGCTGTACCCAACCGGGTGTCGCACTGCATTGAGCGGCCACATCACCGGTGGTGAAGGCCTGTACGCGCAAAGCTGTTGCCTGTGTCATGGGTGATCCGTGCGCACTCTATTGGTGCGTTGTGGTTCGTGCAAAGTGGATAGATGCCCTTCGAAGGCTGGCCCAAGATAGACCTCAATGCGCCGGGAGTACAACTGGGCGCCGCATCCAACCCATGCCGAGGTCTTTATGAATGCCCCTTTCGATCAGCTGTCCACCTGGCTGAAAGAACACAAGATTACCGAAGTCGAATGCGTGATCAGCGACCTGACGGGCATTGCCCGCGGCAAGATCGCGCCCACCAACAAGTTCCTGCATGAGCGCGGCATGCGCCTGCCGGAAAGTGTGTTGCTGCAAACGGTAACCGGGGACTTTGTCGACGACGATATCTATTACGACCTGCTGGACCCGGCCGATATCGACATGATCTGCCGCCCGGTGGCCAACGCCACTTATGTGGTGCCGTGGGCCATCGAACCCACCGCCATCGTGATCCACGACACCTTCGATAAACAGGGCAACCCCATCGAACTGTCGCCGCGCAACGTGCTGAAAAAGGTCCTGCAGCTGTATACGGACCAGGGCTGGCAGCCCATTGTCGCGCCGGAAATGGAGTTTTACCTGACCCAGCGCTGCGAAGACCCGGACCTGCCGCTGAAAACCCCGGTGGGCCGTTCCGGGCGTGCCGAGACCGGGCGCCAGTCGTTCTCCATCGACGCGGCCAACGAGTTCGACCCGCTGTTTGAAGATGTCTATGACTGGTGCGAAGCCCAGGGCCTGGACCTCGATACGCTGATCCACGAAGACGGCCCGGCGCAGATGGAAATCAACTTCCGCCACGGCGACGCCCTCGACCTGGCCGACCAGATCACCGTGTTCAAGCGCACCCTGCGCGAAGCCGCGCTCAAGCACAACGTGGCCGCGACCTTTATGGCCAAGCCTGTGGCCGACGAGCCGGGCAGCGCCATGCACCTGCACCAGAGCGTGGTGGATATCGCCACCGGCCAACCGGTGTTTGTCGACGCTTGCGGGCAGATGAGCCAGCTGTTCTTGCAGCACATTGGCGGGCTGCAGAAATACATCCCGATGCTGCTGCCGATGTTCGCGCCCAACGTCAACTCGTTCCGCCGCTTCCTGCCCGACACCTCGGCGCCGGTCAACGTGGAGTGGGGCGAAGAAAACCGCACCGTCGGCCTGCGTGTTCCGACCTCCAGCCCCGACGCGATGCGCGTCGAAAACCGCCTGCCGGGGGCCGATGCCAACCCCTACCTGGCCATCGCCGCCAGCCTGTTGTGCGGCTACCTGGGAATGATCGAGAAGATCCAGCCGAGCGCCCCGGTGGAAGGCCGTGCCTATGAACGCCGCAACCTGCGCCTGCCGATCACCATCGAAGATGCCCAGGCGCGCATGGAAGCCTGCGACACGGTCAAGCAGTACCTGGGGGACAAGTTTGTGCGGGGTTACGTCGCGGTGAAACGTGCCGAGCATGAGAATTTCAAACGGGTGATCAGCTCCTGGGAGCGTGAGTTCCTGCTGCTGAGTGTCTGACTCCACCACCAACCATAAAAAAGGTGTCGATATGCATCTCGTCAAACAGCTTCTCCCGTTGGCCCTGGCCGCAGTCTTCAGCAGCGCCAGCCACGCCGCACCGACGGTCAGTGTCTACAACTGGACCGATTACATCGGCGAGACCACCCTGGCCGACTTCCAGGCCAAGACCGGGATCAAGGTGGTCTACGACGTGTTCGACTCCAATGAAACCCTGGAGGGCAAGCTGCTGGCGGGGCGAACCGGGTATGACGTGGTGGTGCCGTCCAATCACTTTTTGGGCCGCCAGGTAAAGGCCGGGGCGTTCCTCAAGCTGGACCGCGCGCAATTGCCCGACTACCCGAACCTGGACCCCAAGCTACTCAAGCTGCTGGAGCAGAACGACCCCGGCAATGCGCATGCGGTGCCGTACCTGTGGGGCACCAATGGCATCGGCTACAACGTCGACAAGGTCAAGCAGGTGCTGGGCATCGACCACATCGACTCTTGGGCAGTGATGTTCGAGCCCGAGAACCTGAAGAAGCTGCAGCAATGCGGCGTGGCGTTCCTGGATTCGGCGGATGAAGCGTTCCCGGCGATCCTCAACTACCTGGGCATGGACCCGCGCAGCGAGAAGGTCGGCGACTATGAAAAGGCCGAAGCCAAGTTGCTGACCCTGCGCCCGTACATCACCTATTTCCATTCATCCAAGTACATCTCGGACCTGGCCAATGGTGATATCTGCGTGGCCTTCGGCTACTCCGGCGATGTGTTCCAGGCGGCCAACCGCGCCAAGGAAGCCAAGAACGGGGTGAACATCGCCTATTCGATTCCCAAGGAGGGCAGCAACCTGTGGTTCGACCTGCTGGCGATTCCCGCAGACGCCACCAACCCGAAAGAGGCCCATGCGTTTATCAACTATCTGCTGGACCCCGAGGTCATTGCCAAGGTCAGCACCTATGTCGGCTACGCCAATCCCAACCTGGCGGCGAAGGCCTTCATGGCACCGGAACTGGTGAATAACCCCGAGGTGTACCCGCCCCAGGAGGTGCTCGACAAACTGTACATTTCCACCACCCCCAGCCCGGCCATCATGCGTGTGATGACCCGCGCCTGGAGCAAAGTGAAGTCCAACCGATGAACCAGTCCCACGACCACGCCCGCTCCTATTACCTGGCTTCGGCCAATGCCATGCCCGAACGCCCAGCGCTGGCCGAGGACTTGAGTGCCGATGTGTGTGTGATCGGCGGCGGCTTTACCGGCGTCAACACCGCCATCGAACTGGCCCAGCGCGGCCTTTCGGTGATCCTCCTGGAAGCCCGGCGTATTGGCTGGGGCGCCAGTGGGCGCAATGGTGGGCAGTTGATCCGGGGGATCGGCCATGATGTCTCGGGCTTTGCCCGGCATGTGGGCGAGGAAGGCGTGCGATACCTGCAACGGGCCGGGATCGATTCGGTGGCGTTGGTGGGTGAGCGTATCCGTGAGCATTCGATCGACTGCGACCTGCGCTGGGGCTTTTGTGAGTTGGCCAATACGCCGGCGCAATTTGCCGCGTTCAAGGGCGAGCAGCAAAGCCTGGGCGCTCTGGGTTATAAGCCTGAAACCCGGCTGGTGGCGGCGCAGGATATGGCGCTGGTGGTCGGCTCTGAGCGGTACGCCGGTGGTTTGGTGGACATGGGCTCGGGCCACTTGCATCCGCTCAACCTGGTGTTGGGCGAGGCCCGCGTGGCCGAGGCGCTGGGCGTGCGGATTTTCGAGCAGAGCCCGGCGCTGCAACTGAGCCATGGCGACACCGTGCGGGTGCGCTGCGCCAGCGGCACTGTGCGGGCTGCCAGCCTGGTATTGGCGTGCAATGCACACCTCGAGGAACTGGAGCCACGCCTGAGCGGCAAGGTACTGCCGGCCGGCAGCTATATCATCGCTACCGAGCCATTACCGGCCGCGCTTGCCGATGAACTGATCCCGCAGAACCTGGCGCTGTGCGACCAGAAAGTCGGCCTGGACTATTACCGGCTGTCGGCAGACCGTCGGTTGCTGTTCGGAGGTGCCTGTCATTACTCAGGGCGCGACCCGCTGGATATCGCCGCTTATATGCGCCCGAAAATGCTCAAGGTGTTTCCACAGTTGGCCACTACCGCCATCGAGTTCCAATGGGGCGGCAAGATTGGTATTACCGCCAATCGCTTTCCCCAGGTCGGTCGGTTGCAACAGTACCCCAACGTGTTTTACGCCCAGGGCTATTCGGGGCATGGGCTTAATGTCACCCACTGGTGCGCGCGGCTGCTGGCCGAAGCGATCCATGCCGGCCACAGCCAGGGCCTGGAGACCTTCAGCCGGGTGCCACATATGACGTTCCCGGGCGGCAAGGCCTTGCGCTCGCCTTTACTGGCGCTGGGCATGTTGTGGTACCGGCTGCGGGAAATGCTGGGCTAGGGCTTAGCGGGGGGGCGGTTTAAAACACAGCATGATCGGATCCAATACGCTATAAACCCTCGGTCGCTGTGTAAACCCGAGGCCCCGCTTTTCATGCAGAACCCTTTGCAACGCCCGCTGTGGCAGGTCTACCTGTTCTTTCTTGCGCCGATGGTGCTGTCCAACTTCCTGCAGAGTTTTTCCGGCACCCTCAACGGTATCTATGTTGGGCAGATGCTCGGCACCCAGGCGCTGGCGGCGGTGTCGGGGATGTTTCCCATCGTGTTCTTTTTTATCGCCCTGGTGATCGGCCTCGGGGCCGGCGCTTCGGTGCTGATCGGCCAGGCCTGGGGCGCGGGGGAAACGGCGTTGGTCAAGGTCATCACCGGCGCGACCCTGACCCTGGGCGCGTTGATCGGGCTGATCGCTGCTGTGCTCGGCAGCCTGTTCGCGCGTCCGGCGATGCAAGCTTTGGGCACGCCGTTGGATGTACTGGACGACGCGGTCGGCTATGCCCAGGTGATGATGCTGATCATGCCGTTGTTGCTGGTGTTCATCCTCTACACCCAACTGCTGCGGGGCGTGAGCGATACGGTGTCACCGCTGCTGGCGCTGATCGTTTCGACGGTGGTTGGCCTGTTGCTGACCCCGGCCCTGATCCGCGGCTGGCTCGGGCTGCCGCCCATGGGGATCCAGAGCGCGGCCTATGCCGGCCTGGCGGCGAATGCCGTGGCCATGTTGTTTCTGGTGCTGCGCCTGCGCCACAAAAACCACGTGATGGCGCCGGACCGCCTATTGTTGGCGGCCTTGCGCCTGGACCGGGCGATCCTCGGCAAGGTCCTGCGCATCGGCCTGCCCACGGGCTTGCAGATGGTGGTGCTGTCGTTGTCGGAGCTGGTGATCCTGGCACTGGTCAACGGCCACGGCTCCCAGGCCACAGCGGCGTATGGCGCGGTCACGCAGATCGTCAACTACGTGCAATTTCCGGCGCTGTCGATTGCCATCACCGCCTCGATCCTCGGCGCCCAGGCCATCGGCGCCGGGCGCCTGGAACGCATCGGGCCGATCCTGCGCACCGGGCTTGCGATCAACCTGTGCCTGACCGGTGGCCTGATCCTGCTCGGCTACGCCTTGTCCCACTGGCTCCTGGGCCTGTTCATCACCGATGACCAGGCGCGGGTCCAGGCCGAACACCTGCTGCACATCATGCTCTGGAGCATTCTGGTGTTTGGCTTCCAGGCGGTAATAGGCGGGATCATGCGCGCCAGCGGCGTGGTCCTGATGCCGGTGGCGATCTCGATCTTCTGTGTGTTGGGCGTGGAGCTGCCGGTGGCGTATCTGCTCAATGCACGCTTCGGCCTGGAAGGGGTGTGGATGGCGTTCCCGGTGACCTATCTGGTGATGCTCGGTTTGCAGACCGCGTATTACCGGTTGGTGTGGCGGCATAAGCAGATTAAGCGGTTGGTGTGAGTTGAGACGGTTAGGAGCTGGATGGCATAGTGTCATCATGGAGAGAGACCTATGAAAAAAGCATTAATCGCAATCGGTGTCGACCGCGCCGGCCACTTCCCTGCGCTGCGTGGGGCGGCCTCTGGCGCTGAGCAGGTGGGGGAATGGGGCAGGGCACAAGGTTTTGAAACCACGGTTTTTTCCGATGCCGGCGGCAAGGTCGTGGGGCCTGAGGAGATATTCGACGCGATCAGTGAGATCGTGGAGAGCCGGACGTACTCTCAACTGGTGGTGTTCTTTTCTGGTCATGGTGTGTTGAGAGCCCCGGATTGTGAGCTGTGGTTATTGTCCAAGGTGGGCAAGAACCCCAATCATGCGATCAACGTCAATGGCTCGATCAGCCTGGCGCGTCAGTGCGGTATCGAACATGTTGTGATCATTTCGGATGCATGCCGGTCGCTTGCGGGAACCCTCCAGGTGAGCATGGTCGACGGCTATCGGATATTCCCTGCTCATCGCTCGAGCGGCAAAGCACCCGAAGTGGATGTGTTTTATGCAGCGCTGCCGGGAGATCCGGCATTGGAGGTCTCGGCTGACGATGCGGACAAGCGTCACTATGGGCTGCTGACCGATTGCATGCTGACCGCTTTGCGGGGCGATATTGAAACTGTGATCGAAACCGTGAAAAGCGCCGACGGCGTGCAAAAGCATGTGGTTGCATCGCGTCCGCTCAAGTTGCACCTTGAGGACGCCATTCCCCGAGCGGCGGAGGCGGTGTCGGTTGCGCTGTTCCAGCGCCCGGACTCGCGGGTGGAGTCGGCGTTGCCCAAGTTTCTGGCAACGATTGATGCCGGTGCCGAGCGAGCGATTGATGTCGCTAAGACAGCCCTGACTGAGCCCGAGCCTGATCGAGGGAGCATGCAGTGGTATCGGAAGGTGCTGCTGATCCCCAAATCTGGTCGACCGCTGCCCCGCGAGGCTTTGGATGCCGAGATGGAGCGACTGATGGCGGCGATGGATGATCATCAGACGGACATGCGCACGGGGTTTCACATCAAGGGCGACGAAGTCGAAGCTATTTACGTAATCAAACAGAACCAGATCACCTTTCGCGGCAATGGGCCGAGCATCCTGATCAGCGGTTTGGAGCCAGGGGCGCTTTACCTGCGTTTCAAAAACGGCACCAGTAGTTTGCTGTCGGTTATTCCCGGATTTATCGGCACCGTGATTATTGAGGATGGGCGTATTGCTACGGTCAATTACACGCCGTCGGCCGCCGGTATCCCCGTGCGTAACTATCGCTATATGGATATGCGCCGTTCTTTTGTCGCGGTGGCTGCGCGTCAAGGCAGCTTCCACTTGCCTGATACAACAGCTGTGTTGCCCAGTTATCTGCGTTTCCTCAGGCGCATGGACCCAACGCTGGGCATTTATGCCGCGTATGCCTATCACCAGGCAGGCGATCAGCAGAGTGTCAGGGGTGTTTATCAGCATATGAAAGATGACCTGCTGCCCATTCCTTTTGATGTGGCGATGCTCGCGTGGGCGGGCACCGATCAGGAGCAGTCCGTGCATAAGTGCATGCCCGGTGTGCCCATGCTGGCGCAGGGGTGGTCGTTGCTGGGGAATCTGACCGAGACCATGCCCAAGCAGTTGCTGGAGGCTGGGCGTTATCTGGAGCCGTCACTATGGACGACATTCTCCGGTAAGGGGTCGGCGATTCTAGAACGATATTTCAGTAGGGGTTTCCCATGAAGCTGGTATTCATCCACGGGCGTGACCAACAGGAAAGCACCCAGGAAACCCTGGAAAAGTTATGGCTGGACTCGCTGTATATCGGCTGGGGGGAGGCCGGTCTTCCACTCCCCGAAGGGCTGTCTGTGACGATGGCGTTTTACGCCGATGTACTGGATGAGTTGACGCGTGCCCTCAGCACCCCGCTGGCGCGTGGGGTGCGCCTGCGTGGCGATGAACAGGCGCAGGATGATTTTCGTGGAAAATTTTTGCAGGACATCGCGACCGCCAATGGCGTGACCGATGCGCAGATCCAGGCTTTTCTCGATGAGGACAGCACCGAGAAAGGCCTTGGCAGTTCACCCTGGATCCAGGCGCTTTTACGTGCAGTGGATCAGCGCACCGCCCTGGGTGAAGCCGCTCTTGATCGCTTCACTCGTGATGTGTATCTCTATCTGGCTTACCCCGTAGTCTCGGACCGCATTACCGCCATCGTAGAGGCGGCCATTGGCGATGAGCCCTGCGTGGTAGTGGCCCACTCCTTGGGATCGATTGTTGCGTACCGCGCGTTGCAACAGCTCGGGGGGCGCGCCAACGTGGTGGGGTTGGTGACGGTTGGCTCGCCCCTAGGCCTGAATACGGTACGCGAAATGCTCACGCCCCCTGCATTGTCGATGCCTGGGGGCGTGCAGCAGTGGTTCAATGCCTATGATCCAGGCGACGCGGTGGCGTTGTATCCATTGGACGCTACACGCTGGAACATCACACCAGGCATCGAGAACTGCAAGAAAGTGAGTAACCATATGGCGAATCGGCATGGCATTGCGGGCTATCTGGATGATGTCGCCGTCGCAACGTGGGTGCATCAACTGTTAGTTAAGTGAACGCGATTCAACGTTCGTGAAAATCAAAGGTGAGAGCTGGTTTACCGGTTCCTACAGGGGATTTCATACGGGCAGAAAATTGCGTCGTGGAGGCCCTTTCGACATAGCGCTGGCGCACAGCAAACTGGATCTGCTGTGGCGAGCGGGCTTGCCCCGCGCTGGGCTGCGAAGCAGCCCTAAACCCGGCAATCGCGGTTTATCTGGAGAAACACGGAGGGCTTATTGGGGCTGCTTTGCAGCCCAGCGCGGGGCAAGCCCGCTCGCCACAGCAATTGCTCTGCTTAATAGGAAGCATTACTATTCACGCCCCGCCTATCCAGTGCACCCCCGATGACTCCCCAGCCGCCCCGCAGATCAGGCTTTTTCGCGTACTACGAAGAGTTGGTCGGGACCTGGACGCGTCGCCTGCGCAATCGCCAACAGGCCGAGGATCTGGCCCATGACACGTTTGTGCGGGTCTTGGAGTCCAAGTCGGCGCTGGTCGAGCAGCCGCGTGCCTATTTGCACCAGACGGCGCGCAATATTGCGGTGGATGCCTATCGCCGTGCGGACCGGCACGACGCGGTGGCGTTGCAGGCCTTTGAACCGAGTGCGTCGCACAGTGGCGACCCGGAGCATTACATGCACGCCGTGCAGTTGGCGGACTCCATCGAGCGGGCCCTGGCTGAATTGCCCCTCAATTGCCGCAAGATTTTCATCTGGCAAAAGATCGAGGGCCTGACCCAGCAGGAAATCGCCGAGCGCCTGGGGCTTTCTAAAAACATGGTGGAAAAGTATATGATCCGCACCCTGCGGCATCTGCGTGACCGCCTGGACGCGCTGGCCCCATGACCAATGCCCGCTTTGAAACAGGATCTTCCATGATGGATACCCGTGAGTGTGCCTGTGGCAGCGCAACGGTGCGTGACGAGGCGGCGCAGTGGTTCGTGCGTTTGCAGGACCCACCCTTGAGCATCGAGGACCAGCATCTTTTTGACGCCTGGCGTGGGGCGCATCCTGCGCACCAGTATGAATTCGAGGTGCTGCAAGGGCTGTGGAGCGTCGCCGACCTGCTGCCCAGGCACCGTTTGCAGGCTCTGGTCGAGACACCTGTACCGCGCAAGCGCCGTGCGCTGGTGCGCTGTGCCATGGCAGCGAGTGTGCTGGCGGTGGCGGTGGGCCTGGGGCTGTTCAGCGGCCTGGACCATCCGGCAGTGTACGACGCGCAGTTCAGCACGGTGTTGGGTGAGCGTCGCCAGGTGGCGTTGCCCGACGGCTCGCTGATGGACCTCAATAGCCGCAGCGTGGTGGCGGTGCACTACGAAAAGGGCCAGCGTGGGATTGAGCTCAAGCAAGGCGAAGCGCTGTTCAGCGTCGAGCACGACAGCAGCCGACCGTTCGTGGTGCAGGCTGGGGCAGGGCAGGTGACGGTCACCGGTACCCGGTTTGATGTGCGCCGCGACGATGACCAGACCCGCGTGGTGGTCGAGGCCGGAACGGTCAAGGTGCAAGGGCATGCCGCGCAGCCGGTGGTCACACTGACGGCGGGCCTGGGTACATCGATCGACAACCAGGGCGCGGTCGCGGCGGCCCGCCCGGTCAACGCCCAGGCCCTGCTGGCTTGGCAGACCGGCAAGCTGGTGTTCAACGACGCCAGCCTGGCCGAGGTGGCGCGGGAAGTCTCGCGCTACCGCGAAAAACCCTTGCGGGTCAGCACTGCGGCCAGCGAGTTGCGCCTGACCAGCGTGTTCAAGTCCAACGACACCGATGCCTTGCTCAAGGCGTTGCCGCACATCCTGCCGGTGGCCCTGCGCACCTTGCCTGACGGTAGCCAGGAAATAATTTCACGCTAGGTTCAGGTTTTTTTCGAGTTCTTCGTCTTCTTGTCCAACTGCAACTGGTTTGCATTAACCGACGCGCTCTCTTGGCATCACTGGACTAGGTACGACGTGAAAACACTCGCTGCGAACAACAATAAAACCTCCCGTTGGGCCCCCCTTGCCCTGGCCTTGGCGGTCACTGCCGCCATGCCTGCGGCCTACGCCGACGAGGCCATTCATATCAAGGCCCAGGCCCTGGGCGCGGCGCTGAGCCAATTGGGCCAGCAAACGTCGCTGCAAGTGTTTTTCAGCCCGCAGATGGTGGCCGGCAAACACGCCCAGGCCGTCGACGGCAACCTGTCGCCGGAACAGGCCCTGCGCCAGCTGCTGCAAGGCAGTGGCCTGGACTATCAGATCGACTCGGGCTCGGTGACGTTGCATCCAGCCTCCACGGGCACCGGTGAAGCCGGTTCACCCCTGGAGCTGGGCGCCACCGCGATCAAGGTCGTGGGTGATTGGCTGGGCGACGCCAATGCCGAAGTGGTGCAGAACCATCCCGGCGCGCGTACCGTAATCCGCCGCGAAGCTATGGTGGAGCAGGGCGCGATGAACGTCGGCGACGTGCTGCGCCGGGTTCCCGGGGTGCAGGTGCAGGAAGCCAACGGCACCGGCGGCAGCGATATTTCCCTCAACGTCGGCGTACGCGGCCTGACGTCCCGCCTGTCGCCGCGTTCCACCGTGCTGATTGACGGGATTCCCGCGGCGTTCGCCCCCTACGGCCAGCCGCAGTTGTCGATGGCGCCGATTTCCGCTGGCAACCTGGAGAGCATCGATGTGGTACGCGGCGCCGGTTCCGTGCGTTATGGACCGCAGAACGTCGGCGGTGTGATCAACTTCGTGACCCGCGCGATCCCCGAGACCTTTTCCGGCGAAGTCGGCACCACCCTGCAAACGTCTTCCCATGGCGGCTGGAAACATGTCGACAATGCCTTTATCGGGGGGACCGCAGACAACGGCATCGGCATGGCGCTCTTGTATTCCGGGGTCAATGGCAACGGTTATCGCGACAGCAACAACGGTAACGACATCGACGATGTGATCCTCAAGACCCACTGGGCACCGACCGATCAGGATGACTTCACGCTCAACTTCCATTACTACGACGCCCGTGCCGATATGCCGGGAGGCCTGACCCAGCAGCAGTTCGACGCCAACCCTTATCAGTCGGTGCGCGACTGGGACAATTTCAGCGGCCGGCGCAAGGATGTGTCGTTCAAGTACATCCGCCAGGTTGACGACCGTACCCAGGCGCAAGTGCTGACGTACTACTCCGACAGCTTTCGTGGCAGCAACATCGCCAGCCGTGACCAGCAGACCCTCGGTTCGTTTCCTCGCACCTACTACACCTTTGGCATCGAGCCACGGGTGTCCCATGTGTTTGACCTGGGCCCGACCAGCCAGGAAGTCAGCGTCGGCTACCGCTACCTGAAAGAAGGCATGCACGAGCAGGCCAGCACTCTGAGACTGGTCAACAACGTCCCCACCCCGGTCGGTCAAAATGACGGCCACGTTTATCAGGACCGTACCGGTGGCACCGAGGCCAACGCGTTCTACATTGATGACAAAATCGATGTCGGCAAATGGACGATCACCCCAGGTATCCGCTTTGAGAGCATCCGCACCGAATGGCACGACCGCCCGGTAGTGGGCTTGAACGGCACGCGTACCCAGGAGAAGCACCGCGAGATCAAGAACAACGAACCGCTGCCGGCCCTGAGCGTGATGTACCACGTCTCCGATGCCTGGAAACTGTTTGCCAACTACGAAACGTCCTTCGGCAGCCTGCAGTATTTCCAATTGGGCCAGGGCGGTAACGGCGACCAGACAGCCAATGGCCTGCAACCGGAAAAGGCCAAGACCTACGAGGTCGGCACCCGCTACAACGATGAGGTCTGGGGTGGCGAAGTCACGCTGTTCTATATCGACTTCTCCGATGAGCTGCAGTACGTCAGCAATGACGTGGGTTGGACCAACCTCGGCGCCACCAAACACACGGGTATCGAAACCTCGGCCCACTACGATCTGTCCAACCTCGACCCACGCCTGGAGGGCTTGAGCGCCAACGCCGGCTTCACCTACACCAGGGCGACTGCCGAGGGCGATGTGGCGTTCAAGGGCCGTGACCTGCCGTTGTATTCGCGCCAGGTGGCGACCCTGGGGCTGCGATACGCGGTCAATCACTGGACCCACAACCTGGACGCCTACGCTCAGTCCGGCCAGCGCGCACCCGGCACCACCAGCACCTATATCACCCAGCCGACCGCTGACGGCCAGTACGGTGATATTCCGGGATATGTGTCGGTCAACGTGCGCAGTGGCTATGACTTTGGCGCCCAACTGTCGAACCTGAAACTGGGCGTGGGGGTAAAAAACCTGTTCGACCAGCAGCACTACACCCGTTCCAGCGACAACAACGCCGGGATTTACCTGGGCGAGCCGCGTACGTTCTTTGTGCAGGCGAGCGTGGGCTTCTGATCAGGTGACGGCTGCGTCGCCGCGGCTCGAACGAGCCGCGGCGATGTGCCTGCTGATCCAAGACGGCTGCTGACGCACTTCAGCGTTTTTCCTTGTACCGCCGCGTATAAACCTGACGATTCTTCTGTGCAGCTTGAAGAGGTGAGGGTTGCATTTCCTACCTTTTTTATGCGGCTTTCATCGCTTTCAGGAACCGAACTCCGTAGGCCTGCCACACACCATCAACCCACCGTGCACGGGTGCCTTGTGATAACTGCGTTGTCGAGGTGCTTGGGTGCGTGAGGTGGACCGTGTCAACAAGTCGTACTGGAGAACATTTATGTCGGTACCTGCGTTCAATCAGCCGGTTGTCAATCTACCCACTGACGACACACGTCAAGGGGCCCCTCAAGGGGCCAGCGCCAAAGAGGCAAAGGCTCCGGTTATCGGGTCGCCTTCCAGTGGCCCGAGTTTCAGCGCGCCTGCGGCTAAGTCGGGCCCGGTGTTCGCCGGGGCACCACCGTTGGCGCCTGCCGCTGCGGGGGCCCGCGACCAGGGGGCCAGCCAGGCTTCCACATGGCAGAACGACTCCTCTCGGGGAGTGTTCGGCCGCTTGAAAGGGTTTTTCTTCCCCGCCAGGCCGCCCCATTACGGGCACATGCCGCACAGGCCTCAGCCGGGCCATGGGCATCCACCGCACATGGCCCATCCGGGTCACGGGCATCCGCCGCACAGGCCCCATCCGGGCCACGGGCATCCGCCGCAAAGGCCTCATCCGATCCATGGAGGCCCGCCGCCAAGGCCGTTTCCCCAGCAGCCCGATCCGCACTATTCAAAGCGCAGCCATGAGCAGTTGGCCCAACAGCTGCTGGATAAATTCCAGGCATTCACGGACCCGAGAAACCCGGGCTACGTGACGCGGCAAAGTCTGAGCAACATGGCGGAAAGACCGTTGACGGGCAATCCGGGCATGGATCAGAACATCAGGCTGGCCAGGGAAATCCTGAAGCGGCCGGAGCTCATGGGCGCCCTGGACCGCGACGGGCGCACGGGCGTGCAAGACAACCGGTTCAGCTGGCAGAACATCAACGATGTTGTACGTTCCAGCAATCCGTTGAAGTTCCAGGATGACAAGCAACTGGCCAGCACGATGCTGGAGAACTTCAACAAGTTGAAGGGCGGGTTCTGGAGCCAGACCATCCAAATCGCTGATCTGCGTGCCCTGGCCCAGCGTCCTCTGACAGGTAACCCGCAAAGGGATCAACTCGTCCTCCTGGCGAAAGAAGTCGTCAGCCGGTCGAGCCTCTTGCAAAAAATGGACAACATCGCAGGCCATCACTACGACGGCCGGATTAGCCGACAAACGCTACGTCAACTGATGTCCTAGTCAACCATCGGTACTGCGCAGGTGTTCCAGCAGCGGGAAAGGTCGCAGGCTCTGCGCGGCTTTTACCGGTGCGCCTGTGCCGTATCAATCGGCAGGAACTGTTTTGTGCTGTTTGCCACATAACGTGTATTCGACGGCCTTTATGACGCCGACGGTTTCACTCAAAGAGAGGGTGTTGACATGACTTCAACGTCACTTGGAACTCAAACTCCCGGTCTGCCGCAATCCCTTCTTGCACCCACCCGTGACAATGGCGAGCAGGGTCGACGCTTCGGTGCCCAGGCTCAGCACAAGCCTGTCGAAGAGGGGGCTGAAGCCCTGCGAGAAACGTTCTTTCCCGGGCAGTACACGTTCAAGGCACCGGCGGCGGATGATTTCGCCAAAGGCCTGCTTCCTCATCGTGTCCCCCACACCTCTGGTGCCCCGATGCCGGAAACGGCGGGCACGACAACCGGATTGATCAGTGCATTGAAGGTCTTGCTGGGTGTTTCCAGATAGGTCGCGTTGGGGGTGTCGAAAGACGGACTGAGGCTGCCCCAGGTCCTGCCAGTTGTTTACATGCAGTCATCGAAATTGATCGGCCGCCCCGGAACCATTGTGGATGCCAGGCCACATACTTTGCGTTTGTTGGAGCGCCACTATTGCAGTGACAAGGGTGGTAGCCGGTCTGAGTAGGTGTCTATAAAAGGTGGATATGAAACATGGCAATTGACGGTGGGGTAACTCTCCTGCGGCCCGGTAGTACGAGCCGCCATGATGCGATACCGGATGACGCACAACAAAAAGCTCATGCTGCTTCAAGCGAAACCACACCCCGTGGCTGGCAGGATGATAATCAGCCGTTGCCCAGTACGATTCGTTCTTCGGGTTTCCGGCGTCCCCTGCGCTGGGCCACGCCGGACGAGATCACGCTGCATCATCAGGAGCTGAGAAACACGCCGTTGGTGCGCGCAACCGATGTAAACCCCTTTACCCAACTGCCCGATAGCCAGCTAGTGACGGCGCTGGGTGAGCATTTTTCCGTGCTGGAAAGATTTCATGAAAAATGAAGGATTGAAACTGTCGGCGCTGCGGCAAATCGCCAGTGAAAAAATGACTGACACACCCGCACGCAACAACGCCATCCTGCTGGCCAGGGCACTTGTCCAGCGCCCGCGATTGATCGACGCGATTGTCGATGAGCGAGGGGTCATCACGCGGCAAAGCCTGTCAAAGGCCGTGCAGGCAGTGTTCGGCAACAGCGACCCCAATGCCTTCAGCTCGGACCCTTTTCACGCCAAGACCAATGTCGAGCTGGTGCAGGCATTCCGGGATGCATTTGATGAACTTCGGGACAGGTCCCGGGACCGCATGAACTTTTTTGAGCAGGTCGGCTTCGTCCAGATCGAGAGGCTTGTCTCAATCAGCAAGGACCCGGACGAAACGGACACCCAAGGCACGGTTATCCGGGACCCCGCCACGGGTCTGCCGAAAAAGATGTACAGCGAACAGCTGGTATACATGTCAAAAAACCTGGTGGACCGTCCCAGGCTATTGAACTCACTGGCGCGCATCCATTCAGGCTGGCGACGCATTTATGGCAGTCGCTACCAGAAGGAGTGGTTGAGCAGCAAAGACCTCGACGGCTGGCTGGAAAACAACAAGAGCCAGTAGCCCCCCGGACTCATGACACCCGCAGGATTTTCCCGCTGATCGCCACGCCCAGCAGGAGCACGGCGATCAACACAAAGGCGACGCTCAAGCTGCTGCCATGGGCGATAAAGCCGATCAGCGCCGGGCCCGCGAGAATGCCCGCATAACCCAGGGTGGTGATGGCAGGCACCGCAATGTGCTCCGGCATGACCGTTTGCTTACCGACAGCGGTGTACAGCACCGGCACGATATTCGAACAGCCGGCGCCTACCAGCGCATACCCCAGCAGTGCGGTTTCCCACGCCGGGAGCAGCGTGGCCAGGAGCATGCCGGCGGTGGCCAGCAAGCCACCGATCACGATCACCCGTTTGGCCCCCAGGCGACGAACAATTGCATCGCCGGTCAGGCGGCCGATGGTCATGGTCAAGGCAAACGCCGCATAGCCCAGGCCCGCATAGGCCTCGTCGAGGCCGCGTTCGTCACTGAGGAACACGGCGCTCCAGTCGAGCACGGCACCTTCAGCCAGGAACACGATAAAACACAGGCAACCGATAAACAGCACCACGCCGTGGGGGATGGCGAAGGCGGGGCCGGAACTTTCACTGCCGTAGGGCAGCAAATGGGGGGCCGCCTTGAGCAGTGCGGCCAGCGTAATCACGATCACCACCAGGGTCGCCGACAGCGGTGACAGGCCCAGGCCGAGCAAGGCGCTGACGCCCGCCGCCCCCACGATGCCTCCCAGGCTGAACAGCCCATGGAAGCCCGACATCATCGTCTTGCCACTGGCCCGTTCTACGATCACGGCTTGCAGGTTGACGGTGGAGTCTACCGTGCCAAGGCCGGCACCAAACAGAAACAACCCGGCCATCAGCAACGGTATCGAGCTGACGGTAGCCAGCATCGGCAAAGCCACGCAGAGGAGAATGGTCCCGGCGCTGAGCACGCGTCGGCAGCCAAAGCGTGACGCGAGCGCGCCCGCTACCGGCATGGCGATGATGGACCCCACCCCCAGGCACAGCAGCAACAGGCCCAGCGTACCTTCGTTGAGTTGGGCACGGGCCTTGGCGTAGGGCACCAGCGGTGCCCAGGCCGCGATGCCAAAGCCGGCAATGAAAAACGCGATGCGGGTCGACATTTGTTCCAGGCGTCCCGGAATCACAGGCGCTGGAGTGGGGATGGCAGTCATGAAAGTCCTTGATTTTGCGTTCAGCGAACGATGTCCGGCGCGACATCCTTGCACATCAGGCCGTATCGAGCGAGCCAGGTTCCCGTGGCCCCTGCGAACTTTTTTTTTACAACATGGAACACTTTGCCGGTGAGCGCCACATAGAGGCTACCGGGCTCGCTTGAGGTGGCCTGGATGGTGCGTAATCCCTGGGAGTGGCGGTGAACCCCAGGCTGCTTGCAGAGGATTACCACCTTCCAGGCCACTTTGGCGGGTGGTATCCGGGGCCGATATTCCCCACAATCACCCGGCGCTTTTCCCATGCCGAGGTGGATGACCCCATGACCCTGTTCTACGACGCTCGCGGCAATATCTACGGTGTGGCCAGCCCGGCCCTGTTACGCAGCCGGGGCATTGCCGTGCCCGATAGCGCCGCCCTGGCCGCCAGCACTCGCCAGGCGTGGGCGGCGTCGGCGATAGCGTCCGAATGCGGCTGGGGCACGTCGCCGCGTCCAGCCCAGGCCAAGGCCTATCGCTGCGATGGTTTGCTGGTCGGGCCGTTTCAGGCATTGCCACCGTATGACCTGCTGATCATCAACACCGATGGCTCCCTGGCCGAGCGCAGCGGCAATGGCTTGACGATTTTTGCCCAGGCCCTGACGGACGCGGGGCTGATGACTGGGGCCTGTGAGCTGCGGGTGCACCATGACAAACCGGATGCCCCCTCAACGGTGGCGACGTGGGTTGAGCCGGCGGTCCACCAGCAGGTTGCGGGGTTCTGGTTGACGTTGGGCCAGCCAGCATTCGGGCCCCAGGCAGTGGGGGCCGTGGGGTTGGCGAGCAACGAGCCTGCCCGTGTGAGTGCGCTGGCTGCGATCAACCCGCAATGGGCACGCAGTGAGTTTGTGCGTATCGGCAACCCCCATTGTGTGACCTTGGTCGAGCACGCATCGGCCTTGCCGGACAATCGGCAAATGCATCAGCCGGGGGTGTTCGCGCCCTTGAAAGCGATTGCCTTTGCCCCGCCGGCAGGTGATGGCCGGCCTTGTGCTGCCGGGATCAACCTGCAGTGGGCCGCGCGCGATTCTGCCAATCGGGTGATCGCCCGGGTATTTGAGCGCGGCGAAGGCCCCACGGCATCCTCCGGGACCAGTGCCAGCGCGGTGGCCTGTGCAGCATGGCGCGCGGGGTGGGTCGAGGCGGGGGAGGTTGCGGTGGTGATGCCGGGTGGCACGGCGCCGGTACGTTTGCATGCTCAGGCCGGGACGTTGCTCAGTGTCAGTCTGTTCGGGGCCGCAACGCTTCAAGGCTGAGGACGCAAGTATTCGGTAGCTTAAATAAGTGTCAGTTGTTTCCTTATTGTTTAGTTATCGCCTGGTGTATTACGTAAGTGATTTCTTGTTATTAATGCATGATCTGTTTTGCGGATTTCTCATTTTGTAAAAGAGACTTCCACCTTGTTCGTACGAAACTTCTTTTTTATTTTCAAAGTGCCGAATGTTCGCGGATCTCGCTAATCTTTAGAGCGTTCAGGCACTTTCTTTGGCCGCGCGATTGAGCTTGGCGGGGGAGAGTATTTCAATCAGATAGCGGACGGCGGGTAACAACGGATGGTTAATGCGCTTGTTTCGTCACGTTTCAAATTTATCCTGCAAAGTGTGGAAAATGACTTTCAAGTCCTGGCATTCAAAGGCCGCGAAGCCCTTGATCAGCCCTACTTCATCGAGGTGCAGTTGGTCAGCGAAAACCCTGGCCTTGATCTGGAAGCATTGCTGCACCAGCCGGCCTACCTGGGCTTCGGCGAGGAGGGCGAAGGTCTGCATGGGCAGGTGTATGCAGTCGGCCGTGATGACCCCGGGGCCCGGCTCACCCGTTATCGTCTGACCCTGGCACCGCGCCTGGCGTGGCTGGAACACCGCCGTGACCTGTGCATCTTTCAACAACGCAGCGTGCCGCAGATCATTGCGGCCGTGCTCGAACGCCACGGTATCCTGGCCGACGCGTATGCCTTCGAATTGGGCCCGGTGGTCTATCCGCCACGTACATTCTGTGTGCAATACGCAGAAACCGACCTGCACTTTATCCAGCGACTGTGTGAAGAAGAGGGGATTCACTACCACTTTCGCCACAGCCCGCACGCCCATGTGCTGGTGTTCGGTGATGACCAGACAGTGTTTCGCCGCTTGCCTGTACAGCGTTATCGCCCGGCCAGCACCGAGGCGCCGGGCATCCAGCGCTTCGATGTGCGCCTGGCCACCCGCAGCCGCCAGGTCGTGCGTCGTGATCATGACTTCGAGCACCCTGCGCGGTGCCTGCAAGTGCAAGCCGGGGCGCCATTGGTGCTGCCGCTTGAGGACTATCACTACCCCGCAGGTTTTACGGGGCAGGCACGCGGCGTGCAACTGGCGCGTCGCAGCCTGGAGCGCCATCAGCGTGACCACCACCGGGCCTTGGGCAAGAGTGATCAACCGGCGTTATGCAGTGGCCATTTCCTGCCGTTGAGCGATCACCCGCAGCCCTCCTGCAATGACTTGTGGCTACTGACTTCAGTGCGTCACGAGGGGTATCAACCACAGGTGCTGGAAGAGGCGATGCCGGGCAGTGAAGTGTTCCAGGGATATCGCAACCGCTTCAACGCCACACCCTGGCGCGCGGTCCACCGCCCGGCGCTCAAGCACCCCAAACCGACAATCACTGGTAGCCAGACGGCCACCGTGACGGGGCCGGTGGGCGAGGAGGTGCACTGTGATGCCTATGGTCGGGTGAAGGTGCGGTTTCACTGGGATCGGTTGGACAAGACGAGTGATAAAAGCAGTTGCTGGGTGCGAGTGGCCTCCGGGTGGGCTGGTGACGGCTTTGGCGCGATCATGACGCCCCGGGTCGGCATGGAGGTGCTGGTGACGTTCCTGGACGGCGATCCTGATCGGCCTTTGATCAATGGCTGCCTGCCCAATGCGCGGCATCTGCCCCCTTATCCGTTACCGCAACACAAGACCCGCAGTGTATTGCGCAGCCGCAGTTCCCCCGGTGGCGCGGGCGCCAACGAACTGCACCTGGAGGACCACCTGGGCAAGGAGCTCATTTACCTGCGGGCCCAACGGGACCTGCAGCAACAGGTGGGGCATGACTGCCACCTGGACGTCGGGGGCGATCGACGTGAAACCATTCGCGGCCTGAGCACGGCGTACCTGGAAAGCGAGGAACACCGCGACGTTCGCGGCAATCGCAAAGTCCTGATCGGGGCCGGCGATCACCTGCAGGTAAAGGGCGACAGCCAGGCCTACATCGGCCAGGCTCTGGTGATCGAGGCGGGGCAACAGATCCATCTCAAGGCGGGCGCCAGCCTGGTGATCGACGCGGGTGCGCAGTTGAGTTTCAAGGCGGGAGGCGAACACCTGCTGATCCAGTCTGGCGGAATTTTCAGCAGTCGCCCCATCACCCTGGGTGGCTTGCCAGGGGTCGCACGCTCGGCCAACCCCGTGGGCCCGGGCGATAACCCATCATCGCCTCCGCGCGCCGCGGGTGTTCCCTCCATTTCAGTTATCCAGGGCGCAATCATGCACAGGGCGAGGCAACTGGATGCGGATTTTTGCCCAGTGTGCGAGCGCTGCCGCGAAGGTGTGTGTGACATTCGCGGGAGGGTTGCGTGATGTCGCCCGGCCAATGGATGGCCCAACAGCAGCAGGCAGGGCGCCGCTTGTGTCTGGTCCTCGAGGGAAGCAGCGATGCGCGCTTGCCGTTGATAGCGTCCCGCAACCTGGCGCAATGTCTTAGCGTGTACGGTGGCAGCGCAGTGGCGGCGCTAGCGGCTACAGGGCCGGTGATCCTGCTGGTGGAGCAATTCGGTGAACCCGCGCTGGTGAGCTTGCTGGAGCACCCGCAGGCGAACTGGGGCTGGCTGGGCAGCTTGCCCGACACAGACCTGGGTGGCGTTATCGAGCATTGGCACGCGCGGATGCTGGTGGGGCCGCCGGGCAAGCAGGCCCTGTACCGGTTCCACGACAACCGCACCTTGGCGCGAGCGCTTGCCTGCTTGCCGGTAGCGCAACGGCCAGCCTATCTCGGGCCGCTGATCAGTGTGTGCTACTGGTATGAAGACCAATGGTGCAGCGCCAGCAACCCTGCGCCCGGCCATTACCCGGTACCTGATCCCGCCCCATGGCTCAGCATTCCCAACCCCCAGGCCTCGGCCATTCTGCACGCCAATATCCTGCGCTACCTGCTGGCTGAACACAGTGAAGACCTCGCGGCATTGGCTGAATTCCAGGACCCGAAGGTATGGCTGGCCCAGGTACTGGAACAGGCCCGCACCTGGCAATGGCGCGGGGCGCAACAACTGGAGTTTTTGGTGGTGCGCCGGTTGGAGGAAGCGACGGGGGCCAGCGTGATCCGGTGGCAGCCGTTGGCGGGTGAGGCGCCGGGAGATCACTTTGCACGGGTGTTTGCGCAGTGGCACACCTTGAGGGAAAAACATGAGTAGGCGGGCATGCGGTGCGTTACTGGTCGTGGGCATGGCGTGGTTGGCGGGATGTGCAAGCGTGCCCGCAGAGCGTTTTACCTTGCAGGTAGACCTGCCGGCCAATTTTCGATTCAAAAGCGCGGCCAACTACAGCCCCGCCGCAGGCGAAAGCTGCACCTTGCCAGTGCGCCGAGGCAAGAGGCCAGAGCGCAAGGTCTTCAGCGTTGCGTATAACACCGCAGCCAGCCGCGTGACCCAGGACCTGCCGCTGACTGAAACGGTAGAAGGTTGCCCGTTGGTGTTGCGCAGTGTGGAGTTTGATTTTTACGCACGGTGGGGAACGCGGGACACGGATATCGGGGGGGATATTGCGGCGATCTACATTCAGGACCGGGCAGGAGGGGAAACGCCTGGGTTGGAGACTTTGGAGTTGAAAGGGCGATGTCAGTGGTTGTTTCGTACCCTCGGAACACAGCATGCCATCAGGAAAATTCTTAAATGCAATTCACTGGACAACGAAGGGCAACTACAGAAGACACGGGCAGGTGGCGTAGTACTACACGATCAACTCCCCGGAAATACACTTAACTTGGTGATGGAAGTTTCGGACGAAGAGAGGCCTTATATGGGGAATACCTGGATCCGTTTCCCTCACGGGTGGAAGCGTTGTCTGGGGAAAAACATGGACGATCAATACGGTTTTTGCGCGAAGGATGCTCCCCCTTTCAGGTCTTTCAAGATGCCTGACGGGCGTGAATGCAATGTTTACCCAACCTGCACTGAATAAGGATATTCAGCTATGGCTATCGAAGAATGGAAGGCACCGTTTTTCAGCGAAAAAATGCCGGCTTGCCCGTTACGTGGATGTTGGCTGAGTTTTTCCCTGGTTGATGAAACCGGCAATGGGAAAGCCTATGGAGGGCTTACTTATTCGGTCCTGGATAGTAACGGACAGCGGCACATTGGGCGCTTGGACGGTGATGGCTATGTGAAGCTGGCCAACCAATACAGAGGCCCATTGGTTCTGACTTTCGAGGCGGTTCATGAGTCATCTGGAGCTGATTATCACGGAGTATTGCAAGCGCGAGATCACTACCCCTTACCTATCAGCGAGCTTCAATTTCGAGCTGAACATACTCGATTTGTGCGCAATGACGGCCTGCGGGTCGAGCAAAATCCGGCCCAGGAGCAAGCGAATCGTTTCTACCAAGTCGAAGTCCGCGACCTCGTCCGCCATGCCGCCCATTTGCCGCCTGCTGCGCCCCGGCCTTTCGCCCCCCGACGGCATGCCCTGAAAATGATGGCCGACCTTGGATTCGGCCCACCGCAGCCTGCATTGTCGGGTGTGGTGCTATTCCCCAACCAGCACAGCGTACTGGAGGTCCGGCCCTTGCGGGCGTTGCGCCCGATGCTGTCCACCGAGGATGGGTTCTGCGCCTTGAACCTGTACCAACTGGCATTGATGGCGACCTTGAGCTACTGCCCATTTGGCCAGGAGCCGGCCACCCAACCGCAAGATGAGGTCCGTTTTCCCGTGGACCCAAGCATTGGCCATCTGTTTGCTGAAAAACTCTCGGGGTATGAGCAAGCCTGGAGGGTCGACGCTGGGCAAGTACAACGGTTTTACCCGCTGTATGAAGAGGTCGCCTATTCCCAGCGTTTCGAGATCCTGCCCTTCGATCCCCAGTTGTATCTGCAAAACAGCCCGAAGCTCGCGGGCGAGCAGGAGCATCCGGCGAACCTGCATTTTTTCGATGATGAAGAGCTGGGTACTGATACCCAGGCCTTTATCAGTCATCACGATGAGATCGTGCTGATTTCTGTACGGGGTACGGCCAGTGCCGCTGATGGCCTGCGTGATGCAAACGCCCACCAGGTGCCGTTCGCGGATGGCATCGGCAAGGCCCACGAAGGTTTTTATCAGGCCTATCGAGCCATGCGCGACTTCGTGCTGCGCTACCTCGATCAGTTCTACAGCGGCCAACGTATCGTGATCTGCGGCCATAGCCTGGGAGGGGCAATCGCCCTGCTGCTGGCAGAGGGACTGCGCCGGGTCAAAGATGCCGACTACAACGTGCTCCTCTACACCTACGGTGCGCCGCGTGCCGCTGACGCGGAATTTATCAGAGGCGCGGCAGACCTGGTCCATCACCGTATCGTCAACCACAATGACCCGGTTCCCAGCGTGCCGGCACCCTGGATGAACACCACGGCCAAACTCTGGGTTCCCGGCGCGGTGACGTTGTTCAGCGCCCCCGCGCCCGGAGGCCTGCTGTTTGCGGCGGGCCTGGTACGCGTCGGTGGCAATCCTTACTGGCACCACGGCGAGCAACAACACTTCATGCCGATCCTGCTCCCGGACGGCGCGCATTCATCGGTGCTGTGGAAGCCCGGGTGTGAGTCTCTGGAGGAGGCGGGATGCAATCGCGCCTTGTACCTGAGCGGCGATATGCCCGAGCGCGATAACCTGCTCAAGCAACTGTTCCAGGCCAGCCAGCATTTTATGGTCAGCAGCTACGTGCCGGCAGCCTGGGCGACCTTGCGTCGTTGGCAACAAACCCTGGATAACCGCGGCGCCCTCGTGACGTCGCGGGAGTACGCACTGATCGACGACGCCTTGGGCACCATGGGCCGCCAATTGCAGGATAAACAGTTGGAACTGCACCGTCGCCGACCAGCGAACGGGCGTAGCCATGAGCACTACGACGGCTTGGCCGCTGAAATCGACCGCTTGCAAA
Source organism: Pseudomonas sp. DTU12.1 (assembly GCF_009873475.1). NCBI lineage: Bacteria > Pseudomonadati > Pseudomonadota > Gammaproteobacteria > Pseudomonadales > Pseudomonadaceae > Pseudomonas > Pseudomonas sp. DTU12.1. Next base: position 3,993,579 of record NZ_CP045254.1, on the reverse strand, counting down.
TCAGTCGCCAGCGCCTGGAAAGTTTGCGCTGGCGCCGCCTGCAAGCCCGTGATGTCTATGGCAGCCATGCTCAGGGTGCAAACTTGCCAGCCAGCCTCAAACGCTGGTTCAGCCACCGGGAAAACCGTGAGCTATCGCAAGTGGCAAGCATCCCGCCGGCCTTGCATGACGAGCATGGCAAAGGCCAGCCGTTGGACCTCGACTCGATCGTTTAGCCCAGGGTTTTACAAAAAAGCCACCTGCGCCAGCTGGCGCTTCATCAACACCTTGCCGTTGCGGATCGAATACAGCGCCAGGCCCTGGCTGCGAATGACCTCGTAGTCGCTGTCGGCCGAGAGAATCAGCAGGTTGGCCGGCCGCCCCGGTTCCAGGCCGTAGCGATCGCCCAGGGCCATGGCTTTGGCGCTGTTGTCGGTGACAAGGTCCAGGGCCCTTTGCAGGTTGCTGTAGCCGAGCATATGGCAGATATGCAGCCCGGCTTCGAGCACCCGCAGAATATTGCCGTTGCCCAGTGGGTACCAGGGATCGACGATGGAGTCCTGGCCGAAGCACACGTTCATGCCGGCCTCCAACAGTTCGTTGACCCGGGTTACGCCCCGGCGTTTCGGGAAGTTGTCGAAGCGGCCCTGCAAGTGAATGCTTTCGGTGGGGCAGGAAACAAAGCTGATGCCAGAGTGCCCCAACAGCCGGAACAGTTTTGCGCAGTAGGCATTGTCGTAGGAGCCCATGGCCGTGGTGTGGCTGGCGGTGACCCGGCTGCCCATGTCGCGACTGCGGGCCTCTTCGGCCAGCACTTCGAGAAAGCGCGAGTGCGGGTCGTCGGTTTCATCGCAATGCACGTCGACCAGGCAGCCCGTGCGTTCGGCCAGGTCCATGAGGAACTTGACCGAGCTGACCCCTTGGTCGCGGGTGTATTCGAAATGGGGAATGCCGCCCACCACATCGGCGCCGAGGCGAATGGCTTCTTCCATCAATTCACGGCCATTGCGGTAGGACTCGATGCCTTCCTGGGGAAATGCCACGATCTGCAGGTCGATCAGGTGTGCGCTCTCCTGGCGCACTTCGAGCATGGCCTTGAGCGCCGTCAACTGCGGGTCGGTGACGTCCACGTGGGTGCGTACATGCTGGATACCATGGGCCGCCAGGGCCTGGATGGTCTGTTTGGCGCGGGTCTTGGTGTCTTCATGGGTGATGGTGGCCTTGCGTTCGCCCCAGCACTCGATCCCTTCAAACAGCGTCCCGCTCATATTCCAGCGCGGCTCGCCGGCAGTGAGGGTGGCATCAAGGTGGATATGCGGCTCGACAAAAGGTGGTACCACCAGGTTGCCCGCGGCATCCAGGTCGTCCGGGCCCATGGGCGGCGTGGCAGTTTGAGGCGTAATACTGGCGATCCGGCCATGTTCCAGCTGCAGATCATGCAGGCCTTCACGGTTGCGCAGGCGGGCATTGATGATATGCATGGGCAAGTTCCTCTTGGGCAAAAAGCAATCAGGCAGACAGCCGCCAGATCATCAGCGCGACGCCGATGTCCAGACGGTCATTGGGATTGTCCAGCGACAGCCCGCACAGGGCCTCGATACGTTGGACGCGGTGGGTCAAGGTGTTGCGGTGGACCGCCAACCGCTGGGACGCAGCCACAAGGTTACCATTGTCCAGGAACCAGGCTTGCAGGGTCGGCATCAGGCTGGGGCCGTGGCGCTGGTCATGGCGCAGCAGCGGCCCCAGGCGTTCATGGAGGAACTGCTCGAGCAGCCCGCGATCGCGTACCGCGCTCAGTAGCTTCAGCAGCCCTAGCTCATCGTAGACACAGACGCCGGCATGCTCGCCAAAGCGCCGGGCAACCACCAGCGCCTGGCGAGCTTCGTCCAGGCCCTGGGCGAGGCCGGCGGGCGGATGTTTTGCCGCGCTCAAGCCGATGCATAGCTTCAGCGGGGCCAGGCGCAGGTTCAACGGCCTCAGCCAATTTGCCAGGCGTTGCCGGTGATCTTCGGTGGCCGGCAGCAGCAAGGTCCATTGCCCAGCCCTGCCAAGTACGGGCAGGGGTGAGGGATGCTCGGCGGCGAACTGGCGCAATCGGCGGGTAATGCCTTCGTGTTGGCGAGCGAGTTGGGCTTCGGCCTCCCCAGCCACGGTTTGCGCAAATAACGCGTCGCTACCCTCCAGTTGTAACTGCGCCACTTGCCAGTGTCCGGCCAATGGCATGCCCAGTTGGCTGGCGCGATGCAACAGCAGGTCGAGGGATTGGTAGTCCCCCGCCAATAGGCGTTCCAGCACCTCATGCCGTGAACGCCCCAACTGCTCGGACTCGATCAGCGCCGAGCCGATGGCCTGGGTCACCAGGACCATTTTCAGCGAGTACGGTTGTTCGATCAGCGGCATCCCGGCGGCGTCGGCGGCTTGCAGCAACCCAGGGGCAATCCCCTGGATGTAATCCGCACCGGTCAGGATCACCAGGCCGGCGACACGCCGCGAGCAGGCTTCATCCAGCAGGCGCAGGAGATTGGCCTCATCACGCGGGTGGTTGATACCGGTGATGAACACCAGTTCGCCGCCCAGCACCCAGTCTGCAATGCCGCTGTTCTCGGCCACATAAGGCCAGCGCACGCCATTGTCCAGGCCTGCGCTACCGGCTCGCAGGGTCATGGACTCCAGCCCGGGCAGGGCCAGCACATCCGCCACGGTCAGGCTCATGCCTGGGCGTCAGCCAAGGGCACCCGCACCCGCAGGACCGCGGTGAGCAAGATGTAGGTGGCGGCCGCGGCGATAATTCCCACCAGCGGCGCGACCCATGGCGAACTGAACGCCAGCACCGTACCCACCCCATAGGCAATCAGCCCCGGCCAATTGAACGCGGGCAAACGCACCTCCGCCAGCCGAGGGTACTGACCGCGATAGCGATAGAAGAAATCGGCCATGATCACCCCGCCAATCGGTGGAATCACGGTGCCCAGCAAAATCAGATAGGGCACCAGCATGTCGTACATCCCCAGCAAGGCGAGCAGGGTGCCGATCACGGCGCCGACCAGGGTCACAGTCTTGCGGCGTTTGGTGCGCAGCAGGTTGCAGCCGGCGACGGCGAAGTTATAGATGGTGTTGTCCTGGGTGCTCCAGATATTGAGCAGCAACATGGCCATTGCAGCCATGGCGAAACCTTGCAGCAGCAACACCTCCACCACATCCGGCTGTTGATAGACGATAGCGCCGTAGGCCCCTATCAGCACCATCAGGCCGTTGCCGATAAAAAAGCCGATCAGGCTGGCCATGACTGCCACCTTGGCCGACCGGGAAAAGCGCGTCCAGTTGGTAGCCTGGGTTGCGCCACTGACAAAGGTGCCGAATACCAGAGTAATGGCCGTGGACAAATCCAACTCACCGCTGGGTACCACGGCAAGCAAGCCTTCCAGCCCTCCGATGTGCACCGTGGCCACCCACATCGACAGCAACAGCAGCAGGCCCATGGCCGGGACTGCGATGTAAGAGAGGATTTCCAGGCCGCGATAGCCCACGTAGGCCGTGGCGCAGAACACCAGGCCGAACAGCACCATCAGTGCCAGCACGCTGCCCTGGCCCAGCTCGAAATATTTGCCCAGTACCACGGCCGCCGTGGCGGTGCCCCAGGCGTACCAGCCAATCTGGGTGAAACCCAGGATCAGGTCACTCAACTTGCTACCCACTTCGCCAAAGCAGAACCGCCCCATCAGCACCGAGTTCAAGCCGCTCTTGAAGGCGATGTAACCCAGGCCTGCGGCGTAGATACCCAGCAGCAGGTTACCCAGGGCCACGACACCGAGCATCTGGGTAAAACTGAAGGCCACCCCAAGCTTGCCGCCGGCGAACATGGTCGCGGTAAAAAAGGTGAAGCCCAGCAACACCATGGCCGTGGAGCCAAGGCCCTTGCGTGCATGCATGGGTACTTCGCTGAGAGGGTAATCGTTGCCCGGTTCGTGCTGCGTCATGTGCCGTTCCCCTGTGAGTGACCCAGGGCCCGTTGCAGCCGGCGTGCCAACTGCCGGGCAGTGACGGCTGCACGGTGGACGCTGTGCAGGTTGCACACTATTCAGGGGGCGGGCGGGGAAGATAGAGGGGATTGCTTGTTGGTTATGCCCAGTCAGGCGCGAAAGCGGTGCAGCGGTGATACAAATTGGATCACCGTGCCGGGGTGTCAGTCGAACAGGGTCTGGGTGATTTCGCCGCGGTGAAAGGCGAAGGCTGCTTCAAGGTCACTCTCGATGGTGCGGCCGCGTGACAGGGGCGGCAGTTCGTCGAGGCGGAAGAAGCCGACGTCGGTGGTTTCAAACCCCGCGGTGGGGGCGGCCTGGTCGGTGCGCTCGCAGAGAAAGTACAACTTATAGAAGTCACGCACGTCGGGCCGGTACAGGCCCTTGGCTTTGTGGGTCACGCTGTACAACGTGCGTGCGGTGACGCTTAAGCCAGCTTCTTCGCGAAGTTCCTTGACGATGTTTTCTGCAGCCGACAATCCGATATCCGCATAACCCCCCGGTAATGCCCAACAGCCATCCGTTGCTTCGCGTACCAGCAGGATCCGCTCGTCTTCAATCAGCGCGCCACGCACATCGATCATCGGTGTTGAATAGCGCTGCGCGAAGTCCGAGACCAGGCCGGTAATGCGCTCCAGAGGCACTTGTCCCAACTGCGCAAGCATACTGTGGGCAATATGGGCGATCTCTTCCAGGCGTTCGCGCTCGAAGTCATCAGTGCAAAAGTGCAGCCCGGTGGATGCCAATGCCTGCAGGCGCTTGGCCTGGGCCAGCCAGGTGGATTCCATGGTTTGGTTCCTTGAGTTGCGGCGAAGTCTGGTTTTAATCGCTGTGATCCTCGAACGCAAACCCTTACGCCGAGGGGGCCTCAAAAATCGCCTCGATCGGCCGTTCAAACAGCCTGGCTATTTTGAAGGCCAACGGCAGGCTGGGGTCGTAGCGGCCCGTTTCGATGGCGTTGACGGTCTGGCGCGACACTTCAAGTTGTGCCGCCAGATCCGCCTGGGACCAGCCTCGCTCAGTGCGCAATTGGCGCATCAGGTTGTTCATCGATAACGCCTTGCGCCGATCACCGTGGCTATTGCCCAGATACCGCCCATGACGGGCCATACAAAAAACATCGACAGGCGGGGCAGGCCGGCGGTTTCCAGGAAGCCATAGCTGAAGGTGATCAGCGCCGTGCAGATAAATGCAATGCCCAGGGCTTCCAATTGAATCTTGCGGCCCATCTCATCCATTCGCCCCAATTGGCGGATCGCCACCAAGGCCATGGCGACGAGGGGAATGACCGGGACCAGGGCGAGGGAGATTTTCCCTGCGCCCTCGGGGGCGTCGGCCAGAAAGTGGGTACTGACAAGCACGGCAACCACATAGGCGGCCAGGGCGATGAAGAATTCCACCAAATAGCGTTTGATTGGCATGCGCGCGTTCCGCAAGTAAAGGGAGCTTTACATTAGGAGGGCAAATGTCGAGTGTCAAGCTCGCTTTACATTTTGCAGGCTCGATCCTGCAATCAATTCCAGGATTTACTCACCGCGATAAATACAGCCACTGGTGCAGGTCTCATGGATACGAATGGCGCTGAGTTCCGGCAGCAAGGGCTTCAACTCGTTCCAGATCCACTTGGCCAGCACTTCGCTGGTCGGGTTCTCCAGGCCGGGGATGTCGTTGAGGTAGTTGTGGTCGAGGCGCTCATAGAGCGGCTTGAAAATCGCCTTGATCTCCGAAAAGTCACGGATCCAGCCGGTATGCGGGTCAAGGTCGCCGCTCAGGTGGATGGCCACCTTGAAGGAGTGACCATGCAGGCGCCCGCACTTATGGCCTTCGGGGACGTGAGGCAAGCGGTGGGCGGACTCGAATGTGAACTCTTTGAAAATTTCCACGGTATGACCTGTAAGGCAGGAGTTTCTAGGGCGGTGTGCGGTTGTCAGTGTCGGGTGGGCGCTTGATGGGCCCAGGCGACCGACTTGGCGCGCATTCTAACCTGTTTTAAGGGCCGACCTAGTGGCGTGTATCAAGCGCGGTTATTCCTGGGACCACAACGTTGTGCTGACCTTGACCCCGTCCCCACACGGCAGTGAGTGCTGCGACCCTCGCCGCTGCAACTCTGCGAGTGCACGGGCACACTGCACCTGGCCTTGGGCCGCCGCGTTATCAATGCTGATGTTGCCGGTGGTTTCAGACACAAGGTCGCCGTTTTTCTCGACCCGGATCAATGGCCGCTCGGGCTTGATTTCAAACCGGCTTTTCGTCGGCTCGATGTTCAGTGCCAGGTCGGCAGGGGCGGCGGGCAATTGATCTTCGGGAACACCATACCGCTTGAGCAGCGAGAGATTGGGCAAGTCTTGTGCGCTTGTTGGGCCCACTGCCAGGAGCAGGAACAAACCAAGGCCATACATTATTCGGCGCTCAGAACCCATGATTGTATCTTTCCATGGTTGATTCTTGATGGGCTGGATTGAAGAACAACTTGTTGTTATCGCAACCGCGTTTAGGGCATGGAGTGTCCAACCAGAATGAAGAGCCGTAGCGGTTGCCGAACTGCGTGCCTGGTTCATAAACCTTGAACGAGGACGGGTTGAAACTACCGGTGCTGCAGCCGCTGGTAATCAGGGCAACAGCAAAGAGGCCCAGGAGCTTTATGGGGGTCATAGGGGGTAATCCGTTTTAAGTTGATCAGTGTTCTACAGCGCTGCCCAAGAGCCGGGCAGCATGTTCCAAGGCCTAGGCCTCTTCACTCTCGAATTCCAGCAAGTCGCCGGGCTGGCAATCCAGAGCGATACATAGCTTGTTCAGGGTTTCGAGTTTAAAGCCTTTGATTTTTCCGTTTTTCAATAGCGACAGATTGGCTTCCGTAATCCCAATGGCTTCTGCAAGCTGATTGGAGCGGATCTTTTTCTTCGCCATCATGACGTCCAAACGAATAATGATCGTCATGGTTTATATGATGCTTTTGTTTTCATCGTTAATAGCCTTGGACTCAGCCACTATTAATGAGAACGCACACAGAAATATGCCTTGGATGATTTCATAGACAGCGGTGGATGAAATACCAATGTCGATGCTGATGGCGCGCTCTCCGGAAGGCATATCAATCGCCAGGGCCAAACCCTGGAGGGTGTAAATCACAGGTGCCAACAGTGGGCTGATAATAAAAAGAAGTCCCATCCACCACAGCATCTTTATATTTGATTCGATCCAGATCTGTCCTTTGGAAAGACGCATGAAAAAAATGCCGGTCAGTAACAGCGCAACCACCATCAGGTCGGCAGGCAGCATATCCAATACCAGAAGCAGGCCGGTTGCCAGGGACGATGGCTGATAGTCCGGGGCCAACAGCAAAGGCATCTGGCTGCCATAGGTGCTCAGGTGACTGGCCAGGATATTCGAATAGTCGAAGATCCAGAGCAATGGGGTACAGCCGAACTCGACAAGTGCCACGGCCCACGCCAGCAACGCGGCAAAGGCTCCGATGGAGCGCAGGCGGCTGTTGGTGGAGACGGAATCCAGATTGTTGTCCATGTGTCGTTCCAAGCGCAGTTGATGGGGCGAATAATCCATGAATAATTATCGAATTACAATAATTTTTTCCAAAAAATTAATGGCGCCCTCTGCATCCTTAAACGTTCGGGGTAGGAATCAAATCGAGTCACAGGGCAATCAGGCGCTCACCCAATCGGCCGTTATCGGCCAGTTCGAGGAACTCATCACCCAGCCGCTGGCTTTCACTCATTGCGGTTTGCCAGTACTGATTGCGTCGGGCGTCATCCCCCACAAAGCGCTTGAAGTCGCTGCGATCTGGCAATTTGCCGTAGGGCAGGCGAGCCAGGTACTCCCGTGAGGGCGCCAATAGCAACACATCCTGCAAACCCTGGGGATTGCTGCGCCGCCACGGCAGGCCCTTATCGAACCAGCCGGGGATGACCCGGTCGGTGAAGTGCGGGTACAGCACGATGTCATCGCCGTGGTAGGGCAGGTCGAGGTGGTAGTCCAGCAGGCCGCCATCGCGATAGGTGCCGGCACCGGCGCCCGGCAGGTCGCGCACGCCTTGCATGACCATGGGGATCGAGCCGGACGCCAGCAGTGCCTGGCGCAGGTTGCCCAGTTCCAGGTCGAGGAAGCGCGAAGGGAAATCCTTGAGCGGGTGCAGCGGCGGCGCCTGGCGCGGGTCGTGGATGATCAGTCGCTCAAAATGCCGGGACAGCCGCGCACGGCCACGCAGGTTGTCGGCGATTACCGAGGACAGGCCCAGGCCCAGGCGGCCACGGTGATCGTCGGCCAGCAGGCCATGGCTTTTGACGACCACGATATTCAGGCGATAGTGCGGGTTATCCAGCAGCGTCGCATCGCGCCCGGCCAACAGGTCATCGAGCATGCGCTGGCAGCTCTGGCTGACTTCGGCCATGGTCACACCCTTGGCAAAGCGTTGCTCGTTGTACAAGCGACCAAGGTCGAGCAGGCCTTGTACAGGGTCTGGCAGGCAGGCGCTGGCAAAGCGCCAGGAACCGATGCAGGCACCGATCAGCGAGCGCTCGCGGGGCGCGCGTGCCAGCCAGTCACCGAACAACGCCAGGTCCAGGCCCTGTATGCCCAAGGCCTTGGGGCCCCCGGCTGCGCCGGGCAAAATTCCTACGTCGGCAGGCTGCAGGCCTTGTTCGCGAATGCGTGCAAAGGCGCGCTGGCCAGCCTTGAGCGTCAGGGCTGGAAACTTGATGTGGATGGCGGTCATACCGATCTCTGTGCAGGCGAGCAGGGCAGTATAGGAAATCTTCCCGGGGGCCTGGCAAGGTGTTGTGGGACAATTGCCATGGTGGCAATTCAGTTTCAGTTAAGTTGCGATCCGTACTGTAGGGAGCGTAGGCAAAACATCCTGAAATGGAGAATCATCATGAAATACCTCACAGCCGTTATCGCCGCCAGTATCATCGCCCTCACCACCGGCCTGGCCCAGGCCCGGGACCTGGGACCGGATGAAGCGCTGAAACTGCGTGACGCTGGTACCATCCTGTCGTTCGAGAAGCTCAACGCTGCCGCCCTGGCCAAACATCCCGGTGGCACTGTGCATGAGACCGAGTTGGAGCAGGAGTACGGCAAATACATTTACCAGGTTGACCTGCGCGATGCCCAGGGCGTCGAGTGGGACGTGGAATTGGACGCTGTCACCGGGCAAGTTCTCAAGGATCATCAGGATACGTAATGAAGGTAAATCTACGCACCGGCAGTCGACTGGCGCTGGTGCTCCTGGCCTTTTGCTCGGTGGTGGCTGCCCGAGACCTCAATCAGGACGAAGCCCTGGCGCTGCGCCAGCAAGGGGTGATCCTGTCCCTTGAGCAACTGCTGCAGCAGGCCATGGCGCGGCATCCCGGGTCCCGGTTGCTGGAGGCCGAGCTTGAGAGCAAGCACGACCGCTACGTCTATGAAGTAGAGCTGGTGACCACCGATGGCGTGGTTCGGGAAATTAAACTGGACGCGACCACGGGCGCGCTGCTTAAAGACGAGGAAGATGACTGATGCGCCTGCTTCTGGTGGAAGACCACGTGCCCCTGGCCGATGAATTGCTGGCCGGGCTCAAAGCCCAGGGGTACGCCGTGGATTGGCTGGCGGACGGTCGTGACGCGGTGTATCAGGGGCGTAGCGAGCCGTATGACCTGATCATCCTCGATCTGGGCTTGCCCGGGTTGCCGGGGCTTGAGGTGTTGAGCCAATGGCGCGCCGCCGCCCTGGCGACCCCGGTGTTGATCCTCACCGCCCGTGACTCCTGGGCCGAACGCATCGAAGGGCTCAAGGCCGGAGCCGACGATTACCTGAGCAAACCGTTTCACCCCGAAGAGTTGTACCTGCGCATCCAGGCGTTGTTGCGCCGCTCCCATGGCCAGGCCAACCAGCCGACGCTGCAGGCCGCCGGCCTGCATCTGGATGAAGGCCGCCAATGTGTGATGCGCGACGGTGCCGAGGTGCAACTGACCGCTGCCGAGTTCCGTCTGCTGCGCTACTTCATGCTGCATCCCGAGCAGATCCTGTCCAAAAGCCACCTGGCCGAGCACTTGTACGATGGTGAAACCGAGCGCGACTCCAACGTCCTCGAAGTGCACGTCAATCATCTGCGCCGCAAGCTGGGGCGTAGCGTGATTGAAACCCGGCGCGGCCAGGGTTATCGCTTTGGCGCCAGCCCCACGTGAGGTCGATCCAGCGGCGTTTGAGCCTGGGGCTGATCAGCGTGATGGTGATCGTCGGCCTGGTGCTGGCGCAAACCAGCCTGTGGCTGTTCGAAATGGGTTTGCAGCGCTACCTGGAGTCGGGCCTGCGCAACGACAGTGAAAACCTGCTGGTGGCCCTGGTGCGTGGCCCCGGTGGCGTGCAACTGGATGAACAGCGCTTGTCGCCGGCCTATCAGCGGCCGTTCTCCGGGCATTATTTTCGTATCGACTTCAGCGACAACCACTGGCGCTCCCGCTCCCTGTGGGACCAGGAACTGCCGCAGCTGCCCCAGGCCGGCCTGCAGGGCAATCTGCAGTTGGGCCCGGAAGGCCAGCAATTGCTGATACTGCGCTCGGACTACAAACGGTTTGGCCAGGCGATTTCCATCAGCGTGGCCCAGGACTACACACCGGTGCGCGAGAGTTTTCGCCTGATGCGCCAGGTCGGCCTGGTCCTGGGGATGGCGGCGTTGCTGCTGATCCTGCTGCTGCAACGGGTCACTGTGCGTCGGGCCCTGCGCCCGCTGGAGACCGCCCGCGAGCAGATCGCGCAGTTGCAGCAAGGCCAGCGCTCGCAACTGGACACCCAGGTGCCGGTGGAACTCGAGCCGCTGGTGGCACAGATCAATCACCTGCTGGCCCATACCGAAGACAGCCTCAAACGCTCGCGCAACGCCCTGGGCAACCTCGGCCACGCCTTGAAGACGCCCCTGGCAGTGCTGTTGAGTGTGGCGTCCAGCGAGCAGCTCAAGGACCAGCCGCAATTGGCCAAGTTGTTGCGCGAGCAGTTGCAGCAGGTGCAGCAACGGCTCAACCGCGAACTCAACCGCGCGCGCCTGGCCGGTGAAACCCTGCCCGGCGCACTGTTCGACTGCGACAGCGAACTGCCAGGCCTGCTGGCGACCTTGAACATGATCCACGGCGAGCACCTGGACCTGAGCTACCACGTACGCCCCGGCCTGCAGCTGCCTTGGGACCGTGAAGACCTGCTGGAGCTGCTGGGCAACCTGCTGGACAACGCCTGCAAATGGGCGGATGCCGAGGTGCGCGTGAGCATTGACGAGGCGCCCCATAGTTTTCAGCTGCGGGTCGAGGATGACGGGCCGGGGATTCCCGAGGCTCAGCGTAGCCAGGTGTTCAGCCGAGGCACTCGCCTGGATGAGCAGACCGATGGCCATGGCCTGGGGTTAGGGATCGTGCGGGATATCGTCGAGGTGTGGGGTGGCACTTTGCAGTTGCATGAGAGTGAGTTCGGCGGCCTCAAGGTGCTGATCGAGTTACCCCGACGCCAGGGCTGATGGCACTTTGTTTTCGATTTGTAGGGATTTGCAACAAGGCTTTTCCTTGTAACGCCTGGCCACAACCATTTCGCTTATAACAGCCACCTGGCTGACCATGCCGAGTGTTTTTTTCGCTCAAGGCATGGTGTCTGTCAGAGCACTTGCCAGCCGGGCACTCGCTTGCTCGGTACCTAATAAGAAAGATAAAAGGTGACTCCCATGCGAATGACCAAGCGTTTCAGTGTGTTTGCTGCTGCCGCAGCCTTTGCCACAAGTACTGCAGCACTCGCCGCCCCCACATTTATCAACGTGCTGACGGGGGGTACCAGCGGCGTGTATTACCCGATCGGCGTGGGCCTGTCGCAGCTCTACAGCAATGGCATCGAAGGGTCGAAGACCTCGGTGCAGGCCACCAAGGCGTCGGTAGAAAACCTCAACCTGCTACAAGCCGGTCGCGGCGAGCTGGCCTTTGCCCTGGGTGACTCGGTAGCCGATGCGTGGAATGGAGTCGAAGAGGCGGGCTTCAGGGCCCCGTTGCAAAAACTGCGGGCGATTGCCGGCACCTATCCGAACTACATCCAGATCGTTGCCAGCCAGGAGTCCGGCATCACCACCCTGGCCGACCTGAAAAACAAGCGCATCTCCGTCGGTGCGCCGAAATCCGGCACCGAGCTCAACGCCCGCGCGATCTTCAAGGCGGCTGGCCTGAACTATGAAGACCTGGGCAAGGTCGAGTTCCTGCCTTACGCCGAGTCGGTCGAATTGATCAAGAACCGCCAGTTGGACGCTACCTTGCAGTCTTCGGGCCTGGGCATGGCGGCGATCCGTGACCTGGCCGCAACGATGCCGGTCACCTTCGTTGCCATTCCCCCAGAGGTCATCGCCAAGATCGACAACGCGGCCTACCAGGCCGGCACGATCCCGGCAGGCACCTACGACGGTCAGGCCAGCGATGTACCCACAGTGGCCATCACCAACCTCCTGGTCAGCCATGACGGCGTGCCCGATGACGTGGCCTACCAGATGACCAAACTCATGTTCGACAACCTCGATCGCCTGGGCAATGCCCACTCGGCCGCCAAGGATATCCAGTTGGAAGGCGCAGCGAAGGGCCTGCCGATCCCGCTGCATCCGGGCGCCGAGCGCTTCTATACGGAGGCAGGCGTCCTGTAGGCGGCAGGTGGGTGCTGTGTGCAGCACCCACCGCTGCGCGCATTTGCCTGGGCTGCGAATAAAACCTTCGTACATCGCGCATCGGGTTTTGTTGGTCTATCGACGTTGTAACGTGGGAGTACCCGCATGAGTGAGCAAGACCAAAGCCTCGCCGCCAATCCCAGGGATTGGCCCCGAGCACTGTTTTATGTCGCGCTGTTGTTTTCCGTGTTCCAAATCATCACCGCAGCCTTCCACCCGGTCTCCAGCCAGATTCTGCGGGCCGTGCACGTGGGCTTTCTGCTGCTGGTGGTATTTCTGTGCTTTCCGGCGCGGGGCAAGGCCCAGCCCTGGCAACCGCTGGCCTGGCTGTTGGGGCTGGCCGGGATGGCTACGGCGTTCTACCAGTGGTATTTCGAAGCCGCGCTGATTCAACGCTCCGGCGACCTGACCGGCAGCGACATGGTCGTCGGCCTGGTGCTGATCGTGCTGGTGTTCGAAGCCGCGCGGCGGGTGATGGGGATTGCCTTGCCGCTGATCTGTGCGCTGTTCCTGGCCTACGGCCTGTTTGGCCAGTACCTGCCGGGCGACCTGATGCACCGCGGCTATGCCATTGACCAGATCGTCAACCAACTGGCCTTTGGCACCGAGGGGCTGTACGGCACGCCGACCTATGTCTCGGCCACGTATATCTTCCTGTTTATCCTGTTCGGCGCGTTCCTCGAGCAAGCTGGGATGATCAAACTGTTCACCGACTTCGCCATGGGCCTGTTCGGCCATAAGCTCGGTGGCCCGGCGAAGGTGTCGGTGGTGTCGTCGGCGCTGATGGGTACCATCACCGGTTCGGGGGTGGCCAACGTAGTCACCACCGGCCAATTCACCATCCCGTTGATGAAGCGCTTTGGCTACAAATCGGCGTTTGCCGGGGGCGTGGAAGCGACCTCGTCGATGGGCAGCCAGATCATGCCGCCGATCATGGGCGCGGTGGCTTTTATCATGGCCGAGACGATCAACGTGCCGTTCTTCGAAGTGGCCAAGGCCGCGTTGATTCCGGCCATGTTGTACTTTGGCTCGGTGTTCTGGATGGTTCACCTGGAAGCCAAACGTTCCAACCTGTGCGGCTTGCCCAAGAGCGAATGCCCGAACCCCTGGGCCGCGGTGAAGCAGCGCTGGTATCTGCTGATCCCGTTATTCGTGCTGATCTACCTGCTGTTCTCCGGACGCACTCCGTTGTTCTCCGGCATGGTCGGCCTGGCACTGACCTCCATCGTCATCCTGGGCTCGGCGATCATACTGCGGGTGTCGTCCACGGCCCTGCGTTTGGTTTTCTGGATCGTCCTGGGCGTGCTGTGTGCGGGCTTCTTCCGGCTCGGTATCGGCATGGTGTTTGGAGTCGTGGCGCTGTTGGTGGCGGTGTGCTGGTTCATCAAGGGCGGCCGCGACACCCTGACAATCTGCCTGCATGCCCTGGTTGAAGGCGCACGCCATGCCGTGCCGGTGGGCATCGCCTGCGCGCTGGTGGGGGTGATCATCGGGGTGGTGTCGCTGACCGGGGTGGCCTCGACCTTTGCCGGCTACATCCTCGCTATCGGCCAGGACAATCTGTTCCTTTCGCTGGTACTCACCATGCTTACCTGCCTGGTGCTGGGCATGGGCATACCGACCATTCCCAACTACATCATCACCAGCTCGATTGCCGCACCGGCCCTGTTGGACCTGGGCGTGCCGCTGATTGTGTCGCATATGTTCGTGTTCTATTTCGGCATCATGGCCGACCTCACGCCGCCGGTAGCGCTGGCCTGTTTCGCGGCGGCGCCGATTGCCCGGGCAAGCGGCCTGAAAATCAGTCTGTGGGCGATCCGCATCGCCGTGGCCGGGTTTGTCGTGCCGTTCATGGCGGTGTACGAGCCGGCATTGATGCTGCAGGGCGACAGCCTGCTGGCGACCCTGTATGTGGTGGCCAAGGCGCTGCTGGCCATCGGTATCTGGGGCGCGGTGTTCACTGGCTACCTGCTGACCAGGCTCAGTGGGTGGGAGCGGGTGGTGGGCTTTGCCGCCGGTGCCAGTTTGATTCTGGCAACGCCGTTAAGCGATGAAATCGGCTTCGTCCTGGCAGCGCTGTTGATTGCGCAGCACTGCTGGCGTGCCCATCGCGCCCAGGTGGCCGCGGTGTGATCGGTTTGTGCCTGGGCTTGGCGGGGACGGTGTGGGCGCAGGTTCCCACGCCGGCCTTCACCCTGGCCTGGACGCATACGATCGAGAAAGTGCGCTGGGAAGAGGATTACCGCGTAACGCCTGCGGGGTTGGTGCTGGGGGAGGCACGGGTCAAGGGCTCGGGGGCCGGTATGGAGATTCCGGACGGCGCCCAACTGCGCGAGGGCAGCTGGCATTACCAGCGTCAGTTGCCCCCGTTGCAACCCCTGCGCTTGGGGCGAACCCCTGAGGCCGGGGATTATCAACTGTGTTTCAACCAACACTGCCAGTGGATGAGTACCTGGCTTGGCCCGCCACAGGCGAGCCAGCCGGCGTTGGAGCTCTGGAGTTGTGAGCTCGCGACGTACGGCGCCCAACCCAGTGCATTTCAAATTGCCATCAAACCCGGAACTGATCCATCAAGCCTTGTTGCTGATTGGCCAGGCTATTGAGTGTCTGGCTGACCCGGGCCGACTCATTGGCCTGACCCGACAGCGACTCGGTCACGTCGCGAATCGTCGCCACATTGCTGTTGATCTCCTCGGCCACCGCGCTTTGTTGTTCGGCAGCGCTGGCGATTTGCAGGTTCATGTCGCTGATCACCGTCACCGCATCGCCGATCTGGCGCAATGCCGTCACTGCCTGGCCGACCTGTTCCACACTGCCTTGGGCCTGGCGATGGCTGTTACTCATGGAGCTCACCACATCCTGGGTGCCGTTTTGCAACTGTTCGATCACCTGGCGGGTTTCTTCCACCGACTCCTGGGTGCGCCGCGCGAGGTTGCGCACTTCATCGGCGACCACCGCAAAACCACGCCCGGCCTCACCGGCGCGGGCAGCTTCGATGGCGGCGTTGAGGGCCAGCAGGTTGGTCTGTTCGGCAATCGCGCGGATCACTTCCAGCACAGAGCCGATCTGCTCGCTATTGGCCGCCAGGCCTTCGACCTGGGCCATCGCCGTACTCATATCGGCGGCAAGGTGGCCGATGCTGGTGGTGGTGCGGTCGATCACGGTCAGGCCTTCACGGGTGGCCTGATCGGCATCGCGGGCGGCGTGTGCGGCCTGGGCAGCGCTGCGTGCGACGTCCTGGGCGGTGGCGCTCATTTCGTGGGAGGCGGTGGCCACCTGGTCGACCTGGCGGTATTGCTGGTCCATGCCGGCACTGGTCTGGCTGGCAATCGCCGCCGATTGGTCGGCGGTGCTGCGCGCGTCCTGCACCGAGCGTTTGACCTCGGCAATGATCGGTTGCAGCTTGTCGAGGAAACGGTTGAACCAACTGGCCAGTTCACCGAGTTCGTCGCGCTTGTCGTAGGCCAGGCGCCTGGTCAGGTCGCCTTCGCCGCTGGCGATATCCTCCAGCATACGGGCCACGCCGAGGATTGGCCGGGTGACGCTACGGGCCATCAGCCACACCAACAGCAAACCGACAATCGCGGCGAGCAAGCCCAGGCCCAGTTCCAGCAAGGTGCCTTTGGTGTTGTCGGCATCCAGTTCGGCCTTGAGGGCTTGGGCGGGGCCGATCAGGACTTGTTCCGGCACGTCCAGTAACACGCCCCAGGACTTGCCATCGGGAATTGGCTGGAACGGCGCCAGCACCTTGAGTTGCTGGCCGGTGCGCAGGCTGTAGGTTTGGGTACTGTTGGCCATGGCACTGATCAGTTGTGCGCCGCTGGTGGTGTCGACGCTGTCCAGGCGCTGGCTGAGCTTGCTTGCATCCGGGCTGTAGCCGGCGAGCAAACCTACCGGGCTGATGATGCTGACCTTGGTCTGGCCGTCATACAGCTTGCGGCTGGCATTCTGGCTGACCGCCTGCAGGCTGTTGAGGTTGATGTCCACCGACAGCGAGGCGATGACTTTGCCATTGACCGTGAGGGGGAACACGATGCTGGTGAGCAACACGTTTTGCCCGTCGATCACATAAAAGTACGGTTCGATCACGCACGGTTTGAGGGTAGTGCGCGGGCAGGTGAACCAGGTGTTGGCCTTTTCGCCGCTGGGGCCGACGCTGGTGTCGGACATGTCGCTTTCCGGCAGTGCCATCGAGGTCAGCTTGCCGGGTGTCGGCTGCGACCAGTACAGGGCGAAGCGGCCCTTCTCGTTACTGCCCAGCTCGTCCTGGCCGGTAAACAACTCATCCTTGCCATCCAGGGCATTGGCTTCGAACACCAGGGAAAGGCCCAGCAGGTCCGGATTGGCCTGCAGCGCGGCCTTGACTTGGCGCGTCAGGTCTTCACGCAAGTCAAAGGCATCAAGGAAGCGCTTCTCGGCCTGTTCCCGCAAAAACAGCACCTGGCGCGAAAAACCATGGCCGTACTGGTAAGCGTCCATAAACTGTTGGCGGATGCCCAGCGCCTGGACTTCCCCCTGGGCTTCGATGCGCGATTGGGCCGCGACATTGAGCATCTGCGTGCTGGAGGTCTGGACCCTATGTGAGCTCTGATCCATGCGATACAGCGAAAGACCCACTAGCAGGGTCACGATCCCCAACAGACAAAGGCCGGCGAGGAGGGTGATTTTCCATTGAATGGACAGCTGCCTGAGCGACATGGAGATCTTTTAACCTTCGTTACGACAGAGATGATCCGTTGTATCGGCCGCCCGGTTTTTTTCTTTATTCATACGATCAATTGAATTCTGTT
Organism: Pseudomonas sp. DTU12.1; assembly: GCF_009873475.1. NCBI lineage: Bacteria > Pseudomonadati > Pseudomonadota > Gammaproteobacteria > Pseudomonadales > Pseudomonadaceae > Pseudomonas > Pseudomonas sp. DTU12.1. The sequence goes on along the minus strand of NZ_CP045254.1, from coordinate 3,976,120 downwards.
TACGACGTCGCGCTTTGACATGGCGTGTCGGCTGCTGCAAAGTGCGCGCCCTCTAATAAAACTCCTTTTCTGCGTGTGCCGTGGTCGCCATTTGGCCAGGGTGCCGGCGCGTGTTGTTTTTATGTTTCTGTCCTGAGGTAACCATGATTAACGCAGTAATCGCCGCGGTCGGCACCATGCTCGTGCTGAGCCTGTCCCGCGTGCATGTGGTCATCGCGATCATCGTCGGCGCCCTGGTCGGCGGCTTGACCGGAGGTCTTGGCATCGACGCGACGCTCAGCGCATTCAACAGCGGCCTGGGCGGCGGCGCCACGGTGGCGCTGTCTTACGCATTGCTCGGTGCTTTCGCCGTGGCGATCGCCAAGTCCGGCCTGGCCCACGCCCTGGCGGACAAGGCGCTGCTGCTGGTGGATCGCCAGGAAGCGACGGGCGGCAGTCATGTCAAATGGCTGCTGATCTGCCTGCTGGGTGCGGTGGCGATTGCCTCGCAGAACATCCTGCCGATCCATATCGCCTTTATCCCGCTGCTGGTGCCGCCTCTTCTGTATGTGCTGACCAAGTTGCAGATTGACCGGCGCCTGATCGCCTGTGTCATGACCTTTGGCCTGATCACCCCGTACATGTTCCTGCCGGTGGGCTTCGGCAACATCTTCCTCAACCAGATCCTGCTGGCCAACGTCGCCAAGAGTGGGGTGGATATCAGCCAGGTCAATGTGACCCACGCCATGGGCATCCCGGCGCTGGGCATGGTGTTCGGCCTGTTGGTGGCGGTGTTTATCAGCTACCGCAAGAAGCGCGTCTACGACCTGGAGAAAATCGAGCGGGTCGAGCAAGTGGCGGTGCAATACAACCCGCTGACCCTGCTGGTAGCCGGGCTGGCCATTGCCTCGGCGTTTATCATCCAACTGTGGCTGGACTCAATGATCATTGGTGCCCTGGCGGGTTTCCTGATCTTCTCGGTGTCGGGCATCGTGCGCTGGCGCGACACCGATGACCTGTTCACCGAAGGCATGAAGATGATGGCGATGATCGGCTTCATCATGATCGCGTCCTCCGGGTTTGCCGAAGTGCTCAAGGCCACCGGCCAGGTGCAGACGCTGGTGCAGGCCTCTGCGGCGTTTATCGGCCATAGCCGTGGCGTGGGCGCGCTGTTGATGTTGCTGGTGGGGTTGCTGGTGACCATGGGGATCGGCTCGTCGTTTTCCACGGTACCGATCCTGGCGGCGATTTTCGTGCCGCTGTGTGTGCAACTGGGCTTCAGCCCCCTGGCCATTGTCTGCATCGTCGGCACCGCTGGCGCCCTGGGCGATGCCGGTTCGCCAGCGTCGGACTCCACCCTGGGACCGACCTCGGGTTTGAACATCGACGGCCAGCACCACCATATCTGGGACACCGTGGTCCCGACCTTCCTGCACTACAACCTGCCGCTGCTGGTGTTCGGCTGGTTTGCCGCGATGACCCTCTGACCTCTCCTGTAGGAGCGAGCTTGCTCGCGAAGGATTCAAGGGCACCGCGTCCATCCAGGATGCCGGTGTTATTGCCGACGATTTTCGCGAGCAAGCTCGCTCCTACAGTTTTTTCTCTCAGGGCCGTTAACCTGTTAACGCTGCCCTATAAGAGAGAAGATCCATGCGTCTGAGTCTGAAGGCCAAAGTCCTGTCCCTCGCCGTACTGCCGGTGTTGTTGTTTGCCGTGGTCATCAGCCTGACCACGGTATGGATCCTCAAGGAACAGGCGCGCAGCGAGGTGGCTGAAACCCGCGAGCGGCTGCTCAACAATGCCAAGGCCACCCTGCAGAGTTACGTGGAAGTGGCGATGACCACCATCAAGCCGCTGTACGACGCCGCCGCTCCTGGCGATACGCAGGCGCGGGCGCAGGTGGTCAAGCTGTTGTCCAACACCACCTACGGCAAGGACGGATATTTCTTTGGCTACGACTCCGAGACCATCCGCCTGTTCAAGGGCAATAGCCCCGATGGCGTGGGCAAAAGCTTCAAGGACAACCGTGACCCCAACGGCGTCTACGTCAACCGCGACCTGGTGAAGGTCGGCAAGGACGGCACCCACTACCTGCAATACAGCTCGACCCAGCCGGGGCAAACCGAACTGGTGCCCAAGCTTGGCTACACCGAATACTTGCCCAAGTGGGACATGGTGATCGGTACGTCGGTCAACCTCGACGGTATCGATGCGCTGGTCAGTGAGGTGGAAGCCAAGGTCAACGAACGTATGGAAGGGGTGTTGTTGAGCATCGTCGGTATCGCTGTGGTCCTGCTGTTGCTGATTGCGGCAGTGGGCATGGTGCTGGCCAATACCATCCTGCGCCCCTTGCACCTGATGAAGGCCAACCTCGACGACATCGCTGCCGGCGAGGGTGATTTGACCCGCCGCCTGGCAATCACCAGCCAGGACGAGTTGGGTGAACTGGCGGGTTCGTTCAACCGGTTTGTCGACAAGATCCATGGCTTGGTGCGCCAGATCACCGACATGACTTCGCAACTGACCGGCCTGGTCAGCCAGGTATCCGAGCAGGCCCACCGTTCGGAACAGGCCATGGAGCGCCAGCGCCAGGAGACTGACCAGGTGGCCACGGCGATCAACGAAATGTCGTCTGCCGCCCATGAAGTGGCCCGCAGTGCCCAGGGCGCCGCGGTGGCGGCGCAGCAGACCGACGCCGAAGGCCAGGCCGCCAAACGCGTGGTGGATGGCAGCATCGCGCAGATTCATGCACTGGTGAATGACATCCGCAGCAGCGGCGTGTCCCTGGACAGCCTGCAACAGGACGTATCGTCGATTGTCAGCGTGCTCGGGGTGATCCGCTCGATTGCCGAGCAGACCAACCTGCTGGCCCTCAACGCCGCCATCGAAGCGGCCCGCGCCGGTGAAGCCGGGCGTGGCTTTGCGGTGGTGGCCGATGAAGTGCGCGCACTGGCCAGCCGCACCCAACAAAGCACCCAGGAAATCCAGGGCATGATCGACCGCCTGCAAAAGGGCACCGAGGCGGCTGTGGAATCCATGCGCCGCTCCAGCGATGCCGGCGACGGCACCTCGGCCCAGGCCAATGAGGCCGGGGCGTCCCTCGATACCATGGCGCAGTTGATCGGCACCATCAACACGATGAACGCGCAGATCGCCAGCGCCGCGGAAGAGCAAACCGCCGTGGCGGAAGAGATCAACCGCAGCGTGCATCAGATTGCGGTGGCAGTGGACAGTGTGGCGGACGAGACCCAGCAGGGCGCGCAGACTTCACGCAGCCTGGCGGATCTGGGGCAGCGATTGGGGCAGTTGGTGGGGCAGTTCAGGATCTGACCTGGCAATTGCGGTGCTTGTTCTGGCCTCATCGCGAGGCCCGCTCCCACATTTGACCCTGTTCACAGACCAAGTGTGGGGGCGGGCCTCGCGATGAGACCCTCACAGATACCTATACATCCCGCATCAACAACCCAAACCCGATATCCATCTCCAACGGCACCGGCACATACACCGTGTGCCCATCCCCCGGCGCCACCTCGATCGCCTCGCCCTTGGCGTTATGCATCCTCCCCAAGTCAAAATGGAAATTCCCCGCCGGGGTCATCAACTCCAGGTGGTTGCCCAGCGCAAAGCGGTTCTTCACCTTGACCTCGGCCAGTTCCCCGCGCCGCTCGCCGGTCAACTCGCCGACAAACTGCTGGCGCTCGGAAACCGAGCTACCGTTCTGGTAGTTCTGGTACTCGTCATGCACATGGCGGCGCAGGAAGCCTTCGGTGTAGCCGCGCTGGGCCAGGGATTCGAGATTGGTCATCAAGCCACGGTCGAACGCGCGCCCGGCCACGGCGTCATCAATGGCCTGGCGGTACACCTGGGTGGTGCGTGCCACATAGAAGTGGGATTTGGTGCGGCCCTCGATCTTCAGCGAGTGCACGCCCATCTGCGTCAGGCGCTCGACGTGCTGTACCGCCCGCAGGTCCTTGGCGTTCATGATGTAGGTGCCGTGCTCGTCCTCGAAGGCCGGCATCTGCTCATCGGGGCGGTTGGCCTCCTGGAGCAGGAACACCTGGTCGGTGGGCGCGCCAAGGCCCAGGGTCGGTTCGGGCTGATACTGCTGGACGATATCGCCCACGCTGTTTTCGACGGCGGGGCTGGCCTGGTACTTCCAGCGGCAGGCGTTGGTGCAGGTGCCCTGGTTGGCATCGCGCTTGTTCATATACCCCGACAACAGGCAGCGCCCGGAATAGGCCATGCACAGTGCTCCATGCACAAACACTTCCAACTCCATGGCCGGCACTTGTTGGCGGATTTCGGCGATTTCTTCCAGGGACAGTTCCCGCGACAGGATGATCCGGCAGATGCCTTGCTGTTGCCAGAACTCGACGCTGGCCCAGTTCACCGTGTTGGCCTGTACTGACAGGTGGATCGGCATCTGCGGGAAGTGCCGGCGCACCAGCATGATCAAGCCGGGGTCAGACATGATCAGCGCGTCCGGGCCCATGGCGATCACCGGTTCCAGGTCCTTGAGAAAGGTCTTCAGCTTGGCGTTGTGCGGCGCGATGTTGACCACGACATAAAAGCGCTTGCCCTGGGCCTGGGCCTCGGCGATACCCAGGGCCAGGTTGGCGTGGTCGAACTCGTTGTTGCGCACCCGCAAGCTGTAGCGCGGCTGGCCGGCGTAGACCGCATCGGCGCCGTACGCAAAGGCGTAGCGCATGTTTTTCAGGGTGCCAGCGGGGGCGAGCAATTCGGGAGCGAGGACAGGGGGCATGGGGATTCAGGTCGCAAAAGGGCGGCAGGGTAGCCGAGCCGGGCCGGGCGCTTATTGATCTGGGTCTACGCTGTAGAAATAAAGATGGCACTCGCCGGATGCGCGGTGGACTAAGCAACAGGGCGCGCTGGGCGCCCGGCGTTTTTCTGGTACGGATCGGACATGAACCAAACGAATCTGCAATTCAAAACCCTGCTGTTGCTGCTGGTCGTGGTGACTATCGGCTTCTTCTGGATCCTGTTGCCGTTCTATGGCGCGGTGTTCTGGGCGATCATCCTCGGGATCATTTTTGCGCCCATGCAGCGGCGCCTGCAGCTCAAGTTTGGCTGGAACCGCAACCTCACGTCGCTGTGCACCTTGATGGTGTGCCTGGTGATCGCGATTTTACCGGTGATCATCACCAGCGCCTTGCTGGTGCAGGAGGGGGCGACGCTGTACAAGAACGTCGAGAGCGGCAAGCTGGATGTGGCGGGCTACATCGAACAATTCAAGAACTTCCTGCCGCCGTACTTCCAGCACCTGCTGGACCGCTTCGGCATGGGCAACCTGGAGGGCCTGCGCGAGAAAATCGTCAAGGGCGCGATGCAGGGCAGCCAGTTCTTCGCCAGCCAGGCGTTCAGCTTCGGCCAGGGCACCTTTGATTTCCTGGTGAGCTTTTTCATCATGCTGTACTTGCTGTTCTTCCTGCTGCGCGACGGTCCCGAACTGGTGCGCAAAGTGCGCACGGCAGTGCCGCTGGCCGAGCCGCAGAAGCGTCGCCTGCAACTGAAATTCAACCGCGTGGTGCGCGCAACCGTCAAAGGCAATGTGCTGGTGGCGGTGACTCAGGGCGCACTGGGTGGCCTGATCTTCTGGTTCCTGGACATTCCCAGCGCGTTGCTCTGGGCGGTATTGATGGCGTTCCTGTCGTTGCTGCCTGCGGTGGGGGCGGGGATTGTGTGGGGGCCGGTGGCTGCGTACTTCCTGCTCAGCGGTTCAATCTGGCAAGGGGTGGTGCTGGCCTTGTTCGGGGTATTTGTGATTGGCCTGGTGGACAATGTGCTGCGCCCGATCCTGGTGGGCAAGGACACCAAGATGCCGGATTACCTGATCCTGATCTCGACCCTGGGCGGGCTGTCGGTGTTCGGCCTCAATGGCTTTGTCATCGGCCCATTGATCGCCGCACTGTTTATCTCCAGCTGGGCGCTGTTTGTCGAGACCAAACCCCGGGTGCGGCTGCCATTGCCCTAGGCTGAGAAGCAGTGGGCCATCTTGCGGGACAGGGCCTGGGCGTCGGGCAACGAGGCCAGGGGCCCGCTGATGGCTTCACCGTCGCGTACCAGGTACCAACAGGCGAGCAAACCCAGTTTGCGCAGGGGGCCGGGGACGGCACTGCCAACGACGGACATGATCTGGATAGTGGGCATATGTACCTCCATTGCTGATGGAGTTCACCTTACGGCGGCCGAGCGGCGAGGGAAAATCACCCTGCTCGATAGTCAACATCACTGCCATCGAGGCTGCGCCGACAGGGCTCAGTCCACCACCTGGTCCAGCATGTGCAGCACTTCTTGTTCATTGAGCAGGCCCTTGTGGACCAGGTTTTCTGCGAGCAACGAGAGAAACTTGGCACTGCGGTGGCCTTCAAGGTGCTTGAGTTCAGTCAAGGCGCTGTAGACCTTGCTGGAAGTGCAGAGGCCGGCGGTGCGGTGCGGGTTTTGTGTGGGCATGCTGGGGCGTCCTTGTTGTTATGACCTGTTATGGGGGACCGTTTCGATAGTGAGAGTGCCGCGTGACACAAACATGACAGCGCGCCCCCCGGTTGGGCAAGTACACTTTGGCCTTAATAATGTCGGATTTAACCGTCGGCGATGTCTCCATAACGACCCCGGCGAGATTTATTCAGACCCTGCACCCACAAAAAAGCCCCGCCTGGAATGCGGGGCTTTATATACCGGGCTTACCAGCCGCGCCCGTAATAGCCTCGGGGCGGGCCGTAGTAGCCACGTGGTGGCCCGTAATACACCGGCGCCGGGCGGTAATAAACCGGCTGCTGCACGTACACCGGTGGTGGCTGGTAATAGACCGGTGGCGGTGCGGCATACACCGGCTGCGGCTGGTAGTACACAGGTTGTTGCTGCACATACACCGGCCGATCATGGCTGGCGATCACTGAACCCACCACGGCTGCGCCGACAACTGCACCCAAAACGGCCGGGCCACCCCAACCACCACCATGGGCGGAGGCTTGGCCGGCTACAGCAAGTGCACCGATCAGCAAGGCGATCCTGGGGATTTTACGCATCATGGTCTTTCCTCGGTTGGCCCCTGCGCTTGTGGTCTGAGACTCAAGGATTGTCGCGGGGATACTTTTAAGACAACGTATTTCAGCAAAACAGCACTGCAGCTAGGTAAAGGTTGTGTAAGGTCTGTACCGATTTGCTTACTTGAAGAGGAGTTACCGATGCTGATGAACCCCAACAAGGACACCCAGTTGTGCATGTCGTTGTCGGCCCGCCCGGGTAATTTCGGCCTGCGCTTTCATAACCATTTGTATGAGCAGTTGGGGCTGAATTTTTACTACAAGGCTTTCAGCAGCCAGGACTTGAACGGCGCTGTAGCCGGGATCCGCGCCTTGGGCATTCGTGGCTGTGGGGTGTCGATGCCGTTCAAGGAAGCCTGTATCGAACTGGTGGATGAACTCGACGACTCGGCCCGCGCCATCGCCTCAATCAACACCATCGTCAATACCGCCGGCCACCTCAAGGCCTACAACACTGATTACATCGCCATCGAGCAACTGCTGCAAAAGCACGCGGTGCCCAAGGACTCGACCTTTGCCCTGCACGGCAGTGGCGGCATGGCCAAGGCCGTGGCCAGTGCCTTGCGTGATGGTGGCTACGCCAATGGCCTGATCGTTGCTCGTAACGAAGGAGCAGGCCGGGCCCTGGCGCAGAACCTGGGGTATGAGTGGCAGGCGACATTGGGTAACGCGCGGCCGCAGATGCTGGTCAACGTAACGCCCATCGGCATGACCGGCGGCGCCCAGGCCGAGGACCTGGCATTCGAGGCCGACGCCATTGATGCGGCAGAGACTGTATTCGATGTGGTGGCGATCCCCGCCGAAACGCCGCTGATCGTGCGTGGTCGGGCCCAGGGCAAGCGGGTGATTACCGGCCTGGAAGTGATCGCGATCCAGGCACTGGAGCAGTTCGTGCTGTACACCGGCATCCGCCCGACGGATGAGCAGTTCCAGAAAGCCGTAGCGTTTGCCCGACAGGGCTAAGGGAGGCCTTGTAGGAGCCGGCTTGCCGGCGATGGCGGCAAGGGCCTCATCGCCGGCAAGCCGGCTCCTACAAAGGGGCGGTTATTCGAGGCGTGAGAGGCGTTCTTCCAGCGCCGCAATCCGCGCCTCCAGCTCCTCGATGCGCTCCAGAGAAACCCCGCTGCCAGCGCTGCTGCGCTCCACCGGGCTGCCACGGGCGGCCAGGATCGCCTCGATATCCGCCGGGTCACCCAGGGAGTGGGTGTAGCGGTCCTCACGCTGGCCGGCTTGCTTGGGGACCAGCACGGCAAGGTCGCGGGCGATCAGGCGTTCGAGTTGGTGTACCACCTGCTCGGCATCTTCAAAGTCATGCATGCGCCCGCTGCGGGTCAGCAATTCATTGACCGTCTGCGGGCCACGCAGGAACAACAGGCCAGTAAGAATCACCTGCGCCGGCACCAGTTCCAGGGCCTTGTCCACCCGGTGTTCCCAGCGGTCGGCACGGCTGCCCATCACCAGTTTGGTAAACCCCTGGCCTTCCAGGGCCCGCAGGCTCTGGCCAACCTGGCCCTGGCTGAGGTTCATCACAGGTTCCCGGCTGGTTTTCTGGTTGCAGGCCAGGACCAGGGCATTGAGGGTCAGCGGGTAGGTTTCCGGGTTGGTGGCCTGCTTTTCGATCAGGCAGCCCAGAACACGGATTTCCGTGCTGTTGAGGCGCGGCTCGGAGGAGGTGGTGTCGTGCTCGGCGGTCATCGCGCTTTCCCTATGCAGTGAACCCACTAGCCTAATCCCGAAAAAATAAAAGACAAGCAGCGCTCATGTCTATAATCGCGGCTGTTAAAACCCTGCCACCACTGTCGAGACTGTCATGACTATTTCCCTGTACGCCGCTTCCCTTCCGGTCTTCAAGCAAATGCTCAATGCTTTGAGCGATGTGCTGAACAAGGCCGAGGCCCACGCCACCGCCAAGAACATCGACCCAAACGCCTTGCTGCAAGCGCGCCTGTTCCCGGACATGTTCCCGCTGGTGCGCCAGGTGCAGATCGCCGTGGATTTTGCCAAGGGCGTTTCCGCGCGTCTGGCCGAGATTGAAGTGCCGAAATACGAAGACAATGAAGTCACCTTCGCTGACCTGCAAGCGCTGATCGCCAAGGTGCTGGCGTTCATCGACACCATAACCCCGGCGCAGATCGATGGCAAAGAAGGCATCGAGATCGTCACCCGTCCGGGCACCCCTAAAGAGAAGCGCTTCAGCGGCCAGTCCTACCTGCTGACCTATGGCCTGCCGCAGTTCTTCTTCCACGTCACCACCGCCTACGCCTTGCTGCGTCACAACGGTGTGGAAGTGGGCAAGCGCGACTATATGGGCGCGTTCTAATTACTGAGTAACACCGCAAAACAAATGTGGGAGCTGGCTTGCCTGCGATGGCCATGAGTATCTACACAACTCGCTCTTCCGGGTATGTGTACATATCCGTTGCCGCGGTCGCGGCGGGTATGGGTTCCGCCCTTACGGCGGCTCACTTTTGAACAGCGCAAAAGTAAGCAAAACGCTCTTGCCCCACCACTCGGTGCCTCGCCTAGGCTCGGCATGCCCGCAGTCAGGCATTGCTCCGTGGGCCCGCCGCGATCGGCCATCCATGGCCGTGTCGCGGCTACCCCGGCATCCTGCCGGGGTGCCCACTGCGCAATACCTGCCTGCGGCCATCGTGGTTTAACGGGGCGCCTAAGATCAAAAGCCAGATCAACAGCAACGCCAGAGCGCGAAGCTGCATTCCCCTGTGGGAGCGGCGGTGCGACGATTCGACTTGCTCGCGAATGCGGTGGGTCAGTGATGGATATATTGACTGATACACCGCATTCGCGAGCAAGCCCGCTCCCACAGGGGTACGCGCACGATTCGACGATCAGGTCGGCTGTCAGGCCGCCTCGCTTTGCTTGTGATTTTGATCTTAGCGCCCCGTTGAACCACGCTGGCCGTCATCCGATATTGATTTGGGGGGTAAACCGGCAGGACGCCGGTTTAGCCGCGCTGGGCCATGGATGGCCCATCGCGGCGGCCCCCCAAATCAATGTCGGATTACGGGCACACCGAGCCTAGGCGAGGTGCCGAGTGGTGGGGCAAGAGCGTTTTGCTTACTTTTGCGCTGTTCAAAAGTGAGCCGCCGTAAGGGCGGAACCCATACCCGCCGCGACCGCGGCAACGGATATGTACACATACTCAGAAGAGCGAGTTGTGTAGATACTCATGGCTATCGCAGGCAAGCCAGCTCCCACACAAGCCAGCTCCCACTGTTGTATCAGGCCGGGTTCTTGTCTTCTTGGCCCAGGCACGCCGCGGCAGTGAACAACACGTCGGTAGACGAGTTGAGCGCGGTTTCCGCCGAATCCTGCAGCACCCCGATAATGAAGCCCACGGCCACCACTTGCATGGCGATTTCACTCGGAATACCGAACAGGCTGCACGCCAGCGGAATCAGCAACAACGACCCCCCAGCCACACCCGACGCGCCACAGGCGCAGATCGCGGCAACCACACTCAACAACACCGCGGTCGGCAGGTCGACGGCGATGCCCAGGGTATGCACGGCAGCCAGGGTCAGCACGGTGATGGTGATGGCGGCGCCGGCCATGTTGATGGTCGCCCCCAGTGGGATCGAAACCGAATAGGTGTCTTCGTGCAGGCCCAGACGCTCGCTCAATGCCAGGTTGACCGGGATGTTGGCCGCCGAACTGCGGGTAAAAAAGGCGGTGATCCCGCTCTCACGCAGGCACAGCAGCACCAGCGGGTAGGGGTTGCGGCGCAGTTTCCAGAACACGATCGCCGGGTTGATCACCAGCGCCACGAACAACATGCAGCCAATCAGCACCAGCAACAGGTGCGCATAGCCCAACAGCGCATCGAAACCAGAGGCAGCCAGGGTCGAGGCCACCAGGCCGAAAATACCCAGCGGCGCGAAACGAATCACCACACGCACGATCAGCGTGACGCCGTTGGACAGGTCGTCCAGGACGGTACGCGTGGTTTCACCAGCATGGCGGATTGCGATGCCCATACCGATGGCCCAGGCCAGGATGCCGATGAAGTTCGCATTCATCAGGGCGCTGACGGGGTTGTCCACCACACTGAGCAGCAGGCTCTGCATCACTTCGCCGATCCCGCCCGGGGCGCTGATGGCGACATCATGGGTCGCGAGGACCAGGTTCGAGGGGAACAGGGTGCTGGCAATCACTGCCACAACCGCCGCAGAAAAGGTGCCCAGCAGATACAGGAACAGGATCGGCCGGATATGGGTTTCCTGGCCATGCTTGTGGTTGGCAATCGAGGCCATCACCAGCACAAACACCAGGATCGGCGCGACGGCCTTGAGCGCCGAGACAAATACCTTGCCGATAAACGCGGTGGACAGGGCTGCACTGGGCGACAGCAGGGCCAGCAGGATGCCTGCGACCAGGCCAATGACAATTTGGGTCACCAGGCTGACGCGCAGCAGGCGTTGAAACAGCGAAGGGGCAGCAGTCATAAAGAGTTGTCTCTAGTTTTTTTAATGTGTGCAGCACTGTGCAAGGCGCGAAGTCTAACATGCCGTAGGACACATCCCATTTGCTGCGGCATTCAGTCGCCAAAGCCGTGCGTGCCCCGGTTACATTCTGTTAACCTTGGCCATCCTCTTCTTACCTCTCTGTCAGCGGGCCCTTGGGCCGACGCTGGCGTCGCCGTTTCTGGAGTTATGCATGTTGTTGCCCATCCTGCTGCTGTCCGCAGCCGGTTTTACGGTGTTGACCACCGAATTTGTCATCGTGGGCCTGTTGCCCTCCATCGCCCGTGACCTGGATGTGAGCGTGTCCCAGGCTGGCTTGCTGGTGACGCTGTTTGCCTTCACCGTGGCGGCGTTCGGGCCGTTCCTTACCGCGTATTTCGCACGCTTCGAGCGCAAGCGCCTGTTTATCAGCATCCTGTTGATGTTCGGCGCGGCCAATACCCTGGCGGCCCTGGCGCCGAATATCTGGGTGATGGCCGTGGCAAGGCTGATTCCGGCCCTCGGGTTGCCGGTGTTCTGGGCCCTGGCCAGTGAAACCGCCGTGGATATTGTCGGGCCGGACTACGCCGGCCGGGCGATTGCCAAGATCGGCTTTGGCATCGTCTGCGCGACGGTCTTCGGGATTCCGGTGGGCACCTTGATCTCTGACATGTTCGGCTGGCGCACTGCCTTTGGCATCCTGGCCGGGGTGGCGCTACTCAAGGCACTGCTGCTGTTGATTTACCTGCCGGCGACCACGGTGAAAAAGGAAACCGTGACGTTGCGCTCGCAGTTCAAGATCCTGCGCAACCCCTTGATGCAGGGCCACGTGTTGCTGTCGATTCTGGTATTTAGCGGCATGTTCACCGCCTATACCTACCTGGCAGACATTCTTGAGCGCCTGGCCGGCTTCGATGGCACGCTGGTGGGCTGGTGCCTGATGGGCTTTGGTGCCGTGGGCCTGATCGGCAATTCGTTGGGCGGGCGCATGGTCGACAAGCACCCGCTGATCGCCTCGATGGTGTTCTGTGGCTTTATGATCGCGGGCATGGTGGCGCTGGTGCCGGCGATCCACTCCACCCTCGGCCTGGCCGCGGCCATGGGCATCTGGGGCGTGACCCAGGCGGCGCTGTTTTTGGTCAGCCATGTGCGGCTGATGAAGGCCGCGCCCCATGCGCCGGCATTCGCGGCGTCGCTGAACATTGCCGGGGCCAACCTGGGCATTGGCCTGGGGGCGATGGTCGGCGGGCATGTGATCGACACCCTCGGCCTGGGCAGCCTGGGGTTCGCGGCGTCGGGCTTTATCCTGCTGTCGATTCTCCTGGCCCTGTGGCTGATGACCGCCAAGACCCGGGTCGCCTGCGCCTAGGTCGGCAACGCGGTAAACAGTTCGCGGCGGGCGCCTTCGGTAATCGCAACGATACCGGGGTGCTTGACCTTGCGCTCCACCGAAATCGCATAGAACGACTCGGTGACTGCATCTGTCTGGCCCACCAGTGCCACGCCGTACTGGCGTAGCACTTCCTCGGCAATCACGCTGGGGGCGATGAAAATCCCGCTGCCGGATTGGCCAAACGCCTGCATCAAGGCACTGTCGTCGAACTCGCCGATGATCTTCGGCTGGATCTTTTGCTCGGCAAACCAGCGCTGCAAACGGCTGCGCACTACGGTTTCCGCGCCGGGAATCAACAGCGGCGCGCCGTGCAGGCACTGTGGGAAATCACCGGGGTGCTGGTCAGCCAATGCCTGGGTGGCGAAAAAACTGATGCCGCATTCCCCCAGTTTCTGGCTGTAGCCCTTGATGTCGAGGTGGCTGGGCATGGGGCTGTCGGAAATTACCAGGTCCAGGCGCTGGATCGCCAGGTCGGCCAACAGCCGCTCCAGTTTGTCTTCACGGCAGGTAATACGCAGCGGCTCGTTCAACTCCATGGTCGGCGCGATCAGCCGGTAGACAATGGACTTGGGCACCACATCCGCCACGCCGACGCGAAACACGATCTGCTGTTCATTGGGCTGGGCGCGCAACATCGCTTCCAGTTCATTGCCGGTCTGGAACATCTGCTCGGCATAGGGCAGGGCCTGGCGCCCGGCCTCGGTCAGTTCCAACTGGCGCCCCACCCGTTGAAACAGGGCAATGCCGAATGTCTGTTCGAGCAGGCTGATTTGCCCACTGATGGTTTGCGGGGTGAGGTTCAGTTGCTCACAGGCGCGCACGATGCTGCCTGTCTTGGCCACCACCCAGAAGTAATGCAGTTGTCGGTAATTGAGCATGGTGGTCGTCAGTTCGTAAAAACCGAAGTATATACGAGAAAAATACGAATTTTACTGAAGTGTTCACCTGCATAGAATGCGTCGCTATCGCGGGGCCACTACTTGGACCCAATGGTTCTAACGAGGAATACATCATGAAACTCAATTCTCTCGGCGCAGCTTCGTTGCTTGCGCTTTCATTGGTGATGATCAGCGGCTGCGATCAGGTCGAGAAAAGCGCGCAGCAGGTCCTGGGCAAAGCCACCGAATCGGCCAAGCAAGCGATCGATGACACCCACAAGGCCGCCGAGCAGGCATTGAGTGAAGCGACGCAAGGCCTGATCAGTCCAGAAAAAAAGGACGATCAGCCCGAGCAAGAGTCTGAATCGAACACCAAAGAAACCTAATTTCCCAGCACAACGTCAGGACTGACCTATGGAATACCTTTTACAACTGGCCGCCAGCCCCACCGCCTGGGTAGCCCTGGCGACCCTGATCGTCATGGAAATCGTGCTGGGCATCGACAACCTGATCTTCATCTCGATCCTCACCAACAAACTGCCGGAACAACACCGGGCCAAGGCACGACGCATCGGCATCAGCATGGCGCTGATCCTGCGCCTGGGCCTGTTGAGCACCATCGCGTTTATCGTGCAACTGACGGCGCCGGTGTTTGAAGTGTTCGGCCAGGCGTTTTCGTGGAAGGACATGATCCTGATCGCCGGTGGCCTGTTCCTGGTGTGGAAGGCGACGACCGAGATCCACCACAGCATGGACCCGGAGCCCGAAGAGAAGGCAAGCGTGGGCAATACTGTGGCTATCGGCTTTGCTGCGGCTATCGGGCAGATCCTTTTGCTCGACCTGGTGTTCTCCATCGACAGCATCATCACCGCCGTCGGCATGACCGAGCATTTGCCGATCATGATCATTGCCGTGGTGACCTCGGTGATCGTGATGCTGGTTGCGGCTGAACCCCTGGCCAAGTTCATCAACGACAACCCGACCGTGGTGATGCTGGCCCTGGGCTTCTTGATCATGATCGGCATGACCTTGATCGCCGAAGGTTTCGGTGCCCATGTGCCTAAAGGCTACGTGTACGCGGCCATGGCGTTCTCGGCTGCCATCGAGTGCTTGAACATCGCGCGGCGCAATCGCCACAAGCGTTTGCTCGCTGCCCGCCAGTAACCGCTCAAACCCAGAAGCCGGCTGTGCTCCAAGAGCCCAGCCGGCTTTTTGCTGTCTGTTAGACTTCGCGCACTTGATAGTTTGAGGTCCACCATGAACGAGCCGATTCGCCTGACCCAGTACAGCCACGGTGCCGGTTGCGGCTGCAAGATTTCGCCGCAGGTGCTGGAAGTGATCCTCGCCGGCAGCGGCGCGCAGAACCTCGACCCCAACCTTTGGGTGGGCAATGCCTCGCGTGACGACGCCGCGGTGTACGCGATCGACGACGAGCGCGGCGTGGTTTCCACCACTGACTTTTTCATGCCTATCGTCGACGATCCCTTCGATTTCGGGCGCATTGCTGCCACCAACGCCATCAGCGATATCTACGCCATGGGTGGCGACCCGTTGATGGCCATTGCCATTCTTGGTTGGCCGGTCAATGTACTGGCCCCGGAAATCGCCCGGGAAGTGATCCGCGGTGGCCGCTCGGTGTGCGACGCGGCCGGCATTCCCCTGGCCGGTGGCCACTCCATCGACGCCCCGGAGCCGATCTTCGGCCTGGCCGTCACCGGGCTGGTGCACAAGCGCCATATGAAGCGCAACGACACCGCCACCGCTGGCTGCCGCTTGTACCTGACCAAACCCCTGGGTATCGGCATCCTCACCACCGCCGAGAAGAAGGGCAAATTGCGCGAAGCCGATATCGGGCTGGCGCGGGACTGGATGTGCACCCTCAACAAACCCGGCAGCCGCTTTGGCAAACTGGCTGGGGTCAGCGCCATGACTGACGTGACCGGTTTCGGCCTGCTCGGGCACCTGGTGGAAATGGCCGACGGCAGCGGTTTGACTGCCCTGATCGACTACGAAAAAGTCCCACGCCTGCCGGGGGTCGAGTACTACCTGGACCAGGGCTGCGTGCCGGGCGGTACGTTGCGCAACTTCGACAGCTATTCGGGCCAGTTGGGCCGTATCAATGAGTTGCATAAGCGTGTGTTGTGCGACCCGCAGACCAGTGGCGGGCTGCTGGTGGCCGTCACGCCAGAGGGCGAAGCCGAGTTTCTTGCGGCAGCGGCCGAACTGGGCTTGAACCTGGCGCCCATTGGCCAGTTGGTCGAGCGACAGAGCAACGCGGTAGAGGTGTCTTGATGCCCAGCGACATCACCGATTACCGCGAGATCTTTCTCAACGACCGTCCGATGATGGATACCCGCGCGCCGGTCGAATTCGTCAAGGGTGCGTTCCCCGGGGTGGTCAATCTACCGTTGATGAACGATGACGAACGCCAGCGGGTGGGCACTTGCTATAAGCAGCAGGGGCAACAGGCGGCGATTGTAATGGGCCATCAGTTGGTGTCCGGGGCGACAAAGGCTGAACGTGTCGAGCAGTGGGCACAGTTCGCGCGGGCCCATCCTGAGGGCTACCTGTATTGCTTTCGCGGCGGCTTGCGCTCGCAGATTGTCCAGCAATGGCTACGCGAGGCGGGTATCGACTATCCGCGGGTCGGTGGTGGCTACAAGGCTATGCGCAGCTTTTTGCTCGATACGGTCGAGCGCGCTACCCGCGAGTGCGACTTCGTCCTGTTGGGCGGCATGACCGGCACTGGGAAAACCGAAGTCCTCGGCCAGTTGCGCAATGCGCTGGATCTGGAAGGACACGCCAATCACCGGGGTTCCAGCTTCGGCAAGCGCGCTACCGCACAGCCCTCCAACATCGATTTCGAGAACCGCCTGGGGGTTGATCTGCTGAAAAAGCGCGACCAGGGTATCGAGCAATTCGTGGTCGAGGATGAAAGCCGCATGATTGGCAGTTGTGCGCTGCCCCTGGCCTTGCACAAAGGCATGCAGGCATTCCCGATGGTGTGGTTGGAAGATAGCCTTGCGGGGCGGGTCGAGCGAATCCTGCGCGATTATGTGGTGGACCTGTGCGCCGAGTTTGTCAGCGTGTTTGGTGAGTCGGGCCAGGAGGTGTTTGCGCAGCGCCTGACCGAGAGCCTGGGCAATATCCACAAGCGCCTTGGGGGCGAACGGTTCCAGCGGTTGCAGGGCATCCTGCAACAGGCCCTGGAAGAACAGGCCCGCAGCGGTTCGGTGGATCTGCATCGTGAGTGGATCGAAGGGTTACTGCGCGAATATTACGACCCGATGTATGCCTTCCAGCGTGAGAAGAAGGGCGCCCGCATCGAATTCGCCGGGGAGCAGGCGGCAGTGCTGGAGTATTTGCGCGAGCGCGGTGCCCGGCGCGGGTGCTGACGACTGTCCCCGTGGCGAGCCCGCTCGCCACAGTAGCCCTTTCAGCAGCATACCTATGCGGCGATGCCCAACCCTACAGCACGACCACCGCCACCAACCCACACACCACACCCATCAACATGGTCAGCCCGGCCACTGTCACCAGCACCCGTGTATCGAAATCCTTGCGCAGCATCAACAGCGACGGCAGGCTCACGCTCGGCAGGGTCATCAACAGGGCCACCGCTGGCCCGGTCCCCAGGCCCAAGGCCATCATGGTCTGCACAATCGGGATTTCCGCCGCGGTGGGAATCACAAACAGGGTGCCGACAATCGCCAGGGGCACCAGCCAAACCAGGCTGTCGGCCATCGCCCCGTCCACATGGGGGAACAGCCATACCCGTGCCGCGCCCAGCAGCAACACCGCCAGGATGTACACCGGGATGGTGCTCCAGAACAACTGCCACAAGGTGCGCAGCCAGCGCGTGAGGAAGGGCTGGCTGTCGGCGCCGCTGACGTTGGCCACGGCCTCCAGCGCCACTTCCGGCACCTGCTCCGGGCGTGCGATGCGTTGGGCGATCAGCGCCACACCGATCACCAACACGATCCCGGCCACCAGCCGCAGTGCGGCAAAGTCCCAGCCCAGGACAAAGCCCATGAACACCAGGGTCGCCGGGTTGAGTACCGGGTTGCCCATCCAGAACGCCAGGGCGGCGCCCACCGACACTTGCTGACGACGCATCCCCGCCGCCACGGGGGCGGCGCAGCAACTGCACATCATGCCCGGCAGGGCGAACAACCCGCCGCGTACCGTGGAACCGAGCCCGGCGCGCCCGAACAGGCGTAACAGCCAGTCCCGTGGAATCAACACTTGCAGCAACGATCCGAGAATCACCGCCAGCACGGCGGCTTTCCAGATTGCCAGGAAATACACCTGGGCATAGGCCAGGGCCGCCGCCAATGGCGAGCCTTGCTGATCGTTGAGGATCGAGTTGCCGATGCTGTGGCTGTCTGCCGCAACGAACGCCTTGAAGTAGTAGGGCGACCACTTCACGTAATACAGGCCGACGCAGGCGACCAACAGGAACAGCGCCGGCTTCCACCAGAAGGACCAGCCGCGTACAGGGCTGGCAGAGGTGAGGTTAGACATGGTCAGGATCCGCAGATAAGTCGATAGCGACGCATCATACGCGGTCCCGCCCCCAGTAGGAGCCGGCTTGCCGGCGATAGCGGTGTGTCACGCGGGACGCAGTCGCCGGTAAGGTCAGCTGTCAGCGTTTACGTGCGTCGCATCCGGGCAGGTCTGCAAGCCGTTATCCAGCCCTTGCTTGTAGTTGCGGCTGAGCAGGCTGGCCTTGCCGTTCTGCCAGGTCAGGGTCAACACGTACAGGGTGTCGAAGTCGCCGCCGGACCAGTCTTCGGTGATGGTGTACTTCTCGCCGACCGCTTCGCTCGCCACCTTGTTGATCAGCTCCGGCAGGTAGCCGTGGGACCAGGCCGTGTAGATGGTGGAGTTGTGGTACTTGTCCTCCATCAGCTCGTCCGCCAGGTCGCTGGTATCGTTGGCCGAAAACTCGATGTTCACCGGCAACCCAAGTTTGATCGCGCTGGGGCTGATGGTCATCAATGGTCGGATGTAGCTGTAGGAATTATCGAATTCGCCTTCCTCGACATTACGCGTCGGGTTGGCCGCGAATACAAAATCGGCGGCGCCGAATTTTTCCGGCAGGACGGTGGCCAGGTTCATCGCGCGGTTGAGGCCCTGGCAATTGAGTTGGCCCAGGCCGCCAGCGGGTTTTTCGCCATGGCGCAGGAACACCAGGGTCTGTACGCCGTTCTTCGGTTCGGCACTGCTTTCGCGGGCTTCGAAGGCCAGCATCAAGGCGCCGCCTACGAAGAACATCGGTAACACGTAATAAGCATATTGTTTAAAACGTTTGCCAAGGCACAAAGGCTTGATTTTCATTAGTTTTCGAGTCTTCAGTGCTTCGGATCAAGACCGCAAGGCCCAGCCACAGCGACGCTCCAAGCATCGTGCGGTTTCCATGAGTGTGGCGGTGTGCCTCCATTCAACCGTTCAAGCGTTTCTAAGAGTGCGCTATAGCGTTTTGGTTCGCTGGGACCCGAGATTAGCGAGCCGATGTTGCGGATTGAAGACCAATGCAGCGTGGCTGCCAGATGGCTATCATGGGTTTTTCTCAGCTTGGGGTATATCGATGATTTCACTCGCGGCGTTTCCGATTATTACCAAATGGCCAGCCCAGCATCCCGAGCGCCTGCAGTTGTACTCGCTGCCCACCCCCAATGGCGTCAAGGTCTCGATCATGCTCGAAGAGCTGGGCCTGGCGTATGAGGCGCATAAAGTCAGCTTTGACACCCAGGACCAGTTCTCGCCCGAGTTCCTGTCGTTGAACCCCAACAACAAGATCCCGGCGATCATCGACCCCAACGGCCCGGGCGGTGAACCGCTGGCGTTGTTCGAGTCGGGGGCGATCCTGATCTACCTGGCGGAGAAAACCGCGCAACTGCTGCCCCAGGCGCCCGCCGCGCGCTACGAAACCCTGCAATGGCTGATGTTCCAGATGGCCGGGATCGGGCCGATGTTCGGCCAGGTGGGGTTCTTTAATAAATTTGCCGGCAAGGCCTACGAAGACAAGCGCCCTCGCGACCGCTATGCCGCTGAAGCCCGGCGCCTGTTGGAGGTTTTGGAAAAACGCCTGCTGGGCCGTAGTTGGATCATGGGCGATGAGTACACCATCGCCGATATCGCGACCTTCCCCTGGATCCGCAACCTGATCGGTTTTTATGAGTCAGGCGATCTGGTGGGCATCAGCGATTTCCCCAATGTACTGCGCGCGCTGGACGGCTTTGTTGCCCGACCGGCGGTGATTCGTGGCCTGAATATTCCGAGCTGACCCATGCCGACCTTCGATTTCAAGCAACTTGATGTATTCAGCAGCGTGGCCCTCAAGGGCAACCCACTGGCCGTGGTGCTGGGCGCCGATTGCCTGAGCGACCAGCAGATGGCGGACTTCGCCCAGTGGACCAACCTCAGCGAGACCACGTTCCTGCTGCAACCGCGCGACCCGCGCGCTGACTACCGGGTGCGTATTTTCACGACCACGCAGGAATTGCCCTTCGCCGGCCATCCGACCCTGGGCAGTTGCCATGCGTGGCTGCAAGCCGGTGGCGTGCCCCGGGGCAGCGAGATTGTCCAGGAGTGCGAGATCGGCCTGGTGCGCATCCGCCGCCAGGGTCAGGAACTGGCGTTCATCGCACCACCCTTGCTGCGCTCAGGGTCGCTGGATGCCGAGCTGTTGGAGCGTGTGCGCGTGGCCCTCAACCTTGAACCCGAGGCGATTGTACGCAGCCAATGGGTCGATAACGGTGCCGGCTGGTTGGCGCTGATGTTGGCGGACCGGCAGGCGGTGCTGGACCTGCAGCCGGACTATTCGAAGCTGCTCGGGTTGGCAGTGGGCGTGGTTGCCCCGTGCGATCCGAGCCGCGACGATGTGGATGCGCAGTTTGAAGTGCGCGGGTTTATTGCCGGCGACGGGGCGCCTGAGGACCCGGCCACCGGCAGCCTGAATGCCGGCGTGGCCCAATGGCTGTTGGGTGAAGGCCTGGCCCCCAGCCAGTACGTGGTCAGCCAGGGCACGGCCATGGGCCGCGCCGGGCGTATTCGGGTGCAGCAGCAAGGGGATGAGATCTGGATTGGCGGCGCCGTCTCGGTGTGTATCGAAGGCAGCCTGAGCCTTTAACGGTTATGGGCCGCCAGCTTGATCCCAAAGCCGAAGGCATATTGTTACGGGAATGGCAAAACACCGTTATGACCACGGTATTTGTGCTCTCGGTCAATCCAGGCATAAGCTTTCGCCCTTAAGCTAGCGGCCTTGCCACGTGCCATGGCCCTTTTTGTAGGAAATTGTAGGAAAACCCATGTCCAGCCAGTTCCCCGAAGCCCGCTCCCGCCGCCTGCGCCGTTCCCCCGAGTTGCGCAGCCTGTTCCAGGAAACCGAATTCACCCTCAACGACCTGGTATTGCCGATCTTCGTCGAAGAAGAAATCGACGATTTCGTGCCCATTACCAGCATGCCCGGTGTGATGCGTATCCCCGAATCGAAACTGGCCAGTGAAATCGAGCGCTTCGCCCGCGCCGGGATCAAGTCGGTGATGACGTTTGGCGTGTCCCATCACCTGGACGCCAGCGGCAGCGACACCTGGAACGAGCGCGGTCTGGTCTCGCGCATGTCGGCGATCTGCAAGGATGCAGTGCCGGAGATGATCGTGATGTCCGACACCTGCTTCTGCGAATACACCGACCATGGCCATTGCGGCGTGATGCACGGCAATGAAGTGGACAACGACCGCACCCTCGCCAACCTGGGCAAGCAAGCCGTAGCGGCAGCCCGCGCCGGCGCCGATGTGATCGCGCCTTCGGCAGCGATGGACGGCCAGGTCCAGGCCATTCGCCGGGCACTCGATGCGGCGGGCTTCACCCATATCCCGATCATGGCGTACTCCACCAAATTCGCCTCGGCCCTGTATGGCCCGTTCCGCGAGGCGGGCGGCAGCGCGCTGAAGGGCGACCGCAAAAGCTACCAGATGAACCCGATGAATCGCCGCGAAGCCGTACGCGAATCCCTGCTCGATGAGCAGGAAGGTGCCGACTCGCTGATGGTCAAGCCGGCCGGTGCGTACCTGGACATCATTCGCGACATCCGCGAAGCCTCGCGCTTGCCCGTGGCGGCGTACCAGGTCAGTGGCGAGTACGCGATGATCAAGTTCGGCGCCCAAGCCGGTGCCATCGACGAAGCCCGTGTGGTGCGCGAGACCCTGGGTTCGATCAAGCGCGCCGGTGCGGACCTGATCTTCACCTACTTTGCGATGGACCTGGCGCTCGCCGGCATCTGATCCCGGCTCCTACATGGGGTGGGGGGTTGTGAGATAGTGGTCAGATCCACCGACTCACAGGACACCCCCCCGCATGCTTTCATCCCGGCTGACTCTCTGCCTGACCACCTTGCTGGTGCTGGCCGGCTGCTCAACCCAACGCAGCCAGCCACTTCCAGAACGCAGTGAAACCGAGGTCAAGGCGCAGATCGTGCGGCTGATGCCGGCCAAGGTGGCGGATCGCGCCGGCTGGGCCCAGGATATCTACACGGCGTTCGACAGCCAGAAGATCTACCCCAGCACCGAGAATATCTGTGCGGTACTGGCGGTGACTGAGCAAGAGTCCACCTATCAGGTCGATCCGCCAGTGCCGAACATGGGCAAGATCGCCCAGGATGAAATCCTCAAGCGTGCGGCCAAGGTGCATGTGCCGGCCGTGCTGGTGCGCACCGCGCTGCAACTGCGTTCGCCCACGGGCAAGTCCTACGCCGACCGGCTGAGTGCTGCGCGTACCGAGAAGGACCTGAGTGGGATCTTTGACGACTTTATCGGCACCGTGCCGTTGGGCCGCACCTTGTTTGGCAGTTTCAACCCGGTGCATACCGCAGGCCCGATGCAGGTGAGCATTGCCTTCGCCGAGAAACAGGCCCGGGATTATCCCTACACCGTAGATGGAAGTATTCGTCGGGAAGTGTTCACCCGGCGTGGTGGGATGTACTTCGGTATTGCCCATTTGCTCGGTTATCCGGTGAGCTACGAGCAGCCGCTGTACCGCTTTGCCGACTTCAATGCTGGTTGGTACGCCAGCCGCAATGCGGCGTTCCAGGCCGCTGTCAGCCGTGCTTCCGGGGCCCGCCTGGCGCTGGATGGCGATTTGATCCGCTACGGTTCGATCATGCCCGGCACCACCGAACTGGCGGTGCGCTCACTGGGCAAGAAGCTGGACATGCGCAACCCGAGCATTCGCAGCCAGTTGGAGCAGGGCGATTGCCTGGACTTTGAAGAGACCACCCTGTACCAGCGGGTCTTTGCCCTGGCCGAGAAAGCCGAAGGCAAGCCCTTGCCACGGGCGATCCTGCCAGGGATTGTGCTCAAGAGCCCGAAGATCACCCGCAACCTCACCACAGCCTGGTTCGCCCAGCGCGTGGATGAGCGGTACCAGCGCTGCATGAAGCGCTAAGGTCAAGGGCGGCGCTTGACCAGCTTGCGCCACAGCCAGACCCACAGCCACAACACCGGGAACGCGAGGATCACGAACGGCAGCACGTAGCTTGAGCGCTCCAGGGCGTCGGCAGTGCCGTCGACCAGGTTGTCGCCCAGGTTGCCGAACATGCGCGCGAAACGTGATTGCTGATGCTCGCCGTCGGATGGGCGGAAGTTCAGGGTCACGCGGTTGGTGTCCAAGCGTCGCTGCTGGCCGGCGGCGATCTGCGCCAGTTCCTGCAGCTCGTTTTCGATGGCGGCTTGTTCCTTGGTGAGGGTGATCAAGTCGCCCACGGTGATGTCCTTGCGCGCGGCCAGCTCATCCAAGCGTTTCTGCTGGGCCTGCAAACGCTCCTGGCGGCGGCGTACATCGGCCACTGCGTCGGCCAGGTCCTCGGCGCTGGTGATGCGCTGGCCCAGCTGCCCGCCCTCGGCCGCCATGCTCACCAACGGCTCGACTCCGCTGGGGGCGATGCGCAACACAATCATGCCGCCGTCGCTGTTTTCTTCGATACGCAGGATGTTGCAGGCGCCGAACTGCGCCGACTCACAGGCTTGGCGCGTGGCCTGCATGCGCGGTGCCAGCAGGGCAACCGGCATCGCCAGGCTCAGCTCGTGTTCATAGGCCAATTGCGCGCCGGCCCGGCCCTGTTCGCCATTGATCTGTGTGGCTTCGGAATACTCCTTGGGCGAACAGCCACCAAGCAGCAAAGCGGCCAAAAACATCAACGCAGTAGATCTGCCTTCCAGATGGCGCATTACGTCTCCTTCAGTGTGCGGGATAAAGTGCGCGGCGATTAAAGCCGGTTTGCCCGGCGAACGCAAAGTGGGCGTGGGCTTATCGGCACAGATTTGCCCGGTTGATCATGCTGGCTGCATCGACCGGCGCGGGTTAAACCTCATGCCTGGTCACAAGGAACATCCACCATGACGGATACCCCTGAAGGTTTTGCCCCCTTATCTCGCAGCAGCCCGCTCCTGGACTTGCTGGGCCCGGTGTATTGCCGCGGCGAGGGCCTGCAGTTGCAACTGGGCCTGCGTGCCGACCACCGCCATGCCAACGGGCGCGGCACAGTGCACGGTGGCGTATTGGCAACCCTGGCGGATGTCGGTATGGGCTATGCCATGGCGTTCTCCAGCGATCCGCCGTTGCCGCTGATCACCGCGAGCATGACCCTCGATTATCTGGGGGCGGTGCAGGTTGGCGATTGGATCGAAGTACGGTTGGAACATCACAAACGCGGACGGCAGATGGCGTTTGCCACGGTCAGCCTGCAGGTGGGGGAAAAGGTCGTAGTGCGAGCCAATGCGGTATTCGCCGTGCCCCAGGCCGCTGCGTAGCTACCCGCAAAGCTGTTACAGCGCCGTTTTATGTACATTGTCGAGTCGTGCGCGTCCCCCTTGTGGCGAGCGGGCTTGCCCCGCGCTGGGGTGCGCAGCAGCCCCAAACCGGTCATTCGTCCTTCATTGGGGCCGCTACGCACCCCAGCGCGGGGCAAGCCCGCTCGCCACAAGGGGGCCAGTTTGCTGCGCGACAGCGCAAATCAGATAGGCAAAAAAAGGCCCGGCTTTTCGTGGAGCCGGGCCTTTTCCATGTTGCTCGTTGAATCAGTCGCGCTCAAGGGCCAATGCCACGCCCTGGCCGCCGCCGATGCACAAGGTGGCCAGGCCTTTTTTTGCATCGCGCTTGATCATTTCATGCAGCAAGGTCACCAGTACGCGGCAGCCTGATGCGCCAATCGGGTGGCCGATGGCAATGGCGCCACCGTTGACGTTGACCTTGGCCGCGTCCCACTCCAGTTCCTTGCCCACTGCCAGCGCCTGTGCGGCGAAGGCTTCGTTGGCCTCGATCAGGTCCAGCTCGGCCAACTGCCAGCCGGCCTTGTCCAGGCAGCGCCGGGTCGCGGACACCGGGCCGATGCCCATGATCGCCGGATCGACCCCCGCGTTGGCGTAGCTGGCGATCCGTGCCAGCACTGGCAGGCCCAGTTCCTTGGCCTTATCGGCGCTCATCAGCAGCACCGCAGCGGCACCGTCGTTGAGGCTCGACGCGTTGCCGGCGGTGACGCTGCCGTCCTTCTTGAAGGCTGGCTTGAGCTTGCCCAGGGATTGGGCGGTGGTGCCGGCGCGAGGTTGCTCGTCCACGGCAAAGGCAATCGGGTCGCCTTTGCGCTGGGGGATCAGGATCGGCGTGATTTCGTCGGCAAAGCGCCCGGCTTCAATGGCGGCAGCCGCTTTCTGCTGGGAAGCGGCGGCAAAGGCGTCCTGGGCTTCACGGCTGATGCCGTACTTGTCCACCAGGTTCTCGGCGGTGATGCCCATGTGGTAGTCGTTGAACGCGTCCCACAGGCCGTCGCTGATCATGCTGTCGACCATCTTCGCATGGCCCATGCGCAGGCCGGTGCGGGCGGCGGGCAACACATAGGGCGCCAGGCTCATGTTTTCCATGCCGCCGGCGATGATCACTTCGGCGTCACCGCAGCGGATGGCCTGTGCGCCCAGGTGCAAGGCCTTGAGGCCCGAGCCACAGACTTTGTTCAAGGTCAGGCTCGGCACCGCGTGCGGCAGGCCGGCGAGGATCGATGCCTGGCGCGCCGGGTTCTGGCCTGAGCCTGCGGTCAGCACTTGGCCAAGGATCACTTCGTCTACAAGCGCTGGGTCCAGGCCCGTCTGCTCCAGCAGGCGGCGGATTACCGCGGCTCCCAGTTCCGGTGCCGGGATGGCGGCCAGGGCCCCTTGAAAGCTGCCCACGGCGGTGCGGGTGGCAGCAACAATCACGACGTCTTGCATGGAATCTGTCCTCACTGGAAGTGCATTTCTGGAACGTGGTCCGGGACGATCAGTTTACCGGCGGTCTTGCTCACAATCTCTTCAACGCTGACGCCAGGTGCGCGTTCCTTGAGGACAAAAGCGCCATTTTCGATTTCCAGGTAGGCCAGGTCCGTGAGCACGCGCTTGATGCAGTTGGCACCGGTCAGTGGCAGGCTGCACTGGCTGAGCAACTTGGACTCACCGTCCTTGGAGGCGTGGGTCATGATCACGATGATGTTTTCTGCGCCGGCCACCAGGTCCATGGCACCGCCCATGCCCTTGACCAGCTTGCCGGGGATCATCCACGAGGCGATATTGCCGTGCACGTCCACTTCAAAGGCGCCGAGGACGGTGAGGTCTACGTGGCCGCCACGAATCATCGCGAAGGATTCGGCCGAAGAGAAGATCGACGCACCGATGCGTGCGGTGACGGTCTGCTTGCCGGCGTTGATCATGTCGGCATCAATGGTGTCTTCGGTAGGAAACGGTCCCATGCCCAGCAGGCCGTTTTCCGACTGCAGCATCACTTCCATGCCTTCGGGAATGTAGTTGGCCACCAGAGTCGGGATGCCGATGCCGAGGTTGACGTAGAAGCCGTCCTGCATTTCGCGGGCGACGCGTTGAGCCATTTGTTCGCGGGTAAGAGCCATTTTATGAGTCCTTATTGTTCGGGCTGGAGGCAGATTATTTGCGGACAGTGCGCTGTTCGATGCGCTTCTCGAAGGTGCCGCAGATAATCCGGTCGACGTAGATGCCAGGGGTGTGGATCTGCGCCGGGTCCAGCTCGCCCGGTTCGACGATTTCCTCGACTTCGACCACGGTGATCTTGCCGGCGGTGGCGGCCAGCGGGTTGAAGTTCTGGGCGGTGTGGCGGTAGATCACGTTGCCGAAATGGTCGGCTTTCCAGCCTTTGACGATGGCGAAGTCGCCGGTGATGGACTCTTCCATCAGGTAGGGGCGACCGTTGAACTCGCGGGTTTCCTTGCCTTCGGCGACGGGCGTGCCCACACCGGTGGCGGTAAAGAACGCGGGAATGCCGGCGCCGCCTGCGCGCATTTTTTCTGCGAGGGTGCCTTGGGGGGTCAACACCACTTCGATTTCGCCGCTGAGCAGTTGCTTCTCGAACAGGGCGTTCTCCCCGACGTAGGAGGCGATGACCTTGCTGATCTGCTTTTCTTCGAGCAGTACGCCCAGGCCAAAGCCATCCACGCCGCAGTTGTTGGAGACGACCGTCAGGTCGCGGGTGCCTTTGCGCTTGATTTCGGCGATGAGGTTTTCCGGGATGCCGCACAGGCCAAAGCCGCCGGAGAGTACGGTCATGCCGTCTTCCAGGCCTGCCAGCGCTTCTTCATAGGACGCCACGCGTTTATCGAAACCTGCCATATGCACCTCTTTTATTGTTTGTGGTCCAGCCAGTGAACCGAGTGTTGCGCCGGTGGATTGATTTGTTAAGTTGTTTTTTAAGGTTGATTGATTTAAAAAACGGGACAATAGAGTGGGTAGCGGAGCACAGCCATGACAGTTAAACAGATGCGGGCCTTTCTGGCCGTGGCCCAGACCCTGAGTTTTGCCGCCGCCTGTGAGCGCCTGCATTTGTCCCAGTCGGCCCTGAGCCTGACGATCAAAGGTCTGGAGGAGGGCCTGGGCGGGCGGCTTTTCAGCCGCAATACGCGCAACGTCGCATTGACCCCGGAAGGCGAATCCCTGTTGCCCCTGGCCCGCCGGTTGATTGCCGACTGGGACAATGCCGAGGATGAATTGCGCCAGCGTTTTACATTGCAGCGCGGGCGCGTGACGGTGGCGGCGATGCCGTCGTTTGCTGGCAACCTGCTGCCGCCGATCCTGAAGATTTTTCGGGCACGGTTTCCCCAGGTCAATGTCACGGTGCACGACCTGATCAATGAACAGGTGCTGGAGATGGTCCGCGATCGCCAGGTTGAACTGGGCGTGGCATTCGAGCCCTCGCCGGGCTCGTCGCTGGCCTTTACCCCGCTGTATCTGGACCGCTTTGTTGCGGTAGTGCCCGGTGATTCAGCGTTGGCGCACATGAGCGAAATCGACTGGAAAACCCTGCTGGCGCAACCTTTCATCACCTTGCAGCGGCCTTCTACGGTACGGGTGATGCTGGAAGAGCACTTGGGTGCATTGCAGATGAAGCTGCCGGTGGCGTTGGAGAGCCATCAATTGGCAACGGTGGGCAAGATGGTAGCCAGTGGCCTGGGCGTCAGCGCCGTGCCCGCGTTGTGCGCCCCGCAGATGGAAGAGGCGGGCGCCCATTGCATCACCTTGCGTGACCCGGTGATCGAGCGACCGATTGGCGTGCTGACCAAGCCTGGGCATGAACTGTCGGCGGCGGCGCAGGCCCTGTTCGATATCTTCCGGGACGAAGCGGCGAAGGGACGGTTTCCCGGTATTTAAGTCTGCACAAACAACTGTAGGAGCTGGCTTGCCGGCGATAGCTATTTAACAATCAACCGTGTTGATCGTTAAACCGTCATCGCTGGCAAGCCAGCTCCTACAGAGGGTGAGTAGTTCTTAGTAGTAGCGGTCGATTACTTTAACTTGCGAGTTGTCCTTGAAGGACTCCCAGGCATTGTTAAGTGTGTCGAACACTTGCTCGATAAAGTTGCGATCGGCAGCAGCTTTTTTGCCGACATAACCCTGGCCACGGCGGTACATCTTCAGACGCGCCGCCAGTTCACGGTTATTGCGGTCGAACTCGGCTTCTTCGGTATGGGGCGCCAGGCAGTCAATTTGCACTTCGCCCGATTTGCCAATCCACAGGATATGGTCGTCGAGTGTGTCTTTCTGCGCTGCGAACATCTCAGCCAATTCATCGATAGTTGGTTGGTTGTTCAGATTCATTGTAAGCCCCTTGACCAGTTGGCGATCTTCAGTTGATTCGTTAATCCACGTTAGTTGTCTCCGGTTGCAAAAACCGGGCGTCAGAAACGGTCTGCCAAATACGGGCAGGGTCTTGAACCTGATGCATGTAGTGTTTCTGATGAACTGCTACGCAATGGTTTCATAACGAAGACAAGTAGCATTTGAGCTTCTTGTACCGTGCCTTTCGGTTCGGTCAGCTTCATCAATCTGCCTTGTGGGCAGTGCACATCCGGAAAAACAGCTCGGCGGTCAGACGAGCTTGTTCAAAACGCTTGTTACCAACGCTCCCGATCCGGGAGACGTCTGAATCATGCAAGGTCAAAATGGTTACGTCAACGGTTATGTAGTGATTATTTTTGCTCACTACATAAATATTCCGGTGCGGGGGGTGGGGCGGGGAAAAGTGACTTGGGCGTCATTTTTTGTGCTGGCAGGTCGGATGTTTGCCCTTCTGTAGGCGCTGGCTTGCCAGCGATGGCATGACTACGGTGTGTGATTGAAACCGAGGGGATGCCATCGCCGGCAAGCCGGCTCCTACATTGGATTTGTGGGGCTTGGGAGTGTCATTCGCCGCGGATGTACTGCTCCAACTGCTGGATAAGGGCCGCCTGTTCAGCAATGGCTTCCTTGACCAGGTCGCCGATGGACAGCAGGCCCAGGAGTTTTCCGTCTTCCACCACTGGTAGGTGGCGCAGGTGGCCGTCAGTCATGATGCCCATGCAGTCTTCGACGCTTTTGTGGGTGTCCACGGTGATCGCCGGTGAGCTCATAACTTGGTGTACCTGTGTGCTCGTCGAGGACAGTCCATGGAGAATCAGTTTGCGCGCGTAGTCGCGCTCACTGATGATGCCGACAACTTTATTGTCCTTGACCACCGGCAAAGCGCCGACGTTCTTCGCTGCCATCACCACCAGCGCTTCAAACACGGTGTGATTCCACTGGATGGTATGCACTTCCTGATTCTTCTGGTCCTTGGACTTGAGCAACTGTGCGACGGTCTTCATGGTGGCCACCCCGGTTTTGTTATTAGGCAGTTCCTACAGAATCCTAGACCGTTGGCGCCAGAGCAAGAGCCAAAGCGGCGTATATCCGCTCGAAAAACGTCATTAGCGCCTTTTTTCGGTATTTCAGCCCTTGTTTGCCGGTGTTGCCGCCCGTTTCGGGCCGGCGCCGGTCTTGCGCTTGGCCGGCTTGCGTTTGTTTTTCCAAGGGGTAGCACCACGGCCTGCCGGGCTGGCAGGGCCGCTGATGGTCATTTGCATGCCATTGCAGCGGGCCACTTGTTTGCTCATCCACGCGGCCTGTTTTGCGACAAACTCCTCCAGGCTCATCTCACCGCTTTGCACCATGTCCAGGGCCTGCTCCCAAATCGCAGTGGTGCCCGGGTCGGCAATCGCCCTGGGCACCGCGTCGATCAGGCTGAAGGCTGCCGGTGTGGCGGACAACGCCTTGCCATTTTTTACCAGGTAACCACGGTCCAGCAGGCCCTGGATAATCCCGGCCCGTGTCGCCTCGGTGCCGATGCCGGTGGTGTCCTTGAGCTTTTGCTTGAGCAGCGGGTCTTGCACCAGTTTGGCGACGTTCTTCATCGCCTTGATCAGGTCGCCTTCGGTAAAGGGCTTGGGCGGCTGGGTCCACAGGTCCTTGAGGTTGACCTGCGCCACCCCGTAATCCTCACCCTGTACCAGGGTTGGCAAAGGCTGTGGTGCAGGTGCTTCGCGGCCTTTGCTCGGAGCCAGGGCTTCGGGCAAGGCGCGCTTCCAACCGGCTTCCACCACGACCTTGCCCACCGCGCGCAGGGCTTCTCCGGCACAGTCGAAATCCGCCTGGGTGCGATCGTATTCGTGGTTGGGCAGGAACTGCGCCAGGTACCGGGCGCGGATCAAGGTGAAGACGGCGCGGTGCTTGCCGGTCAACTGCGCCAGATCCTTGCCGGCGCCGGTGGGGATGATGCCGTGGTGGGCGCTGACCTTGGCGTCGTTCCAGGCCCGGGAGCGGCGTTGCGCATCGAGGTGCGGCAGCAGCGCGCTCACTGCTGGATCGGCGCGCCCCAACGCCGCAAGAATCGTTGCCGCGTCGCCATGCTGGCTTACGGGCAGGTAGCCGCAGTCACTGCGTGGGTAGGTGATGACCTTGTGGGTTTCGTAGAGGGACTGGGCAATGTCCAGGGTTTCCTGGGCGCCGAGGCCGAGTTTCTTCGAGCAGATTTCCTGCAGGGTGCCCAGGTCAAAGGGCAGGGGCGCCACTTCGCGCATGCGTTCGGTGCGCAGCTTCACCAGGCGTGCGCTGGCCGCGTTACCCATGGCGCTCGCCGCCTGCCGTGCCCGTTCATGGTTGAGGCAGCGGCCCTGGTCGTCACAGATATCGTCGGCGGCGCGCCATTGCGCGATAAAGCTCATCTGCGAATGCAGCAATTGCACATCGATTGCCCAGTACGCCACCGGGACGAAGTCGGCAATGCTGCGGTCACGATCCACCACCAGGCGCAGGGTCGGGGTTTGTACGCGGCCCACCGGCAACACGCCTTGATAGCCGGACTGGCGGCCGAGCAACGTAAACAGGCGGCTCATGTTCATGCCGATCAGCCAATCGGCACGGGAACGGCCCAGGGCCGAATGATAGAGGCTGAAGGTGTCCGCACCCGGCTTCAACGAAGCCAGGGCCTTGCGGATCGAGGCGTCATCCAGTGCAGACAGCCACAAACGCTGGATCGGCCCGCGATAGCGGCAATGCTCCACCAGCTCCCGGGCGATCATCTCGCCCTCGCGGTCGGCGTCGGTGGCAATCACCAGTTCCCGGGCTTCGCCCAGCAGGCGCTTGACCGCCTTGTACTGGCTGGCCGTCTTGGGTTTTACCGTCATCTTCCATTTTTCCGGGACGATGGGCAGGTCGGCCAGCACCCAGCGCTTGTACTTGGCGTCGTAGGCATCGGGCGGGGCGGTTTCCAGCAGGTGGCCGATGCACCAGGTGACTGTGACGTCGGTTCCCAGCCAGCACCCATCGCCCCGGCGCCTGGCACCGAGCACGGCCGCGATATCCTTGGCCTGGGAGGGTTTTTCACAGAGGAACAGCCGCATGGTCAGCCCATTCGTTACGCAGTTGAATGGGAGAAGGATGGGCAAAAGAAGGGAATTGAGCAACCTTTATCTGGATGGATATACAGCAATTTGTGTGGGCGCCGCAAACCAATGTGGGAGCGGGCTTGCCCGCGATAACGGTGGATCAGTCAATACATCTAGTGACTGACACAGCGTCATCGCGGGCAAGCCCGCTCCCACAAGGGGATATCAGTTGTTATCCAGGTCCACGTTCTTGGTTTCCTTCAGGCATACCAGCCCGACAATCAGGCTCACCCCGGTAATCACCACCGGGTACCACAGCCCGTAGAAGATATCGCCGGTATACACCACCAACGCAAACGACACGGTCGGCAGGAATCCGCCAAACCAGCCGTTACCGATGTGGTAGGGCAGGGACATGGAGGTGTAGCGGATGCGCGTCGGGAACAGTTCGACCATCAGCGCGGCCAGGGGGCCGTAGCACATTGCAGCGATCAGGATCAGGGCGACGATCAGCACCACCACCATGGTTTTGTTGACCTGGGCCACGTCCGCCGATTTCGGGTAGCCGGCCAGGGTCACGGCGCCGCGCAAGGCGTCTTCGTCGTAGCCGTCGATGCGCACATCGCCGATGCTCACTTGTACCGCGCTGCCGGCCGGTGCGGCTTCGCTGCTGTAAGGCAGGCCCTGTTTGACCAGGAAGGTCTTGACCTTGTCGCAGGGGCTGTCAAACCGCGCCTTGCCCACCGGGTCGAACTGGAAAGTGCAGGTGGCCGGGTCTGCCAGTACGGTGATCGGAGCCTGGCGGCTGGCCTGGTCCATTGCCGGGTTGGTGTAGTGGGCCAGGCCCTTGAAGATCGGGAAGTACAGTGCAGTGGCCAGCAACAGGCCCACCATCAGTACGGGCTTGCGCCCCCATTTGTCCGAGAGCCAGCCGAAGAAGATGAAGAACGGCGCGCCAATCACCACGCTGATGATCAGCAGCATATTGGCCAGGGCCGGGTCCATCTTCAGGAACTGGGTAAGGAAGAACAGCACGTAGAACTGCGCCGCATAGAAAGTCACGGCCTGGCCGGCGTTGATACTGAACAGCGCGATCAACACCACCTTGAGGTTTTCCCAGTTGCCGAACGACTCGCGGATCGGCGCCTTGCTGGCCTTGCCTTCCTCTTTCATTTTCAGGAACGCGGGGGATTCATGCAGGCTCATGCGGATCCAGGTGGAAATCCCCAGCAGCACGATGGACAGCAGGAACGGCAGGCGCCAGCCCCAGACTTCAAACTGATCGCCGGTGAAGTAACGGCAGGCCAGCACCACTAGCAACGACAGCAGCAGGCCGAGGGTGGCGGTGGATTGAATCCAGCTGGTATGGAAGCCGCGCTTGCCGGCCGGCGCGTGCTCGGCGACATAGGTTGCGGCCCCCCCGTATTCACCGCCCAGGGCCAGGCCCTGGAGCATGCGCAGCACTACCAGGATGATTGGTGCGGCGATGCCGATGCTGGCGTAGGTGGGCAACAGGCCCACGCAGAAGGTCGCCACGCCCATCAGGACGATGGTGGCGAGGAAGGTGTATTTGCGCCCGATCATGTCGCCCAGGCGCCCGAATACCAGCGCGCCGAACGGCCGCACCACAAAGCCGGCGGCAAAGGCCATCAAGGCGAAGATAAAGGCCGTGGTGTCGTTGACCCCGGCAAAGAATTGCTTGCTGATCACCGCCGCGAGGGCGCCATAGAGGAAAAAGTCATACCACTCGAACACCGTCCCCAGGGACGAGGCGAAGATGACCTTTTGCGACTCCTTGCTGGTAACAGTGGCGCCAGGTGTGGCGTCCAGGGGTTGAGCACGTTCTGACATGGGGTAGCCCTCACAGTGATTATTTATTGTTGTTCCACTGTCGGCGCCAACTTCAGCGCCGCTCTTACCCTGTTGGAGCGAGCTTGCTCGCGAAAAGCCTGAGAGCAACGCGTTTATCCAGAATGCCCGCGTTATCGTTGGCGATTCTCGCGAGCAAGCTCGCTCCTACAGGTCATGCCGGTGTTGTCTGTTCTCGTTGGGGGGTGAGGTTCCTCGTTGAAGGGGACAGGATCAGTTGCGCGGCTTTTTCCGCGATCATCAGCGTGGGTGAGCAGGTGTTGCCGGAGGTGATGCGCGGCATGATCGAGGCGTCGGCGATGCGCAGGCCGGCAACCCCGTGCACGCGCAACTGGGCATCGACCACGGCGTCCTTGTCCTGGCCCATGCGGCAGGTGCCGACCGGATGAAAGATCGTGGTGCCGATCCGCGCCGCGGCTTCCTGCAATTGTTCGTCGCTCTGCAACGCTTCGCCAGGCAGGTACTCCACCGGGTTGAACGGGCGCAGGGCCTGGGCGCCGACAATCCTCCGGGTCAGGCGGATGGCGTCGGCGGCCACGCGTAAATCTTCTGGATGACTCAGGTAGTTGGGCTGGATCAGCGGCGGCGCAGACGGATCGGCCGAGCGGATATCGATGCGCCCGCGACTCTGCGGGCGCAAGTCACAGACCGATGCGGTAAACGCCGGGAACGCGTGCAGCGGCTCGCCAAAGCGCTCCAGCGATAGCGGCTGCACGTGGTATTCGAGGTTGGCCGAGGTCTGTTCCGGCCCCGAGCGGGCGAAGGCGCCGAGTTGGCTGGGCGCCATGGACAGCGGGCCGCTGCGGTCATACAGGTACTGCAGGCCCATGCCCATCTTGCCCCATACGGAGCCGGCGATCTGGTTCAGGGTGCGGGCGTTTTCCAGCTTGTAGATCAGCCGCAGTTGCAGGTGATCCTGCAAGTTGCCACCGACCCCGGGCAGTTCGTGCAGCACTTCGATGCCCAGTGGCCCAAGGACGCTGGAAGGGCCGATACCGGAGCGTTGCAGAATGCCCGGCGAACCCACGGCGCCGGCACACAGGATGATTTCCTTGTGCGCTTTCCACGTCACCGCTTGCCCCAGTTGGCGGCCCACTACTGCACTGGCACGGCCGTTTTCAAGGAGGACGCGGTCGACTTCGACCCCGGTCAGCACGGTGAGGTTGGCACGCTGGCGGATGGGCTTGAGAAACGCCTTGGCCGCATTCCAGCGCACGCCACCTTTCTGGTTGACCTGGAAGTAGCCACACCCTTCGTTATCACCCTGGTTGAAGTCATCGATGCTGGCAATCCCGCTCTGCTTGGCGGCTTCGCGGAAGGCGTCGAGGATCGGCCAGTGCAGGCGCTGTTGCTCCACGCGCCACTCGCCGCTGTCGCCATGCAGGGGCGAGGCGCCGGCAAAATGGTTTTCGCTTTGTTTGAACAGTGGCAGCACATCGTCCCAGGCCCAGCCCGGGTTGCCTTCGGCGGCCCAGCCGTCGTAGTCGTTGGCCTGGCCACGCATGTAGATCATGCCGTTGATCGACGAGCAGCCGCCCAGCACCTTGCCCCGTGGATAGCTCAAGGCGCGGCCTTGCAGGCCTTCCTGGGCTTCGGTCTTGAAGCACCAGTCGGTGCGCGGGTTGCCGATGCAGAACAGGTAGCCGACGGGAATGTGGATCCAGGGGTAATTGTCGCGGCCGCCGGCTTCCAGCAGCAGCACGCGATGGGCGGGGTTGGCAGACAGTCGATTGGCCAGCAGGCAGCCCGCAGGGCCGGCGCCTACTACCACGTAATCGTATTGCGCAGGTGCAATAGTCATCTGGGGTCTCGCTTGTTTTTCTTATTGGCTCCATCCTAGTTGTTAGTTTTCGTCTTAAAAATGTTAGTTTTTACCCAGCTGCTGTGCGTTTTTAAACAGCGCTGTTCTCATGGCCGGGAGGGGAGGCGACATGTTCGACTGGAATGACCTGCGGTATTTTCTGGAGTTGCAGCGCAGCGGGCGCCTGCTCACCGCTGCCCAGCGCCTGAAGACCACCCATGCGACCGTGGCCCGGCATATCGAGGCCATCGAGAAAAGCCTCGGCACCGCGTTGTTTGTGCAGCACGCCCAGGGTTATGAACTGACGCCGTCGGGCGAGGCACTGCTCAAACATGCCGAAGCCATGGAGAACGTTGCGCTGCTGGCCGAAGAAGAACTGACCCACTCCGCCGCGCCCCTGGGCAAGATCCGCCTGGGAGTGGCCGAAGGGCTGGGGGTGATGTTCCTGGCCAGCCGCATGGGCGGCCTGTTCGAGCGTTATCCGGGGCTGGAAGTGGAGTTGGTGGCGGTGCCGCGCTTTGTCAGCATCCTCAACCGCGAGGCCGAGATCAGCATCCACCTGGAGCGGCCCAGCGTCGATCAATTGGTCACGCGCAAACTCACCGACTACCGCCTGGCCCTGTATGCCAGCCGCAGCTACCTGGCGCGCACGCCCGCCATCGAGAAGCGCGAAGACCTGGCTGCCCATGCCTGGATCGACTACGTCGACGACCTGCTGTTCAGTCAGGAGTTGAAGCTGCTCAGCAGTTTTTGTCGCAACCCCAGGGTGGTGTTCCACAGCACCAGCGTGATTGCCCAGCAACAGGCCGCGCGTTCGGGCTTGGGAATTGCGGTGTTGCCGTGCTTCATGGCCGCAGGCGACCCGGACCTGGTGCCGTTATTGCCGGAGGAAAGCATCCAGCGCAGCTACTGGATCAGCTCCCGGCGCGAGTTGCACAAGTCGGTGCGGTTGCGGGTGTTGTGGGATTACGTGGTGGAGTTGTGCGCCAAGGAGCAGGGGCTGCTGTTGGGCGAGTAGCGAAGGGCGCGATGATCAAAATGAGGAGGATGTACAACGCTCAAGCCGGGGGGAGCCAATCAGGTGTGAGGGTGTACAGAGATCAAATGTGGGAGCTGCCTCGCAGGGCGAGACAGCTCCCACATGGGACTGTGCGTGGGTTTAGAGTTTTACCGTCTGGTGCACTTGTTCACCACATGCACGAGCATCGTTGATCATCTTTTCAAACGGTGCACTGACGATTTCGTCATGGCCCAACCAGCGCACTTTCTGGGTCAACCGGTAGTGGTAGCGCAAGCCATCCTTGAGCTGTTCGCCATCGAGCTCCAGGTCATACCAGGGCGAGTGGATCTTGCAGCTCTGGACCGGCTTGTCCATCTTCCCGCCGGTCAAGGTAAAGGTGTAGTCGACGGTGTCCGGGTTGCCCAGGTA
The DNA here is from genome assembly GCF_009873475.1 of Pseudomonas sp. DTU12.1. Classification (NCBI taxonomy): domain Bacteria; kingdom Pseudomonadati; phylum Pseudomonadota; class Gammaproteobacteria; order Pseudomonadales; family Pseudomonadaceae; genus Pseudomonas; species Pseudomonas sp. DTU12.1. Next base: position 3,939,015 of record NZ_CP045254.1, on the reverse strand, counting down.
CAGGTCGCCCCGTTGCCCATTGCGGCGGTAGTTGAGCAGGCCGTCCCATTTCTCCTTGAGCGACTGGTCGGTGTAGACGTAGCCTTCATCGAGTTTTTCCAGGGCGCGCAGGTCGGTCATGCTGGCCTTGACCGTGTAGCTATCGGGCTGCACGAACCCAGTGGGTTGGCGGGTCACCTGGCAATCGCTGATCTCGCGGCCGAAGTTGTCGCAGATGTTCTGGTCAGTGGCAGTGGCCCCCTGTTCACGGTCAGCCATGCTCAACTGCATCAGCGTCAGGCGGCTGAAGGTGACGCTGGCGCGGGTCGTGCCGTTGCCCTGTTTGTCGTAATGCACCTGCTTGTCCAGGCGGATGCTGGTGTCAGGGCGCGCCCGGGGGATATGTTCCTCGCGCACCTGGCCCTGCGCATCGTTGACGAGTACCCAGCGATCCTGGATATCGGGCATGGTCTGGCCCGGGGCGAACACCGGGTTGGTCGGGTCCAGCCACCACACCTGGCCGGCCACCTCGGCACGCACGATGGCATGGTTGGGCGCGCCAGTGCCCGGAACCAGCAATGAGTCCACCACATCCCCCCGGCTGACCCAGGCGGTCTCGGCCTTGATCCCGCTGGCCTTGAGCATGGCGGTCAGGAGGATCGCCAGGTCCTTGCAGTCGCCATAACCATGCTGCTCGATCTCTGCCAGGTTAAACGGTACATAGCCGCGATCCGTGGCACGCCAGTCACCCAGGTAACGGTAGTGATCGTTGATGTGCTGCATCAGCCCCGCCACTTGTTGCGCGGGGGCCAGGCCCTTCACCGCGGCCACGGCGGCGGCACTGCCCGCCGGCAGTTTGGCCGCGAGGATCTGGTTGTAGCGCTGGGCAAAGCCACCGAAGTGCTTTTGCACATCAAGGCTGCTGCCCACTTCGATACGCGGGATCAGCCGCATATAGGCATGACCCGATTCGTTGATGTAGTTGAGGTAGCTCGGCGCTTTTTGCTCGATATCCAGGGTCTTGCGATTGACCGAGGGGGTGATGGTGAAGCCGTCCATCAACTCCGCGCGCCACTCGATTGGCCGTTCAGCGGTAAAGCGCGCCTTGAGCCGGTCGCGACGGGCGTTGCTGGGGCCAAACTGCAGGGCGTAGTGGAACTCGGTCATCAGCGGCTTGGCTGGGTGATGTTCGCGCACGGTGTAGCGGATCTGTGTGCCGACCCGCAGGTTGGGGAAGGCCAGGGAGGTTTGCTTCAGGCGGGCAAAGCCCTGGTCGGGGTTGGGCGCGGTGCGCGTATCGATCTGCGACTCGGCCAGCGCCTGCGGCTTGCCGCCGGGCTGGGTGGACTCGGCGTGCAGCACTTCAAACCCATCGCCTTCGGCGTAGTTGAAGTCGATGCGCGACAGTATTTCCCGGCCGCTGGGCTGGAGGATGGTGTAGCGGTAGGTGGTCGTGCAATCGGTGCTGGCGTCACGGTTGAAGTGGCAGTGCAGCTCGGATTCGTTGGCAAGTGCAGCTTCGGCCATGGGTTGCAACGCGGCATGAGCAGTGTGCGAAACAAGCCCCAGACTGGCGCAAATCAAAGGGCGGTAAAACGAGAAACGGTGCATGGGCGCCTCAGGTGGAACGTTGACACAGATACCCGTGCGGGTACCAAGAGGCGCCAGATGATAATGGATCGCAACTTCAAAAACCAGCATTGTAGGACAATAAATATCGCTGAAAGGCCCGAGATAGAGCCTTTTGTTCGGTAGGAGGGGTCAGCCGATCAGCTCAAATCCGCTGCTCGCCAGGCGCTCGCCGTTCACCAGTACGTGCACCGTATGCTGGCCGGGGTAATGCTTGCGCGTGGTCATGTCGCGGATGTGTTGGCCACGCAGCACGGTGTGTCGTTCACCCGCGCCGAGGGTGAACGCCTTGAGCTTGAACACCTTGGCGGCGCTATGGCCGGCGCTTTTTACGTACTCGATGGCGTAGTCCACCACCAGTTTTTGTGGGGCGCTGGTCGTGGATTCGAGGGTAAACGACAGATTGATCCGCTCGCCCAGGCGAATCGCCGCTGGCTCGACCTTGAACTGATGGATCTTCACCTCGGCCCGGGCGCCTGCGCCCATGATTGTCAGTGCGCGGGTATTGCCTTGCTTGATCAGGCTGCGCAGGGCGTGGCGGGCGATCCAGGCGGTGTGGGGGGTGTCCAGGGACCAGCTCTCGATCACATCCAGCACCCAGTCGGGATGGTCCTTGGTGATGTCGTTGAGGTGGTTGGCCACGGACTTGCGCACATACAGGCTGCTGTCGGCCTTGAGGTTGTCCAGGATTAATGCGCACAGGCGTGGGTCGGCCTGCACCTGCGCCAGGCGAAATGACCACGGCAACCTGGGCCGCGAGCCTTCGCTGGCGAGGCGGCGCACGTGTTCGTTATCGTCCAGCGACCACTGTTGCATCACCGCCAGCGTGCGCTGCAAATCCTGGAGCAGAAAAGCCCGCACGGCAAACTCGGCAGAGCCAAAGGTGGTGAAGTACTTGAGCGCCGCCATCGAGCGCTTGAAATCATCCAGGCCGTAGCTGGCCACATAGTGCCCGAGGAACAAGCTGACAAAACCACTGTTCAGGCGCGGGGCCAAGGCATACAGAAGCTTGAGGGTCTGTGCATAGTCCAGGGGGATCACCGCGTGCAGGCTTTCACTGACGCGGGCCATGCGCGGCATCACCGACAACCCGGCAAGGTCCTGGCTGGCGTGCTGGAGAAACCCCTTGGCATCGAACGGCGGGTACACCGCGCTCATCTCATCGGCGATGTGCTGCAGGCGCTGGAGGTTGAAGATTTCCTTGAGGGCAGGGGGGCTTTGGTCGGTCATGGGGAGTCCGCAGGAGAGGGTGGTCATAAGACCTTTGCAAGGTAACAGCTTTGCAGGAGCCGGCTTGAAGCGATAGAACTCCCCTGTGGCGAGCGGGCTTGCCCCGCGCTGGGCTGCGAAGCAGCCCTAAACCCGTCCATCGCAGTTTATCTGAAGAAACACGGCGGGCTTTTTGGGGCTGCTTCGCAGCCCAGCGCGGGGCAAGCCCGCTCGCCACAGGGGAGTTCGTGAGTTTCTGAGCGTTGTGTCGATACCTATGGCCATCGCTGGCAAGCCAGCGCCTACAAAGGGGCGGTCGCTAGAGATACCAGCGATATTCCCGCGCATTGATTTCCTGCTGGAAAGCCAGGTGATCCTGGCGTTTGTTTTCGCAATAGACGTCGACAAACTCCGCGCCCAAGCCTTCGCGCAGGGCCGGTTGTTGCTGCATGGCGCGTACGGCTTCGAGCATTTCCAGGGGGAAGTCGTGGCCGCTGTCGCGGTCCTCGTTCAGCGGTGCGATGGGTTCACGCGCTGCATCCAGGCCATGTTCAAGCCCGACCAGGATCGCCGCCAGCACCAGGTACGGATTGGCATCGGCACTGGCCAGACGGTGTTCGATCCGCAGGTTGCGCGGGTCGGACTCGGGAATGCGTACGCAGGCATCCCGGTCTTCATAGCCCCAGCAGGCCTTGGTGGCCGCATTGACGGTACCGCCCAGGCGGCGGAAGGCGTTGTGGTTGGGCGAGAAAATCGGCATGCAATGGGGCAGCAGTTCCAGGCAACCCGCCACTGCGTGACGCAGTGGTTGCTGCTGGTGCGCTGCCAGTAGGTTGTTGCCGGCGGCATCGTACAGGCTGACATGCACATGCATGCCACTGCCGGGATGTTGCAGGTAGGGCTTGGCCATGAAACTGGCGCGATAGCCATGCTTGAGCGCCACGCCACGGGTGCTGCGGCAGAACAGCGCGGCCCAGTCCGCGGCGCGCAGGCCGTCGTCGAGGTGACCGAAATTGATTTCGAACTGGCCAGGGCCCAACTCGGCAGTGATCACCGTAATGTCGATCCCCTGCGCCTGGGCGGTCTGCACCATGTCATCGAGTACCGGGGCGAAACGCGACAGCCGCTCGATATGCAGGGTCGGTTGGTCGTCGGGGTCGTCGCTCAATGGGTCGCGGGCAAATTGCGGCAGGCCGTCGGCGAGTTTTCTGTCGAACAGGTAGAACTCCAGCTCAAACGCCACCACCGGGTGAATGCCCTTGCGGTGCAGGCGTTCCAGGACTTTGGCCAGTACTTCCCGGGGCTCGAATTCGATGGGCGCCTCGGTGCCGTCGGAGGTGATCAGCATCTGCCCCAGGGGCTGCGCCTCCCAGCTCACAGGCTTGAGCGTGCCGGGTACCAGGCGGCGGTTGGCGTCGGGGTCGCCGTCATGGAAGCAATAGTCGCCGATCTTGAACAAACCGCCCTGGGCGCCCAGCAGCACCGCGTTCTGCGGCAGCTTCAGGGGGCTGCCGGCGGCGACTTTTTCCAACATTTCAACCGGGTAGCGCTTGCCGTAGAAACGCCCTGGGATGTCCAGGCAAATCAGGTCGACGTAACGTACATCCGGATGGTTCTGGCGAAAGATCCGTACTTCGGCCAGTAACGTGGAGGAATGGCTTTTCACGGGTGACGCTCCTTGGTGTGCCTTAGTTGTAGACCCACAGCACGCGGGCCGGCAGGTCGGTCAGGTTGCCGTAGCGGCAGTGGGCAAAACTGGCGAGGTGAAAGCTGTCGCCGGGGCCGAGAGTGACCGCATCGGCTTCGCCCTCGACCCACAGGGTCAGGTGGCCTTCAAGCACGAAACCGGCCTGCTCGGCGCGGTCGCTCATGGTCTGTTCGCCACTGTTGGCGCCGGGTTCGAGCAGACTGTCGAGGATCGAAAACGCCCCTTGCATGCTGGGCGAAACAAGGATGTCGGTGATGCCATTGGCGTAATACACCGTGCGCCGCTCGTTGGGGCGCGTGACCCAGGCCACTGCCTTGGGTTTGGACAGGCTGTAGAAATAGGTGGTGGGCACGTCGAGTGCATGGCTGATGGCGGTCAGGTCCGCCACGGTGGGGCGCGACAACCCACGCTCGACCTGGGACAGGAACCCCACGGAACGCTCGATCTTCTGTGCCAGTTGGGCCAGGGTGAGCTTTTTGTATTTGCGCAGGTCGTGAATCAGGATCGCCAGGGCGTCCAGTTCTTCTTGTTTGTCCATGGGAGGTTCGTGAAATTCTTGTCTAAAAATTTCATGAAAAATTACAGGATTAATTTCACGGATGCAATAGCGGTCCTGTTGTAAGAGCCGGCAAACCGGCTCCTACAACGATGCCATCATTCACTCGCGCTCGAAGCTATCGGTCTGGTTGCCATCGGCGTCGAACACATTCACGCGGTTTGGCACCTGCGCATCCCAGATGCTATAGGTCGCGTCGTTGCTGTTGTACGGGTAGCTGTAGCTGGTATATGACCCAAGTTTTTTCACCACGCGATTGTTTTTGTCGATCAATACCAACCCTTCAAAATTATCCATTTCTGCCGAGGCGAGGTTCTTCTGGAAGGGGTTGAGTTTGCTGTAGGTCATGGGCACGCGCAGTTTGCCGTGTACGTCGATGGCGCCATAGCGGCTACCCTTTTGCACCACCGCCATGCCGTTGGAAAACGGGTTGACGTCATCAAAGGGCAGGCTAAAAGGCAGCACCTTGCCCTGTTCGTTGATAAAGCTGTATTTGCGGCTGCCACGGTCCTGGATCAGCAGAGGTTGGCCCTGGACAAACTGGCCGAAGACGGTCGCGCCGGGTGGGTTGAGTTTCTTCATCTGCAGGTTGTAGACGTCGGTCTGTTTCTGGTCGGCGGAGGTGGCGTAGATAAACTCGCCGCTGCCGTTGATTGCGCAGTAGCGCGGTGCCAACAGCTCCTTGCCGCTCAGGCTCCAGGCGCCGTACAACGAGTTTGAGCCATAGGTGGTCTCGCCAGGGCGGGCGATGAACACGTTGCCGATCACACTGGGGTTGACGTACTTCATCGGCACCACGACCTGTAGCTTCTTCACGTCGTAGACCCCATAGGGGCCGTTGGTTTCACGCTCGACAATCATCAGGTCGTCGTTGATCGCGCTGTCGATGATTTCGAAGGGCAGTTCTTTCAACGTCTGCGTACCGGGTACAAAGGCAAAGTACTTGAACTGCAATTCGCTCCAGCCCTCGCCGGAAGATTTTTCGCCGACCATGATGTGGTACACGCCGGGCATCTCGGTGGTATCAATGCGCTTGAAGCGCGGCTTGACCACCCACTGCCCCTTGCTGTCGATAAAGCCGCTGCTTTCGCTGGCGCTGTCGTAGGCGATGTAGCGCTCGCGAGGGGCGGTGCTGTTGTGCATGTCCCAATCAAGGGTTTGGGGTTGGAGCGGGTCCAGCACGTAAATCACGATGCTGGCGGGGGTGTCTTCGAATTGGTAGGTAGCCTGCACGTTACTCAGCTCGCTGTCGGAGCTGGGCAGGTTGCTGGCGAACTGTTCCAGGTGATCCTGCACCGCAGCGGCCGTCTTGAAGTCGGCGAAGTTGTCTTCCATGCGCAGCAGTTCGTTGTAGTAGGCCCGCAGGTTGGCTTTTTGTTCGGCGGTGGGCGAAGTGTTGGAGCTGTTGCCAGCGCTGTACAGCGTCTTGCCATCGGCGGTCAGGCCCTGGATTACATAGGATTTATTCTTCGGCGTTGCCAGTTGCAAGGAGGCGCTGGCGTCGCCCAGGTGGGTCAGTTGGTACACCTCGCCACCCTCGGCGGTGGCTTTCGGGTGGGCCCGGTCCAGGACGATTTTATTGAAGCCGGGGTAGGCCTGATAAGTCAGGGTCAGGCCGATACGTTCCAGGGGCTTGTTGAGCTTGAGTTCGGCCTGGGTGGTGTCCTGGTCTTGCTCCTCACTGTCTTCATCCTTGATCGCCACTTCGGCGAACGGCTGCTGCGAGCCGTCGCGAAAGTACAGGGTCTGGATGCGATAGCTGGTTTCGGTCTGCTGATCGGGCAGGGCCCCGCGCTTGAGCACCTCGCGAATCGCCTCGACTTCCAGCTTCAGCCCGGACGCATTGTCGAAGAACAACTGCTGGAACTGCCCTGGTGTGCGCTTGAGGTCGGTCAATGCCGCCTTCAGTTCGGCGGCGGGGAAGGGCACGAACGGCTCCTCATAGTTCAGCTCTTTCTGTTCGCCTGGCGTGGTGGTGGCCGGGCCGATTTCCAGGCGCATGCTTTCGAGCATGGCGATGCGGTTGATGCCGTCGCGCATATCGAGGATCAGGTAATTCAGGCGTTTTTTTGCTTCTGGCAACGGCAGATCCCGGATGCCATCCACACCGCCCTCATTGAGTTGCGCTTCGCTGTATTGGGGACCGTCAAGCAGGCCGTGGGTGGCACGGCGGTCCAGCAAGTAATAAGTGGCACCGCCAATCACGGCGATCACGATCAGGGCGCTGGCCAGCAGTTTGGTTCGGGTCAGGGCTGTTTTCATTGTTCTCGGACTCGATGGAGGGCTGGCGCAAGATTAGCAGGCACCGATACCCGTGGCTGTATTGCCGCTGAATGATTGCAGGGCCCTGCTGTCGGAACCTGGGTACACATCATTTATTGAAGGAATGCCCATGAAAGCAACGTCCCTGATTGCCAGCCTGCTGGTTGCCGCCAGCCTGTCCGCCACCAGCCTTACCGTGCAGGCCGAGGACAATCCGCAAAAAACCGTGGAGCCTTCAAACATCAATACCCGAGACTTGAAAGTGGGAGACCGTGCGCCGGATATCCTGGTGCGCAAGGAATCGGCCCTTGCGGACTGGAAAAAGCGCGGGCTCAAAGCGCCCCATGACGACAGCCAGTGGGCGCGGGTCAACGACCGTTATGTGCTGGTGAAAATCACCAATGGCACCATCCTCGATATCACGCCTGCCAAATAAGCTGTTGTGGGGGGGCGGGCCAATGCCTTCCTCCCTTGGGGTCGAGGTATTTAAAAAATCATGCACGACTGCATAAAAACGGCATTTTTTGCCGCTCGTCCTGAGTTAAGGTAGCTGCGCGTTGCGCCTGTCGTAGCCTGTGCAACGACGACTTTCAGGGAACGAGAGCAGGATGCTGAAAACAATAAAAAACTACCCCCGCAGCGTAAACCTGCTGCTGTCGGCCACGCTGGTACTGACCCTGGCCAAGGCGATCACCTTTCCGTACATGGTGATCTACCTGTCCAGCCATTTCGCCCTGGGTATCAGCGAGGTGGGCCTGGTGATCGGCAGTTCGCTGATCGTCGGATCCCTGCTGAGTGTGTATGGCGGGTTCCTTGTGGACCGGATCAATAGCTACCGGCTGTTGCTGGGGCTGAGCCTGCTGTTCGTCCTGGGGTTTGTCGGCACGCTGCTGGCCCGCGAGCTGTGGCTTTTCTACAGTTGCCTGATCCTGATCAACCTGGCGTATGCGGTGATCGATGTCGCGGTCAAGGCTGGCTTTGCCAGCCTGTTGCCCGTCGACGCCCGCAGCGAAGTGTTTTCCATCAAATACACCCTGACCAATATCGGCTATGCGGTAGGGCCGTTCTTGGGCGCGATGGTGGCCAAGGTCGACATGAGCCTGCCGTTTGTCTTGTCGGTGCTGCTGGGGATGGGGTTCTTCCTGCTCTACTGGCGCTGGGGCGATCGCCGCCTGGCGACGATCGACACCGCGCAAAAACCGGTGCCTTTCCTTGCGGTGGGCCGGGTATTGCTGCGCGATCATCGCCTGGTGTGCTTTACCCTCGGCGGCCTGCTCAGCGCGGTGGTGTTCGGGCAGTTTACCGCCTACCTGTCGCAGTACCTGGTGACCACCTCGGACGCCGAATACACCTACACCGTAATCAGCGCCATCCTGACCACCAACGCACTGCTGGTGATCGCCCTGCAATACGTGATTGGCCGGCAGATCAGCCACCGTCACCTGAGCCGCTGGCTGCTCCTGGGGCTGGCGATGTTCATGGTAGGGGTGATCGGCTTTGCGCTGTCCACCAGCGTGTGGTGGTGGGTGGTGTCGATGGCGATCTTTACCGTGGGCGAAATCATCGTGTTCCCCGCCGAGTACATGTTTATCGACCGCATCGCCCCGGACCACCTGCGGGGCATGTACTACGGCGCGCAAAACCTCTCCAACCTCGGCGCCGCGCTGGGGCCGGTGTTGTGCGGGTTGGTGCTGGCCAGCCTGCCGGCGCACTACATGTTCTACATGCTGGCCGGGTTTATCGTGGCCGGGGGGCTGTTCTACTTTATCGGTGCGTCGTTGAAGCCGCGCCCTGACATCCCACCCTCTGTGTAAACGACTGCGTCCCTGTGGGAGCGGGCTTGCCCGCGATTGCGGCCTGTCAGTAAATGCATCTTTGACTGATCCGCCGCTGTCGCGGCATAGGCATCTACACAACTTTCAGAAACTGACGAACTCTCCTGTGGCGAGCGGGCTTGTCGGAACGCCGCATCGCCCGCGCTGGGCTGCGAAGCAGCCCCAAAACCAGCCGCTGCGGTGTATCTGGTACAACGCATTCGGCTTATTGGGGCTGCTTCGCAGCCCAGCGCGGGGCAAGCCCGCTCGCCACAACTGCGCTACCTGCCTGGATTTAGGCGTTGCGGCAAAGCTATCGCGGGCAAGTCCGCTCCCACAGGGGATAGTGCCTACAAAGGGGCGGGGTCAGATGGAGATGGCACCGCCCACGGTGTTGCTGTGCAATTCGTAGCGCAATTCTTCGACCATCGTCGCGACGTCCTGCGGGGTCTTGAGCTTGTTCACGCTGATCCCGGTGACCACCAGGTCCACGCGCCCACTCTCGGCATCAAATACCTTCAACGTCAGTGACGAATCGCGGCACAGGGTGAACTCGCAAGTCAGCGGCAACAAGGCTTCTTCGATGCAGTTACGCAGTTGGGACAAGGTAAACATGCCGGCCCCCATTAACGACGACGCAGCAACAGGCCCAGGACCAGACCCACGCCCGCGACGATTGCCACGGTGGCCAGCGGCTTGCGTTGGGCAAAGTCACCGACATTGTCCAGCACATCGCCATAGGTCTGTTGCAGTTGGCCGGCCGCCTGGCGCGCTACGCCCTGGGCCTGGAGTTGTTCGTCATCGGTCATGTCGCCAAGAAAGTCCTGGGCCTTGCCGACGGCCTTTTCCACGCGGCCTTTGATTTGTTCACTTTTCATGATGTCTCCTTCAAGGGCAACAATCGCCATGGCACAGAGCGTCAAACCCTGTGGCTACCCTTCAAGGTTAAGCAGCCCATCCCCTCGCAATAAGGCGAATTTGCACTGGTAGGGCTAGTGCATTTGCACTGGGTTCATGGTTTTTTTACCCGTCGCTCGCCGGCAAACAGCCCTCGTTCCCGCGCCCATACAATCGCGGCGCTGCGGCTGTGTACGTTGAGCTTGGAGTACACCGTGGCCACATGATTGCGCACGGTATTGGGCGCCAGCTTCAGGCGCGAGGCGATTTCCTTGTCGGCCAGGCCTTCACAGATCAACCCCAGGACATCCCGCTCACGGGCGGTCAGGTCGGTGAAGGCGATGTTCGGCTGGTTGGGGCTGTTGACGCTCTTGGCGTTGGCCAGTTTTTCGATCAGCGTCTGGCTGAACCAGGACGCGTCCTTCATCACTTCCTCGATGGCCGACACCAACTCCAACTCCGAGCGTTTGCGCTCGGTGATGTTCATCATTACCAGCAGGTAACAGGCGGTGTCCTGGATGGTCACGGTGTCGGCCGACACCACGCAGTCAATCACCTCATGGCCTTTCTTGCGGATCTTCAGGTCTTGGCCTTCGAGGCTGCCGGCCTTTTCCAGGGTGGCGAACAACTGCGTGCAGGCCTCGCTGCTGTCGATAAAGTTGATATCGCTGATGGATTTGCCGATCAACTCTTCGCTGGTGTAGCCGGTGATGGTCATGAACGCATCGTTGACGTCCACCACCTGCTGATTGCCCGCATCGCACACCAGGGTTGGCACCGGCGTCAGGCGGAACGACTTGGCAAACCGCTCCTCGCTCTGGCGCAGGGCGGTTTCGGCCTTGCGCCGGGGCTCCAGGTCGGTGAAGGAAAACAGCATGCATTCCTCATCGTTCATATCCAGCGGCTGGCCGGCGACAATCACCAGCTTGCTGCCGCCTTCGGGCAGCTTCAGCTCGGCTTGCATCTGCGGGATGGTCGCGCCTTCGCCCAGGCGCTGGATCGCCAACTCCTTGCGCTCGGCCTGTTCCAGCACGTCCAGTTCGTACACCGAACGGCCGATGACCTGGTCGCGGTTGTAGCCGGTCATTTCGAGGAAGCCCTGGTTGACCTTGATATAGCGCAAATCACTCAAGCGGCAGATCACCGCCGGCGCCGGGTTGGCGTTGAAGGTCTTTTCAAAACGCTGCTCGGCGCTGGCCCATTCGGTGGCATCGCTGAGGATCAGCACCAGCAGTTCCGGCTTGCCGGCGCTGTCGGTGAGCGCCAGGCTGCGCAGGCGATGGACCCAGGTGCGGTCGGGGTCGGCAGTGGGCGTGACTTCCACTACCACATCGCTGAACGCTTCGCCGTTGGCCACCCGGCTCAGTGGATAGGCTTCCAAGGGCAGCGGGTGGTTGTTGCGGTAGCGCAGGGCAAAACGCTCGGCGTATTCGGCGGTATTGGCGCCAAGCCCGGCAATATCGTCCAGGCCATGCATGGTCAGTGCAGCATCGTTGGCCCACAGAATGCTCTGGTCGAGTTCGGCGAGAATCACCCCGTCGGACAGGCCGGAAATGATCTGCTGCAATTGGCGGCGATTGGTTTCTTGGGCGAGGACGGCCTGGCTCATGCTTTCTCCAAAATGGGTAGATAAGGACAACCGTGTCTCTTGTAGGAGCGAGCTTGCTCGCGAAGGTCTCCAACGGTAACGCGCGCGCCCTGGAAGAACGCGGCGCCCTAAGGTTCTTCGCGAGCAAGCTCGCTCTTACAAAACAGGGCGTGTCTGGCACATGTGGAGTACGACAACAGAGCCTGAGCATAGTGCAGAGCCAATCACTCTGGCGGGGTGCGAATGCACCAGTGTACCTAGTGCAATTGTGCCGAGACCGTAGCCACCGGTCTGGACACACTGAAGGTCTACTCATTTGTCCAAGGATCGATCATGACCACTCTTTATGAAACCAACCGCTCGCCGTTTCGCGTGTCCTGGGGCTCAGTCCTGGCCGGTAGTGCAATTGCCCTGGTGACCTACCTGGTGCTGAGCGTACTGGGCACTGCCATCGGCGCCAGTGCGGTCGACCCAATGGCGGCCGGCAACCCGCTGAGCGGTTTTGGCACGGGCGCCGGGATCTGGCTGTTTGTCTCTACCTTGCTGGCGATTGGCGTAGGCGCTTTTGTCGCCGGCCGTACCGCTCCGGATCGTGGAGGCCTGCATGGTGTCCTGAGCTGGACCATCACCACCTTGCTCACCACCTGGCTGCTGGCGGCATTGGCCACCAGCGTGGTGGGCGCCGCAGGCAATGTGGTGGGCAAAGGCCTGTCGGCGGCCGGCAGCGGGATTGCTGCGGTAGCCCCCGGCATCAGCGATAGCGTCAAGCAGCAGTTGAACGAGAAGGGCATCAGCCTGGATTGGGACAGCCTGCAGGGCGAGCTCGACACCTTGCTCAAGCAAAGCGGCAAGGCAGAACTGGACCCCGCCAATGTCGAGCAAAAAGCCGACCAGGCAGCGGCAGACGGCCAGCAAGCAGCCACTGATGCAGCCACCCATCCAGCCCAGGCGGCGGCTGAACTCAAGCAGTGGTTCGAACGCGTCAAAGCCTCCGGTGAACCTGCGTTGAACGCGGCAGACAAAGAGGCGCTGGTCAACATCGTCGCCGCCCGCACCGGCAAGAGCCAGGTCGAGGCCAGCCAGATTGTCGAGAACTATGCCCAGGCCTACCAACAGGCTGTGCAGAAAGTCCAAGAGCTGAAGGCCCAGGCTGAACAACAGGCCCGTGAAGCGGGTGAAGTGGCGGCCAAGCAACTGTCCCGCGCGGCGTGGAGCACCTTGTTGATGCTGGTACTGGGCGCGGCATTGAGCTTTGGCATTGGTCGCCTGGCCATTTCGACCCGCAAAGTGCCATTGGCTTGATCAAGGCCAATTGATGTCATGACCACAACACCTTGCGTGAGCGCGTAAACTGTCGGCTTTTTTCGCGCTCACGCAAAGGTATGCTTTTGACCCCGGTAAAAACCACAGCCCTCCTGCTCTTCACCACCTTATTGGCGGCGTGCGGTACCTCACCGCCGCGCTCCCCCGATGACCTCTGCGCCATCTTCCGCGAGAAGGACGACTGGTACGACGCGGCCAAAGTCACCCAGAAACGCTGGGGTGTGCCGATCCAGATACCGTTCGCCATCATGTACCAGGAATCGGGCTTCCGGCAGAACGCCAAGACCCCGCGCAAATACCTGTTGTGGATCATCCCCTGGGGCCGCGTGAGCACCGCCGCCGGCTATGCCCAGGCCAAGGATGAAGTGTGGGGCGACTACCAGAAAAGCACCGGCCGCAACTGGGCCAGCCGCCAGGACTTCGACGATGCCATCGACTTTGTCGGCTGGTACATGGACAAGACCGCCACCATCAACGGCGTATACAAATACGACGCCTACGGCCAGTACCTGAACTACCACGAAGGCTGGGGCGGCTACCGCAACCGCACCTATGCCAGCAAGGCCTGGTTGTTGCCGGTTGCCGGCAAGGTCAAGGCCCGTTCCGATCTGTATGCGCGCCAGTATGCGGGGTGCAAGGCGGATCTGGAGCGGGGGTTCTGGGGGCGGTTTTGGCGGTGGTTGTAAAGTGTGGAGTGGGTAAGGCCCGGGAGCCGTACCCGCTCGTTTACGCGACCAGTCTTCCCACCAGGGGCACGATCAGCAAGGTGCTCAGTGCCATCGAAAGCACATTGCCAATGTACGGATGAAAGTGGGGCGCAAGTCGTCCCGCAATGGCACAGGCCAGGGGCGGCGCAACCAATGCGCCAAGCAACGCACTTGAACCGACCACCATCCAGCTCCCGCCATGGGTCAACACCGCCGCCGGCACCACCGATACCAACGGCACATAGGTGGGATACCAACCGCGCTTGATCCACTGACTGCGCCAGATCAGCACGCCCAATGCCGATGTCTGACCTGACTCAGGTTGAGTGCTCGAAGGCACTAGGCCGACCTCAGTCCTTTATGAGCGGTGTGGAGAGCGGGACGCGCCGTTTGGACATCGTGCAACTGCGTGACTTATGCACCTTGCTGGGCGCTGGACTTCAAGAACTAATTGCAGAGTTTGAAAAATCTCTGTCGGCGGATAACAGTTCGGCGAGCGTGTGGAACGAATCAAGCAAAGGCTAGAGAATAAAAAGCTTGCTGAGCCGGATTGGGAGCCATCGGCCGGGGGCGGAATGCCACGTAATAGGAGCAGGTGAAGTCGCTGATGTCGAAGCGTCCAACTATGTCAGCTGACCAGATTGCAAGGCTGGTTGATTGTGGTGTTCATGGCGCGGCTACGTATAACAGATGACGAAAACCGTGACACATAACCAAGAAGTACAGATCGCAACAGCCGATGCCTTACCCTGTTAATGCAAAACCAACACGAGTTAGCCGCTGATCTGGAGGGGTGACGAAATGGCTTTCTGCGCATGGAGGCAGTGATGCCATCAACAACGCTAAGCAGATCACCACTTTCATCTTTCAGCTGCGTTAGTAATAACAAATCCCCATATAAAGCAGTGACCAGAAGCTCCACTCAGTCAAATGGAAGGCCGAAAGCAGCCATACTCAAATACGCTAATCAAATCTTAAGGGCGAACCAGATAGAGTCTTAGATGGTTTCTTTAAAAACAGACCAGTATTAGTTTCTGCCAGCAATCCTTTTAAATGAGCCACCCGCAAAAGCTGCTTCCGGATTAGTGCTTCGGTGGGGGTTGACGAGCGGGGGTATTTCAAGTGCGCGACAATTAATTCATTGATGCAACTAGTACTGCCAATGCTAAGTTTCTTTAGGCCCGAAGCCCCCACTAATGAAGCGCCATAATATGCAACCATTAAATAACAAGCCGCTAGGTCATCCTTGGAAAATTTCGAACTTAACATTACAGCTAGAATCTGCTCTCGGAATTTTCGTTTCGAAGTTTTTTCATAACGGCCCGTTATAGTCCGCACTAGCTGTTGTTCGATGGTGCTTGCGCCTTGTCTCTTTCCCTCAAATATTCTGACCTTAACTGATCGTAATATAGCGATAGGGTCCACGCCGAAATGCATGCTATTCCGGTGATCCTCTCCTACAACCAATGTACGAATGAGCGAATCAGTTATCGCGCACGCACGCTGTCCTTCATGCTCCGTTACAATAGTCGAGCACTTCACAAAGTCATCGAGAATCGACTTGTGTTTTAATATTATAACAGCTGCGATCCCGCAGTAGATTGGAACGGTGAACAACCTGTAGGATGCTCGCTGAATAACTCTCTGCCACATAGTACACGACCCTTGGTATTCGCAGCAGTTGAATAAAATCCACCAGCGTTCTGTGCTTTTCGGAAGTTGAACCGACTAACTTTTACGGTCATAAAAGACGTGCTTTCCCGCTTTTCCCCTTGTTCCACAATATGGAGATTCATCACTGTGCTCCAGAGGTAATTCCGTTCTACTCTACCAGTTACCTCTCCCCGGATTTTCTGAGCCCCCTCATACTCACATCCACGCTTACTATCTATGTCGCCAGTTTTCTCAGAGGTGCCGCAGATGACATAACCATCCGAGTAAAGAACGAGTGTGTGAAAAAGCTGCATCCCCTTATAAGGGTTGTAAGATGAGCTTTCAACTGTACTCATTGTGTAAAATACGCCAGAGTAATTTTTTGACCTTATGGATAATTCCCGAATAATGAAAAGCATGCCCGCCACAATAATTGCAGCGACTAATGATCCATAATTAGATGAGACGCTTCCGAAGCTATGAATCGAAGAAGCAATAGCCACCACAGTATCGCAGAAAGACATGAAACCTCACTGAACTCGGCCGAGTTTGAAGCAGCAGTTTAAAAGCTGCTGTTATCTTAGCATTACTTTGCCTCTACGCAAATCGACCAACCCTCACTGACGAAACCAGGCTTGCAGACACGCGTGCACAGCGCTGGACCGGGGATACCTTGCGATCTAAGCCTGATAGATGGCAAGGTAATGGGAGCATTAACGAGGAAGCACCAATAGATCAGGCGCTTTCAATCGGAATCGTACGAAGAGCTTTACGTTGTGCAGAGGCAGTGACCACACCGTGAAGCATGGTCCATTGCACCAACTGTACCTCAGGATAATGGAGATGAGCATGCAACATGATGTCACCCCAATGCAGACCATCAGTTCTGATGAAATGTATCCTCTTCAACACTTTAGATAGCAATAATCGCCCGCCCGCCCTAGGTGCGAGCAATCTAATTTCGTTTTCGTGACTCCAGTCAGTGTGCTTGACTGAGGTTACGCGAGCAGCTGAAAGAATGCCTCTTCGACGAAGAAAGTCCTCTCCAAGCGACAACTCCTGAAGCTGGGCGAGAGTTGCACCGGGGTGCTCTTCCGCTAGGGCGATGAAAAGTTGCCGCCAATCATCGGCATAATTGTGTGATCGGGCGCCACCGAAATAAGTCACGTCCACAGGAAACAGCTGATGGTCCTGCAAGACCGAAGGCGACCACTCCAGCTCAAAACACACTCCCTGGCTATTTTCCGCGTAGTACGCCCACATAGCCTGATGATTAGGACGGTGAGCAGCGGAAAAGATACCAACACCCTCACTAAACTTTCGTAGCCGCTCATTTTCGCAGTTGATAGCACGAGCTACTTCAGGAGGGCACGAACTCTCAAACGAGTAATCTGGATCACCCCGACTTCGACTTATTTCAGACAGGGTGTCGCAGAAAACCTCGCTATTAGCATCATGTTCAGCGTAGTCAAACTTGGCTTCAAGAGTGTCGTTCAGCTCGCTAGGTTTAGCGAAGTAAAGCGTCCCATCTACAAGGCACCTGAGGGCGTTCATACCGCTACGGTATTTGAAACAGGTCAGTGTTTGCTGGAGATTGACTTTAGCCATGCTAATACTCCTGAGGCGATTCGAGGTATTACGATTAGCCTTATTGGCGCGTTTTTCTTCTTAGGAAAATTTCTTGTAGAAGAAGGCAGCTAATGCAGCAACGGCCAATAGGTACGGGGCCACGAGATCCAGGGTTTCTCTTTGTGCCACCCAGGCATTTGCTCTGTACTTCAGTTCAATCCAAAGAAGAAACAGAAAGTCTTTGCGTTTCCATTTGCTGTCGTACTTGTTGAGGTTTATATATCTCTTGAAGTACATAAGTCCATGGTCCGGGTCTTCTTGTGTTGCTGGGTAGGCAATGACTCGTTTTAATAAGCCAATTCTCCTATACTCCGGCTCTACTAGCCCCGGCTCATCGCCACCCCAAACGTCCACAGCCTTTTCCAATAAACCCTTGACTTCCTCTTCTTGCTGATCATAGTGATATATAGTTGGGTCATTAATAAGTTTCTTGGACCACTGGTTGAAAAGCTCGTCGCGGTAAATTTCGGAGTATGCATAGTAGCGTAAGACGCTGTAAAAAATACCCGCAATCAAAAGCCACTGTAGGTTCTCATGATTCGTAAACTCAATTTTAAAAACTAAACTGCTGGCTTCTTTGATGTTTGCACCGCTCACTACAATAGCAAGGAGTAGCAAGGAGAGTAAGAATAGGTTTCTTCTTTTGCTTTTCAAACCTTCATCAGCATCTATTGCTTTCCTAAAATCTTCAGTATTCATAGCGTCCGTTCTTGACTCTTCCAATTGGTGGGTGTTGAGCATAGCGCTATCAGTATCTCACGGTCGGACAATCTGAGTTGGCTGCTTAGCACGCCCAGCGCTGTGTGTGCGTACAGTTTGTGTGTCCTCGCAAAGAATTTGAGGGAAATAGCGCCGATGGGGTTCTACAGATCTTTACCCTGTTAAGTCAGCTAGCTGAACATCGTCAGATTTTCATCACCATACATTTAGGGTTTTGTCTTCATTTGGCATGGCTGTTTTCAGGGAAGGGATTTTCGAGACTGCTGCCAGTTTTTGTGCCGAACTCGCACCCTTCGAATACGCATCGTGGGTGACAGAACCTGTCTCGTGTCCTACCAGCTCTTTTGCCAACGCATCTGGCACGTCTGCCCTGATCAATTCAGTGATTACGGTATGGCGGAAGCTATGGAAGACGTGGAGCTTGCTGAAGCCTGCTGCTGTGCGCAATCTGCCAACCGCTTTGGATATCGCGTGTGAGCGTTTTCCGTAATGGTCGTGTGAGCTGGTGGGGATGAGAAAGGTATCGGTGCTGTCTATACTCAGTCGGTCAACGGTAGCCTTGCCGCTCGAAGTCATACCAAGGGCTGTGGTTCTTCCATTTTAACCCTCGCATTTCGACTCCCGCTCCGCTGGTGAGCAAGGACATTTCCCTTTTGTTTTCCTCACTGGTGTCCTCACCAAATATCATACCCACCAAAGCACTTCCGTATTTTACATCCAGAGGTTCCGTCGTTTTCGAAAACGCCACCCAGCGAAATTCATTCTCAGCTTTCCAATCGCTCATTTTTTCGAAGAAAAGCTCGCGATAATGTTTTCTTAAGTGGATCGACGGATACCTTTCTCGCCCGTACCTTTCAAGATCGTCAGTGTTGATACTGAAGAGAACCTCTTCAAATAGGTCGCGGGCGATCCCACAATCTTTGTACTGCACCGCGCCACCGAGTAAAGGTGTGTGCGCATCAAGTTGAGTAGTGATTTCTTTTTCCAGACTCTCGCGGTTGAACACCAGACAAACGCCGGTGTGGTTTGCAGCGTACTGCGCCCACATCCGAGGTTTACAAAAACCGCGATTGAAAATGTCTGCGAGGTGGTTACCGGTCAACGGTCCTGTATCACGCGAAAAGCAGACTAGGCGCGTATCTCGCTTCAACTCATCTGAAAGCCAAGCCGACATGGCATTGCGGTCGTAATCTATACGGTCGGTTTTCCGCTCGAACGATACGAAATCGAATAGCCATTGCTTGCTTTCTTTGGGGTCGTTGGTACGTCTGTACTCGCCAAGTCGGAGAGTACGAAATTTGAGGATGCAATTGATCGCGGTCGCGGCGCTGGTGTAGTGGTAAAGGTACTTGTTGTGGTCGGTGACATTGATAATCACGTTTTCATCCTTGGCGGCGCTGCGTGAGATGGTGATAGCCAAGGATGGTACTGCGGACTCAGCCCGAGACTCCATTCAAATAAGCAACCAATCGCAGTGTCACGAGTGGAAATCCCGTGAGCCGTGAGTTCCGTTGATTGGGTCGGGAGTATCCCTTGATAAGCGACCAGGGACTTCAATAGCACTAACCCAAACAGGCCAATACGAGCTCACAGGAGCTCTCACCGGTATTCGCGCACCAGCCTTCACGGATTTTTATAATGCTGGACGGGGGTGGTCTGCCAGAACCGGTTCCGGTTAAACCCACTCCCGCAATATTCAGATGAATAGGGATTCGATCATCTGAATATACGGATTCGACTCTGAAATCGAGATTCCCAATACGGGGGGTTGGATTTTTGGAGGGAAAGTTAGGGTGTAACAAATGAAATAGTTGTGACCAGGGCCTGATCGGGATGAAGGTCGGCGGGCTGCGCAAGCTGTTTGTGCCGGCGCATCTGGCCTATGGCGAGCGAACGATGGGCAAGCATATCCAACCCCATAGCAACCTGCATTTCGAGATTGAGTTGCTGGAAGTGCTGACACGCGACGATTGAAGACCTGACACCGAGCCCCTGCAGGAGCCGGCTTGCCGGCGATGGCGTTCCAAGGCACGCCGCATGTCTGCGGGCCTTGGCGCCGACAAGCTGGCTCCTACAGTGATTTGTTCTACCGTTCGCCTATCTGTCCTTGAATAGCACGCGTCGCTGCTGATACTGTACAAAAATACAGTATCTGGTAGCCCGCCATGCAGTTGATCGAAAAACTCAGCATCCTCGCCGATGCCGCCAAGTATGACGCGTCCTGCGCCAGCAGCGGGGCGCCCAAGCGCAGTTCCGAGGGCAAGGCCGGGCTGGGGTCGAGCGATGGCATGGGCATTTGCCACAGCTACACGCCCGATGGGCGCTGTGTGTCGTTGCTCAAGGTGTTGCTGACCAATTTCTGCCTTTACGACTGCCAATACTGCGTCAACCGCCGCTCCAGCGATGTGCCCCGTGCACGCTTCAACCCGGAGGAGGTGGTGAGCCTGACCCTGGACTTCTACCGGCGCAATTGCGTCAGTGGCTTGTTTCTCAGTTCGGGGATCATCCGTTCGGCGGACTACACCATGGAGCAGTTGGTACGGGTCGCCAAGCTGTTGCGCGAGGAGCATGACTTTCGCGGTTACATCCACCTCAAGACCATTCCCGAAGCCGATCCTGCATTGATCGCCGAGGCCGGGCGTTATGCTGATCGCTTGAGTGTGAACATTGAACTGCCCACCGATAAGAGCCTGCAGATCCTCGCGCCAGAGAAGCAGATCGGTTCGATCAAGCAGGCGATGCAGACGATTTTCACCGGCGAGCAAACCGTGCTCAACGAGCCCCGTTCACCGCGTTTTGTGCCGGCGGGGCAGAGCACGCAGATGATTGTCGGTGCCGATGACACGGATGACAGCACTATCCTCCACGGTGCCGAAGCGTTGTATGGCAACTTCAAGTTGCGCCGGGTCTATTACTCGGCGTTCAGCCCGATCCCCAATAGTCCGAAAAGCGTTCCCCTGGCGGCACCGCCGTTGATGCGCGAGCACCGGTTGTATCAAGCGGATTTCCTGCTGCGCAGTTATGGTTTTCGCGCCAATGAACTGTTCGCCGGGCCGGGGGATCTGGCGCTGGATATTGATCCCAAGCTGGCCTGGGCCCTGGAGCATCGCGAGGTGTTCCCGCTGGACCTTAACCGTGCCGAGGCGACGTTGATCGCACGGATCCCGGGGATTGGCCTGCGCACCACCGAGCGCCTGGTGGAACTGCGCCGGCAGCGCAAGATCCGCTTTGAGGACCTGGCGCGAATGCGCTGTGTATTGACCAAGGCCAAACCGTTTTTCATCACCAGCGACTACCACCCCCAGCAGGCGGAAAGCACCAGTGTGCTGCTGCGCGAGCAACTGCGCGACCGCCCGCAACCGCAACAGATGGGGTTGTGGGGATGATCAGCCTGGAATGCGACAACCTGTTCAGCACCTGGCGCGAGCAGGCGCGCTGGCTGCTCAGCCATCAGATCGACCCCAGCCATGTCAGTTGGGGTGAAGTGGAAGTGGCGGACCTGTTCGCTACCGATGAGCATTACCCCACGCACAATGGTCCGTTCCAGGCGCGTATACCCAAGGCCCTGCTGGAGTTGCTGGAAAGTGCCGCCTGTTACCACGGCGAGCAACGCTGGAGCCTGCTGTATGAAGTGCTGTGGCGTGTCAGCCATGGTGACCGCACGGCAATGATGGCAGGGGATCAACTGGGCAGCGAGCTGCAGCGGCGGATCAAGCAGGTGCGGCGCGAAGCGCATCATCTGCACGCGTTTGTACGTTTTATCGCCCTGCCGGCAGCGGCGGGCCCGGAGCTGCCGGAGTACGTGGCGTGGCACGAGCCGGCCCACGACATTTTGCACAGTGCCAGCCAGCACTTTGTCGGGCGTATGGGCCGCCATCGCTGGATGATCGCCACGCCCCTGGATGGGGTGTATTACGACGGTGAGCAGTTGATCCATCAACGCCAGTGCCCGGAGCAATGGCAGCAACTGGCGCAGAATGTCGAGGATCCACACAGTGCCATGTGGCTGACCTACTACAGCCATATCTTCAACCCGGCACGGTTGAATCCCAAAGTCATGGAAGGGCACCTGCCGAGCCGGTTCTGGAAGAATCTGCCGGAGGGCAAGTTGATACCGGGGTTGATCAGCGAGGCGCGAACGGGGAAGCAGCGGGATGGGCAGGCGAAGCTGATCGGTGAGCGCCCCGGCAAGCGGATTTCAAGCGGGCCTGGTTAGAACCTGTAGGCGCTGGCTTGTGTGGGAGCTGGCTTGCCTGCGATGCAGACGCCTCGGTCTATCCAGTTGTACCGAGGTGATGCTATCGCAGGCAAGCCAGCTCCCACACAAGCCAGCTCCCACACAAGCCAGCTCCCACACAAGCCAGCTCCCACACAAGCCAGCTCCCACACAAGCCAGCTCCCCACACAAGCCAGCTTGCACATTGGATCTTCATCGCGATAGGGGATGGCGTCAGGCCAACTCAGTCGCAGTGTTTTTCACCACCGCCAACTCCGGATGGGCCACCAATTTATCAATGTGCAGCTCATCATTGTTTAACCAGGTTTCCGTCAGCACGCGGTAGTGCTCCATGTCCCGGCAGCGCATGCGCAGGCTGTAGTCGAAGGGGCCGCTGATCAGTTGGCATTCGAACACTTGCGGGCAGGCCTTGACGCAGGCTTCGAAGGCCTTTTGCGCCGAGCGCCCGCTCTGGTTGGACAGGGCCACCAGCACCAGCAACGACAACCCCGGCGAGACCATCTGCACATCGATGATCGCGCCATAGCCGCGTATCACCCCGCGCCGCTCCAGCTTGCGCACCCGTTCCAGGCAGGGCCGGGGGGTCAGGTGCACCAGCGAAGACAGCTTCTCGTAGGTGATGCGCCCCTGATGGCGCAATACATCGATGATGGCTTCATCAATGCGATCCAGCGCAGGGGAGGAATGGGGTCCGTTGGCCTTGGTATCCATGGTCGATTCTGTATTCACTTCAAGCGGTTGGAGAGAAATTGCTGCAAGCGTTCGCTCTTGGGATGGTCGAGGATCTCGGCGCTGCCTTGTTCTTCGACACGGCCCTGGTGCAGGAACAGCACCTGGCTGGACACCTGCCGGGCAAAGCCCATTTCGTGGGTGACCATGAGCATGGTACGACCTTCCTCGGCCAACGTCTGTATGACTTTGAGGACTTCCCCTACAAGCTCTGGATCCAGCGCCGAGGTCGGTTCGTCGAACAGGATAATCTCCGGCTCCATGGCCAGCGCCCGGGCGATGGCCACCCGCTGTTGCTGGCCACCGGAGAGAAACGCCGGGTATTGATCCGCGACCCGGCTTGGCAGCCCAACTTTATCCAGGTACATCCGCGCGCGTTTTTCCGCTTCGGCGGCGCTCACGCCCAACACCCGGCGCGGTGCCATGCAGATGTTCTCCAGCACCGTCATGTGGCTCCACAGGTTGAAATGCTGGAACACCATGGCCAGGCGTGTGCGCAGGTTCTGCAGTTGCGCCTGGTGCGGCGCCTGCACGCCGGCACGGCCCTGGCGCATTTCAATGCTGATGCCGTCCAGGGTAATCACCCCGGCGTCGGGTTGTTCCAGGAAGTTGATGCAGCGCAGCATAGTGCTCTTGCCGGAGCCGCTGGCGCCGATCAGGCTGATCACGTCGCCCTTGCTGGCGTTAAGGGAAACGCCCTTGAGCACTTCATGCTCGCCGTAGCTTTTGTGCAGGTCTTCGACCTTGAGCTTGACGCTGGCACTGGCAGCAACAGCAGTCGGGCGGGAGGTGGCAAGATCAGCAGGATGGGCGGCCAGGGCCTGTGCGGACTGGTTCATGGGTTAGCCTCGGGTCGGGACAAGAAAGCGCATCCAGCGTCGTTCGGCCAGTCGGAACAGGCCCACCAATGCAAAGGACAGCAGCATGTACAGCAGCGCGGCAATGCCGAAGGCCTGGAACGTAAGGAACGTTTCGGCGTTGGCGTCGCGGGCCACCTTGAGGATGTCGGCGATGGTTGCGGTAAACGCCAGGGACGTGGCGTGCAGCATCAGGATCATTTCGTTGCTGTAGGCCGGCAACGCGCGGCGCAGCGCGGCGGGGATCACCACGAACAGGTTCATCCGCCAGCCGTGCAAACCATAGGCCCGCGCTGCTTCAATTTCACCGTGGGGAATATTGCGAATGGCCCCGGCGAAGATTTCCACGGTGTAGGCACAGGTGTTGAGCACAAAGGCCAGCAGGGTGCAGTTCAACGCATCGCGGAAAAACTGATTGAGCAGGGCGGTGTCTTGCACCACTTGCAGGCTGTACAGGCCGGTGTAGCAAATCAGCAACTGGATATACAGCGGCGTGCCACGAAACAGGTAGGTGTACACCTCCACCGGCCAGCGTAGCCAGAAGTGCTCGCTGACGCGGGCAATTGCCAGCGGGATCGACAGGACAAACCCGAGGATCACTGACACGATAAACAGCCACAAGGTCATGGCCACTCCGGAAAAGCCCGAGCCATCGGTCCACAGGTACGCCAGGCCATATTGCTGGATCAGTTCAATCATCGCGCGACCCCCTTGATGCCGACGTTGTAGCGCCGTTCCAGGCGTTTGAAGATGCGGTTGGAGAGGGTGGTGATCAACAGGTACACCAGGCCCGCGAGGATCAGAAAATACAGCGGGTCATTGGTGGTCTTGCCGGCGTTCTGCGCGGCCTTGACCAGGTCTGCCAGGCCGATGATCGACACCAGCGCCGTGGACTTGAGCAGCACCAGCCAGTTATTGCCCAACCCCGGCAGCGCAAAGCGCATCAATTGCGGGAACATCACCAGCCGAAAGCGCTGCCAGCGACTCAAGCCGTAGGCGGTCGCCGCTTCCAGTTGGCCCACGGGTACACTGAGCATCGCGCCGCGAAAGTTTTCGGTGAAATACGCGCCGTAGATAAAGCCCAGGGTGATGACGCCTGCGGTGAATGGATCGATTTCGAAGTAATTCCAGCCGAGCATCTCGGTCAGGTCATTGAGCCACAGTTGCAGGCTGTAGAAGATCAGCAGGATCAGCACCAGGTCCGGCACACTGCGGATCAAAGTGGTGTAGAGCGTGGCCGGGATGCGCAACAGCTTATGGCTGGACAGCTTGGCACCGGCGGCGACCAGGCCCAGGGTCAGGCTCAGGACCAGCGCGAGGAGCGCCAGCTTGATGGTCATCCAGGCACCCTGGGCCAACAGCGGGCCGAAGCCTTGCAGGTTGAGAAGTTCATTCATGGGGGGAGATCTCGATGGGCACGGTGCCCCTTTTGTAGGAGCGAGCTTGCTCGCGAAGAACTCAAGGGCACCGCGTTTAATCTGGCTTTACGCGTTATCGTTGACGTTTTTCGTCGGAGCGCCGCCCGGAGACAAGCTCGCTCCTACAGGGGGAGAGGCTATCTGCTGACGTTATTCGTGATAGATGTCTTCGTCACCGAAGTACTTCTTCTGAATCTGCGCGTAAGTGCCATCAGCCTGGATGGCCGCGATACCCTTGTTGATCAGCGCCCGCAACTCCTGGTCGTTCTTGCGCAGGCCCATGGCAATGTCCAGGGGCAAGGTCGGGTCCTTGAAGGCTGGGCCAGACTGGTAGTCGGCACCTTCAGGCTTGGACAGGAAGTTGAGCTGGGCTTCGAGCTTGTCGGTCAACGTCGCGTCGAGGCGGCCGTTTTGCAGGTCGGCGTAGTTCTGGTCCTGGGACTGATACGCCTTGACCTGCGCGCCGAGCTTGGCCAGGTGCGCACGGGCGTAGGCTTCCTGCAGCGAACCCTGGAGTACACCGACCTGCTTGCCTTTGAGCGATTCCGGGGTGTCACCGAAGCCGGCGCCCTTGCGGGTGATCACCGAGGTGGGGCTGAGGAACAGGCGGTCGCTGAAGTCGATCTGTTTTTGCCGGGCCGGGGTCACGGCCATGGAGGACATGATGGCGTCGAACTTGCGCGCACGCAGCGCCGGGATCATGCCGTCGAACTCGTTGTTGACCCAGGTGCATTTGACTTCGAGCTTGGCACAGATGGCGTTGCCCAACTCAATGTCGAAACCTTGCAGGCTGCCATCGGCGGCCACGGATTCAAAGGGTGGGTACTCGGGGAACACGCCGAAACGGATTTCTTTCCATTCCTGGGCCTGGACGGCGGTGGCGCACAAAGGCAGGAGCAGCGCGGCGATGAGTGATCGGAGCGGAGTCATGGTGTTTTCCCTATATTTTGTAATTGATGTCAGGGCAGTAGAAAGGGTGCGGCATGCATTCATTTGCTGACTCTTTGGTCGCGCTCAG
The DNA here is from genome assembly GCF_009873475.1 of Pseudomonas sp. DTU12.1. Taxonomy (NCBI): domain Bacteria; kingdom Pseudomonadati; phylum Pseudomonadota; class Gammaproteobacteria; order Pseudomonadales; family Pseudomonadaceae; genus Pseudomonas; species Pseudomonas sp. DTU12.1. The sequence continues at coordinate 3,913,082 of NZ_CP045254.1, read as the reverse complement.
AATGCTTCATGGTGGTGCGTTTTTTGTGTCGTTTACCTAGGCGTTGGCACGCGGAATACGCTGTTAAAACACCGGTTGCAGCAGAATCGGCTGCAACACCCTGCATATCGGCTTTTCAAACCCGGCTCCGGGGCCCGCCGCTCGCGCAAAGCAGCAGGCCAGAGCGGTTTCAGGCGCGCTTTTTGTGCTGTGCGGCCGGTTGTTGGGCCAGGCGGGCGAACAGATCCTTGGGGTCGGCCAGGTCCGGTACCAACTCCAACTCGCTGCCCACGTCCAGGGCCTTGGCCACATCCAGTACATAGCGCAGGGCCGAATAGTCTTCGAGGGCAAAACCCACGGAGTCGAACAGGGTGACCTGGCGCGGGTTTTCCCGGCCCGGCTTCTGACCGTTGATCACCTGCCACAGCTCGGTGACTGGCGAGTCCTCGGGCATATGCTGGATTTCGCCCTCGATACGGCTTTGTGGTTCGTACTCCACGATCACCCGGGCGCGCTCGACGATACGGCGGTCCAGTTCGGTCTTGCCAGGGCAGTCGCCGCCCACGGCGTTGAGGTGCATGCCGGGCTCGATCATCTCGTCGGTAAGGATCGTGGCGTAGGCCTTGTCGGCGGTTACGGTGGTGACGATATCGGCGCCTTTGACCGCTTCAGCAACGCTACCGGCCAGGGTCACCTTGATGGCCGGGAAGGCCTTGAGGTTGTTCGCCAGCTTGTGCATGGCCTGGGTATCGATATCGAACAGGCGGATTTCGTTGATGCCCAGCAGCGCATGGAAGGCCAGGGCCTGGAATTCACTTTGCGAACCGTTGCCGATCAGCGCCATGCTGCGGCTGTTGTCGCGGGCCAGGTAGTGGGCGACCAGGGCCGAAGTCGCGGCAGTGCGGATCGCGGTGGTCAGGGTCATCTCGCTGAGCAGCACCGGCTTGCCGGTGTCCACATCCCCCAGGGCGCCGAACGCCATGACGGTGAGCATGCCGCTCTGGGTGTTTTTCGGGTGGCCGTTGACGTATTTGAAGGCATACAGCGAAGCATCCGAGACCGGCATCAGCTCGATCACGCCCTCGGGCGAGTGGTTGGCCAGGCGTGCGCATTTCTCAAAGTCGTTCCAGCGCAGGTAGTCGGCGCGGATGTACTCGGCCATCTCGGTGATGCAGGTTTGCAGGCCTTTTTGCGATACCAGGTAGCTGAGGTCGTTGACGTCGATATAACGGGTCATGGAAAAACTCCTTATTGGAATGAGGCGCGGGCCGGCAGATGCACTTCGGCCAACATGCAGCGGGCACTGCCGCCGCCGATGCGTTCGATATTGTCGATATTCACCACCACCGGGTGGGTGTGGCGCTCCACATGCTGGCGCTGCGCCGGCTTGAGCGAGCGCCAGGCGCTGGCGGACATCACCAGCAGCGGCTGGCCGTCGCGGTCGTGGACCTCCAGCATGTTGCCGGCGAAGGCTTCCAACTGGTCGAAGTCCAGGGCCAGGATGTCTTTGCCGGTGTCGCGCAGGGAACGTTCCAGGCCCTGGCGTTCGTGGGCTTGGGGTAGCGCGTCCAGGCACACCACCGACAGGTCGCGGCCGACGCTCATCATCACGTTGCTGTGGTAGATCGGTGCGTGATGGCGGTCGACGGCGTGGAAGGCGCAGACCTGATAGTCCAGGCGCTCGGCGAACTGGCGCAGGGCATCGTGGTGGGTGCGCCCGGAGTGACAGGCGTAGCTGATGCGGTGCTGGCGGTCGAGGACCATGCTGCCGGTGCCTTCGAGGAACATGTTCTGTTGTTCCAGGTGGCTGAAGTCGATGGTGTGTTTGATCGCGAAGCGTTGCTCCAGCACTTGCAACACGCCTTTGTTGCGCTCCAGGCGGCGGTTCTGGCCTTCCATCGGGTACAGCACCAGGCTGCCGTCGGCATGGCTGCTCCACCAGTTATTGGGGAAGATCGAATCCGGGGTATGGGGCGCGGGCGTGTCCTGCACCACCAACACTTCCACGCCATGCTGGCGCAGGGTCTGGACGTATCCGTCGAACTCTTCCAGCGCTTTGTGCTGTGCGGCCACTGGATCTGCGGGCGCGCGCTGGAAACGGTTGTTGATCGCGGTGTCCGGGTTAAAGGCAAAGTGCGCCGGGCGGATCATCAGGACAGTATTGGTGGTTTGCATGGGGGCACGGGTCCATGGGGTTGGGCATGGAGGCTATTTTGTGCGCTCTGGCGGCAGAATCCCGGCTGAAACAGGGGAGTGGCCCAGCCGGGAAAGCTGAAAAGAGGGGTATGGTAGCCGAATCGGCTGTAGTGTCGAGCGCGGCTCAAAATGTGGGAGCGGGCTTGCTCGCGAATACGGTGGGTCAGTGGTGGATATGTTGACTGATACACCGCATTCGCGAGCAAGCCCGCTCCCACATTGTTATCGTGGGTGCCGTCATAACGCTGTCCGTCAGGAGGAGTCATGCCTACCGCCGTTCGCCTCGCACAAGCCTCGGATGCCGAAGGCATCAGCCAGGTCATCCTTGCCGCCCTGCACAGTAGTAACGCCGGCGACTACCCGGCGGACGTGATTGCCCGGGTGGCGAGCAACTTCACACCGCAGGCGGTGCTGCAATTGCTGACGCGGCGCACCGTGCTGGTTGCACTCCAGGATCAGCAAATCGTCGCGACCGCCGCCCTGGACGCCAATGTCGTGCGTTCGGTGTTCGTCAACCCGGCGCTGCAAGGGCAGGGCATCGGCCGCCAACTGATGGTCGATATCGAACAGCGGGCCCGTGAGGCTGGGGTTACGGTATTGAGCGTACCGTCGTCGCTGACCGCCGAGCCGTTCTATACCAAGCTGGGGTTCCACACCGTGCGCGACGTGTACCACGGCAACGAGCGCACCCTGGTGATGGAGAAGGCATTGTCGTCCCGCCACCCCATCGGGCCTTACCGCGACCGCTTGCATCGTGCCCAGGTCGCGACGTTATGGCAGGCGGCGTTCGGCTACGACACGGCCCATAACCGGCCGGAGTTGGCGATTGATAAAAAGCTGGCGGTCGACGATGGGCTGTTCTTTGTCGCTACCGATAAGACGGCCGTGATCGGTACCTTGATGGCAGGTTACGACGGGCATCGTGGCTGGTTGTATTCGGTGGCCGTGCATCCCGACTATCGCCGGCAAGGCCTGGGCGCGTCGTTGGTGCGGCATGGGGAGCAGGCATTGATTGCCTTGGGTTGCCTGAAGATCAACCTGCAGATCACCTCGGGCAATGAGGCGGTCGTGGGGTTCTATGAAGCGCTGGGGTATGGCGTGGAACCGAGGATCAGCATGGGCAAGAAGATTGCGCAGAACCTGCCCAAATCCTGAAACCACCCGTAAGCAAATGTGGGAGCGGGCTTGCTCGCGAAAGCGGTGGGTCAGTCAACGTCATCAGTGACTGACACACCGCTTTCGCGAGCAAGCCCGCTCCCACATTTTGTTCTGCGCTCGGCTTAGACCTTGACGATCCAGCCAGCCGGCGCTTCAACGTCGCCGGACTGCACACCGGTCAGCTCTTTGTAGAGCTTCTGGGTGACCGGGCCGACTTCTTTTTCGCTGTAGAACACGTGCAGTTTGTCTTTGTACTCGATCCCGCCGATAGGCGTGATCACGGCCGCCGTACCGCAGGCGCCGGCTTCCTTGAAGTCTGCCAGTTTGTCGATCAGCACGTCGCCTTCGACCACTTCCAGGCCCAGGCGGGTCTTGGCCAGTTCGATCAGCGACAGGCGGGTGATGCCTGGCAGTACCGACGGCGAGTTCGGGGTGACGAACTTGTTGTCGTGGGTGATCCCGAAGAAGTTGGCCGAGCCGACTTCTTCGATTTTCGAGTGGGTGGCCGGGTCCAGGTAGATGCAGTCGGCAAAGTTGGCTTTTTTCGCCAGGGAGCCGGGCATCAGGCTGGCCGCGTAGTTGCCACCGACCTTGGCGGCGCCGGTGCCGTTTGGCGCGGCGCGGTCGTAGCCGGAGATCAGGAAGTTGTGCGGGGTCAGGCCGCCCTTGAAGTAAGCGCCAACCGGGATGCAGAAGATCGAGAAGATGAACTCGGGCGCGGTGCGCACGCCGATGTTGTCACCGGTGCCGATCACGAACGGGCGCAGGTACAGCGCGCCGCCAGTGCCGTACGGCGGGATGAAACGCTCGTTGGCGCGGACCACTTCCTTACAGGCTTGGATAAAGGCTTCGGTCGGCACTTGCGGCATCAGCAGGCGCGCGCAGCTGCGTTGCATGCGGGCGGCGTTCTGGTCCGGGCGGAACAGGTTGATCGAGCCGTCCTTGCAGCGATAGGCCTTGAGGCCTTCAAAGCATTGCTGGCCGTAGTGCAGGGCAGTGGAGCCCTCGCTGATGTGCAGCACGTTGTCGTCGGTCAGGGTGCCTTCTTGCCAGACGCCGTCTTTCCAGGTCTGGAGGAAGCGCTTGTCGGTCTTGATGTAGTCAAAACCCAATTTGTCCCAATTGATGCTTTCGTTACTCATGACACCCTCTATCTCTTCGCAACCGCCTGGTCGAAGGCAGGCTTTCGGTTTATTTCTGGATGGGCGCAACAATACTTCATTCTTGGCTTGTGTGGGAGCGGGCTTGCTCGCGAATACGGTGGGTCAGTGGTGGATATGTTGACTGATACACCGCATTCGCGAGCAAGCCCGCTCCCACATTTGGATCGCATTGACTTTACAGGTGCAACGCATGCCCCAACGCCCGCAGGGCTGCTTCCTGCACCGCTTCACCCAGGGTCGGGTGGGCATGGATGGTGCCCGCCACATCTTCCAGGCGCGCGCCCATTTCCAGGCTCAGGCCAAAGGCCGTGGACAGCTCGGACACGCCAGCCCCCACTGCCTGCCAGCCGACAATCAGGTGATTGTCACGCCGCGCCACCACCCGCACGAAGCCAGTCTTGGACTCCAGGGTCATGGCCCGGCCATTGGCCGCGAACGGGAAGCTCGAGACGATGCAGTCCAGGCCCGCGGCCTTGGCTTCGTCCGGGGTCTTGCCGACCACCACCAGTTCCGGGTCGGTAAAACACACCGCCGGGATCGCCGCCGGGTTGAATTCCCGGGACTTGCCGCTGATCAGCTCGGCCACCATCTCGCCCTGGGCCATGGCCCGGTGCGCCAGCATTGGCTCGCCGCTCAGGTCGCCGATGGCCCACACGTTGCGCATGCTGGTCTGGCAGCGGTTGTCGATCTTGATCGCCGCACCGTTCATCGCCAGGTCCAGGGCTTCCAGGTTCCAGCCCTGGGTGTTGGGTTTGCGACCAACGGCGACCAGCACTTGGTCGGTGTCCAGGGCCAGGGTGCCGCCCTCCGGATCGCGCACTTGCAGGCTGCCACCTTCAAACCCGGTGACGCTGTGCTTGAGGTACAGCTTGACCCCCAGTTGCTTGAGGGATTCGGCCACCGGTTGCGTCAGTTCGGCGTCGTAGGCTGGCAGGATGCGGTCCTGGGCCTCGACCACGCTGACCTCAGCCCCGAGCTTGCGGTAGGCAATCCCCAGTTCCAGGCCGATATAACCGCCACCGACCACGATCAAGCGCTTTGGCACCCGGGTCGGCGCCAGGGCTTCGGTGGACGAGATGATCGGCCCGCCAATCGGCAGCATCGGCAGGTTGACGCTTTTCGAGCCAGTGGCCAGCAGCAGGTGCTCGCACTGGATGCGTTGGTCGCCCACGTCCACGGTCTTGCCGTCGACGATCTTGGCCCAGCCATGGATGACCTGGACTTTGTGTTTTTTCAGCAGCGCGGCAACCCCGGTGGTCAGGCGATCGACGATGCCGTCCTTCCACTCCACGCTCTTGCGGATATCCAGGGTCGGCACGTCCACGTCGATGCCCAGGGCCGAACCCTGGCTCAGGTGCACGGTTTGCTGGAACTGTTCGGCCACGTGAATCAGCGCCTTGGACGGAATGCAGCCGATGTTCAGGCAGGTGCCGCCCAGCGCCTGGCCTTCCACCAGGATGGTCGGGATGCCCAGTTGGCCGGCGCGGATTGCCGCCACGTAACCGCCTGGGCCGCCGCCGATAATCAGCAGCGTGGTATGCAGTGTCTGAGTCATGCCCTTACTCCAGGAACAGGCTGGCGGGTTGTTCGAGCAGGCCACGGATGGCCTGGATGAATTGCGCCGCGTCCATGCCATCGACCACCCGGTGATCGAAGGAGCTGGAGAGGTTCATCATCTTGCGGATCACGATCTGCCCCTTGATCACCATCGGCCGCTCAACGATGCGGTTGACCCCGACAATCGCCACTTCCGGCAGGTTCAGCACCGGAGTGCTGACAATCCCGCCCAACGCGCCGAGGCTGGTCAGGGTGATGGTCGAGCCCGACAGCTCGTCGCGGCTGGCCTTGCCAGTGCGGGCGGCGGTGGCCAGGCGGGTGATTTCCTCGGCGGTACCCCATAGGCTGCGCGCTTCGGCATGCCGCACCACCGGCACCATCAGGCCGACATCGCTCTGGGTGGCGACGCCCACATGCACCGCGCCGAGGCGGGTGATGACCTGGGCTTCGTCGTCATAACGCGCGTTGATCTGCGGGAAATCGCGCAGCGCCACGACCATCGCCCGCACCAGGAATGGCAACAACGTCAGCTTGCCGCGGCTGGCGCCGTGTTTTTCATTGAGGTGTACGCGCAAGTCGTCGAGGGCCGTCACGTCGATCTCTTCGACGTAGCTGAAATGCGCAGCGCGACGGGTCGCGTCCTGCATGCGCTGGGCGATCTTGCGGCGCATGCCGATCACCGGGATCTGCTCTTCGTCGTTGCGTTCGGCATACGGGTTGGCGCCCGTCGCGGCCCGCGTGGTGCCCTGTTGCAGATAGGCCTCGAGGTCGTCATGCAGAATGCGCCCGGCCGGGCCCGAGCCCTGAACCAGGCGTAACTGGATCCCGGCATCCAGCGCATGCTTGCGCACGGCGGGGGACGCCAGCGGACGCTCATCGGCGTCGCGGGCCACCGGGGCTTGCGCCGCAGCCACCAGCGGCTTGGCGGCCGGCTTGCTTTCAACCACCGGTGCCTTGATGTCGGCCTTGGGCGCCGGCGCGGCTTGCTCAACCACTGCCGACAGCGCCGACTCCTTGGTATTGCCGGCGCCTTCGACTTCAATGCTGATCAGGATACTGCCCACGGCCATGACCTCACCCGGCTCACCGCCCAGTGATATCACCTTGCCGTGGACTGGCGAGGGAATATCCACCATCGCCTTGTCGGTCATGACGTCCGCCAGCACCTGGTCTTCCACGACCATATCGCCGACCTTGACGTGCCATACCGACAGCTCAACTTCTGCGATGCCTTCGCCAATGTCCGGCATCTTGATAACGTGCGTGCCCATTCAGACCTCCATGACCCGTTGCAAAGCCGCGCCCACACGGGTCGGGCCAGGGAAATACGCCCACTCTTGCGCGTGCGGGTAGGGGGTGTCCCAACCGGTCACGCGTTCGATCGGCGCTTCCAGGTAGTGGAAGCAATGCTCTTGCACCAACGACACCAGTTCGGCGCCAAAACCGCAGGTACGCGTGGCTTCATGCACCACCACGCAACGGCCGGTCTTTTTCACCGACTTGACGATGGTTTCCAGGTCCAGCGGCCACAGGCTGCGCAGGTCGATGACTTCAGCGTCGATCCCGGTTTCTTCGGCGGCCACTTGCGACACATACACGGTGGTGCCGTAAGTCAGCACGGTGACGGCCGAACCTGGGCGCACGATGGCGGCCACATCCAGCGGTACGGTGTAGTAACCGTCCGGCACCTGCGCTTGCGGGTGCTTGGACCATGGCGTTACCGGGCGGTCGTGGTGGCCGTCGAACGGGCCGTTGTACAGGCGCTTGGGCTCGAGGAAGATCACCGGGTCATCGTTTTCGATGGAGGCGATCAGCAGGCCCTTGGCGTCATAAGGGTTGGACGGCATCACCGTGCGCAGGCCGCAGACCTGGGTGAACACCGCTTCGATACTCTGGCTGTGGGTCTGGCCGCCGTAGATGCCGCCGCCGCAGGGCATGCGCATGGTCAAGGGCGCGGTGAACTGGCCGGCCGAGCGGTAACGCAGGCGCGCCGCTTCGGAGATGATCTGGTCGGTGGCCGGGTACACGTAGTCGGCGAACTGGATTTCGGCCACCGGGCGCAGGCCATAGGCGCCCATGCCCACGGCCACGCCGACGATGCCGCTTTCGGAGATCGGTGCGTCAAACACCCGCGAGGTGCCGTACTTGGTCTGCAAGCCTTCGGTGCAACGGAACACGCCGCCGAAGTAACCGACGTCCTGGCCGAATACCACCACGTTATCGTCACGCTCAAGCATCACATCCATGGCCGAGCGCAGGGCCTGGATCATGGTCATGGTGGTAGTGGTCATGGCGGTTTCCAACTCGATTTTATTGTTGTGATCGTTCATGTCAGATCCCCAACTCTTGACGCTGGCGCTTCAAGTGCTCCGGCATCTCTTTGTAGACGTCTTCGAACATGCTCGCGGCGCTCGGGATCTGGCCACCGGCCAGGGTGCCGTACTGTTCGGCTTCTTTCTGCGCGCTGAGTATTTCGGCTTCGAGCTCGGCAGTGACCGTGGCGTGTTCCTCTTCGGACCACTGGCCAATCTTGATCAGGTGCTGCTTGAGGCGGGCGATCGGGTCGCCCAGCGGGAAGTGGCTCCAGTCGTCGGCAGGCCGGTATTTGGACGGGTCATCGGAGGTGGAGTGCGGGCCGGCGCGGTAAGTGACCCATTCGATCAGGGTCGGGCCGAGGTTGCGCCGCGCCCGTTCGGCGGCCCAGGCAGAGGCGGCGTACACGGCAATGAAGTCGTTGCCGTCCACCCGCAGGGAGGCGATCCCGCAACCCACGCCGCGTCCGGCAAAGGTCGTGGCTTCACCGCCGGCAATTGCCTGGAAGGTGGAAATTGCCCACTGGTTGTTGACCACGTTGAGAATCACCGGCGCGCGGTACACGTGGGCGAAGGTCAGGGCGGTGTGGAAGTCCGATTCGGCGGTGGCGCCATCGCCGATCCACGCCGAGGCGATCTTGGTATCGCCCTTGATCGCCGAGGCCATGCCCCAGCCCACGCCCTGTACGAACTGGGTGGCGAGGTTGCCGGAAATGGTGAAGAAGCCAAAGTCCTTGACCGAGTACATGATCGGCAACTGACGGCCCTTGAGCGGGTCGCGCTCGTTGGACAGCAGTTGGCAGATCAGGTCTACCAGCGGCACTTCGCGGGCCATCAGGATGCTTTGCTGGCGGTAGGTGGGGAAGCACATGTCATCAACGTTCAAGGCCAGGGCCTGGGCGCTGCCGATGGCTTCTTCGCCAAGGCTTTGCATGTAGAACGACATTTTTTTCTGGCGCTGGGCAACCACCATGCGGTTGTCGAAGATCCGTGTCTTGAGCATGGCACGCATGCCACGGCGCAGGATCTCTACCGGCACGCCTTCAGCCCACGGGCCCAGGGCCTGGCCCTGGTCGTCGAGCACGCGGATCAGGCCCTTGGCCAGGTCGGCGGTGTCGGCGGGTTCTACGTCTACGGCGGGTTTGCGCACCGTACCGGCGTCGGTCAGACGCAGGTAGGTAAAGTCGGTCTTGCAACCTGGACGGCCAGAAGGCTCGGGAACGTGCAGGCGCAGCGGTTCGTATTGCTGGGTCATGGCTTTCTACGCTCGATCTTGTGGATTTCTTATAGTGGGCGCGCTTAGCTGACAGTCAGTCCCCGGGTAGGGGAAATCTTGTCCTACAACAATCATAGGCCGGGCCGGGGAGAATATTTATCTCTGTTTAGTTGCGCATAAGATCATTTGAGGATAAAAAATCTGCATAAACATAATAAACAGGTGGTTTTGTCTCATGCGCAAGCTGGACCGTATCGATATCGGGATTCTCAACAGCCTCCAGGAGAACGCCCGCATCACCAACGCCGACCTCGCACGCTCGGTCAACCTGTCGCCCACGCCGTGTTTCAACCGGGTCAAGGCGATGGAGGAACTGGGTCTGATCCGTGACCAGGTCACGCTGCTGGATGCCGATTTGCTGGGGCTGCACGTCAACGTGTTTATCCACGTCAGCCTGGAAAAACAGAACGAACTGGCGTTGCAACAATTCGAGGGGGCGATTTCCGACCGGCCGGAGGTGATGGAGTGCTACCTGATGGCCGGCGACCCGGACTACCTGATCCGGGTGCTGGTGCCGACCATCCAGTCACTGGAGCGCTTTATGATGGATTTCCTGACCAAGGTGCCGGGGGTGGCGAACATCCGCTCCAGCTTTGCGCTCAAGCAGGTGCGTTACAAGACGGCGCTGCCGCTGCCGGCCAATGGCATCAACCTGGGTTGATGATTGGAATGCGTTTGGAAATGTAGGCGCTGGCTTGCCTGCGATAGCCATAGGTATCTACACAATTTTGTCGCATCGCATAAAGCCAAGCGGATAGGGCTGTTGTGGCGAGCGGGCTTGCCCCGCGCTGGGGTGCGAAGCAGCCCTAAACCCGGCCATCGCGGTTTATCTGAAGAAACGTGGAGGGCTTTTTGGGCTGCTTCGCACCCCAGCGCGGGCGATGCGGCGTTCCGACAAGCCCGCTCGCCACAGGGAAGTTCGTCAGTTTCTGAAAGTTGTGTAGATACCTATGCTGCGATAGCGGTAGATCAGGCAAAGCTGTGTTAACTGGCCCACCGCTATCGCAGGCAAGCCAGCTCCTACAGGGGGCGGTATTTCAAAGCTGGTTGAGGGGGATCTTCAGGTAGGTCACGCCATTGTCTTCCGCCGGCGGCATATTGCCCGCCCGCACGTTGACCTGGATCGCCGGCAGCAACAGCGTCGGCATCCCAAGCCCGGCGTCGCGCTGGGTGCGCATCTGCACAAACGCCGCCTCGTCCACCCCGTCATGCACATGAATATTGCCCGCGCGCTGTTCGGCCACGGTGGTCAGGCATTTGGCCGCGCGGCCTTCAGGCGGATAGTCGTGGCACACATACAGGCGCGTCTCGCCGGGAAAGGCCAGCAACGTGCGCATCGAGGCATATAACTGGCGTGCATCGCCGCCGGGGAAGTCGCAGCGGGCGGTGCCGACGTCGGGCATGAACAGGGTGTCGCCCACCAGGATCATCTGGTCGTCGATCAGGTAGGCCATGTCCGCCGGGGTGTGCCCAGGCACGTGCAGGGCCTGGGCCTCGAGGTTGCCGATGTGGAAGATCTCGTCGGGAGCAAACAGATGGTCGAACTGCGACCCGTCGGCCCGGAACTCCGGCTCCAGGTTGAACAGATTCTTGAACACATCCTGGACTTTGCTGATGGACTGGCCAATTGCAATCTTGCCGCCCAATTGCCGGCGCAGGTAGGGCGCGGCGGACAGGTGATCGGCGTGGGCGTGGGTTTCCAGCAGCCATTGCACCTGCAGGCCTCGTTCACGGACGAAGGCAATCACTTTGTCGGCCTGGGCCGTGTCGGTACGCCCCGAGGCCGGGTCGTAGTTGAGCACTGAATCGACGATGGCGCAGGGGCTGGCGTCCGTTTCATAGACGACGTAGGTGTAGGTCGACGACGCCTCGTCCAGAAAGGATTGAATCAACGCGGGCATGACGGTTGTCCTGGGTAGCTGATAGCAGCTTACATTCAAGGTGATTTCCACATAGGCTTGCGAGCTTAAGTGAAACAAACGATCCGAGGCAAAGGATCGATTGTGAGTGGGACGTGACGCCATGCGGCAGCGACCCTTGTGTGCATTGTCGAAGAACAAAGGCCAAGACTATGAACGACCAACACTGGGGACCGACCATCAGTGGCGATATCGTGGTCATCGGCGGCGGCTCGGCGGGCATCGGCCTGCTGGCCAGCCTGCTCAAGCGCGACCCGCAGTTGAACCTCATCCTGATCGAACCCAGCGCCGACCATTACTACCAACCGGCCTGGACCCTGGTGGGCGGCGGCGCCCATGACATTCGCAAAACCATGCGCCCCATGGCCCGGGTGTTGCCCGATGGTGTGACCTGGGTGCAGGCGGCGGTCAGCCAGTTGCTGCCCGACGAACAGGCCCTGGTGCTCGACAGTGGCCAGCGTGTGACCTGGAACAACTTGATCGTCTGCCCCGGCCTGCGCCTGGCCTGGGAGAAAATCGAAGGCCTGGAACAGACCCTGGGCCACAACGGCGTCACCTCCAACTACAGCTACCAGCACGCGCCCTACACCTGGCGACTGGTGCAGCAGCTCAAGGGCGGCAAGGCGATCTTCACCCAGCCGGCCATGCCGATCAAATGCGCCGGTGCGCCGCAGAAGGCCATGTACCTGTCTTGCGACCACTGGCTCAAACAAGGTGACCTGAACACTATTGATGTTGAATTCAACCTGGCCGGTGCCGCGTTGTTCGGCGTGGCGACCTTTGTCCCGCCGTTGATGAACTACGTCGAGAAATATGGCGCACGGTTGGCCTTCAATTCCAACTTGATCAAGGTTGATGGCCCGGCGCGCAAGGCCTGGTTCGAGGTCAAGGATGCCGAGGGCAATCTCAGCATCGAAGAAAAGTCCTTCGACATGCTGCACGTCGTGCCGCCACAGGTGGCGCCGGACTTTATCCGCCACAGCCCACTGGCCGACGCCGCCGGCTGGTGCGAAGTCGACCCCCACAGCCTGCAACAGGTGCGTTACCCGCACATCTTCGCCCTGGGCGATGTGTGCTCCACCAGCAATGCCAAGACGGCCGCCGCCGTACGCAAGCAAATCGTGGTGGTGGCCGAGAACCTGCTGGCCTTGCGCAAACAGGCGCCGTTGCCGCTCAAGTACGACGGTTACGGCTCCTGCCCGCTGACGGTGGAGAAGGGCAAGGTGGTGCTGGCCGAGTTTGGTTATGGCGGCCGCCTGTTGCCGACCTTTGCCCTCGACCCTACCGTGGCGCGGCGTTCGGCGTGGTTCTTGAAGGCCACAGTGCTGCCGTGGTTCTACTGGAACGGCATGCTCAAGGGTCGCGAATGGCTGACCCGCCTGGCCAAGGTGGAGTGAGAGAACCCTATGCTGCTGGCAAGTTTTTTTGGCGTGATGATGGGTTTGGTGATGGGGCTGACCGGCGCCGGGGGCGGGATTCTCGGGGTGCCGGCGTTGGTGCTGGGGCTGGGCTTGACCATGACCGAAGCGGCGCCGGTGTCGTTGTTTGCAGTCGGTGCGGCAGCGGCAGTCGGTGCGCTTGATGGCCTGCGCCATGGCCTGGTGCGTTACCGCGCGGCGCTGTTGATCGCATTGCTGGGCGCGCTGTTCTCGCCGCTGGGGGTGTTCTTCGCCCATCAGCTGCCGGACAAGATCCTGATGGGCCTGTTCAGCGCGCTGATGGTGCTGGTGGCCTGGCGCATGCTGCGGCGCGAGAAGGACGAGGCCGGCCCCAGCGACCATGGCGCAGCCTCCTGGGGGCAAAAGAACTGCATGCTTGATCAACAGACCGGGCGCTTTTCCTGGACCGCCAAATGCACCGCGACCCTGGCAGCATTGGGTGCGGTGACGGGGGCGGTATCGGGCCTGCTCGGCGTGGGTGGCGGCTTTCTGATTGTGCCGGCGTTCAAGCAACTGACCGATGTGCAGATGCGCGGGATCGTTGCTACGTCGTTGATGGTGATCAGCCTGATCTCGCTGATCGGCGTGGTCGGCGCGTTCCATGCCGGGGTAGTGATCGACACCATGGGCTGGGTGTTTATTGCTGCCAGCATCGTCGGCATGCTCGCTGGCCGGCGCCTGGGTTCGCGGGTCCCGGCGCGGGCCTTGCAGATCGGCTTTGCCAGCCTGTGTGTGGTGGTAGCCGGCGGGATGCTGTTCAACGCCCTCTAACCTGCACACCGCCCAACCTGTAGGAGCGAGCTTGCTCGCGAAAAACCCAAGGACGCCCCGTTCTTTCAAGCCCTCGCGTGCATGAGTATCTACACAACTCTTTGATGGTTTTTGGGGTTGTGTACATATCCGTTGCTGCGGTCACGGCCACTTAGGGTTCCGCCCTGACGGCGGGTCACTTTCGAAGAGCGCGAAAGTAACCAAAGCGCTCTTGCCCCACCACTCGGTGCCTCGCCTAGGCTCGGCATGCCCGCAGTCAGGCATTGCTCCGTGGGCCCGCCGCGATCGGCCATCCATGGCCGTGTCGCGGCTACCCCGGCATCCTGCCGGGGTGCCCACTGCGCAATACCTGCCTGCGGCCATCGTGGTTTGACGGGGCGCCTGAGATCAAAAGCCAGATCAAAAGCAGAGCAACAGCACCGCCAGAGCGCGCAGCTGCATTCCCCTGTGGGAGCTGGCTTGCCTGCGATTACGCCAGCAAGAACACCTCGGGGTCTCAGATACCCAACGTCATCGTTAACGACCTTCGCCAGCAAGCTCGCTCCTACCGGTGTAAGCCTTAAGTGGCGGGCCCTCGCTGCCGTCCAAAGCACCGCGCATCCCCCTCCAAGGCAGCGTTTAACCGCGCAGCCGGCCTTTCGATAATCGCCTCCGACACCCAGACCCCCCGTCGCGGAGCGCGCCATGCATAACAATAAGAACTTCCCCCGTCGTCTGTTGCCAGCCTTTATCGCCAGCCTCGGCTTGAGCTCGCTGGCCCAGGCCGAGATCGTGCTGTACGACAAGGACCAGACCACATTCTCCACCGATGGCTATATCAACGCCTTCTACGTCAACAGCGATGTGGATCGGGCCGGTGAGCAATACGACCGGCGCCAGTCGCGGGTGAAGATGGGCTTTTTGCCCAACTACCTGGGCTTCAACATGGGCAAGCAGGTCGATGACCTCAAGCTCGGCGCCCGTGCTTCGTTCTGGGTGACCATCAACGACAGCGAAACCAACGGCACCGACACCGCCATCGACGTCCGTCAGTTCTACGGCACCGTGGCCAACCCCGAGTGGGGCGAAGTGCTGATCGGCAAGGACTTCGGCCTGTTCGCCCGCTCCAACATCCTGCTCGATGAACTCCTCGCCGGTTACGGCCAGGTCAGCGACAGCCTGGGCTTGGTGGACGGCGGTGGTGTGTCGTTTGGCAATATCGGCAGCGGCTACCCGTACCCGTTCCCCACCTCGCAAATCACCTACCGCACCCCGGTGATGGAAGGCCTGCGGGTGGCCGTGGGCATCATGGACCCGGTCGACACCAACGACAGCAGCGCCCTGGGCAAGGCCTACCAGAAGAACCCGCGCACCGAGAGCGAGATCACCTACCAGTTCGACGTGGGCGGGGCGAAGATCTACAGCTGGCTCAATGGCAGCTACCAGACGTCGGACAACACCGACTCCACCGTCGAATCGGTGACCTCCAAAGGCCTGGGCTACGGCGTGCAGGCGAAGATGGGCGGCTTGTCGCTCACCGGTTCCGGCTTCCAGGCCAAGGGCATCAACCCGTTCTTCACCAACAACGCGGGTGAGGCCACGCTGCGTAATGTCGACAGCAACGGCTACCTGTTGCAGGGCTCCTACAAACTGGGCAAGAACCGTCTGGCGCTGTCCTACGGCAAGACCAAGGACGACGGCAACGGCGTGGTCGGCAGCGGCGCGGATTATGAAACCCGTGGCATTGCCCTGTTCCATGACATCAACGACAACCTGAAGCTGGTGGCCGAGTACAACCAGTTCGAGATCAGCGGCCACGACACCAGTGCGCAGAACGAAGACACCGATACCTTTGCCGTAGGCGCGGTGCTCACCTGGTAAACCCAGCAAAAGATAGGCGCTGGTTTGTGTGGGAGCTGGCTTGCCTGCGATGTAGGCGCCTCGGTGGATCAGTTACACCGCGGTGATGCGATCGCAGGCAAGCCAGCTCCCACAAAAGCCATCTCCCAAACAAGCCAGCCCGGAGACTCTCATCCCATCGAAGCCCCGACCCAGTACCCAAGTAGCATAGGTCGCCATCCCGCGCGTTCGTACACTTGAGCTTAAACGGCGGAGGTGACCATGCAACAGGTGCACAGCGAAGGCGTAGTCACAGCCATGTCCCAGGCCAGCGAGGCGTGGCAGGTGGCCGATGAGCTGGCCAGCCAGTTGTTGCACCCGTACCTGGGGTTTGTGCTGTTCTTCTGCTCGGCTACCTACGATCTGCAGGCCCTCGGCCAGGCCCTGCAACAGCGCTTTGGTGGCGTGCGCGTGGTGGGTTGCACCAGCGCCGGCGAGATCACGCCCCAGGGCTACGGGCGCAATTGCGTGACGGCGGTGGGGTTTGATCATGCGCACTTTTCCATCGCCACCGAATTGATCGACCAGGTTGAACACTTCAGCCTGATCGACGCCCAGCAAATGGTCGAGCGCCTGGTGGGCGGTTGTCGCAGCAACACCCTGGCGCCGATCAAGGGCAACAGCTTTGCCTTGACCCTGCTCGATGGCCTTTCCAGTCGTGAAGAAATGGTCCTCGCCGCCTTGAGCGCGGCGCTCGGCGATATCCCGCATTTTGGTGGCTCGGCCGGTGATGACAACCACTTGACCCACACCCACGTGTATTTCGACGGCGCCTTCCACAGCGGCGCTGCCGTCGTGGTGCTGGTCAATACCTGGCTGGATTTCGAGGTGTTTACCACCCACCACATCCTGCCCCGCGCGCAGAAACTGGTGGTGACGGGGGCCGACAGCACCTCGCGGCGGGTGTTTGAGCTCAATGCCGAACCTGCCGCCGAAGAATACGCGCGGCATATCGGCGTGGCGGTGGCGCAACTTGACCACCGGATCTTCGCCGCCCACCCGTTGGCGGTGCGCATCAACGATCAGTACTACGTACGCGCAATCCAGCAGGTCCACGATGACTTGAGCCTGAGTTTCTACTGCGCAGTGGAAAACGGCATCGTCCTTACCGCCATGACCCCAGGCCCGATCCTGCCCAACCTGCAGACCCTGTTCGACGGCCTGCAGGCGCGTCTTGGCAACCTGTTGCTGACCATCGGCTGCGACTGTTTCCTGCGGCGCCTGGAACTGGAAGACCACGGCACCCTGGAGCCGATCGGCACCTTTTTGCGCGAGCAGCGGGTGATTGGGTTCAACACCTACGGAGAGCAGTTCAATGGCATGCACATCAACCAGACCTTTACCGGGGTCGCCATTGCCCGTGGTCGAACCCCTGGACAGCGCTGAACTGCGCGCGCAGATCAGCGCGCTGCAGCAGGACAATCGCAAGCTGGCGCGGATCAACGCCGCGCTGATCGAGCGTGTCGAATCGGGCGCGACCCGTGGCAACGACCCCTATGCGGCGTTCCAGCATTCAGTGGTGCTGGCCGAGCAGGTGCGCGAACGTACCGATGCGTTGAACCAGGCCATGGCCGAACTCAAGGCCAGCAACCATCTACTGAGTGATGCACGACTGCGGGCAGAAACCGCGCACCAGCATTTGATCGATGCCATCGAGAGCATTTCCGATGCCTTCGTGCTGTTCGACCAGCACCAACATATCGTGTTGTTCAACAGCCGTTTCCAGGGATTCTGGAGCAACAGCCCGGTGCAGATTGTCGCGGGCATGGGCCTGCGCGAGGTCAAGCGGCTGATGACGGTCAACGGCCTGTTCACCGAAGAAGCCCACGGGCACGCCGATGAGACGCTGTTTTATCGCCTGGATAACGGGCGCTGGCTGCAAGTCAGCGAACGGCCGACCCAGGACGGCGGGCGGGTGATTCTGTTTACCGATATCACCGACGTCAAACTGGCAGAGACCCTGCGCCGAGAACAAGCCGTCGCGCAGAAGTCCCAGGAGAGTGAACGCTGGATCCGGTTGATCACCGACCATGTGCCAGCGTTGATTGCCTACCTCAATGCCGATCTGGTCTACGAGTTCACTAATAAGGTGTACGAGCAATGGTATTGCTGGGCCCAGGGCGCGATGCTCGGCAAAAGCCTGCGCCAGGCCCACAGCGAGCAGCATTACCAACGCCTGGAGGCCTACGTGGCGCAGGCGTTGGCGGGGGAGAGCGTGACGTTTGAGTTCGCCGAAACCAACATCAATCATCAGGAGCGCTACATGCTGCGCTCCTATGTGCCCAACCGCCTGGCCAGTGGCGAGGTGGTGGGGATCTTTGTGCTGATCCGCGACATCACCGAGCGCCGGCGCACCGCCGAGGCCCTGCATCAGGCCTATCAGAACCTGGAATTGCGGGTGCGCGAGCGCACGGCGGAACTGACTTCGCTCAACGACCAACTGCTGCAGGAAATCGACGAGCGCCGTCGCGTGGAATCGCGCCTGCGTGAAGCCAAGCTGGAAGCCGAGCAGGCCAACCTGTCGAAAACCAAGTTTCTCGCGGCGGTCAGCCATGACCTGTTGCAACCGCTCAACGCCGCGCGCTTGTTTACCGGCGCCTTGCTGGAACGGCGCGACCCGGTGGCCAACGAGACCCTGGTGCGCAACGTCAGCAACTCCCTGGAGGATGTGGAAAACCTGCTGGGCACCCTGGTGGATATTTCCAAGCTCGATGCGGGGGTGATCAAGGCCGATATCGCGCCGTTTGCCTTGAGCGAACTGCTGGACAACCTCGCCGCCGAATACACCCAAGTGGCGCGCAGCGAAGGCTTGCAGCTGCATTTCATTGGCTGCTCGGCTCTGGTGCGCAGCGATATCCAGTTGCTGGCGCGGATCCTGCGCAACCTGTTGAGCAACGCCATCCGCTACACCTACGAAGGGCGCGTGGTGCTGGGCTGTCGGCGTGAGCATCAGCGCTTGTCGATCCAGGTCTGGGACACCGGCATGGGCATCGCCAAGGAGCGATTGGAGGAGATTTTCCAGGAGTTCAAGCGCGGCGATGTGCAGCGCCCTGACCAGGATCGCGGGTTGGGCCTGGGCCTTGCGATAGTGGAGAAAATCGCCAGGATCCTCGGGCACCGGATCAGCGTGCGCTCGTGGCCGGGCAAGGGCTCGATGTTCAGTGTGGAGGTGCCGTTGAGTAGCAGCGCGCCCAAGGCCTTGCCGATGCCGGTGATGAGCGAGCCGATGCTGGAGCGCTTGCAGGGCGCACGGGTGTGGGTGCTGGATAACGACGCGGCGATCTGCGCCGGCATGCGCACCTTGCTTGAAGGCTGGGGCTGCCAGGTGGTGACGGCGTTGTCCGAGCAGGACCTGGCGCGCCAGGTGGACAACTACCATGCCCAGGCGGATCTGCTGATTGCCGACTATCACCTGGACGACGAGCGCAATGGCGTGGACGCGGTGGCCAGGATCAATGCGCGGCGGGCCAGCGCGATCCCGGCGATGATGATCACCGCCAACTACAGCAACGAGTTGAAACAGCAGATCCGCGAACTGGGGCACACCTTGATGCACAAGCCGGTACGGCCGATGAAACTCAAGACCGCCATGAGCCACCTCTTGGGCCGCCCCTGACACAGCCTCGATCAAAATGTGGGAGCGGGCTTGCTCGCGAAAGCGGTGGATCAGTCAAATAAATGCTGAATGACACACCGCTTTCGCGAGCAAGCCCGCTCCCACATAGACCTTTAGCGCCGCAGGTAGGACCCAAAGTCGATATCCCCGGCACTGAGGATCGCCTGCACCCGGTTATGCACATTCAACTTGCGCAGGATCGCCGACACGTGGGCCTTCACTGTCGTCTCGGCAATTTCCAGGGTGTAGGCAATCTGTTTGTTCGACTCGCCCTTGGTCATGCGCTCGAGTACCAGCAACTGCTTGCGGGTCAGGGCCTGGAGCAGTTCCGGGGCGAAGGCCGGGTTATCGTGCATGCGCCGCTGGCCGGGGTTTTTCTGGGTGCGGATGATATCCGGCGGCAGGTACACGTTGCCATTGAGGATCTGCTGGATCGCCTCGGTCATCTGCGCCCGTGGCGAGGACTTGGTGATAAACCCTACAGCACCGTAGGTAATGGCCTGCAGCACGATCTGCTTGTCCTGCTCGGCCGAGACAATCACCACCGGAATCGTCGGCGCTTCGTTGCGCAAGTTGATCAGGCCATTGAGGCCGTGCATGCCGGGCATGTTCAGGTCCAGCAGGATCAGGTCGAGGTCGTCGTGCTCCTGGGTCAGGGCCAGGGCGCTGTCCAGGTCGGCGGTTTCCATCACTTCGCTACCGGCAAAACCGTCGCTGATGACGTTATGGATCGCTTCGCGAAACAGCGGGTGATCGTCGGCAATCAGAATTTTGTACATGGCCGTTCACCTTTTTATTGTGGTTGTTCAGGGGCAAGCTCAAAGGGCTCAGGGTGCGCCGCAGCGACGGGCAGCTTCGCTGCCTCCCACGCGTCCAGGCCATCGCGATACCAATACACAGCGCTATAACCCAAGGCTTTGGCCCGTTTTACCGCGTTCCAACTCAGCCAGCAATCGGAGCGGCAGTAGAACACCAACGGTTGCGCCAGGTTACCGTCGCTGTAGGTGTACAGGTGGCGGGCGAAGTAGCTTTGCCATTCGGGCGTCAGCTCGCCGTCGCCGGTATTGGCCAGCCAATGGCTGCCGGGCAGGTTGGCGTGGGGCTGGTCTTCGATGAACTGGCCGTGCAGCCATTGCCGGCGGTAAACGTCAATCAGCACCGGGCGCGGCTGTTGTGTCAGCAGCGCCTGCAAGGCCTGGGTATCGACGATGGTCGCGCCCGGCAAGTGGTCTGGGGTAGGGCTGCGGTAGAGGTTGATGCGGTAGCCGTCGCGGGAAAACAACGCGCTTGGCGCCTCGGCAGCCGCCAACAGCGGGGTCAGTGACAGCACGGCAACCAGGGTCAGTCGGGCGGGCAGCATGGCAGGTACGATCCTTATAGTTATGCGCCCATTACATGCCAGTCGCGCTGCCTTGGGAATGCGACGATAGACAGCAAAACCAGTACCAAAGTAGTAAATCACCCGCCGCTTGGGGGCTCTAGCATGAACGCAACGCTCATCCCAGGAGTTGTACGATCATGCGAATTCTCAAGGCGCTGCTCTTGCCGTTTTTGCTGATCCTCAGCCTGATCGGGGTCGACAAGCTCCACGGCCCGCGACCGTCGCCCATTCCTATGATGCAAGTGCATGCCTCATGAATATCCTGCTGGTGGACAAGCATGCGGTGGTGCGCCTGGGGTACGCCAGCCTATTGCGCCCGCTGTTGCCGGGCGTCGAAGTCCGTGAGGCGGGCAGCGGTGAAGAGGCGCTGCTGCGGGTGCAGGAAGCCGTGCCCAACCTGGTGATCAGCGGTGTCGGCCTGCCAGGCATCAGCGGCCTGGAAACCACCCGCCGCCTGCGCCAGCGCTTGCCGCAATTGCGCGTGTTGTTTTTCAGCCAGCACGATGAGCTGCCCCTGGTACGCCAGGCCCTGGAGACCGGGGCGTCGGGCTATATCACCAAGGGCGCGACGCCTGCGGTGATGACTGAAGCGGTGCAACGCATCCTCGACGGCCACACCTATATCGAACAGGCCCTGGCCACCGAGCTGGCCTACCATCCGGGCGATCATCGGTTGCAGGGCATGACAGCGCGTGAGCTGGAGATTTTCCTGATGCTGGCCAAGGGCACACCCACCCGTTCGATCGCTGATCAGCTGAGTATCAGCAGCAAGACCGTGTCCAATCACTTGACGTTGCTCAAGAGCAAATTACAGGTGACCTCCCATGCCGAACTGGTGCACGTGGGGATTGATATGGGGCTGGTCAGGGCCGCGGGATGATCAATATTTGATCGCGGTTGATAGCGTTAGATTATGGCCTTAATGCTTTTGATGTTGGCGCTCAATTGAACGGGCCAAAATGGATCCAAAATATGAAAAAAACTTCGATTAAATAAGTTTTATCATCCCAAGGCGCTTACAAATTCAGCGTATCTATGCAGAATTGTCCTACAAGTAATGGCACCGTGCCATTTAGTGCTCAGGGACGACCTCAGTCATGAACCGCATTTTCAGTGTGATCTGGAATCACAGCCTTAACGCGTGGGTGGTTGCCAGCGAAAACGCCAGCCGACAGGGCAAGCGCGGTAGCGTTGGTGCGGTTCATAACGTGGAAGATAGCGAGCTGTGCGCCCCGTTGCGCACCCTGCAGTTTGCGATTGCGCTGATACTCGGCGGTGCCATCCTGGTGCCGGCCTCCGCGCTGGCATCTGGCTTGCCTACCGGTGGTCAGGTGGTGTTGGGCAATGGGCAAATTCTTACGCCCGACCAGCAGCAGATGGTCATCAACCAAACCACGCAAAAACTCGCCATCGACTGGCAGAGCTTCAACATAGGTGCCGACAAGAAAGTCACCTTCGTCCAGCCCGGCAAGGACTCCGTGGCCCTGAACCGCGTGGTCGGCAGTGATGGCTCGAAGATCATGGGCCAACTGAACGCCAATGGGCAGGTGTTCCTGGTCAACCCCAATGGCGTGCTATTCGGCAAAGGCTCGTCGGTGGATGTCGGTGGCCTGGTGGCCTCGACCCTGGATATAACCAACAGCGACTTTGCCGCCGGCAACTATAAGTTCCAGGGCAAAGGCAGTGCCGACAATGCCAGTGTGGTCAACCAGGGCACGCTCAAGGCCGGCGACGGCGGCGCGGTGGCGCTGCTGGGCGGGACCGTGAGCAACCAGGGGGTGATCGCCGCCAAGCTGGGCAGCGTGGCTCTGGCCGCCGGCAATAAGGTGACATTGGACTTTGCCGGCGACGGCCTGCTCAACGTACAGGTGGATGAAGCCACCAAGAATGCCCTGGTGGAAAACCGCCAATTGATCCAGGCCGACGGCGGCCAGGTGATCATGACCGCCAAGGCCAGCGACGCCTTGCTGCAAACCGTGGTCAACAACACCGGGGTGATCGAAGCCCATACCCTGGGCGAGAAGGGCGGCAAGATCGTCCTGCTCGGCGGTTTTGACGGTGGCACGGTGCAAGTGGCCGGTACCCTGGATGCCTCGGCACCGAGCGGCGGCAATGGTGGGTTTATCGAGACCTCCGGTGCCCACGTCAAGGTGGCCGACAGCGCAAAAATTACCACGGCAGCGGCCAAGGGCAAGACCGGCAACTGGCTGATCGACCCGACTGACTACACCATCGCCGCGACCGGTGGCGACATCACCGGGGCCGCTGTCAGCGACCGGTTGAAAACCACCAACATGACCGTTGCGACCGTCGCCACCGGTTCCGGCGCGGGCAATATCAACGTCAACGACACGGTGGTCTGGAACGCCAACACCCTGACCCTGACCGCCCACAACAACGTCAATATCAACAAGGAAATGTTCGGCTCCGGCAGCGCCAAACTGGCCGTGGAATATGGCCAGGGTGCAGTCGCAGCGGGCAGTACCAGCAGCATCAATATCAAGGCTCCGGTCAACCTGGCGGCAGGGCAGAATTTCAGCACCAGGCAAGGCAGCGACGGCACGCGTGTGGACTACACCGTGATCACCAGCCTCGGCGCGATGGGCAGCGTCACTGGCCTGGACCTGCAAGGGATCAATGGTGCGTTGAGCGGCAACTTTGTGCTGGGTAGCAATATCAACGCCGCAGCCACGGCTACCTGGAACGGCGGTAAGGGCTTCGATTCCCTGGGCACGGTCGCAGGCGGCGAGTTTACCGGCACGTTTGATGGCCTGGGCCATAGCATCAGCAACCTGAGCATGAATCGCAGCACCACCGATGCCGGCCTGTTCGGCGCTGTGAGTACCACCGGCGCGGTGCGTAACGTGGGGTTGACCAATGTGTCGATCGCGTTGACGGGCACGCTGGTCGATGTCTTCCCGTCGATCTACGCCGTTGGCGCCTTGGTGGGTTACAACCGTGGGTGGGTCGACAACAGCTACGCCAGCGGTGCGGTCACCGGCACCGACTATGTACAACTGGGCGGCCTGGTGGGCACCAACACCGGTATCGTCAGCAACAGCCATACCGCAGGCACCGTGACGTCGACCAACTACGCCGGCGCGGCGGGGCTGGTCTCGTTGAACACCGACACAGGTATTGTGCGCAACAGCTATTCCACGGCGAATGTGATCGGTTTGCGCGGGGCGGGGCTTGGCGGCCTGGTGGTGCGCAACGAGGGGCGGATCGAAAACAGCAGTGCGACGGGGAATGTCACCAGTACGACCAACGCGCAGTACAACGGGGGGCTGGTTTCGGCCAACCGGGCGACGGGGGTCATCACCAACAGTTACGCCACGGGTAACGTTACCGGTGGCGGCACGGCGGGTGGGCTGGTGGGTAACAACTTCTTGGGCGGGCAGATCACCAACAGCTACGCCACCGGCAATGTGGGTATCAACGGGGTCGGCAGCGGCGCGTACAACGGTGGCTTGGTTGGCGCCAATCGGGGCAGTTTGAGCAACGTCTACAGTACCGGCTCGGTGACCGGCGCCCTCACCAATACGGCCAACAATGGTGGGCTGGTGGGTCTGAATGCCGGAGGCACCATCGTCAATGCCTATTCGGTGGGCAAGGTCACCGGTTCCGCTTCGGGTGGCCTGATTGGCCGGCACAGCGGTGGTTCGGTCACCAGCGGCTACTACAACATGACTGTCAACCCAGGGCTTTCAGGCTGGGGTAACGACGTCAGTACCGGTGATGTAGGTACCGGTGCCGCAGTGGGCTTGAGTTCCGCGCAAATGAAGCAGACCTCCAGCTTCCAGGGCTTTAACTTCAGCGCTTCACCCGGCGCAACAGGCAATGCCTGGGTGATGGTCAATGCTGATAGCAGCGGCATCAACAACGGCAGCAGTGGCACGCTGCCGATGCTGGCCAGCGAGTATTCCACGACCATCACCAACGCCCACCAACTGCAGTTGGTGGCCATGGACCGCAACGCCACATACACCCTGGGTCGCGATATCGTCGCCGGGGCCACGGCGGGAACGACTGATGTGTGGAATGGCACTTTTGTGCAACTGGGCGAGGCCAATCGAGGGATAAATTTCACGGGCAGCCTTGACGGCCAAGGGCACGTGATCAAAAACCTGAAGATTGATCGCGGCAATCAGCAATATAACGGGCTGTTTGGTGCGATCTCCGAGACGGGACGCGTCAGTAACCTGGGGCTTGACGGTGGCAGTATCAGCGGCGCGGCTTACACCGGTTCCATTGTCGGCTACAGCCTCGGGACGCTGACGGGCACTTTCTCCAGTGCGACGGTGACAGCTGAGGTCTATGCCGGTGGCTTGGTTGGGCAGCAAGGAGGGGGCAGTATTTCCAACTCCTATTTCAGCGGCTCTGTGACGGCAACGGCTGACTTGGCTGGCGGTTTGGTTGGGCAACTGGACGGCGGCAGCTTATCGAACAACTTCGTCAGTGGCCGGGTGACGGCTAGCTCGGGAAATGGGTTCGCTGGTGGGATCATGGGTTCCAATTTCGGTAATACCGTGTCTTCCGGCAATTTCTGGGACACCAACGCGACGGGGCAGCTTTATGCCGAGGGCGAGTGGATGGTTTTGCCGACGCAATCCGGTGGACTGACCACAACACAAATCCAGACCCTATCCACCTTTTCCAACGCCGGCTGGGACCTGGACAAGACCTGGGTGGTTTACAACGGTAGTTCTGGCCCGCTGCTGCGCAGCTTCATGACCCAGTTGAACGTGGTGGCTGGCGACGTCACGAAAACCTACGACGGCACTGCCTTCGGCGGCGCCTATACGCCAAACCTTGACGCCGACAGTCGACTGACCGGCTCACTGGTGTTGGGCGGCACTGGCGTCGGTGCGATCAATGCTGGCGACTACAGCCTGAAATTGAGCGGACTTGCCTCGACAGGTGGGCAGTTCGGCTATTCGATCAACTACATCGACGGCACCTTGTCGGTGAACAAGGCCACCCTGAGCACGGCCGGTACCACGGTGAACAACAAAGCGTATGACGGCACCACTCTCGCCATCCTGGGCGGTAGTACGCTGTCCGGGCTCCTGGCCGCAGATATCGGCAGGGTCACATTGACCGGCGCGTTCGCCAGCAAGGACGCCGGCACTGGCATCCAGGTCGACCTGGGCCTGGGCGGCCTCGGTGCGGGTAACTACAGCCTCGATACCAGCAGCCCGCTGAGCGCCAATATTACCCCCAGAGCCTTGAGCATCACTGGCCTGACGGCAGACAGCAAGGTCTATGACGGCACGACCTCCGTCAGTCTCCAGCCGTTTGCTCATCTCAGTGGCCTGGTGGTTGGCGAATCAGTGAGCATGACCTTGAGCGGTCAGTTCGCCGACGCCAATGCCGCCAACGGGAAAAACGTGCAGATCAACGTGGCCCTGGGCGACGCCGGCGGCCTTGCCCGCAACTACAACATAAACCCTTTGGACATCAGTCCGGTGCTTGCCAACATCACCCAAAAGGTCCTGACCATCAGTGGCCTGACGGCGAACAAGGTCTACGATGGCAGCGCTTCGGTGGCCTTGAGTGGTGGCACCCTCAATGGCCTGGTGGGCACGCAGACCCTGGGGTTTGACGCTATCGGCAACTTTGTGGACAAACATGCGGGTGTCGGCAAGGCCGTGACGGTTGCCGGTGTGACCTTGAGTAACGGCTCGGGGCTTGCGCAAAACTACACGGTCAGCCAGCCGGCCGGCCTGAGCGGTGAC
Source organism: Pseudomonas sp. DTU12.1 (assembly GCF_009873475.1). NCBI lineage: Bacteria > Pseudomonadati > Pseudomonadota > Gammaproteobacteria > Pseudomonadales > Pseudomonadaceae > Pseudomonas > Pseudomonas sp. DTU12.1. The sequence goes on along the minus strand of NZ_CP045254.1, from coordinate 3,886,699 downwards.
ATTTCCAAGGCCGTCATCAGCGGCATCAGCGGCCTGACTGCCGTCAGCAAGGTCTACAACGGTAATACCGACGCAGCCCTCAGCTCCCTAGGTGCGACGATCAACGGAAAAGTCAGCGGGGATGACGTGGTATTGGCCAGCGCCGCCGGCCAGTTCACCAACAAGAATGCCGGCAATGACAAGACGGTCCTGATCAGCAATATCACCCTGTCAGGCAGCGACCTGGGCAACTACACCTTCGTCAACAACACGGCCACGGCCACGGCCAGTATTACGCCCAAGGCCCTGGCCATCATCGGCATGAGCGTTGTCGACAAAGTCTATGACGGTCGCCTCTCGGCCACGCTGAGCGGCGGTTCGCTGAGTGGTTTGGTTGGGAATGAAACCCTCGGGGTGACAGGTCTTACCGCCACCTTTGCGGACAAAAACGTCGGCACCGACAAGGTCGTGACGGCCAGCGGTACAACCCTGGTCAATGGTGGCAACGGCGGCCTGGCCAGTAACTACAGCCTTGCCAATCCAACGGGATGGACTGCCGATATCACCGCCAAGACCCTGACCGTTTCCGGGATCACCGCCAATAGCAAGATTTACGACGGCACCACGGCGGCCACTTTATCCGGTGGCGTGCTCAGCGGTTTGGTCAGCGGTGAAACCTTGAGCCTCAGCACATTGGCCGGGGTGTTCCTGGACGCCAACGTCGGTAATGCCAAAACGGTCACCGTCAGCGGTGGCGGCTTGGCCGATGGTACCGGCCTGGCCAGTAACTACATCCTGCGCAGCCCCACGGGTTTGAGCGCTGATATCCGCGCCAAGGCCCTGACCATCACCGGCCTGACTGCCAACGGCAAGGTATATGACGGCAACAACCTCGCCAGCCTCAGCGGTGGTGCGTTGGATGGTTTGGTGGGCAATGAAACCCTCGGCGTCACCGGCCTTAGCGCGACATTCAGTGATAAAAACGCCGGCACCGGCAAGACCGTAACAGCCAGTGGCGCCACCCTGGTCAATGGCAGCAACGGTGGCCTGGCGAGCAACTACAGCATTAGCAACCCCATGGGCCTGAGCGCCGATATCAGCGCCAAGGCCCTGACCATCACCGGCCTGACTGCCAACGGCAAGGTATATGACGGCAACAACCTCGCCAGCCTCAGCGGTGGTGCGTTGGATGGTTTGGTGGGCAATGAAACCCTCGGCGTCACCGGCCTTAGCGCGACATTCAGTGATAAAAACGCCGGCACCGGCAAGACCGTAACAGCCAGTGGCGCCACCCTGGTCAATGGCAGCAACGGTGGCCTGGCGAGCAACTACAGCATTAGCAACCCCATGGGCCTGAGCGCCGATATCAGCGCCAAGGCCCTGACCATTAGCGGCATGCAGGCCAACGGCAAGGTGTATGACGGCAACAACCTCGCCAGCCTCAGCGGTGGTGCGTTGGATGGTCTGGTGGGCAGCGAAACCCTCGGCGTCACCGGCCTTAGCGCGACATTCAGTGATAAAAACGCCGGCGCCGGCAAGACCGTAACAGCCAGTGGCGCCACCCTGGTCAATGGCAGCAACGGTGGCCTGGCGAGCAACTACAGCCTTAGCAACCCTACTGGCCTGAGCGCCGACATCAGCGCCAAGGCCCTGACGCTCACTGGCGTGACAGCGGGCGGCAAGGTCTATGACGGCACTAACGCGGCGACCCTCAGCGGTGGTGTCCTGAATGGCCTGGTGGGCTCCGAGAGCCTTGGCGTGACAGGTCTTGGTGCAACGTTCGACGATAAAAACGCGGGGATCGGCAAGACCGTAACCGCCAGCGGCGCCACCCTGGTCAATGGCAGCAACGGCGGCCTGGCGAGCAACTACAGCATCAGCAATCCCATGGGCCTGAGCGCCGATATCAGCGCCAAGGCCCTGACCATCAGCGGCATGCAGGCCAACGGTAAGGTATATGACGGCAACAACCTCGCCAGCCTCAGCGGTGGCGCGTTGGATGGTCTGGTGGGCAGCGAAACCCTTGGCGTCACCGGCCTTAGCGCTACGTTCAGCGATAAAAACGCCGGCACCGGCAAGACCGTGACCGCCAGCGGCGCCACCCTGGTCAATGGCGGCAACGGCGGCCTGGCCAGCAACTACAGCATCAGCAACCCTATGGGCCTGAGCGCCGATATCAGCGCCAAAACCCTGAACGTCACCGGCATCACCGCGGGCAACAAGGTCTACGACGCCGCCACTGGCGCGGTGCTGAACCTGGCGGGTGCCGGTTTCAACGGCTTGGTGAGCGGTGACGATGTGTCTGTGCTCTCGGCCACCGGTAATTTCAGCGACAAAAATGCGGCCACCGGCAAAACCGTGAATATCAGCGATATCACCCTGGCCGGTGTGGACCTGGGCAACTATCAGGTCAGCCGCACGGCAGCCACTACGGCCGATATCACCAAGGCGGTGCTGAACGTCACCGTGGGCGATACGAGGGTCGCGCAAGGCCAAACCCCCGTGTTCGATGTGGCCTATGACGGGCTGCTCGGCACTGACAGCGTGGCTTCAGACCTGAGCGGCAGCCTGCTGTTCAGCGCACCTTCGAGTGCCAGCGCCGGTGAGTATCAGGTCAGTGCTTCGGGCCTGTCTGCCACCAACTACCAGATCGCTTACATCGATGGCCTGCTGACGGTGGATGCACCGCCGTTGGCGCCGCTGCAAACCGTGGTCGAAGTCGTCGAGCCATTGCGCAATCTGCCCAAGCCGACACAGGCCCCGGTACCCAGCGGGCTGCACCTGCCCAATGACCTCTATACCCTCGTTGACCAAGGCTTGCGCCTTCCAGAAGGACTCTGATTCATGCGTCTGCGTTTAAACCCGATTGCGCTTGCCTTGCTCACCGCGACAGGTGGGATGGCCCACGCTGAAATCGCCCCGGATGCCGGGCAGTCGATGCGTGAAATCCAGAGCCAGCCACTGAGCCTGCCGCCCAAACAGACCCTGGAATTGAACCTGCCTGCGGCGCCGGACACCACAGCGAAAGTCACCGGGCCGACGTTGCAGGTCAATGGCTTTACGATTACCGGCAACACGGTGATTGCCGACGATCAATTGCTGGCGCTGCTGGTCGACCTGCAAAACCGTGTGGTCAGCCTCGGTGAATTGCAGGCCGGTGCAGCGCGTATCACTGCGTTGTATCGCCAGCAGGGCTACCCGCTGGCCCGTGCTTACTTACCGGCGCAGGAAATCGACAAGGGCGTGGTGAGCATCAGCGTGCTGGAAGGGCAGTACGGCCAGGTCAGGATCAACAACCAATCCCGTGTGCGCGATGGCGTGCTGCAGGCGCCGCTGTCGGCACTGGACCCGGGGGACGCCGTACGTGCTGCGCCGCTGGAGCGCGGTTTGCTGTTGCTGCAGCAGACCCCTGGCGTGGCCGTCCAATCCACCCTGCAACCCGGCGCGGTGGTGGGCGCCACGGACCTGGTGGTGGATGTCAAGGATGCGCCGCTGGTCTCTGGCCAGGTGGACCTGGACAACTACGGCAACCGGTTCACCGGCGAGTATCGCCTGGGCGGGACATTGAACCTGGCCAGCCCCTTGGGCCTGGGCGATCAGGCCAGCGTGCGGGTGATGGGCAGCGACGAGGACCAGCACTACTACCGCGCGGCTTATCAACTGCCGGTCGGCCCGTGGTCGACCCAGGTGGGCGTGGCCTATTCGGACATGGACTACCAACTGGCCAAGGACTTCGACGAACTGGATGCCAAGGGCAATGCGCGGATTGCCAGCGTGTTCGTCCAGCAGCCGCTGATTCGCAGCCGCGCCTTCAGCCTGAATGCGCAGCTGCAATACGACCACAAACACCTGCGCGACGACATCGACCTCTACGATTCAAGCAGCAAGAAACAGGCGCGGGTAGTGACTGCCAGCGTGGACGGGAATCTGCGCGACAACCTGCTGGGCGGTGGCGTCAGTGCGTTCTCCCTGGCCTGGAGCGAAGGCAGCCTGAACCTGGACGGCGCCTTCGACAAACTGTTCGATGGCTTGACCGCCAAGACCGCCGGGCGCTTCCAGAAGATCAACCCCAGCGTGGTGCGCCTGCAACGCTTGAGTGAGCGTTTTAGCCTGTATGGGCAGGTGCAGGGCCAGTGGGCGGACGGCAACCTCGACTCATCGGAGAAGATCAGCCTGGGCGGCGCCTATGGCGTGCGGGCCTATCCCCAGGGCGAGGCATCGGGTGACCAGGGGTATGTGGCCAATCTGGAACTGCGCTATGCGTTGACTGAACAGTGGAACCTGCTGACCTTTGTCGATCACGGTTCGGTGCGCTTGAACAAAGACACATGGTCGGACGGGGAAAACCACCGCAGCCTCTCGGCGACCGGCGTGGGCGCCAACTGGAGTGCTTCGGGCTGGCGCCTGAGTACTGTTGCGGCCTGGCGGGTCGGCAATGCGGACCCGCAAAGTGACGTATCGCGCACGCCACGGGTGTGGGCACAGGTGAGTAAAGCCTTCTAGGCCAAAGCCTCGGCGAACACAGGATAAATCGCCCCCTGCAGGAGCCGGCTTGCCGGCGATGGCGGCCGAATTGGCTGCGCAGGGCTCAAGGCCCTCATCGCCGGCAGGAGTTAGCGGTCCCAGGTGGTGGGGCAGTCCTTGCAGCCTTCCATATTGGCATCCTGGAAATTGGCATAGTGCTGACGGGTGCCGGTGAGGGTGGCCTGTTCCAGGTTGCTTTCACCGAACTTGGCTTCTTGCAGGTTGGCATCGCTGAGGTCGGCACCTTGCAGGTCAGCCTTGCTCAGCCAGGTCATTTCCAGGTCCGCCGCACGCAGGTTGGCTTTGTGCAGTTTGGCCCCGGACAATCGCGCAAATTGCAGATAGGCGGCGCTGAGGTTGGCGTTTTCAAATTGCGCGCCCTGGGCAAACATGCCCCAGCCTTGTACGGCCATCAGCGTCGCGCCGGTGAAGTCGGCCAGGCGCAGGTTGGCTTGTTGCAGGCTGGCGCGGGTCAGGTTGGCGCCTTGCAGTTGGGCTTTTTCCAGGTTGGCCAGGTCGAGGTTGGCGTGGCGCAGGTCGGCCTCGCGCAGGTCGGCGCCGGCCAGGTTCATTTTGCTCAAGTCCTGGTTACGCAGGTTGGCGCCCTTGAGGCTGGCGCCGGGGCATTGGCTGTGGGGGGCGATGGTGCAGCCGTTGATGACCAGGGGTTGGTCGTCGCGGTCGTCGGCGTGGGCGATGGGTAAAGCCAGGAGTAGCACGAGGGGTAGGTAGTTCATGGCAAGACCTTGAGGGAGGGGGCTTTGGGTGGAGGGGCCGCTGCGCGGCCCAACGGAGGACCAGCCCCCTCGCCACGGACAGCGACCCCTCGCCCTGGAGTGGATTATTTTTGGGCGGTCTTGTTATCCCAGCTTGGGATCTTGAACACCCAGAACGATCCGCCTTGCGCCACCGGCTTGGTCAGCTCGGCCATGTCGCCGCCCCACAACGGCACCGCGCCGCCGTAGCCTACGGTCACGCCGATGTACTGCTCGCCATCCTGTTCCCAGGTGATCGGCGGGGAGACGATGCCGCTGCCGGTCTGGAACTTCCACAGCTCCTTGCCGGTTTTCGCGTCGAAGGCCTTGAAGAACCCATCACCCGTGCCGGTGAACACCAGGTTGCCCTTGGTCGCCAGTACGCCAGCCCACAGCGGCAGGGCTTCCTTGTGCTCCCACACCACCTTGCCGGTGGTGGGGTTCATCGCCCGCAGGGTGCCGACGTGGTCGTCATACATGCGCTTGATGCGGAAGCCCATGCCCAGGTACGCCGAGCCTTTTTTGTAGTTGACCTCCTCGGTCCAGTATTCCTCTTTCCACTGGTTGCCCGGGATGTAGAACAGGCCTGTGTCCTGGCTGTAGGCCATGGGGTTCCAGTTCTTGCCACCGAGGAACGGCGGCGAGACTTCCACCGACTTGCCCTTGGTTTCACCAGGCAATGGCTTGGCCGGACGCTGGCCTTCGTTTTCTACCGGGCGCCCGGTCTTCAGGTCGATATGGCTGGCCCAGGTGATGTTGTCGACAAACGGGAAGGCGTTCTGCAGCTTGCCGTTGTTGCGGTCCACCACGTAGAAGAACCCGTTGCGGTCGGCGTGGCCGGTAGCCTTGACCACTTTGCCGTCCTTGTCCTTGTAGTCGAACAGCACCAGCTCGTTGTTGCCGGAGAAGTCCCAGGCATCGTTTGGCGTGTGCTGGTAGAACCATTTCACTTCGCCGGTGCTTGGGTCGACGCCGACCTGGCCTGAGGTGTAGAGGCTATCGAAGTCGTGGGGATTGCCGTCCTTGGAGGTCCGCGCCCAGGTATTCCAAGGGCCGGGGTTGCCGGCGCCGACGATGATGGTGTTGGTCTCGGCATCGAAACTGGCGCTCTGCCAAGGGGCACCGCCGCCGTGGCTCCAGGCCTCGACCTTGCCGGTTTCGGTGGTCGGATCATCCGGCCACGAAGGCGCTTTCACGTCGCCGGTGGTGGTGCTGTCCTTGCCATTGAGACGGCCCATGTGACCCTCGACAAACGGACGCATCCACACCTCTTCGCCGGTGTCCGGGTCGCGGGCAAACAGCTGGCCGACCACGCCGAATTCATCACCGGAGCTGCCGTGGATCAGCAGGACCTTGCCGGTGACCTTGTCTTTGATCAGCACCGGGGCGCCGGTCATGGTGTAGCCGGCGGCGTGGTCACCGAATTTTTTGTTCCACACCACTTTGCCGGTGTTTTTGTCGAGGGCGATCAGGCGCGCATCGAGGGTGCCGAAGTAGATCTTGTCGCCAAAGATCGCCGCACCACGGTTAACCACGTCACAGCACGGGCGAATGTTGTCGGGCAGGCGGTGGTTGTAGGTCCACAGGCGCTTGCCGGTCTTGGCGTCGAGGGCGAAGACCCGGGAGTAGGAACCGGTGACGTAGACCACGCCGTCGCTGACGATAGCCTGGGATTCCTGGCCGCGCTGCTTCTCATCGCCGAACGAGTAGGACCAGGCCGGCGTCAGCTTGAATACGTTTTTGTCGTTGACCTGGGCCAGCGGGCTCCAGCGCTGGGCATTGGTGCCCATGCCGTATTGCAGCACGTCCTTGGTGGTCAGGTGGTCGTTGGCAATGTCTTCCCAGGTGATGTTGCGAGTCTGCTTCGAAGGTTCGGTCGCAGCGAAGCTCGCCGCACTCAAGGACAGGCTGCCGACCAGCAGGAAAGCCTGCACGGCAAGGCTCAGCGGCGAGAGGGCGGGTAGCGATCTTATTGTCATGGTTGCAGTTCCCAGTGGAGGTTTTGGCCTGCACAGGTTGCTGCGTGGACGGGGCGCCCGGATACGGAAAATGTCCCGGTGTGGCCGGGACAATTTCCCGAACCGCATCTGATTTAGCAGTGCCTCGCAAGCCTTACTACCAAGGGAGTAGACCCCGGCCACCAAAGCAGCATACGGCCCTTGGCGAGGCGTTCCTAAGATGGTTGCCATAGCCTCTGCAAAGGGGTTTTGCGTGCAATCCTGAGGGAAAAACAATGACAACAAAACGCAACGCCTTGCTGCTGGCTGGCCTCTTGGCCGGCGTGATCGGTACAGGCTCCGTCTGGGCCCATGGCAACGTGACACCCACTGCCGTGGAAACCAAGGGACTGACGCCGGTCAAGGATGCCGGCGTGACACTGGATGCCGATGGTTGGGCGGCGGTGAACCCGTATCGCCAGTCGCCGCAGCGCGACAAGGCCGTGGAAGTCGGCGCTTCGGCCTACAACCAGAACTGCGCCGCGTGCCACGGCCTGGAAGCCAAGTCCGGTGGGATCGCGCCTGACCTGCGCATGCTTGATGAGGGCGATGCCGGGGACGAATGGTTTGTGGAGCGGGTGCGCCATGGCGCAGTGCGCGATGGCCGGGTGTATATGCCGAAGATGGCCGACTACCTGAGCCAGGAAGCCTTGTGGGCGGTGCGCACTTATCTTGATAGCGTGCACGTCGAGGAGTAAGCCATGGGCTGGCGCGCACATTGGCTGTTGGCCTGCTGGTTGCCACTGGCCGCCTACGGGATGGACCCCGGCAAAGACCCGGTGCCGTCGGTGATGTGGAGCTACTACCACAAGCAGTATCTGGACAATGCCCCGTTCGTCTTTGATGAGCGGGTCAAGTTGCTGGCGCCGCCATTTGCCGAGGATGCACGCCAGGTACCGCTGGAAATCGACGCCCGCGCCTTCAAGGACGAGGTGGTGAAAATCATCGCCTGGGCCGAACTCAATCCATTGCCGAAGATCGTCGATTTCCAGCCGGGCGAGGGTGTATTGCCGTGGCTGGCGATCCGCATTCGTATCGAACAGGCCACGCCGTTGCGCGCCGCCGTATTGACCAGGGATGGCCTGTGGCACGTCGGTTCGACCCTGATCGACGCCGCCGGCGGTGGCTGCACGGCACCCAGCGTGGTGCGCAGCCAGCCGGGTTGGGAAGAGCATTTGGGCGAAGTGTTGGGCGGTCGTTACCCACGCAGCGATTTCAGCCGGTTGCGCCTGCAAGTAGCGCACCCGATGGACAATGGCATGGTCAGCGGCATCCCTGAGTTCTATATCAACCATGCCGAATTGCGCGACGCCCAGGACCGGGTGCTGGCACGCCTGGAGTTGTTTGCGGCGGTCAGCGAGAACCCCGACCTGGCGTTTGACCTGCAAAGCCCAGGGCCAGTGCGCCTGGTGCTGCGCGACACCAGCGGCAGCCAATTCGAAGGGGCGCTCCCATGAAACTGCTGCTGTGGCTATTGCTCGGCCTGAGCCTGCCGGCGCTGGCTGATCTGGACTACGCCCTCAAGCCCCGGCAGATCGCCAGTGACACCTGGTTGCTGGAAGGCAGTACCGATAATTTCGCCAGGGACAACGGCGGCAATATCGTCAATGCCGGGTTTATCGTCACCCAGGCCGGGGTAGTGGTGATCGACACCGGCCCGTCCCGGCGCTACGGCGAAGCCTTGCGCCAGGCGATTGCCACGGTCACTGACAAACCGGTGGTCCAGGTCCTGTTGACCCATCACCATCCCGACCATGTGTTGGGCAATCAGGCATTCAAGGACGTGCCCATCGGCGCCCTGCAAGGCACTACCACGCTGCTGCGCGAGCAGGGTGACGCCATGGCGCAAAACATGTACCGCATGGTTGGCGACTGGATGCGTGGCACCGAAGTGCTGCTGCCGAGCCAAACCGTCACGCCCGGCGTGCAGACCTTCGGCAGTCATCGTTTGCGCCTGTTGGCCTTGAGTGGGCACACGGGGGCCGATCTGGCGATTCTCGATGAAACAACCGGTGTGCTGTTTGCCGGTGACCTGGTGTTTTACCAGCGCGCCCTGACCACCCCCAACACCCCGGGCCTGTCGGTATGGCTGGCGGATATCGCCACCCTGCAAGGCCTGCCCTGGAAGGTGATCGTGCCCGGTCATGGCCCAGTGGCAATCGACACCCAACCCTTCGCGCAAATGCGTGACTACCTGGGCTGGCTCGACCAGCTCATGGCCACCGGTGCCGCCAACGGCAGCGCCATGGGCGAGATGATCCGTAGCCCCATCCCCGAACGTTTTGCGGCCATCAGCCTGAGCCGCTACGAACTGATCCGCAGTGTCAGCCACCTGTATCCCCGCTACGAACGCGGGCAGATGCAACGGATAGATCAATAACAACATCCCCCCCGAAAGAGGCCTCATCATGATCTACGCACAACCTGGCACCCCCGGCGCCATCGTCAGCTTCAAACCGCGCTACGGTAACTTTATCGGTGGCGAGTTTGTGGCCCCGGTCAACGGTGAGTACTTCACCAACACCTCGCCCGTCACTGGGGAAGTGATCGCTGAATTCCCGCGCTCCAGCGCCGCCGATATCGACAAAGCCCTGGACGCTGCACATGCCGCTGCCGACGCCTGGGGCAAGACCTCGCCCCAGGATCGCTCCCTGGTGCTGTTGAAAATTGCCGACCGCATCGAGCAGCACCTGGAAGTGCTGGCCGTGACCGAGACCTGGGACAACGGCAAGGCCGTACGCGAGACCTTGAATGCCGACGTGCCCTTGGCCGCCGACCACTTCCGCTACTTCGCCGGCTGCATCCGCGCCCAGGAAGGCGGCGCCGCCGAGATCAACGAGCTGACCACTGCCTATCACTTCCACGAGCCCCTGGGCGTGGTCGGGCAGATCATCCCGTGGAACTTCCCGCTGCTGATGGCCGCCTGGAAACTCGCCCCGGCCCTGGCCGCCGGCAACTGCATCGTGCTCAAGCCAGCCGAGCAGACGCCGCTGTCGATCATGGTGTTTGCCGAGCTGATCGCCGACCTGCTGCCAGCGGGCGTGCTGAACATCGTCCAGGGCTTTGGCCGTGAAGCCGGTGAGGCCCTGGCTACCAGCAAGCGCATCGCCAAGATCGCCTTTACCGGCTCCACCCCGGTGGGCGCGCACATCATGCACGCGGCGGCCGAGAACATTATTCCGTCCACCGTCGAACTGGGCGGCAAGTCACCGAATATCTTCTTTGAAGACATCATGCAGGCGGAACCAGCCTTTATCGAGAAAGCCGCCGAGGGCCTGGTGTTGGCGTTCTTCAACCAGGGTGAAGTGTGCACCTGCCCATCGCGGGCGCTGGTGCAAGAGTCGATCTACGAGCCGTTCATGGCCGAAGTGATGAAGAAGATCGTCAAGATCAAGCGTGGCAACCCGCTGGACACCGAGACCATGGTCGGCGCCCAGGCGTCCGAGCAGCAGTACGACAAGATCCTCTCGTACCTGACCATCGCCCAGGAGGAGGGCGCCGAACTGCTGGCCGGCGGTGCCGCCGAACATCTGGAGGGCGACCTGTCCAGCGGCTATTACATCCAGCCGACCCTGCTCAAGGGCCACAACAAAATGCGCGTGTTCCAGGAAGAAATCTTCGGCCCGGTGGTGGGCGTGACCACCTTCAAGGACGAAGCCGAAGCCCTGGCGATTGCCAACGACAGCGAGTTCGGCCTGGGTGCTGGCCTGTGGACTCGCGATATCAACCGTGCCTACCGTATGGGCCGGGCGATCAAGGCCGGGCGTGTGTGGACCAACTGTTATCACCTGTACCCGGCGCATGCTGCGTTTGGCGGTTACAAGAAGTCCGGCGTGGGGCGTGAGAACCACAAGATGATGCTTGATCATTACCAGCAGACCAAGAACCTGCTGGTGAGCTACGACATTAATCCGTTGGGCTTCTTCTGATCTTCTGATTGAAATGCCAGCTTCCACCGTTTGATGGGTAGACAGCCTGACTGGTTGAAATGCAGTCAGGTGTGGGAGCTGGCTTGCCTGCGATGGTTCTTGGGGTTGGGTACATATCCGTTGCTTTGGTCATGGCGGCTTAGGGTTCCGTCCTTACGGCCAGCGTGTTTTAACGGGGCGCCTAAGATCAAAATCACAAGCAGAGCGAGGCGGCCTGACAGCCGGCCTGATCGGTGAGGCTTACGCGTATACCTGTGGGAGCTGGCTTGCCTGCGATAGCGGTCGATCAGTCAATATATTTATCGGCTGATACACCGCTATCGCAGGCAAGCCAGCTCCCACAGGGGAATGCAGCTCCGCGCTCTGGCGTTGCTGTTGCTCTGCTTTTGATCTGGCTTTTGATCTTGGGCGCCCCGTTAAACCACGATGGCCGCAGGCAGGTATTGCGCAGTGGGCACCCCGGCAGGATGCCGGGGTAGCCGCGACACGGCCATGGATGGCCGATCGCGGCGGGCCCACGGAGCAATGCCTGACTGCGGGCATGCCGAGCCTAGGCGAGGCACCGAGTGGTGGGGCAAGAGCCCTTTGCTTACTTTGGGGCTTTTCCAAAGTGAGCCGCCGTCAGGGCGGAACCCTAAGTGGCCGTGACCGCAGCAACGGATATGTACACACCCAAAAGCGCGAGTTGCCTAAAGACGCCTGCCCATCGCAAGCAAGCCCCACCGTTTGCTCCACATACATCCAAGACTAACGTCTGCCGCCGAGTCGTTCGAAAGTAGCATTCGCCCGCCAGCCCCCCCATGCATTAATGAACCCACCGGACTCTCCCGGCATAACAAGAGGATCACCCCCATGTGGACCAAACCCGCCTACACCGACCTGCGTATCGGCTTTGAAGTGACCATGTATTTCGCCAACCGCTGAAAGCGTTGCAGGAGCCGGCTTGCCGGCGATGGCGGCCGGATTGGCTCGGCGCTATCGCCGGCAAACCAGCGCCCACAAGGGATAAGGGTTAGCCCATTGGTCTGATTGCATTCGCCAGCGGATGCGTTAGTGTGGCCCGTATCTTCCAAAAACAATAAAAACAGGCTTACCAATGAGCCAGAGTCTCAGCCAACTGCGTAAATTCGTTTCCCCAGAAATCATCTTCGGCGCCGGCTCCCGGCACAATGTCGGCAATTACGCCAAGACCTTTGGTGCACGCAAGGTCCTGGTGGTCAGCGACCCTGGCGTGGTCGCTGCCGGTTGGGTCGCGGATGTCGAGGCCAGCCTGCAGGCCCTGGGTATCGAGTACTGCCTGTACACCGCCGTCTCACCCAACCCGCGTGTCGAAGAAGTGATGCAGGGCGCCGAGGTGTACCGCGAGAACCATTGCGATGTGATCGTCGCCGTCGGCGGCGGTAGCCCCATGGACTGCGGCAAGGCCATCGGCATCGTGGTTGCCCATGGTCGCAGCATCCTCGAGTTCGAAGGGGTGGACACCATCCGCGTGCCCAGCCCGCCGTTGATCCTGATCCCGACCACCGCCGGCACCTCGGCCGATGTGTCGCAGTTCGTGATCATTTCCAATCAGCAGGAACGCATGAAGTTTTCCATCGTCAGCAAGGCGGTGGTGCCGGATGTGTCGTTGATCGACCCGGAAACCACTGCCAGCATGGACCCGTTCCTCTCGGCCTGTACCGGTATCGACGCGCTGGTGCATGCCATCGAGGCCTTTGTGTCCACCGGGCATGGCCCGCTGACCGACCCCCATGCGCTGGAGGCCATGCGCCTGATCAATGGCAACCTGGTGCAGATGATTGCCAACCCGAGTGATATCGCCCTGCGCGAGAAAATCATGCTGGGCAGCATGCAGGCCGGCCTGGCGTTCTCCAATGCGATCCTCGGTGCGGTGCATGCCATGTCCCATAGCCTGGGTGGCTTTCTCGATCTGCCCCATGGCCTGTGCAACGCGGTGCTGGTGGAGCATGTGGTGGCGTTCAACTACAACTCGGCGCCGGAGCGCTTCAAGGTGATTGCCGAGACCTTCGGCATCGACTGTCGGGGCCTCAATCACCGGCAGATCTGCGGGCGGCTGGTGGAACACCTGATTGCGCTCAAGCATGCCATTGGCTTCCATGAAACCCTCGGCCTGCACGGGGTGCGCGTGGCGGATATTCCGTTCCTGTCGCAACACGCCATGCATGACCCGTGCATCCTGACCAACCCCCGGGAGTCGAGCCAGCGTGACGTCGAGGTCGTCTATGGCGAAGCTCTCTGACGATCAACAACGGGCCCTGGCCGGGCTGCTGGGATTGGGCGATCACTCGGCGCGCAAGAGTCACTACCCCGAGCTGACGGCGCGGCTGGATGAGTTGGAGGCCGAGCGCAAGCGCTACATCCGCCTCAACGACGAACTGGAGCAAAGGGTCGCCGCGCGCACCGATGAACTGCTTGAAGCCAACCACAACCTGCAACAGCAGATCGCCCGGCGCGAGCGTATCGAACAGGACCTGCGCGACGCCCGCGACGCGGCCCAGGCCGCCAACCGCAGCAAGGATAAATACCTCGCCGCCGCCAGCCACGACCTGCTGCAACCGCTGAACGCCGCACGCCTGCTGATCTCTACCCTGCGCGAGCGGGAGCTGCCCAGTGTGGAGAAGGTTCTGGTGGAGCGCACCCACCAGGCCCTGGAAGGGGCAGAAGATCTGCTGGCGGACTTGCTGGATATTTCCCGGCTCGACCAGGCGGCGGTCAAGCCCGATATTGCCCTGTATCGCCTCGACGAATTGCTGGCGCCGCTGGTCTCGGAGTTCCAGTCGGTGGCGGCGGCGGCCGGGTTGAACCTGCGGGTGCATATGGGCCGCTATGCGCTGCGCACCGACCTGCGCCTGCTGACGCGTATTCTGCGTAACTTCCTCAGCAATGCCTGCCGCTACACCGACCAGGGTTGCATCCTCCTGGGCGCGCGGCGTCGCGGGGATCGCTTGCGCCTGGAGGTCTGGGACACCGGGCGGGGGATTGCCGCCGACAGCCTGCAATCGATCTTTCTGGAGTTCAACCAACTGGACGTCGGCCGTGCGGCAGACCGCAAGGGCGTGGGGCTGGGGCTGGCGATTGTCGAACGTATCGCGAAGATTCTCGGCTGCCAGGTAGTCGTGCGCTCGTGGCCGGGGCGCGGCTCGATGTTCAGCATCGAGGTGCCGCTGTCGGAGGAAGTTCCGCTGCCCATCAGCCTCGCCCCCCCCCAGGCCGGGGCGGGCAACCCTTTGCCGGGGCGGCGCCTGTTGGTGCTGGATAACGAAACCAGCATCCTGGAGAGCATGCGCGCCCTGCTCGGGCAATGGGGCTGCGAAGTGGTCACCGCCACCGATCAGGCCGCTGCATTGGTGGCGCTGCAGGGCAGGGCGCCGGAGCTGATCCTGGCGGATTACCACCTTGATCATGGCGTGGTCGGCTGCGAGGTGGTCAGGCAATTGCGCGAGCATTTCGGCAGGAAAATCCCTGCAGTGATCATCACGGCCGACCGCACCGACCAGTGCCGACGCTCGTTGCAGCGCCTGGAAGCGCCGTTGCTCAACAAACCGGTCAAGCCGGGCAAGCTGCGGGCGGTGTTGAGCCAACTACTAGGCGCCGCGCCCGACACGACAGCCTAAATCTGGGAGCTGGCTTGCCTGCGATGAGCATAGGTATCTACACAACTGCGCTATCTGCCTGGATTTATGCGATGCAGCAAAGTTGTGTAGATACCGATGTTGCGATGAGGGTGGCTCAAAACTGCCCGTGCCTTGATACCTGTCAAGACCCGCCGCGACGCTTTGCCTCATGCTGCAGGCCTTGATTGTCATGGCCGACGGAGATTTCCATGAGTGCCCCCGCAACACCTGCTGTTTCTTTCAAGCTGCCCATGGGCCTGGTGATCGCCGTGCTGGTGATGATCGGCGTGCTGCTCTTGCCGCTGCCCGCCGACTTGCCGGTTGCCGGGCATCGGATGCTGGCGATCCTGGCCTTTGCCGTGGTGGTGTGGATTACCGAAGCGGTGTCCTACGAAGCCAGTGCGATCATGATTACTTCGTTGATGGCGTTCCTGCTGGGCACCGCGCCGTCCTTGCAGGACCCTACGCACCTGATCGGTTCCAGCCCGGCGATCAGCATGGCGCTCACCGGGTTTGCCAACCCGGCCCTGGCCCTGGTGGCCGGTGCGTTGTTTATTGCTGCGGCCATGACCCACACCGGCCTGGACCGGCGTATCGCCCTGGTCACCCTGACCCGGGTCGGCACCAGCACCCGCGGGATCCTGGTGGGCGCGATTGCCGTGACCATCCTGCTCAGCCTGGTGGTGCCCAGCGCCACGGCCCGCAGCGCTTGCGTGGTGCCGATCATGATGGGGGTGATTGCCGCGTTCGGCGTGGACAAACGCTCGAATATCGCCGCCGGGATCATGATTGTCGTGGCCCAGGGCACCAGCATCTGGAACGTTGGGATCCAGACCGCCGCGGCGCAGAACCTGTTGACCGTGGGCTTTATGGACAAGATGCTCGGCCAGCGCGTGTCGTGGATCGACTGGCTGATCGCCGGGGCGCCGTGGGCGCTGATCATGTCGGCAGTGCTGCTGTTCCTGGTGCTCAAATTGCTGCCACCGGAAAGCAACAGCATTCCTGGCGGCAAGGAGGCCGTGGCGCAGTCCCTGGTGGATATCGGCCCCATGACTGGGCCGCAGAAGCGCTTGCTGACGGTCTCGGTCCTGCTGCTGCTGGCCTGGGCCACCGAAGGGCGTCTGCACAGCTTCGATACCACCTCCACTACCTACGCTGGCCTGGTGTTCCTGCTGCTGCCGGGCATCGGCGTGATGACCTGGAAGGACGTGCAATCGCGCATCCCCTGGGGCACGGTGATTGTATTCGGCGTGGGCATCAGCCTCGGCACGGCACTGCTGACCACCCAGGCCGGGCAGTGGCTGGGCGCGCAGGTGGTGGGGCACACCGGCCTGGATCTACTGGGGCCGCTGGGGGTGTTTGCAATCCTCGGCGCGTTCCTGATTGTGATCCACCTGGGCTTTGCCAGCGCCACCGCGCTGACCTCGGCGTTGCTGCCGATCCTGATTGCCGTACTGCAAACCCTGCCCGGTGATTTCAGCCGGCTGGGCATGACCATGTTGCTGGGGTTTGTGGTCAGTTATGGCTTTATCCTGCCGATCAACGCCCCGCAGAACATGGTGTGCCTGGGCACCGGCACCTTCACCGCGCGGCAGTTTGCCAAGGTGGGCTTGCTGGTGACCTTGATTGGCTACCTGTTGATGCTGGTCTTCGCCGCGACCTACTGGAGCTGGCTGGGCTGGATCTGAAAATCTGAATCCGACTCGCTGTGGGAGATGGCTTGTTGGATCGCTGCACCGCCGCGATAGCGGTGTGTCAGTCGATAAATCTATTGGCTGACCTGCCGCCATCGCAGGCAAGCCAGCTCCCACAGGGGAATGCAGCTGCGCGCTCTGGCGATGCTGTTGCTCTGCTTTTGATCTGGCTTTTGATCCGGCTTTTGATCTTAGGCGCCCCGTCAAACCACGATGGCCGCAGGCAGGTATTGCGCAGTGGGCACCCCGGCAGGATGCCGGGGTAGCCGCGACACGGCCATGGATGGCCGATCGCGGCGGGCCCACGGAGCAATGCCTGACTGCGGGCATGCCGAGCCTAGGCGAGGCACCGAGTGGTGGGGCAAGAGCGCTTTGGTTACTTTCGCGCTCTTCGAAAGTGACCCGCCGTCAGGGCGGAACCATTAGCCGCCGTGACCGCAGCAACGGATATGTACACCTCCCCCCAATCCGCGGCGCCTGCATCGCAGGCAAGCCAGCTCCCACAAAAACCAGCTCCCACAAAAGCCAGCCCCTACAAAGATGACAAGATCAACCCCGCTCAGGTCTACTACGCTCTGAGTCAGGGTTTTACCGGCCTCGTGCGTCGGTCATCAAGGTCACGAATGGATAAATACACCCCTCACACCTGGCAACCCCACGAGCGTCCAAGCTTGCCGGGGTCGCCATCGACGCCCCATCACCCCACGCTCAAGCGCTGGGCCTTTGCCCTGGTTGGCGTGCTGGTAGCAATCACCGGCGGCCTCGGCAACGCCCTGGTGATCGCCAACCTGCCGTACCTGCAAGGCGCATTGGGCGCGACCACCGCCGAAATGGCCTGGTTGCCTGCGGCCTATGTCATGACCAACGTGTCGATGAACCTGCTGCTGGTGAAATTTCGCCAGCAGTTCGGCCTGCGGGCGTTTACCGAAGTGTTCCTGGTGCTGTACGCGCTGGTGACCTTCGGCCACTTGTTCGTCAACGACCTCAGTTCGGCGATTGCCGTGCGTGCGGCCCACGGCATGGTTGGCGCGGCCCTCAGTTCCCTGGGCCTGTATTACATGGTGCAGGCGTTCCCCGCAAAGTGGCGGCTCAAGGCCCTGGTGCTGGGCCTGGGTACCGCACAACTGGCCCTGCCAATGGCGCGGCTGTTTTCCGAAGACTTGCTGCAGATTGCCGAGTGGCGCGGCCTGTACCTGTTTGAGCTGGGCATGGCGCTGACGTGCCTGGGCTGTGTGTTCCTGCTCAAGCTGCCGCCGGGTGATCGCTTCAAGACCTTTGAAAAACTCGACTTCCTGACCTTCGCCTTGCTCGCCTCGGGCGTGGCATTGCTGTGTGCGGTGCTGTCCCTGGGGCGTATCGACTGGTGGCTGGAAGCACCGTGGATCGGCGTCGCCTCCGCCTGTTCGCTGGTGCTGATCATGGCCGGATTGGCCATCGAGCATAACCGCGCCAACCCGCTGCTGATGACCCGTTGGCTGGGCGGCGGGGTGATGATTCGCCTGGCCCTGGCAGTGATCCTGATCCGCATGGTGCTGTCCGAGCAGTCCACCGGCGCCGTGGGCTTTTTGCAGGCGCTGAATATGAGCAGCGAGCAGATGCGCACCTTGTATCTGGTGATGCTGCTGGGAGCGATCAGTGGCCTGGTGATCAGCGCATTGACCATCAACCCGGCGCACTTGCTGATGCCCCTGGTGATTTCCCTGGCCCTGATGGCCACAGGCTCGGTGATGGACAGCTTCTCCAGCAACCTGACCCGGCCACAGAACATGTACGTTAGCCAGTTTCTGCTGGGGTTTGGCGGTACTTTCTTCCTCGGCCCGACCATGGTGCTGGGCATGCGCAATGTGCTGAGCAACCCGCGCAACCTGGTGAGTTTTTCGGTGCTGTTTGGTATCTGCCAGAACCTTGGCGGGCTGCTGGGCGCGGCGTTGCTTGGCACGTTCCAGATCGTGCGCGAGAAGTTTCACTCCAGCATGATTGTCGAACACCTGACGTTGCTGGACCCGCGCGTGGCCGCCCGCGTGCAGAGCGGCGGCTCGGCTTATGGCTCGGTGATCGCCGACCCGGAGCTGCGCAACCTGCTGGGCATCCGCAGCCTGGCTACGGCGGCCACCCGTGAAGCCAATGTGATGGCCTATAACGACGTGTTCATGCTGATCGCGATCATCGCGATACTGACCATGTTGTGGATCTTTACCCGCAGCCTGTGGCTGATGAGCACCACCAAAAAAGCTGCCGCCAGTGCAGCGCCTTCCGTTCAACCTAGCGGCGCACTTTCTTCATGAGCGAACCTACGGCTACCACCACGACCACCAATGCCATTGCTTCCACCCCGGAGGGCACCACGCCGCCCGGAGCCACGGTCACCGAACAGCGCTCGCTGCGCGTGCGCATCATCTCGTCTTTGGGCTTTGCCGCGATTGCTATCGTCGGCGTATTGATTGTGTTGTACGCCTGGCAATTGCCGCCCTTCAGCAGCGCCGTGGAAACCACCGAAAACGCCCTGGTGCGCGGCCAGGTGACGATCATCGGCCCGCAACTGAGCGGTTATGTGTTCGAGGTGCCGGTGCAGGACTTCCAGCACGTCAAGGCCGGGGATCTGTTGGTGCGGCTCGACGACCGCATCTACAAGCAGCGCCTGGACCAGGCCCAAGCGCAATTGGCGGTGCAGCAGGCGTCCCTGGCCAATGTGGTGCAACAGCGCAACAGCGCCGAGGCGACCATCAAGCTGCGCCAGGCCGCCCTGGCCGACAGCCAGGCCCAGGCGCGCAAAAGCACGGCCGACCTGCGGCGCAACGAAGAACTGATCAGCGATGGCTCGGTGTCGCGCCGTGAACTGGACGTGACCCGCGCCGCCAACGCGCAGACCATCGCCGCCGTGGCCCAGGCCCAGGCCAGCCTGGAAATCGCCCGCCAGGACTTGCAGACGGTGATCGTCAATCGCGGTTCACTGGAAGCCGCCGTCGCCAGCGCCGAGGCCGCGGTGGAGCTGGCGCGCATCGACCTGTCCAACACCCGCGTGCTGGCGCCCCGGGACGGCCAGTTGGGGCAGATCGGCGTGCGTTTGGGGGCCTACGTCAACTCCGGCGCGCAGTTGATGGCGCTGGTGCCGAACCAGCTGTGGGTGATCGCCAATATGAAGGAAACCCAGATGGACCACGTGCAGGTGGGCCAGCCGGTGACGTTCACCGTCGATGCCCTGAACCACCGTAGATTCCATGGCACGGTACAGCGTATCTCGCCGGCTACGGGCGCCGAGTTCAGCCTGTTGCAGGCCGATAACGCCACCGGCAACTTCGTCAAAATCGCCCAGCGGGTGCCGGTGCGGATTACCGTGGACCCGGATCAGGAGCAGAGCGAACGCCTGCGACCGGGGTTGTCGGTGGTGGTCAGCATCGACACGGCAGGCCGCCTGAAAAACAGCCCGCCCTGACATTCCACACACCCCGTGTAGGCGCGAGCTTGCTCGCGAAAGTCGTCAACGATAACGCGGGTTGCCTGGGTAAACGCGTTGTCGGTAAGTTTTTCGCGAGCACGCTCGCTCCTACAGCATCGGTGGCAGGGTGCCCAGCAGGGACACCGCCGCCACAGCGGCCACGCCTAACAACCATTCGAGCTTCACACTGGCCTGCAGTTGCCCCACGCGCTGCTGGCAATTGTTGATCCGCAGCCGATTGAGCAATGCCAGGCCCAGCATGCCCGCCACCAGCAGCACCTTGATCAACAGGATCAAGGCAAACCCGCTGAACAGTGGAGTCGGCCAGAACTGCCCAGTGAGCACACGGATATTGATCAGCCCGGTGACCAGCAAACCGGCCACCAACAGATAACCGACACCGCTGAAGCGCTGCAGGATTTTCTCCAGCGGGTACAGGGCCGCTTGGCGCAGGATCAACACCAGCAGCAGCAACCCGCCAAGCCAGGCACCGACGCATAGCAGGTGCACCATCTGGTTGAGAGTCAGCAATTGCCCGCTGAGGCCACTGAGCATCGCGCCGTGCCCCACGGGGGCCAAGGTAGCCAGCAGCAGCGCACTGAGGAGCAGGCGCACGTGATGCCAGGGTGTCAGCAGGCTCAGCACCAGCAAGCCATTGAGCAACAGATGCAGGCTCCAGACCTTGCCGAAGAACGTCTTGCCCAGCACCAACTGCACCGTCGCCAGATCCAGCGCCGCCAGTTCACTGCCGGCCATGCTGGCACTGATCAACAGCAACCAGCTCACACCCGACCCCAGGGCCAGCCAGGCCAGCAGCGTGGTGATGCGTGACAACTGCCGATCCAGGGCCGGCCGCGGGCTTGTGCCTAATAACCAGGGCCTGAATACACAGGCCCCGAACATCAGCAAAACCACCACGAAGTGCAGGAAACGGCACAGCACCAGCAGGGTTGCCATGGGTTATTGGCCGACCTTGAAGCTGTAATTGCCTGCGCTTTTGTGGGTGTCGACCGAGACGGCTTGCCACTCGACCTTATAGGTGCCAGCGGCCAACGGTGCGGCAGGGGTCACAACCAGGGTTTTCTTGTCGGCGTCTGGAGTTTCCAGGCCCTTGATCGCCACTTCGGTGCCGTCCTTGCTCAGGGAGACCTTGGTGAACGTGGCCTCGACACCTTCGGAGAACACCAGGCGCAGGTCGGCGGCCGCGGCGACGGTGCTGTCGGCGGCCGGCGCAGTGGTTTTCAGGTGGGCATGGGCAAAGGCAGCCGAAGCCCCCAGCAGCGAGGCCAGCAAGGTCACCGTAGTCAGGGTTTTCTTGATCAACATCGTGCACTACCTATCAATGGGAGAGGGGGGGCAGTGTACGAAGTTTCCACTCAGGCTGTCGCCCCGATCTAGAGCGGATGGTAGTCTTCCAGGCATGTCGTTGTCAGGGAGCCCCTATGGGCAATCACAAGATCGGTATCCGTCGGGTCAACGTCGAAAAGATTCTGCTGGCGGCTGAAAAGGTCTTCGCCGAGAAGGGCTATGGCAGCACCGCCATGGCCGACATTGCCGAACAGGCGCAACTGCCGCGCTCCAACCTGCATTACTACTTCAGCACCAAAAGCGAGTTGTACAGCGCGGTGTTGTTCGACCTGCTGGAGGTGTGGAAGCAGGACGCCCTGTGCTTCGAGATGTTCGATGACCCGCGCGTGGTCCTCAGCAGCTACATCCGGGCGAAGATGCAGCATTCGCGCAGCCGCCCGTATGGCTCGAAGGTCTGGGCCAACGAAATCATCCACGGCGCGCCGACCCTCGGCGAAGCGCTGGATGCGAGCCTGTACGACTGGGCCAAAATGAAGGAAGCGAAAATCCGCCAGTGGGTGGAAGACAAACGCATCCTCGCGGTGGAACCGTCGAGCCTGCTGTATATGATCTGGGCCTCGACCCAGCACTATGCCGACTTTGATCACCAGGTGATGATCCTCAACGATCATCAGGCGTTGTCGGACATGCAGTTCGAACGGGCGGTGCAAACGGTGACCAGTGTGATTTTGCGGGGGATCGGGTTGGAACCATGAGTTTGGGGTGTGGTTGAGGGCCTCATCGCGATTTAAAAGGCTAAACCGGTTGCGTGGGCTGTAGCCGTGAAAGGGCTCGCTGTGGTCAGGGGCTTGTTGTGGCGAGGGGGCTTGTCCCCCGTTGGGCTGCGCAGCAGCCCCAAAACCGGTCACCTCGGTGTGTCTGAAAGGCCGAGGTGAGACTGACTGGGGCTGCTGCGCAGCCCAACGGGGGACAAGCCCCCTCGCCACAACGAGCCCCCTGGCAACAGATGGTTTACACCGCCTCTCGGTAGGGGTTGCGTGGATCCTGCGTCCAATTCAAGAACGGTTTGCCCGTGTCCATCGGCACCATCTCGATGCAGTCCGCCACCGGGCAGGTGATCTGGCACAGGTTGCAGCCCACGCATTCGTCGTCGATCACTTGGTACACATGGGTACCGTCCGCCTGCTTGAGGCTGGCAATCGCCTGGTGCGACGTGTCCTCGCAGGCAATATGGCAGCGTCCGCAGCCAATGCAGGCGGCCTGGTCGATCTTGGCGATCACTTGGTAGTTGATGTCCAGGTATTTCCAGTCCGTGGTATTGCCCACGGCGCGCCCCGAGAACTCCTGCAAGCTGCTGTAGCCCTGGCTGTCCATCCATCGCGACAGGCCATCCTTCATCTCGTCGACAATCCGAAAACCATGCAGCATCGCCGCCGTGCACACCTGCACCGCGCCACAGCCCAGGGCCACGAATTCTGCGGCATCGCGCCAGTTGCCGATGCCGCCAATCCCGCAGATCGGCAGGCCCTGGGTCTGGGGATCGCGGGCGATCTCAGCGACCATGTTCAACGCAATCGGCTTGACCGCCGAACCGCAGTAGCCGCCGTGGGTGCTTTGGGTGCCGACGATCGGCAGGGCGACCATGCGCTCCAGGTCCACGCTGGTGATGGAGTTGATGGTGTTGATCAGTGATACCGCATCGGCGCCGCCGCGATAGGCGGCCCGGGCGGCCACACGGATATCGGTGATATTGGGCGTGAGCTTGACGATCACCGGCAGCGAACAATAGGTCTTGCACCAGCGCGTGACCTGTTCCACATATTCCGGTACCTGGCCCACTGCTGCGCCCATGCCGCGTTCGGGCATGCCGTGGGGGCAGCCGAAGTTCAGCTCGATGCCATCGCAACCGGTGGCTTCGACTAACGGCAGGATGTTTTTCCAGGATTCTTCGACGCACGGCACCATCAACGACACGATCAGGGCGCGGTCCGGCCAGTCCTTCTTCACCTGGGTGATTTCCCGCAGGTTGATCTCCAGGGAACGGTCGGTGATCAGCTCGATATTGTTGATACCCAAGACTTCACGGTTGGCGCCAAAGTGTGCCGAATAACGGGACGAGACGTTGACGGCTGCCGGGTCCTCGCCAAGGGTTTTCCAGACCACGCCACCCCAGCCGGCCTCGAAGGCGCGCACCACGTTGTAGGCCTTGTCGGTAGGGGGCGCGGAGGCCAGCCAGAACGGGTTGGGGGCTTTGATGCCGGCGAACACAATCGATAGATCGGCCATTTACGCAGCCTCCACATTGAGCATGAGTTGAGCGTGCATGGCCTCGGCGGCCAGCTTGCCGTGTTGCACGGCCTGGACGGTGAGGTCTTGCCCGAGGCTGACGCAATCGCCACCGGCATACACCCCGGGGACACTGGTTTGCAGCTGCGCATCGACAAAGATCCGCTCGCCCTGGCGTTGCAGTTGCTGGGCCAGTGGGTCATGCAAGGCCTGCTCGTCGAAGCCTTGGCCGATGGCCTTGAAGATTGCATCTGCCGCCAGCTCGAAGGTTTCGCCGGTGGTGTGCAGGCGGCCGTTTTCCAGATGCGTGCGGGCAAAGCGCATACCGCGCACTTGGCCTTGGTCGTCCAACAGCACGGCTTCGGGTTGGGCCCAGGTCAGCAGGCGTACCTGGTTGGCCTTGGCGATATCCTGCTCGTGATCGGTGGCGCCCATATCGGCGAGGCCACGGCGGTAGACCAGGTTGACGTCGCGCGCGCCCAGGCGGGCCATTTGCACGGCCATGTCGATGGCGGTGTTGCCGGCACCCAGCACGATGCAACGGTCGGCCAGGGGCAGTTGGCTGAGGTCATCGGCCTGGCGCAGTTCGCGGATGTAGTCAGTGGCAGCGAGCAGGCCGGGGGCATCCTCGTGGGGCAGGCCCAGGTGTTTGCTGGCGGCCAGGCCCAGGCCGAGGAATACCGCATCAAATTGCTGGTGCAGGTCGCTCAGGCTCAGGTTGTCGCCCAGGCGTTGGCCGTGGCGGATTTCGATGCCGCCGATCTGCAGGAGGAAATCCAGCTCCTTCTGGGCGAAGTCGCCCACCAGTTTGTATTTGGCGATCCCATATTCATTGAGGCCACCGGCCTTGTCCCGGGCTTCGAAAATCACCACGTCATGCCCGTGCAAGGCACTGCGATGGGCGCAGGACAAACCCGCTGGCCCGGCGCCCACCACCGCGATGCGTTTGCCAGTAGGGGCGGCGCGCTGGAAGGGGTGTTGCTCAAAGTGCGCGTTGTCTACGGCGTAGCGCTGCAGCAGGCCGATCAGTACCGGCGCGCATTCTTCGCTGTTGTTGCGCACACAGGCTTGCTGGCAGAGGATTTCGGTCGGGCAGACCCGGGCACAACTGCCGCCCAGGATGTTGGCCGAGAGAATCTTCTGCGCCGCGCCCTGCACGTTGTCGGTGTGGATATTGCGGATGAACGATGGGATATCGATCTCGCTGGGGCATGCATTGACGCAGGGTGCGTCGTAGCAATACAGGCAGCGCGAGGCCTCCAGGTGCGCCTGGCGGGCGTTGAGCGGCGGTGCCAGGTCGGTGAAATGGCGGGCGAGGGTTGCGCCGTCTTCATGGGGGTGGGGAAGGTGGGTCAGGGTCTGGATCACGGTAGTGGCCTCACGGTTTTTTTTTGCCTCTGGCGGGCATTGGTTTTTTTGTGGTTTGCACTGGCCTCATCGCGGGCAAGCCCGCTCCCACATTTGACTGTGTGAACCCGATCAAGTGTGGGAGCTGGCTTGCCTGCGATCGGCGATGTCAGCGTTTCACCGCGGCTGGCTTGGAATGCTCCGCACGCTTGCGCAACTGCTCGAACACCGCCGGATACGCAGGCCGCTCGACATAGCGCCCGGCACCACGCTCGGCGCGCAGATCGCCGTCGACCCACACCAGCTTGCCCTGGCTGATGGTGTGGCTGGGTACGCCACGTACGGTCTTGCCTTCGAAGATGTTGAAGTCCACCTGCTGATGGTGGGTCTTGGCCGAGATGGTCCGTGTGCCCTGGGGATCCCACAGCACCAGGTCGGCATCGGCACCGACACGGATCGCGCCCTTGCGCGGGTAGAGGTTGAAGATCTTTGCGGTGTTGGTGGAGGTCAGCGCGACAAACTCCTGCATCGACAGGCGCCCGGTGTTGACCCCTTCGTCCCACAGCAGCGCCATGCGGTCTTCGATGCCGGCGGTGCCATTGGGGATCTTGCTGAAGTCGTCACGCCCGGCGGCCTTTTGTTCGGCGCAGAAGCAGCAGTGATCGGTGGCGGTGGTGTGCAGGTTGCCTGATTGCAGGCCACGCCACAGAGCCTCTTGATGCCCGCGCGGGCGGAAGGGCGGGCTCATCACGTAGCCTGCGGCGGTTTGCCAGTCGGGGTGTTGGTACACGCTGTCGTCCAGCAGCAGGTGCCCGGCCAGGACTTCGCCATAGACCGCCTGGCCCTTGGCGCGGGCGTAGGTGATTTCGTCGAGGGCTTCCTGGGTGGACACGTGCACCAGGTACAGCGGCGTGCCGATGGTTTCGGCAATGCGGATCGCGCGGCTGGCGGCTTCGCCTTCCACTTGCGAAGGGCGCGACAGCGGGTGGGCCTCGGGGCCGGTGATGCCCTGGGCCAGCAGCTTGCGTTGCAGGTGATAGACCAGTTCGCCGTTCTCTGCGTGCACGGTGGGCACCGCGCCCAGTTCCAGGCAGCGCTCGAAGCTGGCGACCAGGGTGTCGTCGGCGGCCATGATCGCGTTCTTGTAGGCCATGAAGTGCTTGAAGCTGTTGATGCCGTGATGGGTCACCAACTCGGCCATTTCCTCGCGGACCTGTTCGCTCCACCAGGTAATCGCCACATGAAACCCGTAGTCGGCCGCCGACTTCTCGGCCCAGCCGCGCCACTGGTGAAAGGCCTCCATCAACGACTGCTGCGGGTTGGGAATCACGAAGTCGATGATCGATGTGGTCCCGCCCGCCAGGCCCGCTGCCGTGCCGCTGAAGAAGTCCTCGCTGGCCACCGTACCCATGAAGGGCAATTGCATGTGGGTATGGGGATCGATCCCGCCGGGCATCAAGTATTGGCCGCTGCCATCAAGTATCTCGGTGCCGGCGGGAACATCCAGGTTAGTGCCAATGGCGCGGATTAGAGCGTCTGCGCACAAGACATCGGCTTTATAACTTTCGTCATGGGTAACAACGGTAGCGCCACGGATCAACAGAGACATGCCGAGTTCCTCAGAGGCTTGACCGGCTTATGCCAGTTCTAAGTGTTGTAGTGCAGCTCACGGTGCAAGATCTATTCTTGTCACGGGTGACAGGAATAGAAACTAGCCCGAGTTTTTGGATTGATCAAGATTATTTTTTATAAGCTTATATATTTTATATCTTGTTGATTTATAACGATAAAAAATGGAAATCACCAAAATGTAGCACCCTCTCACCGTTTTGACGCACTTGACAGGTTCCCAATATGAGCAACATTTCCTATTGCAAATCAGACGCTTGAGAGTTGCCTCTTGACGGCGGGCAGTAATAAAAATAATTGTGTTGCACCAGATTGAGTCCTGATTGTTCGGGCAACTTCTGCGTTATTTGGCCTGAGTAGCGTTGAAAGTACCGTGGGACTTTTCGGTAGAAAAAATAAAGCTGAGAAACATCAGCTAGTTATATAAGCGGTACGGACGGGGTGACGGCGTGCGGCACGGTAATTGAGTGCGCTGCCGGTTGGCCGGGTCCGTGATGTCATGTTCATGCGGGACTACGGCCATCCAGCGTCAAGCGCTGGATGAGCAACAATAATTTTAAAAAAAACCGTGGAGCGGCCATGCAACAGAACAGATCGCAAGTCATAGAGCGCGACGGCCTGTATGAACTCGACGCCGGCAGCGACGTCCTCGACAGCCCCCGTTACAACCACGATATGGCACCGACCAAGGTGCACGAGCGAACCTGGAACAAGTGGCACATCACCGCGCTGTGGGTCGGCATGTCGATCTGCGTGCCGACCTACACCCTGGGCGGGGTGCTCACCGCGTACTTCGGGTTGTCGGTGGGCGAGGCGCTGATGGCGATCCTGCTGGCCAATATCGTGGTGCTCATCCCCCTGACGCTTAACGCCTTTCCCGGCACCAAGTACGGCATTCCGTTCCCGGTGCTGTTGCGCTCGTCCTTCGGCATTCTGGGCTCCAATGTGCCGTGCCTGATCCGCGCCCTGGTGGCCTGCGGCTGGTTCGGTATCCAGACCATGTTCGGCGGGCTGGCGATCCATTTGTTCCTCGGCTCGATTTTCGAGGGCTGGAAGAGCCTGGGCGGCACCGGTGAGGTGATCGGCTTCATGATCTTCTGGGTGCTGAACCTCTGGGTGGTGCTGCGTGGTGCCGAGTCGATCAAATGGCTGGAAACCCTGTCGGCGCCGCTGCTGGTGGCCGTGGGCATCGGCTTGCTGGTGTGGGCGTTGCCCAATGTGTCGCTCAGCGAATTGATGGCGATCCCGCCCAAGCGTCCCGAAGGCGCGAACCTGACGGGTTACTTTATGGCCGGGCTGACGGCGATGGTCGGTTTCTGGGCCACCTTGTCGTTGAATATTCCCGACTTCAGCCGCTATGCCAAAAGCCAGAAGGACCAGATCCTGGGGCAGATTTTCGGCCTGCCGCTGACCATGTTCCTGTTCGCAGCCCTGGGCGTGATCATGACCGCCGCGTCGGTGAAACTGGTAGGCGTCAGCGTCTCCGACCCGGTGACCCTGATCGGGCATATCCAGAGCCCGGTGTGGGTGGCGGTGGCGATGGCGCTGATCATCATTGCCACGCTGTCGACCAACACCGCGGCGAATATTGTCTCGCCCACCAACGACTTCCAGAACATCGCGCCCAAGCTGATCAACCGCACCACGGCGGTGATTCTGACTGGCTTGGTGGGGCTGGCGCTGATGGCCCATGAACTGCTGAAAAAGCTTGGCTTGATTGTTTCCGATGTCAGCCTGGAAACGGTCTATTCCAACTGGTTGCTCGGCTATTCGAGCCTGTTGGGGCCGATTGCCGGGATCATGGTGGTGGATTATTTCCTGATCCGCCGCCAGCAACTGAACCTGGCGGGGTTGTACCGCGATGACGTGTATCCGGCGTGGAATGTGGCGGGATTTATCGCGTTTGGCGTGCCGGTGGTGCTGACCCTGTTGTCGCTGGGTAGCGATGCGTTCAGTTGGTTCTACAGCTATGGCTGGTTCACCGGATCGGCGCTGGGCGGGGTGTTGTATTACGGCCTGTGCAGCAAGCGCAAAACCAGCCCGGTCGCCGCGAAATCCCCGTTGTAAATGCGCTCAATGTGGGAGCTGGCTTGCCTGCGATAGCGGTGGTAGCTGACCCACTGCCATCGCAGGCAAGCCAGCTCCCACAGATACCGCGCCTACACCAATAACTATATTGCCTGAGGAGATCACCATGAACGCTGCCATCGACGTTCTGCAATCCACCCATCAGCACATCAACCGCGACCGCCTGTGGCAGTCGTTGATGGACCTCGCAAAGCTTGGCGCCACGCCCAAGGGCGGTGTGTGTCGCCTGGCCCTGACCGACCTCGACCGCCAGGCTCGCGATCTGTTTGTGCAGTGGTGCGAGGCGGCGGGTTGCACCGTGACGGTGGATGGGGTGGGCAATATCTTTGCCCGTCGCCCGGGGCGCAATCCGGCATTGCCGCCGGTGATGACGGGCAGCCATATCGACACCCAGCCGACGGGTGGCAAGTTCGATGGCTGCTTCGGCGTATTGGCGGGCGTCGAGGTGTTGCGCACGCTCAACGACCTCAAGATCGAAACCGAGGCGCCGCTGGAGGTGGTGGTGTGGACCAACGAAGAAGGCTCGCGCTTCCCGCCATGCATGATGGGCTCCGGGGTGTTTGCCGAGAAATTCAGCCTGGCAGATACCCTGGCCAAGACCGACGCCGAGGGCGTCAGCGTGGGCGAGGCGTTAAATGCGATTGGCTATGCGGGCACTCGGCCGGTCAGCGGGCATAAGGTGGGGGCTTACTTCGAAGCCCATATCGAACAAGGCCCGATCCTTGAAGACGAACGCAAGACCATCGGCGTGGTGCTGGGGGCCCTCGGCCAGAAATGGTTCGACCTGACCCTGCGCGGCGTCGAGGCCCATGCCGGGCCGACACCGATGCACCTGCGCAAGGACGCCTTGGTCGGTGCCTCGGCGGTGGTTGCCGCAGTCAACGCTGCCGCCCTCGGCCATCAGCCCCATGCCTGTGGCACGGTGGGTTGCCTGCAGGCCTACCCTGGCTCGCGCAATGTGATCCCTGGCGAAGTGCGCATGACCCTGGACTTCCGGCATCTGGAACCGGCGCGCCTGGACTCGATGATTGCCCAGGTGCGCAAGGTGATTGACGACACCTGCGCCAAGCACGGCCTGACCTTCGAGATGGTGCCTACTGCAGACTTTCCGCCGCTGTATTTCGACAAGGGCTGTGTCGATGCCGTGCGTGAGGCGGCCACGGGTCTGGGCCTGTCGAATATGGATATCGTCAGCGGCGCCGGGCACGACGCAATCTTCGTCGCTGAGTTGGGGCCGGCGGGGATGATATTCGTGCCGTGTGAGGGCGGGATCAGCCATAACGAAATCGAAAATGCGGCACCCGATGACCTGGCGGCAGGATGCGCGGTGTTGCTGCGGGCGATGCTGGCGGCCTCGGCTGCGGTGGCCCGCAAGCAGGTGGCGTAAAACGGTGGGAGCCGGTTAGCCGGCTCCTGCATGTGCTCAGGCGTGATGCGCGACAGGCTTGTGGGCTTTGGCCCGTGTAGCAGTCTTTGGCTGCGGGTGATGATGCCGGCGCGTCACGCGCAACACCCCCCACAACATGGCGCCGGCTACGGCCAGCCAGCCAAGTACCAGCAGGAAAATCGTCGTTGTCAGGCTCATGAGTGCCTCCTTTTGCCCTGTGCAGGGCACACACTGTCTTTGCAATGGACAGTCTAGCTGCCTCCCGGTTGCGTGCTATTGACCAATGGTCGTGTGCGTCCAACTTGTTTGCTCTATCCCGGGCTTTTTACTGCTGTCCAAGGCTATACCGGCGTCCAAGAGCACCCTATGATCAACGCCCCAGCCCGCAGATGATCAAGAGAGTGAAGAAGTTGCGTTTACGGTCGAATCTCAAAAAAACCTTGCTGCTGGCTGCCTGCTTCCTCGGGATGGCCGCCTGTGCGGTGCAACCCACGCCCTCGAAAATCCAGGGCCTGCCCGAGCGTGTAGAGCTCAACGGTGTGCCGGCGTTTCGTGGTGACACCTACCAGGGTGGCCCGGCGGCCTTGGCCAGCATGCTGTCGCAACAAGGCATTGTGATTACACCGGGCTTGCTGGATAAACCCTTGCACCTGCCGGGTGGGGAAGCCGACCTTGAGCGCAACATGCAGGTACTGGCGCGTGAGTACGGGATGCTGGTGTACCCGCTGGATGCCAAGCTGACGGCGCTGTTGGCGCAGGTGGCGGCGGGGTACCCGGTGATGGTGCGGATTACCGAGGGCTCGACGCTATGGGCCGAGCCGCGTTATGCGGTGCTGGTGGGCTTTAACCAGCAGAACAGTACGGTGTTGCTGCGAGTCGCAAGGGACCGGCGACGCCCAGTGGCGTTCAGCGACTTCGAGTCCGCCTGGAAGAGCGCCGGGCAGTGGGCCGTGTTGGTCCAGCGCCCGAGCCAGTTGCCGGCCAATCTGGATGCGGCGCGCTGGCAGCAGGCCGCCAACGCAACCGCCCAGGCCGGCCAGGAGCAGGCGGCAGCCCAGGCCCTGAAGGTCATGGCCCAAAGGCAGAAGCAGCCATAAAGCAAACGGCGCCCGAGGGCGCCGTTTTTTATGCCTGCCAGTCGTATCAATGGGACTGGGCAACCCCGGTCTGGCGGGCCTTGAGGTTCTTGTCGGCCTTGTATTGCAGGGCTACATCCGGCACCGAGCCACTCTTGCCGGTTTCGACCCACTTGCGAATACGGCTGGCATCGGCAAAGTGCGTGAGTTTGCCGAAGGCATCGAGGATCACCAGCGACACGGGGCGGTTGCCCATGCTCGTCACCAGCACCAGGCAATGACCGGCCTGGTTGGTGAAGCCGGTCTTGGTCAGCTTGATATCCCAGTTGGCGCGGTTGACCAGGTGATCGGTGTTGGAAAAACCCAGGGTGTAGCTGGGCTTGCGGAACGACACGGTTTTTTCCTTGGTGGTGCTCAATTGCGTGAGCAGCGGGTATTTATGCGCGGCCTGCACCAGCTTGCTCAAGTCGCGGGCGGTGGACACGTTATGGATCGACAGGCCGGTGGGCTCGACGTAACGGGTGCTGTTCATGCCCAGGGCCTTGGCTTTGGCGTTCATCGCGGCAATAAAAGCTGCATAGCCACCCGGATAGTGGTGGGCCAGGCTGGCGGCAGCACGGTTTTCCGAGGACATCAGGGTGATCAGCAACATCTCCTTGCGCGGCATCTCGCTGTTGAGCTTGACCCGTGAGAACACGCCTTTCATTTCCGGGGTGTCGCTGATGTTGATGGAGATGTACTCGTCCATATTCTGCTTGGCGTCCAGCACCACCATGCCCGTCATCAATTTGGTGACGGACGCGATCGGTACTACTACGTCGGGGTTGCTGGCGTAGATCACCTTGTTGGTCTGCAAGTCCACCAGCATCGCGCTGCCCGAGGCGATGTGCAGCTGCGAGGTGTCTCGAGGGGCCAGGGTGGTTTCACTGGCGTTGGCGACAGTGCCTGCGAGTGCGAAGAACAGGCTGATAAGAGAAAGACGAATATTCACGCGGATGAACTCGCTAAAAGGTAGAAAAATACCGGGTGTGACCGGCTATATGAAAAAAGACGTTACATATTATTAGTATGGGCCAGAAACTGTCGAATGTTCTTCTGAAACCAGACGAAAGCTCTTAAAAACAAAGAAAAAACCGATTTTTTTGCGGGCAATAAAAAGCCCCGCCATAAGGCAGGGCTTTTTTAGTGCGGCGGGTTATTAGCTGTGCAGGGTTTCGGCTGCGTACAGGGTGTTTTCCAGCAGGCAGGCACGAGTCATCGGGCCCACACCACCTGGCACCGGGGTAATCCAGCCGGCACGGGGCAGGGCCGTTTCATACACCACGTCGCCCACCAGTTTGCCGTCATCCTGGCGGTTGATGCCGACGTCAATCACGATGGCGCCTTCCTTGATCCACTCGCCCTTGACCAGGCCCGGCTTGCCCGCGGCGACCACGACCAGGTCCGCACGCCCGACGTGGCCTGCCAGGTCCTTGGTGAAGCGGTGGGTGACGGTCACGGTGCAGCCGGCCAGCAGCAATTCCATGGCCATTGGGCGCCCGACAATGTTGGACGCACCCACGACCACTGCATCGAGGCCATAAAGGTCGACGCCGGTGCTTTCCAGCAGGGTCATGATGCCCTTTGGCGTGCAGGGGCGCAGCAGGGGGATGCGCTGGGCCAGGCGGCCAACGTTATAAGGGTGGAAGCCATCGACGTCCTTGTCGGGGCGGATGCGCTCCAGCAACAGCGAGGCGTCCAGATGCTCCGGCAGCGGCAATTGCAAGAGGATGCCGTCGATGTTCGGATCGTCGTTGAGGCCATCGATCAGGTCGGTGAGGGCCTGTTGGGTGGTATCGCAAGGCAAGTCGTAGGCCTTGGAAATAAAGCCGACCTCTTCACAGTCTTTACGCTTGTGCGAGACATAAACCTGGGAGGCAGGATCGCTGCCGACCAGGATCACCGCGAGCCCCGGCGTGCGCAGCCCTTGCTGGCGACGCTCGGCGACACGTTTGGCGATCTGCTGGCGCAGGCTGGCGGCGATTGATTTGCCGTCGATAAGTTGTGCAGTCATTACGCGTGATTAACCATCGAGAGGGGGAGGAAAAGTGCGCGCATTCTCGCACGCCAGGACGTGAGGGCA
This sequence comes from Pseudomonas sp. DTU12.1, assembly GCF_009873475.1. Classification (NCBI taxonomy): domain Bacteria; kingdom Pseudomonadati; phylum Pseudomonadota; class Gammaproteobacteria; order Pseudomonadales; family Pseudomonadaceae; genus Pseudomonas; species Pseudomonas sp. DTU12.1. The sequence continues at coordinate 3,853,507 of NZ_CP045254.1, read as the reverse complement.
AAGGCGCTTGGTCTGCAAATTCCCCTAACCCCTTAAATAAAATGAATTTTTTTCAAAAAAGATTTGACGGCCCCTGGGGGCGTCTATACTATTCGTCGCACTTGTCGGGCACAGCCTAGCACTGGTTAAGAAGGTCGAGCGCAATAGTCGTTTTATTGTGTAAGGCTGGAAGCATTTAGTTTGTAGTCCTCCAAGAGTACAGATTAATCAGGCGCCCGTAGCTCAGCTGGATAGAGCATCCGCCTTCTAAGCGGATGGTCGCAGGTTCGAGTCCTGCCGGGTGCGCCATTAGGCAGCTTTGGCACAAGTAGCGCAAGATGGTGGGCGTAGCTCAGTTGGTAGAGCACGGGATTGTGACTCCCGTTGTCGAGGGTTCGATCCCCTTCGTCCACCCCATATTTGAAAAGGCGCCAGATTTAACGGTCTGGCGCCTTTGTTTTGAAAAGCTTCAAGCCGCGGATGTGGTGGAATTGGTAGACACACTGGATTTAGGTTCCAGCGCCGCGAGGCGTAAGAGTTCGAGTCTCTTCATCCGCACCAAATACAGCGTCACCCTTGCCATGGGCCGGGTTGGTGCTTAACAGAGAAGACAATTGGCTTCTTTGTCACGCAATATGGTGGGCGTAGCTCAGTTGGTAGAGCACGGGATTGTGACTCCCGTTGTCGAGGGTTCGATCCCCTTCGTCCACCCCATATTCCGAAAGGCGCCAGATTTAACAGTCTGGCGCCTTTTTTGTTTTAGCGGTTTGCGTATTCGGCGACTGCAGGTTTTGGGTCGCAGGGGTGGGGCGTTTCGTCGTATTTTTGTTTCTCGATGATGCCGTACTACCCGTCGGCCTTGTGTGCAAGGTCGGCAGCCAGGGAGATGGTTGGTGACTTCTTCTATATATAGAAGGGTTGGCACAGAGCCCTGGCGTGATTGGCTGTATTTGTCACTGGGGCGAGGAGCATTCGTGCATTCGTACCTGTAAAATGCCTGCTGTTTTTTTACCCGTTTTCAGTAGGGTGACTTCTTGAGTTTGACCCACTAGAATGCATGCCCTTGATTCTTGGGTCGGAAACGGCCGGCTAACGTCTGTGCAACGAGGAATATCCATGCAAGTTTCTGTTGAAAATACTACTGCTATCGAGCGCCGCATGAGCATCACCGTGCCGGCAGAGCGCATCGAGACTGCGGTCAACAAGCGTCTGCAGCAGACTGCCCAGAAGGCCAAGATCGCTGGTTTCCGTCCAGGCAAAGTGCCAATGAGCGAAATCAAGCGCCGTTTTGGTGCTGATGCGCGTCAAGATGCCGTAGGCGACGTGATCCAGGCTTCCTTCTACGAAGCTGTTGTCGAGCAAAAGCTGAACCCGGCTGGTTCGCCTTCCATCGAGCCTAAGTCCCTGGAAGCTGGCAAGGACCTGGAATACGTTGCCGTATTCGAAGTGTTCCCAGAGTTCACCGTCGCTGGTTTCGAAGGTATCGAAATCGAGCGCCTGAGCGCCGAAGTGGCTGATGCCGACCTGGACAACATGCTGGAAATCCTGCGCAAGCAGAACACTCGTTTTGAAGTGGCCGATCGCGCTGCCCAGAACGAAGACCAGTTGAACATCGATTTCGTGGGCAAGGTTGACGGCGAAGTCTTCGCTGGCGGCTCGGCCAAGGGTACCCAGCTGGTTCTGGGCTCCAACCGCATGATCCCGGGCTTCGAAGACGGTCTGGTTGGCGCTAAAGCTGGCGAAGAGCGCGTTCTGAACCTGACTTTCCCTGCTGACTACCAGAACCTGGACCTGGCTGGCAAAGCCGCCGAGTTCACCGTGACGGTCAACAGCGTTTCCGAGCCTAAGCTGCCAGAGCTGAACGAAGAGTTCTTCGCCCAGTTCGGTATCAAGGAAACCGGTATCGAAGGTTTCCGCGCCGAAGTTCGCAAGAACATGGAGCGTGAGCTGCGCCAGGCCATCAAGTCCAAGGTCAAGAACCAGGTCATGGACGGTCTGCTGGCTGCCAACCCGATCGAAGTGCCTAAGGCTCTGCTGTCCAACGAAGTGGATCGCCTGCGCGTACAAGCTGTTCAGCAGTTTGGTGGCAACATCAAGCCTGACCAACTGCCGGCCGAGCTGTTCGAAGAGCAAGCCAAGCGCCGCGTCGTGCTGGGCCTGATCGTGGCTGAAGTGGTCAAGCAATTCGACCTCAAGCCTGACGAAGACCGCGTTCGCGAAATGATCCAGGAAATGGCTTCGGCCTACCAGGAGCCTGAGCAGGTCGTGGCTTGGTACTACAAGAATGACCAGCAACTGAACGAAGTCCGTTCGGTTGTGCTGGAAGAACAAGTTGTGGATACTGTTCTGCAGAAGGCTAAGGTGACCGACAAAGCGGTCTCTTACGAAGAAGCAGTCAAGCCGGCTGAAGCAGCACAAGCCGACTGATTGTCCAACTCGTTTGAAAATACACCCATAAGCCAGCCTCGCGCTGGCTTATGCGTATTCAAGACATGACTATTTGGGAGTAACTGCAGAGCATGTTCCGTAATTCGTATATTCAGCAGAACTCTGATATCCAGGCCGCAGGCGGCCTGGTCCCGATGGTTGTCGAGCAATCTGCTCGTGGCGAACGCGCCTACGACATCTACTCGCGCCTGCTCAAGGAGCGAGTGATCTTTCTGGTTGGTCCGGTAGAGGACTACATGGCCAACCTGATCTGTGCGCAACTGCTGTTCCTTGAAGCGGAAAACCCGGACAAGGACATCCATCTCTACATCAACTCCCCAGGCGGTTCGGTGACAGCGGGCATGTCGATCTACGACACCATGCAGTTCATCAAGCCGAACGTATCCACCACTTGCATCGGCCAGGCCTGCAGCATGGGTGCATTCCTGCTGACAGCGGGTGCCGAAGGCAAGCGTTTCTGCCTGCCTAACTCGCGTGTGATGATTCACCAGCCATTGGGCGGTTTCCAGGGCCAGGCGTCGGACATCGAAATCCACGCCAAGGAAATCCTGTTTATCCGTGAGCGTCTCAACACGCTGATGGCCAAGCACAGCGGGCACACCCTGGAAGAAATCGAGCGTGATACCAACCGCGACAACTTCATGAGTGCCGAGGCCGCGCGTGAATACGGGCTGATCGACGCCGTGATCGACAAGCGCCCCGCTTAATATAAGCCGCTCAAAATAGGGCTGGTCGGCATGTCCGACCACTGGCGGGCTTGAAAAAGCCCGCATAAGCCTTCATCTTGTGTTGCAAGCCTATCGGATTTGGATCGAACGAATGACTGACACCCGCAACGGCGAGGACAACGGCAAGCTGCTCTATTGCTCCTTCTGTGGCAAAAGCCAGCATGAAGTGCGCAAATTGATTGCCGGCCCCTCGGTCTTTATCTGCGACGAGTGCGTCGACCTGTGCAATGACATCATCCGTGAGGAGGTGCAGGAAGCACAGGCCGAAAGCAGCGCGCATAAATTGCCTTCGCCTAAAGAAATCAGCGGCATCCTTGACCAGTACGTGATTGGTCAAGAGCGTGCAAAGAAGGTTCTGGCCGTAGCGGTGTACAACCACTACAAGCGCTTGAACCAGCGTGACAAGAAAGGTGACGAGGTCGAACTCGGCAAGAGCAACATCTTGCTGATCGGTCCTACAGGCTCGGGTAAAACCCTGCTTGCAGAAACCCTCGCTCGCCTGCTGAACGTTCCGTTCACCATCGCCGACGCCACCACCCTCACCGAGGCTGGCTACGTGGGTGAAGATGTCGAGAACATCATTCAGAAACTGCTGCAGAAGTGCGACTACGACGTAGAGAAGGCCCAGATGGGTATTGTCTATATCGATGAAATCGACAAGATTTCGCGCAAGTCCGACAACCCGTCGATCACCCGGGACGTTTCCGGTGAAGGCGTGCAGCAAGCCCTGCTGAAGCTGATTGAAGGCACGGTCGCCTCCGTACCGCCCCAAGGTGGTCGCAAGCATCCGCAGCAGGAATTCCTGCAGGTTGATACGCGTAACATCCTGTTTATCTGTGGCGGTGCGTTCTCCGGCCTGGAAAAGGTTATTCAAAACCGTTCCACCCGTGGCGGCATCGGTTTCAGTGCAGAAGTGCGCAGCAAGGAAGAAGGCAAGAAGGTGGGCGAGTCCCTGCGTGAAGTCGAGCCTGACGATCTGGTCAAGTTCGGTCTGATCCCGGAATTCGTTGGTCGTCTGCCGGTCCTGGCCACGTTGGACGAGTTGGATGAGGCTGCTCTGATTCAGATCCTCACCGAGCCGAAGAACGCCCTGACCAAGCAATACGCCAAGCTCTTCGAAATGGAAGGTGTAGACCTCGAGTTCCGTGCCGACGCGCTTAAATCGGTGGCCAAGCGGGCACTGGAGCGCAAGACTGGCGCACGCGGTCTGCGTTCGATCCTTGAAGGCGTGTTGCTCGACACCATGTACGAAATCCCCTCGCAGTCCGAGGTGAGTAAAGTGGTGATCGACGAAAGCGTTATAGAAGGTAAGTCCAAGCCACTGTATATCTACGAAAACAGTGAGCCGGCTGCCAAGGCTGCGCCAGACGCGTAAGCGTTTCGCAGTTTCGGTACAAACAAGGGGCCTCTAGGGGCCCCTTTGTTTTTCATAAGAATTTTTACTGTGTGTAACTGCCAGCATTGAGCTTGTTTTTTTTACACGCAGCCCCCATCTTGGTTTCAAGCTTACTTTCATCTGTCATAGAGGCGAAATCATGAAGACAACCATTGAATTGCCTCTCCTGCCATTGCGTGATGTGGTTGTGTATCCGCACATGGTTATCCCGCTGTTCGTGGGGCGCGAGAAGTCTATCGAAGCCCTCGAGGCCGCGATGACGGGCGACAAGCAGATCCTGCTGTTGGCCCAGAGAAATCCGGCTGATGACGATCCAGGCGAAGACGCCCTGTATCGTGTCGGCACCATTGCCACTGTTCTGCAATTGCTCAAGCTGCCGGATGGCACCGTCAAGGTGCTGGTCGAAGGTGAGCAGCGCGGTGCGGTCGAGCGCTTCATGGAGGTGGATGGCCACCTGCGTGCAGAAGTGGCGTTGATCGACGAAGTCGAAGCGCCTGAGCGCGAATCCGAAGTCTTTGTGCGTAGCCTGCTGTCCCAGTTCGAGCAATACGTGCAACTGGGCAAGAAAGTCCCGGCAGAAGTCCTGTCCTCCCTCAACAGCATTGATGAGCCAAGCCGCCTGGTCGACACCATGGCCGCGCACATGGCGCTGAAGATCGAGCAGAAGCAGGACATCCTCGAAATTATTGACCTGTCTACCCGGGTCGAGCACGTCCTGGCGTTGCTGGATGCCGAGATCGATCTGTTGCAGGTCGAGAAACGCATTCGCGGTCGCGTCAAAAAGCAGATGGAGCGCAGCCAGCGCGAGTACTACCTGAATGAGCAGATGAAGGCCATTCAGAAAGAACTCGGCGACAGCGAAGAAGGCCATAACGAAATCGAAGAGCTGAAAAAGCGCATCGATGCCGCCGGCCTGCCAAAAGACGCGTTGACCAAAGCCACCGCCGAGCTGAACAAGCTCAAGCAGATGTCGCCAATGTCGGCCGAAGCCACCGTGGTTCGTTCCTACATCGACTGGCTGGTGCAGGTGCCGTGGAAAGCCCAGACCAAGGTGCGCCTGGACCTGGCGCGTGCCGAAGATATCCTCGACGCCGATCACTACGGCCTGGAGGAGGTCAAGGAACGCATCCTCGAATACCTCGCCGTGCAGAAGCGCGTGAAGAAGATTCGTGGCCCGGTGTTGTGCCTGGTAGGTCCTCCTGGCGTGGGTAAAACCTCGCTGGCTGAGTCGATCGCCAATGCCACAAACCGTAAATTCGTGCGCATGGCCCTTGGTGGTGTGCGTGATGAAGCGGAAATCCGCGGTCATCGCCGGACTTACATCGGTTCGATGCCGGGAAGATTGATTCAAAAAATGACAAAGGTTGGGGTGCGCAACCCGCTGTTCCTGCTCGATGAAATCGACAAAATGGGCAGCGATATGCGTGGCGATCCGGCGTCGGCCTTGCTGGAAGTGCTCGATCCCGAGCAAAACCACAATTTCAACGACCATTACCTGGAAGTCGACTACGACCTGTCCGACGTAATGTTCCTGTGCACCTCCAACTCCATGAATATCCCTCCAGCCCTGCTGGACCGGATGGAGGTGATTCGTCTGCCGGGTTACACCGAAGACGAGAAGATCAATATCGCCGTCAAGTACCTCGCGCCCAAGCAGATTTCGGCCAACGGCCTGAAAAAGGGCGAGATCGAATTCGACGTCGAGTCGATCCGCGACATCATTCGTTACTACACCCGCGAGGCTGGTGTACGGGGCCTGGAGCGCCAGTTGGCGAAGATCTGCCGCAAGGCGGTCAAGGAACATGCCCTGGAAAAACGCTTCTCCGTGAAAGTCACGGCCGATGCCTTGGAGCACTTCCTGGGCGTGCGTAAATTCCGCTACGGCCTGGCCGAGCAGCAGGACCAGGTAGGGCAGGTGACTGGCCTGGCGTGGACTCAGGTCGGCGGCGAGTTGCTGACTATCGAAGCTGCGGTGATCCCGGGCAAGGGGCAACTGATCAAGACCGGTTCTTTGGGTGACGTGATGGTCGAATCCATCACCGCCGCGCAGACCGTGGTGCGCAGCCGCGCGCGGAGCCTGGGGATCCCCCTGGACTTCCACGAGAAGCACGACACCCACATCCACATGCCGGAAGGGGCCACCCCCAAAGACGGCCCCAGCGCTGGCGTAGGCATGTGCACGGCCCTGGTATCAGCGCTGACCGGCATCCCGGTGCGTGCCGATGTGGCCATGACCGGGGAAATTACCCTGCGCGGCCAAGTATTGGCCATTGGCGGCCTGAAGGAAAAACTGCTGGCTGCACACCGTGGTGGTATCAAGACGGTGATCATTCCGGAAGAGAATGTTCGCGACTTGAAGGAAATTCCTGACAATATTAAGCAGGATCTGCAGATTAAACCGGTTAAATGGATTGACGAGGTCCTGCAAATTGCGCTGCAATACGCGCCGGAGCCCTTGCCGGATGTGGCTCCCGAGATAGTCGCGAAGGACGAAAAACGCGAGACTGACTCTAAGGAAAGAATTAGCACGCATTAATACGTTTAAGCCTGGTGGCTTCCTTGACAGCTTTTTAGAGCCCTTGTTATAAAGCGGCTCTTATAAGTGCCTGTAGGCCATTCAGCACTGGTTTTTGCTTTCACCAAAAAACTTAGAATCATACTCAATAGATATAAGGGGACTTAGAGTGAACAAGTCGGAACTGATTGATGCTATCGCTGCATCTGCTGATATCCCGAAAGCTGCTGCTGGCCGTGCGCTGGACGCAGTAATCGAATCCGTCACTGGCGCTCTCAAGGCCGGCGACTCCGTGGTACTGGTAGGTTTTGGTACTTTCTCTGTGACCGATCGTCCAGCTCGCACTGGCCGTAACCCACAGACTGGCAAAGCACTGCAAATCGCTGCTGCCAAGAAACCCGGTTTCAAAGCCGGTAAAGCCCTGAAAGAAGCCGTCAACTAAGCTTCGCTCAAGCCTTTGCCTATCCGGGCTGGACGCAGGTCTGGCCTGGCAGCGGAGCGGCAACAGACCTGAATATCCATTGGGTCGCTAAGCCGGGGGGCGGGTTCAATACCCGTCCGTTCCGCCAGTTACGAGAAGGCGCATCCTCGGATGCGCCTTTCTTCTATCCGGATTCTACCCACGCTCCACGGTTGCCTAATTTTGAAGTTCAACCGTTTCTGGGGGACGCATGCTGCAGAATATCAGGGACAATTCACAAGGCTGGATTGCCAAGACCATTATCGGGCTCATCGTTGTATTGATGGCCTTCACCGGTATCGAGGCCATTTTCCAGGCTACGACCAACAGCCAGGACGCGGCCAAGGTCAATGGTGAAGAAATCAGTCAAAACGAGCTGAGCCAGGCCGTCGACATGCAACGTCGGCAGCTGATGCAACAACTGGGCAAGGACTTCGACGCGTCCTTGCTGGATGAAAAAATGCTGCGCGAAGCGGCCCTCAAGGGCCTGATCGACCGCAAGCTGCTGCTGCAAGGCGCGGCCGATTCGAAGTTCTCCTTCTCGGAAGCTGCACTGGACCAAGTGATCCTGCAGACCCCGGAGTTCCAGGAAGACGGCAAGTTCAGCGCTGAACGCTTCGACCAGGTGATCCGTCAGCTGGGCTACAGCCGTATGCAATTCCGTCAGATGCTGACCCAGGAAATGCTGATCGGCCAACTGCGCGCAGGCATTGCCGGCAGCGGTTTTGTTACCGACCAGGAAGTGCTGAACTTCGCGCGTCTGGAAAAACAGACCCGTGATTTCGCCACCGTTAGTATCAACGCCGACCCGGCTGCCGTGAAGCTCACTGACGACGAGGTCAAGGCTTACTACGACCAGCACGCCAAGGAGTTCATGACCCCGGACCAGGTCGTCATCGACTACCTGGAGCTGAAGAAGGCTTCGTTCTTTGACCAGGTAACGGTCAAGGACGATGAACTGCAGGCCCTGTACGAGAAAGAAACCGCCAACCTCGCTGAACAGCGTCGTGCCGCGCACATCCTGATCGAAGTCAACGACAAGGTCACCGAGGCGCAAGCCAAGGCCAAGATCGAAGAAGTCCAGGCGCGTCTGGCCAAGGGCGAGAGCTTCGAGGCCCTGGCCAAGGAGTTCTCCCAGGATCCAGGTTCGGCCAACAATGGCGGCGATCTGGGTTTCGCGGGCCCTGGCGTCTACGATCCTGAGTTTGAAAGCGCCCTGTATGCCTTGAACAAGGACCAGGTCTCGGCACCGGTACGTTCCAGCTTCGGCTGGCACCTGATCAAGCTGCTGGGTGTTGAAGCGCCAGAAGTGCCTTCGTTCGCCAGCCTGAAAGACAAGCTGACCCGTGAGCTGAAGACCCAGCAAGTGGAGCAGCGTTTTGTCGAGGCGACCAAGCAATTGGAAGATGCGGCTTTCGAAGCCTCCGACCTGGCCCAGCCGGCGTCGGACCTGAAGCTGACCGTACACACCTCCGCGCCGTTTGGCCGTGAAGGTGGCGAAGGCATCGCGGCCAACCGTGCTGTGATCCAGGCCGCTTTCAGCCCTGAAGTGCTGGATGAGGGTGCCAACAGCACCGCCATCGAGCTGGATCCGGAAACCATCGTCGTCCTGCGCGCCAAGGAGCACCGCAAGCCGGAGCAACTGCCGCTGGAAAGCGTGGCGACTGCCATCCGTGCCCAACTGACCAAGGAGCGCGCAAGCGCTGCGGCCAAGACCCATGCCGATGAGCTGATCGCCAACCTGCGCGATGGCAAGCTGGCGTTGGACCAGGCGGTTGATGGCCAGGCCTGGAAAGTCACCGAAGCCGCTACCCGCGGTCAGGACGGCGTTGAGCCGGCTGTGTTGCAGGCACTGTTCCGCATGCCCAAGCCCGCGGCGAAAGACAAGCCGACCTTTGCCGACGTGACCCTGCCAGATGGCAGCTTGATGATCGTGCGCTTGAACAGCGTCAACGAAGGGGCTGCGCCGACCGATGAAGAGAAGGAGCAATACCGTCGCTTCCTCGCTTCGCGGGTTGGTCAGCAGGACTTCGCTGCGTTCCGCAAGGAACTGGAAGCCAAGGCTGACATCAAGCGTTTCTGATGGTGTGATACCGCTTCAAAAAAAGACCCCGGCCTGAAAGCCGGGGTCTTTTTTTGCCTGCTCATCAGCCCCGCCAAGCTGATGTAGGAGCGAGCTTGCTCGCGAAGAACCTGAGAGCGCCGCGCATACCCAGCAAGCCCCCTTTATCGTTAACGTCTTTCGCGAGCAAGCTCGCTCCTACATAAGCTGGGCGCTTCGGGTCTGTAAGGTTGCGATCAATGCCAACATGGCCAAGCCCGCGACCACCCAGGGAAACGACATCACGCCCCATCCCTGAAGCAGTACGCCGCCTAGCAGCCCTCCGCCGGCAATCGCCAGGTTCCACACCGTTACCAGCATCGACTGTGCAGCGTCCGCCGAGTCACCTGCCGACTTGGCCAGGGCGGTTTGCAGCAAGGCAGGCAAGCCGCCAAATGCCAGGCCCCAGATGGCCACTGACAGGTAGACGACTTCGGTAGACGCGGTCCAGAGGCCCAAGGCCAACGCCGCAGCCGCAAACAGCGCGCAACTGATCACCAGCAAGGCCGGCAGCAGGCGGTCTATCAACAGGCCGACGATCCAGATACCCATCAGCGCAGCCAGGCCAAATACCAGCAACACCTGGTCAATGTCAGCGGCAAGCCCGGCAGGCAGCAGAAACGGCGAGATATAGGTGTACAGAATGTTATGTGCCAGCACATAGGTAAACGTCACCCACAACGTCGGACGCACCCCACGCAAGTGCAGGACCTGACGCAAGCCCAGGCGCTGTTGCGCCCTTTGTCCGGCAAAGTCCGGCACCTGCCAGCGCACCCACACCAGTAGCAGCACGGTCAGTGCGGTCATGATTGCAAAGCTCAACCGCCAGCCTACCGCCGTGCCCAGAAATGTCCCGGCAGGTACGCCAAGGGACAGCGCCAGCGGCGCGCCCAGCATTGCCACGGCAATCGCCCGGCCTTGCAGGTGCGGCGCGACCATGCGGCTGGCATATCCGGCCAGCAGTGCCCAGAGCAAGCCGGCGAAGATGCCAGCCAGCAGCCGCGCGACCAGGGTCAGCCAATACAGGTCTGATAGCGCCGTGACACTGTTGACCAGCGCAAAACCGCCGATCGCTATCAGCAGCAAGGGGCGGCGGCGCCAGCCACGGGTGGCGATGGTCAGGGGAATGGCCGCCAGCAACGAGCCAAGGGCGTATACCGTGACGAGCTGACCGACCAGCGCCTCGCTGACGCCCAGGTCGGCGCTCATCTGTGGCAGCAGGCCGGCAGGCATCGCCTCGGTGAGGATGGTGATGAAACCGGCGGTCGCCAGCGCGAGCAAGCCCGCCAGGGGTAATCGTTCGCGTCGGCTGGGCAGGCATTGCGGTGTACTGCAATCATTCATGTGGCTCGGCTCCGTATTCAAGGCATCAGGACATCGGGGCAGAGTAGGGGGCTGAACCCCTCGGAAAAATAGGCTAAGGTTCCGAACTTATCGGACGTTCATGTCCGTAATCAGCGGGAAGGGATAATGGACAGCCTGGGCAGTATTTCGGTGTTTGTGCAGGTCGCGGAAACCCGCAGCTTTACTCAGGCTGGTCGCGTACTGGGGGTGTCTTCCTCGGCCGTGGGCAAAAGCATTGCGCGCATGGAGCAGCGCCTGGGTGTACGGCTGTTTCACCGCAGCACCCGCAGTATTACGCTGACGGCCGAAGGCGCGCTGTTTCTCGAGCGTTCGCGGCGCATCCTGGCCGAAGTTGAAGCGGCGGAGCAGGAGTTGACGGAGGCGGCGGCCACACCGCGTGGAAAATTGCGCGTCAGCTTGCCGCAAGTCCGAGGCCTGTTGATGCCTGTGCTGAGCGAGTTCATGCGGGCCTATCCAGAGATTGAGCTGGATGTGGACTTCTCTGACCGCATGGTGGACGTGATCGAGGAAGGCTTCGATGCCGTGGTGCGCACCGGCAAGCCTGAGGATTCGCGGCTCACGGCCCGGTTGCTGGGGCATTATCGGTTGGTGCTGGTGGGTTCGCCGCAGTACTTCGCCCTGCACGGCACGCCGGTTTGTCCTGCGGATCTGAACCACCACGCCTGTCTGCGCCACAAGTTCTGCGCCACCGGTAAGCTGGAAGCCTGGCCACTGCGTTATCTACCGGGTGAACCCGAACCGGTGTTGCGCACTCCCTTGGTCAGTACCACTATCGAGTCCCTTAGCCATGTGGTCCATGAAGGCCTGGGGATCGCCTGCATGCCGGACTTCATGGTTCGCGAATCCGTCGCGCAGGGCCGCTTGCAGCGGGTGCTGGACGAGTATCTGGAACACAGCGGCAGTTTCTGGATGCTCTGGCCGTCGAGCCGGCATGCTTCGGCCAAACTGCGGGTGTTTATCGACCATATGAGCGCCAGGCTTTTTCCCGTATCGCACGTCGAGCCGGTCGCTGGCGTTTTACCGACAGGAATCCGCGCGCGCACCCCGTGATCTGTTGCACAATACCGCCCTGACCGTTTTCCTCAGGATCATCAATGTCGACTTCATTTCACTTGCGTGGCCTTGCGCTCGCGCTGGTGCTGGCAGGCGCCACGGGCTGCTCGTCGCCCAAGACCGCTATCTACGAACATGAGAACTTCGACGACTCCGGTACGTTTTCGCGCAACTACCCGGTCAGCGATGTCGCGGCCTGCGAAGCGGCACGCCGGGCGTTGCTCAGCCAGGGCTACATCATCACCAGCAGCGACCCGAAGCTGGTGAGCGGTAACAAAAGTTTCCAGCAGACCGGTGAGACCCATCTGCAGATCAGTTTCAACGTGGTATGTGCCGAAGACGGCAGCGGCGAGCATCATGCGACCATGTTTGCCAACGCCCTGCAGGATCGCTATGCGCTGAAGAAGGTCAACAACTCCGCCAGCCTGGGGGTGGGTGTACTCGGTTCGGTATCGATGCCGATCGGCTCCACCGACGACTCGATGGTCAAGGTGGCCAGCGAGACGGTCAGCTCGCCGAAGTTCTATGAGCGCTACTTTGCCTTGGTGGATGTGTTCCTGCCCCAGGAAGTGAAGGCCGCCGAGCACATTCCAGAAGCGCCCAAGGCTGACCTCGGTGTGCCGGAGCCCAAGCCCGCCCCTGCAGTGGACAAGGTTGACGCGCCGCAAGATGTGCCGACTACGCCTGTTGCGCCAGCGGTCTCGGAACCGCTTGCGCCACCAGTGGAGGCGGTGCCGATTACGCCACAGCCCGCTGCGCAAGAAGCTCCAGCGCCGACCACGCCTGTGCTGCCCGCGCCAACAGAGGTGATTCCAGCGTTGCCGACCACCGGCCAATAACCCAGGTCGTTTAGCTCGAGGCGTTAAATCCATTGATGGCTGCTACGTTTAATCTTCAAGCTCAGGAACGTCATGACCCTGTCTTTTTTTCGTCACGACGGCACTTTAGGCTGGTGATGCGGGTCACTTAAGCCACCTGCTTTGATTACACAAGGAGTCGACGATGGACGATTATCAAGAAGAGCTGTTGGAGTATCAGGCATTCGAACTTGATCCGCTGGATCCGTCCGACGACGCCACCGAGCTGTAGTCAGGCGTCAGGCGGAATGCCGCTGACTGCGGCGAAATTCCCCTGGGGTCTGGCTGTTCCAGCGCTTGAAGGCCCGTTGAAAGGCTTCCGCTGAGGCAAAACCCAGTAGATAGGCGATTTCCCCAAACGCCAGTTCCGTGTCGCGAATGTAGGTCATGGCCAGGTCGCGGCGGGTGTCGTTGAGAATGGCGCGAAACTGCGTGCCTTCCTCGGCGAGTTTGCGGCGTAAGGTCCAGGTCGGCAGTTTCAGGCGCGCCGCCACTTCTTCCAGGTCGGGTTCCCGGCCGCCATTGAGCATCGGCCCCAGCAAGCGGGTGATGCGCTCGCGCAGGCTGCGGGTGCGGGTCAGTTGCTCCAATTCCCTTTCACACAGTTGTAACAGCAGGTTCCAGGTACTGGGGCAATGCTGCGGGTTGCGCTGGGCCAGGCTGTGTTGGCTCAAGCGCAGTTGATTGAGCTCAGCGCCGAACTGGATTGGGCAATCGCCCAGCACGCTGTAGCTTGCACTGTAGTCGGGGGTGGCGAATTCGATCTCGATCCGTTCGGCCACGACCGGCTGCTGGCACAAGGTTGCCATCTGCTGTAGCCAACCGGCGAGAATCGAGTCCACGACAAAGCGGTTATAGGCGTTATAGGGGCTGATGGAATAGAACCGCAGCCAGGCGCCCCCGGCGTCTTCATGAAAGCTGGACTGGCCACGGTAATTGGCACCGTACAGCGCCTCGAAGCGGGTCAAGGTACGCGCGGCTTCGCGCACGTTGGGCGCCTGGGCCGCAGTGACGCCGGCCAGGCCAAGTTGATTCATGCGGCTCAGTTGGCCCATGCGCAGGCCCAGACCGGGATCGCCGGTCAACTGGATGGCTGCGTGGCCCAGGCGCATATAGCGCGGGATTGACAGGCGTGCACCGGGTTCACTCAAGCGTGCTGGGTCCAGGCCGTATTGCAACAGCAGTGGCTGCGGGTCCAGGCCATGGCTGAGGATCGCGTCGGCCAGGGTGTGCACGATGCCCACCGATAAGTCACCGAGGCGCATCGGTGCCGGTTTCATGGGTTTACAGCCACACGTTCAGCAAACGCGCACCACGCGCGTTGCCGTCGGCGAAGACTTGTCCCTGGGTACTGAGAAAACTCTGGCCGCTGGTGCCCTGGTCCCAGAACTGTCCGCGCATGAACACGCTCATACCTGCACCGGCCAGGCTGATGGGGGCCTGGCTGATCAGGCTCAGGCGATGCCAGGCTTCACCTTCGCTGAGTTCTTCAGGCTTGAGGCTGACTTCCGGTGGCGTGGAGACGCTCTTGAAGCCGCGCCACGGCTTGTCCCAGGTATCCCGGCCAATCACCAGGGCCGGTACCGCCACCAGTTGCGCGCCTAATTCGTTGAGTTTGCGGTAATTGTCCGGATACCAGCTGTCACTGCCGATCAGGATGCCCAGGCGCCCGGCCGGGGTGTCGATCACGCTGATCGCGTTTTCGTCGCCCGGGGCGATAAAACCGCGCTCATCGAAGATCGGGTAGAGCTGGCGCTGGGGTTGGCCCAGCGGCAGGCCGTCGCGGTCGAACACCAGGCTGGTGTTGTACAGCGCACCATGGCCGACCTGCAGTTGACCCTGGCTGATGCTGGGGTTGGGCAGGGCGATGGAACCGGCCACCAGCGTCACCCCGAATTCCTTGGCCAGACCACCAAACAACACCTGGTAATCGCGGGCCATGGCCGGTGCCTTCATGCGCAGGTAGGCATCGTCGATACGGTTATCGCCCTGGGCACTGATCAGCGCGCGCATAAACAGCAATGGATTGCTGGCCGACAACCAGTTCATTGCCTCCTTGAGGCTGGTGGCCTGATACAGCTCGTTTTTCTCGCCACTGACCATCAACCAGGTGCCGACATGTTCCGGCAGCACCACAATGGTTTTGTCATTGATCAGCCCCATGTCCCGGGCATTGCGCAGATAGGCCGAGAGCTTGAGGTGCAAGCGCTCCAGGCTCTGGTAATCGGCGGGGAACAACTCGGGCTGGATGCCCAGCAGATTGCCGTGATCGGCGGGAACGCCCTCGTTCACGGCCAGGTTGATTCTCAGGTCCGACAGGTAATGCCCCACGGGGCGCTCCTGGGTCCAGACCAGATAGGCGGAAACGGCGGCGACCAAGGCCATGGTGAAGGTCAAAGCAAATAATTTACGCATGGGGGAACAGACAACAGGCCGTAAGCAGGGTTCGCCTCTAGGGTAGGGCGCGTCGCCACGCTTGCCAAGGGGCGTTGCGCATTTGGATCAATAACTTGTCAGTTTCAGTCATTGAGCGGTGGGGGCATGGCTCTTAGTCTGTGGGACATAAACCGATGGCCGGCCATTCGAGCCTGCCACGTCCCGTGATGATCCGTTGTGGAGCTGTACCATGACCGCTGCTGCCTACCCGCACCTGCTGGCCCCGTTGGACCTGGGTTTTACCACCTTGCGCAATCGCACCCTGATGGGGTCGATGCACACCGGTCTTGAAGAGAAGCCAGGTGGCTTCGAGCGCATGGCCGCGTATTTCGCCGAGCGTGCCCGTGGCGGCGTAGGCCTGATGGTAACCGGCGGCATTGGCCCCAACGATGAAGGCGGGGTGTATTCCGGGGCCGCCAAGCTGACCACCGAAGCCGAAGCGCTCAAGCACAAGATCGTGACCCAGGCGGTGCACGAGGCGGGCGGCAAAATCTGCATGCAGATCCTCCATGCCGGCCGTTATGCCTACAGCCCCAAGCAGGTCGCGCCGAGCGCGATCCAGGCGCCGATCAACCCGTTCAAGCCCAAGGAGCTGGACGAGGAAGGCATCGAAAAGCAGATCAGCGACTTTGTGACGTGCTCGGTACTGGCCCAGGTCGCCGAGTACGACGGTGTGGAAATCATGGGCTCGGAAGGTTATTTCATTAACCAGTTCCTCGCCGCCCACACCAACCATCGCACCGACCGCTGGGGCGGCGCCTACGAAAACCGCATGCGCCTGCCGGTGGAAATCGTGCGTCGGGTGCGCGAAGCCGTGGGGCCCAACTTCATCATTATCTTCCGCCTGTCGATGCTCGACCTGGTGGAAGGCGGCAGCACCTGGGAAGAAATTGTCCAGTTGGCCAAAGCCATCGAGCAGGCGGGCGCGACGATTATCAATACCGGCATCGGCTGGCACGAAGCGCGCATCCCGACCATCGCCACCAAAGTGCCGCGAGGCGCATTCAGTAAGGTCACGGCCAAGCTGCGCGGCGCGGTGCAGATTCCGTTGATCACCACCAACCGTATCAACACCCCGGAAGTGGCCGAACAGATCCTTGCCGAGGGCGATGCCGATATGGTGTCCATGGCCCGGCCGTTCCTGGCCGACCCGGAGTTCGTCAACAAGGCCGCCGCTGGCCGTGCCGACGAAATCAACACCTGCATCGGCTGCAACCAGGCGTGCCTGGACCATACCTTCGGTGGCAAGTTGACCACCTGCCTGGTCAACCCGCGCGCCTGCTACGAGACCGAACTCAATTATTTGCCGGTCAAGCAGATCAAGAAGATCGCGGTAGTCGGTGCCGGCCCTGCAGGCCTGGCGGCTGCCACCGTGGCCGCCGAACGCGGGCATCAGGTGACCTTGTTCGATTCTGCCAGCGAGATCGGCGGCCAGTTCAATATCGCCAAGCGTGTGCCGGGCAAGGAAGAGTTCTTCGAAACCCTGCGTTATTTCAAACGCAAGTTGCAGACCACCCATGTCGAGCTGTGCCTCAACACCCGCGTGGACGTCGAGCAACTGGTGGCGGGCGGTTATGACGAGATCATCCTCGCCACCGGTATCGCGCCACGTACCCCGGCGATCCCGGGCGTCGAGAACCCCAAGGTGTTGAGTTACCTGGACGTGATCCTCGAACGCAAGCCGGTGGGCAAGCGTGTAGCGGTGATTGGCGCCGGCGGCATCGGTTTCGACGTGTCGGAATTCCTGGTGCACCAAGGCGTGTCCACCAGCCTGGATCGCGAGGCGTTCTGGAAAGAATGGGGCATCGACACCCAACTGCAAGCCCGTGGCGGCGTGGCCGGGATCAAGCCCGAGCGCCATGCGCCGGCCCGTGAAGTGTTCCTGCTGCAGCGCAAGGCTTCCAAGGTCGGCGACGGCCTGGGCAAGACCACCGGCTGGATCCACCGTACCGGCCTGAAGAACAAGCAGGTGCAGATGCTCAATAGCGTCGAGTACCTGAAGATCGACGACGCAGGCCTGCACATTCGTATTGGCGCCGAGGGCGAGCCCCAAGTGCTGGCGGTGGACAACATCGTCATCTGCGCCGGCCAGGACCCGCTGCGCGAACTGCAGGACGGCCTGGTCGCCGCTGGCCAGAACGTGCACCTGATCGGCGGTGCCGATGTGGCCGCCGAGCTGGATGCCAAGCGTGCGATCAACCAGGGCTCGCGCCTCGCCGCCGAGCTGTAAGACCCGGGAAGGGGCGGTGTTAGACTACCGCCCCTTTTTTCATGCAGACGTGCCCTGATGGGTCCTTTCGATTGGCTTCCCCAGGCTCCCCTTGAACCCTTGCAGCTGGATTGGCTGCACGGCGTCGAGGTGGCCGTGTTGCGCTTGGACCGCATCGACCCGCTGATCAGCGGCAACAAGTGGTTCAAGCTCACCGGGCACCTGGCCCAGGCGCAACAGGCGGGTGCCAGCGGCATCATCAGCCTGGGCGGCGCCTACTCCAATCACCTGCATGCCCTGGCGGCGGCCGGCAAACGCTTCGGTTTTGCCACCGTCGGCCTGTTGCGTGGGCACCCGCAAGACACCCCGACTGTTTTCGACCTGCAAGCGTTCGGCATGCACCTGCACTGGTTGGGCTATGGCGGCTACCGCGCGCGCCATGAGCCGGGCTTCTGGTTGCCTTGGCGCGAGCGCTACCCGCACCTGCATCCTGTGCCCGAAGGCGGCGGCGCAATGACCGGGGCGATGGGTTGTGGGGTGTTGCTGGAGCAGGTACGGACGCAGTTGCACACTCTGGGTTGGGCCGATTACGACGCCTGGTGGCTGGCGGCCGGCACCGGTACCACCCTGGCGGGGTTGGTCCTGGCGGAGGCGGGCGGCCATCCTGTGTTTGGGGCAATGGCGGTCCCGGATGATCATGGCGTCGCGCAGAGCGTGCAGGCCATTGTGCAGGGCGGGTATGAACTGTTGGATGCCAGCCGTGGCGGTTTTGCCAAGGTCGATCAGCCATTGCTTGAATTTATCGCCACTACCGAACAGGCCTGCGGCCTTGCGTTGGAGCCGCTGTACACCGGCAAGGCGCTGCTGGCGCTCAAGCAGCAGATCGAGGCCGGGCGCTTCGCTCCCGGCACTCGCTTGATCTTTGTGCACACCGGCGGCCTGCAAGGCCGCCGGGGTTTTGCGGATTAACGCTTGGGTAACATGCGCAACACGGTGTTATCGCGCATGAAATAGTGGTGGTACAGACCCGCCGCCGCATGCAGGCCGATCAGCCAGTAGCCGATAGTGCCACCCAGCACGTGCCAGCCTTCGATCTGCTTGGCCAAGTCTTTGTTTTCGCCGATCAGGGGCGGCAACTCAAGGCCGTAGAACGACACTGAATGCCCTGCGGCACTGACGATCAGCCAGCCGAAGATCGGCATGCCGATCATGAACACATACAACGCCACGTGCATCAGCGTCGCCAGCAAGGCTTGCCATTGCGGCGGGGCCGGCAGGATTTTCGGCGCCACGCCCAGGCTGCGGGCAAACAGGCGCAGCCAGACCAGTACAAAGATGGTCAGGCCGAACATGAAGTGCAGTTCTTTGATTAACGTGCGCCCGCCACTGCCTTTGGGGAAAATCCCGCGAAATTCAATGGTGGCGTAGACCACCACCAGCAGCACCAACATCAGCCAGTGCAGGGCGATGGACATCGTACTGTAACGGGACTCGCTGTTTTTCCACGGCATTGCGTCGTTCCTCACTCATCAGGGGCAAACCTCCGTTCTTTGGCGACGGAGTCCCTTCAGCCTAACCCTGTTGTGCAAGGTTTGCCCGAGTGAGGGGCGATGTATTGATCTCGATCAGGCAGCTTGCGGCATTTCACCGCGGGCCAGGCGCTGATTGATGTCGGCGATCACGCCGGGCAGGTCGGTGATGGTGTCGATCAGGTAGTGCGGGCGCGAGCCGGCGAACAGCGTTTCGATGCGCTTGCGCTCGCTGGCCAGTGTCGCCGGGTCCAGCGCACGGAACTGCTCGTAGGTCAGGCCCAGGGCGTTGCCCGAGCAGGTCAGCGCCACCGTCCACATCCCGGCGCGACGGCCTTCGAGGATGCCCGGCACGGTGTCGTCGATCTTCACGCAGGCCGCCACATCATCGATGCCCAGGGCAATCACGTTGGCCAGGGCCTGGGCGGGCCATGGGCGGCCATTGGGTACTTCGTCGGTGGCGACGACGTGGTCGGCGATGTAGCCGTTGGTGGCAGCCAGCTCGACCACCTTGTCCATCACTTGCTTGGGGTAGCCGGAGCAGGAACCGATCTTGATGCCTTGCGCACGCAGTGCGGCGATGGTCTCCAGGGCGCCGGGAATCAGCGCCGAGTGCTCGGCGATCTTCTCGATCTGCAGCGGCATGAAGCGCTCGTAGATGGCGGTCACGTCAGCGTCGGTCGGCGTGCGGCCGAAGGCTTTGCGATAGCGCTCGGCCACTTGCGGCTGATCACACAGGGTGCGGATGTGGTCCCACTTGCCCATGCCCATCGGGCCACGGGCTTCTTCGATGGACACCTGGACGTCGAACTCGGCAAACGCCTCGACAAAAATCTGCGTGGGGGCGAATGAGCCGAAGTCGACCACGGTGCCGGCCCAGTCAAGGATGGCGGCCTGCAGGGTGTTGGGGTTCTGATAGTTCATGGTAAAAATCCTATGGCTAATGGGGCGTTTTTTGTAGGCGCGAGCTTGCTCGCGAAAAACCTGAGGGCGCCGCTGTGAACCAGGCCGCCCGCGTTATCGTTAACCCACTTCGCGAGCAAGCTCGCTCCCACACATCTCTTGCAGCGCCTGGGCAATCGCCGCCACTGCCGCTTGCATCTCTGCCTGGTTGACATGGCCGATGCAGCCGACGCGGAAGGTTTCGACCTGGGTCAATTTGCCCGGATACAGAATGAAACCCTTGGCCTTGACCCGCTCGTAGAAGTCCTTGAACTGGTAGCGCGGATCGCTCGGCGCGTGGAAGGTGACGATGATCGGCGCCTGGATCGCGGCGGGCAGGAAGCTGCGCAGGCCCAGTTCGGCCATGCCGTCCAGTAGCGTCTGGCAGTTGGCGGCATAGCGCTGATGACGGGCCGGCAAGCCACCTTCCTCGTTGTATTGCAGCAGCGCTTCATGCAAGGCGGCCACTACGTGGGTCGGCGGGGTAAAGCGCCATTGGCCGGTCTTGGCCATGTAGGCGTGCTGGTCGAACAGGTCCATGGCCAGGGAATGGCTGTTGCCTTGGGCGGCGGCCAGCGCTTGTTTTTTGGCAAAGACAAAACCCATGCCCGGCACGCCTTCCAGGCATTTACCGGAAGCGGCAATCAGGGCGTCAAACGGCACCTGGGCCGCGTCGATGGGCAGCGCGCCAAAGGAGCTCATGGCGTCGATGATCAGGCGTTTGCCATGGCGCTGGATGACCTGGGCGATCTCCGGCAGCGGGTTGAGGATGCCGGTGCTGGTTTCGCAGTGGATCAACGCGACATGGGTGATGGTGCTGTCAGCCTGCAACAGCCGATCCACATCAGCGGCGGTGGTGGGCTGGTCTTCGGCGGTCTCGAAGGTGCTGAACGGGCGGCCGAGCACTTCGCAGATCTTCGCCAGCCGCTTGCCGTAGGCTCCGTTGATCAGCACCAGCACCTTGCCATCCCGTGGCACCAGGGTGCCGATGGCGGCTTCGACGGCGAAGGTGCCGCTGCCCTGCAAGGGCACGCAGTGATGGCTGTCGCCACCGTTGATGATCGCCAGCAGTTGCTCGCAGAGGCTGGCGGTCAATTGGTTGAAGCGGTCATCCCACGAACCCCAGTCAACCATCATGGCCTGACGGGTGCGGGCGGAGGTGGTCAGGGGCCCCGGTGTGAGCAGGATCGGCGCGGCAGTACTCATTCTCATGTCCTCGCAAAGCAGTGGGATGAAGCTACGGGACATAAATTGCAGTTTGGCTTGTCATCAATCAAATTGTTTGTTGTTATGCCAGCCATCAGTGAGGCCGATAGCTATGAATCTTTTTCAACTCCGCGCATTTGACGCCGTGGCCCGGGACGGCAGCTTTACCCGTGCCGCCGCGCGCCTGTTTATCAGCCAGCCGGCCGTGACCGGGCATATCAAGGCGCTGGAAGAGCACTACCAGATCACCCTGCTGCGACGTACCGCACGGCGGGTCGAGTTAACCGAAGAAGGGATCAAGCTGGCGGCCATCACCCGCAGCATCTTCGGCCAGGTGGATGAAGCGCAGGCCCTGCTGGAGGCCAACCGCCAATTGCTCACCGGGCGCCTGGAAGTGGCGGCGGATGGGCCGCATATGGTCATGCCCATGCTGGCAAAGCTGCGTGCGCGGTACCCGGGGATTACCGTCAACCTGCGCCTGGGCAATGCCCAGGAAACCCTGGCGGCGCTGTTGTCCGAGCACGCGGATGTGGCGGTGTTGACGCAAGTGGAGCCACGCAAGGGCGTGCACCTGCAGCCCTTGAACGAGTCACGTATCTGCGCCTTGGTACCGGCTGGCCACCCGTGGCTGGCGGATCCAGCGGGTATCCGCCTGGAGCAGTTGGACCAGGTGATCATGGTGCTGCGCGAGCCCAGCTCCATCACCCGCCGTACCTTCGACGAGGCCTGTGCCAAGGCCGGCATACAGCCCAAGGTGTTGCTGGAGCTGGACAGCCGCGAAGCGGTGACAGAAGCGGTGGCCGCCGAACTGGGAGTGGGGGTGGTGTCCTCGGTGGAAGTCAGTCGGGACCCGCGTGTGCATGCGATTCCCATCCATGGCGAGGGACTGCTGAACCACCATATGCTCGGGTGCATGGAGCGGCGCCGGGAGTTGCGTTTGATTCAGGCGTTTTTTGAGCTGGCTTCCCATTGACCTGACGATGGGTCAGGTACGCGTGTTGTGGCAATGGGGCTTTTTGTGGCGAGGGGGCTCGTCCCCCGCTGGGCTGCGCAGCAGCCCCAAACCCTGGCGCTGCGGTCTATCTGATAAAACGCGGCGGTCTTATTGGGGCTGCTGCGCACCCCAGCGGGGGTGTAGAACCGTAGACATCCTTTACATCTGAAACCGGGGACATCGTTTACACATTTGAAGCTTGGATGCGGCTCTTGCCGCGTCCAAGTCTGCCCAAGGGATAGTCACATAGGTACAGATCCCAAACATCCTCTTCAGCCTCTTTAAGCCCTATCCGTTCTCCAGATAAAGCCTCGCTGACAAATATCAGCTTGTTCTTCCACAAGATAGAACCGTCCTGCCTGACACTTCGAACCTGCATGTCTGCCGGATATTCCACTGCGGGTAAGCATCCGGGGTAAGGCCGAGTGGATGGCACATACAACTCTCCCGGACGTTTCATACCGAGCGCTTCGTGTGGTCGTATGTAATTGAATTCATTCCTGAAATGCTCCAGCAGCAGCTGTTGCTCAAGCAAATCGCGTCCTAAAGGCAACTCGAATTTCAAGCTGCGGTGCATTCGCTCGTGGCGACCGTTCTGCGCGGGTCTTCCAGGCATGATTCGCTCGGGGTAGATGCCCAGACGGATCCACCAAACCGCCAATGTAGACATTCTTGCCAGACCAGGAGAGGCGAATGGAACACCGTTGTCAGAACGAATGACTTGCGGCATGCCGTATTCCTGAAAAAGCCTCTCAAATGCCTGTTTTACAGGCTGTGTCATGATCTTGGGGTGGGCCCTGCACGCCAGAATCAGGCGCGGTGCGTGGTCAGTCACGGTCAAAGGAAAGCACATCTGCCCGTTAAGCATCTTGAATTGCCCTTTGTAGTCAGCACACCACGTCTTGTTGGGCTCGTTGGCTTCTCGCATTGGGGCGTGGGAAGTGCCGTGTCGACGCTTGAAGCGCCGTTTGCTGACCAATCCAAGCCGATCAAGCCATTGCCCTGCCGTGCTGGGGGCAGGCCAGGCGATGGTTGGATCCTCGATTCGCAATAGCTCGAGAAGCTTCTTAGGCCCCCATTTATCGTGGGCTTCCTTCATGGCCACCACGCGGGCCAAGATCTCATCGTCGGTTTTGTTTGGACTGTTATGAGGTCGTCGGGAGAGCTCGGACAACGACTTCAAATCGCCGTCATGCCGGGCAATCCATTTATCGACCGTAGGCCGACTCACATTGAATCGGTGTGCCAACTGGGTTTTCGTGTAGTTGCCAGAAAGCCAGTCAGCGACCAGTTTGATTCGTTGATTCATGGGGACTCTTGGTTCCAGGGCATGATCAGATACCTCCTGACCATGCGTATTAACCTGTAAACCATGTCCCCGGTTAGAAATGTAAACGATGTCCCCGGTTTGTACCGGGACGAGCCCCCTCGCCACACAGGTCGGTGATCAGGTATCCAGGCTCTCGCGGACAATTTCCAGAAAGGTCGCCACCACCCGTCGCGAGCTTTGTTCTTTCAGGCACACCAGTGTTTCCTTCATGCGCTGGGTGCAGTCGCGGATTGGCATGGCATACACCCGGGAGTCTGCACCGAATTCCGAGGCCGAGACTACGCCCACGCCAATCCCTACTACCACCGCTTCACGGGCGGCCTCGCGGCCTTCCACCTGGATCGCCGGGCGAATGCGCAACCCGGCCTGGTGCATCTCCCGTTCCAGGGTCTGACGGGTCACCGAGCCGGTTTCCCGCAGAACCAGGGGCGTGTCGTCCAGGTCCGCCAGGTCGATGAATTCCCGCCCGGCCCACGGGTGGTTGCGTGCAACAAAGGCCAGCATCGGGTCATCGCGCAGCGGGATTGAGAGCAGGCGTTCATCGTCGACGTCGCGCCCCACCAGCGCCAGGTCAGCCTGATAGTTGTGCAGGCGATACAGCGCATCATCGGTGTTACCTGTCTCGATCTTTACCGTGATCCCCGGATAACGTTCGCAAAACTGCGCGATCTGCGGCAGTACATGCACCGGCGCATCCACGGCCAGGGTCAGGCTGCCGGTCTGCAAGGCCTTGGAGTCTTGCAGCAGCTCCTCGGCCTCGGCGGCGACCACAAACAGGCGCTGGGTGATACTCAGCAGGCGTTCGCCCAGGTCGGTCAGGCGCACGGAGCGCTTGTTGCGATGAAACAACAGCACGCCGAAGCGCTCTTCGAGCTTGCGCACCTGGTCGGAAATGGCCGGCTGGGTGAGGAACAGCCGCTCGCCGGCCAGGGTAAAGCTGCCGTGGACCGCTACCGCATGGAAGGCTTTGAGTTGCGCGTGGGAAACCGACATGGCACGACCTATTACAAGCTGGGCTTATATTTGAAATACGATAAATCGATTTTACCTATTAGTCAGCCATTGCTTTGATAGCCCTCAGTCGCCGTAGGTTGAGTCCTACAACTTCGGCGATCATGGGTCGTTGCGTGCAACCTTGCAGGACTCATCTGACCAGTACCGGCGCCCAGCGACCCGGTACTGCAGTGCAAAACAATAAAAACACAGGCAATTGCTTTTCGATTCTGCCGGCACACTCACACCTGAGGTCAGAACCACCATGAATATCCCTATGGGTAGTATCAAGCGTTGGCGCGTGCAGATTTTCGCCATCACCTGGCTGGCCTATGCCGCCTTCTATTTCACCCGCAAAGCGTTTTCCGTGGCCAAGTTGGGGATCGTCGACGACCCGAGTTTCCCGCTGGACAAGATGATGATGGCCAACCTGGATGGCCTGTACCTGGCGGCGTATGCCGTTGGCCAGTTCACCTGGGGCATGCTCGCCGACCGCTTCGGCCCCAGGGTGGTGGTGTTGGGAGGGTTGGTGATTTCTGCGGCCGCCGCTTTGGTCATGGGCACGTTCGCCACGTTGCCGATCTTCGTCACGTGCATGTTGATCCAGGGCCTGGCGCAGTCCACTGGCTGGTCGGGGCTGTGCAAGAACCTTGGCAGTTTCTTTCCGGCGCAACAGCGCGGGCGGGTGTTGGGCTTGTGGAGCTCGTGCTATGCGTTTGGCGGGTTGGTGGCATCGCCGTTTGCCGGTTGGTGGGCCTATACCCTGATCGGCAGCTGGCACGCGGCATTTATCTCCAGTGCCGCGGTGGTGGCGTTGGTGGCGGTGCTGTTCTTCATTTTCCAGCGCAATACGCCCCAGGACGTCGGCCTGCCGGAAGTGGAGCCTGAGCCGGCAATGAGCGCCGACGAGCAGGCGGCGGCCAAGAAAATCAGCATCCTTGAGCCGCTGCGCGAGATCTTGCGCAACCGCACGGTGCTGACCTTGGGCCTGGCGTACTTCCTGTTGAAACCGGCGCGCTACGCGATTCTGTTGTGGGGCCCGGTCATCGTCTACGAGCAGATGCCCTCGGTGGGCAAGGTCGGTGCCGCTATTGTGCCCACGGCGTTCGAACTGGCGGGCCTGTTGGGGCCGATCATGATTGGCCTGGCGTCCGACAAACTGTTCGGCGCCCGGCGCATGCCGGCCTGTGTCCTCAGCCTGTTGGCGCTGACGGTGTCGCTGGCGCTGTTCATGGGGGCATTGCATACCGGTAGCGTGCTGTTGGTGATGGCCCTGCTGTTTGTCATGGGCCTGACCCTGTACGGGCCGGACTCGATGATCAGCAGTACGGCGGCGATCGACTTCGGCACGGCCAAGGCAGGTGCGACGGCGGCGGGCTTCGTCAACGGTTGCGGTTCGGTGGGGGCGATTCTCGGAGGCCTGTTGCCGGGCTACTTCGATACGGTGACGGTGTTTATCGTGTTCGCCGGCGCCGCGTTGTTTTCGGCGTTGGTGCTGATGCCCTATTGGAACGCCCGGCCTGCGGTTTTGGCGCAAGTGGGCGACTTTGTGCCGGATCGCTCAGTGGCGATCAAACCCCTGCGCACCTGAGGCACCTGCAACGCTGGCCGGTTTTTTGGTGGAACGATGGGGTCTTGCCCTATAAACTCTGCGGCCAAAGCGCCGGCCAGTAGACGTCTCGGCGCCACGGATATCAAGAGAGTGAGTCATGGGCGCACAGTGGAAGGTTAAACATAAAGAAGCGGCATCCAATGCCAAGGGCAAGATCTTCGGCAAGCTGGTGAAAGAGATCACCATTGCCGCCCGTAATGGTGCGGACACCGCGACCAACGCCCACCTGCGTCTGGTGGTCGAACAGGCCAAAAAGGCCTCGATGCCCAAGGAAACCCTGGAACGCGCGATCAAGAAAGGCGCGGGCCTGCTGGGCGAGACCGTGCAGTACCATCGCGTGACCTACGAAGGGTTTGCCCCGCACCAGGTACCGTTGATCGTCGAATGCGTGACCGACAACATCAACCGCACCGTGGCGGAAATCCGCGTGGCATTTCGCAAGGGGCAACTGGGGGCTTCGGGCTCCGTGGCCTGGGACTTCAACCATGTGGGGTTGATCGAGGCCTCGCCGGATACCCCGGATGCCGACCCGGAAATGGCCGCCATCGAAGCCGGCGCCCAGGACTTTGAAGAAGGTGAAGAAGAGGGTACGACCCTGTTCATTACCGAGACCACGGACCTGGATGCGGTACAGAAAGCTTTGCCGGAGCAGGGGTTTACCGTGTTGTCGGCCAAGTTGGGCTACCTGTCGAAAAACCCGGTCAGCGGCTTGAGCGACGAGCAGATGGCGGAAGTCGAAGCGTTCCTCGAAGGCCTCGACAACCATGACGACGTGCAAGATATGTTCGTCGGCCTGGCGGGCTGACACCGGCCTTTAATCATGGACGGGGGCTAGTGTGGGAGCGGGCTTGCCCGCGATAGCGGTCGGTCAGTTACACCGCTATCGCGGGCAAGTCCGCTCCCACATGTGCATGGCGTTTCAGAGGGAGGACAGCAGTGTCTCGATCTCTTGGAACGCCGGACGCGTGAGCACCTGCGGCTGGCAGCAACTGTCACGCAGCGCCTTCAGCACTTGGCGCTGTTCATCGCTCAAGCCTTCGTTAATGCGCTCCAGCAACTCCCCCAGCAATACCCCGAACGCGCGCACTTCAATGCGCTGCAACGCCCTGGTTTCCAGGGTGTCTGCCGTGGCGTGGAACGATGCCGCGCCAAAGTCCCCGAGCAAGCAATCACCCTCGGCATTGCACAGGATATTGTGGCCATACAGGTCGCCATGGGTAATGCCGTGCCGGTGCAGATGCGCCGCTACGCAGGCGATGCCGCGCGCCATGCGCAATGCCACTTCCAGGCTGAAACGGGTGGCAGGGTCGTAGACGTCCCGGGTGCAGGACGCCAGGCTGGGCAG
Organism: Pseudomonas sp. DTU12.1; assembly: GCF_009873475.1. Lineage (NCBI taxonomy): Bacteria > Pseudomonadati > Pseudomonadota > Gammaproteobacteria > Pseudomonadales > Pseudomonadaceae > Pseudomonas > Pseudomonas sp. DTU12.1. Next base: position 3,826,009 of record NZ_CP045254.1, on the reverse strand, counting down.
GTCGGCGAGGTTGCGGTAGCTCGGGTCGATCAGGTCCATCACCAGGGCGGCCTGTTCAGTGGGGTGGCCGATCACGCGGCCTTGCACCTTGATCAGGTTGGGATGCAGCCCGGCGGCAATGCAGGCCTGCATTTCGTGCAGCGGCGAACCGTCGCTGGTGATGGTGCCCTTATAGAGCTTGACGGCCACAGGTGCACCCGATGTTCCCCTGAGCGCCTTGCGAATCACCCCTGACGCGCCTTCGCCCAATATTTCGCCCAGTTGCAGTTCAGCCCAGGGAATATTCGGCGTCGCCTCATCATTTACCAGGTCCACCGCGCTTTCCACCGGGTTGCCGGCATAGGCCAGCCAGGTCAGGCGCGGCAGCGTCAGCAGCCATTGCGGCAATTGCGTCAAGCGGTTGGAGGCGATGCGCAGTAGCTCGAGGTTGTGGCACTGGGCCAAGCTCGCCGGCAGTTGTTCCAGGCGGTTGCCCGCCAGCATGAGCTTCTGTAGCAGGGGCCGCTCACCGAGTGCGTCCGGCAAGTGGCTGATGCGGTTATCTGTGAGGATCAACCAGCGCAACTGCGACGGCAGCGCGGCGGCGGGCACATGCTCGATCTGGTTGGCCTTGAAACCGACCATGCTCAATTGCTGGCATTGGCCCAGGCACCCTGGCAGTTCGGTGAAGGCGTTGTCCGAGCAAAACAGCACACGCAGGTGGGGCAGGCGGTGCAAGTCGTCCGGCAGGCTGCTCAGGGCGTTGCCGCTCAGGTTGAGGATTTCCAGGGAGTCGGCCAGGTCGAAGATTTCCCGGGGGAACTGCGTCAGGCCGCAGGACAGGTCCAGGCGCTTGATGCCGGCCAGTTGGCCAGCCTTGAGTTGGGCAAGGGTATCCATGAACAGCTTCGGTCACTCGACAAGGGCAAAGGCGCTCATGATAGCGACTTGAGCGCCGGCGAGCTGACTTGTTGCAGCTGGCCCAGGCGGCTGCGGGTGCGGGCCAGGTCAATCGCCTGACCTTGCAGGGCCGTATCCAGTGGCTGTTGGCCCAGCAGCGTGAGGTGCTTGTCCTGGTCGTACAGCACGTCGATCAGGTTGATAAACCGCTGTTGCACGGCAATCGGGCAGTCGTCCAACCGGGGCAGGCCGTCGATGATCCAGTGGTCGAAGTCCTCGCACAGCAGCAGGTAATCCATTACGGCGGTGGGCTGTTCACACAGGTCCTCGAAGGCCACGGCCAGGCTGCGTGCCTGTTGCCAGCGCACCCGCAGTTGCCGCGAGCCGACCGTCAGCGCCAGCGGCGGGCCATCGGTCGCGGGCAGCCCCAGTTCACGGCGCTGGGCCGGGGCGCCGGGCCACACGTATTGGCCGTGGGTGAAACGCTGCTGCCGGTGGTTTTGCGCCAAGCCGCGGTAGTCCTGGGGCGCGCTGACTTCCATGACGTCCATGCGCGCGCTGATCAGGTCGATCGCCGGCTTGAAGCGCTGGTGGTACAGCGGGTTGGGCAGCAAGCCTTGTGGCGGGTAGTTGGAGGTGACCAGCACCAGGATGCCGCGTTGGAACAGCGCCTTGAACAGCCGGGTGATCAACATCGCATCGCCGATGTCATGCACATGGAACTCGTCGAAACACAGCACCCGGCAGCCGTCTAGCAGCTGGTCCAAGGTCGCGCCCAGGGCATCGGCCTGCTGGCGGTGGGCAAACATGCCCCGGTGCAGGCGGGCGAAAAAGTCATGGAAATGCACGCGCTGTTTGCCGGGCAGCGCCAAGGCCTGGAAAAAACCGTCGAGTAACCAACTTTTGCCGCGGCCGACGGCGCCATGCAGGTACAGGCTGCGGGCCGGGCGGTTGACTAACAATTGTGCGGTTTGCCGGGCCATGGCATCGATCACCCGCAACTGGCTGGGGCTGAGGGTGTAGCCCTGCTGCCGCGCCTTGTCCGCGAAGAACCGGTGAATGGCTGGCGCGCTATCGGTGGCGGTCTTTTTGCCCAGCAACCGTTTGAGCAAGGTCAGGCGACGGGGGCGGTTATCGTGAAAGGGCATGGCGTTGGCGTCCTAGAACCGTGTGGTTTGCTTGAGCAAGCGCGTGGTCGGTTCGTCCTCTGGGCTGACCATCGCGTAGTTGTAGCCGGGGCTGGACCAGTATTGGGCCTGGAGCCCGTCGGCACTGCGGCTGCCCCGTGGCAGCAAGGTGTTCTGCGGGCCCGGTGGGCGAATATAGAAACTGATGCGCCGGCCTTGTGGGTTCTCGTAGAGCACCATCGCCGCTGCGCCCTGGTCCGTGGTGAGCAGGCGCCCGCTGACTGGGTTGAAGCCGGCCCGGCTCAAGTCTGGCAGGCGATGGGCCTGGGCGAAGTAGCGGTCGAGCCAGGCTTGCATATCGCCGTTGTCGTGGACCTGATAGTCGGCGGGCATGATCTGGTCCTGGGCGAACAGGCGATAGGCCTGCAGGGCATCGGTCATTGGCAGTGCCGTGGTGACAAGCGTGGCCTGCCGCGCTTGCCAGCCCCCCAGGCCACCTAGCCCGACCGCGAGCAACAGCACGGCGGCACTGGCGAATCGACGGCGTGCGTGGCGCTTGAGGCGCTGGCGAATCAGCGCCGGGTCCAGATCGGCGTTGGCCGCAGGCTGGGCGCCAAGGGCCGCGCGCAGGTGCTGGGCATCCTGCTGCCAGGCGTGGACCTGGGCCGCGACCTCGGGGTGCGCGGCGAGCCAGATGTCCAGTTGGCGTCGATCAGGCTCCGTAAGCTGGTGATCGACGTAAGCGTGCAGGTCGCGCTCGCTGGGGGGCAGGCTGATCATTTGAGTCTCCGCAGGGAAGGGCTGGTGATGTCGCCGTCGCTGAGTTGGCGCAAGGCCTGGCGCGCACGGGACAGGCGAGACATCACGGTGCCGATGGGCACCTCAAGAATGTGGGCGACTTCCTTGTAGCTCAAGCCTTCCACCGAAACCCACAGCAGCAGGGCGCGTTGCTCGCTCGTCAATTGGTCAAAGGCTTGCAGGGTCGTCTGGGCGATCACTGTGCGTTCGGCGGACGGCTGCGCGTCATCGCGGCCGGTAAAGAACTCCAGCATTCGCGCGTAGCGCCGGGAGCGGCGGTGTGCATCGAGGAATTGCCGGTAGAGGATCGAGAACAGCCAGGCGCGCAAGTCACCGTCTACGCGTTTGTCGCGCCAATGGACGATGGCCCGCTCAAGGCTGGCCTGCACCAGGTCGTCAGCGCTGCTGGCGTTGCGTGTCAGGGAGACGGCGAAGCGCCGCAGCCTGGGGAGTAGCTCACGCAACTGTTCGTCGAGTTCATGCATGGATGGCCTGCGGCGCGTGTGTGGCAATGGGCTGTGCTCAGGGAGACGCCAGCCAGCAATGGATATTCCATTTGTAGGAAAGATAAATCCAGTGAATGGCCTCGTTCCCTATCGTTTGTAGCCTCTCGCAAGTCTGTAATGTCGTGTCAGTTCCTCAATCAAGCGCCCTGACTGCCCGGTCACTGTGGGGCAGGAGCCAGATGAGGAGTAAGCCTATGATGTCGGCAACAGCAACGAGTAGTGGGTTTGTCAGTACCAGCGCGCTAGGCCATTTGCCGGCCCAGCAACGCGATACCCTCCAGGCCTGGGGATGCGGTGCGGTCAGCCCACTGCCGTACACCTCTATACACCAGGCCTTTGAGGCGCACGCGGCGGCAGCGCCCGAGGCGATAGCCGCCCGCTGGCTGGACCAGAGCATCAGCTATCGGCAGTTGAATCGCCAAGCCAATCGGCTGGCGGCGTACCTGATCGAACAGGGGGTTGTGCCGGGCGACAGTGTGGCACTGTTTGTCGAACGCTCGATCCCCATGCTGGTGGGGATGCTCGCGGTGCTGAAAGTCGGCGCTGCGTATGTGCCCCAGGACGCCCGAATTACCCCACCGGCCCAGTTGGCGATGATCCTTGAGTCGTTGTCGAGCCAGGTGGTGCTGACATTGTCGGGGTTCAAGGATCGCCTGCCGCTGGCAGCGGATCAGCCGTGCGTGTGCCTGGATGAATTTCTCGCGCAGGCGCCGTGGCCGGCAGAGGACGCAGACCAGAACGTCGTTGTGCCCCGTCCCGGCGACTTGTGTTTTGTATTGTTTACCTCTGGTACCACGGGTCGGCCCAACGGGGTGCAGGTGACCCATCGCAATGTGTGCAACGTGCTGCTGACGGCGCCGGGAAACCTGGGCATGAAGCCGGGCATGATCGTCGGGCAGATTCTCAACATTGCATTCGACATGGCCGCCTGGGAAATTCTCGGCTGCCTGGCCCACGGCGCAACATTGCATATCCGCACCCAGGATATCGGGCAGACGGCGCACCTTTGCCAGGTGCTGATCGCAACGCCGTCAATCCTTGGCACCCTGGACCCCCGACAGTGTCCCGACCTTGAGACGGTAGCCGTGGCGGGTGAGCCGTGCCCACAGGCGCTGGCGGACCGATGGGCGGCCCATTGTGTGTTCTACAACGGCTGCGGGCCTACCGAAACCACCATCGTCAACACCCTGCATCGGCACACGCCGGGGGCACCCTTGACCATCGGCACGCCTACGCCCAACAACACCGTGTATGTGCTGGATGAACACGGGCGGGCCTGCGCGCCAGGGGCGGTCGGTGAGATGTGGGCCGGGGGCGACGGGGTGACGGCGGGTTATCTGAACAACCCATTATTGACTGCGCAACGTTATTGCCCAGATCCGTTCCTGGGGGCGGGCCGCATGATGTTTCGCACACGGGACCTGGGACGCTGGACCGACAGCGGGGCCCTGGAACATCTGGGGCGAGTGGACGATCAGGTCAAGGTGCGTGGTTTTCGCGTGGAGTTGGATGCGGTTTCAAGCACTTTGGAGGCGTGTGGGGCGTGTAGCCGGGCGGTGACGCTGAAGTTCGACAGTCAGCACCTTGTGGCGTTTGTGACGCCGGCCAGTGCGAATGTTCCGGCTGCCAGGCAGTACTGCGCGCAGCGGTTGGCCTACTACTGCGTTCCCGCGTTGATCTTTGCTGTGGAGAATCTGCCGCTGACGGCGCGCGGCAAGATCGACAAGACCTTGCTGCTGCAATGGGCGCGCGACAGCGTCGAGGGGCAGCAACTCGCCCTGCAAGCAGGTGGCCGCCCATGATTGACAGGTTGATGGAAACACCATTGCCTGCACGGCCTGGTGGGTGGCGACGTTGGTCTGGTGCGCCGCTGTTTTCTCATTACAACCGGCTGGTAGCGCTGGTGCTGGTGGCCAACGGTTGGTTTGCGCTGGCCTGCCTGCAGCTGCCTGTTGTGGATGTGCAGGTGGTGTCGCAACTGGTGATGTTCAACCTGGCCCTGGCGATTCTGGTGCGCCAGCAGTACGTGATCAACGGGTTGTTCTGGCTGGCGACGCGGATCCCCGTGACGTGGCCGCTGTGCATCCGTCGCCATGCGGCCAAGGTCTATCACCTGGGGGGGCTGCACAGCGGTGGCGCGGTGGCGGCGACGTTGTGGTTCGCGTTGCTGGTCGGCAGCCAGGGATGGCGTTACCTGCAACAGCCCCACAGCGTTTCGGCGGCGTGGTTGCTGGTCAGTGGGGCATTGTTCGGGATGTTGGTGCTGATGGTGGTGATGGCGCAGCCGTGGATTCGCGGTCGCTTCCATAACGGATTCGAGCGCGTGCATCGGTTTGCAGGGTGGGCAGCCTTGTTGCTGTTCTGGGCGCAGACGCTGATGGCGGTACCCCAGAGCAGGCTGCTGCATGCCATGGAGTTCTGGGTGTTGCTCCTGCTGAGCCTGAGTATTGCCCTGCCTTGGTTGCGCCTGCGCAGGGTGGCGGTCAGTCATCACCGACCGTCCGACCATGCAATAGTGACCCGCCTGTGCCACACCACGCCGTTTGCCGGCTCGTCCACTGCAATCAGTCTCCAGCCGCTGCTGGAGTGGCATTCGTTTGCCAATATCCCAGCTCCGGGCCAGCCGGGCTTTCGCCTGATTATTTCCCGGGCCGGGGATTGGACGGGGCGCTATATCGACCGCTTGCCATCGCATGTGTGGGTCAAGGGGATTACTACCGCGGGCGTGGCCAACGTCGAGACCTTATTCAAGTCGGTGGTGTACATCGCCACAGGGAGTGGCATCGGCCCGGTGATGCCGCATTTGCTGGCGGCGCAGGTACCGATCCAACTGGTGTGGTCCACCCGCAGCCCCGCCAAGACCTTTGGCGCGCAATTAGTCGCGGAAATTATGCGGGCACAACCCGATGCGGTGATCTGGGACACCGATGTGCGGGGCAAGCCGGATCTGGTGCAGTTGGCCTACGCTGCCGTGCAAGCCGCAGGGGCCGAAGCGGTGATCTGCATTGCCAACCAGGTCTTGACCCGCCGGGTGGTTGAAGAGATGGAAGCCCGGGGCATACCGGCCTACGGCGCGATCTGGGATTCCTGAGCAACGGTTTGGCACGCCGCCCCGCCAACAGGGGCGGGATGAGTCCGAGAAATAGGGCTACTTGGCACTTGTTCTGAAAATACCTACAGCTTCAGGGGAATAAGTCTGCGTCAGCAGCGTCTTATTGCACCTTCCCCTGTGGCCGTGGGCCTCGGAGCATTTCATGGTAGATCACTCATCACCGTCACGTCGGCCGTTGGGGCGTGCAAGCCTGCTGCTGCGCCTGGCCGCTATCGGTGTGGTTGTCGGCGCAGTGGCGGGAGCCTTTGCCTACGTCAATGGCACACTCGACCCACAACGTTTGCGGCCCAAGACTCTGGTCAATGCGCTGGAAACCAACAACGGCGTTCACCCCGGGTACCGACGCAACCATTCCAAGGGCGTGTGTGTCGCGGGCTATTTTGAGAGCGGTCCTGCGGCGCGTGCGTATTCAAGTGCGCAAGTGTTCCACGAGGCACGCACTCCGGTGATCGGGCGTTTTGCTTTGCCCAGCGGCAACCCGTATGCCCCCGACAGCAGTGTGCCGATCCGTAGCCTGGCCTTGCAGTTCAGTCAGGCCAACGGCCAGCAGTGGCGCACCGGGATGAACAGCATGCCGGTGTTCCCGGTGGGCACGCCCGAGGCGTTCTACCAGATGCTCAAGGCGGGCGCTCCGGACCCGGCGACCGGCAAGCCGAACCCGGCCAGCATGCCGGCATTTTTTGCCAGCCATCCCGAGGCTGCGCCGTTTCTGGCATGGGTCAAGACCGCCAAGCCTTCGGCCAGTTATGCCACCGAGTCCTACAACGGCATCAATGGGTTTTACCTGATCAACGCCAATGGCCAGCGCCAGGCCGTGCGCTGGGGCGTGGTGCCAATTAGCCAGGACACAAAGGAGGCGGCGGCGCCTGCGGGGGCGGATTTCTTGCAACAGGACCTGGAACAACGCTTGCTCGCCGGCCCTGTGCGCTGGCAATTGCAGATCACCCTGGCCAACCCCGCCGACCCCGTGGATGACGCCAGCAAAGTGTGGGCTGGCGAGCATACGGTGCTCAATGCCGGCACGCTGGTGCTCGACAGCAGCCAGCCGCAACTGAGCGGCGATTGTCGTGATATCAATTTTGATCCGCTGATCCTGCCGAGTGGCATTGAAGCGTCCAACGATCCGCTGCTGGCGGCGCGTTCTGCCGCCTATGCCAGTTCGTATCTGCGGCGTACCGGTGAAGTCAGCCAACTGCACAACGCGGTTCAGGAGTCGAAGCCATGAATGCCCCATCCCGGTTTTTTACCCCGCTGGCGCGCTTGCTGCACTGGCTGATGGCATTGATGGTCATCGCCATGCTGTTTATCGGTGCCGGCATGGTGGCGTCGGTTTCTCAACGGCATGAGTGGCTGCTGCACCTGCACAAGCCTTTGGGTATTGCGATTCTGGCGTTGGTGATCGTGCGCCTGGTGGTGCGTTTTTCGACGCGCCAGCCGCCGCTGCCTTCTGATTTGCCACTGTGGCAGGTGCTGGCGGCCAAGGCGTCTCATCTGCTGCTGTATGGCTTGATGCTGTTGTTGCCGCTGCTGGGTTGGGCGATGATTTCGGCGGCGGGCGACCCGGTGATGCTCTCCAGCACCGTGCAGTTGCCGGCGTGGGTGCCGGCCAATGCCCAGGTGTTTGCGGTGTTGCGCAAGGCTCACGGGTACCTCGCCTATTTACTGTTTCTGACGGTGCTGCTGCATTTGGCGGCGGCGTTGTTTCATGGCTGGGTGCGTCGTGATGGCGTGTTGCAAAGCATGCTGGGCAAGGACTGAGCACCGAGGGTAAACCGCCAGTAAACCAGGGCCAACAGGTTGATGGCAGCGCCCAGGGCGCACACACCGAGCCAACCGGCCCAGGCGTACATCATCGTGGCCATGACCGAGCCCAGGGCGCTGCCTGCCGAGTAGAACAGCATGTAGGCGGCCACCAGCCTGCTCTGGGCATCGGGGCGCACGCTGTAGATCAGGCTTTGGCTGGTGACATGCACAGCTTGCAGGCCGAGGTCGAAGGTAATCACACCGAGCAATAACGCCCATAACGAGGACTGGGTGAAGGCGATGGCCAGCCACGACGCCAGCATCAGCATCAAGGCTGCACCGCTGGTCCACTGGGCGCGGCCTCGGTCGGCCAGGCGCCCGGCATGGGCCGCACCCAGCGCGCCGGCGGCACCGGCAAGGCCGAATAGGCCGATCTGGGTGTGGGACAACGACAATGGCGGGGTGCTCAGCGGCAACACCAAAGGCGTCCAGAGCACGGTGCCAGCGGCAAACGTCAGCAACGCCAGCACTGCACGATCCCGCAGGACTTTTTCCTCGCGCAACAGGCTGAACACCGAGCGCAGCAATTGTCCGTAGGAATCCTGCGTAGGAGGCTGTTCGGCGGCGGGCAACACACGCCACAGCAACAGCGCCATCAGCAGCGTCAGGCCGGCCGACAACAGGTACACCGAACGCCAGCCGGCCAGGTCCGCCATGATCCCGGATACCGTGCGCGCCAGCAGCAGGCCGACCACGATGCCACTGGTCACCAGGCCGACCACGTGCCCCCGTTGCTCGGGCTGTGCCAGGTGGGCGGCATAGGCCACCAACACCTGGGCCACCACGGCGAGCAGGCCCGTCAGCAGCAGGCCCGCCAGGAACCACGGGCCGCTGCTGGACAACGCGACCAGCAGAACCGCACAGGTCGAGAGCAACAACTGGCTGACAATCAAGTGGCGGCGATTGAGCAGGTCTCCCAGCGGCACCAGCAATAACAGGCCGATGCCATAACCGACCTGGGTCAGGCTGATGACGATGCCGACGGTGGCCGGGTCCATGGCGAACGTGCTGGCCATGGCATCGAGCAGGGGTTGGGCGTAATAGACATTCGCCACCGATAACCCACAGGCAATGGCGAACAGCAGCACGACCGCGCCGCTCAAGGGGGATTTTGGCATGTTGGATGCTCGTTATGGTTTTGAAATGAAACCAGTTGTACGGTAGGTATTCCGGTTTTATATTGCAACTACATTTTTTATCAGGCAGGCATCATCCATGGTCAAACTCACCCGCTTTGAAGGGGCCGAATGCCCGGTCGCGCGCTCACTGGAGGCCATTGGCGATGGGTGGGCGCTGTTGATCATTCGTGATGCCTTCGATGGCATCCGCCGTTTTGGCGAGTTCCAGCGCAGCCTGGGGATGGCCAAGAACATTCTCTCGGCGCGCCTGCGCAATCTGGTGGCCCATGGGATTTTCGAGATCGTCCCAGCCTCCGATGGCAGTGCTTATCAGGAGTATGTGTTGACCGAAAAGGGCAGGGGGTTGTTTGCCGTGATCATTGGGTTACGGCAGTGGGGCGAGGGCTTTTTTTACGCTGAGGGCGAGGCGCATTCGTTGATGCTGGACCGAGAGCACGGGCAGGCCCTGCAGCCCTTGCAAGTGCGTGCGGCGGATGGCCGGGTCCTCGGGCCGCAGGAATGTCTGCGGGTGGCGGCGCAATCCGGGGGCTGAATGGCCCCCCGGGTTGGCCAGGGTCAGCGCAGTACGTCGACGATATCCGCCACGCTGCTTAGCACGTCCTTGCCCAGTTGCAGCGAGCGTTTGCCGGACCAACCGGTGTGAGGGTCGGGTGCATCGTCGTTGTCCTTGAACGGCATTTCCAGGGTCAGGGACAGGCAATCGAACCGCTCGCCCACACTGTTGCACGCCAGGGTCATGTTGGCCTGGCCTGGCAAGTCGCGGGTGTAGCCATGGGTGGTCTGGAAGTCGCGGGTCAGTTCGCTCAAGTGGCTGCGAAAGTGTTTTTCCAGGGCCTCGATACGTGGCGTATAGCCGGGGTTGCCTTCACAACCTGCGGTGAACACGTAGGGGATTTCCTCGTCGCCGTGGATATCCAGGAACAGGTCGACGCCGTATTTCTCCATTTGCTGTTGGACGAACAACACTTCCGGGCTCTGCTCCTGGCTTGCGCTTTGCCAGGCCCGATTGAGGTCCTGGCCCATGGCGTTGGTGCGCAGATGGCCGTGGAACGCGCCATCCGGGTTCATGTTCGGCACCAGGTAGAGGTCGGCGGCGGCCAGCAGTTTTTTCAGCTCATCATCACCGTCCTGTTGCAGGCGTTCGATGATGCCTTCCATAAACCATTCAGCCATGTGCTCGCCGGGGTGCTGCTGGGCGATGATCCACACTTTGCGTTGCCCCGCACCGCCCTTGCCACGGCGCAGCAGGGGGATATCGCGGCCCTCGATGCTTTTGCCCGTTGCCAGCAATTGGGTGCCAGCGCGGTTCAGCGCTCGGTCGATCAACCAGGCGTGACGCTCGCGGCTGTAGGGTTCGAAGTAGGCGAGCCAGGCGTGTTTTTGCTCGGTCTTGAATTCGATGTGCAAGGTTTCGCCATCAAAGCGTGTTGGCACGCGGAACCAGTTGATATGGTCGTAGGATGCCACTGCGTTGTAGCCGCTCCAGGCATGTTTGTAGGAGGACTGGCCGGCGTTGCTCAGGCGAAAGGTATGGGTATGACCGATGTGCATACCTTCGGCCTTGAAGTGGAACCATTGGAAGTGCTGGCTGCGGGTATCGGGTTTGATCGCCAGCAGCGGTTGATGGGCATCGCGGGTGTCGAGCACCTGGATATTGCCGCTGTCGAAATCGCTGCTGATTTTAAGGGAGGTCAAGGCCACGGTCATAGTCTGGTTGCCTGAATATGAGAGATGTGACAGGCAGTTTACACAGGGGCGGGGTAAAGTTTGGGACGCAAATTGTTGCGAAAAAGGAGGGGGCGTCGTCCGTGACGCAGCAGCAGCTTAGAGTCTATGAGATTGATTCTCAAGTGCTAATTTGGAAAGAACCGGACCAGAGCGCTTTCTCGGCTTTCTTTCGGCGATGGTCTTTTGCTACCATGCGCGCCATCAAGCAACACACAGTCTTCATTAGCCTGAAGCCACGCCAGAATAACTGGCAAAAAAAAGACCCGGCCAAAGAGCCGGGTCAAAAACCGTGATTAGCCTGATGAGGAGATATTCCAAGAGTCCGACCTAAGGTCTCTTGGTCTATCGACTGATCTCGCGACCAGCTGCTTGCAATAATAATCATTATCATTTGCAAGTCAAATGTTTTTATCTGCCAGATAGAAATATTTTTCCTTCTGTTCCTGCACGCCTATCTGGTTACGAGGTTTTCCCGCCTGCCAGTTGCAGTGGACGCTCCAGCATGGCCTTGGCCATATCAATTAGATACACCACCGAAAACGCCAGGTCCCGGGTGCCTCCCAGCTTGTTGTTCGCCAGCTCATACGCGATGGCGGCGGCGCTGCGCAGCAAGTCCGACGCGTGGATCAGGGCTTCTTCACTGCTGACGGTGGGGTTGGCCTCGAACCAGGCCATATCGTCCGATGCAGGGTCTGTATCTTCTTTCAAGTAGTAATCCAGTGCGCGTCGAGCTGCGTCGCTGCCCTGCAAGAACTTTATTTCGTCGGTATCAGGTGTACCGTCCAGGTGATCCGGGGTTGTGGTCATGGGGTGGGTGCTCTGGGTGGGAAGGTGAACAGGTACGACTGATAATAATACGATCTGTATTTATGTCATTTGATTGATTACTACAAACTGTTTATTGTCGCCGCGAATACACCCGGTATTGTCTGCCCCATGGATAAATGGATAGCGTTGGTCAAAGCCAACATGAAGGCCCGCAAGGTCACGCAGAATCAACTGGCTGCACGCATGGGCATGTCCCAGGGCGGCATTGGCCATTGGCTGGGCAAGCGCCGTGTACCGAGCCTCGCCGACATGAACCGGGTGCTCGAAGAACTGGGCCTGGGGTATCTCGAAGCGGCGCTGGTGATTCGCGAGAAGGGCCACGCCCCGGCAGACGATAAAGTCGCGCCGGTCGTTCAATACAACCCGTACTTTCGCTACCCGGTAAAAGACTGGAAACAGCCCTGCCAGGTCCACGAACAGCGTCTGGCCTACGGACCCGCGCGATTTCAGGCAAGCGACTACGACGCCGACGGCGAGGCGTTCTGGCTCCAGGTGAGCGGCGATGCAATGACCGCGCCCAGCGGGCCGAGCATCGCCGATGGGATGATGATCCTGGTGGATCCGGCCCTCGACGCCGAGCCTGGCAAACTGGTGGTGGCCCAATGGGCAGGCAGCAGTCAGGCGACGTTTCGCAAGCTGCTGGAAGAAAGCGGCCAGCGTTACCTGGTGCCACTCAACCCGACCTACCCAAAGGCGTTGCTCACCGATGACTGCCGGATCATCGGCGTGGTGGTACAAGCCACGGTGAAGTTCTAGGGCTGGGCCTCCAGCTCCACCAAGGCGCTGCCTTCGCCGACCATTTCGCCTTCCTGGCAATACAGCGCCTTGACCACACCTGCATGGGGCGCGCGGATGCTGTGCTCCATCTTCATCGCCTCGAGCACCACCAATTGCGTACCGGTCTCAACCGTTTGGCCGACCTCCACCAGCACCCGCACGATACTGCCGTTCATTGGCGCAGTCAGGCCGCCCTGATGCGCCTGCCCGGCATCGACCGGGGCGATCGGATCAAACAGCGTCACACTGCGCATCTCACCTTGCCAGCGCAGGAACAGCGTCTGCCCCTGGCGCACCGCCAGGTGCGAGCGGCGAAGCCCTGCGTCTTCGATCAGCAGGTGTTCGTCCCGCAGTTGCGGCGCAGTGGTGGTTTGCAGCGTCACCAGGCGGTCCTGGCCGTCGCAGCTCAGGTGCAGTGATGTCTCGGCAGGCAGGCCTGCACGAAACCCCTGTGTCGCAGCCCACGGTGAGGCGGGATCGTCGTCCCGCAGTCGAGGCAGTTGGCTTTGTATGAAGGCGTGGCCAGCCGCCTGCCAGAACTCATCGCTCAACGCGCTTGCAACAGGCAGCAGTTGTTCCTGATAACGCGGGATAAACCCGGTATCCAACTGCGCTGCGGCGAACGCCGGATGGCCGATGATGCGCCGTAGAAAACCCAGGTTGGTCTTCAAACCGCCGACCGCAAACTCGTCCAGCATGCTCAAAAGGCGCAGGCGCGCCTGTTCGCGGTCCTCGCCCCAAGCGATCAGCTTGCCGAGCATCGGGTCGTAGAAGGGCGACACGTCGTCACCTTGCTCCACGCCGCTGTCTACCCGGCGCCCCGGGCCTGGCGCCGATTCGCGGTACAGCGCCAGATGCCCGGTGGCCGGTAAAAAGTCATGGGTCGGGTCTTCGGCATACAGTCGCACTTCGATGGCGTGGCCGCGCAACGGCACCTGCTCCTGGGTCATTGGCAGCGGCTCGCCTTGAGCCACGCGAATCTGCCAGGCCACCAGGTCCAGGCCGGTGATGGCCTCGGTCACCGGGTGTTCCACCTGCAAGCGGGTGTTCATCTCCATGAAGAAGAACTCACCGCGCGCATCCAGCAGGAACTCCACAGTGCCGGCGCCCACATAGCCAATCGCCTGGGCCGCACGTACCGCCGCTTCCCCCATGGCCTGGCGCAGGGCAGGGCTGAGGCCGGGGGCGGGTGCTTCCTCGACGACCTTTTGGTGGCGACGCTGGATCGAGCAGTCGCGCTCATTGAGGTACAGGCAATTGCCATGCTGGTCGGCAAACACCTGGATCTCCACGTGGCGTGGCTTGAGCAGGTACTTCTCCACCAGCATCTGCCCATTGCCAAACGACGACAGCGCTTCACGCTGGGCCGAGGCCAGGGCTTCGCCCAGTTGGCTTTCGTCCTCGACCACTTTCATGCCCTTGCCGCCGCCGCCAGCGGTGGCCTTGAGCAGCACCGGGTAGCCAATGCGCTCGGCGGCCTGGCGGAAGGTTTCCAGGTCCTGCCCGGCACCGTGGTAACCCGGCACCAGCGGCACACCGGCGGTTTCCATCAGCGCCTTGGCGGCGGACTTGCTGCCCATGGCATCAATGGCCGAAGCCGGCGGGCCGAGAAAAATCAGCCCCGCCTCTTCAATTGCCCGCGCAAAGCCTGGGTTTTCGGAAAGAAAGCCATAGCCAGGATGAATCGCCTGGGCGCCGCTGGCCTTGGCGGCGGCAATCAATTTGTCGATCTGCAGGTAGCTGTCGGCGGCCTTGCTGCCGCCCAGGTCCACGCGGATATCAGCTTCGCGGCTGTGGCGCGCATTGCGGTCCGTGGCGCTATGCACGGCAACGGTGGTCATGCCCATCGCCTTGGCCGTGCGCATGACGCGGCAGGCGATTTCGCCACGGTTGGCCACCAGCACGCAGGTAATCAACGGTGAACTCATGAACGAGGCTCCTGGGACTGCCAGCTGGGTGCACGCTTTTGCAAAAACGCGCGCAAGCCTTCCTGGCCCTCGGTGCTGACGCGGATGCGTGAGATGGCGTTTTCGCAGTAACGGCGCAACGCCGGGGTGAGCGCGCCGTTGCCGACTTCACGCAGCAAGTCCTTGCTGGCGCGCATGGCGGCCGGGCTGTTGAGTAGCAGGTTGGCAGTCCACTGTTCGACCTGCTGATTCAGCTCATCGAAGGGATAGCTTTGCGCCAATAGCCCGATCGCCTGTGCCTGCTGGCCGTCGAAGCGTTCTGCGGTGAGGGCATAACGCCGGGCCGCGCGCTCGCCAATCGCCTGCACCACAAACGGGCTGATGACCGCCGGTGCGAGGCCGATGCGTACTTCCGACAGGCAGAACTGCGCATCATCGGCACCAATGGCCATGTCGCAGCAACTGATCAGGCCCAGGGCGCCGCCATACGCCGCGCCCTGGACCACGGCCAGGGTCGGGATTTTCAGCTTGGCCAGGTTGTACATCAACTCCGCCAGCTCGCGGGCGTCGTCAAGGTTGGTGTGGTAATCCAGTTCGGCCGACTGTTGCATCCAGGCCAGGTCCGCGCCGGCGCTGAAGTGCTTGCCGCGCCCGCGTATCAGCAAAAAGCGCAGGGTTGCGTCGGCTTGCACCTGATCCAGGGCAATGATCAGCTCGCGGATCATTTCGGCGTTGAACGCGTTGTTCTTCTCTTGCCGGCTCAACCACAGCGTGGCAAAGCCACGGGGGTCGTTCACCAGTTCAACGGTGTTGAAATCGCTCATGGGTGCAGCTCCAATTACATGCGGAACACGCCGAAGCGGCTCGGCTCGATGGGGGCATTCAGCGCAGCGGACAGGGCCAGGGCCAGCACGTCACGGGTTTGCAAAGGGTCGATGACACCGTCATCCCACAGGCGGGCGCTGGAGTAATAGGGGTGGCCCTGGGTCTCGTACTGGTCGAGGATCGGCTGTTTGATCTGCGCTTCGTCCTCGGCGCTGAACCCCTGGCCACTGCGTTCGGCCTGCTCGCGCTTGACCTGCACCAGCACGCCGGCTGCCTGTTCGGCGCCCATTACGCCAATACGGGCGTTAGGCCACATCCACAAAAAGCGCGGGTCATAGGCGCGCCCGCACATCCCGTAGTTTCCGGCACCAAAGCTGCCACCGATGATCACCGTGAATTTCGGCACCTTGGCGCAGGCCACCGCCGTCACCAGCTTGGCGCCGTGCTTGGCGATGCCACCGGCTTCGTACTTCTGGCCGACCATAAAGCCGGTGATGTTCTGCAAGAACAGCAGGGGAATCCCGCGCTGGCAGGCCAGTTCGATAAAGTGCGCGCCTTTTTGCGCCGCTTCGGCAAAGAGGATGCCGTTGTTGGCGAGGATCGCGACGGGATAGCCATGCAAATGGGCAAAACCGCAGACCAGCGTGGTGCCGAACAGCGCCTTGAACTCATCGAAAACCGAACCGTCCACCAGCCGCGCAATCACTTCGCGCACATCGAACGGTTGCTTGGCGTCGGCCGGGATAACCCCGTACAACTCGTCGCTGGCATACAGCGGCGCGACTGGCGTGCGCTGCTGCAACTGCCCCTGTTTGCGCCAGTTGAGGTTGGCGATGCTACGGCGGGCCAGGGCCAGGGCGTGTTCGTCGCTGTCGGCGTAATGGTCGGCCACCCCGGAGATCTTGCAGTGCACATCGGCACCGCCAAGGTCTTCGGCGCTGACCACTTCGCCAGTGGCAGCCTTCACCAGCGGCGGGCCGGCGAGGAAGATGGTCGCCTGCTGGCGCACCATGATCGCTTCGTCGGCCATCGCTGGCACATAGGCACCACCGGCGGTGCAGGAGCCCATGACCACGGCAATCTGCGGGATGCCTTGGGCACTCATGTTGGCCTGGTTGAAGAAGATCCGCCCAAAGTGCTCGCGGTCGGGAAACACTTCATCCTGGCGCGGCAGGTTGGCGCCGCCGGAATCCACCAGGTAGATGCAGGGCAGGCGGTTCTGCTCGGCAATGGTTTGCGCGCGCAGGTGTTTTTTCACGGTCAGCGGGTAGTAGGAGCCACCTTTTACCGTGGCGTCGTTGGCGACGATCATGCATTCCACGCCTTCGACCCGGCCGATCCCGGCGATCACGCCAGCAGCCGGCACCTCTTCACCGTAGACCTGATACGCCGCCAGTTGGCTGAGCTCAAGGAATGCCGAGCCCGGGTCGAGCAGGCGGTTGATGCGTTCGCGCGGCAACAGCTTGCCCCGGGAAGTGTGGCGCTCCTGGGCCTTGCTGCCGCCGCCTTGCTGGACCTGGGCGAGCAGGGTGTGCAGGGCGTCGACCTGTTTGAGCATTGCCGCGCTGTTGGTGGCGAATTCTGCCGAGCGTGGGTTGAGTTGGGTGTGCAGGGTGGCCATGGTGCACTCCCTCAGCGGGTTTCGTTGAACAGTTCGCGGCCAATCAACATGCGCCGGATCTCACTGGTGCCCGCGCCGATTTCATACAGCTTGGCATCGCGCAGCAGGCGGCCGGCCGGGAATTCATTGATATAGCCGTTGCCGCCGAGAATCTGGATTGCATCGAGGGCCATCTGCGTGGCGCGTTCGGCGCTGTACAGAATCACCCCGGCCGCGTCCTTGCGTGTGGTTTCGCCGCGTTCGCAGGCTTGGGCGACGGCATACAGGTAGGCGCGGCTGGCGTTGAGCTGGGTGTACATGTCGGCGACCTTGCCCTGGATCAGTTGGAACTCGCCGATGCTCTGGCCGAACTGTTTGCGGTCGTGGATGTACGGCACGATCAGGTCCATGCAGGCCTGCATGATCCCGGTAGGGCCGCCGGAGAGCACCACGCGTTCGTAGTCCAGGCCGCTCATCAGCACTTTGACGCCGCCATTGAGCGCGCCGAGGATGTTTTCTTCGGGCACTTCAACGTCGTCGAAAAACAGCTCGCAGGTGTTGGAGCCGCGCATGCCCAGCTTGTCGAACTTGTTGCTGCGGCTGAAGCCTTTCGAGTCGCGCTCAACGATAAACGCGGTGATGCCATGGGCGCCTTTTTCCAGGTCGGTCTTGGCATAGATCACGTAGGTGTGGGCATCGGGACCGTTGGTGATCCAGGTCTTGCTGCCGTTGAGCACATACACGCTGCCGCGCTTATCGGCGCGCAGCTTCATCGAGACCACATCAGAACCGGCATTGGGCTCGCTCATGGCCAGGGCGCCAATGTGCTCGCCGCTGATCAGTTTGGGCAGGTACTTGAGCTTTTGCTCGTGGCTGCCGTTGCGGTTGATCTGGTTGACGCACAGGTTCGAGTGCGCGCCGTAGGACAATGCCACCGAGGCCGAGCCACGGCTGATTTCTTCCATGGCCACCACGTGGGCCAGGTAACCCAGGCCGGCACCGCCGTATTCTTCCGGCACGGTGATGCCCAACAGGCCCATGTCACCGAACTTGCGCCACATATCCACGGGGAACAGGTTGTCGAGATCGATCTGTGCTGCCCGGGGCGCCAGCTCCTTGGCCACGAAGGCCTGCACCTGGTCGCGCAGCATGTCGATGGTTTCACCGAGGGCGAAGTTCAGGGTCGGGTAACTCATGGGAGGGCACCTATAAACATTATTGTTGTGGGGCTGGCGACGCCATTGGGCGATCACCTTTACGTTAACGTAAACTTGCGTTGCATGACTGTCAATCGTAGCTTACGTTAACGTCAAGCTCGCGCCTGACCGGCGCACCGTCCACCTACAAAAAAGACAATAGGGGTCGTCATGGATCAACCGAATCAGAGCTACAGCCGTGGCCCACAGGACAAGGCCCTGCTGGCCATGACCATTGGCCAGGCATTCGACCGCACGGTGGCGCAGTACCCGCAGGGCGAGGCCCTGGTGGTGCGCCATCAGCAGTTGCGCTACACCTGGCAGCAATTGGCCGAAGCTGTGGACCTGCACGCCCGCGCTCTGCTGGCCCTGGGGTTGCAAGCCGGGGATCGTCTTGGCATCTGGGCGCCGAACTGCGCGCAGTGGTGCATCAGCCAGGTGGCCAGTGCCAAGCTCGGGGTGATCCTGGTCAACATCAACCCGGCCTACCGCAGTAGCGAGTTGGAATACGTGCTCAAGCAATCGGGCTGCCAGTGGTTGATCTGTGCCGGTTCGTTCAAATCCTCCGACTACCACGGGATGCTGCAGGCGCTGGTACCGGAACTGGCGGAGCAGGGCATCGGCCAATTGCGCTGCGAGCTGTTACCTGAACTGCGCGGGGTGATCAGCCTGGATGCGCGACCGCCCTCGGGGTTCCTGCCCTGGTCGCAATTGTCGGCCCTGGGTACGGGCATCCCCCCGCAACAGCTGCATCACCGCGAGGCCAGCCTGCACTTCGATCAACCCGTCAACATCCAGTACACCTCCGGCACCACGGGCTTCCCCAAGGGCGCCACCCTCAGCCACCACAACATCCTCAACAACGGCTACATGGTCGGCGAAAGCCTGGGCCTGAGCGCCCAGGACCGCCTGGTGATCCCCGTGCCGCTCTACCATTGCTTCGGGATGGTCATGGGCAACCTGGGCTGCATCACCCATGGCACGACCATGATCTATCCCAATGACGGCTTCGACCCGCTGCTGACCCTGGCCGCCGTGGCCGAAGAACGCGCCACCGGCCTCTACGGCGTACCCACGATGTTTATCGCGATGCTCGATCATCCGCAACGCGGCACGTTCGACCTGTCGACCCTGCGCACCGGGATCATGGCCGGCTCCACCTGCCCGATCGAGGTGATGCGCCGGGTGATCAGCGACCTGCATATGAGTGAGGTACAAATCGCCTACGGCATGACCGAGACCAGCCCGGTGTCGCTGCAGACCGGGGCCGATGACGACCTGGAGCGGCGCGTGACCACGGTCGGGCGCACGCAACCCCAGTTGGAAAGCAAGATCATCGACGAAGCCGGCAACACCGTGCCGCGCGGGCAGATCGGCGAGCTGTGCACCCGTGGCTACAGCGTGATGCTCGGCTACTGGAACAACCCCGAGGGCACCCGCGAAGCCATCGACGAGGCGGGCTGGATGCATACGGGCGACCTGGCGAGCATGGATGAGCAGGGTTACGTGTGCATCGCCGGGCGCAACAAGGACATGATCATCCGCGGTGGCGAGAACGTGTACCCGCGGGAGCTGGAGGAGTTCTTCTTCACCCACCCGGCGGTGGCCGATGTGCAGATCATCGGCATTCCCGATGAGCGCTACGGCGAAGAGATCGTGGCCTGGATCAAGTTTCACCCGGGGCAGGTCACCAACGAACTGGAGCTGCAAACCTGGTGCAAGGGGCGCATTGCGCACTTCAAGACGCCGAAGCATTTCCGGTTTGTCGAAGAGTTCCCGATGACGGTGACCGGCAAGATCCAGAAGTTTCGTATGCGCGAGATTACGATCGAGCAACTGCGTAGCGAAACCTGAGGCCTGGCCCAAACCTGATGTGGGGCTCGGCTTGTGTGGGAGCGGGCTTGCTCGCGATAGCGGAGTATCAGTCAAGTATTTATCAATTGACCCACCGCTTTCGCGAGCAAGCCCGCTCCCACAGGGGGTAGAGGGTGGCTCACAAAATTCATTTCACCCAGGCAGCACAAAGGGGAGCCGAAGCTCCCCTTTAATTTGTTGTCACGTGCTCTTTTTTTATTATTGAGGGGCGGTCTATTGTTGTTTTTGGCAACCGTGGCCCTTTACCGCTGTTTTTGGCGACCCCCATCCGGGGTCAAGAGCAAACGTATTTTTTTGAGCGCTGATCTGCTTCTTCGCACGCGATCCAACCAGTGGGTAGCTACCTTGAGGTAGTTTTATTGTTCTCTGCCCGGTTGCGAGTGGCGGCTTGCGCCGTACCCTGCGAAGCACATCTTCTCCAAAAAAATCTGTTAGCTGCGTCTCTGCCGTGTTGTTTTTGTTATGTCAGAGTCGGTACGTCTTATTTTTATTAGGTTTGGTGCTTTTTATTCTTGTTATGCCATAGAGATAGCAGAAGCCGTGCCAACTTTTAAAAAGCCTTTAAAATCAATGATTTAATTTTTTAGTAGGAAATTTACTTCAGAGAATGCGACAAAATATGTTCCCGTGTTACCCGATGTGTAGCCGCGAGGTAACACATCGCCACGGGCACGCTACTCAACTGGCGCTACGGGCCCTGGCCACGCGTGAGCCGGTGGGGCGGCCGAGTACCGAACAGATCTGCTGGCCCGCCACCAGGAGCTTGTCCATGTCGATACCGGTCTCGATGCCCAGGCCGTTGAGCAGGTACAGCACGTCCTCGGTGGCCACGTTACCGCTGGCGCCCTTGGCATAGGGGCAGCCGCCGAGGCCGGCGATAGAGCTGTCGAACACGTTGATACCTTCCAGCAGGCTGGCATACAGGTTGGCGATGGCCTGCCCGTAGGTGTCATGGAAATGCCCGGCAAGCTTTGCCCGTGGCACGTCCTTGCCCACCACCTCAAACATACGGCGCGTGGCGCCGGCGGTGCCGGTGCCGATCGTGTCGCCCAGAGACACCTCGTAACAGCCCATGGCATACAACTCTCGGGCCACGGCGGCGACTTGTTCCGGCGCCACCTGGCCCTCGTAAGGGCAACCCAGCACGCAGGACACATAGCCGCGCACGCTCACCCCCTGTTGCTGCGCCGCCGCCATGATCGGCGCAAAGCGCTCCAGGCTCTCGCTGATGGAGCAATTGATATTGCGCTGGGAAAACGCCTCCGACGCCGCGGCAAACACCGCGACCTCCTTGACCCCGGCCGCCAGCGCGTCCTCGAACCCGCGCAGGTTCGGCGCCAGCGCGCCGTAGATCACGCCCGGCTTGCGCTGGATCTGCGCAAACACCTCGGCTGAGCCGGCCATTTGCGGCACCCACTTGGGCGAGACAAAACTGCCGACTTCGATGTAACCCAGGCCCGCCGCACTGAGGGCGTCGACCAGTTGCACCTTGTCGGCCACGCTGATGGGCTGTGCTTCGTTTTGCAGGCCGTCGCGCGGGCCGACTTCGACCAGGCGCACATGGGAGGGGAGAGACATGGGATCTACCTTTTTATTGGGGTTGGCCGACCTGGCTCTGGATCGTCTGTTCCAGGGCCTGGGTGCAACGTTCTTCAGCGGTGTCCAGTTCCAGCTTCATCTGTTCGATGTCCAGTAACTGTTGTTCCAACTGCTCACGGCGTTCGCTGATCTTCGCCAGCATGCTGTGCAATTGCTTTTGATTGCCGCTGGTGGGGTCGTAGAGTTCGATCAGCTCGCGGCACTCGGCCAGGGAAAAACCGATGCGCTTGCCACGCAGGATCAGCTTCAGGCTGACTTTGTCCCGAGGCGAATAGATACGCTCCTGGCCACGGCGTTCGGGGCTCAAAAGGCCTTGTTCTTCATAGAAGCGAATGGCCCGGGTGGTGATGTCCAACTCGCGGGCCAGGTCGGAGATGCTGTAGGTCGTGCTCATGGTGGCGCTCAAGGAGGGTCTCGGCGCTACGCTAATGGCTGCTTGACGTAAACGTCAAGCGAATCAAGCCCATTGCAGGAGCCGGCAAGGTCAGGTCGATTGCTGGTCCAGCTTCTTCTCACGCGCCGTGACCTGCTGGCACAGTTCGATCATCTGTTCGCGCATCCAGCGGTTGGCCGGGTCCTGGTCGGTGCTTTCATGCCAGTACAGGTGGGTTTCCACCGGTGGCACATCATTGACCGGCAGGTTGAACGAGTGCAGCTCGTTACGCCTTGCAAAGCGCTCGGGCACGGTCATCACCATATCGGTCTGCTGCAATACCTGGGAGGCCATCAGGTAATGCTGCGAACGCAGGGCGATCTTGCGCTGGATCCCCATCTTGCCCAGGGCCAGGTCGACGTGGCCCAGGCCATTGCGTCGGCTGGAAATATGAATATGGGTCAGCGAGAGGTAGTCATCCAGGCTGAATTTTTCTTTGCCCGCCATCGGGTGGCCCTTGCGCATGGCACACACGTAGCGGTCTTCCATGAGCTTGACGTGGCGCACTTGCGGGTCGGTGTTCAGGGGCGCGTCCACCGCAAAATCCAGGCGGCCGGCGGCCAGTTCCTTGGTGGTTTCACGGCGCTTGGACAGGAAGCTTTCGATGATCACCGTGGGCGCCAGGCGGCGCAGGCGCTGGAACAGCGACGGCAGGATCACCGCTTCAGTGAGGTCGGTCATGCTGATGCGGTAGGTCTTGGCTGCCTGCAAGGGGTTGAAGATCCGACTCTCTTGCACCGACACCCGCAACAGCGACAGCGCATTGCGCACCGGGCCAATGATGTTCTGGGCCATGGGTGTCGGCACCATGCCTTGGGCAGTCCGCACGAACAGCGGGTCGTTGAAGGTCTCGCGCAGGCGCGCCAGGGCGTTTGATACCGCCGGCTGGGTAATGCCGACGATCTGCCCGGCGCGGGTCAGGTTGGCTTCGGTGTAGATCGCGTCAAACACGATGAAAAGATTGAGGTCGACCTTGCTCAGATTCATTTCGTTGCGCTCTTCTTGTTAGGTTTTCATACGCCGATCATATATCGGTGATGAATGTTAATACACGCCGAGAATAGGCTAGGTAAATTATCAGCGCTGTTCTAGCATCGATTGCATGACCTAAACAACCTCTCAAAGAAGGGAGCTGCTCATGGATTTTGCCTATTCACCCAAGGTTCAGGAACTGCGTGAACGCGTCACCGCGTTTATGGATGCTTACGTTTACCCAGCCGAACCGGTGTTTGAGCGCCAGGTCAGCGAAGGTGATCGCTGGCAGCCCACCGCCATCATGGAAGAGCTCAAAGCCAAGGCTAAGGCCGAAGGCTTGTGGAACCTGTTCCTGCCGGAGTCCGAGCTGGGCGCGGGCCTGACCAACCTGGAATACGCGCCGCTCGCAGAAATCATGGGCCGCTCCTTGCTCGGCCCGGAGCCGTTCAATTGCTCGGCACCCGACACCGGCAATATGGAAGTGCTGGTGCGCTACGCCAACGAAGAGCAGAAACAGCGCTGGCTGGAGCCGCTGCTGCGCGGTGAGATCCGCTCGGCGTTTGCCATGACCGAACCGGATGTGGCGTCCTCCGACGCCACCAATATGGCCGCCCGCGCCGAACGCCAGGGTGACGAATGGGTCATCAACGGCAAGAAGTGGTGGACCTCCGGCGCGTGCGACCCGCGTTGCAAAATCCTCATCTTCATGGGCCTGAGCAACCCGGATGCGCCGCGTCACCAGCAACACTCGATGATCCTGGTACCGGTAGATGCGCCCGGGGTGAAAATCGTCCGGCCGCTGCCGGTGTTCGGCTACGACGACGCGCCCCATGGGCATGCCGAAGTACTGTTCGACAACGTGCGCGTGCCGTACGAAAACGTGCTGCTGGGTGAAGGCCGCGGCTTTGAAATTGCCCAGGGGCGCCTTGGCCCAGGACGTATTCACCACTGCATGCGCTCCATTGGCATGGCTGAACGCGCCCTGGAATTGATGTGCAAGCGTTCTGTCAGCCGCACCGCCTTTGGCAAGCCGCTGGCGCGCCTGGGTGGCAATATCGACAAAATCGCCGACTCGCGGATGGAAATCGACATGGCACGCCTGCTGACCTTGAAAGCGGCGTACATGATGGACACGGTGGGCAACAAAGTGGCGAAAAGTGAAATCGCCCAGATCAAGGTCGTGGCACCGAATGTGGCACTCAAGGTGATTGACCGGGCGATCCAGATCCATGGTGGTGCCGGGGTGTCCAATGACTTCCCGCTGGCCTACATGTACGCCATGCAGCGTACCCTGCGCCTGGCCGACGGCCCGGACGAAGTGCATCGGGCGGCGATCGGCAAGTTCGAGATTGGCAAATATGTGCCTAAAGAGCTGATGCGCAGCGGTCAGTAACACCACGCCGGCCTTATCGCGGGCAAGCCCGCTCCCACATTCTGTGTAGGAGCGGGCTTGCCCGCCATAGCGGTGGGCCAGTCAACCCCAGTCTTCAGGCGTCAGTAAACCCAGACCTCCACCCGGCGATTCTTGATCCGCCCCTCATCCACGGTATTCGCTGCCACCGGCATCTCGGCGCCAAAGCCGCGGATGTCGCGCAACACCACGCCACTCTTGACCAGCTCGCGACGCACCGCCATCGCCCGCAACTTCGACAATAGGTCGGCGCGCTGCGGGTCATCCTTGGCGTCACCAAACCCCACCAGTGTGACCCGCTTGTCCCGTTTGTCGTGGCTGCTTATATAAGCCACCACCCGTGCCAGGTCCTGGCGTGCCTTGTTGTCCAGGCTCGCACTGCCTTCTTCGAAGCGAAAATTCACGTTCAGGCGTTGTGCCTCGCGAGCGATGGCCTGGTAGGCGTCCGGCATCGGTGGCCGTGGCTGCACGCTGATAGCCTGGACCTGTTGGGCGATAAACCCGTTGGCGGCAACGATGGCCTGGCCCTGGGCGCTCTGGGCAAAGTCCACCAGCGCCTGCGCCCAGGCATTGCTGTTGCTGGGCGGCAGGTAGAAAAACAAGCGGCGCGACAGGGGGTAGTCCTCGGTGGCGATCAGGCTGTTCGCCGGCAACATGGCTTGGGAGTCACCATCACTGATGGCTGCGGCCTTGGCCTGCCGCACGTAGGGCAGGCCGATGAAGCCGATGCCCTGCGGGTCGCGGCTCACCGCATCGGACAGTTGCTCGCTGGACTCAAAACGTTTGGCCGCGCTGTCGAGGGTTTTACCGCGAGGGTTGAGCACCAACTCCTTGAAGGTGTCGTAGGTTCCGGATTGATCATCACGGGCATACAGCCGGATCTTCCCGCCGGTGCCGCCCAAGGCTTCCCAGGTGCTGGTTTCACCACTGAAAATCTTCGCCAGTTGTTCGGTCGTCAAGGTCTGCAAGGGGTTACGTGGATGCAGGATGATCGCCAGGCCGTCGATGGCAATTACCTGTTCGGCGCCGGGGCTTTTCAGGTCGCCCAGGGGTTCAAGCTCCACCAACTCGCGGTCCTTGATCGGGCGCGACGCGGCGGCCAGGTCGGCTTCGGCATTTTTCAGCGCGGCAAAGCCGGTGCTGGAACCATGGGCGGCGATTTCTACCAGGACCCGTTTGCCTTGGGGGCTCGTGCCGACGAGGCGCTGCTCATTGGGGTGGTTCGTCGGTTCACTGTGCACGGCCTTCAGGCCCTGTTGCACCATCAAACCCTTGATCAGCGCCGGGCCCAGCGCCGCGCCAATGGTGTTGGAGCCCTGCAGGCGCAGGGCCGGACCCTGTTCGGGAAAGGGCAGGGGCGTTGCAACGACCGAAAGAGGGAAGGTGCTACACAGAACCAGCAGGTACAGAACGCGCAGCATCATGCCGCCACCTTCTCAAGCCAAAGGACGTGCGGGCAGATTAAGTCAGTAAGGTTGCCAGAATATGACTGACGGCCAATTGAACCCAATGTGGGAGCTGGCTTGTGTGGGAGCGGGCTTGCTCGCGAAATCGGTGGGTCAGTCGCTGGATGTGTTGAATGACATACCGTATTCGCGAGCAAGCCCGCTCCCACATTTCTTGATGGTGTTGCCGCAAAAATCAGCTCAGTTCCAGCCAGATCGGCGCATGGTCCGACGGTTTTTCCAGGCCGCGCAGTTCGTAGTCCACGCCCGCATCCTTGATCCGTGGCAGCAGGCCATTGGAGGCCATGATCAGGTCGATGCGCAGGCCACGCTTGGGTTCATCTTCAAAGCCACGGCTGCGGTAATCGAACCAACTGAAGCGATCCGCCACATCCGGGTTCAGGTGCCGGAAGCTGTCGGTCAGGCCCCAGTTTTTCAGGCGCGCCATCCATTCGCGTTCTTCCGGCAGGAAGCTGCATTTGCCGGTCTTCAGCCAGCGCTTGGCGTTGTCGGCACCGATGCCGATATCGCAATCCTCAGGGGAAATGTTCACATCACCCATCACCACCAACGCCTGGTCATTGCTGAACTGGGTTTCCAGCAACTGTTGCAGGTCTTCGTAGAAGCGCTGCTTGGCCGGGAACTTGGTGGGGTGATCGCGGCTTTCGCCCTGTGGGAAATAGCCGTTCATGATGGTGATCGGGTTGCCGTGTTCATCGGCAAAGGTGCCCCAGATAAAACGGCGCTGGGCATCCTCATCGTCGCTGGCAAAACCCTTGTGCAGGGCCAGCGGCTCTTGGCGCGAGAGCAGGGCGACACCGTAGTGGCCTTTCTGCCCGTGGTAGTACACGTGGTACCCCAGGGCTTGGACTTCAGCCAGCGGGAACTGGTCGTCGTGGACCTTGGTTTCCTGCAGGCCGATCACGTCCGGTTGATGTTTGTCGATCAGGGCCGCCAGCTGATGAGGCCGGGCACGCAGCCCGTTGATATTGAAGGAGACGATTTTCATGGTCGGCAGTCCAGTCTGGCAAAAGGGCGATGCTAGCCGACAAGTCGGACGGGGGCCAGCGTGGCGGTAGGACAGATGCACTGCTAATGTCTCTCAAGGAGCCAATGGCACGGAACGACTCAGTTGCCCCGGGCTCGTAACAATAAGAGCGCGGCCTTTTGAGTTGCGCCCAGGGGAGATACAACTGATGCCTGACACTAGCACCGCCATTGCCCAGGTCCACATGCTCGATAGCGGCTATTCCCGCGAAGCGCGCTCGTTGCTGTACCACGCCTATCGCCATGAGCCGACCTTCGCCTACCTGTTTGAAGCCGAACGCTCCGGGTACGAGCAGCGGGTCAGGGCTACGGTGCGCGAACTGGTCAAGCAACATTTTCTCCAGGAGCTGCCGGCGATCGGCCTGCTGGTCAATGACCGCCTGATCGGCATCGCCCTGATTGCCCCTCCGCAACGGCGCCTGGGCATCACTGAAAGTTGGGCCTGGCAATTACGCATGTGGTTGAGCACTGGCTTGAGGTGTACCCGGCGTTACCTCGAATACCATCAGGCGGTGTTGGCGTGCCTGCCGTCCGAGTCGGTACACGTGTTGCCGCTATTGGGGATTCACCCGCAATTCCAGGGCAAGCATTACGGCGAGCAACTGCTCGAAGCCGTGCATAACTGGTGCGCCGAAGACCCGCATTCTCAAGGGGTGGTGCTGGACACCGGCAATCCGCTCTACCTGGAATTCTATAAACGCCAGGGCTATGACGAAGTGGGCGAGGTGGCTGTAGGACCTATCCTGGAACATGTGTTTTTTCACCCAAACCCCCAAGTGTTACAACCTGCAACGCCTTAACGCAGAATTATTCAGACAATTCCCGGTTCTAAGGTGCTCCCCAGCTCGTGTAGCATCCGCGCCTATGAAGTTTTCCAATAGATTTACCAGCGGCTTGATTCTGCTGTTCACAAGCTGCGGCGCCTTGGCGCAAAGCGAGTTGGACGTGCGGGTCAAACCTTCAAACGATGCGCTGAAGGCCAATATCGAAGGCTATATCGGCGGGGTTGGCGAGCGTGATGAGGAGGCCTTGCTGCGCTTCAGTCGCGGTGCCGAGGAGCAGGCGCGCAAGGCCGCCCAGGCACTGGGCTTTTATCAGCCGCAGATTGCCAGTGAGGTAAAGGCCGGCAAGAACCCGCGCCTGATCCTCAGCATCGACCCTGGCGAGCCCGTGCATTTGCGTAATGTCACGATTCGGGTGGACGGCCCGGCGGCAGAGCTCAAATCCTTTCGCGTGCCCGATAGCCAAGACCTCAAGTCCGGCGCCGTACTCAACCATGGTCATTACGAAGACGCCAAGCGCCTGATCCAGAACCAGGCCTCGCGCTTCGGCTATTTCAGTGGCCGTTTTACCCAGCAGAAACTGTCTGTCGATCCCCAGGCGGGCGTGGCCGATATCGAGCTGGTCTACGACAGCGGCCCGCGCTACACCCTCGGCAAGGTCAACTTTGCCGGCGATACCCCCTTTGATGAAGAACTGTTGCAACGCATGGTGCCGTTCCAGAGTGGCACCCCTTACGATTCCGAGCTGATTGCCGAGCTGAACCAGGCCCTGCAGTCGAGCGGTTATTTCGAGGGCGTGCGGGTGGACGCGGCCCCGGCCGCAGCGGCCAATGATGTGATCCCGGTGGCAGTCCAGCTGGAAACCCGCAAACCCCGGACCATGGGCCTGGGCCTGGGTTTTTCCACCGACGTCGGCCCGCGCGGCAAGGCCAACTGGACGCGGCACTGGGTCAACCCCCAGGGGCATAGCTATGGCTGGGAGGCGGAACTGTCGGCGCCCCGGCAGAACGTCGGCCTGTGGTACGACATCCCCCTCGACCCGCCACTGACCGACAAGCTGCGCTTTGCCGGTGGCTACCAGAACGAAGAACTGGCCAACACCGACACCCTCAGCAAACTGCTCACCCTCGGCCCGGAATGGCACAGCAAGTTGCCCAGCGGCTGGACACGGGTGATCTCGCTCAAATGGCAGCGCGAAGAATATCGCCTGGGGGATGACTCCGGCTTGAGCAATTTGCTGATGCCGGGAATCAGCTATTCCTACCTGCGCAGCGACAACCGCATCGACCCCCATAACGGCTATCGCCTGCAGTTCGATACCAAGGTGGCTAAAGAGGGGCTGGGCTCGGACACCAACCTGCTGTACGGCACCGCGATGATCAAGGGCTTGACCACGGTGTGGGACAAGCACCGCTTCCTCGGCCGTGCACAGTTTGGCGGCAGCGCCACCAACGGCTACAAGTCGGTGCCGCCGTCCCTGCGCTTTTTTGCCGGTGGCGACCAGAGCGTGCGTGGCTACGAGTACCAGACCCTGTCCCCGGAAAACAACAAAGGCGACCGTATCGGTGGCCGCTATATGGTGGCCTTGAGCGCCGAGTATCAATATTCCATCGCCGAAAAATGGCGGATCGCGACCTTTGTCGACCAGGGCAATTCCTTTAACAGCCTTGAGTTGCCGAGCCTGAAAACCGGGGTCGGCATCGGCGTGCGCTGGGTGTCGCCAGTCGGCCCGATTCGCCTTGACCTGGCCCATGCCCTGGAAGATCCGGGCGGCGTTCGTTTGCACTTTTCCATGGGGCCTGAGCTGTGAAGCGTGGTTTGAAAATAGCGGGTCTGAGTGTGGTGGCGCTTGTCGCCTTGGTGCCCCTGGCCGTGTGGAGCGTACTGGGTACGCAAGTCGGCAGTCGCTGGGCACTCGGCCAGGTTCCGGGGTTGAGCGTGGACAACTTCCAGGGCCACCTGGGCGGGCAATGGAGCGCCGACCATCTGCTGTGGCAGCAGGACAGCAGCCGCGTGGAACTCAATGCGCCGAAATTCGACTGGTCGCCGGCGTGCCTGCTGCGCATGACCTTGTGCATCCGGCAACTGGACGTGGAGCAGGTGAGCCTGCAGTTCCCACCCAGCACCGAAGAAAGCAGCGGTCCGATTACCCTGCCAGACTTGAACCTGCCCCTGGCCATCGAACTGGGCGACGTGCGTGTAGGCAGCCTGCTGTTCAACGGCAGCGAAGAACTCCAGGGCCTGCAACTGGCGGCCCATTGGACCGCCGAAGGAATGCAGATCGACGCGGTGCACCTGCAGCGCGACGGCCTGGTGCTGGACCTCAGCGGTATGCTGCAACCAACCGGTGACTGGCCGCTGACGGCGACCGGTAACCTGAGCCTGCCCTACGCTCCGGGTGGCGCGCCATGGGCCGTGGCGCTGAACGTCACGGGTGATTTGCTCAAGACCCTCAAGCTCGACGCCGACAGCACGGGCTACCTGCCCGCCAAGCTCAAGGGCGAACTGCAACCTCTGGTCGAGAACCTGCCGGCGCAACTGCAGATCACCGCCGATGGCTTCAAGCCCGCCGCCGACTTGCCGGACACCCTGCAGCTCAACCAACTGGACCTGACGGCCAAGGGCGACCTGGGCAAGGGCTATCAACTGTTGGGCAAGGCCGTATTACCCGCAGAAAAGGGCCCGGTTGACCTGTTGCTGCAAGGCCGGGTCGACGCCAAGGGCGCACAGATCGCCGGCCTTGACCTGAATGCCGGGGATAAGCAGAGCCTCAAGCTCAGTGCCCAACTGGATTGGCAGCAGGGCTTCAGCGCAGATGCAAAAATCGACTGGCTGGATTTCCCCTGGCACCGCCTGTACCCGCTGATTGACGAGCCGCAAGTGGTGTTGCGTACCTTCAACGGCGAAGTCTCCTACAAGGACGGCAATTACCTGGGCAATCTCAAGGCCGACCTCGATGGGCCGGCCGGCAAGTTCAGTCTGGTTACGCCATTCAGTGGCGACCTGACCCAAGTGTTCCTGCCAGAACTGAAACTGGTTGCCGGCCAAGGCAAGGCCGAAGGCCACCTGAACCTGCAATTTGCCGATGGCATCGCCTGGGATACGGCGCTTGACCTGTCGGCGATCAACCCGGCGTACTGGGTCGCGGAACTGCCGGGCACGCTCGCCGGGCCGCTGCGCAGCCAGGGTGAAATGAAAAACGAACAACTCAAGCTCACCGCTGACCTTGATCTGAAGGGGCGTTTGCGCGGCCAGCCCGCCGTGCTGGCGGCCAAGGCCGAAGGCGCGGGTGAGCAATGGACCCTGGCCAACCTGGATATCCGCCTGGGTGACAACCGTATCAATGGCAGTGGCAGCCTGCAACAGCGCCTGGCCGGGCAGATCGACATCAAGCTCGCACGCCTGGCCCAGCTCTGGCCGCAGTTGCGTGGGCAGGTCAATGGGCGGCTCGATGTGGCCGGCACTTTAAAGGCCCCCCAGGGCAAGCTCGACCTCAAGGGCCAGCAACTGGTGTTTGAAGACAATCGCCTGCAAGCCCTCAGCCTGGACGCGACACTTGATAGCGCGCAACGGGCGAAGATCGACCTCAAGGGCAGCGGCATCCAGGCCGGTGACACCCAGCTCGGCACCCTGACCGCCAGCGCCCAGGGCGATATCAAAAGCCAGAAAGTCCAACTGGACCTGATGGGCCCCCTGGTCAAGCTGGCCCTGGCCCTGGACGGCACGCTCGACAAAGGCAACTGGCGCGGGCGCCTGGCCAGTGGTGATGTACAGGCCGGTGGCCAGGACTGGAAACTGCAGGCCCCGGCAAAAATCGAGCGTATGGCCGACGGCAAGCTGAGCTTCGCTGCCCATTGCTGGGTCTCCGGGCCCGCCAGCCTGTGTGGCGAAGACCAGCGGCTGATGCCCGATCCCAAGCTGCGCTACCACCTCAAGCAATTCCCCATCGACAGCCTGGCGCAATGGCTGCCCAAGGATTTTGCCTGGCAGGGCAAGCTCAACGCCGATATCCAGCTCGACCTGCCGGCCAGTGGCCCCAAAGGCCTGATCGCGGTGGATGCCAGTGGCGGCACCCTGCGGGTCAAAGACAAGGACCAGTGGCTGGATTTCCCCTACGACACCCTCAAGCTGGAAACCACGCTCAACCCTACGCGCATCGATACCCAGCTGAATTTCCGCGGTGGCAAACTCGGTGAGTTGCTGTTGCAGGCACAGCTCAACCCCTTGGCGAAAAACAAGCCGATCTCTGGCAACTTCAGCCTCACCGGCCTGGACCTGGCGGTAGCGCGACCGTTTGTGCCGATGGTGGAAAAACTCAGCGGCAAACTCAACGGCAGCGGGCGTATTTCCGGCGGGCTGCTGGCGCCGCAGGTCAACGGCAATATCAACCTGATCGCGGGCGAGATTTCCGGGCCCGAACTGCCGATCAGCCTTGAGGGCCTGAACGTGCAGGCACTGATTGCCGGTGAAAGCGTACAGCTCAACGGCGGCTGGCGCAGCGGCAAGGCCGGGCAGGGCAGCCTCAAGGGCCAGATCGACTGGGGCCGGGCCCTGATCGTTGACCTCAGCCTGCAGGGTTCGCAATTACCGGTTACGGTCGAACCCTACGCCAAGCTGGAAGTGGCGCCCGACTTGAAGATCAGCCTCAAGGACGACAAGTTGGCGATCGCCGGTAATGTCCACATCCCGCGCGGTGATATCACCGTGCGCGAATTGCCGCCTTCGACGGTCAAGGTCTCGGATGACACGGTGATCGTTGGCAGCCAGACCGAAGAAGGCAAGCCGCCGATGGCCATGGCCATGGATATCAACGTGGTGGTGGGCGAGGATCAGCTCAACTTCGCGGGCTTCGGCCTCACGGCCAAGGTCCAGGGCCGGGTGCATATCGGCGATAACATGGACACCCGTGGCGAACTCTGGCTCAACGACGGCCGTTACCGTGCCTACGGCCAGAGACTCGATGTGCGCCGTGCGCGCCTGCTGTTCGCCGGGCCGCTCGACCAGCCGTATCTGGATATCGAAGCCATCCGCAAGACCGACGACGTGATCGCGGGTATCCGCCTGAGCGGCAGTGCCGAGCAACCCACCACGCAAATCTTCTCGGAACCGGCCATGAGCCAGGAGCAGGCGCTGTCCTACCTGGTGCTGGGCCGTCCGTTGAGCACCACCGGTGAAGACAACAACATGCTGGCGCAAGCGGCGCTGGGCCTGGGGTTGATGGGCAGTGCCGGGGTGACGTCGGACATTGCCAAGAACCTGGGAATCCAGGACTTCGAACTGGACACCCAGGGCAGCGGCAACAATACGGCGGTGGTGGCCAGCGGCAAGATCACCGAAAAGCTCAGCTTGCGTTACGGCGTGGGGGTGTTTGAACCGGCCAGCACCATCGCCTTGCGCTACCTGCTGAGCAAGCGGGTGTATCTGGAAGTGGCCAGCGGCGTGGCAAGCTCCCTGGATATCTTCTACAAACGGGATTTCTGACGCTTAAACGTCAATCAAATTGTGGGAGCTGGCTTGCCTGCGATAGCGGTGTGTCAGTCACTATCTCTAGTGGCTGACACACCGCTATCGCAGGCAAGCCAGCTCCCACATTTGTTTTGTCGTGGATTCAGAACCTTCCCATGGCTCCAGTCATCGCCTGATTACCAAGCAACCTAACTATTTATTTGACATTCGCTGCCTAGGCAGTAATATTTGGTCACATATTCACTGCCTAGGCAGTAATAAGGTGACTTTCGATGAAACACTTCACCCCGGAAAACTTCCACAACTGCCACCTCGGCCTGTTGCTGGGGCGTGCCGCGATTCTCAAAGACCGCATCATCGACACCCATATGGAACCCCACGGCATCACCGCCGCGCAGTTCAAGGTGTTGATCATCATGGCCCAGTTCGGTGTCGATACCCCGGCGGAGCTGTGCCGTAACCTGTCCCTGGACAGTGGCTCGATGACCCGCATGCTCGACCGCCTGGAGCAAAAACACCTGCTGGCACGCAAGCGTTCCGAGCAGGACCGGCGCCAGGTGCAGCTTGTGTTGACCGCCGACGGCCAGCGCCTGGCGGACATGTTGCCGCAGATCGGCGCCCAGGCCCTGAACCAGCTGGCTGGCGTACTCGAACCGGGGGAATTGCAGACCCTGGAATACATCCTCAAGAAAATCCTGATCGCTGCGGGTGACCCCATCACCCTGCAACGGGTCGGGACTCAATGAACACGCCAGTCACGCGCGCTGAATAACGCAAGGTATTTGTCATGGCTACTGCCCAAGCAAACAACACCGCACCCTCCCAACCCGACGACAGCAACCCGCGCAAACGCAAGATCATGTTGCTGGGCCTGGCGCTGATCGTCGTGCTCTGCGTCGTGGGCGTCTGGGGCTGGCACGAGCTCTATGGCCGTTGGAGCGAAAGCACCGACGACGCCTACGTGAACGGCAACGTGGTGGAAATCACCCCGCTGGTCACCGGCACCGTGGTCAGCATTGGCGCCGATGATGGCGACCTGGTCCACGAAGGTCAGGTGCTGATCAACTTCGACCCCAACGACGCGGCCGTCGGCTTGCAAAGTGCCCAGGCCAACCTGGCACGCACCGTACGCCAGGTGCGCGGCCTGTACAGCAATGTGGATGGCATGAAAGCCCAGGTTCAGGCACAAAAAGCCCAAGTGCAAACTGCCCAGGACAACTTCAACCGCCGCAGGATCCTCGCCCAGGGTGGCGCGATTTCCCTGGAAGAACTGTCCCATGCCCGTGATGCCCTGAGCGCGGCGAGCAACTCACTGGCCAACCTGCAACAGCAACTCAATACCTCCACCGCGCTGGTGGATGACACGGTGATCTCGTCCCACCCGGATGTGCAGGCCGCTGCCGCGCAGTTGCGCCAGGCCTACCTGACCAATGCGCGCAGTACCTTGATCGCCCCGGTCACCGGCTATGTGGCCAAGCGCACCGTACAGCTGGGCCAGCGGGTCGAGCCGGGCACGGCGTTGATGGCGGTGATTCCCCTGGACCAACTGTGGATCGACGCCAACTTCAAGGAAACCCAACTGCGCCAGATGCGCATTGGCCAGCCGGTGGACATCGAGGCCGATATCTACGGCAGTGATGTGAAATACAGCGGCACCGTCGACAGCCTCGGCGCCGGCACCGGCAGTGCGTTTGCCCTGCTGCCGGCACAGAACGCCACGGGTAACTGGATCAAGATTGTGCAACGGGTGCCGGTGCGCATCCATATCAATGCCCAGGAGTTGGCCCAGCACCCGTTGCGGGTGGGGTTGTCGACCCAGGTGGAAGTCAACCTGCACGACCAGAGCGGCCCGGTGCTCGCGCAACAACCGCCGCAAAAGGCCTCGTTCAGTACCAATGTGTACGACCGCCAGTTGGCCGAGGCCGACGCGATGATCACCCAGTTGATCCATGACAACAGCGTGGCCGCGCCCAAGGCAGCACAACGCTGATGAGCAATAACGCCTCCTTCACGCCGCCCAGCTTGCTGATGGCCACCATTGGCCTGTCCCTGGCGACCTTTATGCAGGTGCTCGACACCACCATCGCCAACGTGGCGCTGCCGACCATCTCTGGCAACCTGGGGGTGAGTTCGGAGCAGGGCACCTGGGTCATCACCTCATTTGCCGTGAGCAATGCCATTGCGCTGCCTTTGACCGGCTGGTTGAGCCGGCGCTTTGGCGAAGTGAAGCTGTTTTTGTGGGCCACGCTTCTGTTTGTGCTGGCCTCGTTCCTGTGTGGTATCTCCACTTCGATGCCCGAGCTGATCGGCTTCCGGGTGCTGCAAGGCCTGGTGGCGGGGCCGCTGTACCCGATGACCCAGACCTTGCTGATCGCCGTCTATCCACCTGCCAGGCGCGGCATGGCCCTGGCACTGCTGGCGATGGTCACGGTGGTCGCGCCGATTGCAGGTCCCATTCTTGGCGGCTGGATCACCGACAGCTACAGCTGGCCGTGGATCTTCTTCATCAACGTGCCCATCGGGATTTTTGCGGTGATGGTGGTACGTTCGCAGCTCAGGAAGCGGCCTGTGGTCACCAGCCATCAGCCGATGGATTATGTCGGCCTATTGAGCCTGATCGTCGGGGTCGGTGCCTTGCAGATCATCCTCGACAAGGGCAACGACCTGGACTGGTTCGAATCCAATTTCATCATCATCGGCGCGGCCATCTCGGTGATCGCCCTGGCGGTGTTCGTGATCTGGGAAATGACCGACAAACATCCGGTGGTCAACCTACGCCTGTTTGCCCACCGTAACTTCCGCATCGGCACCATTGTGCTGGTGCTGGGCTATGCCGGGTTCTTCGGGATCAACCTGATCCTGCCGCAATGGCTGCAGACGCAGATGGGCTACACCGCCACTTGGGCCGGTTTGGCCGTGGCGCCGATCGGCATCCTGCCGGTGCTCATGTCGCCTTTTGTCGGCAAGTACGCACACAAGTTCGATTTGCGGCTGCTGGCCGGCCTGGCGTTCCTGGCGATTGGCCTGAGCTGCTTTATGCGCGCCGGTTTCACCAATGAAGTGGACTTCCAGCACATCGCTCTGGTGCAACTGTTCATGGGCATCGGTGTGGCGCTGTTCTTTATGCCGACCTTGAGCATCCTGATGTCCGACCTGCCGCCGCACCAGATCGCCGACGGTGCGGGCCTGGCGACCTTCCTGCGAACCCTGGGCGGCAGCTTTGCGGCATCGTTGACTACCTGGATCTGGATTCGCCGGGCTGACCAGCATCATGCCTACATGAGCGAGAGCATGAGTGTGTACGACTCGGCCACCCGCGAGGCGCTGAACACCCTGGGCGGTGCGGGCCACAAGGCCTATGCGCAACTGGACCAGGTGCTCACCAGCCAGGCATACATGATGTCCACCGTGGACTATTTCACGTTGCTGGGGTGGATGTTCATGGGCTTGATCCTGCTGGTGTGGCTGGCCAAGCCGCCGTTTACCGCGAAGGCAGGGCCGGCGGCGTCGGGTCACTGATCTTGCAGCGCACGCGGTCAAAAATGTGGGAGCGGGCTTGCTCGCGAATGCACTGTGTCAGTCACCTAAGGTGTCGACTGACACAGCGCATTCGCGAGCAAGCCCGCTCCCACATTTGATTCGTGTTGTTTGTA
Source organism: Pseudomonas sp. DTU12.1 (assembly GCF_009873475.1). Lineage (NCBI taxonomy): Bacteria > Pseudomonadati > Pseudomonadota > Gammaproteobacteria > Pseudomonadales > Pseudomonadaceae > Pseudomonas > Pseudomonas sp. DTU12.1. The sequence goes on along the minus strand of NZ_CP045254.1, from coordinate 3,789,098 downwards.
AGTCAGGCGCCAGGCAACGCCAACTGCGGGTTGACGAAGTCAAACGCCGCCAATTGAAACCCTTGCTCATCCACCTGCAACGCCCAGCCTTGCTTGTCCCAATCCCCCAGCACAATGCGCTTGGCCGCCTGCTCGCCAATCTGCAATTTGTGAATGGCCGGGCGGTGGGTGTGGCCGTGGACCAGGGTGCGCACGCCGAACTGCTGCATCACCCGTGGCACTTCCTCGGGCGTCACATCGACAATATCGTTGGCCTTCATGCGCGTCTGCGCACGGCTTTCACTGCGCAGCTTGCGCGCCAGTTTATGGCGAGTGCGCAAGGGCAGGTGGCGCAGGGTAAACAACACAATGGGGTTACGCAGGATGCGCCGCAGCTTCATATAGCCGAGGTCGCGGGTACACAGGCTGTCGCCGTGCATCAACAGCACGGGCTCGCCATACATCTGCACTACGCTGGGGTCCTTGAGCAAGGTCGCGCCTGCTGCTTTGCAGAACGCCTTGCCGATCAGGAAATCCCGGTTGCCATGCATCAGGAATACTTGGGTGCCACTGTCGCTCAACTCACGTAGAGCGGTGCAAATCGAACGCTGGAAAGGGGTCATGCCATCGTCGCCAATCCAGGCTTCGAAAAAGTCCCCCAGGATGTACAACGCTTGCGCGCCACGGGCGCGGCCGTGGAGTAAATCCAGAAACGCCCGGGTAATATCCGGGCGCTCCTCTTCCAGATGCAAATCTGAAATCAGCAATATCACGCAATGATCTCGGCTTTCTCGATGATCACGTCTTCTGCTGGTACGTCCTGGTGGCCGGACTTCATGGTGGTGGAGACACCCTTGATCTTGTCCACGACTTCGGTGCCTTCGATGACTTTACCGAATACCGCGTAGCCCCAACCCTGTACGGTCTTGGCGCTGTGGTTCAGGAAGCCGTTGTCGGCCACGTTGATAAAGAACTGCGCGGAGGCCGAATGCGGCTCCATGGTACGGGCCATGGCGACGGTGTGCTTGTCGTTGGAAAGACCGTTGTCCGCTTCGTTCTGGATGCTTGGGCGCTTGTCTTTCTTTTCTTTCATGCCAGGCTCGAAACCGCCGCCCTGGACCATGAAGTTGCCGATGACACGGTGGAAAACAGTGTTTTCGTAGTGGCCGGCTTTAACGTATTCGATGAAGTTGGCGACGGTGAGCGGCGCTTTCTCGGCGTTCAGTTCGATGACGATGTCACCGTGGTTGGTGCTCAGTTTGACTTGAGTCATGTTCACTACTCTTTCAAGGAATTCGTGGGTTCTGGCGTGTCACACGCCAGCACCTGTCTGGCAAGACATTGCCAAGGCGCGCAGTTTAGCGTGCCCTGCAGGAATTTCGAGGTGGTTTTTTACCGCCCATGCAATAAATGCAGCAGTTTTTGAGCATGCCCTGTCAGGTGCTTGACAGCATCGGCTATGATAAGCCCTTTGTTTGTCTGGCCTGACCCGGCCACGTACCTGTCTGTTCAAGGATCCTATGAGCAAGCCCACTGTCGACCCTACCTCGAATTCCAAGGCCGGACCTGCCGTCCCGGTCAATTTCCTGCGCCCGATCATCCAGGCGGACCTGGATTCGGGCAAGCACACGCAGATCGTCACCCGTTTCCCGCCTGAGCCCAACGGTTACCTGCACATCGGCCACGCCAAGTCGATCTGTGTGAACTTCGGCCTGGCCCAGGAGTTCGGTGGCGTCACGCACCTGCGTTTCGACGACACCAACCCGGCCAAGGAAGACCAGGAATACATCGACGCCATCGAAAGCGACATCAAGTGGCTGGGCTTCGAATGGTCCGGTGAAGTGCGCTATGCCTCCAAGTATTTCGACCAGTTGTTCGACTGGGCCGTGGAACTGATCAAGGCCGGCAAGGCCTATGTTGACGATCTGAGCCCGGAACAGGCCAAGCAATACCGTGGCACCCTGACCGAGCCGGGCAAGAACAGCCCGTTCCGCGACCGTTCGGTAGAAGAGAACCTGGACTGGTTCACCCGCATGCGCGACGGTGAGTTCCCGGACGGTGCCCGCGTACTGCGCGCCAAGATCGACATGGCCTCGCCGAACATGAACCTGCGCGACCCGATCATGTACCGCATCCGCCACGCCCATCACCACCAGACCGGTGACAAGTGGTGCATCTACCCCAACTACGACTTCACCCACGGTCAGTCGGACGCCATCGAAGGCATCACCCACTCCATTTGCACCCTGGAGTTCGAAAGCCACCGTCCACTGTACGAATGGTTCCTCGACAGCCTGCCAGTACCGGCGCATCCGCGTCAGTATGAATTCAGCCGCCTGAACCTCAACTACACCATCACCAGCAAGCGCAAGCTCAAGCAACTGGTCGATGAAAAACACGTGTTCGGTTGGGATGACCCACGCATGTCGACCCTGTCGGGCTTCCGCCGTCGCGGCTATACCCCGGCATCGATCCGCAACTTCTGCGAGATGGTCGGCACCAACCGCTCCGACGGCGTGGTCGACTTCGGCATGCTGGAATTCAGCATTCGCCAGGACCTGGACCACAATGCCCCGCGCGCCATGTGTGTGCTGCGTCCGTTGAAAGTCGTGATCACCAACTACCCGGAAGGCCAGGTCGAGAACCTCGAACTGCCGCGTCATCCGCAAAAAGAAGAACTGGGCGTGCGCAAGCTGCCGTTTGCCCGTGAAATCTACATCGACCGCGATGACTTCATGGAAGAGCCGCCAAAAGGCTACAAGCGCCTGGAGCCCAACGGCGAAGTGCGCCTGCGTGGCAGCTACGTGATCCGTGCCCTTGAGGCGATCAAGGACGCCGATGGCAACATCGTCGAACTGCGTTGCTCGTACGATCCCGACACCCTGGGCAAGAACCCTGAAGGCCGTAAGGTCAAGGGCGTGGTGCACTGGGTGCCGGCAGCCGCCAGCGTCGAGTGCGAAGTGCGCCTGTACGATCGTCTGTTCCGTTCGGCCAACCCTGAGAAGGCCGAAGACAGCGCCAGCTTCCTGGACAACATCAACCCTGACTCCCTGCAAGTACTTACGGGTTGTCGTGCCGAGCCATCGCTTGGCGACGCACAGCCGGAAGACCGTTTCCAGTTCGAGCGCGAAGGCTACTTCTGCGCAGATATCAAGGACTCGAAACCAGGCGCTCCGGTATTCAACCGTACCGTGACCTTGCGTGATTCGTGGGGCCAGTGATCAAGTCTTAAGGGAAACATCGTGCTAACGATCTACAACACGCTCAGCAAGACCAAAGAAGTCTTCAAGCCGCTGGATGGCAACAAGGTGCGCATGTACGTGTGCGGCATGACCGTGTACGACTACTGCCACATCGGCCATGGCCGCAGCATGGTCGCCTTCGACCTGGTGACCCGCTGGTTGCGTTTTAGCGGCTACGACTTGACGTACGTGCGCAACATCACCGACATCGACGACAAGATCATCAATCGCGCCAATGAAAACGGCGAGTCGTTCGACGCGCTGACCGAGCGCATGATTGCGGCCATGCACGAGGACGAGGCGCGCCTCAACATCCTCAAGCCGGACATGGAGCCGCGTGCCACGGACCACATCCCTGGCATGCACGCGATGATCCAGACCTTGATCGACAAGGGCTACGCCTACGCCCCGGGCAATGGCGACGTGTACTACCGCGTCGCCAAGTTCATGGGCTACGGCAAGCTGTCGCGCAAGAAAATCGAAGACCTGCGCATCGGCGCGCGCATCGAAGTCGACGAAGCCAAGCAGGATCCGCTGGACTTCGTGCTGTGGAAAGGCACCAAGCCGGGCGAGCCGAGCTGGGAGTCGCCGTGGGGCGCCGGGCGTCCGGGCTGGCACATCGAATGCTCGGTGATGTCCACCTGCTGCCTGGGCGAGACCTTCGACATTCATGGCGGCGGCAGCGACCTTGAGTTCCCGCACCACGAAAACGAAATCGCCCAAAGCGAAGCGGCCACCGGCAAGACCTACGCCAACGCGTGGATGCATTGCGGCATGATTCGCATCAACGGCGAGAAGATGTCCAAGTCCTTGAACAACTTCTTCACCATCCGTGACGTGCTGGAAAAGTACCACCCGGAAGTTGTGCGTTACCTGCTGGTGTCCAGCCACTACCGCAGCGCCATCAACTACTCGGAAGACAACCTCAAGGACGCCAAGGGCGCCCTGGAACGTTTCTACCATGCGTTAAAAGGCCTGCCAGTTGTTGCGCCGGCCGGTGGCGAAGCATTTGTCGAGCGCTTCACCAGCGTGATGAACGACGACTTCGGCACCCCCGAAGCCTGCGCCGTGCTGTTCGAAATGGTCCGCGAGATCAACCGCCTGCGCGAGAGCGATCTGGATGCAGCGGCTGGTTTGGCGGCACGTTTGAAAGAGCTGGCCAGTGTGCTGGGCGTGCTGCAAATGGAAGCCGACGACTTCCTGCAAGCCGGCGCCGAAGGGCGTGTGGACGCAGCCGAAGTCGACGCACTGATCCAGGCCCGCTTGAATGCCCGTGCCAACAAGGACTGGGCAGAATCCGACCGCATCCGCGACCAACTCACCGCCATGGGCGTGGTGTTGGAAGACGGGAAGGGCGGGACGACCTGGCGCTTGGCTGACTGACGGCTGATTGCTTCAAGCTGAATAAAAACGCCCCGACTGGTTCGGGGCGTTTTTGTGTGTGGCGGTTTTGCGATTCAACGTTGCTCGATCGCATACCGGCTTTGGACAAACCCATTGTCCGAGGCCCAGGTATCGATGTGGCGAAGCTCACATTCGTGCCCGATTTGACCGAACAACGGAATCCCCTGACCTAGCAGAATCGGAATACGGGTGATGATCAACTCATTGAGCAGGCCTGCTTCAAGAAATGCCTGGATGGTCTGGCCGCCGTCGATATAAAGATGTTTCATGCCGCGCTCGGCCAGTTGCTCGACAAGTGTGCTCACCTCGGCTGCCAAGACCTCCACCTTGCCCTGTAGATGCGCAGGAATCTGCAAGGTCTGGTGAGACAGCGCTATGACCGGTGTGCCCTCATAGGGCCACTCTGGAAAGGACAGTACTTTTTCCAGGGTCTTACGCCCCATGACCAACCCGTCAACCGTTGCGATGAAGCGTTCATACGTGATGCCGTTCAAGCCCGAGCTGTCATATTCCGGTCGGTGCAACCACTCAATATCCCCATCTGGCCGGGCAATAAAACCGTCAATGCTTGTTGCGATAAAGACGGAACATTTGATCCTCACCGGCGGTAAAACTCCTTTTTTATCAAGTGGGATCGAGAAGGTATCACTTTAGCGCCTGCACGTTGGCGGCGAATGGGAACGACGTGGCGGTTGAGCCGACGCAAGATCCTCCGAAGCGTTGATCAACAACGTCTTTGCATCTGTTCCTTTGCGCACGATGAAGATGCCATGGTCTTCAGCAGACCACTTTGTTTCAGTAGGAGGGTTCAGCGGTGAGCAGTTGCGTGAAGCGAGGTTGAGTCTAATGGCGGGTTTGGACTGTGTTTGATCATGGCAAAGCTCCTAGAGTTATGGAGCTACTACCCATCGCTGCGAAACGATACCGGGTGGCAGTTGTACGCAGGTTCGCAGACCGGGACTCTAGGAACCCGGCATACCCGAAGGTATCCCGCGCACAGCCGCCATAACATCAGGCATAAAAAAGCGCCCGCTATCTTGTGGGGGACGCTGTGCGTCTAGAGTTTAACCGGGCTGCGAAACCCGGTCGCCGAATTTGCAGCGACTGCCGAAGATTATTGGGGCGTCTTCCGAGTGGTAACCCTAAAACGCTGTCGGAAATATCTGAGAGGGGATTGATGTATAAACCTTCCAGTAGTTGGTTAAAGGAACGGATCTATTTAGCACCCTGCGCGAGCAATGGCCGCAAGTGTTTGCCGCCGCTCAACGCGTTTTTGGTGTTGATTCATAGTGGGCAATAGTGGGCCTATTACTAAATTTACTTGCGATTAAATAGGTTCGTTCCTTTTGTTCCGATTTTTTTATCAAGGTTTCTGGAAAAATAAGTTGGAAATTGAACCCTGAATTTTCTTTGCTTTTCCTTTTTCTACGTACTCGCTGAACTCTCGCTCGATCGTCGTCTTGTTAGTGTATTTTTTGTATTTTTTTTGAACTTCGCATGCGTAAATGTAAAGTCTCCATGAGTCGAAGCCATCAATTCGACCGTCGGGGCCGTAATCGAAGTCAATACATTTCTCGGATATATAAACCCTGCAGCCGATTCCATGTAGTTCGTACGTTGCGTCATCGCTGAGCTTTCCGCGCTGCGGGATTTGTTTTGAACGCCACAGTCCTAAGATATTTTTTGTACCAAACGATAATTCAAGTAAGTTGGTTGCCTTTTCAACTTCCTCTAAGTATTCGCTGATTAGATCTTCTAGCGTCTGAGTTTTCATTTTCTTGACCTTTCTAGCCTATCTGGTCCAGCGGTTTTTGAAGAGCTCACTACGTCTTTGATGCTGCTAAATGAGGTATGGTGGTTTTCTATATTGTCAATCAGTCTTATGGTGACAAGTGTATGTGTTCGCCTTGCTGCAGACGCCCGATGGTGCCCATCAATAATATAACGCTGCTCGTTATATTCGATTACGTCAATAGGGGTGTTTTTGTTGTACCCATTGCTTCGCATGTTACTAGAAATCTCCTCAACTCGTTTGGTTGACCGTTTTCCCTCAATACTGTGCGTACGATTCAGAGTTCGGGCATCAACTTCGTGAATTAGAGGCAGTGAGGGTAAACCCTCATCTGTTGCTGCATTGTGGGGGGAGTCGGCGCTACTTCCCTTCGGCTTGCACCCATCCCCACCCGGACACGCATTCAACCCCAACGGATCCACCCATCCCGTAGGGTTGGGCACATACAAATATCCGTTCACCCCACCCGCCAACTTCACCGGGTCGGGGGTCAGGTAGCGTCCGTTATCCGGATTGTAGTAGCGATGCCGGTTGTAATGCAGCCCGCTTTCCCGGTCGAAATACTGCCCCTGAAAGCGCAGTGGATTGTCCACCGCGCTTACGTCCAACCGGGTGATTTTCCCGTAGGCCTGGTAATGGGCAGACCAAACGATTTTGCCGTCTGCGCTGGTCAGTTCCTGCGGTGTACCCAGGTGGTCGAGTTGGTAGTGGAATGCTTGTGTATTGGCCGGACCAAATCCCTCCAGCAAGGCTAGTGGCCTGAAGCTGTCAGGCTCGTAGAGGTAGCTGCGGTGCTGGCCATGGGTGTGTTCGGCGATGAGCTTGTCGCCTTGCCAGAAAAACTCGGTGGTCTTACCCGCCACGGTTTTGCTGATGCGCCGGCCAAACGGGTCGTAGCGATAGCTGGCCTGGCTGCCGTCCGGTTGGGTGATGCCGATCAGGCGGTGCTGGCAGTCGTAGCGGTATTCGGTGACCAGTTGCTGCGCGCGGCCACGGCGTTCGCGTATGAGGTTTCCGAAGGCGTCGTAGTCGTAATGTCGGTCGCCTTGTAGTAACAGGCGGTTGCCGACGACGATGCCGGGGCCTGGGCGGTCTTGCATCAGTAGGTTGCCCGCCGGGTCGTGGGCGAAGCGTTCGGTGGGGGCCTGGGAGTGGTCGGCGCGGGTCAGGCGGTCGAGGGGTCGTAGTGGTAGTCGTGCTGGCCCTTGCGGGTGTCGAGCAGGCGGGTGAGGTTGCCGCTTTTGTCGTAGGTGTAGTGGCGGTGTTGGTGTTGGGTCAGGCGGCCCTGGTCGTTGTAGTGGTAGTGGCTGAGCAGTTGGCCCTGCTGGCGCTGCTGCTCGCGCCCGGCCTTGAACAGGTGCGAGGTGAGTGTGCGGCCATTGAGCTCAACGGTGGCGAGGTGGCCGCCCTTGTCGTGGTTGAAGGTCAGGTGGTTGTTGTCGGGCAGGCGCAGGTGGTCGAGTTGGCCGCAGTTGTCGTAGCCGTAACGCAAGGTGCCCCAGCCCTGGTGTTCGGCGGTCAGGCGGTTTTGGCGGTCGTATTCGTAGTGCAGCGGCCAGTGGCCGTCGTCGACGCTTAGGAGATTGCCGAGGCGGTCGTAGGTGTAATCCACCGTACTGCCATCGGGCAGGGTTTTTCGGATGAGGCGGCCGGCGTTATCGCGCTGGTAGGCAGTAATCAGCTGACGGTCATCGTCGCCGAACTCGGTTTTTCCTGCAGGTGGCCGTTGAGGTCGTAGACGTAGGCGGTGCGTTTGCCGTCGAAGCCGGTTTCCTGCTGGATCAGGCCGTTGGGGTGGTACGCCAGTTGATAGCGCTCGCCTGACTCGTTTTCGATTTCGGTCAGCAGCAGGCGGGTGTTGTCGTAGCGGTACTTGAGTTGAGAACCGTCGGGGTTGATCCGGCGACTGATCAGGTGCAAGCCATCGGCATATTCATACCGGGTCACACGCCCCAGTTCATCGCGCTCGGCGGTGATTTTTCCGTAGGGGTTGTAGCTCAATGCGCGGGTGGCGCCGTCCGGCAATACCACCTTGAGCAGTCGGCCTACCGCGTCCCACTGATACTGGGTCAGGGCGCCATGTTCATCTTCACGGGCAATCTGCCGGCCCAGGTCGTCATAGCGATAACGCCGCACGCCGCCATTGGGCAGTTGCTCCCCAACCAACTGCCCAAGGTCATTCCAGATCAGGCGCTGACAGCTGTGGTCCGGATACCAGACAGCCAGCAACTGCCCCCGCTTGTCATAGCTGTACTCGGTGACATTGCCATCAGGATCAGTCTGGCGTGTGATATCGCCCTGATCATTACGCTGGTACTTCCAGACCGCCGCACCCCGGCGCATGACCCGTACGAAACCATGCTCATACTCGTAGGCGGTAGGCTCGTCATCCCCGGAAACAGCGCCACCAAGCGCCCAGCCTCGTCGTACTGATAGGCCGTAATCGCGCCGAGGGGATCCTGCTCAACCGTCAGCCGGCCCTGTGCGTCGTAAGACTTGAAATGCTCGCCGCCGTCCGGGTCAACCCGCTGCACCAGCCGTGCGCGCGGGTCATGCACATAGACTTCCTGGCTGCCATCGGCGTTAAGCAGGGTGACGCGGCCGTCGTCATCCCAGACGTAGCGCGTATCCATCTGCGCAAAACTGGCCCAATGCCGCACACAGCGCGCCGCCTTGCCAGAGCGTTCCCACGCCCAGAAGAAACTCGCCCCACCGGCCAGTTGCCGCTCAGTGATTACCGCAAGGCTGTCGTACTGATAGCGCTCGCTTTCGCCTACAGCATTGGTCGCCTCAACCAGTCGCCACTGTTCGTCGTAGCGGTAGGAAACGACGTTCTGCTCAGTCACCCAGGCGTCATCCGCTTCGCTTTCCACGCGAAACACCTGGTAGTCCACCGCCACGATGTGCCCGCGCTCGTAGCGCAACAGCAGCGCCCGTCCGGCATCGTTATCCAGGCGCAGAATCCGCCCCGATACATCGCGGGAAATACGCAGGCGGTTGTCATACCCATCGCTGATCGCCGTCAGCACACCGCCTTGAAAGTGGTAGAACGTTGCCCCTTGAGCCAGCACCAACTCATCCGACGCTGCACCCAGATAAATCGCTGCTTCAGCCAGGCTATTGCTGATGGCTGGTCGGGCAGCCGTGGGCAGGGGAAAGGTGGTGCTGCGGTTCTCGTGATCAGTCCACACCACCGACTCGCCGGCCACTTCCAGGCGCTGCGCCAGGGAATGGCTCCAGCCAAGCCCCAAGCCGCTATCCACCTCCACGGCACTGGTGCGATACAACCGCGTCCAGGCAAATGGCAATACGCCCTGCAACTCGCCATCGGTCAGGGTCAGCAGTTCTTCGCCGGTGACCATGGACACCGGGCAGCCATGGGTCGCGGTTTTATCGGCGCTGGCGCTGGCTGCGCCGTTGGGGTTTTTCGCGGAGGAGGGCGCGTCGTCCACCGCCTCAAGTTGCTTGAGTGTGGTATTGCGCCGCGCCCCCAGTGCATCTGCAGGCCACCTTTTTGTAAGCCGCCGACGACGCCGCGCACGGCCACCGCCTTGTAGCGATCCACCGCCGCCGTAAAACGCTTGAGGATGTCGAACACGCCTTTGACGAAGCCCACCGCAAGCTCAACCACCTGCGCTCCATACTTCGCCAGCCGCAGCCCCAGATACGCGATCCCGGCACCTTGCAGGGCAATGGTCAGCACCAGCGCAATCAGCAAATCAATGAGCAGCGACACGGCAAAGCCGGCAATCACCTCGGCGGTTTTCCCCGCCACCTGGCTGGGCGGCAACGCCGACAGCCAGATCATCGCCGTGCGCAGCATCAGGTACAGCGCCGCCTCGTCGCTGGCCAGCAACATCGCCTGTTCCATCACCTGGGGCGCCTCACGCGCCAGGGCCGCCAACTCGGCGGCCTGGGTGCCGAGGCGTTCGATGTGCTTGGCCGGGTCCTTGAGGATGTCCTGCACCAACGACACGCTGTCCCACACCCCGGAAATGGCTGACCAGGTCCCGGCCAATATCCCACTGCCAATGGCGCTCGCGCTGGAGGCCTGCCAGTGCGGTTTGAACCCCTCCACTCCTTGCGCAGCCAGGCTTCCAGCTCAGCGGTCAAACCGTCGTAGGACGCAAACAGCGCCTCGACCTGCGCCGGCGACACCCCGCCCTGCACACGCACCTGATAGCGCCCGCCGGCCACGCAGTGATGGGAGGCCTGACCCTGTTCATCCAGTTGGATAAACGTGGAGCTGCCGTCATCCAGGCCAATCACCTGCACCTGGAGATTGCCCAGCGGCACGTCATACACCGACTCGAACTTGCTCTCGATCTTCAGCTCACCGCCTGCCGGGCACACGGCAACACTGGAAGCAAAGTCGCTGTCGGTCATGCTCACCGACATTTGGGAATCCCCGACCCGCAGCACCCGCTCCATGCCCAGTAACGCCGGCAAGTCCGCGGCATGGCTGGCCTTGTCCAGGGCCTGCGCGTACCAGCTGGTGACTTGCTGGCGATATACCGCCAGGCTCTGGTGAAAGCCATTCAGCTCGTATTCGATCAGGTCGATGGGCGATGAATCAGGGGCAGGGGCTGGCATCCATGACGTCTCTGCAAAAGAAAGGCGTCGGAGAATGCCGCAGGAAAAGGGCGGTTGGAGGTGTGGTCTGTTAAATCAGAATGGGCTTACGTGCAGGGAGAATTTACTGGGTGGAATCACCGCTTGAGCTCACATCAACTAACGATCAGTCTTAAAGAAAGACGCAGGATTTACGGCTATGGCGCGTCGCGTAATCGCTTGTACAAGGTATTGCGGCTGACCCCCAACTCGCGCGCCAAGTGGGAGATATTGCCGCCGACCGCTGCCAGTCGCTGCTGAAGGTTTTGGCTATCGTCCAGATCGCCCATAACCGGCGGTGTGCTGGGCGAGGCTTGGCCCAGGTCGACAAAAATCATCGGGCAGATGCTCCGGGCGGATCGGTTGGTCTTCGGCCATGGCCAGCGCCACCTGCATCACGCTGCTGACCTGGCGCAAGTTGCCTGGCCAAGGGTGTCGCTCGAATAACGCCAGCACTTCAGTACTGAGCCCGGCCCACTGCGTGGGCTCGCGGTGCTGTTGCCACAGTTGCTTGAACAGCGCCTGCTTGTCACTGCGTTCGCGCAGGGGCGGCAGTTCAAGGTCAGGCCGCCGATGCGGTAGTACAAATCCTCACGAAACCTGCCGATCTGCACCTGTTCGCGCAGTGAACGGTTGGTGGCCGAGATGATGCGTAGGTCCACCGGGAACAATTCGCTGCTGCCCACCGGTTGCACGCAGCGCTCCTGCAATACCCGCAGCAGCCGGGCCTGGGTCGGGAGGGGCATGTCACCGATCTCATCGAGAAACAGCGTGCCTTTGTCAGCCTTGCGGATCAGGCCGATGCTGCCCTTTTGATTGGCGCCGGTGAACGCGCCTTTTTCGTAGCCAAACAGCTCCGATTCCACTAACTCGGCCGGAATTGCCGCACAGTTGACCGCGATAAAAGCCTGCTGGCTGCGGGAACTGGCCTGGTGCAGGGCTTTGACGAAGACTTCCTTGCCCACGCCTGTTTCGCCATGGATCAGCAACGGGATGTCTTTTTCCAGCAGGCGTTCGGCCTGGCGCACGGCTTTTTTCCAAGCGGCTGTCGCCAAAGTGCAGGGTCTTGAGACCGATGGGCACGGCGGCCGGCTCGCTGAAGACCCTGGCTTGCACCGGCACCTGCTTGGGGCGTTTGAGCAGGCACTGGAAACGGTTGCGCCCCGCAGCTTGTAGGGCGAAGGGCAGGCCTTCGGGTTGGTTGAGCAGCTCCAGCAGCGAGACCTTGAACAGGCTGTCGATCATCACCCGCGACAGGCTGATGCCCAGCAGGTTGTCGGCGCGGCGGTTGGCTGACAGCACCTGGCCGCTTTCATCAAAGATCAGCAGGCCGGCCCATTGGCTGTCGAGGTTGTTCAGGCCGGTGTTGAAGGTCAGCTGGAAGTGCTCGCCGCCAAACAGGTTGAGGATCAGCCGGTTTTCCACGGTCTGGCTCATCATCTTGACCATGCCCAGGGTGTGGGAGGGCGGCAGGTAGCTGTCGCTGGACACATCCAGCACCGCGATGATTTCGCGGTTGGCGTCAAAGATCGGCGCCGCTGAACCGGTCATGAAACGGTTGGCCTTGAGGAAGTGTTCGTCATGCTCGATGTGCACCGCCTGGGCGCAGGCCAGTGCGGTACCGATGGCGTTGGTGCCGGTAGAGCGCTCCCGCCAACTGGCCCCTGCGCTGAAACCACGGGCCAGCTTGGGTTCGATAAAGCGCTGGGTGCCCCAGGAGGTCAGCACCTGGCCCTGGTTGTCGGCAAGCATGATCAGGCAGTTGGAATTGCTGAGGATGTTCTCGTAGTAGGGCAGCACTTCCTGATGGGTGGTCTGGACCAGTGCGTGCTGGCTCTCCAACAGCTGGCTGATGCCCTCGGCGGGCAGTTGGTCGAAGCTGGGCGCGCTCTGGTGATCCAGGCCAAAGGCACGGCAGCGGCGCCAGGAGTCCTGGATGATGGTGTCGTGGGGCAAAAGCGGGGCAGGTGCGGCCATGGCGGTGACCTTCTTTTTATTGTTGTTATGAACCGTGCACCGCTCACCTTGTGGGAGCTGGCTTGCCTGCGATGGCGATTTCACAGACGCCATCGCAGCATAGGTATCTACACAACTTTGCCGCAACGCCTAGATCCAGGCAGATAGCGCAGTTGTGGCGAGCGGGCTTGCCCGCGCTGGGCTGCGAAGCAGCCCCAATAAGCCGAATGCGTTGTACCAGATACACCGCAGCGGCTGGTTTTGGGGCTGCTTCGCAGCCCAGCGCGGGCAAGCCCGCTCGCCACAGGGGAGTTCGTCAGTTTCTGAAAGTTGTGTAGATACTTATGGCCATCGCAGGCAAGCCAGCTCCCCCAGGTTGAACGGTTTTGCTGAGCTTATTCAGTGTTGTTCAGAACTGTTCATTGTCAACCCGGCGGTTGTTCAATTGTTCAGTTGTGAATGTTCATTTCTGTTCAGCACTGAGCAGCAGTTATGCCTAAGACCCTATTAAATAAATGCTTTTTGTTATTGGCACGAAACTCGCTCTGACCTTGGAAGAACAATTCCAATAAGAAAAAGGGCGTGTCATGTCATTGACCCTGGAACATGTGACCCGCGTTGTCGAAGGCCAGACCTGGATCGACGACGCCAACCTGCGCTTTGAAGCCGGCTCCTTCAATGTGTTGCTGGGCCGTACGCTGTCTGGCAAAACCAGCCTGATGCGCCTGATGGCCGGCCTGGACAAGCCTGACAACGGGCGCATCCTGATGAACGGCGTCGATGTCACCCACAAGCCAGTGCGCTTGCGCAATGTTTCAATGGTGTACCAGCAGTTCATCAACTACCCGACCATGACCGTGTTCGAGAACATCGCCTCGCCTTTGCGCCAGGCCGGGGTGTCCAACGAACTGATTCGCAGCAAGGTGCTGGAAACCGCGAAGATGCTGCGCATCGACAAGTTCCTGCAACGTCATCCCCTGGAGCTGTCCGGTGGCCAGCAGCAACGCACGGCCATGGCCCGGGCGCTGGTGAAGGACGCCGAATTGATTCTGTTCGACGAGCCGCTGGTGAACCTGGACTACAAACTGCGTGAAGAGCTGCGTCAGGAAATGCGCGAGCTGTTCAAGGCTCGCAACACCATTGCCATCTATGCCACCACGGAGCCCAACGAGGCCTTGGCGCTGGGCGGCACCACGACCATCCTCCACGAAGGTCGGGTGATCCAGAGCGGCAAGGCCGCCGAGGTCTATCACCAACCGCAGACGGTATTGGCGGCCGAGCTGTTTTCCGAACCGCCCATCAACCTGATGCCGGGGCGTATCAGCGGTAATGAAGTGAGTTTCGCCAACGATGTGCACTTTCCGTTGAACGTGGACCTGCGCCCGATTGGTGAGGGCGAGTTCCGGTTCGGCGTGCGCCCCAGCCATATCAGCCTGGTGCCCAGCAACGACGATGACCTGGAACTGGCGGTAACCGTGGAAGTGGCGGAGATCAGCGGCTCGGAAACCTTCCTGCATGTGCGCAGCGAGCATTTCTTGCTGGTGCTGCACCTGCCGGGAGTCCACGAGTACGACGTGGATGCGCCGATCCGGATCTATATTCCGACCCATAAACTGTTTGTGTTCGATGGCCAGGGCCGGTTGGTCCAGGCCCCCGGGCGTCGTGTCGCGAGGGTTGCCTGATGGCCGAGATCCATTTGCAGAACCTGGCGCATAGCTACAGCCCTACACCTGCAGGGCCTGAAGATTACGCCATTCGCGAAATGAACCACATCTGGGAGCAGGGCGGCGCCTACGCCTTGCTCGGTCCTTCGGGCTGTGGCAAGTCAACCTTACTCAACATCATCTCCGGCTTGCTCAGCCCTTCGGAAGGCCAGGTGCTGTTCGACAGCACGGTGGTGAATGACCTCACCCCGGAAAAGCGCAATATCGCTCAGGTGTTCCAGTTCCCGGTGGTCTACGACACCATGACGGTGTTCGATAACCTGGCATTCCCCCTGCGTAACCAGGGGATGGCCGAGGCGAAAGTGCACAGCAAGGTGCAGGAAATTGCCGAAGTGCTCGACCTGCAGAACCTGCTGGGCAAAAAAGCCCGCAACCTCAGTGCCGATGAAAAGCAAAAGGTCTCAATGGGCCGTGGCCTGGTGCGCGATGACGTCTCCGCGATTCTGTTCGACGAGCCGCTGACGGTGATCGATCCGCACCTGAAGTGGAAACTGCGGCGCAAGCTCAAGCAGATCCACGAGCAGTTCAACATCACCATGGTCTACGTCACCCACGACCAATTGGAGGCCTCGACCTTTGCCGACAAGATAGCGGTGATGTACGGCGGGCAGATTGTGCAGTTCGGCACACCGCGGGAGTTGTTCGAGCGTCCCAGTCATACCTTTGTCGGCTATTTCATCGGTAGCCCGGGGATGAATCTGATTGAGGTGCAGGCCGATGCAGGTGGGGTACGGTTTGGCGGAACACATCTGGCGTTGTCCGAGGTGCAGCAGCGGCAACTCGCGGAAAAGGACTACAAAAAACTCCAGGTCGGTATTCGTCCCGAGTTTATCCATGTCTGGGATGAGCCCAATACCGACGCGTTGCAAGCCGACGTCATACATGTCGAAGACCTGGGCACCTACAAGATCCTGACCCTCAACCTCGACGGCGCGCCGTTGAAAGTGCGTCTGGCCGAAGACAAACCGGTGCCCGAGGGCCGGGCCTCGATCAGTTTTCCGGCGCAATGGCTGATGGTGTATGCCGACGATTACCTGCTGGAGGCGCGGCCATGAACAAGGTGCAGAACAACAAGGCCTGGTGGCTGGTGTTGCCGGTGTTCCTGCTGGTGGCGTTCAGTGCGGTGATCCCGATGATGACCGTGGTCAACTACTCGGTGCAGGACATTTTCGATCAGTCCAGCCGCTATTTCGTCGGGGCCGACTGGTACAAACAAGTGCTGCTGGACCCACGTCTGCATGACTCGCTGTTGCGCCAGTTCATCTATTCGGCATGTGTGTTGCTGATCGAGATCCCCCTGGGCATTGCCATTGCCCTGACCATGCCCACCAAAGGCCGCTGGTCGTCCCTGGTGCTGATTGTGATGGCCATCCCGCTACTGATCCCGTGGAACGTCGTCGGCACCATCTGGCAGATCTTCGGCCGTGCCGATATCGGCCTGCTGGGCTCGAGCCTGAATGCCATGGGCATCAACTACAACTACGCCGCCAACACCATGGATGCCTGGGTCACAGTACTGGTGATGGATGTATGGCACTGGACATCCCTGGTGGCGCTGCTCTGTTACTCGGGGCTGCGGGCTATACCGGATGTGTACTACCAGGCGGCGCGGATTGATCGGGCATCGGCCTGGGCCGTATTCCGACATATCCAACTGCCGAAGATGAAGAGCGTGCTGCTGATCGCGGTGATGCTGCGTTTTATGGACAGTTTCATGATCTATACCGAGCCTTTTGTACTGACCGGCGGTGGGCCGGGAAATGCGACGACCTTTCTCAGTCAGACCCTGACCCAGATGGCTGTCGGTCAATTCGACCTGGGCCCGGCTGCCGCGTTTTCCCTGGTGTATTTCCTGATCATCCTGTTGGTGTCCTGGCTGTTCTACACCGCCATGACCCACTCCGACGCCAACCGCTGAGGCCGCCAACATGAGCAAGCGCAAGGTCATTCCGCTGCTGATCTACATCCTGTTCCTGCTGGTGCCGATCTACTGGCTGCTGAACATGTCCTTCAAGAGCAACACCGAAATCCTCGGCGGCCTGACGCTGTTTCCGCAGGATTTCACCTTGGCCAACTACAAGGTGATCTTCACCGACCCCAGTTGGTACACCGGGTATCTCAACTCGCTGTACTACGTGAGCCTGAACACGGTTATTTCCCTGACCGTGGCGCTACCGGCGGCCTACGCGTTTTCGCGCTATCGCTTCCTTGGCGACAAGCACCTGTTCTTCTGGCTGCTGACCAATCGCATGGCGCCGCCGGCGGTGTTCCTGTTGCCGTTTTTCCAGCTGTATTCGTCCATTGGCCTGTTCGATACCCATATCGCCGTGGCCCTGGCCCACTGCCTGTTCAACGTACCGCTGGCGGTGTGGATCCTGGAAGGCTTTATGTCAGGGGTGCCCAAGGAGATCGACGAAACGGCCTACATTGATGGTTATAGCTTTCCGAAGTTTTTCGTGAAGATCTTTATCCCGCTGATTGGCTCGGGGATCGGTGTCACGGCGTTTTTCTGCTTTATGTTTTCCTGGGTCGAACTGCTGCTGGCGCGCACCCTGACGTCCGTCAATGCCAAGCCGATTGCCGCCGTGATGACCCGCACCGTGTCCGCGTCGGGCATTGACTGGGGCGTGCTGGCGGCTGCCGGAGTGCTGACCATCCTGCCGGGCATGCTGGTGATCTGGTTTGTTCGCAACCATGTGGCCAAGGGCTTTGCCCTGGGCCGGGTCTGAGGAAACGATGATGGAATGGATGGCCTGGACCACCCCGACTGCGCTGTTTTTTGCGGCAATTGCCTTGTTGCTGGCAGGCATGACCACGTGGGAACTGCGCTCGCCGAGCATTCCCCGGCGCGGTTTGTTACCGATCAGCACGACACGTGGTGATCGCTTGTTTATCGGTCTTCTCGGGAGCGCCTACCTGCATCTGCTGGTGATCGGCGTTACCGGCTGGAGCATCTGGGTGGCGTCCGCGCTGTCTGTGGTGTGGCTGTTGTCTGTGATGCGTTGGGGCTGAGGTGGTCCCCATACCCCTGTAGGAGCGAGCTTGCTCGCGAAAGTCGTCAACGATAACGCAGGTTGTCTGGATTAACGCGGTGTCTTGGGGTTTTTCGCGAGCAAGCTCGCTCCTACACGGGGCGGGGCTTCTGTCGGACCCGTCTGAAATCAACCAGGAGGTCTCTATGTTCGATAAAAACAATAAGCTGCGACATAGCATTTCATTGGCCGCCGTCTTGGCCCTCAGCGGTTTGAGTGCTGTGGCCTGGGCCGATGCGTACGAAGATGCCGCGAAGAAGTGGATCGGCAGCGAGTTCAAACCGTCCACCCTGACGGAGGCCCAGCAGCTTGAAGAACTGAAGTGGTTTATCAAGGCCGCCGAGCCGTTTCGTGGGATGAAGATCAATGTGGTGTCGGAAACCCTCACCACCCACGAGTACGAATCCAAGGTGCTGGCCAAGGCCTTCAGTGAAATCACCGGGATCAAGCTGACCCACGACCTGCTGCAGGAAGGCGACGTGGTGGAGAAACTGCAAACCCAGATGCAGTCGGACAAGAATATCTATGACGGTTGGGTCAACGATTCCGACCTGATTGGCACGCACTTTCGCTATGGCAAGACCGAGTCCATCACCGACCTGATGGCCAACGAAGGCAAGGACTTCACCTCGCCGACCCTGGACCTCAAGGACTTTATCGGCATCTCGTTTACCACCGCGCCGGACGGCAAGATCTATCAGTTGCCCGACCAGCAGTTCGCTAACCTCTACTGGTTCCGTGCCGACTGGTTCGAGCGCGCCGACCTCAAGGCCAAGTTCAAGGAAAAGTACGGCTATGAACTAGGCGTGCCAGTGAACTGGTCGGCCTATGAGGACATCGCCAAGTTCTTCAGTGAAGACGTCAAGGAAATCGACGGCAAGCGCGTGTATGGCCATATGGACTACGGCAAGAAAGATCCTTCCCTGGGTTGGCGCTTTACCGATGCCTGGTTCTCCATGGCCGGTGGTGGCGACAAGGGCCTGCCCAACGGCTTGCCGGTGGACGAGTGGGGGATCCGGGTCGAGGATTGCCACCCGGTGGGGTCTAGCGTGACCCGTGGCGGCGACACCAACGGCCCGGCTGCGGTATTTGCCACGCAGAAGTATGTCGACTGGATGCGTGCCTATGCGCCACCGGAAGCGGCAGGCATGACCTTCTCCGAGTCCGGGCCGGTGCCGTCCCAGGGCAACATCGCGCAGCAGATCTTCTGGTATACCGCCTTTACCGCTGACATGACCAAGCCCGGCTTGCCGGTGATGAACGCCGACGGCACGCCGAAGTGGCGCATGGCACCGTCGCCACGCGGGCCGTATTGGGAGGAGGGGATGAAGCTGGGGTATCAGGACGTGGGTTCCTGGACGTTCCTCAAGTCCACGCCTGAGAAACAAAAACTCGCGGCTTGGCTCTACGCGCAGTTCGTGACGTCGAAAACCGTTTCCCTGAAAAAAACCATCGTCGGCCTGACGCCCATCCGCGAATCCGACATCAACTCCCAGGCCATGACCGACCTAGCCCCCAAACTCGGCGGCCTGGTGGAGTTCTACCGCAGCCCGGCGCGGGTGCAGTGGACACCGACGGGCACCAACGTGCCGGATTATCCGCGCCTGGCCCAACTGTGGTGGAGCCACATTTCGGAAGCCGCCAGCGGCGAGAAAACCCCGCAACAGGCGCTGGATGGCCTGGCCAAGGATCAGGACGCGATCATGACGCGCCTGGAGCGCTCCAAGGTGCAGCCGATCTGCGGACCGAAAATGAACCCCGAGCGCGATGCCCAGTACTGGTTCGACCAGCCGGGCGCACCGAAGCCGAAACTGGCGAACGAGAAACCCAAGGGTGAAACCGTGAACTATGCCGATTTGCTCAAGTCGTGGGAGGCGGCGCGCAAGTGAGGTAGGGCGGATAGCAAAACGGCACCGTGAGGTGCCGTTTTTGCTGATGTGGGAAAGATCGCTTCACCTACGATCAGCTAAGCAACGCCAGGCGCTCCACCGTATCCGGAAATTTTGATACCAGACGAATCAGCGTGGCTGCCTGGGCATTGGGTCGCGCGCGACCTTGCTCCCAGTTTTCCAGGGTGCGTGTATTGGTGCGTAGGTACATGGCAAATACAGCACGGGAAAGATTGAGTTGTTGTCGTACTGCAATCACGTCTTCAGCGGTAAGAGGGGCCAGTTTGTTTTGCTGCACGGTATGAGTGCGTAGGGTGACCTTGCCTTGGCGCTCGTTGGCCAAGGCATCGAAGCCTTCGACCAGTTCGGAATAAATGTCACGTTTCATGTGAATCCTCTCGCGTTGATTTCCCTGTCCAGCAGTTGCTTGAGGGCTTTTTTGTGTTGTGGGCTCAAGTCGCTTTGCTCGTGCTTGCCGTACAGCGTGAACAACCAAAATTGAGTGCCGCCTGACCACCAGTAGTAGATGACGCGTAATCCACCCCGTTTGCCTTTGTTTCGTCGTTCATCGACGAAGCGCAGCTTGCGTAACCCACCGGTGCCTTCCATCACGGCTCCCGCTTCGGGGTTCTTCATTAGCTCTTGTTGAAAGCCGTGAAACAGTTCGTCAGTCAGGTAGTCCTTGCGGTACCGCTCAAAGGGCGGCAATTCGATAAATAGAGCATCCATGTTCTGTACGTAGCCTGCGTATAGTTTGGTGGCCCATCTGCCAGGGGTCAAGTGAGCCTGACGTGGGATTCTTCCTAAAGCGCATACACCATACGAGCGGCTCTGGCAGGTATATGCCAGACACGGAGGCATTTCAGTAAGGAATATTCCTTGAGGGGCAGGGAGCTTGAACCTTTCCCAGAAACGCAAAACGGCACCCTGAGGTGCCGTTCTGTTTACTGCTTGAGCTTAAGCGATCAACCCGCCATCACCGCATGCTGCACCAGGGTGAGCAACGGTTGTGGGTACACGCCCAGGAAGAATGCCAGCAGGGCGATAGCCAGCAGCATCACGCCGCCTGCTTTCTGTTCCCAGTGCAACTCGGCATCCACACGGCGCAGGTTTGGCTCGATCAGGTACAGGGTGACCATCACGCGCAGGTAGTAGAACACGCCGATGGCACTGCCCAGCACCAGGGAGGCAACCAGCCACCATTCGTGCGCTTCGACACCGGTTGCGACGATGTAGAACTTGCCGATAAAACCTGCGGTCAGCGGGATGCCGGCCAGGGACAGCATCATCACGGTCAGCACGGCGGTCAGGTACGGACGACGCCAGAACAGGCCGCGGTATTCGTACAGGGCGTCGGCGTCACGGCCTTTGTAAGGCGAGGACATCAGGGTAATCACGCCAAACGCGCCGAGGCTGGTGATCACGTAGGTGACCAGGTACACGCCGATGGCTTCCACGGCCAGGCCTTTGCTCGCCACCAGGGCGATCAGCAGGTAGCCGAAGTGGGCGATGGACGAGTAACCCAGCAGACGCTTGAGGTTGTTCTGAGTCAGGGCCAGCAGGTTACCGAACAGGATCGACGCAATGGCGATCACGGTCAGCACGTCGCTCAGCACGCCGGTGTTGGCGGCAGGGGAGATCTGGAACAGACGCACCATCACCGCAAACACTGCAACCTTAGAGGCGGTTGCCAGGAACGCGGCTACCGGCGCCGGGGCGCCTTCGTACACGTCTGGGGTCCAGAGGTGGAACGGTACCAGCGACAGCTTGAACGCCAGGCCGATCAGCATCATGGCCAGGCCCAGTTGGGCGATGGGCGCAGGCATGCTGGTGGTGGCCAGGGCGTGGCCGATACCGCTGAAGCTCAGGCTGCCGGCTTCGGCGTAGAGCAGGGCCATACCGAACAACAGGAACGCGGAACCGGCGGCCGACAGCACCATGTACTTGATGCCGGCTTCCAGGGAGCGCTTGTTGAAGAAGGCGTACGCCACCAGGCCGTAGGTCGGGATCGACAGCAGTTCCAGGCCGATGAACAAACCGGCCAGGTGCTGCGCGCTGACCAGCACGATACCGCCGGCCGCAGCCAGCAGGATCAGCAGGTACAGCTCTTCGCGGTTGCCCGGATAGCCGGTGCCGCCTTCGCCGAGGTAAGCGTGGGCGAGGGTGACGCAGGCCAGTGTCGCAACGAGGATCAACGCGGTGTACAGCAGCGCGAAGTCATCGATCATGACCAGCGGGGTGACCGCCAGCGGGGCGACCTTGAGTGCCGGGATAATCGACAGCAAGGCCAGGTTCAGGCCTGCGGTGGACAGCAGGAACGTCTGCGAGTGATTGCGGCGCCAGGCGATTGCCAGCATCACCACCACAATGGTGAGGCTGGTAATCAGCAGCGGCGCAAGCGCGATAAAGTGTTGGATCGTGAATTCCATAGCGCTCTTACCGGGCCGAAGCGAGTTGAGTGAAGGCGGTGCTCAACCACTGCTGCACGCCATGCATCGTGGCGGCAGAGGTGTCGAGGAACGGTTGCGGATACACGCCGATGTACACCAGCAGTACCGCAAGGCCGAGCACCATGATCAGTTCGCGAGCATCCATCCCTTTGAGGACGGCGTCCGACTTGGTCGGGCCGAAGTAGGCGCGGTGGATCATGATCAGCGAGTAGACCGAACCGAACACCAGGCCGGAAGTGGCAATCGCGGTGATCCATGGCGCACTGACGAAGCTGCCCATCAGGATCAGGAACTCACCGACAAAGTTACCCGTACCCGGCAAGCCCAGGGACGCGGCGGCAAAGAACAGGCTGATCGCCGGCAGGTACGCGATACGCGACCAGATGCCGCCCATCTCACGCATGTCACGGGTGTGCAGGCGCTCGTACAACTGGCCACTGAGGATAAACAGTGCGGCGGCTGAAACACCGTGGGCCAACATCTGGATCACTGCGCCTTGCAACGCCAGCTGGCTGCCGGAGTAGATGCCGATCAGTACGAAACCCATGTGGGAAACGGACGAGAAGGCAATCAGACGCTTGATGTCGGTTTGCGCGAAGGCCAGGAATGCACCGTAGAAGATCCCGATCAGACCCAGGGTCATGGCGATCGGCGCAAACTCGGCCGAAGCATTCGGGAACAGCGGCAGGGCGAAACGCAGCAGGCCGTAGGCCGCCGTCTTCAACAGGATACCGGCCAGGTCCACGGAACCTGCGGTTGGCGCCTGGGCGTGAGCGTCAGGCAGCCAGGAGTGGAACGGCACCACCGGCAGCTTCACCGCGAAGGCGATGAAGAACCCGAGCATGAGGATGTACTCGGTGGTCATCGACATCTTGGTTTTCAACAGGTCGGCGTAGTTGAAGGTAATCACGCCGGTGTTGTTGAAGTTGACCAGTACCAGGCCCAGGATCGCCACCAACATGATCAGGCCGGAAGCCTGGGTGAAGATGAAGAACTTGGTCGCCGCGTAGATCCGGGTTTTCTTGCCGTCCGAAGAACTGTGACCCCAGAGCGCGATGAGGAAGTACATCGGCACCAGCATCATTTCCCAGAAGAAGAAGAACATGAACAGGTCGAGGGCGAGGAACACGCCGACCACGCCGCCCAGGATCCACATCAGGTTCAGGTGGAAGAAGCCCACGTGACGCTCGATTTCTTTCCAGGAGCAGAGTACCGAGAGGATACCCAGCAGGCCGGTCAGCAGGATCATCAACAGCGACAGGCCGTCGAGGGCCAGGTGCACGTTGATGCCGAAGCGTTCGATCCAGACGTGCTTGAACTCAAGCGCGAAGGTTGGATCGACACCCGGTGCCGGAGCAAATGAATAGTCGCCATGGGCCCACAGCCAGAGGCCGAGTGCGAGTTCCAGGGACATGGTCAGCAACGCAATCCAGCGGGGCAGGGTGGCGCCGAAGCGTTCACCCATCCAGCAGAGCAGGCCGCCGATAAAGGGGATCAGGATTAGCCAGGGCAGAATCATGACGGGCTCGTTTCCTTTCGCAAGTTCGCAAAGTTCATATCAGACCGCTACCACTACGATGGCGCCGATCACCAGCACGGCACCAGCCGCCATGGAAGCTGCATACCAACGCAATTGGCCGGTCTCGGTGCGGCTCAGGGCGGTGTGACCGGCCTTGGCAGCACGCGGGATCAAACCAATGGTCTGGTCGAGCGGGTCTTTGCGCAGTACATGGCTGATCGCAAGGTAAGGCTTGACGAACAGTTTGTCGTAGATCCAGTCGAAGCCCCAGGCGGCGAACCACCAGGCCGAAAGGAAGCGGCCAATGCCACTGTTGGCCACGGCAGTGACGAAGCGACGCTTGCCGAGGAACAGCATGGCCGCCAGCAGGATACCGGCGATGGCGATGGCGCCCGAGGCGATTTCCAGGCTGTGCTTGGCGTCACCGCCAGCATGTCCAACACTTTGTGGCAGTACGCCAGCCAGTGGCGGGGTGATCATGGCGCCGACGAAGGTCGACAGGATGATCAGCACCGACAGCGGCAGCCAGTGGGAGATGCCGTGGCCTGCGTGGGCTTCAGTCTTGGCTTCACCGTGGAAGGTGATGAAGATCAGGCGGAAGGTGTACAGCGAGGTCATGAACGCACCCACCAGACCGGCGTACAGCAGGCCTTGGTTACCGCTGGCAAAGGCTTCCCAGAGGATTTCGTCTTTGGAGTAGAAACCTGCGGTCACCAGTGGCAGGGCTGCGAGTGCGGCACCACCGACGATGAAGCTGGCGTAGGCCAACGGCAGTTTCTTCCACAGGCCACCCATCTTGAAGATGTTCTGCTCGTGGTGGCAGGCAACGATCACCGCACCGGAAGCCAGGAACAGCAGGGCCTTGAAGAAGGCGTGGGTCATCAGGTGGAAGATCGCGCCGTCCCAGGCGCCGACGCCCAGGGCCAGGAACATGTAGCCGATCTGGCTCATGGTCGAGTAGGCGAGGATGCGCTTGATGTCGGTCTGCACCAGCGCGGCGAAGCCGGCCAGTACCAGGGTCACGCCACCTACCAGGCCCACCAGGTGCAGGATTTCTGGCGCCAGGGTGAACAGGCCGTGGGTACGGGCGATCAGGTAGACACCGGCGGTCACCATGGTGGCGGCGTGGATCAGTGCCGACACCGGGGTAGGACCGGCCATGGCGTCTGCCAGCCAGGTTTGCAGTGGCAGTTGTGCCGATTTACCGACAGCGCCACCCAGCAGCATCAGGGTCGCCAGGGTGATCCAGAAGTCGCCGACCTGGAATTTCTGTGGTGCCAGCACCAGCAGTTCCTGGATATTCAGCGTGCCTACCTGTTGGAACAGGATGAACAGGCCGATGGCCATGAACACGTCGCCGATCCGGGTCACGACAAAGGCTTTGAGTGCTGCATTACCGTTGTTGCGGTTGCTGTAGTAGAAACCGATCAACAGGTACGAGCACAGGCCCACGCCTTCCCAGCCGAAGTACAGGAACAACAGGTTATCGCCCAGTACCAGGAACAGCATGCTGGCGATAAACAGGTTGGTGTAGGCGAAGAAGCGCGAGTAACCGGCCTCACCGCGCATGTACCAGGACGCGAACAGGTGGATCAGGAAACCCACGCCT
The DNA here is from genome assembly GCF_009873475.1 of Pseudomonas sp. DTU12.1. NCBI lineage: Bacteria > Pseudomonadati > Pseudomonadota > Gammaproteobacteria > Pseudomonadales > Pseudomonadaceae > Pseudomonas > Pseudomonas sp. DTU12.1. Next base: position 3,763,891 of record NZ_CP045254.1, on the reverse strand, counting down.
ACCACCACGCCGAGCATGGTGATCGACAGGCCGTCGACGTACAGGGCGAAGTCAGGCTTGAAGCCCTCGACCGCCATCCATTGCCACAGCACCAGGGTGTAGTGACCGGCTTCGGGTGGTGCAACGTTGAATTGCCAGATGACGTAGGCGGCGACAATCGCCGACAAGCCAATGGAACCCACGCCGACCAGGGCCGAGAGGTTTTCCGACCAGCGTCCACGGGAGAACGACAGCAGCAGGAAACCGATCAGGGGGAATACGAAAGTCAGAAAGATCATGTTCATCCGCGCATCTCACTGGCAGCGTCGATATCAAGCGTGTGGAAGCGACGATACAGTTGCAGCAGGATCGCCAGGCCAATACTGGCCTCGGCGGCTGCCAGGCTGATCACCAGGATGAACATGACTTGTCCATCCGGCTGGCCCCAACGCGCACCCGCCACGATGAAGGCCAGTGCTGCAGCGTTCATCATGATTTCCAGGCTCATCAACACGAACAGGATGTTACGGCGAACCATCAGGCCGACCAGGCCAAGGCAGAACAGGATGCCGGCGACCGCCAGACCATGCTCCAAAGGGATAGCAGGCATCGTCATTGCTCCTTGGCTTCGTTGCGGCCCAAGTGGAAGGCAGTGATGGCTGCAGCGAGCAGCAGCATCGAAGCCAGTTCGACCACCAGCAGGTACGGGCCGAACAGGCTGATGCCCACGGCCTTGGCGTCTACGGTGGTGTGGCCGATGGCCTGGCCGCTCTGGTGAGCGAACAGCACATACAGCAGTTCAGCCAGCAGCAGGGCTGCCAGGATCACCGGGCCAAGCCAGATGCCGGGCTTGAGCCAGACGCGCTCCTGGGCGACCGAAGCCGGCCCCAGGTTGAGCATCATCACCACAAACACGAACAGCACCATGATGGCGCCAGCGTAGGCGATCACTTCCAGGACACCGGCAAACGGTGCGCCGAGGCTGAAAAAGGTCATGGCCACGGCGATCAGCGAAATGATCAGGTAGAGCAGGGCGTGCACGGGGTTGGTGTTGGTGATCACGCGAAGCGTGGACACCACTGCAATACCCGATGCGAAATAGAAAGCGAATTCCATCTTTCTTCCTTAAGGCAGCAAGCTCTTCACGTTGATCGGCTCGGCTTCGTTTTGTGCGGCGCCCTTGGGCTTACCGGCAACGGCCATACCTGCAACACGATAGAAGTTGTAATCAGGGTTTTTACCGGGACCGGAGATCAGCAGATCTTCTTTCTCGTACACCAGGTCCTGACGTTTGAACTCGGCCATCTCGAAATCCGGTGTCAGCTGGATCGCGGTGGTCGGGCAAGCTTCCTCGCACAGGCCGCAGAAAATGCAGCGCGAGAAGTTGATGCGGAAGAAGTCCGGGTACCAGCGACCGTCTTCGGTTTCAGCTTTCTGCAGGGAGATACAGCCCACCGGGCACGCCACGGCGCACAGGTTGCAGGCTACGCAACGCTCTTCGCCGTCGGGGTCGCGGGTCAGTACGATGCGGCCGCGATAGCGCGGCGGCAGGTACACCGCTTCTTCCGGGTATTGCAGGGTGTCGCGTTTGCGAAAGCCATGGCCGAAAACCATCACCAGGCTTCGCAACTGGGTACCGGTACCCTTAACGATGTCGCCAATATATTTGAACATGGGTCAAATCCTCACTGAACCGCGCCCGCTGGCGTGTTCAACAACACAACGGCAGCAGTCACCAGCAAATTGATCAGGGTCAGCGGCAGGCAGAAGCGCCAGCTGAAATCCATCACCTGGTCGTATCGTGGACGCGGAATGGAAGCGCGCAGCAGGATAAACAACATGATGAAGAACGCGGTCTTGAGGAAGAACCAGAAGAACGCCAACTGCGGCAGGATGCCGAACGGACCGTGCCAGCCGCCAAAGAACAGCGTGACCAGCAGGGCCGAGATCAAGATGATGCCGATGTACTCACCGACGAAGAACATGCCCCATTTCATGCCGGCGTATTCAATGTGGTAACCGTCGGCCAGTTCCTGTTCTGCTTCCGGCTGGTCGAAGGGGTGACGGTGAGTCACGGCCACGCCAGCGATGAAGAAGGTACAGAAGCCAAAGAACTGCGGAATGATGAACCACAGGTTCTGCGCCTGGTACTCAACGATGTCGCGCATGTTGAACGAGCCAACCTGCACCACGATGCCCATCAGCGCCAGGCCCATGAACACTTCGTAGGACACAGTCTGGGCCGAGGCCCGCAAGCTGCCCAACAGGGCGAACTTGTTGTTACTGGCCCAACCGGCGAACAGCACCGCGTAGACCGACAGGCCGGCCATGGCGAAGAAGAACAGCAAGCCGATGTTCAGGTCCGCCACGCCCCAGGTCGGGGTGATCGGGATGATCGCGAAGGCAATCAGCAAGGCGCTCATGGCCACGACCGGTGCCAGGGTGAAGATCACCTTGTCGGCAAACGGCGGGGTCCAGTCTTCCTTGAAGAACATTTTCAGCATGTCGGCAGCGATCTGGAACATGCCGAACGGGCCAACGCGGTTCGGACCGTAACGGTCCTGCCACCAGCCCAGCAAGCGACGTTCGACGAAGCTGAGCAGGGCGCCCGCGACGACCACGGCCAGCAGGATCACGATGGCCTTGACCACCGAGATGATCACGTCGATCACTTCAGGAGTGAACCAAGTCATTGCGCTGCCTCCTGCAGACCGTCAACGGTGTGGCCGAAGATCGCAGGCGGAATGCCAGCGATACCTTTTGGCAGGCCAACCAGGCCAGCACCCAACTCATCGTTGATGCGCAGCGGCAGGCGCAGGGTCTGGCCGCCTACGTTCAAGCTGAGCAGGGCACCGTCGTTGACGCCCAGGCGGTCGGCTTCGGACTTGGCCAGCGCCACGTAGGCAGCCGGGATGCGCTCTTGCACCGGCGCGGCCTTGGAAGAGTTCTCTTCGCTGCCGAACAGGTGGAAAAACGGCACAACCTGCCAGGTGCCCTGGGCCGGGTTGAACGGACGCGGTACGGCCGCGAACCAGTTCAGCGAGTCGCCGGTGCTTTCGATCAGGCGGGTGCCCGGGTCGCCAGCGCGGATATGACCACCGACTTCGTCCTGGAACTTGTTCCAGGCCTGCGGCGAGTTCCAGCCCGGCGACCAGGCGAAAGGCACCTGTTGACGTGGCTCGACCGAACCCGAGTAACCTTCCATGGAGAAGGCAAACGCGGTGTCGTTGTCTTGCGGGGTACGCGGTTCGTGCACGCTGATGTCAGCGCGCATAGCGGTACGCCCGGAGTAACGCAGCGGCTCACGGGCCAGTTTCATGCCCTTGATGCGGAACGCGGCGGACGGTGCGGCATCGACGATACGCGCCAGTTGCGGTGCGCTGGAGGCGACGGCAGCGGTGACGTGGTCGAGCTGGGTCCAGTCGATCGGCTGGTTCAGCAGGGTTGCGCGCAGGGCATGCAGCCAGCGCCAGCCTTCGTGAACCAGGATGCTGGCGTCCATGTACTTCGGATCGAACACCTGGAAGAAGCGCTGGGCGCGGCCTTCCTGGCTGACCAGGGTACCGTCGCCTTCAGCGAAGGTAGCGGCTGGCAGCACCAGGTGGGCACGGTCGCTGGTAGCGGTCTTCTGGTGGTCGGCGACGATCAGGACTTTGGCGGCATTCAGCGCAGCGTCAACCTTGGCGGCATCGGTGCGGGTGTACAGGTCGTTTTCCAGCACCACGATGGCGTCGGCATTGCCGTCGATCACCGCTTGCAGGGCTGCGTCCACGGACTCGCCGCCGAGCATGGCCAGGCCAAGGCTGTTGGCTTCCGGTACAACCAGGCTGATGGAGCCGTTCTTGTCCCGCAGCTTCAGGGCCTTGGCGATGTTGGCAGCGGCTTCGATCAATGCTTTGGAACCCAGGGAGGTACCGGCAATGATCAATGGGCGCTTGGCAGCCAGCAGGGCGTCGGCGATGCGCTGGGCCAGGGCCACGGCTTCTGCGTCCAGGCCTTCGACGGCAGGGGCGCTGGCGTCGAGGGCGTGGGCCACGGCGAAACCGATGCGTGCTAGGTCGTCGGGTGCTGCGTGCACGCACTCTTCGGCGATATCGTCGAGCTTGGTTTCAGCGATGCTGGCGATAAACAGCGGGTTCAGCGCGTGCTGGCCGATGTTTTTCACCGCAGCGTCGAGCCAAGGCTGCACGCGCATGGCGTCGGCCATTTCTTCGGCCTTGCCTTTGACCGACTGGCGCAGGGACAGCGCGATACGCGCAGCGGTCTGGGTCAGGTCTTCACCGAGTACGAAGATTGCGTCGTGGTCTTCGATGTCGCGCATGTTTGGCACTGGCAGCGGGCTGTCGTTCAGCACCTGGAGGACCAGGCGGATGCGCTCCAGCTCAGCGGCTTCGATACCACTGTAGAAGTGCTCGGCACCGACCAGCTCGCGCAACGCGTAGTTGCTTTCGAGGCTGGCGCGTGGCGAACCGATACCGACGATGTTACGGCCGCGCAGCAGGTCGGCGGCTTTATCCAGTGCGTCGTCCAGGCTCAGCTTGGCGCCATCGGCCAGCAACGGCTGGCGCGGACGGTCTTCGCGGTTGACGTAGCCATAGCCGAAACGGCCACGGTCGCACAGGAAGTACTGGTTGACCGAACCGTTGAAGCGGTTTTCGATGCGACGCAGTTCACCGTAGCGCTCGCCCGGGGAAATGTTGCAACCGCTGGAGCAGCCATGGCAGATGCTCGGGGCGAACTGCATGTCCCACTTGCGGTTGTAGCGCTCGGAGTGAGTCTTGTCGGTGAACACACCGGTCGGGCAGACCTCGGTGAGGTTGCCGGAGAACTCGCTTTCGAGCACGCCGTCTTCAACGCGACCGAAGTACACGTTGTCGTGGGCACCAAAGACGCCCAGGTCGGTGCCGCCGGCGTAGTCTTTATAGAAGCGTACGCAGCGGTAGCAGGCGATGCAGCGGTTCATTTCATGGGAAATGAACGGGCCCAGTTCCTGGTTCTGGTGGGTACGCTTGGTGAAGCGGTAACGGCGCTCGTTGTGGCCGGTCATCACCGTCATGTCTTGCAGGTGGCAGTGACCGCCTTCCTCACAGACCGGGCAGTCGTGGGGGTGGTTGGTCATCAGCCATTCGACAACGCTGGCGCGGAACGCCTTGGATTCTTCATCTTCGATGGAGATCCAGGTGTTGTCGGTGGCTGGGGTCATGCAGGACATGACGATACGACCACGGGTGTCGTTTTCGTCGGTGTACTGCTTGACCGCACACTGGCGACAGGCACCGACGCTACCGAGCGCGGGGTGCCAGCAGAAATAAGGGATGTCGAGGCCTAGTGACAGACACGCCTGTAACAGGTTGTCTGCCCCATCGACTTCGAGCGCTTTGCCGTCTACGTGGATAGTGGCCATGGTTCAAAGTTCTTCGTTGGCCCGTTGTCAGCGGGCGTGGCTAATGGAATCTTGTTATTCATGTGCATCAACACAGCCATCAAGGCGTCAGCACATGACAAAGCGAAGGGCACGGACCCTTCGCTTATTGAAGCGTTACGCGCCGACTACGATCGGCTTTGCCAGAGGCGGGACGGCGGCGCTTTTGGGCGCGATGCCGGCTTCGAACTCCGAGCGGAAGTACTTGATTGCGCTGCCCAGTGGCTCCACGGCGCCCGGTGCGTGAGCACAGAAGGTCTTGCCAGGGCCGAGGAAACCGACCAGGCCCAGCAGGGTTTCGATATCCCCCGGCTGGCCTTCGCCTTTCTCGATGGCCATCAGGAGCTTGACGCTCCATGGCAGGCCATCGCGGCACGGAGTGCAGAAACCACAGGATTCACGGGCGAAGAACTGCTCCATGTTGCGCAGCAGCGAGACCATGTTCACGGTGTTGTCCACCGCCATCGCCAGGCCGGTACCCATCCGGGTGCCCACCTTGCCGATGCCGCCGGCATACATCTGTGCGTCGAGGTGCTCAGGGAGCAGGAAGCCGGTACCGGCGCCGCCTGGCTGCCAGGCTTTCAGGGTGTAGCCGTCGCGCATGCCGCCGGCGTAGTCCTCGAACAGCTCGCGGGCGGTCACGCCGAATGGCAGTTCCCACAGGCCCGGGTTCTTGACCTTGCCGGAGAAGCCCATGAGCTTGGTGCCCATGTCTTCGCTGCCTTCGCGGGCCAGGGATTTATACCAGTCCACGCCGTCGGCGATGATCGCCGGCACGTTGCACAGGGTCTCGACGTTGTTAACGCACGTCGGCTTGCCCCACACGCCAACAGCAGCGGGGAAGGGCGGCTTGGAGCGCGGGTTGGCGCGGCGGCCTTCGAGGGAGTTGATCAGGGCTGTTTCTTCACCGCAGATATAACGCCCGGCGCCGGTGTGCACGAACAGTTCGAAGTCGAACCCCGAACCGAGGATGTTCTTGCCCAACAGGCCTGCGGCCTTGGCTTCTTCCACGGCACGGTTCAAGTGCTTGGCGGCAGTGGTGTATTCGCCACGCAGGAAGATGTAGCCACGGTAGGTTTTCAGCGCACGGGCGCTGATCAGCATGCCTTCGATCAGCAGATGGGGCAGTTGCTCCATCAGCATGCGGTCCTTCCAGGTGTTGGGCTCCATTTCATCCGCGTTGCACAGCAAGTAGCGGATGTTGATGGATTCGTCTTTGGGCATCAGGCCCCACTTCACACCCGTGGGGAAGCCAGCACCGCCGCGACCTTTAAGGCCAGCGTCCTTCACGGTCTGGACGATATCGTCCTGGGCCATGTCGGCAAAAGCCTTGCGCGCTGCGGCATAGCCGTTCTTGGCCTGATACTCGTCAAGCCATACAGGCTCGCCGTCGTCACGCAGGCGCCAGGTCAGCGGGTGGGTTTCGGCCGAACGCTTGATCAGGTTGGCCGGGCCAAAGGAAGTCAGGGTCATGGGTAGCCCTCGAGCAATTGGGTGACGCCAGAGGCCTGGACGTCGCCGAATGTGTCGTCGTCGATCATCAACGCCGGCGCCTTGTCGCAGTTACCCAGGCAGCACACCGGCAGCAGGGTGAAACGCCCGTCTGCAGTGGTCTGGCCGAGGCCGATGCCCAGCTTGCTCTGGATCGCGTCAACCACCGACTCGTGGCCGCCGATGTAGCAGACCATGCTGTCGCACACGCGGATGATGTGGCGGCCAACCGGCTGGCGGAAGATCTGGCTGTAGAACGTGGCCACGCCTTCAACGTCGCTGGCCGGGATGCCGAGGATCTCGCCGATGGCGTAGAGGGCGCCGTCGGGCACCCAGCCACGTTCCTTCTGGACGATCTTCAAGGCTTCGATCGACGCTGCGCGCGGATCTTCGTAGTGATGCAGCTCGTGCTCGATGGCCGAGCGCTCGGTTTCACTCAAGGTGAAACGGTCTGTCTGGATAAGCGTGCTGTTCATGCTTAGCGGTCCACGTCGGCCATAACGAAATCGATACTACCCAGGTACGCAATCAAGTCCGCGACCATCTCGCCTTTGATCACCGAAGGGATCTGCTGCAAGTGCGCGAAGCTTGGGGTACGAATCCGGGTGCGGTAGCTCATGGTGCCGCCATCGCTCGTCAGGTAATAACTGTTGATACCCTTGGTCGCTTCGATCATCTGGAAGGACTCGTTGGCCGGCATCACCGGGCCCCACGAGACTTGCAGAAAGTGCGTGATCAGGGTTTCGATGTGTTGCAGGGTGCGCTCTTTAGGCGGCGGCGTGGTCAGCGGGTGATCCGCCTTGTACGGGCCTGCCGGCATGTTGCGCATGCACTGCTCGATGATCTTCAGGCTCTGGCGCATTTCTTCGACGCGCACGATGCAGCGGTCGTAGGCATCGCCATTGGCCGCCAGCGGGACTTCGAACTCGAAGTTCTCGTAGCCGGAGTACGGGCGCGCCTTGCGCAGGTCGAAATCGCAACCGGTCGAACGCAAGCCCGCACCGGTGACGCCCCATTCCAGGGCTTCCTTGGTGTTGTACTGCGCGACGCCGATGGTCCGACCCTTGAGGATGCTGTTGTCCAGGGCGGCTTTCTGGTATTCGTCCAGACGCTTGGGCATCCAGTCGATGAATTCCTTGACCAGGCGCTCCCAGCCATTCGGCAGGTCGTGGGCCACACCGCCGATGCGGTACCAGGCCGGGTGCAGGCGGAAGCCCGTGATGGCTTCGATGACCTTGTAGGCGCGCTGACGGTCGGTGAAGGTGAAGAACACCGGGGTCATGGCGCCAACGTCCTGGATATAGGTACCCAGGAACAGCAGGTGGCTGGTGATCCGGAAGAACTCGGCCATCATGATGCGGATGGTGTCGACCCGGTCCGGGACCTTGATGCCGGCCAGCTTCTCGACCGAGAGCACGTACGGCAGGTTGTTCATCACGCCGCCGAGGTAGTCGATACGGTCGGTGTACGGGATGAAGCTGTGCCACGACTGGCGCTCGGCCATCTTCTCGGCACCACGGTGGTGGTAGCCGATGTCGGGCACGCAGTCGACGATTTCTTCGCCGTCCAGCTGCAGGATGATACGGAATGCGCCGTGGGCCGAAGGGTGGTTCGGGCCCAGGTTGAGGAACATGTAGTCCTCGTTGGTGCCGGAGCGCTTCATGCCCCAGTCTTCCGGGCGGAAACGTGCGGCTTCCTCTTCAAGCTGCTGCTTGGCGAGGTTGAGGCTGAACGGATCGAATTCAGTGGCGCGGGCCGGGAAGTCCTTGCGCAGCGGGTGACCTTCCCAGGTCGGCGGCATCATGATGCGGGTCAGGTGCGGGTGGCCCGGGAAGTCGATACCGAACATGTCCCAGACTTCACGCTCGTACCAGCTGGCGTTCGGCCAGATACCGGTCACGGTCGGGATGCTCAAGTCGCTTTCGTTTAGTGCGACCTTGATCATCACGTCGCTGTTACGTTCCAGCGACATCAGGTGATAGAACACGGTGAAGTCCGCGCCGCTCGGCAGCCCCTGGCGCTTGGTGCGCAGGCGCTCGTCCACGCCATGCAGGTCATAGAGCATGACGTACGGCTTGGGCAGGTTGCGCAGGAAGGTCAGGACTTCGACGAGTTTGGCGCGCGCCACCCACAGCACTGGCATACCGGTGCGTGTGGCCTGGGCGGTGAAGGCGTCAGGGCCAAAACGGTTGTTGAGTTCGACGACCACATCCTGGTCGTCTGCCTTATAAGGCGGGATGTACAGAGCACTGCCTGTAGTCATGGTTTTTTATCGCTTTCGGTCAACGTAAAGAATGAAGCCAGGTTTTCGTTCTATAAAAGAAGCGGTGCTGGATCAGACTTCGTCGGGGCTGCGCAGGTTGGTGACTGCGATTCGCTGTTCGCGGCGCTGTTCCTTTTGTGACGGCATCTCGGCGCGGTACACGCCTTGATCTCCGACGACCCAGGAAAGTGGGCGACGCTCCTTGCCAATCGATTCCTGCAGCAACATCAAGCCTTGCAGGAACGCTTCAGGACGGGGCGGGCAGCCAGGCACGTAGACGTCCACGGGCAGGAACTTGTCCACCCCCTGAACCACGGAGTAGATGTCGTACATGCCACCGGAGTTGGCGCACGAACCCATGGAGATAACCCACTTTGGCTCGAGCATTTGCTCGTAGAGACGCTGGATGATCGGCGCCATCTTGATAAAGCAGGTACCGGCGATAACCATGAAATCCGCCTGGCGCGGCGATGCCCGGATAACTTCGGCGCCAAAGCGCGCGATGTCATGGGGCGCCGTGAAGGCGGTGGTCATTTCCACGTAGCAGCACGAAAGGCCGAAGTTGTACGGCCACAGGGAATTCTTGCGCCCCCAGTTGACCGCGCCACTCAGCACGTCTTCCAGCTTGCCCATGTAGATGTTTTTGTGGACTTGATCTTCTAACGGATCGGAGACGGTTTCCCGTTCGCCGATGGGGTACTGATCGTTAGGAGCATCCGGGTCGATCCTGGTGAGATTGTATTGCATCGCCAAAGCCTCATTGTTTCAGCTTCGCTTGCCGCTTGCGACGAGCTTCCGGAGCCCAGTCAAGGGCGCCCACTCGGAACAGGTAGACAAGACCTGCCAACAGAATTGCTATGAAAACGAGAGCTTCGACGAATCCGGTCCAGCCGCTTTCGCGGACGGACACAGACCAGGCAAAGAGAAAGAGGGCTTCGATATCGAAGATCACGAACAGCATCGCGACCAGATAGAATTTGGCTGAGAGCCGCAAGCGGGCGCCACCTGTAGGTAGCATGCCGGACTCGAACGGTTCGTTTTTGCTGCGGCCCCAGGCTTTTGACCCGAGGAGGCTGGAAACACCGAGCATGAAGGCGCAAAGGCCGACAACACCGAGGAGGAAAATGGCAAAGCCCCAGTTGTGGGCCATGAGTCCTGTCGCTTCGGTCATGCTGGAAATCCTTAACAGAGAGCAAAGGTCTCTGAGCTCGAAAAAGTAACGACGCAGTGACGATATGTCGCAGCGCAATCAATCGCGGTGATTTTATGGCTAAACACCTAGCAAGTAAAATTCCTGTAGCTAATTTATTCGCTGAATTAAGGACATAGTGCACCTTTATGGGGCTGTAGCCCAGACGCTGCGGGCATTAGCTTGATTTTAATCAATTGTGTTTTGTTTAGGGTGTAACGAAGTTTTAATGCTCTAAATGATAATGAATATTGTTTGCGGGAGTTTTAAGCGGGTGTTGAGTGCGTCGCGGGAAAAGTTGTTGTTACTTGCCCGTTAGGCGCAAGTTGTCAGCGCACAACTTTTAACTGAATTTTCCTGGGCGAATACCGCTCTGGATCAAGGTTTTGCGCAAAAACATCAGGCTGGCCGCATTTTTATTGTGGGAGCGGGCTTGCTCGCGAAAGCGGTGCATCAGCCAGCAGTTTTTTGACTGACACACCGCTTTCGCGAGCAAGCCCGCTCCCACATTTTGATCTTCGCAGGGGTGGGAGGGTTTTCTCGGGGCAAAAAAAACGCCCCGAACCAGTCGGGGCGTCAGATCGTGCGGCACTGCGGTTAGCTTTCTATCGGGCCCGCAATGGCCGTGTACTCAGGTCACTTAGTGAAACTGTTCTTCTTCGGTCGAACCGGTCAGCGCGGTTACGGACGAGGTGCCGCCCTGGATCACGGTGGTCATGTCGTCGAAGTAGCCAGTGCCCACTTCCTGCTGGTGCGCCACGAAGGTGTAGCCTTTGGCGGCGTCAGCGAATTCCTGCTCCTGCAGCTTCACGTAGGCAGTCATGTCGTTGCGGGCGTAGTCGTGCGCCAGGTTGAACATGCTGTGCCACATGTTGTGAATGCCGGCCAGGGTGATGAACTGGTGCTTGTAGCCCATGGCGGACAGTTCGCGCTGGAACTTGGCGATGGTCGCGTCGTCCAGGTTTTTCTTCCAGTTGAAGGAAGGCGAGCAGTTGTAGGACAGCAGTTGGTCCGGGTATTCCTTCTTGATCGCCTCGGCGAAGCGACGGGCTTCGTCCAGGTCTGGCTTGGCGGTTTCGCACCAGATCAGGTCGGCGTACGGCGCGTAGGCCAGGCCGCGGGCAATTGCTTGATCCAGGCCTGCACGAACCTTGTAGAAGCCTTCCTGGGTGCGCTCGCCAGTCACGAACGGCTGGTCGTACGGGTCGCAGTCCGACGTCAGCAGGTCTGCCGCGTTAGCGTCGGTACGTGCCAGGATGATGGTCGGGGTGCCGGCAACGTCAGCAGCCAGGCGAGCAGCGGTCAGCTTCTGTACGGCTTCCTGGGTCGGAACCAGTACCTTGCCGCCCATGTGGCCGCATTTTTTCACGGAAGCCAGTTGGTCTTCGAAGTGCACGCCGGCGGCGCCTGCCTCGATCATGCTCTTCATCAGCTCGTAGGCGTTCAGTACGCCACCGAAACCGGCTTCGGCGTCAGCCACGATTGGCGCGAAGTAGTCGATGTAGCCTTCGTCGCCCGGACCTTTACCGGCTTTCCATTGGATCTGGTCGGCGCGGCGGAACGAGTTGTTGATGCGCTTGACCACGGTTGGCACGGAATCCACCGGGTACAGCGATTGGTCAGGGTACATGGACTCGGCGGAGTTGTTGTCCGCGGCCACTTGCCAGCCGGACAGGTAGATCGCCTGGATGCCGGCCTTGACTTGTTGCACAGCCTGGCCGCCGGTCAGGGCGCCCATGCAGTTGACGAAATCTTTCTCGGGACGGAAGGACGGCTTGGCGCCCTGGGTAACCAGCTTCCACAGCTTCTCGGCGCCCAGTTTTGCGAAAGTGTGCTCAGGTTGAACCGAGCCGCGCAGGCGGACGACGTCAGCAGCGGAGTAAGCGCGAGTCACGCCTTTCCAGCGTGGGTTTTCAGCCCAGTCTTTTTCAAGGGCTGCAATTTGCTGTTCGCGTGTCAGTGCCATGGGGAAAAACCTCGTCGCGTCTTTTGTGGAAAAACTACTGGGTTGAAAATTCCGTTTGCCAGCCACGTATTCAGTGCGTGGGATTGGCTGCTCGCTGACCAGAAGCTTAGGCGGTCAAAGTGGGCTTGGCGGGGAAGGCGACGGGATGAACGATAGGCTCAAGGGAGAAAGTGAGCAGGTAGAGGCGAACCGAGAACAGTCTTCGGGCGTCGTGGGCCTTGGTACGATCCATCAGTGTGTTGCCGGGTTACCTGGTTAGCTTCCGTCCCTCGGGACAACTTCGTTCCAGTCGCAACCTCGTCAAACACACCTTGTGGGCGGTACAGACACGAATCGGCTCAGGTGGGTAGCTTAGAGCGACGATCCGAAGGCCCTTGCCAGGGCCCCTGATTAGCGGGAGCGAGGCCATCATGCCCATGCTTTTTTGGATCGTCAAATGTTTTGTAGTGCTTTTTTTATAGCACTACATCTTTGGTCTAATACGACTAATCAGTCAGTTTTTGGTGCTTCAGTTCAAGGTGTCCACTTTGACCCGCAGTGTCAGGTCATCCCGGCCCTGGGTCGAGTAGGTGCGGGTCGCGCCCTGTTTGTCGGCCTGGGTCTGGCGATTGATACCGGCCAGGGTGATCCATTCGCCCAGGCGCCCGCTGACAGTTGTGTCGGTACTTTGCACATTCACTACATCGGGACGCTCCTGGCTCATACGGTCACGATTGGTGCTGATGCTCAGGTGTACGGTCTCGCCGGTGACGCTGGCGGTGACGTAGAAGCCTTGGGTGACGTTGCGGTATTGAGTCTGGTTTTGCGGGCGGCCATAGGTATCGGGCTGGGTGGTGGTCAGTGGCACGCTCTGACCGACCTGGATCAGCGCGGGCACGCCTTCGCTGGCCTGGATCTGCTGGATTCCACCCTCTCGGCTTTCGGTGCTGTAGGTGATGACCTGGCCGTTGCTCTGCTGATTGTTTTCGTTGGTGTCGACGGTGATCAGCAAGCGCTTGGACGGCGTGTCCAGTTGTGCGAGCAGGGCGCGCAGGCCCTGGATCTTGTCCGGCTCGGCATTGACGATCAGTTGATTGCCATAGGCGCTGACCGTGCCATCCTTGCCAATGAAACTCTGTGCGACCGGCAGCAGGTCGGCGCTGGTGCGGTTGCTCAAGGGCAAGACTTCAGTGGCTGCCATCGCCGTGAAACTGGCAGATAGCAGTAGGGCGGTGAGCAGGGTGCGTAGGGACATGTCCGTTATCTCTGCGAGTCATTTGGGCTTGATGGTGCCAGTTTATCGTCCTGGCTGGCAGTAGATTGTTGTGGTGAGCGAGCATGGAGTGGGCCGGCATGTAGTAGGGAGCTGGCTTGTTGTGGCGAGCGGGCTTGTCGGAACGCCGCATCGCCCGCGCTGGGCTGCGTAGCGGCCCCAATAAAAACGCCGAGTTCTTTCAGGAAGAACTCGGCGTTTGGTTAGGGGGGGGCTGCTACGCAGCCCAGCGCGGGCGATGCGGCGTTCCGACAAGCCCGCTCGCCACGGCAAGCCCGCTTGCAATACCAGGCTCGCTCGCCAGCTCCCACAGGAGCCTACATTCCAAGTGTTGGAGCTGGCTTGCCTGCGATGGGAGCGACTCGGACTCGGATCAGCCCTCGCGCTCCATATCAACATGAGGAATCCCGACTTCCAGGAATTCCCCGCTGACGATCTTGAACCCTAGCCGCTCATAGAACGGTGCGGCATACACCTGCGCGCTGAGGAACTGCCGGGTCTGGCCGCGTTTCTCGGCCTCGCCAATCACCGCTTCCATCAGCTTGTCGCCAACCTTCAGCCCGCGCCAGTCCTTGAGGACCGACACGCGACCGATCTCGCCGCTGGGCAGCAGGCGTGCAGTACCAATGGGAAAGTCGCCTTCGAACGCGAGGAAGTGCATGGCCCCAGCGTCGTCTGCGTCCCACTCCAGCTCAGGTGGAACCGATTGCTCAGCGATAAATACCGCTTCACGAATGCGCCGGATCTCGGCGATATCCTTTTGCCAGTCTGCGACACTTACGTGAATTTTATTCATCGGCAAACCCCAGGCTTCCTTGCTTGACCAGTTCGCACAGCAGGTCGCGGCCGTCTTCATCAGCCAGCCATGGACCCAGGTTGTCGACATGCAGGGCGTCGGCCGCGCAGATCAACTTCAGCAGTTCGCGCAGTTTGCCTGGCAGGTAACGGCTCTGGCCGCTGGCGAACAGCAATACGTCGTCGTCCACTTCCGACCAGGCCAGGCGCGCGCTTGGGTTGCGGATCAGTACTGCGCCGTCTTCCAGGCTGCTGATCACTTCATCCTGCGCCAGTTCTTCGGGGCCTGCGACCAGTTCCGGGTAGCGTGGCTCGGTCATGAATTGGCCGAACCAGGTCAGCAGCATACGCTCGTCGCTCATGTGCTCGGCCAGCAGGCTTTTCAGGCGGTCGAGGGCGTCGCTCTGGATCTGGTGCGGATCGCTGACGGGCTGGGCGTCAGCGTCGGTGTAGCGCTCTTCATCGGTCAGGTACTGGCTGAGGAAGTCGGTGAAGTGGGTCAGCACTTCGGCGGCGCTTGGCGCGCGGAAACCTACCGAGTAGGTCATGCAGTCATCTTCAGCGATGCCGAAGTGCGCCAGGCGCGGCGGCAGGTAAAGCATGTCGCCCGGTTCCAGCACCCATTCGGCGCTCTCTTCGAATTCGGCGAGGATGCGCAGGTCGGCGTGCTGCAGCAGCGGGCTTTCCGAGCTGCACATCTGGCCAATTTTCCAGTTGCGCTTGCCCTGGGCTTGCAGCAGGAACACGTCGTAGTTATCGAAATGTGGACCGACGCTGCCACCGGGGGCGGCAAAGCTGATCATCACGTCGTCGATGCGCCAGCTTGGCAGGAAGCGGAACTGCTCCAGCAACTCGGCCACTTCCGGTACAAACTGGTCGACCGCCTGCACCAGCAGGGTCCACTCGCGCTCGGGCAGGGTGCTGAAGGCGTCTTCGGCAAACGGGCCGCGACGCAGCTCCCAAGGGCGCTCGCCGTGCTCGATCACCAGGCGCGACTCGACTTCTTCTTCCAGCGCCAGGCCGGCCAGTTCGTCGGCATCGATCGGGCTTTCGAAATCAGGAATGGCCTGGCGGATCAGCAGCGGTTTTTTCTGCCAGTAGTCGCGCAGGAATTCCCGTGCAGTGATGCCGCCTAGAAGTTGAAGAGGAATATCAGGATTCATGTGTAACCTATTGAAAAAAAGCACTTTTCAGACGGGAATAAAAACGCCCGGCGCTGCCGGGCGTCTCAAGGGGTCAAGCTGCAATCAGATGCGTTTGGCTTGGTCTACAGCGTTGCCGATGTAGTTGGCCGGGGTCAGCAGTTTCAGCTCGGCCTTGGCCGCGGCTGGCATGTCCAGGCCGTCGATGAAAGTTTGCAGCGCCTCGGGGCTGATGCCCTTGCCGCGTGTCAACTCTTTCAGCTTTTCGTACGGGTTTTCGATGTTGTAGCGGCGCATTACGGTCTGGATCGGCTCGGCCAGGACTTCCCAGCAAGCGTCCAGGTCAGCGGCGATTTTCTGCGCGTTGAGTTCCAGTTTGCTGATGCCTTTGAGGCTGGCTTCGTACGCGATCACGCTATGGGCAAAGCCCACGCCGAGGTTGCGCAATACGGTGGAGTCGGTCAGGTCGCGCTGCCAGCGGGAGATCGGCAACTTGCTGGCCAGGTGCTGGAACAAGGCGTTGGCGATGCCCAGGTTGCCTTCGGAGTTTTCGAAGTCGATCGGGTTGACCTTGTGCGGCATGGTCGAGGAGCCGATTTCGCCAGCGATGGTGCGCTGCTTGAAGTAGCCCAGGGAGATGTAGCCCCAGATATCGCGATCGAAGTCGATCAGGATGGTGTTGAAGCGCGCAATGGCGTCGAACAGCTCGGCGATGTAGTCGTGGGGTTCGATCTGCGTGGTGTACGGGTTGAAGCCCAGGCCCAGTTCGTCTTCGATGAAGGCGCGGGCATTGGCTTCCCAGTCGATCTCGGGGTAGGCCGACAGGTGGGCGTTGTAGTTGCCCACGGCGCCGTTGATCTTGCCCAGCAAAGGCACGGCGGCCACTTGAGCGATCTGACGCTCCAGGCGGTACACCACGTTGGCCAGTTCTTTGCCCAGGGTGGTCGGCGAAGCCGGTTGGCCGTGGGTGCGCGACAGCATCGGCACGTCGGCGAAGCGGATGGCCAGTTCGCGGATGGCATTGGCGGTCTGGCGCATCAACGGCAGCATCACGTCATCACGGCCTTCGCGCAGCATCAGGGCGTGGGACAGGTTGTTGATGTCCTCGCTGGTGCAGGCAAAGTGGATGAATTCGCTGACCTGGGCCAGTTCCGGCAGTTTGGCCGCTTGCTCTTTGAGCAGGTATTCGATGGCTTTGACGTCGTGGTTGGTGGTGCGCTCGATCTCTTTCACACGCTCGGCGTGCTCCAGGGAGAAGTTTTCCGCCAGGGTGTTCAGTACAGCGTTAGCCTCGGCGGAGAACGCCGGCACTTCGCTGATGGCAGGGTGAGCGGCCAGGCGCTGGAGCCAGCGCACTTCAACCAGTACACGAGCACGGATCAGGCCGTATTCGCTGAAAATAGGGCGCAGGGCCTGGGTTTTGCCGGCGTAGCGGCCGTCAACAGGGGAAACCGCAGTGAGCGAAGAGAGCTGCATGGGGTGTTCTCGGACAGTCGGGCAACGAAATGGGGCGCGTATCATACATGAAAAAATCCGCCGGTCCGTCGCCAACTGACCGGCGTATTACGCGTAACGGCTTGAAAATAGCCCGTGGCTGCGACTTATTCGTTGCGCATCAACGGGTAAAGCTCTTTGAGCAATTTGCGACGGCTGATGACCAACTGCCAACGATGACCGCCCAACTGGCGCCACAAGCGCGCCGAACGAATGCCGGCCAGAAGCAGAGCGCGGATTTTCGAGGCGTTGTTGGGTTGTTGCAGGTTGCGCATGTCGCCATGGACCTGGATCCGCTGGCGCAAGGTGCTCAAGGTGTCCTGGTACAAGGCGCCACAGGCGGCGATCACGTTTTCGTGGGCCGGGCCGAAGTGCTCGACCTGGGACTGGATCTGCGGCAGGCGCTTGCCAATGGTTTCCAGCAAGTCGTCGCGTTTGGCCAACTGCCGCTCCAGGCCGAGCATCGACAGGGCGTAGCGCAATGGCTCGCGCTGCAAGGTGCTGGGGTCGCGTTCGAGGGCGCCGATCAGGGCACGATAACCTTCGCGCAGGCTCAAGTCGTCGCCGCCGTACACGTCCAGGGTGTCCTTTGGATCCACCACCAACAGGCTGCCGAGCATGCACGTCAGGCCTGCTTCGGTCACCTGGCCGGTCTTGGCGATCTTGTCCACCAGCACGGCCGCGAGGAAGACCCCGCCCAGTGCCGTCAATTGCTCCTGGGTCGGGCTCATGCCGGGTTGCTCCAGGGTTCGGCGACTTCAATCACGCCGCCCCCCAGGCAGATTTCACCGTCGTAGAACACCACGGATTGGCCAGGCGTGACCGCGCGCTGCGGGTCATCGAACGTGGCGCGGTAGCCGCTGGCGGTCTTTTCCAGGGTGCAGGGCTGGTCGCTCTGGCGATAGCGCACCTTGGCAGTCAGGCGGCGCGGGGTGCTCAGGTCGATCGGGTTGACCCAATAGATCTCCGAGGCCAGCAGTGCACCGGAGAACAACAACGGATGCTCGTTGCCCTGGCCGACGATCAGCACGTTGTTTTCCAGGTCCTTGACCAGCACGTACCACGGCTCTTCACCGGCGTCCTTCAGGCCGCCGATGCCCAGGCCCTGGCGCTGGCCGATGGTGTGGTACATCAGGCCGTGGTGACGGCCGATGACTTCGCCTTCGGTTGTCTTGATCTCGCCCGGCTGGGCCGGCAGGTACTGCTTGAGGAAGTCGCTGAAGCGGCGTTCGCCGATAAAGCAGATCCCCGTAGAGTCCTTCTTCTTCGCGGTAGCCAGGCCGTGTTTCTCGGCGATCTTGCGCACTTCGGGCTTTTCCAGTTCGCCCACCGGGAACAGGGTCTTGGCGATCTGTTCACCACCGACGGCGTGCAGGAAGTAGCTCTGGTCCTTGTTCGGGTCCAGGCCCTTGAGCAGCTCGGTACGGCCATCGATATCGCGACGGCGCACGTAGTGGCCTGTGGCAATCAGGTCGGCGCCGAGGATCATGGCGTAGTCGAGGAACGCCTTGAACTTGATTTCACGGTTACACAGGATGTCCGGGTTCGGCGTGCGGCCGGCCTTGTATTCGGCCAGGAAGTGCTCGAACACATTGTCCCAGTACTCGGCGGCGAAGTTGGCGGTGTGCAGCTTGATGCCAATCTTGTCGCACACGGCCTGGGCATCGGCCAGGTCGTCCATGGCAGTGCAGTATTCCGTTCCATCGTCTTCTTCCCAGTTCTTCATGAACAGGCCTTCCACCTCATAACCCTGCTCCATGAGCAGAACGGCGGAAACGGAAGAATCCACGCCGCCGGACATGCCGACGATGACGCGCTTCTTTTGTGTGTCAGAAGGGGCTGGATCACGCATAGGATTTCAACGGGTGTCTTGAAAAAGGACGCGATTCTAGCAGGCTCGCGCCCTCAAGGCTAAAGAGAAGGGCGGATCAGGTCGAGACTGTGGCACTGGCCGGCCAAATAGTCATCGATACAGCGGATGATCAGCTCGCTGCGCCAGTCGTCGCGTACCGCCATCAGCTCGTCACGGGTCAGCCAGCGGGCGCGCACGATGCCTTCGTCGAGCTGATAGTCCGGGTGGTGTTGCAGGGCTTTGGCAATGAAGCAGACCCGTTGGTAAGTCACGCCATTACTGGGGGCGGTGTACAGGTAGATACCGACGATGCCGGTGGCTTCGACGTCCCAGCCGGTTTCTTCAAGGGTTTCGCGCACGGCGGCTTCGGTCAGGGTTTCGTGCGGGTCGAGGTGCCCGGCGGGCTGGTTGAGCACGGCGCGGCCGCCCTTGAGCTCTTCGACCATCAGGAAGCGACCGCTGTCTTCGACGATGGTGGCGACGGTGATGTGGGGTTGCCAGGTCATGGAAAGCCTCGATTCAAAGGATGGTGCTGTTTTTGGACAGGATTGCTATCAATGTGGGAGCAGGCAAGCCAGCTCCCACATTCTGATTCGGTTTCTGCAGTGAACATGTGGTGCATAAGCAAAATGCATGCTGCGCCGCACATTATATGATTTTACCGCTTGCAAGCCGGGGCGCAGTTTACCTCTCCAGAACAGTCGTTATTGGAGAGTGTCATGAAGCCGATTGCCCACAAAAGCTACGAAGTACGCCTTACATCGCCCTTGCCTATTGCCTTCATCCTGTTGTGGAGCTCCGGTTATATCGGCGGTGCGTTCGGTGTGCGTTATGGCGAGCCCTTTACCATGACGTTCTATCGGTTTGCCTTGGCTGCCCTGGTGTTCCTGGGAGTAGCACTCGCCATCAAGGCCGAGTGGCCTAGGCGGCTCACACCTTACCTTCATGCGGCTGCGGTGGGTTTGCTCTTGCAGGCCCTGCAATTTGGCGGCCTCTACACCGGGATAAGCCAGGGTGTGCCGGCTGGACAAGCTGCGCTGATTGTCGGGTTGATGCCGGTATTCGTGGTGATCGGTGCCTACTTCTGTTTAGGCGAGCAATTGAGCTGGCGCGACCTGCCAGGCTCGATCCTGGGCGTGGGCGGCGTGGCCATTGTGGTCGGCAGCAGTTTTTATGGTTCAGAAGCGTCAATCGGCGGTTATGGCGCGGTGGGGCTGGCGCTGATAGGCATCACCCTTGGCACGCTGTATCAGAAACGTTTCCTCGGCGGCGTCAACCTGTGGGTGGGCTGTTTCATTCAGATGGTCACCGCATCGCTGGTCATGTTGCTGCTGGCCTATACCACCGAGACCATGCAGGTGACGCAATGGGTGCCCTTCGCCGCTTCGGTGGCGTGGATCACTGTAATGAACTCAGTCGGCGCGCTGACCCTGCTGTACCTGATGATTCGGCGAGGGGAGGCGAGTAAGGCGACCAATCTGTTCCATGTCATTCCGGCGGTGACGCAAATCATGGCCTCCGTGACCCTGGGTGAGGCTCCAGGTGCGCTGGCAGTTGCAGGTTTTGTGGTGTCGGGGGGTTGGCGTTTACCTGATGAATCATGCGCGTACCTCGTAGGGGCCTGGCGTTCTTGACAGATAGGGGCGCAGCCTTGCACTAATGCTCGGGCGTATTTACTCACTCGCTTCGGTGTGCCATGAGAGTCAATCTTGATATTCAGTCCTTGCGCAGCTTCCTCAAGGTTGCGCAGTTGGGCAGTTTTACCCGGGCCGCGGAGGCGCTAGCCCTGACGCAGCCTGCGATCAGCCAACAGGTCCGGCGGTTGGAGGAGTTGTTGGGTGTCGGGCTTTTTGTTCGCGATAACCGTCAGGTACTGCTGACCCTGGAGGGGGAGCGGCTGATTGGTTATGCCCAGCAGATCCTGGAGGTCAACGACAAGGTCGGCGGGCTGTTTGATGTCAGTCGCACCCAGGAATCTGTGATGCTCGGCATCCCCGAGTACTTCTCCGAGGAGATCTTGCAGCGCGTGATTGCGGCGCTGGCCGTTGAATTGCCGTCGGTGCGGATCGGGGTCAAAGTGGCGCGCTCTCTGGTGCTCGCGCAAGCGTTCAATGAGGGTGGGATTGATATTGGCCTGATGATTGATGAACTGCCAAAAGTTGCCGGGGAACCTTTGCATACGCTTTCGCTGAAATGGCTGGGTGGTGAGCATGGGGTTATGCCTGCGCAGGGCCAGGAGGTTTTGCTGGCCTTGTTCAAGGCGCCTTGCCTATTCCGCAGTCTGGCGATCCGGCGCCTGGAGGAGAGCGGTATCAGATGGCGTTGTGTGTATGAGTCCGAGGACTTGGTGTCGTTGCGTTCTGCGGTCCAGGCTGGGGTTGGCGTAACGCTGTTGCCCTGGTTTGCCCAGGGGCAGGGCCTAAAAAAACTCGAGCCGATCGGTTTTTTGCCGGAACTGCCCAGGTTTGGCGTCGAACTCAGGCAGAGGGTGGGTTGGCAGCCGTGGTACCGATCGCAGTTGCTGACGATTATCGAGAACGCATGGCGTGCGGAGTACGGTGTGCCATTAAAAGGCTGAAAAACACAAACCCCGGCGCATGGCCGGGGTTTGTGGTGTTGCCTCTACAGCCTTACTTCAATGCAGCAATCGCGGCATTGAGGGTAGCGCTCGGACGCATAGCCTTGCTGGTCAGCTCTGGGTTCGGCGCGTAGTAGCCGCCGATGTCCACTGGCTTGCCCTGTACGGCGTTGAGTTCGGCAACGATGGTTGCTTCGTTCTCGGCCAGGGTTTTTGCCAGTTGAGCGAACTGCGCCTGCAGCGCGGTATCTTCAGTCTGGGCGGCCAGGGCTTGTGCCCAGTACAGCGCCAGGTAGAAGTGGCTGCCGCGGTTGTCGATGTTGCCGACTTTGCGCGATGGCGACTTGTTGTTGTCGAGGAACTGGCCGGTGGCCTGGTCCAGGGTCTTGGACAGTACCAGGGCTTTCGGGTTGTTGTAGTTCACACCCAAATGCTCAAGGGAGGCGGCCAGGGCCAGGAACTCGCCCAGGGAGTCCCAACGCAGGAAGTTTTCTTCCAGCAGTTGCTGCACGTGCTTTGGCGCCGAGCCGCCGGCGCCGGTTTCGAACAGGCCGCCGCCGTTCATCAGCGGTACGATCGACAGCATCTTGGCGCTGGTGCCCAGTTCCATGATCGGGAACAAGTCAGTCAGGTAGTCGCGCAGTACGTTGCCGGTCACCGAGATGGTGTCCAGGCCCTTGCGGGTGCGTTCCAGGGTGAACTTCATCGCGTCGACTGGCGACATGATGCGGATGTCCAGGCCTTCGGTGTTGTGGTCTTTCAGGTAAGCCTGAACTTTCTCGACCACTACGCCGTCGTGGGCGCGCAGCGGGTCCAGCCAGAAAATGGCTGGGGTGTTGCTGGCGCGGGCGCGGTTGACGGCCAGTTTGACCCAGTCCTGGATCGGCGCGTCTTTGGTCTGGCACATGCGGAAGATATCGCCGGCTTCGACCGACTGTTCCATCAGCAGGTTGCCCTTGCTGTCGGTGACGCGAACTACGCCGTCAGCCTTGATCTGGAAAGTCTTGTCGTGGGAGCCGTACTCTTCGGCTTTCTTCGCCATCAGGCCAACGTTTGGCACGCTGCCCATGGTGGTTGGGTCGAAGGCACCATTGGCCTTGCAGTCTTCAATGACCGCCTGGTAGATGGTGGCGTAGCAGCGATCCGGAATCACGGCCTTGGTGTCGTGCAATTGACCGTCGGTGCCCCACATCTTGCCGGAGTCACGGATCATGGCTGGCATCGAGGCGTCGACGATCACGTCGCTCGGCACGTGCAGGTTGGTGATGCCTTTGTCGGAGTTGACCATCGCAAGCGATGGGCGAGCGGCGTAGACCGCCTGGATGTCAGCTTCGATCTGCGCTTGCTGGTCGCCAGGCAGGGCCTTGATGCGAGCGTACAGGTCGCCGATGCCGTTGTTCAGGTTGAAGCCGATCTGTTCGAGCACGGTGGCGTGCTTGGCCAGGGCATCTTTATAGAACTCGGCAACGATCTGGCCGAACATGATCGGGTCGGAGACCTTCATCATGGTGGCTTTTAGGTGGACCGACAGCAACACGCCTTGTTTCTTGGCGTCTTCGATTTCGGCGGCAATGAACGCACGCAGTGCGTTCTTGCTCAGCACGGCGCTGTCGAGGATCTCGCCAGCCAGTGCGGAGGTCTTTTCTTTCAGGACGGTGGTGCTGCCATCCTTGCCGACCAGCTCGATTTTGACAGCATCGGCGGCTTCGATCTGCACGGCCTTTTCGCTGCCGTAGAAGTCACCGTTGCTCATGTGAGCCACGTGGGACTTGGAGTCAGCGGCCCAGGCGCCCATTTTGTGCGGGTGCTTGCGGGCGTAGTTCTTGACCGACAGTGGGGCGCGGCGGTCAGAGTTGCCTTCGCGCAGGACCGGGTTCACGGCGCTGCCCTTGACCTTGTCGTAACGTGCACGGGTTTCTTTTTCCGCGTCGGTGGTTACGGTTTCCGGATAGTCCGGCAGGGCGTAGCCCTGGGCCTGCAGTTCCTTGATCGCGGCTTGCAACTGCGGGGTCGAGGCGCTGATGTTCGGCAGCTTGATGATATTGGCTTCGGGGGTTACGGCCAGGGCGCCCAGTTCGGCGAGGTGGTCCGCAACAGCCTTGGTGCCCAGTTGCTCGGGGAAGCTTGCGAGGATGCGCCCTGCGAGGGAGATGTCGCGGGTTTCCACTTCAATATCAGCGGAAGCGGTGAAGGCCTCTACGATAGGCAGCAGTGAATAGGTGGCGAGGGCTGGAGCTTCGTCGGTGAAGGTATAGATGATCTTCGAGCGGGTGGGCATATTCGGATTAACTCTCTTCTTTGCTAAAAGCGTGCGCGGAAACTCGAGATGCGCCGGGTAAAGCGCGTTCGTTCAAAGTCATCCATGAGCCGAATGTCGATGTTTCTTCGCGGTGATGTTGGGTTGCATCAGTCGAGCGTCAAGCGGGTGGGCTGCTGTGGCAACCCGGCTTTTTCGGGCGCAGGTGCTCGATATAGAGCGGTCGGCCGTCGTGACTCTTTGGTCAGCGGCGGCATTATACATAGGTCGCTATGCTTACGCCGAGCCTTCATACAAAAGGTGGGTCGTCCATTGGTCTAAAGGTCGCAGGTACCGGATTGCGCCTAAAGTCGCACGTAATGCTCAAGTTTGGCGTTTTTCCCTTTTGTTTCAAGGTTGTAGGCGACCGAATCTACGGTTTTCGCAGCAAATGTACCGGGCGCAAGGTTCCAGTCCACATTCAACTGGAGTAGGCTCGGGCACAGCCAGATGTTCAATCCACAAACGGAGTTCAGCATGGGATACAAGAAGATTCAGGTTCCGGCAGTCGGCGACAAAATCACCGTCAACGCAGACCATTCTCTCAATGTTCCTGACAACCCGATCATTCCCTTCATCGAAGGTGACGGTATTGGCGTCGACATCAGCCCGGTGATGATCAAGGTGGTCGATGCAGCTGTTAACAAGGCTTACGGCGGCAAGCGCAAAATCTCCTGGATGGAGGTGTATGCCGGCGAGAAGGCCACTCAAGTTTACGACCAGGACACCTGGCTGCCCCAGGAAACCCTGGACGCGGTCAAAGACTACGTGGTCTCCATCAAGGGCCCGCTGACCACGCCGGTCGGTGGCGGCATCCGTTCGCTGAACGTGGCCCTGCGCCAGCAACTGGACCTGTATGTCTGCCTGCGCCCGGTGCGTTGGTTCGAAGGTGTGCCAAGCCCGGTCAAGAAGCCTGGCGATGTGGACATGACCATCTTCCGTGAGAACTCCGAGGATATTTACGCCGGCATCGAATGGAAGGCCGGTTCGCCGGAAGCCATCAAGGTCATCAAGTTCCTCAAGGAAGAAATGGGCGTCACCAAGATCCGTTTTGACCAGGATTGCGGGATTGGCGTCAAGCCGGTTTCCAAGGAGGGCACCAAGCGCCTGGCGCGCAAGGCCCTGCAATATGTAGTGGATAACGACCGTGAGTCGCTGACCATCGTGCATAAAGGCAACATCATGAAGTTCACCGAGGGTGCCTTCAAGGAATGGGCCTATGAAGTGGCAGCCGAAGAATTCGGCGCGACCCTGCTCGACGGTGGGCCGTGGATGCAATTGAAGAACCCGCGCACCGGCCGCAATGTGGTGGTCAAGGATGCGATTGCCGACGCCATGCTCCAGCAGATCCTGCTGCGTCCGGCCGAATATGATGTGATCGCCACCCTGAACCTCAACGGTGACTATCTCTCTGACGCCCTGGCGGCAGAAGTGGGCGGTATCGGTATTGCACCGGGCGCCAACCTGTCTGATACCGTGGCGATGTTCGAAGCCACTCACGGTACTGCACCCAAATACGCCGGCAAAGACCAGGTCAACCCGGGTTCATTGATTCTGTCGGCGGAAATGATGTTGCGCCATATGGGCTGGACCGAGGCTGCCGACTTGATCATCAAGGGCACGAATGGGGCAATCTCGGCCAAGACCGTGACGTATGACTTCGAGCGCTTGATGGATGGCGCCAAGCTGGTGTCGTCGTCGGGCTTTGGCGATGCGTTGATTTCGCATATGTAATAAGTCGAAGGCGATAAAAAAACGGCCATCCTGACTGATCAGGGTGGCCGTTTTTTATGCAGGGTATCTACTCAGTGGCTGATTAGGCCGTTTGTTTCTTTTTCGACTGAGCGGATCTATCTGCGTTGTCGTGGTCTTCGTGGGGAGTGCCAGTTGCAGCTGCGCAGATTTCGACAGCGTGCAGGCCTTTAGGTCCCTGGATGATCTTAAAGGACACCAATTGACCGGCTTTCAACGTTTTGTAACCCTCCATGGTAATCGCCGAGTAATGCGCAAAGAGGTCTTCATCCTTACCGTCTTCATTAATGAAGCCGTACCCCTTGGCATTGTTGAACCATTTGACCTTGCCACTGATCTTGCTGCCAGACATACCCATATCCCTCTGCACCAGACTCCATCACTGGAGTATCATCCAGTTTATCCGTCCTAACCCGAATAAATAAGGTTGACTGCGCGGACCTTTTTTACCCACTGTGGGTTCTATTGGTTGTAACACCGTTTTGCCGATAGTCAAGGTGACCAGTCGGTCGGAGTTGAATTTCTGACAGGTCGCCCCCATCACTGTAAATGCACAACAGACGAACCTTTCTTTCCATGCATGCATTCAGCCAGATTCGACTAACATTCAATCAGGATCGCCCGGATCATCTAGAAGACGATGACGGTTCTGCAGGCATCGCTGTTCAGGAGGCCAAGCCTGCTTTACAGGCGCCGCCGATGTACAAGGTGGTTTTGTTCAATGATGACTACACGCCGATGGATTTCGTCGTCGAAGTACTCGAGGTGTTTTTTAATCTGAACCGCGAGTTGGCGACCAAGGTAATGCTGGCCGTTCACACAGAAGGACGGGCAGTATGTGGAGTGTTTACCCGCGACATCGCCGAGACCAAGGCCATGCAGGTCAACCAGTACGCCAGGGAAAGCCAGCATCCGCTACTCTGTGAAATCGAGAAGGACGGTTAACTCCGACCACTTGGGTATGAGGTGAAGCTATGTTAAACCGCGAGCTCGAAGTCACCCTCAATCTTGCCTTCAAGGAGGCCCGTTCGAAGCGTCATGAATTCATGACCGTCGAACACCTGCTGCTGGCACTTTTGGATAACGAAGCTGCCGCCACCGTTCTGCGTGCGTGCGGCGCCAACCTCGACAAACTCAAGCATGACCTGCAAGAGTTTATTGACTCCACCACGCCACTGATCCCCGTGCATGACGAGGACCGTGAGACCCAGCCAACCCTGGGCTTCCAGCGGGTGTTGCAGCGTGCTGTCTTCCACGTGCAGAGCTCCGGCAAGCGTGAAGTGACGGGCGCCAATGTATTGGTTGCCATCTTCAGTGAGCAGGAAAGCCAGGCGGTGTTCCTGCTCAAGCAGCAGAGCGTTGCTCGTATTGATGTCGTCAACTACATCGCCCATGGCATCTCGAAAGTGCCAGGGCATGGCGATCACTCCGAGGGTGAGCAGGATATGCAGGACGACGAGGGCGGCGAGTCTTCTTCTTCAAGCAACCCGCTGGATGCCTATGCCAGCAATCTCAACGAGTTGGCGCGCCAGGGGCGGATCGATCCGCTGGTTGGGCGCGAGATGGAAGTCGAGCGTGTTGCGCAGATCCTGGCTCGTCGTCGCAAGAACAACCCGCTGCTGGTGGGCGAGGCGGGCGTGGGCAAGACCGCGATTGCCGAAGGCCTGGCCAAGCGTATTGTGGACAATCAGGTGCCTGACCTGCTGGCCAACAGTGTCGTCTACTCCCTTGACCTGGGGGCGTTGCTCGCCGGGACCAAGTACCGTGGCGACTTTGAAAAGCGTTTCAAGGCGTTGCTTGGCGAGCTGAAAAAGCGTCCGCAGGCGATCCTGTTTATCGATGAAATCCACACCATCATTGGCGCCGGTGCGGCGTCCGGTGGGGTGATGGACGCTTCCAACCTGCTCAAGCCGCTGCTGTCTTCGGGTGATATCCGCTGCATCGGCTCGACTACGTTCCAGGAGTTTCGCGGGATCTTCGAAAAAGATCGTGCCCTGGCGCGTCGCTTCCAGAAAGTCGACGTGTCCGAGCCTTCGGTCGAGGACACCATTGGTATCCTGCGTGGGCTCAAAGGCCGTTTCGAAGCGCACCACGGCATCGAATACAGTGATGAGGCACTGCGTGCGGCCGCTGAGCTGGCGTCGCGCTACATCAATGACCGGCACATGCCGGACAAGGCCATCGATGTGATCGACGAAGCGGGGGCCTACCAGCGCTTGCAGCCGGTAGAGAAACGTGTGAAGCGCATCGAAGTGGCCCAGGTCGAGGATATCGTGGCGAAAATCGCGCGTATTCCGCCAAAACACGTCACCAGTTCCGACAAGGAGCTGCTGCGTAACCTGGAGCGCGACCTCAAGCTGACGGTGTTTGGCCAGGATGCGGCGATTGATTCGCTGTCGACGGCGATCAAGCTGTCCCGTGCCGGTCTCAAGTCGCCGGACAAACCGGTGGGTTCGTTCCTGTTCGCCGGGCCTACCGGCGTCGGCAAGACCGAAGCAGCACGGCAGTTGGCCAAGGCCATGGGCATTGAGCTGGTGCGGTTCGACATGTCCGAATACATGGAACGGCACACCGTGTCGCGCCTGATCGGTGCGCCTCCGGGCTATGTCGGCTTCGACCAGGGCGGCCTGTTGACGGAGGCGATCACCAAGCAGCCTCACTGCGTACTGTTGCTCGATGAAATCGAAAAGGCCCACCCGGAAGTCTTCAACCTGCTGCTGCAGGTCATGGACCACGGGACCCTGACCGACAACAACGGGCGCAAGGCGGACTTCCGCAACGTGATCGTGATCATGACCACCAACGCCGGTGCCGAGACGGCCGCGCGGGCTTCCATTGGCTTTACTCATCAGGATCACTCTTCCGACGCCATGGAAGTGATCAAGAAGAGCTTCACGCCGGAATTCCGTAACCGCCTGGACACCATTATCCAGTTTGGTCGCCTCAGTCATGAGGTTATCAAGAGCGTGGTGGACAAGTTCCTTACCGAGCTTCAGGCGCAGTTGGAAGACAAGCGCGTGCAGCTGGAAGTGACGGAAGCGGCACGCAGTTGGATCGCCGAGGGTGGCTACGACGCGGCAATGGGTGCTCGCCCAATGGCGCGTCTGATCCAGGACAAGATCAAGCGGCCACTGGCCGAAGAGATCCTGTTTGGCGAGCTGTCCGACCATGGTGGCGTGGTGCATATCGACCTGAAGGATGGCGAGCTGACCTTCGAGTTCGAGACCACGGCCGAAATGGCCTGACCGCTGTAAACCTGTAGGAGCGAGCTTGCTCGCGAAGATCGCCAACGATAACGCATGCTTCCTGATTCGGTGCGTTGTCCTGGGGTTCTTCGCGAGCAAGCTCGCTCCTACAGTTGTTTTGCGACCTCTATAAATCCCACACACACACAAAAACGCCCGGCATAACCGGGCGTCTTGTATTGACTTGTTTAGCGAGCGCGGTAAGTGATGCGCCCTTTGCTCAAGTCATAGGGCGTCAGCTCGACGCGCACTTTGTCACCGGTAAGAATACGAATGTAGTTCTTGCGCATCTTGCCGGAGATATGCGCGGTTACGACGTGCCCATTTTCCAACTCCACACGAAACATGGTGTTGGGCAGGGTGTCGACGACAGTGCCTTCCATTTCGAAGCTGTCTTCTTTCGACATGCAGTAAAGCCCTCGGTATCCAGTGAATGGCCCGGTGCAACTGCGCCAGGCAAAAGCGGCGTGCATTGTGCCCGAAAAAGGGTGTTTAAGCCAAGGGGTTCTAGTTAAGCGTGACCCATCTTTGATTAATTAGCAGCTCTATGGGCCGGTATTGGGTCTTGTAGTTCATCTTTTTGCAGTTTTTTATCCAGTATCCGAGGTACACCGCTTCCAGATTTTGCCTGGATGCTTCACTGATCTGCCACAGGATGGCGAAGCGCCCCAGGCTACGGCGCTCTTCAGCGGGCTCGTAAAAGGTGTAGACCGCCGACAAGCCATTGGGCAGCAGGTCGGTGACCGCGACCGCCAGCAGCCTTCCTTCAAGCCGGAATTCGTAGAAGCGCGAGAACGGCAGGTCGCGCACCAGAAACGTGGAAAACTGGTCGCGACTGGGTGGGAACATGTCGCCGTCTGCGTGGCGCTGTTCGATGTAGCGCTGGTAAAGATCGAAATATTCCTCGCTGAAACCGGGCTTGGCTGCGGTCACGATCAGGTCGGCATTACGTTTGAGGATGCGTTTTTGATTACGGTCCGCCAAAAATTGCGCCACAGGTATGCGCGCCGGCACACACGCGTTGCAGTTCTGGCAGTGCGGCCGATACAGGTGGTCGCCACTGCGCCGAAAGCCCATCTCTGACAGGTCCGCATACACGTGCACGTCCATCGGCTGGCTGGGGTCGAGGAACAGCGTCGTCGCCTGTTCTTCGGGCAGGTAGCTGCAAGAGTGGGGTTGAGTGGCATAAAACTTCAAGCGCGCCAACTCGGTCATGATCAACCCTCGGATAAGCTTTGAAATAAGTGTAAGCCAGGTGTGCGCATGTCGCCTAAGAAACCCACGGCCCACTGCTGGCTTGATCAAGATGGTCGCGCAGGTAACCGGCAAAGTCGCTGCGGGGGATGGCGCGGGCGCCGAGGCTGTGCAGGTGATCGGTGGGCATCTGGCAGTCGATCAGGACAAACCCCCAAGCCTGCAATTGCCTGACGAGCGTGGCAAAGCCGAATTTCGAGGCGTTGTCTGCGCGGCTGAACATCGATTCGCCAAAGAACAACTGGCCCATGGCCAGGCCGTACAGGCCGCCAACCAGCGTGCCCTGGTCCCACACCTCGACAGAATGGGCATAGCCCCGTTGGTGCAGTTGCAGGTAGGCGTTCTGCATGGCGTCGGTGATCCAGGTGCCGTCTGCATAGCTGCGAGGTGCAGCACAGGCCTGTATGACGGCGGCGAAGTCCTGGTCGAAGGTCACCTCGTAGCGTTGCTGGCGCAGCAGCTTGGCGAGGCTGCGGGATACGTGCAGCTCTGCGGGGAACAATACCGTGCGCGGGTCGGGCGACCACCACAGGATGGGCTGGCCTTCCGAGAACCAGGGGAAGCAGCCATGGCGATAGGCCTGGACCAGGCGGTCGGCGGACAGGTCGCCACCGGCGGCGAGTAGGCCGTTGGGTTCACGCATGGCTTTTGCCAGCGGTGGGAAAGTCAGGGTATTGCGTTGCAACCAGGTGAGCATGGGTAGTCAGGCTTACGGAAGGGGAGGGCGGTGACAGGCCAAGGCCCGCCGCGTAGGCAGTGATTATTGTCGACCCGGCGCCACTCGGCCAGCGCGATCGCGCAATCAGTGCCCAGATGCATGAGCGAGTGTTTCTGCAACTCTATAGCGGTGATGCGGTCGTAATCGCGTCATGCCGCCATCCGTTGGGCGGGAATGCAGGGTAAAGCTTGTCCAGTCTGATAAAAACAGCTCATAAGCCTTTGTCAGTAAAGACAATGCATGCTCAAATTGAAACGTATGGGCAATGCGCTTGTGTATGCTTCAGGAGCGAGGCCGGCAGCGTGGCAACGGGCACACAAACCCGTACAATGGCGGCACTATGTCCTTGTGGGCCGGTGTTAACGCCTGTTCATGACGCAGTCACGGAGTGTTATAGGACGCTTGACGACGCTCGTTCACTTTTCACCTGCCCGGGTTGGGCAGTATTTTTATAGTCATTCAACTGTTGGACGCGCTTAAGGCGCAGGAAAAGACCCGTTTTGAAGAAATCCGCCGCAGCACCCAAAACAGCAGTGGTACCGGCCTGGCGCCAGCACCTGCACTATCGGCTCAAGGAAGGCGCGCTGATTGCCATCGGTGCTTTATGCCTGTTCCTGATGATGGCTTTGCTGACCTATGGCAAGGACGATCCGGGCTGGAGCCATAACAGCAAGATCGATGATGTGCAGAACTTCGGCGGGCCTGTGGGCTCCTACAGCGCCGATATCCTGTTCATGATCCTCGGTTATTTCGCCTATATCTTCCCGCTGTTGCTGGCGATCAAGACATGGCAGATCTTCCGCCAGCGCCACGAGCCGTGGCAGTGGAGCGGCTGGCTGTTTTCCTGGCGCCTGATCGGCCTGGTGTTTTTGGTGTTGTCGGGCGCGGCGCTGGCACATATCCATTTCCATGCACCGACCGGCCTGCCGGCGGGTGCGGGCGGCGCCCTGGGCGAAAGCCTGGGTGACCTGGCCCGCAAGACCCTGAATATCCAGGGCAGCACGCTGATGTTCATTGCCCTGTTCCTGTTTGGCTTGACGGTGTTTACCGACTTGTCCTGGTTCAAGGTCATGGATGTGACCGGCAAGATCACCCTCGATCTGTTCGAGCTGTTCCAAGGCGCTGCCAACCGCTGGTGGGCAGCCCGCGTGGACCGCAAACGCATGGTTGCGCAACTGCGTGAAGTCGATACACGGGTCAACGAAGTGGTGGCTCCGAGTACGCCTGACCGCCGTGAGCAGGCCAAGGTCAAGGAGCGCTTGATCGAGCGTGAGCAGGCGCTGACCAAGCACATGTCTGATCGCGAGAAACAAGTGCCGCCGGTCATCGCTCCCGCACCGGTCAAGGCGCCCGAGCCAAGTCATCGTGTGCAGAAGGAAAAGCAGGCGCCGCTGTTTATCGACAGCGCCGTCGAAGGCACCTTGCCGCCGATCTCGATCCTTGATCCGGCGGAAAAGAAACAACTCAACTATTCCCCGGAATCCCTGGCGGCCGTTGGCCATCTGCTGGAAATCAAGCTCAAGGAGTTTGGTGTCGAAGTGTCGGTGGATTCGATTCACCCAGGCCCGGTGATTACCCGTTACGAGATCCAGCCGGCCGCTGGGGTCAAGGTCAGCCGTATCGCCAACCTGGCCAAAGACCTTGCGCGCTCCCTGGCCGTGACCAGCGTGCGCGTGGTGGAAGTGATCCCCGGCAAGACCACCGTGGGCATTGAGATTCCCAACGAAGATCGTCAGATCGTGCGTTTCTCCGAAGTGCTGTCGACCCCGGAATACGACAACTTCAAGTCGCCGGTCACCCTGGCCCTGGGTCACGACATTGGCGGCAAGCCGGTGATCACAGACCTTGCGAAAATGCCTCACCTGCTGGTGGCCGGTACCACCGGCTCCGGTAAGTCGGTGGGGGTCAACGCGATGATCCTGTCGATCCTGTTCAAGTCCGGCCCGGAAGACGCCAAGCTGATCATGATCGACCCGAAGATGCTGGAGCTGTCGATCTACGAAGGCATTCCGCACCTGCTGTGCCCGGTGGTGACCGACATGAAGGACGCCGCCAACGCCTTGCGCTGGAGCGTTGCCGAGATGGAGCGACGCTACAAGCTGATGGCGAAGATGGGGGTGCGTAACCTGTCAGGCTTCAACGCCAAGGTCAAGGAAGCCCAAGACGCCGGTACGCCGCTGACCGACCCGCTGTACAAGCGTGAAAGCATTCACGATGAAGCGCCGTTGCTGACCAAGCTGCCGACCATCGTCGTCGTGGTCGACGAATTTGCCGACATGATGATGATCGTCGGCAAGAAGGTCGAAGAACTGATCGCCCGTATCGCGCAGAAGGCCCGTGCCGCCGGGATCCACTTGATCCTTGCTACCCAGCGGCCATCGGTGGATGTGATCACCGGTCTGATCAAGGCCAACATCCCGACGCGTATGGCGTTCCAGGTGTCGAGCAAGATCGACTCGCGGACCATCATCGACCAGGGCGGCGCTGAGCAACTGCTGGGCCATGGTGACATGCTCTACATGCCGCCCGGCACCAGCCTGCCGATCCGCGTTCACGGCGCCTTCGTTTCCGATGACGAGGTGCACCGCGTGGTCGAGGCCTGGAAACTGCGCGGTGCGCCGGAATACAACGACGATATCCTGGCGGGTGTCGAGGAGGCCGGCAGCGGCTTCGACGGTGGCAGCGGTGGCGGCGACGATGATGCCGAGACCGACGCGCTGTATGACGAAGCGGTAGCGTTCGTGCTGGAAAGCCGTCGCGCCTCGATCTCTGCGGTGCAACGTAAACTGAAGATCGGCTACAACCGCGCCGCGCGTATGATCGAATCCATGGAAATGGCCGGCGTCGTCACGGCAATGAACACCAACGGCTCGCGCGAAGTGATCGCGCCAGGGCCGATGCGCGACTGACCTCGTGCCGCGTGGCAGCACGCGGCGCGCCTTTCACATCATTCTATGAGGACTCCCATGCGTCTTATCCGCATGCTGTTGTTGCCGGCATTGGCCTTGACCGCGTTTTCGGCCCACGCTGACCAGGCCTCCGTCGCGAGCCTGACCAACCTGCTGGACAAATCCAAGACCCTGACCGCGCGCTTCTCCCAGTTGACCCTGGACGGCGGCGGCACGCAGTTGCAGGAAACGGCCGGTGAAATGGCGGTGCAGCGCCCAGGCCTGTTCTTCTGGAAAACCGACGCGCCCAACGAGCAGACCATCGTTTCTGATGGCAAGAAAGTCACGCTGTGGGACCCGGACCTGGAGCAGGCGACCATCAAGACCCTCGACCCGCGCCTGAGCCAGACCCCGGCCTTGCTGCTGTCCGGTGATGTGTCGCAGATCAGCGAGAGTTTCGAGATCACCTCCAAGCAACAGAGCAATGTGATCGACTTCACCCTCAAGCCCAAGTCCAGGGACACGCTGTTCGACAGCCTGCGCCTGTCGTTCCGCAACGGCGTGATCAACGATATGCAGTTGGTCGACAGTGTCGGCCAGCGCACCAATATCCTGTTCACCGGGGTCAAGGCCAATGAACCGGTCCCAGCCTCCACGTTCAAGTTCGACATCCCCAAGGGTGCCGATGTGATCCAGGAGTAAATCGCTGCCCATGGACCTGTTTCGAAGTGACCCGATTGCCCAGCCTTTGGCCGCGCGTTTGCGCTCGACCAACCTGGATGAGTATGTCGGGCAAGAGCACCTGCTGGCCCGCGGCAAGCCCCTGCGCGAGGCCCTGGAGCAGGGTGCCCTGCACTCGATGATTTTCTGGGGGCCGCCGGGCGTGGGCAAGACCACCCTGGCGCGGCTGTTGGCGAAAGTCTCGGATGCACACTTTGAAACGGTCTCGGCAGTGTTGGCCGGGGTCAAGGAGATCCGCCAGGCAGTGGAGGTCGCCAAGCAGCAGGCCGGGCAGTACGGTCGGCGCACCATCCTGTTTGTCGACGAAGTGCATCGTTTCAACAAATCCCAGCAGGATGCATTCCTGCCTTACGTGGAAGACGGCACGCTGATTTTCATCGGCGCCACCACGGAAAACCCCTCGTTTGAACTGAACAACGCCTTGCTCTCGCGGGCGCGAGTGTATGTGCTCAAGAGCCTCGATGAAGCCGCAATGCAGAAGCTGTTGCAGCGGGCGCTGGGCGAGGACAAGGGGCTGGGCAAACGCCATTTGAGCCTGGGGGAGGAGGGTTTCAAGATTCTGCTGGCGGCGGCTGACGGTGACGGTCGACGTTTCCTCAACCTGCTGGAGAACGCCTCTGACCTGGCCGAAGACAACAGTGAGATTGGCGTCGACCTGCTGCAAAGCCTGTTGGGTGATACCCGGCGGCGCTTCGACAAGGGCGGCGAAGCCTTTTACGACCAGATTTCCGCCTTGCACAAATCTGTACGCGGCTCCAACCCGGACGGCGCGTTGTATTGGTTTGCACGCATGATCGACGGCGGTTGCGATCCACTGTACCTGGCCCGGCGCGTGGTGCGCATGGCCAGCGAGGACATCGGCAACGCCGATCCCCGCGCCCTGAGCCTGTGCCTGGCGGCATGGGAGGTCCAGGAGCGCCTGGGCAGCCCGGAAGGCGAGTTGGCGGTAGCGCAGGCCATCACTTACCTGGCCTGTGCGCCGAAAAGCAATGCGGTGTACATGGGCTTCAAATCGGCATTGCGTGCAGCGGCCGAGCACGGCTCGCTGGAGGTCCCGCTGCATCTGCGCAACGCGCCCACCAAGCTGATGAAGCAATTGGGTTATGGCGACGAATATCGCTATGCCCACGATGAGCCGGATGCCTATGCCGCCGGGGAAGACTACTTTCCCGACGATCTGGACCCTCAGTCCTTCTATCAGCCGGTACCTCGTGGTCTGGAGCTGAAGATCGGGGAAAAGCTCAACCACTTGGCGCAACTTGACCGCCTGAGCCCGAAACAGCGGAGAAAATCATGATTCCCTTGGTCGTCGCAGTCTCCGTTGGCGGTGTAGCCGGGACCTTGTTGCGCTTTGCCACGGGCAATTGGATCAACGCCAATTGGCCGAAACACTTCTATAGCGCGACGCTGGCCGTTAATATCGTGGGCTGCCTGCTGATCGGCGTGTTATACGGCCTGTTTCTGTTACGCCCGGAGGTGCCTGTTGAAGTGCGCGCCGGGTTGATGGTGGGCTTCCTTGGCGGCCTGACTACCTTTTCATCCTTTTCACTGGATACCGTGCGCCTGCTGGAAAGCGGGCAAGTGCCGCTGGCATTAAGCTATGTGGCCATCAGTGTATTCGGCGGGCTGCTTGCCACCTGGGCTGGCCTGTCCTTGACCAAACTTTGATAAACGAGAGACCGACATGCTCGATTCCAAACTGTTACGTAGCAACCTTCAGGACGTAGCGGACCGCCTGGCATCCCGCGGCTTTGCCTTGGATGTTGCGCGCATCGAAGCGCTGGAAGAACAGCGCAAGACCGTCCAGACCCGCACCGAAGCACTGCAGGCTGAACGCAATGCACGTTCCAAATCCATCGGTCAGGCCAAGCAGCGTGGTGAAGACATCGCGCCGCTGATGGCGGACGTCGAGCGCATGGGCAGCGAGCTGTCCGACGGCAAAGTCGAGCTGGACAAGATTCAGTCCGAGTTGGATTCGATCCTTCTGGGCATTCCCAACCTGCCGCACGAGTCGGTGCCGGTTGGCGAAGACGAAGACGGTAACGTCGAAGTACGCCGCTGGGGTACGCCAAAAGCCTTTGATTTCGAGATCAAGGACCACGTCGCCCTGGGCGAATTGACCGGTGGCCTGGATTTTGAAACCGCCGCCAAAATGTCCGGCGCGCGCTTTGCCTTGCTGCGCGGCCCGATTGCGCGCATGCACCGTGCCCTGGCGCAGTTCATGATCAACCTGCACACCGGCGAACACGGTTACGAAGAGGCTTACACCCCTTACCTGGTGCAGGCGCCGGCACTGATGGGCACCAGCCAGCTGCCGAAATTCGAGGAAGACCTGTTCAAGATCAGCCGCGATGGCGAAGCCGATCTGTACCTGATCCCGACCGCCGAAGTGTCGCTGACCAATATCGTGGCCGGCGAGATCCTCGACGCCAAGCAACTGCCGATCAAGTTCGTCGCCCACAGCCCGTGCTTCCGTAGTGAAGCCGGCGCATCGGGCCGTGACACCCGCGGCATGATCCGCCAGCACCAGTTCGACAAGGTCGAGATGGTGCAAGTGGTCGAGCCGTCGACCTCCATGGAAGCCCTGGAAGGCCTGACCGCCAACGCCGAGCGCGTCCTGCAACTGCTGGAGCTGCCGTACCGCGTATTGGCGCTGTGCACTGGCGATATGGGGTTCAGCGCGGTGAAGACCTACGACCTGGAAGTATGGGTGCCGAGCCAGGACAAATACCGCGAGATTTCTTCGTGCTCCAACTGCGGTGATTTCCAGGCCCGGCGCATGCAGGCGCGTTTCCGCAACCCGGAGACCGGCAAGCCGGAATTGGTCCATACCCTCAACGGTTCGGGTCTGGCCGTAGGCCGCACCCTGGTCGCGGTGCTGGAAAACTACCAACAGGCTGACGGTTCGATCCGCGTGCCTGAAGTGCTCAAGCCGTACATGGCGGGCGTTGAGGTCATCGGCTAAATGGAATTTCTGCCGCTGTTTCATAACCTGCGCGGCAGTCGTGTGTTGGTCGTCGGTGGCGGGGAGATTGCCTTGCGCAAATCCCGGCTGCTGGCCGATGCCGGCGCGTTGTTGCGGGTGGTTGCTCCCCTGATCGAAGATCAGTTACGGGAATTGGTGCAGGGCAGTGGCGGTGAACTGATTGTGCGTGGTTATCAGGAGGCGGACCTTGATGGTTGCACCCTGATCATCGCGGCGACCGACGACGAGCCGCTGAACGCGCAAGTGTCCAGCGATGCCCGACGCCGGTGTGTGCCGGTCAATGTGGTGGATGCGCCGGCCTTGTGCAGCGTGATCTTCCCGGCGATTGTCGACCGCTCGCCCTTGGTGATTGCAGTGTCCAGTGGCGGCGACGCGCCGGTGCTGGCGCGCTTGATCCGTGCCAAGCTGGAAACCTGGATCCCGTCCACCTACGGCCAATTGGCCGGGCTGGCCGCGCGCTTTCGGGCGCAGGTCAAAGGTTTGTATCCCGATGTGCAACAGCGCCGGGCTTTCTGGGAAGAGGTTTTCCAAGGGCCGATTGCCGATCGGCAACTGGCTGGGCAAGGCGATGAAGCTGAGCGTTTGCTGGTAGAGAAGGTCAATGGCAAGCCGCCCCATGCGCCGGGTGAAGTGTATTTGGTCGGTGCGGGCCCCGGTGATCCGGACCTCCTGACCTTTCGCGCCCTGCGCTTGATGCAGCAAGCCGACGTAGTGCTATATGACCGCCTGGTGGCGCCAGCGATTCTTGAGTTGTGCCGTCGCGACGCCGAGCGGGTATATGTCGGCAAGCGCCGCGCCGATCATGCGGTGCCGCAGGACCAGATCAACCAGCAATTGGTGAAACTGGCCAAGCAGGGCAAGCGCGTGCTGCGCCTCAAAGGCGGCGACCCGTTTATTTTTGGGCGTGGCGGTGAAGAGATCGAGGAACTGGCGGCCAATGGCATCCCGTTCCAGGTGGTGCCGGGGATTACCGCGGCCAGCGGTTGTGCGGCTTACGCCGGTATTCCCTTGACCCATCGTGATTATGCGCAATCCGTGCGTTTCATCACCGGGCACTTGAAAGACGGGACTTCGGATTTGCCTTGGAATGACTTGGTCGGGCCGTCGCAGACCCTGGTGTTCTACATGGGCTTGATCGGCTTGCCGATCATCTGCGAGCAACTGATCCGCCATGGTCGGTCGGCAGACACCCCGGCAGCGCTGATCCAACAAGGCACCACGTCCAACCAGCGTGTGTTTACGGGCACCCTGGCTGACCTGCCACGTCTGGTAGCGGAGCATGAAGTGCATGCGCCGACACTGGTGATCGTAGGAGAAGTAGTGGTGTTGCGTGAGAAGCTGAAGTGGTTCGAAGGTGCTCAGTCCCAGGTGTGATCACCGGCACTCATATCAATTGTAGAAGCGAGCTTGCTCGCGAAAAATTCAACTGCGCCGCGTGCCTCCAGAATGCCCGCGTTATCGTTGACGAACTTCGCGGGCAAGCTCGCTCCTACAGTTTTTGCTTCAGCTCCAGACGCCCTTGCTGCTCATCTTCTGCCGGTCATGTTTGCTGTCAAACGCCTGCGACGGTCCCTTCGGCACAATCCCTGTCGGATTGATCGTGCGGTGGCTGGCGTAGTAATGCCCCTTGATATGGGCAAAATCCACCGTCTCGGCCACCCCCGGCCATTGATACAGCTCGCGCAACCAATTCGACAGGTTCGGATAATCCGCAATCCGCCGTAGGTTGCATTTGAAGTGGCTGTAATAAACCGCATCAAACCGGATCAGCGTCGTAAACAGGCGTACATCAGCCTCGGTCAGGTATTCACCTGCGAGGTAGCGGTGACCACCCAAGTGCTGCTCCAGGTGATCCAACTCGGCAAATACATCATCAAAGGCACTTTCGTACGCCTGCTGCGAAGTGGCAAAGCCTGCGCGATACACGCCATTGTTCACGGCGGGATAGATCCGCTCGTTCCACGCGTCGATGGTCGGGCGCAATGGCTCGGGGTAGAAGTCCAGGGTGTTGCCCGTCAGCTCGTTGAACGCGCTGTTGAACATGCGGATGATCTCCGCCGACTCATTGCTGACGATGCGATTGAGCTTCTTGTCCCACAGCACCGGCACCGTGACGCGCCCGGTGTAGTCGGCGGTATCGGCGGTGTAGCGCTGGTGCATGAAGGCAAAGTCGTCGAGCCTGTCGCCGGTAGAGCCATGGGCCTTGTCGAAGGTCCAGCCATTTTCCAGCATCAGCCAACTGACCACTGAAACGTCGATCAGTCTCTCCAGACCCTTGAGTTTGCGCAGGATCAGGGTGCGGTGCGCCCAGGGGCAGGCGAGGGAGACATAGAGGTGGTAGCGGCCGGCTTCGGCTTTGAAGCCGCTGTCGCCGCTTGGGCCAGCTTGGCCATCTGCGGTGACCCAGTGCCGGCGTTGCGCCTGTTCCCGTTGGAATGCGCCATCTGCGCTACTTTCGTACCACTGGTCATGCCAGTGTCCTTCAATCAGCAAACCCATGACTGACTCCTTGGCTATTAAGCGTTGGAGTGCAGTCTAATCGTCTGGGTTCGAACAAATAGCGCAAAGGCTCGGGGTTAATGATCGATTAAATCGATTTGTCCCGCGCATCCCAGTACTGCTGGGCCAGTTCAAAAGCCTGCTCCCGTGGGTGCCCAAGGCCGCGCAGGGCCAGGGCCATGGTGGCAATCAGCGCCAACTGCGGGTAGCTATCCTGCACTTCGCCGCGCCACAGGGCCTTCAAATGCTCGGGATCGAGGCTGGCCGGCTTGACGTGGCGCTGGGCGGAGAGGGCAGGCCACTCCTCATCCCAGCTTGCGCCACCGGTGGTGCCATATAAGTGGCTGGCGGAGTCGGGATTGATCTCGATCTCGCCGCCATCACCCTTGATCACAATGCTGTTGTCACCCAGCAGGCCACTGGCATCGCGATGTACACCCTGGTAACCGGGATGGAAGATGCTTTGCAGGCCGCAGCGTGCGCCCAGTGGGTTGAGGATGCGCGCCAGGGAATGGATAGGTGAGCGCAGGCCAAGGATGTTGCGCAGGTCAATCATGCGTTGCAGTTGCGGGGCCCAGTCGCCCAGCGGCATAAACGCCAGGTTGCCTTGCGCAAGGGCGGTCTCGACCTGTTGCCAGTTGCGGCACAGTGGAATCTGCAGCTCACCCAGCAACTGTTCGGTGTACAGCCGGCCGGCTGTGTGGGCGCCGCCGCCATGCATGAAAATTCGCACGCCGTTCTGCGCCAGGCACTTGGCGGCCAGCAGGTACCACGGCAGGTGGCGTTTTTTCCCGGCGTAGGTAGGCCAATCTACATCCACCTGCAGTGCCGGCGGGTTCAGGCGTTCGCGCAGGGCCTCGGTGAAGCCGGCGAGTTCCTCTGGGCTCTCTTCTTTGTGGCGCAGCAGCATCAGGAACGCGCCGAGCTGGGACTCCTCGACCTTCTCGTCGAGCAGCATGC
Source organism: Pseudomonas sp. DTU12.1 (assembly GCF_009873475.1). Classification (NCBI taxonomy): domain Bacteria; kingdom Pseudomonadati; phylum Pseudomonadota; class Gammaproteobacteria; order Pseudomonadales; family Pseudomonadaceae; genus Pseudomonas; species Pseudomonas sp. DTU12.1. The sequence continues at coordinate 3,723,129 of NZ_CP045254.1, read as the reverse complement.
CCATGGCTTCCCGCGCTTCTTCGCGCGTCAGGCTGCGGGCACCGCGCTTGCCTTTGCCGAGGATGCGCACAAACGGCGCAAAGGGATGTTCGGCGGGAGTTTCGGTGATCAACGGGGCGAAGTCGGTCATAAACAATTCGTCGGTCTGGGCAGGCCCGCCAGCTTGGCGGCAAGTTTGGCGGGAGTGCCTTTGAACAGTCGGTTGAGGTGCAGGCTGTTGCCCTTTTCCGGGCCCAGCTTCAAGGCGGTGTACTTGATCAGCGGGCGGGTGGCCGGTGATAACTGGAACTCCTGGTAAAAGCCCCTGAGCAGCTCGAGGATTTCCCAGTGTTCGTCGGTCAATTCCAGTTCTTCAGCGCTTGCCAAAGCGTTGGCCACCTCGGTTGACCAGTCATTGAGGTCAGCCAGGTAACCGTCTTTGTCCAGTTCTAGTGCGCGCGCGCCTACGGTCAGCGTATTCATAACCAACTGTTGACCTTGTCATGGTCGATCGACAACTGCACAAAACCTGGGTAGTCAACACTCTTGGCCCACTCCGGCAATGACAGGCCCCGGGCCTGGGCGTCTTCGGCAAGCACGAAGATGACCACGGCACTGACCTCCAGGGCCTTGAAGGGCGCGCTACCGGCTTGCAGGGCATAGGTTGCATCGCCGCACAGTAGGATCGCATCTTGTGCACCACACAGCCGTAGGCAACTGTCCAGTCGGCTGTCGGAAAAGGGAGAGTGGGACAATACATGCAAAGTCGACATCAGAGGGTCATCACCTGATCGTAACGGTCAATCATCTGGGAAATCTGTTCGCTGCTCAGTGGCTGCGCGCTATCAGGGGCGCTCAATCCACGCTCGGCCAAGCTGTGGCTGCACGCAAACACCTCATCGATGCCGAACAGCGAGAGCGCCTGCAGGTTGGCTGTCACATCCTTCTGCTGCACGGCTTTGGCATTCTGTGCAGGTGCCAGTTGAAACACCCCGTCATCGAGAAACAGCAGCCCAATCGGCAAGTCGAATGCGCCACCGGCCAGTACCACATCCAGCGCTTCCCGCGCACTGGGCCCGGACCACGGCGCCTGGCGACTGATTACCAGCAAGGATCTGGACATTTCATGGCCCTCCAAAGCAAATCAGGCGGTCGGCGTCCTGGATTGCATCGTGCAATTGCCCAAGGCCCGACAACGCCCAGGGCGCATCGAGGTTCACCGCACTGCGCTGGTAGCGCGCAGCCTCCTCGGCATTGAGCACGCCGCGCCGTAACGCGGCAGCGATGCATACCACGCCATCGAGTTGGTGCTCGCCGACCAGGGCGCGCCATTGTTGGGCGATGTCCTGCTCATCCTGCGGCGTGACCACCGAATTGGCGGCGCTGTAGACGCCATCCTGGTAGAAAAACAGCCGCACAATCTCATGCCCGCCGGCCAGTGCAGCCTGGGCAAACAGCAGGGCACGGCGCGAGGAGGGCGCATGGGCGGCGGAAAACAGCGCAATTGCGAACTTCATGGAACACTCTGTAGGTAAACCTGTGCCAATGATAAAGCCGCAGGCAACAAAAAGCCCGCCGAAGCGGGCTTTTTGATGGGGCTGGGATCAGTCGTCGCGGCTCATGATGCCGAAGATCTGCAACAGGCTGACAAACAGGTTGTAGATCGATACATACAGGCTGATGGTCGCCATGATGTAGTTACGCTCGCCGCCATGGATGATGGCGCTGGTCTGGAACAGGATGCAGACCGAGGAAAACAGCACAAAACCGGCGCTGATCGCCAACTGCAGGCCGCTGATCTGGAAGAACATGCTTGCCAACACCGCCGCCAGCAACACGAAGAAGCCAGCCGTGATGAAACCGCCGAGGAAGCTCATGTCCTTACGGGTGATCAGTACATAGGCCGACAGGCCACCAAACACCAATGCCGTCATGGCAAACGCCGAGCTGACCACTTCCGCGCCGCCCTGCATGCCCAGGTAACGGTTAAGGATCGGGCCCAGCAGGAACCCCATGAAACCGGTCAGGGCAAACGCCGACACCAGGCCCCAGGCCGAGTCGCGCAGCTTGTTGGTGAGGAAAAACAGGCCGTAGAAGCCGATCAACACCACGAAGATATTCGGGTAGCCAACACGCATCTGCTGCGCCACATACGCCATCACGCCGCTAAATGCGAGGGTGAGGGCGAGCAAGCCGTATGTATTGCGCAGGACGCGGCTAACCTCTAGCTGCTCAGCCTGCACGTTGCTATTAACTGCGTAATCCTGTTCGCGCATGGCGACACTCCTTCAGTTTTGAAACGTTCAGTCGCAAAGATCATAACAGACGCTCTGTAACAAGCTATGCAGAGAGTTTGACAGTGTGTTTCATTCGGGTATTATGGCGCCCGCTGAGACAGGATGGGCTACTATAATCCTGTGTTGCACAAGGGAAATTGGCAGAGTGGTTGAATGCACCGGTCTTGAAAACCGGCGAACGTTAATAGCGTTCCCAGGGTTCGAATCCCTGGTTTCCCGCCAAGATTCATACGAAAGCCCCGCTTATGCGGGGCTTTTGTGTTTCTGGCGTTCGATAATTGGACTGGGTTTTAAACTAACAGTTTCCGCATCGTTTACGACGCTTTCCGCAACTACTGTCAGATGCTCTATCAACGTGTCGGTTTCACGATCTCGCCAACGCGCCTATAAACCGTCTCGGTTATCCGCTTATCCGTGTGCCCAAGCAGGCGACTGGCATCGCCAAGGTCCAATATCTCACTGGCTGCTTTTGGTCGGATGTCGCGGAACTGGAACTGCCGGATGCTCGCCGCAAGCACGCCGTCTCCCGCCTCGTTAGCAATGGCAATTGCCTTGTTCCTGGCATCGTCAAAGCGTAGGCGTAGCATCGGCTTGGTCACCTGCCGGCCATCTTCAGTGATTATTAGGTATGGAGTCCGTACTCCACGCGAGCGCCGCTGCTCTATCAGTCGCTCGACCAGTGTGCCCAGGTCATTAAGGTTTCCGGCAGCGGTAAGGCGGATCCGGAGCTTCTTGGCCGTCTTGCCTTGCGACACCTGCAGGAATTCATTTACCGCATCAGCCTCGCGCATCGAAAGCACATCTGCGGGGCGCTGTCCGGTCAGGTAGGCCAAGTCCATAGCATCGCGAAGCTCCGAGGCTGCGACTGCGTAAACGGCGCTCCAGATCTCCTCAGTTGCGTAGAAGTCTCGAGGCGCCTCCTTGTTCTTGCGCACGCCGGCGGCAGGGTTGTTCTCGGTGAGCCCCCACTCCCGCGCAATGTTGTAGATGTGCGACAACAGTGATATTTCCCGGTTGGCTCTTACCTTGGCGGTCCGGCTATCCCTGTACTGCGCGATGATCTGTGGTGTAACCGCATCAATAGGGGCGTCGCTGAACGCTTTGCGCAGTTGCTTCAGGCTCAGGAGATTATCGCTCTGCGTCTTGGGTGCCTTGCCTGGGATGATCTCGCGCTCGTAACGGTCAAACACCTGGCCCAGCAGGGCTCCTTTCTTCGGTACCGGCTTGCAGTCGAGCTTTGCCCATTCAGCCTTTGCAATTTCCAGGTCACCCCCGAGCGGAATCTCCACCCGCTTCCCGTCTTCACTCCTCCCGTCGTAGTAGTACCCAACCCACTCTTTACCGCCTTTCAGCGTGCGCACACGCCGTATCATCCGCGGCGGCAGGTCCCTGTTTGCCGCCTTTTTTGCTCGCATCTTTTTATCCTACCTTTGACAAGTCTAGCGACCAGGCTTCGGCCGCAACGTTCTCTGCTGATGGCTTCACTCCGGCCAACTTCATCCGGGCGTAAACGCGGCCCACCACTGGTCGGCGCGAGCGAGTCAGTACGTATTTCCAGCCGTTTTTGTTGAGCCACTCGATCTGCCTGGACGGGATCATGTAGCCCGTTATTGCCGCGATCTCTTCCTCGGCAAGCGTTTCGCTTTGCATTTCCATGGTGTGCACCTCTATGCCCGGGGACTGTCATGCGGGCCAGTAGGCCGCGCTGTCTTGATGATGTGGATGATGAAACCGAAGGTGAGTAGCATCCAGGCGACGGTGCCGGCGAATGCTGCGATCAGGTGTTGGTCGGTACCGGTGGAGAGCAGCTCCGGCACCTGCCAGAAAAACCAGAAGATGGACCCCGCCACGTACAACACGATGGCCGTGATGAGCAGGGTGAGTTTCGTTGCGTACATGGGGTGTCCTCGCCACGCTGGGCAGCAGAAGTTGATAGCAAATTGCCTCGATGGAAATGGGGACGGATAAGGGCTACAAACACGGCTCAATTTGGTTTCTGTGTCAGGGAGGGCGCGTGCCACACAATCTTGATGTTCCAGTCGTTCACGCCTATCGGGGGCATACGTTGTTTCTCAAGTTCGAATGGAGGCGACCAAACGATGACGTACCCGCATTTGCGAGAATCATCGAGCCGGCAGCCGTTGAAGGATTGGGCGAAGTTGCCGCCGAGTTGACGGGTCCATGGCCTGACTATCCGTCGGCACTGGGTGATGCGATGGCAGCTGCGGAGCGATGGATCGACAGCCAGTTACCGTGAGTTCGCTCACCGGCAGGCATGTAGGGGGATTGGGGTTAGGCTTGTTTGATGCGAAGGAAACGTCGGCACTGGCATTGCGTATCGTCGCAATGGAGCTCGCCAACCCATTCCGGGAATTGATCGCCTTCGCAGCGCTCAATGCGGGAGTGGTTGAGCCCGCTTCGCTTCACATCTTTCACAAAGCGCTGCAGGTCTTTGGCGTTGTCATCGCGATCCGGGCTATCCCATCGACTCATTACCAAGAGGCCGCAATCTGTCTTTCCGTGGTCCATCCAGCCGAGACTCTTCGGGGAATCGCTCATGGCGTCACCCGCTTGAACTCGACCACCCAGACCCACGGGTTGGCGTCCCAGTTGCCGCCGATGGAGTTCCATAACCCTGCGAAGCCATGGATCACAGCTTCTTTGCATAGGTATCGACTCGGCGAAGTCTCGAGGAACTGCTGACACATGGCGGCATCTACGCCTTCGGCCTCAGCCTGGTCCCCACTGATGTCCTGCAACCGCTCGACGCGCACGTCGGTGATCTCCAGCAGGATGCGGCTGGCCCAGCGGGGCATGTGGATGCTGGGGCGCCATGCGCCGTCATACTCCATGGCTTCAGTATCTGGCTTCCATTCCGCCTTCGCTGGGATCTGATTAAGCCCGTAGTCGCCCGTCGGACAGCTTGCCCGGTAGATCCGTGCCGCGCCGCGCTCGTCGCCTTTGACCAAGTTGTCTTGCCAGTCGATACAGCAGCCGTCTTCGTTGCCGAGCAAGGCGAAGGTCTCGCGCACCCACAGCCGGTCGCCGGGCTTGCCATAGGGGCAGCAGCCGTTGACGAAGTGCTTGGTCACAGGTTTGCCGTAACCGTCCTGGCCGTAGTTGGAGCTGCCTACGCAGAAATTGCCACTGGCATCGATATGCGGCTGAACCTTGATTGCCCGCCGCGTCACCGTCTTCCGGCCTTCCAGGATGGCGCGCACCATCAGCGCCGTGAACAGGATGGGGCGTTCTTTGATCTGGCTCACGGTGTCACCTCCCGGCGTGCCCACTGGACGTAAGGGCCGTCGTCCGTATCGAAAATGCCGAGCAGGAACCAATCGTACGCAGGCGGAGTTACTGGCTCCCACCCGAGGCAGTGAGCCTCGCCATGTTCCCAGTAAGGGTGGGTTTCCATATCGGAGTCCATGTGCCAGCCGATCACCTTCAGGCCTTGGGCGCTGAGCCACGCTTTCCAGGCTTCGGCGTCCTCATCGAATTCCGGTACATCTGGGTGGTACCAATACCCGCCTTCTTCACGCACGACTTCGACGGGGCCAATCAACTTTTCTTCAGGCATGACTTCGTCCTTGCCGCTATAGCGGCTGACTGTGATGGTGAGGAATATTTGAAAACGACCCTGGACGAAACCATGGATCGTTGCTAGAAATTACCTGTCGCTCAGGTATTTCAGATATGTGTTGTTGACGTGCTTATCCGACTGGCGCTCTATCAAGTCATTGGAGCGCGCTCTTCAAGCAGTGGGCAGTGAATCAGTGGACCGAAGTAGTTAGCTGAGAGTTAAACAACTCCCTTCCTCTGGGCTAGTAACTCAACGCCTTGGTCCGCTGGTCACATCCTCGCCCTGTTGCTCATACCGCCTCCCTAGTTAACAGCTCATGTGCATTCACAATCCTCATGCCGAGGTGCAGCGTAATCAGGACTTCGAGCAGAGCACCCTTCGATTCTTTCCAGCCGGGCAGAGTGGCCACGGTGTCGCAGTCCATCAGGGCGGCAATGTCGCGGCGCATACAGTCGTTATAGGTGCCGGGAGGGGTTGGTGATGGTATGGCTGCCGACAAGGGATTCTTATGACTTCGGCTCAATATTGGCGACGTATGTTTTCAACGCTTCGTTCTTTGCCTTTCCGTGCAGTCCGTGGTGTATTTCGCGGTGGCATGCCGGGCAAATGGCACCTACGTAGCGTGGATGGTCGAGGCCACCATCTGATAGTCGATTGATATGGTGTGGCTCAAGGTAGGGGGAGCCATTGGTCTTCATGAACGGGGCTGGATTTTTGCAGCTTTCACAATTTCCGGCAGCCCTTCTCAAAACATATTCGGCAATTCGTTTGCTGCGCCGATATACAGTTCTGAGAGCTGAACTTTCTCCGCTCGTCAAGCCCGCTGCTGCGGCAGCCAAGGCTACTTGTCTGGCCTCGGAAAGCGAAAGCTCGGGATTCGTTACTTCACCTTCATCCGAAAATAACTGCCAGTTCAACTCAAGTCCTACAGGGACAAGCTTGAAAATCAATGTTTTCCGATCGTTAAGGTGCTTATCTAGGCCGGTGCGCCACTCGTGGCTCGCACAGGTGAACTCTCCTAGGTATTCCTGCCCCTGACTCTTTCCCAGGGCCTTGAAAAGGTGAAGAGACCTTCCCATCTCCGCGTGTTGAAGGATGGCGAGATTTCCTTTTGTCATGGTCATATGGCTAGACTGACCTTCACCGGTATAGGTGAAAACACCATCTGCCTCACGTCTGTCCGTATACCCAAATTGCTCGCCAGATTCGCCCGTAAAAATGAATATCGTTGGTGACTGCGCGGACGGTGAAATCCCGCTTTGTCTGCTTCCACCGAACAGATCGTGAATCTCGGTTTTTCGATCGTAGACCTGACCAACTACAAACCTAAGCTCAGGGATGGTTGATCGGGGGAGGTCAACGATTGTGAATCCGTGCCGCTCCAAATATCCATTTGTGGGCTTGCCACCAGAGAACAGGCCGACCGGAACTCCAGTGGCCAGAGATACTATTTTTTTTGCAGGGTACAAAGTGCTGTTCGCGCTGATTGCGTAACGATGTGCTTGGTTTTCAGTCCAGCCTTTCCACTCGGGAGCATGGCGAAACTTTTCATCAAACTGCTTCAAAGCTTGGTCGAGCTTCTCTTTTTTTACCGCGGGGATTTTCAACGAAACGTCCTTGTGTGCAGCAGCATTCATCAGATGGTCAATGCTCGCTCGCCCCGGCGGATGACGCAATAGCGAAATGCTGGCTCAATCTCAGCGAACCAGGCGGCGCGCATGCCCAGCGGGTGCCAGGCCTGTGTAGCGGCTTCGATGCCGCTGAAAACGCTTCCATAAGCAATGGGCATGCTGGCTCCTCGCCGGTATGATTGCGAAATTTTAGGAGAGCTTTATATGTGGAATTTATTCTGCCGACTCAGAAGAGGCCTCTTTAGCTTTTGGTTTCTCACAGTAGCGGCGGCAGCGTTAACTCTAATTATCACTCTTTATCTATATCGCGTGAAATTTGGAGGTGAGCTATCTTCCAGTTCATCTGAGTGGTCCGATTTTGGATCTTATGTAGGAGGGGTATTTGGCCCGTTAGTTTCGTTTTTGACATTGTTGGCTGTATTGAAGACTGTGTATTTACAGCGGGAACTTCTCGACTCTCAACGGGAAGAATTTGATCGGATGAACTCTCTGCAGTTGGAGGTGTTCGAGACTCAGCGGGCGCAGATCGCACGCTCTGATCAAGACTCTCTAACCCTCCAAATCGCTTCGGCTCAGGAGTCTGCTGTACGTTTGGTTGAGATGCGAATGAATATGCATGAGCGCGATTTTGATCGGCAACATGACATGTCTTTCAGGTTTCGAGAAGAGTTTTTCAACAATATGAATGAGGAGCGTCATGATAAACTGCAGAGTATGATTGACCATCGTGATCGTGCTAGAGAGTCAGTGGATCTTTTATCTAAAGTTGCACTTGATATGTCAATTGCAGATTTTTCTAGCGTTGCTGAGGTTCGAGAAAGTCTTAAAGAAAAAATTCTTGATGTGTACTTGACGCTAGATAAGGCATACCCGGGAACACAAAAACAATTACTATAAAGATCAATCACCGCAGAAGCATTCAATTGCCTCGTCGTGATCGGCGAACATGTCGAGTTGGGTGTCGGAGTAATCAAGCATCTGCTGGTAGCTGGGGCGGTCACTGCGGAAGCGTGCGCCGTCGCCGGTGAACTTGCCGCCGGATACCACTGAGCTTTCCATGCGAGCCCACCACTCGGGCTTGGGCCGGTCGCTGGCGATGATTGAATAGACCTGCTTGGCACCTTTCAGGAAGCAAAGGTCGCAGTTGCCTTCCAGCGTCCTGCCGTTGATCGTCGGTAGCATCAGGTCGAAAGGTTGGCCCCCCCCAGAAGTCGGTCACGTCCTGCACCCCGACACCGGCGTCAGCCAACGGCATTACCATGGTTGCCCACTTGCTTTCGCTGGTGCTTTTGCGGTGCCGGATCTTCACGACTCGGCGCGGTTCGTCGGCACGGATGCCGGTCATCATGTCGACCGGCACCTCCTCGGTAGATAGGCCCAGACTACGCAGATACTTGTGGATGATTCGGATCTTGAGGTCGATGGTGCAGAATCTGGTCACCGGGTTGGGCAGATACTTGCGTTTGCGGATCAGTGCTTCGAACGGTTCGCCCTGGCGGCTCGCGTTGGCGTAATCCACGACCGCAAACCCTGAGTCATTGTCGCGAAACTCAAGCCAGACAATCGGCACCTTCCAGCGCTCGGCGCATTCCCTAACGAACTCTAGCGTGGCAGGGTGTTCCTTCCCGGTATTGGCGAAGGTGACAACCAGATCGCTCAGGTCCTCATTGTTGTCCAGCACCTGGCGCAACATGTAGGCGCTGGTGCGTCCGCCGGAAAAGCTGACGACCGTTGTGCCGAGCAATTTGTAGGTACGCATAAGATGGCCTTGTCGGTATATAGTCTCGGATTTCAAGGAGGGAAGAGAATGCCTATGGATGTCTTGCTGGCTTGGTTTGAAGCGCACCAAGGTCTAGCAGCGTGGCTAGCCCTAGGAGGAGGCGTAGTTGTAGCCGCGCTAGGTTGGCTCTTTCGAGCGTATCGCCTCGGAACAAAGCAGCGAAAGGTTGTTCGTGCTCACCTTGTCGCAGTTAAAGAGGCGGTTTTGAACGGCGCCGTCGCGGTAGAATTAGCAGCATCGGAACTATCGGAAATTGCCCACGCTGCCAACAGCGCCGGAAGAGATGAGCGACAAGATCTTGCAGGTAGGGCCGGTGCACATCTAGAAGCCATTCGAGAGATGGAGCGGCGCGCGCCTTGTGCAGAACTGAAGACTGAGCTGGCATGTGTGTGCAATGGAATTAAAGATTTTCAAATTGCTGTTCTTGGCTGGCATGGGGTTCATGACTCAGATAGCTCTAAGAGAGATGCTGGCTTCACCGCTATTGAGCGATTAAATCGTTCAGGCAGAGATTTAAGAAAAAACCTAAGGCTTATCAAAGGCAAGTGACATTGCTTGCAGTGTCGCTTCGTCGGCTTGAGTTGTTAATTTATACGGGATCGTATGGAGGCGTGCAGATGGCGGTGAACTGGGAAATACCTACGAGTCCAGTATTTTGGACAAATAGTTTGGCTTGTTTTGCACTTGTTGTTTCAGTCGTAGCCGCTGCTTTCTCTTGGAAGTCTGCTAAGGAAGCGAAACTGGCAAATAAAATCAGCGTGCACACGCTCCAGAAAGACCTGTATCGAGCGTTTGTGGTTGCTCGCATGCATTTGGAAGCCAAAGGCATGAGTACTACACAGGCAGGGATTTATGAATTTTCCTCTCATGTTAAGACCGCTCGACTATATCTACCTCGGCGTTTAGCCCGGCAGGTAGCAGAGTTTTATGAAGAATGTTATGGAATTCAGGAGCTACACTCTCAAATGGGATTTTGTCGAGAGGAACTGAGCATTATTGATTCGCAACCTTTGGGAGTTCCGGCGGGAGAAAGGGCTACCGACCAGCAGCGCAATGAAGCCAAATTGAGATTAGAGAGCGCTCGCAAGAATCTGTCCGAGTGCGTGATGAGGGCAAATACTCTCGGAGGTCAGCTTGACGAAAAACTGATCGAGTACCTGAGGATCGTGTGATTCGTTAAGCTAACGACAGATCGTTTTTCTGATCGTCACCGCTAAACCGATGCAAGCAGCACAGTGATTATTATGTGTCTCATAGAAATTTCCGGTGGCATGGGGTACTAGGTGTGACCGGCATTGAGCCGGATCAAGGAGACCGCTTTGAAACGGCTTGTTCAGAAACATGAGCTACCGGGTTACCTGAAAGGCCTAGCTGCTGCCTCTATGCTCGTTGTGAGCATGAGTTCGCCGGTAATGGAGATAGCCTCGACGGTTAAATCAACTTATGAGATGGCGTATCTCGTCGAGAACTATGGTCAGTACTTAGGCCAAGGCCCTTACATGATTGAAAGCAAGGAGGGTCACGAATGGAAAGACACTCCGTTTCCTGATCCGGTTATTTTAGGTTATGCATTTGCTTTTACCGTTCGCGCGAGGCTAGCTCGTTCAGGAACAGAGATTGGCGGGCATAGAACTCTTCGCGAATCTCTTTCGGGTTATGAGTATTTGCAAATGTCAAAACCTGCAGCCGATGACATGGTCACGTCAATCCTGATCAAAATGCCGACAGATCCATCGGAACTACAAGTGCTTCGTGATCTGCTCGCTGAAACCACCATCATGTTTTCAATCGATGATGGAAGCGGCTTCTTCCATGTCGGAAATACAATGATGGGTAACGGCCTTTCTCATGCTTAGATACTTTTCCCCTCGATATTGGTAAGGATTATTCATGCTGCGCAGGTCGCTTCTTTGATCGCCATGATTGCGTTTGCGGCGTGGCGCACGTAGTACAGGCGAGCCATCAGGTTTGGGCATGGCTTGCTGGTCGTCGACTCCCAGAGGTCGCTGCCACCAATCAATTCTTCGTGTTCGCGCAGGAAGTCATAGGCCAGCACCACATCGCTTTCGCGCCCATCGGCGAAGGTCTCGACCTCCTCAACTACGTCAGCCAGGTCAGCAAAAGGAAGGCGCTCGTCTTCGGCCTCATCACGCTCGCGCAGCCATTCAACGAGTTGTTCAGCCTGCTCCAGGGTGGCGCCCTTGTTCGGGATGTCCGCGATCCATTCTGGGACCTCATCCCCAGGCAATTCATAATCGATTCTTCCGGCGATGCATTCGCACACCGTGTCACGGATCGCGTCGAAGTCGATCACCACTTGCTTAATGTCGCCGTCCAGCTTCTCATGCAGGTAGCCATCGCTCTGATGACGCAAGAAGTTGATGCCATAGCTGGCGCCGACGTGGAACACGAGCGCGCCGATGTCGCCCATCATGCTCATGCCGAAGCGGGTAACGCAGACGTCGAACCCGTAGCAGCTGCTGCCTGGCCGTGCGCAACGCCATACCTCAACGCCGTTTTCGTTAACCAGTTGGGTGTATTGGTGTTGGGCTAGATCTTCGGCGACTCGGGCGGTCATTGCGTTGCGTTCATGCTCTTTCATGGATTATCTCCAGTCAGGCGCCGCCCTCCGGCTTCCGGTGGTGGCAATTTGGTTTTGGTTGGGGTATGACAGATGTCTGGCACTGGGTCGGATCAAGGAGTGAACATGCGAAAGCAGGTCGGTTATCTGGATAAAATGGGTGATGAGCAGTTCTTTTATTTGGAGTTCGATGAAGAGACTCATCAGTTCAGCTACGTGATCGAATACATAACCCGTAAGGGCGATCACAGCGAGCGAACCGTGCCTCTTCATGAGGCCAAAGAGGAACGGGGCTTTCACAAGGCCGTTCAGCTGATTAAAGATCGTTTGTTTGCCGAGGATGCATGACCTTGTGCGGTGAGCGGGCTGGACTATTCGTCGCCTTCTTCTTCGGCGTTCATTTGGAGTGATTCGGCAAAGCCAGCCTGCCGTAATTTACGCGCCACGTTTTGAGTTATGTCGATTCCGTGGCGCTTAATCTCGAACATTGATGCGGACCTCTCGGCGCCCAGTGAGTGTGCATGCACGATCAGTCGCCAGATCGTCGCGCGGTCCTTCTTTTCGCCCAGGTCTGCGGTGAGTGCTGCAAGGCGGTCGCGCATCCCCTGACGGAAGTAATGGCGAATGATGTCGGAGGTGCCTTTGACCTTCGGCGGCGCCGGCGGCAGATCCTCGGCCCGGCCATTCAGCACCAGCAGTTGCACCGCCTCGCTGACTTCCTCGACCTTATGCCAGAGCATCAACTCGTCGAGCATCTGCCGGGTGCCGTGCGGTACCGTGTGCCGCAACTCCTGCTCGCCCAGTTCCTGCCGCTTCTCGGCAAGCTTTGCCGTGCGCTCCTTCTGTTCGGCTGCCATGGCCTGCCTCTTCTATTCCGCTGGCCGGCAGTGCGAGCCAGGTTTGATGTTTGCGTTGCTGGGTGCAGGCTATTCGGCGCATGTAGCGACCTTCTGCTGATTCCACGCGCCGACCGCTTCGAAGATCCGCGCGGCGTGCGCCTCTTCCAGTGATAAAGCCTCGGGAATGGCAATCCAACCTGAAGCCACCATCTGGCTTTGATTCGCCTCGTCGCGCAGCTTCTTGTAGCAGTGCTCGATCACGTCTTCCAGGTGGTCGGAGAGATAAACGCCATCGGGCGCCACCTCCACCGATTTGCTGTAGCGGTCGCCGCGGGCGTCGATGCAAAGCGCGCTGAGGTAGATCGTCCACCGGTGGGGAATGCTGCAGACGGCCTGGCCAATCTTCCCCGGCGCAATGTTCTTCAGCGACTTGTAATTGATCATGCCCTGGCGGCCGCAGGGGTCGATGTTCACGACGGCGACGCGGTTGGATGCCAGCAACGACCGGCACGACCGGGCAATGCGGGCCTGCAGATTATGCGCCTTGCGTTTGCTCACAATGCCTCCGCGAGTTTGCGCAGCGCCTTACGTTCTGCCGCTGTGATAGGCGGCTTGCGGCGCTTGAGGATGGTTTCGGGATCGATCTTGGTGGAGCGCTTCGGCGGTGGAGGGTTGATCGCCGGGCTTTCGCCCAGGTAGATCGTTCCGCCGGCTGCCAGGAACTGCGCCGTGCGCACCGATATTGATTCTGCGTGCTGACGCTGCTGCTTAACCAGGCTGAGGTGGTTGCTAATCATGCTGCCGCCTTGGCCAGCGTCACCCCGGCCATGCTGAAGCTTGATCCCTGCTCTGCGACCATCGTGTCGAGCGCTTCCCAGTTGACCAGGAGGACGGTGATTGGCGCCTGACCATATGCCACGGCTTTCACCAGAACCTCGAAGTCCGTCACGTTGGCCTGCAGCGCTACCTGCTCGACCGCATGGCTCGTTACTGACGTTGTGGCCTGGGCTACGGGGGCCGCCGTCTGGACAGGAGCGGTGCGGACGGGCTCTGATGTCGAAACTTTCTCCACGACCGGATCTGACTTGAAGGCTGCCAGGCGCTGGGCCTCTTGTTCGTCGGCGATTCGCTTCGCGTCGGCCTTATCCTGTTCCGCCTTCTGGTGTTCCGAGATACGGAATTTGATCAGCGTCACCAGGTCATCATTGGCCTTGGTCACCAGTTGCTGCACGTCGCTGAACAGGAAGGCGTAATCAACGGCGAGCTCCGCCAGGCTGGTCAGATTCAAGCGAATACTTTCCGCTGCCTGACTTGCATCGATCTTCGCCCGGGCCAGCTCGGTATCAACTGCGTCCTGGAGGCTGGCAATTGTGCGTTTGTTCTTCATGGCGCCGGCGAAGTCCGAAACGACAGGAGGCAGCGTGACTTTGCCAAGGGTCTTGTTGATTGCGGCAATGTGATCCGCCAGTGCCAGCTCGGCTTTTTGCTTGATGTTGGTCTTCACCAACAGCTCTTGAGCCTTCACCAGCTTGTCGACCTTCAGGCGAGTCTCGCGAGCATGGGCACTGATGCGATCCAACGACGAAAACAGCTCGTCGATGCTTTGGGTCTGCGACAGAGCCTGTTTCTTGGCGACAGCGACAGCCTCCTCGACATCGCCACACCACTTGACCGCCTTCTTGGCGTCGGCGAAGTCTTGGTCGGTGGAGAGCGTGGTTTTCACCGAGTCGATGACGGCCAGTGCCGAATCTTCAAACACCTTCAGGTTGCTGGCGGTGACCATGCCGGTCAGCTCGATGCGCAGGGCTGGCAGTTCATCAGGTGCCTTGCCGACTACGATTGAAGGAGCGTCGGCCATTTCGAAGTTGGACAGGTCTGCCTCGAACTGTTTCCAGCCTTCGATCAACTGGGCCGCGCGCCCGGCGACGGGCCGGTATTCCATGTGCACGAAGTTCTCCGGGGTGCCGTCCGAGCAAACAAAGATCACTCGTTCAGCGCCGCTTACCAGCAGTTGCTGCTCAAGCTGCCAGTAGTAGTGCGGAGCCAGGTCGCCGGCTTTCAACTGGGCCACGACTGACTCATTCCACAGTTTGTGCTCGAACAGTGTCTCGCCGAGCATCGTGGCGCCATCCATGGAGGCCAGCAGGTTGCCCTCGGTCGCAACGATCGGATACAGCTCTTCGCCGATCAACGCCTCAGTCAGTGGGCGGGCCAGGGCTTCAGTAGCGTGGCCTTTGTCGAAGATGAACTGCTGGGAATGCGTGACGTCGGGCGTGATCCCGGTCTTCTTAATCGCCAGCAGATCGGTCCGCGTTTGATACTTCGATGCGCCCATCATGGCGGGAGCTTCAGAGGCTGTGAAATGCTGCGCGCGCAGAGCGTGCCACTCGGCAGAGCCTTGAACTACGTTATGAATTTTCATGTCGCGTCTCCTTCTTGTGATGGGGCGATGATTGCGAGAATGGTTTTTTTCTGGTGTTCGGTCAGGGTTGCTTTCAGTCCAAGCATCACGACGATGTGCTCCGCTGTCTTTTGCCCGCCCAGAATCATGGCAACCCACTTAGGGAAGTTTTCAGCGAACTTTTCAGCTGGATACGGTGGAAGGGCCTCAGGCTCTGGTGGCGAATCCTTGGGAAGGGGGGCTCCCGAGTTCCCGTCATCGTCGTCATCTGTTGTGGTGACGTTGAAAATCATCTGGGTCAGGTATCGCCGGCCATAGCTGATAGTTGAGCCGTTCGCCTGCACTCCGGTCTTGTTTGTCTTTCCGCCTGATCCAGCAGCGTCAATTGGAAGGTCGAGCTGATATAGCTTCGTATGGCCGCCTGCGTGCATGCATTCACAGGTGACGCGAAGATGGCCTGGCAGGCGAGAGTCAGCAGTTCCGAAGGAAAGCGAAAAGCCTTCCTCCGTGAAAATCGGGCTGATCTCTCGGTCGATATCTTCAAGTCTGGCGTAGGTGCTGGCCGTGTGCTTGTTGAGAGCATTACGTGTCACCGGCTTGATTCGTTTCTGGGCGCTGACCATCGCAATACTGAATGCAACTGACGCCTGTCGATCGACGTGACGCTCGTGCATTTGCATCAGCCGCTCCATGTTTCCGACATCGACATTTGGATTGGTGGCGACCTGGATGATCACGGACATGATGCTGGCGGCATCACTGCTTTGAGCTGAAATATCAGTCGACACACTTTGCGAGCGACGGGGATCGATAGTGGTAACCACACTCGACTCAGCATCTTCCACAATAGGGCTGGGCTTTCTCTCTGCGGACATGGGGATTCCTTGCCGCGATGTTCGCAGCGTTCAAAATTATTGGGTGCTTGGGGGATATTGAAGGGCGGGCCGGACGTAGGTTTAGCTCTGCTGTTGAACTCTATAGCGGAGCACCTGAAGCACTCGACCGCCATAACCAGGCTCTGCGTACTGCTCAACTGGCGCACCGAAGAAGCCGCGGCGTTCGGCCAGGCTGTAGGCCTCGCGAAGGTTATGAGCGCTGATATCTTCGAGCTGCTCGTCGACCAGTGATTTAACCGGTGCGGTAGTCATGCCTTCTCCTTACGCCGCCGGCTTACATCCAGGAGGCGTGCGCTATACCAATGAAATTCTTCTGCGTTGATGGCGCCCGAGGTGAAGTGACGCACGATCAAACCCTCGGCCAAGATCTCGTCGAGGGCGGGCTTATCTGGATCTTTAAGCGCAAACAGCGCTTTATCGATCTCAACGTAGGGGCTCACAGTTCGTTGTCCTCGGCCTGGGCGATCAGAGCGTCATCAGCCAGAGGTTGAAGGAGGCGTTCGGCAATCTCGCCGAGCTTCCCAAGTGGGTGGTCGCTTCGGCCGAGTAGCTCCAGTGCTTCCGACTTCACCCTTGAGCCCGCCATCCCAGCGATCAGCAAGTAGCCCAGGGCTGGAGCGTCGACGCCGCAGTCGGCCAGAAGGTTGTTGGCGTACTCATCGACAGCCAGTGCGAACTGGTAGGCCGTGACGCCTTGCTGCGGGTGCAGGTGGCGCTTGAACACCACGCTGCCACCTCTGGCCAGCTCTTCGGCTGCGTTGTATAGCCATTCGCTGCGAGCCAATTGCTGAGAGGTTTCGCTCACCGGAGGCGGCAGTTGTTCGTCGTGCTCAAACTGAGCCTTGCGTAGTGCTGACATGGTCGCCTCCAAAGTGGCGGGTTGTTCACCTGTATTCGTCAACACTCATGCCTTCCGCTGGTTGCCGATGGGCGCGGGGTAAGTGCTGACGGGTAGAGGTGGGGAGGGGTATAAGTAGGGAAGTTCGAAATAAGGAGTTTTCTATGTCCCTGGTGGATCTTGATTTGATCTCGAAGGCCTTGCCTCAAGCTTGGAAGTCCACCGTTCTAGGACGGGTAGGCGGCTCCAATATCAAAGTTCTGCGCATGGATGAAATGTCCGTTGAAGCAGAGGTGCATGACTACACTGAGGGATTGTTAGTCATCTCCGGGCAGTTATTGCTGGGAGTCGATGGTGAATCCGTGCGAGTGGGAGAAGGACAAATCTATCTGGCTGAAGCTGGTGTTCCGCATGCAGTTTTGTCTGGGAGCTACGGGACACTTGTCATCATTGATGTTTGAAAGGCCGCAGGTGCCGGAACTGGCCCGCACGCAGCTGACCAGACAGTTAACGACAGGCTGTCCTGGTGGCCTCTGTTAAGCGGTCAACCTAGGACATTCCGTCCGGCGCACCATCCGAACCTGAGCCATTCGCCTCTCCGGTGCCCTGCGATCACGACGCATTGAGTCGTCACTGATCATTGAGTGCATGGCAAGCAGCGCCGCCAGTACAAAGCAAACCGGCGTGATGATCTGGCGCTTCATGGCCTCAGCCACTAACGCCGTACGCTTCGTCACGCCCAGCTTGAACATCGCATTGGTCAGGCGCTTCTTGACGGTGCCTGCCTCAATCCCTGCTTCGCGGGCGATCTCTTTCGAGGTGAAGCCCTGGGCAATCCAAAGCAGGAACTGAAGTTCTCGCGGCGCCAGGCCACGTCCGAGGTGACCCTTCCATGAACCGTTGATGATTGTTGCTTCCATCGTCGTGACTCCCGGGTTGGTTTCCCGTTAGGCCCTGTTGCCAAGGCCTATCGGTGAAACCCCCGGCCTCGCTACTGGCGACAGGCCGGGGTTGTTGCGTCAGCGGTGATGTGCGCCGGTTGCCCGCTGCTGATTGCAGGGCTGGCTATCTGTGGGTGGGCTTCGAGCTTCCTACTCACGGCGTCAAACAGCATCTGTTCGCCGTGGATCACAGGTCCTTACAACATGTACGCTACAGCTCTGAATGCCCTGGTTGAGTGGGGCAGGGTGCATGAGGTCCGGCGTTCCCAGCCGAGGCTATCGGGACCGCTAATTCTGTTCAGTTGAATCTCCCTTCTTCCGCTGGGATTCGCGGGGCGCATTGCTTGCCAGGTCATTCGCACGGTTCGAGCGTTTCGCTCTCGATCAGCCGTACAGGGTTCTCCTGTCGTGGGCGGGCTATCTGACCCGTCTGATCGCCGGTCGCCGGTAGAGGCAATGCGGTCTGTTGGTATTTCTGTATTGCGCTGACTGTTAAAGAGCGGCGCAGCTCTCGCTGCTGGCCGGCAATGTTCGTTGCTGGCTTGAGATAAACATTACTAGCGATAATATTATCAGTCAAGACCGCAGGTAATAAAAATATTCACAGGTAATAAAAATCCCGCTCACTGGCGGGCTAATTTATGAATCGCAGTACTCACGCCAGCCGATTCTGACGGCACCGTCATCCAAATGATCGATCCTGATACCGGCTGTGTCGCCGATATCCTGGATGACCTGGCGCCAGGCTTCAGGGCTTTCATCGTCGCGCCTGGATACCTCGACCAATTGAATCCGCTGTACCCGGGGAGAGGCGATCAAGCCTTGCAGGCGGCGGCCAACAAGCTCGTAGGAATTTCGTGGTTTCGATGCGGGGTAGGGTGCCTGGCTCATGCTTCGCTCCTTGCGAAAACTGTATAAATAAACAGTATTCCTGCTGGCATGCATTGGCAATAGGACGGCAACAGATTTTATGCATAAATGCATAAGCCATTTGCTAAGGAAATCCGGAGCTAGGAAAAGCTGGGCATGTATTGCTGCACGCGAGGAATTGCCTGAGCTTTCTCAAAGCAAAAAGGTGGAAGGCGATCTAGCCCGATCGGCGAGCGCAATCTAGATCCAAATCGCAGGCAAAGAAAAGCCCGCGATGGGGATTAGCGGGCTTAAAGGGATTTTCTTTAGGAGCTGGGGTAACCATATGCGTTCAGCTGTGAAAGGTTTGTGAAATGTCGGACGTCAAACTCTGCGAGATTAATTAATCATCAGCGCCCAGTTGGTCAGCTTTCAATGGAGGGACACGCAACTCTGGCAGAGCAACGGCTTCCGGCCATCGAAGCTCTTGCCGTGGCGTGTCAGTGCTAGTCGATCTGTTCACCTTCGCATGGACGTAAGCCACTTCTCGGCTCACGACATGGGCCACATAGCTCACGCTGACGCACACACTCATGAGTGCGGTGATTTTGACGAGCTTGGTTGCGATGGGTTTCATGCAGCCCCCTCCATACGGATGCGATCACCGATCCTAACTGGTAAGGACAGAAACAAGAAGCCCGGCGCTGGGCCGGGCTTCGATGTAATGCGTCAGAAACTAACGATGTTTGTTCTTGTGTTTATGCTTGTTGTTGCCTTTGTGCTTCTTACCATCCGATCGATGATTGCTCTCATCGTCCGCCAGGTTGTTTCCTAGAGCACCACCCGCAGCGCCGCCGAGCCCTGCACCGATAGTCGAGCCAGTTGTGCCGCCCAGGCGATTACCAATGAGTGAGCCACCAGCCGAGCCGATACCGCCACCTAATGCAGCTTCAGCTCTATTGCCTTTTTGAGCACCAACAGCACTACCGGCAGCACCACCTACGCCTGCGCCTACCGCTGCGCCTGTCGAGCCTCCGAGCTGTTGGCCTACGATGTTGCCTAGCGCACCACCAACGCCGCCTCCAAGAGCGGCTGTGCCATCTCCGGCTGCGATCGCTCCTTGCGAAATGAGGACACCCAAAGCTAGGGCGGGTAGTGTCATTTTCATTTTGTGAACCTCTATGGGTTGTCAGCAGGCGCTCACGGTTTAAAGCACGCCTAGCATTAGGACTAGGGTGAAAGTTTGAAGTTCTCTACGGGGGCTGCCTACGGGCGAATGGTTGTAACAAGGTATGCCGTAATGGATCAGGCTGCTGAAGGCGGGCTTAAGCGGTTTCACTAGGAATTGAGATGACCAGAGGAGCCGAGCGTGAAAAGGCAGAAACAAGAAGCCCGGCGCTGGGCCTGATTATCTGTTTACTCAGGCTAGTCAGTATTCGTGGGAGTGCATGGCGTTCGCTCCACTCGATGACGTGGAAAGCGTAGCAGCGGGCAAAAAAAGGCCCGCTTGTGTGCGGACCTAAAGGGAATTCTTCAAAGGAGTAGGGGGAGTTTTGCCCAGGCCCTGTAAATGCCAGGTGAAAAGGATGTCGCAGAAACGAAAGGTTTGGTGACGCGGTCGGTATCAGAACGAAGTTGCGATCGCCCGGGCGAGTTGGGTGTCTGACATCAGCGGCGGCGGGCTGGTCGAGCGGTAGTACCTGGAGGCTTGCTCAAACTGGGCGCCGCGAATTTCGCCGTCCGAACCTATGAACGCCAGGGCGTCAGTCTTGGCTGACTTGAAAATTTTAGGCGGCTCGGTCGTGAGAGATGTCGTCGCCCCAATTAAAATGGTTGGCGCGGAGATTGTGAGAAATATCGCAGCGGCGATAGGGTTGGCGCCATCACCTGACACGGCCTGCGTGCTGACCGATGCTAGCAGGGCAATCCCCAGAGCCTTCCATGAATTCATTCTTCGATGCTTCCATTGCTATCAGAGGGCGACACCGTAGCAGAACTGGGCGATCGCCAGATACAAGAAGCCCGGCGCTGGGCCGGGCCTACTATGGCGTCTTAATGATCAGTGGATCAGCCGCGCCACTCCAAAGGCGACCGCAGAAAGCGCGGCCGCAGTGCCTACAAACCACTTAAGAAGCCTGGTTTCAAGCGATTGAATGTCTGTTCTGAAATTGGCTATGGCTTGGTTCAGCCCGCCAGTCTCTTCCAGAAGGTCGGCCTTGGTAACCATATGCTTTTCAATCGAATCAATTTTTGTCTCGACGCGCGCCAACCGCTCCTTTATTTCAGGGAGTGACTTCTCAATAGACTCAATTCTCTTTTCCATAAAATCACCGCCACCAGTACCGCCGCCTCCGCCGCCGCTCCCGCCATGCCTGTCTGGATGGGGAAGAAATTTTTCGGCATTTTTGAAGCGCTCTTCAAGGTAGTGAATATTGTCACTCATTTTTTTGCGCTCCAGCATTCAAGAGTATACGACCTTTGGTATCCCCGTACGTTTTCAGCAACTCAATGACACCCTTAAGCTCCTCAAACGCGGACTCGCCCAGGGCTTGTATTTGCTCGTCATCAGAGTGGTTCCTATGGACAACCGCAAGGTCTAACGCGGCGCTCGTTAGCTTAACGATTGCATCCTCCAATGGGCTGAAAAGCTCGAACAGTTCGCCATGGGTGACATTCTTACTGGCGATTTCGGGTGGTAGCTGTTTCATCGTTACTCCGTTTGAGTCAGGAATGCCTCTTGGCGCCGCTATCCAAAGTTCGAGAATTTACGCATCAATGCATCCCTCCGCGCCAAACCATGCGCTTACTCGGGCTTGCTGCGATTTATCTGTCCCGCCTTCACCTCATCCGCCCGCGCCATAGAAGTGGTTCAGCGCTATCAGCTCAACCACCGCCACGATGGTGCAGAGCACAACGAAGCCAGGGCTGAAGACTCGCTTTCGACCTGATGAACCCCAACAACTAGGACCCGCGTCGGAAATAAAAGGAAGCACCATGAGCAACGCCAACCAAGCCCAGACCCAAAACTTGCTCCAGAAGCTCTGCTCTCGCCATGCAGTCATTTTGTCTGTTTCGAAGCCCGGCTTATCCGGCCGGCCTTCACCTCATCTGCGTAGCCCACAAGCCTGTCAGCTTCCTCATGGAGCGTGCCGACCAAGCCTATTAGTGCTATGGCATCGGCGTCGCTGAGCTTTTCCGCCAGCTTACCCAGGCTTACGCAGGACTGCTCAAGGTTTGAAGCGATAGCTTTGAGGTCGCGGCGCAGATGCTGGTTGGGCCTATTGAGAGGCATGATCAATTATCTCGTTCAGCTCGGCCAGTCAAAATCCAATTTACTAGTCGTCCGGTGACCTTGTCATACAGGGCGGACAAGAAGAGTCCAATGATCACAAGGTAGCTACCGTAAAAGACCGCAGGGTACTCCCTGATGCGATATTTATTCCAAGCGATCACATCTAACCAGCGATCGAAAAAACGCGATGAGCTCAAATAGCGCCCACCCATATCGTAAAGACCAACTGACAGGGTAATCAGGCCAACGAGCAAAAGAACAATACCTATGCGCTTTGTTACAGTATTCGTGAACTGTTCCATGCTGACCTCCTGTCAGCTCGCTATACCAAGAGGCATAGTCAAGACACTTCGTTGATCAGTAAAACTTCTGCAGCGCCTGCACAACCACGCCCACGATCCGGCAATTCTCGTCTACCGCCTCAATTGGGTAGCTCGGGTTCAGTGGCTTCAGGAACAGCCGGCCGCCATCGCTGACCAGCTTCTTGAACGTCGCCTCATTGCTATCCGGCAGCTTGGCCACCACCAGCTTACCTGGTGCAACCTCAGCCTCTGTGTCCACCAGGATCAGCGTGCCCTCGGTGATGCTCTGGCCGGCGGGCGCCGTCATTGAGTCGCCTTTCACCTTCAACCAGAACGCCATCCCCTTTGAGTCGTACTCCGAGAACTCATAGCTATCAGAAAAGCCGGCCGGGTAGGGCTCAACGGCCTCCGCCCAGGCGCCGGCGGCAACCCAGCTGATTACTGGGTAGCGGAATGATTTTGTCGGCTGTTGTGCATCGCGGACATTGGAGTCAGACGAACTGCTGATCCCCTTTATTTCCGCCGCCAGGCGCTCACTGAAATCAGAAACTGGAACTTGTAAATAGCGGGCGAAGACTGCTGCTGCCTCGATATTTAATGCGTTTCTGCCGGTTAGGTAGTGGCTCGCAGCGCTTTGGCTGTTTGCCTTCAATCCTTCCATTGCGATTTTTTCTTGGCTGATGCCAAGGGCCTTCTTCTTTGCCTTGTAAATAGCGTTCAGCGCCGCGCACTCCGCCGCCTCTACTTCTGTGAGGGGGCGCTTTTTGCCTGGCTTTTTGTCAGTTGTTTTCATCGAGCAACTGTATGACTTCAGGTATTAACATTCTAAGACCGCCGATATTGACTTAATAAAGACCGCAAGTAATACTTGCGTGTGCATCGCGCAGGAGAAAACGTATGCAGCGCACACCACTTAAAGAGTTTGTGACAAGGGTCGGGCAGATCAAGGCTGCCGAAGAGCTCGGCATGACCCAAGGCGGAATCAGCAAAGCACTGCGAGCTGGTCGCGAGGTTTATGTGATCGAGCAAGGGAATGGGAAATACAAGGCTGAAGAGATCAAGCCATTTCCAGGCCAGGTTCAGCGACTCGCGAGCTAGTGAGATCCGTATTCGCCAATCCATGTTGCCAGTATCGGCTCAGACGGCCTGCGAAGTAAGAAACCTGAAGTCGCTGGAGTTTTATCCAGTGGGTTTTAAGAGAGGCGAAGCGGGGAGCAGGGTGGGGAGGTTGGTGCTTCGGCGCTGAATTACACGCACAAAAAAGCCGACGGTCGAGGTCGGCTAATTCGATAACACTTTGTGAGGCCGATTATATGCAAATCCAACCAAATATCAATAGCGCTACAGATCTCGCGCCACGTTTTCCGCAATCTGAAAACGTGGCGCGTATTAGCTCACATTCAGACCCCTTGGCGGCCTGACATGCAATACACCGTCACGATTAACCAGGTGAAGGCGCTGGAGTGGGGGCTGAATGCTCAGCAGGCCCTACTGTTCGCTTTCGTCTACGGCTGTCCGAGCTGGACCAAGCCAATCAAGACCGATGACGGGATCTTCTTCGCGCTGAGCAAGGCCAAGATCACTGAGGAGCTGCCGCTACTCACTGATAAGCCCGACACCGCTTACCGCATGCTGAAGGCCCTGGAAGAAGCCGGTTTGATTGAGCTTTCCAGTACTTCGAACATCACGCTTTTCAGGCTGACAGAGAAGGCCATCGAGTGGAACCAGAAGCTCGACGGGTCGGAAAAATATCCGACCCCGCCAAATAACAAGGGTCGGAAAAATATCCGATCTACCTCGGATAAATCTCCGAGCAAGGTCGGAAAAAAATCCGGGCAAGGGTCGGAAAAATCTCCGACAAATCAGGATACCAATCATCAGGATACAGATCAGGACACCAGTCAGTCCTTGCAGGACGCCACCGGCAAGCCGGCTCAATCCCGCGGCTTGGTTCTCGTGGTTGATCGTATCGACGCCCCACGGGTTGAGATCCCTGCCGACATGCCGGGCCCCAAAGACCAGACCTGCAAAACGTTCAAGGTCTGGGCGAACTACGCAATGGCCTACCGCAAACGCTACCTCGGCGCATGGCCTGTTTGGAACGCCAAGGTTGGTGGTCAGCTCGGCCAATTGGTCGACCGACTCGGCGCCGATGTCGCTCACCACGTCGCCGCGCATTACCTGAAAACCAACGATGCCGCCGTTTTGCGCAAGTGCCACAGCCTCAACGAGCTGCTGGCCAACGCCGAGAGCTACCACACCCAGTGGGTGACCGGGCAGCGCGTCAACGGCACTACCGCCCGCCAGATGGAACGAACCGAGGCCAACCTGTCCGCAGCGGAGCAGGCCGCTCAGATGGTTCTGGCCAAACGCCAAGCAGGTGACCGCAATGAATACCTCTGAAATGAATGACCAGCAGGTTGCCGGGCTGGCCGCCGCCATCTGCGCCACAGCCGAGGCCATGGGCCAGGAAATGAACCCAGGCACTGCCGCGATGATGGCCGAAGACCTCTGCGCGTACCCGGTACCCGTCGTCAAAGCCGCCTTGAAGGCCTGCCGTTTCGAGGTTAAGGGCAAGCTGGCTATGGCTGACATCCTGCAACGCGTCCAGTCCTCTGACGGGCGCCCGGGCAAGGACGAGGCCTGGGCAATCGCCATGACCACCAACGATGAATTCGAAACTGTGGTGCTGACCGATGAGATCCAACTGGCCCTGGCTGCCGCGAAACCCATCTTGGATGGTGGCGACAAGATCGGTGCTCGCATGGCGTTCATCGACGCCTACCAGCGGTTCGTGAGTCAGGCCCGTGAGGATGCGAAGCCGGTCAACTGGCATGTGTCCGTGGGTTTCGACGCCAACCGTCGAATCCAGGCCGTAACCAAGGCCATGGAGCTGAAGCGTATTCCCCGCGAGCACGGCCAAAAGTACCTGGCAGACCTGAGCGTCGAGCCGGTCACCGAAGACGGTCGCGCGATCGCTGGCTTGCTCACCGGTACCGTCACCCGGCCGGAACCCGCTATTCGCGCAAAGCTTGAGATCGTTAAGAGCTCGATGCTTGAAATGCGCAAGGCCAGCGCAGAGCGAAAGGATGAGATACGGATTGCAGCGGCCAACGAGTTGGCGGATCGCCGGGCGCTGCTGATCAAACAGGTCCAGGAACTGGAAGAGAAGAGGGCGGCGCAATGACCAAGCCAGCTAAGCCTCGCCCAATGCCCGTGTATCTGGTGCTGCGCCGCCTGATTGATCCTGCCACCGGCAGGGAGGTGGCCGCGTTCGTGCCGTCCTCCGACGCTGACCGATCGATCCTTCGTGAGCGTGATTTCCGGATCAATACCAAGATCCGCGCCGAACTCAAGCAGCCACGCAATCCAAGGTTCAACGGTTTGGTCCACGGCCTGGGTCGGGTACTGAGCCAGAACATCGATCGGTTCTCTGGCAAGCAGTCCCACGACGCAATTAAGGCCCTGCAACTGGAGTCGGGCGTGTACTGCGACGAGGAGCAGTTCGACATCCCTGGCCTGGGCCAACTCACCCGTAAGACACCCCGCAGCCTTTCCTACGATTCGATGGGGGAGGAGACATTCCAAGATTTTTGGCGCCAGTGCTGCGCGTACCTGGTGCTGCATGACTGGCCGACGCTCACGGAAGAGCGCCTGACCGAAATGGCAGAGTTCGAAGCATTCAAGGAGGCCGCATGAAGCGCACCCCATTACAACGCAAAACCCCGCTCACGTCCGGTGGGCCACGCCGCAAACGCTGCCCAGAGTGCCGAGTGATGTTCACGCCTGCCCGCGGCTCGCAGGCGGTGTGCGGCGAGATCGAGTGCGCTATCGCTTACGGCAGGTCGGAGAAGGGGCAGGCGAGCGCCAAGAAGGCCCTAGCTGATGTTGGTCGCCGGGACATCAAGGTGCGCAAGGAGAAGCTGAAGAGCAGGGCGGACCACCTGCGCGAAGCTCAGGCTGCGGTGAATGAGTACGTGCGCCTGCGTGACGCGCACCTGCCCTGCATTAGCTGTGACTCCACTCCGAACGACAACGACCTCATGACCGGCAGCCGGTGGGACGCTGGGCATTACCGATCCGTGGGTGCCTGCCCAGAGCTGCGCTTCGAGCCGCTGAACATCCACCGCCAGTGTGTGAAGTGCAATCGCAACCTATCCGGCAACGCTGTGGAGTACCGCATCCGCCTGGTGCAGCGCATCGGCGCCGAGAAGGTCGCCTGGCTGGAGGGGCTGCACCCGGCCTGCAAGTACACCGTGGATGAGATCAAGGCCATCAAGGCCGAATATCGAGCGAAGACCAGAAAGCTAAAGGAGAAGGCCGCATGACCTATCGCAACGTTGTTTCAGCAGTAGTTCGAGCTCTCGCGGCCGAGACCATCACTTCCGCCGGCGGCTGCGACTTTGAGCCCAAGGTGCAGTGTGCGAAGCAGAAGGGGGAGATCGTTGGCAAGGAGGCTGCGTTTCTTCAGGATTGCTGGGTGTTTGGGCGGCTGCACAAAGCTTTGACCCCTGCGCATTGGCGCGCCCTGGTGGCAAAGTACTCTACCCACGAAGAGCGCAAGCACGGCGCCATACTGGAACTGTTGAATTCGGTGAAGACGCCCGCGCCGAAACGTTTTCGTGAATGTGCTGTGTTGACTTGGGCCATTCCTCAGGTTGTCGGGGCCGAGGGTAAGCGTTCCGCGGCCGTCCTACCTGCAGCCTGGTATGACATCACCAATTGGGGCAACGACGGTAAGCCGGAGTCGACACGGTACCGGTGGCGCTCATGTATTCGTAGGGCACTGGACGACCAGGTCAACGAGGCGTTGACTGCCGTCCAGGAGCTGCTCGACGCAGAAGGTTTAATTGACACCGTTGCTGCGTAGAGCAGGTTTAGAAATCGCAAGCCCGTGTCTCGCCGTTGCCAATATTCGGTTCTCTTGCCGTGCCAAAATTAAGGGTGAAACCCTCCCTTTTCCAACCACTGAGTCAGTAGCGCTGCGCTCAGTGGTTTAGTGATCAAGTAACCCTGGGCTTCTGTGCAGCCCCATCGGCTAATCAGAGAAAGGGTCTTTTCCGTTTCAACGCCCTCTGCTACCACCCGATATCCCAATCCTTTGGCAAGTTCAATTAAAGTTCTAACTAGGCGTTTGTCTTTTTCATTTGCGTGGAGGTTGCTGATCAGTGATTGGTCGATTTTAACCGTGTTAACTGGGAGTTGTCTCAGGTACGACCAGTTACTATATCCGGTACCGAAGTCATCTACTGAAACCTCAATTCCCAATCCTTGAGCTCGCTCTAGCTGGGCTATAACTGTATTGGGGTCAGTCATAAGCATGCTCTCGGTAAATTCGAGCTCTAAAGCTTTTGGATCGAGTTCGCCTTTTTCTATGAGGGCAACAATTGCGTCGACAAATTTTGAGTTTTCAAGATCGCTAACAGTCACATTCATAGCGATGCGCAGTTTTATTCCTTGGTTCTTCCATTGGTTAGCTTGAGCTGTAACGGCTTCAAGTACCCATATAGTTAAACTATGCATCAATGCTGTTTTTTCGGCCAGGGGTATGAACTCGGCCGGACTTATGGGGCCAAGAGTGGGGTGGTTCCAGCGTATTAATGCCTCGACGCTTTCACATTCAAAGCTTGGTAGTTTTATTTTTGGGTGAAACACTAAATTTAGTTGGTCTGTCGATCGGACGGCATCTAACAGTGAG
Organism: Pseudomonas sp. DTU12.1; assembly: GCF_009873475.1. Lineage (NCBI taxonomy): Bacteria > Pseudomonadati > Pseudomonadota > Gammaproteobacteria > Pseudomonadales > Pseudomonadaceae > Pseudomonas > Pseudomonas sp. DTU12.1. The sequence continues at coordinate 3,695,225 of NZ_CP045254.1, read as the reverse complement.
CTTAGCACTGCGAATACCCGTTTCTGCGCAGCATCTAGTTTGGGCTGATACATTGTCCAGCCGATATTGCGGACTCTAGCGTCATCGGCAGCGCCAACTACTAAACGAAGCCAGTCTTTCTCTTCTGAGTCGATGATAGGCAACACTCCGATGCCTGTCTGCATTAGTATTGGAATTCCTTGACAGTCAACTGGGTCGTTAAAATCTGATAGGATTTTCAAACAAATAGCTTCGATGGGCTCGTCTGCACTCAGGAGGAAACCAAATCGTGTGGGGCTAATTTTATATAAGGTGCAATTTTTGGGCAGCACTGATTGAAGTCGAGCCTTTACGTTAAGCATTAAATCTTGCGAGAAGCTATATCCTAGGGCCTTCACGACATCGTTTAGAAACTTTGGAGAAATTACATCTACTGCGTAAAGTTTGTGTCGTTTGCCGCTAGAACTCACTTGTCGGATGTCTTCCTCCAACCGAAGTCGATTGAATAGACCTGTAGGTTGATCAATGTAGTTGCGGGAACGTAGCCCCATGATTCGCATTATCACGAGTTGCGAGAAGTAAACGAGCATTACTGCATCTCGCTCACTCATTGGATCTCTAGGTTTAGTATCGATTATACAAAGGCTACCTAATGAAAAACCATCCTTTGTAAGGAGCGGGGCGCTAGCGTAATAGTTGATATATGGTGGTCCGGTCACCATAGGGTTATCTTTGAAGCGCTCATCCTTGCGTGCGTCTAAGATTTCCAATGGTTCTTTGTCATGCAGCGAATGAGCGCAGAAAGAAACATCTCGCGGAGTTGAATTATCTTCAATACCAATCCGCGCCTTGAACCATTGCTCATGCTCATCCACGATTGAAATCAGCGCGATCGGTGCATTGAAGTACTCCGAAGTCATCGCGATCATTTTTTCGAATACTTCATCTTGTTGATCGTCGCGCGAGCAAAATTCTGTCACGCGCTTCAGGCGCATCGTTTCGTAATCTGGGATTGAGTCGTTAGCGTCCATGGTCTCCCTCGCGTGGAACGTCTAAATACTCGAAAGGTATCAGATGCCCTAGCCTGCTACGACTGCATTTATCTATGGAAGCTATAGCATTAAGTGTTTCGAGCCCACTGGTGCTGTGCGAAGTGATGCACCCGGTATTTTGCGCTACGTAGCCCAAATTCCACCTCAGGGTTTTGAAGGCCTAATTCGTTAGGTTGACGAAAAAACATATCTTTTTGCAAAGCGTGGTTGCACCGAATGAGAAAGTGAGAGAGTATTTACCCATCCTGTCGATCTTGCGCGTTGAGGTTGCACAGTAAAGCCCGGCATGAAGTCGGGCTTTTTCATGAGAGGCACAGGACGATGCGAACTCTCTTACTTCTCGGAATGTTGCTCTCGCCATTGGCGTTCGCCGACCTAACCGAGCCCTCGCATGACTGCAACCAGCCGGACGTGCCGTACGAGTTTCAAGACCAGTACGAGCGTGACCAATTTCAGGCTGATGTTGAGGAATACGAAACGTGCATAACTGACTTCGTAGAGGAGCAGCAGGACGCAATTCGTAAGCATAAGTCGGCGGCCGATGACGCCATTGAAGAGTGGAACTCGTTCGCTCGATCGACATAATCGCTACGTATTTTTCTAAGCCTCGCCAAGTGCGGGGCTTTTTATTGCTCGCAGAAAAGACAATGCAAAAGGAATTTGCAAATGTTGAAAGAATTCATGTGCGGTAACTGCAAAAGACTTATCGCCCGTACGGGTGCCCGCCACTGAGCGGGCTTTTTTATTCCCAACTCCCTGACGGGGAGGAACCGAGATGTCCAACATGCCAGACAAACCAGACACCTGGCTCATCGTGCTTGCATGGCTGAGTCAGCATTCGCCGACGCTTTATGCCGCAGGCCTATCTGCCTTGATGGCTGGTATCAGAATCATCTATGGCGGCGGTACCCGGCGCCAGGCTCTGCTCGAGGCGGCGATCTGCACCTTGATCACCATTGGCCTGATTCCGGTCCTTGAGTACTTCGGACTGCCGCAGAACCTTGCGACGGCTGCCGGAGTGTTTATCGGGTTCCTGGGCGTGAAGAAGCTGGCCGACTTTGCTGATCGGGTCGCCGAATTCAAGTTTCCCAGGAGCGGTGCAGGGCAGTAATCCGCGCCACGTTTTCGAATGCACCAAATCGTGGCGCGGATAGCATGTTCTTCTATGGGAAAGTGATATCAGCTCTGATCATGGGAAGGTTGCTTGCATCGTAGGAGCAATGATACGAGCGCCCATCATCGGTGTTCTTTTTCGGGGCATCTTCACATTTGAATGAAACAGTGATGCCGTATTTTGTAGCTGTGAACCCTTTGACTGCTTCTTCAGGGGTAAGCACCGCAACGAGCTCACGATTGAAACTCAGTGTGATATCGGGACCACCGAAGACTTCATATTTCTGCGATCGGATACAAAGGCTGGCCCCGACCAATTTGCCATTCAGCGTATTGGTGCCACTCGTACACGCTTTCGGTGAGATGAAGTTGCCAACGCTCATTTTATTAGTGGGAATTTCTGTCTTCACTGCCGGCGGTGTGTACGGCCCGCTCTGGCAGGCTGTGATAAGGCTAGCCGCAAATATCAGAACGGCAGCTTGAATCATTGATTTCATAAAGGGCAGCATCCTTTGGCTGAGGTGTCGTGAGCAAGTCCAATCCACGGTTCTTGAGCTTGCGAACAGGGTTGCCGTGGCTTATGTAGGGACACCGCCGTGTTTTACTTCACGTATTTTACGGTTGCACTCACTAGCAACTGATCGTTGACCGTGACTTTGCAAAAACGCTTCGTAACTGTTTTGTTATCAGTCGCGAGCGTAGGCTCGCATTGCAAAAACACTTTTTTACCGTTCCAGTCCTGAGCTATCCCAGCAGTGGCTGCGCTAGCGTACTCTTTCATGAATTTCCGATTCCATGGTCCGAAATAGACTTCAGGTTCGCCGCCTCCGAAGAAACCAGATTCCTGCGTGGCGCAGAGCGTACCCTCCATCCTTTCTCCGTCGATGATATTGGCATCGGTGTAGCAGTTCATCAGGCCGTTCCAGACATTCATATCTACTGGGCCCCTGTTAACCCAGGTAGGAGGGGTAACGCATCCTGAGAGAGTTGCGGCGGCAAGCGCCAACGCGATAAGAGAAGTTGACTTAATACGGGGCATTGAACTGAGCTTCCTTACTTTTGAATTTGCATCATCAATACCGGCAGCCAGCCACGATTTCAAGTATTGCAGTGAGTTCGTGGTAGCCAAGCAACCCGAATGGGAGGCAATCGAACGCGCCTACCGGGCTGGTTCGCTTTCCATCAAATCCACAGCCAGGTGTAATGGCATCTGTGGCAACTATGATGAAGTACACTCTGCAGAATTTGACCGTAGGATTGCGATCATGAGCTGGCAAATCAGAGAGGCTGTCCCCAGCGACTTTAGATCGTTGGTGTGCGTGGATTCTGTAGCGGAGAAAGACGATGGCCGTCGGGCGCAAATAGCAAGTGCAATAAGCAAGGGCCACTGCTGGGTTGCTTGTGACGAAGACGATCCCGCTGTCCCGGTCGGTTACGGATGCTTGGATAGAAGTTTTTTCGGTGAGTGGTTTGTTCCGCTCGTAATCGTCTCGGATGCACACAGAAGATGCGGAATAGGTAGGAAGATCATTGCTCACTTAGAGCGTTGTTCCTCTGCCAAAAAGATCTTCACTTCAACCAACACCTCCAATACACCCATGCGGCAATTGCTCGCGCAGCTTGGATACCAATCTAGCGGCGTAGTGGAGAATCTTGATCCTGGTGATCCGGAGTTAATTTTCATGAAGGTTCTTGACGAGTAGAAGCCCCTGTATTCCTCTGATTCATCTTCACTGATAGTGGCTTGCCATTCATGTTCATATCTCGGGGAGGACTCATGTGCAGGCCGTACCCTCCGACGTCTTTGCTTGAACTGTCCGACTTCGGCGTCCGCCTCACTCCAGCTCCCGAAGTGTGGGAGTGGCTCCAAGCCGAGATCCTTGCCGACACCGGCAGCATTCACAACGAAGACCACGCCCATCTACTGGATGCAGACATCCGGATCATGTGGGCGTCGTCGAGCTTCGAGAAGCAGGGCCGCACAGTCCTGGGCCAGGCCGAGCAGGTAGCATTCCGCGCTGGCGGCTGGCAGAAAGCCCGGATGGAGCAACAGATGCGTGATTGGTTCGGCGATGTGCCGGCCTTCATCATCACTCTGGCTGCTGACTACTGCGCCCAGTGCAGCGACCTTGAGTTCTGCGCCCTGATCGAACACGAGCTGTATCACTTGGCTCACGCGACCGACAAGTACGGTCAACCAGCATTCACCCAAGATGGCGCACCGAAGATCAAGCTGCAGGGCCACGACGTGGAAGAGTTCGTCGGTGTGGTCCGCCGCTACGGTGCAAGCCCTGACGTTCAAGCGTTGGTAGATGCTGCAAACAGTCCTGCTGAGGTGGGGAAATTGAACATTGCGAGGGCCTGCGGAACCTGTCTGCTGAGATCGGCCTGATTTTTGACAGGCTCTAGACGGATGAGAATTTATGGCAGCCCTGAAAAATGAGGTGAAGAGCTTCATCGTTCAGGCGCTGGCGTGCTTTGACACCCCCTCCCAGGTGGTGGAAGCCGTCAAGAACGAATACGGGCTTGTGGTGAGCCGCCAGCAGGTGGAGACGCACGACCCAACCAAGTCTGCAGGGAAGGGGCTGGCGGTGAAGTGGGTGACCCTGTTTCACGATACTCGCAAGCGATTCCGCGAAGAGACCGCAGAGATACCCATCGCCAACCGCGCCTACCGGCTTCGTGGCCTGGGGCGAATGGCTGAAAAGGCCGAGAGCATGCGCAACCTGGCGCTGACCGCTCAGTTGTACGAGCAGGCCGCCAAGGAGGTGGGCGACGTCTACGTGAATCGTCGCCTCGAACCTGAGAAACCACTGGGCTCCCAAGCGGACCAGCAGCACGCCGTTGCTGAGTACACCTTGGAGCCTGATGAGAATGTCCCCGCTACCCCGTACCTTTGACCCGCCGGTGAAGCTGACGCCCAAGCAGGCGAACATTTACTGCTGGGGCTTCCAGCCTGAGGCCCGCTTCCGCGATGCGGTGTGTGGCCGCCGGTTCGGCAAGACGTTCCTGGGCAAGGCCGAAATGCGCCGTGCTGCCCGCCTGGCTGCTGAGTGGGGCGTGAGTGTTGAGGACGAGATCTGGTATGGCGCGCCGACGTTCAAACAGGCCAAGCGCGTGTTCTGGAGGCGCCTGAAGCAAGCGATCCCCGAAGCATGGCGTGCACACCGCCCGAACGAGACCGAATGCTCGATCACCCTTAAGTCCGGCCACGTCATGCGCGTGGTGGGGCTCGACAACTACGATAACCTGCGGGGCTCTGGCCTGTTCTTCGTCCTGGTGGATGAATGGGCAGACTGTCCGTGGGCGGCGTGGGAAGAAGTGCTGCGGCCGATGCTATCGACTTGTCAGTACCAGATTCCAGACGTTGGTATGCGAAAGGGAGGCCATGCGCTGCGCATTGGCACTCCGAAGGGCTTCAACCACTGCTACGACACTTATCTGGACGGTAAACCAGGCGGCGAGCCGGACCACAAGAGCTGGCAGTACACCTCGTTACAAGGCGGCAACGTTCCTCCTGAAGAGCTTGAGGCGGCACGCCGGAAGATGGACCCACGCACCTTCCGGCAAGAGTACGAAGCCGGCTTTGAGAACTACGCGGGCGTCGTCTACTACACGTTCAATCGAGATGAGTGCCGAACCAGCGAGCGAATCAAGCCGGGCGAGGCGTTGCACATCGGCATGGACTTCAACGTCATGAAGATGGCGGCCGTTGTCTATGTCGTGCGTAACGATCTGCCGATGGCCCTGGATGAGTTTCATGGTGTTCGTGACACGCCTGAGATGATCGAGAAGATCCAGTCACGGTTCCCGGGTCACTCGGTGGCGGTCTATCCCGACGCCAGTGGGCAGAACACCAGCAGCAAAAACGCGAGCGAGTCAGACTTGTCACTGCTGAAGAAAGCAAAATTCACGGTGATCGTCGACTCCACAAACCCTGGTGTGAAAGACCGCGTGAACTCGGTAAACGCCATGTTCCTGAACGGCTACGGCGAGCGACGACTGAAAGTCAACATCGACCAGTGCCCTCAGCTCACCTTGTGCCTTGAGCGACAGACCTACACCGACAAGGGCGAGCCTGACAAAGACCCGAAGAAGGGCCATGACCACATGAACGACGCGGCGGGCTACTTCATCGCCAAGCGTTACCCGATCAAAGCAATCGTCACCTCCATCAAAATGGGATACGCCCGATGAGCAACGACGTCTCCTTCAAGCGGGCGGAATACATAGCTGTGCTGGATCGCTGGGCGACCGTTCGCGACGTTTGTGCCGGCCAGCACCGGGTTGTCGACCGACTGCCGTACATCAACTCACACGACAAGTCGCCTGAGAACGTAGACCGGAACAAGGCCTATCGCGAACGTGCGGTATTCAAGAACGCCACTGGGCACACCCGTAACGGGCTGCTCGGCCTGGCGTTCCACAAAGACCCAACGTTGACGGTGTCGAAGAAGCTGGAATACCTGCAGGACAACGCCAACGGTTCGGGCGTGAGCATCTACCAGCACTCGCAGGGCACGCTTGAAAAGGTGCTTGAGGCTGGTCGCCACGGCCTGTACGTCGACTATCACCAGGACAATGGTGTCGGCGGGCACTCGGTGATCCTTTCCTACTGCGCCGAGGACATCATCAACTGGCGCACGGGCATGGTGAACGGGCACAGTGTGCTGACCCTGGTGGTGCTGCACGAGTCTCCCGAGATTCCGGAGGGCTTCGGGTTCAAGACAGTTGAGCAGTACCGGGAGCTGGCACTGGAAGATGACGGTTTCGTTTGTCGCGTTTGGCGCCGGTCTGGGCCAAAAGGTGGCGGGCCACTGGCGGTCACCGAGGAATTTAGGCCGGAAGGAGTCACGGGGCGTCTCAAGGAGATCCCGTTCACCTTCGTCGGCGCACAGAACAACGATCCAAGCATCGACGAGTCGCCGCTCTACGACATCGCGATGATCAACCTAGGCCATTACCGGAACAGTGCTGACTACGAAGATAGCGTTTTCTGGTGTGGGCAGGCTCAGCCCTATATCTCTGGGCTCGATGAGCAATGGCGTGACCACATGGAGAAAAACGGCATTTACGTTGGTTCCCGGGCGCCAATGCTGCTTCCTGCCGGCGGTGCCTTCGCCTATGCGCAGCCGCTACCGAACACCCTGGTCAAAGAGGCCATGGCCGACAAGAACCAGATGATGATCGAGCTGGGCGCCCGGATGGTGGTTGCGTCACTTGCTACCAAGACCGCTACGGAGTCCCGCGGCGATCAGTCAGCCTCAACATCGGTGCTGGCCGGGTGCGTGGCGAACGTGAGCGAGGCCTACACCCAGGCAATCATGTGGTGCTGCGCCTACATGGGCATCACCGACAAGAAGGTCGCCTACCAGGTCAATCAAGAGTTCGTCGAACTGACGGCTGATCCGCAGATGATCACGGCCTTGGTGGGCTTGTGGCAGAACGGAGGCTTTGCGAAAGCGGATCTTCGAGCATATCTGCGCAAGCTTGGGCTGATTGCGCCAGAGCGCACCGACCAACAGATCGATGGCGAGCTGGAAGAGCAGGGCGACGGCCTGGGACTGGACGACGAGGGCAAAGTAGATGGCGGTGAACCAGGCGATACTTGATGCGACCATCCGGCACGCAGTGTTCCTCGAAAAGCTCAAGGCGGGGGAGGTGGGCAAGTTCGCTCCCTTCCTCAAGGAGATTGACCGGTCTATCCGTGATCGGCTGACCCAGTCGGACCTGACCGAATACAACGTGAAGCGCCTGGAAGCGTTGCTGAAAGAGGTCGACAGCCTGTTACTGGGAATTTTCGACCGCTACAGCGCGCAATTGAACCTTGACCTGGTGGACATCGCCAACTACGAGGCTGAGTTCGAAGCGACGAGCTTGGCCCGATCGGCACCGGTTGGCGTGTCGCTGGATGTGGTCGCCCCGACAGCCGCTGCAATCCGCACCGCAGTGCTGACGAACCCGCTCAGCGTGCGCGGTACCGGTGGCGGGAAGCTGCTGAGGGCTTTCATCAAGGGCTGGACCAGCGCCGAACATGAGCGCGTCACCGGCACCATCCGCCAGGGCTTCTTCGAAGGACAGACGAATTTCCAGATCATCCGCAACATTCGCGGTACCAAGGCGGCGGGGTACAAAGACGGCATCCTGGCGACCACCAACCGTAACGCCAGCAGCGTCGTGCACACCGCCATTCAGCATGTGTCATCCCAGGCAAGGATGGAGGTGGCCAAGGCCAATAAGGACATCGTGTCCGAAGTCGAGATGGTCGCTACGCTCGACAGCAAGACCAGCCAGCTATGTCGCTCGATGGACAAACGCCGGTTTCCAGTCGATTCAGGCCCACGGCCGCCGTTTCACCCGAACTGCCGCACCACCTTCATCCTGCTGACCAAACTTAGCGAGATGTTCGCCAAGGGCGCTACCCGAGCTTCAGTGGGTGCCAATGGCGGCCAGCAGGTCAGTGCAAGCCTGGATTACTACCACTGGCTCCAGCAGCAGCCAGCTTCGTTCCAGGACGTTGCTATCGGCCCAGTCCGGGCCAAGCTTTTCCGGGAGGGTGGGCTGACCGTGGAGCGTTTCGCCGAGATGCAGCTTGATCGCAACTTCGCCCCGTTGACTCTGGTGCAGATGCGCGCTCTAGAACCGTTATCATTTGAAAGGGCTGGTCTGCTAATCTGATTGTTTTAGCGCTATATCAAGGAAGGTTTAGGATGCTGGGTAAACTCCAAGGACAAGAGCAAGGAGACCTTCTCAATGATTTTGTGCGAGCTTTTGGGTTAGCAGGATTTCATAGTTTTGGTGATCGGCTGTGGAATCAACGCAATGCTATTTTCTGCATTAAAGTGTTTGCCCATTCCCACCAGTATAAGGATGATATTTTGCTGGTGCTGGCAAGTATTCGGAATAATAGATGGTTAAGATTGCACGTACGCGAACAAGCCCACACTTTTATTTTTGCCCTCTCTGGTAGCAAAGAGGAAGTTGAGGCGCGACGCAGATTAATTGCGATCACAGACCTTATATGCGAGTTCGCTCAAGATGATGAAACACTTGAGACATTAGAGATGTATTTAGAATAAACGATTATGAATATAACCCGCTTCGGCGGGTTTTTTTATGCCTGCAAAACGGGCGAAACATACCCAAGGGGTGCATCAACGTGGCAGAAGAAAACGAAATTGACCTGGAAAACCCGGCAATCAAGGCCGCTATCGCGACTGCCGTTGAAGCATCCGTTTCTGGTCTGAAAACTAAAAACTCGGAACTGCTGGGTAAGCTGAAGGAAACCTCCGGCAAGCTGACCCAGTTCGAAACCCAGTTTGAAGGCATCGACATCGACGCCGTCAAAGGCCTGCTCAGTCGTGCCGGCCAGGACGAAGAAACCAAGCTGCTGACCGAGGGCAAGGTGGACGAGGTCTTCAACCGCCGCACTGAGCGTCTTCGCGGCGACTACGACAAGCAGTTGAAGGCCATCAGCGAGCGCGCCGAGAAGGCCGAATCCTTCGCTGCCAAGTTCCAGGGCAAAGTCCTGGGCGACTCGGTGCGCGGCGCAGCACTGAAAGCCGGCGCTCTACCTGAAGCAACCGACGACATCATCCTGCGCGCCAAAGGCGTGTTCACCCTTAACGAAGATGGCGATGCGGTCGCCGTTGATGAATCCGGCCAGGTCATCCTCGGGAAAGACGGCAAGACCCCTCTGACTCCGCTCGAATGGGCGGAATCTCTGCGCGAAAGCGCACCTCACCTGTGGCCAAGGGCTTCAGGGACATTTGCCCCGGGCGGGGGTGGCGGCAAGGCTGCATTCAAGCGCTCCGAAATGACCTCCGAGCAGAAGCGCGACTTCCAGCGCAAGCACGGCCAAACCGCATATCTCGCATTGCCCAAGTAAGGGGATTAACCCATGGCTACAACCGTTAACAGCGACCTGATCATCTATAACGATGAGGCGCAAACCGCATACCTGGAGCGAGTCCAGGACAACCTCGACGTGTTCAACGCATCGTCCAACGGCGCGATGGTGCTAGACAACGAACTGATCGAGGGCGACTTCCGCAAGCGCGCCCTCTACAAGCTGAACGGCTCCCTGGAACACCGTGACGTCAACTCCGAAGGCAAGGTAACTGCCAAGAAGATCAGCGCCGGCGAAGCTGTCGGCGTCAAGGCTCCCTGGAAGTACGGCCCATACCAGACCACCGAAGAGGCGTTCAAGCGCCGCGGTCGTCCGGTCGAGGAGTTCTCCCAGATCGTTGGTGCCGACGTTGCTGACGCGACCCTGGAGGGCTTCATCCAGTACGCAACGGCTGGTCTGCGTGCCGCTATTGGCTCCAACGCTGACATGGTGGTCTCGGCCAACATCGAAACCGACGGCAAGAAAACCCTGACTCGCGGCATGCGCAAGTTCGGCGACAAGTTCGGCCGGATCGCCTTGTGGGTCATGCACTCCAGCGCTTACTTCGACATCGTCGACGAAGCCATCACCAACAAGATCTACGAAGAAGCGGGCGTCGTGATCTACGGCGGCCTGCCTGGCACCCTGGGCAAGCCTGTACTGGTAACCGACACCGCGCCGGCGGATGTCATCTTTGGCCTGTTGCCGAATGCCGTAACAATCACCGAGTCGCAGGCCCCGGGCTTCCGTTCGTACGAAGTGAACGACGAAGAGAACCTGAGCATTGGCTACCGTGCGGAGGGCACCGTGAACATCGATGTGCTGGGCTACAGCTGGAAGGCCACCACTGGCGGTTCCAACCCAACCCTGGCCGCTGTCGGCTCCGCTGCCAACTGGGTCAAGCACGCGGGTAGCAACAAGGTCACCGCCGGCGTGATGATCAAGCTCACTGCGACGCCTCCTGCCTCTGGCGGCTAAGTCTCAAACTCAACGCGCGGTCAGCGATGGCCGCCTTGGAGAAATACATGGAATTGACTTACAGCAACCAACTCTCCGGCTTCGACCCGGAGAAGCGTTACCGCAACCCGGAACACTTCGACAAGCCAGAAGCGGGAGTAACCAGTGTGCTGGTAGTCGGCCATTGGCCGAGCGTTGTTGATGCGTACGAAGCGGCCGGCATTGACGTGTCGGTGAAGGAGGCCAAGCAGGTAAAGATTGTTGGCGCCGCCAATCAGGGCGAACTGGAAAAACTCATCGCAGCTTTACGGGCTGAACATGGATCTATCCAGGTCCTGGTTGACGGCCTGGAAGCTGGCGAGATTCACCGTCCCGGGTCGGGCGAGCTGGCGGTGCGTTTGTATGAAGTACTGGGCACCATCCATGCCTCAGTTGGTGAGCTGACCGCCGAGCGTGACGGCCTGCTTCTTACTGTCGACGAGCTGCGCGATGATGTTGAAGCTCTGAAGAGAGCCGCCATCACACCGCCGGCTGGAGAGGTCGATGAAATCGCCGCGCTGAAAGCAAAGCTCGATGAGGCCAAGGTTCCGTACCGGGCCAATGCTTCGAAAGAATCCCTGGAAAAGCTCGTCGCTGAGCTGACCAAGGAGTAATACTGCTGGCTGTCGGTTACCTGGCGGCCACTCTTCAAACCATTCCAGCGAGTTAACGCATGACACTGATCATCGAGGATGGCACCGGCAAGCCTGACGCCGAAAGTTACGCGAGCGCCGAGGATCTGGCCCGGTATGCCGTGAAATTCGGCACGGTCATTCCTGCAGGTGTTCCTGAGCAGGAAGCGTTGCTGCGACGGGCCGCACTGGCGATGGATGGCATGACCTGGAAAGGGCGCAAGACGAATAGCGAGCAGGGCTTGTCCTGGCCGCGCCGGGAGGTGCGGTTGGATTATGAGATCAAGCCAAACAACTACCTACCGGCGCGGATCCAGTACGGGCAGATGGCCCTGGCTGCTGAGATCCATCAGGACGATATCGACCCGGTGGAGAAGCGCAAGGGCGCGGTTCTGCTTGATCGTGTTGAAGGGGCGGTGACCCGGCAGTACGCGGCGATCCCCAACACCAGCAATCGGTTGTTGCCGGCAGCGCCGGATCGACCGAGTGCCACTCAGTTCGCTGACTACTTACAGAAGCGTGGATTGTTTTCGGTGCGGGTCTAAATCAAATATCCAACATTTTCAGGTTTGTATAGTGGACAAAAACACTGAATAAATCTTCGTTGCTGCTAGCAGATACGAGCTCAGTAAAAGTAGAAAATTCATTTGAGTGGAACGGGACATGGTGTTGAGCATGCTCCGCGATCAGCTCGTCGGTAAATTCTTCTGCGCGCGTTCCAGCTAAGACGGTGCGTATTGCCTTTTTGAAATCCTTTCTCGCTGAGCATTTGTCGATGCTAGTGAAGTCTGCCAATGCATTGTTTAGACGGCCAGCGGCGTCGATCAAAAACAATGCTTTTTCGCCGTTAGTCATCGCAGGTCCTTATAGGGTAACTAAATGGCATTCTACGAAGAAATGGCCGTGATGGCTCTGGAGATGATCACAGAGTTCGGCCAGCCCGTGACTATCAGCAAGACGCAGCCAGGCGAATACGACCCTGATATCGGAGGCGAAGCTCCTGGCGTAACCGTCGAACAGGTCGCCCAGGGCATCCTGCTCGACTTCACCGGCCAAGAATTCCAGAACAATAGCCTCATCAAGCAGGGCGACAAGAAGCTCAAGATCGCCGCGCAGGGTTTGGCCTGGGTGCCCGGCCTGCTCGACAAGGTAATCGCCCAAGGCCGCATCTGGTCAATTGTCCCTCCGCTGAAAGAGGTCAACCCCGCCGGCACGCCGATCCTGTATGAATTGCAGGTACGGTCATGACAAACAAATACGCGAGCATGAACGGCAGCTTCGCCGAGAACATTCGCGACTTCGCTGAGCGCGCCCAGGCTGGTATTGACGCAACTATCCGAGAGATCGTTATCGAGATCGGCAGCAGCGTTATCCGCATGTCACCGGTGGGCAATCCAGAGATTTGGGCTGCGAACATCGTTCACCGACAGGCGAACAAGCGGGCCGCCGATGACTACGACTTCAAGGTCGCGGTCCGCAATACGATCATCAACCTCAACGAGTCGAATTTCACGAAGGCCGGCAAGCTGCGGCGCGGCGTGAAATATGCCAAACCCCTGACAAAGACCGAGCGCGACCAGAACTTCAATGTGAACGGCTTGGTCGCCGGCAGGGACTACGTCGGTGGGCGGTTCCGCGGGAACTGGCAGTTTTCCATCGGCACACCCGCAGAAGGCACGCTTGATCAGGTCGACCCGGCCGGTGGCGTGACGCTGGCCAAGCTTAAGCTGCAGGTGGAGTCGCTCACGGCAGGACAAACTGCCTATATCGTGAACAACTTGCCCTACGCAATCCCGCTTGAGTACGGGCACTCGACCCAAGCGCCCGGCGGCATGGTCCGAATCACTCTGGCCCGCTTCCAGCAGATCGTCGACGAAGCCACAAGGAACAACCAGGTATGAGCCACGCCATCATTGCGTCCATTTACGAGGCCAAGCTGATTGCCTGGAGCAAGGCGCGCACGGAGCCGATCAAGGTGGTGTTCGAGAACGTTCAGTACGACCCGGCGGACGCCGAGACCTATCTGCGGGCGTTCATGCTCCCAGGCGACACGGCAAGCAGCACGCTTGCCGGCGACCACCGCGCTTTCATCGGCGTCTACCAGGTCAGCATTGTGGCCCCGGCCAATACTGGCAAAACCAAGACAAATCCGCTTGTAGCCGAGCTGGCAGTGCTGTTCCCGCTTTATGCTCGAGACACAAAGGCAGGCGTCACCGTCATCACGATGTCGCCGGTTGATCTTGGGCCTGGCATTCCTGACCCGCTCACATACACCGTGCCGGTGTCGTTCGAGTATCGAGCTGACATCGCCATCTGAATACGCCCGTTGGGCAAACCCCGAAACCCGCCTCTGTGCGGGTTTTGTCATTTCTGATAAGAGGAAACACCCATGGCCGGCATCCAAATGCCCAACGGCGCCACCCTTGAGATTGCGTCGACTTACGGCGTTGCAATCCCATTCACTGCGCTGACCAATGCCAATCCGGCAATCGCAACTGCTGCAGCCCATGGCTTGGCCGAGGGCGATGTAGTCGCCGTCAGTTCCGGCTGGACTCGCCTCGACGGCCGCGGTGTCCGTGTGGGGGTAATTGCCAGCGGCACCTTCGCCCTGGCTGGCGTGAACACCACCAACGCTCAGCAGTACCCCGCGGGCTCCGGTATCGGCTCTGTCCGCGAGGTGACGGCCTTCACTGAGATCTCGCAGGTCACTGAAATGAACTCGGCCGGTGGCGATCAGCAGTTCCTTACGTTTGGTTTCGTGGCCGACGACAACGACCGCCAGATGCCGACCACCAAGAATCCGATCACGCTGACTTACACCGTTGCTGACGATCCGTCCAAGCCCTATGTGGCTGTCTGCGAGGCGGCGGACGATGACAAGCAGCCTCGCTTGCTCCGCCTCAACCTCCCAGGTGGTAGCAGCATCCTCTACAACGGCTACGTGTCGATCACTGCGACGCCGACCATGTCGCGCAACAACCTGATGACCCGTGTTATCAGTGTTGCCCTGACTGGTCTTCCTACCCGCTACGCGGCCACGGTGTAACCCATGGCCAAGTTCAAGCTGATCCAAAAGCCAACCTTCAAGGCTCCGGTGATGATCCAGCGCGCGGGCTACAACGCTGAAAAGGTTGAGTTCGAATTCAAGTACCTGGACCGAACCGCGCTAGCCGAGCTGTATACCGGCTGGAACGAGCGGCACGACGAGCTGGGAAAGCAGGTCGGGGACATGGACCTCAAAGCTTTCACTGCCGCCCAGATCGCCCTGCAAGCCGACCAGCTATTGGATGTGGTGGTGGGCTGGGATATTGAGGAGGAGTTCACGCCTGAAAACGTGCGCATCCTCGTCAACTCGATCAACTCCGCCCCGAAGGCGGTGCTGAATGCTTACGCAGAGGCATTCAGCGAGGCCCGCCTGGGAAACTCCTAAGCGCTTCCCGCGCCCTGTATGAGCCTGGGCCATCAGATGCAGACCTGATGGCCTTCGGCTTGTCCCGCCAAGACATTCCCGACAAGGAAGTTGGGATCTGGCCCGACAACTGGGACGTCTTCAAAGTCTTTGAGGCCATGAGTACCCAGTGGCGTACAGGCTCGTGCGGCGCAACAGGCATGGACTACAGCGTTCTCCCGGGTGTGATTCGGATGTGCGGCGTGCCGATCGGCCAGCGACAAACCATTTTCAGCGACTTCCGCCGTATGGAGGCTGAAGCCCTGGAGGTGATGGCGGAACAGAGGGAGAGCGCCAGGGGCGGGTAAAGCGTCGGTGTACTGCTATAGAAGACTAGCAGCCTAGGGATGAGCCCCCCCATGCGGGGCTTTCGTGTTGCTCACTCGTTGATGATAAAGTTCCGCGATAACTCAACGAGGGAACGACATGAAATTATTCGTAGGTGCTCTGGCGTTAACGTTGCTGGCTGGTTGTGCTACATCGCCAGTACCTTCTGACAAGGCGCGTTCAGCACCATCTGAAAGGGTGAGCGGTTACCAGAAGCCAGTACCTGGTGGCAGCTCGCTGATTGTGACGAGAGACACTGGGTTTCAAGGTGGCGGATGTTTTGCAACGATTTTCCTAAATGGTGCACCCGTGGCGAAGCTGGACACTGGCGAGAAGGCTGTCTTCCAGGTGCCTTCAGGCGAGTGGTTGCTAGGTGCCGCGCTGGACGGTTCAGCGCTTTGCGCAGCTAACCCCGAACGAATGGAAACGTCAGTAGTTTTGAAGCAGGGCCAGCAAAAGAAATTCAGGGTTTTTATTCCTGCGGGTGGTGGGTCGATAGCCGTACAGCCGAGCAGCTTCTAAGTATTTAAGGAGAAGTTGATATGTCACAGGTGGTCGTTTTGGGCTGGCTTATTGTTGTCGGACTCACAGCCGTGGCGGCGAACGCGAAGAACAGATCTGCGTTCGAAGGCTTTTTGGTGGGGATTTTCTTTCCTGTTCTCGGACTGGTCATTTACCTAATAATCAAACCAAACCCACAAAAAACTTCAACTATTAAAGAAGGTCTTCTCGTCAACTCTAGCGGCGAGAGAGCCTGCCCTAGCTGCTCAGAACTTGTAAAAATGCAGGCGTCTAAGTGCAAGCACTGCGGAAGTGGTATCACGCCAATTACTGACGCTGAAGCAAGCTCTGCGCACGAGGCTGTGTACGGCCCCATGAGAAGCCACCGAACGATTCTAGTTTTGTTGCTAGGAATAGCTGTTGCGGTTTTCGGCTACTTTAGCCAGCACTAAATATATTTCCATAAGCCCGCCTAGAGCGGGTTTTTTTACGCCTGGAGAAAGCATGGCTACCAACTTCACGTCCTTGGGCATTGCCGTAAACTCATCGGAGGCGGTGAACGCTGCCGGCGACTTGGACAAGTTGGTCGACTCGGCAGAAGGCGCGGAGAAGGCGATTGTCGATCTGGGAAAAGCCGGCGATGGCCTGGCCAGCACCGGAAATAAGATCACTCAAGCTGAAAGTGAGGTGGCACAGGGCGTCGACAAGTCTACTGCCGCGATAGATCGCAGGTCCGGTGCAAGTCGCAAAGCCGCCGACAGTGCGGTAGCTGAGATCAATGTCATCAGCCAGCTAGACAAGGCGATGAGCGGCAATATCACCAGCATGGAGTCGCTGATCCAGGCTGAGGGATTGCTCGAGCGTGCCAAGAAAGGTGGACTGGTAACGATAGAGGACCAGGTCAAGTATCAGGATCAGTTGGGGAAGGCCCACGACAGGCTTGAAAAGGCTGAAGCCAAAGAACTGGCGCAGAAGCAGCGCCTGATAGAGGTTGAGGGCCGACGGATCGAAGCGCTGAAGCGCACCGTGAATGGAATGGACCCCTTAACCTCCAAGCTGGCGAAGCTTGAAGAGCGTGAGCGAGCACTCAACGAGCTTCATAAGCTAGGCGAGACTGACGCCAACCGCTACAACGAAGCTTTGGCAAAAATCGGCAAGGATCGTGCAGGGCTGACAGCTACGGAAACCGCGTTCGACAAGTTGAAGCTTGGCACTCGCCAGGCACAAGAGAACGTGATGCAGCTCGCCAACGCCCTGCAATCTGGCGATCTGGGGAGTGGTGCGCGGGCCATTGCGCAATTGGGTGCCGGTGCCGGCGAATCAGCTCGAAGTCTGGCGGGGATGATAATTCCAGCCGGCCTACTGGTGACCGTTCTTGGGTCGCTTGGATACGCCTATTTCGATGCAATGAAGCAGGCTCGCGAGTTCAATGCTGCTATCAATGGCGGCACCAACGGCGCCGGTCAGACAATCGCCAGCCTGAAGGATATGGCCGAAGGTGCCGGGCGCATCACTGGAAATCTATCTGGCGCGCGCGAAGCGGTTGTGTCGCTTGCGTCGGGGGCCGCCACAAGCGGCACGCAGATGCGCAATCTGGCTGAGGCTGCGACAGCGATCAGCGAGATCACGGGGCAGGGTGCCGGAGAGCTCGCAAAGTCATTCGCCACTGCTGGGGATACAGCTACGGAGGCTGCGGGCAAAATCAGCAGCCAGTATGGGCTGCTGACCCTCGAGCAGTACCAGGTGATCAAGGGGATTGATGACCAGGGCGATCATCAGCGCGCGCTTGATGTCCTGAGTGGCAATTTGAATGAGGCGGCGTTAGAGCGACTCAAGGCCTATCGCGGGTCTCTATCCGATATTGAGCGAGACTGGGACGACGTCGGGGAAGCTACGAAACGCGCTTACTCATATATTAGGTCGGAAGCTTTCCCAGACGTCGCAAAGCAGATCGAGATTACCCAGCGCGTGCTGGATACCCGTAAGGGTGGCGGATTCGCCGGCGCAGTCTCCAGCGGGCTGAGCTCGCTCAATACTGCGTTAGGCTTGGGTACCGGCGAGCATGACGACTCTACTGAGGCGCTGGAGAAGAAGCTCGCGAACCTGAAAGCCAGGCAAGCAGCCAACGCCAATCTGGCAATCATCACTGGCGAGAACACCGACGCAAACCAGAAAGCTATTAAGATCCAAAAAGAATTGGATGCGCAGCTCGATGAGATTAACCCTCTAAATAAGCGCACAGCAGGGCTGGACAAGCTCAACGATAAATTCAGAACGCTTTACGAGAATGCTGAGAGGATCGGCCAAAAGTCTAAGCTTCTGGAGGGTGTCGATTTTGACGGTAAAAAGTTCTCAGGGGGGGCTTACGATACCTTGGTTAAAGGGCTTAACGATAAAAACAAAGGCCCGAAGGCCGCCTCAGCTCAAGTCGATCTGACCAGTTTCAATAACGCTAAAAACAACCTGTCCGACATCGTCACGGACTACCGAAACGCCCAAAAGGAACTGGAGGCCCAGCAGAAGGCCGGCGTGGTGTCGCTGTCGGACTACGCAAAGCAGCGATCGGCCCTGATCAATCAGGAAAAGGACGATGTGACGGCCGCGTACCAGGCTGAGATCGATGCCCTGGAAGCGGCCAAGGCCAAGAAAGACACAACGGCGGCGCAGAGCATCCAGCTTGACCAGAAGATCGCCGATGCAAGGCAAGGGATGGTCAAGGCTCAAAAGGATGCCGATAGTCAGCTGACGGTCATCGCTACCAACGAGAAGGGCCGCCTGGAGCAACTGACGGCCGCCTCGGAGGCCTACGTCAATCAGCTGGAGCGCCAGCGCGCCGCACTGGAAGCGGCCGGTTCCCGTGCAGCAAACGGGCTGGGTCTGGGCGACCGGCAAGCAGCACTGCAGGCGAGCCTCGACGCAACCACTGATAAGTTCAACGACGAGCGCGCCAAACTTCTGGATCGCCGTAAGACAGCGCCTGATAAGTACAGCCAGGAAGACTACATGCGCGACCTGGCCAGCCTGGAAGATGCGGAAAGGAAGTACCGCGACACAGTGGTCGACAACTACGACAAGATGTCGGAGGCCCAAGGCGACTGGCGCAGCGGCGCTTCTTCTGCCTTCCAGAACTACCTGCAATCAGCCAACGACGTTGCCGGGCAAACCAAAAGCCTGTTCACCAATGCCTTTTCCAGCATGGAGGACGCGGTCGCTGACTTTGCCATTACCGGCAAACTTTCGTTTTCCGACTTTACCAAGTCGATCATCGCTGACATGGCGCGTATCGCTACTCGTCAGGCTGCGTCCGGTTTGCTGTCGGGGCTGGCGGGCACTGCGATCGGTGCCTGGTTCGGTGGCGGTGCAGCGGCGGGTGCAGGCGCTGGCAGTTTCGGCTCCAGCATCGGCAGCGCTCTAGTAGAGGGTAGGGCGTCAGGTGGTCCTGTCGATCCGAACACCCTGTATGAGGTAAACGAAAGGGGGCCTGAGCTGTTCAGTCAGGGCGGCCGCTCTTATCTCATGACGGGCGCACAGGGCGGCAGCGTCACTCCGCTGATGACTGGCGGCAACTCAATCATGGCTGCAGCTGGCAGCGGAGGGGGTGGGGGAGGCGGCAACACCTACAACTTTCCCGTGTCGGTATCCGTGCAAACGGCTGGCGACGGCGGTAATGCAACTCAGGAAGACACCTCGCAGGCCGGAAGGAATATCCAGCAGGTCGCCAAGACCGAAGCCGAGGCTGCCATCGCACGCGGTGTTCAGCCTGGCGGGGCTATCTGGCGAGCTATCAACGGGAGGTAACGATGGCGATTGAGACATTCACCTGGGCCACCCAGAACGGGGAGGCACCCGATATTACCTATCGGGTGCGCACCTCGCAGTTTGGGGACGGCTACAAGCAAGAGGTCGGGGATGGGATCAACAACAAAGTCGATGCCTACCCAATCACCCACACCGGCGGCCAAGCAAGAGCGCTGGAAATTATGGCGTTCTTCGATCGTCACAAGGGTGCCAAAGCCTTCCTCTGGACAACCCCGCTTGGCCAGCTTGGCCTTTTTACCTGCAAGAACCCGACCCCCACTCCCATGGGCGGGGGCGTATTCAAAGTGACGGCGACGTTCGAGCGCGCCTTCCACCCGTAAAGGTCAATCCATGTCGCTGATCAATGCTATCCAGACCCTTGAGCCTGGGAACGAAATCATGCTGTTTGAACTGGATGGCAGCGATTACGGCGCCGATGTGCTGCGCTTCCACGGCCATGCGATACCGCATACGCCTGCCGAACTGCTGGCCGCCGGCAGCAACGCTGACCAGCTGCCGGCCAAGTCGATCTGGTGGAAGGGCGAAGAGTATGGCGCCTGGCCAATGCAGTACGAGGGCAGCGAGGCGAACGGCGACGGCACCGCAGTACGGCCAAAGCTGTCGGTGGGCAACGTCAATGGACGAATCACCGCTCTATGCCTGGCCTTCGAGGATCTGCTCGAGTTCAAGGTGACAGTTCGCAACACGCTGGCCGAGTTCCTGGACGCGGTGAACTTCGAAGACGGCAACCCCGCGGCCGATCCCACCCAGGAATCGATCGAAGTCTGGTATGTCGACCAGAAGACCAACGAGGACGGCGAGACGGTCAGGTGGGACTTGGCCAGCCCTGGTGATGTCGGCGGCGAAACAATCGGCAGACAGATGACAACCCTGTGCCACTGGGCGCTAACCGGCGGGTACAGGGGGCCCGACTGTGGCTACACAGGGCCGTACCGGGACAAGGATGGGAATCTGACAGATAACCCTGAGAATGACATACCTGACGGAACGCTGGGCCGCTGCTGCATTCCCCGCTTCGGCGAGGGAAACCCTTACCCATTCGGTGGATTTCCCGCTGTGTCACTCATTGCCCGGAGCTGAGAAATGCGCAAACACATTATCGCCGCCATCCAGGTGCATGCGGCGGCCGAGTACCCGAAAGAGTGCTGCGGGCTTTTGATTTCCGTGGGCCGGGCACAGAAGTATTTCCCGTGCCGGAACATCGCCACGGAGCCGAACGAAGAGTTCCGGCTTGATCCAGAGGACTACGCCGCGGCGGAAGACCAGGGCCAGGTGATCGGCATCGTCCATTCTCATCCGGACGCCACCAGCCGCCCGTCATCGCGCGACCTGGCCATGTGCGAGGCCACGGCCTTGCCCTGGCACATATTGAGCTGGCCCGAGGGCGACCTGCGCACTGTCACCCCGAGCGGCAACACGCCGCTGCTAAAGCGCCCATTCGTGCATGGTGCCTGGGACTGCTGGCAGGTCTGCGCCGATTGGTACCGACGTGAGTGGAGCCTTGAGTTCGAAGCCTTCCAGCGAACAGAGGGCTGGTGGGAGAGTGCAGATAGCACCAGTCTGTACGAGGCGAATTATACCGCTGCCGGTTTCGAGCAAGTCGACAAACCACAGCGCGGCGACATGATCGTGATGGAGGTCGGGCGCACGGCGCATCCGAACCACGCGGGAATCTACCTGGGAACTGACCCGGCGCTGCCCGATGAAGAATCCGGCGTCTTTGGTCCCGGGCCCTTCGTCCTGCACCACCTCTATGGCCGGCCATCAGAGTTGATTGTCTACGGCGGGCCATGGCTTCAGCGCACACGCTTAATTCTTCGACACAAGGAGGCACGATGAGCGCCATCGTTTATTCGCCAATGACCACCGTCAAACTGTCCGGCTCGCTGGCTCAGAAGTTCGGCAGGCTGCACCGGCGTCAGGTTGGCCCGGGTGATACGTGGGAAGTTTTCCGGGCGCTTAAGGCCACCATTGAGGGATTCGAGGCCGAGATTCGCCGCCTTGACCGCCTGGGTCTTCGCTTCGCCATCTTCCGCAACCGTAAAAACGTCGGGCCGGATGAGTTCGGCATGGGCGGGGCCAGGGAGATAAGGATTGTCCCAGTCGTAGAAGGTCGCAAGCGGGGCGGCATTTTGCAGATTGTGCTGGGCGTCGTGCTGATTGCGGCCAGCTACTTCGGCGCGCCGACGGCGCCCGCCGGTATCGCGTTGCTCGCCGGGGGGGTGATTCAGATGCTCAGCCCGCAGGCATCAGGCCTTAAGCAGAGCGCAGCGCCTGAAAACATGCCCAGCTACGCATTCGGCAGCGCGAAAAACACCACGGCCAGTGGCAACCCCGTCCCCATCTGCATCGGTGAGCGCCGGTGGGGCGGCGCAATCATTTCGGCCTCTATCTACGCCGAAGACAAGACATAACCTCGACACGTCGAGCAAGCCGCCCAAGAGGCGGTTTTTTATTGCCTGGAGGAAAGCATGGGCGCAGCACAGAATCTGGATATTCACGGTGCCAAAGGTGGCGAGAGCAAGCCAAAGGCGCCGGTAGAGGCACCCGATAGTCTGCGCTCCACCAACGTGGCCAAGATCCTCATCGCAGTGGGCGAGGGTGAGTTCGATGGTGTGCCCACCGCACGCGACATTTTTCTCGATAACACCCCGATCCAGGACGCCAGCGGAAACTATAACTTCAGCAATGTGAAGTGGGACTGGCGACCAGGCTCGGTTGAGCAGACTTACATCCCAGGTATTCCGTCAGTCGACAACGAGACCTCCCTGAATATCGAGCTGCGCAGTGGCACGCCGTGGGTGCAGTCGTTTACTAACCTTCAGCTCTCTGCGGCGCGTATTCGCCTGGCCACACCGCGACTGGCGAGCCAGGATGGCGCAAACAACATCAACGGCTATCGCGTCGAGTATGCGGTCGACGTGGCAACTGATGGCGGCGCCTACCAGCAGGTTCTGTTAGGTGCCATGGACGGTAAGACGACCACGCGCTACGAGCGCTCATTACGCGTCGACCTGCCGCCGGCTGCCAGCGGCTGGCTGATTCGTGTTCGCCGAATCACCCCCAACTCGCAGAGCACTGACAAAGTTGCCGACAGCCTGTTCATCGCCGGCTACACCCAGGTGATCGACGCAAAGCTGCGCTACCCGAACACCGCGCTATTGTTCGTCGAGTTCGACGCCGAGCAGTTCACCAACATCCCGGCCGTCACCGTGAAATGCAAAGCGCGCCGTTGGCAGGTTCCGAGCAACTATGACCCGGTGGCGCGGACATATACCGGTGCCTGGGATGGCACAATGAAAGAGGCGTGGACCAATAACCCGGCTTGGGTCACCTACGGCATCTGCACCCAGGATCGTTTCGGACTGGGTCGCCGAATCAAGCCGTGGATGGTGGACAAGTGGGAGCTATACCGCATCTCACAATATTGCGATCAGTTGGTGTCCGATGGTGCCGGCGGCGTTGAGCCGCGCTTCTTGTGTGACATGAACCTGCAGGGAAAGGCCGATGCATGGTCATTGCTGCGGGACATCGCCGGCATCTATCGCGGCATGACGTACTGGGCTCAGGGCCAACTGGTGATGCAGGCTGACATGCCTCGGGCACAGGACATGGACTACGTCTTCACCCGGTCGAATGTCATCGACGGCAAGATCTCCTATGGCAGCGCATCGGCGAAGACTCGCTTCACGCGCTGCCTTGTCAGCTACGATAACCCGCTGAACAACTACGATACCGATGTCACAGTCTATTCCGATTTGCCGCTGCAGCGCCGCCTGGGCGACAAGCCGACGGAGATCAGTGCCATCGGCTGCACTCGGGCATCTGAGGCCCAGCGCCGTGCCAAGTGGCTGGTGCTGAGCAACAACCAGGACCGCACCATCAGCTTCAGGACCGGCATGGAAGGCCGTATTCCGCTGCCTGGGTTCATTATCCCCGTGGCCGACTCGCTGTTGGCGGGCCGGGAGATAGGCGGGCGCATTGCAGCCGCGGCGGGGAAGGTCGTCACCTTGGACCGCGATACCCTGGTCAAGGCCGGTGACCGGCTGGTGATTAACCTTCCCGGCGGGCGGGCGGAAGGGCGCACAGTGGAAAGCGTGAACGGCCGCAAGGTAACTGTGACTGTCGCCTACAGCGAGGCGCCGGCCGCGCAGCTTCAGTGGGCAATCGACGCTGATGATCTGGCTATTCCTCTGTATAGGGTTATGAGGACCGCCCGGACCCCAGAGGGCGACTACGACATCAGTGCGCTGCAGTTCGAGCCGAGCAAGTTTCCAAGTATCGACACTGGCGCACGCCTTGAAGAACGCCCAATCAGTGTTGTGCCGATCACAGTGGTACCGGCACCTGCGAGCGTCGACATCACGTCGAACCTCGCGATCGACCAAGGCCTGGCAATCAGCACCATGAACATCTCCTGGCCATCCGTACCTGGTGCGGTCGCTTATGACGTGGAGTGGCGCAAGGACAGCGGCAACTGGATCAAGCTGCAGCGCACTGGCTCGACGAGCGTGGACGTTACTGGCATCTATTCGGGCGCCTATCTGGCCCGGGTACGGTCTGTGAGTGCCTTCGAGATCTCTTCGATTTGGAAGAGCTCAAACCTGACCAACCTGAAGGGTAAAGAGGGTCTGCCGCCGGCGGTAGCGTTCCTGACCACCTCCAGCTTGGTCTACGGCATCGGCATCCAGTGGGGCTTTCCACCAGGTGCAGAGGACACCCAGCGCACGGAACTCTGGTATAGCGAGGCGCCCGATTTGGAGACTGCTGAGAAGCTGAGCGACTTCAGCTACCCGCAGGCCAAGCATGAGATGCACAGCCTGCTGGCGGGGGCGAGCCTGTTTTTCTGGGCGCGCCTGGTGGATCGTACCGGCAACGTCGGGCCGTTCTATCCGATCCCAGGTGCGGTAAATGGCCAGGCCAGTTCGGACCAGAGCGAGTACGAGAAGTACTTCGCGGACAAGATCGGCAAGGGGGCTCTGTACCAGGAGTTGCGCGAAGAGATCGAGCTTATTTCGGGAGATGGTCCTGGCTCGATGAATGCGCGTTTGCAAGAGCTGGACGCCCAGCTACAGGCGCAAATTGATGCGATTGCGGATATTGCAGACTCGGCGGCTTACGATCCTGAAAAGCCTTACACGGCAGGTCAAAGCGTGCTGTTCACTGACGGCATTCTGTATCAGGCCAAGGGTAGTGTTCCCGCTGGCGCAGCACCGCCAGATGCAAACTACTGGCTCAACGTGGGGCAGGCTGTAACGACTGCCAACGGCGTCGCCGCGCGTGTCACTACGTCAGAAACCAAGATCACCAATATCGAGGGGGTGAACACCGCTCAATCCACGGCAATCACTGGACTGCAAACCAGCCTCACCACCACCAACGGCAACGTCACTGCGGCGCAAAACGCTGCAAACGCGGCCAATACACTGGCAGGCGGTAAGGGCAAGGTGCTGGTGCAGGCGGCAGCTCCAGGGGCTGCTGATCAGCTTGTGCAGAATCTTTGGATCGATATCACTGGAGGTGCAAACACGCCGAAACGCTGGACGGGTTCCGCCTGGGCGGCTGTTAGCGACAAGGTGGCCACGGATGCAGCGACGGCAGCTGCCAATGCATTGTCGGTCGCGCAAACCAAGGCAGATGCATCGACCGTCACAGCTCTGGGCAACACCGTGACGCAGCAAGGCAACACCATCACGGCGCAGGGTACGGCGATCACCGGCATCCGGGCTTCTATCGGCCAGCAACTGGATAACCTGCTTATTCGAGGTAACTTCGAGGATGGCCTGGCAGATCCTTGGACCACATCTACTGGGTCCCCAGCAACAGCGGTCGTAGCCACTGCATCCAGTTCGACGGCATTCAGCAAGGCGATCGCCTTCTATGCCAACAGCTTTTGCGGGATCAACTTCAACATCCTGACTGTGGCGGGTGAGCAGTTCGATGTGACGGCGGAGATTTCTGGGGATGAGATGACCCCGGGGCAGACCGGCAACTTCCAGATGCAGTTCTACAACAGCGCCAATGTGAACTTGGGCTATGTGACGGCCTTTTCATTCGCGGCCACCACTGGCGCGGGTTTCAAAAAGTTCTCGGGCCGTATCACTGCGCCGGCGAATGCGGTTTCTGCCAGGTTCGTCACCCGAATCATGGTCGCGAACAGTACGGGGCGGGCTCTGTGGTGCAACATCGCGGCTCGCCGAGTTACGGCAGCAGACGCTGCAAATGCGTCCGCTACTTCAAGCTTGGCGGCCATGGTTAGCGATATCGATGGCAAGCTGGTTGCAACATCTGAAAAGGTTGATGGGGTTTACGCTCAGATCAATCCAGCCTATGCAGGCGACACCGCGACCAGTGCAGGCGACAACACTGTCAGCGCGGGCGTGTGGTCCGTGTGGTCAGCGATTGCCGAGGGTGATTCAGCCCAAAGTAAACGAACTGACTTGGTTGAGGCAAAGGTCAACGGTAACGCGGTTGCCATTGCTGCTGAGACCACTGCGCGAGTTAATGCTGAAGGGGTAATGGGTCAGCAAATTGCGACCGTAGAAACCAATCTCAGCGGAGCCAACCTATCGATCGCACAGAACGCCCAGGCTATTCAGACGGTCGGCGACAAAGTTTCGGCTACCTGGTCGGTGCGCCTGCAGTACACCTCGGCTACAGGTGAATATAAATATGCTGGTGTGGGGCTCGGCCTGGAAGACGGCCCTGGCGGCTTGCAGTCCAAGTTCATTATTGATGCGGATTTGTTCGCCCTTGGGCAGGGAGGCACGATTCCTTTTGCCGTAACGGACGGCCAGACGTTTATTAAAGCCGCGTTTATCCAGGATGGCACGATCACCAATGCAAAAATCGGGGCTTACATCCAGTCCGATGACTATGTTGCGGGTTCCGTTGGATGGCGACTGAGCAAGACCGGGGTTTTTGAAATAAACGGATCTGTTCCAGGGCAAGGGCGCATGACCATGACCAACAGATCTTTGCGCGTATACGACGCCGCTGGACAAAAAAGGGTGCAGCTAGGAGACCTATCGGAATGAGTTTCGGTATGCGGATATGGGGGGCTGACGGAGCCCTCCAGCTGGATGAAACATCCTTTACTGTCAGGGTTATATATTCGGCGCTTATACCCAAAACGGCCGGGCGCTTTATCGACATAGCTATTGCGGGCGTAACGCCCGCAACAGACTCCTGCGTCTGTATCCCTATCGTGCCCTACAGTACGAACGGGCAAAGCATCGACGCGATAGCATTTATCCCCTACGTCTATGAGGGCTATGTCCGGGTCTTCTTTGGAAGTCCGGCGGCCACTACTGGGCCGACCGGGTTAACCACTCAAAGACTGATAGTAATGAGGAATAGATAGTGTCGTTCGGACTGACATTCACAAACAATGACAACGTCGTGACTCTGGACTCTGAATTTTCAAGACTTGTAATTCTCGATAGCGGAACGTGGGCGGGCAGCGGCGGTATAGGCATTGCCTTTTCAAGTGTAATTACAACTGACGAGCCCCCGCTTGTGTTTGTTAGGCCAGACCAGGACGACTACTTCGCCGCTTGCCTCGTCCAAGGGAGCGCTGGAAACTGGCACGCCTTTAGGTTCAACACACTGAAAGGAAGTCACTCCAGCGGAAAGTGGTTTATCGCCGCATTCAAATCCGCGCCAATAGCTGATTACGGCCTGCGGCTGTGGGATGCGACCTCGAAGATTATTTTTGATAGCGGAACTCCGTGTGCACAATTTACGCGCACCATATCCGCCTGGAACTATCTCGGGGCAGAGCAAACTCAGCCGGGGGTTTTCAGGTACAGCTGGTCCGCTTTTTCACCGATAAACACTGGCGACTACATGATGCTAAACAATATTGCCATGGACATGGCGGGCACGGTGTCGAGGCAGGGCGTAGTCCAAGCGGTATGGGATTACGGCGGGAACAGGTTAGTTATCCAGGCCACTGGGGTGGACCTGCCGACCGCACAGTATCTCTCGGTAGTCTTTGCGAAGCCGATTTCTTAAATTAGATAAAGAGAACCTACTTATGGCCAGACAGGCAATTAACCTCGGCGCATTGCCGAACGGTGTAGGGGGCGATACTCCGCGCTCTGCGAACACTAAGATCAACGATATGACGCAAGAGCTTTATGATGCGCTGGGCGCTACTACGGGTGGAAGTAATGCCAACGGCACATTTATTAGGTTCGCCGATGGCACGATGATTTGTCATGCCGCTCTTGTTTCGATTCAAGCGACGGCCAATGTAAGGAAGGATACTAATTTGAATTTTCCTGCCGCGTTTTTGGCGACGCCGACTTTGGTTCCAACCCTTCAATATCCCACGGTAGTCGATAACAACAATGTCGCGGTTAAGCGCTTTACCGGAACAGCGACTGGCCCGAGCGCGGCTTTAATTCAACTGACTACTGCGGAAAATAATAACTATATGGTCGGCTACATTGCAGTTGGGAGGTGGAAGTAATGATCATCAAGTTGTCACCGTTTTCCCCCATCGACCCCGCCCAGAAAATAACCCTCGAAAGACGCGGTGAAGCGTTAGTAATTAATGGTGAGTGTTTCGACTTTGGGCCCGTTCCAGAAGGCGCCACGCTGCCAATGGAGGCGATCCTCAGCGAGTGGATTGCTCAGCCTGTCAGCCGTGTCGACGGGAGGCTGATCATCTGCATTCGACTACCTGTTGGCCCTGATGCATCTGCGTCTGCGCTTTACCCCGCCGACATCTTCAATCCACCCAGCGGCAATGTGAGGCTTCCCCAGTGAGCAATATCGATTACAGCATGATGAAGACTGCCGAACAGCTGCAGCAAGAGCGTGAGCGCGAAGCGCTGGAGGCCGCCCTGGCTTCGCGGCGAGCAGCGTATCTCTCCGAGTCGGATCCGCTGCGCCTGGAAGCTGACTACGATGCCTTGAGTCAGGGGCTGGAGCCCGACTACACCGAGTGGCTGGCATCCGTAGCGGCGATCAAGCAACGCTTCCCGCTGCCAGCCGCCGCCGAACCTTTGAGCGACTGAGTTTTTGTCGAACACCGCCACCCGCGATCGAGCGGGTTTATTTTTGCCAAAAATACCTGGAGCACACCGTGCCTTACATCGTCATCAATTCCAGCAACGCCTTCGATCCCCTCAACCTTATGGAATTCGCCACGGCGGATGAAGCGGATTCAAAGGCTCGCGAGCTGCTGGCCTCGCAGCCCCAGGCCGTTGTCCGTACAGCGCAGCTGCTGAACACCTACAGCGCCAAGGTAACTGTGAAGGTTGAGGCCGTGCCTGAGATCGTCCCAGCCGCCGACGAGTAGCTACGTACCGATCGGCCTGACACCCGCCCTGTGCGGGTTTATTTTTGCCTGGAGAAAAGCATGACCACTTCCGATAAAGACCGGGACATCCTGGCGCGCACGCTCTGGGGTGAAGCCCGCGGTGAAGGTTTGGCCGGCCAGATCGCCGTGGCCTGGACCATCCGCAACCGCGTGTTCGACGGCAAGGCCAAGTCCTGGTGGGGCGAGGGCTACGCCGAGGTGTGCCTGAAGCCGTGGCAGTTCAGCTGCTGGAACCAGAACGACCCGAACTACGTCTACCTCAGCGGTGCGAAGCCGATACCGGCCGCGCAGCTCGCCCAGGCCCAGCGTGCTGCTGACCAGGTGATGACCGGCGCTGTACCGGATCCGACTGGCGGGGCCACTCACTACTATGCAACCACGATGCCCAAGGCCCCGGCCTGGGCGGCGAAGGCCAAGCAAACGCTGCGCCTCGGGCACCACGTCTTCTTCAAGGATGTGCCGTGATGACGCCCGTACAGAAGCTGGCCGGGTTGGTGGTGTTGATCCTGGCGCTGATGGCCAGCGCCGCCGGCGTCACCTGGCAGGTTCAGGAGTGGCGCACGGGCAAGACGCTTGCCGAGCAGGCCAGCCTGCACCAGGACGAGCTGGACAGGATCAGCGCGGTGGCCATCAAGCAAGTGCGCGACGAGCAGGACAGGCGCCTGGGCCTGGAGAAGACGCTGGCCACCTCCGATCAACAACACACCCGAGAACTTTCCGATGCTAAACGCAACCAGACCCGCCTTCTTGACCGCCTTGCTACTGCTGATGTGCGGCTGTCAGTCCTTCTCGACGCCACGGATTCAGCCAGTGGCTGCGGAGTGTCTGCCACCTCCGGCGCCGTCGGCGTGGTTCATGGAGCCCGTCGAGCCCAACTTGACCCAGCGCATGCTCAACGAATTATCGCCATCACCGATGCCGGCGACCAAGGATTGATCGCTCTGCGGGCGTGCCAGGCGTATGTCAGGGCCGTCGCGCCCTGACCTACATTCCCGGTCGCAAAAATTAACATGACACCAATACACACCCACTTTGCAAAGGATTGCAAAAATGACAAACCCAATCGTTCCATGGATGGGCGGCAAACGTCGTCTGGCTGATCGCCTTATTCCACTGTTCCCACCGCACGAATGCTACGTTGAAGTGTTTGCTGGTGGTGCTGCGCTATATTTCATGCGCCCTCAGGCCGCGCCAGTTGAAGTCCTCAATGACATCAACGGCGACCTGGTGACGCTGTACCGCGTCGTGCAGAACCACTTGGAAGAGTTCGTGCGCCAGTTCAAATGGGCGCTCAGTTCTCGGCAGGTGTTCGAGTGGCAGAAGATGACCCGCCCTGAAACCCTTACCGACATTCAGCGTGCTGCTCGATTTTTCTACCTTCAGCACCATGCCTTCGCCGGCAAGGTGACGGGGCAGACGTTTGGTACTGCGACCACTGGTCCGGCAATCAACCTGCTTCGGATCGAGGAAAACCTTTCTGCAGCGTGGCAGCGTCTTTCCGGAACCTATGTTGAAAACCTCGGCTGGCTTGAATGTGCCGAACGTTACGACCGGCCTCACACCTTCCATTACATGGACCCGCCTTACTGGCAGACCGCTGGTTACGGTGTGGACTTTCCGTTTGAGAACTATGAACGGATGGCTGATTTCATGCGGCGCTGCAAAGGAAAGGTGATGGTCAGCATCAATGACCATCCGGACATACGGCGGGTATTTGAGGGGTTTCACTTTGAAACTGTAGATATTCGATATTCCACGACGAACCAGCGGCAGGGGAAGGCTGAGGTCAGCGGGGAGTTGGTGATAATGAATTGGAAACCCTCTGACCTCGGCGGGCTTTTCTAGGCCAGTCGCTTTATCAGTCCCAGGCCTTTGTTCCGTACGTTGCCCACGGCCGTATCGACTTTGAACCATTCGAAAGCCTCGGCCGGCTCGCCCTGGTGCAACACCATCTGCTCGGCACGCTCCTTGGGCGTGGCTGGGTCCAGCCATTCCCTGGCCAGCTCTGGCGTTAGCACCACGGGCCGCCGGTCGTGAATGTCCACCATGCCGCCGGCGCTGTCGGCGGTGATGATCACAAAGCCGTCATGCTCGCCTTGGCCTTCATCTGCGTCGGGTAGCTGGCCTATGGCCGCGCACAGCACAGGCGCGCCATCCCGCCGGCGGATCAGGTAGGGCTGTTTCTTTGGCCCGCCTTCATCAATCCACTCAAACCAGTTGTCCACGGGCGTGATTGCTCGGTGTGGCCAGATCGCCCGGAAGAATGGGCCGTAGGCCACTTTCTCGACTCGAGCGTTTATCGCCGCGGCACGGTCCTTGGCCCAGTGCGGCCGCCAACCCCACTGCACCAAGTCTGCGTGCAAGGTTTCATCTTGCAGGTGGAGCAGGGCGACTTGGGTTGTCGGTGCCACGTTGTAGCGCTCAAGTGGCGCGTCACCCACGGAATTCACCAGGGCGTTCGGCATGCTCAGTGCTGCAACGAAGTCATGAATTCCGCTGTACTGTGAAAGTCTTCCGCACATCGGCAAGCCCTCGGTAGAAATTTCAGCTTAGATCACGCGGCAAAATTTCTAAGGGTTTGCTTCCCCAGGCCCCATTTGTCGCTCGCGCAAGCCCCCATTCAAGTGAGTTGAGTTTGCTTCTGACAAAACCCAGGTCTGTCTTGCAGCTAGCAAGGGCGCAATTGGAGGTCTTGAGCTCTGCCCGAAGTTTGTCGCGTTCGGTAGATAACTCAGCGTGCATTCGCACCAGGCCATAGATGTCCTCTCGGGCTTTGCGAAGCTGCAGGTGCAGTTCCTGGATCTCGTTTTCCAGGAGCAGGGCGTGTTGCTTGTGCATTTCTAGAGGCGTAGGGCATCCAAGCCACTCGCAGGTGTCTTCATCGATTTTCATGGTGGGGTAATCCGAAGCTGTATGTTTATACAGTAATCGAGATTCGTGCGGACTGAGGTTGCGAGGCGACGAGCTGCAGGTGTTCCCGACGATCAGTTAGGGAGCATTGAGAACGGCCAGGGTCAGCTTGATGAACTCTTCGTTCCGGTCGATGGCGTCCAACGCGCCGCGAACGTTGTCGGCGATTTCGGTGCCGCCTTGCTGCTCAACCCAGTTCGTAAGCTCCATGATGGCCGCCTCAAGGGCGAGTTGGTTTTCGTTGATTTTGGACAGCAGGGAAGGGAGCAGGTCTGAGTTCGGCATCGTTGTTCCTCCTTGGAGTGAACAGCGTAGCAGTTGGTGTGCGCCACGCATGTTCTAGGGGGGGCTCCTTTCGACCGATTGTGTTGAAAAAGTCGGCTTGCCCAAAACGCTCGAATACTGATGGGTGAAATGACCTCTTTTGCGCGCTGCTACGTGAATTCAAAGCTTTGAACCGTCAGCCCATAACTCAGATTTCAATCTCTGGCGCGTTCTTTTCTGCCGTAGAGTTCGAAGCCGACTTTTTCAACAGAATTGACCCATAGCGGATAGTGGAGAAACTTAGGTGTGCGAGTATTAAGTAAGCGTCCGGAAACTCACTCTCCGGACGGTGAGTAGCAGTGGGAAGTTGCTAGCTGGCCCTGTTTTTGTTGCTGGCGCTTGCTGCACCGTATGCCTACACTCCAAAAACCTATAATACCAGTGCAGAACGGCGTACAAGCTCGTGCAAGGGCGTTCACAAGGATATGTGGAGTTGGATAGTGAGCAATTACCTACCAGCAGGAGCATTTTGAAAACAGAGCCGCGCTTGGGAGCGTTGCTTGCACTGGTAAGCTTGTTGGTGTTGGGCATGCCATGCGTGGAAGCACGTACGCTGTCCCAGATTCGGGAAAGCGGCGTCCTGCGCATATGCGTGGCTGGCTCAAGCGCTTCTTTCTACCGGACTAACGCGGAGGCGTTCGCGCGGTCACTCGGTTTACGCCCACAGGTAACGGAACTGCCGAGTTTCGATGCGCAGTTTCACGACGATCGGGGCGAGACCGTACGCGAGGCAAGCTACGACCCGAAGCTACTCGCCGAAGGCCGCTGTGATCTTTATCCAAATGACTTGCAGATCGTCCCTTGGCGCGAAACGAAGATGCTGCTCGTGCCCTATTACCGGGTACGCAACCTGGTCATCGCCCATCGCTCCAACCAGTCCCTAGGCAATGAGGTGTCTGATCTGCTCGGTCTGACGGCGGCAGTGCAGAAGGGCACGGGCTACGAGCAGTGGATCGATGAAGCCAATCGCGGTCCTCTCTCCAGTAAGCCGGTCAGAATGGTCTATGCGACAACCGAACAGGCGGTGAAACTGGTAGCCGATGCGAAGGTGGATTTCACGGTGTTGGGTAGTGAAAGCGCGCTGCGCTGGGCCCGTGAAGATCCCGAACGTCTCTCCATTGCGTTTCCGGTCAGCGAAGCGACCAGCGTTGGGTGGGGTGTTGCGCGCAACGCCCCGGATCTTGCGCGAGCACTGGAACAGTTCTTCCAGTCCAGCAATCGTATTGATTCGCCGCTCGATGCGAGCTGGCGGCGGTACTATCGCGTATCGCTCATGGAATACCGGCTGTTCGAGGAGTCCCTCAACGAGGACAGCCTTGATATCAAAACCGTAATGAGCTGGGCGATCCCGAGCTTGGTCGCGGTCCTGCTGTTGCTCGGCGCCATGCTGGCCTGGAACCGACGCCTCAACCGAGAAGTGGACGAGCGCAAGCGCGTTGCCGCAGAGCTAGCCGAGCGCGAGGCTTTCACTCGCGCGCTCATGGATACCAGCCCCGCCAGCCTGGTGCTTGCAGATCGGAACGGGGCCGTCAGGGAAGTAAGTCAACGCTTTTCACAGGCGACCGGTTATGTCAGCGAGGACCTGCTAGGGCGCGACGCCACGAGCCTGTATGTCGACCCTGAGGAGCGCGAACGCTTCCTCGAACTGCTGACACGAAACGGCAAGGTCGAAAACTTCGAGACCCGCCTGTTGCACAAAAATGGATCAATTCTCTGGGTTCTGGTTGGTGCATCATTCGTGACAATCCACGGTGAGACCCTGGTCGCCAGCTGGGTGCGCGATGTCACGGATCATCATGCGGCAGCAGCGGCGCTTAGCGAAGAACGCGCGCGGCTGCAGGCAATCCTCGATACGAGTCCAATCAACATAGCCTTTTCTACCGAGGGCGTGATCCGCTTCGCCAACCCCCGCTTCTGTGAAACGTTCGGCGTAGGCGTCGGTGACGCTGCTTCGCAGATTTACGCGAATGAGCATGATCGCGAAGCCATCGTCGAACGCCTCACGGACGACGGCATTGCAAAGGACCAGGAAGTACCGATGCGTGACCGGCAGGGGCGCGAACGCACCATACTTGTCACTTACCTGCCAATCCAGATCCAGGGGGAGCAAGGGCTGCTCGGCTGGCTGCAGGATATCACCGAGCGCAAGGCAGCAGAGCACGCGCAGCAGCGGGCGAAGGAGATTGCTGAAGAGGCGACGCGGGCAAAAAGCGACTTCCTTGCAAACATGAGTCACGAAATCCGCACGCCCATGAATGCGATCATCGGCATGTCTTACCTTGCGCTGAAGACTTCGCTGGACCAGCGGCAGCGCGATTATGTCTCGAAGATCCACAACGCGGGCACTTCGCTGCTTGGCATTATCAACGACATCCTCGACTTCTCCAAGATCGAGGCCGGCAAGCTTAGCGTCGAGGCAGTGCCATTTGAGATAGACGCAGTGCTCGACAACGTGTCCTCGCTGATTGCGCAAAAGGCCTACGACAAGGGCATTGAGCTGCTGTTCGACCGGGCGTCGGACGTTCCCGAGACGCTGCTTGGAGATCCGCTGCGTCTGGGCCAGGTCATCCTGAACCTGGTAGGCAACGCAGTGAAATTCACCGAACAGGGGCAGGTTACGGTCGTGGTTCGCAACCTGGACCGCACCGGCGACAAAGTTCAACTGCAGGTTCGTATCCGCGATACCGGTATCGGCATGACTCCCGAGCAAACCGGGCGACTCTTCGAGGCCTTTGCCCAAGCCGATAGCTCCACCACGCGACAATTCGGCGGTACCGGCCTGGGCCTTGCCATCTCGAAGCGCATCGTCGAGCTGATGGGCGGAACGATCGCGGTTGACTCAGAACCGGGCAACGGCAGCACGTTCTCTTTCAGCGTCTGGCTTGGTCTTGACCAGCACATGCGTACGCAGCGCCAGATTGTCCCTGCGGAGCTCGCCGGAGCGCGCGTCCTGGTCGTCGATGACAATGCTGACGCGCGCCAGATCCTTTCCGACATGCTTCGCGTAGCGGGGCTTTCGCCGGTCGCGGTGGCGTCAGGCGAGGCAGCTCTGGAGAGCCTTCGCGGTGCTGCGGCCGACGACCCGTTCCGGGTGCTATTGGTGGATTGGCAAATGCCAGAGATGGACGGCATCGAGACGACGCGCCGGGCGCTTGGCCTGCAGCCTGCACTGCACGCTGTCATGGTCAGTGCATTTGGGCATGACGAAATGCACGCCGCTGCGCAAGCGGCCGGCATTCGCGCGTTCCTGGTCAAGCCGGTCAACCAGTCCTCGCTGGTAGAGGTCCTGGTCAACTTATTCGCGCCGCAAACGGGCGTGGTGGCGCTAACCGTACCCATTGCGCAGGCGAAGGTGCTCGCCGGAGTGCGCCTGCTCGTCGCGGAGGACAACGAAATCAACCAACAGATTGCCAGGGAGCTTCTCGAGGCTGCCGGTGCCCAGGTGGAAGTTGCCGGCAACGGCTGCGAGGCGCTGTCGATGTTGGCTGCAGCGCAATACGACGCGGTGCTGATGGACGTACAGATGCCGCAGATGGATGGTCTCGAGACGACCCGGCGTATTCGCGTCGGGCCTCACTGCGCACAGATCCCGGTGATTGCTATGACCGCACATGCCAGGATCGAGGACCGGGAGCGCTGCATCGAGGCGGGCATGGTCGACCATGTGACCAAGCCCGTGGATCCGCAAGCACTCATTGCCACGGTTCTGCGCTGGGTCGTACCTCGGTCGGCGGCAGTGGAGCCGTCCAGCGCCGCATCGGGCGAGGAGCGCCTACCGGACATTCCAGGGCTAGATAGCGCTGACGGACTGAGGCGAGTGGCGGGCAATCGCCAGCTATACATCAAGCTGCTGGGTCAATTTGCCGACCGCAGGGCTTTGGAAGGGCAAGCGCTGGGGAACGCGCTACGCGCGGGTGATCGGGCGACGGCCGAGCGAATGGCCCACACCGTGAAAGGCGTTGCAGGCAACCTCGGCTTCAGCGGCCTGCAAGCCATGGCCGGTAAGTTGGAAACCGCGATCAGGGCGCACGCTGAGTCGGACGCATTGGTGAATGAATTGATCGAGGCGCTCTCGCTGGCCGTGCATGCAATCCGCCAAGCGCTGGGTAGCGGCCAGGCAGCACCGGCGGTGGTATCGAGCGTCGACTGGGCACAGCA
Organism: Pseudomonas sp. DTU12.1; assembly: GCF_009873475.1. Taxonomy (NCBI): domain Bacteria; kingdom Pseudomonadati; phylum Pseudomonadota; class Gammaproteobacteria; order Pseudomonadales; family Pseudomonadaceae; genus Pseudomonas; species Pseudomonas sp. DTU12.1. Next base: position 3,658,747 of record NZ_CP045254.1, on the reverse strand, counting down.
TGCCATTGCGCTCATCCACCTACTGGAGGCCAATGACGGAGCAGCGCCGGATTATATGGAACAGTATGCGGATTCGTTGCGCGGAGCACTCGGCCAGGACAGTTTCGAGCAGTTGATGAATGAGGTGAACAACTTTGACTTCGAGGCCGCACGGCTAACACTCAAACGTGCATCGACGGCCCGCGATACCACGTGCTGGAGGGAGCATCATGAGTGAAACGCAAAACTACTCACTTCGCCCGATCATCCTCATTGTCGATGATACGCCGGAGAACATTACGCTGATCAATGGCCTGCTGAAGGACATCTACCGCATGCGGGTGGCCATCAGCGGTGAGCGCGCGCTGAAGGCAGCGGTGCAAGAGCCTCGCCCGGACCTGATTCTGCTCGACATCATGATGCCTGATCTGTCGGGGTATGAGGTAGCAGAGCAGCTCAAGCGCGATCCGCGCACCGCTCATATCCCGATCATCTTCATCACCGCCATGGCGACAATGGAAGACGAGATCCTGGGTTTGCAGATGGGCGCCGTGGACTACATCACCAAGCCGATCAACCCACCCATCGTGCTGGCACGGGTGGAAACCCAATTGAAGATCAAGGCGGCCGCCGACTTTTTGCGTGATCAGAAGGCTTACCTTGAGCAGGAAGTCCAGCGCCGCACCGCCGAGGTCATCGCCATCCAGGATGTGACCATTCAGGCCATGACCTCGCTGGCCGAAACCCGCGACAATGAGACGGGTAACCACATTCGACGAACTCAGCACTACGTCAGACTACTGGCCGAGATGCTTCGCGAACATCCGAGGTTCCAGCAGTTTCTCAATGACGAAAGTATCCGCCTGCTATTTAAGTCAGCTCCGTTGCATGACATCGGCAAGATCGGCATACCCGATGACATACTGCTCAAGCCGGGGCGCCTCACGCCGGAAGAGTTCGAGACGATGAAGACCCATACGATACTGGGACGCGATGCCATCCGGCATGCCGAAGAGCAGTTGGGCATCTCGGTGGGTTTTTTGCGCCTTGCCAAGGAGATCGCCTACAGCCACCACGAGAAGTGGGATGGTACCGGTTATCCAGACGGGCTGAGTGCCGATGACATCCCCATCAGCGCTAGGCTCATGGCGGTGGCGGATGTGTATGACGCGCTGATTAGCCGACGCGTATACAAGAAAGGCATGTCACACGATCAGGCGCTGGATATAATCCGAGAGGGATGTGCTACGCATTTCGATCCAGATATCTGCGAGGTTTTCCTGGCCAACCATGAGCAATTCCGGGCTATCGCGGTGCGTTTTGCTGATCGCGGTCAGGATGGCTAATCAAAGCGTCGCCGTGAAATCAATGTCAAGGGCTTTTGGTCATTTTTTTGAGGTTTTGAAATGCCCCTTAGAGGCAATGCGAACTCCATCGATTATTTGGCATCATCTGCTTGAACGTCCGTTATGGGTCGATTGTGTTGAAAAAGTCGACCCGGCCTGGTGACCCATGCATTGAGCGGTGAAAGCGCCTTTTTTGCACGCGGCTACGTCAAATCTGAGTCCTGAACCTTCTGCATTCAACACAGATTTCAATCTCAGGCGCGCACTTTTCTGCCGTGGAAACCAAAGCCGACTTTTTCAACACAATCGGCCAAAAGCAGACATTCATAAATGATCACGTCCTTCGCGAACTTTATAAAAAAATCCATGCAATACTTCACGATTAATCATTCATTGAAAGCGGTAAATGGCTGGATTTCACTCGGCGGAGTTGTTGCCCCGGCCAATACATAGCACCAATAACCCACGTCGTGCCATTCTCCGAGTTTGAAACCAACCTCGGAAAATATGCCGATGGGCTTGAAGCCAACTCGCTCGTGCAAGCCGACACTTTCGGCGTTCGGTAGCGAAATACCGGCATAGGCAGAGCGAAAGCCCTGTCGTGTGAGGATGGGAAGCAGTGCGGCATAAAGGCTGCGTCCAACGCCAGTGCGACGATCACTTTGAGCGATATACACTGTAACGTCGACTGCCCAGCGATAGGCAGCACGAGCCCGATGCTGGCTCGCATAGGCATAGCCGATCACTCGACCTTCTCGAGTAGCCACCAAAAAAGGGTACGTTTTCAGGGTGGTTAATATGCGTTGCCGCATATCTTCGACCGTAGGCGTAACCTCTTCGAAAGAGATGGAAGTGTTTTGAACGATTGGCGCGTAAATGGCCTGAATTTCTTCTGCGTCATCCGTATGGGCAATTCTTAACTCAATAGACATGCCACCCTCTCAAATTGAACGCTGATTAACACGCGCCATCAGATGCTCGGAGCTTTCTTTGCGCTCGGAGTAGCGGTCGACCAAATGTGCCTGTTGATCGCGTAGCAGAACGGTGAACTTCACCAGCTCCTCCATCACATCCACCACACGATCGTAGAACGGCGACGCTTTCATCCGCCCGGCGTCGTCGAATTCCATATAGGCCTTCGGCACAGAGGATTGATTGGGGATGGTGAACATGCGCATCCAGCGGCCCAACACGCGCAACTGGTTGACCACGTTGAACGATTGCGAACCGCCGCAGACCTGCATCACGGCCAGGGTCTTGCCTTGGGTCGGGCGCACAGCGCCGAGTTCCAGCGGGATCCAGTCGATCTGCGCCTTAAACACGGCGGACATCGCACCATGCCGCTCTGGTGAACACCAGACCTGACCTTCCGACCACAGCACCAGGTCACGCAATTCTTGCACCTTGGGATGGTCGACCGGAACGTCGTCGGGCAGGGGCAGTCCGGACGGGTTGAAGATTCGCGTTTCGGCGCCGAAGTGTTCGAGCAGGCGCGCGGCTTCCTCTACCAGCAGACGGCTGAACGAGCGTTCGCGGGTCGAGCCGTAAAGCAGCAGGATGCGCGGTTTGTGCTCGCCCGGTTTCGCTGGTTTGCCGTCATCGAACAAAGTCAGGTCGAGGTTGGGTAGATGGGCGGACATGGGTTCTCCTTAAAGCGTGCCGATTCGGTCGAGTGCGGTTTTCAACTCATCACGGCTGAGGGTTGCAAAGGGCAGATCCAGGAAGGCCTGGCAGCGTAGTCCGATGCGTGCCAATGTCGCTCGGAAAGCTGCGTCAATCGTCTCGTCATCACCATCTACATCGGATGGATCTTCCAGTCCCCAGTGGGATTTTAGCGCCGGGCCGAAATACACCGGGCAAGTCTCGCCAGCGGCTTTGTCGCACACGGTGATGACGATGTCCGGCGGGTTACTTTCGAAGGCATCGTTGTCTTTGCTGTGCAAGCCATCAATGGCGATGCCGGCCTGTTGCAGCGTCGACAGACTGCGCGGCAACACCTGACCTTTGGGAAAACTGCCGGCACTCACCGATTCGAATCCCGCTGGCGCCAGATGATTGAACATGGCTTCAGAGAGGATGCTGCGGCAACTGTTGGCCGTGCACATGAACAGAACTCGCATGGATTGCTCCTATTGCTTTTGGCGGGCATCAAAGGCTCAGGCGCAGTGCCAGTGCCGAAAGAGTGATCAACAGAACAGGAAGGGTTAGCAGAATGCCGACCTTGAAGTAGTAGCCCCAGGTGACGCGCAGACCTTTGCGTTCCAGCACATGCAGCCAGAGCAACGTGGCGAGGCTACCGATGGGAGTGATTTTCGGGCCGAGGTCGCAGCCAATGATGTTGGCGTAGATCATCGCTTCGCGAACGAGCCCTTGGGCGTCGCTCGCCTGGATCGACAGTGCACCGATCAGCACGCTGGGCATGTTGTTCATCACCGATGACAACAGCGCGGACAGCAGGCCGGTGCCAAGGGTGGCACTCCATAAACCTTGCTCGGCCAAGCGGTCGAGGACAACGGCGAGTAGGTCAGTCAACCCCGCGTTCTTCAAGCCATACACCACCAGGTACATGCCCAGCGAGAACACCACAATCTGCCACGGCGCATCACGCATAACCCGCCGGGTAGCGATCTTGTGGCCCTTGGCAGCGACCGCAAAAAGGATCGCCGCACACACTGCCGCGACGGCACTGACAGGAATCCCCAGTGGTTCCAGTGCGAACAGCCCGACCAGCAATATCAGCAGTGTCCAGCCACCGACCACGAAGGTGGCGTGGTCGCGAATCGCTGCTTTGGGTTCCTGAAGCGCCTCAACCGGGTAGCGCAGTGGTACATCGCGCCGGAAGTACACAAACAGTACCAGTAAGGTCGCCGCGACACTCACCAGACTCACCGGCACCATCACCGATGCGTATTCGGCAAAGCCCAAGCCAAAGTAGTCGGCGGACACGATGTTGACCAGATTGGACACCACCAGCGGCAGGCTGGCCGTGTCGGCAATGAACCCTGCTGCCATCACGAATGCCAACGTCGCCGCCGGTGAAAAGCGCAGCGCCAGCAACATCGACATCACAATAGGCGTAAGGATCAGCGCCGCACCGTCGTTAGCAAATACCGCCGCTACCGCCGCGCCAAGCAACACGCAGAACGCGAACAATCGATAACCACTGCCCTTTGCCCATCGTGCAACGTGGAGTGCCGCCCATTCAAAGAAGCCGGCTTCATCCAGCAGAAGGCTGATGATGATCACCGCGATAAACGTGGCGGTGGCGTTCCAGACTATGGCCCACACTGTGGGAATGTCCTGCAGCGAAACGGCACCGACAGCAAGGGCGATCACGGCACCGAGCGTGGCGCTCCAACCGACGCCCAATCCTTTGGGTTGCCAGATGACCAGTGCGAGGGTGAAGACGAAAACAGCGAAAGCCTGCAACATTTCAAAACTCTCTAATCCGGATTCAGCAGCAGGCAGCTTCGCTCACCGGACGTCCGTCCATGTTCTGCAGGCGGGCGACGTTATCCTTGAGCCAGTCAGCATTGGCCAGGGACGTCACTTGCAGGATTTCGCGCACCCACGCTGGCAGATCCGGGTTGAGACGGTAATAGACCCACTGGCCCTGACGGCGATCGAGCAGCAAACCATTGCTGCGCAGTTGCGCGAGGTGGCGGCTGATTTTCGGCTGGTTGTCGTCAAGCGCACACATCAGTTCGCAGACGCAGAGTTCACCTTGATCGGCGATGAGCAGCATGGCGCGGACGCGGGTTTCGTCAGCGAGTCTCTTAAAGACTTCGGGAGGAGTGATCATGGGTCGCTCTGCATATATGAAGAATCGAATATACGCATATCCATATATATCTAGCAAGTAACTTCATGTCGACTGTCTGCTTTTGGCCGATTGTGTTGAGAAAGTCGGCTTTGGTTTCCACGGCAGAAAAGTGCGCGCCTGAGATTGAAATCTGTGTTGAATGCAGAAGGTTCAGGACTCAGATTTGACGTAGCCGCGTGCAAAAAAGGCGCTTTCACCGCTCAATGCATGAGTCACCAGGCCGGGTCGACTTTTTCAACACAATCGGCCGAACGCGGCCATACGACAAGCGCCACGAATCGTGGGCAATTTGGTAGTTTGTGTGCGGTCGGCAGGACGCCGGGGAGGGAGTAAATCATTTCCGCAACCTGAAGCGCACCCCTTGAGTTACGGGGCTTTCAGCTCGTCGATAAATGGAGTGATGCGGAAATGATAAAAGGTTAACTTGCTGTATTTAAAGAAAAAATCGCCAGTCTTGAAAACCGGCGAACGTTAATAGCGTTCCCAGGGTTCGAATCCCTGGTTTCCCGCCAAGATTCAAACAAAAGCCCCGCTTATGCGGGGCTTTTGTGTTTCTGGGGTTTGGCTGCCGCGGGCTTGTACTTGCTCAGCGTTCCATAACTATTATGGGATCGCTCCAGAGCTTTTCTACTTCGACGGCTTCGCAGTGGCGCTGAGCTGGCCGGCCTGCATCAGGATGACTTGGCCGCGATCAGCAATGCCGCAAGTGCTCAGACCGCCAGACACTGGAGAAGCAACAGGCCGCCGAGCAGGCCAGGGCCGACCTCGACGCTAAGGCTGCCAAGGAGAAAGCGGATGATCTTGCTGAAAATGAAAGGCTGCGCCGTGCTGCTGACGACTCTGCTCGTCGGCTGCGCATTGCGGGAGGTTGTCGTGCCGATACTTTTTGACGGTTCTTCTTATTCAATTGGTAGCCCAACCGGAGTAGGGCGATGCCAAAAAACCAGTAGTGCTATCTGATATATGGGCACTATTTCTCTCAGCAAAAATTAGACGCGCAGAGGGATCAGGTTGCATTGTGCAATATTCTTCCGGAGCGCTCAGGTGCGTGATGAATAAGCGGCGATTTGGTGGCGGGCTGATCAAGGCTTAAAGAAAAGCAAGACCTGCGAGCAGGCCATGGCGGCCTGCTGCAGTGACATTCATGAGTAGCGAGAGCAATAGTTTTTTTGTTCCTTTAGGTTTTTAGGTTACTGCTCTCTAGTGTTGCCTTATTGTTTTTAAGACGCGCTTCGGCAGCTCTCGCAACGCCATCCCTTATAACTTTCGGATTTCTCAAGCGCTGTAAGCAAATCACGACCGACTATACTATTTTGGCAGTTGTTATGTTTTTCATTTGGTTCTTTCATTCCCACGCATTGTTTTTTCAGGAAGGGGCTTACCACCGCCTGCTGCTTTGACGAAAGCGCTCTAAACCCCTTGTCCACGGCTAGCTTGGCGTAGCTTTGTACGCTCGGCTTTTCACCTTGAAATGCGTTCTGCGCGATAAGGGCCGAGAAAATCTCTCGCTCGATAGTCATTCGTTAATCCTTTGTTCAATCAACAAGTTTGCTCATGTTTTTTCTTGTTCTGAGCAATGCGAAAGCATACGTTACCATTGGTTGTTTTTTTATTGAACTGGGTTTCCATCCAGCTATAAAAGGCAAGGCTTCTCATTTTTGCTCAGTAAATGTTGATATCTTGGTGTTTAGAATATTTCAATAGGTCTTTGTTTCAATTTGTTTCCTGTTAGATGAGGTGAGGAAGTTCCGCTTTGCACTTTAATAAGGTCGTGCGCCGTGGGGGGCTCCTGTTTTTTTGCGTTAAATTTAAGGGTGAAAATACCGCTTTTGAGTTTCTCTAAAGTTCCGTGATTCCCTATTCCGGGCCGTCGATAAAATTTGCAAGACTGGTACTTTGTGCGTAGCGACCTATACTGCTTTGACTAACTAACAGGAGTGCGAAACTCTCTAATCTCCACAGAGCAGGTGGTGCGTTTGTAGATAGAGGCTGAGTCCCTGGCCGAGTCGGTTCGGGAGTGCCAACAGAAAGCCATAAGTGACGAGGGCGCTACTCATCATTGAATCCGATGGATCAGCTCAGGCCCTCTGTTCTGCAAATTTCCCTTAGCCGTGTCGACCTTGAACCACTCGAAAGCCTCGGCCGGCTCACCCTGGTGCAACACCATTTGCTCGCCCTGGCCTTCATCAACCCATTCAAACCAGTTGTCCACGGGCGTGATTGCCCGGTGTAGCCAGCCGCACTAGGTCTGCGTTCAAGGTTTCATCCTGAAGGTGGAGCAGGGCGCTTGGGTTGTGGGGGCTACGTTGTACCGCTCAAGCAGCGCCTCACCCACTGAGTTTGCCAGGCCGTAGATGCCCTCTAGGGCTTTGAGATTTGAGGCGACGAGCTGCGATCGATACCTGATAGGTCAAGGGACAGAATGGGGTGATCCGTAAGACATTCGGCGTGTAGTTCCAGTGGAACCACCCGAAAACAGGCGAGGAACAACGGCCGGAGTCACGCACGAGTTGGTTGGTTACATCCGAGCCTGTTTTCAACGCTCTACGGTCGTCGCACAGGCATTTTTCGTACAAAAACTAAGGGATGAAGGCGTTTGGCTATTAGCACAAGCGTGCTATTTGATCCTTCCCACTCACGGCTCATATTAATCCTCCTAAATTACAGAAATCGGGAAAGGACCTCCATGAGCTACAGACTTCCACCCCCTTGTCGATGGCTGGCTATCTTGGTCATGGCCTGCAGTACCTCGGCCATGGCCGAACAAGCCTCGGGCGACTACTGGATCATCTACGGTAAAGGGGAGCGTCTGCACAACGAGGTCTACGTCGCCGATGCCGCCGGCATCATGCAAAAGCCTGGTGGCGTGCAATCGGTGCAGGTCATGCAGCTGTTCGAAGATCCGGCCTTCCCAACCCTCGCCGCCTATGAGGTGCAGGTCAAATGCAAACAGCGCCAGATCCGCCTGGACAGCGCCCGGGCGATACGTCGCTTCGACGGTGCCGTGAAGGATGTGAAGACCAACATCCAAGGCTGGGTCGCACCGAAGGATTACTGGTTGCAGCGTACCTTTGCCTTCGTCTGCGCCCCAGACAACCGTGTGCGCAACCAGATGTTGCCGATCGGCAAGATGCCGGCGACGCGGATGGTCGCCACCATCCAGGCCATGTTCATTCAGTTGATCGGTGTTCAAGCCAACAGCCAGGCGGTGCAAGAGTTGGATGACATGCTAGACAGCAGCGCCCGATGAACACACGTTCTTTGCTGTTTCTCAGTGTGCTGCTACCTACCCTGGTCGGCTGTATCCCGACCCTGCCGGAGTTGCGCGCCAGCCACCAATGGCAGGGGCGCGACGCCAAGCAGGCCATCGACTTCTTTGGCCCGCCCGGGCGCATGGAACCGTTGCCCAGCGGAGGTGGGGTGCAGTTGGGCTGGTACCGCGACACCACCTATGTGCGCCAGGAGGTGGTCGGCAGCACCGCCGAGAGGCAAGGCAATGTGATGGTCCACACCAATTACTGGGATGACGTGACCCATCCTGGCGGCTGCACAATCCTCATGACGGTGGACAAGGCGCGGCAGATCAGCGACTTCTCTATCAAGGGCCGCTGTAACGGCGTGAACCTGGCGCCGTAGCAGCCCTGGAGAAAAAAGGCTCGTGGAGGGCGGGCTTGTTCTGCGATTGCAGTGCCCCGACTGGTCAGGCACCGCGAACCTTTTTTTCCTGCTGCCCCGGTGTATGCCCATGAAGGTTGTGGTCAGCAGCATCCTCGCCGACGACCAGGCCAAAGCTATTCGGCAAACCCAAGTACCGGGAGCGCAACATGAGCGAGCAACTATCGAATTTCATTTGAGCACGATGATTTTTGAAACCAGCTCGGCACTGTTCTTCGACTTCAATTTTTTCATCAATCGCCCTCTGTGTACTTCGACCGTACGATGCGAGATACCGATCTTGCGCCCGATTTCCTTGCAGGTCAGGCCATTGACGATGTGGGCCGAAATTTCCCGCTCTCGAGGTGTCAGGTTGACGGTCGGCCGAAACACTTGATCCACAGGTTCAAAGTGCCAGACCATCAGTTGAAAGGGGTCATCCGGTGTTAGCGTATAGCCATTGGCCCTGGCCCAGAACACCTCTCCACTGCGGTGCTGCATGAAGCGCTCATCCGAGTAAGCCCCGTTGGTGGCATGGCGCAGCCAGCTGAGGCTGCGTTCGCCCACTGTTTGGTAGTCGGCCTGTGACGGATAAAGCTTGAGGAGTCGCTCGCCTATCAACACTTCTCGGTCAAAGCCGAATAGCCTTTCGAACGCTTTGTTGAGTTCGAGTATGCAGCGATTTCCAGTTATCACTTGGGGAGCCGGGGATACTTGGAAGGCTAAACTTTTGAGGTCATGCAGTTGTTGCTCAGGATTCATCATGGCGAGCGACCTTAAACCAGCGGTATCTACCGGAATAATTACATACTCAAAGCTACACATCTATGTACGTAGTTACACGAATAGCGGAGGGCTAAATGCTGGGGCAGTCTAGGCGTACCTGATGGGTATTCCTCAGCGTAATTACTATAAAAACAAGGCAGGGCTTTCGTCATGCCTTCTCACAACAAAAATCCGGCCCAGCAACGCCGGCGTGCTTTCATAGGGGCCACCTCGGGCCACCTAATTGAGTGGTACGACTACGGCGTTTATGGATTCCTGGCGGTATACATTGGCCAAGCTTTCTTCGTGTCAGAAGATCCTACCACTAGCTTGTTGAGCAGCTTCGCTGCATTCGCGTTGAGCTTTTTTATTCGCCCACTTGGAGGTCTGTTTTTTGGCCCCCTCGCGGATAAGATCGGTCGGCGCCGGACGTTAATCACTGTCCTGATGCTCATGTCGGGTTCTACTTTCTGCATAGGTCTGTTACCCACTTATCATACGATTGGTATCGCCGCACCTATTCTTCTGATCCTTATCCGTTGCGTACAGGGTTTTTCCGCCGGTGGCGAGATCGGTACGATCACAAGTTTCATCTCTGAATATGCAGGGCCGGGGCGCAGAGGGTTTTCGACGTGCTGGCTTATGGTGACAGCGGTCTTAGGACTGGTGCTTGGCGGTGTGGTGGCCAATGGTATGACTTGGTTAATGGGGGCTGAGCTGATGCAAGAATTGGGTTGGCGAATTCCGTTTCTGGTTGCGGGACCAATGGGGCTGGTCTCCATGTACATCCGCTTGAAGCTCGAAGACAGCCCGGAGTTTCTGGCTTTGCAGAAAGCTGGCGAGACTTCGAAGGCCCCTTTACGAGAGGTGTGGCAGTGGAAGCGCTCGATCACGCTAGTGTTCTTCATCATTACCCTACATAGCTCGATCTTTTATCTGGTACTAACGTTTGCCTCCACCTATATGTCTCGCATCTTGAAATTCGATAGCGGTGTAACGCTGTTGTTTGTGTTCATCGCCAGCGTGAGCGCAGCGTTTGTAATGCCATTTGGAGGTATTTTCACCGACCGTTATGGCCGTAAGCCCTTTCTACTGGTCGTGGGAGGTCTGGCAACCCTAGCGATGTTCTGGTTCTTTAAATCCGCTCCCGGAGCCACACCCACGAGCTTCTTTCTGCCTTTGATGGCCGTCGCCATCCTATTCGGACTTTACGCTTCATCCACCTACGCTACGATGAGTGAGTTGTTGCCTACCCGGGTACGTTCAACAGGTATCGCTATAGCGTATAACATTCCGGTGGCGGTGTTTGGCGGAAGCGCTCCATTTATTTCTACTTGGCTAATCCAGCAAACAGGGGATATCACCTCGCCGTGGTATTTTTACATAGGTACAGGTGTCGTTTCACTTATTGCGCTTCTAATGCTACGCAAAGAAGATTTCGTAGGAGGCGATGCCACAATTCAAAATTCTGACAATTACAAAGTCGCTAATAAGAAAGACACCATTCCCGTTTGAGTCTTCAAGGAATACGTTATTACCGTAATGCCATAGTGGGCTGTCGTTTCTCGTCAGTTAGTTCTCGCGGTAATGGTCGCGGTGACGTCATACTGCCTCTCGGTAGAGAGTACTGATGCTCTCACAAATTAATTGGGTGATGGGCGTTGTGCGCATTGCTGTTTGAATGGGCAGTATGGGTCGTAAAGGAAAATTATGTTTTTAGGCATAAGATGGGTTGTCGTCTAAGTGTTTGTGCTGAAAAAAACGAACAAGCTTTGTTTGGTATTCATGGAGAATAAGAGGGTGGACATGCAAACTTATAATAAAACTCTACCGCACCCGGAGATGCCAAGTGCGGTGGCAGAACTTTTAAAGAGGCTGGCGTACGCTACGCCGGAGAATGCGCCATTGGTGCCAGGCCGGCGCTCATTTTTCAAGTATCGCGACTTGGGGCTTACAGACGCTACTGAAGGTGTGGCGAGGGCGCAAGTCACTTGTGCTACGGACATTATGGAACAGACCGGCTGGCATTATCATATCTGCGATGTTCATTTTATTTACACCCTGCGAGGGTGGATCGAACTTGAATTCGAGGACGGTCGGGTCATACGTGTGGGGCAGGGTGAGTCTCTGTTCATTCCTCCAGGGCTTAAGCATAACGAGACTGCAATTTCACCTGATCTCGAGCTCTTTGAAATGTCAGTGCCGGCTAAGATGGGGACGGTAGCATGTGACCCTCCGGATCATCTCCCCCGCCGAAGTAAATAAGAGCGTCCAGTCTTAGGCGGCATGATGGTATTCGTAGATTCCATTGAGCCGCTAATGCTGAAAGGTGCGAACGGGTACACCTCATATCCATCTTCTAGGGTGGTACTGATTAGCGTCGCCGAGAAAACTGAAAACGCGAGGAAAATATGGAAAAGAAAGGCTATTTGTTTGCAGAACTGACGATCACAGACCCCGACGTGTTCTACAACGAGTATATGGTGAGTGTCAGGCCTGTCCTTGAAAAATTCGGAGCCACTTTCTTGGTAGGCACGAACCAACCACACGTCATTGAAGGTAGTCGAATCGTTCCGCGGGTCATACTGCTTGAGTTTCCTTCGGTCGATGTGGCCCACGACTTTTATTATTCTTCTGACTACCAAAACATCATTGATTATAGATTTCGATCTTCGTCGGCCCATCTATACATCTTGGATGGTCTTTAGCGCTATGTGCTGTAGCCCAAGACGCAAAGAAGTATATCCATGTGTGGACGCCCGGCGCTCAGCACTCTACCTAGCGTTCAATATGGAGGGGAACACTGCGGTCGGCCAGTGTTCCGACGAACCCAGACGGGGGAATGCGTCGGGAGATGATGAGCCGTCGTTATACGACGAGACTTGATCAACTGTGGTCGGTTGCTTGTAAGTAGCGGTGTCTGGTAATCAGGCAGGAGTCATGAGGACAGCCAGCGTCAGCTTGATGAACTCTTCATTCGCAATGTGAGCGGCCAGGGCCGAACGACCCGTAACCTCATATCAGTGCTGAGCCGCGTTTACATTCGAGGCTTTCACCTAAGCCACGGATCATCTCCATCAAAGCCTTCACCCGCAGCGGCAAATTTCCGGCCGGGTACACCGCGTGCATCTGTGGGCTCTCACCGCTGCTGGAGGTGAGTTTGTACTCAGGACAAACCCGGCACAGGCGCCCAGCTTGCACTTCGGGCTCCGCCATCCAATCCGCCAAGCGGGCGATTCCGACGCCCGCCAGGGCTGCCTGGAATACCGCCAGACCGGAGCTGAAACGAAATTTAGGATGAACCCGAAAGCTGATGGCCTGCTCCTCACTGCGAAAATTCCACTCCTTGAGAATCCGCGGCGCCGTATGCAGGATCAGCGAATGCGACTCCAGTGCCTCGATGGAGTCGGGCATGCCGTTGCGCTCCAGGTAGCCGGGGCTGGCATACAGATAACGCGAGTAACTCCAGAGCGCAAAGCCGATCAAGTCGCTGGATTGTGGAAACGCGCCGCGAATCGAGAAATCCAGCTTGCTCTTGGCCGGGTCGATGATCTCATCGGTGAAAACCACATCGATGTTAACGTCCGGATAACGCTCGCAGTATTGCGCGATCAACCGGGGCAATACCCCGTGTCCGAGAAACTCTGGGGCGGAAAACCGGATCCAGCCGGAGGCCAAGCCGCTGAGGCCGGCCAGGTCTTCATCCACCTCACGTTGCAGTTCGAGCATTTTGTATGCATGGGGCAATAAGCATTCACCCGCTTCGGTCAAGCTCACGGCATTGGAGGAGCGATTGAACAACTTGAGCCCCACACTTTCCTCCAGGGCTTGAACCGCACGGGTCAGTGCGCTAGGGGAGCGCCCCAGAGTTCGTGCCGCGGCGACGAAGCTGCGCTTGCGAGCCACGGTCGCGAAGGCTTCAAGTTCACCCAACATGTTCAACGCCACTCTCCACCTCATTGCATTTTTCACAACGCGGCATTGCAACACAAAAAAGGCCCTTCCGTTAATCTTCCTGCTCAACCCACAAGGATGGGGTAAACAGGAGCGCAAGGACGTGTCGAAGTTAGATGAAGTAATCGGGAAGGCCGCAGCGTGTGTTGATGAAGTAATTCATGAGTTGCTGGAAAAAAAGTCAGTGAGTTCGAACCGACGGGAGATACCGCAAATTCATCTGTCGCTCGAAGAACAACGCGCACTTCAGGCCGGTCTGGCATCGCTGGAGGTGACCGATAGCGCCTCGGGTATCCGCCACATGCCGGACCTGGGGTTGTTGCTGGAAAGTGTCCTGAGCACCGAGAAAATCCAGCAGCTACGCAATTTTCCACAGGCCCGTGAAGTGGCGATGATCGTCAGGGGGCTGCCGCTGGACCCGCAACTGCCCGCCACGCCCTATGACCGGGAGCCGGGTATCGAGGACTTGTCGACACTGGCCGGGGCTATTTTGTCGGTGCTGCAAACTCTGCAAACCCGTCCGCTGGCGTACGAGGGTGAAAGCAACGACACGGTGTTCCGTCACGTATCGCCCAAGCACAAGCGAGAGACCGAAAAGAGCTCCTATGGCTCGCGCGCGGATCTGGGCATGCATGTCGACAACCCCCACCTGCCTTTGACCTGCGAACCCGTCTCGCAGCTGTCGGCCTGTCCGGAGTACCTGTCCCTGACCGGCCTGCGCTGCGAGCTCGATGTGCCGACGCGCATCGTCGCCATTGACGAGGTGCTGGCCATTCTGCCGGCCTACGTCGAAGAAGAATTGTCACGCCCGAACTTCACCGTTCGCCGACCGGCTTCCTTCGGCAAACAGGGGAATGTGCTGGAAAACGTCCCCTTGCTGTACAGAAACGCAACCGATGGCCTGTATTGCCGCTACAACAAAGCAAGTGTCGAGGCGACCTGCGCCAATGCGCAGTTTGCCCTCCAATTGTTCGCCGCCGTCGCCAATCATCCCGATGTCGTGCACCACATATTGCTGCAACCAGGGGACATGCTGATCTTCAAGAACCAGCAAACCCTGCATGCCCGGGATGGTTTTACACCCCGCTACGATGGCCGTGATCGCTGGATGTTGCGTGTCTTCGGGGTCAATGATCCGGCACGCGTGGTGCCGCTGGACCCTCATCAACCCTACATAGTCAGAGCCTGATTTCATGGTCGATATTGTCATCCTTTGCGTGTTCGCCTTCGCCGCCGGCCTGATCGATGCGGCGGTGGGCGGCGGCGGACTGATCCAGATTCCCGCGCTATTCAACGTGCTGCCCACCGCTCAACCGGCGGCGCTGCTGGGTACCAACAAGGTCGCGGCCGCCTGCGGCACCGCATTCGCGGCCCGGTCCTTCGTACGCAAGGTGGTGATCGACTGGGGGCTTGTGATCCCGGCCGCCTGCGCGGCCTTTGTCATGGCCTTCTTCGGAGCCGCCACGGTGTCGTTCGTACCCCAGTCGATGATCCGGCCGGCGGTGCTGGTGTTGATTGTACTGATGGCGATCTACACCTTCTGGAAAAAGGATTTCGGCGCCCTGCACAAACCCATGCGCATCGGTACCAAGGAAAAACTGCTGGCGATCGTCATTGGCGGTGCCATCGGTTTCTACGATGGTCTGTTCGGTCCCGGCACTGGCAGCTTCCTGATCTTCCTGTTTATCCGCTTCTTCGCCTTCGACTTTCTTCATGCCTCGGCATCGGCCAAGCTCGTGAACATCGCGACCAACGTAGCGGCACTGATGTTCTTCATACCGACGGGTAACGTGCTCTACCTGATCGCAATCCCCATGGCGGTATTCAACATCCTGGGCGCGCTCACTGGCACCTGGTTGGCGGTTCATAAAGGGGTGCCCTTTGTCCGGGCTCTATTCCTGGTGTTACTGGTGATTCTGATCAGCAAACTGTCCTACGACCTGCTCCTGTAAACCAGAGGAAAACTACATGCATCCCATGTTCGATCGCCTTGTGGCACTACTTGATGCCCGCTCAGCCTCCTACCGGGTGCTGATGCACGATGCCGAGGGGCAGTCGGCGCGCGTCGCCGAAATCCGTGGCACCGAGCCCGGCCAAGGCGCGAAGGCCATGCTTTGCTCCCTCAAGGGCCAGGCCGGCCCCTATGCACTGGTGATACTGCCGGGCGACCAGAAGCTGGACATGAAGAAAGTCGGAGCGGCCCTGGGCGGGAAAAAAGCCGAGCTGGTAAAGGCCGAAACCGCCATGGAACTGACCGGGTGCCGGATCGGCGCCATCCCTCCTTTTGTTTTCGATGAGCGGATTCAATTGATCGTCGATCCGGCCTTGACCACAGGCTACGCTGAAATAGCCTTCAACGCGGGGCGGCTGGATGCGTCGATGGTACTCGATACGCAGGATTACCTGGCGATTGCCATGCCTCGATTGCTGGATATCAGTCAGGCCTGAGCAGACGTTTTCGCATAGGTTTCAAGAATAAATCAGTCGCCTTTTTTCTCCGTCTCTACCGGGCTGACCGGTTACTACGGGTAGAAAGCGATAGACCTCAAGAGTCCGCTTTTGGCCGACAGACGTCTATCATGACAGGCAGAAACCGCTAGTTAGGAGCCATTTGGTGTGGCGTGTAAGAATTTACCGCCTTTAGCTTCAACTGCCGAGCGAACTCCCGCGGCATCTGATGTCGAGCCGATAAATGCAAGTTGCAACTTAGGAAGCATGCTTGATGTGTTACTTAAAGCTGCAATAGCTGAGTTGGCTGCAAAAGAACTATCGGTTCCTGAGATGGCGACACGCACATCAGCTTTGCTTGCAGGGGCAATTATTTGGTGGATGCCTGAAACAATTGGAGATTCTAAACCTGCACTTCCGATAAGCGCGGATGCCATAGCTCCGGAAATGCCGTTATTCGCTGCGGGAACCCAAACTAGATTGAATTTTTGTTGCTCAAATAAAATTGCCGCAGATTGCGCGGCTTGCTGTGGCGATTGGCTCCCAGTTGTAGCGCATCCGACTAATGCAAATAACAAAATTGTGAATGCCGCGAAAAGTTTCATAACTGCTCCTGAATATTTATTAGGCGACGGTTCTGTCGCCCAATTGCTGAGTGTATGTTGTATGACTTTCCATCGCTAGTTCCACTCAAGTACTTCGTTCTGCACAGGACCTGATGTGGCCGCAAACACTGGAGGAGCATGTCGAGCTATTTGTTGAGCACTACCCGTACATGAGAACGCAGATCTCTTTTTTCTTGTCCCAAGCAAGCAATCCATACGCCAAACCAAAAGAGTTTACGACTCAGCTCCATGATTTTTTGACCTGGATGGCTTCAGAAACCGCCTAGGTCTGCGGTGGGTCGACGCCAGCCCTTCGCGAGGGCTAGCAGTCGGCCGACAATGCTCACCCCTTGGTCAGATCAACCAACGGCGTCTGCCGCACCTCAGTCTCCCGCCCATCCTGAATCTCGCTCACCTGCTTCAAGGCCTTATCCACCGCCGCCTTATCCGTCAACAAGCTGTAGCTGATGCGGAACTGCTTGTGTTCCTTGGGCCCAATTGTCGGCACCAGGTTCAGTGGCCGCTGATAACGGCGGTTGTAGGAAAAACTGGTCCCCGGCTCCAGCCCCGTGACATAGCCCTGGCCTTGGGTATCGGTGTTTTTCCATAGGGAAAACACGGGCAGTGTCTGGGTATTGAAGCCGACCGAAACGCCCAGGCTGCCGGCCTTGTTATGCAACACGGTCAACGTATCGCCCTTGGCATCGGCATACGGCACCACGTTGTAAACCGTTTCGTCGTAGTCCTTGGTCGGCGCGCGGTAGGTTTGCCAGTCGGGCAGGTCGCCCTTGGCCTTGTCGTTGAACGGCGACACCTGTTTCACCGGCGCGGCGAAACGAGCGCCTTGCTCCAGGAACGGGGTACTGAAGTTGCTGTGATACAGCGCCTGGTACTCCTTCGGATAGTCGCCATTGTTGGTCAGGGTGTCGTTGAGGGCGAACACGACGCTGCCGGGTTCGGTGACCAGTTCGGTCGCGACCGAGAAGTCGACCTTCTTGAATGCCTGCTCTTTCAGTTCGCCGCGCAGGGTGATGGCATACGGTGGTTTTTCATCGATATGCAGGGTGACTTTGTTCGCAGGAGTGTTGGCGGCCCGACCGTGCAGGGTCAGCAGTTCGCCGTTGTCGACGCCGGGGTGGCCGACCCATTCGTAGCCGCAGCGGGTGACCAGTTCATTGAAACCTTCCAGCCAGCCCAGGCCACCGCGGCCATTGAGTTCGATGAAGGACGGATTGATCACTTCCTTGACCGGAGAATCCCAGCCCATGCGCACATTGCCGACCGAGGCCTGCAAGACGTTCATTCCGCGAGTCGGCACTACCGAGAGTTTCATCGTGCCGTTATCGATGTCGACGATGCTGACACCTTCCTGCCGTCCGCCGTGCAAGGTGCGTAGGGTAACGCTGAAGGGTTTGTCGGTTTTTATTCCGAGTTGCTGGCTGGTGATCTGCCAGTTCTGGGCGGCTTTGTCGGTGTCGAGCAGAACGTAATCCCAGGCCATGGCGTGGGAGGCAGCGGACAGTGCACTGAGGGCAACAAAGAGTTTAAGCGGGGTCATGGCTGCAGCCTTTCTTGGAGTTGTGCCATTTTTATAAACGTGATGAAACGTTTCAGCAAGCTAAAAAATCGACCCACCGCCGACGATGTTGGCAGTGGGCGCGGGGCAAACACGGTTGTGTCGTTGATAGCCCAAAGCAGACCGTCCGCATTCGGTCGAATGCTTCACAAAAGCGATGCGAGGTTTAATACGAAGGGGAAGCGATAGAACATTTTTGGGGTGAAATTTTCAGATGGTTGAATACGCATATACTGGGCATGATGCGGGTAGTGGCTATTTGATGTTGTCTTGTGAGGTCTATTGAGCGTCGATGAATAAAACTGATCTGCTTGAGTATCTGATAGAGACCAGTTCCGCGATGACCCGATGCGACATGGATGACGCGATCCTTCTACATTTCGATTTGGTGATGGAGAACTATCGACAAAAACCGCTGTTTTACAAAAATCTGCTCAAATATGACAGGTTTATGGTGGCGCTTTCTTTGTTGAGCTTTAATTACAAAGATCATTTGGTGCCCCTGTCCAAGGTTAAAGCGTTCTGCCAAGAGCGTGGTTATTTATCGCGCAATAGCTTGGACTCTTACTTTTCGTTTTTCTTTATTGCCGGTTATATGCAAGTCCGGATGCATGACGAAGACAGTAGGCAGCGTGTTTTCAAACCCACGGGCGCGGCGCTGTGTGAAACCACCAGGATGATTAAGTCTTATCTGCTGCCGTCGCAGTTGATAGTTCCATACGACGCTTGCCTGAAAGATGTATGGGAGTCGGAAGACATGCTGCGTGTGTTTTTTCATGGCTTCGCAAAGTTGTTGGAAGCTGATGTGATGCTTGACAAGTTATTGCCTGAAGCAAAATGGATTATGAACAGAGATGGTGGGCATCTGCCGATGCTTGCCTTGTATGTAGACAGCTTGCGTAAGGATTCAATTCAGGCCGGTTATAAGGTGTCGACGTATATTGAGCTTTCTTCGCGCTTGGGTGTGTCGAAGACTCATATCATACGCATGGTTCGAGAAGGTGAGCTACACGGATATTTCAAATGCCACAAGAATACGGTGGAACTACTTCCGGCTTTTCTGGATTTGGTGAGGCGCACCATGGCCATAAATTTTTCAGTGGCGCGAATTAGCTTGAAATTAGGAATGGGGGATAGCGAGTTTAATGATAAGTATCCCCGGGCCAAGTCGTTGCTTGGTTTGTAGCGTGAATGCTTTTGAAAGGCCGTGTTGTTGGGCGGCATAATATACAGACATTGTCCTTTATTGTAGTACTCGTTAGCATCGGAGGTCAGTGTGTTTAACCGTCGCATTAAAAATGCTCTGCTCGACTGCAAGGGCGAGCTCGGTACATTACTTGGCGTATTCGCCAACCTTGAATCGGTTTTTATTTCACTGCGTGTTGATCGGGCGGGCCGAATCATCTCGGCCAACCAGCGATTCGCCGATGTGCTTGGCTATTCGTTAGATGAGCTATCCGGCTCGGAGATTAGCAACATACTGGCTGAGCCGCGCAGCGCGTTTGCGCCGAATCTGCGGGCCAGTGAATTGCAGCGCTACACCACTGCAAATGGCCAAATTGTCACGCTTGGCATGTGTTGGCTCTCTTTGTCTGAACGCACATTTCAAGGCTACGGCTGTATCGCTCCGCCGTTGGCGCGGGACGAGCAGGAAGGCGTGGAAATGTTCAGCGCCTTGAACCGGTCAACCGCGATTGTGCAGTTCAGCCTCGCTGGTGAAGTCCTACATGCCAATAAGCCCTTTATCGACGCAATGGGCTACAGCCTTGCAGAGATAGAAGGCAGGCATCATCGCCTATTCTGCCTGGACGAGGATGTTGCTTCTGCGGCTTACGCTGATTTCTGGAAGTCGTTGAATAAAGGTGCGTTCATTGCGGGGCGCTTTCGCCGCCTGGATAAACACGGCCGGGTCGTGTGGCTAGAAGCAACCTATAACCCGATCAAGGATGCTTGCGGGCAAGTGTACAAGGTCGCCAAGTTCGCCAGTGTGGTGACAAAGCAGGTTGAGAGAGCCGATAGAGTCAAACAGGCAGCACACATGGCTTACGAGGTTTCGCTCGATACCGATGTCAAGGCGGACCGGGGCATGGGCCTGGTAGGCGACTCGGTAATATCCATGCAAACCATCG
Source organism: Pseudomonas sp. DTU12.1 (assembly GCF_009873475.1). Classification (NCBI taxonomy): domain Bacteria; kingdom Pseudomonadati; phylum Pseudomonadota; class Gammaproteobacteria; order Pseudomonadales; family Pseudomonadaceae; genus Pseudomonas; species Pseudomonas sp. DTU12.1. Next base: position 3,638,468 of record NZ_CP045254.1, on the reverse strand, counting down.
CGCAACAAATGGCTTCAGTGACCGCAAGCATGAGTGCCCTTGAGTCACAGTCGCTGTTGATCGGATCTATTGTTGACACTATCGGCGCCATTGCCACGCAAACAAATCTCTTGGCGCTTAACGCTGCCATCGAAGCTGCGCGCGCGGGAATGCACGGCCGTGGTTTCGCGGTAGTTGCGGATGAGGTGCGCAAACTCGCTGGGCGCACCAGCACGGCGACACAGGAGATTGCCAGCGTAGTGCGACAGAACGGTGAGTTGGCCCGTCAAGCCACTGTTCAGGTGCAGTGCAGCCGAGACCAGGCCGATAGGTTGCTGGAGCTGGCTGAGCAGGCAGGCAGGGCGATGGCAGATATTCAGTTGGGTGCCAAGCAAGTCGTGGAAGCAATTGGGCGGGTCACCAGCGACCTGGATTGATGAGCATCGTTAGCATGTCATTACAAGGCAGTGGAAGTAATCCTTGGACCTTTTTTGTGCACGTTGCTCGCGCGTAGAAAAACTACCTATTCTGAAATTGCAGCTTGAATAAACTATCTTTCCAAAAATGCTAATAACGTGCGGTGGTCGACCTTGTGTATATGTCGAAAAGAATGTGCGAGCCGCGTGGGACGAGCCTATGAAAAGTTCAGCTATGCAAGATTGGGAAGCCCTGATTGTTCGATATGAGCCAGAAATGGATTTGGAAACTTACTATTTCGGTCTGTTGGACGCGGCAGACGAATTGTTGCGCAGCGGCCTTGTTAGCGACACGGAGTGGCGGCAGATGGCACGGCTGTCGGCAAATTTTTTTATCGAAATGATTGAAAGGGGGCAGGGCGAAGACGTCGAATAATCTGAGTCGTTATGGAAAGGGAATTAGAGATGCCAGCGACTTTCAAGATTAGGCCGCGAATGCGGACATTGTTATCACCCGCGGTAACAAAAGTTGAGTTGGTTGGGGTGGTGGCCTGGCTGGGTGTTTTGTTGGTGGATCCAGTGCCGAGTATCAATTGGCTGAATTTTTCAATTACCATGTGCCTGCTCTTAGTTTGTCACTTTCATCGTGCGACTGGTAACTTCCTGGTATGGCGGTTTTTGGGTGGCGTATACATCGTTGTATTGGCATTTGGTTTTTCTTGTGTGATTGATTCCGGTGCAGAGCTGCGTGTATTCGCCCTGCCTCTGGCCGTTATAATTGTGGTGAGTAGCGCCATTTTATTTATCACGGTTCAAGACTATCTGCTCTCCAGTGCGCTGGTGTGGATTTTGATGTGGTCAAACCTTGACGTGGGCATGTATAGGGGCTTGGAAGTATACCTGGTGCTGTTTTGCGTATCGTCCATGTCAATTGGCTTTACCCTGAGCTTTACATATTTGAAAAATATGCGCTCAGTGTTATTGATCGAGAGTGAGTTCAGAACCCTGGCGGAGACCGATTTTCTTACCTCTATACTCAACCGGCGAGCATTTATGGAGAGTTTCCAGCAAGTGATGGCAGGTGGGGGCGATGGCTATTTTATAATGTTGGATATCGACAGTTTTAAAATTAAAAATGATCAGTATGGTCACGATGTGGGCGACAAGATTTTATGCGCAATGGCCGCGTGCTTGCAGTCCACGCCTGGCAGTCACACTGTTGGAAGGATTGGTGGGGAGGAGTTCGGGGTTTTACTGTTGGGTGACGATGATTCGGTCGCCAATGAATACGCGTTGCGGCTTTTGGACGCGATCCGGCACAGCGTCTCGCCACCCCATCACTACACCTGCAGTGCCGGTATCGCGCGATTCTCGGCGACGTCCGACATGTCTGCAGTACTTAAGTCTGCCGACTGTAATATGTATGAGGCCAAGCGCAACGGTAAGGATCGTGTTTTTAGGGATGGCAAGCAGCTCATGCCGCCAACTCATGGTACGCCACGGTGAATAACTGATTGGGTAGGGCTGAATTGCCCCCAGCTTTACAATCACGGCAAGAAGCGCAGGGAGCGCGTGTCTGCCGGGCACCGTGGCCGACGCTCGTGTATTCAGGAGGCAGATGAATCTGCATCGCGAAGCATTGCTACCAGTTCAGACGCCAGGGCGGCCGCTTCTTGGCGATAGTCTTTGTTCCAGCAGCAGGACCAGTCATCAGGCCTGCCCTGATCTTCCCATTGCGCCAACGCAAGCCCGTTGATTATCTCCAGTTCGAACCAGAGGCGTTGCCAAGCGACGGCGTCCTGGACCAAAGCAGTGTCCTGCCACAGGAATTCTGTTTGCGCGACAAAAGCCGACCATGCGAACAGATCCTCTGAGGCTCGTTCGGCGAGCGCTGGCCAGTACTTTCTGACACCCAATGAACGACTCCTTGTAGTTGTGTTGGCAGCCATGAGTTTGTCCCCGTGACCCGCTTTATAAAACATCTATGCCAGGGTAGAGATCCGCCGGTGGATGATAATCGGGATCCTCGAAGCGGCCATTGTTGTAATGGGTTTTGGCCGTCGGCCCTTCGCCTTTGTACGACACCTGCGAGTTTGGTGTGAGATGCCACCCATCTCCGTTTTTGTCGCGCTCGATCAGAGACGGATACAGCGTGCAGGTGCCTGCTGAACCTGATGTCAGCCTGAACTGGTAAAAGTGTCCAGCTTGGGGCGTGAACTTCGTCGTGACAGAGCAGGATTGCGTGCGTCCCCCTTCCCAGAACATACCCACATGCGTTTCGATGCCTGGTCGGATCCGCGTTTCGTAATAGTCCGACGTGAGGTTTTGCCCTGCTTTCGGCATACCCTCATCTTGCGTATGGATGAACGGAAGCGGCCCACTGCGAATGACGCCGCCCGAGCGTATGCCGTTTTCGTATTGGTACAGATCGGCATGCTGAGTGAAGTTGACGATGCGGATCCAGGCGGGGTTCGGCTCGTTTTCAGGTGCCGTGAAGTAATCGGTGTGTGGCAAATACTGGCAGCCTGCGAACAACGGCAGAGCCAGCAGGCAGAGTGCAGTGCGTATCGACATGGGGCCTGTCCTGTTGCGGAGTCAGGGTAGAGACCACAAAAAAAGAGGAGCATTGCGTAACAGCTGAAAAATCTCGATGGGGTTATTAGCGTCCCTGAACCGCCAGTCTTCTGTGGAACGCCAGCGCTACGCGCCGGTCATCAATCACATGGGCGTGGCAATGAGTAAGATTGCGGTCCCGTGTGCGGCTATGGCGGCGTTTACCCCGTAGCGCAATCGTCCTAGCATCTCGCCACGTCCGTCCTTGGACATGAGAGTCCAGCCGCGTCTTAGAAGCTGTAGCGGGCCGTCAGTTTGAAATTGCGTGGGTCGCCGTAGACGTCGTACGGTTCATAGCCCCCGTTGGCGATGCTGACGTAATAAGTACGGTCGAACAGGTTGTTTACGTTGAACTGCAAATCCAGTTGCTCGCTGGCCTTGTAGCCTGCCACCAGGCCGGCCACGGTGTACGAGCCCTGTCGATTTTGCCATGCACTGCTACCGCTGCCTCCCGCGGTGCGGATCTGGCTCTGCTGGTAAACATCACCGCCAATGCGCCAGCGTTGCAGGTCGCCGGGTAGGCTGTAGATCGTGGAGAGCTTGAATAGCTGACGCGGCAGTCGGCGGTTGAAGTCCTGGCCTTCCAGGGTTGCATTGGCGTCGTTGACGTATTTCGTCTGGGTGTAGGTGTACCCAGCGGCCAGTTGCCAGTTTTCGGTCAGGGCGCCCTGAATTTCCAGGTCAACACCTCGGCTGCGCACCAGGCCGGAAGCCTCGTGGCACGAACTGTTGGCGGCTGGACCGCAGCCTTTGACGTCAGGCAATTCCTGGGCGCGATTCTTCTGATCAATCTGGAAAACAGCGAGGCTGGCGTTCAGTGCGCCATCGAAGTATTCGCCCTTGATACCCACTTCGTAGTTCTCGCCCAAGATAGGCTCGATCACTTGCCCACCGAGGCCTTTTTCGGTCTGTGGCTTGAAGATATCGGTGTAGCTGACGTAGACCGAGTGATTGGCGTCCAGGTCATAGACCAGGCCGGCATAGCGGGTCAAATTGCGCGTGACCTTGTAGCTGCTTGCGGGGGTGGCCCTGCTTTCGAATTCGTACCAGTCCAGACGACCGCCGAGAATCAGCGACAGAGGTTCGGTCAAGCGCAGGCGGGTGCTGGCATAGAGACTGTCCTGAGTCGTCGTCTCGAGGCGGCCGTCGGCGCCTTTGACGATATTGGGCTTGGTATGACCACGTGGGTCCCACGCGAACAGATCGACGTTGCTGTCGATGAACCTTTCCCAAATATTACCGGTACGATAATCCAGCTGGCGCTTGCTGAGGCCCATGCTGAAGTCATGTTCTTGACCCAGCAACTGGAAGGGGCCGCTGAGGGCCAGGTCATAACCTCTTTCCTTCTGCTCCATGGCTTGCGTCCATAGATAGTGGCGGTTGTATCCCCATATGGAAGAGGCCAGTACGTCATTGTCGGTCGTCGACTGCATGGCTGCCATGCGCAGCTTCCAGTCGTTGGCGAAACCGTGCTCCAGGGTCGCGAAATAACCGGTGGTGCGGTTGTTCATGTATTCATAGTCGTGTCCCAGGAACGTGTCCCGGGGTAGCCCTAGATGGCCACCGCCACGGGCCATGGGCAACCCGCCCCAGACGTAGTTGGTGTAGTCCTTCTGCCGATAGGCGCCCAGTGTCAAAGTGGTGGTATCAGTCAGGTCGGCGTCTACCACGCCGTAGTACAGGTCCGCGTCACTTTCCACCGACTCGCGGAAGCTTTTCGAGTCTTGCCGCGAGAGCACGGTACGGGCGCGCAAAGTGCCGCTTTCATTGAGTGGGCCGCCAATGTCCAGGGTGCTGCTGTAATCGTCCCAACTGCCAGCGCTGCCGGTGAGCACCGCCTGGAACTTATGTGTCGGGCGTTTACGCACCAGGTTGATGGCGGCCGCAGGGCTGCCGGCGCCTTGGGCCAGGCCGGTGGCGCCGCGAACGATTTCCACCCGGTCATACATGGCCAGGTTGGCTTCGCTGCTGGGCAGGTAGGTGAGGAAGCTGGTGGGAAAACCGTCGTACATGACGGTGTCGACGTCAAACCCGCGCGCGCTGAAGGTGGGGCGCGCCACGCCGCCGGAGTTATTGAGGAAAATCCCCGGCGCGCTTTGGGCCACATCACTGATGGTGGTCATGGCCTTGTCGTCCATGCGTTTGCGCGTGACCACGCTGACCGACTGTGGCGTTTCACGCAAGGTCAAGGGCAGCTTGGTGGCGGTCTGCATGGCGCCGGTGGTGTAGGAACCGGTGTTCTCGGTCGTTTCGCCCATCTCCTGGCCGACGATTGCCGTTTCCCCCAATTGCAGGGTGCTGCTTGATTCGGGAGCCTTCTCCAACATCACGCTGTTCGCGCCGGTCGCGCGCCAGGTCAAGCCGCTGCCTTTCAATACTTCAGCCAGTGCCGCCTCTGGCTCTTTGGGGCCCACCACCCCTAGGCTGTTTTTGCCGGCTACCAACGTGCCATCCACTATCACCTGTAAACCGCTTTGGGCAGCCAAGCGGTTCAGCGCGCTCGCCAAGGGTTGCGGTGCGATATTGAATGAGTGGGGATCAGCAAACGCCAGGCCGGATATCAGCACGCACAACAGTGTAAGCGGGGCTGCGGACAAAGATTTTATTGGCAAACCTTCAGGTAACGGATGCTGCATCAGTGCTCTCCCTAATACGAAACATTATCGTTCTAGGGAGGGGAGACGGGTGACACGCCAACACCCGTAAAAATAGTCAAGTCTTGGAGGAGATCACCAGCAGATAGTCGGTGTAGCGCTCGATCTTGAGGGGAAAGACTTTCTCCAGCGTCGCCAGGCCGTCGTCCAGGTCGTCGAGTTGAAAGGTGCCGCTGACTTTGAGTGTGCCCAGGCTCGTGTCCCGTATCAGGATGATCCCCGGACGATAGCGTTCGACCTGCTCAAGCACCTGCGCAAGCGGCGTCATTTCGAAGACCAGGCGACCCTGCTCCCACGCCAGTATCGTGTCGACGACCACACTCTGCTTGGCGCCCAGGCCATCGGCACGCCCACCCACGGTTTCGCCAGCGCTGAGCGTCACCTTGTCAGGCGCATTGGTGACAGCCACACGCCCGCGGCGCACCGTGACATCCACGTGCTCTCCATCACGGCGCACTGCGTAGATCGTGCCCAGGGCCGTAGCGCTCAGGGCCCCTGCCTGCACACTGAAGGGCCGTTGTGGGTCCGGCTTTACATCGAACACGGCCTCGCCCTTGCGCAGGGTAATGCGGCGCCCATCGTCAGTGAAATTCACATCAACGGCGCTGTTGGCATTCAAGGTGATGTGAGAACCATCAGCAAGCGTGACCTGGCGACGCTCAGCGGTGCCGGTGTAATAGTCTGCGTCCAACGCCATGTATTGCGCCCATGCCACGCCGAGCCCGAGTACCAACGATGCTGCGATACCCATTGCCCACACGCGTCGCGACGACGGCCGTGCTGCGGCACGAGGCTCGGCCAGATGTGCGCTTAAACTCCACAGCCGACGCGCCTCGACAAACGCCTGCTGATGCTCCGGTGCCTGTTCGCACCATGCCCGCGCCGCGGCCACATCAGAGGGCTGCACCGAGCCCGAGGTAAGGCGAATCACCCACGCGTGGGCAGTGCGCTGGACTTCGCTAATGGATTGGGGGGTGTCGGATTGATCATGCATACCGGCTATCGTTGCAGGCATTGGCTGAGAAAGTCGAGAGTAATAGCTAATTGTTTTTCCACCGTACTTACAGATACCTGCAGTTGAGAGGCTACTTCCTTATGGGGAAGGTTGCGCAGCCGGCACAGGGTAAATATCTCCTGGCACTGGATAGGTAAGCGGTGCAAAGCGGCGGCCATTGCGGCGAGTTCCTGTTGCGCTACCACGACATCGAACAGAGCCGGGCTTTCGCCCGTTACCTCGTAAAGGTAGGCGGTGCCTTCGTCGAGGCGCTCCCGTGTTTGCCTGCTGCGTGCATGATCAATCGCCAAGTTACGGGCAATTTTAAAGATAAAGCCGCGTAGGTTGAGCACCGGTTTACGGGGTGGCTGACGGAGCAGGCGCAGGTAGGTTTCCTGAGTCAGATCGGCAGCAGTCTCAGGATTGCGCAACTGACGATGAAGAAACGAACGCAACTCGGTGGCATGGGCCCGAAACGCCACCTCAAGCTCTTCGGTGGTCATGCTCGACATTGGCAGAGATCACGCAGAGGAAAGCTCCGTACTTTAATGATAGCGCTTCGCATTAACAATCTTTTCTTGGGCTGCCAGCTTGATCGGCCTATGACTGGAAATGGCAGCGACTGGCAGAGTGCGGCCAGGGGATGAGTCTGCTGACCCGTGGGCTGTTGGGCAGTTTGTGTTCGGCCAGCCATGACCGGGCAATTGCATGTCGACTAAAGAAACCTTGCCGCTCATGGTCAGGTTCAGCTGGCCATGGCGCATCAGGATGAGCTCCCTGTTCACTGTGTTTACGTCCTTGTGTTGCTGGTGGGGCGGGTGAAGGATGAGTGCTTACGCGCAGTTAAAGTCAGGTGGCTACTGGGTAGGCAGAACATTGAGTCGGGAGGGTACCAACTGGACAATAGGCGCGCGGCATCCCGAAAAAATAATCAGGGCTTTTATAAAAGGCAATGAGCCACTAGCCCATCTGTGCTAGTTCTCCCGCGAACGAATCAATGTTAACTTTTGGGCTTTATTTTTGTGGTGAAAGAGGCTTCTTTTTAGTGCCTTCTCTAAAAGTTTATTGGTCCGGAAATTAATTAAATCCCCGTTCCCCAGCGAAGCCGAAGTTAGGGTTGCGCTCAACCCTATTGCAACTAAGGAGAGTGCTCATGAATTACCGATGCCTGCTGCCCATGCTCTTGCTGGCTGGTTGTGTTTCGCAACCCAATCATCAGGGTGTCAATTGGGGAGATGGCGCTTGCCCCAAACCCGCGCCAGAAAGCATTTCGGCCACTAATCATCTGGTGATAGAAGACGGTAAGACACTGAAATGCCAAATCCGCCCTTATGTCTGGAACATGGCTTGCCAAGGGATCGTCGACGCAGGCACTGAAGGCGTTATTTGCCAGGACAATGGGGGGAACCAGATGATTTTCTTGTTTGATGACAAAGGCGTGTTGACTACGCATCGCAGCTTGAAGGCGGGCTAGTGCGGACGTCATGATTGGCTAATCGCCCAGGCGGCCACCGCATGCACCTTATGGGTGCCTGAAGTCAAACCGCAGTAAGGGCTGGCGCTTGTTGCTGGGTTTACATGCCCAAGGTCGGAATGGTCACCTGGCCACATTCTATGAGTTGGCCAGCGGTCACTTGAAGCACATCATTGGGTTTTGCGGCGTATCCGGCAAGAAAGCCGATGGCCAGCAACGCGATACAGAGCAGGGATCTTCTTAAAATCATCGGGAATTCGCTGAGTCATGGGTATGAAAACATGCAGCACTGATTCCAGATTGTGAAAAAGGTTCCTGGCGTGCGGGTTCTGCCAGGCGCCACCTATGAAAGCAGCACCACACGGGCGCTCTCGAATAGCACGGGCCGTACAAGAATCTTGTAGCTGTCAGCATCGAACGACTGCGGTGGCAGGGCCGGCGCCAACCGGGCTTCGGCCTCCGAGGCATAAGTCCCGATGTACCGCCAGTTGTCCACGACGTGGTATTGCTCTATCTGGCCATGGCGTTCATGCAGCGCAATGGCGGCGGGGTACGGCCAGCGATGGACGGCCCAGTGCGCCAACGCCTGTAGCAAACGCTCGGTGTGGGCTGCATGGGTTTCATCGCCCCGGCATGCTCCTGCGCATTTACGGATCTGCGCGCGGAAACAGCCCTTTGCGCTGGGTGGTTCTATGCCCAGCAGGCCATGGCAGAGACGGTGCTCGTCGGCGAGCAGCATCAACGCTTCGATTGCCATGCGTCGGCTGCGAAACAGCCCATACAACTGTGGCCCCTCGGCTAGCGCGGTGGTGTCGATGATCTCGAGTTTGCCGTTGTGCATGCGCAGCGAGCACAGGCGCCGTTGCCGGCGCAGGCGTTTGTTCTTCAAGGGCTGCATCTCTTTGATCAGGCGCGACTCCAGCAACAATGCACCGATTTCCCCTGCGGTCTGCTGGTACTCGATCCGCTGTGCCTGGCGCAACATGCGCGCTTCTTCTGGGTTGCGCAGGTGCGCCAGCAGGCGGCTGCGAAGATCGACACTTTTACCAATGTACAACGGCATCGACTCGCCTTGCGCGTAGAAGAAATACACGCCAGGTGCGCGCGGTGCCGCCTCGGCCTGGGCGCGAAGGTGGGCAGGGTACTCGAAGGGTGGGGCGGGGAGAGTCGGGCGTAGAGGCATGCCCGATATAGTGCGGCATCATCTGGCGCAAAGGGTAGCCGCCGGTCGGTCCAGTCTCGCGGCAGTCGATAGTATTGCGGCTTCGGGGCCGCTTGCATTGTGCTGATCGCCAGTGCGAGAGGGGGCGTGATACCTTTGCGCGCAATGTGGCTAATCGGCATCAGGGAGTGATGGAATGGGAAACGCATACAACACGGCACTGCTTGTCGCTGCCGGGCTTAACCTGCTGGTGGCGCTGATGCATATCGGGGTCATCATCAAAGGGCCGTCCTGGTATCACCTGTTTGGTGCGGGCGAGCGTTTTGTACGTGCGGCCAAGGCCGGTCGCCGCTTCCCGGCCGTGGTGACGGCGGGGATTGCCCTGGTGCTCGCCGCGTGGTCGGCCTACGCGCTGTCCGGCGCCGGTGTGATCGATCCCTTGCCCCTGCTGCGCCCTGCGTTGTGCGTAATCACTCTGGTCTACCTGTTGCGTGGGATGTTGGGCCCATTCGTGTTGGCCGGCACAGGCCGTAGTACGCGCTTTATTATGATCAGTTCGGGGATTTGCGTGGTGTATGGGCTGGTGCACCTGGTGGGGCTGGTGCAGGTGTGGAATACCCTGGCCTAGCGCTGGCAGTGCCTGGGCTATCGCAGCCTCGAGCTGCCATACGCTTCTTCAAACCCCGCAAGGTTACTGCTCCGATTCCCTCCCCATCGATGCGCCTAAGGCCGGGATGACGACTTCCGATTCCAATGATCCGCCACGTCCCCCATGGTCAAGGGCGCGCCACTCTTGATCCAGGCCATGAACGCCCGATCGAACTTGAACGACTCCCCACACTCGCCGATCAGGAACCGGCGGACCTTCTGCGTATTCCTGTAGTGCGGGTCCAGTGGGGTGTCGCGGGTGATGGGCCCCGAGTGCCAGTCGAAGATCATTGCCGCTCCTTGGGTGATGCAGGTTTCTGACTCAACAATTGAAGACCGGAGCATAGCGTTCTTCACGCTTTTTGAAATGAATCGGCGCCATCGGCACTTTTTCGCCGTTCACGAATATAGCCGGGAAGGTGAGGGTGAAGTCATCCATATCACCCTTGCCCAGGGCCGTACCCTTGCGGCTGCTGTTCGATTGCTCCTTGGGGTCAAAACCGGTTTTCAATTGCTCGATACTGACTTGATAGGTTTCACCCGTCGCCAGCGTTACGGTGACTAGGGGTGAGGCGGCGCTGACCCACAGTGGCGGGTCGGTCTGTTGATAGGCCGCCCGGCGTTCATCCGGGGTGTTCAGGTTGCGCAGGCGCGGGGGGGTGTAAAGCCGACCAAACAGACGTAGTTCGGTATCGGTTGAGCGCAGCTTGTCTGGCCAGCTGGATGTTCCTGGCGGTGCTACATAGACCAATACGTGAACCCAATCGAGCTCTGCCGAGCGTGGGGCAAAGCTCATCGCGGCTTTCGGGCCGGGGCAGGTGCGTTCGAGCAGAGCATTTGTGCCCACTGTCGATTGCGGGTGCAGATACGGCCCGGTGCTGCATCCGGCAAGCAGCGCGAGGAGGATATAGAGAACGTAGTGCTTCATTGGAGCCAACTCCATTGGTCGTCAGCGCGACTATGTCATCTCTGCGGTGAATTCTCATCAGCTCTGTGCGGCATTCTCTGGCGAGAAAAAATCTTGTTTGCCCAGGGCTGAGATAAACTCCGCGGATTCTTGAAAGGGAGCCTTGCGGCAATGGAACTGAAATCGTCGAGCAGAGGTATTCGGGTGCTGGGATGTGCCGGGATAGTGGCCGGTGCGGATGGGTAAATTCATGAAGCACCTGCGAACCTTGAATCTCGCCATTGAACGCTTTCTGAGTCGGTTTTCCCGCACGCAGTTCCTGTGCGCTGCCATTGCCCTCACCGCGCTCAACTTCGTCTTGGACTACACCTTTGCTGCGTATACCTCGCTCTATCTCTCAATGCTCAGCGGTTGGCTGTTTGCCATGGGTTTTGTGAGGTTCCGGTCTGAACCGTGATGCGTATGTTTGATCTCTACCTGAAGCGATGGGACCTGGTCGTCGACGGCGATGCATTCGTCTCGCGCAACGGCAATCTACTGCCCGTTCGCCAGCGCGGCATGCCTGCCATGCTCAAAATCTCCCAAGTGGCCGAGGAGCAGGCTGGCAGTTTGCTGATGGCCTGGTGGGACGGCGAAGGTGCAGCCCCCGTGCTGGCCCATGACGGCGAGGCCTTGCTCATGGCGCGCGCTTTGGGCTCGGCCTCGCTTACCCAGATGGTCAATGACGGCCGGGATGAGGAGGCCACTCGCATCCTGTGTGGCGTAGCCGCGCGCCTGCATGCACCACGGGCCAAGCCGACTCCCGCATTGGTTGCCCTGGAGCAGTGGTTCGAAGCGCTATGGCAAGGGGCGGCCCTGCACGGCGGCATTCTTGAGCATTGTGCAAGCACTGCACGTGAACTCCTGGCAGCCCCCCGGGATGTCACGGTGCTGCATGGCGATATTCACCATGGCAACGTGCTGGATTTTGCCGCGTCCGGCTGGCTGGCCATTGATCCCAAGGGCCTCTACGGCGAACGGGGCTTTGATTATGCGAACCTGTTCTGCAACCCCGATGAACGCGCCCTGGCCCCGGAGTGCTTTGCGCGGCGGATCGAAGTCGTCGCCAGTGTTTCGGGTATCGAGCGGCGCAGGCTCCTGCAATGGGTGCTTGCCTGGGCAGGGTTGTCATCAGCGTGGATGCTAGAAGAGGGGGATGAACCGGGAATCACCCTCGGCGTGGCGCAACTGGCGGCGGCGGCACTGCGGTGATCAGTAAGCTGTCGCCATCCCCCCCCCCTGTAGGAGCTGGCTTGAAGCGATCGCGCAGGACCGGTCGCCGACAAAGTGACTGACCCACCGCCATCGCCGCATAGGTATCTACACAACTTTGCTGCATCGCATAAACCCAGGCAGATAGGTCTGTTGTGGCGAGCGGGCTTGTCGGAACGCCGCATCGCCCGCGCTGGGCTGCGAAGCAGCCCTAGTAAGCCGAATGCGGTGTATTAGATACACTGTAGCGGCTGATTTTGGGGCTGCTTCGCAGCCCAGCGCGGGCGATGCGGCGTTCCGACAAGCCCGCTCGCCACAGGGAAGATCGTCAGTTTCTGAAAGTTGTGTAGATGCCTATGGCCATCGCCGGCAAGCCGCCCCTAGATTTTTTTGCCGCCCAGCCAAGCGCGCTGCCTGATCGAGCTCCCTTGTGGCAGCGGATCAGTCGATCCGCGGATGCTGTTGCGCCAGGTTCTCGCGCTTGGCTTCCAGCTCGGCGATCTGCTCGTCCAGGTCTTCGATCTTCTGCTCGATATTGTCGTGATGCTCCTGCAGCAGTTCCCGTGCCTCTTCGATATCCGATGCCGCCGGGGCCGCGCCGCGCAGGGGTTTGTTGGCGGTTTCCTTCATGGTCAGCCCAGTGACCAGGCCCACCACGGCAATGACCATCAGGTAGTAGGCAGGCATGTACAGGTCGTTGGTGCTCTCCACCAACCAGGCCACAGCGGTTGGGGTCAGGCCGGCGATCAGCACCGAGATGTTGAACGCACTGGCCAAGGCGCTGTAGCGGATGTGGGTGGGAAACATCGCCGGCAGGGTAGATGCCATCACGCCGATAAAGAAGTTCAGCACCACCGCCAGCATCAGCAACCCGGCGAAAATCAGCCCGAGCTTGCCGCTGTTGATCAGCATAAACGCCGGAATCGCCAGAGCCAGCAGGCCGATGCTGCCGGCGATGATAAAAGGCCGGCGCCCGACTTTGTCGCTGATAAAGCCGATCAAGGGTTGCACGAACAGCATGCCGACCATGATCGCGATGATGATCAGCACGCCATGGTTTTCGCTGTAGTGCAGGTTGTGCGTCAGGTAGCTGGGCATGTAGGTGAGCAGCATGTAGTAGGTGACGTTGGTCACGGCCACCACGCCGACGCAGGTCAGCAGGCTACGCCAATGCTTGGTGGCGACTTCCTTGAACGACACACGCGGGCCGCGGGCCAGGCCTTCGCGGTCGCCTTGCTCGAGTTTTTCAACATGCTGTTGGAAGGCCGGGGTTTCTTCCAGGGCGTGGCGCAGGTACAGGCCGATCATGCCCAGGGGCAGGGCGAGGAAGAACGGCAGGCGCCAGCCCCATTCCTGGAATTGCTCTTCGCCCAGCACGCTGGAGATCACCACCACCACGCCCGCACCGAGCACGAAGCCGGCGATGGAGCCGAAGTCCAGCCAACTGCCGAGGAAGCCGCGCTTGCGGTCGGGGGCATATTCGGCGACGAAGATCGAAGCCCCGGTGTATTCACCGCCCACCGAAAACCCCTGGGCCATCTTGGCCAACAGCAACAGGATCGGGGCCCAGATGCCAATCGAGGCATAGGATGGAATCAGGCCGATGGCAAAGGTGCTGATGGACATGATCACGATGGTGGCCGCGAGGACTTTCTGCCGTCCGTACTTATCCCCCAGCGCACCGAAGAACAGGCCACCCAGAGGGCGGATCAGGAAGGGCACGGAAAAGGTCGCCAGCGCCGCGATCATCTGCACGCCAGGGTCGGCGCCGGGGAAGAACACTTTGCCCAGCACATAGGCCACGAAGCCATACACCCCGAAGTCAAACCACTCCATGGCATTGCCCAGTGCGGCGGCGGTAATCGCCTTGCGCATCTTGGCGTCGTCAACGATGGTGATGTCGTTCAACCCGATTGGGCTGACGCTTTTCTTGCGTGATTTCATACAGGTCACTCTGTCACTGAACGGTGTCGATGCCATTGTTTTAATGGCATGGTCTATTCGGTCAGATACATGAGGACACGAAATAATTCACCGCTTTATGTTTTTTTTCCTGTAGGCGCCGGCTTGCTGGCGATGCTCCTCGACGATAACGCGAGACAACTGACCTGATCCCAGGCAATCCGCGCGCCATTGTGGCTTGCACACCCCGCAGGCAAGGGCGCTTTTAGTCCCAATCCTATTTGCTTCTTTTTTGGCACTGATAAGCTTTTTTCCTGGAAAAGTATCGGGAAATTCTTGTCATGATCGTAAATGCCGCCGTACCCAACGAGTTCAACGCCCTGCGCGTTATCACGTTGGCAACCGACGCCACCTGTGCCAATCGGCTAGCCGGCGCGTTGAGCAGTATGGGCGTGACCGCGCTGACCAATGCTCAATCGTTGAGCGACGTGCAGACCTGGCTGGTTGAACAGCCGGTGGACGTTATCGTCTGCGAAATTCGTCCGGGGTGTGATGATGGGCTGATGCTACCAAGCCTGCTCAAGGGCCTGCACGAAGCCGGCACCGTGGCGCAGTTGCCGAGCATCTTCTGGACCGGTGAAACCACCTTGAATGCCCAGGTGCGCGCTGCAGAAGAGGACGGCGTGGTGTCCCCGCATGCCGACACCCAGCAGCGCTGGATCAAGCACATGGGCGGGGTCGCCATCAGTGCGCTGGAGTCTCATGCACGATTGGCCCGGGCCGCAGGGATTCTGGTGGAGATCCTGCGTGAAGGCGCAACCCTGGAACTGGGTGATGCCCTGCGAGCCGTGGTGCTGACCCGCGCGAAACCGGACCCGCAGTTGCACATGACCACATTCGACGCCTTGGCCGAGGATGAAGTGATCAATGCGCTGACCACGGGGGAGGGGTTGCGCTTTGTGTTCCAGCCACAATTCGAACTGTTGAGCCGGCGTGTAGTGGGGGCCGAGGCACTGGTGCGCTGGAAGCACCCGCGCTTTGGAGAAATCCCGCCGTCGGTGTTGATGCCGTTGGTCAACCGCCTGGGCCTGGACCTGCTGCTGTTCAGCCTGGTGGAGATGTGGAGCATCAGGGCGATGCTGGCGCTCAAGCGTGAAAACATCCTGATCCCCATTGCCGTGAACGCCTCGGCCAAAACCATTTGCACCCCGCACTTTGCCGACCGTCTCGCCACGCGGATGCAGCAGGCCGAGTTGCCGAACCGCTTGCTGAAAATCGAGCTTACCGAGGACGTACCCGAGCCGGATGAATTGCATCTTTCAGCCTCGCTGACGGCGATCCGCGCCAAGGGTTTCCAGGTGTCCCTGGATGATTTCGGTACGGGCGCGGCCACCCTGAATCTGTTGGCGAACCTGTCGTTCGATGAGATGAAAATCGACGGCTCGTTCGTGCGTGCAGTAGAGCAGCACTCCTCATCACGCAAGGTGATTGCAGGCATCGTCAGTTGGGCCGGCCTGCTGAATCTGAATCTGGTGGCCGAGGGCATCGAGGATGAGTCCACAATCCCTTTGTTGCACCGCTTGGGCTGCCGCGTCGGGCAGGGTTATGCGCTGGCGCGACCGATGGAAGTCGAGGCTTTTTTGAGCTTCCTGATTCAGCGCAATAAACATCAATAAATAGACTTGTGTTTGCCTGTCTGCCCTGTTGATGTAGTTTTTAGGAGTACTCTTATTTCCATTTTTTCATCGGTGACTTAAATTCCCCCTCGTCGAATTTTTTAAATTATCTGCCGCTGGAGTTAATCAATCTGACTATTCAATAATTATTGTTGAAGGTCATTGATTTCAAAAAAACGACTGTTCGCCTGGCAACTTCAAATTTGCCAGTGCGTAGTGTATTGCGTGATCAAAAGTTCGCCTGCTGCTTTTTAATGTGCGCTTGCTCAGTTGCACGGATGGAATTGACGTTGTAAGCCCGTCTGCAATGACGGCAACTTACCAATGATGAGGCGGAGTTGTTTTTCATCTTTTTGCTCGTTATATAGAGTGTCCTGTGATCTATGAAACGCTTACAAATTGCTTTGCTGGATGATCATGCAATCGTGCGACATGGCCTGGTCAATCGTTTAGTGCAGGAACCTGATTTTGA
Organism: Pseudomonas sp. DTU12.1; assembly: GCF_009873475.1. Lineage (NCBI taxonomy): Bacteria > Pseudomonadati > Pseudomonadota > Gammaproteobacteria > Pseudomonadales > Pseudomonadaceae > Pseudomonas > Pseudomonas sp. DTU12.1. Next base: position 3,622,320 of record NZ_CP045254.1, on the reverse strand, counting down.
AGTGGTCGGTGTCTACGCCCGCACGCGTGAACTGTTGGCAGGGCTGGCCAAGGCTCCGGCGCAGGTGCTGTTGCTGGACTATGTCCTGGGGCCCAGCGAGTTGGACGGTGTTTTACTGATTCGAGCGTTGCGGGTGAAGTTTCCACAATGCCGCATCCTGGTATTTTCCACCCACCATGATGCCGCCACCGTGATCCTGGCCTTGCGCGTAGGTGCTCGGGGATTTCTCGGCAAGAGTGAAGACATGGGCCAGTTGATCGATGCCGTCCGGCTGGTGGCATCGGGCGTGGTCTACCTGAGCCCGGACATGGCCTACCGGGTTGCCGAGGCCACTGCGGTCAACTATGACGGTGAAGTCCGCAACCGTGAGGATGCCCTGCGCTTTGTCAGCCTGTCCGCTCGCGAGCAGGAAGTGATCCGCTGTTATCTGACCGGCATGACCATCACCGAGATTGCTGAGAAATTCAATCGCAGCATCAAGACCATCAGTTCCCAAAAGGCCTCGGCTTTTCGCAAGTTGGGCGTGATATCCAACAACGAGTTATTCAAGATCAAGCACCTCATTGAAGGCGTCTGAACCCGCCACCCACGCGCCGTGTGATTTGCTGGTTGTTGCATATACTTACGAGCGTGCCAGACGTTGTAGCGGTGGGTTACCCCTGTTTTTCGGCAGCGCGGTGTGCGCTGGGCTGAGTGGGCTCGATCACGATGAAACCTATACGTATTGCTTTGTTGGATGATCACGCGGTTGTTCGACATGGTCTGGCCAATACCCTGGCGGCCGAGGCGAACTTTGAAGTAGTGGGCATTTATGAGCGCAGCCGGGACCTGATCGCCGGCCTCGCCACGGCGCCTGCAGACTTGCTGCTACTGGACTTTTCCCTGAGTCCTGAAGAGTTGGACGGCGTGTCATTGATCCGCGCCTTGCGGGTCAAGTTTCCCGATAGCCACATCCTTGTATTGTCCACCCACCATGACCCGGCGACCGTGGGCTTGGCCATGCGTGTCGGGGCGCGCGGGTTTGTCGGCAAGGGCGAAGACATGGGCCAGTTGGTCAAGGCCATCCGTAAAGTCGCGGCGGGGGCGGTGTACCTGAGTCCCGACATGACCTATCGCCTTGCCGAAACCGTCACCAGCGATACCCGCAAGGGCCCTGGCGAGGTGCCGGACGCGCTGATCCTGGCGGAGTTGACCAGTCGCGAGCAGGAGGTGATTCGGTGTTACCTGGCGGGCATGACCATTACCGAAATCGCCGAGAAATTCAACCGCAGCATCAAGACCATCAGCACCCAGAAAACCTCGGCGTTTCGCAAGCTGGGAGTCACTTCGAACAACGAACTGTTCAAGCTCAACAAGATCATTGGTTCGCCATGAGGCAGTGGTTATGGGGGAGTGTGCTGTTGTGGTTGATAGGAGGAGCGCCTGCTCTCGGCGCGGATGGGGTTCAACTGAGTGAACAGGAGCAGCAGTGGATTCAACAACACCCGGTGCTACGGGTGGGGGTGGCGGAGGGGCTGATTCCATTCGAGTACCTGAGTGACGGGCGACTGCAAGGGCGTTCGGCGCAGTACCTGCAATTTGTGACCGCTGCCACGGGCCTTGAATTCACCTACGTGCCAGGAAAGACCACGCAGATACGCGAGCAGATGCTCCTCGATGGCCAGGTCGATCTGTTGTCCTCTTACCTGCGCTTCAGGTCTGAGCGGGCGACCAAGGGCCTTACCGCGCTGACCTACCACACCACTTCGCCGATCATCGTGACCCGTGTCGACGGCCTCGATATCTTTGACATCGACCAACTGCAAGGCAAAACCGTGATGGTCCCCGACGTGGATCATTACGATGAGATAGTCAGTGAAACAGGGGCCAAGGTCACGCTGATCAAAAGCCGATCGGCCCTGGAAATGCTGACCCGTGTCGAGGACGGCAGTGCCGACGCGGCCATCGCCTCGGAAACCTTCCTGATGCCCTATCTGTACCGACAGTTCCAGGGCATCCTCGAAGTTTCAGGCGTGGTCGGCAGCCAGGCGCTGGATGTCAGCATGGCGGTTCGCTCGGACCAGGCCATGCTGATCTCGATCCTCGACAAAGTCCTGGGGTCAATCACCGCCGAGCAACGCCGAGTGATCTATAGCCACTGGTATCACGACCTCGACCTGAATGTCCCAACCTTGCTTACCCTGTACAAGCACTTCTTGCATGTCCTGGTCATGGGCGCGCTGGTGCTCGCCAGTTTGTGTGTGCTGGTCTATCGCGGCCATCGCCGGCGGCGTCAGGCCGTACGCAACGAGCAGGAAAAAACCATGTTCCTGGCCGTCATGGGCCATGAAATACGTTCGCCTATGAATGCCGTGCTGGCGGCCATGGAATTATTGGGGCACACCCGGCTCAATGAGCAGCAGCGCCACTTTGTGCACCTTGCCAATGGCGGCGCCAACGCATTGGTGCGGTTGCTGGATACCGTGCTGGACACCCCAGGCTCGGGTGCGCGGGCGTTGCGCCTGAGCATTGAACCGACCGATGTGACCGCGCTGGTGCAAGGCGTAGTTGGCTTGCACCGCCTGCGCGCCCGGGAAAAGCACCTGAGCCTGAACGTGAGCATCCACACTACGCTGCCCTTGCTGTTACTCGACAGCTCCCGCCTGACGCAGATCTTTCATAACTTGCTATCCAATGCCATCAAGTTCACCGATGCCGGTGGAGTCGATATCAAGCTGTGCCTGGTGGGCTCGCAGGCCGACGGCCAGCAATTACAAGTCAAGGTGCGCGATACCGGGATCGGTATGAGCGACGCGGTGCAGGCATCGTTGTTCCGGCCGTATGCCCAGGCCACTCACTCTTACAAGCGCTCCGGTGGTACCGGGCTGGGCCTGGTGATCTGCCAGCAGTTGGCCAACTTGATGCAGGGTTCGTTGACGCTCAACAGTGAACCGGGGGTTGGTACCACCATCATCCTCTGCGTGCCGGTGACGGTTGCACCGCAGATTACTGAACAGCCGCAGATTCAGCCGTCCGCGCCTCAGGCCGTGACGGGCGGCCTGCAGATCCTGGTAGTGGAAGACACCCTGGCCAACCAGGAAGTGCTGCGGGCGCAGATCGGTGGCTTTGGCTGCGCGGCCGTGATCGCCGCCGATGCCGCCCAGGCCCGCAGCTTGTTTGGGGAGCGAGCTTACCAATTGATCCTGATGGACTGCGACCTGCCGGACCAGGACGGTTACAGCCTGGTGCGCGAACTGCGTGAGTTCGAGCGCGATTTGGGGCGTCCACGCTGCCCGATCATCGCTATTTCTGCCTTGACCGGTGAACCGCACCTGAAACGCTGCTTGGAGGCGGGTATGGACGCAGCCTTGAGCAAGCCGATACGCCTGGGGCAACTGCGCGAGGTGATTGAGCGTTGGTGCGACGTCAAGCTGGCGGCACCCCGTGCGAGCCTGATGGCCCCACAGCTGGATCAGGCGGCGATCAATCGGGAAATGGCCAGTGACATCGGCAGCCTGATCAAGGCCATCGCGCTATGTGACCGGCCCAGTGCGGTCCACGTTGCCCATCGTCTGCACGGGGCCGCATTGATCATGGAGTGGTTGGCCCTGGGGCAGAGTGCCGAGCATCTGGAGCGCCTGTTGCGTGGGCCGCAGGGCTGGGATAACCCGGCCTATGCCCAGGCCCTGCGGGCGTTGGTTGAGCATTGGCAGGCCTTGGGCGGGAATGCGACCCTCGACGTGCTGCCGCCCAATCGGCCCGCACGAGTGACGCAGCGATGAGCGCCTTCCTGCAACGCCTGCTGTTGCTGGCAATCCTGTTGTGCAACCTGAGTGGGGCGTCACACGCCAGCCCGACGCCGATGGAGTTGACCCAGCAGGAGCGTGATTGGATTGCCGCCCACCCGGTGCTGCGTGTTGGCGTATTCGATAACTTGCTGCCTTTTGAATACATCAGCAACGGCCAGCTCAGAGGCTTGTCAGCCAAATACCTGAGGGTGATTGCAGCGCGCACGGGCTTGCATTTCGAACCTGTCACCACCACTACGCGCAGCGCCCGCAAAGACATGTTGATCAGCGGCGAAGTCGATATATTGCCCACCCGGCGCCGCGACGATGACCCGGCAAAGGATCTCGGGATGCTGTACACCACGCCCTACAACACCAGTTCGACGATTATCGTCAGTCGGTTTGGCGACCAACCTTTTGCCGACCTGGAGCTACTCGCCGGCAAGCGGGTGGTGATGCTGGGCCGTGAGGAGGACTATGTCGCGTTCTTGAGGCATAAGGCCCCGGGGATAACCGTTGTCTCTGCGCTGAATGCGGTGGACATGATGGCGATGGTCAAGGATGGTCGCACGGATGCGGCGATTGCTTCGGAATGGCTGCTGATTCCCTACCTGTCTCGCCAATATCATGGAGTGCTGCAAATTTCAGGTGTGCTTCCAATGCTGCATACCGGTGTGAGCATGGCGATACGGGACAGCGATGTGCTTCTGCTGTCCATCCTGGACAAGGCGCTGGCGTCCATCAGCGGCGATGAGCGCAAGGCGATCTATGATGCCTGGTTTGTGGAGATGGACCTGGACATACCCACGGTCAAGGCTATTGCCGAGCATTACCAGGGCGAATTGTGGCTGTTACTGGTGGTGGTGATAGTGCTGCTTGCATTGGTCTTGCAAAGTCGTCTGCAGCGTCGCCAGGCCATGAACAGCGAGCGGGAGAAGGCGATGTTTCTGGCAGTCATCAGCCATGAGGTGCGTTCGCCGATGAACGCCGTGCTGGCTGCCGTCGAACTGCTTGAGCACACCCCACTCGACGAGCGGCAACGACACTTCACCGCGTTGGCCAATAGCGGCGCCAATACCTTGCTGCGGTTGGTGGATGATGTGTTGGACATCTCCAAGATGGAAGCCGGGCAACTGGCCCTCAATCTTGAACCGGTGGACCTCTGGGCGCTGGTCTTGCGGATAGTGGGCGAGCATCGAGCCCAAGCGCAGGAAAAGGGCCTCGAGCTGCTCGTCACCGGCGAGCGTCCCGGTGATCCGCTGTTGCTGGACGAGCTGCGCCTGGCGCAGGTGCTGCGCAACCTGATCGGTAACGCCGTCAAGTTCACCGAGATCGGCCGGGTAGAGGTGCAGTTGCAACTTTTGACGGCGCCTGCGGTGGAGGTGCGGCACCTGGTAATTCGAGTCATCGACACGGGCATAGGCTTGTCCGAACAGGCGCAATCCTCGCTGTTCCGGCCTTACGCCCGGGCCAAACAATCCTATCGGCGTACTGGCGGTACCGGCCTGGGCCTGGTGATCTGCCGGCGCCTGGTGAGGCTGATGCGCGGCGAGTTGGTGCTCAGCAGCCTGCTGGGCGTCGGGACCCAGGTCGAAGTGAGAGTGCCCGTTGAACTGGCTGCATCTCACCACTTGCCGGCGAACGCGCCTGCCATACCTGAGGCCGGTAACGGTTTGCAGGTGCTGGTGGTGGATGACTCGTTGCCCAGTCGGCAAATGTTGCAGGCACAGCTCGCAAGCCTTGGCTGCGGCGCGCTGCTGGCGGCGGATGCAGCCCAGGGGCTGGCGTTGTTCAGCGCCCATCGGGTCGATATGGTGTTGATAGCGTGTGACTCGCCAGAGAGTGATGAGCGTATGGCTGGTGCGTTTCGTCAGCTGGAACGCGAACACGAACGCTCATACTGCCCGATCATCGCCGTCTCGACAGTTGCCGGGAATGAATACCTTCAGCGTTGTTTTGATGCCGGTTTAGATGGCGTAATGACTAAACCCATCCAACTGGCCAAGTTGCAGCAGATGATTGAGCTCTGGTGCGAACTCCCCCAGGCCCCGCCAGTTGAAAGGAGTCTGGAGCCGGCGGCGACACCGGAGGCGCTGCGCAAGGAACTCAACAGCCTGATAGAGCGGCTCGCCTTGCGCGATCGCAGCTTGGCGTTGGACGCAGCGCAGAGACTGCACTCTGCCGCGCTGGAAGTGGGTTGGGCAGACTTTGCCGCGATGGCGCAGCGTATCGAAGTGCTGTTGCAAGATGAACTGAGCTGGCCTGCAGAGGCTATCGCGGGCCATGCCCGCAGCCTGCTTGAGCACAGGGGTGGGCTTATTGGCGGGGCCTAGGCTGGATGCGGGCTTCAGCGCTACATAGCGGCTGCTTTTTATTTCGTGTGTTTAACCATTGATAAGTATTGGCAGGGCTGCTTTTTAGGAGTGCTCCTATTGACGGAGTGTGGCTGTTATTTCAATAAAGACTAGCGCGCAACAGTAAGTTTCAGTGGCGTTGAAAGTGTAAGAAAGGTGAGGCGTTCAAGGGTTTTTCAGAGCACTCCTATATGGAGTTTGATTCGCCGTCCCTAAACTTAATCCTGCAACAACACAGAAGCTCTCCGATAAACGGAAGCTTTACAACTTACTGTAGAACATCGCTCTCTCGGAGTTACTCATGAATTACAAAGCCCGCGCCCTCGCTGTACTGGTCGCTGCCACAGTCTCTTGCGCTGCTCTAGCTTCGGACGGAAAAATCGATTTCAACGGCGAACTCAAAGCCGAAACCTGTCAGGTAGCAGTGAACGGTGCCAGCGGTGCGAGCGGCACGACCGTCACGCTGCCAACCATCTCCACTGCTTCCCTGGCTGCCGCAGGTCAAGTGGCCGGCCAGACAGGTTTCAACATCGAGTTGAGCAAGTGCTCGGCCGCGATCAAGACTGCTGCTGCATTCTTTGAAGCGGGCGGCAGTGTTGATCCGGTCAGCGGCAACCTGAAGAACGTGAGCGGTTCTGCCACCAAGGTTCAACTGCAACTGGTTGACGCCACCAATGGCGCAAAAATCCAGGCCGGCAACACCGCGCAGGTCACGTCCACCAGCCGTATCGATGTCGACGCTACCACCACCTCTGCCACCCTGCCGTACGCTGTCCAGTACTTCGCCCAGGCGGCTACTACTCCGGGCACCGTTGTCAGCTCCGTGACTTACTCCATCAACTATCAGTAAGTCGCAGGCCATGGACACACGCCCTGTTGATGTTTCAAGGGGCGTGCTTCCATGCGGCAACGGGATTGCTTTATGTCTTGCTCACTTGCATTCAAGCAACTGCTCCTGGCAGGGATGGCGACACTGATGTGTTCCCAGGCCTTGGCTGGGGTAGTGATTACCGGAACCCGTCTGATCTACCCGGCGGACCAGAAAGAAATCACCGTAAAACTCAATAACAACGGCACGCAGCCGGCGTTGACCCAATCGTGGATCGACACCGGCGACGTCAAATCGACCCCGACCAGCTCCCAGGCGCCGTTCCTGCTTTCGCCACCGGTGGCGCGCATTGATCCGACCAAGGGCCAAAGCCTGCGGCTGATGTTCACAGGGGCTCCCTTGGCCCAGGACAAAGAGTCGGTGTTCTGGCTTAACGTGCTGGAAATTCCGCCCAAGCCTGAGGCCGGCACGGACCTCAATACCCTGCAAATGGCGTTTCGCTCACGGATCAAATTGTTCTACCGCCCGAGCGATTTGCCGGGCACTGCCAGTGAGGCGATTGAGCAGGTGCAGTGGCAACTGGTGCCGGCGCGTGACGGGCAAGGCCTGGCTTTGCAGGCGTTCAACCCGACGGCGTTCTATGTCTCGCTGGTTGAACTGGAACTGGTGGCTGGCGCCCAGCGTGAGCGCAGTGAAGACGGCATGATCGCTCCGGGTGAAACCCGGCAGTTCGTACTGCCCGCGCTCAAGGCACGACCAGCCGGCGATGCCCAGGTGGAGTTCAACGCCATCAATGATTACGGCGCACTGGTCCCGACTCGGAAACCACTCCAGCGCTGATCAATCCCTGACGTTTTTACTCGCGAGTCACTTATGTCGACCTCTTTCAGCTGCAGGTTTTTTCTGCGGGCGCGGCCTCGCTTCGCCTTGAATCCGCTCACGGCCTTGATCCTCAAGGTGCTGGCCGTTGCTCCAGGCGTAATGGCCGTGCAGGACGCACTGGCGCAAGAGGTGCAATTCAATGACGCGTTCCTGCCTGAGGACTCGCGCAATCTCGACCTTGATGCCTATCAGGCTGGCAACCCGGTGATGCCGGGGCAATACCGCGCAGACGTGATTCTTAACGGGCAGTTGAACAGCCGCCAGGATATCCGTATCGAGGCCCAGGCCGACGGCAGTAAGCCAGTGGTGTGCATGACCCGTGGCTTGCTTGAGCGCCAGGGCGTGGAGATGTCCAGCCTGTCACCCGAGGCCAGCCTGGCCCTGGACAGCCAGGGCTGTGCAGCGCTGGGTACGCTGATCCCGAGCGCCACCGCGACCTTCTCGCCAGACAACCAGGCCCTCGACCTGAGCATCCCGCAAATGGTGCTCAAGCGAAATGCGCGCGGTTATGTCAGCCCCGAGTTGTGGGACCGTGGCGTCACCGCCGGTATGCTCAGCTACAACTTCAGCGGCAACCGTAACCACACCCGCAGCGGCAATTCCGACTCGGCGTTCCTGGGGCTGCAGGCCGGTCTCAACCTGGGCGACTGGCGCTTGCGCCACAATGCCTCGATGAATTGGCAGTCGCGCCTGGGTACCAATTACCAGGCCCTGGACACTTACGTCCAACGCGATATCACTGCGCTGAAAAGCCAGTTGACGGTGGGCGAGTCCAACACCACCGGGGAGATCTTCGACACCTTGTCGTACCGTGGCGTGCAACTGGCCAGTGACGACCGCATGTTGCCCGAATCCATGCGCGGCTATGCCCCGGTGATCCGTGGCATTGCCCGCACCAACGCGCGGGTGACCATTCGCCAGGCCGGCAACATCCTGCTGGAAACCACCGTGGCCCCCGGCGCATTCGTGATCGATGACCTGTACTCCACCGGCTACGGCGGCGACCTCAACGTGAGCGTGGCCGAGGCCGACGGCACCGAACAGAACTTCATCGTGCCGTATGCCTCGGTCAGCCAATTATTGCGCCCTGGCACCTCGCGTTTCAGCCTGACTGCAGGTGAAACCCGCAACAACTACGTCGACCAGCAGTCGCGTCTGTTGCAAGGTACTGTGCAGTATGGCCTGAACAATACCTTCACAGGCTTTGCCGGCATGCAGTCAAGTGATGACTACACCGCGGTGCTTACCGGCCTGGCATTTGGTACGCCCATCGGGGCCATGGCCGTCGACTTGACCCACGCCCAGACTGACCTGGCCACCGGTGCCGCCAAAGGGCAGAGCATGCGCGTGTCCTACAGCAAGAACGTGCTGAGTACCGGTAGTAACTTCTCCGTTGCGGCCTATCGGTTTTCCACCAGCGAATACCTGGATTTCAGCAACGCCATACAGCTGCTTGATGCCGAGAAAAGTGGCTGGGACACCAGCATGTTCGGGCGCCCACGTAGCCGTTTTTCGGTGACCGCTGACCAGAGTCTCGGAGAATGGGGGCAAGTGGCAATCAGTGGTTTTGCGCAGAACTATTGGAACCTGCCGGGCAGTGACTTGCAGTACCAGTTCAGCTACAGCAAGCAGTTCAATCGCATCAGCTTCAGCGTGAACGCCAACCGCAGCCGCATGGGCCTGGGCGATATGCAAAACAGCTTCTTGTTGACCATGAGTATGCCGCTGGAATTTGGTGCGTCTGGCCACAGCCCGCAAATCACCGCGCAGGTGGGGCGTGATAGCGAAGGCAACTACAGCGAACAGGCCGGCATCAGCGGCACCGCTGGCGATGACCGCCAGTATGGCTACGGCGCAACCTTCGGCCATGATGGCGCCAGCAACAGCAAGAGCGCAGCCCTCAATGGCCAGTACACCGGCGCAAGGGCCATGCTCAGTGCTGCCCTGGGCCGCGGCGATGGCTATACCAGCGCCTCGGTGGGCGCCAGCGGCACGGTGGTGGCCCATGCCGCCGGCGTAACCATGACGCCGTATCGTGGTGAAACCATGGCGGTAGTCAGTGCGCCGGGTGCCGAAGGCGCCAAGGTCTCGGGGTATCCAGGGCTCAAGCTCGACAGCCGCGGTAACGCCGTGGTGCCGTACCTGCGTCCTTATGAATTGAATGAAGTGGCGATCGACCCGATTGGCAGTTCGCTGGATGTCGAACTCAACGAAACCAGCCAGCAAGTGGCTCCGCGTGCTGGCGCCGTGGTGCACCTCAAATACACCACCAACCAGGGCCGCGCGGTGTTGCTCAACGTGCGCCTCGACGATGGCAGCAGCCTGCCCTTTGGTGCGGGCGTGACCGATGCCGAAGGCACGTCGGTGGGCATGGTCGGGCAGGGCGGTCAGTTGTACGCCCGGATCAAGCCTGAAACCCGCCAGTTGCTGATCAACTGGGGCAGCAAGACCCATCAGCAGTGCGCGCTGGTGATCCCGGCCGGCCCCGGCCAGGGGCAGCAGTTGCAGCAGTTGGACGCCGTATGTGCGGCCGGTAAACAGGTGGCTGGCAGCGTACAGCCCAACACTCTTCAAAAGGTACAGTTATGAACATCGGCGCTTTGATCAAGGCGGGCCTGGCCGTCGGCGCATTGTGGGCGGTGGCCGGGACGGCCATGGCGGTCACGTGCACCTACATGGACGGTATTCGCCCGGCCGTGGGCTCCATGCCATTGCAGGTTTCGGCGATCACTGTCGGGCGCGATGTGCCAGTGGGTACTGAAGTGTATCGCCAGAAATTCAGTATGGCGGCAGGCCAGGCGCCCAAGCTTGAGTGCCTCTACGCCCCGTATCAGCAGTGGACCGAGCTGACTGTCGAATCCAGCTATGCCCTGGCCAGTGTGTCCAGCGGGACGTATGCCAACAAAGTCTACAGAACCAGCATTCCGGGGCTGGGGGTCGCCTTCAATAGCTTGGGTGGCCCGTTGCCAAGGCAATCTGGTAAAGCCTGGACCACCTGTACGAGTGGCTGGAGGTGCCTGGTCCCATTTGACGGGCCGTCGAACTTTGAGCTGATCCTGATCAAGCTGGGCGATGTGACGCCGGGTGTACTGATGGGCAGTACGTTACCGATCGTTAGCCTATTCGGTAACTTCGGCGACGCCAGGATGCAGGGTTTCAGGATGGGCATCTCCGGCAGCATCCAGATTGTCTCGCGCACTTGCAGTACGCCGGATGTGTCGGTGCCCATGGGCTCGCACCTGACTGCCAAATTCACCGGGATCAACAGCACTACGGGTTGGACAGACTTTGCCATTGCCCTGAACAACTGCCCGGCGTTCAGCGGGATCTATACGACTAGTGGGCCGAACTGGGTTTCGCAAAGTGGCAACTCACCGTCTGGCACCAGTACCAGTAGCGGCACCCGGGTCAACAACTCCTTGCAGTACCGCATCGACCCGGCCCGTGTGGCGATCAACGCAACCAACGGCGTGCTTGCCCTTGACCCTAGCGGGACGGGCACGGCACCTGCCGCAACCGGTGTCGGTGTGCAGGTGGCGACCAGCAACGGCACGCCTGTGCCGTTGGCAACCAACCGTGCCAGTGGCCTTACCTTGCGCACCACCGAGGGCAGCTATTCGATCCCCCTGCGTGCGCGTTACCTGCAAACGGCCAACACGGTCACGCCGGGGCCGGCCAATGCCTCGGCGACGTTCACGATTATTTATCAGTGAGGGCCAGCAACCGCGCAATCTCCAGTCGCAATGCGCCGTGGACGTCTTCGGCGTACGGCGTGGCGGTTTTCCAGTCATAGAACCAGACCGGCATCTTGCGGTAGTGCTCCGCTTCCGAGGCGTAGCGGGGGAAGATGTGGCAGTGCAGCTCCGGCTCGGAGTTGCCGAGGATTTCGTAGTTCATGCGCAGCGCATCGGTTGCCTGTAGCACGGCATCGCCAAGGCGGGCCATGTCCAGCAGGTAGGTGGTCCTGGCCTGGGTGTCCAGATCGTTGAGGCTCGACACCACGGGATCGGGCAGCAGCAGGCAGTAACCCGGCAGAAACTGCACATCGCCCATCACGGCCCAACCGGAGGCCATTTTGCAAATCACCTTGTCATTGGCGCCGCTGCGCGCCAGTGCTACACGTTGCGAGATCAGAGACATCCGTAGTCCTTAAAGGGGCTGGCGAAATGCCGCATTGAAACACGGATCAGAGGGCGCGGCTGACTCCTGTAGTAGCCGGCAAGCCAGCTCCCACATGAGATCCCTGTCGCGACCAAAATCCCGGACCTGCCACCAACCCCCCTGTGGGAGCGGGCTTGCTCGCGAAAGCGGTGTTTCAGTCGCAATTTTTGGTGGCAGGTACACACCGCCATCGCAGGCAAGCCAGCTCCCACATGAGATCCCTGTCGCGACCAAAATCCCGGACCTGCCACCAACCCCCTGTGGGAGCGGGCTTGCTCGCGAACGCGGTGGTTCAGTCGCAATTTTTGGTGGCAGGTACACCGCCATCGCAGGCAAGCCAGCTCCCACATGTGATCCATGTCGCGACCAAAATCCCGGACCTGCCACCAACCCCCTGTGGGAGCGGCGGTGCGACGATTCGACTTGCCCGCGAAAGCGGTGGTTCAGTCACAATTTTTGGTGGCAGGTGCACCGCCATCGCAGGCAAGCCAGCTCCCACATGAGGTCCATGTCGCGACCAAAATCCCGGACCTATCAGCAACCCCCTGTGTGCGGGCTTGCCCGCGAAAGCGGTGGTTCAGTCACAATTTTTGGTGGCTGATCCAACGCCATCGCAGGCAAATCAGGCTCCTACATACAGCAGGTTATTGCTGTAATTGAAGGGCCTCACGCTTGAAGAATCGCTTTTGCTCAAATGGAATATCTTCGCGGTCGCCATAGGGGGCGCTGTACCAGCTGCCATAGGTCGGATTCGGTAGCAGGAACCAGCGCTGGCCGAACCAATCCGCGTAGGGTTCGACCGCCCGGCGTTGGGCGGCAAGGGTGTTGTGTTCGGCCTGGACGAAATCCCCCAGGGAATCACCAGCCATCAACAGCACTCGCGCCTGGCTGGCGACCCATTGGCGTCGGCAGTTCTTGCCGTAGCCCGCCTGTTCACAGTGGCCGGTCGGGGTAGCGGCTGCCAGCACCTGCTCATTGCTTTCTACCGGGAAACCGCGCAAACGCAGGTTGTCGACGGTGGCCTGAACCTGGCTGTGCTCACGGTTGGTCAGGTAATACACCTTGATCCCGCGTTGCTTGGCCGCCTGCAAAAACGCCACGGCGCCGGGCAGGGCCTGGGCCTTGGCCTGGTCGACCCAGGTGTTCCAGCGGTCATAGGAGTAGACCTGGTTGTTGACGATGTCCCGGGCATTGAGTGGCACGTTGTCCAGGAGGGTTTCATCGATATCGACGATCACCGCCGGCGGCAGCCCGGCCAGGTTGCGCGGGGCAAAGGGCAGGGCGTCCCAGTCCTTGGTGGCCAGGGCCACGTCGAGCTGGCGGGTGGCGTCGGCGAACACCTGGCGATAGATCAGCTCATGCTCGATGGACGTCTGGGTCCACAGCACTGCATCCAGTTGGTCGTTGGCGGGTGGGCGCTGTTGGCAGCCCATCAGTACCGAAGAAAGCAGGCATACGCCGGCAACATTCATCAGACGCATAAAAATAGTCGGCCTCGAAAAATGGCGATAGGGGAGCGACGATCGGGCCCCGCACAGTACCGCAATATTGCGCGCCAGCCTGCATCGGGCATCTATTTTCACAAGGGTTAGATCGTTTATTTCCTTATCGAAGGTACATAGCTGTTTAGTGAATATCCATTGCGTCCATTTCCAGGCTGCTGCGTAGGCTGCGGATGCAATAACAAGTATCTGTCTGCTGCCGCGTCTATGAAGTCTGCCGCAAGTGACGAGTAGACGGTCTGGCAGCCATTTACGCTGCTCGGCTGACGTCTTGCAGCGTGATGCGTCATCTCTAGAATCGGCCCCAGAATTTAGTCCTTTCCTGTCGATTACGGAGTTTCGAACATGATGAACGCCATGCAGATGCCAATGAACAACGCGATGCCGATGATGCCGATGATGGGCATGCCGATGATGATGGCCACCATGCAGTGCGAAATGACCGGTGATGCCATGATGTGCACGATGAAACCGGCAGCCGGCATGGACATGGCGATGTTCAAGAACAACGCCGAAATGATGGCGATGATGATGAACTGCGGCATGCCGATGATGATGCAGTGTGCCAATCTGTCGATGATGTGCATGTCGCAAGACACCATGGCCATGATGAACAACATGCCGGCGATGAACATGCCCATGGGTATGTCGATGCCGATGATGAAGTGCGTCATGGAATGCACCCTGCAAGCCGATGGCATGACCTGCAAGATGATGCCGATGCCCGGCATGAGCATGGCGATGATGGACAACTGCTGCATGCTGATGAAGAAAATGATGAATGACTGCGCTATGCCGATGATGATGAGCTGCAACGGCATGCCGATGATGTGCTGCACCTGCTGACAGGCTGTTCGCGGGCATGAAAACGCCCCGCCTGATTGCTCAGGCGGGGCTTTTTGCGTTCAGTCCAGGCGTTCGGGGTGGATGATGACCAGGAACGCCAGCGCATCGCTGTCTGCCGGGTTGCGGTAGCGGTGGGGCTGGTCGGCATAGAACAGAATCGAGTCGCCGGTGGACAGCAAGTATCGCTCCTCGTTGACGCTGACTTCCAGCACGCCCTGAGCGACCACCAGGTTTGCCTGGATTCCTGGCCTGCGGCCTTCGCACACCTCTTCACCGCGCGCGCTCAGGCGTATCTCATAGAATTCCGACTGGCGTGACATGTCGTCGGGAAACAATGCACGGCTGACGAACGTACCATCGGCACTCACCAGGCGCTTGCTCTGGTGGGCGGGCAGTAGTTCAACCCCTTCGAACGAGCGGTTTTCCAGGAACGCCGCCACCGACACTTTCAGGCCCTTGGCGATTTTGCACAGCACCTTGATCGACGGCACACTGCGCCCGGACTCGATTTGCGCGAGCATCGCCCGGCTTACTCCACAGGCGCGGGCCAGCGCATCCAGGGATAAGTAGCGTTTGCTGCGCAGACGCTGCAGGTTATGCGCGACGCACTGGCCGATGGCATCGTCGTCGCGGGTGGCGCAATCCTTGGGTTCAACGGTGGGAGGCAGCCGTTCGGGAATGGCCTGGAGAAAACTCATCGGCCTTACGCCCGGCGTGTATCGGTGGATGTGTTGCTGGTCTGCAAGGTGAACCCCGACAGCCCGGCACGCGCCGCGTACATTGCCCACATCAGCTCGGCCGCTGCACGTGCCTGGCGGCGCTTGCGGTGGAGGGTGAAATCAATGACGTTGGCGGATATCGAC
The DNA here is from genome assembly GCF_009873475.1 of Pseudomonas sp. DTU12.1. Classification (NCBI taxonomy): domain Bacteria; kingdom Pseudomonadati; phylum Pseudomonadota; class Gammaproteobacteria; order Pseudomonadales; family Pseudomonadaceae; genus Pseudomonas; species Pseudomonas sp. DTU12.1. Next base: position 3,607,116 of record NZ_CP045254.1, on the reverse strand, counting down.
ATGGGCAGTCTCGGCTGACGGTGGTGACTCGGTTGCTCCACATTACTGCGTGCGGCTTATTTCCTTAAATACTGAGTTTGCATTTATTAATTCTATTTTGGACTTAAAAACAGACGTGACCTGCCGTATCCCATGTTCTTCCAACGCTTGAACTTTTCCAGGATTCGGCCCCATGCGCCTGCCTCAACCTTTGCTGTTTCTCCCCCCTCGTTGGCTCGGTTTCGGCGTCGCCCTGACAATCAGTCACCTGGCCCAAGCCCAGGAGGCGCTGCAACTGGCGCCGCTGCAAGTCACCAGCACTGAGCTGAGCGAAGGCGAGGCGGCCCAGGCGCAACTCAAGCAGGTGCCCGGCGGGACCAACTACGTTGACATGGCCAGCGTCGAGCAGGGCCGAGTCAGCAGCAACGAAGATGTGCTCAAGTACCAGGCCGGCATCTACGCCAAGGCTGCGAACAACGAAGGGACGAAAATCTCCATTCGCGGGTCGGGCATCAACCGTGGTCCTGGCAGTCATGCGTCCGGCCTGTATGAAACCATCGACGGCCTGCCACTCACCGGCCCCGGCGGCACGCCTTACGAACTCAAGGATCCGTTATGGCTAAGCCGCGTCGAAGTGCTGCGTGGCGCCAACGGGTTTGACCGGGGCGCATTGGCCCTGGGCGGGGCGGTCAACTATGTGACCCGCACAGGCTACGATGCCCCCAAGTTGCGCGTGCGCTATGAGGCCGGCAGCCATGGTTATGCCCAGCGGGAAATCAGCTCCGGGCAAGTGCTGGGCGATGCCGACTATTACATCAGCCTGACCGATGCCGAGTACGACGGCTTCCAGCAACAGAGCGCCGGCAGTGGCAAGGGTGTGGCGGCCAACTTCGGCTACCGGTTCAACCCGGACCTGGAAACGCGCTTCTACTTGCGCTACCGCGAAACCGCCAACGACAGCCCCGGCAAACTCACGCGCCAGCAGATCGAACACAGCCCGCGCGCGGCCAACGCGGTCAACCTGGCGCGCGACTCCAAGCGCTTGCAACCGGGCTCTACGTGGATCGCCAACAAGACCACCCTGCAACTGGACGATAACGCGCGTATCGAGGCGGGCCTGGTGTACCACGATTACCCGATGGACCTGCGCGAGGGCACCAACCGGTTGAAGGTGGCGTACACCGACATCAGCGGTACCTTGAACTACATCCGCCAGGACACTTTGCTGGGGCGTGACAGCAAGACCACGGTCGGCCTGCGCACTACCCAGGGGATGCCCAATAACGGCGTGTCGGAATACGTGCGCGTGCCCACCGGCACCACGGCCACATTCGCTCCGGGTACCAAGACCCGTGACTACAGCTACCTGGGGTCGGACACGGTGTTGCACGTGAGCAACGACCTGGAACTGCTGCCCGACCTGTGGCTGACCACCGGGCTGGCGGCGATCTACACCCGTCGTGAAACCGAAGTCACTTATCCCGAGACCCATGCCCCCTTGAGCACCCACGACTGGGACTATGCGCCGCGCGTGGGCCTGCGCTATGACTTCAATCCACAGTTGCAGGTGTATGGCAACCTGAGCCGGTCGGTGGAGCCGCCACATGCCTGGTCGATGATCTGGGGGGCCAATAAGTTCTTCCCTAAAGAGACTAATAATCCGGCATCAGGTTTGACCCGCGAAGGCGTGGAGCTGCAAAACCAGACCGCCACCACCCTGGAAGTGGGCGGGCGCGGCGAAACCTGGTTTGGCCAATGGGACCTGGCGTTGTACCACTCGCTGGTGCGCCATGAACTGCTCAGTGTCGAGACCCAGGCGGCTACGCCTGACATGTCGCAGGTGGTCGCCGAATCCAACGCCAGCCCGACCATCCACCAAGGCGTGGAACTGAGCCTCACCAGCCCGCTGTGGGACGGTGGCAATGCTGGCCGCCTGGCCCTGCGCCAGGCCTACACCTATAGCAACTTCCACTACCGTGACGACCTACGGTTTGGCGACAACACGCTGCCCGGCATCCCCAAGCACTACTACCAGACGCAGTTGCGCTACAGCCATCCCAGCGGCTTTTTCAGCAGCCTCAATGGCGAGTACTCCTCGCGGGTGGCGGTGGACTACGCCAACTCCTACTACGCGAAAGCCTATGGTTTATTGGGCGCCACCATCGGCTATGACGCGCCCAAACAGGACTGGCAAGCCTGGATCGACCTGCGCAACCTGACCAACCAGCGCTACGCCAATACCGTGACCCCGGGGTACGACGACCACGGCAACGACATGGCGCGCTCGACGCCGGGCGACGGCATGGGCGTATATGCCGGGGTTTCCTGGAGCTTGCGTTAACCTGCCTCCCCATGAAGGGGGGCTGTCATGCCAGAGAGCTTGTCGTGGCGAGGGGGCTTTGTCCCGATGGGCTGCGTAGCAGCCCCAATAAGGCACATCCCATTTTCCTGACACACCGATGAGGCAGGTTTGGGGCCGCTGCGCAGCCCATCGGGACAAGCCCCCAAGCCACAAAGGCCCCCTTGCCCTGCCATCGTTTTACTGTCATCGTTTGCGCGATTGGTAATCTTTCTTGTTTGAGAAATTTTTGCGCATGCATGACTTTCCTGTGGCCGACTGTGATATGGCCCGCCGCCAGCAGACACTCACCGCGCTCTACAGTGACCATCACTCCTGGTTACAGGGGTGGCTGCGCAAGAAACTCGGCTGCTCGCAGCATGCGGCGGACCTTGCCCAGGATGCATTTGTGCGGGTATTGCTGCTGGCCGAACCGCACAACATCCAGGAGCCCCGGGCATTTCTCGCGACCACAGCCGGGCGCTTGCTGATTGACGGCGCGCGGCGGCGCAAGATCGAGAAAGCCTATATGCAAGCCCTGGCCATCCAGTACGAAGACGCCGGCATGCCAGACCCGGCGACCATTCATGTGGCGCTGCAGGCCCTGGAGCGCATAGCGCTGATGCTCGCCGGCCTGCCGGACAAGGCCCGCGAGGCGTTCCTGCTCAGTCGCCTGGACGGGCTGACCTACAGTGAAATTGCCGCCCAGCTTCAGGTCTCGCCCAGCACGGTGAAAAACTATATCTCCAGCGCGCTGGTGCATTGCTACCAGACGCTGCATGGCGCGGACCCGCTTTGATGTCCTCTGAACAGATTGTCAGCGAAGCGGCGCAGTGGCTGGCGTTACTCAACGACGAGGACGTCAGCACGGCCGATCGCGAGGCATTCAAGGCTTGGTGCGCAGCCGACCCACGTCACCGGGTGGCTTTCGAACGCATGGGGGCTTTGTGGGGCAGCCTCGATGAACTGCCTGCCGAACCGGCACGCCTGGCGCTGAATCAGGCCTTTATCCCACGCAAACCTGGGTATGCCGTGCGCGGCGGGCAGGTCCTGGGGTTGTTGGGTGTACTGGTGGTCGGCTGGGCGGGCGTCGAGCAACTGCCCCTGTGGATGGCCGACCAACGCACCAGTGTCGGTGAGCGGCGTCAGCTCGCCCTGGCCGACGGCAGCCAGGTGCAACTCAACAGCAACTCGGCGCTGGACGTGAAGTTCGACGGCCGGCAACGCGTGATCGAATTGCTCAAGGGCGAGATGTGGGTGGAGGTGGCCAAGGATGCGCAACGGCCATTCGTGGTGCGCACCGACCAGGGCACGGCGACGGCACTGGGTACGCGCTTTCTGGTCCAGCGTGCAGTGGACGGCTCCACCGTGGTCACGGTGATCGAGTCAACGGTAGCCGCCAAAGGCAACGACAGCGCGGCGGTGAAAGTGACCGCAGGCCAGCGTGCGATCCTCAAGCAGGGCCGCGCGCAGCCGGCACAACCGGTCGGCAGTGGCGACCCGGCTGCCTGGACCCGTGGCTTGCTCACGGTAGATGACCGGCCGTTGAGCGAAGTGCTGCAGACCCTGGCCAGCTATCGCCATGGGATGGTGCGTTTTGACGCCCAAGCGTTGCAAGGCATGCGCGTGTCGGGGGTATTCAAGCTCGATGACAGCGACGCGGCGCTGGCGACCCTGGCGGATAATCTGCCGATCAAGGTGGAATATTTCACCGACCTGATGGTGGTGGTCAAACCCCTCTGAACGGGCTGAAAACGCCCCTTCAAATAAAAATCCCTCTCATTCATACCCGATTTCCCGACATGGCCGTCATGGAATATAGAACTCCATTTTCCAGGACCTCTCATGTCACGCTTTGCTCGTCCGTTGCACCCACTGGCGCTGTCGGTGGCGATGGCTTTTGCCGCTTTACCCCTTGCCATACCCACGGCATGGGCTGATGAAAGCAGCCATTTTTCGATCCCTGCCGGTGAACTGAGCCAGGCCCTCAACGGCTTTGCCGAACAGGCCGGGCTGGTCCTGGCCTTTGATCCGGCCTTGACCCGCGGCAAGCGCAGCAGTGGTTTGAGCGGGCAGTTGAGCAGCGACGCGGCACTGGCCCAGTTGCTGGCGGGCAGCGGTTTGCGTGCCCAGGCGTTGTCTGCCAAGCGCTACCGCATCGAGCCGATCCCCCAGGCGGAGGGCTCGATGGAGTTGCAGGCCACCACCATCAGCGCTGCTGCTCAAAGTGAAAGCCCCATCGGCCCGGTGTCTGGCTATGTCGCCACGCGCAGCCTGTCCGGCACTAAGACCGACACCGCGCTGATCGAGACGCCACAGTCGATCTCGGTGGTCACCAAGGACCAGATGCGTGCGCAGAATGCCGAAAGCCTCAACCAGATCCTGCGTTACAGCGCTGCGGTCGTCCCGGAAACCCGTGGCGCCACTGCCTCGCGCCTGGACCAGTTGACCATCCGTGGCTTCTCGCCAGTGACTTACCTGGACGGCCTGCGCGTGGCATCGAGCCGCGATGCCTCGCCGCAAAAAGATGCCTTCGACCTGGAACGCGTGGAGGTCCTGCGTGGCCCGGCCTCGGTGTTGTACGGCCAGGGCAGCCCCAGCGGTGTGATCAACCTGGTCACCAAGCGCCCGCTGGATACGCCGTTCCATGAAGTGGGCGTGGAGTACGGCACCTTCAACAAGAAACGCACCACCTTCGACCTCAGTGGCCCGCTGGACGACCAGGGGGTGTATTCCTACCGCGTCGCCGGGTTGTTCGATGATGCAGACGGGCAGGTCGAGCATACCGAGACCCGCCGTCAGTCGCTGTCGTCGGCCTTCACTTGGCGCCCGAACGAGGCCACGTCGCTGACCCTGCTGGGTCATTTCCAGAAGGATCCCAAGGGCGCGTCCTACGGGTCGATGCCGGCGTGGGGTTCGGTGTTGCATAGTCCGCTGGGGCGCAAGATCGATGTCGACTTCTATGACGGCGAGAAAAATTTCGAGAAGAGTGATCGCGAACATTACTCCATCGGCTATGCCTTCGAGCATCACCTCGATGACGTCTGGACCGTGCGCCAGAACGCCCGTTATATGCGTAGCGAAGGGATCTATCGCAGTATCTACAGCAGCAACCTGCAGGCCGATTACCGCACGTTGACCCGCTCGACCATCGCCACCGATGTCGACATGGACGCCTACAACCTGGATAACCAGTTGCAGGGCAAGTTCGACACCGGCCCGGTGCAGCACACGTTGTTGATGGGGCTGGATTACCAGAACACCAGCGTCGATACCAAGGCCGGTTACGGCAAGGGATCGGACCTGGACATCTTCGATCCGGTGTATGGTGCACCGGTGACCACCCCGGCATTTTCCAGCGACGCGACCCAGCGTAGCGAGCAGACCGGTGTGTACCTGCAGGAGCAGGCGAAGTGGGACAAATGGGTACTGTTGCTGGGCGGTCGCTATGACTGGGCCAGTTCGGATAACAGCTCGTTGAGCTTGACCGACGGCAAGAAAACCAAATCCTCCCTGGACAGCAAAGCCTTCACCGGTCGCCTGGGCGTGGTCTATCTCTTCGATAACGGCCTGGCGCCATACGCCAGCTACTCCGAATCCTTCTCACCGCAAACCGGTACCGGCTACGGCGGCTCGGTGTTCAAGCCCACTGAAGGCAAGCAGTACGAAATCGGCATCAAGTACCAACCGCCGGGCAGCAACAGCTTTATCACGGCTGCCATCTTCGACCTGCGCCAGAACAACGTGCCCACCATGGACCCGGATCCTACCCACCTGTGCGGCAATGGTCGCTGCCAGGTCCAGGACGGCGAAGTGCGCTCCCGTGGCTTTGAACTTGAAGGCAAGGCCAGCCTCAACGACAACCTGGATATCACGGCGGCCTATGCCTACCTCGATAACCGCATCAGCAAATCCAACAGCACCGTGCGCTATGCGCCGATCACCGACATTGGCGTAGGCCCGGCCGTGCCGACCCAGGGCACCACCACCTACGCGGTGCCACGGCACACGGCCTCGGTGTGGGCCGACTACACCCTGCATGATGGCAACCTCAAGGGCTTCGGCGTAGGGGCGGGTGCGCGTTATGTGGGCTCGTCATGGGGCGATACCGCCAATACCTTGAAGGTTCCCGGCTACACCTTGTTCGATGCGTCGGTGCACTACGACATCCCCCACATCAACACCCCGGGCGACAACCTGCGCCTGGCGGTGAACGCCACCAACCTGGCGGATAAAGAGTACGTTGCGTCCTGCTATTCGTACTCGTGGTGCTGGTACGGCTCGCAGCGTACGGTGCAGGCGAGTGCGACGTATCAGTGGTAAGCGCGGGTAGTTGATGAGGTTTTTTCCTACAGCGGCCTTTTACCAGGGCCGTTGACTCTCTATTATCCGCCCCCAGCACCTCCGGCCATGGAGACGCTCCATCAACTAAGGAAGTCGTAATGCACATTGGAAAAATGCTGGGGTTGGCCCTGATGATGTTGGCAGTGAGTGGCTGCGCCAGCTTCACCAAGGACGAAGTCGCGCCAGTCACCCTGCCATCGAAGGCGAGCTTCGCCAACAAGCCAAACGTTTATGTCGACTTTGATTTTTATCAAGGCGAACCGACCAACGCTGCCGCTGCTGAAGTACCTCAGGCGCGGGATATGCTGCGCCCGCAACTGCAAAAAATCCTCACCGACTCCGGCCTGTTCGGCCGTGTGACCCTCGATGAGTTCCAGAAGCAGCCAGGCGACTACAGCCTGCGCCTGAAGGTCTACAACCATCCGCCAGGTGGCGGTCAGATGGTACTGGCCTTTATCAGCGGCTTCACCTTCACCATCATCCCGGCGCTGGGTACCGACCAGTACACCATGAGCCTGGAAGCCCTGGACCCACAGGGCCAGGCGCTGAGCAAAGGCAGCAACCATGATGCGATTAACACCTGGTTGGGTATCTGGTTTATCCCGATGATGGCCTACACGCCAAAAGAAGCGGTGACCGATACCTTCACCCGCCAGGTCAATGCGTTGCTCAAGCAGATGGTCGAGAGCAATAACCTGAAGTACTCGGCACTGGATGCCGGTGTGCCACGGGCCTGATCCGGGCTGTAAAAAAAGGGAGCCGGTTAACCGGCTAATGCCAGTCACTTAAGCTGACTGGCATTTTTATTTTTGATCGGATACTTCGGTGATTTCAGCCGAATCGCCCGAGGATAAACGCGCTCCTCACGTCGATGCGGTAGAACGTAGTGCGGCGCTGAAGCATGAAGCTCGGCCAAATACTTGGGGATGTTCCCGGAACGGTCGGCCGAGACGCTGTTGATAAACCCAAGAATCGCCCAGGTACACGCGGTAAAGCTCATTTCGCACGGGTAAATGCCAGGACAGTGGCGACTCATTTCCACCATCTGATAGCGCAACAAGTTGTAGCCCAACAACACGCCCCACAACTCTTGCTCGATCATCTCGGGTGTCTTGCTGCGCAGCGTATAGTTGCTGTTGAGCAGCGTCTGCTTCATTTCCCGAAAGCCTAATTCGATTTCCCAGCGCTGGCTGTACAGATCAACGATCTCGTCGGAAGGAAAACGCAGTGGGTCAGCCATTGAGGTCAGAATCTGACACACCTTGCCCTGGCGGTTTTGCTCAGCAGTCGCGCGGTCAGCTGCTCCGGCAACCCAGGCCATTGCTTGCGGGCCTGCGGCGAAGTGCTCAGCAAAACAATCGCATCCTGGCGCCCCAAACGCTGGATCACCTCGTACTGCGAGCCTTTTTTCAGCGGCATCAGCCAGTGGCGTTCGACACCTGCCTGCTGCCACCGATGCAGTAAACCTAACGAGTAAAAACCACGATCAAACAGCGTCAGCGAGTGATCGGGGGTGGTTTCGATCAGTTGCTCGGCCAGTTTCATTTCGTTGCTGCGGTAGCCCTCAAACGCACTGCCAATCAGCAAATGGCTGGTCAACTCCATTTGGCAGACCATGCGCACCTGAGGAAAACCGGTGTCGCCATGCTGGTTGCTGGCGGAGTCATAGCGCGCCCGATTTTCCGGCGTATCGGGCGTGCGCCAGACAACGCCATCGACACCCAACAAACGCAGACCGGCCCAAGTCGGGTGACCGGCTGCCTCATGCCAACTTTTCTGGGTCAAATCGAAGACTTGTCGTACAGCTTCGCTGCCCAATCTCTGACGGGCCTGGGCTACGGCACTGGCCGCTACCAACGGGCGCTGACCCGGCAACATGATATTCATGCGACTGACCACATCCCAGGCCGACATGCGCCGGAAGAACGCCATGGAGATCACGCACCAGAGCATCATTTCCAGAGGCAAACGACGCTTGCGCAGCGTCGCCACACCAGCTTGTTCAAGCGCCTGTTCGACCAGAGAAGGATCGAGCAAAGCACCCAATCCCTCGATGGCGTTGGGGGTAGAGGCGATGTTGTGGGTCAGTTCCAGTGCCCGAGCGAGACGCATAAAAAAATCCGATGCCAGTACAGGCATCGGATTTTGATTTCTTGCGGCCAAAGGTCAAGCGAGAAGGCTTAACTGATCGGCATTAGCCGGTTAACCGGCTCCCTTTTTTTACCTGGTGTTTTTACTTGAGTGCCTGAATGAACAGCGGGTCGCTGTACAAGGCCTTGAGCAAGTCACGCACCAGCGGGTTGTAGGCATTCGCCGCATTCGGAATCGCAATGGGACCGAAGAATGAACTGGACCACACGCTAGTCACTTCCTTGGTGGCGTCGTACACCACCGTGTCGTCCTTGAGCACGGTAAAGCGTGCGGCCAGTATGCCGTGGCCGGAACCCATGCCCGCTGTCAGCTCGTTCTTCACCAGCAGCACGTCAAGGCGCCGGTGCGCGCTTTGATTCAGCAGGCCGGCCAGGGACAGTTCCTGGGTGATTGCCGCCTGCACGTGAGCGGGGATACTGCCGGCAGGCGAGCTGATCGGATTGGCCCGGACCATCAACGAACCCTGGCCCGAGGCGGCAGTGACCTTGGCCTGGCTGATGGGTTGCAACGCGGGTGTCTGCTTGAGGCGCTGGACGTTGTCGAAATTGGGCTCGTATTGCGTCATGGTCACGCCGCAACCTTGCAGCAGCAGTAATACCAATGGGGCCAACATAAGAAATTTCTTCACGGCATTTCCTTGCGTGAGGGGGATAGGGGCGCGCGATTATGGTCAGGCGCGGGTAGGGCGGCAACCATGGCGGGGAGGGGATTACGTCAAGAAGGCATTTTGCTGGCCCCCGTCTACCGCATGTTTCGCCAAAATCACTTTTATTTTCAGGTGGTTAGGTAGGATGCCAATGCGCAATGTAAAAATCACGCTGCTAGCCTTGGCCCTGGCCAGCGGGGCGGCGGCGGCGGCGGCCCAGGGCAAGGCGCTGCGTGAAGGGGATCGCTACATGTGCAGTTGGGGCGCGGGCACGGCAGCCAGGGCCCAGGAGCTGAAGTTGGCTGGCGTTTCATTGTATGCAGCGCGGCAGAAGATCCAGCGGTACAAGTTCGACAAGTCCTGGATGCGCATGATGGCCATGGGCATCACCGAGCAGACCTATGACAGCCCCTCGCGTCTCAAGCCGGCGGCAGTCCGGTCGAGCTTTTATGAAGAGTGCGTGCGCTACAAGTTGGCGCGCAAATAGAAGGGCGCAAGACCTACATAGGAGCTGGCTTGCCAGCGAAAAGCGTCAACGATAACGCGGGGTGTCTGGTCCCCCGTGGTGCTCTCAGGTGCTTCGCCGGCAAGCCGGCGCCTACAAAAACATCAGCGGTATGCATAGATGTTTATTAACCCGATAGTTATTAAGGTTTTACTCTCGCAAGTTTGGAAGTTGCACCAAAAAGTGGCACGACAAGTGCCGTGTTCCATAAAAAATGTGTGGTTATTGAATGACTTAGCGCTGTTTCAATCCGACGAAAGGCTATTAATCAACTTGTTACAAGTTGTCTCTGTGGTTATTATGGCCGGGCGTTCACCTCCCACGGTTTATGCATTTTTAAATCCCAAGTTTCCATCAGCTACTTGGGATTTTTTTTGCCCGCGATTTGGCCTCACACCGTGGCTTCGAAAAACTCAGCACGCATCCGGCCATTGCGCTTGGCCTGATACAACTGTTTGTCCACCTCCTCGACAAAGGTCAAGGCCTCGCTGCCTGGCTTGACCGTGGTGGTGCCCACGCCCAGGCTCAAGCTCAACAGTGGCGACACGCTGGAATGAGCATGCTCGATCTGTTGTTGGCGGATCAGGTGCAGGCAGCGCTCGGCCACGCGCCTGGCCGACGCTGCATCGGTCTCGGGCAGTAACCACACAAACTCTTCACCACCGATACGCGCAATGAAATCCCGTGGCCGGTTGGCGGCTTTTGACAAGGTGCGCGCGACCTGGCGCAGGCATTCGTCGCCCTTGATATGGCCGTAGTGGTCGTTGTACTGCTTGAAGTAGTCGATATCGAGGATGATCAGCGACAACGGCAACTGGCTGCGCAGGGCGCTGCTCCACTCTCGCTCCAGTACGGTGTCGAACATGCGCCGGTTGGCAATGCCGGTCAGGCCATCCTGGAACGAATACTCTTCCAGTTGTTTTTGCAGACGGATCAGGTGCTCCTCGGTCTGCTTGCGCTCGCTGATATCAAACATGAAGCCCACCAGCGCCTCCACCTCGCCCTCCTTGCGTACCACATGCACCACGTCGCGAATCCACACGTAGTTGCCGGTGCTGGTCAAGGCACGGTAATCGGCCTCGTGATCGACGCCGGCCCGTGATTGCGACACGCAGAAATTGACCACGTATTCGCGGTCATCCGGATGCATGCGTTCGACCCAGTCGTCGACGCTGACCCAGCTCTGGGGCGTCCAGCCCAACAGCGTTTCGATCTGCGGGCCGATGTAGCTGAAGGTCATGGTCTGCCAGTCGATGCGCCAGGGAATGGCCTTGGTCGACTCCAGCAGGGTTTTGTACACGGCGCTGTCGGGCTCGCTCGGGATGTCGCGGCGCATGGAGGTGCTCCAGATCGGCAAAAACCATGAGCATCTGGTGATCCTTGCCAAGAATCAAGCGCCGCTGGCAACCTCGGATGAGAGGTTGCGGCGTGGTTTTTCTGACGCCATTGCACCAGCGCTTTCGCGCAAAAATGTGGGGTAGCTAACACTTTCGTAGGATTGGCCACACGGGTTGCATAACCTGATCTAACCTGCAGGGATCACGTCCATCGCGTCATGTGCGAACAAGGGTGCCCAGGATGATTCCCATCGTTGAGTTGAGCCGCATCATGGCGTCTGGTTTCGTCCCGCTGTCCTGCGACTGTAGCGTCAACCCCGAGGGTTTCTTGACCATTCGCGTATTCGAGCCCGAGTCTGGTCGCGTCGACCTGCTGTTGACCGGCGTCTCGCCCCAGGGCCTGGATAGCATCCGTGCCATCTCCAACCTGATCGGCGAGCTGCGCACCGAGCTCAAGGCCGGGCGCCGTGGGTTTGCGGCATTCGGCTAGGCGTCAGAGCCTGCGTAGAAACGAGCGGACAATGCGCTTGGTGGCGTCGGTCGCATCCAACTGCTCCAGCGCACTGTAGGCATGCCATTGGCAGTCGATGATTTCATTGCAGGGCCGGGCCTGGTCGATGTTGACCACCGAGGCTTCAAACACGTGATGCAGCGTGTCACTGGCCTTCAACTCCTGCAGATACAACAAACCATCCACGTGCAGCCCGGTTTCCTCTTGCAGCTCACGCTCGGCCGCGCCGACCGGACGCTCATCGCGCTCGACCTTGCCACCGGGCAATGCCCATTTCGACCTGGCCTTGCGCACGAACAGAATGTGCCCCTCGTGTTCGCAAATCACCGTTGCGCGTATTTTCATCGTCTGTGCCCCCGCAGCTGGATGATTGTCACAAAAGTGTAATGCAATTGTCATGCTGGGTCTTTATGGGGAGAGGCTGGAGACCGTGCAGGAAAACGCTGATACTGCCCAACTGAAAAAATACCGGTGAAGGAAAGTCAGATGAGCACCATCCGCTGGGGCATGATCGGTTGTGGCAGTGTTACTGAAGTCAAGAGTGGACCCGCCTTCTACAAAGCGCCAGGTTCGGCCCTGGTCGCCGTGATGGGGCGTCGTGAGGAAGCGGTGCGCGATTATGCGGCACGCCACGGGATTGCCCGGTTTTACACCGATGCCCAGGCGCTGATCGATGACCCTGAAGTAGATGCGGTGTACATCGCCACGCCACCGGCCAGCCACTTGGAATACAGCCTGCTGGTGGCGGCGGCGGGCAAGCATTGCTGCGTCGAGAAGCCGATGTCGCTGAATGCCGAGCAGAGCGCCTTGATGCAGCGCACTTTCGAGCGGGCCGGGCTGCATCTGTTTGTCTCCTATTACCGGCGCTCCCTGCCGCGCTTCCAGCAGGTACGTACCTGGCTGCAGGAAGGGCGCATTGGCGAGTTGCGGCACCTGAGCTGGACCTTGTGCAAGCCGCCAGCGCCGACAGATACCCATGCCAGCAACTGGCGTACGGATCCGGCGATTGCCGGCGGTGGTTATTTTGCCGACCTGGCCAGCCACGGTTTCGATCTGTTCCAGTACCTGGCGGGGGATATCGTCGAGGTCACGGGTTATACCGCGCGCCAGGCCGGGCGCTATGTGGCGGAAGACGCCGTCACTGCCTGCTGGAGCTTCAGCTCGGGTGCGTTGGGCATGGGTTGCTGGAACTTTGTGGCTGACCGGCGCGAGGACCGGGTCGAGTTGATCGGCAGCACAGGGCGTATCACTTTTTCAGTGTTCGACGAGCAGCCGTTGCAGCTCGAAGCCGAGGTCAGCGAGACCCTGCATATTGCCCATCACCCCCATATCCAGTGGCACCACGTGCTGGGTATGAACGCGCATATCCGCGGCGAGAGTGTGCACCCGGCACTGGCGATCGAGGCCTTGAAGACCGACCGCATCATGGATCGGGTGTTGCAGCGCAAGCCGTGACCCACAGTTGTTGAGCTTTCGACAGTAGGGCGGCGCGTTACCTGACGGCGTTGCGGGGTAGTCGTTCATAACAATGGCCGCTTAGTTTAATTAAGGATTTGCTTGATGAGATGGAGAACCTCCTGGATCGCCCTGTGCCTGGTATTGACCGCCCTGGCTGATGCCGCCCCCCGTCATCAGGGGCAAGCCGGGGACTTTGATTTTTATGTGTTGTCACTGTCCTGGTCGCCGACTTTTTGCCTCACCCACCCGCAGGACCAGCAATGCACGGGCAAGGGCTACGGCTTTGTGTTGCATGGCCTGTGGCCACAATATGCGCGAGGCGGTTGGCCGGCATCTTGCCTGCCGCAGTCGCGGTTGTCGGCCGAGGACGTGGCCAAGGGCATGTCATTGTTTGTCACCGAGAAACTGCTCAAGCATGAGTGGGCCAAGCACGGCACATGCAGCGGCGTAGATGCATCCGAGTATCTGGACAAGACTGATACGGCATTGGGTGTGGTGCAGATTCCCCAGGCGTTCGAGCCTTTCAATGTGCCGGGCCCCCTTGCAGCCAGGGACATTGAAGCTTTGTTTCGCGAGAGCAACCCCAGCATGGGGCGCCACGGCATGGCTGTGATCTGCAAGGGCAAGGTGTTGTCGGAGGTGCGGGTCTGCTTGAGCAAGGAGCTGCGCTTTACCGGTTGCCCGCAGAGCATCAAGACGCAATGCCGTACTGGCGAACTGCGGATTCCAGCCCAGCGATAGGTGGGTGGGCTTCTGACTAGTGGCTATTGTCAGAAAATTCCCACAGGAGTACAAATGTACTCCATGACGACTCTCACTCCCCGCCGTTGCGCCATCCTGAACTTCATCCGCGAGCGTATCGCGCAGCAAGGTCAGCCCCCCAGCCTCGCCGAGATCGCCGAGGCCTTCGGTTTTGCCTCGCGCAGTGTGGCGCGCAAACACGTGCTGGCGTTGACCGAGGCCGGGTTTATCGAGGTCAACCCGAACCAGGCCCGGGGTATTCGCCTGCTCAATCAACCGGCCCGCCCCGAATGGCTGGATGTCCCGGTGCTGGGCCGCGTTGCAGCTGGCCTGCCCATCGGCGCCGACGCCGAAGTGCACGCACGGTTGATGCTCGACCCTGCGACCTTTGCCCGGGTCCCGGATTACTTGCTGCGGGTCCGGGGTGACTCGATGATCGAAGACGGCATTCTCGATGGCGACCTGGTGGGCGTGCGGCGCAGTGCCGAGGCGCTGAACGGGCAGATAGTGGTGGCGCGCCTGGATGGCGAAGTCACCATCAAGCGTTTCGAGCGGGCGGGCGACAGTGTGCGTCTGTTGCCGCGCAACCCTGCTTATCAACCTATCGTGGTCCGTCCCGACCAGGACCTGGCCATCGAGGGTGTGTTCTGTGGCCTGGTGAGGCCAGGCTGATGGGCGCCGTGGTTGCACTGGACTCGCTGTTCAATGGCGGGCGGGTCTGGAAGGGGCGGCCGGCCGCGCCGCCGGCCAGTGTGCATCCCACGGGGCTGGCGGCCCTGGATGCGGTGTTGCCCAGCGGTGGCTGGCCAGAAGCGGCCTTGAGCGAAATCCTCGTGGCCCAGCAGGGCGTGGGTGAGTTGCAACTGGTCTGGCCGACCCTGGCGCGGCTGTCGGCGGCCGGCGAGCGCATTGTGCTTGTGGCACCACCGTATACCCCATACCCCCACGCCTGGCAGAACGCCGGGGTGGACCTGCGCCAGCTCTCGGTGATCCAGGCCGATGAGCGCGATGCCTTGTGGGCGGCCGAGCAATGCCTGCGTTCTGGCAGTTGCGGCGCGGTGCTGTGCTGGCCGCGCAAGGCCGATGACCGGGCCTTGCGCCGCTTGCAGGTGGCTGCCGAGACCGGCCAGACCCTGGCGTTTGCCTGGCGGGCCATGGGCGAGGCGATCAACCCGTCACCGGCGGCCCTGCGCCTGGCCGTCGAGCCGCACCAAGTGCGGGTACTCAAGTGCCGGGGTGGCCTGGCCCATCCCGCGCCCATTGCCCTGGCCAGCGGGCACTGAGGTTGATATGCGCTGGGTGTGTATTGTCTTCCCGCAATTGGCGTTGGACGGGGTCTTGCGTCAGCGCCCCGAGCCCGAGCAACCCTTGGCGTTGTTGGCCGGCCCGCCACAACGGCGGGTGCTGCAAACCGTCAATGCCGCCGCGCGTGCCTTGGGCCTGCGCCCCGGCCAATCCCTGACGGCGGCCCATGCCCTGACCAAGGCCTTTGCCTGCGTCGAATACGACCCGGTGGAGATCGACCGCTGCCAGCAACTGCTCGCGGCCTGGGCCTATGGTTTCAGCTCCCAGGTCAGCGTGTTCTATCCGCGGGCCTTGCTGTTTGAAATCGAGTCGAGCCTTGGCCTGTTCGGGCCGTGGCCGCTGCTGGAAGCACGCTTGCGCGAGGAACTGACCGACCTGGGCTTTCGCCACCGTATCGTTGCCGCCCCCAACCCGGCCGCCGCGCGCGTATTGGCCAATGCCTACGACAGCCTGGCCGTGGCCGATGCCGAGGGCCTCCAGCAAGCCCTTGGGCCGATGCCCATCGATCGCGTCGGCATCGACCCGCAAGCCGCCACGGCCTTGTCGCGCATGGGCCTGCGGACCCTGGCCCAAGTGCAGGCGTTGCCCCGGCATACCTTGGCCCGGCGGTTTGACGCAGGGTTGCTCAAGCACCTGGATGCCTTGACCGGGCAACGGCCGCTGGCCCTGGATTTTTATCAGCCGCCGGATCGTTTTGACCTGCGCATCGAATTGAATTTCGATGTGCAGTCCCACCAGGCCCTGCTGTTTCCCTTGCGGCGCCTGACCGGCGACCTGGCGGCGTTCCTCTGTGGCCGCGACAGTGGCGTGCAGCGTTTTGCCCTGCACCTGGAGCATGCCGAGGCGCCGGACAGCGTGATCACGGTGGGCCTGCTGAGTGCCGAGCGCGAACCTTCGATGCTGTTTGAACTGGCCCGTGGCCGCCTGGAGCAGGTGCTAGTGGCCGCGCCCGTACATGCCCTGCGCCTGCTGGCCGAGGACCTGCCGGTGTTTGTGCCCCAGCGCCAGGACCTGTTCGACGAGCGCCCGCAGCAAACCCTGCCCTGGGCACAATTGCGCGAGCGTCTGCGGGCGCGCCTGGGGGATGAGGCGGTGCAGGGCTTGCGCTTTCATGCTGACCATCGCCCCGACTGTGCCTGGCTAGCGGGCAGCGACAGCCGCGTCTGCCCACCCTTGAGCCCTGTGCAACGCCCTGGCTGGTTGCTCAATGAGCCGACCTTGCTGGCCGAGCAGGGTGTCCAGATCCTGCTGGGCCCGGAGCGCATCGAGTCCGGTTGGTGGGATGGCGCGGATATCCGCCGCGACTACTACCTGGTGCGTACCCGCGCCGGGCAGCAAGGCTGGGCTTATCGCACCGTGGGTGACAGCGCCGGGTTGTGGCTGCAGGGTTGGTTTGCATGATGCAGGGCTACGCCGAGCTGCATTGCCTGTCCAACTTCAGCTTCCAGCGCGGTGCGTCCAGTGCCCGCGAGTTGTTCGAGCGCGCCAAGCAGCAGGGTTATCACGCCCTGGCAATCACCGACGAATGCACCCTGGCCGGTATCGTGCGGGCCTGGCAGGCGGCCAAGGAGGTCGGGCTGGAGTTGATCGTCGGCAGTGAGGTGCGCCTGGAGAACGGCCCGAAACTGGTGTTGCTGGTGGAGAACCTACAGGGCTACCAGCACCTGTGTCGGCTGATCACCCAGGCCCGGCGCCGTGCCGAAAAAGGCCAGTACCGCCTGTTGCGCGAAGACTTCGCCGACCCGGTACCGGGGTTGCTGGTGCTGTGGCTGGCCGAGGAGGGTGATACACCTGCCGATGGCCAGTGGTTGTGCGACACCTTCAATCAACAGCTATGGCTGGCGATAGAACTGCATTGCGCCCAGGACGATGCCCGCCGCCTGGCACAGCGTCTGCAACTGGCTGCCAGCCTGGGCCTGCCAACCGTGGCCTGTGGCGATGTGCATATGCATGTGCGGAGCCGGCGCGCCTTGCAGGACACCATGACCGCCATCCGGCACCATCTGCCGGTGGCGCAAGCCGGCGAGCGCCTGCACCCCAATGGCGAGCGGCACTTGCGCAGCCTGGAGGCGATCGGTGCGCTGTATCCGGCGTGCTTGCTCGAGGCGTCACTGCAGATCGCCCGCCGTTGCACCTTCGACCTGGGCCAGTTGCGCTATCAATACCCCAGGGAGTTGGTGCCGCAAGGGCAGAGCGCCAAGTCCTGGCTGCGCGCCTTGACCGAAGAGGGCATCAGCCAGCGCTGGCCCGAGGGGGCGTCAGCCAAGACCCTGGAGCAGATCGATAATGAACTGGAGTTGATCAGCGACCTGGGCTACGAAAGCTATTTCCTTACCGTGCACGACATCGTGCGCTACGCCCGCAGCCGTTCGATCCTCTGCCAGGGCCGTGGCTCGGCGGCCAACTCGGCAGTGTGCTTTGCCCTGGGCATCACCGAAATCGATCCCAGCCGGATGAACATGTTGTTCGAGCGCTTCCTGTCCCGGGAACGCAACGAGCCGCCGGATATCGATGTGGACTTCGAGCACGAACGCCGCGAAGAGGTGCTGCAATACGTGTTCCAGCGCTATGGCCGGCGCCGCGCGGCCTTGACCGCAGTGGTCAGCAGCTACCACGGGGCCGGGGCGGTGCGTGATGTGGCCAAGGCCCTGGGCCTGCCACCGGATCAGGTCAATGCCCTGGCCGATTGCTGCGGGCGCTGGAGCGATGAAGCGCCGCCCCTGGAGCGCTTGCGCGAGGGTGGTTTTGACCCGGACAGCCCGGTTTTGCGACGGGTCCTGGGCTTGACCCAGCAACTGATCGGCTTCCCGCGCCACCTGTCCCAGCACCCCGGTGGCTTCGTGATTTGCGAGCAACCGCTGGACACGTTGGTGCCGGTGGAAAACGCCGCCATGGCCGAACGCACCATCATCCAATGGGACAAGGATGACCTGGACGCCGTGGGCCTGCTCAAGGTCGATATCCTGGCCCTCGGCATGCTCAGCGCGATCCGCCGCTGCTTCGACCTGCTGCGCCGCCATCGTCACCGCGACCTGACACTGGCGACGGTGCCCTCGGAAGATCCGGCAACCTACGCGATGATCAGCCGCGCCGACACCATCGGCGTATTCCAGATCGAGTCACGGGCGCAGATGTCCATGCTGCCCCGGCTCAAGCCCAAGACGTTCTATGACCTGGTGATCGAGGTGGCCATCGTGCGCCCCGGGCCGATCCAGGGCGGCATGGTGCATCCGTATCTGCGCCGACGGAACAAGGAAGAACCCGAGACCTATCCGTCGCCCAAGCTGGAGGCGGTACTCAAGCGCACGTTGGGTATCCCGCTGTTCCAGGAGCAAGTGATGCAGATCGCCATTGTCGCGGCGGACTACACCCCCGGCGAAGCTGACCAGTTGCGCCGCTCGATGGCGGCCTGGAAGCGCCATGGCGGGTTGGAGCCCCATCGCCAGCGGCTGCGCGCCGGCATGCTCAACAACGGCTACAGCGAGGCCTTTGCCGCCCAGGTGTTCGAGCAGATCAAGGGCTTTGGCAGCTATGGTTTTCCCGAATCCCACGCGGCCAGTTTCGCCTTGCTGACCTACGCCAGTTGCTGGCTCAAATGCCATGAGCCGGCGGCGTTCGCTTGCGCCCTGATCAACAGCTGGCCCATGGGGTTCTACAGCCCGGACCAGATCCTGCAGGATGCGCGCCGCCATCACCTGCAGATTCGCCCGGTGGACGTGACCGCCAGTGACTGGGATTGCAGCCTGGAACCCATCGACGGCCAGCAACCGGCGATTCGCATGGGCTTGCGCATGATCAGCGGCTTTCGCGAAGACGAGGGCCGGCGTATCGAAAAAGCCCGTCAGGGCGCAGGGTTTCGCGATATCGCCGACCTGGGCGAGCGCGCCCGACTGGACAGCCGGGCCCAGGAACTGCTGGCGGATGCCGGGGCCTTGCGTCAGTTGACCGGGCACCGGCATCAAGCGCGCTGGGACGTGGCCGGGGTGGAGAAGCAACTGGGATTATTTGCCGGGGCATCGAGCCCGCAGGAAGAGGCGGTGCAACTGCCGGCACCCAGTGTCGGCGAAGACCTGTACGCCGACTATGCCAGCGTGGGCACCACCCTGGGGCCCCATCCCTTGGCGCTGTTGCGTGATCAATTGCACGCGCGGCGCTGCCGCAGTTCACAGGAACTGCAGGCGGTGGAGCATGGGCGCAATGTCAGCGTTGCCGGCCTGGTCACTGGGCGCCAGCGCCCGGGCACTGCCAGCGGCGTGACCTTCGTGACCCTGGAAGACGAGTTTGGCAACATCAACGTGGTGGTCTGGCGCGACCTGGCCGAGCGTCAGCGCCAGGTGCTGGTGAACTCACGGCTGCTCAAGGTGGATGGTCGCTGGGAAGCGGTGGGCGAAGTCCGCCATTTGATCGCTGGCCGCTTGAGCGACCTGACGCCACTGTTGGCGGGGATCAGCGTGCGTAGCCGGGATTTTCGCTGAGGGGCACAACGCTCTTCTTTCAAAAAACACCCCCTGGCCACAGGGAACTTGCAGCACCCTGGAACCTACTATGTACCACTGGCATTATGTGGCGAGCGGGCTGTATGTGGCGAGCGGGCTTGCCCCGCGCTGGGTGGCAAAGCCACCCCAACCCCCTCACCATGCTCCACCAGACACCCGAGGTGGCAGGTTCTGGGGCTGCTGCGCAACCCAGCGGGGGACGAGCCCCCTAGCCACAAGAAACTTGCCGCCCCCCCGAACTTACTGTGGACCACCGTCTTTATGTGGCGAGCGGGCTTGCCCCGCGCTGGGTGGCAAAGCCACCCCAACCCCCTCACCATGCTCCACCAGACACCCCAAGGTGGCAGGTTCTGGAGCTTGCTGCGCAACCCAGCGAGGGGCAGCCCCCTAGCCACATTGATACAGAGTGAAACCATCCAGCACCGCTATGCTCCAACCTTGGCGAACGTCTTCTCTTTGTATGAGCAGGGTCCATGCAATTTTTATCCAATACCCATGGTTGTGACGGCTGGGGCGGTGAAATGGCCCAAAGGATTCGTGCCTTTGACTGGTCGAACACGGACCTGGGCTCGATTGACAGTTGGTCCACCAGCCTGACCTGTGCCGTGCAGATGCTCCTGGCCTCGCCGGTGCCGATGGTGATGCTCTGGGGGCGCGCCGGGTACATGATCTACAACGACAGTTACTCGGTGTTTGCCGGCGGCCGGCATCCGTCCCTGTTGGGCATGCCGGTGGAGCAGGGTTGGCCGGAAGTGGCCGATTTCAACCGGCATGTCATGAGCACCTGCCTGGCCGGCGGCACCTTGTCCTATCGCAACAAGGCCTTGACGCTGCTGCGCAATGGTCAACCCGAAGACTTGTGGCTGGACCTCTATTACAGCCCGGTAGCCGGTGACGACCAGCAGCCGGCCGGGGTGCTGGCGATTGTCGTGGAGACCACCGCGCACGTGCTGTCCGAGCGTTTGCGCCAGGAAGCCGAGGGTGCCTACCGTGTGGCGGACGAGCGTTTGCAACTGGCGCTCAATGCCGGGGCGTTGCTGGGCTCATTTGTCTGGGATGTGTTGCCGGATCGCCTGTCGGGAGACGAGCGTTTCGCCCGCACCCTGGGCCTGTCCATGGACGATGTGGAGCAGGGCCTGCCCATCGCCACCGCCACCGAGATCATCCATCCCGATGACCTGGCGCGGGTCAGCCGCCTGATCGCCCGCACCCTGGAAGCCGGCGGGTCATATAACGTCGAATTTCGCGTGTGGCGCCCTGACGCCAGCTATCTGTGGGTACTGGCCAGCGGGCGCTGCGAACTGGATGCGCAGGGGCAGCCGCTGCGCTTTCCCGGGGTGATCATTGATATCCATGTGCGCAAGATCGCGGAAGAGTCCCTGCTCAAGCTCACCCACAATCTGGAGCAGCGCGTCGCCGCCGAAGTCCAGGCGCGCTCGGCCGCCGAGGACCAGTTGCGCCAGTCGCAGAAGCTCGAGGCCATTGGCGGGCTGACGGGGGGCGTGGCCCATGACTTCAATAATCTGCTGCAGGTGATTGCCGGCAACCTGCACTTGCTGGCTCGCCATGAACGGGACAACCCCCAGGTACAACGGCGCGTCGGCGCTGCCCTGGCTGCCGTCGAGCGCGGCGCCAAGCTGTCTTCGCAACTGCTGGCGTTTGCCCGGCGTCAGCCCCTGTCACCGGCGGTGTTCAACCCCCGGCGCATTTATGAAGGCCTGGGTGAGTTACTGCAGCGGGCACTAGGGGAAACCATCCAGATCGATGTGCAATTGCCGCAAGACCCGTGGTGCATCCATGTCGACCGCAATCAGCTGGAAAATGCCGTGCTCAACCTGGCGATCAATGCCCGGGATGCCATGAAGGGCGAGGGGGTGATCCGCATCACTGGTGAAAACATCACCTTGTCGCCCGAGGAGGGCAGCCGCAACGGGATTGCCCCCGGTGAATATGTGCGCTTGTCTGTCAGCGACACCGGGGCCGGCATGTCGCCGGCGGTGCTGCGGCGGGTCTTCGAGCCGTTCTTTACCACCAAGCCAGACGGTCACGGCACCGGCCTGGGCTTGAGCATGGTGTTTGGTTTCGTCAAGCAAAGTGGCGGGCATGTGCAGGTCAGCAGCGAGCCGGGCCAGGGCACCGTAGTGCAGATGTACTTCCCCCACAGCCTTGAGCCGGAAAGCGAGGAAACGCCTGCCCAGGTGGTGTTGCAGGAAGGCGGCCGCGAAACCATCCTGGTCGTGGAGGACAACCAAGGTGTACGTGCCGCGGCGGTGGAGTTGCTGCAACAGGCCGGCTACACGGTGCTCACTGCCGAGGACGGCGATGACGCGATGTTGATGCTGCGCACCGGTTTGCGGCCGGACCTGATCTTTACCGACGTGGTCATGCCGGGGCGGTTCAAAAGCACGGACCTGGCCGAGTGGGCCAAGGTACAACAGCCGCCCGTTGCTGTGTTGTTTACCTCCGGGCATACCCGCGACGTGCTTTCCAGCAATCACCAGTTGGGAGCCGATATTCACCTGCTGGGTAAACCCTATAGCCCTGATGCCCTCGCGCAGCGGGTACGCTCAGTACTCAATGCACGTAATTGAACGTTTGCCCCGGTTCCTGGCTCCACCGCAGGACCTGCCACCTTTTACAAGGTTGACCATGACTTCAGCGCGCCACTTGCCGCCAGGCACCAATCTTCTTGCCGCGCGCCCCGGTTTTGTCCGGGTGCGGGGCGCCCGTGAACATAACCTGCGCAATGTCGATGTGGACATCCCACGGGATGCCCTGGTGGTGTTCACCGGGGTGTCGGGGTCGGGCAAGTCGTCCCTGGCGTTTTCCACCCTGTATGCCGAGGCGCAGCGGCGCTATTTCGAGTCGGTGGCGCCCTATGCCAGGCGCCTGATCGACCAGGTGGGCGTGCCGGATGTGGACTCCATCGAAGGCTTGCCGCCCGCCGTGGCGTTGCAACAGCAGCGGGGTACGCCGAGCACGCGCTCGTCGGTGGGCAGCGTGACTACCTTGTCCAGTTTGATCCGCATGCTCTATTCCCGTGCCGGCAGCTATCCGCCGGGGCAGCCGATGCTGTACGCCGAGGACTTCTCGCCCAACCTGCCCCAGGGCGCCTGCCCGCAGTGCCACGGCCTGGGCCGCGTGTATGAAGTGACCGAGGCGCTGATGGTGCCCGATCCCTCCTTGACCATTCGCCAGCGTGCCGTGGCTTCCTGGCCACTGGCCTGGCAGGGGCAAAACCTGCGGGATATCCTCGTGACGCTGGGTTACGACGTCGATATCCCTTGGCGCGAGCTGCCGAAAAAACAGCGCGACTGGATCCTCTTCACCGAGGAAACACCCACGGTGCCGGTGTACGCCGGCTTGACCCCGGCGCAAACCCACGACGCCCTCAAGCGCAAGCTCGAACCCAGTTACCAGGGCACCTTCAGCGGCGCCCGGCGCTACATCCTGCATACCTTCACCCACACCCAGAGCGCGTTGATGAAAAAGCGTGTCGCGCAATTTATGCAGGGCAGCCCGTGCCTCCTGTGCGAGGGCAAGCGCCTGAACAAGGCGGCGCTGTCGGTGAAGTTCGCCGGGGTGGATATTGGTGAGTTGTCGCAATTGTCATTGTTGCAACTGGCGCAACTTCTGCGTCCGGTGGCCGAGGGCAAAGGGCGGGTAAAACTTTCGCTGGAAAAACGCCTGGCCGCCCAACGTATCGCCCAGGATTTACTGGAGCGGGTCAGCACCCTGACCGACCTGGGCCTGGGCTATCTGTCCCTGGAGCGCAGTACGCCGACCCTGTCCTCTGGGGAGCTGCAGCGCCTGCGCCTGGCGACGCAATTGGGCTCGCAGTTGTTCGGGGTGATCTACGTGCTGGATGAACCGTCGGCCGGCTTGCATCCGGCGGATGGCGAGGCCTTGTTCACCGCCCTTGAGCGCCTGAAAGCCGCCGGCAACTCGCTGTTTGTGGTGGAACACGACCTGGAAACCATGCGCCGCGCCGACTGGCTGATCGACGTCGGCCCGGCAGCCGGCGAGCAGGGCGGCCAAGTGTTGTACAGCGGCCCACCGGCAGGCCTGGCACAGGTCCAAGCCTCACAGACCCGCGAATACCTGTTTGCCGAGCCGCAACCGCTGAACCCTTCGCGTCGTGCGCCGAGCGGCTGGCTCAGCCTGGAAGGGGTCAGCCGCAATAACCTCGACGAGGTGAGCGTGGACTTCCCCCTGGGTTGTTTTACGGCGGTGACGGGGATTTCGGGGTCGGGTAAATCCAGCCTGGTCAGCCAGGCGCTGTTGGACCTGGTGGGTGAGGGGCTGGGGCGGGCGGTGGTCAGCGAGGATGAGCCCGACCTGCAGGACCCTGCACCGCAAACCAGCGGCGGGCGCATCCGCGCGGGCCTGGAACAGATCCGCCGCCTGGTACAGGTGGACCAGAAGCCCATCGGCCGCACCCCGCGCTCCAACCTCGCGACCTATACCGGCTTGTTCGATAACGTGCGCAAACTGTTCGCCGCCACCCCAGCCGCGAAAAAACACCACTACGATGCCGGGCAGTTCTCCTTCAACGTGGCCAAGGGTCGTTGCCCGAACTGCGAGGGCGAGGGTTTTGTCAGCGTCGAATTGCTGTTTATGCCCAGCGTCTACGCCCCTTGCCCCACCTGCCACGGCGCGCGCTATAACCCCCAGACCCTGGCGATTACCTGGCAGGGCCTGAACATTGCCCAGGTACTGGGCCTGACCGTCGAACAGGCGGTGGACGTGTTCGCCGAACAGCCGGGCATACTGCGTGCGTTGCAGGTCCTGCGCGACATCGGCCTGGGCTACCTGCGCCTGGGCCAGCCGGCCACCGAACTGTCCGGCGGCGAGGCCCAGCGGATCAAACTGGCCACCGAACTGCAACGCACCGCGCGGGGCGCAACCCTGTACGTCCTCGACGAGCCTACCACCGGCCTGCACCCCCGTGACGTTGACCGCCTGCTACTGCAACTCAACCATCTGGTGGACGCCGGTCACACAGTGATTGTGGTCGAACACGAAATGCGCGTGGTGGCCCAGAGCGACTGGGTCATCGACATCGGCCCAGGCGCCGGCGACCAGGGCGGCCAAGTCGTCGCCAGCGGCACGCCCCAACACGTCGCCCAAAGCAAAACCAGCCGCACCGCACCGTTCCTCGCACGCGAGCTGGGCCCGGGGAATTGACCTTGGGCATGACAAGAGGCCCATGGATGGGCTAGCTTCAAGGTGTACCAGTCATTGACTAACTTGCGGAGGTACTTCATGCCAGTGAAACATGATCTTTATCAGGATTTGGGGTTGAGCAAGGAAGACGTTCAGCAGCGTCGGGCAAGCCACCATCGGTTGGATGTATTGCTCACTCAGTATGACGTCGCCGACAAGGAGGTACTGGAAGCTGAATCCGCAAGTGCCAATGACGATGATGTGGAGAACCTGAAGAAGAAACGCCTGTTGATCAAAGATAAAATCGTCGAACAACTGGAGCAGACCAAAGGGCATTAGCCAACGCCTGGGGAGGCGCCATATTTGTTCAGAATTGACCAAAGGACAGCCACCCCTGCACTGCCTATTATCCCAACCGTTCGCCCGACCCTGGGGCACGTTGACTGCGCATGGATTGCGTTGTGGTGTCGGGCGAACTCTATTTTCTAGGTGCGCAGCGCCTGCAGGCAGGCGTCGATCGAGCGCTGCTGGGTGTCGGCGTACAGCTGCAACTCATCAATGGTCTGGCGGCCCAGGGCCTGTTCGAATTCGGCCTGGTTGGCGTTGGCCGCGTAGTGACTCTGCGCCGCATCGCCCAGGTTCGACTGGAAAATCCCCGCCGCGCTGACCGGCAGAAAATCCTCATACACTAACGGTTCGATTGCCACGTCACCGGCCTCAAGCAGTGCGTCCAGATTGGGGAGCGGGCTCTTATCGGCTGCGCGGCCCTTGTCGGTCAGGAAGTAGCGAAAGAACGCCAACCCCTGTTCGCGCATGGCCCGGTGGTTATCCGGGAAGGCCTGGAAGTGCTGCTCCATCAGTTCGGTGTAGCGCTGGGCGTTGGCCTCATTGGGGAAGGCGCCCAGTTCATCCCGGGCGGCGTTGAGCAACTGGTCGTAGAGTGCGCGGCCTTTGGGCGTCAGGGCCACGCCACGTTGTTCGATTTCGCCAAAGCGTGCGCTGTGGCTGCCCGTGGCATCGGTAAAGGCGATGGCTTCGTCGAGGGCCTTGAAGCTGGTCTGGCGCAGCAGGATCGGGCATTGGCGGCGGGGTGGGCCTTCGATCACGGCCTTGGGGGTGATGCCTTTGCCGGGCATGTCGGCTTGTACGCGGTCGATGTCCAGGGTGCGTGGGGTCAGGTGATTGATGTGCGGGCCCTTGAAGGCCACCACATCGGCAATCAGCCGGTGCTGGGCGCTGAGTTGTTGGTATTGGGCGGCGCTGACGGTGGCTGTGTGGTGCCAGCGAAAAGTTTCCAGGGCTTGCTGGATAAAGGCCTGGGCATCGTTGGCATTCAGGCCGCCGTCGGCTTCGGCCTGTTCGATCAGGGCCAGCGCCCGTGGGGTGAAGATCGAGCGCTTGCCCAGGGCGGCTTCGGCAAAGGCCCGCAGTTCAAGGTTTTCGATCAGTTCCAGGCGCAGCAGCGAGGTGAAGACCCGGAACGGGCTGGTCTGCAAGGCGCTTTCATGCACTGCGCGAAAGGCCGTGGAATGCACCGGCACGCCGGCCGGGGTGAGGTCGTAGTAACCCACCGGCTGCATGCCCATCACCGCAAACAGGCGACTGATGGTTGCCAGTTCAAGGGCCGTGCCCAGGCGGATGGCGCCGTGGCGCTCCATGTCCAGGCGCTGGATTTCACCGGTGCGCTGCAGTTGCCGCGCCAGGTCGGGATCGCTCGCCAGCACCCGGGCATTGGTGTCGGCCACCAACTCCAGCAGCGCGCCATACAGCGGCACTTCCTCGCGGTACATGTCGGACATGGCCTTGGAGAAGTCTTTGCGGATGTCGTCGGGGCTGATATGGCGCGGGGTAGGCATAGAAAAAATCCTGGCTGCGATAACGGTGGTATGGGCCGTGAGCCAGATTTTGTTGGGCGTTGCCCGTGGGTGCAAATGAAGATTCCTCTGGACTTCATTCTGCAAATGAATGAGTTCCACTGCGGGAACCGGTACAAACAAAAATCCCGCCTGGGCAGGCGGGATTGGTCAACCCAGGTTGCCCTGGATCAGGCCGGGAACAGTTCGCTCAGCTTCATCGCCAGCATCATGTCGCCTTCGGTGCGCAGTTTGCCGCCCATGAAGGCCTGCATGCCGTCGGTGGAACCGTCGACGATGCCTTTCATGGTGTCGCCGTCCATGACCAGGGTCACTTGAGCATGTTCATTCACGCCTTCTTGCAGTTCGCAAGTGTTGTTCTTGACGATCAGCGAGAAGTTCTGGGTGTCGTCGATACGGAAACCGAACACCAGGTCCAGGCCGTCGGCGGCGCCTGGGTTGAATTTGGCTTTCATTGCTTCTACGGCTTTAGCTACGTCAGTCATGGTTCGATCCTTTTATGGGTGGTGCCAGTGACCTTGGGGTCACGGTTGGCCGCAATTCATCGGAAAGTGATGAGCTGCGGCGCCTTCAACAGTTGCAAGTGGGTATGGCTGTTGAAGGAAGCCAGTGCCACCTCGCGTCCACGGAACTTCAAGTGGTTGAGCGAGGTGTTGACAATCTGCCAGTTCAGCTCGAAAGCCTGGGCGGCAGGTATGCGGGTAATCAGGTGGAGCATGGCGGTGATGGTGCCGCCAGAGGTAAATACCGCGATCTTGTGGGAGTTGTCCGCCGCCTCTAGCAGACGCTGCAAGCCACCCCGGACCCGTTCGACAAACCCCAACCAGCTTTCCAGGCCGGGCGTGTCGTAGGTCCCGCTCAGCCAGCGCTCGATGATCAGGGCGAAGATCCGCTGGAACTCGCTACGGTTGTGCGGCGCGTTGCGCAGGATCTCCAGGGCTTCGGGCTCGCTGTCGAGCAAATCCGGGAGCAGGGCGCGGATGATCGCGTCGGCATCGAATTCGTTGAAGGCGCTGTCGATTTCCAGGGGCGGCACCGGCAAGCCTTGGGCGCCGATGGACTCGAAGGCGGCGTTGGCGGTGTGCTGCTGGCGGCGCAGGTCGCCCGACACGCAGCGGTCGAACATCAGGCCCAGATCCGCCAGGTGGCTGCCCAGTACCTGTGCCTGCTGCACACCGACGGGCGACAGGACGTCATAGTCGTCTGCACCGAAGGAGGCCTGGCCATGTCGAATCAAATAGATGCTGCCCACGTCCGTTCACCCGGTACGTTGAAAGTCTGGCGAGGTTATGAGGATGCCGGGAAGCTGTCAATGAAAAAACATACGCTTGTTTTAAAAGCTCGTTAGAGGCCCGTTTCAAGGGGTTTCAGCTCTGGCTCACCGGCAGTCCCATCGGTATGCTGGGGCAATCCGCGCCTGGCGCACCGTATCTGTAAGGAGTCCCATGGAGTTTTTGGCTGAGTATGCAAGTTTTCTGGCTAAAACCGTCACGTTGGTCGTCGCCATCCTGGTGGTGCTGATCAGTTTCGCGGCGTTGCGCAGCAAGGGCCGGCGCAAGAATGCAGGGCAGTTGCAGGTCAGCAAGCTCAATGACTTCTACAAAGGCCTGCGCGAGCGCCTGGAGCAGACCCTGCTCGACAAGGATCAGCTCAAGGCCCTGCGCAAGTCCCAGGGCAAGGCCGAGAAAAAACACAAGAAAACCCCCGAGGCCAAGCCACGGGTGTTTGTCCTGGATTTTGACGGCGACATCAAGGCCTCGGCCACCGAGAGCCTGCGTCATGAAATCACCGCACTGCTGAGCCTGGCGACGCCCAAGGACGAGGTGGTGCTGCGCCTGGAAAGCGGCGGTGGCATGGTCCACAGCTATGGCCTGGCCTCGTCGCAATTGGCACGCATCCGCGAGGCGGGCGTGCCGTTGACGGTGTGCATCGACAAGGTTGCGGCCAGCGGCGGCTACATGATGGCGTGCATCGGCGAGAAGATCATCAGTGCACCGTTTGCGATCCTCGGTTCGATTGGCGTGGTAGCCCAGTTGCCCAACGTCAACCGCCTGCTGAAAAAGCACGATATCGACTTCGAAGTGCTGACCGCTGGCGAGTACAAGCGCACCCTGACGGTGTTTGGCGAAAACACCGAGAAAGGCCGGGAGAAGTTCCAGGAAGACCTGGATATCACCCACCAACTGTTCAAGAACTTCGTCTCGCGCTATCGCCCGCAACTGGCGATTGATGATGTGGCCACCGGCGAAGTCTGGCTGGGCGTCGCAGCGCTGGACAAGCAATTGGTGGACGCCCTGCAGACCAGCGACGAATACCTGGCGACCAAGGCCAAGACCGCCGAACTGTTCCACCTGCACTATGCCGAGCGCAAAAGCTTGCAGGAGCGGGTGGGCCTGGCGGCCAGCGGCTCGGTGGACCGGGTACTGCTGACCTGGTGGAGCCGCCTGACCCAGCAGCGCTTCTGGTAACACGGCCGCCTCTGTAGGAGCGAGCTTGCTCGCGAAAAACTCAAGACCAACGCGGTCATCCACCATACCCGCGTTACCGTTGACGACCTTCGCGAGCAAGCTCGCTCCTACAAGGTGTGGGAATCGGATGCCTCATCAGCAGGCCCACCACCAGCGCCCCCAGCAGGCTCAACACTCCCGCCACCCACAATACCCGGCCAAACCCACCGACAAACGCCTGCCAGGCCAAAGGTTGCACTTGCCCTTGCGCTGATTCCGGCAGCAGCGCCATGGCCGCAGGCATGTCCCCGGCCACTACCCGTGAGGCAATTCCCGGTACCTGAGCCTGCCATTGCGCGCCAAGGCTGGCTTGCAGCAGATGCTCGCTATGGCTGGCCAGCAGTGCCCCGTATACCCCGATCGCCAACATGATCGCGCTGAAACGCATGGTGGTACTCATGCCCGAGGCCATGCCCGCTCGGTCTCTCGGCACGCAGGCCATGATGTTTTTCTGGGTATCGCCATTAAGCAGCCCGGCACCGGCGCCGGTCACTGCAATTGCCAGGGCGAACGGTAGATAACCGCCGACACTCACGGCCCAGGCACTGAGCAGGTTGCCGCTGCCCACCAGGGCCAGCCCGGCCGCCATCAGGGTGGCCGGGGCAAAGCGGCTGGCCAGGCGTGCGCCGATGCGCGGGCAGATCAGCATGGTCAGGGCAAACGGCAGCATCCCCAAGCCCGAGGCAATCGCCGAAAACCCCAGGCCGTTCTGCAGGTAA
Organism: Pseudomonas sp. DTU12.1; assembly: GCF_009873475.1. Lineage (NCBI taxonomy): Bacteria > Pseudomonadati > Pseudomonadota > Gammaproteobacteria > Pseudomonadales > Pseudomonadaceae > Pseudomonas > Pseudomonas sp. DTU12.1. Next base: position 3,577,039 of record NZ_CP045254.1, on the reverse strand, counting down.
AACGGCAGCAGCGTCATCATCACCTGGGCACAGCCGGCATAGGCAAACATCCCCAGCAACGCGCCGATAAACCGTGGCGACTGGAACAGTTGCAGGTCCACCATCGGTCGGTGTTGCAAGCGCTCCACCCACACAAACAGGCCCAGCAGGAACGCGCCGCCAAGCAGTCGCGCAGAGGTCAACGGGTTGTCCCAGCCGATCCGGTTGGCTTCGATCAGGCCCCAGATCAGGCATAGCAGGCTGGCGCTGAAGGTCAGGCTGCCCCAAGGGTCGAGGCGCGCCGATTGGCTGTCGCGCGATTCCGGTATGGCATGCAGGACCAGCGCCAGTAACGCCAGGCCCACCGGCAGGTTGAGGTAGAAAATCCAGCGCCAACCCAGGTACTGGGTAATCAGGCCGCCGAGGGTCGGCGCGGCGGTCATCGCCACGCCCATGCAGGCGCCCCAGAAGGCCCAGGCCTTGGCCCGTTCCAGTTCATCGTGAAAGGCGTGGCCGATGGACGCCAGGGCTGATGTCAGCAGTAACGCCGCACCGACACCTTTGACGGCGCGGGCGATATCCAGCAGCAGCACGTTGGGGGCGGCGCCACAGCCCAGGGAGGCGAGGATAAAAATAACCAGGCCACAGAGCAGAGTTTTCTTGCGACCAAAGCGGTCGGCAATGCTCCCGGCCGGCAACAGCAGGGCGGCGAACGCCAGCATATACGCGCTGACCACCCATTCGATATCGGCAAAATTGGCCCCCAGGTCGCGGGCGATAGTCGGCAGGGTCACGGCGACGATATTGGTATCGAGGACAATCAGCGAGCAGACCCCCGAGGCGGTCAACAAGGTAAGGCGTGGGCTGACCTGGCTCATGGCATGATTACCTGGCAGGCAACAGGCAAGCTGGATTTGACGGGCATCGTAGCGACTCTCTACTGTGGGCGTCCTGTCAGCTTAACGTCGGCGCCCAGTGGTTCTGTTAGCTGAGGCGAAGCACATCATTACCTTTGAGCTAATCCTGCAATGGAAATACGTCATTTCCGCTACTTCCTGGCCGTTGCCCGGCACCGCAACTTCACGCGTGCCGCTGAACAACTTGACATTGCCCCACCCACCTTGAGCCGGCAGATCCAGGATATGGAGCGCACCCTGGGCACTCGTCTGTTTATCCGGCGTCAGCGTGACGTCAGCTTGACCGAGGCGGGTACCGCGCTGCTGGCCGAAGCCGAGGCCACCGTGCGCCAGTTCGAGTTTGCCCAGCGCAATGCCCAGCGCGCCGGGCGTGGCGAAATCGGCCATATCGAATTGGGTTATGTGGCGTCGGCGGTGTATTCGGGGGTGCTGCAACGCCAGGTGCAGGCGTTTTGCGCAGAGTTTGCCGATGTGAGCCTCAGCGTGCGGGAAAGCCCCATGGCCCTGTTGCCGGGGCTGGTGGCCGAAGGGCGCTACGACATTGGCTACATTCGCTCACCGATGACCTTGCCCGACGGTGTGGAGGCGCTACGCCTGGGCAGCGAAGGTTTTGTCCTGGCGCTGCCCCAGGGCTCGTGGCTGCTGGGCTTGAAGGCGATCACCTGCGAGCATTTGCAGAACGAGACCTTCATCCTGCCCGAACAGATCAGCGGCACCTTGCAGGTGGCCGCGCAAGGCGGGTATGCCCCGCGCCTGGGGCCCCAGCCGGGAGGCCTGGTGGCGGTGATTGCCCTGGTGTCGCTGGGGCAGGGGGTGGCGGTAGTGCCGGAATCGGTGGTGGGGCATGTCAGCCTGCCGGGCGTGCAATACCGCCACATCCAGGGCAGCGATGCGTCGTCGTGGCTGTCGCTGATTTACCGGCGCTTTGAAAAGGCCCCGGCCGTGGCGCGGTATATCCAGCACATCAAACACAACCCCACCCTGTAGGCGCCGGCAAGCCGGCCCCTACAGGGCCAGGCGGGGTTGGATCGAGTCTGCCAGTTGCGTGAGGATCAGGCAGCAGGACACCGCCCCGGCGTCCAGCACCCCCAGCGACCGTTCGCCCAGGCGGCTGGCCCGGCCGATCTTGGCCACCAGGTCCTTGGTCGAGTCGCGGCCCTGGGAGGCTGCACTTTTCATCGCGTCCAGGGCATCACCGAAGGAGGCGCCCCCCGCCTGCGCCCGCTCAAACGCCTCCACTGCGGGAATCAAGGTGTCCATCAAACACTTGTCGCCCACGCCGGCTTCGGTGATGTCCTGCAACGAGGTCAGGCCGCCGCGCAGTAAATGGGCGAAGGTCGCGCCATCGATGTCTTCGCAGCCGCGTACTTCGTCGGCCATGCCGATAAACAGGCTGCCATACAGCGGGCCCATGGAGCCGCCGATGCCTTCCATCAGGCTCAGGGTCAGTTCATCCAGGGCCTCGGCCAGGGTCAACTCCCGGCCCTCAATGGTGCGGCCACAATGGGCGAAGCCCTTGGCCATATTGATGCCGTGGTCACCATCGCCAATCGCGCCGTCGACCGCGCTGAGGTATTCACGGTTGGCGACGATCACGCTCACCAGGTCAGCGACAATCGCGCTGCCGTCGCGGGTAGAGAAATGTTGGCTCATGGTTTACTCCGCCTGGGTCATGCCGATGGAGCGGCAAGGTTGGTCGATCAGGGTTTTCAGCTCGGCATCCAGGCCCAGCAGGGTCAGGGTCACGCCCATCATTTCCAGGGAGGTGAAGTAGTTGCCGACGTAGCAGCGATGGATCTTCAGGCCCTTGGCCTTGAGCTGGCTTTCGACTTCGGCGTAGAAAATGTACAGCTCCATCACCGGCGTCGCGCCCAGGCCCGAGACCAGTACCACCACGCTGTCATCCTGGCTGAAATCCCGATCCGCGAGGATCGGTGCCAGCATGCGCGTGGCCATGGCAGCGGCGGACTCGATCGGAATCACTTCGATGCCGGGTTCGCCGTGGTGGCCGATACCCAATTCCATCTGGCCATCCGGGATCTGGAAGTTCGGCTTGCCCACGGCCGCAATGGTGCAGGGCGTCAGGCCGATACCGATCGAGCGGCAGTGATCGACGGCCTTCTGCGCGACGCGGATCACCCCGTCCAGGTCATAGTGTTGGGCGGCGGCGGCACCGCCGATTTTCCACATAAAGATTTCCCCGGCCACCCCGCGCCGCTTGGCGATATCGGCCTTGGGCGCCGACGCCACGTCATCGTTGGCGACTACGGTGCGGATCTGCATATCTTTGCTGGCGGCCATTTTCATCGCCAGCTTCACGTTCATATTGTCGCCGGCATAGTTGCCGTACAGGCAGGCCACGCCCGCCCCGTGATCGGCGGCGCGGAAGGCATCGAAGAAGCTTTTGGCGGTGGGCGAAGAGAAGATTTCGCCGACGGCCACGGCGTCCACCAGGCCGGGGCCCACATAACCCAGAAACGCCGGCTCATGGCCGGAGCCGCCGCCGGTGACGATGCCGACGCGGCCTGGGCCCGAGGGCTTGGCCTTGCTGATCACGCGGGGGTTGGTGTCGCTTTGGCGCAGTTCGGGATGGGCGACCAGAATGCCGCGCAGCATGTCCTCGACCACTTGGTCCGGATCGTTGATGACTCGATTCATAACGCGGGTTCCTGTTCTTGTTGTCTTGGGCGCAGTCGGTTAAATGTGGGAGCGGGCTTGCTCGCGAAAGCGGTGGGTCAGCCAACTGATGTGTCTTCTGACACACCGCCTTCGCGAGCAAGCCCGCTCCCACATTTGGGATGTGTGTTGGGTCAGGGTTCGAGCACAACCTTCAAGGACTTGTCCCCGCGCTCCATCACCGCAAACGCTTCCTTGAAATCCGCCAACGCAAACTTGTGGGTCACTACGTCGCGCATGTCGATCTTGCGCTTGCCGATAAAGTCGATGGCCCGTGGGTACATGTAGGGCCCCAGGTGCGAACCCAGCACGTCCAGTTCCTTGCGGTCGCCAATGATCGACCAATCTACCGTGGCCTCGTCGTTGAATACGCTGAATTCGACAAAGCGTCCCAGCTTGCGCAGCATCGCCAGGCCCTGGTTCACCGCCTTGTGGTGCCCGGTGGCTTCGATGTAAATGTCGCAGCCATAACCGTCGGTGATTTCGCGGATTTTCGCCAGTACATCAACCTCGGCCGGGTTCCACACCTCATCGGCGCCCATGCGCAGGGCCAGTTCGGCGCGTTCGGGTTTCATGTCGAGCACGATCAGGCGTTTGGGGTTGCGCATGCGCACCGCGCCGATGATTCCCAGACCCAGGGTGCCGGCGCCGGCTACCACCACGATATCGTCGAAATCCACATTGGCCCGTTCCGCCGCGTGCAGCGAGCAGGCCAGGGGTTCGATCAGGATCGCCTCGTCCGGCGCGATGGAGTCCGGCACTTGGTGGATGATGCCTTCCTTGGTGAAAATCATGTATTGGGCCATGGCGCCCTGGACGTTGTTCTGGAAGCCGTAGAGGTCGTGTTTCTGGCACATCCAGTACTGGCCGTGGTTGCAGAAGCGGCAGCCCCAGCACGGCACGATCTGCTCGGAAATCACCCGGTCGCCGACTTTCACTCCACGCTTCTCGGCGCCGGGACCCAGGGCGACCACGCGGCACACAAATTCATGCCCGGGAATCATCGGCGGCTTGACGTAGCGCGGCTGCTCGGCGTCGCCCCAGAACGATGGCGCGCCGCGATAGGTCTTGATATCGCCCATGCAGATGCCGCACAGCTCGACCTTGGTCAGAATCTCGTCGGGGCCGGGGGTGGGCACGTCGACGGTTTCCAGGCGATAGTCTTCCGGACCATGGCAGACCACGGCCTGCATGGTCTTGGGGATCACCGGGTGGAGTTGTTCGGCGGTACGTTCGGTAGCGGTGGACATGACAAACCTCACGACGAATAGATGGGTTACTGAATGCTGTAGCCGCCGTCGATCACCATATTGGCGCCGGTGATCATCTGGGCTGCATCGCTGAGCAGGTACAACGCCAGCCCGGCGATTTCATCGGGCTGGGCAAAACGGCCCGCCGGGATCTGCAATTTGGCCCGTTCGCCCACTTCGCCTGCCCAGGCTTTCTTGCCCAGGGCAGTCTCGACAATGGTGGGGGAGATGGCATTTACATTGATGTGCGGTGCCCATTCCATGGCCAGGACCTTGGTCATGCCGACAATCGCAGCCTTGCTCGCGCAATACGCCACATGTCGATCCAGGCCGATCACCGCTGCCTGGGACGCCAGGTTGACGATGCGCCCGCTGCCCTGGGCCAGCATGTATTTGGCACAGGCCTGGGCCACGAAGAAGCTGGCCTTGAGGTTGATATCCAGGGTGATGTCCCAGGCGTTTTCGCTGACGTCGATGGCCTTGTCCAGCATCACCACGCCGGCGCTGTTGACCAGGTAGTCCAGGCGCTTGAAGTGCGCGAACACGTAGTCGATGCTGCTCTGCACCTGGTCGAGTTGGCGCAGGTCGACGGCAAGGCCGATATGCCCGGCGCCGAGGCGGGCGGCCACTTCAACCACGGCCGGATCGCGGTCGAGCAAGGCCACGCGGGCACCACGCTCCACCAGCAGGCTGGCGCACGCCAGACCAATCCCCGCCGCCCCGCCGGTGATCACGGCGCAACGGTCGCTGAGGTCGAAGGCTTGGTTCCAGAATCCAGACATTGGTTTAACTCCATTCTCAAAAACAGTGCCGATCAAATGTGGGAGCTGGCTTGCCTGCGATAGCAGCGACTGGGTAACCCTGATACACCGAGGTGCTCGCATCGCAGGCAAGCCAGCTCCCACACTGGGCTGTATTGCACATCAATATTTACTTGCTGCCACTGACCTGCTGGTACAGCGCATCCGCATTTGCATTGGTCACCGGCACCCACGGCAGGATGTAGTTCTTGGCGGTGCCGTCGCCCCAGGTCACGTCCTTGGCATAGCGCTCCCAGATCACCGACTTGGGCGTGTAGTCCTTGCCGGCCAATTGGCGCAGGGCCACATCGAGTGCGCCCTGGGACTGGGCCTGGGCGTCTTGCAGGAAGGTGGTGACTTCATCTTTTTTTGCCGCCTGGATCGCATCGGGCATGCCGTCGATGGAGGTGACGGGCACGTCCTTGGACGTCAGGCCATGGGACTTGAGGGCCTGCACGGCGCCGAGGGCCATGTCGTCGTTTTGCGCGATCACCCCGTTGATGCCTTTGGGGTGGGCGTTCAGCCAATCTTCAGTCAGGGTCAGGGCCTGGGCGCGGTCCCAGTTGGCGGTCTTTTTCTCGATGATCTTGATCCCGGGGTGCTTGCCCAGTACCTCCAGCTCGCCTTTTTCCCGATCGATCTGCGCCGACTGGCCAATCGGCCCCTGGATGATCACCACATTGCCCTTGCCCTGGAGTTTGTCGACCATGGCCTGGGCCTGCAGGCGCCCGCCCTCGACATCATCGTTGCCCACGTACGGCACGCTGGCATCGGCGACCTTGGTGTTGGAGGCAATCACCACCACATCGTTGGACATCGCCTGCTTCACGGTGCCAACGCCGGCCTTGGTGTCGATGGGCACGAAGAGGATCGCGTCGTAGCGCTGGGTCACCATGTTTTCGATCTGGTTGTTCTGGGTCAGGGCGTCATAGTTGCCGTCGAAGACGGTCAACTGCACGGTGCCGTCCTTGACCGCCGGGTGTTCTTTCAGCTCGCGTACCCAGTTCTGCATGAACTGGCCCTTGAGGCCGTACACGGCAGCGCCGACTTTGTAGGTCTTGCCATCGGCGGCCAGGGTGATGCTGCTGGCGAGCAGGGTGAGGGCCGCAACGGCGGCAAATGATGTAGCGACTTTCATGATGAGAGCTCCGTTTATTGTTGTGGTCGTTCAGTTCGTTCAGAGGAAAAGCGACTAGCGTTTTTTCTTGCGCCACACGTCAATCAACACCGCGAGCACGATGATCAGGCCCTTGGCGACCTGCTGGTAATAGGAGGACACGCCGAGCAGGTTCAGGCCGTTGTTGATCACCCCGATCAGCAGGGCGCCGAACAGCGTGCCGACGATGGTGCCGACGCCGCCCGACAGGCTGGTGCCGCCGATCACCACCGCGGCAATCGCATCCAGCTCATAAGACATGCCGGCCTGGGGCAGGGCCGAGGTGGTGCGCGCAGACAGCACCACGCCTGCCAGGCCGGCGAGCAAGCCCGAGACCACGTACACCGAGAACGTCACCTTGCGCACGCCGATTCCCGAGGTGCGCGCGCTTTTTTCATTGCCGCCCACCGCGTACACATAGCGCCCGTAAGTGGTGTAGCGCAGCACCATCCAGAAAATCAGCGCAACCACGGCAAAGATGATGATCGGCACGCCAATCGGCCCCAGCTTGCCGATGCCCAGGGCCAGGTAGGCGTCCGGCAGGTCGGTGACCGGGCTGCCGTCGTTGAGGATGAAGGTCATGCCTCGGGCAATGCTGAGCATGCCCAGAGTGGCGACAAAGGGCGGGATCGACAGGTTGGCCACCATAAAGCCGTTGACCACCCCCAGCATCGCCCCGGCAAACATCCCGGCGCTGACGGCGGCGAGCAGGCCGTAGCCCTGGGTCGCGACCAGTGCGCTGCACAGGCCGGCGAAGGCGAGGATCGAGCCCACCGAGAGGTCGATGCCCTTGGTCAGGATCACATAGGTCATGCCCACCGCAAGGATGCCGTTGATCGAGGTCTGGCGCAGGATGTCCATCCAGTTGCGCCAGGTCATGAAGTATTCGCTGGAGAACGCCATGACCACGCACAGCAGGATAAACACCAGCGGCAGGCCAAAGCGGTCGAGGGAAAGCCGCAGGCGGCTGCGCGCGGGGGTGGTCAGCGGGGCGGTAATGGTTTTGGCATTCATGAGGCAAGACTCAACAAGGCTTCCTGGGAAAGGGCGGTGTCGCTGCTGATAGTCACCAGCCGGCCACCCTTGAAGACGGCGATACGGTCGCTCAGGTGCAGCAGCTCCGGGGCTTCCGACGACACCACGATGGCCGCACCACCGGCGCGCACGAACTGGTCCAGCAAGTGATAGATCTCCTGCTTGGCGCCTTCATCGATGCCCCGGGTCGGCTCGTCGCACAGCAGGCACACCGGCTGGGTCGACAGGCATTTGGCAAGCACCACCTTCTGCTGATTGCCGCCGCTCATGGACGCCACTGGCAGGTCCAGGGAAGTGGTCTTGATCTGCAGGCGCTTGACCATGTCTTCGGCCAGTTGGTTTTCCTTGCGCGCATTGATCAGTGACCAGCTCGACAGCTGCTTGTACGCCGATAACGCGATGTTCGAGAGGATGCTGGAGCTGAGCACCAGGCCGCTTTCCTTGCGGTCTTCGGTGACCAGCGACATGCCGGCGCGGATGGTCGCCTTGGGCAGGCCGATGGGCATCGGTTTGCCTTGCAGGGTGACGCTGCCGGCATCCGGGGTGGTCAGGCCGTAAATGCAATTGAGGAACTCGCTGCGCCCCGAGCCCATCAGGCCATAGATGCCGAGGATTTCGCCCTGGCGCAATTGCAGGCTGATGTCCTGGAACTCGCCGCTGCGGCTCAGGCCCTGGACGTCCAGGCAGCACTCGGCGGCGCTTTCGCGGCCGACCTTGTGGTCGATGCGCGTCAATTCCTGGCCGACGATGCCGCGCACCAGGTGGGCGCGGTCGATATCGGCCATGCGCCCGCTTTCGACGAAGGCGCCATCGCGGAAGATGCTGTAGTCGTCGGCAATCTGCGCCAGTTCGCTGAGGCGATGGGACACATACACGATCCCGGCGCCCCGCGCGGTGAGGCGGCGGATGGCCTTGAACAGGGTTTCGGCTTCGCGCTCGCCAATGGCGGAGGTGGGCTCGTCCATGATCATCACCTGGCAGTCATGGCTGAACGCCTTGGCGATCTCTACCAACTGGATCTGCGCCACGCTCAAGCGATGCATGGGCGCGGTAGCCTCGACGTCGAACTCCAGGCTTTCCAGCAGTTCGCGGGTGCGTCGGTTCAGCGCCTTGCTGTCGACGATGCAGCCGGCGCGCCGTGGTTCGCGGCCCAGCCAGATGTTTTCGGCGACGGTCATGTAGGGGATCGGTTCCAGCTCCTGGGTGATCATCGCGACACCTGCCGCCAGCGCTTCACTAGGGCGATGGAAATGCACAGGGGCGCCATTGAGCAGGATGCTGCCGGCGTCACGCTGGGTGATGCCCATCAAAATACTGAGGAACGTGGATTTGCCGGCGCCGTTGCCGCCGCACAGGGCATGCACACTGCCGGCCCGCAGCGAGAGGCGGCCGTCACGCAGGGCAGGGATGCCGGCGTAGGCCTTGGCGACGTGTTCAGCCTGGAGCAGTAATGGCGTAGCCATCGGCGTGTCCTCGTGCTGTGAATTCTTATTAGGTACACAGTCGTGTTGCTGCGTGAGCATATGTGTATCAAATGAAATTCTGATCAGTCAATCTCTTTCATTGAAAACTTGTAATTACCTGCTCTTTCTTAATTCGTGGCGTTTTAGAGGGGTTTGACTGGCAGGTCAGTTAAATCGTGCTTGACAGTTGCCGGGGAATATCCGAGAAATGGCTGATCGAAATTTCACTGAGTGATCATATGATCAGCCTTAAATTTCACCACGGCAGCGGAGCCTAATGCCATGAACACACCTTTCCCGGTGGCTATCGGATGTGATGAAGCAGGTTTTGAGCTCAAGGAGCTGTTGAAGCGCCATATCGAGGCGCTGGGGTATCCGGTGACCGACTTTGGCACCCATTCCACAGCCCCGGTGCTCTACCCGGATATTGCGCTGGCGGTGGCCACGGCCATCAACGCCGGGCAGCAGCGCCTGGGCGTGCTGGTGTGTGGCACCGGCATCGGCATGGCCATCTCGGCCAATAAAGTGCTGGGGATTCGCGCGGCCCAGGCCCACGACACCTATTCGGCAGAACGGGCGCGCAAGAGCAACGATGCGCAGATCCTGTCCATCGGTGCGCGGGTGGTGGGTGCGGAGCTGGCCAAGAGCATCGTCACCGCGTTTCTGGCCTCGGAGTTCGAGGCGGCACGGTCCGGGGCCAAGGTCGAGCGCATCAATGCCATTGAGCGTGATGGGCATCAGTAGTGGACGTAGCGGGGCAAGAGTCGGGAGAATGCGCCTTTGACGCCGAAACGGAAGCCCGTCCCCATGAGTGACAGCACCCTGCGCACCGCCAGCGATATCGATCTGATGACCGAAGTGGCGATGCTCTATTACCTTGAGAACGTCACTCAGGAAGCCATCGCCAAGCGGTTCGACCTGTCCCGGGCCAAAGTCAGCCGGCTGCTCAAGCGTGCGCGCGATGAAGGGATTGTCGAAGTGCGGGTGTTGCAGCATCCGGCAATGAACAATGAACTGGAGCAGGCGCTGGTGGAGCGCTTCCAGTTGGACCGTGCGTTGATCGCGGTCGATCACAGCGACGCCGACACCCAGCGCTCCGCCGTGGCCAGCCTGGTGGCCAACTACCTGAACAAGACCCTGGGCGACGGGATGATCGTCGCCGTGGGCATGGGCCGCAATGTGGGAGCGGTGGCCGATAATGTGTTTTTGCCGGTGACGCGCAACTGCACGTTTGTCTGCGCCATTGGCGGTTCGCTCAAGGCTGGCGAATACATGAACCCCGACCACATCTGCCGACGCCTGGCCCTGCGCTTTGGCGGTGAAAGCGAAAGCCTGTACGCCCCGGCACTGGTGGCCAACCCGGAACTGCGCAGCGTACTGATCAGCAACGACACCGTACGCTCCACCCTCGACCGTGCACGGCGGGCCGACATGGCGCTGATCGGCATCGGTGACATGAGCGAAAACAGCAATATGGTGCGCATGGGCTGGTTCTCACCCCAGGAAATCGCCCAGGCGCGTTTGTCCGGCACTGTGGGCGACATGATGGGCTACGACTTTATCGACATCCATGGCCAGCCGGCGGTCAACGCCATTCAAGGGCGGGTGATCGGCTTGACGGTACAGGAGCTGTTCCGTATTCCAGATGTAGTGGCAATCGCCAGTGAAAACACCAAGGCGGCGGCGACGCTGGGGGCGCTGCGCTCGGGGGTGATCAATACCCTGGCAACCACGGTAACGAATGCCCACACCATCCTGGCGCTGGACGACGCAACCCGCAAAACCTGACACACCAAGGGTCAAAATGGGGGGGGCGGGCTTGCTCGCGAAAGCGGTGTATCAGTCAATCTCTCTTGTGACTGATACACCGCTTTCGCGAGCAAGCCCGCTCCCACATGGGAATGTGCGTCGCTGGGTTACAGATCTTGTAATAGTTTTAAATTGTAGGAAATTTGTATTTCGGCTGTAGGATTAAGGTCCTTTTCTCACTGCAGGACTTGCATGAACACCCTCTCGGAGCCTCCCAGTCGTCTTTCCCCAAGACCTCTATTGCCGCCGTTCCCGCTGAAGCATCCCCTATTCAGACTGCTAACCTTTTCCCGGCCATCGGACCGCGTTTTGTTGTGCCCGGCATTCTGAATATCAATAAAGAGACAGAGACTTCTATATGGAATGGTTAGCGGATCCAACGGCCTGGCTCGGCCTGTTGACCTTGATTGTGCTGGAACTGGTACTGGGCATCGACAACCTGGTGTTTATCGCGATCCTGGCAGACAAGCTGCCACCGGAGCAGCGTGACCGTGCGCGGTTGATTGGCTTGTCCCTGGCACTGCTGATGCGCCTGGGCCTGTTGGCAAGTATTTCCTGGTTGGTGACCTTGACCCAGCCGTTGTTCGAGGTGTTCGACAAGAGCTTCTCCGGACGCGACCTGATCATGCTGTTTGGTGGTGTGTTCCTGTTGTTCAAGGCCACCATGGAGTTGCATGAGCGGCTCGAAGGGCATGTCACCGAACGCACCGGCAATGCGGCCTACGCGATGTTCTGGCCGATCGTGGCGCAGATCGTGGTGCTGGACGCGGTGTTCTCCCTCGACGCGGTGATTACTGCGGTCGGCATGGTGGATGAACTGGCGGTGATGATGATCGCGGTGATCGTGTCCATCGGCGTAATGATCGTGGCCAGCAAGCCGCTGACCCGCTTCGTCAATGCGCACCCGACAGTGATCATGCTGTGCCTGGGCTTCTTGATGATGATCGGTTTCGCCCTGACCGCCGAAGGCCTGGGCTTCCATATCCCCAAAGGCTACCTGTACGCGGCCATCGGTTTCTCGATCCTGATCGAGGTGTTCAACCAGATCGCCCGGGCGCGCCGCAAGAAGTCCGCGCAAGGCCTGCGGCCGATTCGTGAGCGCACGGCCCACGCGGTCATGCGTTTGCTGGGTGGCCGCAGCCTGGCGGTGGAAGAGGTGGGTGAGGACGTTACCGACCTGTTGGATGGCGCCGATAACAGCCAAGGCCCGCTGTTCGATCGCCGCGAACGGATCATGATCAGCGGCGTATTGCAGCTGGCCGAACGGCCGATCCGCACCTTGATGACCCCGCGCGCGAATGTGGACTACATCGATCTGGCTGACGATCCGGAGACCATTCGCCTGAAACTGATGCACTCGTCCTACTCGCGCTTGCCGTTGATCCGTAACGGCGCGGTGGATGAGCCCCTGGGCTTCGTGCACAAGAAGGAACTGCTCAAGGAGTACCTGGCCGGCAATGAGCCGAACCTGGAACACCTGGCGCGACGGGCGATCAACCTGCTCGACAGCTTCTCGATCCTCAACGCTCTGGAGCAGATGCGCCAGGAGTCGACGCACATTGCCTTTGTGATCAATGAATTCGGCGATTTCATGGGGGTGTTGAGCATGACCGACATTCTTGAATCCATCGCCGGTGAATTGCCGGATGCCAGTGAAGTAGAAGGCCCGGATATCGTCGAAGAGCAGGGCGGCTACCGCGCCAACGGTGCGTTGAACCTGAACCTGATCCGCCAGCGCACCGGTTTCCAGGCGATGGCCACCGAGGATTACCAGACCCTCGCCGGTCTGGTGATGAGCCTGTTGGATCGCCTACCGGTAGTGGGCGACAGCCTGGAACACGCCGGCTGGCGCCTGACCGTGGCAGCGGTGGAGGAGCGGCGGGTGACGCAGGTGCTGTTGACCCCGCTCGCTGTGGGTTAACGGGGCCTGGCCCTTTTGGTCGGCACGCCACGGGTGTGCCGCGCGAAGGTTTTCTTCAGGGTCTGCTCCTGGGTTTCCCAGGGGCCGAACCCTTTGAGTGTTTCGACCAGCCTGCCGTTTTTCAGTATCAGCAGCGTCGGTGTGCCGGTGACAGCGGGGTGCCGAGGCGTCTGGCTGGTATCGAGCACATAAAGGGCGGCCTGGCGGCGATAGCGGCTGGCCACTTTACTGAACAGTGGCTTGGCCGTTCCGCATGCCGGGCACTGGGGCGATACAAAGAGCATGAACACCGTGCGTTGTGTCTGCAGCGCCCGTCTATACGCATCCGCGTCATCGATCACTGTGTTGATCAGTCCCATGACAGTCTCCTTCTCAGGTCCGTGGCCAAACCCTAAGCCGGGTGGGGCAGGCGGTCTACTGTCAGAATTCACAGGTAGCGCACCCCAATGTGTCGGATCGCAACGGATTGTGGGGCGCGGTAGCAGTGCGCGGGTTGTCGCGGGCGGGGCGTCGGTGGCGTGGCGATTTCTTATGTGCGTGATTTAAAACGACTTTAACGTTTGAATATTTTCCTGGGACTGGCTGTGGCACACTTTCTGCTGTTTATTCCGTTGTTACATACCATATTCCGGTATAGCGGAATAAGCGGCTTCCGCCACGCCTGGCGCAATTCCTGAAAAATATCCGTTTTTAATCAAGGAGCAATTTTATGAGCGTTACTCGTTACGGCGCCGGTAGCACCGCCGGCGGTGGCCAACCCCGGCCATTCGCCCGTGCAGTGGAGGCGGATGGCTGGCTGTACGTGTCGGGGCAGGTGCCGGCGGTGGATGGCGAAATCATCAATGGTGGGATTGTCGAGCAGACCCACCAGACCATGAAGAACGTGGTGGCAATCCTTGAAGAGGCCGGTTATGAGCTTAAAGACGTGGTCCGGGTGGGCGTATGGCTGGAAGACCCACGGGATTTCTGGAGTTTCAACAAGGTCTTCGGCGAATACTTCACCCCCGAACACGCCCCGGCACGGGCCTGTGTGCAGGCAAACATGATGGTTGACTGCAAGGTCGAGATCGATTGCGTGGCCTACAAGAAAAAAGGCTGAATGCCTGATCTAAAGCCCACTCCAATCCAAAGTGGACTGGGTTTGGGTGGGAGCGGGCTTGCTCGCGAAAGCGCTGTGTCAGCCAACAAATCTGGCACTGATACACCGCTTTCGCGAGCAAGCCCGCTCCCACACAAGCGCCGCTCCTACATGGACCTTTTATGCCGATGAAGACTGCCATGACCGAAGACACCATCAAACGCCGGGCCAAAGGCCTCGACCGGGCGTTCGATATCCTCGATTTTCTCAAGGAAGTCGGCCAGCCCCTGCGCCCCAACGATATTGCCAGTGGCATCGGCAGCCCCAAGTCCACGGTCTACGAGTTGGTCGCGTCCCTCCTGGAGCGGCGGATTCTCGAAACCGTGGGCAAGGACGGTCATGTCTACCTGGGCCGCCAACTGTACTTTCTCGGCCAGGCTCACTTGCGCCATTTCGACCTGACCCGTGAGGCCGATCACGCGTTGCAGGAAATTGTCCGCCAAACCCACGAGACCGCGCAGATGTGCCTGCTCAACGGGCGCAAGTACACGGTGGCGCTGATGCGCGAGGGCCAGCGGCATTTCCGGATTTCTTCGGATATCGGTGAGAACGCGCCGATCCCCTGGACCGCCTCCGGGCGCTTGCTGCTGGGGCATTTGAGCGACCAGCAGATCATCGATCTGATCGACCCCGATGACTTCATCCTGCCGGACGGCCAACGCCTGCCCCTGGACACCTTTCTCGGGCAGATCCGCCAGGCCAGCCTCGATGGTTTCTTTTCCTTCGACAGTGTCGCCGACACCTTTACCCACTGCTTTGCCGCGCCGGTGCGCGATGCCCAGGGCATCGCCATTGCGACTCTGTGCATCGTCGCCCCACGGGCCGACGCCCAGAACCATTACAACGACTACCGCCGGGTGCTGATCGACAGCGCCAACAACCTGGCCCGTCGTATCAATGAATAGCCAAACGGAGTAATCCCATGCCGGTCTTCAATGCCGTTGAAAAAGGCGCTGCCGCCAGCGGCGCCCATCTGGTACGCGACGTCAGCTTGCCTGCCCTGGTGCTGCACCGCGCGGCGCTGGAACACAATATTCAGTGGATGCAGGACTTCGTCAGCAAAAGCGGCGCGCAACTGGCGCCCCATGGCAAGACCAGCATGATGCCGGCGCTGTTCCAGCGTCAGTTGGCGCAAGGCGCCTGGGGCATCACCCTGGCCACCGCCGTGCAGACCCGCGCCGCCTATGCCGGTGGTGTGCGCCGGGTATTGATGGCCAACCAATTGGTGGGCGCGCCGAACACGGCGTTGATCGCCGAACTGCTGGCGGACCCAGGCTTTGACTTCCATTGCATGGTCGACCACCCGGACAACGTGGCTGACCTGGGCGCGTTCTTCGCCGCCCGTGGCCTGCGCCTGAACGTGATGATCGAATACGGTGTGGTCGGCGGCCGCTGCGGTTGCCGCAGCGAGCAAGAGGTGCTGGACCTGGCGCGGGCGATCAAGGCCCAACCGGCCCTGGCGCTCACCGGTATCGAAGGCTACGAAGGGGTGATCCACGGCGAGCATGCCATCAGCGGTATCCGCGAGTTTGCCGCGTCTTTGGTGCGCCTGGCGGTGGATATGCAGAACAGCGGTGCCTTTGACCTTGGCCAGCCGATCATCACCGCCTCGGGTTCTGCGTGGTATGACCTGATCGCCGAATCCTTTGCCGCGCAAAATGCCGAGGGGCGCTTCCTCAGCGTGCTGCGCCCCGGCAGCTATGTGGCCCACGACCACGGCATCTACAAGGACGCGCAATGCTGCGTATTGGACCGGCGCAGCGACCTCAGCGAAGGCTTGCGTCCGGCCCTGGAAGTCTGGGCCCATGTGCAGTCATTGCCGGAGCCTGGGTTTGCCGTTATCGCCCTGGGCAAGCGTGACGTGGCCTACGACGCCGGCTTGCCGGTGCCGCTCAAGCGCTACAAGGCCGGCGTGCTGCCGGCGGTGGGCGATGATGTGAGCGGCTGCAAAGTCACGGCGGTGATGGACCAGCATGCGTTCATGAGCGTGGCGGCGGGGGTGGAGTTGCGGATTGGCGACATCATCTCGTTTGGCACATCGCACCCATGCCTGACGTTCGATAAGTGGCAGGTGGGGTGCCTGGTGGATGAGCAGTTGCAGGTGGTCGAGTCGCTGCATACCTGCTTCTAGGCTACGGCCACTGTAGGAGCGAGCTTGCTCGCGAAAATCGTCAACGATAACGCTGGTCGTCTGACACCCCGTGGCGATCTTGCGTTTTTCGCGAGCAAGCTCGCTCCTACAGTGCAGGTGTATTTGGAGAACTGTGAAATGAAGCCAATCCCGCGCATCGCCCTGATCGGCGAATGCATGATCGAACTGCAACACCGCGCCGACGGCAGCCTGCACCAGAGCTTCGGCGGCGACACCCTGAACACCGCCGTCTACCTGCGCCGCGAACTGGGGGCAGACAGCACGGTGGACTACGTCACCGCCCTGGGCGATGACAGCTTCAGCGATGCCATGTGCGCGCAATGGGCCTCCGAAGGCCTTGGCCTGCAGCGAGTCCAGCGCTTGCCGGGCCGTCTGCCGGGGTTGTACTGCATCCAGACCGATGCCAATGGCGAGCGTAAATTCCTCTACTGGCGCAACGAAGCGGCGGTGCGCGATTGCTTCACCACCCCTGGGGCGGAACCGATCCTGGCGGCCCTGCCGGGCTACGATGTGCTGTATTTGAGCGGGATCACCCTCGCGGTGTTGGGTGCAGTCGGGCGTACACGCCTACTGGCCGTGTTGGTCGAAGCCCGTCAACGGGGGGCCAGAGTGGTGTTCGACAACAACTACCGGCCACGTCTTTGGGCCAGTGTCGAAGCCGCCCGCGAGGCTTACCGGCAGGTGCTGGAGCATGTGGATCTGGCCTTGCTGACCGAGGACGACGAACGTGCCTTGTTCGGCTATGCCGACAGCGATCAGGTGTTTGCGGCCTATCCGGGGATTGATGAAGTGGTGCTCAAGCGCGGCGCGGATGACTGCCTGATTCGCCAAAGCGGCCAGCGTTTTGTGGTGCCGGCGGTAGTGGTCGAAAAGGTGGTGGACACCACGGCGGCGGGGGATTCGTTCAGTGCGGCGTATCTGGCCAGCCGGCTCAGGGGCGGTTCGCCGCAAGAGGCGGCCTTGGCTGGGCACCGGCTGGCGAGCCGGGTTATTCAGGTTGCGGGCGCGCTGCTTCCCCTGAACGAGTCGAGCTGATGGGGCTAGTTGTGGCGAGGGGGCTCGTCCCCCGTTGGGCTGCGAAGCAGCCCCAAAACCGGTCACCTCGGTGTTTCTGAAAGGCCGAGGTGAGGCTGACTGGGGCTGCTGCGCAGCCCAGCGGGGGACGAGCCCCCTCGCCACAATGGTTGCTTGCCACTGAGTTCGTCAGTCGCGGTAGAACACCTGCACCAGGTGGTAACCAAACTTGCTCTTGATCGGCCCGTGTACCACCCGCAGGGGTTTCTTGAAAATCACCGCATCGATCACTCCGACCATTTGCCCCGGCCGCACTTCACCGAGGTCGCCGCCGCGCTTGCCGGATGGGCAGGTGGAGAATTTCTTGGCCAGCACATCAAAGGCTTCGCCCTTGGCAATACGCTGCTTGAGCTGTTCGGCTTCCTCGCTGGTCTTCACCAGGATGTGGCGGGCTTGGGCTTTCATCGGGCAGTTACCTTGCAACGGTCGGGCTTGAAGGCGCGGGATTATGCATCAACTTGGCCTTTGACGCCGATCATGCTGCGGATTTTCGTGGCCAACTGGTCGATGGAAAATGGCTTGGCCACCATGTCCATGCCGTCTTCCAGGAAACCCTGGCGTTCGGCGGCGGTTTCGGCGTAGCCGGTCATGAACAACACCTTGAGCTCGGGGCGGTGCTGGCGGGCGATTTCCGCCAGTTGCCGACCGTTCATGCCGGGCAGGCCGACATCGGTCACCAGCAAATCCACCCGCAGATCGGATTCGAGCAACGGCAGCGCCGCTCGCGCATCTGCGGCCTGGTGGGCGGTGTAGCCCAGCTCATCGAGCAGGTTGATCACCAGCATGCGCACCGCCGCATCGTCCTCGACCACCACCACGGCTTCGCCATCGCGCGCCACTGGAGCTTCCATCGGGCTCTGGGGCTGGGGTTTTTCCAGTGCGGTGCCGTGCAGGCGCGGCAGGTACAAGCGCACGCAGGTGCCTCGGCCTGGCTCGCTATGGATCGTGACGTGGCCGCCGGATTGCTGGGCAAAGCCATAAATCATCGACAACCCCAGTCCTGTGCCCTGGCCGATGGGCTTGGTGGTGAAGAACGGGTCGAAGGCCTTGGCCAGGATTTTCGGGGTCATGCCGGCGCCGTTGTCGCATACGCCGAGCATCACGTAGTCGCCGGCCTTGACCGGTTCCAGGGTGGTGATATCGGTGCCGTCGAGGTAGCTGTTGGCTGTCTCGATGCTCAGTTGCCCGCCATCGGGCATGGCGTCGCGGGCGTTGATCACCAGGTTGAGCAGGGCATTTTCCAGTTGGCTGGCGTCGGTGTTCACCGGCCAGATGTCGTTGCCCAGTTTTACCTTGAGGTCGATATGGGCGCCTTTGGTACGCCGGAACAGCTCTTCCAGGGACGCCACCAACTGATTGGGGTCCAGGGGCCGGCGATCCAGCGACTGGCGCCGGGAGAAGGCTAGCAGGCGGTGGGTCAGGGCGGCCGCACGATGGGCCGAGGACACGGCGGCATCGGTGAAACGAGCGATCTCATCGCTGCGCCCGGCAGCGATGTAGCGCTGCATCAGGTCCAGGCTGCCAATGATCCCGGTGAGCATATTGTTGAAGTCGTGGGCGATACCGCCGGTAAGCTGGCCGACCGCTTCCATTTTTTGCGCATGGCGCAACGCATCTTCGGCGCGCTCGCGCTCGAACATCTCGTTTTGCAGGCGCTGGTTGGCCTCGGCCAGGGCCTGGGTGCGCTGGGCCACGCGCTCTTCGAGGTTATCGTTGAGATGGCGCAGGGCCTCTTCGGTGAGTTTGCGCTCGGTCTCATCGATCACAAAGATGTAGAAGCCATTGACCGAGCCATCGGCGCTGAAGCGCGGCAGGTACTTCATCAGTGCGTGCCGGGGCCGGCCATCGCGATGGGGGGAGATGGTGATGAAGCTGCAGGCCTTGCCCTTGAGCGCGGCGGCGATTTTATCGGCGCGCCCGGCATACACTTCGGCGCCGATCACTTCGCGAATGCTCTTGCCATACAGCTCTTGAGGGGTCAGGCCGTACCAGTCGAGGTAGGCGCTGTTGTTCAGGCGAAAGCGTTCTTCGTGGTCGACATAGCCGATCAGCACGGGCATGGCGTTGATGATCAGTTGCAGCTCGGTCTGGCTCTGGCGCAGGGCCTGTTCGGTGTGCTTGCGTTCGGTCAGGTCCAGCGCTGCGCCGAGAAAGCGCACCGGCCGGCCATGATGATCCTTGTAGCAGCGGCCACGGGCAAACACCCAGCGCACCTGGCCGTCGGCCTGGAGCAGGCGATATTCCTCGGCGTACTCGGTGCCATGGGTAATGCAATGCTTGATGCTGCGCGCCACCATGCCACGGTCTTCCGGGTGCACGCCTTGCAGGTAGTCGCTGATGGGCAATTGGTGGGCGTTGAGCGGATCGACCCCGTGCAGCTGGGCAAAATGGCTGTCGGCAATAAAGTTGTCTTCGCTGATATCCCAGTCCCAGGTGCCCACCGCGTCGGTGGCGGCCAGGGCCAGTTGCAAGCGCTGCTCGGTGTTGTGCTGGGCCTTGAGGCTGGCTTCGGAACGTTGCTGCAGCTCCTCGGCCAGTTGCCGGCGTTCGTTGGTTTCAATGGCGGTCACCAGGATCCCGGCAACCCGGCCACGTTCGTCGCGGATCGGGCTGTAGGTCAGGTCCAGCCAGATTTCCGTATCGCGGTGGTTGCGCTGCAGGACAAAACGCTGCTCGCTGAAGGTGCGCACCTGGCCGGTCAATACGGCGCTGTAGATCGGCGCGGTGAAGTGTTGCAGCTCCGGCCAGACCGCGTGTGTCGGCTGGCCGAAAGCCTGGGGGTGTTTGTTGCCGGCCAGCAGGGCAAACCCGTCGTTGTAGATTTGCGTGAGTTCGTCGCCCCACAGCAACAACATTGGCATCGGCGAGTGGATGACAATATCGATTGCCGTGCGCAGGCTTTGCGGCCAGTGGCTGGCATCACCGAGGGGGCTTGTGGCCCAGTCCAGCCGTGCGATCAGGGCCGCGGCCTGGCTGCCGGTGGGTGATCCGTTCATGTAAGTGTCCCGCGCGTAACGCTTGAAGAATGACAGAAGCCGATTATCCCGTGCTGCGGAAACGGCTGACTACCCCTCGAAAAATAGCATGCTTGAGGGGTTTATCTTCAAATGAGTGCATTGATGCTGAAACCTTTCATCTTTTTATCCCAGCTCCGGCCGGTTGCGAAACTGCTCCAGGGCTTCGGGGTTGGCCAGGGCATCGGTGTTTTTCACCGGTTCCCCGTGTACGACGTTTCTTACCGCAAGCTCGACGATCTTGCCGCTGATGGTGCGTGGAATATCACTGACGCCGAGGATTTTTGCCGGCACGTGGCGCGGCGTGGTGTTGGCGCGGATCACCTCGCGGATCTGCTGTTCCAGGGCGGCGTCCAGGTGCTCGCCGTCATTGAGGCGCACAAACAGCACCACGCGCACATCGTCCTGCCAGCGTTGACCGATGGCCAGGCTTTCCAGGACCTGCGGGACTTTTTCTACCTGGCGGTAAATCTCCGCCGTGCCGATGCGTACGCCCCCCGGGTTGAGCACCGCATCCGAACGGCCATGGATCAGCAGGCTGCCATTGGGCCGTTGTTCGGCATAGTCGCCCTGGGCCCACACGCCGGGGAACTGGTTGAAATACGAGGCGCGCAGCTTGTCCCCGTGGGGGTCATTCCATAGGCCGATGGGCATGGCCGGGAAGTGCCGGGTACACACCAGTTCGCCTTTGTCGCCAATCAGCGGCCGGCCCTGGTCGTCCCACACTTCGATCGCCATCGCCAGGCTCTTGCATTGCATCTCGCCGCGCCTTACCGGCAGCACGGGGTTGCCGATCACGAAGCAGGAGACGATATCGGTGCCCCCCGACATCGACGACAGACACAGCTCCTGCTTGATCTCGCGGTACACATAGTCGTAGCTCTGGGGCGAGAGCGGCGAGCCGGTCGAGATCAGGCCCTTGAGGCTGCCCAGGTCGTGGCTGAGGCGTGGTTGCAGGCCGGCCTTTTCCAGGGTGGCGAGGAATTTCGGGCTGGTGCCGAACACGCTGATGCGCTCCTGGTCGATCAGGTCAATCAGACGCTCTGGCCCGGGGTGAAACGGCGAGCCGTCATACAGCACCGCCGTGGCGCCAATGGCCAATACCGAAACCAGCCAGTTCCACATCATCCAGCCGCAGGTGGTGTAGTAGAACAGGCAGTCGTCGCGCGACAGGTCGGCGTGCAGGCCGTGCTCCTTGAGGTGGGTCAGCAGCACGCCGCCGGTGCCGTGGATGATGCACTTGGGCACGCCGGTGGTGCCGCTGGAGTAGAGGATGTACAGCGGATGGTCGAAGGGTACGGCGGCAAACTGCGGTTCGCCGCCTGGGCGGTAGAAGTCCCCCCACAGGGTTACTTCGGCCTGGGTCTGGTAGTCGTCGACACGCGCCTCGGGCCGGGCGTAGGGCACGATGATCAGTTGTTGCAGGGACGGCAGGCGGTCGAGGATTTCATTGAGCTTGGCGCTCTGGTCGATCAGCTTGCCCGCGTAGCGATAACCGGCGCAGGTGATCAGCACCTTGGGTTCGATCTGGCCGAAGCGATCGATCACCCCTTGGGTGCCGAAATCCGGCGAGGAGCAAGACCAGATCGCCCCCAGGCTGGTGGTAGCGAGCATGCCTACCAGGGTTTGCCAGGTATTGGGCATGCACGCCGCCACCCGGTCGCCCACGCCCACGCCGGCCGCTTGCAGGCTGCGCTGCAGGCCGGCGACGTGGCGAGCCAGTTCGGCATAGGTCAATTGTTCGCGCTGACCGTCTTCGCCGATGGCGACTACGGCGGGGTGCTCATCGCGGCGGCGCAGCAGGTGCTCGGCAAAGTTCAGGGTAGCGCCGGGGAACCACTGGGCACTGGGCATCTGCGCGCCTTCCACCAGCACGGTGCTGGGTGGCGTACGGAACTGCACCTCGAAAAACTCGACAATCGCCGCCCAGAAGGCCGGGCGCTGGTCGATGCTCCATTGGTGCAGGGTGGGGTAATCGTTGATCTGCAACGCGTGGCGATCATTGATAAAGCGCCGGAACTGGTCCATCCGGGTGTTGTGGATGCGTTCCGGGCTGGGTTGCCAGAGGATGTCGGACATAGGCTCGTCTCTTGTTCTTGTCGCAGATGTTTGACACTGCAAAGATCCCAAGGTGGGAGCGGGCTTGCTCGCGAAAGCGCTGGTTCAGCAATGAATAGGTTGACTGACACACTGCTTTCGCGAGCAAGCCCGCTCCCACATTTGGATCGGCGTTGTGCGCAGGGTGGGTTTATTGGGCCAGCCAACCGCCATCGATATTCCACGCCGCGCCACGCACCTGGCTGCCGGCCTCGCTGCACAGGAACAGGACCAGTTCGCCCAGTTGCGGTGGGGTCACGAATTCCAATGACGGCTGCTTCTCGGCCAGCAGGTCATGCTGGGCCTGCTGCGGGTCAACGCCTGCGGCGATGCGATCATCGATCTGTTTTTGCACCAGCGGCGTCAGCACCCAGCCGGGGCAGATAGCGTTGCAGGTCACATTGCTGGTGGCGGTTTCCAGGCCCACGACCTTGGTCAGGCCGATCACGCCGTGTTTGGCTGCGACATACGCCGCCTTGCCTACCGAGCCGACCTGGCCGTGTACCGAGGCGATATTGATGATCCGCCCCCAGCCCTTGGCCTTCATGCCCGGCAGGCTCAGGCGCGTGCTGTGGAACACCGATGAAAGGTTGATGGCGATGATCGAATCCCAGCGCTCCACTGGAAAGTCCTCTACCGCCGCCACATGCTGGATGCCCGCGTTGTTGACCAGGATGTCGATACCGCCGAACTCGCGCTCGGCGTAGGCGACCATCTCGGCGATCTGCGCCGGGTCGCTGACATCGGCCGGGTGGTGGCCGACCTTGCCGCCAAAGGCTTGCACCTGGGCGATCACCGCGCTGGCATCGCCGAAACCGTTGAGGATCAGGTTGGCGCCGGCCTTGGCCAGGCTCAGGGCAATGCCCAGGCCGATGCCGCTGGTGGAGCCGGTGACCAGGGCGGTCTTGCCGTTCAATGTCGTCATGAAAACCTCACACAATGCCGGTGGCGTAGAAAGTACCGATCACCACGAACACCGCGAGGGTCTTGATGATCGTGATGCCGAAAATATCCTTGTAGGCTTCGCGGTGGGTCAGCCCGGTGACCGCCAGCAGCGTGATCACCGCGCCATTGTGCGGCAGGGTGTCCATGCCGCCGCTGGCCATGGCTGCGACGCGGTGCAGCACTTCCAGGGGGATATTGGCTGCATGGGCTGCCGAAATAAAGCTCTCGGACATCGCCGCCAGGGCGATGCTCATGCCGCCGGAGGCAGAGCCGGTGATACCGGCCAGCAGGGTCACGGTAATCGCTTCGTTGACCAGCGGGTTGGGGATGCCCTTGAGCCAGTCGGCCAATACCAGGAACCCCGGCAGCGAGGCGATCACGGCACCGAAGCCGTATTCCGACGCGGTGTTCATCGCCGCCAACAGGGCGCCGCTGACGGCGCTCTTACTGCCTTCGGCCAGCTTGCTCTTGATCGCCGAAAAGCCGAACACCAGGACCATGATGATCCCCACCAGCAACGCGGCCTGCACCGCCCAGATGGCGGTGAGCTTGGCGATTTCCGTGGTGACCGGCGCGCTCATGCCCGGCAGCGCGAGGCTGTGGGTCTTGCCATACCACTGTGGGATCCAGTGGGTGAACAGCAGGTTCATCACCCCCACCAGAATCAACGGTGACAAGGCGATCCACGGGTTGGGCAGGCTCAGGTCTTCGGCGGTTTCCGGCTCGTTGCGCAAGTCGGTGCCATAGCCTTCACCGGCACGCTGGGCCTTGTTGCGCTGGCGTGCCAGGTACAGCATGCCGGCGCAGAACACAAAGATCGTGCCGATCAAGCCTAGCCAGGGCGCGGCCCAGGCGGTGGTGTTGAAGAACGTGCTGGGGATGATGTTCTGGATCTGCGGCGTGCCGGGCAAGGCGTCCATGGTGAACGAGAACGCGCCCAGGGCGATGGTCGCCGGGATCAGGCGCTTGGGGATATTGCTCTGGCGGAACATCTCGGCGGCAAACGGGTACACCGCAAACACCACCACGAACAACGACACGCCGCCGTAAGTCAGCAGGGCGCAGACCAGCACGATCACCAGCATTGCCTGGCGGGTGCCGAGCAAGCGGATGGCCGCTGCCACGATCGAGCGCGAAAAGCCCGACAGCTCGATCAACTTGCCGAACACCGCGCCGAGCAGGAACACCGGGAAATACAGTTTGATAAAACCGACCATTTTTTCCATGAACACCCCGGTAAACGCAGGGGCGACGGCGGAAGGGTCGGTGAGCAGGACGGCGCCGAGGGCGGCGATGGGGGCAAACAGGATGACGCTGTAGCCACGGTAGGCAGCCAGCATCAGCAGCGCAAGCGCCGCCAGGGCAATGATCACACTCATGGTGTGTCTCCATCGGATTGTTATTGTTGTGGGGTAAAGCTGTAGGAAGGGGCTATAGCGGGAATTGTGCCAAGTTCGTAACTAATTGATATATATGGATATTTAAAGATTTTTGTGATTGATTTTCGAGTCTTGTCTCTATATCAAGACAAACGACGTTCCAATGTGGGAGCGGGCTTGCTCGCGAAAGCGGTGTGTCAGCCAATGATTTTGTTGCTGATAGGCCGCTTTCGCGAGCAAGCCCGCTCCCACAATGGGATTGTCTTTTGTTTGAGATGCATGTCTCTTTATTGAGATTGGGCGATGCCCAGCGCCACCATTTTCTTGTACAGCGTCGAGCGCCCCAGCCCCAGCCGCTTGGCCGCCTCCACCACATTACCCTCGCACTGGCGCAATGCTGCAGCGATCAACTGCCGGTCAAAGCGCTCCCGCGCCATGCTGAAGGTTTCGACTTCAACGGGTGCCACGGCATCGCGTTCCACCGGGCTGAACGTACCGATTGCTGCGCGAATCTCCCGCGCATCCAGCACCAGATCATCACTGAGCAAGGCGGCCCGCTCCAGCACGTTGCGCAATTCGCGGATGTTCCCCGGCCAGGCATGCTGGGCCAGCAGCGCCAGGGCTTCGCGGTCCAGTTCATGCTGGCTGCGCAGTTCTTCAAGGATCGCCTCACTCAACGCCGGGATATCATCCAGGCGTTCGCGCAGGGGCGGGACCTGGATCGGCAGCACGTTGAGGCGGTAATACAAGTCGGCGCGAAATTCGCCGCGCTTGATCGCGGCTTCCAGGTCGGTGGAGGTCGCGGCGATCACGCGCACGTCGCTGTGGATCATCTCGTTGGAGCCCACCGGCTCAAACTCTTTTTCCTGCAACACCCGCAGCAGTTTGCTTTGCAGGGGCAAGGGCATGTCGCCGATTTCATCGAGAAACAACGTCCCGCCCTGGGCGATTTGCAGTTTGCCGGGGCGGCCCTTGCGGTCGGCCCCGGTAAATGCGCCGGGTGCGGTGCCGAAGAACTCGGCTTCCAATAGGTCGTGGGGGATGGCGGCGCTGTTGATGCTGACAAAGGCTTTATTGGCGCGTGGCGAGGCACCATGGATGGCCTGGGCCAGCAGCTCCTTACCGGTGCCGGTCTCGCCCAGCAGCAACACCGGTGACTCGGCGCTCGCACTGCGCCTAGCGCGGCGCTTGACTTCCAGGCTGGCGGCGCTGGTGCCGATAAAGTGCGCAAAGTTGTATTTGCTCTGGCGTGAGCGCAGCAGCGAACGGGTCGAGGCCAGTTCCTGTTGCATGCTCAGGTAGCGCTCGATCATCGGCGAGAGGTTGCGTAACTCATCGAACAGGGCAAAGCCGATGGCGCCGATCACCTTGCCGGCATCGTCGTGGATCGGCAGGCGCATCACCACCAGCGGGCCTTTGGGCGTGTCCTGGATATCCAGGAGGATCGGTTGGTCACTGCGTACCACCTGGCGCAGCAGGCTGTTGGAAATGACCTGTTCGCAGGGTTGGCCGATGGCTTGGTCAGCGCTTTTCAGGCCAAAGCGCTTGGCGTAGCGCTCGTTCATCCACACGATATTGGCGTCGCGGTCGACAATCACAGTGCCTTCGCTGGACTGCTCGATGATTTCGAACAGGGACTGGATCGCCAGGCCGCGAACGTGCTGGTAGTCCTTGAGGCTTTCGCTGGTGTTCATGCTGGCGCCGCCAATAAAAAGGTGAATAGGATCACGCCGCCCCTTGTAGGCGCGAGCTTGCTCGCGAAAAACCTGAGGACGCCTCGGGGTGGCAGGCTTTTCGCGTTATCGTTAACGATCTTCGCGAGCAAGCTCGCTCCTACAAGGGCAGTTGTGTGGCTGCGAGCAGTTCTTGGGTGTAGGGATGTTGTGGTGAGTCGAACACCTCAGCGCTCGGGCCGCGTTCGACCACCTTGCCGTCCTTGATCACGATCATATCGTGGGCCATGGCCCGCACCACGGCCAGGTCATGGCTGATAAACAGGTAGGTCAGGCCGTACTTTTCCTGCAGTTCACGCAGCAGCGTCACGACTTGTTTTTGCACGGTGCGGTCCAGGGCCGAGGTGGGCTCGTCCAGCAGCATCAAGGCCGGGCGCAGTACCAGCGCGCGGGCAATGGCGATGCGCTGGCGCTGGCCACCGGAAAATTCGTGGGGGTACCGATAGCGGCTGGCCGGGTCGAGGCCCACATCCTGCAGCACCTTGATCACCTGCGCGTCACGCTCCTGCAGGCTGCAGGGTGCGTGTACCTCCAAGCCTTCGCTGATGATCTGGTGCACAGACATGCGCGGGCTGAGGCTGCCGTAGGGGTCCTGGAATACCACCTGCATCTGCTTGCGCCAGGGCCGCATCTGCTTCTGGCTCAGGCCATCGAGGGCCTCGCCCTGGAAGCGGATGCTGCCGCTGGAGTCCAGCAGGCGCAGGATCGCCTGGCCCAGGGTGGACTTGCCGGAGCCAGACTCGCCGACGATGCCCAAGGTCTTGCCCCGTTGCAGGTCCAGGCTGATGCCGTCCACCGCCTGCAGGTACTGCTTGCGTTGGAACAGCCCGCCACCGATGGGGAAGCGCACACTCAAGCTGTCGACCTGCAGGACATTTTCGCGTTCGTCCTGGCCCAGCGCCGTGCCGACCGGTTCGGCATCCAGCAACAGGCGGCTGTAGGGGTGTTGTGGGGCACTGAACAGGGTTTGGCAGTCGGCCTGCTCGACAATTTCCCCGGCCTGCATCACGCACACGCGCTGGGCAATGCTGCGCACCAGGTTGAGGTCATGGCTGATCAACAGCAAGGACATGCCCAGGCGTTGCTGCAAGGATTTGAGCAACTGCAGGATCTTGCGCTGCACCGTCACATCCAGCGCGGTGGTTGGTTCGTCGGCGATCAGCAATTCCGGCTCGCACGCCAGGGCCATGGCAATCATCACCCGCTGGCGCTGCCCGCCCGACAACTGATGGGGGTAGGACTTGAGGCGCTCCTGGGGGTTACGGATGCCCACCAGGTCCAGCAGTTCGAGGATACGAGCCTGGGCCGCCTTGCCGGCGAGGCCCTTGTGCAGCAGCAGGGTTTCGCCGATCTGCTTTTGGATGCTGTGCAGGGGGTTGAGGGAGGTCATCGGCTCCTGGAAGATCATCGCGATGCGGTTGCCGCGCAGTTTTTGCAGGGTGCTGGGCCCGGCGCCGATCAACTCTTGACCACGGTAACGCACCGAGCCGCTGCTCGCGGTACCGGCCTGGGGCAGCAATTGCAGGATCGAATGGGCGGTCACCGACTTGCCCGAACCGGATTCGCCCACCAGCGCCAGGCACTCGCCGGGGCGGATATCCAGGGACAGATTGCGCACCACGGTCTGGCCGCTGAAGGCGACGCACAGGTTGCGGATCTCGATCAGGTTGTCGCTCATACGGATTCACTCATGAACGTGGGTCGAAGGCATCGCGCAACGCCTCGCCGATAAATACCAGCAGCGACAGAATCAGTGCCAGGGTGAAAAACGCCGTCAATCCCAGCCAAGGCGCCTGCAGGTTCTGCTTGCCCTGGGCGATCAATTCACCGAGGGACGCGCTGCCTGCCGGCATACCGAAGCCGAGGAAATCCAGGGCGCTGAGGGTGGAAATCGCCCCGGTCAGGATAAAGGGCAGGTAGCTCAAGGTGGCCGTCATCGCGTTCGGCAGGATATGCCGGCGGATGATCTTGCCGTCACCAAGGCCCAGGGCGCGTGCGGCTTTGACGTATTCCAGGTTGCGCCCGCGCAGGAACTCGGCGCGGACCACGTCCACCAGGGCCAGCCAGGAAAACAGCGCCATGATCCCCAGCAGCCACCAGAAGTTGGGCTCGACAAACCCCGAGAGAATAATCAGCAGGTACAGGACCGGCAGCCCCGACCACACTTCGAGGATGCGCTGGCCGAGCAGGTCGACCCAGCCGCCGTAATAGCCCTGCAAGGCGCCGGCGGCAATGCCGATGGTGGCGCTGATCGCGGTCAGCGCCAGGGCGAACAGGATCGACACCCGCGCACCGAAGATCACCCGCGCCAGCACGTCTCGGGATTGGTCGTCGGTGCCCAGCCAGTTCACCGTGGACGGCGGGCTGGGGGCAGGGCGGGTCAGTTCGTAGTTGGGCGTGTCATCGCTGAAGGGGATTGGCGGGAACAGCATCCAGCCGCCGTCCTTCTTGATCAGTTGCTGCACGTAGTCGCTGCGGTAGTCGGCCTGGAACGGCAGTTGCCCGCCGAACTGCTGCTCGGTGTAGCGCTTGAACACGGGGAAGTACAGTTCGTCCTGGTAGCTGAGCACCAGTGGTTTGTCGTTGGCGATCAGCTCGCCACCCAGGGTCAGGATAAACAGGCCGATAAACAGCCACAGCGACCACCAGCCGCGGCGGTTTTGCTTGAAACGTTCGAAGCGCCTGCGGGCCACGGGAGACAGATTGAGCATCAGGCGTTCCTCGCGGCGAAGTCGATACGCGGGTCTACCAGGGTGTAGCAGAGGTCGCCGATCAGTTTTATCAAGAGGCCGAACAGGGTGAAGATAAACAGCGAGCCGAAGACCACGGGATAGTCCCGCGACACGGCGGCCTCGTAACTCATGCGGCCGAGGCCGTCGAGGGAGAAAATCACTTCGATCAGCAAGGAACCGGCGAAGAACACACTGATAAACGCCTGGGGGATTCCGGAGATCACCAGCAGCATGGCGTTGCGAAATACATGGCCGTAGAGCACGCGCCGTTCGCTCAGGCCCTTGGCCCGTGCCGTGACCACGTACTGGCGCGTGATTTCATTGAGGAACGAGTTTTTGGTGAGAATGGTCAAGGTGGCGAACCCGCCGATCACCAGTGAGGTGACGGGCAACACCAGGTGCCAGAAGTAATCAGCGATCTTGCCAACGGTGCTCAGTTGCTCGAAGTTCTCCGACACCAGGCCGCGCACCGGGAACCAGTTCAGGGTGGTGCCGCCGGCGAAGACCACGATCAAAAACATCGCAAACAGGAACGCCGGCATCGCGTAGCCGATGACGATGGCGGTACTGCTCCAGACATCAAAACTGCTGCCATGGCGCACCGCCTTGCGGATCCCCAGGGGGATCGACACCAGGTAGGTGATCAGCGTCGCCCAGAGGCCGAGGGACACGGTCACTGGCAGTTTTTTCAGGATCAGGTCGGTCACTGTGGCGCCG
Source organism: Pseudomonas sp. DTU12.1 (assembly GCF_009873475.1). Taxonomy (NCBI): domain Bacteria; kingdom Pseudomonadati; phylum Pseudomonadota; class Gammaproteobacteria; order Pseudomonadales; family Pseudomonadaceae; genus Pseudomonas; species Pseudomonas sp. DTU12.1. The sequence continues at coordinate 3,547,052 of NZ_CP045254.1, read as the reverse complement.
CGAAAGAAGCTGTTGCCGAAGTCCAGTTGGGCATAGCTCTTGAGCATCAGCCACAGGCGTTCGTGGGCTGGTTTGTCGAAGCCGTATTGTTTTTCGATGTCCTTGATCAGTTTCGGGTCAAGGCCGCGGCTGGCTCGCGAGCCGCTGCTGACGCCGTCGCCGGACGACCCGCCGACGCTTGCGCCGCCGATGCCTTGCAGATGGGCGATGGCCTGTTCCACCGGCCCGCCGGGCGCGGCCTGGACGATCACAAAGTTCACCAGCAGGATGATCAGCAGGGTCGGGATGATCAGCAGCAGGCGCCGCACGATATAGGCAAACATCAGTGGGCACCTCGCGACTTGCTCAGTTCGGCTTTCATCTGCTCATTGGTCAGGGGTGTCGGGCTGACTTCCCACCACGATTCCAGCGCCTCGTCGTTGCTGGCTTCGATGGCCGGGCGGCCGAAGCGGTTCCACCAGGCCGCCGAGGTGCCGGGCGGGTAGTAATTGGGGATCCAGTAGTAATTCCATTGCAGCACCCGATCCAGGGCATGGGCGTAGCTGAGCATCTGCGTCTGGGTGGTGGCGCGCACCAGGCCGGTGATCAGGGTGTCGACCGCCGGGTTTTGCAGGACGAAGTAGTTGTTGGCGCCTCGGTCGAACGCCGCGGCTGAGCCGAAGTAGTTGTACAACTCAAGGCCCGGCGAGGTGGTGACAGGGAAACCGGTGACGATCATGTCGTAGTCGCGGCTCATCAGCCGGTTGACGTACTGCGAGGAGTCGATGCGCCTGATGTTCAGCGTGATGCCGATCTGCGCCAGGTTGCGCTTATAGGGCAGCAGCAGGCGTTCGAGGCCGTTTTGCACATTGAGGAAAGTGAACTCCAGCGGCTCGCCGGCGGCATTTACCAGTTTGTCGCCCTTGGGCGTCCAGCCTGCTGCTTCCAGCAGGGCCAGGGCTTGCAACTGCTTGTCGCGAATCATCCCGGTGCCGTCGGTGGTGGGCGCCTTGAACACCTGGGTGAACACTTCGTCGGGGATTTGCCCGCGCAAGGGTTCGAGAATCGCCAGCTCCTGGGCGTCTGGCAGTTGCGTGGCGGCCAGCGGACTATTGGAAAAGTAGCTTTGCTGGCGGATGTACAGGTTGCGCATCATCTGCCGGTTGGCCCACTCGAAATCCCAGAGCATGGCCAGGGCCTGGCGCACACGGCGGTCCTGGAACATCGGTTTTTGCAGGTTGAACACGTAGCCCTGGGAGTTTTGCGGCGCATCCTTGGCCAAGTGCGCCCGTTGCAGACGGCCATCATCCAGGGCCGGGCCGTTGTAGCCGATGGAATAGCCGGTGGCGGAAAACTCACGGTTGAAGTCGTAGGCGCCGCCACGCAGGACCTGGCGGGCGACTTCGGTATCGCCGAAGTATTCCAGGCTCAGGCGATCGAAGTTGTACAGGCCGCGGTTGACGGGCAGGTCCTTGCCCCACCAATCGGGGTCGCGCTGGAAGGTGATGGTGCTGCCGGAATTGATCTTGCTGACCTTGTATGGGCCGCTGCCCAGCGGTGCTTCATAACCGCCGCCATTGGCGAAGTCGCGGCTCTTCCACCAATGTTCGGGGAGTACCGGCAGGGTCGCGACATCCAGGGGCAGGGTACGATTTTGATTGCTGGAGAAGTCAAAGCGCACTTGCAAGGGGCCTTCGACCTCGACGCGCTTGACGTCGGCAAACAGCGTGCGAAAGCGCAGGCTGCCCTGGGTCATCAGCAGGTTGAAGCTGTAGCTTACATCTTGGGCGGTGATCGGCTTGCCGTCGGCAAACCGTGCCTTGGGGTTGAGGAAAAACCGCAGGTAAAGGCCATCCTCGGCGCGCTCCATCTTTTCAGCCACCAGGCCGTAGACGGTATAGGGCTCATCCAGCGAGCGGTAGGCCAGGGGCGAATACACCCAGCCGTCCAGTTGGCTGACGCCGATGCCTTTGTCGATATACGGCAGCACATGGTCGAAGCGGCCGACTTCCAGGGCCGAGCGCTTGAGGCTGCCGCCCTTGGGGGCATTGGGGTTTACATAGTCGAAATGACTGAACCCGGCAGGGTACTTGGCGGGCTCGCCGTAGACAGTCAGTGCATGTTGAGGGGCCGCGAACGAGACAGTGCTCGCCAGCAGCAGGGCCAGGGTAGAACCAACCAACGTGAGGAAGTCCAGTCGCATTATCAGCCTTGGGCGCCGGGTGAAGAAGGAAGGGGACTTGTACCCTAACCGCGTGCGGGTCGCCAGTCACCCTGCTGCCACACAAACACAACGGCCCACCAAAAGGCGGGCCGTTGTGTTTTGCAAAGACGGGGATCAGTCCTGGCGGCTGGTCACTTCCAGCAGGTGATAACCGAACTGGGTTTTCACTGGGCCTTGCACGATGTTGACCGGGGCGCTGAATACGACAGTGTCGAATTCCTTGACCATCTGGCCTGGGCCGAACGAACCCAGGTTGCCGCCATCACGGCTCGATGGGCAGCTGGAGTTGGCTTTGGCGATTTCTGCGAAATCAGCGCCGCCTTCGATCTGGGCTTTGAGTTCGTTGCACTTGTCTTCGGTGGCAACCAGGATGTGACGGGCGGTAGCTTTGGGCATGGTGGGTAACTCCTTGAATAAAAAAGGTGAGCGTACCGGATTCAGGCGGTTATTTCCCGGCAAAGTTCCACGGAATTATCGGGTCGGGTTCAGGCATCGGAGAATGTAGCTGGAGTGCCTGTTGTAGGCAGGGTATCGGTTGTAGTGAGAGGGTTCGTTGTGGCGAGCGGGCTTGTGGTGGCGAGCGGGCTTGCCCCGCGCTGGGCTGCGCAGCGGCCCCAGTAAGTCCGCTGCGTTTTTTCAGATAAATCGAGGCTGTATGGTCTTAGGGCTGCTGCGCAGCCCAGCGCGGGGCAAGCCCGCTCGCCACGACAAGCCCGCTTGGCACAATATGCCTGCTTGGCACAATAAGGCCGTTACCGTTCAACGGCACGACCAGTTCGCTTACGCAGACCCCGGCGTTTTCTGAGCGCGCAGGCTTGCGGCCGCTTCACGCAGCAATTGCTCGGTGCCGTCCCACCCCAGGCAGCCGTCGGTCACCGAAACGCCGTAGCGCATCGACGGGCTGAGCGGTTGGCAGCCTTCGAACAGATGGCTCTCCAGCATCATGCCGATCAATGAGGTGTCACCCTGCAAGCGTTGCTCCAGCACGTCATTGAATACCCCAGGCTGACGCATCGGGTCCTTGCCGCTGTTGGCATGGCTGCAATCGACCATGATCCGCGTGGCCACTTTGCTTTTGGCCAGGTCGGTCTTGACCTGGGCCACGCTCTGGCGATCGTAGTTCGGGCCACGGTGGCCGCCACGCAATACCAGATGGGTATCGGCGTTGCCCGGGGTCTGGATGATCGCCGGGTGCCCCTGGCTGTCGACGCCGAAGTGGCGGTGCGGGTGAGCCGCAGAGCGCATGGCGTCACAGGCGATGGCCACGCCGCCGTCGGTGCCGTTCTTGAAGCCCACGGGCATGCCCAGGCCGCTGGCCATTTCCCGGTGGATCTGCGATTCGGTGGTACGGGCGCCGATGGCGACCCAACTGAGCACGTCATCGAAGTAGCCGGCGGCCATCGGCTGCAGCAGCTCGGTGGCAACCGGCAAGCCCAGGCGCAGCATTTCGCGCATCAATTCCCGCGACAGCGTGAGGCCGGCGGCCATGTCATCGCTGCCATCGAGGTGCGGGTCGTAGGCCAGGCCTTTCCAGCCGATGGTGGTGCGCGGTTTTTCGACGTAGGCGCGGATCACCAGGAGCATCTGGTCACTGACGTCATTGGCCAGCTTTTTCAGATTGCGCGCGTATTCCATGGCGGATTCGGGATCATGGATCGAGCAGGGGCCGACGATGATCAGCAGGCGGGAGTCTTCACCCTTGAGAATCGCGCGGATGGCTTGGCGATGAGCGTTGACTTGCTCGGTCAGGAACGGGCTCAGGGGCAACTGATGCTTGAGCTCAAGGGCGCTGGGCAAGCGCTGGGTCAGCGCTTCATTGGCGCTGGCAAGGGTGGTGACGGGCAGGGCGGCGATGGATGAGTTCATGGTTTCTGCTTCCTGGGCAAGCGGCGGGCTGTTCCCGCACGCTCTGCCCTACTGGGGTGTTCGACAATTGGCCGTATTGGCTGCGTGTGTTGGCTTGCCACCAATAGGTGACCGATCGGAGGCGGCAGGCTGTCCCGAACGGAGCTTGCTAAATCGCCAGGCGGTGCAGGTGTCGTAACGGTAATAAGTGGAGTAGTTCATGGTGTGATTTCCTTTAAGTTCGGTGTGTAGCAAAAATTGTTCAGGGCTGAAAAACAAAACCCCCGGTCGGGGAGCCGACCGGGGGTTAGATTTCTCTGGCAGGCGACCCCTTGAGTAGTGGGCGCCGATTTCAGGTATCAGGCGCGCCAGTGGCTAAACCAATACCCAAAATAAAAGCTGACCAGTGCGCTCAAACCGTTCACGCGGGTAGCCACGACCGAACGCTGTGCGTTGGCAGTAGGGCAAGCCTGGGTGAGGGTGAGTTGCAACATGGTGTTTCTCCAAATGATGGGGTGGAGCTTAACTGAGGCATGGCGGTGGATTCAATCAGTAATTTCTATCGCGATGAGGGGCTTACCACTATGGGGGCGTCCCGATATGCTGGATGGATACTCACAATGATAGCCAGGACGCGACCATGACCACCTTGACCCTTGCCAGTGCCCAAACCTGTGCCATCGCTGGCGACCTGTCGGGCAATATCCAGCGTCACCTGGCATTTATGGTCGCGGCCGCCGAGCAGGGGGTGCAACTGCTGGTGTTTGCGGAATTGTCCCTGACCGGCTACGAGCCTGCGCTGGCGGCGGGGTTGGCGATTGCGCCGGACAATGCAGTGCTGGCGCCCCTGCGGGACCTGGCGCGTGAGCTGCACATGACGGTGGTGGTTGGCATGCCGATTCGCGTGCCGTCGAGCAGCGGGGTGCTGATTGGTGCGCTGGTGTTGGCGGCGGATGGTTCTATGGCGGTCTACAGCAAGCAGCATCTGCATCCTGGCGAAGAGGCGATATTTGCGGCAGGTTCGGGTGGAGAGGCGTTGGCGTGGGGTGAGGATCGGATTGCCCTGGCGGTCTGCGCCGACTTTTCCCACTTCAGCCATCCACATGATGCGGCGAAGCTCGGCGCTACGGTCTATGCGGCCGGTGTCTTGATCAGCGAGGGTGGTTACGCCGCAGACAGTGCGTTGCTTCAGGGATACGCCGCCGAGCACTCGATGGTGGTGTTGATGGCCAATCATGGCGGGCCGTCCGGCGGTTGGGCGTGTGCCGGGCGCAGTGCTATCTGGGGGCCTGATGGCGAGTTGATTGCGGCTGCGCCCGGTATGGGCGATGCCCTGGTAATAGCGCGCAGGGAGGATGGCAGTTGGAGCGGCTGGCAGGTCATGCTGTGACGTAATGGAGGCCACCGCGATGGCATTCACCCTCAAGGCTGCATCGGACCAGCACTTGGCCTTTGCGCGCACCCTGACACATCAGGCTATGGGCCATTACTATCGGCAGTACGATTTGACGTGGTCCGATAAAGGCTTCGATACCGCCTGGGCCGGGCGGGAAAATTGGTTGATTTGCCAGGATGACAGGCTGGTAGGGTTTGTCAGTCTGAGCCGGGATGACAACGCGCTATACATTCGCGAGCTGCACATTCTCGACACTTTTCGCCGCCAGGGCGCAGGCAGTTGGGTGCTGGAGCAGATGATTGCCAAGGCGCGTGTCGAAAACCGGGGCTATTTGCGCTTGACGGTATTCAAGACCAATCCGGCAAAAAGGCTGTATCAACGCCAGGGCCTGAGTATCGTCGGTGAAGAGGGTTGTTTCTGGCGCATGGAGTCCGTTTGTCTGCCAGCGCAGTCGTCGCGTTAAACCTCGCGCTCGACTTGAATCGGTGCATACTGCCCTTTAGGAGCCGATCTCCTGATCATTGCCCAGGCTATTTGCCTCGTTAAGGATGATCCCGTCTTTCATGCCCAAAAGGACCGCGACCTTATGGGCTTCCCCACGCCGCCCTTTTTTGCGCCCAGCGAGCACTTGATAGGTGGTCGCCGGGTCCACGCCATGCTCCCTGGCGAATGCCTGCACCGACTTTCCTTGATGTTCCAGCCAGGCTTTGGCTTGTGCAGCGGTACGGATTCCGGGCATAGTTCAAAACCGTTCAAGTTTGTGTAAAACGAGATGACATCGTCACCTCTTGGGGTGTGCCATAAAGGATATTACATCCAAATGAGTGGAATAGGTTCGCGCTTAAGGCAAGAGAGGGAGCGGCTGGGTTTGTCGCAAAAGGTTTTCGGTGAAATAGGAGGCGTGGAGGCTAACGCCCAAGGTCGATACGAAAGCGGTGGTCGCGCGCCAAAGGCTGATTACTTATCGCGCGTTGCAGAGAAGGGTGTCGATATCCTGTTTGTTTTGACAGGGAGCCCCACGCCCATCCAGCTGGAAAACCTGAGCCAGGTCGAAGAAAAGGTTCTGGGTAACTACCGCGCGATGTTTAAAGAGGATCAGGATGCGATCCGCCGGCTGACCAGCACCTTGGCAGAGCATTGCTCTGTGGTGAATGGAAAATCCCCGCCGATCCCCAAGGAATCCTGACCTTTTACCCAGGAAACACCCCCGCCTGCCGCTCGGCAGGCGTTCGTAGCGTATTGAAACTCTATATATATGACGCGTTCAGCTAGGTCTGTGCCGTGGTTTTTTGCTAAGGTGTCCGGCAACCTATAAGACCATTTCGCGAGGTGTCTGCTTGATTAGGGTGCTAGTAGTCGATGACCATGATCTCGTTCGTACAGGCATTACACGAATGCTGGCTGACATCGATGGCCTGCAAGTAGTCGGTCAGGCCGAGTCGGGGGAGGAATCCCTGATCAAAGCGCGTGAATTGAAGCCCGATGTGGTCTTGATGGACGTCAAGATGCCGGGGATTGGTGGTCTTGGCGCTACCTGCAAGTTGTTGCGCAGTCATCCGGATATCAAGGTCGTCGTAGTGACGGTCTGTGAAGAAGATCCTTTTCCCACAAGGCTTCTTCAGGCGGGCGCGGCAGGCTACCTGACAAAAGGTGCAGGGCTCGCGGAAATGGTCCAGGCCATCCGCCTGGTATTCGCTGGCCAGCGTTACATCAGTCCGCAGATTGCCCAACAACTGGCAATCAAGTCGTTTCAGCCGGTCAGTGACTCGCCATTTGATGCCTTGTCCGAGCGCGAAATTCAGATTGCCCTGATGATTGTGGGGTGTCAGAAGGTCCAGTCGATTTCCGACAAGCTCTGCCTGTCGCCGAAAACCGTGAACACCTACCGTTATCGAATTTTCGAGAAGCTATCCATCAGCAGTGATGTGGAACTGACCTTGCTGGCGGTTCGCCACGGCATGGTGGACGCCAGCGCCTGAAATGCAAGCCACTGAAATAACCGCCGCGTTTGACCCGAGTGCATTTCTTGCGACCTGCAGTGGCCGGCCTGGCGTGTATCGCATGTTCGACAGCGAGGCGCGCCTGCTGTACGTCGGCAAGGCCAAGAACCTCAAGAAGCGCCTGGCCAGCTACTTTCGCAAGACCGGCCTGGCGCCGAAGACCGCTGCGCTGGTGGGGCGTATCGCCCAGGTCGAAACCACCATCACCGCCAATGAAACCGAGGCGCTGCTGCTAGAGCAGACGCTGATCAAGGAGTGGCGGCCGCCCTACAATATTCTGCTGCGTGACGATAAGTCCTACCCGTACGTGTTTCTGTCGGACGGTGACTTTCCACGCCTGAGCATCCATCGCGGGGCAAAGAAGCGCAAGGGCAAGTATTTTGGCCCTTACCCCAGCGCGGGGGCGATCCGCGAGAGCTTGAGCCTGCTGCAAAAGACCTTTTTCGTGCGCCAGTGCGAAGACAGCTTTTACAAGAACCGTACCCGCCCGTGCCTGCAATACCAGATCAAGCGCTGCAAGGCGCCCTGTGTCGGGCTGGTCGAGCCCCAGGAATATGCCGAAGACGTGCGGCATTCGGTGATGTTCCTTGAAGGGCGCAGCAATGCCCTGGCGGATGAACTGTCCGGCGCCATGGAGCAGGCAGCCAGTGTCCTGGACTTCGAAAGGGCCGCCGAACTGCGCGACCAGGTGTCCTTGTTGCGGCGGGTGCAGGATCAGCAAAGCATGGAAGGTGGCACCGGTGATGTCGACGTGATCGCGGCCTTCGTCAATCCAGGTGGCGCTTGCGTGCACCTGATCAGCGTGCGTGGCGGCCGGGTGCTGGGCAGCAAGAATTTCTTTCCCCAGACGGGAATCGAGGAGGAGGTGGCCGAAGTCATGGCGGCGTTCCTCGGCCAGTACTACGTCAGCAGCCCCGAGCGCGACCTTCCGAGCGAACTGATCGTCAACGTGGTGCATGAGGATTTCCCTGCACTGATCGACGCGATCCATGCACTGCGCGGCCGCGAACTGGACATCAGCCACCGGGTGCGCGGCACCCGTGCGCGCTGGCAACAACTGGCGGTGACCAACGCCGAGCAGGCCCTGAGTGCCCGTCTGGCCAACCGCCAGCATGTGGCCGCGCGTTTTGAAGCGCTGGCTGACGTGCTCAAACTCGACGAGCCGCCGCAACGCCTGGAGTGCTACGACATCAGCCACTCCAGCGGCGAGGCGACGGTGGCATCTTGCGTGGTGTTCGGGCCGGAAGGGCCGATCAAATCCGATTATCGCCGCTATAACATCGAAGGCGTCACCCCGGGCGACGACTATGCTGCCATGCACCAGGCCTTGACCCGGCGCTTCAGTAAACTCAAGGACGGCGAGGGCAAGCTGCCGGATATCCTGCTGGTGGACGGTGGCAAGGGCCAGTTGTCCATGGCCCGTGATGTACTTAACGAACTGGCGGTGCCCGACCTGATCCTGCTCGGCGTGGCCAAGGGCACGACGCGCAAGGCCGGTTTCGAAACGTTGTACTTGAATGATGCGGCCCATGAGTTCACCTTGAAGGGCGATTCACCGGCGCTGCACCTGATTCAGCAGATCCGTGACGAAGCCCACCGCTTTGCCATTACCGGCCACCGCGCCAGACGTGGTAAAACCCGGCGTACTTCAACCCTGGAAGGGGTTGCAGGGGTAGGGCCAAAACGGCGGCGTGAACTGTTGAAACATTTTGGTGGATTGCAGGAATTGTCCCGTGCCAGCATTGAAGAAATAGCCAAAGCCCCCGGTATCAGTAAAAAGCTCGCTGAGTTGATTTATGCAAACCTACACAGCGAGTAGAATGCCTTCTCACCTCGTAGCCAGTTGTGCCGATGAATATCCCTAATCTGATCACCGTTCTACGCGTCCTGCTCATTCCGATCTTCATTTTGCTGTTTTACCTGCCCTATGAATGGAGCTACATGGCCTCCAGTTCGGTCTTTGCCTTCGCGGCCGCGACCGACTGGCTGGATGGCTACCTGGCACGACGCCTGGAGCAGAGCACGCCGTTTGGCGCGTTCCTTGACCCTGTGGCCGACAAGCTGATGGTTGCCGTGGCATTGGTGCTGCTCGTCCAGGAGCACGGCAACCTGTGGCTGACCCTGCCTGCTGCCGTGATCATCGGTCGCGAGATCGTCGTATCGGCCTTGCGCGAGTGGATGGCCGAAATCGGCGCACGCGCCCACGTCGCCGTGTCCAACATGGGCAAATGGAAAACCGCCGCGCAAATGCTGGCGCTGGTCATCCTGCTGGCCAACCCGTCGAACTTCACCTTCTGGGTGCTGTTGGGCTACGCCTTGCTACTGATCGCCGCCGGCCTGACCCTGTGGTCCATGCTGCAATACCTGCGCGCCGCGTGGCCCCACTTGCGCACGACCGTGGAAAAGAAATAAAACTTTTTTGAATCAAGGGCTTGACGTGTGTTCTGGAATCTATAGAATGCACACCACCAAGACGCGGGAATAGCTCAGTTGGTAGAGCACGACCTTGCCAAGGTCGGGGTCGCGAGTTCGAGTCTCGTTTCCCGCTCCAAACATTAAAAAATGGATCTCTGAAAAGAGGTCCATTTTTTTCGTCCCAAGAAAAGTCTTTCTATGGCTTTTGCTGCGCTCTTCCCTGAAACACTCCTATCCAGTTCTTGTGGGCGCACTTTTCAGTGGGTCAATGCCCGTGTCCATCAGCAACTGGAGCGTACTGCCAAAGAGGTGCGCAAAAACATTGTGTTTCTGGTCGTAGGTCTTAATAGTCCGATCGGACCTAGAGCCTTCCGCTTTATTTGGTCGCTGAATCGGCTGACATCACTTGCGACTGCTAAATGCATTCGGACCGGCTGGTTTCCTTGACTGCAAACAACAGGCAGCGCACTGCTTCACGATCCTGCTCTGACAATAAACGGTAGTAGCGGATCAATCGCTCTTCTTCTCGGTCGAGCTGTCGGGGCCGCAGGGATGTACCGAGGGCGGCACGCAGCGTGGGTAAAAACGAAGTATTTAGCATGATCCTGATTCTTCATGAGATGAATGGATATGTGGGCTTCTTGCCCAGAACAACTGAATACATAACGTTTATTGTAAAGAAGGGCTCGTCATTTTTCGTGACTGTCGGGTTTTTCGGACGGGGCCTTCGGAAGCGCTTGGTAAAGACGTAGGAGCGATCTTTCAAGGTCGACCGGATAGTGCTGCGATTGAGCGCAGAGCCCGCCAAACTGGCATCCATCGTCAGAGGGGCGGTGGGACAGCCACTGACAGCGGCACGCAACGCTGAGGCGCTGCGCATGATGGATAACGCCCCCGCGCTTCACCAGACACACTTGCTGGCACAAGATTGATCTCGATCATCTACCCCACCTGACACACCCTCTATGCTGGCGTTTCCATAAAAGGCCAAGGATGGCTCATGGAGAGCCACCGGCCATGCATTCTCAAGGAAGAGTCAGTCATGCAGTCATTGAAGATTATTTTGCTGTCGTCGGCGTTCAACGGTCTGACCCAACGGGCCTGGCTGGATTTACGTCAGTCGGGGCACGAGCCCAGTGTGGTGTTGTTCACCGATGAAGCCACGGTATGCCGGCAGATCGAGGAGTCGGCGGCGGATCTGGTGATCTGCCCGTTTCTCAAGGACCGCGTACCGCAGCAGCTCTGGAGCAATGCGGACCGCCCGGTGGTGATCATTCATCCGGGGATCGTGGGCGATCGTGGCGCCAGCGCCCTGGACTGGGCCATCACCCAGCAGGTCAGGCGCTGGGGCGTCACCGCGTTGCAGGCGGTGGAGGAGATGGACGCCGGCCCGGTCTGGTCGACCTGTGAGTTCGACATGCCCGCCGATGTGCGTAAATCCGAGTTGTACAACGGTCCGGTGAGTGACGCTGCGCTCTATTGCATCCGTGACGTGGTGGGTAAGTTTGCCAGCGGTTTCGTGCCGACGCCCCTGGACTACACGCAACCTGACGTGATCGGACGTTTGCAGCCGAACATGAAGCAGGCTGATCGTACCTTCGGTTGGTACGATTGCGCCCGGTTCATCAAACGCAATATCGATGCTGCCGACGGCCAGCCCGGTGTGTTGGCGAGTCTCGCCGGCGGGCAGTATTACCTGTATGACGCGCACCTGGATTCGCGCCGCGGTACGCCGGGGGAAATCCTCGCGGTGCAGGATGACGCGGTATTGGTCGCGACCGGCGATCACAGCCTGTGGATCGGCTCACTCAAGCGCAAGGCCCAGCCCGGCGAGGAAACCTTCAAATTGCCGGCCCGTCACGTACTTGCTGGGCAGTTGGCGGGTGTACCGGTGCTGGACGGTTCGATTGCCAGCCAAGGGTTCGACGAGATGGCGTATCAACCGATTCGGTATCAAGAGTCCGGTCATGTTGGCGAACTGACCTTCGAGTTCTACAACGGTGCCATGAGCACCGAACAGTGCCAGCGGCTGGTCGCTGCGCTGCGTTGGGCCAAGGCCCGGGACACCCAGGTGCTGCTGATCAGGGGCGGGCGCGGGAGCTTTTCCAATGGTGTGCACCTCAACGTGATTCAGGCGGCCGAGGTGCCGGGGCTGGAGGCCTGGGCCAATATCCAGGCTATCGACGATGTCTGCCAGGAGCTGCTGACGGCCCGGCAACTGGTGGTCAGTGGCCTGACGGGTGGCGCCGGAGCCGGCGGCGTGATGCTGGCGCTGGCGGCCGACATCGTATTCGCCCGGGCAGGTGTGGTACTCAATCCGCATTACAAAACCATGGGTTTGTATGGCTCTGAATACTGGACCTACAGCCTGCCGCGCGCGGTCGGCAGTGAAATCGCCCATAAACTTATCGAAGAGTGCCTGCCGATCAGTACCTTCCAGGCCCGGCAGTGGGGGATGATCCAGGATATCGGTCCACACTGCCCGCGGGCATTTGGCGCCTGGTTGCTGCAACAGGCCAGCGCTGCGTTGACCGATCAAAAGTACGCCCTGCATCGAGCGCGCAAAGCCCAGTTGGACCTTGAACAGATTGAACGCTGCCGCGAAAACGAGCTGGCTCAGATGCGCTTGGACATGGTGGAAAACCGCCAACAGTTCGCCGAGAAGTGCCGTAACTTCGTGTTCAAGCGCAAGACCTGCCAGACCCCGCAACGCTTGATGGCGCCGTGGGCATTGGCGCCCAAGGCCACGCTGGTTGACTGAGAAGAAAACGCCGCCTCTACTCTTTTGCCGTCAGGGCGGAATTTCCTTTCTGCCCTGGCGGTCCATAATGCCAATGGAAAAAAGACACAAAAGGGTGAAGTGATGCGGCGAATGTATAGGGGCGTCATCTGCCAGGCCTTGCTGGCCATGGTTTTGGCTATCAGCCTGCCGGGATGGGCAGATGCGGCCGCAGCGCCGGCGCCAGTCGATGTCGTCGACAGTTTGCCGCTGTTGCCCGAAGACGCCGACCTCAAGCAGCTCAGCCAACAGCTTGAGCTGATTCGCCAGAGCGTGCCGATCAGCACCAGTGACGAGAAGCTGGCGGAGTTTCGACAGGGTGCACTGCAGGTACAGCAACAGGCTGCCCTGTTGCTCACGGTACGCGCTACCGAGATGGAGCGCCTCGACGATCAACTCAAGGTACTGGGCGAGGCCCAGCCAGGGGAGGCGCAGAGTCTTACCGACCAGCGCAATGCCCTGACGCGCAAAAAGAACAGCCTGCTGGACGATGAGCAGCAGGCCAAACAACTGAGCCAGACGAGCCGCGAGCTCGCTGCGCAGATCGTCAACCTGCGGCGCAATCTGTTTAATTCCCAGGTCACTTCACGTACCGACACTCCCTTCAGCCCCACGTTCTGGTCGACCCTGATCCGCCCGACCCCGGAAGACCTGCAACGCCTGGACAATCTAAAGGCCGAAGGCATTGTCGCCTTGAAGACTGCGGTCAGCCCCGAGCGCCGTTGGGCGTTCTTCAGCACGTTGTTGGCGGCAGTGCTGATCTGGAGTTTCGGCAGGCGACTGCTTGAGCATCTGCTGACCTGGGCGATGATCCGCTGGCTGCCGGAGGGTCGCTTGCGGCGCAGCACGTTGGCGGTGGCGGTGGGGTTATCGTCGATCCTGACGATCATGGGCGCCGTCTCGCTGATGCGCTGGGGCTTGGAAAGCAATGCCGTCTTGAGCGAAAACCTGGCCCGGCTTTCCGATCATCTGGTCACCCTGGCCACCTTCTGTGCGTTTATTGCAGGCCTTGGACGCGCCTTGCTGATGCTGCCGCGCCCGTCCTGGCGGTTGCCGGCCATTGCCGATGAGATTGCCAGTGCGCTTGGGCCTTTCCCGGCGATTCTGGCGGTGGCCTTGATGCTGGTGGCCACCGAAGAGCGGATCAACAATGTCACGGGCGCCAGCCTGGCGTTGACCGTGGCGCTCAATGGCCTGACGGCGCTGACCACGGCGCTGATCTTTATCGCCGCGTTGCTGCGCGTGCGCCACGTGCGCAAAAAGCTTGCGCTGGAGCGCCCGGGCGGGCTCGCCGGCATGCTGCCTTTTGTCGCGTCGATATGGGTGGCGGTGATTGTCCTGGCGTTGTTTACCGGCTACCTGTCCCTGGCGTACTTCCTGACCGTCAAGCTGCTGTGGGTCAGCGTCGTGGCGGCGACGGCCTACCTGCTGATCGCCTTTTACGGCGACGTTTGTGAAACCTTGCTGTCGCCCAAACAGCCCAGCGGCCTGGCACTGGCCAACGCATTGGGGCTGTCGCCACGGCACCAGGCCCAGGCTTGTACGGTGCTGGCTGGCGTCGGCCGTACGTTGTTGCTGCTCACCGCAGTGATGGCGGCCTTTTTGCCGGCGGGCTCCAGCCCCAGCGAGTTGCTCCAGGGTTTCAGCCAGTTGGGCGAGTCCAGCAAGACGCTGGGCAACCTGCATATCATTCCCCAGGACATCCTCGCTGCGCTGCTGATGTTTGTCATCGGCTTGTTCGCCGTGCGTACCTTGAAGCGCTGGCTGAGCGAGCGTCTGCTGCCGGAAACCAACATGGACGCCGGCATGCGTGCGTCCCTGGTCACCTTGGTGGGGTACCTGGGCTTTGTGTTGTTGAGTCTGCTGGTGATGTCGACCTTGCGCATCAACCTGACCAGCCTGACCTGGGTCGTCAGTGCCTTGTCGGTGGGGATCGGCTTCGGCCTGCAGGCCATTGTGCAGAACTTCATCTCCGGGCTGATCCTGCTGACCGAACGGCCGGTGAAAGTCGGCGATTGGGTCAGCCTGGGTGGGGTCGAGGGCGATATTCGGCGGATCAATGTCAGGGCCACCGAGATCCAGATGTCCGACCGCTCGACGGTGATCGTGCCCAACTCACAGTTCATCTCGCAGAACGTGCGCAACGTCACCATGGGCAACGCGCTCGGCGTGGTGGGTATCACCCTCACATTGCCGCTGGACACCGATGTATTGAAAGTTCGCGAACTGTTGATGCAGTCGTTTACCGAGCATGAGGCGATTCTCGCCACCCCCGCACCTTCGGTCACCTTCAAGGACTTGGCCAGGGACGGCCTGATCATTGGTGTCAGCGGCTACGTCAACAGCCCGCGCTCGGTGTCCGGTACCCGCAGCGATTTGCTGTTTATCCTGCTGGCGCGCCTTCAGGAAATGGGCATTACATTGTCTTCCCCCCAGAGCATGGTCTTGATTCCGGGAGAAGGAACTGCAGCGATTGGCGATGGGCAATGACGAGGTAGTGGTGCGTGAAAATAAAAAGCCTGATGACAGTGATGGTTGCTGTCTTGTCCTGTTTTTCCCTGACGGCTTGCAAGAGTAACGACGTGGCTGAAACTTACAGCTGGTCGGGAACGGTATCCGCACCCCAGGAATACCCTATGGAGGTTTACCGGGGCGCCATCATCGCTGAGGGTTTTACCTACGGTTTTGACGCGATCTGGGGCACGCAGAATACCGGTTGGGGCAACCACGGTGGAACGATGACCACCGCAATCGAAAAAAAGCGTGTGCCTTATCAGCTGGAATTTACGTGGTACTCGCTGGTGGAGCGAACGTTCTATACCGGTAACTGGGCCTTGGACAAAGACCAGATAAAGCGCCTCCTGGATGAGGGCTTTATCGACCAGGACACCCGTAAAAAAGACACCTACAGCACTTTTGTCGTCGGGTTGGCGCCGCAGGGCCGGGTGGTGCTCTGGCTGAGCGGGGCGGGAAACCAGAAGGAGGTCGGGGTCTTTCAGGCACAGGCCACTACGATGACCAAGGAGAGCGCTTACAGCAACGCCCAGTACATGTTTAAAGACGGCTATGCAGACCGCATGCTCAATGATCCGTCCTATAAGACCTTCAGCCCGCAAATCCGGCAAAAAATCCAAGCGCAAGGCTATCCTGCGCCGCAAACCTATAGCGTCTACCGGGAAAAATATAGCTGGAGACCTGTGGTTGTCCTGCAAGAGGGCGAATGGCTGGATTTTGCATTCAGCGCCTACAACGGCGAGCAAGAAAATATATTCGCAAAGGCTCTACTGGATAATCGCTATGAACAAAGGGCCATTCCCAAGTTCTGTGGCTTCTATTGGCGCAACGGTAGCAGCCGGTATGGCGTGTGGATCGACGCTTTCGATGAGAAGGAAATCTTTGATCTTTTCCAGAAGCTGGGCACGCAAAAAGATATCGACCTGCTAGTGAAGGTTGACGCGCAAAACACCAGGGTTTCCCTGGCATTGAGGGCGGGACTGCAAGAGTTCCCCATCGGTAAAGCGAAAGTCAGGCTGTCTGGTAAAATCGACTAGGCTCCCCCTGCCGACGGGAGAGCCACACTTGGGGGCTCAGCCCACTAGCAGGGCTGGGCCGCGAGGCTGTTGCTGATATTGCGCCCCAGCACCAGCACGGTCACAAAACCGAAGCCCACCAGCACCGTGGCGAGGCTCAGGAGTACCGAGCTGCCCAACTGGTCGACGATCCGCCCACCGAAGAATGAGCCCAGCGCAATAATCACCTGGAACAGCGCGACGAAGAGCGGCATGCCGCGTTCGACATCCTTGGGCGCCACGACAAACATCCAGATACTGGCGCAGGCAGGGAAGGCGCCGAAGGCAAAACCCCAGAGCCCAGTCAACATGGCTGCGCCGGTCATGCCGGTGGCGAAGTGGGGGAACAGGGCGGTGCTGGTGCCGATCATCAGCGCCACCAGCAACAGGGTGTGACGTACGCTGCGGTTGGCGGCGAAGCCGGCAAAAATATTCCCCGCCACCCCAGCCACGCCGAAGAGCAACAGCAACGAGCCAATCGTTGGCCCGTCGAAGCCGGCACTGTGCTTGAAGAACGGCGCGACATAGGTGTACGCGGCAAAGTGCGCCAGGCCGATCAGCAATACGGCGATCAACCCGACCCGCGCTTGGGGGTTGATAAACAAGGCGGGCAGGTCACGGATGTGGATGGCTTTCTCGGGGTTGAGTCGCGGCAGCAGGAATATCTGCGCCAGGAGCACCGGGACGCCCATCAGCGCGGTGACCAGGAAGGTCATGCGCCAGCCCATCAGGCCGCTCAGCCAGGTGCCTACGGGCACGCCCAGTACGGTGGCGAGGGTCACGCCGACCATGATGATCGAAGTCGCCTGGGCGACGCCCACGCCCTTGGGCGCCAGCCGGCCGCTGAGAGCGATGGCGGTCGCCCAGAAGCCGCCGATGCTGATACCCAGCAGCACGCGGCCCAACAGCAGCAGGCCAAAGTCGCTGGCAAAAGCCACCACCGAGTTGGCGATGATCATGATCAGCGTCAGGCCGATCAATAGATAGCGCCGGTCC
This sequence comes from Pseudomonas sp. DTU12.1, assembly GCF_009873475.1. Taxonomy (NCBI): domain Bacteria; kingdom Pseudomonadati; phylum Pseudomonadota; class Gammaproteobacteria; order Pseudomonadales; family Pseudomonadaceae; genus Pseudomonas; species Pseudomonas sp. DTU12.1. Next base: position 3,529,849 of record NZ_CP045254.1, on the reverse strand, counting down.
ATGGTGCCAATGCTGACCGACAGCAAGGGCGCGGCGAGGGCGGCCATGATGCCCGGCAGGGTCACCATCAGCCCGGCGTGACCGGCAGTGATACCCAGGTCACTGGCGACATCATTGAGCACGCCTACCGGCAGGAACTCACTGGTCACCAGGGCAAAGGCACCCACGGCCACCGAGAGAATCGCCAGCCACTGCTGTTTGACACTCTGTTGATTATGTTCGGGAAGGCTGCGAGGGGCCTGGCTGGCGCTTGGCATGGTGTTGAGATCCGGGGGGAATGCAGCCTGAAGCCAGGCCGGGGGAGAATGTGGAGGCGATTATAGGAATCAGCGTTGGCAATTAAACAGGCCGGTCGGTTTGATAGTCATCATCAATGCAATCAATGCAGCGTCTTGTAGGAGCCGGCTTGCCGGCGAAAATCGTCAACGATAACGCGGGCAACCTGAAGGAACGCGGCGAGCTTGAGTTTTTCGCTGGCAAGCCAGTTCCTACAAAACCGTTGGGTGGCAGGGATTGTTCAATCGTACATGGTTCATCTGCAGCCCAAGCACGCCCATGGCTACTAACGCCGCGCCGGCACCCGCAATGGGTATATAGGCCAGCCCGAACTGGCTGATCACCCAGCCTGCCCCGATGCCACCCAGCGCAGTGCCGAGGTTGAACGCGGCAATATTGAGCCCCGAAGCCACTGCACTGGATTGGGGAATATGCTGGTGTGCCAGGCGCAGCAAACGCAGGGTCGACAGGGTCACAATGGCAAAGAACACCACCCCCAACAGCCCCACCAGCATCAAGGTGGCGATGATCGAGTCGCCCCACACATACAAACCCAAGAGGTTGAACATCAATGCGCTCAACCCGCCGAGCAGGCATCGGTCGGCGTCGAATGCATCCGCGAGGTAACCGCCCAGCACGTTGCCAAGGATGGAGCAGACACCGAACACCAGCATCGCAAAACTCAGCACCTGTGGTTGAACGCGGGTGATCTCCAGCAGGAACGGCGACACAAAGGTAAAAAATGAGAAAGTCGCCACGCTCACCAACATTGCGATGCTGGCAGCCATTAGCAGTTCACGCTGCAGCAGGGCGGCGAGGCTTTGTTTCAGGCCGAGGTCTTTGTGCAGTGCGTCGGCGGGTGGCTGGCGCATCAGCAGTATCAGGCCCAGGGTGCTGATCAAGCCCAGGCCGCCGATTGCCAGGAATACCATGCGCCATGACCAGTAGCTGCCGAAAAAGGTACCGATCGGCACGCCAAAGGCGATCGACAGGGTCAAGCCAATCCACACCAGTGATAGCGCACGCCCGGCCCGTAGCGGGTCAACCAGCTTGACCGCGGCGTTGGAGGCCACGGCCATGAATACACCGTGCGCCAGGCCGATAACGAAGCGTACGCCATGCAGGGTCACGATATCTGCTGCCAGGCTGATGACTACGCTGCCGGTGGCCAGCACGGCGAGGGTCAGGAGCAACACGGTTTTGTCGCGCCAAGTGGCCAGCATGGCGGTGATGACCGGGGCGCCGATGGCCGCACCCAGGGCGTAGGCTGCAATGGCCGAACCCACTTGCGCGATGGACTCGCTCAGGTCGAGGGAGATGGCCGATACCAGGCCGGCGACGACGAATTCGGACAAGCCGAATGTGAAGGTACACAGTGAAAAAATGTAGATGACGGCAGGCATAAGAACTCAGTGACGGGAGGAGGGCGAGCGAGGCTTGTGGTGATGATGGGGCGCCGCTCGCCCGCTGGGAAATACTATAAAAGTCTCTGCCTGATACCTTTGACGACGACTAACCCCAGGTTGATGGCACCGAGGCAGGATTGAAATCGAGCATGGCGATAAAACTGTCCAGCAACGGTGATGGGTTGTCGGTGTTCCAACTCATATACAGGCCGATTGTCGGGTTGGGGGCCGCGCTCACGGGGCCGATCCGCCGAAACACGACCTTGTCGCGCATGATTGAGTGGGCAATCGATTCAGGCACCAACGCGACTCCGAAGCCACAGGCCACCAGGCCGATCAAGGTATGGATCTGCGCGGCCTCCTGTACCACCCTGGGGTAAAAGCCGGCGGCTTCACACAGGGCGATAAGTTGGCTGTGATAGCCAGTGCCCAGGGCTTGGGGGGTGAACACGAAGTCTTCGCCAGCAAAGTGCCGCAAATCGATCTGGCCAGCATCCGCCTTGGGGTGGTGGGCAGGCAGCGCCATCACGATCTCTTCATCCAGCAATAGGCGCGACTCGACGTTTTGCGCCGAAATCGGCAATTTGCGCATGAAGGCAATGTCCGCTTCTCCCGCCACAATCGCCTTGGCCTGGCTGGAGGAGGGCATCTCCTTGATGATCAACTGCACCTTGGGAAAGTGTTCGCGGAACCGGCGCAGGCTATTGAGCAGCGACTCGTAGTAGGTGATCGACACGGCGGTCACTGTCAGCGTGCCCGCGATCCCTTCGGACACTTGGCGAGCGTGTTCGATGCCCAGTTCCAGTTCCTTGAGGGTGCTGTAGGCGGCGTGCAGGAACGCGTCACCGGCCGGGGTCAGTTTTACCCCGCGTTTGCTGCGGTTGAACAGACTGAACCCCAGCTTGCCCTCCAGGCGGTTGATGGCCTGGCTCAGCGGCGGTTGAGCCATGTGCAGGCGGATCGCCGCCTTATGAAAGTGCAGCTCTTCAGCCACGGCAATGAACTGGCGCAGCAGGCGGGTTTCGATCATGTCTTCTGTTCCTTCATTTGAACCGATCAGTGGGCCAGTCGCGGCAATGGTACCGTTTATTCGCCCGCGTCGAGCCCCAGCCTCTTGTCACTGCCCGTCCGCCCATCCCGGCTGGCGCCCGAACGCCTCGAACAGCTCAAGGATGGTTGCCTTGACCTTCTGTACAGCGTTGCTCTCGACCACCGTGTTATGCCAGCACCCTCCCACGGCAGGATCGCGACACCCAACTGCGCGCAGTTGGCCTGGTGATGAGTTGCGACATGGTCGTGGCAGATCACAGCGCGAGCTTCGCTATGCCCCCCGTGAACAGGGGGGTGAACAGCTGGCTTTTCGTGGCGAGCGGGCTTGTCGGAACGCCGCATCGCCCGCGCTGGGTGGCGAAGCCGCCCCAATCGCCTCACCAAGTTCCGCCAGCTACACCGAGGTGGCTGGTTTTGGGGCTGCGTTGCAGCCCAGCGGGGGACAAGCCCCCTCGCCACAGGGGGGGTGAACAGCTGGCTTTCTGTGGCGAGCGGGCTTGCCCCGCGCTGGGTGGCGAAGCCGCCCCAATCGCCTCACCACGGTCTGCCAGCTACACCGAGGTGGCTGGTTTTGGGGCTGCTATGCAGCCCAGCGGGGGTGGCCCCCTCGCCACAGGGGGGGTGAACAGCTGGCTTTTCGTGGCGAGCGGGCTTGCCCCGCGCTGGGTGGCGAAGCCGCCCCAATCGCCTCACCACGGTCTGCCAGCTACACCGAGGTGGCTGGTTTTGGGGCTGCTATGCAGCCCAGCGGGGGTGGCCCCCTCGCCACAGGGGGGGTGAACAGCTGGCTTTTCGTGGCGAGCGGGCTTGCCCCGCGCTGGGTGGCGAAGCCGCCCCAATCGCTTCACCACGGTCTGCCAGCTACACCGAGGTGGCTGGTTTTGGGGCTGCTATGCAGCCCAGCGGGGGTGGCCCCCTCGCCACAGGGGGGGTGAACAGCTGGCTTTTCGTGGCGAGCGGGCTTGCCCCGCGCTGGGTGGCGAAGCCGCCCCAATCGCTTCACCACGGTCTGCCAGCTACACCGAGGTGGCTGGTTTTGGGGCTGCGGTGCAGCCCAGCGGGACAAGCCCCCTCGCCACAGGGGGGGCGAACAGCTGGCTTTCTGTGGCGAGCGGGCTTGCCCCGCGCTGGGTGGCGAAGCCGCCCCAATCGCCTCACCACGGTCTGCCAGCTACACCGAGGTGGCTGGTTTTGGGGCTGCTATGCAGCCCAGCGGGGGTGGCCCCCTCGCCACAGGGGGGGTGAACAGCTGGCTTTTCGTGGCGAGCGGGCTTGCCCCGCGCTGGGTGGCGAAGCCGCCCCAATCGCTTCACCACGGTCTGCCAGCTACACCGAGGTGGCTGGTTTTGGGGCTGCGGTGCAGCCCAGCGGGACAAGCCCCCTCGCCACAGGGGGGGCGAACAGCTGGCTTTCTGTGGCGAGCGGGCTTGCCCCGCGCTGGGTGGCGAAGCCGCCCCAATCGCCTCACCACGGTCTGCCAGCTACACCGAGGTGGCTGTTTTTGGGGCTGCGTTGCAGCCCAGCGGGGGACAAGCCCCCTCGCCACATCCCGAAAAAACAATAACAAGGACGGTACCTGCGGGACCGTCCGACTGCGGGGAGTCAGATAGCAATGAGTAATGAAATTCTGTCGATTGTGGTGCTGGTGGTCTTCGTCGTCTTCGGTGGTTTGCGCAGCGCGCGCCTGTCGCTGGCACCGGTCGCGTTCTCCACCAATGGCGCACTGGTGGTTGCCAATACACCACCGCAGGAGCGTGAAAAGGTGTTGCGCAGCCTGTTGATCTACAGCGCGGTCATTGCCCTTGTGGGGCCGTGTGTTGCGTGGTTGACCCTGGTGGTGCCCGGAGTGCTTTGACGAGCGAGTTGAACAGCGGCTCCAGGGCCAGTCGCGCACGGCTGTCCTGGACTGAGGCCTGAACCCTCTCTTCACCGAACACCAGGCCCTGGAGGTAGGTGAAGTGCAGGTCGAGCAACCCGAGCGTGCCCAGTACCTGGCGCAGGTAGGGCGTCAGAAAGTCCGGTTGCCGTGCCTTTTCGCCCTGGTGAAAACCGCCGGAGCCGACCAGTACATACACTGGGCGGTTGCTCAGCAGGCCGGTCTTGCCCTCGGGCCCTGAACTGAACGTGCGATGGATGCGCAGCACGTAGTCGATCCACAGTTTGAGCGCAGCGGGCAGCGTGAAGTTGTGCATCGGGGTGGCAATGAGCAGGATGTCGCAGCGTTCCAGTTCGCGGATCAGCGCTTCGGAAACCTCGAATACCGGTGCATCGAACGGCGTGGTCGTCGCCAGCCCACGGGCGTAGTCCATGCCCAGTGGCGGCAGCGGGTGAGTGCCCAGGTCGCGCTCGACCAGTTCGAGCCTGGGGTGCTGCTGGCGCAGGGCATCCACCAACTCCAACGCCAATTGGTTGGCATGGGAAACCTGGCCATTGGGGCTGGCGTTGATCAATAGAACACTGTTCATGGCCGATTCTCTGTCTGAAGACTTTGGGTGAAGTGCATGCCGTGGGCCAGCAGGCCTTGGCGAAAGTAAAAACGCTGGGCTAGCGGCATATGCAGCCCGGTGTCCAGCACGAAATGGGCGCAATCGTGCTGCACGGCCTCAGCGCGGACGGCGTCCAGCAACCGTGCGCCCAGGCCGCTGCGCTGCAGGTCTGGGTGCACCACCAGATCATCGACGTAGATGAAACGCCCGTAGAGCAGGTTTTCCAAGGTGCGGTAACCGGCCAGGCCGACCACCCGCTCAGCGTCCCACGCGGCCAATAAACGGTAGCCTTGTGCGGTTTGGCGCAGCAGCTGCGCCACATAGTTGGCCGGGTCGGCGATATGGGGCCGCAGTATGCGCATAAGGTCGAAGCTGGCCTCGAAGGCCTGTTGGTCGGTGAGATGTCGGAGTGTATAAGCCATATGTTGTGCGCCGTAGAGTGATGGCTGACCTTAAAGCCACGATGACTTAAGCTACAGGGCCGAAAAGTGCATAAACGACTAGGCCATGATTCCTTCCTTCCCGCTCGACCGAAGCCAGAACGCGCCGATCTATCGCCAGCTTTACCAGCGATTTCGCGAGGCCATTGCCGACGGCCGCCTGCGTCCTGGGGATCGTGTGCCCGCCGTTCGCGCCTTGGCGGCGCAGTTGAACCTGGCGCGCGGTACGGTAGAAGCGGCTTACCAACTGCTGATCGGGGAGGGTTACCTGATTGCTCGGGGGGCCGCCGGGACGATCGTCAGCCCGCAGTTGGCGGCGGTTTCGTCGTCCATCGTTCATGCGCCGGTTGTTGCGGCGCCGTACCTGCCCAATCATAGCGGGGCGCTGCCGCTCGCGCTGCAGATGGGCCTGCCCGCACTCGATGCCTTTCCGCGCAAACTCTGGACCCGGCTGGCAGGCCGTCAACTGCGCCAGGCTGGCCTTGAGGGTCTGGTGTACCCGGACCCGCGCGGCCATGCACCCTTGCGCGCGGCCATTGCCAGCTACCTGGGGATTTCCCGAGGGATTACCTGCCGCCCGGAGCAGGTGTTCGTGTGCGCGGGCTATCGCGCCTGCCTGGACCTGATCAGCCACACGCTGATGCATCCCGGTGATCGCTGCTGGTTGGAAGAACCCGGCTATTTCATGGCGCGCAACGCGTTACTCGAAGCCGGTGCGCAGTTGGTGCCGGTGGCCGTGGATGACCAGGGGCTTGATGTCGCCCAAGGCATTGCACGCTGCCCGGATGCGCGCTTTGCCGTCGTCACGCCTGCCCACCAGAGCCCGCTGGGGGTGTCGCTGTCACTGCCGCGTCGGTTGGCGCTCCTGGACTGGGCCAATCGCCAGGGCAGTTGGATCATCGAGGATGATTACGACAGTGAGTACCGCTATCAGGGCAAGCCCTTGCCTGCGCTCAAGAGCCTTGACCAGCAGGGCCGCGTGCTCTACACCGGGACGTTCAGCAAGGTGTTGTTTCCAGGCCTGCGCCTGGCCTATCTGGTGGTGCCGCCCGCACAGAGCGACGCCTTCGCCCGTCAGGCGGATCGTTTGCATAACCACTGCCCGCAGCTCCTCCAGGCGACCGTCAGCGCATTCCTCTACGAGGGGCACTTTGCACGGCACCTGAAAAAAATGCGCACCCTTTACGCCCGCCGCCGCCAGTGGCTGGTCGCGGCGCTGCAGCAACAGTTTGGCGAACGCCTGTCGATCAACCCCCAGGCCGGCGGTATGCACCTGATTGCAGGCCTGCGCGACGGCGATGATGTTGAACTGGCCCAACGTGCCCGGGCCATTGGTATCGCCGTCGAGCCACTGTCACAGTGGTACCTGGAGGCCAAGCCCAGGCACGGGTTGGTACTGGGCTTTACCAACATCGCCACTGCCGAGCAGGCGGCGACGGTGGCGCTTCGATTGGCTCAAGTGATTCAGGTTTGTACACACGATCCCGAGAAGATCTGTGCTAGTGTCGATCCATGACCGACTATTGCCTGACCTCGACCACGACCACCACCACCGCTGAAGGCGGAGCGTGCGAGGTGTCGTGAGCCAATAGCCAACGAACTTCAAAGGCCCGCCAGCGATGGACAGGGCCTTTTTCATGCCCTTGTGTCGCTGGTTCAAACGCAAGGAGATGCACCTATGTACGCCCTTTTAGTACTCGATATGCAAGTGGGGTTGGTTCACGGCCCGCAAAAGCCATGGCGCTGCGAAACGCTGCTGGACACGGTGAACGCCTTGATGGACAAGGCGCACAACGCAGGCGCGCCGGTTTTTCTCGCCCGCCATACCGGGCCGGTGGGGTCAGCCATCGAACCCGGCAGTCCGTTGACGGAAGTCGTGCAGGAATTGAAGCTGCTGGGTGGCGAAACGGTGTTCGATAAACAGCGCCCCAACGCCTTTGCATCAACTGGCCTGGCGGACAATTTGCGCGCCTGCGGTGCTACGGGCGTGGTGATCACTGGGCTGAAAACTCAATACTGCGTCGACAGCACCTGCCGTGCAGCACGCGATCTTGGCTTCGACGCAGTACTCATCGCCGACGGCCATAGCTGTTCAGACACGCCAGAGATCAACGCCCAGGACATCGTCGCGCATCACAATGCCACGCTCGACGGGCCGTTCTGTCGGGTGGTCCGGGCTGAGGAGTGGTGTTTCTAGGCGCCGCCAAGAGCTGGGTACCGCGCAGCGTGGTTCCAGCAGCGCGGGTGATTTAACCGCTGCGCGGCGCCTGCGTTGGCAAGCTGCGCAACACCGCCCGCACCGGGCTTGCGTCCAGCGCCATGAACTTGAGGGGCAGGGCGATCAGCTCATAGTCGCCGGCCGGCACCTCATCCAATACCAACCCTTCGAGAATGGCCATGCCATGGCGCTGGATCGCGTGGTGCGCATCCAGCGTCTTGGAGTGCTGCGGATCCACCGAGGGGGTGTCGATGCCCACCAGTTTTACTCCGTGGCGGGCCAGGAGTTCGATGGCAGCCACGGCAATCGCCGTGGAGTGCTGATCCCAAATGCAGGGGTCGCTGTGGCGATAGGTGCGCAACAGGATGCGTTCGGGCGCCTGGGCCAGGTGTGGCAAAAGCTGGGCCGGCCGGACCAGGCCGTCGCTATCGAAACAATGAATCACCCGGCAGGTCCCCAGGTAAGGCTCCAACGGCACCGAGCCAATGGCGGCGCCGCTGTTGCTGTAGTGCAGTGGCGCATCGGCGTGGGCCCCGGTGTGGGCGGAAAGGGTGATCTTGCCGACGTTTACCGGGCATTCATGATCCAGCACCCACACGGGTTCCTGCTGGTAGTCGGTGTCGCCCGGCCAGGTGGCGATGGCCGTGGTGATCGGCGGGCTGATATCGAAGAGTTTGCGCGCGGGCACTGACGGGGCTCCTGGAAGGTTCAGCACAGGTGGCTCAAGGGTGGCAGGCAGCGGGTCACTTCGTGCTCCACGGCGTCGAGGTTGATCGAGGTCAGGTCGCTGTGGTTGGCCACTGCGAATTTGAGCAGTTGCTCCTGGATCTGCCCGCGGGCCATTGCCTGGGCGTAGGGCAGGCGGCTGAAGGTGACCATGCTGTATCGCGGGATAAAACGCGTCGGTTGGCGCTGGGCCATGATTTGGCCCAGCTCGCGCTCCAACAAATAGCTGGGGCTGGCCACTTTACTACTCATCTCCACGTAGTTTTCCAGGGCCATGGCCTGGATCGCCAACGCATCGGGTTGGCGTTGGGCGGTGAACGCCGCGAGTGCGCTGGCGTTGTCGGCGGCCGATTGCAGGTGTTCGGCGAGGGCTACGGCGTCTTCCAGTGCACAGTTCATGCCCTGGCCATGGAACGGCACCATGGGATGGGCCGCATCGCCCAGCAGCACGGCCTGGCCGCCGATATGCCAGGTGGTTAGGCGCAGGGTTGCGAGCTTGCCGGTGGGGTGATGCTCGAAGTCTTGTTCCAGGCTGTCGAGCATCGGTGACAGGCCGGGGAACTGGCGCTGGAAAAACCTTCGCGCGGCATGCCCATCCACCAGTTGCGCAAAACACGGGCTGGCGGGTTGTGCCGCCGGGCTCTGGTGATGCAGGAACAACGTCACCGTGAAGCTGCGGTCCAGGTTCGGCAGGGCGATGCACATGTAGTCGCCATGGGGCCAGATATGCAGGGCGTTGGGCTCCAGGTTGAATTGCGCGCTGGCCTCGGGAGTGATCTGCAGTTCCTTGTAGCCATGGGGCTGGGTTTCCAGGTGTTCGCCCAGGTCGACGACGCTGGCCATGGCCTGGCGCACCGCCGAGTTGCAGCCATCGGCGCCGATCAGCAGATGGAAGCGTTTCTCCAGGCGCTCCCCCGACGCGTTGCTGAGGGTCAGGCGTTGGCGCGCAAAGTCCACGCTGTCGAGCCCCAGGTTGAAGTGGATATTCGCGCCGGCCGCTTCGGCGCCGTCGAGCAAAATGCGGTTCAAACGATCCCGATTGATCGACCAGATCACCTCGCTGTCATCACGCCCGTATGGCTGCAGGCTGGGGGGCGTGCCGGGCACATGCACCATGCGCCCGCGCATCATCACCGCTTCTGCCAGTACTTCGCGCTCTAGCCCAGCCAAACGCAAGGCATGGGCACCTCGTTCGGCCAGCGCCAGGTTGATGGAGCGCCCCCGGGCGCCGGTTTCGATGCGCGGGTCGGGGCGTCGCTCGAACAGGTTGACCTGCCAGCCGTTGCGGGCCAGCAGGCGCGCGACCAGGGTTCCGGCGAGCCCTGCGCCGATAATGGTGACTTGACGAGCATTGTCTGTAGCAGTCATGGCGAATTCTCGTGGGGGTGGGGTCAGAGGCTTGAGCGCAGGCTCCAGAGTTCAGGGAACAGCACGGTGCCGAGCATCTTGCGCAGGTACTCGACGCCCTCGGTGCCTCCGGTGCCTTTCTTGAAACCGATGACCCGCTCGACCACCGTGACGTGGCGAAAGCGCCATTGGCGAAAGGCGTCTTCGATATCCATCAGCTTTTCGCCCAACTGGTACAGGTCCCAGTAGCGCTCCGGTTGGCGGTAGACCTGGACCCATGCGGCCTCCACCGAAGCATCGCTGCGGGTCGGCTCGCTGGGGTCGGCGTCCAGCCGCAGTGCGCAGATGGGCAGGTCCTGGCGGGTCATCTGCCGGATGATCGCGTCGTATAACGACGGGGTGTGCAGGCACTGTTCAAGGTTTTTGGCGATCTGCGGGGTGTGCTGGTGTGGAAGAAGCATGGCGCGGTTTTTATTGCCGAAAATGAACTCGATCTCACGGTACTGGTAGGACTGGAAACCAGAGGCGTTGCCCAAGTCCGAGCGAAAACTGATGAACTCCATGGGGCTCAGGGTCGCGAGGATCGCCCATGAGCTGACCATCTGCTCCATGATCCGCAACACCCTGGCCAGCACCCGGTGACTGCCCGCCAATTGGCCCTGATCGATCAATTGGCGGGCGTGCCGCAGTTCATGCAACAGTAACTTCATCCACAGTTCCGAGGCCTGGTGCTGGATGATAAAGAGCATTTCGTTATGTTGTTGGGAGCGTGGAACTTGTGCGTCCAGCACTTTATCCAGTCCCAGGTAATCGCCGTAACTCATGATTTCGGCGAAGTCCAGTTTGGCGTCATGCCACTGTTGGGGTTTGGTTTGGTGCATGTAGGGGCAAGGGCACATGGAATTATTCCTCCCCGGGGGGAATTAAAAACATCCGCCAGCGACGGCAGGCAAGATGGTAATTTGGTCATGTTGGGCGACGGCGCTGTCGAGACTTTGCAAGAAGCGGATATCGTCATCGTTGATATAAATATTGATGAACTTATGCACTTTATTACCCTCGACCAGGCGCGCCGCGATGCCGGGATACTGCTGCTCAAGTGCGTCGATAACTTGCCTGACCGTTTGCCCTTGGGCCTCGACGGTTTTCTGGTTGGCGGTCAAGTTACGCATCAGGGTGGGGACAGTGATCTTCATGGGATGGAACTCCGTGGAGGGTTAATAGGGCGGTGTTTCGACACGCACTTCTTCTTCGCTGACGCAGCCTTGGGCAATCCGGAAGCTGCGCAGCGGCGGGTCGTAGTCCGCAGTAGTCACAATCAGGTAATGGGCGTTGGCGTCGTTGGCGAACTCGATATCGGTAGCGCTGGGGTAGGCCCGCGATGCGGTATGGGAGTGATAGAACACCCGAGGCTCTTCGTTGCGGGCATCCATCTCGCGCCAGACCTGGAGTTGTTGCCGTGGGTCGAAGGCGAAGTACACCGGGGAGCAGGCACTGTTGGTCATCGGGATCAAGCGTGTGGCGCGCTCACTGTCGATGGCCGCGGCGATGATGCCGCAGCACTCGAGTGGGTGCGCCTGGCGGGCCTGGTCAAAGATCGCAGTGATGATGTCTTGGCTGAGCAGCAACATAAGCGGGTCCTCAGTAGGCCGGCAGTGTCGGCGCATAGGCCGCGGCCCAGGCCAGCACTCCGCCTTCGAGGCTGCGCACATTACGCAAACCTTGCTCGGCCAAGGCCTGGACCACCGTCCGGGAGCGGCTGCCGGCCTTGCAATACACGACGATCTCGGCGTCTGGCGAGAGCTGGGCGGTGTGCGCGCCGCTGAGCATCTGCTGCATCGGGATCAGTTGCGCCTGGGGGATATGCAGGATGTCCCACTCGTTTTTTTCGCGCACATCGATCAATTGCAGGGGCTGCTTGCTCAGTCGCAGGGCCTGCAGGGCATGGGCATCCAGGCTGGGCACGCTGGCGGGGGGCGCTGTGCTGCCCAGGCCGCACAGGTGCTGGTAGTCCAGTAGCGCGGTGATGGGCTGGCGCTGGGGGGCCGGGCGCAAGGGCAGGAAGCGATAGCTCATCTCTAGGGCGTCGTACACCGCCAGGCGTCCCAGTAGGGAGTTGCCGATGCCGGTGATCAGCTTGATCGCCTCGGTAGCCATGATCGCCCCGATGGACGCGCAGAGCACTCCCAACACACCACCTTCCGAGCACGATGGCGCCAGATGGGCGGGGGGCGGCTCGGGATACAGGTCACGGTAGTTGATCCCCCCGCTGGGGGCCTGTTCCCAGAACACCGAAGCCTGGCCTTCGAAGCGATAGATTGAGCCCCAGACATACGGCTTGCGCGCCAGCACGCAGGCGTCGTTGACCAGGTAGCGGGTGGCGAAGTTATCGGTGCCGTCGAGCATCAAGTCATAGTTGGAAAACAGCGCCACGGCGTTGTCGTTGTCCAGCCGTTCGTTATGCAAGTTGATCTGGATGTGTGGATTGAGCGCTTGCAAAGTACGCTTGGCACTTTGCGTCTTGAGTTGGCCGATTTCCGCAAGTCGATGAATCACTTGCCGTTGCAAGTTGGAGTCGTCCACTACATCAAAGTCGATGATGCCTAGGGTGCCAACGCCGGCCGCCGCCAAGTACAACAAAGTCGGCGAGCCGAGGCCGCCGGCACCAATTACCAGGACTCGGCTGTGTTTTAAGCGTTGTTGTCCCTCAAGGCCGATTTCCGGCAATAACAGATGCCGGCTATAACGGCTTATTTCACTGGCACTTAATGTGGCGCTGGCTTCTACCAAGGGTGGAAGTTGCATGACTGTTCCTGTCTTGAATGAAATTTTGGATGAGAAAAGTCCGCACCTTGATCAGCGAGTGGCGCAGGCGTTTGCAGTTAAAAAAGTTCTACTGATTAACGAATTTTCAGATCGGGTAGAAGAGCCCGTGATGGTGAGCGCAAACGGTGAGGCTCATCACCGACTTGAATACCTCCATTTCCTCCAGGCTGCCCACGGTGACGCGCACCCACTCCGGGGCTTCGGGCCACGTGCGGCCGATATGCACGCCGTTGTCCGCCAGGGTTTGAATAATCTGCGGGGCCTGTTCGCCGACTTTCATCATGAAACAGCTCGACTGCGAGCGCGTGCATGGAATGTCCCGTGATTGCAGCCAGTCGATGGTTTCGTTGCGCGCCCGGATAATCACTTGCTTGCGCTGCGCTACCTGGTGGCCATGGCCAAGGCTGGCCAGCGCAGCCTGGGCGGCGGTGATCGAGACGTCATCTGCCGGTAGGGTGGTGATGCGCTGCAAGGTCTGCGGTTGGGCCATCGCCATGCCGATCCGCAGGCCCGCCAGGCCATAGATCTTGGAGAAGGTGCGGAGCACGATCAGGTCCGCGCGTTGCTCGATCCAGGGCAACATCGAGGGTTCATCGCAGAACTGCAGGTAGGCCTCGTCCACCAGCAAGACCGCGTCCCCGGGCTTCTGCGCCAAGGCCTGGAGGATGGCGTTGTGCGGGGTAATGGTGCCCGTGGGGTTATTGGGGTTGCACAGGTAGATCAGGCCGGCGTCTTCGACGGCGCACATGCGAGCCAGGTCGTGGGCACCGTCCTTTCGCAGTGGCACTTTATGGACGTCTGCCCCTGCGCGTCGGGCCGCCAATTCGCAGATCGGGTAGCCCGGGGTGGCCACGACCAGTGAGCGGCCGGGCCCGGTAAAGGTCGCCGCCGCATAGTGCAGGGCACGGTTGGAGCCTGGGTATAGGGTCAGGTGATCCGCCGGCACCGCCAGCTCCAGCGCCAGTGCCTGGTGCAGTTGGTCGATCGCTCCGAAGCCATAGCGCCCGCAACCCGGCAGGCTGTCGCGCGCAGCGTCCAGGGCCGGGGGCAGGGGGCCGAAGGGTGACTCGTTGAAGTTCAGGTAGACCGCGCGGCTTGCCCCCTGGCTGCCACTGCCGACGCTGGCGCTCTGGGGCGAGAAGAGCTGGCTGTTTCTAAAGAAGTTGGAGAATTTCATCTGGGTTGTACGTCCTGAAATAAGGGAGCGTGCTCAATTACGTGTGCCCGACACCGACTTGGGTGTGCGCCCGAAAAACTGGCTGAACGCAGTGCTGAAGTTGCTGGGGTGCGAATAGCCGACGCTATAGGCCGCCTCGGCGACTTGCCGGCCGGCTTCGAGCAATTGCCAGGCTTTGTGCATCCGCGCTTCCAACAGGCAGCGTCGCGGCGTCACGCCGAAGTACCGGCGAAAACCGTCCTTCAAGCGGAATTCGCTAAGCCCCACACAACTGCACAGGTAATGGTTGGTCAGGGGTTGGGCCATCTGCGCGAAGATGATCTGGCGCGCCCGCTCAAGCTTGTCCTGCTCAGGATCGCTCAGGCGGCGCTGGGTGGCGGTGGCCGGTGTGAGTATCTGCAACTGCTCCGATAGCAGGCTCAGGGCATGGATGCGCAGGCCCAGTTTGTCCGGGTTGTTGATTTCTTTCAGTTGGGTCAAGGCCTGGATATGCGCACGGCTGCTGCTGGTGTTGGCATGGAAGGTCAACTGCCGCAGGCCACTGTTGGGGGCGTGGGCCTCGCATAGCAACTGTGCGCAGCGCTCCTCGCCTATGTAGTCGGCCAGGGTGTTTTCACTGACGATCAGGCGTAGCTGTTGCACATCCTGGCGAGCGCTGAAGCGTCGCTCGCCACGGCCATCGCGAAAGCTGTTGATTGAAGTCTGGCCGGCCTTGAAGGTCACTCGGTTGCCGTGCTGGTCGCAATATTCGGACTCGCCGCGTAAACCGAAGGTGATCACCAGGGTGCGTTGTTCGGTTTCCTGATGGCTGGTTTCCACCAGGTCGGCATGGGGCATGTAGCGTGAGCGAACCAGGCTAAAACCTGGTTCCAACAGGTGCCGTTCGAAGTGGCATTCACCCACCTGTGAGGGCAGCCGATAAGCCACCCAGTCCTGGGTCTGGCACCGCGTGGTCGGGTAAGCCTGTCTAGCCGATATCCTTTCTAGCATCACTGTTATCTCGAGTTGTCTCGTCGGGATTGACCACACGTTAGAGCTATTCCCAAGAGGGTGGAATAGGCCGCGCCGGAACCCATACGAAATTCGTTGAATGGCATACAAACAAGAATCATTATCATTTTGCGCGACTGATACCATTTTTGCCATTGAACCAATGAGCATGTTTGGGAGCGCATCAAATGAACGTCAATCAGCCTGGGGCCGGTCGTTACGCCTGGGGAAAAAGTACATCGCTGTGGGCCGTCTTGTTGGTCGTTACGGCCCCGCCGGCGAACGCGCAGGAAGAGTTGCCGGCGATCACCGTGACCGCCAATGCCTTGTCCCAGAGTGCCGAGTCGGTGCCGGCGGCGATGAGTGTGTTCGATGGCCAGACCCTGGAGCGTGAACATGTGCAGGACCTGCCGAGCGTGTTGCGGCGGGTGCCGGGTTTTGGCTTCCAGCCCTTCGGTCAATCGGCGATTCAGCCACCGGTGGTACGCGGCATCAGCTCCAACTTTGCATCTTATTCTTCATCGGCGCTGATGATGGTCGATGGCGTTCCGACGTTCATGGCACAGGGTTTTGACCATGACATGCTCGGCATCGAACGCGTCGAGGTGCTGCGTGGGCCGCAGTCGGCGCTGTACGGACGCAACGCCGAAGCCGGGGTTGTGAACATCTATACCCGCGCCCCGGATAACACCCCCCACGCCCGGCTCTCCACCGAATTGGGTAGCCGCAACAAGCGCGTAGCGCGCGCCGATCTCAGTGGTCCACTGATCGAGGACCGCTTGTTCCTTGGGGTCACCGGCAACTGGAGCGAGCAGGATGGCTTTATCGATGACCGCTACCACGGCGGCCAGGCCGACGACCGCAAGAAGCACGGCGGCCGCATGGCCTTGCGCTGGACACCGGATGACACCTCCGAGGCCATCCTGCGTTACTCGCGCCAGGATTATGACGACGGCGCAGCCCAATGGGGTGCATCCGGTACCCGGCGCACGCGGGTCAGTTCTGGTGTGCGTGGCTGGGATCAATCCAGCGCGCGCAGCGTGTCCCTGGACCTGAGCACCGAACTGGCTTCGGGCTTGAAGTTTCGCTCAGTGACCGGCAACAGCGACTTTTATGACCGGGTCCTGCAGGACACCGACTTTCGCCCCGTCGACGCCCTGCATATCGGGCGTGATAACCACTTCAATACCTTGTCCCAGCAGTTCACCGTGGAGGGCACTCTGGGGGATAGCCAATGGGTTACCGGGGTGTACTTCGACCGCGACCGCCACGATTTGGGCGGCGAGCAAAAGACCCCGATGCGCCTACTGCCCTACAGCGCCAAACTGCAAGGGCACAGCGCCGCGCTGTTCAGCCACTGGATGATCCCTGTGGCCGAGCGCTGGACCCTGACCCTGGGCGGTCGCGCCGAACGTGACTTCGTACGCTTTACCCCGCAGGGCGGCGACTCCCGCGATGCGTCCTGGAAGCGCTTCTCGCCCAAGGTTGCGTTGCAATACGAATGGATGGACGACGCTTTCGTCTATGCCAGCGTTGCCGATGGTTTCCGCGCCGGCAGTTTCAATACCTTCAGCCCGGCCGCCAACTACCCGGCCTACGCCCCGGAAAAAGTCCGCTCCTGGGAGATCGGCCTCAAGGGCGGCGCCCTTGACCGTCGCCTGCTGTACTCGGTGGCCCTGTACACCATGGATATCGATGATATGCAGGTCCAGCAGATGCTCACCCCCGGCGTGGTGTACATCGCCAATGCCGCGTCCGCGCGCTCCAGTGGCCTGGAATTACAAGCCGACTACCTGTTGGGCGAGGGCTGGAAGCTCCAGGGTGCAGTGGCCCTCAACCGCACCCGCTTCGACACGTTTACCGATGCTGCCAATGACTATTGCGGCAATCACAACCCCTTCGCCCCGGACCTGACCGGCAACCTGGGCCTGCGCTACGACGCCGAGAACCGCTGGTACACCCAGCTCAACCTGAGCGCCGTCAGCCGCACCTACCTGGACGCGGCCAACAGCAACCGCCGCGCCGGCTACGGCCTGATCGACCTCGACGTGGGGCGCAGCTTCGAGCGTTTTGAAGTCAGCGCCTACGTCAACAACCTGGCCAACAAACGCTACGACGCCGTGGGCTACCAGAATGGTTTCGTGGACGTGTACAGCCCCCCTCGGGAGTTGGGATTGCGCCTGACGTTCGACATGTAAACAAGGGAATCCAGACCGTGAATATTATTGATTTCAACCACAGCCATCCGCTGCAGGCCTATTGGCAACTGGCCGGCGCTGCGGTCCAGGCCGAAGCCCTGACGCTGGCCCTGGAACTGGACCTGTTCAGTGTGCTGGCGCAGCCCCTCGACGTGCCGACCGTGGCTGCGCGCCTGCAACTGGCGCCGGGTAACACCGGGCATTGGCTTGAACTGCTGTGGAGCATGGCGCTGTTGCAGCGTATCGACGGCCCGAACGGCAGCCGCTATGGCCTCAGCGAAACCTCCCGGCGCTACTGGCTACCAGGGCCGCAGGGCTGCGTCGACGCCTGGCATTATCGGGTCAAGGCCCTGCGCCAGGCAGGTGCCGGCCTGCGCCAGCGGGTGTTTGGCGAACCGGTCGCGGCGCCCGCCAAGCCTGCCAGCGGTGGCCAGGACTGGGCCGCGGCGGCAGCCACCCATATTGCCCAAGAGCAACGGGCGATCAGTGTGCCTGCAGTGTTGGGGTTGTTGCAGATGCTGCCCGAGGTGCAGCACGCCGAGCGGGTGCTGGATCTTGGTGGCGGGCCGGGGTTGGTGGCCCAGGCTCTGGCGCAGCGCTACCCCGGCCTGCACGCGACAGTTTTCGACTGGCCACCGACGGCGGCGGTGGCTGGGCAACTGGCGGCCGAGGCGGGTTTGCAGGAGCGGGTCGCAATCATCGGTGGCGATCTGGCCCAGGACGGATTCGGCGAAGGCTATGACGTGATCTGGTGCTCTTCGGTGCTGCATTTCGTGCCCGATTGCCTTGGCCTGCTGCGTCGCGTGCATGGCGCCCTGCGCCCCGGCGGGGTGTTTGTCTGCGCCCACGCCGAGCGTTCCGAACAACCGGCGATGAATGCCCGAGTCATGCCTTACTACCTACCGATGCTCATGGCCGGGCGCTTCGTCCCGCGTGCCGGGGAATTGGTCGGGCTGCTGACCCAGGCCGGCTTCGCCACGGTAGAACATGCCGGTGAGTGCGACTTCCCGATGGCGCCGCTGACCGTACGGCTGGCCCGCAAGGGTGTGCGATGAGCCTGCTCAAGCACCTGACCTTGCACCTCTCGGCGTCGGCCTGGTCGGCAGAACTGGCCCCGGTGGCCGAGGCCCTGGCCCGCCGCCTGAAGGCTCAGGGTGGGCAAGTGGCGACAGGTGGCCAAACCTTGTGCGATGACGCAGGGCATCAGGTCCAATTGCACCTGCGGCCATGGCCCGCGCCCTCGACCGTGGCCGCTAGCGCTGCGCTGGTGGAGGCGGTGGTCGGCCTGACTGCCTTGCACCAACGCTCCAGCGGCGAGCCTTTACCCCTGGGCGTGGATTACTGCGCGACGTTCACTGCCTCGCTGTTGTTGACTGCCGCACTGGCCAGCCTGCTGGGGCAGGCGCGTGGTCTGCCTGCGGCGCGGGTTGCCATGAGCCATGGCGGTGCGGCGCTGTTGGCGATCGGCCAATATCTGGCCATGGACAGCGCCGACGGCGGCTACCCACCCGAGCCCGCTCCCCCGGCGGATGCGGTGCGGCCTCCCTTTACCAGTGCCGATGGCGTGGTGTTCGAACTCGAAGCCCTGAACCCGGATGCCTGGCTGCGATTCTGGCAGCAGGCCGGGGTCGATATTGCCGTGGCTGGCAAGGGATGGCGTCCCTTTATGCAACGTTACACCCGAGCCACTGCTTGGTTGCCGGCCGCGCTGATGCGCGCTGCCAGTGAACATGATTTTGCCCAGTTGCAAGCCATGGCGAAGGAGGCGGGCACTGCACTGTGCGCCTTGCAGCGTTGGCAGGATTGCCGTAACCAACCGGTGTTCCAACCATGGATTCAGAGCGGTGGCTGGCGTTGCACCGACTTCGCCCCAGGGCCAGGCGCGAACGGGCCCGACGAGCACCAGCCACCACAGCATGCCGGTCTGCCGTTGCAAGGGATCACCGTGGTGGAGTGCTGTCGCTTGATCCAGGGACCGCTGGCCGGGCATGTGCTGCGGCTGTTGGGCGCGACGGTGATCAAGGTCGAACAGCCGGGAGGCGATCCGATGCGCGGCATGCCGCCAATGGCCGGTGAAATCTCGGCGCATTTCGACGCGATCAATCGGGGCAAACAGTGCGTACAAATCGATTTGAAAGCCCCCGCCGGGCGCGCCGAACTGCTGGCTCTGCTGGCTCACGCCGACGTGTTTCTGCATAACTGGGCTCCGGGGCGGGATGAACAATTGGCCTTGCAGCCGCACACCCTTGCACGCCTGCTGCCGCGGTTGATCTATGTCTCGGCCTCGGGCACCGGGCCCGCACCGACATCGGACCAGCCCCTCGGTACCGACTTTATGATCCAGGCCTACAGCGGTCTGGCCGAGCGGATTCGCCAGCCCCGCGGCGCTGCCGGTGGAGCGCTGATTACCCTGGTCGACGTACTCGGCGCAGTGGCGGCGGCCGAAGGTATTGTCGCCGCGCTCTACGCCCGGCAACGCGATGGCCGCGGGCGCTACCTCGATTCCTGTATGGCCGGCGCCGCCGCGCTGCTGCTGGCCGGGCAACCCGATGGGCAGGCACCGGAACCGGCCGAGGCCTTCGCCTGTCGCGACGGTTGGTTGATGCTCGACCGAGCGCAGAGCGCCCTAGGGCGCGATGGCCTGGCCCGCCTCCAAGCCGACCCGGGCCTGGCGCCCTGGTGCGCCGAGCAAGACACCCATGCCTGCTGCCGCGCGTTGCAAGCAATGGGCGTGATGGCAGTAGCCGTCACTGCCGACCTGCGCCAATTGCCCGATCTACCTCTGCTGGCGGGCGCCTTGCGCCAATCGGCCTACCTACATGTGAACAACCCCTGGGAGATTTCCAACTTATGAATGGCGCCTTATTGGCCCGGGCGGCTGTCGACAGCCACCCAGGCCACCCCGAATTTATTGACCTGGTGCCCCGCGCCTTGCGACAGCAGTGGCGTGAACAAGGGTTGTATCAGGGCCTGGATCTGTTCTCCTCGTTTTATCGGCTGGCCATGCGACAACCCCAGGCGCTGGCAGTGGCGGATGCCCACTACTGCCTGAATTACCAACAGTTGCTGGCGCGCGCCTTGAGCCTGGCCAAGGTCTTGCAGCAACAGGGCGTGGTCGCCGGTGATGTGGTGGCGGTGAACCTGGCCAATGGTTGGCAGGCCTGTGCCCTGGACCTGGCCGTAGCGGCGCTGGGGGCGGTAGTGCTGCCGTTTCCCATTGGTCGCAAGAAGCATGAAAGCCGTTCGCTGTTGCAGCGCTCCGGGGCCAAGGCGCTGGTCTGCGCGCGCTGGGTCGGCGAAAGCGACTACGGGGCGATGATCGATGAGCTGGGCGCGCAGTTGCCGGCCTTGCGCATCCGCATTCTGCAGGGGCGGTGCCTGGATGGCTGGCTCGATCTGGAGCAACTGTGGGATGGACCGCAGTTGGCCTATGAAGCGGGGTGGATTGATGCCGATGGCCCGGCGCGGCTGATTGCGTCCTCGGGTTCGGAATCGGAGCCAAAGCTGGTGGCCTATTCCCACAATGGTTTGCTCGGTGGCCAGGCGGCTTATCTCGATAGCCTGAGCCAGAGCGGCGCGCCGGTGCGGGCGCTGTTTTGCGTGCCCCTGGCCTCGCCATTCGGCTCACTGGCCACCTCCTGTGTGATGGCCGCCCAGGGCGGGGCGCTGGTCACCCTGCCGCGCTTTGACCCCGATGAAGTGCTGCGCGCGGTGGTCAGGTACCAGGTTACCCACCTGTATGCGGGGCCGAATATGGTCGATCTGTTGCTGGCCAGCCCGTTGTTGCAGCAAAAACCCTGGTCCAAGGGCGCACTGGCGCTTGAGGCCATCATCAGCGGCGGGTCGGCCCTCAGTGCCGAGACCGCCCGTGGCGTGAAGCGCCTGTTGGGTTGCAGCCTGATCCAGTCCTACGGCTCGGCCGATGGCGTGGCCTGCCATACCGCCCTCGACGACCCTGCGTCGGTGCTGGTGAGCAGTGTGGGCAAGCCGGACCCACGCGTGGTCAGCGTGCGGATCATGGACGAGCAGCAGCAAGCGCTGGCGCTGGGCGAAGTCGGTGAAATCTGGGCCCTCGGCCCCATGACCCCGCTGTGCTATTACGGCGCCCCGGAGCTGAACCAGAGCGCACGGGCAGCCGGTGGTTGGGTCAAGACCGGTGACAAAGGCCGACTCGATGCCGAGGGCCGCCTGCAAGTGGTGGGGCGCAAGTCCGATGTGATCCTGCGCAAGGGGGTCAAGGTCAATGCCGGTGAATTGGAAATGCTCTTGCACGAACATCCACAGGTACTGGATGTAGCGGTGGTCGCCGTACCCCAGGCAAGCGGCGAGGGTTGGGTGCAAGCCTGTGTGGTGCTGCGCGATCCCCGCGAGGGCTTGAGCCTGGAGGCCGTCAATCATTTCCTGCAACACCAGATTGGCCTTGAACGCTTCAAGTGGCCGGACGCTATCAGCGTGCACCGGGCATTTCCCCTGGCACCTTCGGGGAAAGTCGACAAAGCCACTCTACGTGACGAACTCTCGAGCAATAACATGAACGTATCTGCTTCTTGCGTAACCCTCAGTGCCGCGCCGATTCTCGACCTCCTGACCGGGGTCGAACGGGCCGGGGTGCTGCGCGCCGCCATTGAACTGAAGGTCTTCGATGGCCTTGCCGAACACCCCGCCAGCGCCGCGACCCTGGCCCGGCAGCTGGGCACCAGCGAGCGCGGCATGCGCATCCTGCTCTCGGCCCTGGCCGGGTTGGGCCTGTTGCACATTGGCGACAACGGGTGCTACGACCTCAACGACCTGTCGCGTCGCTACTTGCTGAGCCAGAGCCAGCAGTATGTGGGAGGCCTGGCCCATGTCTACAGCGCCGACCTGATGTGGGAAACCTTCCGCGATTTCAAAAGTGCGGTAATCGCCGGCAAAAGTACCTTGGCGCAGAACATCGAGGCCGATGACCATCCTTACTGGCAGGAGTTTGCCGCCGGGATCGAGAGTACCAGCCGCACCACGGCGCGGCGGCTGGTGAAGCTGTTGGACGACTGGACGGCACGGCAGACGCCCCTGCGGATTCTTGATGTGGCGTGTGGCAATGGCATCTATGGCTTTACCTTCGCCCAGCAATACCCTCAGGCTCAGGTCACTGGCCTCGATTGGCCGTCGGTGGCCAGTGTCACCGAGGATTTTGCCAGGCAGTTCGGGGTGGCCGAGCGGGCGCGGGTGATCGGTGGCGATATCTTTTCGGTGCAGATCCCCGGCCAGTACGAACTGGTGATCATGAGCCAGATCCTCCACCACTTCGACCCAGAACGTTGCCGGCAGTTGATCGCCCGCGCCCGTGGGGTGCTGGCGCCCGGTGGAAAGCTGCTGATCAGCGATTTCATGACCACCGGCCTCGACCCGGCCCTCGATCCGCTGCCCCGTTTGTTCGCTGCGCAGATGCTCGGCCTGACCGACTGTGGCGACACCTACGCCGTGAGCTTTATCCAGTCGTTGCTGTTGGAGCAGGGCTTTACCGAGGTCACGGCCCAGCCCCTCAAAGGCCTGCCGATCCACTGCCTGCTGGCCAGCTCCCCGACCTGATCTGTTCAACCCTGCCCATGGACCACCATGGGTAGGGCTTTTTATTGTCTGGAGGTTTACATGAGCATTGAACAATCCGCCACCAGCGGGCTGCGCCCACGTGCTGCGGCAGGCGGAGAGCTGTGGCTGCTCCTGGGTTTTATTGTGGTAACGCTGAACCTGCGCATCGCTTTTGCCGGGGTTGGACCGATCCTCGGCGAGCTGCACCTGAGTACGATCCAGGCCACCTTGGTCGCCTCGCTGCCGCCGATCTGCCTGAGCCTGTTTGCCCTGGTCGGCGTGCGCCTGCGCCAGCGCTTCGGCGAGGAACGTACGCTGTTTGCCGCGTTGCTGGTATTGGCCGTGGGCTGTGGGGTGCGTGCCCTGGGGGTAGGTGGCCTGTTTGCCGGGACCTTGCTGGCCGGGGTGGGGATCGCGGTGATGAACGTGGTGGTACCGGCCCTGGTGCGCAAGCGCTTCCAGCCCAGGCAGATCGGCCACATGATGGGGGTGTTTTCGCTGATGCTCGGCGGCGGCGCAGTGTTGACGGCTGGCTTGACCGTGCCGATCTACCAGGGCCTGGGCGCGAATGTCGATGCGGCCTACCTGACCTTGGGCGCCTGGGCCATTCCTGCGGTGGTCGCCATGGTGTTCTGGATCCCCCAACTGGGGCATGGCCAACCGCTTGCCGCTGCACCCACCGCATTGAGCGCGGCCCGCCCGCGAGTCCTGGGAACCCGTACGGCTTGGTCGATCACCCTGTTCTTCGGCTTCCAGGCCTTGAACCTCTACGCCTTGCTGGCCTGGTTGCCGAGCATCTATATCGAGCGTGGTGCCACGGTTGCCGAGGCGGCGCTGTACTTGGCAGTGTCTCAGGTAGGCCTGGTACTGGGCGGCTATTTCGCGCCGGTGCTGGCAGCCCGGGTCAAGGACCAGCGTGGCTATATTGCCGCGACCGTAGGCTTGTGCCTCGCCGGGTGCCTGGGCCTGCTGTACGGGCCATTGTCCCTGGCTTGGCTGGCGATGCTGGTACTGGGGATCGGCCAGGGGGCGGGACCGGCGCTGAGTGCCTTGCTGTTTGTGCTGCGCAGCCCCGATCAACAGGTCACGACCCAGCTGTCGGCGATGGCCCAGGGCTTTGGATTTATGATTGCGGTGCTGGGCCCCCTGGGCATGGGCTTGTTGCATCAGTACTCAGGTGGTTGGGACCTGCCGTTGCAGGCGTTGATTGTCATCTTGCTGTTCGAGTTGTGCGTCTCGTTGCGCGCCGGCAAGCCCGGCACCCTGGCTGATTGAGCACAGGAGAGCCGTCATGTCGCAAACTGCATTGAGTGCCCAGATCAACGCACGCATCGAAGGCCTGCCGGTGGTTGGCTGGCAGGCCCGGGTGCGCCTGTTGCTTGGGGTGATCACCTTTTTTGAAGCCTTTGACCTGCTGTTGATTTCGTTCACCCTGCCGTTGCTCAAGCAGCAATGGCAACTGGACCCAACCCAGGTCGGCCTGATCGTTGGCAGTGGCACCTTTGGCATGTTGCTGGGCGCATTGTGCGCCGGGGCGCTGGCAGACCGGGTAGGGCGCAAGCCGGTATTACTGGCGGCGATGCTCCTGACCGGGTTGTTCAGTGCATTGATTGCCTGTGCCAGTGATTGGCAAGGGCTGCTGGTGGGGCGCCTGCTGCAAGGGCTGGGGATTGGCGCCGAGGTGCCGATTGCCGCGCTGTACCTCAGCGAAATCATCACCTCCAAGGTACGCGGGCGCTTTGTACTGCTGTATGAGCTGTCCTTCCCCTGTGGCTTGATGTTCGCTGGGGTGGCTTGCACCTGGGCATTGCCGGTGATGGGCTGGCGACCACTGTACTGGCTGGGCAGCGTGCCGATGGTGTTGGCGGTGGCGGTCTACCTCTATGTGCCCGAGTCGGCGCGCTGGCTGGCGGCGCGGGGGCAACTGCGCCGGGCGCAGGCGTGCATGGCGTATATGGAGCGCGCCAGCGGCCATGCGGTGGCCACGCCGCTGTTGACCGAAGCCCCTGTAGCACGGCCTCGGGACAGCGGGCGTTGGCGGCAGCTGTTCGACCCGGTGCTGCGTCATGCCTCGGGCAGTGTCGGGTTGCTGTGGTTCCTCGGCTATCTGGTGAATTTCGCCTTGTTGATCTGGCTACCGAGCCTTTATGTGGAGGTGTTTTCCACTTCCCTGGCACAAGCCCTGAACTTTACGCTGTGGAGCAACATCGCCGGCCTCGGCGGCTGCATGGCCGCAGCCTGGTGCGTGGATCGGATCGGGCGTGTGCGCTTGTTGTTTGGCGGCTACCTGGGAGCCGGCCTGAGCCTGCTGCTGATCGCCTTGACTGTGGCCTGGCAGCAAGTGCTGCTGGTAGCGTTGCTGGCCGCCAGTTGTTCATTTTTTCTTTACGCGGCGAACATGAGCCTGCACCTGTACACGCCCGAGTTGTATCCCACGTTGTTGCGGGGCAAGGGGGCGGCCTGGGGCGCGCTGTGCAACCGCAGCGGGGCTTTGTTGGGGGCGGTGGGCATGGGCTGGGTGCTGGCTCTGCATTGGGGCGCGACGGCGATTTTTATCTTGCTTGGCGGGCTGTTGCTGCTGGCCAGCGCCATCGCTTTACAGGCCCGGGAAACCCGGGGCCAGGTGCTGGGGTGACGGCTGTAGGGGCGGGCGAGCCCGCTCCTGCAGTAGAAGCCTTATACGCCTTGCAGTTGAGCGGGGCGGTCAAGGCTGAAGATCCGCCTGCGGCTATGCCAGGCCAGCAGCAGCACCAGGACCAGCCCCACCAGCAGGCAGCCGAGCATGCCGGGGTAGCCAAGACGGTCGAGCAACACCCCGGCGAGTATGGGCACCAGGGTGCGCGCGGCGACAAACAGGCTCGATTGGATGCCGTAGTCCACGGCTGCGAGCCCAGGACGGGTGTGGTACATCATCAAACCAAACATCAGGCCGGCTGAGGCTCCCATAGCCAGGGCCACTAGCAGGGCGGCGGCAATCAGCGCGTTGTGCCCCAGGCCCGCGATTATCACCAGTGTCAGAAAGCCGATAGCCACGAGATTGCCCAGGGCCAGCAGCGGCAGGCTGATACTGGCGCCGATCCGCCGGGTCAAGCGCCCGGCGAGCATGCTGGAGAGGGCGCCGGCCAGGCCGCCGACGATCCCGACAATCAAGGCAATGCGGTCCGCCGCAAAGCCCTGGTCGAGCATCAATGGCTTGAGGTACAGCCACACCGCGCCCAGGAACGGGTAATACACCAGCACCAGCAAGGCCCAGGTGCGATGTTCGGCAATGGCGAAGTAACCGGGCCACTGGCGCCAGCCGGCCAGGGGCGCGAGTGGGGCGGGCAGGCTCTGGCATGGCGTGGCCTGGGGCTTGAGCCAGGGCAGCAGCAAGACCCCCGACAGCAAACCCAGCGCCAGCACGTAGAAGGGCCAGGCCCAGCCGGCGCGGGTGTGCAGCAGCAACATCACACCACCGCCGACTATCGCGCCCAGGGACATGGCTGCAGAACGGATGGCGCCGGCACGTACCCGTTCCGACTCCGGCAGGATCTGGATCGCCAGAGCGTTCAACGGCACGTCGGCCCAGGTGCCGAGTACGCTGACCAGCATCGCCAGCAGGAACATCCGGCTCGCTGGCGTGTTACCCAGGTCATGGGCGGCGAGCAGGCCCAGGGCGGCGGCGTAGCAGAGCATCAGCAACAGGGTCCAGTTGCGGTAGCTGGCCTGGCCCAGCCGGTAACGATCCACTGGGGTGGCAAACAGGAACTTGAGCATGGCGGGCAGGCCGGCCAATTGCATCAGGCCGATCTGCGTGCCACTCCAGCCGTTCTGGCGCATGACCAGGGGCAGGCCGATATAGAGGTAGATCAGCGGCGCGGTGAGCGCCAGGTTGAGCCAGCCCAGCAACAGTTGCTGGGGCCACCATGAAGTGCGTAGAGCAGGGGTCGGCATTGCGGCATTCCTTATTGGCGCCCGATCAGGCGCAGGCCCACCTCCCGGATCGGGCTGCAGGCTGTGGCAGCGGTGCCCTGGCAACCCAGGGCGCAGTGGCGCAGGCGGATATGGCCGGCCAGGAAGGGATGTTAGTGCAATCGGAGATGAGAATGATTAGCATTGTGTGTGCGCGGCGGTGAATTACATATGGCAAACGGCAGGTGCCCAGGCATTTGCCGCGCCCTGTAGTCTGATCCGCAGCCATAAGACCGGTGCCTGCTTGGTCATGGCACCGCAAGGAAGGTAGGCAAGCGCGGCCGGCCGAGCCAGACGCGCGCACTTAAGGGGGATGGATATGCGAGAGTTATCGAGCCCGGCCCGGGCAAGCCAGGAAACGTCGGTGTCTTCCAATTGGACCCAGTTTGAAGGGGCGGCGGGGACGGGCACATTTCAGGTTGAACGGTTGGACTGCGAAGCGGGATTCACGGTGATCAAGTCGCAGATGACTGCCCATAAGATCTGCGCCGAACTGTGCCAGCACGAGGGCGCAGAGCGCATGCTGGTGATTGCCTTCGCCTTGTCCGGGCAGTCGGAGTTCCGTTGCCCGAAGGGCCGGGAAATGAAATTCCAGCCCAACCAGGCCACCGTATCGATTTTTCGCGAGGGCCAGGGCCAGCGGGTGTATGCCGCCGATACGCCGATCCAGCAACTGCGCCTGGTGGTTACCGAATCGGCCCTGGCGCGCTTTATTGGCCCGCAGCGTTGCCAAGGCCTGCTCGGCAGTGCTCTGGGCCCGCATGAAAGTTTTCGTCAGGTGGCCTGCTGCGACATCAACCCCAGCGAACACCTGCGGCGCCTGAAAAGCCCGAGCATTCACCAAGAAGACGGCCTGACACAGCGCATTCACGCCTTGAGCCTGCTGTCGGAGCAACTGCAAGCCCTCGAAGTGACGTCGAGCCGACAAGCCAAATTGACGGCCAGGGACCTCGACACCCTGGACCGCATTGACCTCTTCATGCAGTCCAATCTGGACAAGCCACTGAACAACGCCTACTTGTGCACGGCCATGGGCGTGAGCGAATACCGGCTCAAGGAATACTTCCGCCAGGTCCACGGCATCAGCCCGGGGCGCTATTTGCTGGAACTGCGCATGACCCGCGCACGGGAGTTGTTGGCCGCCGGCTACCGGG
This sequence comes from Pseudomonas sp. DTU12.1, assembly GCF_009873475.1. Classification (NCBI taxonomy): domain Bacteria; kingdom Pseudomonadati; phylum Pseudomonadota; class Gammaproteobacteria; order Pseudomonadales; family Pseudomonadaceae; genus Pseudomonas; species Pseudomonas sp. DTU12.1. Next base: position 3,502,036 of record NZ_CP045254.1, on the reverse strand, counting down.
TGTCCGAGGTGGCATACAAAGTGGGTTACCAGCATCCTAATAACCTGACGGCGGCGTTTACCCGTCACTTTGGCCACACGCCCAAGTCGGTATGTGGCAACCGCGTCGTTTGAATAGCGGGCCGCTGCCTAAGGCTGCTACGCAGGTGCAGGCTGAGCGCGTACTCCTTGAACAACGGGAGCGTTTCGGCGCTTAGGATAGGTTCAGCGTGCCTTGCGTTTTAAGCCATTTTCGCAAGCGCCCGCGTGCATTCTCATAAGGGGACGCGGTGTTGAACTGGATCATCCGCCCCATCGTCCAGTGCTCATACCACGGGCATTCATAAAGCTCGGTATTGTCGCGGCTCTGGATGATGGAGACGATGCGCTGCTTTGCTGTGTCGAGTCGATCAAGCAGTGGCTCAAAAGCGATGCCCTCGTAGTCGCGGTAAAACTTCTGCGCAAGCTGGCCCAACTGGTTCCACTTGAAGCCGGTTTCCGGGAAGTCTATGGCGTTACCAGCGGCGTCTGCGTCCAGCCACTTGAGCACCAATTCGTTCCAGCCCACCAGGTACGCGAGCAGGTTGGCGACGCTCATCTGCGTCCCCTTGGCATGCCCCTCCAGGCTGCATTCGTTGACCCGTTGCGTCGGCACCTGCTGGATGACGCTGAGCAGTTTTTCGTACTGGGTGTTGATGGCATCGAGCAGCTCTTGTTTGTTCTGAGGGACCGCCATATATCACCTGTCATGCAGAAAATTCTATTCGTCAGAAATGTGTCCAGCATGGGTATCAGCCATTCGGGGCGATCTTCCTGGGGGGATCGGCGGGCGGACGATTCAGAGGCGTGACTGCTGCTAGTGTTCGTTCGTGCGCCTGGCTTTGTTGTTGTGCCTCAAATGCCTGGGCCAGGAAGTCGATCAAGGTCCGCACTGAAGGCAGCAGCCCCCGCCGTGAAGGGAAGACGGCGCTGATCACGCCTTCGGTGGGTTGCCATTGCGCGAGCACGCGGACCAGTTGGCCCTGTTTTAACTCATCCTCGACCACCGCCAGCGGCAGGTTGGCGATCCCGACGCCCAGCAGCACCGCGCTTTTCAGGGTGGGCATGTCATCGCTGATCAGCCTGGGCACGTGGCTGATCTCAGCCGTCACACCTTCTGGGCCGGTCAGCGCCCACACGTACTGCAGCATCGGGTTGCCCCAACTGATGGTCGGCAGTCCTGATAAGTCAGTGGGGTGTTGCGGCAGTGGGTGCTCCTGCAAAAAACCTGGGCTTGCCACCAGTACCTGGGAACTCCTGGCGAGCAACTTCATCACCAGGTCACTGCTTTCCAGGGGGGGAAAGCACAGGTTCAGCGCAATGTCATAGCCCTCGCTGATCACATCCACCTTACGGTTGAAGCTCTTCACGTTGAGTTCGACGCTGGGGCACTGGGCCATGAACTGGGCCAGCATCGGCGCCACCCAGTAATTGAGCAGTGCGGTGGTGCAGCTCAGGCGAATCACCCCACGCGGCTCTGCTTTGTTGAAGGCGATCAGGTCTTCGGCGGACTCGGCTTCGGCGGTCATCGCCACGCAGTGGCGGTAGTAGGCCAGGCCAATGTCGGTCACTTGGAACTGACGGGTGGAGCGCTGGATCAGGCGTGCCCCCAGCCGTGCTTCTAGCTGGCTGACCCGGCGGCTCAGGGTCGACTTGGGCATGTTCAGCGCCCGACCGGCCGCCGCGAAACCACCATGCTCAACCACCTTGGCGTAGAGGAAGAGTTCATTGAGGTCGAACATGGGGGTCGTTCCATTTTTGAGATTCTGAAGTTTAATTCAACCACTACCGGATACCTAGCGTGATGACTAAGGTGGAGCGGCTGTTTCTTCCCGGCTGCCGATGTGCGGTGAAGACGGCAGCGGGCGGGGGCGTTCCATTGTTGGAATTGTCAGCTGTGGTCAGGCGCTTTGAAGCCAGAGGCCTGGTAGCGAACTGATCTGTCGAGTCACAACCCATTCGTATCTGCACAGGACGTGCAGAGCTTGCCGGGAATTTGGCAGGCAATGACACCAGGGAGGTTCATCCACGCAAGAGGATATGCAAATGAGCGCTTCAGGTAACGCTGCAAACTTTAATGGTCAGAAGCCGACGATTGATCCCACCGACACCGCGATGTTGCTGATCGACCACCAGAGTGGCCTGTTCCAGATCGTCAAGGACATTGATGTTCCTCAATTGCGCGCCAACGCCATCGCCTTGGCCAAGGCGGCGACGCTGTTGAAAATCCCGGTGATCACCACTGCTTCGGTGCCTCAGGGACCGAATGGCCCGCTGATCCCGGAAATCCATGAATCGGCGCCCCACGCCCAATACGTTGCCCGCCGTGGCGAGATCAACGCCTGGGACAACCCTGAATTCCGTGCCGCCGTCAAAGCCACCGGCAAGAAGACCCTGGTGATTGCCGGCACGCTGACCAGCGTGTGCCTGGCATTCCCGTCCATTGCCGCAGTGCATGAAGGCTACAAGGTATTCGCCGTGGTCGACGCCTCGGGCAACCACTCGAAACTGGCCACCGACCTGACTGTCGCACGCTTGGCCCAGGCCGGCGTGGTGCCAATCGACATCATGGGCACGCTGTCGGAGCTGCAAGGCTCGTGGAACCGTCCGGATGCCCAGGAGTGGGCGAACGTCTATACCCAGGCGATGCCGCACTACCAATTGCTGATCGAGAGCTACATCAAGGCGCAGGAAGTGGCAAATAACCACGAAGAGCTAGACTCCCAGCGCAAGTAAATACCGCTGACCTTCCCCGGTGCGGCCCATTTCGGGACGCGCCTTTTTACCAGGAGCATCAAGATGTCTAAACCCTACGTTCGCTTGGACAAAGACAACGCAGCTGTCCTGCTGGTTGACCATCAGGCTGGCTTGCTGTCACTGGTCCGCGATATCGAACCCGACAAGTTCAAGAACAACGTCCTGGCCCTGGCTGACCTGGCCAAATACTTCAAGCTGCCGACCATCCTCACCACCAGCTTCGAAACCGGCCCCAACGGCCCGCTGGTGCCCGAGCTCAAGGCCCTGTTCCCGGACGCGCCGTACATCGCCCGCCCTGGTCAGATCAACGCCTGGGACAACGAAGACTTCGTCAAGGCCATCAAGGCCACCGGCAAGAAGCAACTGATCATCGCCGGCGTGGTGACCGAGGTGTGCGTGGCGTTCCCGGCACTGTCGGCCCTGGCCGAAGGCTATGAAGTATTTGTGGTGACCGATGCCTCCGGCACCTTCAACGAGCTGACCCAGCAATCGGCCTGGAACCGTATGTCGGCCAATGGCGCGCAGTTGATGACCTGGTTTGGCCTGGCCTGTGAGTTGCACCGCGACTGGCGCAACGATATCGAAGGCCTGGGGACCTTGTTCTCCAACCACATCCCGGACTATCGCAACCTGTTCACCAGCTACAACGCGCTGACCGAAGGCAAATAGCCCCACCTCCTGTAGGAGCCGGCTTGCCGGCGAAAAACGTCAACGATAACGCGGGAAACCTGAAGAACCGCGGCGTGCTTGAGTTTTTCGCTGGCAAGCCAGCTCCTACAAAAGAGGCTGGCGAAAATCGTTAACGATAACGCGGGGTGTCTGGTCTCTTATTTCACCGCAGGCTGGCCCACCGGCACCCGTCGCTCCTCACTCGTCAGCAGGCGGATCAGCGGCGAGGCGATAAAGGTGCTGATAATGGCCATGATCACCAGCATGGTGAAGTACTCCTTGGGCAAAACACCCAGGTCATAGCCCACGTTAAGCACCACCAATTCCATCAGCGCCCTGGTGTTCATGCACACGCCGATCAGCGCGCTGTTGCGCGGTGTTTCGCCCAGCCAGCGGCTGGCGCCATAGGCTCCGAAAAATTTGCTAGCGAACGCCACCAGGCACACCAAAAAGCAATTGAGCAGCGCCGTGTCGCCGTTGAGCGAGCCGATGTCGGTGCGCAGGCCGGTGTAGGCAAAGAACACCGGCAGGAAAAACGCATTGACCAGGCCACTGACTTTGGCATTCCACTGCGTGACAAAGGGCCGGTGGGTGTGCAGGGCGACGCCGATGATAAAACCACCAATGATCGAAAACACGCCGATCAGGTTGGTAATCACCGCACTGCCAAACAGCACGATCAGCATCAGTGATATGCCCTGGGCCGACAGCGGCTTGCGCTCCAGGTCGCCGATGATCCAGCGCAGCACCAAGGGCCGCACCACCCACAGCACCAACACGATAAACACCGCCAGCGCGAGGATCCTGCCCAGGGACGCCCACACGCTGAAGTTGGATGCAATGATCGACGTTACCCCACCGAGGATCAGCCAGCCGCACACATCATCGATGGCCGCCGCGCCAATCGTCAGGGTGGCCACGCGGGAGCGGGACAGCCCCAGTTCCATGAAGATCCGCCCGAGGATCGGCAGGGCAGTGATCGACAACGCCGTGGCAAAAAACAGTTGGAAGGCCAGCAGTGGCGGCTTGTCGCCGACGATCTGTTGCCAGAAATACTCGGCCACCAGGAAACCACTGACAAACGGCACCAGCAGGCCACCCAAGCTGATGGCCATGATCGAGCGCTTACGCCCCTTGAGGTGGGCGCCGAATTCAAATTCCAGGCCCACCTGGAACATCAGCAGAATCAGGCCGACCTGAGCCGTGGCGACAAAGGCGGTGGAGGTTTGCGGCACAAAGATGCTGCTCAGCAGTTCCGGGAAAAAATACCCCAGCAGGCTCGGGCCCAGGACCAGCCCTGCGAGAATCTCCCCAGCCACCGGGGTTTGCCCCAGGCAGCGGGTGCTGAGCCAGGAGATCAGGCGGCTGGCGCTGAAAATCACGATCAGTTGGATCAGGAACAATAGGGTCAAGTGCTCGGCCTGGGAACCCACGGCCGATTGTCCGCCCGCAGGCGCAGGGGGTTGGAGCGTGATAGCGCTGGTATTGGTTTGCATGGGGTGTCCTAGTGCTTGAAGTGTTAGAGCGCAGGCTTGCGCCAACCGCCCAATTCCATTTCCAGAAAGCGCGCAGCTTCCAGTAACAACGCGTCCTGGCCCAGCCCGGCCACCAGTTGCACGGCCACCGGGCAGCCCTGGTCGAGGCGCCCGATGGGCACGCACAGGGCCGGAAAACCGAGAACATTGAACAGCGCGCAATAGCCGATATCGAACGGGCGCTTCAGGGCGCTGCCATGGGCCGGCGCCACGCTCGGGGTGGCCGGCAACACCAGAATGCTCTGGCCGTCGAACAGCCCGGCCAGGGTCTGCTGCAAGTGATCACGCTGCTTGAGGAACCGCGCGAGCCCCGGGTTGCCCAGCCGATCGCCGCAGCTGTCCATCAAGCTGGCAAGCAGTGGCCCCCGGGAGAACTGCGGCCTGCCAGCCAGGGCTGCATACAACGCCCGTGGATAATTCAGTGGCTGCCCATCCCCGAGGTAATCGGCCAGGTGAATGCGGGTTTCGCACTTGAGGACGGCCAGCCAGATAAAAAAGGCGTTGGTCAAACAGCCTTCATTCCAGGCTTGCACCTCCACACCCTGGTCCGCATAACGCTGGCCGGTCTCGATCACCCCGCCAGTCACGGCGGCCGAGAGTGGCGTGCCCCATTTGAGAGGGGCCGGCAGGCAGACGAATACACGCTTGAGCGGTGTCGCCTGGGCCGGTTGCTGATAGCTCGAGTGGATATTGCGGTCGATGCCGTCGCTGCCGGCGATGACCTCCAGCACTGCGCCCAGGTCCTCTGCGTACCGGCACAGGGGGCCCGCTGCAAAGTGGCTGGCAACGGCTTGGGACAATGGCAGTGACACACGCTGCTCATCCAGCGGCAGATGCCCGCTCAGCGGCACCAGCCCCCGCGACGGCTTCAGGCCAAAGATCCCATTGAACGCCGCCGGGATGCGGATCGAGCCGCCGCCGTCGGTGCCCAGGGCAAAGGGCACGCAACCGCTGGCGACCATCACAGAGTCGCCACCGCTGCTGCCACCGGCGGTGCGTGAGGGGTCGTAGGGGTTGAGCGTGCGGCCATACACCAGGTTGTCCGTCTCGGGCCACAACGCCATCTCGGCCTGATTGCCCAGGGCCAGGGGGATGGCGCCAGCCGCCAGCAGCCGCGTGGCGACCGTGGCGGTGCTGCGGGCGCGGCTGTTGCTGCGCAGGCGTGAGCCGCAGGTCTTGGGGTACCCCGCAAGGCCCAGGCCTTCTTTCATGGAGAAGGGCACGCCATGCAAGCGTCCCAATGGCCGCCCCTTGAGCACATCCTCTTCGGCCCGGCGGGCGGCGTCGCGGGCGTCGTCGAACAGGTCGACTGCCATGGCATTGCATAACGGCTGGACCTGCTCCAGGCGCGCAATGCATTGCTCGATCAGCTCCACCGGGGAGATCTGCTTGCCGCGGATCAACCACGCCAGTTGCACGGCACTCAGTTCCAGCAGGTCTGTGCGGACCTGCGCCATGCCGTTCATCCGCGACGTACCAGGTCGAGGAAGCCACCGTCCTTGCCAAACGGCGACTTGAGCAACTCCGGCGACTCGCCATATTTGTAGAACAGCGAAGGGCGCAGGCGCAGGACCGCAGCCCGCGCCAGGTCCTGCACGGCGCCACAGCCATGGCGCAGCAACAACGTGAGGTGGCGCCTAGACAGCGACCACTTGACCATTTTCATCAGCCGCACCCGGAGCAAGGCCGAGCGCAGGTAATAGTTGGAGGCGTAGATCGGCCGTGCGCGGTTGTCGGCCTTGTACAGGTCGAAGTTGATGGTGCGCGAATAGAGGTTGGGCATCATCGTCGGGCTCAAGCCCGGGTTGGAGCGGCGGATCTCTTGCAGCAGGCAGGCAAACGGCAGGGGCGAGGGTTGCATCTCGCGGGTGTAGCGCGGCAGCAGGTCGGCAAATTGCTGGGCCTGATGACCATCGAGAAAATCCCCGGTCATGTACATCGGCAACACCACATGGAAGTACGCCATGTTGGCGAACAGCAGGGTCCAGCCCATCATGAACGGGTCGTCCATCACCTCGTACCACTTGCTCCAGGTGTCCTGCAGGGCCAGTTGCGCCTGGATGTGCGATTCCAGGCAGTTGACGTAGGCGGGGGTCAGGCTGCCATGGATATCCTTCTCGATCATCGCCGCGACTTGCGGGATCTGCTGCGCCACATAGGCCAGCCCGGCGCTGTTGGCCGGGTCGAAGGTAAAGGCCGCGTCGCCCAGCAGGAACCAACCCTCGGTCGAGTAGTATTGCCGCGCCTCGTACATGTAGTTGTGCATGGCCTGGGTATCGACCAGCTGGCCCGACTCGATCAACTCGGTAATCACCGGATGGTCGGCCATGACCTTTTCCTTGAAGGCCTCCAGGGTGCTGATTTTCTGCTCGATCATGTCCGGCCGGTAGGTGATGCCGATGCTGATCATCTCGTTGCCATCATCGCTGCGCATCGGGATCATCCAGATCCAGTAGCCCTTGCCATAAAAATGATGGGTCACGTAGTACGGGTCGTAGCAGTGATGCTTGTCCTTGTGCGCGGTGATGCTAGACAAGATGCTGCGGTCGAAGTCCTTGAGCCTGAGCCAGAAGGTACTGCGCTGGTACGTCGCCTCTTTGTGCAGCTTGAGCTTTTTCGCCATGAAGCGATTGCGGCCGGTGGCGTCCACTACCCAATCGGCGGTCAGTTGCTGTTGCTCATCGGCGGCGCTGCGCAGCGTCAGCAGGTGGGTGGCGTGCTCACCGGCATTGAGGTCGACGGCGCTCACATCGGCCTCAATCATGTGGACCTGATGATCACCGACAATCTGGCGCAGGTCCTTGTCGAAGCTGAAGCGGTTGAGGTTGTAGGCCGGCATGCGGATCACGCCCGGTGCCTCGTGCACCACGTAGTTGCGGCACTCGGGGTTGTTGCGCAGCTTCAGGTAATAGGTCAGGCCGTACTTGTGGTAGTGCTTTTCTTCCAGCAGGCGCCCCAGCCCCAGGCCCTTGAAGAAGTGGGTGGTCAACTCGACCGTGGACTCGCCGACGATCGGGCGCTTGCGGTCCGGGCGCCCGATCAGGATGACTTCGACACCCGGTAACCTTTTTTTGAAGTACAGCGCGGCCAGGTGACCGGCTACACCGGCCCCCATGATTGCGATTCGTTTCATGTCGTCAGTCCCTGAACAAGTGGGTTCGCCAAAGGCGTGGCTGCCTTCGGCGAGGATTGCCGGTTATGCGCGGCTGGCGGCCGTGATCAATTGCTGTGGCTCTACCCGTTGCGAGTAGTCCACGTTGACGAAGGCGGCGCGGATCAGCCCGTCCTGGCCGATCACAAAGGCGCTGGCCATGGGCAAGGTCAGGGCGTCGGAGCCGTTGAACAGCTTGAGGTCGGCACCCAGGGAGCGGTAGACCTCATCCAGCTCGTCTTCGAGCTTGAACACGATGCCGTACTGGCGCGCCAGCTGGTTATCGGTATCGCTGAGCAACAGGTATTTGATGCCGAGGGCTTCGCGGGTCTTGCGCGAGAACTCCGGGGTCTGGGCCGACACCGCCACCAGGGTGGCGCCGGAGGCGGCCAGGTCTGCGACCATCTGTTGGTAGGCGGTCAATGCCTGGCCGCAGAAGGGGCACCACATGCCTCGGTAGAACACCAGCACCAATGGGCCTTTATCCAGCAACTGACGCAGGTCCACATCCTGCTCGTCAGCATCCTTGAGCACCGCCAGGGGCGCCTTGTCGTTGGCCTTCAGGGCCTTGTCGCCCAAATGGCTGTCGAGCAGCGTCTGTAGCGATGCCTGGAACTTGTGCAGGACTTCGGCAGGCAACTGGGCCATCTGGTCCTTGACGGTTTGTAGCTTTTCCTTGAGCGACATTTGTGACTCCTGTTCACGTCTATTGAGAAAGGCTGCGGGTAGCCCGGGTAAAAATCCTGGTGGCGGCTTTGCCGCTGGGTGGGTGGCGCTCGAACAACTGCCGGACCCAATCCGGTCGGGTCTTGCTGGCGTCGTTGATCCAGTTGGCGACCGAGTCCTGGGCGTATTTGTCGGCTTCATCGAGCATGGCAATCAGCAAGGGTTCGGCCATCTGCGGCTCGGCTTTGAGCGGGGCGATGTGCTCGCACCAGACCCCACGCGGGCGCAGGATTTCAACGCAGAACCGGCGGATCAGCGGGTCATCGCTGCGGGCATGGCGGCGTAGCAGTTCCAGCGCGTGCGTCAGGTCCTGGGCCAGCAGCGGTCGCAAGGCAATCCAGGCCCATTCGCGCACGCCAAAATGCGCGTCGGTGGCGAACTGGAACTGGCTCAGCAAAGCCTGTTCCAGTTCGCTGTTGCGTTGGCAGTAGGCGTTGGCGAAAGCCGCCCAACTGCGCACAGTGTCCGACGGATGCTCCAGCAGCAGGCCCCAGGTGTGCTCGCGCAGGGGCAGGGCGGCGCTTTCCAGCCACTGCCCCAGTGCAAGGCCCAGGGCGGCGACTTTCTTGGAAATGCCCAGGGCCTGGCCGGCCTCGGCTGCGCTGTAAAGTGTTTGCGCCAGGGACGGTTCCAACTGCGCGCCAAGGGCCGTTGCCAGCGCTACCTGGTCAACGGCCAGGCACTCGCCCAGATTGCGGGTGGGCAGGCGGCCCTGGTCAATCAGGTCCTTGCGATCTTCACTCATCTCGATACCACCGACGCGGTCATGGCCTGGTCAGGCGTTGGGTTTGTGGCGCAGTAGCGCCCGGGTGAAAGCAGGTTGTCCGGATCCAATGCTGCCTTGATCCGCGCCCCGAGCTGCCAGGCAGGCCCCTGGGCGTCGGTCAGCAGGTGCATGAAGCGAGTGGGCACGCGATACGGCAGTACGCCCTGTGCCTTGCCTTGGGCGAACAGCTGGTGATAGCACTCATGGGCGCGGTTCGACGCCTGGGCATCCGCACGGTCGAACAGCAGCGGCACGGTGCAATCGATGGCACGGCTCGATAGGCTGGTCAGCGTCACCGGGCAAGGCATTTGCTGCTGGCGGCACCGACGCTCCATGGTGCGCACAAAGTCGGCGACCTCTTGGATCTTCAGCGGCAGGATCGGTGCGTACCAGATCAGCCCGCAGTTATCTCGCGCCGGGTTCAGGGGCGCAGCGGGCAGCGGCTTGGCGCCGGCGGTGTAGGCCAGCGGCAGGGCCACTTCGCTGGGTTGGCCTTCCATCAGGTCGATGCCTTGCAGCATCTTGCCCAGGGTCCGTTGCCAGCGCTGGGACCAGCCGCCGGGCAGATGGCCCAGCAAGCGTCGGGCGGTGGTCAATTGACCCCGGGTCTTGAATAGCGATTTGCTGGCGAAAGCCTCAAGTTCCCGGCTGATCATGTGTTTGAGCGGAGCGTGCTGGGCTTTCTGGCAATAGATCGAACCGACACCCATCCACGCAGGCAGGCCCAAGGCATCGGCGGCGGCCCGTTGCTGCTCTTCATTCATGCCCACCACCTGAGTATCTTCGCTGGCCATGGTCAACAGCCGCGTACGGTTCATCAGGTTGATACCACCAATCTGCCCAGGGGCCAGGTCCAGCATGCGCTTGATACCTGCCAACGCGGCTTCCAGCCCTTGCTCTTCATCCACCCAGAAATAAAACGGCTGGATAACCTCGGGCTTGCGCACCAGGGCAATCGACATCTGCGTCACCACCCCCAGCCCGCTCTGGCTGAACAGCCCGTCCAGGTACGGCCCCACACCCCATTTGAAGCAGGGCGCGGTGACCCCCAGAGCCATTGGCGAGCGGTACAGCGTACCGTCGGCCAGCACCGCCTCGATGCCGAGTACCGCCTGAAAATGGTCAGTGTGGGGGGTGATGCCAAAACCGCGCTCCAGTGCATTGCCCAGCACGCTGCAGGTCGGGCCGGCGCCGGTGACGGGTGTCAGCCAGGGCAAGTTGTGCTCTTGTAGATAACGGGCCAGATCGCCCTGGGTCACCCCAGGCTCCAGGGTCACCACCGACAGCTCCTCATCGAACCCCAGAATCCGGTTCATCCCGGACAAATCCATCAGCACACAGCGGGCGTCGTTGGTCGAGGCGCTGCCATAACCCCAGTTGTGCCCGGTGCTGATCGGATGCACGGCAACCCCATAGCGCCGTGCGATCACCATGCACGCCGAGACGTGCTCGGTTGAGCGTGGCGCAATCACCACGCGGGCATACGCAGGGGAGCACATGGTGTCTTGCGCGAAACGCTCGATGCTTGCCGGGTCGACGCGCACACCCGCGTCACCGAGCACCTCGCGCCATTGCTGCTGGGCAAGTGTCAGGTGGGCGGGTTCAAAAGGCACTGGCCAGGCCTCCCAGACGCAGGAACAGGCGCAACTGGTTCACATCCGCCTGGCGACTGGCGGGCAGCGCAGTGTAGCGGCGGCGGAACTCCGGTTTCATCACCTTCACGCAGCGCCGCTTGGGCGTGCGAATCACCATCATCAACGGGCTGAACGCGGTGCTGTAGACCTTGGCACAGGGGCCCAGGTAACTGGCGGCCAGGGTCTGGAACTCTTCCAGCGAGAACGCCGCGAGCAGCGAGTTGCGATAGTCCAGCAGGGTTTCCGCGTCCGCACCGTCGCTGGCACGCTGGACAAAGTAGTCGACGGACTCGATGGTTTTCAGGCGCCCGAAGTCATTCAGGTAAATCGCCCGGTCGTTGCGCAGTACCCGGGAGATATTGCGAAAAGTACCTTCCAGCTGGCCAAGGTTTTCCAGGTGATGCAGGGCCATTGACGAGATCACTACATCCACGCTGCGGTCAGCGATCATGCTGAGCCGGGTCATGTCATCTTCAACCAGTTGCACGTTGTCGATGCCTTGCTGATGACACGCTTCGCGCGCCACTTCCAGCATCGTCTGCGACAGGTCCATGCCAATGAACTCGGCCCGTGGGTTGAGCCGTGCGACTTGCAGCAACAGGGCCGCCGGGCCGCAGCCGATGTCCAGCACCACGTCGCCGGGCTTGATCAGCGCGCACATCTGCGCACAGTGATAAAGGTGGGTGCCGGACAAGGCTTGGCCCTGGGCGGCACTGTCGGCATAAGACGCCACACTCTGTTGTTCTTCCATGACCAGGGCCGGTTCGGGTATGCGCTCGAACGGTTGCTTGATCGTTATTTCCCTGAATATCGCGCGCAGCAATCCGCTGTCCATACTGCTTCCTCCATGAAATGACGTTTGAACGAGCTTACGCCAGGGCCAGTGCTCGCTGAACCCGTGGCGACAGGTTTCGGCCGTGCACGCCACAGCGCGCCATATGGGTCAGCACTTCTTGTGCGTCCCAGCGGCGTACGCTGCCGGTAGCGGGCAGGCGGATATGGGCGTAGTCACTGCGGCAGAAAAAATCGAAGAAATGCGTGCGCTGACCTTCGACGGCAAACCCCAGGGCAGGGCGCTCATAGGCCTGCTGGAAAATTGCCGGCGCGTTGCCCAGATCCAGACACAAGGGCAGCGACAGGGCATTGTTTAGCTTGGTGTAGGGCTGCACCCGGCCCATGGGCGAAAAGAACAATACATTGCGATAAAACGCCCCCGCCCGCGGATGCACGGCGATCAGCAAGCGCTGTACCCCGCGAAAATGCATGGCCCAGCGAAACATCGCGTTGTAGAGCATCAAGGGCACCCCTTTGCCTCGATAGCCTGCAGCCACCGCCAGGGTGCCGACCTCTGCCAGCCGGCCGCCGGCCAGGCGCTGCATGACGACCTCGTTGCCATGCACTTCTTCCAGGGGCAACCCGAGCATGGAGTCCTCGATCAACGAGACGGTGCCGACGATCTGTTGATCCTTGATCGCTACAAAGGTGGTGGTGCCCGGCAACAGGTGGAACGCCGAAAAGCGCATTCCGGCCCGGCACACCGTGGAGATACCGCGCCGTGCATAGCTGTCGTTGACCAGGCGCAACGCCTCTTCCAGTTCGAACAGGCTTTGCACCGGGCGAAACTCAAAGCCTTCGATGGCCAGGGGATGACGGGCGATACGCTTGATAAACAAGCGCCGGTAAAGCGTGGGAGGGATGTAGCGTTCCAGGGAAACCATGCTGTGGCGGATGACATCGACGCCACTGTGGATCCGTGGCTTCCTGCCGAAATTGGTCATCACTCGTTGACTGTGCAGCATCAAACACCTCCTTGTGTGACTACCGCGATTGAAGCAATTGAACCCCGGGCCTAATGCTCATCCGGCAGTTGCTGAGACAGCGCGTGGCTAGCCGAGATGCAATAGATCGACTCGGACAACGCCTGGCGCTGCTCAAGGCTCAAGCCCTGGATGATGGCGCTGATCCAATCGGTGTGTTCGGCAAACACCTCATCGACCACGCGTTTACCGTCTGCGGTCAGGCTGATGATCAGCTTGCGCCGGTCGGTGGGGTCGGTCTTGCGCTTGATAAACCCGTCGCCCTGCAAGCCATCGAGCAAGCCAGTGACGGTGCCGGTGGTAATCGACAGGCGCGTCGCCAACTCCAGCGGCGACAGCTTGCCGCCGGCACTCTTGAGGGTGAGCATGATGACGAAGCGGCCCTCCGACAGGTTGTAGCGCGCCAGGCGGATGGCACACACACGATTGATCGCGGCCGCGGCCGACAGCAGCTCGAAGCACAGCTTGACACTGTCCCTGACCTCGGCTGGCACCCCATCAAGCTCGCGCAGCATGATGTGGTGTTTGTTCTCTAAAATATTCATAAGGCGCAGTTTATCTTGGCGCCTTACTAAGTCAACATTTTGTTTAATGTCGATGCTGGGCGCCTTCGTCATCGGGATGCGTGTCGCTTTATAGGGCGCCATCGCCGGCAAGCCGGCTTCTACAACGAGGGCCGCTCCTGTTTCAGTCGCCAGCCGCCGGCCCGTTGACGCTCGTGCCAAAAACCGGCGTAACGCCCGTTGTTAGTGAGCAACTGACGGTGGGTACCCGATTCCACGAGGCGACCTTCATCGAGCACCAGGATCTGGTCGGCAGCCATGATGGTCGGCAGGCGATGGGCGATCACCAGCACGGTGGCGCGCTGGATCAGCGTGCCAATGGCGGCTTGCACGTAAGCCTCATTCTGCGGATCGAGTGCCGCCGTGGCTTCATCCAGCAGCACAATCGGCGCGCGCTTGAGCAGGGCACGCGCCAGGGACACGCGTTGGCGTTCACCGCCGGACAGGCTGGCACCCCCTTCACCGACCGGGGTGTCCCAGCCTTGTGGCAGGCGCGCGACGATCTCATCGACGCCAGCCAATGTTGCCGCTTGCGCCAACTGCCGAGGGCTGGCATCCGGGTTGCCGACGCGGATGTTGGCCTCCAGGCTGTCGTCGAACAGATACACGTCCTGCATCACCAAAGACAGCTGCCCCATCAGGGCTTCGCTGGACAGCGCGCGCACATCCACGCCGCCCACCTTGACGCAGCCCGAGCTGGCATCGAAGAAGCGCATCAGCAGGCGGGTGACAGTGGTCTTGCCCGAGCCCGACGCGCCGACAATCGCGGTCATGGTGTTGGGCTGGGCGCTGAAACTCAGGTTCTTGAGCACCGGCGGGCCACTGGGGTAGGCAAAGCCCACGTGTTCAAATTCGAGGCTGCCGGGGGCGGTCATGGGTTGGCTGTGCGCCGGTTCCGCCAGCGGTGGTTGGTGCAGGATGCTCACCAGTTGCTCCAGGTCGTTGCCGGCCATACGCAACAAACCACTGCGCGCGGCGGCCTCCGCCAGGGGCCCGACAAACCGCGCGGCCAGGGCCAGCAAGGCCACCAACTCGATGGCGTCGATCTGTTGGGTCACGGCCAGGGCAATGCCCACGCCAACCAGCAGGGCGAACGCCAGTTGCACGCTCAGGCCTCCGGCCAGCAACTTGGGAAAGGTCTGCGCCAGCATCGAGCCCCCGGCCTGTTGTTGCGCGTGGTTGGCCGCCTGCAACGGCCGATAGCCGCCCTGGGCCTGGCCAAAGGCGCGCAGCACTTGCTGATAGCGGGCAAATTCCACCACGCGGTTGCCGGCTTCGCTGGCGGCGGCTTCGACCCGCGCGTCATTGGCGCCAATGGCATTGGCCGACCAGTGATGGGTGAAATAGATCAGCGGCGCGCACAGTACCGCCGTCAGCCCCAGTCGCCAGTCAAACACAAACAGGGTCAGCGCCACGGTGGCAGGTACCACCACGCCGGACACCACCGGGCCCAGATAATGGGCAAACAACCCGGTGACCATCAGCGTGCCGCTGGTGGCGCTGCGCGACAGTTGGCCGACCTTCTCGCTGTCGAACCAGCCCAGGGGCAGGCGCATCAGGTGCTGGCCAAGGCGCTCATGCAAAGTGGTAAGCACCAGCAGCGCCAGGGCGAACCCCTGCATCGCCTGCTGGTAGTGGGCAATGCAGGTCAGCACCACCATCGCCGCGAGGCCGGCGAGCCAGGTCATGGCCGTCGGCAGGTCGCCGGCAAACAGCGCGTGGAGGATCGGCACCAGTAACGCCACCGCCAAGCCTTGCAGCATGGCACTGGCCACCAGCCAGGCGAGGTAGCGATACAGGCGCGTGGCGTGGCCCGGGCCCAACAAGGTCGACAGGCTGCGGATCATAACGAGGCCTCCAGCGCGCTGGCGTGCCATAACCGAGAGTAGGCGCCGTTGGCCTGCAGCAGTTGCTGATGGCGACCACATTCCACAACGCGACCCTGATCGAGCACGACGATTTGGTCGACATCGCGAATACTCGCCAGGCGATGGGCAATCACCAGTACCGTGCGCCCTCGCGCCAGCGCAGAAAGCGCATCCTGGATCAGCGCCTCGGATTGCGGGTCGGCGTGGGAGGTGGCTTCGTCGAGGACCAGCACCGGGGTGTCCGCCAGCAGCGTACGGGCGATTGACAGGCGCTGGGCCTCGCCGCCGGAAAGAGTCGCGTCTTCGCCAATCACGGACTGATAACCCCGGGGCAGGGCCAGGATGCGCTGATCAATCTGCGCCGCGCGGGCGGCCGCCTGCAATTGCTCATCGCTGGCACCGGGGCAGCCCAGGCGCAGGTTATCGGCCACGCTGCCATGCACCAGTTGCGCATCCTGCAAAACAAAACCGACGTGCCGGTACAACTGGCCCGGGTCGATCTGCCGCACATCGACACCGCCCACCAGCACCCGGCCAGCGTTGACGTCATGAAAACGCGGCACCAACTTGGCCAGGGTCGATTTACCGGCACCGGAACTGCCCACTAAAGCGGTGATCGTACCGGCCGGGCAATACAGGTCGATGCCCTTGAGGATCGGGTGCGCTGCGTCGTAGCCAAACTCGACCTGTTCGAACCTCACATCGTGCCCCACCGGTTCGCGGCAGTGGTCCGGCGTGGGCAGTTCTTCTACGTTCAACAGGGCTTCGATTCGCCCGGCGGCGGCCTGGGCAGTGCGCTGGGCGGCCAGGCTCTGGTTGATCACCAGCAGGGACTGTGGAATGACCACCGCCACCAGCGTCTCGGCAAACAATTGCAGTGGGGTGATCCAGCCGCGACTCAACCACAGGCTGCCCACCCCCAGGCTCACCAGCAGAATCACCGGCACGCTCAGGGCCATGGACGAAATGGCCTCCAGGCGCAGCAAGGGCCGCACCCAGCCGGCGTACTGCTGGCTGAACTGGTTGACTGCCTGTTGATAGCCGCGATGGGCCTGGCCGACGCGACCGAATGCCTTGACTACGGCAATCCCGTGGACGAACTCGACAATGGCTGCGCTGATACGGGTCATGCTCTGGTCCAGCAACTGCATCTTGCTGCCGAAGCCGCGCATCATCAGGGCATAGGCCAGGCTATAGAGCGGCAGAGTCAGCACTGCCATCAGCGCCAGTCGCCAGTTCAGGCTGGCCAGCCACACCAGCCCTGCCAGGGGTGTGACGATGGCGGCGGTACGTTCCACGGCGTGGTGGGCGATCAGGTGATGCAGGTCTTCAAGATCGTCCTGGACTACCTTGCGCACGGCGCCGGAACTCGACTCGGTGTACCAGCCCAGCGGCACGCGTGCGAGCTTGCCAACCAGCGATTCGCGCAGGCTGGCTTGCAAGCGATGGTCGGCCAGGTGTGTCAGCCACAGGGCGGCGCCGCAGGCCATCCAGCCGACACTCAGGGCAATCACCACCCAGCCGGCGCACAGCCACAGGGCTTGCGGTTCGGCAGTGCCGGCCATTAGCAGGCGCGCCAGTTCGGTCAAGGCAACATAGGGCACCAGGTTCACCAAGGCCCCGACGGCGGCGAGCGCCACGCCAAGGCGAATCAGGTGGTTGACCGGGCGTTGCAGGGTGTCTAGGGCGCTAGTCATGGGGTTTCCGTTGGCGTTTACACGGGCACCGATGCTAATCGCTGTCACGTTGGCCGCTACCCGTATCGAGTCGATTGCCCCTCCAATCCGCATGCCGGTGTCGGGCTTGAGCACCGCTGCGGTGGGCCGCGGCGCTGGCGACTGCGCGATACGGTTGGAAATTGACTTGAATCGGGTAGAGCGCACCCGCGTGCGTGGCTACCGTCACGGGCTGTCCCTCTTAAGGGCAATCATTCCCAAACAAGTGCCGCCCGGCAGGCCCGCTGTCCCTGGATCGGGAGCCGGTATCGGCGCGCTGCCCATGGAGTTGCAGATGTCAGTCGATTCGGGTTTGCAGGTGCGCGGCCTGCGCAAGCGCTACAACAACGGCGTACAAGCGCTGCGCGGCGTGGACCTGAGCGTCGGCCCCGGTATGTACGGGTTGCTCGGCCCCAATGGCGCCGGCAAAAGTAGCCTGATGCGCACCTTGGCGACCTTGCAGCAGCCCGACGCGGGCAGCATCCATCTGGATGGCGTGGATGTGCTGGCCGACTCCAACCACCTGCGCCGCCGCCTTGGCTACCTGCCGCAACAACTGGGGGCATATCCGGGCGTCAGCGCACGCGACTTGCTGGACCGCTTCGCCTGGCTCAAGGGCCGTACCGATAGTCGCCAACGCCGCGCAGAAATCGAAGGCCTGTTGGCCAAGGTCAATCTGCAGGATGCCGCGCACCGTGCGCTAGCCACTTATTCGGGAGGCATGCTGCGCCGCTTTGGCATCGCCATGGCGCTGGTGGGTTCGCCGCGCTTGTTGATTGTCGATGAGCCGACGGCGGGCCTTGATCCGGCGGAGCGCAACCGGTTTCACCGGGTGTTGGCGGACGTGGCCGCTGAGTCGATTGTGTTGTTGTCGACCCATATTGTCGAAGACGTCGAGAACCTGTGCAGCCGCCTTGCGGTGTTGGCTGGCGGGCAGATCCTGGTGGAGGGTAGCCCTCAGGCGTTGCTGGGCGCGGAGCAGGGGCGCCTGTGGGCGGCGTCGTTTGGGCGCGGCGAAACCTTGCCGGCGGCCTTGCACGTGGCGGCCAGCCCCGAGGGCAGTCGGGTGATTGTGCAGGGTGAACGGCCGGCCGACCCACGCTTCATGCCCCACGCACCGCGCCTGGAAGATATTTATTACCTGGCGCTGGCCCAGGCCGGCGAGGCGGTCGACGCATGAGCACCTTCGCCCTGATGATGCGTGAAGCCTGGGTGGAAGTGCGCGCCGGGCTGCGCAGTGGTATTCCCTTGCTGGTGTTTCTGGGCCTGGCCGGCTACCTGTTGATGTCCCTGACCAATGCCGATTACGTGCAGAAAATGGGCGCCAGCGACATCCCGCGCAATGCCCCGAGCCTGATCTACTTGATGGCCTGCGGCTGTATGTTTTTCCTGTTTTTTGCCTGGGCCTGGGTGTTCGCCCAGCCCGCCCTGCGGGACCGCAAGGCGCAATTGGAAGAGGTGTTGCTGGCACTGCCGGTGTCGTTGCCGGCGTTGTTATGGGGGCGCTTCATCGGCGCCGCCGTGGTCGGTGGGCTGCTGGCCAGTTCGCTGATTGTCGGTTTCTTATTGAGCCCGGTCCTCGCCTGGCTGGGTTGGGTGCCGGCGGCGAGTATCGGCGCGCCGGCCTGGTTGGCGCTGGGCTTTGCCTGGGTGGCGTTGCTGTTGCCGGTCAGTACCGGTGTGGGCGCTCTGTATTACTGGCTGGCGCTGCGCAGCCGGGGCCTGGCCGCGCCGTTTGCCCTGGCGACGGTGTTGATGTTGCTGTGGATGTTCGCGGTGGTGGTGCTCAAGGGTGGGCATATCAACCCGCTGCTGGCGGCCAGCCTCGATCCGTCGCTGTTTACTTTCGCCCAGGCCCAGGTTGAAACCTGGACCGCAGCGCAAAAATCCCAGGCACTGCTGGACCTCACGCCGGGGTTCTGGCTCAACCGGGGCCTGTGGTGTGTGCTGCCGCTGCTGCTGTTGGCCTGGTCCCTGGCCCGCGCGACGCGCCAGGGCTTGATGGGCCGGCGCAGCGGTGCGGTACTGGCAGAGCCACCGATGCAACTGGCCCTGGATGTGTGCTTGCCTGGCCCGGTGTTGACCAGCCACTGGTCGCGGGCGCTATGGCGCGAAACCTGTTGGCAGACCCGCCAGGTATTTGCACGCAAGGTCTGGTGGCTGGCCCTCGGCCTGCTGGTGGTGATGGGCGTGCTCAGCGGCCTTGTGCATGGGGTGTGGCATGCCCATGGGCCGATGGTACCGCGCGCCGACTTGACGTTGCCGCTGCTGGCCAGCGCGTTGTTCCTGGTGATTGCCTTTATGGTGGCGGCGCTGGTGGGCCTGATCTGCCGGCGTGATGATGTTGAGGGGCTGGGGGCAATGCTGCACGCCACGCCGGCGCCCGTGTGGTTGCGTACCTTCGGTCAGGTGCTGTGTGTGGTGCTCGCCACGCAGGCGCTGGCCTTGGTGCCTGGCATCGCCAGCCTGGTGATCAGCGCGGTGGTTGCGCCAGCCAGCCTGGCCCCAGGGTTTGCGCTGATCTACTCGCTGTTGGTGTTCGCCCCGCCATTGTTGGAGTTGGCGATGCTGACGGTGCTGGTGCATGCGCTGATCCGGCGGTCCGGCCTGGCATACGCCACGTCGATGTTGCTGACGTTTTTCCTGGTGCTCAATCACGAACTGGGACTGGTAAGTTACCCGGCCTATGAAATGGCGATCCCTGGCCACGTGGCGTTGTCGGCGTTGACCGGCTGGGCCCCATGGCTGGCCTATCTCGGCACGCTGGCCAGTTGGAAGCTTGCGCTGTGCCTGGTGCTGGTCGCACTGGCGGCGCTGGCAGTGCCCCGTGGACCGGAGCGGCGGCGTCTTGCCGACCTGGGGGCGCGGCTACGGGGCGTGCCCGGTGTGTTGCTGGCAGTGGGGGTGCTGGTGATGTTCGGCAGCGGTAGCGTGTTGCACCGCCAATTGGTGGTACAGGGCGATTACCAAACCGCTGCCCAGGCCCGTGCCGACAGCGCCGCCTGGGAGCAGCACTGGCTGGGCGGCGCCGGTGCCTTCCAGGTGGCCGGCGGGCAATTGCAGTTGCAGATCGACAGTGCCCAACGCCACGTGCAAGGGCAGTGGACCCTGGAAGGCGTGATCGCCGCCAATGGCCATCTGGATGCCGAGTTGCCAGCGGGTCTGCAGGTGACGGACGCCAGGGTGATGGGCCAGTCGGTGGTGGTTGAGCAAGCCCATGATCATCTGCGGCTGGCCCTGGGTGCCTGTGCGTCGAGCGGTTGCCAGGTGACCTTGCACTGGACTCTGAGTGCCAGCGGTTGGTCGAGCGAGGGCGAGGGGATCTGGCTGAGCCCTCGGGCGGTATGGCTGCAAGCGCGGCAGGTGGTGCCGCGCCTGGGCCTGGACCCGGAACGTGGCTTGCGTGCGCCAGTACAGCGTCTGGCCGCCGGCTTGCCTGCTGTGGCACCCGTGCTGCCCGAGGGGGCGGCGGTGGCCGCGCAAGCGGTTGCACCGGCCGGGGCCTGGCACTGGACCATCGACGCCCAGGGGCAGTCCCTCAGTGGTCGCAGTGAACAGCCGCTGGATTTCGCCTATGCCCTGACCTCGGCGACCGTGACCCATGAACTGGACGGTGTACGAGTGCTGGCCGATGCCAGTCGCCAGACCACCGCCCGCGAGGTGCGCGAGGACCTCGCCGCCATGTCTGCCTGTGTCGCGCAGCATCTGGGCGCCAGTCCACCGGTCAGCGAGGTGAGCCAATGGCCCAGCGGCATGGGGGACAGTCGCCTGAGCAACGGCCACCTGCTGCTGGCCCAGACCCCGGACTGGGACGTGGCGCCAGCCGGCGTCGGGCGCTGGGCACGACGCGCCCACATCGCCGAACTGTTGGCCCGCCAGCGGCTGCTCAGCGCCAGCGACCTGCGCGAACAACCGGGTCATGTATGGCTGAGTCAGGGGGTTGCCGGAGCGTTGGGTTTGCTGTGTGTCGGCGAAGTCGACGGTCCCCAGGCCCGTGCCGCACTGATCGGGCTCAAGGCCGATGACCTGACCCGCTTGCTGGGCAGTGACGGCGAGCCGATCGGTACCCTGGCCAACGCCCGGCAGCAGGGCTGGGCCGCGCCTTATGCGGCCCTGGCCAGCCTCGACTGGGCTGCCAGCCAGAGCGCTGCGCAACTGCTGGACATGACTGCACAAATCCGTACAGGCCAGGGATGGCCCCCCTTGATTCAGGGGCTGCTGGGTGCGCCCTCGGATCAGGTGATCGCCCAGGCGCGCCAGCGTTGGGGCACGCCGCAATGAACCTATCCCTCTCTTATCTGCCTGGAGTTTTGCATGCTTGATCAGTGGCTACTCAAACCGTTACACCACCCGCAGGGTTGGCGCGCCAACGTCCTCACCCAAGCCCTGGCGCTGGCCTTGTCCAGCCAGGCGTGCAGCGCGTTTGCGGCCGACTACCAGCCTCCCGCGCAGGCCCTGGAGCTGGCGCCGGTGACCGTCAGCGCGCGGTTGAACCAGGAAAGTGCCAGGGACATTCCCTTTGGCCTTTCGGTGCTTGACGAGCACACCCTGCAAACCCGGCGCCTGCGCACCCTGGAGGATGCGTTGCGCGGCACCCCGGGTGTGGATGTCAATTCCTGGGGTGGGGCGAATGACGCCAATGTGCGGATTCGTGGCGTGGGCTCGCTGAACCAGATGAGCATGGATGACGGCTCGGTGGTGCTGAACGTCGATGGCGTCCCGATGTCGGTGCGCAACGCAGCCATGGCCACCCTCGATGTGCAACAGGTCGAAGTGCTCAAGGGGCCTCAGGGCACCTTGCTGGGGCGCAACAGCGAGGCCGGGGCGATCAACGTCACCACCCGCAAGCCCACCCGTGAGGTCGAAGGCTATGTGCGGGGTGAAGTCGGCCAGCAAGGCCAGTTCATGAGCGAAGGCGCGGTGGGCGGTCCCTTGACCGAGACCCTGGCCGGGCGCATTGCGGTGCGTCGCAGTGGCTTCGATAACTGGGTCGACAACCAGCAGGATGGCGACCCGATGACCACGCCTCGCGACCTGGCCTTGCGTGGCAGCCTGCTGTGGGACAACGACGCCGGTACCACTGGGCTGCTGGTTGCCGAACGCCAGCGCGCCGAGCACTACGCCGGCCTGGAAATGCTGCGGCCCTTTGGCAACAGCCCACGCCTGGACTACACCCCCGGCGTATTTGACGGCAACCAGAAGACCAATGAGCGCTATTCCTTTGAGCTCAACCATGATCTGGCGCAAGCGCGGATCACCTCGATCACTGCCTACACCAGCACCGACTTCAATGCCGTCAAGGGTTATGACCGCAACATCACCCGTGCACTGTACGGCTCACCCTTCGAATACCTCATTGAGGACTCGGCCCACGAACGGGGCTGGAGCCAGGACCTGCGCCTGGGCTCTCTGCCAGAGGCCGAAGTGTTCTGGGTGGGTGGGGTCAATCTTTCCCGTTCCGAGCGCAATTTCGACTCGAGCAACTTCACCAACGGCGCGCTTCAGCAACGTGAGTTCAGTACCAACAGCTACGCGGCGTATGGCGAGATCACCTTCCCGATTGCCGAAGACTGGAAACTCACCACCGGCCTGCGCCACACCTGGGATCGCAAGACCTACGGCGGTGAATATACGAGTGCAGGCAATCGGGCCAGCGACAGCCGCCAACTGCAAGACAACTACAGCACCGGGCGCGTGGCGCTGGCCTATGCGTTGACGCCGCAGACCAATCTCTATGCGGTGCTTTCCCGTGGCTACAAGTCTGCCGGCTTCAATGATTACGCGACCTCGGTCGCGGACAGTGAGCCGTACAAGGCGGCCAAGGTGAGTGCGGCCGAAGTGGGGTTCAAGCATGAAAGCGAGGGCGGTGCGTTGAGCCTGGAGGGCGCGTTGTTCTTCACCCGGGTACGCGATGACCATTTGTTGGGGTATGACTTCAAGACCGTGGCCGTCAGTGCGGTGAATGCCGACACTCGCAGCAAGGGTGCCGAGCTGTCGAGCACCTGGCACGTTACTGATCAACTGACCCTGGGCAGTGCCGTGAGCTACACCAACGCGCTGGTGACCTCCGATGCGCCGGGTGTTTCTGGCGGCGACGTGGTGGCAGGCAGCCGAGTGCCGGACGTGCCGTTGTGGAGTGGCAACTTCAGCGTGGCCTGGCACAAGGATCTGCCCAACCTCCTGGGCCTGCCGGCACCGCGGCTCAATACATTGCTCAATTACCGCCTGCAGAAAAACCGCCCGGCAGACCCGCAGAACCACTATGACCTCAAGGGCTACGCCAAGCTGGACCTGCACCTGGGCCTGGAAAGCGGCGGCTCGGAAGTCTACCTGTGGGGCGACAACCTGCTGAATGCACGCTATGACTTGTACGGTTCCTACTCCACCGACCAAGTACTGACCGGGATGCCGGCCAGGGGACGGTCGGCGGGCGTGGGTTACAGCTATTCGTTCTGACAGAGGCTTAGCCAACAAACCTTGTAGGAGCTGGCTTGCCCGCGATGGCCATGAGTATCTACACAACTCTTTGATGGTTCTTGGGGTTGGGTACATATCCGTTGCTGCGGTTATGGCGGCTATGGGTTCCGCCCTGACGGCGGCTCACTTTTGAAGAGCCGGAGTGCCGGCCCAGTCCAAAGTAAGCCGCCGTCAGGGCGGAACCCATAGCCGCCGTGACCACAGTAACGGATATGTACACATCCCCAGAAGAGAGAGTTGTGTAGATACTCATGCTGCGATGGCGTCGGCGCTGCCAAGGATGTTGGCTGACCTGCCGCCTTCGCAGGCAAGCCAGCTCCTACAAGGGGATTGATCAGAACTGATAGGTGTAGCCGACGCCCAGAGTACGACGGCGCGCGGGTGCGCCGTAGGCCACTGGGTCGCTGTAGAAACCATAGGTGTCGTAGGTCTGGTTCAGCAGATTGTCGGCATAGGCATATACCTCGCCGAACTTGCTTTGCAGGCCGGCGCGCAGGTCGAGTTTCTCGTAGTTATCCAGGTTGAAATGGTTCTGCGGATCGGCCGCCCGTTCGCCCACCAGGTGGTAGTTGAGGCTGGTGTTGAGGGTGGTGTCACCCAGGCCGGCGTAATTGCCCAATGGGTGCTCCCAGGCGACGTTGAAGTTGCCACTCCAGCGGGGTACATCCGGGGTCCGGTTGCCGGCGGCGACGTCACCGGCCTGGATGCCATTCACAGCACTGGTGATCTTCGCGTCGAGGTAGGTGGCACTGGCGGCCACGGTCAAGCCGTAGTCGAAGCGCCAGCTGCCTTCCAGTTCGGCGCCACGGCTACGGGTGTCGGCATTGAAGGCGTTGGTGGCGAAGGTTGCGGCGTCGTACCCCAGCAGATGGTCGTCGTGTACGCGAGTGAAGAACAACGCGCCGTTGAGGCTGCCACGATGGTCATCGGTTTGACTTTTGAAGCCCAGTTCGGCTGCGTTGCTGACAGCCGCCTTGTAGGGTTCGCTGTCGCTGACCTGTGACGCGTAATCATTGAAACCGCCGGATTTATAGCCTCGCGCCAATTGCACATACACGTTGGTTTGTGGGGTAAGCGCATAGCTCAGGGCGGCGCGACCGGTGCCGTAGTTGTCCGTGAGTTTGCGTGAGTCATTGACTGAAGCATTTGCAGAGAAATACTCGCCGTCATAGGTCTTGCGGTCCCAGGAGTGACGATAGCCGGTGGTCAGTTTCAACTGCTCGGTCAAGGGGAAAGTGACTTCGCCGTAGCCGGCATAGGTGGTCGTGGTGAAGTCGCGAAACTTGGCGCCCGAGGTGCCGTAGGTATTGCGCGGGGTGTCGTAGGTGCGCTCGTTGCGCGCGGCGGCCAGCCCTGTGACCCAGAACACCTCGGCGCCCGGCAGGGAGCTCAGGTGCACGTCCTGGCTCCAGGAGCGCTCAAAGGATTTGTCCACCACCCAGAACTCGCTGGGGGTGCCATAGAGAGCGCCCATCAGCTTGCTGTCATAGGCGATCAGCCCTTCGAAGTCGGCGGTGGAGGTGGCGCTGGTTGAGGTCAGGCGGCTGTTGGCGAAGTCATGTTCGACCTTGATCGCATAACGTTCGGTGGTCTTGTAGTTGTCGTCGAACAGGCCGGGAGTGAGGTCCAGGCTCGGGTCGCTGCCGTATGGGCGCAGCACCAGGGAATTGGTGGCGCGGGTGGTCTTCTGGCGCTCGGCGCTGAACAGCGCGCGGGTGTCGTCGTTGATATCCCACAGCAGGCTGCCCCGGTACGCTTCGTTGCGGGGTTTGGTCTGGGGGTGATGGGTCTGGTCGTTGTCGATCCAACTGTCGTACCCGGCCCGGCGCACCGCCAGGCGGCCGCTGACGTTGTCGGTAAGCGGCCCGCCCACTGCGCCTTCGGTGAGGAACTGGCCTTGCTGGCCGACTTCGCCGCGCACATAACCTTCCAATTCGCGAGTCGGCTGGCGTGTGGTGATATTCACCGCGCCGGCTTGGCCAATCGCTCCGGACAAGGTGCCCTGGGGCCCCTTGAGGACTTCGATGCGGTCCACATCCAGGGTTTCAAAACCCAGGCTGCGTGATGAAACCGGCACACCATCGATATTGAACGCCACCGAGCTGTCATCCATTGACATCTGGTACAGCGAGCCCACGCCACGGATCAGCACATTGAAATCATTGGGCCCGCCGGAGGAGTTGACGCTGACCCCGGACGTGTTGCGCAGGGCGCTCTCCAGGGTATCAAGGCGCTGGGTGCGCAACTGTTCGCCGCTGATTACGCTGAGGCTGATCGGTACTTCCTTGGGGTCCTCTTGCTCCATACGCGCGGTGACGGTCGAAGCCGGCAACTGCACGGTTTGGCTGACCGTGTCGGCCAAGGCTGAATGAGTGAGTGTGCAACCGATAAGAGTTGTTATAGTATAACGAATGTACGGTGATCCACGGCTGGTCGTCGATGGGCTGGGTGCAGACATGATGGGGCCTTGACTGAGGTTTCGGGCAATGCGCGTCGCGGCGGGCGACGGCGGCTAAGGGAGCAACTGCAGCGCGTCAGATGCTAGTGATTATCAATTGCGCGCCTCTACCCCGATGTGGTCTGATTCGAGCCGTATCCGGTCAGCAAGGAGATCCAAGATGTCAGCCACTGAGGAAGAGGCGCGGGCGTTCATGCCGGTCTCGCGGATTATTGCCGACGGTTACGGGGGCGATTTCGGGCCCGGCAACCAGTGTCGGGTCACCCGCGTGACCTTGCAGGGCGGGCTGGATATCGTGCGCTGGCAAAGCACCTTCGAGCAGCCGGTAGAAATGCCCCTGCACGACGATAGCGAGCGCATCCACTTCAGTTTTACCAACCTGCTCAAGGGCAAGGCTTCCTGCAGCTTCCGCGATGGCAGGCGCCAGCGCCGCTATGTCATTGACCAGGGTTGCGGCAGCATCAGTTACGGGCGTTGCCGCGACGGCCTCTATCAGCAGCAGGGCGAAATCGACAACATCACGGTGATGATTCATCCCGACCTGTTGACCCAGTGGGACCTGGAGATCGATCCGAGCCTGTACAGCGCGCTGGCCTGTGACCATTGCTTTCTTGATGGCCACCGTAGCGGCGAAATGACTGCCACTGCCCACCAGTTATCCAATGCCCTGGCGTACGCGCCTGGCCAGCCTCGCAGCCGCTTGTGGCTGTATGGCCAGAGCGTGACTCTGGTCAGCCTGTTTCTGGAAGCGCGGCGTAGCGTGGACTGCGCCTGTCGCCTGAGCGCCCTTGATCGTCAACGCCTGCTGCGCGCCCGCGAGCGCTTGCTGCTTGACCTGGGCAAAGCGCCCAGCCTGTCTGAACTGGCCCGCGAATCCGGAATGAGTCAGCCCAAGCTGACACGCGGGTTCCGCCAGCTGTTCCTCAACAGTGTGTATGGGGTGTTCCAGCAAGCACGCATGACCCAGGCCCGCAGTCGCTTGCTGGAAGGTGACGAGTCGGTGATGCGCGTGGCCTCAGACCTGGGCTACGCCAACGCCAGCCACTTTGCCACGGCATTTCGCAAGCAATTCGGGATCAATCCATCCCTGCTCAAGCAAGGCGGGCGCAGCACCTCGTTGCTGCGGCCTTCCCCTGAGCCGTAAGGCGGCCTACGGCGCCTCTGTACGCGGCTTGTTCACGGACCGGCTGGCCAACAGCCCCAGCTCAAACAGAATCCACATCGGCACCGCCAGCATGGTTTGCGAAAACACATCTGGCGGGGTCAGCAGCATGCCCACCACAAAGCAGCCGACGATCACATACGGCCGGCTTTTTTGCAGGGTCTGCACGTCCGTGATCCCGGCCCAGATCACCAGGAAGGTGGCCACCGGGATTTCGAACGCCAGGCCGAACGCCAGCAACAGCGCGAGGATGAAATCCAGGTACAGGGCGATATCGGTCATCATCGCCACGCCGTCCGGAGTCACGCTGGTAAAGAAGCCGAACATCATCGGGAACACCAGGAAAAACGCGAACGCCATGCCCGCGTAAAACAGCACCACACTGGCGGCCAGCAACCAGGCGGCGGTGCGGCGTTCCTGGCGGTACACCGCCGGCGCAATCATGCCCCAGGCCTGGTGCAGCAACAGCGGCATGCTGATGAACAGGGCGATCATCATGGTCAATTTGAGCGGCGCCAGAAACGGTGAGGTCACCCCGGTGGCGATCATGGTTGCGCCGCTGGGCAGGAAGTCGCGCAACGGTTGCGAGACAAAGCTGTACAGCTGCTGGGCGAAGGGGAAGAGGGCGCAAAACACCAGGAGGATCGCCAGGACGCAGCGCACCAGGCGCGAGCGCAACCGGGTCAGGTGGCCGGTCACCGACAGGCGCGGGGCAGGCAAGGGCAGGTCGCTCATGGGGCAGGTTGTCCTGGGGCAGTGGTGGGTTCTGGCAGCGGTTTAGCGTCCAGACGGATGCCGTCGCGCAGTTGCTGCTCCAGTTGCCGCAAGGGTTGCTGATCGATGCCCTGCAGCAGGTGTTCGTGGTCCAGTTCCTGGGTGACCTGGGCCTTGAGCGTATTCATTGCCCGCTTGGCCCGACCCAGCCACAGCCCGGCATTGCGCGCGGCAATCGGCAGGCGCTCGGGCCCCAGTACCAGCAGCGCCACCAGGCTCACCAGCAACAGTTCGCTAAAACCGATATCGAACATCAGTGCTTACTGTCGGCAGGTGGCTGAGGTTCGGTTTGCGCCTCAAGGCTGGTCTTTTGCGCCGCCTGGGCACCCGGTTCGCTGCCCATGGAGGAGCGAAAGCCCTTGATCGCTTCACCCACATCACTGCCCAGGCCCTTGAGGCGCCGAGTGCCGAACAGCATCATCACGATCAGCAGCACGATGACCAGTTGCCAAATCCCTATACCACCCATATCGACACTCCAAGCCATTGATTTGAAATATGAAGGCGCAGTTTGCCGAGGCTTTATGACGCTGCGGTGACGTTTTTGCGGGAATTGTGTGAGCCTGCCACCTGGTTGAAACATCCGGTGTGTTGACTGTCGCCAGGTTCTCCATAAAAGGTGGCGGGGCAATGGACAAGAAGCGGCAGCAGGGCGCGGCGCTGTTGATGGTGCTGGTGGCCCTGGCCATGCTCGCGGGCGGCATGGCCTGGATGGTCGAGCAGGGTCGCCAACAGGTCGATAGCGTGCGGTTGGTGCAGCAGCGCGTACAGGCGCGGGCGATCGAGCGCGCGGCGCTGGCCTTTACCGAACAGGCCCTGCAAGACCCGCTGTGGCGCGCTAGCCCGTTGTTCTGGCAGGCCATGCGCGGGCAACCGTTGGCTTATGACTTCAAGGGTGGCAAGGCGAGCATCCAGATTCGCGACCTGCACACCTGCTTCAACGTCAACGCGCTGATCGGCCCCGAAGCCGAGCGCGCCCAGCGCCAACTGGTGCATCTGCTGGGAGCCGACATGGCCGCCGAGCGCCTGGCCCAGACCCTGGCTGACTGGCTTGACGCCGACCAGCAGACTCGCCTGCAAGGCGCCGAAAGCAACGAATACCTGCGCCAATCCCCCCCACGCCTGGCGGCCAATCAACGGATGCGCGATATCAGCGAGCTGAACCTGCTGGCGGTGCCCGACGCGCTCCGGGCTGTGCGCTATCCGCAATTGTGCAGCCTGGACGAGACCGCAGGCTGGCGGCTGAACGCCAATGCGCTGAACCTGGAGATGCTGCCGCTGCTGGATGCGTTGTACGAGGGCGAGGTCTCGCGTTCGGTGCTGACCCGGCTGATCAGCGCGCGCCCGGCAGGGGGCTATCGTGATGCGGGCGAACTGCGCCAGGCCTTGGGGGCGATGGATGATGCGATGTTCGAGCGGCTGAGCGAAGGATTGCAGCTCAACGGTGACCACTTCCTGTTGCAACTGGAGGTTGACCTGGATGGCCAGCGGTTTCGCAGTCAGTACCGTGTCGAAGCCCAGGGTGTGGTGAAGTGGCATGCGCGAGTGCCGGCGCAGGGCATGCTGTTGCGCTCGCGGGAGCCGTTGCCGTAGCGGTAAACAATGTGGGCGGGCTTGCCCGCGATGGCGGTGGATAGATCTCTGACTGATCCAGCGCTATCGCGGCATGAGTGTCTATACAACTCTTTGATGGTTCTTGGGGTGTGTACATATCCGTTGCTGCGGTCAGGGCGGCTTAGGGTTCCGCCCTGACGGCGGGTCACTTTCGAGAAGCGCGAAAGTAACCAAAGCGCTCTTGCCCCACCACTCGGTGCCTCGCCTCGGCTCGGCATGCCCGCAGGCAGGCATTGCTCCGTGGGCCCGCCGCGATCGGCCATCCATGGCCGTGTCGCGGCTACCCCGGCATCCTGCCGGGGTGCCCACGGAGCAATACCTGCCTGCGGCCATCGTGGTTTAACGGGGCGCCTTAGATCAAAAGCCAGATCAAAAACAGAGCAACAGCAACAGCAACGCCAGAGCGCGAAGCTGCATTCCCCTTGTGGGAGCGGGCTTGCTCGCGAATGCGGTGTATCAGTCAATATATCCATCACTGACCCACCGCATTCGCGAGCAAGCCCGCTCCCACAAAGGGGACGCGCACGAATCGACGATCAGGCCGGCTGTCAGGCCGCCTCGCTATGCTTGTGATTTTGATCTTAGGCGCCCCGTTAAACCATGCTGGCCGGAATCCGAGCCTAGGCGAGGCACCGAGTGGTGGGGCAAGAGCGCTTTGCTTAATTTGGACTGGGCCGGCACTCCGGCTTTTCAAAAGTGAGCCGCTGTGAGAGCGGAACTTTAAGTGGCCATAACCGCAGCAACGGATATGTACACACCCCCAAGAACCATCAAAGAGCTAAGCCAGCTCCCGCATGCAGTGTTGCCCGTTGCGGGGTTTGCCTGCACCACAAAACAAATGTGGGAGCTGTCGAGCCCCGGCGAGGCTGCGAAAGCGGTAGGTCAGTCAGCATCAATGCTGGCAATTACCGCGTCATCGCAGCCTCACCGGGGCTCGAAAGCTCCCACCAGAACAGTAAAGCAGGAACCAGGTCGGCTCCTGCACCCTGATCAGATCGCCAATTCCCCCCCATCGGCCCGCTGGATCACCACCGTGGATGCACGCGGACGCACAGTCCCAACCGTGACGTCCGTGGCGACCGTGGTCGACGGCCAGTTTTCCGGGTGCTGAATGTTGACGAACACCGTCTTGTTATCCGGGGTAAATGTCACCCCAGTCACTTCCGAACCATTAGGCCCGACGAAGAAGCGGCGCAGGTCGGCCTGGTTCTGGGCATTGACCGGCACTTGCTTGCCCTGGGCATCGACCATGTTGGTGGGGATTACCACCAGCATCTGGTCGTTGGTGTAGTCGGTCAGGGTTTTTTCGCCGTTGTCGGTCTGGATCCACATCACGCCACGGCTGTCGAAGGTCATGCCGTCCGGGCTGGCGAACTGGTTCAGGGTGGTCAGGCCGGAGCGGTTGAGGTCCGGGCTGCCAGCTGCGTTGGCACCAAACACAAAGATGTCCCAGGTGAACGACACCTGGTTATCGGCGTCATGCCAGCGAATGATGTGCCCGTGCTTGTTGTTCACCCGTGGGTTGGCGGGGTTGGCCACCGTGCGGCTGGTGTTGTTGGTGAGCGTCAGGTAGACGTCGCCATTGAGCGGGTTGACCGAGGTCCACTCCGGGCGGTCCATCGGCGTGGCGCCCACGGCATCGGCTGCACCGCGGGTGTTGAGGATGATCCCCGGCAGGTCGGTGAATTTCGCGCCCAGGGTGCTGCCGTCGGTAGTGCTGGTGGCCACGTCCAGCAGCAGCCAGTTACCACTGCCATCGGCGTTGAAGCGCGCCACGTAGAGCTTGCCGCTGTCCATGTACTTGGCGCCGGTGGCCAGGCGATCGCTGGGGTTGGCATCGGCCGGGTCCCAGAGGGCGGTGGAGACGAACTTGTACAGGTACTCGTTTTGCGAATCGTCGCCGCTGTAGAACACCACTGGCTTGCCAGCGGTGGTCAGGCCAGGCCAGCAACCTTCGTGACGGAAGCGACCCAGGGCGGTGCGCTTCACGGCGCGGGTCGAAGCGTTGTAGGGGTCGATCTCGACGATGTAGCCATAGGTGCTGGCTTCGTTGCGGTAGTCGTCGGTCGCGGTGGCGCCGCTTGGGGTCACGTTGAAGCGGCTGAACTCGCCGTTTACTTCGCTCGGGTCGCCAGCCACCGACTCCCAGCGATAGTTGCCATTGCCGGTGCCCACGCCGATGCGCACCTGGTCTGCCGGACGGGCGCCACTTTTGTTGACGAAAATCCCTGGCCAGTTTTCTTCGCAGGTCAGGTAGGTGCCCCACGGGGTGTAGCCGTTACCGCAGTTGTTGTTGGTGCCGCGGGTCTGGGTGCCAGTAGTGGAGAACTTGGTCTTTACGTGGTCGGTGCCTTTCATCGGGCCCGCCAGGTCCATGACCGTGGCGGTGGTGAAACGACGGTTCAACGGGTCGTTTTCCATCACCTGCCAACGGCCGTTGACCTTGGTGATGCGCATCACGCCAGCGCCGTGGGCGTTGATCTCTTTGCGCACTTCTTCGACCGGACGCACACCGCCAACCAGGGTCGGGCCAGCCGGGTGCAGGGCTTGCGCGTCGATGTATTCGTGGTTGATCGCCAGCAGGCCGTCGGTGGAGCTGCCGTTGATAGGGAAGAAGTGCATGCCATCGTGGTGCATGCCCACCGAGTTGGCCTGGTCGGTGGAGG
Organism: Pseudomonas sp. DTU12.1; assembly: GCF_009873475.1. Taxonomy (NCBI): domain Bacteria; kingdom Pseudomonadati; phylum Pseudomonadota; class Gammaproteobacteria; order Pseudomonadales; family Pseudomonadaceae; genus Pseudomonas; species Pseudomonas sp. DTU12.1. The sequence continues at coordinate 3,469,667 of NZ_CP045254.1, read as the reverse complement.
TGTTGCTGCCGTCGCTTTTCCACGGGGCTGCGTTGCTGTTCAACGGCGTGCCCCACGGGGCCAGGACGTGGGCGGTGTAGCCGGCGGCCACGGTGCAGGCATCGGTGAGTGAGCCGGGGATCGAGTTGAAGCCCAGCTTCAGCGCAGGTTTTGGCGGTTGGGTAGGCGTGTCGTTGTCTGAACCGCCGCCGCTGTCGAAGCAGCCCGTCAGGCCGGTGCCGGCAATCATGGCGATCGCGGCGCCGAGTCCGCCACGTACCACACTGCGGCGGCTCAGGTAGGCAGTGAGTACCGATTCCATCGGCTCATTGAGGCTCAGGTTGCGATTCTGGTTGTCGCCAGTCTCTCGACTCATTTCATCAGGTCCTTTGTAGATCACGATTTTTGAAAGGAGCCCGAACTCTAAGAGCCGAATGTGATGATTCGCGGTCGGTTTTGTTAAAAATGTATTTAAGTGTATTTGTTTTATTTCCTTTTGTTACAAGGATGCCTATTTCACTCCTGTTAAAAAACTGACATTAAACCGTCATTAATTGACCCCCACTATGCCGCCCTTAAAGAAGAGATAGCCCTAGGGTGAGAGAACAATGGCTTCAATGGTGCGGCGCGATGTATTGGGATGGATGACGCTGGGCGCCTGTGCGCCGTGGCTGGCCGGCTGCTCTAGCCTGGGGGCTGCGGCGGGGCCTGCGGACAGCCAGCCGGTCGACCTGCTGTATATCGCCGACACCCTCGATGCACGCCTGCCAGGTCGCCCGGTGGTCCCCGCCACACGCCTGGGGCCGGCGACACGGATCGGCCAAGCGCCGTGGATCACCGGGCCCAATGCGCGTTTTCGCCAAGCCGATGGCAGCCAGTTGGATGGCCTGCTGGATGCTTCCTTGAGTGAAGGTGTGCAAACCGGTGGCTATGCGGTACTTGGCGCGGTGCTGCAACGCCTGCGTGATCAAGCCGGGCATGAGAATAGCCTGACCCTGGAAAACGGCCAGTGCTGGAACGGCAGCGGCCTGGCCTACCTGACCCGTGGCTTGTCCGGGGTCCAGGGCAGCCAGTTGCTGGGTAGCGAAGTTCGGGTCAGCAGCGATGAACGCGTGCTGTGGCCCGAACAATGCCAGGGCCTGTATCAGCAATTCGGTCATCCGGTGCTGGGCGCCGGCTTGGCCAGCGCCAGTGCGCAACGCCTGGCCACCCCGGGGATGCAGGTGTTCCGCCGGGGTGGCGTGCGTATCGCCGTCGTCGGCATCACCGACCCTTATGCGCGGGACCAGCAAGGTTCCTTGAAGCAATGGTTGCACAGCCTGCAACCGGTGCTCACCCAAGCCCGTGAAGAAGCCGACCTGGTGGTGGCCCTGGCCGATGTCGGCACCGGGCCGGGGTTCTGGCTGGCGGAGCGCCTGAGCCAGGTGGACTTGATGTTGTGCGCCCGTGGCCAGGACCTGTGGCCGCAGCCGGTGGAGATCCTGCAGAGTTCCGGCAAACGTGTACCGGTGGTGCTGGGTGGGACCCGGGCCAGCGGCGCGTTTCGCATCCGTTGCCAGGCGCAGGCGGGGCAATGGCGGTTTGATGCACGCTTTTTTCCGGCCCAGGCCAGTGCGTTGGATGCCAGCGCCCAGGCCCATGCCCAGCGCCTGCAACCGCGCCTGCAACAACAACGCGCCGCCCACGCGGCCTGGCTCGACCAACCCCTGGCCAAGGCCCCGGAAAACCTCTGGCGCCGCGATGTGCGCGCCGGCAGTTGGGATCGCCTGTTGCACCAGGCCCTGGCCCGCGAGCCCAAGAGCGCGGTGCTGCTACCGGGCCTGCGTTATGACAGCCCCTTGGCGCGCGGCCAGATGATCACCCGCGAACACTTGATCAGCCTCAGTGCCAGTTACCCGGCGCCGGTGGTTGATGTACCGGCGCAGCAGGTGCGCCAGGTCCTGGAAAACGGCGCCGAGCAACTGTTTGGCGAGCCGCTGCTGCTGGATAACAGCCAGGACCTGCCGCGCTGGCTCGGCCAGCCCTGGCAGGTCACCTACAGCCCCGGCGGCAAAAGGGTCAGTGAGTTTGCCGAACCCGTAGGCACCTGCCGCACCTTTGGCCTGGGCTTTGCCGCCGATGCCGGGCAACCGTTGTGGCAACACCTGGAAGGCTGGTTGCGCGAGCAACCGGCAGATTGGCAACTGGCGCCGTTGCAATTGCCCGAAGTGCGTTACGTGCAAGGGCACCCAGGATGGCATCCACGGAGCCTGCTCAGTTGAACCGCGCAGGCAGCCTGCTCAACGTGCTGCTGGTTACGTTGGTGGCCTGGCTCGCGGCGCAATGCGTGTTGCAACTGTGGCACGGGATCGCCCAGCCGATCGTGCCAACTGCGGCTCCCGCACCGGTCGCCGACCTGTTGAGCAGCCACTGGACACCACGCCAAGCGCCCAGCGACGACCTGCCGTTGACCACGCTCAAGGTCGATTACCTGGGCAGCCTCAAGGCCACACCCTTGCGCGCCACGGTGCTGGTCCTGCGCTTTGCGCAACAAGAACGCACGCTGACCCTGGGTCAGCGCCTGGCCCCGGGCATCGTCTTGCAGGACATCGATGAACGCGGGCTGATTTTCGACAATCAAGGGCAGCGCGAGCGCTTGCCATGGCCGACTGAGCGCCCGGTGATCGGCCTCAAGCGCAAGGAATGAACCGACGATGCACATGATCAATAAATGCCTGGGCCTGAGCGCATTGTGCCTGGCCTTGAGCGTGACCCCGGTCGGCGCCGAAGAAGCACCGGCCTTGTATGAAGTGAACTTCATCGATACCGAACTCACCGACTTTATCGACAGCGTATCGCGCATCACCAACACCACCTTCATCATCGACCCGCGGGTCAAGGGCAAGGTCACGGTGCGCAGCCTGGACATGCTCGGTAGCGAGGCGATCTACGACATCTTCCTCGCCCAGTTGCGCGCCCAGGGGTTTGCCGCCGTCAACCTGCCCAATGGCAGCGTGAAGATCGTGCCGGACCAGGCCGCACGCCTGGAGCCGGTGCCGGTGGAGTCGGCGCGCCAGGTGGCGCAAGCCAACGACGGCATGGCCACCCGGGTATTCAGCGTGCGCAACGCCGCCAGTGAACAGATGCTCAATATCCTCAAGCCGCTGATCGATCCTCGCGTCGGGGTGATCAGCCCATACCCGTCGGCCAACCTGTTGGTGATCACCGATTGGCGCAGCAACCTCGACCGTATCGACGCGCTGTTGCAGCAACTCGACCAGGTCAGCCAGGAGCCCCTGGAAGTGCTGCCTCTGGTCAACGCCAGCGCCAACGACACCGCGCAATTGATGACCCGCTTGCTGGCCCGCGAGCAGGGCGCCGATGGCGCGCAGGTGGTGGCCGACCCGCGCAGCAACGCCTTGCTGGTGCGCGGCAGTGCCGACAGCCGCCAGCGGGTGCGCGCGCTGCTCAAACAATTGGACCAGCCGCAAAATGCCTTGCGCCCGTCGAATACCGTGGTGATGTACCTGCGCCATGCCAACGCCGCCGAAGTGGTCAAGGTGCTGCGCGGCTTGAGCCAAGACACCCCCGGCGCCGGTGGCGAGGGCGTGGCCGGGGAAGGCGCGCCCAAGCAGATGGCGGTGAGCGCCTCGGGGATTCGCATGGAGTCGGAGGAGGGCACCAATGCCGTGGTAATGGTCGGCCCGGACAGCGAAATCGCCGCCTACCGCACCATCGTCGAACAGCTGGATATCCGCCGTGCCCAGGTGGTGGTGGAGGCGATCATTGCCGAAGTCTCCGACACCCGCGCCCAGGAACTGGGGGTGCAATGGTTGTTTTTGGGTGACTCGTTTGGTGGCGGCGCGGTGAACTTTACCAATGGCGGGACGAGCATCGCCGGCCTGGCGGGGGCCGCTGCCAGTGGTGACACGGCTGGCCTGGGCAAGCTGTTGGCCAATGTGCCCGGCGCCACCGCAGGCTTTGGCAAGCTCAACGGCGGCGGTCTGAACTTCCTTGCGCTGCTCAACGCACTGAAAAGCGAAAGCGGCTTCAACCTGCTTTCGACCCCGACCCTGCTGACCCTGGACAACGCCGAAGCGTCGATCCTGGTGGGCCAGGAAGTGCCCTTTGTGACGGGCTCGGTGACGCAAAACAACACCAACCCCTACCAGACCATCGAGCGCAAGGAAGTGGGGATCAAGCTGCGGATCAAGCCGCAGATCAATATCGACAACACCGTACGCCTGGACATCGTGCAAGAGGTCTCGTCGATTGCCGAAAGCACAGGCGCCAGCGATGTAATCACCAACAAGCGCGAGATCAAGACCAAGGTCATGGTTGAAGACAACGGCCTGGTGGTGCTCGGTGGGCTGATCGGCGACGAGGCCAAGAACAGTGACCAGCGTGTGCCGTGGCTCGGCGACATTCCGGGTTTAGGGCGGCTGTTCCGCTCCAACGCCAGCCAGCGCACCAAGCAGAACCTGATGGTATTTATCCGCCCGCGGATCATGCGCGACGGCGAGACCCTGGCCCAACTGAGCAGCGAGAAGTACCGCAACCTCAAGGCCAACTCCAACCTGGCATTGCCCGCAATCTCCGATAACAACGCCTTGCTGCGCCTGTTCCCGGCCAGCCGCGAACGCCTGGACGAGGGCGTGTGGTGAGTACGTTGTTACCTTACCGACTGGCGCGCCAGGCAGGCTTGGCACGGGCGCCGGCCCCGCAGGGCTGGACCTTGTGCCTGCGCGAGGATGTGGACACCGATGCCTTGCAGGAAGTGTTGCGCGTGCATGGCCTGCCGTCGGCGGTCGAGCACCTTGACCCGGCCCAATACGAACTGCGCCTGGGCGCCTTGTACCAGGCCGGTGAGTCAGCCACGGCAGCGTTGATCGAAGGCATCGGCGAGCAGGTTGACCTCGACAGCCTGATCAACGAACTGCCGCGTATCGAAGACTTGCTGGAGAGCGACAACGAGGCGCCGGTGATCCGCTTGATCAACGGCCTGTTCGCCGAAGGTCTGCGCCTGCGGGCCTCGGATATCCATATTGAAACCTTCGAGCAGAGCTTGGTAGTGCGCCTGCGGGTCGATGGCCATCTGCGCGAGATCCTGCGCCCGCCAAGGGCCTTGTCGGCGATGCTGGTGTCGCGGATCAAGGTCATGGCACGCCTGGACATCGCCGAAAAACGCCAGCCTCAGGACGGCCGTATCACCCTTCGCTCCGGGGGGCGCGAGGTGGATATCCGTGTCTCGACGTTGCCCGGCATCCACGGCGAGCGCGTGGTGATGCGGGTGCTGGATAAACAGGCGAACTTGCTCGACCTCAATAACCTGGGGATGCCCGCCGAGGTGGAGCAGGCCCTGCGCGCCTGCCTGTCACGGCCCAACGGGATTCTGCTGAGCACCGGGCCCACCGGCTCGGGCAAGACCACCACGCTGTATGCCAGCCTCAATGCGCTGAACGATGGCTCGTGCAACATCCTCACCGTCGAAGACCCGGTGGAATACGCGATCACCGGCATCGGCCAGACCGCGATCAACCCCCGCGCCGGCATGACCTTCGCCAGCGGCCTGCGGGCGATCCTGCGCCAGGACCCGGACGTGATCATGCTCGGCGAAATCCGCGACCAGGAAACCGCGCAGATCGCCGTGCAAGCCAGCCTCACCGGGCATTTGGTGCTGTCGACGCTGCACACCAACAGCGCGGTGGGCGCGGTCACGCGCTTGCGTGATATGGGTATCGAACCGTTCCTGATCGCCTCTAGCCTCAAGGGCGTCATGGCCCAGCGCCTGGTGCGCCGTTTGTGCCATTGCGCAACGCCTGCGCCATTGCAGGCCGCCGAGCGCCAGCTGTGGCCGGAACTGGCAACCCTCGAACAGAGCTTTCACCCCCAGGGCTGCGACGACTGCCAGGGCAGTGGCTACAACGGGCGGATCGGCCTCTACGAATTCATCACCCTGGATGCCGGCTTGATCAGCCTGCTGTACGACGGCGCCAGCGAAGCGGCCATGCACGAATACCTGGCCGACAAGCGCCAGAGCCTGACCGCCATGGCCACCGACTGCCTGCGCCGTGGCGACACCAGCCTGGAGCAGGTCCTGCGTGCGGTGCGCGACTGATGCCAACCTACCGCTACCAGGCGCTGGACCTGCGCGGCAATCGCCGCAAAGCCAGTATCCAGGCAGAAAGCGAGCGCCATGCCCGGCAACTGCTGCGCGAGCAAGGCCTGTTCGCCCGTGAACTGCAGGTGCAGGGCGCGAGCCTGTCGAGCCCGCGTGGGCAACGTTTGAACCATGGGCAACTGTGCGAATTGACCCGCCAATTGGCCACGCTGTTGAGTGCCGGCATCCCACTGGTGGATGCCCTGGGCACCCTGGAACGGCAATTGGCAGAGCCGGCGATCCGCAACCTGCTGGTGGCGGTGCGCGGCGCCCTTGGCGAAGGCTTGAGCCTGGCCCAGAGCCTGCGTCGCCAGGGTGGGCAGTTCAACACGCTGTATTGCGCATTGGTCGAGGCCGGTGAGCGCTCGGGCAAATTGGCGCCGGTGCTGGAGCGCCTGGCCGAGCACCTGGAGCAAGTACAAAAACAGCGGCACAAGGCGCGCACGGCGTTGATCTACCCGGCGGTGCTGATCCTCGTATCGCTGGCGGTGGTGATCGGCCTGATGACCTTTGTGGTGCCCAAGCTCACCGAGCAGTTCAGCCACACCGGGCAAAGTCTGCCGTTGATTACCCGGGTGCTGATCGGCGCCAGCGAAGGCCTGGTGATGCTGGGCCCGTGGTTGCTGGGGCTGGGTTTGCTGCTGGCGCTGTGGGCGCGGGTTTTACTGCGCCGGCCACTGTGGCGCTTGCGCCGTGACAGCCTGGTCTTGCGCCTGCCACGTATTGGCGTGCTGTTGTCAGTGCTGGAAAGCGCGCGGGTCTCGCGCAGCCTGGCGATTTTGCTCGGCAGTGGGGTGCCGTTGCTTGAATCCCTGGAGGTCGCCACCGCCACGGTCGGCAACCGGCAGATTCACCAAGCCCTGGAAACCGTGCGTGAGCAGGTCGAGGGCGGCGTGACCCTGTACCGCGCCCTCAGTGCCAGCGGGCACTTCCCGCCGATGCTGTTGAACATGGTCGCCAGCGGCGAGGCCAGCGGCACCTTGCCCGACATGCTGGAGCGGGTCGCCGACAACCAGGAACGTGGTTTTGCGCGCCAGGTCGACCTGCTGCTGGCGTTATTCGAACCCCTGATGATTCTGCTGATGGGCGCGGTGGTGCTGTTCATCGTGCTGGCGGTATTGCTGCCGATCATGCAGCTCAATCAGGGCCTTAGCCTTTGAAAACAGAGAACTTGAAAATGGAGAGCCAAGCCATGCCAGGCAATCGTGCGGTCAAGCGTCGCGAACGCGGTTTCACCCTGATGGAAATCATGGTGGTGATTTTTATCATCGGCCTGCTGATCGCGGTGGTCGCCCCCAGCGTGCTCGGTAGCCAGGACAAGGCCATGCGCCAGAAGGCCTTGGCTGACCTGGCGACCCTGGAGCAGGCGCTGGATATGTACCGCCTCGACAACCTGCGGTTCCCTACCTCCGAGCAGGGTTTGCAGGCCCTGGTCAGCAAACCGTCCCTGGAGCCGTTGCCTCGCAGCTGGCGCGCCGACGGCTATATCCGCCGGCTGCCCGAGGACCCGTGGGGCAACGCCTATGGCTACCGCACGCCAGGCCAGCATGGCCGGGTGGATCTCTTTTCCCTGGGGGCCGACGGCCAGCAAGGCGGTGAAGGCACCGATGCCGATATCGGTAACTGGGACCTCTAGGTATGCGGCGCAGTCGCGGGTTTTCGCTCCTGGAAATGCTGGTGGTGTTGTTGATCGTCGGTTTGTTCAGCGCCCTGGGCGTGGCCTTCCTCGATGCCGGTCAGGCGCCGATGCGCCAGGCCCTGGCCCAACTGGCCAACGAGGCGCGCAGCCAGGCCGCCCAGGCTCGGCATGCCGGGCAGTTGCTGGGCTTGCGCTGGAACGGCCGCAGCCCCGAGTTCGTGCGCTGGCAGGCTGGGCGGGGGGCGCCAGGGTGGCAGGTCGAACCCACGCGCGGCGCGCCCTGGCCGGCCGGCCTGCAACCTGACTGGCCCGTGAGCAGCGAGCCCCAAGTGATGTTCACCCCATCGGGGCTGGCCCGCCCGGTGTCATTGACCTGGCGCTGGGCCGAGGGCCGCCAGCGCTGGCAATGGCAGGCCGACAACACCTTGCATATCGCGACCCTGCCATGAAGCGCCAACGAGGTTTTACCTTGCTAGAAGTCATGGTCGCCCTGGGGATTGCCGCGCTGATGGCGGTGATGGTCAGCCAGTTGCTGCGCCAGCGCATCGCTACCCACCAGGCCGTCGCGCAGCATCGTCTGGGCAGTTTGTGCGCGCGGGAGCTGGAGACGCGGTTTGGCGTGGAGCAGTACTGGCCGCAGATCAATGTGGTGAGCGGTCAGTTGCGGCAGGGGCTTGGCACCTGTCATTGGCAATTGACCCTGGGCAATACCGGGGTCAACCGCTTGCGTCGTGGTGAGTTGACGCTCTTTGCCGATCCCGAGCAGCGCCAGCCCCTGGGCCAGTTCAGCCTGTTTCTGGTGCGCCCATGAAGGCCACGCAGCGCGGCTTGACCCTGGTGGAGTTGTTGGTGGCGATGGCCCTCACGGCGGTGGTCGGGGTGTTGCTGGCGGCTCTGGTCAATGGCTGGGTCAAGGTGCGTGAGCGCCTGGAGGAGCCCGGCGGCGAGCCCCAGGTACTGGAATTGTGCATGGCCCTGGAGCGCCGCTTCGATGCCCTGGTGTTGCGCCAGTTGTACGAGCAGCGCTTGCCCCTGGAATTGGCCTGGCTGGAGTGGCAGCCGAGCCTGGGGCAACTGCAGTGGGTGGCCCTGGCCGCATGGCCGCCCGCCGACGGCGCATCGCGCGTACAACGCCAGCGCCTGTTGTTCGATGCGCGCCAGCAGCGCCTGGAACTGTGGGTCTCGGCCGACCTGTACGCGGCCAGCAAGCCCCGCTGGACGCTCAAGGAGTCATTGGCGCCGGTCGCGCGCGCCACGTTCAGTTTTTATCAGGGCACGCGTTGGCTGGCCTTTCCTTCTACTGTTGCCGCCCAGCCCAATCGCGGCGTGCGGATCGAGTTCGAGCATCATGGAGCCCCTTATGTCTGTACCTTCGCATTGCCCGATACCCAGCCGTGAGAGGGAGCACCGGTATGTTTGAGCGTCTGCGGGCCAAACCCCGGGAATGGTTGCTGATGCGTCCGCCAAGCCTCGCCGAAGGTCGTTGGCAGTGGCTGCACTACAGCGCGCAACGGGCTGGTTCAAGCGGCGCCTGGCCGCCACCGGCCGCACTGCTGCAACTGCCGGGCGCCTTGATTATCCCGGCGCTTGACTGCAGCCATTTCTGCCTGCCGGCGCCGCCGGGTCTCAAGCGCCATGAGTGGCCACAATTGTTTGAAGAGTACGCGCAGCAGCCCGCCGAAGCGCTACTGGTCAGTTGCCTGTCCCGCGAAGCTGGGCAGTTGGAACTCTTGGTGATGCAGCGCGAGCAGGTGCAGCAATGGCTGACCGAGTGTGCCGCACTTGGCGTGCAGATTACCCACGGCTGGGCGGAGTTGCAGTTGCTGCCAGACGCCGAGCCGGGGCACGCGGTGCGTTGGCAGCGCGAACAACTGCTGTGCCTGAAGGCCCACTCCCGGCAATGGTTGGTGTGGCCACAGGCGTTGGGTGAGCGCTTGCCCCAGGCCTGGCGCGACCTGCCTGCGCAGACGCTTGCGGGCGACTGGCCTTCGCGGCTGTCGCGCCTGGAGCAATTGCCCAGTGTGCTGGAAGGCTCGCGGCCGACGCGTGTGCGCGCGCAGCGAGCGCCGATGATGAGCCGTCTGCAGCGCCACTTGCTGCTGGGATGCATGGTGTTGGCGGCTTGTTGGGGGGCGGTGTATCTGCTGCAGAGCGTGCGTCAGGTCGACGTGTGGAAAACCCAGGTCCGGGCGGTGGCCGGGCCCGCCAGCAACCCGCAACAGGCCCGTGCGGCGTTGGCGCGTGTGCAAGGCGCGGCGAACGAGTGGCAGGTGCGCCAGCAACAGATCGTGGCCCTGGAGCAGGGACTCTCGGCCTGGTTGCAACAGCAACCCGGCTGGTCGGTGACAAGCATGGCGTTTGACGGCAAGCATTGGCGCCTCGGCCTGCGCGGCAATGGCCCCCGGCCGGAGCCGACCCAATGGCAGGCCATTGCCCAACTCGCGAGTGCCCAATGGATGGATGAGGCACAGGGTGCTGGCGGGCAACTGCACCTGAGTTTTGATCTGGGAGAACAACCATGAACGCCCGGATGCAAGCGTACCTGACCCACTTCAACCAACTGCCGCCCAAGCGCCGCTATAGCCTGCTGGCCGGCTGGTCAACCGTTGTGCTGTTGCTGCTGGTGTTGCTGACGCGGCCGCTGTTGGCCGCCTGGCAGGATGCGCGCCAGTGGCAGGCACTGGCGCAGCAAGCCAGTGCGCTGCTACCGCCCGCAGCGTTTTCCAACGAGCAATGGCAGGCGCTGGCGGTGTCGCGCCAATGGGTGTTGACCCGTGTCGAACAGCAGGGCGATCGCTGGCAATTGCAAGGCGAGCTGCCCGGGCCCCAGGCCCTGCAACAACTGCTGCGCACCGTGCAGGAGCAGGGGGCACGGCCACTGCAGTGGAGCCTTGAACAGGGGGGCGGCCAGAGGTATGCCTTTAGCCTGGAAGTGGCGGCGCGGCCATGAGTCGCGCGCTTATCACGTGGGCCGTTCTGGTGTTTGCCCTGACCTTGCTGCTGGAACTGCCAGCCACCTTTGTCGCCCGCCAAATACCCTGGCCGGCGGGCTGGCAGCCCAGCGGTGTCGCGGGCAGCGTATGGCATGGCCGCGCGGCGCGGGTCGGCGCCCTGGGCCCGGTGGAGTGGCACCTGCGGCCGTGGAAGGCGCAGGTGAACCTGGGCTTTCAACAGCGCATATGGGCGCTGTCGATCCAAGGCTGGCCATGGAAGTGGCAGGCGCAACTGGCACCGCGCGCGGTCAACGCCTTGCCGGCGCCGATGTTCGTGCTGGACGGTCGCTGGGAAGGTCGATTGCAGGTCAATGGCGCCGGGGCCAGTTGTCGTAACACCGAAGGCCAGTTGGTGGGGCACGACCTTGCGCTGTTGAGCCCGTGGCTGGTCAAGCTGGGCAACGCCCGGATCGAACTACAGTGCAGCGATGGCCTGCGGCTGCTGGCGGATGTGCAATTAGCGGCCGAGCACCATTTCAAGGTCCAGGCCGCCGCGAAGCGGTTGCAGGTGGACGGGCAGGTCGAGCCGGGGGCCGCCGTGACCCCGCTGTTGGTGCAGGCGCGCTGGCTGCAACCGGCCGCGCAAAGCTTCAGTAAGGTGCTGGGTAAACCCTGATCGTTCGATGGATCGCGAAATAGTGTCTATCTTCTATGGGCAGGCAGTCGCGCAGCTGTGTGTGCGTGGTGTGGTTTTCGGTGCGGGTTGTCAGGGCGCCTTGGCGCCTGGAGCGCTATGGAAAAGCTCAACGTTGATCCGAAGTCGTCGCTGGAAGGCAAAGTTTCCAATCTCTCTACCGCACGGGCTTATCTGCTCGCCTGTTCGCTGCTGTTACTGGCCATGTTTCTGTTGGTCGGGGTGCTGCTGGTTTCGATTGCCGATCACCTGAATCACGATGCTGGCGAGCACAGCCGGATCGATATCGAAAACGCCTTGCTGTCTGTCGAGCGGGTTGCCGGCGCTACGGTCAAGGACTATGCATTTTGGGGGGACGCCTACACCCACCTGCATCAGCAGGTGGATGTGGATTGGGCGTTTGTCCGCCAGAACCTGGGCTCGACGCTATTTGCCGACTTGGGCTTCCAGGGGGTCTTTGTTGTCGATCCTGCTGGCCGGACGGTGTATTCGGTGATTGATGGCCAGTTGCAGACCGTGGCCGTGCAGGACTGGTTGCACATCCCGATCGAGCCACTGCTGGCCCAGGCCAGGGAGGCCGCCGTCAACAGCCAATCGGTGAGCCGGCTGATACAGGCCGACGGGACGCCCGCCGTGATGGCCGCTGCGGCGCTGACGCCGGGCACCGACCCCGACGTGAAAGCCGACAGTGGGCCCGCCTCTGTGTTGATCTTCATTGCCAAGCTCACGCCGCAACGTCTGGCCGCGTTGGGCGAGGACTTTGGCGTGCAAGGCCTGCGGGTCGTCCCGCCTGGCGGGGCGCCGGCCGGCGTCCCGAGCCTGAGCCTCAGGGACAATGCCGGCATGGTGCAATGGGACTCGGATGACCCGGGGCACCAGTTGCTGGTGCTGGTCGTGCCCCTGGTCACGGTCGCCGGGCTGATCTTCGCCCTGATGGCCTGGGTGATCCAGCGCCGTAGTACCGCAGCCGCGCGGATCATGGACAGCAACTACGCCACCCTGCAAGCCAGTCGTGCCGCGCTGTTGGTCAGCGAGGCGCGTTTTCGCGATGTGGCCGAGGCGGCATCCGATTGGATCTGGGAGTTGGACACCCATTTGCGCTTCACCTACCTGTCGGAGCGTTTCGATATGATCACCGGCCTCAAGGGCGCCAACTGCCTGGGGCTGGCGGCGGATGACCTATTGGCCTCGGATCAGGGCCTGTTGTCCAGCTGGTTCAAGGACCACGCCCATCGCCCGAATGCCATCGTGCAATGCAACTACCTGTCGGGTGACGGTGAGCCACGGATCTGCCGGTTGTCGGTGCGCGAGATACCGGGGCAGGGTTATCGTGGCACCGCCAGTGACATCACCGAAGAGGTACAGGCCCGGCGACGCATTGAGTACCTGTCGCAACACGATGCCTTGACGGGGCTGGCCAACCGCTCGCGCATGCAGGAATTCCTCGAGGGCAAGCTCAAGGCGGTGCCGACCCTGGAACAGCCATTGGTCATGCTCAGTATCGATCTCGATCGCTTCAAACCGGTCAATGACCTGCTGGGGCACGCCGCCGGCGATGACGTACTCAACCAGGTGTCGCGGCGCTTGCAGGGCTGCCTGCGCGGTGACGACCTGGTTGCGCGCATTGGCGGCGACGAGTTTATGTTGGTGGTGGCGGGCATGAGTTCGCCGTTGGAAGTAGAAGGCCTGTGTCGGCGCCTGATCGACTGTATCGAGCAGCCGTTTTACATCACTGAACATGAAGTATTCATCAGCGCCAGCATTGGTATTGCCATGGCGCCGGTGGATGCGACCCTGGCCGAAGACCTGCTGCGCTATGCCGATATTGCGCTCTACGAAGCCAAGGAAAGCGGGCGCAATACCTGGCGTTTTTATGCGGGCGATATGAACGCGCGGATCATTGAGCGGCGCCAGCTTGAAGCCGATCTGCGCCATGCCATCAAGAACGGTGAGCTGCGCCTGGATTTCCAGCCGCGCTACCGCATCGAAGGCAAGCGCCTGGCCGGCGCCGAGGCCTTGGTGCGTTGGGAACATCCGCGGCGCGGGCTGCTGGGCCCTGACGTGTTTATCCCCATTGCCGAAGAAACCGGGTTGATCCTGCCGTTGAGCAATTGGGTACTGCACGCGGCCTGTCAGGCGGCCGCTGGCTGGCCTGAGGATGTGATGATTTCGGTCAACCTGTCCTCTACCGAGTTCCAGCGCGGGCATCTGGTGGCGCGGGTCAAAGCAGTGCTGGTCGAGACGGGTTTGAACCCGGCGCGACTGGAGCTGGAGTTGACCGAAAGTGTGATGCTCAACGACGAGAAAATCGCCTTGGACACCATGCAAGGCCTCAAGGCCCTGGGCGTGCGCTTGCTGATGGATGACTTTGGCACCGGCTATTCATCGTTGAGTTATCTGCGCTCATTCCCCTTCGACGGGCTGAAGATCGACCGCAGTTTTGTCGGTGGGCTGACCGCCAGCGGCGGCGATCAGTCGATCATCCAGGCGATTGTCGGCCTGGGCCGCGCGCTCTCGCTGACAGTGACCGCCGAAGGCGTGGAAACCCTCGACCAGCTCAAGGCGCTGAAGGATGTGCAGTGCGATGAGGCGCAGGGCTTCTACCTCAGCGTGCCGGTGAATGCCCAGGCGATCAGTGCGTTGATCACGGGCCGGAATGATTAGCAGCGCCTTACCACGCTTGCGCTGACCCTATATAGATAATATGTTAACAATATAACTATAAATGGTCTGTGGGAGGGGGTATGCCTGCCTTGTTGAACCCTTGCGTTGAGTTCGCCAACTGGAATCGTGAGTTGCGTGCGGTATGCGGCAATTTCAGCACCGCGCGCTCAGATCGCCACAGCCTGTTTATCGGCAGCGTCCATGGCCAGGATGTGTGTGGCCTGGAGTTGGCCCATATCCGCACCAATGCCGGGCTGATCAGCCGCGATCACACCCACGGCGATGGCGACGATGACCGCCACTGCTTTCTGATCCTGCAGGGCAGCGGGCACCAGCGCATCCGCCAGCAGCACCGGGTGATCGAACTGGGGCCGGACGATATCGCCCTGGTGGACTCGGCCCAGGCCTTCGAGATCGAGCCCCAGGGGCTGGTGCAGAATACCTCGGTGCACCTGTCACGCGCCGAGGTTACCCGCCAGTTCGGCCAGCAGCGCTTGTTTGGCAAGCTGGCGCGCAATAGCGTCGCCACCCATATGATCCGTGCACTGGTGCGCTCCCTGGAGGATGCGCAACTGAGTGATGGCTATGGCGGCGAGAACGATGGCCCGGCCGTGGAGCAAGCCATGATCGGCCTGGCGGCTGCCGGCCTGGACGCGCGTGCCGAAGGCCAGCCGGGTTTTGCCTGCGTGGGGCAGGACGATATCTACGGCCTGGCCACGCGCCTGGTGGAAGCTTCCCTGCAAGAAACCGACCTTGGCCCCGAGTACCTGGCGCGGCACCTGAATGTCTCGGTGCGCCAGCTATACCGGCTGTTCGAACAACGTCATGAAAGCATCGCGCGTTATATCCAGCAGCGCCGTCTGGAACGGGTGGCACAGGACCTGCGCGCTCGGGATTTGCGGCATGAGTCGATCACCCAGATCGCCTTCAAATGGGGCTTTGTCGACGCGGCGCATTTCAGTCGGGCCTTCAAGCGGCACTTCCAACATGCGCCCCGGGACTTTCGCCAGCAGCTGGTTTAGGCAGCGCTTTGGCAGGGAATGCCAAGGGCTTTGGCAGCCTCAGTCAAGTGGTCGCGCGTGGCAGGCCCTCTAATAGCGTGGCCAGAACCGATTAATGTTGGAGAACAATAACAATGAATACACGGAGCCTGCTGTTGGGCACGCCTCTGCTGATGGCCGCGTGCGCTTCGCTCGCCTTGGCCGGGCCGGCCCAGGTCGATGGGGCGCGCATCATCGCCGCCGACCAGGAGCCCGGTAACTGGATGAGCCACGGCCGCACCTACGATGAGCAACGCTACAGCCCCCTGGACCGCGTGAATGCCGGCAACGTCGGCCAGTTGGGCATGGCCTGGACCACCAAGCTGGATATCGACAGCGGCACCGAAGCCACGCCGCTGGTGGTCGACGGGGTGATGTACACCACGGGTGCCTTCAGCATCGTCTATGCGATCAATGCGGCCACCGGCGAGTTGCTGTGGAAATACGACCCGAAAGTGCCCGCCGAAAACCTCAGCCAGGGCTGCTGCGGCCCGGTCAATCGCGGCGTGGCGGTGTGGCAGGGCAAAGTCTACGTGGGCAGCTTTGATGGGCGCCTGATTGCGCTGGATGCGGGCACTGGCCAGCCGGTGTGGAGCGTGGACACGATCATTGACCGCAGCAAAAGCTACTCCATCACCGGTGCGCCACGCATCGTCAAGGGCAAGGTGTTGATCGGCAACGGCGGCGCCGAATTCGGTGTGCGCGGTTACGTCACCGCCTACGATGCCGACACCGGCAAGCAAGTGTGGCGCTTCTACACCGTGCCGGGCGACCCCAAGCTGCCAGCGGAAAACGCCGCGATGGCCAAGGCCATGAAAACCTGGGATGGCGACGGCTGGGTCAAGTGGGGCGGCGGTGGCACCGTGTGGGACTCGATGGCCTACGACCCGCAACTGGACTTGCTCTACGTGGGCACCGGCAACGGCTCGCCATGGAATTACCGGTTCCGCAGCAATGGCAAGGGCGACAACCTGTATGTGTCGTCGATCCTCGCGCTGCGCCCGGACACCGGCGAATACGTCTGGCACTACCAGGTCACGCCACAGGACCAGTGGGACTTCACCGCGACCCAGCACATGATTCTCGCCGATATCAAGATTGATGGCAGCGTGCGCAAGGTCATCATGCAGGCGCCGAAAAACGGCTTCTTCTACGTCCTTGATCGCACCAACGGCAAACTGCTGTCAGCGAACAACTTCGTGCCAGTGAACTGGGCCAGTGGCATCGACCTGCAGACCGGGCGGCCGATCCTCACCGGCGCGGCGGACTATTCCAAGGAGCCGAAGGTGGTGCAGCCGAGTTTCCTCGGTGGGCACAATTGGCACCCCATGTCCTACAGCCCGAAGACTGGCTACGTGTACATACCGGCGCAGTACACCCTGGCCGAATTGAAGGCGGCCAAGGCCCCGCAGTTCCTGCCGAACAAATCGGTGGTCAACTTTGGCCTGGATGTGCCGGACCTGCCGGAAGACCCGAAAGTGCTCAACCAGATCCGTGATGCCTGGAGCGGTGAGTTGATCGCCTGGGACCCGGTGACGCAGAAAGCCGCGTGGAAACAACCCTACGTCAGTGCCGGCAACGGCGGCACCCTCGCCACCGCCGGCAATCTGGTGTTCCAGGGCACCGCCGACGGGCGGGTGGTGGCCTACCGTGCCGACACCGGCAAGCCACTGTGGGAGCACCGGGCCAATTCCGGCGTGATGGCGGGGCCGGTCACTTATACGGTCAACGGCGAGCAGTACGTGGCGTTTTCGGTGGGGTGGGGCGGGATCCTGCCGCTGTTGACCGGACCGCTGACCAACAAGGGCAAGGTACGGGCCGAGTCGCGGGTGATTGCCTTCAAGCTTGGCGCCACCGGCGAGCTGCCACCGCCCAAGGCCGCGCCTGTGCTGCCGACCACCCGCCAAGTACTCACGGCGACACCCGGGCAACTGGCCCAGGCGCGTGACATGTTCAACGGCCTGTGCGCCGGTTGCCATGGCTTGAACGCGATCAGCGGTGGGGTGGTGCCAGACCTGCGCTATCTGGACGACAACAAGCACGCGGCATTTCCAGCCTATGTCAGCGGTGCGTTGATCAATAAAGGCATGCCCAACTTCTCTGACATTCTGCAGCGCGAAGACATGGAGCTGCTGCGCCAATACCTGGTCAAGCGGACCCAGGACTTGCAGGCCGATCTCAAGACACACCACTGACCCCTCGTTGAAACCTGCGCCTGGCGACTTCCCATGGAGTCGTCATGGCGAAGCTTTGCCTCCAATAACAATAAGATGGACTCGCCATGAAAACACTGAGCACGTTGACCCTCGGCACACTTTTCGCCAGCCTGGCGCCTTTGGCCCATGCCGACGTCAAACCCGACCCCGGCGACTACACGGCCTTGCCCCAGGGCACCGATGTGGTGGTGCTGTACCAGCAGAACCCGCGGGGCGACAAGGTCTACTCCGGCGGCAAGAAAGTCGCCGACAACCTTGACCTGGACATGACCGTTGGCGTGTTGCGCCTGATCCACTTCACCGAGTTCTTCAACACCGGGCTGACCTGGGATCCGCAGATCGTCATTCCTTTCGGCTACCAGAAGATCGGTGCCAGCGACAGCAAGAACTCGGGGTTGGGCGACATCACGTTTGGCGGCACGGTGTGGACCATTGCGGATCTGGCCAACAACGAGCATCTGGGGTGGTCGGCGTTTGTCACCGCGCCCACGGGCAGCGACAAGAACCAGGGGTTTGCCCTGAGCAGCAACCGCTGGGCCGTGGATTTCCAGGTGGGTTATATCAAGGGGCTGACCGACAAAATCACCTGGGATGTGATTGCCGAGACGGAGTTCTACGGCGAACAGCGCGCCACCGATGCCAAGAAAGATCCGCTGCTGCAACTGCACAACCACCTGCGCTACAACTTCACCCCAGAGACTTACGCGGCGGTCTCCTATCGCCACAATTGGGGCGCCCGCGAGACGCTGGACCATGAAACCCTGGCCACCAGCCGCAGCAATGGCACGGTGGGTTTTACCGTGGCCACGATGCTGGGCAAACAGGTGCAGGTATTGGGGCAACTGATGCATGACACATCAGTGCGTGAAGGGGTGAAGATCGATAATTCGCTGCAGTTTCGCCTGGCGTATTTCTACTGACCCGAAGGCGCCGGCTGGCCGGCGATGGCGCCCGGAAGGGCGCCTGATTTCCTCACTGCTGGGACAGAATGCACTCCAGCAATCCGGGAAACCGCACGGCCAACACATCGGCCCGCAAGGAGTTCATATGGGTGGTGCCAACGCTGCGCGTATGCACCAGCCCCGCATCCCGTAAAACCCGGAAGTGGTGGGACATGCTGGACTTTGGACGCCCGCCGTCCAACTCGCCACAACTGGCTTCTTCCACCCCGGCCAGGCAACGCACGATGTCCAGGCGCACGGGGTCGCTCAACGCGTAGAGCAGGCGTTCGAGGGTCAATTCTTCAGAGGAGGGATGTTTAAAGGCTCGCATGAAACGAATGATAACAGGGCTAGCATTGATTACCATAGTTCGATTAAGATCGAACTATCGAATCAAACGTTACCCTCGTTTCAGGAGCATTCCCATGGCTGCATTGTTCGAACCCTTTACGCTCAAAGACGTTACGTTGCGCAATCGCATCGCTATTCCGCCGATGTGCCAGTACATGGCCGAAGACGGCATGGTCAATGACTGGCATCACGTCCACCTCGCCAGCCTGGCCCGTGGGGGCGCCGGCCTGGTGGTGGTCGAGGCGACCGCCGTGGCCCCTGAAGGCCGGATCACCCCCGGTTGTACCGGTATCTGGAGCGATGCCCATGCGCAAGCCTTCGTACCCATGGTGCAAGCGATCAAGGCAGCAGGCTCGGTGCCCGGCATCCAGATCGCCCACGCCGGGCGCAAGGCCAGTTCCAACCGCCCATGGGAAGGCGACGACCATATCCCCGCCGGCGACGCCCGAGGCTGGCAAACCCTGGCACCCTCGGCGATCGCGTTTGGTGCGAACCTGCCGAAAGTCCCCCAGGCCATGACCCTGGAAGATATCGCCCGGGTACAGCAGGACTTTGTCGATGCCGCACGCCGTGCCCGCGACGCTGGCTTTGAGTGGATCGAACTGCATTTCGCCCACGGTTACCTGGGCCAGAGCTTCTTCTCCGAACACTCCAACCAGCGCACCGATGCCTACGGTGGCAGCTTCGACAACCGCAGCCGCTTCCTCCTGGAAACCCTGGCCGCCGTGCGTGAAGTCTGGCCGGAAAACCTGCCGCTGACCGCGCGTTTCGGTGTTATCGAATATGACGGGCGTGACGAACAGACCCTGGAGGAATCCATTGAACTGGCCCGTCGCTTCAAGGACGGCGGTTTGGATTTGTTGAGCGTGAGCGTTGGCTTCACCATCCCCGACACCAATATCCCTTGGGGCCCGGCGTTCATGGGGCCGATTGCCGAGCGTGTACGTCGTGAAGCCGCTCTGCCGGTCACCTCGGCCTGGGGTTTCGGCACGCCGCAACTGGCCGAAGGGGCACTGCAGGCCGGTCATCTGGACCTGGTTTCCGTGGGCCGCGCACACCTGGCTGACCCGCACTGGGCGTACTTCGCCGCCAAGGAACTGGGCGTGGACAAGGCCTCCTGGACCCTGCCGGCGCCTTATGCGCACTGGCTTGAGCGCTATCGCTGAGGCATACGACGCTATCGCAGGCAAGCCAGCTCCCACACTGATCCCGTTCCGACCCGGCCAAGTGTGGGCTTGCTCGCGATAGTCATAGGTATCTACACAACTTTGCCGTAACGCCTAAATCCAGGCAGATAGCGTAGTTGTGGCGAGCGGGCTTGTCGGAACGCCGCATCGCCCGCGCTGGGCTGCGAAGCAGCCCTAAAACCAGCCGCTACGGAGTATCTGATACACCGCATACGGCTTACTGGGGCTGCTTCGCAGCCCAGCGCGGGCGATGCGGCGTTCCGACAAGCCCGCTCGCCACAGGAGAGTTCGTCAGTTTCTGAAAGTTGTGTAGATACCTATGCCGCGATAGCAGTGGTTCAGGCGCTACTTTTCCGGCAGGTACACACAGCTATCGCAGGCAAGCAGCGCCCATTGGATCTTGTTCCACCTCGGCCAAGCCGTCGCAGTTTCTGCGGCGGCTTTTTTGTGGGCCATGGAAAGTACAATCTTCCATTTGGAACGTGCATTTTGCGCTGCGACCAAGCGCCACATACTGGTCGCGTCATTACGAACGTTCCCGGTTGTTTTATCCTGCCTTTGGCTTGAACAGGGCGCAGACGCACCAGGAATGGGGATATCCAATAATAAAGAGACAACCCATGAAAAAGCCAAACCCTCTGCTCGAAGACCTCAAGTCAGTCCTGCCCACCATTGCTGCCAATGCCTTCGCCGCCGAGCAAGACCGTAGCGTGCCTGCCGAGAACATCGCGTTGCTCAAGGGCATCGGCATGCACCGCGCGTTCTTGCCGAAGAAATACGGCGGCATGGAAATCTCTTTGCCGCAATTTGCCCAGTGCATCGCCCTGTTGGCGGGCTCGTGCGCAAGTACCGCTTGGGCCATGAGCCTGCTGTGTACTCACAGCCATCAGATGGCAATGTTCCCGTCAAAGCTGCAGGAGGAGGTCTGGAGCACTGACCCGGACGCCACCGCCAGCAGCAGCATCGCGCCGTTCGGGCGTACCGAAGAAGTGCCCGGTGGCGTGACCTTCAGCGGCGAGATGGGCTGGAGCTCAGGCTGCGATCACGCCGAATGGGCAATCATGGGCTTTCGCCGCAAAAACGCCGAAGGCACCCAGGATTATTGCTTCGCCGTGCTGCCGCGCAGTGACTACACGATTCGTGACGACTGGTTTGCCGTGGGCATGCGCGGCAGTGGCAGCAAGACCTTGATCGTCGACCAGGCCTTCGTCCCCGAGCACCGCATCCAGAAGGCCAAGGACATGATGGAAGGCAAGTCGGCGGGCTTTGGCCTGTACCCCGACAGCAAGATTTTCTTCGCGCCGTACCGTCCGTATTTTGCCAGCGGCTTTTCCACCGTCAGCCTGGGGATTGCCGAGCGTATGCTCGACGTGTTCCGTGAAAAAACCAAAAACCGCGTACGGGCCTACACCGGTGCGGCAGTCGGCGCTGCGACACCGGCGCTGATGCGCCTGGCCGAATCCACCCACCAGGTGGCCGCCGCGCGGGCGTTGCTGGAAAAGAGCTGGGACGACATCGCCGAGCACAGCGAACGCCATGAATACCCCAGCCGCGGCACCCTGGCGTTCTGGCGGACCAACCAGGGCTACGCCACCAAAATGTGCATCCAGGCGGTGGATCGCTTGATGGAAGCGGCGGGCGGCGGCGCCTGGTTTGAAACCAACGAGCTGCAACGTCTGTTCCGCGACGCTCACCTCACTGGGGCGCATGCCTATACCGACTACGACGTTTGCGCACAGATCCTGGGGCGTGAACTGATGGGCCTGGAGCCGGATCCGGCAATGGTCTGACCCACCACTCTTTACCTATAAGAACAATCAGGGCAGGGCCATCGGCCTGCCCGGGAGCCTTGCATGTCTACTGAAAACCCAAGCACCGCATTCGATACCCGCGCATTTCGCCGCGCCCTGGGCAATTTCGCCACCGGTGTCACGGTGGTGACCGCAGCTGATGCCCACGGGCGCAAGGTCGGGGTGACCGCCAACAGCTTCAACTCGGTGTCCCTGGACCCGCCGCTGATCCTGTGGAGCATCGACAAACGCTCGACCAGCCATGCAGTGTTCGAGACGGCCAGCCACTTTGCGGTGAACGTGCTGGCCGCCGATCAGATCGACCTGTCCAACAACTTCGCCCGGCCCAAGGAAGACCGGTTTGCCGAAGTCGAGTACCAGGCCGGCGAGGGCGGGGCACCGATTCTGGCCGACTGCTCGGCACGTTTTGAGTGTGAGAAGTTCCAGCAGGTCGACGGGGGTGACCACTGGATCATGATTGGCAAAGTGGTTGCCTTCGACGACTGCGGTCGTTCGCCATTGCTGTATCACCAGGGCGCCTATTCCATGGTGCTGCCGCACACCCGCATGACCCAGTGCGAGGAAGGCCAGCCACCGAGCAGCCATTTCCAGGGCCGCCTGAGCCATAACCTGTACTACCTGATGACCCAGGCGCTGCGGGCCTATCAGGCCAGCTACCAACCGCGTCAATTATCTACGGGCCTGCGCACCAGCGAAGCCCGGATGCTGATGGTGCTGGAGAACGACGCCGGCCTGAGCCTGGCCGAGCTGCAGCGCGAAGTAGCAATGCCGGCGCGCGAGATCGAAGAGGCGGTCAACAACCTCAAGCGCAAGGCCTTGGTACGCGATGATCAGGAGCGGGTCAAACTGACCACCAAGGGCATCGACGAAACCGAGTCGTTGTGGACCATCGCCCGTGAGCAGCAGGACAAGGTTTTCAGCCAATTCAGCGATGAACAGTTGGAGACCTTCAAGACCGTGCTCAAGGCGGTGATCCAGCATTGATAATGACGATAAAGTCGTAGCCTATCCCCTGTAGGAGCGGGCTTGCCCGCGATAGCGGTGGGTCAGGCACACCACAATCGCGGGCAAGCCCGCTCCCACAGGAATATGCGCTTGGCCGGCTGGTTGCCACCGCGATCAGATAAAGTCGAACAGAACCTGGGCAGGCAACCGGGATTTTGCCAGGCGGGCGTTGAAGTCTTCGTTGCTGCGATATCCCAGGCTTACCACCACTGAGCTGGTAAACCCGCGCTCACGCAAACCCAGTTCGATATCCAACACCTTGCTGTCGAAACCTTCCATGGGCGTGGCATCAAGGTCCAGGGCTGCAGCCCCCAGCAACAGGGTGCCCAGGGCCAGATAAGTTTGTTTCTCCATCCAGTGCTGGACGTCCTTGAGGTCATAGCGATGCAAGTTGACAAAATTGTGCCGCCCTCTGTCCTGGCCAGCCTTGGCTTGCTCGTCGTGAAAGCGTCCATCGCTGGCCTCTTGGCTGAGCAGGGCCTGCAAGTATTCCTCAGTCATCTGGGTTCGGGTACACAGCACCAGCACATGGGAGGCGTCGAGGATTTTTGCCTGGTTGAAGCCAAAGGCACCTTCGGCACTTTTGGCAATACGTGCTTTGGCATGCTCACTTTCTGCGACCACAAAGTGCCAGGGTTGCGAGTTGACCGACGAGGGGCTGTTGCGCAGTTGCTCCAGCAACGGCTCCAGGGTGGTTTTGGGAATCTTGCGTGAAGCGTCGAAGAGTTTGGCGGTGTAACGGCGTTTGGAAAGTGTGACCATGTCCATCATTGAATCCCCGTTTTTGGTTAGTTGAAGCCTTGGGTGCGTTGCCGCAGGTGCGCGGCGCGGATGTCCCGTCCAGCCCCTTGGTGGGGGATGGACGGGGCCGCTTTTTCAGAAATCTTCAAATACGTTTAAAGACGCGCCTGTTCAGGCCAGCGGTGCCAACCAGCGCCGCAACGTTTCCGGGTGCCTTGCCAGCCAGTCGCTTGCCGCTTCGTCAGCCGACTGTTCGCCGCGATTGAAGGCGTCGTCGAGTTCGGCAACGATGGCGTTCGACAGGCGAATGTTGTCCAGCACCTGGATCTCGGCGGTTGTCAGTAGTGCCAGGCGATCCTCGCGAGCCAGCAGCACGGCCCGGTCGACGCTGCCGAGCAAACCCTTGGGGTCGCTGAGGTCGCGGATGCGATAGCGGTGATGCAGGAACTGCGGATGCCACAACGGCACGACGCCCCAGCGCTGCTGGCGGTACAGGGCTTCAAAGGCGTCAATGCAGTCATCCTGGGAGCCTGTGCGAAACTGGTACCCGGCGCGGTTCAAGCCGTACTCATCCATGATCTTCAACGAGAACCGGGTAATCCCCGCCCCAGGTCCGATGCCCTGGATCAGCGGGTGCATCCGGGCGCGCACGGCGGGCTTGAGCAGGTCCTCAATGGAGGCCACCTCCTGTTCGTTCACGTAGTCAGGTACACCCCACAATGCATAGGGCTCGTAATGCAGGCCCAGTTCACGGGTGGGCGTCACCGCATCGACGGTCTGCTTGTAGATGCCGTGGCTGAACGGAATCCAGGCTGAGGCAATCATGTCGATCGCGCCTTCGCGCAATCGCTTGAAGTTGTCCTCGTGCAGGGCATATTGGCGCTCCACGGTCAGACCCATGTGCTGCATGACCTGGGCGACTACCGCGGCCGTGGCGCGGTGGAACGACAGGTCCGTGACACCCAGCCGTACCCGCCGTGAGCCGTTGGCGATATTGGCCCGGGCGAAGTCTTGATGGGTCACAGGCAGCTTTTTACCCGGACGCCTTGGTGTGGTTTTACCCATGGTTGTTCCTTCACGATGATTGAGCGGCGTGGGACGCATGAACAGGACAGATCCGTGGCCTAGCGCGTGGGCGCCGGCGCTGCATCAATCTTCACCCGCAGCAGGCTGTAGGGTTTCTGGCGCAGATCCTTGCCCGCGTGAAAGATGCCCTGGCGATGCAGCTGGTTGGCCATGAAGTACAGGTAGCCATCCGGTCCGATGGACAGGGTGTCAGGCCAAAGCACGCGCGGGTCTTGGACGATGGTTTGCCACTGCCCATCTGCCAGGCGTTTGCGCACGCTATTGTGTTCGTAGTCGCCGGCATACAGGGCGCCGGCGGCGTCGGCTTCGAGGCCATCGGAGGCGCCTTTTTCCCCAAGGTCCTTGACCGCCATATCGAGCCGCGCTTCGCTGACCGAAGGATCACGCAGCAGCGCAGTTGGCACCGAGTACAGATGGCGGCTGGACAGCGGGCAGAAGTACAGCGTCTGGCCGTCAGCCGACAGGGCGATGCCATCGGAGGCAACCGCAAATGGCCGGGTGCTGCCGTCGGCGTTGCGCACCTGCAAGACCTGGCCTTCGACCTTGGGCACGAAGTTGGGGTCTACCGAGGTCGACGGGGCGCCACTGAGTCGGCGTATGGCGGTGCCGCTGGCAATGTCCATGATGATGATCGCCCCCGGACCGCTGAGGGAGGAGTCGGTGATATAGATCACCCCTTCATCGCCCACCCGGAAATCAAAGCGCATGTCATTGACGTAGGTGCTGGGCAGCATCACGTTTTTCGGGAAGACCAGGGTCTTGACCACTTTATTGCTGGCCAGATCGACCGCCACCAGCTTGGCGCCGCCCGGCGTTGGTGATGCGAAGCCGGGGGCGGCGGTATCCAATATCCAGATACGCCCGCGACCATCGGCCACCACACTCTGTACGCTGATAAAACCCTTGGCCGGGTCCTTCGGGTCGGCCTGGTTCAGGGCCAGGTCAGGGTAGGGCACGACCTTGCCTTCACGCAGCTCACCGACGGTAAACGGCACGGCATCGCCCCAACGTGGAAAGTTGACAAAAATCCGCCCGTTCTCGGTAACGCTGACGCCGGTGGGCATGGCGTCGTGGAACGCGAATACCTGCTCAATGGCGCCAACGGTTTGTTCGCTGGGCAACGCCTGGCTCTGGGCTGCATGGCTGTTGCTGGCAATCGTCAAGGCCAGGATCGACCAGATAAAGCGGTGCTTGAGGTGCATGAAAAACTCCGGGAATCAGCAGGCAAAGGCGCGTTGCGGCTTATGGTGTGCGTTCCCGGCGTATGGAAAAACCCACTAATGGCGCTAACAGTTTCATCGCAATCGAGAAAGTGCACGGCGCTTGCGCGTTGCTCTGCCGCTGTTCGCCAGCCAACAGTCAATCAACAGTTTGCTGGTTTCCCCAGGTGTGAAATGTTCACGGGGCCCTCTGAATGCGCGGTTTTATTGGGCTTTTCAATCTTGGCGCAACATCTGCAACGGGGCAGGTCTGGCTACTGAAGAACGCGGAGCACGGACCACCGCACGCGCATTCCAACGAGAGGAGCAGTCCCCTATGAGCGTGCATACACTCAAACCAGCGCAGGATGTGAACTGGCCCGCCGAGTGGGTCGCCGGCTTGCCCGAGGCCTTGGAGCAATTGCAGCACTGGGCCCAGTTCCGCCCGTTGCACTGCGCGTTGCGCCACAAGCGTCATGGCCGGTGGTATGCCTGGCGCTGGATCGACGCCTTGCGTGATGTCGAACGCCTGGCCGATGGTTTGCGCCAGCACGGGTTTGGCCAATACTCGCGGCTGCTGGTGAGTGGGGCCTTTGAGCCCAATCTGTTGCTGCTGGCCCTGGCGGCCGAGGCCACTGGCGGGCAGGTGTTGACGCTGGCTGACACCCTTGAGCCCAGTGCGCTGCACGGGCAAATCTGGCGGCTGCGGCCGACCCATGCGTATGTCCCGGACTGCCAGCAGCTGCAGCATTGGCTCACGGTCGTGGGCAGCAGCGCCGTACCGCAGGTATTGATCAGCGACCAGCAAGTACCGGGTAGTGAGGTGGTCGCCTTCACTCGATTGCTCGGCCCGGCGGAGCCGCTGCAGCGCCTGAATCGCTGGTGGCAACCCGCCGGCGAAACCGCGTTATGGAGCGAGGAGGGCACGCGCTGGCAAGGTGGCCTGGCGGTGTTACTCGAACAATGGCTCAACAGCGGCCAAGGCCTCCAGTGCGCGCCAAGGCGCCCAATGGCTGGATGAACTGAAACGCGATAGTGCATGATCGGGCAATGCGTCACACGGCGACGTGCCGGATTTTGGGCGCGAAGCAATTGGCATGATATTCATCCGGGCAAACAGTAAGGGCGCATTTTCATGAGTGAAACCGAACGCGGACAGGCGACAAAGGCCATCCGCAACGCCGATGTGCTGATCATCGGAGGGGGCCTGAGCGGCACCATGCTGGCCGTGCAGTTGCTGCGTTTGCCTGGCACACGGCAGATCCTGGTGATCGAGCCGCGCACGGAACTTGGGCGGGGTGAAGCCTATAGCGCGGTGGAGCTGGGGCACACGCTCAATGGCAACGCCGCGCGCATGAGCGTAGACCCGGACAACGCCGATGACTTGACCCAGTGGTTGACCGACTACATTGCTGCCGGCGGCTGGCCGGAGTCGGACCAGCAGCACGTGCCCGTCAGCGAGCTGTTCCCACCCCGGGGGATCTTCGGCCTGTACGCGCAACAGCGCCTGGCAGAGGCTCGGGCGGGGTCTGCGTCGACGCTGGAGCATGTTCGCGCCGAGGTAGTCGACCTGCAGGTGGCGCCGGGCGGTGTACTCCTGACCCTGGATGACGGCCAGCAACTGCAGGGCGCCCAGGCGGTACTGGCCACCGGCATGTTCCCGGCGGCGCGCACGCCACAAACCCAGTCCAGCGGCCTGAATGCGGCGGCGGTAGACCCGTGGGACGTGCGCGGCATGACCCAACTGGACCCACACTCCACGGTGCTGATCATTGGTTCCGGCTTGACCATGGTCGATGCCGTGGTGTCCCTGGAGCAGGCGGGTCATCGTGGGCCGATCGAGATTTTTTCGCGCCATGGCCTGCTGCCCCATGTGCGCCGGCAACCACCGACCTGGCCGGATTTTCTCGCTGAAGATCACAGCCTGCGCAGCCCGCTGCAATTGCTGCGGGAAGTGCGCCGCCAATGCCAGGGAGCCCAGGCACTGGGCATTGACTGGCAAGCGCCATTGGATACCGTGCGCGCCCATATCGGCCGTTTGTGGAGCCAGGCCAGCGAACGCCAGAAACGCCAGTTCGTGCGCCATGTTCGGCCCTGGTGGGAGAGCCATCACCATCGCTCGCCGCCGCTGAGCGCCGAGCTGGTGGCGCGGCTGCACAAGCAAGGGCGTCTGCGGATCCAGGCGGCATCGTTCCAGGGCCTGGAGCCCACGCTAAACGGCGAAGTGACCCTGCGCCTGCGCCGGCGTGGCGAGCAACACACAACGCAGGTCAGTGGTGCTGCGCTGATCAACTCCAGCGGGATCGAATACGACTGGCGCCGCGTGGCCCGCCCGCTGCCCCAGCAGCTGTTGGCGCGAGGCTTGATCCAGCCTGGGCCACTGGCGCTGGGGATTGCGGCGGATGCATCGGGTGCGGTGCTGGACGCACAGGGCGTGGCCAGTGAGCGACTCTTCGCCATGGGCCCACCGCTGCGCGGCATGTGGTGGGAGAGTACGGCGGTGACGGATGTGGCAATCCAGGCCAAGGCACTGGCATGCCGATTAGGAGCCTCGTAATATCTTCAAACTTCGCTTACCAGCTTTAACTTCTTCAGGATTGCGATGCAGATGCACGCGTCCTGAAAAGCCGTCCCTACCGAAGAAAAAATCGTGGTCTCGCCTTGGTGAGCTGCATACTGGCTGTTCAGCATGTCAACAATGGATGTTGAGTTTTGGTGATAATCCCCTGCCTCTTCAATTGCAGCTTTTCTATCCTCCACCAGTAAGATAGCTCGATGCAGAAGCTCCAACGGGAACTCACGCGACACCAGTGTGTGCTTGCCTACCGCGTTTATATGGGCCCCCTTTACTACGTCGCAGGCGGAGAACAAAGGGGCTGCGCAGGTGGTCGCCGTGCAGATGATGTCGGCGCCTGAGACTGCCTGGCGGGCGCTATGATGGCTGATGTATTCAATTTCACGTAAGAACCGATTTTTTGCGTCAGCTATAAAACGCTCTGTGCTTGCCCTGCTTGTAGAGCATACGGCCACCTGGTTTATCTTTCTGACGCTCAATACAGCCTCAAATACGGCCATTGCCTGAGCACCTGCGCCGATGACGGCAACTTTTTTAGAGTGGGCCATTGCCAGCAAATCAGTCGCCAATCCTGCAGTGGCGCCTGTGCGTAGCGCGGTAATGGCTGCTGCATCCATTTGGGCTTTTATCTGCCCTGTAGCGCCATCCTGTATAACGATCACTCCACTTATAGATGTTCGTCCATGGGCTTTGTTGAGCAAATGATGAGAAACAATCTTGACCATAAATAGATTGTGAGAATGAGAGTAGTAGGGCATTATCCCAAACGTTGCATGTTTCTCCTGGACTCTCACGATAGTTCGTGTTGGGTTACTGTCGTTTGAGCTGTTGTATTGACGATAGTTTTCACGAAGTACGTCAATCGCCTCTTCCATACTGATGGTATTTTTTATCAAGACCTCATCTAATATTTTCATAGGCTACTCATGCCAAGGGTACTTGGTCGAGAGTGATCAGAAAGCTGCGCTCGTAGGATAAACATATTTGTCCATTTGCCTTGAGCCCTTTTGTTCGCACTGTTACTACGCCTTGTCCGGGACGACTGGCAGAGGGACGTTTGTGGATGACTTCGCTTTCTGCATACAATGTATCGCCGACAAATACAGGGGCTACCAGACGAACATTATCCCAGCCTAAATTGGCAATTGCCTTTGCGCTCGTGCTCGCCAGGCTCATCCCACCGACTATCGAAAAGGTCACCAGGCTTGATACCAGTATTTGTCCAAATTCGGTTTGCTTCGCATATTCTGCATTGATGTGGGCAGGATGGTTATTCATGCAGATTAACGACATCCAGACGTTATCCGCCTCTGTCACCGTACGGCCTGGACGATGTTCAAATATGTCACCAATAATAAAGTCGTCAAAGCCAAGCCCATGATCCTCACGATAGCGTCCGGGCCCAACTTTGGTTAGTTTGCTTAATGCCTTGCTGCCGGGGAGCGATTGGTTGATGTTCATGCTGGCCTCCTATTGGTTCTTGAGAGCGATTCGTTAATTTTCAAAAGCCTGCGGGCCATGATTTCGAAAGGAGGGCCTAGCATTTCCCCATCTAAGGTGGATATGGCTGTCGTTGGGCCCGCTGCTTCGAGGCATTTGATAATTGCTCGTGCTTTTTTCAGTTCGATTGCTGTCGGGGTAAATAATTTGTTTATCAGTTCTACTTGGGCTGGATGAATGGCGATTTTTCCGGAATAGCCAAATTCTTTCGCTGTTTCAATTTCTGTTCTAAGCGCTTTTTCGTTGTTCAGTTTAAAACAGGGCGAATCAATTACCATTAGCCCCATGCTGAGGGCAGCGATGGCTATATCGCATTTTATATGGGTAAGCGCGCGCTCTGCGATTTTGAAATTGATCTCCGAGGAGAGGTCAGCGCTACCTAAAATCAAGCCGCGCAGGTTTGTTCTTTCATTGATAATGGAGTCGATGCAGCGCAATCCTTTTAAAGTTTCGATGATTGCAAAGGTTTTTACTCGTTGGCCAGTAGCGGATATCAGTTCATTAAGGACTCTCAGTTCTCCGGCTGACTCTACTTTGGGGATGATCAAATATTCGGGAATAATGTTGTGGTCTAACAAGAAAACCAAGTCTCTGATGCCTTCTGGTTTGGTGAGTGCGTTAACTCTTATCGCTAGATTGCGCCGATTGTGGATAGAGTGGTCCAATGCCAGCAGTTGTTCTCGTGCAAATTGTTTTTTGTACATTGGGACTGAGTCTTCCAAGTCCAATAATACGATATCGGCGCTAGACTCAATAATTGTCCGTTCTATATGCTTTTGGCTGGCGGGCACGCATAGCCAACTTCTAGTCAATATGTCCATATCAAGACTCTCTTTTCAGAATGAGCAGTGTGGTGAGTACACCAAGTCCACCCAGGCATGCGGTGAGCAGTGCCACAGTTTGAATGCCGTAAGGGATAAAAAAAGTCGCAAGAGCACCAAATATTAACGCTACCAATTGTTGTAGGAAACTAAACAGCATCATTGGGTGGGCGCCGGGTATTCTGTTTACTGCCATGGCTGCTGCACATGGGTAGAGTGTTGCTTGGGCGTACCAAATAACCAGATAGGTCCCAACAACCAAGTGGATTGACATGTTTTGCCAGGCGGCCAGAAACAACACGCTGCTCGAAGCGATTAATAGGCATGCGCCAAAAATTGATAATTGGCAAACACTGACAACAGTCAAGGCTCGCCTTACAGTCAGTGCGCCTAAGTAATAAGCCAGGCCCAACCACAAGCCGAATGTGCCGTAATCGGCGCTGTTCCAACGGAAATTAGAGTGAAATATATACGCTCCGATACCTTGATAGATAATAAAAATACCATAGCCGCACCCTCCTAAAATGACCGGTAGAAAAAAACTGGGCTGGGTTGCAGTGGAGTAGTAGTTTGGCGTTAATGCGGATTCTTTTTCCACGGCGTCTAGTTTGTAAAGGCGGGTGCGTATTTTAAAAGCTAGTGCGTAGGTAAGTATCAATCCGATGATCATTAGGTATGGCAGAGCGATCCAGTTAAGGCTTGATATCAGAAAGCCGCCTACTACTTGCCCGCCGATAAGCGCAAGAATAAATGAATAGGATAATACAGACAGGTTTTTCGCAAGGGCTGCCCCTGATGAGATATCCGTTAACAGTGCTCTGCCGATCAGAGCTCCTCCGCCAGCACCTATGCCTTGCATGAGCCGGGAGAAAAAGAACACCTCGGAGCCCAAACTGAATAAGGACAGCACGCTACCGACGAATAAAGTCGCGCAGCAAACGAGAATTGCAGTGTGGCGCCCGAAACTGCGAATAAGGCGTGACATAAATACTATCGGTAGTACAGCGCCGCCCAAATAAAATAGTAGAACTTTATAGCTTTCCGCCTCTTCTGTATTTAGTATCGAGGCGAGTTGGGTTGTTGCAGGTATATATAGTGTTATACCAAGCTGGGCAATTATGGTCGTGCAACACGCGAGTAGGAGTACTTGCTGGGGGGATGATGACATGTAAATTCCTTTTGTCACGACGTCCTAATGTGCGGGGTTGCATCTACAGCATTGAGTTTACCGCTGTGCAAAACTGTTTTAAGTCGTCTGAGGCCATGTTTGCTCTGAGCATGACGCGAAGGCCTGGAGTTGATTTGGGAACGACAGGGTAAAATAGCGGCGATGTATAAAATCCACGCTCCATGAGTTTTGTTGCGGTGGTGATTGCATGTTGCTCATTACTCATGGGAATCAACCTGATAGGTAATCCATCTCCTGCCAAGGTGGTCTTGATGTGTGTATCGAACAGTTGGATGTTGGTCGTCAATCTGTTTTGCAGGTGTTGCAGTTCTGTGGATCTATGTATCTTTGCGGACGCGATAATTGCACCCAAACCTGCTGTGTTAATTCGTTGGGACCAAGAGAGAGGGCCGCCAAACCGCAATAAATTTGATTTGCTAATCGACGAATCAAAGAGGATCGCCCCGCCCGATGCACCAAAGCCCTTGTTCAATGATGCGATGATCATGGTGTTACTGTTTAGTGTGCCCATTGTATTGAGAACTAATCCGCAGCCATTTGTACCCTGTGCCGACAGGCCATGAGCCTCGTCATATAGAACAAATAGACCGTACTTGTCTTGCAGGCTCATAAGCTCCGATACATTGGCGGATCCTCCCGTGCTATAGACGCCGTCCGCGATGTAAGCGACCCGTTGCTTTTGTTTGCAGCAGTCTTCCAGAAAGTTTAAGTCATTGTGCGGTGCTGTCACTACTTCGGATTCATCTGCGCAAACGGCTTTCATCAAACTCAAGCAGAAGTGCGCGGACTGGTCAAAAATCATTAGCGGGGGGATGTTTTGTGTGAATACACCTGCGGCGAGTAATGGAAGCATTGCTGCGGCGGCTGAAGCGCATGAAACTGTAGTCAGCACCTGGACGGAAAACAGATCTGACAGTGCAAGCTCTGCCTCTTCCAATAGCGGTAAACAAATTCGGACACGGGATGTGGATGAGTTTAAGGTTTGCGACGAGTCTAGTGCCGTTATTGCTCCCTTCAAAATTTCTATATTGGAGTCCAAGCCGAGGTAGGAGTAAGAGCACATGTTTATGAATGGGTCACCATCGACTTGCATGAAGCCGTCACCAAGATTGTCGGCGACAATTCCGCTCATTCGGGCTTCTTGTGTTCGACTCCAAAATAAATCACCGCCAGCCACCATTTTTTTGATGTTTGAATAACGATTCATATTGCGCACCTGTCGCCCAAGGCAAAACGGATGACAATACTTTCCTAAGGAGTATTTTTTTACAATATTTTATGGCGTGGTAAGTTTCCTATGCTGATGTAGGTAAATTCCTAAAGTGTTTTTTAGGCACGATACAAAGGGATTCACAAGACAGTTTTGATAAACCCAGGCTGGAGCCCAAACACTTCCACCCCTAGGGCAGTCGATTGTCCCGTGGTGATTTTCACCCGTTCCACCGGCTTGTTCATGGCTGCCCGATATTCCACCGAAAGCCCGCCTGCCTCATGCCTGATCGCCTGGGCCGGGACGATGATCGCCTGCTCATTGTTATAGGTCACGATAGTCAGGCGCGCGCTCATGCCCAGGCGGACCCTTTGCAGCTGTTTCTCGGTCAATTTTGGAATGGCCAGGGTCACCGGGAATTGCGCGCTGCCCTGGCTGTCATTGGCGATCGCCAGGCCGCTGACCACACTGACGGAACCGCTCAGGCGCTCGCCATCAAAACCGTCGCCCATGACTTCCACCGGCTGGCCCTGATGCAGCTGGTTGATATCCAGTTCAGAGACTTTGGCAACGATTTTCAGGCGTTCGATATTGGCCAGCCCGAACAGCACCTGGCCCTGGCCGACCTTGCTTCCCGCCTGCACCGGTGCGTTGCTGCTTGCGCCGCCCTGCGGGGTGTTGCTGCCCGGTGGGGGCACGACAATCCCGGAAAACGGGGCCTTGACCTCCTGGCCTTCGAGCAGCTTGCGCAGGGCCTCGTACTTGACCGTGGCGTTGGTCAACTCCATATCCGCAATCTGTCGGTACTCACCCTTGCCCTGGTCCAGGGCTTGTTGCAGTTCACTGCGCGCGGCAGCCAGATCCAACTGTTGCTGCTGGGCCTGTTGCTTGAGGTCGTCCAATTCGTTGCGCGGGATGATGCCGCGCTTGAACAGGTTCTCGCTTTCAAGCAGTTTGCGCTGGGTGTTGTCGGCACTCATTTGCGAGGTGCGCAGGCCGCGTCGGGCGCGGCTGACGGTGGGGCTGGCGTCCCAGTCCTGCATTTCCTGCACGGTGCGCCGGGCCTTGAGTTGGGTAGACAACGCTTCACGCAGCTGCACTTCAAGGGTAGCGGGGTCCATGCGCAGCAGGACCTGGCCGGCTTCGACCCGTTGGCCCTGTTCCACCAGGTTGGCTTGCACGTTGCCGTCGAAGGGGGCCGTGAGGGTAATGGTGGTGTCGGGTTCGATCCTGCCCACCAGCCCAATCTGGTGTACCAGGGCATCATTTTTTATCTCAAGCCACTGCTCGGCCATGGCGGCCTGGTCGGCGGCAGGCGTTGGGCGGCTGAGCAGCGCAAATGCGCCAGCGCCCAGCAATATCAGCAGTCCAGCGCCCAGCAGGGCTTTTTTAGTAGTCATTGAGGGCGATTTCCCAACTTTCCAAAGTCATGCCCAGCGTCAGGTCGAGCTGGGTCTGGGCATTCAGATAAGCAATCAACGCATTGAGGCGGGAGTTTTCGGCGCTGCGCAAGTCAGCTTCGAAACTCAACACCTGGAAGTTGGTGGAGCGCCCGGCGCCCAGTTTGTCCCGCTCGATCTCGATCTTGCGCCGCGACAGTTCCACGGCCCGCTGGGCAATTTCATACTGGCGCCAGCGGGTGCCGAGGTCACGCACCACGTTATTGACGCTGCGTTCCAGCTCCTGGCGTGCGTCGGTGATCAAGATGGCCTGGTTTTCCACATCCACCCGCGCGCGGACTTCGGCCTGCCGGGTGCTGATATCGCCGATGGGAATACGCACCTGGACACCGGCATAACTGTCCCAGCGCCGATTGCTGGTGCTGCCTGCATCGTTATCGGTATTGGCGCGGATCTGATTGGCGCCGCCCACCAGGTCGACCTGCCAGCGCCCGGAATCCTTGGCCAGCACCAGGTTGAGGTCGGCCTGTTGGCTGCCCAGCAGGGCCGATAGGTATTCGGGCTGCTGGGTTTGCGCCAGGTTGAACGCCTCGCGTTTGTCGATCGCCATCGGCGAGGCTTCGAGGGCTTCGGTGGCGCGGATCGGTGTGGCCAGGTCCAAGGCCAGCAGGCGCAGCAACGACAGGCGACTCATGTCCAACTGGTTCTGGGCTTCCTCGACCCCCAGTTGTTGCGAGGCAATGTCGGCTTCGGTCTGGACGATTTCGAACTCGGCCATGCGCCCGGCAGCGATCAACGCCTTGTTGACCTCCAGCAAGGTGTTGGAGCGCTTGAGCGCTTGCTGGGCGATGCTCAGTTGCTCCTGGGCGCGCAGCAATTCGCGGTAGGTGGCGATGATCTGGCTGATGGTCTGCGCGACGTTGGCCTTGAGGTTCAAGCGGTTGGCCTGCTCGGAAAGGCGCGATAAGCGCAGCGGTGCGGTGGTGGCGTCCCAACCGGCACCGCGCATCAGCGGTTGGATGATGGCCAGGTCCAGGCCGTCGCTGCGGTAGCGCCCGGCGCGGTTGGCGTTGTTCAGTTGCTGGGTCCAGCCCATGCTCAGCCGAGTGCCGTATTCGCCAAGCAAGCTGGTGGTGGGCGCCAGGTTGGCGTTACGAGCGCGGTCGTCACTGCCTTGGGTGGTGCGGTAGGCACTGTTGAGCACCAGCTTGGGGTTGAAGGCATCTTCGGCCACCCGCAGGTCGAATTTCTGTGCCACCCGTTGCAGGTACGCGCTGCGAATCGCCGGGTTGTTGCGCAGGCCCAGGTACACCGCATCGCCCAGGGTCAAGGTGGTGAGTTGGGCATTGAGCGAGACACTGCGCTCATAGCCGCTGCGTGTGGTGGTCGGCGCCGAAGGGCGGATCACGATATCGGCGGCCACACAGGGCAGGCTCACCAGGGCGATCAGCAACAGCCAGAGTTTATTCATCGCGCAGGGCCTCCACCGGCTGCAAGCGAGACGCCGAGACGGCCGGGTAAAGGCCGAAAAACAACCCCACCAGCAACGTACTGCCCACCCCCAGAGGCAAGGCCGACACGGCCAGGGCAAACTGCCAGCCCGACAGCCAGGCGTAGAGATAAGCCGCGCCCATGCCCAGCACCGCGCCGCACAGCGCACCGACGGCGGTGAGGGTAACGGCTTCGAGCAGGAACAGGTTGCGAATATCGCGCTGGCGCGCCCCCAGGGCCATGCGAATGCCGATTTCCCGGCGCCGTTGCGAGACGTTCATCAGCATCACATTCATCACGCCGACGCCGCCGCCCACCAGGGAGATCGCCCCCAGGGCCAGTAACAGATAGGCGAATGTGCGGCTTTGGCGGGTCATGCCGTCGATCATTTGCTGGGGGATCTGGATCTCGACGGTGTGGTCTGTGAGTTGAGCGCCCAAGGCGTGGGTGGCGTCGGCGGCGATACGCTCCATGTCCTGGCCGGCGGACGCGCGCAGGATCACGCTGCCAACCTGCGGCGCAGAATAGATGCGGCGCATGCCAGGCGCCGGGATAAACAGTGAGTCGTTGGTTTGCACCGGAATCAGCATTGATCGCGGCTGGTTCTGCAGGATGCCGATGATCAAGAACAGATAGTCGTTGACCCGCACCCGGTCACCCAGGCGCAGTGGGTCGCCGGGCGTGCTCAACGCCTGGGCGATCTGGTCGCCGACCACGGCGTAGGTTTCGCCGTTATCGAACTCGGACAGGAAGCGGCCTTCGCGCAGTACCAGGCGCATCGCATCCTTGAGGCCAGGCGTACTGCCAATCAAGCCGGCGTTGGTGGTGCGACCATGAAAGATGACCGGCCCGCTGAACGAGGAAATGGCACCGATGTGGAGGATGCCCGGCACGGCCTGGCGCACGGCTTGCAGGTTGAGGCTGGTGGGCATCTTCGCGGTGCTGTTGCCCTTGGGCGGGAACTGGGCCACCAGGGTATCGGTGCCCATGTCCTTGAAAATCATCGCCGCATCCTCGGCGGCGTTATGCCCGATATTGATCAGCGCGACCACCGATGAACTGCCGATGACAATCCCCAACAAGGCCAGGATGGAGCGCTTACCCAGGGTTCGCAGGCTCACAAATGCTTCGTGCAGCAACTGGCTCAGGCTCTGTTCGACCCGCAGGCTCATACGCACTCTGCCTGATGAACCACGCCGTTGCGTACCAGGATCTGGCGATTCAGGCGTTCGGCGATCTGCGCATCATGGGTGACGATGATCAGCGTGACGCCTTGCTCGCGGTTCAGGGCCAGCAGCAGGTCCATGATGTCTTGGGCGGTGTGGCTGTCGAGGTTGCCGGTGGGTTCGTCGGCCAGAATCACCGCCGGCGCGCCTACCAGTGCCCGGGCAATCGCCACCCGCTGGCGCTGGCCGCCGGACAAATCGGCGGGGCGATGATGGGCCCTGTCGGCCAGGCCAACCTGCTCCAGCATATGCAGGGCCTGCACTACCGATTCCTGGCGCGACACGCCGCGATAAGCCAGGGGCAGGGCGACATTGTCCAGGGCGCTGAGACGCGGCAGTAGGTTGAAGCTCTGGAAGACAAACCCGATCTGCTGGTTGCGCAGTGCGGCCAGCTGGTCCGGTGTAGCGTTGAAAATGTCGTGGCCGGCAAAGCGGTAGGCGCCGCAGTCCGGAAGGTCCAGCAGGCCGAGGATATTGAGCAGGGTACTTTTGCCGGAGCCGGATGCGCCGAGGATGCCGCAGCTGTCGCCACGGGCGATGGACAGGCTGACGTCGTTGAGAATGGCCAGGTGCTGGCCAGCCAATTGATAGCTTTTACCGATGCCTTGCAGGGAAATGAAGCCTGGGAGCGTTGGGGTATCTGTCATCATGACTACGCCTTGCGCTGCGGCAATCCGGCCTATCCCTGAAAATATTTGAAACATGTTCAGGAACCGCACCGCGGCTGCCAGCAACTGGTTTTTATTCTTCTTTTAAAAACATTGTTTGAATAGTAACCGTGATCCAGCGGCTTCGCCAGCCACAGAGATAGAGCGGGTTTTTCTGGTTATGGAGCCGATTCTGGCCTTTGGAAAACGCTTGGGCCCACCCTGGGGGGAACGTTTACAGGGCGACCCGGCCTGGGTTTGGATAGTATGGCGTACTGTCACTACTTGCTTTCGGACACCCGCCCCGGTATAAAAAATCAAATTTTTTTTTAAAACATATTTCCTCCGTGGAACTTATATGGTCGCGAAGAAACTCAGCGCTCCAAATGTAACCAAGACTCGACTGCTGGATGCGACAGAGGCTCTCTTCATCAAGTACGGCTACGACGCCGTGTTGTTGCGGCAAATCACCGAGAAGGCTCAGGTCAATCTCGCCGCGGTCAATTATCACTTCGGGGACAAGGATTCCCTGATGAAAACGTTATTGATGCAACGCCTGGAGCCGCTCAACGAGCAGCGCCTGGAGTTGCTCGCCCGCTGCGAGGCGGAGTCTGACGGCCCGCTCGATTGCGATACCTTGCTCGGCGTATTGTTCGCCCCGGCCATGGGCCTGGAGCGCAGTGATCCGGCCAGCGGCGAAGGGCGTTCCTTCATCCGGTTCCTGGGTCGGGTCTACAGCGACACTTCGCCCTTCATCCAGGAATACCTCAAGGTCCATTACCAGCCGGTGTTCCAGCGCTTCTTCGAAGCCTTCGCCCTGGCGTTGCCCGACCTGCCGCGCAATGAGCTGGGGGTGCGCCTGCAATTTGCCCTCAAGGCGATTTCCGGGGTGATGGCCGGCACCGAGCTGCGCCTGCTGATGAACTCCATGAGCCTGGGACGCCCGGCGACCGACGCGGAAGTCATGGCCAAGCTGATCACGCTGGTCTCGGCGGCCATTCGTGTGCCACAGCAAAGCCCGGAAGCCGAAACGGCGCTGGGGCGGGTACTCGATACCCAGCGGGCGATTCGTGAACAGTCGGCGCTGCCGGCGAGCAGCAAAGTCGCCCGCTGAACCCGTCGCAATCAAATGGAGTAGTCCCCACTACCTCTCGTGGCAAGCCCGCTCGCCACACAAGTACGGCCATCTAAGTGAAATATAGTTGTTTAAAATCAATAGCTTATTTACTTTTGACAAGAGTGGTGGGCGACTCGGCTTCACCGGCATATCGATTCGGCTCTATCGCCTGCGCTAGGCTCAACAGGTGCTCGCACAGGTTTGGCGGTGCTGTTCTGATCAAATCGCGCGCAAAAAAAAAGCCCGCTGGGGCGGCGGGCTTGATATGCAACATTTGTAACGGATGAGGCTTCACCTTACGTTTGCGGATGTGAATAAAACGTGAAAAAAATGTGGATCCAATATTATTTCGCAACGCTTTTCAGATATTCCACGCCTTGACACTTTTCGCCAGTCGCGCATGCATTTCATCGATATTTGCCGCCAGTTGCGCCGTCAACATTCGATAACCATCCAGCGCACTGTGCACGGGAGTATCCGGCGACGGCTGTTCGGCGGGGACCGGGCTGGCCCGCTCCAGGCGTTGCGCGGCGCCGGTTTGTAGTGCCCGCGCCATTGCGATCAACTGCACGCGAATTTGCCGGTGCTGCGTTTTGAGCGCCAGTTGCAAGCGCGCCATGCCCTGTTCATCTCGTGGATCGGGACGGGTGTTACCGAGAATTTCCAGGGTGCTGATGCACATCCGTAGATGCCGCTGGATCGCGTCCAGTTCGGTCATGGAAATCCGCACTTCCTTGGACACCGACGGCATCAACGAGCGCAGTTGCAGCATCGCCGCATTCAAGCGGTTGAGCAGCTTGAGATGTTCATCATCGGTGACCGACTGGCCACTGATGATCCGGCTGTAAATGGCGGCGCAATCACGCAGCGCACTGGCCAGGTTGTAGCGCCAGGAATACACCGCATACAGCGGCAGGGCGAAGGAAAATGCCAGGGCCAGGGCGATGCCGATCAGGATATCCACGGTGCGCCACAGGCCATCGGACAGCGGGTTAGCCCCATGCCCAGCCACGATAAACACGGTAATCGCCGACAGCAGTGCGGTGTATCCACCCTTGCCGATGGCGTGATAGGAAAAGAATCCGCACACCACTGACATCAGCAGATAAGTGAGCAGTGGCTGGCCCACATACGCTTCTTGCACCACCAGCAACAGGCCGACGCTGGCACCGATCAGCGTGCCATAGGCCCGCTCCACGGCTTTCTTGCCGATGTTGCCGTGGTGCTGCAAGCCGCCGATGACCACCAGCATGGTCACCGAGGCCCATTCGCCATGGGGCAGGTTCAGACCGGTGGTGAGCAGGATGGTGGCCAGCAGGCCGATGGACACGCGCACGGCGTGGATCAGCTTGGCGTTGCGATAGCGGCGATAGGGGTCGAGCAGGGGCCGCAACAGGCGGCGGGCGAAGGGCGGCAGGTTCATCGGGATTAAGAGGGCCTCATCTATAGATGTCATGCAGTCCAATGTGGGAGTGGGCTTGCCCGCTCCCACATTGGAGCAATGTCGAATCTAGAAAATATAGTCGGTGGTCAGGAAGCTCGACGCCCGGTCACGAATGATATCGCTGATCAGGGCCTTGTTGCTGTCCTGGAACTTGGTTGCCACCAGGGTGCGTATCGAGAACACCCGCAACGCGTCATGCACCGACAGCGTGCCTTCGGCCGAGTTCTTGCGACCATTGAACGGGAACGTATCGGGGCCACGCTGGCATTGGGCGTTGATATTGATCCGGCCCACCTGGTTGGCGAAGGTGTCCACCAGGCGCCCGACTTGCGCCGGGTCGGTGCCAAAAATACTCAGCTGTTGGCCGAAATCCGACTCCAGTACGTAGTCGATCACCGTGTCCAGGTCGCGATAGGGCACGATGGGCACCACCGGGCCAAACTGCTCCTCGTGATACACACGCATCTGCGGGTTCACCGGGTACAGCACCGCCGGGTAGAAGAACGAGCCATGGCTGGCACCTCCATTGGCGTTCACCACCGTGGCCCCGTGTTGCGCGGCATCGGCCACCAGCCCATTGAGGTAATCCACCTTGCCTACCTCCGGCAACGGTGTCAGCGACACACCGTCCTCCCAGGGCATGCCCGGCTTGAGGGTGGCGAGCTTCTGGTTGAATTTTTCGATGAAACGCTCGACCACCGCTTCATGCACAAACAGGATTTTCAAGGCGGTGCAACGCTGGCCGTTGAACGACAGTGAACCGGTGACGGCTTCGTTGACCGCGTTATCCAGATCGACCTCCGGCAATACGATGCCGGGGTTTTTCGCATCCAGCCCCAGGGCCGCGCGCAGGCGATGGGGGCGAGGGTGCAGCTTCTTCAAATCACTGGCGGCCTTGTTGGTGCCGATAAACGCAAAGATATCCACCTTGCCGCTGGCCATCAGCGCACTGACGGTTTCGCGGCCGCTGCCATAGATCACATTGATGACCCCGGCCGGGAAACTGTCGCGAAAGGCCTCCAGCAACGGACGGATCAGCAGCACGCCAAGCTTGGCCGGCTTGAACACCACGGTGTTGCCCATGATCAGCGCCGGGATCAGCGTGGTGAAGGTTTCGTTGAGCGGGTAGTTGTAGGGGCCCATGCACAGTGCCACGCCCATGGGCACGCGGCGGATCTGCCCCAGGGTGTCCTGTTCCAGCTCGAAGCGGCTGGAGCGGCGGTCCAGCTCCTTTAGGGCATTGA
This sequence comes from Pseudomonas sp. DTU12.1, assembly GCF_009873475.1. Classification (NCBI taxonomy): domain Bacteria; kingdom Pseudomonadati; phylum Pseudomonadota; class Gammaproteobacteria; order Pseudomonadales; family Pseudomonadaceae; genus Pseudomonas; species Pseudomonas sp. DTU12.1. The sequence continues at coordinate 3,428,178 of NZ_CP045254.1, read as the reverse complement.
TGGTGTCGGTGATGTAGTCGCAGGTGCGGTCGAATTCTTTCTGGGAATCCTTGAGGTTCTTGCCGATTTCCCACATCAGTAGTTTCACCACGGCATCGCGCTGTTCGCGCATGCGGCGCAAAAAAGCCTCGACGTGCTGGATCCGCTCGACCACACGCATGGTCGGCCATTGGCCCTGGCCACGATCATAGGCTCGCACCGCAGCGTCGAGGGCGAGCAGGGCGGTGTCGGCATCCAGCAGGGGGGTGCTGCCGATAATCACTGGCGTGTCACCATCAGCGCCGACCAATTGGACCGGGCTGCGCACTTGGGCCAAGGGGCCGTTCCAGGTGCGCAACTGGCCGTCGACCAGATAGTCGCGCTGTTCGATGGGGGCGGCGAGGCGAAATTGTTCGGGAATGTCGTTGGCGGTGGGAAACAGATTGGCAAGCAGGTGATTGGTGGTCATGTCGCTACCCCTGGAGTGGTTGCACAGCTTGAGTCAGAGATTCCCCCATCCGAGGGCTCTGTTGCAAGGCTTACGCGCATTTCCCTACGCACAGTGGGGCTGTGCCGGGTAAACTACGCGGCTTTCTTGAAGGAGTTCATATGAGTCAGTACCAGCCGGGCATTCTTGCCGCACCGGTGCCATTGCAGGCACGCCATCTGTTTTTTGCCATCGAGTCCATTGACGCCGTGCCGGCAGCGCTCGACGCGCTGGTGCAGTTGGTCGACTCGGCAGTGGTGGTGGGGTTGGGTGAACCGCTGGTCAAGGCCCTTGGCGCACAGATCGAAGGGTTGCGCAGTTTCCCGCAGATCTCGGGGCCTGCTGCCCACAACCCGTCCACGCAGCAGGCGTTGTGGTGCTGGCTGCATGGCGAAGACCGGGGTGAATTGCTGTTGCGTAGCCGGGCCTTTGAGAAAGCCCTGGCACCGGCGTTTCGCTTGGTGCAGATGACTGAAGGTTTCCGCTACAAGACCGGTTTTGACCTGACCGACTACGAAGACGGCACCGAAAACCCCCACGACGACGCCGCCGTCGAAGCCGCCGTCGCCGGCAGCGGCGCCAGCTTTGCCGCGATCCAGCAATGGCAGCACGACCTGGATGGTTTCGCCGCCTTGCCGGCCCAGGAGCGCGACCACATCATCGGGCGTCGCCATGGCGATAACGAAGAACTGGACGACGCCCCCGAGTCCGCCCACGTCAAGCGCACCGCCCAGGAGAGCTTCACCCCCGAAGCCTTTGTGGTGCGCCGCTCCATGCCCTGGGCCGAAAATGGCCAGGCGGGGTTGATGTTCCTCGCGTTCGGCCACTCCTTCGATGCCTTTGAGGCCCAGTTACGCCGCATGAGCGGCCTGGAAGACGGGATTGTCGATGGCCTGTACCGCATCAGCACGCCGTTGACCGGTGGCTACTACTGGTGCCCGCCGCTCAAGGACGGGCACCTGGACCTTGGCGCGATCTTCCCCGCCTGACCCCTGTAGGAGCCCGCTTGCGGGCTCCTACAAGGTCAGTTGTCCTTCATGGCCTTCAGCCACGCTGGATCCAGGCGTGTTTGTTCGGCCTTGATCCCCAGCGCCTTCATCTGCGCCTTATGCTTTTCGATCTCACCGACCAACTGCGCCTGTGCGCTGGAATTGGCGTCCAGCTCGTGCATCTGCGTCAACCCCAAGTGATAGAACCGCAGCAATTTGAGCGCCGTCGGATCGTTGGCCTGTACCCGTTCGGTCACCTTGTGCATCACGTTGGTCACCCGCATCAGGTTGCGCTTGAGCTGCCAGCCATAGACCGCCGGCGCCAGCCACGCCTGCGACCAGAGCGGGCCACGGACCAAGGCAATGGTCAGCACCACCCCAGCCACCACGCCACCGATATTGAAGCGGAAGTTGTCACCACCGGGCTCGCCAAACAGCATCACGGCCAGGCTCGACAGCAGCATGGCCAGGGCGACGAAGATCACCGCGACGATCAACGTACTGCGGCGGGTCTGCTGGCGATAGGTTTGCGGATCGACGGGTTTGATCTCAAACATGCGGGATGCAGTCTCCATGAGCTAAGTAGGGGTATTGCGCGGCGCGGCATCTTCTCACGGTTTGTAGGCGGGCGTGAGAAAGTTGAACGATGGCGGCCAGGGTTTTCTCTAATAGCTGTATGCATCGTAAGCAAGGCGAAGGAGATGACTGTGACTGAACAATCGAAAAAGCCTGATGGCCCGCACTCGTCGGAACATGCCAGTGATCAGCACGACTTGGGTTTTGACCCGGACTCCCCGGATCTGGCCGACCCGCAGGTAGACCCGGTCGGCCCGGCCATTGCCCCGCTGGACAAGAAACACAAAGCCGGCAAGCAGCCGGCTTATGATCCGTTGGGCAATCTAAAGCCATAGCGGCCTGTGGCGAGGGGCGATACGGCGTCTTCGCCAGCCCCTTGCCAAGCCCCCAGCGACTACAGGCGCTGGGGTGCGATCCAGGTAACTTCGGTGATGCCGTATTTCTCCGCCCATGGCCGGGTGGTTTTCTTGGTGCGTTCATGGCCCTGACGGCCAATGCGCCCGACGTGGGCCACCCCGGCATCACAGCTGGCCCAATGCCATGCTTCGGCGTTGTTCATCACCTCCGCCCGCACCACAAAGGACTTGGGTTCGCCGTGCAGCCTGTAATGGATGGTGTAGATCGTTGCCGTGCCCATATTGCCTCCCTGTTTTGATATGGAGTTGATGCAATTAGGTTCAGAAAGGTTCAGAAAGTTTGTGGTGTGACACGCCGACCTCTTGCTACAGATCAGTATTGGCAGCGGCACCGGTTACAGGTATTAGTGAAACCTTCGCTCTACGCCCAAGGAATGCGCCATGCACCAGGATTCACCGAGCCTGTCTCACAGCAGCCTGTACCTGCAACGCCTGGGGTATGACACACCGCCAGCGCCTACCTTGGAGACCCTGGCCCAGTTGCAATTGCGCCATGTCAGTACCTTCGTTTTCGAAAGCCTTTGCACCTTTTTGCAGGTGCCGGTCCCCATTGATCTGGCCAGCGTCGAACAAAAAGTCCTGCTCAACGGGCGAGGTGGCTACTGCTACGAGCTCAACCAGATGTTCCTGGCGTTGCTGCAAGAACTGGGCTTCGACGCACGGGGTATCACTGGCCGCGTGGTGATGGGCGGGCCACCCGATGCGTTGACCGCCCGCACGCATCGCCTGACCCTGGTGACCCTGGACGGTGAACGCTACATCACCGATGTCGGCTTTGGTGGCATGGTGCCGACCAGCCCCCTGCGCCTGGACGATCAGGCGCCCCAGGCCACCGCCCATGAACCCTATCGACTGACCTCGAATGCCGGCAGCTACACGTTATGGGCCCAGGTTGGCGAGGAATGGCGCGGGCTATACGTGTTCGACCTGCAGCCGCAGTCGCACTTCGACTACGAAATCGGCAACTGGTACGTATCCACTCACCCTGACTCGCCGTTCCTCGGGCAGTTGAAAGTGGCCCTTATCGGACCAGGGCTGCGGCGTACCTTGAACAATGCCCACTACGCCGTTCACCACCTGGGCCGGGACAGTGAGAAACGTCGGATCACCGATGTCGACAAACTGTTGGCCGTGCTGCAAGAGGCGTTCGGTTTGCACCTGCCCGAGCACCCACAGCTACGCCCGAAATTGGCGCAGTTATTGGCCGATACGTGATAAGCCCGCTCAAAGAGGCTTGATCCAGAGCCTTCGCTGAAGCGTTTTACCTCCAAATCAAGGCAAATTAATTCGAACCTTTCGCGCCGCAGGGGGTTCGAACCGGTTCCTGAATAATTTGCCCACCCTAAAATGGAGATGTAAGACGATGTCCAAACTATTCGGAAAAATCCTCAAGAATTCTTCGATCCTGGCCTTGGTTGCTGCACCGGCCGTGGTCTTCGCTGCACCGTCCACCGACCCGATTTCCACCTTCGGTATCCTGGGCGCCTACAACGACTTCAAGCTTGAAGGCGGCAGCGAAAGCGAAAAGGACCATATGCCCGAAGCCGGCGTGTTCTATAACTTCGGCAACAAGCTGACCGCCGAATCCGGCTTTATCTACCAGGCCGGTGTAGACGCCAAGTTCGGCAAGAAAAGCGACAACAAGCTCAAGGAAGGCCAGGCAGACCTCGACCTGGGTTGGCGCGCCGCGCTGGATGCACGCAACTTTGTCGATGTGCTGGTCGGTGGTGGTTATAGCTGGACTCGCTATGAACCAGACTCCGACGACTACGACATGAAACTCACCAGCAAGTCGCCGTTTGCCAAGGCTGCGGTGGGGTACAACCATCAGTTCGACAGCATGACCATGCGCGTCGAAGTCGGCGCCCGCCACACCCTCGACGGCCGCGCCAAGCTCAAGGTCGACGGCATTGGCAGCGATACCGTGGACCTCAAGGACCGCACCAACCCTTACGCCGAAGTCAGCCTGCTGATGAACCAGAACGGCGACCTGCCAGTGATGGCTGGCCTGTACTACACCCGCACCGAGTACAAGCTCGATGCGGATTCGGAAGTGGCCGATAACACCAAGCTCAAGCGCGATGAGTACGGCTTCAAGGTCGGCCTGGCTTTCTAAGCCGGCTGTTACGGGCGCCGGCTTCGCCGGTCGCCCAACCCTGTCCGCCCAAGCCCCCTTTATGTCCGCCAATACCCTCAACACCGCGCCGCCACTGACTTAGTGTGAACCCAGCTGTTCATACCTAAAAAGAGAGGGTGGCTATGTGGTCTACGACCTCCTGTCGCATCGGTTTGCTGCTGGCCTTGCTTGGCCTGCTGTCAGCCTGTGACGACAAACCGCAACAGACTACGGCGCGCAACGCCGTACCCACCGATCCGACCCTGGCCCAGCTTTACGACAGCAGTTGCAAACTCTGCCACGCCAACCCGGCATCCGGCGCGCCACTGACCGGCGATAGCCAGGCCTGGAGCCCGCGTGTCGCCCAGGGCGCGGATACGCTGTTGGACCATACCCTCAACGGCTACAACGGCATGCCGCCGATGGGCCTGTGCATGCAGTGCTCCGAGGAGCAGTTCCTGGGGCTGATCGGTTTCATGGCCGGTGTTCATATCCAATAACAACAATGGGGTAGGTGATGGTGCTTTCACGCAGGCAACTGTTGCAGCGCTCGGCGGTGGCCGGTGCATTTCTGGCTATGAGCAGTAACCCGGCGCTGGCGCAATTGGCCCGGGCACCGCGCTTGATCCCCTGGCGTAACTGGTCGGGGGCACAAAGCTGCCTGCCCCTTGAGCGGCTGGCACCCAAGGACCTGGGGGAGTTGGTAAAGGCCATTCGCCAGGCGCCGGGCAAGATCCGTCCAGTGGGCTCGGGTCACTCGTTCAGTGCCTTGGTGCCGACTGATGGCACATTACTCTCGCTGAGCTTTTTCAACGGCTTGCTCGACCACGACGCCAGCACCCTGCAAGCCACCTTCGCTGCTGGCACACCCATGTCACGCATGGGGCCAGCGCTCAAGGCGGTCGGCCAGGCGTTGCCGAACATGGCAGACATCGACTACCAGACGCTGGCGGGGGCCATTAGCACCTCGACCCATGGCACTGGCGTCGGGTTTTCCTCGTATTCCGCCGGTGTCACCGGCCTGCAACTGGTGACGGCCCAGGGCGAAGTGCTGGACTGCGACGCCAACCGTGAGCGCGAGGTGTTCAGTGCCGCGAGGGTGTCACTGGGCGCGCTGGGCGTGGCCACCCGCGTGCGCCTGCAAAACCGCACGCCTTACCGCCTGCGGGAGCGCCAATGGATCGCCCGCACCGAAGAACTGCTGGAGGATGTGGCGAAAAACACCCGGGAAAACCAGCATTGGGAGATGCTGGTGGTAACACATTCGGACTACGCCTTGTCCATCGCCCTCAACGAGACCACCGACGCTCCGACCCCACCGATCGATCCGGCAGAGGCGGGCGGCAATGAGTTTGTATCGATCATCGAAAACCTCGACAAATACGCCAGCGACTTTCCCCAGGCACGCCGCACGCTGCTCAACAGCCTGCGCTATTTCGCCAGTTTCCAGGACCGGGTGGCCGAGTCATTCGAAATCTACGCCAACATACGCAACGTGCGTTTCAACGAGATGGAGTATTCGGTGCCCGCCGAGCATGGCCCGGCCTGCCTGCGGGAAATCCTCAAGCTGATTCGCGACAAGGACCTGCGCACCTGGTTTCCCATCGAGTACCGCTACGTCAAGGCCGATGATATTCCCCTGAGCATGTTTGAAGGCCGCGACAGCTGTTCGATCTCGGTGCACCAGCACTACACCATGGACCACCACAACTTCTTCGCGGCCGTCGAGCCGATCTTCTGGAAATACGCCGGGCGGCCGCATTGGGGCAAATTGCACACCCTCAATGCCCGCACCTTGCAGGCCCTGTACCCGCGCTGGAATGAGTTCGCGCGAGTGCGCCAGGCCCTCGACCCCGGCGGCAAATTCCTTAATGCACACCTGTCATCCATCCTGGGAGTTGCCTGATGAATCGCAGACACTTCATGGCCGGTACCCTGGGCGCCGGCGCCTTGCTGGTGGCGGGCGCGGCGCTGCTGCGTCCGGCTGACCGAGGGTCGCCGTACAGCGAGTATTTTCACCAGTTGAACCAGCAGCTCAAGGCCCATGGGCCCATGCGTCCGGTGCTGCTGATAGACCTGGATCGCCTGGATCACAACATCGACATCGTCATGCAATCGGTACAGCGTGGTGGCAAGCACCTGCGGCTGGTGGAGAAATCCCTGCCAGCACCGGGACTCTTGGCCTACATCGCCAAGCGCGCGGGTACCCGCCGCTTGATGTCGTTTCACCAACCCTTTCTCAACCACGACGCCCAGGTGTTTCCCGACGCCGATATCCTGCTGGGCAAGCCGTTGCCGGTACGTTCGGCCGAGCTGTTCTATCAACACCACCAAGGGGCATTCGATCCCGCCCGGCAATTGCAGTGGTTGCTGGACACGCCACAGCGCCTGCAACAATACCTGGCGCTGGCCCAGGGCCTGGGCACGCGGCTGCGGATCAATATCGAACTGGATGTGGGCCTGCATCGCGGTGGTATCAGTGACAACGCGGTGCTGGGGCAAATGCTGGGGTTGATCCGCACGCATCCGCAGCACCTGGAGTTTGCCGGCTTCATGGGCTACGACCCGTTTGTCGGCATGGGCGTGCCGGGCATCCTCGGGTCGCCCCAGGCACTGTTCGAAAAGGTCATGCAACGTTACAACGGTTTTGTCGACTTCAGCCGCCAGCAGTTTGCGACGCTGTGGCGTGATGACCTGACACTCAATACCGCTGGCAGCCCCAGCTACCGGATGCATGAGCAGGAACAGTTGAGCAGCGAAGTCTCGGTAGGCACGGCGCTGCTCAAGCCTACGCATTACGATCTGCCTTCATTGAGTGAGCATGTCCCGGCGGCCTACATCGCCACGCCCGTCCTCAAAAGCACCGGTGCGGTCAACATCCCGGCGCTGGACGACAAGTCCCGGTTGCTGTCGTGGTGGGATCGCAACCAACGCGCCACGTTTTTTATCTATGGCGGCAACTGGATGGCCGATTTCGAGTCGCCTGCGGGGCTGCAAAGCAATGGCTTGTATGGCCGTAGCTCCAACCAGGAGATGGTCAACGGTTCGCCTGGGGTTGGCTTGAACATCGACGACCAGGTGTTCCTGCGCCCGGCCCAGACCGAGTCGGTACTCTTGCAGTTTGGCGATCTGCTGGCGGTGCGCGGCGGCAAAATCGTCGACAGCTGGCCGGTTTACACCGGATGAAATGCCGCGTCCCTATGTAGGCCCCGACGGTGGTGAAGGCCTTGTTGTGGCTAGGGGACAAGCCCCCTAGCCACAGGTGATTGCTACAAGGCAAACGGAATTGTCAGCTTGGCCCACAACATATCGCCTTGCGGCCGGTTCTCGACATCAAACTCCTTGGCCCAACGGACCTCCGCGCTGGCGTACTCGAGAAAGGTGAAGTACACCGCCGGCCCAATCGCAAACACCTGGCCACGCACACCGTCGTTGACTTCTTCGCCATAGATATTGGTCACGGTGCGTCCGTACTGCTTATCGTCAGTCGTCTGCTTGAGGTAGTAGCCATTGATGCCCAGGCTCAGGTTGTCGGTCACTTTGTAGCTGGCCGAGTAATCGAAGTGGAAAATCTGCCCCGAGCGGTAGTCCGTAGCGTGGTTTTCCTGGTTGAAACTGTAGGTGGTCTTGATCGACAGCTCAGTGCGCTCGTCAGGTAGCCATGTCACTGACACCAGCGGCTTGTAGGTGTAGAAATTGTTGCTGGTGTTGGCCAGGCGCGAAGCGTCGTATTCACCGGTAGGCACGGTGATTTCTACCGCGGCGCCCAGGGTCAGATTCTTGCCCAGGTCCCACAGGATAATCGGCGCGATAGTGGTGTCGCCCATGCTTTCACGTTGGTCAGACATGCCAAACAGGGCCACTTGTTGCTTGAGGTAGGGCTGGGCGATATAGCCACCCAACCGCCCGCCAAACATCCGCAACGGGCTCAGGTAATCCAGGCGCGGGATAATTGCATCCGAGCGGATCTTCACCTGTGGCACCTTGCCCCCAAGGGAACTGATATCCAGCTTCGTGGCTTCATAGTGGTTGTAGTAAAGGTTGAAGGCGAACATGTGGTCCGGCAGGTGATCCACATCCAGCGGCAGGATGTAAAAGCCATCGGTACCGGGGCCGATATTGTCCACGCCGCCCTCGGTGGCCAGGGTCGGCAGGCTGAGAAGGGCCAGGGCAAGGGACAGGGGGGCAAGCGCGCGGGTCGGGTTCATGTCTGGGCTCATTATTATTGTTGGATGAATGCACCGTCGGCCCTCATCGGAGCCTTGCCCATAGAAATAAGCCCTCGACGCCCCGGAGGGCAGGGTATTGGCGGCCACATAGGGGGGCTTTGCCGGACAGCGTTCATTCAGAGTGCGGCAAGCCTTGCAAGCACCTATGATTGTCAGGATGTTTCTAAAACAATAACCGGGCATAGAGTCGGGAATCGCAGATCCATGCACAGCAAAACCGTTGATCCACACTACGAACTGGCGCTGGTCTCGCCTTTTCTCCTGCAAACCCTGGGGCAGGTTGCGGCGCAGAAGGGCGCCAATGCCGAGCATCTGTGCCGTGGCCTGGGGTTTACCCTGGCAGACCTGGATGACCCGGCGCTGCGCATTTCCTACCGCCAGGCCGTGGCGATGATCCAGCGTGCACTCAAAGTCCTGCCAGACCAGGGGCTGGGCCTGTGTGTCGGCAATCAGAATGTACTGGGCACCCTGGGCCTGCTCGGGCATGTCATCTCACTGTGCAAGACCCTGCGCGATGCCTTTGCCGTGGGCGAGCGCCATCAACACACCTCCGGCGGCATCGCCACCTCACGCATCCACGAAGGCGCACAGCAGGTCATGGTCGATGTCGAGTGCCTGCTGCCCTTTGCCGAGGTCCAGGTATTTGCCGCCGAGGAGTTTTTTGCCAGCCTCATGATCTACGGGCGGACCTTGGTGGGCAGTGAATTCAAGCCACTGCGCATGGAGTTCATGCACGCGCCACCGGCGTATGCCGCCGAGTACCAGCGTTTGTTCGGTGACGATGTGCGCTTTGGCTGCCTGCACAACCGCATGGTCCTGGAGGCCCAGTGGCTCGACGTGCCGTTGCCGAATCACCACGCCTTGGCATTGCGCCAGGCCCTTGGCCTGCTGGAGCTGGAAAGTGCCCAACTACACCGGAAAATGGACCTCATCCAGGCGGTGGAACGCGCTATTTCCCGCGACTTGCAGGGCAGCCAACTGGAGAAGGTCGCCAGTGACCTGAACATGAGCGGCCGCACCCTGCGCCGGCGTCTGACCGAGCATGGGCTGACCTTCGAAGCCTTGCTGGAACAGGTGCGTCGCGCCCGGTGCATGGGGCTGCTGGGCAACCCGAGCCTGTCCATCGAACGCATTACCCAAGAGGTGGGCTACAGTGATGTGCGCAGCTTTCGCCGGGCGTTCAAGCGCTGGACGGGGCTCAGTCCCAGCGCATTCCGCAGCGTGGGATGAGGGCCACGCCGGGCCGCGCAATTGCATTGAACCCTATTGCCCGGCCAGTGCCACATTAGGGGAACGCACACTTATCTGGAGGTTGGCATGCGCACCATCGATCTGGCGGGTACCCCAGTCCCGGTCATCGGCCAAGGCACCTGGCGTATGGGTGAAGACCCTGGACGGCGTACAGCGCAAGTGACTGCGCTGCAATTGGGCATTGACGAAGGCATGACCCTGATCGACACCGCCGAGATGTACGGCGAAGGCGGTGCTGAAGAAGTGGTCGGGCAGGCGATCCAAGGGCGTCGGGAGCAGGTATTCCTGGTCAGCAAGGTCTACCCGCATAACGCCAGCAAAGCGGGAGTTCCCCGTGCCTGTGAGGCCAGCCTCAAACGGCTGGGCACCGATCATATCGATCTGTATCTCCTGCACTGGCGCGGGCAACACCCACTTGCCGAAACGGTTGAAGCCTTTGAACGACTGCGGGAGGCCGGCAAGATTGGGCGCTGGGGCGTTTCCAACTTCGACGTATCAGACCTCCAGGAGCTGGCATCACCCGCCTGCGCCACCAATCAGGTGCTCTACAACATCGAACAGCGCGGCATTGAATTCGACCTGTTGCCCTGGTGGCAACAGCATCACCTGCCGTTGATGGCTTACTGCCCAATCGCCCAGGGTGGGGAACTGTTGGCCAGCCCCACCCTCAAGCAGATCTCCCGTCGACATCAAGTCACACCGGCCCAGGTTGCCCTGGCGTGGGTTTTGCGGCAGACCGGTGTCATCGCCATCCCCAAGGCCGTCACCCCCGAACACGTGCGCCTCAATGCCGCCGCGGCCAGGCTGGTTCTCGACGAACACGACCTTGACGCTATCGACCGAGTATTCGGTGCGCCGATACGCAAGCATCCGCTGGCAATGGTCTGAAGCCCTACTGAGGCGGGCGCGCGTGTCGCGCTACCGCCTCACCTGTGGCCGGTTTCAACCCGCTACCGGGCTGCGCCAGTCGTCAGAGCCGGACGTGCCCGAGACCTCATGGGTCCAGACGATTTTGCGGTAGGTAAAGTGCACATCTTCAAGGTGGGTGAAGTGTGCATTTCCCGGGTCCTGGCAGTTGGGCATCCGCGACTGGATATCGACGATGATCGCGTCCTCCAGCTCGATGGTGAAGTAATGCTCCTGGGTGCCGGCGGAGGAGGTGCGATACCACTCCAGGCGGCACTTGACCATTTCCCCCGACGTCAGTGCGCTGAACAGCAACGGTGAAGATTTATCGAATACCTTGCTGATCATCAGCGGCTTGTGTACACGCTGGCCGGTGGGTTGGCCCGACTGCGGATCACGGGGAATGATGACCTGATGCTGGAAGGCCTCGACCAGGATCTGGTCCTCGTGGCCTTCCTGATAGATATTGCCTACCGAATCCTGGGTGAACGTGCCTGCCGTGATCAAACCTTGCTTGGTACCGGTGATCGAGAGGTATGCGGGTGTTGGCATAATTGGTTTCCTTGCCTGATAGATAAGTTGGCGCCACAGGGCGCTACTACTCGCTAACAAGAAGTGTGCCGGATAATAGTTGGCCTAATAAAATAAGGGCGTTTCTTGGAGGAGGGTGCGTAACGGTGCGTGGGCGGTATGATTTCTGGTTTATAAGTTGGTTTTCTTTGCGCAATAGTGCGCAGATATTTGCACTGTTGGGCACGTCACGATATTGAAAGGTAAATGTTTGCTTTCAAGGTGAGTTGATTGAAAAGAGTGCGCAGTTTTTTGCGCATCCCTGCAAGCTGTATGAGGCTCGCTAAGGCTGTAAACCTCTTGGCGGGGCAGGAGCATCGATTGCGTGCGCTTACAAAATTGCGAGATTTTATTATCTTTGTAGGATTCTACTTAACTACGCCTTAGTGGCTTGTCCAATAAAATCTGGCTGCTATTGTTTGCACTTGTCCCAGCGTGAAAATGGAATTCAGCAAGTATGTCTTCGGCGCTTAATAGCTGTTTGCCATACTTTAATTCAGCATTGATCAGCACAGTGCAGCCCATCATGGTTTACTCAGACAAACTTTCTGCGCATTACTTGGAAGTTGCCCGCTCACCGATCTCCATTGCCTGTTTTGCAGGGCCGGACGTCCGTTATTCGCCAGCGTACGAAGCGCTGGAAAGCGAGTTGGACAAGGCCCGGTTGATCCATGGCAACAACCAGCCCGACTGGCAGCAGGTCATGGACAAAAGCGAGGCGTTGTTGCGTCACGAGTCCAAGGATCTGCGGGTCGTTGCCTGGCTGACGTGGGCCCTGTATCGGTGTGAGTCCTTTCCTGGCCTGTTGGCTGGGCTTGGCATGTTGCGCTACCTCTGTGAACACCACTGGGCGACGGTACATCCCATCAAGCAGCGGACTCGCATCGCTGCCTTTGGCTGGTTGATGCAGCGCATCGAGCCGGTACTGGCGCAGAGCGTTGCCCTCAGAGAGCAACGCTCCCTGTTCCAGTGCATGGCTGGGCATTTGGCGTGTCTTGACGAGCTATGGGTTGGGCACCTGGGGGACGACGCTCCGTTGCTGCTGGCAGCCCGCAGGCATCTCGCGGACAAGCTGCAACGAGCCCAGGAGAGCGCTGCGCCACAGTCCGGGGTAAGCGCGGTGGTTGCCCAGGTCAAGCAGGCGGCGACTCAACTGCTGGCGCCTGAGCCTGTGGTGAACAACGAAAAAGACGTACACAAGCTCCTGCGCGCACTGCAAGACAACGCTCGCCCCCTGTGTGCCTGGTGGCTGCGCCAGAACGCCACCGACCTGCGGGCCTTGCGCCTCAACCGCACGCTGGCATGGCTGGGCATCACCGGTCTTCCCGATAGCAACAGCGATCAGATAACGCCCTTGCGCGGGCTGGTGCCCGACAAGCTCAAGCGCTACCAGGAGCGATTTGCCCAAGGGCATTACGCCGACCTGCTGCTGGAGCTTGAAGCCAGCCTGGCGAGTGCGCCTTTTTGGTTTGACGGTGTGCGCATGGTCTGGGAGTGCCTGCAAGCGCAGCAGGCCGAATTGGCAATGGTCGAGACAGAGATTCAGTTCGCCCTGTTGCTACAACGATTACCCGGGCTCGCCCAGTTGCGCTTCCACGATGGAGCGCCCTTTGCCGATGCCGCCACCCGCGGATGGATCGACACCCAGGTCAGCCGCCACCTGCAAGCACGGGTGCCGGTCCGGAACACTGGCGGCGCCGGTCCGGCGCCATGGGAGGAGGCCTTGCAGGTGGTTGCTCCGCTGCTGCGCAAGGAGGGGCTGAAAGTTGCGGTCCAGGCCTACAAAAGTGCCATGCAGGCGGCGCGGGGTGATCGGGCGCGGTGTTACTGGCGCCTTGGCCTGGCTCGGTTGTGTATCCAAGGTGCCAAGCACGACTTGGCCAGGATCCAGCTTGAGCAGCTCGAGCAGGAGTTACAGCACGCCGGCCTATATCGCTGGGAGCCCGACCTGACCCTTGAGGTATTGCAACTGTTGTACGCCTGTTACGACGTATTGCCCCAGGGCCATGGCCTGCGCGAGCGCAGGGAGGATGTCCATCGCAAGCTGTGCCAGGTCGATCTGGAAGCGGTACTCGAATAGGTTTTCCCGTCATCAAGCAAAGGAGAAACAACATGGCCAAAGAAGGTTCGGTCGCCCCCAAGGAACGTATCAATATCACGTTCAAACCGGCCATAGGCGGTGCCCAGGAAGAAGTAGAGCTGCCTTTGAAGCTGCTGGTCGTGGGTGATTTCACCCAGCGCGAAGACACGCGCAAGGTTGAAGACCGCAAGCCCATCGGTATCGATAAGAACACCCTGGACGAGGTGCTGGCCAAACAAGCCTTGATGCTGACGTTGAGTGTTCCCAATCGGCTGCAGGAAACGGACGAAGCCGACGAGTTGGCGATCCAGGTGCGCATCAACGCCATGAAGGATTTCAATCCGGCTCAACTGGTGGAGCAAGTTCCTCAATTACACAAGCTGATGGCGCTGCGTGAGGCGCTGGTGGCGCTCAAAGGCCCCCTGGGCAATACACCGAGTTTTCGCAAGGCCATAGAAAGTGCGCTGGCCGATGACCAGGCCCGCGCGCGGGTGCTGGCCGAACTGGGGCTGAACAGCCCTGCCGCATGACCCACTCAGTAAAAAGGACACTGATAGCATGACCTCCAGCCCTAACGCCTATGCGGCACCCCTGGATACCGGATACAGCATTCTCGACGACATCATCGCCCAGACCCGCCTGACCGCCGATGATGAAACCTACGACATCGCCAGGCGCGGCGTCGCCGCGTTTATCGAGGAATTGATCAAGCCACAGAACCGCGGGGAGCCAGTCAAGAAGCAACTGGTGGACCGGATGATTGCCGAGATCGACACCAAGCTCAGCCGGCAAATGGACGAAATCCTCCACCACCCCGAATTCCAGGCACTGGAATCGGCCTGGCGGGGCTTGCAGTTGCTGGTGGATCGCACTGACTTTCGCGAAAACATCAAGATCGAGTTGCTGAACGTCTCGCGCCAAGACCTGCTGGATGATTTCGAAGACTCACCGGAGGTCGTTCAGTCGGGGCTCTACAAACACACCTACAGCGCCGAATACGGTCAGTTCGGTGGTCAACCCGTGGGCGCGATCATCGCCAACTACTTCCTTTCACCCAGCGCGCCCGACGTCAAGCTGATGCAGTATGTTTCCAGCGTCGCTTGCATGGCCCATGCGCCATTCATAGCCGCCGCCGGGCCTGGCTTTTTCGGCCTGGAGAGCTTTACCGGCCTGCCAGACCTGAAGGACCTGCAGGACCACTTCGAAGGGCCACAATTTGCCAAGTGGCAGAGCTTCCGCCAGAGCGAGGATGCCCGTTACGTCGCCTTGACGGTGCCACGTTTTCTCCTGCGAACGCCCTACGACCCGGTGGACTCTCCGGTCAAGACCTTCGCCTATAACGAACATGTCGTCAGCAGCCACGAGCATTATCTCTGGGGCAATACCGCCTATGCCTTCGCCACGCGCTTGACTGACAGCTTTGCCCGTTTCCGCTGGTGCCCCAACATCATCGGCCCACAAAGCGGGGGCACGGTGGAAGACCTGCCGCTGCATCATTTCCAGAGCATGGGCGAAATCGAAACCAAGATCCCCACCGAAGTGCTGGTCTCCGACCGTCGCGAATATGAGTTGGCCCAGGAGGGTTTCATCGTCCTGACGATGCGCAAGGGCAGCGACAACGCCGCATTCTTTTCCGCCAGTTCCGTGCAGAAGCCCAAGCGTTTTGGGATCAGCGCCGAGGGAAAGGCGGCCGAGTTGAACTACAGGCTCGGCACCCAGCTGCCGTACATGATGATCGTCAACCGCCTGGCGCACTATTTGAAAGTGCTGCAGCGCGAGCAGTTGGGTTCGTGGAAGGAACGTACCGACCTGGAGTTGGAACTCAACAAGTGGATTCGCCAGTACGTCGCGGACCAGGAAAACCCCAGCGCCGAGGTTCGGGGGCGACGTCCATTGCGGGCGGCGCGGATTGTTGTCAGTGATGTTGACGGCGAGCCAGGCTGGTATCGCATCAACCTCAGCGTACGCCCGCACTTCAAATACATGGGGGCGGATTTCACCCTGTTCCTGGTTGGCAAACTCGATAAAGAATGAGCCGGGAACTTGAGATGAGTCAGTACAGCGGTTTCCTTGAGCGCCTTGCCGGTACTGCGCCTGCGTTGGCGGGGCGCACACCACGCGCCTGCGTTGCGGCATCGGTGGCCACCCACTTGGGTAACATGCTCAGCACCCGGGCAGGCAGTGTGCAGACGCTGCCTGACTACGGTTTGCCGGACCTGAATGATATGCGCCTGAGCCTGCACGAATCCCTGAGCCAGGCACGCTTTCTGATCGAACGCTTCATCGCGGCCTACGAGCCGCGCCTGAGCAATGTCCGGGTCGTCGCATTACCCCAGGGTCGCGATCCGTTGGCGCTGGCCTTTGATATCCAGGGCGCGCTGAATATCGACGGGGTCATGCAGGACGTGGTGTTTAGCGCAAGCCTGGCCGGCAGTGGACGCGTTGAGGTCGCCCCAGGTGTCCTTTAACCGCTATTACCAAAGTGAACTCAATGCCTTGCGGCAATTGGGGCGGCGCTTCTGCGAACGCAACCCGGCGCTTGCCCCATTCCTCGGGGACAGAGGCCGGGACCCGGATGTAGAGCGGTTGCTTGAGGGCTTTGCGTTCCTGACGGGCCGCCTGCGACAGAAACTCGATGATCAGTTGCCGGAGCTCAGCCATTCGCTGATGCACCTGTTGTGGCCCAACTACATGCGACCAATACCCGCGTTCAGCATGTTGCAGTTCGCGCCGCTGTTACGCGCAGGGCCCGGCATTACGGTCGAGCGCGATACACCGGTGGAAAGCGTGGCGATCGAGGGTGAGCGTTGCCGTTTCCGTACGTGTTATGCAACGCAGGTGCTGCCACTTGAACTCACAGCGCTGGATTACTCCGCGCAAGGCAAGGGGGCCTTGCTGAGCCTGCGCCTGGAGATGACCGCCGAAGGGTATATGGGCGAACTGGCACTTGAACACCTGCGCTTGCATCTTGCCGGGGAGCGCTATGTCAGCCAGATGCTTTACGTGAGCCTGCTGCGTCACCTGCAGGGCATTGAGCTACTGCTGCTCGATGGTGAGTGCAAACCCCTGCAGGGGCGCGACGGTCAGGTCCTGTCGTTACCATTACCGGCTTCTGGCGTTCGGCCCGCCGGTTTTTCCCAAGACGAGGCGCTGCTGCCCTATCCGCCGAATGCCTTCACCGGGTATCGGCACCTACAGGAGTATTTCGCGTTTCCTGACAAGTACCTGTTTGTCGACGTCAATGGCCTGGATGTGCTGCAAAGCTTGCCGGATGACCTGCTCATGCAGGCTCGGGGTTTGGAGTTGCGCTTCAAGCTGCGTCAGCGCAATCCCGAGCAGGTGCTCCCGACAGTGGACAACGTGAAGCTGTTTTGCACGCCGGTGGTCAACCTGTTCAAACACGATGGGGTACCGATCCGACTGGATGGCAAGCAGGACGAGTACCTGCTGCAGGGAACTGACTACGCACCGGGCCACTGCGGGGTGTTCTCCGTAGACCAGGTCACGGGATGGCGTCCGGGTGGCCTGGGCTACCAGACCTATGTGCCGTTCGAGTCGTTCGAGCACGATCAGCAGACGGCGAGCTACAGCATTCGCCAGTGGCCCTCGGTGCAACACACCGGCCTGGATACTTACCTGAGCTTTGGCATTCGTCAGTCCCAGGAGCAGGAAACCCTGTCCGTCGAACTGACCTGTACCAACCATGATTTGCCGCGCAAATTGCGGATCGGTGACATCAACCAAGCCTGCGAACAAACACCCGAGTTCCTGTCCTTTCGCAATATCACGGTCGCCACCCCTGGCATCGCGCCTCCGCTGGACAGCGGTTTTCTGTGGAAGCTGATCAGCAACATGTCGCTCAATTACCTGTCCCTGAGCGATATCAATGCGCTGAAAGTGGTGCTCGAAACCTATGACTTGCCGCGCTACCACGATCGCCAGGCCGAAAAAGTCAGCATCCGTCGGTTGGGTGGATTGCGCTCCATAAGCCAGCGCCCCATCGACCGGTTGCATCGTGGCTTGCCGATTCGGGGGGTGGCAATCGACCTGATCGTCGATCTCCAGCACTTTCTCGGAGAGGGCGATTTGTTTGTATTTGCTTCAGTCCTCAACGAGTTTTTTGCGCTGTACGCGAGCCTTAACTCGTATCACGAACTGCGTGTCACCAGCACACAAGGAGAGGTGTATCTATGGCCATCCCGGATGGGCCAGCAAGCCCTGCTTTAACCGAATTATCCCGGACCATTCGCGAGTATTCGCTGTTCCAGGCGGTCTCGCAGGTTATTGAGCGTATACGCGATGCCCACCCCTCCCTTGACGATGAGGCGCTTTATGAGCACCTGGAGTTCCAGGCCAATCCGGGGCTGGGGTTTCCCGGCAACGACATTGACCGAGTGACATTTTTTGTCGAGCGCGGGCAACTACGGGCACGCATGCGCCTCAACGTATTGGGGCTGGTGGGGGCAAACTCGCCACTGCCGGCATTCTATGCCGAACACGCATTGAGCGAGCGCGCGGGCGGTAATCCTGTCGCGGATTTCCTCGACGTGTTTCACCACCGTTTGCACCGGCTGATGCTGCCTCTGTGGCGCAAGTACCGCTACCGGGTGTGCTTTCGAGCGGGGGCCAGCGACTCGTTTTCCGAGCAGATGTTTGCCCTGATAGGCCTGGGCGGCCGGGCCATACGCAGTGCGACACAACTGGATTGGAATCGCTTGCTGCCCTACCTGGGTTTGCTGGGTATGCGCGCCCATTCGGCGGCGCTTATTGAAACGGTGCTGCGTTACTACTTCAAACACTCGCAGTTGATGATCGAGCAATGCGTCAAGCGCAAGGTGGTGATTGCCCCCAGGCAATGCAACCAATTGGCGCAAGCGAACAGTCGCCTGGGGCAGGACCTGGTCCTTGGGCGGCAGGTTGTGGATCGTGCCGGCAAGTTCAGGGTGCATCTGCAGGACCTCGACTGGCAGCGTTTTCATGACTTTTTACCTGGCGGCGCAAGCTACTCGCCGCTGTGCGCGCTGGTTCGTTTCGCCGTCCGCGACCCTCTGGACTTCGACCTGCGCCTGGCCCTGCGCCCCGGCGAGGTGCGGGCGCTGCACATAGGCCAACGCAATGTGTGCCGGCTGGGATGGACCAGTTGGATGGGGCAGGCGCGCGCGGATGGCGTGCTCATTCTGGCGAGTCAACTCGGGAGCGACGGATGAATATGATGAATGTGGATTTGCAGCAATTGATTCGTGTGCTGGCGCCTCAGACTCGCCATGACCTGGAGCACGCCGCCGCACGCTGTGTGGCCCGTGGGGGCGCCGAAGTCCTGGTGGAGGATGTCTTGCTGGCGCTGCTGGATCGCCCACAAGGACTGCTGGCGCGTGCTCTGCAAGTCGCTGGCGTTGAACTGGGCGAACTGCAAGCGACACTGCAGCCCAGGATGGGGCAGGGGACTACGCGCAACCCGGTGTTCGCACCGCTGCTGGTGCAATGGTTGCAGCAAGCGCTGGTCGTTGCCCAGTTGGAGTTGGCGCAATCGAATGTCAGTGACGCGGCCTTGATCCTTGCCTTGTTGCGTAACCCGCTGCATCACGCGGGCAGCCGCTATCAGGTGTTGTTGGCCCGCCTCGATGCGCAGCGCCTGCTTGAGTTTGCCTTGAGCGAGCATACCGAAGCTTCCCGTACACCCGCTTGTGCCCAGCATAAATCACTGTTGCAGCGTTTCACCCATGACCTGACCCAGCAGGCCCGTGAAGGGCGGGTCGACCCGGTGTTGTGCCGGGACGCAGAGATCGCGCAGTTGATCGATATCCTGGCACGCCGGCGCAAGAATAACCCGATCATTGTGGGGGAGGCCGGTGTCGGCAAGACCGCGCTGGTCGAGGGGCTGGCCAGGCAGATTGCCCAGGGACAGGTGCCACCGGCGCTCAAGGAAACGCGCTTGCTGATCCTCGATATGGGGCTGTTGCAGGCGGGCGCCAGCATCAAGGGCGAGTTCGAACGGCGGCTCAAGGGCGTTATCGAGGAGGTCAATGCCGCGTTGGTGCCGGTGATCCTGTTCATTGACGAGGCACACACGTTGATCGGTGCCGGTGGCTCGGCGGGCAGCGGCGATGCGGCGAACCTGCTCAAGCCAGCGCTGGCTCGTGGCGAGTTGCGTACCATCGCTGCTACCACCTGGTCGGAGTACAAGAAGTACTTCGAAAAGGATCCGGCACTGGCCCGACGCTTTCAGCCGGTGCATGTACATGAGCCGAGTGTCGATGAGGCAGTGACGATCCTGCGCGGTCTGACTTCGGTGTATGAAGCCAGTCACGGCGTGTACGTGCGCGATGACGCCGTGGTTGCCGCCGCGCAGTTATCGGCACGCTACCTGGCTGGGCGCCAGTTGCCCGACAAAGCCGTGGATGTGCTCGATACCGCCTGCGCCCGCGTGCGCATCAGCCTCGTCACAGCCCCACCGGCGTTGCAGGCCGTGGCCACCCAATTGGCGCAAAGTACTGGCGAGTACCGGGCGCTTTGCCGCGACAGGGATGCCGGGTTGCCCATTGATCCAGGTGCGCTGCAGGTCCTGGCTGCGCGCCTGGACGCCGCCGGTTGCGAACATGAGCAGCTTACGCAGGCCTGGACGCATCAGCGCGAGATGGCCGAGCGGGTGCTGGCCCTGCGCATGCAGCTGAATCAAGCCAGGCAGGCAGGCCAGGCCATCGAGGTGCTTGAGCAGCAACTGTGCGAAGCCCACGGCAGCTTGCTGGCCGAGCAATCGCGACAGCGCCTGGTGAGTTTCGAAGTATGCCCGCGGCTGGTGGCGCAAGTGATCAGTGCCTGGACCGGGATTCCACTCAGCCAAGTGGCTTGCGAACACAGCGTCAAGGTGCTCGACTTCGCTACCGATCTGCGTACGCGCATTCTCGGCCAGGAACAGGCGGTACAGATGCTGGACCGTTCGATGCGTGCGGTTGCGGCGGGCGTCAACCGTGCCGATGCACCCGTGGGCGTGTTTCTGCTGGTCGGCCCCAGTGGGGTTGGCAAGACGCAGACGGCACTGGCCTTGGCCGACCTGTTGTATGGCGGCGAACGGTTCCTGACCACCATCAACATGTCCGAGTACCAGGAGAAGCATTCGCTGTCGCGCCTGATTGGCGCTCCGCCCGGGTATGTCGGTTATGGCGAGGGCGGTGTGCTGACCGAAGCCGTCAGGCAAAAGCCCTATTCGGTGGTGCTGCTCGATGAGGTCGAGAAAGCACACCTGGGTGTCATGAACCTGTTCTACCAGATCTTTGACAAAGGGCGGGCCAATGATGGCGAGGGGCGCGAGATCGACTTTCGCAACACGCTGATTCTGATGACCTCCAACCTTGGCAGCGACTGCACCATCGACCTGTGCGGCGCTACGCAGCGTCCCAGCGCACAAGTATTACAGGACGCCCTTGCGCCGCTGCTCAATCAGCATTTCAGGCCGGCACTGCTGGCCCGCATGCGTGTCGTGCCGTACTACCCACTGAGCGGTGCGGTGCTACGGGAGTTGGTACAAAGCAAGTTGCAGTGCCTGGGCCAACGTCTGCTGCAGCGGCACCTCGCATTCAGCTATTGCCCGCGATTGGTCGATTACCTGGCAGAGCGCTGTACCCACAACGGCAGTGGCGCGCGGTATGTCGATCAATGGATCGATAGCCATCTATTGCCCCTGATAGTCGATCGCCTGCTTGAAGCAATGGCCAGGGATGAGCATGTGCAGCGCGCCCACGCCATGCTGGACGGCGACGATCACATCACCTGTGAGTTTGCGTGATGAGGGATACCCCATTGTTACAGGCACCCGACGTTGCCGAACAACTGGTGCAGTGGCTCATGCGCCTGGGCCTCGATAGCGATAGGGCAAGTATGCCTGGCAACCTTGCCCATGCCGCCGCGCAGTTGAGCCAGTGCTCGCTCAGCCAGGTGTACCTGTCAGATGAGGCGGGTCACGGCTTGTTCCTGGCGGCCGAACATAGGCCGCAAGCAGGGCCGTGGGAAATCGGTGCAGGCGCAGAAGTGGATCAGCAGGGCCAGCAATTGCTGCGGTTCGCCCTGGAACATAAGCGTCCCCTGAGCCTCTGTGGCCTGCAAGACAGCATGTATGACACCGCTTTCATTCCATCAGGCCTGGTCCCATGGCAGTCGCTGTTGTGCGTCCCACTCATCCATCACCACCTACCGGTGAGGGGCATGCTGCTATGCGTCACGGAGCGCGCCCTGGACCTGCAGCCGTATGCCACGCCACTGGGGCAGTTGGGGGTTTTTGCGTTGCGCCAGCGGGCGCTGCTACAGGAGCCCGGTCGGCCAGCGGCGGCCCATCAGGCGCTCGGTAGCGCAGTGCGTCCCGCAGGCCTTGGCCTGATTGGCAACAGCGCAGCGATGGATGATACCTGTCGCTTGATCGGCAAGGTGCTGGACAGCACCTACACCGTGCTCCTGCGCGGTGAGACCGGTACGGGCAAGGAGGTGGTCGCCAGGGCGATCCATGCCATGGGCCCGCGCCGATCCAAGGCGTTTGTCGTACAAAACTGCGCGGCATTCCCGGAGGGGTTGCTCGAAAGCGAACTGTTTGGCTATCGCAAAGGTGCCTTTACGGGTGCTGACCGTGACCGTCCTGGGCTGTTCGATGCTGCCGACGGCGGTACGTTGCTGCTCGATGAAATCGGCGATATGCCCCTGTCACTGCAAGCCAAATTGCTGCGGGTATTACAGGAGGGGGAAATCCGCCCGCTGGGTGCCAGCACCGCCCATAAAGTGGATGTGCGCATCGTTGCCGCCACCCACCGTGACCTTCGCGCGATGGTGGCCCAGGGTAGTTTTCGTGAGGATCTCTACTATCGTCTCGCCCAGTTCCCGATCGAGCTGCCGGCGTTGCGCCAACGTGAAGGCGATATACGAGAGTTGGCCCGGCACTTCGCAGGTAAAGCCTGCGTCACCCAGGGGCGATCGCCGGTGTCCTGGTCAAACCAGGCGCTGGACCAGCTTTCCTGCCACAGCTTCCCCGGCAACGTGCGTGAACTTAAATGCCTGGTGGAACGTGCCGTGTTGATGTGCGACGAGGGGGTAATCCTGCCGCAACATCTCATGCTGCCACTGGCGTCACCCGCACAGGCCACCGACGCAACGCTGCGCCAACGCCTTGAGCGCGTCGAACGGGGCTTGCTGATTGATTGCCTGCACAAGAATCGCGGCAATCGTACCCGTACCGCCCGCGAGCTGGGGGTTGCCCGGCGCACCCTGTTGTACCGCCTGGCGCGGCTGAATATCCCCTTTGGTGACGTCAAGGAAGGGTGCTGAATGTTCCGCTCAATCGAATTCAATTCAATGGGAGAGCCTTGATGGTTGTTTCTCGAGGGCAGGTATTGCTGCTTGGTCTGCTGGTGTTGGCGCTAAGTGGGTGCACGGCAAATTACGTGTTTGACGACGATGACTACCGGCCGCTGGGTGATCCACGGTCCCACCAGCGTGGGCAGTAAGCCAGGAGACCTTCTATGCAGTTGGTATTTGAACTATGTAGCCATGGGCCTGGCATGCCCGGCGCCACCCGCAATAAAGTCTTCGATGGCGCCGGAGGAGTGATTGGCCGTGGTGCCGATTGCGATTGGGTCATTGCCGACCACAGTCGCCAGTTGTCCAGCCATCATGCCTTGGTCAGCTTTCGCGACGGTCAGTATTTTCTGACTGACATCAGCAGCAATGGCATTTGCCTGGGGGACAGCGCCGTGCGTTTGCGCAAAGGCCAGGCTCGGCCTATCACCCCTGGCACTGTATTTCGCATGGGCCCGTTTGAAATTCGCGCGCAGCTGGTGGAGCGCTCGGGTGGTACGAGCCCTGGCGATAACCTGATTCCGGATGACGCGTTCCTGCAGCTGGATTCCGTGCGTGCCATGAATGACCCGGCCCCGCCGAGTGTGGCGCCGAACTGGACGGATACCAGCACTGTGGAGCGTCACCATGTGATTGTGCCGACCCTGGTCGAGCCTGCTGCGACGTGCGCGCCAGCCGCTGGGTATGTTCCGGCAGTCGATACGCATGAGCGGTTCTGGAGGGATTTTTCCGAGGCGCTGGGTGTGTGCCTGGAGCCTCTCGACGAGCCTGGGCGACAAGCATTGGCAGTCAAGGCAGCTGGCTTGCTCAGGCAGGCAATCGAAGGGCTGCAACAGAACCTGCACACCCATCAAGAGCTGACAAGTGAATTGAACACCGCACTCGGTCGTGCGCCAACCAGCGCCGAGCGTCCGTTGATGTGTGGCGCCCAAGCACTGGAGGCCATGTTGGTGGCCGATCGCCAGGGGCAGTTGCCCGCCGAACAGATGATTACCCAGGCCTATCGCGATTTGCAGGTTCATCAGGTCGCGGTGCTCGCTGGCTGTCGCGCGGCAATGCGCGGCGCTCTGGCAGCGTTTGCGCCAGGGCAACTGCTGGCCTGTTTCCAAAAGCAGGGCAACACGCCGTGGATCCCCAGCAGTGGCGCCTATTGGCGGGCTTATCTGGTTCATTACCAACGCCTGGTCGAGGAAGACGGTTGGACTGAGCGCTTACTCAGCGAGGACTTTGCCAACGCCTACACGGAACAGGTACGCCTGGTTTCCACCCTTCATAGCACCTGTTCTGGATGATCTGCATGTCACGCACCACCTCTGTTCTGCTACTCGCTGTGTTGGGGCTGTTGCCCGGCTGCAGCAATCTGTCTCCCTATTCGACGCTGACCAAGCTCGATCTGACGCTGGCCGCCAGTGATCTGGTCAACCCGGATCTGCATGGCCGACCTTCACCGATCGTGGTGCGCCTGCTGGAACTCAGAAACCCCGTGGCCTTCGAGAACGCGGACTTTTTCAGCCTGTATGGGCGTGTCGAAAATACGTTGCCCAAGGACCTGGTCAGCAGCGAAGAGTGGGAACTGCGCCCCGGTGAACAGGTGGCGCTCAAGCTCAGTGCAACGCCGGGCAGTCGCTATATCGGGGTGTTGGCCGCCTACCGTGATTTGCCCCAGGTGCGATGGCGTCATGTCGTGCCGTTGGCCGTCGAGTCACGGACCCGTGTCGATCTGGTACTCGACGAAACGGGTGTGCACGCGACGGATGTGCCGCCCGCCAAGGCAGGTGGCTGACATGCTGATTGATAAAGTGATCTGGCAGGAAGGCATGTTGCTGCGCCCTCAACACCTGCAGCACAACGACCGCTATTACCATCAGCAACTGGCGCGCCGCAGCCAATTGTCCCCGGGCTATGCCTGGGGGTTCTTGACATTGGAAATCGACCCGCAATACCTCTATATGGGCAAGGTGGTCGTCAATCAGGCCAGTGGGGTATTGCCTGACGGGACGTTGTTTGAGATCGCCGCGCCGCTGGTGATGGAAATTCCAGCCAACAGCGCCAGCCAGGCGCTGTACCTGGCCCTGCCCATGCTCGCCGGCCATGCGGTCGAGGTTCGTCACCCGGCGCAGACTGACGTATTGGCCCGTTATAGCAGCTACGAAGTGGAGGTAGGAGACGCCAATGCCGGGGAAGACACGCGCTGCGCCATCACCTGCGCACGCGCGGATTTTCGCTTGGTGCTGGGCGATGATCACGACGTCCAGACCTACGTCAGACTCAAAGTCGCACAAGTCCTGGATTGCGACGCCCAAGGCGTTGTGCAGCTCGATAGCGCATTCTCCCCGACGTTCATGCACCTGCATGATTCGCCATTTTTGCTGTCGTGCCTCAAGGAGGTGGTCAGCCTGTTGGCGTTTCGCGCTGATGCGATTGCCGAGCGCTTGCAGGACGCGGGCCAGGCGGCGGGGGCCGAAATGGGGGACTTCTTGATGTTGCAGTTGATCAACCGAATGGAGTTGACCCTGCGACATTGCCTGGACCAGGCCCGTGTGGGCCCCGATGTGCTGTATCAAACCCTGCTTGGGCTGCTGGGGGAGCTTTCGACATTTTCCAGCACGACAAAACGCGCCTGTTTTGAAGGGCGTTACCGACATAGCGACCAGGGGCCGAGCTTTCGTGAATTGATGGCCGCGATTCGCTCGGTCCTGTCGATGGTGCTGGAGCAACATGCCATTGAACTGGTGCTGCAGTCGCGCCAATACGGCGTGCTGGTGTGCCCGGTCAACGGCCTGAACCTGCTGGGTTCGGCGACCTTCATTCTGGCGGTCAGCGCGCACTGCGATTCTGAGGTGTTGCGCCAGCGGCTGCCGGCGCACCTGAAAGTCGGGCCTGTGGAGCGGATACGCGAGTTGGTCAACCTGCACCTGGCGGGGATTCAGGTCAAGCCGATGCCTGTGGCACCACGGCAGATCCCGCTCCATGCCGAGAAAACCTATTTCATGCTCGAACTCAGCGCCCGTGACCTGGAGCAGTTGGAGCATTCAGGTGGGTTCGCCTTCCATGTGAGTGGTGAGTTTGTCGATCTTGAATTGAAATTCTGGGCTATCAGGAACTGAACCCATGACCACAGAAAACGCATACCCGCAGGACGACAGAACGATCCTGCTGGACCGTCAGGGTGTCGGTCCGGCGCAGGGCGCCATGACGGATTTCGAGGCGCCACCGCGCTTTGAGCAGCTTGAGGACCGAATGATCTATGCCGCTCATTTGCACGGCGCCCAGCACTTCAGGCTTGGCCTCAACCCTCTGGTGACGTTGGCCTGGGACCTGTTGTCGGAGGTGGTTCGACTCAAGGGCAGCCCGGCCCGTGAAGGCCTGCGCGCACTCAATGAACGTTTGTCTGCGGGTATTACGCACTTTGAAAACCAGGCCCGGCACGAGGCAATCCTCGACAGCCAGATCATGGCGGCGCGTTATGTGTTGTGCAGCGTAATAGACGAGGCAGTGGTCACCACGGCATGGGGTAGCCAGAGCGACTGGTCACAAACAAGCCTGTTGAGCCGTTTCCACAACGAAACCTTTGGCGGCGAAAAATTCTTCGAACTGCTTGAGCGACTGTCCAGGGACCCGATCAAGCACCTGGCGATGCTGGAGCTGATGTACCTGTGCCTGGCGCTGGGCTTTGAGGGCAAGTATCGGGTCTTGGAGCGTGGGCTGCTGCAATTGGACGGTATTCGTGACGCCTTGTACCGACAGATCATCCATGTGCGCGGTGACACGCCCCAGGCCACCGGCGCCGGGCAATCGTCCAGCGCTGCTCCCCGGCAGGCGATACGTATTGTTTCTGCAACCTGGGTTTGGCTCGCCGTCGCGATGGGCCTGGCCATCCTGTATTCGGGGTTCGCCTGGGTACTTGGAGAGCAGCGCGAGAGCGTGCTGCAGCCCTATCTGCCGAGTACCACCGACATCACCCGGACACTGCTGTAACGCAGGGAGCAATCAATGAAAAGTCTATTCAAAAAGCTGGCCGCTGCCCTGGGGCTGACCTGGGTCTGGAGCCTGCTGCTGGTGTTGTTGCTGGCGTGCGTGGTGTGGTGGATCGGGCCGCTGCTGGCGGTGGATGACCGGCGTTTCTGGCTTGGCGCGACTTCGCGCCTGCTGACCATCAGTGGATTGTTCCTGGCCTGGGGCCTGACGATGGTTTTCGTCAATCGGCGCGACGCCGAGCAACCCTTTGCAGATGATGCCGGCCCGGGCCAGGTGAATTCCAAACAGCGCAAGGGACTTGTGGAGCACGAGCACAACAACGTTCGCGGCCGTTTCACGGAGGCGCTACAGGCCCTCAAGATGTCGCGACGCTATGGCAAGCGCGGTAAGCGCTGGCGCAACGAATTGCCCTGGTACCTGGTGATGGGATGCATTGCCAGTGGCAAGACCCGGCTGTTGCAGGCCGGTGGGCTGCAACAGCCGCTGGATCGCGTTGGCTCCGGCGCCCCGCACGCAGAGGGCGCAGTGCGTCATTGCGAGTGGTATTTTGCCGAGCAAGGGGTATTGATCGAAACCCCGGCGCGCTATCTGACACACGCCGATGCGGACGTTGATAGCGGTGGCTGGGCGACCCTGTTAAACCTGCTGAAGGCCCGCCGTCGTGCGCGTCCGCTCAGTGGCGTGCTGCTGACGCTATCAGTCGATAGCTTGCTCAATGGCAGCGAGCAGGAACTGAGCGTCGCTGCGCGCCAATTCAACAGTCGCCTTCACGATTTACAACAGACCTTGCACGTGGAGCTGCCGGTCTATCTGGTGCTGACGCAGGCCGATCATTTGCCTGGCTTTGCCGAGTTCTTCGAGCACACGCAAGGGAATGCCCATGATGACCTATGGGGCGAGTCCATCTTGTCCGGCAAGACCGGGACCGATATTGCCGAAGTACGCCAGGCCTTTGAAACCTTGCTGCAGCGCTTGAGCGCGGAACTGATCCAGCGCCTGCATCTGGAGCGCAATGGCGAGCGCCGGGGCCGGATGTTGGACTTTCCCCGGCAGGTGGCGCAGATCGGTGAGCGGCTGTGTCTGTTTATCGAACTGGCGTTTTCTGCTCACCGTTACCAGCGCGTCAACGCATTGCGCGGTGTCTACTTGACCAGCTCCGGCAACGCTGCACACAGCCGTCCACGGTTTATCCAGGGCCTGTTCAAGCGGGTGGTGTTCGGTGACGTCGACCTGGCAGGCCTGGACCAGCGGGAGCGGGTGCACATCCGTCGCCGCCAAAGAGGCTTGGCGCTGGCCGCGTTCCTGGTGCTTGGAGGCATGGGTGCGTTGTGGATGTACAGTTATTCGCAGAACCATCAACGGCTGGAGCAACTGCGCGAATTGGCGCGGCCGCCCGTGCCTGGGCAGGCGGCAGAAGACCCGATTTTGGCGATGGTTGTGTTACTGGACAGTCGATTGGCAGCCACCCAGGTCTTTGCTGCGCCGCGAGGCGCGGGTTGGTGGCAGTTCGTGGGGCTGTTCCAGGGCAGCATGAGCCGCCCGGTACTGGACACGGCGTACCAGCAGGCTCTGCTGCAACACCTGCTGGCACGGGTCAGCGAGATGTTGGAGGACCAGGTACGCAACAGTGTGCACGACCGTCAGCAACTGCTTGTCAGCCTGCGGGCGTACCTGATGCTCAACCTGCCCGAGCACCGCGACAAACCCTGGTTGATGGATCGAGTC
This sequence comes from Pseudomonas sp. DTU12.1, assembly GCF_009873475.1. Taxonomy (NCBI): domain Bacteria; kingdom Pseudomonadati; phylum Pseudomonadota; class Gammaproteobacteria; order Pseudomonadales; family Pseudomonadaceae; genus Pseudomonas; species Pseudomonas sp. DTU12.1. The sequence goes on along the minus strand of NZ_CP045254.1, from coordinate 3,399,540 downwards.
GCCGGGCTGTGGTCGGGGCACTACCCGGCGGACCCTGGGCTGCAGGCGCGGTTGAACGCACATTTCGCGCAATTGCTCGAACAGCCCTTTGTGCGACCGCTCGACGAAACACTGGTCGCCCATGCCCGTCAGGTCTTGAAGGTGCAACCCCTGGCGGGCGTGGTCTACCGCCTGCTGCGCGAACAGGGTGCGGAGCTTGAACCCTACCGTTTCACCCAGCATCTGGACCCGCATGAGCAAGTATTCGCCGGCATCGACCAGCCGATCCCAGGCTTCTTCACCCAGCATGGCTACCGTCAGTTTTTTGCGGTACAGGGGAGCCGGATGGTCGATACCATCGTGCGCGACAACTGGGTACTGGGAGAGGGCACGCAACTGAGTGCAACGGGCTTGCGCCAACTGATGGTAGAGCTGGAACAGCACTATTTCAGCGACTACGCCCAGGCCTGGGGCGCCGCACTGGCCCAGGTGCGCTTGCAGCAAAGCGATAGCACCCGACAGGTTGCCGGGCAGTTGGCGAGCCTGACGTCCGCGCGTTCGCCATTAGTGCAGTTACTGCAGCAAGTCAGGGAAAACACCCGCTTTGCAAGCCCGGTCGAGCGCCTGGAAGCGCTCCAGCCGGGCTCGCCAGTGGCCCAGACCGTCTTGGACAGTGTTGCGCAGCGTGCGCCCGACAACGCACAGCGCGCACTGCAGCGGCGCTTTGAAGCCCTGCATCACTTGCTCGATGAGCAGGACAACCCAGGGCCTGCGTTGTCCCAGATGCTGCAAGCCCTCAACCAACTGCAGGCGCAGTTGGCCGCCCTTGGTCGGGAAAGCCAGCCTGAGCGGGCGGCCTTTGAGATGGTCAAGCGGCGCATGCAGGGGCAACAGGATGCTTTGGGCAACCTGCGCAATGCCACGGAGCGCCTGCCCGCAGCCCTCCACGGTTGGCTGGCCGCCATGGCCGACGACAGTTGGCGCCTGGTGCTCGATGATGCTTATCGTCACCTCAATCGGCGTTATCAGAGTGAGGTGTATGGGTTCTATTCTTCTGCGATCAAACAGCGCTACCCGTTCAGTGCCCATGCCAGTAGCGACGTTGCGCTCAACGATTTCCGCGAGTTTTTCAAACCCCAAGGGTTGATGGCGCGGTTCCTGGATGAGGATCTGCGGCCTTTTGTGATTGGCGATGGCCATCGCTATCGGTTGCGCAGCCTGGATGGTCGTAGCCTGCCGATGTCACGGGCGTTGCTGGAGCAACTGGCAAAGGCGCGCACTATCCGCCAGGCATTCTTTGCCGATGACCCGAGTGAACCCGGGGTGCGCTTTACGTTGGCGCCCTACAGCCTGGATCCCACGGTCAGCCGGGCGACCCTGCGATTCGGTGACCAACAGATGGAGTACCGCCACGGGCCGATCGTGCCGATGCTGTTCCAGTGGCCAACCACCGTCGAGGACGGTCGCAGCAGCCTGGTACTGGAAGGCATGGCGCAGCAGCCAATGGGTATCGAAAAAAACACCGGGCCATGGTCCCTGTTCCGCCTGTTCGACGTGCTGCAAAGCGAGCCGTCGAATGGACGTGATGCGCGGTTGCTCAAGGCCGATATCGGCGGCCTGCGCGCCAATTACCTGCTGACCAGCCAGCGCACGCCGAACCCGTTTGAAATGGCGACGTGGCGTACCTTCCGCATACCGGAGCAACTGTGAGCCCGCGGCTCGATGCCTGTAGCAGTGCAGGGCGCACAGATCGTGGCAAGGTCAGGCCGCGTAACGAGGATGCATTTCTTCAACACCCGCAGATGGGCTGTTGGGCGGTGGCCGATGGCATGGGTGGCCACCGCGCGGGGGATGTCGCCAGCCAGTGGGTGGTCGATAGCCTGGCTTCGCTGCCCAGTGGCGGCGGCCTCGATGCGCGGATCAAGAGGGTCTGCCTTTGCCTGCAATGGCTTGACCGGCGCTTGCGCCAGGAGATCACCGTAACCAGCTCGAATGTGGATTGCACCATGGGCAGTACGGTGGTGGTCCTGTTGCTGGAGGGGGATCGTGCCGTCTGCATCTGGGCCGGGGACAGCCGCTGTTATCTATGGCGCGAACGCACGTTGTACCAGTTGTCCCGCGACCACTCGTTACAGGAGCAACTGATGGTCGAGCAGCAGTTGAGCCCTGCACAGGCCCGCGCCCATCCGGCCGCGAATGCCTTGACCCGCGCGATCGGCGCCGATGAGCCGGTGGCGCTGGAAGTGTTGGAGCTGACCCATAACCCAGGAGATGTGTTCCTGCTGTGCAGTGACGGCCTGTACCAGGCGCTGAGCCATGCCGAACTGGGTCAGGCGTTGAGCCTGGCAACCCCTGAGTCAATGCTGGATCGTTTGTTTGATGGGGTCCTGCGCGGTGAAGCGCGGGATAATCTGACGGCGGTGGTTATAAAACCATGATCGCAAAACAACCCCAGTCCAGCGCTCCGCCCGGCGCCAGAGCTTCTATGCCGAAGTTACTTGCCGGTCGCTATCGCCTGGAGCGGGTGCTCGGGGTGGGTGGCATGGGCATCGTGTACCGGGCCCGTGACTTGCTCCATGAGCAATTCGGCGAACCGAGGCCCCGGGTGGCGCTCAAGGTCCTCAGTGAAAACCTTGCCCAGTCACAGGACGCGCACCTGCTGCTCTACAGCGAGTTTTCCCTGACCCGCTACCTGCGACATGAGCACGTGGTGCGGGTGTTTGCGTTTGACGTGGACACGGTCGCTGGGGTGGCGTTCTTTACCATGGAGTTGATGAGTGGCATGACTCTGGACCAATTGTTGCTCGACTGTCCGCGCGGGCTGCCCTGGCAGCAATTGCGGCCTATTGCAACTGGGCTACTGGATGCGCTGGGTCATGTCCATCGACAAGGTGTGCTGCACGGCGATGTGAAGCCCAGCAATGTCATGTTGGTGGATGACGGGCTGCGTCTGTTTGACTTTGGCCTGGCCCAAGCCACGGCTGCGCCGTTGACGGAGCTGGCGGCTTTGAATCCCCGGCGCTTCAGCGCCTGGACACCGGCCTACGCGGCCCCCGAACTGTTGGACGGCGCGCCGCTGTCGGCCAGCGCGGAGCTCTATGCAACCGCGTGCCTGTTGTACGACTTGGCGCTGGGCGGGCGTAGTGCACAAGGAGGGCGGCGGGAGCCTCCCCGGCAACTGCCACGGCGTTGCTGGCCAGCGTTGCGGGTTGCGCTCAGTAGCAATCCGCAGCATCGAACCATCAGCACCGACGAGTTGCAGGCAGCCATGCAGTGTGAACACTCGGTGGTGGGCCGCTGGTTCGCCGCCCGTGCTCGTTAAGAGGAGTGCTCAGCCAGGCCATGCAACTGACAGTACTCACCCCACTCCAGGCCCGCCATTTGAGCGACTTCCCTGTGCACCTCCAGGCGCCTGGCGGCGAACTCCTGCGGCGACTGGCTGATCAGTTGCAGTGTCAGCTCCCACGCAAACAGGTTCTGGGATTCTGCCTGGGCCTCGAAGGCTTCGTGCAAAAGCTCGCGGCGGTATTGCTCCATGGTCTGGCGCTTGGCCTGGGCGGCCAGAGGGTTGAGGGTGTCCAGTTCGGCGCGCAACTCGGGATGCTGGTTCAAAAAGATGTCCAGGGCCAGTTGATGGTTTTCGCCAGGTTCAGACACGGGGTTGCTCCAGGAGTACAGGGGTTACAACGTCAGGATGAGGTTTGTTCGTAACGGCTTTTGCGGCGGGCGCGTTTGCGCAGGCGATTGGCCGTCCACTGTTGCAGTGGATCGAGCAAGAAAAAGAACAGGTACGCGGCGAGTACCAGCGTCAAGTCGACCCAGGTCTTGCTGATAGGCCCTTGGACGGCTTCGACGGCGGCCTTGATCAAAAACAGTACGGCGACCCCACACAACCAGAGCACTACAGTGAAAACCAGAGGTCGTGCGCGATTTGAGATCCTGCGTTGCATGTTCAATACATCTCCCTGAGATTGCTGGGCCAGTCGGTGTGCCGACACCCGCGCGTGTAGAAGTGGTCTGCGGATCGAGTCATTCGATACGGGCCTGTGGGTCGGTAGACCTGCTCAGCTCAAGACCTGTGTGGGTGACCATTGGTTCCGACAATAGCTGGCGCACCCACGGGCAGTACTGCCCTTAAGCGGGCTATTGTTTCAAAAAGCGTAGGAAATTACACCCTTGCCAGTGCGCTCGCAGGTATGGAGGGGCGATTTATCCTGCCCAGGCGGGGCAAAACCCTTTCACTCCCGGTGCCTGGGCGTGTAGCGTTAACCCCTCGTTGAAGACTCCGATTGAAGCGCTGCCCCCGATCAGGCGGCCTCAAGGCCAGGAAGGGTGTAAGGAGAAAATCATGGCGCAAACGCTGTTCAAACTCTTTTTCACCCAACGCCTGGCGGCCCTGGCGAGCACGGAATCGCTGCGGGCCATCCGTGAGGGGCTGTTGTGGATCCTGCCGTGCCTGCTGGTCTCGGCAGGGTTCCTGCTGTTGTCCGAATGTGCCCGGATCCTCGATTTCCCACCGCCGGTGGTGGCATTCCTGGCGGGCCTGCATGCCCAGATCAGCTCCGTGATTCCCCTGCTGGTCGCGGCTTCCATCGGCTATATGTTGGCGATCCAGCACCGCTTACCTCAGTTGCCAGTGGCCTTCCTGTGCCTGGCGCATGTCGTCATCGCCACCTTTGTCCTGCGCGACTACCCCCGCGCCTCGGCGACGTTTGTCTTGTTCATTGCCATTGCCTCGCCGCTGATCAATGTCCCGGTGATTGCCTGGCTGCATCGGTACCGCTGGACCCGTCTGGTCAATGAGGACTTGGTGGGACACAACCTCAAGGGCACCATCAACATGGTCGTACCGGGGGCAATCACTGCGTTGCTGCTGGTGGCGACGTTGTCGTTGCTGTTGCAGGTTCCCCATGTGGCCCAGTTCCAGGGCCCGGTGATGCTTGATGCGTTGCAGTCGCCTTATGGCAGCGGGATGTTTATTACCGCGATCAATTCGCTGCTGTGGTTTTTTGGCATCCATGGTGTGTATGCGATCCAGCCGCTGTTTGACGCACTGGATCAGGCGGTGGTGCTCAATGGGGCGGCGTTGGCGGCGGGAGAGCCCATCCTCTATGTGCTGAATGCCGGCCTGCTGGGGTGCTTTGCCTTTATTGGCGGGGCGGGCGGTTCCCTGTGTCTGTTGCTGGCGATTCTGCTGTTTTCCAAGAGCCAGTCCATGCGCCTGCTCGCCGTGGCCAGCCTGCCGTTGTCGCTGTTCAACGTCAGCGAGGTGTTGCTGTTTGGCTTGCCCATCATCCTCAATCCACGCCTGTTTATTCCCTTTTTAGCCGTCCCGGTGATCAACACCATGCTGGCATTGCTCGTGGTGCAGGCCGGTTGGGTCTCGCCGGCGGTGGCCAGTGTGCCGTTTACCGCGCCGGTGCTGCTCAATGCCTACCTGAGCACCCAGGGCGATTTGGCCGCGGTGGCCCTGCAACTGGTGTTGCTGGGGGTGGGGACGCTGGTCTACGCGCCCTATATCCGGGCTATCCATCGGCAGACCCTGGAGGGCGCGACCGTCTACCTCAAGTCATTCGACATGACCTTTCGCGGGCTCGAAGAAAAAGGCCGTCTGCTGGAAATGGACCCGGTGCTGACGTCGCACAAGGCGCTGGCCCGCCAGGCCCTTGATTTAAGCAGGATCCAGCAGATCAGCGACTACGAGTTCTACCTGGAGTACCAGCCCCAAGTGTCCTCCCGGACAGGCTTGTGCACCGGCTGCGAAGCCCTGATGCGTGCCCGTGATGGTGCAGGCAAGGTGCATTCGCCCTGGGAGTTCCTCCAGTGGCTGGCCCAGGCCCGCTTGATGCCTGACGTCGACCTGTGGGTGGCTTCCCAGGCGGTGCGCCAGTACCAGAAGTGGCAGAAAATCGGGTTTGCGCTGCCAATCACCATCAATATCTCCAGCGCTACCCTGATGACCCCGGCGTACGGCAAGCAACTGGTGCAGATCCTGTCCCAGGCCAACGGCCAGGTGTCAGTGGAAATCACCGAGGATGCGCTGGTGGGCGATATCCAGATAACCCGGCAGATAATCGAAAGACTGCAGGCCATTGGGGCCAAGGTCTATATCGACGACTTCGGCACAGGGTATTCCGCGCTGAGTTATCTGCACCAGTTTCCGGTCGACTTCATCAAGATCGACCGCAGTTTTGTGGTGGCCCAGCAGGACCCCAAGGGCGCGCAGGTCTTGACCGGCATGTTGCGCTTTTGTGAAGCACTGAACCTGGGCGTGGTGGTGGAAGGCGTGGAGACGGCCGAGCAGTTGGCGTTCCTACAGTCGGGCAGGGGGCACGCCGGGGCGGAGCTGATTATCCAGGGCTGGTATTTCAGCAAAGCGCTGCCTGGCGAAGCCGTGCAAGGCTTTGTGCGCGAGCGTGCGGACCGGGTCAGCGATGAGGCCGATGCATAGCCCTGTCGTGGTGAGCGGGGCTGTTGTGGTGAGTGGGGCTTGTTGTGGTGAGTGGGCTTGTTGTGGCGAGCGGGCTTGCCCCGCGCTGGGCTGCGAAGCAGCCCCATTCAAGAACAATGAGGTGTGTCAGGCATTGCCCGTTGCCTGGTTTTGGGGCTGCTTCGCAGCCCAGCGCGGGGCAAGCCCGCTCGCCACAACAAGCCCCACTCACCACGACAGCCCCGCTCGCCACAGGCTAATGGGAAGTCCCTTCGGCAAACTCGATCTTGTTGCCCACGTTGTACTTGCCCGATGGCTTGTTCATGGGCAGGCGCTTGACCTCCTGCAAGGTCTGGCTGTCGTACACGATCAACGCACCCTCACGGTCCCAGATGCTCAGCAGCAGGTAGCGTCCATCCCGGGTGAATTCCACGTGCGCCGCGGTCTTGCCCGGCATCGGCCGTAGGGTGTGGGCGATTTCCAGGGTCTGCTTGTCGATCAAGTGGATCGCGTCGTTGTCCGGACCAAAAAACACATCACTCCATACATAGCGCGAGTTGGCGTGGCTGCGCATAAAGAACCCAGGCCCCAAGGTGGGGATCTGTTTGATCAGCTTCCAGGTCTTGAGGTCCAGCACCGAAATCTGCCCCTTGCTGATATTCGGCGTGGCAAATACCCACTGCCCGTTGCGTTGCCAGTAAGTGCCCGAGCCCAAGTGCGGCATGCCCGCCAGTGCAATGTCGGTCACCACCTGCCCGGAGTCGAGGTCGATCACTTGCCCGCCGCCGGCCTTGCGTGAGGTGGCGAGCAGTTGGCGGTAGTCGGGGGAAAAGGAAAAGTCATCGAGCACATCCTGGGCCTGGATGCGCCGGGGCTCGAAGTCCGGTTTGGGCGCCGCGTAGGACAACTCCCAGACTTCATTCACATCCTTGAGGGCGACGATAAAACTGTTGCGCGGCGGGGCGGTGTACACCGCGCTGACCCGTGAGCCCGTCGGCAGCGTCTTGACCAGTGACAGGTCGCGCGCATCCAGCACCACCAGGTTGCCGGGCAGGTAATTGCCCACCAGCACCCAGCGCCCATCCTTGCTCACCGCGAGGTTGCGGGTATTGAGGCCGGCGCGGATCTCGGCGATCAGCTTGAGGTTGTGCAGGTCATACAGGCTGATCCAGCCGTCGCGCGAAGCGAAGTACACAAAGCGCCCGTCCGGCGAGAACTTCGGCCCGCCATGTACAGCAAAGTGCGAGGCAAAACGGTCGAGCACTTCAAAGCGATCCCCGTCGAGAATATCGATGTGATGATCGCCCGATTCCACCACCACAAACAGGTTCAGCGGGTCGGCGTGGTGCTGCGGGGTGCTGGGCAGTTGACTGAGGTCGGCCAATTGGCGATGGCTGCTGCGCATGTCCTGCTCGCTCCAGGTCGCGGGCGTGGCGGGCGGCTGTTGCAAGAAGCTCACCAGGCCGTCGATCTGTTGCGCCGTCAGCAGCGGGGCGAATGCCGCCATCTGGCTGGCCGGGCGGCCTTGCTCGATCACCTGGCGAATTTCGGCCGGCTTGATCCGCCCCAGGCTCTCGGGCAGCAACGCCGGGCCGCTGCTGCCGACCCGGTTGAGGCCATGGCAGCTTTGGCAATGCTGCTGGTAATCGGCGGCGGCATCGGTTGCGCCGTGGGCGGCGCTGGCCCAGAGCAGCGGCACCAACCACAGGCGTTTCATACCGCCACCCCGGACACTGCGCGGTGTGCGGGCGCCAGGCTGGCGGGGTAGTGCAGGGCCGCATCGGCAAACAGGTCGACCACATGACCGATCACCGTCAAGGTCGGCACCCCGGGCTCGCACATCAAGGCCAGGGCTGGCAGCAGGCGCAGGGTGCCGCGATGCACCTGCTGGTCGGCGCGGGCGCCGTTGCAGATCAACGCAGCGGGCGTGTCGGCGGGCAGGCCGGCATCGATCAGGCGCTCAGCGATCATCGCCAGGTTCGACAGGCCCATGTAGAACACCAGGGTCTGGGTGCTGTCGGCGAGGCTGGCCCAGGGCAACTTCAATTCGCCGTCGCGCTGCAAATGCCCGGTGACGAAGCGGCACGAATTGACCAGGTCACGGTGGGTCAGGGGGATGCCGGCATAGGCGCTGCAACCGGAGGCCGCCGTGATGCCTGGCACCACCTGGCACGACACGCCTTGTGCCAGCAGGTACTCCAGTTCTTCGGCACCGCGGCCAAACACGAACGGGTCGCCGCCCTTGAGCCGAACCACGCGCTGCCCCTGCAGGGCCAGCTCGGCCAGCAGTTCGTTGATCTGCGACTGGGGCAGGCTGTGATACCCGCTGGCCTTGCCCACGTAATGGCGGGCACAGGTCAGCGGGATCAGGGTCAGCAGGTCGGCGCTGATCAGGCGGTCGAACACCACGGCATCGGCCTGCATCAACAGGCTCCAGGCGCGCAGGGTCAACAGGCGCGGATCACCGGGGCCGGCGCCGACCAGGGCGACTTCGCCGGGGTGGAAGGGGCTGTGCAGCACGGAGGGTAACGCGTGGGATGAGTGCATGAGACTTCCTTGGTTCATCATCAGGTTGGCGGCCCCCGGTTGTTTCACCAGGTAGCCGGCCGGTGGTTCAGCGTGCCGAGCAAGGAATCAAGGTGGGCGGCGTGCGGGCGATTTCAGCGTCGCTGAGGTAGCAACCGGGGTCCGGGCCCCAAAGGTCGCCGCCAGCCCAGGCGCGGGTGCGGGTGTTGCCATTGCAAATGCCCAGCCAGCGGCAGTCGGTGCAACGGCCACCGATCTCGCGCGGGTATTGGCGCAGGCGCAGCAGCAGCGGGTCGGGACGCTCCAGCCAGATTTCGCGGAACGAGGTGTGGCGCACATTGCCCACCGAGTGCTGCCACCAGTAAGTGTCCGGGTGCACTTCGCCGGTGTTGTCGATATTGGCGATGCCACTGCCCGAAGCATTGCCGCCCCAGGCATGCAGCAGGTGTTCAAGTTGCGGGTAGTGTTCCGGCAGGTGCTGGTGCACCCATTGCAGCAACAGAACGGCGTCGGCGTCGTTGTTGCCACTGACAAAATCGCTGGCCACGCCATTCTGGATGTCGTCCCAGGCCTGCTGGAACAGCATCAGCATGGCGTCGCGGCTCATTTGTTGATGGGCGTCCAGCTGCCGGCTGCGCTTGCCACGCCCGCTGTAGTTGAGGTGCGAGAGGTAGAACTTCTGCACATCGTATTCACGCATCAGGGCCAGCAGTTGCGGGAGCTGCGCGTAGTTTTCCTGGGTCAGGGTCGTGCGCAGGCCGACGCGGATCCCCGCCTGACGGCACAGGTTGATGGCGTGCATCGAGCGCTCGAAACTGCCCTCGCATTGGCGGAAGGCATCGTGGGTGGCCTTCAAGCCATCGATGCTGATGCCCACATAGTCAAAGCGTGCGGCGGCGATCTGCTGGATATTGCCCTCATCGATCAGCGTGCCATTGCTCGACAGCGCCACGAAAAACCCCTTGCTGCGGGCATAGGCGCTGAGCTGGAACAGGTCTTCGCGCAGCAGGGGCTCGCCACCCGAGAGAATCAACACCTTGACCCCGGCCTCGTGCAGATCATCGATTACCTTCAGTGCCGCTTCGGTGTCCAGTTCATCGCGGAACACACTGTCGGCGCTGGTGGCATAGCAGTGCTTGCAGGTCAGGTTGCAACGGCGCAGCAGGTTCCAGATCACCACCGGCGCGCGCTGGCTGCCGGGTTTGGCGCTGCGTGGAGGCGGGCATTGGCCGGCCAGGGTGCGCAGGTAATGACTGATCCTAAGCATAAGATGTTCCTTGTTGTAGGAGCGAGCGTGCTCGCGAAAAACGCCCCGGCGACACGTTCATCCAGGATGCCCGCGTTATCGTTAACGACCTTCGCTGGCAAGCCAGCTTCTACTGGAGCGAGGAGAGGCCAAGCGCAGGCCGGTTTTTTTCAGGATGCGGCTGCTTACCAACATCTCGTCGGCCCGGCTGGCAGTGCCCAGCAGAAAGCGCAGGTGTTCACGGTAGCTGTCGATTTCCTCACGGCTGCGCCCATGCACCATGGCGAACAGGTTGTAGGGCCAGTCCGCACGCCTGGGCCTGCGATAGCAGTGGCTGACAAAGGGTTGGGCGCCGATCAACTCGCCCAGGCGCGGCATCTGTTCATCGCACACATCCCACACGGTCATGCCGTTGTGGCGGTAGCCCAGGCGGTAGTGATTGGGCACGGCGGCGATCCGGCGGATGGCGCCTTCTGCCTGCAGGCGCTTGAGCAGGTCGAGGGTGGATTCGACGCTGATGCCCAGTTGCTCGGCGAGCCAGGTCCAGGGATCTTCCACCAGGGGCAGGCCGGACTCGGTCAATTGGATCAAGCGTTGGGCCAGGGTTTCGTCAAACCGGGAAGTACAGACCGACATGGTAGGTTTGCTCCTTGGGCAGGTTGAGCACCTCAAGCCCGGTAATGGTGTGGATATGGGCCAGGGTCTGGTCGAGGTCGGCGCAGGTCGCGCAGGCCAGTACAAACCACATATTCCAGGGGTGCTCGCGCCGGTAGTTGTGGGCCACTTGCGGCAGTTCGTTGAGTTGCGTCGCCACCTGTTCAAAGCGGGACTCCGGCACCGCAAGGGCGGCGAGGGTGAACGCGCCACCCAGGCGCTCGATATCAAACATCGGCCCGAAGCGCGTCAGCACGCCGTCTTCGAGCAACAGATGCAGGCGGTCGAGCAACTCGTCGGGCGTGCTGCGCAACTCTGCCGCCACGGCCTGCCAGGGGTGACGTACCAGAGGCAGGCCCCGCTGCAGGCGGTTGATCAACTGCCGGTCGAGTTCATCCATGGGCCCATACCTGTGACGGTGGCGGTGCAAAGCGCCCGCCGCATTGTTTGAACATGCGCGTGCTGAACAGCAGGTGGTGGGGCAGGTCGGCGAGCAGGTGCTGGTCCAGCAGTGCCTGGATCTGCGCCTGCACTGCTGCGCGCTCACGGCCATGGACCATGCAAAACAGGTTGTAGCGCCAGTGCGGCAAGCGCCGTGGCCGCTGGTAGCACAGGGTGATGCCCGGCGCGCGGCCCAGGCGCTGGCCGACTTCATCGATCAGCGCATCGGGCACGTCCAGCACCAGCATCGCATTGGCCACATAGCCCAGGGCGCGATGGTTGAGCACCAGGCCGACGCGGCGGAACAGGCCCTGTTCCTGCCATTGCTGCATCTGCTTCAACACCTGCAAATGGTGGGCGCCGATCTGCTCGGCGAGGTCTTCATAGGGCCGCGAAACGCGCGGCAGCCCACGCTCCAGGCACTGGCGCAGGTCGAGCAATTGCTCGTGGTTCAGCGGGGCGATCACGGGTGGCCTCCCAGGGCAAAACCCAGATCGATGCGGTAGGAGGTGAGCATTGGCAGGTCCAGGGGGACCAGGCCGGTGTCCTTTTCCAGCTCCTCCAGGATCTGTTCCAGATGGCGGCGATTGGGCCCGGTCAGCACAAACCACAGGTTGTAGTGATGTTCGCGGGCGTAGTTGTGATTGACCTCGGGGTAGCGAGTGATGCGCGCCGCCACCTGCTCCAGGCGCTCGGCGGGCACCGCCAGGGCGGCGAGGGTACTGGCGCCGGCGCGGCTGTGATCGAATACCGGCCCGACCCGCGACAGCGCGCCCGCCAGTTCCAGGCGTTGCAGGCAGGCCATCAACTCTGTCTCGCTGCAGCCCAGGGTGTTGGCCATCTCCAGGTAAGGCTCGGCGCACAGCGGCATGCCATGTTGATAGCGGTCGATCAGGCGTGCGGTCAGTTCATCCAGTTCCATCTCAGTACCCCATTTTTTGCGCGCGGCTGCTGAAGAAGATGCCGCTGGGGCTTTCGGCCGGCAGGGTCTTGAGCAAGGTCAAACGATAAGGATCCCAAACCTGCACCTGCTGGCCGTCGCGAACCGACAACCACAGCTGCTCACCGCGCCCGGTGAATTCCATGTGCAACACCCCGGGGCCGGGGCGCAGGTCCGCGACCACTTGGTGGGTCTCGGTGTCGAGTACCTGCACCCGGTCGTTGTCCGGGTAGGCGAAGTTGACCCACAACTGGCGCCCGTCGGGGCGCGCGGTGACAAAAATCGGCTGGCCGGCCACGGCGATGGCGGCGGTCTGTTGCCAAGTGCGGGCGTCCATCACCAGCACTTGATGGCGACCTACGGCGGGCACGAAGGCCTGGTTGTCGGCCACGGCCCAGCCCTCCAGGTGCGGCATCTTGTACACCGGCAGTTTTTCCTGGCCGCGGCCGTAGTCGGCGAGCACGCGTTTGACCCCGTGCTCGGGGTGCCACAGGTCGAGCTGGGCCATGCCATCCTCGCCAAACAACCCGGCCATGTAGTAACGGCCATCGGCAGTGATCAACGCGTCATAGGGCTGGCGGCCAATACCGCTGAAGCGGGTGATGACCGGGGTGTTGCCCTGGCTGAAATCGGCACTCCAGATCTCGTCGGTATCGAACAGGCTGAACACAAAGCGTTGCCCTGGCGCATCCACCAGGCCCACCACCCGCGAACGCTTGCCGTCGGCCAGGGGGGTGGCCGGGATATCGGCCACCTGCTTGAGGGTTTGCGCGTCGAATACCTTGACCCCACCTGGCTGGTAGTTGGAGACCGCAATCAGGCGCCCATCCTGGCTGATCGCGCCGCCGATGCTGTTGCCGCCCTGGATCAGGCGTTGGTCGATGCGCATGGTCAGCAAGTCAACCTTGGTCAACCCGCCGTCGCGGCCAAACAGATAGGCGTAGCGTTGGTCCCGGGAAAACACCGCCGAAGCATGGGACAAGTCGCCCAGCCCCTCGACCCGCGCCAGGCGGGCCTGGTTGCTGCTGTCGATAATCAGCAGGCTGCCGCTGGCACGTTCCACCACCAGGCCCAGGTCGCCGGTGCCGCGCAGCGGGGGTTGGGCACAGGCCGTGAGCAACAGGCCGGCAAAGCAGGCAAGCAGGGGACGGATCATGGCGCGGGGGTTCCTTGCAGGAGGCGGTCCACCAGCCAGGCAATCTCGCCGGCATTGAGCAACGGGGCCCAGCCGGGCATCGCCAGGGCAGGGCGGCCATAAGTCACGGTGGCAATCAGGGTGTCGCGGGTCTGTCCGGCCAGGGCTTGGGGCGTGAGGGCCGGGCCCAGGCCGCCGGTCAGGTGCAGGCCGTGGCAGGCCCCGCAGTCCTGGGTCAGCAGGTGTTCCAGCTGGACCTGGCGTGCAGGCGCCGGTGCTCCATGCACCGGCGCGGGAATAAGAAAAAGCAGCGCCATGGCCGAACCGATCATCGAGACTTGCATGGCGTGCTCCTTGTGCTTATTTGAGGCTCAACACCCATTGGGCGAGGGTCAGGGCTTCGGCATCGGTGACTTGGTTTGGCGGCATCGGAATCGGCCCCCAGTTACCCTGGGTACCGTTCTTGATATGGCCGGCCAGGGTCTTGTCTGCGTCCTTGACCCCGGCGTTCTTCGCCGCGACTTCCTTGAGCGCCGGCCCCACCATCTTGCTGTCGATGGTGTGGCAGGCGGCGCAGGGTTTGCTCTTGAACAGCGCCGCACCATCCTCGGCAAGCGCCGTGGACAGGCTTAACGCCGCGCCCAGGGCCGCGAGTGCAAGCAGGATATTTTTCATTGGGTTGCCTCTTGTTGATGAAGCTCAATAGATATCGAATTGGGTGTTGTAAACGTTGAACTTGCCGGTCGGGGTAATCAGGCGCTTGTCCCTGATCACGTTCTTGAGCTTGAGGGTCTTGTCATCGACCACGACCAGCGCCGACTCCTCTTCCTGGCCGTTCCACACCGAGAACCACACTTCATCACCCGCCTTGTTGTATTCCGGCTGCACCACGCGCAGGGCGCCTTGCTTGATGCCGGACCATTCGGCAATCGGCAGCACGGTGTAGCCGGCGTCGAGCTTGTCGATGTTGAACACGGCTACCGACTGGCTGAGCTTGGTGTCGGGGTTGAGGGTGGTGTCGACGTAGAGGTTTCGCGAGTTGGGGTGGGTCTTGATAAACAGCGAGCCACCGCCCTGGCCGTTGAGCGATGTCACTTGCTTCCAGGCGTACTGCGGGTGCTTGACCGGGTCGGTACCAATCACTGAAACACCGCCGTCACCCAGGTGGCTGGTGGCCCACACCGGACCATATTGCGGGTGCACAAAGTTGGCGCCACGACCGGGGTGCGGGGTCTTGCCCACATCCACCAGAGCGGTGAGCTTGCGCTCCTTGGAGTCGATGACCGCGACCTTGTTGGAGTTGTTCGCCGCCGTCATGAAATAACGATGGGTACTGTCCCAACCGCCGTCATGCAGGAACGGCGCGGCGTCGATGGTGGTGATGGTGAGGTTCTTGATGTCCTGGTAATTGACCAGCATCACCTTGCCGGTTTCCTTGACGTTGACGATGAACTCCGGCCATTCGTGGGAGGCGATGATCGCCGCTACACGCGGTTCCGGGTGGTACTCCTGCTTGTCCACGGTCATGCCACGGGTAGAGACGATCTGCTTGGGCTCCAGGGTCTCGCCGTCCATGATGGTGAACTGCGGCGGCCAGTAGGAACCGGCGATCGCGTACTTGTCTTCGTAGCCCTTGAACTTGGAGGTCTCCACCGAGCGGGCCTCGATGCCCACCTTGATCTCGGCGACTTTGGTCGGCTCGACGGGCCACAGGTCGATCATGTCGATCTTGGCGTCACGGCCGATCACCAGCAGGTAGCGCCCGGAAGCGGAAATCCGCGAGATATGCACGGCATAGCCGGTGTCGATGAGCTTGACGATTTTCTTGCTGTCGCCGTCGATCAGGGCGATTTTGCCGTCGTCACGCAGGGTGACGGAGAACAGGTTTTCCAGGTTGAGCTTGTTGAGTTGCTTCTTCGGACGGTCTTCGGGCTTGACCAGTACCTTCCAGGTCTTGAGGGTTTCGGCCATGCCCCATTCCGGTGGCGTTGGCGCGGTGTGCTGGATGAAGGTGGCCATGCTGGTGATCTGCGCTTTGGTCAGCGCATTGGAGGTGCCCCAGTTCGGCATGCCGGCGGGGGAGCCATAGGTGATCAAGGCCTCCAGGTACGCCTGGCCACGGGCCTGGGTGATGTCCGGGGTCAGCGGCTTGCCGGTGGCGCCTTTGCGCAACACTCCATGGCAACCGGCGCAGCGCTCGAAGTAGATCTGCTTGGAGGCATCGAACTCGGCTTGGCTCAAGTCGGGTGCGCCGGGGCTCTTGACCATGGCTGCAGCCGGTGCGGGTGCCGCCGCGAAGGCCTGGGTTGAGAGGGCCAGGGCCAGCGCGCAGCTGAGCCCGGCCAGCGTCAGTACAAAGGGTGTTTTGTTGCGAGTCAGCATTCCATATCTCCTCAGGCAAGACCTTTGCGATCCGGGTAGAACGCAGGTTCTTAGTGCCAGCAGAGACTATGTCGCGGTGGGTGAATGACCGCTTGACGGCGATCAAGTTTGCCTTGAGTACGGCTTGCCAGGTTGTCGCAGGCCCCCGTAGCGTGGCGGTCAAACCCGTTGTCCATGCAAGGTGCGCCATGACCGAACCCTTCTATCAAGCCGTCAACAACGAACATGAGTTGTTCGAACACGCCTGGCGTCACCGCATGCCGGTGCTGATCAAGGGGCCCACCGGCTGCGGCAAGACCCGCTTCGTGCAGCACATGGCCCACCGTCTGCAACTGCCGCTGTATACCGTGGCCTGCCACGACGACCTCAGTGCGGCCGACCTGATTGGCCGTCACCTGATCGGCGCCCAAGGCACCTGGTGGCAGGACGGCCCGCTGACCCGCGCGGTGCGCGAAGGGGGCATCTGCTACCTCGACGAAGTGGTCGAGGCGCGCCAGGACACCGCCGTGGTCTTGCACCCGGTGGCCGATGACCGTCGCGAGCTGTTCCTGGAGCGCACGGGCGAAGTCCTCAAGGCGCCGCCGTCGTTCATGTTGGTGGTGTCCTATAACCCCGGTTACCAGAACCTGCTCAAGGGCATGAAACCCAGCACGCGCCAGCGTTTTGTGGCGATGCGCTTTGGCTATCCATCGACACTCGAAGAAGAACGCATCGTCGCCCGCGAAGCCCAGGTCGACAGCGCCCTGGCGGCCCAGGTGGTGCGCCTGGGGCAAGCCTTGCGCCGGCTTGACCAGCATGACCTGGAGGAGGTGGCCTCTACGCGCCTACTGATCTTCACCGCCCGCCTGATCGCCGCCGGCATGCCGCCCCGCGAGGCGTGCATGGCCTGCCTGGCAGAAGCGCTGAGCGACGACCCGCAAACCGTCGCGGCCCTGATGGATGTGGTTGATGTTCACTTCAGTTGACCGGCGCCTGCCGGGTGATCTGGCGATGTGGTTTTTTATCCTTGCCGAACTCTCGGTGTTTGCGATTCTGATCCTTGCCTTTGCCGTGACCCAGACGCTACGGCCCGAGGTCTTTGCCGAAGGCCGCGCACAACTGGACACCTCCACCGGCCTGGCGATGACCCTGAGCCTGCTGACGGCCGGCCTGCTTGCGGCGTTGGCCCAGCAACAGGCACTCGCCGACCGCTCGCGGCGGGCGGCTGGGTTATTGGTACTGGGGTTGTTGGTGGCGCTGGTGTATGTGTGGATCAAACTCAGCGAGTACGGCCACCTGGCCGCTGCGGGGTTGGGGATGGAGCACAGTACGTTTTTTACCCTGTATTGGATTTTGACCGGCTTTCACTTTTTGCATGTACTGCTGGGGATGGTGATCCTGGCGTGGTTGGCGTTGCGCTGTTGGCGCGGGGCTTACGGGCCGGGGCGCCAGTCGGGGATGGAGTCCGGGGTGTTGTATTGGCATATGGTGGATCTGGTGTGGGTAGTGTTGTTTCCGTTGGTGTACGTGTTGTGAGGCTGCTGGCGTGCTGGACGGCGCTGGTGCTGCTGAGCGTGGGTGCCGTCATGTCCGGTGCTGCGGGGTGGTGGTGGGCAGTGGTGCTGGCCGCAGTAGCCAAGGCCTGGGTGATTGCCGATGGGTTCATGGAACTACGTCACGCGCCCCTGGGATGGCGAGCCGCGATGTTGGCCTGGCCGGTGGTGTTGGTGGCGGGGATTGTGGTGATGCGTTAAGAACGCTGTAGTGCGACCAAAATCCAACCCCTGTAGGCGCGGGCTTGCCCGCGAAGGCGGTGTGTCAGCCCAAGCATAGGTTGCCTGGTACGCCGCCATCGCTGGCAAGCCAGCTCCTACCGGGACTGCAGCTTCGCGCTCCGGCTCTGCGGCCAACCTCTCTCAGAAGTCGGCAATAAACTGCACCCCACCCACCACTGCACCGTTGGTTTGCGTCAACCCTCCAGGGTATTTCACGTATTGCAGGTTAGGCCGCACCATCAGCCATTGGGTGGCCTGTACCCCGTAGTTGACCTCATAACTGTACTCACGCTTTTGCTCAGGCACATACAGCGGATCATCCATGCCCGTCACTCCATTGCGCGCGTTGAGCGCCTGGGTGTTGTCGGTATAGCGGTCACTGACCTGCAACTTCGAAGCGCCGATGCCAAAAGTGTCATCTGGCCGCGAGTCGAAGGGCCCTCGATAGATCAGCCCCACCTGTACCAGGCTCTTGATCACGCTTTTATGCGGATCATTCATGGTCAGGTTGGCAAACACGTTAAGTCCGCGCTTGTTGTTGCCATCGACCGTGGTCAACTGCTGTTGGCCCGACAACCACCAGCCGGCATTGCCTGAATACATCCGATAAGGCTTCTGGCTGCTGGCCGCGTAGTTGCCGTCGGCGTCCTTGAGCATGTCCTTGGTATCGGCATTGGTGTAGTAATAACCGGCGTGGTACTCCGAACTCAGCCCGCCAAACTGCCCCTTCCAGATGGCTTCGATGGGGAAGCTGGTACCTTGGGAGCCGCTGATAAACGGCTTGAAGCCGTTGCTCGCCTCAGCGTTGCCAGGGTTCTTGTCGTAGGCGCCAATCTGCATCGCGAACTCATCGGTGAACTGGTACTTGGCGCGCACCGCCCACTGGCTGATGGGGAAGCTGTTCCACACGCCATTCCAGTTGCCTTCCTGGGAGCCGCACAGGGTGACGTTCTGGAATTCGCAGGGGAACTGGTCAAAGTCCTCGCCATGGCCGAAGCGCCCCAGTTTCAGGGCGAATTTGCGCTCGAAGAATTTCTGCTCGTACCAAAATTGCGACAGGCGCCAGGCATTGCCGCCGCCAAACACTTCCATGGTCGAGGTCAGGCCGGTGGCGTCGGGGTGATGCACGCGGTCATTGGTGATGTCCTTGCCATGGCGCTCGCCGATGCCGATGCGAAAGGTCGCGTCCTGCCAACCCCAGAGTTTTTGCAGGTCCATGGTCACGCCGAGGATCAACTGGTCGCTCCAGCGGGCGGTCATGTGGGAGTCGTAGCCGCCACCGAGGTTGGAGCCCGCTTCGCCGACATACTTGAGGGTAAAGTCGTAGCCCTGCTCGGCCAGTTGCGGGCGCAGGCCGTTCCAGTCGCCGAGCATGGCGGGGGAGGCAGGGTCGAGCAAACCGGCGCTCAGGGCGCAGGTGGACACCGTGCTGCAAAGTAGGGCCAGGGGGAGGTTGATGCGCATGAATGCTCCTTGGTTTTATTGTTGTTATCAGGGGTAAAACACAAATTCCAGGCACACACAGACCCCCAATGTGGCAGCGGGCTTGCTCGCGATGGCGGTGTGAAGTGCGACCGCTATCGCCGGCACGCCGGCTCCTACAGTGGATGTGTGGTGTCGGGGGAAGGGTTACTGCAAGTTGACGAACAACCCGCCATCGACCAGCAACGATGCACCGGTCACGTAGCGCGCCATATCGGAGGCGAGGAACACGATCGGCCCGGCGACGTCGTCCGGCTCACCCAGGCGGCCCAACGGCGTGCGCGAGGTCATGTAGGCGAGTTTTTCCTCGTCAGCCAGGTCTTCTTTGTTGATGTCGGTGGCGATAGTGCCCGGCAAGACCGAGTTGCAGCGGATGCCATACGGCCCCAGGGCGATGGCGCAGGACTGCATCAGCGAATGCAGGCCGGCCTTGGTCGGCGTGTAGTGGGTCTGCATGCCGCCGCCCACCAGGGCGCTGATGGAACTGACGGCAATGATCGCACCGCCACGCCCCTGGTTCTTCATTTGGTTGGCCGCTGCCTGCACCGCAAAATAGGCGCCGTTGAGGTTGGTGTTGACGGTCTTGAGGTACACCTCGCGCGGCATGTCGAGGAAGGAGTGGAACGGGCAGATACCGGCGTTATTGACGAACACATCGACACTGCCAAAGGCCTTGACCGCAGCGGCCACCAGCGTGTCGCCGGTGTCCGGGTCGGCGGCATCGCCACCCACTTCAATGGCCTGGCCGCCGAAGGCGCGGATCTCTTCGATCAGCGACAGCGCGGCGTGTGTGCCTTGTTCGCTGCCGCTATGGCCGATCACTACGCGGGCGCCCTGGCGTGCGCACTCGCGGGCGGCGGCGCGGCCGATGCCACGGGAGGCGCCGGTGATGATCACGGTTTTGTCTGCTAGCAACATCATGGGAAATCTCCTGAAAAAATTAACGCTGTTGTAGGAGCGAGCTTGCTCGCGAAAAACGTCAACGATAACGCGGGCTTAGCGGCTAAACGCGGCGTCATCAGGTTCTTCGCGAGCAAGCTCGCTCCTACAAAAAGACATTGCGGCCTCAGCCGAGGTAATTACCGTAGCCAACCATGGCAATCGCGCCGAGGATCACCGCGATCCCGGCCACCAGCACGCTTTTGTTGGTCGCGCTGGTGCCGTGCCATTCGCGCAAATACAGGCCCCAGCAATTGGACACAATGATGATGAAGGACATGTGCAGCACCCATGAACTGGCGTCGTTCTGCAAGCGGCTCTCGCCCATGCCATAGAAGAAAAATTGCAGGAACCACAGGGTCCCGGCGCACGCCACCAGCAGGTAGTTGCGCAACAGCGGGGTGCTGCGGTCGGTGTAGTTGTGGAACGTGCGGTTGCGCCAGTTCAGCCACAGGCACCAGATGCCGTTGGTCGTCAGGCCGCCCCACATGATTACCATGAACGTCACGTTGTTCTGGAACAGGCTGTTGGCACCATGTTCCACCGCTGCAGCGGCCAGTGGGCGCCCGGCGGAAATGCCATAGCTGAAACACGCGCTCAGCACCCCGGAAATCACCGCCACCAGCATGCCCTTGCCCAGGGCGAACTCGCTGACACTGGCTAACTTCACTGCCTGGGACACTTCCCGTTCCTTGATCAACCCGGCCTTGCCGCACACCGCGATGCCGATCAGCGACACGGCCACGCCCCATAGCACCCAATGGCCGCCTTGTGATGCCAGCATCGAGGTCAGGGTGCCCTCTGTCTCGTGGGTGAACAGGTCGCGGTACAACGCTGGCATCAACGCACCGAGGGCCGAGGTCAGGCCCATGATCAGCGACATGCCCAGTGACAGCCCCAGATAACGCATGGTCAGGCCGAACGTCAGCCCGCCGATGCCCCACAGCACGCCGAACATATAAGTCCAGAGCAGGGTGCTGGTGTCGGCGTTACGCAGGATCTCGACCCAGCCGGGTACGGTCAATTGCGCGGCAATCAGCGGCACGATCAGCCACGACACGAGGCCACCGGTGATCCAGTAGCTTTCCCAGGCCCAGCCACCGACTTTTTTGTAGGGGATGTAGAAACTGCCGGAGGCAAAGCCGCCGATTAAATGCAGAATCACACCGAGGAGAATGATTTCCACGTGTTCGAATCCTTTTTATTGTGGTGGTAAGCAGATGAATGGATCAGTCGGGCGTGAGGCTGAACATCGGTAGCAGGTCCATGCTGACCGGCGAGTTATCCGGGTGGCTGGGCATGATGTCGTGCATGTAGTGCCACCAGCGCTGCATCAGCGCAGTGCCGGGCAGGGCGTCGAGGCCATGCACCGCTTCGTGGGTCAACACTGCAAACAGTGCGTTGCTGGGCTCGTCGAGGAAGATCCGGTAATCCACCACGCCGGCATCGCGCAGGGCCTGGGCCAGCTCCGGCCAGATCTGGTCATGGCGCCGACGGTATTCGTCGGCCATGCCGGGGTTGAGGTTCATGCGAAAGGCGCGGGTCGGCATCAGAGGCCTCCAGGGGGCAGGGTCGGGCTGTAGATGCGCACGGCGTTGTGCAGGAAGAATTTTTCCTGGACGGCCTGTCGCTGATCAGCCATGCAGCGTTTGACCAGGCCCAGGGTGGCGGCGAAATCGGCGAGGTGATCGCTATTGGGCCAATCGCTGCCAAAGAAGCAGCGGTCTTCGCCAAACGCGTCCCACAGTACGGCCAGGCGGTCGTTGTAAAACGCGCTATCGACAATCAAGCCGTTGGGCCCGTGCTGGGGGATTTCTGCCAGCTTGGCAAATACATTGGGCCGTTCGGCCAAGCGCAACAGGTCTGCATGGTAGGCCGTTTCCTGGCCCACAGGGATCTGGGCGTTGGGCAGGTGATCGATAATGATGCGCAGCTCGGGGAGGGCATCGCTCAGGTGCAACAGGCCCTTGATCAGCCGCGGGTCTGGGTTGGCGCTGTCCAGGCAACGGCCGCAATCGGCAAGCTGGCGCAGGCCGTCGATAAACCCGGGACGTGTTTGGTCGACCAGCAAATCACGGTCCCACAGGTTGCCGTAGCGCAGGCCAAGGAACAGTGGCTCGTAGGCCAGTGCCGCAAGTTCGCCGGCAAACTGCGCGTGCAGCGGGTCGAGATTGCCGACAAAGCCAAGCATTCGCGCATCGCTGCGCAGGGTTTCCAGCAACCAGCGGTTATCGTCGCGCCACGGGCTGGCTTCTACCGCAATGGCACCGATCACGTTATGTCGGGCCGCCAGCGCCCAGTAGTCTTCAGGTAAATGTGCGGCGTACAGGCGGTTGCCCGGCTCGGGCCACGGGATACCCTGAGGGCGGCGTGGGTCGAACAGGTGCAAATGGCTGTCGATGATCGGGCCGCTGTAGAGGTTGGCAATGCTCATTGCGCAATCCTTGTTGGAAGGGTCGTTGTGAGGGCCGGCACTCACATGCCGTGACCGTTGCACCACCTCAGCTCTGCAGGTACACCACGTGGGTATGGGTGTACTCGTACAGGCCGTGTTTGCCATCGGCGCCGCCGATCCCGGATTTGCGCACGCCGGCATGGAAGCCCTGCATCGCCTCGAAGTTCTCGCGGTTGACGTAGGTTTCGCCAAAGTCGAGTTCGCGCACTGCGTGCATCGCCTTGCCCAGGTCACGGGTGTAGATCGAAGAGGTCAGACCATAGTCGCAGTCATTGGCCAGGGCGATGGCTTCGTCGAGGTCGTCGATAATCTGGATCGGAAGCACCGGGCCGAAGATTTCTTCGCGCATGATATCCATGTCGGCGCGGCCACCGGCCAATACCGTCGGCTGAAAGTGAAAGCCGGCGCCGAGGTCGGCAATCTGCCCGCCGGTAACCAGGCTGGCACCTTGGGCCAGGGCCGTGCGCACCTTGCGGTTGACACTCTCCAGACCCTGGCGGTTGATCAGCGGGCCCATTTCCACATCGGCCTGGGCCAGTGGGTCGCCGTAGCGGGTGGCGGCCATCGCCGCGCTGATGCGCTCGATAAACTGGTCGGCGACGCTGCGTTGTACATACACACGTTCTGCGCAGTTGCACACTTGGCCGCTGTTGATGATCCGCGAGTCACGAATGGCTTTGACGGCCAGCTCCAGGTCGGCATCGGCCAGGACGATGGCCGGCGCCTTGCCGCCCAGCTCCAGGTTGAGCTTGGTGATGTTCGGTGCCGCCGCGGTCATGATCCGCGAGCCAGTCGCGACGCTGCCGGTGAAGCTGATCATGTCCACGCCCTTGTGGGCGGTGAGGGCGCCGCCGACCTGGCCGTCGCCGCAGACTACGTTGAATACCCCGGCCGGCAAGTCGGTCTCGGCCACCAGGCGGGCGAACTCAAAGCAGTTGTTCGGTGTTTCTTCGCTGGGCTTGATCACGATGGTATTGCCGGTCAGCAGAGCCGGGGCCATCTTGCGGGCGATGAGGAAGAACGGGAAATTCCACGGCAGGATCCCGGCCACCACGCCCAGGGGTTTGCGGAACAGGAAGATGTTTTCGTTGGGCCGGTCGCTGGTGATGATCTCGCCTTCGATGCGGCGCGCCCATTCGGCCATGTAGTCGAGGTAGTCGGCGGTGAAGTTGACTTCGATTTCGGCCAGGCTGCTGATCTTGCCCTGTTCTAGTGTGACGGTGCGGGCCAGGTGCGCGACGTTTTCCCGCAGCTTGGCGGCGATTCGTCGCAAGTGCCCGGCGCGCTCGATGGCCGGTTTGCGGGACCAGTCTTTTTGCGCTGCGCGGGCGGCGGCCAGGGCCTGGTCGACATCTTCGGCAGTGGCGGCCGGCACCTTGGACAGCAGTGCGCCGGTGGCCGGGTTCAGCACGTCGATGTGCGCGCTGCTGGCGGTAAAGCAGCCGTTGATGAAGTTCTGGTAAACCGGAACGGATGGCATGGCAGGCTCCTTAGTAAGTGCGCGAAGGCGCTTTAGCGTCGGCGGCAGGGCGGTAGCGGGCGAGGGTACTTTGGGCGCTCTGGCGCAGCAGGCTGATATCAATGGCCACCGCGATAAAGCGGCAGCCCCAGGCCTGGTAACGTCGGGCGTCTTCTTCATTGGGTGCAAGAATGCCGCAGGCCTTGCCCGCAGCGAGCGTAGCGCTGACCGCGTGCTGGATGCGCTCCTGGACTTCGGGGTGGCCGGGGTTACCGGCATGGCCGAGGCCGATGGACAGGTCAGCGGGGCCGATAAATACCGCGTCCACGCCTTCGACGGCGGCGATAGCCTCGACGTTTTCCACGCCCAGGCGCGACTCGACCTGAACGATCAGGCATAGCTCTTGATGGGCGGTCGTGAGGTAATGGTCGACGCCATCCCAGCGCGTCGCCCGGGTCAGGCCGCCGCCCACGCCACGGATACCGTGGGGCGGATAACGCATGGCGCGCACCAGGGCCTGGGCTTGCTCGGCGGTTTCGACCATGGGGATCATCAGGGTCTGCGCGCCGAGATCCAGCAGTTGCTTGATCAGGTTGGCATCGCCGCTGACCGCACGCACCACGGGCGCGGTGCTGTACGGCGCCACTGCCTGCAATTGATTGAGCACGCTGGGCACGGTGTTCGGCGCGTGTTCGCCGTCAATCAGCATCCAGTCGTAACCTACGCTGGCGACAATTTCTGCGGCGTAGCCGGTGGCAAAACCCGCCCAGATCCCGTATTGGCTGACGTCCTGCCGCAGGCCGGCCTTGAACGCGTTGTGAGGCATTTTCATGGTGAAATTCCTTAGCGGTTATACGGACGGTGCAGTTGGCAAGCGGGGTTCAGGTCTACGCCGAAGCCCGGCTTGTCGAGTACCGACAAGCGCATGCGGCCATTGATCGGCACCGGTTCGCCCAGCAGTTGCGGGTGGAACATCGGCACCACTTCGTCGGCCTTGGGCGCCATCATCAGGAATTCGGCGAACGGGCTGTTCTGCCGGGTGGCGACGAAGTGGTAGCTATAGACCGAGGAACCGTGCGGCACCACCATGGCGTTGTGCGCGTCGGCCAGGGCGGAAATTTTCACCAGTTCTGTCAAGCCGCCGCACCAGCCGACGTCCGGCTGGATAATGTCGCAGCAGCCCATCTCCAGGAGCATGCGAAAGCCCCAGCGGGTGGCTTCATGTTCGCCGGTGGTGACCAGCATGCCCTTGGGGACGTTGTTGCGCAGCGCTGCGTAGCCCCAGTAATCGTCGGGGGACAGCGCCTCTTCAATCCATTTAAGGCCGTATTCGTGGGCGCCAATCGCCAGTTTGGTGGCGTAGTTGAGGTCCAGGCTCATCCAGCAATCGAGCATCAGCCAGAAGTCCGGGCCGACCCGCTCACGCATGGTCGCCAGCTCTTCGAGGTTTTTGCGCAAGCCTTCTTCACCTTCGGCCGGGCCGTGGTGCAGGGGCATCTTGCCGCCGATAAAACCCAGCTTCTGCGCCAGGTCCGGGCGCGCGCCGGTGGCGTAGAACTGCAGTTCATCGCGCACCGCACCGCCGAGCAATTGGTGTACCGGTTCCTGGCGGATCTTGCCGAGCAGGTCCCACAGCGCCAGGTCCACGCCGGAGATGGTGTTGATTACCAGACCCTTACGCCCGTAATACAGAGTGGACTGGTACATCTGGTCCCAGATTTTCTCGATATCAGTGACGCGTGCGCCTTCAAGGAAACGTGCCAGGTGTTTCTCAACGATATAGGCCGCAGGTTCGCCACCGGTGGTCACGGCAAACCCAACGGTGCCGTCGCTGGCTTCTATCTCCACTACCAACGTGCCGAGCACATTGATCCCGAAACTGCGGCGGCTCTGGCGGTACTCGGGGTACTTGCTCATGGGCGTGGAAATGTGGTCGTCGATCCAGTGACCGTCAGCCTGGTCGTGATAGTCCGCGCCACCGCCGCGCAACACAAAAGCGCGGACGTGTTTGATGGTGATGTTGCCCATGGTGTGACTCCTGAAAATTAAACAGTGGCCGGCGTGTTCGACGCTTTTTGGCCGGGGGAATGGATACCCAGCACCAGCAACGCAGCCAGTACCGTGGTGGCGGACAGCAGGTACAGGCCGGCTGCCGGGGAGTTGAAGGCGGTTTCCGCCCAGTTCTTCAGGACCGGGGCGATAAACCCGCCCAGTGCGCCAAAGGAGTTGATCAAGGCAATTCCTGCAGCTGCGGCGCTACCTGCCAGGTAGCTGGACGGGAAGGTCCAGAACACCGGCTGCACGGCAATAAATCCCGAGGCGGCGAAGCACAGGGCGAGCATGCCCAGCAATGGGTTGGCGAATGTCACTGAGCAGGCGATGCCGGCGGCAGCCATTAGTAAGGTGAGCGATGCGGTGCGCCGGCGCTCGCCGCTGCGGTCGGAATAACCGGGGATCCACCACGCGGCGAACAGCGCGCACACCCAGGGAATCGCCGAGACCAGCCCGACCATCAGGCCGACCTTGGTGCCAAGCAAACCACTGACCTGGGTCGGCAGGTAAAACACCACGCCGTACACACTGGCTTGGATCAGCAGGTAGACCAGGCACAGGTAAAGCACCGACGGCTGGCACAGCACGCTGAGCAGGCTGCGGCCATGGGAACCTTTGTGCTGGTCTTCGGCGTCCAGCAGGTCCTGGATCTGGCGGCGCTCCTCAACGGTCAGCCATTTGGCGTCGGCGGGGCGATTGTCCAGGTACCAATAGGCCCAGATCCCCACTGCCGAAGCCATCAGGCCCTCCACGACGAACAGCCATTGCCAGCCATGCAGGCCGCCGAAGCCGTCCATTTCCAAGAGCAGGCCAGACAGCGGGCTGCCGAAGATGAAGGCCAGTGGCGCGCCAAAGTAGAAAAAACCCATGGCCTTGCCGCGTGCGGCCTGGGGAAACCAGTAGGTGAGGTAGAGGATTACGCCAGGGAAAAACCCGGCTTCAGCCACACCCAGCAAGAAGCGCAGGATGTAGAAGCTGGTTTCGTTGTGGGCAAACATCATTGCCGCCGAGACCAGGCCCCAACTGACCATGATCCGGCACATCCACAGGCGGGCACCGACGCGATGCAGGATCAGGTTGCTCGGCACTTCGAGCAAGGCGTAGCCCATAAAAAACACCCCGGCGCCAAAGGCGAAGGCGGCGTCGCTCAGGCCGGTGTCGGCCTGGAAGGCTTGTTTGGCGAACCCGACGTTGGCGCGGTCGAGGAAGGCCATGATGTACATCAGTAGCAGGAAGGGCAGCAGCCGCCAGGAAATTTTGGCGAGCAGGGACACGGGTAGCGTGGTCATCTTGAAGTCCTTTTGTAGGGCTTTGTTCTTATGGGCCGGACTGTACGGCGGCCGAGCAATGCGCTACAAATCGAATCTCGCTCATAAGCGATAACCTCAGGGTATCGATAGTAAGGAAAAGAATGAGTAGTCCGCTGATCTCCCGCAGCCTGTTCAACCGCCTGCGCTACAAGCATTTGCATATGCTGGTGGCCTTGAGTTCGAGCCAGAACCTGCACCGTGCTTCCCAGGCCCTGAACATGTCGCAACCGGCGGCCACCCGCATGCTGCGCGAGATCGAGGACATGTTTGCCTGTGACCTGTTCGAACGCTTGCCCCGTGGCATGCGCCCCACGGCGTTGGGCAAGGAGTTGATTCGCTTCGCCGAATCGGCACTCAGCGGCCTGGACCGCTGCGCCGAAGACTTGATGGCCCGCCAGCAGGGCGGTTATGGCTACCTGGCCATCGGCACCATCATGGGCGCCGCGCCGGACCTGGTGATGGACTCGATTGCCCAGATCAAGTCACTCAACCCGCAACTGCGCATTCGCATTATGGGCGACACCAGCGACCAGGTGATCCAACTGCTGGAACAAGGGCGTATCGACCTGGCCATCGCCCGTCGTAACGCTGCCACAAATAGCGAGCATTACAGCTTTGAGCCGTTGGGCAACGAGCGCCTGCTGGTGGTGGTACATGCCGGGCATCCGTTGGCGCAGCGCGCGAGCTTGCCGTTGGAGGAACTGGTCAGCGACTGGCCGTGGATTCTGCAACCGGAAAGCAGCCCGGCACGCATCGGCTTTGACGAAGCGTTGCAGCGCCTGGCCTTGCCCCTGCCGGCGGACATCATCGAATGCAGCTCGGTGTATTCCATGCAGCAACTGATCCAACTGACCGATGCAATCATGGTGCTTTCGGAAAGCGCCCTGCGTGATTACCTGAAGATGGGCCTAGTGGTCGAGTTGCCAGTGGAGCTGGAAGTGACGCTTGCGCCATTTGGCATCTTGCTGCGCAAGGGTGAACCGGTGAGCCACGAGTTGGGGTTGTTTATTGATCTGCTGCGGCATAAGGCCAGGGCGCTTGATTAACAGCCTCCGCCCGTCTACCCGGCAAAAAGAACATGGTGCAGCGCAGGGATATTAAATAGAATGAATCTCATTTGAGACTCACTCGCGCTGCTCAGGGTTCGCTTGCCATGAATGATGCTGTATCGCCAACGACCACCGCCGAACCCAGCCTGAGCACCTTGTACCGCGACCATCGCAGTTGGCTGGAAAACTGGCTGCGTCGGCGCCTGGGCAATGCCTGGGATGCCGCCGACCTGAGCCAGGATACGTTCCTGCGGGTGCTGGCCAGTGCCCAGCCGGTAGCGCAATTGCAGGAGCCACGGGCCTATCTGGTGACAGTGGGCAAGCGCCTGCTGGTCAATTTCCATCAGCGCCGCAGCCTGGAGCAGGCCTACCTGAATGCCTTGGCACGCTTGCCCGACGACTGCGTGCCATCGCCGGAGCAGCGCTGGTTGCTGCTGGAAACCCTGCAGGCACTGGATGAATTGCTCGACGGTTTGCTGCCGGTTGTGCGTCGGGCGTTTCTCTGGAGCCAGCTCGAAGGCCTGGGCTACCGGGAGATTGCCGAGCGTCTCAAGGTCTCGGAACGTACGGTCAAACGCTACATGGCCCAGGCCTATGAGCATTGCCTGCTGGTGGAACTGTGAGCCGCACCGCGCCGGATGTGGCGCGGGCAGCGGCGCAGTGGCTGGCGCTGCTGGAGTCGGGCACGGCCGGCGAGCGCGATCACGCGGGCTTGCAGCAATGGCGCGACAGCCATCCCCAGCACGAACAGGCCTGGCAAAAAGCCCAGCTGCTGCGCCAGCGTTTTGCCGAATTGCCATCCTCCCTGGCCATGGCCAGCCTCGACCGCCCGCAACCGGGGCGGCGTGCCGTGCTCAAACGCGCCCTGGGCGTGGCAGCGCTGGTGCCGGCGGCATGGCTGCTCAGTCGCCAGTTACCCCTCGACGTGTGGCGTGCCGACCTGCATACCGCCACCGGCGAGCGCAAACGCGTGCCGCTGGCCGATGGCAGCGCCCTGCAACTGAACACGGCCAGCGCGGTGGATGTAAACCTTGCGCAGCGGCGCCTGACCCTGGTCGACGGGGAAATGGCGCTGAGTGTGCCAGGCGCGGCGGCGCTGACTGTCCACACCCGTTATGGCCAGGTTATCGCCAGCCAGGCGGAGGTCTGTGTGCGCCAGTTCGCGCAGGCGTGTGTGGTGTCGGTGCTCAAGGGCCAGGTGCAAGTGCGCGACGGAGCGGGGCATAGCGCCCTGGTGCGCGGCGGGCAACAGATACGCCTACAGGCTTCGGGGCTGGGGGCGCCGGTTCCGTTCGACGCGCTGCAACTGGGCTGGCGCGATGGCGTGCTGACGGCGCAGAACCAGGGGCTGGGCGACTTCCTGCGCGAGCTTGATCGCTATCGCCCGGGCGTTTTGCGCTGGGACCCAAGCCTGGAAGCCTTGCGCGTCACCGGCAGTTTCCGCCTGGACGACACCGACCGCATCCTCAGCCTGCTGGCCACCACCCATGGGCTGCAGGTGCAGTGGCGCACGCGCTATTGGGTCACGCTGGCACCGCGTAAAACCCTGGCTTGACCACGATTTAATTGTTGAGGCAGATCCAATGTGGGAGCGGGCTTGCTCGCGAAGGCGCAGGGTCAGCCAACTCATCTATGTCTGATACACCGCCTTCGCGAGCAAGCCCGCTCCCACACAAAGCGGCTCCAACATTTTTTCGGCCAGTTTGAACGATCGTGTCCCTTTTTTTCGGCTCGCCTGTCATCCAAGGCAAGTGAACGAAAACAGAGAGCCTTTTAATGCCTGTCGTCCCGCCATCGCTACTGCGCCTGAGTCTGGTCCTGAGCCTGAGTGCCAGCCCAATGTTTATCCCTGTGAGCTGGGCCGAGGACGCGGCCCGGCGCAGTTACCAGGTGCCCGCCGGCAGCCTGGGCAGCGCCTTGACCCGCTTTGCCGGGCTGGCCGGGGTCAATCTTTCGGTGGATCCGGCCCTGGTCGGCGGTCGCCAAAGCGCCGGGATTTCCGGTGAGTTTGCCGTCGAAGAAGGCTTCGCACGCCTGCTGCAAGGCTCGGGCCTGCAATTGCAAGCGGTGGGGGAGCGTGCCTACACCTTGATCCCCGCACCACAGGGCGGTGCTTATCAGTTGCCAGCCACCTCGATTCTGGGGACCGCGAACACACCCGTTGCCCAAACCTACGCCGGTGACCAAGTGACACGCAAAGGCGCCCAGGGCCTGTTGGGCGATAACGACTTTATGGATACCCCGTTCAACCTCACGTCTTACACCGCCAAGGCGGTGAAGAACCTGCAGGCGCGGACCCTCGGCGAAATGGTTGCCAGCGACCCTTCGGTGCGCATCACCAACCCCGCTGGTGGGCGTTTCGAGCAGTTTTCGGTGCGTGGTTTCAGCCTGTTCAACAGCGATGTGTCCTACGGCGGTCTCTATGGCGTGCTGCCGACTTACGCCATCGACATGGAAATGGTCGAGCGCGTCGATATCCTCAAGGGCCCCGGCGCCTTGCTCGGTGGTATCGCGCCGCGGGGCAGTATCGGTGGCGGGATCAATATCGAGCCCAAGCGTGCCGCCGATGCACCGCTTACCGAGTTCACTGGCAGCTATGCCTCGGCCGGGCAGTTCGGTGGTGCGGTGGATATCGGTCGGCGGTTTGGCGACGAGCAGCAGTTTGGCGTGCGTTTCAATGGCGTGAAGCAATCCGGCGATACCGAATGGGATCACCAGGAGGTCGACCGCGAAATGACCGTGATCGGCCTCGACTATCGCAAGGAGCGAGTGCGCCTGTCCCTCGACCTCGGGCGTCAGGAACGCACCGCCGACGCGCCCCAGGAGCGCGTGGAAGTTGCCAGGGGCAGCGTGATGCCCAAGGCCCGCGACATCCGCGACAACTTTGCCCAATCCTGGACGTACTCCCATACCAAGGACACCTTTGGCGCGGTGCGTGGCGAGTTTGATGTCAGCGATTCGCTGATGGTCTACGCCGCCGCCGGTGCGCGCAAAGGCAACTACGACTTCCTGCGCCACGGTGTGCAGGCGACCCAGAGCAATGGCGACTTCACGGTAGTGCCGCGCAGCTTCCGCCGCGACGAAGACGTCAAGACCGCCACTGTGGGCGCGCGCAGTTGGTTCAATACCGGCCCTGTAGGGCACACGCTCAATGTCAGCCTCAACCAGTTCAACATGGATTTCGACAATGCCGGCGAGCGCTATACCCCCGGCAGGAGCAACCTCTACAACCCGGTGGTGTTGCCCCGTCCAGGCCAGGCTGTGCGCTGGGACACCAGCACCCACACCGAAAACCGCTTCACCAGCCTGGCTTTGGCCGACACCCTGGCCTTCTTCGATGAACGGGTACTGCTGACCCTGGGTGCACGCCTGCAAAAGGTCCAGGTCACGTCCTGGAGCAATGGCATCAAGGACCAGCCGGAGTACGACGAACAAGCGACCTCGCCGGCCCTGGGCCTGGTGGTGAAAGTCACCGATCAACTGTCCCTGTACACCAACTACATGGAAGGCCTGAGCCAGGGCGAGACGGCACCTTCGAGCGGGGTAAACAATGAAAACGCGATCTTCCCGCCGACCAAGAGCAAGCAGGTGGAGGTCGGCGCCAAGTACGACATGGGCAGCTTTGGCATGACGGCCAGCGTGTTTCAGATCAAGCAGCCGGCCTATGGCATCGACAACCAGGGCTTCTTCAAACCCAATGGCGAATTGCGCAACCAGGGCGTGGAACTGAACGTGTTTGGCGAACCCCTGGCCGGCGTGCGCCTGCTCGGCGGGGTGATGCTGCTCGACAGCGAACAGACCAAGACCGCCCAGGGCCTGACCGACGGCAAGCGCGGCACCGGTGCACCAGTGGCCAACGTCAACCTGGGTGCCGAATGGGATATCCCACGCCTGCAAGGCCTGACCCTGACCGCCCGCGCGATCCATACCGGCGCGCAGTACCTGGACGCGGCCAACCAGCAGAAGATCGACAATTGGGAACGCTATGACCTGGGGGCGCGCTACACCTTCAAGGTCAAGGAAAACCCAGTGACCCTGCGTGCGACTGTGGAGAACGTGCTGAATACGACCTACTGGGCATCGGCCGCGACCTCCAGCGACAGCGCGCCCGGCCTGACCCTGTCTACGCCACGTACCTGGCTGGTGTCGGCAACAGTAGGTTTTTGACCAAACCCATGTAGGAGCCGGCTTGCCGGCGATGGGCATAGGTATCTACACAACTTTCAGAAACTGACGAACTCTCCTGTGGCGAGCGGGCTTGCCCCGCGCTGGGCTGCGAAGCAGCCCCAAAACCAGCCGCTGCGGTGTACCTGGTACAACGCATTCGGCTTATTGGGGCTGCTTCGCAGCCCAGCGCGGGGCAAGCCCGCTCGCCACAACTGCGCTATCTGCCTGGATTTAGGCGTTGTGGCAAAGTTGTGTAGATACCTATGCGGCGATGAGGCCCGTGAATCATGTGCTGAGTTCAAGGACGCCATCGCCGGCAAGCCGGCTCCTACAGGGTTTTGCATATATCTATATGGAATAAATAAATAGTTATTTATTCCTTTTGTTGTTGGTGTGAATGGCGCATTTTGAAGGTCTGCGCATTCGTGCGGATTGACCCAACAGTGAAAGGAAAACCGACATGACCATCAAAGCGATCAACGTGCGCAACCAGTTCAAAGGCGTGATCAAGGAAATCCTGCTCGGCGAAGTGGTGTCCGAGATCGACGTGCAAACCGCGTCCGGGATTGTCACCTCGGTGATCACCACACGTTCGGTGCGTGACCTGGAGTTGAAGGTGGGCAGCGAAGTGATTGCCTTCGTCAAATCCACCGAGGTGTCCATCGCCAAGCTCTGATCAGCCGCCAGGGCCGCGCCTACAGGTTTTGCAGGCTGCGTTCCAGGCGTGAAATACCTTCTTCGAGCAATGCCCGCGGGCAGCCAAAGTTCAAGCGTACGAACTGTTGGCTGTCATCGCCAAATTCCACGCCCGCACTCAACCCTACCTTGGCCTGCTCAAGGAAAAACCGCTGTGGGTCTTCCAGGCCCAGGGCGCTGCAATCCAGCCAGGCCAGGTAGGTACCTTGAGGCGCATGCATGACCACCCCTGGCAGGCGTTTTTGCACGGCATCCACCAGGTAGTCGCGGTTGCCTTGCAGGTACGTGACCAACGCCTCCAACCACTCACTACATTGGCTATACGCCGCCCAGGTGGCTTCCAGGCCCAACGGGCTGACGCTATCGACCATGCCGCAGCGCGCCTTGTTGAAGCGCTCGCGGATGAGTGGGTCCTGGACAATCGCAAAGCAGGTCTTCAGGCCGGCGACGTTGTAGGCCTTGCTCGCGGACATCAGGGTGATGGTGCGCCGTGCGATCTCTGCACTCAACGAGGCGGTAGGGATATGCCGGCGCCCGTCGAAGCACAGCTCGGCATGGATCTCATCGGAGACAATCAGCGTGCCTTGTTCCAGGCAGGCATTGGCGACGGCCAGCAGTTCCTCGCGGGCAAACACCTTGCCCAGGGGGTTGTGGGGGTTGCTCAACAGCAGTGCGCCGGCACCTTTCAAGGCCTGGCGCAAGGCGGGCAGGGGGGTGAGGTATTCGCCCTGGTCGCTCAGTTCAAACGGCACTTCGATCTTCGGCAGGTTCCAGTTGCCCGCTGCATGGCGCAGCGGCGCGTAGTTGGGGGTTTGCAAGACCACCGACTGGCCCGGTTGGACAAAGGCATGCAAGGCCATGTTGAAGCCTGGCTCGACACCCGGCAGGAACAGCAATTCATCGGGTTGCACGTGCCAGGCGTACTTGTGCCACAGGTCGCTGATGATCGCCTCGCGCACTTCCGGCCGGGCGACGCTGTAGCCGAGCATCTGCTGGTCCAGGCGCGCGTGCAGGGCCTTGAGGATCGCCGGCGGGGCGGCGATGTCCATGTCGGCAATCCACATCGGCAAGACGTCTTCGGGGTAGCGGCTCCACTTGGTGCTGCCGGTGCCGAGGCGAGGGTGGATCGTATCGAAATCAAAGCTCATGGGGGCGCTCGTGTCAGGAAGGCGGGCGAAGAATGGCGTCGATTCTAAGTCAGCCGGCCTGATAGGTCATCAACTGCTCCTCGCACAGGATGCGGATCGTGCGCCGTTGTACATCGATCAGGCCGGCGTCTACCAGCCGATGCAGGATCCGCGAAAACGTCTCTGGCTGAATCCCCAGTTTGGAGGCCACCAGACGCTTGGGCACCTGCAGCACCACATCGCCGCTGGCCAGGTCGCGCTCCTGGATCAGAAAGTTGATGACCCGGCGACTGGCATTGGCCAGGCTCAGGGTGTCGATGTCCTTGAGGCGTTGATGCAGGTGGATGCTCATGGTGCCGAGGATTGCCAGGCAGATCTGCGGCTGGTCTTCCAGGGCCTTGCGGTAATGATGGCCCTCGATGGTAACCAGCACGCTGTCCTTGAGCGCCGTGGCACTCACCGGGTAGGCCTTGGCCTGGCTGAACAGCAGGGCTTCGGCAAAGGTCTGGCCGGGGCGAATGACTTCCACCAGATGCTCCTGGCCTTCACCGGTGACCCGGTGCAACTTGACCTGGCCACTGATCAACAGGAAAAACCGCTCGGCGGGGTCGCCCTGATGCATCAAGGTCGCGTGCCCGGGCAGGCGCTTGAGATTGGCCAGGGTGCAGACGTCCTGGAAGATTTTTTCCGGCAAGGGGCTGAACAGATGATGCCGGCGCAGGGTTAAAACGATGGATGGGTGGGTCAGCATGGCGTACCTCCGCTCCCCCCCATGGTAGGGCGCAAGGCTTGCCGGGCCTATGCCTCGTTGGAGGTAGCCCCGAGGAGGCAGTGATCGCGCAGCAGTGCCGAAAATGCATCCCGGGCCGGATGGCAGCCTGTGTTGGCGTGCCAGTAAAACCGGTTGTCGATGCGCGTCAGTTCCGCGAACTCGTGGCCTTGCCAGTTGGCGCCCTGACGATATTGCTCGTAGATCCCCCGCGGTACCAGCGCGGCGCCGCTGCCGGCGCTGACACAGCCGATAATCGTACCGTAGCTGGCGATGCTGACGATTGACGCGACTTGGCCGTGGCGTGACAACCACTGCTCCAGTGCCAGGCGATACGGGCAGCCGGTCGGCCACATAAACAGGGTCAGGCCCTGCAGGTCGGTCACGGTGCGCACCGGCCCCAGGGACGTGGGGGCGATCAGCACCAGGTCTTCGCTATACAGCAGCGTGCTTTCCAGCCCGGGGCGTTGCACATCCACGGCGACAATCGCCGCATCCAGCCGATGGTGCTGGATATCATCGAGCAACTGCGACCAGGTGCCGGTGCTCAACGCCAACGACACTTGTGGGTACAGCGCGTGGTAGCGCGCCAGCAAATGGGGCAAGCGCCCCGTAGCACTGGACTCGATAGCCCCGATCCGCAGGTGCCCATGGGGCGCGCCACCAGGTGCGACGGCACGCCGGGAGGCTTCGGTGAGGTCGAGGATTTTCGTCGCGTATTCGATAAACACTTCGCCCGCAGGACTGACCCGCAGGCCCCGGCCCTCACGCAGGAACAACGCGACCCCGAGCTCCTGCTCCAGGGACTTGAGCCGTGCGGTGATATTGGACGGCACGCAATGCAGCTTTGCGGCTGCACGGGCGATGCTGCCCAACTCGTAGACCGTCTTGAACATGCGCAGTTGGGACAGTTCCATGGTTCACCTGAAGTGAAGGGTGGGCTCAGTTTAAGTCACTTTTTTCAGGGCTTGGGTTTTCTCATACTTTTGCCAGGCAGTGCCTGTGTGCTGCCACGTCCTTGAGAATGCTCATGCCCCACGCAAAAGTTGTCCTGGCGACCCTCTTCGTCATCCTCTGCTGGGCGTATTCGCCTGTCGGCATCCATATCGCGCTGCAGGCCTATGCGCCCGACAATCTGGCTGTGCTGCGCTTTTTGATTGCTTCGGTGTTTATGGCCGGGGTGGCCTGCTGCAAGGGTATTGCACGGCCCCGGGTCAGGGATTTGCCTTTGTTTGCGGTGTTGGGATTGTTTGCGGTGACGCTGCACCACATCGCCCTCAACTACGGCCAGCGCGGTGTGAGTGCCGGCGCCGCCAGCGTCCTGGCGCAATCGACGCCACTGTTCAGCGCATTGCTCGCCAGCACGTTGTTCAGGGAGCGGCTCGGCGCCTGGCAGTGGGGCTGTATCCTTGGCGGCCTGCTCGGTGCCGGAGTCGTGGCGGTGGGGGATCGGGGCTTGGGCGAACTGGATGGGCATGGCGTGTTGATCCTGCTGGCAGCGGCGTCCTGGAGCCTGTATTTCGCCCTGCAAAAGCGTTACTCACAGCGTTATGACGGACTGACAATGGTGTGTTTCACCCTCTGGTCAGGTACGGCGTTGCTGCTGGTGTATCTGCCCGGATTACCGGAGGAAGTGGCCCAGGCGCCGGTGTCGGTGAACCTGGCAGTGCTGGTGCTGGGCATCTTTCCCAGTGCGCTGGCCTACCTGGCCTGGGCTTATGTACTGACGCATAGCCAGGTCAGTCGGGCAGCGATTGCGCTTTATCTCATACCGCCGGTGGCGATGGTGATGGCATGGGTGATATTGGCGCAGCGACCTTCGATGATGGTGATTGTGGGGACGGTTATTGTTTTGGCAAGTGTGGGGGCGTTGACGGTGAAAGTGCGGTAATGCAACGCCAGAGCGCGCAGCTGCATTCCCTGCGATCACCATAGGTATCTACACAATTTTGCCGCAACGCCTAAATCCAGGCAGATAGGGCTGTTGTGGCGAGCGGGCTTGCCCCGCGCTGGGCTGCGAAGCCGCCCTAAACCCGGCTATCGCGGTTTATCTGAAGAAACGCGGCGGGCTTATTGGGGCGGCTTCGCCGCCCAGCGCGGGGCAAGCCCGCTCGCCACAACAGCCCGCTCGCCACAGGGGAGATCGTCAGTTTCTGAAGTTGTGTAGATGCCTATGCTGCGATCACGCCAGCAAGAACACCTCGGGGTGTCAGTTACCCAACGTCATCGCTAACGACCCTCGCAGGCACGCCAGCTCCCACAAAACCCTACCCAGCCTGGCGCAAATGCTCCATCGCCCACACCGCAGCCTCCACCCGCGAGCGCAACCCCAGTTTGTGCAGCAGATTCTTCACATGCACCTTCACCGTGCCCTCGGTAATCCCCAGCTTGTGCCCGATCACCTTATTGCTGTAACCCCCGGCGATGGTCTTCAACACCTGCCGCTCGCGCTCGGTCAGTTCAACCGCGGCATGGGGTTGGGGTGAGCGCAGGGCCTGGGCCAGCACGCGCGTCAGGCCAGGGCTGATCACCAGGGCGCCGTGCAGGGCATCGCGGATGTACTGGATCAGCAGTTCCGGCTCCATGTCCTTGAGCAGATAACCGTTGGCATCCAGGCGCAGGGCGTCGCGGATGTCGTCTTCGGCATCGGACACGGTAAACAGCAAGACCTTGCCGCCATAGGCCATGGCGCGCAGGCGGCGCAGGGTTTCCAGGCCGTTCATTTGCGGCATGTTGTTGTCCAGCAACACCAGGTCCGGTTGCAACGATTCGATCAGCCCCAGGGCTTCCTCGCCATTGCCGGCTTCGCCCACCACGTGCAGGTCATCTTCCAGTTCGAGCATCTGGCGCATGCCGTGGCGCATCATCGGGTGGTCGTCGACGAGCAGGATGCCGTGGCGGTGTGGGGTGTTCATGACAGGCTACCTTGTTGTAAAGACTGCCCGAGGAATTCCGGGCGAAACAGCAAATGTACCCGTGTGCCTTGGGGCTCGCGGGCAGAAATATCCAGTTGGCCGTGCAGGCTGCGGGCGCGTTCATCCATGATGTTCAGGCCGTGGTGTTCGCGTTGGTCCACCGGCTCGCTGAAGCCGCGACCGTCGTCTTCAATGCTCAAGCTCACGGTTTCGCCGTGCTGGCGCAGTTGCAGCCAGGCGTTCTCGGCATGGGCGTGGCGCAGGCAGTTGGACAAGGCTTCACGGGTCACCTGCAACAGGTGGATCTGTTCACTGGCCGACAGTTGGAAGGCCAGGGCATCCACATGCAGGTGCACCTGGAATTCGCCACGGCGCGAGAACTCCTCGGCGGTGTCTTTGAGCTCCTGGACCAGCCCGGCATCGTGGATTTGCAGGCGGAAGGTGGTCAGCAACTCACGCAGTTGCCGATAGGCGTTGTTCAGGCCTTCGCGCAGTTCGCCGGTGACGGTTTCCAGGGTGGCCTTGGGTTCGTCACGGCGCAGCAGGGTCTGCATGCGGCTGACTTGCAGCTTCATATACGACAGCGCTTGCGCCAGGGAGTCATGCAGTTCGCGGGCGATGATCGTGCGTTCATCCAGCAGTAACAGGCGGTGGTCCTGTTCACGCTGGCGCTTGAGGGACAGCGAGGTGCCAATCAGGTTGGCCAGCGCCTGGATCAGCTGTTTTTCCCAGTCCTGGGGCGCATGCCCGTCGACGAAATGCGCCTTGAGTTCGCCCAACTCTGCGCCCTGGTTGCTGATGCTGAACACCTGGGGCGGGGCCACGTGATGCCGTTCGCAGGTGGCGCAGTCGCCAATGGCGCAGACGTTGCGACTGTTCTCGCCATGCAGTGCGAGCATCTGCTGGGCCGGGGCGAGGAAGTGCCCTTGCAGGCACAGCGACAGGCGCAGGCCCGGCAGGCGCTTCTGGAAGCGCCGGATCAATTCGTCGAGGCCTTCGGCGTTGGCCAGGCGCGTGGCCAGGCTGCGGCTGCTCTCGTAGAGCAACTCGAGGGCGGCGTTGGCTTGTTGCAGGTTGAGGGTCTTGTGCTGCACCTGGCTTTCCAGGGTGCGGTGGGACTGCTCGATGGTTTCGGCCAGGGTGTTGAAGCTCAGGGCCAACTGGCCAAGCTCGTCTTGGGAGCGGTGATTGACCCGGGCTGTGTAGTCGCCCTCGCGAAAGCGTCGCGTTGCATCCACCAACTCCTTCAGGGGCGTGACCACGCCGTACTGCAATTCATACAGCCCCAGCAGCAGGATGATCAGGGTGCTGAACAGCGCCAGGCCCTGGATCAGCTGTTGCCAGCCTTGTTTGTGCTCGCTCTGCTGCTGCAACAGGCTGACGAACTGGTTCAGTTGCTCGACAAAGGCTGGCGCGCGTTCGCGGAACAGGGCGCCGTCGCCACGCTCGATGGCCGGGCGCAGCTCCAGGTTCCAGTGTTGCTGGATCTGCTGGTAGCTCTGTTGCAGGGCGCTCTGGGGGCCGTCTTCCAGCACCGCTTTCAATGACTGGCTGTCCAGGCGCCGTTGCAGGCTTTGGGTGATGGCCTGGATCTCGTCGGCGGGGGCATGGTCGGCGAGTTTCCAGCTCAGGTGGTAGGTCTCCATGCGCACCGAGCCTGCGGTGTTGATGGCCGCGCCGTCGCCCTGGCTGAACCAGGCGATCAGCCCGGCGCTCAGGGAACTGGCCAGGGCCAGGATCGCAATCAGGATCACCGCGACACCGGCCCGCGCGGGCAGGGAGCTGCGCAGCCAGTTAAACATCACGGCGTAATCGAAGGGGGAAGAACAGCAGCATGGCGGCACCTGGCAAGGAAAACAGCATTGAATTCTGCAATCCCTGGCGCACTACCTCTAAAGAGTTGCCGGCGAACCCTCCCACGGGAAAAAGCCGGCACAAGAGACCAATCCATTGATAAATAAAGACTTTCTCTTGTTATTTGGCCTACCTCCTTGGAGGTAGATGGGGCAAGCATAGGCCAATACCCCCCAGGCGGACGTTGATCTGGGTCAAGTTCTGCGAGGACGTCGCCCCTAACCTGCGCTCATGGAATCACTTCTGGGAGCGCAAACCGTGACTCAACCCCGTGTAAGACAAGGCCTGGTGCTGGGCATGAGTACGCTGGCCTTCACCGTGTGCTTTATGGTCTGGATGATGTTCGCCGTCCTTGGCGTGCCGATCAAAGAGCTGCTGCAACTCAACGAAACCCAGTTCGGCCTGCTGGCCGCCACCCCCGTGTTGACCGGCTCCCTGGTGCGCCTGCCCCTGGGCCTGCTGACGGACCGCTTCGGCGGGCGCATCGTGTTCTTTGTACTGATGCTCACCTGCGTGCTGCCGCTGTACCTGATCACCTATGCCACCGCCTTCTGGCAATTCCTGGTGCTGGGGCTGTTTGTCGGCCTGGCGGGCGGCTCGTTCTCGGTGGGCATCGCCTATGTCGCCAAGTGGTTCGACAAGGACAACCAGGGCTTTGCCATGGGCGTGTTCGGTGCCGGCAATGCCGGGGCGGCGGTGACCAAGTTTCTTGCGCCGGCCCTGATCGCCCTGGGTACCTGGCACCTGGTGCCGAAGGTGTTCAGCGCGATCCTGTTTATCACCGCGCTGCTGTTCTGGTTCCTCACCAGCGAAAACAAGGCCCACCGCAATGCCAGTGGCGCGACCTTTCGCGAGCAGTTGCTGTGCCTCAAGGACCCGGCCGTGTGGCGCTACTGCCAGTACTACTCGATTGTGTTCGGTGGCTACGTGGCCCTGGCGCTGTGGGCGACCAAGTACTACGTGCAGGAATATGGCTTCAGCCTGCAAAGCGCCGCGCTGCTGGCCGCGTGTTTTTCCCTGCCGGGTGGGGTGCTGCGCGCCGTAGGCGGCTGGATGTCCGACCGCTGGGGCGCACAAAGCGTGACCTGGTGGGTGTTGTGGGTGAGCTGGATCTGCCTGTTCCTGCTCAGCTACCCGCAGACCCAATTGCAGGTGCAGACCGTCAACGGCCCGCTGGATTTCCATATCGGCCTCAACGCCACCGTCTTCACCATCCTGCTGTTTGTGATGGGCATCGCCTTCGCCTTCGGCAAGGCCTCGGTGTTCAAGTACATCGCCAATGACTACCCGCAAAACATGGGCGCGGTGTCCGGCATCGTCGGCCTGGCCGGGGGCCTGGGTGGCTTCGTGCTGCCGATCATGTTCGGCGCCCTGGTGGACCTCACCGGCGTGCGCTCTTCCTGCTTCATGTTGATGTACGGCGTGGTCTGGGTCTCCCTGACCTGGATGTACTTCAGTGAAATCCGCAAGCAACCGCTGCTCGGTAAAGCGGTGGCCCAGCCTCTCCAAGGAGAATCCGCATGACTATCGCGCAAAAGCCCAATTCGGGCCCGGTGATCCACGACTGGCGCCCCGAAGACCCTGCATTCTGGGGCGCCAGCGGCAAACAGACCGCGACCCGCAACCTGTGGATCTCGATCCCGGCGCTGCTGTTGGCCTTCGCTGTATGGATGGTATGGAGCACGGTGATCGTGCGCTTGAACGCCATCGGCTTCAATTTCACCACCGATCAGCTGTTCTGGCTGGCCGCCTTGCCGGGCCTGTCCGGTGCGACCTTGCGCGTGTTCTATTCGTTCATGGTGCCGATCTTCGGCGGCCGCCGCTGGACCGCCCTGAGCACCGCGTCGCTGCTGATCCCCTCGCTGTGGATGGGCTTTGCGGTGCAGGACCCCAGCACTTCCTACAGCGTATTTGTGCTGATCGCGCTGCTGTGCGGCTTTGGTGGCGGCAACTTCGCCTCAAGCATGTCCAACATCAGCTTCTTCTACCCCAAGGCCCAGCAAGGCACGGCCCTGGGCCTGAACGCCGGCCTGGGTAACCTCGGCGTGTCGGTGATGCAGTTCTGCGTGCCGCTGGTGATCACCTTTGGTGTGTTCGGCCTGCTCGGTGGTCAGCCGCAGACCCTGGAAGACGGCAGCCAGTTGTGGCTGCAGAACGCTGGCTTTATCTGGGTGCCGTTCATTATCACCGTGACCCTGTTTGCCTGGTTCGGCATGAACGACCTGTCCAGCGCCCGTGCTTCGTTCAGCGAGCAAGCAGTGATCTTCAAGCGCAAGCACAACTGGTTGATGTGCTGGTTGTACCTGGCGACCTTCGGTTCCTTCATAGGCTTCTCGGCCGCCTTCCCGATGCTGATCAAGACTTCGTTCCCGGACGTCAACGCTTTGAAATTCGCATTCCTCGGCCCGCTGGTAGGCGCCCTGGTACGCCCTTTGGGCGGCTGGCTGGCAGACAAGCTGGGCGGTGCGCGGGTGACCCTGTGGAACTTCGTGCTGATGATCGTGATGGTGTTTGGCGTCCTGCACTTTCTGCCACTGAACGGCCAGGGCGGCAGCTTCTACGGCTTCCTTGGCCTGTTCATGCTGCTGTTCATTACCACTGGCATCGGCAACGGCTCCACCTTCCGCATGATCCCGGTGATCTTCCGCACCCAGCATGAAAAAGCCAGCGCCGGCAAACCTGCCGCCGTGCGTGAGCAAGCCCTCAAGGATGCGACCAAGGAATCGGCAGCCGTGCTGGGCTTCAGTTCGGCCATGGGCGCCTTCGGTGCGTTCTTCATTCCCAAGACCTTTGGCTCGTCCATGGCCTACACCGGCAGCCCGGCATTGGCCTTCTACATGTTCGTCGGCTTCTACCTGAGCTGCATTGTCGTGACCTGGTGGTGGTATGCGCGCAAAGGCGCCGAGACCCCCTGCTGAGTCGACCCCGAATTCAAACCTTGCGTGGGCGGGGCACAGAACCCCGCAGCAAGCCTGAGAGGAAAGCACCATGAGTCATTTACTCGATCAACTGCGGTTCTTCAATCGCAAGCAAGACGAATTCTCCGAAGGTCACGGCGAGACCCGCAAAGAGTCCCGCGACTGGGAGAACGTCTACCGTTCGCGCTGGCAGTACGACAAGATCGTGCGTTCCACCCACGGGGTGAACTGCACCGGCTCGTGCTCGTGGAAGATCTACGTGAAGAACGGCCTGATCACCTGGGAAACCCAGCAGACCGATTACCCGCGCACCCGCAACGACTTGCCCAACCATGAGCCGCGCGGCTGCCCCCGTGGCGCGAGCTACAGCTGGTACATCTACAGCGCCAACCGCCTGAAGTACCCGAAGATCCGCAAGCCATTGCTCAAACTGTGGCGCGAGGCGCGCCTGACCCTGTCGCCGGTCGAGGCCTGGGCGAGCATTGTCGAGGACAAGGTCAAGGCCGACTCCTATAAAAGCAAACGCGGCATGGGCGGCTTCATCCGCTCCAACTGGGATGAAGTCAACGAGATCATCGCTGCGTCCAACGTCTACACCATCAAGCAATATGGCCCGGACCGCATCGTCGGCTTCTCGCCGATCCCGGCCATGTCCATGGTCAGCTATGCCGCCGGTTCCCGTTACCTGTCGTTGATTGGTGGCGTGTGCCTGAGTTTCTACGACTGGTACTGCGACCTGCCACCGGCCTCGCCGATGGTCTGGGGCGAGCAGACCGACGTGCCGGAATCGGCCGACTGGTACAACTCCAACTACATCATTGCCTGGGGCTCCAACGTCCCGCAGACCCGTACCCCAGACGCGCACTTCTTCACCGAGGTGCGCTACAAGGGCACCAAGACCGTGGCCATCACCCCCGACTATTCGGAAGTGGCCAAGCTTACCGACCTGTGGCTCAACCCTAAGCAGGGCACTGACGCCGCGTTGGCCCAGGCGTTCAACCATGTGATCTTCAAAGAATTTCACCTGGACAAGCCCAGCGCGTACTTCACCGACTACGCCAAGCGCTACACCGACTTGCCGGTGTTGGTGATGCTCAAGCCCATGACCGGCTTTGCCCCGGGCGCAGGCTTCCAGCCCGACCGCTTTTTGCGCGCGTCGGATCTGGTCGACAATCTGGGCCAGGACAACAACCCGGAATGGAAAACCATCGCCCTCGACGAGAGTGGCGAACTGGTCTCGCCACAAGGCGCCATCGGCTATCGCTGGGGCGAGAAGGGCAAGTGGAACATCCTCGCCAAAGAAGGCGGTGAAGGCCGCGAGATCGACCTGAAACTGAGCCTGATCGGCGATGACGTCGCCGAAGTGGCGTTCCCGTATTTTGCCGGTGAAGCCCACGACTACTTCCAGCACGTGGCCGGCGATGCCGTGCAGTTCCGTCGGGTGCCGGTGCACAGCGTGACCCTGGCTGATGGCACGGTGGCTAAAGTGGCGACGGTGTTTGACCTGTCCGCCGCGAACCTGGCCATCGACCGTGGCCTGGGCGGCAGCAATGTGGCCAAGGACTACAACGACGCCAGCGTGCCGGGTACACCGGCCTGGCAGGAAGCAATCACCGGCGTCAGCCGCGAGAAGGCGATCCAGATCGCCCGCGAGTTTGCCGACAACGCCGACAAGACCCGTGGTCGCTCGATGATCATCGTCGGCGCGGCGATGAACCACTGGTACCACATGGACATGAACTACCGCGGGCTGATCAATATGCTCATGCTCTGCGGTTGCGTCGGCCAGACCGGCGGCGGTTGGGCGCACTACGTGGGCCAGGAAAAACTGCGCCCGCAATGCGGCTGGCTGCCCCTGGCGTTCGGCCTGGACTGGAACCGTCCGCCACGCCAGATGAACGGCACCAGCTTCTTCTATGGCCACAGCTCGCAATGGCGCCACGAGAAGATGAGCATGCACGACATCCTCTCGCCGCTGGCTGACAAGTCGCAGTTCCCCGAGCATGCCCTGGACTACAACATCCGCGCCGAACGCGCCGGCTGGTTGCCCAGCGCGCCACAACTCAATACC
The DNA here is from genome assembly GCF_009873475.1 of Pseudomonas sp. DTU12.1. Taxonomy (NCBI): domain Bacteria; kingdom Pseudomonadati; phylum Pseudomonadota; class Gammaproteobacteria; order Pseudomonadales; family Pseudomonadaceae; genus Pseudomonas; species Pseudomonas sp. DTU12.1. The sequence goes on along the minus strand of NZ_CP045254.1, from coordinate 3,354,790 downwards.
AACCCGCTGCATATCTGCCGCGACGCCGCGGCCGCTGGCATGGACCCGAAAGACTACGTGGTCAAGTCCTGGCAGGACGGCAGCTTGCGTTTTGCCTGCGAGCAGCCGGACAGCCCGGTGAACTTCCCGCGCAACATGTTTATCTGGCGTTCCAACCTGCTCGGTTCGTCGGGCAAGGGCCATGAGTACATGCTCAAGTACCTGCTGGGCACCAAGAACGGGGTGATGAACGAAGACATCGGCCACAGCACCGAATGCAAGCCGACCGAGGCCGAGTGGGTCGAAGACGGCGCCATCGGCAAGCTGGACCTGGTGACCACCCTGGACTTCCGCATGTCTTCCACCTGCGTCTATTCCGACATCGTGTTGCCGACCGCAACCTGGTACGAAAAAGACGACATGAACACCTCGGACATGCACCCGTTCATTCACCCGCTGTCGGCGGCGATTGATCCGGCGTGGGAGTCGCGTTCGGACTGGGAAATCTACAAAGGCATCGCCAAGGCGTTCTCGGCCATGTCGGTCGGCCACTTGGGCGTGGAACAAGACCTGGTCACCGTGCCGTTGATGCATGACAGCGTCGGCGAACTGGCCCAGCCGTTTGGCGGCACCGACTGGAAAAGCGCCGGTGTGGCGCCGGTACCGGGCAAGAACGCGCCAAACATGGCGGTGGTGGAGCGCGATTACCCGAACATCTACAAGCAGTTCTCGTCCCTGGGCCCGATGCTGGAAAAACTCGGCAACGGCGGCAAGGGCATCAACTGGAATACCGATGAGGAGGTCGAGTTCCTTGGCGAGCTCAACCACCACGAAGGCGATGCGGGCATCAGCCATGGCCGGCCAAAGATCGACACAGCCATCGACGCCGCCGAAGTGATCCTGTCCCTGGCCCCGGAAACCAACGGCAAGGTGGCCTTGAAAGCCTGGGCCGCGCTGTCGGAATTCACCGGCATCGACCACAGCCACCTGGCGATTTCCAAGGCCCACGAAGCGATCCGCTTCCGCGATATCCAGGCGCAGCCGCGCAAGATCATCTCCAGCCCCACCTGGTCGGGCCTGGAAGATGAGCACGTGAGCTACAACGCCGGCTACACCAACGTCCATGAAAACATCCCATGGCGCACCATCACCGGCCGCCAGCAGTTCTACCAGGATCACCCGTGGATGCAGGCGTTCGGCGAGCAATTGATGAGCTACCGGCCACCGGTCAACACCCGCACCATCGAAGGGGTGAAGGGCAAGCGCAGCAATGGCGAGACCGAAATCGTCCTGAACTGGATCACTCCGCACCAGAAGTGGGGGATCCACAGCACCTACAGCGACAACCTGCTGATGCTCACCCTCAGCCGTGGCGGCCCGATTGTGTGGCTCTCGGAAATCGACGCCAAGCGCGCCGGGATCGAGGACAACGACTGGATCGAGTGCTTCAACGTCAACGGCGCCCTGACCGCCCGTGCGGTGGTTAGCCAGCGGGTCAAGGAAGGCATGGTGATGATGTACCACGCCCAGGAACGCATCGTGAACGTACCGGGTTCGGAAACCACCAAGACCCGTGGCGGCCACCACAACTCGGTGACCCGCGTGGTGCTCAAGCCGACCCACATGATCGGCGGCTATGCCCAGCAGGCCTACGGTTTCAACTATTACGGCACAGTCGGCTGCAACCGCGATGAATTCGTGGTGGTGCGCAAGATGGTCAAGGTCGATTGGCTCGATGGTTCCAGCGGTGATGATCTGCCGCGTCCATTGCCGACCGATATCGAGGAGAACTGAGATGAAGATTCGCTCACAAATCGGCATGGTCCTGAACCTGGACAAGTGCATCGGCTGCCACACCTGCTCCATCACCTGCAAAAACGTCTGGACCAGCCGCGAAGGCATGGAATACGCCTGGTTCAACAACGTTGAATCCAAGCCGGGCATCGGCTACCCCAAGGAGTGGGAAAACCAGGACAAGTGGAAGGGCGGCTGGATCCGTAACGCCAACGGCTCGATCAACCCACGTATCGGCGGCAAGTTCCGCGTGTTGGCGAACATCTTCGCCAACCCGGACCTGCCGAGCCTGGACGACTACTACGAGCCGTTCGACTTCGACTACCAGCACCTGCACACCGCGCCCCTGGGCGAGCACCAACCCACTGCGCGCCCGCGTTCGGTGGTGTCGGGCAAGCGCATGGAGAAAATCGAGTGGGGCCCCAACTGGGAAGAAATCCTCGGCACCGAGTTCGCCAAGCGCCGCAAGGACAAGAACTTCGACCAGATCCAGGCCGACATTTATGGCGAGTACGAAAACACCTTCATGATGTACCTGCCGCGCCTGTGCGAGCACTGCCTGAACCCGGCGTGCGCGGCATCGTGCCCCAGCGGCGCGATCTACAAGCGTGAAGAGGACGGCATCGTCCTGATCGACCAAGAAAAATGCCGCGGCTGGCGCATGTGCATCAGCGGTTGCCCGTACAAGAAAATCTACTTCAACTGGAAAAGCGGCAAATCCGAGAAGTGCATCTTCTGCTACCCACGGATCGAAGCGGGCATGCCCACCGTCTGCGCAGAAACCTGCGTCGGGCGGATCCGCTACCTCGGCGTGTTGCTGTATGACGCCGACCGCATCAGCGAAGTGGCGAGCACCGCCAACGAGCACGACCTGTACGAGAAGCAGCTGGAAATCTTCCTCGACCCCAATGACCCGGCGGTGATCCGCCAGGCCCTGGCCGATGGTGTACCGCAGTCGGTGATCGACTCGGCCCAGCGTTCGCCGGTGTACAAAATGGCCGTGGACTGGAAGCTGGCGCTGCCGCTGCACCCGGAATACCGCACCTTGCCGATGGTCTGGTACGTGCCGCCGCTGTCGCCGATCCAGAACGCCGCCGCTGCTGGCACCGTGGGCATGAACGGGGTGATCCCGGATGTCGATAGCCTGCGCATCCCGCTGCGCTACCTGGCCAATATGCTGACTGCCGGTGACGAAAAGCCGGTCAAGCGTGCGCTTAAACGCCTGCTGGCCATGCGCGCCTTCAAGCGCTCACAGCAAGTGGACGGTGTGGAGGACCTGCAAGTGCTGGCCGACGTCGACCTGAGCGTTGCCCAGGTGGAAGAGATGTACCGCTACCTGGCGATTGCCAACTACGAAGACCGTTTTGTAGTGCCCAGCGCCCACCGTGAAGACGCGATGAGCGATGCGTTTGCCGAGCGTTCCGGTTGTGGTTTCAGCTTTGGCAGCGGCTGCAGTGGCAGCTCCGACACCAATATGTTCGGGGCGAAGAAGGCCAACCGCCGCGACGTGCTGAAAACCGTACAGATCTGGGAGGACTGAGCCATGCGCATTCTTAAAGTGATCTCGTTGCTGCTGGACTATCCCACCGAAACCCTGGTGAACGGCCGCGATGAACTGGAGCAGGCGATTCTCGAATCGCGGGAAATCAGCCCCAAGCAGCGTGGTGCGTTGTTCGAGCTGTTGGAGCTGATCTGCAGCAATGACCTGATGGATGGCCAGGAGCACTACGGTGCGTTGTTTGGCCGCGGTCGCTCGCTGTCGCTGCTGTTGTTTGAACACGTGCATGGCGAGTCGCGCGATCGCGGCCAGGCTATGGTCGACATGATGGCCCAGTACCAGGAGGCCGGGTTTGCCATCGGCGTCAAGGAGCTGCCGGACTACATCCCGTTGTACCTGGAGTTTCTGTCCACCCGCGAAGACATCGAGGCCCGCGAGGGCCTGGCGGATGTGGCGCACCTGCTGGCCTTGCTGGCGGCGCGCCTGGACGAGCGCGAAAGCGCCTATGCCAGTTGCTTCCGTGCGCTGTTGCAGATCAGCGGCGCCGAGCCGCACCAGGCGATTGCCGAGTTGCGCGCCCAGGTTGCCGCCGAAGTGCGCGACGACTCCCTCGAAGCCCTGGACAAGGTCTGGGAAGAGGAGGCCGTGGACTTCATGCAGGCCGAGCAGCAGGACCGTTGCAGCGCCATGCCCAGCGCGCCGGGCAAGGCCCGCGAAGAAAGTGCGGTGCCGTTGCACTGGGTGGATTTTCAGCACGAAGGGCTGGCCGCCGTGCCAGCCAAGGAGGTGGGTAATGTCTAAGTGGAATTTGCTGGTATTTGGCGTGTATCCGTATGTCGCCCTGGCCATCTGCCTGTTGGGCAGTTGGGCGCGGTTTGACCTGTCGCAGTACACCTGGAAGGCCGGCTCCAGCCAGATGCTCAATAACCGTGGCATGCGTGTGGCGAGCAACTTCTTCCATATCGGCGTGCTGTTCGTGCTGGCCGGGCATTTTGTCGGCCTGCTGACGCCGGCGTCGATCTACCACCATGTGATCAGTACCGAAAACAAGCAGCTGCTGGCGATGGTCTCCGGTGGTTTCTTCGGCTTGCTGTGCCTGGTGGGCCTGGTGATGCTGGTCAATCGTCGCCTCACTGATCCACGGGTCCGGGCCACATCAAGCCCATCGGACATCCTGATCTTGCTGGTGTTGCTGGCGCAGTTGGTCCTGGGTTTGCTGACTATCGTTGCGTCGACCGGGCATATGGACGGTTCGGTGATGGTGATGCTCGCGGACTGGGCGCAGAACGTGGTGTTGCTGCGGCCGGTGGAAGCAGCGGCGGCGATTGCCCCGGTGAGCCTGATCTACAAGGCGCACGTGGCGCTGGGCCTGAGCCTGTTTGTACTGTTCCCGTTTACCCGTCTGGTGCACATGGTCAGTGCGCCGATCTGGTACCTGGGCCGTCGTTATCAAATCGTGCGGCAGAAGTGAGGAGAACGTCATGACTACAGGATGCGGATGTGGTGGCGGCAGCGGCGGTGGTGGTTGCAGCTCTTCGGCCAAAGAGCCGGAAGTGGTGGTGGCCGTCGAGCCGCAACTGATCGCCAGCAGTGAACAGGAATGGCCGATTGTCAGCGTCAACGGGGTGCAGATTACCCCCGAGGCGATGGCTCAGGAACTGCAATATCACCCGGCTGAGAGTCGCGAGGAGGCGGTGTTCCTCGCCGCCCGCGCCTTGGTGATCCGTGAGCTGCTACAGCAGCGGATTCGTGAGCTGGGAGTGTTGCTGGAAGTCGGCGCCGGCGAGAACGAAGAAGAGGCAGCGACCCGCCTGTTGCTGGAGCGTGAAGTCAAGGTGCCGGACTGCGACGAGGCCACCTGTGTGCGCTACTTCGAAAGCAATCGCGGGCGCTTTCACAGCGCGCCGTTGCTCGCGGTACGGCACATTTTGCTGGAGTGTGCGCCGGACGACGCCGAGGCGCGGCATGTCGCGCATTCCCAGGCCGAGGTGTTGTTGTTGAGCCTGCAAGAGTCACCGGCCAGCTTTGCCGACCTGGCCTTGAAGTACTCGGCGTGTCCGTCCAAGGCCCAGGGCGGTTCGTTGGGGCAGGTGAGCAAAGGCCAGACCGTGCCAGAGTTGGAGCGCCAATTGTTTACCCTGGCCCCGGGCCTGGCCAGCAAACCCCTGGAAAGCCGCTACGGCTGGCATGTGATCTGCGTCGATCAGCGCATCGAAGGCCAGCCGCTGCCCTACGAGGCAGTCGCCACGGCGATTCGCACCCAGTTGCAGCAAGGGGTGTGGCAGAAGGCACTGGTGCAATACCTGCAAACCCTGATTGGCGCGGCCGATGTACGTGGCATCGCGCTGCAGGGCGCCGACTCGCCGTTGGTGCAGTGACATGAGCCTGGTGGATGGTGTGGGCCGTTCCATTGACTACCTGCGGTTGTCGGTGACTGATCGTTGTGATTTTCGCTGTGTGTACTGCATGGCAAAAAACATGACCTTCCTGCCGCGCCAGCAAGTGTTGACCCTGGAGGAGCTGCAACGGCTGGCGACGGTGTTCGTCAGCCAGGGTGTGCGCAAGATCCGCCTGACCGGGGGCGAGCCGCTGATCCGTCCCGGCATTGTCGAGCTGTGCCGCCACATCGCCGCGTTGCCCGGCTTGCGCGAACTGGTCATGACCAGCAACGGCTCGCAACTGGGCCGCCTGGCGCGGCCGCTGGTGGAGGCTGGGGTCAAACGCATGAATATCAGCCTCGACAGCCTCGACCCCGAACGTTTTCGCGCGATCACCCGCAACGGCGACTTGCGCCAGGTGCTGGACGGCATCGAGGCCGCACGGGATGCCAGGTTCGAGCGGGTCAAGCTCAACTGCGTGGTGATGAAGGGCCGCAACTTTGATGAAGTGCCGGCGCTGGTGCAGTACGCCATCGACCAGGGCATCGATATCAGCTTTATCGAAGAGATGCCGTTGGGGGATGTGGGGCGCTCGCGGGGCGAATCCTTTTGTTCCAGCGAGCAGGTTCGGGCCTTGATTGCCGAGCATCACTCGCTGCTCGACAGCACCGAAAACAGCGGCGGCCCGGCACGTTACGTGCGCCTGGCCCGGCATTCGCAGACGCGCATCGGCTTTATCTCGCCCAACTCCCACAACTTCTGCGCCAGCTGCAACCGGGTACGGATGACGGTGGAAGGGCAGTTGCTGCTGTGCCTGGGGCAGGACAACGCGGTGGATTTTCGTGCGTTGCTGCGCCGCTATCCGTTGGATGATCGGCCGTTGGTGGAAGCGCTGCACAAGGCGTTGCGCGGTAAACCACTGCGCCATGACTTTACCGGGGAGGGCGAGGTGCAGGTGGTGCGGTTTATGAACATGAGTGGGGGGTGAGGAGGTGCTGGAACCCTGTCGAACAGTAGTTCCCGTTGTTTTGTATCAAGGGCATTCCGCTGGCCCGCGTGGCGTTTTTCCGTCGTTACCATTGCTGGTTTCTACAACGGGCAATATCGACAAGGAACCCGGAATGAATCGATCCGCTGACAGCCTCACTACACCTCCTGAGGGATATGGCGACTGGTTGAAGGAGCTGAAAAACCGTACTCACTCTGCCCAGCAGCGTGCATCGCTGGCAGTAAACCGTGAGCTTGTGCTGCTGTACTGGCAGATTGGCCAGGACATCTTGACCCGCCAGGCGCAGCAAGGGTGGGGAGCAAAAGTCATTGAGCGCCTGGCGCAGGATTTGCGTTCAGCTTTTCCTGATATGAAAGGTTTTTCGCCGCGCAACCTCAAGTACATGCGCGCATTTGCCGAGGCTTGGCCGGAACCTGAGTTTGTGCAAGCGGTGCTTGCACAATTGCCTTGGTATCACCAAATAGCACTGCTCGATAAACTGCCCGGCCCCGAAACCCGCCGCTGGTACGCCGCCCAAGCCATTGAACACAACTGGTCACGCAACATTCTGGTCATGCAGATCGAGACCCGTTTGCTGGAGCGCAGTGGCAATGCTGTCAGCAACTTCGAAACCCTGCTGCCCAAGCCCCAGTCGGACTTGGCCCGCGAGTCGCTGAAAGATCCCTATCGTTTCGATTTTCTGGGGCTGACCCTGGACGCGCAGGAGCGTGAGATCGAAAGCGCTCTGATCAGGCATGTCACCGACTTTTTGCTGGAGTTGGGGGCAGGCTTTGCTTTTGTCGGCAAGCAGGTCCTGCTGGATGTGGGCGGCGAGGAGTTCTTCATCGACCTGCTGTTTTATCACTTGAAACTGCGCTGTTACGTCGCTATTGAGCTCAAGGCCGGCAAGTTCAAGCCAGAGCATCTGGGGCAGTTGGGTTTTTACCTCGCAGCGGTGGACGCCCAACTCAAGCACCCGCAAGACAGCCCCACCATTGGTTTGCTGCTGTGCAAAAGCAAAAACAAGATAGTGGCTGAATATGCCTTGCGTGACAGCGCTCGACCCATCGGGGTGGCGGAGTACCAGTTGGTCGGCTCCCTCCCGGCAGAACTCCAAACCAGCTTACCCAGCATCGAACAGATTGAACGTGAACTGGCCCGTGACGATACCTCTACGCAAACTTGACCCTGGTCAATTGCAACCCATCTTTCACTGCGTACCATCACTGCATCTTGTGTCTATACGAACTATTAAATCTATATGTAGTGTTTTGGAGCCCCCATGCAGATCACCTCAAGCCCGCTGGTCAGTACCCGCCTACACAAGCGCGATGGCACCCTCGTAGCCTTTGATGCCGAGAAAATCCGCCAGGCGATGATCGCCGCGGGTAACGCCACTGGCGAGTATCAGGACGCCGAAGTCGATCTGTTGTTAGGGGCGGTGCTCGCCCGTCTACGCGGGATTACCCGCCTGGATGTGGAGCAGATCCAGGACAGTGTCGAGCGGGTGTTGATGGACGCCGGGTACTTTTTGGCGATGCGTGCCTATATCGTCTATCGCGAGCAGCACGGGCGCCTGCGCCGGGATCGCAAGACCCTGGTGGAAGTCGCCACCTCGATGAACGAGTACCTCGACCGTGAAGACTGGCGTGTGCAGGCCAACGCCAACCAGGGTTACTCCCTGGGTGGGCTGGTGCTCAACGTGTCGGGCAAGGTCACCGCCAATTACTGGCTGGACGAGGTCTATAGCCAGGAGATCGGCCAGGCCCATCGCGAGGCGGACTTGCATATCCATGACCTGGACATGCTCGCCGGCTACTGCGCCGGCTGGTCCCTGCGCACGCTGCTGCACGAAGGCCTCAATGGCGTGCCCGGCCGCGTCGAAGCCGGGCCGCCCAAGCACCTGGGCAGTGCCTTGGGGCAGATGGTCAACTTCCTCGGCACCCTGCAGAACGAGTGGGCCGGTGCCCAGGCTTTCAGCTCGTTCGACACCTACCTGGCGCCCTTTGTGCGCAAGGACCAACTGACGTTCCCCGAGATTCGCCAGGCGGTGCAGGAGTTTATCTACAACCTCAACGTGCCCTCGCGCTGGGGCACGCAAACGCCGTTTACCAACCTGACATTCGACTGGGTCTGCCCGGAAGACCTGCGCGAGCAGATCCCGATTATCGGCGGCGAAGAAATGCCGTTTGCCTACGGTGACCTGCAAGCGGAAATGGAGCTGATCAACCGCGCCTATATCGAAGTGATGCAGGCCGGCGACGCCAAGGGCCGGGTGTTCACCTTCCCGATCCCCACCTACAACATCACCCATGACTTCCCGTGGGACAGCGAAAACGCCGACCGCCTGTTCGAGATGACCGCGCGCTACGGCCTGCCGTACTTCCAGAACTTCCTCAATTCCGATATGCAGCCCAACCAGGTGCGCTCGATGTGCTGCCGCTTGCAGCTGGATGTGCGCGAGTTGCTCAAGCGTGGCGGCGGGTTGTTCGGTTCGGCGGAGCAGACCGGCTCATTGGGGGTGGTGACGATCAACTGCGCCCGCCTGGGCTACCTGTTCAAGGGCGACACCAGCGGCCTGCTGCAACGCCTGGACCACCTGATGGAGCTGGCAATGGAGAGCCTGGAGGTCAAGCGCAAGGTGATCCAGCACCATATGGACGCCGGCCTGTACCCCTACACCAAGCGCTACCTGGGGACCTTGCGCAATCACTTCTCAACCATCGGCCTGAATGGCATGCACGAGATGCTGCGCAATTTCACTGGCGACGAGGAGGGCACCCATACCGCCCGCGGGCGCGAGTTTGCGCTGCAGGTGCTGGACCATGTGCGCGCCACGTTGCTGCGCTTCCAGGAAGACACCGGCCACCTCTACAACCTGGAGGCCACGCCGGCCGAAGGCACCACCTACCGCTTTGCCAAGGAAGACCTCAAGCGTTTCCCCGCGATCCTCCAGGCCGGCAGCCTTGGCGCGCCGTATTACACCAACTCTTCGCAGTTGCCGGTGGGCTTCACCGAAGACCCATTCGAAGCCCTGGAGCTGCAAGACGAACTGCAATGCAAATACACCGGCGGCACCGTGCTGCACCTGTATATGGCCGAGCAGATTTCCTCGGCCCAGGCCTGCAAGCAGCTGGTGCGCAAGGCCCTGGGGCGTTTCCGCCTGCCTTACCTGACGGTGACGCCGACGTTCTCCATCTGCCCGGTGCACGGCTACCTGGCGGGCGAACATGAATTCTGCCCCAAGTGCGACGAGGTCCTGGCCCTTAACGCCACCTTGTAGGAGCGAGCTTGCTCGCGAAGCACTCAAGTACACCGCGTTTAACCAGGCAGCACGCGTGATCGTTGACGTTCTTCGCGAGCAAGCTCGCTCCTACAGAGCAAGGTGCTAACCGTTTTCCAACCCCAAGGAGATTCACCATGCAAACCACCCAGCCACAACGCCAACGCTGTGAAGTCTGGACCCGTGTCATGGGCTACCACCGACCGGTTTCGGCCTTTAACCCCGGCAAACAATCGGAGCACCGTGAGCGCGCGCACTTTACCGAAAGTGCGGCGGCGGCCGGGCGCCAATGAGTCGAGCACTACGGGTCGGGGGCCTCGTGCCCCTGACCACCCTCGACTACCCCGGCATGCTCGCCTGCGTGCTGTTTTGCCAGGGCTGTGCCTGGCGTTGTCGGTATTGCCATAACCCGGACCTGATCCCCCCTCGCGGTAGCGATGAGGTGGATTGGCGCCGGGTTTTGCTGTTTCTGCAACGGCGCCAGGACCTGCTGGATGCCGTGGTGTTCAGCGGTGGTGAACCGACCCTGCAGGAAGGCCTGCCGGCAGCCATGGACGAAGTGCGCAAGATGGGCTTTCGCATCGGCCTGCACAGTGCCGGGATCAAGCCTGCGGCGTTCGCCAATGCCCTGGCCCATGCCGATTGGGTTGGCTTCGACGTCAAGGCCCTGGCCGAGGACTGCCAGTTGATCACCCAGGTCAAGGGCAGCGGCACCGCCAATTGGCGCAGCCTCGACCTGCTGCTGCACAGCGATGTGGACTACGAATGCCGCACCACCGTGCATTGGCACCTGATCGACCCGCAGCGCCTGCTGCTGCTGGCCCAGCGTTTGCAAGAGCGGGGAGTCAAGCGCTTCGCCGTACAGCTGGTGCGCACCGCGCGCATGCTCGATGAGCAATTGCCGAGCGTTTCGGCACAGGCCTTGCTGCCTGAACTATGGGAGAAAATGCGGGCACTGTTCCCGGCATTTGTTTTACGGGGTTGATCCCTTCGCGGAGCCCTTTCAAGCGTGGCGATTGAACTCCCACCGGATTATCAAAGATGCTGCCCCCTGGGGGCAGGTATTCATCAGGGAGCTTATGACATGACTCGACTAACCACCGCCCGCCGCATCGCGATCGGCTTTGCCATCGCCCCCTTGGCCCTGGCGGGCATGGCGCTCTACGCCTTGCACGACCTGGGCACCCTCAAGGAACAATCGGAACTGATCGTGCAGCAGGACTGGCCGAAAATCGCGCCGATCATGGTGATTGCCACCGGTGTGCGCGACAACGGCCGTAACACCCGCGACTTGCTGATCGATGAGGACAACCAGGCCGCACAACAGGCCATTGGTACCACCCGCCAACGTATTACTGATGCCTTCACCCAACTGGAGCCGCTGTTCAACACACCTGCGGGCCAGGCGGCCTATGCCGACCTGAAGCAGCGTCGCGAAGCCTATGTGGGCGCCTTTACCCAGGTGCAGGCACTTATCCGCCAGGGCGCCCATGCCGAGGGTGTGGCGCAGCTCAAGCAGAATGTGCAACCCGCCGAGCAGGCCGTATTCAAGAGCCTGGAGGCGATGATGGCCTTGCAGGGGCAGATCTTTACCGAGCGCGAGCGCGCGGCGCAGACCCTGTACAGCGAGGCGCGGCGCAACATGCTGGGGCTGTTCCTGCTGTGCGTGGCCCTGGTGGTGGCGGCGGGGGTGATTGTCACCCGCAGCGTGACCCGGCCCTTGGGCGGCGAGCCCGACGAGGCCGCGCGGGTATTGAGCCAGATTGCCCAGGGCGACCTGACTACCGAAGTGCCAACGGCGGGCAGCGCCGACGGCAGCGTGATGAAAAACATGCAACAGATGCAGGACAACCTCAATGAAATGGTGCGCCAGATCGCCACGTCGGTAGACCGCGTGGCCAGTTCTTCCGAGGAGTTGAGCGCGGTCAGCAGCCAGACCAGCAGCAGCTTGCAACTGCAAGGCATGGAGATCGAACAGGCCGCCACGGCGGTCAATGAGATGACGGCGGCGGTAGATGAAGTGGCGCGCAATGCAGTGAGCACCAGTGAAGCCTCACGGTTATCGGCGCAGACGGCCCAACTGGGGCGCGATCAGGTGCAAGAAACCGTCGCGTCCATCAACACCCTGGCAGAGGGCGTCAGTGGCACCTCAGTGCGCATCCAGCAACTGGCCGGGAGGGTGCAGGACATCAGCGGCGTGCTGGAGGTGATCCGCAGTATTGCCGACCAGACCAACCTGCTGGCCCTCAACGCGGCCATCGAGGCGGCACGGGCCGGGGATGCCGGGCGCGGGTTTGCCGTGGTGGCCGATGAGGTGCGGGCCCTGGCCCATCGCACCCAGGCCTCGACCCAGGAGATCGAGCAGATGATCGGCAATATCCGCCTGGACACCGAACAAGCTGTGACCGCGATGCAGGGCAGCAGTGATTTGGTACGGGCTACCTTGAGCGTGGCCGAGCGTTCGGGCCAGGCCCTGGAAGCGATTACCCAGTCGATCTCGCAGATCAACGAACGCAACCTGATGATCGCTAGCGCCACCGAAGAGCAAGCACTGGTGGCGCGGGAGGTGGATCGCAATCTGGTGGGGATTCGCAATCTGTCGGAGCAAGTCTTGCTCGGCGCACGGCATACCGATACGGCAGGCCATGAACTGGCGCAAATGGCAGGGGAACTGCACCTGACGGTTGCCAGGTTCCGCGTCTAACCGCGCAAGACGGGCCATTGTGGCGAGCGGGCTTGTTGTGGCGAGCGGGCTTGCCCCGCGCTGGGCTGCGCAGCAGCCCCAAGTAAGCCGGATACGGTGTATCAGATACTCCGTAGCGTCTGGTTTTGGGGCTGCTACGCAGCCCAGCGCGGGGCAAGCCCGCTCGCCACAATAAGCCCGCTCACTGCGACAAGCGGGCTCCTAGAGTTTCCAACCCCAGAACTGTAGCCACCAGCCGTACCCCACCAGCCCATTGCCCAGTAGCAGGCAAGTCCAGGCGGCGCACTGTCGTGGCAGTGGCGTGTCGGCCAGCTGTTTCCACCCCAGCCACAAACACCAGCCTATCGCCCCAACCAGCAGCGCGCCGCGTGCCGGCTGTACCCAGTCGAGCAACAACCCTTCATAGCGCAATAACTTGACGGTGGTTGCCGACAGCCCCAGGAACAGTCCTGCACCGCCAAGGGGCGTGAAGGTCAGCGCCAGGGCCCAATACCGTGCACGCTCACCGCTCAGTCGTGCGGCGAGGTGCACCAGCCCCATCAATGCGCCGCCGATCAGCAGGCTGCTGGCACCCAGGTACGCAACGATACAAAACCCATCCAACCAACTGAAGCTGTCGTTGGCCTGGGGGTAATGGGTCAACAGCCACCAGGGCGCGTTGTCCTGCAACGGCCACAACCAGTCGTGCTCCACCAACCATTGCGCCAGGGCTTGCTTGAACGTGATGAACCACGGGCTGACGGTCCACTGGAAGGCGCCCATCGCCAGGCCGATCACGCCAAACAACAACAAGCGCGTATCCCAGGCCAAGGCGGGTTTGCGTGGGGCCTGGAGGATTTCGCTATTGCACGAGCGCGCAATCAACTGCACCGCGCCACGTTGCCCGCTGCAGCGGCCACAGGCGTGGCAATCGCTGGCACCTTGCAAGCGGCGGATGTCCAGCAGTGGCGCGCAGTTGGGCAGGGGCAGCCGTGGGCCGTCGTTGGCTTTCCAACGTTGTTCATCAACCTGGAAATGCACGGGTGCCAGGCGCGCGAGCAGGGCGAACACACCGCTGACCGGGCACAGGTAGCGGCACCACACCCGTTTGCCGCGCACAAACAGCAGCCCTACCAGCACGGCGGCGACGGTCGAGCCGCCGAGGATCAGCAAGGCCGCCTGGGCGTAGTCGTACACACTGATCAATTGCCCGTAGAGAGTGGTCAGGCAGAAACCCACGGTGGGCCAACCGCCCCAGCGGATCCACCCCGGAATGCGCAGGCCGCGCCCATGGCGGCTGGCCCATTCGCTCAACGAGCCTTCAGGGCAGAGCACGCCGCACCACACGCGGCCGAACACGACGATGGACAGCACCACGAACGGCCACCACACGCCCCAGAACAGGAACTGTGCCAGTAGCGTCAGGTTATCCAACAAACGCGCCTGGCTGGCGGGCAGCGGCAGCAGCGCGGGTAGCACCAGCAATCCCGCGTAGAACAGCACCACCGCCCATTGCATACCGCGAATCAGCCGCGCGTGGCGGCGCATGCCATCCCCCAGGCGTTGCAGCCAGGGGGTGTTCACAGCGTTGCTCGTCGGGTGCGATACAGCCCTTGGCCCACCAGCAACCAATAGCCGGCCAGCACCAGCAGGGTGACCGTGCTGGGCGTTGCGCGGTACCCGGCAAAGCCGGCGAGCACTGCGCCCAGGCCGTGGCTGTCACTGAGCAGGGCGCTGCTGTCCCACCAGGCTTCGCCCACCAGGGTGTAGACCCAATCGGGCATGTCCATCGCCAACAGTTGCCCGCCGATGCGTTCTGCGGCAGCGACCAGCAAGGAGGCCGCCAAAAGCAGCAACAGCACCTCACTGAGGGCGAAAAACCGCGACCACGAAATCAACCGCTGCGTGCTGCGCAGCAGCATCACTGTCAACCCGGCCAACACCAGGCCCAGCCCCCCGCCAATGGCGAACAGACCCAATGCCGGGCCATGCAGTTGGGCGCCGGCGCCATACAGGAACACCACGGTCTCGCTGCCTTCGCGGCTGACTGCCAACAACGCCAGCAACAACACACCGAGGCCGCCCTGGCGCGCCGCGCGCTGCTCGGCGTCCCGTAACAGTGTGTGCTTGAGGCCCGGCCCGTGGCGGTGCATCCAGAACACCATCTGCACCATCAACAGGCTTGCCACCAGGGTCATGCCGGCCTGGAACCATTCACCGCTGGGCCCGCTCATGGCTTCACCGGCCCACAGCATCAAGCCCGCCAACCCGGCGGAACACAGCAGCCCCAGGAGCACTCCGGCCCACAGGAAACGCCCCAGGCGCGAGCCCTCGGATTGTTGGCTGATCCAGGCCTGGAGGATGCCGATCACCAGCAACGCCTCGACGCTTTCGCGCCAGACGATAAACATCGATTGATTCATCAAATGCTCCTGGGCCGTTATTCGGCGAGGATGCTGCCCTCGGGCAACTGTGGGTTGAATTCGTCGAAAAACCCATAAGTGCCCGGCTTGAGCGGGTGGATCACCACAAAGGTGGTGACCCCAGGCGACAGCACTTTCTCCACGCGTAGCGGCGTGCTCTCGAACTCGGCCGGGCCTTGGCCGATGTTTTTCAACACGATCTTGAAGCGCTGGCCGGCCGGCACCTTGAGCTGCGCCGGGTTGAAGTGGCCGTCCTGCAGCGTCAATTTATAGGTCGGCAAAGGTGCTGCCAGGGCCGCACCAGCGGCCAGCAGGGCGCACAGGGCGCACAGGGCGAGGGCGCGGCGCATTCAGTAGCCGCCTTTCTTGCCAATACCCGCGTAGACGAATTCGTAGTGCACTTCACAGCGCTCGAACCACGGCGCGACCCCGGTTTCCTTGTCGGTATGCCGGCCCAGTGAGCCGTGGCCGCTGGGTGGCATCACGGTGAAAGTCAGCTGGTACTTGCCAGGGCCCAGCAGCTTGACGTTATCGCCGTAGTGCGGCCCGTCGTTGGCCACCATGGCGTGGAACTCACCGATGATCGGGCTGGCTGCACCTTGCTTCTGCAGACGGAACGAGACGTTGAGGTAAGGCACGAAACTGCCTTCCTGGAAGCCCTGCTGATTGTCGGCAGTGGCGCGGATATCGGCCTCCAGATGCACATCCGAATCGGCGGTGGCGCGCATCATGCCCGGTGGCGCCATCTCGATCGGTTGCAGATAGACCGCACCGACTTCCAGGCCGGGGCACATTTGTGGCTCGCCGATCGGGTATTCCTTGGCGACGGCCGCGCCAGTCGACAACAGCAAGGCCAGTGACAGCGTGAAGGGGATACGCATGGGGGCTTCCTGACAGGGCAAAAGAGAGTCCGAGTCTAGAAAGCTTTGCTGTAAATAATAATGATTCCTGTCAAGTTTCCAGGGATATAACCACAACCATTCTTGACGTTGGTCAAGGCTGTGGGCGGGCGGCGGCCGTAGGATCAAATCACCGCCCACTGCCGTGGAGCCTGCTCATGGCCAAGCCATTCCCGCTAAACCCCAAACACCCTGAGCGTATCTGCTGGGGCTGCGACCGTTATTGTGCGACTAGCGCCCTGGCCTGCGGCAACGGTGCCGACCGCACCATGCACCCGGCCGAAATGATCGGTGAGGATTGGTACTTGCATGGCGATTGGGGGATTGAACTGCCGATTGCAACAGACAAGGTG
Organism: Pseudomonas sp. DTU12.1; assembly: GCF_009873475.1. Lineage (NCBI taxonomy): Bacteria > Pseudomonadati > Pseudomonadota > Gammaproteobacteria > Pseudomonadales > Pseudomonadaceae > Pseudomonas > Pseudomonas sp. DTU12.1. Next base: position 3,338,512 of record NZ_CP045254.1, on the reverse strand, counting down.
CCAGACCCTGGTTGACCTGAGCCTGCAACTTGCAGCCCACTGCTGGCTTTTTTGTGGCGAGCGGGCTTGCCCCGCGCTGGGCGGCGAAGCCGCCCCAACAGCCTCACCACGTTCTGCCAGATATACCGAGGCGGCAGGTTTTAGGGCTGCGTTGCAGCCCAGCGGAGGACAAGCCTCCTCGCCACAAATCTGAGCAGTCGTTGGTATTTTTTCTGAACCCTCGCGTTCACCCCTGGCCCTAAGGTGTATGACCTCAGGAGGTGAACCATGCAAATCGAATACGTCTGGATTATTTTGGCCACGCTGTTGGTGCTGGTGGAGTTGTGGGCCATCAACTGTGTACTGCGCAGTGCCAGTCGAGCCGAAACCAAAATGCTATGGGTTGTGGTGATTGTCTTCGTACCCCTGCTGGGCGTGATTCTATGGGCGATCACTGGCCCCAAGGCGATTGCCAAGCAAAAGGCTGACGTCAGCCGGTGAACCATCAGCGTAAAAAAATCGTTTAAATGCAAAAAGAGTTGTCCACGAAAACCGTGGGTATCTCTGTGGATAACCTTGCGTGGCCCCGGCGCCACTGGCGATTCGACCTGCGATCAATATTTGATCAGGAACGTTTGCAGGCCTTTTGGCGCGTGGCATGCGCTTGACACGCGTCGCTCCAACCGGTGCCGGATTCGCCGTTCTACAGCAAACCCTGGAGTGCCTGGCGATAGCTGCGGCCGCCCAGGCTCAGGCTGTTGTTGTGACTGGCTCCCGGTACCAACAGCAAGTGCTTGGGTTCTTGCGCGGCATCAAACAGTTGCTGGCTGAAACGCGGCGGCACGTAGCGGTCATCCAGGCCATGCACGACGAGCAAGGGCATGTGGATATCGGCGATCTTGTCGATGGAGTCAAACTTCTGTGACAGCAACCACCGCACCGGCAGCGAGGTGTTGGCCACCGCCGCCGCGACATCGGCCAGGGAGGTAAAGGTGGATTCGATCACCAGCCCACGCACCGGCGGCGGCAGGTGTTCAGCGACGGCCTGCTGGCCCAGTTCGGCCGCCAGGTCAATGGCCACGGCGCCGCCCAGGGAGTGGCCGTAGATCAGGCGCTTGCCCGGGTCGGGTTGCAGCAGTTGGAAGCGCTCCCAGGCCACCCGTGCATCTTCGTAGACACTGGACTCTGAGGGCAGGTCGCCCCGGCTTTGGCCAAAGCCCCGATAGTCGATGGCCAGCACCGAGTAACCCTGGGCATGCAGTTGCTCGATGCGAAACAGCTGGCCGGTAAGGTTCCAGCGCACGCCGTGCAGATACAGGATCGCCGGTGCGTCTTTTTTCGCCGCCGGCCACCACCAGCCATGCAGGCTCTGCCCGGACTTGAAGCTGGCGGGCTTGAGCTCGAACTCCTGCACATCGCTGGGCAGCCCGCGATACCAACTGGCAGGGCCGGGTTCGATACGAAACACCAGCTCCCGCTCCTTGTGTTGCAGCACATTGCACCCTACTGGCAGGCCGAGGATCAGTAGCGCCATGCACAGCAGCGGTAGCCAGCGCCAGCGCGAGAGAGAACGTGAGGACATGGAGGTTCCAGGACAGAAGCGAAGCAGGTTTTTTACCAGAAGCCTTGCCCGTGAAGGAATTATTCAGACCGCCGTCAGGGGGCGATTGCTTGCAAAGTGTTACAGGCCGTCTGTACGCGGTTGCGCCCCTGATCCTTGGCGCGATACAGCGCCTGGTCTGCCTGGGACAGCAGCCGTGACAGATCGTGGCACGCGGCGGTGCTGGTCACCACCCCGATACTCACACTGAGGAACCCGGGGGCCAACAAGTCCAGTTCGGCGAACCGCTGGCGGATACGTTCGGCCACCTGCACCGCGCCTTGTTCATCGGTGTCGGCCAGCAGGCAGGCAAATTCTTCACCGCCGATGCGCGCAAACAGATCGTGCTTGCGCAAAATCGACGAGGTCAGTTGGCTGAAGGCTATCAATGCCTGGTCGCCCATGGGGTGGCCGAAACTGTCGTTAAGGCGCTTGAAGTAGTCCAGGTCACACAACAGCAGTGTCACCGGCTTGCCGCGTTGTTGGCTGTCGGCCAGCAGTTGCTCGCCATGCAGCATGAACGCCCGGCGATTGCCGATGCCGGTCAACACATCGCTGAATGCAGCGGCCTTGAAGTTGAGTTCGGCGCGCTCCTTGACCATCGCCAGGGTGACGTAGGCGATGCCGATCGCATACAGCATGGATTCGAACAGCATGAACGAAAAAAACGGCACGCCTTCGCCCATCAGCGCATGTTCATTCTTGAGCGGCATGCCGGGGTCAATCACCGCCCGTACGCAGTAAAACGTCGTATGAAACAGCATCAGCCCCATCGCTGGCAGATAGGCCACTTCCAGGTGTCGGCGATGGCGCCACAACTCCAGCGCCGACAGCACGCCATAGCTGGCAGCCAGCAGGGAATACAGCGACACCCGGCTGGACATCGACCCATAGAACTGCGGCACCAGGCACATCAACAGCCATAGCGCGGGGCCTGCGAGGATGCCCGGCAGGTGCGGCCTGCCATGGACGAACAGGCGCATGGCGGTCCAGTTCATGGCGGCACTGAGCAGCAGCACCACATTGCCCAGCACCAGCGCGACAAAATCCACGCCCACGCCGCGCACCACGATCAGCGTGGTGCCGAGGGAAGCCAGCAACAGCATCACCCCCAGGTAGCCCAGGGTCGGCTCACGCACGCGATGCCAGGCGTGGACGGTAAGCAGGCCCATCAGGCAGAAAACGAAGACCGCGACCATCAAGAGCGTCGGTATGTGCAGCATCATGTCCTTGACCCCGCAAGATGCATTGTCGAGATAACCCCGTCAGCCACACGCGTGGGCGGTCATCCGGTACAGAAAGGGCGCGATTGTAGCCGGATAACGCGCGCCGATGCTGGCCGATGGACAGCTTGACGCTGACAGGATGTCCCCGACATGCTGCGCCCCCTGCGACCAAAAGGACCTGCCATGGACAACAGCCCCGTACGCATCACCTCCCAAGAGCTGCTCTCGGACAACTGGTACCTGCTGAAAAAGTACAGCTTTGACCTGCGCCGCCGTGATGGCAGTTGGCAAGCCCAGACGCGGGAGGTGTATGACCGTGGCAACGGAGCGACCATCCTGCTGTACAACACCCAGCAGCGCACGGTGTTGCTGATTCGCCAGTTCCGCATGCCGACCTTCGTCAATGGCCATGACGGCTACCTGATCGAAGCCGCTGCAGGCCTGCTGGACAACGCCAGCCCAGAGGAACGTATCCGCCTGGAAGCCGAGGAAGAGACCGGCTACCGCATCGGCCATGTCGAAAAAATCTACTCGGCGTTCATGAGCCCCGGGTCGGTGACCGAGCGCATTCATTTCTTTATCGGTGAGTATCAACCCGGCGACCGCGTGAGCGAAGGCGGTGGGCTTGCGGAGGAAGGCGAGGATATCGACGTGCTGGAGCTGGGCTTCGACGAGGCAATCGCCATGGTTGCGCGCGGTGAGATTGTCGATGGCAAGACCATCATGCTCCTGCAATACCTGGAGCTGCGATTGCTCAAGGCAACCCTGGCGGGAAGGTAGGCGCCGGCTCCTGCAGGGGCATTTTGTTCAATACGCATTGGCTACAGGAACGTAGCGTACAGGCCTCGCTCCCTGTGATTACAAAAAGGAAATGCAATGAGTTTGATCATGTCCATGGCCGCCTTCGCCCTGGCGACCTCTATCACCCCCGGCCCAGTCAATATCGTCGCCCTCGGCTCGGGGGCGCGCTTTGGTTTTGTCGCCAGCCAGAAACACGTGGCTGGCGCGGCGCTGGGGTTCACATTGTTGCTGGTGTTGATCGGCCTGGGCTTGCACGAATTATTGATCCGTTGGCCGCTGTTGACCCAGGGTATCCAGTGGGGTGGGGTGATATTCCTGCTGTACATGGCCTACAAGCTGGCGACCGATGACGGCCGGCTGGATGCGCAAGATGCCAGCGTTGCGCCTTCGATGCTGTATGGCGCGGTCATGCAGTGGCTCAACCCCAAGGCCTGGCTGGCATGTGTCGCCGGTATGGGCCTGTTTGCGGCCGACGGCGAAGCCGCGCGGGTCTGGCAACTGGCGGCGGTGTACCTGGTGATTTGCTATTTGTCGGTGGCGTGCTGGTCGTATGTGGGCACTTTTTTTCGGCGTTACCTGAGCAATGCGCGGGGCATGCGCCTGTTCAACCGGGTGATGGCGTTGTTGCTGGTGATCAGTGTGGCGTACCTGTTGCTGGGCTGATTCAGCCGCGATATTGCCCCGGCGTGGCTGCCAGGTGCTGCTTGAACGTGCGCTGGAAGTGCGCCTGGTCGGCAAAGCCCGCGGCCAGTGCCACATCGGCAATCAACTGGCCGCTGCGCAGTTGCTGGCGGGCAAACTGGATACGCTGGTTGACCAGGAATGCGTGGGGCGTCATGCCGTAATACTGCTTGAACGCGCGGATCAGGTACGACGGCGACAGCTGCGCGGCCTGGCAGATATCTTCGAGTTTCAGCGCCTCGGTGCACTGTTCGCGGATGTACTCGGCGGCGCGCTCCAACTTGTGATTGACCTCCCGCACCACTGTTGCCGCTGGGTTCAGGCGCAATTGCACGTCACTGAAAAAACTCACCACGGCGCTGTGTTTGTGCAGGTGCTCGGCGTGTTCGTCGGTCAGCACGGCGTACAGTTCGAGCAGGCCGGCAAACAGCTGCGGGTCATCGGTGTGGGTGGTGCTGAAACGGCGAAAGTCCAACTCGCTGGCAAACCCCAACTGGTGTTGCAGGTCGGTCAGCCAGGGCGTGTCTATGTAGAGCATGTGATACGACCAGGGTTGGTCGTCGATCGGGTTGCAGGCGTGCACGTCGCCGGGGTTCATCAGCACCACGGTGCCGGTATGGATATGGAAGGTGTCTGCGCCATGGATATACAGGCTCTGCCCGGCGGTGATCGCGCCAATCGAGAAATGGTCGTGTGCATGCCGGGTGTAGCAGACCTTGCGCCCATCATCGATGGTACGTGCTTCGATAAACGGCAGGCTGGCATCACGCCAGAAGCGCGGGGCGGCCAGGTCGGGCAGCGACATGATGGCAATCTCCAATGGGCCTTGTAGGGCCTCGATGATTGCACATAAATACGCCGCCGACCTTATGTAGGCGCCGGCAAGCCGGCTCCTACGTTTGTGTTGGGTTAGAAGTCCCAGCGTGTGGCCAGTTGCAGGCTGCGCGGCTCGCCGTAGAAACCGGTACCGAAGTTGCCCAGGCCTGTGTAGTACTTTTTGTCGAAGGCGTTCTTCACGTTCAACGTGGTGCTCAAGTGCTCGTTGAAGCGATAGCGTGCCATCAGGTCCACCAGGTAATAGCTGTCCTGGGTGATGCGCGCGTATTGGCCGAAGTTGACCGTGTCATTCGGGTTGGGCTGGAACACATTGCCGAAGAACTCGCTCTGCCAGTTGACACCGGCACCGATCGTCACCTTATCCAGCGCCCCCGGCAGGCGATAGGAGTTGAACAGGCGCACCACCTGCTGCGGCGTGGTGGTTTGCAGGACGGAGCTGTAGACATAGTCGTCGTTGGCATCACGGGTGTGCTGGTAGGTATAGCCGGCCGAGACATTCCAGCCGTCGAGTACTTCGCCGGCCAGCTCCACTTCAAAGCCCTTGGTCGTGGCGCCGGCAATCGGGCGGTAGATCGAGTCGCTTTCAAAGCCCGAGACGTATTGCGCAACATTGTCCTGCTCGATACGGAAGGCGGCGAAGCTGGCATTCAGGCGGCCGTCGAAAAAGGCCGCCTTGAGCCCGGCTTCGTAGGTGTCGCCTTCAATCGCGTCAAGCAGCTTGCGGTCGGCGTCCTTGGTGTTCTGCGGGCGGTAGATCTTGGTGTAGCTGCTGTACACCGACCAGATATCGTTGAGGTCGTAGACCACCCCGGCATAGGGTGTCACCACGCCGGTCTGCTTGTAACTGGTGCGCGCGTCGGTGGCGGTCGGATCGTAGAAATCCGTGGTGTCGTTGTTGCTGAAATTGCTCACGCGGGTGCCGAGGATCACCGACAAGTCATCGGTAGGTTTCAGGCGGGTCGCCAGGTAGGCGCCGGTCTGGCGTTGCACAATGTCGTTCTGGCCGCTGCGTGGAATGTTCGGCTTGGCATACTCGCCACGCCAGTCATAGATGCTGCCGCCCACCGGCGGGTAGACCGAACCGTAGACCGGCACGTCCTGTTTGGAGCGGGTCGCCATAAAGCCCATGATCAACTCATGCTCGCGGCCCAACAGGCTGAACGGGCCGCTGAGGTTGACGTCGAGGGTGTTCTGCACCTGGTCGCCCTTGTACTTGCCCATGAACATGTACATGCCTTCGCCTGTGACCTGGTCCGGGTTGCCGCCGCTGGCGGAGGCGAGCAGGGTGTCGTGCTGGCTGCGCTTGCGGTCCAGGCTGACTTTGAGTGACCAGTCGTTGGCCAGCTTTTGCTGGACCGAGGCGAAGATCGTCTGGTTCTGGAAGTCGCGGCGGCTCCAGTCGGCGGCCGGGTTGAACGAGCGCGAGAAGTTCGTGCGATTGCCGTTGCTGAAGTACATCGGGAACCCGGTCCAGCTGGCGCCACGGGAGCGGGTGTCCTGCTGGTCGATACCGAAGGTCAGCAGGGTGTCGGGGGTGAGATCGGCTTCGAGGATGCCGTAGGCAATGTCCTTGGTGTTCTGGTAGTGGTCCAGGTAGGACGAGCGATCCTGATAGACCCCGACAAAACGCCCACGCACATTGCCCGACTCGGTCAACGGCCCGGAGATATCACCTTCGGTGCGGTAGTTGTCCCAGGAGCCCACGGTGCCGGTCACCGAGGCCTTGAATTCTTTGGTGGGTTTTTTGCGGATCAGGTTGACCGTGGCCGAGGGGTCGCCGGAACCGCTCATCAGGCCCGACGAGCCCTTGATGATTTCCAGATGGTCGTACACCGCCATGTCGGTACTGGTGGTGCCGTAGTCATACACGCCGTCATAGGTGGAGTTGACGCCGTCGTACTGGAAGTTGGTGATTGGCAGGCCCCGGCTGGAGAATTCCCAGCGCTCGCTGTCGTAGTTCTGCACGCTGACGCCAGGGGCGCGGCGCAGGGTGTCGGCGATGTTGTTGGAACCCTGGTCGTCCATCTGCTGGCGGGTGATCACGGTGACTGACTGTGGGGTTTCGCGGATCGACAATGGCAGGCCGGTGGCCGAGGCCATCGAGCCGGTGGTGTAGGAGTGGCTGTCTTCGGTGGTGGCCCCCAGTGCCACGCCGGAAATAGTGGTAGCGCCCAGTTCAAGTTCGCCGGTATTGAGCGGCGCAAGTTCCAGCACATAGCCATTGTTGCCCTGGGGCTGGGCCTGCAGACCGCTGCCTTGCAACAAGCGTTGTAGACCGGCAGCCGGGGTGTAGCTGCCGCTCAGGCCCGGGCTGGTCTTGCCTGCCGCCAGGCTATTGTGGCCGGCGATGAAAATCCCCGACTGTTCGGCAAAGCGGTTCAACACACTGACCAAGGATCCTGCGCCGATGCTGTAGCTGCGGGCGGTTTCCTGGGTTGCCGGCGTTTCTGTCGCCTGCACGGTAAGCGGGCCCAGGCAGAGCAGGGTTGCGGTGATGGCCAGCGCCAGAGGGCGCAGCGTGAAAGCAGCGGGTTGCGGCATGGAAGGTTCCCTAGGGGTTCGGCGAATTTGAAAGCGTCTGCTGGGTTAACCGAACGAACGTTGAAAAGGGGAACTGGGGGAACGCAATTCGCATGGCAATGGGGCTTTGTGGCGAGGGGGCTTGTCCCCCGTTGGACTGCGTAGCAGGCCCATTTTTGGGGTCGCTTCGCAACCCAGCGGGGGACAAGCCCCCTCGCCACAAAAGCCCCCACAACAGCCTGGCAGCCCGACAGTCAGGTGGCGTGTATTTTCGGTCCCACGCTGACCCACCATGGCATCACTTTGTCTATCTGGATCGGCAGCGCGGCCTCCAGCAGTTGCAACGCGTGCTCGCTGTCCTTGAGCGGGAATGAGCCCATCACCGGCAGGTGGGCCACGGCCGGATCGCATCCAAGGTGGCCGGGGCGGTAGCGATTCAGTTCGCTGATCAATTGGCCCAGTGGCAAGTTGTCCGCCAGCAGCACGCCCCGGCTCCAGGCCTCGCGGGTGGCGGATGCCGTGCTGGTGCCGCGGATGGCGTGGCGATCGAATACCGCCTGTTGCCCTGCCTCGATAATGCGCACCTGTTGGCCGTCGGCGGTACGCACTTCTACCCGGCCATCGAAGACATTGAGGGCAGTGTCGTGCTCGCCTTGCAGCACGCTGAAGCGGGTGCCCAGGGCACGCAGGCGGCCGTGCGCGGTGTCGACCAGGAACGGGCGCTGGAGGTCCTTGGCGGTGTCGATCAGCACTTCGCCAAAACGCAGGTGCAGCAAGCGTTGATATGGATCGAAGCGCACGTCCATGGCGCTTAATGCGTTGAGCCAGATATGCGTGCCGTCACCGAGCAAGGCATCGCGGATCTCGCCGCTGGCCGTGGCGTAGTCGGCGCTCCAGCCGCCGACCACCCGGGGCAGGGCGGTGCCGCGCCAGGTGCCCCAGGCCAATGCCGAACCTACACCCAGCACCAGTAGCGTCTTGAGGGTTTGCCGTCGAGTACAGCGCAGGGCCCGGCTGGCGCCGATGGGCTCGTCGGTCAGGGGCGCAAAGCGCTGGCTGACGCGCTCGACGTACCGCCAAGCCGCCTGATGCTCTGGGTTCTGTCCAAGCCATGTCTGCCAATGCTGTTGTGCCTGGCTGCCGCCCTGAGGGTCTTGCAGGCGCACATACCATAGGGCTGCCTGCTGCAAGCTGGCGTGGCTGAGTTTTGCGCTGGGGTTCATTCCACGAGCAACCCGTCGAGTTCGGCTTCCAGCACCGCGCAGTGCAACAGCGCCTGGGCCATGTATTTTTTCACCATGCGCTCACAGACCCCCAATTGCACGGCGATTTGCTTGTAGGTCAGGCCATGCAGTTGCGCCAGCAGGAAGGCGTCGCTGACCTTGCGCGGCAGGCGCGCGAGCATGGCGTCTACCTCGTACAGGGTTTCGACGATGATCGCCCGCTGCTCCGGCGAGGGTTGCACCGCTTGCGGGCGGTCGGCGAGGCTTTGCAGCCAGGCTTGCTCCAGTTGGCGGCGGCGCCAATGGTCGATGCACAGGCCCCGGGCGATGGTCGCCAGGTACGAGCGCTCGCGCACCGCATCGGCCTGCTCGGGTGGGCGTTTGAGCACGCGGATAAAAGTGTCTTGCGCCAGGTCGGCTGCATCCCAGCGATTGCTCAGGCGTCGGCGCAGCAGGCCGAGCAGCCACGAGTGGTGGCTGCCATAGAGCTGACTGAATGAAGTGGGGGAAGTCGACACAATATCCAACCGGCGCTGACGCCATGACGTGAATAGGAATTGGTCGCGATTAAAGCAAAGGGCTGCGGGCAGCGCAAATGATATTGGTTTGCTTTTGCGAAAGACGTTGCCTGCAGATCTGCACAGATCAAATGTGGCAGCTGGCTTGCCTGCGATAGCGGTGTGTTGCCTGACCCACCGCTATCGCAGCCTCGCCGGGCGAGACGGCTCCCACAGGATCCCCCTGAATCAGATGCGAGAGGTCGGCACCAGGAACGCGGCCTCCAGCAACTGCCGGGTATAGGCATGCTGGGGAGCGGCGAAGATGGTCTTGGCATCGCCCTGTTCCACCACCTGGCCTTGCTTGACCACCATCAACTGGTGACTCAGCGCCTTGACCACCGCCAGGTCGTGGCTGATAAACAGGTAGGTCAGGTTGTACTTGGCCTGCAGGTTGCGCAGCAGTTCTACCACCTGGCGCTGCACCGTGCGGTCCAGGGCCGAGGTCGGTTCATCCAGCAGGATCAGGCGTGGCTTGAGCACCAGGGCGCGGGCGATGGCGATGCGCTGGCGCTGGCCGCCGGAGAATTCGTGGGGGTAGCGGTGGCGGGTCTGCGGGTCCAGCCCCACTTCCTTGAGCGCGGCGATAATCGCCGCTTCCTGCTCGGCCGCCGTGCCGATCTTGTGGATGCGCAAGCCTTCGCCGACGATCTCGCTGACGCACATGCGCGGGCTCAGGCTGCCAAATGGGTCCTGGAACACCACCTGCATTTCCCGGCGCAATGGCCGCACCTGTTGTTGGGTCAGTTGGTCCAGTTGCTGGCCTTCAAAACGGATCCCTCCCTTGCTGCCGATCAACCGCAGGATCGCCAGGCCAAGGGTGGATTTGCCGGAGCCGCTTTCGCCGACGATGCCCAAGGTCTGGCCCTGGGGCAGGCTGAAGTGGATACCGTCCACGGCCTTGACGTAATCGACGGTGCTGCGCAAGAAGCCTTTCTTGATCGGGAACCAGACCTTGAGGTCGTCGACTTCCAGCAACGGTGGACCAATGGCGTTGCTGACTGGCCCGCCGCTGGGTTCAGCGGCCAGTAGCTCCTGGGTGTACGGATGCTGCGGGGAACGGAACAGTTCTTCACAAGACGCCTGTTCGACAATGCAACCGCGTTGCATCACACACACGCGGTGGGCAATGCGCCGGACCAGGTTCAAGTCATGGCTGATCAGCAGCAGCGCCATACCCAGGCGCGCCTGCAACTCCTTGAGCAGTTCGAGGATCTTCAACTGCACGGTTACGTCCAGAGCGGTAGTTGGCTCATCGGCGATCAGCAGTTCCGGCTCGTTGGCCAGGGCCATGGCGATCATCACCCGCTGGCGCTGGCCGCCGGACAATTCATGGGGCAGGGCCTTGAGGCGCTTGTGTGGCTCCGGGATGCCCACCAGCTCCAGCAACTCCAGGGTGCGCAGGGTCGCGGCCTTGCCGGTCAGGCCCTTGTGCAGGCCCAGCACCTCGTTGATCTGCTTCTCGATGGAGTGCAGCGGGTTCAGCGAGGTCATCGGTTCCTGGAAGATCATCGCAATGCGGTTGCCGCGGATCTGGCGCAAGGGTTTTTCTTTCATGGTCAGCAGATCCTGCCCGGCATACCCGATCGTGCCGGACGGATGCCGCGCCAGGGGGTAGGGCAGCAGGCGCAGGATCGAGTGGGCAGTCACCGATTTGCCGGAGCCGCTTTCGCCGACCAGGGCCAGGGTTTCACCACGGCGGATATCGAAGCTGATGTTTTCCACCACGCGCTGATGCTGCTCGCCGGTGACGAACTCGACACTGAGGTCGCGGACTTCGATCAGATTGTCCTGGTTCATCTCATTTCCTCGGGTCGAAGGCATCGCGAGCGGACTCGCCGATAAACACCAGCAAACTCAACATAATCGCCAGCACCGCAAAGGCGCTGATGCCCAGCCACGGTGCCTGCAGATTGGATTTGCCCTGGGCTACCAACTCGCCCAGGGACGGCGAGCCGGCGGGCAGGCCGAAGCCCAGGAAGTCCAGGGCGGTCAGGGTGCCAATCGCGCCGGTGAGGATGAACGGCATAAACGTCATGGTCGAGACCATGGCGTTGGGCAGGATATGGCGGAACATGATCGCCCCGTTCTGCATGCCCAGGGCCCGTGCGGCGCGTACGTATTCCAGGTTGCGTCCGCGCAGGAACTCGGCGCGCACCACGTCCACCAGGCTCATCCACGAGAACAGCAGCATGATCCCCAGCAGCCACCAGAAATTGGGCTGGACGAAGCTGGCCAGGATGATCAGCAGGTACAGCACCGGCAAACCGGACCAGATTTCCAGGAAGCGCTGGCCGGCCAGGTCGACCCAGCCGCCATAGAAACCCTGCAAGGCGCCGGCCGCCACGCCGATGATCGAGCTCAATACGGTGAGGGTCAGGGCAAACAGCACCGAAACCCGAAAGCCATAGATTACCCGCGCCAGCACATCGCGCCCCTGGTCATCGGTGCCCAGCAGGTTATCGGCCGACGGCGGTGCCGGTGCCGGGACTTTCAGGTCGTAGTTGATGCTCTGGTAGCTGTAGGGGATCGGCGCCCAGAGCGTCCAGGCATCCTTGGCCTTGAGCAGTTCGCGGATATACGGGCTTTTGTAGTTGGCTTCCAGGGGGAATTCGCCGCCGAAGGTGGTTTCTGGGTAGCGCTTGAGCGCCGGGAAGTACCAGTCGCCGTCGTAATGCACCGCCAGCGGTTTGTCGTTGGCGATCAACTCGGCGCCCAGGCTCAGGCCAAACAGGATCAGGAATAGCCACAGCGACCACCAGCCGCGTTTGTTGGCCTTGAAACGTTCGAAGCGGCGGCGATTGAGGGGGGATAGGTTCATCTCAATGCTCCCGGCTTTCGAAGTCGATGCGTGGGTCGACCAGGGTGTAGGTCAAATCACCAATCAGTTTCACCACCAGGCCCAGCAGGGTGAAGATAAACAGGGTGCCGAACACCACCGGGTAATCGCGGTTGATCGCCGCCTCGAAGCTCATCAGCCCCAGGCCGTCGAGGGAGAAGATCACTTCCACCAGCAACGAGCCGGTAAAGAAGATCCCGATAAACGCCGAAGGGAAGCCTGCGATCACCAGCAACATGGCGTTGCGGAATACGTGGCCGTAGAGCACGCGGTGATTGGTCAGGCCCTTGGCCTTGGCGGTGATCACGTACTGCTTGTTGATCTCGTCGAGAAAACTGTTTTTGGTCAGCAATGTCATGGTGGCGAAGTTACCGATCACCAGGGCCGTGACCGGCAGCGCCAGGTGCCAGAAGTAGTCGAGGACCTTGCCGCCCCAGCTCAGTTCGTCAAAGTTGTTGGACGTCAGCCCGCGCAAGGGGAACCAGTCGAAATAACTGCCGCCGGCAAACACCACGATCAACAGGATGGCAAACAGGAACGCCGGGATTGCATAACCGACGATGATTGCCGAACTGGTCCACACGTCAAAGTGGCTGCCATGCCGGGTGGCCTTGGCGATCCCCAGGGGGATCGAGACCAGGTACATGATCAGGGTGCTCCATAACCCGAGGGAGATGGACACCGGCATCTTCTCCTTGATCAGGTCAATGACCTTGGCATCGCGAAAGAAGCTGTCGCCAAAATCCAGCTGGGCGTAGTTCTTGACCATGATCCACAAGCGTTCCGGCGCCGACTTGTCGAAGCCGTACATTTTCTCGATTTCCTTGATCAGCGTCGGGTCCAGGCCCTGGGCCCCGCGGTAGCTGGAACCTGCCACCGAAACTTCGGCGCCGCCACCGGCGATACGGCTGGTGGCGCCTTCAAAGCCTTCGAGCTTGGCGATCATTTGCTCCACCGGGCCGCCGGGCGCGGCCTGGATGATGACAAAGTTGATCAGCAAAATGCCGAACAGCGTCGGGATGATCAGCAGCAACCTGCGAAAAATATAAGCCAGCATGTCAGTCGCCTCCGCTCGCCGGGTCGGCGCTGGTGTCTGTGGGCGGTGTCATTGCCGGTGGCGTGTTGGGTTTGATCCACCAGGTATTGATACCCACGTCATAGCGCGGCGGGACTTCGGGGTGACCAAGGTGATTCCAGTAGGCCACGCGGTAGGTCTTGATATGCCAGTTGGGGATCACGTAGTAGCCAAACTGCAAGACCCGGTCCAGGGCCTTGGCGTGGGCCACCAGGCTGTTGCGTGAGTCGGCGTTGATCAACTGTTCCACCAGTTCGTCGATGGCCGGGTCCTTGAGGCCGATGTAATTGCGGCTGCCGGGGTTGTCGGCACTGCTCGATTGCCAGAATTCACGCTGCTCGTTACCGGGTGACGAGGACTGCGGGAAACTGCCGACCATCATGTCGAAATCCCGCGAGCGTACGCGGTTGACGTACTGTGAAACGTCGACCCGGCGGATCACCAGTTCAATACCCAGGTCCGCCAGGTTGCGCTTGAAGGGCAGGAGGATGCGCTCGAAGTCGGTCTGGAACAGCATGAATTCGATGCTCGCCGGTTTGCCATTGGTGTCGACCATCTTGTCGTCGACGATGCGCCAGCCGGCCTCCTGCAGCAGTTGGTAGGCTTCGCGCTGCTGGCTGCGGATCATGCCGCTGGCATCGGTTTTCGGCGGGGCGAAGGCTTCGGTGAACGCTTGGGGCGGAATGCGGCCGCGCAGCGGTTCGAGAATCGCCAGTTCGGCGGGGCCGGGCAGGCCGGTGGCGGCCATGTCCGAGTTTTCGAAATAACTGCGGGTGCGGGTGTAGGCACCGTTGAACAGTTGCTTGTTGCTCCATTCAAAGTCCAGCAACAGGCTGATGGCCTTGCGTACCCGCACGTCCTGGAACATCGGTTTGCGGATATTGAACACAAAGCCCTGCATCCCGGTGGGGTTGCCGTTGGGCAGTTCTTCCTTGATCAGTCGCCCCTCGGCGACGGCCGGGACGTTGTAGGCATTGGCCCAGTTCTTCGCCGTGGTTTCCTGCCAATAGTCGAATTGCCCGGCCTTGAGTGCTTCCAGGGCCACCGTGCTGTCCCGGTAGTAATCGCTGATGCGGTAATCGAAGTTGTACAGGCCCTTGTTGATCGGCAGGTCCTTGGCCCAGTAATCCTTGACCCGCTCGTAGCGGATCGAACGCCCCGGTTTGACCTCGGCCACCTTGTACGGGCCGCTGCCCAGGGGGATCTCCAGGCTGCTCTTGGCAAAATCGCGGCCGGCCCACCAATGCTTGGGCAACACGGGCAATTGGCCGAGGATCAGTGGCAGTTCGCGGTTGCTGGTGTGTTTGAACTTGAACAGCACCCGCAGCGGGTCTTCGGCCACCACTTCGGCGACATCGGCGTAGTAGGTACGGTAGATGGGGCTGCCTTGCTTGATCAGGGTGTCAAAGGTGAACACCACATCCTCGGCATGCACCGGATGGCCATCGTGGAAGCGCGCTTCGGGCCGCAGGTAAAAGCGTACCCAGCTGTTATCCGGGGCTTTTTCGATTTTGCCGGCGATCAGGCCGTACTCGGTGATGGGTTCGTCCAGGCCTTGCTGGGCCAGCGTGTCGAAGACCAGGGAGATGTTATCCGCCGGCACGCCCTTGCTGATAAACGGATTGAGGCTGTCGAAGCTGCCCATGGCCGACTCGCGGAAGGTGCCACCTTTGGGCGCGTCGGGATTGACGTAGTCGACGTGCTTGAAATTGGCCGGGTACTTGGGCGGTTCGTCATACAAGGTCAAGGCATGTTGGGGAGCGGCGACAGCCTGGGTGCACAACAACAGGCCACTGATAATCGCAGTACGCAAAGCCATCATTGGGGTTTCTCCGATGCTTTCAGCCACCACGCGCTCAGGCCCAGGCTGTAGGGCGGCGTGGTCACGAAGGCGAACCGGTTACGGTACGCCAGGCGATGATAGTTGAGATACCAATTGGGAATACTGTAGTGCTGCCACAGCAGGACCCGATCCAGGGCCCGGCCGGCGGCGATTTGTTGGTCGCGGGTCTGCGCGGCGAGCAACTGCTCCAGCAGGTGGTCGACCACCGGGTTGGCGATGCCCGCGTAATTCTTGCTGCCCTTGATCCCGGCCTGGCTGGAGTGGAAGTACTGCCACTGCTCAAGGCCGGGGCTGAGGGTCTGGTTGAGCGTCATCAGGATCATGTCGAAGTCGAACTGGTCGAGGCGCTGCTTGTACTGCGCGCGATCCACGGTGCGCAAGCGCGCATCGATGCCGATGTAGCGCAGGTTCTCCACATAGGGCTGCAGGATCCGCTCCAGGTTCGGATTGACCAGCAGGATTTCGAAACGCAGCGGCTGCCCGTCGCTATTGAGCAGGCGCTGGCCGGACAGTTTCCAACCCCCTTCGGCCAGCAGGCCGAGGGCGCGGCGCATGGTTTCGCGGGGGATACCGCGGCCGTCGGTCTGCGGCAGGCTGAACGCCTGGGTAAACAGATTGGCCGGTAATTGTTCGCGGTAAGGCGAGAGCATCAGCCATTCATGGCCCACCGGCAGGCCGCTGGCGGAGAATTCGCTGTTGGGGTAATAGCTCAAGGTACGTTTATAGGCGCCGCTGAACAGCGTGCGGTTGGTCCACTCGAAGTCGAACATCAGCCCCAGTGCCTCGCGCACCTTGGCCTGGCTGAAGGTGGCGCGGCGGCTGTTCATGAACAGGCCCTGGCTTTGGGTCGGGATCTGGTGGGCAATCTGTGCCTTGATCACCTCGCCACGGTTGACCGCCGGGAAGTTGTAGCCATTGGCCCAGTTCTTGGCTTGGTGTTCGATGTAGATATCAAACTCGCCGGCTTTGAACGCTTCGAAGGCCACGTCGCTGTCACGGTAGAACTCCACCTCGACCTTGTCGTAGTTGTAGAACCCGCGATTGACCGGCAGGTCCTTGCCCCAATAGTCCTTGACCCGCTCGAACACCAATTGCCGGCCTGGCTGGA
The DNA here is from genome assembly GCF_009873475.1 of Pseudomonas sp. DTU12.1. Lineage (NCBI taxonomy): Bacteria > Pseudomonadati > Pseudomonadota > Gammaproteobacteria > Pseudomonadales > Pseudomonadaceae > Pseudomonas > Pseudomonas sp. DTU12.1. Next base: position 3,322,223 of record NZ_CP045254.1, on the reverse strand, counting down.
CCTGGCTGATCCGATAGGGCCCGCTGCCCAGCGGCGGCTCGAAGGTGGTGGCCTTGAAGTCACGGTGCTTCCAGTAGTGCTGGGGCAGCACCGGCAGTTCGCCCAGGCGCAGGATCAACAGCGGGTTGCCGGCGCGCTTGAATACAAAACGAATGCGGTGTGGGTTGAGTACATCTACCCGGGCCACTTCCTGCAGGTTGGTGCGGTACTGCGGATGGCCTTCGGTCAGCAATGTGCGGTAGGAAAACGCCACATCGTCGGCGGTGATGGGCTTGCCGTCATGAAACCGCGCTTGCGGGCGCAGGTTGAACACCACCCAGCTGCGGTCTTCGCTGTACTCCACCGATTGCGCAATCAGGCCATAGCTGGACGTGGGCTCGTCGCCGGAAGGGGCGTATTGGCCGGTGCCGACCATCAACGGCTCGTTGAGCTCATTGACGCCGTATTGCAGGAAATTGGCGGTGGAAACCGGGCTTGAGCCCTTGAAGGTGTAAGGGTTGAGGGTGTCAAACGTGCCAAACGCCATGACCCGCAAGGTACCGCCCTTGGGCGCTGCGGGGTTTACCCAATCGAAGTGGGTGAATTTGGCCGGGTACTTGAGCGTACCGAACTGCGCATAACCGTGGTTCTCGGTAATGGTCGCGTTCGCGGAAAAGCTCAAGGCCAGACTTATTAGTAGAAGGAGGGAACGCTTCAAGTCAGAGATCCGATCCGGGCGGCTTGGGCTTTATGATCGGTACAGTAACAGCTTGTTCCACTTGGAAAAAGACTGTTGAAAATGACGAAAATCAATGTGGGAGCGGGCTTGCTCGCGAAAGCGGTGCGTCAGGCGAAAAATGTATCACCTGATGCACCGCTTTCGCGAGCAAGCCCGCTCCCACAAGGGGTCAGCGTGGCCCGGAAACCACCAGCATCTGCCCCGGCTTCAGCGCCTGGCCAGTGCGTGGGTTCCAGCGCTTGAGATGTTGCATCTCAACGTTGAAGCGCTTGGCAACCATGTAAAGCGAGTCACCTTTCTTGACCTTGTACTGCACCGGCTTCTTGCCGCCAGCCTTGGCCACGACTTTGCGGGTGTCCTGCATCACCAGGGTCTGGCCGACTTTCAAGGCCTGGCCATTGAGCTTGTTCCAGCGCTGCAGGTCATGCACATCGACCTTGTTGGCCTTGGCAATCAGCGTCAGGTTGTCGCCGCTCTTGACCTTGTAGCTGCGCGAACGCCCGGCCACGGCCTTGTGCTCGACTTCGTCAAACACCGGTTTTTTCGGGCGCAGGCTCAACAGTTCCTCGGGGTTCATCGAGGACAGGCTGCTGGCCAGCAATTGCGCCTTGGAAGTGGGCACCAGCAAATGCTGGGGGCCGTCCAGGGTGGTGCGTTGCTTGAAGGCCGGGTTGAGCTGGAACAGTTCGTCTTCGTCGATCTCGGCCAGCGCGGCGACCCGGGACAGGTCCATGCTTTGCTTGACTTCAACCATTTCGAAGTACGGCGTGTTGGCAATCGGGTTCAGGTTGACGCCGTAGGCCTCGGGGGCCAGCACCACCTGGGACAGCGCCAGGAACTTAGGCACGTAGTCCTTGGTTTCCTGGGGCAGCGGCAGGTTCCAGTAGTCGGTGGGCAGGCCAAGCTTCTCGTTGCGCTCGATGGCCCGGCTGACCGTGCCTTCGCCCGCGTTGTAGGCTGCCAGGGCCAGCAACCAGTCGCCGTTGAACATGTCATGCAGACGTGTCAGATAGTCCAGGGCAGCAGTGGTGGAGGCGGTGATGTCGCGGCGGCCATCGTAGGCGCGGGTCTGGCGCAGGTTGAAGTAGCGCCCGGTGGAGGGAATGAACTGCCACAGGCCGACCGCATCGCTGCGTGAATAGGCCATTGGGTTGTAGGCACTTTCAATCACTGGCAGCAGCGCCAGCTCCAGGGGCATGTTGCGTTCTTCAAGGCGTTCTACGATGTAATGAATATAGAGACTGCCGCGTTCGCCGGCGTTCTCCAGGAACGATGGGTTGCTGGCGAACCACAGGCGCTGTTGCTCGATACGCGGGTTGACGCCGACACCGTCCTGCAGTTGGAACCCCTGGCGCATGCGTTCCCAGACATCCTGGGGTACTTGCGGGCTTGGCTTCTCTGAGAGCCAAAGGGGTTTTTGCTTGATCTTGGCAGCAAATACGGGTTTGGGTTGCACGGTGGATTGTGCAGCGAAATTATTGGTTTGGCAGCCCGCCAGAGTTGCGGATACGGCCACCGCAATGGCTTGAGCCAGGCGGGTCAATGCGTCTGAATGGTTGGATTTACGAATAGATGACGACATTGGCTGGAAGTTAGTTCCGGGCAAAAATGTCGGGCGATTCTAGAAAGCGCTTTGGTTCCGGTCAACCATTCAGAAATTTCGTACCAGAACCTCTCTGCTTAGAACGTATCTTTCCAAGCGCGCAAGCTAGCAAACACCTCGCTCCCAGAGCGGTTGTCGCGGCCATTCCGCTCGTCCGCTTTTTGTTTAACGGATGTTTCAGCGGTGCGCAGAAAAGGGTTAGTCAACTTTTCCAGGGCCAAGGTCGAAGGTAATGTCATCTTGCCGCCTGCCCGCAGCTCGCTGACCTTTGCCACTCGTTCGGCTATATCGGCGTTATCTGGCTCCACTGCCTGGGCAAAGCGCAGGTTGCTTTGTGTGTATTCGTGGGTGCAGTAGACCAGCGTGTCGGCGGGCAGGGCGGCCAGGCGTTCCAGGGAGTGGTACATCTGCTCTGGCGTGCCCTCGAACAAACGCCCGCAACCGGCGGCGAACAGGGTGTCGCCGCAGAACAGCAAGCCATGATGATAAAAAGCTATATGTCCCAGGGTATGTCCGGGCACGGCCAACACCTGGAGGTTCCAGCCCAGTACCTCGATACGGTCGTTATCGTGGAGCGCGACGTCACGGGCCGGGATCTTTTCGTTGGCCGGGCCATAGACCGTGGCGCCCGAGGCCTGCTTGAGTTGCTCCACACCGCCGACGTGGTCTGGGTGATGATGGGTCACCAGGATGTCGCTGAGGGTCCAGCCGGGGTGCTGCGCAAGCCACGCCAGTACGGGCGCGGCATCACCGGGGTCAACCACCGCGCAGCGATGGCTGCGATGATCTTGTAACAACCAGATGTAGTTATCGGTGAAGGCGGGCAGGGCACTGATCTGTATCATTCTTCTATTCGCCAAGCTGAACACATTGGTGCATCTTAGAACGTCTTGGCGAGTTGGAGAATGCAATGACTGATAAAGCGTTCGCCCAGGCCGATCCTGAGTGGCTGGCCTTGATCAGCGCAGCCCGTGAGTGGCTGTCCGGGCCGATCGGGCAATTTCTGCTGGAACAAGAGCGGCTTATGCTCGAAGAAGAGCTGGAACGCTTCTTTGGCGGTTACTTGGTGCACTACGGCCCTTCGGCCCAGACCCCACCGCCCGCACCCCAGGTGCAGCGCAATGTGCGCCTGGGTGCGCCGTTGCCGGGGGTCGAGATTGTCTGTGAAGAGCAGGCATGGCCTTTGAGCGAGCATGCCGCCGATGTGGTGGTGATGCAGCATGGCCTGGATTTCTGCCTGTCGCCCCATGGTTTGTTGCGTGAAGCGGCCAGCGCCGTGCGCCCAGGCGGGCATTTATTGATCGTTGGCATCAACCCCTGGAGTTCGTGGGGCCTGCGGCACGTCTTTGCCCATGATGCGCTGCGTCAGGCCCGCTGCATCTCGCCCTCGCGGGTCAGCGACTGGTTGAACCTGCTGGGCTTCGCGCTGGAGAAACGCCGCTTCGGGTGCTATCGTCCGCCGCTTGCCTCGCCCAAATGGCAGGGCCGCCTGGCTGGCTGCGAGCGCCGGGCCGGTGCATGGCAGTTGTCCGGTGGCGGTTTCTACCTGTTGGTAGCCCGCAAGATCGTGGTCGGGCTGCGGCCGGTGAGCCAGGTGAGGCGCGAGCCCATGGGTAAACTGGTGCCGATGCCCCTGGCCAAGGTCAACCGTCGCTCCAGCGAGCCATAAATCATTTTTTGGAATTCAGGTCGCCATGTTCGACCTCGGGAACTGCCGGTCGATTGCCGGTAACCCGCTTTGATGGATAGCGTATGACCGATAGCGTAGAACTCTTTACCGACGGCGCCTGCAAGGGCAACCCTGGTCCCGGGGGCTGGGGCGCCTTGCTGGTGTGCAAGGGGGTGGAGAAGGAGTTGTGGGGCGGCGAAGCCAACACCACCAATAACCGCATGGAGCTGATGGGCGCGATTCGCGGCCTCGAAGAGCTCAAGCGCCGTTGCGATGTATTACTGGTGACGGACTCGCAATACGTCATGAAGGGCATCAACGAGTGGATGGTCAACTGGAAAAAGCGCGGCTGGAAAACCGCCGCCAAGGAGCCGGTGAAGAACGCTGACCTGTGGCAGTTGCTGGATGAGCAGTGCAACCGCCACAACATCACCTGGAAATGGGTGCGCGGGCACATCGGCCACCCCGGCAACGAGCGCGCAGACCAGTTGGCCAATCGTGGCGTGGATGAAGTTCGCGGGTACAAACAGAGCTGAAGCTCCCCATCGCCTCGCCGGGGCTGGAAGTTACAGCGCCAGCATTGCGCAGGCGAGTTGCTCGTCTGTCTCGCGCAACGCCGGCAAAGTGCGGCGGATATGCAGCAATGCAGACTCCAGCCGCGCACCGCGTATTTCACCCCCGCTTGCGACGTAAGCCGCCGCATCGTCCTTTGCCGCCAATACGATTTTGTCATCCTTGAAACTGCTGCTGGTGCCCTTGGTGGCACTCATCGACAGGCTGACCAGGGCATCCGTGGTCATCACAAAGCTGGTGGCCTGGGCATTGGCGGCACTGATCAGGCACAGGGCGAGCAGGTAGTTTGGTGTGGACATGGGTAGTTTTTACGCATAGTAAAGAGCGGCGCAGGCTACCAAAGGGCGTGATGGCAAACTGCGCAAGCTTTGCTAAACCTTGTTAAAAACTGTTGGGCGGCGGGGCATGGCGCTCCGCTATGGGACGCGTCGGGTATAGAGCGTGTTAATATCCCGCACCTTGAAATACACACACCGTTGAGAGCTGAACCCTGATGGCCATCCGATCTGTTGTACTCGATACCGAAACCACCGGCATGCCGGTGACCGATGGCCACCGGATCATTGAAATCGGCTGTGTCGAACTGATGGGCCGTCGCCTCACGGGTCGCCATTTCCACGTGTACCTGCAACCGGACCGGGAAAGTGACGAAGGCGCCATTGGCGTCCACGGCATCACCAACGAATTCCTGGTCGGCAAGCCGCGCTTTGCGGAAGTTGCCGATGAGTTTTTCGAGTTCATCAACGGCGCGCAGTTGATCATCCACAACGCGGCGTTCGACGTTGGCTTCATCAACAACGAATTCGCCCTGATGGGCCAGACGGATCGGGCGGACATCACCCGTCACTGCTCGATCCTCGATACCCTGATGATGGCCCGCGAGCGCCATCCGGGCCAGCGCAACAGCCTCGACGCCTTGTGCAAGCGCTATGGCGTCGACAACTCAGGCCGTGAACTTCACGGCGCCTTGCTCGACTCCGAGATTCTGGCGGACGTCTACCTGACCATGACCGGTGGGCAGACCAGCCTGTCCCTGGCCGGCAACGCCTCCGATGGCAACGGCTCGGCAGAAGGCTCGGGCAACCGGCCTTCGGAAATCCGCCGCCTGCCGGCTGACCGTAAGCCCACCGCCATCATCCGCGCCAGCGAGCAGGACATGGCCGAGCACGCGGCACGCCTGGAGGCGATCGCCAAATCGGCGGGTGCGCCGGCGTTGTGGACCCAACTGACCCAGCAATAATCGCGGTCAAAACTGTGGGGCTTGCCCGCGATTGCGGTGTGACAGTCAGCGCATTCGTTACTGACCCACCGCCATCGCGGGCAAGCCCACACACGCCCATTCCTACATTACTTATTATCTTCATTCGCCACATTCGCTCCCAGCTTCTACCCTGAGTACATCGCCCTCAGGACGCCAAGCCCTCATGTACAAAGACCTGAAGTTCCCCATCCTGATCGTGCATCGCGACATCAAGGCCGACACCGTCGCCGGTGATCGGGTCCGGGGGATCGCCCGGGAGTTGGAGCAAGAGGGTTTCAGCATCTTTTCCGCCATGGATTACGCCGAGGGCCGCTTGGTGGCCTCGACCCACCATGGCCTGGCGTGCATGCTGATCGCCGCCGAAGGCGCCGGGGAAAATACCCATTTGCTGCAGAACATGGTGGAACTGATCCGCCTGGCGCGCCTGCGTGCACCCAACCTGCCGATCTTTGCCCTGGGCGAGCAAGTCACCCTGGAAAACGCCCCGGCCGATGCCATGAGCGAGCTCAACCAACTGCGCGGCATTCTTTACCTGTTCGAAGACACCGTACCGTTCCTTGCCAGGCAGGTGGCCCGCGCGGCGCGTACCTATCTCGATGGCCTGTTGCCGCCTTTCTTCAAGGCCCTGGTGCAACACACTGCCGACTCCAATTATTCCTGGCATACCCCCGGTCACGGCGGCGGCGTTGCCTATCGTAAAAGCCCGGTGGGGCAGGCGTTTCATCAGTTTTTCGGGGAAAACACCCTGCGCTCGGACTTGTCGGTGTCAGTGCCGGAGCTGGGTTCGCTGCTGGATCACACCGGCCCCTTGGCTGAAGCCGAAGCCCGCGCGGCGCGTAACTTTGGCGCCGACCATACCTTTTTTGTGATCAACGGCACCTCCACGGCCAACAAGATCGTCTGGCACTCTATGGTCGGGCGCGATGACCTAGTGCTGGTGGACCGCAACTGCCACAAGTCGGTATTGCACTCGATCATCATGACTGGGGCGATCCCACTGTACTTGTGCCCGGAGCGCAATGAACTGGGGATCATCGGCCCCATCCCACTGACTGAGTTCAGCCGCGAATCGATTCGCGCCAAGATCGAGGCCAGCCCGTTGACCCGTGGCCGCGAACCCAAGGTCAAGTTGGCCGTGGTGACCAACTCGACCTATGACGGGTTGTGTTACAACGCCGAACTGATCAAGCAGCAATTGGGCAACAGTGTCGAAGTGCTGCACTTCGACGAGGCCTGGTACGCCTACGCGGCCTTCCACGAGTTTTTCGCCGGGCGCTATGGCATGGGGACCTCGCGTACGCCCGACAGCCCGCTGGTATTCACCACGCACTCGACCCACAAGCTGCTGGCCGCGTTCAGCCAGGCCTCGATGATCCATGTCCAGGACGGCGGCGCTCGGCAGCTGGATCGTGATCGCTTCAATGAGGCGTTCATGATGCACATCTCCACCTCGCCGCAGTACAGCATCATCGCCTCGCTGGACGTGGCGTCGGCCATGATGGAAGGGCCCGCTGGGCGTTCGTTGCTTCAGGAAATGTTCGATGAGGCCTTGAGCTTTCGCCGCGCCCTGGCCAATCTGCGCCAGCATATCGCCGCCGACGATTGGTGGTTTTCCATCTGGCAACCGCCTTCGGTGGCAGGTATCGACCGGGTGGCGACGGCTGACTGGTTGCTGCAGCCCGAGGCCGACTGGCATGGTTTCGGCGATATTGCCGAGGACTATGTATTGCTCGACCCGATCAAGGTCACCCTGGTCATGCCCGGCCTGACCGCGGGTGGCGCGTTGAGCGATTGCGGAATTCCGGCGGCGGTGGTCAGCAAATTCCTCTGGGAACGTGGCCTGGTGGTGGAAAAAACCGGGCTGTATTCGTTCCTGGTGCTGTTCTCCATGGGCATTACCAAAGGCAAGTGGAGTACCCTGCTCACCGAATTGTTGGAGTTCAAGCGCAGTTACGACGCCAATACCAGCCTGGCCAGTTGCCTGCCGTCGGTGTTCCAGCAAGGCCCGGCGCGCTACCAGGGCATGGGTTTGCAGGACTTGTGCGACCAGTTGCACGGCTGCTATCGCAGCAACGCCACGGCCAAACACCTCAAACGCATGTACACGGTGCTGCCGGAGATTGCCATGAAACCGGCCGATGCCTATGACCAGTTGGTGCGCGGCGAAGTCGAGGCGGTGTCCATCGACGCCTTGCCAGGGCGTATCGCTGCCGTGATGCTGGTGCCTTATCCGCCCGGCATTCCGCTGATTATGCCGGGGGAGCGCTTTACCGAATCGACGCGCTCGATCATCGACTACCTGGCCTTCGCCCGGGAGTTTGATAGCAGTTTCCCTGGGTTTGTCGCCGATGTGCATGGCTTACAACACGAAGACGACGGCAACGGTCGTTGTTACACCGTCGATTGCATCAAGTGTTAAGGATGGTTATGCAAGCTGTAATGAATCCGAAGTACCCGGGGCTCAGTGTGCGAGTCGCCGACGAGGGATTTGACGCCTACGTGTGGGGCAATGATTTCAGCTTCGAGGTGTGCACGTATGGCACGCCGGAGTTGGGCAAGCCTGTTGACCAGTGGGCGGTGGAGCAGATATTGCCGTACCGCAAATGCTACGGCATCGATCCCGAGGAGTTCGCCAGTTACCGCAATGCCACCGACAGTGCGGTATTCATGGCGTACCTGGATGATCGGCCGGTTGGGCATATTGTTGTCAGCACCAATTGGAACGGCTTTGCCCATGTCGATGAACTGGCGGTGGTGCTCCCGGCCCGTCGGCATGGCGTGGCCAAGGCTTTGCTTGATGTTGCGCAATTCTGGAGCCGCAAGAAAAACCTGCCGGGGATGATGCTGGAGACGCAGAACAATAATCTGGGGGCGTGCCGGCTGTACGAACGCAGCGGCTATGTGATGGGCGGCATCGACCACCTGCGCTATCGCGGGATTGATCCGCAGACCCGTGAGGTGGCGATTTTCTGGTATCGGCTGTTCCACTGACCAGGCGCAGGTGGTGGCTATGGGTCTTTTATGGCGCTTTTTGTGGAGAGGGGGCTTGTCCCCCGCTGGGCTGCGCAGCAGCCCCAATAAGACCGCCGCGGTTTATCAGGCAGGCCGCATAGCCAGAATTTGGGGCTGCTTTGCAGCCCAGCGGGGGACAAGCCCCCTCGCCACAACTGGCTCCACAACTCCACACCTAATTGATCGGGGACAGCAGGGCCTGTGCCTTCTGCGTGACAATCTCCAGCAACGCATTCAGCGCAGGGCTCGGGATGCTGTCCTTGACCGTCAACCCGTACAAACTCACCAGGATCGGTGGTGACAATGGGCAAGTATCCAGCCCGGCTTCCCGTGCGCCACTGGCGGTGAAGGGGTCGACCACTGCCAACCCTTCGCCAGCTTCGACCATGCTGCGCATCATCTGGTAGGTCTGCACCCGTGTCTGGATCACCGGCAACGGCCGCAGCGCTTGCAGCTTGCTGTCCAGCAACTGACTCAACGGGTCTTGCCCCTCCAGGCCGATCATTGCCTGGCCGGCCAGTTCTTGCAGGGCGATGTATTTTTGCCGTGGCTTGAGCCAGCCATGGGGCGCCAGCAACTGCAGCTTGCCCTGGCCCAATAGGGTGCTGGTGATTTGCGGGTGTTCAGGGTCATGCAGGCTCAGCCCCAGGTCCGCCTCGTGCAGCAGCAGGCTCCTGACGATGTCGCGTGTCGGTTGGCTGGACAGGTTGCAGGGCGTGTCCTGGAAGCGGCGGCGCAACAACGCGATGCTTTGCGGCAATAGCTGGTTGGCCAAAGGCGGGGTACAGAGCGTGCGCAGCGGCGGGGCATGGTGGTGCTTGAGGCTGCTGGCCAGGCGCTGTATGGGTTCCAGTGCTTCGTAGAGGTGGGCGATCTGCGCCTGCATGGCCAGGGTTTCACGGGTGGCCTGCAACCGCCCGCGGACGCTGGCAAACAGCATGAAGCCCAACTGTTGTTCAGCGTCCCTCAGGGTAGCGTCCACATCGGACACAGCCAGTTGCAACCATTCGGCGGCCGTGCCGAGGTGTCCGGTCTGCAAAATGGCTTGAATCACTTCGATATGACGTAAACGCATGCATGAAGTCCATGTTCAGCAGGTAAGGGATTCACCGGGTGAATCCTAACCCAAGTCCGCTCATATGACTTCTGCCTGGAGGCACAGCCTTGTCAAACAGGCATGTTTTCAGGCTCGCGGGTCAGGGATACCTGCGACTGAACCAAAACGAAGGTGTTCTCATCGACCTTGTTGACCCGGTCGCCAATCGCCAGCTTGTAGGAAATTACCGGTTCTGAACCGTCGCCTGACGAGGTGGACTCCTGGAATTCATGCACGGAATAAACGCGACCTTCCGCGTCACGAGCATGGAATTGTCCGACAAGTACTGCTGCCATCTGCTTAGAACCTCTGGAGAAAAACACCGATTTGCGGTTCTGTAGACCGTCATTAAGGCGGGTAGTTTACCTACATCAAAAAAATACTATTCGTTGATGTTCCGCTTATTTTTCCTACGGGCCAACGATGGGGCCAAACCGCTGCCGATTGAGCAAAACCTGCTGGTGATAGGCCGGCGAAGGCTCTATAACTACAGGTTCCTTTAGTCAGATGTCGGGAAAGCCCCATGAGCAAGGTCTATACGATTGCCGTACTGGTCGGCAGCTTGAGAAAAGAGTCGATCAACCGCAAGGTCGCCTTGGCATTGGCACAGTTGGCGCCGGCCAACCTCAAGCTCAACATCGTCGAAATCGGCGAATTGGCGCTCTATAACGAAGACCTTGATGGTGCAACGCCACCTGCGGCCTACACCACGTTCCGCCAGCAGGTGGCGGCGGCCGATGGAGTGCTGTTTGTCACCCCTGAATACAACCGTTCGGTGCCGGCAGCCCTGAAAAATGCCATTGATGTCGGCTCGCGCCCCTACGGCCAGAGCGCCTGGAACGGAAAGCCGGGGGCGGTCATCAGTGTTTCGCCGGGAGCCATTGGAGGCTTCGGCGCCAATCATCATTTGCGCCAGTCCCTGGTGTTTCTGAATGTGCCTTGCATGCAGCAGCCGGAAGCCTACCTCGGAGGCGCGGGCAGTGCGTTCGATGAGTCGGGCAAACTGTCGGAGAAAACCAAACCGTTCCTGCAGGCGTTTATCGATGCCTATGGCCATTGGGTCGCACAGCACAAGGGCTGACGCACACAACGGCGCCTCTCGGAGCCCATAAAAAAACCGAAACTTGCGATGCCAGGTTTCGGTTTTTTTGTTTCCCGTCAGGGCTTAGCGACGACGGAACAGCGGCAGCGGTTCGTCGGTTGCGGCCTGGTACGTCACCGAGAAGTCCTTGAGGCTTTCCAGCGCTTCGTACGGGTCTTTGTCGGCGCGCAAGGCGTAGGCATCGAAACCGCAGCGGTGCAGGTAGAACAGCTGGTCGCGCAGCACATCGCCAATCGCCCGCAGTTCGCCTTTATAACCATAGCGGTCACGCAGCAGGCGCGCGTTGGAGTAGTTGCGCCCGTCGGTGAAGGCCGGGAAGTTCAGGGCGATGACTTGGAAGTGCTGCACGTCATCACCGATTTCTTCGGCTTCTTCATCGGCGTCCAGCCACACACCCAGGCCGCCATCGCGGGCCTTGAGGGCGTGACCATGCTCACGCCACAGGGCCAACGGTACGATCAGGTCGTCGCAGTTGGAGATGCCATCGAACGTCGCGTCCTTGGGCAGCAGGTGCCAGGTTTCGTCGACGACTTCGTTGTTCTTAATGATTCGCTGCATAGACGCGCTCCTTGAACAGGTCAATGCCGATGCGCTGGTAGGTGTCGATGAAGCGCTCATCTTCGGTGCGCTGTTCGACGTAGACGTCGATCAGCTTGCCGATCACCTCGGGCATGGCTTCCTGGGCGAAGGATGGGCCGAGGATCTTGCCCAGGCTCGCATCACGGCTGGCGCTGCCACCCAGGGACACTTGGTAGAATTCTTCGCCTTTCTTGTCCACCCCCAGGATGCCGATATGGCCAACGTGGTGGTGACCACAGGCGTTCATGCAGCCAGAGATGTTCAAGTCCAGCTCGCCGATGTCGAACAGGTAGTCCAGGTCGTCGAAACGGCGTTGGATCGACTCGGCAATGGGAATTGACTTGGCGTTGGCCAGGGAGCAGAAGTCGCCGCCCGGGCAGCAGATGATATCGGTCAACAGGCCGATGTTCGGCGTAGCGAAACCGCCTTCGCGCAGCTCGCCCCACAGGGTGAACAGTTGGCTCTGCTCAACGTCCGCAAGGATGATGTTCTGCTCGTGGGAGGTGCGCAGTTGGCCAAAGCTGTAGCGGTCGGCCAGGTCGGCGACGGCGTCCAGTTGCTTGTCGGTGATATCGCCAGGCGCCACGCCGGTGGGCTTGAGTGACAAGGTCACCGCCACATAGCCCGGCTGCTTGTGCGCCAGGGTGTTGCGGGTCCGCCAGCGGGCAAAGCCGGGGTGCTGCTGGTCGAGTGCGGTCAACTCGGCGTCCTGGTTGCCCAGGGCCTTGTAGTCCGGGTCGACGAAGTGCTTGGCCACGCGATGCACTTCGGCTTCGGTCAGGGTGGTCTGGCCGCCGCGCAGGTGTTCCATCTCGGCGTCGACCTTCTGGGCAAATACCTCTGGAGTGAGGGCCTTGACCAGGATCTTGATGCGCGCCTTGTACTTGTTGTCACGACGGCCATAGCGGTTGTACACACGCAGGATGGCGTCGAGGTAGCTCAACAGGTCTTGCCAGGGCAGGAATTCATTGATGAACGCGCCAACTACCGGGGTCCGACCGAGGCCGCCACCCACCAGGACGCGGAAGCCCAGTTCGCCGGCGGCGTTGTACACCGGCTCCAGGCCGATATCGTGGACTTCGATCGCGGCGCGGTCGGAAGTCGAGCCGTTGATGGCGATCTTGAACTTGCGCGGCAGATAGGCAAATTCTGGGTGGAACGTAGTCCACTGACGAACAATCTCGCACCACGGACGCGGGTCGATCACTTCATCGGCGGCAACGCCGGCGAACTGGTCGGTGGTCACGTTGCGCAAGCAGTTACCGCTGGTCTGAATGGCGTGCATCTGCACGGTGGCCAATTCAGCCAGGATGTCTGGCACGTCTTCCAGGGCCGGCCAGTTGAACTGTACGTTCTGGCGGGTACTGATGTGGGCGTAGCCCTTGTCGAAGTCGCGGGCAATCTTGGCCATCATGCGCGTCTGGCGCGAGGTCAACTGGCCGTAAGGCACGGCCACCCGCAGCATCGGCGCAAAGCGCTGAACATAAAGGCCATTTTGCAGGCGCAGAGGGCGGAACTCTTCTTCGCTCAGTTCACCTGCCAGATAGCGTCGGGTCTGATCACGGAACTGCTTGACGCGGTCCTCGATGATGCGCTGATCGTATTCGTCGTATACGTACATATAGGTCCTGTTCTCGGCAAATCTGCGCGCACGGCCGCGCACTCCCAACGGAGCCGGCGCACGATACCAGCTTGCGTTTATGCGCAAAAGTGATGTTTTAGTATATGCAAAGAACCAAATCGACTAATGAGAACGTTTATCGCGATACCCCCATTTGTCATAAGGGCAATCATCGACTTTACTGTGGTCGAGTCTTAGTGCAATCACCTATAAAACCGACAAGAGGCGATGCGATGAGCAATCCAATCAAAGCCCGTAAAACCGACAGTACCGTGGACGCCTGGGCGATTCTGTTTCTGATTATCCTGGTGGTTTCAACCGCCGTATTCTGGGTCAGCCATCAATAACCGGCGCTGATCCCTGCGAAGCTGTCCGATCTGCCGGTAAATAGCCAAGATCAAAAGGCTCGTTGCCATTATCATGATCGGTCAATTTCCGGGGCTTGGGCTGTAATGTTGAAGGTTCTCTGCGGGTGCGTGTGGTGGGTGGGAATGACGTTCGGGGCGATGGCCCATGCCACGTCAGTGGTGTTTCTCAACCCGGGAATGTCCACTGAAGCCTTCTGGGTCAGTTACGCGCAATTCATGCAGGCTGCGGCCAAGGACCTCGGTCTGGATTTGCGTGTGCGCTATTCAGAGCGTGATCCGCAAAATACCCTGCAGCAGGCCCGCGAAGCATTGCAGGGGCCGCAGCGCCCGGATTACCTGGTGCTGGTCAACGAGCAATACATTGCCCCGCAGATCCTGCGCATGGCCCAGGGCAGCACGGTCAAGTTATTGATCGTCAACAACGCGCTGACGCCGGACCAGGCGCAACTGCTGGACGCGGGCAAATACCCCAACCTGCTGGGCAGCATGGTCGCCAATGACGAGGAGGGCGGCTACCTGATGTTCACGGAGTTATTGCGCCAATACGGTCCGGTCCCGGCGGGCACGACCCTCGACGTGCTGGCGTTTTCCGGCGCCAAGAACACCCCCACCGCGCAACTGCGTGAACAGGGCCTGCAGCGTGCCCTGCGCGAACACCCCCAAGTGCATCTGCGCCAACTGGTCTACGGCGAGTGGAAGCGGGAGCGCGCGTTTGAACAGGCCATCCAAATGTTCAAGCGCTACCCGCGCACCGCGCTCGTCTGGTCGGCCAATGATGAAATGGCCCTGGGCGCAATGCAGGCGCTCAAGGCCAGTGGGCGCACGCCCGGCAAGGACGTATTGTTCAGCGCGGTCAACAGCTCGCCCGACGTCCTGCGAGCGCGTCTCGACGGGCAGCTCAGCGCCCTGGTCGCCGGGCATTTCACGGTCGGTGGCTGGGCGATGGTGCTGCTGCATGATGATGCACGGGGCGTGGATATCCAGCGCCATGGCGGGCGCGAGCGCCAGGTGAAGCTGTTTCAGGTGATCGCCGAGCCACAGGCTCAACGCTTGCTCGACAGGGCGGGCCGCGAGGGCGAGGGCGTGGACTTTCGCGCGCTGTCGGCCCAGGGCAAGGCTGCGACCTATCAGTATCCCTTCAGCATGCAGAGCGTGCTGCACTGAACCCCTAGACCCCGGCCAGATGCACCACCAGCTTGACGATGGCAAACAGGGTCAGGGCAAACAGCACGGTAAACACAATCCCCAGCACCACAAAATGACTGGGCTTGCCATGGGTAAAGTCCCGGGCGCGGTTTTTCCCGCTCTGTACGCCGAACGCGGCGGCCATCACGCTATGCAGCATCTGCCAGAAGGTCGGCGGTTTGTTGTCGGGGGCATCCATAGGTCCTCCTGCTGGGGTGGGTACGTGGGCGACTCCACAGAGAATAGCCAACCCCCCGGGAATGTGCAGACGTAGTTACCGCCGCGATTTCCAGTGAGCGTGGTGTGCTGTGGCTTTTCCTGGAGCCGCACCATGACCGACTCTCCTGTATTGCCCCCAACCCCCAGCATCCACGGGCGGTTGTTGAAGACACGTACGCCGCAATGGCTGATCGACGCCACCTCCCCACGCCGCGAGGCACTCAAGCGCAGCGATGCGCCTGTGCCGCCAGCCTACCGGCGCGCGCCCCCCGAGCAACGCCAGCGAGTGCGCGACTGCATTGTCGCCAGCTTCACCGCGCAGACTGCCCTGGACAAGACGATGTCAGCCCTGCAGGACATAGAGACCTTTGCCCGGCCACTGCTGGTCAACGCCCTCAAAGATCAGTTCGGCGTGACGCTGGCCCCGCGGATCGAAACCTGGCTGAGCCTGCGCAAATCACTGCAAGTGACTCACTTCAACGTGGACACGCTGGCCTATGACTTTCTGAAACTGGAACTGCTGCAAGCGGCGCTGCATAACTTTGAGGAAGCCGAGTGCGAGCAGGGCGCGTTTCACCCGTCATCGGGTTTCAAGTGGCAAGTACCGACGCGTGGTGTATCACCCCAACATTCCTTGTTGCCGTTGCGCATGCGAGGCCTTGAAGTCCATCAGTTCATGAGCATGTGCCGGACCCTGGACCTCGGCGGCCAGTACCGCAGTTACATCAGTAAATTCTTCAACCCCAGCGATGCCGCAGTCGAGACAACCCTGCGCCAACAGTTCATTGCCAGTCAAAAGACCGCGATGAGGGCGGCCGCCGAACTGGCCCTGGTGGGCGAGGACATAACCCACGACGACTACAACATGCTGCTGTCGGTGATCGATGGCGAGCGTTCGCCGCGCAATGGCGGCCAACCGGTATGGATCTGCGACCTGGGCCTGATGAAGCTGCGCATGACTGGGTGCGTGTTGTTTCTGGCTTTCGATCAGGCCCGCGCCCATTTCCCTATCTTGTACATCCCCCACGACCCCTATACCCCGCTCAAGCGCTACGCCTCCCTCGCGCAGATGCTGGAAACCCTCACACAGCGCCTGATCACGCCGGGCTCGGCGTCAACCCGCGTGACCCGCCCGACGGATTACCAACGGTTCTTCAGTCAGTTCGTTGACGACGCCGATCGCCCTCACTATTTCAGCGAGTTCACCGAGGATGCTGCCGATGCGACCTTGCTGGAAAAAATCGGTTCTAACTTTGCTGGTCTTGGGCAGACATACGAACTGATCAGCAAACTGACGCCATTCACCGTGAACAATCTGCCGGCCATGCCGGTAGCGCCGCAGGTCCCGAACCCGCAGCCTCATCTGGCACCTATAGCGCTGGCGTTAAAAGGCCAGGTGCATGGCAGCGACAAGGTCGATCTGTGGAGCTATTTGTATGAACAGCACCGGCAAAAATGCATCGCTGATGCAGCCAGTCGTGCGGTGCCCACAGCCGATGTCGACGCCAGGGTGCGTAAACGCAAACTGGCGATGCTGCTGAATGTGGGGCTGTTTGGGTTCAGCACAATTGCGGGGTTCGTGCCGGTGCTGGGGGAGGTCATGATGGCGGTGATGGTCGAGCAACTGTTGAGCGAGGTGATCGAGGCCGCGCAGGATTGGAGTGAAGGCGACCGCAAGGCCGCCAAGGCGCATATCATCGATCTGGCGCAAAACCTGGCCTTGATCGGGCTGACGGCGGCGGGTGGTGCCGCTTTGAGTCGGCTCAGGCCTGAGCCGGTAATCGAGGGCCTGGTGCCGGTGCAGTTGCCCAACGCCAAGGTACGCCTGTGGAAACCTGACCTGGGCCCCTACAAGCAGGCCGACAGCGTTGTTGCCGGGAACACGCCCAATGCCTTGGGGCAATACACGGTCGGCAACCGGCATTACGTGCGTATCGATAACGGCTTCTACGAGAAGGCCTTTGACCCGCAGCTGAAAAAATGGCGCATCCAACATCCCCATGACCCCATGGCCTATCAGCCGGTCCTTGAACACAACGGGCTGGGCGCCTGGCGCCATCGTCATGAGTCGCCCCTGGCGTGGGACCGCCTGACCTTGCTGCGGCGCCTGGGGCACATCACTGATAGCTTCGCGGATGAGACCTTGAGGGTTATTGGCGAGGTCAGCGGCGTTGATGACGACGTGTTGCGCAAGGTACACATGGATGGTTTGCCAGTACCTGCGGCGCTGGCCGATACCCTGGAGCAGTTCCAGGTCGATCAGGAGGTCGAAGCGCTGATTGGCCGGCTGCGCCGTGGTGACGGGTTGGACAGCCGCGATACCTACGCCGTGCCCCTTGCGCTTGAAATGCGCGGCTGGCCACGGGGGCGGGTGGTGGAAGTGTTTGAACAGGCTGCTGTAGATCTTCCTGCCGTTGAAGAGCGGCAGTCGTTGTCAGATTTGGGCGAAGCACAGGCGCGTTACCTGCTCGGCACGCCTGATCGTCGAAACCTACATGGCGTGCCCCTGAGCGATGAGTGGGGCGGCCCCACCGTCACCGCGCCGAAGCCCACTGGCCGCTCTGTGCGTTATGGCAGTCCGGCGTCAGCCGACGACCTTCGGCCCACCCTGAAAATCACCCGTGCCGACCTACTGCAAGGCAGGCTCGCCCAAGCGGTGCTGGCGGGCCTGGACGAGCAGGAAACGGCCGCTTTGTTAGGCACTGCGTCAAATACAGGCGAGCTGACCAGGGCGCAGCGCTTCAATGAGCGCCTCGCCGAGCATGCCCTGCACAGGCAACAGGCGCTGTTTGACGCCCTGCTGCGCGCCAAGGGGCCGCACCCCGCCGATACAGGGTTACTGGCGCGCCGGTTTCCCACGCTGACCCACCGCGCCCGCAGTGAGGTGCTGAACCGCGCCAGCCCGCAGGAACTGACCAACCTGCACCACCACGCCCGGGTCAGTGCCCGTCTTGATCACCTGGCCCGTACCGCGGTGCAACAGAGCCGGGTGAGCCGTGCGATCAGTGGGCTGCATCGCCAACGGCTTGCCAGCCCTGACAGCGACCGCTTGGCCTTGCATGGCCTGGAGCGCCTGCCGGGTTGGCCCCAGTGCCTGCGTCTTGAGTTGCGCCTGGACAGTCATCGCGGGCCCCTGGTGGACAGCATCGGGGATGCCGACGCCGCCGTGCGCCGCTACCTGGTCAAGCACGGCGATCACTTCCAGGCCTTTGATGCCGCAGGCAACGCGCTCAATAGCGCCGACGCCCCAGGGCGTAACTTCTTCCCGTCGATCCTTGCTGCGCTGCCCGATGACACCCGCCAGGCGTTGGCGCTGACGGGGCAGGGCACGGACTTGCAGACGCTGTTGGCGACTTACGCCAGGGCGCATCGGCAGATCGTCGCCGAGCAGCTTCTGAAGCTGCGCGCCCCCAGGTCCCGGCCTTCGCTACGCCTGCAGCGCGGGCGCCTGGGCTATGCGTTGTCCGGTCGCGGCCCGCTGCTGGGCATGGATGAGTATTTGATTGTCCTGGCTCGGGGTGTCTATCCGAACTTGGCGGACGATGAGGTCCTGGGGTTCATCGAGGCCCGCCGACGCGACGGCGAAAGCGAGCGGAAAATCGCCCTGTTGTTTGCCAACCGACAGCGCGAATTGACGACCTTGCGCGCGACGCTGGAGCAATGGGCAGGGGATGATGCGGCGCGCCTGCCCGCCGTGAACGATGTCATTGACTGTTGGCGCCAGGGCCTGGATCGGGAGCGCGCCCCCCACGCCACATTGAATCTGCGCGCGGATCAGGTGCTGCCTGAGTGGGAGGCGGACTTTTCCCATGTGCAGACCCTGAACTTGTCGGGGGCGCGCTTGCTGGCCGAAGAGCCAACACAACTACTGCGACCGTTTCCCCGTGTGCAGCAATTGGAGTTGTACGTGAGCCCCGAGCAACTCGAGGCCGTTACCCAGCGCCTGGCGGACGTTTCAGGCCTCACGGCCGTGTCGATCACCGGCCCGGAACTGACCTACACCCCGCAAGCGCTACGGCCCCTTGAGCGCATGACCGGCCTCCAGCAACTGTCCCTGGTCGGTAGCTTGCCGGCCCTGGACCTCAGTGGCCTGACCTCATTACGCCGCTTGAGCGTATCCGGCACGCTGTCTGCCTGGCCTCAAGGGCTATTGGCACTTGAGCACCTGGAGTTTGTGGATTTCACAGGCACGCCGCTGCGTAACGTGCCGCCCGAAATGTTTGCCGGGCACCATCGCCTGTGGCGGGGCTTGCACATGAATTGGTCGGAATACCAACCCCAGGATTTCATGAGGGTGTATGAGCACCTGCATGACAACCCGGCCCACCTGGTGGATGAACAGCGCCTGGTGCAAACCTATTGCGAGGGGGCCTTGTCCGGCTTGAAAGATGGCGACCAGGGCTTTGTCGATAAAGTCCTCGCCGGGTTCAGGGCCCAGGGCCTGAGCGCGCGTCAACGCTTGGATCGGGTCAATACCTTGCGCAAGGAATACCGCGAGTTGTTCGAGGTGCTGGAGCAATGGTCGGATCACGAGTCCAGTGTCGGTAGAGTGGAGGTCGAGCGTCAGGTGGCGACTGAAAAAATCCTCGATTGCTGGCGCCACGGGCTGCAGCCGCGTTTGGTGACCGACGGCGAGTTGCCTGCCATGGGCGCGCACCTGGATCTGTCCGGCGCCACACTGGTCGATTTGCCACGGTTGCCTGCCCCTGGGTTCAGCCATGTGCGCAGCCTGGACCTGAGTGATATAGGCGTCTCATTGGAAGGCATCGATGGCTGGATCGGCCAATTCGCCCAGCTCGACACATTGAGCCTGGCCCGAAACAATCTGGCCGAACTGCCGTCAGTGCTTGCGCAATGCCCATCCCTGCGCCATTTGGACCTTTCCCATAACTGGCTGGTCGTCAGCCCGACGATACAGGCCCAGGTCAGCCAACTGACGGGGCTGGTGTCGCTGCGCCTATCGTACAACCCGATCCGCAGCCTGGATGTCAGTGACCTGCATGACCTGCACACTCTGGACCTGAGCCACAGTGCGCTCGACGAGTGGCCGCAAGGGGTGCTGGAACTGACGTCGTTGCAACGTCTGGATCTGAGTTACAGCGCCGTGACCGGTATCCCCGAGGCGGCCTTGAGCGGGCATGACCCCTTGTTGCTCAACACCCACCTGCGGGGTTGCCGCCTCGACATGGCGACGCGCGCCGAGGCGCGGCTTTTTGCGCGCAGGTACCCAGCAACCCGGCTGGACCCCCCCCTGGGTATCCCCCGCGACCTTCTTGCCCAGGGGCTGACGGGGGGCAAGCCCGAATATTTTCCCGAAGATGCCTTGCGCCGTCCTGAGCTGCTGGTGGCGCTGCCCACGGCGTCCGCTGCCGACGCGGTGCAGTTAGCGCCAAGCGCCCGCTTGCAACGGCTGGCCCCAGCCCTGGATGACCTGCAGGCGGCGGCTCGCATAGACGAGCTGCACAGCCATGGCCTGGATGCGCAGCAGGTCCACGCCCGCCTGGATGAATGGGAAGCGCAATACGCGCAATGGGTGTCGCTGCTCAACGACTGGATGGATGTTCACGGCTATTTGGACGGCAGTTGGGTCAGTGCCCTGGATCGCCGCCGGGCGGCGGATCGCCTGTTGGAGAGTTGGCGGCACACCCTGCGCGCCACACCGCCCGCACCTGGGCTGGATGGCGTGCAATTGCTGGACTTTTCCCAGCTCTCGTTGGGGGATCTGCCCACGTTGCCTGACTATTTTGCGCATGTCAGCGAACTGAACCTGAGCCGAATCCGGCTTACCGCCCAGGGCTCCAATGGGTTTCTGCGGGCCTTTACCCATGTGCGTAAATTGACCCTGAGCCACAACGGCTTGCGCGCCATACCCGATGCCATCGCTGAGTTTCGGGGGCTGCGACACCTGGATATGGCCAGCAATGAACTGCAGACCACGGCGCCACTGTCGGAGCTGGGCGAACTGGAGTGGCTGGACTTGAGCGAAAACCTGTTGACCGAGGTGGAACTGGGCGGCCTGGCCCGGCTGAATACACTGTATCTGCAGCACAACCTGCTGGACGATTGGCCCATGGCGGTCCTGGAACTGCGACACCTACGCAGCCTGAACTTGCAAGACAACTGGATCGAGAACCTGCCGGAGGCGGCACTCGCACTCCAGTATCGGCAACTGCTGGCGGGGACCAGTTTGTCAGGCAACCGCCTTGAGCAAGCTGCCTGTGAGCGCCTACAGGTCTATCTAGCCCAGACCGGCAGCGGCCTGGGCTTTTCCACCGAGCAACTCGACGCCATGATCCGCAGCTATCAGGAACGCGACGAACTGGCTGCTTTCGACTCCCCGGATTACTCCCTCAATCATCCCGACATCGAAACGCCCCAGGAGCAGAAAGCTCGCTGGTTTGGCGGTGTCGCGCCGTATTCGTCAAAGCACCGGCTGTGGCAGCAACTGTTCGCCCAGGAAGGCAGTGGCGACTTTTTCTTCACGCTCTCGCAATTGCGCAATACCGAGGACTTTCTTGAGACGCCAGCGGACCTGACGCAACGGGTGTGGGCGCTGCTGGAGGCGATGGATAAAAAACCGTCCCTGCGCCGCGATCTGTTTGCCCGGGCCACGGCGCTGATGCCCGAGGTGACCTGTGGGGATGGCCGCATCCTGATGTTCAATGAGCTGGAAACCCGTGCCCTGGAGTTCGATGCACTGACCCTTGCTGAAAAGGGACAGGACGGGGCCACACTGTTGAAATTTGCCCGCAGCATGCTGCGCCTGGAGGCTGTGGAAGAGATTGCCCAGGCCACTATCGAAAGCCGCGAGGACATTGACCCAGCAGAGATTCGCCTGGCCTTGCGCATCGGTCTTGCCCAGCGTCTGGAGCTGCCGCGGCAACCGTTGAGCATGCTGTACAGCGAGTTATCGGAAGTGACCACGGCCGATCTGGACAGCGCCTTTGCCGCGGTGCTGGAACGTGAGTGCACCTCGACGTTCGAGGAAAAGCTGGTGGGGCTGGAGTATTGGCTCAATTACCTGAAGCAGAAGTACGCCGCTGATTTTTCGGCGTTGGCCCAGGAGGTGGAGCAAAAGGCCGAAGCCTTGGAAGAGCGCTATCCCGACAATGGTTCGGACTACTTGCGCGACTATGCTGCGTTGGGAACCTGGAGCAAAGAGCAGCGCACGGCCCTGGCGATCCGCCTGACCCGGCAGGAGCGACAGGCGCTGAACCTCTAAGCGGCCAAGGAAAGCCGTGACCCGGCACTGGTTTTTTGTGGCGAGCGGGCTTGCCCCGCGCTGGGTGGCGAAGCCGCCCCAACACCCTCACCACGTTCTACCAGATACACCGAGGGGAATGGTTTTGGGTCTGCTGCGCAGCCCAGCGGGGGACAAGCCCCCTTGCCACAGAGGTCTATGCAGCACCCTGGAACTCGCTGCCAACACTGGCTTTTTTGTGGCGAGCGGGCTTGCCCCGCGCTGGGCGGCAAAGCCGTCCCAACAGCCTCACCAAGTTCTACCAGATACACCGAGGGGAATGGTTTTGGGCCTGCTGCGCAGCCCAGCGGGGGACAAGCCCCCTTGCCACAGAGGTCTATGCAGCACCCTGGAACTCGCTGCCAACACTGGTTTTTTTGTGGCGAGCGGGCTTGCCCCGCGCTGGGCGGCAAAGCCGCCCCCAACACCCTCACCAAGTTCTACCAGATACACCGAGGGGAATGGTTTTGGGTCTGCTGCGCAGCCCAACAGGGCACAAGCCCCCTTGCCACAGAGGTCTATGCAGCACCCTGGAACTCGCTGCCAACACTGGCTTTTTTGTGGCGAGCGGGCTTGCCCCGCGCTGGGCGGCAAAGCCGCCCCAACACCCTCACCACGTTCTACCAGATACACCGAGGGGGCTGGTTTTGGGTCTGCTGCGCAGCCCAGCGGGGGACAAGCCCCCTTGCCACAGAGGTCTATGCAGCACCCTGGAACTCGCTGCCACCACTGGGTTTTCTTGTGGCGAGCGGGCTTGCCCCGCGCTGGGCGGCAAAGCCGCCCCAACACCCTCACCACGTTCTACCAGATACACCGAGGGGGCTGGTTTTGGGTCTGCTACGCAGCCCAGCGGGGGACAAGCCCCCTTGCCACAGGGGGGGCAGCACCCTGGAACTCGCTGCCAACACTGGCTTTTCTTGTGGCGAGCGGGCTTGCCCCGCGCTGGGCGGCAAAGCCGCCCCAATAGCCTCACCACGTTCAGCCAGATACACCGAGGGGGCTGGTTTTGGGTCTGCTGCGCAGCCCAGCGGGGGACAAGCCCCCTTGCCACAGAGGGCTATGCAGCAGCCTGGAACTCGCTGCCCACCACTGGCTTTTCTTGTGGCGAGCGGGCTTGCCCCGCGCTGGGCGGCAACGCCGCCCCAACACCCTCACCACGTTCTACCAGATACACCGAGGGGGCTGGTTTTGGGTCTGCTACGCAGCCCAGCGGGGGACAAGCCCCCTTGCCACAGAGGGCTTTGCAGCAGCCTGCAACCTGCTGCCCACCACTGGCTTTTTTGTGGCGAGCGGGCTTGCCCCGCGCTGGGCGGCAAAGCCGCCCCAATAGCCTCACCAAGTCCTGCCAGATACACCGAGGGGGCTTGTCCCTCTAGCCAGAGGGACCCATGCAGCCCTTAGTTGTCGTATCCCAGGTTCGGCGCCAGCCAGCGTTCGGTCACGCTCAGGTCTTGCGCTTTGCGTGCGGTGTAGCTCGTCACCTGGTCCTTGTCGATCTTGCCCACGGCGAAGTACTGCGCCTGCGGGTGGGCGAAGTACCAGCCGCTGACCGCCGCTGCCGGGAACATCGCGTAGTGCTCGGTGAGGAACACACCGCTGCGCCCAGCGTGCATTTCGCGGGCCTCAGGGTCCAGCAACTGGAACAATTGGGCCTTCTCGGTGTGATCCGGGCACGCCGGGTAGCCTGGGGCAGGGCGGATGCCGCTGTACTGCTCTTTGATCAGAGCCTCGTTATCCAGCGCTTCGTCCTTGGCGTAACCCCAGTAGTCCTTACGCACCTGCTGGTGCAGCCACTCGGCGCAGGCCTCGGCCAGGCGGTCGGCCAGGGCCTTGACCATGATCGAGTTGTAGTCGTCGCCCGCATCCTGGTAGGCCTTGGCCACCTCTTCGGCGCCGATGCCGGCGGTGGTGATAAACCCGCCGATGTAGTCGGTCACGCCGCTGTCCTTGGGCGCCACAAAGTCGGCCAGGGAGAAGTTCGGCTTGCCGTCGGTCTTGATGATCTGCTGGCGCAGGTGGTGCAACTTGGCAATCGGCTGGCCATCATCGCCGTACACTTCCAGGTCATCGTCCTGCACCTGGTTGGTCGGCCAGAAGCCGAACACCGCGCGGGCGCTGATGAGTTTTTCGTCGATCAGCTTCTTGAGCATCTCCTGGGCGTCGGCGTACAGCGCGGTGGCGGCTTCACCCACGACTTCATCGGTGAGGATGCGCGGGAATTTGCCGGCCAGATCCCAGGAAATAAAGAACGGCGTCCAGTCGATGTATTCGGCCAGGACCTTGAGGTCGATATTGTCCAGCACCTTGGCCCCGGTAAACGTCGGCTTGACCGGGGTGTAGGTGCCCCAGTCGAACTGGGGCTTCTTCGCGATGGCCGCCGCGTAGCTCAGGCGCTCGGTGCGGGCGCTGCGGTTCGAAGTGCGCTCACGCACGTCGATGTATTCCAGGCGGGTCTTCTCGACAAAGCCGGCCTTGAGTTCCTTGGACAGCAACTGTGTGGCCACGCCCACCGCACGCGAGGCGTCGGTCACGTAGATCACCGCATCGTTGCTGTACTTGGGTTCGATCTTCACCGCCGTATGCGCCTTGGAGGTGGTGGCGCCGCCGATCATCAATGGCAGGTGGAAGTCCTGGCGCTGCATTTCGCGGGCCACGTGCACCATCTCATCCAGGGACGGCGTGATCAGCCCCGACAGGCCGATGATGTCGCACTTCTGCTCCTTGGCCACCTGCAGGATTTTTTCCGCCGGTACCATCACGCCCAGGTCGACGATGTCGTAGCCGTTGCAACCGAGTACCACACCGACAATGTTCTTGCCGATATCGTGCACGTCACCCTTGACCGTGGCCATGAGGATCTTGCCCTTGGCTTCCGGCTTGTCGCCCTTTTCAAGTTCAATGAACGGGATCAGGTGAGCCACGGCCTGCTTCATCACCCGGGCGGACTTGACCACCTGGGGCAGGAACATTTTGCCGGCGCCGAACAGGTCGCCGACGATGTTCATGCCGGACATCAGCGGGCCCTCGATCACCTCGATCGGGCGCGCGAAGGACAGCCGCGACTCTTCAGTGTCTTCGACGATATGGGTAGTGATGCCCTTGACCAGTGCGTGTTCCAGGCGCTTGTTGACGTCCCAGACACGCCATTCCTCGGTCTCGGCTTCCTTGACGCTGCCATCACCCTTGTACTTGTCGGCGATAGCGAGGAGGGCATCGGTGCCTTCCGGCGTGCGGTTGAGTACCACGTCTTCGACAGCGTCGCGCAACTCGGCGGGGATCTGGTCGTAGATCTCCAACTGGCCGGCGTTGACGATGCCCATGGTCAAGCCGTTGCGGATCGCATACAGCAGGAACACCGAGTGGATCGCCTCGCGCACCGGGTTGTTGCCACGGAACGAGAACGACACGTTGGACACGCCGCCCGAGGTCAGCGCGTAGGGCAGCTCATCGCGGATATAGGCACAGGCGTTGATAAAGTCCACGGCGTAGTTGTTGTGCTCTTCGATACCGGTGGCCACGGCGAAGATGTTCGGGTCGAAGATAATGTCTTGCGGCGGGAAGCCCACCTCATTGACCAGGATGTCGTAGGAGCGCTTGCAGATTTCTTTCTTGCGCGCCTCGGTGTCGGCCTGGCCGGCTTCGTCGAACGCCATCACCACCACCGCCGCGCCGTAGCGCTTGCACAGCTTGGCGTGATGGATGAACTGCTCGACGCCTTCCTTCATGCTGATGGAGTTGACGATGCCCTTGCCCTGGATGCATTTGAGGCCGGCCTCGATCACTTCCCACTTGGAGGAGTCGATCATGATCGGTACCCGCGAGATATCCGGTTCGCCAGCAATCAGATTGAGGAAGGTCACCATGGCCTTCTTCGAATCGAGCATGCCCTCGTCCATGTTGATATCGATCACCTGAGCGCCGGCTTCCACCTGCTGCAGGGCAACTTCCAGGGCTTCGGTGTAGTTGTCTTCGCGGATCAGCCGGGCGAACTTGGCCGAGCCGGTGATGTTGGTACGCTCGCCGACGTTGACGAACAACGACTGGCGATCGATGGTAAACGGCTCCAGGCCCGACAGGCGGCAAGCCTTGGGAATGTCCGGGATCGGGCGCGGCGCGTAGCCGGCCACGGCCTTGGCGATGGCTTCGATATGCCCCGGCGTGGTGCCGCAGCAGCCGCCGACGATATTGAGGAAGCCACTCTGGGCAAACTCTTCGATGACCTTGGCGGTTTCCGAGGGCAACTCGTCGTACTCGCCGAATTCGTTGGGCAGGCCGGCGTTGGGGTGGGCGGACACGTAGGTGTCGGCCTTGTTCGACAGCTCTTCGAGGTACGGCCGCAACTCACTGGCGCCCAGGGCGCAGTTCAAACCCACGGAAATCGGTTTGGCGTGTGCGATGGAGTTCCAGAACGCCTCGGTGGTCTGGCCCGACAGGGTGCGCCCGGAGGCGTCGGTGATGGTCCCGGAAATCATGATCGGCAGCTCGACGCCAAGCTCTTCATATACGCCTTGTACGGCGAAGATTGCAGCCTTGGCGTTGAGGGTGTCGAAGATGGTTTCGATGAGGATCATGTCCGCACCGCCTTCGATCAGGCCTTTGGTGGCCTCGGTGTAGTTCTCCACCAGTTCATCGAAGGTGACGTTGCGGTAGCCGGGGTTGTTCACGTCGGGCGACAGCGAGCAGGTACGGCTGGTCGGGCCGAGCACGCCGGCGACAAAGCGCGGTTTGTCCGGGGTCTCGAGGGTCTTGGCGTCGGCGACTTTACGCGCCAGGCGCGCGCCTTCCAGGTTCAGCTCATAGGCCAGCGCCTCCATGCCGTAGTCGGCCTGGGACACCTGGGTGGCGTTGAAGGTGTTGGTTTCGAGGATATCGGCGCCGGCATCCAGGTACGCCTTCTCGATCCCGCCGATCACGTCCGGGCGGGTCAGGATCAACAGGTCGTTATTGCCCTTGACGTCACTTGGCCAGTCGGCAAAGCGTTTGCCGCGGTAGTCCTCTTCCTCCAGCTTGTAGCTCTGGATCATCGTGCCCATGCCGCCATCGAGGATCAGGATGCGTTCCTTGAGGGCTTGCTGGAGGGCTTGCAGGCGAGTGCTACGATCGGACATGGGACTACTCTAATCAGGCATTACGGAGGGCGTGGATCATAGCAAACCTGTGCGCTTTTAGAGCATGCCCTGGTTTTGCATGAATATCGCTCATGTTGATGGGGTGCCGACATCGGTAGAATCGCGGCAATTTTTCAGCGCACGCATTGAATCGGGACCGGATAGATGTCACTTCGCCTCATTACCAGCGCCGCCTTGGCGCTGGTCGCCTGTATCGCACAGGCCAACGGACCCGCCCCGGCGATTTCCTATACCCGCGACATTCAACCGATCTTCACCGAGAAATGCGTGGCTTGCCATGCCTGCTATGACTCTGCCTGCCAGCTCAACCTGGGCAGTGGCGAAGGCGCGGCACGCGGCGCAAGCAAGGCGCCGGTGTATGACGGCGAGCGCAGCCAGGCGTCGCAGCCGACCCGGTTGTTTTATGACGCCTTTGGCAAGGCCGCCTGGCAACGCCAGGGCTTTGCCTCGGTACTGGATGCCCAGGGCACCCAGGCTGCGATGATGGCGCGCATGCTGGAGCTGGGCCATAACACCTCCCTGGCACCCAATGCCAAGTTGCCCGATGACATTGTGCTGGGCCTGAACCGCCAGAACATGTGCCCGCTGCCGGGGGAGTTCGACGCCTACGCAGGCGCGCATCCCAAGGAAGGCATGCCCCTGGCCGTCACTGGGCTGACCGACCAGCAATACCAGACCCTGCAACGCTGGCTCGCGTCCGGCGCGCCGATTGATGAGCAAGGCCTGGCGCCCAATGCCCAGGAAGCCTTGCAGGTGCAGCAATGGGAAAACCTGCTGAACCAGCCCGGTGCCCGCGAAAGCCTGGTGGCGCGCTGGTTGTTCGAGCATTTGTTCCTTGCCCACATCTATTTCGAAGGCGGTGAGCCGGGGCATTACTTCCAATGGGTGCGCTCGCGTACGCCCAGCGGCCAGCCGATCGACCTGATCAACACCCGTCGCCCCAATGACGACCCGGGCACCCAGGTGTACTACCGCCTGTGGCCGGTACAAGGGGTGATCGTGCACAAGACCCACATTACCTACCCGTTCAGCGCGGCGAAGATGGCGCGGATCAAGTCGCTGTTCTACAGCGGCGACTGGCAGGCCATGGCGCTGCCGGGCTACGGCCCTGGCCGCCGGGCCAACCCGTTCGAAACCTTCGAGGCGATCCCGGCCAAGGCGCGCTACCAGTTCATGCTCGATAACGCCGAATACTTTGTGCGCACCTTTATCCGTGGGCCGGTGTGCCGGGGG
Organism: Pseudomonas sp. DTU12.1; assembly: GCF_009873475.1. NCBI lineage: Bacteria > Pseudomonadati > Pseudomonadota > Gammaproteobacteria > Pseudomonadales > Pseudomonadaceae > Pseudomonas > Pseudomonas sp. DTU12.1. The sequence goes on along the minus strand of NZ_CP045254.1, from coordinate 3,293,615 downwards.
CAGATTGCCACGGATGTGATCCGCGACAACTTCTGGACCCTGTTCCAGGATCCGGACCACGACCTGTACATCACCGATGCCCGTTATCGCGGCCAGGCCACGCCTTTGCTGGCGATGCCGGGGCAGAACGATGACGTGGGCAGTGTGCTGAGCCTGTGGCTGGCCTACCGCGACAAACGCAATCAATACGAAGCCCTGCGCCGCGACAACTACGCTGACTTACCGGCGCCTGGCTGGCCGAGCCTGTGGACAGGCAATGACAACGCCTTGCTGAGCATCTTCCGCCATTTTGATAGCGCCTCGGTGACCAAGGGCTTGATTGGCGATGTGCCGCAGACGATGTGGTTGTTCGATTTCCCGTTGCTGGAGCGCACCTATTACCAGTTGGCGGTCAACTTCGACGTATTCGGCAACGTCTCGCACCAGGCCCAGACCCGCCTGTATTTCGACCTGATCCGCAATGGCGCCGAACAGAACTTCCTGCGCTTGATGCCGGCGGATTCGCGCGATGGATACCTGGATGACTGGTACCAGAACAGCGGCAAGGTCAAGCTGTGGCTGGACTATGAAGCCATCGACAACGACAAACCAACGGGCCTGAAGCTGGATGAAAAGGACCCGAAACGCGACTTTGCCAACCAGTTGCTCGCCCGTTATGGCAATTTGAACGCCAGCCCCGACCCGATCAACCGCTGTATCAGCGCCTATTGCTCGCGTCCCGGTATCGATCCGCAACTGCGCGATGCCGAACAGACCCTCAGCCGCCTGACTTCCAGGCCGGCGGCCGGGCTCAAGGTGATCGAGCAATTGCCGGAAGCCACCTTGCTGCGCATCCAAACCCGCAGTGGCAAGCGCGAGGTCTACAGCCTGCTGCGCAACCGTGCCCACAGCAACGTGGCGTTTATGCTGGGCGAGGCCTATCGCTACCAGCCGGGCCTGGATACCCTGACGATCTACCCAGGCGTACTCAGCAGCTACCCCAACTTCATCTTCAACGTGCCGGCCGAGGATGTGCCTGAGTTCGTCGAGGACATGGAGTTGGCCAGGGATACCAAGCGTTTTGAGCGGATTGTCGAGCGCTGGGGCATCCGCCGCAGTCACCCGCAGTTCTGGGAGTACTTCCACGATCTGTCGCAGTACCTCCACGAAACCACGCCGGTGGAAGAGGGTGTGCTGGATATGAACCGCTACGAGAACCTGTAGAGGTGGATTTGCCCGACAAAAATACTAGGACTTTGTGCCGCCGAGGCGATTGGCGTAAACTGCCGGCAAGCCTGTGAGGAGTTCCCATGACTGCCATAACCATTACCGACGCCGCCCACGATTACCTGGCCGATCTGCTGTCCAAGCAGAACACCCCGGGCATCGGCATCCGCGTCTTCATCACCCAGCCGGGCACCCAGTACGCAGAGACGTGCATTGCCTACTGCAAGCCGGGCGAAGAGAAGCCTGAAGACACCGCGCTGGGGCTCAAGAGCTTCACTGCGTACATCGATGCCTTCAGCGAAGCGTTCCTTGACGATGCCGTGGTCGACTACGCCACTGATCGCATGGGCGGCCAACTGACCATCAAGGCCCCCAACGCCAAGGTGCCGAACGTCAATGCCGACAGCCCGGTCAACGAGCGCATCAATTATTACCTGCAAACCGAGATCAACCCGGGCCTGGCCAGCCATGGCGGCCAGGTCAGCCTGATCGACGTGGTGGATGACGGCATCGCCGTGCTCAAGTTCGGTGGCGGCTGCCAGGGCTGTGGCCAGGCTGACGTGACCTTGCGTGAAGGTATCGAGCGCACGTTGCTCGAGCGCATCCCCGAGCTCAAGGGCGTACGTGATGTGACCGACCATACGCAGAAAGAAAACGCCTACTACTAAGGCGTTCGCTGCAAACAAAAAACGGCGCCCGTGAGCGCCGTTTTTTATTGATTTAAATTAATGAGTTACACGAGCTATCTAACAAAGAAAATCAACTGTGGGAGCTGGCTTGCCTGCGATGACGGTGCGCCAGGCGACTTATCTATCGACTGTTTCACCGCTATCGCAGCATCGGTATCTACACAACTTTCAGAAACTGACGAACTCTCCTGTGGCGAGCGGGCTTGCCCCGCGCTGGGCTGCGAAGCAGCCCCAGTAAGCCGTATGCGGTGTATCAGATACTCCGTAGCGGCTGGTTTTAGGGCTGCTTCGCAGCCCAGCGCGGGGCAAGCCCGCTCGCCACAACTGCGCTATCTGCCTGAATTTAGGCGTTGCGGCAAAGTTGGGTAGATACTTATGGATATCGGAGGCAAGCCAGCTCCCACCCAGTGTCTTGCGCGGTGTCAGGGGCGATAGAGGTGGGCATGGCCCGCACGATACAGCGAGGATTCGCTAAAGCTGTCACTGGCCAACACCCTGCCCACCACAATCAGCGCAGTCCGCCTGAACCCCTTCGCAGCAACCTTTTCGACAATATCCGCCAAGGTGCCCATGGCCCAATCCTGATCCGGCCACGTCGCCCGATGAACCACGGCAATCGGACAGTCTGCACCATAATGGGGCAGTAGCTCGGCGACGATTTTCTGCAGATGATTGACCCCCAAATGCACCGCCATGGTCGTGCCATGGCTGGCCAGGCTGGCGAAGGCTTCACCGGCCGGCATCGTGGTTTTATCGGCATAGCGAGTCAGGATCACGCTCTGGGCGATATCCGGCAGGGTCAACTCGGTCTCCAGCAGCGCGGCACAAGCGGCGACTGCGGTAACACCGGGGATGATCTGGAAGGGGATGCCCAGCTCGCGCAAATGGCGGATCTGCTCGCCAATCGCTCCATACAGGCTCGGATCACCAGAGTGTACCCGCGCCACATCCTGGCCTTTTTCATGGGCGGCCTTGATCAAGCCAATGATCTGCTCCAGGTTCAGTTCGGCGCTATTGACCACCTGTTCGGCCCGATGCCCCTCAAGCACGGCAGCCGGCACCAGGGAGCCAGCGTAGATGATTACCGGGCAATCGCGGATCAGCCGCTGGCCTTTGACGGTAATCAGTTCCGGGTCGCCGGGGCCAGCGCCGATGAAGAAGACGGTCATGGAAAAATCCTGTGCAAAAGCGGGCGCGCATGAGTACGGCTCATGATCGAGAAGGGCAATTATCGGACTTTAGCCGGCGCAGGCCAATGCAAACGTGGCCCTGGGGGCTTTTTTGCGGGTGATCAGCAGTCGGGCAGGGGCCTTGGCAAGCTGTTCTGCCAATGCCAAAGCGGCACTTTCGGCGATGCCGTAGCACCCCGTATGGGCGAAAACCACATCCGACTTATGGCTCAATCGTCCTTCGTAGACCTGCAGTTGTTGTGCATCAAAGCACTGCAATGGCAGGTTCAACGCGTTGGCCAGGGCGACTATGCCTGGCTCATCGCACTTGTGAGCAATACTTGCCAATGCGCTGATTTGGCCGGGGTCGATACCGGCCTCGGCCAGCGCACTGTTGAACAGTTCCAGCAAGGCTTCAACCTCACAGCCACGCTGGCAACCCAGGCCAACCGTCAAAATCATGCGGCGTATTGATCGTCACGATTGCGGCGAAACAACCAGGCGCTGATCAGCCCCAGCGCCAGCCAGAACGCGACGTTGGTCAGCTGCGAGGCGATCTTGAATTGTGCTTCCAATGCCTCGGGAGCCAGCATCGAGTGAACTTCCGGCTGTGGCGCGCCAACCACATGGGGCACCGCCAGGATCGCTACGCCGAGGATCTTCAACAGCCAATTGCGGCCAAACACGATCAGCGCAATGCCGGCAGCCGTGGAGGCTGCGGTACCAATCCACCAGATCTGCCGTTGCGCCAGGTCTGCCGCTGCGGTGCCGGGCAGTTCCGGTGGCAGGCCCAGGGTCGGCGCCAATACAAAGGTGGCATAGCCGGCCAGGCCCCAGAGCAAGCCCTGGGCAGTACGGGTCGGAGCGCGCAGGGTATAGAGGCCCGCGAGCATCAGCGCAAAACCGACAGCGACCACCAGGTTGCCGCCGGTGGTGGACAGCACGCGTTGCCAGCCGTCTTCCGGTTCCCAGGCCTCGGCGTCGTGACTGTGGGCTGCGGCACCTGAGGCGTGTTCATGTACCTCGGTTGCGGCCGGGGCGTTTTCGAAGGTTTCCGCCTGCAGAATCAGCGGGGCTACCCAGAAACTTTGCAGCAGCGTCAGCAGCAGGGCGGCCAGCAGGCCGCTGAAACCTGCGGTTTGCGCAATTCGCTTGATCATGGCGGCAGGTCTCAATGGCACGGGAAGGCAGCGCTGTGGCGCGTATCGTGGGCGGCGTTGTGTACGGCCTCGATATGGGAGAACCCGGCGAAATACACCAGGCACGCCCCCAGGATCGACGCGCCAATGGCGGCGGTCAGGCGCTGGCTCAAGGTGGCGGAGCTGCTGGCGGTGTGTGAGGTGCTGCTGATGATCGACATGGCACGTCCCTTTCGAGTGGCAGGGTGATACGAGCGCATGAAAACCCCGCGAGCCGGGCACGCAGGGTTCTGAACAGCGCCCGCCCACCGCGGGTTTGTTATCTGATTGGTTCGGGCCGGTCTCCGGGCTTGCGAGGGGCTCTGGGCCTAAAAGCATCACCTTCCCATGCCGTACAGGCACAGTGGATCTGACACTTCGCTCGCCTACCGTTGCGGGGGCAGCACCGGACTGTCATGCACGCATGGGTCACCGGTTTCCCGTTTCACCCTGTGAAGGGCACCTGAAACAAGATGTGTAGGAGAGCATGGTCAGGGGGATCCCGTCAATTGAGTGAGTGCGCACGCCGAACAACTCACGGATTGAAATTTTGAGCAGGCGTGGCAGAGAACAAAGGGGCGCGTGCTTTGCCCGCTTATGCTACCGCCCGCACCAGGCCGCAGGGCTCAAGCCAAAAAACGCGGCAAACGAACTGCCCCCCGTCTTAAGACAAACGTCCTTTTTGCGCTGGCCCGGTAGGGCGACGCGGTAACCTCGAACTAGTAAGGCGCACTTGGTCGACGGTTCCCCCTTCAATCTTTTCGTCTTGTTTCCCCGCTTCACCTTTATTGTTAGGACCTGTATCCAACTTGTGAAGCAGGTCAGGTCTTTTAAGGAGTGCTCGGGCAACCGCTGTTGCTTTTGAGGAAAATTTACGGGTGCTTGGTAGTTCGCCTGCCGCCTCTTTCAATTCGCTAAAACTTAGATGGTCGGTGTCAGGTGCGGCGGCTAACTCCTCATAGTAAATGCTCATTTGAAATAGCAAGTATTCATCGCTGAGACTTTCGAAGTCTTCAGCCACAAGAGCGATATCGTTCCAGTTTAGGGCGGTGTTGGTCCATCCATATATATCTTTGTCGAGTGCTTCAAGTAACTTTGGACGGCTGAGTATTTCCTTTGCAAGTTTCATTTGCTCTTGTGTCGCGTCTCGGCCGTCGTGTAGTTTTCCGGCTGCCATATTTTTTAGGTCGACCAAGGTAAAACTAGCGTATGGGAAGGTTGTGGAGATTTCTAGCTCGTCCAACGTAGACAGTAATTTCTTGGCCAGCACCTTGTCGCTGTAGCTCTCCAAAGAAGTTGTTTCGCGATACTTGTTTATCATGTAGTCCAGGTTGTCATGATCGAACCTTTGGTCTTTCAACCCTGGCTCCCTCCAAGTAGAGCCAACCCCTATATCCAGTTCGTCAAGCAGGCTAGGACGGTTGAGAAGTTCCTTGGCCACTGCTGACGCGTGCGTAGTAAAGGTTCTACTGGTCGGCTGCTGGCCGGCGGCTTCCTTCAATTCATTAAAGTTAACGTACCTGTCACCATCTCCCGCTGCGTACTGTCTAAAATGCTTCTTCACCTCCTTGAGTAGGCGCCTGTCGCTGTAGGACGATGGATAGTCTGCTTGAGATGATGCCCCCGGCGTCGCTCGCGTTGTTCGGCTGGCGCCACTGGTGTCGTCTGCCCATTGGTTCTGAGCAGTGTCAGTTTTGGAGGGCGGGGGTTGATTGCTGTCTTTGCCCTGCGTGATTGGCAGCGAGTGAAGGCTGTTGGGCTGAAACATTGAAATAGTCATGACAGAACCTCGAGTTTGTTGCTGTATTGGGCGCTCACCGCAGATGGACTCCTGTGAGCAATGCCAACAGGGCTGCAAATGCATGAATCGGTGACTGTGTGGCGCCCCATTCAAACTTGTTCCCCGCCGAGGCCTGCAGAGTGATACAGGTTTTTTCCCAGAGTGCCGTGGGGTAAAAATTGATCTGGGTTTGCCGACATTGACCCGTCCTCTCGCACGCGTAGCCTTGCACCCTCGAGGTTCTTAGGCCCCGGTCGAAGCTAAGAAGGGAACGCGGTCGATGCCGTGGCTGCCCCCGCAACTACGGCTTACCGGTTTCCCGTTTCACCCAATCAAGGGCACCCGAAACAAGGCGCTGGAGAGCATGTGTGAGGGATGTGCCTCAAACACCTTGAACGCTGGCTGAGGTTTTGATCGCAGTACCGTCAGACGTACCGATGGTTGGTGAGTATAGGTGCTTGTTTCAACAGGTTTATCCTTAGGATCGCCACTTGAATTTGACCCTGTCAGGCAACCGTCCGATCATGTGATCAAGGTTGTCATGATCAAACCTTTGATCTTTCAAGCCCCGTCCATCCCAAGTAAACCCAACGCCAATATCCAACTCGTTAAGTAGGCGACTGCGTTTGAGCAGCTCATCCGCAACTGCTGATGCTTGGGCAGAAAATGTTCTAGTGCTTGGACGGTGGCCGGCAGCTTCTTTTAGCTCATTAAAGTTGACGTATTTGTCATCGGCCCCCGCTGCGTACTCCCTAAAGTGTTTCTTTACCTCTTGCAGCAGACGCTTGTTGTTATAGGACGAGGGAGAACGTGTTGGGCGTGATTCCTCTGGCGTTGCACGGGTTGTGCGACTGTTACCGCTGGCTTCAGCCGCCCCTTGGTTGTTGCCCGGTGCGATCGGCGGAGAGTAGAGATTGTGGGGCTGAGATATTGAAAGTGTCATGACAGATCCTCGAATTCACTGCTGTATAGGGCGTTCACCGCAGATGGACTCCTGTGAGCAATGCCAACAGGGCTGCAAATGCATGAATCGGTAAATGTGTGGCGCCCCATTCAAACTTGTTCCCCGCCGAGGCCTGCAGAGTGATACAGGTTTTTTCTCAGAGTGCCGTGGGGTAAAAATTGATCTGGGTTTGCCGACATTGACCCGTCCTCTCGCACTGCGTAGCCTTGCACCTTCGAGGTTCTTCGGCCCAGGCCGAAGCTAAGAAGGGAACGCGGTCGATGCCGCGGCTGCCCCCGCAACTGTAAAGGGTTTATCTGACTGCCACGCCACTGCCTGTATCCGGCGGGAAGGCGCAGCCAGCGCCAGCCTCCAGGCCGGCAAGCCCCAAGCCAGGAGACCTGCCTCGCAACCGATTTTCCATTTCAACCGGGCGGGGTGATCCGGTGACGAATCCAGCGCCTGCGCGTCGCCGCAGGGCCAGTCGTCCCGTATGCCCGCCCCAAAGGGCATCCAATGAAAACACTGGCCAAACTCCCCGTTACTATCGTCACTGGCTTTCTCGGCTCGGGCAAAACCACCTTGCTGCGTCATATGCTGGATAACGCCCAGGGCCGCCGTATCGCCGTGATCGTCAACGAGTTCGGTGAGCTGGGTATCGACGGCGAGATCCTCAAGCAGTGTTCCATTGGTTGCACCGAAGAAGAGGCCAACGGCCGTGTGTATGAGCTGGCTAACGGCTGCCTGTGCTGCACCGTCCAGGAAGAGTTCTTCCCGGTGATGCGTGAACTGGTCGCGCGTCGTGGCGATCTGGACCATATCCTCATCGAAACATCCGGCCTGGCCCTGCCAAAGCCGCTGGTGCAGGCTTTTCAGTGGCCGGAAATTCGCAGCGCCTGCACGGTTGACGCGGTGATTACCGTGGTCGACAGCCCAGCCGTGGCGGCTGGCACCTTCGCCGCCTTCCCGGATCAGGTCGACGCCCAGCGCAAACTGGATCCCAACCTGGACCACGAATCGCCGCTGCACGAACTGTTTGCCGATCAACTGGCCAGCGCCGACCTGGTGATCCTCAACAAAACCGACCTGATCAGCGCCGAAGACCTGGCCCGCGTGCGCCTGGAAGTGGCCGAAGAGCTGCCTCCAGCGGTGAAAATCGTCGAAGCCAGCAGTGGTCGCCTGCCCCTGGACGTGTTGATCGGCTTGGGTGCCGGCTCCGAGGAGCATATCGACGGGCGCCACAGCCATCACGATCATCACCACGAAGGTGAAGACGATCACGATCACGATGCTTTTGATTCCATCTCCATCGACCTGCCACAGGCTGACGAAGCACTGCTGCTCGATGCCTTGACCCAATTGGTGGTGCAGCACGGCATCCTGCGTGTCAAAGGCTTCGCAGCGATTCCAAACAAGCCGATGCGATTGCTGATCCAGGGCGTGGGCACGCGTTTCGACAAACACTTCGACCGTGCCTGGAGCGCTGACGAAGCGCGCATCACGCGCCTGGTGCTGATCGGCCAGGACCTGGATGCAGCGGGCCTCGAAGCGCAATTGCGCGCCGCCCTCAGCGTTTAACCCATGCATCTGCTCAGGACCCAGCCCGGCGGTTTCGTCTCCGATGACAACATCGCCGACCTTGGACAGACTCCCGCCGAGTTGGTGATCCTGTGCAGCGGTGATTCCAGCCTGGCGCTGCTGGCCGAAGCGGCCCAGCAACTGCCCGATGACTATCCGAGCCTGCGCCTGGCCAACCCGATGCAGGTGCAGAACCACGCGTCGGTGGACCTGTATGTGGACGAGGTGCTGCGTCACGCCAAGGTCATCCTGATATCCCTGCATGGTGGCATTGGCTATTGGCGCTACGGTATCCAGCGCCTGGTGGAGTTGGCCGAGCAGGGCGTGCAGCTGATCCTGGTGCCAGGGGATGATCGTCCCGACCCCGAACTCAGCGGCCTGAGCACCGTGGATGCGCCGGCGCGTGACCGCCTGTGGCACTTTTTGCGCCAGGGTGGGCTGGGGAATGCGCTGGATTTCTATCGCTGCCTGGCCAGCAGCTACCTGGGGCGCAATTACCCCTGGGACGAGCCGCAAACCCTGCCGCGCACCGCGATTTATCACCCACACAAAGCCAATGCTTGCCTCAATGACTGGCAGGCAGACTGGAACGCTGCATGGCCGGTGGCGGCGGTGCTGTTCTACCGCTCGCACTTGCAGGCGGCCAATACCGCTTTTATCGATGTGTTCTGCCAGCGCTTGCAGGCTGCGGGCCTCAACCCGTTGCCAATGGCGGTGGCCAGCTTGAAAGAGCCGGGCTGCCTGGCGGTGGTCGAGGATCTGCTTGATGAGGTGCAGGCGGCGGTGATTCTCAACACCACCGGCTTTGCCCAGTCCAGCCCCGAAGCACCCCATCTGCGACCGTTTCGCCGCAATATCCCGGTGATACAAGCCATCTGCGCCCAGGACAACCAACCCGGTTGGGAAGCCAGCGAGCAAGGCCTTGGCCCACGCGACCTGGCCATGCACATCGCCTTGCCGGAGCTGGACGGGCGCATCATCAGCCGCCCGATCAGCTTCAAGGATCTGGCCTGGCGCAGCGAGCGCAGTCAGTCGGACGTAGTGTGCTATCGCGCGGCGCCCGAGCGCATGGATTTTGTGGCCGAACTGGCGCGGCGCTGGGTCGAACTGGCGCGGGTGCCGAATGCAGATAAGCGCATCGCCCTGATTCTGGCCAATTACCCGACCCGCGACGGGCGCATCGGCAACGGCGTTGGCCTGGACACCCCGGCTGCTGCCTTGAATATCCTGCGGGCCCTGCAAACCGAAGGTTATCCGCTGCCATCCACCTTGCCGGACAGCGGCACGGCCTTGATCCATGAGCTGCTCGGCGGCGTGACCAACGATCTCGACAGTCTCGACCTGCGACCCTGCCACCAAAGCCTGGGCCTGGACGATTACCAGGCGATGTTCAATCGCTTGCCCGAGGCCAACCGCCAGGCTGTGCTGGAGCGTTGGGGTACGCCCCATAACGATCCGATGTGTCGCGACGGGCGCATGATGATCGCCGGCCTGCGCCTGGGCCTGACCTTTGTCGGCATCCAGCCGGCGCGGGGTTACCAGGTGGATGCCAGTGCGGTGTACCACGACCCGGACCTGGTGCCGCCCCATGCTTACCTGGCGTTCTATTTCTGGCTGCGCCACACCTACGGCGCCCATGGCGTGATCCACGTCGGCAAGCATGGCAACCTGGAATGGCTGCCGGGCAAAGGCGTCGGGCTGTCCGAGCACTGCTGGCCGGATGCGCTGCTGGGGCCGTTGCCCAATATCTACCCGTTTATCGTCAACGACCCGGGCGAGGGGGCCCAGGCCAAGCGGCGCACCCAGGCCGTGATCATCGACCATTTGATGCCGCCGCTGACCCGCGCCGAGACCTATGGCCCGCTGCGCAACCTGGAGCTGCTGGCAGACGAGTATTACGAAGCGCAATTGCTCGACCCACGACGCGCCCTGGAGCTGCAAAAGGACATCCTCAAGCTGGTGCGCGAAACCCGTATCGACCAAGAGCTTGAGCTGGATAACGATGCCGACGCTGCGGTCTGGTTGCCGCGCCTGGATACCTACCTGTGCGATTTGAAGGAATCGCAGATCCGCGACGGCCTGCATATCTTTGGTGAATCACCCGAAGGTCGGCTGCGTATCGACACCTTGCTGGCCCTGCTGCGCATCCCGCGTGGCGACGGGCGCGGCCCGCAATCGAGCCTGCTGCGCGTGTTGGCCAAGGCCTTCGAACTGGGCTTTGACCCACTGGACTGTGCCTTGGCAGAGCCCTGGACCGGGCGCCGCCCCGAAGTGTTGCAGCAAATCGACGGCCAGTTGTGGCGCACCGCTGGTGATACCCGCGAGCGCCTGGAGTTGTACGCGGCGCGGCTGATCGAACAGGCGTTGGAAGGGCCGCTCGAACAGCTTGAGGAGCCGGGTTGGGAAGACGTGAAATCGGTAATCGAAAGCCTGCGCATCGTCGTCGCGCCGCGCCTGGATGCCTGCGGCCCGGCGGAAATGCGCGGCTTGCTGGATGCCCTGGGCGGTCGTTTCGTACCGGCCGGCCCCAGCGGTGCGCCGAGCCGGGGGCGCCTTGATGTACTGCCGACCGGGCGGAACTTTTTCACCGTCGATGTACGCAACCTGCCGACCACCACCGCCTGGCGGATCGGTTTCCAGTCCGCGAACCTGATGCTCGAGCGACACCTGCAGGACCACGGCGACCATTTGCGCCTACTCGGGCTTTCTGTGTGGGGCACCGCAACCATGCGTACGGGTGGTGACGATATCGCCCAGGCCATGGCGCTGATGGGCGTGCGTCCGGTGTGGGCCACGGGCAGCCAGCGTGTCGATGACTTTGAAATCCTGCCTATCAGCTTGCTCGATCGCCCGCGAGTGGACGTGACCCTGCGGGTGTCCGGTTTCTTCCGGGATGCGTTCGCCAACCTGATCCGGCTGTTCGATGCTGCCGTGCAAGCGGTTGCGGCGCTGGATGAGCCGGACGATATGAACCCGCTGGCAGCCAAAGTGCGCAGCGAGCGTGAGGCGCTGCTCAAGTCTGGCCTGGATGAGGAGGCCGCGGCCAGGCAGGCCGGCTGGCGCATTTTCGGCGCCAAGCCCGGCGCGTATGGTGCGGGTGTGCAGGGCGCAATTGACGGCCGCCTATGGCAAAGCCGCGAAGACCTGGCCGAGGTCTACCTCAATTGGGGTGGCTACGCCTATGGCGGTGCCGATGAAGGCACCGCCGCTCGTGAACAGTTCGCCCAGCGCCTGAGCCAGGTTCAGGCAGTGCTGCAGAACCAGGATAACCGCGAGCACGACCTGCTCGACTCCAATGACTACTATCAATTTCAGGGTGGCATGCTCGCCGCGGTAGAAACCCTCAGTGGGGCCAAGGCCGCGAGTTACCATGGCGACCATAGCCAGCCGGACCTGCCGAAAATCCGCACGCTCAAGGAAGAGCTGAACCGGGTGATCCGTTCCCGCGCGGCCAATCCAAAGTGGATCGAGGGGGTCAAGCGCCACGGCTATAAAGGTGCGTTCGAGATGGCTGCAACGGTGGACAACCTGTTCGCCTTCGACGCAACCACCGCACTGATCGACGATCATCAGTATGCATTGCTGGCCGATGCCTACCTGCTCGACCCCGACACCCGGGCGTTTGTGCAACAGCACAACCCCGATGCCCTGCGTGACATGACCGAGCGCATGCTCGAAGCCCAGCAGCGCGGCATGTGGCAGGAGCCTGGGGCGTACCGCGAGGCATTGGAAAACCTGTTGCTGGACATAGAAGAAGACACCTGATGCTGATCGTGCTTGCCGTGAAGCTCAGTGCCAAAAGAGCGCACGCCTCACTGTAGGAGCGAGCTTGCTCGCGAAAAACCCAAGGGCAACGCGCTCATCAAGGCTCGCGTCAACGTTGACTATTTTCGCGAGCAAGCTCGCTCCTACAGGGGCGCTACAGAATTCATCGAGATATCAGTATGACTGACACCCCACATTTTCCATTGTCGGCTGTAGTCGGCGCCGACGACCTGAAGCTTGCGCTGTGCCTGGCCGCCATCGATCCGAAGATCGGCGGCGTACTGATCGAAGGCCCGCGCGGCATGGCCAAGTCCACCCTGGCCCGCGGCTTGGCCGATCTGTTGGCCAGCGGGCAGTTTGTCACCTTGCCCTTGGGCGCCACTGAAGAGCGCCTGGTGGGTACCCTGGACCTCGATGCTGCGTTGGCCGAAGGCCGTGCGCAGTTCTCCCCCGGCGTGCTGGCCAAGGCTGACGGCGGCGTGTTGTATGTGGATGAAGTCAACCTGCTGCCCGATCACCTGGTGGACCTGCTGCTCGACGTCGCTGCCAGCGGCACCAACCTGATCGAGCGCGACGGCATTTCCCACCGGCACTCGGCGCGTTTTGTGCTGATCGGTACGATGAACCCGGAAGAGGGCGAGTTGCGCCCGCAACTGCTGGATCGTTTTGGTTTCAATGTGGCACTGAGCGGGCAGACCCTGCCGGCCGAGCGTGGGCAGATCATCCGCCGCCGCCTGGATTTCGACAGCGACCCTGCGGCCTTCTGTGCGCAGTGGGCCGATCAGCAAGGGGCGCTGCGCGAACGCTGTACCCAGGCTCGTGCGCGCCTGGCCAGCATCGCCCTGGATGACCAGGCCCTGGCGCAGATTAGCGAGCGCTGTTTTGCCGCCGGGGTCGATGGCCTGCGTGCCGATCTGGTGTGGTTGCGCGGGGCGCGGGCCCATGCCGCGTGGCGTGGTGCCGTGGCTATCGCTGAAGAAGATATAGAGGCTGTGGCCGAATTTGCCCTGCGTCACCGTCGCCAGGAAAGCTCTTCGCCTGCGAGCACGCCCGAGCAGGGCCAGGCGCCCCAGCCTTCAGATAACGCGCCAGGCCAAGGTCAGTGGGGCGATATGCCCGCGCCTGCGTTGCCCATGGGCGCTCGCCGAGAGGTGCCGGCCTGGCCAAAAAAGCCCTAGGCATCCGCCCCCGACCTGACACGGGAGTGGATGCCCGCCCCAAGGCTGGGCGATTGAGCAGCGGGCGGCAGGGTAAGGCGCGCAGCGCGCAGCAGGGCCTGGTCAACTGGCCGGGCACCTTGCTGGTGGGGCGGCCGCAATCTCGTGAAGACCTGCGCTACCACCTGCGCAGCCGCTCGGCTCCTGAGTTGTGGCTGGTGATTGTCGATGCCTCGGCGTCCACGCGGCGCCATCAGGCGTTGAGCGATGCCAAGGGCTTGCTGGCGCAGGTGTTTGACGATGCCTATCGGCAACGGGCGCGGTTGGCATTGCTGACGGCCAGCGGGCAGGTACCGAGCTGGCAGGTCCAAGGCTTGAAGGCCGCGAAGGGCTTGGGCCGATGGTTGGATGGGCTGGGCGCGGGCGGCGGGACGCCGTTGCTGGCGGCATTGACCGAGGTCGGGCATTGGCTGGTAGCACGGCGCAAGCGGTATCCGGCTGAACAGCAGCGATTACTGGTGATTACCGATGGCCGGTTGAAAGATATCGGCCAGTTGCCCGGGTTGGAGTGCCCCGGGCTGTTGGTGGATATTGAACGCGGCCCGATCAGGTTGGGTCGGGCCCGTGAGCTGGCCGCCGGGTTGCAGGTGGATTATCGGCATATTGATGGTTTGTAGCGCTGCGGCTAGCGCTCTCGCGGCGGTGCGGCGTTCCGACAAGCTGACGACCTCCCCTGTGGCGAGCGGGCTTGCCCGCGCTGGGCTGCGAAGCAGTCCCAAAACCAGCCGCTACGGAGTATCAGATACACCGCACTCTGCTTACTGGGGCTGCTTCGCAGCCCAGCGCGGGCGATGCGGCGTTCCGACAAGCCCGCTCGCCACAGGGGAGGTCGTCAGTGTCTGAAAATTGTGTAGATACCGATGCTGCCATGAGGCCCTCAAATCCACCATCGGAATATCAGCCCGCCCCCGGCACATTCGGCCAAAGATCCGCCACCAGAAACAGCCGCTCAGCTTCCTCCCACTCCTCGCCGTTCTGATTCATCCGCACCAACAACTGCGCCGGCGCCATCGGGTCAAGGTCGGCGAGCCAGCATTGCATCTGTTCTGCCGTCCACACGTCCTCTGTCGGGTAATGCGCCGGCGCGAGCCAGGCGTGGCGGGGCAGGGGTTGCCAGCGCCCCGACGGGCTGTTGCGGATAAAATCCCGCCAATCACGCTGATGCAACCAGCGCCCGCGCAAGTGCTTGGGATGGGCGCCAAGGGGTGGCTCAGCCTCGCCGGGCCAGGGGTACAACAAGTAACCTCCCAGCCACAGATGGGCATCGAACTGTTGGATATCCAGCGCTGCCAGCACCTCCCGGCTTTCGGCTCTGGCCGAGATCGGCAACTGATGGTCGGCAAGGTGGGCCAGCTTGCGATCCAGTCGGTCATGGCAGCCAGGGCCCAGCCACTGTGCCGTGTCCTGGCCGCTGCCGTTTTGAGGCCCTAGGTAGAGTTTGATCGCCAGTTCCAGGTGATGCACGCCGTCACGGTCGCGCAGCAGCATATCCAACTCACCCAAGGTATGCCCGGCCTGGCGGATCGGTAGGTTGGCCGCCAGCAACTCCACGCCTGGGGCGTGCTGCACGGCAAATTGCCACAGACGCTCGTAATACAGGCCCAGGCGCCGGGTGCGGGCCAGGCTCAGCCAATGCTGCAGGGCGCTGCTGTCCTGGTCCAGGTGCCTTAGCCATTGCTCCAGAGCCGCAGGCCGCTGCACCCACTCGCTGCCGGCCAGGGGGTGGCGTTGCGGCCAGGGGGTCTGTTCCAGCATCGGCGGGGCGAGGATCACCCACGCCAGGTCCCGCACCTCGGGATGGTGTAATTGACGGGGCAAGTCCTGCAAGTCTGGGAACGGATTCATGGTCCGAGCATAGCTGTTTCCTACTGCCGGGGTGATCGTGTCGGGTGTTGAGAACCGTTGTCGTCTGGGCCCTGCGGCGACAAAGGATTTTGTCTAATGCGGCCTTTCGCCCATAATCGTTGTTTTTCGCCACACCCAAACCCTGCAGGAGCCCCATGGAGCAATTTCGCAATATCGGCATTATCGGTCGCCTGGGCAGTACCCAGGTTCTGGACACCGTCCGCCGGCTGAAAAAGTTTCTGCTTGAGCGCCACCTGCATGTGATCCTCGAAGACACCATCGCCGAGATTCTGCCGGGCCACGGCCTGCAGACCTCGTCGCGCAAAATGCTGGGTGAAGTCTGCGACATGGTGATCGTGGTCGGCGGCGACGGCAGCCTGCTGGGCGCCGCTCGCGCCCTGGCGCGGCACAACGTGCCGGTGCTGGGGATCAACCGCGGCAGCCTGGGGTTCCTTACCGATATCCGCCCCGATGACCTGGAAGTCGAAGTGGCCAAGGTGCTGGACGGTCATTACCTGGTAGAAAACCGCTTCCTGCTGCAAGCCGAAGTGCGTCGCCACGGCGAAGCCATCGGCCAGGGCGATGCCCTCAATGACGTGGTGCTGCACCCTGGCAAATCGACGCGGATGATCGAGTTCGAGTTGTACATCGACGGCCAGTTCGTCTGCAGTCAGAAAGCCGACGGCCTGATCGTCGCCACGCCCACCGGTTCCACGGCCTATGCGCTGTCGGCGGGCGGGCCGATCATGCATCCCAAGCTCGATGCCATTGTGATCGTGCCGATGTACCCCCATATGTTGTCGAGCCGGCCGATTGTGGTCGATGGCAACAGTGAGCTGAAAATCGTGGTTTCCAAAGACATGCAGATCTACCCGCAAGTCTCCTGTGACGGGCAGAACCACTTCACCTGCGCCCCCGGTGACACCATCACCGTGAGCAAAAAGGCGCAGAAGCTGCGATTGATCCATCCGCTGGATCACAACTACTACGAAGTGTGTCGCACCAAGCTGGGCTGGGGCAGCCGCTTGGGGGGTGGAGGCGACTGATGCTCGATCCCGCGCGTAGCTACGACCTGATTGGTGACGTGCACGGTTGCGCTCATACCCTTGAGCACCTGCTCGACCAGATGGGTTACCACAAGCAGGGCGGCACCTGGCGCCATCCCTCACGCATGGCGGTGTTCCTCGGCGATATCATCGACCGTGGGCCACGGATCCGCGAGGCATTGCATATCGTCCATGACATGACCGAAGCCGGCCAGGCGCTGTGCATCATGGGCAACCATGAGTTCAACGCCCTGGGCTGGAGCACCCTGGCGCCTCCCGGCAGTGGCAAGCAGTACGTGCGCGAACATTCGCCACGCCACGCGCGGCTGATCCACGAGACCCTGACCCAGTTTGAACACCATCCTGGCGACTGGCATGACTTCCTGGCCTGGTTCTACGACATGCCGTTGTTTGTCGACGCCGGGCGCTTTCGCGTGGTGCACGCCTGCTGGGATTCGGGGTTGATCGAGCCGCTGCGCAGGCAATTCCCCGATGGCTGTATTGACGAGCACTTCCTGCAGGCGGCGGCGGTGCCTGGCAGTTTTGCCTGCAACGCGTTCGACCGCCTGCTGCGCGGCACCGATATGCGCCTGCCGGACGGCCTGACGCTGACCGGTGGCGACGGCCTGACCCGTTCGTTCTTCCGCACCAAGTTCTGGGAGGACGACCCGAAGACCTATGGCGATATTGTTTTCCAGCCTGACGCCTTGCCTGACCCGGTGGCGCGTACACCGTTGTCCTCGACTGAGAAAAACTCCCTGCTGCGTTATGGCGTCGATGAGCCGTTGTTGTTCGTGGGGCACTACTGGCGCAGCGGCAAACCGGCGCCGATCCGCTCGAACCTGGCCTGCCTGGACTACAGCGCGGTGCTCTACGGCAAGCTGGTGGCCTATCGACTGGATCAAGAAACCCGCCTCGACCCGAACAAATTTGTCTGGGTCGATGTCGAGCGCCCTGAGGTGATTTCATGAGTACCGTTGCGGTATTGCGCTTGCCCCTGAGCGTGGACCTGGGTGGCTTCGTCAAACTGCTGCAGCGCATGCAAGTGCCCCATCGCGTCAGCGAAGAGGCCGGCGAGCAGGTGCTCTGGGTGCCGGACGCGATCAGCGAGGACGTACGCAGCCTGTATCAACGCTTTCCTGCTGGCGACCCGGACCAGCAATTGGACCTTCCCCCGGAGCAGGTGGGCAAGCGTCCCGGTTTCCTCCTGCAATTGCGCCACAGCCCACTGACCGCCACGGTGCTGCTGCTGAGCCTGATCGTCGGCGCTGTCACGATGCTGGGTGACAATCTGCAAGCAATGAGCTGGTTGACGTTCCTCAATTTCCACGTGGCCGGCGAATACCTGTACTTCACCCCCTTGGCCGACAGCCTGGCGGCGGGGCAGTGGTGGCGGTTGGTGACGCCGATGCTGATCCACTTCGGCATCCTCCACCTGGCGATGAACGGCATGTGGTACTGGGAGCTGGGTCGGCGGATCGAGTCGCGCCAGGGCAGTATCAACCTGCTGGGCCTGACGTTGCTGTTCAGCCTGGCCTCCAACTACGCGCAATACACCTTTGGCGGCCCCGGCCTGTTTGGCGGTTTGTCCGGCGTGCTGTACGGCCTGTTGGGCCATTGCTGGATCTATCAGTTGCTCGCGCCCAACCCCGCGTATCGCCTGCCCCGTGGCGTGCTGGTGATGATGCTGGTGTGGCTGGTGCTGTGTTTGTCGGGCCTGGTGTCGATGATCGGTTTCGGCGAAATCGCCAATGCGGCCCATGTCGGCGGCCTGGTGGTGGGTTGCATCACCGGTTTGCTCGGCGGGTTGTACAGCCGCCATAAACGTAACGCTTGAATCTCTGCCCATTCTTTAAGGAAGAGTCTTATGTCCTCTTTTGCTGAAATGATCGAAAACATCACTCCGGATATCTACCAGAGCCTCAAGCTCGCGGTGGAAATCGGTAAATGGTCCGACGGCCGCAAGCTCACCGCCGAACAGCGTGAACTGTCCCTGCAGGCGATGATCGCCTGGGAGCTGCAAAACCTGCCGGAAGACCAGCGCACCGGCTATATGGGCCCGCAGGAATGCCAGTCCAAATCGACCCCGGTGGAAAACATCCTGTTCAAGTCGGATGCCATCCATTGATTGAGATTGGCCGTGGTGCAGTCAGCAAGATGTCGGCGCAACTGGGTTCGCCGACCGTTCAATACGCTTTTCGCCTGGGTGACACCGAGGTGCCGGTCAACCCGTTGATTGGCACTCATATACGCCTGGAATACCTCGGTGCGATCCACTGCACCCATTGCGGACGCAAGACCAAGACCAGTTTCAGCCAGGGCTATTGCTACCCATGCATGACCAAGCTGGCCCAGTGCGACCTGTGCATCATGAGCCCTGAGCGCTGCCATTTCGATGCCGGCACTTGCCGCGATCCGGCCTGGGGCGAAAAATTCTGCATGACCGACCATGTGGTGTATCTGGCGAATTCGTCGGGGATCAAGGTCGGCATCACCCGCGCCACCCAGTTGCCCACGCGCTGGCTGGACCAGGGGGCAAGCCAGGCGCTGCCGATCATGCGCGTGGCCACACGCCAGCAATCAGGTTTTGTCGAGGATGTACTGCGCAGCCAGGTCGCCGACAAGACCAACTGGCGCGCCTTGCTCAAGGGCGACGCGAGCACGGTGGACCTCAAGCAGGTGCGCGATGAGCTGTTCGTCTCCTGCGCTGACGGCCTGCTGCAATTGCAGGAACGCTTTGGCCTGCAGGCTATCCAACCGGTGACTGATATCGAGCCCCTCGAAATCCGCTACCCGGTGGAGCAATATCCGACCAAGATCGTCAGCTTCAACCTGGACAAGAACCCGATTGCCGAAGGCACGCTGCTGGGGGTCAAGGGCCAATACCTGATCTTCGATACCGGCGTTATCAATATTCGTAAATACACGGCTTACCAGCTCGCCGTGCATCAGTAGAAGGATTTCACGCATGCGCACCGAACAACCGAAGATGATCTACCTGAAGGACTATCAGGCGCCCGAGTACCTGATCGACGAGACCCACCTGACCTTCGAGTTGTTCGAGGACCATAGCCTGGTCCACGCGCAGCTGGTGATGCGCCGCAATCCCGAGCGCGGTGCCGGCCTGCCGCCGCTGGTGTTGGACGGTCAGCAGTTGGAGCTGTTGAGCGTGAACCTGGGCGACCGGGAACTGAGCGCTGCCGACTACCAGTTGAGCGACAGCCACCTGACATTGCAGCCGCTCAGCGACAGCTTCACTGTCGACACCAGCGTGCGGATCCACCCTGAAACCAACACCGCCCTGGAAGGCCTGTACAAGTCCAGCGGCATGTTCTGCACCCAATGCGAGGCCGAAGGTTTTCGCAAGATCACCTACTACCTGGATCGCCCGGACGTGATGAGCACGTTCACCACCACCGTGATCGCCGAGCAGCACAGCTATCCGGTGCTGCTGTCCAACGGCAATCCGATTGCCAGCGGCCCCGGCGAAGACGGCCGGCACTGGGCAACCTGGGAAGACCCGTTCAAGAAACCGGCCTACCTGTTTGCCCTGGTGGCCGGTGACCTGTGGTGTGTCGAAGACACCTTCACCACCATGAGCCAGCGCACCGTCGCGCTGCGCATCTATGTCGAGCCAGAAAACATCGACAAGTGCCAGCACGCCATGAACAGCCTGAAGAAGTCCATGCGCTGGGATGAAGAGGTCTACGGTCGCGAATACGACCTGGATATTTTCATGATCGTGGCCGTGAACGACTTCAATATGGGCGCCATGGAAAACAAGGGCCTGAATATCTTTAACTCCAGTGCGGTGCTGGCCCGCGCCGAGACCGCGACCGACGCCGCGCATCAGCGGGTCGAAGCAATCGTCGCCCACGAGTATTTCCACAACTGGTCGGGCAACCGCGTGACCTGCCGCGACTGGTTCCAGTTGTCGCTCAAGGAAGGCTTCACGGTATTCCGCGACTCGGGCTTCTCTGCCGACATGAATTCGGCCACCGTCAAGCGGATCCAGGATGTGGCCTACCTGCGCACTCACCAATTCGCTGAAGATGCAGGGCCAATGGCCCACGCCGTGCGCCCGGACAGCTTTATCGAGATTTCCAACTTCTACACCCTGACCGTGTACGAAAAGGGTTCGGAAGTGGTCGGCATGATCCACACCTTGCTCGGCGCCGAAGGGTTCCGCAAAGGCAGCGACCTGTACTTTGAGCGCCACGACGGCCAGGCCGTGACCTGCGACGACTTTATCAAGGCCATGGAAGACGCCAACGGCACCGACCTGACCCAGTTCAAGCGCTGGTACAGCCAGGCTGGTACGCCACGCTTGGCGGTGAGCGAGTCCTACGACGCCGCAGCCAAGACCTACAGCCTGACCGTGCGCCAGAGCTGCCCGCAAACCCCGGACAACGTGGAAAAGCTGCCATTCGTGATTCCCGTGGCCCTGGGCCTGCTGGACGCCGATGGGGCTGATTTGCCGCTGCGCCTGGCCGGTGAAGCCGCCGCGCAGGGCACCTCGCGGGTGTTGTCGGTGACTGAGGCCGAGCAGACGTTCACCTTCGTCGATATCGCCGCACAGCCACTGCCGTCGCTGCTGCGTGGTTTCTCCGCGCCGGTGAAGTTGAGCTTCCCCTACAGCCGTGACCAGTTGATGTTCCTGATGCAACACGACAGCGACGGGTTCAATCGCTGGGAGGCGGGCCAGCAACTGGCAGTGCAGGTATTGCAGGACCTGATCGGCCAACACCAGCAGGGCCAGGCCCTGGTGCTGGATCAGCGGCTGGTCAATGCACTGCGTAGCGTATTGAGCGACGACAGCCTGGACCAGGCCATGGTCGCGGAAATGTTGTCGTTGCCCGGTGAAGCCTACCTCACCGAAATCAGCGAAGTGGCAGACGTCGACGCGATCCACGCCGCCCGCGAATTTGCGCGCAAGCAGTTGGCCGACCAACTGTTCGAAGGCCTGTGGCTGCGCTACCAGGCCAACCGCGATCTTTCGCGCAACACGCCTTACGTGGCGTCGGCCGAGCACTTCGCCCGCCGCGCCCTGCAGAACATCGCGCTGTCGTACCTGATGCTCAGCGGCAAGCCCGAAGTGCTGGCCGCGACCCTGGAACAGTTCGACGCATGCGACAACATGACCGAACGCCTGACTGCATTGGCGGTACTGGTCAACTCGCCGTTCGAGGCCGAGAAGGCCAAGGCCCTGCAAGTGTTTGCCGAGAACTTCAAGGACAACCCACTGGTCATGGACCAATGGTTCAGTGTCCAGGCCGCCAGCGTATTGCCGGGCGGGCTTGCGCGGGTCAAGGCCTTGATGCAGCACCCGGCGTTCAATATCAAGAACCCGAACAAGGTACGCGCGCTGGTTGGCGCCTTTGCCGGGCAAAACCTGATCAACTTCCACGCGGCCGATGGTTCGGGCTATCGCTTCCTGGCGGACCTGGTCATCGAGCTGAATGCCTTCAACCCGCAGATCGCCTCGCGGCAGTTGGCGCCGCTGACCCGCTGGCGTAAATACGACAGCGCCCGCCAAGCGCTGATGAAGGCTGAACTGGAGCGCATCCGCGGTTCGGGCGAGCTGTCCAGCGATGTGTTCGAGGTGGTCAGCAAAAGCCTTGCATAGGGTTTTCTGTAGTGAAGGTGCTTGTCTGTAGTAAAGATGCTTGTCTGTGGCGAGGGGGCTTGCCGGAACGCCGTATCGCCCCCGCTGGGCTGCAAAGCAGCCCCAAAACCTGCTGCTTCGGTGTGTCAGATAGAGCTCAGGAGCCTACTGGGGCTGCTTCGCAGCCCAACGGGGGACAAGCCCCCTCGCCACAGGTGAGCCATTCTGGCTATGGATCGGTATGATTTTTGATTCACCCTTGGCCGCGTACCAGCAGGCCCTGCATGAGGGTTTTGTCGCCGACGATGCCCAGCGTCATGCCGTGCAAATCTTGCAGGATTGCCATGAGGCCTTGCATCAGGGCACCCATGGTCCCGTGGCCGGGGTTTATCTCTGGGGCCCGGTGGGCCGCGGCAAAACCTGGCTGATGGATCAGTTCTACCAGAGCCTGCGGGTGCCTGCGCGGCGCCAGCATTTTCATCACTTCATGGGCTGGGTCCACCAGCGCTCGTTCCAGTTGACCGGCACGCCCGACCCTTTGCAGGCTCTGGCCCGTGAATTGGCGGGGGAGGTGCGGGTGCTGTGTTTTGACGAACTGTTCGTCAATGACATCGGCGATGCGATCATCCTCGGGCGTTTGTTCCA
This sequence comes from Pseudomonas sp. DTU12.1, assembly GCF_009873475.1. Lineage (NCBI taxonomy): Bacteria > Pseudomonadati > Pseudomonadota > Gammaproteobacteria > Pseudomonadales > Pseudomonadaceae > Pseudomonas > Pseudomonas sp. DTU12.1. Next base: position 3,270,949 of record NZ_CP045254.1, on the reverse strand, counting down.
GGTGATGTTTGACGAAGGGGTGGTGATGGTCTGCACCTCCAATCAACCGCCAGAGCAGCTCTACGCCGACGGTTTCAACCGGGACCGCTTCATGCCGGCCATCGAGGCTATCAAGGCCCATATGCAGGTGGTGGCGGTAGCGGGCAGTGAAGATCACCGCCTGCATCCCGGCACCGCTGAGCAGCGTTACTGGGTCGATGAGCCACAGGCACTGGCACAGGTATTTGAGCGGTTGAGCGCGGGACAAGCCTGCAGCGATGCGCCGGTGGTCGTGGGCTCGCGCAGCATTGCCACGGTGAAATCCTGTGCAACGGTGCTGTGGTGCCGTTATGCCGACTTGTGCGAGCAACCGTTGGCGGCCATGGATTTCATGCAACTGTGCGATCGTTACAGCGCCATATTGCTCGGCGAGGTCCCCTGCTTGAGTGCTCAGCAGCGTCCCGGACGGATTGCCCGTGGTACCGAGGACGGCGCCCAGCGTGTGGAGGCGGGGGATCGTGAGTTGCCGCAATTGTCTGTGCATGACGACGGCGTGCGACGCTTTATTGCCCTGGTCGATGAGTGTTACGACCGCAAGGTGCCGTTATACATCGAAGCCAAAGTGTCCCTGGTGTCGCTTTACACAGAGGGTTACCTGGAATTTGCGTTCCGACGAACGTTCAGTCGCTTGCAAGAAATGCAGCTACAGCGCTTCGGCCGATAATGGCCTTGAGCCACTTTTATTCGGCAGGAGTCGTGACAGCGCTTTCCTGCACAAACCTGTAGTTAATCTCCTTCATCTATGGCCGACAGCCCGCTTACAATCGAGGTTTTGCGGGGAGGTGATCCCTGCCTAACTGTTATCGAGGAAGGAAATGGAAGCCGCAGAAATACTGGTGTTGCAAGCCAGCTACAGCAATCCTGTACAGGCCGAGGCCATTGGCCTGCTGCTCAATCACTACGCGCAAGACCCGATGGGCGGAGGCAAAGCCCTGTCCGCCGATCTGCTGGAGCAACTGCCGGCTGAATTGGCCAAGCGTGCCCACGCATTCAGCGTGCTGGCCTTTGTGGGTGGCGAGCCGGCCGGGCTGGTGAACTGCTTTGAGGGGTTTTCGACCTTCGCCTGTCGCCCGCTGGTCAACGTGCATGACGTGGTCGTCATGGAGCAGTTCCGTGGCCTGGGCCTGAGCCAGAAAATGCTGCAAAAGGTCGAGGAAATCGCCCGTCAGCGCGGCTGCTGCAAGATCACCCTCGAAGTGCTGGAAGGCAATCCGGTGGCTCAGGCGTCGTACCGCAAGTTTGGGTTTGATGACTCGGTGTTTGACCCCGCCCATGGCCGCATGCTGTTCTGGAGCAAGGTGCTTTAAGGCCGCGTCGGTGGTAAGGGGCTTATCCCGTCGGGTTGCGAATGCCCCTCACCACAGACAGCCTTGATGAACGTCTCCATCAGAGCGTAAGTGGCGCGTCAGCTCTTGGGTTGCTCACTATCCCGCGCCTGCTCGGCAGAGCCGCCTTCAGCGCCCTTGGCATCGGTCGCGGCAGTCTGCTCAGCATCGCTGTGGATTTGTTTCTGGGTGAAGCTGAAGTTGTCGAAGTGCTCCTTCACGCGTTCCGCGCCACCTTCGGCGAAGGCTCCGGCCGAGGTCAAGCCCAGTACGCCGGCGAGCATCAAGGTTGAAAGTTTCATTGCATGTATTCCCATTAAGAGTGATCGGTATCTGCACCGTCCCTGATCAGATTTATGGGAATAGTCTGTAGGAAGCTTATTAAATGAGAATTAACGTCAAGAACGTCCAAAGTTAATCACCCGGTTAACTTTGGACGGGGCGGGGGCGTTTACTTCAGCACCACATTCCTGGGGTCGGCGCTGACCTTGGGCTTGATCAGGCTGAAGTCGATCAAGGCCTTCTGCGAACGCTGGTAGGGATCGCCAATCAGCAAGGGGCGTGGCGTGAAGCTATCACTGACCAAGCTGCGGCTGCGGTCCAGTTCGTCGAAGCTCAAGCCGGCAAGGTCGGCCCAGGTATGAATCAACTGCGAGCTGCTGTACGGCCGTTGTAAATCGCCTCGCATATTCCAGTCGTGGCTGGCGCGCCATTTCGGCGAGGCCCAGGTCATGAAAGGGATGGTGTACATCGGCGCCGTCGGCTTGCCCTCGTTGCGGCCCAGGGTGTCGTGGCCCGCCGAGTCGAACACATCCTCGCCGTGGTCGGAGAGGTACAGCAGGAAGCCGTTGGGATCGGTCTTGGCGTAATCCTTGATCAGGCTCGACACCACGAAGTCGTTGTAGCGCACCGCGTTGTCGTAGCTGTTGTAGGTCGGCAACTGGTCGTCGCGCACGCCATCCGGGACGCCCTGGCGGTCGGTAAAGGTGTCGAAGCTCGGCGGGTAGCGGTACTGATAGCTCATGTGGGTACCCAGCAGGTGCACCACGATCAGCTTGCGCTCGGCCTTGTCGGCGAGGGCCTTGGAGAACGGTTCCAGCACGTCGCCATCGTACTGGCGGGCGTTCTGGTTGCGGTTGTTATTGAGGTATACCTGCTCGTCGGCCTGTTCCGAGAACGTGGTGAGCATGGTGTTGCGCTTGGTCATGGTCTGCTGGTTGGTGATCCAGAAGGTCTTGTAGCCGGCCTGCTTCATCATGCTGACGATCGATGGGGTCTTGAGGTACAGGTCCGGGTGGTCTTCGTCGGCAAAGGTCAACACCTGTTGCAGCGCCTCGATGGTGTAGGGGCGCGGGGTGATGACGTTGTCGAACACGTCCAGTTGGTCACGCAGCTTGTCCAGTTCCGGGGTGGTCTTGCGTGGGTAGCCGTAGAGGCTCATGCGCTGGCGGTTGGTGGACTCGCCGATCACCAGCACCAGGGTCGATGGCTGGCCGGCCATGCTGTCTTTGAAGTTGCTCAGGGGCGGGATCTTGCTGACGTTGTCGAGCATGCCCTGCATGTTGTTCAACTGCTGGGTATAGCGACGATAGGCGACGATCATCTGCCACGGCACCGCAGGTTCGACACGGGTTTCGAAACCATCGATGGCTCGTTCCAGGGTGTCGTTGGTGGCTATCTGCTTGATCAGCGGATAACCGACAATCGCCAGCACAATGGCGGTGGCCGCGACCATCGCCCGTGCCTTGGGTAGATAGACCGGGCGCACGCGGGTCCAGAGGAAGATGGCCAAGGCCGTGTGGGCAATAAAGGCCAGCACGATCCACCAGGCAAAATATTGGGTTGCGTACTCGCCCGCTTCAGAGATGTTCGACTCGAACATGATGAAGATGACGCTCTGGGAAAATTCCTGCTGGTAAATAAAGAAATAGCCCAGGCTGGCCATGGAGCAGGCCCACAACACCACGCCGATCAGCGCCGCCAGCAGCCTGGCGCGACGCGGGAACAGCAGCATCGGCGCCAACCACAGTGCACTCATGAAGAACGCCTGGCGGAAACCACTGAAGCCGGAAGTACCGGTCAATTGGATCAGCAGCTGGGTAATGCCCGAGAAATACCAGAAAAACAGGAACATCCAGCCAAGGCCGGCCCAATCAAACCCTGTCGCAGACTTTGTGCTGCGTTTGAACATCGCCATGCAGCGCTCCAACCCGATAATTGCCACCGCCCATGGGTGAGGCGGCGTTCTGGTGGAGGATTATCGGGAAGGGCGGGTGAAAACTTCGTGAGTTTGATCCGAGATGGCGACCCCTGTAGGAACCGGCTTGCCGGCAAGTCGGCCCCTACAAAAGGTCAGCAGGTGATGGCTTGATTCGTGAGCTGGGCCTGCAATTGCGCACGCAGGCGGATCACTTCCTGCTGCAACTGTTCACGTTCGTCTTTCAACTGGCGCAACTCGTCGCGGCGGACGGTGACGTAAAGGGTTTGTGGCGGGCGTGTGATCTGTGCAGTGCGCATTGCTTACCTCGCAAATAGCCGGTGTATCGCGGTGCCAGGGGGCTTGAGTCGAGGCCCTCGGCAGGAGTCAGGGGCGATTCTGATTTCTTTTTTGGCTCAAGGGAACTTTTTTATTTTTTGGGGTCGCTGTGACTTTTCAGCCAGTGATGGTGAAACGATGGCCTGTTTTTGTGATGAAACTAGTGCGATTGGCGCCGGACTAATTCGTCATTGCGCTATAAACTGTGTCACACATTTTTTATTTGTAGTTGGGAGCATCAATACATGCAACTGGGGATTATCGGACTAGGCCGCATGGGCGGGAATATTGCGCGCCGCTTGATGCTCAATGGGCATACCACCGTGGTCTACGACCGCAATGAAGCATTCGTCAAAGGCTTGAGTGAAGAGGGCGCCACTGGCGTTGCCGATCTCGCCGCCCTGGTCGCGGGCCTGCAAAAACCGCGGGCTGTCTGGGTCATGCTGCCGGCGGGCGAACCCACCGAAACCACGATCAACGACCTGAGCCAACTGATGGAACCCGGCGATGTGATCATCGACGGCGGCAACACTTTCTATAAGGATGACGTGCGTCGCGGCAAGGCTCTGGCGGAAAAAGGCCTGCACTACATCGACGTCGGCACTTCCGGTGGCGTCTGGGGCCTGGAGCGTGGCTACTGCATGATGATTGGCGGCGACGCCGAGACCGTCAAGCACCTGGACCCGATCTTCGCCACCCTGGCGCCAGGCCTGGGCGATATCCCGCGGACCAAGGACCGTACCGCCACCGATGACCGTGCCGAACGTGGTTACATCCATGCTGGCCCTGCCGGTTCCGGGCACTTTGTGAAGATGATCCACAACGGCATCGAGTACGGGATGATGCAGGCGTTTGCCGAAGGGTTTGACATCCTCAAGACCAAGAACTCGGAAAACCTGCCGCCAGAACAGCGCTTCGACCTGAACGTGGCCGACATCGCCGAAGTCTGGCGTCGCGGCAGCGTCGTATCTTCCTGGCTGCTGGACCTGACCGCCGATGCCCTGGCGACCGACCCCAAGCTCGACGGTTATTCCGGTTCCGTGGCCGACAGCGGCGAAGGGCGCTGGACCATCGAAGCGGCCATGGAGCAATCGGTGCCGGTGCCGGTGCTGTCCAACTCGCTGTTCGCCCGGTTCCGCTCGCGCCAGCAAAGCACTTACGGTGACAAGCTGCTGTCGGCTATGCGCTTCGGCTTCGGCGGCCATGTGGAGACTTCCAAAAAATGACGGCCAACGGCAAGAAACCCAAGGCCGAACCCGCTCCACCCACTACCTTGTTCCTGTTTGGCGCCCATGGCGACCTGGTCAAGCGCCTGCTCATGCCGGCGCTGTACAACCTCAGTCGCGATGGTCTGCTGGGTGAGGGCCTGCGGATTGTCGGGGTGGATCACAACGCTATCAGCGATGTCGACTTCGCCAAGAAACTCGAAGACTTCATCCGCACCGAAGCCGCGAGCAAGGTCAAGGGCAATGCCGAACAGGCACTGGACCCACAGTTGTGGGCCCAGTTGGCCAAGGGCATCAGCTACGTGCAGGGCGATTTCCTCGATGATGGCACCTATGCCGACATCGCCAGCAAAATCGCTGACAGCGGCACTGGCAACGCGGTGTTCTACCTGGCCACCGCGCCGCGCTTCTTCAGTGAAGTGGTGCAGCGCCTGGGCCGGGCCAACCTGCTGGAGGAGAGCCCCGAGGCTTTCCGCCGCGTGGTGATCGAAAAGCCGTTCGGCTCCGACCTGGCCACCGCCGAGGCGTTGAACGCCTGCCTGCTCAAGGTCATGAGCGAAAAGCAGATCTACCGCATCGACCATTACCTGGGCAAGGAAACGGTACAGAACATCCTGATCAGCCGTTTCTCCAACGTGCTGTTCGAAGCGTTCTGGAACAACCACTACATTGACCACGTGCAGATTACCGCCGCGGAAACCGTCGGGGTCGAAACCCGGGGCAGTTTCTTCGAAAACACGGGCACCCTGCGCGATATGGTGCCCAACCACCTGTTCCAGCTGCTGGCGATGATTGCCATGGAACCGCCGGCGGCGTTTGGTGCCGACGCGGTACGTGGCGAGAAGGCCAAGGTGATTGGCGCTGTGCGCCCCTGGTCGCTGGAAGATGCGCGGGCCAACTCGGTGCGCGGCCAATACACCGCCGGCGAGATCGGTGGCAAGGCGCTGCCGGGCTATCGGCAGGAGGCCAATGTGGCCCCGGACAGCAGCACCGAGACCTTTGTGGCACTGAAGGTGATGATCGATAACTGGCGTTGGGTTGGCGTGCCGTTCTACCTGCGCACCGGCAAGCGCATGAGTGTGCGCGACACCGAGATTGTCATCTGCTTCAAGCCGGCGCCGTATGCGCAGTTCCGCGACACCGAAGTCGACGAACTCAAGCCGACGTACCTGAAGATCCAGATCCAGCCCAATGAAGGCATGTGGTTCGACCTGCTGGCGAAAAAGCCCGGGCCGACCCTGGACATGGCCAACATCCAACTGGGCTTTGCCTACAAGGACTTCTTCGAGATGCAGCCGTCCACCGGCTACGAAACCCTGATCTACGACTGCCTGACCGGTGACCAGACGCTGTTCCAGCGCGCGGACAACATCGAAAACGGCTGGCGTGCGGTACAGCCGTTTCTCGATGCGTGGAAAGAAGACGACGGGATCCAGGCCTACAAGGCTGGCGAAGATGGCCCGGCGGCGGCAGATGCGTTGCTGGCCCGTGATGGCCGCGCTTGGCATAGCCTCGGATGAGTGCAGACGCGATTCAACCCATCCGTTTTTTGCTGAGTGATATGGACGGCACTTTGTTGTTGCCCGATCACAGCCTGAGCCAACGCACCATCGAAGCCGTAAGGGCGCTGCGCGAGGCTGGGGTGTTTTTCAGCCTCGCCACCGGGCGGCCGCCCAGGGCCATGTTGCAGCAGATCGAAGCGCTGGGCGTCGACGTGCCCACCGCGGGGTTCAACGGTGGCACCCTGGTCAACCCGGATGGCAGCATCCTGGTTGCCCACCATTTGCCGGCTGAGGCGGCGCTGATCACCCTGGCGCTGCTGTGCGAGCAGCCAGAGGTGGAAGTCTGGGTGTTTGCCGAAGGCGACTGGCTGCTGCGCGACCCTACCGGCCCAATGGTGCCTCGGGAGCAGCAGGGCCTGGGATATGCGCCGGTGGTGGTGGAGAGTTTCGAGCCGGTCCTGGGGCGGATCGACAAGATCGTCGCCGCCAGCGCCAACGCCCAGTTGTTGATTGACCTGGAGGCGCAGTTGCAGCCCAAGTTCGCAGGCCTGGCCCAGGTATCGCGTTCGCAACCGGTGTACCTCGATATCACGGCCATGCAGGCCAACAAGGGGGATGCCCTGAAAACCCTGGCCGCTCATCTTGGCGTGGCGCTGGAGCAGACAGCGGCCATCGGCGACGGCGGCAATGACCCGGCGATGTTTCAGGTGGCCGGGTTATCGATTGCCATGGGCCAGGCCGAAGAGGCCGTCAAGCGCCAGGCCGATGTCGTCACCGGCAGCAATCTCGAGGACGGCGCAGCCCAGGCTATTGAACGGTTTATCCTTCACAGCCAATAGCTGACCGCGTACCAGCCCAGCACGCCCATCACCACGGTGTACGGTAGCGCCATCCACACCATCCGCCCGTAGGACAGGCGGATCAGCGGCGCAATCGCAGAGGTCAGCAAAAACAGGAAAGCTGCCTGGCCGTTGGGGGTCGCTACGCTGGGCAGGTTGGTGCCGGTATTGATCGCAATGGCCAGGGTCTCGAAATGCTCGCGGCTCATATGGCCGGACACAAACGCCTGCTTGACTTCGGTGATGTAGATCGTCGCCACAAACACGTTATCGCTGATGGCGGATAACAGGCCGTTGGCAATAAACAGCATGCCCGGCTGTTGTTCGGCGGGCAGTGCCAGCACCCATTGGATCAATGGGGTGAACAGTTGCTGATCATGAATCACTGCGACCACGGCGAAAAACACCACCAGCAACGCGGTAAAGGGCAGGGCGTCCTTGAAGGCATTGCCGATGCGGTGTTCTTCGGTAATCCCGGTAAAGGCAGTGATCAGTACGATCACCAGCAAACCGACCAGGCCCACTTCGGCGATATGAAACGCCAGGCCGGCGATCAGGATCAGCGCTGCCAGGCCTTGGACAATCAGCGCCGCACGTTGGCGCGGGGTGCGTTCGGCGTTGTCTTCACGGGCGTAGTTGGCCAGCACTTGGCGCACGTTGTCCGGCAGCAGGGTGCCGTAGCCAAACCAGCGCAGCTTTTCCAGCAGCACGCAGGTCATCAGGCCGGCGACCAGCACCGGCAGCGATACCGGGGCAATTCGTTGGAAGAACTCAGTGAAATTCCAGCCCATCTCATGGCCGATCAACAGGTTCTGGGGTTCCCCCACTAGTGTACAGACGCCACCCAGGGCGGTGCCGACGGCGCCGTGCATCAACAGGCTGCGCAGGAAAGCGCGAAATTGCTCAAGGTCGGCGTGGTGCAAGGTGGGCAGGTGGCGGTCGTCGCTGTACTCGCTGTCCTGGCGTGGATCATTGCCTGAGGCTACGCGGTGATACACCGAATAGAAGCCCACGGCCGCACTGATAATGACCGCAGTGACCGTCAAGGCATCAAGAAAGGCTGAAAGAAAGGCCGACAAAAAGCAGAACATCAGCCCCAGCAGCGCTTTTGAGCGCACGCCCAGCAGCAGGCGCGAAAACAGGAACAGCAGCAAATCCTTCATAAAGTAAATGCCGGCCACCATAAACATCAGCAGCAGGATCACCGGGAAGTTATGCAGCAGTTCGTCGTATAGCGCCTGGGGTGTGGTCATGCGCAGCAACAGTGCCTCGACCATCAACAGCCCGCCGGGCATCAACGGATAACAGTGCAGCGCCATGGCCAGGGTGAAAATGAACTCGGCCACCAGCAGCCAGCCAGCCGCAACCGGGCCAAAAGCCCAGAGCACCAGTGGGTTGATGATGAGGAAAGCGAGGATGCTGGCCTTGTACCAACGGGGCGAGTGCCCCAGGAAGTTATGGGCGAAGGCCTGGGCCATTGAACCGGACATGGGGTGCTCCTGGGGGCGAGAAGCGCGCAAAGTGCCCGATGCTCGCAGGAAGATCAAGCGGTCATGGCATGGCAGCCATATAAAGAAGGGAGATACTTAAATGTCAGGCACGCAAAACCCGTGGCGGGAGTCGAACTCACGCGCCACGGGTTTAATAGTCTTAACAAGTTGCAGCCAATATAAGAAGCGACGGCATGTCGCAGTGGCTGCCTTAACTTACTTGGGCATTGCCCAGGACTGTAGTTGATAACCTTCGCCATTGAGTTCGGCGCGGGCTTGTAGCAGCAGGGTTTCCAATTGTTTTGGATCGGAATAAGTGCTGCACGGAATCTGTTTGCGCCCGATGCGGTTCTCGGTGCGGTCGATCACGGTCAGGCTCAGTTCGCCAGTGCCGTCTTGTGGGGCCCAGGCCACGCAGTGAAAGGGTTGGAAAGCACGGTCTGCGATCAAAAGAGCTTCGTTGATACGGAGCGGGGCGTTCATGGGGTCTTCTCTCTAAGTGCCCAATCAGAAGATGTGCCGTCGGTTGGGCTTACCGTTCGGCTAGTACCTGTACTGATGCACGATGACGGGGTACGGGTCACATGTTAGAACAAGAAAATTCAACTTTTCGTGATTAACGTCATGTAAGGCGCGATTTTGAAAGGTGAATGAAAGATTGAAGTAGCGCTCGCCGAGGGCCTGATCGCTAAACGCTGTATCGGTGATGGTTTTATCGCGAAACGATACAAGGCTAGCGTCAAGATCTTGCTAGGGTTATGAGCAGCCTACCCAAACTATTGTTTCTAAATAACTTTAATGATTTTGACGCCAAGGAATAGTCATGGTTGTTACACCAGCCCTGCGTCGCTTGCTCGTGGTCGATCCCTGTGACGACTGCCACCAGTTATTGCCTGGTTTGCGGGCGGCTGGCTGGGATGTAGACAGTTGCGCCCTGGATGCATTGGGGGATCGTACCTGTGATGTGGGGTTGTTGCGGCTCCAGCCCATGCACTTGGAGCGACCCGAGGCGGTCAAGGAGCTGATCAGCCGCAGCGGTACCGAATGGATCGCCGTGCTTAGCCCAGAAATGCTGCGCCTGCAGAACGTCGGCGACTTTGTCTGCGAATGGTTTTTTGACTTCCACACCTTGCCCTTCGATGTGTCACGGGTCCAAGTGACCCTGGGCCGCGCCTTTGGCATGGCACGCCTGCGGGGTAAAGGCGCCGCTCATGTGAATGAACTGGAACATGAATTGTTGGGCGACAGCCGGCCAATCCGGGAGCTGCGCAAACTATTGGCCAAGCTGGCCCCCACCGAGTCGCCGATTCTGATCCGTGGCGACAGCGGCACCGGCAAGGAACTGGTGGCCAAGACCTTGCACCGCCAATCCCAGCGCCACGCCAAGCCGTTTGTGGCGATCAATTGTGGCGCGATCCCAGAGCACTTGATCCAATCCGAACTGTTTGGCCATGAAAAGGGCGCATTCACCGGCGCCCATCAACGCAAGATAGGGCGTATCGAAGCAGCCAACGGCGGCACCTTGTTCCTCGATGAAATCGGCGACCTGCCCATGGAGTTGCAGGCCAACCTGTTGCGCTTTCTCCAGGAAAAACACATTGAGCGCGTAGGGGGTAGCCAACCGATCCCGGTAGATGTGCGGGTGCTGGCCGCGACTCACGTCGACCTTGAGGCCGCCATCGAGAGGGGGACTTTTCGCGAGGACTTGTACTACCGGCTCAATGTCTTGCAAGTGATCACCGCGCCGTTACGTGAGCGGCATGGCGATGTCGGCATGCTGGCCAACCATTTCTCCAGGTTCTACAGCCAGGAAACCGGGCGCCGTCCACGCAGCTTCAGCGAAGATGCCCTGATCGCCATGGGCAAGCATGGTTGGCCGGGCAATGTGCGTGAGTTGGCCAACCGGGTGCGGCGTGGCCTGGTACTGGCCGAAGGGCGCCAAATCGAAGCAGCTGACCTGGGCTTGCAAAGCCAGCAGGCAATCGCGCTGCCCATGGCTACGCTTGAGGACTACAAGCACCGCGCTGAACGCCAGGCGCTGTGTGATGTGTTGAACCGGCACAGTGACAACCTGAGTGTCGCCGCCCGTGTGCTGGGGGTTTCCCGGCCGACGTTCTACCGGTTGCTGCACAAACACCAGATCCGCTAGGGCGGGTAAAAAAGCCCCGTCGCGACCCTTATCGCGACGGGGCTTTTCCTTTTCTACTTTGTAGGAGCGGCGGTTTTAGAAGTAGTACGGGAATTTCAGGCTGAAGGTAAAGTCCGGTGCGTCATCGGTCATACCAATGGCCAGGTTGGGCACGATGGTCAGGTTCTCACTGGCGGCGATGGTCATGCCGACGTTGAAATAGCCGGCGTTGGCATCACTTGAAACAATCGACTGCCAGTCCCCCCCATCAGGCTTGAGCTTGCTCTTGCGCTGGATCAGGTCGGACACCGAGAACGACATACTCATGCGCTCGTTCAAGGCAAATGCCACACCCACGCCGAACTGGAAGCTGTCGCCCAGGCGGACCTTACCCCCGACCTTCTGGTTGACGTCGCTGCTGATGTCATCAAATGAGTCTTCGAGGTTGTGGGTGTAGGACACCGAACCAAACAGCACAGCCGGATCGAAGGTCTTGACCAAGGAAATCCCTGGGGTGATCGACCACACACCGTTGCCGGTGGGCAGGTTCTCCGGCACGTACAGGTTGTCGTTGGCGGTAGAACGCACCAACTTGATCCCGAACGGCTCCTTGCCGGTTGGCGCCTTGACCCGCACCGATACCACGGCATCGGGCATGGTTGGCGACTCGTCGAGGAACTTGTAGGCGATCCCGAAGTTGACGTCGCCGATGGTCGGGTCCCGGCTCACGGACTCTTCGGAAGTGGCCTGCGGGTCGCCGCCGCTGGCGCCGCCCGATTGATAGGTGGACTCGCGGTACACCACCGGGACGTTCACATCAAACTGCCAACGGTTGTCGAGGTTGTAGCGGCCGGTCAAGTCCAGGGTCCAGTTATCGGCCTTGATCCGGTCGAGGTTGATATTGCCGAGAAAGATCGAATCCAGTGCGAGGAAACCATTGAGGGTCAACTGGCGGGCGTCGTAACGCGCGTAAGTAATGCCGGTTTCAAAACTGAACTTGCCGTTGCCGAAGAAGCCGCTGGCTTCGTTATACAAGTTACTGACACTTTGCGCCGGCGCCGAATCATCCTTGAGTGATTGCCCGTAGGAGCTGCCACCCGTGGCCCCCCCCGTACCGCCGCTGGCGGCCACGGTGCTGCCGCTTTGCTTGAAGTCTGCCGGCGACTTGGCCAGGCGCTTGGGTGCCGGTACAGCCGGCTGGTCTTCCACCTGGCGTACCCGTTGTTCGAGGACTGCCAGGGCTTTTTGTTGGACTTCGTAGCGCTGCTTGAGCTCCAGCAGTTCTTGTTTGAGGGTTTCGATATCCGCGTCTGGCGCTGCGTACAACATACTCGCGGGCAAGAGCGTACTTAAACAGACAACGGCACGTAGTGATAACGATCGGTGCATGAAATAAGCCGTCCTTTTCTAATGCGTAAGTGTCGAGGGTCAGCGTAGTTCAATAACCGAGTGTGCGTAGGCCCTTGAGTTGATCCAGATTGCAGTTCAGAGCCCCGGCGCTCAGGCCATTGCTGCCAAGCGCGACGTTGAGCTGGGTCATGTTGTTGACGAAGTTGCTGTTGCCTTGCAACACCGTGCCTTGCAGTACGTTGCCGCCGCCGATCTGCTGCAGCGCGTTGCCCTGGTTGTTGTGGGCCGCGATGGCCATCTGCACGCCGCCATTGTTGGCCGACACACTGACCCGCCCGGCTGCACTGTCTGTTGTAAAGGAGCCGCCCGCCATCAACGCCTGCCCTGATTGCGCCACGTTGGCCGGTGACAGGCCGTTTTCGCTGACATTGATCCCGACGTTGTTGTACGCCGTGTTGCCATCGCCGGCGGCACGTACGGTCTGGGTCACACCCTGGCCGCTGCCCAGCCCGGCGCCACCGACCACGGTGCCGGTGCCCGGGTCGCGTTGGGTGCCGTTACCCACCGACCCGCTGGATTGCACATAGAATTGCGGAGTGATCGTGGCTGAGTCGATATGCATGTTGGCGCTCACCGTACTGGTGTCGCCCGCAGCATTGGTCCAGGTGGTGCTCATGACAATGCCGAAACTGATAATGCGCCCCGGCATCACGAAGCGGCCGCGCAGTTCAGCCAGTTCCGCGTCGTTCATTTCAATGGGCTTGAACGCCGAGGACGCATAAGCAGGCATCGAGGCTGCCAGGCATAGGGCCGTGAGCCAACGGGAAGTGTTCATCATCTGCTCCTGGGGCGTCCTTCCCCTTATGGCGCTTCTAGAAGAAGTCGCTCTGGATGAAACCGAAGTCCATCAGCTCGGCGTCGCCCACGGGCCGGAACTCGTTCATTTTGGTCTTGGCGGTCAACGGCGTAGGCGGATCGAGCAGGGCGTTGGTCTTGTCATAGCCTTCACCCAGTACTGCGAACACGATGCCATTCCAGCCTGCGACGAAGTCATCCCGCGAATAGCGCTTGTTGCCCAGGACCGGATCGCCGATATAGACCCAGTCTTTTTCGGCTCGCTGCATCACCACGAAGTGCTTGTAGCCACGGATCTCCAACAGCACCACTACCGGAATCTTTACCGTCAGCAGGGTGTCGGGGCCGATTTTGTAGCCCCTGGCCCGCATGCCGATGCTTTCCAGGTAGCGCTTCATGTCCAGCATGGAAAAGCCCTGGGTGCGCACCAGATCCTGGTCAGCGTTGATCAGCATGCCCTTGATGATGTGTGCTTCATCGACGTCCAGCCAATAGGCCTGGCGCAGGATGGTGGCGAGTGCCGCGGCACCGCAGCTGAAATCGGTTTTCTGTTCCACCAGGTTGGCGAACCGGCGTTCCCGGATGCTCTCGACCTTCTTGAAGATCACTGCACCGCCGGGCATGGCGGAAATCGCCATTTGCCCTGCCCAGGACGGGCCGGTGAGTAAAAACAAGAGGCAGAGGGTCGCGAGGCGCATGATCATGACCTGGTGGACACTGGAAATAAAAAGGGCCTTGTTGCCAAGGCCCCGTTGCATCAGAACGCCAGTTTGCTGCCAGAGCCCGATGCGCAGACGGTGCAGCCGCTGCCCAGGGTGAGGGTGTTGCTTTGTTGGTTGCCTGAACCTGCCGCCACGTTCACGCCGATGTTGCCGGACGCATTGTTGGCGGAGTTGAGCAGGCCAGCGTTGTTGACCACGTACTGAGGTTGGTAGCTGTGTTTGGAGGACGCTTCGTTGAGGAAGTGGTTATCCAGGGACACTTGTTCGGTGTTCGAGGCAGACGCGACGTTTTTGCCGTCAGCTGTCACGATTGCCAGGTTGTTTTTCTGCTGGTTGCCTTGACCGGCTGCCACGTTCACGCCCACGTTACCGGAGCTGTTGTTGGCCGAGTTGACCAGCGAAGCGTTGTTCTGCGTGCCTTTGTTAATGAACTTGTTGTCTTTGCTTTCTTGATAGACGTCTGCAACGGCGAAAACGGTGGCCGCGTCTTTACTAGCGCTACTGGTGATGGCAACAGCAGCGTCTTGTTGGTTGCCGGTGCCCCCAGCGATGTTGGCGCCCAGGTTACCTTTGCTGCTGTTCAGCGAGCCGTTGGCCCCTGCATTATTGAGGGTCTTGGTATCGTCGAACTTGTTGTCCTTGCTCACTTGCGTGTCAGTCACAACGGCAGCCACGGTGCCGCTTGGAACTGGGGTTGGTTTCCATTTTTCGGCAGGACTTGCCTGTGCAGCAACAGCCATGAGCGCAGCCAGAGCGAAAACCAGTGGTTTGAGAGCCATTGTAGGTTTCATGGTGTATCTCCTTGCTTCTATTAGTTGGTTAAGTGTTGGTACGGTCTAACAAACACCTATCAAGCTGTTACTTGATAGTCACACCGAGGGTGTTAGCCATCCGGTTCCCCACCCCTGCACTCTGATTCACCTGTACCACTCCACGGCTGCCGGTGAAGGCCTGGTCGCTGGTAACGACCTGGCGGCTGCCAGTGGTAGAGGGGGATCGTGAGTCTGGTAACAGCGTCATGTTCTGTTGCGACAGGACGCTGTCATCGATGCTCTGCGGACCTGTGCTGATCCGCACCGCATTGATCATCTGGTTATTGGCCCCGGCCGACTGGTTGACACCCAGGATGCCGTTGCCATTGCTGAATGAGTTGCCCTGGATCGCCGCGCTGGCGTTCAGGGCGGGATCAACCTTGCCGTCGAGTTTCTGGATAAGCGCGTCGCTGGCCTGGCCACTGAGGCTGATCGCGCGGCTGTTGATCTGCTGTTGTTGATTGCCGGCGGCCTGGTTGACTGACAGCACACCGGTGTATTGCTTGCCGGCGTTGTCGATCAGCGCCTGGTGGCTGCTATCGGCCATGGCCGCCGAACAGCCGATTACGGTGAGGAACAGCCACGAACGGTTCATTGCTGGACCCCCATCATCGCGCCGATATTGTTCAGCGGCGCCAGGCCGCGCTCGATCGAGCCGCTGATCTGCCCGCCCAGCGTGTTGCCGCTGGCATGTCCGGCCGCCGCCCCGGCGCCCAGGCCAGCGGAGTTGCTGCCCAGGGTATTGCTCAAGCCGGGAAGGTCGCCGTTAGGCAGGATGGCGCGGGTGATGCTCGAGCCGCTGCTGACCCCCGCAAAATCGTTGTCGCTGAGTTCGCCGCCGGTAGCGCGCAGGATCTGTTGGCTGGGGTTGGCGTTGGCGGTGGATGGGTACGGGTCTTTGCCAAAGGCGGGCCGGCCGACCATAAACCCTTGCACATTGCGGCCCGTCACGATGATGCCGTCCTCGGCGCAGGCGTGCAGGCTCACGCTGGCGCTGAGTACACAGCTGATCAGCAGCAGGCCTATGGAGCCTTGATTGAGAGTTGCCACGGCATCATTCCTTGTTTTGTGACGCTGACCCTAAACAGCGCTGCAAGGAATAGAGCAGAAGCTGTGCCGCTTTTTATATGTTCCAGCTTTTCAATGGCTTGGGATTTATGGTGGGGTGGAAGTGGCGTGGGGTGTATCAGGCATGAAACAGGATGCCGGCGGATGACCAGCGCCTTGCAGGGGGAAGGGGGTGTTTCAGCAAAGCAACACTATCGATGACGAATCGATGAATCCGCAGCCACAGGGCGGTTGCGCGGCGTTGAGTGTTTCAAAAGTGGACACAGCGGCGCGAGCAACACCCTGGGCAGAGTGTGCAGCTCAGATCTTCGGTGCTTTGCGCGGTATGGAGTTGAGCACGGTGTTGCCATCCTGGTTCTGGGTCAGATAGACCGGCAGCACCTTGGGCAGGGAGGACACCAGATGGGTGACTTCATGGATATCGTAGATCCCGCCAATACGGATATTGCCGGTACTGGTATCGGCCAGCATCACCGGTTTGTTCAGGTAGCGGTTGATCAGGGGCAAGGCATCCGCCAGTGCCAGGTTGTCGAGGATCAACTTGCCCGTGCGCCAGGCCAGTGCCGGATCATGGGGAGAGAACGCCTGGAGCTGTGGCTGCGCGTCACCGCGGTTGTAACTGGCTTGCATCCCGGGCGTCAGGTTCAGCCCGCTGTGGCTGGCATCGCTGGTGATCTTCACCGAGCCTTCGAGCAGCATGACCCGCACCTGATCGTCATACTTCCAGACGTTGAACTGGGTGCCTGTCACGCGGATCTGCCCGGCGCCGGCGCGCACCACAAACGGGTGTTGGCGGTCATGGCTGATCTTGAAGAACGCTTCGCCCTTTTTCAGGGTGGCCCGGCGTTCGTTTTTATAGTTGCTGTAGACCAGTTCGGTACCCAGGTTCAGCTCCACCACACTGCCATCGGCCAGCGTCACTTGGCGCAGGCCGTCTTCGGCATCGTAATGTTCATAGGAACTGGGCAGCCAACCCGCTTCCCAGCCAGTGAAGGCGGCCAGGGGCAGGGCCACCAACGAGATGGCCGCAGCTACGGCGTAGTTGCGCCAGCGGCTGGGCGGCGGCGCCAGTGCAATGGGTGGAGACGGTTGGCCTGTGCGTGGCAAATGGTCGGCCACATCCCAGATTTCCAGCATGGCGGCATATTCGAAGGCATGCAGGGGATGCGCATCGTGCCACTGTTCGAAAGCCTGCCGCTCGGCCTCTGTGCAATCAAAAGCGTGCAGGCGCATGCACCAATGCGCGGCGGCATCGGTGACGGCATCATATTCGGCTTCTGAAAAAGGCTGTTGGGTCATTGGTGCTTCCTGATTTCCTACATTCTAACCTTCCCGGTAGGGTGCCGAGAACAGCCATCATGGCGAATGAGCATCAATGTGGAACTAATTGGGCCTGCAAACACCCTAAAAATCTGGATCTGTAAGTCATTCTCTATAACGGAGTAAGAAAATGCTGAAGAAAACCCTCACCGCCATGCTTGCCACAGCCACCTTGCTCGGCGCTGGCGCCGCCCTGGCCGATAAGCCAGGCGCAGGCTGGATCACCATCGAAAAAGCCATCGAGACTGCCAAGACCAAGGCCGGCTACATCGAGATCTACAGTATCGAAGCCGATAACGACGGTTATTGGGAAGGCAAAGGGCGCAAAGCTGACGGCAGCGTCTATGAGTTCCGTGTCGATGGCGCCTCGGGCAATGTGACACGCGACCAGAAAGACTGATCGCAAACCGATCAGTGCGCGGACGCCTTTCGATCGAAAGGCACCGGGTCCAATTGGCGTCCCAGGTTACTGATCAGGAACGCCGCCGAGTCGGCATTATCCAGAATAGTGTCGACTCGCTTGCCGAGATTGGTCATGAATATCCCCCTCGCATCACTCAGGTCCACACCGCCGGTGGTACGCAGGATCTGATCCCTGATGTATTCGGTTTCAGGTGTCGAGCCGAAGTCTCTCCAGACGTTGCCCGCGACGTCCACGTACTTGAACAATTGGCTGACGGGTGTCTTGCGCGAGTAACTCGTGGTTTGCCGGTTCTTCTGGTAAGCGGCCAGCTCGCGCCCGACCTGGGTCAGTGTCTCGATCAGATCGGAAAACGGCATCACCGAGTCCAGGTACGCTGCATCTGCTGTCGTGGCCACCAGATGGCTCAACTCGTGAATCAACAGCGTGGCCCGCGCATGGGCCTCCCGGTCGAAGTAGTCGATCAGGCGGTTGTCGTAGTCGCTGAAGGGCGGGGCAAAAAAGTGCTCAGTCAAAAAGATCCGCCGGTCCGGATCATTGTCGATGGTAAAACCCCAGTTGTTTTGTGGGTCGATTCGATGAGACCCCACCACGAATCGTTTCGAATCGTGTGCATACAGGCTGGGGTCCAGCAGGCCGGCGAGAATCTGGTCGACGACGCGATGCAGCTTTTGCACCAGGGCCGGGGCAATCTCTTGAGGCCCCTGGTCCGGGTTGATATCGATCCCGAAGAAGCTGTTGACGAAGCGATGTATACGGGTCACCGGCGCGATGCCTGGCGCCAGTAACGCCAGGTTCAGCTTGCAGTTCTGCACATAAAACGTTGCCAGGTCCATGGCCTCCACGATCATCCTGGCCCGCTGGGGATATAACCGGCGAATCGCCTTCATGCCGATCGCCTCGATATTCATGGTGGAACGGGCTGAGGCGCTGACATCTGCCCGGTCCTGCAGGCGGCCCAAGGCCTGGCCATAGCGCGCGATCTTTTGCCGGGTGTCGAGGCGCCATTGGCCCGCGCTGTCGCGATAGACAAACGGGCCATGGTTAGCGGCCGTCTTGATCCGCCAGAACGTACCGAGGCTCTCTACCCGGTAGACCTTGCCCGCCAGCGCGATGTACGGCGCGCCTTTACGCTGGTAAGTCCCGTTGAATGTATTGAGCGTCATATCCGTCAATGCCACATCGTGCACTTCGCTGGGCGACAGCAGGGTGCGCTGCGGGGCGGTGATGTCCAGTGTCGACCAATTGGCCGAGGGCTGCGTCGGCGCGACAGGGGGTTGCTGCGCCGGGTCGAAGATCAAAGCCTTGGTGTCCTGCAATGCCTGGCCGAGCGCGGCCATTTGCCCCAGCCCGTTGATGAACGTCTGCAAGGCCTGGCCCCAGTGCTGGTCCTGCAAGGCCTCTGCGGACTCAGTGAACAGTGAAATGCTTTGCCAGATGGCCCACGGCAGTGCCAGCTTGCCGGGCAGCAAGCCGAGCATCCGGCCCGCAGTGCCATCGAGCACCTGGGTGAGGGTTTGCCACTCGGCCTCGGCGCCCTGGATCAATTGGGCACCCAGCAGATTGAGGATTAACTGACGGTTATCGTCAAACAGACGGCCCAGCAGGTTGCCCTGGATCGGATTGAATCCCAGGGTGATCTCCGAGGTAGCGCCTTGGGAACTGGCCAACAGGTTTCGATAGGTGGCGTCCTGGGGCGCGGCCAGGCGCCTGAGCACCCAGTCTTGCAGGGCGCCTGGAGTGATCAGGGCTTGCACGAACTGCGCCTCGCTTTCGAACTCGCGCAAGCTCAAGGTTGGGTGATAGGGCGCGTACAACACCTGAGGCCCCTCGCGCCCGGCGCTGATCAGGTACAGCCCCAGGGCCGGGGCCAGGGAAGCTCCCGCGGTAGCGAGCAATTCCAGTGGCCTGACCTTGGCCGTGGTGCCTGGCACCAGCGCACGGGCCACCGCGTCGGGCATGTCGAATGCCTGTTGCAGCAGCTCGAAACCTACATCTGACAGGCGCTCTTGCAACTTGAGGGCATGGGCGTGTTGCAACAGTTGCCAGGGCAACTGCTGGCTGAAATCCTGCAAGCGCTGTTCGACACCGGCTGCGCCCGCCGACAGTTTTTGATTCAGGTACGTGTGATAGTCGCTCTGGATATTCAATTGCGTCAGCATCTGACGCACCACGGTTTGCGTCAGGCCTGTGGCCAGGGACACCACGTCAAATTCAGGCGCTTGCGCACTGGTGGGGCCCATGGCGAAATCCAGCAGGCTTTGGCGCCGTCCTGCCAGCGCCAGCCTGGGCACAATCTCGACGCCCGTGGCATAGGTTGAGTAATCGACGAGCATGTCGTTCAGGCGGTTCTCCACATGTTGACGCAAAGAATCAAGCTCGTAGAGATAGTCCCGGCCGTGCAAGGTATGGATTCGATATTGCTCCAATATCTCGGCCTGGCGCCGTTGCTCCCTGGGCGGCGCTGCGCCCAGCCGGTTGTGCAGTGAGTGCCGCAGCTCTGCCAGGCGTGCGATGTCCATCGCGCGCTGCAGGTTATTGGCGGGGACTTCGCCGTGCAGTTGTCCCAGAGCCTGGACCAGCGACGAGGCTTGGGCCTTGAGCGTCAGGGTATGTTGGCGTTGGGCAAGGTAATGCTCGATCCAGGATTGCTGGCATTGCTGCAATGCGGGCTTGGTCATCAACTGCAACGGCCCCAACTCATAACGTCGATGGGGGATGCGCTGCAAGGCCGAGAGGTTTTCCAGCAGGCCCAGGCGCTGGGTCGGGCTGCGTAGCCGTTGAGCCAAGACCTCGCGCAAGTCGCTGATCGAAGCGAAGGCTTCCACGCCTGCCGCCGGCGTCCACAGCAGCGCATGCCCGGAGTGGTAATGATCGAGGCCGCCGCGCTCAGTGAGCACAAAACAGTTGGTCAGTCGCAGCAGGCTGGTCTGGCCTGCGGGCAACACTGACACTGTGAATGCTTGTGGGGTGAAGCCTTTCAACACAGGATCCTGTCCGCGCACTGTGTTTTCCGGATCGAGCATCGTTTGCAGGATCTGGATATCGCGCTCATCAAGGGTCTTGTCCAGCCCTCTGAGCCGTGCCTCCTCAAGAATTCCCACGGACATGCTGTGCGCCAGCTTGGGGATCAAGGCCTCCAGGCCCGCACGGGGGATTTGCGCGACGGGCTGGCGGCTCAGACCGGCTAGCCACTGGGTGACCATACTATTGAGGCGGACAATGTCCAGGTCCGGTCTTTTCGTGGCCTGGCCGCGAGTCCGTGGTCCATATACCCCGTATTGCGCAGTGTCAGGGATGGCCTGTGCCTGGTTCAGCAGGCGGGCGACACAGTGCACCAACAGGCTCTGGCTGGATTGTGGCGTGCGCCGCTCCTGGGCGTCGGCATTGCCAGCATAGCGATTGATAAAAAGGTCTTGTGGGTTGAGCGCGGCCACCTCAGAGGCCGGGAATGTGGCATGCAACTGCTCGCTGATGACGCGCTCCAGGCTGGGAACCTGCGCTATCAGGGTGTCCAGCGCATGGCTGACGCTGTGCAATCGCCGGTGGGTCAGGCGGGCCTTTTCCGCTGGCACCGACGGCGCGCAAGGATGGGTGCTCCAGCGTCCCTCGGCGTCCAGTGCCTGTAACCGGTGGTCGAGCATCGCGCGGATATCCAGGCCGTAATCCAGCATGGCGTAGGCGTTGACCGTACCCTGGTTGCGTCGGTACAGGTCCAGGCAGTATTCGAGGTTTTGCTGCTGTTTGCCGATGACCGTTTCCAACAAGGTGCTGAATACCGGCCCAGTGAACGGTACCGAGCTGAACTGCGGGTTTTCAAATCCGACAAACCGTGCCCGCTCTTCCAGTGACAAAAACCCGAAGAAATCATCCTCATGCCCCTGCGCAACGGCCATTGCCTTGAGCGTGGCCTGCAAGTCGTGCTCGTCCTTGAGCACTTGCCAACCTCTGGACTGGGTGTAGAGGTAGGCGTCGGGATGAGTGACCACCAGCGTGCTGGCCAGCTCGACATAGTAAGAGGTGTGCTCCCACAGGCGGACTTTTTCAGTCAACGGCCCGTGCTCGCGTTCGACGGGCTGGTAGAGCGCGTTCAGTTGCTGCCACTGTTCGGGAGTGAAGATCTCCTGCTGACGCTTGAGCAGCAAGTCGACCCTGGATTTATCGCTCATGGCCTGGGCAAAGTATTCGCGCCTGGACCACCCGGCGTAAACATCGGTGTTCCAGTAAGTGAGCAGTGAGTTGTTCAGATACAGGCGCAGTTGATCGGACGCTTGCTGGATGCCATCGTCCCAGCGACTGAGGTCGTGCGCCTGGGGGCTGGTGCCTGAGGCCGACAATATCTCGGGGTTGGTGTAGACCCGGCGCAGCCCCACGGGCCAGGCATGCTGGCGGTGGAACAGCAGTAGGGCATCACGCAACAACAAGGCATTTACCCATTTTTCCTGGTCGGTGGATGATGAAACCTGCGCGTAAAAAAACACATGGGTCTTGCGCTGGTCCACGCTCGGGAAGGGCTTGCGCAAGGTGCTGTCCAACAACTGGTCGAGCAGGGTTGCCACCAATGGCAGCTTGCTCAATTCATTGAGCAGGGTCTGCACGGTGCGGTTCTGGCCACGTTCGATACAGGCTCGCTGTTCATCAAATACGTTGCCCGTGATCAACTGCCGGGTGAGGCTGGCGCCGGGCTTGAAGTCCAGGCCTATGCGAGCGTCCAGGGCCAGGAAGTGCAGGAGTTCGCCCCGTTGTGCATCGTCCAGCAGGCGTTTTTCCAGGGTGTCTAGCAGTTGCCTGGCATCACTGAATTTCTCCAGCCCGGTTTGCGGGCCGTAGAAAAACACAGGGGTGTAGGCGTCTTCGGAACTCATCATGAAGGCGCCGGCCAATTCGACCGGCTCGTGCCCCGGCAAGTTGATCAACAACCGTTCGGCAATCATTGGCGGGGTTTGCGCCTTGCGTGCATCGGCATCGACAAAAAACAGGTTGCGCAGGAATTCCCGATCCTTTTCGGTAATGCCGCGCTGTCGCTCACGCTCGTTCAAACGCTTGATCACCCGTAACGCTTCGGGGAAAAAATAGGGTAGAGGCTGGTCGTCCATGATCGCTTGTGCACTGGCTTGAGGAAGGGCAAAGCCTACGAGTACCGATGGGCGCAGCGGCGCTAAATAAATAGGCTGCGAGCCCGCACAGGTGTTGACAGGCGGGTTGCCGGGCGTTGTTTAATCAGGGCGTTGAGTCCAGCAGGCTGTAGCCCCCTCCAATAACAATTCCGGAGCTTCAGATGTCAGCCACGCCCGTTACTGCAGTGAACACATCCATGGCCTTCAGCGAACTGGTGGCCCTGCTTACACGCATCTTCATTCGTCATGGTACCTCGCCCGATGTGGCCGCTGTCCTGGCCGATAACTGCGCCCGTGCCGAACGGGACGGCGCGCACAGCCATGGGGTCTTTCGTATACCTGGCTACGTCTCGACGCTGAACAGCGGCTGGGTCAATGGCATGGCCGTGCCGCAGGTTGAAGATGTCGCGTCAGGCTTTGTCCGGGTCGATGCCGACAATGGTTTTGCGCAGCCGGCCCTGGCAGCAGCGCGCCCGCTGTTAGTGCAAAAGGCCCGCAGCGCCGGGATCGCGGTATTGGCCATTCGCAACTCCCATCACTTTGCGGCGCTCTGGCCCGATGTCGAGCCTTTCGCCGAAGAAGGGCTGGTGGCCCTCAGCGTGGTCAACAGCATGACGTGTGTGGTGCCTCACGGCGCAGATCGCCCCTTGTTCGGCACCAATCCCATCGCGTTCGCCGCGCCCCGCGCCGATGGGCCGCCGATTGTGTTTGACCTGGCCACCAGCGCCATTGCCCATGGCGACGTGCAGATCGCCGCGCGCAAGGGCGAGCGCGTGCCACCTGGCACCGGTGTCGACAGCCTGGGCCAGCCAACCCAGGACCCTCGGGCCATCCTTGAAGGGGGCGCGTTGCTGCCGTTCGGCGGGCACAAGGGCTCGGCCTTGTCGATGATGGTTGAACTGCTGGCGGCCGCGTTGACGGGAGGCAATTTCTCCTTTGAGTTCGACTGGTCCAACCACCCCGGCGCCAAGACGCCCTGGACCGGCCAGTTGCTGATCGTCATCGACCCGAGCAAAAACGCTGTCCAGAGCTTTGCCGAACGCAGCCAGGAACTGGTGCGCCAGATGCATGCAGCAGGGTTACGACGTTTGCCGGGCGACCGCCGTCATCGGGCGCGGGCCAGGTCTGAGGAGGAGGGGATTATCATCGACGGTGAAGAGTTGGAGCGCTTGCGGGCGTTGGCCCAGGCCTGAACACTGGCGCGGACGACGCCGCGCCAGTGATGACCGTTATCAGTGGCGACGGCCCAGCAACAGGCCGACGACCAGGCCGAAACCGGCCGAGATTGCCACCGTCTGCCACGGGTGGCCACCGATGTAGGTTTCGGTAGCATCGACCACCGGCTTGCTGCGCTCACGCACGTTGGACACCGAGTCCAGGGCCTGCTTGAGCTTGATCGCGACCTGCTCGCGCAGGGTTTCACCTTCTTCTCCCACCAGCGACGCGCTGCTTTTGAGCAGTTTGTCCGATTCTTCGATCAGGGCCTGGAGTTCGCTGAACGCCTGGTCCTTGATTTGCTCTTCGACTGCTTGGGCGGCGGTTTTACGGGCCATTGAGTAGCTCCTTGCGGGGTAAGTGGGCAGTGAACAATGGAGTCTTGCAGTGGGCTAAAAGTTGCAGTTTTTTTCGCTGACTCTCAGCACGGGATAAAATCCGAATTCGGACCTTTCGACCTACAGTGTAAGATGTCACCTATTTGTGCAGCAGGTAATTCCACATGAGCTTCAATCTGGCCAACAAGCCCCTTGCCGAGCGCGCTGCGCTTGAAGATGAAAAGTCGCGCCTGTACGACTTGTGGCAAAGCAACCTGGGCAAGGCCAAAGGCGAGGGCGCCCGACTGTTTGGCGAGCGCTCCAAACGCAAGGGCAAATGGGCTGAATGGGTCCGCTCGGAGTTGGACGGTATGTCGCCACCGGAGTTTGCCAACATGGTGCGCAGTGAAGTCAACCGACTGATGGCGGCCAAGTAGGGGCCGGCGATTGCGGTAGTTCAGTCACTACATGTGCTGGCTGGTATACCGCTATCGCGGCATAGGTATCTACACAATTTTCAGAAACTGACGAACTCTCCTGTGGCAAGCCCGCTCGCCACAACTGCGCTATCTGCCTGGATCTAGGCGTTGCGGCAAAGTTGTGTAGATACCTATGGCTCTCGCGGGCAAGCCCGCTCCTACAGGGATTGTTTCATCCATTCTTCGCGGGTGATTTCCCAAATTTCCTTGGGAAATACCCCCGCCACGAAGCGTCCTTCTTCCGTGCGGATCAAGCGCATCCGGGTTTTTTCCGAAATCCTGCGCGACCCCAGGTTCGGCGCGGCCTTGGGCACCCGCAGCAGTGGGCGTTCGAGCACCTTGAACCAATACTCGGTCACCGCCGCACTGGCTTCGCTCATTAGCCCCTGACCTTGCCAGTGCGGGGCCAGCCAGAAGCCCCGGTTGTTATCCAGCTCATCCATCAGGCTCACATTGCCGATCAACTGCCCGGGCTCTTCGCGCAGGCGGATCGACCAGTGCCACTCGCGCCCCTCGACCATGGCCGGCAAGGCTATTTGCTCCAGGAAGCTGCGGGCGCCATCGGCCGGGTAGGGCCAGGGCACCAACGCATTGAGGTAACGCACCACCTCCCAGTGGGGAAACTGTTGCTGGATACCCTCGGCGTCGTCCAGGGTCAGCGGTTGCAGGATCAGGCGTTCGGTGTGCAGGGTGGGCAAGGTGTCCATGTTGTTTACCACGTCACTGTGGTGGGCAGGTCCAGCGTCCCGCGATCAACAAAGCGCACGGTGCCAAACAAGCCACCGGCCAGCTTGCCGCGCAGGACATAGGGCAGGTTGTTCAAACTCTGGGTCTGGCTCAGGCCAAGGGTCTGGCGCAGCACGGAAAATGCCGAAACGCTGACCGGGACTGTCAGCACCGTCTCGGAAAAGCGCGGGATCGATCCCTGCTGATCGCTGACCCCGGCCGCCAGTGGCCGACCATTGACCTCCAGGTCCAGGGCCACGCCGTTGTAGTCGATCGCTGTTTCGTTGGGGTTCTGCACCCGCAGCTTGACCGCAAACCGCACTTCCAGGTCCTGGCTTTGCAACGGTTCGATGCCCACCACATTGATATGCAGCGCGTCACGGTCGGGGAACAGGGCGCAGGCGCTCAGGCTGAGCAATACCAGGGATAGGGTCAGGCCGATCAATCTGCGCATAAGGGTTCCTATTTCGTCGGGGCCGGGTCCTGCATCACTTTGAGGGTCGAGGCTTCCGGATCAAATTCATCTTCCTGCAACTCTATGAACTCTTCAGGCAGGAAGATGTTCAGCAGGATCGCACAGAATGCACCGACGGTAATCGGCGACTCGAAGATGTTATGCAGGGCCTTGGGCAACTCGCGCAGCACTTCTGGCACCGCCGCCACACCCAGGCCCATCCCCAGGGAAATGGCCACGATCAGCACATTGCGTCGATGCAGCCCGGCCTCGGCGAGGATCTTGATCCCGGCCACGGCCACGGTACCGAACATGATCAGGGTCGCGCCACCCAGCACCGGCTTGGGCATCAATTGCAAGACCGCGCCAATCATCGGGAACAGACCGAGCAGCACCAGCAGGCCGGCAATGAAATACGCCACATAGCGGCTGGCCACGCCGGTCAACTGGATCACGCCGTTGTTCTGGGCGAAGGTCACCATCGGCAGGCTATTGAAGGTGGCGGCCATTACCGAGTTCAGGCCATCAGCCAGCAGGCCAGACTTGATGCGCTTGATGTACAGCGGGCCTTTGACCGGTTGCTGGGAAATCATCGAGTTGGCTGTCAGATCTCCGGCCGCCTCCAGCGGGGAAATCAGGAAGATCACGGCTACCGGGATAAACGCCACCCAATCAAACGAAAAGCCGTACTTGAACGGCACCGGCACGCTGACCAGCGGCACTTGGGGCAATGCCGCCAGGTCAACCCGGCCCAGCCACCAGGCCACGACAAACCCCAGGGTCAGGCCGATGACAATCGAGCCCAGACGCAGGAACGGGTTATTGAAGCGGTTGAGCACCACGATGGTTACCAACACCAGGGCGGCCAACCCCATATTGCTGGCGGCACCCAGGTCGGCGGCGCCGTAGCCGCCGGCCATGTCAGTGACGGCGACCTTGATCAACGACAGGCCCATCAAGGTGATGATGGTGCCGGTAACCACCGGGGTGATCAGTTTGCGCAATTTTCCGATGAACTGGCTGAGCACCACTTCGATAAAAGCTGCGAAGAAGCAGATGCCAAAGATCGTCGACAGGATCTCATCGGTGCCGCCGCCCCGGGCCTTGACCATGAACCCGGCACTTAGAATCACGCTGATAAACGAAAAGCTGGTGCCTTGCAGGCACAACAAACCCGAGCCCACCGGACCAAAGCGCCGCGCCTGGACAAACGTGCCCAGGCCCGAGACGAACAGGGCCATGCTGACCAGGTAGGGCACTTCGCTTTCCAGGCCCAGCACGCCGCCGACGATCAGGGTCGGGGTAATGATCCCAACAAAGCTGGCGAGCACGTGCTGCAGGGCGGCAAAAATTGCCGCGGTGAAGTGCGGACGGTCTTCCAGACCATAGATCAGGTCCGATTTATAGCGGGGGCGGGTGGCTTGAGCGTCAGACAAAATACGTGCTCGGGTCAGAAAATGGACGCGCAGGATGCCAGAAAGCGCCCGCTGTCAAAAGTGTGAAAATATATTTCTCGGATCCGTGCAAAAAGCCTCAAGCCTGCCGATATCCCTTATAGGCCCACATAACCCTTACAACAGTGGCGCCGAACAGTCACCTGTGTGCGTTGACGCACAGTGACCGTGTCGCGGCAAGGACGCTCGCAGCCATCCCTTCTTGAGAGCTTTCCTATGTCCCTCCGTAATTTGAATATCGCACCTCGGGCGTTTCTCGGTTTTGCGTTTATTGCGTTGCTTGTGATTGTTCTAGGGGTGTTTGCCGTCAACCGCATGACGCTGATTCGCCAGGCCGCGTTGGACATGGGCGCCAACCAACTGCCGAGTGTCGGCTACCTGGCCAATATGACCGAGAACGTGTTGCGCCTGCGCATTCTGTCCTTCCGTATCTTGGTCAATCGTGAGCCGGCAGCCCTGCAAGATGCCCAAACGCGCATCGGGGTGCTGGTCGACAAGGCACGCCAAGCCCAGGCAGGTTATGCCGCGATGCCGGCCGGCGCCGAAGAAGCCGCGCTGTACAAGACCTTTGCGGCCACGCTCGACAACTACCTCAAAGCCCAGGCCGAAATGCTTGCGCTGTCCCAGCAGAACAAAGTCGAGGAGATGCGCGCCCTGATCAACAGCCAGATCAAGGACGGCACCGATCGGATGGGTGAACAGCTGAACCAGTTGATTGCGATCAATGCCGCCGATGCCAAACAGGCCGGCGAAGACGCCGGGCGCAGCTATAGCGATGCGATCAGCGGGATCATCGTGGTGTCGGTGGTCGCGGCGCTGATGACCGTATTGCTTGCCTGGCTGCTGACCCGCAGCATCGTAACGCCCCTGCGCAAGGCCGTGGCGGCCGCCGAGACCATCTCCAGTGGCGACCTGAGCAAAGCCATCGAGGACGACGGCCAGGACGAGCCGGCCCGCCTGATCGGTGCCCTGGCGACCATGCAGAACAACCTGCGCCAGACCATCCAGCACATCGCCGGCTCAGCTACGCAATTGGCCTCGGCCGCCGAAGAGCTGAGCGCAGTTACCGAGGAAGCCTCCAAGGGCTTGCAGCAGCAGAACAATGAAATCGACCAGGCCGCCACGGCGGTCAATGAAATGACCGCCGCCGTAGAGGAAGTGGCGCGCAACGCGGTGTCGACCTCCGAGGCCTCGACCCAGTCGAACCAGGCCGCGCGGGAAGGGCGCGACCGTGTGGTGGAAACCGTGGGCGCGATCCAGACCATGACCCAGGACGTGCAGAACACCTCGGTGTTGATCGAAGGCCTGGCGACCCAGGGCCGTGATATTGGCAAGGTACTGGACGTGATTCGCGCGATTGCCGAGCAAACCAACCTGCTGGCCCTCAACGCGGCCATCGAAGCCGCACGCGCCGGTGAAGCCGGGCGTGGGTTTGCCGTAGTGGCCGATGAAGTGCGCGCCCTGGCCCATCGCACCCAGCAGTCGACTCAAGAGATCGAGAAGATGGTGGCCGGGATCCAGAACGGTACGGGGGAAGCGGTGCAATCCATGCAGCAGAGCAACCAGCGTACCCAAAGCACTTTGGAAATGGCCCGCGCGGCGGGTGTGGCACTGGAGCAGATCACCCAGTCCATCAGCCTGATCAACGAGCGCAACCTGGTGATCGCCAGCGCCTCTGAAGAGCAGGCCCAGGTATCACGGGAAGTGGACCGCAACCTGGTGAACATCCGCGACCTGGCCACCCAATCGGCGGCCGGTGCCAACCAGACCAGCGCCGCCAGCCACGAACTGTCGCGCCTGGCGGTGGACTTGAATGCCATGGTGGCACGCTTCGTGATCTAACTATTGGTGTGGAAAGGGGGGGGCTGCGGCTGCTGCCCCAAAACCAGCCACCTTGGTGTACCTGGCAGAACAGGGTGAGGCTATTGGGGCGGCTTTGCCGCCCAGCGCGGGGCAAGCCCGCTCGCCACAGACAAGTCCTCTCACCACAGGCAAGTCTTCTGAGCAATCAGGCCAGGCTCATTGGTTCCAGGCGCTGGTGTTCACCAGGTTTTTCGGGCGTTCGCCGGCCAGTGCTGCCAGCAGGTTGTCCACCGCACATTTGGCCATGGCTTCGCGGGTTTCGTGAGTCGCAGAGCCGATATGGGGGGTCGCCACCACGTTGCTCAAACGCAGCAACGGCGAGTCGTGATTCAACGGCTCACGCTCGAACACATCCAGACCCGCAGCGCGAATCGTACGCTGTTGCAGGGCTTCGACCAGTGCCGCTTCGTCCACCACTTTGCCCCGGGAGATATTGATGAAAATCGTCTCCGGCCCCATAAGCGCGAACTCCTTGGCGCCGATCAACCCCTGAGTCTCGGCAGTCAGCGGTAATGTCAGGCAAACAAAATCGGCTTGCTGCAGCAGATCCGGCAAGCTGCGGTATTGCGCGTCAAACCGCTGATCTACCGCAGGCTTGGGCGAGTGGCTATGGTAGATCACCGGCATGCCAAAGCCAAAGTGCCCACGCTGTGCCAGCGCTTCGCCAATACGCCCCATGCCAATGATGCCCAGGGTCTTGCCGTGCACATCGCTGCCAAAGTGCAGGGGGCCGATGTTCTGGTTCCAGTTGCCGGCGCGCACCATATTCGCCAACTCCACCACGCGTCGGGCGGTGGCCAGGATCAGCGCAAAACCGGTGTCGGCGGTGGTTTCGGTGAGCACATCAGGGGTGTTGCTGAGCAGGATGCCGCGCTGGGTCAAGTAGTCGATGTCGTAGTTATCAACGCCCACGGAAACACTGGCCACCGCCTCCAGCTGCGGTGCCAGGTCCAGCAGGTTCGCATCCAGGCGCAGGCTGGCGCCCAGCAAGCCGTGGGCGCTGGGCAAGGCATCACGCAATTGTGCCAGGCCGGTGGGGCCGAGGTTTTCAATCAGCGTGACCTGGGCCGCTTCGTGCAGGCGGGCCATCAGCGGCGCGGAGAGTTTCTTGTACAACACGACATGCTTTTTCATCAGGTTCTTACCTTCAAATCCAGGGAATGCAACGGTGCTGTCGGGGAGGGTTCACGTGCACCGGTCTTGAGGAAAATCGTCAGCACCACCGACAGCAGCAACGCACCGCTCATCAGCAGGTACGACGCGCCCGGCGAGCCGGTGCTGCTGTTGAGGTAGCCCACCAGGTACGAGCCGCCAAACGAGCCCAGCGCGCCCATGCTGTTGATCAAGGCCATGGCCCCACCGGCGACGTTGGCCGGGAGGATTTCCGGGACGATGGCAAAAAACGGCCCATAGGGCGCATACATGCACGCGCCGGCGATCACCAGCAGGGTGTACGACCACCAGAAGTGTTCGGCCCCCAGCAGGTAGGAACCGTAGAACGCGATGGAGGCGATCAGCAGCGGCGGCCACACAAAGCGTTTACGTTTTTGCAGCTTGTCCGAGCCCCAGGACACCAGCAGCATGGCAATCACCGCCGCGAGGTAAGGCAGCGCCGATAACCAGCCGGCTTCGACCATATCCATCTGCAGGCCCGCCTTGAGGATCGAAGGCAGCCACAGCACAAAGCCGTAGACGCCGATGCTCCAGCAAAAGAACTGCAACGCCAGGATGATGACCTTGGGCGAGCGGAAGGCTTCGGCATAGTTTTTCACCGCCTTGAGACCCACCTGCTCGGCGGCCAGGGCGGTTTCCAGGTCGTGTTTCTCACCGGCACTCAGCCATTTGGCATCCGCTGGGCGCTCATCGGCCAGGCGCCACCAGATAAAGGCCCAGAACACCGCCGGCAAGCCTTCGATGATAAACATCCAGCGCCAGCTGTAATGCTGAACCAGGTAACCCGACACGACCGACATCCACAACATGGTCACCGGGTTGCCAAGGATCAGGAAGGTATTGGCGCGCGAGCGTTCGGCACGGGTGAACCAGTGGCACAGGTACACCAGCATCGCCGGCATCACCGCGGCCTCGACCACCCCGAGCAAAAAGCGGATGGCGATCAGCATATAGGCGTTGGACACCACGCCGGTCAGCGTGGCCAGGCCGCCCCAGAGGATCAGGCTGACGAAGATCAGCTTCTTCACGCTGCGCCGCTGGGCGTAGATCGCGCCCGGCACCTGGAAGAAAAAGTAGCCAAGGAAAAACAGTGCACCGAGCAGTGAAGACATGCCCGGGGTAATCATCAAGTCTTCGGCCATGCCGGAGGCGGCGGCAAAGCCGTAGTTGGCGCGGTCCAGGTACGCCAGGCTGTAGGTAATGAAGACGATGGGCATGATGTACCACCAACGGCGGGTGGCGAGTTTCAGGTTATTCATGGGGTTGCTCCTGAGCTTGTTGTAGTTGTGGCAACAGGTAACGGTGTATTCGGGTCAGCCGGCTTTTTGCAGGGCGGGCAGGTCGGCGCGCAGGGGCAAGCCTTCCATATCGCCACGGCTCTGAACCGCGCGGCTGCCGATCCAGTTGGCGCGCTGCACTGCCTGGGCAAAGCTGAGGTTTTCAAGGAGCGCGCTGATCATGCCCACGGCAAAGCCATCACCGGCCCCCACGGTATCCACGACCTTGGTCACCGGCACGGCGGCGATAAACCCCTGGTCCAGATGGCTACGGTAGTAGGCGCCGTGGGCGCCGAGCTTGATCGCCACGGCTTCGGCCCCCTGGTCGAGGTAGAAGGCGGCGATGTCCGCAGGGTCTTCGAAACCGGTCAGCAGACGACCTTCGCTCAACCCCGGCAGCACCCAATGGGCCAGGCGGGCCAGAGCGTTGATTTCGCGGATCATTTTTTGCTCGCTGGGCCATAGCGAGGGGCGCAGGTTGGGGTCGAAGGACACGCTGCGGCCTGCGGCGCGCATCTGGCTCATCAACTGGCGCGACAGCTCGGCGGCGGTGTCCGACAACGCCGGCACAATGCCGGTGGCGTGCAGGTGCCGCGCTTGCAGCAGCGCAGGCGTGATCACGGCACTGGACAAGTGGCTGGCCGCCGAACCACGGCGAAAGTACTCGACCTGCGGATCGGCGCCGGTCTCTTCCCGAGACTTGAGCTGAAAACCGGTGGGGTGCGCGGGGTCGACCGTCACATGTCGGCAGTCCAGGCCTTCGCGCTCGAGGGTCTGCACCACGAAACGCCCCAATGAGTCATCACCGACCCGACTCAACCAGGCCACATTGAAACCCAGGCGCGACAGGCCAATTGCGACGTTGCTGTCGGCGCCGGCGATCCGTTTGTGAAACTGGCCGACCTGGGCCAGGTCGCCGGTTTGCTCGGCGACGAACATCGCCATGGTCTCGCCAAACGACAGGATATCGATCTCAGACATGGGCATTCTCCACACGCGGTTGGCCAAGGACGCTGAGGGTGGCCACTTGCTGGGCAGTGACCTCCAGCAGGTCGTCGCCTTGCAGTGGGAATTCCACTGCCCGGCTGATTCCTTGAGGCATCAGCCCCAGCAATTGTTCCCACAGATGCAGGTCGGGGGCGCCCGGCGGCAGGGCCACCAGCTTGCCGTCGGCGCGACGTGCCACCGCCTTGCAGTGCAGGTAATCGACATACCGCCCCAACAGGCGCGCGGCGGTCTGGGGGGACTGGTCCTGCCAGTGCCAGTTGCCGATATCGAAAGTCATCTTCACCGGGACGCTCAAGCGTTCGGCTTGATCGAAGAAGCGTTGCATCGGCTCGATGCGCCCACCGTGCAGGGTCTGGTCGTTCTCTACCAGCAAGCGCACCGGGTGGCGGCGGAGCAGGGCGCTGAGGCTGTGCAGGTCGTTGGTGTCGGTGAAGTAGCCGAGCGAAACCTTCAACCAGCGCGCACCGAAGGCCTGGGCCCGGTCGAGGGTGGCGGACAACTGTGCATTAGCTTGCGCGCGGCCGGCCACCCACAGCTCCAGGGGCGAGGAAAACACGCACTCCAGGCCCTGTTCAGCGGCGGCTTGGGCCAGCTCGCCGGGGTGTTCGCTGGTGAGCAGTTCTTCGCGCCATTCAATGCGCGTGGCGCCGGCAGCGGCCAGCACCTGGACGAAACTCAATTGGCCGCGCTGGCGAACCAGGTCGGCGCCGTAGCTGGAGAGGCTGATGGAAACGGGATATCTGTGCATTGTTATTGATCTCTGAAACCGGTTTCATTTGTAAATAAAAAAACACCCTTCAGGAGCCGGCTTGCCGGCGATAAGGCCCTTACGCCGGGCACCTCATCGGCAAGCAACTCCTACACGGGTTGGGTGGAGCCTCGAAGAATCAGTTGCGGAGCAAAATCCAGGGCACGGGGCGGCGAGGTATCGCCGCGCAAACGCTTGAGCAAACAGTCGAACGCGCTGGCGCCAATCGCTTCGGTGGGCTGGGCCAGGGCAGTGATGCCGCTGCCTACCAACGGGTACCAGTCCAGGTCATCCAAGGCAATCAGCCCGACGTCCTCGAACAACCGGCAACCCAATTGGCGAAGGGCTTTGGTGCAGGCGAGTGCGGCGACGCCGTTGGCACAAAACAGGGCTTTGGGGCCGGTGTCGCAGGTGGCAACGAATGCCTGCAAACGGCTGGTCAAATCATCGCTAATTTCCAGCACGGCGGCATGCAGGCTGTTGCGGCGACTGATCTGGGCATGGAAGCTTTCCATGCGCTCAACCCGCGAACTGGTGCCATCAGCGGCTTCGCTGACCAGCAGAATATCCCGGTAGCCCTGTTGTTCCAGGTGCTCCAGGGCCATGCGCACGGCCAGCGGGTTGTCCAGGCCCACCAGATCGCTGTGCAAGGCCTCGACCTTGCGATCGACCAGCACCAGCGGCATTTCCCGCTGCAACTCCAGCAGTTGCTCAAGGTGATGGCCCAGGGTGTTCACGATCAAACCTTCGATGTTGTACGCCCGCAGGGCCTCCAGATGCTGGCGCTCCTGCTCGTCATCGCGGTCGGTGTTGCACACCACCAGGCTGTAGCCGTGTTGCCGGCAGGCGGTTTCCACACCATGCATCACGGCAATGGAATAGGGGTTGCGGATATCGGCCACCAGCATGCCGATCAGGCGCGTGCGCCCACGCTTGAGGCCGCGGGCCATCTGGTTGGGGCGGTAACCCAACTCCTCGATGGCCTGCTCGATACGCAGGGCGATCGTGTCGGAGAGCAGGGCGCGGTCATCGCCGATAAAACGCGACACGCTGGCCTTGGACACACCGGCACGGTTGGCTACATCAAGCATGGTCACGCGGTTGCGCTGGGCGGCAGAGAATGAAGTCACGGTAGCGGGCCTTTCTTATTTTGGATAACGGTTCATGCATCTATCTGAAACCGGTTTCAGAAAACACTAGCCATGCTCGATAGTCAAGGGCCGCGAAGGCAAATCGCAGAGGCGCCATAGGATGAAATCCGACGAGTGGAGTGCCTTACCTGTTAGTTCTGACAGTATCCGAAGGGGGGATTCCGGCGTTTAATTCCTTCAAAACCACCCTGAGGGAAGGCCACATGTCCAGACTGAAAACACCAGGCTTGGCACCGACTGCAACGGCCCGCACCGTAAAAAAAATTACGATGCTCGACGATTTTGACGAAATCGTCGGTGTCGACCCAAGCGATCCCCAAGGCTTGATTCCACTGGCTGTGTCGCTGCAACCCCTGGAGTGTCGTATTCCTCAGTGGGTTCCAGGACCGTCACCAACAAGGACCCATATCCTCAAACTATGGTGGAGAATTCAAGGCATTGATGTCGAAGCGAGTTCGCAGTCATTTACCGGCCCCTTGAATCCAGCCGATTTCCCTTATTCGCTGTATATCCCAGTGGATTTCATGCGAGAAATTGACGCGGTGGTGGAGGTGTATTACGAGGTGCTAGCCGAAGATGGAACTCGCATTTTTTCTGCGCCACGCACCCTCACTGTCGACAATAACCCACCGAGGTTTCAGCACCCGGATGACAAGGCACAGTTCGTGGATCCGTCGATAGAACTGACGGGTATTACCGAGGCGGTACTGGCGACTCACCCTTTTATCGAAGTGCTATTAACGAACTACATCGGTCGTGCTGAAGGTGACCTAGCAGGGTGGTACCTGGATGATGACACCCCGCCGTTTCCTTCGATTCAGAAAGGCACTCAGGAGTTTCCCACGATCAGTGAGCCGCTGATCCTCAGAATTCCTGCGGATGATTTCCGCACGTTGCCCAACGGTACGGCCTACCTGCAATACCGCCTCTATGATCGAGCCGGAAATTTCACTGTTCTCAGTGCGCCGATGAACTTTCAGGTCAACCTGATGCCTTCCCCGGTCAATTTGCTACCACCGGAAATTCGCCCCCCGGCTTACAACGACTTTCTGATCAAACGCGATGATGCCAGGGCGAGTGTTGCCGCCGTGATTCAAAACCAGTACACCGGCTTTGCACCGGGCGACAGCGTGGTGATGATCTGGGATGGCCGCCGAGTACTCCCACCCCAGCCAATCACGCATTTTCCGTTTGCAGTGGAAATCCCTTGGGATGTTCTACGCGGTACCGCGCCATTGGCACTTATGGAAGTGCCGGTCCAGTACGAAATACATCGCCCAGGCCGGCCACCTTTTCCATCGCCATTGAGATTTATTTGGGTCAACTTGACGATCGCCGGACAAGACCATGTCAATGCGCCAGCATTGCGCAACGATACATTGCCCTTGGTCGATGTCTTTGGCAAAGGATCGGGCTTACATAACGAACTTGATTTTCGTGATCGGGAATTGGGCGCTGAAGTGTGGGTCAGGTTGTATCAAGACCCACAACCCGGCGAGCGCCTTGAGTTGTACTGGAACGGTGTGGGCCCGGTTGCTCATTATGTTGTGCAAGCGGGTGATGTAACCGATCAGCCTGTTCAATTCACGGATGTTTCAGGCAGCGTGATTGTCGGCGGTGGCAACGATCCTGGGATTCCGGTTTATTACACCACCAGTAATGGCGTCAACGAACAACATTCGCCGGAAACGCTAGTTAATGTTCATGTTGCGCCACTTGTAAAGTTTGACGCGCCATTGATCGAGCACACTTTGCATGGCCCTGCACGCTACCTTACTTGTGAGTCAAAGCCTTCGATCTGTCATGGTGTCTATTGGTTCATCCTTGCGGATTCACGTTATCTGCCTGGGGATGAAATTGAATTTTTCTGGCAAGGGTTTTTAAGTAACGCTTGGGAAAATCCTATAGATGGCACGGATTTTAACTCAACCGTTTTACTGAGTGCCGATGATATAGCCAGTGGTTTGAGTATCAGAGTTTGGCCATGGGAAACAAAGATAGAACCTATGCGTAACTTTGCGTCGGCCACCGCTGAGTTTTTTGTCCGGCGCGGTGGGGCGCTGATTGGTGACTCTGTGGTCGGTCGGGTGCGCATTGATCGGGTGTCTCCCGGTAGCGGGAAGATTTGCCAGCCTGGCGATGCGGGTTTTTGTGATGGTTCTCTAGAGGGATGCAACGACAATAGTTGATCTGGTTTCGGCACTTAACATAGTCGGTGCAAAAGTAGGCGCTATGGCAAGTACCTGCCGGGGAAAAAACTGTCTCTAATTGCCGTATTAAGTTTGTAAGTAATTCGAATGCGAAGGAATAATTGTTACAGACGCAAACACGCTTGATGAAATGTCATGGCACTTAACTGAAGAGTAAAAATCATGAAAAAAAATCCAGCAGCAAGTAATACATCCGTGGGTGTTTCCGCCATTCCTATTGTTTTGCCTGCTCCAGAAGTTACAGGTCTGGTAGACCCTGTAGCGTACCCTGGGTTGATAAGTAGAGCGGTAGCTGACCAAGACTTTCTGGAGGTAATGATTGCGCTTTGGGTACCCACTCCCACCCTACCTGCCAGGGCGGATACCTTGGATGTTCACTTGGACGATGTCGGGGATTTCCAGTCCGGGCGGATCATCAGTGAACCCGTTTTTTTTACCGCTCCTTTTCCCACGCACTACACCGCACGAATCGCTAGAAGATTTCTTACCGAGGGCGCGCATCACATCAGCTACCGTATCGTTCAAAGTTCGGGAAACGACTCTGGATCATTTCAAATGCCGCTGGTCATCGACCGTACCGCGCCTTATGACAGCGTTCCAGACGGCCCGCGCCGGTTGACGCTCCCCGCAGGTTGGCCGGGGTCTATCACCCAGCCCTATTTGGACGCGAACCCTGGCGGCATTCCGTTCGGTATACCCGACTATGTGGCCGAAGGTGCAAGGCCGGGTGATCGGTGGTTGCTGTTTAAGGAAAACAGCGACTCGGCAGAACCCGTCGCCGAAGGCCCCGTATTCCCTGATATGCAAGTGCGGTTCCCCCAAGCCGTTGCCGACTTGGGGGATGGCCTCATAAAGCTGGTGTACAGGCTCGTGGACGCTGCGGGCAATCGGAGTGAACCCTCCTTCGAGTTGCCCATTACGGTTTCACTGAACCCTGCACCTACACTTGGCCTGGCAGGTGTCAGGGATGCCATCTCGCTGATTGGGGTAGGTGACCGCCTGATCGATCGGGCCGATACCGCCGCCTCCTCAGGGATGTTTGTCATTATCCCTAGCTACGATGCAGATCGCGCAGCAGACGCGTTTCGTGTGCGTCTGACGAGTGTCCATGGCGTCCGCGAGATTGGCCCTTACCCGCTGGGTGGATCGCCGTTACCCTTTAACG
The DNA here is from genome assembly GCF_009873475.1 of Pseudomonas sp. DTU12.1. Classification (NCBI taxonomy): domain Bacteria; kingdom Pseudomonadati; phylum Pseudomonadota; class Gammaproteobacteria; order Pseudomonadales; family Pseudomonadaceae; genus Pseudomonas; species Pseudomonas sp. DTU12.1. The sequence continues at coordinate 3,232,959 of NZ_CP045254.1, read as the reverse complement.
TCCATATCGACTTTCCAACACTCGTTGCCCTGTACGGGACCAGCACCGGCGCGATTAATCTGCGGGTGGAGTATGCGGTCGACCGCCACGGCGTGTTGCACTGGGTGCCAGCCCCGACCGATATTGAACTTGAGTTGGAAGTGGGCGGCCCGATCAATCCCTGGGAGCCGGACCTGGTAAACCCCAACTTGCCATTACCCGTATTGACGGGTCGAGGTTCGGGGTTGACCAACGAACTCAATGAACTCGACGCAGAAATGGATGCCGACGTGGTTGTGCGCCTGTGGAGCGCTATGCCGCTACCCTCGGCGCAGCCATTTGACATTGACCTGTATTACATGAACGAACTGGTCGATAGCGTGTCGGTCAACAACGTCGGCGCGATGCCTGGTGATGAAATACCTATGGTCCTTGCGTGGCCTTACATCCGCAGGCACTCCAACAACCTGATCCCACTGCGCTATGACATCCGCCTTGCGTCAACACACAACCGGGCTTCATCGCCCAACCAGACGATTAACGTCACTGCGAATGTGATTTCGCTCCGGGCGCCTGAAGTGGTCGACGCATTGCCCGAAATCCCCGGCGTGGTGCCTGGCGAAATCGGGTGTAGAGCAGTACCGGCACCCAACCGTATCCTTCAGGTCTTCGTACCGCCCAGTGAGCACTTTGAGCCAGGGATGATCGTCAATCTGGATTGGGTAGGTTGCAGCGATGACGATGGTGCTGTGCCTATTCCTGGCGCGACAGGAACCTTTGCGTTCGGGCCGCTGAACTTCCAGCAAACGCAGGTCGGTTTCAACGTGCCGGTGGGCCCTTATGGCACCTACGTAAAACCAATCAATCAAGACAACCTCTCTATGGGGTCGGCAAAAATCTCCTACAGGATCAGTATCATTGGGATCCCAACACCCGTGGCGTCTGCGGAGGCGATCTACTGGGTACGCGGTGTGATTCCGGGCCCAGCTTACTGCGATGGTTCGCCGTGGCCTTAGTCGTTAGACCGTGAATGGAAAAAGAGGAGCTTGGCTCCTAATGCCAGTCAGTTAAGCTGACTGGCATTTTTATTTTTGATCGGATACTTCGGTGATTTCAGCCGAATCGCCCGAGGATAAACGCGCTCCTCACGTCGATGCGGTAGAACGTAGTGCGGCGCTGAAGCATGAAGCTCGGCCAAATACTTGGGGATGTTCCCGGAACGGTCGGCCGAGACGCTGTTGATAAACCCAAGAATCGCCCAGGTACACGCGGTAAAGCTCATTTCGCACGGGTAAATGCCAGGACAGTGGCGACTCATTTCCACCATCTGATAGCGCAACAAGTTGTAGCCCAACAACACGCCCCACAACTCTTGCTCGATCATCTCGGGTGTCTTGCTGCGCAGCGTATAGTTGCTGTTGAGCAGCGTCTGCTTCATTTCCCGAAAGCCTAATTCGATTTCCCAGCGCTGGCTGTACAGATCAACGATCTCGTCGGAAGGAAAACGCAGTGGGTCAGCCATTGAGGTCAGAATCTGACACACCTTGCCCTGGCGGTTTTGCTCAGCAGTCGCGCGGTCAGCTGCTCCGGCAACCCAGGCCATTGCTTGCGGGCCTGCGGCGAAGTGCTCAGCAAAACAATCGCATCCTGGCGCCCCAAACGCTGGATCACCTCGTACTGCGAGCCTTTTTTCAGCGGCATCAGCCAGTGGCGTTCGACGCCTGCCTGCTGCCACCGATGCAGTAAACCTAACGAGTAAAAACCACGATCAAACAGCGTCAGCGAGTGATCGGGTTGCTGCGGTAGCCTTCAAACGCACTGCCAATCAGCAAGTGGCTGGTCAACTCCATTTGGCAGACCATGCGCACCTGAGGAAAACCGGTGTCGCCATGCTGGTTGCTGGCGGAGTCATAGCGCGCCCGATTTTCCGGCGTATCGGGCGTGCGCCAGACAACGCCATCGACACCCAACAAACGCAGACCGGCCCAAGTCGGGTGACCGGCTGCCTCATGCCAACTTTTCTGGGTCAAATCGAAGACTTGTCGTACAGCTTCGCTGCCCAATCTCTGACGGGCCTGGGCTACGGCACTGGCCGCTACCAACGGGCGCTGACCCGGCAACATGATATTCATGCGACTGACCACATCCCAGGCCGACATGCGCCGGAAGAACGCCATGGAGATCACGCACCAGAGCATCATTTCCAGAGGCAAACGACGCTTGCGCAGCGTCGCCACACCAGCTTGTTCAAGCGCCTGTTCGACCAGAGAAGGATCGAGCAAAGCACCCAATCCCTCGATGGCGTTGGGGGTAGAGGCGATGTTGTGGGTCAGTTCCAGTGCCCGAGCGAGACGCATAAAAAATCCGATGCCAGTACAGGCATCGGATTTTGATTTCTTGCGGCCAAAGGTCAAGCGAGAAGGCTTAACTGATCGGCATTAGGAGCTTGGCTCCTCTTTTTTTTCTACGGTTAGCAAATATTTGTTCGATCAATGCTTAAAGATAAATCCTACATACCTGTACTCCGTACTTACCTAACCTGCGCGCCTCATGGCTTGGACCCATCTCACGTGGTGCCGGTCAATTCGTTCCCTGCGGGGAAGGTTCTTTACGGGTATACATGCATTGAGTATCAACACTATTTTTAAAAAACACCCTCTGGTAATTGCTCTTCAGGTGCCAACTGCCAGTTTCCTGATGCTGGGCTCCTTTCTGGCTCACGCAACTACCACCCTTCATCCTGGCATGGAGCGCACCATTCAATCCGGTAGCAGGATCGACGACTGGGTCATTGACAGCAACGCGCACCTGATCTCCAACGGGGCCGAGTTGAAACAGTCAAGAGTAACGGCTGGCAACCTGACGCTGAATGCGGGTACCAAGGCCCAGGATATCTACGCCAGCCAGGGGTCGCAGATCAACCTGAACGGTGCCACGGTAGAGGCTAGAAGCTCCGCTCAATATGCGATCAACCTGCAAGGCAGCCAGATGCAGGTCAATGCCAGCAGCGTTATTAACAACAATGGCGTTGGTATTCTCGCTGCACGCAACTTCATGGGCAGTGACGGGTCCAGCGTCAGCGTTTTCAACAGCCTTGTACAGGGCTCGACGCAAGGCGCACGTACCACCTCTTTCAGCCAGATTAACTTCGTTGGTTCAGATGTTGTTGCCACTGACGAAGATGGTATCGGTGTATTGCTTTATGGCGGTGATGTCACTGCCTCGGCGAGCCGAATCACGGGTGGCGAAAATGGCGTGCGCCTATCGTATGAATCGCCAACATTGAATGCCAGCAACCTGGTGCTGGACGGGTCTCATGTCGAAGGTCGCAACGGCGCAGCCCTGTTGGTCGAGGGTGATGAGTACGGTGCCACCGAAGCGGATATTCAGGTGCTCAATGGCTCGACCTTGACCGGCGGCAACGGCAACATCCTGGAAGTCACCGGTGGCTCCACCGCCAACATGAACGTTGACCGCAGCGTCCTGGTGGGCGACGTGGTTGTCGAGGATGGCAGCAGCGCCAAGGTGCAGCTCAACAACGGCTCCTGGCTGACCGGCCAGTTGAAAAATGTCGCCGAGTTGAGCGTGAACGATGCCTCCCACTGGGTCCTGGTGGGCGACAGCCAGGTCGACGCCTTGAAGATGGGCGGCGGCGCCGTGCACTTCGGCGGGGAAGATGAGTTCTACCAATTGAACGTCAAGAGCCTGGAAGGCGAGGGCACGTTCATCATGCACACCGACTTTGCCACCCACCAGACCGACTTCCTCAACGTCGAGGGCAAGGCTGAGGGGCAGCACAGCCTGATGCTGGCCGCTACCGGCTCGGAGATGGCCCGTGGCGAGCCGATCAAGGTTGTGCACACCGAAGGCGGCGATGCGCACTTTTCCCTGGTGGGTGACACCGTGGACGTCGGCGCCTATGCCTATGGCTTGAAGCAGGAGGGCACCGACTGGTTGCTCGACCCGACCCGTCGTGGCACCAGCACCAGCGCCCACTCGGTACTCGCCCTGTTCAACAGCGCGCCGACTGTGTTGTACGGCGAGATGAGCATCCTGCGTACGCGCATGGGCGAATTACGCTTCAGCGAAGGCGCTGGCAACGGCCTGTGGATGCGCAGCTACGGCAATAAATTCGACGTGGCAAGCAACAAGAACGGCGCGGGCTACAAGCAGGTCCAGAAGGGCTTTACCATCGGTGCCGACGCGCCGTTGCCCGGTGGTGATGGTCAGTGGATTGCCGGCGTGATGGGCGGCCACAGTACCTCGGACCTGAGCCTGACCCGAGGCAGCAGTGGCGAGGTCAAGAGCTACTACGTGGGTGGTTACGCCACCTGGCTGGACGCTGAAAGTGGTCTGTACTTCGATGGTGTAGCCAAGCTTAACCGCTTGCACACTGAGAACGATGTGACCATGAGTGATGGTAAAAAAGCCAAGGGCAACTACACGCAAAACGCCGTGGGCGCGTCGGCCGAGTTCGGTCGCCACATCAAGCTGGATAACGATTTCTTCGTTGAACCGTATGGCCAGTTGTCCGCCACGATCACCCAGGCGCAGAGCTATGAGCTGTCCAATGGCCTGAAGGCCAAAGGTGATCGCTCCAGCAGCGTGGTCGGCAAAGTGGGTGTGACTGCGGGCAAGAACATCCAGCTGGAAAGTGGCGGTGTGTTGCAGCCTTACCTGCGTACTGCGGTGGCCCATGAGTTTGATCAGAGCAACAAGGTGTTTATCAACGATCAAAGCTTCAACAATGACCTGTCGGGTTCACGGGTTGAATTGGCCGCCGGTGTTGCCATGTCGGTGTCGCAGAACGTCAAGGTGCACGCGGACTTTGAAACCAGCACAGGCAAGAAGATCGATCAGCCTTGGGGTGTCAACTTCGGTATTCGTTACGACTTCTAAGACCCCCACCCACAAAAAAAGGAAGCTCCGGCTTCCTTTTTTTGTGGGCGTTGTTGGGGGTCAGCCGAACAATCCGGCGGCAATATTGATCGAGAAGCCCAGGATCGCCGTGTTGAACAGGAACCCGATCAATGATTGCCCCAGTACCACCTTGCGCATGGCGCGGGTGGCGACACCCACGTCCGAGGTCTGGACGGCGACGCCGATGGTGAAAGAAAAGTACAGGAAGTCCCAGTAGTTGGGTGTCAGCGGTCCCTCGGCAAAACGCAGCGCTGGCTCCTTGCCCTCCCAGGTGTAATAGAGGCGGGCGTAATGCACGCTGAAAATTACCCCGATCAGCAACCACGAGCCAATCACCGTCACCCCGGTAAAGCCGTAGTGCAGCAGGCGTTCGGCAGTGCCCAGGTCTTTACTGCCGGCCAGGCCAAAGGCGATGGTCGCCAGGCTGGCAATCGCGGCAATACACACCATGAACAGCACCAGGCCGGCGTTCTCGTCCTCGATTTCAGCGATACGCTTGACGTCTTCGGCCTTGGCCTTGATGGTCAGGCGCAGCATCAGTATCAGGTAGGTCCAGACCCCGGCGTTCCAGCCGATCAGGATTTTGGTGAGGATCGAATCGAAGGGCGCGAGGATGCCGATTGCCAGGCCCAGGACGGCGGCGGCGGACAGGCGAGGGTGGGTTCGGGCGAGAAAGGGCATGGTGCTCACAAATGCAGGTGTGGTGAGCAACCATAGCCTATTCCTGTAGGAGCCGGCTTGCCGGCGAAAATCATCAAAGATAACGCGGTTATCCTGATGCCCCGGAGCGCTCTCTGGTTTTTCGCCGGCAAGCCGGCTCCTACAGGGTGGCGCTATCAATCTTTGCGTTTGCGCACCAGTTTCATCACCACCACGAAGAACACCGGCACAAACACGACCGCCAATGTCGCGGTGATCATCCCGCCGATCACCCCGGTACCGATCGCCTGCTGGCTCGCTGAACTGGCACCGGTGGCGATGGCCAACGGCACCACGCCGAGGATAAACGCCAGCGAGGTCATGATGATCGGTCGCAGACGCAAGCGTGCAGCCTTCAACGTCGCCTCGATCAGGTCTTCACCCTGGTCATACAGGTCCTTGGCAAACTCGATGATCAGAATCGCGTTTTTCGCCGACAGCCCGATAATCGTGATCAAGCCGACCTTGAAGAACACATCGTTAGGCATGCCACGCAGCGATACCGCCATGACCGCGCCCAATACCCCCAACGGCACCACCAACAACACCGAGGTGGGGATCGACCAGCTTTCATACAGCGCCGCCAGGCACAGGAACACCACCAGCAGCGACAGCATCAGCAGCAGCGGCGCCTGCGAGCCCGACAAACGTTCCTGCAGCGACAAGCCGGTCCATTCCTGGCCCAGGCCAGCCGGCAGTTGGCTGACCAGGCGCTGGATTTCCTCCATGGCCTCGCCGGTGCTGTGGCCCGGTGAGGCCTCACCGGAAATGGCGATGGCCGGGTAGCCGTTGTAACGGGTCAATTGCGCCGGGCCCTGGACCCAACGAGCTTCGACAAACGCCGACAACGGCACCATCTTCCCGGCCTCGTTGCGCACGTGGATCTTCATCAGGTCTTCGACCTGGCTGCGTTGGTCACCTTCGGCCTGTACCACCACCCGCTGCATGCGGCCCTGGTTGGGGAAGTCATTGATATAGGCCGAGCCAATGGCCGAGGACAGGATATTGCCCACATCGGCAAACGACACGCCCAAGGCATTCGCGCGTTTGCGGTCTACCTCAAGCTGCACCTGCGGTGCTTCTGCCAGGGCGCTTTCACGCACGTTAGCCAGGATCGGACTTTTTTCCGCCGCCGCCAGCAACTCGGTACGCGCCGCCATCAACGCCGCATGCCCCACACCGCCACGGTCCTGCAAACGGAACTCAAAGCCGCTGGAGGTGCCCAGGCCGTCCACGGGCGGCGGCAGCACGGCATAGGCCATCGCATCCTTGAGCTCGGTGAAGGCCATGTTGGCGCGGTCGGCAATCGAGGCCGCCGAATCGTCGCTGCTGCGCTCGGACCAATCCTTGAGCGTGGTAAACGCCAGCGCCGCGTTCTGCCCCGAGCCGGAAAAGCTGAAGCCCATGATCATCGTCGTATCACCGACGCCTGGCTCGGTGGCGTTATGCGCCTCGATCTGCTCGGCCACCTGCACCGTGCGGTTCTTGCTCGCGCCCGGTGGCAGCTGGATATCGGTGATGGTGTAGCCCTGGTCTTCCACCGGCAGGAACGAGGCGGGCAGGCGGCTGAACAAATAGCCCAGGCCCACCAGCAATACCAGGTAGATCAGCAAATAGCGGCCGCTGCGCTTGAGGGCATAGGCCACCCAGCCTTCGTAACGGTCGGTCAGTTGCTCGAAGCGGCGGTTGAACCAGCCGAAGAACCCGCCCTTGGTGTGATGCTCGCCCTTGGCAATCGGCTTGAGCAACGTGGCGCACAGGGCCGGGGTCAAGGACAGGGCGAGAAACGCCGAGAACAGGATAGAAGTGGCCATCGACAACGAGAACTGCTGGTAGATCACCCCCACCGAGCCGGCCATAAAGGCCATCGGCAGGAATACCGCCACCAGCACCAGGGTAATCCCGATGATCGCCCCGGTGATCTGGCCCATGGCCTTGCGCGTGGCTTCCTTGGGCGACAGGCCCTCGGTCACCATGATCCGCTCGACGTTCTCCACCACCACGATTGCATCGTCCACCAGGATGCCGATGGCCAACACCATGCCAAACATGGTCAGTACGTTGATCGAGAACCCCAGCAACAGCATGGTAGCGAAGGTGCCCATCAGGGCAATCGGCACTACCAGCGTCGGGATCAGGGTGTAGCGGATGTTCTGCAGGAACAAGAACATCACGGCAAACACCAGCGCCATCGCCTCGAGCAGGGTGTAGATCACTTTGGTGATCGAGACCTTGACGAACGGCGAGGTGTCGTAAGGAATCTTGTACTCCACATTGGCCGGGAAATAGCGCGACAGCTCATCCATCTTCGCCCGCACCAGGGTCGCCGTGCTCAAGGCATTGGCGCCCGGCGACAGCTGCACGCTGACGGCGGTAGATGGCTTGCCGTTCAAACGCGTGGAGAACTGGTATTCCTGGCTGCCGATTTCGACGCGCGCCACATCGCCAATGCGCACGGTGGAGCCGTCCGGGTTGGCCTTGAGCACAATGTCGGCAAACTCGGCCGGTGTGGAGAGTTGGCCCTTGACCAGGATCGAAGCGGTGATTTCCTGGGTGTTGGTACCCGGCAAATCACCAATGCTGCCCGCCGAAACCTGGGCGTTCTGCGCGGTGATCGCGGCATTCACGTCGGCCGGGGTCAGGTTGAAACCGATGAGTTTCTGCGGGTCGATCCAGATCCGCATCGCCCGTTCGGCGCCATACAACTGGGCCTTGCCCACGCCGTCCAGGCGCTTGAGCTCGTTCATCACGTTGCGCGCCAGGTAATCGCTGAGCGCTACGTCGTCGAGCTTGCCGTCGCTGGAGGTCAGGGTCACCAGCAGCAGGAAACCGGCGGACACTTTCTCCACCTGCAGGCCTTGCTGGGTTACGGCTTGCGGCAGGCGCGGCTCCACGGCCTTGAGGCGGTTCTGCACATCGACCTGGGCCATTTCCGGGTTGGTGCCTGGCTGGAAGGTCGCGGTGATAGTGGCCGAGCCGAGGCTGCTCTGGGATTCGAAATACAATAAGTGGTCGGCACCGTTGAGCTCCTGCTCGATCAGGCTGACCACGCTTTCGTCCAGGGTCTGGGCCGAAGCGCCCGGGTACACCGCGTAGATTTCCACCTTCGGTGGTGCGACGTTGGGGTACTGCGCCACCGGCAACTGCGGGATGGCGAGGGCGCCCGCCAGCAGGATAAACAGGGCGACCACCCAGGCGAAAATCGGGCGGTCAATAAAGAACTGCGGCATTGTCTCTGATCCCTTTGATTACTGGCCGGCTGCCTGGGCAACAGGCTCGGGGCTGGCATCCACTTCGACTTTTTCACCGGGGCGCGCATGTTGCAGGCCTTCGACGATGATGCGGTCACCAGCCTTCAGGCCGCTGTTGACCACCCAGCGATCGTTGACCGCCGCGCCCAACTCCACCGGTTGCTGGCTGACGCTCTGTTCGGCATCCACCAGCAACACCATGGGGATACCGGCGCTGTCGCGGGTGATTGCGCGCTGCGGCACGCTCAGGCCTTGCTGGTCGACCGCCTGCTCCAGGCGCACACGGATAAAGCTGCCGGGTAACAGGTCGAGGTCCGGGTTGGGGAACTCGCTGCGCAGGATGATCTGCCCGGTACCGGGGGCCACGGAAATCTCCGCGAACAGCAACTTGCCGGGTAGCGGATACAGGCTGCCGTCATCCTGGATCAGCGTGGCCTTGGCCTGGTCCTGGCCCACTTGCTTCAAATGCCCGGCGCGAAAAGCCCGGCGCAGGTCATTGAGCTCGCGGGTGGACTGGGTGAGGTCCGCGTGGATCGGGTCCAATTGCTGGATCAATGCCATGGGCGTGGCTTCGTTCTGGCCCACCAGGGCGCCTTCGGTCACCAGCGCGCGGCCGATACGCCCGGAGATTGGCGCCGTCACCGTGGCATAGCCGAGGTTGAGCTTGGCGCGCTGCACCGCGGCCTGGTTGGCCGCGACATCGGCGGCAGTCTGCCGGGCGGCGGCGCGGGCGTTGTCGTAGTCCTGGGCGCTGATGGCATTGCCTTCGACCAACTGGCTATAGCGCTGCTCTTGCAGGCGCGCCTGGAAGGCATTGGCCTCGGCCTTGCGCAGGCTCGCCTGGGCGCTGTCGAGGTCAGCCTTGAACGGCGCCGGGTCGATACGGAACAGCACGTCGCCCTGTTTCACGTCATGGCCTTCGTTGAACACCCGCTGCAAGACCACGCCTGCGACCCGTGCGCGCACCTCGGCAATGCGCGGCGCGGCAATCCGCCCGCTCAGTTCACTGCTGATGGACAGGGGCTTGGCTTCAAGGGTTTCAATCCGTACCTTGGCCAGGGGCATTTGCGGGGCTTCGTCCGCAGAATTGCCACAGGCCCCCAGGGCCAACGTCAGTGCCAGCAGGCAAAACGGCGCAAACAGATTCTTTGACATGCTCTTATCCCAATATTGACTGGCGCATCCTACGGGCGCCCCCGGCCCGGTGCTGTGAAGCTATGTAGGCGGTGTGTGAAGAAATGTAAGGTACGGCGCACGCCGGGGCACGTGCGTATATCCTTCACGGCTGTGGATCCTAACAAGCTCTTCTGATCAATGACGATCTAATGTGGGAGCGGGCTTGCCCGCGATAGTGGTGTGTCGGTAGATACATCCGCGACTGATGCACCGCCATCGCGGGCAAGCCCGCTCCCACATTGGATTTGTGTACGACAAAAAACCGTATTAATTGGAAACACCATGCCCAACATCCTCCTGGTCGAAGACGACGCCGCGCTGTCCGAGCTGATTGCCAGTTACCTTGAACGCAATGGCTATCACGTCAATGTGCTCAGCCGTGGCGACCATGTGCGCGAACGGGCCAGGCTCAATCCACCGGACCTGGTCATCCTCGACCTGATGCTGCCTGGCCTTGATGGCCTGCAAGTCTGCCGCCTGCTGCGCGCCGACTCGGCGGGCCTGCCGATCCTGATGCTGACCGCCCGCGATGACAGCCATGACCAGGTGCTGGGCCTGGAAATGGGCGCCGATGACTACGTGACTAAACCGTGCGAGCCACGGGTGTTGCTGGCCCGGGTGCGCACCTTGCTGCGCCGCAGCAGCCTCAGCGAGCCACAGGCGGCCAATGACCAGATCCTGATGGGCAACCTGTGCATCGACCTGTCGGAGCGCTCCGTGACCTGGCGCGACCAGGTGGTGGAGCTGTCCAGCGGCGAATACAACCTGCTGGTGGTACTGGCCCGGCATGCAGGTGAAGTACTCAGCCGCGACCAGATCCTGCAGCGCCTGCGTGGCATCGAGTTCAACGGCACCGACCGCTCGGTGGACGTGGCCATTTCCAAACTGCGCCGCAAGTTCGATGACCATGCCGGCGAGGCCCGCAAGATCAAGACGGTGTGGGGCAAGGGCTACCTGTTCAGCCGTTCCGAGTGGGAATGCTGACACCATGTTCCGCGTCCTGATCCGTCTCTACCTGCTGACCATCGTGACCTACAGCGCGGCGATCTACCTGATCCCCATGGGCATCATCGAGGTCTTCCACAACCGCTACATGAACTACAACATCGAGCAGTCCCGGGGCTTGCAAAGCCTGATCGTGCGCCAGTACCACAGCCGGCCGGTGGAGCGCTGGTCCGAGGTCACCGAGCAGTTGTCGCGGGACTTCGCGCCATTGAAGGTGCAGTTGATGCATCGCCAAGACGCCCGCTATACACCAGATGAGGAGCGGTTGCTGGAGCAGGGCAAACCGGTGATCCGCCTGGGGGAGTGGGGCTGGATGGAAGAAATCAGTTCGCCGCTCAATGAGCAGTTGGCGGTCAAACTGACCATCCCGCCCGACCCGCTGGACATGAACCTGCTGTACTGGAGCATGAACGTGCTGATCGGCGCGGCGTTGCTGGGCGGGTTGTTGATATGGCTGCGCCCGCATTGGCGCGACCTGGAACGCCTCAAGACCACCGCCGCGCAACTGGGCCGCGGCCATCTGGAAGAGCGCACGCACATCCCCCCCAGCTCCAACATCGGCAGCCTGGCGGCGGTGTTCGACACCATGGCCAACGACATCGAACACCTGCTCAATCAGCAGCGCGACTTGCTCAATGCCGTCTCCCACGAACTGCGCACCCCGTTGACCCGCCTGGACTTCGGCCTGGCCCTGGCGCTGTCCGAGGACCAGCCGGCCGCCAGCCGCGAACGCCTGCAAGGCCTGGTGGCGCACATCCGCGAACTGGATGAGCTGGTGCTGGAACTGCTGTCCTACAGCCGCCTGCAAAACCCGGCGCAACTGCCCGAGCGGGTGGACGTGGTGTTGGATGAGTTTATCGACAGCATCCTGGGCAGCATCGACGAGGAACTGGAGAACCCCGAGATCGTGATTGATGTGGTGCTGGACTGCGCCATGGAGCGTTTTGCCCTCGACCCGCGCCTTACCGCCCGTGCGCTGCAAAACCTGCTGCGCAATGCCATGCGTTATTGCGAACGGCGGATCCAGATTGGCGTCAAGGTCTGCGCCAAGGGCTGCGAAATCTGGGTGGATGACGACGGCATTGGCATCCCCGAAGAACAGCGCGCGCGGATTTTCGAGCCTTTCTACCGCCTGGACCGAAGCCGCGACCGCGCCACCGGAGGTTTCGGCCTGGGCCTGGCGATCAGCCGCCGGGCCGTCGAGGCGCAGGGCGGCACACTCACCGCCCAAGCCTCGCCCTTGGGCGGCGCGCGCCTACGGCTTTGGCTGCCCACCTGAATAGTGTGGCCAGAGGGCTTGTTGTGGCTAAGGTCGCTTGTTGTGGAGAGGGGTTTGTTGTGGCGAGCGGGCTTGCCCCGCGCTGGGTGGCGAAGCCGCCCCAATAGCCTCACCACGTTCTGCCAGGTATACCGAGGTAGTTGGTTTTGGGGCTGCTACGCAGCCCACCGGGACAAGCCCCCTCGCCACGAAAGCCCACTCAAAGCTTCTACTCCAGTCCTGCTTTTGGCACATGCGCTGCCTTACCGCCCCTGATGCACCCTTGCTATAGTTCGGCCCTTATCAGCCGTCAGCCAAGGATCACTGCCATGTCCGAATACCAAGCCTTTGTCGTCGAACTCCACGGCAACGTCGCCCATGTGCAGATCAATCGCCCAGAAAAAATCAATGCCATGAATGCGGCGTTCTGGAGCGAGATCATCGAGATTTTCCAATGGATCGAAGACACCGATGCGGTGCGTGCCGTGGTCCTGAGTGGTGCCGGCAAACATTTTTCCTCGGGCATCGACCTGATGATGCTGGCCTCGGTGGCCAATGAGTTTGGCAAGGATGTTGGGCGCAATGCGCGCTTGCTGCGGCGCAAGATCCTGCAACTGCAGGCCTCGTTCAATGCCGTCGACAACTGCCGCAAACCGGTGCTGGCGGCGATCCAGGGCTACTGCATCGGCGGCGCAATCGACCTGATCAGCGCCTGTGACATGCGCTACGCCGCTGACGACGCGCAGTTCTCGATCAAGGAAATCGACATCGGCATGGCCGCCGACGTCGGCACCCTGCAACGTCTGCCGCGCATCATCGGCGACGGCATGTTGCGGGAGTTGGCTTACACCGGTCGCACCTTCGGCGCCGAAGAGGCGCGCAGCATCGGCCTGGTCAACCGCACCTTTGCCGATCACCAAAGCCTGTTGGCCGGAGTGATGGAGCTGGCTGCGCAAATCGCCGCCAAATCACCGATTGCCGTGACCGGCACCAAAGCCATGATCAGCTACATGCGTGACCACAGCATCAACGATGGCCTGGAATACGTTGCCACCTGGAACGCTGCTATGTTGCAATCCAACGACCTGCGCGTGGCCATTGCGGCCCATATGAGTAAGCAGAAACCCGAATTCGTGGATTGACTGAACATGACCCCAGGCTGGATTACCACAACGCTGCTGGACAACGACGCCCCTGGCGGCTGGGCTGTGGCCCGTAGTCGCGAAGGTTTTTTACTCGATGACAACGGGCCGCTGTTCCCCAGGGAGTGGCTCAAGCGCCAGGACCTGTCGGTGTTGGCCGAGCATGGTATTGGCCACCTGGACGGTGAGCCCGTGTATCTGCTGGAACTGAACAGCCCTGGCGATGTGCCGGGTTGCCGCTGGCAAGGCTTGCGGGCCTTTATGCTGCAGGGCGACCACCGTTTGTACAAAGTCCTGGGCTATGCCGCGCAAATCGGTACCTGGGCCCGCGAGCACCGGTTCTGCGGCAGTTGTGGCCAGGCGATGGTGCAGGTGCCCCGGGAGCGCGCGATGTTCTGCCAGGCCTGCGACCTGCGCAGTTACCCGCGCATCTCACCGAGCATGATTGTGCTGATCACCCGTGGCGATGAGATTCTGCTGGCCCGTTCACCGCGTTTCGTCACCGGGGTCTACAGCACCCTGGCCGGGTTTGCCGAGCCGGGGGAGTCTGCCGAAGACTGCCTGATCCGCGAAGTGCGCGAGGAAGTGCAGGTCGAGGTGCAGAACATTCAGTACGTGGGCAGCCAGTGCTGGCCGTTTCCCCACTCCATGATGCTGGGCTTCCACGCCGAGTATGCCGGGGGCGAGATCGTGCCCCAGGCCGACGAGATCGAGGATGCGCAGTGGTTCAACATCCACCAGTTGCCACCGCTGCCGGCGTCGCGCTCGATTGCCCGTTACCTGATCGACCTGTATGTGGCGCGCCGCTTAGGCCACGCTGAACCAGTGCTGCCAGGCTAGGCGCACAGTCAGGCCGAGGACCACGGTGATAAACACCGGGCGAATGAATTTGGCGCCACCGCTGATGGCACTGCGGGCGCCAAAGAACGCGCCCACCATCACCGACAGGCCCATGCTCAGGCCGACAATCCAGTCTACCGAGCCATTGAAGATAAACACCGACAGCGCCGCCGCGTTACTGACGAAGTTCATGCTGCGCGCCACGCCGCTGGCCTTGACCAGGTCGACGGGGTACATCAGCAGGGTGCTGACGGTCCAGAACGCGCCGGTGCCCGGGCCGGCCACGCCATCATAGAAGCCCAGGCCAAAACCCTGGGTCGACTGCCATTTCTTCTTGATCGGCGCATCTGCGTCCAGCGGCGCCTTGGGCGTGCCGCCAAACAGTAGATAGATGCCACAGGCGAAGACGATCACCGGCAGCATCTTGTTCAGCCATTCGGCGGGCAGGTAATGGGCGACGACGGCCCCGACCAGCGCGCCCACCAGCGTGCCGACGATGGCATGCACCCACTGGCGCGGGTGGAACAGCTTGCGCCGGTAGAAGGTAAAACTGGCCGTGGCCGAACCGAAGGTCGAACTCAGTTTGTTGGTGCCCAACACCAGATGGGGCGGCATGCCGGCAGTGAGCAAGGCCGGGGTGGTGAGCAAACCGCCGCCGCCGGCAATGGCATCGATAAAACCGGCGATAAAGGCAACCACGGCGAGAATGGCCAGGGTGGTGAGGTCAACGCTGAGTTCAAAAGGCATGGAGGCGACTTATTTTCGGCGAGGCGCAGAAAGAGCTGCGCGAAAGTCCGCTAGCTTACCTACAACCGATTGTTACGGCGACTGTTGTGTCAGCAACAGTGATTCAACAAACCATCCGCCCGGGCAACATTCGCCGGTCCAGGTTCGGAGCGGTCGCAGGCGCCTGCCACGGGGCTTTGTCCACGCTGGCACGGTTGCTGCTCCAGACCCTGCACCATCCCTGTGTGCGAGGTAACGAACGATGACTCAGCAAGCCGTGAAATTCGCCTATTGGGTGCCCAATGTCAGTGGTGGCCTGGTGGTGAGCAAGGTCGAACAACGCACTGACTGGGGCATCGACTACAACCGCAAATTGGCCCAACTGGCGGAGGAGGCGGGGTTTGAGTACGCCTTGACGCAAATCCGCTTCACGGCAGGCTATGGTGCCGAGTACCAGCACGAGTCCGTAGCGTTCAGCCACGCGTTGCTCGCTGCCACCAGCAAACTCAAGGTGATCGCGGCGATCCTGCCGGGGCCCTGGCAGCCGGCACTGGCGGCCAAGCAACTGGCGACCATCGACCAACTGACCAATGGCCGGGTGGCGGTGAATATCGTCAGCGGCTGGTTCAAGGGCGAGTTCCAAGCCATTGGCGAGCACTGGCTGGAGCACGACGAGCGCTATCGCCGCTCTGAAGAGTTCATCCGCGCCTTGAAAGGCATCTGGACCCAGGACGATTTCACCTTCAAGGGCGATTTCTACCGTTTCAACAATTACAGCCTCAAGCCCAAGCCACTGGGCCAACCGCACCCGGAGATTTTCCAGGGCGGCAGCTCCCGCGCGGCCCGGGATATGGCGGCGCGGGTGTCGGATTGGTATTTCACCAATGGCAACACACCAGAGGGGATCAAGGCCCAGGTCGACGATATCCGCGCCAAGGCGGCGGCCAATAACCATTCGGTCAAAGTCGGGGTCAATGCGTTTGTGATCGCCCGCGACACCGAGCAAGAAGCCCAGGCAGTATTGGCCGAGATCATCGACAAGGCCGACCCGGAAGCGGTCAACGCCTTTGGTGACGCCGCCAAACAAGCAGGCAAGGCATCGCCCGAAGGCGAGGGCAACTGGGCCAAGTCCAGCTTCGCCGATCTGGTGCAGTACAACGACGGCTTCAAGACCAACCTGATCGGCACGCCCCGCCAGATTGCCGAGCGTATCGTTGCGCTCAAGGCCGTGGGCGTGGACCTGGTGCTGGCGGGCTTCCTGCACTTCCAGGAGGAGGTGGAGTATTTCGGCCAGCGCGTATTGCCCCTGGTGCGCGAGTTGGAAGCCAAGGCCGCCGCGACCGGCAGCGCCAGGCCGGTGGCGTTACCGGTATAACACCACCGCCGCCCGTAGCTGGTTGTTACCAAAGCGGCACATCCGCTCGAACTCCCCGTGGCTGACCGGCAAATGCTGGCAGTCCATGGGCTGGCGATGCTGGCTATGATCCACGTCGGGATCATGCAGGTAGACAAACTCCTTATCGCAGTCGGTCACGATCACCCAGTGCGGTGACTTGGATCGTGTCAGCCGGTAGCTGCTGATCAGCACCAGCGGCTGGCCACCGTCCTCCAGGACCTGGGCCAGGTCCAGCGCGCCGCCAAACACCTGTTGTACATCACTGTTGATCAACTCCTCTTCGAACCCCTCATGCACCAGGCGCATGACCTCTTTTTTATGCGGGTCGCGCACCCCATCGAGAAACAGCGGCCCACGGATGTTGACCTGCATGCGCACGCGAAAACCCCGGCGCCAGGCGGCCAGGGCCAGGCCCTGGGGGCTGCAGCCGCCGTGGCCGGCGGTCATGAACACGGTGGTTGCCTCACGCCAGATCTGCAATTCCTCCCGGCGCAGAAACTCTCGCCCAGGCAACAGCGCGCCCATGGCCATTAGCAGGCAGGCGGCGCCGCAGGTGAAATCGGTGGTCTGCTGGTAGTAAGGAACGCTCAAGGCACGGGCGTCCGCGTGCTGGAGGATGCGTTTCTCCAGGCGCAGGGCGTCGGTATGGTCGGCGTAATAGTCATTGATCAAGGCAAAGCGTCGGTAGCCACTGCGTTCATACAGCGCGATGGCACCTGGGTTGTCAGTGCGCACCTCAAGGCGCAGGTACGCACAATCGTGCGCCACCGCGCAGGCTTCGATGCGCGCCAGCAATTGCTTGCCCAGGCCCATGCCCCGGGCAGGCGCGGCAATGGCCAGGGAATACAGACGCGCCAACGAGGTGCCGCGATGGAACAGCACCAGCGCATAGCCCAGCAATTGTCCGGCGTTTTCGGCCACCAGTAACTGCGCATGGGCACGACTGATCATCCACTGGAAACTGCGCGAAGACAGCCGGTCTGTGGTGAAGCAGTGCTGTTCCAAGGCTACCAATGCTGGCAAGTCATCGAGGGTTGCAACGCGAAAAGAAAGAGTCATATAACCGCCGTAAAAGTTGCGTAACTAAACGAGACTTCTCTGAAAGATCGTGCTTAATAGAAAAGGTCAAGTTCTCTAGCGGATCAATCAATATGTCAGCGGTACACAGTCATTGGCGAGAAGTATCCGAGCAAATTGTCGCGGCGACAATCACCTCCGGCGGATATTTTTCCACTCCGCCCAAGAGTGCAAGCCAAGTGGTAATTATTGTTGAACGCAAGGAAGACTGGGCCTCGTACTTCCCCAGTGAAGATATTGTCACAGCCCAGGAATACCTCGAGCACCCCCGGCAGAACGAGGCCGGCAAACGGGTGCAGGTGATCAATCTGTGCCGCAGTTACAAGTACCTGGGGCATGGTTACTACTGCTCGCTGTTGGCCGAGGCGCGGGGGCACAAGGTAATTCCATCGGTGCGCACCATCAGCGAACTGACGAAAAAATCCTTGTATGGCCTGGCCCTGGATGACCTGGATAAAACCCTCGATAAAGCATTGAGTCATCACCTCTACAGTAATACTGAAGGTTTTACCCTGACACTTTATTTTGGTCGAACCAATATTGAGCCGTTGCAGGATCTGGCCCGCCAGTTGTTTGAAGCTTTTCCGTGTCCGATTTTATTAGTTGAGTTTCGCAAGAATAACGGCTGGCATATCGAAGGTATCAAGTCCGGGGTGTTACATAAGTTGCGTGATGACCAGGAAGATCAATTCGCCCATGCCTTGGATAACTTCAGCCGCAGGGTCTGGCGTCAACCGCGCTCCCGGCGCCTGGCCCGTTATGACCTGGCGATCCTGCATGATCCCCAGGAGCAGTTGCCACCGTCCAATGCCAAGGCCCTGGAAAATTTCGTGCGGGTGGGCAAGGGCCTGGGCATCGATGTGGAGCTGATCGAACGCAAGGACTACGCGCGGCTGGCTGAATACGATGCGTTGTTGATCCGCGAGACCACCAGTGTCGACAACCACACCTATCGTTTCGCCAAGAAAGCCGAGAGTGAAGGGCTGGTGGTGATGGACGATCCGGCATCGATCCTGCGCTGCACCAATAAGGTCTACCTCACGGATATGCTCAAGAGCCATCAGTTGGGCATGCCCGCCACCGAGATTCTGTACAAGGAGCGACCGGAAGACTTCGAACGGGTTGGCGAGCGACTGGGCTTCCCCCTGGTGCTGAAAATCCCCGACGGCTGTTTTTCCCGGGGAGTGATCAAGGTGGAAAGCCAGGAGGCGTTGCTGGCCGCCACGGCCGAGCTGTTCGAACATTCGGTGTTGCTGCTGGCCCAGGAATTTTTCTATACCGAGTACGACTGGCGCATTGGCGTACTCAACCGCAAGCCGATCTTTGCCTGCCAGTACTTCATGTCCAAGGGCCATTGGCAGATCTACAACCACAAGGCCATCGGTCAGGACGTCAACGGCGAGTGCCGGACCCTGGCGGTGCACGAGGCCCCCAAGGCCGTGGTGGAACTGGCCGTCAAGACCGCCAACCTGATTGGCGATGGGTTGTACGGCGTGGACTTGAAGCAGTCCGGCGACAAGGTGGTGGTGATTGAGGTCAACGACAACCCGAATATGGATGCCGGAATTGAAGACGCCTACTTGCAGGACGATCTGTACTCCCTGGTGCTGGAAGAGTTCGTACGCCGCCTGGAGCTCAAGCGCCAGGGCCAGGTCTGGTGACCTGCTTCGAACTCAGGGAGGCGCGCTGCGCCGCACCGAGCGCGAAAATCCCGAGATCCTGCTGTTCAACAATCACTGACAGCGATGAGCGTGAGTGACTTCGCGAACGCAACACCGTTGATGAGCACGCGCTGGGAATGCTGCTGGGGCTGCGGCGGATTGCCAGGGGCTGCGGCAAAGCGGGGTGACAGGGCCCCGCATTGGCGCCAGTGCTGGGGGTTTAGGCGTTCGCCTGCAGGGTCAGCACTTCAAAACCATCAGCGGTGACGGTCACCGTGTGTTCCCACTGGGCTGAAAGGCTGTTGTCGCGAGTCACCACGGTCCAGCCATCCTTGAGGCTGCGCACCTTGGCGCTGCCCTGGTTGAGCATCGGTTCGATGGTGAACACCATGCCTTCGCGCAGGGTCAAGCCGGTGCCCGGTCGGCCGAAGTGCAGGATTTGCGGTTCTTCGTGCATCTCCCGGCCGATTCCGTGGCCGCAATACTCGCGCACCACGCTGTAGCCATTGGCTTGGGCGTGGCTCTGGATCGCATGACCGATATCCCCCAGGCGGGCGCCGGGCCTGACTTGGCGGATGCCGGCCCACATCGCCTCGAAGGTCTGTTCCACCAGGCGCCGGGCCTTGGGTGCGACGGTGCCGATCATGTACATCTTGCTGGAGTCGGCAATAAACCCGCCTTTTTCCAGGGTGATGTCGATATTGACGATGTCGCCGTCCTTCAACACATCCTTGGCACTGGGCATGCCATGGCACACCACTTCGTTGATCGAGGTGTTGATGCTGAACGGATAGTCGTACTGCCCAAGGCTGGCGGGGCGGGCTCGCAGGTCATTGCGGATAAACGCCTCGACCGCCGCATCCAGTTCCAGGGTGCTCTGGCCGGCGCCGACTCGGCTGTCGAGCATGCTGAATACCTGGCCCAGCAGGCGCCCGGCTTCGCGCATCACGGCAATCTGTGCAGGGGTCTTGATCATCAGCTGCGCCCCCGGATCAGGTCGGGTTTGTCGAGCAACAGTTTGTTGATCAGGTCGTTGTAGGCCAGGTGCGGGTTGAGCTCGGCCAACAGGCCGATCTTGATCCAGAACTCTGCCTGGGCGTTGATGGAGCGGTCCATGGTGGCGCTGGCCAAGCGGACTTGTTCGTGCAAATGGTCGGTAATCTTGACGATGCCCATGAGCTTCACTGTGTAGGGTGGATATACAAAGCGTATATGTTTCGTATATCGCAAGTAAACCCCGCAGTTGACTTGTAATAGGCTGCCGGTTAGTTTCGTTGCATGACATTTCAAACCTATCGTTCCCAGCCAAGCATTATTACCGCCATTCCTCATATGGCGGGATAGCGTTCGGCTGTACCCAAACCCGCCCTAGAGGCGGGTTTTGTTTTTCCGTCTCCAGGGCTCTGTCAAACGCCAGGAGACACCCATGAGTAGCCCACTGCCGCAGTCCACGCTCGACGATGGCTTGCTTGAGCATTACGTGAAGAAAATCCTCGCCGCGCCGGTCTACGACCTGGCGGTGCGCACGCCGTTGCAGCCGGCCCCGGCGCTATCGGCGTTGCTCGGCAATCAGATCCTGCTCAAGCGCGAAGACCTGCAGCCGACGTTTTCCTTTAAGATCCGCGGCGCCTACAACAAACTGGTGCAGCTTACTGATGGGCAAAAAAGCTGCGGTGTAGTCACCGCCTCTGCCGGCAACCATGCCCAGGGCGTGGCCCTGGCGGCGCGTGAACTGGGGATCAAGGCGACGATTGTAATGCCCAGTACCACCCCCGAATTGAAAGTGCTGGGCGTGCGCTCACGGGGCGCCGACGCGGTGCTGCACGGCGCCAGTTTTCCGTTCGCCCTGGCCCATGCGTTGCAGTTGGCCGAACAGTCGAGGGGCACTTTTGTGTCGCCCTTTGATGATCCTGACGTCATCGCCGGACAGGGCACCGTCGCCATGGAAATCCTGCGCCAGCAACAAGGCGCACTGGACGCGATCTTCGTACCGGTGGGCGGTGGCGGGTTGATCGCTGGCATCGCGGCATACATCAAGTATCTGCGCCCCGAGGTGCGGGTCATTGGCGTGGAGCCCGAAGGCTCCAGTTGCCTGCTGGCGGCCTTGCGTGCCGGCGAGCGGGTGATATTGCCCAGCGTGGACAGCTTTGCCGACGGCACCGCCGTGGCACAGATCGGCGCCTACGGCTTTGAAATCTGCCGCCAGCATGTCGATGAAGTCATCACCGTCAGCAACGATGAACTGTGCAGCGCGATCAAGCTGATCTACGACGATACCCGCTCCATCACCGAGCCTTCAGGCGCCCTGGCAGTTGCCGGAATCCGCCGCTATGTGCAACGCACCGGGGCCCAGGGCCAGACGCTGGTGGCGATCAACTCCGGGGCCAATATCAACTTCGATAGTTTGCGCCACGTGGCAGAGCGGGTGGCGGCACAAGCCTGACGCCCCCTTGTGGCGAGCGGGCTTGCCCCGCGCTGGGCTGCGAAGCAGCCCCAAACCAGGCGAGCGCATTCGGCTTATTGGGGCTGCTTCGCAGCCCAGCGCGGGGCAAGCCCGCTCGCCACAGAAGGCGTTACTGCTCGCTAGCCTTCTCGACCGTGGTCGATGCCGACCAGATGCGGTAACGCACTTCGACATCTTTTGGAACATATACAACGATGGGCAACTTGCTGTTGTAACGCAGCACAAAACCGTCGCCGACCACCGGCACAAAGTCCTCGCGGGTCTTGCCATCGGGGCAGGCCATCATCGTGCTCATGGGGCCGCTGACCTTCTCCAGGCGGTAAAAAGGATAGCCCCAGCCTTCGAGGTTTTTCTCTTCCAGCACACCGCCCAGGCGCTGCTGGTTGCAGTCCACCAGCAGGGTTTTGCCGGCGAGGATTTCGACCTTGAAGTCCTGTTCCTGGGACTTTGCCGGCAAGTGGATGACCTGGCGAACATGCCCGGCGTCGGCCTTGGGGTAGGGCGCGATATCTTCAAGTTTGGCGGCATTGGCCTGGGCGGCCAGCGCGCTCATGGCCAGTACCGAAAGGAGGGTGAGAGCAGAAGAGGTCATGGGACTTCCTTATCTTTGGGGGCAATAAAACAGCGGCTGCCACGATGCACGCCAACGTCCGGCCGTGCAAACCAGCAGCAACTTATATAAGGGTTGCTGGTGCTTATGAGGAAAGGATCCTACGCCTACAGACACAAGGAGTAGGCTTTGCAGTTAAAGCGCCTGCCAGGGTTGGCAAGCGTGAAGTCAACCGTCCTGACGCGGCGGTCAGACTGTCGGTATCGATAAAAATTCATTGGCGGTCTCAAAAAAGGAGAGTTTCAGCCATGCTTTCTGAATTGGAATTACGCGGCCTTATTGAAGGCAGCTTCCTGCCCAGGCGTTGTGAATGCATCAAGGCTCAGGATGCGTCGTTGACCATCAAAATCTACGATGACGACGGTACGGATGTCACCTTCACTGGCATCCAGGCCCACGAACTCAACAGCAGCCGAGCGATCTGCAACTTGATCACCGAGTTGCGTGAAGACCTCAAGCATGCCCATGCCCCGGCTCCGCGCAGAGCGGGGGCGAGACTGTACTGATCAGCGTACGGCAGGATTGCGGGCCTGGATAAACCCCAGGCCCAACGCCAACTCTGTGCCCACGGCCAGCAAAATTCCTGGGCCGGCATGGCCATTGAGCCATTCGCCGATCCCCAGCCCCGCCAACCCCAGGCAACCGACGATAAACCCTGAAACCAGTGCGCTGTGCGTGGGGGATGGGGGCGTGTGGCAAGCCTCAGACAAATCCGATACGGCGCCGCCCGCTTGCGCTGCTACTGTCCGGCCACATCTGTCGCCAGTGGCTGAGGTAGGGCGTGCAACAAAAAATCGCAGCAGAGTTTCTCGGCACTTTCTGGTTGACCTTCGGCGGCTGTGGCAGCGCCATTCTGTCGGCCGCATTTCCCGGCATGGGCATTGGCTTTGCCGGGGTAGCCCTGGCGTTTGGCTTGAGTGTGCTGACCATGTCCTACGCGGTGGGCAGCATCAGTGGCGCGCATTTCAACCCGGCCATTACAGTCGGCCTGTGGGTGGGAGGACGAATGCCGGGGCTGGATGTGTTGCCCTATATCATCGCCCAGATCGCCGGGGCGACCGTCGCGGCGGCGATTCTCGCGCTGATCGCCAGCGGCCGGCCAGGCTTTGAACTCGGTGAGTTCGCTGCCAATGGCTACGGCGCGTTGAGTCCGGGCCAGTACAGCCTGTTGGCCGCCCTGGTGGTAGAGAGCGTGGGAACGTTCTTCCTGGTGTTTATCGTCATGCGGGTCACCACACCCGGCGCCGCGCCAGGGTTTGCGCCAATTGCCGTGGGCCTGACGCTGACCCTGATCCACCTGGTATCGATTCCCGTCACCAACACCTCGGTCAACCCGGCGCGCAGTACCGGAACGGCGCTGTTTGCCGGCACCGATTACCTGATGCAGCTCTGGTTGTTCTGGTTGGCCCCGCTGGCTGGCGGCATCGTCGGCGCCTGGGTGGCCCGGGGCGTACGAGTGACGGCGAAGTGAAACCGCATGGGGTTTATTCGTTTAATTGGTGGCGATAGGGCAGGTCTGGCCCGGTCTTGCCACAGGTCAGCGCGGCGGCACGGATGGCGAACTTGAGCATGCCGTCAATCTGCTCGCGTCCCAGGCCCTGCACACCTTCCACCGAATCCAGCTGCTGTTCGGTGAGCCAGGCGATCAAGGCCGCCTGGAAGGTGTCGCCAGCGCCCACCGTATCGGCCATCACCACCTTGACCGCCGGGGCCGACCAGTTGCCGTGCTGGCGACTGAACACGCTCGCACCATCGCCGCCACGGGTCAGGAAAATCAACTGGCAGCGGTGCTGTAGCCAACCCTGCAACACGCTTTCCGGCGCCTGGCCGGGGTAGAGCAGGTGCAAGTCTTCATCGCTGACCTTGATCAGGTCGGCATAGTGCACCAGTTCAGCCACGCGCCGGCGCCACAGTTCGATATCCGGCTCGGGGTTCAGGCGCACATTCGGATCAAGGCTGATCAAGCGCTTGCCGCTTTCCCGGCGGATCAGGGCCAACAGGCTGTCAGCGACCGGCTGCACCACCAGGGAAAACGAACCGAAATGCAGACCGCGTACGCGCCCATCGAGCACCGGCAGATGTTCGATCTGCAACTGCCGATCGGCACAGCCTGCGCCGCGAAAGCTGTACTGCGGTGAACCGTTGGCCCCCAGGGCTACCATCGCCAGGGTGGTCGGCGCGGCAAACTCCACCAAATAATCGGCGTGCACGCCTTCATCCTTGAGGACCTGGCGCAGGCGCTGGCCCAGGTAATCGCTGGACAGCCCGGCGAACAACCCGGCTTCGATCCCCAGGCGGCGCAGGCCCACGGCGACGTTAAACGGCGAACCGCCGGCAATCGCCTTGAAATTGACTTGGGATGCCTGCGCGCTGGCATCCTCCAGGCTGAAAAAATCAAACAGCGCTTCGCCACACACCAGATACATAGTTATTCGCTCTTAAAGGGTTGCCACATGCTGTTGGTAACGTTCATAGGCCTGCTGATAAGCCCTGACGCTGGCGGCGACAGGCTGGGTGCGGCTGGCCGGGTCGACGCTGACGCAGCGTGCACACAGCGCCTGCAGGCTTTCGCCAGACTGGCACCACGCGGCCTGGATCGCCGCGCCCAGGGCCGCCGCTTCGCTTTGTTCGGTACACACCACTTCGGTGTCCATGATATCGGCGACCATCTGCCGCCACACAGGGCTTTTCGAGCCGCCGCCGGTCAGGCGGATACTGTGGCTTTGCAGGCCGGTCTGGCGCAACAGGTCCAAGCCTTGGCGCAAGCCGAAGGTGGTGCCTTCGACCACTGCGCGGCACAGGTTGCCACGGGTCAGGTTGGTCATGGTCAGGCCATGCAGGCTGCCGGTGGCGTGGGGCAGGGCGGGCACGCGCTCGCCATTGAGGAACGGCAGCATGCTGACGCCCTCGGCGCCAATCGGGGCCTGGGCCACCAGGGCGTTGAACGCTACCAGGTCCAGCTCGAACAATTCGCGGATGACCCCGGTGGCATTGGTCAGGTTCATGGTGCAGATCAGCGGCAGCCAGCCACCGCTGGAAGAACAGAACGTCGCCACCGCAGCTTCGGCGCTGACCGTCGGTTGATCGGCAAACGCATACACGGTGCCCGACGAACCAAGGCTCATGGTAAACACCCCTGGCACGATGTTGCCGGTGCCAATCGCGCCCATCATATTGTCGCCGCCACCACTGGATACCATGGCCCCGGGGTTGATCCCCAGGCGTTCGGCGATGGCCGGCAGAATGTTGCCCACGGGCTGGTTGGCCTCGATCAACGCGGGCAAAGCCGCCTCCAGGCGCCCGCTGGCATCGATGTGCCGCAGCAACGCAAGGTCCCATTGGCGGGTACGCACATTGAAATAACCGGTGCCCGAGGCGTCGCCATACTCGGCGCAGGCGCGGCCAGTGAGCCAATAGTTGAGGTAATCGTGGGGCAGCAGCACATGGGCGATGCGTGCGAAAACATCCGGGTGTTGTTCCAGGGTCCATAGCAGCTTGGACACGGTATAGCCCGGGGCAATCGCGACGCCCAGCCGCTCCAGGGAGCCGCTTTCACCGCCCAGGTGCTCGAGTAAACGGGCGTTTTCGGCGCTGGTTTCGGTGTCACACCACAGCTTGGCCGGGCGCAGTACCTGGCCGTGCTCGTCGAGCAGCACCAGGCCGTGTTGCTGGCCGGAAACCCCGATGCCGAGGATGTCCTGGCCATCCACGCCGGCTTGTTGCAGGGCGCGGTGGGTGGCTTCGGTAAAGGCGTCCAGCCACTCCTGAGTGTGCTGCTCGCGCCGTCCATTGGCGCCGCTGATCAGAGAGTGGGCAGCCGCGCCCAGGCCCAGCACCTTGCCGCTGGCGGCGTCGAGGACGATGGCCTTGGTGCCTTGGGTACCGCAGTCGATGCCGAGGAACAGAGATTGCCGGGTCATAGTTATCGCTCAATGGAACGCGGTCAAAATGTGGGAGCGGGCTTGCTCGCGAAAGCGGGTATCAGCCAAACATTTATCAACTGACCCACTGCTTTCGCGAGCAAGCCCGCTCCCACATTATTTTGCTCAAGTTGTGTCAGTGAAGGTTGGCGAGCAGGTGCTTCAGGGTCTCTGCGACACCTTTGTCACGCAAACTGGCAAAACACCGCTCAAACGCTGCCACAAACTCAGGTGAGTTGGGAATCGCCGGGCCAAAAATCTCTTCCACACTCAACAGCCGCTGACTGACGCAAGCGTCGTCCACCACCAGTGCCCGGCAGAAGTCCGCACGCGGGTCGGGGATGCGGTAGCGCACGCCGTTCTCGTCCACACCTCGCAGGTACAAGGCCCAGGCCGCCACCACCAGCGCTGCTCGCTCGGTGTCGCGACCCTCGGCAATCAGGCGGTTGATGGTCGGTACCGTGAACTTGGGAAACTTCGACGAACCGTCGGAACAGACCCGCTCCAGTTGATCGGCAATCGCCTTGTTGGAGAAGCGCTCCACCAAGGTCTGCTTGTACTGGTTCAGATCGATGCCCGGCACCGGCGCCAGGTTGGGGGTCACGTCCAGGTCCATATAGGCGCGCATATATGCGACAAACAGCGGGTCGTTCATGGTTTCGTGGACAAACCGGTAACCCTTGAGGAACCCCAGGTAGGTCAGGGCCAGGTGGCTGCCGTTGAGCAGGCCGATCTTCATTTCTTCATAGGGCGTGACGTCGTCGGTGAACTGCACACCCACCTGCTCCCAGGCTGGCCGGCCGTTGACGAACTTGTCTTCCAGTACCCATTGCACAAAAGGTTCGCACACCACCGGCCAGGCATCGTCGATGCCGTGTTCATCATGCAGTTGCAGGCGGTGGGCGGTACTGGTCATGGGCGTGATGCGGTCGACCATGGCGTTGGGGAAACTCACGTTGGCCTGGATCCAGTCATGCAGTTCGGCATCGCGCAACGCGGCGAACGCCAGCAACGCCTTGCGGGTCACGGCGCCGTTGTGCGGCAGGTTATCGCAGGACATCACGGTAAAGGCCCGAATGCCTGCAGCACGGCGCTGGCTCAGGGCCGCGCAGATAAAACCGAATACGGTCTGCGGCGCCGCAGGGTGGGCCAGGTCATGCTGGATCTGCGGCAAGTGGGCCATGAACTCACCGTTGCTGTCGTCGATGCAGTAGCCGCCCTCGGTGATGGTCAGCGACACGATGCGAATTTCAGGGCTGGCCAGTTTGTCGATCAGGGCCTGGGCGCCGTCCTGCGCCAGGAGCATATCGCTGATGGCGCCGATCACCCGCACTTGGGTGTCGTCGGTGTCGCCCAGCTCATACAAGGTGAACAGATAGTCCTGGCCGGCCAGGTCATCCCGCGCCTGGCGGTCTTCGGCGCGCAGGCCGATGCCGCAAATGCTCCAGTCCAGGCCGACACCGGTGTTCATCAGGGCGTCGGTGTAATACGCCTGGTGTGCGCGGTGGAAACCGCCGACGCCGATATGGGCGATGCCTTGGCGTGTGTCGGCAATGGCATAGGCGGGCAGGCGCACTTCGGGCGCCAACTGGGTGAGATTGTGTTGATTGAGTTTCATCAAAATTCTCGCGAAATCAGGCGGCAGCGCGCAGTGGACGGGCCACCGCAACGCCGTCGGCGTCGAATAGATGGCAGTGCGCCGGGTCCAGGTGCAATTGCAGCGTCTCGCCATACTGGCTGGCCATATCGCCACGGATCCGCATGGTCAGCGGCTCGCCACTGGCGGTGAGCACATGGCAGAACGTGTCGCTGCCCAGGCGCTCGCCCACGTCGGCGGTGACGGTGAGGGTGGTATCGCCCGGCGCGGCCAGTTCCAGGTGCTCGGGGCGGATGCCCAGGGTCACGGCGCTGCCCACGCTCAAGCTGGCGCTGCTCAATGGCAGGCTGATCAGGGTGCCAGCGTCCAGTTGCACATCGCAGCCCTGGCCTTCGACCCGCGTAACCTGGCCCTTGAGAAAGCCCATTTTCGGCGTCCCCAGAAAACCCGCGACAAACAGGTTGGCCGGCTGGTGATACAGCTCCAGGGGGGAGCCGACCTGTTCGATGCGCCCACTGTTAAGCACCACCACCTTGTCGGCCAGGGTCATGGCCTCGACCTGATCGTGGGTCACGTAGATCATGGTGGCTTGCAGTTCTTTGTGCAGGCGCGCCAGTTCCAGGCGCATTTGCACGCGCAGGGCGGCGTCGAGGTTGGACAGCGGCTCGTCGAACAGGAAAATCTTCGGGTTGCGCACAATCGCCCGGCCGATGGCCACCCGCTGACGCTGGCCGCCAGACAACTGCTTGGGCTTGCGCTCCAGCAGCGGGCCCAGCTCCAGGATGCGTGCAGCCTCACTGACTTTGCTGTCGACGATCTTCTTGTCTACGCCCGCCAGATCCAGGGCAAACGACATGTTCTTGCGCACGCTCATATGCGGGTACAGGGCATAGGTCTGGAACACCATGGCCAGGTCGCGCTTGGCCGGGGTCACTTCGGTGATGTCGCGGCCATCGAGTTCGATGGTGCCTTCGGTGACTTCCTCAAGGCCGGCAATCAGGCGCAGCAGGGTGGACTTGCCACAGCCCGAAGGCCCGACAAAGACCACGAATTCCTTGTCGTTCACTTCCAGGTCGATGCCCTTGATGATGGAGAAGCCTTCGAAGCCTTTTTGCAGATTCTTGATTTTCAGGTTGGCCATGATGGGCCTCCATTTTTTATAAGGGTCGTTATTTCACGGCGCCAAAGGACAGGCCGCGCACCAGTTGCTTCTGGCTGATCCAACCGAAGATCAGGATCGGCGCGCAGGCCAGGGTCGAGACGGCGGACAATTTGGCCCAGAACAAACCTTCGGGGCTGGAGTAGGAGGCGATCAACGCGGTCAGCGGCGCGGCATTCGACGAGGTCAGGTTCAGCGACCAGAACGCTTCGTTCCAGCACAGGATCAGCGACAGCAACACCGTGGAAGCCAGGCCGCCCTTGGCGATGGGCAGCAGCACCCGCACCATTTCCTGCCACAGGGTGGCGCCATCCAGGCGCGCGGCTTCGAGGATGTCCTTGGGAATGTCCTTGAAGTAGGTGTAAACCATCCACACCACAATCGGCAGGTTGATCAGGGTGTAGATGATGATCAGCGCAATGCGCGTATCCAGCAGGCCCATGCTCTTGGCCAGCAGGTAGATGGGCATCAGCACACCCACGGGTGGCAGCATCTTGGTCGACAGCATCCACAGCAGCGTGCCCTTGGTGCGCTGGGTTTCGTAGAACGCCATGGAGTAGGCCGCCGGCACCGCAATCAGCAGGCACAAGGCGGTGGCGCTGAAGGAAATCACCACTGAGTTCCAGGCGAAGCTTACGTAATTGCTGCGCTCGTTGATGTGCAGGTAGTTCTCAAGGGTTGGCGTGAAAATGAACTGCGGCGGCGTGGCAAACGCGTCGATTTCGGTCTTGAAACTGGTGAGCACCATCCAGAAGATCGGGAAGAAGATCACGATCGCGATGGCCCAGGCCAGGGTGCCGAGCAACAGGCTTTGCAGGCGGCGGGATTGTTGAAGCGTCATGGCGCGGCCCTCAAGGCTTGTCAGTCAGGTTTTTGCCGAGCATCCGTACCAGGATGATCGCCGCGATGTTGGCAATGACCACGGCAATCAAGCCGCCGGCCGAAGCCATGCCCACGTCGAACTGCACCAGCGCCTGGTTGTAGATCAGGTAGGCGAGGTTGGTCGAGGCGTAGCCGGGGCCGCCGTTGGTGGTGGTGAAGATTTCGGCGAACACCGAGAGCAGGAAAATCGTCTCGATCATTACCACCACGGCGATAGGCCGGGCCAGGTGCGGCAGGGTCAGGTGCCAGAAGATCGCAATCGGGCCGGCTCCGTCCAGGCGCGCAGCTTCTTTCTGTTCCTGGTCCAGGGACTGCATGGCGGTCATCAGGATCAGGATGGCGAAGGGCAGCCATTGCCAGGACACAATGATGATGATCGACAGCAGCGGGTAGTGCGCCAGCCAATCCACCGGCTGCGCGCCAAACAGCTTCCACACCGCCGCCAGCACGCCGGACACCGGGTGGAAAATCAGGTTCTTCCAGATCAGCGCACCCACCGTGGGCATGATGAAGAACGGCGAGATCAACAACACCCGCACCAACCCACGACCGAAAAACTCGCTGGCCTCCAGCAAGGCACTGATCAACACGCCCAGCACCACGCTGATCAACAGCACGCTGCCCACAAGCAACAGGGTGTTGGTGGCGCCGGGCAGGAAGCCGGAATCGGTGATGAAGTAGGTGAAGTTCTCCAGGCCCACGAATTGGTTTTCGCCGGGGTAAAGCAGGTTGTAGCGGATCAGCGAAAAGTACAGGGTCATGCCCAGGGGCACGATCATCCACAGCAGCAACAGGGCCACCGAGGGGCTGACGAGGAACCAGCCGGGGTTGAGCAGGCGGTTTTTACGCGGTTTATCCGCAGCAGCGGTTTGCACATTCATAGGATCAAACCCAGTTTGCAGAGCGAGAGTCGGAGCGCGGTCAGGGTGGGAGCGGGCTTGCTCGCGATAACGGTGGTTCAGCCGACATATTTGGTGACTGATACACCGCTATCGCAGGCAAGCCAGCTCCTACATTTACGGGGGGAGGCTGGGTTATTTGGGATAGCCGGCGCGCTTCATTTCCCGCTCGGTGGTGGTTTGCGCGGCAGCCAGGGCCTGGTCCACCGTCTGCTGGCCGGTCAGGGCGCCGGAAAAGAACTTGCCCACCTGGGTGCCAATCGCCTGGAACTCAGGAATGGTCACCAACTGGATACCGATATACGGCACCGGCTTGAGAGTCGGTTTGGTCGGGTCCGCAACCTTCAACGACTCCAGCGTCACCTTGGCAAAAGGGGCGGCCTGCATATATTCCTCGCTGTAGGTCGAGGCGCGGGTACCTGGCGGCACGTTGGCGATACCATCGGTCTTGGCCACCAGCGCGCCGTACTCCTTGGAGGTGGCCCAGGCACTGAAGACCTTGGCCGCGTCCTTGGCCTTGGAGCTGGCCGGGATCGCCAGAGACCAGGAATACAGCCACGAGGTGCCCTTGTCGGTGACCTGCTGAGGGGCAAAGGTGAAGCCGACGTGATCGGCGACCTTGCTCTGGGTCTTGTCGGTGACAAACGAGCCGGCGACGCTGGCATCCACCCAGATCGCGCACTTGCCGCTGTTGAACAGCGCGAGGTTTTCATTGAAACCATTGCTGGACGCACCCGGTGGGCCGGATTTTTTCATGTTGTCGACGTAGAAGTTCAGTGCATCCTTCCACTCGGGCCCGTTGAATTGTGGTTGCCACTTTTCATCGAACCAGCGTGCGCCATAACCGTTGGCCAGGGTGCCGATCAGCGCCATGTTCTCGCCCCAGCCGGCCTTGCCGCGCAGGCACAGGCCGTATTGTTCCTTGCTCTTGTCGGTGAGTTTTTCGGCAAACTCGCCAATCTGCACCCAGGTCGGATGCTCAGGCATGGTCAACCCGGCCTGCTTGAACAGGTCGGTGCGGTAGTAAGTGATGGAGCTTTCTGCATAGAACGGCAGGGCGTACAGCGTGCCCTTGACGGAAAGGCCGTCGCGCACTGAAGGGAACACATCGTCCAGGTCGTAGGACGCCGGCAGATCCTTCATCGGTTCCAGCCAGCCCTTGGCGCCCCAGAGTGCGGCTTCGTACATGCCGATGGTCAGCACATCGAACTGCCCGCCCTGGGTGGCGATATCGGTGGTCAGGCGTTGACGCAGGACGTTTTCTTCCAGTACCACCCAGTTCAACTTGATCTGCGGATGCTCGGCCTCGAAGGTTTTCGACAGCTTTTGCATGCGGATCATGTCGCTGTTGTTGACGGTGGCAATGGTCAGGGTCTGTGCGCCCAGGCTGACGGCGCTGAGGGTCATGCAGGTACAGGCAAGCAGTGCTTTTGCTGGGAAATTCATCGCGCACTCCGTTTCTGCGCCCAGGGGCTACAGAAGGACAGTTATTGTTGTTGTGTCTTCCATGGCTGCAGGAAGAGTGTGCGTTGATTACAGCCTTCTAAAGGCGCGGTGACAAATCCTTGAGCGCACTTGCACTGATACTTTTTTGCACTGATGTGCGCGGCCTTTTCCCGGCCCCGGGCTCAGGCCAGGTTCTGTTCGGTCAAGCGCTGCATCGCCAGGCGCCGATAATGGGAGGGGGTCATGCCTTTGAGCTGCTGAAAGCGCCGGTTGAAGTTGGAGATATTGTTGAACCCCGATTCAAAGCACACGTCGGTGACGGCCTTGTCACCATCGGCCAGCAGTTCGCAGGATTTACTGATGCGCAGCCGGTTGACGAATTCGATAAAAGTGCGCCCGGTCGCCTGCTTGAACACCCTGGAAAAGTACGTCGGCTTCATCCCCAGGTGGTCGGCGACTTCTTCCAGGGGCAACTCCCGGCCGTAATGGGCGAAGATATAGTCCACCGCGCGGTTGGTGCGGTCGATGCTGTGCTCATCGGCCAGCTGCGGGGTGGTCACCCCGGAAAGTAACTGGTAATCCTCGCAGGCACTCAACACCTCCATCAGGATCAAAAAGTGCCCGAGCCGCGCCACGCCACGCGCCTCTTCGATCTGCTGCATCAGCTTCATGGCCTGGGCGATGGTGTGCTTGCAGCGAAACTCGATGCCGTACTTGGCCCGTTCCAGCAACGGCGCCAGGGCCTTGAGCTCACTGAAGACCGGGACGGCGCTATCAAACAACTCGTCGGTAAAATTCACCAGCATGTCGCGCTTGGGCACCACCTCATCTTCGGCCACCTGGCTGATCCAGTTATGGGGCAGGTTGGGCCCGGTGAGGAACAGGCTTTCTGGATAGAAGTTGCCGATGTAGTCGCCGATAAACACTTTGCCGGAGCTGGCAATAATCAGGTGCAGCTCGTATTCCTTATGGAAATGCCAGCGCACCAGCGGGCAGGGGAAACCATGCTGGCGATAGATGATGGACAGGCCATTGTGGTCGTCCATCAGTTCATAGGAGGGGTCGGTGATTCGCGCGGCTCGAGTCATGCTGGCGTCGCTTTTATTATGGTCGCGCAACCGATAATGCCCCGTTGCGCAGCACCTCGCCAGCATTTAGAGCGTGCGGTTTTTTGCCTCGATCCACTGCGCCATGTACTGGGTACTTTTATGCAGATGGTGGCGCAACATGCTGCCGGTGAAGTTGTTGCGTCGATGTTGCGCCAGTTCGCCACGGCAAAGTTGCAGGCGCTCGACCAGCGCCGGGCCGTGCAGTTGCGGGGCATAGCGTCGGGCCAGCAGTTCGCGGCCAGCGGCTTGGGCCGCGGTCCAGGCTTGCGGGTCGGTGTACAGTGCCACGGCAGCGGCGGCCAGGGCGCTGGCGCTGTGGGCGATCGCTCCGGGCCAAGGCTGCCCGTCGGCCATGCCTTCGGCACCGATTGGGGTGGTGATGCTGGGTGTACCGCAGAGCATGCCGTCCGCCAGCTTGCCCTTGATCCCGGCGCCGAAGCGCAAGGGGGCCAGGCAGATGCGTGCGGCTGACATGACTTGCAGTGCGTCTTCGGCCCAGTTCATCACATGAAAGCCCTGGGCCGGGTTATGCAGCGCGGTGGCCTTGGGCGGAGTGTAGGCGCCGTAGATATGCAACTGGGCGCCCGGCAGTTGCTGGCGGATCAGGGGCCAGAGACTGTTCTTCATCCACAGCACGGCATCCCAGTTGGGGGCGTGGCGGAAGTTACCGATACTCAGGAAGTGCGCACGGTCTTCAAACGGCACAAATGCTTCGCTGGGCTGCTCGATCATCAACGGGCACCAGTGGAGCAGGGCGCGGGGCACCTTGAAGTGCTCGGTGAGCAGTTGGATCTCGACGTCGGAAATCATCAGGCTGATATCACAGCGGTAGATCGCTGCGATTTCGCGCTTGGCCAGGTCGGTTGGCGCCATCAACTGGAATTCCTCATCCAGGGCGGGAGCGAACAGCGGGCTGAAATCATCTGCGTCAGGCTGGCTCTTGAGATGGTCCTTGAGGCGCTGATGGCGGGCATCGCGCAGGCTCTGCAAATCTGCAGTTTCCAGTACGCGCAAGGCGTCCGGGCAGTGCTTCTCGACCCGCCAGCCGAACTGCTCCTCCATCATGAAACGGTCGAACAGCACGATATCCGGGGCGAGTTCCCGAATAAATTCGTCGAAACTGCTGTTATTGAGCTCGATGGCGCACTCGCGGATGCCCAGGGCGGCAAGGTCGGCCTTGTGCTCGCCGATGGCCGCCGGGCTGCTGAAGGTTATTTCCCAGCCTTGAGCAAGAAAACTCTCGAGGATCTGCATCATATGCCCGCCCGCAGCTGAGGAACGGGGCTCCGGCCAGACATAACCAATGACCAGGACGCGGGTGGCAGGCTGATTGTTCAACGATGAATTCCTTCAAGGGCAGGGCAAAAGCGGCGCAATTAAACCACAGCCGCCCGGCCCGGGCGCAGTCATGACATTTTGTGTTCGGCCATAGGTGTCAATCGCACTTTGTGGTTAACTTCTGCCTCTCGAATTCGTTTCATCTAACCCAGCATAAGGATTCCGTTAATGGCTCAAGTCACTCTCAAAGGCAACCCGGTCCAGGTTGAAGGCGAGTTGCCGCAAGTTGGCACCCAGGCCCTCGACTTTTCCCTGACCGCAGGCGATCTGTCGGACGTCACCCTGGCGACTTTCGCCGGCAAGCGCAAAGTACTGAACATCTTCCCAAGCGTTGACACCCCGACCTGCGCGACTTCGGTGCGCAAGTTCAACGCCCAGGCCAACGACCTGAACAACACCGTTGTACTGTGCATCTCCTCCGACCTGCCATTCGCCCAGGCTCGCTTCTGCGGTGCCGAAGGCCTGGAAAACGTGAAGAGCCTGTCGGATTTCCGCAGCGCCGACTTTGCCGTTGACTACGGTGTATCGATTGCCGATGGCGCCCTCAAGGCCCTCACCGCCCGCGCCGTGGTGGTTCTGGATGAAAACAACAAAGTGCTGCACAGCGAACTGGTTGGCGAGATTGCCGAAGAACCAAACTACGAAGCGGCCCTGGCTGTACTGAAGTAATTGTTCCAGCCCGTTACTGTCGCTTTGCAGTAACACGTATGATGCATGCTTGCGGCCTGGCCTAGTCCAGGCCGTTTTCATTTGTGCTTCAGCGGTTTAGCCCAAATTGCTGATGTTTCACCTCGAAAAGTAAATGTTTGTAAGCCCGAAGGTAAATAGCCGGTAAAGGCGCTTTTCTAAACGCGCCCCAGTGCTTATCTTTCAGCCTCCCAAAGAAGAAGCCCTCGCATCCAATGGTTGATCAATCCATGCAATCGTCTCCCCGTAGTTCCCGCCGCTGGCTGTTTGGCTTGCTTGTCCTGTTGGTGATTGCCGGCCTGTGCTGGAAGTTCTGGCCGGCAGGCTCCGCCCAGAAAGAGGCCCCGGCAGCCAGGACCAGCAAGACGGGGATGATGCGTCCCGGCTTCGGCGGCTCCGGCGCTGCGGTGCCCGTGCGTGTTGCACCTGCGGTCACCGGGGACTTCCCGGTGTACTACAAGGCGCTTGGCACTGTGACGGCGCTGAACACCATCAATGTGCGCAGCCGGGTTGGGGGAGAGCTGGTGAAGATCGCCTTTGAAGAAGGGCAGATGGTCAAGGCCGGCGACCTGCTGGCGCAAATCGACCCGCGCAGCTACCAGAACGCCTTGCTCCAGGCCCAGGGCACGCTTTTGCAAAACCAGGCCCAACTGAAAAACGCCCAGGTTGACCTTGAGCGTTATCGCGGCCTGTATGAACAAGACAGTATCGCCAAGCAGACCCTGGACACCGCCGCCGCGCTGGTCCTGCAATACCAGGGTACGGTCAAGACCAACCAGGGTGCGGTGGATGACGCCAAGCTCAACCTTGAATTCACCCAGATCCGCGCGCCGATCTCCGGCCGTGTCGGCCTGCGCCAACTGGACGTCGGCAACCTGGTGGCGGCCAACGACACCACCGCCCTGGCAATCATCACCCAGACCCAACCGATCAGCGTGGCCTTCACCTTGCCGGAGAACAGCCTGCAAACCGTGCTGGCCCGCTACCGTACCGGCAACAAGCTGCCGGTGCAGGCCTGGGACCGTGGCGATCTGCAGCTACAGGCCACCGGCGTATTGCAGAGCCTGGACAACCAGATCGATGTCGCCACCGGCACCCTGAAATTCAAGGCCCGTTTCGATAACCAGGACCAGGTGCTGTTCCCCAATCAGTTCGTCAACGTGCGCCTGTTGGCCGACACCCTGAAAAACGTGGTGTTGGTGCCATCGGCGGCGATCCAGTTCGGCACCAACGGCACCTTTGTCTATGCCCTGGACGCTGACAAGAAGGTCAAGATCCGTACCCTGGTCATTGGTGATACCGATGGCCAGAACACCGTGGTCAAGGAAGGCCTGGCTGCCGGCGATCGCGTGGTACTCGAAGGCACCGATCGCTTGAAGGACGGCACCGACGTCGAAGTGGTCAACGACAGCAACCAGGTGCCCACCACCCCCACTGAACATTTGCAGGGCAAGCCCGCGGCACAAGGCGAAAGCAGCCCGGCGGCGGATGCCGGCAAGGCGCAAAAGGCCGGCGCATGAACCTGTCACGGCTGTTCATCCTCAGGCCCGTCGCCACCACCCTGAGCATGCTGGCCATTGTCCTGGCTGGCCTGATCGCCTATCGCTTGATGCCGGTGTCAGCCTTGCCCCAGGTGGATTACCCGACCATCCGCGTCATGACCCTGTACCCCGGCGCCAGCCCGGACGTGATGACCAGCGCGGTCACTGCGCCCCTGGAGCGCCAGTTCGGGCAAATGCCCGGCCTGACGCAGATGGCCTCGACCAGTTCCGGTGGGGCCTCGGTGTTGACCCTGCGCTTCAACCTCGACGTCAACATGGACGTCGCCGAGCAACAGGTGCAGGCGGCAATCAACGCGGCCAGCAACCTGCTGCCTTCGGACCTGCCGGCGCCCCCGGTGTACAACAAGGTCAACCCGGCCGATACCCCGGTGCTGACCCTGGCCATCACTTCCAAGACCATGTTGTTGCCCAAGCTCAATGACCTGGTCGATACGCGCATGGCGCAAAAAATCGCGCAGATCAGCGGTGTGGGCATGGTCAGCATCGCCGGCGGTCAGCGCCAGGCGGTGCGGATCAAGGTCAACCCCGAGGCCCTGGCCGCCAACGGCTTGAACCTGGCGGACGTGCGCAGCCTGATCGCCGCCTCCAACGTCAACCAGCCCAAGGGTAACTTCGACGGCCCGACCCGGGTGTCGATGCTCGACGCCAACGACCAGTTGGTATCCCCCGAGCAGTACGCCGAACTGATCCTGGCCTATAGCAACGGTGCGCCGCTGCGCCTCAAGGACGTCGCGCAGATCGTCGATGGCGCCGAGAACGAACGCCTTGCTGCCTGGGCCAATGAAAACCAGGCGGTGCTGCTCAATATCCAGCGCCAGCCGGGCGCCAACGTGATCGAGGTGGTGGACCGGATCAAGGCGCTGCTGCCCAGCATCACCGACAACCTGCCCGCGGGCCTCGACGTGACGGTGCTCACCGACCGCACCCAGACCATTCGCGCCTCGGTCACCGATGTGCAGCATGAATTGCTGATCGCCATTGCCCTGGTGGTAATGGTGACGTTCCTGTTCCTGCGTCGCTTCAGCGCCACCATCATCCCGTCGATTGCCGTGCCGTTGTCCCTGATCGGCACCTTTGGCGTGATGTACCTGGCCGGTTTCTCCATCAACAACCTGACCCTGATGGCCCTGACCATCGCCACCGGGTTCGTGGTGGACGATGCCATCGTGATGCTGGAGAACATTTCCCGTTACATCGAGGAAGGCGAGACACCGATGGCCGCGGCGCTCAAGGGCGCCAAGCAGATCGGCTTCACCCTGGTTTCCCTGACCCTGTCGCTGATCGCGGTATTGATCCCGCTGCTGTTCATGGCCGATGTGGTCGGGCGGCTGTTCCGCGAATTTGCCATCACCCTGGCGGTGGCGATCCTGATTTCCCTGGTGGTGTCCCTGACCCTGACGCCGATGATGTGCGCGCGCCTGCTCAAGCGCGAACCCAAGGAAGAAGAACAGGGCCGTTTCTACAAGGCCAGCGGCGCCTGGATCGACTGGCTGGTGGCTGCCTACGGGCGCAAGCTGCAATGGGTGCTCAAGCACCAACCGCTGACCCTGCTGGTGGCCATCGCCACCCTGGGCCTGACGGTGGTGCTGTACCTGGTGGTGCCCAAGGGCTTCTTCCCGGTGCAGGACACCGGGGTGATCCAGGGCATTTCCGAGGCGCCGCAGTCGATTTCCTTTGCTGCCATGAGCCAGCGCCAGCAAGAACTGGCGAAGATCATCCTCGAAGATCCGGCGGTGGAAAGCCTGTCGTCCTACATTGGGGTAGATGGCGATAACGCCACCCTCAACATTGGCCGCCTGCTGATCAACCTCAAGCCCCATAAAGAGCGGGACTTGAGCGCTGTCGAGGTGATTGCGCGCCTGCAGCCGACGCTGGACAAGCTGGTGGGCATCCGCCTATTCATGCAGCCGGTGCAGGACCTGACCATCGAAGACCGCGTCAGTCGCACCCAGTACCAGTTCAGCATGTCCTCCCCGGATGCGGACCTGTTGGCACTGTGGAGCGGCAAGCTGGTACAGGCCCTGAGCCAGTATCCGGAACTCACCGATGTCGCCAGCGACCTGCAGGACAAGGGCTTGCAGGTGTACATGGTGATCGACCGCGATGCCGCCTCGCGCCTGGGCGTGTCGGTGGCCAATATCACCGACGCCCTGTATGACGCCTTTGGCCAACGGCAGATCTCCACGATCTACACCCAGGCCAGCCAGTACCGCGTAGTGCTGCAGGCCCAGTCCGGCGAAACCCTGGGGCCGGATGCGCTGAACCAGATCCATGTGAAAACCACCGACGGCGGCCAGGTGCGCCTATCGAGCCTGGCCCGCATCGAGCAGCGCCAGGCCCAGTTGGCGATTACCCATATCGGCCAGTTCCCGGCGGTGATGATGTCGTTCAACCTGGCACCCGGCGTGGCCCTGGGCAAAGGTGTGGAGCTGATCAACCAGGTGCAGAAGGACATTGGCATGCCGGTCGGCGTGCAGACCCAGTTCCAGGGCGCCGCCCAGGCGTTCGAGGCCTCGCTGTCGAGCACCTTGCTGCTGATCCTGGCGGCGGTGGTCACCATGTACATCGTGCTCGGCGTGTTGTACGAGAGCTACATCCACCCGATCACCATTCTCTCGACCCTGCCATCGGCAGCGGTGGGGGCCCTGTTGGCGCTGCTGCTCACGGGCAACGACCTGGGGATGATCGCGATCATCGGCATCATCTTGCTGATCGGCATCGTGAAGAAGAACGCGATCATGATGATCGACTTCGCCCTCGACGCCGAACGCAACCAGGGCCTGGACCCGCAGACCGCGATCTACCAGGCGGCGCTGCTGCGCTTCCGGCCAATTCTGATGACCACCCTGGCGGCGCTGTTCGGTGCGGTGCCCCTGATGCTGGCCACCGGCTCCGGCGCCGAACTGCGTCAGCCCCTGGGCCTGGTGATGGTCGGCGGCTTGCTGTTGAGCCAGGTCCTTACGCTGTTCACTACCCCGGTGATCTACCTGTACTTCGACCGCCTGGGCCGTCGCTGGCGCAAGACCCCCGAAGCGCTGGAGCCGGTTGAGCCATGAACCTGTCCGGACCTTTTATTCGCCGGCCGGTAGCCACCATGCTGCTGAGCCTGGCGATCATGTTGCTGGGCGGTGTCAGTTTCAGCCTGTTGCCGGTGTCGCCGCTGCCACAGATCGACTTCCCGGTGATTGTGGTCTCCGCCAGCCTGCCTGGCGCCAGCCCGGAAGTGATGGCGTCTACCGTGGCTACGCCCCTGGAGCGCTCCTTCGGCGCGATTGCCGGGGTCACCACCCTGAGCAGTTCGTCCAGCCAGGGCTCGACCCGGGTGATCCTGGCCTTTGACTCCGACCGCGATATCAACGGCGCGGCGCGGGAAGTGCAGGCGGCGATCAACGCCTCGCGCAACCTGTTGCCCAGCGGCATGCGCAGCATGCCCACCTACCGCAAGATCAACCCGTCCCAGGCGCCGATCATGGTGCTGTCGCTGACCTCGGACGTGTTGCCCAAGGGCCAGTTGTATGACCTGGCCTCGACCATCCTCTCCCAAAGCCTGTCCCAGGTACCGGGTGTGGGTGAAGTGCAGATCGGCGGCAGTTCCCTGCCGGCGGTGCGCATCGAGCTCGAACCCAAGGCTCTCGACCAGTACGGCGTGTCCCTGGATGAAGTGCGCGACACCATTGCCAATGCCAACGTGCGCCGGCCCAAGGGCTCGGTGGAAGACGGCGAGCGTAACTGGCAGATCCAGGCCAACGACCAGTTGGAAAAGGCCAAGGACTATGAGCCGCTGCTGATCCGCTACCAGGACGGCGCGGCGTTGCGCCTGAGCGATGTGGCGAAGATCAGCGATGGCGTCGAGGACCGCTACAACAGTGGTTTCTTCAACAATGATTCGGCGGTGTTGCTGGTGATCAACCGCCAGTCCGGTGCCAACATCATCGAGACCGTCAAGCAGATCAAGGCGCAGTTGCCGGCGCTGCAGGCGGTGCTGCCGTCCAGCGTCAAGCTCAACCTGGCCATGGACCGCTCGCCGGTGATCACCGCCACCCTGCATGAGGCGGAAATGACCCTGCTGATTGCCGTGGCCCTGGTGATCCTGGTGGTGTACCTGTTCCTCGGCAACTTCCGCGCCTCGCTGATCCCGACCCTGGCGGTGCCGGTGTCGCTGGTGGGCACCTTTGCGATCATGTACCTGTACGGGTTTTCCCTGAACAACCTGTCGCTGATGGCCCTGATCCTGGCCACTGGCCTGGTGGTGGACGATGCCATCGTGGTGCTGGAGAACATCTCGCGGCATATCGACGACGGTATCGCGCCGATGAAGGCGGCGTATCTTGGGGCCAAGGAGGTCGGCTTTACCCTGCTGTCGATGAACGTTTCGCTGGTGGCGGTGTTCCTGTCGATCCTGTTTATGGGCGGGATTGTCACCAGTCTGTTCCGTGAATTCTCCATCACCCTGGCGGCGGCGATCATCGTTTCGCTGGTGGTCTCCCTGACCCTGACGCCGATGCTCTGCGCGCGCTGGCTCAAGCCCCATGTCAAAGGGCAGCAGACCGGCTTGCAGCGCTGGAGCCAGAAGGTCAACGACCATATGGTGGCGGGTTATGCCCGCAGCCTGGACTGGGTGCTGCGGCACAAACGCCTTACCCTGCTCAGCCTGCTGGTGACCATTGGCGTGAATATCGCGCTGTATGTGGTGGTCCCCAAAACCTTTATGCCGCAACAGGACACCGGGCAACTGATCGGTTTTGTGCGCGGCGATGACGGCCTGTCATTTAGCGTCATGCAGCCGAAGATGGAGATTTTCCGCAAAGCAGTGTTGCAAGACCCCGCAGTGGAGAGCGTGGCCGGCTTTATCGGTGGCAGCAACGGCACCAACAACGCGGTGATGCTGGTGCGGCTCAAGCCGATCAAGGAACGCAAGCTGTCGGCCCAGGCGGTGATCGAGCGCCTGCGTAAAGAAGTGCCGCTGGTACCGGGTGGTCGCTTGATGCTGATGGCCGACCAGGACCTGCAATTTGGCGGCGGCCGCGACCAGACGTCCTCGCAGTACTCCTACATCCTGCAAAGTGGCGACCTGGCCGCCTTGCGCCTGTGGTACCCGAAAGTGGTCGCCGCGCTGCGTGAGCTGCCGGAACTGACCGCGATCGACGCCCGCGAAGGCCGTGGCGCGCAGCAGGTGACGTTGATTGTCGACCGCGATCAGGCCAAGCGCCTGGGCGTCGACATGAACATGGTCACCTCGGTGCTGAACAACGCCTACAGCCAGCGGCAGATTTCCACCATCTATGACAGCCTCAACCAGTACCGGGTGGTGATGGAGGTCAATCCAAAATACGCCCAGGACCCGATCACCCTCAATCAGGTGCAAGTGATTACCGCCGATGGCGCGCGGATCCCGCTGTCGACCATCGCCCACTACGAAAACAGCCTGGCCGACGACCGTGTCAGCCACGAAGGGCAGTTCGCTTCCGAAGACATTGCCTTCGACATGGCCCCCGGGGTCACGGTGGAGCAGGGCACGGCCGCTATCGAGCGGGCGATTGCCAAGGTCGGCTTGCCCGAAGACGTCATCGCCAAGATGGCGGGCACCGCCGATGCCTTTGCCGCCACTCAGAAAAGCCAGCCGTTCATGATTCTCGGCGCGTTGGTGGCGGTGTATCTGGTGCTGGGGATTTTGTATGAGAGCTACATCCACCCGCTGACCATCCTTTCGACCTTGCCGTCGGCCGGGGTTGGTGCGCTGTTGTCGATCTACGTGCTGGGCGGCGAGTTCAGCCTGATCTCGTTGCTGGGCCTGTTCCTGCTGATCGGCGTGGTGAAGAAAAACGCGATCCTGATGATCGACCTGGCGCTGCAACTGGAGCGCAAGGAAGGCATGCAGCCCCTGGAATCGATTCGCAGCGCCTGCCTGCTGCGCTTGCGACCGATCCTGATGACCACCCTGGCGGCAATCCTCGGTGCCTTGCCGTTGCTGCTGAGTACCGCCGAAGGCGCGGAAATGCGCCAGCCCCTGGGCCTGACGATTATCGGCGGGCTGGTGTTCAGCCAGATCCTGACCCTTTACACCACCCCGGTGGTTTACCTCTATCTCGACCGCCTGCGCCACCGTTTCAACGGTTGGCGCGGGGTGCGTACCGACGCTGCCCTGGACACTCCGTTATGACCGCAACGCACCTCCCTGTAGGCGCTGGCTTGCCAGCGAAAAACGCCAACCATGACGCGGGGCACCTGACTCACCGCCGGGGCCTCAGGTTTTTCGCGAGCAAGCTCGCGCCTACCGTGTTTTGCGCCGTATTGCTCAGCGCTTGCGCCATCGGCCCCGATTACCAGCGCCCGCAAGTGGCTGAGCCGGCGCAGTACAAAGAAGCCCAGGGCTGGCGCCAGGCGGCGCCCAGCGATGCCTTGGCCCGTGGCGCCTGGTGGGAGTTGTATGGCGACCAGCAACTCAACAACCTGGTGGACAAGCTCAACAACGCCAACCAGACCGTGGCCCAGGCCGAAGCCCGCTACCGTCAGGCCCAGGCCACTGCGCGCAGTTCCCGTGGCGCCTTTTTCCCCACGGTCGACCTGAGCGCCGGTAAAACCCGCGCCAGCCAGGGCACCGGTAGCAGCAATGCAAGCCTGAGCAGCTCCAGCAGCGGTATCCGCGACACCCTCAACACCCAGCTGGGTGTCAGTTGGGAAGCGGATATCTGGGGCAAGTTGCGCCGTGGCCTGGAAGCCAGCAACGCCAGCGAGCAAGCCAGCGCCGCAGACCTGGCCGCCATGCGCTTGAGCCAGCAGTCGGAGTTGGTGCAGAACTACCTGCAACTGCGGGTCATGGACGAACAGACACGCTTGCTGCAAAGCACCGTCGAGACCTACCAGCGCTCGCTGCAAATGACTGAAAACCAGTATCGCGCCGGTGTCTCCGGCAAAGACGCCGTGGCCCAGGCCCAGACCCAGCTC
This sequence comes from Pseudomonas sp. DTU12.1, assembly GCF_009873475.1. NCBI lineage: Bacteria > Pseudomonadati > Pseudomonadota > Gammaproteobacteria > Pseudomonadales > Pseudomonadaceae > Pseudomonas > Pseudomonas sp. DTU12.1. Next base: position 3,189,211 of record NZ_CP045254.1, on the reverse strand, counting down.
AAAAGCACCCAGGCCAGCATGATCGACCTGATCTGGCAGCGCGCACAGCTGGAAAACGCCATCGCCGTACTGATCGGCGAAGCCCCGGCCACCTTCAACCTGGCGGTGAGCAAGGATATTCCCGCCTTGCCGCAGATCCCTGCCAACCTGCCATCACAATTGCTGGAGCGCCGGCCAGACATCGCCTCGGCCGAACGGGCGGTGATCGCCGCCAATGCCAATATTGGCGTGGCGAAAACCGCCTACTACCCCGACCTGACCCTAAGCCTGGCTGGTGGTTATTCCAGCAGCACCTACGCCGACTGGATCAGCCTGCCCAACCGTTTCTGGTCGGTGGGGCCGAAACTGGCGATGACCCTGTTCGACGGCGGGCAACGCTCGGCGGAAGTTGACCGCGCCGAAGCGTCCTACGACGAAACCGTGGCCAAGTACCGCCAGACTGTGCTCGACGGTTTCCGCGAGGTGGAAAACTACATGGTCCAGCTCAAGGTCCTGGAAGACGAGGCGGGTGTGAGCAACGAAGCCCTGGCATCTGCCCGCGAATCCCTGCGCCTGACCCAGAACCAGTACAAGGCGGGCCTGATCGCCTACCTGGACGTGGTTAACGTGCAGGCCACGGCATTGAGCAACGAACGCACCGTGCTGACCTTGCTACAAACCCGGCTGGTCGCCAGTGTGCAACTGATCGCCGCATTGGGCGGCGGATGGGACGGTCAGATGCAGCCACGCGAAGAGTAGTCGGTATCTCTGACAGCAGTTGGCGAGGCCATTGGGGCGGCTTCGCCACCCAGCGCGGGCGATGCGGCGTTCCGACAAGCCCGCTCGCCACAAAAACTCAGCGTGCGCAGCAAACTCCAGGCCACCCCCCCCTGTGGCGAGGGGGCTAGTCCCCCGTTGGGTGGCAAAGCCACCCCAAAACCATCCCCCTCGGTCTATCTGACAGCAGTTGGGTGAGGCCATTGGGGCGGCTTCGCCACCCAGCGCGGGGCAAGCCCGCTCGCCACAAAAACTCAGCGTGCGCAGCAAACTCCAGGCCACCCCCCCCTGTGGCGAGGGGGCTAGTCCCCCGTTGGGTGGCAAAGCCACCCCAAAACCATCCCCCTCGGTCTATCTGACAGCAGTTGGGTGAGGCCATTGGGGCGGCTTCGCCACCCAGCGCGGGGCAAGCCCGCTCGCCACAAAAACTCAGCGTGCGCAGCAAACTCCAGGCCACACCCCCCCTGTGGCGAGGGGGCTAGTCCCGTTGGGTGGCAAAGCCACCCCAAAACCATCCCCCTCGGTGTATCTGGCGGAGCTGGGTGAGGCTATTGGGGCGGCTTCGCCACCCAGCGCGGGCGATGCGGCGTTCCGACAAGCCCGCTCGCCACAGGGAAGGCTGTTCGTCAAAGGGCGATTTCAGGTGATGGCCTTGTGACAATATTTCACCTATACAAGAATTATTCTCGCTACAATCCTCGGCCTTTCCCGGCATGGATGCCGCTCGCACTGTCATCCCTAGAGAAGCCCCATGCTTACCGGCAGTTATTCCCCCGCACTGGTCCTGATTTCCCTACTGGTGGCGATCCTCGCTTCCTATACCGCCCTTGACTTGACCGGCCGCATTGCCACGGCCAAGGGGCGGGCGGTGTACCTGTGGATGGCCGGCGGGGCACTGGCCATGGGCTGTGGCGTATGGTCGATGCATTTTATCGGGATGTTGGCGTTTAGCCTGCCCATCACCCTGGGGTACGACATTGGCATTACCGCGCTGTCGCTGCTGATCGCCATGCTCTCCAGCGGCTTTGCCCTCTGGCTGGTCAATCAACCGCGCTTGCCGGCCTGGCAGCTGGGCTTTGGCGCCTTGATCATGGGCGCCGGCATCAGCGCCATGCACTACACCGGCATGGCCGCCATGCGCATGACCCCGGGGATCGACTACGACCCCACCTTGTTCGCTGCCTCGCTGCTGATCGCCGTCGGTGCTTCGGCCGCCGCCCTGTGGATTGCCTTCAACCTGCGGCGCAATACCCCCTATGTACGCCTGGCGCGGGGTGGGGCAGCGGTGGTGATGGGCGTGGCCATCGTCGGCATGCATTACACCGGCATGGCCGCTGCCCGTTTTGCCGATGGCAGCTTTTGCGGGGCGTCGGTGGATGGCCTGAGCGGCAGCGGCCTGGATAACCTGGTACTGGTGACCACCCTGGCGGTGCTGGCCATTGCGCTGTTGACCTCGTTGCTTGACGCGCGCCTGGAAGCCCGTACCGCCGTGCTGGCCGATTCCCTGTCCCTGGCCAACCAGGAACTCACCCACTTGGCCTTGCACGACACGCTCACCGGCTTGCCAAACCGTACGCTGTTGGCCGATCGCATTCAGCAGGCTATGCAGTTGGTGGCGGAGCAGGGCGGCTGTTTTGCCCTGATGTTTATCGACCTGGACGGCTTCAAACCCGTCAACGATGCCTTTGGCCATCATATGGGTGACCAATTGCTACGCGAAGTGGGCCTGCGCCTGCGTGAAGATCTGCGCAGCCAGGACACCCTGGCCCGGATCGGTGGCGATGAGTTCGTGTTGCTGGTGCAATTGAGCCAGCCCGACGATGCCCTGCGCCTGGCCGAGCGCCAGGTAGGCCTAATCAACCAGTCATTCCGAGTAGCGGAGCATGACCTGAATATTTCCGCGAGCGTCGGTATCGCCCTGTTCCCCGGCAACGGAGCAACGCCCCAGGAACTGTTGATGAATGCCGATGCGGCGATGTATCACGCCAAGAGCATGGGCAAGAACGGCTACAGCTTTTTTGATGTATCGATGAACACCAACGCGCGCCGGCAACTGCAACTGTTGCAGGATTTGCGCAATGCGGTGGACCAACAGCAGTTGCGCCTGTACTACCAACCCAAGTTCGACGCCCTCAGTGGCCGCGCTGTCGGCGCCGAGGCGCTGTTGCGCTGGGAGCATCCACAACATGGCTTGTTGCTGCCGGACAAGTTTATCGAGCTGGCGGAAAAGACTGGGGTGATCATTGCCATCGGCGACTGGGTGCTCAACGAAGCGTGCCGGCAAATGCAAGTGTGGTTTGCCCAGGGGTATCGGGACTGGCGCATCGCGGTCAACCTGTCGGCCTTGCAGTTCTGCCATGCCGGGCTGGTCACCAGTGTGGCCAACGCCCTGCAGCGTCACCAGTTGCCGGCCAACAGCCTGACCCTGGAAATCACCGAAACCACCGCCATGAGCGATGCCGATGCCAGCATGACGGTGTTGCAGAAACTCTCGGAAATGGGCGTTGACCTGTCAATCGACGACTTTGGCACCGGTTATTCCAGCCTGATGTACCTCAAGCGCCTGCCGGCCAACGAGCTGAAGATCGACCGCGGTTTTGTACGGGACCTGGAGCATGACAGTGACGATGCCGCCATCGTCTCGGCGATTGTCGCCCTGGGCCAGGCCCTCGGCCTGCGCATCGTCGCCGAAGGGGTGGAAACCGACATGCAGCAGGATTTCCTCACGCGTCTGGGCTGTGACTCGTTGCAAGGCTATCACCTGGGCCACCCGCTGCCGCCGGATACATTTATGAGCGCCATCGTGGCCAAGGAACAACTGACCCGGCCGCCGTTTACCCAACCCTGAGATCAATTGACCCCGGTCCATGCAAAACCTGGCAGGCACAGGTATTCTTGGATCCAACAGCCTGGGTTGAATGGGGAGTCAGTACACATGGACAAAGTCGTCATCATTACCGGTGGCAGTCGTGGGATCGGGGCCGCCACGGCCTTGCTGGCGGCCCGGCAGGGCTATCGCATCTGCATCAATTTCCAGTCTGACGAAGAAGCCGCCCTGCGTGTGCTGGAGCAGGTCCGCGCACTCGGCGCCCAGGCCATCGCGGTGCGCGCCGACGTGAGCATCGAAGACGAAGTGATCAGCCTGTTCAACCGTGTCGACACCGAATTGGGTCGCGTCACCGCGCTGGTGAACAACGCCGGCACTGTCGGCCACAAGTCGCGGGTCGACGAAATGTCCGAGTTCCGCATCCTGAAAATCCTCAAGACCAACGTGCTGGGCCCGATCCTGTGCGCCAAGCATGCATTGCTGCGAATGTCGCCCAAGCACGGCGGGCAGGGCGGTAGCATCGTCAATGTGTCCTCGGTGGCGGCACGCCTGGGCTCGCCCGGTGAGTACGTGGACTACGCGGCGTCCAAGGGCGCGCTGGACACCTTTACCATTGGCTTGTCCAAGGAAGTGGCGGGCGAGGGGATCCGGGTCAACGCGGTGCGCCCGGGTTATATCTTCACTGAATTCCACGCCTTGAGCGGCGACCCGGACCGGGTCAGCAAGCTTGAGCCGGGCATTCCCATGGCCCGAGGCGGGCGCCCTGATGAAGTGGCGGAAGCGATTGTCTGGTTGTTATCGGACAAGGCCTCGTACACCACCGGGACATTTCTGGATCTTGGCGGCGGGCGTTGATCCTGCCTGGGTGCTGAGAGCCCCCCCACAAAGGGGCGGGGCTCCCTGGCTTTTCGTGGCGAGCGGGCTTGTCGGAACGCCGCATCGCCCGCGCTGGGTGGCGAAGCCGCCCCAATCGCCTCACCACGTTGTGCCAGATATACCGAGGTGGCTGGTTTTGGGGCTGCTGGCGCAGCCCAACGGGGGACAAGCCCCCTCGCCACAGGGGGGGCGTTGCGGCAGCTAGGAACTTACTGTGGATCGCAGATTTTCTGTGGCGAGCGGGCTTGCCCCGCGCTGGGTGGCGAAGCCGCCCCAATCGCCTCACCACGTTCTGCCAGCCACCGACACGAACCCGTGTCAGAAAGTGCCTAACGCCTGATACCCCCGACGCGCAAACTGGTCCAGGCGATCTGCCTCCGAGTCATGCAGGATGGTGACGCCCAAGTCGGAAAACCCGTCGATCTTGCCATTACGTTCCTCGCTGCCCTTGAGCTTGTCTTCGTCCAGGTTATCAATGAAGCGCAGCACTTTTTCCAGGTTGTAGATCGCATCGGCGCGGGCCTCGGGGTCTGTGTTGGACTGTGTCCAATCCCCCAGATGGCGCTTGAGGTCCACATCGACCTGAAAGCGATCATTGCCTTCCAGGAAGTCCTTGAGTACCGGGCTCTGTTCGATAATCCTTTCTGCCGAACGATGGTCACCCGCCGGGCGCCCGGCTGGCCCGTTCAACTGGCGAACTTCGCGCCGTTCGGCCACCCGCATGTAGTTGGGTGGGAGCGGAAGATGGAAGAAGGGCGGCAGTACACCTCGCATCAAACGTTTCCTGAGCAATGGAGAAAATGGACCTCCCCTACGTGGCACGTTTCAGTGTTTGGTTCCCTTTCAAGCGCAGCCCCTTAAAACGAACGCACAATGCGCCCCAACGTTTCCATGGCCTTTTCCGCCGCCTCATCCCAGGGGCTGCCGTAGTTCAAGCGAATGCAGTTACGAAAGCGTTGGGTCGGCGAAAAAATCGGCCCCGGCGCGATGCTGATACCTTGGGCCAAGGCCATCTGGAACAGTTTCAACGAGTCGGTCTGTTCTGGCAGTTCCAGCCACAGGAAATAGCCGCCGGCCGGTTGGCTGACCCGGGTTTGCGCCGGAAAGTAGCGGCCGATGGCGGCGAGCATGGCACTTTGCTGCTCTTCCAGGGCATAGCGCAATTTACGCAGGTGCCGGTCGTAGCCGCCGTGTTGCAGGTAATCGGCAATCGCCGCCTGGGCGGGCATCGAGGCACAAAGCGAGGTCATCAGCTTCAGGCGTTCGATCTTTTGCGCATAACGGCCAGCGGCCACCCAGCCTACGCGATAGCCAGGGGCCAGGCTCTTGGCGAAAGAACCGCAGTGCATCACCAGGCCTTCGGTGTCGAAGGCCTTGGCGGGCTTGGGCGCCTGCTGGCCGTAATACAACTCGGCGTACACGTCGTCCTCGATCAGCGGCACCTGATGCCCGCGCAACAACTCAACCAACGCCTGCTTCTTGGCCTCGGGCATGGTTGCGCCCATGGGGTTCTGGAAACTGGTCATGCACCAGCAGGCCTTGATCGGGTAGCGCTCCAGGGTCTGGGCCAGCACTTGGAGGTCGATGCCATCGCGCGGGTGCACGGGGATTTCCACGGCCTTGAGTTTCAAGCGCTCGAGCACTTGCAGGCAGGCATAAAACGCCGGGGCCTCGATGGCCACCAGGTCTCCCGGCTCGGTCACCGCCTGCAGGCACAGGTTCAGCGCTTCGAGGGCGCCGTTGGTGATCAGCAACTCCTCCATGGGCAGCATCAAGCCGCCGACCATGTAGCGCAGGGCAATTTGCCGGCGCAGTTGCGGGTTGCCCGGCGACATGTCGGTGACCACCATGCGCGGATCCATCTCGCGGCTGGCGCTGGCCAGGGAGCGGGCCAGGCGTTGCAGGGGGAACAGCATCGGGCTGGGGAAGGCCGAGCCAAACGGTACGGTCTGCGGGTCCTTGATCGAATCGAGTACCGAAAACACCAGCTCGCTGACGTCCACTTCAGTGGACTCGTGCACATGGGCGCTGACCGCAGGCTCGGAAAACGGGCTGGGGGCATGGGTATTGACGAAATACCCGGAGCGCGGGCGCGCACGGATCAGGCCACGGCGCTCCAGCAGGTAATAGGCCTGGAACACCGTGGATGGGCTGACGCCATACGTTTGGCTGGCATAGCGCACCGACGGCACACGCTGGCCGGGGCCGAGGACGCCGGAGCGGATCAGTTCAGCGATGTCGTCGGCAAATTTCTCGTAGCGTTTCATCGTGATCCTAGGTCTACACAGGTCAAAGTGTGGGAGCGGGCTTGCCCGCGATTACGGTGTGTCAGTAGCAGATATTTCGACTGACGCACCGCTATCGCGGGCAAGCCCGCTCCTACAAGGGAGGTTGCGTGGGTCAGCGGTTCAGCGGCGCCACAAAACGGCTGTCGGCGACACTATAAACACTTGGCTCATCCTTATCCGTCACCTTGAAGCGGATGGTTTGCGAGCTACTGGTCGGTTTGTCACGGGTCAACGCCACAGAAACCGGCAAGTCGGTAATTTCCCCCGGCGCCAGGCTGACCTCGGTCTTGCCCTGCAGCTCGAAGCCCTCGCCATCCAGCAGCTCCACGCGGTAATCCTGGCGCTGTTGGGTCTTGTTGATGATCTTCAGGCTGTAGATATTCTCGATCAGCCCCTGGCTGTTTTCCCGGAACATCCCACGGTCCTTGGTCACGTCCAGCGAGACCATTGGCCGCTGCACCAGCGCCATCACCAACGCAGCGATCATCACCAGCAGCACCGCACTGTAGCCGATCAATCGCGGTCGCAGCAGGTGGGTCTTGCCGCCCTGCATCTGATGCTCGGAGGTGTAGCTCACCAAGCCCCGCGCATAGCCCATCTTGTCCATGATCGAATCACAGGCGTCGATGCAGGCTGCGCAGCCGATGCATTCCATCTGCAGGCCGTCGCGGATATCGATGCCGGTGGGGCATACCTGTACGCACAAGTGGCAGTCGATGCAGTCGCCCAGGCCGACCTCGGCCGGGTTCACATCACGCTTGCGCGGGCCACGGCTTTCGCCACGGGAGGCGTCGTAGGAAATGGTCAGGGTGTCCTTGTCGAACATCACGCTCTGGAACCGTGCATACGGGCACATATGCATGCACACCGCTTCACGCAGCCAGCCGGCATTGATGTAGGTGGCGCCGGTAAAGAACAGCACCCAGAACAGGCTGACGCCGCCCATCTGCCAGGTCAGCAGTTCTTCGGCCAACGGCCGGATCGGGGTGAAGTAGCCGACAAAGGTCAAACCGGTCAGCACGCTGATCGCCAGCCACAGCGTGTGCTTGGCCGCACGGCGCGCCAGCTTGTTCACGCCCCAGGGCGCAGCCTGCAGCTTGATCCGCTGGTTGCGCTCGCCTTCGGTGACTTTCTCGCACCACATGAACAACCAGGTAAACGAGCTTTGCGGGCAGGTGTAGCCACACCAGATGCGGCCGGCAAAGACGGTGATCGCAAACAGCCCGAAGGCACAGATGATCAACAACGCCGACAACAGGATGAAGTCCTGGGGCCAGAAGGTCGCGCCAAAAATATGGAACTTACTTTCCGCCAGGTCCCACAACACTGCCTGGCGTGAGTCCCAGTTCAGCCACACGGTGCCAAAAAACGCCAGGAACAAAAAGCCTGCGCCACTGATGCGCAAGGTGCGGAACAGGCCGGTGAAACTGCGGGTGTGGATCAGGTTGTCGCTGGATTTGGCCTTCATCTTCTTTGGATGTGCAGGCTCGAAATTTTCTACTAATCGGACGGGGATTCTATCGCTCATGGTCTTTCGCTCATCAGCCTCCATCAGGCGGATGAACTATGGGCCGCGATCTGTTTGCATAACAGACTCAGGTAAATCGATAAAAAGCGGATCAGATGGGTTTTGGCGCCCGCCCTGCGACAATGTGCAGCACCCCGCAAGCCGTGGGGCCGATGCCTGGATCAACCGTGCCCACGGCATGCTGATCCAGATCAATCAAATCACCGAATCACCGTCAGTGGCCTTGAGGTGCTTACGCCCATCGATGGCGCCGGCCACGGTCAAGGCGTCGGCTTGCGCCTCGGTGATGTAAATCCGCTGGCCGTCGATCTCCACCGCCGACATGGCTTTATCGCTGTCGGTAATCACCGTTACCTCCAACACACTGCAACGCTGCTCTTCGCCGCTGTCGTCAATCTTGAAATAGCAGCTCTGGTTTTCGATACGTACGGGCATGGTGTTCTCCTGGTTGCACAGTCCTGTTGGTTAGGTGTCGCGCCCTTGCCAATGGTTCGGCGCAACTGACTGGCGGTCGTTGCTGTCCATCTTCTATCCCCCCATGAAAAGGACAGGACCATGGACGCCTGGTGGCAAGAAGTCTGGCAAACCCTGCAAAGCGAATTCGCCGATATCGGCGATGCGCGGCAAATGACGCAAATCACCGTACGCCTGCTGATTGCAGCGATCCTCGGTGGCATCCTCGGCTTTGAACGTGAACAAAAGGGCAAGGCCGCGGGGGTGCGCACCCATATGCTGGTGGCGATGGGCGCAGCGTTGTTTGTGCTGGTCCCGCAGATCGGCGGTGCCCAGGCCGATGCCATGAGCCGGGTGGTGCAAGGGGTGATCGCCGGGATCGGTTTTTTGGGCGCGGGCACCATCCTCAAGGGCAAGGAAGAGGAGGCCGGGCAGCACGTCAAGGGGCTGACCACTGCGGCCGGCTTGTGGATGACCGCCGCCATCGGGGTGGCGGCGGGGCTGGGCAAGGAGTCCACGGCGGTGCTGAGCACCGTGCTCGCCCTTGCCGTGTTCAGCGTGATGCCAAGGATTGTGAAGCTGTTGGACAAGCCTTAGCCGCGGCTCCTACACGATAACCGGCGGCATCGTCGTCGGCGGTTCTTCCTTTGCCGGTGGCACGCTTTCCGGAGGTTCCTGCTCGGGAATCGGCTCCGGTTCGGTCGGCGGCAGGGTGGGTTTGTCGATATTCGGGTCTGGGGTTTCAGCAGGAATGGGGATGTTCATCGCGGTGGCCTCGTTTGTGCTTTGCTCAACCGGTGGACAACCGTCATGGCCGTTTGATTCCCGCCCGATGGCGGTACATCCACCTGAACTTTTCCAACGCGCCCGGGCTCGGACCTTATGTGGCCGGCTCAGGGAGAGCCCGCTTGCAGCACTGACAATCAAGCACAAGAGCGTCCATGGGGCGTAAGGGGAGATGCTCGATGACTGCTGAAAGACCCGCACTACCACTGTCCCAGGCACTGTTGCTGCCCAGGATCGCCATTGAAGACACCACACCTGTGATCGACGCCGGGGCCTTTGCGGTCAAGGCCGTGCAAGGCCAGCGCATCCAGGTGGCGAGCAATGTCTTTGCCGATGGCCATGACCAGTTGGCCGTCTTGATCCGTTGGCAGGCCTTGGGTGAAGACAGCTGGCACAGCGTGCCCATGAGTGACCAGGGCAACAATGCCTGGCAGGGCGCGTTCAGCGTGACCGAGCAAGGCCCCCACCAGTATTGCGTCGAAGCGTGGATCGATCATTTCGCCAGCTTCTGCTACGAATTGGGCAAGAAACACACGGCCGGGGTTCCTGTCAGCCTGGAGCTGCAGGAAGGTCGCAACCAGGTGCTGCAGGCTGCCGAACGTAGCGAAGGCGAGCTGCAGAAGCGCTTGCAGCAGTTGCACCAGCAATTGTCCGGGCTGCTGGAAACCGAGCAGGTCGCGCTGTTTCTGCACGAAGACAGTGCACAGCTGATGGCCCAGGCTGATTTGCGCCCCTACCTGAGTATCAGCCCGCTGTACCCACTGGATGTGGAGCGCCCCCAGGCGCTGTTTGCCAGTTGGTACGAGCTGTTCCCGCGCTCGATCACCGACGATCCGGCGCGCCACGGCACCTTCAATGACGTGCATTCGCGCCTGGCGATGATCCACGACATGGGCTTTGACGTCCTGTATTTCCCCCCGATTCATCCCATTGGCCGTAGCCATCGCAAGGGCAAGAACAACTCACTGAGCGCCGGCCCCGATGATCCCGGCAGCCCCTATGCGATCGGCAGCGAGGAGGGCGGCCACGATGCAATCCATTCGCAACTGGGCACCCGCGAGGATTTCCGGCGCCTGGTAGCCGCCGCCGCCGAGCATGGCCTGGAAATCGCCCTGGACTTTGCCATCCAGTGCTCCCAGGACCACCCGTGGCTCAAACAACACCCCGGCTGGTTCAACTGGCGTCCGGACGGCACGATCAAATACGCGGAAAACCCGCCGAAAAAATATCAGGACATCGTCAACGTCGACTTCTATGCCGCCGATGCGATCCCCAGCCTGTGGCTGGAGCTGCGCGACATTGTGCTGGGTTGGGTCGAGGAGGGGGTCAAGACCTTCCGCGTCGACAACCCCCACACCAAGCCGCTGCCATTTTGGCAATGGCTGATCAGTGACGTAAGGGCCCAACACCCGGAGGTGATCTTCCTCGCCGAAGCCTTCACCACCCCGGCGATGATGGCGCGCCTGGGCAAGGTCGGTTATTCCCAGAGCTACACCTATTTCACCTGGCGCAACACCAAGGCCGAACTCAGCGAGTACTTCACCCAACTGAACCAGTCGCCCTGGCGCGAATGCTACCGGCCGAACTTTTTCGTCAATACACCGGACATCAACCCAGGCTTCTTGCATGAGTCCGGCCGCCCGGGCTTTTTGATCCGCGCCGCGCTGGCCACCATGGGCTCGGGCCTGTGGGGCATGTACTCGGGCTTTGAACTGTGTGAAAGCGCGCCAGTGCCGGGCAAGGAAGAGTACCTGGACTCGGAAAAGTACGAGATCCGCCCCCGGGACTTCAGCGCCCCCGGCAACATCATTGCCGAGATCGCCCAGCTCAACCGCATCCGCCGGCAAAACCCGGCGCTGCAGACACACCTGGGCCTGACGCTCTACAACGCCTTCAACGACAACATCCTGTACTTCGGCAAGCGCAGCGAAGATGGCAGCAACTTCATCCTGATCGCCGTCAGCCTCGACCCGTTCAACGCCCAGGAGGCCCATTTCGAGTTGCCGCTGTGGGAGATGGGCTTGCCGGACGACGCCCAGGTCCAGGGCGAAGACCTGATGAATGGCCATCGCTGGACCTGGTACGGCAAGACCCAATGGATGCGCATCGAGCCTCACATGCCGTTTGGCATCTGGCGCATAACCCATTCTTAAGTCGAACACGGTCTTCAGAACCCTGAGGATCCAATGTGGGAGCTGGCTTGCCTGCGATAGCGGTGGGTCAGTGAAAAGCATCTTTGCTGATCCATCGCTATCGCAGGCAAGCCAGCTCCCACATTAACCACAGTATTTATTCAGGAGTTTCCAATGGCGAAGAAACCCAAGGCTGCCACCTTTATCAAAGACCCGCTCTGGTACAAGGACGCGGTGATTTACCAGGTTCACGTCAAATCCTATTTCGACTCCAACAACGACGGCATCGGTGACTTCCCCGGGCTGATCGCCAAACTCGACTACATCGCCGACCTGGGCGTGAATACCATCTGGCTGCTGCCGTTCTATCCTTCGCCACGGCGTGACGACGGCTATGACATCGCCGAATACCGGGGTGTACACAGCGACTACGGGACCATGGCCGACGCCAAGCGCTTTATCGCCGAGGCGCACAAGCGTGGCCTGCGGGTGATCACGGAACTGGTGATCAACCACACGTCCGACCAGCACCCCTGGTTCCAGCGGGCACGCAAAGCCAAGCCCGGTTCCAGTGCGCGGGATTTCTACGTGTGGTCCGATGACGACCAGAAATACGATGGCACCCGCATCATCTTCCTCGACACCGAAAAGTCCAACTGGACCTGGGACCCGGTGGCCGGCCAGTACTTCTGGCACCGTTTCTACTCCCACCAGCCGGACCTCAACTTCGATAACCCGCAAGTCATGAAAGCCGTGCTGTCGGTGATGCGCTACTGGCTGGACATGGGCATCGACGGCCTGCGCCTGGACGCGATTCCCTACCTGATCGAGCGCGACGGCACCAACAACGAAAACCTCCCCGAAACCCACGATGTACTCAAGCAGATCCGCGCCGAGATCGACGCCAATTACCCCGACCGCATGCTGCTGGCCGAAGCCAACCAGTGGCCGGAAGATACCCAGCTGTACTTTGGCGACCAGAAAGGCGATGACGGCGATGAGTGCCACATGGCCTTCCATTTTCCGTTGATGCCGCGCATGTATATGGCCCTGGCCCAGGAAGATCGCTTCCCGATCACCGACATTCTGCGCCAGACCCCGGAAATCCCCGCCAACTGCCAATGGGCGATTTTCCTGCGCAACCATGATGAGCTGACCCTGGAAATGGTCACCGACAAGGAGCGCGATTACCTGTGGAACTACTACGCCGCCGACCGCCGCGCGCGTATCAACCTGGGTATTCGCCGGCGCCTGGCACCACTGATGGAACGCGACCGCCGGCGCATCGAGCTGCTCAACAGTCTGCTGTTGTCCATGCCCGGCACGCCGACCCTGTACTACGGGGATGAAATCGGTATGGGCGACAACATCTACCTGGGTGACCGCGACGGCGTGCGTACGCCGATGCAGTGGTCCATCGACCGCAATGGCGGGTTTTCCCGCGCCGATCCGGCCAGCCTGGTGCTGCCGCCGATCATGGACCCGCTCTACGGTTACCAGTCGGTCAACGTCGAAACCCAGGCCCAGGACCCACACTCACTGCTGAACTGGACCCGGCGCATGCTGGCGATCCGCAAGCAGTCCAAGGCATTTGGCCGTGGCAGCCTGAAAATGCTCTCGCCCAGCAATCGCCGGATCCTGGCCTATACCCGCGAATACACCGGCGCCGACGGCAAGCACGAAATCATCCTGTGCGTGGCCAACGTGTCGCGCACCGCCCAGGCGGCGGAGCTGGACCTGTCGGCCTTCGCCGGCATGGTTCCGGTGGAAATGCTCGGTGGCAATGCATTCCCGCCCATTGGCCAGCTGAATTTCCTGCTGACCCTGGCGCCCTATGGCTTCTACTGGTTCGTACTGGCCACCGAAAACCAAATGCCCAGCTGGCATGTGGAACCGGCCCAAAGCATGCCGGACTTCACCACCCTGGTCCTGAAAAAACGCCTCGAAGAGTTGCTCGAAGCGCCATCGCGCACCACCCTGGAGCAAACCTCGTTACCCACCTGGCTGCCCAAGCGGCGCTGGTTTGCCAATAAGGACGCGGCCATCGACAGTGTGCACATTGCCTATGGCGTACGGTTTGGCGATGCGCAGCACCCGGTGTTGCTCAGCGAGATAGAAGTGACCAGCGGCGGGCAGACCAGCCGTTACCAATTGCCCTTCGGCCTGCTAGGCGAAGACCAGTTCACCAGCGCCTTGCCGCAACAACTGGCCTTGGCGCGGGTGCGGCGGGTGCGCCAGGTGGGCTTGATCACCGATGCCTTCAGCCTCGACAGCTATATCCGCGCGGTCATCGAGGGCCTGCGTGCGCAGACCGTGCTCAGCAGCAGTGACGGCGAGATCCGTTTCGAGCCGACCCCGCAATTGGCCAACCTGCCGGTGGGGGACGAGTTGCAAGTGCGCTACCTGGCGGCAGAACAATCCAACAGTTCCGTGGTGGTGGGCGAAAGCCTGGTGCTGAAGTTGATTCGCAAAGTCAGCGCCGGGGTCCACCCGGAACTGGAAATGGGCGCCTACCTGACCGCCGCCGGCTACGCGCATATCTCGCCCTTGCTGGGTTCGGTGATCCGTCGCGATGCCGAGGGCCAGGACAATCTGTTGATGATCGCCCAGGGCTATCTCAGCAACCAGGGCGATGCCTGGAGCTGGACCCAGAACAACCTGGAGCGGGCGATCCGCGACGAACTGGCCCAAGCCATTTCCGAACAGGAACAACACTACAACGCCCTCGGTGAACTGGCCGATTTCGCCGGGCTGCTGGGGCAGCGGCTCGGGGAGATGCACAACGTCCTGGCCGCGCCTACGAGCAATCCGGACTTCCAGCCTGAAGTCACCTCGGCCAAGGACTGCCAGGGGTGGGCCAAGCAAGTGGGGGCCCAGGTCGAGCGCGCCCTGCAGTTGCTCAAACAGCATCAAAGTGAATTGAACCCTGACGATCAGGCGTTGGTCACTCAACTGCTGGCGCAGAAAAAGCCCATCGCCAGCCATGTGCAGGAGTTGGCAAAAGCCACCCTGGGCGGTTTGCGCATCCGTGTGCATGGGGATTTGCACCTGGGCCAGGTGCTGGTGGTCAAGGGCGATGCCTACCTGATCGACTTCGAAGGCGAACCCGCACGGCCGCTGCACGAGCGCCGGGGCAAGCACAGCCCGTACAAGGACGTCAGCGGCGTGTTGCGTTCGTTCGACTATGCCGCCGCCATGGCCCTGAATGTGCAAGCACAAGGCCTGGATCACTCGGCTGATGCTGATGCGGCACGCCAGCGGGTCGCCGATCGTTACCTGAGTGAAGCGCGACAGGCATTTATCCAGGCGTATCAACAGGCTACGTCTACACTGGCGCATGACTGGCAGGATGCCAAAGGGGCGCAGGCGGCACTGGCGTTGTTCAGCCTGGAGAAGGCTGCGTACGAAGTGACCTACGAAGCGCAGAACCGCCCGACCTGGCTGGCGGTGCCATTGCGTGGTTTGCACGGGTTGTTGGCCGGCCACATTTAGGGGGTTTGCTGTGTCTGACCTTATTCAAAACCACAAGCAGTGGGAGAAATCATGAGTTTTACACACAAAGAACCGCTGCAATCGACGTTCAAGATCATGCCTGCCCCCAAGGATATCGAAGCCCTGGTGCGAGCCGAGCACACGGATCCGTTCGCGATCCTCGGGCCCCATGAGGACGAGGCAGGCGGTCAGGTCATCCGCGCGTTTTTGCCCGAGGCCTTGAGCGTCGAGGTCCTGGCCCGTGGCAGTCACGAGGTGCTCGGCAGCCTCGACGCCACGCCGGTCCCAGGCTTATTCATTGGGCATTTCGCCACACGCCAGGGCTATCTGCTGAAGATCCAGTGGGCGGGCGGCGAGCAGATCACCGAAGACCCCTATAGCTTCGGGCAGTTGCTCGGGGAAATGGACCTGTACCTGTTTGCCGAAGGCAATCACCGCGACCTGAGCAACTGCCTCGGCGCCCAGGTGATGAGTGTTGACGGCATCCAGGGCGTGCGCTTTGCGGTGTGGGCGCCGAATGCGCGGCGAGTCTCGGTGGTGGGTGATTTCAATATCTGGGACGGGCGCCGCCACCCGATGCGCCTGCGTCATCCGGCAGGGGTCTGGGAGATCTTTATCCCTCGCCTGCAACCGGGGGCGGCCTATAAATACGAAATCCTCGGCGCCACCGGGATCCTGCCGCTCAAGGCCGATCCCATGGCCCTGGCTACACAACTGCCGCCCGACACCGCGTCGAAAGTCGCCGCGCCGTTGCAGGTGGAGTGGGCAGACGAGGCGTGGATGCAAGCCCGGGGCAAGCGCCAGGCGGCCAGCGCGCCGCTGTCGATCTACGAACTGCACGTCGGCTCCTGGCAATGCGAACTCGACGAGTTGGGCGAAGTGGCGCGCCAATACGGCTGGCGCGAGCTGGGTGAGCGGCTGATTCCCTATGTGCAGCAACTGGGGTTTACCCATATCGAGTTGATGCCGATCATGGAGCACCCTTTCGGCGGTTCCTGGGGCTATCAGCCGCTGTCGCAGTTTGCGCCCAGCGCGCGCTTCGGCTCGCCCGATGACTTCGGCGCGTTCGTCAACGCCTGCCATCAGGCGGATATCGGCATTATCCTCGACTGGGTACCCGCGCATTTCCCCACCGATACCCACGGCCTGGCGCAGTTCGACGGCACCGCACTGTACGAATATGGCAACCCGCTCGAAGGCTTCCACCAGGACTGGGACACCCTGATCTACAACCTGGGGCGCACCGAGGTTCACGGTTTTATGCTGGCCTCGGCGTTGCACTGGCTCAAGCATTTCCATATCGATGGCCTGCGGGTGGATGCGGTGGCGTCGATGCTGTATCGCGACTATTCGCGCAAGGCCGGCGAGTGGGTGCCCAATCGCCACGGCGGGCGCGAGAACCTGGAGGCCATCGACTTCCTGCGCCATTTGAACGATGTGGTGGCACTGGAGGCCCCTGGTGCCCTGGTGATTGCCGAGGAATCCACGGCCTGGCCCGGTGTCAGCCAGCCGACCCAGCAGGGCGGCCTGGGCTTCAACTACAAGTGGAACATGGGCTGGATGCACGATTCGCTGCATTACATCCAGCAAGACCCGGTGTACCGCGCCCACCATCACAACGAACTGAGTTTCGGCCTGGTGTATGCCTGGTCCGAGCGCTTTGTGCTGCCGATTTCCCATGATGAAGTGGTGCATGGCAAACACTCGCTGATCGACAAAATGCCCGGTGATCGCTGGCAGAAATTCGCCAACCTGCGTGCGTACCTGAGCTTTATGTGGATGCATCCGGGCAAAAAACTGCTGTTCATGGGCTGTGAGTTCGGCCAATGGCGCGAATGGAATCATGACCAGCAACTGGACTGGTACCTGCTGCAGTACCCGGAACACCGCGGCGTGCAGAAACTGGTGGGCGACCTCAATCGCCTGTACCGCGAAGAGCCGGCGTTGCATGAGCAGGACGATGCGCCGCAGGGCTTCCAGTGGTTGATTGGTGACGATGCCATCAACAGCGTGTATGCGTGGCTGCGCTGGGGTAAAAGCGGCAAGCCGGTGCTGGTCGTTGCCAACTTCACCCCGGTCCCCCGAGAGGCGTACAAGGTCGGCGTGCCCTTGGCCGGCCGCTGGAAGGAGCTGATCAACAGCGATGCCGACACCTATTCCGGCTCCAACTACGGCAATGGCGGCGAAGCCTTTACCCAGGACGAGCCGCTCCATGGGCAGGCCGTATCACTGTCGTTGAATTTGCCGCCCTTGGCCGTGTTGATTCTGCGCCAGGAGTAATAACCGTAGGAGCCGGCCTGCCGGCGATGGACGATAACGCTGATGTTGGGTACCAGACACCCCGCAGCGTTTATCGGCCGCCATCGCCGCCAAGCCGACGCCTGAAAACGGCCCGCGCCGTTGCCCTGACGAGCGCCGTTACCAATTCCTCTGGAACAATTTCTTACGTGTGATCCACACAAGGCTGTCAGCGATCAGGCGTAGGATCTCCGTTCACCTCGTTTCGTCGCTGTCCCTGTGTATCACTGCCAGAGACGCAAACACCATGCCCCCAGCAAGCTTGAATACCCGACATGCCACTCTTTCGCCTCAGGTGGCCCCGCCAGTTGATGCACCACCTGCGGCCCAGGGCAAATCCAGCCTGGCCGCGCTGCCAATGGCAGAGCCACCTGCCGGTTCGCAACAGGCCGAGGTGCGAGGCAAACTGGGGGATCTGGACGAAATGCTGAAGACTCTGAGGGAGCTTGCAGCCTCGAAAAACGCCGATACCCCCGTGAACAAAAGCGTGTTCCTGAACAAAGACTCACCGTTGATACCGCCGAACGGTTCCACCGAGCCGGGTACCAACCGGCTGGAGAACATGCTCAAGTTTTATGGCATCGTGCCATCTGATCCAAAGACACCGGAGCAACTGCAAGCAGCCATTTATGCCGTGGCAGATGCCCGCAGCGAAATCGCCCTGGGTCTGGATAATACTTCCAGTAATGCCGATGGCTTGTTGCACAAGACTAACGAGCCGGCTATCTCTGCATGGGTCACCGAGCAGGAGGCCAAGCACAAGCGGCCTTTGCTCAGTCTGTTGACTGAGGGAATCTCGCCACAGGCCCTTGAAAAAGCCAAGGACACACCTGCCGCGGTACTGGAACTGATACTTAAGTCACCCAAAGCCAATGAGCTGATTCAACAGCTGCTCAAGACCCTGGGCGGGGCTGAATTCCCACTGGATGGCGTCATTACCCGTGAGGTCAAGATCAAATTGTTGCTCAAGGCCCTGACCTTGAGCCTGGACCCGGTGCAAGGCCAAAAGCCGGGGCATATCGCCGGCTTTGACCTGGCGTCGAGTGAGCATTGGAACCAAAGCTACCCAGCCATCAAGTCCGAGTTCAGGCAACACTTGGTCAGCACAAGGCAGTTATCCAACGACCAGGCCTATCTGGCGGCCTATATCCTCAAACCCCAATTCCCGGCCGACTTTGCCGTACGTGATACACCGGCAGAACTGCCTTACCAGGGATCGGCGGCGTGGGTGAACTTCAAGCACGGCGTCAGCCTGGCCGAAGCGATAAAACCAGGCTCTTCACGGCACATGAGTGTTCAGGAGCTGGTTGACCTGCCAGCCAAGTTCAGCGAGCAAGCGACGACGGACGAGCAGTGGGCGGCTATCGCGTCGACCCGTATCCCGGCGACGTTGGATTGGGCCGTGGCACAAGGGCTGCTCCCACAAAAACAGGACTACTCCCAGGAGGAGATCAATACAGCAGTCGCCGCATTGGATGCCCACGTCGATAAGGTGGTGTCGGCAGCCCAGCAATTGTCAGCGGATGTGCCGATGCGCAAGGATTATTTCGAGCGTATGGCGCGGGGTACTTCACGCACCGAAGTGCTGAGCCTGTTCAGCCCGTTGTTTCTTCTGTACAGGCGTCTCAATGGCGAGAAAATCACGCCGGCCGAGGTCAGCTATAAATACCCTGTCTATGATCAAGCCACGTTCAAAACGGCGTTCGACAAGTACCTTAAGGATACAAAGTCAGCCTATGCAAAACTGATCACCGACCAGTTGTCCCAACTCCCGTTAAAAGACCGCAGGGCCATTGAACAGGGAGATGTCACGGTTTACGCACTTAGGACCAAACCCGACTCAGCCAAGGAAACTGATGACGATAAAAAGGCAGCAATCACACGCCCGGCATTTATTCTCAAGGCGGTACATGAGGGGCAGACAACCTACTACGAGATCAATCCTGTCAAAGGTATCGCTCGGCGTCGTGACGACTTGAAACCGATTCTGGAGTCCTACAACCCGGCCGATAAAAACTATGGCAAAGACTTCATCTCGATCGAACACTCCGCTGACGGTGTGCCTTCTGAAGAATTGGTTGTGCGCGACGCTCGTGCAGGTGGCAGGGCTGAGTTCCAGAAAAAGTGGGCGAGCTATAAGTCAGGCAAAGGCCCCAAACCTCCCAGTTTTTCTATCGTTGTCCCTCAACAACTCGCCCACTTTCCATCATCTGCCGCCCCCTCTACACGAGCCGTGCCACAAACCCTCACTTCCGAACGGTCTGAGGCTATCGCAAAGACCGCTACAGATGATCTGTTCTACGTCGATACAGACAGGCTGAAGGAGTGGGCCGAGTCCGATCCTGAGCGAGAAAGTGCCGCACAGAAAAAAGATGAGGCGTTCTGGGAGCGCGTCAAAGGTACCGCGCAGATGGTGGTTCCGCTCTGGAGCGGCATTGAAAGTCTCGTCAAGGGCGACACCAAACAGGGTGTGTTGGATCTGGTTAACGATGGGCTGTCAGCGTTAGCGGGCCCTATGGGCAAGTTTGCCGCGGGCTCGGTGCGTTTGGTTTCGCGTGCAGGCAAGATCGGAGTGCGCGCGCTACTGCCTAAGTTTGGCTCGTTGGTAAAGCAGTTTACGGTTTCTGTGGTGCGCAATCTCAACCCCCTTGACCCCGTGATGCCTGCACTGAGTAGCAGTGGCAACAGGCTGCTGAAGTTCGGCGGCGCGCACCTGCAAAATGTTCAAGCTGGCATTGCACAGTTCAAAAAATCTGCCGTGCTTAAACTGCCCGGCCGAGGGCGTTACGACCTCTCTCCAACAATTGACCTGACCCCCAGGCCCGTTGCCCAAGGACAGACCTTGCGGGTGGCCGAAGGTATTTCCAGTGAGCAGGCACGGGTGGTGAAACGCAATAAATACAGCGATGTGATGGTCGGCGATGACGTCTATCGCTATAACCCGGGCAAACCCGAAAGCCTGGTCAAACTAGGCGGGCCTGAGGATATAGGGACGCTTGAAGGGTTTGTGATGACCTGTGGCGCCGGAGGGCGCCGTCACAAGCGAGATCTCGACGACCTGTGTTACACCAAACAGATCGAACCTGGCGGCACCCCAGTGTTCCAGGACGCCCAGGCCCTGGAGCATCGTCGCCTGATTCCGGGGGTAGGGCAGGCGAAAGGTCCGCGCACGGTCATTCACGAGCATCGTCGTTACCGCGTCAATGAAGCGGGAAACCAAGAGCTACTACCAATGGCCAGTTCACAGCCTGTGACGTACAAGGGCCGTACCACGGGGACCGTAGTCAATGAACCGGACTTTGGTTATGACGACTTTGGTGTGCCTCGGGCGGTCAACCAGCAAACGGTTGTAGTCAAGATGGATGCGATCAGCGATCTGAGTAATGACCAGCGCGTCGTCAGGGGCCTGAAGGTCAATCATGACGGCCGGCAGTACGTGGTGGTCGAGGCCGATACCGGTGTGCACTACTACGCTGAGCTGAACGGCAATGGCCCACTGGAATTTCACCGCATGACCCGCAAGGATCCACTGGACGTTGAATTTATCAAACTGTACGACCAGCATAAGGATATCTATGGCTTTGCCGCCCAGGGCCTGCCGGACAACCCGTTGGTGGTGCTGCCGACTATGGATAGCCTGGTCAAGAAGATCGTCGCTGACGAACCCATGACGCCTAAGGAAATCAACCATCTTGCCAGCGTATTGCAAGGACTGCCCCCCGAAAAACAGCGTGAAGTATTGATGGGGGTGTACGCCGCGGGGAGCAACCCCGGCCATGTGGTAGTCGCGGCAAAGCCGGTGCGACTGGCGCCGATCAAGAAACCGGCTGACTTTGCCCAACTGCCGGCAGAGCAGCAGAACCGCTTGTATGCAGAAGGGGCGAGAAAAGCCGTCGACGAGCAATTCCAGGCCACTGGCATCCGGTCAGCCAATCAACAGGTTCCAGGTCTTGCCGGTGAGGTCGCACGTAGCAACACCGCCACGGAAATGGTGGGCTGGCTTTACACACGAACAGGCGCCCCCAACTATAGCGAAATAGTCCTGAAGACCGGTGCCGGCAATTGCGACCAGATGGCCAAGGTGGCCGTTGATACCATCAATACCAGTGGCGGCCATGCGCGTATCGCGCAAGTCAAGCGGCATACTTTCGCTATCATCGGCGGCCCACCAGGGCAGCCTCGCAGCAAAGGGTTTGTGGGGCCGGAGTGGGATGACGCCTGGGTCGTTGATCCCTGGGCCGGTATCACCTGCCGAGCTGCGGATTACCCCGCGTTGTTCAAGGCGCGAATGCAAGAGTGGAGCCAGTCGGGCCGGCGCATCCTGATCAGCGATGGGGCGACGCCACCCCGTTCAGTGTGGAGTGACCCCTTGGAACCACGCTGGATAGCGGCGACCGTCGATGGCGAGGCTCAGGTGTTCCAATAGTCCCGGGCGCATCGCCCGCGACAGAAAACACCCACGCCCCTAGGGTTTTCAGAACTCCACCCTGACGCCCCCAGTGCCTTTGCGCCCATCCAGCGCATTGCTATCGAGGTTGCGTTCATAACCCAGATCGCCATACAGGCTGACGCTGCTGGACATCTGCAGGGTTGCACCGGCACTCAGGTCCAGGGTGGTGGATTTCTGCTCGGTGTCGATATCCGTGACCCCGTTGAAACGCACCCGATTGGTGCCGGCCGAGGCATGCCAGACATTGGCGCGCAGATACGGCTGGACTGGCATCGACGCTACGGTATAGCTGCCCCGCAGCCTGGCGCCGAGCCGCGTGGTGATGGCGGTATCGGCGGAAAACGAAACGTCGGAAACCCCGTCATTCTGGCGATCGAGCCGGGTTTTATTGACGATCAACTGCAATTGCGGCTCCAGCACCCAGTTTGGCGCGACGGGCAGCGGTACGCCGGCTTCCACCGAGCCCAGCACATCGTGGCCCTTGGTCTTGAGCCCGCGATCAGACTCGCTGCTGCCATTGAGGCGGGTGCCCATCAGCACAGCATCGACGTACCAGCCATACGGGTCGATCAAGGTCCAGTACAGGCCCAGGCTGTCGCCACGCAAGGTGGTGTTGCCGGCATCCAGGTGCTGCCAGCCGCGATTGAAGCCGTCGACATTGCCCCGCAGGCGGCTATGACCGACGAAGAAGCCCACACGTTGGGTCTGCCCGTTGGCGGTGGTCCAGGCATGCACGTCGCTGCCCACCTGGAAACCGGTGACCGAACTGTCCAACCGCGGGCTGACCGTGCCGGCATAGGCCTGGCGGCTGCTGTTGCCGTACACCCGGCCCCAGCCCGCCGGGAATGAGCCGCTGCTGGCCTGGCGTGCCTGGTCGCCCATGCGCTCATGGTAGGTGCCGAGCATGGCCCGCACCGTCTGCTGCGCCGCGGGGAACAGCGCCGAATACACGGGTACTTCGGGGCGATAGATCGGGATCGGCGCTTCACCGGCCACCGGCGCAGGCAAGTCCACCGGTGTGCCTTCGGCGGGAATCGGCACCGGCAGCGGTTCCACGGGGCCCTCCGGGGCGGGCAGCGGCGGCGCCACCACGGCCGAGCGCAGGTACCACTGCTGCTGGGAGTCTGCGCTGACACCGCCCTTGAACAGGAAGTACTCGAACGCCCCGGCCGACACCGAGCCCCCCGCCAGGCTGAAGGCCTGGTCACTGCCGGTCGCGCCGTTGAGCGCTTGGACCACCTGAATGCCATCGCTCAGGGTTTCGGCGCCAGCCCCCCCAAGGTTGCTGACGATGAGGGTCGTGCTGCCCTGAAGCGTGCCCTGGTTCACCACCAGTCTGTCACTGGCCGAGCCATCACCGCCCAATACACTTTGCAGCGCCATCTGGCCATTGTTGCCGACGTAGTTGCCATTGACCGTCAGGCTGTCGGTGGCGCTGCTGCTGGCACTGGTCATATCAATCAGGCCGCTGTTATGGAGGGTGGCCAACTGGCCGGCAGTGAGGGGGCTGACGCTGCCCTGGCTGACCAACAGCACGCTGCTGCCGTCGACATTCAAGGTGCCAGTGCCGGTACCTGTATCACCGAGTTTGAAATCCCCGGCCAGGCTAAAACGCGAGCCATTGTCCAGGTTGACCGTTTCCCAGTTGGCGTAGCGCTCGGCATTGGTCGCCTGGGTGTTGTCAAACGTCAGGGTATCGTTGCCCAGGCCGCCATCGATCAAGGGGGTGGCGGCGAGGGTGGCTTGCGTCAGGTTCTGCAGGAGTGCGGTGTCGTTATCCGGGCCCATATTGACCGCAGAGTTGATCGTGCCGGCGCCGATCCAGTTGAACTGATCGTTGCCAAAGCTCATGAGCACCTGGCCGTTGACCACGCCGCCAGTCAGGGTAAACAAATCATTGCCGCCGCTGACACTGACGTTACCGCCGATATACCCCCCGGAAATGCTGATGGTGTCCAAGCCAAACCCGGTCACCAGGTTGCCGTTGATCCGCCCGCCCAGCAGGGTGTAGAAGTTGTTGTCGAGCTTCATGTCGACCCGCCCGATCGTGCCCGCCGATTGGGTGGCAACATCGCCATCTTCGAACGCCCCGACGATCTCGCCGCCACTCATGTTGAACGTATCCCGCCCGTCGCCCTGGGCCAAACTGGCGACACGACCGCCGCTTTGCGCGTAGGCATCGATGCCATCACCCTGGTTGATCGCGCCAACGCTGCCGCCGCTGATTTGGATGCTATCGGCGCCGTCGCCCTGGGTCACCGCCCCCACGACAGCATCCAGCTCCACACGGAAAATATTCGCCCCATTGCCCATGTTCAGCGCGCCCATGCTGCCCGATTGCGCTTGCACCAGATCGTGGCCGTCGCCAAATGTCACGGCGCTGGTGATTGCGCCATTGCCACCGGTAGGCAGGTTGAGGGTGTTATTGCCGTTGAGGTCGGTAAAGCCGGGCGTGGTGCCGCTGTCGCAGGTGGTGGTGTCGTCGCCCGCCGTGACCACCGGTGTACAGGCCGCGTAGGCCGGTAGCGAGAGGGTGGTCATCAGGGTTGCGCCGGCCGTCCAGGCGCTCAGGTGCAGCAGAGAATATCGCCGTGTGCTCATGATCCATCCTCACTCGATGGCAACTGACATCCCGTCGCCTGCACGGGCAGGCGCGGTACGGACCATGGCAACGAGAAGCACGATAACGATAGGGGACGGCTGGTTCCGTTTCGTAAAACATCGCCAATGCAAGGGGTTGGCATGGCTTTCTCGACTGCACCTGAACCGGTGCAGTGCTTGTTCCACGTTAGCAACAGCCGCAAAGGGCCGCCACTGTCAGAATTAACAGGTACAGACCAGTTACAAGAACACAATCTCGTAGGGTTCGCGCATCCGTTCCAGCAGTACCGGTGGCAGCATCGGCGCCAGGCCGATCAGCGGGTCGCCAAGCAGTTGACTGGCGTAGGCATGGGCGGCGTGGCGTTTGCGCGCCACACTCCAGGTGTCGAGGCGCACCTTGCGCGCGCACTGCCAGGGCATGCGCCCGGCTTCACGGGCGGGGCGATGCCAGGCCCAGATCGGCAATTCAAGAAGGCGCGCGCCAGTCAGCGCACAGGCAATGGCCGTGGCGCGGCCGACGGCGTCGTGGTCGGCATTGCCATCATTGCGCCAGGTGGTAAACACCACATCACCGGGTTGCAGGTAGCGGGCGATAAAGGGGCTCAATAGCTGTTCGCGAGCGGCCAGGTCGTTGTCGCAAAAACCGCCGCGAATCCACTTCAGGCTATGCAGGGGCAAGCCGAGGCGGCGCAGGGCCTCGACACTTTCCTGGGGGCGAAACACGCTCAGGCGCTGCGCCGACCATTGGTTGGAACCCGGATGACTGGCACTGCCGTCAGTGATCGAGATCAGCTTCAAGGGGTGGTCAAGGGCGCTGAGCAGTTGCAGCAAACCACCGCAGGCCAGCACTTCGTCGCCCGGGTGCGGGGCAACGACCACCACCCGCGAGCCGGCAGGCACCAGGAGGGAAGGGCTGATGGTGGGGATTTGTGCCAATTGTGGTGCGCTGTTCCAGATTTGCGCCGGCGTATGGCGACCGTCGTTGAGAGTGGCGGGTTTGATCAATGTCACATCCTTGTCCTGATGATGCAGGTCGTGCCCCGTGGACGGGTCGACTCTCCTTTTTTATCGCGCAGGCGCCAAGGCCTGTGCGGCACACGGGCAATCCGAATCCTGGATTGCCAAGCTTGAGTATTGTTCATCACCCGGATTTCGCCGGGTAAAGTTGCAACTTTTTCAGGAAGGCTGCATCAGGCCCTTCAAATAATCGCCAAAACCGCCCTGTGCACGGCAGTCCAGCCGCGCACTGGTGATGACCTGGGGCGCATGGCTCCAGGCAATGGTTGCGCCGCATCGCTCCAGTTGGCGCACCAGTTGCACATCTTCATGACAGGCCAGGGGTTCGAAGCCGCCGGCACGTACATAGGCACCGGCGCTGACGCCCAGGTTGGCCCCATGGATGTGCCGATGCCCGTCACAAGCCCGATAGGCCTGGTTGTAGCGGATCTGCGCGGCCTCATCGAAACCTTCGCTCCAGGCATCTACCGTGACCGTGCCGCATACCGCGTCCACGCCCAGGGCCAGTTGCGCCACCAGCCAATCACTCGCCACGCGGCTGTCGGCGTCGGTGCAGGAAATCCAGCGCGCGCCCTGGTTCAACAGATGCCGTGCGCCTATTCCACGCACCTGGCCGACGTTGCGCGCCTCTACGTTCAGGCTGTGCACCCCGAATGCCTGGGCAATGGCGCTGCTGCGGTCGGTGCAGCTGTCGAGGACCACCAGGATCTGCACCTCTTCACCGAGCAAGCCCGGATGGCTGGCGGCGATCATCGCAGCCTTCAAGCACTCGGGCAGCAGCGCCTCTTCGTTGTGCACCGGGATCAGAATGCCGATCATCGCAGCCCCTCAAGGTGGGCGACCGAGGCGCTTTCGCGAGACCACAGGTCGAGTAGGAAATCACTGTCAGCCACTTGCGCCACGCGCGGCATGCCCAGGCGCTCGTGCAACAACTGGTGGACCTGTTCCGCCGTCTGCGGGCAGCCCTTGATAGGCGGGCGCCAGTGGCAGGCCAGCACCTGACCGTCGTGGGTCAACGCGGCCAGGGCCCGCTCGATCAACACGCACAGGTCATCCTGGTCGAGGTAATAGCACCACTCGCTGAGCACGATCAGTTCGAACCGGCCCTGCGGCCACTGTGCCGGCAAGCGGCTCTGGCACACCTGGGCGTGGGCAAAACCCTGCAGGCGCGCCTGGGCCAAGGCCACCGCCTTGGCCGCGGTGTCGCAACACACCAGCTGGTCACAGCGCGGCGCCAGTTCGGCGCTTAATTCGCCATTGGCGCAGCCGGGCTCGAAAATCGAGGAGTAGCGCGGTTTGCTCAGCAACCCCAGGGTCAAGGCCCGTTTGCGCTGCTCGTACCAGCGCTGGCGAAAGGCCCAAGGGTCGTCATTGTCGACAAACAGCTGATCGAAATAGGCGGTGGCAACACTCATACAAACACCACTTCAAAAGGTTGCAGTAGCCGCTCCAGCACATGGGGCGGCAATACGGGCGGCAAGCCGATCTGCGGATCACCCTCCAACTGGCTGGTGAACGCGTGCAGGGCGTGGCGCTTGCGCGCTACGGCAGCGGGCGTCAGGGCGATCTTGTGCGCACGGTGCCAGGGCACCCGCGTGTCCTCTGGGGTTGCCCAGTGCCAGGTCCATACCGGCAACTCGATCAACTGCGCGCCTACGGCCCGGACCGCCTGGGCACTGGCGCGGCCTACGGCTTCGTGGTCGCAATGGCCGTCTTCGCGCCAGGTGGTGAACACCACGTCGTGGGGGTGCAAGTGTTGCTGGATAAATTCAACCAGTGCCGGTTCCCGCGCCTGTACCTGGCTGTCGGAAAAACCACCACGCAGCCAGCTCAGCCGTTGCGGCGACCAGCCCAGGCGGTGCAGCGCCTCGGCCGACTCCTGGGGGCGCACCTCGCGTAAACGCTGGCGCGGCCAGCGGGCCGAGCCGGGATGACTGGCGCAACCATCGGTCACCGAGACCAGCAGCAACTCGCGGTCCAGTGCCGCCAAGCCTTGCAACAGGCCACCACAGCCCAGTACTTCATCGTCTGGGTGGGGCGCGATAATCACCGCGCGACAGCCAGCCGGCACCAGTTGCGCGATGCTGATCAGGGGCAGGCCGGCGACCCGAGTGGAGCCTTGCCAGGCGCGCAGCGAAGTGCCTTGGCCGACAATCGGGTTGGCGTTCACAGCTGCCACGTCCCTGGTGATTGCTGCGACAGCTGCTGGCCGAGGGCCGCCAGGTCACGCTCGGCGTGGCTTTGGCGCAAGTACACCGGCAAGTCGGCGATCAGCCGGGCAAAGTGCGGATCCTGGCAATACGGCCCGGCGCCCATGGCCCGGCCAACGTGATGGATGACCTCGTTGGCCGTTGCCTCAATGACTGCCCGCGCCCGGCGGGCGAGCAGTTGGGCATTGGCCTGAGGTTGCTCATCGATCTGCCGTGCAGCGCTGCGCAACACCATGGCGCCAGCATGCAACGCCATGTCCACCGCGCCCAGGTGGGCCAGGGCATGGGGTTCTTCGCGGCGGCCACAGTGTTCGCGCAGGGCCTCGGCCAAACGTTGCGCCGCGCCGTACCAACAGGCGGCGATACCAACCCCGCCTTGCCAGAAACCCGGGCGTTGCAGGTAATCCCCTGGACCGCCGACCGCTACTGCAACGGCGTTGTCGAAAACCACCTCGACACTTGCACAGGCTTGCATACCCACGGCTCGCCAGCCGTCGCCGGTCACTTCGACACCCGGCTGAGCCATCGCCACCGCGACCAGCTGTTGGCGTTGCTGCTCATCCCAGGCAGTCAGTAATCCATGACTGACCACCGCAGCGCCGGAGCACCAGGCCTTGCGGCCCACCAACAGCAGCTGGCTGCCGGCACGTCTGACCTGCACCCGGGCCGCCGGCGGTTCGGCGGCCCACATGCCCCAAGTGCTGCCCGCAGGCGGGGCCTGGCTGCCGAGTTCGGCCATGATTGCCAGCGCGTCAGTGTGCCCTTCGTACAACTTGCACAGGCTCAAGTCGTGGCCGGCCACCTGGGCCAACTGGCTGAAACGCACCAGTGTCTGCCCGCCACCGGGGCGCGGCAACTGGTCCAGGCCAGCGTCCACCAGGGCCTTGAGGGTCAGGCCAAGGCCCTCGATTTCAGCCAGTGGGTGGCGGTTGAGTTGTAGAAAATCGTGCAATGCCATTTCACACCTCTTCCTCATGCTGCAGCTCGAACAGTAGCAGCGAGCGCCCGGTCACGGCATATTCGTGGTCAAAGTCAAAACGCTCCTGACCGCGTACGGCCGGCTGGTTGGTGTCGACCATGCAGGTCCAGAAGCCGCCATCCGGCACCTGGGGCAAACGGAAATTCACCAGGTCATGGTGCGCGTTCACCACCAGCAGCAGCGTAGCATCGGCCCCTGGCCGGCGAATCCCGGTTTCCTGGGCGCGTCCGTCCATCAACATCCCCAGGCAACGGCCCTGGCTGTCTTCCCATTGTTCGATGGACATTTCGTTGCCATCGGGGGCCAGCCAGGTCACGTCCTTGACCCCGATGTCTTCGTTGTAGTCGCCCACCAGGAAGCGCCCGCGACGCAGGATGGGGTAGGCCAGGCGCAGCTTGATCAGGCGCTTGACGAACTTGAGCAAGGACTTGCCGTCTTCATCCAGCTCCCAGTTGACCCAGCCGATTTCACTGTCCTGGCAATAGGCGTTGTTGTTGCCGTGCTGGGTACGTGCGAACTCGTCCCCGGCCACCAGCATCGGCGTGCCCTGGGCCAGCAATAGGGTGGCGAAGAAGTTACGCATCTGGCGCAGGCGCAGCGCGTTGATCTCGGGGTCTTCGGTGGGGCCTTCGACGCCGTGGTTCCACGACAGGTTGTTATTGCTGCCGTCCTGGTTGTTCTCGTCGTTGGCTTCGTTGTGCTTGTCGTTGTAGGACACCAGGTCGTGGAGGGTGAAGCCATCGTGGGCGGTGATGAAGTTCACCGAACTGTAGGGGCGGCGCCCGCGCTGGTTGAACATTTCGCCGGAAGCGGTCATGCGCCCGGCAAAGTCGGCCAGTTGCCCATCATCGCCTTTCCAGAACGCGCGCACGGTGTCGCGGAAACGGTCATTCCATTCCACCCAGCCTGGCGGGAAGTTGCCCACCTGATAACCACCGGGGCCCACATCCCAGGGTTCGGCGATCATTTTCACCTGGCGCAGCACCGGGTCCTGCCGGCAGGCGACCAGGAAGCTGTGGCGCTCGTCGAAACCGTCGTGGTAGCGCCCGAGAATGGTCGCCAGGTCGAAGCGGAAACCATCCACATGCATTTCCGTGGCCCAGTAGCGCAGGGAGTCGGTGACCATTTGCAGCACGCAGGGGTGGCTCAGGTCCAGGGTGTTGCCGGTCCCGGAATCGTTGATGTAGAAGCGCTTGTCGTCGGGCATCAGGCGGTAGTAGGAGGCATTGTCGATGCCGCGCATGGACAGCGTCGGGCCCTGCTCGTTGCCTTCGGCGGTGTGGTTGTAGACCACATCGAGGATCACCTCCAGCTTGGCTTCGTGCAGGTGCGCGACCATTTCCTTGAATTCGGCGATCTTGCCACTGGCCAGGTAGCGCGGGTCGGGGGCAAAGAAGGCGATGCTGTTGTAGCCCCAGTAGTTGGTCATGCCTTTTTGCAGCAGGTGCTGGTCATTGACGAAGGCGTGGATCGGCAGCAGTTCCACCGATGACACGCCCAGCTGGCGAATGTGCTTGAGCACGTCGTCGACCATCAGCCCGGCGCAGGTGCCGCGCACCGCCTCAGGGACCGAAGGATGGCGCATGCTGATGCCGCGCAGGTGGGTCTCGTAGATGATCGTGCGATCCCAGGGCGTGCGCACCGGCTGGTCGTTGCCCCAGGTGTGGGCCGGGTCGATGACTTTGCATTTGGGCACGAAGGGCGCGCTGTCGCGCTCATCAAAGCTCAGGTCGGCATCCGGGTGGCCGATGGTGTAGCCAAACAGGGCTTCGGACCACTTGAGCTCGCCCACCAGTTGCTTGGCATAGGGGTCGATCAACAATTTGTGATGGTTGAAACGATGGCCATTGGCAGGATCGTAGGCGCCGTAGACGCGGTAGCCATAGATCAGCCCGGGGTGGGCGTCGGGCAAGTAGCCGTGGAACGTCTCGTCGGTGTATTCCGGCAGTTCGATGCGCTCCAGTTCTACTTCGCCGGTATCGTCGAACAGGCACAGCTCGACCTTGGTGGCATTGGCCGAGAACAGTGCGAAATTGACCCCCAGACCGTCCCAGGTCGCGCCGAGGGGGAAGGGCAAGCCTTCACGAATCCGCGATGGCTCGGTATCGGGTGTCTTGCTCATAGTGTTGCTCCTGCAAAGTTTTTCCGGGCCGAACGGGGCCGTGCTGACATCAGGTCAGATCAATCGTTGAGCTGTTTTGTAGGCGCCGGCGAGCCGGCTCCTACAGGAAGGTGGGGTCAGCCGACGGGCTTGCGTGGGGCTCGGGGCTTTTTGGCGGCGGCGGGTTTTTCCGCAGGCGGCTTTGCCTTGGCCGCCGGTTTGGCCTTGGGTTTGCTGGGTGTCAGGGCCTCGGCTTCGGCCAGTTTGCGGGCCATTTCCCAATGGCGGGCTTCCTGGCCTTCGGGCTTACCTTCGGACTCCCAGATCTGATACGCGAATTCACGGACGCGCTTGTCTTCGGTGCTCATCGCAATGCTCCTCACAGAAAATTTCAGCTTTCTTGATCGTCAGAATGGATAAAGACATTCACCGGGACATCCCCCAGGGCAGCGCTGATCAGTAGCTCCTTGTTGGGTGTGACTGCGCCTGTTTGCAAAAGTCCCTTCCAATTTTGCATCGTGGCGTCGAACGGTAATTTGATCCGGGTATCGCCCCAAACTTGCGCATCTACCCGGGGTTGGGCGCTGTTTTCAAGCAGGGCGTGGGTCCAGCGCGGCACCACCACCAACAGCCATTGGCCTTGATACTCGCGACTGAAAGCCACCACCCGCTGGGCATGCTTGCCCAGCACTTGCAGCGGTTCATAGCGGCCCCTGGCAAACAGCAACGGGTGGGCCTTGCGCAGGTTCAACACCTGGGCAATCAACGCCTGCTTCAGGTGCCCGTCACGCCAGCGCTCAAGCAAGGCGCCCGGTGCTGCCGCCAGGGCCCGTTGCCGGGCGCTGAAATCCACCGCCCGCCGGTTGTCCGGATCCACCAGGCTCAAGTCCCAGAATTCGTCGCCCTGGTACAGGTCCGGCACGCCGGGCACGGTGTTGCGCAGCAAGGATTGCGCCAGCCCGTTCAGGGCCCCGGCGGGGGCGATGGCCTCGGCGGCAGCGTGGATCGCCGTGCGCAAGGGCAGGCCGACCGGGTCGAGCAGCAGGCGCGTGAGGAACGCTTCGACACCCTGCTCATAGAGGTCGTTGGGCGCACTCCAACTGCTGTGCAATTTGGCTTCGCGCAGGGCTTTTTGTTGCCATTGCCAGAGGCGTTGCTGGTAGTCGTCGATGTCGTGCAGGTCCAGGGGCCAACTGCCCAGTAGCACCTGGTAGAGGATCAACTCATCGCCGGCCGAGGGAATGCCCGGATCATCACGCAACGGCATGGCCAGCCGGCGCCAGTGCTGCACCTGCTCGACATACCACGGCGCACATTCACTGAGTACCGCCAGGCGCGCGCGGCTGTCTTCGCCGCGCTTGTGGTCATGGGTGGCGGTGGCCAGCAGGTTATCGGGGAAGGTCTGCAGGCGTTGCTGGTTGGCGGCATGAAAGTCAGCCAGGGGCGCGCTGAACTGTTCGGTGCAAAAGCCTACGTCATTGCGCGAGAGCAATACCGCCGAGCGGTAGAAGGCGGTGTCTTCCACGGCCTTGGCGGCTGCGGGCGAGGTCAATTGCTGGAAACGCACGCAGGCGTGCTTGAGGATCTTGCGCGGTTGCCCCACGGGACGCTCGCGCCAGGCTTGGCCACCGAGCCATTGTTGCAGGTAGTCGAGCACTGGCCAGTCGGCTTCGCTCACGGTCCCTCGGGCGCCGGCCAGGGCCTGTTGGAACACGCCATCGTCAGCGGCGCTGCGGCCACGGGCGCTGATATAGGTGCGATACACCGGGAAGTGCACGACCAGCTCCTGCAATGCACGGCGGATCGCGCCCAGGGTCAGGTCGCGGCTCATCACGTCGGCGCGGGCTACTTGCAGCAGGGCCTGGGCCACGCTTTCAAAATCCCCGGCCAGGGAGCCGTTGAGGATCTGTTGCCGGGCCAGCCAGGCTTCCTCGATAAATGCCGAAGGCCGTTCAGTGGCCTCGCGCCAGAGCCGGGCCAAGGTCTCGAACCCTTCGGGGTCGTGCTGCACCAGCGACACCTGGTTCATGAACTCATAGCCGGTGGTGCCATCTACCCGCCAGTCTTCGCGCAGGGTTTCGCCGGCGCCGAGGATCTTCTCGACAAAGATCGGCAAGTGGCGGTTTGGCGACAGTCCATCCACGCGCCGCCGCAACTTGCGGCAGTAACCCCGTGGATCGGCCAGGCCGTCGATATGGTCAATGCGCAGGCCGTCCACCAGGCCCTCGCTGATCAGTTGGAAGATCTTGCTATGGGTGGCCTCGAACACGGTGGTGCGCTCCACCCGCAGGCCGCCGAGCTCGTTGACGTCGAAGAAGCGCCGCCAGTTGATGTCATCCGCTGCCGTGCGCCAACAGGCCAAGCGATAGGCTTGCTGTTCGAGCAACTGATGCAGGCGGGCAAAACCTTGAGGTTGGCGCGCATCAAACACTTCCAGGGCGTGTTCGATGGCCGCCAGGGTCAGTGGGTCCTGCGCGCGCTGCGCCAGTGCCTGTTTCAGGCTCGCGGCTTGAGGCCAGGCATCGGCCTGATACGCCAGGGCGCTGAAGCGGTCGGCCAGGTCTTTGAGGGGGGGATGGGCGCGCAGGATATCGCCGTAGTCACTGGGGCAGATCGGGAAGCGGTGTTCGTAGTGTTCGACAAAAAAACTACCCTGGGCCGGGTCAAAACGCAGGGGCAGCGTACCGCTTTGCAAGGCTTCGCCGTAGTCGCTACCGAGGAAGGGCATCAACAGTTGGCCCTTGAGCAGGGGGTCCGGCGAGTGCCACTGGATATCGAAGAATTCGCTGTAGGGGCTCAGGCGCCCCCATTCCAGCAGGTCCAGCCACCAGGGGTTGTCGCTGCCGCCGACGGCCATGTGGTTGGACACGATATCCAGAATCAGGCCCATGTCGTGCGCGCGCAAGGCCGCCACCAGGCGACGTAGCGCCGGTTCGCCGCCCAGCTCGGGGTTGACCGTGGTCGGATCGACGACATCGTAGCCATGCATCGAGCCGGCGCGGGCCTTGAGCAAGGGCGAGGCGTACAGGTGGCTGATGCCCAGGCTGGCGAAATAGGGCACCAGCGGCACCGCATCATCGAGGGTAAAGCCCTTATGGAATTGCAGGCGTTGGGTGGCCCGTAGCAAGACGGCGTTCATCGGTCACGCTCGAAGGCCTGACTGCGCGCCACCGCCAGCAACTCCAGGCGGCGGGCGGCGTTCTCATTGTCGAGCAATTGCGCAGCGTCCCCCGGCAGGCGCCGGCGCCAATTGGGATGGGTGTCGATGGTGCCGGGCAGGTTGGCTTGTTCTTCGACGCCCAGGGCGTCTTCCAGGGGCAGTATGACCAGCGGTGCGCGGGTGTGGCCGAGGTAACGCACGCTGGCATCGAGTATATGGTCGGTTTCGTTGCGCCACTCATCGCGAAAATTCTGCGGGTCTTGCGCCAGGGCCCGGTGCAGCGCCTCGCGCTCACCCTGGCGGTGCTCGCTCCATTGCTCCACGGTGGGCGCATCGATCAGCCCCAGTTGCACATTCCAGTCGATATCGCGGCTGTGCCACCAGCCGTTGAGTGTCGGCAGGTCATGGGTGCTGGTGGTGGCCAGGGCGTTGTCTGGCCAGTCGAGGATCGGCGTGAAGCACCCGCCATGGTCCTGCTCAAACAACAGCACGCGCATGCCAAGCATGGCGCGGGCGCTGAGTTTTTCCCGCAGGCCATCGGGCACCGTGCCCAGGTCTTCGCCCAGCACAATCGCCTGGTGCCGGCTGGATTCCAGGGCCAGCAGGCGCAGCAGGTCATCCACCGGGTAATACAGGTACGCGCCTTGTTTGGGCGAGGCGTCCTTGGGGATGACCCACAGCCGTTGCAGGCCCATCACATGGTCGATACGCAAACCGCCGGCATGGGCGAAGTTGGCCCGCAGCATTTCGATGAACGCCCGAAAACCATTGCGCTTGAGGCCTTCGGGGGAGAACGCGGAGATGCCCCAGCCTTGGCCTGCACGGTTGAGGATATCCGGTGGCGCACCCACGGTCAGGTCGGCCAGCAGTTCATCCTGACGGCTCCAGGCCTGGCTGCCGCCGCCATCGGCGCCCACGGCCAGGTCGGCAATCAGGCCGATGCCCATGCCACTGCCGCGTGCGGCTTGTTGTGCGCGCTCGAGGCAGCGGGCGATCAACCATTGGTTGAAGGCATAAAAACCAATGGCTTCGGCCTGTTCGGCGGCGAAGTGTGCCAGCGCGGCGCTGCCCGGGTCGCGCCAGTCCTCGGGCCACTGGCGCCAGTCGAGGCTTTCACCGTTGGCGGCGCGCGCGGCTTGCACGGCTTCAAAGCGGCAGTGGTTTTCCAGGGCCTCGCCACCGGCCTGACGGAAACTTATGAAGTCAGCCTGCTGCGGGTGTTCACCCTGGCGGAAATCCTCGTACAGCGCCCGCAGCAAGCGTTGCTTGGCCTTGGCGGCGGCGGGCCAGTCGATCAGGCTTTGTTGTTCCAGCTCTTGCAGTTCATCGGCCAGCCCGGTGGACTCGATGGCGCTGCGCAGTGCGCGCTCGCCGAGGATGCAACCGGGAGAGGCATACAGGCTATTGAGGAACAGGCGGCTGGACGGTGAATAAGGGCTGAAATGCTCGGTATCGGCACTGAACATTGCGTGCATCGGGCTGATCGCCAGGGCGTCAACGCCCCGTTCCGCGGCAGCGCGAGCCAGTTGTTCCAGGGCCTGGGTGTCACCGAACCCACCATCGCCGGCGCGGCGCAAGGCATATAGCTGGGCACTCAGGCCCCAGGCGCGGGCGGGCTGGCTATCCACTGCCTCGGCAACGCTGAAACACTGATGGGGGGCAACGGCCAGGGTGAAGGACTGGTCGGCGATCTGCACCCGGTGGTAGCCCACGGGCAGGACGCCGGGCAGGCTGGCGTCGGCATCCAGCGCCAGGCCTTGGGTGCTGCCGTCCTCCAGGTGAACCTGGCATGCCGTACCAGGGGCGAAGTAGGCGGCCAGGTCAAGGCCGGTGCCCACGTCCACGGTCAACAGCGGCGCCAGGTGCCTGTCTTGCTGCACCCGCTCCAGTTCTTGCAGGCTGGCGGCGATGGCCGCGTCGGTGTCGGCGGGGTGGCCGAGGCCTTGTAGCACGGCGCGCAACGCGTCGGCGCTGACATGCTGCGGGCGGCCGTTGGCGTCGATCCAGTCCACCGCCAGGCCCGCACGGCTGGCGAGTATTTCCAATTGCGCTTCGCTCAAGAGTGCTCTCCAACAGATGATGAGGTGTCACCCGGCGTCAGGCTGACGCGGGCAGAGAAGGGCGTAAGTGACTTAAGGTCGCTGCTGGTACTGAACAGTTCGTGGAGGCCGGCCGGGTGATGCAGGGTGGCCGGGCTCAGGTTGAGATCGATCTGCAATAGGCTGCCGTTGCCCAGGCGCCAGCGTGCAGACACCGCGCCCTGGCCCAGGATTTGCGCGCCGAGGGCAGTGCTGCCGGGCAGGTGGGGCACGATGTGCTGTTGGCGCAGGCCCAGCAGTTGGCGGTACCGCGCGGCCGGCGCCTGGGTAAATTGCGGAATAGAGCGCTCAAAGGTCTGCAGCGCGTTGGGGTCGGGAATCTGCGCGCGGCGTGCGGGGTCACTGAAGGCGGCGAAGTCAGCAAATTCATTGCGCCGGCCTTCGCGCACGGCCTCGGCCAGTTCGCCGTGATGGTCGGTGAAGAACAGAAACGGCTGTTCGGCGTTGACTTCATCGCCCATGAACAGCAGCGGGATCATCGGCGACATCAATAACAGCGTGGTCGCCGCCTGCAACGCCTGGGGCGAACACAGTTGGTGCAGGCGCTCACCGAGGGCGCGGTTGCCGATCTGGTCGTGATTCTGCAAAAACAGCACAAAGGCGCTGGGCGGCAAATGAGCGCTGGGCTCGCCGCGCCGAGTACCGTGGCGGGTGGTCTCGCCCTGATACACAAAGCCTTCGCCCAGGCAGCGGGCGAGTTTGGCGGTGGGATCATCGGCAAAATCGGCGTAGTAGGCGTCGGTCTCGCCGGTCAACAGCACATGCAGGGCGTTATGCCCGTCATCGTTCCATTGCGCATCGAAGCCCTGCTGTAACAGGTCGGCCTGGTTGAATTCGTTTTCCAGCACCAGCCACACGTGGCGCCCCGGCGCTACCTGCTCACGCACCCGCTGCGCCAGCTCCTTGAGGAACGCCGGCTCGTTGATGGCATGCACCGCGTCCAGGCGCAGGCCGTCGAAGCGGTATTCGTTGAGCCACATCAGGGCGTTATCGATAAAGAAGTCGCGCACTTCGCGGCGGCGAAAGTCGATCCCGGCGCCCCAGGGGGTGTGGCTGTCTTCGCGGAAAAAGCCTTTGGCATACTGGCCCAGGTAATTGCCATCGGGGCCAAAGTGGTTGTAGACCACATCGAGAATCACCGCCAGGCCATGCTCGTGGGCCGTGTCGATCAGGTGTTGCAACTGCTCGGGGGTGCCCAGGGATGCCTGCGGTGCGTAGGGCAAGACCCCGTCGTAGCCCCAGTTGCGTTCGCCGGGGCACTGGGCCAAGGGCATCAGCTCGATGGCGGTAACGCCCAGCTCTGCCAGGCGCGGCAGGTGCTGCTCGACTGCGGCGTAACCACCCAGTATCCCCACATGCAGTTCGTAGATCACCGCTTCATGCCAGGGCCGGCCTTGCCAGGTGGCGTGGCGCCAAGGGTAGGCCAGGGGGTCGACCACCACGCTGTCGCCATGCACATCGGCATGTTGCAGGCGTGAGGCAGGGTCCGGCACCTTCTGCTCACCATCAATGGTGTAGTGGTAGCGGGTGCCGGCCCCACAGCGTACATGGGCGACAAACCAGCCCTCTGCCTGGGGCAGCATGGGCACTGACTGACCATTGTGCAGCTCGACGCTGACATCAGACGCGTCAGGCGCCCACAGGGCGAAGCGGGTATGTTGCGCATCCTGCATGATCGCGCCGTGGGGCCATGTTTCCAGAGTCCGTAACGGCATCTATCCCAACCTCTTTATGCTTTCCCTGATTTTCCCAGCGCTTTCGCTACCAGTTGTTCGTAAAGTTCGGCGTAGGGTTCCACCGCCTGGCACCAGTTGAACGGCGCGGCCATGGCCCTGCAGCGCATGGCGTTGAGCAGGCCGGGGAAGGCAAACACCTTGAAGGCGCGGGCGAGGGCGGCTTCGTAGCTCTGCACGGTGGATTCGTCGAACAAAAAGCCGGTCACGCCGTCTTCGATGGTGTCTGCCAGGCCTCCGGTATTACGCGCCACCGGCAACGAGCCGAAGCGCTGGGCGTACATCTGGCTCAGGCCGCAGGGCTCGTAGCGTGAGGGCATCAACAAAAAGTCGCTGCCGGCAAACATGCGGCGGGCATCGGTTTCGTTAAAGCCGATCCGCACCCCGATGCGCCCGGGGAACCGCAGGGCCAGGGCGCGCATGGCCTGTTCTTCTTCCGGCTCGCCACGGCCGATAATCGCGATCTGCCCGCCGTTTTCCACGATAAAGCCGGCGACCGCTTCCGTCAGGTCCAGGCCTTTCTGGTACACCAGGCGCGACACTACGGCGAACAACGGGCCGGTGGACTCGTCCAGGCCGAACAACTTGCGCACGTGGCTGGCGTTGACCGCCTTGCCTTGCCAATCGCCGATATTGAACGGGTGATCCAGGTGCGGGTCGGTGGACGACTCCCAGCTTTCATCGATGCCGTTGGGAATACCACTGAGCAGGCCTTGCTGGGTCTTGCTGGCAAGGAAGCCATCCAGGCCGCAACCGAACTCGGGGGTGGTGATCTCCCGGGCGTAGGTGGCGCTGACCGTGGTGATATGGCTGGAATACGCCATGCCGGCCTTGAGGAAGGACATCTTGCCGTAGAACTCCATGCCCTCCTGTTGCAAGGCATGTTCGGGAATCCCTAGCTCCGGGCACGAGGCCAGGCTCACCACACCCTGGTAAGCCAGGTTATGAATGGTGAACAGGGTGGGGGTGCGTGACCCACGCCAGTGCATATAGGCTGGCGCCAGGCCAGCCGGCCAGTCATGGGCGTGCACCAGGTCCGGGCACCAGTGGATTTGCGCGAGGTTGGCGGCAATATCGGCGGCTGCCAGGCCCAGGCGGGCGAAGCGGATATGGTTGTCAGGCCAGTCGCGACCGTTGTTGGCGCCATAGGGCGTGCCTTCACGCTCGTACAGTTCGGGGCAGATCAGTACATAGATGACCAAGCCATCCTTGAGGTCCATGCGCCCGATCTTGCACGGCGGCAGCGCGGCATGGCCGCCCAGTTCGCCGATGATATGGATCGGGTTGTCGCTGTCGAGCACCTGGCGGTAGCCGGGAATCAACACCCGTACATCGTGCAGGTGCGCCATGGCACGGGGCAAGGCGGCGGACACATCTCCCAGGCCACCGGTTTTCACCAGGTCGGCCAGTTCCGAGGTCACAAACAGGACTTTCTTGCGATTGGGGTTTTGAGACGAGACCGGCCGCACTGCGCCGGGAAGGTCAACCAAGGCGGTTGGCCCATCGACCGGCTGACTGAAACGCTGTCCCTGAATTCCCGAAGCGGCACTGATCATAATTATTCTCTCCCATGTGTTGGTCAGCTGAGGGCCTGGCGCCCTCAGCGAAAGTCAACCGCGTCCTGCGGTCACGCGCACTAGCACTGCACAGACTGGCAAGGCTTATGCCAATTGCACCGAACTGATAAATAGATTGGATGGGCGGACGTCCGGCTGGCGCCGGTGGCGTGCGTCCTACCTTAAACCTGACCTACGGCAGAGTTGGAAAGTTTCGATTTATTGCGGGGGCTTTTGTTCTGATCGTGACCCATCGGTCATGAGTCTAGGACAGAGCCCAGAGCCTGCAAGGGTTGTAGGAAAATTTTGTAGGACAATTATATTTTTCGGCCAGACGCTTCCCTTGTAGAAGCTGGCTTGCCGGCGATGGCGGCCTTGAGAAATGCCGCGTTGCCCAGGGCCTCATCGCCGGCAAGCCGGCTCCTACGGGGCGAGTGCCTCTTCGTGGGGCATCGTGGCTGGGCTGCTCGATAGGAGTGCAGCCGGCTACTTAAAGTGATTTGTTAAGAGTTGATATCTATATAAATCAATACTTTATACGCAATACGTGAAGTAAATAATCAGATAAGGCTGCGCAAGGTCTGCCCACTGGCCCACGCCTGGATGTCTTCGATCATCTGCCCATAGAACTGCCGGTAGTTCTGCTCGCTGACATAACCCACATGGGGCGTCGCCAGAACATTGGGCAGATGGCGAAACGGGTGATCGACCGGCAACGGCTCCTGGCCGAACACATCCAGGGCCGCGCCCGCCAATCGTCCATGGCGCAGCGCATCGACCAACGCCACCTCATCGACGATCGGCCCCCGTGCGGTGTTGACCAGTCGCGCATCGGGTTTCATCCAGCCCAGGGCCTGGGCATCCACCAGGCCACGGCTGCGCTCGCTGAGTACCAAGTGAATCGACAGTACATCGGCCTGCTCGAACAGTTCGCGCTTGCTGACCCGGGTCACACCCACTGCGGCGGCTCGCTCTGCGGTGAGGTTTTCACTCCACGCGATCACCGACATACCAAACACCTGGCCAAACTGCGCCACCCGCTGGCCGATGCTGCCCAACCCGAGGATGCCCAGGGTCTTGCCATGCAGATCGCCGCCCAGCCCTTGCTGCCACTGGCCGGCGCGCAGGGAGTTCGCTTCGGCCAGCAGATTGCGGGTGGATGCCATGATCAATGCCCAGGTCAGCTCGGGCGCCGCGTGTTTGTAGCTGTCGGTACCGCACACCTGGATGCCCAGGGCCTTGGCGGCGACAAGGTCGATGGCGGCATTGCGCATGCCGCCGGTAACCAGCAATTCAAGGGCCGGCAGCCCCTGCAACAGCGCCTTGTCGAAGGTTGTGCGCTCACGCATCAGGCAAATCACCTCAAAACCCTGCAAACGCTCGATCAGGGTCGCGGTGTCGGCGGGATAGTCATGCAGGAAGTGCACCTTGCCGATCGCTTGCAGGGCGGACCAATCCACAACGCCACGTGCCACATTTTGCCAATCGTCAATGACTGCGATCTGTACTGACATACACACCTGCCTCGGGTTAAGTGGAATTAGAGCGCCTTGAGTCCTTGCAACAGCGCCTGGTGAAAGCGCGCGGGTTCTTCCATCTGCGGGGCATGGCCCAGGCCTGGGAACTCCACCAGGGTTGAATGGGGGATGAGCTTGGCCACCTGCTTGCCCAGTTCGTTGTAGCGGCCGATCCTGGCCTTGACCTCGGGCGGTGCGTTATCACTCCCGATGGCGGTGATATCAGACGTACCAATCAGCAGCAAGGTGGGCATCTGCAGGTCCTTGAACTCGTAGTACACCGGCTGGGTGAAGATCATGTCGTAAATCAACGCCGAGTTCCACGCCACCCGTTTGTGGCCAGGGCCCTGGTTCAAGCCGACAAGCATGTCGACCCAGCGCTCGTATTCCGGCTTCCAGCGCCCGTCGTAGTAGGTCTTGCGCTCATAATCACGCACGCCGTCGGCGTTCAGTTTCAACTCGCGCTCATACCATTGGTCGACGCTGCGATAGGGCACGCCCAGGGCTTTCCAGTCCTCCAGGCCGATCGGGTTGACCAGCGCCAGTTGCTCGGTTTGCGTGGGGTAGAGCAGGGCATAGCGGGTAGCCAGCATGCCACCGGTGGAATGGCCAACAAGGGTGGCCGTGGAGATACCGAGCTTTTGCAGCAACTGATGAGTGTTGATTGCCAACTGCTGGAAGCTGTACTGATAGTGCTCAGGCTTGCTGGAGGTGCAGAAGCCGATCTGGTCCGGCGCGATCACCCGGTAGCCGGCTTCGCTCAGGGCCTTGATCGACGCCTCCCAGGTCGCGCCGCAGAAGTTCTTGCCGTGCATCAACACCACATTGCGGCCATTGGCAGGGCTTTTGGCGGGCACGTCCATATAACCCATTTGCACGGATTGGCCCTGGGACTGGAAGTCGAAATGTTCGACCGGATAGGGGTACTGGAAACCTTGCAACTGCGGGCCATAGCTTGGGCTTTGCGTGGCGGCCAAGGCAGGCAGGGCGCAAGCGGCCAGCAGACCGGTAAGGACAAACGAGCGTGTCAATGGCATGGGAAAGCTCCAGGGGCGATGCTCCCGGATGCTGTGGCGGGTGGATTAAGCGGGGATTAACCTGTTACATCCAGTGCAGCGTCAGCATTGCCACCACGGCATAACGAGCCGCCTTGGCCAGGCTGACGATTAACAAAAAACGCCAAAGCGGCTCCTTCATCACCCCGGCCACCAGGGTCAGTGGATCGCCAATAATCGGCAGCCAACTGAGCAGCAGGGACCAATGGCCCCAACGTGAATAATGGCGGCGGGACTTTTCCAACTGCGCGGCGCTC
The DNA here is from genome assembly GCF_009873475.1 of Pseudomonas sp. DTU12.1. NCBI lineage: Bacteria > Pseudomonadati > Pseudomonadota > Gammaproteobacteria > Pseudomonadales > Pseudomonadaceae > Pseudomonas > Pseudomonas sp. DTU12.1. The sequence goes on along the minus strand of NZ_CP045254.1, from coordinate 3,147,040 downwards.
ACTGGAAACCAGCGGCGATCCTTGAACAGTTCCACCGAGCGGCCTAGTAACCAGTTGACCCAGGAGCCCAACACGTTGCCCAGGGTCGCGATCCCCAGCAGCAGCCCTACCGAGTAGCTGTCATTGAGCAGCAGCGCGACCAGCACCGCTTCCGATTGCAGCGGCAACAGGGTGGCCGCCCCAAAAGCGCTGAGAAACAGCCCCGCATAGCCTGCAAGCATTGCTCAGTGAGCCGGGTATTCGGCTACCACCACATCTTTGCCGGCACGGGTCAGGCCAATGACTTGATAGGCGTCGCTCATCCCATCCATTTCCATGCCTGGCGAGCCCATGGGCATGCCCGGTGCGGCGATGCCCAGCAGGTCATCACGCTTGCGCAAGGCCAGTACCTGATCGGCGGGTACGTGGCCTTCGACGAATTTGCCGTCGATCACGGCGGTATGGCAAGACGCCAGGCGGGGTGCTACGCCCAGTCGCTGTTTGACCGAGCTCATGTCGGCTTCAACATGGTCGTTGACCTTGAAGCCGTTGCTTTCGAGGTGGCTGATCCATTTTTTGCAGCAGCCGCAATTGGCATCACGGTGCACGTCAATCGGGATCAGTTCGGCGGCCTGGGCCAGGGTGGTCATGAACAGGGCGGACAGTAAAGTCAGGCGCAGGGTGGTTTTCATCGACAGGTCCCATGGGTTACGGAGTGCGCAAAGAGGGCGCATTGTCCGCGCTTTTGCGCATCAGGTGAGGTGGTTATGTTTCGAAATTATACGAGCACGCCACAACCCCGAAGCTTATCGTCCGCAGCTTTCAGCAAACTGAGAGGAAGATGACAAATTTGTCAGTTCAGGATGATTCCAGGCGCTGCTTGAGCTGGTCCATGGCCTGATTCGACAGCTCTACCATGCGCGCTTCCAAGGTGTTGAGCTTCAGTTCGGTCTCGTAGCTGAGCACGCGAGTGAACAAGGTGCCGCTGCCGCGAGATTGTAGATAGTAGTGAATGCAGCCATCTACCGCGAGCGAGGTAAAAACCGTCTTGAACTCCCGCGGCGGCTCGGCAATCTGCACCCGGTAGCTCATGGGCACACGTACCCCGAGCAAGTCGATCATCTCGGTAAACCGCTGGCCGGCAGGCAGCGAGCCGCTGGTGCCGGTGTCGGCGCTCAGGGATGTGGGGTGCCATTCGTGCCAGCGGTCCGGTTGGGTGACGTAGTCGTAGACGGCTTCGATGGGGGCTTGGATATAGCGTTCCTGGCTAATCTGCCTGACGTGGGCCTGGTGCTCGACAGCGTTCATGACACACCTCCTGTGTGGTGAGACGGAGCATTAGGAGCTGTCAGAATAGTCGTACTTGGCGACAGTGCGCGCAAAGATGTGTCGCCGATTGAAGCCTGTGTGAGTAAGCCGAAATTAAAAACGCCCCGTTTAGACTGTTATATCTGACAGGTTCTTTTTCCAATGATTGGCCTTCTAATAATAAGTGCAAAGCCCCCTAAAATTAACAATCATGAAATGGTGAGAAAAATGCCTAATGACGTGCATACAGACATGAACATCGGCGACGTTAAATCGACGGGAACCATGGACGGTGAAATTTTCATCGACGAAATTTATAGCCATGCATTCAAGGCGGATGTTGTTCTTTACGTTAATAATGCCTCCGTCATCCAGATATACGGTAGTCAAGGGGAGTCGCAGGAAAGCACAGTTATCGCCGTATCGTTAAGGCCGGGGACGCCATCTGGCGCGTATACATTTGGCAAAGAGCCAATCACCGCTCTGGACTATTACCCTCCGCGTGACGGAGCTCTATGGAAGGTGACAGGTGGTGGCGTCAATATCAGTTTTGATGAAGAGGGCAAGCGTGCTACCGGGACCTTACAAGTTTTGTGCGAGCGTGGAGTTCAAAAACTGGACGCAACGGTGAATTTCGACATCACTAACTAATCAACGACAACGTATTTGATGATTGTTCTCGATCAAGAGAACAATCATCACTTTTGATCAGATCTGATAGTTCTTCAATTCCCGGGCAATCACCAGCCGTTGGATCTCACTGGTTCCCTCATAGATCTGGGTGATCCGCGCATCGCGGTAGTAGCGTTCCACCGGGTAGTCTTCCAGGTAGCCATAGCCACCATGGATCTGCATGGCCGAAGAACAGACCTTCTCGGCCATTTCCGAAGCGAACAGCTTGGCCTGGGACGCTTCGGACAGGCACGGCTTGCCGGCACTGCGCAAACGGGCGGCATGGAGGATCAGCAGGCGCGCGGCATTGAGGCGGGTCTGCATGTCGGCCAGCAGGTTGGCCACGCTCTGGTGCTCAATAATGGCCTTGTCAAACTGCACCCGGTCACGGGCGTAGGCCAACGCGGCTTCAAAGGCCGCGCGAGCGATGCCCAGGGCCTGGGCGGCGATGCCGATGCGCCCACCTTCCAGGTTGGAGAGGGCAATGGCCAGGCCCTTGCCGCGTTCGCCCAGCAGGTTGGCTTCGGGGATGCTGCACTGGTTGAGGGTCACCGCGCAGGTGTCGGAGGCGCGGATGCCCATCTTGTGTTCCGTGCGGTCCACGGTAAAGCCGGGCGTATCAGTGGGCACCAGGAACGCCGAAATACCTTTCTTGCCCAACTCCGGGTCGGTGACCGCAAACACGATTGCCAACTTGGCGCGCTTGCCGTTGCTGACAAACTGTTTGGCGCCGTTGATCACCCACTGGCCATCGCGCAGTTCGGCGCGGGTGCGCAGGTTGTGGGCTTCGGAACCGGCCTGGGGTTCGGTCAGGCAGAAGCAACCGATGGCCTGGCCACTGGCGAGTTCGGCCAGCCAGGTCTCTTTCTGTGCGGGTGTGCCGTAGTTGAGGATAGGGCCGCAACCCACTGAATTATGGATACTCATCAGCGCGCCTACCGCACCGTCACCCGCAGAAATTTCCTCCACGGCCAAGGCGTAGGCCACGTAGTCGACGTAGGTGCCACCCCATTCTTCCGGCACCACCATACCCAGCAGGCCCAGTTCACCCATCTTGGCCACCAGGGCGTCATCGATCCAGCCGGCTTTCTCCCAGGCCTGGGCATGGGGGGCGATTTCACCGCGGGCAAAGTCGCGCGCCATGTCGCGAATCATTACCTGTTCTTCTGTAAATTCAATATCTTGCATGAGTTATCTCCCGCTCTTTGCGAAGTCTTGGAAGAAGCTGTCGACGTGGCTCTGGTCCAGTGCCGCTAACGTTGGCGGGTTCCAGCGCGGGGATTTGTCCTTGTCGATCAACAGCGCACGCACGCCTTCGATCAGGTCGCCACGGGCAAACCACTGGCGGTCCAGGTGCAGTTCCAGAGCAAAGCAGTCCTCCAGCGCCAGGTGCCGGCCACGTCGCAGCATCTGCAGGGTGACGGCCATGGCCAAGGGCGAGCGAGTCTGCATCAACTGGGCGGTAGTCACGGCCCATTCATGGCTGTCGGCGACGGTCACTTGCTGCAACTGCTCGACAATGCTCGGCACGTCCGGCTGGGCAAAGAAGTGATCGATGGCCGGGCGCAGGGCCGCCAGCGGCGCATCCGGCAGTTGTTGCACCGCAAGCTTGGCCAGCAGGCCTTGCAGATCCTTGAGCGGTGAGTCTTGCCACTGCAGGTGGTCGAGTTTCTGATCCAGTTCGGCCAACCTGGCGCTGTCCAGGTACCAGTCGGCGAGCCCGCAATACAGGGCGTCGGCGGCGCGGATCTGCACCCCGGTCACGCCCAGGTAAATCCCCAGCTCACCGGGAATGCGCGGCAGGAAATAGCTGCCGCCTACATCCGGGAAATAACCGATGGCCACTTCCGGCATGGCCAGGCGACTGCGCTCGGTCACCACCCGCAGGTCGGCCCCCTGGACCAGGCCCATGCCACCGCCCAGGACAAAGCCGTCCATCAGGGCAAGGACCGGTTTGCGGTAGTGATGAATGGCCAGGTCGAGGGCGTATTCTTCGACGAAGAAGTCTTCATGCAGCGTGTCGCCGCTCTTGAAACTGTCGTACAGCGAGCGGATATCGCCCCCGGCGCAGAAGGCCTTTTCACCGGCGCCGCGCAGAACCACCGCGTGCACCTGGGGATCAGCGGCCCAGGCGTGCAAATGCGCCGACAGGCTGCGGACCATGTCCAGAGTGATGGCGTTGAGGCCGGCGGGGCGGTTGAGGGTCAGGTGGCCGATATGGTTGCGTACCTCGGCCAGGACGCTGTCCTGGGGGGACTCGGTGATGCATGTCGCCTGGGACTGAGCCTGAGCAGTCATCTGTAACTCCCTGCTTTTATTGTTCTTTATCAAAATGTTCGCGGGCGAACCATCACCGGATCGTACCAGTGCAAATTTGCCCAGTACAACCCGGAATCCTGCAGGTCATCTTTGCATTTATGCAGGGGGTGTTCGATAAAAAACCAGGGCAGGCGTGCTTAGACCCGACTGGCCAGTACTTGGCCAATGCTGCGGCGGCGAGCGTGGTCTTCGGCGATATGGATCAGCTCTTCGAGCTCAGTGGGGGTGACGTCGAAAAACTGCTCCATTTGCGCCAGCGCTTGCTCCAGGTCCACAGCGGTGATTTTTGGATCTACCTGCGGCGCCGCAGACGGCACCATGACCGGCGCTTCGGCTGGGCCCTTGGGGTAGCGGGTGCGCGTCAGGTTGTTATAGGCCAGGGCCGAGAGCAACAACGTGGCGGCGCCCAACATGACCGGCGCGACTTCCTGCCAGCCCAGGGCGATGGTGGCCGGGTCCGCCAGCACCAGGGTCATCGCCAGGCCCCCCGAAGGCGGGTGCAGGCAGCGCAGCCAGCACATCAGGATCAAGGCCATGCCTGCTGCGAGGCAGGCGCTGCCCAGGGTGCGCCCCAATACGCGGGCCACCAGCAAAGCCACCACAGTGGCGCACAGGTAGCTGCCAATGATCGACCACGGTTGGGCGAGGGCACCCGATGACACGGCAAATAACAGCACGGCGGAGGCGCCCAGCGGGCCCAACAGGTGCATGGCCACTTCCAGGCCATACACCTGGGAGCAGAGCCATACGGTCAATAGAGTGCCCAGGGCCATGCCGATGGCGGCACGGCTCCATTCGGCGGGGCGGGTGTTGATGGCAGCGGGTAACCAGCGAGCGAGCATTGCGGGGCAGTCCAATCTTGAAAGGCGATCACAAAACAATGCCGCTCAGCTACACCTGCAGGTTTGTGCAGAACTGAGTGACATCGGGCAAAAAAAGGGCTTTGCGGTTTGCCGCAAAGCCCTTCGAAAGTTCCAACATTTGGGGGAGGAACCGGCGCAGTGTGCCGTTCAAACAAAACTGTCGCCAATGCATATTAATGCAGCTTAAGTGCAGTAATTTTGCATCAAAACCGCTCAAGCCCCGGGCTCACCTTGCCCAGTACGCGGTCGTGGTTGGCGCTGCTGTTCAGCGACTGCTGCACGCTCTCCCGCAACCGTGGGTCGCTGGCCAAGGGCCCCTTGAGGGCGACAAGGGCGTCGCGCAGCCCCATTAGCCGAGCCAGGGTGGGCAGGGGGATATAGCCGACGTGTACCGGCTCGATAGGCAATGACTCGTCAGGCACGGCAGCGGTCCTCTGAGGGGTGTTTTTGAACGCAGGCGGTAACTAAATAGCGCAATGTGCAGCGAGTGTAACGCTGGGGTCATAGGGCCGGTAGAGGCGCCGCTACCGGTATTTACGGATACAAACGTAGGAGCTTTCTTGATAAAAGCCCCCCACTCAGTCACCCGTACCCAGATGCAGCAACACATAGGTATTTTTATCGAACTGCCCTGTGAGAACCGGCGTCATGCCATGCCAGCGTGGCTCGCCCAGACGCATGAAATCCGCCTTGTCCATCACCAGCCATGCAGGCACCGGCACTGCTGCCAGGTCGCCAGGGGCTTGGGTGAACAATGGCACCCGGTCACATTCCACATTGACCATGAATTTGATGGCCTTGGCGTCTTTACCCAGGCCATGCAATACCAGGGGCGCCGGGTGCTGCCGGATGAGGGCATGAGCCTCGCGGGCAAAGGTGCGGGTGTCATACAGGCGCCGTTCCAGGGGTTCGACCACCAGGATATATACGCTCCACACCGCCAGCACCGCGCAAAACGCCGGCCCGACCGGGCGCCAGTGCCACTTGAGGAGCATCCCGGCGACAACGACCTGCAAGCCAATCAACAGGCCAACCACGCCCTGGAAATGCTCCAACTGCGCACCAAAGCGATGGCGCGCCACCACTAGCGCCCCCATCAACAGCCCCGGGCTCACTGCCCATAACGCCAGCATCAAGCCTCGCAGCGCCTTGAACAGACGGCCATCTGCCGGATGGAACGGGTACGCGGCGATGATCGCCACCATGGGCATCATGGGCAACAGATAGCGGGCTTTCTTCGCCTCGGGGATCGACAGGCCGAGCATCACGATCAAGCCCGCCGCCGTACAGCCCAGCAGCAACTGCCAACCACTGTCAGACATACGCCGGCCATTGAGCAGCACCGCAAGCAGCGCCAGCAGGGCCAACGGGTATGCCAGGGCGTAGTTGCCCAGGGAGCTGGTGAAGTAATACAACACGCTGCTTGATCCTTCGCGGCCATCCATGCGCCCGAGGAACTGCATGCGGATCACGTCCTGCATAAAGGCCTCGCCGCCACTGACCTTGGCCAGCAACAACAGCAACCCTATGCAGGCCACCAGCAACGCCAGGGCCAGCAGGCCGAAGCTGAACAACGGGCGCCACTGGCGATTGAGCAGGTAAAAGCTGCACAACACGCCGGCAGGGATCACCAGGCCGATGGGCCCGCGAATCGCAAAGCCGAGCAATAACAGGAGCAATAGCCACGGCAGGCGCCGGGGGCTGGCGAAGTGATCGTGGGCGTAGCCCAGGTAAAACACTGCCAGCGTCACCGCCGCCAACATCTGGTCCAGGGACACCGAGCGGGTTTCGCTGATAAACGTACTGCTCAGCAACAGCAACGCAACACTCAGCAACGCCCAGCGCCGCGAGTAGGGCGCGGTCAGGCGGTAGACCAGGGCGACGATCACTGCCGACGCAATGGCCGTCGGCAGCCAGGCGCTGAGGCTGGTGACGCGCCCCAGGGGCAGCGACAACAGCCAGGTCAACAAGGTTGAGGTCGACAGGTAGTCGGCATACGGCTGGCCATAGGTCGAGGGGAAAAATCCCGGCCCATGGCGCAGCATTTCCTGGGCGAACAGCACAAAGCGCGAGTCGAAACCGATAATTGCATGGTCCCAGTTGCCGGCGATAAACAGCAGCAGCGCCAGCAGCCCTATACCCCAGGACTGGCGGCGCAAGGTTGCGCCGAGCATGTTGTCCACGCCTCAGGCCTCCAGCAACCGTGGCAGCCACTGTTGCTGGGGGATCGGCAGGTCGCAGGATTGCCCACGGCCCATGGGGAAGTAATGGAAGCCCTTGCGCGCCAGGCGCTCGGCGTCATACAGGTTGCGCCCGTCAAAGATCACCGGTGCCTTGAGGCGTGCGTGCAGCAGGTCGAAGTCCGGCGCCTTGAATTGCTGCCACTCGGTGCAGATGATCAAGGCGTCGGCCCCGCCCAGGGTTGATTCCGGGGTGCCCATCAGCATCAGGCGCGGGTCATCGCCGTATAGCCTCTGGGTTTCCTGCATGGCCTCGGGGTCGAAGGCCCGCACGTTGGCGCCGGCGGCCCATAGCGACTCCATCAGCACCCGGCTCGGTGCGTCGCGCATGTCGTCGGTGTTGGGCTTGAACGCCAGGCCCCACAAGGCGAAGGTCTTGCCGCGCAGGTCGCCTTTGTAGAACGCGCGGATCCGTTCGAACAGTTTGCTTTTCTGCCGCTGGTTGATGGCTTCCACCGCTTCGAGCAAATCACTCGAGCAATTGGCTTGGCGGGCGCTGTGGATCAGCGCGCGCATGTCCTTGGGGAAGCACGAGCCACCGTAGCCGCAGCCAGGGTAGATAAAGTGGTAGCCGATCCGCGAATCGGCACCGATGCCCAGGCGCACCGACTCGATATCGGCGCCCAGGTGCTCGGCCAGTTCGGCGATCTGGTTGATAAAGCTGATTTTCGTGGCCAGCATGCAGTTGGCGGCGTATTTGGTCAGCTCGGCACTACGCACATCCATGAAGATGATGCGGTCATGGTTGCGGTTGAACGGCGCGTACAAGTCGCGCATTACCTCGCGCACCTCTTCGCGCTCGCAGCCGATGATGATCCGGTCGGGGCGGCGGCAGTCGGCCACGGCAGAGCCTTCCTTGAGGAATTCCGGGTTGGAGACGATATCGAACACCAGGCTGCGCCCGGCCAACGCCTTGTCGATGTGCGCGCGCAAGGTGTCGCCGGTACCCACCGGGACCGTGGACTTCTCCACCAGGATCACCGGTTCGACGCGATGACGGGCCACCGCATCGCCCACCGACAGCACGTACTTCAAATCGGCCGAGCCGTCCTCGTCCGAGGGTGTGCCGACCGCAATAAACAGCACTTCACCATGCTCGACCGCGAGTTTTTCCTGGCTGGTAAAGGTCAACCGGCCGTTTTCCAGGTTTTCCCGCACCAGGCTGGCAAGCCCCGGCTCGAAAATGCTCACATGGCCCTGTTGCAGCAGGCGCACCTTGTTTTCGTCAACGTCCATGCAGATCACATCGTGACCGACCTCGGCCAATACGGTGGCCTGTACCAGGCCAACGTAACCACTACCAAATACGCTGATTTTCATGGGGCATTCCTGGGGCTTGTGTTGCCGATACGACGGGAGTTGATTGTCAGGACGCCGAGGATGACCAGTGCCACCCCCAAGGTTCGCGACAGGGAAAAGGGTTCGTTGAAGCCCGGCAGGCTGGCTGCCAACAGGTACACCAGCACGTAGCTGATACTCAGCAACGAATAGGCGCGCCCCAGGGGCAAGTACTGCAGTGCGCCGAGCCAGCAGAGCATCGACAGCGCATAGGCAACAATCGCCATGATCACTACGCCCAACGCCAGCGGATCCACCGTGGCGTTACCGAGTGCCGTGAGCCAGTCGGCGGGCAAGGGCAGGCGCGTCATGCTCCAGCGCATGCCCAACTGGGCAGCGCTCACCAGCGCGACGCTGGATAACGCCAAGGTAAAACCACGTAACCGGCTCATACCTGGCCCCCCAGCAACAGCACACCCGCCATCACCAGGGCCACGCCAAACCAGTGGCGGCGATCCACCGGCTCATGGAACACAAAGCGCGCCACCAGGGTAATCAAGACAAAGTTCAGGCTGAGCATCGGGTAGGCAATCCCCACCTCCAGGCGTTGCAGTACCAGCAGCCACACCAGCAGGCCCAGGCCCAGACACAACAGGGCCAGCCACAGCCAGGGCGAGCGCAGTTTCAAGGCCCAGCCCGCGGGCTGGTCGCGCCAGCCTTCGACGGCATACTTTTGGGCGATCTGGCCCATGCAGGTCAGCAGGCACGCGGCCAGAAGCAGCAGCAGGGTGATCAAGGCGCCACCTGTGGGAATACCAGGATCACCATGTTGCCTTGCTCGTAGCGTTTGCCATCTTTGGGCAGCAACTCGACCTCGCGTACTTCACTCTCGCCCTTGACGCGCATCACCACGCCCACCGAGCCCTGTTTGCGGGCCTCGGTCATCCATTGCTGGACTTGCGTGGTGTCGACCCGGCGATTGGCCGCATCGGCGTAGGCAAGGCCATATTTGACTTCGCCCAGAGTGTCGTACAGCGTCACGTCCGGGCGCTTGAGCCGCCACGCCAGGGACGAGGCGGCGCCCAGGTCGTTGCTCAGCAAGCGTTGGGTGCCTGCCAGCTCTTCGACGTGGTCAATGATGAACTGGTCCGGGGTCTTGTTATAAACCACCGAGTGCGGCAACGCCGCCGGCACCAGGGCCACCAGCAACCAGCTGCCCAGGGCAGGCGCCGCCCACAGGCGCAACGGGCGTGCCACCTGTAGCAGGTTGGCGATGATCCAGCCCAACAGCACGATAAACACCAGCACCAGGCTCAGCAGTTCCTGCTGGTGGGCAAAAATCGGCTTCTTCAACTGGAAATACACGATGGCCAGCAGGCCCAGTACGCCAAGGATCAGGTTGAGCCCGCCGTTGATTTGCAACACTCGGCCACGGGCCTGGGCCAGTTTGTCCGCCAGGGTGTTGCCCATCAGCAATGCCAAAGGCAGCAGGCACGGCAGGATGTAAGCCGGCAGCTTGCCCTTGCTCAGGCTGAAAAACGCCAGGGGCATCAGCAGCCACAACAATAGGAAGCCGGTCTTGTACGTACGCTTTTGTTGCCACGCCTGCTTCAGGGTGGAGGGCAACAGCGCCAGCCACGGTAGGCTGAACGCGGCCAGCAACGGCAAGTAGTACCACCAGGCCTCTTCGTGCTGGGCATCTTCACCGGCAAAACGCTGGATGTGTTCGTGCCAGAAAAAGAAGTTCCAGTAGTCCGGTTCCTGGGCATGCACCATCAGCGCCCAAGGCAGGCTGACCACAATTGCCACCACCACCGCGACCACGCCATAGGTCAGCAACTCACGAAAGCGTTTTTGCCAGACCATGTAGGGCAGGGCGACTAGCACCGGCAGCAGCCACGCCAAAAAGCCCTTGGTCATGAAGCCCATGGCGCAGGCCAGTCCCAGCAATGCCCAGGCGCCCAGGCGCGCGCGCCGGCCGTGGCTGTCGATACATAGCCACAGCGCCACGCCGCTGAGGTTGACCCAGAAGCTGAACTGCGGGTCGAGGTTAGCGTAGCCACCAGACATCGCCACGCTGACAAAACTCATGTACAGCACAGCGCTGGCCAGGCTCTTGCGTGGATCGTTCCACAGGCGCCGGGCCATGAAGTACACCAACAGGATGCTCAAGCCCGTGGCCAGCGCCGAGGCCACCCGCACACCGAACAGGTTCTGCCCGAACACGGCCTGGCCCAGGGCGATCATCCAGTAACCGGCCGCCGGTTTTTCGAAGTAACGCAGGCCCATAAAGTGCGGGGACGCCCATTTGCCCGTCAGCAGCATTTCCTGGCTGATCTGCGCGTAGCGGCTTTCATCCGGAATCCACAGGCCATGGGTGGCCATCGGCAACAGGTAACACAGGCCGAAGACCAACAGGAGCAAGGGCAGCGCCCAACGTCGGATCATGCCTTTTGCACTCCCAGCCAGCCTTCGCGGCCGCCGAGTACGCCGCGTGTCAGATGCGCCTGGGGCAGGCTCGCCGGATCGGCCGGCAACAAGTTGCCCAAGGGCTGGAATTGAATGCCGCGCTGCCGTGCCTGGGCAAGCAACTGGCGAAATTCATTGGCCATCAGAATCCCTTCTACTTCTGCGTGGATCGTATAGACGTTGAGTGTCGATTCGGTGAACCGATCAAGAATGAAGCCGTTGAAGTCCTTGGCCGCAACCTGTGGCCCGACCACTTCGTCGAAGGTCGGCAAGTCCACCGGGATCTGTGGGGTGCCGGCACTGCCGTCGGCGAGCGTCGGGCGAAACACGCTGCTGCCGCGACAATCGCTGTTGTAGCGCAGGCCAAAGCCTTGTTTGGCCTGCACCACACGCTCGTCGGCGCGCCAGCCGGCGGCGGCGGAACAGTCCACGGGCTGGCCAAGAATGTCGCTCAGGGTGTCGAGCCCACGGCGCATCTGTTCCACCAGTTGCGCGTTGCTCCAACGGCCGGCATTGGCCTGCCAGCCATGGTGATCCCAGGCGTGCAGGCCCACTTCGTGCCCGGCGGCTCTGGCCTGGCGCATCAAGTGCCCCAGGTCGCGGCCAATCGGCTTGCCCGGCCAGGCGGTGCCGGCCAGCAGGATGTCCCAGCCGTACAGCCCGGCCGCGTTGGAGCGCAGCATCTTCCACAGGAACTGCGGGCGGATCAGGCGCCACAGATGCCGGCCCATATTGTCCGGGCCGACACTGAAGAAAAACGTCGCCTTGATGCCGGCCTCATCCAGCAACTCCAGCAACCTTGGCACCCCATCACGGGTGCCTCGGTAGGTGTCGACGTCAATGCGCAGACCTGCCTTCATTATTTGCCTGCTTCGCTGGACTGGGCGATTTCCAGCATCGCTTCACGCAGGAAGAAATCCAGGGTGTTGCCGATGGTTTCGCTCATTTCCACGCTCGGCTCCCAGTTAAGCAGGCGCTTGGCGTTGGCAATGCTTGGCTTGCGGTGCGCCACGTCCTGATACCCGGCGCCGTAGAACGCCTTGCTCTCCACTTCGCGAAAGCCGGCGAACGGTGGGAAGTTGCCACGCAGCGGGTGGGCCTCGAACTGGCGCAGCAGCTCTTCGCCCAACTGGCGGATGCTGGCTTCGTTGTCCGGGTTGCCGATGTTGATGATCTGGCCGTTGCACGCGTCGTTATCGTTGTCGATGATCCGCGCCAGGGCCTCGATGCCGTCGGCGATATCGGTGAAGCAGCGTTTTTGCTCGCCACCGTCAAACAGGCGGATCGGCGTACCTTCCACCAGGTTGAGGATCAACTGGGTGATCGCCCGGGAGCTGCCGATACGCGCCGAGTCCAGGCGATCCAGGCGCGGGCCCATCCAGTTGAACGGGCGGAACAGGGTGAAATTCAGGCCCTTGGCGCCATAGGCCCAGATCACCCGGTCCAGCAGTTGCTTGGATACCGAGTAGATCCAGCGCTGCTTGTTGATCGGCCCCACCACCAGGTTGGAGGTGTCTTCGTCAAAATTCTGGTCCTGGCACATGCCATAGACTTCGGAGGTCGATGGGAAGATCACGCGCTTGTTGTACTTGACGCAGTAGCGCACCAGCTTGAGGTTTTCTTCGAAATCCAGCTCGAACACGCGCAACGGGTTACGGGTGTATTCGATTGGCGTGGCGATGGCCACCAGCGGCAGGACCACGTCGCACTTCTTGATGTGGTACTCGATCCACTCGGAGTGAATGCTGATATCGCCTTCCACATAATGGAAGTTGGGGTGGCTGCGCAGGCGTTCGATAGCGTCAGAGCCAATATCCAGGCCGTAGACTTCGTAGCGATCATCGCGCAACAGCCGCTCGGACAGGTGGTTGCCGATAAAACCGTTGACACCCAGGATCAGCACACGGGTCCGCCGTGGCTTGCGGCCCGACTCGGCGCCACGCAGCACCGAGCCATCCACCAGCCCCAGCTCATCGGCCAGGGCCGGGCCTGTGAGGTACAGGCCGTGGTCGTTGCGCTGGCCGTAGTTGATCACCAGGGAGTCTTCACCGCAGGCAATGCGCAGCGGGTTGACGCTGATCACGCGGCCGGGTGCCTGGCCTTCGTTGCCCTTGACCACCTCGGCTTGCCACACGATCAGCTTGTGCTCGCCCACGGCACAGAAGGCGCCGGGGTAGGGCTGGGTCACGGCGCGTACCAGGTTGTACAGCGTCTCAGCAGGCTTGCTCCACACCAGCTTGCCGTCTGCCGCGGTGCGGCGGCCGAAGCAGGTGGCCTGGCTTTCGTCCTGGGCAGTTTCGCTCAACGTGCCCTTGGCCAGTTGCGGCAGCGCATCACGCAGCAGCTGGGTGGCGGCCTCGCGCAACTTGGCGTGGAGCGTCAGGCCGGTGTCGCTGCGCTCGATCATGACCTTTTGCTGGGCGAGGATCGCGCCGGCATCGGCACGCTTGACCATGCGGTGCAGGGTCACGCCGGTTTCGGTTTCACCGTTGACCAGCACCCAGTTGGCCGGCGCGCGGCCACGGTACTTGGGCAGCAGGGAGCCGTGCAGGTTGAATGCGCCCTGGCGCGCGGTGGCCAGCAGTGCCTCGCCCAGCAGGTTGCGGTAGTAGAACGAGAAGATGAAATCCGGGTTCAGCTTGGCGACACGCTCGACCCACAGGGGGTGGTTGGCGTCTTCCGGCGCGTGCACCGGGATGCCGTGGCGTGCGCACAACTGGGCGACCGAGCCGTAGAAGGTGTTTTCCTTGGGGTCGTCGGCATGGGTGAACACTGCAGCAATGTCGTAACCCGCAGCGAGCAGGGCTTCAATGCCTGCACAGCCAATGTCGTGGTAAGCGAAGACAACAGCTTTTGAACTCATGACGGAACCTGATTGGAAGGTGAAGTGGAAGGCTGGGAAGAGGGCAGGCCATCGACGATGACCACCGGCGCGGGCGCTGCTGGCTCGTTGCGCAGCACCTTTTCAATAAAGAAGCGTGGGCGCGCGCGCACATCGCTGTACATGCGCCCCAGGTACTCGCCCAACAGGCCCATGCCGATGAACTGGCCGCCGGTAAACACAAACAGCACGGCGAACAGCACGAACAGGCCATCACCGGCCCAATCGGCACCAAAGGCCAGGCGCATGACGATCAGGGCGAACGCAAACAGCATGCCCAGGGCCGCCAGGCTGAAGCCGACGATGGACAGCAGGCGCAGGGGCGTGGTGGTCATGCAGGTCAGCAAGTCGAACATCAGGCTGATCAGGCGCATGGCGCTGTACTTGGATTCGCCGTGTTCGCGCTCGGCGTGGTGCACCGGGATCTCGGTGGTGTGGCGCGCAAAACCGTTGGCCAGGATCGGGATAAAGGTGCTGCGCTCACGGCAGGCGAGCATGGCGTCGACAATGGTGCGCCGGTAAGCGCGCAGCATGCAGCCGTAATCGCTCATGGCCACGCCGGTGGAGCGTTGCACGGCCAGGTTGATCAGGCGCGAAGGCCAGCGGCGGAAGGCCGAGTCCTGGCGGTTGTTGCGCACGGTGGCAACCACGTCGTAGCCCAAGGCAGCTTGCTCGACCAGGCGTGGGATCTCTTCGGGCGGGTTTTGCAGGTCGGCGTCGAGGGTAATCACCACCTCGCCCCGGCATTGCTCGAAACCGGCCATGATTGCCGCATGCTGGCCGTAGTTGCGGTTCAGGATCACGGCCACCACGTGGCTGCCTGGTTCGCCTGCGGCGTCTTCCAGCAATTGCGCGGAACTGTCGCGGCTGCCGTCGTCCACCAGGATGATTTCGTATTCGTAGGCCAACTGCTCACACGCAGCACGGGTACGGCGCAACAGTTCGGGCAGGCTCTGTTCTTCGTTGTAGACCGGGATAACGATCGACACGCAATGAATAGGGTAGGGTTTCAAAGATTCATGACCTCGGTTTTAGAGCAACTTCAAGCGTAGAGATGACAACAAACAGCGGATGAAAGTGCGGGCAACTGAATAAAAAACAGCCGTGTGCATAGCCATCCTGAGTAAAGCCCATAACGACCAAAGGTAAAGCATTATCAAAGGGTTAGTCAGCAAAACGCGGTTTGCCCCAAGTACTGCGGCCAAGATTAAGCGCAAATGTGTCCAGCGAATATGAAAGGCGGATGAAAAACTCGTTTATTTGTTGGGCAGACAGCGAGTGTTCAGCTAGACAATAAAGAACCCAGACAAACGATAACTGTTTGCGCTGTAGTCCCAGTCTGTAAGTGCTTTAGTGCGTATGTACGGTGAATTAACCGGGTTTGCACTCAGTCCCGCCTGACGAATCTTCTCTGCATCCCCCTGCAAGTCCCGGTAAAGTAAGCGATCTCTTGCCTGGGTAGTCGGATGAATAGCGTGCAGTTTTTACGCGGCCAGTTACGGCCGGTCTTGATGGTGATGGCGCTCGGGGCAGCCCATGCAGCTGTGGCGGCCGAGGAAATGAAGCTGACGCCGCTGAGCCAGGTTCCGCTCGGGATCGAGGTCCGGGGCAAGCAGGTGGCCGCGTATAGCTGGGATGATCGCCAGGGCCGTAACCTGCTGGTGTTGGCCGAGCAGGAAGCCGGCGAGCGTGATGATGACGGGACGCAGTCGGCGTCAATCTATGCCGCCCAGTACCTGCTAGAGGGGGATCGCCCCAAGCGCCTGTGGATGCTGCATGACGATGTGCAGCGCTGCGAATTCGACGCCAGCCTGCACTTTGATAACGCCGCGACCCGCGTCACCGACCTGCTGGGTGACGGCCTGAGCCAAGTGACCGTGGGCTACTCGCGTACATGCACCAGCGATGTCAGCCCCCGGGAGTTCAAGCTGATCATGCACATCGGCAAGTCGCACAAATACGGGCTGCGTGGTGTCGACCGCTACGGAGCCAGTTGGTGGGACGAAGAGGCCGGTGCGCTGCGCGGTATGCCGCTGCCCACCGATTGCAGCGTTGCCGGGCAGCAGGCGTTGGTCAGTCAGTACAAGGAGCAGGGCACCGATCTGCCATTGCCAGGCTGCTACAACGACGAGCATGACTTCGCCAAGGCACCCGCCACGCTGTTGGCTTTCATGCGCCAGCAGTGGTTTGCGCTGATGCAAAAACAGGACGGGGACTGGGGCCAGCAGCAAAGCCCGGCACCCGCAGAGGATGAGCCCTAGTTTGGTATGCGGCGCCGACCTGCGTTAGACTCGGCGCTCGCCAAACCACTAAATACCGAGATTAAACATAGGCTTAGTCTCGATATTTAATCTCAAGGCTGATCTATTTTGACCGAGATTTCCCGCAATCCCCTGACCCTGTATCTCGCGCGCCTGGCGCCCTCTAGCCAACTGACCATGCGCTATGTGCTGCAAGATGCGGCCGACCGCCTGGGTTTCGAAGAGATCAACCTCGAAGATATCGACTGGCACCTGCTGCAACCGGAGCACGTGATGGCTTTGGTCGCCGTGCTGCGTGAAGACGGGTATGCGCCCAACACATCGTCGCTGTATGTCAACGCGGTGCGCGGGGTGATGAACGAAGCCTGGCGCATCAGCCTGATCAGCCAGGAACACTTGCTGAAGATGCGCTCGGTCAAAGCCACCGCCGGCACGCGCTTGAGCCAGGGGCGTAACCTGCGTCGCACCTTGATCCGCGAATTGATGGACGTCTGCGCCGCCGACCCAAGGCCGCAAGGGCTGCGGGATGCGGCAGTCATCGGGATCCTGTATGGCTCGGGGATGCGCAAGTCAGAATCGGTCAACCTCGACCTGGCCCAGGTCAACTTTGCAGAGCGCAGCTTGCGGGTGATGGGCAAGGGCAATAAAGAGTTGATCAAGTACGCACCGGCCTGGGCGTTTGCCAAGTTGCAGGCCTGGCTGGAGTTTCGCCGCGAGCACTTGAAGGAAGGGGAGCAGGACGATAGCTTCCTGTTCAACCGTATCCGCCGGGGCAGCCATATCACCCGCGAACGCATTACCAAACATGCGATTTACTACATCGCCCGCCAACGCGGCGAACAGGTGGGTGTGAAAATCATGCCCCATGATTTCCGGCGCTCGTTTATTACTCGGGTGATCGAGGAGCATGACTTGTCGATTGCACAGAAACTGGCGCACCACACCAATATCCAGACCACCGCCAGCTACGATGTGCGTGATGATAACGAGCGGCGGCGGGCGATTGACCGGTTTGACCTTTGATCGCTGGAGAGTGAACACCCCCCTTGTGGCGAGCGGGCTTGCCCCGCGCTGGGTGGCGAAGCCACCCCAATAGCCTCACCCCGTTCTGCCAGGTACACCGAAGTGGCTGGTTTTGGGGCTGCTGCGCAGCCCATCGGGGGACAAGCCCCCTCGCCACAAGGGGGAGCTTTGTCGACCGCTAGCTTTTTGTGGCGAGCGGGCTTGCCCCGCGCTGGGTGGCGAAGCCGCCCCAATAGCCTCACCCAGTTCTGCCAGGTACACCGAGGTGGCTGGTTTTGGGGCTGCTGCGCAGCCCATCGGGGGACAAGCCCCCTCGCCACAAGGGGGAGCTTTGTCGACCGCTAGCTTTTTGTGGCGAGCGGGCTTGCCCCGCGCTGGGTGGCGAAGCCGCCCCAATAGCCTCACCCAGTTCTGCCAGGTACACCGAGGTGGCTGGTTTTGGGGCTGCTGCGCAGCCCATCGGGGGACAAGCCCCCTCGCCACAAGGGGGAGCTTTGTCGACCGCTAGCTTTTTGTGGCGAGCGGGCTTGCCCCGCGCTGGGTGGTGGAGCCGCCCCAATAGCCTCACCCAGTTCTGCCACAGCGTTCCCATTTAACCATGAGCCAAAAGCTGCTTTTTAAAGACCTTGAACGCTGTGACACACCAACGCCTGGCGCTCGTAGTTCAGCGCCTTGTTTTGTGCAGGCAGCGCATACGGCGCAGTACATTGCTGGTCACCCCACTTGATCGTCAGGCTGCCTTGGTCCTCTTCGACCAGTACCAAGGCATTGCCGCTGGGATCGGCGATGGCCAACTGTTTGCCGCTGGCGTCTTCCAGTGAGGCGCCGAACGCCATGCGCTGGTGCTGCGCATCAAACAGCTCAAACAGCACGCGCCGCCCGGTTTTGCCGCTGTAGCGGGCCAATACCACCGCACCGCGGCGCGGTACTAACTGCTGCGTGGCCTGGGTGATTTCAACATCGCCGCCCAGGTCGCGGGTGTCGAGGCTGATCCAGTTCACCCGATAAGGCTGTGCCGAGGGCACCACGGCATAGCCGTTGCGCCCGGTTTCAACCCCGCTGTAGCTGCTGACTTTAGCCCCGCTGATACCCGGCACCTGAACCAAGGCAAAGGTTTCGCTGACGGTCTGCCCCAGGTTGATGCCACCGGCGTGCGCCACCACTGAGCCGGCAACGTTAAGGTTTTGTGCGTCGTACCCACGGCCCTGGCTATACCCCAGGCTGATATCGGCCATGGATGTGCGGCTATTGATGTTGGCCGATCCCGATTGGCCACCCGTTCGGCTATGCCCGGCCTGGACCGAATAGAACACATCGCTGGTATCGGCCACATAACCGTTGATACCCGCCTGGGTGCTGGTATCGCCTTGCTGGGTGCTGGTGGTGACGAATGCACGCGGCGCCCGGGGCTGGCTGCCCAAGGGGAACGAAAAGGACAGGTTGAACTGCGTATCGGAGTCCGGTGCGCCCCAACTGGCAATCTGTTTGGTGCGTGTCACCCCCAGGTTGTAGCTCAGGTCGCCCCAGTTGTTGTTGTACCCCGCCGAAAAGCTCTGGGAGCCGCCACGGTTCCAATAGCGCTGGTCGGTGGCGTTCAAGTAAAGGCTGCCGAACTCGCGGTTGCGCCCGATGCTTTGGTTGATCGTCAGGTCGGTGCGGGTTTTCGAGTTGCCCGTACGCTTGACGGCACCCTCACTGGTGTCCTCGACGTGGTCGGTCAGGGTGCGGTAGCCCTCGGTCGAGTAACGATAGGCGGCCAGGGTGAAGTTGGTGTCGGTGCCGGCAAAGGTCTTGGCATACAACGCACGCACGCTGTTGCCCTGGGTCGTTTGCCCTTGGGCGGCGCTTGAGGAGTGAGTGACGTCCATCGACACCGCGCCCAGCGACGTGTTTTTGCCAACCCCCAGGGAGAGTGCCTTGTAGTCTTCGCTCACTTGCAGGCCGACAATCGCGCTGAGGTTACTGGTGAGACCGTAGGCAAGGGTGCTGCTGACAAATTGCGGGCTCGCCAAGCCGTCAGCATTGCTGCTGAATTTACCGGCTGAAACGCTGTATTTGACCTGGCCTTCACGCACCATGATCGGCAGGCTGGAGAACGCCTGGGTGGTCACGCGCCGACGGCCGTCGGCCTCGATGATGGTGATTTCCAGGTCGCCGTTCGAGCCGCTGGGGTAGATATCGTTGATCTCGAAAGGCCCGGGCGCGACGTTGGCGGTGTAGAGGATGTAGTCGTTCTGGCGGATTTCTACCGTGGCGTTGGTCTGTGCCACGCCACGAATCACCGGCGCATAACCGCGCTCGCTGTCGGCGCGCATGCCTTCGTCGGACGCCAGTTTCACGCCTCGGTAACGCACGCTGTCGAACAGGTCGGTATCGGAAAAAATCTCCCCGGCACTGAACTGGCCCTTGACCGTCGTCACGTCATGCTGCACATAGCTGCGGTTGCTGGTGAAGTTGCTCGGCCGCCCCGTGCCATTGCTCAGGTTCGATTCGTTACGCAAGCGCCATGCGCCCAGGTTGATGCCGTTGCGCAGCCCCAAGTTGTTGTTGATGCGGGTTTCATAGTCGCCGGCGGTGCGGCTGCTATTGAGTTGATAGTTGATAAACGCTGCGGGCACGCCGTCGTCCCATAACTGGGGGTCGACATAACCGCGCATGCCCCGTTGCATCGCAACCTGTGGAATGCTCGCCGCCAGGCGCAGGCGACTGGCGTCATAGCGCAGGGTGGCCTGGTCGATCAGCGTCGGTAGGTCGTAGCAGGCCTGGGGTTGGCTGGCGTCGAGCTTGCCTTGGGCTTGCAAGAGGGTCAGGTCGATCCCCAGTTGCTTGAGCAAGTCCAGGGTCAGGCACGGATCGACCCGGCCGGTCTGCGGGTTGCGCTTGAAGTCGATGTCGCGACGGCCCACCAGGACCTCATTGCTATACAAGTCGACTCGGTAGTTACCGGGCAGCACGCTGTTGGCCGACAGCAGTTGCTGCAGGTCTACCGACGATTGAGCGCCCTGCAAAAAGGTGGTGTTGAACACTTCCAGGGACGGCTCATCGGCAACGGCCCAAACGGGCGAGCCGGCAAGAATGGCCAATGACAGCGTACTCAACTTCAGAGATGTGCACGTTGTAGACACGCGTGAAGTGCGCTCGCTTGATATGTAATGATTGGGCCTGCTGCCTAAAATAAAAAACATGCAAAGAACCTATATCATCCCTGTTTATCGGACAGGCGAGGCACGCGAGTACGCACTCGAATCGAACCTGGAGGGTTTAAGGGAAACGCTTATTGCCGGGTGCGCGCCTCAGTGGCCTTGGCCGTCAGGCGCGTGGAAAGTTGTGCGGTGTATTTATCTTGTGCGCCATAGTCGTTAATGCTGGAAAAAGACAACTGCACTGTTTCGTAACCACCGAGTTGTTTAACGCTGAACTGTTTTTCGGCGCCCGGGGCAATCATTGTCGAATCGGCAGCCAGTTCCGTTTGTTGCCCGGCCTGAAGTTTTATATCGGCCATGGACACGTGATACAGCGTCGGGTTTTTTACGCTCAGCCACGACTCGGCGCCACGCTTTTGCAGTTGCCATTCCAGTTGCGCCGGCGCCGACAGTGCGCTACCTGGCAAACCGGCTGGCCGGAAAAATATCTTGATGCGCTGGCGCACCGCCAGTTGCAACGTGTTGTCGGAGGCGGCGGCCTGCGGGATCTCTTGCACATTGAGCCAGATCACGGATTCACGATCCGCCGGCATACCGCTGCCCTGGTAAAGAATGCGCAGCAATTGCTGCTCCTTGGCAAATATCCGTGCCAGTGGCGGGGTCACGGCGAACGGTGCAGCACTGGCTTGCGCATCGCTGGTATCGACCCAGGATTGAATCAATACATCCTGGTTACCGTTGCGCACGGTGATATTGGCTTCTTTATGCTCGCCATCGAAGACGATACGCGTGGCACTCAATGAAATGCTGGCGCCAGCCTGGGTCGCCATCAGCAGGGTCAACAACCCCAGGCCTGCGGCAATGGAACGAGGCAACATGATGTCTACCGTTTATGGGTCGGATAAATGGCGAGGCCCTGGGGCCTCGCGCGTGGCATTTACAGCCTTGGGGGTTATTCGTATTGCAGGATGAACGGCAGGGTGGCGTCACCACGACCCGCAGTGGAGGCGCCGGCTGCACCGGTGGTGACGTAGGCTGCGGCAAAGCTCAAGGTTGCATCGCCGCCTTCGGTGCCTTGGCCGTGCATGCTGCTTTCGATGCGGGCGCTGGCCGGGGAGCTGAGGTCGATCAGTGCGCCTTTGCTGTCGAGCAGGGCGATGCCGACGTTGCTTGCGCTGCCGTTGCCCGGGGTCAGGGCGAGGACTTTCTTGCCGGTGACCAGGCCCGAGCCGCCGCTGTTGGCGTCAAAGATCATGGCCACTTTGGTGCCCAGGTTGCAGTTCACGTTGAGGTTGAAGTCTTTGGCTGTCACACGGCCCGAGGCCGGGTTTTCAGCGGTGCCCATGTCTTTGATCGATACCGAGCCCATGTCCACCGAGATCACGCGATCGGAGTTGGCGCCGTCGACCGAGCACGCGTCGTTGTTGATCACGCCGGTGAAAGTGATTTTGCCGCTGCCACCCAGGGTCGGGGTCGGCGCAACGGGATCTTCGGCAAATGCACTGCTGCTGGCGGCAATAACTGACACAGCGATAAGGGCCAGGGAAAACTTCTTCATGATGATGTCCGTTAGTGTTGGTTGTAGAGAGGGTTGAAACTGCCAACGAACAATAGTGATTTTAGGCCTTAGAGAGAATAAGACGATTCTTATAAAGCACTGCAAGGCAAGTTAGTTAAGGAGGAGATTAGTTGATAAGGCACGAATTAGTTGAAGATATTTTGCGCCAGGCAATAAGCCAACAAGTCTTGATCACTACTGACTTCAAGTTTGCGCATGGCCGAAATCTTTTGCGCACTGATAGTCTTTGAACTTCTATTCTGGCTGCGCGCTATATCACTGACACTTTTGCCTGAAATAAACAAACGCAGTATCTCGAATTCCTTCGGCGACAGGGTCGAGAAACGCGCATCGATAGCCGTCACCGACTCGACCACCGAAGTCTTGGCGGGCTCCAGGCTGCGATACAGCGCCTGCTGCACAATAGACTTGAGGGCCACCTGGATTTCGGTGTGCAACTGGCTTTTCTGGATCACGCCCACCACGCCCATCTCTTGCAGACGGGTCAGGATCAGATGATTGGAGATCATGGTCAGGATCAGAATCTGCACCTGGGGGAAATGCCGCTTAAGGTATTCCACCAGTTTCAAACCATCGCCGTAGGGTGAATCGCCGGGCATGTTGTAATCGGTAATCACGATGTCGATAGGCTGCTGTTCAAGCAGCCCGATGAGGCCTGCCGAACAGATCGCTTCGCCCACTACTTGAAAGCGCGCGTCTCGCTCGACGAGTTCTCGCACGCCCAAAAGCACGATAGGGTGATCATCCGCAATAACCACAGTGAAGGTTTTCATAAGGGTTGCCCGTAATGCTGGTTCAGTGAGTGAGGAGGGCTCATGGCTGCACGCTGAGCAAGGCTGAAAGCCTACTGCTGACCTGGTTTATGCGCATTTCCAGCGCGGGATTGAGCCGGCCGCTGGCCAACTGGCTTTCCAGTTCGACACACGCCTGGGCCAGGTCCAGCGCCTGCACCGCGCCCAAGGCCCCGGCCACCGAGTGCAAGGTTTCGGCCAGGCGCCGGCAATCGCGTTGCTCAAGTGCGGCGCTGATGCGCTGCAGATCGTGCTGTACGCTGCTGACAAACAGCGGGCGCATT
Organism: Pseudomonas sp. DTU12.1; assembly: GCF_009873475.1. NCBI lineage: Bacteria > Pseudomonadati > Pseudomonadota > Gammaproteobacteria > Pseudomonadales > Pseudomonadaceae > Pseudomonas > Pseudomonas sp. DTU12.1. The sequence continues at coordinate 3,123,950 of NZ_CP045254.1, read as the reverse complement.
TTTTCTGACATCTGCACCGTGTCGATCACCGCCGGCAAGACGCGTACCGTCGGCCGGCACAGCTTGATCAGTTGCGCGCGCAGGGTTTGCAGGCTCAAGGGCTTGACCAGCCACGCATTCATCCCGACTGCCAGGCAACGCATGCCTTCTTCGCGCATGGCATTGGCGGTGACACCGATGATCGGTAACTGTGGGTCATGCTCCCTGAGGGTGCGGGCCAGTTCGTAGCCATTCATCAAGGGCATGTTGACGTCGGTCAGCACCAGGTCGAAGGCCTGGGGTTGCCACAGGTGCATGGCCTGCTCGCCATTGTCTGCCAAGGTAACCGTACAGCCCAGCGCTTCCAGTTGCTCCTGGATGATGGCCTGGTTTACCGGGTTGTCCTCGGCCACCAGAATGCGCAGTTGCAACTGCCCGGCGCTCTGTTGTTCGGCGTGCTGCACGGCTTCCTGCTTACCCTGCTGCGCCAGCGAGACCACCGACGCAATGGCACGCACATCATGCATATCCACTTCCCAGCCCTGGGCCGTATACAGCGGTGGGCTGTGTGCACCCGGCACACACAAGACGCGCGGCCCGGCCCAGGACAATCGTGGCCCGGCGGGCAACATGTCGACCAGTACGGCCTGCGCATTCTGTGAGGCCAGGGGCAGCGTTGCCACCGAGGCCTGGATACCCAGGCGCCCGAGCCAGTCGCACAGGGATTCGGCCAACTCGCGCACCGGCGCCTGTACATAGACCGGCGTCGCGCTCGGCTCAAGAAGGGGAAGTCCGGGCAGCTCGCCACGGCCTACCGGCAAGCTCATTTTCAAGGTGAAACTGCTACCCAGGCCGGGCTCGCTGACGACCTTGATCTGGCCATCCATCATTTCGGCGAGCCAGCGGCATATCGGCAGGCCCAGCCCGGCACCGCCTTGGCCAGCGGTGTCCGGTGCCTGGTAGAACAAGTCGAACAGCTTGGCTTGCTGCGCCTGGCTGATGCCCACGCCAGAGTCGGTCACTTGCCACTCCAGGTCCACCTTATCGGCCCCCCGGCGAAGCGCCCGGGCCCGAATCACCACGCGTCCTATGTCAGTAAATTTGAGCGCATTGCTCACCAGGTTGTTGAGGATCTGGCGGATCCGCATCGGGTCGCCGACCACACAGTCGGGCAACTGCGCATCGATGCAGCCATACAGTTGCAGGCCCTTGCGCTGGGCGAAGGCGGCGTAGGTGTGCAAGGTGTCTTCGAGCATGTCCAGGGGGCAAAACTCGATGGACTCGATTGCCATCTGCCCGGATTCGATTTTCGACACGTCGAGCACATCACTGATCAGTTGGAACAACGTGGCAGATGAGCGTTGGATGGTGTGCAGGTAGGTTTTCTGGCGCGGGTCCAGGGTCGTCAACCCGAGCAATTCCAGGGTGCCGAGCACGCCGTACAACGGTGTGCGGATTTCATGGCTCATGGTTGCCAGGAACAGCGTCTTGGCTTCATTGGCCGCATCGGCGGCGCGCCGGGCATCTTCCAGGGCCAGGGCGTCTTCAATATGCCGGGTCACGTCGTTGAACGCATAAAGCCGCACATCCTGGCCTTGATAACGGGTCGACACGAAACCGACCTGCAGGTGCCGGCCTTCGATTTCCAGGTGGGTTTCGCCACTGTCGGCGCTGTCCTGGAAGCGGCTGAGGGCCGCCACCAACCTGGCGGTGCCGGGCCATTGTTGGGCGCGCTGGTTCTCGATCAGCACCTGCCCATCCGCGCGGCCCACCACACACAGGCCGGTAGGCGCGGTGTCAATAATCACCCGACTGAATGCCACGCTTTCGGCAATCCGCTCATGGGCCTGGCGCGCCGGACGGATCACTTGCTTGCGGTACCAGCGGCTGCCGGCCCAGACAATCGCCAGTACGGCACACAGAAACAGCACCAGGCTGGTCAGTGGCCACAGGGCATAGCGGAAAAAATGCTTGTAGCTGATCCCGTAGATTGCGGTCCACTGCGACTGGGCGTCGTGGGTGATTTTGAACTCCAGCCCGTTGGCGCGAATATTCAGCCCTTCACCCAAGGCAGAGGCGCGGACCTGAGGCCCCGTCAGCGTCTGCCCGGCAGGGGAGATCAGGGTGAATCGATCGTAGATGGACGACTCCATGGTGCGTTCCACATCGTTGACATGTGCCATATCCAGCAGCGTGGCAACCATCACCTGGTTAGTGCCTTGACCCGCGCGCAAAACCTGAGGGTTCAGGGGGATGCCGATATACGCCAACAACTGCGGAGCCCCGGAGGCCTTCCCGGTTGGGGTATAGGTTTCCCAGTAAAGTCTGTCGTCTACCCGGGGCAACTGCTCGAGCCTTTGCTGCACCGCGTCGGCCTGTTCGGCCGTGGGGCCGTTGAACGGGGTTTTGCCGCCACGCTGGTAGCCGACCGCAGGCACCGCAATGTGGTAGTTGACCAGGCGGTTGAGGATAAAGACGTGGGGCGATGCGTAGGGCGACGATGACCAGTACGCGCTGTAGTAACTGGCCAGATGCACCCCCAGGGCAAAGATTTTCTGCTGCTCGCCAGGCGTGACCCGTTGCGCCTCGAACTGTGCACTGAAGGGCACCGAAAAGGCGAACTCACGACCTTCATAGCGGGTGTTGTGCATGTCCAGGCGATGGCTCTGGAGGCTGGCCTGGGTGTTCTTGTCGCTGATCAAGTCCCGTTGGATCGCCGGCTGCGCCAGGGTCCGGAGGAAGGTTTCCTGTTCCTGGATATTTTCCATCAGCCGGGCAAAATGAAACCCCACCGCGGCGTGCTGCTCATCGATGATCCGCTGCAACGCCCAGTAACTGGTGCCTGCCAGCAACAACGCGACGCCGAGCACGCCCATCAGCCCTTTGTTCAAGCGCAGTGAGCTGCGGGTGAATGCTTCCAGGATCGCGTTGTTGTGCTTCATTGATGGTTTTCGCAGGCGGCTGAGAAATCGGCGCTGGATGGAGTTTACTCCTTATACAGGTTAGACAAATCCGAGCCGGGGGCTAATGAGATGTCGCTGGGCCATCATTGTTCAACAGTTGTTGAAATTGTTCTGAGGAGACCGCGTGGGAGATCAGAAAACCCTGCACCTGGGTGCAGTCGATTTTGCGTAGCAACGCCAGTTGCTGGGGCGTCTCCACACCTTCGGCCACCACGGTCAGCCCGAGTTTGCGGCCCAGTGCGATGATGCTCGCCAGGGCCGAAGTCATGCCTTCGTTGTCATGGCAGCCCTGCACCAGCGCCTGGTCGATCTTGAGTTCGGTAAACGGGGTCGAGACCAGGTTCAGGTAAGAGCTGTAGCCCTTGCCGAAATCGTCCTGGGACAGGCCGAAACCCTTGATACGCAGGCGGCAGGCGCCGGCGTAGAAGTTGCTGATGTCCTGGGGCACCGAGCATTCCATCAGCTCGAAGCAGATCATCCCTGGGATGCCTTGGTGGTCGAGGACGAACGCCAGCAGGCGGTCTGCCAAGTCATGGCTATTGAGCAGGTGGGTCGGCAAATTGATCGACACCGGAATCTCATACCCGCGCTGGCGCCAGCGTTCCTGGGCCAGGATCGCCTGTTTGAGCACCAGCCATAGCAGGCGTTCTTCCAGGTCGAAGGTCTTGATCGCCGGCAGAAACGCGGCGGGCAACATCACCCCTTGCTCGGGGTTCATCCACCGCACCAGCGCTTCAGCGGCGACAATCCGGCCGTTGGCCAAGGATTTTTTCGGTTGGAACCAGGCCTGGATCTGCCCGTTGCCCATGGCCTGGAGGAGTGTGTGCCGGTCAATCGCCGGCGGCGTGGCAGGCGCGGGGGAGGGGCTGCGGTCTTTGTGGTTGAGCTGGCTGACCAGGCTGCGCAAGGCGTCGGCTGCGACCGGCTTGGAAATCAGGCCGATGACTTTCACATCGAGATTTTTCGCCACCAGGCTGGCCGCCATCAACATACGCCGGGAGGCGGCACTCATGATGGCCAGGGCAGGCTTGCAACGCAGGGTCGCCAGGCTCTGGATAAATTGCACACCGTCCATGCCCGGCATCAGCAGATCGGTCAGCACCAGGTCGAAATCACGCTGGCGCAAGCGCTCCAGTGCTTCGTTTCCATCCTGGGCGGACTCCAGCATGAAGTCGCCCAATTCATTGAGCAGGTTCTGCAGGTACAGGTGCTGCAGGGGATGGTCCTCGACGATCAAAATACTATAGGGCTTCATGGGGGATCCGTGTGTAGGGCTCCAGGTAGTTGAAGAGGGCCCGCAACGCAAAGGGTTTGACCAGGCAATGGTTCATTCCGGCGGCCAGGCACAAGTCTGCCTCGCCGCGCATGGCGTTGGCGGTTGCGCCGATGATAGGCAGCGCGCAACCTTGGCTGCGCAACTCCCTGGCTAATTCATAGCCGTTGACTCTGGGCATATTCACATCCGTCAGTACCACGTCGAAGTGTGAGGCCTTGCACAACTGCAGCGCTTCATGACCATCGCAGGCCAACTCCACGGTGCACCCAAGTTCCTCAAGCTGGTCACGCAAAATCAGTTGATTGATAACGTTGTCCTCAGCCACCAGCACATGCAGGTCGAGCTTGCGCAACTCACGCTTTTGCACCTGCTCGTCGACCCGGGCGACCCACAATCCCTGGGCCTGGCTGACCGCCTGGTGAATGGCGCTCAACTGGTTGAGGTTGGCATGCCACACGCCGGTCTCGGCATGCTGGCCATTGCTGCTGTTGCCACTGACCAGGATCACCGGCCCCGGCCAGTCGGGCACCAGGGGCTGTTCGATAGTGCCGGGATGCAGCTCCAGCAGCAGTTGCCCGTCGGGGTGGGTGGGCTGGCCGGTCTGGGCCCGGGCGCCCCAGCGACGCAGCCAACCGCTGATGGATTGAGCGAGTTCGGGAATGGGCGAAACCACGTAGACGGTCTCGGCGAGCAAGCTGCTCATGGGCGCGCAGGGCGCCACTTCGAGCGGCAGGGTGAGGCTGAAACTGCTGCCCAGGCCCAGTTCGCTGACCATGCGGATATGCCCATTCATCAATTGCGTCAGGCGCTGGCAAATCGGCAAGCCGAGCCCGGTACCGGCGACGACGTTGGTGTTGCCTTCGCTTTGATAGAACGGCTCGAAAATCATCGCCTGGTCTTCCTGGGCAATGCCTTTGCCGGTGTCGGACACTTGCCACAACACACTGGAGCGCTCGTCGTCGCGGTCAAGCAACTTGACCCGCAGCACCACGCGCCCGTAGTCGGTGAACTTCACCGCGTTGCTCAACAGGTTGTTGAGGATCTGCCGCAGGCGGGTGACATCGCCCCTCAGCCGCTCGGGTAACTTGGGGTCAAAGCAGGCGTACAGCTGCAACCCCTTGCCCATTGCGGCCGCGGCGTAGCCCTGGATGATTTCATTGACCAGGTCCAGGGGCGAGAACTCGCTCAGTTCCAGTGCCAATTGCCCGGCCTCGATCTTCGATACATCCAGCACATCGCAGATCAGTTGCAGCAAGGTGGCCGAAGAACCCTCTATGGCATGCAGATAGTCTTTTTGCTGGGCATCGAGCTGGGTGCGGGCCAACAGTTCCAGGGTGCCCAGCACGCCGTACAGCGGTGTGCGGATTTCGTGACTCATGGTCGCCAGGAACAGGGTTTTCGCGGCATTCGCAGCGTCGGCCGATTGCCGGGCTTCTTCCAGGGCCGCTTCCACCTGCTTGCGCGCGCTGATGTCGCTGAATGCGCAAAACAGCACATCCTCGCCTCTATAGCGGGTGGGTGCACTGCTGAGGTAAAGGTGGCGGCCGTCGAGGGTCTCGAAGTAGTCACAGTGCCCGGAGGGCTCACCATCGAATGCCTGGCGGATCCAGCCGGCGCAGAGGGTTTCACGCTCCAGGCCGGTGCCCAGCCACTGCTGGGCCAGGGTGTTTTCCAGTACCACCTGGCCGTCGGTGCGCCGCAGCACACACAGGGCCACCGGCGCGGTCTGGATCACATCGCGCCCGAAGGCTTCGCTTTCAATCAGCGCCTGGATGCCATTGATTGACGGGATGATGAAGCGTTGATTGACCCGGCGCATCACCAGCCAGATCAGCGTGACGCTGAACAGGCAAAACACCAGCGACCCGAGCAGCTCGCGCCACAACCCCCGCACCACATCGCGCAGGTTGATCGTGTACATCAGTTGCCAGTCCGACGATTTCAGTTGCTTGCGAATCACCAGGTGATCCGGCACCAGGCCATCGCCGACAAAGCCGAAAAAATTCTCGCCCTTGGGCTTGAGCAGGGACTGGTCCAGCCGTGGGTCATGGCTATTGGTAAATACCAGCATGCCCTGGGAGTTGAGCATCATGAACTCGCCCGCGCTCTGGTCATTGAGGGTTGTGGAGACTTCCTGGCTTTCCATCTCCAGGCCCAGCCACCCGGAGTCGGGATCGCGCTCATCCAGCAAAATGAACAGGTAGAGGTGGGAGTGCCCCTCGGTTTGGTCGCTGAGCCAGAGTTCGCCGGGGTCCAGTGGGTTGTGTTGCTTCAACGCCCGGAGGCGGTTGAGCATGCACTTGGAAAACGGCAGTACCTGCGGCGTCGAGTCATAGAGCCGGGTCAGTTGCGGATCGGGGCCGGCGGTTACGTAGAGCAGGTTGACCTGCTTGGTCTTCAGGTAACTGCGCATGCGCGAAGTCAGCCAGATGCTCCACTGATGGCCTGGGGCATTGCCCAGCTGCAGGCGCTGCTCTTCGCTGGAGGCCGGGTAAGCCTGGGCCTTGGCCTGGGTGGATTTGCGTACCGCTGACAGGCTCAGGCTTTCGAGCAGTGCTTCACGGGTAGTGAAGAAGGTATGAGCCTCGGCAATGGCGCTACTCATATAGCCACGCCGCTGGGAGATGTCATTGTTGAAGGTGGACAGCAGGAACGTGTAGACACCGCTCAAGATGCCGACCAATAACACGGCGGCGAAAAGACGAAGCAGCCTTCTGGCTGCTTCGGGGCGGGAAAGGACGGGATTGATCTGCAGCAGATAACTTTTAAATCGCATCGGCGGATTTTAATCGGCCACCCAGCGCCTGGGCATAAGACGATCCTTAAAAGCAGCCACGTATCTACTTGTAGAACATATCGACCACGACCGCCGCATCGAACGCGCCGGGAACGGGCAGGGTGCGCCACTTCAGGTCCGCCCTGAAGTCCTGGCGGGTGGTCTGGTTGGCCCCCTTCATCTGGGCCAGGGGGAACCATTCATTGAAGGGCAGGTTCTGGTTCGTATAGTCCCAGGACAACGCGATGCCCACGGAACTGTTGTTGGTGGGCACCAACAAGCCATTGACCACGTTCCCGCCGCCCGGGGTGGTGGCGAAGCGCGCGCTCACCGTATACGGGGTATCGCAGGCTTTGCGCAGGCTCAAGCTGAAGGCTGCGGTGCTGGCCACTTCACCGATCTGCGCCTTGCGCGAGGGCTTGGGGAAGCTCACCACATTGGGCGTAATCGTCAGGTCAGGCGTGCAGGGCACGAAGCGTATGTCGTTCACGCCGGTGACGATGTAGTTGAGGTTGCTGTTGGGGCGGTTGTTGAGACCGGTAATACCGTCCAGTTGAAACACCCGGTATTGCGACAGGGTACTGGCCTGGCCGTTTTGTGGGGTGGTACCAAACTTCTCGATAAATACGCTGAAGTTGAGGGTGAACCGGGCCTTGTCCCAACCCACGCAACTTGCCAGGGTGCAACCGCGGTCGGAGTAGAACCCAGTACCGTACTTGCCGCTGCTTTGGGTGATGGGCACCGAGTTATAGCGAATCCCGGCGCGAATACCCTGGCCGATGCTGACGCTTGCCGGGTTCAAGTAGAAATACACTTCCTCGCGCCCATGCAAGTAGTCGTCTGCGCAGATCACATTGACCGAGCGAGGGCCGGACTCCCAGATAATCGTGCCATCTGGCGCATCGGCCGCCACGGCCAATGCGGTGCCCAGGGGAGCGGTGTCGGCGATCGAGCCGCTACCGTCCACCCGGCAGGCCAGCGCGTAGCTGGTAGCGGGGAGGGCGGCGCAGGCAAACAGGGTGGCCACGAGCAGGTATTTAAGAGGTGACATAGGTCGGTATTCCCCGCGATCCATCACTTGAGGGCCGCGCGATGGCGGGCCTGCAAGCCGATATCGGTGATTTCGGTAAAGTTGATTTGGCTCCCGGCGCTGATGGGGGCCTTGGTGCTGAAGACCTTGCGTTCCCCGGGCTTGAGCAATACGTAGTCCTCCAACGCTTGAACCTGGCCGCCGGAATCGCTCTGCACATCCACCAGGGACAGATGAAACGCACTGGGATTGGTGACGGTTACCGATTGCGCATCGGTGCGGCTCCACACCAATTGCTGCACGGCCTCGGACGAACTTCCTGCAAGCCCTGGCGGGCGATAGAACAGCTTGAGACGCTGGCGCACGGCAAATTGCACACTGTCGGCGGTTTCCGGTTTCAGCGGGATTTCCATGACGTTGAGCAGGAACATCGACTCCACGTTGCCGGGCAAGCCTTCGCCGGCGTACAGAATGCGCAGCAGGTGATGCTGTTGAGCATCCAGGCGAACCAGCGGCTGGACCACGGCAAAAGGCACCGCCTGGGTTGCATCATCGTTGTCCCGAGTGACCCAGCTTTGCACCACCAATTCGCTGGGGGACTGATTGACGATATTGATGCTGGCTTCTTTGAATTGGCCAAAGTAGATCAGGCGCGTGCCTTCAATCTTGACCGCCGCCTGCGCGCAGGGCGCCAGGGCCAGCAGCGCTGCAACCAGCGCGCTGATCCAGAGCAAGGGACGGCACAATGGCCAGTGGTTGAGTGGTGACATGAGGGCCCGTAGCTTTCCTGGGTATGTTCGCAGTGGCTTCGGGGTGCATGGTAGGAGGTGGGGGCTGGGGATTCTCTCAGGCGATTCTTAAAAGCCAAAATCAGGGCTGGGACGCTTTCTGCTGGTCGCCACCGAAAGTGACGCTCTTGTTAAAGAAATACCCCACCACACGCCATTGCTGGTCATCGTTGCGAAACACCACCTTTTCCCGGACGGTGGTGGTGGAGAACGTCGAGGCGAACTCGATAAGCGCGTATTTACCGGCGGGCGCATCAGGCATCTGCTCGGTAAAGCCAATGGCAGCCGGTTCCCGTTTGTGCAGTGTCCCCAAACCAAGGCGCAGGGCCTTGAGCCCATTGACCCATACCAACTCGGAGGTTTTCGCCTGCAGCACCGGGCTGACGGCTGGCCAGGTCCGGTCGGCCTTACCCGCATCCAGTAGCTCCAGAAACACCACTGCAGTATCCAATACCTGCTGTTGCTGTTGCGGTGTCCCCGGATCGGACGCCATGACCTTGGGCGTGCTGTTGTTGAAACTGATATCGCAGCCGCCAAGCAGCACCACACTGCACAGCACAATCGCCAACAGCTTCATGCAAAACCTCCAGGGGCGCCTTCATCCGTTGGGACGAGTAAAGACGAGCTTTGGACGCGTTGCCATGGGCCGGGTTAAAAAACCGATCTCAGCTTGGGCTGCCTTGAATCGAGCGCGCCTGCCAATCGCGCAGCCATTGCAAACCTTGGGATGTGTTGCCCCGTGGCCGGTATTCGCAACCCACCCAGCCGGTGTAGCCCAACTGGTCAATCAGCTCGAACACATAGGGGTAGTTCAACTCGTTGTGCAGGTCCGGCTCGTGGCGATCCGGCACGCCCGCAATCTGGATATGGCCGATACCGGCGAAATCCCGGCGCAGCGTCGTCGCCACGTCGCCTTCGACGATCTGGCAATGGTAGATATCGAATTGGACTTTCAGGTTGGCGTGGCCGACCGCTTTGCAGATGGCGTGCGCCTGATGCTGGTGGTTGAGGAAAAAGCCCGGGATGTCCCGGGTATTGATCGGCTCCAGCAATACGGTGACACCCATTTTGGCGGCCTGGGTTGCTGCGTAGTCGAGGTTCTCCAGGTAGGTCTGCTGGTGCCTGGCGCGATCGGCCTCGTCTGCCAGCAGCCCGGCCATTACGTGAATGCGGTCGTTGCCCAGGACGGCGGCATATTCCAGGGCCTGATCGAAACCTGCGCGAAACTCCGGTTCGCGGCCGGGCAAGGATGCGGTGCCTTTTTCCCCTGCCGCGATATCGCCGGGCGGCGCGTTGAACAGGGCCTGGACCAAGCCATTGTCGTCAAGCCGCTGCTTGAGTTGCTGCGCGGGATAAGCGTAGGGGAACATGTATTCCACGGCGCGGAAACCGTCGCTAGCGGCGGCGGCAAAGCGGTCGAGAAAATCATGTTCGGGGTAAAGCATGCTGAGGTTGGCAGCGAAACGAGGCATGAAGACTCCTGCGGTGAAAAATCAATCGTATGGCCTGGGTTACCACTGAACCCCAAAGACCTCGTGCAACTCATCCAGTGCCGACTGAGGTAGGGGAGTCGGTCGTGGCTGGTTCATCAACCACAGGCGTGCGGTTTCTTCCAGCTCTTCCAGGGCGTAGCTGGCCTTGGACACTGAGCTTTCCCAGATCACCGGCCCCAGGCGTTCAAGCATTACACCGCGCACCAGGTTAGCCAACTGCGCCACGCGCTCGGCGACCTTGGGGGAGCCGGGACGTTCATAGGCGATCTGCGGAATGCGCCCGACTTTCATCACTTGATAAGGCGTCAACGGCGGCAGGATCATATCGTCCTGCCAGACGCCGGCCAGGGTCAGCGCCACCAGGTGAGTGGAGTGGGTGTGGACCACGCCGCCAACCCCGGGGTTGCGATCGTAGACTTGACGGTGCAGCGCCAGCGTCTTGGAAGGTTTGTCACCGCTGACCCAGTCCCCGGCCAGGCTGACCTTGGCTATCGCCGCCGGGTCGAGGCGCCCCAGGCAGGCGTCCGTGGGGGTGATCAGCCAGCCGTCGTCCAACCGCGCACTGATGTTGCCGGCGCTGCCCACCGTGTAGCCACGGGTATACAACGAAGCGCCAACCTCACAGATCTCTTCACGCAGGGTGTTTTCGTTGCTCATGCCGGAACTCCTGCCAGTTGCTTGAGAGCCTTGTCGAAGAAGTCCACACCACCGAAATTGCCCGACTTGAGTGCCAGCGCCAGCGGTTCCCCGGGCGTGCTGACGCAGGCGGGTACTCCAGGGTCGATTTGCGCGCCAATCTGCAATAGCTGGATATTCAGCGCCTGGACCACGGCGCCCGAGGTTTCCCCGCCGGCGACCACAAAGCGCCGTACGCCGGCCTCGCGCAGACCGCTGGCGATCCGCCCCATGGCTTGCTCGACCAAATGCCCCGCACGCTCGGCGCCCAGCTCGCGCTGGACCGCCTTGACCTCGTCGGCCGTGTTGGTGGCGTAGATCAGCACAGTTTGCGCATGGTCGGCAGCGAAGGCCAGTGCGTCCTCAACCACCGGCTTTCCCGCCGCCAACGCCAGCGGGTCGACCCGCATCGCCGGACGACCTGCCTGCAGCCAGTTCGCGATCTGGCCCAGGGTGGCCTGGGAAGCGCTCCCCGCAAGTACCACCGCCGCGCCTTGGACCACGGGCACGTGCGCGGCGTCGAGGTCGCGCAGCTTGCCGGCACGCCGGAAGTTGCCCGGCAGGCCCAGCGCCAACCCGGAACCGCCGGTGAGCAGCGGCAAGTCCGCACAGGCTTCGCCCAGTAGATAGAGATCGGTATCACACAGGGCGTCGGCGACAGCCATGCTGACACCGTCGGCGCGCAGTTGAGCAATGCGCGTGCGTATGCTCTCCACGCCGGCGGAAACGCTGTCGTGGCGCAACAGGCCAACCTTGCCTTGGGTCTGCGCTTGCAGCACGCGAACCAGGTTTGCGTCTGTCATGGGCGTCAATGGGTGATGCTGCATGCCCGACTCGCTGAGCAATTGGTCTTGAACGAACAAATGCCCACGAAACACCGTGCGGCCGTTTTCCGGGAAGGCGGGGCAGGCAAGGGTGAAATCGCTGCCAAGGGCCTGCAGCAAGGCTTCGCTGACCTGGCCGATATTGCCGGCCGCCGTTGAGTCGAAGGTTGAACAGTATTTGAAGAATATCTGTTCACAGCCACGTTCACGCAGCCAGTGCAGCGCTTGGAGTGATTCCTCGACGGCATCGGCGGCCGGTACCGTGCGCGATTTCAGGGCGATGACAATCGCGTCGGCATCGAGTTGGTCGGCAACATCGGCAGCGGGAATGCCGATGCTTTGCACCGTGCGCATGCCGCCGCGTACCAGCATGTTGGCAAGGTCGGTGGCACCGGTGAAGTCATCGGCGATGCAACCCAGCAGCGGCCGGGCAGGGGCATTCAACATGTCGAACTCCTCAAGCGGGTTTAACCGGGCTGGTATTCATGGATGAACTGCTCGATCACATCGGTGAAACGCTCATCCGCGGTGAAGCCCAGGTCCCGGGAGTAGGTGGCACAAAACGCGCCCGGCCAGGAACCGACGATGCGCTCAATCGCCTGATTGGGTTCCAGGCGAATGCGTTCGGCCACTTGCGCGCCGGCTGTCTGGCGCAGGGCGTCGATCATGCGCTCTACCGTGATCGACAGGCCCGGCATGTTGATCACTCGGCCCTGCGTCAACTGCTCGCTCCCCAGTTCATGGCCATGGATCAGGTTGCGAATGGCCTGTGCAGGCGACATCAGCCAGAGCCGGGTGTCCAGTGGTACCGGGCAGACGCTGGTCTGGCCGCTGAGCGGTTCGCGGATGATACCGCTGGCGAAGCTGGAGGCTGCAAGGTTTGGCTTGCCCGGGCGCACGACGATGGTCGGCATGCGCAGGCTGCGACCGTCGACGAACGCACGCCGGCTGTAATCGGCAAGTAGCAGGTCGTTCATGGCTTTTTGTGTGCCGTAGGAGCTTTGTGGCGCCCATACCTGGTTATCTGGCACCTGTTCCGGCAACTGCCCGCCGAACACCGCGACGGAGCTGGTCATCACCCATTTTGGGCATGTGCCAAGCTGGCGCACGCGCTCCAACATGTGCTGGGTTGCACTGAAGTTGATGCGCATGCCCAGTTCGAAATCGGCTTCGGCCTGGCTGGAAACCACCGCAGCCAGATGGAAAATGCTGTCGGTATTGGCATCGATCAGGCGCTCCAGCACGTGGGCGTTGGCGATATCGCCACACACCACTTTTACCCGGGGGTCATTGATCCCCGTCAGTTCGACCATGTCGAACGCGACAATCTGCCCGATGGGCCGGGACTGGCCCATGCGGTCGGTGAGCGAACCACGCAGCAGCAGCGCTTCGATCAGGCGGCGGCCAAGGAAGCCGGCTGCACCGGTCACGAGAATATTCATGAGTTACTCCAAACGTCAGCGGTTGACGAGTTTTCCGGGAATTCTGAAGACCAGCAGGGCGCCGAGGAACAGTGCGCTTGCCATCACATACATGCCGATTGTGGTGCTGTGGGTCAGGTCCTTGAGGAAGCCCATCAGGTAGGGCGAGACGAAGCCCGCCAGGTTGCCCCAGGAGTTGATCAAGGCGATCCCGGCAGCCGCCGCCGTACCGCCAAGGAACGCAGTCGGCAGGCTCCAGAACAGCGGCAGGGTGCTCATGGCGCCCATCGAACCCAGGGTCAGGCCGATCATCGACACCGTGAAGTTGTCGCTCCAGGTCGCAGAGATGAACAGGCCGATGCCCCCGAGCACGGCGGTCAGCGCCAGGTGCCAGCGCCGTTCGCGCAACCGGTCGGCACTGCGCGAAACCAGGATCATGGTCAGAGCAGCGGCGGCGTAAGGGATGGCGGTGAGCATGCCCACCTCGAACACATCGCTGACACCGGCCTGGCGGATAAGGGTCGGCAACCAGAAACCGACCGTGTAGAAACCGGCGATCATGCAGAAGTAGATGGCCGTCAACAGCCAGATACGCGGCTGCAGGAACACCTCTTTGAGGCTGTGTTTCTGGTGGCCGACGGCTTCTGCGTCAATGCGCGCCTGCAGCAGGGTTTTTTCTTCACGGGTGAGCCAGCCAGCGCTGGAGATACGGTCGCTGAGGCAGAAAACCACCAGGAAGCCGACAGCAATCGAGGGTAGCCCTTCGAGGAAAAACAACCATTGCCAGCCCGCATATCCATGAGCCCCGTTGAAGGCGCTCATGATCCAGCCGGACAACGGCGCGCCTATCAGCCCGGACAGCGGCACGGCGGTGGCGAACAGCGCGTACATCTTGCCGCGGCGGTGGGTCGGGAACCAGTAGGACAGATAGAGGATGACCCCCGGATAGAACCCGGCCTCGGCGATCCCGAGCAGGAAACGCATGATGTAGAAGGATGTCGGCGTCGTCACCAGGGCCATGGCCGAGGAGATGATGCCCCAGGTGATCATGATGCGTGCGATCCACAACCGCGCGCCGACACGATGCAGGATCAGGTTGCTGGGCACCTCGACGAGGAAGTAGGCAATGAAGAAAATCCCTGCGCCGAGGCCATAGACAGCTTCGGAAAATTGCAGATCGTCAGACATCTGCAACTTGGCGAAACCGACGTTTACCCGATCCAGGTAGGCGACCAGGTAGCACAGCAACAACAGCGGCATGATCCGCCACGCCACTTTGCGATACGCCAGGTTCTCGAAGCGATCTGCGGGTACGACGGCACTGGTTTGAATCACTGATTCAGTCATGTGTTTCCCCCATCCTTATTTTTATAGTGGGTGGCGTTGTTTGTGTCGGATTACATGATGGGGCGTTTTTTATCATAATACGTCATACGAATTCAACGACTAAATCCAGAGAGGACGGCGGGTCTAAAATGCAGTACCTTTCACAGATTTGAGCCAGAGTCGTCTATGCCCACTCCTGACAAATCCTCCTGTAGTGCCGATACGCTGGGTACCCTGAAGGACTCCGCCAAGGGCACACTGTCCGATCAGGTGACGGCGGCCCTCAAGGCCTATATCGCCAGCGGCGAAGCGCTGCCAGGCCATCGCCTGCCCACCGAACCGGTACTTTCGCAGCGTTTTGGCGTCAGCCGCACCGTCATCCGCGAGGCCATTTCGCGCCTGAAGTCGGCCGGCCTGGTCGAGGTCCGCCAGGGCAGCGGTACGGTGGTCAGCGAAGGGGCACACATCAAGGCATTCACGATTGACCTGGATGTCGGCGGGTCGATCGAGGCGGTATTGAGAGTCACCGAACTGCGCCGCGGCATCGAAGGCGAGGCGGCGGCATTGGCGGCCCAGCGACACTCACCGGCGCAACTGGAAGCCATCCACCATGCGCTCAAGGCCATTGATGCAGCGGAGCAGGGGAGCCGCGATGGGGTTGAGGAAGACTTGGCGTTTCATCACTCCATCTCCAAGGCGACCGGCAATCCGTTGTACCCGTCATTGCACGAATTCATCGCGCAATTCATCAAAGAGGCGATCCGCATCACACGCTCCAACGAAGAGCGGCGCCGAGACCTGGCCAAGACCGTCCGGGCCGAGCACTTTGCCGTGTACGCGGCCATTGCCGCGCGTGATCCAGAAGGCGCACGGCAAGCGGCGCTGGAGCATATCAATAATGCGGTAGAGCGACTTAAAAGTGCGGATCCGTCGTTTTGGCAGAGTCCAGGGGCGAGGAAGGTTTAGTGTTTGAGCTTGGGAATGTGAGCGGTTTTTTTATAACTAAACTAAACAGTCATTTAGTTTAGTTATATTTATTGTTTATATTATAAGGGGGCGGTCTATATGTGGGGAAGGCTTACGTCAGGTCTATGGGTGGCATGTTTCGTGACCAGCGCCACGGCGCTGGCGGATGAATTGCCGCGTAGCGAGCAGATAAAAGCGTTCCGCGCTGCTGGATTTAACCAAGAGACGTCGGAGTGCGAAATCGAAACAACAGGTAGCTACACGCCGGCAACCATGGAGTTGGTTGAAGACCTGAACGGTGACGGTCGGCCGGATGCCTTGATTACCGAAGGCAGCACTGACTGTTATGGGCAAGCAGGTACTGGATTTTATCTAGTCAGCCAGCAACCTGACGGTCACTGGAAACTCATGCTTAAAGAAAGCGGCGTCGCTGAGTTTCTCGCTAGCAAAGGCAGTAATGGCTGGCCTGATATCGAAGTCGGCGGCCCGGGCTTTTGTTTCCCAGTACTGCGTTACGACGGGCAACGTTATCGATTTCACCACAGCGTTGGTGAACGGTGTGCTGACTCGCCGTAAACGTCCGATGGCCCAAGGGTCAAACGAAGGCAGGTCAGCGAGGGCGACGGTGGCTGCTTTTGAATCTGGGGTGCGGTTGGTTCTATGTCGCTTAGTGAAATGCACCGAAAGAGCCCCTGCAGGACAGTCTGCTTGGTTCGCATAATGTATATTATGTTAAACCAGATGCCATGTTAGAAATGCTCATGAGTGTCCATTTTCACGATCCTGTGACTATTCTTCCAAAAACCTCTGTCGCGTTAGAATTCATGGCCTTACCTTACATTCCTCTCAGCTAGCCTAGACTTACCTTCCACTAATCAGTGTCGTGTCCCGCTTACCATTCAACGTCTACACTCACCGCTAACAAATTCGATATTACGATGCTGGTGTCCACATGGCGTCACCGTTTGTCTCTTTCCCAATTTTCTGCCCTTACGCTGAATGGCGTCCATCAGGCCTCAGTCAATTTCCACAAAATGCCGATGTGATCGCTAACTTAGAGGCCGTCTCAGCTTCCAGCTTTCCATTTTTCAGCGTCTGGTACTGCCAACGATATCTGGCTTGGTTGGCCCATAGCTGGAGTCCTGAGCAAGCTTCTGAGGCTTACTATTTTGAAACCACTCACCTCGAGCGCCTTCTAAACTGGAGCTTCTCTCAAGGCTTTTCATTGTTGGATTTAGATTCCAAGGCGCTCCTTCAGTACGCGTCCTTTTTTTGCAATCCGCGGCCTGACTGGTGCGCTCCTAAAGCGTGTTCAAAATTCCTCGCGGATCCATTGGATCGTTACCAGAACTGGATGATCAACCCTGACTGGCGGCCGTTCCTTTCGTTATCTCGTGATGCATCACGCCAACTTGGTCTCGCGCAGGCCGTTCTGAATAAGTTCTATGACTTTTATTATCATGAGATTTCCTCAAACCGACCCGTACCAATCCTAAAAGGTAAGTCCCTGCATTCGAAGAATTCGCCGAAATTGACAGATTATGAAATGGACTGGTATGTGAGCAATCTTCAAGACCTACCTTACGGTGAGTCTTACAAAATAAGCACGCTCGTATATTTTGCACTCGCTAGGAGTTCAAGGCGCACGCGACGGCGGTTAGTGGGCACGTCGAGCAATCCTGGATTGCTCAACCAATTTTCAAAGAATTCTGAGGGCGAATGGGGAGAATTACTCCCCAGAGGTGAATTCAGGGTCTTAGGTAATGAATTCACTCTTATGTTTGAACGTTATCTGAGACATTTGGGACTGGATTCTGAAATGCCGATACCCCCGCATAGGCTGTTCGCGACATCGCCTGATAGTAAATTTGCGCGAAAATGCAGGGCAGAATTGGTCAGAATGGCTCTTGCATCTGAGGATGTCCAAATTAGAGAGGCTGCAAATAAATTCCGATTCCTTACATTTTCCTCCATGCGTAGATCGTCAACATCCTAGTGCAAGGCTGCTAATTCTCCTCGACACAAAGATATTTCGGATCGCTCATCGCTTTATGTAATGGGCTGGAGGGCAAAATTACGGACTTTTATGGATATTGACAATGCTCAGGCTTGGCACCCAAGGTCAGGGAATTAACAGCGGTTGGCTTTGATCGTGCTGCCAGACGGCAGCACGTTAAGCATTCAATCTTTATGAATTTTAAGTTATTGAATTTATTTTAATCGAGGTTCTAAACAATTATAAGCTTGATCAAGTGGACTCGTCCCGGAGGGGGTAATTGAGCAGTTGTATTGCGCAATCTGCATCTGCAGACGATTTTTGAATTCATCGGCAGTGAGTTCAGGTAATAGTCCATCGCCTTCTTCAATATGCAGGGTTAAGATGCGCGTGATCTGATAAATCAACCGCTCCATGGATCCTTGGCGTTGCCTGTTCAAGCGGCGAGACACGATATTTTTACTGCGAAGCAGTTCACTGAGCTTGACACTCTCGATGCTGGAATCGATTTCAATGCTCGTAATCCGATATCCAAGCGTTTCGTCGATAGCTTCAATAACCAACCTGTCTAATAATTGGTGAATGTTGCCATCGATAGCTATTGCCTTTCCGAGTACCATCCTACTTGGATTATCAACCAGGAATGCTAGCCAAGGGCGGGTCGTTGAACCGTCGGACGAAAGCACCAGAACATCAGGGCGATACAAACCGAAAGTTACCTCAACGTCCTTAGCTGCCGCCAACCGTTCATCACTTGTGTTTGAGATTAACCCTCCCCGTCCGGCCTTCCTGTAAACTACGATCCCAATCGGTGTATTTCCATTAGCGGAAAGTTTGCCATCAGACTCCCAAAAAGCTTCGCCTTTAAGTGTCCAAATTTCCCTCGCAGTCCACACCGTTTCATCGCAGGTAAAGTTTCCTGTGATTACCAGTTTTCCCTTAGGGCTCCACGTTGAACCGACTTGTTTTGTAAGAAGGTCTCGATCATCGAATGCCGCAGCAACAGCATCATTGCCGTGTTTCGAGTAGAAAGATTCAATGCTGGTGAAAACGGGAGCCGGTAACATACGCTTCAGCGCTTCGATGCATTCAACTACTACTTTCTCTGGGGAATCGCAAAGCCGAGAAGCACGAGTTTCACCCAATGAAATGTTCAGAATGAAAAAATCGGCATCCATAAGATGAAAATCAAGGTTTTGATCGTCCTCCTCATGCTTAAGTGCAGCGTAAGTTTCGTACCCAAGGAGTGCTGCGAGGATTTGAAGTAAAGTGGAGTGTTTAATTTCAATGCCTTTTGCGCTCAATAAAGCTTGGGCATACAGCGATACAGGGCTAAGAATGCTTTTCATCTTCCGAATCTCCGGTTCTGCTGATGCTGGTCGCTTTATCTTCAGCAGATGAGGAAATTAGAAGATGTCGAATCGACGACTGACGCACCTCATTTAAGTCGACCAGAGCTTAGGCGAGGCAGCCAATCAAAACTTTAGTCGATTAGGCCTGACTTTTCCAATAACGGTGATGAACGGCAAAATCGTTTAATTAAATTAGCCAATGCCTAACTAAAAATTAGGCGGTCGCTAACTTTTCTAATATTCGCCCTAACTGTAGTCCCTAGGCGTTGTTCTCCGAGCCTGTAGGTCGCGAATCAAGTCGCCCGTAATACGTCGGTCTTGACCTTGAAGGCCCCCTCTCACGCCCGCGCGCTCCGCTGTGCTGTGCTGTGCTGTGCTGTGCTGTTCATAAGCATAGAGCTCTCCGATCGATAGCAGCCCCTCCTATTTTCAACTACGGTACCCACACTGGCAGCTTGGAGTTTCCAGGTTTGTCGATGATGATCGCTAAGCTTTGCTTGGCTCGGGTAGCTGCAACATAAAAGGCAGCCCCCGGCGTTGATTCCAGGAAAATCTGCTTCTGAATGAAAGCCTTGATCGGCGCCGTTGGCATGATCAGCACACGCTCAAATGTGGCGCCTTTTGATACCTTAAAATTCATGAAGTCCAAAGCGAACTCCTTACCAGAAGCTATGGTGCTGCGGAGGCACTGAGGTCGGTATCGCTCGACGTATTGGTCGACATATTTTGAGTGCACTAGGTAAACGCCATCATGTTCAGACACCACGTGGTTCTCAGATGTGGTTTCTGGGAAACCCCATGACTCATCAAAAATGGTGTCAGAGAACGCCGCAATCTCGATTCTGCAGCGGTATGTCGTGGTCGCATAGTCAATGCTAAGCAGCCCTTCTTTTTCGCGTGCAAGGAACCATTCAAGTGCACCTGCATACCCATATTGTTTATTTTTTTGTCCCCGAGGGTTTGTTGAGAGCACCGCTTGGCGCACGTCACCAACCATGCGGACGTCGATCCGGGACTCAAGTAATTCATGGACGATTTCCCAATCGTAGCCACTGAGATCCTGTACCTCGTCGATCAGAATTTCGTCGTAGAGACACTCCAGTCTGCGTATCAGCGCTGGGGTGGCTGCCATAAGCTCCCGCGAGAGGCGGCCGAGTTCGCTTGCGTAGATTTGGTTGCTACCATCCATAAACCTTTGCCTGTCCTTCGCAAACATACTGGGACGTCCCTCGAAGTTGAAGCCCCCTACCCGCTCGCCTGGAAATTTGAACGGCAGGAATGGCTTTGCAAAATGGCGAAGCAAGAATGTGTACCAGCCAAGAACTTCGATGTTGTGGCGATCGCCAGCTTGGGAACCGAGGCGATGGATCAGTTCCTGCTGATTGGTCTGGGTGAAAGTGACAACGAGCACCCGACGTTCGATAGACATGTCTTTGCAGTGATCGACCAGTCCTTGAGTCTTTCTGCCACCAGCGACAGCCAAGGTCAGAATGCTAGGCATAGTGGATGAACTCCGCTGCGGCCTTCATGTAGGCCGGTGGGCTAAGTACCTCATCCGACTCAGCTAGTCGAATTGCTCCTTCCGTTTTCTCTCGTGCCATCCAGGTTAATAACGTCGCTGCCGCAGTGATGCCGAGCATCCTGCGCAAGTGAGGCTCGCCATTCGCCGTAATGAGTTGTGGTTCGAGTGTGGTACCGTCGGCGACTAAGCCAATGAACAGCTCTCTTCGCTTCGCGTCCAGCCACTTTTCAATCGGTTCACGTAGCTCGGCTGGTTCAACGCCGTCGTTGTCGCGCATCACAGCTACGGGTTTGTTGATCGCTGCGCAAAGCTCCAAGCACCGCGCCAAAGCCAGTCCACGCATGCTGATGACATCTATACCGTGAGCCATCGGGCGTGCGCTGAAGCAATCCTCATAGACGCGTTCGAAGATGATTTCATCAGATGGGCCTTCGACCAAGACGACCTTTTTCGCTAGCACTAGGCGGAGGGTGTCGTAGCCAGGCAGTCTTTGGAAATAGCTCACTGTATCTGGTTGAAGTTCTGTAATTTTGGACGCGCTGTTGCGGTGAAGAAGTAACAATGCGTCGAGGCCGAGGCGGTTCAAAACGTATGTGCTGTGAGTCGAAATGAATAGCTGCTGCTCTTCCGTGGCCAGATCTTCGATACGATTCAGTAGTGTCGTCAAGCTCGTGTGAGATAGATGGTTTTCGGGCTCCTCGATCATCACGATATTCGCCCGAGAGGAATGACGCTTCATTGCGAGAGAGATCTTGATCGCAGCCTGTTGACCCTGGCCCGCCATCGCAAACGGTAGCCCGTCGACGTGTGGAGTGACCACGCTTTCCCAAGATGTGCGGGATGTCTGATCCATGGCCAGCGCCATGGGCTCTTCCTGGAGCGCTGCGCCTAGACCCGAAAGTCGCTTGTTCACAGGGGCCAGCGCGCCATCTGTCATGGACGCTTTGATATTGCGGTAGTCCAGCGAAATCTCTGCTTTCTCGGATGACTCCAAGTGATCGCTTAGGATTTGGCGAAGATGGTAGTCGACGCCGGCGGCGGATTTGACCGTACGGGAGTCGATGGTGGCCACCGAGAGCGCCCGCGGCCGTCGCGTGAGTTCATTATCAGCGAACGACCGCCATTCGTAGGTGTAGTACTCAACGGGGAGTAGCGAAGATGGATTTTTAAGCCATTCATCCAGCTCATCCTTGTACTCCTCGTTGGGGAATACGGAGAGAAAGACACCAGGACAAGCGTTCGTTGGAACGTCGGCATTCACTGCGCCCAGCAGTCCTTGGAGGTCATCCGAGTCCTGCAGATAGAGCTCGATGAGAATCTGAGGGAGTGCCGGTTTCATTCCAGCCCTTCTAAGTGCAAGAAACTCAGCCACCATCTCGGTGTTGAACCAGTGAGGATTCAGCTCCTCCAGTATTCCTCTGCCACCGATCCGCGCGTTGAGCGCCAGTGAGATCGCCTCCATTAAGGTGGATTTACCGGCGTCGTTGTCTCCGACCAGGATGTTCATGCCCGGGTTGGGATTCAGCAGGAAATCTTTGTAGATGCGGTACCCACGGATGCGGATCTTGGTGATCACGTTCGACGTTCCTTGGCGAGTTGTTACTATATGGCGCTTTGATGGCCGGGTTGCCTGATGCTATAAGCGAAGCGGTACGTTGTCGACTCTGTCACTTTCTGTTGTCCCCTCTTCTTTCGCAGCTCCGCCAGACAACCGAACGCACAGGATTTCGCATGACCATCCTTCACTACCCAAACCGTAAAGCATTTATCGAATCCTTGGGAGCCACGTGTAAAAACTGGACTTGGAGTTGGTCGTTTGTGAATCACCTAGAGCGCAAAGTCATATTCGGTGCTTGGGACATTCATGTGGACGGCGACCGCACACTCATACTTTGCGAGGGGTGGGAGATAAAGAAGGGACGTCGCAACAATGGCTACGCGCAGAGCGTTGAGCATCTCAGGTTAGTCGCCGAGCAGGGATACGAGCTTTACACATTCAAGATTACGCACTCGGACGAACTCCAGGACGAGGACGGCGTGGGCCCTGCAAAGATCAAAGGTTTTGAACGATTTATCACTCGCAAATGGCTGCTTCAGCAAGAAGGTAGATGGTACGCGTGTGAAGAAGTACCTATCCCAGTAATTCCCGAAGAAGTCAGTCATCCTGAGCTCTACCTGGAGGGGGCACTGAGAGAGGTGAAGGTCAACGCATACGAGCGCAATGCTCAGGCCCGGGAAGCATGCATTCGGCATCACAAGGCCGTGTGTGCAGCTTGTAAATTCGACTTCGGCTCGGTCTACGGCGAGATCGCCAAAGGGCTTATCCATGTTCATCACATCGTACCCCTGAGCACGATCGGCGCGGAATACAAGCTCGATCCAATAACCGATTTGATACCGCTGTGCCCGAACTGCCATGCAGTCGTACATCGTGGCGCCGAAGTCTTGAGTATAGATAAGCTCAAAGGATGCTTAGCCGCGGCAAATGGGGGAATGCCTGAGCTTTTAGCACCCAGTAATACGCCGCCTAGCCCTACCCCTGCACAGGGATTTTAGGAATGTAACTCCGCCACTGGTTCCGCCCGAGGTAATGATGTCGTTGTCCGTTTTAAGGTTCGCCTGGTCTAAAATTCGCGACCATCAGGTTAGTAAGTACGCCCTACTCCTGATAGCTCCTGTCGTTGTAAAACCGTTGGATTTCACCCCTACCAGAAGGCCGATCCATTTGCGGCTGAAGGGGCTCTGGGGATTGCCAGTAGTTGTTGCTGGGGTGTGGGCGGCGATAGCCGGCTTCAGCCTGGAGTGGGCTTATGGAAGTTCTGTGGGGCCTGGAGTGTCGGTTGCCGAGGCATTGAAAATCGTCGGTCGCCTCAAGAATATGGCCTGGGTGTTGGTGACCGCTTCGACTGCAATCCTGCTATATAGCATCAGCGCTCTACGTTGGGGATTCCACTGCGCTGCGATCCAGTTGCTGAGGAGATGGTTTCCCACTATCAGCATGCCGCACTGCCTTTTCTTTGTCGTCAATACGTCGGGATGGGGGCTGTGGCTTGCCATATACATATATGGGCTGTTTCAAGCGATCAAATGGTGGGTCAGTGCAGGAAAACCTACATATGCGCCGGACGCCAGTAACTTGACCGAGCCGTTGTTACACTTAACCGTTCTTTGTGCTTTGGGTGGACTGCTGCACTTGGCAACTCGGAATAGTAATGAAGGGTTGCGCGCGCTTTACGGAGGGCATAAAGGGCTGAGCTTTTTGATCACCGTCGTAGGCATCATCTTGATGTTTCTCCTTGGCAGCCTTTCATTAATGCTCGGCTATCCGTGAGGGTCGCCCCTTCCTCTGCGAGCTCTGATCGGGTTAGAAGCGAAACGTCGGCCCATGACTGATGTATTTTCTGACAATTTGTACGGTTCAACTTACATCTCGAACGTTGTCAAACGACCAATCCGCCAGCCCCTCGCAACCCGTCATTAGGTAGTCAGCGCGTATCCCCAATGTAGGATCCGCCATGAACGCCATGAAATCTAAGGCCTGATTTTTCGCTACTGCAGGTAGCGAGTTCCACCAGGAGATCCGGATCGCGTGGTTCTCGCAACACGCGAGTGAGAATCTGAGCAGCATGTCCTCAATTTTTGCTCCACTGCGTCCTGATTTCGCTAAGGAGTGAACGAGTCGCTGGCAGCTCAGATTGCTTGATTCATGCCATGCCAGAACAAACGCCCAACCGTATTCGGTCGGAGCTGTAAAGAAGACCAGAAGATCCAGATCGCTGGTTTCGGGCCCCAAGTTCTGTAGTTGGTGCCCTTGAAAATCAAAGTCAGGAAATATCAGCCCCGAGGCCTGTAGCGAGCATCGAGACGTCGAGCCAAAGATGACGAATTTTAGCTCGGTGAAATCGTTGGCAGCTAGGCAATCATCGTATATGAGCTTGTGGCGCTTAAGCCGCTCAAAACCAAGGGACTGTCCATAGGCCGCTCCGATCAGAAAGCGGCGCTGGTCACGTGTCAGTCCTGTGTGCTCGAGCATCTCAGTGAGAGTCTTCGATGCGTTCTCTTTGACAAAATATTCTCGGCAGATACTGCGGTATGCGTACAAAGCCACCTGGTGTGGATCGACCGAAAGGGGCCGATCATCGATGGGTGAGAAAAGCTTGTTGTCATGCTGTTTGCACATCCCTGGGAACGTCGACGCGCGATTCACCCCAATTTTTTTTGGTAGTGGTTTGCCTCCCGTTTCCTTCAGGGTCGACAGGTCGGCATTGAGTCGGTAAACATGACCGGCTTCAGCAATCAGTCCCAGTTGACCCCGCTTCTGTATGGAGTGGGCCGAGATAATCTCATTGCATTGAATTCCATCAGTGAAATGCAGGCAGCGCCCCTTCTTGCTTTGCCGCTTCATGACTGCCTGATGCGCGTTTGCGAATGACATATCTGCATCCTAGGGTATTCGGCCGCAGTCGCGGGCGTGAGTGCCCTTTGAGCTCCAGTTGGAAATTTTGTTTTGGGACTGCCGCTCGCAAGTCATCTCGCGCGCAGTCTTTCCAACTCTTCAGATCGTTAGGACTTGCTGCTCCTCGCCGGTAGCCGGTGGCACTGTCAGCTCGCCGATGTCCTCGTCATCTTCCTCCATGGATGTGCTAACCGCGGATGCCCACTCCCGTAGCTCTACAACAGCCGGGAGTTTTTCCAGCGCATTAGTCGGTTCGATCCCGAGCTCAGCCAGGCGCTGCAGAAGTTCTCCGAAGATTTCCTCCTTATGCATGCTCCATGACGAAGCGAAGCACCGCCAAAACGTCCAGCCTGCACGTTCGAGGATGCGTTGGCGATTCATGTCTGCCTCCCAGCGATCGGGGCCATGGAAGGCATCTCCATCACACTCGATTGCCAGACGATTATCGTTGGCTCCCTCGACGACCATGTCGAGCCTGAATGCCCCACTCTTCACCTGCGGGATCACGCGGTAGCCCCGCTCAACCAGTCTGCTGAAGACCTGCTGCTCAAATCCAGACTCGCAAAGCTTGATGAGGCCATCCTGATCGACCTCCTGCTCTGTGAGTGGTTTGCTGAAGTACTCCAGGAGTGTACGACGAACATCTTTCAGGGAAAGGTGATCCAGGGTCACCGATCGAATCAGATACATCCTATCGCGTGCACGGCTTGCGGCTACGTTAAATCGCTGTTCAGCAGCAATGCCTGAAAGCGGATGGCAGTTCTCTGGATCTGCGACCATGGAAATGAAGATGATGTCGCGCTCGCTTCCCTGGAAGGTGCTGGCGTCACCACACGCAAATTCGCGAGCGTGGAGCTCAACGGCCCGGCATCGTTCACGTACTAGCGAATCGATGAATTTGGCTTGTTCCATGCCCCCTAACAGCGTTACCACACCAATCGTGCGACCCGCATACTTGTCATCCTTGATAAGTGCCTGGATTTCTTCAACGATGGCTTCTGCCTCAAGCCTGTTGCAGCCCTTCTTGTTCCTCACTCCGTCTTTGACATAAATGTCCACTAGAGGTGGATCGAGGCGCTCGGATGGTCGAGGGATTCGAAGGGGCTGGATCGCACCGCCGTAGAACTGGTTGGAATAGGAAATGATGGGAGGAACGCAGCGGAAGTGCTCACGCAACATAACCATATGGCCAGCGAAGACTCGCGATGCCAAATCGTAAAGAGATTTATCCGGCGTCATGTCGGCGCCATAGGGCTGGTCATTCAGGAACCGGTTACGAAGCTCGCCTATCCTCTTGCCGGATTTGAAGCCACCATCGGGAGAAACTTGCTTGTCATCCCCTACTACCAGTACCTTTTTGGCCCTGACGATAGCCGGCAAAGCCCATAAGTCTGACTGGCTCGCCTCATCCACAATCACCAGGTCGAAGGCGCCTATTTCCGCCGGCATGGACTCAGAAATCTTGGCGTGACTCATGATCCAGCATGGCACGGCACCGGCAGCATCCTGCATGCACTGCTGAGCATCGCGGCGATAACGCTCCGCGTTCGGCCCTGTCCCCTGCCCTATCTTGCGTATCGCTGTCGAGTAGCCGGCTAATGCTTGCAGTACCATCGGGCTGGCATTGGCTTTAGTAGACAGCCAAGCCGCTCGGCTCACCACTTCCCGATACATACGTGCCAGGCCAGCTTCGAGTTTTACTCGCTTGCCATTTAGCTCGACGAGCTCATGACGCGCTTCGATGCTTTGCAGGTGAGAGCGTATTTGCGCATGCTGCCACGCCTCCTTCCAACTACTTGGGAAAGCCAGGTCTTCAGCTCCGTTTTCAACAGGAACGGTCAGCAACCGACCGGAAAGATTTTCCGCTCCAGCTGTCATCACCCGATGCGCGCCCTCCCTGACATAATTCAGGAGGCCACCGAGTTCTCTGATCCGCTGTAGTTCTGTCAGCAGGTCGACATACTGGGACACGACCCGATGCGTATCCTGATCCGGGCTGCCCAGGCACTCCAGAATGAATGTACGAAGCCGGCAGGAGATTGGGCTGTCGCCCGCGACTTTGGCCTGCAGAATTGCGAGTGAGGCGCCCGCCATGCTGAGATCTAATCGAGCAAGGTTTTGAGTGAGGTGATCCCGCAGGCGACGAATCTCGACGATTGTCAGCCTATGCATGTTATCGGGCGCATCTGCGAAGACCGCATCGCAGAGTGGCTGTACCTTTTCGGCGTACAGTGAGGTGAGCTCGAGCGCAGCCTGAACTGTACTAACGGTGATCTCCAGTTGCCGCAGATGTGCCGTTCCCGCTTGAAGTCGCGGAATCCCCAGTGTCTCGGCCAGAGGGTTCCAGCGCGCAGTGAAGGATCTCACGTCTGCGTAAAGCTTCAGGTAGTCCTGGACGATCTTCCACTGCTCGGCAGACTTTGGCGCTGAGCCATTGATCCGGACATTGCTGACGTGTGTCTTGGCTTGGGATGCTCCGAAGCTCATCAGACCAAAAGGCTTTCCTGTTTCGGTAGCTCTATCCACGGCCTCAGATGTTTTCTCGCAATCCAAGGCTTCCTCTGGGAATTCAACAAAGTTTTCCAGCATGACCTTGCGCCGTTGCATCAAGGCCTGGGCGGCTGGAAGCATGCCTATTAGGACTGAGATTTCACTGTCGTACCGTCCACCTGCCGCCTTGAGTCGCAGCTCCTGCGACCAAAGAATTTCGCAGTCCCCGTCGTCGTGCAGCGCCACAAGCTTTTCTTCGCAATGACCCAGCTCCAAATCTAGATTCTTGGCTGCAGTGACAACGGCTTCACTGTCGGATTTCAGGGGTATGAGATCCCCCTGACCTAGAGCATATTCGAGCGACTTTAGCTGGCAGAGTGAGCCGTGGAGCTTGCCGATCTCCGCAGCTGCCGGTAATAGCTCAGCTTCAGGCAGACTGGAATTGATGTAGACAAGGTCACGCCCGAGGTCGCGACGAGCCTGTCTTAAGCCCCTACCGAACTCATCGTCAAAAGGCAGCGAGTGTTCGGGAGACAACGAAAGTTCGTCGTCAAACCAGGCGTACTGGTCGCCGCCCTTCATCAGAAGCTCAGCAAGCTCTTCCGCACGATACTTGGCATCGCCTACTTTGATTTCGGAAAGCTGACTCAGGGCAATCTCATTGACGCGTCGATCAAGCCTCACCAGCTCGGTATGAGCAAGATCAATGGACTGGTGCAGGCGATCAATCTCACTCCGAGCAAGTGATGGATTGATTTGCGAAACTTGGTGTTGGATAGCCTCAATCGAGCCTTGGAATTGCCGGATACCCTCGCGGTCACTGGTCAGCAGCGCAACCGTCAGAGGCCGAACCTCAGCCGGTATTTTCGACTGGAGTACCTTCAGGGCCTGCTCGCCACGAGAGGTAACTAGGACACGTTTGCCAGTCGCCAGATAGTGGCAAATGATGTTGGCGATCGTATGGGTTTTGCCGGTACCAGGAGGGCCCTGAACGGCAACCCCTGGTGCGTGCTCCAGACGCTGAACGATAGTGACCTGCTCGTCATTGTATGGAAGGGGGAAATACAGTTCCTTGGGTTCAGCTCTAGATCCATCCATGCTTCGGCTGGAAAGTCCGCGGAAGTTAACGTGCTGGTAATCGATTGCAATGTTCGAGGCCGGGGTCACCAACGCAAGTGGGCCGGCAGGAAGCTCGAGACATTCCTTAAGCTTCTCCCGGATCTTGCGAAGGTCGTTGATCAGCCAGTTGCTGGGTTTGGGGCGAGCAAACACCACCCACGCATCGCTTATCTGGAGCGTGTCACCTGGTTCTGGGAAGGCCTGGGCTCCATCTCCCATTACCTCCAAATATTTGCCTTTGCTGTCGAGGCTTCTGGCCGATAGCTTGAGCACATCAGCAAAGGTCGATGGCAAGAATGGGTTCAAAGGGGAGTCGACATGTCTGCCTAGATGATCGCGAATAGCTCTTTCGCACTCGCTGGCGCCAGGGATATTGGCGTTGATCAGCGCATCGAACTCGATCATGGGCTCTGTGGCACGTGGGCGAACTTCGACCGCCATGCTCTCCTCGTTCAAAGAGATATCGAGGGCTTGGGTCAACAATGGATAATTGAATCCGTGCTGCGCATCGTTGATCGTTAACGTCCAAGCGCTAACGCCCACGCCCCATACCAGCTCGCGAGCAGATTTTCCCGTCTCCATCTGCTGCATCAATGCAAACATGTCGCCATAGAGGCTAATGGTCTTGCGACGTGGTTTCTCAAGCTCAGCCCATTCGTGCCACAGGATAAGATGCGCCGTAAGAGCAGCCGAAGCTTGCGCGCGTACTTCGGACTCCACTGCTGCGATATCCCCACCCGGATCTTTGTCTTGCTGTTCGCGGATTAACTGCAGGAGCACCTGCTCAGAGAGCAATGGTGGCTTGGAGGGATTGTCACTGGCTTTGATGACGGAGCTATAGCTTCCATAAACTGGTGCTGGAGCACGTGACTCTTCGAGCCGTTCGATTTGCAGCCAGACATTGTCGCCTGGGAACTGGAGATCAAAGTGCAGCCCAGGAATACCTAGAAGGTCTGTCGGTGGATACACGTCATTAACAGAGCTCGATAGTTGATAGCGCGACGGATCAAGCTCCTTGAGGCTTTCCTCTGCGTACTCGAATAGTCGGCTGAGGAGCTCGTTAGGCGTCCGTTGCATGTTAATACTCCGATAATTCAGGGGGTGCGACTTCAA
The DNA here is from genome assembly GCF_009873475.1 of Pseudomonas sp. DTU12.1. Classification (NCBI taxonomy): domain Bacteria; kingdom Pseudomonadati; phylum Pseudomonadota; class Gammaproteobacteria; order Pseudomonadales; family Pseudomonadaceae; genus Pseudomonas; species Pseudomonas sp. DTU12.1. The sequence goes on along the minus strand of NZ_CP045254.1, from coordinate 3,094,385 downwards.
CAGTCAATATAGAGTCAAGGATGCCATATTGCCTCTAGGTGTGGTTTTGAAATAATCGCTTCCTGACGAGTGTCCTTAAGAATCAGGCGGAGCCAAATCTAGCGATACGCAGATGACGTGGGCGGGCCAAACTATCAATGTCGTCAGCGGTTGTCTGGGCGTTAACCTTTGGTCATTGACATAAAAGTAGGAAAAAAGACCATCATGGTACCGAGCTGAGAGCCAGCGTGCCCGTTGGTAATCCTTTTCTCGAGCGCTATCTATTCACGCACGACTGACATTCTGATCCGTTACCAAGGAGTCCGCCCTACATATGGAAATTGAAGCGCTCAGCACCTATGCCAAGGGCGACCGATTCGAGGAGCAGGTCTTTGAGTTCCTGTCTCGTGAGATCAATGAAGGTCGCTTCTATGCGTTCCAACCTGAGTGCTGCAAAATTTTCAGGAAGAAGGGTTACTTCTCGCGTGACCGAGAGGACTTCATCATTTTTGATATTTCTGTCGAAGTATTCCTGCCTGGTTTCGAAACCCCATCATTGCTTGTGCTCATCGAATGTAAGAACTACAGCGGCAAAGTGCCCGTGGGGGACATCGAAGAATTCGGTTCAAAGATAAGTCAGGTGGCCGGCTTCAATGCCAAGGGTATTTTTGCGTCCGCCAGTGCGTTTCAGTCCGGAACGTTCAACATTGCTCGGAACCGAGGCTTCGGTGTCTTGCGTTACTTTGATCAATCTGAGTTTCGATGGGAGCTTCCTCGCGCCCTGCTGACCGGGGCGCGGAGCGCTAGAGCCCGTAAGCGCGCGGAGATCGAATACGCCCTAACCCAGATGGATTTTCGGCCTACCGTTTATAGCGCCTATGCCGTAACTCCTGCCGGCTTTACTGATGGTTGGGAAGGCATCTGGAAAGGCCTCGACCTTGAGAGTGCTTTTAAAGAGAGCGATCTGAGTCTGATTCGTCAGCCCACGCTTATCGAAACACCCAGGGTCGCGTTCATTTCGCGGGACAGAATAGATCGCTTGGCGCAGCAGGCTTTGAAATCCATTTCATACATCCGGGGAGAGGTCGATCTGACTAAGCTAGTGTCCAGAGAAGCTGAGGTCAGTGGACTGTCCGTGAGCTTCATTGAGGACTCGGGCTCAGCCCTCGGCAGTATCACGTTCAACCCGCTTGAGATCAAAATCTTCGGGGCAGATAGCCAATCCCACTTGGCCCGATTCACACTCGCCCATGAGTTGGGGCATCACTTTCTAGGGCATAAGCGCTACATGACACGAGAAGCCATCCGAGCGCAGGACATTTACCAGAGCCAGCTGATCACCATCCCTAAAGGGGAAGTCGAGCGGTTGGAGTGGCAAGCAAATACGTTTGCTTCATGTCTCTTGATGCCTAAAGAGGACTTTCAGGCTGCGTTTGGGTTGTTACTACAGCATCTTGGCATCCGAAACCGTGGTCACGGCCATCTGTACCTGGACAGTCAGAGGGACAATGTCATCCAGTTTCATGCTGTGTGCAATTCCCTGAGCGAATATTTTAACGTTTCGAAGACAGCGATCCATTTGCGCATGAGGGCGCTGGAGCTGCTGGTCGAGGTAGGTCGGCAGTATTGATTGATCAGCATCTGACGGGAAGTTTATGTCGCATGGTCGGGCGGTGCTTGAGCGTACAGTCCTATATCACCCCGCCACTCTCTTTCATTCCGATCGATACCTAGCGCCCAGTTTCAAACGCCAAGCTAAGGCCAGCGTACTAAACCTAGCTCCTTGAGCCGTAACGCCATTGCCGAATCGGATACTCCAAACTGCGTAGCAAGTGATACGACGTTGAGATTATTGAAGCGTTGGCACCGCGCCAGAGCAAGCTCTCGTTCCAAGGAGTCTGATGAGGCATACAACAAACCTTCGATGTTATGCGCATCGAGGTGATATGCGACCGTATCGTTAAAGTGAAGCTGGTCTCCACATAGGAATAGACGCCTGAAGCGGTCAGCGACCAGTTTCGCAGGCATCAAAAAACACGCTGCAAAGAAATCAGCCTCCCGTTCTTCAGGGTTTCGCGGCCCGCCGACTGGACGGCCATCTAACGCCCGATCCCTATGCATAACCTCACCTTTATGTAGGGCAAGGTGGCCGATCTCATGAGCACCCGTGAACAGTTTTACTGTAGGTGAGAATTCTTGGGAGATGGCGATGCGGTTCGCTTGGCGATCGATCAGACCTGCAATCTTAGGGCCGGAGCCGCCTTGGATGAATTTGGGGTCACCGAGATTCGGAAGCTCCCGATATTCAAAGCCGTACGCTAACGCCGCCTTTCTCGGATCACGCGCCTGAAGCGGGGTGATATCTTGATCGCCCCACAGGTGATATCGGTCGCGCCAGAGCATGCGCAGCAGCTCGGATGCTTCTTGTTCGATACTTGGCATGTGCATGCAAATCACCGCATGTAGTGCTCATGACTTGATAATAACCCAATATGTAGGGCTTTCAAGTCTTTCAAACATGCGCTGGCGGTGCTCGGCACACTGCTGCTAATTTGCTTTACTCGAGTCAGCCGCCTCGATACCTGGCTTAGCTCGGGTTTCCAATCGAGTGCGGGTGTCGAGCTGTATGAAGGCTGGCGGTAATGTGCTGTTCGCCAGCATAAAAGTGAGTCGCTGATGAGCCCACTGAAGCGCGGAGCATTCTTCATTAGGGCCTATCGGTTTGAGCGGGGCTTTGTTCATGCTCACTTCCTCGAAGGTTTTGTGGGTGCTGTCTTTGGCTTCTCGGATGCAGGCGCAAATGTGGTGTTCGAATCGCTTCCATCTGTCTCAGCCTCGGTAGCCTGCAATCGCCGGAGTCGCTCATTCTCCGATTGGGCAGCGACAAGCAGCAGTCTTGCCTCCAGCTCGCGCTCGCCGCTCTTGGCTGCTGCTTCATTCAGTGCCGTGGCGTCTTGTCGAAGCGTGGCGATCTGTTCCTGGAGCTGCTCAGCAACTCCGGCGGATCTCGCTTCCGCCAGTTTCAGACCTTGGATCTCGCCAGTCAGTGTCTGTGTGTGCGCCTCATGGCCGTGTAGCAGTTTCACCTGCTGCCTGGACTCTCCAAGCAACCGCTCGTTGTCACGATTTAAACGAGTTAGTTCATCCTGTTTCAGCACCAACGTTTCCTGCAGCTTGCGCTTCTCCATTTGGGTCTCGTGGAGTTGGGATTCATGCCGTCGTTGATCTTGTTCACGCTGCTCTTTTACAGACTCCCGGTAGTGCTCCAATGCCCCGCGCGCGTGAACATGCTTTTCCTCTAGGGAGTGGATCTGTTTATCCCGGTCACTGACCAAGGCTTCTAGGTCAGTACAGCGTTGATTAAGTCCGGCATTGCGTGTCAGCTCTGCCTGGAGTGAGGACTGCGTGGTTTTTAAGTCAGCAGTTTGAGCCTCAATCGCTGCTTGCTGAGTGTCGAGTTGCCTACGCGCTGCGGTCAGTTCAGTTTGCAGGCTGTCGATCTGCGCCTGGAGCTCTACACGCTCAATATCAAAGGCTGATCGGGACTGTTCGATCGACTCGTTACCCTCCTCCATGAGTCGATCCAGAAGGCTTTCCACCATTGCCGAAAGTTCTTCACCCATGCGTTCGCGGGACGATAGTGGGCGTGGATCGTAGGATTCGATCTCCTTCAGGTACCGGGCAATTGTTGTCTTCGACCCGGTATTCCCCAGTTCCACACGCACGGCATCAATGCTTGGGTATGTGCCCCTAGCGAGCAGAGACTGCCTTGCTTTTTGCACCACCGCCTTGTTAATGCCGCCACGAGCCATGTGAACTCCTACGATTTCGTTCTGTGTTACGTGTCATGTAATTACGTGACACGCTAACACCAATTTTGTGGATGTAAAGTCAAACAATTAAAAAGCTATAATAGTGCTTTATGGCTTCTTGACTTTTTATGGCTCCCAGAAAACCTCCTCGTAGCGCAGGGAAAGCAAAACGTTCTGACTTTGAAGGCAAAGCACGATGGAAAAGGCAGATCGGTACCTCAGGGCCGGTACCCGGGAGAACACGCGAAAGAGTTACCGGGCGGCGATCGAGCACTTCGAAGTGACTTGGGGCGGGTACCTACCCACGACCGGAGCGGGCGTCGTTCGCTACTTGGCGGAGTACGCCGACAAACTCTCCATCAACACTCTGAAGCAGCGCTTGGCGGCCCTAGCGCAATGGCACATCACCCAGGGCTTCCCCGATCCAACCAAGACGCCTGATGTTCGCCAGATGATCAAGGGCATCAGGGTCGTGCATCCTGCAAAGGTCAAGCAGGCCGCCCCGCTGCTGCTGAAGCATCTAGAGCAGGCAGTCACATGGCTTGAAGGGGAAGCTGCAGCTGCGATTGAACAGGGAGATTACAAATCGCTGGTGCGTCATCGCCGCTCGGTGGCGATTATCTTGATTGGGTTTTGGCGTGGCTTTCGTGGCGATGAGTTAGCCAGGCTAATGGTCGAGGATACCCAAGCCATAAGTGGTGAAGGCATTACCTTTTTCCTGCCGTACACCAAGGGTGACCGCCAGCATGAAGGAACTACTTTCCAGACGCCGGCACTTACAATGCTCTGCCCCGTGGAGGCCTACATCAACTGGATAAAAGTCGCCGGGATCGCAAAAGGCCCGGTGTTCCAGCGGATAGATCGGTGGGGCAATCTTTCAGGCAAAGCTATGCAGCCGCATAGCCTGATCCCTGTGCTGCGGCGCATTTTCAAAGAGGCAGGATTACCAGCTGAACTGTATAGCAGCCACTCAATGCGGCGCGGCTTTGCAACCTGGGCGTCTGCCAATGGCTGGGACATCAAGGGGCTGATGAGCTATGTGGGCTGGAAGGATATGAAGTCTGCAATGCGCTACGTGGATGCAGTTATCTCCTTCGGAGGTCTTAAAGCTAATTCAGGCACACCGCAACTGGAGGCCTTCTGAGTGCAGATAGAAGCATCCACGCTGCAACCGACGGACGTATTGAGGTAAACACGCACATGGATATCCGACATTACTCAACAGAGAATTCAACCCCGCCCATGCTGGATTAGCTGGCATTTTTGCGGTCTATGAGAAACTCCTGATTTGGTGTAGCGCAAAATTTAGATTTCTGGGAAGGCATCATCCCAAGCACCTCGTAAGCGTTTCAGGTTGTAATTCAATGCCATGGAGATGGCCTCCCCTTCGGATACAACGGCCCTCTCCATTCAACATTGGTCGTCGCGAAGCTATGAGCGTTCAAGCTTCTCAAAACGCGATTTGAGCTTGGTCAGTTCCCGCCCTTTTCCGAAAGTATCTGCGATGACCTGTAGGTCATCATCACTCAGCGTTGACTCATCAACCGCGGATAAGGCGGCGTGCGTGCCAAGACCAAAGGCTAGCCGAGCGAGATTGGTTTTGATCGTGACTGATGAGCAGCTTGGGATCGTCGCCAGCAGAAGCTTTGCGGTGGCTAGCCGGCTCTCTTGGTCGCCCAAACGAGTGCAGATGGACTCCAGGTCGTTGTTCACAGCTGCAGCAGTCTCAGGTGCTGCTGCCATTGGTAAAACCCGAATGCTCAGGTTGATCAGTTCAGTTGGCGTTGGGGCTGGGTTCAGCGAGTCTACCTGGCGCCAGAGGCGACGACGGCCGTCATCGCTGGCTTCGTTAGACATCAACGCTTGTACCAGTCCTTGAAAGCCGCCGTTACCGAGGCAATTTATCCATAAGGATAGAGCTTGGTCTGGTAATTGAGCGTTACCGACTGGCCCCAGCGCGAGCACTAGCAAGGTCGTTGCGGTTCGTTCCGATGCGTCGAGCTCAGATATGGTTTTTCCCCAGGCGCTCCTGAGCCAACCTACTTCCTCAGGGGACTCCCAGCTTATGGCGCCAGGTAGCTGGGCGATTTGGCTAGGTGTTAGTCTTCTAGAATCGCGAGTGAAGAACTCCTGCGCCTCCACTGGGTGCGCTTGCCAGATTAAACATGCCAACTCAATCAGTTCCGCGTCTCGTTCCAGACCTACGATCCCCAACTCGACCATGGAATCAAGAGAGCTAAGCAGCCCGCGCCCAGCATCTTTTGGGCTTCGTCGGCCCACATTGATCGCGTCAGAGAATATGGTGTCCGGCGCATAACCGGGCTGCACCACATCGGTAGACGGCCAAGTGCCGGCGAGATACTGATGAAGTCGTTCATGTTGAGCCGGATAGCTGGCGGCGCTTGAAAAAGTATCTCGCAAACAGGTTGCGATCGTCGCCGGTGAACCGTGGAGATATACTTTTGAGAGCCCGCCCAGCAAGTCATCCAGTTCCTCTACCGGCCTAGAGACTCTTGAGGGAAGCCTGCTCAACGATCGATCTAGATGGTCGTGCATTAGACCAGAACCCCAGGACTTGCTTGAAATGTTCGCCGCGGCGAGGGCATAGAGTTCTCCGAAACGATCGGGCATAGCTGTGGCCGTAAATCCTGTATCAAAATACGCGATGACCTTGCTCTGCACGTCTTCCGGTAAATCCCCATAAGCTTTCAGCAGTGAAGCGCAGCACTCAAGAGGCAGGCCTTCAGCAAAACTCTCAACCCAATTCGCGCTCACCTGCGCCAACATTCCAGGTTCACGCTGAATGATCTGTTCGAAGAGAGCAACGGCATCCGCCTGGTAGAATTCTCCGCCGGATAAATTGCCACCCAGGTCAGCAAGGCTGGACTTGGCTTCTTTCGTAAGTTCTCCAAAACGGGCAGACGCAGTCGATAGAACCCAGCGGAATCCCCGCTCGTAATCGACCGCGGGGCTGGGGTGTTCAATGAGGTTTCGCACAATGGTGACCAAGCATGCGGACAGCGGCTGGGAGCCAGCCAATTGGTGAGATTGCTCCAATGTAGTGAGCGCACAGGACTGCAATTCGAGCGGTGAAAGCTTCAGATAGCGATCAACAAGCTTCCATAGGTCTGCGCGACTTTCTTCCCCTTTCGCAGCAAGACTCCCAAACAATCGATCAACCCTGCCTGAAACGGTCGACAGCTCCAATGCTTGCGACCTACCCGCTTCAACTTCATCTGCAACAAGCGAGCTGTAGTCAGTCCCTAGCATCGTGAGCAGCATCTCCTCGTGCCTGCCTATCCACTGTTCAAGTGTATTGAAATCGAAATGGAAGGAGGATTTGCCTATGCTTACGTCTCTCACCTTCAGCCATTCGATAAGCTTGCGCTCTTGTGCGGCAGGCAACCCATGCACCGATCGAACGTTGAGGACGATTTCACAAGCCTTGACCACCATCGCCTTTGCTTCGTCCAAGCTTGGGGTCTGCATAGTTTCTAACCGGAATTCAATTTGATGCTGCGTAGTCAGCAGGTCGTCAACCAACTCAGCCGCTATCTGCCGTTGCTCCTGAGCATTGGCGAGCAGCACAACACTGTTGATTTTATCCAGCCCAACCATCGACCGAAGATCCAATGATGCGGTCAACGCATTGCAGAGTTTTCCGAGCATCAATCGCACCGTTCGTGGTGGGAGATGATCAAGCAAGTTCGCTATGACGCGCATTGCGTTGTGCCGTCGCGACTCTGTTTCCAGGTGCAAATCGCTAATCAGTTCATGAAGCAGCTGTGCTTGATCCTCGCTTAGCGCGACTTTGTCGGTGCGAGTGGACAGTCGCTCAATCAGCCCTCGCGTATCACCGGACACCAGCATGTTGTAGAGCGTGCTCGTGCCAGCGCCGAATTTTCGACTTATTGGATCCTCGGATAGCAAAAGCAAGCTTTGCAGAGAATCTGGCCAGCGCACCCCTACTAGGCTAGACAAGAACTGACGCAGGTCTCGACAGCCCTCTCGCATTGTAGTCTTTCCTTCCTTGTCTTCGATGACGTAACGCTTGACCAACAGGGCCCGCGCCTCAACGGGCTGATCCGAGAGCTCCCCTTCATGTACAAGCAACTCCGTCAGGCGGCCAAGCAGTAATGGGTCATCCTGAAGATCGCGATAGAAATCAGGAAAACTCACACGGGCAGCACTCAGCGCTCCCAGCGAGATCGGATGGCTAGTCACCGCACCTTCATGAAGGCCACCAGGCCGCTCACCTGAACTTCCTTCATATTCTCTTCGCTTTGCGAGCCACCAGGACTGAGCAAATGCGTTCACGATCTGAAGTGCATTGCGCGGATCGACAACGTTCACGTGAATCATCCGGTCAATCACTTCTTCTGGGCTTGCACCCCCCGCGTTCAGATCTTTCACAATATCCATAAACGACGACAGATGCTTCAGCGCGAACTGCCTCATATCCCCCCTGGGTGCAGGCGGAATTTCCAAGCGGAACTGGAAAATACGGTCGAGGTACCTACGAGCGTCCATATGGGTAAAGACGGTACCGGGTTGTTCAGGATTGCCGCGGCCGCGAGCCAGGGCATCGGCTACCTTAGCTTCGTCACAAGAGATAACGAAGACGAGGCCAAGACCCAATGGAAGTTTCTCGGGAGGGATTTCCATGAAGGCACGAACTGCGTCGAGGCCCAGCACCATTTCTTCGGCCGAAAGCCGATCCAGGTCGTCTACGAATATCACCAGGCGCTCACAGGGATCGGGTTTGGTGAATATACCCGCTGCAGGGCCCTTGAACACTTTAAGCTGCTCAAGCAGCATTTCCTCATACTGCTCGGCGCTTGCACTTGGCAGCGAAACTTTCGTGATAGATCGGTAGCTATCGACCTTCGAAGGTTTCAAGTTCTTCAACAAATAGCTGTAGGCACCGCTGATTGCCAAGATGAACGTCGATTGGACAATGGGGTTGCTCCACGGAAGGATGGCGAGTCCGGCCCATACCAGGCCAAACAGTAGCAGCATTGCGCCAATGAACGCCGGCAATGGAAGTGACCATGCTCGCCAAAGCTGCACTGCATATTGTCTCCACCCTTTCCACTGGATTTCGACCTGCGTGATACTTCGAAAAAGCTTGTCGTGAAGAGCTTGCTCGTCGCCGCCCAACTCCAAGAACACGTGGCGCAGCAGCGCTCGCTTAATGTCCTGATCCTTCCCGCCGAATCGCCAAGCGTTAAAAGTGATGCTTTTGATGCGATCTCGACGCGATGGTTGCCCCGTGCCGTCAGATGCACCATCAGCAAGCCCACGGGTATAGAGCTCTTTGATTGAGCTTTTACCTGTACCCCAGCCACCAAGCAAACCAATACTAAACGGTGGTTTGTGGTGCTCGGCCTCCACCAGACTTTGCAACGCCTGAGCAAAGTGTCTGTGCCCGAACGCATCCTGCGTTTCGTTTTCAATTTGCCGATCAAGCACTGCCGGCATCGGCTGATAGGGTTCAGGCATTCGTTGCGTTCCTTCATCAACGTGTTACTGGCGGGCTGCCACTATGCCTAAGCCTAATGGATGAATACGCGGCTACACAATAACGCCGTCATCTGACAGCATGAGCCGGACAGCGGCAGTGTGCTTCAGCCTTAACCCAGTCGCGGTGACGGTCTGCGTAGCTGTCGCTGCCTCGACTCTCAAAGTGTACTGCCAGCATACCGGCGCTCCGAAAAGACACGATTGATGTGGGGCGTAAACTCTTGCGCCAGCCCCAGGTCTTCAAGGTAAAGAACGGCATAGTCCAACGTTGAGGGAAAGAGATTCGTTGGCGCATGCAAATTCCGGCGATTAGGGTGATCACGTCGCTTGAATAAATGCGGAAACTACCCGCCCCTTAATGCTGGAGTTCGCAAGGCGTGTTCCCGGAACGCCTACGCTGCGCCTGCGTCAAAGTCGCCGCGGTGGATGATTCGTACAATCTGAATAAACTACAAGCAAGGTCTACCCTGACATGAGCTTCGAAGCAAAACATCTTCATCTCCAAACCATCCAAAACCTCCTCGCCCCATACCGTTATTTGTATTGTGTAAACTTGGAGGCAACCTGTGATTAGGTTGGCGAGTCGGAATCACAAGGTCGCTTGCAGTCGTCCCCGAGCAAATGGAGACGATTGAAATCGGGCCGGTAGTGATCGATCTAGAAAATTTTGAGATCGTCGATGAATTGCAGTACTTCTCCCATCCTCACCGACTTCTGTAAGAGGCTGAGGTGCCTTCAACAAACAGACGTTGACGGCGCCCGAAACTATCAAAAGATTGGGGGAAGAGCTACGAATGTTTGCTGAGCACTATTCCGGTGCAGCTTGTGCGTGAGGGGTAACTTCCAGCGAGCAACAACCGTGTCGGACGCGAGTCATCCAAACGTTGGCCACCCACTGAAATCAGGTTTAGAGAAGCTTCATGAAAGAACAGTTTACGCTCAGGATCAAGCACTACCTCTTGAACAGACTCATCGATGAGGCGGCTGAGCAACGCCTTACGAAATACACTTTCTGGGAAAGACTCAAAGGCGACTGCGTTGAGGTAATGGGCATCGAGGTTTTGGAAAAACCTGTCAAACATCAAGAACAGCGGATTGCTCAAGCATTCAATGAAAGGCGGCAGATCGCTTTCGACCTGGCTCATACGCTTTTATTGATACGTTCAGTCTGCGTTCCTAATGTCATTCCAGGCAACGGGCTTGGCAGTGACTCCTATATATGGGTCAGCGTATGCAAGACGACGAAAGCAGGCCGAATTTATCGCCGCCTCCCAGCATTCCTGCAGCTTTGGCTGTTGGGGCTTGTACTGACCGGTCGCAAGTTTGCTTCCACGCTCCAGCGGTTCAAGTGGCTGACGGGAGTCATCAGTTTCGCTGTGCTCTCAGCCAAAGTGTGGCATTCGGGCCTTATCGACAAGACATGGATTGGAATCAGCGCAGCAGCAGGCATCTTTTCAGTCTGGTTGCTTTCACTATGGAAATAACTACCTTTGGCGTCGGCAGATGCCTCCAGGGCTGCGCAAGCTAATAGATACGCTCAGGCAGGAATCCCCTACAGAGTCCCCGGAGTGCTGCACCCCTGAGGCAGTCTGCTTCATCAACTTGTCCAGCTCACGAACTAGCTATACGCGGAACCTTTTTTTGCCGTATCGATTGCCTGTATACCGAGCTTTCTTCACAGGCTTTTCTTTGGAGGCTTGTAATCGCACTCCCGGAAGTTGGTGCATCGAACGAACGGGCCGTTCTTGCTCTCCTGCACTACCAAGTCGCCGACGCAGCAACGGGGGCATGGATGGAGCCTGACCGGGGCTCCGTGTACGTCCTCAACCTGAAGCGCACTGTCGATCGCCAGTTCCTTTATGAAAATCGAGATCTTGCTCGCAACGGTGTATATCACCACTGTGCGTCTAGCCCGGGTCAACGCAACCTAAAAGAGGCGACGCTCTTCTGCGAACGGATAAGAATCCCGATTGGGCATGACGAGACCAAGGACTGGGTCGTCAGTCATGGTGCTGGGGAAGCTGCGGCCACGCTTCATGCTCACCATTGATGGCAAGACCACGTAGTCAGCCAAGGTACCTTTGGAGCGATGTACGCTTAAGAATGACACTTCAATAAATCGACCGAAGCGCGATAGCACAACATGCGATCTCTATCAGCAGATCCTGCTGCACCGATTTTCTAGGTCATGTAGAATTATTTAATGCGTGGCATTACGCCGCTTATCTTTCATACGGGCTGCTCCAAGTCAAATATGGAATCACAAGTCATAAGGAGTTTAAAATGCAGCTTTGTTTCATATGGGTAAAAAGATTTAAGAATCTTAAAGACTTTGGCGTCACCCTTTCTAATAAGTTTGATTTCAAATTTGATAGCTCAAGAAATTTTCTGCAGCGGTTTGAAAAAAAACCCATGCCTCATTTGTTCGGTGACAATATAACGAGCATCACAGGAGTGCTTGGCATAAACGGGGCAGGTAAAACCAATTTGCTGGAATTGATATGCCGAATAGCGAATGGGGGCGAGAACCTAAGGCACGAATATTTGATGGTTTTTTGTGTTGATGGCGTTTTTTATCAGTCAACCAATCTAAAGACCTCCGTTTCTGCTGATTTTCAAGTTGGCGACTCTATAAGTCGAGATCAGATCGAGGGGATGGATACAGTATTCTTCTCCAACGTCTTCGATAAAAACTATATCGACTTCGGAGACGGCGTTGCCGATGTTTCCGTGAACAATAAAAACAACCCCAGAACTATCGCTAGGAATTGGGATTCAAGACAGTCCGATTTTATAAATGACGTTGAGTTTTTCCAGTCAAGAGAATTTAGAAATCTTGATTTGTTAGCACCGCCAAAGATTGAAATAAAAATAGAAAAATTCATTACTCGACATAACCAAACTGCTACACAATCTGCCGTTGCGCCAGTACTGAGTTATTTGGCAGAAATCCGAAAAAAAACCAGGGGTAGGGGCAAGCTTTATTTAATCAGGCAGACCATGCAAATGGGCTTTTTGAAGGCCGTGCTTGAGAGAGATATTCCAGATCAGCGACTTGTCTCTCACATGATGGGTATTGTGCACAACAACCCACCCCAAGAACTGGATGAGTTCATTGGCGAACTTCGAGAGTGCTATTCTGAGAATAACGATACGAATCCATTGAACTCCAATTTTCTCTTGTATGAAACGCTAACAGTATTATTTAAGCTGGAGAGTTTTCTGGGTGAAATGAATTTTGATATTGACGAGACTTTAAAGGGGCCAAAGTTTTTGTTCACAGTTGACTTTGAGCTTAAGGAATCCTTTTGGTACAAACACCTCGCCTGCATCATTCAGTCGCTTAGGTTTGGCTCGATCACCTGGACAGGACTTAGTTCAGGGCAGAAAGCCTATCTAAATTTATTTAGCTCAATATGGACTGGTGTAGATAGGTTAAGAAAAGATAGAAAGCATGCAGCCTTGATATGCATTGATGAAGGCGACTTATATCTCCATCCAGAATGGCAGTTGGAGTTTGTAGAGCGACTCATAAAGTGTCTTCCCGAGCTATCTGAAGGTACAGTGCAGATCGTTTTCACGACCCACTCTCCCATTCTCATTAGCGACCTACCTCACCAATGCGTGGTCGTTCTCAAGCAGGAGCAAGAGGGTAATGGAAAAATCAGCGCTCTGGGGGTAGTAAGACATAAAACATTTGCGGCCAACCTCTACGATATCTACCAATATTCATTTGGCCTGAACCATAAAAGAAGCGGAAACCTCTCATCTGAATATATGAAAGAGGTATTTGAACTGCTCGACAAGTCGCCCTTGAGTCAACAGGATATCGAGAGCCTTAGGCTAGCGTTATCAGTGGTTGATGATGACGTTATTAAGTTTCATATTCACAAACGGGTTGGTGCAGAATGATTAGCATTAACAGCCATTTATCCACCATGCACACCGATATCCCTAAGTTTCTCGATGATATCGTCGAAGAAATGTGGGCGGATCTAAACCCTGTTAATAAAGTTGGGGATCCGATCAAGCATGCTCTCATTTCAAAGGTCGGAAATCTTAAAGAGAAAGTTTCAAGCCAAGAGCACATGAAACAGGTTGGTGGTGATGCGCAGGCAAGGCATTTGGAGTATGTTCAGTTGCTAGAGGACTCCACTTATCTCAAGCATATCATTACCGCTAGACCCACCCAGCTCAATTCAATAACCGTGACGGCCCAAGAAATCTTACAAGAAGATGACCTATTTGTAATGCATAGGGGTAAAGCCCAATCACGCCCGTTTGGAAAGCTTCTTCTAAAAGCATTTAATTATGTTTCTTATCGCGGCAGTGATCATTGCTATATGCGTTATCAGAAATTACTTTTTAAGGAGGCGACCTGTCCATATTGCAATTACGGCACAGCAACTATTATAAAGGTCGAGAAGCCTGCAGGTGCAAGCAAAATCATGATGCTTTATGATATCGATCACTTTTACCCAAAACATGCCTTCCCTTACCTGGCGTTATCGTTTTACAATCACATACCCTCCTGCAAAATATGCAACCAAACCTTAAAGGAGGGCAAAATATTCCGCACTAACACACATATACATCCTTATCAACTATGCTTTGACTCTATTTACAGGTTCGAGGCGAATCACTCGATTCTTAAAAGTCATCCGCTCGAAAAAATCAACCTTGTGAACGTGAGTTCATTCCAAGATCAGCTCGCTAGCAATCTATGTTTGGAAGATCGGTACAACTGTAGTACAAAACTGGCACGCACAGAAGATCTCATTGATATTCTCAGTAAGCGGCTTCACTTACTTGATGACCCTACCTGCGCGCCCGCTGAATTTAAGGCGCTAATAGAATTGATTAAGGCATTTGGTGTGGTGCAGAAAAAAGAGCGCATTCTATCCTCGCCATACGGAAAATATAATAGAGACATCGTCAAAATGTTCGATGTAAAAAATGTATTAAATATTAGCTAATATCGATAGGCGGCGCGGAGTTGATTGCTCGGCGGCGGTGGGCGCTCCGATCGTCGATGACGTCAAATGCTGCAGGCCGAGGTGCTTCGAGCAGCCTTGGCTCAGATGACTCGTCAATCGGCTTTGGTGAGGCAGTGGTGTGAGCGTTCGCCTTGGTGAATGTGGCCAACGATACGAAAGTATGTTTGAAGCTACGGTGATGTTCGAAAAACGTCTTCAGGACACTGCTTTTACCTGCCCCATAGCCACCGGTAATTGCTATGTTGAGTACTTCATCGCTTTGCAGTGCCCGCAAGAGTTCACACTCATATCTTGCCGCTCCTCCACCAGAATGGGAGACAAGGGCTCGAAATAGAGCCCATCTTCACTTTGCCAAGCTGCGAATGATCGCCGGGCTGCACGTCCACCGGCGACTAGCGCCCACCAACAGCGGCTGGCGCCGAGTACGATTTTCCCTGACATTTCCTGATCCTGATTCTCGGCCCGCCGCCCAGCGCTCCGCCGCAATCGCCTTCAATACACGCGTTGACGTAGTCACAATGACAACCTACACGCCACTTCGTTAGAGGCTAAATGCCACATATTAAGGCTTTGCGCTATCCGGGTGCGGGGCTGGCTGGTACTGACGCCCTTAACGTCGCCGAGTCAGTTTTGCCTGCCGAGTATCTTGGCGTCTTGGTTTTCCGGGCTTGTACTTGCAACGAGGAAAGCTTGAGCAGGATTTGAAATCACCGAACTTACCGGTGCGATGAAGCACGACCCCATGTTGGCACACAGGGCATCGTTCCTCCTGGATTGGTTCACCCTTGATGTCTGTAACTATTACCACCCCGTCGTTTACCAGCTCTGTGAGGAACGGTGAGTTTCTGGCAGTCACAGTGAACATCACGACAGACCTACGAGCCCGGGTCAACGCTACATAGAAAAGTCGGCGTTCCTCGCCATGCAGGTAGGTGTCTCCTTCGGGCATAACTAGGCCGAAGACCGGATCGTCCCCTTTCATGCTCGGGAATCCTCCAGCCATCATCCCGGGGAGCAAAATGTAGTCGGCCTGATCACCCTTTGAGGTGTGAATGGTTTTGAATCTGATCTCAAGTTTGTTGCCGTAGCGTTGCTCCCACCCATGGGGTATGAATTGCGCATCGGCTTTGTAGCGTCCAAGAACGAAGACTGTTATCAGCCGATCACTTGCCCCGGGGACTACACCGGTCGAAAGCTGCTGGTGAAGATCGTCCAGATACTGCCGCAAGCCATTCTGAACCTGATCCCTACTAGATAGCTGGAATGCCAGAAATGCGGGGCCGATCGGCTCCGTCACAGAAATCACGGTCTTCTGCAGCTGAGCAGGGTTTTTAGCCACAAACTGACTGGAAGCATCACAGATAGCCTGAGGGCACCGGTAAGTCTTCTCTAATCGGAATACCTCACCGTGGCCATACCATTCCACGAAACCAGTCATCACACTCACATCCGCGCCGGCGAATCGATTGATTGACTGCCAGTCATCACCCACCGCGAACAGGTGACTATGGGGCTCTTGAACCAACGCCCGGCAAAGCCGCGCACGTGCGCGCGAGGCATCTTGGTATTCGTCAGCCATGACCAAGCGATAAGGCGACTGGTAGCCACGCTCTAGGCAATCTGCGGCCAGGTTAATCATGTCCTCAAAATCGATCCCACGGTCTTCTTTCAGGGCGGCATCCCAGCCTTCGATCACCGGAATCGCGAGCTCCAGGAACATTTTGTACCGGAACTTGAAAACGCTGATCGGAAGAGCGTCGTACCGTTCGTGCAGCATCGCCGCCGTCAGGCTATTACTTTTGTAGTGAGAG
Source organism: Pseudomonas sp. DTU12.1 (assembly GCF_009873475.1). NCBI lineage: Bacteria > Pseudomonadati > Pseudomonadota > Gammaproteobacteria > Pseudomonadales > Pseudomonadaceae > Pseudomonas > Pseudomonas sp. DTU12.1. The sequence goes on along the minus strand of NZ_CP045254.1, from coordinate 3,078,263 downwards.
ATGAACGATCGGAGCACCTTCACCAAGTCAATATGTTCTAGTGGTACTAGGCCGGAGTCCGGGATCGGACGGTCGGGGTTTGGATCTAGCTCCACGCCCCGCGACGTCAGCTCTTGAGAGAGATGAGCGAAGATTTCACCCGTCCGCAATTGGTGTGAAGTCGACTCGATCAGCTGCGTACCGTAGCTGGCATGGGCCTTCCGCTTCCAATCGGCCCCTTCCGCATAATTCACGAAATGCGCAGGTGCCTGGCCCTCTGCATCGAAGGCAAAGTGCTCGTGATAGAGGTTCAGCTGCGGATAATAAAAGTCGGGCGCATATTGGCGGTGATCGGCAGTTGCAGTGTCGTGTTCGTAGGGCCGCTCATAGGCGTACTCGACGCCGTTGTAGAAAAGCCAGTTGGCAATCAAGCGCTCTTCCTGACTCGCGACATGCTCACCATTGAGTGTGATTAGCCGAGCCTCCCCTTCCCTGTCGAAAGCTTCCGCCACATCTCTCAATGGCGCAGTGGAGTGATCCCGCCCGAATACCAAGCGGAAAAGATCCCACTTGGTGCGAAACTCATCTGACCTGTCTTTAAGCGAGTCAACGATCACACCAAGTTTCTCAAGCCCAAGATCCGCCTTGGTAGCCCACTTGGGGACGCTAGGTTTTTTGCCTGTCGCACCGCCAATGATTTTTAGGCCCAGTGAATGAAACGTCAGTGCATTGATCGTGACACCGGCCATACCTAGCCTTCCGAGAGACTGAGCGCCCCTTTCCTGCAGCTCCTGTGCAGCATCTTTGTTAAAGGCCAGCATGATGATCTCGGATGGTGCCACAAAACCGCGATGAACTGCGTAAATCGCCTTGGCAACCATCGTAGAGGTCTTGCCGGAGCCGGCGGAGGCAATAAGCTGAACCCGATTGTCGAAGCAAACCACGGCTTTTGCTTGCTCATCATTGAGCTCACGGGACTCGACGTTATCCAGAAGATCTGAGCAAGCATCCAGCTCGCGGATCATGTGCGCTTTGTTACGAGTCTGCCAATGCGTTGGCCAATCCTGAGACCATTGCCGCAACCGCCCTAAAACGCGTGTCTTATTGTCTCCCAATGCAGTTTGGATAACTGGAGAATCAAACAGTGCCTTGAGATCAGCATCGTCGATTTTCAAAGCATCCTTCTCGGAAAGAAGCTCATGCTGCATGTCGTGTGTCAGCCATCGATGTTCTGCGTCTACCGTCAGCGCCACTTGATCGACCAATTTCAGCCAACCCATGATCTTGGCGTAATAAGTACGGAAATTCTGCCTGCTTGTGACGGCTCGAAGCTGGTTACTCAGCGTGTGACGAGCCGACTTTCGCAAGCCGACGAGATGAATCTCGTTACCAACCCAGACAGTGACGTTCGTCCATAACAGGCCATCGCGAAAGCGCAGTGAGGAAAACGCTTCGAGAGGTATCGGATACGTTTTCTCATTCAACGTGACGCTGAATTGATCATTCTCGATCTTCAGACGCCATGATGCCGCCCTTCTGAATAGCCGCGAGAGAAAAGAAGGTTGCCACTCCATTGTTATCCGCCAATCACACCGCAAAAAACAGGTAGTTTACCCATCAATGAGGCACTCGACACATACCTGCTTGCTCATGAAACCTCCTCCCTGAGCACACTACTCAACGCAAGGAGTGAACTGGGCATCCAAGGTTAACCATTCAGGGCCAAGATTTTCTTCTCCCGCTCAAGTTTCTAATTTCCGCTCCGTTTAGTTACTCATGCAACGTATTTTTTGAGGCAAATTGAAACCATGAGCACAAAACTGCCGCCAAACAGATTCTTCACCTTCAAGGATGGTTCGCCCGTGGGTGAGTTGGACGAAGTTAGGCTCGCCATCTTCACTCGGCCCGGCATTGCCGAGGGTGAAGTCATAGACGATGACAACAGCTACGCAGTTCTTCTGGATACAGAATCCAATGGCGTAATTTCTATCAAAATCGATGAGTCGCGCTTTAGGTTCACGCCTAAGCAGGCGACGGCGTTAGCATCAGCACTTACTGACCTCTCGAGAAACGACGGATGAGTTCCCGCCTCTGCTCTGTGCAATCCGCTCTGTGAGGCCTTCATCATGGAGCGTTATCATTACGGGCCGGAAACCAGTAAATCCTTACTGTGGAGATAGCGATCGCACGATTTACCGGCTTGACTCTGTGCGTGCCCCTACGGGGATGGCTGTCGTGAACCGAGCCTAGCGGTGCCAAGTCTCGGCCCTGCCGGGCTTCCATCCTCACGCCTCCAGCCGTATCGGCTTGCGCGCTCCGCTTGCTGCTCAGTCGGTTGAGTATGGTCTTTCTAGTCAGGGATTCCGAAACCGCACCGACGTGCGCGGTTAAAGTTTTACCTCGAAGGTCACCCTACTTTAAGCACTTTCTTCCTCGGCCTGAAAAACCTCGATGAGCTTCTGGTTGTAGTCATCCAAATAGCTCTGAAGCCCGTCCCGGTCGATCAGCCGGACGCCTGCTGTGCTGGCCAGCTCTTTGGCGGATTTCGTGTAGTAGGAGTTCGTGACTACCATTGCCTCGTCGCACCCATAGAAAGCTTTTGCGGAGATGGCTTGCTGCACAGCCGCATTGCCTACGGAGCCCGAATAGTTCTTAGCCTGGATGACCATATTTTTACCGAACCGGGTAACGAAAAGATCGGCGCCCTGATCAGCAGTTTTCTTAGTTTCCTTAACGTCGTAGCCAATGGTCTGGAAGATCTCAACCAGGAAAGCTTCAAACTGAAATCCGTCCATAGCATCCACCAGGTACATGGTGATGAACTGATTCGGATTGAAATGCTCCAGCTGAGATCCCAGACGCTCGACGAGAATATCGAAATAAATCTCTTCGCAGAGGCTCAGGCCATTCCGGAAAACCTGTATCGGGAGGAGTGGAACACCAGATGTAGAAGCCGCCTGGGGATTGAATTGAACATTGGGGAAAGCAACGTCATTTTCCCACAGGTAGTAATAGAACAAAGCCAAGTCAGACCTGAACGTCGTTCCTGCCTCTTCAATCCAAGAACGTAAGGTGTCGGCAAGATCAGTTCGAATGTGGCGGGTCAGCTCTCTGGAGAACCCCATATAGTCAGAGTTGAAAGCTGTGGTCTGCAGCAGCTTGTCCAAGAGAGATGGAAGCCCTTCAAGCTCGTCAAAGCCTTTGCGAATCAGGACTTCTCTGAACAATTCCCTTTCGCTGTACACACCATCCAATCGTGGCCCAGGTACGCCTGCGTCATCGCTGCTACCTGCGCTTTCGCGCGTTGTGTGAATGAAGTTCGTGAAGTATGGCTGCTTCAGCTCTGCGTACTTTCTTAACACGTTATTCAGGAGATCGTTGAGCTGGGCTTGCTCCTTCTTCTTCCCGAAGAAATCTTGAATCAAGCCTTTAGATCTGTATTGAAAGTCGGGATAAAACGAAGGATCCAGCGGCGTAAGGTGTCGCAACGTGAGCTCTGATGACGGCGAGACCTGAGAGCCCATGCACCACGGGCATGCGATCTCGAAGGTAGTCCTGTTGCATCCGTTGCATTGGTAAATCATCGCGTCTATCCCTTTCATGAGTCGTCACGCGGCTAGCGCGTAATCAAGCTTGCGACAATATCTGAGTGCCATTAGCACGTCCACGCGTTCGCGTCCGGTTAGCGCCTGTTTGCGTCGGCACAAAAAAAATTCCTATACGGCTCAAGGTTTCTCAAAACGAACCGTTTTTCATATCTATGACATCTAGAGAAACCGGTTTTGAACCTACCAACGATCGTATTTGCACGCTCCCTGAAAGACGCCGTGCCGTTTGCCGAGACCATCCTGGGTCATCGTCAACGCAGGGCGTGGGAGCGCTTGGTCAGCTACATTGCGTCCTCTGACTCCTCTTCCGACTTTGACAGAGCTGCAGCCTTCGCTGAGGGCTATGCGCAAGCGCTCGTTGATGGTGAGCAGATCGAAATCTCAACAGAGCGTGACTTACTGATCATCTCAATCGTTGATGAGTGGCGGCGAAACTTCATCTGCACCATTGGTTCGTCCACCTTTAGCACTCCCCTCCTCCAAGGACATTCATGACTTCCAAATTTCAGCGCTACGCGGACGACGAAATTTCAGATCCCAGCCTCCGAATGCCACGTCAAATTTTGGCAACCAGCACCAACCAATATCCGATTGATATCCTCGTTTCTCGCTGGGAAAAACACTTGGTCGAGCCATCTGTTGCTCACGAGAAGTACCCTTGGGCTGCGGGGTTCGTAATGGGCATTCCAGTTCCGTCTTGGCATCGCCCAGTAGTATGGAATCTGGGTCAAAAAGCTCGGTTCATCGTTTCTGTGTGGTCTGGAGGGGATCTCGGAAGCTATCTCACTAATGAGTGGTGTGATTCGGGTTCGGGCCTAGCAATGGCTGAGAGCAGCGATATTTTGATCGATGGCTTGCAGCGGTTGCATAGCCTTGAGGAGTACCTTCTTGATCGCTTGGCAGTCCCAGATGCTCAAGGGCAACCTAGGGTTTGGTCTGAGATTGGCAATGGCGAACGGAAGCGTTTCTTGTCGACAGTCTTCATGCATGTGCATGTATCGTCTGATGACGAATTGTTGTTGCGAAAGACTTATGATCTTTACGCCATGGGTGTCGTTCCTCGTACGAACGAACAGCGTGCGGTTCGATAACCTAGATTTTATTTTTCGGGCATGCCCCTCTGGGGATGGCTGTCGTAAACCAAACCTCGTCTATCGACAGGTCTTGGCCCTGCGGGCTTCCATCCTCATGCCTTCGACCTTCCTGGTTTGCGCGCTCCGCTTACATAATGACCAAGGTCACCACCTAGCTTGGACATTTCTTTCAGCTGCCACATACTAGCCTCATCCACTAAGGAACGAGGCTCATCGAATGGCGTGGTCATTTTGGAAAGACAAACGTCCTGAATGGGTTCAGGCAGAGGAGCGAGCCTTCATCAAGGCAGCCAACGGTTTGAAAACTCTGCAGACAACGCCTCGCGGTGGGATGCGGATTGACCCTGAGGAACTCAGAGATCAGATCTTGGCGGCACGAGAGCTGTACAAAGATCTGGTGAAGAGATAGCGGTGCGTGAGAGTCAAGCAGATGGGAGAGTCAACCTGCGTAGCTAAGACTTCTGAAGGCAGAGCAGAGGTGTCCGAAGGAGATTTATTCACTGGCAGCTAGGGCTTCATGTAGTTAAATTTTCAACGACTTGATTGAGGTTACGAGCTCCCCAGCATGCGCACAAAGACCCTATTTAGCGTCGGACAGGCTTACGACTCGCTCAGTGTGCTCACCTGCTGCTTCCCACCCCGCGGCAAGGACGTTAGATCGTCCCGATCCACTCTTTCGTCATCGCCTGTAACCCCCTCGGGATTTCTCTCCGCTTATCTAGCTGTCGGCTCCAAGTCCCCCGAGACAGCATTGGCGCATCCACCTACGGGGAAAGGCTGTCGCGAATCGAGCCTTGGCAAAGCACGAGTGTCGGCCGTTGCTGCGAGCAATGCATGGGTCTCATTGGAAAAGGATCGTCGCTAATTCAGGTGATAGATGACCCGCAGGCTTTGAACAACGCCTCGCTTAGCCAGGCTGCATCAGCTCTCGTGAAAGAGTAGCCCATGAAGGGAAAAATGAACTCGTACCCCCCATCTTGGATAGTGGCGACCACAATTGATGTCGTGCCAGAAGATAAATCCTCAAAAAAATCTCCGCTCGCGTCTTCAACATCGATTTCGCCAAACGCTGCGTACTGCATGCCGCGCATTCCAGCAAGGCTACGAATTTTGAACAGGCCATTTGGCCGTTTTTTGACTTCAACTTGGTAGCCATCATCGTCGACAGAAATAGCCAGTGCTTCTTTCACACATTCTGCGATTTCTCGAGCGACTTCGAGGGTGACACTGCAACTCACAATGTCCAGCTCGATCATGATCCGCGCCGACGGCAGCACTTCGATTGCGCATTTGTATTTCTCGTCAAAATCTAGGCCTCGCCAGCAGACGAACTCTCTACAAAGACGAAAATCAGAAGATGCTTTTGAAGTAGGATGAAGCTTCATTGAAACGCCCTTTATGTATGCTCTTGTAAATACAAACGGATGCGTTTCGAAAAACTTGAGATACTTTCTAAAGATATTTATCGATGGCAGAGCGATGAGCTTCCAGGTGCTGAATCTCCTGCGTCCAGAGATGGACGAATTTCTCCAAGTCGTGAAGATAAGGCCCCGCTTCGAGTCGAGTCGAACCGATACTCGCTTGTAGAAATCGTTCCCGCCACGGTTCGGGAATGCTGGCCTCCCGAACAATTTGTAGGTTGCTCGAGTGAAAGTCGGTGATGACAAGGCTGCGAAGAGCTTCTACCTTCACCACGGGGGTCATTAACGTGTCGGCCTCATACTGATGATCGATATCGTCAAGCACGGATACGACTGGAATAGCCTTGGGATCGCCTGGCTGAAGTTGAGATAGCGCCCACAGCGTTTTCCTCCTGAGCTTCTCACTATCACGCAGATTCTGATCAACAGCACCGCTATACATTAGATTCACCTCCTTAATGCGAACACCCTGACCTCTTCTTAAGGTCGCGGGCTTCGTTGGCTGAGCTATTTCAATGTGACCGCCGGCCAAATCCGCCAGCGCCGGACAGTTGCTCCTCCACGAACTCGATTGACGAGCTCAGCTCGTGATGTATTTCTTCAAAGACTGAGTCTAGCTCGGGATGAGCACCTGACTTTCTAAGCTCCGCTACTAATCGCGAAAGCTCCCTCCCCTTGGCCATCGGCATTTGAACATTGCAGTACACCGTGTCTTTGTCATCACGACTCATAAATCCTCCGCACTACGAAGCTGAAACCCTGATGTTGGTATGTACCGGTTCTGCAATCAAGCCTCGTTGGGAGTGCTATGTCTTACGAACCGAATGCAGCAGTGGATCGCAGCTCCTGTAAGATGGTAGGAACCTTGCCTATTTGCTTAGGGACAAGGCATCGCCCTTCACTCCTCCGCCTATTAGCTCACCAGGTCGCCATGATCAACACCCAAATGCAGCAGATTCTTCCCCAGGTGATCAAGGTTGTGGAGCGGGCAGGCATTTTATTGGCAAAGGAATGCGTCCGTCCGGGAGGCCGCAGGGGGTACGGTGATAAAGCTGAAATCGACGTCGAAATCGAGGTATTTCTCCGTGAGGAATTGCTGAGAATTTTGCCATGCGATTGGTGGGGTGAAGAGACCGGCCACGTACTTTCCGGCAACTCCTTCTGCTGGGTTGTTGACCCGAACGACGGCACCAGTGATTTCCTCAAAGGACTAGATGGATCAGCAATTTCAGTAGGATTGCTTAACAACAATCATCCCATTTTGGGCGTAGTACATGCCCCAGTTACACCTGGCGGACGTCCAGACAGCATCAGTTGGGCGCAAGGTATGGATCACCTTTTTAGAAATGGAATTCCTGTCTATGTAGACCTCTCGAAGCAGGAGCTTACGGACGGAAGCTTGGTGATGGTGAGCGCTGCAGCCGCCAACAAACCGCAGACCAATCGCGAGCTCTGTGCGCCGGCAGGTTTTTACCCGATGCCATCAATTGCATACAGGCTGGCCAAGGTCGCTGCTGGTGACGGAGCCTGTGGCCTGTCTCTGTATCCAGTGTCAGCCCATGACGTAGTCGCGGGGCACGCATTGCTGATTGGTGCCAGAGGCGTTTTGGTCGACGAATCCGGAAACCCTATTCAGTATCGTACTGAGGTGGAAATGTTGAGGGTTTGCCAACAATGCTTTGGCGGAGCTCCTGGTGTTTGCGCGGAATTGGTGAGGCGTGATTGGGCCAAAGTCTTTGAGACGTCGGCGAACTAAGGCGCTTTAAAAAGCGGGATCATCACCTACACATTGGAGATGGCATAAGGCCGGTTTTTTTCGACAAAAATTGATGTCTTTTGGAATCAAAAAGTAGCCGCGACTAACGTCGCAAAGGTGCGATCAGCATACACAACACTGGCTTCGCCGCCCTTCATCAAGCATTCCAACGCAGAGAAACCGGAAAACAGAAGCCAAAAGATTACAAGCAAAAGGAGCGCAAACCCTTAGAGCAACAGCAAGGCAATCGGGTCGATTGCCCCACAGCCCAAGGCAGGCTAAAAAACGGGAGACTTTTGGAGAACGTCGCTTTTTGTTTGTTTTCAAATATAAGGTCTCCGGTTTGAAATTTTACTTTCAAGGGGGCGGGGGAAATATATTTTCGGTTTGTGTGACGAGAGCATCCTGAATATCCATTTTGTGATGCCCAGAGCAGTAAATCAGGCGCCGAAAAGCCGCTGAAGCAGCTGCTCCGTCTGCGTTCCACTGTACCTTGCCTTCAGCTCATCAAGCTTGGCACCTCTGCGCTCGCCAGTAAGTAAGCTAAGCCCGTGCAACGCGTTAATGAGCTTCTCTGATTCAGCGTCCTCATCTCTCATGATGATCCACGATGAGTTCACTTGCTTAGCCAAGGCTTCAGCCTTACCGCTAAGGCTCTGCGATTCAATCAACCTGTTGCCATTTACTTCTGTCTTAAGCTGACTGGTGACGTGCTCGAGCTCCTGCAGTTGCTCTGAAATGCTCTCTGCGCTATCAAGCGACATAGGACGCCCATCAACATAGATAGTGTCTTCTTGGACACAATAGATTGCCAATGGGCCGTCCCCTCCTCCCGTGCAGTCAAGCGCGAGAAAATTCCCCAGTCTCAGCGGTTTCGGAATCCACGTATGGCCCGTGCAAACTCTCCAGATGCCTGGAACACCATCGCGATAATGCTTGATGATCCGTTCCCTGCCCCATAGAGCGATCTCTTCAATCTGAGCATTGTCTAGGCACCCAACGAACTCCTGCCAAGAAATCCCTGCGGGCACATCGGCGTGAACGACACCGACCAGGCCACGTGCGGACTGAATTTCTATGGCGGTGGGAAGCTGTTCCAGCTTCTCGATCACCATCCCTTTCGACTCATCGGCGATGGTTGGCCACCATCCCGCACCGTGGGAGCTGTAGCGTGCTAGTGGGTTCTCGCGGTAAGCGTTTATCAGCATCTGCTCGTGATTGCCTTGGACACAAAAGAACCAAGGTTCGCCGAGCAGCTTTAGGCCATCTAGCATCCCGGGCCCACGGTCGATCAGATCGCCTACAGCGATAACGCGATCAATCGTGCTGTCAAAGCCAAGCGCACGAAGCCCCTTATGGAGTTCGATGGTTTTGAAGTGGATATCCCCGACTACAAAGTCTCGGCCCACTTCATTCTTGGGGAGTCGCAAAACCGCCTGCGTCATTTGGAATCGTTACCCCGGAGCGTTGGCCAATTGATAGGCTGATATGACTCTATTGTACTCACTCCTAGTGTAGGAAGGCGGTTGTACATTGCTGATCACCACAGGACTGCTCCAGACAGGCGTTAAATTCCCCTCCTCACTTGCGAGCAGCACCGATGGTCATCGCGGTCTGATATCGTTGGAGCAGTTTTCCAACAGCTATAAGTCATGACCTCTTAGGAACCCGCGAATGGATGCTCCACGACACACACTAGCCTGTCAGTGTAAGCAGCTATGAAGCACGCCAGACTCATCCGCCACGGAGAAAGTGCCGCGAACGCAGGCGAAGCCAGCTTGGATCACGCAACCATTCCTCTTACGGCCAAGGGTGTGGAGCAAGCAAGCCTAGTGGCACAATCATTCACCCATGCCCCAGATCTGATTGTCGCTTCTCCGTTTTCCAGAGCTCAAGCAACTGCGATGCAGACAGTGGCTGAGTTCCCTTCAGTACCGTTCGAAATATGGCCAATCCAAGAGTTCACCTACCTTGAACCTGCACGGTGTATTAACACGACGGTTGCCCAGAGACGAAGTTGGGTGGAGGCATATTGGGCTAAGGCTGACCCCGCATTCATTGATGGGGACGGCGCGGAGTCATTTTTAGAATTCATATCTCGAGCCCAGTCTTTCTTAAACGGAATTGCAGAGCATCCTGCTCATCACAGCTGTGTTTTTTCACATGGGCAATTCATTAATGCCGTGGCTTGGCTGATTGAGCGTAACCCGCAGACAATCGATGGCCAGGCAATGGCCGAGTGGCGCGAGTACGAGATCACCAACCACGTACCTAACTGCTCTGGCTATACGCTGACCAAGCACCCGGACGGCACTGGCTGGAAAGTAAGTGCAGATAACGCTGAGCTCTCAGCAAGAGAGGTATGCCAGGTATTGCGAGAGGTTACCTTCGAGCGACGGACGATGACAAAGATGAGTCAGGCGTCTTGGGATCAGATTCATGCGGGCCATTTCGTGGTGAGCGTCGAGGGTTGGCGGATATCGATCTACAACGACTGTGACACGCTCGACTACTGCGAGGAATGCGTGAGTCCAGAAGGACGGCGATGGTCGTTTAGCGCTGGGGATCGATTTGGAACTGACCCTATTGCGTTGCTCAGCACTTGGGAACATCAGACGCTTGAACGTCTCCTAAAGGCGCTCTAGGGAAAGCCAAGGTTGAGCGGGCCTCTGCGAGGACGGCTTTCGTAAACCAAGTCTCGCCGTTGTCGAGTCTTGGCCCTGCGGGCTTTCATCCTCCCGCCTGCGCGCTCCGCTTGCGATAGATCCTCCTTCACCGATCTATGAGTTTTGTAGGCCAATGTCCTCATCGTGATTGAACCCTCTGCTTGGAAGATCGTGAGTTGTGCATGGCTGCCGTTGGCTACACGCAGAAAATTTCTAATAAAATACGGTGAATCCAAAGCAAATTCTCAACCTCCACAGGTGTAAAGATGGCTCACGCGGGGGACGCTTTCATATCCTATGGCCTCAATGCGTCGGGCCATTGGCTATGTGTTTGAACCTCTGCGCCGCGACCCCGGTCATGTATTTCACATGACATTCAAACCAAAACCGCCGATGGGGTGCGGTAGCGAAGCAAGCGGAGCCGACTATGAACAACGCTACCAATGATTTACCTGAGGTCGTCCGAAGGCAGGTTAAGAAAATCATCTCCGATATTGAGTGCGCGGGATCAATGATTCTGGCCGTCAAAAGTGGCGCGCGAGCTAACGGGTTTGTGCTGGGGTTGGTGTGTGCAGGAGGTATAACCGCAGAACAGGGCGAGGCGCTGTACGAGTATTTTGACCACGCAACTGAGAACAGACTCAAGGTACTGAGTTTGGGTTTGTCTTAAGACATGAATCGCTCTGGGGTTCGTAGACACCTCTTTGATTTGAACTGAGGCCAATTAGGAGGTTCCGAGAGCAACACAGATTCAAAATCCATGCAATCAATCAAGAGGCCGAAAAGACGCGACCTGTCATTGAGGTAGGTATCCAAGACAAGACGTAATCCAGGATGCTATTTGGGGAAGAATTTTTCTTCTCCCCAAGTCATGTACCAACGCTGTTGCTCAGCCGGAAAATACAGAATATTCGCTGTTCATGATTACGGCCTTAACCTTCGATTTGACCTGTTCGAATCGCTAACTTTACCGCTTGTGCAGTTGTGGCGACTCCAAGACGTCGGCGCGCCAGGCGTAGGTGATTCTCTACAGTGCGCTCAGATAAACCAAGAGTTGCAGCTATATCCGCTTGTCGGCGTCCTGCTGATATCCAAGCCAGAACTTCACGCTCTCGCCGTGAAAGGTTTTTAACTACCTCACCCGCCGGGGCCTCGAGTAAACGCCGAGCGGAGAAAAAAGCCGCCGTCGCGACGATACTCAATCCAAGCCGTACTCGCGTCGAACCATTTATCTTTTCACCGCCTAAGCTCATGGCACCTTCAAGCCCCAACGGCCCGAATATGGGTACCTGCAATCCCTGTACGCCCGGCCCGCTAGGTGAGCGTATGACCTGATAGCACTCTTCGCCATGCACGTGCTCTTTCTTCCAGAAAAAGGCTTCACGAGCACTCAGAATATGACGAGTAACCGGGCAGCGTCTTACGTACGTCTCAGCATCAACCCCTTGGCCTTCGCCAAACCAATCCCCCTCGACCCAATAAAGGCGTTCGACAACATCTTCGTTTGCGGAAGACGCCGAAAAGAGTACAAACCGATCATATCCATAGGGCTTAGCAATCCGCCGGACGACGTCTTGGATTGTCCCAAGATCGCGCGCCGCCTCAATTTCGAGAGCGGCGAGCAATGTTGCCTCTATAGGCGCATTATTCAACCCGCCTCAACCTCTTTCAGAAGAGCGTCCGCCGCTAATTTGCCCAAGTTATTCCCCGCCAGAGGGCTGTCACCGGTAAGCAATTTACGGTCTTTGAACGTAGCTCCGGAAATCCCCTCATTGACGATCTCGACCCCTAGCGCCTTTAACTGCTCGCCAAACTTCCAGGTCAGATGCCCAGGCATGTAGCCGATTTCAGGTGTCTTCGCGTCAAGAGAGTCGGGAAAAGCGCACATCTTGTAGCCGTTGAAAATATAGGAGGACTTAGACTCCCCAAGGCCCGCAGCTAGCAGCGCTGCTGGGCCGTGGCATAGGGAAATCACGAACTTGTCATTAGCGACGGCCCATTGCAGGACACGTTTCACTTCAGTGCTTTCCGGCAGCCCAATTAGAGCCCCGTGACCGCCGGGTATGAAGACGCCTATGTAGTCTGAGTCATCACCCAGCGCTGTCTCGATTACGTCAGCCAGCTTCAAAGGTTGTTTGAACTGCTCGCGGTATCTAGCGTAGAAATCCTTCACCTCAGTATCTTCTGAAGGCATGGCCCAAAATTCAAATTTCACTGGATTGCCAGACAGCGTGGCAACATCAAATGCGAAACCAGCTTTGTCGAGGTGATACATCGGCAGCAAGGTTTCAACAGGATGATTGCCTGTAGAGAACATCGCCCCGTTATCTGTCAGCAAATAACGCTCATCCGCGCCAATCAGCAGGATCTTCCACCGCCCACCTTTGTAAGCGTTGGGATAGTCAGCACCACTGAGATCAGATTTCGGGGAAGTGAACTGGCTTAGCGAATATGGAGATGGGAAAAAGGCGTTGTCCTCCGCATGATCCGGCGTCGGGCGTTTGTCGTCACTCTGCGATGTAGCCATGGTCTGTCCTCGATTCGGCCAAATATTGAATTCAATCCTAGTAGCGCGATGTAGAGCTCGCAATGAGGGAATTCCCCTAAAACTCACCCGTCATCCGACTTCCTCAAGGATCAAATCAAATAAATAGGCTGTGTAGGCTGAGGTGAGGCCATTGCGATTGGCGAATCGTAATCACATTGGATGATCGGACTTGCAACCTCTGCCCCCACGATTGTTCGATCTATATGAAGGATTAAGTGTCCTAGGGCCTTCACTGAGCGACAAAACACCACGCAAATGGCCACTTTTTTTGATGGTGATTGCTGCTAATGAGGGGTTAATAACAGGAGCTGATGACAGCTCGAAAGACCGTCGACTTGACACCCTCTTACTCCTCGCTAACGGAACGCCAAGGAGTACGAGGGAAACTTAACTCAAGCTACTGATGTTCAGCGACTCAGCAACCTCTTGAGCACGAGTAGAGCAACAGCACCGATTGCCAGTGCAGCAACTGGCTTCTCTTTGACGAACGTAGACACGCTGTCCAGTGCATCGCCGTAGGTTTGCGTCAGCTGACCTGCAGCTTGGCGTCCAGCACCTTCAGCTTCAATCTTTGAATCACCCAACAATTTGCCTACGGCGCTCTGAGCCTTGCCTGCAACCTTCTCTACAACACCTTCGACCTGTTCGCTCTTCATGATAACAAAACCTTCGTCTGTAATTGGGTAGCCCAGGAGAAGCCTGGGCTTGAGGCAACCTGCACAGAGTTAGGGAGATGCGCTCAATGATTAGTTCAAAGTTGATGAACCTCTGGATTCATCCGCAAGACACCTAACCATTTCTCGTGCTGCGCTATGCTGAGCGTCCCCTAAGGAGAACACGTCAATGCCAAAGGAATACTCGCTGTCGGATTTGCTGGAAAGAATGTATCAAAACCAGCTCGCCTTGGAGGCAGCATTAATGGAGTTGACCCTCCACGTCGAAGCGCACGGTCATGCTGATGTGGGAGATAACGTCCGGGGCGCCTTGGAGACAATCGGCGAGAACGCGGGCCATATCAAACAGGGCTTTGCGCGTCTCAGCAAGCTCCCATAATGCCCCCGCTATTCGATTTCGATCTCAAACGTGTCTCATCCGAGCACTACATCACAGAGAAAGCAGCCATCAACTTTCCGCATTCAGGATGCACAACAGGTGGTGGGCATTACATGTCCTACTTTGGCCGAGTGTCTGGCGTAGCCAAGGTATTGCTCGCGGGTATTCACTATCCTGACACGACAGTTTTTTTCGGCGAGCAAGGCATCATCAATGCTACTGACCTTTTCGCTAAATGGGGATGGATGACCGAGGTTCAAATCCTCTTCATGGCCGATCACTACCGAGCTGCAGCCGACATGGTCATGAAGTGGGCGCTGAGTGAGTCCAAGCACTGCAATATCGAATTGGCAGAGTGGTTTCCGTCAGCAGACGAAAAGCAACGACTCCTTGATCTCCTGGATACTGGGAAGTCAAAGCTTCAACGAATAGGAAAACTGGAAAAGGTGGAGCTTTGGCTCAGCTCGCAGTAACGTCTATGGAGCAATAGGAATGCAGCCCGCATAGGGCGAGCTCAAAGAGGGCAATGGATATGCGCAAAAAATCTCAACCGTGGCTTGTCCCGCTTCTGATTCTTATCGCCGTCTTATGGGCAATGGGGAAGAACGAAACACCTCCAAGCCAAGTTAGACCCAACCCACCTCCTCCCGCTAACTCCCTGGTGTCAACTCCTCTCCATGCGGCTCAACCTATACAGGCCTCCCCGATTTATCGGTTTGTGAATGCGGATAGACTGAACCTGCGGAATGAGCCGGCAGGGAAGGTAATTTCAACCTTGAAGCGTGGAGACAAGATACAAGTCTTTGGATGGAGGGATGATTGGGCTCGTGTCAGCCCGGATGGCCAACCAGCCAGATGGCTGTCATCCAAAAGCCTCTGCGACGCGGTACATTGCTACGTAATCTCCAGGCCGGAAACAACTCGTCCTGCACGCCTTTCACCTCAGCCGATACCTCGGCAAACCCCAAGCTACGGATCCTCCTGCCCTTGTTCATCTGGAACAGTCTGCATAGGGCCACGGGGCGGTAGGTACTGCATTACATCAGGTGGGAACAAGCGCTACGGTGTTTGAGCGAATGCCGCGTCGTGCGAGCGAGAATGATGCTCTTCGAATGGATAATTAAGGCGCTACATGCGTTTGGAAAATCTTGCTAATCACAGTCCACTTGCCATCGACTTTCAGCAAATGGAAGAAGTCGGTGAAAGAGATGCCTGACATATCGTTGGCGTCAATTCGAGCACTAGCGGCAGTACCAACGATCTCTATCCGAGTGATAGCAGCCTTTGCGTCAGGAGATGGGCGAAAACCCTTGTCGATCCCATCGAACAAGACTTGAATTGCTCCGCCGGACAACTCGCCATCGGCACCGACGCTATACATCGTTGCTTTTTCGCTGAATGCTGACTTCATGATGCTGCTCTTGGCCTGCCTGCAGCCCTCTATGTACTTATTCAAAACCTCAGTGATAGCTTGGTATTCGTCTACGTACGTAGGCTTTTTCAATTCTTTATTACTGATAACTTGTGGGTCGCCCAGTAGGTTTTCTGCTTGAGCAATCGCGCAAAAGCTCGAAATCAAGGCGACAAAAAACAAACCTTTGAGAACAGTAATTTTCATTTTTAACTCTTAATTTATTGAGTAATTCGATTATTAATTTTTGCTCAACTGCAAAAACACAGCGGGCGCTCCGAAAAACTTTGATGCTTCTGCAGCTTCGCGGTGGAAACCAACGATGTGTTTCAATAATGATTTCTACAGATTGACCGTAACCTGCGGATTTTTTCTTGAAACTACTCTTTCAGACTGGTTTTGAGCTCTTGAGATGCCTGCTCGATGGCGGTGCGAGGCGCCGGCAGATGGCTGAATGCGTTCGATAGCGCAAAATCGTGAATCATGCCGTTGTAGCGAACCGTCTTCACAGGTACACCTGCAGCGTCGAGCTTGCGGCCGTAAGCTTCAGCTTCATCGCGCAGAACATCGAATTCGGCGGTCTGGATCAGCGTCGGCGGCAAACCCTTCAGCTGCTCGGTCGTAGCCTGCAAAGGTGAAGCGTAAATCTGTTTGCGTGCCTCGGCGTCGCGCGTGTAATTGTCCCAGAACCACACCATCAAATCCTTCGTCAGGAAATAGCCGTTGGCAAACTCCTTGTAGGACTGCGTGTCGAAATTGGCATCTGTCACCGGGCACAGCAACACTTGCGAGCGCAGTGCGGGCTCACCCTTCTCGTTGGCCATCAATGCAACCACGGCGGCAATGTTTCCACCTGCGCTGTTGCCAGCTACGGCGAGGCGCGTGCCGTCTACCTTGATCTCTCTGCCGTGCTCGGCCACCCATTTTGTCGCGGCATAGGCTTGCTCGGTGGCGACGCCGTATCCCGCCTCAGGCGAGAGGCTGTAGTTCACGAATACGGCAACTGTACCCGAGCCTACCACCAGGTCACGCACCAGCCGTTCGTGGGTCGGAAAATCCCCCAACACCCAGCCGCCGCCATGAAAGTACATGAACGCGGGCAGAATTTTCTCTTTGCTGCCGGCCGGGCGCACGATGGTCAGCTTCAGATCGCTGCCGTTGACGCGTATCGTCATCTCGCTGACATCAGCTGCCGGCAAGGCCACTTGGGGGGCAGCCTGGGCACCCGCCAGCGCGGCACGGGCATCGACGGGCGTCATGGAGTCGAGCGTCTGGCCACCTTCAAGCGATTGCAAGAGTTTCGCCGTGTTGTGCTCAACTCCCGGGTATGTGGTTGCGGAGGCAGTACCGGGCGCAAGAGTAACGACCGTAGGAGCGAGAGCAGATGTAAGGGTTTTCATGACATTTCCATTTGTATGGCTAAGTGTTGGGAAACACTCAACTACAGCAGCCCCATGGGCGATAGAGGTTCAGGGCGCGACGTGGGTGTGAAAGATCTTGCTGACGACCGTCCACTTGCCATCGACTTTCAACAGGTGGAAAAAGTCGGTGAAGGAGATGCACGACATGTCGTTGGCGTCAATGCGAGCGCTCGCCGCAGTGCCAACGATCTCGATGCGGACAATGGCTGCCGGTGCGTCAGGGGATGGGCGAAAACGCTTGTCGATACCCTCAAACAGGATCGGAATCGCGCCGCCGGCCAGCTTACCGTCGCCATCTACGCTAAACATCGTTGCTTGATCATTGAAAGCAGGCTTCATGATGCTGCTTTTCGCTTGCTTGCAGCCCTCGATGTACTTGTTCAGTACCTCGGTGATTGCTTGGTATTCTTGTACGTAAGTAGGTTTGCTCATGGTGTACTCCTGCTTCATTGGATTGGATTGAGGATTAGTACCTTCCAGCCGCCTGCTGACGACGCGGACAAATTTAGGCTTTGGTATCAAGCCATACAGAGCCATAACGCGTGTAGGCTTCAGGAATCTCGATGATTTCTTTCAAATCATCTGCTGCAGTGCGTACCCAGAATGGGTCACGCAGCATTTGCCGCCCGACAAACACCAAGTCAGCTCGACCGTTCTGTAGGATTTCTTCGGCTTGACGACCACTCTGGATTACACCCACGGCACCGGTAGCAATATGCAATTCCTTACGCAGCAACTCAGCAGCCGGGACTTGGTAACCTGGAAAGGTCTGAACCTTGATCATCTTGATCCCGCCGGAGCTGCAGTCGATCAGATCGACGCCCTGCTCTTTCATCCAGCGACCGTATTCAAGGAATGACTCAGGCGTATTTCCCCCTTCGGCGTAATCAGAGCTGGAGATCCGAACAAACAAAGGGCGATCGCCCCAATGCGTTTTGACCTCCTCCAGCACTTCGCGCAGGAAGCGATAGCGACGCTGGGCATCACCACCGTATTCGTCGTCGCGGGTATTCGCGAGTGGAGAGAGGAACTCACTCAGCAAATAACCATGTGCGGCATGGATCTCAAGCACATCGAAGCCCGCTTCACTGGCGCGTCGTGCGGCATCACCATAGAGCTTTACCAAACCCGGAATTTCGGCAGCCAAGAGTGCGCGAGGCACAGGGCTGGTATCCGTGAACGGAATCGCCGAAGGTGCGATATGAACAAGGTTGGGCAGATCGGCATTGCGCCCTGCATGGCCGATCTGAGCGCCGGCTTTTGCACCAAAACTGTGAAGCAGTTCAGTCAGCGCTTTCAAGCCGACAACGTGTTCATCGCTCCAAATACCGAGGTCGCCGGCTCCGATACGACCGTCAGCCTGAATAGCCAACGTTTCGGGAAAAATCAGCGCCGCCTGACCCAGAGCACGAGCTCCATAATGAACGCGGTGCCATTCAGTGATAAAGCCATCATCCGCTGCCATGTGCATGCACATAGGGGACATAACGACGCGGTTTTTTAGTTTAAGACCTTTAATTTCGTGCGGCGAAAGCAGCAAGCTCATCAGGCGGATTCCATACTGGTTAATATGGAATCATGCTAACTTACGCACCACTTGCGCGTAAGTACGCACAATTTTGTGCTGTAGGCACACTTTTTATACCATGGTGATAACAGTGAAAAAATGTAACCCTCAGGATGAAATTGAAGCCTTCGCTTGTCCCGTCGCGTTTACTGTCGATGTCATTGGTGGAAAATGGAAATCGCTCATACTGTTTCACCTGATGTCAGGAACGAAGCGGTTTAACGAAGTGCGACGCCTAATACCAGATATCACTCAGAGGATGCTGACACTCCAGCTAAGAGAGCTGGAGGTTGATGGGATTATTCATCGCGAAATCTATCGCGAGGTGCCTCCAAAGGTGGAGTATTCGCTGACAGAATTAGGTAGCTCTCTCGCGCCTTTGGTGAGTGCCATGCGGGAATGGGGAGCGGTGCATGAGCGTAAAATTTTGGAACTCAGGCGCTCTGCGGTGCCGGTAAGTTCGGTCGCCTCCTGTTCCAGCATTTGATCTCGCGCGAGCGTCGGGCCTTAGCGCAGCCTTAGCCTTAATACGCCATGGCGTGATCGGCGACCATCGCAATAAATTCCGCCTTGCCAAGCGATTGCTGGTGGCATCTTGGGCACGATGGGCCTCTGCTGCCCAAGCGATGGCGCCTTAACCCAGCGCACAACATACTCAGGCGTCGCTTTATGTGACCCTAACGCCCCAGCCGAGCGTGCATACCCCGCCAGCCGAACGAGTGGTCTGAGTTTTTAATCCTTGTACTGACGTTACGAAGGCTATGGCCCGCCAGAGTTCCAGCGATGCACTTGATTAAATAAAACACCCGTGTCGAAATCCGGGTGTTCAGCGATGGCCGCAGTTAGTTAACTTAGCTGAATGTCATCAGCGTCCAAGGGCCCTTTTGCATGTAAGTTTAAAAATGCTTGCCTAGCCAGCACTGGACGTGTCAATTCCTTGAGTTTTTCAATGCCGGATTAGAAACAACTGAAAACTATTGTGACCATCCACGATCAGTTTTTGGATGAGTTCCTTGTAGTGGTCTGCTGTATTCAAATCTTGCAGGTCAAAGCTTGCAGACCAATTGATGAACGTCTTGGACTGTCCAGTGAGAGAGGCCAATTTCACCGTGGCAACATAGTTGTCCAGAGGTAACGGAGCCTCCTCGAAGCGGTAGGATAGCGTTGTATTGTGATCATCCACCGATAGCAGACGCTCCCTGACAACTGCGCCATCGGCCAGCGTGAGTCTGCGAATGCAGCCGACCAATCCATCAGGTTGATTGTCCTCAATGCTGCTTTCGACAATCGACGGATGCCATTTATGAATCTCTCCAAATTTTTTCAACACGCTCCAAGCGTGTCCTGTATTGCTGTCCAAGACAGCAGAAAACTCAACCATCGGCATCGTGTACCTCCCTTCAAATGAACTATTTTTGAAAACAGCTAACTCCGGATCAAATACAGCGCTCGGAGGTGATGATGTGGACACCTGGCCTGTGCTCGAGGGCGGACTCGAGGAGCAGCTGGGCGATTCGCGACGCGGGGTTAAGTTGCCACCGAGCGGGTAAAAGTCTTCCTGCCAAGCCGAGCGCAAACACCAGTGCACGCTCGCCGAGCCGCAGCTCATTGCGCTTCCCACTGATGACGCCGGGCCTCACATAGGTGAGTGATTCAAAACCAAGACCTGTAAGAGATGTTTCCAACTCGCCCTTTACCCGGTTGTAGAAAAAGCTCGAGTTTGGGTTCGCTCCGGTGGCCGAATTGAGAACGTATGCGGAGGTGCCATTCATCCTGGCCAAGCGCGCCACACGCAACGGGTACTCGTAATCAACAAGTCGAAAACTGTCTTTCGATCCAGCGCGCCGCATCGTCGTACCCAATGTGCAAATCACGGAATCAGCCCGCCACCAGTCGACTGTCTTCAGTAGATTGTCGAAGTCTGTTAGAGGTGCATGTAACTTGGGATGCACAGCAAGCGCACAGCGAGTCGGTGCAACCACCTGACTGATTCGCGGATCATCGAGCGCCTGTCTCAATACCTCGCTGCCAACAAGACCGGTAGCGCCAACCAATAGCAATTTCATTGCGAGCAACGCCCACGATCAAGCCTGCGAACCGCGTCGGAGACGGGCGTATCACCCTGAGTAAGCTCGATAATGACTCGACTCACCGTGGGCTGTTCGATCAACTCGGCAAGTGTCGCTGCCACGTCATCTCTTGAAACTTCACCGTAAGGAATAGCGACGTCAGCACGGATTTTGCCAGTGCCGGTGTCATCCAGAAGCGTTCCTGGGCGCACTATCACCCAATCCAAACCTGTCCCAACCAAGTGAGCATCAGCTCGTTTTTTCACGGCAATGTAATTTTCGAAACCTTCGGATATCGGGCTACCACGGAGTGCATCGGGGAAGGCAGAGACCAGAATGAAACGCCGGACGCCTGCTTGAATGGTTGCGGCCACTGCCAACTCTAATCCCCGCCCATCAATCGCTTTGGTCAGATCCACACCTGCGCCGCCTGCCCCTGCCGTGAAGATCACGGCATCACTTCCCGACATAAGTCGCGCCAATTGCCCAGGATCAACCTCAAGCAAATTGCCTTTAACAGGCGTCGCGCCCAGAGCCGCAAGCTCACTTCCTTGCTCCGGGTTCCGATGGAGTCCGATCGCTTCGTGACCTCGTCCAACTAGCTGTTTAACCAATCGCCGCCCGACTTTGCCAGCTGCACCGATGATGAAAACCTTACTCATGATCGCTTCTCCATTTGACGATGAACGAGCTCCGATCCCGGCATTGATTCAACCGAGATCGATGAACGATTAACCTTCGAATTGGTGATAAACCTTGGCGATTACTTTCCAGGTGCCGTCGATTTTGATCAGAGTCAGGTAGTCGTTGTAGTCGGCACCGATCGCATCCTTTTCCATATCGACACGCACCACGGCGGTCGTGGGGGTGATCGCCAGTATGTCGAGCCGAGTGGTAATTTCTGGGGCGCTGCCGTTCTTCTGAACGAAATCAAAAAGATTTTTGATCGAGCCACCAAGCAGCTCACCGTTTGTAAAACCGTACATCACAGCGTCTTTATGGAACGCTTGCGCAACGCTTTCTGCACTGCCCACACGCAGACCTTCAACGTATTGATTCGCGGTGGCGATGACAGCGTTGTACTCGGAAGTCGGTACAGCCTTGATGTTCTTTGACATGGTTCTGTCCTTTCATTAAGGGCGAGGTACAACACACCTCGCCAGAGGCGATCGAGGGATCACGCGGTCGGGTGGGTGTGGTAAATCTTGCTGACGATCGTCCACTTGCCTTCTACCTTCAGCAGATTGAAGAAGTCGGTGAAACGAAATCCCGATACGTTGTCGGTATCGACGCGAGCACTGGCGGCAGTGCCCACGATGTCGATGCGAACGATCGCGGCTTTGGCTTCGGGAGATGGGCGGAAAGAGTTGTCGATGACGTCGTACAGACTCTGGATCGCGCCGCCGACGAGCTTGTCGCCGTCGACGCCAAACATGGTTGCTTGCTCGTTGAACGCGGGCTTCATCAAAGTGCTGTCAGCCTTGGCACCACCTTCGTTGTACTGACTCAGAACAGCAACGATCGCGTCGTATTCCTGGACGTAAGTTGGATTGCTCATGATGTACTCCTGGTTGCATGTTGCCGGTGACCTTTTGGTCAATCGGACACGGGAAACTCAAACGACAATTACCAATCCTGGCGAGTCGGCGAGATGATCAGATCGTTGACGGTGACATTTTCCGGTTGGTTGAGCGCGTAAATCACAGCGCGGGCGATATCGTCAGGCGCAATGGCAATCCGGTTCAGCTCTTGGGCAGCCTTACGCCCTTCAGGATCGCTGACCTTGTCCGCCCAGCCGGTATTGATCACGCCAGGGCTGACGGTGTTGACGCGGATGCCATGCTGCACGCCCAATTCCTTTCGCATGGATTCGGTCATGGCCTGGACGAAGAATTTGGTAGCGCTGTAAACACCCGCCGCCGGCCCAACCTGGTGTCCTGCAACGGAGTCCATGTTGAGAATCTGCCCGGATTTTTGTTCAAGCATGAATGGCAATACAGCCGCAATAGTGTTGAGGTAGCCCTTGATGTTCACATCGATCATCTTTTCCCAATCCTGCACGGCCAGATCGACCCAGTTGGAAAAGAGCATCAGGCCGGCGTTGTTGACCAAGATGTCCACGGCGCCGTAGGTGTCTTGTGCAAACTTCGCCAACGCTTTGGTTTGATCCAGATGGGTAACGTCTGTGGTGAAAGCGACTACGTCGCTCCCTGCCTCACGCAGCTCGGCAACAAACGCTTCCAACCCGTTCTGATCGAGTGCTGCTGCCACGACGCGAACGCCCTGTGCGGCCAATGCGCGGGTGGTGGCAGCACCAATGCCGGAAGACGCGCCAGTGACAATGGCAACCTTGTTTTGCAGATAATTCATATTTAAGTACCTCTTGTGCGGCGAAATGCTTTCGCGACGGAGCCTCCCCGCGCCGAACTGACGCAAAGGGAACCTCTAATTACTTGGAGTTGGCCGTTGGCCAATCGATGTAGCCCTTGGCGCCTCCGCCGTAGTAACTCTCGCGCGGAGCGATGGTCAGCTCGACACCGCGACGCAGGCGCTCTACCAGGTCGGGGTTAGCAATGAACAAACGACCAAACGCCACGGCATCAATCCGCCCTTGCGCCCTGCGCTCCAGCGCCATTTCCAGGTCATAGTTGTTGTTGCCAATGTACGGCCCTTCGAACTGTGCACTCAGCGCGTCCAGATCCACCCCCTCGGGAACGGTTCGAGAGGTGGCGGTGGCGCCTTCAACGAAATGCAGATAGGCCAAGTTGAATCTGTTCAGCTGCTGAATGAGGTGACCGTAGGTCGCCATGACGTTGCTGTCTGGAGGCGTGTTACCTGCATCAGGGGTTACTGGTGAAAGGCGGATACCGACCCGGTCACTGCCCCAAATCGCTACCACGGCTTCGGTGACTTCAAGTGTCAATCGTGTCCGGTTCTCGATGGAGCCGCCGTACTGGTCAGTCCGCTGGTTGGTGGAATCACGCAGGAACTGGTCGAGCAGATAGCTGTTGGCAGAATGGACTTCCACACCGTCGAAACCGGCTCGCTTGGCATTTTCTGCCGCATGCCTGTACTGCTCGATGATCCCCGGGATCTCTGAAGTCTCAAGCGCCCGAGGCATGGACACTTCGACCATGCCATTGTTGGTGTAGGTGGTACCTTCGGCCTTGATTGCCGAGGGTGCCACCGGCGCTTCGCCGTTTGGCTGCAACTCAACGCTGGAGAAGCGACCTACGTGCCATAGTTGACTGACGATCTTGCCGCCTGCAGCGTGTACCGCGTCAGTGACTTTCTTCCAGCCGGCTACCTGTTCTTCCGACCAGATCCCCGGCGTCATCGCATAACCGCGCCCCTGGGCAGAAATGTTCGTGGCCTCGGCGATGATCAATCCTGCGCCTGCTCGCTGGGCGTAATAGGTGGCGTGCAGTTCATTCGGCACCCCATCTTCTGCCATCCGGCTGCGTGTCACTGGAGCCATGACAATACGGTTGGCCAGTTGCAAGGCGCCCATTTGCGTAGGCGAAAAAAGGTCGGTGTTATGACTGTTATCAATCATGCTAAATACCTCAAATAATAGACCGGTCGTCTAGTAGACTAATCAAAAAAAACGCCCCTAGCTCAGCAGGCGTTTACTTGTGATCAGCGCGGTTTCAAAGGGGGCCGTGGTCTTCTTGACCTTGACCAACAGCGAGGCACCAAGCCATAGCTGATACAGCGATTCGGCTAACGTAGCCGCGTCCTGGCCCTGCGAAATGGAACCATCGGCCATGCCCTGCTCGACGCAACGCATGATCCGCTGAATGATCAGCGCGGTGCCTTCCTCCAGCACCGTTCGCATGTCTTCCGACAAGTCGCAAACTTCAGCGCCCAGCTTCACCACCAGGCATTTCTCCTCGGGATGATCGAACGCTTGTGTCTTTGCCCAGTAGTGCAGATAGCCCAGCAGCCGCTCGGCTCCGGTTCCCTCTGCGGCCATCACGATATCGACGCGCCCGATGTACTCCTGAAAATATTCTTCGAGCAGCGCCTGGCCGAATTCCTCTTTCGAGCGGAAGTAATGATAGAACGACCCTTTTGGTACGCCTGCGGTTGTCAGCACTTCTGACAACCCCACGGCGGTGTAACCCTTGTTGGTCATCAGCGACTTGGCCACATCGATGATGTGCTGTCGCATGTCTTGCATAGGTTTCTTCATAGGGAAGGCAGCCTACACAAAACTAGACCGGTCGTCTAGTAACTCTCACCCACACCCGATGAACAGGCTTAGCCTTCGTATTTCCTTGTCGTGGATTGCTACGCTTTTTGCGCGACCTGATTGACTTGTGAAGGCTCAAGGGCCGCCCTCTCCCACTTGGCGATAACTAACGGTGCAATGGCATTACCCAGCACGTTCAGCGTGGTGGTTCCGCTATCGATAATCCTGAAGATCCCCGCGATAAGTGCGACCCCTTCCAATGGAAGGCCGGCAGAAGCCAACGTCGCAGATAAGATAATGATGGCGAATCCAGGCACCCCAGCAGCACCTTTGGAAGTCAGCACCATTGTGACCACCAGCAAGATCTGCTGAGACAACGACAGATCAATTCCATAAAGCTGAGCGACAAAAATCGTCGCAACGCCCAGGAAAATCGATGCACCATCCAGATTGAATGCATACCCCACCGGCACCACAAAACTGACGATACGACGCGGTACACCGTAGCTCTCCAACCGCGTCATTAATTGCGGCATGACGGCGGCTGAGGCGGCACTCGAAAATGCCAGGATCAACTCATTGCGAAAGTAGCGGATCAACTTGAAGATATTTTCACCAATCAAGTAGCAAATACCGCCGAGTATCACCAACGCGAAAACAATCAGCGCCAGGTAGACCACCCCGATCAACTTGAGCAACGGCAACAACGAGGCGAAACCAAACGTCGCCACGGTCGCGCCGATCATCCCAAACACACCGATCGGCGCGTAAGCCATTACGATTGAGACGACCTTGAACATCGCATCGGAAAGGCTCTGAACCAGTGCAATGAACGGTGCGCTTTTGTCCTTCGGCAGAGTGTTCAATGCCATGCCTAACAGCACGGCGAAAAACAGCACGGACAGCAACTTCGCTTCTGACATAGCAACCAACACATTGTCAGGAACGATGTTCTGCAAGATGACCAGTGCGCCTTTGGACGGCTCCAGAGTGATCGCTGCGGTACCGTGCGAGATACCGGAAATGTCGGTGCCCGTGCCCGGCTCGAAAACGTTGGCGAAACACAAGCCGATGACAATGGCCAAGGCCGTAATCGCAAAAAAGTAACCCAGCGATTTTATTCCCATACGGCCAAACGACTTGTTATCGCCACCGCCTGCAATGCCCAGGATCATGCAACAGAACACGATCGGTACAACCACCATCTTCATCATCTTGATAAAGATGTCACCGAGCGGTTTGAGGATCTCCGCACTCACCCATGTCTGATAGTGCGGATGCGTATTGAAGTACCAACCTACAAGCACGCCAAGCAACAGCCCGGCAACGATTTGCCACACCAAGGGAATACGTTTCATGTCTAGCCTTCTTGTTGGAATGAAAGGTCTGCGTCTATTCGCAGCTGCTAGAGTCATGAGCTTCCAGCTCACTTGAAATCAAATGGCACAACGCGGTTGTGCCATGGGTGTTGTTACTTGGCGAAGAGCTGGCTCATATCCTTGAAAGCCTTGAACTCAAGAGCGTTGCCGCACGGATCAAAGAGAAACATGGTGGCTTGCTCGCCCACTTGGCCTTTGAATCGAATGTACGGTTCAATCACGAATTCGGTACCAAACGACTTCAGACGCTCGGCCAGTGCCTCCCACTGTTCCCAACCTAAAATGATGCCGAAGTGCGGAACAGGGACATCGTGCCCGTCTACAGGGTTGCTATGGACGCTTTCCTGGGAAGCGGTTTTTGGATGTTCGTGAATCACCAGTTGGTGACCATAAAAATCGAAATCGACCCATTGCGTGCTGGAACGCCCTTCTTCAAGACCAAAGACCTCACCGTAAAAGGTGCGCGCCGCAGCCAAGTTGTAAACAGGGATTGCGAGGTGGAATGGCGAGAGGCTCATCAGAACTCCAAATATTTTTTGTTGGTTGGCGAACATTTCCACCGTCATTGGCTCTCTGGATTCAGCCGTTGCCGGGGATGGGGAACATCGTAGGACGGAAAATAAAACATAAAAATCAATATATATTTCTTAGAAACACAATTAATATTTGTGAATGATTAAAGAATTGAAAACACTCATTGCTGTGGCGCGGGAAGGCACATTCGCCGCTGCCGGCAACAAGATCGGCCTGACTCAGGCCGCCGTAAGCGCGCAAATCCAGCGCCTGGAAACCGAGCTCGGGTTTGAAATTTTCGATAGGAAAGGACGCTCAGCCCATCTCAACAAAATGGGTCATCAGATACTTCTGCAGGCGCAGGAGCTGCTCAGGCTTTACGACAATCTTGGCTCCACTACGCTGGGCGAACCTCCCAGCGTGCTGGTCAACATTGGTGCGATCGCATCCGTTCAGCGTTCCTATTTGCCTGATGCCCTGGCGAAGTTTCACCAACAGTGTCCGCAGTGCCGCACACGCGTCATTCCAGGGCTTTCAATGGAGATGGTGAACCTCGTAGACGCGGGCGAAATCGACATGGCCGTCATCATTCGCCCGCCCTTCTCCCTTCAAAGTGACCTGCGCTGGACGACGTTGGCGCTAGAGCCCTACCGACTGATCGTGCCGCGCGAGCTCGAAGGAGAAGACTGGTCGAAACTGCTAGCCAGCCAGCCATTCATTCGCTATGACCGATCATCCTTCGGCGGCAGGCAGGTCGATCGTTTCCTACGGCAGATGCATTTCACCTTGCAGG
The DNA here is from genome assembly GCF_009873475.1 of Pseudomonas sp. DTU12.1. Lineage (NCBI taxonomy): Bacteria > Pseudomonadati > Pseudomonadota > Gammaproteobacteria > Pseudomonadales > Pseudomonadaceae > Pseudomonas > Pseudomonas sp. DTU12.1. Next base: position 3,050,790 of record NZ_CP045254.1, on the reverse strand, counting down.
AAGTTTGCGAACTGGATGAATTGGAGGCCATCATCAAGCTGGTTGAAAAAGGTGTAGGCATAGCGCTGGTGCCACAGACAGAACCCCATCAGGAATGGCCCGCAGGTGTACGAGCGATCGATTTAGGACAACACACCTTTCACCGAGATATCGGGCTGGTACATCGGTCTCGACAGAGTTTTACGGAGCCTGTGCGAATTTTGGCTCAGCTTATAAGTGATCAGGTAATAGCCGTTTCCAAATAACAGCCTCCAAGCAAAAAGGGCCCTTTACGGCCCTTTGTGCTCAAATCAGAATCACTTGCTAAGCCAAGACTCTACAGTCGCTGAGCCGTGTTCACTTTTCCACTCTTTCAAACCTTTGTGATTGCCGCCTTTCGTTTCGATAATCTCGCCGGTGTGCGGGTTCTTGTAGACTTTCACTTGGCGGGCTTTGCGCGTGCCGGCTTTTGGCGCGGCTACAGGAGCACGTCGACCGGCTTGCGGATCAAGCAGATTGACCACATCTTTTAAGCTGTAGCCGTATTTTGCGAGCAAATCACGCAGCTTAGTTTCGAATTCAATTTCTTTCTTGAGACCGACGTCACCCTTCAAGGCTTCAAGCGCTTGGAGCTGTACGGCAAGATGTTTTTCAAGCTGGCGGAATTCTGCGAGTTTGGACATGGGAGCTTCCTAAGCAATTGGTACTGTCAAGTCACAATAGAATAGACACTTGAATGAAGCAGAAGTATCAATGTTTAGATTCTATAAACTGCTCGGGTACAGAACGTCGGAAAGCGCTGAGTTACCGGCGCAAGCGGAGCGCGCAGGCTGGCACAGCCGAAGGCGTGAAGGATGGACGCCCGCAGGGCCGAGATACGGCGGGACGCGGGAGCTCGGTTCGCCACAGCCTGCCCGCGCACAGCGGCTCGCCAACTGAAGTAAGTCAGTCAGATCTTGCGGCCCGACTCAGTAGCGCTAGAGAAGCCACCAACCCCACATCGGTAAACTCCCAAATTCTCCCACCAGGATAAGCAATCAAAATGTGGACTGTATCGTAATGATAAATTGCGACTGCTGCTTTGCCAGCTCAGCGATACCTCCATTGCAGTGCGCCAGAGTAGTAGAGCACTGATCACAAGGTAGTCAGGCGATTAAGCTGCTCAACCGAAGGAAATCCCAGTGTCCGATAGCGACGTGGATAGCCCGCTTCTGTAGCCAGCAGATCGCCAAGCTCGGATTCAAGTTCACTCCAGGAGACGGTTTTGACTGTCGCTTCCCCACCCTCAACAGGTTCAACCAACGCGACGCGATCTGTCTTGGGCAACAGCGTCAGCACACCTTTTGTCCAGGCGCTCATCGATACCGTCTGGTTTGGTTGGTCAGCCATTTGGAAGAGGTTGTAGGAGGCGACGAAGATGTCGATGCCCTTTTCCAGATTGAGCTTGTCGAGCAACTCTTTCTGATTGGCATAATTACTCTGCAGCAGCAAATGCTCCAGTGTAACCAACCGACTGCTGACCCCTTCATCATCACAGTTAAACGGTATGATATCGCGACCTTCGTAGGTGTAAATATCGGTAGAGACAGCACGCCCCCTTTCAAGAGCCTGGAAAGCAAGCTCTACCATCTGACGAATTCCCTGTTCGTCCTTGTCTCCAGTGACCATCAGGACGTCTCGACTGGGCACCATGAACACTGGCCGACCTTTAACTGGCACGCGCTGAAGGACATCTGGCAACAACACCCTGCTGGTGTCGTACCCATCCGCCCACTCCCCAGAGTATAGGCCTGGAATAATCTCCCCGAAGGCTTCGTTTGTCGTATCACGCAGGTTCTCGATGGAGATCTTTACCGCCTCTTCCATCGTCACACCCCAATGTGCTTCGGGGCCATTGGTAAGGGTGGCAGTGGACTCGGGCGAATCGACAGCAAGCAGAATAACGCAGTCTCGGCCCAAAGGCTGTGAAACATAATCGTACTGCTTGTCGCCATTTTTACGGGCGTGCTCCAGTCGAATTTCTTCAAGCATGGCAAGGTTGCGAATCACCGGACGCAGCTGTGCTTTGACATTATCAAACACTGTCTCGGTTTTTCTACCCGCCTCTAACAGCGTCGATACGTATCCGGTCAGAACGGCGGATTTCTGTGCTTTGTCTGCATTTTGATAGTCGCGAAAGGCATTATGGAGATTGAAGTACGATCCATCCCCATGGCGGATGCGGAACTCGTTCTTCTCAAAATTCAGATTCTCGCTGAAGCCAGCTTTACGAGTCGAATCCATAAATTTTTTGGCAAATGCTTCATCAGTTAGCGGTCGATTGAAGAATTTGTCGAGCAGGGAAAAAAGCATGTACAGAATCCTTTTTGTCAGCAGGCAATTGTAAACAGCGGGAATTGGGCAGGCTTAAACTTGTTCAGAGCTTGGGACGGCTGCTCTCCATATCGACAGCTATCAGACGAAATTGAGGTTACGTAGCGGAAAAGGAGCAGTGCCAATCATGTGCCTGATTGTAGTGGATGTGTGGATACCGATTGTAAGAGTCAAGGCATCATGACTGAGGGTTTCGACGCGTGCTACCTAGGAAATTGAATGGGTGACGTCGCCAAACGGTTACTCGAAGGTGTGTTAACCATACGCTTACTCAGTAGCGCCACCATCGTGCGGAGAACACAACGTGCAAAGCAACTGCCCTCCTACAAGGCGGCAAAAAGCTCCAGACCTCTCACAAGCTTTGTTAACTATTCAGCCGGACTTTGGATGCGACGAAGCTCACTCCACGTAACGGAGCCAAAGATGCGTCCGACCGGAGATCGCCTGCGCAACTTTGGAAACACGTCCCTGTAGGTTTTCATCGCTAGTGTTATAGAGCGCACAGAAGTCTTTGGCTACGACGTTAGCAAGTGATGTATCAGGCTGTTCAGCACGAATGAAGCCGATGTAAGAAGCACCTACGCCCATCAACTCATAGCCATGCGCTTCTGAAAAATGACGCGCAACGGCAAAGTTTTTCGCGGGATCCAGATCCGAAGTGAAATAGCCATTCGGAAAAGCCGCGAGTGCCTGGCAGGACTGCTGAACGGGTACTAGGAGCGCTGAAAGAGGCTGCTCTAGAAGAGAGATAGGGTTGTTCTGGTAACCGATCCACTCCTGGAGGGCCTGCTGATCTAGCGTCAAACCATGAGTACAAGCATCCTCGAAAGACGTGGCTGCAACCAGGGTCATGAAATTGCGAAGACAGATTGCGAACTCCTCTTTCGTAGTCGGATAGCCTATGTATTCACCATTCTCAAAGCACTCTGGAGGCAAGCCCGCTATGTCCTGCTCCGATGCATCGTCCATCCCTAAATTATTGCGCACATGTCCCGAGGTGTAGCGGGCTTGGTGCAGATCATCGAGCGAGAACAGAGGTTTAAAGCCTGGATGCGCCTCAGCAATCTTACGACGAGCTTCGGTCAGATCGTCAAAGCTGGTAATCCCGCTCACGCCGTACTCATCGCATGTACCTACAGACGGATTATCACGCTTGCCGTTACCGCGAAATTCGATATCCATAAACCGTGGCCTGCTCCATTTTGGTACTGAATTGAGTGAGTAATCCTAAGCGTTTCAGGATCATCATTGAAGGTCTGCCGCCAAGCGACAATAAGTCTTCCTGCCACCACATAGCAGCGCGCTACGCTAACTTTGACGTTCGCACTTCGAGGTAATGTTGATGTCCGAAACTGGCCTACCATGCAATTTCTAATCGACTCAGGGAAGAAACTGATGACTACAGATCCGTTATGTCTAGTCTTTGTGCCGGCTCTGGCGGCAGTGCTGCAAGCCGCCGAAGATAAAAAGGGCCAGCCGCTTACCGAGATTGAGGTGTGTGAAATCCGAGACAGATCCACCTGCATCGCTTTGCCTTTTAGCGCAGCCTTGGCAATGGAAGAAGATCGTGGTTATCCAGACATCGTCGCGGAGGACTGCTGGAATGAATGGCAACGTCTACGCTCCCAGTGATTTTCGCCTGTACCAAAACAATGCAGCCCTTCTGTGATCAGACAATCATCCGACTGTAGGCAACCGTTGCTCTCTGTCGGCCACGAGACGCTGGTAGCACACCGAGTACCTCCCTATCTGCCAAAAGTGAGTCATCCCCTCATGAACGAAGGTTGGCAAAACGACGACTATTTCATCATCTTCACGGAGGATGAGAGCTTAGCTGCCATGAAGGCCTACGGATTTGATCATCATCTTCCGGGGTACACGCTATTAGGTCTAAGAGGATGGGACGACATTATCGTCATCAACTCTTCCGGAGTAATGTTTACTATTCCGACGCTGCCACTCGATGCGTCCTATGCCGTGCCGTTTGCCCTTCCCCAGCCTATTTCCCTTGAACCGGACGAGCGTTTCGCTGGCAGAATCAAGTGGTATACCAAGCCCTTAGTCTTTGGGGGCGACCCGGCGGACAAAACAAATTTCGCATGGATCACTCACGAGCAACATGCTGAGCTTGTCACCTGGTGGAACGAACAATACAGGAGCGCCAAAACACAGAATTAGTGCAATTGCCCATAAAGCCGAAATCGCAACACATCCTCACCTAGCGTACTGAGGCACTCACGACTAGCCTATACCCTGTTTTTTACCAGAGCTGATGTGTGCTATCGATGAGTGTCCGTCTCCTCAGCCGGATAAAACTCGCCTTCCTTCCCCATCTTTTCCAGCCTTTCGCGCACCATCAACTCAACGTTGGCCACAGCAGCGTGATCGCCAGGGTTGACCACCTTCACGCAAAGACGTCTGACATTCTGATCGTGGGTGCCCTCGCTCATCATCTCGTGGGTGAAGACCTGTTCGCCACGCCATAGGCATAGCTGGGTATGAGTCCCGCCGAGCCATATCTCGTTGATTGATCTCAGGTCAGTGGTCGCCAGTTGATCGACGGTGATTGTCTTATCCATTGCACTGTACCTTACCCGTGAGTAGACACAGGTAGACATACAGGCATAGCGGGTCGTTCCAAGCGTCTGCAGCTCAACCGCGCCAATGGTGGAAAGTACGCCCCGGATCAACGTCGGACAATTGAAGGCGCAAGTACGAACAGACAAGGGGAATCCCATGACTGACCCGCCTGGTTTTACATGCAGATGGCCGCGCTTGGATAAACCTTAACCCACCCTCCCCTGTCCAATACTGCCAGCTCAATAATCAGCACAGCACGGAAGAAAAGCACTGGCTTCAGACGCATTCCGGCACAGTTCACGACGGCGTGCTGCCTATGGAACGACTGACAGCTATCGGCCCAGAGTGTGTAAAAACGCTTCGCCAAAATTGAAGTGTGCGCGTCTACGTTAAATCTGAAATTTATCGGCACGTCAGCAGATGTGGATTTCGCGTAGAAACGCGATTTTCAGTTCGGTTTTGAGTAGCGGTCGCGCTCAAAACTGTTTTTACACAGCCTCGGCCAAAAGCGGTCAGTCGTCCCTACGAAATTTTGGACGATTCAGCGTGCTACCTGAGGGCAGTAGCTTGTTAAAGGAGTTGGGTAACATCTTCATCGGTGTCACGACTATGCACAGCTGTTATGAAAGTGATACACGAACCTGTGCAAGATTATTAGCCGGAAGGCGAGCCCGCGCTGATGCCCGTCAGCACCAGAAAATAAGGAGATTGATCATGTGGCTCAAAAATGTGGCATTTGCGCTGTTGATTTGCCCCCTCGTCACCGCATGTTTCAGCGAGCCTTTTCAGCCCCCTACGGCTGATGCTGACTTATGGGAGAAGCCGGGAGCGAGCAGGAATGATGTCTTGGCGTCCATGCTAGCTTGCGGTGAGAAAAATGGCTCCGGCATCGATCCTAATGCCAGCTTCCAAGAGATGGCCCAGCGATTTGTATGTATGAAGCGTGCGGGCTATACCCGGCGTGACGGTTTCGACATCTGTGCATTGCACCCGAAGGAGCCGTTGAAGGCCTGTGAGTCGGCGCAATGAAGCCATAAAGGCGTCGCACGGTATTGAGGGAGTCGGCATTGAACTCTTTAGGGTGAATTGGCCCAAGTATTTATAGGTACATGCGACTGACTGCTTCCGACCCAAAGCAGACGATCGAATGACCCCAAGATGGTGTGATTCAGAGTCTTCCCGCCCGAGTGTTGTCATTGGCCTTGCAGAGCGCCGGTCTTAAGCTTTCGACTGCGCCAGCATCTCTGGCGGGGAAAGCTGCGAGCCTTACCCTGATGCCGCGCAGAAAACGCACATGATAGAAACCACCTTTGCGGCCAATCTTGGGTCTGCTTCGAAAATCGTATCGTTTACCCTTGATCCCTCGATAGGGGTAGCACAGGATTGAGCCATGATGAATAGGAAACCGGAATATTGTGCAAACAGGGTCTGGATTTCTAAGCACCTAACGGCTTTGAAGCACATCACAACCCCTTAGCAACAAGGGATCGATGATGGCATAATGCCTGCTCAGCGAAATCTCGGAGTGCTAGTTTCAGGCTAGCGCCTGTAAGCCAGGAAACCGAATCAGGGATGAGTCATATGCGTTTGCATTCCATATCTAGCACTGCCGTAGCATTATCTACAGCGACGGCGTTGATTACGATAAGCATTCTATCGACTATTGTGGCGCTTAGTAACGCATGGTTCGTACTCAACGAAAATCAAATCATGTACTTGTATTCGACCTCCGCCCAGGTAATTGCGGCAGTTTATGGGCTGACTCTTACTGGATACTTATTCTTCCGAAGCGAACTACTTCGCGAGGCTCGAAACGATGAAACCCGAGCAGTCTCCATTGAGAAAGTGGAAGGCCGCTACCTCAAGCAGCTAGTAGTAATCACGCTATTGGTGGGACTTACCATTATTTTAACTAATTTGGTCATAGTTCAAGAAGGAGCTAAGAGCACCCTACTTCTAACGGCGCTGATGAACACAGCGCAGACAAGCTTTGCTATTTCGTTTGCAGCAATCTCCATTTTTGTTTTAGATGTGGTAACTCCGCATAACGTAGAGGCGGCCAGCCAAGCGATTCAAAACGAAATCGACCCAGGCCATAGCCTTCAGGACACTGAAGGCAGCCTAGAAAATTTCTTGCGAACATATAATGAAATCGAAAGGATTTTGGTTGAGGCTACTGGTTCACTGAAGCCTTTCATTGAAGCACTGGAGTGGTCGCCTAAATATAAGCGCACCTCTAATACTCGCCTCGCAGAGATGCTCTGGCGAGGAAGAAAAATTAAGCATCATCTTTTCGCTCAATTAAAAGATCTAATTACGCTTAGAAATGCAATCATTCATGGCGCGGAGCCTGTCGTTAGTCGCGAAATGGTCGATAAGTCACAGGCCGTATTACTTGAGTTGAGGGAGGCATTACAAATTCCGACTTTCAGCGAAAACGCCGAAACACCATATTATTTATAGCTCGAAATTACTATATTAGAGAAAGGAAAGAAGCGTGCGCTATTTTGACTGTACAAGGTTTGACTACAAAAACGTTGCAGGGGAAGATATTACAGCACTTGTAGAACGAGATAAATCCGCCTACAAATACTCATTCACCACCTGGATCAACGATGAAATTGAAAAAATAACTGAGCGAAAGTGGCAGATTGACAACATCGGCGTGGTGGAAGAGACAGGGGACTTTATTCGCCTTATCAAAGAGGCGGAACTTACTTACGCACTGGGAGCATTCTATAGCACTATTGCTCTAACTGGAATTGCGAGTGAAGATCTCTGCAAGTACTTTGCAAAAAAAATGAGTCACATCGATCTGCAAAACGCCACGCAGCACGTTCGCCTCCAGAAACTGAAAGAGCGAGGAGAGCTATCTGAGGACACGCACAAGGCATTTGATGCTATTCGGATCATTCGGAACGACTGCCTCCATTTCAACGATGATTTTAAAACCCGTGATCAAAACACCTTAGGCGCTGAAGCGCTTAACTGCATTAATAGCTTAAAGGCGATTTACAAAAATCTATTCTCACCGTCAAACTCACAGTACAAATCCGGAGAAATTATCACAAAAATAATCGAGGATTTTGCTCACCAGCAGGTCTACAAAACTTCATTTGGCGACACTTTGAATCAAGAGGAGTTTACTATGAAGCTCCGCTATTTTATGGCTGAAGAGCTTCAAATAGATGTTGCCATTTCAAATCCTGGAGATAAAGTGACGCAAACAGATTTATTTCGAATAGAAGAAATAGATTTTGAAGTCACGCCCAAGGAAATTACACTGCATCACATCCCACTAGGAACTTACACCACAATTGACCTAATTGATGAAGACATCAAAAAAATTCAAGAACTGGAACTGATCGAGGGCGACACAATATTTGCCAGCATTTATTCGATACTTAATCATCAGGGGATGTCAGCGACTTGGTACTTTGAGACATTTATCACCCCCAAAAGCTAAATTACTTGATGAAGAAATTTCTAGCTAAAACACGACGGTAAGATCAGCGATGACGCCAATCTTGCTTGAATGAATGCAACCGTATGTTGACCCAAGTTTCCTAGGCACATCGAAGGGCTGCTTTTGGCCGATAGCTGCCCGTCACGAACGGCAGTAATCGGCCAAAAGCTGACGGTGGCTACAGGCAGAAATCGACCCACTGCAGCCGTCTAGATCAGATGTGATCTTTGTTGGAGCGGGCTTACCCGCAAAGAGGCTGCTTGAGCAACGCACATACTCTTCGAGCGATGTCATCTGCGCCATCGGGAATGTCCACTGAAATGCCTAAATAGTTGACTGTAAGCACAAGTGGAAACGTCAATGCCAGTGCAAAGCCGCTGATCATCCACGCTGCCAGGAACTTCGCAAGAACAGCGTCCACAGCGCTAACCGCCAGGGACATCAGAAGCTCAATCGAACCCGTCTGTCGCTCCAGCGACCACATGCGCATGGCCAATGCTGGCAATAGCAATGCATAGAGCCAAGGGAGGTAATCAAAAAATGGTGCCAGATCCGCCTGGTTGCGCTCATAAAAGCTGCCGAGATAAAACGTGCTGACTCCGCTGAGCACCAGCAACAGTAGAGTAAATACATAGGCAACAGGGGTAATGAAATAGCTGCATACCTCACGCTTGAACAGCGGCCATACCCGGCTCATGGTCGTTGCTCCCGAGTCAGTAGACGGAAGACGTCTCCAAGCGAGCCGCGCTCGACTTCCTGTCGAGGCACATCCCAGCCCTGCTTCACTATCAGCGTGTTGATAGCTGGCAATATTACAGCCCCGGGGCGCGCCAAAACCCGAACGCTGTAGGCCTCAGTCCCCGCCTCAATACCCGCCACACCAGGCAGCATTGCCAGTGTCATCACGTCCAATGGACGCGCGGCGTACAACGTCACGGCTTGGTGATAACGCGAGCGACTTTCCAGTTCGCAGGGCGTGCTGTCAGCTAACAAATGTCCTTTATTCATGACCAGTACACGGCCGCACAACGCGGTGACCTCTTCCATGATATGCGTAGAAACAATGACGATTTTGTTTTGGGCCATGTCCTTGATTTGCTCGCGCACACGGTATTTCTGGTTCGGATCAAGACCATCGGTAGGCTCATCCAGGATCAGTATTTTGGGTTCGTGAAGAATTGCTTGCGCCAGGCTGATCCGGCGACGAAAGCCTTTGGAAAGAGTATCGATCGTCTGCCCCCGGACCTCCATCAGCTCGAACTGTTCGAGCAGGGCCATTACCCGCAGTTTCTTTTCACGGCCACGCAAACCGCGCACCTGCGCGACAAAACCCAAGAAGCCAGACACGGACATTTCGTTGTAACAAGCCCCCGATTCAGGGACGTAACCGATGAGTTGCTGGGCAAGGCGCGTCTGACGGCGTATATCAAAACCACACACGATGGCCGTTCCCGAGCTAGGTGACATGAAGCCAGTGAGCATGCGTAGCGTCGTGGACTTGCCAGCGCCATTGGGCCCCAAAACTCCGAGCACCTCACCCGGTACAGCCCTGAAAGACAGATCGTCTACGGCAATAGCATTGCCGAACCGTTTGGTTAAATGGGTTATCTCAATCATGATTTTCGATTTACCTGCAGAGGCACATTGAAGCGCCTTTAGGTGCGCTTTTTTCGTTCGCGCCGCACCTTAACCGCAGCCTGCACAGCGTGATACATCATCTACAGATAATCCGATCTATCCTTGGCGAGCGTGGAATTATCTGTAGCCAAGTGAGGATTATCTGATAATGCCTTGATGGGCAGCTGGCTATTATGGACGTTGAATTGTGACCCTTTTCATCCTACGGAGCCGGACGTCCCATGCTGTTAAGAACAATCGAAGTATCTGACGCTGACGGACAGTTACTCAATGCCGTGGTCTTGTGCGGCTTCACAGCAACGTACATCGACAGGCAGTTTCTGGTTTACAGCCTCAATGAAAAACTGGGCGACAATCTCATCAAGATTTATCTGTCCCCCCTAAAAAATGAGGGAAGTGTTCTGAACCTGTGTAACGCTCCCCCCGAGATACTGACGACAGCGACACAAGTGCTCAAAAGTATTATTCACGATGCTTGCTCGACTAAAGCCATACAAACAGAAAGCACCTATGCAGTGATGGATTTGGGAGACAAAGAAATTCAGAGTAGCGTTGGCACTACTCCTCATTGTTTGAAAATCAGCGAGGCATGGCTAAGAAGCCTGCTGAGCTACCACCCCTCCTCAAGTGTTGATACTTCAGCCTCCCCGTCCATGCACAACAACTTTGTAGCGCCCTCTATACCAAATGACGATTCGCCCTCGAAGACAGCGAACTACTGCGCGTCATCACAAGTGCACTACATGACGACCGCGCCAGTATTAAACAAAATTGAACCGCTGATGTACGCCACGGGCGGCGCCTCGGCCGTTGTTTCAGCTCCTTTTATAGAGCCAGCCGCGCCTGCCCCTAGCGCATTGACGGGTAATCATTTGGCCAAGCCCCTCGATCAGAACATATCCAAAAAAATCGAAACGAATCTCAAGTCACTGATCGCAAGTGTAACGAACCACAAGGAAACCTTACTGGCTCAGTATGTAGAACTTAAGGACCGCCAAGAGAAATTGGAACAACGAGAACGTCTGTTATTGATTCGGGAACTGGCGTTATCCAAGCAGGAGGATGAGTTGGCAATGGATATCCGGTCATTGCAAGCGGCCGAGCAACAAATCAACAATCTGATGCGCTCATAAAGGTCATGCGTTCCTGATAAGATAATGACGTATTTTACGATTTGGGTGGCGGGCTTTTCTGTATTAGCTGCTCCTGTTGTTTCTTCAAGCCCAGAACTGAACGCTCAACGCTGTGGTGACCAACCGACTTTCGCCACTATTAACTGGTCAGGGTTGAGTGTCTGGGCCTTTCTGCTAGTCATTGGCACCCAAGTGGCCAAGACTGCCAGTTACCCAGCAGCTCCCGATTGTACCTAGGTTGAGAGTCACGCTCCGTGTGGGAAATGAATTTGAAGGCGAGATGCACGAAATGCTACATGAGGCAGATACGCTGAGCTCTCTAGTTGCGGAGCAAGAAGCTACTAAGACGGCTGAAAAAAGTTCAGGCTTGTGGAAGTGATCTCAGTTAAGTCGATGTAAGTGGGTAATCTTACTTGGCTCGCCCGCCTGGCATTAAACCGCATTCACTTATCACGGGGCACCCAACAGGTTTGTGTCGATTTAACCTTAAATATTAGGGGCCGGTAGTCGTACCTCAAACTGAATTTAACACCATCACTCCGTCCAACTCTCAATGTTTAACTGCTCGCCAGCTTCAAGCCACATAACTGAGAGGGGCGACAGGCAGAAATCGGTCGGGAGCGGACGCGTTTGACGTTGTCGGTACTAGGTTGATTTGATAACCCATCTCTACCGAATTTGATCCGCCTCCTTATTCAGCGTCAACACTCGGCTCACCTCCCACACCCCTGACTCAGCTCCCGTGTATTTTGATCCACTATGAACAACAATCGATGACCGATCGCGCTAATTTCGAGAACATTTATTCAGCAATCTCGGGCCTGTGAGCTACTTATGAACATCCGACATCGCCCACTTGTTAAATCACGTAATACACACTTCAACCTCCACCCGACACCTGCGATCACTTCCACGCCCCCAGCTTCCTCCAGTCAACCGTCCGACCCTCTGCATATAAGCGCCTTATAAATCTCAGAAACCACCTGCGCCGTTGCGCTTTCGAGCGTTCCTTCATTTCGGCATAACACCCAGCCATGATCTTCAATCGCACGCTCGAACGCGTTGGTACATGCCACATGTTCTTCCAACTGATGGATCACAGTGCTGTTCAAGCCGCGCCGTCGTGCCGCTGCCCGTGCCCAGGAGATATCAGGAGCGGTGACAATCCCGATATGCAGGTCGGGTACTTGCACATTCCGATCGATGTTCAACTGTAGGATTTCTGCAAACGGGATTGTGCGCCGGAACGCGGCATCGGACGGGTACCAGCGATCAATCAACACAATGCTGCCAGGTGGCTGTTTAGCAATAACGTGCCGGGAAATCCATGCACGGCTATCAGCGAGGCGCTCACACACCTCCCACTCCAAGTTCCGTGAGGGATTCCTGACCAGTTGGTTAACGAGGATCATTGTTTGCCCCCGATGGGGATCGCTTTTTTTCTCGCACAGCCGGATTACTTTTTTGTTGTCTGCCCTTAGTACTGTTGTAACGGCTTCCAACAGTGTGGTTTTGCCGGTTCCCTTGGGCCCGTCTACAGAAACAAACAGTGGACGATTGATCATTTCTGGCTTGCGGGCGTAGACGTGACCACGCCATAACCCTTCTGGAGTTCGGTCAGGCGCTGGTTGTAACTGTCACGAATGCACGCCTGTTTGTCGTCAGCCTTCCAGCAGTCGTTGCGCCCCTTGATCCAGCCACGTTGTTCAGCCTTGAGCATCTTGGCCTGGCTACCGGCCTTTTTCAGTGCAGCGCTGTAGGTGCTCGCCATTTGGCGATCCAGGGAGGCAAGCCCTTCGCTGCTGCAAATCAGTGTCTCCACGGAGCTGGCCATGTTCGCGCTGCACTTGAACGAAGGTCCGGTCTGGGCTTGTGCGCTGACGGCCAAACCTGCGGCAAGCACGGCCACTGACAACAGCGCCGCCCGGGTGATTGAATGCATATAATGGTGTCCCTGTAAGGATGTGAATGAGCGTCGTGGTAAGGGCCCACGGTGGCGGCTGCAACGCGTATGATTCTTGCACGCTTTCTATAGGTGGCACTGCATAGGTCGACAATGGCAAAAATCAGCGTTAGCAACAAGGCGACCACGCCAGGCCGAAGAAATCTCACGGCCGCCGATCGGCAGCAGCAGATGGTCGAACGGGCGATCACCCTCTTCGCCCAGAAAGGCTTCGCACTCACTACCCGTGAGTTGGCCGAGGGACTGCAGGTGACCCAACCCCTGCTCTATCGCTACTTTCCCAGCAAGCAATTATTGATCGAGCAGGTTTACCAGCAGGTGTTCATGAGCCGCTGGGACCCCGAACTGGAGCAGCAGCTCAAGGACCGTACGCGTCCTTTAAGGGAGCGGCTGATTGATTACTTTATCGGTTACACCCGGACCATTCTGAGCAATGAATGGGTGCGGATCTTTCTGTATGCCGGCTTGCAGGACCCGCAACTCAACCAGCGCTATCTCAAGCAACTGCACGAAACGGTGTTCCTGACGATCATTGAAGAACTGCGCCATCATAAGCAACTGAACACCCCGCTGGACGAGCAGGCGTTGAGCCTTGAGATCGAAGTGCTGTGGGGTTTCCACAGCAGCTTCTTTTACTTGGGGGTGCGTAAGTGGGTGTATCAGTTGCCCGTCCCTGAGGATCTTCCGCAGCTGATTGCGCTGCGGGTCAATGCCTTCCTCGATGGCGCCCTGCATTGCGACCAACTCCCGTGATGTCTATTTCCGCGAACAGATAGACCAGGCAAAAGCCATCCATGGGTATGACCGGGTTGGTCCAGATCATCCGTGAGGGGTCATCAGCTTCCTTCCTGCGACTGGCCAATGTCGAGGCTGGCCATGGCCTGGCCGACAATCCGGGCCCCCGGCACGTAGTCAAAGATCATCTCGATGGTGATCCCATTGGGGTCTTCGAGAAACAGCTGGTGCTCACCCATCTGTGGAATGACCCGTTCACGAAAGGCAATGCCCATCGATTGCAGACGGACCTGGACAGCTTCCAGCCCTTCGCAACGTAGCGATACATGATCGAGACAGCCCGACCCGTAACCCCCCTGCTTGTTACCCAGATAAGCCTGCAGATCCTTGTCACCGCCCACCACACTGGCGATATGCAGGAGTGGACGGCCACCGGCGTACATCCAGCAGCCGGGAAAACGAAAATCCGGACGGGGCCCAGATGACAAGCCAATCACGCGTTCAAAAAACTCGGCGGTCTTGCCCCACTGTTCGGTGCGAATGGTGAAATGGTCGAGCGCTAGTACTCCCATGTTCCCTCCTGGCGTTACGGATCAGAGACGTTGCAGATGCATATTTTATCATCCGATAACTTATTTCAAGAATAATTTATCAACCGATAACTTGTGTGGACGGTTTACTATCACGCTGATCATTCTTCTAGGGTTCCCCATGGCCAACCACGACCTCAGCTTCACCCCCGACCTCGACCCCGACTCGATTTCTTCCGACGTCATCGGCTTCAACGGCATCCTGGTCTCCACGCAAATCCCGGTGCGCGCCGATGGCAGCCTGGAACTAGGCGATATCACCGCGCAAAGCGAATGCACCCTGCAAGCCCTCAAGGTCGCGCTCGAACGCGCCGGCAGCAGCATGGACCGGGTCATGCACTTGACCATCTACCTCACCGACATGGCCGACCGCGCCGCATTCAACGAGGTGTACAAGCGGTTCTTTGCCAAACCCTGGCCAGTACGCGCGGCCGTAGGCGTGGCGTCGTTGGCGGTCGAAGGCATGCGAGTTGAAGTCACAGCGATGGCAGCCAAAGGCTGAGCACTGCGCACCATTGGGCATCCAGCGGGTGCCCACCCGGCGATTCACGGCTACAATGCGCACCTCAACCGTGACAAGCCTGACTAAAAAAACTATGTCCTTGCCCAAGCATCATCTGGAATTGCTCAGCCCTGCCCGCGATGTCTCCATCGCGCGCGAGGCTATCCTGCACGGCGCCGACGCCGTGTACATCGGCGGCCCAAGCTTCGGTGCCCGCCACAACGCCTGCAACGACGTGAGCGAGATCGCCCAACTGGTGGAATTCGCCCGTCGCTATCACGCCCGGGTGTTCACCACCATCAACACCATCCTGCATGACGATGAACTGGAGCCGGCCCGCAAGCTGATCCACCAGTTGCACGATGCAGGGGTTGATGCACTGATCGTCCAGGACCTGGGTGTGATGGAGCTGGATATCCCGCCCATCGAACTGCATGCCAGCACCCAGACCGATATCCGCACCCTGGCCCGGGCCAAGTTCCTCGATCAGGCCGGGTTCTCCCAACTGGTGCTGGCCCGCGAGCTGAACCTGCAGGAAATCCGCGCGATCGCCGATGAAACCGATGCCGCCATCGAGTTCTTCATTCACGGCGCGTTGTGCGTGGCGTTCTCCGGGCAGTGCAATATTTCCCATGCACAAAATGGCCGCAGCGCCAACCGTGGCGATTGCTCCCAGGCCTGCCGCCTGCCCTACACCCTCAAGGACGACCAGGGTCGCGTTGTCGCCTTTGAAAAACACCTGTTGTCGATGAAAGACAACAACCAGAGCGCCAACCTGCGCGCCCTGGTAGATGCCGGCGTGCGCTCGTTCAAGATCGAAGGCCGCTACAAGGACATGGGCTATGTGAAGAACATCACCGCCTATTACCGCCAGCGCCTGGACGAGATTCTTGAGGACCGCCCCGACCTGGCTCGCGCCTCCAGCGGCCGCACCGCGCATTTCTTCCTGCCGGACCCGGAAAAGACCTTCCACCGTGGCAGTACCGACTACTTCGTCAGTGATCGCAAGATCGATATCGGTGCCTTCGACACCCCAACCTTTACCGGCCTGCCAGTTGGCGTGGTGGAAAAGGCCGGCAAGCGCGACTTGCAGGTCATCACCCATGAGCCGCTGTCCAACGGTGACGGTTTGAACGTGCTGATCAAGCGCGAAGTCGTGGGTTTCCGCGCCAATATCGCCGAGCCCAAGGGTGAGTTCGAGGAAGACGGTGAGAAGCGCTACCGCTACCGCGTCGAGCCCAACGAGATGCCGGCGGGCCTGCATCAGTTGCGGCCCAATCACCCGCTCAACCGCAACCTGGACCACAACTGGCAGCAAGCGCTGCTCAAGACCTCCGCCGAGCGCCGGATTGGTGTGTCCTGGCAAGTCTGCCTGCGCGAAGACCAACTGCAACTGACCGCCACCAGTGAAGAGGGGGTGAGTGCCAGCACCACCCTGCCCGGCCCATTCGGCGTGGCCAACAAACCGGAACAGGCGCTGGATACCTTGCGCGACCTGCTCGGCCAACTCGGTACCACCCAGTATCACGCCACGGCCATCGAACTGGATGCGCCGCAGGCGTATTTCATCCCCAACTCACAGCTCAAGGCCCTGCGCCGTGATGTGATCGAAGCGCTGACAACGGCCCGTGTCGAGGCCCATCCCCGTGGGGGCCGCAAGGCTGAAACCACGCCACCACCGGTGTACCCGGAGTCGCACCTGTCGTTCCTGGCCAACGTCTACAACCAGAAGGCTCGCGATTTCTATCACCGCCATGGCGTGAAATTGATCGACGCGGCCTACGAGGCCCACGAAGAAACCGGTGAAGTGCCGGTGATGATCACCAAGCATTGCCTGCGCTTCTCCTTCAACCTGTGCCCCAAGCAGGCCAAGGGCGTGACCGGCGTACGCACCAAGGTTGCACCGATGCAGCTGATTCATGGCGATGAGGTGTTGACCCTGAAGTTCGACTGCAAGCCTTGCGAAATGCACGTGGTGGGCAAGATCAAAGGGCATATCCTCGACCTGCCGTTGCCGGGCAGCGGTGTGCAGCAGCAGGTCGTGGGGCATATCAGCCCGGCCGACCTGCTCAAGACCATCCCCCGCGCGCCACATTGAGTAAACCCACGTCCCTGTAGGTGCCGGTTCGCCGGCGCCTACAGGGGGCGTTTGGATGGCGCCAACTCTGGCTTGACACGCCACCACCAACCCCGCTGCAACCCCGCCGCCGCTAGCAATATCGCCGCAACCCCCAACCACTGTGCCCAGCCCAAGCGATGCCCGTAGGCCATCCAGTCAACCAGGATCGCCGCAACCGGGTAGATGAACGACAGCGCCCCGGTCAAGGCCGTCGGCAGTTTTTGAATCGCGCCATACAGCAGCACGTACATCAGGCCGGTATGCACCACGCCCAGCGTCAACAGCGCGGCCCAGGCATCGACGGGCGCCGATAGGCTTTGCCACGAGACCAGCGGCACCAGCAACACCGCGCCGGTAGTCACTTGAATCAGTGCCAGTAGGTGCGGCGGCACGGCCTTCAGACGTTTGATGATCAGCGCAGCGACCGCATACAAAAACGCCGCGCCTATCGCCTGCACCACGCCCAACAGGTAATGATCACCACTGCCCTGCTGCTCGCCATGGGCACTGACGATCGCCAGCATGCCCACGAAAGCCACACTCAACCAGGCGAGCTTCTGTGCGGTGATCTTTTCGCCAAGAAACAACGCCGCGAGCATCACCAGCATGAACGGCTGCACGTTATAGACCGCGGTGCTGATCGCAATGGAGGCCTTGGCATAAGACGCAAACAGCAACAACCAGTTACCGACAATGGCCACGCCGCTCAACATCGCCCAGCCGAGTGTCGAGTAATTCAACCATCCGCCCCGCAAATACCCCAGCCGCCAGCACACCAGCAGCAGAGTCAGGCCGCCGATGACGCAACGCCAGAACACCACTTCGATGACCGGCACCCCAGACACCAGCACAAACCAGCCGATGGTGCCGGAAATCAGCATTGCGCCGACCATTTCCCACGAGCCGCGACGTATGGATGTGTCCATGATTTAGCTCCTCGGATGAGGCTAAATTATGGCAACCTGCGCCAATCAGGCTCCAGCGCCTGCAGAAGGTAAAAGGTGGTCCTTACCTATTCTTATTAGGCAAAACAGCAAATCTGCTTAAGGAGCCCAGGATGATTGATGTTATCGACCAACAACTGATCGCCGCCCTGATGGACGACTCGCGCTGCTCGCTCAAGACCCTGGCGGGCATTACCGGCCTGTCCTCGCCCAGCGTGGGCGAACGTTTGCGACGCCTGGAGGAGCGCGGAGTCCTCAAGGGCTACACCGTGGATATCGACCCCAAGCACTTTGGCTATCTGTTGCAAGCCATAGTGCGCATCCGCCCCCTGCCCGGCCAGCTACAAGAGGTGGAACGGCAGATCCAGGCGATCCCGGAGTTTACCGAGTGCGACAAGGTCACTGGCGATGACTGCTTTATCGCGCGACTGCACGTACGCACCATGGACCAGTTGGATACCTTGCTCGACCGTCTCAACGCCTACGCCGAAACCAACACCGCCATCGTCAAGAAAACCCCGGTCAAGCGCCGGCTGCCGCCGTTGGCGGGCCAGTGACGCTCTGTTAAAGGCCGCCGCTGATTTGCACTACGATGGCCGCGCCAGCTGTGCCATCATGTTGCAATTACGCTTAAATCCTTTTCACGGATGATCGGTTTGCTTAGTCAATTTAATCTTTTCATCAGCACCACCCCCGTAAAGGACGTCGTTGACTTCCGTCTCCAGAACGAGCACGCAGGCCATTTGGCCTACCACCAGGCCGATCTGCGCACGTTGGACGCCAGTCTCAAGCGGGGCATATTCGACCTGCGTGATTACCTCGATCGGTACGTGTCTACCAGCGAGCAACCCAAGGCGATGGCCGAGCTTGGCGTGGCTATCGCACATCACCTGCTCGGCCCGCAGATTTTCCAGGAACTGCAGCAAGGGCACCATCAACGTACGCTGTGCGTGCACTTGCCGACCGTCACCGGGGAGCAGGACAGCCTGGCTGCCGCCATGGCCCGTGTCGCGTGGGAAATTGCCCGGCAGGATGAACAATCGGCGCCCTTGGGGGAGCGCAACTTGCTGGTGCGCGTCACCTACGCCACGGCACTCGCGCCCTCTCCACCGCTTACATTGCGAGCCGACGAAGCCTTGCGCGTGTTGTTCATTTTTGCCCAGTCCCGTGGTTCGCAACCACTGGGCGCGCGCATGGAAAGACGTGAACTGCTGCGGATGTTCAAACAGAAAATCTATCCTAAACGGCGTGTCGTTGCGCATTTCCTGACCCACGGTGTCACGCGCCAACGGTTGGTCGACCAGATCCAGGAACACAGTGGCTACCATATTGTTCACTGGAGTGGCCACGGCACGCTCAACCAGTTGGATCTTGCCAGCCCTGGCGGCGCCAAGAACAGCATCAGTGGCGATGAGTTGGTGCGGCTGTTCAACGACGCTGGAGGTTTCTTGCCCAGGCTCGTGTTTCTAGGCGCGTGCCAGTCCGGGGACAGCTTGCAACCCCGTGACTGGCGTGACTTTTTTAGCATCGCCCAAGGCCATGATCGACCAATCAAAGCCAGCGCTGACAATTCGCCAGGGGCGTGCGGCATCGCGTATGCGCTACTCAAAGGCGGTATACCTTCGGTAGTTGCCATGCGCTTCGCGGTAAACGATGACTACGCGCGTGAGCTGGCAATCAGGTTCTACCGCGGCCTGTTGGCCGACGTATCTGCGAAGGACGCGGCAGCGGCACTCAATCAGGCGCGAAAGGAGCTGGCCAATCGCACCAACACATTGGGTTTTGCCATCGGCGATCACGCCACAGCGGTACTGTATGGTGCCGAACAACCCGGACTTGTGTTGGCCGCGGGGCCGAGCCCCGGCACCTTCGCCCAAAGTAACCGCCTACACCAGATTGCCGAGCTGACCAGCGTCAGTCATGAGCACTTTGTCGGTCGGACGTGGGAACTGGCAGACCTGGGCGCCGACTTTATTGGTTCGCGTGAGGGTCCCGAAGTCACACCGGTGGCGATCATCACCGGTTTGGGTGGCATGGGCAAAACCGCTCTGGTGGCCGAAGCTCTCGAATTGTGGGCTGATCGTTTTAAATGGGTCCTGCTATACCAGTGCAAACCCTCGGCACTGGTGTTTGAGGCCACATTGCTGGATATCCATCGCAAATTGGACGCCGAGTTGGGCATCTACAACGCACATGTCCAGCAATGTCCTGCAGACAGGATCTATCGCGAGGCAACACCGACATTCACCGGCGCCGAGCGGACTCAACGGCTAATCCACAATTTGATCAGGGCCCTGCAACACGAGGCAATCCTGCTGGTTCTGGATAACTTTGAGACGAACCTCAAGCCGACATCCGAGCCTGTCGACGGGCAACCCTTCTGGTCCAGCCAGGATCCGAGCTGGGACACCTGCCTCGCGGCGCTGTCGATTGGCCTGCAAGGCTCACGCTCACGGGTATTAATCACCACCCGCTTGCCGTTGAGAGCCTTGGCAAGCGCCACTGCATTCTCGGTGTTGCTGGGTCCATTACCCGCCCGCGAGGCGGCATTGTACCTGCGCGCTCATCCGGTACTGAGTCATATGGCGAACAGCAGCGATGAGGCCATCAGCTCATTGGCCATGCGATTGCTCAACGCCAGCCGCTTTCACCCGTTGTTGATGGATCGCTTTACGCGTTTGGCTGCGGACCCTGCATTTCATGGTCAGCTGCTGAGCGCATTGGAAACACTGGAGAGAACCGGAAACTTCTCGGCACTTCCGGATCTCTTTGCAACCACCCCCTATCACAGGGACGAACGGGTTTACCTTGATAATGCCCTTGCCGTATCACTGGACCAGTTCATCCAGCATCTGAGTGTTGATCGGCGCCAATTGCTATGGGTGATTTCCCTGGCCAATGAAGTCATTACCCTGGCGTTATTGGAGTCGGTCAACGCAGCACTGAAGTTGCCTGAAATGGGCGCATTGCTGCGCACGCTGGTCAGCGTTGGGCTGGTCAACGAGGATAATCATACGTGCGTCCCCCCGATGCCCCACCTGACTTGCCATGAGGTGGTTCGCGAACGTATTCAAGCGTGGATGGAGCATGCTGTCGAAGATCGTGGAGTGTTGAACGAGAATGTTATCCGGCGTGCCTACGGCCAGTTCCTCAAAGACTACTTTCTGGCGATGCGCCACAAGGACATGGATGCCGCGCTGCAGGCCGGCAGCCAGGCCCTGATTTACTGCGTCCAGGGGCAGGCGTGGGACCAAATGGAGTATTTCCTCAGCAGCCTAGTCACCAGCGCCCTGGGGCCCGGCATGGTTGAAACGTTGATTCCCCATCTGCAAACCGCTGCACAATCGGTGCAGGAAGACAGCCAGCGCCTGTTTTTCCTGAACTGCCTGGGCGATGCCCTATCTGCCGCCGGCAGCTTGGAAGCCAGTTCGCAGGCCTATCATCAGGCGGCCATCCTAGCCCGGGCAGCCACTGAAAACGGCGAAGGAGACACTCATGAGGCCTGGGGCAAGCTCGCTGTCATTTGTAGTAACTGGGCAATTGTGTACTCCATACAGGGTAATTTCGTGAACGCCCGCAAGTGTTATGTCGAAAGTAGCGAAGCTGAAAAACATGGCAGTCGTCCGCCCATTCACTTGCTGATCAATGAATTGCAGATGTTGAACCTGGATATCAGGAGCGGCGGCATCGAAGAAGCGGAACATCAGGTGACAGAGCGGCTTGAGCGTTTGATGCAGTGGTGGGACTGCTACAGTGCCGGTCTACCAGTGCCTGAGGCGCCCAGCAGCGAGATGCTGACCCGAGCGATCATCGGTGCGTTGCATATCTCCCTTCGTATCGACGTGCAAAAACGGGACTGGCCTAAAGCCCTGTTAAAAGCAGACAAGGTGCTTGAGATCGAAAAGTCAGTGTCGCGCTCACTGGAGGATATCGCCGAAACCCGGTTCGACAGGGCCACCGTGCTGATGCACCTTCCTGAGCACCTGGATGAGGCGCGGGCCGAGCTGGAACAGTGCAACCAGATTTTCCATAACGTGCCAAGGATGCGAGCCAGAACCCTGACCGCGCTTGCTAACCTGGCTGCAAATCAAGGCGAGTTGAAGCAGGCCATCACCCTGGAAAGGCGGGCGTTGGTTCTGCATGAACAAGGTCCAGACCCACGCACCCGTGCGGCATCCCATAGCAATCTGGCCAGTTATCTTTCCCACCAGGGGAGATCTGCGGATTTGCAGATCCAGGCACTTCATCGCATGGCCGGCATCATTTACTGCGTGGAGGCCGGGATGGGGCAGGATTTTTCGGATGTCATGCGCGGTTATACCTATGACTGTCTGCGCGCCAAGGATACCGGCACAAGCGTCACTGCGCCGACTGTCGCCGAACTGGTGAAAGCCCCCGGATTTTGCGCGCTGAGCCTCTGGCTGGAGGCACGTCAGGTCGACTTCGATGACCTGCAAGCCCGAATAGATGCCCTGGTTCAAGCGTTACACACGGCACTCTCCAATCAACCACCTTCTGAGCCTTCCGTTGATGCCTGATACCTTACCTGCTTTGCCCGTGGCCGAACTGCTCGCAGCCCTCCAGCAAGCGGTTCGATCCGGCAATAGCGAGCGCGCCCAGGAACTGTCCCGTCAAATCCAGCAACGCTTGTTGCAGGAAACCGCCGATTGCGCCGCGATCGAGCGCCAAGTGCGTGCGTTGCTCAACGAGTTAGAACAGCCTGGCCAGATCCCCACGGCGCTGACCTTCAACGACTTGCAACAACAGCGCAGCGGCGCCGCAGACCTGGTCTATCCCGTCTGGTATGGAACCAACCGCCAACCTTTGGGCGATGGTTTCAGTGGTCAGCGTCACCCCCAAGTGACCTATGGCAGGGCACTGGTGTACGTGCCCCAAGCCCACCGTTTCGGCGAGACCGGCTCCAGTCTCTGGCAGCGTATGCGGCGCTTTGATTTACGTGACGATCGCTTGCGCTTGCAGTCGACTGACGCTCTGGACCAGGGCACGTTCTTCAGCCAATTGCGCGATGAAATGCAAGCCGCCCGGGATAACGGCGATGCGCCCCATGCCTTGGTGTTTCTGCACGGCTACAACACCAGCTTCGAACAAGCCGCCATCCGCGCCGCACAACTGGGGGTCGACCTCAATATCAGTGGCGCGACGGCATTTTTCAGTTGGCCCTCCCGGGGCTCGGCCATGGCCTACACCGTCGACGAGGCCAGCATCGAAGCCAGTGAAGCGGCAATCACAGACTTTTTGGTGAGATTCTCCCAAGAGTGTGGCGCCGACAAAGTCCATATCATCGCCCACAGCATGGGCAATCGTGGGTTGTTACGCGCATTGCAGCGCATTGCCGGCAATGCGCAGACCCGTGCTACCGTGCAATTCGGCCAGATATTGCTGGCCGCCCCCGATGTGGATCGCGACCTGTTCCTCGACTTATCGTCCCTGTACGGCGCCTATGCCGAACGCGTCACCTTGTATGCCTCGGATGCGGACCAGGCTGTACACCTTTCGGCCAAGTTCCACGATTCACCCCGCGCCGGCTACTTCACTCCCTACACCGTCGCGGCAAATATTGACACGGTCGCCGTGCCGGACTTTGACGTAGACATGCTCGGTCATGGCTATTTCGCCCAGGCCGATGCCCTGCTCAGTGATATCTATAGCCTGATCCGCAATAACGCCCCTCCCGGCGACAGGCAACGCGTTTTCCCCGGGCAGTCCGAGGGCCAGACGTACTGGACGTTCCGCCGCTGACGCTAAGCATCAGCAACGCCTTCTTCGGCCAAATCATCCTGCTCGATCAGCGGCACCTGGGCATCATCCATCAACGATCCCGGGTCTTCGTTGCCCGGATCATTGATCGGCTCCTCTTCGGCTGGGGTATGCATCGCCTTAGCCGCCCGGGGTATCAATGTCAGCGTCCGTTTCTGGCTTGGGCTCGCGCTCGGGCTTGAAGTCCGGGCTGTACTCGTTGTCCTTGGCGACCTCATCAGTCGCGGGTTGCGGGTCCTTGGGGGCCGTACCGGGAGCGGGTACTTTATGCGTGTTGTCATCGATGGCCGGATCATTCCTGCCACTGACTTGCGGGTCTTGACTGTGATTCGCGCTCATGGGGACCTCCTTCCAAGCTGATATACAGTTAAGGCGCTACGGAGATAGGTGAAGTTCAGTTCAAACGAGCCTCGCTGATCAATGGTCACGACCCCGGATTATCCACCTGGATATAAAACGCAAACGCCGCCAGCAGCATCCAGAACACCGTGAACAACCAGGGTGTACGCACCGAAAACAGCAATGACTTGCGATAGCCCTTGTGCGACGACTCGGTCTCGCAGAACAGCGGCGACTCATCGTAGGCCATGCCCATCACCGGTTCGCTGCGCAACAACTCGCTCTGCTTGAAGTGCCAGTGGTCAATGATGTCGTAGGCCGCACGTATGCCGGGCCAGGCGTTGAGCGAGCTGAACACGCCGAGCATCGACAGCAGCAGCGGCACCACCAGGGTAAACAGCTTGCCCCACTCGGGGTTGAGGTTGCCCATGCAGGACACAAAGGCAATCACCAAAAACGACTGCGCGGTGAGGTAAGCATCGGTACGGTTGGCAAGGATGGTGGTTTCGTATTGGATTTCCCGGCGATAGAAATCCAGGCGGTCCTTGGGCGAGCCAAAGATCTTGGCATTGTGTTCGGTATGGTCAGTCAGCGCCGATTCGGGGCTATGGGGGGAAATGATCCGGGGCACGATCGGTGATCCTTACGGTGCGTAATCCCGTTAGAAGAACCGGTGATACCCGAAGTTCAGGTCAATTACCTGCACCGTAATGGAGCATGGCGTATGCCTGGGGCGCACTGCACTTGCGCAGGCCGCTCCGATAACGGGCTTACACACTGTGTAATCCCTATAAACGCAGTTTCGGCACAGCCATTGCTTTACTCCTTAAATCCCCTGCCTGCCCAGGTGAACACAGGAGCAAACGTTACCCCCCGACTCAGAGCCGACTCCAAAAGAAAGTAAGGACAAGGTCCGTTGGCGCCAAAAGCCACGGGCTCATAACAATGCGTTTTCTAAAGCGGCAGTGCCTGCAACGTTTCACCCGGCACTGACAAGGTAATTGGAATGGCTCGATCTTTCTTTGATGAAATGAATGACGCAAATGGCGTGTGCCGTACGCACTATCAGGATTTTTCCCGCTGGCTGGCCAACACACCGCCGGAACTGCTGGCCCAACGCCGTCGCGAGGCCGACCTGCTGTTCCACCGCGCCGGGATCACCTTCACCCTGTACGGTGACGAGCAAGACACCGAACGCCTGATTCCCTTCGATATCATCCCGCGCAGCATCCCCGCCAGTGAGTGGAGCGTGATCGAGCGCGGCTGTATCCAGCGGGTCAATGCGCTAAACATGTTCCTCGCCGATATCTACCACGACCAGCGCATTATCAAGGCCGGGATCATTCCGGCCGAGCAGGTGCTGGGCAATGAAGGCTATCAAAAAGCCATGGTCGGCCTGGACCTGCATCGCGGTATCTATTCCCACATCTCCGGTGTCGACCTGGTGCGCGATGGCGACGGCACCTACTACGTGCTCGAAGACAATTTGCGCACACCCAGCGGTGTGAGCTATATGCTCGAAGACCGCAAAATGATGATGCGCCTGTTCCCTGAAGTGTTTGCCAAGCAGCGCATCGCACCAGTGGATCACTACCCCAACCTGCTGCTCAAGACCCTGAAAAGCGCCAGTCGCCTGGACAACCCCAATGTCGTGGTGCTGACCCCGGGGCGCTTTAACAGTGCGTTCTTCGAGCACGCGTTCCTCGCCCGAGAAATGGGGGTGGAGCTGGTAGAAGGCGCCGACCTGTTCGTGCACGACCTCAAGGTGTTCATGCGCACCACCGACGGCCCCAAAGCAGTGGATGTGATCTACCGGCGCATCGACGATGCCTTCCTTGATCCGCTGGCCTTCAACCCGGAATCCATGCTCGGCGTTCCCGGCCTGGTAGCGGCCTACTGCGCTGGCAACGTGGTGCTGGCCAATGCCATCGGCACTGGCGTGGCCGACGACAAATCCATCTACCCCTACGTGCCGGCGATGATCCGCTTTTATCTGGATGAAGAACCGGTGCTGCAGAACGTACCGACCTTCCAGTGCCGCAACCCCGCTGAGCTGTCCCACGTACTGGCGCACTTGCCCGAACTGGTGGTCAAGGAAACCCAGGGCTCCGGCGGCTACGGCATGCTGGTGGGCCCGGCCGCCTCGGCCGCCGAGATCGAGGACTTCCGCCAACGCATCAAGGCCCGGCCCCACGCCTATATCGCACAGCCGACCTTGAGCCTGTCCACCTGCCCGACTTTTGTCGAAAACGGCATCGCGCCACGGCATATCGACCTGCGGCCCTTTGTGCTGTCGGGCAAGGAGACCCGCCTGGTGCCGGGTGGGCTGACCCGGGTGGCGCTGCGCGAAGGCTCATTGATCGTCAACTCGTCGCAAGGCGGCGGAACCAAGGACACCTGGGTGGTGGAGGGCTGAGTATGCTGAGTAGAACCGCCGCAGATCTGTACTGGATGTCGCGCTACCTGGAGCGCGCGGAAAACCTGGCGCGCATGCTGGAGGTCAGCTATTCGCTGTCGTTGATGCCCCAGGCCGGACGCAGTGATGGCCTGGACGAACTGGCGATGTCGCTGCTCAGCAGCGGCACCCTGGACAGCTATCTGGAACGCCATCAACAACTGGACGCCGAGCGCATGCTGCACTTCTTCGCCCTCGACGAAGAAAACCCGGCCAGTATCTACAACTGCCTGCGCGCTGCCCGGGGCAATGCCCATGCGGTGCGTGGGCGGATCACCGCCGACATGTGGGAAAACCTCAACGCCACCTGGCTGGAAATGCGCAGCATCGCCGCCGGTGGCCTGGCACGCCATGGCATCAGCCATTTCTGCGACTGGGTCAAACAGCGCTCGCACCTGTTCCGTGGCGCCACCTCCGGCACCATCATGCGCAACGACGCCTATCGTTTTATCCGCCTGGGCACCTTTGTCGAGCGCGCCGACAACACCTTGCGCCTGCTGGATGCGCGCTACGAGATGTTTGGCGAAGAGTCCGAGGAAGTCAGCGACCTGTCCGCCCGCGGCTACTACCAGTGGAGCGCCCTGCTCCGTGCCTTGTCGTCATTCGAGGCCTACACTGAGCTGTACCCCAATGCGCTGAATGCGCGTTCGGTGTCGGAGTTGCTGCTGCTACGCAGTGATGTACCGCGCTCGTTGCATGCGTGTATCGAGGAGTTGAGCCATATCCTCGCCGACCTGCCAGGTAGCTACGGCCGCACGGCCCAGCGCCTGGCTGCCGAATTCGAGGCGCGGCTGCGTTATACCGGTATCGACGAGATCCTGGAGGAAGGCCTGCACAGCCGGCTGACCGAATTCATCGACACCGTGCGCGAGCTGGCGCGAGCGATTCACAGTTCCTACCTGGAAGTGGTGTAAGCGTCGCATCACCCTGTAGGAGCGGGCTTGCCCGCGATAACGGTGGATCAGTTGGAAATTGATCATCTGACCCACCGCTATCGCGGGCAAGCCCGCTCCCACAGGTCTGGTGTTTGCTCCAGACATATAACTGTCAGTTTGGATCATTGATCCCACCTCACGGCTGCTCTTATGGTTGCTCAACACTCATAAGAACAGGTACAGACCATGTCCGAAGCTCTGCAATTATCCCCTGGGGCCGCCCTTACCCTGAAGCGCTGGCACACCATGCTGGCCACTGCCGACCTCAAGGCCCTGCCCGAACTGCTGGCACCTGACGCGGTGTTTCGCTCGCCGATGGCCCACACCCCCTACCCCGGCGCCCCCGTCGTATCGATGATCCTCAACACCGTGTTTACTGTGTTTGAGGACTTCCAATACCACCGAGAACTGGCCAGCGCCGACGGCCACAACGTGGTGCTGGAGTTCAGCGCACGCGTGGGCGACAAACAGCTCAAGGGCATCGACCTGATCCGCTTCAACGAAGAGGGGCAAATCATCGAATTCGAAGTGATGGTCCGCCCCTTAAGCGGCCTCCAGGCCCTCGGTGCGGAAATGGGCCGACGCCTGGCACCGTTCCTGGCCAAGACCAAGGGCTAACGCTGCAGGAACTCCAGCAACAGCGTGTTGACCTGCGCGCCCTGCTCCACCTGGATCCAGTGCCCGCAGTTGGCCAGCACCTGCTGCTCCAACTGCGGCACCACCTCGGGCATGCGTTTGAGCGTATGCGCCTCAAACACCCCCACCGGGTCGCGGTCGCCGATCAAAAACAGCGTTGGTTGCAACACCTGCCGGCCCGCCAGGAACTCGGTGCGCTGCCAATTGCGCTCGAAGTTGCGATACCAGTTCAGCGGCCCGCGAAAGCCATTGGCAAAGGTCTGCACATAGATGTCCAGGTCGTGCTGGCTGCACCAGGCCGGCAAGGCGCCCGGCAGCGCGACGCCGTCCAGCAAGGTGGCCGTGGCTGGCTTTTGCTGCAGGAATACATCCTGGTCCTGCATGAACAGACGCAAGGTGCGTTCGATATCGGCTTCCAGTTCCTGCTCCGCCACGCCGGGCTGCTGGAAGTAGAGGATGTAGTTGAACCGTTCGGCATACAGCTCACGCATGATCTCGATCACCGGCCTGCGGGAACGACCGGCGAACGGCACCGACATCGTGACCAGCGCGTTGATACGCGTAGGCTCCAGCAAGGCCAGGTGCCACGCCACCACCGCGCCCCAGTCATGGCCGACCATCGCTACCCGTTGATGGCCGAACAGGTCCATGGCCCCCTGGATATCCGCGCACAGGGTCAACAGGTCGTAGTCGGCAATCTCGGCGGGCGCGCTACTGCGCCCATAGCCCCGCATTTCAGGCACAAATACGCGATACCCGGCGGCTGCCAGCACGGGGATCTGTTGGCGCCAGGAGTGCCAGCATTCGGGAAAACCATGGAGCAGCCACACGGGCGGGCCGCTCTCGGGGCCGGCGATATGCAGGCTCAATTGAATGCCGTTGACCTGGATCGTCTGTTGTTCGATAGCACTCATCACGCAGCTCCTTGGGGGGGACTGCTGCAGACTGCCCCACCGGCGCACCCCGCGCCAGCATCATTGACGGGGCAAATACCTCAGGTCACCGACCACCAGCGCGGTAGCAGCGGCCGCACCTTGGGTTCGGCAAAACGGTCATCGATCAGCATCACCACCCCCTGGTCCTGCTGGGTGCGAATCACCCGGCCTGCCGCCTGCACCACCTTTTGGATCCCGGGATACAGGTAGGTGTAGTCATAACCGGCACCGAACATCGCGCCCATGCGCAGTTTCATCTGCTCGTTGACCGGGTTGAGTTGCGCCAGGCCCAGGGTGGCGATAAAGGCCCCGATCAAGCGTGCGCCGGGCAAATCGATACCCTCGCCGAACGCGCCGCCCAGAACGGCAAAGCCCACGCCCCGGCTGTGCTGGGTGAACTGGTCGAGGAAGGCCTGGCGCTCGGCCTCGGCCATGCCCCGTGATTGATGCCAGGTTGGAATCGACGGATACCGCTCGGCCAGCAACTGCGCCACTTGCTGCTGGTAATCGAAGCTGCTGAAAAACGCCAGGTAGTTGCCCGGCGTACGCTCAAACTGCTCAGCGATCAACGCCACGATGGGCGCCAGGGACGCCTGGCGATGTACAAAGCGCGTGGAGATGCGGTCGATGATGTGCACCTGCAACTGTGCGGCATCGAAGGGCGATTCCACGTCCACCCACGCGGTGTCCGCCGGCAAGCCCAGCAGGTCAGCATAGTAATGCCGGGGGCTCAGGGTCGCGGAAAACAGCACGCTGCTGCGGGCCGCCGTCAAGCGAGGGCGGATAAATTCGGCCGGCACCACGTTCCGCAGGCTCAAGCGCGAGAAGCGACGCTTGGCCTGTGGGTCGCGCTGAGCGATATCAAAAATAAACTGCTCGTTGAACAGCTCCGCCACCTTGGCGAACTGCAACGCCTCGAAATAAAAGCCTTGCAGCTCGCCCGTGAGCGCCTGCGGGTGATCGTTGAAATACTCGCCCATGGCGCTGGTACACAGGGCCAGGGCCTGCAACAGCTTGTCCGGTTTGCTGGCATAAGCCTGATACACCGTGACCTGCTCCTTGTGCAGCGCATTCCATTCACGGTTGAGCCGCTGCAACGGCTTTTTCAACGGTTCGGGAGCGGTATCGCGCAAGGTCTTGAGGGCAAATTGATCGAGGTCGGCGCTGTACATCGCGCGCGCCCGCTCCACCAGGTTATGGGCTTCGTCCACCAGCACCGCGACCCGCCATTGGTTGAGTTGGGCCAGGCCAAACAACATTGCGCCAAAATCGAAGTAATAGTTGTAGTCGGCGACCACCATGTCGCACCAGCGCGCCATCTCCTGGCTCAGGTAATACGGGCATACACCGTGGGCGAGCGCGACCTCGCGCAGATTGCGTTGGTCCAGCAACCGGACCTTGGCTGCCGCCTCGCGCGCGGCCGGCAGGCGATCATAAAAGCCCTTGGCCAACGGGCAGGAGTCGCCGTGACAGGCCTTGTCCAGGTGTTCGCACGCCTTGTCCCGCGCCACCAACTCCAGTACGTGCAATGGCAGGTCGGCACTGGCGTGCAGTATCTGCACCGCGTCCAGCGCCAGCTTGCGGCCAGGGGTCTTGGCCGTCAGAAAGAACAGCTTGTCCAGTTGCTGCGGCGCCATGGCCTTGAGCATCGGAAACACCGTGCCAATGGTCTTGCCGATCCCCGTGGGCGCCTGTGCCATCAGGCAGCGCCCGGTGCTGACGGCCTTGTACACCGACTCGGCGAGGGTACGCTGGCCCAGGCGAAAGGCCGCGTGGGGGAAAGCCAGAGCGGTGCTCGCGGCGTCGCGGGCCAGTCGCTGTTGCGCCTGCTGCTCGGCCCAGCCGAGAAACAACGCACACTGGCGATTGAAGAACGCCTCCAGGTCATCCGCCGCACACACCTGGCTGATCACGGTTTCGCGCTCGCTGACGATATCGAAATACACCAGCGCCAGCGCGATCTCAGGCAACCCCAGCTTGCTGCACATCAGCCAGCCATAGACCTTGGCCTGGGCCCAGTGCAGTTGCCGATGGTTGGCCGGTTGGGCATCCAGGTCGCCACGGTAGGTCTTGACCTCTTCCAGCACATTGCGATCCGGATCATAGCCATCGGCGCGGCCGCGTACGGTCAACTGCTGGTAGAGGCCTTCCAGGGCCACTTCACTCTGGTAGTGCGCGCTACGGCGGGACGCCACGGTACGGTGGCCGAGCATGCCTTCCTGGGCACTGGGCGAGGGGGTAAACCGCAGATCGAGGTCACCCACCTTGGCCGTGAACTCGCACAATGCCCGTACAGCGACGGTGTAGCTCAAGCGCCCTGCTCCGCCCAGCGTACATAACACACGGTAACCGGCATCTGGTGCTCGCTGCAGAACTCCAGCCAGCGCAGTTGGTTGTCCTGCAGGCGGTCCCCCGGGCCTTTGACTTCGATCATGCGGTAGGTTTTTTGCGCGGGCCAGAACTGGATCAGGTCTGGCATGCCGGCGCGATTGGCGCGGATATCCAGCAACAGCCGGTCGAACCAGTGCCGCAGGTGCGCGGCAGGCAGGCAATCGAGCGCCTGCTCGAGCAGTGTTTCGCTCAATACATTCCAGAACACAAAGGGTGACTGGATCCCCCACTTTTCGGCGTAGCGCTGGCGGATCGTGGTTTTGTAGCGCTGGTCGTGCAACTGGTCGAGGCAGGCGGCGAACAGCTCGGCGCGGCGCTGCTGGAAGTCTTCACTGTGCAAATCCACCGGCCCGCGCTGGAATGGGTGAAAGAACGAACCGGGCAACGGCGCGAAGATCGCCGGCCAGCACAGCAGGCCGAACAGCGAGTTGATCAGGGTGTTCTCGACGTAATGCACCGGCCCCCCATCATCCCCCAGGTGCGCCTGCACGCAGAACTCAACGCTGGCCACCGGTTCCGGGAACGGCAGTTCCAGGTCCAGGCGCTGAATCACCTGGGGTTTGGGCTTGGGCAGCGCCGGTTCGCCCAGCTTGCGCCGCAACCTCGGCAGGACCCGCAACAGGTGTTGCTGCTCGGCCGCGCTTTGTGGCGCGGCCTGGGCCGCCTGGGCCAGGGCCATCGCCTGGGCGAAATCCTCCTGGCGCTCCAGCACCCGAATCAGCCGGGCGCGGGCGCCGGGGTAGGCACAATCGCGGTAGATCACCTCGGCCAGGGCCAGTTCGGCGAGCCGCTCGCAATGCTGGCCAACCTGGAACAGCAGCTTGGCCCGACGCTTCTCCAGCCAGGGGTTATCGGTGCTCAGCGTGGCAATCTGCGCCAGCACCTCTTCCAGCGGTTCGCCCGCCTCGAAGGCCTGCTGGCATTGATGCAGGAACAGCAGGCCATACACATCGTCACGATGGCGCAGCCCTCGGGACTCGGCACAGAACTCGACCTTTTCGTAGGTGTAGATCCCCAGGTCCGCCAGTACAAACTCCGACCAGTCCTGGTACAGGTTGCCGAAGAACATCAGGCGCAGGCGGTCACACAGGTCCATCACCGCCAGGCTGTAAAGACGCTCGTCCAACTGCGGGCACCATTGCGCAAACGTACGTGGCTCGGTGAACCGGGTCGATAAACCGGGCAGCCAATCGGACTTCTTGCCCCTGGGCTGCTCGATCCAGGGCTTGAACGCCTGCAGCGCCTCGCCTTTTTGCAACTGCCCCCACACCTCATCCAGGGGCAGCAGGCCCTGCTCACTGACCCAGCCCAGGGCCAGCAATGGCTGCACGGCCTGGTCAGCTGGGCCGATCTCGAGGTAGTTGAGCTTGCTCGCACGAAAATGCACCCCTTTGCGCATCACCATGCGCACCAGCAACGCTTGGGCCGGTTGCGGCACTTGGCTGAACTGCGCAATGAAGCGCTGTTCTTCATCGTCCAGTACATCGGCATAGCGCTGCCCGAGCCAGTCGAGCACTTGCTGGAAGTTATGCAGGTAGTAGAACGGGTCTTCGAGGGGGTTGGACATGACGGGCACTTGGGCAAACACTGGTTATGCATACAGAGTGCCGTCGCCAGGCCTGCCTTGCAATCGCTAATAGATCAGTGGCACACGCAACTTTTTGCATAAAAGTGATCAGATGGGGGTGGATCCGCGTAACATTTGTGCCCCGCAGCCGTTGAGCCCGGGGTTTTCGAAGGATGAGAGTAAAGGTTATGAACATGAAGAACTGGGGCCTGCCGCTGGCTGTACTGACGTTTCTGGCATTGGCCGGTTGCTCGACGCCGACCGTCGTGACCTTGCAGAACGGTACTCAGTACCTGACCACCGATACGCCGAATGCCAATACGCCTGATGGTTTTTACGAATTCACCGACATCGCCGGCAAGCGCGTACGGGTCAAGGCGGCGGATGTCGCTACCGTCCGCAAGGAAAAATGACCAACCACTGTAGGAGCCGGCTTGCCGGCGATGGCGGCCTTGGAAGCAACCAAGAGCCTCATCGCCGACAAGCCGGCTCCTACAGTTTCAGGTGATGACGAAGGCCTCTGCCGACAGGCTGCCAAGTCCCACTCCCACCAGCGTCACGGAATTATCGCCGAACGTCAGCAACGTATCGCTGCCCACTGCCTTGGCATGATCGAGGTAGTTGTACTGCCCGCCCACCCCCGCCACCCCCATGAACACCAACTTGTCCGTCGACTGGTAGCCCAGGACCCGGTCCTGGCCGAAGTCGCCGTCGAACAGGAAGGTATTGCGCCCGCCGCCCGCTTCGAGCAGGTCATTGCCCGCACCCCCTACCAGCACATCGTTGCCTTTGCCGCCGATCAGGTGATCATCGCCCTCCAGCCCAAACAACCACTGCCCGCCATCGCCGGCCTTGAGCACATTGGCGCCGGCATCGCCCTTGAGCGACGCGGCGTAGGCGGTCAGGTCCTTGCCCGCCAGCAGCCCCTTGTCGGTCACGCTGTGAGTCACGTTCTTGCTGAACAACAACAGATAGCTTTCCTTGCTCACTAGCGCGCCCATGTCGCGCGTCATGCTGATGCCGCCCTGGCCGTCGCGGATATACAGGGTACCTGCGCCATCGTTGGCCACCTCGACGTTTTTCAGCGACTGCTGCAAGTCCAGGGTATTGAACCCCGTGCCACCGAGCAGGATGTTGTAGCCACCGCCATCGCGGAACGTATCGTTGCCGGCACGTCCTTCCAGGTAGTCATTGCCGCGCCCGCCCTGGATCAGGTCGTTGCCGTCGCTGCCGATAATGAACGTGCTGCCCTGGTGGGCTTCGGCGTTGCGATTGAGGTCCTGCACCCAGGTAGTGGCACGCGCAGGGTCAGACAGGTTGGCGACGATGATCGTCGAATCGCGGCTGGTCAGGTCATAGAACTTCGAATCGAGGATGCGGCTCATGCCATCGCCATACCCCGTGGGTAAATGGGAAATCCACGTTGGCAGGTTGAGGATGGAAAACGGCAGGATGTTCCACAGTGTCGAGGCGTAATGGTCGTTGAAGCTTGCGATGTTATCGGCGCTGGATTCGTGCGGTTGGTCGTGCACGCCCAGGGACGACAGATTGAACGCCGAACCGTCGAGGGCGCGATAGACCGAGTCGTTTTCGTAGCCGATGTTCAGCACCTTGTCGCCACTGCTCTGGGTCGGCGAGGCGTAGGCCACATAGTTGGCGTGCTGGTAGAACCCCGCCCAGGTGTGGTTGCTCAAGTCCGCCATGCTGTTGACCGCCAGGCCACCGAGGCTGTGGCCGCTGACCAGTACATCCTGGCCGCTCAGCCCCTGAGCGCTGGCATACGCGGCGACTTTGCCAAGCAAGGTGCCAAACGCCTCGCCCGCGTAGTTTTTTGCATAGTCCGCCGGCCCGAACGCGGCCAGTAAATCACTGATCACATCGCCAATAGAGTCGACAATCAGGTTCTCCCTGGGGCCGGATGTGCCACGGAAGGCGATGCCGATTTCCAGCAGCTTGCCGGCGTCATCGTATTTGCCCAGGACCTCGACCTGGGCACTGGTGTAGCCGGTTTTCTCGCCGAAGAAGGTGCCCCGCGCATCGACCTTGCCACCATAGTCCAGGGTGCTGGCGCTGATGGGCGTCCAGCCGGCCTTTTGCACGGCGTCCAGGGCGGCCTTTTCCGAGTCCGGGTTCCACGGGATACCGGGAATCACCCCCTGAGAGTCGCTGCTACCCAGCAACGCCTGCACCAGGGTGGCCGGCAAACCCAGGCCGAAGCCGTTTTGCTGATACCCCACGGCAAAGCCGTTATCCAGGTTGTGGTAGGAATACAACGTGATCGCCATGGCGTCGGCGAACAGGGCTTTGGAGTCCTCAGTGGTTAGGTTTTTGTAGTCATAGACACCCATGGTATTGCCTCTCTTTTGTTGGAATTGTCGAGAAAGCTAAAAATCCTGAACATCGCACCGCCCCTTGTAGGAGCCGGCTTGCCGGCGCCTACAGGGTAAAACTCAGAACGCCCAGTCGAGGCTCAAGCCCACGCCGTGGATTTTCTCCTTGCTGGCCAGCAGGCCGTTGTAGTCAAAGTTCAACCGCGCATCCTTGCTCAGCGCCAGGCTGGCCCGTGCGCCGACCAATGCGGCATCGCGCACCATCGGTGCGCTTTGCACAGCGAACGCGCTACTGCCCGAGGCAAACGCCAGGTGGCGCGCGGAATCGGTGGCGCTGAGGTTGTGCTGCCACCCCAGGGTGCCGGAAACGTCCAGAGCCTGATGGTCGGTGAGGTTGAAGGTCTTCAAGGCACGCACGCCGAGGGTGCTCAGCACCAGGTCGCGTGTGTCATCGCCGCCCTTGAGCGCCGCCGCGTCGCCTTTCTCGCTGAAGCCATCGCTGTCCAGGTGCACATAGGCCAGGTTGGCGAATGGCTCCAGCGCCAGCGGTTGCAGGTGCAGGCGATAAGCCGCTTCGGTGAAGAGCTGGGTGCTGCGGGCATCGACCTTGGCTTTCTGCTTGCCGGAGACTTCGCCGTATTGCAGCTCACGCTTTACATCGGCGCGATGCCAGCTGTAGGTCGCCCCACCGCTCAGGCGCCAGGCGCCGATTTCGTGCCCGGCATAGGCGCCCAAGTGGTAGCTGTCCACCGATGCCCGCGAGTGGGTGCCATCGCCCATGTTCAGCGAGGTATCGCTGTAACCGGCGACCAGCCCCAGGCGCGTGTCTTCATCCAGCGCACCGTCCACACCCGCGAGCAATCCGCCGATGGAAGTGGTGTAGCCCGCCGTGTCGCTGCTGCTGTCGGTTTTACCCCAGGCACCAAGCGCCTTGACCCAGACATTGCCGCGGGTGTCGATGGTCTGTGGCGAGGAGCCCATTGCCCCCTGCTGCAGGCGCTCGCCCACCGCTTCGCGCAGGTAGCGGTTGTCATTGACCAGGGCGGTTTCCAGGGCCGGGTAGATTTCCCCCGACAACTGTTGGAACGCCCCTTGCGCCGAAGCCGCACTCGGCGCCAACAGCAGGCTTTCATAGACGCCATTACCCGCGCCCAGTTGTTCGGCAGCGCCCGCCACGGCACGCTGGTTATCGGTCAATGCCACGCTGGCGAAGCTGTTGGCAGTGCGCGCGACATCCAGTTGCACACCGTTGGCGCCATAGTTCAGGTTGCCGCCCACAAACAGGTAGTTGGGCAGTACCTGTGCGAAGCTACCGGTGACGCCCCCTGCCGCCTGCAGGATGGTGTACTGGCGCCCGATCAGGCTTTGCGCCTCGGGCTGGCTGAGCAGTGTCGGGCTGTTCTCCAGGGCCAGGGTCACAGTGCCGCCGTTGAGGGTGGCCTTGCCGCCGGCGACGATGCGGTCACTGCTGCTGTTCGACAGCTCTACCGCATAGGTGGACCCGGCGTCGAAGTTGACATCCCCGGCCACGTTCAACGTCCCAATGGAGTTGCCCGGCGCTACCGTACCGCCGCTTTTCGCGTGCAGCGCGCCGATGCTGCCGGAGCCGCCCAACACGCCGCTGTTGCTCACCGTGACCTGGGATACCAGCGAGCCATTGACCGCCAGCAGGCCCTGATTGACCAGGGTCGGCCCGCTGTAGGTGTTGTTGCCGGTCAACACCAGCGTGCCGATGCCTTGCTTGGTCAGGCCGCCATGACCGGAAATGTCGTTGCTCCATACATCCCGCCCGCAGTGCAGATCGTCGCATACACGCTCGGTGGGCTTGCCGGCGTCGACCACCGCCCCTACCCCCGGCAAGTCCGCGACAAACTGGCCGCTGCCGTAGCCGCCCTCGACGCGGAACTCGGCCGGGATGTCCTCGGCGGTGACCAACATGCCCGGCCCGCTGACCGCCTTGCCCAGGTTGATCATGCCCCAGCCGTACAGCGCGTCGATGCCCGGTGCACCGAGGTCGGTGGCGGTGGTCTTGAGCAGCGTGGAGATCTGCTCGCCACTCATATACGGGAAACGCTCCATCAAGACGGCGGCGGCGCCTGCCACATGGGGAGCGGCCATGGAGGTGCCGTTTTTATTGTTCCAGCCCAGGGTCATGTTATCGACCGTGGTGCCCACCATCACCGAGCTGTAGATCGCCGTGCCCGGTGCTGACACACAGAAACTGGCGGCATAGCCGCAACGGGACGAGAAGGTGCTGATCACATAAGGGTTGGGGCTGTTGGTGTCCGGGTTGCGTTGCAGTGCCGCCACCGACAGCCAATTGGGCGTGATCTCGGGTACGAAGTAAGCCAGGCCGGAAATCGCATCGGGGTTGTTCAGGTTGTAGTCGTTGCCGGCCGCGAAGATCGTCAGCACCCCGCTGCGCGCCGCGTTGATCGCCCCGGTGTAGGCGCCACCTGGCGCGGTACCCAGCAACGGCTTGATCTGGTCGAACTGGGCCTGCGCGTCGCTCAGGCCAAAATGCGCGAACGCAGGGTCTTTGCCGCCCTTGGCAAACTGCTCGCCAATGCCGATCCCCCAGCTGTTATTGATGATGCGTGCGCCATTGGCCACCAGGCTGTCCCAGCCGGCCTGGTACACCGCACCGTCGTTGCCCAGGATGATGCCGTCTTCGGGGCCCGGGTCGCCGTTCTCGGCACTGAGGATCTGCGCGTTATAGGCCACGCCGTGCATCGGCCCGCCGTTGCGGTCGCCAGCCGCGATGCCACCGACATGGGTGCCGTGGTCGCCCAGCTTGCCGTTGGAGCCCTGGGACGGTGTACCGTCATAGCGGAACGGGTCACCGGCCTTCACCGGGATATAGGGGTCGGTGTATTGGCGGATCCCCTCAGTGACCAGGGTCTGCACCTTGCCCGGGCTGGAGAACTCGGGATGCTGGGCATATACCGGCTGATCGAAAATCCCCAGCTTCACGCCCTTGCCACTGTAACCGGCGGCATACGCCACATCGGCATTGACCGCCCCCAGGCCCCAATCGGCCTTGAACTCATTGCTGCGCCAACTGGCGGCATCCCCCAGTTTGCCGGCTTCCACGTAGGGTGCGGCCTGGGCGGTACCCAGGCTGGCCAGGCAACACAGCAACGCGCCGTATGGCACGCGGCTCAAGGCTTTGAGCGGGTAGCCCGGGCCTGTTGGGATGGCGGAGTGAAACCCTCGTTGTTTTGCGTTCACGGTGACCTTCCTTAGTTTTGTTGCGTTTGTTGTTCTTATTCACCCGCCAGCAAGAGCCGGCGTACCAGCTCCTGCCGCAAGTTTAGAATTGCCAGTCGAGGCTCAGGCCCACCCCTTGGTTGCTCTCCTTCGAGCCCAGTTGGCCGCTGTAATCGAGGTTGACCCGGGTGGAGTCACTCAATGCCAGGCTGGCTTTCAAGCCCACCAGCGCGGCGTCGCGCTGCAACGGTGTGCTGCGCACGGCAAACGAGGGGCCGCCAGCGACAAAGGCCAGATGTTCCTCGGACTCAACCGGCGTAAGGCTGTGCTGCCAGCCCAGGGAACCGGAGAGCTCCACTTGCTGCTGGTCATTCAGAGGCAGGGTTTTGAGCGCGCGCAGGCCCAGGGTGCCGAGGGTCGCGTCACGCCGATCACTGCCGCGTTGCAGGGCAGCGCCGTCGCCTTTTTCATGCAATCGCTCGCTGTCCAGGTGCACGTAGGCCAGGTTGGCGAACGGTTCCAGGGCCAGGGCTTGCAGGTCCAGGCGGTAGGCCGCCTCGGTGAACACCTGAAGGCTGCGCGCATCCAGTTTGGTTTTTTGCTTGGCGCTGACGTCACCGTATTGCAGGTCGCGCTGCACATCGCCGCGATGCCAGCTATAGGCACCGCCCACGCTAAGGCGCCAGTTGCCCAGCTCACGCCCGGCGTAGGTGCCCAGGTGATAGCTGTCGATATCGGCCGACGAATGCGTGCCATCGCCCATGTTCAGCGAACTGTCGCTATAGCCCGCCATCACACCCACGCGGGTCTGCTCGTCCCACTGGCCATCCACGCCCAGCAACATCCCGCCGATAGAGCGGGTGTAACCGGCATATTCGCTTTGGCTGTCGGCCTTGCCCCAGGCACCGAGGGCCTTGATCCACAGGTTGCTTTCGCCCGTCACAGGCACATGGCGCAGGCGCTCACCGACGGCATCGCGTACATGGCGGCTGTCGTTGATCAGCATGGCGCCCACCGCCGGGTAGATCTCGCCAGATAACTGCTGGAAGGCCTGGCGGGCAACCCCGCTGGAGTCGCTGCTCAGCACGCTTTCATACACGGGGTTGCCAGCGCCCAGTTGCTCGGCCGCAGCCGCCACGGCGCGCTGGTTACGGGTTGCGGCGACGCTGGCAAAGCTTGCGTCATTGCGCGCGATTGCCAGTTGCACGCCGTTGCCGCTGTAGTCGAGGTCGCCACCGAGGAACAGGTAGTTGGGCAATACCGCACCAAAACTGCCGGTGACCCCGCCCGCCGCCTGCAAAATGGTGTACTGGCGACCGATCAGGCTTTGCGCCTGGGGCTGGCTGAGCAGGCTCGGGCTGTTTTCCAGGGCCAGGGTCACGGTGCCTCCGTTGAGGCTGGCCTTGCCGCCGGCAACGATGCGATCACTGCTGGCGTCCGACAGCTCCACGGCATAGGTGGAGCCGGCGTCGAAGCTCACATCCCCGCTCACATTCAAGGTGCCGATGGAATTGCCCGGCGCAACCACACTGCCGCTGTTGGCCTGCAACGCGCCAATGCGCCCGGAACCGCCCAAGGTCCCGCCATCGTTGACCGTGACCTGCGATGCCAGCGAACCATCGACCTTCAACACCCCACCATTGACCGTGGTCGGGCCGCGATAGGTGCTGTCGCCGCTGAGCACCAGGCTACCGGCGCCGGACTTGATCAGGCTGCCTTGGTAAATGCGCTGGGCCGCGGCCGCATCCCGGGCCATGCCCACGGCGTAGTCAGTCTGTTCCTGCTGGCTGGCGCCGGCGCCGATGCCATTTTCCCAGCCTTTGTCCTGCAAGGTCTGTTGCCAGGCCAGGTGCTCAGCGCTGTCTTCGGCCTGGCGCTGCAGCAGCGCCTTGTCGGAGATGCCATTGCTCCATACATCGCCCTGCCCGGCCGCCAGATTGACGTCCATGGCGCCCAGCAACTGTCCCGGCCCATGCATCGCCCGGCCAAGGTCCGGCACGCCCCAGCCGATCTTGGCGCTCGGCGCGTCGGTCAGTGAACCGTCCAGTTGCGTGGCCGTTGTCAGCAACACCTGCAAGGCTTGCTCGTTGTTCAGGTACGGGTAGCGTTCCATCACCAGGGCCAAGGCCCCCGTGGCATGGGGCGCCGACATCGAGGTGCCGGACTTGACCGCATAACCGCCGCCGGGAATGGTGCTGTCGATCTTCGCGCCGGGGGTAGAGACGCACCAATACTTGGCGATGCCGCACTGGTTGTACTTCTGGTTATTGGCCTGGTCCAGGCCCGAGACCGCCAGCCAGTGGCCTTCCAGCTCTGGCTCAAAGTACGGCAAGGCCGAGCGCACGCTGGCGTTGGCATAGCCGCTGTTACCGGCGCTGAACACATTGATCACCCCGGCCCGCGCCACATCGGCGGCGGCGTCCAGCCAGGTGCCCTGGTTGAAGTGCTGGGCATAGGCTGCGTGCAGGTCATTCAGGGTCTGGTAGCTGACATCCTTGGGCTGGCTGCCCCAGCTGTTGTTGATCGCGCGCACCCCGGCATCAACCATGGCGCTGTACACCGCCTTGAAGTACTTAGGGTCAGGCGTCGGGCCAAACAGAAAGCTGTCGTTGGCGTTGGTATTGCCCACATAGAGCTGCGCGTTGTAGGCCACGCCGTGCATGCCGGTGCCGTCACGCGCAGCGGCCATGGTGCCGGTGACATGGGTGCCGTGGGAGTCGTTGTTGGGGTTCAGCGCACCGGTAGTGGAGAACGGGCTGCCATCCACATAGGTGCCGTTGGCGGTCACCGGGTGGAAGCGCGCCGGGGAGGCTTCGGGGTGGCTGGCATCGAAGCCCGAGTCCAGGGCGCCGATCTTCACCCCGGCCCCGCTGATGCCGGCCGCATAGGCTTGATCGGCCTGCATGCGGCCCAGGCCCCAGTCGCGCTGGAACTCCGCCGTGCGCCAACTGGCGGCGTCGCCCGGCTTGCCCGCTTCCACGTAGGGCGCGGCCTGGACGGTACCCAGGCTGGCCAGCCCACACAGCATGACGCAGTGATAGCCTCGTTGTTTTGCATTCACGGTGACCTTCCTCATTTTTATTGTGTGGGTTATCCCCTGTAGGAGCCGGCTCCCGCAGGGTCAGCGTTGGGCTGGGCCGAAGGCTTCGTCGACCTTGGCCAGGTCGGTGTCACGCAGATTGCCCGCGTAGTAGTGCAACTTCGTCCAGGCCATCAGGTAGTCGTAGCGGGCCTGGGCCAGGTCGCGACGGGTGCTGTACAACTGCTGTTCGGCGTTGAGGGCATCCAGGTTGACCCGCTCGCCACCGAGGATGCTCTGCTTGGTCGACACCACCAGCGCCTCGGCGGAGACCAAGGCCTTTTGATAGGCCCGCAGTTTGCTCACCCCCGACAGGCAGGCGCTGAACTGGCGACGCAACTCGATCAGGGTTTCGCGGGTCTTGCCCTCCAGTTCGTACTCGGCCTGCTCCATGGAGCGGGCGGCCTGGCGGGTCGACGCCGAGACGCCGCCCCCGGCATACAGCGGCACGCTGACTTCAATACCGATGGTGTTGGTGTCGTAGCGCTGGTTGTAGGTGTTGCCGCTGTCGGACTCTTGCTGGCGCGAGCTGGCGTACGCGGTGATCCGCGGCAAGTGCCCGGCGCGGTTGCGCTCCACCTCATAACGCGCCACTTCCACGGCCTGGCGCTGGGAAGCCAGGGTCGGGTTGTTGGTGATTGCCAATTCATGCCAGCTGTCGTAGTTGGCCGGCGCCAGGGTGAAAGCGGCAAAGCTCTGATTCAACGGTGCCAGGTCGGCAATATCGACACTCTGTACGCCGAGCAACGCCCCTAGTTCGCGTAGCGACGCGTCCTGCTCGTCGAGCGCCTGGATCTCCTCGGCGGTCGCCAGTTCATAACGGGATTCGGCCTCCAGGATGTCGGTGCGCGTGCCCTCGCCCTGCTGGAACAGATGCTGGTTCTGCTGGAACTGTTGCTCGTAGGCTTTCTTTTTTGCCCGGGCGATATCGATCTGGTCCTGGGCGAACAGGGCCTGGGTGTAATACGTCAGCACCCGCACCAATAGCGCCTGGCTCTTGTCGCGGAAACTCTCGTCGGCAAACAGCGCCTGGGCCACGCCCTTGCGGTAGTTGGCATAGGCTTCGTAGTCGAACAGCGGCTGTTGCAGGGTGAAGGTCGAGCCGAAGCTGTTGTAGTTGCGGTCGTCGTGATAGTGGCCGCCACGGCCATCGGGCAGGTTGGCCTGGGAGTTGTTGCGGCCCTTGTTGTAGTTGTACGACAGCCGCGGCAACAGGCCGGCGCGGCCAATGGTGCGGTTTTCCAGGCCGGCGTCACGCTCCTTGATTGCGCCGAGGAACACCGGATCGTTACGCAGGGCCTGTTCATACACATCGAACGGGCCCATGGCCGCTTGGGCGCTGCTGCAGGCGAGGAGCAAGGCGATGAATACGGGCTTCATGCTCATTCCTCGGTCAACGCCGAGCCGGCACGGTCGAGCAGCGGCTTGAACAGGTAGTTGAGCAGCGAGCGCT
This sequence comes from Pseudomonas sp. DTU12.1, assembly GCF_009873475.1. NCBI lineage: Bacteria > Pseudomonadati > Pseudomonadota > Gammaproteobacteria > Pseudomonadales > Pseudomonadaceae > Pseudomonas > Pseudomonas sp. DTU12.1. Next base: position 3,007,660 of record NZ_CP045254.1, on the reverse strand, counting down.
CGCCGGTACGCACAAACATCTCGGCGGGCATGCCCGGCTTGATCACCAAGCCCTGGAGTTTTTCCAGGGAGGCATCGCTGACGGTGGTGCGCAGCACGTAATACGGCGCGCCGGTTTTTTCGTCGAGCAACTGGTCGGCGGAGATCAGGCTCACTTCTCCCGGCACCCGAGGCGTGCGGCTCTGGTTGAAGGCGGTGAACAGGATATCTACCGGCAGATGGCTGCCGACCTTGTCCACCAGGTTCACCGGCAAACGCCCCTCCACTTCCAGGCGCGTGTCCTGGGGCACGATTTCCAGCAGGGTTTCCCCCGCCCGCACCACCGCACCCTCGGTATGCACCCCGAGGTTCACCGCAATGCCATCGGCCGGCGCGTTGATTTCACTGTGTTGCAGATCAAAGCCGGCGGAGGTCAACTGCTGCTCCAGGGTCAGGCTGCGCAGCTGTGCGTCGGCCAGTTGGCTGCGCACTTCCTTCTGGTACTCCTCGCTGTGCTGTTGCAACTTGAGGCGCGATTCGAGGATGCCTTGCTCGATACGCCCACTTTCACCGGTGTTCTGCGCCAGGTCCTGCTGCACCTGGGACAGTTGGCGCTGGTATTCCAGCAGGCGATTGCGCGGGATATAGCCGTTGTCGGCCAAGGGTTGCAGGTTGGCCAGTTGATCACGTAGCGATTGCGCCTGGGCGCTCAGGTCAGTGCGGGCGCGGCGCATGCCGTTGAGTTGGGCGCTGGCGCCTTCGATACTGGCGCGGATCCCCGATTGCTCGCGGGCAAAAGCATCACGTCGGCTGCTGAACAGTTGGCGCTGGCCTTCAAGTACCAGGGCCAGCGCAGGATCGGCGGCGCTGCTCAGTTCAGCGGGAAAGACCACCGCCGGTAAGTTATCGCGCTCGCTCTGCCAGCGGGCGACGCTGGCCCAGGCCATGCGGTATTGCGCTTGCAGGGAGTGCACGTCGGCCTGGCTTTGGGTCTGGTCGAGACGAAACAGCGGCTGGCCCTGTTTGACCACCTCGCCTTCGCGCACCAGAATCCGGCTGACCACGCCGGGGCTCAGGGTTTGCACGGCCTTGCGCTTGCCGGACACCACCACCGTGCCCTGTACAGGAATGCCCTGGTCCAGGGGCGCCAGGCTGGCCCAGAGGAAGAATCCTCCGGCGCCGACCACCGTCATCACCCAACCCAGGCGGGCGAAAAAGCGCGCATCGCGCTCGGGGAAGATCTGTTCGTTTGGCAGGCTGTTATCGGTGCTCATTGGCCAGGATTCCTTGCCGCAGGATATTGACGGCTGAGGCTGACGCCGGCCTTTTCACGGGGTGGTTCCGCTTGCCCGGACAGCGCCCGCAGCACCTCCTGGCTGGGGCCGAATGCTTGCAGGCGGCCTTCGTTGAGCACCAGCAGCTTGTCGGCCTGGGCCAGCGCCGAAGAGCGGTGGGTGACCAGGATCACGCTGCTGCCCTGGGCTTTCATCTGCATGATGGCGCTGGCCAAAGCGGCCTCGCCCACGGTGTCGAGGTTGGAATTGGGCTCGTCGAGCACGATCAGGCGCGGCCCGCCATACAGCGCGCGAGCCAGGGCCACCCGTTGTTTCTGCCCACCGGACAAACCGCTGCCGTCGTCGCCCAACACGGTGTCGTAGCCCTGGGGCAAGCGCAGGATCAGGTCGTGCACCCCGGCTTGCTGGGCGGCCTGTACCACCCGCTCCGGGTCTGCCTGGCGAAAACGCGCAATGTTGTCGGCGATGCTGCCGCTGAACAGCTCGATGTCCTGGGGCAAGTAACCGACGTGCGGACCAAGGTCGTCGCGGTCCCAGCGATGGATATCGGCGCCGTCCAGGCGCACCGTGCCGGCCAGGGTCGGCCACACGCCCACCAGCACGCGCGCCAAGGTCGATTTGCCGGACCCGGACGCCCCCAATACCCCCAACACTTCACCGGCCGCGAGGTTGAAGCTGACCTGGTGCAAGGTGGCTACCCGCCGCCCCGGAGGGCCGGCGCTGACCTGCTCGAAACTCACCTGGCCCTTGGGCGCCGGCAGCGCCATGGCCTGTGCCCCCGGCGGGAACTCCTGCAACAGCTCATCGAGGCGCTGGTAGGCCAGCTTGGCCGAGCTCCATTGCTTCCACACCGCGATCAACTGGTCGATCGGGCTGAGCACCCGCCCCATCAGAATGGTCCCGGCAATCATCATCCCGGCGGTCATCTGGCCCTTGATCACCAACAAGGCACCGAGTCCCAGCACCAGCGATTGCAGGAGCAGGCGCAAGGACTTGCTCAGGGAGCTGATCACCGAACCGGTGTCGCTGGCCTGGTTCTGCAAGCCGAGAAACCGCGAATGCACCTGGAACCAACGAGCGCGCAGCGCCCCCAGCATGCCCATGGCCTGGATGGTCTCGGCGTTGTGCAAGTGGCTGGTGGCCAATTGGGTGGACTGTTGCGAGTAGCCGCTGGCTTCGCGCAACGGTTTTTTGGTCAGGTATTCGTTCAGGCATGCCAGAGCGATCAACAGCACGGCCCCAGCCGTGGCCAACACCCCAAGCCACACGTTGAACAGGAAGATCACCAGCAAGTAGATGGGGAACCACGGCGCATCGAAGAACGCAAACAACGCCGGCCCGGTGAGGAACTGACGGATATGGGTCAAGTCGCCCAAGGATTGCCCGGCGTGGCCTTCACCCCGTTGCAGGTTGCGCTCGAAAGCGGCCTTGTACACCTGCAGGTTGAACCGACGCTCCAATTGGCTGCCGATGCGGATCACGATAAAGCTGCGCACCACTTCCAGGGTGCCGATGAAGGCAAAGAACCCCACCACCATCAGGGTCAACATCACCAGTGTGGTTTCGTTCTGCGATGACAGGACCCGGTCATAGACTTGCAGCATATAAATGGACGGCACCAGCATCAGCAAATTGATCAGCGCAGTGAAACATCCGACGCTGATCAGGATACTTTTATAATCGCCGAGGGCTTTAAACAGTGGTGCAGTGGGAGTGGTCTTCGCCATGTTGCCTGATCTTCCCTGGACTGAAATACGTGCGATAGTCTGCCGAGCGCCCCACTAAAGGGGGCGGGCAACTATTTATAAGGTGTTTAATACGTTGGAAGTGACAGGTTGAGATAGGTCACGCCCAGTAAATACCCCTATATCCGGCGGTTATAAATCTATAACCGCATGACTTTATTATTGTGTACGTTGCAGTAACAGCTCCAACCCAGTAGCAGAACGCGCGGTATATTCGCCTTCTTTCTGCCGGTTCAAATGGGTTATTCCGGTGCCCTCGGCATTCATCAGCCAGATACCATCCGGGGTGGGCAGCCAGGTCAGGGGTGTTTGCCCCAGCCACTGCTGCACACAATCAATGTCACCAGCCAGGCTGTTGGGTTGAGCGATCAGATCCAGCTTGCACACCTGCTCTTGCTGGCGCAGTTGCCAGTGCCCGGCCAGTTGGGCGGTGCTGGGTAAAACAGGAATCCTTGCCATTGCGTTGGCTCCTACCGACACGAGCAACGCCGGGATCAACCAGGCGATTGCGTTACGAAAAATAGTCATCAACAGTACCCGGTTTGTGGTGAGCAGCACTTGTTGTTGGGAGCGCTGCTGTGGCGAGCGGGCTTGTTGTGGCGAGCGGGCTTGCCCCGCGCTGGGGCGCGAAGCGGCCCTGAAAAATGGGACTGCTACGCAGTCCAGCGGGGGACAAGCCCCCTCGCCACGACAAGCCCCTACCACAACAAGCAAGCCCCGCTCACCACAGGTCCTACGCCTTGATCAGGCCACGATGTCGCTGTAGGCCGCCTGGCCCACGGTGGTGACGAGGAAGTCCGCCACGCCGTGCCCGGCGAAGTCCACCGCCAACGTGCCCAGGTTGGTACCCGAGGCGTACGTCAGCACGGCATCGCCGGCAGCGCCGGTAAAGGCGTTGACGAAATGCAGGCCGCTGCCTTGGGTGATGCCGGTCAGGTCGATCTTGTCCGAACCCGAGGTGAAGTCAAGGATCTGGTCCGCCGCACCTGGGCGGGAGTCGGAGCTGGCACCGAACACAAAGGTGTCCGAGCCCGCGCCGCCCCACAGTTTGTCGGCCCCGCCACCGCCGTAGATCAGGTCATTGCCGGCCCCGCCCTTGAGGGTGTTGGCCACTGCGTTGCCGATCAACAGGTCGTTGCCCGAACCACCAAAGGCGTTTTCCACGGTCACGCCCTGGGCGATCGACACGTTACCCACCAGGCCGCCCACATCGGAGAACGACGTCTCGTTGAGGTTGATTTTCTGGTTCTGGGTAAAGCCGGAGAAATCCAGGGTGTCGTTGCCACCACCGTCCCATACCGAGAACACCAGCTTGTCGGCATTGGAAGTGGCGCTGAGGTGATCACGCCCGGTGTTGGAGTTGAACCCGTAGGTGGTGTCGCCGGCACGGGTGTTGTAGTTGGCACCGTAGAGCTTCTGGATCGCCGCGATATCGTCGATCAGCGGGCCGGACGCATAAGCCTCTACCCCGCCTTTGGTGAAGTTCTGGTTGGTGTTGTTTTCGCCCCAGTAGCTCATCACGCTGTAGCCACGGGTGTCCTGGCCGTAGTCCGCGTCTCGGTAAGACGGGTTGCCGGTCCCGGCGTTGTAGTCGCCAGGGTGATCCAGGCCCAGGGTATGGCCGATCTCGTGGGTCAGGGTCTGGCGCCCGTAGTTGTTCAGACCCGGGTTGATGTTGGCGGTGTAGCTGTTGTTGATCAGGTACCACGAGGTGCCATCCGTGCCGCTCGTGTGGTACTTCTCATTGGTGCCGGGCAAGTAGGCAAAGGCAGCGGCACCATCCTGGCCGGCGCTGTAGTTGCCGAAGGTCATGTGGAAGTCGCCGCCCGAGGCTCTCTCGGTGAAGGTGACATTGGCCACATCGGCCCAGGATTGCATGGCCAGTACGGCCTGGCCTTTTTGCAGGTTGCTGAACTGGCTGAACCCGGAGATGCCATGCTTGTTCATGGTCGCCGAAGAGGCCGACGTCAGGAAGGTGTAGGTCAGATCAATCCTGCCGTTGCCGTCAACGTCCCGGTATGCCGCGTTTTCGCGCAGCAAATGGTCGGCTGCCTGGTCGACAGAGAACGAAGGTTTGCCATTGACCGTGAGGTTGCCGCCGCGGTCGTACAAATGGCTAAAGCTATCGATTTGTGAATAGGCACTACTTGCTTGAGCTGCCGAGACAATAGCTTTGTCTTTTACTTTCGACATAAACGTACTTCCTTGTTTGCAAGTGGAACAGTTTTTGTCCGATATGACGCTCTCTGGCGAGATCGTCCTATCACTCGCCTCTTATGAAGGCGAAAGAAAACTGACACAAACTTAAATCACACGTCCAGTATTTTTTTTGCTGGGAAAGTGCTCGAAAGGAATAACGCCTGCAAACATTGGGGAGGAAGTGTTTATATTATTTGTTTTGGGCTGCCTGGCGGGAAGTTGGTTATTTAAATATTAAATAGTGCTAAATAATTAAATGCCAGACAGGTCACGTTTTAATATTGAATGGATCCAATTATTTGATTGGGTTGCATTTTAAAAGTGTCACCGTGTCAATAAAAACAATACATCCTGTGGCGAGCGGGCTTGCCCCGCGCTGGGGTGCGTAGCAGCCCTAAAAGCAGGCACTGCGGTTTACCTGAACGTCCGTGGAAGTCCTATTGGGGCTGCTGCGCACCCCAGCGCGGGGCAAGCCCGCTCGCCACAACAAGCCTGCTCGCCACAGACGCAGGCGCCCCTCAACCCTTTAGCGCCATCCCGTCTGGCGCATTGCCTCCAGCAGCGTCTGCCCATCCAGCCCCGGCACCAGCACGCCATCGGCGGTGGTCATGTCTTCCCCGGCGAGGATCGCGTTGATGATCGCCTCTTCCACCGCCTCGGCCGCGGCACTGAACAATGGCGAAATATGATCATTGTTGACCATGTTCAATGCCGTACTGAGGGGCAAGTCCTTGCGCCCGTAATCCGCAGGCGGCAGGTCATGGTTGCCGGTGGCAAACGCCAGGAACAGATCGCCACTGGAATCCTCGGTGCCGCCGCCGGTGCGGGCAATACCGATGGAGGCGCGTTGCGCCAGGCGCTGGCATTGGTGCGGCAGCAACGGCGCATCGGTGGCGATGATCACCACGATGGAGCCCATGCCCGGGGTGCCACGGTCGGCAAACGGCGAGGCAATTTCCATCAAATGGCGCCCCACCGGATACCCATCCACCCGCAGTTCCTGGCGCTTGCCGTGGTTGGCCTGCACCAGCACGCCAACGGTCCAGCCGCCCTGCTCCGCCGGCAACTTGCGCGAGGCGCTGCCAATGCCGCCCTTGAACTCATGGCAGATCATCCCGGTGCCGCCGCCCACCGCGCCTTCCTGCACCGGGCCGGATTCGGCATTGGCCATGGCCTGGAGCACATGCTCCGGGCCGATGTGCTGGCCCCAGATATCGTTGAGCAGGCCGTCATAGGTCTCCATCACCACCGGCATGCACCAGTACACCGCCGGGTCAGCCAGGCTGTCGCGCTCCAGGGCAATCAGGGTGTCACGCACAATGCCAATACTGTGGGTGTTGGTGATTGCCAGGGGCGTGGTCAGCAGCCCGGCCTCGCTGATCCATTCCAGGCCAGTGGCGTCGCCATTGCCGTTGAGCACGTGATACCCGGCAAAACACGGCTGCAGCCGCGCAGTACCGGCCCGCGGCTGGATCAGCGTGACCCCGGTGCGAACCTGCTTGCCATCGATCTGCTCCTTGAGCGTGCTGTGGCCGACCCGAACCCCGGGGACATCGGTAATCGCATTCAATTCGCCGGGTGTGCCCAACCCCAACGTAATGCCCAATTGACGTGCACGCATAACCACTCCTTACAGTTTCTGGAACGCCGGACTCGACCGGCCGCTGATGCAATACAGGATCACCGACAAGGCCAGCAGGCCGATGATAATCATGATGTCGCGCATGGACGCGGTGATAAACAAGGTAAACAACAGATAGCCCGCGCCCACCACAGCCAGCAAGGCCGGCACCGGCCACAGGGGCATGCGGTACGGGTGCTCGCGGTCACGCAGCAGCACCCGGCTCATCAGCGCGCTGAGGGCGACGATCAGGTACACCAGCATGATCAACAACACGCTGAAGGACGTCAGGTCCGCCAGGTTGGAGCTGAAGCTGAGCAGTGCCGAAGGGATCGCCAGGAACAGCGTGGCCAGCCATGGCGAATCCCAGCGCGGGTGGATGCGGGTGAAGAGTTTGTTGATGGTTGGCGTCCACAGCGCATCGCGGCCACTGCTGAACACGACCCGGCCGATCTGGATCACGATGGCGACGATGGCGTTGAACACGGAGAGGAAGATCCCGGCACTGACCAGGCGTGACAGGGTTTCATTGCCATGACTGGTCAGCAGGTAACCGATGGGGTCCGGGCTGCTGATCATCTCGCGCAGGGATGGGGCGCCGATCAACAGTGCGGTGATGGGTACCAACTCGATCACCACCACCAGGCCCAGGGACCACAGCACCGCCTTGTGCACGCCCTTGCCGCCGCATTTCATGTCTTCGGCCAACAACACCGCCGGGCCGTAGCCGTTGAACGAGAACAGGCCGATGCCCACGGCGCCGATCACCAGGGCCCAGGGCGCCAGGTGCAATACGCCGTTTTCGACGATCTGCGGCTGGAACAGCACACTGGCCGGCTGCACCGGGTTGCCAAAGCCGATAAACACAATTACCAGCAACGCCGCCACTTCCAGCAGCAGGCAGGTACCGGTGATCCACGCATTGAGCTTGATATTGAGGATGCCCAGGGCGTAACTGCAGACCACGATCACCAGAGCCACGGTTTGTGAGTCGAATTGCGTGCCCAGGGCGTTGTTGAGGTAGGTCGCCGCGCCGGTGGCCAGTACCGGCGGGATAAACAGCAGCATTACCAGTACGGTGAGGAAGGTGGCATAGCCCGCCATCCCGCCGAACACCCGCTTGGCGTACACATACTCGCCACCCGCGCTGTTATGGGCACGCCCCAGTTCGGCGTAGCAAAAGGCGAACATCAGCGCCAGTAGCCCGGCCATCACAAACGCCAGGAACACCCCACTGCCGGCTTGCTGGATGGCAAACGGCGCAATGACAAACACGGAACTGGCCGGGGTCACCGCTGAAACGGTAATGGCCACTACATCGAACACACTCAAGGTTGGTTTAAGCACGCCATCAGGCGTGGGGGTGGTGCTCATATCGTTATCCTCTTGTTTATTCTTTTTATTGGAAAGCTGGTTTGAGGCAGAAACGAAAAAGAAGGAGCGATCATTTTTTTATTGTAGGAGCGAGCTTGCTCGCGAAAAACCTGAGCGCGCGGCGGTTACCCCACAAGCACGCGTTTGCGTTGACGTTTTTCGCGAGCAAGCTCGCTCCTACAGGGAATGTAGGGGTAGCCACTGCACCGGCCAATTCCCCTATTGGAGTACTCCCCTTGACGGGGCTGGGTAAAAACCGAACCCTTGGCCGATCTTTCAGCCACCGGAACCCATCACATGAGCCTGTTCAGGGAAATCAGCATGCATGCGGGCCTGGGCCGTACCGTGTCGCAAATTGGCACCGAGCGCTTCTGGAAGCAATTGGTGCTGTTGCTGCACCAGAACCTTGCCTTTGATAACGCCCTGGCGATCTTCTACCCCGTGGATGGCCCGCCCCAGGCGCTGGAAGAGTACGACGCGCAGCCCACCAGCAAACCGGCGTCGATGCTGGTGTACCTCAATGGCTTGTACTTGCTCGACCCGTTCTTCCAGGCGTGCCGCGAAGGCTACGCCAGTGGCGTATACCGCCTGGAAGAAGTGGCGCCGGACCATTTCCGCCAGAGCGAGTACTTCCTCAATTACTTCCACGACAACGTGCTGGAGGATGAGGTGCAATTCATCCTGCAACTGCCTGGGGCGGGCACCTTGTCGTTGTCATTGGGGATGCAGCGGGTATTTACCGCGACGGAAACCGGGCTGCTGTCGCTGCTGGCGGCGTGGGTGCTGCCGTTGATGCAACAGCATTGGCAGCAGAGTACCCGGCGCGCGCCGGCCGGCGAGGCAATGGCCAGCCAGATACGCGATGCGTTGAGCCATTTCGGCAGTGGGGTGCTGTCCGAGCGCGAACTGGAAATCGCCCGCCTGGTCCTGCGCGGGTTCTCGTCCAAGGCCATGGCCGAACGCCTGAGCATCTCGCCGGACACGGTCAAGGTGCATCGACGCCACCTTTACGCCAAGCTGGATATCTCGTCGCAGCCGGAGTTGTTTTCGCTGTTTATCCAATCGCTGGGGCACGACCTGGATAACCCCTAGGCCCCGGCGAACGGCCTGTCGTGGGCTTTCGTGGCGAGGGGGCTTGTCCCCCGCTGGGCTGCGCAGCAGCCCCAAAACCAGCCACCTCGATTTACCTGATGCAATTGAGTGGACCTTATTAGGGCTGCTGCGCAGCCCAGCGGGGGACAAGCCCCCTCGCCACAACTAGCCCGTCTGCAGACGTTAGCGCCCGGTGCGGATGGTGTTCCAGATCCGTGTGCGAATGCGGTCGATCTTCATGGGCATGGCTTCGAGGGCGAACAGCTTGCCCATCATCTCTTCGCTCGGGTACACCTTGGTGTCGCTCTTGATCACCGGGTCTACCAGGCTGTCGGCAGCGCTGTTGCCGTTGGCGTAGTGCACGAAGTTGGTGATACCGGCCATCACGTCCGGGCGCAGCAGGTAGTTCATGAAGGCATAGCCGGCTTTTTCATCCGGGGCGTCGGCGGGCATGGCGACCATGTCGAACCAGATCGCGGCGCCTTCCTTGGGGATGTTGTAGCCGATCTTCACGCCATTCTTGGCTTCCTTGGCCCGGCTTTCGGCCTGCAGCACGTCACCCGAGAAGCCTACCGCCACGCAGATATCGCCGTTGGCCAGGTCGCCGGTGTATTTGGAGGAGTGGAAGTAGGCGATGTAGGGCCGCACCTTGATCAGCAGCGCCTCGGCTTTTTTGTAGTCCTCAGGGTTCTTGCTGTGGTGCGGCAGGCCCAGGTAGTTCAGGGCGATCGGCAGCAGTTCCGGACCGTTATCGAGGATCGCCACCCCGCATTTGCTGAGTTTTTCCATGTACTCGGGCTTGAAGATCAAGTCCCAGGAATCGACCGGCGCATCGTCGCCCAGTACGGCCTTGACCTTGTCGATGTTGTAGCCGATGCCAGTGCTGCCCCACAGGTACGGGAAGCCGTGTTCATTGCCCGGATCGTTGGTTTGCAGGGCCTTGAGCAGCACCGGGTTGAGGTTCTTCCAGTTCGGCAACTGGCCCTTGTCGAGCTTTTTCAGGGCCCCACCCTGGATCTGCCGGGCCATGAAGTGGTTGGACGGGAAAACCACGTCGTAACCCGAATTGCCGGTCATCAACTTGCCATCCAGGGTCTCGTTGCTGTCGTACACGTCGTAGCTGAAACCGATCCCGGTTTCCTTCTGGAAGTTCTTGGTGGTATCCGGCGCGATGTAGCTCGACCAGTTGTAGATCTTCACCGTTTCGGCGGCCTGGGTCAGGGACGCCACCAACATCAAGGGCAACAGGGCAATGGGTCTCATGGTTCGATTTCCTGGCGGTTATAGGGCTGTTTTTATGGCAGGCGATCAAGGATCAAAAGATTAGAGGATCAACACATAGGTCTTGCGCACGGTCTCCTGGATATCCCAGATCCCCGTGCTGTTGGCCGGCAACATCAGTGCATCACCGGCTTCGATCTGCAGGGTTTCACCGTCATCGGGGGTGAAGGTGCAGCGGCCCTGGATAAAGTGGCAGAACTCCTGGGCCACGATCTGGCGCCGCCAGCGGCCTGGGGTGCATTCCCAGATGCCGGTTTCGACACCATCGCTGCGCTCCACGCTGAGGGTGGACGCCACGGCAATCGGGGTGCCGAGGGGCACAGCGACCGGGCTTGAGTCCGGCAGGTGGCGGTTAAGTGTGTCTTTGAACTGGGTAATGCTCATGGTCATACCTGTGGTGATTGAAGCGACTTAGTGCATGAAACCTTCCATGAAGCCGGCCATGCCGCTGGCCAGCTTGCGCCGCCAGGGCGCGGTGTTCGGATCCGCCAGGGTCTGGTCCTCGTGGACAAAGCTGCGGATGATCGCGTTGTAGCCCAGCCACCGGCACGGCTCCGGCTCCCAGCCCTTGAGGGCGTTCAGGCCGCCATCGCGCAGCACCCACGGTTGCTGGACCAGCGGTGTGTCGCGCCCCAGGATCAGGTCAGCCAGGGTTCGCCCGCCCAGGTTGCTGGCGCCGACGCCCTCCCCGCCGTACCCGCCCGACAAGGCGATGCCGCTCTGTTGGTCGCACAGCATGTGCGGCCGAAAGCGCCGCGACATACCGAGGTTGCCCCCCCAGGAGTGGGTGACGCGCACATGCTGCAGTTGCGGGAACAGCTCGCAGAACAGGTAGCGGCGCAACTCCACCTCGCTTTCGGTGAGGTCGAAGTTGTGACGCAACTTGCCGGCAAACTGATAACCACCGCGGGCCCCGAATACCAAGCGGTTATCCGCGGTGCGCTGGCCATAGGTGACCTGGCGGCTGCTTTCACCAAAAGCCTGGCCCTGATCCAGGCCGATTTCCTCCCAGGTACTGGCAGGCAAGGGTTCGGTCGCCACGATCAGGCTTTGCACCGGCAGTTGATAGCGGCCCAGGGGCTTGAGCGTCGGGGCATAGCCCTCCACCGCTGGCACCACCCATGAGGCCCGGACGTGGGCCTTTGCGGTGCGCAGGCTGGCGGCCTGCCAGTGGGTGACCGGACTGTTCTCGTAGATCGCCACGCCCATGGCCTCGACCACCCGCGCCAACCCGCGCACCAGCTTGGCCGGATGGATCGTCGCAACGTGGGGGGTATAGACCGCGCCATAAGCCGAGGCGATACGGATCTGCCCGGCCAGTTGCTCGGGGCTGAGCCAGCGGTAGTCAGCGTCGCTCAGGCCTTGGCCGTGGAGCTTGGCCAGGTATTCGCGCAGGCTGGCTTCTTGCTCGGGGTAGCGGGCGGCACAGTGCAGCGCCCCGCCCTTGCGGTAGTCGCAGTCGATGCCTTCGCGCTGCAGCACCTGCCCGACTTCATCGGGGATGCCATGCAGCAGGTCAAACGAGGCCCGGCGTTGCTCGGCAGGTAAACCGGCGAGCAAGCGGTCTTCGCCCAAGAGGTTGCCCATCAACCAACCACCATTGCGCCCGGAAGCGCCGAAACCGGCAGTCTGGGCTTCAATGATCACCACCTTGAGCTGCGGCGCGTGGCGCTTGAGGTAATAGGCAGTCCACAACCCGGTGTAGCCGGCGCCAATAATGGCCACATCGACATCCAGGTCATGCTCCAGGGACGCGCGCGCCTCCAGCGGCTCTTGCAACTGGTCCATCCACAAACTGATCTTGCGCCATGCCGGCATGCCCAAACTCCACCACCAAACGTCGATGGCGTGATCCTAGTGCCTGGCTTCAGTCGTCGTCTTGCGCGCGTGCACGCAGAGAAATTTGTTTCACGTAGGCCTTGGGTGACAGGCCGGTGTGTTGGCGGAAACAGCTGTAGAACGCCGATAACGAATTGAATCCGGCGGCAAATGCCAGCTCATCAATGCGGATCGGCGGCGTGGCGCCATCCAGTGCCGCGAGCAAATGCTGCAGACGGGCCTGGTTGACGTAGCGGTAGAAGCTCTGCCCCAGTACCTGGTTGAGCAGGTAGGAGATCTGGTTGCGACTGTAGCCACACTCCTTGGCTACCCGTTGCAGGTCCAGTTCAGGGTCGAGATAAGGTTGCTGGCGCTGGAAGTACTGCTGCAAATCGTTGGCCAGGTAGCTCAGTTGCTGGGGCGACAAGCCCAGGCGGCTGACGGTCGGTCGCGTGGCCTGGGACTGGGAGCGGCTGGTGGCGGGTTCGTGTACCAGGGATGCGTATTCGTTGACACGCCAGATCAGACCGTCGCGCACGGTGATCGCCTCACTGGTACGAAACGACACCAGGCCCTGGCCGCCACGCAAGGTCACGCGATACTGGATAAATGCAGTATCGCCATCGGTGCGGATACGATCAGTGTGCTCGATAGCCTCATCGGGGTCGCGGGGCATGCTGGCTTGCAGGTACTCACGCAGTTGGTCGAAGCACACCACGCGGTTCTGGAAGAAGTCGTGGTACTGGATATCTGGGTGATAGTGCGCCATGACCCCGTCCAGATCGCGGTGCTTCCAGCACAGGTGATGGCGCAACACTACGTCGGCAGTCGCTTGCGTCTGTTGCGGGCTATCGGCCGGGACGGTCTGTGGCATACAACACTCGCAAGCGGCTAAAGCCTGGAGCTTGCACAACTTTACCGAGTGCTTCAATGGCAAAGTGACAGTTTCAAATAATGGCCTTTTGCCTAAGCAGTTGTAAGACATGACCCACGTCAAACTTCTTGCAAGCAACTGCCGAACGGACCGAAAAAAACCCGATACCTATTGCGAGTGAGTGCTATTTTTTAAGCTTCACGGTCAGGACCATTGATGGACCTGACGCCCTTGCCGCGAGCTAAAGGAAGCGCTCAATGAACAAGGTTGGCCACATGAACAAAGTGACATTCCCCAATGCCTGCCAGTTGATGCGCTGGCATTTTCACCCGATAGGCTTTGAAGGCAGCATGGACGCGCCCGGCAGCATGATTGCGCGATTGTTTGACCGAGAGAGTGGCGAAACCCTGATCGCCATTGCTGGCATTCCCTGTGCCACGGTGATGAACGCCACGGATGTGGAACGCATTATCGAAGCGATTGAGGCAGAGCTGGAATCGTTTATACGCCCGCAGTTGCGGCAGGCGTAGTTGCAGGGCTTATTGTGGTGAACGGGCTTGCTGTGGCGAGCGGGCTTCTTGTGGCGAGCGGGCTTCTTGTGGCGAGCGGGCTTCTTGTGGCGAGCGGGCTTGCCCGCGCTGGGCTGCGCAGCAGCCCCAATAAGCTCACGGAGTTTAGTCAGGTAAACCGAGGGCGTCGGTTCTAGGGCTGCTGCGCAGCCCAGCGCGGGGCAAGCCCGCTCGCCACAGCAATCCCACTAAACCCACTAAGCCCACTAAGCCCACTTGCCACAGCAACCCCTCTACTTCACCTTCGCCACCCGGCGGTCATCAAAGAACACTTTGCCCCCCGCCACTCGGTCCGACGCCCTCGGCGCATTCGCGCCTTGGCCATCCTGCCCTTCGACATACCAGTAGCAATGGCTCACTGCCCGGGTAATCCCGACATAGGCCAGGCGCAGCACCTCGTCTTTTTGCGCATTGTCATAGGGCTCGGCATCGCCGTCCCTGCCAAGCCCGGCCATGCGGTACACCTGGTTCTTGTAGGGTGAGCGCGTCAGGTGCTGGCAATCGCCCAGCAAAAACACCGCATCCGCCTGCAGTCCCTTGGCGCTGTGATAGGTCAGTTGTTTCAGACGGCGCTGGGCAGGCGGCAAGCTAGAATCAAGGTTAACTACTGACTGAATATGCTCATGAATCAACAGCTTATCGCTGCTTTTTCGATACAGCATTAACACCGATTCGCCCCGTTTATAGTGCGCCAGCAACTGCTGCGCCAGGGCGGCCTCATCTCGATCCAGCACCTGCACCGGTATCAGCGCCTTGGCTGCGCCGCTGGCCTTGGCCTTTTTACCGCTGATTGCCGGTGCTGCTTTAACGATATGCTCGGCGGCATCGATGATGTGCTGGTGGCTTCGGAAGTTCTCCCCGAGCATTACCCGGGTGGTGCTTGGTGACGGGAATTCCTTGTTGAACTCCATGAAGTACTTGGGCGAACTGCCGCGCCAGCCATAGATCGACTGCCAGTCATCACCCACGCATAACAGCGAGGAGTGCTGGGCACCGCGCCCCACATGCATTGCCGGCCCACGGCTGCGGATCTCGCGCAGGCTGGCGCGGATCCACGAGACGATCTGCGGCGAAACGTCCTGGAACTCGTCGATCATCAAGTGCGACAGCGGGCGCAACAGCCCGTCGCTGAGCAACTTGAGGTTCTCCGGGGTGTTCTCGCCAAACAGCGAAAACATGCGGTTGTAAGTCATGATCGGCGGCGACTGGTCCAGCAGGTGATCTTCCAGGGCCTTCCAGAAAATGCTCAGGGCTTCGAAGAAACCACGGTCCGGGTCATCCTTGGCAAAGCTCATCTGGCCTACGGCCGTGGGTACGTCCAGGCCGAGGTTTTCAATAAACCCGGCGGCGGTGACAAAGCAGTCCAGCAACGGCGCCGAAGCCAACTCGCCCTTGACCTTGTAATCAAACCCCGGCCCCGAGCTGGCATCGCCCGCCAGGCTGCTCAACAGTCGTTTGGAAGACTCGTAGTTATCCAGCCATATCAAAGGCTTGCGACAGAAAGCTTGAAACAGGGTGCGCTTGACTGCCCATTCAGCGCGCACTGACAGCTTGGCCCCTGGGCGGGCGATCTGCGGGTTTTCCCTGGCGTCGAAGCCCAGTACCACCCAAGCGTCCAATTCGGCGCTGTAGCCGTGGCAGTGGAACGCCGCGCCATTGATTTCAACGCTCTGACGGTTGGGCTCGATGCCCTTGATCGGCCAGGCGCCGGCGCGAAACCACAGGTCCTCGATCACATCGCACAGTTCTTCGTCACGCTTGGCCGCCAACTCGGTGACCGCCATGCGCTTCTGCACATCCGGGTGGTCGCGCTCCAACTCCTTGAGCTGCAAGGCGTGGCGCGCCATGGGCGCAATCAGCTCGCGAAAGCGTGTGTGCCGGCCGTAAAGCCCGTGGTAACAGGCATTGAGCTGCTGGCGCTGGGCATCGTTGATGCGCAGCTCGAAGGGGTTGCTGTCAGCGTCGTCATCGTAGGTGCCGTTGTGCAGGTTCTCGAAGGCCTGCAAGCGCTCGAAGCCCGGCAGGCTGCGGACCATGGGCAGGATGCGTGAATGAAAGGTGCGCACCACGGCCTGGGCCTCTTTCAAACCAAGGGGTTGGCCCCACAGGCTGAGAATCTCCATGAGTTTGCCGATGAAGTCCTTGCGCGACTCACGGGTGAAGGTCACCACGGTCATGGAGCTCAGCTCAAAGCCCAGGTAATGGGTCAACAACAGGATGCGCAGGACCAGCGAGGTGGACTTGCCGGCCCCGGCCCCGGCAATCACCGAGGTTGACGGGGTGTCGCTGAAGATCATCTTCCACTGGGCCGCGCTGGGCTGGGCATGGGCCGGTAGCAAGCGCGCCACATCGGCCTTGATGCGTTTTTTCAGCTCAGGGGTCAATGGCAGGCGCCAATCGTCGAACAGGCTGTCATCAATTCCGGGCGCACGGTGCTCATCACTGCGAAAGTCACGAATCAACAGGACCTGGCGCCCCTCCTCGATGCCGTCGCGCTTGCCTTCCTGGTAGCCATACTCCACACCCGCTTCATGCCCACTGCGAAAACCATCCGCCTGGCCATGCAGCCACGAAAAACGGTGCTGGGCCCGCAGGCGCGTCAATCCGTGGCCAAACAGCCGGGCAGCCAGGCGCTTGAACAGCGGCATTTGCGCCAGGGGACGCAGTTCGGGGGGCAGATCGGGGGTGTGTTGCGACACGCGGACTCCTGCGGGGGGTTAAGCGGACAGAGCGCCTATGGTCGCCGTTATGCCGCGACAGTTCCAGCCAATTGCTTTGGCTTCATGCAGTTAGACGATGAAGTGAATATCAGGTCGAGTTCGGCGGCGCGCAAACCAATCGTATAATCAGATGGGAATCAGGTATTTTTTACGCTTTTTATCGATTATGCCCTGGCGGATGATAGCCCCATCAACAGGAGACGATCATGCTTGAACTTCGACCTTTTACTTCCCTGGGCGGTGCCAATCACGGTTGGCTGGATGCCCATCACCACTTTTCGTTCGCTGAGTACCATGACCCTCAGCGCATGCACTGGGGCAACCTGCGGGTGTGGAACGATGACATCATCGCTCCCGGCACAGGCTTCCCACAGCATCCGCACCGGGACATGGAAATCATCACCTATGTGCGCGAAGGCGCCATCAGCCACGCTGACAACCTGGGCAACAAGGGCCGTACCGAGGCTGGCGACGTCCAGGTGATGAGTGCCGGCACCGGGATTGCCCATAGCGAATACAACCTGGAAGCCACGGCCACCAAGATTTTCCAGATCTGGATCATCCCCAATGAAGCCGGCCTGCCCCCTTCCTGGGGCGCCAAGCCTTTTCCCAAGGGCGACCGCGAAGGGTTTGTGACCTTGGCCAGCGGCAAGCTTGGCGACAATGAAAGCCTACGCATCCGTGCCGATGCGCGCCTGGTGGCGGCCAACCTGAAGGCCGGGGAAAGTGCCGAGTATCACTTGGATGCAGGACGCCGGGCTTACCTGGTGCCGGCGACCGGGGTGATCGAAGTCAATGGCTTGCAGGCGCGGGCGCGGGATGGTGTTGCGGTGCAGGATGAACGCGTACTGCGGGTGACCGCGATCGAAGACAGCGAAGTGGTGCTGGTGGACCTGGCTTGATCTCAAGCCAGGCTCAAACCCAATGTGGGAGCAGGTCGCACCGCCGCTCCCTCACTTTTTACGGCTGGCTGGTGATCGCACCATCCACCAACACCTGCGCCTCTTCCACCAGGCGCTTGAGGTGATCTTCGCCAATAAAGCTCTCGGCATAGATCTTGTAGATATCCTCGGTGCCCGACGGCCGCGCGGCGAACCAGCCGTTTTCGGTCATGACTTTCAGCCCGCCAATCGCCTGGTCGTTACCTGGCGCATGGCTGAGGATCTGCTGGATGCTCTCCCCGGCCAATTGCGTGGACGTGACCTGCTCCGGTGCCAGCTTGCCCAGCAGCGCCTTCTGCGCCGGGGTGGCCTTGGCATCCACACGGATGGCGAACGGTTCGCCCAAGGCATCGGTCAGGCCACGGTAGATCTGGCTTGGGTCCTGGCCTTTGCGCGAGGTCATTTCCGCAGCCAGCAATGCCGGGATCAGGCCGTCCTTGTCAGTACTCCACACGCTGCCGTCCTTGCGCAGGAACGAAGCCCCGGCGCTTTCTTCGCCGCCAAAGCCCAGGGAGCCTTCGAACAGGCCATCGGCAAACCATTTGAAGCCCACCGGCACTTCATACAGGCGCCGGCCAATGCGCGCCGCCACACGGTCGATCAAGCCACTGCTGACCACGGTTTTACCCACGGCTGCATCAGCGCGCCACTGGGGACGGTTCTGGAACAGGTAATCGATGGACACGGCCAGGTAGTTGTTCGGCGCCAACAGCCCACCAGACGGGGTAACGATGCCGTGGCGGTCGTGGTCCGGGTCACAGGCAAACGCCACGTCGAAGCGTTCCTTGAGGCCGATCAGGCCTTGCATCGCATAGCTGGAGGATGGGTCCATGCGAATCTGGCCGTCCCAATCCACGCTCATGAAACGGAATGTCGGGTCGACTTCGGTATTCACCACTTCCAGGTTCAGGCGGTAATGCTCGGCAATCGCCGACCAGTAGCGCACCCCTGCTCCGCCCAACGGGTCTACGCCCAGGCGCAAGTCGGCGCTGCGGATCGCGTCCATGTCGATGACATTGATCAGGTCGGCCACGTAGCTGTTGAGGTAGTCATGGCGATGGGTGGTATCGGCTTTCAATGCCTGGGCATGGGTGATGCGCTTGACCCCGGCCAATTTGGCAGCCAGCAGTTCGTTGGCCTTGGCTTCGATCCATTTGGTGACGTGGGTGTCGGCCGGGCCGCCGTTGGGCGGGTTGTATTTATAACCGCCGCTCTGGGGCGGGTTATGGGACGGAGTGATGACAATGCCATCGGCCAGCCCGCTAGTGCGGCCACGGTTATAGCAGATGATGGCGTGGGAAATCGCCGGGGTCGGCGTGTATTCGTCACCTTCGGCAAGCATCACATGCACCCCGTTGGCCGCCAGCACTTCCAGCGCACTGGCGCCCGCCGGCGTGGACAGCGCATGGGTGTCGAGGCCAACGAATAGCGGGCCAGTGATGCCTTGTGCTGCGCGGTACAGGCAAATCGCCTGGCTGATGGCCAACACGTGCCATTCGTTGAAGCTCAAGTCAAAAGAGCTGCCACGATGCCCGGAAGTACCGAAAGCCACGCGTTGAGTGGAGATGGCTGCATCGGGCTGGCCGGTGTAATAGGCCGTTACCAGTCGCGGGATGTCCACCAGCAACTGAGCCGGCGCCGGTTTGCCCGCAAAAGGACTGAGAGTCATGCAAAAACCTCTGAAAAGAAGGATTCGGAAAAGGATGCAGTTTACTGGGTGTTCGACCGCCGCGGGCCGGTATCTATCCCACAATAATCAGCGATATTTCCCACAAAGCCAATTCATCCGTGCTGCCCCTGCTTGAGTGCCTGTGCCAACTCCTCCAACACCAGGTCCAGGCTGTGATGAGTGCTTGCCACATGGCTCAACCGAAAATGTTGCTGGTACAGGCCACTCACGCTGAACAACTCGCCAGGGGCAATCACCACCTGGCGCGCCAGCATGTTTTGAAAGACCCGACGCATATCGACGGCCTCGGTGGAGCGCAGCCAGTAGGTAGCACCCGCCTGGGGTCGACGGTACGTCAAGCGCCCGCCCAGATGCTGCTCCAGGCGCACGTGCATGGCGTCGGCGTGCCCCTTGAGCAAGTCGCGCAACTGCTCAAGATGCTGGTCAAAACGGCCATTGTGGTGCAGCCGGGCGATTGCACGCTGGCGAATCGAGGACAAACGGAACGCGCGCAACAGGAACTGGCGCTGCAATTGCGTGCTCAGGTGCCGCGACAGCAGATAGCCGTAGGGCGCTTCCGGGCCCATGACTTTTTCGAAGGAAGAAAACACCATCAGTCGATCAGGGTTCACCAAATCGCGCAGATAGCGGGTGCCCGCCTCGAATTCCAGCCCGCCGTGGATGTCATTCTCCAGCACCCAGCAACCGGCATGTTCCAGCAACCTCGCCACCTGCGCCTGATCCGCCAGGCTCAAGGCCGCCCCCGTGCCAATGCCCGGGGTCGAAGACAGCACTGCCAGTTGCACGCCCTCGGTCCGCAGTTGCTGCTGCAAGTAACCGAGGTCGAGCCTGCCCTGTTCGTTACACGGCCACTCGATCATGCGCACCCCGGCATCTTGCAGCAACCGCAGGACAAGCCAGTCACATGGCGACTCCACCAACACCGCAGCCCCTCTGAGCGCCAACACCTCGATCAGGATGGCCAGCACTCCCCGCAGGTCAGCACCGATATACACATCATCGGCCTGCCAGCACCGTGTGGGCGAATGGGTATAACGCGCCGCCAGCGCCGCCCGCAGCTCCCAAATGCCGCACGGCTGGGAATAAGGCTGCAGTTGGCGCGGGTACTGGCGCACCAGCTCACGCTCCAATTGCAGCAACGGCGCGTCCAGGGACAACAACTGGGCCGGCTCATCGGCACTGAGCACCAGCATCCCCGGCCTGCGTGCCCCGACATACAGGCGCTCAAGGAGATCGCCTGCGGTACAGCATGGCGTATTGCTGGCAATGGGCAGGGCGTAGTAGCCGGACTTGGCCACCGAATACACCCTGCCCTCCTTCTCCAGGAGCGAGTAGGCGTATTGAATGGTGGAAATCGACACATTCAAACGCTCTGCCAAGTGCCGCAGGGACGGCAGCTTGACCCTCGCCTCAGTGCCCACTTCGTTGATCAGGTTGATCATGTAGCGATAGACAGCCTGATAGGCGAAGTCAGCCTGCTTATCCCCCTTCATGACCTTGGCTGCCGCAGCACGGGCTGGCGTAGCGCAATCACCCTCAGTGCCCTGGTATGCCATGCGGCACCGTGGCCCCATCCTCGCTGTTGATACAGGCCGCATTGGCCGCGACATGGGCGCCGTACAGGTGCTGCAACAGCGCCAGGGGCAAGCCACTGGTATCGACAATCCAGTGCTGGATCAACTCTGCCGAGGGTTTGCCCTCAAGGGCTTTGTGCAGTTCGGGCAGCGCCACCAGCATGCCGGGATGACAGCGGCGCAAGAAGGCTTCCAGCCGCTGCCCTTGCTGGATAAACGGTGAAAACAGCAGGCATACCAATTGGCTTTCCTCCAGGCCAAAGAACTCGCGGGCATACGTCGCCGCCAATACTCGGCCATCCCGCGTCCCGGCTTGGGCAATCAGCACGTCAGGGATTTGTTTACGGCGCATGAAGCCGATGGCCTGCTCGATAAACCGCGTGACACCCTGCTGATAGTCCAGGCCCTGCAGCACTTGCGCATGCAGGCCATGCATGTGGGCCATCAGCAACGGGTTGGCGTAGGCCGGGGTGCTGAACTGAAAGGCGAACTCATCTTGCTTGTAGCCCATGAAATCATTGAGCAAGGCCGTGCAGCCGTGCTCCGTGGCGCGTAACAGGTCAGCCACGCCAATGTAGGCCAGGTGACGGTGCACCTCCTTGGCGGCGGCTGCATCCTGTGCTGCGTAATGCTCGCCATACACATTGCGGTAATAACCGGCACTGCAATCGTCCATGCGGGAGAACAACGCGTTGAGCGCCAATGGCTGCCCGGAATGACCTTTCATGCCCGCAGCACGGGTGGTCCTGGCCAGCCACGCCAGGTATTGATTCTGCTTGCGCGGTGAATCGCTGCTGGCCAAGGCGTGTACCCCGCCGTCCCACGCCGTGATGCGGCGGTAGAAATCCCCCAGGGACAGGTAGCCGTCGTTGCACAAACTGGCGCGGATATCCCCCGAGCTCATATGCCCGACCATCAGCATGTTGCGCCGTCCCGCATCCTGCCCCGCGGCGGACGCCGGCCGCAGATGGTTGAAAGGCAAAACCTCCTGGTTTTCCACCATCAGCAACTCGACCCTGGGGTCGTCATGGAAAAACAACGCGCTGTAACCACGGTGAATGCTGTCCAGCGCCGCTTGCGTCATGCCCGTATGGCGCAGGGTCGCGACGCGCAATTGGAAACTCCTCGGCGCGCGTCCCGCAATGGTCAATTGGGCAGCCCGCAGGAAAGCCAATGCGTAACTGCTGCTTTTACCGCCCCCATGAGCCACCAGTACCTTGTAGTCGCCGATCTGCTCCAGGCCCCCGGCCGCCACAATCAATCGCTGAATCAATAACTGAAGTGCCGTGCGCTCCGCTCGCGAAAAGTGACCCAGCAATCGCTGCAAAACTTGCTGATAAACATAATTCATGGCTTGTTCGTGAATAGCGCTCATAGCTTTACTACCTGAGGTTAACTGGCAGTTTCGGGCATGCAGTTAGGCGTGCCTGTCCGATCTGCGTTTACTTAAAGTTGACGCCTGTTGTGATTAAGGCTGATAGCTAAATGTTAGCACCGCACAACAAAGCGCCAGTTGGAACATCCTGACGAAGATGCCATCACCTACGGAGGAAAGCCCCTACAGCGGCCCACTGACCGGCCTAGGAATGGTCTTACAACCTCCTACTAATCTTTAACTCGAATATTAAAGAATGATCTGACATATGCGGCGCAGGGTAAAAATCGGATTTGGTTCGCGCACACTTAAAGGCTCTTTCTGCAGACCCACATCCTTGGGTCGGCATACAAAGCGACTTGTTAGTTTCGGCGAGCCGTTGTTTTGAGTTATTTGCTGTATTCATTGCTCAGTCCTTGAGATGAAAGTGACCGGGCAATTATCAGCGCTTGATTGATGATTAAAAGATACAGACTCAGGGCAAAAACCAGTGCAGTTTGGTGGGCGGGGATTGACCGCAGCGCCCAAACAAAACGCCGCCGCTCTGGGATTCAGGGCAGCGGCGGCATCAAGGGCAGGTTTTGCAGGGAAGAAATCCCGGCAGGAGGCTCAGCAAGGACGTAGATCCAGTCCTTCTAAATGGCGTATTTGCCCCATGGCAAACACTCGCAGAATGTCCGTTTGCGAACATTCCCACAGATCAAACGGCTTCAACCTGCAACGCTACCCGCTCACGGCACGGGCATTCATCCATATAGCGATGGGCGTCGACGAACTGGCTGAATGGAAACACCCGGGTCTTGAGCGGCACCAGCAGGCCATCTGCGGTCAACTGGTTGATCTCGTGCAGGGCCCGCTGCAGCGCGGCCTGATCCTGAGCAATACCCAACTCCGGCTTGCCGGTGAAGTTGCCGATGCAGTGCACAAAGAACTGGATGTTCTTCTGGAACGCGGCACAGGCCGGGAACGGGGTCTGGTTGCCGCCTTGCAGGCCGTACAACACCAGGCTGCCACGGGGCGCGAGTACATCGCCCAACAGCGACATCTGCGGGCCGCCCAGGCCGTCGAACACTACATCCACGCCGCGCCCATCCGTGAACTTGTTGATTTGCATCAGCAAATCCTGCTCTTCGGTGACGATGACCTTTTCCGCGCCCAGGGACAGCAGGTATTCGCGTTCCTCCGGCGACTTGGTGGCCGCGATCACCCGCACGCCCAAAGCCTTGCCCAATTGCACGAACGATGGCCCGGCACAATGGCTGGCATCCGTCACCAGAGCGAACTGCCCGGGTTTGGCCCGTGCCAGATCGATGTAGGCAAAGTAGGCAATCAACAGCGGCGTGTAATGCACGCTGGCCTGCACCGCGCTCAACACGTCCGGGTAACGGGTCAGGGCAGAACGAGGCAGCACAATCACCTCGCCATACACCGGGTAATCATTGGGGCTTTCGGCCGGAAAGCTGGCCACCTTGTCGCCTACCACCAGGTCGTCGACGCCCTCACCCACGGCCACCACCACGCCAGCCATTTCATGGCCAAGGCCCGATGGCAGGCGGGCATGGGAGGACGCCAGGTTCTGCCGCCAGAGAATGTCGTACCAGCTGATGCCAATCGCTTCGACACGCACCTGCACTTCGCCCGGTGCGGGCAACGTGGCTTCATGCTCTTCGCACTTGAGCACCTCGGCCGGACCAAACTTGTGAAAACGGATCGTGCGGGACATCGCAAACCTCGCCAAAGTAACCTCTAATGCCATGAACTTTATCTGGGCTTTCGGGGCAAGGCCACCGGTCGCCATTAATAGTCGTCATGTCTGTCATTGATTCCACCGCCTAGGAAAATACGCCAGGCAGCGTAGGAAATCTGAATTAGCCGGTGCAGAGTACCAGCCTTTCCCCGTAAGATTCATGCCGGCCATTGTTCCCATGTGGCCGCTCACGTCAAGTTCGCTGAATCTGCCAGGACACAAGATGAACCGTAACGACCTGCGTCGTGTCGACCTGAACCTGTTGATCGTATTCGAAACCTTGATGCATGAGCGCAGTGTGACCCGCGCCGCCGAGAAATTGTTCCTCGGCCAGCCGGCCATCAGCGCGGCCTTGTCACGCCTGCGCGGGCTGTTCGACGATCCGCTGTTCGTGCGCACGGGGCGCAGCATGGAGCCTTCAGCCCGGGCGGTGGAGATTTTTGCCCTGCTTTCGCCGGCCCTGGATTCGATTTCCACCGCCGTCAGCCGCGCCGCCGAATTCGATCCAGCCACCAGCACCGCAGTGTTTCGCATCGGCCTGTCGGACGATGTGGAGTTCGCTCTGCTGCCACAACTGCTCAAACGCCTGCGCGCCGAAGCGCCGGGCATCGTGCTGGTGATCCGGCGCGTCAACTACATCCTGATGCCCGGCCTGCTGGCCTCCGGAGAAATCTCCATTGGCGTCAGCTACACCGCCGACCTACCGGCCAACGCCAAGCGCAAACTGCTGCGGCGCAGCCTGCCCAAGCTACTGCGCGCCGACAGTGTGCCCGGCGCCCTGAGCCTGGACGAC
The DNA here is from genome assembly GCF_009873475.1 of Pseudomonas sp. DTU12.1. Classification (NCBI taxonomy): domain Bacteria; kingdom Pseudomonadati; phylum Pseudomonadota; class Gammaproteobacteria; order Pseudomonadales; family Pseudomonadaceae; genus Pseudomonas; species Pseudomonas sp. DTU12.1. The sequence continues at coordinate 2,982,974 of NZ_CP045254.1, read as the reverse complement.
TTCTGCGCCCGCCCCCACGCCCTGGTCTCATTCGCTGGCGACCTCAGCGGGTTTATCGACGAAGAGCTGGAAAAACTCGACCGCAAGCGCCACGTAGTACTGGCCGTGCCACAGTTCAACGGCCTGGGCACCCTGCTGGCCGGCACCGACATCCTGGCGACCGTGCCGGACTACACCGCCGAAGCCCTGACCGCCGCCGGCGGCCTGCGCGCCGAAGACCCACCGTTGCCGGTGCGCAGCTTTGAACTGCACATGGCATGGCGAGGGTCGCAGGATAATGACCCGGGGGAACGGTGGTTGCGTTCGCGGATTCAGATGTTCTTTGGGGATCCTGAGAGTCTTTAGGCGTCGTCGGATAGGCTGTTTATCTGATCATTTCTGCCTTTCCACACACCATGGAGCTCCATTCACCTCCAGTGGATCGCTACATTGGTGGCACATCTGAGGGCACGCTTTGGATGGTTTGAAAAGGATGCCCCCATTCGTCAGTACAAACTTCATCTTCTGGCACGTATCGCTGTTTTGATACTTAGTGAGAAGCTCTCATTTCCCTAGGATCGGGATGAACTCTCTATAAGGAAATGACCATGCTACCCACCACTGATCAACTGCCGACATTAGGTTTCCTGCACAAAGCCGTATGCGACTGCTTAGGCCTGTGGAACAGTGAAAACGAAGACTTCACCTTCCACGTATCCGCCACCGAAAAAGAACGTCGCGCCGCGTTACGGCAGGCCTTTAAAGCAGTTGAAAAAGACAACGGCACCTTTGGTTCTCTCGATGACCTTGCAGTCGTCACTGCCCAGCTAGCCCCAAAGGATGCGCAGAAGGTTAAGAAGAGCAGAACGATTCAAGCCTATGTGAATTACCTGTCCAAATCAGACTTTGAATCGTTCGATGAATACTTGGAGTTGAGCCAATACATCCAGACTTTAATCGCTGAACGTTACGCACGTTGGAATGTATCCGAATTCGCGATCGACTTTTATGTGTCGGCCTTTGCCCATTACCGAGAGTTTGTCAGGGAATATGCTTGCAACACACACAGCCAAACATCCAGCTACCAGTGGTTTCTCAGCCAAGATTTGATTGAATTGACGAAGGTGCTCGCCCGCGCAACGTCACATGGCAATACTTGGCCGGCAGAGGATCAGGACGAACAGTGGCCGTTAAGGAGCTTCGCCGACCTGGCTTGCAGCATAACCGGTATCTCGCTGCACAAACTTCATCAGTATCACCAGTTTCAGCTAGACGCGCCGCTCGGGGAGCAAGCTTGGAATTGTGATTTCACCTCCCAACTCGTGAACACTCAGTCGAAACAGGTGATCGATCGACTACGCAAGCCTAGCCGTGTGAAATGGGAAATATTTTATCCAACCCTTCAACCGCTGACCTGCCAGCTGCCGGAGGCGATCGATAAGAAAGCATTCGCAGTGCACGCCTTCGCGGCCATGATCGCTCACAACCTCAATATCCATGTGGCAGATTGCGGGACGTTTGAACGTGAGGCGAGGAGCCGCTCCAAAACAGCGCCGGTTGACCTACGTCATGCGATACCGAGTAGCGACTGGCTCGAATTGTTATTCAACCAGTACCCCCTCGACGATGAAGCGTTTGCCCAGCAGGCTTCCCTGCGTTACCAGGCACAGCTTGACGGTATCAGGCGTTTACCGGGCTCACTGAACAGCGCTGCAGAGATTCCAAGCTGCCTGGATCTCGCATATAGGAACGAACACAAGCTGTTTGCGCAAGGCGCCTGGCACATCGCGTCAGGGAGAGTAGCGAACTGGCTTAACGAATGGAAATTCGCCCAGGATGCCATGTATGCCGGTGACGACAAACGAGCGCTCGTGCACTTCGGCGCCGCGCTCGAACAGGCCAAACACAGAGCGGGACCGTTGTTCATCCCTTTTTACATACAGCTATGTGCGTTCAGTAAAGCGCAATATCGCCTGCTTTCAGAACGAAAAGAGGAGGAGCTATTCGAGCGCTTCTACGAAAGCCTGGTTAGCAACGCCGCGCTTTACGCAGGATTGCTAGGCTACACCCCACATTTCGTAAGAGATCCTCAGACGTTGTTACCCCAATGCACCCTGCCACTGAAGTCGAAGTGGATAATTGGTGAAACCGAAGTGTTGGCTAGATTCCTGATAAATCGGCTATCTGCGGGCGAGAACCGATCATAAGGAGCTACATCGTAATCAGCCTGCTCTTTGTGCCATGAGTCATGGGCCGAGTCCTTTCCACGATGGAACGCCCTGGGCAGAAGGGACGCGGACCCGCAGCGCAATCAACAGCGCGGCCAGCAGCATCAGCACAGCCGCTGCGACGAATACGCCTGCGCTGCCACCGAGGCTGAACACTGCACCGCCAGCGGCGGCGCCTGTTGCGATGGCCGATTGCACAGATGCCACCACCATGCCTCCGGCGCTTTCCGCCTGATCAGGTACCGCACTGGCAACCCAGTTCGACCACGCCACCGGCACACCACCAAAGGCCAAGCCCCAGATCGCCAGGAGTATCGCCTGCCCCGGCAACGATGCCGGCAACAGCACCAACGCCAGTGCTGCAACGCCGACCAGGGCGGGCATCAACACCAGTGTGGCCAGCGGGTGGCGCTCCAGCAGCCTTCCGGCCAACAGCGTGCCGACGAAGTTGGCCACACCGAACCCCAGCAACATCAGTGACAGCCCTTGCGAGCCAATACCCGTAGTCCCTTCAAGGAATGGCCGCACATAGGTGAACATCGCGAAGTGCCCGCTGTGCACCAGCACGCAACCGAACATCCCCATGGCGATGCCTGGGCGCTGCAACACCTCTAAAACAGTGCGCAGTCTTGCCGGCCGACGCGGCGCGAGGCGCGGCAGAGTGAACGACTGAAAAGCCAGGGTCACCATGCCTACCGCCGCCGCTGCAAAGAACGCGCTGCGCCAGCCATAAAGCCCGCCCAGATAGCTGCCCAGCGGCACTGCAACGACCGTCCCGATGGCAATGCCGCTGAAAATGATCGATAGCGCCCGAGGCAATAGAGCACTCGGCACCAACCGCATCGCGACCGCCGCCGCCATGCTCCAGAACCCGCCTAGGGCAATACCCAGCAAGATGCGCATCAACAACAGCACCGCGAAGCTGGAGGAAACGGCGACCAACAGATTGGAAGCGACCATCAACGTGGAAAACCCCAGCAACACCCAACGCCGGTCGATGCCACGGGTCAGGCCTGGCACCAACAAGCCGGCGAACAGCGCTACGACGGCTGTCACCGTTACCGCCTGGCCAGCCAGCGCTTCGGACACTCCCAGGTCAGTGGCCATCAGCGTCAACAAACTGGCCGGAAGGTACTCAGCGGTCAGTAACCCGAACACCCCCATCGCCAACGAAAAGACGGCCATCCACGCGGGGGTCGCGGGCTCAACATCCAAGTCGGCGCCAGGATGGCGGTCAGGGACGGCATTACATACACAGTCGGTCATTTGTACGGATCTCCCAATCTTCATTACGAACCGAAGTCTAGGCGCCGTAAGCTGGATGATCTATGATTGAAAATCTCTTCTTTTTGACTAAAACACCTGAACGATGCCTGCTGACCAGTTTGCTCTCTCCTCAGACCTCATCAACGAGCTATTGCGTGGCATGCGCCTGCGTGGTGTCGAATACCGGCGTATCCAGGCAGGCCCCGCCTTCGGTTTGGGCTTCCCGGAAAAGCCTGGGCACGCCTGGTTCCACTTCATCGCCGTCGGTAATGCGGTGCTGCGCATGGAGGATGGCACCACCTACGAGCTGTCTGCCGGCAACGCCGTGTTCATCTCCCATGGCGCGGCCCATCAACTGCTTTCACATCCGCACGCGCCTGTTCTAGACATCGACCGTCTAGACGGCGCCCCGCTCGGTGACACCGTCAGCGCAGTGGATACCGGCGCCGATGCCAGCCCCACGCCGAGCACTATTTTGTTCAGTGGTTGTATGGAGTTTGAACTGGGCAGTATCCATGGCCTTGGCAAGCTGATGCCGGGCCTGATGCTGATTGATGCTGGCGGCCAGCGTTACCCCGGCCTGGTACCAATCCTGACCACCATGGAACGCGAAGTTAGCGCCGCCCGTATCGGCTTCGCCGGTATCCTCGCGCGCTTGGCCGACGTGGTGGCTGCCATGGTCGTTCGCGGTTGGGTGGAGTGCGCCTGCGGCAATGCCTCAGGCCTGGTCGCCGCCTTGCGCGATCCACGCTTGGCCGGCGCGCTGCTTGCGCTCCATCAGCAACCGGGCCGCGACTGGACCGTTGCGCAGTTGGCAGAGCACTGCAATACCTCACGCTCGGTCTTCGCGGACCGCTTCCAGCTGACGATTGGCATGGCCCCGCTGCGCTATGTCACCGAACTGCGAATGCGGCTGGCGAGCCAGTGGCTGACCCTCGAAAGGCTACCGATTGAAGAGGTAGCGCAGCGTTTGGGCTATACATCGCAGGCCGCTTTCAGTCGTGCATTCAAGCGCATCACGGGCAAAACACCTGGATTGAGTCGTAAGGTGAGGCAGCCCGCTGTTACTTGAAACCGAGTCGATGATCCATGCTTCTGACTCATTTACCGCCCGTTACGTCCAGGAATGTACCGGTCACGAACGATGCCTCGGCGCTCGCCAACCATAGAATCGCGCGGGCCACTTCCTCCGGCTGTCCGCCCCGCCCCATGGGGATCGAGTCCTTGACACGATCGACCCGCCCCGGCTCACCGCCACTGGCATGCATGTCGGTATAAATATGCCCGGGGCGAATACAGTTGACGCGTATGCCTTCCCGAGCCACCTCCTTTGCAAAGCCAATGGTGAACGTCTCCAACGCCCCCTTTGACGCCGCATAGTCGACGTACTCATTGGGGCTGCCAAGGCGCGCGGATGCCGATGAGACATTGATCACCACGCCGCCCGGGCCGTTGTGACGGTAAGACATGCGCTTTACCGCCTGTTGCGCGCAGAGAATTGGCCCAATCGCATTGACGGCAAAGATGCGCTGCATCCGCTCGAAGCCGAGCTCTTCCAGGCGTGACTGAGGCGCCAGCATCCCGGCGTTATTGACCAGGACGTCAATGCGTCCGAACGTGCGATCGATGGCCGCGAACAAATCGGCCACCTGCTGGGGGTCCGCACTGTCTGCCCGCATCGCCAAGGCTTTGCGCCCCAACGCTTCAATATCCGCAACCACCGCCCGCGCTGCGGGCTCGTTGGCAACGTAGCTGATAGCCACGTCATAACCTCTTTCGGCCGCCAGCCGGGCGGTTGCTGCCCCCACTCCACGACTTCCACCCGTGATCAGAATCAGCGGTGCCTGCGAGACGTTGACCATGACATATAGCTCCTGAGTCGTTGGCTGTATCAGCCGATGATGAGAGTGCCGCTGGCGATCACTGCGCATGCCAGTATCCGGCGCGCGCTGAGCGTCTCGCCGAGAAACACATAGCCGATCAACACCGCAAACAGCACGCTGGTTTCGCGCAATGCCGATACCGCCCCCAGGGGCGCTTCGGTCATGGCGTAGATGACCATTCCATACGCAAGCAAAGAGACCAGCCCGCCGACCAAAGCGGTCACTGTTCCGGGCCTCACGCAGAACAAGCTGCGAGTGTCACGCAGGCCGATGTAGACCACTGGCATCAGCACGCCCCACAGGGCGCACATCCACACGGTGTACGCAAGCGGCGCGCCGGAGAGCCTGGCGCCGATGCCGTCGACCACGCTGTAGGCCGCGATAAAGCCGCCCGTACCCAGCGCATAGGGCAAGCTGGGAACCGACAGACTGCGCCCTCTGAAGGCCAACGAAATAATCCCGCCTGACACCAGCGCAATCCCCAGCAACTCGCCAGACGTGATGCTTTCTCCAGCAAAAACCGCGGCGCCCAAGGTAACCAGCACCGGCGACGAACCCCGTGAAATCGGATAGACCTGCCCCAGGTCGCCGACCCGGTAACTGCGCACCAGGAACAGGTTGTAGCCCACATGCAGCAACGCCGAAAGCACCGCGTAGCCCCAGCTCTCAATCGCGGGGGGCACCATGAACGCTGCGGCGACGACACTGGTAATGGCGATGGCAATGCACATCACCGTCATGGACCACAACCGATCGGCACCGCTACGCAGCAGCGCATTCCAGCTGGCATGCAGGAGCGCGGCGAAAAGCACGAGGAAGATGATAGGGATAGGCATGCGCCACTTTAGGCAATGCCGCGCCGGGACTAAAGCGAAGTCTCCTCATCGGAGCATGAACGGATGCTCATAATTCACTCATCCAGTCGTTGGACTTTCAGTGCCTCGCCGACCAACCATTGGCGAAAGCTGGCGATGTGCGGCTGCGATTCGATGCCCTTGGGGCAAACGAAGTAGTAAGCCAATGGCGATGGAAGCGGTACATCAAACAACCGCACCAAACGGCCATCGCTGATTTCGTTCTCGACGTGCCCGCTGCGCACCAATGCAACGCCCTGGCCGAGCAAGGCCGCCTCGACCGTCATGTTGGTATCGCCAAATCTGACGCTCTCCTTGAGCGGCAAATAGGCCAGCCCGACGGCTTGAAACCATACCTCCCACTTAGGCACCAACTCGGCACCATCGCGCGTCAGCAGCGGGAAATGCAACAGGTCTGCGGGGCTCTGCGGAGTCCCGACGCGCCGCAACAGTTCGGGGCTGGCCACAGGAAACACCTGCTCCCCAAACAGGAACTCAGAATGCAGACCGGGGTAGTTGCCCTTGCCGAGCCTGATCGCAACATCAGCCTGGCCGTGGGAGAAGTGGATTATTTTATCCGTGGTGTCCAGCGAGACCAGCAGTTCGGGGTACTGACGAGAGAGACGCGGCAAGCGTGGCAGCAGCCATTTGAGCGCGAAGGAATAGGTGGTGCTGACGCTGAGTCGAACCCTGTCTTTTTGCTCGCGCAAATCCCCCAGAGTCGCCTCCAGGCTGATGAAAAACTCCCGCACGATCGGCGCCAGCGCAGCCCCCGCTGCCGTGAGGCGTAACGCCTTGCCACGCTCAAACAACTGCACGCCCCACAGCGCCTCAAGGTGCTTGAGCTGGTGACTGACCGCGCTTTGAGTAACATGTAGTTCCTGCGCGGCCGACGTAAAGGTCAAGTGCCGGGTGGCTGCTTCAAATGCGCGCAAGGTGGCAGTGGGCGGCAGGTCTCTCATAGGGGCAGAATCCAGCGAGTTATCAGGAAGGTGCATGCATGAACGCTAGCTCATGTTTCACCTAGCGCTCAATGACGTGAGCGGTGCCGTGTTATCGCGATGCTCCTGCGGCGGTGCCAAACACAAGGTATTGCGCCCCAACCCCTTGGCTTCATAAAGAGCGGCATCCGCACGGGCAAGCAGGCTGGCCGTGGTGTCATCTTCGTTTGGCACCACGCAGCAAACACCGATACTGATGCGCAATGAGATGCTTGCCTCGCCAAACCGAGCCGGTGACTCAGCGACCGCCCTGCGCAACTGGTCCAGAACCGCCACAGCGTTTTCGGGGCTGGTACGGGGAAGCAGCACCAGAAACTCCTCGCCACCGTAACGCCCGATACTGTCGGACTCACGAATTCGCTGGGTGAGTTGATTGACGCAGTGGCAAATCACCTCATCACCCGCCAGGTGCCCATACACATCATTGATCTGCTTGAAATGGTCGATGTCGACCATCGCCACTGCCAGGTAGGAAGCGTCTCGACGCGCGCGTTCCAGTTCTTTGGAAAACTGCTCGAGGACGGCTCTGCGATTGAGGATGCCGGTCAGCACGTCACGCAACGCCAGGCGCTGGAATAACGACTCACTGCGCTCTTTGGCCAGCAGCACCAGCCCGAGGGAGATCATCATCGCGGTGAACGTGCCGATGCTGACTGAGATGGTTTGCTTAAGGTTACTGACGTCATAGCGCATCTCGGCAGCCCCTCCGCCGATGATGGCGATCACCCGCATGCCCAGGCCGATCAGGCTGATGCTTGATCCGATGATCAACAGCATGCGCGCACGCCCCTGAGCGGGTATGTAGCGACGCGTCCAATAGATGATCAAGGCGCACTGCACCATCAACACAAGCGTGGCGGCGAGCATGCGCGGCTCCAGCGTGTCGATCAGACTTACCATCAACACAAGCATCAATGCAGCAGGTGCAAATATCTGCCACCAGCAGACGCGCAACTCAACGATCCGAAATACGCTGGCCCCGTAAAAGGCCAGCGCGACCGCCAACAATGTGTTCGCAGCCCCATAGGTCAACCACAACGGGGCGTGGCCGTACAAGGTATATCCAATGTAGGCCAGGGCATGTGCCAGCAAACCAAAGCCAATGGTCAGCAAGCCGTCACGCTGGTTGAACTGGCCGACCAATATCAGACAAAACGCCATGATCGTCGCCACTAAGGCGACGCAGGCAAAAAGCGTGGGGGTATGGGCAATCATGACGTCTCACCAGGCGCTGTCGAGAGCAGCTCTGGTGGAGTTTAGTTGAGTCGGCTGTCAGTTTGTCAGCCACCTGCAGCATTATCTTCGCGCCTGTCCTGCCAGCGTTCAGATACTCAAGAGCTCCGTGACGGGCAGTCTTTAAAAGACCGTCGTCTGATCAGCCTGTGAATCCATGCCTGAAACCACTTAGTAGCCAAACAGCGACTTGCTCTCCAGATACTCGTCAAACCCGGACTCCCCCCACTCGCGGCCGTTGCCCGACTGTTTGTAGCCGCCAAACGGCGCGGCCTGGTCGGCGCGGGCGCCGTTGAGGTGGACCATGCCGGTGCGCAGTTGCCGGGCGATCTGGCGGCTGCGTTCAAGGTCGGCCGAGGTGACGTAACCGGACAAGCCGTAGGGGCTGTCGTTCGCGATGGCGATTGCCTCGGCTTCGCTGTCATACGGGATGATCGCCAAGACCGGGCCAAAGATTTCTTCGCGTGCCACCAGCATATCCGCTGTGACGTCGGCAAATAGCGTCGGTCGCCCATAGTAACCACGCTCAACGCCTGCTGGCCGCCCCAGCCCACCGGCGATCAACCGCGAACCTTCGGCGATGGCCTGGGCGATCATGTCCTGTACCCGCTCCCACTGCATGGCGTTGGCTAGAGGGCCGATGGCGGTGATGGGGTTGCTGTCGTCGTAGCACACCTGCGCAAGTACTTGCCGGGCGATCTCAATCACCGCCTGTTGCTGCGCACGCGGCACCAACAGCCGCGTCGGGGCATTGCACGATTGGCCGCTGTTGCGCATACAGCCCAACACCCCATGGCGCACCGCGCTGGGCAGGTCGGCATCGTCGAGCAGGATATTCGCGGATTTACCACCCAGTTCCTGGGACACACGCTTGACCGTATCCGCCGCCGCCTTGGCCACTGCAACGCCGGCACGGGTTGAGCCGGTAAAAGACACCATGTCCACCTCGGCATGGCGCGCCAACGCGGCACCCACCCCTGGGCCGTCGCCGTTGACCAGGTTGAACACCCCCGCTGGCACCTCGGCCTCATGCAGCACCTGGGCAATGATCCGGGCTGACAACGGCGCCCGCTCACTGGGTTTGAGCACCACGGTGCAACCCACGGCCAGCGCGGGGGCGAGTTTGCAGGTGAGTTGATTAAGCGGCCAGTTCCAGGGCGTGATCAGGGCGCACACGCCAATCGGCTCGCGCACCACCAACGTATTGCCCACACGACGCTCGAAGCGGTACTCGCGCAACACATTCAACGCCTGCACCAGATGGCCCAGGCCTGCCGGCACATGGGCGCTGCGGGCCAGGGACAGCGGCGCGCCCATTTCCAGGTGAACCGCCTCGATCAGCGCTTCGCTGTGGCGCTGGTAGGCCTGGATTATGCGTTGCAGCAGCTCGATACGCGCCTCCAGCGAACTGGCGGCGAACCCCGCAAACGCTTGCCTGGCCGCGCCGACTGCGCGGTCCACATCGTGGCTGTCGCCAAGGATGATGCGCGCAACCGCCTGCTCGGTGGACGGGTTGACCACGGTTTCAACGGCCGTGCCGTGGGGCTTGACCCAGGCACCGTCAATGTAGAACTCAAACAGATCCGACATACCTTGGGCTCCCTTCAGGCGACGTGTTTCAGGGCGCTCGCCAGGGTGTCGAACACCTGGGCGATCTCCTGCGGGCTGATGACCAGCGGCGGCGAAATCACAATGGTGTCACCCGAGCCGCGCACCAGCACGCCGTTGTCGAAGCACCACTGCGCAACCTCACTGCCACGGGCGCCGGGGAAACCTGGGCGCGGCTCGAGTTCCACCGCGCAAAGCAGACCGATCGCGCGTACGTCCAGCACCGCGCCGACACCTTGCAGCGCGAGTGCGGTCGACTGCCACAGCCCACTCACCGCGTTGACGTGCTGGTTGATGCCCAATTCACGATGCACCTCGAGGGTCGCCAACCCGGCCGCACACGCCAATGGGTGCGCTGAATAGGTGTAGCCGTGCATCAGTTCGATGACATTCTGTGGGCCGGCCATGAACGCTTCATACACCGCCCCACTGACCAGCACGCCGCCCATGGGCACGGCGCCGTTGGTCAGGCCCTTGGCGGTGGTGATCAGGTCCGGCAGCACGCCAAAGGCTTGCGCGGCAAAGGGCGCGCCGACGCGGCCAAAACCGGTGATTACCTCGTCGAAAATCAACAGCACGCCATGCCGTGTGCAAATCTCGCGCAAGCGTTGCAAATAGCCTTGGGGCGGCGCATAAACCCCGCCGGAGCCGGTCACCGGCTCGACAATCACCGCAGCCACGGTGCTCGGGTCCTGGATATCCAGCAGTTGTGTCAGCGCATCAGCGTAACTGGCGCCCTGCTGCGGCTGCCCGGCGCTGAAACGCATGCTTGCGTCATAGGGCAATGGCAGGTGCGAGACCTCCCCCAGCAGTGGGCCAAAGTCACGTTTCTGGCGGCCGATACCGGATACCGACAGCCCACCGAAGCCCATGCCATGGTAGCCCTTGGCACGCCCGATAAATTTGGTCCGACGGCAATCACCACGCGCCTGGTGATACGCCCGCGCGATCTTCAGCGCGGTATCCACCGCTTCAGAGCCGGAGTTGGTGAAGAACACCTGCTCCATACCGGCGGGGCTGATGTCGATCAGGCGCTCGGCCATTTCCAGGGCCTGGGGGTGGCTCATCTTGAACGACGAGACAAAGTCCAGGCGCCCCGCCGCTTCGCGAATGGCTTCGACGATTTTCGGCTGGCCATGCCCGGCATTCACGCACCATAGCCCCGCCATTGCGTCGAGTACGCGGCGCCCATCGGTGGTGGTGTAGTACATACCGTCGGCGCTGGCGAACATCATCGGTTGTTGCTGGAATTGGCGCATCGGGGTAAATGGCGCCCAGAACGCGCCGCGCGCGGAAACTGAAGGGCTGGAAAGATCGTTCATGGCGACTCCTGCAAAGCGAGGGTTGGATGGCCGGTCAGCGTCGGACGCTGCAACGGGCCTGCGTTTACGTTGACGCTGCGGTCCAGGTACAAGGTGCCGTGTTCGATACGGCAGGTGACCCGATCACAAAACGCCGTTTCGACAAACTGCCAGGTCATGCTCAACACCCGGTCTTCGGTCCAGCGCGCCTGCGCCACCACCGGGGTGAGTGCCGGCTGGTATTGGTGATGCAGATAATGGCCGGTCATGCTGGTCTGGGTTTCGATGCCGGCGCTCAGCCCGGCCCGGATGCAATGGGTGCCACGGGGGTCGGTGAGGTAAAAGTCACAATGCTCAGGCCCGAACTCCAGGCGCACTTCGCTGACCTGGTCTTCGTTGGCCTGCATGGCAAACGTCGCGCTGAATTCAGCCTGACGCGGCGAGCTGGCGGCGCCAGACATGACCGGCCGTTGTTGATGGGCCAGCAGCGCCGCCAGCGCGGCATCCGCCGAGCCTTCGCTGGGTACGTCCAGCGCCGGCAAAAGATGCTCCCAGAGCAAGCTGTGCAAGCGCCGCTCGCCCAGGGCAAGGCCTGCGGTAAACGCAATCACCGCGTTATGGCGCGGTAGCACAATGCACTGCTGGCCAAACACGCCGGAGGCGTAATACCCACCGTGCTGGGTCATCCACCATTGGTAGCCATAGCCTTCGCGGCGCGTGACAGCCGCGTCGCTCGACTCGTCGCGGCTCAGGTAGCGCTTGCCATCGAAGGCGCCCATCCATACATCATCAACGTGCCCACGGGTCGCTTCGGCTACCCATTCGCGCGATAGCAATTGCTGCCCCTGCCAATTGCCCTGTTGCAAGTGCAACACGCCGAATTTGAGCAAGTCTTCGGTGCGGCAACTGAGGCCATTGCCACCGGTGTTGAAACCGCCAGGAGCCAGGTCCCACTCGATGGGGCCCATGCCCATGGGTTGGAAGATACGTGCGTCGCACAGCTCGAACGCCGTCTGGCCGCTGACCACGCTGACAATCGCCGAGAGCATGAAGCTCGACGCACTGCTATAGATAAACCGGTGCCCTGGCGGGTCTTCGACCGGCTCATTGAGGAACAACCGTACCCAACTGTCACTGCGCCCGCGCCAGGCGCCACCAGAAATGCCCTGGCGATGGCCGGTGCGCATGGTCAGCAGATCCCGCACGGTCATGGCCGCCAGGTTGGCGCTGATGGATGCCGGGCAATCGGCGGCAAAAAAATCCACCACCTTGGCGTCCAGCGACAGCACGCCGTCATCCACCAACAGCCCGACGGCCATGGACACCCAGCTTTTGGTCGCCGAATGCTGGACATGCAGGCGTTCGGCGCAATAAGGCGCCCAAAACGCTTCAGCTACCACCGCGCCATCGCGGTACAGCATGAAGCTGTGCAACTCCAGGTCCGCAGCGTTCACCGCTTCGATGAAATCACTTACGCCACGCGCCGATACGCGTTGTTGACTGGGCAGTGCCCGCCGCAACGGCAAACTCGTCATCTGATCTTTCCCCTCATTTCCACTGCTTGGGCGTGCAACAGGCTGTTCCTGTTGCACGCCATTACCGCTACCAGAGCGCCACGGTGTAGCCCAGGATCACTCTGTTTTCGTTGGTGTCACGGGCGAAGTTGCTCGTCGCGCTGGCGTTCTGCCAACGCAGCGAAACATCCTTGAACGTGCCGCTCTGCACCACATAGCCGAGGCTCAAGTCCCTCTCCCACTCGCGTCCTTCGCCGTTGAAGCCGATGACCTTGGCGTTGTCGCCCTTGGCATAACGTGTCGAGAACAGCAGGCCCGGAATGCCCAGCGAGGCGAAGTCATAGTCATAGCGGGCATGCCACACGCGCTCGCCGGTCTGGGAGAAGTTGGCCAGTTGATACTCGGTGAACAGGTAGGTGTTGGTGCCGTCCACATAGGTGAACGGCGTCGAGCCGTACTGTTCCTGGTAACCTCCGCTGAGGTTGTGGCCGTAGAGGCCATAGCCGATGCGCGTGCTCAACGCCCGGTTGTCCACCTTGCCGGCCAGGCCTGCAGCGTCTTCACTGGCGCTGAAGTAGCGGATATCGGTCTTGAACGTGCCCGGGCCCCACTTGAAGCTGTTTTTCAAGCCCAGGTAATGCTGTTGGTACAGGCTTTCCAGTTGCGCGAACTGGTAGGTCACAAAAGTCGTCGGCGTGAGTGCGTACTCGCCGCCGGCGTAGCGGAACTCATCGCTCTTGGCGCTGCTTTTGTAGGCGCCGTACTGGCTGGTAAGCCCCATATCCTCGTAATGGGTTGAGTCGCGCTGCTTGACCTGGTCCAGTTGGCCCGCGCTCAGTGTCAGCTTGTCGATGTCCTTGGAGGTGACTGCGGTACCGCTGAAACTCTGCGGGAACAGGCGGCTCAGGTTCGGTTGCAGCGTCGGCAGGTCAGGCACCATGTAACCCACGCGCAACTCGCTTTTGGCCAGACGCGCCTTGCCGGTGAGGCCCAGTTTTGAGTAGTTGTCATGGGCGCGGCGGGCGTAGCTGGGGGAGCCTGGCTCGGCCATGCTGGAGCGTGCCAGCAGCCCGGTGCCGGAGTTGTCCGGGCTCGAATCGAGCTTGATGCCCAACATACCCACCGCGTCCAGGCCAAAACCCACGGTACCGTCGGTAAAGCCCGACTCGATCTTGAGGATAAAACCCTGCGCCCATTCGGCACGCTTGTTCTGCCCGCTGGACTCGCGGTAGTCGCGGTTGAAGTAGTAGTTCTTCAACTCCAGCGCCGCTTTGCTGTCGGCGACGAAGTCGGCCTGGGCAAACAAGGGCATGAAACCGGCGCCCATGACGCTGGCACTGGCGACAACTTTGTTGATGCGGTTATTCATGTGTAGGTTCCTGGCAGACAGGTTGAGTGGGGTTGTTTTTGTTTTCTTCGGCCATGGCTTCGCCCGCTTCGCAAATCGTCGATTTGCGAAGGGTTGGGTTTAATGCCGTGGCCTGGGGTGCAGCAGTACCTAAATCACGCTGGCACGGAGGCGGTAGCTGCCGTCTGCACGTTTCTCCAAGGGGCTGGCCGCGGCGAGTAGCCGACGGGTGTAAGGGTGTTGTGGGGCGTCGAAAATCCTGTCACGCGGGCCCATTTCGACCACCTCGCCCTGGTTCATCACCGCCACACGGTGGGCGATGCGTTCCACCGCCGAGAGATCGTGGGAAATGAACAGGCAGGCAAAGCCGTATTGGCGTTGCAAGCGCTCGAACAGTTCGAGGATCTGCTTCTGGATGGTCATGTCCAGTGCCGAAATCGGCTCGTCGGCAATCACCAGCTTGGGCCGGCGCACCAACGCCCGGCCAATCGCCACGCGCTGGCGCTGACCACCGGAAAGTTGGTGGGCAAAACGCTCGCGAAACTGTTCGGGCAAGCCCACGTCGACCAGGGTGTCGGTGACCCGCTGGCGCTTTTGCGCAGCCATCAGGGCGGGTTCATGGCGCAGCGGTTCGGCGAGGATCTGGCCCACAGTCATGCGCGGGTCGAGGGACGAATACGGGTCCTGGAAGATCATCTGGCATTGCAGGCGATGTGCCCGGTTGGCGGCCTTGAGGATATCCACGCCCTGGAACAGGATTGCCCCGGCACAGGGGTTGACCAAGCCAACGACCGCACGCCCGAGGGTGGTCTTGCCCGAACCGCTGCCACCGACCAGGGCCAGGGTCTCGCCCGGCGCGATACTCAGGTTCACCGAGTGCACCACGCGCTTGGGCACGCTGCGCCCCCAGAAGCTGCGCGGCCCCGGGTGTTCGATACACACATCCCGGACCTGCAACAACGCGCTGTCGACCGCCGGCACGGGCACCAGTTCCCCGCGCCGTGGCAGCGCTTCGAGCAATTGCCGGGTGTATTCGGCCTTGGGGGCAAAGAGGATATCTTCGATACGGCCCTGCTCTACCGCCTTGCCCGAGCGCATCACCACGACTTTGTGGGCATAACGCGCGACCAAAGACAGGTCGTGGCTGATAAACAGAATCGCGGTGCCCTGCTCGCGGGTCAGTTCCAGCATCAACTCGATCACGTCCAGTTGCGCCAGGCAGTCCAGGGCCGTGGTGGGTTCGTCGGCAATCAGCAGCGCCGGACGCAGCAACATCACCGAGGCCAGCATGATGCGTTGGCGCATGCCACCGGAGAATTGGTGCGGGTAGGACGCCAGGCACTTTTCGGCGTCCTTGATGCCGATGCGTTGCAGCATGGCGATGCAGCGCTCACGGATCGTCGCCGCATCCAGCGTGGTATGCAGTTTGAGTGCCTCGCTCATCTGCCGGCCGATGGTCAGCGCGGGGTTGAGCGAGACCATCGGCTCCTGGAACACCATGCCGATCCGCGCACCACGCACTTCACGCATGGCTTTGGCATTGCAGCTGTCCAGGGCCTGGCCCTGGAAGATGATGCGCCCACCGCACACCTGCATCGGTGCTGGCAGCAAACCAATGGCAGCGCGCGCGGCCATGGTCTTGCCGCTGCCCGACTCGCCCACCAGTGCGACGATCTCGCCGGGGGCCATGGTGAAGCTGAAGTCATCGACGGCCAGCGGACCGTCCACACCGACGCGAATCTGTAGATTTTCAACGGCCAGTAAAGGCACTGGAGCGCTCATGCTCATTTCCTCATGCGCGGGTCGAGACGATCACGCAAGGCATCGCCGAACAGATTGATAGCCAGCAACGTCAGGCTGATAAAGATGCCCGGGAAGATCCCCAGCCACGGCGCCGTCGAGATATAAGTGCGGCTGGCCGAGAGCATGCTGCCCCAGGTCGCGGCCGGCGGTGGAACCCCAAGGCCGAGGAAACTCAGCGCACTCTCCGAGAGCAACGCCCAGCCAAACATGCTGGTGGCCAAGACACACAGCGGCGCCAGGCAGTTGGGGGTGATGTGACGGAACATGGTGTACAGCTCGGAGTTGCCGATCACCCGCGAGGCCTCGATGAACTCCAACTCACGCAGCGACAGCACGCTGCCGCGTACCACCCGCACCACCGAAGGGGTGTAGGCGATACCCAGGGCGAGCACGATGCCGTACTGGCTGGCGCCGACAATTGCCATAATGCCCAGGGCCATAAGGATGCCGGGGAATGCCAGCAACGCATCGTTGAGCATCATCAGCACCCGGTCGGTCCAGCCACGCAGGTAACCGGCGAGCATGCCGATCAGCGTGCCGCAGATCACCGCTACGCTGACCGAGAGCAGGCTGATCCACAGGCTGGTACGCGCACCAATGATCAGGCGGCTGAACACATCGCGGCCAAATTCGTCGGTACCCAGCCAGTGCACGGCGTTCGGTGCGTGCAGGCGTGAGAGCAGGTCCAATTTGAGCGGGTCGTAAGGTGTCCACACCACGCCGAGCAAAGCCAGCAACACCAGTGCCGCGAGCAGGCTGGTGCCGATCAGGGCGTTCAGCGGCGGGTAACGCCGGCGCCGCCGGGGCGGGACCGCCGCCACGGTGGGCAAGGCAGGAGTCTTGAGGTTCATAGCTTCACCCTTGGATCGAACAGCGGATACAGCAGATCCACCAACAGGTTGACCAACACATAAATGCAGGTGACCAGCAGCAGGCAACCCTGCAACACCGGGTAGTCGCGGGAGAAGATCGCATCGACCATCAACCGGCCGATACCTGGCAGGGTGAACACCGTTTCCAGCACCGCAATGCCGCCCAGCAAGTTGCCAAGGATCAGGCCAATCAGGGTCCAGGTCGGTGCAAATGCGTTGCGCAAGGCGTGCCTGCACAGCACCGCGCCTTCCGACAACCCCTTGGCCCGGGCATGGGCGATGTACTCCAGGCGTAGCACCTCAATGGTGCTGGCCCGTGCCATCCGGGCAATGGCCCCGAACTCCACCAGCGTCAGGGTGATGATCGGCAGCACCACATAGGTCAGCGCTTTCATCGGGTCGGTGGCAAAGCCCACGTAACCGATCACCGGCAACCAGCCCAATTGAATGCCGAAGACATACAGCAGCAACAAACCCAACCAGAAGCTGGGCACCGACAGCAATAACGTTGCCGTCGCCACCAGGCCCAGGTCCATCGCACTGTTTTGCTTCCAGGCTGCGAGCAAACCCACCGGCACTGCAAGCAGGGTCGCCAGCAATACCGCCACCAGCACCACGGTCGCACTGACGCTGAACCGCTCGAGCAGCAACTCCAACACCGGCTGGCGGCTGCTGATGGACACGCCGAGGTCGCCACTGAGCACCGACTTGATCCAGATCAGGTACTGGGTCACCACTGAGTGGTCAAGCCCCAGGCTGCTGCGCATATCGGCCAGGCTTTGCGGGTCGGCCATGTCGCCGAGCATCAAGAGTGCCGGGTCGCCGGGGATCAGGCGGATCAAGGCAAACACAATCACCGAGATCAGCAACAGGGTCGGCACCGCCATGCCGAGCCTGTGCAATATGAATCGAAACATAGCGCTACGCCTTACTTGGAAGTGTCGAGCAGCTTCACGCCCCACAGGCGCGGCTTGGCAACCGGCCAGGAGCGATACCCCTCGACGCGCTTGCCCATGGCGCCGATGGCCGTGCCGTTATAGATAACCACCATGGGCACATCCTTGAGCATCAGCGTGTGCAGCTTGTCGAACAGTGGCTGGCGCTTGGCTGGGTCAACTTCACGCTGGGCCTCACGCAATATGGCCAGGGCTTGGGGGTTGTCCCAGACCTTACGCGGTTCCTTGGCCTTGTCGCCGATCACCGACTCGTAGCTTTGCGCGGCATCGAAACGTCCCGAGTAGGAGAACGACATCATCTGGTAGCTACCGGTCTGGTAACGCTCCAACTGTGTGCCCCACTCCAGGGTTTCCATCTCGATGTTCAGCCCTGCCGCCTGGGTCATGGCCTGGCTGAGCAAGCCCATGTCGAACATCTGCGGGTAGCGCTTGTTGACCAGCATGCGGATTTTTTCACCGCGGTAGCCGGCTTCCTTCAGCAGGCTCCGGGCCTCGTCGAGGTTGTAGGTATAGCCCTGGTGCGCGGTGCGGTCGTAGTACGGACTCGCAGTGGGAATGATTGAGTTGTTGACCACCGATAAACCATCGGACAACGCCGCCACCATCTGCGCGTAATCCAGGGACAACGCCACGGCGCGACGGATGCGCACGTCCTTGAGCAGCGGGTCGCGGGTCTGGAACAACAGCCCGCTGATGGTCATGATCGGGCTGACCTGGATCTGCAGGTTCTTGACCTGCTTGAGTTGTGCGGCATCCATTGCGGTCACGTCCGGCAGCAGGTCCACGCCACCCGACAGCAGCGCCGCCTTGGCCGAGGCCGAATCGGGGATCACCTCAAACCGCACGGTGTCGACAAACGCCTGCTTGTTGCCGGTGTAACCGTCCGCCTTGTCTTCGGCACGTGGGGTGTATTGCTTGAAGCGATCCAGTTCGACGTACTGGCCCTTCTGCCATTTGCCCAGGGTGAACGGGCCAGTGCCAATCGGTGCGCGCCAACTGCCATCGGCGGCCAGGGAGTCTGGGTGCAGGATGCCGCTGCCCGCGCAGTCCGGGCGGGCCATGGCAGCCAGGAACAAGCCATTGGCTTGATCCAGGGTGAACACCACGGTTTTCGGGTCGGGGCTGGCGATATCAACGATCTTGGCCGCACCGCGCCCATCGAACTCCGCCAGGCAGCGCCACTGGGTCTTGGGGTCCAGGTAACGCTGCCAGGTCCATTGCACATCCTTGGCCGTCAATAGCTGGCCGTTGTGAAAGTGCACGCCGTCACGCAGGGTAAAGGTGTAGCGCAGGCCATCCGCCGACACGTCAACCGCGCTGGCTAACATCGGGGCGATGCTGGTGTCTTCACGGTGCGCCACCAACCCTTCGACGAGATGCATCATCACCGCGTCGGTGTTGTCGTCGCGGTTGACGCCAGGGTCGGTGCTGCGGATATCACCGTTGATCCCAACGCTGATGACCTTGTCCTGGGCAACGGCCATGGAGACGGTGCACGCCGACATTACGACGGCCAATGCCGTCTTTACGTAACTATTCACGGGAGAAAGACTCCTTGAAGGAATTTTCCGGTCAGTGGCGGGAGCCAAGGCAGGACCGGCATCAGAATGAGTGAATCCTTGGTTATTGTTATGCGGTCTGTTCTGAGTGCATCACTTGCGGTGTATCAGCCCAGGCTGCGCTTGTGGCGCAACACCTTGGCGAAAAAGTCCTGGGCGGCCGGCATGGCCTTGATGCCCTGGTGCGCGACGTTGGGCAGCAGGTCAAAGTGCACCTGCACACCGGCGGCCTCGAAGCTGGCCTTCAAGGTAGCCAGGCGCTCGGGTCGCGTACGCCCGGCAGCGTTGGCACCGGCCATGAAGTGTTTGCCGCCTTCACGGTGGGTAATTTCCCAGGTTTCGAGGTCTGAATCACCCACCACCATATGCACGGGCAACCGCTGCAGGGCTGGCAGGTTCAGTGGTTTGCCAAAGCGCGTGGCAAAGTCCCGCACGCCGACCCACCAGTCCTGATCGGCATCGAGCAGGGTCACCGAACCCGGTGCGCCGATGGACGCCGCCCAGAGTTTTTCGGGGTGCAGGTAGCAGAAGCGATGGGTGAATTGCCCACCACCGGAATAGCCGAACAGTGCAAAGGTATCGAAGCTGCGACCGTAGCGCTTGCCAACGCTGGCAATCATGTCGAGTAGCACTTGGTCGTAACGGATATCGCCTTCGACCATCTGCTTGTAGCCATCACCATTGCCGTCGCCCAACACGCCGACCGGGAACAGCGGCGACAGGATCACACAATCGTTCCAGCGGCCAAATTCCGCGAAACCATTGCGGTAAATCTCCATCGCGCGGGTCGAGCCGTGCAGCGAAACCACCAGGTCTACCGGCCGGGTGCGGTCCTCGATGCTTTCAGGCACATAAAGGGTGTAGGCAAACCGGCTGTCCTCATAGTGGGAGTACACGGTGGTGGCGCCGAGGTGATACACGTTTTTTGCCGCACGTAATGCTGCGTCTTCAGGGCTGATATCTGGATTGCTCATTTGGAAAGTTCGCCGAGTCAGTTCGGACTTGAGTATTGGTCGAGCACTATAAAAAGAAAAACTAATTTAACTTTAGCCAGAGTAAACAAAAGCTTTACGATACCGGCGTACCCATGAGCGCGGGCCTACCCATGAGCAACATTCGTTTCTTCAAGACGTTTATCGCCGTCGCCGAGTACGGCAGCTTTGCCGCCGCCGCCGACCGTGTGGCCCTCACCAACGCCGCCGTCGGCCAGCAAATGCGCGCCCTCGAAGAAGAGATGCGCCGCCCCCTGTTCGACCGTAGCCAGCGGCAGATCAAGCTGAGCCGCGATGGCGTGTTATTGCTGCCCAAGGCCAAGCGCCTGTTGGCGGACTACGAGCAAATGATTGCCGAGGCGCCCGATGGCATGGCCATGGAGGGTGAAGTGTCCATCGGCGGCATTACTTCCGGCATGGGCCTGCTCGCCAATTGCCTGGTGCAACTGAAAAAGCTGCACCCGCGCATATCGGTCAACCTGATGACCGCCCGCTCCGACGAAGTGGTCAACCTGGTCCACGCCGCCAAGCTCGACGCGGCATTGCTGATCGAGACGGCGCGGCAGAACTTCGATGGATTGAGCTGGACCCTGCTCTACAACGAGCCCATCGTCATGCTCGCCAACACCGCCCAGACCGCCGGCATCGACGACGCTGTGGAATTGCTCAGGACCCAGCCGTTCATTCGCTATGACCGCTCCACCGCGGTAGGCCGCAAGGTGCAGTCGATCATCAAGAGCGAATCGGTCGAACCGCTGGAAATCCTCGAACTGAACTCGATCATCGGCATCGCCGACCTGGTGCGCCAGCAAGTTGGCGTGGCGATCGTGCCGCTGCTGAAGAACTTTGACTGGCACAAAGACCCCAGCCTGCGCGTATTACCGCTGCCAGGGGACCTGGCGGTACGCCGGGTGGGAATTTTGGAGCAAGGCACCAAAAGCGCGATTACCGGGGAGATTCGCAAGTTGCTGATGTCGGCGGTGGCGAAGTGACCGTGACCGGGCGGTGGTCTGAGCAGCCCCCTCTCCAAAGTCCAGCTTTAAAAATGCCCGCTTTTATTACCAGACGATATAAACGACTGTGAAATATGACAGTTACATCCTCGCCGCCGAGCCCGTAGTTTCTGGGTAAAAACAGGGCTACCCCACACAAGGAGAGGATGATGGCGCATAACCCTATGGGCACCGACCCAACCGACGACGAAAACGATCCGATCTTCAATGCGACGACCCAGAAGCGCAATGTCGTCGACCCACGCACCGGTCTATTTGAAGTCTATGTGCCCTTGCCCTCGGTGATTGGCAACGCCGGCAATGGACCGGTCATTGAAATGAGCCTGCACAATACGCCGGTGGTCAATAACGAGGCCGCGCTGGGGGACGGCTGGTTCTATTGCATGACCACTTTCAGCGAGCACCACAAGAAGCTCACGCTGCATTCCGGTGAAGTGTTGGCAATGGA
This sequence comes from Pseudomonas sp. DTU12.1, assembly GCF_009873475.1. Lineage (NCBI taxonomy): Bacteria > Pseudomonadati > Pseudomonadota > Gammaproteobacteria > Pseudomonadales > Pseudomonadaceae > Pseudomonas > Pseudomonas sp. DTU12.1. The sequence continues at coordinate 2,961,116 of NZ_CP045254.1, read as the reverse complement.
AAAAGATAAAGATCTCAAGCAGTCCGCGATTATTGCGCAATGGAGTGCAGGCAAGTTGACGGTCCAGCGCAGAGGTGGCCGCAAGGAAGTGTTGGTGGCGGTGGGGAACACAGGGATTTATGTGCCCGAATCACTGACCACCGATGGTTACAACAGCCTGACCCTGAGCTGGATGCATACCCCCCATGTCATTGACGGCAAAACCTATTACCAGATCCAGTTGAGCGAAATCCGCGACGCCACCCGCAGCCTGCTCAAGGTGCAATACACCCCCGGCGACCCCGCTGCCGCGACGGTCATCAGCGCAGCCAACCTGACGTTCTGGCCCGATGACGCAAGTGAAACCCTGGACTACGCCCTGGCCATCGAAAATTACGCACTCAAATCCGTCAGCCTCGGTGCGACTATCAAAAGCAGTTTCGAGTACGACGATCACCCCACCTGTGGCTGGCTGTTGACCAAAATCACCCACTTCGAGGGGCTCCAGGAGCAGGTGCAATACGAGGACAACGGCCTGACCTTTCCGGACAACCCCAGGTTATCGGCGCTGCCCTGTGTCAGCACCCATACCCGCACCCCCAATGGTGGCGGGACGCCGGTCATTACCCGGTATGTCTATGAGCGCCAGGATGAAGACAACTACCGCACCATCGTGCGTGAGGGCGATCCGGCGATTCGCACGACGACTTATAACTACAACGCAAAACACGACGTCACATCGCAAGTCCTGGTTCAGGGGACGGCTAAAACCGAAAAAAGATACACGATGCAGGTGCAGGAAGAATTGCTTAGCCGCACGATTTCCACCACCTATACAAAGGCGGGTACAAGCAGAGAGGAAAAAAATGAAAACCGCTTCAATGCTCACTCCATGCTGGTCAAAAACCGGCAAGAAAGAATCACCACGGCACTGGATTACATTCCTGCCCCAGTGGCGATTCCAGGGGGCTCGAGTCACGGCCCCTCAGACAGCGAAACTACATTGCACAGCTTGCTGAATTTGATCCGATCAGCGTCAACCCAGCAGACCAACCAAGCAGTCGACACCTCATGGACCCCTATTCGGTTAATCCCTAATGAGTTGTTTACTTCAACTTATCTGGACACCGAAATCGTCGAGAACCCAGGCCTGCTGGCACTCATTCCAGAACTGTTGCCCGGCTTACTGCCTGAGCTTTTGAACGTCTCAAGTTTCAAGTATCACGCCTACAAAGAAATACCAGGCTTGCGCGAGTCGAAAATCAGCAGCACTTTACAAGGAAGCCTCACCTTTGCAGCCCGTTCTGGCGCCGCGCTGATCGGCCAGCGTATCGAGTACTTCGAAGGCGACGACTTTCGCAAGGGCCGCGTGAAGACACTGGCCCGCAGCACGCTGGGGACACGTGACCGGCGACCGATTGCTTCCGACCCCGCGCGTACCTTTGGCTATGTACTGGGCGGCGCCGGTAACACCGAGTTGACCACCACCATCACCGACACCGATGAAACCGGCAAAACCCGTACCTCGTCGCAAACCCAGAGCACCCTCAGTGGGCGCCTGGTGCGCCAGGTCGATGCCGACGGCAACCGGACTGAGTATGCCTACAACAACTTCGGCCAACTGATCACCCTGACCGTCTGCGCCCAAAGCACCACCTATCGTCAGGTCACAACCTATGCGTATCCCGCCCCCGGCCAGATAAAGATCACCGCCCCCAACGGCCAGACGCGCTTGAGCCAATACGACGGCCAGGACCAATTGGTCAGCGAGCACCTGCTGCAGGGTAACCAGAGCAAGCAGACCAAGGCCGTCACCTATGACAGCCTGGGCCGTGAACTGCGCCGGTCCGAGTTCGATTACGACGCTGCCGGGAACCAACTGGTGCACTGGCAGCAAGCGCACTATGACGACTGGAACGAGGTCAGCAGCCAGCGTTACAGCGATGGCCGGCAGACCTTCAACCTGTACGACCCCATCGCCCTGACTCGCGCCCAATGGACCGGCACGGCCACTGACAAGCATGCAATCGTAACGTCCTACAACGTGGACGAGACTATCAAAAAGATTGAATGGAAAGACCAGGCCGGCCAGGTCTACCAGACCCAGACGTTTGACTACACTCCGTCCAAGCGCGTCAAGCAACTGAAAATCGACAACGAGTTCGGTTTCACCACCCTCGACTACACCTTCGATAGCGCCGGCCGCCTGCTGAGTGAAAGACACAGCGAAAAAGGCCGGGGCCTGCTCGACCTTCCCTTTGTCTACACCTATCACTACACCTACCCAGTGCATTGGCTGTTGCTGGACGCGACGCAGATCGAGATCGAGACGGGCGGCACTCGGCAGATCCTCGGCAAGCGCAGCGTTGACAGCTGGGGGCGTGTCACTTCGCTGACCCGAGGCAGTAGCACCGAAACCTATACCTACGACGGTACCAGCCATGTGCCGGCAACGACGCTGACCGCCGATGGGCAGGCCCTGAAGCATGACTACATCAAGGAGTTGGGCAATCGCCTGGCCAAGACCAGCACCGCAGACGCCAGCGCGCACACGTCTTTTGCCTATGCCTATGGCACGCAAGGTGTCGCGACGGCCAGCGAGGGTGACCGTTTACTGCAATACGACCACGACCTCTATCTGCGGGTCAGCCGACAGCATGTGCAAACCGCGCCTGGTCAGAGCAAGGATCTGCTCTACACCCACTCGCTGGGCTCGCGGCTGCTCAATAGCACCGATGCGCTGGGCAACCAGACCCTGTTCTCGTATAGCTCGACCGGGCAACGCTACGCGGCCAACAACTTTCACTTCACCACCAGTCATTCCTACGATGACCAGGGGCGGTTTAACGAAGAAATCATTGCTGGGCCCTATAACCTCGCGCCCGCGTCACCCGTCACCTTTCTTGTGAAGTACACCCACGACTCCCAGCAGCGCGAAACCCGCCGCCACTTCACCCTCAGCGGCCAAGTCGACCTGCTGCTGGAAAATACCTACTACGCCGACGACAAACTCAAGTCGGTGCAGTTGAAACAGGGCGCCACTGTGTTGGGCTCGCGCAGCCTGACCTATACCCCCGCAGGCCGCCTCAACTCCTGTACCACCACCGGCGTCTGGCGGCCCAAGACGCCCACGCACAAAGCCATCGACAAGCAGGAATTTACTTACAATGCACTGGGTGACGTCCTCACCTGCGTGACCACCTTCGGCACCGCGAAAAACACCGCCACCTACACCTACGACGCGCTTAATGGCTACCGTCTGGTCAAAGTCATGAACAGCCATGGGGATTACACCGCGTCTGCCACGTTGAGTTATGACGCCGCCGGGCGGCTAACCCAGGACCAGTCGGGCAAGACCTACAGCTATGACTGGCTGGGCCGGCTGATCCGGGCCGGGAGCACACATTATCGTTACGATCCGGCCAGCCGCCTGATGACCCGTGATGAGGGCACAGGCCCACAACAGGTGCTCTACGACGGACTCAAGGCCTGCGGCGACTATTCGCCTGGGGCCAACGTCAACAGCCGCAGCCTCAACCCTGGCAGCACCGCCTGTACCGCGCAACGGGTCAAGCGCTCAGGCGTCGAGCGCACACTGTTCGAACTGCGGGACAGGAGTGGCAGCGTGTTGGCCAGCTACGACGTACAGGCACAAACCCTCAAGCACCACGCCTACACCGCCTATGGCGAACACTTTTGCGATGAGCCCGACTCGCTGCTGGGCTTCAACGGTGAATACCGTGACATCCAGTACCCCCTGGGGATGGGCGTGCGCTGGTATGACGCCGCCAGCATGCGCTTTAACGCCCCCGATGAACTGAGCCCGTTCGGCAAAGGTGGGCCTAATCTCTATGCCTACTGTGCCGAAGGCGATCCCGTGAATTATCAGGACCCCACTGGGCACTTTTCCGTGGACAAGCGGCTACGGGAGATCTGGGGGGACACGCTGCCAGAGCCGTTGGGATTCAAGGGAGGAGAAGGAGCGTTGATTAACACGTTGCTATGGGGTGGGATCGGCGTGATGACTGCAGTGATGACAGGCGGTACCTCGCTGTTGCTGACAGCGGCCCTTGTCGGGCTCGCCGCGACCTCGCTGGCGACCGGCGTCACCTCCGTGCTGGTCGCAGACAATGACCCCGACGCGTCAAGCATCCTGGCCTGGGTGTCACTGGGCACCGGAGCATTAGGCGGCCTGGGAACACTGGCGGGCAAAGCAGCGCAGTTGACCGGGTACCTGGGACGGTCGTTACCGGCAGTCGCCAGGGATCTGATCAGCAAGGCATCCAGGGCGGTGATCAGCCCGCTGAAGCAGTCCAGCCTGGGCCGGGGACTTGAACGCTTTTGGGTAAAAGTACTGCCCAAGCCCGCCGTCGCCACGAGTGCTTACTACATTGAAAGCTCACTGACGTCACAAAAGGGGCTTTCTGGACTGTTCGACCTCGGTGATGCGAATACGCTCTCGTTCGTGACCTCCGGCGTCCTGGGAAATCTGGGGCTCCTGGAGTCAGAACCCGCTCAACTGGCCGACACATTCGTCGGTGATATCACCTGGCTGCCCTTCGGCAGTTGGGGCGGGTTATGGCTGACGATCAGGGGCCGCTGACGCAGGCCCCAGATGCACACAAGCGAGCAGGGCCTGACGCCCTGCCCGCTTGGTGTTGTGCGTCAATGTCTGCAGGTAAAACGCGAATCAGCCGAGGTCGCCACCGCCTACCGGCAAAGTCACGCCGGTGATATAGGAGGCTTCGTCAGAGGCCAGGAACAGGATTGCGCCCACTTGTTCGTCGATGTTGGCGTAGCGCTTCATCAGGCTGCTATCCAGGGTCTGGTCGACGACCTGCTGGTACCACACGCGCTCCTGCTCGCTCTGCGGCTGGTTATTGCGCGGGATGCGCCGCGGCGGTGCCTCGGTGCCACCGGGCGCGGTGGCGTTGACGCGAATGCCACTGCCAGCGGTTTCCAGGGCCAGGCAGGCGGTCAGGGCATTCACCCCGCCCTTGGCCGCGCCATAGGGCACGCGATTGATCCCGCGCGTGGCGACCGAAGACACATTGACGATGGCGCCGCTGCCCTGCTCCAGCATGTAGGGCAGCACGCAATGGCAGCACCACAGGGTGGGGAACAGCGAGCGGCGCACTTCGGCTTCGATTTGCACCACCTCGTAGTACTCAAAGGGCTTGGCCCAGATGGTCCCGCCGACGTTGTTGATCAGAATGTCGATGCGCCCAAACCGTACCTTGGCGGCGGCCATTACCTCGGCACACTCGCCATGCTGCTCAAGGTCGGCGGTCAGGGGCAGCACCCGGGCGTGCTGCAACTCGTGCACCAGTTCCGAGCGATCGACTGCGACCACCCAGGCACCTTCCGTAAGCAAACGCTCGGCAACGCGCCGACCGATGCCCTGGGCGGCGCCGGTGACCAGCGCAACCTTGGAGTCAAAACGTGGAGTCATGCTGATTTCCTCAGGCCGCATCAGAGCTGGCGACAACGTTGGGGGTAAATTTCTCGTAATGAAAACTGGCCGGGGTCACACCCATCTGCTTGAAGTGCTGGCGCACCGCATCAACCATCGGCGGCGGCCCGCACAGGTATACGTCCACATCGCCGCCATTGAGAACGTCGCTGGCCATATGCTGGGTGACATAGCCCTGGCGCGGGTGCGCGGTCTGCGGGTCGGCCACGCAGGTCACAAGCGTGAGGTTGGGCAACTGCGCGGAGAAGGCCTCCAGGGCCTCGACCAGCACCAGGTCCTGATCCCGGGTCACGCCGTAGATGAGCGTAATCGGCCGGGTTTCCCCACCCATGGCCAGCACTTCAAGCATCGACAGAAACGGTGCCAGGCCGGTGCCGCCGGCCAATAGCAGCAGCGGCCGCTGCACCTCACGCAGGTAAAAACTGCCCAACGGCCCGGTCATCGCTACGCTATCGCCCGGCTGGGCACGCTCCAGCCAGCCGCTCATCAACCCGCCCGGTACATGCTTGATCAGGAAACTGGCGTGGGTGTCGCCAGGGCGGCTGCTGAATGAATAGGCGCGCGTCTGCCCGCTGTCGGGCACGCCGATATTCACGTACTGGCCTGGGAGAAACACCGGAGCCTGATCCAGTTCGAAACTCACCTGCAGTGCGGCATCGGCGTGGCGGGTGATGCCGGCCAGCGTCGCGACGAACTGCGTAGTGCCGGTCTTGCATGCACTGGACGGCACGGGCACGGCAATCACGCAATCGGACTGCGGCACCATCTGGCAGGTCAGTACCTGGCGTTCCTGGGCTTCGTCCGCGCTCAGGGCGTCTTCGATATAGTCGTCGCCCAAGTCGTAGGCGCCGGTTTCACAGCGGCATTTGCAGGTGCCGCAGACGCCATCCGAGCAATCCATGGGCAGGTTGATGCGTTGGCGAAAGGCGGCGTCGAGCACCTTCTCTCCCACCTTGCAGTCGATGAAGCGGGTCACCCCATCTTCGAAGTTCAGGGCAATGGCATACGTCATGGCGGTGTCCTCAGATGTGGTAGATGTCGATGACCTGGTGGATGTAATCGTTTTTCAGCACCACCTTCTTGCGCGTGATCAGCGGCTGCTCGCCGCGTATATCCAAGGCATAGAACGAGGTGCCGAAGTAGCTGTCGGTGGTCTTGTAGCGGTGGCTGAGGGTGTGCCAATTGAAGCGCAGCTCGACCTGGGCACCATCGTCGGCCAGCACTTCGAGGTTGCACAGCATGTGCACGGTGCGTGGCTCGGGCGTGCTGGCGCTGGAGCGCTCGGTCTTGATGCGGAAGATGCGGTCTTCCAGGCCGTCACGGCTGGGGTAGTAGATCAGCGAGATTTCGCTGTGCGGGTCTTCGGTGAGGGTGTCGTAGTCATCCCAGGCGGGCATCCAGAACTGCGCCTTGGGGGAATAACACGCCAGCCATTCATCCCATTGGCGGTCATCCAGCAGGCGCGCTTCGCGGTAGAGAAAGTCCAGCAGGCGCTCACGGGACAGGCTCATGGCTGCACCTCCCGGTCGCTGGCGATGAGGCCTTGCTGTTCACGCTCGATCGCGCGCTGCAGGCTCTGGGCCCAATGCGCATGCTGGCGTACGAACAAGCCTTCGTCTTCGGTCTTCACCCCGCTCAGTTGCGGCTGCATGCCCATGGCCCTGGCGTTGTCGTCCGCCCCCTCGACCCACTGCTTGGCACCCCGGCTCAGGTCATTCCACAAGGTGCTCGCGCCCTGGTAGCCGGTCTGGCAGGCACGGAACTCTTCCAGGTCATCTGGAGTGCCCATGCCGCTGACGTTGAAGAAGTCTTCGTACTGACGGATCCGCGTCGCCCGCTCCTGGGGGCTTTCGCCAATCGGCGCCATGCAATAGATCGTCACCTCGGTTTTGTCCACCGCCAGCGGCCGCACCACGCGGATCTGCGTGGAGAACTGGTCCATCAGGTACACATTGGGGTAGAGGCACAGGTTGCGGGTCTGGTCGACGATAAAGTCGGCGCGTTCCTGGCCCAGGCGCTCGGCCAATGCCGCGCGGTGGGCATGTACCGGCCGCACCTCGGGGTTGAGCAGGCGCGTCCACAGCAGGATATGCCCATGATCGAAGGCGTAGACCCCGCCCAGGCTTTTCGACCAGCCATTGGCATCGACGGTGCGCGTGCCTTCGCCCTCGTAATTGCGCCGGCCCATGGTTGCCGAGTAGTTCCAGTGCACGGAGCTGACGTGGTAGCCATCGGCGCCGTTCTCGATCTGCAGCTTCCAGTTGCCGTCGTAGACATAGGACGAACTGCCGCGCAGCACTTCCAGGCCCAGGGGCGCCTGGTCGACCATCTGGTCGATGATGACTCGGGTTTCGCCCAGGTAATCGCTCAGTTCCGGCACCGCCTCGCTGAGGCTACCGAACAAAAAGCCGCGGTAGTTTTCAAAGCGCGCCAGGCGCTTGAGGTCGTGGGAACCCTCGCAGTCGAAGCTGTCCGGGTAGGCGCCGGTCTTCTCGTCCTTGACCTTGAGCAGCTTGCCGGCGTTGCTGAACGTCCAGCCGTGGAATGGGCAGGTGAATGAGCCTTTGTTCCCCTGTTTGCGCCGGCACAGCATGGAGCCACGGTGGGCACAGGCGTTGACCAGGCCATGCAGGGTGCCCTGCTTGTCGCGGGTGATGACCACCGGTTGGCGGCCGATCCAGGTGGTGTAGTAGTCGTTGATCTCGGCCACTTGGCTTTCATGGGCCAGGTAGATCCAACCGCCTTCGAAGATGTGCTTGATCTCGAGGGCAAACAGGTCGGGGTCGGTAAAAATGTCGCGGCGGCAGCGAAACACCCCGGTCGCGGGGTCTTCCTGGACGGACTCGCGCAGTTGTACGGCGAGGCGGTCGAGTGTACTGGTCATGGGGCAGGCCCTCCGTTGTTCTTGTATCAGGCGCCCTCACCGTACGTGTTCGTCCCCTGCCCCAATATCCACTTCCTGCAAATCTGTATCCGGCTGGCGCAAGCGGCTCAGCGATAGCGCTTCCAGGTCTGCGAAGGCAGCTCGCCAAAGCGTTTGCGATAGGCCTCGGAAAAACGCCCCAAGTGCACAAAGCCATGGTCCAGCGCCACCTCGGTCACGCTACGCGCGCTGGTCAGTTGCAGGCGCGCATGCACCCGTTCCAACTTGCGCCGGCGCACATAGTCACGGGGCGACAGGCCGACCTGACGCTCGAACAGGCTATACAGCGAACGCTCGCTGACCTTGGCCACGGCCATCAGTTGCTCGATGCTGATGTCTTCGCTCAAGTGCTCCTCGATAAACTCGCGCACCGCCTCGAAGCCGCCGCCTTGGCCCACCTGGGGCACTACCCGCAACACGTTACTGGCCAACAGCGCCAACAGCTTATTGGCCACGATCCTCTCGTACAGGCCTTGTACTTGCGGCTCGGCGGCGTTTTCTGCTTCGTGGCAGATCAACCCGAGCAACTGTAGGAAGCCGTCCATTTCACTCAACGCATGGCGCGCCGCGGCAAACCGGATCCCCGCTTGGGGCAGTGTCCAGTGCTGCGCCAGGCAAGCGTTTTCCAGCAGGCGCACCGGTAACTTGATGATGAATTTCTCGCAATCGGCGGAATAGGTCAGGTCCACCGGGTCATCGGGATTGATCAGCAGGATCTCGCCCGGCCCGAAGATAAGCTCCTCACCCCGGGAATTGGAGCGGCAGTGGCCTGTCAGCAGGATCTGCAGGTGGTAAATGGTTTCCAGCGCCACCGACGTGACCTGCACCGGCGCGCCGTAGCTGATACGGCACAGGTCCAGGCTGGAAAAAGTCCGGTGGCTGATACTCGCCATGGGCCGGCCCTTGGGCGGCAGGCGGATACAGTGGCTACCCACATGCTGATTGACGTATTCCGACACGGCATAGGCATCGGCACCCTGGAAAATCTGGCTGCGCTCACTCAATAGCACGGTCATGGTGCGCCTCTTTATAGTTATTGGCCTCAGGCTGAGGCGTGGCGTGGCGAGCGTCCAATATGGATAAGGTCTAAAGGGATACCCTGGAGGTATGGTGGGCTGATTGCGGCTTGATAATGCGCACTAGGCCGGGCATCAGGCGGCGGGCCACCGGCCACATGGCGACACGTCTTGATACGTGTTGGCCGATGCCGACTTGCGGAGAGGGGGTCCCCCGCTGGGTTGCGCAGCAGCCCCGAAAACAGCCACCTCGGTGTATCTGGCGGAGCTGGGTGAGGCTATTGGGGCGGCTTCGCCGCCCAGCGCGGGGCAAGCCCGCTCGCCACGAAAAGCCAGCTGTTCACCCCCCTGTGGCTAGGGGCTTGTCCCCCGCTGGGTTGCGTAGCAGCCCCAAAACCAGCCACCTCGGTATATCTGGCAGACCGTGGTGAGGCTATTGGGGCGGCTTCGCCGCCCAGCGCGGGGCAAGCCCGCTCGCCACAAAAAAGCCAGCTGTTCCCCCCTCTGTGGCGAGGGGGCTTGTCCCGCTGGGCTGCAACGCAGCACCAAAATCAGCCACCTCGGTATATCTGGCAGAACGGGGTGAGGCTATTGGGGCGGCTTTGCCGCCCAGCGCGGGGCAAGCCCGCTCGCCACAGGTCAGTACTGGCCCTTGATTCAGGGCAATTGGCCAAACAGCTGTTTTTGAAAGGTATGGGCCAAAGACGAAATGAGCCTACGACTGAGTAGGTAATGATTCGCTCATTTGCGTGTGACATACCGCCAGAATTTCATCGGCCAACGCCGAGTCGTCAGGACAGGCGCGCGACAACATGATCGCACCGACCGCGCGCGCCAGCAGGTCGATCATCTTCGCCCTCGCCTCCCCCGGCGCCGCATCCGGCCCGGTCGGGTATTTTTTACCGAGCGTTTGCAACATGTGCTCGATACCTTCAGCGAAGGCCGATTTCAACTCGGTGGACTGACGCGCCGCGTCACCGCACAACGCTGCCATGGTGCAACCCGTGGAGCGCCCGTCGCGATGCTCCCTGGACACGTACACGTCAATGAAGTCCTTCACGCTCATGGCTTCGGCGCTGGCCAATGACTGCGCAAGACTGTTGGCCGACGCTTGCGCCATCAGGTCAGCCTTCGAGCCAAAATGTTTGTAGAAACCGCCGTGGGTAAAACCGGCGGCGGCCATAAGGTCGGCCACGCCGACACCATCAAAACCGCGCTCGCGAAACACCTTTGAGGCCGTTTCGACAATGTGCTCCCGATTTGCCTGGGCCTGGGCCTTGGACACTCGCATATTCGATACCTCTGCACCGCTGAAATTCATCAGCTGATCATACATAGATGCTGATCATAATCAAAACTGTTGACAGCTTAGATTTCGATCATCATCCTAAATGCCAGCGATATGCCCACCGAATCAGGTTTATCGCTGCAGCAATCCCAATCCATATTCCAGACCAAGAGCCCACATCATGACTACTCGCCCTACCGTTCTTATCACTGGCGCGTCCACTGGCATCGGCGCGGTTTACGCCGAGCGTTTCGCCCGACGCGGGCATGACCTGGTGTTGGTCGCCCGCGACCATTCGCGCCTGGAAACGCTGGCTGCGACGTTGCGTGGCGAACACAGCGTCGCCATTGAAGTGCTTCAGGCCGACCTGACTCAACTCAGCGACCTGCACACCGTCGAAGCGCGCCTGCGTGATGACGCGCGCATTGGCATCCTCGTCAACAATGCCGGCGCCGCACAGTCCGGCACGTTCATCGAGCAAAGCACGGATAGCGTTGCGCAACTGGTGGCCCTCAACACCACCGCGCTGGTGCGGTTGGCCAGCGCCATCGCACCACGCCTGGCCAAAGCAGGTGAAGGCGCGATCATCAATATCGGCTCCGTGGTGGGGCTGGCACCTGAGTTCGGCATGTCGGTCTATGGGGCGACCAAGGCGTTTGTGCTGTTCCTTTCCCAAGGCCTGAGCCTGGAGCTTTCGCCTCAGGGGGTTTACGTGCAAGCCGTATTGCCAGCCGCCACCCGCACAGAGATCTGGGACCGCGCCGGTATCGACATCAATACCTTGAGCGAAATCATGGAAGTGGCTGATTTGGTCGATGCGGCGCTGGTCGGCTTCGATCGTCGCGAACCGGTGAGCATTCCCGCGCTGCAGGAAGGCGAGCGCTGGGATGCCCTGCAGACCGCACGCCAGGGCCTTTTGTCGCAAATCAGGCAGTCCACCGTGGCGCAACGCTATTTGACGCAAGTCTGACGATTATCGAGCCGGCCGGCCTCACCCCACTCTCGATCCACCGACAAGGGCAGCTGCAACATGAAGGCATTTTTTATCGAACGCTACGGCAAGCAGAGCGCAATGATTGGCGACATGCCTGACCCTGCAGTGGGTGTGCACGACGTGCTGATCCAGGTGCATGCGACAAGCGTGAACCCGTTGGACTCGAAGATTAAAACGGGGGACTTCAAACTGATCCTGCCCTATACCTTTCCATTGGTACTGGGCAACGACCTGGCCGGAGTGGTCATTCGCACAGGCGCGGCGGTGGAGCGATTCAAGCCGGGCGACGAAGTCTACGCACGTCCCCCGGAGGCTCGGATCGGGACGTTTGCCGAACTGATCGCCGTGGACGAAAACGCCCTCGCGCTAAAGCCGGCGAACCTTGACATGGCCCAAGCGGCGTCCATCCCCTTGGCCGCTTTGACGGCCTGGCAGGCGCTGGTCGAGACCGCCCAACTGAAAAAAGGCCAAAAGGTGCTGATTCATGCCGGATCCGGCGGTGTCGGCACGCTGGCCATTCAACTTGCCAAACACCTCGGGGCCTTCGTCGCGACCACCACCAGCACGGCGAACGTCCAATGGGTGAAAACACTCGGGGCGGATGTGGTGATTGATTACACACATGAGGATTTTGCACACGAGTTGCGCGATTTCGACGTGGTGTTGCACAGCCTTGGCACCGCGCTACTGGAGAAGTCGCTCAAGGTGCTCAAGCCGGGCGGACAACTTATTTCCCTTTCGGGGCCGCCGACTGCGCAATTTGCCCAAGCGCAAGGCTTGTCCTGGGTGCTGGGGCAAGTGATGCGCCTGCTGAGCAGCGGCATTCGCAGGAAAGCCCGCAAACAGGGGGTGAACTATGCATTTTTGTTTATGCGTGCCAACGGGACACAACTGCAGAAAATCACTTCGCTTATCGAGACAGGTGTCATCAAGCCGGTCATTGACCGAACGTTCCCTTTTGAGTCCATAGCAGAGGCGCTGCGGTACGTCGAACAGGGCAGATCGAGAGGCAAAGTCACCGTGACAATCAGGTAAGCGCCGATCAATCTCGGGGAGCCGGGCCAGTCGAACTTCCAATGCTTGCGAGAAAAATCCTGGTGTCCCGATTGGACCGCAGATGAACCACACGGCAAGCGGCTGGTGCAGTTGCCACGAGGTGCTGCATCTTTGCCCGCGCTGATTTTTTCGTCCGCCACATGAATGCAAAAAACTCCGGCAGGTTCGCCAGCATTTCGGGGCAGTTCTCGGGCAAGTCAGGCCGAGACTTCCCGCGATGGAGCAGCGCTCTGAGCAGGACGCGCAAGAATCGAAGCGGCGCTGAACGATCAATCCAGATCAAAAGATCTGCACGGGCCACTCGGTTGTCCCACGTGGCTGAATGGCCACCCTCGAATATCCAGTTATCGCGGGCCTCGACCTCAAGACAAAGCCGCGTCTTCTCGTCCCAGGTTCGTTCAACCCATCCTGGCTGCCAGTGGATAGTGTCGATATGAACCACTGGCAATCCGGTGCACTGGCCAAGCTTACGCGCCAACGTGCTTTTGCCAGACCCAGGTTGGCCCACAATCATCACCCGTTGCATACAAACTCCTTGTCGATGGGCCGCAACACTACTCAACCATAAGCCCTCGACGCACGCGCCCCGCTCTTTTGTAGGCTCTTACCACCGTATTGGTCTCACAAGAAATGATCCCCTCCAAGGCGCCCATCCGCGTGGTTGAGACGCTCCACAGATCATGAATATCACGACACAAGACATGCCAAAACAACTGCGAACCGCCACTGGTACCAAACAGGCAACGCGTGTGTTCATCCTTTGCCAGCGCCTGGGCAATCCCCTCTGCCGCACCCGGTCGGGTTTGGAGCGACACAATCGCCTCGACCCCGTAGCCCACCAACAGAGGCTCCAGTTCCACGCGAAATGTCAGGGCATTACTGTCGACCAGCCCACTTAGCATGCGCTGGACCTTGGGCTCACTGACGCCGCAGGTTTCAGCAAGCACGCCCAGGCTGGCCCTTCCATCGAGCATTAACGCGCCCAGTAGCCGCATTTCGTCAGCACTCAGGCTTACCGGCCCGGCCAGCACCGGCTCAGTCGGCACCGAACCATCGATACGCCAGCGACTGGCTCGCCTGAACGATCTGAGTACCACTTGCGTTTGCACCTGCCTTACCCCCGGCACCAGCGGCAACTCCTGCACCACCATGTCAGAAAGCGCTTCCACACTGGGTAAGTTGATCTCGGTAAAGATGTCGAACTCTCCCGTTGTCGCCATGACCACCTGGGTCTGCGGCAACTGCGCCAGATGCTCCGCCACTTCCCGCTGGCGCCCGTCGGCTACCCGGATCCATGCATGCAGCACCGGGCCGCTCCCGACGACAACCGGATCGAGCTCGCCGATGACCCGGATGTAACCACTGTCCATCAAGCGTTGCAGGCGCCGCGACAGCGTACGCTCCGCCACATCGCAGCAGGCACTCAGATCCCGCCAGGTGCCACGAGGGTTGGCTTGCAGTGCAATCAGGCAGGCCAGATCCGTTTCATCCAGCGCAACATGTCTTTTTTCATCCGTATCAACGGTTGACGAGACCATATTCTTACAATACCTTCGCTCAAGTGGCTAAATTAAAACAAAACAAGGCCGCACATGTCTAAAAATAATTACAATTCAAACCCAAAGGCACAAGCCAATGAATTATGCGACTCAAACGTCCCACGCGGCAAAGCCGCAGGTATCCACCGCGCGCAAAATTGCTGCTGGCAGCATTGGCAATGCGGTGGAGTGGTTTGACTGGACGATCTATGCGTCGTTCGCGGTGTTCTTTTCTACCCAATTCTTTCCGAAAACTGACGAAACGGCGTCATTGCTAGCGACTTTCGCTATTTTCGCCGTAGGTTTCTTCATGCGTCCCATCGGTGGCTGGGCCCTGGGGATCTACTCTGATCGCTATGGCCGCAAATCAGCGCTGGGCGTCACCATCATGCTGATGGCCGGCGGCTCCCTGATGATCGGCATAACCCCCACCTACGAGCAGATCGGCCTGCTGGCGCCGGTTTTGCTGGTGATCGCGCGACTGATGCAAGGCTTGTCGCTGGGCGGCGAATACGCGTCAGCCTCTACTTACCTTGCCGAGTTGGCGCCAGACCACCGTCGCGGCTTCTTTTCGAGCTTTGTCTTCTTTAGTTCCGCTGCGGGCATTCTGACCGCTTCGGCGATTGGCTGGGCACTGACCACCGTCCTCACCGACGAGCAGATGAGGGAGTTCGGCTGGCGCATTCCATTCTTGCTCGGCGCCTTGGGCGGTATCGCAGGCATTTGGCTGCGTATGTCGGTGCCTGAAGCGCAAGCCTCAACGCAAAAAACCAAGAAGGTAGAGAAGCAACCGCTGCGCACCCTGCTGCGTGATTATCCGCGCGAAACCCTGCGGATCGTGGGCTTTTCGATCCTCAGCACCTTTGCCTTTTACCTGTTCGTCATCTACATCCCGACCTATGCCATCCGAGCACTGCACGTAGAGTCCTCCACAGCCTTTGCGGCGAATACGGTGGCAATGGTCGCGTTCATGCTCGTGCACCCACTCTTCGGCATGCTCTCGGACAAGTTCGGGCGCAAGCCGCAACTGATCGCTTTTGCCCTGGGTTACCTGCTGTTCTTCTACCCGATTATCACCAGCATGCAGCCGACGTTCTCATCGATCCTGATGGTGGAGTTGTTCGGCCTGTTGCTCTACGCGCTTTATACCTCGATTGCGCCCGCAATCATGTCTGAACAATTCCCCAGCAGCGTTCGCGCCGTCGGCATTGGTGCGCCCTACAACCTGATGGTGGCATTGCTCGGCGGTACCACGCCTTATCTGCTGACCTGGCTGCAGAGCCACGGTCAAGAGAGCTGGTTCTTCTATTACGTGCTCGCAGGCGCCGCGCTCACCCTGATTACGTTCATCAAAATGCCAGAAACAGCCGGGAAACCACTGAAATAGCCACTGGCTCGAACACCGCGATGCGATCCCCGTGAACGACGGTCGAACACGGGGATACCGACCCACATATCTTAGATAGAAATTATGCGCGAACCATCCGAAGACCTTTGTTTCCAGACTGCCCTGCAGATTGCCCATCTGATCGCTACCCGGCAGACCACCTCACGCGCGGTCACCCAGTACTTTCTGGACCGTATTGCTTGCAGCAGTGCGCTTAACGCCTTCACCGTAGTCTTCGCCGAGCAGGCCCTGGCGGCAGCCGATGCCGCCGATCGCGCGCTCGATACCGGACACACATTGAGTCCACTGCATGGCGTACCGGTTGCCATCAAGGACAATATCGAGATCGCCAACACCCTGGCGTCGGCAGGTTCGTTGAGCCGTCTGACCACGATCAGCGCCGTGACCAGCACCGTCGCGCAACGATTACAAGCGGCCGGCATGGTGATCGTGGGCAAGACCCAGATGACCGAGTTTGCCTTCGGTTTATCCGGGCAGAATCCGACCCGAGGCACGCCCTGGAACCCCTGGGACGCCAAGCTGCATCGCGCGCCGGGCGGATCCTCTTCAGGCGCGGCGGTTGCTGTTGCAGCAGGCCTGGTCCCGATTGCAGTGGGTGGTGATACCGGCGGATCGATACGGGCTCCCGCATCGTTAAATCACTTGGTCGGCTTCAAACCGTCCAGCGGGCTCATCAGCCTGGACGGTGTCGTGCCACTCGCTCCCAGCCTGGACGTGCTGGGCCCAATCGCCCGCGACGTTTACGACGCCCACGCACTTACCGCCATCCTTGCCAGCCCCTCTACGGACAATGGGTTGAACGTTCAGGCTGAACTTGCAAGTGGGCTGGTGCCACCCCAGCCGGGCACAGTGTTGGTACTGGACCAGAGTGCGTTCCCCTGTGCGCTGTCCATTGGCGCCCGCAGGGTATGGGATCAAGCCTTGGCCAAGCTGGACACGGCCGGCTGGACGCTGGAGTACTGGGTTCCAGATGATGAGTTAGCGATCGGTCGGCTTTCCGAGTGCAACTCGATGATCATTGCTTATGAGGGGTATCGCGAGTTTGGTCACCTTGCACATGACCCCGAACAGCTGCTCTGGAAGGTTGTACGCAATCGAATCCTTGCCGGCGCCGATATCAGCCGTGACGCCTACGAAAGCGCCGTTGCACAGCGTGCATACGCAGCCGAGGCATTCACACGGGCGATCGGCTCATCCGGGGTTCTATTGATGCCTGTCAGCGGCCATGGGGCCCTGCCCCTTGATGACCAGGACGCTGATCACGCCAGTATTGGCAAGTTCAGTCGAGCCAGTAACTACCTCGGCACGCCGGCAATCGCCCTCCCCGCCGGATTCGACGAAGCACAGATGCCGATTGGCGTGCAGTTGCTATCCCCGGTATTTACCGACATGCACTTGCTGAACATCGCGAGCGCGATGGCACCTGCGCTGTTACTTGACGAGCGCAAGCCGGAGCTTGGGCGATGGGGGCTTTGAACCGAAGGAAGATAGGGTGCTGGTTTGTCGACCTTATCCTCAAGTGACGGGTTGTGAACGCAACGCCGAAAACAGCCGCTGATTTACACTTTTGCGCCTCGTGGCCCCTTGGCCTGGGACTATCTAGTGCCCTGGGCCTCTTCGATAACCCACTCCACAAACGCCTTGACCTCGTCACGTTGCATCGCCTCCGGCCGGGTCACGACGTAGTAGGCAAATCGTGCAGGCCAAGGCTTGTCCAAAACTTGCACGAGGCGGCCCGCCGCAATTTCCTCTTTCGCATATTCCACTGGCACCAGGGCGAGCCCCTGCCCGGCTTCTGCTGCGCGAATAAGCAGGAAGTCATCTTCGAAAGCGCTCCCACGTTCGGCACGTGGATCGTTGCCGACGCCATGGGCCGAAAGCCATAAGGGCCAATCTGCGCGGTCAGCGTCGTGCAACAGAGGGTACTCGAGGCAATCCTGCGGCTGCGTGAGCACAACGTTTGCGGGCACCAGGGCGGGGCTGGCCACCGGTACCAATACCGGCGCCATCAAGTGCGTGACGTGCAGGTTGGGATAGACCCCAAGCCCATGGCGCAATGCAACGTCGACACGATCCCGGCGCATGTCCGCGATGACGGACGTCGCTTCGACCCGCACTTCGATGTGTGGGTATCGCTGGTTGAAACGGCCCAGGCGCGGCACCAGCCACGACGCCGCGAACGTAGCAACGGTACTGACCGTCAGGGTTTGCCAGGATTTGGCTTGTTCCAGCGACAGCAGCGTCTCCTGGATCTGTTCGAACGCCTGGAGCAAGGCGGGATGCACGCTGGCCCCGGCCTCAGTAAGACGCAAGCCGTTGCGCTCACGGGTGAATAGCGGCATGCCTACCCGATCCTCCAAAAGCCGAATCTGTTGGCTGACCGCGCCCGATGTGACGCTCAGGGCCTGGGCAGCCGCCTTGATACTGCCACGCTGGCCTACCTCAACGAAGGTACGTAACGCCAGATAAGGAAGGGATGTGGCCATGATGTTTAGTTTTCCTAAATTCAGCGACTAAAAAGGATCGTTTCCACTGTGCCAACGGGCGTCTGATGATAAGCCTTGTTTAGCGAAGTTAAACATCATTAGAAAAACTATATCAATCAGGATACCCCTATGAATCACCCTCGTTGGCGGCTCTGCCTCATCTTGTTGTGCACGACGCAATTCGTCGCCCTGCTCGACTTCTCCATCACCATGATCCCTTTGCCGCAGATCCAGGAAAGCCTGGGCTTTACGCCCGGCGCCTTGCAGTGGGTCATCAACGCGTACGGCGTCGCCATTGCAGGCTTTTTGCTGTTGGGGGGACGCGCCGCCGATATGTTTGGTCGTCGGCGGGTGTTCCTGCTCGGGTTGATGATCTTTACCCTGGGCTCCCTGCTCGGCGGCTTCTCACAGACCCCTGCCATGCTGATCGCCACTCGGGCCATGCAAGGCTTTGGCGCGGCTTTATTTTCGCCCGCCGCGTTTTCGTTGCTACTGGCGCTTTTCCCCGATCAGGCCTCACGCAATCGAGCCCTGGGTGCCTGGACTGCGGTGGCTGCAAGCGGATTCGTCGCAGGCCTGATCCTCGGCGGGATGATCACCGACCTCATGGGCTGGCGTTGGGTGCTGTGGATCAACGTGCCCGTGGGTATGTTGGTGATAGCCCTGGCAGGCAACCTGCCGGTGGGCCAACGCGATGCCGCAATGGGCGCAAGGCGCCTGGACATAGGCGGAGCGATTCTGGTCGCTGCGGGGGCCGCAACACTGGTGTTCGCGTTTGCCAACAGCGAGCATGTCGGCCTTTCGTCTCCCGTCACCTATGGGTTGATTGCTTTGGCCATGGGGCTACTGGCCTTGTTCGTCTGGGTCGAAAGCAAAGTCGAATACCCGTTGATGCCCCTTCCGATTTTCTGCAGGCGCCTGACGGGCGGCGCGAACCTGGTGTCGCTGTTGGCGAACACGGCACTGGGGCCGACGTTTGTCGTGGTTGCGCTGTATATGCAGGAAATCCTCGGTTTTACGGCCACCCAGACCGGCCTTGGGCTGCTCCCGATGGCGGTCGCCTTCACCCTCTCCAGCGCCTGGGCCGGGCCGGCACTGATTGCCAGGGTAGACACCAAGCCAGTCATTCTCGGCGGCATGACCCTGTTCATTGCCGGCCTCGCGCTGCTGGGCACGTCGTTGGCCGTGGATACGTCCTGGGCCCTCTCCATCCTCCCCGGCACGGTATTGGCAGGTGTGGGTTATGGCATCGCGTTTCCGGCGTGGACCGTGGCCGGTATCGAGGGCGTGGCTGAAGTGGATCACGGGCTGGCGGGAGGCATGCTGACCACGACCCAGGAAGTCGGCTCTGCGGTGGGCCTGGCGGTGGGTGTGGCCGTGAGCATTGCAGTGCTGGCCGGCGGAGGAAGCTCGGTACAGGGCTTTAGCTATGCCATTCTGGTGTCCGCGTGCATGGTCGTGCTCGGTTTGATAGGTGCGGCGCTCATCCTGCCGGGCAAGGCCAGCACGCTGGCGCTTGCACGATGAACGCCTCTGCGCCAGTTGAAAGATCAAGCCTGGGTGAGCATTAGCCCCCTTCAAAGCGCCGCATAAACAAGAGCCGATAGCCGGCCAGGACGGGGATCAATCATCGTATGGCTACCCGAAGTCGTAGTGACAAAACCAAAGCTCACTCGACTTTCGGGATCGGCGAAACTCACCGGACCGCCCAGCCCAAGATGGCCAAAGGCATTGGGGCCCATGGCCAGCGAAGCCGTCGGATCGATTTGCTGCTCCAGCATGCAACCTAATCCATAACGCATTGGGCGCATCCATGTCCGGTCCATGCCGTGACTGTGCTCTTGGGTGAACTCGTTGAGCAGTTCGCGACCGATAAAATTTCCCGCCAGCAAGGCGCTATAGAAACCGGCCAGGCCGTGAGCGGTGCCGTGTCCACATATCGCCGGTTGCCGATACGCCCACCAGCGAGGGTCATTGGTGCGCCTAGGCACCATGCCGGGGTTGGTGAAGGCAAATGTCGCGATATGCAATGGCTGGTTTTTCAGCACGGTCCGCAACGCTTGTGAGTAGGGATCACCGACCCGGCCTGTGGCATTGACGAAACGAGCGATACGGTGAAAGTGCTTTTCGTCCACGCCAAGGTGAACGTCGAGGTCATGGGGGTCCAGAATCTCTTCGTGGATAAAGACACAGGCATCGCGCCCGTCCACCCTGCGAATCAACTCGCCGAGAATCCAGCCGAAGGTGGTGGTGCCATACCCCAGGTCTGTGCCCGGCTCCCACCACAGCGGCTCGGCCTCCAGGACCCGTATCATATGGTCCCAGTCAAACATCATGGGGTTATGGTCGGGGGCTCGCAGCGCCGGCAGGCCCGCAGTATGGTTCATCACCTGGCGCAAGGTCACCTTGGCTTTGCCACTTTGGGCGAACTCGGGCCAGTAACGGGCCACCGGCGCATCCAGCTCCAGCTTGCCCTGCTCGACCAACATCAGCACAGCCACCGCGACATAGGGTTTTACCACGCAAAACGTATTGGCCAGGGTATCGCGGGTCCAAGGCTTGGACCCCTCCTGGTCCGCCATACCGGCCCACAGGTCGATAACCCTCTCTCCATCTACTTGCACGCAGAGCCCGGCGCCACGCTCTTGTGGATCATCAAACATGTCCTCGAAGGCTTGCTGGACCGCTTCAAACTGCTTGGCACATATCCCTTGCGCTTTCATGCATCAAACTCCTGGTATTTGAAGTACTGCCCTTGGTTTGCCAGGCGGCAGGAACGATCCTGCTGCCTGGCCGGCCATTACTAAAACAACGTTATTCTCGCGAACTCAACCATTTAATGTGCGTGGAACATTCAACCCCGCGAACGCGTTTGAGAGTGGTCCATTGAAAAACGGTTCGCGCGTTTATAGGTGCCGAAGTCATTGAATCTGACACCTGCCTGCGCCATGACTTTATGCGCATAAGGGGCCGTCATCTGACGCAGGTAGAATGGGTCTCGCACAACAAAGTGGTGAATACTGTGAGTACTGCCGAAGTTAAAGCAGAACATCTGGAACGGCCACAACCACCAAGGGTTCATTACCTGGGTTTGTTGTAATGCATTACGCGGGGCAACATCACCGTAGTAGTGCATATTGGAGCTGATAAAGAACAGACAGAACTGCCTTATAAGATTGGGAGCGATCAGAATAACGACTACGCTATTGACGACTTCCATTAACGTCAATGTCGTAGCAGAACTATTAACCTCCTCTCCCACGATTGAACCAAACCAGACATACAGGTGGTAACCGAGGAACACATACCAGCACCCCCAGTACAAAAGCCCGAAAGGTGTATTGAGTCGAATAATCTTGCCTAACAATCTTACCTTTTGCCGCCAACCCGGAGCAAAAACCGCATTCAGGAAACCAAATACAAACCCATCCATCAGTTTCAATAACCGGAGCATTCCCCAAGGGCTACCGCTGGTGGTAATCCAGGCTTCCACATCCGAATCAGTTCCGGACTCTTTATGGTGATGAAAGTGCAGACTGCGCCTTAGCCAAGGGCTGGGCATTCCCGGTCGAGCCAACCAGCAAAAAAACATCATGGCATTATGGGCCAGTGGTTGTTTTCGGAAATAAAGCCGATGAATCAAGTCATGTTCGATTTCATGGATAAACGAAGTCAGCAGAGCATTGATAAAAATACACATCCACCCCGGGATAAAACCCTTGATGTAGAGCCCTCCCGTGACCGCCATCCCTACCAGGGAAAACACCATGACACCCGCGCCCAAAGCATCCTGATGCTGCAGGATCGGGTAGCGCTTGCGCAGGTAGTTCCCATGTTCGGTAATTCGCCGGGTGACATTATCAATCTTTTCCTGATCGGTACTTTGGCGGTCAATTCCGCTGGTGTCTTCCAAGACTTTCATCCATTCATCCTCTGTTTGCGTCGGGGAATTACCAGCTTCGTCAAGCCGGTCAAGTCAATTGTTTGAGCGATAAACAGCAGGCATTCAAATTTATTGGGCAAACTCACTCGCGCCACTCAATAAATATGAAATCGACTGTTTTCGAAAAACTTGTTAGGATCATTCCAAGCTTCAAAATGATAAGACAAGTTCAGTTCTTTGCAACTGTGTATTTTGGGCGAGCTTAGTGTTACAGGCATTTGTGTAATTTTTAATAATTTAGTTACAGTTTGTACAAGGATAAAATAACTGCGTACAAGTATTGCCAAGGAGGCACCATGAGATTGCATCGCATCAAATATTTTCGGCTCTCTCTACAAGAATCCGAGGGTAGCGCGGAGAAAAAAACGAGCCATGATGTATTTGACGCAGTGTTTTGCGATGACCCTGCAGACCATGCCGCGAATCGCCCTGGCCTGGAAAGGCTGATTCGCTACACACAGTGCGGGGACACTGTGGTGGTCGACAGCATGACATCGCTCACCTCAAGCACCGAGCAACTGTGCACCATCACTCGCCGGCTGATTGAAAAGCAGGTAACCCTGGAGTTTTTGAACGAAAACCTGGTCTTTCGGCATGACTGCCTTGAAGTCATGGAACCCATCATTGCGGTAATGGAACTGATCGCAGAGTTCGAGCGCGCAGCAACGAGGGAAAAACAGGCAATAGGCATTGCCAGCGCAAAAATGCGTGGGGCTTATAGAGGCCGAAAGAAAAAACTGTCTGACAATCAGGTTGTAAGTTTAATTGACCGCGCCGGCACTGGAGAAAGTAAATCCAAACTAGCGCGTGATTTTGAAATAAGCCGCCAGACACTTTATCGGTACTTGAGATCTACTTAGAGGGCCAGTTACCTGCGGTGCAAATGTGGGTGGCTGCAGGCGTATTCAAACCTGCGCCGCCTCACATAACCATCGCACTTGACTCTGTCCCTTGGGACAAGCTCTACCCTGCCTTATCTACTTCAGTTTCATCGTCAGCGGATAAGGCAACCCATGAGTACGTTATGCCAGTTCACCTATGTACATAGAGCGCCTTCTCCCTGATTCGACGTCGGCCCGCAGTTTACTGGGTTGGGCTTGCGGTGGGTAATACCGGCTTTGAGGGACACGAACGCTCCCATCCGCCGGATGATCGTGCAGGCACCACCCCGCAAATGCGCCAGCTGGTTTATCCGTTTAGTTAGCAACTTTGCTTGCTGAACACCAACACCCACACTAAGATGCGACGAATTCTCAAATGCACCCAGTTATCGCGCGGAGGCTTTTCGTGTCGTCGCCATCCACTCCTTCAGCCCCTCACGCCGAAATCCGCACGCTATACATCGATCACCACGCGTGGTTGCTGGACTGGTTGCGCAAGCGGCTGCGCCATGGCGACAACGCTGCGGACCTGGCTCACGACACCTTTGTGCACATCCTCGGCAAGCCGGAGCGGTTGCAGGAGTTGCGTCAGCCACGAGCCTGGTTGAGTACGGTGGCTCACGGGCTGCTGGTAGATCGCGTGCGGCGCCAGCGAGTCGAACGGGCTTACCTGCAAGCCATTGCCCACCTCCCGGAAGCTGGGGTGCCGTCACCGGAGTCGCAGCTGATCCTGTTGGAAACCCTGGTGCGCGTCGACGCACTGCTCGATGGCCTGCGGCCCAAGGTGCGCATGGCGTTCCTGATGTCGCGGCTCGAAGGCCTCAGCTACAAGGAGATCGCCGAGCGCCTGACCATCAGTCTCAGCTCGGTGGAGAAGTACATGGCCACTGCCATTCGCCACTGCTACCTGGCGCAACGATGATCGCGCCAGATGACGTGCTGGACCAGGCGGTCGGCTGGCTGGTGCGAATCGAGTCCAACGGCGCGACCCCAGAGGTCCTGGAAGCCTGCCAACGCTGGCGCCAGGCCAATGCACTGCATGAAACCGTCTGGCAAGCGCTGCAAAAAAGCGACGCCACCTTTCAGAGCCTGACCGCGCTGCCCGGCACCGTGGCCCTGGATACCCTCGAGCGCCTCAACGGCAATCATCACAGCCGGCGCCAGGCCCTCAAGGCGCTGGGGGTGGGGCTGCTTGCCTGTGGCGTTACCGGCTGGTCACTGCGCGAAAGCACGCTGGTGCCCTGGGGCGCGGACTATGCCACCGGGGTGGGCGAACGGCGGCAGTTCCTGCTGAGCGACGGCACCCGCCTGCAACTGAACACGGCCAGTACGGTGGACGTTCAATTGGGCGCCCAGCGTCGGCTGATCACCCTGCGCCGTGGCGAGATTTTCATCGATACCGGCAAGGACAGCGCCGAACCCGGTGGGCGCCGCAGCTTCTGGGTCAGCACCCGGCATGCGCAGTTACAGGCCATCGGCACCGCCTTTGCAGTGCGTGACGAGCAACAGGGTACGCGCCTGCGGGTCGAGGATGGCGTGGTGGCCATTCAAGGCGCTGGCGAGCCGGTCCTGGTTGCCGCCGGTGAGGAATACCAGATTGATGCCAACGGCAGCCACCGTGTCCAGGTCAGCACCCTCAACGCCAGCGCCTGGACCCGTGGGCAATTGGTCGCCAAACGCATGCATCTGGGGGACCTGAGCGCCGAGCTGGCGCGTTATCGCCATGGCTGGTTGCACTGCGATCCAGCCATCGCGCAGTTAGAGGTATCGGGCGTATTCCAGCTCGATGACATCGACCACGCCTTGAGCGCCCTGAGTGATTCGCTGCCGGTACGCATCGAGCGCTTTACGCCGCTCTGGACCCGTGTCGTCGCTCGTTGAGCCGGATGAGAAAAAATCGCAAAAATTTTTACGGGTTTTGCCCAGCCCTTCGACAGACAGGCAACACACCTCGTCATTCGAAAGGAGCTCGCCGTTCATGTCCCAAGCGTTGATTCCCCCTCGCCCCCTGCATCGCAGCGTTCTGGCGCTAACCCTCCAGAGCCTGTTGCTGGGCGCCGCGACTGGCCTGCCGCTGGCCAGCTTTGCCGTACAGGCCGAACAGGCCGAGAGCCGCCATTACGACCTGGCCGCCGGGTCGCTGGAAGAGTCACTCAACAGTTTCGCCCAGGTGGCCGGGATCACCCTGCCCTTTGATCCGGCCCTGGTGCAGGGCAAGCGCGCGCCGGCGCTGCGGGGTGACTTTGGGGTGTATGAGGGGCTGGACCGCCTGCTGGTGGACAGTGGTCTGGCCGTTACGCGCAATGCCAGCGGCAACTACCTGCTGATACCGCGCAGCCAAGCCAGCGGCGCTGTCGAGCTGGGCGCGACTACCGTCAGCGGCCTGGCCCTTGGGTCGACCACTGAAAACAGCGGCTCCTACACCACCGGGGCGATGCAGACCGCGACCAAGCTGCCATTGTCCCTGCGCGAGACGCCGCAATCGGTCACAGTGATCACCCGCCAGCGCATGGACGACCAAGGCATGCGCAGCCTTGACGACGTCGTCCAGGCCACGCCTGGGCTGCGGTTGTCGGCCTCGCGCCCGGCCAACAGCGAGTACTTTGCCCGGGGTTTTCCCATCACCAACCTGATGTTCGATGGCCTGCCCACCACCTATAACGCCGACTGGGTGGCGGCCGCCGACCTGGCCCCCTACGACCGCGTCGAAGTGGTACGCGGCGCCACCGGCATGATGCAAGGCGCCGGCAACCCATCGGCCGCCATCAACATGGTGCGCAAGCGTCCCACCAAGGAGTTCCAGGCTAGCATCACCGGCAGCGCCGGCAGTTGGGACAACTACCGCAGCGAACTGGACGTTTCCGGCCCGGTCAATGCCAGCGGCACCGTGCGTGGCCGCTTTGTCGGCGCCTACAACGACAAGGACAGCTATCAGGATTACGCCGGGCGCGAGCGCGGCGTGTTCTACGGGATCAGCGAGTTCGACCTGAGTGACAGTACGACCCTGACCGTGGGGGCGTCCGACCAGAACGACAATAACAACATCAACTGGGGCGGCTTGCCGGTGAATCCGGATGGCAGCCATATGGGTTTCTCCCGCTCCAAGACTTTCGGATACAGCTGGTCGCACCAGGACGTCAACAACAAGACACTGTTCGTCGAACTCGATCAACGCTTCGATAACGATTGGCGCCTGCACCTGGGCGCCTCAAAAAACTGGTCCGAATTCAAGATGATGGGCGGCGTGCTCGAACGCAACAACGACGCCACCTACCGCCAGCGCATCTTCAACCAGGGCCGTGACTTCGACCAGTCCACCTATGACTTTTTTGCCAGTGGCCCCTTCTCGCTATTGGGCCGCCAACATGAACTGGTGGTGGGCGCCAGCAAGCGCCAGCTCAAGACCGAGGCCACCGGCGGCCACGTGTTTGTCGGCGTACCCGACATCAACGGCTTCAGCCCCAAGGGCCTGGCTAGACCAACCGTTCCGGACGTTTACTCCCTCAATGACAAAGTGGATCAGGAAGGTCTCTACCTGACCACCCGCTGGAACCTTGCCGACCCGCTGAAAGTCATTCTCGGCGCACGCCTGGACTGGTACGACGCCACCTCGATCTATGACCAGACCAACGATCAGTACTACACCTCGGGCAAAACCAAGGAAGTGCGCCACGTCACCCGCTATGCCGGGGTTATCTATGACCTGGACGACAACCACTCGGTCTATGCCAGCTACACCGATATCTTCCAGCCCCAGACCGAGAAGAATGGCGAAGGTAACGGGATCAAGCCGATCACCGGCGAAAACTACGAAGTGGGTATCAAGGGCGAATACTTTGGCGGCGCGCTGAACGCCAGCGCTTCGCTGTTCCAGATCGACCAGCTCAATCGGGCGGCGGAAGTGGCCGACTCCAGCGTCTGCCGGGTCATCCCCGTCGGCAGCTACGGCTGCTATGAAGCCGCCGGCAAGGTACGCAGCCAGGGCCTGGAACTGGAGATCAACGGTGCCCTGACCCCCAACTGGCAAGTGGCTGCCGGCTACACCTTCGCCCAGGCCAAGTACGAAAAAGATGCGGACAAGAACAAGGAAGGCACGCTGTTCGACACCGACGTCCCGCGCCACATGTTCAAGGCCAATACCACCTACCGTCTGCAAGGCGACATGAGCCAATGGCGCGTCGGCGCCAACCTCTATAGCCAGAGCGCGACGTTCAACAAAGGCAGCAACGTGTTCGGCAAATTCCATATCGAACAGGATGCCTACGCGCTGGTCGGGCTGATGGCGGGCTACCAGGTGAATAAGCATCTGGATACCCAGCTGAACATCAATAACGTCTTCGACAAGAAGTACTACCAGGGCATCGCCAGCAACTCGACCTGGAGCCCGTACGACGTATTTGGCGACCCACGAAACTTTACCGTTACGGCGAAGTATTCCTTCTAAGGGGCAACAGGAGATTTCGGATCCCCCCAAAACAGACCAGCTACTAGGAGTCCACCGTCGCCGACAACTCAAACGTCCGCGGCGCCCCAGCCCCAGCCATAGCGCGCAGCCGGACCTCAACGCACATTGCGGTACAACATCAGCCGCGCGCTTTCATGCAGGCCCCGGGTCAGTTTGACCAGACGCTGGAATTCATCGGGGTTTTGCCCGGCCACGTTGTCCAGGGGGGTCAGGGAGCGCAGGTCGTGCAAGGTCGGCGCACTGCCGTCATGCTGCATCTGTAACAGATAATCCTGGGTGACCCCGCCGATCAGCGGGAAAGTGCCCTCACGCAAGACCAGCGGTACCACACGCTCGCCCTCCGGGGCCGGTTGCTGTATATCGCGCCCCATCGCCCCATTGTTGAACGCAACGCCCACCATCCCCGCGACCGTCGGCAACAGGTCCGCCAGCCCCACCGCCTCCTCGATCACCCTGGGCTTGAGCAAGCCCGGGGCGTGAATCAGCATTGGCACGTGGTTGCTTTCCAGGCCCAGTTGCTCGAAAGCCGGCGGCATATGGGGTATCTGGCTGATACGGGTGTTGTGGTCACCAAAGAACACGAAAATCGTGTTGTCGTAGTAACCACCCGCCTTGGCCATTTCCATCAACTTGCCGATATTGAAGTCCAGTAGGCGCACCGCGTTGTACTGCTCGACACTGCGTGAGCCGGCGGTTTGCACTTGCTCCAGGGACAGGTTGCTGCGCTTGAAACCGTCATTGTCCCGAGGAATGGTGAACGGGCGATGATTGCCCGCCGTCTGGACATAGGCAAAAAATGGCCGGTCCCGCGATAGATCGCGCAGGATCCGGTCGCTTTCCTTGAACAGATCCAGATCGGAAATGCCCCATACATCGACTCGAGGTGACTGCCAGTGGCGCTCTTCATACAAGCGCACGCCGTCGATGCTCTGCTGGATCAAGGCATTGATATTCGCCCATCCGGCATTGCCGCCAATCATGTACAGCTTCTGGTAATCGGTGAAGGCATTGATAAGCGTGTGCTGGCGTGTGATCAGGGGATGGCGGGTCGCCGTTTCCTGGCGCGTGACATCCGGGACGCCGGTGATACTCGCCCACACGGTCTTTGCGGTGCCAGTGACCGGCACGTAGAAGTGTTTAAAGAACCAGCTCTGGGTCGCCAGCCGGTCGAGGTTGGGCGTCGGGTCTAGAGGGTTGCCATATGCGCCGACCGCACTGGTGCCCAGGGATTCGAGCATCACAAACATCACGTTCGGCGTTGCGCCCAGGCGGTACGGCTGCGCGGTTTGCTCACGCTCGAACGTCAGGCTCTGCGGATCGGGGCGGTCCACCCCCAGGTAGTGGGCAACCACTGGGTAATGTTCACGCACCTGTGGCTCATCGAACTGCGCCTGGCCGGCCTTGAGTGTGTCGTAGAAAAACAGCACCGGGTTCAGGCCCAGTGCCGCGATCTTGCCGTTGCCAGAGAAAAACGCATCGCTCCAGCGCAGTGGTACCGGGTTTTGCAGGTTGAGACTTTCCACTCGCCCAAGCAGCGCCAACAGCACAGCGATCAACCCCAGACCGCTGCCGAACGCCAGTGAAGCGCGTCGAATGGCCCGGGGTGGACGCCCCAGTGTCAGGCGTTCCAACCTCACAAAAGCGCAGAACCACACACCCAGCACCAACAACCAGGCAAGGGCGATCCACAGCACCGGATAGGTCTGCCAAACCATCTGCTGCGAAATTTGTGCGTCTTCCAGGTAGCGCAACACGCTGGCGTTAAGCCGCACCCCAAGATAGGCGTAATGGCCGAAGTCGATGATGTACACCCAGCCGACGAAGCCCAGCGTCAGCAGCCAATAGCCCCGTGCCACAATGCGCAAGCCCGCAACGCGCACCAGGTTCCAGCGCGGCATCCACGCTAGCACCGCCAACGGCAACACCAGCAACACCGCCAGGCGCAGGTCGAAACGCAAGCCGATGCCCAGGGTGTCGAGCAACTGCCGGTTATCAGCGAACTGCGCCGGATCGATGCCGGAAAACCCCAGCACAAACACCAGCCGCAGCCCTGCAAACAGCAAGAACGCCAGACCTGTCGCCCCTACGCCATAGCGCAGTCGCCGCGATTGCAACCAACCCATCATTGACCTCTATGTAGTTTGACGCTCTTCACGCAGAGCACGCTGCCCGCCACCAGGCAATAGCCCACCAGCAGCGGATCGATCAGGTAGTCCCAGTAGTTTTCCGACGCTTTCAGGCGTAACGCAAAGGCCAGTGTGCCGAGCGCGAGCATCCACACGGCCAACGTATTGCGCAGCCACAACAGCCCCAAGGCGAGCAGCGCAACCAGCACAATCATCGGCCTTGGATTGAAGCCCCAGCGATAGGGATCAAAGTAAGTCAGGCCCATGGTGGCCGGGTACAACAGCGCCGCTAGCAGTCCAAACAGCACCAGCATCTGGGCACGCGCCCGAGGCTCTTGCGGCTCGACCAGCCCCAACCGCACCAGGCTTACCCAGCCCAGCAACACCAGGGTGCTGATTGCCAAATCATCGATAAAACTGCGCACATACGCCGCCAGCGGCAGGTCATTGAGGGGGATAAAACTGACCAACGCCAACCCTGGCAACAACCACGGGCGCCAGGGCTGTAGGCAACGCAACGACCCGAGCAGGACAAAACCCAGGAGGATGAACGTCAAATGGGCCTGCCACAGCATCATCATTACAGGCGCTCCGCCAGCCAGGCTTCGTTGAAGCTGACATGTTTGATAAAGGTGTTATTCCATGAATAAACCAGGTGATACACGCCGTCCTGGCCACGGCTGAAATACGGGTACTCGTACTCGAAATCACAGCCCCGAGGCTTGCACACCCGGTAATCCAGGTTACTGAGGAAACGCTGCTCCAACGGCAAGCGCCGTGCGCCGCTGGAGGCCCGAAAGCCGGCACCGATGATCGCCTTGTAGGCCTCGGGAGCGAAGGGTTGGCCAAGCGGATCCGGTGATTGATCCAACTCGATTACATTGCGCCAGTCATTGAGGTCCGCGTCGGTGCCATACAGGCTGAGTTTGAAGCGCCCGTCACGCAGGTCATTGAGCGCCACCAGCAAGCCGTTATCGGCAGTGCCGACCGCGGCCAGGGATGAGTTGGGATTGGCCGGTTCCAGAGGGTAAGGCTCACTCCAGGTCTGCCCGGCATCATCGGTGCGGCTGGCCAGCACGCGATGATGGGTATCGCCGGCATAACGCAGCATCGCCACCGCGCGACGTTCGTCCAGGGGCACGATGGTCGGCTGCAGCGAATGCTTGCCCCGGCTGATGCGGAATTTATCAATCACCGCGCCATCCGCGCTCAGGTACAAGTATTCGGAAAACTTACCCATGAGTTCGTGATAGACCGGCAAGCCAATCGAGCCGTCGGCATGAAAAACCGGCGCAGCACGCACCAGGGTGCTGACATTGAAAAACGGTGAGGTGATCAGTTGCCGGGGTGCAGACCAGTTGCGCCCCAGGTCTTCGGACACCATCACATTGATCGCGCTGGTCGCCCAGCCCCCCACCGACACCGACACATAGAACATCCACAGGCGCTGGTCCGGCGCCAGTGCAATCACCGGGTTGCCCAACTTGCGGATGTAGCGCCCGGTGCCATCGCGAGTCGACTCGCGGGTCGCCAACACATGCTCGGCGCCCCACTCCGTGGTATTGGCGTCGAACCGCGCAGTACGGATCTGCACGTCGGCGGCGCCTTCACGCGAGCCGGCAAACCACACGGCCATCAAGTCGCCTCCCGGCAATGCGGTAACCGACGACGAATGCACAAAGTCATCCAGTTGCGAGGACACGAACCGGCTGTTGTAGACCGGCTCGGCGCTAGCGGCCAAGGGCGTGGCAGGCCGGGCGAAAGGCGCCAGGACATGGGCCGGATGACTGCGCCAGGCCGCCCAGAAGACCAGGCAGAGCGCCAGGCTGGCGAGAATGAATTTCAAGCGAAAAGACAGCACGCGCATAGTGAGCTCATGGCAAATGCAGGGTGGGGAGTAGAGACAAGACAGCGGTGTCAGTGCGCAGAATCATCCGGCAACCGACGCCGGCGACCGGTCAGCATCGATAACGGCAGGTTGTCGCGTACCTGGAAGCTTTCAAACACGGCCGCTGCGATATGCAAGCACACCAGCACCAGCAGGCCATTGACCGCAGTTTCATGTACTTGCAGCGGCCAATCGGCGCCCCATAAGGCATCGACCTCCTCCATGGCCCAACCGCTCAAGCCCGCCGTCAACATCGCCAGGAGCATCAAAATCATCACCAATGCACCCAACGGCGAGTGACCGAGGCGATGCTCCGGGCGCCTGGTGCGCAGGGAACGCACATGGGCGGCGAGCCTTGCCGGGGTCGGCCAGAAGTCCGCCCAGCGCGCACTGCGTGGCCCGACAAATCCCCACAGCAGCCGTACCAGCAACCAGCCCATGGCGTAATAGCCGAGCCAGACATGCCAATCGTCGCCGCCCTCAGTGAAGAAGTAGTTGGCGACAAAGACCCCGGCGATGGACACGTGAAACAGCCTCACCAGCGGGTCCCACAGTGCTATGGAGTTGCCTGGCATCAGCCCTTGATCTCGGTCTTGACCGCTTTGCCGCTGACCGGGTCGTGGTAGATCTCGACCTTGCGCTTGTCCTTGTCGAACCCGTAGATCTCATAGCAGTTGCCATCGGTGATCTTGAACTTGCTGATCTCGTAGCCCTGGGCTTTCAACTGGTCCTGGAACGCCTGCGGGTCTTGCCATTGCGCGCGCTGCTCCGTGGTGCATTGCGGTCCGGCAAGGGCCAGGGGGCTGGCAACAATCAGCGACAACAACAGAATTTTGCGCATGGTGACACTCTCGCTCGTTGAGGAAGGTCTCACTGTGCAAAACCAAGCTTAATGAAGTCTTAGCTGGTAATGAGTGGTTACATGTTTCTCGTCGCCCGGCCTGCCACGCCCGTCTCGGCAGCGGCATGATGCCGCCGATATCACATCGGGAACACACCATGCGCCTATTGTTGGTCGAAGATGATCGGGCCCTCGGCCAAGGCATCCGCGTCGCCCTGAGCAGCGAGGGCTACACCCTGGACTGGTTGCACGACGGCGCCAGTGCGCTACATGCGTTACGCAGCGAAAGCTTCGATCTGCTGCTGCTCGACCTTGGCCTGCCGCGCCTCGACGGCCTGGCCCTGTTGCGTCAATTGCGCGATCGGCAACAGGACCTGCCGGTATTGATCCTGACCGCCCGCGACGGCACCGCCGAACGGATTGCCGGGCTGGATGCCGGCGCTGACGACTACCTGATCAAACCCTTCGATGTCGACGAACTCAAGGCCCGCATCCGCGCCTTGCTGCGGCGCAGCCAAGGCCGCGCGCAGCCACTGCTGGAGCATGCGGGCGTGTGCCTGGATCCGGTCGGCCAGCAGGTCACCTGGCACGGCAACCCGGTGGTGGTGACGCCGATGGAGTACCAGTTGCTCCATCAACTGTTGGCGCGCCCCGGCAACGTGGTGACCCGCGAACGCCTGTCCCGGGCCTTGTATGGTTGGCAGGAAAAGGTCGAGAGCAACACCCTGGAAGTGTTGATCCATAACCTGCGCAAAAAACTTTCGACCGAGCTGATCCGCACGGTGCGCGGCGTCGGGTATGTGATGGAGCTCAAGCCATGACCTCGATACGTACACGCATTCTGGTGCCGGTGCTGATCCTCGTTCTGCTGGGCGATGTGCTGATCAGTTGGCTGGTGCTGCGCGACAGCCACCACGAGATAGAAGAGGTGTATGACGCCCAGCTCGCGCAAAGTGCGCGCCTGCTGCAAGGGGTGCTGGCACAACGTGCGCCGGGGGACAACGATTGGAACCGGCTCTACCAGGCCTTCGACGCAGCCATGAGCCGCGTGGGCGACACTGGAGCAGCGCACCCTTACGAAACCCGCCTGACATTCCAGGTGTGGCGCACTGACGGCCAATTGCTGGTGCGCTCGGCCGAAGCCCCGGAACTGAAGGCACCACCGGCGACCCTCGGCGCCCACGACCTGATGGACAACGGCCACGACTGGTGCGCCTTCCTGCTCAAGGACCCACAGCAAGGACTGCTGATCTGGGTGGGCGAGCGTGATGACATTCGCCAGGACCTGATCCAGCGCATCGTCGGCCATACGCTGTGGCCCAGTGTGATTGGCGTGCCGCTGCTGGCCACCTTGATCTGGCTGACCATCGGCTGGGGGTTGCAGCCGTTGCGCGCAATGGCCCGTACCATCCGTGGACGCACTACCGAAACCCTCAAACCGCTCAATCTGCGTCCCCTGCCCCACGACCTCGAACCCATGCAGACCGCGCTCAATCGCCTGTTGCAACAGATCGACAACCTGCTGGCGCGAGAACGACGTTTTATCGCCGATGCCGCCCACGAGCTGCGCACGCCTCTGGCGATCCTGCGGATCCATGCGCAAAACGCCCAGATGGCCGGCACCCCACAGCAACGGGAGGAAGCCCTGGAGTTTCTGGTCAGCGCCGTCGACCGCGCCACGCGCATCGCCAGTCAGTTGCTGACCATGGCGCGTATCGAGCCGCACCTGGCCAACCCCGAGCGATGCGAAGTGGAACTGACCGAGCTGGTGCGGGAGGAACTGGCCGAACTGGCACCCCTGGCGCTGGCAAAGGATATCGAGCTGATCCTCGACAGCGACCACCACTGCCTGGTCAAGACCGACCCCATTGCCCTGGCCATCGCCCTTCAGAACCTGGTGACCAACGCCCTGAACTTCGCCCCGCCTGGCAGCGAGGTCAGGGTCCAAGTACAACCGCAAGGCTGCGGAGCGGTGTATATCAGCGTCGAGGATGCCGGCCCCGGTATCGATGAGGGTGAGTATGCGCGCCTGTTCGAGCGCTTCTACACCCAGGGGCACGGCAACGGCGCCGGGTTGGGACTGGCGATTGTGCAGATGATCGTCAACAAGATCGACAGCAGCCTGCAGTTGTACAACCTGCCCCAGGGCGGGCTATGCGCTGAACTGCGGATCAACCAAGGCGCGCCGCTTCATTCAAGTTGAGCGGCTTGCTGGCGGGCTTTGACGTTTTTTTCATGTGTGTGCGCATAAGATCCCGGACCTCGTTGGGGAGTAGCCTGCTTGTGAGCCTTTCGCAAGCGTTCGTATCAACATTCTCGGCAACCTGCCGTGGTACGAACACCTTTTGGTTGGTGAGACCAGCGACACATCCATGCCTAAAGTCGGGCGTGTGGTTGTGTCGTTGACTCATAGCCCGACTGGAAGATCACCCGTGAATCCTGTTTCCCTGATTCTCCTGGCCCTGGCCATGTCCACGGATGCCTTTGCCGCTGCTATCGGCAAAGGCTCAAGCCTGCACAAACCTCGCCTGGCCGAAGCGCTGCGCACCGGCCTGATTTTCGGCGTCATCGAAGCCATCACCCCGATCATCGGCTGGCTGATCGGCCAAGCCGCCACGCGCTGGGTGGAAAACTGGGACCACTGGATCGCCTTTACCTTGCTGGTGGTATTGGGCCTGCACATGATTTACAACGGCCTCAAGCATGAAGACGAGGCCGAAGAGAAAAGCGCCCAGCACTCCTTCCTGGTCCTCGCCGTCACCGCATTTGCCACCAGTATCGATGCCCTCGCGGTCGGTGTCGGCCTGGCGTTTGTCGATGTGAATATCTGGGTGGCCGCCGCCGCCATCGGCCTGGCGACCATGACCATGGTCACCATCGGCGTGATGCTCGGCCGGGTCCTGGGCACCGTGTTCGGCAAGCGCGCAGAGATCGTCGGCGGCGTGGTACTGATGATCGTCGGTGCAACGATTTTGTATGAGCACCTGTCCGTCTGACTCGCGACCTTGTACCCAGCAAAAGCCCCGTTAATCGGGGCTTTTGCTTTTGGGCGCAGATAGAATGTACCAAGCAGTTAATTAGCTTGCTATCATTACCCCCCTGGACCATCACCCTCGGGCTTTCTCGACATGAAACACACACACCGCGCCACTGGCGCCTCTCGATTCCTGTTGCTGGGCTTGGGCGTCATTATCGTCCTGCTCGGCGTGGCCTTGGCTGTCGGCGGCGCAAAACTGCTGAGCCTGGGAGGCTCGGGCTACTTCCTGGTCGGCGGCGTGGCCATGGCCATCGCGGGTCTGTTGATTGCACAGCGCAAACCGGCGGGTGCCTGGTTGTTCGCTGCCTTTCTGCTCGGCACTGCCGTGTGGGCTGTATTGGATGTAGGCCTGGTGTTCTGGCCACTGTTTTCGCGGCTGTTCATGTTCGCCGTTATTGGCCTGGCGGTAGCGCTGGTCTATCCGTGGCTGGCACCGGCCGCAGGCCGTGGTGCCTACGGTGTAGCGGGCGTGCTGGCGGTGGCATTGGCCGTGGCGGCGGGCAATATGTTTGTCGCCCACCCCAGCGTCGCACCAAACGGCGATGGCCCAGGCTTGACACCCGTTGCGCCGGCAGAGGCGCAGAAGGACTGGGCACACTACGGCAACACCGAAGGCGGCAGCCGTTTTGCCGCCCTGGACCAGATCAATCGCAGCAACGTCGACAAGCTCAAGGTGGCCTGGACCTATCGCACCGGTGATGTGGCCATCAGCGACGGCAACGGCGCCGAAGATCAACTCACGCCCCTGCAGATCGGCAACAAGGTGTTTATCTGCACGCCCCATAACAACCTGATCGCGCTGGATGCCGACACCGGCAAAGAGCTGTGGAAGAACAGCATCAACGCCCAATCGGCGGTATGGCAGCGCTGCCGTGGCATGGCCTATTTCGACGCCAGTGCGCCCATCGCCCAACCGACCCAGGCCAACAGCTCGCCGATCATTGCCGCCAGCGTGCCCGCCGGTGCGCAATGCCAGCGACGCCTGTTGACCAATACCATCGATGCACGGCTGATTGCGGTGGATGCCGATACTGGTGAGTTCTGCGAAGGCTTTGGCAACCACGGCCAAGTGGATCTGAAAGCCGGCCTGGGCAACGTGCCGGACAGCTATTACCAGCTGTCCTCGGCGCCCTTGATGGCCGGCACCACCGTGGTGGTTGGCGGGCGCGTCGCCGATAACGTCCAGACCGATATGCCAGGCGGCGTGATCCGCGGTTTTGATGTGATCAGCGGGCAAATGCGCTGGGCGTTCGACCCGGGCAACCCTGAAGACAAGCAAGCGCCTGCCGCAGACAGTACCTATGTGCGCAGCACCCCCAACAGCTGGGCGCCGATGTCCTATGACCCGCTGATGAATACTGTATTCCTGCCGATGGGCAGCTCGTCCACCGATATCTATGGTGTCGAACGCACCCAGCTCAACCACAAATACGGCGCCTCCGTACTGGCGCTGGACGCCTCCACCGGTGAAGAAAAGTGGGTGTACCAGACCGTCCACAACGACCTCTGGGACTTCGACCTGCCGATGCAACCGAGCCTGATCGACTTCACCCTGGCCGACGGCAAGACCGTACCGGCCGTGGTGATCGGCACCAAGGCCGGGCAGATGTATGTACTGGACCGCGCCACCGGCAAGCCGCTGACCGCTGTAGAAGAAGTGCCCGTCAAGGCTGCCAATATTCCCAATGAGCCATACTCCCCCACCCAGCCAAGGTCCGTGGGCATGCCGCAGATCGGCGCGCAAACCCTGAGCGAATCGGACATGTGGGGCGCAACCCCCTATGACCAGTTGCTGTGCCGCATCGACTTCAAAAGCATGCGCTACGAAGGCTTGTACACCGCACCGGGTACCGATAAGTCACTGAGCTTCCCGGGTTCCCTGGGCGGTATGAACTGGGGCAGCATTTCCACCGACCCGGTGCATGGCTTTATCTTCGTCAACGATATGCGCCTGGGCCTGTGGATCCAGATGATCCCGTCGCAGAACAAGGCCCAGACCTCCTCCGGTGGTGAAGCGCTGAACACCGGGATGGGCGCGGTCCCGCTCAAGGGCACGCCCTACGCCGTGAACAAGAACCGCTTCCTGTCGGTGGCCGGCATTCCGTGCCAGGCACCGCCATTCGGCACCTTGACCGCCATCGACATGAAAACCCAGAAAATTGCCTGGCAAGTACCCGTTGGCACGGTTGAAGACACCGGCCCGCTGGGCATTCGCATGCACCTGCCGATCAAGGTGGGCCTGCCGACCCTGGGCGGTACCCTGTCCACCCAGGGCGGCCTGGTGTTTATCGCCGGCACCCAGGACTTCTACCTGCGCGCCTTCAACAGCGCCAATGGCGAGGAAGCCTGGAAAGCCCGCCTGCCCGTGGGCAGCCAGGGTGGGCCGATGACTTACGTGTCACCCAAGACCGGCAAGCAATATGTGGTCATCACGGCCGGTGGCGCGCGCCAGTCCACCGACCGTGGCGACTACGTAATCGCCTACGCCCTGCCTTGAGCCCCACGCGGCGCGTATGCGCCGCTGTTTGAAGGTGGGAGCCGGACTTCCCGGCTCCCACTGATAGTGTGATTTTTCCAGGAAGACCTCGCGTTGAATACTCTCTCTATCCGCTTGCTCGGCAGCCTGCTGCTGGGCGCCATATTGCCCGCCTACGGCAGCACCCTCACCGGCGACTGGGGTGGGCTGCGCCATCAGCTCGACGAGCAAGGCATCAAGTTCACCGGCGACTACAGCGGCGAAACCGCCTATAACGCCCATGGCGGCCAGCATCGTTCGGCGCGTTACTCGCAAAACATCAAGCTTGGCGTGCAGCTGGACCTGGGCAAACTGTATGGCCTGCACAACGGTGACAAGATCCAACTGACGGTCAACGACCGCCGTGGCAATAGCGCCTCCGAGGATCTGGTGGGCAACCGCCTGCCGATCCAGGAAAACTACGGTGGGCTCTACACCCGCCTTACCGAGTTGAGTTATGAGCGCACCCTGTTCACCCCGGCGCTGAACCTCAAGCTCGGTTATATGGCCATGGGCAACGATCTGGGCGGCCTCGACAGCGGGATCCTGTGCAACTTCATGAACGCCGGTTTCTGCGGGCACCCGCTGAACATGTCCGGCGGCAGCGGTTGGACCAACTACCCCAACGCACACCTGGGCGCGCGGGTGAAGTATGACTTTTCGCCGGCCTGGCAATTGCGCGTGGCGGCGTTCAATGTCGACCCGCAAAGCAACGGCAACTCCAGCCGCGCCTGGCATGTGGGGCCCAAGCACACCACCGGCACCGTAGTGCCCATCGAACTGGTCTACAAGCACGCCAGCGAACTGCCCGGCGAGTACAAGCTCGGCTATTACTACGACAGCTCCAACGTGCAACGCATCGGCAGCGATAAACACGTCAGCGGCCGCGGTGGCCATTATCTGCTGATCGACCAGGCCCTGTGGAACTCCCAGACCTCGGAGGGCCGCACCTTGCATGCGTTCGGCCAGTACTCGGCCGCGAGCAAGGCAGCGTCGCCATTCAGCCGCTGGTACGGCGCCGGCCTGGTGCTGTACAAACCGTTCGCCGGCCGGCCACGGGACACCGTTGCCCTGGGATATGGCCGTGCGGTGCCCAACCCACGCAGCCGCGATGTGCTGCAACAGGCCGCAGAAGCCAGCGACAATGCTTTCCCCAACCTGGACAGTGCCGAACAGTTGCTCGAACTGAGTTACGGCTACCAAGCCACGCCTTGGCTGATCCTGCGCCCGGATGTGCAGTACATCATTGAACCGGGGGCGTTTTCCGGGGAGAAGATCGACAACGCGCTGATACTGGGCCTGCAAGTGAAGGCGACGTTCTGAAGCGCAAGCTTTCAGGCAGTTGAATTAAGCTTGATCCGGGTTATCCGGTTGGAACACGATGGCGGACTTGAACCGTTGACGAAAGGACTGTCGCAATGTTCCCACTGGATATCTGGCTGACCTATAGCGCTGCCTGCCTGTTATTGGTGCTCTCCCCCGGACCGGACAATCTGCTGGCAATCGCCAGGGGCCTGAGCCAAGGGCGTATGGCCGCAGCCATTTCGGGGATCGCGTCAGGCACCGGGATTCTGTTTCACGTGGCTACGGCATCGCTGGGCTTGACCCTGCTGATGCAGACATCCGCCGTGGCCTTCTGGGTGGTCAAGGTAATCGGCGCCAGCTACCTGTTATGGCTGGGCATCAAGGTCCTGCGCTCGCGCAGCCTGATCAACTTCAAGCCGGCGGCGCGGCAACCGCTCAAAAGCATCTTCCTCACTGGCTTCCTGTCGGCGGCGCTGAACCCCAAGCCGGGGCTGTTTGTGCTCGCATTCATCCCCCAGTTCGTCAACCCGTCATTGGGCTCGGTCACCGTGCAAATGATGGTCTACGGTGCCTGGTTCGCCGCGTTGACCGCACTGGGCTTTGCGCTCATGGGGATTTTTGCGACGCGCCTGTCGACCTGGCTGCAGCGCAAGCCAAAAGTGGTCAATGGCCTGAACGTGGGCGCCGGACTGACCTTCGTCGCGTCCGGGCTTTCGGTGGCGGCACTCAGTCAAAAATAGACCGGCCTAAAGATGCTATTGCTAGCCTGGCACCCGTGCCTTGGCCAGCATGTCATCCAACTGCGCAATCAGGTCATCGGCACTGACCTCGACAAAATTCCCACGGGCAGCCGCTAGGATCTTCTCGGCAAACTCGGCGCTGTATTCCTGGTATGGCGC
Source organism: Pseudomonas sp. DTU12.1 (assembly GCF_009873475.1). Lineage (NCBI taxonomy): Bacteria > Pseudomonadati > Pseudomonadota > Gammaproteobacteria > Pseudomonadales > Pseudomonadaceae > Pseudomonas > Pseudomonas sp. DTU12.1. Next base: position 2,921,055 of record NZ_CP045254.1, on the reverse strand, counting down.
CTCGGCTTCCTGGCCCAGGTCATAGCCAATCATAAACAGCGCCGCCTCCATGGCACGCAATGGATCATTCGGCGCCGCCACCTGCTGGAAGCGGCTGCCGGCAGCGTCTGGATGCTTGAGCACGGCACTGAGCAACCAGCTGGCGCGCAGGTTCCACATGGCGTGGTGGTGCCCGGAGCGCAAACCCGTGAACTTGAACCCATCGCCGCCGGGATTGCGGCGTTTTGGCGCGAGGGCATCTTTGTCTTCCTTGGCTTTGGCCCAGGGGAAGCAGAGGTCCCGCGGTACTTTTACCAGGCCGTGTGCATGGCAGTATTTCACCACCAACCAGCCCAGGCCTGCGGCCACGCGGCTGTCATAGATAATGAAGTCCTTGCACAGCAGGGAATACACCTTGGTCATCCCGGCGTTGAAGCGCAACTGGTCGGAGCGCAACACCGATGCACGCTCATCACCGGCGTCCAGCGCTGCCACGATGGTTTGCAGCATGCTCGCCAGGCCAACCTTGTTTGTCTGCAACCAGTCCACGTTGTGCGCCGTGACACCACCCCAGCGCATCACATCACTTGCCGCTGCTGCGCTGCGAGCGTCGTCGCCGGCAGCCGCCACCAGGTCTTTACCCAAGGCTGCCAGGGCTTTGCCGTTGCTGAACGCACTGGTGCCTGGAGCAAAGTCCAGGCGCGCGTTGCCCGGATGGTTCCAGCGGTAGTGTTCGAATGCGTTGTACAAGCTGCTGCACGACCAATGCACGCCGGTTTTGCGGTTGACGTACTGATGCTTGAACAGCTCCGGGGATTCAAGCTCCGAGGCCAACCAGCGCGTGAACGCAATAACGTGTGGCAGGGCTAGATAGGTTTTGCAGTTCATGAAATGCTCCTGTGGGCTGGCGCTCTAAATCGCGGGATTGCTTGCCAGCGAGCACATAGTCCCAGCGAATAAACCCACTTTTTGTCTTTGAGTATCGGCCATGATCAATTATCACCGACGCCGCACCGCGCTGCGCAAGATTCTCCAGCGCAGCGGCACGTCGATGAAGACCGCAGACATCCATACAGCGCTGTGCAAGTGGTTCGATGACTTCAGCCTCCATGGCAAAACCACCCTGCGTGATCTTGAAGCCCTGACCGAAACCGAACTGGTGGCAGTGGGGGAAAAAGGCCCGGATAAAAAAGCCAAATACTGGAAGTCCGGCCGCGAGAGTTTTGACCTGACGCTCTCGCCCACCGAAGCCATGACCCTGGCAGCGATTTTCGAGCATGCCCAGCGTTTTGGGTTCAACGCCCATACCGAACAGCTCGGTGAACTGCGTGAATACGCGGCGTCGGAGATGACCAAGCATTCGGCCCGCCCCCTGGCCTGGTCCCAACGCATCACCAGCGGCACGCGGTTTACCCTGCTCCAGCCGGGCAAGCACGACCCCACGCACCTGGCCACGATTCAAACGGCGATCCTCGAAGACGTGTCCCTGGAAGTGACCTACCTGCCCAGGGACGCAGGCGGCGTCGAATGTCGGTACCTGTTGAAACCCCTGGCCCTCTCCTATCAGGACTCCAATGTCTATCTGTCTGCGTATGTGGAGCAGGAGCATTGGCCGGCCGGGTACGTGCCTGCAGATCAGCGTGGCAAGTACAGCAGCAACGGGCCGCGCACACTGTGTGCGCTGATGCTGCATCGCATGCTGGCCGTGAAGACCAGTTGGCTGGATGTGCCTGGCCCGCCGCATTACGACGTCAATTCGCTGGACGCGCAAAAGCACCTGATGACCATCCATGGCGAGGCACCAGTGCCGCTCAAGCTGCGCCTGAGTGCCAACCTGCATAATCGCTTGAGCGAGAACCCGCTGACCGACGACCAAGTGATCGTGCCCCAGGGTGACCAGCACTGGGACTTGAGTTGCAGCCTCTACGACACCCAGGGCCTGCGCCTGTTTTTGCTGAGCAATGCAGCGGATATTGAAGTCTTGGCCCCGGCCACCCTGCGCAGCCACGTACACCAGACTCTGCTGCGCGCCGTCACGCTTTACGCCAGCAATGAACCCGCGCCAAAGGACACTCCGTGAACCGAGACCAGCTTGAGCAGCACCAGATCGCGATCTATTTCGTGGCGGTCATTATCGCCGCCGTCGGCGGCTTGCTCGCCCCTCAGGCCGCGCAGGGCCTGGGCGGCCTCGTCACTCCGGCGATTGCGGTGTTGATGTACGCGATGTTCCTGCAAATCCCGTTTCTGCAATTGCGCCAGGGCCTGGCCAACAGACGCTTCATCGCAGCGTTGCTGGTGGCCAACTTTGTGTTGATCCCCCTGCTCGTCTGGGCGCTTACCCTTGGCCTGCATGATCAACCGGCGGTCCTGATCGGCGCGCTGCTGGTGCTGCTGACACCCTGCATCGACTACGTGGTGGTGTTTACCCATATTGGCAAAGGCGATGCCCGATTGACGCTGGCCGCCACACCGTTGCTGCTGTTGCTGCAACTGGCGCTGCTGCCGTTGTACCTGACACTTATTCCCAGTGAGGCTGCGGTTACGATCACCCTCGGGCCGTTTGTCGAGGCGTTTGTGCTGCTGATCGCCGTACCTTTGCTGCTGGCGGTGCTGACGTGTGCCGGGGCGCGGCGCTCGCCCTATATTGCGCGCTGGAACCAGGGCTGGGCGTGGATGCCGGTGCCGGCCATGGCGACGGTGCTGCTGGTAGTGATTGGCTCGCAGATCGCGTTCGTGGCGCGGGAGATCGAGCAGTTGTTGCCCGTGATCCCGGTGTACCTGGGCTTCATGTTGCTCGCACCGGTGGTTGGCGCCCTGACGGCACGGGCCTTCCGGCTGCCGGCGGCCACGGCGCGTTCAGTCACCTTCAGCAGTGCCACGCGCAACTCGCTGGTGGTCCTGCCATTGGCACTGGCCTTGCCGGAAGACATGCGCATGCTGGCCGCAGCGGCGATCATCACACAGACATTGATCGAGTTGGTCTGTGAGCTGATCTATATCCGCGTGATTCCGGCCCTGGTCTGGCGGGCCTAGGCCTGCTCGCGCGTCGCGTGCCAGCACAGCAGCGAACCTGCCGTGACCAGCACCGCGCCCTGCCAGAATTGCGGGGTGAGGTGGGCGCCCAGCCACAGCGCGGCGAAGGCCGATGACAACACCGGCGCGCCGTAGGACGCGGTCGCCAGCAACGTCAGGTTGCCGCGCAGGATGCCGATATTCCACAGGGCATAACCACCCGCCATGGCGACGCCCGTGGCCAGCAATTCCAGGCTGCTGCCCAGGCTAAAGGCCGGCAGCACTTCGGCACTCAAGCCGTATTTGACCCATAGCACCGCTGCGGTGAGGATGAAAAACAGCACCACCAGGTTTTGCCCACCCGCGTAGCGCCGTGTGACGTTGCAATACAAGGCAAAGGTAATCGCGCAACCCAGGGCCAGGCTGTAACTCAACGGGTTGGATTGCACATTAGCGACGATGGTTGCCAATGCCAGGCCATCGCCACTCACCACCCAGAGAATGCCAAACAACGCTAACGCACTGCCCGGCACGATGATCCAGCGCGCCTTTTGCCCGTTCATGACAATCGCCAGTAGCACCGTCAGGCACGGCCATAGGTAATTCACCACACCTAATTCAATGGCCTGGTTGCGACTGCTGGCAAAGCCCAGTGCCAGAGACAGACAGACCTCGTAGGCCACAAACAACCCGCTGCCCATGATCAAGTAAGGCCAGGACGTGGCGCGCAAGCGTGGACGTCCGAGCCAGGACACCAGCAGAACGGCACCCAACGTATAGATCAGCGCCGCACCGCCCAGGGGCCCGAACACCTCGCTGACGCTGCGGATCAACCCGGCGGCGGTGCTCCATAAAAGGATTGCCACCAAACCACACACCGTCGCGGCCCGCTCTCCCCTGATCTGCATGGATGCCTCTCTAAGAATGTCCGCAGCCACAGTCACAGCACCTGCGGCACAAAGGCCGCAACGGTACACGCTGGGGTATTGCTTGTCGCCTTGCGGGAGCTCGGTGGGTCAGTTGATGCTTGTCTGGCTGAGCGGGCGCCATCGCGGGCAAGCCCGCTCCTACAGGGGATCTTGGTGGTGCTGGATATTTGGGCCACACCACAGAACGAAGGTGGGAGCTGGCTTGCCTGCGATGGCCATAGGTATCTACACAACTTTCAGAAACTGACGAACTTCCCTGTGGTGAGCGGGCTTGCCCCGCGCTGGGCTGCGAAGCAGCCCCAAAACCAGCCGCTGCGGTGTATCTGGTACAACGCATTCGTCTTATTGGGGCTGCTTCGCAGCCCAGCGCGGGACAAGCCCGCTCGCCACAACTGCGCTATCTGCCTGGATCTAGGCGTTGCGGCAAAGTTGTGTAGATACTTATGCTGCGATGGCGGTACATCAGCCTACAGAGATGGTGACTGAATCACCGCTTTCGCGGGCAAGCCCGCTCCTACAGGAGATCTTGGTGGTGCTGGATATTTGGGCCACACCACAGAACGAAGGTGGGAGCTGGCTTGCCTGCGATGGCGATGGGTCAATTGATGCATCTCTGGCTGAACTGACGCAGCCCCACAGGGAATATCTTCAGGGTAAGCAATCGAGATTGGCTGCAGATCGCGCAAAGGTGTTTTGCTATCAACGGGATTGATAGCACCCTAACGAAAACCCCATGCTAGAGGGCTTTCCCCAGGCTTATATCATTCCGAATGATAGTTACCTTTGTTTCATTCGATTCGTGAGATAGCACACCGCCGAGCATGATCCGCCCATCTCAAATACATTGGCGGATGCACCTCATGGAACAGTCACTCAAACATTTGCGCTATCCCTTGGCCCTTTTGGCCGTGCTGGTGATGAGCGCATGCGGCAAGGCCCCCGAGCAAGCGGCCGCCATGCCCGCCAGCAAAGTCAGCGTTGCCAAGGTGCTGGAGCAACCCGTCAACGAGTGGGACGAGTTCACCGGCCGCCTCGAAGCCCCGGAAACCGTACAGATCCGCCCACGGGTGTCGGGCCAGATCGACCAGGTAGCCTTTACCGAAGGCGCGCTGGTGAAGAAAGGCGACCTGCTGTTCCAGATCGATCCACGTCCGTTCCAGGCCGAAGTGCGGCGCCTTGAAGCCCAACTTCAACAGACCCGAGCCGCGGCATCGCGCAGTGACAACGAGGCCCAGCGTGGCGAGCGCCTGCGTCAGAGCAATGCGATTTCCGCCGAGCTGGCCGACTCCCGTACCACTGCCGCCCAGGAAGCCCGCGCCGCCGTGGCCGGGATCCAGGCGCAGTTGGACCTGGCCCGCCTGAACCTGAGTTTCACCCGCGTCACCTCGCCCATCAGCGGCCGTGTCAGCCGCGCAGCGATCACCGCCGGTAACCTGGTGACCGCCGACGTCACCGAACTGACCAGCGTGGTCTCCACCGACAAGGTCTATGCCTACTTCGACGCCGATGAGCGCGTGTACCTCAAGTACACCGAACTGGCGCGCCAGGGCCGTCGCGGCACGACCACCCCGGTGTACCTGGGCCTGTCCAACGAAGAGGGCAACCCGCACCTGGGCCAGATGAACTTTGTCGACAATCAGGTCAACCCGGCCACCGGCACCATCCGTGGTCGCGCCGTGTTCGATAACAGCGACGGGCGCTTCACCCCTGGCCTGTACGCGCGCCTCAAGTTGGTGGGCAGCGGAACCTACTCCGCCGTGCTGATCACCGACGAGGCCGTGGGCACCGACCTAGGCAAGAAATTCGTACTGGTGATGGATGGCGACAATAAGTCCGCCTACCGCGCCGTTGAATTGGGGCCAAAGATCGAAGGCTTGCGCATCGTACGCAGCGGCCTGTCCAAGGACGACACCATTATCGTCAAGGGCCTGCAGCGGGTGCGCCCGGGATCGCCGGTCGCCCCGGAAACTATCCCGATGGCCAGCCAGGCCACCCTCGCCGCCTTGGCCCAACAACGACAAGCGCTTGAAGCCAGCAACCTGGAGCAAGTGACGCCGGACAACAAAGCCGCGCCCAAGCTCGCCAGTGTCGCGATTCCACGCGGTTAAGGGACTACACACAAGATGAATTTTTCCAAGTTCTTCATATCACGGCCGATCTTCGCAGCGGTGCTCTCACTGCTGATCCTGATCGCCGGCGCGATCTCGCTGTTCCAGTTGCCGATCAGCGAATACCCAGAAGTGGTACCGCCGACCGTGGTCGTGCGTGCCAACTTCCCGGGCGCCAACCCCAAAGTCATCGGTGAGACCGTGGCCTCACCGCTGGAGCAGGCGATCACCGGCGTCGAGAACATGCTCTACATGTCCTCGCAGTCGACCGCCGACGGCAAGTTGACCCTGACCATCACCTTCGCCCTGGGTACCGACCTGGATAACGCCCAGGTGCAGGTGCAAAACCGTGTGACGCGCACTCAGCCAAAACTGCCTGAAGAAGTGACGCGCATCGGTATCACCGTGGACAAGGCCTCCCCCGACCTGACCATGGTCGTGCACCTGACCTCCCCGGACCAGCGCTACGACATGCTCTACCTGTCCAACTACGCGATCCTCAATATCAAGGATGAGTTGGCACGCCTGGGTGGTGTGGGTGATGTGCAGCTGTTCGGCATGGGCGACTACTCCCTGCGGGTGTGGCTCGATCCGAACAAGACCTCCTCGCGCAACCTGACCGCCAGCGATGTCGTGACCGCGATTCGCGAGCAAAACCGCCAGGTGGCCGCCGGTGCCCTGGGCGCGCAGCCTGCGCCGAATGACACCAGCTTCCAGCTGTCGGTCAATACCCAGGGGCGCCTGGTCACCGAGGAAGAGTTCGAAAACATCGTGATTCGCGCCGGCGACAACGGCGAGATCACGCGCCTCAAGGACATTGCACGCATCGAGCTGGGCTCCAGCCAATATGCCTTGCGCTCCCTGATCGACAACCAGCCGGCGGTGGCGATTCCGATTTTCCAGCGGCCGGGCTCCAACGCCATCGACATCTCCAACGATGTGCGCAGCAAAATGGCGGAGCTGAAAAAGAGCTTCCCTGAAGGCATGGATTACCGCATCGCCTACGACCCGACCGTGTTTGTGCGTGGCTCGATCGAGGCGGTGGTCCACACCTTGTTCGAGGCGTTGATCCTCGTGGTCCTGGTGGTGATCCTGTTCCTGCAGACCTGGCGTGCGTCGATCATTCCCCTGGTCGCGGTGCCGGTGTCATTGATCGGTACCTTTGCGGTGATGCACCTGTTCGGGTTCTCACTCAATGCGCTGTCGCTGTTCGGCCTGGTGTTGGCCATCGGGATCGTTGTGGACGACGCCATCGTGGTGGTGGAGAACGTCGAACGTAACATCGAGCTGGGCCTGGAGCCCTTCCCGGCCACGGAAAAAGCCATGAGCGAAGTGACCGGGCCGATCATTGCCACGGCGCTGGTGCTGTGTGCGGTGTTTATTCCGGCCGCCTTTATCAGCGGCTTGACCGGGCAGTTCTACAAACAGTTTGCGTTGACGATTGCCATCTCTACCGTGATCTCGGCATTCAACTCCCTGACTCTGTCGCCGGCCCTGGCGGCGGTGTTGCTGCGCAGCCATAACGCGCCAAAGGACCGGTTCTCCAGGTTCCTCGACAAGCTCTTCGGTGGCTGGCTGTTCCGTCCATTCAACCGCTTTTTTGAAAAAGCCAGCCATGGCTATGTGGGCACCGTGCGCCGAGTGATTCGCGGCACCGGTATCGCGCTGTTCGTGTATGGCGGCCTGATGGTGCTGACCTTCTTCGGGTTTGCCCATACGCCGACCGGTTTCGTACCGGCCCAGGACAAGCAGTACCTGGTGGCTTTCGCCCAGTTACCGGACGCCGCCAGCCTGGACCGCACCGAAAACGTGATCAAGCGCATGTCCGACATCGCCCTGAAACAGCCCGGAGTGGAAAGCGCCATCGCCTTCCCGGGCCTGTCGATCAACGGCTTCACCAACAGCCCGAACAGCGGCATCGTGTTCGTGACCTTGAAGCCCTTCGGCGAGCGCAAGGATCCGAGCATGTCCGCCGGGGCGATTGCCGGGGCACTGAACGGCAAGTATGCGGATATCCAGGAAGCCTACATGGCGATCTTCCCGCCGCCGCCGGTACAGGGCCTGGGCACCATTGGCGGGTTCCGCCTGCAAGTCGAAGACCGCGGCAACCTGGGCTACGAAGAACTGTACAAAGAAGTGCAGAACGTCATCGCCAAGAGCCACAACGTGCCTGAACTGTTTGGCCTGTTCACCAGCTACACGGTCAACGTGCCCCAGGTCGATGCGGCTATCGACCGTGAAAAGGCCAAGACCCACGGCGTGGCGATCAGCGACATCTTCGACACCCTGCAGATCTACCTGGGCTCGTTGTATGCCAACGACTTCAACCGCTTCGGCCGTACCTATCAAGTCAACGTGCAGGCTGAGCAGCAGTTCCGCCTCGACGAAGACCAGATCGGCCAGCTGAAAGTGCGCAACAACAAGGGCGAAATGATCCCGCTGGCGACCTTTATCAAGGTCAGCGATACCTCGGGGCCGGACCGCGTGATGCACTACAACGGCTTTATCACCGCCGAAATCAACGGCAACGCGGCCCCTGGCTACAGCTCGGGCCAGGCTGAGGCGGCGATCGAGAAACTGCTCAAGGAAGAACTGCCCAACGGCATGACCTACGAGTGGACGGACCTGACCTATCAGCAAATCCTCTCGGGCAATACCGCGCTGTTCGTGTTCCCGCTCTGCGTACTGCTGGCGTTCCTGGTACTGGCCGCCCAATACGAAAGCTGGAGCCTGCCACTGGCGGTAATCCTGATCGTACCGATGACGCTGTTGTCGGCCATTACCGGGGTGATTCTGTCCGGTGGCGACAACAACATCTTTACCCAGATCGGCTTGATCGTACTGGTGGGCCTGGCCTGTAAGAACGCGATTCTGATCGTCGAATTCGCCAAGGACAAACAGGAAGAAGGCCTCGACCCGCTGGCTGCGGTGCTGGAAGCCTGCCGCCTGCGTCTGCGGCCGATCCTGATGACCTCGTTCGCCTTCATCATGGGCGTGGTGCCCTTGGTGTTCTCCAGCGGCGCGGGTGCCGAGATGCGGCACGCCATGGGTGTGGCGGTGTTCTCCGGGATGATCGGCGTGACCTTCTTCGGCCTGTTGCTGACGCCGGTGTTCTACGTGTTGATCCGCCGTTATGTGGAGCGCAGCGATGCACGCAAAGCGGCCAAGGCCTTGAAGCTGGAGACACAGCAATGAGTGTGAAAGTGTTCTTGCCGAGCCTGTTGGTATTGGCGCTCGCCGCCTGTGCCGTGGGCCCGGACTATAAAACCCAGCAGTTGGAGGCGGCCAATATCACGGCCGCCGTCGATGCCAAGCAGTACGACCACGCCAAGTTCGAGGGTATCTGGTGGCAGCAGTTCGAGGACCCGATCCTCAACCAGCTGGTGACGCAATCGTTGAGCGGCAACCGCGACCTGCGCGTAGCGTTTGCCCGCCTGCGGGCCGCCCGGGCGATTCGTGATGACGCCAGCAATGACGCGATGCCCACCATCACCAGCCGCGCCAGCAGCGACTTGGCCAAAGGGCAGATCCCGGGCCAGACCACCCGCCGGGTCAACAGCGAGCGCTATGACCTGGGCCTGGACATGGCCTGGGAGCTGGACCTGTTTGGCCGCATCCAGCGTAACCTGGAGGCCAGCGACGCCGACCAGCAAGCTGCCGAAGCCGACCTCTATCAACTGCAAGTCAGCATGATTGCCGAACTGGTGGACGCCTACGGCCAATTGCGCGGTGCGCAACTGCGAGAAAAAATCGCCCTGGCCAATCTGAAGAACCAGCAGGATTCGCGCACCATCACCGAAAGCCTGCGCGATGCCGGCGTCGGCGATCAACTGGACGTGGTTCGGGCCGACGCACGCCTGGCGGCGGTTGAAGCCAGCGTGCCGCAATTGCAGGCCGAACAAGTGCGCGAACGCAACCGCATCGCCACCCTGCTCGGCCAGCGCCCGAACAAACTCACAGTGGACCTGAGCCCGGCCGACCTACCGGCGATTGCCAAGGCCTTGCCGATTGGCGACCCGGGGCAACTGCTGCAACGGCGCCCGGACATTCTCAGCGCCGAACGCAAACTGGCAGCGGCCACCGCGCGTATCGGCGTGGCCAAGGCCGACCTGTTTCCTCGGGTCAGCCTCAGTGGCTTCCTTGGCTTTACCGCCGGCCGTGGCTCGCAGATCGGCTCGTCTGCCGCCAATGCCTGGGCCCTGGGCCCGAGCATCACCTGGGCCGCCTTTGACCTGGGCAGCGTGCGCGCCCGATTGCGCGGCGCCGATGCCGAGGCCGACGGCGCCCTGGCGACGTACGAGCAGCAAGTGTTGCTGGCGCTGGAAGAATCCGAGAACGCGTTCAGCGACTACGGCAAACGCCAACAGCGCCTGATCTCGCTGATCCGCCAAAGCGAATCCAGCCGTGCTGCGGCCGACCTGGCCGAGATCCGCTACCGCGAAGGCACCGCCGACTTCCTCGTGCTGCTCGACGCCCAGCGTGAACGCCTGGCGGCCGAAGACGCCCAGGCCCTGGCCGAAGTAGACCTGTATCGCGGCATCGTGGCGATCTACAAGGCATTGGGTGGTGGCTGGCAGCCAGACACGGTGGTCGCCACCCTCAAGTGATGTAAAGAGCTCCTTTGGTTGGTCGCATCCAGCCAATTTTTAGCCCCGTGGTCCATTCGGTCACGGGGCTTTTTTTTGCTCTGGTGTTTGCGGCGGCTTTTGTGGCGAGGGGGCTTGTCCCCCGCTGGGCTGCGTAGCAGCCCCAATAAGATCACCGAGGTGTGTCAGGTCAACCGAGGGTGCAGGTTTTGGGGCGGCTACGTAGCCCAACGGGGGACAAGCCCCCTCGCCACAGAAGCGCTTGCCATGCAGACTGCGCAGTGCCGACGGCTTAGTTGGCGTCGGTAAGAATCAAGCTACGGTAATGCCCAGGATTGGACCCCGACCACTTGCGAAACGCCTTATAGAACGAACTCACATCGGCAAAACCCAGGCGGCTGGCGATCTCGGCGAAGCTGATATCGGCCTCGGCCAGCCAGACAACCGCCAGTTCCTTGCGCACGCTGTCCTTGAGGCCCTGGTAGGTCTGCCCTTCTTCGGCCAGGCGCCGGCGCAGGGTCGAGGCGGACATGCATAACTCTTGGGCCAGGCTTTCGGTTTCCGGCCAGTGTTGGGCCGGGCGCTGGCGCAGGTCGTGCTTGATGCGCATCGCCAGGCTGTCGGGGTCGCGGTATTTGACCAGGATATTGGCCGGTGCATGGGCCAGGAAACGCTTGAGTTCTTCGGGGCTGCGCTTGACCGGCAGGTCGAGGCAGTCTGCCGAAAAGATCATCCGCGTACGGGTGCGATCAAAGCGCAGGTTGTCGGAAAACATCACTTGGTAATCATCACAAAAGGCCGGCTGCGCACTCCGTAATTCGATGGCCAGGATCGGGATGCGCCGCCCGGCCAGCCAGCAGGCGACGCCGTGGATGATCATCCAGTAGCAAAAATAGGTGAACGCCCGTCGCGGTTCAGGCTCGTGTTCCAGCAAGACGATTTCCGCCAGGCTTTGCTGGCGTACCAATTGCGCCGGCAGGTGTTCGAGCATCAGCGACAGGAAGCTCAGGCCGGTTTCCAGGGCTTCGCCCAGGGTGGGCTGGGCCATAGCGGCGCGACACAGGAACTCCAGGCTGCCGGACTTCAACTTGCGCGGGTCCATGCCAAAGAACTCATCATCCCGGCGGCGCGCCAGCAAGCGCCAGAGCCGCGCGTACGCCAGGGCCGGAACCCGGGCGGCGGGCTGCTCCAGCAACGCTGGGTCGATCCCTACCTTGTTCAGGGCCTCTCGCGTCGCCGCACCGGGGGCGCAACTTTGCAACAAGGCTTCGCGAACCAGGTGGATGGAGATTGTGTCTTTTTCCGACATGGGCAAGGGCTCAATCTTGTAGGTCGGCCATTGTAGGAGCGTGCTGGCCTGGAAGGAACAGAGAGGCCTGGCATTTCATCAATCCTTGCAGAAGCCAGGAGATAGAGGGCTGTTCAGCGGCTGTTCAGGAAACGTCAAGATCCTCTGTTTAGCAATGAGTATCATTATGTTACAACTTAGCACCCTAACTAATTACGTTGCGGTGCCCGATGCTCGTTCCCTTTCTCATCATGCTGCGCGAAGGCATTGAAGCCGCATTGATCGTTGGCATCATCGCCAGCTACCTGCAACAGACCGGCCGTGGCCAATGGATGCCGGCAGTATGGATTGGCGTGTTTCTGGCCGCCGCCCTGGCGCTGTTGGTCGGCGGTGGCCTGGAGTTGGTCAGCGCCGAGTTCCCGCAAAAGCAGCAAGAACTGTTCGAAGGCATTGTCGGCCTGGTGGCCGTGGGCATTCTCAGTTCCATGGTGTTCTGGATGCGTAAAGTCGCGCGCTCGATCAAGCACTCCCTGCATCAATCCCTGGATCACGCGCTGGCCGGCTCGCGCAACCAAGTGATTGCGCTGATCGCCATGGTGTTTTTCGCCGTGGCCCGCGAAGGCCTGGAAACCGTGTTCTTCCTGCTCGCGGTGTTCCAGCAAAGCGAAGGTCCGGCAGCGCCCATCGGCGCCCTGCTCGGCCTGGTGCTGGCGATTGTCGTGGGGTTCCTGATCTACAGCGGCAGCATGCGCCTGAACCTCGCCGCGTTCTTTCGCTGGACCGGGCTGTTCATCCTGGTAGTAGCCGCCGGCATCCTCGCCAACTCGGTGCAGGCCCTGCATGAAGCCGGGGTGTGGAACCACTGGCAGAGCGTGCTGTTCGATTTCAGCGCCACCCTGCCGATGGATGGCCCACTGGGTTCGGTGCTGGCCGGCATGTTTGGCTATCAGGACGCGCCGACCGTCAGCACCCTGGGTGCCTACCTGACTTATCTGGTGCTGGCGTTGGTGATGTTCTTTATGCCCGCCGCGCCAGCCACCTCCTCTTCCGTCTCCAGCCAGTAAGGTCGTCCCTTGCCAAACCAAGCCCCTGCCCCCGCCTCGCCACCTCGCGCCTTGCGTTGGGCGCTAGCCGGTTCGGTGATCGTGATGATCGCCGCCGGTGGCCTGTTCTACTACGCCTCGCAATTGGCCGCAGCCAAGCGCCAGGTCAATCACAACGAAATCGCCGTGATCATCCACGCCCACGCCTGCGAGCCCAACGCCCTGACGGTGCCGGCCGGTCGTGCGAGTTTTCGCATCATCAATCGCTCGGATCGCGCAGTGGAGTGGGAAATCCTCGACGGCGTGCTGGTGGTCGAAGAACGTGAAAACATCGCCCCCGGCCTGAGTCAGGTGATCAACGCCAACCTGCTGCCGGGCGACTACGCCATCACCTGCGGCCTGTTGAGCAACCCTCGCGGCACCCTGCAGGTAACCCCCACCGCCGAGTCCGACGCCCAGGCCAAAGCCAAGCCGTCGATGGTGGCCTTTATCGGCCCGCTGTCGGAGTTTCGCGTGTACCTCAATAGCCAGGGCAGCGCCTTGATCAAGGCCGTCAGCGCCCTCGAACAAGCGATTGCTGCGGGCGACCTGAGCCAAGCCCAGGCCCTGTACCTGCCAGCACGCGAGGCTTACCAGCGCCTGGCCCCGGCAGCCCAGCGCCTGGCCGAGCTGGATAACGCGATCAATGCCCGCGCCGATTACTTCGAAAAACGCGAACAGGACCCGGCCTTCAGCGGCTTTCATCGCCTGGAATACGGCCTCTTCGCGCAACACAGCCTCGACGGCCTGGCACCGATTGCCCAGCGCTTGCTAAGTGATGTCACCGCCCTCAAGCAGCAGTTGCTCGCGCAGTCACTGCCGCCCGAGCAACTGGTCAGCATCCTGGTGCGCAACCTCAATAGCCTGGCCGACGTGCGCGCCGCCAGTGGCGAAGAGGAACGCTACAGCCACCTCGACCTCAATGGCTTTGCCGCAAACCTGGCGGCGACGCGCAAGGTGGTTGAGCTGATGCGTCCGCTTTTGACCAAGTCCGCTGCCGACCTGTTGCCAGGTATCGATAGCGCGATCAGCGCCTTCGCCGGGCAACTCGACGGCCTGCAGGTCGATGGCAACTACCGCACCTATGACAGCGTTACCGCCGATCAGCGCCAGCAGATCGCCGACAAGGCCAAGGCTCTGGCCGCCGCACTCGATGGAATCGACCCAGCCCTTGGCCTCACAGGCCTTAAGTGAAGACGACCGAACAAATGAGTGATTCAGAACAGTTCAACGCCCAGCGCCGCCGCATATTGCTGGGCATGGCCGCCACCGGTGCGGCGATTGCCGGCAGTAGCCTCAGTTGCCCGGCCATGGCGGCCGGCGCGGCCCAGGTCACCGCCGCCCCCAGCAGCGAAAAAACCCAGGACCACCACGCCTTCCACGGCAAGCACCAGAGCGGCATTGTCACCCCGCGCCCGGCCTGCGGCATGCTGGTGGCGTTCGATGTGTTGGCCAGCGACCGCGAAGACCTGGAGCGGCTGTTTCGCACCCTCAACGAGCGTATCGGTTTCCTGATGACCGGCGGTACGGTGCCACAAGTCGATCCGAAACTACCGCCCACTGACTCCGGGATCCTTGGCCCGGTGGTCACCCCGGATAACCTGACGATTACCGTGTCGGTGGGTGAGTCGCTGTTCGACGAACGTTTCGGCCTGGCCGGCGCCAAGCCCAAGCGCCTGAGCCGCATGGTCGGCTTCCCCAATGACGCCCTGGAACCTGCGCAGTGCCATGGCGACTTGAGCCTGCAGTTCAGCTCCAACACCCCCGACACCAATATCCACGCCCTGCGCGATATCGTGAAAAACCTGCCGGACCTCCTGCTGGTGCGCTGGAAACAGGAAGGCAGCGTGCCGCCCCAGGCGCCTGCCCGGGCGGGGCAACCGGCACAGAGTGCGCGTAATTTCCTGGGCTTTCGCGATGGCTCGGCCAACCCGGACTCCAACGATGCCAAGGCCATGGACCAACTGGTGTGGGTCCAGCCCGACAGTGACGAACCCGCGTGGGCCGCCAATGGTAGCTACCAGGCGGTGCGGATCATCCGCAACTTCGTCGAGCGCTGGGACCGCACGCCCTTGCAGGAACAGGAAAGCATCATTGGCCGGATCAAGACCAGCGGCGCGCCCATGGGCGGTCACAACGAAGCCCAGGTGCCCGACTACAGCACAGACCCAGAAGGCAAACTGACCAAGCTCGACGCCCATATCCGCCTGGCCAACCCGCGCACCGCTGCAACCCAGGCCAACCTGATCCTGCGCCGGCCGTTCAACTACTCCAACGGCGTCAACAAGAACGGCCAGTTGGACATGGGCCTGCTGTTTATCTGCTACCAGGCCGACCTGGAAAAAGGCTTCATTACCGTGCAAACCCGGCTCAATGGCGAGCCGCTGGAGGAGTACCTCAAGCCGGTGGGCGGTGGGTACTTCTTCACGCTGCCAGGCGTCACCGGGCCGCAGGATTTCATCGGCCGTACCTTGCTGCACAGCACTGCCAACACCTAAACCCCATCCCAGCGGAAACCGTCCCATGAAGAAGTCGTCTCTTGCATTGTTGTTGACCCTTTCTCCACTCGCAGCCTTTGCCGCGACGGCGCCCCTGGACCTGGTGGGGCCGGTGTCGGACTACAAGATCTATGTCACCGACAAGATCGATGAACTGGTCACCCAGACCCAGGCCTTTACCGACGCGGTGAAAAAAGGCGACCTGGCCACCGCAAAAAAACTCTATGCCCCTACCCGCGTGCACTATGAGTCCATCGAGCCCATCGCCGAGTTGTTCAGCGACCTGGACGCCTCGATCGACTCACGGGTCGACGATCACGAAAAAGGCGTGAAGGCCGAGGACTTCACCGGTTTCCACCGCCTCGAATACAGCCTGTTTGCCGAGAACAGCACCCAGGGCCTGGACGCCTTGGCCGATGGTTTGAACAAGGACGTCAAGGACCTGCAAACCCGCGTCGCCGGCCTGACCTTCCCGCCAGAAAAAGTCGTCGGCGGCGCGGCCGCATTGCTCGAAGAAGTAGCCGCCACCAAGATCTCCGGCGAAGAAGACCGCTACAGCCACACCGACCTGTATGACTTCCAGGGCAATATCGACGGGGCGAAGAAAATCGTCGACCTGTTCCGTGGGCAGATCGAGCAACAGGACAAGGCGTTTTTGGCCAAGGTCGACAAGAACTTCGCCACGGTGGACAGCATCCTGGCCAAATACAAAACGGCTGATGGTGGCTTTGAGACCTATGACAAGGTCAAGGAAACCGACCGCAAGGCCTTGGTCGGCCCGGTCAACACCTTGGCCGAAGACCTGTCGACCCTGCGTGGCAAGCTGGGCCTGAACTGAGAAAGCCTTCGGCATCCACACCCCCCTGTGGGAGCGGGCTTGCTCGCGAAGGCGTCGGCCCAGCAAACATTGATGTTGACTGACCCACTGCTTTCGCGAGCAAGCCCGCTCCCACATTTGATCCTCGCTGCTTTGAGCATTGCGTGCGCTTACTGATCGGCATTAGGGCGCAGAGCAGTTGTAGATCTTCATCATTGCGGCTAATCGCGCTATGCGTTTAACCGTCTTACCTATAACGTTCAATCGATCCCACTCACGGAAGATTTCCCATGCCCGATTCGGCCGCCAGCGTTGATGCTGCCTTGCCCACCTCAGTGTCATTCAACCTGCGCCCCCTGCTGATCGCCAATATGGCCTGCACCATGGCGATGATGGCGTTTGTCTCGCTGATCGGCCCCATCGCCCGGGTGCTCGGGCTGGCGACCTGGCAAGCGGGTGCGGCCGTCACCGTGTCCGGGGTGATCTGGATGCTGTTGGCGCGGCCCTGGGGCCAGGCCAGTGACCGGCTGGGGCGGCGCCGGGTGCTGCTGTTGGGCACCGGTGGATTCACTCTGGCGTACTGGGCGCTGTGCGTGTTTATCGACGCCTCCCTGCAACTGCTGCCCTCGGCCATGCTGGCCTTTATCGGGTTGGTGCTAGGGCGCGGGTTGATCGGGGTGTTCTACGCGGCGATCCCGGTGGGTGGTTATGCGCTGATCGCCGACAATATCGAGCCGGCCCACCGCGCCAAGGCCATGGCCTCGCTGGGCGCGGCCAACGCCTGCGGCCTGGTGCTGGGGCCGGCAATTGCCGCGCTGCTGGCCCGCTACAGCCTGAGCCTGCCGTTTTATGCGATGGCGTTGCTGCCGATGCTGGGCTTTGTGGTGTTGCTGCTGAAACTGCCGCGCCAGGAGCTGCACCTCAAGCAACCACCCAAGGCCGTCAACCTCTCGGACCCACGCTTGCGGCGCCCACTGGTGGTGGCCTTTGCCGCCATGCTGTGTGTATCCATCGCCCAGATCACCGTGGGCTTTTTCGCCCTGGACCGCCTGCAGATGAACCCCGCCGACGCCGCGCAAACCGCCGGGATTGCCCTGACGATGGTGGGCCTGGCGTTGATCTGCTCGCAGTTACTGGTGCGCAAACTGGAATGGCCGCCCCTGCGGATGATCCGCGTCGGCGCTATCGTCTCTGCCCTCGGGTTTGCCGGCAGCATGTTCGCGGATACGGCGTGGATCCTCTGGCTGTGTTTCTTCGTCTCGGCGGCCGGCATGGGCTGGATCTTCCCGTCGTTCGCCGCACTGGCGGCCAACGCGGTGGAGGCCTCGGAACAAGGGGCTACAGCCGGTTCGGTAGGTGCCGCACAGGGCTTGGGCGTGGTAGTCGGACCGCTGGCCGGCACGTTGATCTATGCCGTCGAACCGCGACTACCCTACCTGGTAGCCGCCGCCCTG
Organism: Pseudomonas sp. DTU12.1; assembly: GCF_009873475.1. Lineage (NCBI taxonomy): Bacteria > Pseudomonadati > Pseudomonadota > Gammaproteobacteria > Pseudomonadales > Pseudomonadaceae > Pseudomonas > Pseudomonas sp. DTU12.1. The sequence goes on along the minus strand of NZ_CP045254.1, from coordinate 2,903,302 downwards.
CTGCTGCTCATTGCGCTCTGGCCGGCACCGCGTTGAACGACTGGCAGCCCTCCCCTGAGCGGTTATCACGTCTGACTCTCTGGCGTGAAGTCCTCAAGGGGAGCGCCAGTAGGTTTAAGGGTCGCCGGGTTGATCGCATACCACTTGCTGTTTATGTTCACGGCGTAGACCGCGCACTGTTGGCTCACGCCCAACTGACCTACCGGTTGTGGGTCAGCAGGCGGCTTGCCACGCAGCGCCTCATAGGCACCCAGCCCCCAGCGGCACTTTTCAAAGGCGGTGGTAGGCAGATAAATGCCTGAGCCGATCCCCATCAACTCCCCTGACAACACCCTTTTGCTGCGTTCTGTGATTTTAAGCGTGGACCTGAGTACATCGACGCTGCCGTCCAGAGGGTTGAACATGCTGCGCACCAGCAGTCCGCTCTCCTTCATCAGGCCCTGACCAAATGCGCGACCGCTATAGGGCACAACCGCCTTGATCCCCTTGAAGAATGACCTGGCTGCAGCCAAGCCGCCTGTCGCTGCAAATGACGCAAAGTCAATCAACAGGCCTTTGAGACCGTCCTTGATATTGCCATCGGCAATGTCCGCAACCGCACCTACAAATGGGATAAGACTGAGGACCGCTCTAAGGTTCTCCTGGGTCAGGATCTTGCCGGAATCGAAAGGGTAGCTGCGGCGCTTCTGCAGCCGTGTGGGTTGATTGGCGTACTCCAGCAGCAACTCGCGCTTGTCCTCGAACGTGTTGTCGAGCACGGCTCTGGTGATATCGCGTGTTCTTGTCGAAGCCCAACTGTTGGGGACATAGACCGGCGCGGGGCCGGGCCACTGCGACAAGACCTGACCGGGCAACGGCTCGCGAGCCTTCTCGATAATGACCCTGGAATCTACTCCCGGACGCGGCTCGGTGCCCTGGGAATAGGCCTGGAAGTCGAACTTCTCCAGCTTTGCATGACGAAAATCCCGTTGGACAAAGGCAAAAGGCCCGTAGGGCACACTGCCTTTTTGGGTCACGCCATTTAGCCCAAGGCTGTAGCTCAGATCGTCACGCCGGATCATTTTCATTGAGCCTGGAAACACTTCGTAGTAGCCGAATCTCGGGGTCGTCGCCCCGGTTTCGTAACGCATCAACAGGCCATGCCTGCCCTTTTTCTCCTGCACCTTGGAGTGCTCGCCCTGATCGTCCTCCACGGGTTGCCCGGTCTCCTCGCGCAAGGTAAAGAACTCCAGCTTGCCGACCTCAAACGCCCGGCGTACCTCCAGCGGCGCATTGGCGATCATCAGGCGGATCACCGTGGACTGGGCGCTACGGGTATCGGCAATGTATTGGTCCACGGCCGGTGCGACCAACGGGGCAATTGGCGGCAGGTTTTTGATTCTTTCGTTAAAGGTTTCCTGGGAAATTTTAGGGTGAATAAATTTGTACTTTTTTTCGTCACCAAAAAGACGGCTCACCCAATCGCCAAAGGCAACCAGCGGATCCTTTTCAGCTTGTTGAGTCAGGATCACTTCGGCCAAGTAGGGCTGACGGGTCTGAAGATGCCCGTGTTGCCTTGGGTCAAAAGGCACGTCGGTATCCAGCTCAAGCTTGAAATTGCGGATCTCGTCCTCGGTCAACTCAGGAAACAGCTTCGCCAACTGTTGCACTAAAAGACTTGTTTGAGTGGGTGGCTCGCTCGTCAGGGTATTGAATGCCTCGCGAGTGCGGTTTTCCCGGTCGGTGAATGCCTGTGTGGCAGCCAGATAATCCCCTGGCGAGTAGCGCCCATCGGATGACTTGGGAAAAATTCCGGCCATCACCGCCCAGTCCAGCAAGGGCTGGGCGCCAAGGCTTTTGATTAACTCTGCCTGCGCAGGCCCTGTCGCATCGAGTCGGCTCAGGTCCAGGGCTTGGGTGATAGTCAGCGCCCGCGAACTGCCCGCCCCACCGAGTTTTTCAGCCATGGCAGTGCCCAGGCGCAGGTTCAGCCAGGCGGTCGAGCCGATGGTCACCTGCCCAGGCTGCAACATCAGTGCTTGAGGTGCGAGTGTCGACACACTGGGCGTCGGCTTGATCAGAAACTCAGGGGCAGCCTGTGCCAGCAACAGGTGGGCAACCAACGGCGCAGCCCTGGCGCTGACCGCCTTGTGGTCAATCAAATGCGTTTCTATCTCCTCGCGCACTTGATTTATCGTGCGCCCCAGGTTGCTGGGATGATAGATCTCGTAGCCGGCAACCACGCCGGGCGTGCCGGGCACATCGACGGCCACACTGGCCTTGATCGCGGCAGCCAGCAGTTGGTGGCGAGAAGCCCTGGACAGGGGCGCGCCACCGGCGACCTCCGCCATATTCAGCACGCCCGCCAATTGCTGCGCCTTGGTCATGGCCTGGGGCGAGTCGAAGAACGCCCGAAGCCGCAAATCCGGGTCGGCGGGCAGGTCCGCCCCGTCCGCAAAATCGCGCAACAGTTCAGTGACCGAACCCGGCCCGGCGGCTTGGGTTCTGAGCACCGTCAGGTCGTTGGGTGACAACGCCCCTGGTCCCCAGCTATAGGGCGTTAGACTCGCGTAGTCCGCCGCCAGCGGCGCCGCAGGCAATTGATTGTTCAGCCAGCCAAGCGCGACGCGTGCTTGCGCGACGGAGCCAGGAGACCCCAACCCGCAATACTCCAGGACCTGGCGCAGGTCATATTGGGGGATGGAATACAGGGCGTCGCCGGTTTCCTTGCTCATGCCCACCAACTGGTTGAAGTTGGCATTCAGTTCGAGAATGCGCGCCTTTTCTTCTGCACTGCCTGCAACCAGGGTCTTGCTGATCTCGTCATCGAGAAAGGCTTGCAGATTAGTCCAATGATTGGCGCGGTCGCGTAGTTCCAACTGCCCGTCGCGAATGCGGTAAACGTGATCGCCCTGGCCAAAACCGATTTTGTCGACGAACGTTCTGAAGGCCGGGGTTGCCAGGAACTGAGCAAAACTCGCCCGTGGCTGATGGCTTTTCTGTGCCAGGCTCGACTGGGGGTCGATATCCACAGTCTGCGCAGTCAGGTCGAGATCGGCGTCCTCAGCCTTTGCATCGACCAGCGCCTGCAGCTGGGGAGCCAGGCGCGTACGAACATCCTGGTCGCGGCTCTGCTGCACGAGTTGGTCGAACTGCTCGCGCCAATCGGTGCGCTTTTGCTCGGAAATCCCGGGCCAGCCGTCCTCTGTAAGCTGCCTGCCAAGCTGCGCGGCACCGCCGCTTTCGTTAGGTGTCTTGACGCCGTAAAAATCGAGAATGACGTCAACGTGATTAAAGTCGCCCGTTTTCGGGTCTGGTAGCAGAATCCCCAGATCGCTGGGAGACAGGTAGCGCACAGCCGCCCTGACCTTGCCACTCACTTCCCACCAACCAGACCCATCGCTGGTGGTAAATCGCTGCTTGGTCTCGACGCCATCGCGAATCACTATTCCCTCTACGCCGTCGCGGTCGATGCGCACGGTCGACCATTTGAAGCCTTTGCTCGCAAGCCAGTCCTGCACCGCCGGCTCGTTCACCGCGTCGCAATAAAGGTCCACGTAAGGTTTGATCGAAGCATTGTCAGGGATGGGTTTGCGTTTCAGCTTGCCGGTGGTCACCCAATGAGTGAGGGTGTCCTGCAGCTTTTCATCGCCTTTTGCAGCATCGACGGACGATGGAAAAGCAGGCAATGGCGTCGCGTCGCGTTTTTTGCGCTGCGCCGCCAACTCGAGCCTTGCTTGCGTCAGCCTGCCAGGCATCGAGGGGTTGTGTGGGGTTTGCTCGGATGCTGGCCAGCCCTGGCCTTCGGGCGCAGACGGCGCTTCGGACGACGGCATCGAGGCTGTCGGCTCAGGCTGTCGATAGCCCTGCCCTGCACCTGTCACAACGTTAAACGGCGTGCCTGCACTCTTTACACTGTGTGTCGACATTTCCAGTTCTCTTCACCTAATGGAGGGCGAGAGTTCTTTTCCGTAAGAACTGTCAATGCAACGCTACAAGACCCAACCTAGAGGGGTTATAGGAAGAGTCCGAATACACCAAAGACTGTGCTAAGTGTTTCAAGTGTGCCGAGAAAATGGCAGGTCAGTTACAGGATCCGATACAACAAGCGCTCGACCCGTACCCGGCTGACCCGGCGCAGGAACTTGCCGACGGCTTCGGGGTAATCCACCAGGGTTTCCAACTGCTGGTAGCCCTGGATCCGTGTGGCGTGCCGGAAAATCTCCTCAAGCTCGCTACGCCGTGGCGCCAGCCACTGGCCCTGGGGATCATCGATCAGCAAGGCGTTTTCCAGGTCCAGGCGGAAAGCCCGAGGGTTGAGGTTATTGCCGGTGAGCAAGGTGTAGCGCTCGTCGATCCACATGCCCTTGAGGTGATAGGTGTTATCCCCATCGCGCCACAGGTGCAGGTTGAGCTGGCCGCTGTCGATCATGCGCTGGTGACGCTTGGCAAAGCGGCGCAGGCTGATTTCGTAGAGATACGGCAGTGCGGCGATGATCCTGAACGGTTCGCTGGGCGGGATGTAGAAGTCGTTGGCGGTCTTGTCGCCGACGATGATGTCGATCTTCACCCCACGGGCCAGCGCCCGGTTGATTTCCCGGGTCACCGGCAGCGGCAGGTTGAAATACGGGGTGCAGATGGTCAATTGCTGCTGGGCACTGGCGATCAGCTCGCAGATCACCCGGCTCAGCGGGTTGTTCTTGCCCACCCCCAGCAACGGGCTGACCGACAACCCGCCAATGCCAGCTTGACCGGCCGTGGTGTCATAGGTCGCGTGCTTGAGGCGGCTGCGCAAGTCGCCAATGTCATTGCGCAGGCTGCGAGTGGTGGGCAGGTTGGGCAGGTCCAGGCGGTGGACCGCCTTGGAGGCGACCAGACCGTGTTCCACCAGATGCTGCATGGAGTCGGCCAGTGGCTTGTTATGGATCAGGTGATAACGGTCGAAGCGGTATTTGTCGAACTTGTGCAGGTACACATTGTTCAGGCTGGCGCCGCTGTACAGCACGCTATCGTCAATCACAAAGCCCTTAAGATGCAGCACGCCAAACAGCTCGCGGGTCTGTACCGGCACCCCATACACCGGCACTTGCGTCGAGTGTGACTGGGTCATCGCCTGGTACCAGGCACTGTTGCCAGGCTGCTTGCCCGCGCCGATCAGCCCGCGTTGGGCGCGCAGCCAGTCGACCATCACCACGATATCCAGTTCAGGCCGTGCCGCCTTGGCGGCATGCAGCGCGTCAAACACCTCCTGGCCCGCTTCGTCCTGTTGCAGGTACAAGGCGACGATATAGATACGGTGTTGGGCCTGGGCGATTTTCTCCAGCAGGCAGCGGCGAAACTCGGCAGCGCCGGACAGCACCTCGATCGCATCGGTGGCCAGGGGGAAACCGCGCAACTTGGGCAACAGGGAACGTTTGAATAACGACGGCATAGGGCTCGCAATGATCGAATCCGAAGAGCCCGAGAGCTTACACCATGGGGGTGCCCAGGTCTGCCCACGAACCATGGAAAATAATTCATTGACCATGAAGAACGATCGTTCTACTGTTGGCGACATGAACGATATGACCACTACTGAAACCCGCGACATTATTCTGGATGTCACCGAAAAGTTAATCTACCGGCACGGCATCGCGGCCACCGGCATGGAACTACTGGTGAAAACCGCCGGCGTCTCCAGGAAAAGCATCTACCGCTACTTCGCCAACAAGGATGACCTGGTAATCGCCGCCCTGCAGCGGCGCGACGAGCGTTGGCTGCAGTGGCTGCGCAGCGAGGTCGAACAAGCGCCAGACAGCGGCGCGCGCCTGCTTGGCGTGTTCAGCGCGCTCAAGGCCTGGTTCGCCTCTGCGGACTTTCGCGGCTGCGCCTTTATCAACACCAGCGGCGAGACCGGCGACCCGCAAGACCCGGTCCGTTTGTTGGCCAAGGCACACAAACAGAAACTGTTCGAGTACCTGCTTGAACTGTGCAACGCCCATGGCACCCCGGCCCCGGAGAAACAGGCCGCGCAACTGCTGATCCTGGTCGATGGCGCCATCACCATGGCCCTGATAATGGGCGATGAAACTGCCGCTGATAATGCGCAATGCATGGCGCAATTGTTATTGGCACTTTGAATTAACGACTGACAATCCAAAGGAGTAATCAAATGACTGCCAATGCACAAGTGCGTCCGCCCTTGCCGCCCTTTACCGAACAATCGGCCATTGAAAAGATCCGTCTCGCCGAAGACGGCTGGAACTCCCGTGACCCGCAGCGCGTATCGCTGGCCTACACCCTGGACACGAAATGGCGTAACCGCGCCGAATTCGCCCATAACCGTGAGCAAGCCAAGGATTTCCTCACGCGCAAATGGGCCAGGGAACTGGACTATCGCTTGATCAAGGAGTTGTGGGCCTTTACCGGTAACCGTATCGCCGTGCGTTATGCCTATGAATGGCACGACGATTCCGGCAACTGGTTCCGCTCCTATGGCAACGAGAACTGGGAGTTCGACCAGGACGGCCTGATGTCCAACCGGCATGCGTGCATCAATGACATGCCGATCAAAGAGAGCGAACGCAAATTCCACTGGCCCCTGGGGCGGCGCCCGGACGATCATCCGGGGCTGTCCGAGCTGGGGCTGTAGGAGCCGGCTTGCCGGCCCCTGCAGTGCCAGTCAATCCTGCTTCAACCCCACCTGGTACAACACGCCATCAGCCTCATCCGTGAGTACGTACAGGAAACCATCCGGGCCCTGGCGTACATCGCGGATGCGCGCCTTCAACTCACCCAGCAGGCGTTCTTCGTGGACCACCCTGTCGCCATCGAACTGCAGGCGGATCAGCTCCTGGCTGGCCAAGGCGCCTATAAACAGGTTGTGCTGCCAAGCCTTGAAACGGTCGGCATCGTAGAACGCCATGCCACTGATGGCCGGCGACTTTTCCCACACATGATGGGGGGCGACCGTGCCTTCGGCAGTCTTGCCCTTGGCTTCGGGAATCGGCAACAACGAATAGTTGATGCCATGGGTCGCCAGGGGCCAGCCGTAGTTCTTGCCACGCTCGATGATATTGATTTCATCACCGCCGCGCGGGCCGTGTTCGTTTTCCCAGAGGGTGCCGGTCCAGGGATTCAGCGCCGCGCCCTGGGGGTTGCGCTGGCCATAGGACCAGATCTCCGGCCTGGCCCCGGGTTGGCCGACAAACGGGTTGTCATCCGGTACACGACCGTCCGGGTAGATCCGCACGACCTTGCCTTGCAGCTTGTCCAGGTCCTGGGCCGTGGGGCGATCATTATTCTCGCCCAGGGTCACAAACAGGTAGCCATCGCGGTCAAACACCAGGCGCGAGCCAAAGTGATTGCCCGTCGAAAGCTTGGGTGCCTGACGCAGGATTACCTGGAAGTCCTTCAAGCTGCTCAGGTCATCGCTCAAACGGCCACGCCCGACCGCCGTACCGGCCGTGCCGCCCTGGCCGCCACCTTCGGCGTAGGACAGGTAGACCAACCGGTCCTCCTTGAAATCCGGTGACAGCACCACATCCAGCAAACCGCCCTGCCCCTTGGCCCACACTTGCGGCACGCCGCTGAGCGGCGCAGACAATTTGCCGTCACGGCTGACAAAGCGCAGCGCACCCGGCCGTTCGGTGACCAGGAAGCCTTGCTGGTCTGGCAAAAACGCCACCGCCCATGGGTGGTCCAGGCCTTTGACGATGGCCGTCGCGGTGACACTGCCTTGCTCACTGGGAAACTGCCGGGTATCGCCGGCAAGCGCCGGAAGCGCGGTGGCCAGGGCGCTGGCGCAACAGGTCGCTAAAAGGGTTGTGCGTAGAAACATACCGTGGGGTTCCTTTTATTCAGGGCCGGCGATTGCCATTGGCATCTTGCGTCGGGGCTGAGGGCTGGGTGGCAGGACGTGCGGGAGCGGCATCACGCTGCGGATAACGATTGCCGATGCCGCCGTTTTCCAGGGTCGGCGGGCGAGGCACCGGCGCGGTATAGGTGCCACGCGTCGCCGGTGTATTGGGCTGGGTGCCCTGCATGCTGTTGGGGTTGGCCCGCTTGATCGGGCTGTTATACGGGTTGTTGTTGCCGGGCAGGTTCTGGGCCTGCACCCCGCCACTCAAGGCAAGGCCCAGGACCAACACCACAAGGCTGCGCGTACGGCTGTTCATGACAAAGCCTCTCTGGGGCGAGGAATACCTGCATTCGATAGCACGCTACGCGCAGGGTTCGGGTTTGGTAACTAAATACTTTCCGGGCAGGTGTAACACGGCTTTTCCAACGCCGCGCTTCCAGCCAGCCGACCACCGAAACTTTTGCCAGCCGCTGCGGGTCACCTGAAGACCATTCCCCATCAGGAAGCACTCCTATGCCACGGGCAATCTGGAAAGGCGCAATCAGCTTCGGCTTGGTTCACATCCCCGTGTCGCTGGTGTCGGCCACGTCTGCCCAGGGCGTGGATTTCGACTGGCTGGACAAGCGCAGCATGGACCCGGTGGGCTACAAGCGCATCAACAAGACCACCGGCAAGGAGGTCACCAAAGACAATATCGTCAAGGGCGTGGCCTATGAGAAAGGCCGCTACGTGGTGCTCAGCGAAGACGAAATTCGCGCCGCCCATCCCAAGGCCACGCAAACCATAGAGATCATCGCGTTTATCGACAGCGACCAGATCCCCCTGCAGAACATCGACACGCCCTACTACCTGGCCCCGGACAAACGTGGCGGCAAGGTCTACGCCCTCCTACGGGAAACCCTGCACAAGACCGCCAAGGTTGCCCTGGCCAACGTGGTGCTGCATACCAAGCAACACCTGGCCGCGCTGATGCCCCTGGAATCGGCGCTGGTGCTCGTGATGCTGCGCTGGCCCGCCGAAGTACGCGACCTCGACGAACTGGAGTTGGGCGAGGACGTGACCAAGCCAACCCTGGCCAAGGGCGAACGGGACATGGCCAGGCGCCTGGTAGAAGACATGAGTGCCGACTGGCAACCGGAGAACTACCGCGACAGTTTCCAGGACAAGATCATGGCCCTGGTCAAGAAGAAGGCCAAGGCCGGCAAGATTGAAACCGTTGAGGCACAAGACGGCGCAGACGAGCGCAAATCGGCAGACGTGCTCGACCTCACGGAACTGCTCAAGCGCAGCCTGGCCGGTAAACCCGCTGCGCGCAAAAAAACCACCAAGGCCTCCTGAGCCGGCAGCCCAGAGGAACGCGCAATGGCCAAGCCACTGAGTGAGTACCAACGCAAGCGCGACTTCGCGGTCACTTCGGAGCCATCATCGTCGAGTCCTGGCCGGCGCGCGCCGTCCGCATTGGCGTTTGTGGTGCAGAAACACGCTGCCCGCAACCTGCACTATGACTTTCGCCTCGAACTCGATGGTGTCCTTAAAAGCTGGGCCGTACCCAAAGGGCCGAGCCTGGATCCCAGCCAAAAGCGCCTGGCGGTGCATGTGGAAGATCATCCGTTGAGCTACGCAGGCTTTGAGGGCAGTATCCCCGCCGGGCAGTACGGCGCAGGCGATGTGATTGTCTGGGACCGTGGCATCTGGCAACCCCATGAGGACCCGCACAAGGCCTACACCGCCGGCAAACTGAAGTTCACCTTGGTCGGCGAGAAGCTCGCTGGGGATTGGGCCTTGGTGCGTACTCGGCTCAAGGGCAGCGGCGACAAGGAGCAATGGCTGCTGATCAAGGAGAATGATCAACAGGCACGTTCGATCAGCGATTACGACATTGTCCAGGCCCAGCCCAAGAGCGTTTTGGGCGGTGCGGCGCTAGGCCAGGCAAAAACCGCCCTGCCCGACCAACTGACGCCGCAACTGGCGACTCTGGCGGACCGTGCGCCGGCGGGCGACTGGCACTACGAAATCAAATTCGACGGCTACCGGATGTTGGCGCGGGTACGCGCAGGCCGCGTGCACCTGTTGACCCGCAACGGCCACGACTGGAGCGATCGCCTGCCCCGCCAGGTCAAGGCAATCGAGGCGCTGAAACTCAAGGACTGCTGGCTCGATGGCGAGGTGATCAGCCTCAGTCACGATGGACTGCCGGATTTCCAGGGGGTGCAGCAGGCCTTTGACAGCGGTCACAGCCAGGACCTCGTCTACTACCTGTTCGACGCACCGTTTTTGCACGGCCATGACCAACGCGGCACAGCGCTGCAGGATCGGCGGGCAGCGCTCAAGGCGGTACTGGATGGCAACAAGAGCCCGTTGCTGCGCTTTTCCGAGGCTTTCGCGGCGGATCATCGCGATATCCTCCAGAGCGCCTGTAGCCTGGGGCTCGAAGGTGTGATCGGCAAGCGCGCCGGCAGCCCCTACAGCGGGGTGCGCAGCGCCGACTGGATAAAACTCAAATGCCGCCAGCGCCAGGAGTTCGTGATCGTCGGCTACACCCCGCCCCAGGGAGCGCGCGGCGGCTTCGGGGCGTTGTTGCTGGCCGTCAATGTTGACAACACCTTGCTATATGCCGGGCGCGTGGGAACTGGCTTCGACCAGGCCACCCTGCAAGCGCTGTATAAAAAAATGCAGCCCCTTTCGCGGCAATCCTCACCGTTGGCCAACCCCTTGAGCGGTAGCCAGGCGCGCGGCGTGCGGTGGATAAGGCCGCAACTGGTGGCCGAAGTGCAATTTGCCGAGTGGACCCGCGAAGGCCTGGTGCGCCAGGCGGCCTTTGTGGGCCTGCGCAGCGATAAACCCCCGGAGCAGATCGTGCGCGAGCAAGTACTCCCCCAAAACCGTGCGTCGAAGATCAGCATTAGCCACCCCGAGAGAATCATTGATCCGGCCAGCGGCACACAAAAAGCGCAACTGGCGCAGTTCTACCAGAGCATCAGCAATTGGATCCTGCCCCACCTGCGGCACCGCCCCGTCGCGTTACTGCGGGCGCCTGAAGGGATCGAAGGCGAGCAGTTTTTCCAAAAACACAGCGAGCGCCTGGCCATCCCCCATATCACTCAATTGGACCCGAGCCTGGACCCCGGCCACGCGCGCCTGATGGAAATCCACACCGTGGCGGCACTGGTCGGCGCCGTACAGATGGGCACCATTGAGCTGCACACCTGGGGGGCAACGGTTGACAAGATCCAGACTCCGGACCTGTTTGTACTCGACCTGGACCCCGACCCGGCGCTGCCCTGGAAAAGCATGCTCGAAGCCGCACAACTGGTGCTGTCGGTGCTGGATGAGTTGGGCCTGGCCGCCTATATCAAGACCAGCGGAGGCAAAGGGCTACACCTGATCGTGCCATTGGCGCGCCGGGATGGCTGGGAGACAGTGAAAGCCTTCGCCAAGGCCATCGCGGTGTTCATGACCCAGCAATTGCCCGAGCGTTTTACTGCCACCAGCGGCCCCGGGAACCGCATCGGCAAGATCTTTATCGATTACCTGCGCAATGGTCGTGGCGCCAGCACCGTCGCCGCCTATTCGGTACGCGCCCGCCCGGGGTTGCCGGTTTCGGTGCCGATCGGCAGACAGGAACTCGCCAGCCTACGCAGCGCCCAGCAGTGGAACGTGGCTAACCTAGAGGAACGCTTGCATGGCCTGAAAGCCGATCCCTGGGCGGGTTATGCCAACCGCCAGCGAATCAGCAAGAAGATGTGGCAGAAACTCGGAGCGCAGCCGCCCTCGCCCTAAACAAGCCTACAGACTCCTGTGGCGAGGGGGCTTGTCCCCCTTTGGGCTGCGGCAGCAGCCCCAAAACCGGCCACCTCGGCGTACCTGGCACAACGTAGTGAGGCTCTTGGGGCGGCTTCGCCACCCAGCGCGGGGCAAGCCCGCTCGCCACAGAAAACCTGCGATCCACAGTAAGTTCCAAGCTGCCGCAACGGCCCCCTGTGGGCAGCCCCAAAACCGGCTACATCGGTGTGTCTGGTGCGACGTGGTGAGGCTATTGGGGCGGCTTCGCCGCCCAGCGCGGGGCAAGCCCGCTCGCCACAGAAAACCTGCGATCCACAGTAAGTTCCAAGCTGCCGCAACGGCCCCCTGTGGGCAGCCCCAAAACCGGCTACATCGGAGTGCCTGGTGCGACGTGGTGAGGCTGTTGGGGCGGCTTCGCCACCCAGCGCGGGGCAAGCCCGCTCGCCACAGAAAACCTGCGATCCACAGTAAGTTCCAAGCTGCCGCAACGCCCCCTGTGGGCAGCCCCCAAACCGGCTACATCGGTGTGTCTGGTGCGACGTGGTGAGGCTCTTGGGGCGGCTTCGCCACCCAGCGCGGGGCAAGCCCGCTCGCCACAGAAACCTGCGATCCACAGTAAGTTCCAAGCTGCCGCAACGGCCCCCTGTGGGCAGCCCCAAAACCGGCTACATCGGTGTGTCTGGTAGAACTCGGCGGGGCTCTTGGGGCGGCTTCGCCGCCCAGCGCGGGGCAAGCCCGCTCGCCACAGAAAATCTGCGATCCACAGTAAGTTCCAAGCTGCCGCAACGGCCCCTGTGGCGAGGGGGCTTGTCCCGTTGGGCTGCGAAGCGGCCCTAAAACTGGCGACCTCGGTGTGCCTGGTAGAACTCGGCGGGCTATTGGGGCGGCTTCGCCACCCAGCGCGGGGCAAGCCCGCTCGCCACAGAAACCTGCGATCCACAGTAAGTTCCAAGCTGCCGCAACGCCCCCTGTGGCGAGGGGGCTTGTCCCCCGTTGGGCTGCGAAGCGGCCCTAAAACCGGCCACCTCGGTGTGCCTGGCACAACGTAGTGAGGCTATTGGGGCGGCTTCGCCGCCCAGCGCGGGGCAAGCCCGCTCGCCACGCAAAGCCAGCGGCTGATAGTCGGTTTCAGGCGGCTGGGAGGTCTGTTTGACGCGAGGGGATGACGATCAGATCAGTATGAAAATCGCCGCCAGGCCGGCAAAGATCGCCCACTTTTCCAGGTAGTAACGGGTGCGGTTGCGCTTTTTCAGCTCCTTGCCCCGCAGGCGAATCTTGTACAGGCGGGTAAACGCGCGGTTCAACCCACCAGTCTTGTCCCCGGCATCGTTGGGCGAGCCGGCGGCGGCCATGACGTTGCGGCTGAACCAGCGATTGAACGCCGCCGCCCAGCGATATTTCATCGGGCGCTCAATGTCACAGAACAAAATGATGCGGTTCTGCGCCGTGGTGTTTTCGGCGTAGTGGATGTAAGTCTCATCGAACATCACCGCCTCGCCGTCACGCCAGTAGTAGTTCTCACCGTCCACATTGATGTAGCAGCCTGGATCGTTGGGTGTATCCAACCCCAGGTGATAGCGGTAGGAGCCGGCATAAGGATCGCGATGGCGCACCAACTTCGAACCAGGTGGCAGTTCGGCAAACATCGCGGCCTTGATCGAACCGATGCTTTGCACCAGCTCGGTGGTGCGCGGGCACAGCTTCATGGCCGAAGGATGACTGTCGCCGTACCACTTGAGGTAGAAGCGCTTCCAGCCCGACTTGAAAAACGAGTTGAAACCCACGTCGTTGTATTGGTCCGAGCGCTTGATCTCGCCAGCGCGCATGAGGTTCTGGCCTTCCTCGCGAATCTCCTGCCAATGTTCCTGGAGTGGGCTCAGGTCAGGGAAGTCGCTGGGCGAAAGGTACGGGCGGCCAGGCAGCCTGGAGAACAGGTAGAGGAAACAATTGATCGGCGCCAGGAAGGTCGAGTGGTCGCTTAATTGACGGCCCAGCTTATGTCGAACCCTGCCACGCAGGTGGACATACGCGATGGAGACAACGTAGAGAGCAACAATGATGAGTTTCACGGGAATTCGTCACATGTCAGAAGAGTACAGGCTGCTCCTTCAGGCCGGGCCCGAGAGGAAAAATGCAGCACCTGAAATCACAATTCATTAACAGGCCCTGGAGTGTCTTGGAGACAGTTCGGATAGTGGCCAATGGCAGTTATTTTAGCCCTAGATTGTAACCAAAGGTTAACTAAGAATTGTGAAAAGGTGTCTTCCAACTGTATAGCCGCGCCACCTCGAAAACACGATGGCGGGTGTGCCGGGCTGCGATGCAGCCCGGGAAAGGTGCGCGCTGACTCAGCCCAGCGGCTGGTCATCCTTGCGTTCGCGCCGGGTAAAACGGTCGTCGTCCAAGGGCGAATAGGCCACTGGCTTGCCACGTGTGAGGACCAGATGGCGGACCAGTGCGATGAGCATCCCCAACAGCAAGCCAACCACCAGGCTCAACGCAATCACCAGGACTTTCTTCGGTTTGATCGGGCTCAGCGGCTCTTGGGCACGCCGGTCAATTGTCACCAGTTTCAAGGCGCTCATGTCGATATTCAGGCCACGCAGACGCGCCACTTCAGCACGCAACGGTTCGACATCCTGCAAGAAAATGTCTTCATTGCCCCGCCGCTTCATGACCTCGACCTGGCGATTGACCTCCAGCAACTGCAACTCCTTGCCAATTTCCGCGACGCGGCTGTTGGTGAAGTCATCGTTGGTTCGCTGTTGCAGGGCCGTACGCTCGGCTTCCAGGGCATCGGTGCCAAGGAAGTACAAAGGGATCTGCTGGTTGTTGACCTCGGTGCGCATCACTTGGCTGGAGCCGCTGCGCCCGGCGTCGGCCATCGACGACGGAGTGGTCGGATTCTTGATGCCCATGGACTTGGCAATCGAGATGGCTTCACTCAACTCTGCCAGGCGGTTGGAGCGCTGCATTTTCATCTGCAGGCGTAGGGCACTGAGTTCATCTTCCAACTGTGCGCGCTTGAGCTTGTCGCCTTCGAGCAGCTTGGCGATTTTCGATTCTTTGTCGGTTTCGTAATTGGAGCGCGCCGCATCAATCTTGCCTTTGAGCTCGGTGAGGCGGTTGTTGACGATCACTTTGAGATCGGCGCCCACCTGCTCACGCTCGGCGGCGATGGCATAGTCGACAAAGCCATTGAGAATCGCGACGCCATCGATATCGGTGGGGTATTGCAGCTCAAGGCGGATATAGCTGCTCAACGAGTCCGCTTTCTTCGGGTCGGGCAGAATCAGGTTGATCGAGTTGCGGTTGAACGCCTCGAAACTCTGCTCCAGGCTGCGCCCCGGTTTCTGGAACGCTTCGAACAAGGCAGGGTTGGCCTTGAAGAAGTTCAGCCGCGCATCGTACGAGTCCAGTTGCGCGCCGACTTTGGCCAGGGCATCCGCCGGCGGCAACTTGTAGACCTCCGAGCGATTGAGTGCATCCAGCTCATTGATCGCTGCCGGGCGGAGCACACTGCTGACCTGATACTCACGGGGAGCCAGCAGCGCGTAACCCACTCCAATCAGGCCCGCAAAAAGAGTGCAGCCGATTACCAGTTTCTTCTGCCGCCAAATCGAGTGAAACAGCTCAAATAAATCAATTTCATCAGACGCCACGGGGGCTTGAACCTGGGGAGTTCTATTCAAAATGGGGACACCCTTCAAAAAGTGGACGCTGGCTGTCCACTACACGATAGATCTGAATAACCAACTGAAAAAGCAGGGACAACGCCCTGGATATGGCTAATACGACATAAGGCAACGCTTATCCGACCCTTGAGCTACGGAAAAAATCCCTACAGCATTGAGATTGTTTTCCTTCAGAAACAGTAATGTCATATAGACATTGCTCAGCGTAGACGACATATCGAGAAACACCGCTCTCACGGTATGTCAAAATAGTTTTAAATATCTGCTGGTAAAGGAAAAAACCCGACCAGAGCACAACTTTGGGAAATTTCCTGCAAACCTTTTAATCAATCTTGATAGGAAATATTTCTTGATGTAGGCAGAGCTTCATTTATGCCTGGTCAAAAAGGAGTTGTGCATGTCATCACCCTCGGCCCACGCGATCCCATGCCCAAGCGAACTGGACAGGCAAGCCCTGCAAGGCACTTGGGAGCAAATCGCCCTGGAAGACAGCGGCATCGCCAACCCGCCGGATGAACACAGTGCGCCTGGCGCGCTGACTACGATTGAGGGGGATCAGTTCCGGGTCACGACCCAGGAGGGTGAGGTATTACTGCAAGGCTGTTTTACCCTGGATGCCAGCACCACACCCAAGAGCATCACTTGGATCGACGCCATCGGGGCTGACGCAGGAAAACGCCTACCCGCCAGCTACACCCTGGATGGCGAGAGCTTCGTTTTTATCGCCGCGGATGAAGGCATGCCCCGGCCAACCCGATTCAGTACGACACCGGGGCAGACAATGCGCACGTTCATGCGCAAGTCTTGAACAGATGAGAGGCATTCGTTTTTACGACAGTTTTTTCACAAACCCTTCACGTTTGACGCGCTAGGTTAAACCCAACTCCTCAGATGAATCCCTTGGCCCGCCGCCCCAGCGGGCCTTTTTTTGCCTTCAGGCAGAGCGTTTGACGGCGGTCAGTGTGTAGCACATCGGCAATTGCGCCGACTGGTTCTCATAGCGGTCGTAGAGTTCTTCACGGTTGGAGTGCGGGTACTCCTGCAAGTGGCTGATCTGTAGTCCTGCGGCAATGGCCGCGCTGACAACCTCCCCAAAGGTGTGTACGAACCAGTACGACGCAGCGGTTGCGTCGTCGCTCGTGCCTTCATAGACAATCGCCTCGTGCTGTACAAAAGGTTCGCGGCGAAAGTATGAGGTGACCGGCAACATCGGGTTGGCCGCTTCCGGATCAAACACCTCCAGGAACGGATGGGTCTCGTAGATCACCAACGTTCCCCCCTCCTTGAGGGTGCTAGCGACATGCCGCATGAACAGCGCGATATCCGGCATCCAATTGAGCACGCCGATGGTGATCAGGGCTACGTCAAAACGACCCAGCAGATGCTCGGGCAAATGATGAATATCGGTTTCGATAAACTCAGGGTTGTGAGGTGAACGACTGGCCAGCTCCGCCGCCTGCGCAAGAAACGCGTCGGATTGGTCGACCCCCACCACGCGATTGGCGCCAAGGCCATATAGCGAAAGGCTCTCACGGCCGTTATTGCAGCCCAATTGCACGGCATCCCGGCCCGAGATTCCGACCTGCTGCAACAAGGCGGTCAGCGTGGGATCCAGGCAGTTGAAACCGCGCTCGGCGACGGCGGCGAGCAGCTTTTGCCAGGGGGCGCCAGCTTTATGGTACGCGGCGGATTCGTTCCAGGCGGCCTTATTGCTGGCGATAGCCTGTTGAGCAGACAGCGTGTCCATTGCGTCTCCAAACCATTGAGCGTGCGCAACAGGATGGCAATGAGCGCCGTCAAAAATAAAGAAGGGGTTCGCCCCGCACCGATAGCCTCGCCATCCTTGAACCGGTAAAGAGCCATCACTGCAGGGCGAACGGAGGGAACTTAATCCACGGCCATTGGATGTTCAACTGTTATCAATTACAGAACCGACAATGGATACAACTTCGATACAAATCGATGTTTTTTGTGGAGTTTTTACTCAAAGCAGGCAATCCCGGCACTTCTCGGCGCCTCACACGCCGTCCTGTCATATAACTCGCGCCTGACATATGCGACAATGCGCGCCAAATTCCAACATGCACCCCATATTTCTGCTCGGCGACTGGGCTTCACGCCTTCATGTCGCTGTTGACGCATGCCCGTTGGCCCGGGCTCCGAATGGGTCCCGGCCCAAATAAGCGCACTCCAAGCTATTGATAGGTAAAGTAATTGATCTCCACAGCTAACATCACCATGCAGTTCGGCGCCAAGCCGCTGTTTGAGAACGTCTCGGTCAAGTTCGGCGCCGGAAACCGTTATGGTTTGATCGGTGCCAACGGTTGCGGCAAGTCGACCTTCATGAAAATCCTCGGTGGCGACCTCGATCCGTCCGGCGGCCAGGTGATGCTGGAGCCGAACGTGCGCCTGGGTAAGTTGCGCCAGGATCAGTTCGCCTACGAAGAATTCAACGTGATCGACACCGTGATCATGGGTCACGAAGAGCTGTGGAAGGTCAAGGCAGAGCGCGATCGCATCTACTCGCTGCCGGAAATGAGCGAAGAAGACGGCATGGCCGTGGCCGAGCTGGAAACCGAGTTCGCTGAAATGGACGGCTACACCGCCGAATCCCGCGCCGGTGAATTGCTGCTGGGCCTGGGTATCGGCATCGAGCAGCACTTCGGCCCGATGAGCGAAGTTTCCCCAGGCTGGAAGCTGCGCGTATTGCTGGCCCAGGCGCTGTTCTCGGATCCGGAAGTGTTGCTACTCGACGAGCCAACCAACCACCTGGACATCAACACCATTCGCTGGCTGGAAAACATCCTGACCCAGCGTAACAGCCTGATGATCATCATCTCTCACGACCGTCACTTCCTGAACAGCGTGTGCACCCACATGGCTGACCTGGATTACGGCGAGCTGCGCCTGTTCCCCGGCAACTACGATGAATACATGACCGTGGCGACCCAATCCCGCGAGCAGTTGCTGTCGGACAACGCCAAGAAAAAGGCGCAGATCTCCGAACTGCAATCGTTCGTCAGCCGCTTCTCGGCCAACGCCTCGAAAGCCAAGCAGGCTACATCCCGTGCCAAGGCGATCGACAAGATCCAACTGGCCGAGGTCAAGCCTTCGAGCCGTGTGAGCCCGTTCATCCGCTTCGAACAGACCAAGAAGCTGCACCGCCAGGCGGTCATCGTCGAGCGTATGGCCAAGGGCTTCGACGGCAAGACCCTGTTCAAGGATTTCAGCTTCCAGGTTGAAGCGGGCGAGCGCGTGGCAATCATCGGCCCGAACGGTATCGGCAAGACCACCCTGCTGCGCACCCTGGTCAACGAACTGACCCCGGACGCCGGCAGCGTGAAATGGACCGACGCGGCTGAGCTGGGCTACTACGCCCAGGACCACGCCCATGACTTCGAAGACGACGTCACGCTGTTCGACTGGATGGGCCAGTGGGCCCAGGGCGAACAAGTGATCCGCGGCACCCTCGGCCGCATGCTGTTCTCCAACGACGAGATCCTCAAGTCGGTCAAGGTCATCTCCGGTGGTGAGCAAGGTCGCATGCTGTTCGGCAAGCTGATCCTGCAAAAGCCCAACGTCCTGGTCATGGACGAACCGACCAACCACTTGGACATGGAATCCATCGAAGCGCTGAACCTGGCGCTGGAGAACTATCCGGGCACGCTGATCTTCGTCAGCCACGACCGTGAGTTCGTATCGTCCCTGGCCACCCGCATCATCGAGTTGAGCCCAAGCGGCGTGATCGATTTCAGCGGCACCTATGACGACTACCTGCGTAGCCAGGGCGTGGTGTTCTAAGCCCAGCAACACAGCAAAAAGTGGCAAGCGGGCTTGCTGTGACAAGCAGATTTGTTATGGCTAGCAGGCTTGTTGTGGCGAGCGGGCTTGTCGGAACGCCGCATCGCCCGCGCTGGGCTGCGTAGCAGCCCCAAAACCTGCACCCGCGGTGTATCTGATGAAATGCGGGGGGATTAGTGATGGGGGCTGCTACGCAGCCCAGCGCGGGGCAAGCCCGCTCGCCACAACCACAACCAGAACCACAACCACAGCCATACTCATCAAAACCAGGCGCCGGCGACAATCGTTAGCCTGCTTCCTTTTTCGCCAAGCCCTTGCCATGATGCGTTCACCGCCCTGCCGCGAATGAGCCTCCATGCCTACCGCTCCCAGTTCCCTGTCGATCACCCTGCAGATCGTCTCCATCGTGTTCTATACCTTTATCGCCTTCATCTGCATCGGTCTGCCGATTGCGGTGATTCCCGGCTACGTCCACGAACAACTGGGCTTCAGCGCGGTGGTTGCTGGCGTGACCATCGGTTCGCAATACCTGGCCACTCTCCTCAGCCGTCCCATGGCCGGGCGCATGTCGGACAACGTCGGCACCAAGCGCGCGATCGTGCTCGGTTTGAGCGGCATCCTGCTTAGCGGGGTGTTGACGTTTATCGCTACCCTGCTGCAGAGCCTGCCCAACTTGAGCCTGGGAATTCTGATTGTCGGTCGCGTGTTGCTGGGCGTGGCTCAAGGCCTGATCGGCGTCGGTACCATCAGTTGGTGCATGGGCCAGGTGGGCGCCGAACACACCGCACGCTCGATCTCCTGGAACGGCATCGCCTCCTACGGTGCCATCGCCATTGGCGCACCACTGGGCGTGGTGATGGTTGCGCAATACGGCTACAACAGCCTGGGTATCGCGCTGGCGGTGCTGGCAGGGCTTGGCCTGGTGCTGATCCGCAAAAAGCCCTCGGTACCCGTGGTACGCGGCGAACGCCTGCCGTTCTGGGCAGTGTTCGGACGCATCGCGCCGTTTGGCGCCAGCCTGTGCCTGGCCTCGATCGGCTACGGCACCCTGACCACCTTCATTACCCTGTTTTATCTGAGCCGCGGCTGGATCGGCGCCGCCTGGTGCCTGACGGTGTTTGGCATCTGCTTTATCCTCTCGCGCCTACTGTTTATCTCCAGCATCACCCGCTTTGGCGGATTCCGTGCGGCAATTGCCTGCATGACCCTGGAAACCGTCGGCCTGGCCCTGCTGTGGCTCGCGCCCTCTCCCGCCATTGCCCTGATCGGCGCCGGCCTCACTGGTTTTGGCCTGTCCCTGGTGTACCCGGCATTGGGCGTCGAGGCCATCAAACAAGTGCCCAACAGCAGCCGAGGGGCCGGGTTGAGTGCCTATGCCGTATTTTTTGACTTGGCGCTGGCGATTGCCGGGCCTTTGATGGGCGCAGTGGCGTTGAACCTGGGGTATTCGTGGATATTCTTCTGTGCAGCGCTACTGTCCGTCACAGGCCTGGGCCTGACCTTGCTGCTGATGCGCCGGGCCTACTGATCGGCGGTCTGCATGCCGGCCCGCGAATGCTGGCCGAGGGTGCGCCCGAAAAAGCGCCCGGCCTCGGAAATCAGGTCACGGTGAATGCCCTCCCGGTCCACGCCATCGGCGTCCGTACACAGCGCCGGCATCAGCGCCAGTTGCTCGTCATCGCACGGGGCCATGAAGATAAAGTGCCCAGCCCCGGCCAACAGTTTGAAGTCCGGTGGCTGCGGCAGTTTGCGCGCCAGGGCGGCAGCGTTTTTATCCACGGCCACTAGCTTGTCGCCATCGCCGCTATACAGCAGCACCGGCACATGCACGTCACCCAGGGTGTGCCGGCCAAACATAAGGCTCAGCGGCGCCATCAGCATCAATGCGTGGATCCGCGAGTCCGCCTGGGGTTGCAGGTCATCGCGGTCGACCACCAACTCACCCTTTGTCGTACAGGCATCACGGTCTTCGGGGCGTTCCTGGCAATAACGGCGCAAACGCTCGAAATCCGGCTTGGCCCCGGCCAGGATCAGCGCCGTCTCGCCGCCCGCCGAATAGCCGATTACGCCCACTTGCCGCACATTAACGAACGGCGACAGCATCGGGTCGCCAAGGGTCGCGGTAATCGCTGCAGAAATCTGGATCGGCCGGCCATACAGGTTGCTCAAGGTGCCCAAGCGGCTGTGGTCCTTGTAGTTATCACCGGGATGTAGCACCGCCACCACCACAAACCCTTTGCGCGCCAGCGACGTCGCCAGGTCGTGCAAGGCTAGGGGTGTGCCGGTGTTGCCATGGGACAGCATCAGCAGCGGGAAGCGACCAATGGCGACCTTGGCATCTTCGGTGGCGGCGACGCGATACGCGCCCACCTGGCTGATATGTTCGCGGCCCGTGGACGGATAGAACGCGATGGCTTTCATCGGCTGCGCATCCAGCGGGTCGGGAAAGCTCATCCGGTGATAGCCCACGCTCCAATGGGGGTGCGGGGCCACCGCGGCGTGCACTGAAACGAGGCCGCCGAGCAGGGAAACCAGCAAGACTGCACAAAGACGCATCATGGGGATGTCCACCTGTGCTGTGTGACGCCTGCGAGTCGGTTCAGGCTCGGGCGGTTTGACCCTGTACTGCATAAGCTGCGCCAGATTCGCCCGCCCAAAACAAAAAACTCCGTATCCCGCTGGTTTTCAGGCCAACAGAATACAGAGTTTAGGCGCCTCGAATCAGATTGATAGCGAGCCGCGGTGAAATTTACACAGGCCTTACGCAGCGACGAACAACTGCTCGCTGATCAGTGCATTGGCGTCGTTCAGCGCCTTGCTGCGCGCTTCGCCACCGTAGGCCAGGCCATGGGCACGGACGAACTCGATGTCGGTGATGCCGAAGAAGCCCAACAGTACTTTCAAGTAGTCCTCGTGCCCCACGCCGGTAGGCTGACCCACATGCAAACCACCGGCGGTAGAAACCACGATGACTTTCTTGTTGCCGCACAGGCCTTCCGGGCCGGCTTCGGTGTAGCGGAAAGTCTGGCCGGCGACGGCAATGCGGTCGATCCAGGCCTTGAGCTGGGTGGGGATGGTGAAGTTATACATCGGCGCGGCGATGACCACCGCGTCAGCGGCCAGGAACTCGGCCAGGGTCGAGGCGCTCAGGTCGGCTTCGTGCTTTTGCACCGCATCACGCAGTTCGGCGGCAGTGCCCAGGGCACCCAGGGTAATCCCGGAAAAGTGGTTGATGCCTTCACTGGCCAGGTCGCGGTAGGTGACTTCCACACCTGGCTCGGCCGCTTGCCAGGCCTTGACCACTTCGCGGCTCAACTGACGGGATACCGAGTTGTCACCGAGGATGCTGGAATCAATATGCAAGAGTTTCATGTGGGATCTCCAAGTGAGGACCGCCACTGGGCGATCTGATGGAGAGAATCCTACAGATCAATCCAATAGCCGATTAGCCAGGTAAAATGCGATAGTTCGTCCCACTGACAGGACAATAGGCCCAACATGCAAGACCTCAATGACCTCTACTATTTCGCCAAGGTGGTGGAAGCCGGTGGCTTCGCGGCGGCTGGCCGGCTGCTGGGGATCCCCAAGTCGCGGCTGTCGCGGCGCATTGCCGAACTGGAAGAACGCCTCGGCGCCCGCCTGTTGCAGCGCACCACCCGGCAACTGACCCTGACGGCCGTGGGTGAGCGCTACCTGGGGCATTGCCAGGCGATGTTGCTGGAAGCCGAAATGGCCGACGAAGCGGTAGCCAACATGTCCAGCGAGCCCCGGGGGCGCCTGCGGGTCAGTTGCCCGGTGGGCCTGGCCCACGAAATTCTGCCGACCGTAGTAGCGCAATTTCTCGCGGCACACCCATTGGTGCAGTTGGAAATGATGCTGATCAATCGCCGCGTCGACCTGGTGGCCGAAGGCGTAGACGTGGCCTTGCGCGTGCGTGAACTGGGGGATGAAGACCCATTGCTGGTGACCCGCCGTCTGCGCCAGGCACAAACCGCCATGGTTGCCAGCCCCGAGTTTGTGCGTGGCCACCAGATCAACACCCCGGCCGACCTCAAACACCTGCCGGTATTGGGCGCCCTGGAAGCCGATCGCCTGGTGCACCTGCGCATGCTCGACCCGGCCGGCAACGCCACCGACCTGGCCATGGAGGCACGCCTGGGCATCGATGATTTTCTGGTACGCAAAGCCAGCGCCCTAGCCGGCCTGGGTTTCACCGTGCTGCCGATGATGTATTGCGAGCAAGAACTGGAAACCGGCCAACTGGTGCAATTGCTGCCCGAATGGTCATTGCCCGGTGGTTGGCTGCAAGCGGTGTACCCGCATCGACGCGGTGTATCCCCGGCGGTGCGCGCCTGGATCGACTTTCTGGCCCATGCTTTCAACAATTGTGGAGATCGCCTGCTATGAGTACCCGCATCATGAGCGAAAACGACGTCGCCCAGTTCTGCCTGGGCTTGCCCGGAGCACGGGAGGATTACAAATGGGGCGGTGTGCGGGTGTTCTCGATTGCCGGCAACAAGATGTTTGCCCTGCAGAACCTGCGGGGTGACTCCCTGGCATTCAAGGTCGACAAGGAGCTGTTCCTCGGCCACGTGGACCGCCCGGGCATCCACCCGGCGCCGTACCTGGCGCGGGCGCAGTGGATCATCATGCAAGTGCCCTACCCCCTGGGCGGCGAGGAACTGCGCGGTTTGTTGCAGCGCTCCCACCAGTTGGTGGTGAGCAAACTGCCCAAGCGCACGCAGATCGGGCTCAGGCTGGTGTAGGAGCGGGCTTGCCTGCGATGGCCATAGGTATCTACACAACTTTGCCGCAACGCCTAAATCCAGGCAGATAGCGCAGTTGTGGCGAGCGGGCTTGCCCGCGCTGGGCTGCGAAGCAGCCCTAAACCCGGCCATCGCGGTTTATCTGAAGAAACGTGGAGGGCTTTTTGGGCTGCTTCGCAGCCCAGCGCGGGCAAGCCCGCTCGCCACAGGAGAGTTCGTCAGTTTCTGAAAGTTGTGTAGACACCTATGCTGCGATGGCGGCACCTCGGTGTATCAGGATGCCATCGCAGGCAAGCCAGCTCCAAGGTTGGCTATCTAGAAGACTGACAGCAGCGTCCCGCCAAGAAACAACTGATCGATCCAGAACACCTGGTGCAACAACACGATCAGCCAGAACACCACCTGATACGACACCTTGCGTGTCTTGTGGCGAAACACCTGCTGCGCGACCAAGGCGCCCGGCCAGCCACCGGCCAGTTCCATGGCATGCAGGATCTTTTCCGGGGTACGCCAACTGTCGTTCTGGGCCTTGCGCTTGTCGCTCCAGTACAAGCAAAACGTCACCACGCTGACCAGCCCGTAGGCCGCCAGCGGGATCAGCGACACCCCGCGGTACGCCAGCAGTGCCGCGCCAAACAGCGGCACGGCACACAGCAGCACAAACACCAGGGCCTTCAAGCGCAGATGCTGAATGCTCATCACGCCTTGGCCGCCGCCCAGTCAATCCAACCGAACTGCCACGTGGCCAGGATCAGCAAACCGAATGCAATGCGGTACCAGGCAAACACTGCATAGCTGTGGCTGGCGATGAACTTGAGCAGGCCGCGCACCGCAATCATCGCGAAGATGAACGAGACCACGAAACCGACGGCAAACACCGGCAGGTCCGCAGGCTGGAACAGGTCACGGTACTTGTAGCCCGAATACACCGCCGCACCGACCATGGTTGGCATCGCCAGGAAGAACGAAAACTCGGTCGCCGTCTTGCGCGACAGGCCGAACAGCAGGCCACCGATAATGGTCGAGCCGGAACGCGAGGTGCCCGGGATCATTGCCAGGCACTGGGCAAAGCCCACTTTCAGGGCATCTTTCCAAGTGATGTCATCGACGGTTTCGGCATGGATCGCATGCTCGCGGCGCTCGGCCCACAACATGATCACCCCGCCGATCACCAGCGCGGTGGCCACAGTGATCGGGTTGAACAGGTATTCGTGGATCAGGTCGGCAAATATCACCCCCAGCACCACCGCCGGCAGGAAAGCGATCAGCAGGTTGATCGTGAAGCGCTGGGCGTTGCGCTGGGTCGGCAGGCCGGTGACCACGTCGAGGATCTTGCGCCGGAACTCCCAGACTACGGCCAGGATGGCGCCCAATTGAATGATGATGTTGAACGCCATGGCCCGCTCGCCACCGAAGTCGAGCAAATCGGCGACGATGATCTGGTGCCCGGTACTGGAGATCGGCAAGAACTCCGTCAGCCCTTCGACAATGCCAAGTATCAATGCCTGAAAGGCGGTCCAAAGATCCATTATTCCCCCAAAAGGTCATGCGACTGCATGCCTCGTTGATATTTTCTAGGTGTTCACTAACGATGAGCACGCTGCAAGGCCGCGCGCAGGATCAAGGCTGAACTGCAAAAATTCTGTGAAAAATCAGGCAGGACTCAGGTTTTTTGATTCCGGGCCGAAAGCCTATCAGACAAGCCCGAATTTCGCTTCGCGTTATCACTGGCCGATCAACGCAGCACCGAAAATTATAAGAACGCGGAGTGACAAGACTATGAACAGTTTGCGCAATATGTCGATCAGCCGGCGCCTCTGGATGATCCTGATAGTCGCCGTGTTGATGCTGTTGACCCTGGGTTTGCTGATGCTCAAGCAGATCCATGACGATCTCTACCAGGCCAAGAGCCAGCAGACCCAGCATGTGGTGCAGACCGCCAGCGGGATTCTGAATTTTTATCACGGCCTCGAAACCACCGGCGTGCTGACCCGCGAAGCCGCGCAGAAGCAAGCCCTGAGCGTGGTGCGCGGCCTGCGCTATGACCAGGATGACTATTTCTGGATCAATGACCTGACGCCGGTGATGATCATGCACCCGGCCAACCCCAAGCTTGACGGCCAGAACCTCTCGGCCATCCGCGACCCGGACGGCTTTGCGATCTTCAATGAGTTTGTCACCCTGGCCAAGGCCAAGGGCGCCGGCATGGTCGATTACCGCTGGCCCAAGCCGGGGGCGGATGCGCCGGTGGCCAAGACCTCCTATATCCAATTGTTCGAGCCCTGGGGTTGGATCATCGGCTCCGGCGTCTACGTGGATGATGTGCAAGCGCAGTTCCGTGGCCAGGTGTGGCAGGCGTCCCTCGTCGGCCTGGGCATTGCACTGATCATGACCCTGCTGGTGGTGCTCATCGCCCGCAGCATCGTGCGCCCGCTGCAGGAAGCGGTACACGCCATGGCCAATATCGCCAGCGGCGAAAGCGACCTGACCCGCAGCCTCGACACCCATGGCCAGGACGAAGTCACGCAGCTGTCCCGGCACTTCAATACATTCACCGCCAAACTGCGCCAGGTGGTCAGCCAGTTGCAGGTCTGCGCCAATGCCCTGGGCCAGTCGTCCGCCGAGCTGGGCAACAATGCCAGCCAGGCCCATGACCGCAGCCAGCAGCAGTCCCAGCAAATGGAGTTGGTGGCCACCGCCATCAATGAAGTGACCTACGGCGTGCAGGACGTGGCCAAGAATGCCGAACACGCCGCCAGTGAAATGCGCGACGCACAAACCCAGGCCGAACAGGGCCAGGTGAACATCGACGGCAGCCTGCAGCAGATCGATGCGCTGTCCGGGACTATCAGCCAGGCGGTGGAAGTGATCCGTACCCTGTCCTCGGAAAGCACGCAGATTGGCGGGGTGCTGGAGGTCATCCGTTCGATTGCCGACCAGACCAACCTGCTGGCCCTCAATGCTGCCATCGAGGCAGCCCGCGCCGGCGAACAGGGCCGTGGCTTTGCCGTGGTGGCCGACGAAGTGCGCCTGCTGGCCCAGCGCACGCAAAAATCCACCGCCGAGATCCAGAGCATGATCGAACGCCTGCAGGGGCATTCCGAAGCGGCGGTCAAGGTCATCAGCGACAGCCACCAGGCCTCGCAACTGACCATCGAACAAGCCGGCCAGGCGGGCGCCAGCCTCACCGCCATCGGCCAGGCCCTGCGCAACCTCAACGGCCTGAACGCCTCGATTGCCAGCGCAACCCTGCAACAGGCCCACGTGGTGGAAGACATCAACCAGAACGTGACGCAAGCGGCCGGCCTGTCCCACAGCACGGCACTGGCGGCCCAGCAATCGAGCGTAGCCAGCGTGCACCTGAAGGATTTGAGCGAAGAACTCAACGGCTTGTTGCGTCAGTTCAAGGTCTAGACAGCGGGACTGTGGGGTTCCTGTGGTGCGGCAAGTCCCCCGTTGGACTGCGCAGCGGCCCTAAAACCAGGCACCTCGGTGTGCCTGCCGGATCCTGGTGAGGCTGTTGGGGCGGCTTCGCCACCCAGCGCGGGCGATGCGGCGTTCCGACAAGCCCGCTCGCCACGGAAGAGTCAGCGGCCTGTAGACTGCGGCAATCCCCCTGTGGCGAGGGGGCTTGCCGGAACGCCGTATCGCCCCCGTTGGGCTGCGCAGCGGCCCCAAACCGACCACCTCGGTGTGCGTCGTGAGGCTGCCACCATAAGCAGTGCAACCGGCAAGATTTTGCCCCGTCGGTTGGGTACAATCGCCCTCCTCTTCGACTCTCCCAAGGAATCCCATGTCCGGGCTTGAACTGTTTGCCGCCGTGCTGGGGGTGATTGCCGTCTGGCTGACGGTCAAGCAGAACCCGTGGTGCTGGCCGATCGGCCTGGTCATGGTGCTGCTGTACACCTGGGTGTTCTTTGAGGTGAAGCTGTATTCCGACATGCTGCTGCAAGTGGTCTACGCCGGCCTGCAAGTCTATGGTTGGTGGCAATGGACCCGCGCGGGCGAGGTCAAGCAAGGTCGGCAAGTCACCAGCCTGGGCACCCAGTCCATCCTCCTGAGCCTGGCCATTGGCGCAACGGGCAGCCTGCTGCTGGGCGCGGCCATGGCGCACTGGACCGATGCCGCGCAACCCTGGCTGGATGCCGCGCTGACTGGCTTCAGCCTGGTGGCGCAGATGTGGATGGCACAAAAACGCGTGCAATGCTGGGCGCTGTGGATCGTGGTCGATGTGATTTTTGTCGGCCTGTTTATCTACAAAGGGCTTTACCTGACAGCCGCGCTCTACGCCCTGTTCACCGTGATTGCCGTGCAGGGCTGGCGGGAATGGCGCGCCGACCCGGCGTTGCGCACATGAAGGTGCTGGTAATGGCAGGCCCCGAGTCCAGCGGTAAAAGCTGGCTGGCCGAGCAGTTGCAGGCGCATTTCGGTGCAGTGCTGGTGGGGGAATACGTGCGCTATTTCATTGACCACTATCAGCGCGATACGACCCTGGCCGATATCCCGGATATCGCCCGCGGCCAACTGGCCTGGGAAGATGCCGGCCGCGCCCGCCAGCCCGAACTGTTGATTCTCGATACCCACCTGCTGACCAACAAGCTCTGGAGCCTGACCCTATTTGGCGATGCCCCGGCCTGGCTCGACGAGGCGCTGCTGGCTCGCCACTACGACCTGCACCTGCTGCTGTCGCCCGAAGGCATTGGCTGGACCGCCGATGGCCAGCGCTGCCAGCCAGACCTGGCTGACCGCCAAGCCTTCTTCCAGGCCAGCCGCGACTGGCTGGAGCAGCATCACCAGCCTTACCAGGTGCTGGGCGGGGATTGGCAAGCGCGGCATGACCAGGCGTTTGCCGCCGTTACCCAACTGCTCAGCAACCACTAAACCCTGCAGGAGCCGGCTTGCCGGCTCCTGCAGGGCGTTAGCGCTTCTCGCTGATCAACTGCACCTGATACTGCGGATCCGCCTTGATCTGCTGTTCGGTAAACGGCAACGGGCTGAGCTTTTTCGCGGAGAACGCCTGGGTCTGGTCCTTGAAGTGAGGCGACGCCGGATCGCTGGACAACGAAAACGCCAACACCCCTTCCGCCTTCGGCCCCTGATCGTCAAAGGTCACGATCTGCAAGTAACTGCTGCCGCTGACCACCTCACGCTTGCCATCTGCCCTCGGCACGCTCTGCATGGCGTTGTAGATACCAAGTGCCTGCGGCCCGCCATGCATCGGGGTGTTGCCCGAGACCTGGATATCACCCCAGCGTGCGCCCTCCTTCAAGCCCAACTCGCTTACCTGCGCCACTGACGCCTGCATCGCCTCGCGTAGCGCCTTGACCACTGGCGGCCGCTCGATGGCCAGCCCACGCGGTGTGGTTTGCGGGTGGCTCGGGTCAAACGCCACGCGCCACACATCCGGCATTTGCTGCATGTGCTCCATTACGTGGATGAAATGCACCAGGCCCAGGCCGCTATCGAGGTTGGCTTTCTGGTCCCAGTCCTTGAGGCGGGTGCACAGGGTTTTCAGGGTTGCATCGGGCTGTTGCGCGCAGAACTTGAGCAGGTCCGGCATCACCTGGCCGGCCAGGTACACCCGGTTGTCCAGCACCATATGCTGCAGGTCGGTGCGGGTGATGGGCTGCTTGTCCAGGTCCTGCAAGCGCTGCAAGGCAAAGCGTGAACGTGCGCCCAAGGCAATGTGATCCTGGCTGACCACCGGCGAAAAACCGCTCAACGGCGCCTTGGGGTTGGCCATCCAGGCCGAGTCGTTGGAGTGCTGCACATAGTCCTTGCGCGCCAGTTGCGGCAGTTGGTCGGCCGCAAAAATCCCCGGCTGCGCCGCCCGCGGATCAATGTCCCAGGCGCAGGCACTATGGGCGCCGTCGAGCACAATCAACTCCAGGCCAGCCCGTGGATCGCTGCATTGCTCGAGTTTTTTCGCACTGACGTTAGGAACCACCGACAGGTTCATGTACAGGCTTTGCCCCTGGTCATCGGCCGCCAACGTATTGACCCACGGAATGCCCTGCAGGGTGTGCACCGAGGCCTGCAAATCCTTGAGGCTGCGGGCTTGGTTCATTGCGTACCACTGGTGCAGCACCCGGTCGTTGCCCAGGTTGGCATCGCGCAGGCTGAAAGCGTATTGCCCATTCCAGTCGAGCTTGCCCGGCCATTGCACCACCGGCCCGAACTGCGAACTGTAGACCGTTTGGGATTGGTCCTTGAGGCTACCGTCGGCGCCCCTGACCTGCACCGTCACCTGGGTTTTCTGCATTGGGATCGATTTGCCGTCCAGCAGGTAACGGGTCGCGTCTTTCGGATCAAGCGTCAAGCGATACAGCGTGAAGTGCTTGGAGGTATCGACCGTGTGAGTCCACGCCACATGCTGGTTGAAGCCAATATTGACCACCGGCAGGCCCGGCAAGGCGGCGCCCATCACATCCAACTGCCCAGGGATGGTCAGGTGCATCTGATAAAAGCGCATGCCGCCAACCCACGGGAAATGAGGATTGGCCAACAGCATGCCGCGCCCGTTGAACGAGCGCTCGCCGCCCACCGCCACGGCGTTGCTGCCGCGATCCAGGGCAAAGCGCTGCTGATTCAAGGTGGCGAGTTCAAACGCCCGCGCACTGTGCCGCACCGCCACGCCTGGCTGGGGCGGTGTCGCCCCCACCAAGGCTTCGGCAAATTGGCCCACGCCACCTTCCACCAGCAGACGCCGGGTCAGCTTGACCAGGTCGGCGGTGTTGATCGGCCGCACCCACGCGCCCTGGCACTGCATCGGTCGGCCCTGTGCGCCGCGCTCCTGCAGATAACGGTTGTACCCCGCCACATACCCTTCAAGAAGCTGCTGCACCTGCGGGGTCTGCGCCTTCCAGAAGGCCGCCACGTCCTGGGGTGTATTGAGCCAGGTAAAGAACACATCACTGGTGAGGTTGTTGCGTTCTTCGAGGGTTGCCTGCTCGGCGCCGAAATAGCGGGCACGCTGACCGTTGACGGTCACCACTTCGTTGGCCAGCAGGCACAGGTTGTCTTGCGCGTAGGCATAGCCAATGCCATAGCCCAGGCCGCGCTCATCGCTGGCGCGGATATGCGGGATACCAAAACCGGTGCGGCGGATATCGGCACTCATCACACCTGCCTGCACCTCACTCACCTGGCGGGCCGTCGCACACAAGCTTACCCCCAGCAACACACCTGCCACGCAAACCCTGGACAACCCGTTGGAAATAATCACGCAGACCCCATCGTCAAGCCAAATTGAACGCCCAAGGCGGGGCCGACTCGCCAAAGCCAGCCCATGGATTAAGACGTAGAAACGCGCAGAAATTTAGGCTGCACGCGGCTTATTTACCGGCGCCAGGAATGTGACAGACGTGTTACTGACAAAATTTATACAGGTTGGACTTCATGATTTACGCGCCTCATACGTCTTACTAACTATGAGCACCATCATTTTCCTGATCAGGCTCTGATAAGGAGTTTTTGCATGTACAACCCGCAACTGCCCACGGACGGACATTCTATGGCCCACGACGCCGCTTTTGGCTCGGTCAACCAGGCCTTCGCCAAGGCGCCCGAGCAACAAGGCAACCAACGCATCCGGCACCTGCTCAAATGTTTTGGACTACGCACCAGCCTGATCCGGCTGAAAGTAATCGACGCCCTGCTCACCGCCGCCGACAACGGCCGTACGCTGGGGGTTCGGGGTGTGCACAGTCATTTGCTGGAACTGGGCATCCCGCTCTCGTTTCTGAGTGTGCGCGAGGTGCTCAAGCGCCTGTGCAGCGAAGGTGTGATCACGCTCAACAGCGATAAAAGCTACAGCCTCCATGAAGAGGCTGCCAAAGTCCTCGCCGCCGGCGCGGGTCTCAACGGTTAGGCTTGACCTTGCGGCGCATGATGCCGTTGATCACTACCACGATCACCGCCACAGCAATGGCGATGTACTGGAACGTCTTCTCACTGATGGCGCCGGTGTTCTGCAGATAGGACAGGCCAAACATCGTGCCGAGGACGACCAGGGAAATCAGAATCGAGTAAATCAAGCGTTGCTTCTGGGTCATGACGGGTTCCTGAAACCTGAAAAATTGTATCCGCGCTGTAACGCCAGCCGGGCTGACTGCGATGGGTCGGCTGAAACGGGACCTCATATTACAGACGATGAGTCGCTTTGGCTTGTCTTCTGCCCGATTCAGCAGGCACCCGTTACCTCTAGCCAAACCCTGGATTTGGCAGAGGTAAAAGAGCGCCTGGCACGATTGAACTATTACGCGGCACAAACCATCAAGGCCACCCGCGGTGGCGAGAAGTGGATTGCTTTGGTCGGCCAGGCCCATGAGCGGGCCTGTTGCTTTACTTGTCCTTGAATTCGGGAGCGCGCTTGGCCACGAACGCCGCCATGCCTTCCTTCTGGTCCTGAGTGGCAAAGGCTGCGTGGAATACCCGGCGTTCAAAGCGCACGCCTTCCGACAGGCTGACTTCAAAGGCGCGGTTGACGCTTTCCTTGACCATCATGCTGATGGGCACCGATTTGCTGGCGATCAGCGCCGCCACCTTGAGCGCCTCTGCCAGCAGTTCGTCCGACGGCACGATGCGCGCAACGATGCCGCAACGTTCTGCTTCCACCGCATCGATAAAACGCCCGGTCAGGCACATTTCCATGGCCTTGGCCTTGCCTACCGCACGGGTCAGGCGCTGGGTGCCGCCCATGCCCGGCAGCACGCCAAGGTTGACTTCCGGCTGGCCAAACTTGGCGTTGTCGCCGGCCAGGATGAAGTCGCACATCAACGCCAGCTCGCAACCGCCGCCCAGGGCAAAACCGTTGACCGCGGCAATGATCGGCTTACGGCGGTTGGCTACACGGTCGCTGTCGCTGAACAAGTCGTCGAGGTAGATCTGCGGGTAGGTCAGCTCGGCCATTTCCTTGATATCGGCACCGGCGGCAAAGGCTTTTTTCGAGCCGGTCAACACAATGCAGCCGATCTCGGGATTGGCTTCCAGGCTGTCGAGGGCCTGATTCACTTCGCTGACCAGTTGCGCGTTCAAGGCGTTCAGCGCCTCGGGGCGATTGAGGGTAATCAGCCCGACGCGGCCTTGGACTTCAAGCAAAATGGTTTGGTAACTCATCGATCCGTACCTCTTCAAAGATTGCGCGAAATGACCATGCGCTGAATATCACTGGTGCCTTCATAAATCTGGCAGACCCGCACATCACGGTAGATCCGCTCCAGCGGGAAGTCGCTCAGGTAACCGTATCCGCCCAGGGTTTGCAAGGCGGCAGAACAGACTTTCTCGGCCATTTCCGAAGCGAACAGCTTGGCCATGGACGCCTCCACCAGCGCAGGTTTGCCACTGTCGCGCAGGGCGGCGGCGTAATGCACCATCTGCCGGGCCACGGCGATCTGGGTGGCCATGTCGGCCAGGCGAAACGCCACGGCCTGATGTTCGATCAGGGCCTTGCCAAAACTCTCGCGCTCGCGTGCGTAGTCCCGCGCGGCTTCAAACGCAGCCCGGGCCATCCCCACCGATTGCGAGGCAATTCCCACGCGGCCACCTTCCAGGTTGGCCAGGGCAATCCGATAACCTTCACCCTCCTCGCCCAGGCGGTTAGCCACAGGTACCCGCACATCCTCAAACAGAATCTGGCAGGTATCGGACGCATGCTGGCCGAGTTTGTCCTCGACCCGCGCCACCTTATAGCCGGGCGAATCCGTGGGCACAATAAACGCGCTGATCCCACGCTTGCCGGCCGCCGGGTCAGTCACGGCAAAGACAATCACCACCCCGGCGTTCTGCCCTGAGGTGATGAACTGCTTGCAGCCATTGAGTACATAGTGATCGCCTTCAAGGCGGGCACGGGTTTTGAGGCTGCTGGCATCGGAACCGGCCTGGGGCTCGGTCAGGGCAAACGCGCCGAGCATCGCGCCGCTGGCCAGGGGCTTGAGGAACTGTTCTTTCTGCTGATCATTGCCGAACTTGAGGATGGGCACGCAACCCACCGAGTTGTGCACGCTCATGATGGTCGAGCAGGCCCCATCCCCGGCCGCGACTTCTTCCAGGGCCATGGCGTAGGCCAGGTAACCGGTGTCGCAACCGCCCCATTGCTCGGGCACCAGCATGCCGAAAAAGCCCAGCTCGGCCATTTCGCCGATGGCTTCCTTGGGGAAGCGATGCTCGCGGTCCCACTCGGCAGCGAACGGCTTGAGCCGCTCCTGGGCAAATTGCCGGGCTGCTTCGCTGATTTGCAGTTGTTCGTCGTTGGGCAACATATAGATTCCTTAATCCAGGCACTCGACGGCCATGGCCGTGGCTTCACCGCCACCGATGCAGATGGCCGCGACACCACGCTTGAGCCCTTTCTGGCGCAGGGCCGAAAGCAGGGTCACAAGGATGCGCGCACCAGATGCGCCAATCGGGTGCCCCAGGGCGCACGCGCCGCCGTGGACGTTGACCTTGTCGTGGGGAATTTCCAGCTTGCTCATGGTCACCAGGCTGACCACCGCAAAGGCTTCGTTGATCTCGAACAGATCCACATCCCCCAGATTCCAGCCGGTCTTGCTCAGCAACTTGCGGATAGCCCCCACCGGCGCCACCGGGAACAGGCCCGGCTCATCGGCAAACGCGGCATGACCATGGATCACTGCCAGGGGCTTGAGCCCGCGTTTTTGCGCTTCGCTCTGGCGCATCATCAGCAAGGCCGCCGCACCGTCGGAAATTGAACTGGAGTTGGCCGCAGTCACCGTGCCGCCTTCGCGAAACGCCGGCTTCAAGGTGGCGATCTTGTCCAGGCGCGCCTTGGGCGGCTGCTCGTCGTCAGTGATGGTCTTTTGTTCCTTGCCCACGGTGACCTGCACCGGGACGATCTCGGCACTGAAGCTACCGGCAGTGATTGCCTGCTGGGCACGGGTCAGCGAGGCGATGGCAAAGGCATCCTGGGCCTCACGAGTAAAACCGTTGGCTTCGGCGCAGTCCTCGGCAAAAGTGCCCATGAGGCGGCCCTTGTCATAGGCGTCTTCCAGGCCATCGAGGAACATATGGTCAAGCACTCGGCCATGGCCCATGCGGTAGCCGCTACGCGCCCGATCCAGCAGGTACGGGGCGTTGGACATGCTCTCCATGCCCCCGGCGATCACCACCTGCGCGCTACCGGCCAGCAGCGAGTCATGGGCCAGAATGGCCGCTTCCATGCCCGAGCCACACATCTTGTTGAGCGTGGTGCAACGCGTCGACTTGTCCAGGCCAGCGCCCAGGGCGGCCTGGCGTGCCGGGGCCTGGCCGAGACCTGCGGGCAGTACGCAACCGAACAACACTTCGTCTACTGCGTCGTGGGCGATACCTGCTCGCTCGACGGCGGCACGAATCGCGGCGGCGCCCAATTGCGGCGCGGTCAAACCCTTGAGGTCGCCCTGGAACCCGCCCATGGGCGTGCGTACGGCGCTGACAATAACAATCGGATCGTGGAGCTGAGTCATGCAAAAACCTCCTTACTTGGCCGCCATGCGCAAGGCGCCGTCAAGACGGATCACCTCGCCATTGAGCATGCTGTTTTCAATGATATGCCGCGCCAGCGCAGCGTACTCGACCGGCTTGCCCAGGCGTGGCGGGAACGGCACGCCGGCCGCCAGGGAGTCGCGTACTTGCGGGGTCATGCCGGCCATCATCGGTGTTTCAAAGATGCCTGGGGCGATGGTCATCACGCGGATACCGAAGCGCGCCAGCTCGCGCGCAGCCGGCAGGGTCAGGCTGGCAATCGCGCCCTTGGATGCCGCGTAGGCGGCCTGGCCGACCTGGCCGTCAAAAGCGGCCACTGACGCGGTGTTGATGATCACGCCACGCTCACCGTCGGCATCGGCCTCGGATTCCGCGATAGCGGCCGCCGCCAGGCGCAGCAGGTTGAAGCTGCCGATCAGGTTGACGTTGATCACCTGGGCAAAGCTTGCCAAGGCATGGGGCCCGTTCTTGCCGAGGATTTTCTCGCCACGCACCACGCCTGCGCAGTTGACCAGCCCATGCAGGGCGCCAAATGCCGCGACGGTCGCCTGTACTGCCGCTTCGGCAGCCGCTTCCTGGCTGATATCCGCCACCACACTGCGCGCCTGTGCGCCCAACTTAACCGCCTGGGCCGCCACGGCATCGGCATTCAGGTCCACCAGCATCACCTTGGCACCCGCCGCCACCAACATTTCGGCGGTGGCCGCGCCGAGCCCCGAAGCGCCGCCGCTGACCATAAATACCTTGTTCTCGATCTGCATCATTGTTTCCTTGAAGAGGGATCAAGCCGTGGTCGCTGCCTGGACCTTGGCGATTTCCTGGTTACGCAAAATAAACCGTTGCAGCTTGCCGCTCGGGGTCTTGGGCAAGTCGCTGACAAATTCGATTTCCCGTGGGTAGGCGTGGGCCGCCAAGCGCTTGCGCACGTGCTGGCGCAGCTCCTCGGCCAGCGCGGCATCGGCGCGGTACTGGCTGTTGATCACCACAAAGGCCTTGACCAGCTCGGTGCGCTCCGCGTCCGGTTTGCCGACCACGGCGGCTTCGATCACGGCAGGGTGCTCGACCAAGGCGCTTTCCACGTCGAATGGCCCCACGCGGTAGCCGGATGTGGTGATCACATCATCACTGCGCCCGACAAAACTGATGCTGCCATCGGGATTGAGCTCCACGGTGTCGCCGCTCAAGTAATACTTGCCGACGAAAGCCTTGGTCTTGACCCCGTCGTAGCCGGCGAACCAGCACATCGGCGACTGCTCGCGGTCGATAGCGAGGATGCCGGGCTGGCCGGCGGGCAATTCCTGGTGGTTGTCATCCAGCACCACGATGCGGTGCCCCGGCGAGGCAAAACCAGCAGACCCGACATGCACCGGGTGCTCCAGGCCATGGTGATTGCACAGCACCATGCCTAGCTCGGTCTGGCCGTAGTGGTCGTGGATAGTCACACCCAGGTTGTCGGCGAACCAACGGATCACTTCCGGGTTGAGCGGCTCGCCGGCGCTGCTGACGATGCGCAGCCGGCCCTTGATCGAGCGCGCGAACTGCTCGCCACCGGCAATCAGCAGGCGGTAGGCCGTAGGCGAACCCGTGAGGTTGGTGATCCCGTACTTATTGATGACCCGGCAGGTGCTTTCCAGGGTGAACGGGCCATCGTAGAAGGTGATCGGATGGCCCATGGACAACGGTCCGGTCACGCCAAAGTAGATACCGTAGGCCCAGCCCGGATCGGCGACGTTCCAGAACGCATCTTCAGGGCGCAGGTCCACGGCATCGCGGGTGTAGCTCTGGAACGCGACCAGCGCCTTGAGCGGTACGGCCAGGGCCTTTGACGGGCCGGTGGTGCCAGAGGTGAACATCAGCAGGAACGGATCATCGGCGCCCAGCAATACCGGTTCGCAGACATTGGAATAGTTGGGCAACTCGGCCCAGAAGCTGAAATCACCGCGCACAATGCCTTCGCCCTTGGCGCCGGCCACCGTGACGATGGTCGGGCAATCGGCAACTTCCGCCAGTTTGCTGCGGTTGACCGCGTCGGTCACCACCAGCGCCGCGCCGGAGCTGTTCAGGCGGTGTTCGATGGCCTTGGGGCCGAACGCGGTGAACAAGGGTTGATAGACCGCACCGATGCGCCAGGTGGCCAGCACCGTCACCAGCAGTTCGGCGGTGCGCGGCAGCAGGCCAGCGACCTTGTCGCCACGCTTGACGCCCTGGGCCAGGAGAAAATTGGCGAAACGCGCCGCCTGATCCTGCAATTCAATGAAGGTCGAGGTGGCGCTGCGGCCATCCTTGCCCTCCCAGAACAAGGCAATCCGCCCCGGCAGTGCATGCCGGTCGCAGCATTCAACGCAGGCATTGAGCCCTTGCAAGTGGCCGGCCAGTGCGGCCTCGACGGTTTGCTGGTAGTTGAACTCGGTAGTCGCAGCCAAATAATCGCGCATCGTGGCAAATCCCTGTGTCTTTTGTTGTTTTTGGGGGGCGTGCTTTTGCGGGGTGACGCTGCGCAAATAGTGGCGCCAGAGCGGCGCACGGACAATGGTCAAAGCTTTCAATGTGGCTGACTGGTTTGGCCAATGATACGACGTGTTGAGCTGCCGTCTGTGGCGAGCGGGCTTGCCCGCGCTGGGCTGCGGAGCAGCCCCAAAACCAGCCGCTACGGAGAATCTGATACACCGCATTCGGCTTATTGGGGCTGCTTCGCAGCCCAGCGCGGGCAAGCCCGCTCGCCACAGGGGGTATTCAGTTGTTTAGATGCCATGCCCATAGAGCCCGACAATCGGCCAGTCAACGCAAGCGATTGGACGCCCTGCCCGCCAGCTTCTAATCTGAGGGCCTGCGCCACCGAAGAAGCCCTCGATGATTGTCCGCCCCAAACCCAACCTGTTCGGCATCCTGTTCTCCCTCAAGGGTTCGATTGCCAAACGTATTGCCCTGCGCAGCCTGCTGGTCACGCTGCTGGCCTCGGTGATCGTACTGGTGGAAACCCTGCACCCAGCCTATTTTTCCAAGGTCAACGCGACCCCGTTCACCCTGCTGGGGCTGTCGCTGTCGATCTTCATGAGCTTTCGCAACAACGCCTGCTACGACCGCTGGTGGGAGGGCCGCAAGCAATTGGGGCAGATGGTCATTGAGATCCGCTCGCTGATCCGCGAAAGCCAGGTTTTTACCCGGCCTGGCGAGCGCGAAAGCCTGTTGCGCGGCCTGTGCGGCTTTGCCCACGGCCTGGTCGCGCGCCTGCGCCTGGAAGACGAGGCCCATGCCATAAAGCCTTGGAGCAGCGTGGAGTCCCACCACCCGAACCTGCCTGATCGCATCCTGCAAACCCTCGGTGCCCAATGCTCGGACGCCGCGCAACAGGGACGGATCAGCGATTGGCGCTACACCCAACTGGAAACCCGCCTGGTGGGGCTCAGTCAGGTACAGGCCGCTTGCGAACGGATCAAAAGCACGCCGCTGCCCTTCCCCTACACCCTGCTGCTGCACCGCACCATCTATCTGTTCTGCATCCTGCTACCATTTGCCATGGCCGAGCCCCTGGGCTGGCTGACGCCGATTTTCACCGCCATCGTCAGCTACACCTTCTTTGGCCTGGACGAAATCGGTGACGATCTGGAGGACCCCTTCGGCTTCGACGAGAACGACCTGCCGTGCAATGCCATCGTGCGCACCCTGGAACGCGAGATCCTCGCCGCCCTGGGCGAAACCACCCTACCGCCGCCCTTGGAGCCCGTGGACTATGTGCTGACGTGAGCCAGGTTTGACACTCGTCGGTGTCTGACCGAAGCTGACCACTTTGCACTAGCTGCCCAGCTTTCGGACGCCTGCATGTCAAAGTCACGCCGTTACTCGATCATCGGCCTGAGCGCCCTGTTGTTTGTCGCACTGCTGTTCTGGTATTTCACCCGCACGCCCAGCGTGTCCGTACCGCCGGCCATTGCCCACGGATACTCCAAGGCCCTGAAACAGGCGCATAACGGCGAACCCGGCGCCGCACGGGTGCTGTATCAGCAATTGGGCCGGCCAGATCTGTCGGACGTGCGCCGCGCCGCCCTGCACAACGAATTGCACAACTATCCAAGCCCCCAGGCATTGAAACTGGCGGACAAGGACCTGAGCCACGAATCCCCCCTGGTGCGCCAGGCAGCCATTGCCAGCATCGTCGGCCTGGTGCCCAGCGGGCAGCGCACCCTGTTGCTCGGGCCGTTGCTCGAGGATGAACAACAAAGCGTGCGGTTTGCCGCTGCCAACGCCTTGCTGGGCCTGTCACCCGACACCCTGGGTCTGTATTTCGGCCCCTTGCAGCAAGTGCTGGATGAGTATGCAAAGTACCTCAAGGCCCAGCCCGAAAGCGCCGAAGGCTGGATTCAGCTGGCACGCCTGTACATCCACAGCGCCCTGCTGCCCGAAGCGCAACATGCCCTGGAACAGGCATTGCGCCTGGACCCGGATAACCTGCCGGCGGTGGTTGCACGCATCGAACTGCTGGATAAACAGGGCAAGGTCGATGATTCCCGCCAGGTTCTGGCCACGCAGTTGCAGGCTCATCCCGATTCGGCCTACCTGCAGCACGCCCTGGGCATGTGGTTGCTGCACCATGGTGAACGCGCGTACGCCCTGCTCGGGCTGTCCAAGGCGGTGGAGCTTGAGCCAGACAATCAGGATTACCGCTACGACCTGGCAACCACCCTGCACGACCAGGACGAACTGGAGGCCGCGCAGCGCCAGCTGGAAGAAATCATCCAGCGCCACCCGGCCAACCGCAAGGCTCGGGTATTGCTGGTCAACTATTGGAAAGAAAGCGGCCAACTGCAGAACGTTCAAGTACTGCTGGCGCAGCTGGAGCAGCAAAACCCTGATGATCCAGCCCTGCAACAGGGCCTGTGAGGACGGTGCCCGTTGCCGGCACCCGACATATTTAACAAAACGTTGAACCGCCAATCGGCACCACGGTCAAGTAAATATGGCGCGTTTGCTCAGGCACGCGCCCTCTACTTGATAAGTGATCCGAGGGCACTTCTTGTCTACATCCAAAGAGCTGTTCACAGCAAAGGCGGCGACCGGTATCGAAGGTCTTGATGACATTCTTGACGGTGGCCTGTCACGCAGCCACCTGTTCCTGCTCGAAGGCGAGCCAGGTACGGGCAAGACTACGGTGGCCCTGCATTTCCTTCAGGCGGGGGCAAAAAATGGCGAACGCTCGCTGTATATCACCCTGTCTGAAACCGAGCGCGAATTACGCCAGGGCGCTGCATCCCATGGCTGGGACTTGGACGACAACATCCATATTTTTGAACTGACACCCCCCGAAAGCCTGCTGAACGCCGAACATCAGCAAAGCCTGCTGTACTCCTCGGACCTGGAGCTGGGCGAAGCCACCCGGCAGATTTTCGAAGCCGTGGAGCGCGTCAAGCCGACCCGTGTGGTGCTCGACAGCCTTTCGGAAATCCGTCTGCTGGCGCAAAGCTCGTTGCGTTACCGCCGCCAGATCCTGGCCATCAAACATTACTTTGTGCGCTATGAAGCCACGGTCTTGCTGCTCGATGACCTGACCACCGAAGCCCTGGACAAAACCGTACACAGCGTGGCCCACGGGGTGATTCGCCTGGAAGAACTGACCCCCAACTACGGCGCCGAACGTCGCCGGGTGCGCGTGGTGAAGTACCGCGGGCAGAAATACCGGGGCGGTTTTCACGACTTCACCATCATGGGCGACGGTGTGCATGTATTCCCCCGCCTGGTGGCCGCCGAGCATCGCGGCGGCTACAACCGCCAGACCTTGACCAGTGGCATAAGCGAGATGGATGCCCTGCTCGGCGGCGGTATCGAGACCGGCTCCAGCACGCTGATCCTTGGCCCTGCCGGTACGGGCAAATCGTTGATTTCGATGATTTTTGCTGCCTCGGCGGTGGCCCGCGGGGAAAAGGCCGCACTGTTTATCTTCGATGAAGAGCTGGGCCTATTGTTTGAGCGCATGAAAAACATGGGGATCGACCTGGAGGCGCTGCAAGCCACCGGCAACCTGCTGATCGAACAGGTGGACGCCGCCGAACTGTCGCCCGGAGAGTTCTCCCATCGCGTACGGCGCTGCGTCGACGAACGCCAGATCAAGACCGTGGTCATCGACAGTATCAACGGCTATCAGGCGGCGATGCCCGAAGAAAACGCCCTGGTGCTGCACATGCACGAACTGTTGCTGTACCTCAACCGACGCGGCGCGGCGACCTTTATGACCGTAGCCCAACACGGCCTGGTGGGTGACATGCAGGCGCCAGTGGACATTACCTACCTGGCCGACACAGTTATTCTGCTGCGTTACTTCGAAGCCTTGGGCAAGGTGCGCCGCGCCATTTCGATCATCAAGAAACGCACCGGCAGGCATGAGTCGACCATCCGTGAGTACCGCATCAGCGGCACCGGGATGACCATCGGCGAACCCCTCGAGGCGTTCCAGGGCGTGTTGCGCGGCGTGCCCACGTACATGGGTGCCGGCAAGCCGCTGCTCAAGGATGAGAGTTCGTGACGGCGCGGGCCGAGACATTCGAGCGTGCAATTATTCTGGCGCCCCTGGGGCGCGACAGCTCGCTGGCAACAATGATGCTCAACGAGGCGGGATTTGGCGCCGTGACTGCGAGCAGCCTGCCTTTGCTGTGCGAGGCCCTGGAGGACGGTGCCGGCCTGCTGATTATTGCTGCAGAAGCCTTGCGCGGCGCCGATCTCGAACCGTTGCTGACCTACCTGCAACAGCAGCCCGCCTGGTCCGACTTGCCGATCGTGCTGCTCACCCACCACGGCGGTAGCGAACAGAACGCGTCCTCACACCTGAGCGCACTGCTAGGCAACATCACCTTGCTGGAGCGCCCGTTCCACCCGGTCACCTTGATCAGCCTGGTCACCACTGCCTTGCGCGGCCGCCGGCGCCAGTACGAGGCCCGCGACCGAATGATCGACCTCAGCCAAAGTGAACAGCGCCTGCAAAGCACCCTGGAAACCCTGGAGCAACAGGTCGAGGAACGTACGGCGCAGTTGCGCGCCAACGAAGAAGCACTGCGCCAGGCGCAGAAAATGGAAGCCGTCGGTCAGTTGACGGGAGGTATCGCCCACGACTTCAACAACATGCTCACCGGGATCATCGGCAGCCTGGAGTTACTGCGAAGGCGGGTTGCCCGGGGCCGCACCGAAGACCTCGACAGCCTGATCGACCTGGGTGTCACCTCGGCCAACCGCGCCGCCGGCCTGACCCACCGCCTGCTGGCGTTTTCCCGTCGCCAGTCGCTGGACTCCAAACCAGTGGAGATCAACCACCTGGTGACGTCCATGAGCGAGTTGCTACGGCGCAGTCTCAACGAGAGCATCGCCCTGGATGTTCGGGTTGAGGAAAAACTGTGGATCGCCGAAGCCGACCCCAATCAGTTGGAAAGTGCCCTGCTCAACCTGGCGCTCAATGCACGCGACGCCATGCCCAACGGCGGGCAGTTGGTGGTGGAAACCAGCAACCGCCATCTCGACAGCGTATTCACCGCAGCCTACGGCACACTCGATCCTGGCGACTATGTCGAGTTGAGCGTCAGCGACACCGGTTGCGGCATGCCCGACACGGTTGTCAGCCGCGCCTTCGACCCTTTCTTCACCACCAAACCCATCGGCCAGGGTACGGGGCTGGGCCTGTCGATGATCTATGGCTTCGCCCGCCAATCCCACGGCCATGTGACCATTCACAGCGTGGTTGGCCAGGGCACCACGGTCAGCCTGTTCCTGCCACGCTTTGCGGGTGAAATAATCGCTGAGGAACCCCTCAACCCGCCGCAGCTGCCATTTGCCAACGCCGGCGAAACCGTATTGATTGTCGAGGACGATCCGGCCGTGCGGGTGCTGGTCAGCGCGGTATTGAGCGAATTGGGCTATGCCTTTGTCGAAGCGGGTGATGCCAACAGCGCGTTGCCGATCATCGAGTCTGAGCAGCGGATTGATCTGTTGATCAGTGACGTTGGACTGCCCGGTATGAACGGTCGGCAATTAGCGGAAATTGGCCGCCAACTGCGGCCAGGGCTCAAAGTTCTGTTTATCACCGGCTATGCCGAACATGCCGCGGTACGCGGCGGGTTTCTCGACCCGGGTATGCAGATGATTACCAAGCCGTTCACCTTTGAATTATTGACGCAGACGGTGCGGGAGATGATTCGCGCCACCTGACTGCGCGGGCTCGGTACACACATAACGAAGTGTCAGGTTTCGACTCTGTAACCCCTTTCAGGCCAACAAACGCTGGATATGTTCGTGCAACGTATCCAGATCGAACGGTTTGGCCAGGATCGGCGCATTGCGCGTGATCGGGCTGTTGCAGTCGAGAATTTCCTGGGGATAGCCACTGATGAAGATCACCTTGAGTTCCGGTCGCAACTTGATCGCGGGCTCGGCGATTTGCACCCCGGAAATGCCCCCAGGCAGCCGGTAATCGGTGACCATCAGGTCCAGGTGGGGTTTGCTGGCAAGGATTTCGAAGGCCTGTTCGCCATCTATCGCCTTTAAAACCCGATACCCCAGGCCTGCCAGGTATTCACCCAGCACAAACATAATTGATTCGTCGTCTTCAACGATCAGTACGACATCTTGTGCATCTTCACTCATGGGAAGCCTTTGCTCGGTCAGTTGCTGCAGTTACGACCATGGGGTCACGCAGAGGTTGCGTTGGATTGCTGAATGATTTCATGCCTCCAGCCCCATCGGCAGGCACACCCGGAACAAGGCACCCTCGCCTATCCGGCTTTCGACCTCAATAGTACCGCCATGGGCGGCGACAATCTGCTCGGAAATAAACAGCCCCAGGCCCAGCCCGGCCACGGCATGTTTGTCGGTGACGCGCTCGAACTGCTGGAAAATGCGCTTCTGGTTGTCCTCACTGATGCCGATTCCACGATCGCGCACCTCCACCCGCGCCTCGCCATGCTCGGCGTACACCCGCACATCCACCGGGCTCTTGGCCCCGTAGCGCAAGGCGTTGGTCAGCAGGTTCGACACCACCTGTTCGATCCTGAACTCGTCCCAGTGGCCCTCCACCGGTTGCTCGGCGTGCAGTTGGATCGAAGAGTCGGCCGCTGCCACCTGTGGGGCGAAGTTTTCCAGGAGGTTGCGCACCAGTTGCGTCAGGTCAAACCGCGCCGGGCGAATCGACAACTTGCCGGTGCGAATGCGTGAGACATCGAGCATGTCTTCGATCAGGCGGATCAGGCTCTGGATCTGCCGTTCGTCGCGGTCGACCATGGCATGCATCTTGTCCAGGGTGAACGCACTGGCGTTGTTGCGCGCCAGATGCATCTTGCGCAGTT
Organism: Pseudomonas sp. DTU12.1; assembly: GCF_009873475.1. Classification (NCBI taxonomy): domain Bacteria; kingdom Pseudomonadati; phylum Pseudomonadota; class Gammaproteobacteria; order Pseudomonadales; family Pseudomonadaceae; genus Pseudomonas; species Pseudomonas sp. DTU12.1. The sequence continues at coordinate 2,858,640 of NZ_CP045254.1, read as the reverse complement.
GGGTTTCCAGAATCAGGCCATTGAGGGGCGTACGCACTTCGTGGGCCACGATAGACATGAAGTCATCGCGCATCCGCACCGCCTGCTCCAATTGCTCCTGGGTGGCCTGCAAGCGCGTCAGCAGGGCTTCCTGTTCGCGGCGGCTGTGCTCCAGGGCTTCGACCTGCAGCTTCATGGCCTTGCTCTGGCGATACAGCTCGACGAACACGTTGACCTTGCTCTTGACCGCGTGAATATCCAGCGGCTTGTGCAGGAAATCCACTGCGCCGCTCTCGTAGCCCTTGAAGGCGTAGTTGAGCTCACGCCCGGCGGCGCTGACAAACACAATGGGAATGTTCTTGGTTTTTTCCGTGCCGCGCATCATCTCGGCCAGCTCGAAGCCGTTCATACCGGGCATCTGCACATCGAGAATAGCCATGGCGAACTCGTGCTCAAGCAGCAGCGACAAGGCCTCGTCGGCACTCAAGGCCTTGTAGACCTGGCGGTCCTCGCGCTTGATCAGCGCTTCAAGGGCCAGCAGGTTTTCCGGCAGATCGTCGACGATCAGCAGTTTGGCCTGGACAGTAGTTAACATGGGGAAGATTCCAGGGAAGCCAGCAAATCGCCAATGCGGCTCAAGGTGAGAATATAGTCAGGTGTATGCAGCGCCAGGGCCGCCTTGGGCATCACGTCCACCCGCGCCTCCAAAGGGTCCTGGACAACCGTGATGCCGCCCAGCTGCTTGACCTGGGCCAAGCCGCGCCCGCCATCCTGGTTGGCGCCGGTCAGCAGGATCGCCAGCAAATTCGGGCCATAGGCGTCAGCAGCCGATTCAAACAGAAAATCAATGGCCGGGCGCGAGTGATGGACGCGGTCCTCCTGGCTCAATGACAGGCTGCGGTCATGCTCCACCGACAAATGATAGCCAGGCCCGGCAAAATACAGGGTGCCGGGCTGGATCATTTCCTTGTCCCGCGCCTCTACCACCGGTATGTGCAGGCGCCGGTCAAACACTTCGGCCAACTGGCTGCGGCGCTCATCCGGCAGGTGCAGCACAGCGATGATCGGCAGGCTGAACCCCGGCGCCAAGGCAGCAAAAATGCTCAACAACGCCTCGACCCCACCCGCGGATGCGCCGACGACAATGGCTTGGACGCCCGACACAGACGCCGGGCTGGCAGCAGCTTCATTCATGATTTGCGGTAGATCCGTTCTTGCTTGACCAAGGGTTCGAACTGCTTGCTGTAGGCGGAAAAATCCAGGGTTTCCTTGCTGCCCAGCACCAGGAAGCCGCGATGGCACAGCGACTCATGAAACAATCCAAACGCCCGGTCTTGCAACTTTTTATTGAAATAAATCAGAACGTTACGACATGAAATCAATTGTGTTTCGGAGAACACACTGTCGGTCGCCAGGCTATGGTCGGCAAACGTCACGTTTTCCCGCAGCGTCTTGTCAAAGATCGCGTAATCGTAGGCCGCCGTGTAGTAGTCGGCAAACGATTGAGTGCCACCGGCCTGCTGGTAATTGTGGGTGTAGGCACGCACGCTCTCCAGGGAAAAGATCCCTTGCTTGGCCTTTTCCAGGGAGTTGGGGTTGATATCCGTGGCATAGATGATCGTGCGTTCGAGCAAACCCTCCTCGCGCAGGAGGATGGCCATGGAATACACCTCCTCCCCAGTGCTGCACCCGGCGATCCAGATCTTGATCGACGGGTAGGTCTTGAGCAGCGGCACCACTTCCTGGCGTATCGCCAGAAAGTGCGAGGGGTCGCGAAACATCTCGCTGACCGGGATGGTCAGGAACTGCAGCAATTGCATGAACGCCGTGGGATCGTGAAGCACCCGCTCCTGCAAGGCCGAGATCGTCTTGCAGTCGAACTGGCGCAACGCATGCGCCACACGCCGCTTGACCGAAGCCCCGGAGTAATCACGAAAGTCATAGCTGTACTTGAGGTAGATCGCCTCGATCAACAAGCGCAGTTCAATATCAGTACTTCGATCCACTTAAATGCGTTCCATCTTCGGCAGCCAAACACGGATCAGCGAAAACAACCGATCCAAGTCAATGGGCTTGGCCAGATAATCGTTGGACCCGGCCGCAAGACAGCGCTCCTGGTCGTCCTTCATGGCCTTGGCCGTCACCGCAATGATCGGCAGCTTGCGCCAGCGCGGATCCTGGCGGATCAACGCAGTGGCCTCGTAGCCATCCATCTCCGGCATCATCACGTCCATCAGTACCAGGTCGATGTCCTCGACCTCATTGAGTTTCTCGATGGCTTCACGGCCGTTACGGCCAATCACCACAACCGCCCCCTTGTGCTCCAGGGCACTGGTAAGGGCAAAGATGTTGCGTACATCGTCATCCACCAGCAACACCTTGCGCCCTTCGAAGACCTTGTCGCGGCTGCGGGCGGTCTTGAGCATCTTCTGCCGTTCCTGGGACAACTGGGATTCGACTTTGTGCAAAAAGAGTGTCACTTCGTCCAGCAACCGTTCAGGTGAGCGGGCACCCTTGATGATGATCGAGCGCGAATACTTGCGCAGTTCCGCCTCTTCATCCCGGGTGAGGTTGCGCCCGGTGTAGACAATCACTGGCGGGAACGAACAGATATCCTCGGTGGCCATGCGCTTGAGCAACTCGTTGCCAAGCATGTCCGGCAACTTGAGATCGATGATCATGCAGTCATATACCGTGCTGCGCAGCAGGTCCAGGGCCTCCTGGGCGAAACCGACGGCGGTGATTTCGATGTCTTCGTCGCCGATCAGGCGGGCAATGCTGTCGCGCTGCAAGTCATCGTCTTCCACCAGCAGGATGCGCTTGACCTTCTGCGTCAGCTTGGCCTCCAGGCGCGCAAACACGTCCTTGAGCTCTTCGCGGGTGGTGGGTTTGACGGCATAGCCGATGGCGCCCATGTGCATGGCGGCTTCGACGCGGTCTTCGACAGAAATCACATGCACCGGGATATGCCGGGTCTCGGCGTGCTCCTTGAGGCGCTGCAGCACGGTGAGCCCGGAGTGGTCCGGCAGGCGCATATCCAGCAGGATCGCGTCGGGCAGGTACTGTTCGGCCAAGGTGTAGCCCTCGTCCGCGCCATGGGCCACCAGGCAGTGATAGCCCAGTTCGTGGGCCAGGTCGAAGAGGATCCGTGCAAAGTTCGGCTCGTCTTCCACCACCAGGATGCAGCGGGTGGTAAACGGGGCTTGCTCGCGGTCGTCGGCAAAGCGCGGGATCAACGCTTCGTCGGCCATGCGCAACGGCGACACCTTGATGGGCGCTACGGGTGCCGGGGCAATCATCGCGACCTGTGGGCGCTCGATGGCGGGCGCGTCTTCATCGCGTTCAACGTACTGTTCCGGCAGCACCAGGGTAAAGATACTGCCCTGGCCCGGCTCACTGGTGACATTGATATAGCCCCCCAGCAGGGTGGCCAGGTCGCGGGAAATGGACAGCCCCAGACCGGTACCGCCGTAACGGCGGTTGGTGGTGCCATCGGCCTGGCGGAAGGCTTCGAAGATGCTTTGCTGCTGGTCCGGGGCAATACCGATCCCCGAGTCACGCACGGTAAAGGCAATGCCCTCCCCCGGCTGACGGGAAATGGTCAGGCTGACCTGGCCTTTCTCGGTGAACTTGACGGCATTGGACAGCAGGTTCTTGAGGATCTGCTCCAGACGCTGGCGGTCGGTGAACAACATCAGCGGCGCACCGGGCTGCACCTCTATCTGGAAGCCCAGCTTGCGGTCACTGGCCAACGGCTCGAACATGCCGCGCAGGCCCTCTGCCAGGCGCGCCACACTGGTGTTCTCGGGACGCATATCGAGCTTGCCGGCCTCGACCTTGGCAATGTCCAGGATGTCATTGATCAGGTTGAGCAGATCGTTGCCTGCCGAGTAGATCGACTCGGCGAACTTGACCTGTTCGGCGCTGAGGTTTTCCTCGGAGTTTTCTGCCAGCAGCTTGGCCAGGATCAGCGAGCTGTTGAGGGGCGTGCGCAACTCGTGGGACATGTTGGCGAGGAACTCGGACTTGTACTTGCTGGAGCGCTCCAACTCATCGGCACGATCCTCCAACTCGACCTGCACGCGATTGAGCTCGATGTTCTTGCGGTCCATGGCATCGCGCTGGTCGGCGAGGATCTGGCTCTGCTCGGCCAATTGCTCGTTGGTCTGCTCCAACTCGGCCTGCTGGGTCTCCAGGTGGGCCTGGGACTCCTTGAGGATGCGCGACTGCTCTTCCAGCTCCTCGTTGGCGGTCTTGAGTTCTTCCTGCTGCACTTGCAGCTCTTCATTGAGCTGCTGGGTCTCGGCCAGCACTTCCTGCAAACGCTGGCGGTAGCGCGCCGCTTCGATAGAAGTGCCGATATTGCCGGCGATCAGCTCCAGCAGCTCCACATCGCGCTCTTCCAGAGGACGCAGGAAGCCCAGTTCGATGACCCCGTTGACCCGATCATCATCGCTGGTCGGCACCACCAGCACGCTGCGCGGTGCACCATCACCCAGGCCGGAGCTGACCTTGAAGTAGTCCACCGACACATCGTCCAGGCGAATCAAACGGTGTTGCTGGGCGGCCTGGCCGACAATGCCCTCGTCACGGTAAATCGCCTGCTCCTGCTGCTCCTGCTCCCGCGAGAAGCCATACGCAGCCACGCGCTTGAGGCCGCCGTGTTCCTCCCGCACATACAGTGCAGCCACCACCGAGCCCATGTATTGGGCGCAGAATTGCAGAATATTGCGCCCCAGCAGGTTCAACGTCAGTTGGCCCAACACCTGTTCAGCCAGTTCAGTCTGGCCGTTGCGCAGCCACGCTTGCTGTTCCAGGCGTTTGGCAATCTTCAGTTGCGAGGCCAGGTTGGCGCTGTAACTGTCTGAAAGGGCTAATAGATTCTTCCTCCCGACATACGCCAAAAAGCCGCTCAGGCCCAGCACGAACAGCAAGTAGATCACCACGCTAAACACCGTGGTGCGGGTCACTTCTGCGTTGCGATCAAGGCGGAACTGCTGCTCCATGGCAATCGCGGCCTCGTACTCCTTGCGAATTTCGTCGGTCAGGCGCTTGCCACGCCCGGCCTTCACCGCGCCGCGGTAATCGCCCTCTTGCCGTTGCATCTCAATCATCGTCTGGGCGTAGTTGTTCCACTCCAGTTGCAGCGACTCCAGGCGCTTGAGTCGGTCCACTTGCTGGGGGTTATCGGCGACCAGGACCTGCAGATTGCGCAGGTCGGAAATGATCCGGGGCTTGGCCACTTCGTAGGGGTCGAGGAAATGCTCGTCGCCGGTAATCAGGAAACCGCGCATGCCGGTTTCCTGGTCGACCGTCAGTTTGGCGGTTTCATTGAGGTTGTTGATCACCCGGTCCGTGTGCTCCACCCACTGGATCACCGACAACAGATAAGTGATCAGGCACACAAAGAACACCGCACTGAGAACCCCCACACCCAGTGGCAATGCCACGTTGCGGCTCAGGAGTTTGCGGAAGCTGTTTTCATCGACTGACGAAGCGGGAGTCATGGGCGTGCCTTGGCCAAGTGCGGAAAAACCGGAAGTTTGCCCCAAACTCGACGACGACGGCTATGTTTATGCCGTATTTCAACGACACACCCAGGACATCAAGCCTGATTATCGGCACAATGCGCGCCCCGTCTGGGGAACTTGCCGGGATCGCCGCGACTCATTAGAAGATGGTCGTTCAACTGTTCAAGACCTGCACCTCAACCATCTGGGAACCCTCACTATGACCGCTGCCTCTACCATCCTTGTAGTCGAAGACGACGCCATCGTGCGCATGCTGATCGTCGATGTACTCGAAGAACTGGAGTTCAAGGTGCTTGAGGCTGAAGACGGCGAAACGGCGCTGGGACTTATAGAAGATGGCGCCAATGTGATCGACCTGATGATGACCGACTTTGGCTTGCCGGGCATAACTGGCAAGGAACTGGCGCAACAGACCCGCACATTGCGCCCGGCCCTGCCCATCTTGCTTGCCAGCGGCTATGCCGAAAACATCGAGTTGCCCCCGGGCGTGCAGATGATTGCCAAGCCGTTCTCCATCGATCAACTGCGCGATAAAGTCAAAGGCATGTTAGCTACCCCTTTGTAGGAACTGGCGTGCCAGCTCCTACATGTGGGATGGGTTATTTGTTTTTGAGCTTGACGTACGACTGATGCAAGTCCGCCGCCCAGCCATCCATCACACCCTTCACATCCGCTGCGGTCATGACTTGGGTGTCGTTTTCCAGGGGTTTGCCGGTGCCTTTGCGCACGACCTGGGCAATCACACGGCCACTGTCGCCATCGAGAAACTGTGCCTCGGTGCCCAGGGTGGTTTCCTGGTCGCGAATCCCGGTGCCGGTGCTGACCGCTGCCGCCACCAGGGCCACCGGAATGAATTCGTAGGGCTTGAGGCCTTCAGTCTTGCGACTGACCGCCGTGATCGCCGCCCGCACCACAATCACCCCAGGGCCCGGGCCGTTGGCCAGTGGCAGTGACTTGACCAGCTCACGCTTGAGTGCCTGGTTGTAATACTCGTTGATGCTGCGCAACGTGGCGTCGGGGATTTGCGCCGTGGCCTGGGGCTTGGGGAAGAATTGAGTGGGCTCGATATACACCGAGGTATAGCGGTTCAGATTCAACTTGGGATCGACCCAGCGCATCACCTCTGCGCCAGACGGCGACTTGGCTTCGCGCAATTGGCTGTAGTCCGAGAGAAAGCCCGAGTATTCGTCCGGCTGGGGGACTTTACTCGCACACCCGGTCACCCCGAGTGAGGCAATACATAGTGTGCTGATCATTAGCCCTAGCTTCATGGTGCGACTCCTTGGTGTTTATCGTCGAAACGTGAAGTTACAGGTATAGCCAACTCTTGGAAAATAACCTGCCTTCAGCCCCCAAGTGCGGGTTAGTTCGCAGCTTCGATTTGCCCCGCAGTTGGGCGCTCCTGCTCAACATCAACGCCGGCGAAACAGCGGCCGCGGCTCAATCACCGAGCGGCCATAGCTCACACTCATGCCCGCCAGCCCCTTGAGCGCGTCAGCCGCCGATTTGTCCTCACGCACGGCAAACCCATCAAACCCGCACTGGCGCATATGGCTGAGCTGATCGCGCAGCACATCCCCCACCGCCCGCAACTCGCCGTGCCAGCCCATGCGCGTGCGCAGCAGGTAGGCCTGGCTGTAGGCGCGACCATCGCGAAAGCTGGGGAAATCCAGGGCAATCAGCGGCAATACCTCCAACCACGGCTGCAAGTGTTCCACTTCATCATCCGGGCCGAGCCACACTGCGTCGTGCGGCGGGTCTGGTGCAATGCGCCGGCTCAGCCACAGGGCCAATGGCAGGATCAGGGCGCCCTCGGGCAGCGGTGCTTCGGCGTCGCGCACCAACGTCCAGGGGTCATCGAGTTTGATTGCGGCCACCCCCTGTTCCAGGCTCAACAGATTGTTCATGCCGGTTGCACCATGGCGCCATACACCCGCTCCTTGAACGGTTCCAGGCCGATACGTTGCACAGTGTCGATAAAGGGTTCGTCGCTTTCCCGGTAGCGAACGTAGGTGGCGATCAGGCGTGAAATCACATCAGGCACTTGTGCAGCGCTGAACGCTGGACCTATCACCTTGCCCAACGCGCTGGCCTTGCCCTGGGCGCCCCCCAGGGTGATCTGGTACCACTCGCTGCCATTTTTATCGACACCCAGAATGCCGATATTGCCGATGTGGTGATGCCCGCAGGCATTGATGCAGCCGGAGATATTCAGGCTGATATCACCCAGGTCATGCAGGTAGTCAAGGTTGTCGAAGCGCTGCTGGATCGCCTGGGCGATGGGGATCGACTTGGCATTGGCCAACGCACAGAAGTCGCCCCCAGGGCAGGCGATGATATCGGTCAGCAAGCCGACATTGGCACTGCCCAAACCCTGCGCACAGGCCAGGGACCACAAGGCATGCAGCCGCGCCTTGGGCACATCCGGCAGCACGATATTCTGTTCATGGGCGATGCGGATTTCGCCAAAGCCGAACTGCTCGGCCCACTGGGCCACCGCATCCATCTGCGCGGCGGTCACGTCGCCAGGCGGCGCGGCAATTCCAGGTTTGGTGGACAGCACCACACTGCTATAGCCCGGCACTTTGTGGGGCTGCACATTACGCGTCACCCAACGTGCGAACGCCGGGCTGTCAGCCATCTGCGTGCCATAGTCCAGGTCGGTATCGGGCAGTGCCTGATAGGGCGGTGGCACAAAGGCTGCGGCCACGCGCTGGTACTCGTGCGTGGTCAGTTGCGCCGGGCCGTCGCGCAGGTGCTGCCACTCCTCTTCCACTTCCCGGGAAAACGCCTCGATGCCCAGGGCCTTGACCAGGATCTTGATCCGCGCCTTGTACTTGTTATCGCGTCGGCCATGGCGGTTATACACCCGCAGCACCGCCTCGACATAAGACAGCAGGTGCTGCCAGGGCAAGCCATCGCGAATCTGCAACCCGAGGATCGGCGTGCGCCCAAGGCCACCGCCTACCAGCACGCGCAACAGCATCTGGCCGTCGGTATCCGGATAAAGATAGAGACCGATGTCATGCATCATGATCGCCGCCCGGTCCTGGTGTGCCGAACAGATGGCGATCTTGAACTTGCGCGGCAAGAACAGGAATTCGGGGTTGATGGTCGACCATTGCCGCAGGATTTCCGCGAGCGGGCGCGGGTCCAGCAGCTCGTCGGCGGCCACCCCGGCAAAGGCTTCGGTGGTGATGTTGCGCACGCAATTGCCGGAAGTCTGGATCGCATGCATGTCGACTTCGGCCAGGCGCTGCAGGATGTCGGGCACCTGCTGTAGCTCGATCCAGTTGAACTGCATGTTCTGGCGCGTGGTGAAGTGGCCGTAGCCGCGATCGTAATCCCGGGCAATGCTCGCCAGGGTGCGCAGCTGCTGTGCACCGAGGGTGCCGTAGGGAATCGCCACACGCAGCATGTACGCATGTTTTTGCAGGTACAGGCCGTTTTGCAGGCGCAGCGGCAGGAACTCTTCTTCGCTCAAGTCGCCAGCGATAAACCGTTCGACCTGATCACGGAATTGCGCCACACGCTCGAATACCAGCGCCCGGTCGTACTCATCGTACCGATACATCTCGCTACCTCATCATGGCTGACCGCGCTCGACGGCAGCGGCTTCTATGGGGGCGACTATGCACCTACAGCTCAAGACGTCACAGATTCAGCTAAAAACTAAAAAACCATATCAGCCATGGAATACCCCATGTTTTCAGGGATGGATTCTGATCCGTATTAATGTAGTTTTTCTGAGCCTGTTTTGTTTTTCATGGATTTCCTACAGTGCCCGGGACTTGAAACCGTGGAAGACTGACCATGAGCACAGCATCAACCGGGCAGGCCTATAACTATAAGGTTGTCCGTCAATTCGTCATCGCTACCGTGGTATGGGGCGTTATCGGCATGGCCATGGGGGTGTGGATCGCCTCGCAACTGGTGTGGCCGGACATGAACCTGGACCTGCCCTGGACCACGTTCGGCCGGTTGCGACCGCTGCACACCAGCCTGGTGATTTTCGGCTTTGCCGGCAGCGCGCAATTTGCCGCCAGTTACTACGCGGTACAGCGCACCTGCCAGGTGCGCCTGTACTCCGATTGGCTCGCCGCCTTCACGTTCTGGGGTTGGCAGTCGGTGATTGTGATCATGCTGGTCACCCTGCCCCTGGGCTACACCACCACCAAGGAATACGCCGAGATCGAGTTCTCCGGTGCGGTGTGGATGACCGTGGTGTGGGTGGCCTATGCGATTGTGTTCTTCACCACCGTGGTACAGCGCAAGACCCAGCATATCTATGTCGGCAACTGGTTCTTCGGCGCGTTTATCGTGGTGATCGCCATGCTGCACGTGGTCAACCACCTGTCGATCCCGGTGGACTGGTTCAAGTCCTATCCGGTGTATTCCGGCGCCACCGACGCCATGGTGCAGTGGTGGTACGGGCATAACGCGGTAGGGTTCTTCCTGACCACCGGGTTCCTGGGGATGATGTATTACTTCGTGCCCAAGCAGGTCGGGCGGCCGGTGTATTCCTATCGCCTGTCCATCGTGCACTTCTGGGCGTTGATCACCCTGTATATCTGGGCCGGCCCCCACCACCTGCACTACACCGCGCTGCCAGACTGGGCGCAGTCGCTGGGCATGGCCATGTCGCTGATCCTGCTGGCACCCAGCTGGGGCGGGATGATCAACGGCATGATGACCCTCTCGGGCGCGTGGCATAAATTGCGCACCGACCCGATCCTGCGGTTCTTGGTGTTGTCGCTGGCGTTCTACGGCATGTCGACCTTCGAAGGGCCGATGATGGCGATCAAGACGGTCAACGCCCTGTCCCACTACACCGACTGGACCATCGGCCACGTACACGCCGGCGCCCTGGGCTGGGTGGCGATGATCACCTTTGGCTCGCTGTACCACATGATCCCCAAAGTCTTCGGCCGCGAGCAGATGTACAGCGTGCCGCTGATCAACCTGCACTTCTGGCTGGCCACCATCGGCACGGTGCTGTACATCGCCTCGATGTGGGTCAACGGCATCACTCAAGGCCTGATGTGGCGGGCGGTCAACGACGATGGCACCCTCACCTACTCCTTCGTCGAAGCGTTGCAGGCCAGCCACCCGGGGTTTGTCGTACGGTTTGCCGGGGGCGTGTTCTTCCTCGGCGGCATGTTGCTGATGGCCTACAACACCTGGCGCACCGTGCGCGTCGCGGACTTGAAGGTGGCGCACCGTGATGCGCAGATCGCCTGATGTGGGAGATCATCCTCAACCTGGCGGCGGTCATCTGCCTATATGGCACCGTGGAATATTGCCTTCGGGACCAGTCGGGGGAAGCCTTGGATGAGGCCAGTCTGATTCCGTTTGCCGACGACCCGGAAGTGGCACGCCGGGTGGAATTGGCGACGGGCAAGCAGGTCAAGGCGGTGGCGCCTGAAGAGGCCAAGCCGGGTTGGGGCAACGTAGAGGTCTGAAGGCCTGAAGGCCTGTTGAGCTTTGTGTGGGAGCGGGCTTGTGTGGGAGCGGGCTTGCCCGCGATGACGGTGTGTCAGTCAAGTATTCCTAACCTGACACACCGCCTTCGCGGGCAAGCCCGCTCCCACATAAAGCCCCTCCCCAGCGTCCAGATTTACTTGGGATCAGCCGCGTTCGCGAGGAATCAGGCTCTGCAACTGCAAGGCCAGGAAATTGGCATCGAAGGTGAACGTATCCGGGTCTTTCAAGCCATTGGTTTTTTTCCATAGCCAGTCGTCAGACCCCGGCAGCAGCACGAGGGAAATGCTGCCGTAGCGGGCCGCCGTCAGCCCAATGACCGACAACGAAATCAAGCCACCCGCCCCCATCACATCCGGTACGAACTCCACCGGCTTGCCAGCAATATGAATGGTCAACTTCTCAGTCTTGAACGTCGAAGTCTCCACCGGCACGCTCGGCCCGGACGCCACATAGGCCTCACGCTGCACCTGCAGTAAACCGTCGCTCTTGACCGGCGCCAGCCATTGCTCGATATGACCGTACAGCTCGGTGATTTTCTGGGTCCAGTGGGCTGACTGCACCTCGAACTGTTGGCGCTTGTGCGCTTCGCTGTCGGCGTAATGACGAAGCATCTCGCCCAGTTGCTGTACATCGTCCATTGCGGTGTTCCTCGGGGACTGCAAACAACGATCATGGCAGATGCAGCCACCGCGCGTATGACTAACGCTCGCGGGTTGAGTAAGGTGTGGCTTTCGCCCAACAACTTGGAGAGTTTCGCATGCGCACCATCGGCCTTATCGGCGGCATGAGCTGGGAGTCCAGCGCCGAGTACTACCGGATCATCAACCAGCAGGTCCGCGACCGATTGGGGCCATTGCGCTCGGCACAAATGCTGCTGTACAGCGTCGACTTCGGTCCGGTGGAACAAGCCCAGCACGCCGGGCGCTGGGATAACGCCGCGCTAATCCTGCAAGACGCCGCACGTCGCCTGCAAGCGGGTGGCGCCGACTGCATCGTGCTGTGTACCAACACCATGCATTTGGTCGCACCGCAAATCGAAGCGGCCGTGTCGGTGCCGTTCCTGCACATCGCCGATGCGGCGGGCGCGGCGGCGGTCAAGGCCAATACCCTGACCGTCGGCCTGCTGGGCACGGCGTTTACCATGGAACAGGACTTTCTCAAGGCGCGCCTGGCGGCCCAGGGCTTGAACGTACTGGTGCCCGACGCGCAAGAACGCCGCGCCGTGCACCGGATCATCTACGAAGAGTTGTGCGTCGGGGTCATCAGCGAGGCGTCACGCCAGGTTTACCAACAGGCCATCGGGAACCTCGCGGCCCGTGGCGCCCAGGCAATTATCCTGGGGTGTACCGAGATTGGCCTGTTGATCAAGCCCGAGCACAGCGACCTGCCCTTGCTCGACACCACCGAGCTGCATGCGCAGGCTGCGGTGGCGTTTGCCCTGGAGGATCAGGCGGTTTGACGCAAGCGGGCCATGCTCAGGGCATCGACCCATACGCCGTCACGCACGGCGTAATCGCGCAAACGGCCTTCGGTCTCGAAACCGAACTTGCGGTACAGCGCCTGGGCCGGCTCATTGTCGACATACACCGTCAGCTCCACCCGGTGCAGGTTCATCCAGTTGTCAGCCACCTCCAGCGCCGCACCCAATAACTGGCTGCCCACCCCCTGGCCCTGCCAGGCCACTGCCACCCCCATGCCGATGCTGCCGACATGGCTCTGGCGACTGCGCGCATATTGCTCCAGGGTGCAACTGCCAATCACCTCGCCTGCGTGCACCGCCACCAGCCTGAGCAGTCGCTCATTGGTATCGGCCAGGCGCTTGCGCCAGATTTCCAGTGACTGGAAAGGCATCTGCAGCACCTGACGGCACACGGCCGGGTCGTTGTAGAGCGCGTGCATGCCTTCGAGATGGCTTTCGGCAAAGCGCTGGATCACGATCTTGCTGTCAGGTACAGGCATTGTGTTTCATCCTTTGAAAGACAAGTGGCCGATCAGTGTAGGGGGCAGCGACAAGCGCTGTCATCCGCGACTGCGTTGTGCACCCAGCCGCCACACCCGTGCAATATCCGCCGCCCGTTCACGCAACAGCCTCGGCGCTTCGCTGCAGGCCTGCTCCAGGCTCATCGGCCCACCTGGCAAGGCGAACGCGGCGTCGACGCCATGGGCGTACATCTGCTCGTAGCCCTCGCCCAGCGTCCCGGCGATCACAATCACGGGAACGCCGTGCTGCTTGGCCACCCGTGCCACGCCAAACGGGGTTTTGCCGCGCAGGGTCTGGGCGTCGAAGCGGCCTTCGCCGGTGATGACCAGGTCGGCGCCGCGTACCGCATCTTCCAGGCCCACCAATTCGGCGACCACGTCCACACCTGCGCGAAACTGCGCACCGAGGAAGGCTTTGGCAGCAAAGCCCAGCCCCCCCGCGGCACCGCTGCCCGGCTCTTCGCGCACGTCCCGGGGCAACACCTCGGCGCAGTGGTCGGCGAAGTGTCCCAGGGCCTGGTCCAGTTGCTCGACATGGCGTGCAGTGGCGCCTTTTTGCGGGCCGAAAATCGCCGAGGCGCCGTGGGGGCCGCACAAGGGGTTGTTGACGTCAGCGGCGATCTCGAAGCGCACCTGGGCCAGCCGCGAATCCATCGATTCAAGATTGATGCGAGCCAACTGCGCCAGGGCCAGGCCGCCGCGCGCCAGCGTTGCGCCTTGGGCGTCGAGCAGTTGCACGCCAAGGGCCTGCATGGCACCGGCGCCGCCGTCATTGGTGGCGCTGCCGCCAATCGCCAGGATGATCCGCTGGGCCCCGGCATCCAGGGCGGCGCGGATCAGCTCACCAGTGCCGAAGGTGCTGCTGGAACAGGCATCGCGCTGCCCCGGCGGGACCAGTTGCAAGCCGCTGGCTTCAGCCATCTCGATGATTGCCGTGGCACTCTCGGCCAACCAGCCCCAGCGGGCCTCAACGGTCCCGCCCAACGGGCCTTGCACGGTGCAACTGCGCAATTGGCCATGGCAGGCGGCGAGTACCGACTCCACCGTGCCCTCACCACCGTCCGCCATCGGGCACTTGATCAGCTCGGCATCGGGCCAGACCTGGGCCAACCCTTGGGCAATGGCCTGGGCTACGCCTTCGGCACTCAGGCTGTCCTTGAACGAGTCGGGGGCGATGATGACTTTCATGGGCTTTCTCCGGTTTTTATGACACCCATGCTGCCAGCTGGCACCGGCAATGACGCCTGTCCGATGCACAAGCGTGGCTGGGGTTTATTGTTCATTTGGACAAAACCTGCACAAACCATGGCTAACCTTTGGCCAGTAAGCTTACCTGTGGCCAGGGGGCTTGCTTGTGGCGAGCGGGCTTGCCCCGCGCTGGGCTGCGTAGCAGCCCCAATAAGCCCACCGAGTTTTACCAGGTAGTCCGAGGGTGCAGGGTTTGGGGCTGCTGCGCAGCCCAGCGCGGGGCAAGCCCGCTCGCCACAGACAAGCCACAGCCATATCCATAGCCATATCCATAGCCGCAGCCCAGGATCAGAGGTGCGGGCCTTGGGGCAGCAGTTGCACCCCAAGGTACAGTGCAAGCATGCCATCCAGGGTCAAGGGGTCGACACCACTCAACTCGGCAATGCGTTCCATGCGGTAGCGCAGGCTGTTGCGGTGGATGCCCAAGGCGTCGGCGCAGGCCTGGCTTTGTCCGTCGTGCTCGCACCAACTGCGCAGCGTGGCCTGCAACTGGCCGTTGCTGTCCTTGGCCAGGACCTTGCGCAACGGGTTGAGTAACTCGTCCAGCGCATCGTCGTTGCGATGACGCCAGAGCATCACTGGCAACCGGTAGCGATTGAGGGTCAGCAGGCGCGACTGGGGTAGCACGTCGCGGCCATAGGCGAGCAAGTCCGCCACGCGACGATAACAGCGGCGCAAGCCCGTCAATCCATCGGCCTGACCACCCACGGCTACCCGCAAGACGTTCCAGCCCGAGGCATCGAGCTTTTCCAGCAGGCGCGGGTTGTCGATCGGCACCGTCGCAGGGCGACACCACAGCAACGAAAACTGCGCGGAGCTGACGCACCAGCTGTCCGGGTAACGCGATGCCAGCCAGGCCGCCAGGGTTTCGGCGCTCTGGCCGGGGCCCAGTTCAAACAGATAGGGGGTGCGCGGCAACTGCGGCTTGAGCCCCAGTTGCTGGGCCTCATCCACCAGGCGCGGTGATTCGCCACTGTCGGCCAGCAGCAACGCCAGCAGATCATCACAGCGTTGGCGCCGCCACTGTTGCTCGGCCTGTTGATGGCGTTGGCTGACCAGCATTTCGGCGGTCATGCGCACCAGCTCCGCATAGGTGCGCAGCAGCTGCGGTTCACCACTGATGCCCAGCACTCCGATCAGGCGCTGGTCATGCAGCAACGGCAGGTTGATCCCCGGCGCCACGCCCTTGAGATGCTTGGCGGTCTGGCTGTCGATTTCCACCACGCGACCGTTGGCCAACACCAATTGCGCGCCTTCATGGCGGGTATTGATCCGCTCCGGCTCGCCGCTGCCGAGGATCAGGCCCTGGCTGTCCATGACGTTGACGTTATAGGGCAAAATGGCCATCGTGCGATTGACGATATCCTGCGCCAGGTCATGATCGAGTTCGAACATGGGGCTAAATTCCTTGAAAGCGCTGCATTAAGCGATTGTTCAAAGGCACAGCGCAATGGATCGATCGCTGTGCGGGGGCACAAAGACACGGCACCGTCCCGTGACCGAGACTCTTGGGGCGATCAACGTTACCCTCGCATCGCGAAAAATCATAATAAAGAGAGAACGCCATGTCACAGAGCGCCGCCGCTACCCAGGCCAACGATGACGACAAAAACGCCGTCTACAAGCGCATCACCCTGCGCCTGATCCCCTTCATTTTCATCTGCTATCTGTTCAACTACCTTGACCGCGTCAACGTCGGCTTTGCCAAGCTGCAGATGCTCGACGCCTTGAAGTTCAGCGAGACCGTGTACGGCCTCGGTGCCGGGATTTTCTTTATCGGCTACGTGCTGTGCGGCGTACCCAGCAACCTGGCGCTGACCAAGTTCGGGCCACGGCGCTGGATTGCGCTGATGATGATCACCTGGGGCACCCTGTCCACCTGCCTGTTGTTTGTCACCACACCGACGCACTTCTACACCTTGCGCCTGTTTACCGGTGCCGCCGAAGCGGGCTTCTTCCCGGGGGTGGTGCTGTACCTCTCGCAGTGGTTCCCGACCTTCCGCCGTGGGCGGATCATGGCACTGTTCATGTCGGCGATCCCGGTGTCGGGCCTGCTCGGCAGCCCGTTCTCCGGCTGGATCCTCAACCACTTCGCGGCCGGCCAGGGTGGCCTCGCGGGCTGGCAGTGGATGTTCCTGCTGCAAGGTGTGCCGACGGTCATCCTCGGTGCCCTCGCCTACTTCCTGCTCAGCGACAGTTTTGCCAATGCCAAGTGGCTGACCGCCCATGAGCGCGCGGTGCTCGAGGCCGACCAGGCCACCGACCTGGCCAACAAGCCCAAGACCACCACAGATTCGCTGCTGGAAGTGTTCAAGAACCCGGCGATCTGGGCGTTTGGCCTGATCTACTTCTGCATTCAGAGCGGCGTGTACGCCATCAACTTCTGGCTGCCGTCGATCATCAAGAACATGGGCTTTAGCGATAACCTGGTAATTGGCTGGCTCAGTGCGATTCCCTACCTGCTGGCGGCGGTGTTCATGCTGGTAGTGGGCCGCTCTGCCGACCTGCGCAAGGAGCGACGTTGGCATTTGGTGGTGCCGATGCTGATGGGCGCTGTCGGCCTGATCATCGCAGTAAACTTCGCCACCACCCCGGCCATTGCCATCCTCGGCCTGACCATCGCCACCATGGGCGCCCTCACCGGCCTGCCGATGTTCTGGCCGGTGCCCACCGCCATGCTCAGCGCCGGCGCAGCAGCGGGAGGCCTGGCGTTGATCAACTCCATGGGCCAGATGGCGGGCTTCCTGAGCCCGTATGTGGTGGGTTTTGTGAAGGATGCCACCGGATCAACCGACCTGGCGTTGTACTTGCTGGCAGCGGTGATTGTCGCGGGTAGCGTGCTGGCGTTGCGCATGACCCGTACCCTGAAGGCCTGACACGCTCAAAAACATGTAGGAGCCGCTTTTTGTGGGAGCGGGCTTGCTCGCGAAGGCGGTGGATCAGTCAACCTATGTATTGACTGAGACACCGCTTTCGCGAGCAAGCCCGCTCCCACATTTGGTTCGGTGTTTACAGCAGGCCGCCGCTGTCGAGGCCGGTGATATCTGTGCCGAGTTGCTCGGCGAATGATCTAACCTCATAACCAAAACCGCTCTAGTACGGGCTCCTCAGTACTGTTCAAAATCGAACAGTGGTTCAACACAGGTGTCGTTTTTTGGCATAAGCGAACCGCTGATTAAAACCAAATACCCCACAAAAACCCGCTTTGGCTCTTGGCATGCTTTCTGCTCTATCCCTGCCAGAGATTGACTATACGAATAGAAACTCGCCTCCACTCGTAGCCAATCACAGGGAATGCACAATTGAAGTTGATCTCAAGGCCTCTGCCTCAACTCTCCTCCAGCTCGTTTAAAACCGTCAGTGCCCTGACCTTGATCCTCGCCTCCCAATGGGCCCACGCCGAGGATTCGCGCCTGCAGACCGTAACGGTGCAGGCGAGCAAGGTCACCGCCAGCGAAGAAGCCCAGCTCAAGCTCGACGAGGTGGCCGGCGGCGTCAGCCTGGTCAAGGCCGCCGATGTCGAACGCGGCCGCTCGGCGACCCTGGAAGACACCCTCGCCTATCAGCCCGGTGTGTACGCGCAGTCGGCGGGCGGCAACGATGCCATCAAGATTTCCATACGCGGCTCCGGGGCCAATACCTCCCCTGGATATTTTCGCGAAGGCACCAAGTTCCTGTTCGACGGCCTGGCCCTGACCGGCTCCGGCGGCACGCCTTATGAGCTGCTGGAAACCCAGGGCCTGGACTACACCGAAGTACTGCGCGGGGCCAATGCCTTCCAGTACGGCGCGCTGTCGCTGGGTGGCGCGATCAATATGGTGACCCACTCTGGCCTGACTGCACCGGGCAATCACGCACGCTTGGAGGCCGGCAGCTTTGGCTGGCGCAAGCAGCAACTGAGCACCGGCGGCGTGGTGGGCAATGGTGACTACTACGTCAGCCTGAGCAACTCCGAACGCGACGGTTACCAGGACTGGACCTTCACCAAGGCCAAGGGCGTGGTCACCAACTTCGGCTACCGCTTCAACCCCAAGCTGGAAACCCGGCTGTTCGTACGCTACCGCGAGGAATACCACGAAAGCTCCGGCACCCTGACCAAGGCCCAGCTCAAGCACAACTCGTCGCGAACCAACCCGGTGGCCCTGGCCAGCCGCGATGATTCGACCAAGCGCGGGTCGACCTGGGTCGGCAGCAAGACCACCTATACCTTCGACGATGACGCGACCCTGGATTTTGGCCTGGTCTATCACAACTATCCGCAGGTGCTGTACCGCAAGAGCACGGTCAACCCCAACTACTGGGACTGGCGCGACCTGAACCTGTCGCTGACCTACAACCGCAGCGACCAGATCCAGGGCCATACCAGCAATACGTCCCTGAGCCTGACCAGCACCCAGCACCTGCAGGCCGGGGTCAAGACCTACAATGGCAACCCCGCCTCCAGCACCTACGGCGCCCTGCAGAAACAGGCGCGCTACACCGGCTCGTTCGACCGCGTGTTTGCCGCCGGCAACGACCTGCAACTGACCGATCGCCTGTGGTTGTCCACCGGGCTGTCGCTGAGCCAGATCAAGCGCGATATCGAAGTGCTTTACTCGGACCGCGCCAATACGTCGCCCTACCCTGACCACTACGACTACGACAGTTGGAACGTCGCGCCGCGCCTGGGCTTGCGCTATGAAATCACGCCCAACTTCCAGGTGTTCGGCAACGTCAGCCGCTCCATCGACCCGCCCAGCAGTTGGTCGTCTTCAGGCTCTGGGGTGGCCAGCAACTACGCCAAGACCCTCACCGAGCAGAAGGCCAATACCGTTGAGTTTGGCGTGCGCGGCAAAGCCGGGATTTTCGACGGCAGCCTGGCGGTGTACCGCTCGTGGATCAAGGATGAACTGCTCACCGTCGAGGTGATTCCGGCCACCAACACCACCGCGGCGGTCAACTCCACCTCCAACGCCAGCCCGACCATCCACCAGGGCGTCGAAGCCGGCCTGGATACCGAGCTGTGGCACAGCGCGCGCGGCGAAACAGTCAGCCTGCGCCAGGCCTACACCCTCAATGACTTCTACTACCGCAACGACGCACGCTTTGGCTCCAACGAGCTGCCGGGGCTGCCCAAGCACGTGTACCAGGCCGAGCTGCAATACCGCCATCCCGATGGGTTCTATGCCGGGGTCAATGTGCGCTCGGTATCGAGTACCGCCGTGGACTACGCCAACACCCTGTATGCGCCCTCCTACACGATCTTCGGCGCCAAGCTGGGGTACGAAGCCCCGAGCAAGAAATGGCAGGTGTACCTGGACGTGAAAAACCTCACCGACCAGAACTACGTTACCGCCATCCAGCCGATCTACGACGCCCAGGGCAAGGACGTTGCCGCGCTGTATCCAGGGGACGGCTTTGGTGCCTTCACCGGTGTGGCGTTCAACTTCTAAGGTGGGAGCTTTCACGATGCCGATCAATCACTGGAGCAGGTTCGGCCTGCTCCTGGGGTTGCTGCTGGTGAGCGCCTGCTCGCCGGACGCCCCACCGCCCAGCTCGGTGCAGCGGGTGGACGGGCACCTGGACGCCCAGGGCCTGCTCAGCTATGACCCCAGCGACTACCACGAAACCCGCCAGGGCACGCCGGGCGGCACCTTGCGCGTGTCAGCGGCGTTGGATACCGGCACCTTCGATGTGCATTCCAGTTACCACGGCAACGTGCAATGGCTGGCGCGCATCGTCTACGACTGCCTGCTGTATCAGGACGAGAACGGCAAGATTTCGCCCTGGCTCGCCAAGTCCTGGGACGTCTCGCCGGATGGCAAGACCTACACCTTCCACCTGCGTGACGACGTGACCTTCAGCGACGGCGAAAAGTTCAATGCCGAGGCGTTGCGGGTCAACCTGGAGCATATGCGCGACCCGGCCACCAAATCACCGCTGGCCGCCGCGTATATCGCGCCCTACGTCGACGGCCGGATCATCGACGACTACACCTTCGAAGCGCACCTGCGCGAACCCTACTCGCCGTTCCTGTATGTGCTGGCGCAGTCCTGGCTGAGCATGGTCTCGCCCAAACAGATCCGAGAAGCACCCAAGAGTATCGCCGAGCACCCTATCGGCTCCGGGCCGTTCGTGCTGCAAAGCTATACCCGCGAACAAGGGGCGACCTTTACCAGGCGCGCCGACTACCACTGGGCCCCACCGGTCACCCGGCACATCGGCCCGGCCTACCTGGACCGTATCGAGCTGAGCATCATCCCCGAGGCCATGACCCGCTACAGCACCCTGCAATCCAAGCGTTCGGACTTCACCCTGGATGCCCCGGCGCAGAATACGGCGGCAATGCGCGCCTCGCAGAACCTGGTGGTACGCAACCGGATTCGCATGGCCAGCCCTTACCGCAGCCTCACGTTCAACACCCTGCGCTTCCCGTTCGACGATGTACGGGTGCGCAAAGCCGTCGCCCAGGCCATCGACCGTGACGGCCTGGCCTGGATCGCCGGGTTCGGTGAGTTCCTGCCCAAGAGCGATTACCTGGCGGTGAACACGCCGTTCTACGATCCGGCCTACCGCGATGTACTGAAGTACGACGTCGACGCCGCCAACCGCCAACTGGACGAGGCCGGCTGGACCGCCCGCGATGCCGAGGGCTATCGGGTCAAGAATGGACGGCGCCTGTCGGCGCACTTGCTGGGTTTTGAAAGCCCGCCGTTCCCCAGCAGCGTCGCGGTGGCGGTGCAGGCGGATGCGAAAAAAGTCGGCATGCAATTCATCATTGAAATGATGCCCCTGGCCCAGCTCACCGACCGCCGCACTGCGGGCAACTACGACGCCATCGGCGGTGGCTATTGGCACACCAATACCCCCGACGGCCTGTACATCCTCTACCACAGCGACTCACGGGCCTCGCCCACCAAAAGCGGCAACAACCTCAGCAACCTCAGCGACCCGCGCCTGGACCAACTGCTCAGCGCCGCCCGCCGTTCCCATGACCCGCGAGAACTGCAGGCCCTCTACAGCGCCGCGCAACAACGCCTGACCGAAGTGGTGCCAGCGGTGCCGGACTTCGAGAGCCAGGTGCTGATTGCCTATCGCACGGCGGTCAAGGGGCTGATCTTCGACACCGTGCACAACACCCCATTCTTTACCAGCGTATGGCTGGACCAGGAGGCACCATGAAACGGCTTGCCGCTCGACTACTGGCCGGCGTGGGCGTGCTGTGGGGCGCGGCCACCCTGACCTTCGTCGCTATTCACTTCAGTGCCGGCGACCCGGTGCTGGCGATTCTCGGCGGGCCGGATGCCATTCCCACCCCGCAGCAACTGGCTCAGGTCCGCGAGGAATACGGCTTCGACCAGCCACTGTGGGTGCAATACGGACGCTACGTGGGCCGCATTGCCCAGGGTGATTTTGGCGAGTCGTACCGCCTGCGCATTCCCGTGACCGAAGCCATCGGCAAGCAGATCGGCGCCACGTTGCAACTGGCCCTGAGCGCTGCACTGTTGGCCATCGGCCTGGCGCTGGCCAGCGCGGTGCTCACCGCCAAGCGCAACCCCTGGGTACGCCGCGTGGCGTCGGCCAGCGAGCTGGTGCTGTCGTCATCGCCGTCGTTCGTGCTGGGGATTTTGCTGTTGCTGGTGTTTTCGTTCCAGTGGCCGGTATTGCCGCCGGCAGGCTCCAACGGCTGGCAAACCCTGATCCTGCCGACCATCGCCCTGGCCCTGCCGATTGCCGGGATGCTCAGCCAGGTGCTGCGCCAGGAACTGGAAGACATCCTCGAACAACCCTTTATCGCCATGGCCCGCGCGCGCGGCCTGTCGCAGACCGCGGTGCGCCTGCGCCATGCACTGCGCCATGCCCTGGTGCCGCTGGTGACCCTGTCCGGGTTCATCTTCGCCAGCCTGCTGGGGGGAGCGGTGGTCACCGAAATGCTGTTCGCCCGCCAGGGTATCGGGCGAATGATGCTCGATGCCGCCGTGGCCAAGGATGCGCCGGTGGTGCTGGGGATCACGTTGCTGGCAGCGCTGGTTTATGTGGTGGTGAACCTGTTGGTGGATGTGCTCAACGGGTTGATTGACCCTCGGGTTAAACCGCGATGAACACCGGTTTTATGTGGGGGCGGGCTTGTGTGGGAGCGGGCTTGCCCGCGAAGGCGGCGTTTCAGTCAATACATAGGTTGACTGATCCAACGCCTTCGCGAGCAAGCCCGCTCCCACAAAAGCCCGCTCCCACATTGGATCGTCGTCAGCTTTGAATGACTTAATTTCAGATTAGGAACCGAACATGAGCAACACCCAACTGCACGAACGCTTCGCCCCGGTTTTCCAGCGCATTGCCCAGGGCGCGGTGCAACGTGAACAGGAGCGGACCCTGGCCTTCGACGCCGTCGGCTGGTTGAAACACGCCGGCTTCGGTGCCTTGCGCGTACCGCGTAGCCAGGGCGGCCTGGGCGCCAGCCTGCCCGAGTTGTTCGCCTTGCTCACCGAGTTGGGCAGTGCCGACTCGAACCTGCCGCAGATCGTGCGCGCGCATTTTGGCTTCGTCGAAGGCCGGCTGGTGAGCCAGGACAGTGAATCCCAGGCGTACTGGTTCCCCAAGGTAGTCGAAGGGCAATTGTGGGGCGCAGCCATGGCCGAGCGCAGTGACACCACCACCAACTCGGTGACGCTCAAACCCACCGCCGCAGGCTGGCAACTGGACGGGCAAAAGTACTACTGCACCGGCACCTTGTATGCCGACTGGATCGCCGTGGCCGCCGCCGACGGTGCCGACTTTATCAGCGTGGTGGTGCCCACCGATGCGCCCGGCGTGACCCGCGTGGATGACTGGGACGGGTTTGGCCAGCGCCTGAGCGGCAGCGGCACCACGCGCTTCGACCAGGTGGCGGTGCCCGAGCATCAGGTACTGCGGCGCTTCAAGCCCGGCGAATTGCGGGCCGAGTCGTATATCTCGGCGTTCTACCAGTTGTTCCACCTGGCGACCCTGGCCGGGATCGCCCGGGCCGCGCTGCGCGATGCCGTGGAGTTTGTCCAGGGCCGCACCCGCGCCTTTGGCATCCCCGGGCAATCCAGCCCGCGCCTGGACCCGCTGGTGCAACGGGTGATCGGCAAGCTGTCGAGCCTGTCCTATGCCGCCGACAGCCTGGTACAGGCCACCGCGCAGGTGCTGCAAACCACCCATGAGGCCGTGCTCGACGGCTCCATCAGCGAAGCGCACTACGTCGACGCCGATGTGCGTACCTACCAGGCACAGCAAGTGATCCTGCCGCTGGTGCTGGAAGCCACCAGCCTGCTGTTCGAAGTCGGCGGCGCCTCGGCTACCAGCCAAGTGCGGCGCCTTGACCGGCATTGGCGCAATGCCCGCACCCTGGCCTCGCACAACCCGGCGATCTACCGCGAACGGGCCCTGGGCGATTTCTACCTCAACGACGTCAGCCCCGCTGCCGCCTGGCGCGCCGCCCAGGAACAAGCCGTGGCCGACAACCCCGAGCATGCCAGCGCGCGCGATGAAGCCAGCGCCGTCTAACCCCAGGAACCTGCATGAAAAAGCACATGAGCATTGGCATGAACATCCTCGGTTTCGGCGCGCACGCGGCGGCCTGGCGGGTCGGCGAAGTGCCGGCGGATGCCTACCTGGATGTGGAGTACTACCGCAATATCGCGCGTATTGCCGAGCGCGGCTGCCTGGATGCAATCTTCCTGGCCGACGGCCCGGCGTTGGTGGGCGATGTGGCCACGCAGCCGGTGGGCCGCCTGGAACCGACCATCCTGTTGACTGCCGTGGCCCTGGCCACGCAACACATCGGCGTGATCGCCACCGCCTCCAGCACCTATAACGATCCCTACAACCTGGCCCGGCGCTTTGCCTCCCTGGACCATATCAGCGCGGGCCGCGCGGCCTGGAATGTGGTGACCAACGCCACCGATGCCGCCGCACAGAATTTTGGCCTGGCCAACCAGCTGCAGCACGCGCAGCGCTATGCCCGCGCCGAGGAGTTTATCGACATCGCGTGCAAGCTCTGGGACAGCTGGGAGGACGACGCGATCATCGGCGATGCCGGCAGCGGGCGCTACGCACACCCCGACAAGATCCACAGCCAGGACTTTGTCGGCCAGCACTTCTCCATCAAGGGCCCGCTGAACCTGCCCCGCTCACCCCAGGGCCGTCCGGTGCTGGTGCAGGCAGGCTCGTCGGAAGGCGGCAAGGCCCTGGGCTCGCGGTATGCCGATGCCATTTTCACCACCCAGACCAGCCTGGAAGATGGCCTGCACTTCTACCGCGACATGAAGCAACGCGCCGCGCACTGGGGGCGCAACCCCGAGCACCTGAAAATCATGCCGGGCCTGTCCACGGTGATCGGCAGCAGCGAGGCCGAAGCCCATGCGCGCTTTGATCAACTCAATGCCTACCACGGCGAACATGGCCTGATCCAGCAGGTGGCCGCGCGGATCGGCATCCCGGCCGAGGAGCTGGAGCTGGATGCGCCGCTGCCGTGGGCGCGGATCGGTGAAGTGGGCACTTATGAGCAAGGCTCCCAGGGGTTTCTCGAAGCCCAGCTCAACCTGGCCCGCCGCGAAGGCCTGACGGTGCGTGAACTGTCCCGGCGCATCCTGGTCGGCCATCGGCTGCTGGTGGGCACCCCGGAACAGGTGGCCGACACCCTCGAACACTGGTTCCTCGCGGGCGCGGCCGATGGCTTCAACATCATGCCGGACATGTTTCCCTCGGGGGTCGAGGTGTTTGTCGATGAGGTGGTGCCGCTGCTGCGCAAGCGCGGGGTGTTCCGCCATGAATACAGCGGTAGCACGTTGCGTGAGCATTTGGGCTTGCCGTACCCGCAAAGCCAGTATGCAAGGAGCCGCCATGAAACCCACTAACCCTGTGGCGAGCGGGCTTGCCCGCGCGGGGCTGCGCAGCCCTCCCGGCCCTCTATCGGGCAACCCCGTTCTGCGCGCTATGTTGGGGCTGCTTCGCCGCCCAACGCGGGCAAGCCCACTCGCCACAAGGGGGCGCGCCACTGTCAGGCCTGGGTTGGCCCTGGCCTGGCTGTTTTTGATCGCGCTTATCCTCGCCGCCATTGCCCCCCATTGGCTGACCGGCGTCGACCCACTGGCCGCCGCCGCCCGCAACGCCTACCTGCCCCCCAGCAGCAGCCACTGGCTGGGCACCGATGAAAACGGGCGCGATGTACTCGCCCGCTTGATCCACGGGGTGCGTCCTTCGCTGTTGATGGGCCTGGTGTCCACAGCCATCGGCCTCGGCGTCGGGATCATCCTCGGCTTGGCGGCGGGACTTGGCCCGCGCCTGGTGGATGGCGCAATCATGCGTTTGATCGATGTGTTGCTGGCGTTTCCCGACCTGCTGTTGGCCCTGGTGATCATCACGTTCTGGGGCCAGGGCCTGTGGATCACGCTGATCGCGGTGGGCGTGGCGAGCATCCCGCGCTTTGCGCGAATGGTGCGTGCGCAGACCCTGGTAGTGCGCGATGCGCCCTACGTCGAAGCCGCCACCACCCTCGGCCGACATCGTGCAGCCGTGGTGTTGCGGCATGTGCTGCCCAATGCGATCAAGCCGATCCTGATCCTCGCCACCATTGGTATCGGGCACAACATCATCACCGGCGCGGCCTTGAGTTTCTTAGGCTTTGGCGCCTCGCCGCCCGCGCCGGAATGGGGTTCGATGCTCGCCATGGGCCGCAATTACCTGGCCAATGCCTGGTGGTTGGTGGCCTGGCCGAGCGTGGCAATCATCCTGACGGTGGTGTCGATCACCGCCATTGGCCGTGACTGGCTGGCACGCAGTGAGGGTAAATCCCGATGAGTACGTTAGTTCAAGTGCAAGACCTGCGGGTGCAGTTTGGCCACACACCGATTATCAAGGGCATATCGTTCAGCCTGGCCGCCGGTGAATGCCTGGCGCTGGTGGGCGAGTCTGGCTCGGGCAAAACCGTCACCTCACGCACCCTGAGCGGCCTGAGCGGCGCCGGCTCACGGGTACAGGCCGAACGCCTGGCGTTTGCCGACATCGACCTGCGCCAGTTGGACGACCGTGCCTGGCAGACCCTGCGCGGTGCGCAGATCGGCTTTGTGATGCAAGACGCCCTCGGCTCCCTCGACCCCCTGCGCCCGGTGGGCAAGGAAATTGCCGAACCGTTGCGCTTGCACACGCAACTGGATCGCGATGCGCGCCAGGCGCGGGTCATCGAGTTGCTACGTTCGGTGGGTGTCCCACAACCGGAACTACGCGCGTTGCAGTACCCCCATCAACTGTCGGGCGGGCTGCGCCAACGGGCCCTGATCGCCTCGGCGATTGCCGCAGGCCCGCGGCTGTTGATTGCCGATGAGCCGACCACGGCGCTGGACGCCACGGTACAGGCGCAAGTCCTGGCGCTGCTGGAATCCCTGCGTTCCCAGGCCATGGCGATGCTGGTGGTCAGCCACGACCTGGCGGTGGTGTCGCGCCTGGCGGACCGGGTGGCGGTGATGCATCACGGGGTGATTGTCGAGCAGGGCCCGGTGGAGGCGATCCTGCATGATCCGCAGCACCCTTACACCCAATCGCTGCTGCGGGCTGGGCGCGCCGTGCATTTCCAACGACCGAACCGGGCGGCGCCGAAGGTGGCGAGTGTCGAGCGTTTCGACCTGCCGTTGATCGAGGCGCGCAACCTGCAAAAAACCTTTATCGGCCCCGACGGCCAGCCCCATGTCGCGGTACACAACGCCAGCTTCAGCCTGCGGGCTGGGGAAACCCTGGGGATTGTCGGCGAGTCCGGCAGTGGCAAGACCACCCTCACCCGCATGCTGCTAGGGCTGGAACGCCCGGACGCCGGCGATGTGTGGCTTAACGGGCGGCCCTGGAGCGCACTCAACGATCAGCAACGCCGCCAACTGCGCCAGCGCATCCAGGTGGTGTTCCAGGACCCGCAAAGCTCGTTTGACCCGCGCTACACCGTGGCCCGGGTGCTGAACGAGGCGCTGCAAGTGGCGGGCCTGCCACGCCGCGAATGGCCGGCACGCACCCTGGAGCTGCTGGAGTTGGTGCGCCTGGATGCCAGCGTGCTCGACCGCCGCCCCTTGGAGCTTTCCGGCGGCCAGCGGCAACGTATCGCCATTGCCCGGGCGCTGGCGCCCAACCCCCAAGTGCTGGTGTGCGACGAACCGGTGTCGGCCCTGGATGTGTCGGTGCAGGCGCAGATCCTCGCGCTGCTGGCCGACCTCAAGTCACGCCTGAAACTGGCCTGCCTGTTCATCTCCCACGACCTGGGCGTGATCAACCAGGTCAGCGAACGGGTGCTGGTGATGAAGGACGGCGAAGTCGTGGAAAGCGGC
This sequence comes from Pseudomonas sp. DTU12.1, assembly GCF_009873475.1. Classification (NCBI taxonomy): domain Bacteria; kingdom Pseudomonadati; phylum Pseudomonadota; class Gammaproteobacteria; order Pseudomonadales; family Pseudomonadaceae; genus Pseudomonas; species Pseudomonas sp. DTU12.1. Next base: position 2,831,108 of record NZ_CP045254.1, on the reverse strand, counting down.
ACAGTGCGCGACGTATTTGACCACCCCCAACATGCCTACACCCGCGCCCTGCTCGACGCCATCCCGCAGATCGACCGGCCGGCTCCGGTGCCCGAGCACCACTTCATTACCTATGCCATTGCCATATAAGGATTGTCATGAGCTTTTTGTCCGTGCCAGAGCTGTTGCAGCGTGCCGCTGTGTTATTGCCGCAGATCGCCGAGGGCGCCGCCGAACGCGAGCGCACCCGGCAACTGCCCCATGAGCAGATCCGCCAGCTGGCCGCAGCGCGCCTGCTGACCCTGCGGATTCCCCAGCGCTATGGCGGCAGCGAGTCCAGTGTGCGCGAGGTGGTGCAGTTGGTGATCGACCTGGCGGCGGTAGATTCCAATATCGCCCAGTCCCTGCGCCCCAGCTTTGCCTTTATCGAGAGCTTGCTGGTGCAAAAGTCCGAAGCCGAGCGCCAGTTATGGTTTGCCCACTACCTGCAAGGCGAGGTGTTCGGCAACGCCGGCTGGGAAATCGGTGGCGCCAACGGCCAGGTCAGCGCGCGGATCGTGCCGGAGGGCGAACACTTTCGCGCCAATGGCAGCAAGTACTACAGCACTGGCGCGCTGTATGCCGATTGGGTCAGCGCAGTAGCCCTGGATGAAAACGAGGAGCCGGTGTCATTCGTGGTGCCCCGCGACCGCGAAGGCCTGGAACTGGTGGATGATTTCGACGCCATGGGCCAGCGCCTGACGGCCAGCGGCACCACGCGCCTGAACAACGTGCTGGTGCGCCGCGAAGAAATTCGCACACGGGTGGTGGAGGAAGGCCAGCGTTCGATCATCACGCCGTTCCTGCAACTGTTCCTCGGCGCGGTGCAGGCCGGCATCGCGCGCAATGCCTTGAACGATGCGGTGGCCTTTGCCAAGGAACATGCGCGGCCGATCAAGCACAGCAGCGCCAGCCGCTCGGTGGACGATCCCTATGTGGAGTTTTCCGTGGGTGAGATCTCGGCACGCGCGTTTGCCGCTGAAGCCGTGGTGTTGCGTGCGGCTGACCGCATCGACGCCGCGTGGGCCAATGCACTGGATCACCAGTCGGTGACCCGCGCAGCCATTGACGTGGCCCAGGCGCAATACATCGCCGCCGAGTCGGCACTCAAGGCCGCTGAACTGCTGTTCGACGTGGGCGGCGCCTCCACTACCGGGCGCAGCCATAACCTCGACCGGCACTGGCGCAATGCGCGCACCGTGGCCAACCACAATCCGCGGCACTGGAAGGCCGCGGTGGTCGGCGCCTATCGGCTCAAGGACACCGAGCCACCGACGTCGGGCTTGTTCTAGAGCCTTGCTCTCTGGTATTGCATAGCAACTGTCTGCGCTTTTGAGGAGTTCACCATGATTTACCGCACACTGGGCCAATCCGGGCTCAAGGTCAGCCCACTGACCCTGGGCACCATGATGTTTGGCGAACAGACCAACACCGAAGACTCGCTGCGCATCATCGACAAGGCCTGGGACCAGGGCATTAACTTCATCGACACCGCCGACGTCTACACCGGCGGGCGCTCGGAAGAAATTGTCGGCGAAGCCATCAGCCGGCATCGCGACGATTGGGTCGTGGCCTCCAAAGTCGGCTTCGGCCCGCCGGACGGCCTGCCCAACCGCAGCGGCCTGAGCCGCAAGCGCATTTTCAACGCACTGGAGGCCAGCCTCACCCGCCTCGACACTGACTACCTGGACATCTACTACCTGCACCGCGAAGACCACGCCACCCCATTGGAGGTCACGATTTCGGCGATTGGCGATCTGATCCGCCAGGGCAAGATCCGTTATTGGGGACTTTCCAACTACCGGGGCTGGCGCATCGCCGAAGTGGTACGCGTGGCCGAACGCCTGGGGGTAGACCGGCCGATCATCAGCCAGCCGTTGTACAACATCGTCAACCGCCAGGCCGAGGTGGAACAGATCACTGCAGCGGCGGCCTATGGCCTGGGCGTGGTGCCCTACAGCCCGCTGGCCCGTGGCGTGCTCAGTGGCAAGTACGCACCGGACATCACCCCCGAAGCCGGCAGCCGCGCCGCCCGCCAGGACAAACGCATCCTGGAAACCGAATGGCGCGTGGAATCGCTGCGCATCGCCCAGCAGATCCAGCAATACACCCAAGGGCGTGGCGTGGGGATTGTCGAGTTTGCGATTGCCTGGGTCCTGAACAACCAGGCCGTCAGCTCGGCGATTGTCGGGCCGCGTACCGAGGCGCAGTGGGACGCCTATACCGGGGCGCTCGAGGTGAAGATCAGTGCTGAGGACGAGGCGTTTATTGATTCGCTGGTGACGCCGGGGCATGCGTCGACACCGGGGTTCAATGATGTGGGGCACTTTGTCTCGGGGCGAGCTGTACGGCCTTGACGGATGATCTGAGTAAAACGGGGGAAGAGCTTCCCCCGCATTAAACGTGACTGACAGTCGAGCGCTATAGGGGCTGGTCGAAAAAGCTGTTTGGGTTGATGCTCCCGCTCTGCACATAGAAGTCCGAGTCACTAAAGACACTGACGTCATACTCAGGCATCGCGCGATCGGCACCAAAAGGTTTGAATGTACTCCCCACTTTTCCGCTGTTGAGCAGGCTCTCTAATGCTTTCTCCATAGCCTGCTGAGTTGGAAACTTGGCCAGCCCGAAATTCGGATCGTAAAAAAAGAAACTTTTATTATTATTTTCTACAATCACCCCGGCAATAACGCCATGTCCCTTATCACTTATTTTAAATGTGGTGGTCACCGTGGCATTGCCCAGCTCTCCGATAATATCCTTGTAGGTCATCCTCTTAACCGGTTGACTGCCATGAAAACTGTAAGCGACATTATCATGCAGCGAACTAAGATTCTTTCTGAAATTCAGGATCTTGGGATCTTTTGACGCAGCTGTAGCCTTATATAAGTTAGCAATCAGCACATCTTCTTTCCCCTGAGATATAGCCAGGGCCATGCTATTCGAGAGGGCAGCACATTCACCATTACTTAACACATCAACTTCTGACAGGTAAAGATTTTGTGGCATTCCCTTAGCGGTACCGCCTGCAGCCTCGACCTCATTTTTAAAATGTAAAAAATCCTCAAGACTTTTACCCGCCTTACGTTTTTCCAGAACCCTGACCAAGACACCTATTTGTTCGGAGGTTCGCTCGGGCTTCAACGCGAGCTCTTTGATCTGATAACTTTTCATGCCTTTATAGTAGCCATTGATACTGTCCGGGCTTCCGCTATTGTAACCTCGCTCATAACTCGCACTATCAGGACCGTATTTTGCATTGTCCATTTTAACTCTGAACTTGTCGTTAATAAATGGATCTACGGGCTGCGAGCTTTCTCCGAAGAAATATTCTTTCAAACCGTCAATTCTGTTCTGACTGGAAGGTGTAGAAGACGAGCCAACTCTTGCTTCCCAGACACCGGCTTCATTAGGCTTAGCGACAGTGCTGCTGCTTACCAGTTTCGATGGATCTTTTGGGTCTGGCACCCGCAGCAGGTAGTGCGTCCCGTCCCCAGCATCCGGTTTATCAGCAGCAAAATATTTGCTGCCATTAAACTCTATCTCACGTATCCCCGCGCCACTCCTGGATAACGGAGCCGTATTGAGTCTGAACTGCTTGACTCCCTTGCCAATATCATCTGCCGCGTTCCCCGCCCATTTAATCCCCTGCACACCGCCCTCCCATTTGACTCCCGAAACGCCAGGACTGCGAGTAAAACCAAGAATCTTTTTTGTAAAGGTGGAAAGCGGAGGAAACGCCGATTTCACGGCCCGAACAGCCCCTTTGCTCAAACTGGACGCCACTTCTCCGACAGGCAACGTGAAAGAAAGCAGGTCTACCCATATCTTGGCAACGCCCTCTATGGGGCGGCCTGCAATGATGGCCTCGATGCCGTGCCAGAGGGGAACAAATCCCTTCAGGAACTCTCGACGCTTACCCCTGGACGCACTGAGTTCCTTATAATTTTTCCTATCGTCTTTTTCGGCCTGGGTTACACGTTCGGGATCCTCTTCTGCCATATACAGCAGATCCAGATCTTTAGCATAAAACAACTTCTCCGAGATATTATTTGCAATGTCATTGGATCGCTTGGAGGATAAGGTTTGCGGCGTGGCTTGTTCGCCTGAACTGGGCTCGGCATCGGAAAACTTGCCAAGAGGCTCTAACGTATAGAGCTTCGCACGAAAAACCTCGTTATTCGGCCGAAGATCGGACTGGCTATCAACCCTAGGTTGATACTGAGCGCCCTGTAGACTTGGCTTGTCCCACACAGAAAACTCTTTGGAATAACTGCCGTCTTCAAGTTTTTTTTGCCCAATCGCACTACTCCCATTGAAAACGCCAGCATAATTATTATGCTTGCGTGCAATGCCGCGCGCAGGGTCAATTTCATAGACCGTTGTTTTTCCCTTATACACTGCTTTAATAAAAAAACTTCCACGTTCCAGGTCATCTTTGTCCCCGGGGGGCTTCAGCGCATAAGTGCTTACCGCACCATGCTCTATGGCGATCCGGTCTTCCGGGCTCAACGTCGAAATCAGTTGTTTTATAAGAACACCGTAAGCCTTTTTTTTGTTTGCAAGATCAGCCTTGAAGTCGTCAGCAAACCTCTTGTCGTCATAGAGGGCGGTTGGGTACTTCTTATTATCCGGATCGTTGTGCCCAGCGATGGGCGACACCCACTGCGTCCCGGTAAAGTAATTTTTGCGCATAGGCATTGGAGTCGTAAGACTGGTAATGGACTTTGCCATCTCCTCCAGATGTAAATCGAGCGCCGACGCTGCTTTGTGAATATCATCTTTTGAGTAGTCGTTTTTTTTCGCAAGAATGCCATTGGCCACGGCCCAATCCAACGCAGGAGCAATTCTTGTCGACGCAATCAGCGCCTCCTGCCCTGGCGTCGTAGCCTCAGCACTCATTTTGCCGGGATAAGCGATCAACTGCTCCCGAGTCATCCGCTTGGAAGACCCCGGTTCAATCATTTCGGCAAGATTGATACCGTGCTGGTAATTCACCCAACCTGCGGAGGTTTTGGCTAACCCATCCCCAGCATCTTCGCTCGCCGCTTGAGGCTGTCCTGCCGGGCCCACCGCCGATGCCGACGAGCCGACAGAACGCAGGTCGCACCTCCCCCCGTCTTGAACTGCACGCGTATCCTCAGGAGGAAGAGTTGGATACCGCGTAGATGGCAAGCTATTCACATCGGTTTTCATCATCAGTCATCTTCTTTTGACGGAGTTTTCCCTGGCTCACGTGAGACGCACAGCCTGGATTACCGATGTATGTGAATGTTGCCTACAAATTTGTTCCAGATGATGGATGACAAAGTGTTACCAAGTTTTCACGGGGCCCGATGAACCGCTTAGCCCAGCGGCACATCCATGCTGACCTTGACCCGGTCCATCACCACGATGCTGCGAAACCATTTGATATTACGGTTCTCGTAAAACAGCGTGCGCGCCAGGGTTTCGTAGGCCTTCATGGTTTCCACCACGACCACCAGCATAAAGTCCGCATCGCCGGTGACGTAATAGCACTGCTGCACCTCGGGGATCGACATCTGCGCCTTGAGCACGTCGAGGTCTTCGATATGGGTGCGCTCGGCGTGCACTTCCACCAGGATCGTGATCGGCTTGCCCACCGCATCCTGATTGACCACCGCCGTATTCGCGCTGATCGCCCCGCTCTGTTCCATGCGTTTGATGCGCCGCTGTACCGCTGCGGTCGACAGGTTGACCTGCTCGCCAATCACCCGCAGCGCGGTGGTGTTGTCCCGTTGCAGGTGCTTGAGAATCGCGCGGTCGAAATCATCCAGGGGCGGTGGAGGGCTGACGGGCATGCTGGCGAACCTTGGACGTGAGAAAATTTCCCATAAGATGCCGTAAAACAGAGCAAACGTCTCACCTCAAAAGCAATATATTCCCACCTGAAATTACCCCCTCTTTTGTTTGAATCGGTTTGGCGAGGACTGCGTGTCTAAAGGCGTTGTTTTATCGGTAGCGGCCTCGGTGCTGTTTGCCGTGATGTATTACTTCACATCACTGCTCACGCCCTTGAGTGGCCTGGAGATTTTCGGTTGGCGCATGTTGCTGACCGTGCCGTGCATGACGGTGTTCATGGTGGTCAGCGGTGAGTGGCGCCACGTGTGGGAGTTGCTGCGTTTGCTTGCGGGCAAACCACAGCTGATCGGTGGGATTGTGCTGTCGTCGGTGCTGCTGGGGGTGCAGCTGTGGCTGTTTATGTGGGCACCGCTCAATGGCCGCAGCCTGGATGTCTCCCTGGGCTACTTCTTGCTGCCACTGACCATGGTCCTCACCGGGCGCCTGGTGTATGGCGAAAAGCTCTCGCGGCTGCAACTGATCGCGGTGGTGTTGGCGGCGATTGGCGTGCTTAACGAGTTGTACCAGGTGGGCGGCTTCTCCTGGGCGACGCTGCTGGTGATCATCGGTTATCCGATCTACTTCGTGCTGCGCAAACGCTTGGCGACCGACCACTTGGGCGGCCTGTGGCTGGATATGGCGCTGATGCTGCCGGTGGCGCTGTGGTTTGTCCAAAGTGGCGAGCAGGGCTTCGCCGTGCTGGATGCACACAAAGGCTTGTATGGGTTGATCCCGATGCTCGGGCTGATCAGTGCTTCGGCGCTGGTGTGCTACATCATCGCCAGCCGGCTGTTGGCGTTCAGCCTGTTCGGCCTGCTCAGCTATGTGGAGCCGGTACTGTTGCTGGGGGTGGCGCTGCTACTGGGGGAAAGTATCGGGCCGGGTGAGTGGTTGACCTATATCCCGATCTGGCTGGCAGTGATGGTGTTGGTGTTTGAAGGGTTCAAGCACCTGATGCGGCAGCGTAGAGCCTGACCCAATAACTGTAGGAGCGAGCTTGCTCGCTCCTACAAAAAGCCCTGTCAGTCGGTGGTCAGTACGCCGCGACGAACCTGGTCACGTTCGATGGATTCGAACAGGGCCTTGAAGTTGCCTTCGCCAAAGCCGTCATCCCCTTTGCGCTGGATGAACTCGAAGAACACCGGGCCCATCAAGGTTTCCGAGAAGATCTGCAGCAGCAGGCGCTTGTCGCCGGCCACGGACGAGCCGTCCAGCAAAATACCCCGGGCCTGCAATTGGTCTACCGGTTCGCCGTGGTTTGGCAGGCGGCCTTCGAGCATTTCGTAGTAGGTGTCTGGCGGCGCGGTCATGAAGCGCATGCCGATCTTCTTCAACGCGTCCCAGGTCTTGACCAGGTCTTCAGTGAGGAAGGCTACGTGCTGGATGCCTTCGCCGTTGAACTGCATCAGGAACTCTTCGATCTGGCCTGCGCCCTTGGACGACTCTTCGTTCAACGGGATGCGGATCATGCCATCCGGGGCGCTCATGGCCTTGGAGGTCAGGCCGGTGTATTCACCCTTGATGTCGAAGTAGCGCGCTTCACGGAAGTTGAACAGCTTCTCGTAGAAGTTGGCCCAGTAGACCATGCGCCCGCGATAGACGTTGTGGGTCAGGTGGTCGATAACCTTCAGGCCTGCGCCCACCGGGTTGCGGTCCACACCGTCGATAAACACGAAGTCGATATCGTAGATCGAGCTGCCTTCGCCGAAACGGTCGATCAGGTACAGCGGCGCGCCGCCGATGCCCTTGATGGCCGGCAGGTTCAGTTCCATCGGGCCGGTTTCGATATGGATCGGCTGGGCGCCAAGTTCCAGGGCGCGGGTGTAAGCCTGTTGCGAGTCCTTGACGCGGAACGCCATGCCACACACCGACGGACCATGCTCGGCGGCAAAGTAGGAAGCGATGCTGTTGGGCTCGTTGTTGAGGATCAGGTTGATCGCGCCCTGGCGGTACAGGTGCACGTTTTTCGAGCGGTGGGTCGCAACCTTGGTGAAACCCATGATCTCGAAGATCGGTTCCAGGGTGCCCGGGGTCGGCGATGCGAATTCAATGAATTCAAAGCCCATCAGGCCCATTGGGTTTTCGTATAGATCTGCCATGATTTGGCGCCTCATCATCTTTTTAGAATTAAGTAAATTAATTGCCAGCAAGGATGAGGTAGGTAGGTGGCGCACAGGAAATGCCCCGCACGCTGCGGGCGAGGAAGTCACCGTAGATGAGTTGGAACCCGAGTAGCTTCATGGTTGGATCATTCTCTTACGGGCGTCTCTGACGGACGAGGCCTGCATGGAAACAGGCGCTTATTCTTGTATGCGTAAACCGATTCTACACAGCGTAAACAGCTTTGTCCGTATTCCTTATCAAATCCCTATGCCCTGGCGGGCGCAAGGGGTTTATTGCCCAGGTAGATGCCCAGCAGGATCAACGCCCCACCGAAGCACATCGCAGTGCTCAGTTGCTCGTCGAGCAGCAACGCGCCACACACCACGGCCGTCAGCGGGTTGAGGGCGATAAACACACCGGCGCGGGTCGCCCCGATACGCCGGATACCGTCGTAATAACCGATGTAGGCCAGGGCCGAACCCAATACGCCGAGGTAAAGCAGGCCCAACAGATGCGGCCAATGGATGGCATCCAGCGCTTGCACGGTCAATCGGCCAGTCACCAGGGTGGCGAGGCACAGCATCAAGGTGCCCAGCAGCACCGACCAGGTCACCGTCTGCAAGGGGCCAAGGCTATGGTTCAGCGTGCGTGAACCCAGGGAATACACGCCCCAACTCAGCACACAGCCAAAAATCAACAGGTCGCCGATCCACGCATCTGCCCTGCCCTGCAACAGCAATGGGTTGCGGCTGACAATCACACACGCGGCGCCCCCCAGGCACAGCGCGATGCCTAGCACTTGGCGGCGCCCCAACCGCTCCTTGAACCACCAGCATGACGCCAGGCCAATCACCGCCGGGTTGAGGGCCACAATCAAGGAGGCGCGCGAGGCATTGATAAAATGCAGGCCATAGAAGAAACATAGGTTGTAGAAGAAGATCCCGAAAAAGCCCAACAGCACCAACCGCACCATTTGCGCAGGCGCAGGGCACGCCAGGGGGATCCGGGCAAAGGCCATGAACAGCAGTAACGCCAGGCTGGCCAGGATAAAGCGCAGGCTGGCCGTCAGCAGCGGATCCAGATCCGCGGCGAGAAATCGGCCGGCAACAAAAGTGCCGCCCCAGATCATGGTGACGGCCGCGAGCTTGGCGTAGGTCAGACGGTCGCCAGCAAGCACAAAGGTTGAACTGAGCATAAGGATCCTGGGTATCTGGCAGGCTGATTGGCGTATTCTTTTCCTAATGCCAAGTCATCGTAAAATGAGCAAAACCTCATGACCCTCACACAATTGGAAATTTTCTCGCTGGTGGCACAACTGCAGGGTTTCACCAGCGCCGCCCATCGGTTGGGCATCAGCCAGTCGGCGGTGTCCCATGCCATCAAGTCTTTGGAGCAGGAACTGGGGGTGGAACTGTTCCGTCGCCAGCAGTCACGGGTCGAACTCAGCGATATCGGCCAGCAATTGCTGTTGAGGGCGCGGGCGATGCTGGGGCTGGCCAGTACCTTGCAACAGGAAGCAGCCGATGCTCGAGGCATGAAAAGCGGGACGCTGCGCATCGGCTCCTTCGGGCCAACCGCGTCCATTCACCTGCTGCCCAGGATCCTTGAACACTTTCGCCAGGCGCACCCGGGAATCGAGGTGCATGTGGATGAGGGCCCCGACCGTCAAGTGCTGCAATGGCTGGAAGAGCGACGCATCGACGTGGGTTTTGTGGTGTTGGAACAGGAGCGCCTGGACACCTTTGCGCTGTTCGAAGACCAGATGGTCGCCCTGCTGCCCGTAGGGCATGCCCTCGCCCACCAGGCCAGCGTGAAGCTCAAGGACTTGTGTCACGACCCGTTTGTCCTGACCGAGGCCGGCTCTTCAGAGTTGGTAGAGCGCTTATTCCACAGTGCCCGGCTCAAACCCAACGTGCGCTACCGCTGTTCGCAGCTGCTCAGCACCCTGGACACCGTCAGCCGGGGCGCGGGCGTGAGCGTAGTGGCCCAGGCCTCGCTGCCACAGGACGATCAGCCACGCTACGTGCAGCGGCCATTAGCGCCCAGGGTGGCGCGGCAAATCGGCTTGGCGGTGCTGGACCGGCGCCAGTCGTCTCCGGCAACCCTGGCATTTATCCAGATGGCGCAGAGCGTGACCGCTGATTTTTTGTCAGGGCGGTGACTCATCCAAGCAGTGACGCAATAGACCAGACAGCCTTTCACCGTCAAAATGTGTTGCAAGGTTTGGCAAAGCTACCCACACGCACAGCGAGTCAAGTGGCTAGATCAACGTGCGGCAGATGCTAATTTCCAGAGGCCAACTATCCTCCAGATATCCGACGTATTGCCTGTAGCCGTTACCAGGCGTCTCCCTCATTCCGCTACAGGCTGCATACATGCCACTTACCCTCAAAGGCCCGCGCAAACGCGCTGCCCGTTACTCGATCTCCGTACTGTGCGGCCTGCTGCCGATTCTGCTGGGTGTGCTCATCCTGTATGTGCAGGCACAACGCACCCTGGAGCAAAGCACCGAGCAGACAGCCATTGAGGCCGTGCGTCAATTCGACCTGATGCTCGATAACACCGCCCTCGCCGCCCAGGAACTGCTGCCACTGGCCGGCAAGGACTGTGACAACGCAGCGCAACTGGCGCTGCGCGAGCAAGTCACGCGGCGCCCGTTCGTGCGCGCAACCACGTTGTCCTGGCAAAAAACTATTTATTGCACCTCGTTGTTTGGCGGCGACCGTGTCTCGGCGGTCAACCCCGACGACTACGTCAATGGCCGCCTGTGGCTGATGAATGGCAACCCGGTCACGCCCAATACCGCGCTGCTGGTGTACCGCCTGGTGGAAGGTGACAAGGCGGCGTTTGCCTCGATTGACGGCTATCACCTGACTAATGCCCTGCGCCTGATCAGCCGTTACGCCGACCTCGTGTTGCAGGTGGGGCCCAATTGGTTGGGCAGCGACGGCCAAGTCCGCACCAGCGCGCCGCCGGTCTTTGCCGTGGCCCATCACCAACTCGGTTCCCAGCGTTATGCCTACAGCGTGGAAGCCGGGATGCCCGAAGGTGAAGTGTGGCGTTACATGGAGGCGCGCTACCCGGCATTGTTCAGCCTGGTGGTGTTTTTCGGGGTGCTGGCAGGCGCGCTCGCGCACTGGCTGCAAAAGCGCTCTTCGGCCCCCACCCATGAACTGCAGCGGGCGCTGGGCGCCAATGAATTCGTGCCGTACTACCAACCAGTGGTTCACGGCGACAGCCTGCAATGGGCCGGCTGTGAAGTGCTGATGCGCTGGCAGCATCCAAAGGAAGGCCTGGTACGCCCGGACCTGTTTATCCCCCTGGCCGAGCACTCCGGGCTGATCGTGCCCATGACCCGCGCGCTGATGCGCCAGGTTGCCACACAACTGGCGCCCCATGCCGACCGACTGGGCGAGAACTTCCACGTGGGCATCAATATCACCGCCCGGCATTGCCAGGACCTGGAGTTGGTGCAGGATTGCCGGGAGTTCCTCGCAGCCTTCAAGCCGGGCCAGGTCCTGCTGACCCTGGAGCTGACCGAGCGCGAACTGATCGAACCCACCGACGTCACCCGCCAGTTGTTCCAGGCCTTGCACGAACTGGGGGTGATGATTGCCATTGATGACTTCGGCACTGGGCACTCCAGCCTCGGTTACTTGCGCAACTTCAATGTTGACTACTTGAAGATTGATCAAAGCTTCGTGGCGATGATCGGAGCCGATGCTTTATCGCGGCATATACTCGACAGCATCATCGAGTTATCGGGCAAGCTTGACTTGGGCATCGTCGCCGAAGGCGTGGAAACCCAAGAGCAGTGCGATTATCTGGCGGCACAAGGCGTGGACTTTTTGCAGGGTTACCTGTTTGGCCGCCCAGTGCCGTTTGACGCATTCATTCAATCTTTGCGTGGCGCTTGAATATCGATCTAGCATCATTGTGAAATATTGTTATTTATACAAAAGACATGATTTACTCGTGACTCATTAACTACTACAATTTTTCCTGCCTGCGCTGAATTGGCAGGAGAGCCACATTTACCGAGTCATGCTGAGGCTCTTGGCTTATAGCTTTGTTTACAGTTGGTATCAGCCAAATACACTATTGGAGTAAAGATTTTGTCCAGACTCGCCGAATTTCGCGCAGCAGAAAAAGCCCTTCAAGAACAGCTCGCCCAGCTGGAATCCCTGAAGAACGACGCTGGCTTGAAGAAAGAAATCGAATTTGAAGAAAAGCTTCAAGGGCTGATGAAAACCTACGGCAAGAGCCTGCGCGACATCATTTCCATCCTTGATCCAAACCCGGGCAAATCGGGGATTCAGGTGGCCGCAGCCCCTAAAACCCGTCGCGCACGTGTAGTCAAGGTGTATCACAACCCACACACTGGCGAACTGATTGAAACCAAGGGCGGCAACCACCGCGGCTTGAAGGCCTGGAAAGAACAGTACGGCGCAGCCACTGTAGATTCCTGGTTGCGCGGCTAATACCGACGCACTAATAAAAGCCCCGCAGATGCGGGGCTTTTTTTGTGCGCTGCGATTTTCACGACCTGCCGCTTTCGCAAGTGAACTTCTAAATACATTCCACTTCGTACACATTCAGCGACCCGTGGCTCTACGCTACGGCCCCATAGTTATGTGTTTTTTCTCACGCAACCATGTCAGCCATCTAGCCATCGCCGATCAAAGTTTCAGGCTTGCACGCACCGCGCTGACTTCGTCTTTGCTCGACTCATAAGCCTGCGCTTGTCCAGCGTATGAAAAAACATAGGCCTTATTCGTATCAATAGCGCCCACCAGTGTTTGCGAGAGCACATGCCGACCGTTCTCGGTAATCACGCAGGTAGTTTCCAGCGCTTCAAGATGACTTAAGGTGGTCGCGTGCATCTTGTTGCAGACACTTTGATAACCACTGCGGGCAAAGTCCTTCTGGATGGACTTGCGCATCTCCAGCAATACACCTTGCAGATTGACCACATGCCCTGGCTCGATCGGCGTGCCCGTCAGCTCCATGACCATCAGCGTCTCGCCATTTTCATCGTTCTTTATCGCGCGCTGACGGGAAACCGTTGACGGCTTGGCCGGCGTATCGGCATCCGCGACAACCTCCTCCACCTGCCAGCCGCTGGGCCAATGAATTTCGGGCTCGGCCGCCAATACAGAGGTACAACCGAAGATCAGGCAAAAGGTGGTCAACAATGGTTTGCTCAATCGGCTCATTGCAAAAAACACTCGAAGTTCAAGCCGCAAAGTTTGAGCCTGAGCATGGGCCGCTCGCAAGGCCCGCGTGAGTTTTTCATTTGGCGCGGCCGGCGCAGCTTGCGTATCATGGTTTCGCTGCACAGATCTGCCGCAAGCCAAAGGGCCGCTCAATCCACGAGCTGCGCCTGCCCCATTTTTTCTGGAGGGCCCATGAGCCTGCACGAATTGAACACCTTCCCGGGCGTCACCGCCCAACCCGACACCGCCACTTCGAACTTCGTGTTCAACCACACCATGCTGCGGGTCAAGGACATCACCAAGTCGCTGGACTTCTATACCCGCGTCCTGGGTTTCTCCCTGGTTGAGAAACGCGACTTCCCGGAAGCCGAATTCAGCCTGTACTTCCTCGCCCTGGTCGACAAGGCGCAAATCCCGGCCGATGCCGCCGCGCGCACCCAGTGGATGAAGTCTATCCCAGGCATCCTGGAACTGACCCACAACCACGGCACCGAAAACGATGCCGATTTCTCCTACCACAATGGCAACACCGACCCACGTGGCTTTGGCCATATCTGCATTTCGGTGCCGGATATCGTTGCGGCCTGTGAGCGGTTTGAAGCGTTGGGCTGTGATTTCCAGAAACGCCTGACCGATGGCCGCATGAAAAGCCTGGCGTTTATCAAGGACCCGGATGCTTACTGGGTCGAGATCATCCAGCCAGCACCGCTGTAAACGGGCGCATACCCTGTAGGAGCAGGCTTGCCGGCGATTGCATCTCAGGCCAACCAGCTCCCACAAAAGCAACACCCAAAAAAAACCCATGATCGCTCATGGGTTTTTTAGTTTCAGGCCTTACGCTCGGATCAGGTGATCAAAAGCACTCAGGGAAGCCTTGGCGCCCTCACCCACGGCAATCACGATCTGCTTGTACGGCACGGTCGTTACGTCACCGGCGGCAAATACGCCTGGCAGTGAAGTCTCGCCACGGGCATCGACAATGATCTCACCACGGGGCGACAGCTCCACGGTGCCCTTGAGCCAATCGGTGTTGGGCAGCAAACCGATCTGCACAAAGATGCCTTCCAGGTCGATGGTCTTGAACTCGCCGGTATCGCGATCCTTGTAGGCCAGGCCGGTGACTTTCTGGCCATCACCCTTGACCTCACTGGTCAACGCACTGGTGATCACGTCAACGTTCGGCAGGCTGTAGAGCTTGCGCTGCAACACGGCGTCGGCGCGCAACTTGCTGTCGAACTCGAGCAAGGTCACGTGGCTGACAATACCGGCCAAGTCGATGGCCGCTTCAACGCCAGAGTTACCGCCGCCAATCACCGCCACACGCTTGCCCTTGAACAGCGGACCATCGCAGTGCGGGCAGAAGCACACGCCCTTGGCCTTGTATTCCTGCTCGCCCGGCACACCCATTTCGCGCCAGCGCGCACCGGTCGCCAGGATCACGGTCTTGGACTTGAGAGTCGCGCCACTTTCAAAGCGAATTTCGTGCAGTTCGCCGGGATTTTTCGCCGGGATCAAGCTGCTGGCACGCTGCAGGTTCATGATATCCACGTCGTACTGACGCACGTGGGCTTCCAGGGCGCTGGCCAGTTTCGGGCCTTCGGTTTCCTGCACCGAGATAAAGTTCTCGATGGACATGGTGTCCAGCACCTGCCCACCAAAACGCTCGGCGGCTACACCGGTACGGATGCCTTTACGCGCAGCGTAGATGGCCGCCGCTGAACCGGCTGGGCCACCACCAACGACCAACACATCAAAAGCGTCTTTGGCGCTGATTTTCTCGGCTGCTTTTTCGATACCGCTGGTGTCGAGCTTAGCGAGGATTTCTTCCAGGCCCATGCGACCCTGGCCGAAGTTCACACCGTTAAGGTAGACGCTAGGGACCGCCATGACCTGACGCTCGTCGACTTCAGCCTGGAACAACGCGCCGTCGATGGCAACGTGGCGGATGTTCGGGTTGAGTACGGCCATCAGGTTCAGCGCCTGGACCACGTCCGGGCAGTTCTGGCAGGACAGCGAGAAGTAAGTCTCGAAGTTGAACTCACCTTTAAGGCTACGAATCTGCTCAATCACTTCGACACTGGCCTTCGAAGGGTGGCCACCGACTTGCAACAGGGCCAGCACCAACGAAGTGAATTCATGGCCCATGGGGATGCCGGCAAAACGCAGGCTGATATCGGCACCCGGGCGGTTGATGGAGAACGATGGCTTGCGCCCGTCATTACCATCGGTGTTCAGGGTAATCAGCGTAGTGAGGCTGGTTACGTCCTGCAAAAGGGCAAGCATTTCCTGGGATTTCGCACCGTCGTCGAGGGAGGCGACGATCTCGATCGGCTGGGTGACCCGTTCCAGGTATGACTTCAACTGAGCTTTAAGATTGGCGTCCAACATACGGGCGATTTCCTATTAATTCGGTTTATTGCGGACAAAAAAACGCCCGAGCGAATCTCGCCCGGGCGTTTTGAGGGCGGATGCAGCTTACTTAGGTGCGGTAACCCGCCCTTGATACATCACAGACTTAGATCTTGCCGACCAGGTCCAGGGACGGAGCCAGGGTGGCCTCGCCTTCTTTCCACTTGGCTGGGCACACTTCGCCTGGGTGGGCAGCGACGTACTGGGCAGCCTTGATTTTGCGCAACAGCTCGGAAGCGTCACGGCCAACACCGCCGTCGTTCAGTTCAACGATCTTGATCTGGCCTTCCGGGTTGATCACGAAAGTGCCGCGGTCTGCCAGGCCAGCTTCTTCGATCAGCACGTCGAAGTTGCGGGAGATGGTCAGGGTCGGGTCGCCGATCATGGTGTACTGGATCTTGCCGATGGCTGGCGAGGTGTTATGCCAGGCAGCGTGGGCAAAGTGGGTGTCGGTGGAAACGCTGTAGATCTCGACGCCCAGTTTCTGGAATTCGGCGTAGTTGTCAGCCAGGTCTTCCAGTTCGGTTGGGCAGACGAAAGTGAAGTCGGCTGGGTAGAAGAACACGACAGACCACTTGCCTTTCAGGTCAGCGTCCGACACGTCTACGAAGTTGCCGTTTTTGTAAGCGGTCGCTTTGAACGGTTTTACTTGGCTGTTGATGATAGGCATCGTTGACTCTCCGTCAGGGGTTAGTAAGTTGATGGGTGAATCCTACCCAGTCTCATTGCCGATGGCTCATTGGCAAACCTGATGCTGCCGATTGGTTTTGGCTATCAACCAACTGTATTAATAGAAGAAATCTTAAAGCAGCGGATCGCGGGCCAACGTCATGCCAAGAAAGGGCGTCGCTTCAACATAGCGCATGGCTGACTTCATGTCCTTCCAGCCGACATACGTCATCAACGACTTCAAATCCCAGCCGCTGCGATGGGCCCAGGTGGCAAAGCCACGGCGCAGGGAGTGGCTGGTGTACTGCTCGGCGGCAATGCCTGCTCGCTCAAGGGCCTGGCGCAGCAATGGGATCACGCTATTGGCATGCAACCCCTCCTCGCCCAGGTTGCCCCAGCGATCGATCCCGCGAAACACTGGACCGCGCACCAGGGCCGAGGCGCTCAGCCATTCGCTATAGGCCTGCACCGGGCACAGGCGCAGCAGCGCCGGGGCTTGATAGGTCTTACCGAGGTTTTCGCGATCACTCTTGCTGCGTGGCAAGTACAAGGTGATGCCCGCGCCCGGCACCGCCTGCACGTGTTCGATCTGCAGCCGACACAACTCATCACTGCGAAAGCCGCGCCAAAAGCCCAGCAGGATCAATGCCCCATCGCGCTTGGCGCGCAGCCAGCGCGGTCGGTCGTTCTCTGCCCGCGCCTGCTCAGCTTCACCCGCCAGGTAACTGACCACCTGCTCCAGATGCTGGAGCTGCAAGGGTTCGGCCTGTTTTTCCTGGGCGGGATGCAAAGCGCGGATGCCCTTGAGCACTTTGCGCACCACCGGCGCCTTAGTGGGGTCTGCAAAGCCCTGGCTGGTGTGCCATTGCGCCAGCGCCGAAAGCCGCAGCTTCAACGTGTTGACCGCGAGCACCCCGGCATGGGCCACCAGGTATCGCGCCACACTGTCGCTGGTGGCCGGCAGGAAGCCGTCCCAACTCACTTCAAAGTGTTCGATGGCAGCGCGATAGCTGCGACGGGTGTTATCGCGGGTGGCGGCGTTCAGGTAACGATCTAGATCACTCATACCGCTATCGCCGGCAAGCCGGCTCCTACAAGGGTTGGTGTACGGGTGCTGGGCTCGGATGGGGGCCGGCAACCGCTGACAAGGGATAATACGCCAATATCCCATGTGTATAATCATGAATTCAAACGTATTTTAATTTGTGATATGGTATGTATCTACATAGTACATACCACAGTATCAAATCGACGGAGACCCCATGGCTCGCGGCGGCATCAATAAAGCAGTAGTTCAAACGGCACGCCTGGCAATCCTCGCCCGCGGCGAAAACCCCAGCATCGACGCCGTACGCATCGAGATGGGCAATACCGGCTCGAAAACCACCATCCACCGCTATTTGAAGGAGCTGGACGAGAGCGAAACCCGCCTCACCATCACCGAAGCGCCCATCGACGATGAGCTTGGTGAGCTGGTCGCACGCCTGGCCCAGCGCCTCAAAGAAAAAGCCCAGGAGCCCATCGACCTGGCGCTGGCGCAGTTCGAACAGCACAAAAGCGCCCTGCTCGCCCAGGTAGAAGCGCTTGAAGCGGCGCGCAGCCAACTCCAGCAGCAATTCGATATCCAGGCCGCCGCCCTCGCCGAAGAAAGCGCCGCCCTGCAAACCGCCAGCACCAGTTTGCAGACCGAGCAAACCCGTAACGCCGGGCTAAGCCAGGCGTGCAGCGATTACGAGCTGCGGATTTCGGATAAGGACGAACAGATTCGTTCGCTGGAAGAAAAACACCTGCACGCGCGCGATGCCCTTGAGCACTACCGCAACGCGATCAAAGACCAGCGCGAGCAGGAACAACGCCGCCACGAAGGCCAGTTGCAGCAGCTCCAGGCCGAGTTGCGCCAGGCACAGCAGAGCGCCATGGTGCGCCAGGATGAAATCACCCAATTGCATCGTGATAATGAGCGGCTATTGATCGAACACCGAGTCACGGCCAAGGAATTGACCGCCTTGCAGGAACAAAGCCGCAAAGATCAGGCCCAGCAGCTCAAGTTAAGCGAACAGGTGAGCATGATTGATAGCGAACGCACCCTGCTCCAGGAGCGTCTGCGGGTAGCCGTGCTGGACAGTCAGTCACGCCAGGAGGCACTTACCGAACAACAACACACTCACAAAACCCTGGAACTGGACCTGATCAAGGCCCAGGCCACCATCGAGGCGCTGCGCCTGGCCACCGTCGTTGCAACGGCGCCAGAGGCAGCAACCGAAAGCTGATCAGTCAGCCACTGGTGTGCGCATGGTGACGAATTCTTCCGCCGCCGTAGGATGCACGCCGATGGTCTCGTCGAAATGCTGCTTGGTCGCCCCCGCCTTGAGGGCGATCGCCAGGCCCTGGACGATCTCGCCCGCATCCGGCCCGACCATGTGGCAGCCCAGCACCTTGTCGGTGTCGGCGTCCACCACTAGCTTCATCAGCGTGCGCTCCTGGCATTCGGTCAGTGTCAACTTCATTGGCCGGAAGCGGCTTTCGAAGATCTGCACGTTATGCCCATCGGCCCGGGCTTGTTCTTCGCTCAGGCCCACGGTGCCGATATTCGGCAGGCTGAACACCGCCGTAGGAATCATCGCGTAGTCCACCGGGCGATATTGCTCAGGCTTGAACAGGCGACGCGCCACGGCCATGCCTTCGGCCAGTGCCACCGGGGTCAATTGCACGCGACCAATCACGTCACCAATGGCCAGGATCGAAGGCTCGGCAGACTGGTACAACTCGTCGACCTCGACAAAACCACGCTTGTCCAGTTTGACCCCTGTGTGCTCCAGGCCCAGATTATCCAGCATCGGGCGCCGACCAGTGGCGTAGAACACACAATCAGCCTCCAGCACACGACCGTCTTTCAAGGTGGCCTTGAGGCTGCCATCGGCCTGCTTGTCGATACGCGCGATATCGGCGTTGAATTGCAGGTCCAGGCCGCGTTTGGTCAGTTCTTCCTGCAAGTGCTTGCGCACCGCACCATCAAACCCTCGCAGGAACAGATCACCGCGATACAGCAGCGACGTCTGTGCGCCCAAGCCATGGAAAATCCCGGCGAACTCCACCGCGATGTAACCACCGCCTACTACCAGCACTCGCTTGGGCAGCTCTTTAAGGAAAAACGCTTCGTTGGAGCCAATGGCGTGCTCATGCCCTGGAATTTCGGGAATCTGCGGCCAGCCGCCGGTGGCGATCAGGATGTTTTTGGCAGTGAAACGCTGGCCGTTGATCTCGACCTCGTTGGGCCCGGTCAGGCGCGCATGGCCTTCGTGCAGGGTCACACCACTGTTGACCAGCAGGTTACGGTAGATGCCGTTGAGGCGATTGATTTCGCGATCCTTGTTGGCGATCAGTGTCGCCCAATCAAAGCTCGCCTCGCCCAGGGACCAGCCAAAGCCGCTGGCCTGTTCGAAGTCTTCGGCATAGTGCGCACCGTAGACCAGCAGCTTTTTCGGCACGCAGCCTACGTTGACGCAAGTCCCGCCCAGGTAGCGGCTTTCCGCCACGGCCACCTTTGCGCCAAACCCGGCGGCAAACCGCGCCGCTCGCACACCGCCGGAACCGGCGCCAATTACATACAGATCAAAATCGTAGGCCATTTCACTCTCCTCGGCAGGGCATCAGGATACCCGCTTGCGCCCAAAAAACCAGAAAGCCACCCGAAGGTGGCTTTCTTGAGGTTCAACAGGCAATGCTTAAATCAGTAAGCCTTGCCAGTCTTGTAGAAGTGCTCGTAGCAGAAGTTGGTCGCCTCGATGTAGCCTTCAGCGCCACCGCAGTCAAAACGACGGCCCTTGAACTTGTAGGCAATCACGCAACCGTCCTTCGCCTGCTTCAACAAGGCGTCGGTGATCTGGATTTCGCCGCCCTTGCCTGGCTCGGTTTCTTCGATCAGCTTGAAGATATCCGGGGTCAGGATGTAGCGACCGATGATCGCCAGGTTCGACGGGGCATCTTCCGGCGCCGGCTTCTCGACCATGTCGCGTACACGGATCAGGCCATCGCCAATGTCGTCGCCAGCGATCACGCCGTACTTGTTGGTTTCCGAAGGATCGACTTCCTGCACCGCAACGATGGTGCAGCGGTATTTCTGGTACAGCTTGACCATCTGGGTCAAGACGCCGTCGCCTTCCAGGTTGACGCACAGGTCGTCCGCCAGGACTACAGCAAACGGCTCGTCACCGATCAGTGGGCGACCAGTAAGGATGGCGTGACCCAGGCCTTTCATCTGGGTTTGGCGAGTGTAGGAGAACGAACACTCGTCGAGTAGCTTGCGGATACCAACCAGGTATTTTTCCTTGTCGGTGCCCTTGATCTGGTTTTCCAGCTCATAGCTGATGTCGAAGTGGTCTTCCAGGGCGCGCTTGCCACGACCGGTAACGATGGAGATTTCGTTCAGGCCGGCATCCAGTGCCTCTTCGACGCCGTACTGGATCAGTGGCTTGTTTACCACCGGCAGCATTTCTTTAGGCATGGCCTTGGTCGCTGGCAGGAAGCGAGTGCCGTAACCGGCTGCTGGGAACAAGCATTTCTTGATCATATAAGTCCTTAATAAGGGCTGTGCGTACGAAATTCGGCGCAGTCTAATCAGGCCGCAGCGACCTTACAATGGGCGCTGCTGGCGTTGCGATGTCAACATAGAGAAAAAATGTCGGCGTTAGTTCCGCCCGTGTGCAAACAAGCGAACCCAATGGCGGCGGAAAAACATCCCGCCCCCCCGATTTCAAAGGGCCGTATTCTTTTTAGCACGCTTTAGGGGGTTCGGCACTGACCTGCAACAACTTGCGCGCCCCCATGGCATTTGGCGCTATCATTGCTCGCTTGAACCAGACCACGAGATTGTTAATAGATGTCAGAACCAAAAGGCGTAAACGGCTACCTGATCACCAAGCGAGCAGACGGCTGGCACCTGATCAATTTTCATGGCGACAGCGTTGCCGGGGCATTCGCTACCGAAAGCCAGGCGATTGCAGTAGCCGAAGTGTTTGTGGATGAGGCCGGCCACGCGTCGAGCAAGCGACCAAAGGGCAAATAAGCCCTTGCGATTGCGCAAAAAGCCCCGGTGAACGGGGCTTTTTTGTGATTGTCTGTACCTTGATGGCCGTTGGCTATAATCTCGCTGAAAACGCCCCACGACAGTGTCTGCGCGCCCCTTAACATTTCTCAACGACGAACCTTACATGAACAAGATTCTGGCACTGATCTCGGTACTGGCGCTCGCCGGCTGCACCACCACTTCCGACATTTACCTGAAAAACGGCGAACAAGGCCTGACCATTGATTGTTCAGGCGAGGCCAACTCCTGGGCCAGCTGCTACGAGAAGGCCGACGCCTCTTGCGCGGGTACCGGATACCGTATCGTCGGCACCGAAGGCACGCCAGCCTTGAAGGACAGCGACAAGACCCTGGGTGCCGATGTGGGCAACTTCAAGGGCCGCAGTGTGGTAGTGGTCTGCAAGTAAACCGGGCGCTTACATGTGAATCTCGGCGAACTTGATACCAAGGCCGCGGATAGTGTCGATCAGGTCATCCAGCTTCTCAAAGGATTCGACCTCATCATGATCATCCACCAGGAAAAAGCTGCGCCCGCCGCTTTTCTTGAAAAACACGATCCACTCCCCTGAATTGGCCGGATTTTGAATCACATGGGTCGCAGAGATGTGACCCTCTGCATGCCGCTCTTTGACACGTTCACGCTTCATAATTGGTTTTCCAGAATGACAATGCCGCTCAAACCCCGGGGTTTGAGCGGCATTTTTTGTGTTCAGGCAGTAGTTTAACGGATGCCTTGGCCAATCAGCACGCCATCGACCGTTTGCCCGTACAGGTTTACCCCATCATTGGCGTGAAACTTGACGCGGGTTTTCTCCACGGAGCCGTCCACCAGTCGCGGGTCCTGCGGGCGCTCATGGCGATTGACGTAGGCTGCCACGTCCCAGGCCTGCTGGTCGGTCAAGCTTCCGCCCTTGCCCAGCGGCATGTTGTGCTTGATAAAAGAAGCCGCCGTATTGATCCGATGCATACCGGCACCCCAGTTGTAGGAATCCTTACCCCACAACGGTGGCATCACGTAGTTGTCACCCACCTTCTGCCCCTGCCCCTCGGCGCCATGGCACACCGCACACTGCGCCTTGTACACCTCGGCACCTTGCGCCAGGTTGTAGCCTTTGGCCGGCTGTGGCACCTCGGGATAGCCGCGCCCCGGCAGCTCCACGCCCAAGGGTGCCTTGCTCGCCAGCCAGTAGGCATACGTCGACAGCGCGGTAATCTCGTGACTGTCGGCTGCCGGAGGCTTGCCGCCGTTCATGCTGAACTGGAAACAGCCCTGCAGACGTTCGGCGAACGTGTTGACCTTGTCGTTCTTTTTTCGGTACGCGGGGTACATCGGGTAGGCGCCCCACAGCGGCGCCGAATTGGCCAGACGCCCCTGATCCAGGTGGCAGTTGCTGCAGTTAAGGCCGTTGCCGACGAACTGTGGCGCCAGGCGCTTGGTATCGACGAACAACGCATAGCCCTGCATCACCAGCTTGCCGTAGGCGTTGTCGGGCAATTCGCTTTCCTGAGGCGGCTGGAACGCCGTGGCGGCAGGCACCGCAGCGGGCACCTTCAGTTGCGACTGATCTTCCATGGCAATCGGTGCCGCCCAGGCAGGCGCACTGATCAACGCGGCAAACACGGGGGCAAATGACAGCTTCTTCATGGTTTGACCTCCTGGCCAGGCAAGGAGGCGAAATAGTTTGCGATCCCCTGCACTTCGTCATCAGTCAGGGATTTGGCCACATGCCCCATCAAGTCGTTGGGATCATTGTGCCGGGTGCCACTGCGCCAGGCATTGAGCTGAGCAGCCAGATAAGCCGCAGACTGCCCTGACAACGGCGGGAACGCCTCGCCCACCCCCATACCCGACGGGCCATGGCAACTGACACACGCGGGGATCTGCCGCTCCCAGGCGCCTTGCAACGCCAGTTTTTCGGCAGGATTGGTGGGGGTAGCGCTGCGTGGGCCGGCTGGCACAACCGGCGCCGGCATCGCCGCCAGTGTCTGGCTCACCGCAGCGATTTCTTCCTCGGTAAGCGCCTTGGCCAGCGACGTCATCACCGGGTTGCTACGCGTCCCACTCTTGAAATCATGCAGTTGCTTGGTCAGATAAGCCGCCGACAATCCCGCCAGCCTGGGAAACCCCGCTGCAGCCAACCCCAGGCCATCCGCCCCGTGGCACGCCATGCACGCGGCAGCGCCAGGCTGCGCGCCACCTTCACTGAATACCTTTTTGCCCTCCAGCGCTTGCGCGCTGCCGAGCATGAGTAGCAAGGCGCCACCCATCAACACTCTCTCCACAGACATCATCACGACTCCATTTTTATAGTTATATGCTTAGACCTACAATGCATAAGCCTACAAATGGTAAGGTAATGAGCTGACAGTCACAACCGCAGCGTAAGAAATTGCGGACAATAAAAAGCCCGGCACTGCAACCGCAGGCCGGGCTTCTTGATCGGAGTTGATCGCGTATGAGCGGCGCCGTGAACTCAGCCGGAAATGCAGTCTTCCGCAGCTTTTTTCACGTCACCCGGACGAATCGGCACATTGGACATGCTCTCGTAGAGCTTGATGCTGCTACCGCTGGAGCGGTCTTCGATTTCAAAAATGGCCGAAGGGTCTGCCGAAAACTTCTGCGGCACAATCACCCGCACACCTTCCTTGTGAGGTTCGATCTGCGACGGACGACGGGTCGACGACAGTTTTTGCACCACACACGCTGCGTATTCCTGCGGTTTTTTCCCGGAGATAACCGCCAGTGTCGGCGGTGTCTGCTTGATGTCTGAAACCGAAGCACATCCACCTATTGCCAGGGCCAGAACCAATACACTCCACTTCATACAAAACCTCCGATAAAGACCCTACGACAGCGGGGATGGTATTTTTCTCCCGCCCACGTAGGATTTATCCCTGATATATCGGTAAATAACTGTTTTAAATTGTCGAAGACGTCGACGACGACCCGATAATAAACGTGCTGGGGCTGATAAACTCCATCTTAACCTACGTATCGTTCTGATTTTTCAGAAAAAGCCCTTCTGGAGACACCCCCCATGAAATTCATCCACCAGCGCGAACACTTGAACGAAGGGGATATTGTCGTCATTGAATGCTCGCAGACCTGCAATATCCGTCTGATGAGCGATGCGAATTTTCGCAGCTTTAAAAACGGCGGTCGCCACACTTATCACGGCGGTGCATTCGACAAGTTCCCGGCCAAGATCACCGCGCCGAGCACCGGGTTCTGGAACATTACCCTGGACGTGGTAACGCGCCGTGCCATCAGCGTTACGCGCAAGCCGGCGTTGTCCCATAAAATCCGCATTGTTCGCCGCACCAGCACCAAACTCAGCTGATTGCGCCCCACGCCACAGGAACGACCGTGACTCAAACCACCAAATACGTCATCAAGTACAAACTCAACGGCGAGCGCCGCTTCGAATTTGCCCAGTTACACGCGGCGAGCATCGAAGAAGCCCAACAGGCCTTGGCCAAGATTCACGATACCAGTGACCAAATCACTGAAATCACTGTGAGCAAGGCCCTGTAAAATCCTCACCAGCAACGGAGTGATTGTGCAACATGGACCCTCATTCCACCGGTGATCTGTTCAGCGACGAGGCCTTGCAGCAGCCGGCCCGTCGCGAGCAGATTGGCGAACAGTCTTACGTCCTCAGGGGCTATGCCCTGCCCTGGCTTGAGCGCTTGTTACCGGAGTTGCGTGCGGTACTGGCCCAGTCACCGTTCCGGCAAATGGTCACCCCCGGTGGCTTTACCATGTCGGCCGCGCTGAGCAGTTGCGGTGACCTGGGCTGGACCACTGACCGCCAAGGCTATCGGTACAGCCCCATCGACCCCGAGCGCCAACAGCCCTGGCCGGCATTGCCGAACGTACTGCGCGAGTTGGCGACAACGGCAGCGGCCGCTGCGGGGTTCGAGGGCTTTGCCCCGGACGCCTGCCTGATCAACCGCTACGTTCCAGGCGCAAGGATGTCGCTGCACCAAGACAAAAACGAGCGCGACTTCAGCGCACCTGTGGTCTCGCTCTCCCTGGGGCTTCCGGCGGTGTTTCTGTTTGGTGGGCATCAGCGCAGTGACAAGACCCAGAAAACTTCCCTGTTCCATGGCGATGTGGTGGTCTGGGGCGGCGTCGACCGCCTGCGCTTTCATGGCGTGCTGCCGATCAAACACGGCGTACACCCGCGCATGGGCCCACAACGGATCAACCTGACGTTTCGCAAGGCAGGCTGACCCTTGGTAGAACTTGGCGGGGCTCTTGGGGCTGCTGCGCAGCCCAGCGCGGGGCAAGCCCGCTCGCCACAGAAAGCCTGCGATCCACAGTAAGTTGCAACCCTGTGGCGAGGGGGCTTGCCGGAACGCCGTATCGCCCCCGTTGGGCTGCGGCAGCAGCCCCAAAACCAGCGACCTCGGTGTAGCTGACAGAACATGGTGAGGCTATTGGGGCGGCTTCGCCACCCAGCGCGGGGCAAGCCCGCTCGCCACAGGAAGCCTGCGATCCACCGTAAGTTGCAACCCTGTGGCGAGGGGGCTTGCCGGAACGCCGTATCGCCCCCGTTGGGCTGCGGCAGCAGCCCTAAAACCAGCCACCTCGGTGTAGCTGGCAGAACATGGTGAGGCTATTGGGGCGGCTTCGCCACCCAGCGCGGGGCAAGCCCGCTCGCCTCGTTGAGCGCGCTACGGCAAGCGTCATTGCCACGGTGAATTCAACCGCAAGTAACGGAGTGTCCAACTCCACCTCAGCGGTTATTCTGGGTGCCACTGTTGCGCTGTCGAGCCATTGCCATGACCACTAAAGATGACCTGCGCTGGGCCGCGATTGTCGCCCGCGATGCCACAGCGGACCTGACGTTCGTCTACGGGGTCAAGACCACCGGCGTGTATTGCCGCCCCAGCAGCAGCGCACGTCAGCCACTGCGCAAGAACGTCGAGTTTTTCGACACCCCGCAGCAGGCCGAAGCAGCCGGCTACCGCCCCAATAAACGCACCTCAGCCGATCAGACCCAGGTCGCGCAGCGCCATGCGCACCTGGTCGCTGCGGCCTGCCGGCAGATCGAGCGGGCCGAGGCGCTGCCCTCCCTGGAGGACCTGGCCCAAGGCGCCGGCCTGAGCCCGTTCCATTTCCATCGGGTGTTCAAGACCCTGACCGGGTTGACACCAAGGGGCTACGCCCGCGCCCATCGCTCACGCAAGCTCAGGGCGCATTTGCAGGACGACCAGTCGGTAACCGACGCGCTGTACGATGCAGGCTTCAACTCCAACAGCCGCTTCTACGCGTCAGCCAACCAGTTGCTTGGCATGAAGCCCAGCGACTACAAGGCCGGTGGCACCCATAACGACATTCACTTCGCTGTCGGCGAGTGTTCGCTGGGCGCAATTCTGGTGGCCCAGAGCAATCGTGGCGTGTGTGCCATCTTGCTGGGCGATGATCCGGATCAACTGGCGCGCGACCTGCAAGACCAGTTCCCCCAGGCCAATGTGATTGGCGCCGACCCCGACTTTGAACAGTTGATTGCCCAGGTGGTGGGGTTTATCGAAGCACCCGCCCTGGGCCTGAACCTGCCCCTGGACCTGCGCGGCACCGCCTTCCAGGAGCGGGTCTGGCAGGCACTGCGAGAGATACCCGTGGGCAGCACCGCCAGCTATGCCGAGATCGCCCAGCGCATCGGCGCACCCACCGCATTTCGCGCCGTGGCCCAGGCCTGCGGCGCCAATTGCCTGGCCGTGGCGATTCCCTGTCACCGCGTGGTACGCAGCGATGGCCATCTTTCGGGTTACCGGTGGGGCGTGGAGCGCAAGCAGCAGTTGCTCCAGCGCGAACACAACACCCTGCATGAACAATCGTCGACGTCCAGTGAATAATACAGACTGGCCTTGCCTGGGCCGCCCCTGTTAAAAGGGCCAGACCGTTAATCCACTGGAGAAGCACCCCATGAGCACCTGGCCAGACACGCGGATTCTTGACCTGCTGGGCATTGAACTGCCGATCATCCAGGCGCCCATGGCCGGCAGCACCAGCCCGCAGATGGTGATCGCCGCAAGCCAGGCCGGCGCCTTGGGCTCCATGCCTGCCGCCACCTTGAGCATCGATCAACTGCGCCAGGCCCTGACCACCATTCGCCAGGCCAGCGAGCGCCCGCTGAATGTCAATTTCTTCTGCCATCAGCCGCCGGTCCCCGACTCCGAGCGCGATCACCAGTGGAAGCAGATCCTGGAGCCGTATTACCGGGAATTGGGCGCCGATTTTGATGCGCCGACACCCATCTCCAATCGCGCACCGTTCGATAATGCCGCCTGTGAAGTGGTGGAAGAGTTTCGCCCGCAAGTCGTCAGTTTCCACTTCGGCCTGCCGGAAAAGTCTCTGCTCGATCGGGTCAAGGCCACCGGTGCAAAAGTGCTGTCGTCCGCGACCACGGTTGAAGAAGCAATATGGCTGGAACAGCATGGCTGCGATGCAATCATCGCCATGGGCTATGAGGCCGGCGGGCATCGCGGGATGTTCCTCAACGACCGCCTGACCAGCCAGATTGGCACCATGGCCCTGGTGCCCCAGGTGGTGGATGCGGTCAACGTACCGGTGATCGCCGCCGGCGGGATCGGTGATGCGCGAGGGATCGTCGCCGCCTTCGCCCTTGGCGCCTCGGCCGTGCAGATCGGCACGGCCTACCTGTTCACGCCCGAGGCCACTATCACGCCCTCCCACCATCAGGCGCTGCATAGCGCCCCGGCCAGCGAAACGGCACTGACCAACCTGTTCACCGGCCGCCCGGCGCGAGGGATCGTCAATCGGGTGATGCGCGAACTGGGGCCAATTAACCCCACAGCGCCGGCGTTTCCCTTGGCCGGTGGTGCGTTGATGCCGTTGCGCGCCCTGGATGAAGCCGACTTCAGCAGCCTGTGGGCCGGCCAGGCGTTGCGCCTGGGCCAGGACCTGCCAACACGCGAGCTGACCCTGAGGCTGGCCCGCCAGGCGCTGGCACAACTCAACAAGGGCTAGACCCCTGAGGCAACTTTGCACTGTACCGACGATGGCGAACCGCTATATATTCACGTACATAGCGATTAACCCTAACAAGCCGCCACGTCGGCACTCCAAGGAGCTGCTTCATGATGATCCGCGCCTCACGCCTGGCCCCTACCGCCCTGATCGCCCTCTTTACCTTGGGCTCGGCCCAGGCCGACGAAGTCCAGGTGGCGGTCGCCGCCAACTTCACCGCACCGATCCAGGCCATCGCCGCTGACTTCGAAAAGGACACTGGCCACACGTTGGTCGCCGCCTACGGGGCGACCGGGCAGTTCTATACCCAGATCAAGAACGGCGCGCCGTTTGAAGTGTTCCTCAGCGCTGATGACACCACCCCGCAAAAACTCGAAAGCGAAGGCGACACCGTCAAGGGTTCGCGCTTCACCTACGCGGTGGGCACCCTGGCGCTGTGGTCGGCCAAGGAAGGTTATGTGGATGCCAAGGGCGCAGTGCTGAAGAAAAATGAGTACCAGCACCTGTCCATTGCCAACCCGAAAGCTGCACCCTACGGCCTCGCTGCCACCCAGGTGCTGGCCAAACTGGGCCTGACCGAACAGGTCAAGAGCAAGCTCGTCGAAGGGCAGAACATCACCCAGGCCTATCAGTTCGTGTCCACCGGCAATGCCGAATTGGGTTTTGTGGCCTTGTCGCAGATCTACAAAGACGGCAAAGTCAGCAGCGGCTCGGCGTGGATCGTCCCTGGCGAGATGCATGACCCGATCAAACAGGACGCGGTGATCCTCAACAAAGGCAAGGACAACCCGGCCGCCAAGGCATTGGTTGACTACCTCAAGGGGCCTAAAGCCGCTGCCGTTATCAAATCCTACGGTTATCAACTGTAAATGCCGCTATCGAGTGCCGATTTTTCCGCGATCTGGCTGACCCTGAAACTAGCGTCGCTGACCACCGTGATTCTGCTGATCATCGGCACTCCCATCGCCCTATGGCTGTCGCACACGCGCTCCTGGTGGCGCGGGCCGATAGGCGCGGTGGTCGCCCTGCCGCTGGTGCTGCCGCCGACGGTGATTGGTTTCTACCTGCTACTGACCATGGGGCCCCACGGTTACCTCGGGCAGTTCACCCAATGGCTGGGGCTGGGCACCTTGACCTTCAGCTTTGCCGGCCTGGTGATTGGCTCGGTGATCTACTCCATGCCGTTTGTGGTGCAACCGTTGCAAAACGCGTTCTCGGCCATTGGCAGCCGGCCCCTGGAAGTCGCTGCCACCCTGCGAGCCAATCCCTGGGATACGTTTTTCAGCGTGATCCTGCCGCTGGCCCGCCCCGGATTTATCACCGCGTCGATCCTTGGCTTTGCCCATACCGTGGGCGAGTTCGGCGTGGTGCTGATGATCGGTGGCAATATCCCCGACAAGACCCGCGTGGTCTCGGTGCAGATCTACGACCATGTCGAAGCCATGGAGTACGCCCAGGCCCACTGGTTGGCCGGGGCCATGGTGGTGTTTTCTTTCCTGGTGTTGCTGGCGCTCTACTCCAGCCGTAAAACCAAGGCAGGCTGGAGCTGATGTCGATGATTGAAGTGCGCCTGCAACTGAACTATTCCGGGTTTGCCCTGGATGTTGACCTGAAGCTGCCGGGGCGCGGCGTCACCGCGCTCTACGGGCATTCGGGCTCGGGCAAAACCACGTGCCTGCGCTGCATTGCCGGGCTGGAGCGGGCCGGCGATGGTTTTGTGCAGATCAACGATCAGGTCTGGCAAGACAGCCGCAACGGTGTATTTGTGCCACCGCACAAGCGTGCCCTCGGCTATGTGTTTCAAGAGGCGAGCCTGTTTCCCCACCTGTCGGTGCTGGCCAACCTGGAGTTCGGCCTCAAGCGCATCCCCAAGGGCCAGCGCCGCGTAGACCTGGCCCAGGCCACGCAATTGCTGGGCATCGGCCACCTGCTCGATCGCCATCCGCAGCATTTGTCCGGCGGCGAGCGCCAACGCGTCGGCATCGCCCGCGCCCTGCTCACCAGCCCGCAGCTATTGCTGATGGACGAACCCCTGGCCGCCCTCGACAGCCAGCGCAAAGGCGAAATCCTGCCTTACCTGGAGCGCCTGCACGACCAACTGGAAATCCCGGTGTTGTACGTCAGCCATGCCCAGGATGAAGTGGCGCGCCTGGCCGATCACATTGTCCTGCTCAATGAGGGCAAGGCCCTGGCCAGCGGCCCGATCGGCGAAACCCTGGCGCGGCTCGACCTGCCGCTGGCCCGTGGCGACGATGCCGGCGTGGTTATCAATGGAACCGTCAGCAGCCATGACGCCCACTACCAACTGCTGACCCTGCAACTGCCCGACAGCCCGCTGCAAATGCGCGTGGCCCATGCCCCGCTCGACCTGGGCAAGCACCTGCGGTTCAAGGTCCAGGCCCGGGATGTCAGCCTCAGCCTGCAACCCGGGGAGCACAGCAGCATCCTCAACTGCTTGCCCGTGACCGTGACCCAGGAGATCCCCGCCGACAACAGCGCCCATGTGCTGGTGCGGCTCGACGCGGCGGGCACACCGCTGCTGGCGCGGATCACCCGTTACTCGCGGGACCAACTGCAGGTGCATCCCGGCCAGGCGCTGTGGGCACAGATCAAGGCGGTTGCGGTACTGGCTTGAACGGACGGCACAGGGCTGCGGTCAATCAGCCATACCGGCCTGATTTGTTGCCAAGGACTCTGCCCCATGCCCGACTCCAGCCTGCCCGTGGACCTGCCCCGTGACCTGCACTATGTTGACGACACTCAACCAGGCTTGAGCCGCCGCAAACTGCGGGGCAAGTTCCAGTATTTTGATAGTCACGGCCAACGCCTGACCGACGCCGCCGAAATCCAGCGGATCAACGCCCTCGCTATCCCGCCGGCCTATACCGACGTATGGATCTGCGCCGATCCCAAGGGGCACCTGCAGGCCACTGGTCGTGACGCCCGGGGCCGCAAGCAATACCGCTATCACCCACGCTGGCGCGAAGTGCGCGACAGCGACAAGTACTCACGGCTGCAGGCGTTCGGCAATGCGCTGCCCAAACTGCGCAAGCAACTGCAAGCACAGGTCGAGGCGCCGGGGTTCAATCGGGAGAAGGTCCTGGCTACCGTGGTGCTATTGCTCGATGCCACGTTGATCCGCGTCGGCAACAGCCAATACGCCCGCGATAACCGCTCCTATGGCCTGACCACGTTGCGCACCCGTCACGTGGATATCAAGGGCAGCGAAATCCAGTTCCAGTTCCGTGGCAAAAGCGGTGTCGAGCACCAAGTCAGCATCAAGGATCGGCGCCTGGCGAGCGTGCTCAAACGCTGCCTGGAGTTACCGGGGCAGAACCTGTTCCAGTACCTGGACGCAGACGGCGAGCGGCATACCGTCAGCTCCACTGACGTCAACGCGTACCTGCACAGCCTCACTGGGGCCGACTTTACCGCCAAGGACTATCGCACCTGGGCCGGCAGCGCCCAGGCCCTGGCAGTCTTGCGCGAACTGGCGTGGCAACCGGAATCGGATGCCAAAAGGCATGTGGTGCAGATGGTCAAGAATGTCGCCCGGCAGTTGGGCAATACCCCGGCGGTGTGCCGCAAGTGCTACATCCACCCGGCCGTGCTGGAGCACTTCAGCCTGGGCGCGCTGGCGAAGCTGCCCAGGCCCAGAGTGCGCAAGGGCTTGAAGGCCGAAGAAGTCGGGCTGGCGATGTTTCTCGAACAACTGTAGGAGCGAGGACTGTTGTGGCGAGGGGGCTAGTCCCCCGCTGGGCTGCGCAGCAGCCCCAATAATGGCCACCAACCACCAAGTAGTGTCAGGCAGACCTAGGGGGATGGTTCTGGGGCTGCTGCGCAACCCAGCGGGGGACTAGCCCCCTCGCCACGACATGCGCTAGGCTAGCGGACCTTTCCTACCGCAGGACGACCGCCGACGTGAACAACTAAGCCTTCCAACATGTAAACGCAACGAGCCGCCTGGCGCGCTTGTTGGCTTGTGCCACATTGTTCTGGAGGTGCTGATGACTGACGTCAACCGGCTGCCTGTACTTGTTTCCTTGCATCACGTGGGTTTCCAATTCGCCAATGGCGAGACGCTGTTGGAAGACCTCAACTTCTCTATCGATCACACCCCCACCGGGATTGTCGGCCGTAACGGCATGGGCAAGAGTGTGTTGGCCCGTCTGTTGGCCGGCGTGCTTGAGCCATCGCATGGCGTTATCAAGTCCTCGGCCCGTATCGCCTATGTCCCACAAAGCATTGAGCTGCTGCCAGGGCAGACCGTGGCCCAGGTCAGCGGTTGTGCGCAGATCCTGGCCGCCCTTGACCGCCTGGCAAAGGGTCAAGCGCAAGCTGACGACCTGGAACTGATCGACGATCGCTGGGACCTGGCCGAGCGCCTGCGCCAGGCGCTCGACGGGGCCGGCCTGGCGCAGATCAGTCCCGCTCAGCTCGCCGCACAACTGAGCGGCGGCCAATTGGCCAGGATCGCCCTGATTGGCGCCCTGTTGCGTGCGCCGCAGTTGCTGATTCTCGACGAACCCACCAACCATCTCGACAGCGCCGGCCGCGACTGGCTGTTGGCGACCCTCAGCGCCTGGCGCGGTGGCCTGGTGGTGGTCAGCCATGACCGGCGCCTGCTCAATAGCCTGGGGCGGATCATCGAGCTGTCACCCCTCGGGGCCCGGCTCTATGGCGGCAACTACGACGACTATCGTGCGCAGCGTGATGCCGAACAGCACGCCGCCCAGGCGGCCCTGGAACACGCCCGGCTGGATCGGCGGCGTGAGCATCAACGCTTGAAAAAGGATATCGACAGCTTCCAGCGCCACGCCGCCAGCGCCCGTAAATATGCAGAGACCGCCAATGTCGACGCCTTCACCAAATCCAGGTGGAAAGGCGCCGCCAACGAAATCGTCAGTAACGTGCGCAGCGCCCATGTGCAGCAAAAGCAGGCGTTGAATGAACGCGTACGCACCGCCCACGAACGGGTGGTGGACGAAACGCCGACCTTCCTCGCCTTGCCCGGCACGCCCCTGCCCGCAGGTCGCCAAGTGCTGACCCTGGCCGACTGCCAGTTGCCCTGGCTCGATCCGCGCGCGCCAAGCACCTTTATCAACGCGAGCCTGAGCGGGCCGGTGCGGGTCGCGGTCCATGGGCCCAATGGCTGCGGCAAGTCCACCCTGCTCAAACTGCTGGCGGGTCAATGGCAACCCATCCGCGGCCAATGCACGGTTCATGTGCCCTGTGCCTATCTCGACCAACAGTTGACCCTGCTCGACGATGGGCAATCGATCGTCGAACAACTCAAATTGATGGACACGCCCCTGGCCGAAGCCCAACTGCGCACTCGCCTGGCGCTGTTGCAACTGGACGCGTTGCGCGTCACCCAACCCATCGGCCAACTCAGCGGGGGTGAGCGCTTGAAGGCGGCGATGGCGATTGCTTTATGGCGCAAGATCCCCGCGCAACTGCTGCTCCTGGACGAGCCCACCAACCACCTGGACCTGGAGTCGGTGATGGCCTTCGAGCAGGCTTTACAGGGGTTTGCCGGCGCGCTGATTGCGGTCTCCCATGACGCGGCGTTTCTCAACGCACTCAAACCGACCCATGTCCTGACCTGGGACGCCATGGGCTGGCGCCTGGAGGTGCACTGAAGGATGTGCCAAGTCATTGCAGTGAACCCGAAAGCGTCCTACGTTAGTGGCCGGATAATCTCATTGAGGAACCTCTCGCCGTGCTGCCCTCCTCCCCTAAACCCCTGATCAATACCGCCCTGCAGCACCAGCACAAATGGCGGGGGCGCATCGGCCTGACACTGGTGGCCAGCCTCTCGGTGCTGGCCGGCATGACCGACGCCATCGGCTTTATGGCCAGTGGGGATTTTGTCTCGTTCATGAGTGGCAACACCACGCGGCTGGCGGTGGCGATCAGTGAAGGCGACCTGGGGCTGACCGGGCGCCTCACCCTGCTGGTGGCGACGTTTATCCTGGGCAATGCGCTGGGGGTGATCATCAGCCGCATCAGCAAGCGCCACGCGTTGCCGCTGTTGCTGTGTATCGCCACGCTGCTGTGCGGCGCCGCCGCGTGGCCGATGGCCGAGCAATTACCCGCGGTGCTGGCCGCGATCATTGCCATGGGCATGCTTAATGCGGCGGTGGAACAGGTCAATGGCCTGCCCGTGGGGCTGACTTACGTGACCGGCGCGTTGTCGCGTTTCGGTCGCGGGCTGGGCCGCTGGATGTTGGGGGAGCGCCGTAATGGCTGGCGCGTGCAGTTGATCCCGTGGGCCGGGATGTTTGTCGGCGCGGTGATTGGCGCCTTGCTCGAACATCAGTTGGGGATCAAGGCCCTGCTGGTCAGCGGCCTGTTGTCGGCGCTGCTGGGGCTGGTGTCGCTGAAGATTCCGCGGCGCTGGCACCTGGGCTATATGCCACGCTGAAAAGGTGCTTGCCCGACATTTAGGCCTCGACATCCATGTACTGGTAAAGAGCCATCATGTCGGGCAAGCGCGGGCATTTTAAGGCAAAGCCGGCGGGGTGTCCGCCGGGCATTTCTGAAGAATTCTAAGGAAGCAACTTACAGACAGGTCGCAGCAGCGGCCAGGCGGCGCTTGGCCGCGAAATTATCTTCGGCTGCGTAGTAACTGACGGTAGTGCTGCTGCCGACACTGCGCACGTCGACAAAGTAGTCACCGCCCGTGGTGTAGACCGTATGGCCCCCGCCTTGCGCCGGCTCCATAAAGCCGCCGGCATCCACACCGAACACCGCCTCGTCCTGCCAGCCGAACTGGATGCACTGGGCGACGACCAATGCGGCCTTGTCTGAGGCCAGGGTTTTATAGGGCGCGCCAGAGCGTGCGTCTTTCATCTTCGAACCTGCGCAACCGGCCAGCGCCGCCAGGACCAACGCACCTATCACTACCTTCCGCATGCCATCGCTTCCTTGAAAAAACGCGACTTTACCATTGAAACCTCGTGGCGATAGCCGTCACAGGAACACTTAAAGCAACCAGCGGAACAGATAGAACAGCGCCATGCTCAGCAGCACCGTGGTCAACACGCTGCGGGTCCAGAACATCAAGGCCACCGCGCAGACCCCGGCCAACAAGTAAGGGTTGGTGGGGCTCAGGTTGAGCTTGTGCTCGGCGAGGAAAATGATCGGCCCGCAAATGGCCGTCAACATGCCGGGCACCGCGAACCCGAGAAACTCCCGCGCGCCGCGATTCAGGCGCACCGGCAAGCGCGGCTCAAGAAACAGGTAACGGTTGAAAAACACCGCCAGGCCCATGCCGATAATCATCACAAAAATCATTGCTGCCCCACTCCCAAGCGTTTGCAGGCATACCCTGCACACATCCCCAGCAACCCCGACACCACCACCGCCGACTCCCAGTGCCAGTAACTGAGCAGCACCGAAAACAGCAAGGCCACCGCCACGCACACCACCGTCGGCACATCACGCACCACCGGGGTGATCAAGGCGATAAAGGTTGCGGCGATGGAGAACTCCAGGCCCAGTTGATCGAGGTTGGGGATGCTCTTGCCGAGCACGATGCCGGCCAGGGTGAACAGGTTCCAGGCCACATAGAACGTCAGGCCCACACCCAGGGCATACCAGCGGTTGAAGGTCTGGCGGTCATATTGGCTGACCAACGCGAAGAACTCATCCGTGAGCAAAAAGCCCAGGCTCATGCGCCACCGCGCCGGCAAAGGCGACAGGGTGGCGCGCATATGCATGCCATACAGCAAGTGCTGGGAGGTCAGCAGCAACGTGGTGAGCAAAATGGCAATCAGACTGGCGCCGCTCTTGACCATGCCAATCGCCACCAACTGCGCGGCACCGGCGAACACAATGGCCGACAGGCCCTGGCTTTCCAGCGGGGTGAACTGGGCGTCAATCGCCAGGGAGCCGGCCAACAGGCCCCAAGGGGCGCAAGCCAATGAAAGAGGAATGATCGCAATCGCGCCGCGGGCGAAAGCGTAATGCGGCAAGGCAGTAGGCATGGACAACAGGCTCATCGACAGACAGTCGATAAGCATGGCAGCGCCAATCAGGATTGTCTTGAACGATCTTGCAGCAGGCAACGCCCCGGCGCAGGGACGGAGGGTTGCCCAGCAGAACTATTGCTGCAGGGCCGTGGCAGCCTTATCAATAAATGCCGCCACTTCACCGGCCCTGGAGGCACGTGCCATTATCAGGCCAGCTTGACCGACACCCGCTCCACCGCATCCCTGGCCTCCCGCAATTCGTGGGCATCCTGGTTAAGGCGGTGGATGGTGTTGAGCAGGCGCTGACGCAGCACTTCATCGCTGAGTTTTTCGACCGCGCGCATCAAGTCGAAAGCCGCGGTTTCGTTGTTGTCCGCGACAGAATCGAGGGTCTTGCGCAGGTTACGAGTGGCACGGGTCACACAGTTACTTCCTTTATCACCAATGGCGGGCACTTTAGGACAGTTGTGTTTCATTTTAATTTCAAGCACTTGCCACGCAATCCCAGTACCTTGTCACAGGTCAATCAAATGTCGAATCCCCACCCCGCGGAGAATGTCCTTGATGCTTGCTGCCGTCGCCATCTTCCTGTTCACCATTGTGCTGGTCATCTGGCAACCCAAAGGCCTTGGGGTAGGCTGGAGTGCGTCAATGGGGGCGATCCTCGCCCTGGCCTGTGGCGTGATCAGCCTGGCAGACATCCCGGTGGTGTGGCAGATCATCTGGAATGCCACCGGTACCTTCGTCGCCCTGATTATCATCAGCCTGATCCTCGACGAGGCCGGTTTTTTCGCCTGGGCCGCGTTGCACGTCGCACGCTGGGGCCGTGGTCGAGGCCGGCGGCTGTTCGCTTACATGGTGCTGCTGGGCGCGCTGGTCTCGGCGTTGTTCGCCAATGACGGTGCGGCCCTGATCCTCACGCCGATTGTCATGTCGATGCTCCTGGCGCTGCGCTTCTCACCCGCGGCGACCCTGGCGTTCGTGATGGGCGCAGGGTTTATCGCCGACACCGCCAGCCTGCCGCTGGTGGTGTCCAACCTGGTGAACATCGTCTCGGCAGACTACTTCAAGATTGGTTTCAACGAATATGCGGCGATCATGGTGCCGGTCAACCTGGTCAGTGTCGCCGCGACCCTGGCGGTGCTGCTGTGGTTCTTCCGCCGTGATATCCCGCAAAGTTATGACCCCGCCGACCTGCCCGAACCGGCCAGCGCCATTCATGACCCGGCGACTTTCCACGCCGCCTGGTGGGTGCTGGGCATTCTACTCGTCGGCTGTTTTGCCCTGGAACCGCTGGGCATTCCCATCAGTGCCATCTCGGCCGCCTGCGCTTTGTTGCTGCTGGTGATCGCCGCCAAAGGCCACAAGATATCCACGCGCAAGGTGCTCAAGGAAGCCCCCTGGCAGATCGTGATTTTCTCCCTCGGGATGTACCTGGTGGTGTACGGCCTGCGCAACGCCGGCCTGACCACTTACCTGGCCACCTGGCTCAACACCTTCGCCGATTACGGCGTGTGGGGCGCGGCGCTGGGCACCGGGTTGCTGACGGCGCTGCTGTCTTCGGTGATGAACAACCTGCCGACCGTGCTGATCGGTGCGCTGTCCATCGAAGCCAGCCATGCCGTGGGCGTGGTCAAGGAAGCGATGATCTACGCCAATGTGATCGGCAGCGACCTGGGCCCGAAAATCACGCCTATCGGCAGCCTGGCGACCCTGCTCTGGCTGCATATTCTGGCGCGCAAGGGCATCCGCATCACCTGGGGCTATTACTTCAAGGTGGGTATCGTGCTGACCCTGCCGGTGCTGCTGATCACCCTGGCCGCGCTGGCCCTGCGACTGAGTGTCTAAAAAGGTATGCTTTGGCCACTTGCCGCCACCGAGCCCACCCGATGAGTTCCTCGCACCACGCCTGGCTGGGCCACTACGAAATCAGCAGCACCACCTGTAGCGGCCTGACGTTTGCCCGCCATAGCCACGACGAGTGCGTGATTGGCGTCAACCTGATCGGTGAGGAACAGGTCTGGCTGGACCGCCGCACCTTTGAGGCCGGGCCCGGCAGTATCACCCTGTACAACCCCGGCCAGATCCAGGGTGGCGGCGCGGCCCAGGGCGCGCCCTGGCACTTTGTCAGCCTGTACGCCGGTGCCGACCGCCTGGCCAGCGACCTCGGGCTGGCGCACCTGGAGTTCGACCGCGCGCTGTGTTTTGCTCCCGCTTTGGCGGCGCAACTGGCGCAGGCCGCCAAGGGGGCATTAAGCGTCGACCCGCTGGTACGCGGGCTCAACGAAGAGGCGCTGGTGTTGCTGCTGGCCGAGGTGGTCAGGCTCAGTGGTGTGCGCCTGCCGGCAGGTGCCAGTGCGGGGTCAAAGCTAGTCGCCCAGGCCCAGGAACTGCTCGCCGCGCAGTTGCATCAGGGCGTGGCCCTGGAGGCCTTGGGCGACGAGTTGGGCCTGTCCAAATTCCACGTCTTGCGCACCTTCCAGAAAGAAACCGGCCTGAGCCCCCGCCAATGGGCCATGCAACTACGCACCCGCCGCGCACAAGGCTTGTTGCGCAGTGGCCTGGGCGCCGCCGAGGTTGCCCATGACCTGGGTTTTGCCGACCAGAGCCATCTCAATCGGCACTTCCGTGCGGCCTATGGCATTACCCCTGGCCGCTATCAAAGCGCAATCCGGTCCAAGACAGCACACCTGCCCCGCCCTCAAACTGACCTGTAGGAGCCGGCTTGCCGGCTCCTACAAGAGTTACCGGTTAATTTTGGGGGTGGTGATGTTGACGATCTTTTTTTCTGCGCTGGTATTTGGCTTTGTGTTTTGCCTGTCCCCCGGCGCCGTGCTCGCAGAGACGCTACGCCGGGGCCTGTTGCATGGGTTCACGCCAGCGCTGCTGGTGCAGATAGGCTCGCTGGTGGGCGACGCGACGTGGGCGGTGATCGGCCTCACCGGCATGGCCCTGTTGATCCAGCACGAGGCGGTGCGCGTACCGTTGACGGCTGTTTGCGCGCTTTACCTGGCCTGGCTCGGCCTGCGCAGCCTGCTGGATGCCTGGCGCCTGCCGCAACCCGACAGCGCCCCGGCCAGCAGCAGGCGCAATGCGCTGATGGTCGGGGCCGCCATCTCTTTGGCCAACCCGAAGAACATCGTGTACTGGGGTGCCTTGGGCAGTGCCCTGTCAGGCATCGTTGGCGCCACCCCGAGCCACGGCCAGACCTTGATGTTCTTCGCAGGTTTTATGCTGGCCTCGATCCTGTCGTGCTTTTTGATCGCAGGGTTGGTGAATGTCTTGCGAAAGAACGCCTCGCCAACTTGGCAACGAATCAGTCATGGCGCCTGTGGGTTGGTATTGATCTATCTGGCGTTATTGGCCGCCTACAGCCTTTGAACTTATATATTGAATAACACCAATCTGAATGAAGTCTGAACGACCCACAAACAGGTTGATTATTGATTGACATCCACTGCCTGCCTGAGTAGATTGCCCGTGCCTGCAACTCGGGCCTTTTTTCAACCTCACAAAAGAAGCCAATGGACACAGTATCTAGTTGCTGTCCTTCACCTGCGAATGCGGGGGTCGGGCGCCAAACCCAGTGTAATGACGGGACTCGCCTTCAAGGCCGGGTAAGCTGCGCTAGAGCTTGATGCTCCAACGTAACTGCCTTGCGCCGGCGCCAGTCCGGTCCCGAGGTGTGTTATGAATTTCCAAACCCTTGTTCTACCTGATGTACGCACGCTGGCCTCAGCCCTGCGTGCCAAGCTGTGCCGTACTTTCGTGGGTGTTTCCCCAGTGCGCACGGCCTTTGCCTGCCCTTCCCCGCGTATCAGCCAGGCACACCTGCAGGCGCACTGGCGCCTGTGCCCCACCACCGGCCACCTGGTTCAGCAATGGGACCACGCCGACCCTCAAGATCCGCAGAGACGGAGCGTTTCCAGCCTGCTTGCCCAAGCGCGCCTGATGCTCAGCGCCCGCGCGGCATAAGCCGACTGGAAACAGCAACTTCCTGATTATTGGTTAATTAATTAACTGGCGTTCCTTGCGAACTAAGCCAGCCGTAGTTTTCTGCGCGCCCGTTAATTAACTCGCCTCTTTAAAGTTATTGGAACTGATCGCAAACATTGCGAATCGGCATACTTGCGCTCGCCTGCCAGGCAAGTAACGGGTATGTCGACAGGAGTAAAAACCATGAGCGCCGTAAACACTAAACAACGTCCAGACAACAACACCGCCAATGCCAGCAAACTGTCGATGCGCGCCGCCCGCGAAGCGCAAAACGGCCTGGCGGCCACCCTGGCCAACGTCCGGGCAACCAAAGACGGCCTGACCGAACTGGACGCCAACGCCCGTCTGCAACGCGAAGGCTATAACGAGGTGGCCCACGACAAGCCGCCCCATGCGGTGGTGCAGTTCCTCCAGGCCCTGAACAACCCCTTCATCTACGTGCTGCTGACCCTCGCGGTGATCAGTTTTGTCACCGACTACTGGCTGCCGCTGCGCGCCGGTGAAGAAGTGGA
This sequence comes from Pseudomonas sp. DTU12.1, assembly GCF_009873475.1. Classification (NCBI taxonomy): domain Bacteria; kingdom Pseudomonadati; phylum Pseudomonadota; class Gammaproteobacteria; order Pseudomonadales; family Pseudomonadaceae; genus Pseudomonas; species Pseudomonas sp. DTU12.1. Next base: position 2,790,265 of record NZ_CP045254.1, on the reverse strand, counting down.
CCTGACCAAGGTCATCATCATCATGACCATGGTCGCCCTGAGCAGCCTGCTGCGCTTCTGGCAGGAACACCGTTCGGCCAAATCCGCCGAAGCCCTCAAGGCCATGGTGCGCACCACTGCCACGGTGCTACGCCGTGAGCAGGTCGGCGCCAAACCCACCCTGCGCGAAGTGCCGATGCGCGACCTGGTGGCCGGGGATATCGTGCAGTTGTCGGCCGGCGACATGATCCCGGCCGATATCCGCCTGATCGAGTCCCGCGACCTGTTTATCAGCCAGGCCGTGCTGACCGGTGAAGCCCTGCCAGTGGAGAAGTACGACACCCTGGGCGATGTCACGCAAAAGTCCGCCACCCCGAGCGCCACGGACCAGAGCAACCTGCTGGACCTGCCCAATATTTGCTTCATGGGTACCAACGTTGTCAGCGGCCGCGCCCAGGCGGTGGTGGTTGCGACGGGGCCACGCACCTATTTTGGCTCGCTGGCCAAGGCCATCGTCGGCTCCCGGGTCCAGACCGCCTTCGACCGTGGGGTGAACAGCGTCAGTTGGCTGTTGATCCGCTTCATGCTGGTGATGGTACCCATCGTGTTTTTCCTCAATGGGTTTTCCAAGGGCGACTGGGGCGACGCCTTCCTGTTTGCCTTGGCGGTGGCCGTGGGCCTGACCCCGGAAATGCTGCCGATGATCGTCAGCGCCAACCTGGCCAAGGGCGCAAACGCCATGGCCAAGCGCAAAGTGGTGGTCAAGCGCCTGAATGCGATCCAGAACTTCGGTTCGATGGACGTGCTGTGCACCGACAAGACCGGCACCCTGACCCAGGACAAAATCATCCTCGAGCACCACGTCAACGCCTTCGGCCAGCGGGACGACCAGGTGCTGTCCCTGGCCTGGCTCAACAGCCACCACCAAAGCGGCATGAAGAACCTGATGGACCAGGCGGTGTTGGCGTTCTCCCAGCACAACCCCAAGTTCCAGGTGCCGTTTGCCTACAGCAAGGTCGATGAACTGCCCTTCGACTTTGTCCGTCGCCGCCTGTCGATTGTGGTCAAGGACGCCCACGGCGATCACCTGTTGGTGTGCAAGGGGGCCGTGGAAGAAATGCTCGATATCGCCACCCATGTGATGGAAGGCGCCAGCGCCGTGGCCCTGGATGAGCGGCGTCGCCAGGAATTGCTACACACCGCCAGCGAGTTCAACGAGGACGGCTTCCGGGTGCTGGTGGTCGCCACCCGCAACATCCCCAAGGCCCTGGCGCGCCAGCAATATACCCCGGCCGATGAACGCAACCTGGTGATCCACGGCTTCCTGACGTTCCTCGATCCGCCAAAAGAAACCGCCGGCCCGGCCATTGCCGCGCTGCAAGAGATCGGTGTCGCCGTCAAAGTGCTGACCGGCGATAACGCCGTGGTCACCCGCACCATCTGCCGCCAGGTCGGCCTGGAGCCCGGCGAGCCGCTGCTGGGCGTGGACATCGAGGCCATGGACGATGCCACCCTCAAGCAGCAGGTCGAACAACGCACGGTGTTCGCCAAGCTGACCCCGCTGCAAAAGTCCCGGGTGCTCAAGGCCTTGCAGGCCAACGGTCACACCGTGGGGTTCCTCGGCGACGGGATCAATGATGCGCCAGCCCTGCGCGATGCCGACGTCGGTATCTCGGTAGACAGCGCAACCGATATTGCCAAGGAATCGGCCGATATCATCCTCCTGGAAAAGAGCCTGATGGTCCTCGAGGAAGGTGTGCTTAAAGGCCGCGAGACCTTCGGCAATATCATGAAGTACCTGAACATGACGGCCAGTTCCAACTTCGGCAACGTGTTCTCGGTGCTGGTGGCCAGTGCGTTCATTCCCTTCATGCCGATGCTGGCGATCCACCTGCTCCTGCAAAACCTGATGTACGACATCTCCCAGTTGGCCCTGCCGTGGGACAAGATGGACAAGGAGTACCTGGCCAAGCCACGCAAGTGGGACGCGCAGAATATCGGGCGCTTCATGATCTGGATCGGGCCGACCTCGTCGATCTTCGACATCACCACCTTTGCCCTGATGTGGTACGTGTTCTCGGCCAACAGCGTAGAAATGCAGACCCTGTTCCAGTCCGGCTGGTTCGTCGAAGGGCTGCTCTCCCAGACCCTGGTGGTGCACATGCTGCGCACCCGCAAGATCCCGTTCTTCCAGAGCACGGCGGCCTGGCCGGTGTTGCTGATGACCAGCCTGGTGATCGCGCTGGGGATCTATGTGCCCTTCTCACCCCTGGGCACCCTCGTGGGTCTGCAACCGTTGCCTTGGGCGTACTTCCCATGGCTGGTCGGCACCCTGCTGGCCTACTGCTGCGTGGCGCAACTGATGAAGACCCTCTACATCCGCCGGTTCAAGCAGTGGTACTGAGTTTGCGGCGCTAAGCGGGCTGGATGTGGCGGCTATTTTTTGTGGCAGATGGGCTTGGTGTGGCGAGCGGGCTTGCCCCGCGCTGGGCTGCGAAGCAGCCCTAATAGAGTCACTGAGTTCTATCAGATAGCCCAAGGTGGCAGGTTTTGGGGCTGCTTCGCAGCCCAGCGCGGGGCAAGCCCGCTCGCCACACCAAGCCCATCTGCCACAAAAAAACGCTCGCCACGCCCAATCACTACAGACAACTCGTTCAATTGGAGCATGAGCCCATGCACAAACACTCCCTCTTTTCGGCCTTCACCTGGCTGCCGGCGTCGCGGCAACGGGCGCTGCGCCGCAACCTGATCTTTATCGGCGCCACCCTGGCCGTGGGCCTGCTGTCCAAGGCCTTTGCCGCAGGCGGTAGCTACGTGGTGGACGATGGCGCGATCAACGCCCCGGGCGAATGCAATGTCGACGCTGGCTACACCCGTTCAACACAGCGCACCACCCTCTCCGCAGCCTGTACATCGGGGGCGCTGCCTAATCTGCAATGGGGTGCCGCCATCGAGGATGAGCCTGGGCTGAGCCAACTCAGCCCGCAACTCAAGGGGTCTCTGTGGGCCTGGCAGGATGCGGGCGTGGAGATCGCCTGGGCGGCAGCGGCGCATATCGCTGTGGACCGTCGGCACCCATTCGACGGCGCAGACCTGGGCGTACCGCTGACCTGGCAAGCGTTTGAGACACTGCGCCTGAACCTCAATGCCGGCTGGAGCCACGCCTATGACGATGGCGAACAAAACCAGCGGCTGACCTGGGGCACCGGCCTGGAATATCGCGTGGCGGACTCTCTGACGCTGCTGGCGGAGCGCTACGGCCAGCAGCACGGCGACCAGGCCTGGCAGGCTGGGCCGCGGGTGCATCTGGGAAAGCAGGTGGATGTAGACCTGGTGGTCGGGCGCAACCTGACGGGGGATCGCGACCGCTGGCTGACCACGGGGGCGACCCTGCGATTCTGAAGGACTGATGTAGACGCTGTTTCGCTGCGCGAGGCAGCGTCTACATGGGTATCGGGTATCAGGCCGGTTTGGCTTGCTGTTCGAGGTGCAGCTGCAACTCAGGCTCGATGCCCAGCGCTCCCGCCAGTTCATCCAGGTAGTTGCGCTCGGCGTCCTGCTGGTCATCCACCAACATCACGCTGGCCAGGTAGACCTCGGCGGCTACGGCCGGGTCACCGGCATATTCGGCAAAATCCCGCGCATCCAAGGGTTTGGCGACTTGGGCATCGAGCCATTGCCGCAGGTCGGGGTCGTCGGTGTGGCGCTTGATCTCCGTTGAGATCAACAGTTCTTCTTTCTCATCAATCCGTCCATCCGCCTTGGCCGCCGCGATCAATGCACGCAGCACTGCATGGCTATGGGCCTCGACGTCGGAGCCGGAGAGTTGATCAACCGTCTGCAAGGCCTGTTGCGGTGCCGAAGCCTGCTGGCGCTGCCAGGCTTGATACGCCTGGAATGCCATCATCCCCAATGACGCCAGGGCCGCGTAGTTGGTACCACCGCTGCGCGCCTGGGTCGAACCGCCCGCCGGGGTTGCGCCCAACATACCACCCAGGCCACCCAGCAGATCGCCCAGGCCGCCACCACCAGACGCAGAGGGTGCAGAGCCGCCACCCCGGAGCAAACCACCGAGCAGGCCACCCAACCCGCCGAGACCTCCCGCGCCGCCCTGGGGAGCCGCCGAACCGCCTTGCTGCGACATCGAGGCTTGACCTGCCCGTAGCAGTTGTTCCAGTAGAGCACTGGTGTTCATGGTATCGCCCTCCTATGGGCTGTGCGCCAGACAACCAACAATAGTCCCTGCTGCCTATAACGCCAAGATCGGCCAGCACGCGTGGTTTTGCCGACCGGCCTGTACCCCAGCAAATCCGCCGCTGACCTGTAACGCCCGAGAGAATTGTTCAGATTCGACGCACCCAGGCGCGCGGTGAACGCAGGCCCGCACCTGGTGTCGGAAATATAAGGGCACAGCCTCAACCGGCCTGGCCTTGAGCGCGAGCATCAACAGATTTGCGGTGCCGCGTACCCTCACAGAAGGAGACGCTGACATGGTCACTCACTTCAAGGTCGCCGGGCACCTCGCTTGCGGCCATCACGGCAATAACCTCACATCCACGGTCGAATTGAACCGGGTCAAATGCCGTACCTGCCGCAACACCGATGCCTACAAGGAAGCCCGCCGCAACCAGCGCAATGCATCGCGCCGCGCGGCACGCAAGGCCCGCTCGGGCCATGCCAGCAATGACTGGCGCAGCGCCTGGACCCAACGCCTGACTGCCCTACCCGGCCTGCAGCGCTTGCCACGTGGGTTCAGCGGCCAGCCTTTCGTCTAGATCGGCCCATTTGTAGGCCCCGGCTTGCCGGCGATGGCGGCCTGTGTGGCGCAGCAGTGCTGCCCGAACCGACACCATCGCGGGCAAGCCGGCAGGCTCAAGGTCGTGCACGCACCTTGTAGCCCGGTAGCGTCGCGGCATAGGCCATTGCCTGCTCACGGGAGCCAAAGGAAGCCAATCGATCATCCTTGGTGCACACGCGCCACGGGCCGCTGTTGACCCGGACAATGTCATAGCCATTGAGATGCATCTTGTTCAACAGGGGAACGCTCATAGTCACCTCTCCTATTCCAGAGATAATCCACGGGTTGCCCGATCCACCATACGCTCGATCCAGGCACTGTCGCCTACCGAACGTCGCAGACTGCAGCGACCGCTCCTGTGACACGATATTTTGTGGTCGCTGCAATCAGGGCTCGATGCTCGCCAATTGCGCCATGTAGCACTGCACTTGCCCATGCAGCCACTCGGAAAACACCCGCTGTTTGCTTTCCGAGCTTTCCCGAGGTGGCCAGGCCAACCAATACGGGTAGGCATACGGCGCGCTGATATCGCACAGTTGCACCAGCTCCCCGCGCACAATGGCGTCATGCACCAGGCTACGCCGCTCCAGGGCGATGCCCTGGCCCAGCCGGACCGCTTCCAGTACCAGGTTGGAGTCATTACTGCACAGGCCTTTGCGTTCGGTGCTCATTTCAATGCCAGCGGCCTGGCACCACGGCTGCCAGGATTCATTGCTGTAGATAATCGGGCTGTGCACGATTTGCTCGGGGGTTCGGGGCAATTGCCCGCCGTTGAAATGGGGCGCGGCGACCACCACCACTTCGTCATGAAACAGCAGTTTCTGCTCCACTCCTTCCCATTCGCCCTTGCCCATGCGGATCGCCATGTCTACCGACTCTTGATGCAAGTTGGTAATGGCCAGGGTGGCTTGCAAGCGAATGCTGATGTGCGGGTAAAGCCGCTGGAACGCTGGCAGTCGCGGCAGCAGCCAGGAGCGTCCAAATGAGGGCAACACCGCCACCACCAACTCGTCCCGCTTGGGCTGGGCCTGGATCAAGCGCGTCGCGTCGGCGATATCGCCCAGGGCCTGGCGGATCTGCAACGCGTACAGCCGGCCATCTTCACTGATGCGCAAGCCGCGCCCTTCACGCACGAACAGCGTGAGGCCGACGATTTGCTCCAGCACCTTGATCTGCTGACTGATGGCCGAATGGGTGACATGCAACTCCTTGGCCGCCAGGGTGACGCTACCAAGCCTGGCGGTGGCTTCGAAACTGCGCAGGGAGGTCAGGGGCGGAAAAGCACTCATGTAAGCTTGACTAACCTTCTAAGGTAAAAAATATAGATATTGAAAGGACTTTGGCCGCTATAAAGTAATCCGCAATTAACAATCACACCATCAAGAATGGAGGCTTCATGAAACTGGTTGGCATGCTCGACTCACCTTATGTGCGCCGCGTAGCGATTGCCCTGGACCTGTACGGGGTCGATTTTGAGCAGCAGTCGCTGTCGGTGTTCAGCACCTTCGCTGAATTTGCCAGGATCAACCCGGTGGTCAAGGCGCCGACACTGGTGCTCGACGACGGCACGGTGCTGATGGACTCCAGCCTGATCCTGGACTATTTCGAAAGCCTGGCGCCGGCCGATAAAAAGCTCCTGCCCCAGCCCGCAGCCGCCCGTGCGCGGGACCTGCAAGTGATCGGCCTGGCCTTGGCTGCCTGTGACAAGAGCGTACAGATCTACTACGAGCACAATCTGCGGCCCACAGAAAAACTTCATGAGCCGTGGCTCGAGCGAGTAACCGGGCAACTGCTGGCAGCCTACGGAGGCCTGGAAAAACTGCTGGCCAACGCTCCTGGCCAGCCTTTGAACCTAGCGTCGCTGAGCGCCGCGGTGGCCTGGTCGTTTTCAAGGTACGCCGTGCCCTCGGTGGTCAAAGCCGAGGACTTTCCCAACTTGCAGCGCCACGCCCAATGGGCCGAGCAACACCCGGCGTTCGGCAAATACCCTATCGAATAGGCAGCAACGCCGCGCCAACCAACCCCGCCAGCCCCAGCAGGCACGCCAGGCCAACGCCATAGGCCAGGGTGCGCCAGGGCTGGCGGCCACCCAGGTACATCAGGGTATGCATTACGCGCGCGACGGTGAACAGGCCAAACAGCCAGGCCGTCGCGACTGCCGGGGCGTCCAGCGCCAGGCACAGCCCGCCGAGAACGAAAAACAGCGGAATGTTTTCCAGGTCGTTGGCCCAGGCTTTCGCCGCCCGGCTGACCGGCAGCAGCTCCTGGACATTGGCCGGGCGCTGGAAGAAACCGGCATCCTCAGGATTGGTGAATGCACGGTGCCTGAGGCGGAAAAAACCCTGGTAACAGGAAATCGCCAGCATCTTGATAAACAGCACCAGCACACACAGGGCAAACAGATGCTGGGGACTGTTCATCGCCGGCCCCTGGCAAAACCGTTGACCACGATATACAGCAGCGGCCCAACCGAGACGAACACCGCCGTCAGCAGCCAGTACGGCAACACACTGGCCAGCGACCGGCCCCGGGTGCGGGCATCACGGTACATCCACACACAGGCCAGGGCCGCCATCAGGTACAGGTCGATCACCACCTGGGCGGTGTCGGGCCTGGATAGCAACTCCAGGCCGAACGCCAGCAGAGACTGCTCGGCCCAGAGCAAGGTGCCCAGGGTGTACAAGGAAAACGCCAACAGGCTGGCAAGGGCGATGTAGGGTCTGTGCATAGGGTCCTTCCTCTAGATAGGTAAAGGTGAGTGAAGCAGTTGTGGCGAGGGGGCTCGTCCCCCGCTGGGCTGCGAAGCAGCCCCAAAACCAGCGACCTAGGTGTATCTGATGAATCTCGGTAAGGCTTATTGGGGCTGCTTCGCAGCCCAGCGGGGGACGAGCCCCCTCGCCACAAAAGAGCCTCTCACCGTAGCGAGGGCCCCAATAAGCCGCACATTAGTGATAACGTCGCCACCCTCTCAATGACCTGTGAGGTCATGGACGCCAACCGCCCCGCCCTGCCAGAGTCAACCCATGAGCCGCCCACCTTTCCCCCGAGCCACGCCCGATACCAATGCCGGCACGCAACTGCGGCAGTTGCGCCGCGAGGCGAAATTGAGTCAATTGGAGTTGGCGCTGATCAGCGGTATTTCCCAGCGCCATTTGAGCTGTATCGAAACCGGCCGGGCCAAGGCCAGCCCTGGCACCTTGCACAACCTGCTCGGGGCTCTCGACGTGCCGCTAGAACGCTGCAACAGCCTGTTCCTCGCGGCCGGCTACGCCCCACGCTATGAGGCTACGCCGCTGGCTGCGCCGGCGATGGATGCCATTCGGGAGGCCATCAACCATGTGCTGAAGGCCAACAACCCAGCACCGGCCATCGTGCTGGGCAGCCACTGGGAAGTACTCGCCGCCAACGCCAGCACCCAGGTCCTGTTTGACCTGGTGGGCCTGGCGCCCGACGCGGCACAAGGCCTGAACCTGTTGACGACCCTGCTGCAACCGGGTGGCCTGGGCGACCATTTGCTCAATGCCGACGAAATCCGCAACCTCGCCTGGCAACGGGCGGCCCGGGAAGCATTGGGCAACCCGGCCCTGGCCACGCTGCTGGAAAGCCTGCCGGTGCCACAGGGCTCGTCAACACTGACCAATGAACTGCCGCCACTGGTGCTGACGCGCATCAATTCGCGGCATGGGCAGCTGGACTTCATGTCCACTTTCACCACCTTCGGCATGCCCCAGGACATCACCGTTACCTCATTGCGGATCGAGCACCTGATCCCGGCCAACCCCCACACCTGGCACGTCATGACTGCCGCCTACGAACATTCTCTAACCTTGTAGGAGCGGTGTTTCAGGACGGGCATCCGCTGCTGATACAGCGCTTTCGCGAGCAAGCCCGCTCCCACGCAGGACCTCTGCCGGGCGCAGAATTTGCGCCACGCCATCAGAACTTGGTCACCAGCCCCATACGCAACGTGCGCCCCGGCGCCGGCATGAAGCTCTGGGCGAGCGGGTCCAGGTAGTAACGATTGGTCAGGTTATCCAGCGACACATTGAGATTGGTGTGGTCCTGCCATTTGTAGTTGAGGAACAGATCCACCAGCGCCACTTCGCGGTAGACCAGTTGCGGGGTGGTGGCCCCAGTCTGCCAGGATTTGTCTGCGGTGACGGTCGGGCCCGAGGTGTAGGTCAAGCGCCCGCCAACGGTCAGGGTCTGTTCGAAGAAGCGCAGGCCCGAGGTCAGGTTGCCGGCGACCCGTGGCGGGTTCTGGGTGTTGGTGTACGAGCCCATGAAGCTGCCCGGCGTGCAGTTGGGGGTGTCGTCAAGCTTCTGCCAGCGGGTGGAACTGGCCCGCAAGCGCGCGGCGAAGGCCGAGTCGCAGGTTTCGGTCTTCAGGTAGTAGGTCGACGACAGGTCGGCAAATACCCAGCCGGCGTCGTATTTCGATTGCAACTCCAGGCCGCTGGTCTTGAAGCTGTCGGTGTTGCTGAAGTTCATCAGGCCCATCAGCCCAGGGCTTGGGTCGTAGTAACGGGTCACGTAGTTCTTGATGGTGTTGTTGAAGTACGCCAGCTTGATCGCCGCCGTGTCGTTGTCCGTCAGCAGGCCTTTTTGCAGGGTGCTCGCACCGATTTCCCAGTTGCTCGAACGCTCCGGTTTCAGGCCCTTGCCAGGCATGGTCTGCAAGGTGCCCTGGCTGGTTTCGAACAGCGAGGGCATGCGCAAGCCCTGGGTGTAGGAGGCGTAGATAAAGGTATCCGGCGCGATCTCATAGTTGATGCCGATGGCCGGTGAAAAGGCGCCCTTGCTGTCGCTCTGCTTGCCCGAATAGGTGTAGCCGGTGACCACCTCGCCCACCTGTGACGGATAGACCCGCGTGCCAATGCCCCCGTAGTCGTTGTAGCGCGGGCCGTCGAATGGATTGTTGGTGTCGCTGAAGACAATCCCGTTGTTCAGGCGCGGGTCGGTGGCGTCGGTGTATTGGCCGTTTTCGTCGGGGAACCACAGCATGTTGCCGTAGCTGCCCGGTTTGATCACATTCACGTAGCGCAACTCACGCTCCTCGCGCTGGGCGGTGGCGTGCGGCACATGGTCCTTGGTGCGGTAGTAGGTGTAGCGCCCGCCGCCCCACAACGTCAGTTCTTCAATCGGCTGGTACTCCAACTTACCGTTGAGGCTGAACTCCTTGCGCGAACCGTCACGCAGGCTGCGGTTGGCGTTGATATCGTTCTGCGTGGTGACCACGCCCTTTTGCGGCTGCAGCTCCTCGAGCTGGAACGAGCCCCCCAGGTCCAACTTGAAATCGCCGTATTGCGTTTCAAAACGCGAAGTATTGGCCAGGTCCCCGCCGATGCGCCGATCGGCCTGGCGGGTCCAGTTGCGGTCCGAGCGATAGGCCTGGGATTTGGGCGCCAGCACCGAGGTCAACTGACTGGTCTGGGCGTCGGTCATCCATAGGTTGGTCGTCAGGTCCACCAGCATATTGCCCGTGGGCAGGTAGTGATAACGGGCGGTGTAGGTATCGATCTGGGTGCGGCCGCGCGGGTACTGGTAGATGCCACCGGTGCCGAAACGGAAGATGTCCGACGGCATGATCTCGCCTATGCGCCCATCGTAACGGATGTAGCCGAAGTCGAAGGTGTGGTCGTCGGCCGGGCGCAGGGTGGTCTTGAGCAGGATCGATTCGGTCTCTGCCGAGGAGTTGAGCACCTCTTCACCGGGGTTGTAGGTGGTGGCCACCGTCATGTTTTCGCGGCCATAGCGGTCATAGGTGCGGTAGCGGTCCTGGCCGTGCTTGCCGGAGAAGTAGTTGCCCTGGTTGCGATGGGCGTAGGCCGCCACCACGTCGAACAGCTCGTGGGTGTAGGCAAACGCCGCACTGCCCGACTCCGAATCGGAACCGAACAGGCCGCCACGGTGCTGGTGCGGTTCGGAATACAGGCTTTCGGTGGCCGAGTGGCTGTTGCGCGAGGCAGGTTCCACGCCGTTGTTCCACACGTCGCCCTTGAGGCGCAGGCCAACATTCTTGCCATCACGCAGGATGTCATCGACACCCAGGGTACGGATCGCCACCGTGCCGCCGATGGCGCTGGAGGTCAGGCTGGGGCCCTTGTCGATGGCCACGTCACTGACCAGGTCGGGGTCGATGTAGCTACGTTGTTGCGTGCCTGCATAACCGCGATAGACATCCAGCGCCTGTTGCGAACCATCAACCGTGACCGCGACCCGGCTTTGCCCCTGGACCCCGCGGATATTCACATCCAGGCCGCCGCCATTGCGGCTGTCACCCACCTGCACCCCAGGCTGGCCCTTGAGCAAATCGCCGGGGGAGATCACGGCAAAGCGCTGCACTTCTTCCGGGGAGATGTAAACGGACGAACGTGGCGCGGAGTAGACGGCTTTCTTCTGCAGGTCTTCGCCGGTGACTTTCTGCGACGGCAGCACCACCGCGCTGGTCGCCGGGTGCAATTGAACGCTGCCATCGGCCTGACGCTGAAAACTCAGGCCGGTGCCCGCCAGCAGCTGCGCCAGGCCGGCTTCGGTGCTGAAGTTGCCGTGCAGGCCGTTGCTGCGCTTGCCCGCCGTCAGCGTCGAACTGCCCGCCATGCTGATGCCCGCCTGCACGCCGAAGCGCGAGAGCGCCTGGTCCAAGGGACCGGCGTCGATGCTATAGGGCTGACGCTCGGCCTGGGCGAAAACCGCGGTGCTGTACAGCGGTTGCAGGCTGAGTAACAACAGACCCAATGTGCGGGTGCGCAAGACACTTGCGGGAGAAATCATGCAGGGCTCCTAGAGGTGAAGGCCCACCTGTCTCGGTGGGTTATTCCTATAGGCCAAGCGAGCTTTGAAAAACTGCGGGGGGAACGTAAAAAAATTTTCAGACCGGCACCACAGTCACCCAATAACGGGTACGACGCTCGATGCGCACCGGCAACGCATGGGCCACCAACGCCAGCGCAGCATCGGTGTCGTCCAGCTGGAAGCTCCCGGTCACGCGCAACCCCGCCACCTGCTCGCTGCAGCGCAAGACGCCCGGCCGGTAACGGGAAAGTTCGGCGAGCAGCACATCCAGGCGCATACGCTCGGCAGGCAGAATCCCGCGCAACCAGGCCTGGGCCAGAAACCCATCGCTCTGGCGTGGCGCGCCCACACCCTGGCGATCCACCCGAGTCTGCCACCCCGCCGCCACCGCGACCGGTGACGGGTTGCGCGGCGAACTCACGTCGACCCAGCCGCGCAATACGGTAATCCACGTGCCCTGCTGATCGTGGCGCACCAGCAGATTGGCCTCCCGACTGCTCAGTAGCGCATCCGGCGTGACCAGTTGCAGCGGGCGTGACTCGACCTGTGCATCCAGCGCCACCTCGCCCTCGATCAACTGCACACTGCGCAGGTAGGCGCTGAAGTCCAGGCTGACGGCACTGGCGGTGTTCAGCCACAGTGAACTGCCATCGGGCAGGGTCCAGCGATGGCGCTCACCGGTCGCCGTGCGGTACGTGGCAAAGGCTGCGCGCACCAGCGTCGAATCGGCGCCCTGCCACGACAGGCCACCCAGCAGCCCCAGCCCCAGCAAGCACTTGAGCACCTGCCGGCGCCGTAGCGGATCAGCCCCGGCAGATTCCAATGCCCGCCGCGCGGTGGCATCCGCCAACAGGTGGGCACCGGGCTGCAGCGTCAGGGGCAAGCTGGTGACGCGTTGCCAGGCGTATTCGTGCTCGGCGCTCGCCAGCCGCCATTGCTGCAACGCCTGGTGATCGGCCGGGCTCATCATTCCGGACTCAAACCTGACGATCCAATCGATGGCCGTTTCGCGGATTTTCGGTGCAACCGCAATGCCCGTCATTCAAAACGACTCGCGTAGCACACGCTGAAAGCCTTGCCCATCGCCCGCTGTACCTGGGCCACGCTCAAGCTCAATTGCGTAGCGATCTGCGGGTACGTCAGGCCATCGAGCTGGGACAAAAAGAAGATCTTGCGCACCTGCATCGACAAGCCCACCAGCAGCGAGTCGAGTTGCAGCAGGGTTTCGATCATCAGGTAACGCGTTTCGGGCGACGGTTCCTCAGCTTCGGGGCGCGCGGCGAGTGCCTCGAGGTAGGCCCGTTCAATGGCCTGGCGGCGCCAGCGGTTGATCAGCAAGCCATTGGCGATCGCGGCAAGAAATGCCATGGGCTGGCGCAACTCACGCACATCCTGCTGCGTGCGCAACACGCGGATGAAGGTGTCGTGCGCCAGGTCTTCGGCATCGGCACTGTGCCCCAGGCGACGCTGCAACCAGCCGCGCAGCCAGGAGTGATGACGGGTATAGAGTTGTTCGACGGGCGAGACGAGACTGTCGTCGTACATGTCAGGTCCAATGAGCGGTAATGATAATACTTCTCATTTTAGTGTCTGGACCTGACGCTTGTACAGCGCCCGCTGCTACCACTGTTGCAGATGGGGTTCGGGGCCAGCCAGTGCCGGAAACAGCGGCAACACCTCTTGCGCCAGTTCCTCAATGATCTCGGCCACCGGGCGCTGGGCCATCTGGATCCCGAGGGCGGCATGATTGACGCCCGCTTCACGCCACTCGCCAAGCAGGTCGATCAGGCCCTTGCGCCCGGTCTTGAGCACATAGCCACCTTGCATGGGCGTCCGCGGGAAGTCCGGGTCATCGGCCAGGTCGATCCATTCATTGGTCATATGCGGGCGGAAGCCACCCCCTGGAATCCCATCGCGCCAGGCGCGGATTTTTTCCGCCAGGCGCCTTGGCCCCATCACGTTATGGGTGCTGTCCGGGTAGGTCAGCCAGCCATCGGCCTGCTCCCCCAGCCACTGCATCGACTGGCGCGACGACCCGGTGACAACCAGGGGAATGCGCCCCGTTACCGGCTTGGGCAACAAGTACGCATCGCTCAACTGCCCAAGGGGTGACTCAATAGTGGGCGCCGTGGCCGTCAGTAATTGCCGGAAGTAGTCCACCGACTGCGCAAAACGCTCGGCACGCGCACCGTGCTCCAGGCCATAGGCCGGAAACTCCACGGTACGGTCGCCCGAGGCGATGCCCATCACCAGCCTGCCACCGGACAATCGATCAATCGTCGCGGCGGCCTTGGCCAAGTCAATCGGATGACGCAACGAGAACACTGCACTGCCGGTCACCAGGGCAATCTGCCGGCTATGGGCGGCCAGGTAGCCCAGATAGGTAAACGGATCGAACACTTGGCCCGCATCGCCAAACGAAGGGTCGAACAAGGGCACGTCGCGCACCCAGACTGCGGCAAAGCCCAGGCGATCGATCTCGCTGACCCATTGGGCCTGGCCGGCGAGGACTGCCATGTCGCCCTCATAGAAACGCAGCGGCAGGAAGATCCCCAGGGTCAGTTGATCCGGCGCGAACATGCGCCGGTAGCCGGGGTGGTTGGCAAAGGCCGACGCGCTGGCGCCACAGGTGGCGGTGGAGTTCATACAGGGTCCTCGGAATGGGCCACTCATGGGCCGGTGGCAGGGGCAGGCAGGCGGATACCGCGTTGCACGGCCGGGCGCAGGTTGACCCGCTCATACCACGCGCTCAGGTGCCGGTACTGACTGAAATCGAAGGCAATCACCCGGGCAATGTGCATCCAGCCAAAGGTCGCGATATCTGCGATGGAATAGGCCTGCCCTGCCAACCAGGGGTTGGCGGCCAATTGTTGGTCAAGGGTGGCAAAGGCCGCTTCGGTCAGTTGCCGATAACGCTGGATTGCCGTGGCGTTGGCGCTCTCATCGAACAGTTCGAAATGCACGCGCTGGCCCAACAACGGCCCCACGCTTGAACTGTGGAACATCAACCAGGTAATCGCCGCCCAATGCGCCGGGCCGGCAGGGGGCAACAGTTGCCCGCTCTTTTGCGCCAGGTACAGCAGGATCGCGGCGGACTCAAACAGGGTGATGCCAGCGCCGCGGTCAACCAGTACCGGAATACGCCCATGGGGATTGAGCGCCAGAAAATCCGGATGACGATGCTCGTCGTGATCGATCTGGACATGACGCAGGGTGTAGGCCAGGCCCATTTCTTCGAGGGCGATGGTGATCTTGAAACCATTGGGCGAGCTGTCGGTGTAGAGCACCAGATCAGGGCTGTGCATGGCCGGTTTACCTCAGGCGAAATTGCTTGAGCGCCATACTAAGGAGGTAAAAACGGGCGTGGAAACGATACGTTCTTAACCACTGCTTTAGATTTTCTAAACCCACCCTGTGGGAGCGGGCTTGCTCGCGAAAGCGGTAGATCAGTCGCTGGATGTGTTGAATGACACACCGCATTCGCGAGCAAGCCCGCTCCCACATAAAGCAACAGCGCGTTCCTTACTCACTCGATTATTTTTCCCACGCGGCCTTGGGAATCAACAAGCCGTGATTGCCGTTGTACGCGGCGCGCTCAGGCGACTTCCAACCCTCCAGCAACCCGTCGTCGAGCCGGTAGACTTCCACCCCCAGCGGCCGGCACACCGTCAGCGGGTCCTGGGCATCCGGGCCCCACATCGGCAGCGACAGGTCACCGCCCGGGCAGGTGGACAGCGCACACAACAAGTCAATCTCGGCAAAGAACTCCAGGTAATCGCCTTGTTTGGCCGGGCATGCCTTCATGAAGTACATGTCGTCGTGATTCAGGCCGGTGCACTGGAAGATATTCAACACGTCGTGCACATCAAACTCGGTCAGGCCATGGGGCAACACGGCGCGGGTCAGGTTGGAATGGCAATGGTGATGGAAGTCTTCGCCGGTGAGCATCTTGTTCACGTAGGGATCGCAACGCGTGCCCAGCAGATCGTGCAGGCGCCCGCCGTGCTCGTCGATGCCGTAGCCGGCCAGGCTGTCATCGGTGATGGTGACCATCGGCCGCAGGAACGGCAGGTTCGACCACAGGCGGTCGTAGGTGCTGACATGGGCGCCTTGCAGTTGGCGGGTGCGCGCAGCCCACATGCGCTCGCGCGGGTCATTGGCATTCCACACATTGAAATCGCCGACCTGCGGCCCGACCGGGGTGGTCACGCGGAACACATGGCCGGCCGGCACCTTCCAGGCGCGACCGGTGCGGATCGGCACGTCGAACTGCTCGACCAGGGTGCGCCCTGCCCCGCACTCGCGCACACGGTCGTAAAACGCCTTGTCGACCTGCAAGGCTGCACCCTTGCTGACTTGGTAGGCGGCGGGATAGTCCTTGTACATGGTGGGATCCTCGTTGGCAGGGTTTGGCAAAACCATACAACGGGGCGGGCGTGACTTGAAGAGCACACACAAACCAATGTGGGAGCGGGCTTGCCCGCGATAGCGGTGGGTCAGGTTAGAAATACTTGACTGACACACTGCTATCGCGGGCAAGCCCGCTCCCACAAGGGCGGCGCGTTGTCAGATGAACTCGTTAGAAACGTCCGACCACAGGCTGACCTTCTGCCCACGATTCTTGAAGAACTCGATTTCGCGCTTGATCCCCGAGCTCAGGTCCCAGCCCGGCAGGTCGAGGATGATCAGCTCTTGCATCATGTCCATGAACAGCGCATCCACCGGTGCCCACAGCTTGCCGATGGTGGCGCTGTCCTTGCCTTCAAACGCCAGGTTGATCGGGTGCGACATCGACACCTGGCTGAACACCCCGTGGCCCGACTCGATGATCGAAGCCGCCACCTTGTTGCACTGGATAAAGCGCTCATGGGTGACCGACGCATCGGCATGGCTGTAGGGGCAGGCCAGAAAAATCTTTCTCATTGTTACCTCAGGGCAAGGCAAGGGCTCGCACCCTTGCGGTGATTAAACGGTTGGCGTCATACCGGCTGGGCGACTGGCACACCCGCTGCGTCGGCCTCTTCGCGCTCGCGTTCCTGAGCTTCGTAGCGCTGGGCGGCGGGCACGGAGATCTTGATCGCGATTGCCACGGCGAGCAGGCCACCAAACAGCTTGGCCAGCAGGATCGGCATGATCAGCGTCGGCTGGAAGTTGGCGGTAAAGGCCAGGTGATCACCAATGGTCGCTTGCGCGCAGACACCCAGGGCCACGCACAGGACCTTGTCCCGGGCATTCATCTTTTTGAACAGGTGATACACCGCGATGATATTGGCAAACACCATGACAAACGCCGCCGCGCCATCGGCCGACAGCCCGATGTGCTTGCCCAGCACTTGCATGGGTTTCTTGCAGTAGCGATTGAACAGGTAGCAGATGGGGAAAGTACCGGCGAGCATGATGCCGATATAGCCGGCAATCTCGATGGCACGGAACAATTCCTTCTCGTCGGCGAACATCGGGTCGAAACCCCACACGCCGAAGTTTTTCATGAAGAAGCCAGTGAAGTGCTCGACGATGGCCAGCGCCAGGACGATCTTGATAAACGCGTCCATCAACTTACCGAACACCAAAAACCCGGCCACCATCCACGACGCCCGATACCGCAGGCCGGCAGCCAGCAGGAAACAGAACACAAACAAGGGCGCGAGCAAGCGCACGCAGTCGACAAAACCCAGGCTCAGGTAATGCAGGGCCGGCGAGGTGGTGGAGACGATGTCACGCACCGGCAGGTTGAAGGCCGTGATCATCATCAGCGACGCAAGCACCGCAAACGGGATGCTGATCAGCCCGGCCATGGCCCCCAGCGCCAGGTACTTGTGGTCCTTGCGCTCAAGCATCATCAGGCCGACCGGGATCAGGTAGACGATGGTCGCGCCGGAGGTGTAGCCGACGATCATGGCGGTGATCCACATGTCGCGGTTCGCCGCCAGGGCATCCGCAAGCTGGTAGCCACCCATGTCCACGGCGATGATCGACAGTGCCGCAATGGACACGTCGGAACCCATCGCACCAAAGTACGGCCCCAAGGCCACCTCGATGAACTTGGACAGGTACGGGATCGCCACCATGATGCCCGCCTGCGCCAGGAACACCGGGCCGATGGAGTGGATGCCGTTGACAAACTCCTTGCCCAGGCCACTGTCGGGCTTGATCACGGACGCAAACGCGCCCACCACCGCGCCGATCATGATCAGGTAAATAACGTAGTTGCCGAATTCCGCCATTGCTTTCGCTCCATCTGTACTGAATCAATTGTTTTTGTAGGAGTACGCCCCAGTTCGGTCGCTCCATTGGCCAAACGCGTTTTACAGCCCCATTTGTTGCGCTTTCACACCCTATAACTAACCACTTCCCATGCCAATCGTGTGTTTCTTGTGGTTTTGCGGGTTAAACACACTGGAATCGGTCAATTCTATTGCGTAATCTCTGCTCATACCTTTCAAGGCAGCGGACTCTAAGCCCGTGAACGGCAAACGCCAATACCAAGTTCACGCAATCCGCGCTGGCGCTCAAGCGCCCCAACACACGCTGCTGCGGCATCATTTGAGTGCCTCGGTAACAGCGCTGCGCACCGCTGGCGCACTCACGTAGCATCAAGAGGATCGATCCCCATGCGCCCCAATGAAAGACGCCAACATATCCTTGAGCTGCTACGCCAGCGTGAACGCATTTCAGTCGATGAGTTGGCGCGCACCCTCAGCACTTCGCAAGAGACCATTCGCCGCGACCTCACGGCCCTGGCCGACGATGGCCAGGTCACCAAGTTCCACGGTGGTGCCTCGCTGCCACCCAGCGGCGAACATGAGAACGCCTTCCAGACCCGGATGAATGAATTTTCCCAGGAGAAACGTGCGGTGGCGCGGTTTGCCGCCGGGCTCTATGCGCCGGGCGACAGCCTGCTGATCGATACCGGTACCACCACCCTGTTCTTTGCCCGTGAACTGGCAAAGCTCAACCGCATCACGGTCATTACCAACTCCTTGTTGATCGCCTCCGCCATTGGCGCCAGTGGTAATCGCGTATTCATGATCGGTGGCGAATACCGCCCCGAATCGGAACAGAATATCGGCGCCCTGGCCATGGAGCAGATCGCGCGCTTCAACGCAGAGCATGCGGTGGTCACCATTGGCGCCTTGAACACCGACGGCGCCTTCGACTTCTCCATTGAAGAAGCGGAAATCACCCGCGCCATGATCGCCCGCACGCGCTACCTCACGGTCATTGCCGATTCCTCGAAGATGGGCAAGCGCGCGTTGTTCCAGGTATTCCCCCTGGAACGGATCGACCGCCTGATCATCGAGCGCAAACCCTTGGGTGAACTGGCCAAGGCCCTGGCCGAGGCCCAGGTGGAAGTCCTGGAGGCCCCTGCCCTGACCCGGCCGGAGTGGTAAGCCGTCAGCGCCAGTCGCGGCAACGGGTCACCGCATCGCTGAACGTGGCACGCCACTGCTGGGCTTGCGCGGCACTGACTTTCGGGTGAAAGCTGGTGCTGGTGTTACGCGGCGGCTTGAGGGCCACGCCAAGGCCTTTGGCTGCCAGCGCTGCGCATCCGAACGCCGTCAGCTCATCGAAGCGCTGGGTGACGATGCAACGCTGCAAGGCATCAGCAAGGAACTGCGCAAAATATGGACTGCGCGCCAGGCCGCCATCGATGGACAGGTGATCGGTGACACTGAGAAAACCGTCCATGGCCGTGATCACTTCAACACTGCGCAACGCCACGCCTTCCAGCACGGCCTGGCACATATCCTGGCGCGTGGTGCTGCCATTCATGCCCACCCACAGGGCTGCCGCGCTGCGGTCCCAGTGGGGGCAAGCGAGCCCGGACAACGCCGGCACAAACGCGAGTTGGCGACCAATGGCCGGCGGCTCGTCGAAGGCCGCCAGCTCTGAAAAATCGCTGAACAAGCCAAGCCGCCCGGCCCACTCCACGGCGGCGCTGGCATCGTAGACACCACCGTCCATGGCATACGTGGGCTTGCCGTCGATCTGCCAGGCGATGGTTGCCAGCAGGCCTTTGTCCGGCGCTCGGATGATCTGCTCGCCCGTCAAGGTCAGGGCGAACGCCCCCGTACCGTAGGTGATCTTGGCGTCGCCCTCGTTGCGGCAACCATGGCCATACAGTGAGGCTTGCTGGTCGACAATCGAGGCGGTGACCGGGGTGGCGCCGATCTCGCCAAAGTGGCCGACGGTGTCGCGGATCTGCGGCAACGTTTCCATGGGCACGCCAAACAGCTCGCAGAGCTGGCTGTCCCACTGCCCGGTCGAAAGGTTCATCAGCGAAGTGCGCGAGGCGGTCGTGACGTCGGTGGCAAAGACCCCGGTCAGGCGATCGAGAAAGTACGCATCGGTGGTGCCCAGGCGCAGCCGCCCGGCTTTCAAGGCGCTTTGCGCGGCCGGCAGGTTGCGTACGATCCAGGCCAGCTTGCTCGCCGAAAAATACGGATCCAACGGCAACCCCGCACGCTCCAGGGTCAGGGCTTCGCCCCCGTCGCCGCGCAACTGGGCGATCTCGGCCGAGGTGCGATTGTCCTGCCAGACGATCACCGGGGATAACGGCTCGCCGGTCTTGGCATCCCACGCCAGGCAACTTTCACCCTGGTTGGCAATACCGATGGCATCCACCTGGCCGGTGGCCTCCAGGCAACGCTGCAGGTTATTGAGCAACTCCAGTGGGTCATGCTCCACCCAACCGGGGTGGGGATGGTGTTGCTGATGGCGCAACGAGAGCTGGATATCAGCAGACCCATTGTCACTCACCACCAGCACACGGGTGCTGGTGGTGCCTTGATCGAGCGCGGCAATCCGCATGTTAAAGACTCCTCGGCAGGTCTTGTTAGTGGCCGACAAAGTCGACTTCGAGTTGCTGTACGCCCTGGGGCAGGTTCAGGCGGGCGATGGGGATCAGGATCCGCCGCTCCGGCAACCAGCTGCCGGCACGCGACCAGATTTGCGTGCCATCGGCCCGTACCACCAGGCGCCCTTTCACCTCACGGCTGACCCGCAGTTGCAGGTGCTGCATACCCGCCACGGCAGACGGGCTCAAGCGTTGCGGCACGCAGAGTTTCAAGTCGCCCTGGCAGGCGATCTCGATGCTCGGCGCGCCAGCCGGCAAATGCCCCTGCAAGTCGCG
The DNA here is from genome assembly GCF_009873475.1 of Pseudomonas sp. DTU12.1. NCBI lineage: Bacteria > Pseudomonadati > Pseudomonadota > Gammaproteobacteria > Pseudomonadales > Pseudomonadaceae > Pseudomonas > Pseudomonas sp. DTU12.1. The sequence continues at coordinate 2,769,560 of NZ_CP045254.1, read as the reverse complement.
GGCGATCATCGTAGCGATCTTATGGCCTTCGCGAAACGACCAGCCTGCCGTCTCGACAGGACGCAGCAGATTGCCTGCGGCAAAGTACGCCGGATCACTGCAGCGCCCGTATTGATCGATGTGCGGGCCACCGCTTTTCGGGTCAAGCCGCAGCTCGCTCAAGCGCACCAGGCTGGATTCGGGGGTGAACTGGCCGGTGAGCAGCACGCCGTCACAGTCAAAGGTGGTGGTCTGGCCGTCAGCCAGGCGCACGGTCGCACCCTCCACGCGCCCGGTGCCATGGATCTGCAGCAGTTGCGCGCCGAAATGCATCGGCACCCCGCACAACCGCGGAAACAGCGACAACGGCCAGCGCGCCGTGGCCCGCTGATTGGCCTCGATCATCGCCACCGGCTGGATCCCGGCACGTCGGCAGCTCATGACCGCCGACAGGCTGACCAACTCGGTACCGACAATCAACGGGCGCTCAAAGGGCTTGAGGTGTTCCAGGTACAGATAGGACTGAAACGCACCGGTATTGATGACCCCCAGCGGGCGGTCGCCGCCCAGCAGGCGCGCCGAGCGCGGCGTTTCCCGGGCCCCGGTGGCGATCAACACCCGGCGTGCCTGGATAACCCTGGCGCCCTCCGGGCTGACCAGTTCCAGGCGCCCGCCCTCGCCCATCTGCGTCACCGAGTGCTTGACGCGGATCTGCACCCCCGCCTTCAACGCCTGCGCGACATTTTTGCGCGCATAGGCCGGCCCCGTGTAGAGCCTGCCGTATTCACGCAGGCCAAAAGGCGGATGCCCACAATGGCGCGGGATACCACCCGCCTCGGGCTCACGCTCCAGCACCACGACCTTGTCGACGCCCAGCTTGCGCAGGGTGATCGCCGCCGACAGCCCCGACGGGCCGCCACCGATAATCGCGACATCAATGTTTTCGACTTCAATGGGCTGCATGACAAACACCTGTTGCAAGGGGAACGGCCAGATGGCCAGCGCTCAACTGCGCCACTCGCGCGCCACAATAAAAGCCCTGGCAGCGCCCCATACAGGCCCGCGTGCGGCGCTTCAAACCACCCAGGTCACCGGGCGGCAGCGCACTGGCCAAGGCATTCTCGATTTCCCGCAGCGTCACCATTTCACAGTGGCAGACGATTTCGCCGTAGCCCGGGCGCTGATAATCGCGCGGCAAATGTTCGGCAAGGTTGGGCAATGTCGGCCATTGCAGGATTTGCGCAGGGACCGGTGTGTGCTCGCGTTGATAAAGGCTGAACACGTGCCGGGCAATGCCCAGCGCCGCGGTCAGGCCGGTGGAGCGGATGCCGCCGACGCTGATCCAGTTCTTGCCTTCGACCCGCTGCACCCGGTACTCCTTCTTTTCCGTGGCGGGGCGCAGCGCGGCATACGTGGCGGTGACCGGCATGCCTTCGAGCGCCGGAATCCGCTCGACGGCGGCGTCCACCAATTGGCGCAGCACATCGCCGTCGAGGCCGGCGTGCACGCGGTCTTCCTGTTCTTCGGCGGTCGGCCCCACCAGCAGGTTGCCGTAGACCGTACGGGTCAACACGATGCCTTTGGTGCGTTCATTGGGCACCGGCAGGATGATGTTGCCCAGATAGCGCGCGGCGGCCTTGTCGAACACCACGAACTGACCTTTGCGCGGGTGAATGGAAAAGCTCGATGCGCCCAGCAACTGTTGCTCGAGCACATCGCCAAACAACCCGGCGCAGTTGATGATCGTGCGCCCGCGGATAAACCCGTTGGTGGTCTCCAGGGCCCAGAGTTCGCCGTCGAAATAACCGCCATTGACCTCGGTATTGAAGCGCACCTGTGCCCCATGGATCATCGCCTGGAGCAGATACCCCAGGGGCGCCGACCACGGGTCGATCAGAAACTCACCGGGCACCTCGACCGCCCCCAGGGCATTGTGTGCCAGGTTCGGCTCCAGGGCGCGCACCCGCTCGCGGCCGATCAGGCGGACATCGGCAATCCCATTGGCGTGCGCCTGCTCGACGATGCCTTGCAGCTTGCCCAGGTCCTCCTCGTTCCAGGCCACCACCATCGCGCCGGTCTTGAGCAGCGGCAGCGACATCTTCTGGTGGATCTGCAGGTATTCCTGGTAGCCGTCCTTCATGCATTGCAGCTCCAGGCTGCCGGTTGGCGCATCGAAGCCAGTGTGCAAAATCGCGCTATTGCCTTTGCTCGCTCCAGACAGGATGTCCGGGCTTTTTTCCAGCAACAGCACCCGCGCCCCTTCCAGGGTAAAGCGCCGGACCATCGCGCATCCCACAACGCCACCGCCAACAACGATGACGTCGTAGATACCACTCTGATTCGGGAAGGGTTTGGTCATGATCAAGCCTATGGTGAAGTGAGCGCAGGATGTGCTCGGGATAGGTGCAGGGCATATGCCACTGACTGAACCCAGGTTGGAATGACCGATTGGCCAAGGCGGTTCATTCACAGCCCAGCGGCTGCGTCGTCGGTCGCGCCCAACCTGCCAGGTAAACACCGAGTGTTTATTGATGCCGGCGCTTTAAACGCAACGAGGAAAAACTGACCGATTCGTTGCGCATAACCCCGGCTCGGTCAAAACGACGTTACTGTGGATTCGGTCAATACGCCAAAAAAGTGCTACCCGACTACCCGCCAACATCAAGCATTGCTACTTTCTCACACCAAACCTGCCTAGATTGCAATTTACAGAGCTGGCGTAAAGGGGTTTTCGAGCGTTAACTGGCTCAATATCGCCAGCCATTGCGACTGTTCAGTCACTCAATCCAAATAATATTGACCGATTTACAACCACTAACCACATAGAATCCGAGGTATTAACCAATGCCGCCTCCAGAAGTTTTTTGGCTAACTCTATAAAGACGTCGAAAGGACCGTTCCTGAGACCAAGCTTGCCTCGCCCATTGCAGCTCTCCGCCAGAAACAACTAGAATAAGATTAATTCCCACTTACGAATTTTTCGCATGAAACCAGCCCAGCCCGCCGAAGCCGCGACGCTTGAAGCCCTGTACCGCGGCTACCACGGCTGGCTGTTGAGCTGGCTGCGCCGCCGTGTGGATTGCTCCCATCACGCCGCCGATGTGGCACACGACACATTTATCCGCCTGCTATCGGCCGGGCCCTACGTGGCGCCCCGCGAGCCGCAGGCCTACCTCGCCACCGTGGCCCGCCGTCTGTTGATGGACCGCAATCGCCGGCGGCGCCTGGAGCGGGCCTACCAGGACGAACTGGAGCGCTGCGCCCAGTACCTTGAGCAGGCGCCCTCGCCCGAGCAGATCCTGCAGGCAGTGCAAGTGCTCGAAACGATTGACCGGGCCCTGGCGCGCATGAAGCCGCGGATCCGCGAGACCTTTATCCTGCGCCACCTCGATGGCCTGGATCAGGCCCAGATCGCCGAACGTCTGGGGGTTTCGTTACGCACCGTGCAACAGGACCTGGTGCACGCCCTGCTGGCCTGCGACGCGTGCGCCCAGCCGTGAATGCGGCCATCCTGCGCGAGGCTGCCCAATGGCTGGTGCGCCTCGACCATCAGGCCGACGCCGCCAGCCAGCAGGCCTTCCATGCCTGGCTCGCCGCCGACCCACAACATCCACTGGCTATCGCGCGCCTGCAAGGCCACCTGTCGCCCCTCAAGCAGGCTCCGGCCCGCGCGGCATTGCGCCGGGCACGCCAACCGAAAGCGATCAAGGGCATGGCCCTGAGCCTGTTGATTGGCCTGCTCGCCCTGCCGGCCTATCAGTACAGCCAGCGCGGCTATCTGTTCGCCGACCTCAGCACCGCCAGCGGCCAATGGCAGCAACAACGCCTGGCCGATGGCAGCACCCTGCAACTGGATGGCGGTTCGGCGGTGGACCTGGACTTTGACGCCAACCAACGCCGGGTGCGCCTGCTGCACGGTGAATTACTGGTGGACGTGGCCAAGGATGCCCAGCGCCCGTTTTATGTCGATACCCCGCAAGGCAGCATTCGCGCCCTGGGCACGCGCTTTATCGTCGAACGCAGTGGCGAGGCAACGGTGGTCAGGATGCTCGAATCGTCTACGCGCATCGACAGCGCCACCCAGCAATTGACCCTCAACCCCGGCCAGCGCGTACGACTCGATGCACAAGGCCCGGGCAACGTAGAAAAATTCGATGCCCGCGCCCACGAAGCTGCCTGGAACACCCATCAGTTGCTGGCCAACGACGAGCCCCTGGCGGATGTGCTGGAGCGCCTGGGCCGCCATCGCAGCGGTTTGTTGTTGTTCGATCGCCAGGCCCTGCAAGGCCTGCGGGTCACGGTAATGCTGCCATTCGACGACCCGGCGCGCGCCTTGCGCCTGCTCCAGCGCACGCTGCCGATCGAGGTCAGCAGCTACACCCCATGGGTCACTCGCGTGTCGTTGAAAAACAGCGCGAACAATTCTCAATAAAGTCTGCGTGTTTTCGGTTTTGCCGCGTCCTTTCCTTGGCCAACATCCAAAGGAGCACCGATTACATGTCTTCCAACCCCTCCACCCGTGGCAGCCTGCTGCTGGCCAGCCGCTTGCTGCTTGGCTGCCTGCCACTGGCACTGCCGGCCTTTGCCTACGCGCAGCAACAGGTCCAGGCCTTCGATATAGCCCCTGGCCCCCTCAGTGAAGTCCTGAGCCGTTACGCCCAGGCTGCCGGCGCACCGATTGCGTTCCAGTCGCAACAGGTGGCTGGCGTGAACAGTGCTGGCGTGCGCGGCAGCTACAACGTGGAGGATGGCTTTGCCAAGGTCCTGGAAGGCACCGGCTTCGCCGCGCAGGCCAGTGCCGATGGCTACCAGTTGCAGGCACTGCCCCAAGCCAATGGCACCCTGGCACTGGCTGCCACCGAAATCACCTCCAACCAATTGGGCACCGTCACCGAGGGCACCGGGTCCTACACCCCGGGCACCATCGCCACCGCCACGCGCATGGTCCTGACGCCCAAGGAGACCCCACAGTCGATCACCGTGATCACCCGCCAGCACATGGACGACTTCGGCCTCAACGCCATTGACGATGTGATGCGCCACACCCCCGGCATCACCGTGTCGACCTATGACAGCGAGCGCACCAACTATTTTGCCCGTGGGTTTTCCATCGAAAACTTCCAGTACGACGGCATCCCCACCCTGCGCAACTCGGCCTACTCGTCGGGGCAGACCCTGACCGACATGGCGATCTACGACCGCGTGGAGATTCTCAAGGGCGCCACCGGCCTGCTGACCGGTGCCGGGGCGCCGGGCGCGACCCTCAACCTGATCCGCAAAAAGCCCACCCGCGACTTCAAGGCCAGTATCGAACTGGGTGCCGGCAGCTGGGACAACTACCGCTCCCAAGTCGACGTCAGCGGCCCACTCACCGACAGCGGCAATATCCGTGGGCGCGCCGTGGCGGCCTATCAGGACAAGCATTCGTTCATGGAACGCTACCAGCGCAAGACCAGCGTCTACTTCGGCTCGCTGGAAGCGGACCTCGACGACGACACCTTGCTGACCGTGGGCTTTGACTATCAGAACAACGATCCGCAAAGCTCGGGCTGGTCCGGCAGCCGACCGTTGTTCAACACCAACGGCGACCGCATCGACGTCAAGCGCTCGTACAACAACGGCGCCAAGTGGAGCCGCTGGGAACAGTACAACCGGGGTGCCTTCGCCACCCTGGAGCGCAGCTTCGCCAACGGCTGGGTAGCCAAGGCGCAAGTGACCCACCAACTCAGCGGCTACGACGCGCCCCTGGGTTCGATCCAGAGTGCGCCGAGCCCCGACACTGGCCTGTCGACGGTGTATGCCAACAAATTCACCGGCCTGACCCGCGCCAATTCCGCCGATGTATACCTCAGCGGCCCGTTCAGCCTGCTGGGCCGTGAGCATGAACTGGTCGTGGGCGCCTCGGCCTCCAACTCCCACTGGAAAGGCAAGGACTACGGCAGCCCCACACACGCCAATGGCAAAGTGGTGGACTTCTGGAACTTCGATGGCAATTTTGCCGAACCTGACTGGGGCGCGCCCACCTACATCAACGACCTGACCACCCGCCAAAGCGCGGGCTACATGACCTCGCGCTTCAGCCTGGCCGACCCGCTGAACCTGTTCCTTGGCGGCCGCGTCGCCAACTACAAACTGCGCGGCACCGACGACTCCACGGAAACCGGGCGGTTGGTGCCCTACGCCGGGGTGACCTATGACCTGAACGAAAACTTCACCGCCTACGCCAGCTACACCGACATCTTCATGCCGGAAAGCTACAACCGCGACCGTAACAACAAGCTGCTGGAGCCCTCCGAAGGCAAGAACTACGAGGGCGGCATCAAGGGTGAATTCTTCAACGGCCGACTCAATACCAGCCTGGCCTATTTTGAAGTACACCAGAGCCACCGTGCAGAACCCGACGCCGAATACAACGCCGCGCCGACCAACCCGTCCGTGGGTTATGCCTCCAAGGGCATCGAAGCCAAGACCAAGGGTTTTGAAGCAGAAATGTCCGGGGAACTGGCGCCCGGCTGGCAGGCCCAGGCCGGTTACACCCACAAGATCATCCGCGACCAAAGCGGCAAGAAAGTCTCGACCTGGGAGCCACAGGACCAGCTCAGTTTCTACACCACGTACAAACTCAAGGGCCCCCTGGACCGCCTGACCGTAGGCGGTGGTGCGCGCTGGCAGAGTCGCAGCTGGCAAGAGCTGTACAACCGCTACAAAAGCAAAAATGAAGAGTTTGCCCAGGAAGCCTACTGGCTGGTGGACGTGATGGCGCGTTATCAGGTGACCGAGAATCTATCGGCGACCCTGAACCTGAACAACGCCTTCGACAAGAAGTACTACACCAACATCGGCTTCTATAACACCGCTTATTACGGTGACCCGCGCAACGTGATGCTCACCACGCGCTGGAGCTTCTGAGCCACACGCAGGGTTTAGGTGTCGCGTAGATCCCTGGTTTTCAACGCTCGATTGCAGCGGTTGAAAACCAGGTTTTTTTTGCTTCAGAACAATCCCATGAAACATAAGGCAAATGGTCTGTTGGCCGAGCGAGGGAATCAACCTGCGGGAAATCGCTACACACGGTTGAGACCACAACCGCCGTAGCCCCTTCTCGTACCTTCAGGCAGCAGACCTTATGACCACTGTTTCTAATCGCCTCCCCGCACACTCCAACCCGCTCGCCTTAGCCAATCCTGCCCAGGCGCTGACGCTCGCTCGACCCAAGCGTGATGCCCCACCGCCGGCGCAATCGCCCCAAAGTGCGCGCGCTGAAGGTGATCGCGCATTGGCCATGGAGTACCACTCGGCGCTGATCCTGGCCGCCAATCGCGAGAAAAATGTCACGATCAACACCATTGCGCCAGACTCCACCTTCGGCCAGTGGTGGGCGCATTTGCGAGACACCTTCAAATCCCCCGACGTGCGTCAGTGGATGGACGAAAAAGGCATCAGCCCGGACTCCATCACCCTCAATCTGAATACCGGCGAAATTTCTTTCACGCGCCGACGTCATCTTGATCCCGAACAAAAGCGTCACACCCTTGGGCAAGACGACAGGCACTGGGCCGCGATCAGCGGGCCAATCCTGCAGGCCGCACGGGTGATTGATGCCGGCCACGGCGATACCACCTTCACCCCCCCGCTAAGCGACGTTGACCAGCCGGTTCCCTATTCGCTCGTGGGCAATTTTTACAATGAGCCGCAGAACCTGACCGGGCCGTCCATGCGCCGGCGTGCAGAAGAGATAGACCGGGCCCAAGGGTTCAAGCAACTTGATCCGGCAACCGCAGGCACGTTGATTCAAGCGCGCAGCGACAACGCGCTCCAGGTCCAGAAGGCCTACCTGGGCGACGTCTACAACCGCAGCCAGGCCAGCAACCAACTGCGTCACCTGGCGACCACCGTAAAAGACGGCGCCTACAGTGCCGGGCAAATCGAAGATGAATTGAAGAACAGGACCGTCAGCCTGTCATTCGACGGCAGCTATCAGCCCGCCAATCGCGGCACCTGGAATGAGATCAGCCTGCTGCAATTGCTGCAGGATCACGGCTGGGATATCCCCACCACCCACCAACAACTGGAAAACCTGGCAACTGCCCTTGGCACCCCGCCTCCCCAGGCTGCCCCCCATGGCAACCTGGGCGGTGCGCTGGCCTGGCCCGCCCCTCTTGACCAAGACAGCCAGGCACAACTGCGCACGGACATAAGCGCCGGCAAGTTCGGCAATGTCTCGTTATCGCCCTTCAGGAGCGTGCTCGACTATCTGCTGAACAACCGACCGATCACCCCTAAAGAGCTGCGCAATCCACGCCTGTTGATTGCCAACTTGATCAATTCGCCCAGGGGCCAGCAACTGGGGAACGCCATCGCATCCACATTCGAGGCGCGCAGCATCAAAGGCACTGCCAACGACTGGACCCTGGCGGCGATGAACGTGGAGCTGGACAGCGGCACGGGTAAACCGCCCAGCGAGATCCAGGGTTACCGACTGATCTCGCCGGCCAATACCGGCAAGTCGCCCGCCACCATCATCGAGGAATTGACTGCCCACCTGCTCGACGTCGACCGAGCGTCGTCGCCGGAGAAGGCCCTGGTCCAGGCGCACTTGTTACTGGCCAACCGGGCGCCCGCCTTCCTGGTCAAGGACATTCCCAAACAGGTGGTGGTGGGCACCCACAGTTGGGTCAGCTTCGTCACAGCGACCGCGCGCATTGAAGCAAAAGCGCCAGGGGCAACGGCAACCATGACCTACGCGCAAGTCATGCTCGAAGCCGAGACAGCGCCGATCACCGATGAAGAGCGCCAGGTTGAATATGCCGCGCAGAACGAAGCGATCAAAGACTGGGGAGTCGCCAACGGCATGCGTTACCCCGTGACCAAAGCCGAAGTCGATGCCGTGCGCGAGGCCTTCAATGCGCAGGTTCGCGAGCTACGCGAAGCCGCCGAATCGCCCCCCTCAGAGATGCCTACGACCAAGGCCATAGCCCTGGAGCAGTTGAAGAAAGCGCTGCCGGACATGGACCCGGCACTGTTCGAAAAAAAATGCATCGACTCGCAGCCATCCAGCAGGTTCTTTCCCGGCCCCTACTCGATACTGGATCTGTATATCGATGGCCGCGCACTGCTTGGCGCGCCGGTTTCGGCCGATAACTGGGGCGAATTTGGCCGGGATGTTGTGAAGGTTGTGACACTTGACCAAGTCAAGATTCCCGGTGACGGCCGACCGGCGGCCTGGGTCTCATCCTCGAGTGCGGTCGACTTCAACAAGGTTTTACCCAAGCTCAAAGACCTGCCGCGCCCGCTGGAAATCTTCAAAAAGACATTTGCTGATTACGCCCACACCGTCAAAAAAACTACGTCGGCGCAGATAAAGCTGCTTATCTCGAAACTGCCGCTGGAAGATCGGGAGAACCTGGAGTTCGGCAAAATATCCATCCGCAAGGAAATACGCTACTACCACGTCAATCAACCGATTCGTGTGGAACCAGGTGTTTTGCTGGTCAAGACCGAACGCAATGGCAAGGTCATGACCTACGCCATCGACCGGTTGAAAGGCACGGTGACTCGACGGCCAGACCAGGCCTACAAGGAGTTCCAGCCCCGCAGCGGCGTTGTGCTCTCCCCGGAAGGTAAACGCTTTGATACGGTCACACCGACGGGGCAATCTTCGCCCGCAATAACAGGTGAACAGCCAGCGGCACACAGCGCACCCAACAGTTTCAGTAGTCCCAGGACCCAGTACATTGCCGATGCGATAATCACCGATATGGAACTGCCGGCGGTCGAGGCCTACGCCAAAGGCGCAACAACCTTTCAGACAGAAGTACCGGCGTACAAAATCCTTGAAGAAGTGGCGTTGAATCTGATCCCGTTCCGCTCCGCGATAAAGAACTTTATCGACGGAAAAGTCGGTAACGGCATTGTCGACCTGGCCTTTGATATCTTCGGTTTCGCCGTGGGCCTGGGGGCTGCGGCCAAAGGCGCGAAAGCCCTGGCTGTCGGGGCCTCGACCCTTTCAAAAGTTGCCAACACCGGCAAGATCCTTGGCCGGGCGGCAATCGGCGCGCTCAACCCATTGGGCGGTGTGGATGACTTGGCCCGCGGCGTGGTGAGCCTGGGGCGTACCGCTCACAAGGGAGTTAAATCCCTGCGCGGTTCTTACCGCAGCATCAATCTGCTTGAACTGGCCAAAAAACCCGACCTGGCCGAAGGCACTTACAAGGCGCTCAATGGCGCCGCTGAAAGCAGAACCCTGGCTAAATTCGATGAGGTGACCCACAAGTGGTACGCCTTTGACCCACGTACAAAACAGGCCTACGGCAAAGCCCTGGAAAAATTTACGGTGGATACCCCCAAGGCAAATGACCCCAACAGCCTGCGTGCTATCGGCAGCCAGGATGGCGCCCAAGCGGCAAGCCAAGAGCATGGTTTGGCGGCCACCGGCACGTTCAAGGTTGGGCAAGAAACGGTTGAGGGCCCGGTGGTGATGTTCCAAGGCAACTGGCATCAATACGACACGCTGAAAAAACGCGCCTTCGGCCCACCGCTAAAAGACTTCAAAGCCAATCAGGTGGCCGCCAATGGCGAGGTGCGATCGCTCAACACCGACTTATTGGGTTATGAAGCCAAACATATCGCGCTAGACGAGCTCCAGCTCAAGGGTCCACAGAGCAATATCTATGTGGGCCGCAGCCGCAAGGAATATGTAAAAGTCGATGGGCAGTTGTATGAGTCGCGTTTGAGCGAAGGCCAGCGCGTGATCCGTCACGCGGGCGGCGCAGGCCCGGATATCCCCGTGCGGGACCTGGGTGCCGGCGGATGGGAACCCACCTCACGCAGCCAGCGTCTGCTCGGCGGTGCGGGAAATGCGCCCACGCCCTGGAAGCTTGGCGACAGCACTTATGTCGTGCCGATAGACGACATCAAAGTCACCAATAATCCATCTTCCCCCTACTCGCTCAACTACAAGGGCGTGGACCATAGCGTCACCTTCGACAGTTCAGCCGGTGCATGGAAAGCCACCAACGTCTCGACCGGCATTGAGGCGCATAGCGCTACGTATTTCTGGAGAAGTGGCAAAGGCAAATGGCAGCGGGGGCCGTTCAGTGAGTTGAAAAAGGCCAAGCAGACTGACGCCCATCACTTCAAGTTTGTAGATGTTGCCGCGCCGACAACGGTTTCCATCCCCAAAGATATAAAGCCCCTGCCCCAACAGCTGCACTATTTTTGGGCCGGGCAGGATATCCCGCCAAACCTGGTGGAAAACATGGCCAACAATGCAGCCAAGGCCCCGGGGTACAAATCCATCCTGCACGTGGATGCCGACAACCCCGCCATCTTTCAAAAAATAAAAGCTGACCTGGAGCGCAAAGCCCCTGGCCTGACCGTGATGAATCTCAATGACGATGAGGTGTTCAAGCAACTGAAAAATGGTGAGATGTACAACTACTTTCGCCAAGGACAAGGCAAAAACCTGGCGGCGGCCTCGGATGTCGCGCGCTATCCGATCATGAACAAATACGGCGGCATTTATCTCGATACCGATGATGTGATCCAAGCCAATATCGGCAGTACCGTATTGAATGCCGGAGCGAATGACGTCCTCCTTAATCGGCCTGTTGCCCATAGCCTTACGGACTACAAACCGTTCTACAACACCAGCAACTTTGCTACGCAACCTGGCAACCCGGTGATTAGCCAGGTGATCGCCGATATGGACAAACGATTTGCCGAGAACAAGGCCTATTTCGCCGCTAACCGGCCCACGGTTTCCAGAGGGGCCGATGGTCAGGTGCAATACACCCCGGAATTCGCTGCCTATGAGCGCAAGATTTTCGATACGGTGGGCCCCAACCTGTTCAATGACACCCTCAAATCGAAACGACCGGACATGTACGACCTGGGCTTTGATGGCATCACCAAAGAATCAAAGCTCGTCGACGGGCAGCTCGTCTCATCCGGGCCAATCGTCAACATCGAAGCCAACGCTCGCAATTACTACCAAAGCAAAGGCATTACCCCACCCGACCTGCTCGGCCTACAGGTGCTAAGGGCCAAGGAGCATTACATGCCGCTGTACCACCAGTTCAAAGTCAAGATTGGCGCTGAACACTCCTGGATCAATGCCTAACGGCCGAACCGTGCACCGTTCGACCCTCGCCACGGCGAGCGAGGGTCGAACGGGCTTTACGCCCCTCGGCCAATCTCAATAACCCGCCACCACCCATCGCACCCTCAGCAACGCTGCACGCAGCGCGTTTTTGTCCACCGACCCCAGCGCCAGGCGAATCGCATGGGGCACATGCTCGGACACCGCAAAGGGCTCTGCGCCAGACACCGAAATATTCTCCCGTGCCAGCGCCATGGTGATCTGATCGGCCCGCGCGTCTTCCCCCAGCGGCAACCATAAAAAATACGACGCGGGATGGGCAATGTAGTCCAGCCCCGCCAGCACCTGGGCCGCCAATGCCTGCCGGGCCTGTGCGTCCTGGCGCTTTTGCGCTTCCAGTTGCAGCACCGTGCCATCGTCGATCCAGCCCGCCGCAATGGCCGTCATCACCCCAGGCGCGTTCCACACGGTGGCCATGATCGTGCGCTCCAGGGCCGGCACCCACTCAAGTGGCGCCGCCACGAACCCGACGCGCAGGCCCGTGGCAACGCTCTTGGACAAGCCACCGATGTACAGCGTGCGCTCCGGCGCCAACTGCGCCAGCGGTGGCGGCGCGTGTTCGGCGAGGAAGGCGTAGGCCGCGTCCTCCAATAGAATCAGCCCATGCTCACGGGCGATGCGCACCAGTTGCTGGCGCGTTTGAAGGTCCAGGACCCACCCCAGGGGATTGTGCAATGTCGGCATGCAATACAGCGCCCGCACGGGGCGCCGCCGACAGACCTGTTCAAGCGCAGCAAGATCAGGACCAGTGGGCGTGACCGGGATCGCGACGATCTCCAGGTGCAGCGTCTCGGCCAGCACCTTGAACCCCGAATAGGTCAGTGCGTCCACCGCCACCACATCGCCCGGCTTGAGCTTGGCCATCATGCTGACCGCCAACCCATGCTGCGCGCCGCTGACCACCAACACCTGCTCGGCCGCGACGCTTAAACCGCGGTGCAGCAGATGCCGCGCCATCGCCGCCCGTTCGTGCAAGCGCCCGGCTTGGGGCTGGTAGCGCAACAGCGCTTGCAGATCGCCCGACAACGCCAACTGGCGGAGCGCAGTGCGCAGCAGGTCAGCCTGGCCCGGCAAGGACGGATAATTGAAGTTCAGGTCAACCATGCCCGCCGCCACGGCAACCTGCCCAACGCCCTGGCCCGGCGCCAGGGCGATCTCACGTACAAACGTACCGCGTCCGGTCTCGCCGCTGACCAGGCCCATGGCCTCCAGTTCGCTGTACACCCGGCTGGCCGTGACCAGCGCCAGGCCGTGGCTGGCCGCCAATTGGCGGTGGGTCGGCAGGCGGGTGCCGGGCACCAGGGTGCCAGCACGGATATCCCGCGCAAAGGCGTCCACCAAGGTTTTGTAACGGGCACGGGGCATGGGCGATGTATCCATGACAATTTTTTGATTGCCCCAATCTTCAGTCCTAGGATGCCGGTCACGCAACCCTCACTTATCGAGCACGCCCTTCATGGAACAGACTTCCCGGATTATCACTGCCCAACACAGCCGCAGCGGCTGGATCAATGGCTTGCTTGGCGTGCTGATATTCAGCGGCTCGCTACCGGCCACGCGGGTCGCGGTGCTGGAGTTCGACCCGGTGTTTCTCACCGTGGCCAGGGCCACTCTCGCCGCCATGGCGGGCCTGTGCCTGCTGTGGCTGCTCAAGGCCAGGCGGCCGACGCGCGAGCAATGGGCACCGTTGCTGATTGTCGCCCTCGGCGTGGTGCTCGGTTTCCCGCTCCTGACCGCGCTGGCCTTGCAGTCTGTGACGTCCGCCCATTCCATCGTGTTTATCGGCTTGCTGCCCCTGGCCACTGCGGTGTTCGGCGTACTGCGCGGCGGCGAGCGGCCGCGGCCGGTGTTCTGGTTGTTTTCGATCCTCGGCAGCCTGCTGGTCATGGGTTATGCCCTGGCCCAGGGCTTGAACGCCGCGCCCATCGCCGACCTGCTGATGCTGTTGGCCGTGCTGGCCTGCGGGCTGGGTTACGCCGAAGGAGGCAAGCTGTCGCGCACCCTCGGCGGTTGGCAGGTGATCTGTTGGGCGCTGGTGGTGGCGCTGCCGGTGGTGGCGCCGCTGACGTTACTCCTGGCGCCCTCCTCCTTCGTCGGGATCAGCCTGCCGGCCTGGTTCAGCCTGGGCTACGTCGCGTTGTTCAGCATGTTGATCGGCTTCGTGTTCTGGTACCGCGGACTGGCCCAGGGCGGTATCGCCGCCGTCGGCCAGTTGCAGCTGCTGCAACCGTTCTTCGGCCTGGCGCTGGCCGCCAGCCTGCTGCATGAACAGGTAAGCCTGGGCATGCTGGCCGTGACCGTCGCGGTGATTGCCTGCGTGGCCGGGGCGAAGAAGTTTGCACGTTAGGGGCGTGCGCCTTTAGGCTCAGGGATTGGCCAAAGAACAATAAGGATCGACGATGCACACCCCTTCCCTGCAAGACACCACCGCGCCGGACGGCGTCTGTTACGGCTGCGGACCGCGCAATGCCCATGGGCTGCACATCAAGAGCCGTTGGGCTGAGGACGGCATCCATATCGTCGCCGAGCACCTGCCCGAGGCCCAATACTGCGGCTGGCCGGACCTGGTCTACGGTGGGCTGATCGCCATGTTGGTGGATTGCCATTCCAACTGGACCGCCATGGCCTATCACTACCGTGCCGAACAGCGCGAACCGGGCGAGTTGCCGCGCATCGACTGCGTGACTGGCAACCTGGGCATCAAATTTATCAAGCCGACCCCAATGGGTGTGCCACTGGCCTTGCGCGCCAGGGTCGAGGGTGAGGTCGGGCGCAAAAGCCGCGTGGTGTGCGAGGTGTACGCCGATGGTGTGCTGACGGCGATTGGCGATTCGATCTTCGTGCGGGTCGATACCGGGCGCCTGGCGGACACCGCCCATGGCCGGCAAGCCTGACAATGGTCTACATTCAACGCCACACGCCGCTATAGGAGCCTGCCGATGCCTCGCCTGACCGCCAAAGACTTCGCCCCTGAACTGCTGGAACTCTACGACGGCTACGCCCACGGCAAGATCAACCGCCGCGAGTTTCTCGACCGCGCAGCCCTGTTCACCTTTGGCGGGCTGACCGCATCGGCGTTGCTGGCGTCCCTGAGCCCCAACTACGCCCTGGCCGAGCAGGTGAAGTTCACCGACCCGGACATCGTGGCCGACTACATCACCTACCCTTCGCCCAATGGCACCGGCCAAGTGCGTGGGTACCTGGTACGCCCGGCCAAGGTCGAGGGCAAATGCCCGGCGGTGGTGGTGGTCCATGAAAACCGCGGGCTCAACCCCTACATCGAAGACGTGGCCCGACGCCTGGCCAAAGCCGGGTTCATGGCCCTGGCCCCCGATGGCCTCAGCTCGGTGGGCGGTTACCCCGGCAATGACGAAAAAGGCGTGGCACTGCAACAGACCGTCGACCCGACCAAGCTGATGAATGATTTCTTCGCCGCCATCGAATGGCTGATGCACCACGAGGCCAGCACCGGCAAAGTGGGAATCACCGGCTTCTGCTACGGCGGTGGCGTGACCAATGCAGCGGCGGTGGCCTACCCGGAACTGGGCGCGGCGGTGTCGTTCTACGGACGCCAACCCGACGCCAAGGACGTGCCGAAGATCAAGGCGCCGATCCTGTTGCATTTTGGCGAGCTGGACACACGAATCAACGAAGGCTGGCCGGCCTATGAAAGCGCCTTGAAGGCCGCCGGCACAACCTATGAAGCGTATATCTACAAGGGCGCCAACCACGGCTTCCACAACGACTCGACCCCACGTTACGACGAAGCGGCAGCGAACCTGGCGTGGGAGCGCACGTTGGGCTGGTTCCGCAAGTACCTTGCCTGATCAGTAATGTTGGTCTTGCGGTTGCGGTTGCGGTTGTGGCGAGCGGGCTTGTCGGAACGCCGCATCGCCCGCGCTGGGCTGCGTAGCAGCCCCAACAAGATCGCTGAGTTGTATCAGAGAGACCGAGGGCGCAGGGTTTGGGGCTGCTTCGCAGCCCAGCGCGGGCAAGCCCGCTCGCCACAGTAAGCCTGCTCGCCACCACAACAAGGCCGCTCAAGCCATCTCAATCGCCGTCACCTCCTCCAGCCATTGCCGGAACGCCAGCATGGCCGGGGTTTCTGCCCGCGACTGCAAGCGCGTCAGCCAATAGCTACCCGTGGTGATCCCCACGTCGAACGGCTGGCGGATCACATCCTGGGCCAACTGCCGCGAGAACATCATTGCCGGCGCCAGGGCCACGCCATTGCCCTGCAGCGCCGCTTCCATCATCGCCAAGGACGAGTCGAACACGATACTGCGCGGCACCAGGGTGTCGGCGGGCAACCCGGCGGCCTGGAACCAGAGGCTCCATTCATCGGCCCGATAAGAGCGCAACAACGTGTGCTTGAGCACATCGCCAGGGCCGTGCAACTGGCGGGCAATCGCTGGCACACACAATACCGTCAGCGGCGCCGCCAGCAACTCACAGGCGTGGGTGCCGTGCCATGCGCCGGCGCCAAACCGGATCGCGTAATCCAGGCCTTCGGCGGCCACATCCACGCGGTTGTTATGGGTCGACAGGCGCAGATCGATAAACGGGTAGCGCGCCTGGAAATCCGCCAGGCGCGGCAGCAGCCAGCCCACCGCAAACGTGCCCACTGCGCCCACCGTCAGCACTTCGCGGTAGTGACCGGCCTGGAACTGGCCCAGGGTCTGGGCGATACGGTCGAAGGACTCGCGCAATACCGGTAACAACGTCTCCCCTTCGCGGGTCAGCATCAGGCCACGGGGCAGGCGCTTGAACAGCGTGACGTTGAGCTGTGCCTCCAGGCTCTTGACCTGATGGCTGACCGCCGCCTGGGTCACGCACAGCTCGATGGCCGCCCGGGTAAAGCTCAAATGCCTGGCGGAGGCTTCGAACGCACGCAGTGCGTTGAGGGGCAGATGGGAACGCAACATGGTTTAAACCCAAATTTTTCTAATGACTGGTGCGAGATATCATCGGTTGTCCAGGGCCCTGAAACTGCCTATCTTGGCCACGCCTGCGCAGGCTGTGATACCCCCGATCATCCTCATGGAAGCGACCTCATCATGTACCAACACGTGCGCAACGTCACGATTCTCAGCCTATTGCTCGGCGCGGGCAACTGCATGGCCGCCGACAATCTGCGCCAGGTGGTGGACGCCACCGTCAAGCCCCTGATGCAGCAACAGGCAATTCCCGGCCTGGCAGTCGCCATCGTGCAAGACGGCAAGGCCCGATACTTTAACTACGGTATCGCCGCCAAGGACAGCCAACAGCCTATCAGCGAAAACACCCTGTTCGAGATCGGCTCGGTGAGCAAGACCTTCGCCGCCACCCTGGCCGGTTATGCCCAGGCCACCGGCAAGCTCAAGCTCTCTGCCCCCGCCAGCGACTATTTGCCAGCCTTGCGCGGCAGCCTGTTCGACCACATCAGCGTGCTTCAACTGGGGACCTACACCGCAGGCGGGTTGCCGTTGCAGTTCCCCAGCGAGGCGGACAATGCCCAGCAGATGATCGGCTACTTCCAGCACTGGAAAGCCGCTTTCGCCCCCGGCACCCAGCGCCAGTACTCCAACCCCAGCCTGGGCCTGTTCGGCTATCTGGCGGCGCAAAGCCTGCAGCAACCCTTCGACGTGGCGATGGAACAGACCCTACTGCCCAAGCTCGGTCTCAAGCACACCTATCTCACGGTGCCCAAGGCGCAAATGGGCCTGTACGCGCAGGGCTATGACAAGGCCGGCAAGCCGGTGCGCGTCAGCCCCGGTGCACTGGACAGCGAAGCCTACGGGGTGAAGACCAGCCCCGCCGACCTGGCTCGCTACATGGCGCTGAACATGCACCCGGCGTCGCTGGAGCAGCCGCTACAACAGGCGATTGCCGCTTCGCACACGGGTTATTACACCGTGGGCAACACTACCCAGGGGCTCGGATGGGAGATGTACCCTTACCCGCTGAGCGTCGACGCCCTGGTCGAAGGCAACTCGACGCCGATGGCCATGGAGCCGCATCCGGTCAAGTGGCTGACACCCGCCCAGCCGCTGCGCGCCAATACCCTGGTAAACAAGACCGGCTCGACCGGCGGCTTTGGCGCCTATATCGCTTATGTGCCGAGCAGAGGCATCGGTGTGGTGATCCTGGCGAACAAGAACTACCCCAATGCCGAGCGGGTGAAAGCGGCCCATGCAATCTTGCAGGCCATGGACCACTGAAGCGGTAGCACCGCGCTTGCTTGTGGCTAGGGGGCTGGCTATGGATAGGGGGCTTGCTGTGGCGAGCGGGCTTGCTGTGGCGAGCGGGCTTGTCCCGCGCTGGGCTGCGCAGCAGCCCCAAACCCTGCGCCCTCGGTCTCTCTGATACAACTCAGCGATCTTGTTGGGTCTGCTTCGCAGCCCAGCGCGGGACAAGCCCGCTCGCCACAAGCAAGCCCCCTATCCACAGCCAGCCCTCTAGCCACAGGGGTATCAGGCAGCTCCTGTCGCCAGGCCTTTACCGGCCCGTTCCAGATTGCGCCATAACCAGGGCGGCAACACGTCCGGGTCGAGGCTGTCGATCAGGTTCTTCAGGCCCAACCCCAACTCCGTATCCCCCTCAATCACCAGCCGTCGGCGGAAGAACAAGGTGTCCGGGTCTTCCTGGCGGCTGGCCAACAGCAGGAACTCGCGCCAGTTGCCGCTGATGGTCACCTGGGCCTCGGCCCGCTCGGCGATGCGCAGCCCGTCGCGGCCCAGGGTCAGGTACCAGCGCAAGCCCAGGTCGGGAATACGCAGGCACATCCAGCGCCCGCGCAGCAGTTCAAAGCCGCCATCGCGCAAGGGTTCGGCCAGGCAGCGGTTCAACGCCTGTTGCAACGCCAGGCGCTGCACCACAAAGGGCACCTTGCGCATCAGCGGCAATAAGCGGTCGGCGCCCTTGAGCAGCCATTGCTTACGATTCAACACAGCCCCACCTCCTCGACCCGCAACATCCCGGCCTGGCCATGCCAGTAGCCATTGCAGCCCTCGACAAACACCGGCGGCGTGGCGCCCTGGCGCACCCGATCAAAGGCTTCGACGATGCCCACCATGCCTTGCGCCCTTGGGCTCAGGCGCAGCAGGTCGGCGCCGCAACTCACCAGCCCTGGATAGTCGGCCAGCAGGTTGGTGACATCCGCCGACATAGTCTGGATGCCATTCAACGTAAACAACGCCTGCCCTTCCTGGCTGGTCAAGGCCATGCCATCGGGGTAATTCAGGCAACAGAACTGGCAGTCATCCTTGGGCCGGTTTTCCGCTCGGGCCGTGAAGCAACGCGCCGAGTAGGCCAGGGGCAAATGCCCATAGGCAAAGACTTCCACCTCCGGCAACGGCCGGCCCAGTTCACGCACCTGCTCCAACACATCACCAATCAGCGCGGCCGAGCACTCTACCGGCGGCACCCAACGCATCATCCCGGCGTCCAGCAGTTGCACGAGGGCGTGGCCGTTGTACAAATTCAACGCCGGCCCACCGACAAAGGGCAGCTTGCGCTCGGCAAGCAGTTGCACGGCGCCCATGTCATTGGCCTCGACCAGCACCTCGCCGTTGTCACACAGGCGGCGCAGGCTCGACAGCTCCGATGCGGCCTCGATCAGGGTCAGGCTCGACAGCACGATTTGCGCGTTGCCCGCCGAGTGCAATTCGCGGCCCAGGCCCAACCATTGATCGAGGTTGAACGCGCGACGCTTGGAGCACACGGTTTCCCCCAGGTAGATCACATCCAGCGGCAAGCTGGCCATCTCGGAGTAGAACTGCCCCAGTTGTTGCTTATCCCAATAAAACAGCACCGGTCCCAGGCTGAGTTTCATGTGCGGTTCCTCATTGCCACGAACGATGGTAGGCGCCCAGGGTGGTCTGGCTGCCTTCGGATAGACCGGCCAGCACGCTGCGCCACTGGTCCTTGACCACAAAGCGTTCCGGCGCACTGCGGTGGGCGTCCAGCGCCGCGCGCCAGACCCCGGTGACTTGCTCGACATACGCCGGGCTGCGCTGGCGGCCTTCGATTTTTACCGCTTCCACACCCATGGCGATCAACTCGGGGATCAGGTCCAGGGTATCGAGGCTGGTGGGTTCTTCGAGGGCGTGGAAGCGCTTGCCATCGACCATGAAACGGCCCTTGCACAGGGTCGGATAGCCCGCCGGTTCGTCCGGGGTATAGCGGTCGATCAACACTTCGCTCAGGCGCGCGCTCAGGCCGTCGGCGTCTTCGCTCCAGCGCACGGCCTTGGCCGGCGAGCACACGCCGCACAGGTTCGGGGATTCGCCGGTGATGTACGAAGACAGGTGGCACCGGCCCTCAGCCATAATGCACAGGCTGCCGAAACCGAAGACCTCGATCGGTACCGAGCTGCTGGCAGCCACGTGCTTGACCTGGGCCAGCGACAGCACCCGTGGCAGCACCGCACGGCGGATGCCATAGCGCTCGGCGTAGAACTGCAGCGCCGCCGCATGGGTCGCCGAACCCTGTACCGAGAGGTGCAAGGCCATCTGCGGATGGCGGCTACTGGCGTACTGCAGCACGCCCGGGTCACCGGCAATCAGCGCATCCACGCCATGGTCGGCGGCGCGATCCACTGCCCGTTGCCAGCGCTCCCAGCCTTTGGGCTGCGGGTAGGTGTTGACCGCCACATACAGCTTGCGCTGGTGCTGGCGGATATGGGCGACGGCGCCGTCGAACTGCTTGTCGTCCATGTTCAGCCCGGCAAAATGCCGGGCGTTGGTGTCGTCGCGAAACCCCACGTACACCGCATCGGCACCTTGGCGCACGGCGGCTTTGAGCGCAGGCAGGTTCCCTGCCGGGCAGACCAGTTGCATGGTTGATCCTCATCAAAAAAACTATCGCACTTGTGTCGCTGCAGGCAGTTACTGCATCAGTTCGGCGAAGGACACGAACCGCACCAGGCCGCCCTTTTCCACCCACTGCTCACGCTCCACAATCGCCAGGCCATCGGCCCAGCACGCCGCGCTCAACATCGCCGAGCTTTGCCGTGGGTGCAGGGTGATGCGCGCCTGGCCGTCGATGCCCGGCGCCAGGCGTGCCCGCAGGTATTGGCGGCGGCGGTTGCGCTGGGTCCAGGTAAATTCGGCAGGCAGCAGCATCGGCACCAAGGTGACGTCAGTCACACCCTGGGCGCGCAACAGAAACGGGCGCACCACCACCAACGCGGTAATCAGCGCCGCCGAAGGGTTGCCGGGCAAGCCGATCCACGGTTTGCCCGCCACATCGCCAAAGGCCAGGGGTTTGCCCGGCTGGATCGCCAGGCGCCAGAAGTCCACGCGACCCAGTTCCTCGATCGCCTGCTTGAGGTGATCTTCCTCGCCCACCGACACCCCGCCAGAGGTCAGCAGCAGGTCGCATTCCGAGGAGGCCAGGGTCAACGCATCGCGGCTGACGGCCAGTTCGTCGGCCATCACGCCATAGTCATGCACTTCCACGCCCCAGCCTTGCAGCAGTGCCGCCAGGCAGTGGCGATTGCTGTTGTAGATCTGCCCCGGCGCCAGGTGATCGCCCGGTTCGCGCAACTCATCGCCACTGCTCAACAGGCAGACCCGCAGCGGCCGGTAGACCTTGACCTGAGCCAGCCCGGCCGCCGCGAGCAATCCCAACTCCTGGGCGCGCAGGCGCTTGCCGGCCGGCAGCAGCAAGGCGCCCTGGGTCACCTCTTCACCCTGCTTGCGCACGTGTTCGCCGGTGCGCATGGGTGGGCACCAGATACGCTGGCCATAGACCCGGCAACGCTCCTGGGGCACCACGGTGTCGGCCCCGGACGGCAAGGGAGCACCGGTAAAAATGCGCATGGTCTGCCCACTGCTCAACGCCGTCGCGGCGGCGTCGCCAGCGGCAATCCGCCCGGCCAGGCGCAGGTAGCCGCCCTCGGCCGGCAGGTCTGCGGCGCACAGCGCGTAGCCGTCCATGGCACTGTTGTCCCAGGCCGGCAGGTTGACCGGGGAAAAAATATCGCCAGCCAGCACCCGGCCCAAGGCCTGGGCGGTTTTCACCTGCTGGGTGGACGGTGGGGGTGGTGCCTGGGCCAACAGGCGTTCGATGGCCTCGTCCACCGGGATCAATTCACCGCTTTCACACACCGATGTGCTCATGACCGCGCCTCGCAGGGTTCCAGCGCTTGCGCGGCCTGGGGCTTGAGGTGTGGGGCGAAATTGCACGGCCCGGTGCGGCTGTCCAGTTGCCCCAGCAGAATCTTGTCCCAACCGGTACGGCACGCGCCGGGGGAACCGGGCATGCAGCACACCAGCACGCCGTTGCTCATGCCGGCCAGGGCGCGCGATTGCAGGGTCGACATGCCAATCTCTGGCACGGACACCTGGCGAAACAGCTCGCCAAAGCCTTCGACATGCTTGTCCAGCAACGGCAGCACCGCTTGTGGGGTGTTGTCCCGCGCAGTGAAGCCGGTGCCGCCGGTGGTCAGGATCACCTGCACCTGTGGGTCGGCGATCCACTGCGAAATACGTGCGCGGATCTGGTAGATGTCGTCCACCACCAGCGCCCGGTCGATCAACTCGTGCCCGGCCGCCTGCACCCGGTCGCACAGGGTCTGCCCGGAGGTGTCGTTGTCAAAGTTGCGTGTGTCGCTGATGGTCAGGACGGCGATGTTCAGTGAGACAAAATTGCGTTGAGTCAGGTGTGCCATGGTGAAAATCCCGGGATAAATGAGCAATGGCCCAAGCCTGCACCGCAAAGGCCTGCGGGCCTATTCCTCCGAGGAGGTACCTCTAGGCGGATTCAGGGGGCCAGGCGGCTGCGCTGCCAGGTGCCGTCGTGGCGACGGTAATCGAGGCGGTCGTGCAGGCGGTCGGGGCGGCCTTGCCAGAACTCCACGCGCTCAGGTTGCAAGCAATAGCCGCCCCACTCTGCCGGGCGCGGCGGTTGTTGGCCGGCAAAGCGTTGGGTGACGTCGCGCAGGCGCCCTTCCAGCTCGGCGCGATGGGCCAAGGGCTGGCTTTGCGGCGACGCCCAGGCGCCCACCTGGCTGGCCAGCGGCCGCGAATGGAAGTAGTCGTCGGACAGCTGCGGCGCCAGGCGTGCGACGGTGCCTTCGATGCGCACCTGGCGCTCCAGGCCCGGCCAGAAAAAGGTCATGGCCGCGCTGGGGTTGCTCGCCAGTTCCCGACCCTTGGCGCTCTGGTAGTGACCGAAAAAGGTGAAGCCCTCGGCACTGAAGCCCTTGAGCAAGAGAATCCGACAATGGGCGCGGCCCTCGGCATCGACCGTGGCCAGGGCCATGCTGTTGGCCTCCACAGGCGCCACTTCGGTCTTGCGCGCCTGCTCCAGCCACTGGCCGAACAACACGAGGGGATCGTCCTGTACCAGGTCATCCCGCAAACCGTACAAGGTGTAGTTGCGGCGCATCTGCGCCAGGGAAAGGGGCATGGGGCGAACCTCCGGTCAGTTCGCCACAGTCTGATCAGCCGAGGCGCCCGGCACCTTGACCGCGATCAACTGCGCGCCGCGGCATGGCGTCGCAGCGTTGCTACTTGAGGCCCAGGCGCCGCGCCAATTTGTGCAGGTTGCTGGAGTCCAGGCCGAGCATCCGCGCGGCGCTCGCCCAGTTTTCGCCCGACAGGCTCAACGCCTGGCGCACCTTCTGGCGCTGGCAGTCGTCCACCGCGTCGCTCAAGGTCTGGAACGCCTGCACCGGGGCTTGAACGACAGGGGCCTGCGCCAAGGTGGCGCTGTCCAGGTCCAGCAATTCGGCTTCCAGGGTCATGATCTGGTTGCGATTGCCGCCACGGCTCAACTGCTTCAAGGCGGCGCGGCTGATCACATGTTCCAGCTCGCGCACATTGCCCGGCCAGGCATAGGCCAGCAGGGTCTGCTCGGCCGCCGGAGACAGGCGCAAACCGCGCAAGCCCAGCCGCGCACGGTTGAGTTCAAGGAAATGCCCGGCCAGCAGCAGCACATCGTGACCGCGCTCACGCAACGCCGGGATCGGCACCGGGTACACCGACAGCCGGTGGTACAGATCGGCGCGGAACAGCCCTTCACGAATGCTCTCGGGCAGGTGGCGGTTGGTGGCGGCGATGATCCGCACATCCACGTGCAACGGCTTGTCGGCGCCCAGGCGCTGGATCTCACCATTCTGCAAAGTGCGCAATAGCTTGGCCTGCACGCTCAGCGGCAGCTCGCCCACTTCATCGAGGAACAGCGTGCCGCCGTTGGCCGCATCAAAACGCCCGGCACGGTCACTGGTAGCCCCGGAAAACGCGCCTTTGACGTGGCCGAACAGCTCGCTCTCGGCCAAAGATTCCGGCAGCGCCGCGCAGTTGACCTGGATCAGCGGCTTTTTGCTGCGCCGCGACAGGCGATGCAGGCGCCGCGCGAACAGCTCCTTGCCCACCCCCGTTTCGCCGAGCAACAGCACCGGCAAATCCGAGTCGGCGAGCACATCCAGCTCGTTGAGCAGTTGATGCAGGACCGGGCTCTGGCCGAGGATCTCGCCGTCTTCGACGCTGGGCGAACCCGCCACCGGTTCGCTGCGCGACAGGCGCAGGCTGCGGTTTTCCTGCTCCAGGCGCGTGACGCGCACCGCCGCCTCGATTTGCAGGGTGCAGCGCTTGAGTTGCTCGCGGGCATTGGCATCGAAGGTTCCGGCATGCAGCGCATCCAGGGTAATCGCGCCCCAGGGCCGGCCTTCGACGAACAGGCTCACGCCCATACAGTCATGCACGGGCAGCGGTTCGCCGACCTGGCTGTCTAGAAGCCCGTCGTACGGGTCCGGCAGGCGGCTGTCGGGTTCGAACCAGGTCGGCTCGCGGGAGGCCATGATCGCTGCCAGGCGCGGGTGTTGGGCAATCACAAAGCGCCGGCCAAGGGCCTCATGCACCAGGCCCACGGTGGCCACGGGGCGCAGGCTGTCGTCGCCATCCAGGCGCAACAGGCCCACGGCGCCGCTATGGAAATATTCGCGCAGGGTCTGCACCAGGCGTTGCAGGCGCACCGCGTTGGGCAATTCGACAATCAGGTCGGCCGACAGACTTTCACGCAGCATGGTCATTACTACCCTTGTATGGTCGGTTCTACCGTGCAGCATCAGGGTGATCCTGACCACTACAAAAAATTAATTTCTATTTTTCAATAAGTTGGCAATGGCACACGGCATGCAATCACCGCTTCATCTGTTCACTTGATGAGGAAACCCCATGAACACCATCGCCCCGGACACCCTGCCCCAGGCGCAACTGATCGACCATTTGCTGGAGCGCTACCACGCCCGCCACCGCGAACAACTGCCGGAACTGATTCGCCTGGCCAGCCGCGTCGAGCAGGTCCACGGTCACCACCTGGCCTGCCCCAATGGCCTGGCCGACTTGCTGCGTGACATCGAGCAGGAACTGGAGGGCCATATGCTCAAGGAAGAACAAGTGCTGTTCCCAATGCTGCAAATGGGCCTGGGGCCCCAGGCTGCGCCGCCGATCCAGGTCATGCGCCTTGAACACGAACAACATGGCCAGGCCCTGGAACAGTTGCAGGCGCTGACCAACCACATACAACCGCCCAGCGATGCGTGCAATACCTGGCGGGCCTTGTATCACGGGCTGGAGGTGTTTCATGGGGATTTGCTGGAGCATATTCATCTGGAAAACGACGTGCTGTTTGTCCGCGCACTAAAGGCCTGACCGACCTGTAGGAGCGAGCTTGCTCGCTCCTACAGGAAGGGCTCAAGGTGTCTTAACGCAGCATCAGTTTGGCCAGGATCACGATCAGCACCATATGCCCAAGGATACTGCGCCGGATCCATACCGCCCGCAGCGGGCTCAGGCGCTTTTGCGTCAACCAGTACGCGAGCAGCAGGTAGTGCCCGATGATGCTCAGCGCCAACACGATTTTGAGGCTCAACATCGCCGAAAAATGGCTGGCCCATGGCGCGCCCAGCACACCACGGTAATGCCAGGCCAGGCCGATGCCCGCGCCATACAGCAGCACCACCACGCCATGCAGCACCTGCCGCGAACGCCGGGCAATGGCTTGGTCGCTGGTGAACTGCGCCGACCACGCCAACTCTTCGCGGGCGCGGTGCCAGATGAAAACCTCGAAGAACAGCGTGCCGATAAAGGCAATGGCCGCCAGCAGATGCACAATCAATAGCCACGAATACAGCATTCCCGTTCTCCTAGCCCGGATGGCCGTCAACCCGCGCATGCCACAGCATTGGGGCATAGCGCCATAGATACACGCCCAGGCCCAGGGTCCAGCACAGGCCCGCCAGCCACAGCGCGGCGTACGGCCAGATCAGTACCAGCAGCACCCGGCTCAGGCAGGCCAGGTTCAACAGGGTGAACGCCAGGGTCATGCCCTTGGGTGGCGTCAGTGGCCGGCCGGTATGACCGAGGCTGACCCTGGCGATCATCGCCAGGATCAAGCCGCCCATCGCCCCTACCGTCAGCGCATGCACCGCCAGGCTCGGGTTCAATGGGACACCCAAGTGCCACAGCGCCATGCCCAGGCACGCCACGGCCAACCAGGCATAGGCCAGGTGCAGCGACCACAGCAGCGGCACGCGCCACAGGCCACGGTCGTGCCAGCGCACCAGGCGCACCAGGTGGCCGATCCCCAACAGGGCAAACACTAAACCAACCCAGAGGCTGGGCATCAGCGCGACACCGCTGGCATACAACAGAGCGACCAACGCCGAGCCTGCCAACAGCAGGTAATCCAGCCACGGCCAGGGCTTCACCGCTTCAGTGCGCCCCAGGCCACGCTGGGTGAAGAATGGAATTACCCGACCGCCGATCAAGCCCATCATCGCCGCCACCAGCCACAGCCCGGTCAACACCGCCTGGCGCTGCCAGCCTTCGTCACCGCGCAGCAAGCCATACAGGGACAGGGCGTCGGCCAGGGTCAACAGCAGCAACACCAGCACAATCGGGTAGTTGCGCTGTTGCCGCACTTTCCACAAGGTCCAGCCCATCAAGCCGGCGACGGCCAGGGGAAAGGTCAGTTCCAGCACGGCCAACAGCGGCCATGGCAGGTTGAACAGCCAGGCCAGGCGTGCGGCCAGCCACACCCCGGCCAACATCGCCAGCGGCGTACCGCTGATGCCGGGGCGACCGGTCCAGGTCTGCACCGCCGTCAACAGAAACCCGCCAATGATCGCCAGGGCGAAACCAAACAGCAGTTCATGGCGATGCCACGCCAGCCAGCCACCCGCCGGCTGCCAGCCTGCGTCGCCGGCCAGGGCCAGCAACCACAGGGGAATCGCCAGCAACGCCAATAGGCAGCCACCGAGGAAAAATGGCCGGAAAGCCAGGCGAAACAACGGGGTTATCGACATGGCCTTGCGTCGATCCAGCACTTGCATACCACCACTCCTCAAGTCATTGCCGGCCCGATCATCCGGGATTGCCCGCGCCCGGCCCTTGTCGCAGATCAAGCAGGGCTTCGAGGCGGCGCAATATCCTGGGGGCCGTCGCGGGATTGGCGTTGCAAGGGCCGGGCCGGCTCCTTATGCCCACCGCAATCACGGGTGGGAGCTGGCTTGCCTGCGATGGCATCGCTGCGGTTTTACTGGGAGACCGAGGTGCCTGCATCGCAGGCAAGCCAGCTCCCACATGGGATCGGCGTTGATAATGAGGGTTTAAATGACCATTAGAGGGTTAAAACAACCCTCAATGACAGGGTCATTTAAACCCTTTAGGTGCTACAGCTCTGATTCTACGCGGCCCGCGCCTTGGCCCAGCTCTTGCTCTACCCGGTTATCCCGTCATTACCCTGCCCCACGGAGTCCCCATGAAAAAAGTCATCCAGCCCCTCGCCTGGTTCGTGATCCTCGGTTCGATGATGGCGGCGGCCAGTGGCCTGTCGTTGTGGCTTGTATGATCACCGACGCACCGAGGGTCCTGCACCGCGTGCATCATCAGATCCTGCGCAGCCATCACCTGTTCGAGCCGCTCAACGAAGAGCAGATGGATGAGTTGATGGCCAGCAGTCAATTGCTGAGTGTCGACAAGGGCGAACCATTGTTCCGCCAGGGCGAGCCGGCCGAGGGGTTTTACTTCGTGATTGCCGGCGCGGTGAAGATCTACCGCCTGACCCCGGACGGCCAGGAGAAAGTCTTTGAAGTGATCGGCGAGCGGCAGACCTTCGCCGAGGCGATGATGCTGATGGACACCCCCAACTACGTGGCCTGCGCCGAGGCGGTGTGCCCGACGCAGTTGTATCGCCTGTCCAACGCCACCTATATGCGCCTGCTCCACAGCAACAGCCGCCTGACCTTCGCCCTGCTGGGCAAGTTGTGTGTGCGCCTGCACCAGCGGGTCAACGAGATCGAGACCCTGTCCCTGAAAAACGCCACCCACCGCGTGGTGCGCTACCTGCTGACGCAACTGGTGCGCCTGCACAGCGCCGACAGTTCGTTCGAATTGCCCATGGCCAAGCAGTTGATCGCCGGGCACCTGTCGATCCAGCCAGAGACGTTCTCGCGGATCATTCGCCGGCTGATCGATGAAAAAATCATCACCCAGGACGGTCGGCAGATCGCCATTCTTGATCGCCTGCGCCTGGAGCAATTTGAATGAGCGCCGCGTGTGTGTGCCTGTATTGCCAACATGCCAACCCGCCAACGCAGCCAGCCTGCGCACGCTGCGCCATGCCCCTGCCCGCCTCCACCGCCAGCCTTGAGGCCCGGCGACTCAAACGTTTCCAATGGTTCTGCCTGGGGCTGGCCGTGTTCTGCATCACCATGTTCTTCTGGCTGCCCCGGGACTTTTACTGATCTTCGGTCAACTGCCGGTACAGCAGCGGCAAGCGTAGCGGCAGCTGCTCCGGCTGGCGGATCAAGGTGTAGCCGTGGGCGCCGAACATGTACGGCAGGTAATCCCCGGCCTGTTTGTCGATAGTGATGCAGAACGGCACCAGGCCCTGGCGCCGCGCTTGCATCACGGCCTGGCGGGTGTCCTCCACGCCATAACGTCCCTCATACAAGTCCAGGTCGTTGGGCTTGCCATCGGTCACAATCAACAGCAGTTTGCGCCGTTGCTTACACGCGCCAAGGGTCTGGGTGGCGTGGCGGATAGCCGCGCCCATCCGGGTGTAATAACCCGGCTTGAGGCCCTGGATGCAGCCGCGGGTGTGGTCGTCATAGGGTTGCTGGAACGACTTGAGCTGTTGCAGGCGCACCTGCTGGCGGCGCAAGGATGAAAACCCATACAGGGCAAACGCATCACCCAGGCCCGCCAGGCTCTCGCCAAACAGCAACAGGCTGTCGCGGATCACATCGATGACCTTTTGCGTATCGTTGAGGTGGGCGTCGGTGGACATCGACAAATCGGCCAGCAGCAAACAGGCCAGGTCACGCCGGGTGCGGCGCTGCTCCTTGAACAGACCGCGCTCGGCGCACGCGCCGTGCTGGCGCTCGACATGAAAATCCAGCCACGCCTGCAGGTCCAGTTCCGCGCCCTGGGGCTGTTGACGCAGCCATTGACGATCGGTACGCAGCTGCTGGAACTGGCGGCGCAACCGCGCAGCCTGGGGCAGCAGGCGTGCCGGCAGCGGCTGGGGCGTGCTGTCGCGCGGTTGCATCAGTTGCAGGTTGACGAAGTTGGCTTGCAGGCATTGTTGGCGGTAATCCCACTCCGGCAACTTGATGCCTTCGCCCAGGGGAATGTCGTCGACATCGGCCGGTGGCAGATCCAGGTGCAGCTTCAAGCCGCCACTCTTGCGCACGCGCTGGCGTGACAGGCTCAACTGGTCGAGGTCTTCGGCAACGCGGGCAGCATCTTCGTCCTCGGAGTCATCGGCCCAGCGGTCGAGGTCGACGTGTTCGGTCCAACTGAACAGGTTTTCCAGGCGCACCACCAACAGGCCGCCGTCGCGGCTGTTGTCATCTACCCGGTTGGCTTGTTTGGGCGCGCCCTGTTGTTCGCCGGGGCGGGTCGCCAGGTCATCGCCCTCGTCATCCAGATCGCCGGCCTGCGGGCTGTGCAGGTGCAAGGGTGGATACAGCCACAGGGGCAGCGGCCAGGCGGCGCGCTCGCTGCGGGGTAACTGGCGGATGCTGCCGGGTTCGCGCAGGGCCTTGCGCAAGGCCTTTTCCACGGCAGCTTCAGATGGGTTGAGGCTGGCGGGATCCGGGCGCAATTGCAGATGGGCGTCCACCAGGCGCTGATAGCTGGGGAGCATGGCCGGGTAACGCTGCAACAGCAGCCAGGTCCAGCGTTGGTTGTCGCGGGCCCAGTGGGTCATCGGCCCGGCGTGTGCAGCCAGGAGCGCCAGCCAGCGGTACAACTCCAGGTTCAGGGCGGCCGAAGGAAACACCGCCAGGCTTGCCGGCAGGCGCAGGCGATGGCCATCGCATGAGGCCAGGGGGGCTTGCCGGCAGGTGCCGGCGATGCGCATCAACAGGTTGCGCCGCAGCAGCAGGTCGCGCTCGCTGGCGGCCTCCAGGGCAATCCCGTGGGCGCCGCCCAGGGCGCGGAACAGCAGGGCCAGGCTGCGCTGGCGGTCGACCAGGTCGACCCGCGCCTCGGGGAAGTCCGCACTGGCGCGGCGGGTGATAAAGCGGTGCC
Source organism: Pseudomonas sp. DTU12.1 (assembly GCF_009873475.1). Classification (NCBI taxonomy): domain Bacteria; kingdom Pseudomonadati; phylum Pseudomonadota; class Gammaproteobacteria; order Pseudomonadales; family Pseudomonadaceae; genus Pseudomonas; species Pseudomonas sp. DTU12.1. Next base: position 2,738,894 of record NZ_CP045254.1, on the reverse strand, counting down.
AGACACTGCCGACCCACTCTTCCAACTCAAGGGTAAAGGCCATGTGAAGTGCTCCAGACATAAAAACGGCCCGCACTACCTGCCGGGCCGCCCTCTTGGGGATTAACGTTGACCGCTCACGCCGTCACGGGGACGGCAGAGTCCAAGCCCTTGCCCCGCTGCCGGAAGCTCCACAGGTAGCAGAGCAGGCCCAGCAGGAACACCACGCCACTGGCCAGTCGGGCCCAGAACAATACGGTCAGGTGGTCCATGGTGGCCATGAACGGCAGTGCCACACCGTCTACCTGCCAACGCTGCAACCAGACTTGCACGGCACCGGCCGCCGTCAGGAACAGGGTGATCATCACCATCGACAGAACCATCATCCAGAAGCCCCAGATCTCCAAGGTCTGCGAGCGTGCATCCGGCGCTTCACCGATACCACGCAGGCGGGGCATGGCGTAGCTGATCAGGGTCATGACGATCATGGCGTAGGCGCCGAAGAACGCCAGGTGGCCGTGGGCGGCGGTCAATTGGGTGCCGTGGGTGTAGAAGTTGACCGGTGCCAGGGTGTGCAGGAAGCCCCAGACCCCGGCGCCGAAGAACGCCGTGACCGTGGTGCCCTTGGCCCACAACGTGGCCGCCCGGTTCGGGTGCTGGCGCCGGCGCTGTTTGACCATGGTGAAGGCAAACATCACCATCGCCAGGAATGGCAGCGGCTCCAGGGCCGAGAAGATCGAGCCGACCCACAACCACACCTCGGGCGCGCCGATCCAGAAGAAGTGGTGACCGGTGCCAATGATCCCGGTGATCAGGGCCATGGCGATGATCACGTACAGCCATTTCTCCACGACCTCACGGTCGACACCGGTGACTTTGATCAGTACGAAAGCCAGCATCGAGCCCATGATCAGCTCCCACACGCCTTCGACCCAAAGATGCACCACCCACCACCAGTAGAACTTGTCCCGTGCCAGGTTGCCGGGGTTGTAGAACGAGAACAGGAAGAACACCGCCAGGCCGATCAGCCCGGTCATCATCACCATGCTCACGGTGGTCTTGCGACCTTTGAGCAGGGTCATGCCGATGTTGTACAAAAAGCCCAGGCACACCACCACGATCCCCATCTTGGTGATGGTCGGCTGTTCCAGGAACTCACGGCCCATGGTCGGCAGCAGTTCGTTGTGGGTCAGCTTGGCCAGGGCCGCATAGGGCACCAGCAAGTAGCCGAGGATGGTCAACACCCCGGCCACGGCAAACACCCAGAACAGCAGGATGGCCAGCTTGGGGCTGTGCAACTCGCGGTCGGCTTCTTCCGGCACCAGGTAGTAAGCGGCGCCCATGAAGCCGAACAGCAGCCAGACGATCAGCAGGTTGGTGTGGACCATGCGGGCCACGTTGAAGGGGATCAACGGGAACAGAAAGTCGCCGACCACGTATTGCAGGCCCATGATCAAACCGAACAGCACCTGGCCCAGGAACAGGATCAGGGCGAACACAAAGTAGGGTTTGGCCACGGCCTGGGATTGGAATTTCAGATATGGATTGACGGTACGCATCCCTCAGCCCTCCTTGTTTGGCGGCCAGCCGTTGGTGTTGATCTTCGAGCTCCACTTGAGGAACTCGGCCATATCGTCCACCTCTTGGTCGCTGAGGTTGAATTGCGGCATCGCGCGCCGGCCGGGAACGCCCAACGGTTGCATCTTCATCCAGGCATGCAGGAACGGCTTGAACGCTTCCTCGCCGCCACGGCGGTTGAACACGTTGCCCAGTTCCGGCGCAAAGTACGCGCCCTCGCCCAGCAGGGTGTGGCAGCCGACACAGTTGTTGCGCTCCCAGACGCCCTTGCCGCGCACCACGGATTCGGTGAGTAGCTCTTGATTGCTGCGAGAGGGAAAGGTTTGTTCGGTGTGGTAGGTCAGGGCCAGGAATATCAGGAAGAAGAACACGCTTCCTCCGAAGTAGATATTCCTGGCCATGCCCTTGGTGAAGGTCTCTGACATGGTCGCTTCCTCATTGCTTGGCGGGGACCATGATAGGAAGTGAGGGGGTAAAAGCTGCTTGATGGCGATCAAGAAATGCCGATGGTTTTGGTCGGGTATTGGGTCGGCGGTTGGCTACAGATGGTTTTCTGCATGATCGCTCAAGCCTACGCCCCCCCTGTGTGCGGGCTTGCTCGCGAAAGCGGTGGTTCAGTCAGCCATCTCCGGAGGCTGGTGAACCGCTATCGCAGGCAAGCCAGCTCCCACATTGACCTTAGGCGCCCCATCCAGCCACCCAGGTGTTATGGCTGAACCTACGCCAGGCAGTGACCGAAAACCGCATATCTTGTGCGTTGACCATATTTCCTACACACCATATAGTGTGCCAACCCAGGCAGCCGACCACTACATAGTGTGCGACGCCGGTAATTATCGAGTTTTCTGGACGGCCTCATCACCGTCAGAACAGACCAGGAAGGAGTATTTCATGCTGAGTTGGGATGAAGTCGACAACGAAGACACCGGTGCGGCAGTAGTCCGCGGCGCCAACGCCGGCCACGCCACCGAAGCCAACATGGACCGCCTCGACGGTGCCGGCGCTGCCGCTGCCATCGAAGCCCGCGCCGTGACCGCCAATGACTACGCCGCCATCGTGCGGGCCAAGGCTGCCTTGGACAAACTCGACATCGCCGAAGGCCTGGCCGAGCTTGAAGGCGCTTGCGCCCGTGTCGCCGTTGACGAAAAGCGCATGATCAACTGCCGCGCCGACCTCAACCAACTCGTGCCGTTCAAGTACGACTGGGCCTGGCAGAAGTACCTCGACGGCTGCGCCAACCACTGGATGCCGCAAGAGGTCAACATGACCGCCGACATCGCCCTGTGGAAAAACCCCGAAGGCCTGACCGACGACGAACGTCGCATCGTCATGCGCAACCTGGGCTTCTTCTCCACCGCCGATTCCCTGGTGGCCAACAACCTGGTCCTGGCCGTGTACCGCCTGATCACCAACCCGGAGTGCCGCCAGTACATCCTGCGCCAGGCCTTCGAAGAGGCGATCCACACCCACGCCTACCAGTACTGCATCGAATCGCTGGCCATGGATGAAGGCGAGATCTTCAACATGTACCACGAGATCCCATCGGTCGCTAAAAAAGCCGCCTGGGGCCTGAAGTACACCCGTTCGATCTCCGATCCGAAGTTCGAAACCGGCACCGTCGACACCGACAAGGAACTGCTGCGCAACCTGGTCGCCTACTACTGCGTGCTGGAAGGCATCTTCTTCTATTGCGGCTTCACCCAGATCCTGTCCATGGGCCGTCGCAACAAAATGACCGGCGTGGCCGAGCAGTTCCAGTACATCCTGCGCGATGAGTCGATGCACCTGAACTTCGGCATCGATGTGATCAACCAGATCAAAATCGAAAACCCACACCTGTGGGATACCGAGATGAAGGAAGAAGCGACCCAGATGATCCTGCAAGGGACCCAGCTGGAGATCGAATACGCACGCGACACCATGCCGCGCGGCGTGCTGGGCATGAACGCAGCGATGATGGAGGACTACCTCAAGTTCATCGCCAACCGTCGTCTGTCGCAAATCGGCTTGAAGGAAGAATACCCAGGCACCACCAACCCGTTCCCGTGGATGAGCGAGATCATGGACTTGAAGAAAGAGAAGAACTTCTTCGAGACCCGCGTGATCGAGTATCAGACTGGCGGGGCGTTGAGCTGGGATTGATCGCCCCACACCTCCTGTAGGAGCGAGCTTGCTCGCGAAGATCGTCAACGATAACCCAGGCACCCCGGATAAACGCGGCGCCTAGGCGTTTTTCGCGAGCAAGCTCGCTCCTACAATCAGTTGCGGTGTACGGCCTCAGTTGGACACTTGCTCAAGGAAGATCAGTTTGAGCGGTTCCTGGAGCAAGTCGTCTGCCGTGGCGGCAAAGCGCTGGAAGTACGGCATCGCAAAATGCGCATCGAGGGCCGCCTGGTTCTTGAACGCTTCACGCATATAGAACGTGCCGGGCTCGTCACGCAGTTCGAACAGCACGTAGTCCAGGTTGCCTGGCTCGGTGCGGGTCGGTTCGACCAAGGCCAGCAGGCCGGCCTTGAGCGCTTGTTCCTGGCCCGGTTTGGCCTTGAGTACGGCGATGGATATCAACGGTTTGGTCATGCTGGCGACTCCATTGGTAGGTTGGCTGGCGCAGCCGGCAAGCATTACGCACAGCGATAAGCCCAGGGCTTTGATCAGGGTGTTCATTGGAAATCTTCAAGCACAATCTTGCCCCGCGCCTTGCCGCTTTCCACCAGGGCATGGGCGCTGCGCATGTTGGCCGCGTTGATCGCACCAAAATGCGCGCCGAGGGTGGTGTGCAACACCCCCTGGTCAATCAGTTGGGCCACGCGGTTGAGCAGATGGTGTTGCTGGATCATGTCCGCCGTTTCAAACAGCGAGCGGGTGAACATCAGTTCCCAGTGCAAGGACAGGGATTTGAGCTTGAGTGGCATGACATCCAGGCTGGCCGGATCGTCGATCAACCCCAGCCGCCCTTGGGGGCGCAGCACTTCTACCAGTTGCGGCAGGTACTCCTCGGTATGGGTGAGGCTGGCGACATGGCTGACCCCATCAACCCCCAGTGCCTTGAGCTGGGCGAGCATGGGCCGGCGATGGTCGATCACGTGATGGGCTCCCATGCGCTGGACCCACTCGATGGTCTCGGGCCGCGAGGCGGTGCCGATCACGGTCATGCGGGTGAGTTGGCGGGCCAGTTGCACCAGGATCGAACCCACCCCACCAGCGGCACCGACCACCAACAGCACCTCGCCCTCACCGCCGCCTTCGGTCACGCCAAGGCGATCGAACAGCAACTCCCAGGCAGTGATCGAAGTCAGCGGCAAGGCGGCGGCGTGGGCCGCATCCACTGTGCGCGGCCGGTGACCGACGATGCGTTCATCAACCACCTGGAACTCGCTGTAGCTGCCGGAACGGATCAAGGAGCCTGCGTAGTACACCGCGTCGCCCGGTTTGAACAGGGTGACGTCGGCGCCCACCTGGCGCACGATGCCCGCCGCATCCCAACCGAGGATTTTCGGCTCCTTGGCGAAAGTGCCGGCGCGCACCTTGGTATCGACCGGGTTGACTGCCACGGCCTGCACTTCTACCAGCAGGTCCCGGGGGCCTGGCTGGGGAGCATCGATGTTCACGTCGATCAGCGAGCGCGGGTCGTCAATGGGCAGGCCATGTTGGGTAAAGGAGATTGCTTTCATGGGAACTCACGGTTGATGAGGGGCGATGGCCCTCGATGGCTTATATCTTTACCGTTCCCAGCGCGAAGAAAAATCGACAAAATGCAGCAACACTTTCATCCCTGGAGTGAAAATGATCCGCATCGATGATCTTGGGCTGTTCCTGCGCAGCGCTGCCTTGGGCAGCTTCACCGCCGCCGCGGTTGAGGCCAATCTGTTGCCGGGGCAAGTCGCCGCGGCCATCAAGCGCCTGGAGCGGGAACTGCAGGTGCGCCTGTTTACCCGCACCACCCGCAGCCTGCGGTTGAGTGCCGAGGGCGAACAGTACCTGCCCACCGCCCGTGGCGTGCTGGAGCAGTTGGCCCTGGGCCGCGAACGCTTGCGCGGCGATGACGCGCCGCTGCAGGGCACATTGCAGGTCGCCGCGCCTTCGGACCTGGGGCGCAATATCCTGCTGCCGATGCTCACCGAGTTCCGCCGCCTACACCCTGAGCTGACCTTGCGCTTGCTGGTATCGGATCAGGTCACCAACCTGTTTCGCGACCCGGTGGACGTGGCCCTGCGCTATGGCTGGAACGAGGATGCCAACTACATCGCCCTGCCCTTGGCGCCCTGGAATCGCCGGGTGCTGGTGGCATCGCCCGATTACGTGACGCGCCACGGTGCCCCCGCATCGGTCAACGACCTGACCCGCCACCCGTGCCTGCTGTACCTGCAAAACGGCCGTCTGCATGACCGCTGGGAACTGGGTGAGCAGACCGTGCAGGTTGCCGGCCCCTTGTTCAGTGACGACGCCGACGTGGTGCGGCGCTGGGCGGTGGCGGGTGAAGGCATCGCCTACAAATGCTGGCTGGACGTGTACGCCGATGTGCAGGCCGAGCGTTTGGTGGTGCTGTTGCCCGAGGTTCCCGGTGATGTGTACCCCTTGAGTTTCGCCTGCCCCCACCGTGGGCAGATGTCACGGGCAGTCACCCAGTTGTATCAGTGGTTGAACCAGCAGTTCAGCGCCCTGGAGCGCCGATGAACCCTTTTGTCGTGGATTAGGAAAGACGCGGTTTTTATGCCAAATCAAACCATCAAGACGCCGTGCGTCGGCCTGTGCTCCACCGTGTATGGCGACCTGGTGTGCCGTGGCTGCAAGCGTTATCACCATGAAGTCATTCAGTGGAACGGTTATAGCGCCGAGGAAAAACAAGCGGTCTGGCTACGCCTCGAACAGTTGCTGGTGCAGGTCATGGCCAGCAAGCTGCAAGTGCTGGATGCCCCGCGCCTGCGCCAGCAGTTGGAAGCGCGCAAGATCCGCTTTATGCCGCACCAGTCACCTTACTGCTGGGCCTATCAGTTGATTGCCCGCGGTGCGCGGGTGATTTCTAGGCTCGATGCCTATGGCCTGGCGCTGCTGCCGGAGTTTCGTGAGCGGCACCTGGCGGATTTGCGTGATGCGATTGATCGGGAGTTTTTCCTTTTATCGGAGGCGCATTACCAGCGCTACATCGCGCCGCAGTTTTTGCATGAGGCATTTGGGCCGGCGTTGATTGCCACGCTCTAGAACACACCGAAAAACCCTGTGGGAGCGGGCTTGTGTGGGAGCTGGCTTGCCTGCTCCCACACAAGCCCGCTCCTACTGTGAGTCCTCGTCAGTGGGTCCAGGACGCCCCGCGCTCGGTGTGCAGGCCGTAGCGGTCGATAGCCTGCTGGCACACCTGCGCCTGCAGGCTGCCTTGTTCCACCAGGGCCGCCAGCGCGGCAAGGACGATGTGGTGGCGGTCTACCTCAAAGAAGTCGCGTAACGCCGCACGGGTGTCGCTACGCCCGAACCCATCAGTCCCCAGCACGGTATAGCTCGACCCCAGGTACGAGCCGATCATCTGTGGCACTGCGCGCACGTAGTCCGACACCGCAACCACTGGCGCGCCTGGTGGCAGGCAGGTCGCCAGGTGGCTGTGCCGTGGGCTTTGCAGCGGATGCAGGCGATTGTAGCGCTCCACCTCCCGCGCTTCGCGGGCCAGTTCGCTGAAGCTGGTCACGCTGAACACCTCGCTGTCGATCTGCCAATCGTCAGCCAGTAACTGCGCGGCAGCCTGGGCCTCGCGCACCAGGGTGCCCGAGCCGAGCAGGCGCACCTTGGCGCCGGCACTGCCGTCGAGGCGGTACATGCCCTTGATGATCGCGGCTTCGACACCCGCCGGCAGGCTCGGCTGCGGGTAGTTTTCGTTCATCAGGGTCACGTAGTAGAACTCGTCGACATCGTGCTCAAGCATCTGGCGCATGCCGTGGTCGAGAATCACCGCAAACTCGCCGGCGAATGCCGGGTCGTAGGCGCGGCAGTTGGGCACGGTCGCGGCCATCAGGTGGCTGCTGCCGTCCTGGTGCTGCAAGCCCTCGCCGCCCAAGGTGGTACGCCCCGCCGTGGCACCGAGCAGAAAGCCGCGGGCGCGCTGGTCGGCGGCGGCCCAGATCAGGTCGCCCACGCGCTGGAAACCGAACATCGAGTAGTAGATGTAGAACGGCAGCATGCGCAAGCCATGCACCGAATAACTGGTGGCCGCCGCGACCCAGGAGCTGATCGCGCTGGCCTCGCTGATGCCTTCTTCCAGAATTTGCCCGTCGGTGGCTTCGCGATAGCTGAGGATCGAACCGATATCTTCCGGCTCGTAGCGCTGGCCGACGCTGGAATAAATACCGATCTGCTTGAACAGGTTGGCCATACCAAACGTGCGCGCCTCGTCGGCGACAATCGGTACGATCCGCGGCCCCAGGGCCTTGTCCTTGAGCAGGTTGCTGAGCATGCGCACAAAGGCCATGGTGGTGGACATTTCCTTGCCTTCGGCCTGGGTGGCGAAACCGGCGTAGCCACTCACGGGCGGAACGGGTACCGGCTCGGCGCTCTGGCTGCGGCTGGGCACATAGCCGCCAAGGGCGGCGCGGCGCTGGTGCAGGTAGCGCATCTCCAGGCTGTCGGCGGCGGGTTTGTAGAAGCTCAGGGATTCGGTCTGCTCGTCGGTCAAGGGCAACTGGAAGCGGTTGCGAAAGCCGATCAACGCCTCGCGGTCGAGTTTTTTCTGCTGGTGGGTGGTCATCTTGCCCTGGCCGGCCTCGCCCATGCCGAAGCCTTTCTTGGTCTGGGCCAGGATCACCGTGGGGCGCCCCTTGACCCGCCGCGCAGCATGGTAGGCGGCATGGATTTTCAGCATGTCGTGGCCGCCGCGCTTGAGGCGGTCGATCTGCTCATCACTCATGCCCGCCGCCAGCTTGGCCAGGGATTCACTCTGGCCGAAGAAATGCTCACGGTTGTAGGCACCGTCCTTGGCGGCAAAGGTCTGGAACTGCCCGTCCACGGTCTGGGACAAGGTGCGCACCAACGCACCGTCTTCATCCTTGGCCAGCAAGGCGTCCCAGTCCGAACCCCAGACCAGCTTGATCACGTTCCAGCCGGCACCGGCAAACAATGCTTCCAGTTCGTCGATGATTCGCCCGTTGCCGCGCACCGGTCCATCGAGGCGTTGCAGGTTGCAGTTGACCACCCAGGTCAGGTTGTCCAGGCCTTCGCGAGCGGCCAGGGTCAGGGCCGACATGCTTTCCGGCTCGTCCATCTCGCCGTCGCCGAACACGCCCCAGACGTGCCGGTCGGTGGTGTCCTGCAAGCCGCGATGGTGCAGGTAGCGCATAAAGCGCGCCTGGAAAATCGAGCTGATCGGGCCGATGCCCATGGAGCCGGTGGGGAACTGCCAGAAGTCCGGCATCAACCACGGGTGCGGATAGCTGGACAGGCCACGGGCGCCCGCCTTGACGGCGCCCAGCTCCTGGCGGTAATGGGCCAGGTCCTGCTCGCTCAAGCGGCCTTCAAGAAACGCACGCGCATAGATGCCGGGCGCGGAATGGGGCTGGTAGAACACCAGGTCGCCGCCCTCATTGTTGTGGCGCGCACGGAAGAAATGGTTGAAACCCACTTCGAACAAGTCCGCCGCGCTGGCATAGCTGGCGATATGGCCACCCAGTTCGCCATAGGCCTGGTTGGCCCGCACCACCATGGCCAGGGCATTCCAGCGAACCAGCGAGGCCAGGCGTTCTTCGGTGGCCAGGTCGCCGGGAAAGTGGGGCTGTTGATCCACGTCGATACTGTTGATGTACGGCGTGCCATGGCGCGGCTTCCAGCCTATGGCCGGGGTGTTGCCGACGTCGGCCAGCATATCGAGGATCTCCCGCGCGCGCTCAGGGCCGGCGTGGCGTACCAGGGATGCCAGGGCGTCGCGCCACTCGGTGAGCTCCTGCTGGTCAATGGCTGTTTGATTGACTGTCTTTACGAAACCGTTCATGGGCACCTCCGAGCTGTTTTTTCCAGTTTATGTCTGCCCAAAAGGATTTTTTGACTGTTCTGGATAGGTTGCCGGGCGATTTGCAGCACAAAATGCTTAAACACAGCCAATTAAAAGCACGTTGTGCTTCAACCACCTGAAACACCGCAATTGTGTTTAAAATGCCGCCCGTTTAATGATCGACGCTGCCCGATGACCCCTGACGCCCTCGCCCTGCTCCACACCCATTTGCTCGCCGCCCTGCGCGACGTACCTGCAGAAACCCGGCGCCTGTTCCACGGCCGGGGCCGCTGCTGGCCGGGCCTGGAACAACTGACTGTGGATTGGCTGCAAGGCGTGGTGCTGGTTGCTTTGTTCAAGGAGCCCGAAGCGGTGGAACTGGATGCCTTGCAGCAATTGCTGCGCAACCTCTGCACCAGCGACGAATGGCAGCAGGCCGGCGCCCACACCCTGGCGTTGCAACATCGCTATCTGCCGCAAAGCACCACCGAATGGTTGTGGGGGCAGATGGTCGAGGAGCTGACCATCACCGAAGGCGGCCTGCTGTATCGCATCGACCTGGGCAAAAAACAGAACAGTGGGCTGTTTTTGGATATGCGCTACGGCCGCAATTGGGTACGCGAACACGCCAGTGGCCTGCGGGTGCTGAACCTGTTTGCCTATACCTGCGGGTTTTCCGTGGCCGCCATCGAGGGCGGGGCCGAGCATGTGGTCAACCTGGATATGGCCCGTGGCGCCCTGAGCCGGGGCCGCGACAATCACCGGCTCAATGGCCATGACCTGGGCAAGGTGAGTTTTCTGGGGCACGACTTGTTCAAGTCCTGGGCCAAGGTCACCGGCAACGGTCCCTATGACTTAGTGATCATCGATCCGCCGTCCTTCCAGAAAGGCAGCTTCCTGCTGACCAAGGACTATCAGCGCGTACTGCGCCGCCTGCCAGATTTGCTGACGCCCCAGGGCACAGTATTGGCCTGCATGAACGACCCGGCGTTTGGCGAAGACTTCCTGATCGAAGGCGTGACCCGCGAAGCGCCGGGGCTGCGCTTTGAGCAGCGCCTGGCAAACCCGCCGGAATTTCCCGATATCGACCCGCAAAGCGGCTTGAAGGCCCTGGTGTTCCGTCAGGGCTGATGCCGAATCCGTCAACGCTTGCTACGCTAAACCTAACGCCGTGGTGGTGAACCTTATCCCCACCTTTCCGGTCGATACCTGCATCCCTTGGCCAGATTCGACGCTCAATCGCCGTCGGCTGCCGTGTTTCACCTTTTGGAGAACGCCCCTGTGATATCGACCCTGCATGTAGCCAGACTCAAAGCCTGGGGCGCCCATGGTTTTACCGCCACCGGCGTGGTGCTGGCCTTCCTCGCGACGCTGGCGCTGCTGGAGAACCAACCCAAGGCCTGCCTGCTGTGGCTGGGCCTGGCATTGATTGTAGATGGCGTGGATGGGTCGCTGGCGCGACGGGTCAATGTGCAGACCGTGCTGCCAAGCTTTGATGGCTCGGTGCTGGACCTGGTGATCGACTACCTGACGTATGTGTTTATCCCGGCGCTGTTTATCTACCGCTATATCGACCTGCCGGACTTCACCCACCTGTTCACCGTCTCGGTGATCCTGGTGTCGTCGCTGTTCTGCTTCTGCAACGTCAACATGAAGAGCAAGGACAACTACTTCCAGGGCTTCCCCGCGGCCTGGAACGTGGTGGCGCTGTGTGTCTACATCATTGACCCGGACGCCTGGATCACCCTGGCCACGGTGATTGGCCTGGCGCTGCTGACAGTGACCCCGATGAAGTTCCTGCACCCATTCCGGGTCAAGCGCTTTATGCCGATCAACATTGCGGTGACCACGGTGTGGCTGCTGTGCAGCCTGTTGCTGGTGATCGACCAGCCGTATACCAACAAGCTGACCATGGGCCTGTGGTTGTTGATGTCGGCGTACTTCCTGGGGATTTGTATCTGGCGCACAGCGGTGGAGTGGTTGGATAAATCGCGTAAGGCATAAGGCTTATCGTGGCAAGCGGACTTGTTGTGGGAAGCGGGTTTGTTGTGGCGAGCCGGCTTGCCCCGCGCTGGGCTGCGCAGCAGCCCCCTCTCCACAAAAGCACCACTGCCACAACATACCGCAGTCAGAACGCCAGCTTGAAACCAATCAACCCCAGCATCACCGCCAGGCACGGGCGCAGCAGTTCATCCGGCACCCGGCCTGACATATGGCTGCCAACGTAGATCCCCGGCAGCGACCCCATCAGCAAGAACCCCAACAAATGCCAGTCCATGTTACCCATGCTCGCATGCCCTAGGCCTGCGACCAGGGTCAGCGGTACGGCGTGGGCGATTTCGGTGCCCACCAGGCGCTTGGTGGCCAGGAACGGGTACAGGATAAACAACGCCACGGTGCCCAGCGCGCCGGCACCGATGGAGGTCAGGGCGACCATGGTGCCGAGGATCGCGCCGGTGAAAACTGTCAGGCCGTTGAGGTTGCGCGGGCTCATATGGTAGTTGTCGCCCGCATGGTGCTGGGCAAAGGCCAACAGTTTTTTCTTGAACAGAATCGCCAGGGCCGTGAGCAGCAGTACCACGCCCAGGGCCTGCTTGATCACCTCGTTCATCGCGCTAGGGTCGGTGTGCAGACTCTTGAGGAACCACAGCGTCAACAATACTGCCGGCACGCTGCCCAGGGTCAGCCAGCCGGTGATGGTCCAGTCGATGTTCTTGTTCTTGCCATGCACCAGCACCCCACCGGACTTGGTGATGGCCGCATACAGCAAGTCGGTGCCCACCGCCGTGGCGGGGTTGATGCCGAACCACAACAGGATCGGGGTCATGAGCGACCCGCCACCCACGCCGGTCATGCCGACGATAAATCCAACGATCAGGCCTGCCACTACAAAACCAAAATTACCCACATCCATTACAACTACCTGCGGCCTTATAAAATTCTGGCGGCAGCATAGCGATTTTTCTTATAACGACTTATATCAATACGATCTGACTTTATTCCTTTTACGTCTCATGGATTTATTTGTCGCGCCGTGCATCCAGTCAGCCGTGCCGTGAGTAGTACAGGTAGTAGCCATAACGCTGCTCTGCTGTTCACCCCTACGGAGAGACACCGATGAACACTAAACCCCTGCTCTGCCTGACCTGCCTGCTGCTCGCGGCGCCCGCGGCCTTTGCCCAGACCAGCCTGCCCGACAGCATCAAGGTGCCGGACGGCCACAAGGTGACCATGGAAACCACCGGTGTCGGCGAAATCACCTACGAGTGCCGCGACAAGGCCAACGCTGCCGGCCAGACCGAATGGGTCTTCGTCGGCCCCAAGGCAGTGCTCAATGATCGCAGCGGCAAGCAGGTCGGCACCTACTTCGGCCCGCCCGCCACCTGGCAGGCCCAGGACGGTTCGAAAGTCACCGGCACGCAATTGGCCGTGGCGCCGTCCAGCGCGGGCAACCTGCCCTATCAACTGGTCAAGGCCAACCCGGCCGAAGGCAAGGGTGCAATGAGCGGTGTCAGCTATATCCAGCGCGTCGCGCTCAAGGGTGGCGTGGCGCCAAGTGCCGAATGCAGTACCGCCAATAAAGGCCAGCAAGAAGTGGTGAAGTACCAGGCGGATTACATCTTCTGGACGGCCAAATGATGCGCCTGGCAAAAAAAGTCGTCTAAGCTGCTGCGCTAGCACCCCGGCCAATCGCGGCCGGGGCCTGACCCTCAAAGGCGGCCACAATCCTTGCCCGAACCTCTCTTTGACTATGAAGCCTGCCTGTTGGCCTGCGCCCGCGGCGAACAGCAAGCCTTGCGTCAGTTGTACGAACAGGATTGCGCCCGGCTGCTCGGCGTGGCCAAGCGCATTGCGCGGGATACGGCCCTGGCGGAGGACATCGTGCATGAGGCGTTTATCAATATCTGGAACGGCGCCAGCGGTTTCGACCCACGCCGGGGTTCGGCTCGTGGCTGGGTGTATAGCGTGACCCGGCATATGGCGCTCAACGTCATGCGCAAAAAGGGCCGCGAAGTTGCGCTCAGTGATGAGCATGAACAGACCTTGGCGGCTGACCCCAGCACCGAGCATTTCGAATACCGTGCCCGTAGCGGCAAGGTTTACCAGTGCCTGGAACACCTGGAACCGGCGCGTCGCAGTTGCATCCTGCATGCGTATGTCGACGGCCTGTCCCACAGTGAAATCGCACAGAAACTGGGCACCCCGCTGGGGACTGTCAAAGCCTGGATCAAACGCAGCCTCGCGGCATTGCGTGAGTGCATGGCATGACCCCCGAAGAATTGAACGACCTGGCCGGCGAATACGTACTGGGCACCCTGGCGGCCGAGCAACGCCTGCACGTGCAGCAACGCCTGGAACACGATGCGCCCTTGCGCGCGGCGGTGGAGGCCTGGGAACAGCGCTTGTTGCCGCTGACCGAGCTGGCCGAGCCAGTGGCGCCTTCACCCTACCTGTGGCGGCGCATTGAACGCAGCCTGGGCCATCACGCCGTGGGCGACACGCCGCCGGTGCCCTGGTGGAACCTGCTCGCGCTGTGGCGTGGCCTAGCCGGTGCCGGCTTGCTGGCCAGTTTGGTGCTGACATCGCTGCTGCTGACCCGCCCCGCCGCCATCAACCCGACGGCCTACGTGGTGGTGCTGACGGCGCCACAAAGCCAGGCCCCAGGCTGGGTAATCCAGGCCAGCAACGATCAGCAAATCCAGTTGATCCCCCTGGGCGTCATGCAGATACCGGCGGACAAGGCACTGGAGTTCTGGACCAAGGGTGATGACTGGCAAGGCCCGGTTTCCCTCGGGTTGGTCAAGCCGGGGCAGAGCCTGTCGATCCCCCTGGACAAGCTGCCGCCGCTGGCGCCAAACCAACTGTTCGAGATGACCCTGGAAGGCCCCAATGGCTCGCCGACCGGTAAGCCAACCGGGCCGATCCAGGCGATTGGGCGGGCGGTGAAGGTGATCTAGCACTGGATTAAAACGCCGACTCGCGCCATCCTCCGCGTTTTACGCCGCCTTATCTGCGGCGCTTGACGCTCAAAGGATATTTTCATGCACGACCCAGCCCTCGCCCCTGCCGATTTCGAGTTCATCGAAGACATTCTGCTCAAGTACGGCGACGACAACTCGGTACTGAACCTGGCCGAGTTCGATGGCTACTTCACCGCCCTGGTGTCCGGCCCGGCGCCGGTGGATGTTGCCATCTGGTTCCCGGCCATCTGGGGCGACCAGATCCCGGCATGGGAAAGCAAGGCCGAACTGGAGCAGTTCATCGACCTGTGCACACGTCATCTCACTGGCATCGCCCAGCAGTTGGCCAGTGATGCCCAGGGCTTTCAGGCGCGCTTCGAACAAACCGAACACCAGGGCCTGCCGCTGACCCTCGCCGAGGAATGGTGCTTTGGCTATATCCGTGGCGCCGCGATCAGCCAATGGCCAGCCCTGCCGGCCGAGCAGGCAGCGCAGTTGGAAACCATCTCCTGGTGCGCCGAGCAGGACAACTTCCAATTGCCGGCCGACCTGGATGTGGCCGCCCATCAACAACAGGTGGCCCGCATCGAACCGGCGGCCAGGGCCTTGCATGCCTATTGGTTGAGCCTGCGCGGTTAAACCTGCGCCATGATTTGACCCTAGCGTGCCGGATGGTCGATTATTCGTCTCCGCCAGCCGGCCACTCCCAGCCACCGCGCCTTGAATCAGGAGCCTTGTACCTTGAGTTCGCAGAAAACCGTGACCGTGACACCGCCCAACTTTCCATTGCACGGCAAGGTAGCGCCTCCCGGCTCCAAATCCATTACCAATCGCGCCCTGCTGCTGGCAGCCCTGGCCAAGGGCACCAGCCGCCTGAGCGGCGCGCTGAAAAGCGATGACACCCGGCATATGTCCGTGGCCTTGCGCCAGATGGGCGTGACCATCGATGAGCCGGATGACGTGACCTTTGTTGTCACCGGCCATGGCAAGCTGCAGTTGCCGGCGCAACCGCTGTTCCTCGGCAACGCCGGCACCGCGATGCGCTTTCTCACAGCCGCCGTGGCGACCGTGGAAGGCACCGTGGTACTGGACGGCGACGAGTACATGCAAAAGCGCCCCATCGGCCCGCTACTGGCGACCCTGAACCACAATGGCATCAAGGTTGAAAGCCCCACCGGCTGCCCGCCTGTGACCGTGCACGGCACTGGCCGCGTGCAGGCCAAGCGCTTCGAGATCGATGGCGGCCTGTCCAGCCAATACGTCTCGGCACTGCTGATGCTTGCCGCCTGTGGCGAAGCGCCGATCGAAGTAGCGTTGACCGGCAAAGACATCGGTGCCCGTGGTTACGTCGACCTGACCCTGGATTGCATGCGCGCCTTTGGCGCCCAGGTGGACGTGGTCAACGACAGCACCTGGCGCGTGGCCCCTACCGGCTACACCGCCAATGATTACCTGATCGAACCCGACGCGTCTGCCGCCACCTACTTGTGGGCTGCCGAAGTGCTGACCGGCGGCAGCATCGACCTGGGCGTCGCCGCACAGGATTTCACCCAGCCCGATGCCAAGGCCCAGGCCGTGATCGCGCAATTCCCGCAGATGCCGGCCACGGTGGTCGGCTCGCAGATGCAGGACGCCATCCCGACCCTGGCGGTGCTGGCGGCGTTCAACAACACCCCGGTGCGCTTCACCGAGCTGGCCAACCTGCGCGTCAAGGAATGCGACCGCGTCCAGGCCCTGCATGACGGCCTCAACGAGATCCGCCCGGGCCTGGCGACCATTATCGGTGATGACTTGCTGGTGGCCAGCGATCCAGCGTTGGCGGGCACGGCCTGCACCGCGCTGATCGACACCCACGCCGACCACCGCATCGCCATGTGCTTTGCCCTGGCGGGCCTGAAAGTCTCGGGCATCCGGATCCAGGACCCGGACTGCGTGGGCAAGACCTATCCTGAGTACTGGAACGCCCTGGGCAGCCTGGGCGTGCAACTGACCTACTGAGCCGTCAGCACCAGCGTGGGGAGGGAGTGATCATGACAATTCGCCAACCCTGCCCACCTGCTGTGTGTGATTGCGCGCGCGAGCAATTGCTCGATGCGCCCGGTACCGACCAGCGCATCCTGCAATTGACCCGCCAGGAAGAAAAAAAACTGCTCGAACGCCTGGAAAACCTGCAAAGCCTGGCAGACCTGGAACGCATGCAACACTTGATGCACCAGCAATTGGGCATCCGCGTGCACATCGCCCCAGGGCATACCGAAGTCAAAAGCATGCGCGGGATCCAGATCGTGATCGATGAACTGCCGGGGCTGTGCCGCAAGACGCGGCAGTCGATTCCGGCAGCGATTCGCAAAGGGCTGGAGAAACGGCCGGAGATTGCGTACCGGTTGCTCGATGCCCATGACCTTTTCCGCGACAGCCCGCCTTTGTTGTGACCGACCGGTTTTATCTGGCCATGGGGGCAATTGTGGTTATGGACACGGTCGTGGCGAGGGGGCTTGCCGGAACGCCGTATCGCCCCCGTTGGGCTGCGCAGCAGCCCCAAAACCTGCCACCTCGGTGTGTCTGGCGGAGCATGGTGAGGCGGTTGGGGGTGGCTTTGCCACCCAGCGCGGGGCAAGCCCGTTCGCCACATAAAGCCAGTAGTCACACAGTAGGCTTGAGGGGCTGCAAGTTCCCTGTGGCGAGGGGGCTTGCCGGAACGCCGTATCGCCCCCGTTGGGCTGCGCAGCAGCCCCAAAACCTACCACCTCGGTGTGTCTGACGGAGCATGGTGAGGCGGTTGGGGGTGGCTTCGCCACCCAGCGCGGGGCAAGCCCGCTCGCCACATAAAGCCAGTAGTCACACAGTAGGCTTGAGGGGCTGCAAGTTCCCTGTGGCGAGGGGGCTTGCCCCGTTGGGCTGCGCAGCAGCCCCAAAACCTGCCATCTCGGTGTGTCTGGCGGAACGGGGTGAGGCTGTTGGGGTGGCTTCGCCACCCAGCGCGGGGCAAGCCCGCTCGCCACATAAAGCCAGTAGTCACACAGTAGGCTTGAGGGGCTGCAAGTTCCCTGTGGCGAGGGGGCTTGCCCCCGTTGGGCTGCGCAGCAGCCCCAAAACCTGCCATCTCGGTGTGTCTGGCGGAGCATGGTGAGGCGGTTGGGGTGGCTTCGCCACCCAGCGCGGGGCAAGCCCGCTCGCCACATAAAGCCAGTAGTCACACAGTAGGCTTGAGGGGGCTGCAAGCCCCCTGTGGCGAGGGGGCTTGTCCCCCGTTGGGCTGCGCAGCAGCCCCAAAACCTACCACCTCGGTGTGTCTGACGGAGCATGGTGAGGCTGTTGGGGTGGCTTCGCCACCCAGCGCGGGGCAAGCCCGCTCGCCACATAAAGCCAGCGGTCCACAGTAAGTTCGAAGCCCAGTCAGGCCAAGCGGCTCTGTACGAATAGCCGGGCCTTGCGGGTCATCTGGTCGAAATGCCGGTCGCGCTGTTTCTCGGCATCGATCATCGCGCGCTTGCCGTGTTTCTGTAGCAGGTAGGTGTGGATTTGCCGCACTTCCAGCGAGCTATAGATCGATGCCACATCCAACACGCCCATCAGGCCATCGGTGCTGTAGTCGCGTGTATTCATCAAGACCTGAGTCCCGCGCACGCCGCGCACCTGGAAGCCCATGGATTCAAAGGCCGGGACTTTTTCCACGGTGCAGGTCAATTCGCCATGGGGGTAACGGCTGAGCATCTCATCCATCATCGCCCGCGCCACGCCCTGGCGGCGGTGGCTGGCATGCACGGCCATATAGGCCACGCCGCAGGCCTCGGGATCGTCCTTGACCGGCAGGTACAGCAAGAAGCCGATGACCTTGGCCGGATCCTGCTCATCCGTCGCCACAATCAGCTCGACCGCAATGCCCTTGGCCCCACCCAGCGCCTCCAGGTACAGGTGCACTTCGTAGCCGATTGCATACTGGTAGATGTTGTACAGCAGGTTGCTCGGCGGTAAGGCGACCGAGCTGATGTCGGTCAGGTAGTCGACCACCATCTGCAAGATCTGGCTGTTGACGGGCTCGGGGCATGGGCTGGTGTAGTGGGTAAGGGTGAACATCGAATTCCTGTTTCCTGGTATTTCGCAATCAAGGCAGCGGGGATTGTACCTGTTCTGCGCCACATACCCGGCGCAAACAGCCGCGCAACCAACGATGCGCGAGGTCGGCATCCAGCCGTGGATGCCAGAGCATCGCCACGCTGAACGGCGGCACCTCGACCGGCAGGGCAAAGCTGAACAGGCCCTCACGCAGACCGCTGGTATAGCGCTCGGGAACGCTGGCGATCAGGTCGGTCCGTTGCGCCAGGGCCACGGCCGTAGAGAACCCGGTGACGATGGTTGCCACGTCTCGCGTCAGGTCCAAGGCCTCAAGTGCGTGGTCGATCTGCCCACGTTCGCGCCCGCGCCGAGACACGTAGATATGCCGGCCGGCTGCGTAGCGCGCGGTGGTGATGGGACCTTGGCTTAACGGGTGGCCGGCGCGCACCACACCGATAAAGCGGTCGCGAAACAGCAACTGGGTGAGGACTTCGGGGTGGGCGCTGCTATCGACGACGCCGGTTTCCAGGTCCACGCTGCTGTCGCGCAGCGGCGCACCGGGCTTATGCACAAAGTGCAGGCGCACGCCGGGTGCCTGCTCGGCCACATGGGCGATCAGCGCAGGACCGAAACTTTCGACGAACCCTTCGCTGGTGCGCAGCACGAAGGTCCGCACCAGGCCCTTGAGGTCCAGGACCTGCAGCGGACGCAGCAGCGCTTCGGCCTCCTGCACCAGTTGGCCGACCCGTTCGCGCAGTTCCAGGGCCCGGGGGGTCGGCACCAGGCCGCGTCCGGCACGCACCAGCAGCGGATCGCCGGTGGTCTCGCGCAGCCGCGCCAACGCACGGCTCATGGCTGAGGGGCTCAGGCCCAGGCGTTGGGCGGCACGGGCGACACTGCCTTCGGCCAACAGCACGTCCAGGGTGATCAGCAGGTTGAAGTCAGGCAGCGACACGGCGGCAATCCTTATCAGGCGTTTGACGCACATATAGAGTGCAACTGATGCGTCTTCCGCCATGTTAGGCGACAGCCTAGAGTGCGGGCAACGACCACGGTGCAGAGCAAGGAAACCCCATGACATCCCCTCCCCCACGCGGCGTGCTCGCCGGTTTGTCGCTGTGCATGCTCCTGGCTTCGCTGGGCACCAGCATTGCCAATGTCGGCCTGCCGCAAATGGCCGAGGCCTTTGCGGCAGGCTTTGCGGCGGTGCAGTGGGTGGTGCTGAGCTATTTGCTGGCAATCACCGCTGTGCTGGTGAGTGTCGGTCGCCTGGGGGATCGCTTCGGCCATCGCCGCCTGCTGTTGGCCGGCGTGCTGGTCTTCGCGGTGGCCTGTGCCCTGTGCAGTGCCGCGCCCTCCCTTGGCGTGCTGGTCGCGGCGCGGGCGCTGCAAGGGTTTGGCGCGGCGATCATGCTGGCAATGACCATGGCACTGGTCGCGGCCACCGTCCCCAAAGCGCAGACCGGTCGCGTCATGGGTTTGCTGGGGACGCTGTCGGCGGTGGGCACTGGCCTGGGGCCGGCCATCGGCGGCGCACTGATTGCGGCGTCTGGCTGGCGTGCGCTGTTTCTGGTGATGCTGCCGTTGGCCGCCCTCGCCTTTGTGCTGGTGCAACGCACACAGGCTGATAGAGATCCGCAACCAGCGGGTGCGGGCCGCTTGAGTGTCTTCGCGACACTCCATGACCGGGCCCTGGGCGCCGGGCTGGGCATGAGTACGCTGGTGGCCGCGGTGATGATGACCACCCTGGTCGCCGGGCCGTTTTACTTGAGCCATGGCATAGGACTCGATCCCGCGCAGATGGGCCTGGCGATGGCGGTAGGTCCGTGTATCGCGGCGCTGGCGGGCATACCGGCCGGGCGCCTGACCGACTGCTGCGGCAGCTACGCCACCACGCTGGGCGGCCTGCTGTGCATGCTGGCCGGCTGCCTGGTGCTGGCGTTGATGCCTCTGGGCGTCACGGGTTACATCGGCGCGCTGGGGATCCTCACCTTGGGCTACGCGCAATTCCAGGCGGCCAACAACACGGCGGTAATGGGCAATGTGCCGGCGGATCGACGCGGGACGATTGCCGGCTGGCTGAACCTGTCGCGCAACCTGGGCTTGATTGTCGGCGCGTGGGCGCTGGGAGCGGTGTTTGCCTGGGGCATGGGCGATGTCCATGCGGCGCTGCCCGCAGCGGTTGGCCGAGGGTTTCGCCTAGCGTTCTGGGTCGCCTCGGGGCTGGTCGCACTGGCTCTACTGCTGGCCTGCGCGCGCCGGGTAAAAACGCTGCAGGCCAGCACAGCGCCTTGACAAGGGAAAATCGTAACAGCTATTGTCTGACAACCTGATCACCTAGGTTTTGCCATGCTTGAGCTCCAGCGTCCAGATTCCCTCGTCGTGCGCGTAGTCAGCGCCATACGGGCCGAGATTGACTCCGGACAACTGGCGCCCGAGTCGCGCCTGCCGACCGAGCAGCAACTGGCCGAACAGTTGAATGTCAGCCGTTCGGTGGTGCGCGAGGCGATTGCCCAGCTCAAGGCCGATGGCGTACTGACCGCCCGGCGTGGCCTGGGCTCGTTTATTTCGCAGACCCCGGCCGGTACGGTGTTCCGCTTTCCAGAAAAGAACGGCCGGCGCCCTGACCTCGCGCAAATGTTCGAAGTGCGCTTGTGGATCGAAACCCAGGCAGCCTCCATTGCCGCCCAACGCCGTGACGCGGGCGACCTGCAGCGCATGAAGCGGGCCCTGCAGGAAATGCACGACAAGCGCGCAGACTTTGAAGCCGCTGCCCTCGCCGACGTGGAGTTTCACCGCGCCATCGCCGACGCCAGCAAAAACGAATACTTCGTCGCCTTCCACGACTTTTTGCGCAGCCAGTTGGCCAGCGCGCGCAAGACCGCCTGGGAAAACTCGGCCTCGCGCTTTGCCAGCGGCTCGGCCGATGCCACCCAGGAACACCAGGCGCTGTACCAGGCCATTGTCGACGCCGACCCACAAGGCGCCGCCGCTGCCGCCGAAGCGCATTTGCGGGCTGCTGCCAAACGCCTGCAACTGGAGCTGCCCGCGACCCACTGATCGCCCCATACCGATAAAGCGTGCCTGCGGGCGCGCCGTTTTTTTAACAAAAACATTAGTCTGACAACCTGATAAGCAGACTGAAATGTATTGATTTAGGTAGCCCCCACATGATTTATGACTTTTGCATCATCGGCGGCGGCATTGTCGGCCTGGCCACCGCGATGGAGCTGCTCAAGCGCCAGCCCAACGCATCACTGGTGATCCTGGAAAAGGAACCGGTGCTGGCCAAGCACCAGACCGGCCATAACAGCGGCGTGATCCATGCCGGCATCTACTACGCACCCGGCAGCCTCAAGGCCGACCTGTGCAAGCGCGGCGCCGAGGCCACCAAACAGTTCTGCCGCGAACATGGGATCAAGTTCGAGGTGTGCGGCAAATTGCTGGTGGCCTCCACGGCCCTGGAAGTTCAACGCATGGAGGCGCTCTATGCGCGCTCGCAACTCAACGGGATGAAAGTCGAACGTCTGGACGCCGAGCAACTGCGCGCCCGCGAGCCGAATATCGTCGGCCTGGGCGGGTTGTTCCTCGATGCCACCGGGATCGTCGACTACCGCCAGGTCTGCGAAACCATGGCCGAAGTGATACGCCGTAACGGCGGTGAGATCTGCCTGGAAAAAACCGTCACCGCGATTGCCGAAGACACCGACAAAGTCACCGTCAGCACCCTCGATGGCGCCTGGCAGGCACGGCACCTGGTGGTGTGCGCCGGCCTGCAATCGGACCGCCTGGCGACCCTGGCCGGGATTGATATCGACCACCAGATCATCCCGTTCCGTGGCGAGTATTTCCGCTTGCCGGCGTCGAAGAACAACATCGTCAACCACTTGATCTACCCGATCCCCGACCCTGAGCTGCCGTTCCTGGGGGTGCACCTGACCCGCATGATCGATGGCAGCGTCACCGTCGGCCCTAATGCCGTACTGGGCCTGGGTCGGGAAAACTACAAGAAATTTTCCATCAACTGGAAGGATGTGGCCGAGTACGCGCGCTTCCCCGGCTTCTGGAAAACCATCTGGCAGAACCTCGGCTCCGGCAGTGTGGAAATGAAGAACTCATTGTTCAAGTCCGGCTACCTGGAGCAATGCCGCAAGTATTGCCCATCCCTGGAACTCGACGATCTGCTGCCTTATGAAGCCGGGATCCGCGCCCAGGCGGTGATGCGCGACGGCACTTTGGTACACGACTTTCTGTTCGCCCAGACGCCGCGCATGTTGCACGTGTGCAACGCGCCATCACCAGCGGCCACCTCTGCCATTCCGATTGGCGAAATGATCGCCGACCGCATGTTCACCCCCAACTAAATACCCCTGTAGGAGCTGTCTCGCCCCGCGAGGCTGCGATGACGGCGGCACAGGCAAGAAAAATATCGCCTGACCCACCGCTATCGCAGCCTCGCCAAGGCTCGACAGCTCCCACAGTTGAACGCGTTCGCAACACCCTAATAAATATAATGACTGAGAAGGAAGTACAGCATGACGGCAAAAGCCCATAACCCCGCCACGGTGGAAACCCCGGCACAAACCAAGAAACGCCTGCGCAAGGTCGCTGCCGCCACCATCTTCGGCTCGATGCTGGAGTGGTATGACTTCTACCTCTACGCAACCATGGCGGCGATTGTCTTTTCGAAAATCTTCTTTGATAACAGTGACCCGAAGACCGCGACCCTGATGGCGTTTTCCACCTTCGCCATCGGTTTTATCGCCCGCCCCTTCGGCGGCATTCTGTTCGGCTACCTGGGCGACAAGTTCGGTCGTAAACATGTGCTGGTGCTGACCTTCTGCATGATGGGCGTGTGCACCACGCTGATCGGCCTGATCCCCAGCTACGCCTCGATTGGCATCTGGGCGCCGATCATTCTGGTGTTTATCCGCATCATCCAGGGCCTGGGCGCCGGCGCCGAGTTGTCGGGCGCGGCGGTCACTTCCTACGAGCATGCTTCAGAAGGCAAGCGCGGCAGCCAGGGTGCCTGGCCGGCGCTGGGCTTGAACCTCGGCCTGCTGCTGTCATCGCTGACCGTGTACCTGCTGACCATCAATGGCAATGAGTTCCTGCTGGCCGGCGGCTGGCGGATCCCGTTTATCTGCAGCATCGCCCTGGTGGGTGTGGGCCTGTGGGTGCGTAACAGCATTCCGGAAACCCCGGAGTTCAAGGAGTTGAGCCAGGAGCCGGCCAAGGCCAAGGTCTCGCCGCTCAAGGCCCTGTTCAAGAATGACCTCAAGGGCCTGGCCGTGGTGTTCTTCGTGGCTATTGGCTACAACGCCCTGAGCTACATCTTCAAGACCTTTTCCCTGGCCTACCTCACCCAGTTCAAGGGTGTGGACGTGCATGTCACGTCGCTGTCGGTGACCATTGCCAGCCTGGTCGCCATTGTCGCCGTGCCGTGCTTCGGCTGGCTGTGCGACAAATGGAGCAGCAAATCGGTACTGGTGCTGGGCGGCGTGCTGTCGCTGCTGTTCGCCTACCCGTTCCTGGCGCTGCTGAACACCGGTGAAAGCCTGATGATCTACCTGGCCATCGGGATCGGCACCGGGATCCTCGCGCCGATGATGTTCGCCCCCCAAGGTTCGTTCCTCAGCCGTCAGTTCCCGACCCAGACTCGCTCTTCGGGCTTTGGTACCGGGCGTGAAATCGGTACGGCCATCGCCGGTGGCTTGGCGCCGCTGGGTGCCTTGTCGATGGTGGCCGCTTCGACCACACACTCGACGGACGGTGTGGTGATCATCCTCGCTATCGCCTCGGTGCTGGTGGTGGTGTTTGCCCTGTGTGACCAGGGCCGCAAGCACTCGGCATTCAAGAACTGAGGGCAAAATGTTGCCCAAGGGGTGCATCTGCGCCCCTTGATCGCGCATCATGGGCACTTTCATGCTCAAGAGAAACGTCCATGCGCGTTCTGTCATTGATGATGGGTGTTACGACGCTGGCCGCCAGCCTGGTGTTTTGCGCCACGGCGTCGGCGAGCGAAGAGAGTCAATTGATCGACTCAATCAACCAGTACCGCAGCCAACTGCAACGCTGTGGCGACCAGGGTTCCCAGGAGTTGCCACCGCTGGCGGTCGACCCACGCCTGGTATTGCCGGTCAATAATGCCGGCGATTTGCAGCAGGCCCTGGCCCAGGCGGCCTACCCGATGGTGAATGTCCAGGCGATCAGCCTGTCCGGACCTCGCGACGCACAATCGGCGATGAAAGCGGTGCGCGAGAGTTTCTGCCGCGTGGTGCTGGACCCGCAGTTCGTCGATATCGGCGTCAGCAACAATGGCCAGGACTGGCGCATTGTCCTCGCCCGTCCGCTGCTGAGCCGCGGCCTGGCCAGTTCCCAGGAGGCCGGCCCGCAACTGCTGGAGATGGTCAACGCCGCCCGCAAGCAACCGCGCCAATGTGGCGAGCAGGCTTTCGCCGCCACCACGCCACTGGCCTGGAACGCGCAACTGGCAAGCGCCGCCGACAGTCATGCACGCAACATGGCCAACCACAACTTCTTCGACCATCTGGACCGCGACGGCCGCACCCCGGGCGACCGCGCGGAGCTGGCTGGCTACGTGGCCCAGCAGGTCGGTGAAAATATTGCAGCGGGCCTGGATACGCCGCGCAAAGTGGTCGATGGCTGGCTCGCCAGCCCCGGGCACTGCGCCAACTTGATGAACCCGCAGTTTCGCGAATTGGGTGCCGCCTACGGGCTGGACCCGAAAAGCGACGCCGGGATTTACTGGACGGCACTTCTGGGCGTGCAGTAGCGCTGAACTGCCGGACATTGCCCGGGTCTGTTGTTTGATATTGCGGTGCCATATCGCAACGTGGGACGAACTAGGTGTTGAGTAGATGACAGACTGGCTACAAGGCTGCGGTGAAATGGCCGAACGGGTTCGCCACCACGACTGGACCAACACGCCCCTGGGGCCGATGGACCAATGGCCGGATGTGCTCAAGACCACCGTGTCCTTGAGCCTGGCCTCCCACTTTCCCCAGGCGGTGGTGTGGGGCCCCGAGTTGACCACCCTGTACAACGACGCCTTCGTCCCGATCCTTGGTAGCAAACCCGATGCACTCGGCCAGCCCTTCAGTACCATCTGGCAGGAAGCCTGGAGCCAGATCAGCCCGATCGCCGAAGCCGCATTTGCAGGCCACGCAACGTTTATCGAAGACTTCCCATTGATCGTCGAGCGTGGTGATGCGCCGGACCAGGCCTATTTCACGTTTTGCTACAGCCCGATCCGCGATGCCTGCGGCAACGTCGTGGGCATTCTCGATACCGTCACCGAAACTACCGGCTCGGTGTTCATGGCCCGCCGCCTCGCCGTGCTGGATGCGATCAGCAACGGTGTAGCCAATGCCACCGATCCTGCAGCGATCATGGCGGCCACCACACAGATACTGGCGACCCACCTGAACCTGTCCAACTGCGCCTATGCCGACATGGA
Source organism: Pseudomonas sp. DTU12.1 (assembly GCF_009873475.1). Taxonomy (NCBI): domain Bacteria; kingdom Pseudomonadati; phylum Pseudomonadota; class Gammaproteobacteria; order Pseudomonadales; family Pseudomonadaceae; genus Pseudomonas; species Pseudomonas sp. DTU12.1. The sequence goes on along the minus strand of NZ_CP045254.1, from coordinate 2,712,874 downwards.
GGCCGATGAAGACGGCTTTACCATTCGCGGCAACTGGGCTGCAGAAGGTTCGCCCAGCATTGTCGGGCACTACCGCCTGGCCGACTTCGGCCAATTGGCGGTCGAGCGCCTGCAGGCCGGTGAGCCGTTGATCATTAATGACAACCTGACGGAACTGACGCCCGAGGAAGCCGCGACCTTCCAGGCTCTGGGTGTGACGGCGACGATTTGCATGCCGCTGATCAAGTCCGGACGCTTGACCGCGCTGATGGCCATTCACGACCGCGTGCCGCGCCGCTGGTCTTCCTACGACCTGGCGCTGCTGGGCGAGGTCACGGAGCGCTCCTGGGCGCATATCGAACGGGTGCGCGCCGATGCCATCGTCCGCGAGGGCTTGTCGGCACTGGCCGATTTGAATGCGACCCTGGAACAGCGGGTCGTGGAACGCACCACCCTGCTCAACCAGACCGAAGCGGCGTTGCGCCAGTCGCAGAAGCTTGAAGCCATCGGCCAGTTGACCGGTGGCGTGGCCCACGACTTCAACAACCTGCTGACGATCATCCGCTCGTCAGTCGACTTCCTGCGCATGCCCAACCTGCCTGAAGAGCGCCGTCAGCGCTATATGAGCGCCGTGACCGATACCGTAGAGCGGGCCAGCAAGCTGACCAGCCAGTTGCTCGCCTTCGCCCGGCGCCAACCGCTGAACCCGCAAGTGTTCAATGTGGGCCAGCGCGTACAGAACATCGGCGACATGCTGGAGACGGTCACCGGCGCGCGGATCCATGTCAGCGTTCAATTGCCGGAACTGGCCTGTTACGTCTGCGCGGACTCCAGCCAATTTGAAACGGCCCTGATCAACATGGCCCTCAATGCCCGGGATGCGATGAACGGCCAGGGCACGCTGGTGCTGCGCCTGGAACGGGACCAGCCGCTGCCGTGCATACGCGGGCATGGCGGCTCAGGCAAACCCTTCGTGGCAATCTCCCTGACCGACACCGGCAGCGGGATTGCCCAGGCGACCTTTGAACGCATCTTCGAGCCGTTCTTTACCACCAAGGAGGTCGGCAAGGGCACCGGGCTGGGGCTGTCGCAGGTGTTCGGGTTCGCCAAGCAATCGGGGGGCAACGTGGATGTGGCCAGTGTGCTCGGCCAGGGCACCGTGTTTACGTTGTACCTGCCACAAGTGGAGCCCGAGTCGATCCTCGACAACACGGTCCAGGCACCACTGGAACTGGATCCGGACGCCGCGCGGCGGCGCATCCTGATCGTGGAAGACAATCTGGAAGTAGGCCGCTTCGCCAACCAGATCCTGCAGGACCTGGGTTACCAGACCGTCTGGGCCACCCATGCCGAAGAAGCCCTGGAGATGATCGGCCCGGATGCCCGGGCGTTCGACGGGGTGTTTTCCGACGTGGTGATGCCGGGCATGGGTGGCGTGGCGCTGGCCCGTGAGCTGCGCCGACGCCGGCCCGACCTGCCGGTGATCCTGACGTCTGGCTACAGCGAGGAGCTGGCCAATTGTGGCTACGACGGCTTTGAGTTCCTGGCCAAGCCCTACTCCGCCGACCAGATCTGCCGGGTGCTGGCCAAGATCATGGGCAAGGATTGAGGCTAGGACGCAACCGCCACCTGGTTGCGCCCCATGGCCTTGGCGCGGTACAGGGCTTTGTCGGCGGCATTCATCAAGTGCTGCAAGTCGTCACCCGCAGCATAGTTCGGGGCTACGCCCAGGCTCGCACTCAATCCCTGTACCGGGTCGATGGTCAAGCGCGCAATGGCGCGGATCAACTGTTCGCCGATGTCCTGTGCCACTTCCAGGGTGGTATTGGGTAGCAGCACCGCAAACTCCTCGCCCCCCAGGCGACCGTAGATATCCGACTGGCGAAAGGACGCTCTGATCACCTGGCCAATCTGGCGCAACACCTGATCGCCGGCCTGGTGGCCGTAGGTGTCGTTGATCGCCTTGAAATGATCCATGTCCAGCATCAACGCGCATAGCGGCTGGTGAGTGCGCTTGCATTGGTCATAGAGCACCTGGGCATTTTCGAAGAACGCGCGGCGGTTCATCAAACCGGTGAGTTCATCGGTCTGGGCGGCGCGCGTTGAAATACTGTGGGCGCGCTCTATTTCGCGGGTCAGGCGAAACGCCGTCTCCAGGGCCTCGGACAATTTACGCGAAGCCCCCACGACAAATGACGAGAACACCAGCACAGCAACAGCCATGCCCATCTGCATCTTGGAAGGTTGAAACAAGAGCCACAGGGTGCACGGCAACAGCACCAGGGCCATGGACACTATGGTCATGTAACGGTAGGCCGAGTAGCACGACACCGCGCTGACCGACATGCCCACGGCAAAGAGCATGACCAGGGCCTGGGTCAGCCGGTCATCGGCGGGCATCACGGCAAAGGCCCCTGCCCCCCAGATCCCGGCCGACAGCACCAGGGTGATCCAGTAATGACGCTCCCAGCGCTGGGGCGTGCGCTCGCTGCGGGGGCTGCGAAAATACTGCAGGAACATCGACACACGCAGGAGCGACGAGCCTGCCAGCAATACCAGCCAACCGATCATCAGGCGGGGATCAAGCCGGTCCCAACACAGCCAGCACAGCATGCCCGCGGCCAGATAACTGCCAAAAACCGCAGAGAATGATTGGCTAAACAGCTGACGCAGGCGATCAGTGCGTACCTGCTCTTCGATGAAAAAATCCTGGTCCTGCTCACGCCCAAGGCCATTCATTTGGTTCGCCTGATCCTAGTGCTGCGACAAAATGGCATTGTGGCACCCTGCCAGCACTCAGGACAGCGAAATTCGTTGCAGGTACGCGGTAAAAGCCCGAGTTAAAGCCATCGGGCTACCGCAGGAGGCGGCTTGCTGGCGATCGCTGCAGCAGGTCCTTACAAGGAGTGCGACAAGGACCAGCGTTTTTTGAACGTCGAGAGCTGATAGGCAATCGCCAGCCAGATAAACCACCCCGGCATGACACACAGTGCCAATCGGGTATCAGGACGCAGCGCCAGCAGGCACAGGACGAACCCAAGGAACGCCAGGGAAAACCACGCCATCGGCACGCCACCCGGCATCTTGTAGTGTGACGACGCATGCAGGTCAGGGCGTTTCTTACGGTAGGCGATGTAGGACGCCAGGATGGTCGACCAGGTAAAAATCACCAGAATCGCGGACACGGTGGAAACGATGGTAAACGCTGTCATGACCTCCGGGACGATGAACAGCAGCAATACGCCCAGCAGCATCAGGAAGGTGGTAAACGCCAGACTGACAAACGGAACGCTATTTTTCGACAATCGCTTGAACACCCCTGGCGCGCTGCCCAGGTCCGCCAGGCCGAACAGCATGCGGCTGGCGGAAAACACCCCACTATTGGCCGAGGACGCCGCCGAGGTCAGCACCACAAAGTTGACGATACCGGCGGCTGCCGGAAAGCCGGCGATCAGGAACAACTCCACAAACGGGCTCTTGGTCGGTGACACCGCCTGCCACGAGGTGACCGCGATAATGCACGCCAGGGCCAGCACATAAAACAGGATGATGCGCAGCGGAATCGAGTTGATGGCCTTGGGCAAGGTTTTTTCCGGCGAGCGCGTTTCCGCTGCCGCTGTGCCAATCAGCTCGGTGCCGGCAAAAGAAAAGATCGCCATCTGGAAGCCGGCGAAGAACCCGAGCAAGCCGTTGGGAAACACCGCCTGTTTATCCAGGAGGTTGCCCAGCGACGCCGTTACGCCCGTGGGCGAGACAAATGAACTGCCGATCAGCAACACACTCACACCGATCAGCGTCACAACCGCGATGAGCTTGATGATCGCAAACCAGAACTCAACCTCACCGAACAACTTTACGGTCAGCACGTTCAAGGCAAACAGCGTCAGCATCATGCCTATGGCCGGCAGCCAGGCCGGCACATTGGGGAACCAGTACTGGAAGAACCCGCCCACTACCACCGCGTCCCCGACCACCGCCACACTCCAGCTCAACCAGTAGGACCAGCCAAGAAAAAACGCCGCGCGCGGCCCCAGGTATGCACCGGCAAAGTCCGCGAAGCTCTTGAAGTTCAGGTTGGATAACAGCAACTCGCCCATGGCCCGCATGACGAAATACACGAACAGGCCGATGATCATGTAGATCAGGATGATCGAGGTGCCAGACAAGGCAATGATCTTTCCCGAGCCCATGAACAGGCCCGTACCAATCGCGCCGCCCATGGCCATCAGTTGAATATGACGATTACTGAGGGTGCGTTGAAGCGCTGGCTTTTCCAGCCCGGGTGCAGATGTTTTCATCACAAAACCTCTTGCTCTTATGTTTTTGAGTTTTGGCAGAAAAATATCGAAGGTTTTTTATTGTTGGGGTCAACGTGGTTCGGACTTTGGGCGTTGAATCCTCAGGCGCGTTGGCTCTCGTAGCCGTGCAGCACATTGACCGCATTGATGCCGATCTCGTCGACCATATAGCCACCCTCCATCACAAACAGCGTGGGCACGCCGACGCTGGCGATGATCTCGCCCATGCCTAGAAAGTCATGGCTTTCCAACAGGAAATGGCTGATGGGATCGTCCTTGAACGTGTCGACACCCAGGGAGATCACCAATACTTGCGGGGCAAAGTCGCGCAGTTTTTTACAGGCATCGAGCAACGCACTTTTGTAGGCCTGCCAACTGGTGTTCTTGGGCAATGGATAGTTCAGGTTGAACCCTTCACCGGCACCCGTGCCCTGCTCCGTATGGAAACCTGAGAAGTACGGATAAGACACCGAAGGCTCGCCGTGCAGGGAGATAAACATCACATCCGGGCGGTCATAGAAGATGTTCTGTGTGCCATTGCCATGGTGAAAGTCCACATCCAGCACTGCCACCCGCTCCGCGCCCTGGGTAATTGCCTGTTGCGCGGCGATGGCGGCGTTGTTGAGGTAGCAATAACCGCCCATGTATTCGCGCGCAGCATGATGTCCAGGTGGGCGGCACAGGGCGAAGGCGCTGTCGTGGCCTTCATCGATCAAGGCCAGGCCTGTAAGCGCAATATCGGCGCTGGTCTTCACCGCGTCCCAGGTGTTGGCGGTGATCGGCGAACCGGCGTCCATGGCAAAAAAGCCGAGCTTGCCATCGATAAAGTCCGGCACCTGTTGATTGGCCAAGTCGCGTACCGGCCAGACCAGGGGTAAAGCGTCATGGCTGCGGCCTACGGCTGTCCACTGTGCCCAGGCGGTTTCAAGGAAGGATACGTAGCGCTCGCTGTGGGCGTTGACGTAGCAGGCACGATCAAACGTGCGCGGCACGATGATATCGCCCAAGCCGACATGCCTGACCCGATCACGCACGGTATCGGCCCGGCTCGGCTGTTCGAAGGACGGCTTGAGGACACCATCTTTCAGTTCGGTGCCATGGTGCAAACGGTGGGAATCGCTGAAAACAGTCAACATGGGAAGATATCCGCCTAATGAGGTTCAGGCGTCTATTTTGTTCGGGGCTTGAGGGGCTTTCTTTGCTTTTACTTCTCGCAATGCTAGCTTTATCGGGAATATTTCCTCAAAAAAAAGACAATGAAGAAAAATCTATCCAACCGCCCCACGCTTGACGACACCGACCTGGCCATCCTCGCGCTGCTGCAAGAAGACGCGAGCATTTCCAACGCTGAATTGAGCGAACGCCTGTCCTTGAGCCTCACGCCGTGCTGGCGCCGACGCAAACGTCTGGAGGAAGAAGGCGTGATCAAGGATTACCAGGCCAACCTGGACCGTCGCAAGCTGGGGCTTGATATCATGGCATTTGTCCACATCCGCTTCTCCACCCATACCGACCACACGCCCGAGGCCTTCGAGGCCGTGATCAAGCAACTGCCGCAGGTGCAGGCCTGCCACAAGATCACCGGCGATGCCGATTATCTGTTGCAGGTATTGGCCGAAGATCTGGATAGCTACAGCGACTTTGTCGAAAGCGTGCTGCGGCGCCAGTTGGGGATTGCCTCGATCCAGTCGAGCCTGGCGCTGCGCGAGGTGAAGACCACCAGCCGGGTGGCGATTCCAGGGCGTCGGGATAAGTGAGGGCGGTTGGCCGTTGCTTTTAGTCCGGCTTTCGTTGCCTACGGCCCGTGGAATGAATCGAAATCGAGAGCTTCAAACCGGGCGGCGAGGACTATCAACAATATGTATTTCCTTGCCGTTACCGCGTGTTGAAAACCCAGGTTGTACCTGGGTCTGATCAACCCTTGAGCGCCGCCTCAATGCCGGCGATGTCGATTTTCACCATGCCCATCATTGCATTGAATGCGCGCTTGGCCGCCGCGGGGTCGGGATGGATGATCGCTGCCGTGAGCACGCGCGGGGTGATTTGCCAGGACAGGCCCCACTTGTCACGGCACCAGCCACAGGCAACCTCCTCGCCGCCGTTGCCGACAATCGCTTGCCACAGGCGATCCGTTTCGGCCTGGTCGTCAGTGGCCACCTGGAATGAGAACGCCTGGTTGTGCTGGGTACCCGGCCCGCCATTGAGGCCCAGGCACGGGATGCCCATGACGGTGAATTCCACGGTCAGGACATCGCCTTGCTTGCCCGCGGGATAATCGCCCGGCGCTGTGTGCACGGCATCTACGGTGCTGTCCGGGAAGGTGGCGGCGTAGAATCTGGCAGCCTCCAGAGCTGTGCCGTCGAACCAGAGGCAGATGGTGTTTTTGTGGGGCATCTGGAGTCTCCAGGAAAGGCAAGTGAGCCTTGAGTCTAGCCCCTGTTTTGCAACATCAGAGCGTGCTGCGTGATGCCAACTTCATTGCCAGCCACGAGAGCGTGCGCGTTGCGTCCATGGGGCGTGCGCAGAGATAGCCCTGGCCCTGCTGGCAGCCCAGCTTGAGCAGGTGCTGGCGCTGGCTTTCGTGCTCTATGCCCTCTACCACGACCGCCATATCCAGTGCTTCAGCCAGTGCCAGGGTGCTGCTGATCACTGCACGGTTACGCGGGCTGCGATCAAGGTCGCGCACGAAGCGGGCATCGAGCTTGATCTCGGTGAATGGCAACAGGCACAGGCGCTCCAACGACGAGTAGCCAATACCAAAATCATCGATAGACAGGCCGGCACCCATCATCCGCAGGCGGATCAAGGTTTCGAGCACTCGGGGAGAGACTTCCAGCAGGCCGCTTTCGGTGATCTCGAACGTCAGGCACGACGCCGGTATGGCGTAGCGCTCCAGCGCCGAGCCTAGATGCGCCAGCAGTGACTCGCTGGACAGTTGCTGCGCCTCCAGATTAAACGCCAGGGACAACACATGCCCCTGCGCCTGCGCCGTTTGCAGGAAGGCCAAGGCCTGGTCCAGCAGGGCAAAAAACAGCTCATCCATCAAACCGAACTGGCTGACCTGCGGCAGGAAATCTGCCGGGCACAGCACGCCGTACTGCGGATGCGCCCAGCGCGCGAGCACTTCAAGGCTGCCGACTTCACCGGTCGCCAAATTGAACTTGGGTTGAAAAAATGCCTTGAGTTCATGCCCTGCAATGGCCTGTTCCAGGCCAGCCTGGCTGACAGTCGTGTAGCGAGCGTTCTGAGAGGCATGCCCAGGGGCAACAGTGGTTTCCAGATACCGGCTTAACAGCGGCGTGATTGAGCCAGCGCGCACCGGCACATCGACATACCCCAGGACGCAGACCCCAAGCATGCCGACCATACGATCGATGGCGTCCTGCAGGTCTGGGGCAAGAACGCTGCAAATGATGAGCGACTTGACCCGCTGGCTACGGCTAAGTAGTTCAAGCGTCGTCAGCCCCTGCATGCCCTCCTCCTTAAGGGCACAGAGCACGATATCCACCGGCCCTGTCCGGTCCAGCAGCTGCAGGGCAGTGTTCACATCCGCCACGCCAAGCACACTGTCACACCCGGCCTCCCGGAAGGCTTGAGTGGCAACGAGTTGTTTGAAGGGGTGATCTTCGACAACCAGGACACGAATCGGTAGAAAGGACATGACACATCACAGATGAGATAGAAGTGCGCTCATTCTCACGACACCTCGTACCGGCGTATTTAGGAAAACTCCCAAATAGAAATCGAAAATTCCACGGTTTGAAAACGCCGCCAAACAACGGCAGGACCTGGTTTGCCGGCACGGACCGTCGCTGTAACCCTTGAGTCCAAGCAGAAAAGGCTGTTGTGGCGAGCGGGCTTGTCGGAACGCCGCATCGCCCGCTCACCAGCCTCAGTCTACGAATCGTTGCCCTACATGTCGTAGCGCAACACCAGCCCAACCGTGCGTGGCGCCCCTACATCGACGATATTGCCGCTGCGGTTGTTGGTGATGTACTCCTTGTCAAAAGCGTTTTTCACGAAGCCGGAAACCGCAACATTCTTGGTGACTTTGTACTCGGTGTTGAAGTTGACCAGCCAGTAGCTGTCGCTCCGGCGCTCGCCCGTGACCTGGCCTGCGGTATCGAACTCATACTCCGAGGGCGCGGTGCTCTGGTACACCAGGTCGGTGTTCAGGGTCAGGCGGTCATTCCAACGGTAGATGCCACCCAGGGACAGTTTGTACTTGGGTGAATAGAGGAACTCCTCGCCGCTCATATCGCGACCATCACCTGTCACAAAGTCCTTGTACTTGCCCGCGGTGATAGAGCCACCCGCCGTCAGGGTCAACTGCTCGCCGAGGTCTTTTTCGACAAATACTTCCAGGCCCTTGATATCGCTGCTGCCGGCGTTGAACACCTGGACGAAGTCGGTGTTGCGCTCGAGCGCGCTGACCTGCTGGTCTTTCCAGTCGGTGTAGTACAGGTTGGCGCGGGTGCGCAGGGTCTTGTCGAAGAACGAACCACGGTAGGACAGCTCGTAGTTGGTGGTGTATTCCGGGTCATAACCTTCGTGGCCGCCACCGGCACGTACGTTGACGCCGCCTCCGCGATAGCCCTTCTGCACCATCACGCCCAGGTACTGGTTGGCGGCCAGTTCATAGTCCAGGCCCAGTTTCGGCAGGAGCGCATCAAACGACTTGCTGAGCTTGCCGGGGCTGGAGAAATCGTCTTGCTTGATATCGGTGTCGTTGGTTTCGTGGTCGTAGCGCAGGCCGGTGATCAAGGTCCAGCGCGGGGCGAATGTCCAGTTGATTTCACCAAACACGGCCTTGCTTTCAATGGTCGTATCGCCCTTGGCGGTACCGAACAGAAGGTTGTTAAACAACAGGCGGTCGTGGAAGTTGTTGGTGTTGTGGCCGTAGTAGGCACCGACAAAACTCTTCACCGTATCGCCGCTGTAGTTCAGGCGCAGTTCCTGGCTGAACAGGTCGCCGTCCTGTTTGCGCAATACCACTTGGTTGGCGTCGGCCGACTGGTCGAAATCCAGGCGCGCGTCGTAGTCCGAGCGGGTATTGGCGGTCAGGCTGGTCAGCGACCAGTTGTCGTCCAGGCGATAGTCCACCTTGGCGCTGAGCGTGTCCTGCTCAAGCTTGTCATAGGCCTTGGTGTTGGAGGTCATCTTGTAATAACGGATCTTGTCGTTCTGGCGCATCGCCGAGTTATCGCCCTTGCGGCTTTCACTGTGGGCGTAAGTCAGCAGCACATCCAGGTCATCGTTGGGCAGGATCAACAGCTTGCCCCGGGCATTGCCGGTGCGTGTGGGGTTGGCGTCGTCATGCAGGGCGACGTTGTCGATATAGCCGTCACCCTCTTGGTAATCCACGGCAATACGCCCGGCGATCTTGTCATCGACCAACGCCCCGCCACCGGCCACTGCCGCACCGCGCTCGCCATAGCTGCCCATGTTGGTGCGTGCGGAAAAACTCGGCTCAAAGGTGGGGTTGCGGGTCTGGATCACCACCGCACCGGCCAGGGAGTTACGGCCCTGGGTGGTGGATTGCGGGCCGAGGAACACTTCGACCTGGTCGACGTCCCACAGCGGCATCGGGCTGAGGGTCAGGGCGCGGTTGGGTTGCACGGCGCCGTCGACAAATACTGAAACCGCACCGTTGAGCGTGGCGGGCCCCTGGTCGTCGAAACCGGACACGGGCACGCCGCGAATACCCCAGTTTTCGTTGCCGGACTGGTTGTACACACCTGGCGTACGCGCGAATACGTCCACCAGGTCACGGTCCTGCTTTTCACGCAGTTGCTGGTCGGTGACCACCACCACGCTCGACTGGGTCTGCTCCAGGCTGCGGTTGATCTTTTCACCGGTGACGGTGATCGGTGCAATCTCCAGCGCGCTCGCAGGCTCTGCGGCCCACGCACCGTTGCACAGGTAGATCGCCGAGCCAACAGCCACTGCCATTGTGGTTTTCTTGAAATTCACGTCCTGCTCCCTACGCCGTTTTTTTTGTTTGTGCTAATGCCCAGAACGCTGCTCGTGCACAGCTGGCGGGAGTCTAATTCAATCAAAAAACTAAAGAAACATAATTGATAACAACTCTCATTCGCTCGCTCTGATTGCACTGTGCATGTGCAAATCCTCCCGAGAATTGGGGCGTTGACCGATTTAAGAGGTGTCGCTATTATGCGCAAACCTACCGACCGGTAGGCTGTTTTTTTTCGTTGGAGACTCTATGAATTCGCAACCCACCCACAGGGTCGCCATGAGGCTGGCTATTGGCCTGGGACTGATCGGCGCCCTTGGCCCTTCGGCTGTCGATATGTACCTGTCGAGCCTTCCCGAAATTGCCCGCGAATATCAGAGCAGCTTCGCCAGCGTGCAGTTGACCCTGACGTTCTTCCTCCTGGCCATGGGTGCCGGCCAGTTGATCTTCGGGCCCATCGTCGACGCCTACGGGCGCCGCCGGCCCCTGCTGGCCGGCCTTGTGGTGTTTACCTTGTGCTCATTGGGCGCCGCATGGGCGCCGACACTTGAAACGCTGATCGCGCTGCGCTTCGTGCAGGGGCTTGGCAGCGCCCTGACGCTGGTGGTGATCATGAGCATGGTGCGGGACGTCAGCGAAGGCGTGGCGGCGACAAAGCTCTTCGCATTGCTGATGACCATCGAAGGCGTCGCGCCCATCTTCGCCCCGGCACTGGGCGGGGTTATCGACACTCACTACGGCTGGCGTGCGGTGATGCTGGTGCTCGCTGCATTTGGCCTGGCGGTGCTGGGCAACAGCTGGCTGTCGCTGCCAGAAACCCTGCCCGCCAGCCAACGCGAGCCGTTGCGCCTGGGCGCCGCCTGCCGCACGTACCTGACGATCGCCAGAGACCGACACTTCTTGCGTCCGACCCTGGCCGTGGCCGCAGTTTTCTTCTTTCTGTTTGCCTACATCGGCGGTGCGACCCTGGTCTACCAGCAGACCTACGGCCTCAGCCCGCAAGCCTTTGGCATGCTGTTCGGCGTCACCGGGGTAGCCATCCTGATCGGGGCAATGAGCGCCGGGAAACTGGTCAGCCGGCTTGGCTTGGGCCGCCTGTCACTGATCGGCGTGTGTTGCATGGCCGCAGGCTCGGCAATCGCGGTGGCATCCACCCTGACCTACGTGGGTCTGCCCGGTATAGTGGCGGGCATGGCACTTGCCCTGTTTGGCCTGGGCATCGCCGAGTCCACGCTGATGTCACTGGTGATGTCCTCGCAAAAGCGCGCACTGGGCTCCACCGCTGCACTGCTGGGCGCATTCCAACTGTCCGTTTCCGCCAGCGCAACGCCACTGTCGGCATTGGCGCTGACCTATGGACCGGTGGCTTGGACCGCACTGCTGCTGGCCAGTGCATTGCTGACCTGCCTGCTGACGACAATCAGCCTCCCCCGAGGAGCGGGCGAAACCTTTGACCTGGCCGGGCACTGATTAAGGAAGAACCACATGACAGCCACCATCCTGACCTCGGCTGCCGAACGCATCGCGTATCTGGCACTGGACCAATTTGCCGAGCACGGCTACGACGCCGCTTCGCTGAATGATATCGCCGTGCGCGCAGGCATCAAAAAGGCCTCGCTGTACGCACATTTTGCGAGCAAGGATGCGCTGTACGTGGTCGCACTCGAACTCGCACTGCGCGCCGAACTGGACTACGTGCAAAGCCAATTTGCGAAAAACTCTCGATCGATCAAGGCCCCCGGCGAGGTCTACATCGACAACCTGCAACGCCGGTACAACCAGCATGAATCCCTGCGCTTTTTGCTCAGGGCCGCCTTTTACCCACCGACGCCACTGAGGCACGTGGTCATGTCCGGGTTCAATGACTACATGGCCACGATCCGCAGTCACTTCCAGAAAGGGTTACTTAAAGCCCATCCAGGCGTAGAGGACCAGGCCAGTGAAGTGCTGGCAGAGGCCTATCTGGTGACGATCGACAGCTTGCATGTCGAGCTGACCTATGGTGACGCAAAAGCCTATTCCCGCCGCCTGGATGCACTGCAGCGGCTGTCGCGGGCGGTCGGGTACGAGGAGATTATTCGGCGATTACACGGGTAAATGCCGGGCTGGGCTTGGCGAACATCTCGCACAAGCCCTCTCGCTTTACTTGCTCACCCGCCGATCTCTTTCAATGCGTATCGAATGACACTGGGGGCACAACAGCCCCAGCCGCACCCTACGCGTGAAGCGATGCTCGCACTTCTTGCAGCGGAAAAAATAGGGCGGCCTGTCGACAAAACCGCTCATGACTGTTTCTTTTTCAGGACCATTTTTCCGGCCTCGAAAGAGATCTCCTCATACCCCTTGAACAGGGCAATGATCAGCCCGAGCCCCAATGACGCGGCTGTAATAATGGCCGCGACTTCAAGCCCAGTCAGCGTGGCGATAGGCACAGCCGCTGCCATCGAAAGACCACCCGTAAAGGGCACAGCCGCCAATGCAGTGGCCAACAGCCCAACCGTGATCGTCCCCGCTACCGCGATCTTCTTGGACGATTTGAGCTTGTTCGCTAGCTCACCTTCTACCGTGATCTGCTCGTACCCGGCATTTTTGGCAGATTCAAGTTCCGTTTTAGTCCTCACCGTGATGACGCGCATGCCACTTTTCCTATTCGAGTGCTATAAACGTGAATGATCGCACATTGCCATGCATTAAACTGCGGCTACCGGACCAGCCAGGTACCAGGCTGGTGGACGAGCCGGCGAGTCGCCCGCCCTCACCCGCAAATGTAGATCACTGATATAGCGAGCTTTTTTTCAAAGCCTGCACACACGATCAAGCAGAAAAAGACCGCACGCAAACTTGCGCCAAGGTGCCTTGATCTATATATTCCCTAGCCTGCTGCACCGCTCAAGCGCTTTGCCAGGCAAAGCCCCACTGAGTTGCTTCATCGCGCTGCCGCCCGAATGGCGAAACTGGTAGACGCATGGGACTTAAAATCCCCCGCTCGTAAGGGCGTCCCGGTTCGATTCCGGGTTCGGGCACCATAGATATCAAGGGCTTGCGTGAGATACTTCACGCAGGCCCTTATCTTTTCTGCTCCGCAATTTTAGACTCTGCCCCGCAATTCCACTCCTCACGGCGTCCTGCCGATCGAACTGGTCAGGGAATGGCTGGACCCGGCCACGCCCAAGGAGCGTGCCGAGCAGATGGTGTTGCACCAGGGCGAACCGGCCGAGACTTTCGCAACCCAAATAATGGGATTAGGTCCGAGCAGGCAACATCACCTTTCATGATATCTTCTCGACACACCCGCTTTTATTTTCGAGTTTTCGACTGTCTATGGCGATAGTGTGCAAATGATTAGGGGCAGTGGCCGTCATCCAAAAAACAGCCCTACTGCGATTGAAGTGGAGAAGTGATAATGTATAACTCATATCGTAGCATGCCAATTATCAAAACAACCTCAAAGCCAAAAAACCATTTAGCAGGCCTTTTAGCCTTATTTATAAGTGGTTTTGTTTTTGCGAACTCCAGCACATCTTTTGATGATGAAAATCTCGACATGTATGACGCCAAAAATCTAATCGACCAGGGAAAGTATAACGAGGCAAAGACCATACTACTAAGAGAAGAAAAAACCATCACCGATATTGGAAAACTATGCTCCATATACAGCTCAATGCTAGGCTTGGCATCAATAAGCGACAACAAAGAAGAGGGAGCAAAATATGCCAACTTATTTCAAAAATGCTATAAAGAAAACAGCACCCCCTATATTTTTCTTGGGGCCATGACCATCTATTTCAAAGGAGAGCACGAAAAAGCATTACGCATCATGGATAAACTATTAGACAAGATAAACAATGAGCTTACCGAGGAAAAAAAATCAGATTTCCAAGTTTTTGCGGACAAGAATTTAATATCTACCATTTATAGACTTAAAGCCTCTGACCTCCTGACCCGCCAAGAGCCACAAAAAGTAAAACCCATGGTTATTTCATTTGCGGAAAAATCTTATGAAGCAACACCATTTGGTGACGCTGAAGGTTTCCTAGCTGCTATCTACAAACTTTATGGCGATACTGAGCGTTCAAAATCAATTATAGAAAAAAGTGATGGCGGAACTACCGAGGCACACACTGTTGACGTAATTTTAAAATCGATCAAGCAGAAAATAGATAATGCTTCCGTCTCACCCTAAGAACGTTGACTCGGAAAATTATGGCAATTTTCAAAAAAAACTTAAATTACCGAGACACCTCCCTGACAGACGCCCGGCCAGTTTCTGCACGGGCGTCATCACGGCACATCCATGAAAAAAACGTGATACGCGAGGCTTTGCTCGAAAGGGGCGTCCTTGTCTTTTGTGCGCCGCAACGTTCTAGCTGTTGCGCAATTCCCCCGCCCCCAGACTCTCGACGTCCCGCAAACTCGTAAACTCAAGAACCACCGTAAAACGCTGCTGCTCAAGAATCACGTCAATCTGCCAGCCCAATTTCGCGCATAACTGGCGCATCAACTGCAGCCCCAGGCCGTAACCAAAATCGCTGGAATCCTCCCGCGGCTTGGCTTCCCTGATGTGGTTGGCAATCAGTAGCCGGGGATATTTGAAGCTGATTTCCACCTGGCCTTCTTCGGCATATTGCAGCGCGTTGCGCAGGAAGTTGCCGATCACGATGCGGCACGCAGTGGGGGGCAGTCGGCAAGGTTGGTTGTGGATGTCGACAAGCAGTTCGATATCCCGGTTGCCGATCAGGTAGCGATGTTTGTCAATCAGCTCGCCCACCAGTTCGCTCAGGTCAATGTCTTCCTCAGGCAACGGTTCGGGACGCTCGCGGCTCATCCACAGCAAGGTCTCGGCGATAAGCTGCATGTTCAGCACCGAACGTTCGATGCGCTGCAGGGAGGACGGCAGGACACCGCCGGCCTGCAGGGTCAGCAGTTCGATATTGGCCTTGAGCACTGCCAGCGGGGTGCGCAGCTCATGACTGGTGTAGCGCAACAGGCGACCTTCACGCTGGCTGGCGGCCTGCACCTGCTCCACACTCTGGGCCAGGGCATCGGCCAGCATGTTGAACTCCTTGAAGCTGAAATCAGGCCGCTCACTGGCCATGGCATCCGGGTTTTGCAGGGTGCTGGACCATTGCGCCAGGCGCCCCAATGGCCGCACCAACCACCAGACCAACAGGGCGATGATGATCAGCGCCGGCACGAACACCGCCAGGCTGATGAACGCAACGCCCTGCAGCACCCGGTCAAAGTAGGCATCGGACAGCGGCGTCTCGACCTCGCCGCCCTCTTCGTGGTCATGGTCGATGTCATACATGTAAAGGGTCTTGCCGTCGCCCAGCGGCTGGGAGAGGACCGCCCGGACTTCAGCGTCTTCGTCATCGGAGTCTGTATCACCGAACACCTGAACGGCACCGAAGGACATGCTCGGCGGGGCCTCCAGCATCTGTCGCACGCTTGGCGGCAGGGCTTCCTTGCCGATGACCGCTTCGAAGAAGTAGTTATGAGGGGGTGGCGTGGTCGGATCCTTCTTGTAGTGCCTGACGAAGTACTGGGCCTCTTCTTCCATCATCGCGCTGGCGGTGTAGAGCAGGCCGCGTACGGTGTAAACCGGCAGCAGCTGGCTGTAGATCAGTAACACCACAGCAATCAGCAACAGGAAGCTGCCGCTGATCACCCACTTCAGGCTCAGGCCATTACGCATGCGACTTCACCTGTATACCGACCCCGGGCAGGGTGTGGATCAGCGGCCGGCTGAAGGGTTTGTCTACGGCCTTGCGCAGCCGGTGCATGTGGACTTTGAGGGTGTTGCTGTCTGGTGGCTCGTCGCCCCAGATGGTGGTTTCCAGGCGCTCCCGAGGGACGGGTTCAGGGCTGGCGCGCATCAGGTATTCCAGCAGGGTCCAGCAGATCGGCGACAGGTGCAGCTCCTGCCCGGCACGGCTGACTTTGCGGGTGGTCAGTTCCATCACCAGGTCGTCCACCTGCAGGCGGCTGCTCTGGCTGCTGCGACGCATGCTCAGGGCACGAATCCTGGCCACCAGTTCGGCCAGTTCGAATGGCTTGACCAGGTAGTCGTCAGCACCCGCGGCAAAGCTTGCGAGCTTGTCCGAAAGGGCATCCAGTGAAGTGAGCATCAAGATCGGTGTCTGGCTGCCTTGCTGGCGTAGCCGCGCGCACAATTGCTGGCCGTCGAGGCGCGGCAGCATGATGTCCAGGAGAATGACGTCGTAATGCTGGTCGAGTGCCAGGTTGAGGCCGGCCTGGCCATTGCTGACGTGGTCGCAGACCATGCCGCTGATCTCCAGGTACTCGATGACGGTGGTGGCCAGGTCGAGGTTGTCCTCTACCAGCAGCAGGTGAATATGCACGGAAAAGTCCCCTCGGACAGGTGTTGCGCAGAGGTCTGAAGGATAACGGAAGTCGAGCAATTTCCCGCCGATGTTTACCTGGCGTTAACCCGGCACTCTCTAAGCTGGGGCTCTCATATCCAGAGGTCATCACCCTCATGAACCTTTACGCGATGGTCAAAAGAGTCCTGCTGGCCTTGATTCTCTTCGGCCTGATGGCCAGCATCCTGCCGTCTCGCGGGCAATTGGTAAACCTGGGAGGCGGCAGTCGGTTCCTGGTGGGCCAGAGTATCGAGCAGGCAGCTGCGTGCTGTGTCGCCAGTGCGTTGCGATAACGCGGGCGCCAGTTACACCTGGCAGTTACTGGTGTGCCTGGGCCTGATTATGGGGGTGTCGATTGCCATGGGGACCTATATCGTCCATCTGAATGCGCGCATTGATAAGCAGCGGGAACTGTCGCCGGTGTATCTGCACGAATGTGAAACCGGTCGCGGCGGCTTCATCGTCTACCCAGACGGCAGGCGCAGCAGCGACAACTGCTACCCGATCGATGAAGCTGAATCGACAGCCGCCGACCCGATACCCGCCCTGCCCGGCTCACCCCGAACAGAATGGCTCAAATATGTACTGCCCGCAGTTGAGCCAGCCCCAAGAGCGCCGAAGGTGCCGCGTACAGTCTGATCAGTACCTCCAGGCGCCAGCCCTAACCCCGTCATACCAGCCTGCAAGCTGCATCTGATACGCTTTTTTCTTTACTACCTGCATCTGTACCGAACAGACCATAGCCCCGACAATGGCTTATCGGCAGGAACTCTCCTGCCGCCCTTGCGCCTTTTGGAGGTCCCATGGCTAAGATGGCATTTTTTCTTTTAGGGTTTCTGGCACTGACCGTTGGAATCGGCCTGCTGGCCACGATTTCACCGGTCTGATACCGGGAGGTGGGGCAAGGTGCGCGTGATGCACAATGGTACTTCTGATATTGCGTTACCCAGCGCACGGTTTGGCGTCTTTCAAGGCGTTAACGGATCAATTCGAGATGGACGCTCATCAGGCTGTCTGGCTTGTCCTTCATCCCATTGCAACAGACGTAGCCATCATGCAGGTAGAGCCCGGGGTATTTTTTAAAACTCACCGGATCAAGGGTCACGTACCTGGCATTGCTCCACGCCGAATAGGCATAGAGATAGCTGCGATCGGTAAACGACAGATACTCTGCGGTATCGACGGTCATGATGTACCAATTCCCGTCGCCGTAACTGATAACCAGGAATTTCGAGGCCTGGTTAACATCCTTGGTGGTAATGACGTATCCGTTAGACATCATCAAATATCTGGGCGGGTTAACGGAGTTGTCCTTGAGGTAGGCCAACTGAGAGGGTGCGGCTTTCAACGCCTCAGCAGCACCTCCGACTTCAGGATTGGTTTGCAACGCTTGTGTGCCTGGCGGGTTGATTAATTCCTTTGACATGGGGTGACACTCCATTGACTCAAGATTGATGGTTTAGCGATGCCCCGAATAAAACAGCATTTTTTGGAAGGCCCGAAAACCGTGAGCAGCGGTTAATAGTGCGCAAGCACTTTACTGTCCGATACTGTCAATTTTCACAGTTCATTAGAGTGTTTCACTATAGGTCCGGGGGTTTATATCCCGAACCTCTCACCCGAGAAAAAACATCGGGTACAACGAAAGCACCAAGAGCGCCGCCATCGACCAGTTGAATAGCTTCAACCAGCGCGGCTCACGCAAGACATTGCGCAAAGCGGTGCCACACCCGGCCCACACGCACACACTTGGCAGGTTGACCACGGCAAACACCACGGCAATCACCAGCACGTTAGTGAAGTAACCTTGCGCCGGTGTGTAGGTGGTGATCGCCCCCAACGCCATGACCCAGGCCTTGGGGTTGACCCACTGGAACACCGCGGCGGCAAAAAAGGTCATGGGCTTGCTCTTGCGGCCGGTATCGTCTGACATCGCGCTGGAAGTCGCAATTTTCCACGCCAGGTACAACAAGTACGCCGCGCCGATGTAACGCAGCGCGGTGTATGCCCAAGGTAACGCCTTGAACACTTCCCCCAGGCCCAGGCCAACCGAAATCACTAACACCATAAAGCCCACGCTAATCCCCAAGGCATGGGGAATCGAGCGGCGAAAACCGAAGTTCACGCCCGATGCCAACAGCATGGTGTTATTGGGGCCTGGGGTAATCGAAGACACGAAGGCAAACAGCGCAAAGGCTGAAAGCAGGCTGGTGGACATAAACATGGTGCGTCATCCGGCGAGTTATTGTCGCCCTGACAGTAGAGGGTTCTGTGACGCGCCGCCCCGTACAGCTAGAGGTAGATCGAGAGATACAATTTACGATCAAAGTCAGTTGTACCTGTAGGGAAGCGCTGAAAGGACTGGCACTTAAACCGGCATTGGAGCCTGACGGTAGGTAACGGTCTGCCCCAGGGCCAGGGCACTGGCCTCAAGCCGCTGACGCTCCTTATCCAGAAAGCCATGCAATACCTTGAGATGGCTGATCTTGAGTTCAATCTCAGCCATTTTATCGGCCACCAACGCGGCACCCTGGGCGCAGTCAATCGTACTTTGCCGTTTGGCCTCCAGGATCTCGCCGATTTCGGCCAGGGAAAATCCCATCTTCTGCGCCATCTGAATAAACTCCAGATCCTGTGCCGTCTGTTCGCTGTAAGCGCGATAGTTATTGGCGCCCCGTTGTACAGCGATCAACCCCAGCTCCTCGTAGTAGCGCAAGGTATGGCGTCCGAGGCCGCTCCTACGCTCCAGCTCTGCGACTTTCACGGTAAATTCTCCTTGACTGTAGAGGTAGCTCTACAGTTTAGCCTGCACCCCTTATTCAACCAAGGAGTGCGCTATGAGCGTGGAATGTTTTGTCACCGGCGGCAGCGGATTTATCGGGCAACACTTGCTGGCTCGCCTGACCTTTTCGGGGCACAAGGTCTGGGTGCTGATGCGCCACGCTTCAAACCTTAAGACGCTCAGGGAACAGGTGCGGCAACTGGGGGGAGAACCTTCGCGTATTCATGCCGTTCAGGGCGACCTTAACCAGCAGGAACTGGGGCTCAATGCGGCCGACCGCCAGCGCATCGCCGCGGCCAGCGTGGTATTTCACCTCGCCGCACAATTCGCCTGGGGCCTGCCTTTGGACCAAGCCCGCGCGGTCAACGTGGACGGTGCCCTGGCGGTCGCCCGATTGGCCGCAAGCCAGCGTAGCCGGCTGTTGATGGTCGGCGGCTATATGCTGCAGAACATCGCCCACCTGAACAGTATTGGCATTGACCACCAACGCCCCGAAACCACCGATTGGCCCGCCGTGTACCAGCGCGTGGGTGGCTACGAGGCGAGCAAGCTGGAGGCACACTTTGCGGTCATCCGCGACATGCAGGCGCAGCAGGCCGACTGCACCATCGTGCACCCTGCAACGGTGTGCGGGCATAGCGAAAGCGGGCATATCCTCGCGGGCCAGCCGGTAACCGAGCTGATTCGCGGCCTGGCGACAGGCAAATTGACAGCGATTCCAGGGTCGCCACGCCACTGGCTGCCCTTGGTCAGTGTCGACTACTTGGTTGCGTTGATGGTCGCAGCAGCCTTCGATCCGGCAATGGCAAACCAACAAGCCTTGGCACTGGACGAGCGCACCCCGAACCTGCAAGGCCTGCTCACGCATATCGCCGGCACCCTGCAAGTGCAAGCGCCCCGCCACCATCTGCCCTTGGGCCTGCTCAGATGGCTACTGAAAATACCGGGGGTGGCAACGCACTTGGGCACCAGCGCGGAGTCCCTGAACTTCATCCAGACTGCGCGATTCGATATGTCTCAGAGCCGGGAGCTGGAGAGCCGATATCAGCTCAAGCATCCCGACCTGGAAATAACCCTGGAGAAAACCGCGCAATTCGTCAGGCGCGCACTGATGGTTTCGCCTGCACCATAAATGCCATGAGCGCTATCCAGTACTGACGTAGAATCCTGCTAAAAGCCCAGCCATATTCATGGAAATCCGGACAATGCTTTTCGAGAACCTCGCGTTGTTTCTACTGATTGTCGAAAAAGGCGGATTGTCGGCCGCAGGCCGCGAGGTCGGGCTTTCGCCTACGTCTGTGTCGGAACGGCTCGGGGCCTTGGAAAGGCATTACGGGGCAACCTTACTGACCCGTACCACACGCTCGATCAGTTTGACGGATGAAGGGCGGATGCTGATGGACGGCGCACGGCGCCTGCTGGCAGAAGCGGAAGATATCGAGAGCAATATCAAGCTGGGCACCGAACGCATTTCAGGCCTGATACGCCTGAGCGCCCCCGTAGACCTGGGCCGCAACCGTGTGGTGCCAATCCTCGACGATTTCCTGCAAGAACATCCCAACGTAAGCCTCGACCTGAACCTGACCGATGGCTACCTGGACCTCGCGGGGCAAGGGATTGATTTCGCTATTCGATACGGCGCCTTGTCCGACAGCACCCTGCGCGTCAGAAAACTCAGCGAGGGCCGTAGGGTCGTATGCGCATCCCCCGCCTACATTGCCGCCCACGGGACGCCCCGGCATCCATCCGACCTGGCACAACAGCAGTGCATCCTGATGCGCTTTGGCAGCAACATCCACCGGGAATGGCAGTTCCGTGCCGATGGCCGTACGTTCAAGGTTCTGGTATCGGGCAGGCGTATTGCCAATGATGGCGAGCAGGTGCGCCAGTGGTGCCTGGACGGGCATGGCATTTGTATCAAGTCCTACATTGATGTACGCGATGATTTGCAGGCAGGTCGGCTGGTCGAGGTGCTGCAAAGCTACTCGTTGCAGGGCGTGGATTTGCAGATTGTCTACCCTTCAGGCCACGCGGTGCCGCGTCGGGTCAAACTGCTGATGGACGAAATCTCCTTGAAGCTGGCGACCTGAGTACGCTTCAAGGAGATGTTCCTGGCTATGGCTTATAGGTTTGCGCCCTACTGGGCCCAGGCAGAAAAATCCGAGTAACCGCGCTCGGTACCACCAAACAACTCGGCACCTTCCAGGCCGGCCAATGGATACCCCTTCTCCAGGCGCAGCGGCAGATCCGGATTGGCTACAAACTTACGTCCGAATGCCACAAAGTCGGCGTAGCCTTTTTCCAGGACCCATTCTGCAAGCTCCACGTCGTACTTGCCGGCCACCACAATCGCATTGCGAAAGCGCTCGCGCACGGCTTGGCGGAAATCCTCGGGAAACTTGGGGGCATCATCCCAGTCCGCTTCCACCAGGTGCAGGTAGGCAATGCCCTTGCCCTGCAGATAGCTGGTCGCTTCCAACAAAGTGGGCAGAATGTCCGGGCACGCCATGCCACGCGCTGTGAGAAACGGCGCCACACGGATCGCCGTACGGTCGGCGCCCACTTCATCAATCACCACGTCCATGACTTCCTTGAGAAAGCGCAGACGGTTCTCACGCGACCCGCCGTACTCATCCGTACGAACGTTAGAGGTGGTACGCAGGAACTGGTCAATCAGGTAGCCGTTGGCCCCATGCACCTCAACACCGTCGAAACCCGCCGTCATGGCATTACGCGCAGCCGTCCGGTAGTCGTCGACAATCGCGCGGATTTCGTCGCGCTCCAGTGCCCGTGGTGTCGGGCATGGGGCCATGCTGCCGACACCGGATTGGGCATCCACTTTCCAGATGCTGCCATCGAAAGGGATCGCAGACGGCGCGACAGGTAAATCACCATTGTGGAAGTCAGGGTGCGACATACGCCCTACGTGCCACAGCTGCAGGAAAATTCGCCCTCCCGCGGCATGCACCGCATCGGTCACCAGGCGCCAGCCGGCGACCTGTTCGTCACTGTAAATCCCTGGGGTAAAGGAATAGCCCTTGCCCTGAGGCGAAATCTGCGTGGCTTCAGTCACAATGAAAGCGGCCGAAGCCCGCTGTGCGTAGTAGACCGCGTTCATGGCGTTCGGCACATCGCCAGGTTGGGTACTGCGGGATCGGGTCATGGGCGCCATGACCACGCGGTTGGGCGTGTTCAGTTGGCCAACAATACCTGGGGTGAAAAGTCTGGACATCAGTGTCGCCTCGTAGAGAGTCAGTGGTTTCGATGACCACAGGATATCTACCAGGGATTTTTTGATAATCGCCCCGATCCGGGAAACATATTCCGGTGAATCCGGATAATGCGCAGTGCTATTTGTCTACTCGTAAGGGTGTCAGGCAAACCTCTTCTTATTGGGCATCAACGTCAAAACGATACCTACGGCCAACATCAGCATGGCAGACCCGTTGGTGTCCTTATGCAACATGTAATACAACCAACAGGCCACAAGAAGCGGCCCGATGAGCTTGCTGTACTTGAATATGAAGTTGCCAAGTGGTGGGCAAACCTTACCTATCCAATGAAGGAAGAAGTAGCTGACCCCAACCATCACTAAGGTGACGAGAAGTATCCCCAAGAAAAAGCCCTCCATGATTGCAAAGGGCCATCTTAACGCCATGAGCGCCTGCCAACCTAGGGCTGCCCTGTTCACGGGCAACCAAAGGTTTTTGGCCGTGCGACGTAGAGTCGCCTTTTCCTACATCTCCCTGCAGTCAAAATCACCATAGGGATGGGGGTACCAGACCTGCAGGATTTTCGCGCTCTGCCCTGTAGTCAGCCGCCCTTCAGGTACGATCAACTCCTGACGGACTTGGCCGTTATAGTCGTACTTGATCCATACCGATTTGAATTTATTGTAGTTACTTATGATTGCCGTGTTATGTCCTGAGAGCTGTCTGACGAGCGTGTCTTCAGGTTTTTTCGGATCGTCAGGTCGATAACTGCCCTTATGTTGCCAAATAACCTGGTTTTCTGACCTTGACCCATTAGATATGGAACACCCTAATGGTTGAGGGGCATCCTTGGCATTTACAGAAAAAGGCAGAAAGCTACGACTTTTACCCACAGAAGTATGTTTCACCTCGCAGACGATCACGCTGCCATTATCTTTGGATCCCTGCGCCGGCTGGAGCAAAACCGTCCTGCCGCCAGCGCTCGAACAGGTATTTCCCAAGACGATTTCAACCGCATACTGCTCGGAGTCCAGCTTTTCAGTGTGCAAGGCAATATCAGCATAAGCATCAAGCGAAGCGAGACAGAGGCCACACCACGCCAAGTATTTGAGTTTCATTGGACAACTCCTTGAGACAAGTGAATAAGCAGACGGCATCACGTCGAACAGCTAGTCAGAGTCGTCCTGCGTTGAGCATCGGCATCCACACAATTTTGCCGCAACGCATACATCCAAGTAGATCGAGATGTTGTGGCGAGCGGGCTCGCCACAGGTACTTTCGTTAGTTTCTGAACGTTGTGTAGATACCTATGCTGCGATAAGCGTAGTACTCCAGATGAAAAAAGGTAGGCTCGACAGCACTTACAAGGCGCACGGGAGCTTTGCAAGGCGTGCTTCTCAAAGGGTAATTACCGTCGCAGGATAAAAGAGCATATTGAGCACAAACAGAATCATCCAGAAGCCGATCTCCAGGGTTTCAGTAATAGGCTGGATACGTTTCAACGCGCCGTACACATGCACCACAAACATCAACAAGAAAACCACGAACAGCATATCGAAGGCATAACTAAAGCTGGTGCCCGTGGTTGCAGAGCGCAACATCGCTACTTCCACCACCAGAATGAACGCCCCCAAACAGCGCCCAAAATAGATTGCCAGATGCTGATGTTCGGGGATCGTCCAGCGCATCGCGCGGGCCCAGGCAATCGGCGCGATAAAGATCGGCAAGGCAAAAAACAGGGTGGTGACGATCATCAGCGTAGTGATGTAGTACTGGCTGTATTGCGCGTAGTAACCGAGCATCAGGCGATTCCTTATCCTTGAGAATAACCCCTTGAGGGTAGAGCCCAAGAATTGCAGCCGGGCATACCGGTGTCCAACTTAAGCAGGTCGCGGGATACCAAAGAGAATGGGCTTGGGTAAATGGGATTACTACCGAAGATGCAATGCGTCACCGCCTACTCTGCTAGGGTACGGTCATCTGAAAACCCGGCTGTTGCACAACAGCCCACAAGGAGTAGGTATGTTCAGCCATGTCACTGTCGGAACCAACGATCTGGACAACGCCGCCCGGTTCTACGACGCCATACTGTTCCCACTGGGTCTGTGCCGGCGCCATGTGACCCCGGATGGTGGGCCGTCTTCCGCATGTTGGATCACCCCAGGCAGGCCATTGCCGCGCTTCTACGTCTACGCCCCCTACGACCGCCAGGCCGCCACAGGGGGCAATGGCAGCATGCTGGCTTTTTCTGCTCCCTCGCCAGACGCCGTCGATGTGGCCTATGCCGCGGGTGTTTTGGCTGGCGGAGTCGACGACGGTGAGCCCGGCCCGCGCCCACATTACGGCGACGGTTACTACGGCGCCTACCTGCGCGATCCGGACGGCAACAAAGTGCATATCGTGCATCGCGGCGATATGTAGGCTGGGGACTAGGCGCTGTGCTGTCGCTGATCGATCATGATGGCAACCCCCGCCAGCACCAGCGCCAGGACGTAGGCAAACAACCCCATATTGATCCCCATGATCAATTTTTCTGACCCATCAGAAAGAACCATCGACCCGCCGTACCCATCCCGCAGCCAATAGGCCAGTAAAAAACCACCGGTGACAAACAACGTAAGCAAGCTCGCCAGCTTGAGATTGCCTCTACCCCACACCAGCCAAACGCTATACAGGCCGATGGCCGTATTGGTAAACAACTGCCACACCTCATGCAACCTGGCATGAGGCGCCCATGCTGAGTTGAAAACATGGCTGCCGTTCACCTCCAGTACCGGCACTACCACTGCGTAAAACACGATACCCACGCTCACTAACAACTTGGCGATCATCCGGAACCTCCTTGTTGGCATTTTTGCCTGAACTTTAGCGCTCTGCTAACCAGGCATCCAGCGTGGAAACAGTGACAGTCACGCCAAATCCAATGCCAATAAGGGCCTCTAGCCATATGACGCCATGATCACTTGGAGCGCTGACTCAAGCACCAAAGTTAAACGCAATAGAGATTCGTGGCCGCCCCCCTTCAAAACGTCTTACTGAATGCATTAGCCAAGACGGGAACATAATGAATGTTCCACTGGTAGCCGCATAAGTCGTACTAAAGCCAGCCGTAACGCAATCTTCGACCCTCATGCGCAGCGCCGGGTTGTAGGTCGACGCAACCATGCCGCGCGGGTCAATGAACTCCAGGTCGCCACCCACAGCGGGATCCTCCTCACGGCCTCCCGCATCCACCCAATACACCCCCGACCAGAAGGCGCCCGGGTGACCATGCAATGCATTGCTGTGACCCGCTTCGTTCACATTTGCCCAGGCATTGAGCTTCCATGCAAAACCGGGCTCGGTTAAGCCATATTGATCACTATGCACCGCCGTCAGTTGGGTGGCGAATTGCGTAGCGAACTCCACCAACGCATCACAAGCCTCCCCGCCCCATTGCGCAAAATCGCCCGCCGATTGCCAGCCGCCGTCATTACTGCGCCGCGCGCCGCCCTGATCATCCGCCATGCGACAGCTGATCAAGGTTTTAAGCTCAGCATTGAGTCTTACTGCATCGGGGTACTGCAGACTGGCCAAGGGAGTTGCAAACAGTCGCCTGATGTTTATTAGTTCAGGATTTACCGATTTATTACTTGCTTGCATTGAGTAGTGACCAAGTTGTGCTAGTTACAACTAACCTTACCGAACGAACCCAGTCACAGATGTAAACCTTTGTTAAAATTTAATGGACATTAGTTAACCACTACTTATCAAATTATCGAAGACTGAAATTCAACCTCGCTCAACATCTGCACGCCACCAACACGCTCAGTTGGAATGCTGAGCGATTGCCAGGAATATCCCAAAACCCACAAGCAAGGCGCCGAAAAGCCGGTCAATCCATTGTCGCGCGGCCAATAATCTCTCACGCACTGCCCCAGCGGAGAAACACAGCGCGATAAGGCTGAACCACACTACATGTGCCCCGGCGATAAATAGCCCATAACCGATTTGTACGGACCAACCAGTGTCCGGCCTTACGACGCCCATAAACAGGCTGACGATGAAGATCGATGTCTTAGGATTCAACGCATTCGTTAAAAATCCCGTACGCAGCGCTTGCACATCAGACATGGCGGGCGGTGGCGCGTCCGACCGTTCAACTGCCAGCTTGGAGCGCAGCATCTTGATCCCCAAGTACACAAGATAGGCCGCTCCAGCCAACTTCAAGACATTGAACAACCCAGGCGTCTGTTGCAGCACCAACCCCAAGCCAAGCAGCGTGTAGCAGACGTGAACCAGCACCCCTAGGCCGATTCCCACAGCGGTGAGCACGCCAGCCCTTCGGGACAGGAGCAAGCCGTTGCGCGAGACCATGGCGAAATCCGGCCCTGGACTGATGCACGCCAGTAGTGTGATGGTGATTACTGCTATCCATTCGCTCATGTTGTACCCTTTGAATTATCGGTCGCATAGGCCATGTTTACAGATCCTTTGCTTGGGTAATAACGATGATTCCTGAAGAAAATAGTGACTATAAATCACTGATTTCTGAGGCTCGCCTGCCATCGCTGCTTGGCTTGCGCTGTTTCGAATCTGCCGCACGCCTGGAAAATTTCGCCCGGGCGGCTGACGAGCTGCATCTGACACCCAGCGCCATTAGCCGCGCAGTGCGCCTGCTTGAAGAGGATTTGGGCGTTGAGTTGTTCGAGCGGCGTAGCCGAAAAGTGTTTTTGAACGATGCCGGAAGACGCCTGGCAAAAGCCGTGAGTGACGGGCTGGGGTTGATGAGCCACGCCGTTCGCGAGATACGCAGCGATGCCCGCCGAGCTCGCCAGCTTGTCTTGTCCTGCGAGCCAACGCTGCTGATGCGCTGGCTGATCCCTCGTTGGAGCGACTTCCAAACCCATCACAAAGGGCTGGATATTCACTTGGTTGCAGGCGGTGGCCCGTTCTCATTCAACCAGGGTATCGACCTGGCCATCCGGCGCGACGATTTCCCCTGCCCTCCCGGCTACCATACCGAGACGCTATTCCCAGAGAAGGTCGGCCCCGTTTGCCGGCCAGAAAAGGCAAGTCAGTGGTTTGCCAAAAACGGCAAAAACCTGCTCGCTTCTGCCCCGCTGCTGCAGACAGCCAGCCGGCCTACGGCATGGCAGGAATGGGCTTGCGCAAAGGGACTGCCCACTCCCGATAAGGAAATGCAAACGTTCGAACACTTCTATTTCAGCATCCAGGCAGCCGTTGCTGGCCTTGGCGTAGCCATCGGCCCCTGGCACCTGGTGCGCGACGATATCCAAAGCGGCGTGCTGGCCGCACCATTGGGCTTTGTTGAAGATGGTTCGCGGTACTGCCTGCTGTCGCCCACGGCGCTCAGGCCGGGTAGTGTGGAAATGGAACTGCTTGAATGGTTACAGGCGGTGGGATGAGTTTTTTGGTGATTCAGTTACACCCCGGCGAACTCGCCAGTTTGCCGAACGCGCAAATCCTCACTAATCAAAGGACATACCGTGCTTATCGTATTCAGCGGCCTCCCCGGCACCGGCAAAACCACTATCGCCAAGGATCTCGTTGCAACAACAGGCGCCGTCTACCTGAGGATCGATACGATTGAGCAAGCGCTGCGAAACTCCGGCGCTCTGGCTCAAGATGTGGGGCGCAGCGGCTACCTAGTCGCCAATGAACTTGCCCTGAGCAATCTTCGCCTTGGGCACACAGTCATCGTTGATGGGGTAAACCCGGTGAGCGAAAGCCGAATGGCGTGGAGCGAAGTTGCTTCAACAGCGGGTGTACGGTTAGTCAATGTTCAAGTGATCTGCTCTGATAAACACGAACATCAGCGGCGCGTAGAAACCAGGACGGGGGATATTCCGGGGCTGATGCCACCCACCTGGCAGTCTGTGCTGGCGCATGAATATGAAGCGTGGGACGAGGCTGCGTTTTGCATAGACACGGCTTTGATTTCACCCGCGCAAGCCGCCTTGATGATCACCGACCGTTTACTGCCCATGCAAGCCCAAGGTAATTAACGAGATAAATAAGTCTGCCCCTTTGTGCTCGATAAGCCCTGGCTCACTGCGGCCATTGCTCAAGCAGTATCGAGACGAATTTTTCCGCCGCTGGCGAAAGCGATGAGCCGCGGCGGTAGACCAAGCCCAAAGAGCGGTTCACAACCGGCTCAATCAAAGGGACGCTGACCAAGGTGGGATGATCTTCAGCCGGCATGGCCAAGCTCGGCATCGCCGAAACCCCTAAACCAGCCTCCACCAGGCCCAACGAAGTAGAGAGGTGCTGGACTTCGTAGAACCATTGCGGCCGCCAACTCAAGCCCGACAAGGCGTGGTCGAGCAACATGCGGTTGCCGCTCAGCCGCCCTACCCCGATCAGCCGGTAATCGCTCAATTCAGACCAGGTGACCGAACTGCGCCCTGCCAGTTCATGATCACGCCGGCACGCCAATACAAAAGGTTCGCTGACCAATGGCACGAACTCAATGTCCGGGTGCTGCCCACTCATCATGTTGATACCGAAATCGGCTTCCCCCCGCAGTACCGCTTCAAGCCCCTCATTGGCGCTCAAGTCCAGCAGTCGGATGCGGATTTTTGGGTAGCGTTCGTTATACAGGCGAATAACTGAAGGCAAGAAATAGAAGGCGGCAGTGGGGATACATGCCAGCGTTACCCGGCCAATCTGGCGTTCGGCCAGTTCACGGATATTGAGAATCGACTCATCGAAGTCATCCAACAAACGACGCGCCTTGGGGAGAAAGTCACGCCCGACACTCGTGAGGCTGACCTTACGTGTGGTGCGATCAAGCAAAGAGGTGCCCAACCCCTCTTCCAGTTTTTTTATCCGGCGACTGAGTGCAGGCTGGGACAGATGCAAGGCATCAGCTGCTTCGTGAAAGCTGCCAAGTTCGGCGATTTTAACGAAAGATCGAATATCGTTCAGCTCATAGTCCATGTCTTATCTCATCAGCAGCAGGCGCCAGAAGAAGGCTCAGCGTAAATTCATCATTCGTAAAACGCAATAATCTCTTCAATTTTTGCATTTGATACATTTTTTAAAGCTTGAGACTCTTGCTCCAAGAACATCAATTACGTCGATTGATCAACAAGAGTCAGTATCATGCAAAGAATTCCCTGTGTGCTGATGCGCGGTGGCACCTCCAAAGGCCCAGTCTTTCTCGACTGGGATTTGCCGACAGCCATTGAGGCCCGTGACGAACTGCTGCTCAACCTGATGGGCTCCGGCCACGAACTGGAGATCGACGGAATCGGCGGTGGCAGCCCACAAACCAGTAAGGTTGCGATTGTCAGCCCATCGCTGCACCCGGACGCCGACGTTGACTACCTGTTCGTGCAAGTGATGGTTTCGCAACGTCGGGTCGACAGCGCGCCCAACTGCGGCAACATGCTGTGCGCCGTCGGCCCGTTCGCCATCGAACAGGGCCTGGTCAAAGGCACGCCGGGCCGCACCCGGGTCCGCATCCGCAACGTAAACACAGGGACCTTCATCAACTCCGACGTGTACACACCGGATGCCAAGGTCAGTTACGAGGGCGACACCGCGATCGATGGCGTGCCAGGTACCGCCGCGCCGGTACAACTGACATTCCTCGATGCGGCCGGCAGCAAGACCGGCAAACTCTTCCCGACCGGCAATACACAAGACGTGATCGACGGTATTGCGGTGACCTGCATCGATATGGCAATGCCCATGGTGCTGATCGAGGCCAGCCAACTGGGCAAGCGTGGCGATGAAAGCCCGGCCGAACTGGACGCCGACAAAGACTTCCTGCGACGCCTTGAGTCATTGCGACTTCAGGCCGGCCGGGCCATGGGCCTGGGTGACGTCAGCGACAAAGTGATTCCAAAGCCGGTGCTGGTCTCGCCCGCCAAAGCCGGCGGTACGATCCAGGTTCGCTATTTCATGCCACATAACTGCCACCGCGCGCTGGCCATTACCGGCTCGATTGGGTTGGCCACCGCGTGCGTAGTTGAAGGCAGCATCATCGCGCAGATGCTCGGCGGGATCAGTACGCCGCGCCTTGAAGCGGTGCGTATCGAGCACCCAAGCGGAGGAATTGATGTCGTATTGTCCTACACCGGCGTCAAGGGTGAGACAATTCAGGCCTCGGTCGTTCGCACCGCGCGCAGGCTTTTTTCCGGCTACGTCTATGCCACGGACTCTCAGCGCCTCGCCGGATAATTCCGGCGGTCGTTGGCATTTTTGCATCCGCACAATACTAAAAATGGGTGATGCCATGAAAGTTGTAAAATCGCTCTACTTCCAGATTCTATGCGCCGTGGTGCTGGGCATCGTGGTCGGGCACTTCTGGGCCCAGCAGGCCGTTGCACTCAAGCCGCTGGGCGATGCGTTCATCAAGCTCATCAAGATGATGATTGCTCCCGTGGTGTTCTGCACCATCGTCACCGGCATCGCCGGGATGAGCGACAAACGCTCGCTCGGCCGCCTGCTCAGCAAAACCATGCTGCTGTTTTTCGGCCTCACGGTGATCAGCCTGGTGATTGGCCTGGTGGCGGTGTACGTGTTCCAGCCGGGTGCCGGGATGAACATCGACCCCACCCAACTGAGCACCAAAGGCCTGGCCCAGTACACCGAGTCGGCGGCGAAGCTTGGGGTTGTGGAGTTTTTCATGCACATCATCCCGGACACCTTTATCGGTGCCTTCAGTAAAGGGGAAGTGCTGCCGGTCCTGTTTATCGCGGTGTTGTCCGGCTTCGCCTTGTCATCCCTGGGCGAACGTGGCAAGCCGGTGCTCGATGTACTCGAATCCGCCTCGCACATGGTGTTCAAGATCTTCGCGTACCTGATGCGTTTTGCACCGATCGGCGCTTTCGGGGCCCTGGCGTTCACGGTCGGCCAGTACGGCATCACCTCGCTGGGCTCGCTGGCGAAACTGATCATGACCTTGTACATCGCCTGCGGCTTCTTCGTGTTCGTCGTCTTGGGCAGCATTTGCCGCGCCAACGGTTTCAGCCTGTGGAAACTGCTGCGCTACTTTCGCGAAGAGTTCCTGGTGGTGCTCGGCACCTCCTCCACGGAACCGGTCATGCCGCGCATGCTGGAAAAACTCGAAGCGCTGGGCTGCAAAAAAGGCGTCGTGGGCCTGGTCTTGCCCACCGGCTACTCGTTCAACCTGGACGGCACGGCCATCTACCTGTCGTTGGCGGCGATTTTCATTGCCCAGGCCTGCAACATTGACCTGAGCCTGACGCAAATCATCACCATGCTGGCGATCATGCTGCTGTCCTCCAAAGGTGCGGCCGGCGTGACCGGCAGCGGGTTCGTGGCACTGGCCTCGACCCTGACGGTCATTCACGACATCCCGTTGGCCGGCCTCGCGCTGCTGATCGGCGTTGACCGCTTCATGTCGGAAGCGCGGGCGCTGACCAGCCTGGCCAGTAACGCGGTCGCGACGGTGGTGATTTCGATGTCCGAAAATGCCTGCCACCGCGAAACGCTGGCGCGGATGCTCGACGCAAAACCCGGTGCGGCACAGGCACAAGCCTGGGAAGACCAGAAGGTCGCCAGCCGCGTCTAGCGCAAACCACAAACACCTACCCCTGACTTGACTGAACCCCTTCCCCGCCAGGCGCCATTGTGCCGCCCGGCGGGTCAGGGCTCGTGCGCCTCGGCGTCAGCCATTCTTACGATAACAACAAGAGAATCGTCCTATGCTCGCTTTCCTTGGCTTGGCCATGGTGGTCGTATTCACCTTCCTCATTATGACCAAGCGCTTGTCACCGATCGTCGCACTCACCGTGGTGCCTATCGTCTTCGCGGTTATTGGCGGCTTCGGCGGCACCACCGGCAAAATGATGCTCGACGGCCTGAAAATGGTCGCACCGTCTGCCGCCTTGCTGCTGTTTGCCATCCTGTTCTTTGGCCTGATGATCGACGCGGGGTTGTTCGACCCGCTGATCCGCAAGATCCTCAAGCGCGTCAATGGCGACCCGATGAAAATCGCGGTCGGCACCGCCCTGCTGTCATTGCTGGTCGCCCTCGACGGCGACGGCACCACCACCTACATGATTACCTGCGCCGCAATGTTGCCGCTGTATAAGCGCATCGGCATGAACCCGATGATCCTGGCGACTATCTCCATGCTGTCGTTGAGCATCATGAGCGGCATGACCCCTTGGGGCGGCCCCGCGACACGGGCCATCGCCGCACTGGGCCTGGATGCCGGCGAATACTTTGTGCCGTTGCTGCCAACCATGATCGGCGGCGCCCTGTGGGTGGTCTTCACCGCCTTCATACTGGGGCGTGCCGAGCGCAAGCGGATTGGCAACGTGCAACTGCAAAGCGGTGGCGGAGATTGCTACATCAACGCGATTCTTGAAGACACCCCACACAAACGTCCAAAGCTGGCCTACGTCAACCTGGTGCTGGTGATTGCGGTATTGATCGCCCTGGTGATGGGCCTGATGCACTCGGCGATCCTGTTCCTGATCGGCTTTGTGCTCGCGCTGATGATCAACTACCCGCAATTGGACATTCAGAAAGAACGCATCCTGGCGCACTCGGGCAACGCTATGACGGTCGTGCTGCTGGTGTTCGCCGCAGGGATTTTTGCCGGGATTTTTTCCGGCACCAAGATGGTCGACGCCCTGGCGCAGACCCTGGTCGACTGGATCCCGCCGTCTTGGGGCCATCTGTTCCCACTGGTGGTTGCGGTCACCAGCATGCCGTTGACCTTCGTGCTGTCCAATGACGCCTACTACTTCGGTGTGGTGCCGATCCTGGCCAATGCCGCCGCGGCCTACGGCATTGATCCAGTGGAAATCGCCCGAGCCTCGATCCTCGGGCAACCGGTGCACCTGATGAGCCCACTGGTGGCCTCGACCCTGTTGCTGGTGGGCATGGTCGACCGTGACATCGGCGACTTCCAGAAAGCCACCGTCAAATGGGCGGTGCTGACCTCCCTGGTCGTTACCGCGCTGGCCCTGCTGACCGGGGCTATCAGCCTGTTTACCTGATTCATCTTCCTGCTGCGTTCCAACGCGCCTCGCTCACGGGGCGCGTGCTGCCCTGCACGCCCAATAACAACAACGAGACGTTTGCCATGAACCCTATGTATACCCGTCGGGCCCTTTTTTGCGCGTTCAGCCTGGTACCCATCGCCGGTGCCAATGCCCAAGGCTTTATTGATGACAGCAAACTCAAGCTGCAACTGCGCAATGTGTATTTCAACGAGAACTTTCGCGACGAACACGGCATGAGCGCACGCGCCGCGAGAACGGCAAAAAGCGAGCGCACCGAGTGGGCCCAGGGATTGCTGCTCGACTATCAGTCCGGGTTCACCGCCGGCACTCTTGGCTTCGGCGTAGATGCCCTGGGGCTCTACGGCGTGAAGCTTGACTCAGGACGCGGTCGCAGCGGCACCGGGCTGATGCCGGTGCATGACGACGGCCGCGCAGCCGGCGAATTTGCCAGCGCGGGCGCCACCGCAAAAGCGAGGTTCGCCAACACCACCGTCAAGTACGGCACCCTGCTGCCCAAAACGCCGGTGCTGATTTACAACGACGCACGCTTGTTGCCCCAGACCTACCAGGGCACTCAGATCAGCAGCAACGACATTGAAAACCTGACCATCACTGGCGGGCACCTGGACCGTTTCAAATTACGCGACTCCACCGACAGCGTACCCATCGTGCCTGACGGCTACAGCGGGGGAAAATCGGGAGACTTCAACTATGCCGGGGCCGAGTACAAATGGGGGAAAAACACCCGCTTGAACTACTACTACGGGGAGCTGGAGAACTTTTACCGGCAGAACTTCGCCGGCATCCAGCACGACCTGCCGTTGGCCGGTGGCGTGCTGACCGGCGACCTGCGCTACTTCAACAGCGTAGACAGCGGCTCGGCCTACGCAGGCAAAATCGATAACGACATGCTCAGCGGGCAACTGTCCTACGCGATCGCCGGGCATACCGTCGGCGGGGGCTACCAGACCCTGCGCGGCGATGCCGGCTTGCCCTACATCAGCGGCGCCACCGTGTACTCGTTCAGCAACGCCGGCATTGGCAAGTTCATCGAGGAAGACGAAAAGACCTGGATGCTCAACTACGGCTTCAACTTTGCCGCCGTCGGCGTGCCCGGCCTGACCTTCGCTGCGCGCTACCTGAGCGGCAATGACGGCAAGTCCACCAGTACGGTCAAGGAGTGGGAGCGCGATACCGAACTGGCCTACGTGGTGCAGACCGGCACGTTCAAGGGCCTGGGTGTGCGCATGCGCAACTATGTCTACCGCTCTGAGTTTTCCCGCGGGCGCGACAGCAACCGCCTCTACCTCACCTATGACATTGCCCTCTGGTAAGTCGACGATCGCGGCCCTTGCGGCCGCTTTCCCACAGGTTCAGGTAAGGACATCCCCACATGCTGTTCAAGAACAAAGTACTGATCCTGGTGCTGGCCCCCGTGGTGCTGTTGTCCACGGTGCTGGCCCTGACAACAAGCGCCAACCTGCTGGCGAGCGCCGAGCAGGAAGTCACGGTGACCCGCGAGCGTTTGCTCGATGAAAGTCGGGACCGCCTGAAGGACTACGCCTCCCTTGCACAAACCTCGGTGGCGGACCTTTATGCGCAGGCCCAGACGAGCGAAAAGGCCACACGTGCGCTGGCGATCGCACGACTGTCCAAGATGAAGTACGGCGACGACGGCTATTTTATCGGTTACGACAGCCAGGTCGTGCGCCTGTTTCGTGGCGACAGCAGCGAAGGCGTCGGCACCAACATGAGTGACCGCAAAGACAAGAACGGGGTTTACCTGAACCGGGAAATGGTCGCCGCCGCGAAGAACGGTAGCCACTTCGTCACGTATTCAGGGGCCTTGATCAATACCGACAATGTGGTTGCGAAACTGGCCTACAGTTTTTACCTGCCCGCCTGGGACATGGTGGTAGTCACCGCGATCAACCTCGACAGCATCGAAAGCCAGGTCGCCCAGGTGCGCGCCGAAATCCATCAACGGGTGCGCAGCCTCGTCTATGGGATAACCCTCATCGCCTTGATTGCACTGGGCATCATCGGCGGGCTGGGCTGGGTATTGGTGAAAAACAGCCTGCGCCCCCTGTCACGGATTCGCGAGCACCTCGATGAAATCGCCGCTGGCGAAGGCGATCTGACGCGGCGCCTACCCACCAGCCACGATGAGTTCGGACAGGTAGCCGTGTCGTTCAATGCCTTTTGCGACAAGATTCATGGGCTGGTCAGCCAGATCGTCAGCATGGCCCGAGAGCTGAATGAGTCCGTCACCCAAGTGGCCGAACAGAGCAAATGCATCGACCACGTCATGGAGCAGCAACGTCAGGAAACCGATCAGGTCGCCGCAGCGATCAATCAAATGTCATCCGCTGCGCATGAGGTGGCCGTAAGTGCCCAGAGCGCTTCAGATGCAGCCGCCGAAACCGATCTGCAGGCCCAGCATGCCAGGCAGGTCGTCAATGAAAGCATCGCCCGCTTGGGCACGCTGACCGCAGACCTGTCCACGGGCGGCGTATCGCTGCAAAGCCTGCAAGGCGATGTAGAAGGCATTGTCAGCGTGCTGGATGTCATCCGCTCGATCGCCGAGCAAACCAACCTGCTGGCACTCAATGCCGCGATCGAAGCGGCACGGGCCGGCGACGCCGGGCGCGGGTTTGCCGTGGTGGCCGATGAAGTACGCGCATTGGCCAGCCGGACGCAACTCAGCACCCAGGAGATCCAAGCCATGATCGAGCGGCTCAACCAGGCCACCACCAAGGTCGTGACCGCGATGAGCCACTCCGGCGAAGCGGGCAATGGCGCCAGCCTGCACGCAGAACAGGCTGGCCAGTCGCTGGGCAAAGCGGTCGAACTGATCGTTACCATCAATGCGATGAACGCACACATCGCCAGTGCCGCGCAGGAGCAGACATCAGTGGCCGAGGAAATCAACCGAAGCGTCCATCAAATAGCCCGCGCGATTGAAAGCGTCGCCGACCAGACCCAAAACGGCGTGCAAACCGTCGATGAGCTATACGCCATAGGTCATCGCCTTGAAGGTCTGTTGAAGCAATTCAAGATTTAACCCCACGGCACCACGGGACTGCAGGACGCACAAACCCAGTGGGCAGACTGGCTAAAAGTGGTCGAGGCCCTATTTCGCTAGCGCGATTCGTAAACCAAAACGGCTTCAGCCAGCATCATGTCGCTGGCTGTGGCCGGCTCATGCCCAATCCGCAAAACCTCGAACGCCGCCTCCAGGCTCGCGCCTCGAATAACCCCATCACTCGCGACGAAAGCGGCAGCATCATTGCGAGCGGCAACTATCTTGGAATCGCCTCCCTTTGAGCTATTGCGGCTACTTCCTTGACTGTCTTCAGTCAGCGTGACGGGGAAAAGAGTCACCGCAAGACTCGACGAAACAACCGCCCCAAAGGCCGAGACTTCCACCGCCCTGCCATCACCCGCGATTACCGGAAAACTGCACGGGAACCCGAGCATGAGCACCACAATCAGTTTGCGCAAAATTCTACTCCACGGGGGTGAGTCATCCTTTAGAGGCTGAATCTAACGTGTTCCTGGCCGGGCATCCAGGCTGATCGGCCAGGTGAAATGATTTGAATCCAGCGCGTGCTTTCTAGACAATCCCCGCCTTTGGCTCGAAAGGATGCGTGCGATGAAGTTCGAAGGGACTTTCCAATACATGGGCAATCACGGGATCGTGTTCAACGTCTCGCAGGTCACCCTCACCGACCATAGGTATCTACACAACTTTGCCGCAACGCCTAGATCCAGGCAGATAGCGCAGTTGTGGCGAGCGGGCTTGCCCCGCGCTGGGGTGCGAAGCAG
Source organism: Pseudomonas sp. DTU12.1 (assembly GCF_009873475.1). Classification (NCBI taxonomy): domain Bacteria; kingdom Pseudomonadati; phylum Pseudomonadota; class Gammaproteobacteria; order Pseudomonadales; family Pseudomonadaceae; genus Pseudomonas; species Pseudomonas sp. DTU12.1. The sequence goes on along the minus strand of NZ_CP045254.1, from coordinate 2,675,427 downwards.
CCCCAATAAGCCGAATGCGTTGTACCAGATACACCGCAGCGGCTGGTTTTGGGGCTGCTTCGCACCCCAGCGCGGGGCGAGCCCGCTCGCCACAGGGGAGTTCGTCAGTTTCTGAAAGTTGTGTAGATACTTATGCTCACCGGCAGCGAACGCGGACGCCTGCGCGAGCTGCATTTTGGCGAAGCGAAAAGCGCTCACTACGAGGTCAACCGCAAGGTCGTCGAGGTGTACGACAAGATGCTGGCCAACAACCTGCCGTGCCTGATGATGATCGGCATCTCCAAGCCACTGACCCGGCAACAGGGCGATGTTCTCAACACCCAACGCACCAAAATCGCCAACCTTGCTGCCCACCTATCATGCAGGCGACGTACTGGTGAGCATTGAGGCGCAGGTGAATGGCGGCATCGGCCCGCAACGCAGCGCCTCGACACTGATCATCAAGACCTGACGGGAGAAACACATGTCTGACATTACCCAACTGGTCGTTGCGCTGGTGCTGTTCTTCCTGCTCGACCGATTTGTTAAGCCGTACCCCCTTCGCAAATGGTTAGGGGTACTGCTGATAGCGATAGGTGCAGTCGGCTGCGTTGCAGCGAGCCAAACCCGCTTGTTTGGGTTTGACCTGGGGTTATTGTCGATCTTTGCCGTTGCACTGGGGGTGGGGTTGTTCCTGAAGCGGCGGCGGTTCGAGCAGGTGGGTTGAAGGTGGCAGGAGTATTCGCTGATTGGCGCTTCAGCGCTCTGCAGTAAAAAGGGGGCGGATTTATTTTGAAAATAGATCCGTCCCCTTTTCCGTTCGTCAACTTTGATCACAAATGCGCCTGGACTTCGGATGAGCCCGCAGATGTTGCGTAATCGGTGGGACGACGCACAAGAGAAGGCAGCAATCAAAGCGTCAGCTGACGGTGATCCCGCCCTGGCAACGAGCATTCGTCAGTTTCATTCAAGGTTATCCGTCCCAAAGCTGTTAGCGAGATCGAGCTGACGCACGCGAGCCGCCTACTAGGTCATTCCACAGAGGAAATGACCAAGAAGGCATATCGGCGAATTGGTGAAATTGTGAAGCCTACGAAATGACCCGTTGCTACTTGTACGATAGGCAGAAAACGGCCAAAAGCGGACGTTTGAAAGCAGCACCTCCTGGCCAGAAGTGGACAGTAGCTGTTGACGTCTGTCGAGGTTTTGGAAGTGCGTCTGCTTATTTGGTTGTCACCTGAGATTGTTTGGAGCACAGCGACATTGGTTGATCACGGTCATCTCGGGTGGCATACCCGCATTCGTACTGAATGTATTCTAGATCCGCATCAATATCCTTACCGCCGATAGAGATAGTGTCCGTGAAAGAATGTCTGATCGCGAGCGGTGAATCGCACATTGGGCAGATGAGGTCGGTTTCTTTAAGCAGCTCCCACGCGGAGGACACGCTTTTCCTCAATGCCAGCAATTCGCTTTGCTTCGTGGCTAGCGCTTCTTTAGAGCGTTCGCCATCCTGCTCTAATCTTCGAATTTCTTCCATCGCAACATGGGCTCTTTGTCCTACGACTCTAAGTAGGTCGTCAGCGGAACTGTAACGAGTGCAAATATGTACAAATAATTGATGCCCTTTCAGTGCACATGTTGACGTTCCGTGACGAACCCAAGTGTCACCACCACTGTAGAAATACATTTCATTAGCTTTACCGCTTGGTATACTTATTTCTATGACGAATTTATCTTCGATCTCCGCTCCAATACTGATCAGTGGCCGAAGATTTATTTCAACTGCTGCTTGTGGAAAGTTCGGAGTGATTGACGAAACAACGGCACCCACATTTCTTTGCAATTGGTCGCGTTCTTCTCTATTTAACATGACACCTTCGACGATGCCGGCATCGGTAACTCCGAAGAGAATTCGCCCACCTTTACCATTCAAAAAACCAATCAAATATTTTGGTAGTTGTTGGGCGATTGTTTTGGTGGGGTTGCTTGATACAACGGTCTTGAACTCAAGCATTTCCGACTCTTCTTCTTTGAGCTTCTCCATTAGCCTGAGCGATAGCGGATTGAAATGTGAAAGCAATCTATCAAATTCATTTGTGAAGGGTTGATCATCTGGCTCGTAGTATCCAGCTTTAATAAGCTGTGTAAAATCTATTTGGAATATCTCTTCATCAGAATATACCTCACAAAGCAGACGCTCAAAGTGATATCCATGAATCCAAATATTTTGAGAGGGCAGCAAAAATTCGGAACTGCAGCCTTGGATAAAGTCCAGCATGGTGCTTGGAAAGTCACTCAGGTCAAATTGCGCCATATAGTTATAATTTTTCTTGCCCTCCTCTTTCCATTGCCTTACCAAGTCAATGAGCTGCTCGACCGTGATTTTGCACCCGTAGTCAAGAAAGGATCGGCATTGAGGCCGCTCATTTTGTTTTAACTCTTTATATCCTTTTTGTAAGGTGCTTATGATTTGTTCACGTACATGAGTGAGTGAATACCCCAATGCTTCTAACCTGCGACGTAGTTCTCGAACAGAAATTTGGTAAGCACGAAACATTGAGCCATCTACAATGTTGCCCCTTGCAACCAAGTCGGAGGCATTAAATAGCATTGCCTGTTGGTCTCCGACATATTTTGCAGTGCCTCCAAGATACGACCCGCCAATACTCACTTCGCTCTCAGTTGCCATTAAATAATCCTGTGGGGTCAGAAAGGTGAGTTGGCCGGACGCTTACCGACTTCTTGCTTCGTGACAGATAGAAACCGGCCAAAGCTGACCGCCACGAATCCACGTTGTAATAGCGCGCTTTGTACCCTACCCAAATTTTTCGGCGCCGATCAGAAACGCTCTCTCGTTGAAAGCATCATTGCCTGGTTATCTAGTTTCCATCAAGCAGAAGCTTTTGCCCAGATTGGGAACCGTAAGCCAGCAGCCTTCTTGTCTGGCACGATGAATCCCAGACTGTATCGCGCGCGAGTAATGGCGACGTACAGCTTGTTCTGAGCGGTTTCGTCTTTCGCGGGAAACGGCTTTCGGCCATCCAAAACGAAATGCAACTGGTTTTCTGTGGGGAGCACCAACACCCGATCAAAACCCAGCCCTTTGCTACCGCCAAAATTGTAGCAGCGCGCCTCGACGGGAAGAAGCTTCGCTCCTGACGTTACGCTCCAGCGCAGCACCATAGGGTCAAACACCTTGACGTATTCGGCGACGTCAGACTCCTTGACGACGAATGTGCCAAGGTGATGGACAAATTCAGGTGGAACCCTCTTCACCGCCGACTCCGTCGCTTCATAGGCACCTTTGTGTACAGCATCGGCGACGTCACAAATCGGTTGAATGCAACGCCGATTAAGCGTCAGTGACTGATCCACAAAGCCCATGGACCTGAACGCTGCGATCTTCTCAGCGGCCGTTTTAGGCGCTTTTTGGCCAAACGTCGTCTCGTACACCGTCTGCCGGAAATCTCCCACACAAGTGATGGATGCTGGCATCACTTTGTTCAGCAGCTTGAGCACTTCGTAGTCCCACCCGACCAGATCTTGAACCTCATCAAAGAACACCTGGGTATAAATCTCCCCTAGCCGTGCAGCAGGAGAGTTTTTCGTAGCCTTCATGATCCGGGTCGCCAGTTTTGCGAGAAAGCCGGTATGAGCCTTGGTCTTGCATGAAGTCAAAAAATGTTTGGGGTTGTAGCTCTTATCGTCCAGCTGCTCCGCACACCCCGGGAGCATAAACGTTGAATCTGGCTTCATATGAGGATTGCGCTGGTTGAAACAGATGCCATCGATCCGCCGCGGGAACAATGCCTGCTGATACGGCCTCACCATGTCTTCCAGGTAAAATGAAAACAGGCCTTTGACCACGAACCGATCACTATGCGTACCAAAGATCTCCAGAAATCTACGTCTCAGTTCCTGCTGATTACTGGTCGTATAGGTCACTACCAGAACCTTCCCTCCACGCTCGATTTCGGCGATTGATTCGGTAATAACCTTGTGAGTTTTGCCTGAACCGGCACCCGCCATGCAGAGTTTATTAGGCAAAATTCAGCACCTCAGCGAGGAAGGCTGGATATTTGAACGGCTCAACAGTTTCGAAAATTCGAATCGCGGTGTCGACCTTCTTCTTGCCTTTGCCGTCGCCGTCACCGCTTCTGAACCACTCAACGACAAATTCGAGCTTTTCAGGAAACGTAGGTCTGGTAGTGAACAGCTTGAAGGTTTTGCTTGAGAGGGCAATTTTTGCAAATGCTTGCAACTCTTTGTCCGATTCCGCATTGGCCAGAATCATCGCTGGCTCCAATGAAAACTCATTGTTGTTCGTTGAAGAGATCAGCTTTATGTTTGGGAAATCTGTGTAATCCTCACGTGCTTTAACGACGTTATTTTCGTAATTGCCATCGTTATCTCGCAAGACATTAATCGCGGTGCCGATTTCTTTGCCTATCGCAATGAACGTCTTGAACCCGACGCCGCGCACCACAATGATGTCGATTCCGTCTTGCTCCGGCAGACGCTCATTGTGGGTGTCTTTGTAGATCTTTTTGAGAATCAACTCATCAGAGGGGCCTTCTACCAACACTACCTTCCTAGAGAGCGCGACACGCAGCGTGTCGTAGCCTGGCAGTCGCTTCAGCGTCTTTACCACCGCCTTGTCCAAGAGGTGTAGTCGCTTATATGTGTCATGCAAAAGGCAAATTTTATCAATGCTCAGTTTGTTCAACACATAAGAGCTGTGAGTGGTCAGGAATAGCTGCTTGCCGTCTCGCTGGTCCTCAATGTCTTGCACCAACTTGCTTAGCTCAACATGCGACAGGTGATTTTCCGGTTCCTCCATCATTACCAAGTCGATATCTTTTGACTTGTTGTGCAGGGCCAGCTTGATTTGCACCTTACTCTGCTCCCCCTTACCAATCATGTGGAACGGCACGGCGTTTACTTCAAGTTGCAGACCGTTCTGGATAGCACCAGCGGGCATGGTGTTGGCGGCGATGGTCAGCTTCTTTTCCGTGATCCTGTTATCGGAGTCCAAATCCTTGTTGACGGTAGTGACCTCATCAGTGTTGTTAAAGGATTGAAGGGTTTCACGGTAGTGCAAGCTCAGGCGGTACTCTTCGTCCTTTCTGAGTGCGGTACTCAGTACATTCGAGATGTACTGATTTTTGCCGAAGGTGGGATGAATACGAGTGGGGTCGATGTAGAGTGCTCTGAATTGCTTGGTCATCGGCTTGATAACATTCCAAGCAAAATCCATCCATTCGACTTGGTAGAACTCCACTGGGATGCTGGTTACCGCGGCACCGGAGGCCAAGTAATCGTTATAGGCATCAGTAAAATCTGGATCAAAACTGACTTTGATCTGAACTCCCTAAGCATCTTTCTTCAGGCTGTTGTTCGCACCGCGATAGTCAGGCACGTTCTTCATATACGCCTCGATCACGAGGATCGGTAAGTCTGCAGGCGATTTTGGTGAGGCGCAGAAAGCGGCAACTGTCTCTGCGTTGAAAAGATCCGGGGAAAACTCGCTATTGAATGGCCGACCGCGATACTGAAAATTGAGCACGATCTCCAAAGCCTCCAAAATCGTGCTTTTGCCTGCATTATTATCACCCACGAAGATATTCACATCTTCGTTGAAGTCAAAAGTCTGATCCTTGAATTTTTTGAAGTTGATCAGGCGCAGCGATTCTATGAGCACGTTTCAAATCCTTATGAAGTAGCGGCGACCAGCGTGGCGTAAGGCCATTGCGGTTCACGCTATAGGGACCTGGGCCTCCTGTCTACCAAGAAGACGAAGTAGCGACGGCGCCCTGACCAGTCATTTGCATTCGTTCAGACCACCGGTTGCATAGGACTTGCCCGTCACGCTTTCGGCAACAACAAGCAATGAATGACCAAGAGCAGCTCCTTAAGCTGCTCCGGCTGTCAACGGGCCGCTTTTGGCCGTTAGTGGACGCTCAGCCTCCTTAGTCTCGGGCACAATCCCACGTCCAATCGAGGAGAGGCATACCGATAACGGCGTCTTAAACTTCCCGAAAAAGGTAGGGCTGCGGAAGCGATCCGAAAAATTGCGGAAGCGATGACCAAATCGCAGGCAATAAAAAACCCCGTAGACCATTGATCTACGGGGCTTTCAAGAGTGGAGGCCGAGGTCGGAATCGAACCGGCGTAGGTGGATTTGCAATCCACTGCATAACCATTTTGCTACTCGGCCTCAAACGATCAATGCCAAAACCACCGACATTCACCGCATATAAACTTGAGTGGGCTATGTGAAGCTTACCTCTACTCTATCTCATTGAAAACATTGAAGTTTTTTATGCCTCAGTGCGTTCGATGGCGGCAATTATGTACTGATTTGCCGGGACTGGCAACCCCTTGATTTCAAAAAATATTCTTCTGTGAGGCAGAGCAAGGGCGGCTGGCCCCTGCCCTGCCTGGGGTTAGTAGCCCAATGACAGCCCGGTGTTGCGCCGTGGGTCGTTGGCGCCGTAGAAGCGGTTGTTGCCCACGGGTTTGCCGTCCAGGGATGGGGCGCCGACGAGGATGGCGGCCAGGTGGTTGGCGTCTTGGGGGCCGGCGAATTTGTGGCCCCAGCTTTCGAGGATTTTCTGGGTGTCGGGGCTCAGGGCGAAGGTTTCGAGGTTGGTGCTGTCGGGCATCCACTGTTGGTGGAAGCGCGGGGCGTTGACGGCTTCCTGGATGTTCATCTTGTAGTCGATGACGTTGAGGATGGTCAGCAAGGTGGCGGTGATGATGCGGCTGCCGCCCGGTGTGCCGATGACCATTACGGCCTTGCCGTCCTTGGTGACGATAGTCGGGCTCATAGACGACAGTGGCGCCTTGCCTGGGGCAATGGCGTTGGCTTCGCCCTGGACCAGGCCGTACATGTTGGGCACGCCGACCTTGACGGTGAAGTCGTCCATCTCGTCGTTCAAGATCACCCCGGTCTTGCTGGCCATGACGCCGGCGCCGAACCAGTCGTTGAGGGTGTAGGTCACCGAGACTGCGTTGCCCCATTTGTCGACGATGGAGTAATGGGTGGTGTTGCTGCCTTCATGGGGCGCGACGCCGGGCTTGATGGCCGTGGAGTCGCCAGCCTTTTGCGGCTCGATGGCGGCGCGCAGTTTGGCGGCGTAGTTCTTGTCCAGCAGGTGCTCCACCGGGTTCTGTACAAAGTCCGGGTCGCCCAGGTAGCTGTTGCGGTCGACGTAGGCGTGGCGCATGGCTTCGATCTGGTAATGGGTGCCCTGGGCCGAGCCGTAGCCCAGTTCGGCCATGGGGTAGCCTTCGAGGATGTTCATGATCTGGCAGATCACCAGGCCGCCCGAGCTGGGTGGTGGCGCCGAGACTACGTGGTAGCCGCGATAATCGCACTCGATGGGCGCCAGTTCGCGGGTCTGGTATTTGTCCAGGTCGGCCTGGGCGATGATGCCCTTACCGGCCTGACTGGAATCGACAATGGCCTTGGCCACCCAGCCTTTGTAGAAGCCATCGGTGCCCTTGGCGGAGATTTCCCGCAGGGTGCGGGCCAGGTCTTTTTGCACCAGTTTCTGCCCGACCTGCAGTGGCTCACCCTTGTTGAGGAAGATGCCGCGCAGGTCCTGGTCTTTTTTGAACTCTTCGGTGGCGCTGTGCAGCATGTCGATATCGCCCTGATCGAGGGCGAAGCCGTTTTCTGCGAGCTTGATTGCCGGCGCGATGACTTGGGCGCGCTTGAGGGTGCCGTATTTGCTCAGGGCCAGCTCCATGCCGGAGACGGTGCCGGGCACGCCGACGGCCAGGTGGCCCTTGGCGCTGAGGCCGGGGACGACGTTGCCGTCCTTGTCCAGGTACATGTCGGCGGTGGCCGCCAATGGGGCTTTTTCGCGGAAGTCGAGGAAGGTCTTGCGCCCGTCCGCCAGTTGCACGGTCATGAACCCACCGCCCCCAAGGTTACCCGCCGCCGGATAAACCACCGCCAGGGCGTAACCCACGGCGACAGCCGCATCCACGGCGTTGCCGCCGGCCTTCAACACATCGACACCCACATGGGTCGCCAAATGCTGGGCCGTCACCACCATGCCGTTTTCACCGGCCACCGGGGCCTGGGAGGCCGCCTGCACACCGCTGAATGTCAGGACCAGGGCCGTCGCGATCAAGGTTCGGGTAAAGGGTTGGTAGTTCATCCGTGGATACTCTGTTTTATTAGAAGCATTAAACGTAGCTGCTTTCGCACGCCAACCCCAGTCAGGTGGCGCGTTTCAGACAGAGCTTGTCGGTGTCGGAATGCTATATTCGCCCCGCCCCACTCCTTGCCCATGAGACTCACCGATGCCCACGGTCGCCGACCCGATCCATGCGCTGTACCACAAGATCACCTGGAAGCTGATTCCCTTCCTGTGTTTCTGCTACCTGGCCGCCTATCTGGACCGGATCAACATCGGTTTTGCCAAGCTGCAGATGCAAGACCAGTTGCAGTTCAGCGAAACCGCGTTCGGCCTGGGCGCCGGCCTGTTTTTTGTCGGCTATATCCTGTTTGAAGTGCCGAGCAACCTGATCCTGGAGCGGGTCGGCGCGCGGATCTGGATTGCTCGCATCATGATCACCTGGGGCCTGCTCTCGGCCTGCACGCTGCTGGTCACCTCCACCACCCAGTTCTATGTCCTGCGCTTTTTGCTCGGCGTCGCCGAGGCGGGGTTCCTGCCGGGGGTGTTGTACTACCTGACCACCTGGTTCCCCACCCATCGCCGAGGGCGGGTGATTGCGCTGTTCATGATCGGCCTGCCGCTGTCCAGTGTGATTGGTGGGCCGTTGTCCGGCTGGATCATGAGCCACTTCGACCAACTGGCCGGCCTGCGCGGTTGGCAATGGCTGTTCCTGCTTGAAGCATTGCCCAGCGTGCTGTTGGGGGTGCTGGCGTTCTGGGCGCTGCCCAATACCTATCACCAGGCCAAATGGTTGTCTGCCGACGAAAAGGCCCTGCTGCAACAGCAATTGCACGCCGACGCCAGCCAGGCCAGCCACAGCCCGCGGCGCTTTCGTGATGGGTTCTTCAACATTAAGGTGTGGATGCTCGGCGGGATCGATTTTTCGATCCTGCTCAGCGCCTATGCCATGGGTTTCTGGATGCCGACCCTGATCCGCAACGCGGGGATCAGCGACACCTTCCATATCGGCCTGCTCACCGCCCTACCCAGCGTCGCCGCGCTGGCCGGCATGCTGCTGATCGGCGCCAGCTCCGACAAATACCGTGAGCGCCGCTGGCACATTATCGTGCCCTTTCTGGTGGGCGCCGTGGCCATGGCCAGCAGCACCTTCTTCACCCATAACGTGGTCGCCACCGTGGCCCTGTTTGCCGTGGCTTCGGCGGCGATCCTTGGCGCAGTGCCGGTGTTTTTCAGCCTGCCAGCGACCTTCCTCACCGGCACCGCGGCAGCCACTGGCTTTGCCCTGGCCTGTTCCCTGGCGAACATCGCCGGCTTGGTCAGCAACTCGCTGATGGGCCTGGCCATCGACCTGACCGGCAGCAGCGCCGGGGCGATGTGGTTCTTTGCCGGGAGCCTGGTGCTCAGTTGTTTGCTGGTGATCGCCTTGCCGGCGAAGTTGGTCAACCGTTAAGGGCAGTACCGCACAACTCCCCCTGTGGCGAGCGGGCTTGTCCCGCGCTGGGCTGCAAAGCAGCCCCAATAAGCCCGCCGCGTTTCTACAGATAAACCGCGATGGCCAGGTTTAGGGCTGCTTCGCAGCCCAGCGCGGGCGATGCGGCGTTCCGACAAGCCCGCTCGCCACAACAGCCGTGTCTGCTTGATATCGCCGGTTTGTTCAGTAACTCGTTGATGGGTCTGGCCATCAAACTTACCGGCGATGTTGGTCAACCGTTAAAGGCCGTACCGCACGACTCCCCCTGTGGCGAGCGGGCTTGCCCCGCGCTGGGCTGCGCAGCAGCCCCAATAAGCCCGCTGCGTTTCTCCAGATAATCCGCGATGGCCGTTTTTAGGGCTGCTTCGCAGCCCAGCGCGGGCGATGCGGCGTTCCGACAAGCCCGCTCGCCACGACAGCGGTATTTGCTTGGGTTATCAATGGCCGCTATGGGACATACCTGCCGGCTGTTGTAGCAGCGCCAGGTCAATCTCCTCGAAACGCAACACCCGCCCGCCGGTGTCCGCCGCGACTTTCTGTGCCACCGCCTGCTCGGCAAACGAGGCCAGCACCACGCCCATGGCGCCCTTGAGCCCGGTGCCCAGCACGTAGTACGCCGTCTTGGCGTCGATCAGATGGGCATCATCCGGGGTGTCCCAATGACTGCGTCCCATGTCATGCACATACAGCTTTGACTGGGCATGATGGTTTTCCGGCTGTAACCACCAGCCGAGCATTTCTGCGGTCGAGCAAAACTTCTTCGCCGCGCCCTGCTCCACCACCTCGCCCTTGGGCCCCGGGAATTCGCTGATCACCATGCCGCACACATGGCACTCATCGGCCGGATGAAACGCCACCGGCCCATCACCCACGCCCGCCGCCACCGGTTTGTCACACCCGACCAACAGCAGGCTCAACAGCAATACCAACCCGATTTTCATGCTCATCCGCTCCACTAATAAAAACTCAGGCTGCGCGCCGCCCAAACAGCCAATACGCCCAGGCCAGTGGCCCTACGACCCATAAAGCCAGGCATAGCCACAACACCGCCGTCGGCACTGCCAGGTCGCCCGCCAACGCCATCACGCCCACCGATGCCGGCCCGGTATCGAAACCCGACAGGTTGATCAGCCGGTACACATCCGCCGGGTTGAACAGCAACAACCAGGGCAGCAGCGTCGGGCTGAACTGGCCCTCGCTGATGACCAGCAGCGCCAATAACGCCAGGTCGAACACCAGGACAAAAAAGAACCACACGCCCAGGGCCAGCCCGGCCGCCGTGGACTTCTCTGCCGAGACGGCGCTCAACACATACGCCAGCCCCAGAAAGCCCCAACCGAGCAAGGTCGACGTCATCATGAATCGACCAAACGCCCACAGCAGCAGGCTGAACTCGACGTCATCCACCAGCAGCGCAATGGCGAGCATGGCGCAACCAAATCCAATAAAGGTCGCCAGGGCCAGGATCAACCCATGCCCCACGAACTTGCCCAGCAGGATCTGCCCGCGCCCCAGGGGATAAGTGAGCAACAGCAGCAAGGTGCCGCTTTCGTCCTCGCCGACAATCGCGTCATAGGCCAGCAACAGCGCAATCAACGGCATCAGGAAAGTCGCCAGGCTCGCCAGGCTGGCGATGGTCGCCGGAATCGAGGTGAAGCCCAGTTGCCCGGACGCCGCCGCACCGAGCCAGGCAATGCCGATGGCCAGTACCGCGAACAACAGGCTGATCGCTAACAACCAGCGATTGCGCAGGCCATCGCTGAATTCCTTGCGGGCCATGTTCCAGATCGGCGTCATAGGGCACGCTCCGCAGGGCTTTCCATGTAATGGCGGTACAGGTCCTCCAGGGACGGCACGACGATTTCCACATCGCTGGGGTTTTCCTGGTCGAGCAACTGACGCAACAGGTCCAGCTTGTTGCCATTGAACGCAGCCACCTGCAGACCCTCCGCGCCCCAGCGCCGGGTCACATGGCCGGCCTCGCTCCAGCGTTTTTGCAAGAGCGCCGCGCGTTGCAGGCCACTGCTGCGGATCAGGGTCGGCAGCCCGGCTTCTTCGCGCAACGCCGCCAGGGTGCCGAGGGCCAGCAGGCGGCCCTGGGTGAGGATCGCAGCGCGGTTGATATGGGCTTCCACCCCCGGCAGCACATGGGAGCAAAGGATGATGCTGGTGCCCTGCCCGCGCAGGCGGTCGAGCAAGCGATACAAATCCTGGGTGGCGATCGGGTCGAGGCCTACGGTGGGCTCGTCGAGCAGCAGCAGGCGCGGCTCGCCAAGCAGGGCCTGGGCCAGGCCGAGGCGCTGGCGCATGCCCTTGGAATAGGTCTTGACCCGCCGCCGCGCCGCCGCGGTCAGGCCGACGTCTTCCAGCAGCGTCGCGACCTGGCTCATCGGCGCGCCCTTGAGCCGGGCAAAATGCTGCAAGGTCTCCAGGCCGCTGAGTTGTGGGTAGAAGGTCACGTTTTCCGGCAGGTACCCGAGCATCTGCCGTACCTGGGGGTCGCTGGGCGCCCGGCCGAACACCCGCACCTGGCCGCTGCTTGCCTGCAACAGACCGAGGATCAGCTTCATGCTGGTGGTCTTGCCCGCGCCGTTATGGCCGAACAAGCCCAGCACCTCCCCGGGCGCCAGGCTCAGGTTCAGGTCATGCAGCACAGTGGCGTGCCCATAACGCTGGGTCACGCCTTGGATTTCGACGACAGGCATCATGCGGGCTCCTTGAGCAGGGAAAGCGTGGGGTCTTTCATCAGCGGATGGCTGTCCATCACCCCCGGCGACTTGATCACCGGAAACGCCCGCTGCACCCAGCGCAGCAACTCGATGCCGGGGCTGTTCATCAACAGGCGCACTTGGGGGTACAGCCACAGCAGGCGGTCGACGTTATCGTTGGGCTCGTAGGCCACATCCCCCAGGCCATCGCTGTTGCGGTCCCAGCCCAGGTAGTCGCTCCAGTAATTGCCCCGGCCATCCGCCGACCACTCCTGCAAACGTGTGGCCACGTACTTGACCTGGCGCTGGTTGCCGACAAAGGCGTTGCCGGCAATCCGGTTGTCTTCGGAGCCGGCCGTGAGGTGAATGCCCACCGCACTGCGCCCGAAGTGGTTGTGTTCGATGCTGTTGAACAGCGAGTTGTAGATAAACAGTGCCTTGCCTTCGGCACCGGTGATCATGGTGTCGCCCGTGGTGCCGTCGCGCACATCGTTGACCACGTTGTCGCGCAGGGTGGAATAGGTGATGTAGTTCATCAGGATCCCGTAGTTCTGATCCTCTTCGGAGCGATTACCGATCACCGTCAGCTTGCGGCTTTGCATCAAGGCGTAGCCGGTACGGGTGCGGCGGGTGATGTTGTCGAGCACCTGGTTGTCGTTGGCGAACATGTAGTGGATGCCATAGCGCAGGTCTTCCAGGGTGTTGCCTTGCAGCAGGTTGCCGTTGGAGGTGTCGATGTAGATGCCGTCGCGGGCGTCGCGCACGTGGTTGCCGATCACTCGCGCGCCCTTGACCGCGTACAGGTGGATGCCATTGCCCCGGTCCTGGGAGCGCAGGGTGGGGTCGCCCTGGATCTGGTTGTCGATCACGCTCACGTCCGCCGTGCCATCGACCCACACGCCAAAACCCTGGCCGCGCATATGGTTGCCCTTGATCAAGGTGCCGTGGGCCTTGGGTTGGATGAAGATCGCCGCGTTCATCGCGGTGAGGTCATGGCCCCAGTCGAGGAAGGTGCAGCCCTCGACGGTGACGTCGGCGGCGCTGATCAGCAAGCCATTGCCCAAGCCCTGGCTGTGGATCACCGCACCGGGTTCGCAGGTGAGTTGCAGGGGTTGGTCGATGCTGAAGGAGCCCTGGTAGTCGCCGGCGGGCAGGCGCCAGTGCTGCGGGCCTGCGGCTACCAACGGCAAGTCGGTGATGGGCAGTAAAACGGCGCTGGCGGTGGCCGAAAATAGCAGCCACACACACCCGATCAATAACGTGCGGGGTCGAGCCACGGAGCATTCCTTTTGATCAAAACCCAATCTGTGGAGCAACACAGATCTAGTGTGAGAGCTGGCTTGCCTGCGATGGCGGTATACCAGCCGCCAAAAATAGTGGCTGAACCGCCGCTATCGCGGGCAAGCCCGCTCCCACATTGGTTGGTGCTCGCCGTTAAGCGCGCTCGACCAACATGCGCCCTACCATCTCCATATGCAGCGCATGGCAGAACCAGCTGCAGTAGTACCAATGCAGCCCCGGCTTGTCGGCGATGAAGGTAATGGATGATGTTTGCTGCGGGCTGATTTCCATGCTCACGCCATGATTGGTCATGACAAAGCCGTGGGTCACGTCCTCGATCTGGTCGATGTTGGTAATGGTCACCGTGACCTCATCGCCCTGCTTGACGGTGAACTCGGTCAGGCCATAGGTCGGCGCCATGGAGGTCATGTACACCCGCACTTTCTTGCCGTCGCGGATCACCTTGTTATCGGTCTCCAGCTTGATCCCGTCCTTGGCGGCGATGGCCACGGTTTCGGCAAAGAACGGGTCGTTGCGCTCCCAGATTTTCTTGGTCTTGATCTGGTCACGCCGCGCCATCACGCAGTCATGGGGTTCGGCGAAGGTCGGGCCGTCGTGGACCAGTTTCATTTCATCGCCCGAGATATCGATCAACTGATCGTTTTCCGGGTGCAACGGGCCGGTGGGCAGGAAGCGGTCCTTGGAGAATTTGCTGAGCACCACCAGCCATTGGCCGTCGGCGTCCCGGGTTTCGGTGAGCGAGGCGTGGTTGTGGCCCGGTTGGTAGTGCACATCGAGCTTCTGCTTGATGTAGTTGACCTTCTCGCCGCCATAGGCGCGGATGGCTTCGGCGATGTTCCACTTCACCACCTGGCTGTCGATAAACAGCGTGGTGTAGGCAAAACCCCGGCCATCGTAGGTGGTGTGCAACGGGCCCAGGCCCAGCTCCGGCTCGCCGACGACCACGCCGCGCGGGTCTTTGATCTTGTCGCTGAACAGGTCATCGAGCTTGTCGATGGCGATGATGGTGCAGGTCGGCGACAGCTTGCCGTTGGCGATAAAGTACTTGCCGTCCGGCGAGGTGTTGCAGCCATGGGGGTTCTTCGGCACCGGGATATAGCGGGTGAATTCACTGTCCTTGCCATCGTCGCCCTTGCGCCCGTCCACCACCGGCACCTTGACCCCGTCGAGGTTGATGAACTTGCCGGCCTTGATCGCCGCCTCGATGCGCGGGATGTTGAACACCACCACCCAGTCGCGCTCGTTGCGCATCATGCCGCCCAGGTCGGAGGCCTTCTCAGAGTTGTAGCAGGTAGCCGCGGCGTATTTGCCGGTGTAGTCCATGTCGGCGTTGTCGAGGTTGCCATCGACGATGACCTGGAAGGCCATTTCCATTTTTTCCGCGTCGATGGCGTTGAACATGGTGAAGCTGTTTTTGTCTTGCAGGTCGAAGGTGTGGCCGTCGTTGGGGTGCGGGATGATGAACTCGGCGTTGCAGAACACGTACTTGGTGTACGGCACCTTTTGCAGGCGCAGACCGTGGATCGCCTGGGCGTTGGGCACGGTGACGATCTTGTCGCACTTCATGATGTCCAGGCGGATCCGCGCAACGCGGGTGTTGGCCTTGTCGTTGATAAACAGGTATTTGCCGTCGTAGCGGCCATCGGTAGTAGACAAGTGCGGGTGATGGCAATCACCGTTCTGGTACTTGGCGCCCTCGCCGAGGATGCGCTTGCTCTCGTTGGTCAGGCCCCAGCCGGTGGCCGAATCGACGTTGAATACCGGGATACGCATCAGCTCGCGCATCGACGGCACACCCAGCACCCGCACTTCGCCTTGGTGGCCGCCGCTCCAGAAACCGTAGTATTGGTCCAGCTCACCCGGGCCCACATGGATCTTCGACTTCGCTTCCTTGGCCGCCGCCGCAAAGGACTCGCGGGTAAACACCGTACCGCCGATGGCCGAGGCGCCTGCCAGCACCGCGCCGGTCACGGCGCCGGTGCCGAGGAAGCCACGCCGGCTCATGCCTTCGGGTTGCGGTGTGGCCCCGGTTTTTTTCGATTCGCTGTCGTTCATGATGTGCTCCAGATGGGAAAAGTGGGTGCCCAAGGCCGTCATTCAGGCACCGCCACCTGCACCACCGGGATCAATTGCCCAGGGGTGGGTGCGGCCTTGTTGCGTTTCTTGCGTTTGTTGATCAGTGGCGGGCATTTGTGGTCGTTGTGCCAGGTCATCTGGCAATCGAGGCAGTAGTGGCATTCATTGGCGTTGATATGGCCATCGGGGTGGATCGCCTGGATCTCGCATTCCTTGGCGCACAACTGGCACGGATCGCCACATTCCTTGCGCCGTTTGAGCCAATCGAACAGGCGGAACTTGCTCGGGATTGCCAGCGCCGCGCCCAGCGGGCAGAGATAGCGGCAATAGACCTTGCGCGTGAAAATGTTGATCACCAGCAGCACCAAGGCATAGGCGACGAACCACCACTGGCGGTCGAAATGCAGGGTGATGGCGGTCTTGAACGGTTCCACTTCGGCAAACCGTTCGGCAGTGGCCATCGACTCCAGGGACAGGCCAAACAGCCCCAGCAGGATCAGGTACTTGATCGCCCACAGCCGCTCATGCACGGCAAACGGCAGTTCGAACTGGCGCACCTTGAGCTTGCGCGCCGCCTCGTTGATCAACTCCTGCAGCGCCCCGAACGGACACAACCAACCACAGAACACCCCACGCCCCCACAGCAGGATGCTGGCGGCGGTGAATACCCAGAGCATGAAGATCAGCGGGTCGGTGAGGAACAGCTCCCAGCGGAACTGCTGGAACAGCGCATGCACGAAGGTCAGCACATTGACCACCGACAACTGGCCCAGGGCGTACCAGCCGATAAACACCACGGTAAACAGCAGGTAACCGCGACGCACCCAGTGCAGCAGACGCGGGCGCCGGGCCAGGCTGTCCTGCAAGAACAGAATCACCGTCAACAGCACCAGGGCGGCGCCCAGCACCAGGACCTGCACCTGTTTCTGGTACCAGATCGTCAGCCACATCGGCCGGTTGGCTTCGTCGATGGCGGCCTGTTCCGCGGCGGTCGGCAGGGGCCGTTCCAGGTAGGCCTCGGGCATCTGGTAAGGCAGTTCAAAGCTGGTGAAGGTGCCGCTGACCGGGCCGGTCTGGCGCCGCACCAGCAACTCCAGGGTCCACGCTGAGCCTGGGTCGAACGCGGCCTGGGGGCGCACGATAAACACCGACATTTCCTCGAACTCGGGCATGCCCTCGGCGAATACGTCATACAGGCGCTGGTGGTCCATATCGCGAAAGCTGATGACGTTGCCGAACTGGCGCAACTGCACCCGATCAAAAATCCCGCCGCGCACGTAGCCCGAGCCCTTGAACGAAAAAACCCCGCGCCCCAGCACCGCAATGGCCTGTTCGCCAGGCTTGAGGCCCTGCATCAGCACCCGGTACTGCGCCTCGCCCAACAGGTTGCGACCGATGGTCGGCGCATTGAGATCCGCCACATACAAGTCGATAAATGTCTCGTCGGCCTGCCCCGGCCCCGCCACTTCCACACCTTCGGCCTCGGTGCCCTTGAAGGCATCGTCCACCTGGCCGCGTGTCAGGTGCAGGCGGCGCACTGCGCCATTGCCGGTCAATTGCGCCCAGTTGGCGGGCTCGAACAGATCAGGGCGCACCAGCGCGACTTTCTGCGCGGTGCTAGCCTTGTCCTCGATCAATTTGAGCGACACCGCCACTTCATGGGCGGCACGCATGATCACTTCATTGACCACCATGGCCGTAACGGTGGCACCGGCCACCGCATCCACAGTCACCGCCTGGCTGTCACTGGAGTGCCCCACCACCACCCGCTGCCTGACGTTGATCCCACTGTAGCGTGCCGTGAAGTCATGCAACTTGGCCTCGGGAATGCCAATCAGCAGGATCGGCTCGTGGTGCTCCAGCACATAGGCATCACGGATCACCCCGGCCGGGTCGAGGATCACTTGGGTGTTGATCGGTTTGCCGGAATACGCCGGGATATCCACCACATCCAGGCTCTGGAACACGTAGCCGATCACCGCACCTTTGGCCGACAGCGTGCGCACCTTGAACTTGCCTTCGGGGGCGGAAATGGCGTCTGCCTGGGGGAAGATCTTGTCGATGCGTTGCTGTTCAATCGCGCCGTAGGACTTGGCCTGGGCCGGGCCGGCCAGGCTGAACAGTAAAACCAGGACAACCAACCAGGTGACGGGACTTGCCGCCAAGGTAGCGAGGGTCGAGGGCTTGGTGCGGTTCATGGGCTCACTGACTTCAACGGCCGGAATATGCAGCCGATGGTAGGTGGCAGGTGGCCAGTGAGCCCTTGATTGAAATCAAGTCTGGGGGTGGTGCGGCGTTTGGGCGCTGGGCAGGCAGCCCAAGGGTTTAACAGTCTTTGACAGTTTCCCGACAAAGCTGTCAAAGACCCCTGCCCACGCCGTCCCTAGGATTCGAGCCTCCCATGGAACGACGAAGGCCATCATGCGTTCAAGAACGATCTACCTCGCTGCCACCTCTGTGTGCATGCTCACCTGCACCCAACTGTCAGTCGCCACCGACTGGCAATACAGCCTGCAAGCCGGGGCGGCCAACCTGCCGCGCTACAGCGGCAGCAATGAACGGATGACCGCGCCCCTGCTGGGCGTAAATGTCGTCAGCCCATGGGGGATTTTTCTCGATACCAACAAGGGGTTGGGCTGGGGTTATGAGGATGACCAACTGAGCTTCAGCGCCTATGTCGGCGCCAGTACCGCGCGCAAGGACCAGAAGAAAAGCACCCACCTGGGTTCCGACCGACTCAAGGGCATGGGCGACATCAAGTCGCGGCCACAGTTTGGGGTGAGTGCCAGCTATACCCTGGGCAGCGCGATCCTGGGCGCAACCCTGGAACATGCCTTGGCGCAAGACGATAAAAAAGACAGCGGCAAGGCCTTCACCTCATTGGAGTTGAGCATCGGCACCAACCTGTATGACGGCGACTACGGCACCGTGGACGCCAGCCTCAACAGCCGCTTTGGCGATAGCAACTATGTACAGACGTGGTATGGCGTGACCAGCGGCCAAGCCCAGCACAGCCGCTTTCGCGCGTATGACGCCAAGGGTGGGATGGTCAGCCGGGGGCTGAACCTCGATTGGAGCGTGCCCCTTGGCGAGCACACCACATTCTCGACCTTGCTGGATGTGCAGTACTTGTCGGGTGATGCGGGTAAAAGCCCGATTGTGGAGCGCAGGATGCAGACTTCGGTGATGGGCGTGCTGAACTACACCTTTTGACGGAGCGGATGGCTGGGGAGAGTGCGCAGTTGTGGCGAGCGGGCTTGCCCCGCGCTGGGCTGCGGAGCAGCCCCAATAAGCCCGCCGCGTTTCTTCAGGTATGCCGTGGTGGCTGGGTTTGGGGCTGCTCCGCAGCCCAGCGCGGGGCAAGCCCGCTCGCCACAACGGCCCGCTTGCCACAACGGCCCGCTTGCCATAACCGCCCGCTTGCCACTACAGGACGAAGAGTTTCGGCATCTACAGATCGGCGTAGGCCCAAGTCATGCGAAACGACGCCCCGCCCCACTGCGAGTCCAGCACCTGCACCTGCCCGCCATGCCACTGGCTGACCCGCTGGACCAACGCCAGGCCCAGGCCAAAGCCGCCGGTGCGGCGGTCGCGGCTGGCGTCCAGGCGCGTAAACGGCTGGAAGATTCTCTCGCGGCCGTCCTCGGGTACGCCGGGGCCGTCATCGCAGACGCGTACCTCATAGCCGCTGCCGAATTTGACCAACGACACCTCCACCCGATGCTCGGCGTAACGAATGGCATTGCGCAGCAGGTTGATCACGGCGCGCGCCATAAACCGTGGCTCGATCTGGATGAACGCCACTTCACAGGTACGCAGTGACAACTGCACGCCTTCCGCTTCCGCTTCCAGGGCGACGCTGCCGATCACACTGTCGAGCCAGCTTTGGGCCTCGATGTTCTCGCGGGTGACTTGGGTGGCACCACGCTCCAGGCTGGCGTAGGTCAACAGCTCGGAAACCATGTCTTCCAGCTCGCCAAGGTCGGCGTACATGTCGCCAATCAGCGCGCGGCTCTGGCGCGGGTCCGCTTCCTGCTTGAGTTGATCGAGCTCAAACGACAAGCGCGCAATCGGTGTGCGCAATTCATGGGACACCGCGTTGGTCAGCTCACGCTGGTTGGCGATCAAGTGCTCGATGCGCTCGGCCATCTGGTTGAAGTGCCCGGCCAACTCACGCACGGTGGAGCGACGCGGCAACAGGATGCGCGAGCCCAGGTCATTGTCACCAAAACGCTGGGCCGCCAGGCGGATGTGCTCAAGATCACGCCAGTGCGGGCGCACCCAGAAATACAGGACGATGGCCAGGCACAAGCCCAACAAGCTGTAGGCCCACAGATACAGCCAGCGTGGTTCCACCGGCAGCTTGACCTCAAGCAACTGCGCGCCGCCGTCGATTTCAGTGATGAACTCCATGAAGTCGCCGCGCACCACCAACTTGCCATCAGCCAGCAACTGTTGCTCACGGGGGTCAAGGCCGGCTGCGTCGCGGTCAATAAACCCCAGGCGCAAGCCATAGTGCTTTTGCAGCTCGGCCAGCCGCGCCTCGCGGGCCGGCCCGGGCGGCAACGGGCGCAACTGCTCCACCAGGCCGTAGGCCGGGCCGCGCATGGCTTCACGGTTGTAGGTTTCGTTGGCTTCGGGCAGCAATTCGTCGAAGGTGTAGTTCACCAGCCAGATCGCCCCCGCCAACCCCAGGGCCAGGATGATGTACAGGCGCAGAAACAGGCGCAGCATCTGGCTAGACCTCCCAGGCAAACGGATTGAACAAATAGCCCTTGCCCCAGATGGTCTTGATGCACACGGGTTCTCGGGGGTTGTCGTTGAGTTTGCTGCGCAGCTTGCTGATATACACATCGACACTGCGGTTGAGCCCATCAAAGGCAATCCCGCGCATACGGTTAAGGATATCGTCGCGCGAGAGGATCTTCCCCGCACTGCTGGCCAGCAACCACAGCAGCTCGAACTCCATGGTGGTCAGGTCGATCTTCTCATCACCCAGGCTCACGCCCCGGCAACTGCGGTCAATCGCCAGTTGGCCGAACGCCAGCGAGCCGCGCACCGTCGGCTCCGGCAGATGACGGCGCTGCAAGGCGCGGAGGCGTGCCAGCAGTACCGGCGGCTTGATCGGTTTGATCACGTAGTCATCGGCGCCGGATTCCAGGCCGAGGATATGGTCCAGGTCATCCTCCTTGGCGGTGAGGATCACGATGGGTGTGTCGGACACATTGCGGATCTCGCGGCACACATGCAGGCCGCTCTGGCCCGGCAGCATCAGGTCGAGCACGACGATCCTCGGCTTGAAGGCCAGGAACGCCGCCAAGGCTTCATCGCCCCGGTGCACCACGCGCACGTCAAAGCCATGCTGTGCCAGGAAATGCTCGATCAGCCCTGCCAGCTTCTCATCGTCCTCAACGAGCAAGACCTTGCCCAGACCCAAGTTTTCCATAAGTTTCCACTGCGCGCGCCGATTGAAGTGCGCGCATTATAGTGGGCAACCGCACTCCACAAGCGCATGCAAAGCCCCTTACTGCGGGGCTTCGACGCAAACTTCATGTTTTTAAGAGTTTTTTACAAATAGCCCGCAGTCTTTCACGATCAGGCCGGTACGCCGCTGTGGAAACGGAACTCGACGTCCGGCGATTCGATCAACTCCTGCTCGGCGGCGCGGACCCGCTCGATCACCTGGGCAACGTCCTTGGCATCACCATACTGATAAGCCAGCTTCAGATAACCCTGGAAATGCCGCGCCTCGCTTTTCAGCAAGCCAAAGTAGAACTTGCCGAGTTCTTCGTCCAAATGTGGCACCAGTGCTTCGAAACGCTCGCAACTGCGCGCTTCGATAAAAGCGCCCACCACCAGGGTGTCCACCAGCTTGACCGGTTCGTGACTGCGCACCACCTTGCGTAGACCCGAGGCATAGCGGCTGGCATGCAACTGGCGCAGCTCGATCTTGCGCTTTTTCATCAGGCGCATGACTTGCTCATGGTGCACCAGTTCTTCGCGGGCCAGGCGCGACATCATGTTGATCAGGTCGACATGGGAGTGGTACTTGGCAATCAGGCTCAGGGCGGTGCTGGCGGCCTTGAACTCGCAGTTCTTGTGGTCGATCAGCAGGGTTTCCTGGTCGGCCAGTGCGGCCTGGACCCAGGCATCGGGGGTGCGGCAACCGAGGAATTCATGGATTTCGGGCAGGTTCATCGGGCTCACGGGCAAAGGATCACAAAAGGCCGCCGATTATACCGACCCCGCTGCAGACCACCAGTCACGGGCCTTGATGTGCATCAACATGCCGTACGGCGGGCAACAACTATAGTTGTTCCACGCCCTGTCCTTTCCACCCTTGGAGATCCCGCTCATGAACGATATTGGCAGAATCCTCGTGATCATCGAGCCCGAACACTCGGAGAGCCTGGCCCTCAAGCGCGCCAAGCTGGTCGCCAAGACGACCGGCGCACACCTGCATTTGCTGGTATGCGATAAAAAACATGAGCATTCGGCATTGTTGAGCCTGCTGAAGGAACAACTGTTGGCAGACGGCTACAGCGTCAGCACCGAGCAGGCCTGGAACAACAATCGGCACGAAACCATCATCGCCGTTCAGCAAGCCGAAGGGTGCGCACTGGTGATCAAGCAGCACTACCCCGACAGCCCGTTGAAAAGGGCCCTGCTGACGCCGGATGACTGGAAGCTGCTGCGCTTGTGCCCGGCGGCAGTGCTGCTGGTCAAGACCGCGACCCCGTGGACCGACGGGGTGATCCTGGCGGCCGTCGACGTGGGCAACCAAGACAACGAGCATAACGCCCTGCACGCCGCCATTGTCGGTCATGGTTTTGACATTGCCAGCCTGGCCAAGGGCCAATTGCATGTGATCAGCGCCCATCCGTCGCCCATGCTGTCGGCCGCTGATCCGGTGTTCCAACTCAAAGAAACCATCGAAGCCCGCTATCGCGAGCAGTGCAAGGCGTTCCAGGCCAAATTCGACATCGACGACAGCCACATGCATATCGAAGAAGGCCCGGCCGATGTACTGATTCCCCATGCCGCCCATAAATTGCGCGCGGCGGTCACAATCATTGGCACCGTGGCGCGTACCGGGATTTCCGGGGCGCTGATCGGCAACACGGCGGAAGTGGTGCTGGATGCGCTGGAGAGCGATGTGCTGGTACTCAACCCCCAGAGCATCATCGATCACCTGGATAAACCGGCCAACAAGCGCTGATACCCATCCCGCGGCCAATGAAAATCAATTGTAGGGGCTGGCTTGTCGGATCGCCGCACCGCTGCGATGGCGGTGGGTCAGTTGATACATCTCTGCCTGAACGGGCGCCATCGCGGGCAAGCCCGCTCCCACAGGGGATCTTTGTCGGGCAGAGTATTTTGGTCGCACCACAAATCAAATGTGGGAGCTGGCTTGCCTGCGATGGCAGTCAGTTGATACATCTCTGCCTGAACGGGCGCCATCGCGGGCAAGCCCGCTCCCACATTTTGATCGGTATCGTCAGCCAGAAAGTGCATCCTTGAGGAACCCAGGGGCGATGTAGCGCTGGTAATGTGCCTCGGACAGGATAAAAAATTCCCGATCAATGGCATCGCGCAGTTCTGGCAGGTTCCAGTCGCGAAACTCCGGCATCAGCACCATCCCATAGGCTTCCAGATTGTTGATCACCCGCGCCCCCCGGGCGATCAACTGGTAGGCCCAGCAGTATTCGGATTGGTGCGGCACAAAGCGGATTTTGCGCTGCTCCAACTGCCAACGTAGCTGTTTGGGATCGAAAACCTCCAGTTTGCCCGCCATCACCTGCACCAGCAGTTGCTCAAGCCGCAGCCACACGGCACGTTTTTCTTCCTCGCCGTAGCCGTTCCACTGGATCACTTCGTGGTGGAAACGCTTGCAGCCCCGGCACACGAGATCGCCGTAAACCGTGGAGCACAGGCCGATGCAAGGGGTCTTGATGGTTTGGTTGGACATGGGTGGCAGCGCACAAATCAGCGAAACAGTGGCCCATGTTAGCCCTTTGTCTAAGGTTCATCACCCTGCAAACTTGCTGCGGCAACTTACCTTTAGAAAATTTTTGCCGTAGAATCATCCGGCCTTGTAAGGCGCCAAATAATCCGTTGGAAGCTGTTTTCAAAGCGTCACGAGCACAGTCGTTCCTTCAGAACGGTGTTGGCGCTGGTTGTTTAACCTTTAAATAACCAGCACCAACCCTCATCAGCTCCGTTCTGCAGGCGTAAAACTTTGAAAGCAGCTTCTGTGAGAAATGCCGGCAGCGCTGGCTCTACGGCCCAAAAAGCCCTCGAGCGCATGCGTGCCGTGCATGTCTGGATGAGCGTCCCGTGGGACCACTGATGAGGGTAATAACTGTGCTTGAAGCCTACCGCAAACATATCGAAGAGCGTGCAGCCCTGGGTATCGTTCCCCAGCCGCTAAACGCCGAACAAACCGCAGGCCTGGTCGAGCTGCTGAAAAATCCCCCGGCTGGCGAAGAAGAGTTCCTCGTTGACCTGATCACCAACCGCATTCCACCAGGCGTTGACGAAGCTGCCTACGTCAAGGCCGGTTTCCTGTCTGCCCTGGCCAAGGGCGAAGTTTCTTCTCCCCTGATCGACAAAAAGCGCGCTGTTGAACTGCTCGGCACCATGCAAGGCGGCTACAACATCGTGACGCTGGTCGAGCTGTTGGACGACGCCGAACTGGCCGCCGTTGCAGCTGCCCAGCTCAAGCACACCCTGCTGATGTTCGATGCTTTCCACGACGTCGCGGAAAAAGCCAAGAACGGCAACCAGCACGCCAAGGAAGTGATCCAGTCCTGGGCCGACGGCGAGTGGTTCAAGAACCGCCCGACCCTGGCCGACAAGATCAGCCTGCGTGTATTCAAGGTTACCGGCGAAACCAACACCGACGACCTGTCCCCTGCTCCCGATGCCTGGTCCCGTCCTGACATCCCGCTGCACGCCCTGGCCATGCTGAAAATGGCCCGTGAAGGCATCGTGCCGGACGAGCAAGGCAAGACCGGCCCGATGAAGCAGATCGAAGAAATGCGCGGCCAGGGCTTCCCGATCGCCTACGTCGGTGACGTAGTCGGTACCGGTTCGTCCCGTAAGTCGGCAACCAACTCGGTACTGTGGTTCTTCGGCGACGACGTTCCCTACGTGCCTAACAAGCGCGCTGGCGGCTTCTGCTTCGGTAGCAAGATCGCTCCAATCTTCTACAACACCATGGAAGATGCTGGCGCACTGCCAATCGAATTCGACGTTACCAACATGCACATGGGCGACGTGATCGACCTGTACCCGCATGCTGGCAAAGTCTGCAAACACGGCACCGATGAAGTCCTGACCACCTTCGAAATGAAGACCCCGGTCCTGTTGGACGAAGTACGTGCCGGCGGCCGTATCCCACTGATCATCGGCCGTGGCCTGACCGACAAGGCCCGCGCCGAGCTGGGCCTGGGCCCTACCGACCTGTTCAAGCTGCCTGAAGCACCTGTCGACACTGGCAAGGGTTTCACCCTGGCCCAGAAGATGGTCGGCAAGGCCTGTGGCCTGCCAGAAGGCAAAGGCGTTCGTCCAGGTACGTACTGCGAACCGAAGATGACCACCGTCGGTTCCCAGGACACCACCGGTCCTATGACCCGTGACGAACTCAAAGACCTGGCGTGCCTGGGCTTCTCCACTGATCTGGTGATGCAGTCCTTCTGCCACACCGCGGCCTATCCAAAGCCGATCGACGTGACCACCCACCACACCCTGCCTGACTTCATCATGACCCGTGGCGGTGTATCGCTGCGTCCAGGCGACGGCATCATCCACAGCTGGCTGAACCGCATGCTGCTGCCGGACACCGTAGGTACCGGTGGTGACTCCCACACCCGTTTCCCGATGGGCATCTCGTTCCCGGCCGGTTCTGGCCTGGTCGCGTTCGCCGCAGCCACTGGCGTAATGCCACTGGACATGCCGGAATCGATCCTGGTGCGCTTCAAAGGCAAAATGAAACCTGGCATCACCCTGCGTGACCTGGTTCATGCCATTCCTTACTACGCGATCCAGTCCGGCCTGCTGACCGTTGAGAAAAAAGGCAAGAAAAACGCCTTCTCTGGTCGCATCCTGGAAATCGAAGGCCTGAACGACCTGACGCTGGAGCAGGCTTTCGAGCTGTCCGACGCCTCGGCCGAACGTTCGGCTGCCGGTTGCACCATCAAGCTGTCGAAAGACTCCGTCACCGAGTACCTGAACTCCAACATCACCCTGCTGCGCTGGATGATCGGTGAAGGCTACGGTGATGCGCGTACCCTGGAACGTCGTGCCCAAGCGATGGAAGCCTGGGTTGCCAACCCTGAGCTGATGGAAGCCGATGCCGACGCCGAATACGCCGAAGTCATCGAGATCGACCTGGCCGAAATCAACGAGCCAATCCTCTGCGCGCCGAACGACCCGGATGACGCCCGTCTGCTGTCCAGCGTTGCTGGCGAGAAGATCGACGAAGTGTTCATCGGTTCGTGCATGACCAACATCGGTCACTTCCGCGCTGCCGGCAAGTTGCTGGAGCAGGTCAAGGGCCAGCTGCCAACCCGTCTGTGGCTGTCGCCGCCGACCAAGATGGACGCTCACCAACTGACCGAAGAAGGCTACTACGGCATCTACGGCAAGGCTGGCGCGCGCATGGAAATGCCAGGCTGCTCGCTGTGCATGGGTAACCAGGCACGTGTAGAGCCGAACTCCACCGTAGTGTCGACTTCGACCCGTAACTTCCCGAACCGTCTGGGTGATGGCGCGAACGTCTACCTGGCCTCGGCTGAGCTGGCGGCAGTCGCTTCCACGCTGGGTCGCCTGCCGACCGTCGAAGAGTACATGGGCTACGCGGCCAAACTGGACACCATGGCCAGTGATGTCTACCGCTACCTGAACTTCGACCAGATCGCCGAGTTCCGTAAAATCGCTGCAAGTGCCAACATTCCGGTGGTTCAAGCCTAAGGTCTGCTGACACAAAAAACGCCGCGTATCGCAAGGTACGCGGCGTTTTTTTATGCCTGGAGAAATGTGGGGCTGTTGTGGCCTCATCGCGGGCAAGCCCGCTCCCACAGGGGGTCTCGGCGAGGCAGGGAATTTTGGACATGCCACAAAACGAATGTGGGAGCTGGCTTGCCTGCGATAGCGGTGGGTCAGTCACCTATGCGTCTAGCTGACCCACCGCTATCGCGGGCAAGCCCGCTCCCACAGGGGATCGCGGCGAGGCAGGGAATTTTGGACATGCCACAAAACGAATGTGGGAGCTGGCTTGCCTGCGATAGCGGTGGGTCAATCACCTATACGTCTAGCTGACCCAGCGCTATCGCGGGCAAGCCCGCTCCCACACAAAACCACCTTTTAGCGCTGTACCGCCTTGGGCCTTAGGCCAACAGCGAGTAAACCACCGCTGTGATCGCCACCAGACCTACCGCCGTAACAAACACATTGGACGCCTGCCCACGGTATTTGGCCATGGCTGGTACCTTGCGAATCGCGTACATCGGCATCAGGAACAGGATCGAGGCGATGATCGGCCCACCCAGGGCCTCGATCATTCCCAGGATGCTTGGGTTCAGGGTGGCCACGATCCAGCACACCACCAGCATGAAGCCCGCAGTCATGCGGTCCAGGGCCTTGGCACCCGGGCGGCGGCCGCTCTTGACGATCAGGCCCTTGAGGCCTTCGCTGGCACCGATGTAGTGGCCCAGGAACGACTTGGCAATTGCCACGAACGCAATCAATGGCGCCGCAAAGGCGATGGTCGGGTTATCGAAGTGGTTGGCCAGGTAGGACAGGATCGACAGGTTCTGCGCCTTGGCTTCGGCCAGTTGGCCTGGCGACAAGGTCAGCACGCAGCTGAATACGAAGAACATCACCATCGCCACCATCAACAGGTGGGCGCGGGACAGGATCTGCGAGCTGCGCTCTTCGGCGTGGGCGCCGTACTGGCGTTTCTGGTCAACGGCGAAGGCCGAGATGATCGGCGAGTGGTTGAACGAGAACACCATCACCGGAATCGCCAGCCACATCGTATGCAGCAGCGCCGACGGTGCCGGCACAGTGCTGGCGGTGCTGAGGATGCCGCCGTTCCAGTGCGGCACCAGGTACACCGCCAGAAACAGCAAGGCGACAATAAACGGATACACCATCAGGCTCATGGCCTTGACGATCACCTGTTCGCCGCAACGCACCACGCCCAGCAGGCCCAGGATCAACACAAACGACAACAGCGCCCGTGGCGGCGGCTCAATGTGCAGTTGGTGCGACATGAAGCTGCCAACCGTATTGGTCAACGCCACGCTGTAGATCAGCAGGATCGGGAAGATCGCGAAGAAGTACAGCAAGGTGATCAACGCCCCGGCCTTGATGCCGAAGTGTTCTTCAACCACCTCGGTGATATCCGAGCCTGCACGGCCCGACAATACAAAGCGCGTCAGGCCACGGTGCGCGTAATAAGTCATCGGGAACGCCAGCAGCGCGAGGATCAGCAACGGCCAGAAGCCGCCCAGGCCAGCGTTGATGGGTAGAAACAAAGTACCGGCGCCAATCGCCGTGCCGAACAGGCCAAGCATCCAGGTCGTGTCCTGGCGGCTCCAGCCCGTGAGGGTTACAGGTGTCGTTGCGTAGCGTTCATCGACGCTATTGGCCTGATCATTCATCCGCTCGGTTCTCCGCTTTCATACGATCGCGACGAGTCAGAAAAACCTGACAGGCAGCGCCACGACCGTAACAGGGGCGCGATTGTCCGGGATTCGCCTGCATAAGCAAAGACTTAGCTGACGAATGCAGAGCCTGCAAAAAAATCGCGCCGTCAACTTCAGCCTCAGATGCGGCCCCTCCCGCCCCCATATGCAGCCCGCCTGAAGACTGCTACCGATGCGTATTTGTATGTCTCGGTTTGTTCTTTCGGGAACGCGATGCACCAGCACCGCCACACAACGCTGAGCGCTATAAAAGGCGTGTCACGTCCACAACCTTCCCTCTTAATTGGAGAACTCAAAATGACTTCAATTGCTTCAATCAATCAGAACTTCTTCTTCGATGCTGGCCTGCTGACGGACACCATCAGCCAATTCGTCGCATTACACCAACCCGACCAACAGCCCAAGCCCGAGCACCCACAAACTGCCCCCAACACCTTCAGCTTCAATGGGGCCGAGTTTCAGGCGCACAAACCACGCAACTCCCTGATTCCCTTTCCAAGAATAGGCTGAGTCTCATCAAGTGACGTCGCGGCGCGTCAGCCCGCGGCGCACTTCCCGGCTTAAACATAAGTCATATTAAAAAGCCAAATCCCAGGAAACGACAACTTAATTTTAGGAGATCTCCTACACACAACTAAGCAACAAACCAAACATCAACTTTTTAACATCGCTGAATTTGTTACAAACATATACTTAAGTATTGATAGACATTCTCAGCAGACCTATATTCCTCCACTACTGCTTCCAAGCAGTGCATCGCCGGCAGCACCCTCAACTCCATACAGGAATAATTCAATGAAAAAATACAATTGTATATTTACCGGGCTTTTTCTTGTGACCCTGCTCACCCCACTCGCCAGCCAAGCGCAACCGACAAACGCCGATATCCGCGCATTCGCTTCGTCCCCTCAGTGGCTGACCACCAAAGTTTATATAGAAGGCACCCCCCAGGTTGACGTCAAGGACAAGTACCCAGGCGTAGTAGGCATATCCATGTGGGACCCCGAGCGCAATCGCTACGAGTTCTTCTACGCCGACACCGGGTTGTCAAAATATGATAATGGCGGTGGCGGGTACTTCCTTGTTACGGGCGACAAAAAGACTCATATCCTGATCCCTGACAAAGGCCCGACCAGAACAGTGGTCAGGCGACTCGAGGCCCTGAATAACGAAGAGTTCACCTATTCGCGGGAGGTGCCGCGCGACATGGTCGAGAGCAACGAGAAAGTCCGCATCTATGTGGTTCACGCGCCTTACAAAGGCCCCATAAAAACCACCACATCCCACTGAACACTCTTCACCCATTGAATGCACTTTCCAACAACTTCCGAAAACAACAAAAAGACCCCATTTATGAAAACCCAACTCAAGTCACTCTTAATATCCACAGTAGGGGTTTGCGCTCTACTTATCGGCTGCGCCAATGCACAACCCACAGCCACCCCGGCCGCAAGCGCACCTGCCGCTACAAAAGACAATGCAATCATGCTGACGGTATTTCTAAAGCATGATCAATCGCGACCATTAAGCGAACTAAGAGCGCAACTCGCCAAGCAGGAGTTCTATAAAGTCTTCCCACCGGAGGGGGTAGAGGTCGTCAGTTGGAACATCACCATGGGTATCGGACAAGTCATCGTCCTGCGCCTGCCCGCCTCTCGCCTGTCGGCGGTCAACCTGGCATTGGAAAACACCGCATGGGGCCCCTACCGGACCGAGTTTTTCCCTACCTATGATTTCAAGGCCATCGCCCAGGCGGAACAGAACAAGGTGAGGCAAGCCCAGTAGCACCGGAATCGATGCACAGCGTCTTCAGGCGCTGTCATCCCCCATCTCAAGAGCTCCCATCAAATAAAGATCTTCCACCCGCTGGCATTTCGTACTTAAAAAATGCCGCATAATCCCGGTCTCAAACCCCACAACAAGAGCTGCCCCATGTCCGCCACTGTTCTGGTCCTGGTTGAAACCATCAACGAATACCTGCACATCATCGAGAGCAATGACTTTCATGTGATCCTCGCGCCGACGCCCGCCGAACGCGCCCAGGCCATCAAGGCCCATGGCACGCAGATCAAGGCTGTGCTGACCCGTGGCCCTTTGGGGTTGCATGCCGAGGAAATCGCCGTCCTGCCGCTGCTGGAAATCATTTGCGTGATCGGCGCTGGCTATGAGCAGGTCGACCTGCAGGCTGCGAGCAACCGGGGCATCGTCGTCACCAACGGTGCCGGCGTGAACGCCCCTTCGGTGGCGGACCACACCATGGCGCTGCTGCTGTCAATGGTACGTGACATCCCTCGCGCCGACGCAGCGGTACGGCGCAGTGAATGGCCGAAGGTCATGCGCCCGTCCCTTTCGGGCAAGCAACTGGGGATCCTGGGCCTGGGCGCGGTCGGCATGGCGATCGCCCAGCGCGCGGCGCTGGGTTTTGACATGCAGATCAGTTACCACAGCCGCCAGCCCCGCAGCGATGTGGACTACACCTACTGCGCCACACCGGTAGAACTGGCGCGCAACTCGGACTTCCTGGTGATTGCCACGCCCGGCGGGCCGGGCACCCGTCACTTGATCGACCGCCAAGCGCTGGACGCCCTCGGGCCCCACGGTTTTTTGGTGAACATTGCCCGCGGCAGCGTGATTGTCACCGCCGACCTCATCAACGCCCTGGAACAACGACGCATCGGCGGCGCGGCGCTGGATGTGTTCGATGACGAGCCCAACGTGCCGGACGGCCTCAAGCGCCTCAACAACACAGTCCTCACCCCGCATGTGGCCGGGCTGTCGCCGGAAGCGGCCCATGACACCGTGCAACGGGTGGCGGACAATCTGGTGGAGTACTTCGCCGGGCGCCCGGTACTCACGCCAGTCGCCTTGCCGGCGCCCGAAAAGTGACCGATCAGGCACGCTGATTATCATCCAACACGCTAACCTATTAAGCCGTGCCAGCCTTGTGGCGGGTCGGCTGTGCGCATTAGATTAGCCAATAGTCCAAGGCCTCAAGAATAAGCAGAAGGGATAAGCATGGCGCTCAATGACCAATCCACCCAGATTCGCCCTGGCGAAGAACTGGATGCCAGCCTCATCGACCCCTACCTCAAGGCCCATATCCCAGGCCTGACCGGCAGCGCAAAAGTCAGCCAGTTTCCGGGGGGCGCCTCCAACCTGACCTACCTGCTTGAGTACCCTGATCAGGAGTTCGTCCTGCGTCGCCCGCCCTTTGGCCACAAGGCCAAGTCCGCCCATGACATGGGCCGCGAATTCCGCATCCTGAACCAACTCAAGGACGGTTTCCCCTACTGCCCCAAGGCCTACCTGCACTGCACCGACGAATCGGTGATCGGCGCCGAGTTCTATGTGATGGAGCGGGTCAAGGGCATCATCCTGCGCTCGGACCTGCCGCCGGAGCTGGGTCTGGACGCCGGGCGCACCGAAGCCCTGTGCAAAAGCTTCATCGACAAGTTCGTCGAACTGCACCAAGTCGACTATCACGCCTGCGGCCTGGCCGACCTGGGCAAACCCGAAGGTTATGTGGCACGCCAGATCAGCGGGTGGAGCGATCGCTACGAAAAAGCCCTGACCCCCGACGCCCCGAAATGGGAAGCCGTGCGCGCCTGGCTCAACGACAAGATGCCGGCTGATCATCCGACCTCCAGCATCGTGCACAACGACTATCGCTTCGACAACGTGATCCTCGACCCCAACAACCCGATGCAGATCATCGGCGTGCTGGACTGGGAACTGACCACCCTCGGTGATCCGCTGATGGACCTGGGCAACAGCCTCGCCTATTGGATCGAAGCCGCCGACCCTGCGCCCGTGCAACTGATGCGCCGCCAGCCGAGCAACGCGCCCGGCATGCTCACCCGCCGCCAGTTTGTCGATTATTACGCCGAGCGCGCCGGCATCCAGATCGACAATTTCGACTTCTACTACACCTACGGCCTGTTTCGCCTGGCCGGCATCGTGCAGCAGATCTACTACCGCTTCTTCCATGGCCAGACCCAGGACAAACGCTTTGCGCAGTTCATCCAGATGAACAAGCTGCTGGAGCAGATGAGCCTGAACGTCATCCACAAATCCACGCTTTGACCGACAAGGAACCACCATGTCCAAGACCCACCTGTTCGACCTCGACGGCAAGATTGCTTTTGTCTCCGGCGCCAGCCGTGGCATCGGTGAGGCCATTGCCAAGTTGCTGGCCCAGCAAGGCGCCCATGTGATTGTGTCGAGCCGCAAGATCGATGGCTGCCAACACGTGGCCGACGCGATCATCGCCGCCGGTGGCAAGGCTACGGCCATTGCCTGCCACATCGGTGAGATGGAGCAGATCACCCAGGTGTTTGCCGGCATCCGCGAGCAATTCGGGCGCTTGGACATCCTGGTCAACAATGCCGCGACCAACCCGCAGTTCTGCAACGTACTGGACACCGACCTGGGCGCCTTCCAGAAAACCGTCGACGTGAACATCCGTGGTTATTTCTTCATGTCGGTGGAAGCCGGCAAGCTGATGCGTGAAAACGGGGGTGGCAGCATCATCAACGTGGCCTCGATCAACGGCATTTCCCCCGGGCATTTCCAGGGTATCTACTCGGTGACCAAGGCCGCCGTGATCAATATGACCAAGGTCTTCGCCAAGGAATGTGCGCAGTTCGGTATTCGCTGCAATGCCCTGCTGCCGGGCCTGACCGACACCAAATTTGCCTCGGCACTGGTCAAGAACGAATCGATCCTCAACATGGCCCTGGCACAGATCCCACTCAAGCGCGTGGCCGACCCAAGCGAAATGGCCGGCGCCGTGCTCTACCTGGCCAGCGACGCCTCGACCTACACCACCGGTGTGTCGCTGAACGTCGATGGCGGCTTCCTGTCCTGACACCGGCGGCTCGTGCGGCGAGGTGGAGCTTATGTGGCAAGGGGGCTTGTGCCCTGCTGGGCTGCGCAGCAGCCCCAATAGGATCACCGCAACGTGTCAGACCAACCGAGGGTGCAGGTTTTGGGGCTGCTGCGCAGCCCAGCGGGGGACAAGCCCCCTCGCCACAGCAAGCCCCCCCCTTCTCCATAGCCGCCTTTGCCACAACAGCGCTCTCCCCACCACCACCTCCCCTCTAACGCACCGGGCTCATATCAATCTTGAACACATACTGAGTGCCATCGGGTGCCGTGGCGCCGATCAGCTTGAATAACTGTCCACTGCTCAACGCCTGTCCCACAGCAACCCCGGCCAGTGAATTCGCAGCCTCGGAATGGGCCAATACCGCGCTTACCCAGCGGTCTTCCATCTGCCAGTACCCCAACCCCTTCGCCATGCTGACACTGGACAAACGGTGAGTGTTACTCGGTGGGATATGTTTGATTTCCAGCAGATAAACCGCACCCGTAGGCCCTCGGAACACCAAATCAAAGCCGTGCAGCCCCATACCATAGGTGCCTCCAGGAATAATCTGGTAGCCATCATCGACCAACATCTGACGATACATACGCTCATTGGCCTCACCACGCTGACTGGTGGCGTGGCTGTCAATAGAACCCCATCGCACGAACAACCTTTGGTGTTCATCACTTCGGCGCCGCCTGGGGTAATGAAGCTGGGCGTTGCTGCTGACGCTTTGAACGTTGAAGCTGCCGCCCTCACGCGCGCTGACGGTTGCCATACCCTGGAGCGGATCAAACTGCGCGATGCCCACCGGCAAGGCGCGACCATCCGCCTGGGCACTGATCGCCTGGCGCAAACGGTCATAGGGATAACCATGGCGCCAGATATGCTCGTCAATCATGCGATCCCGATCCCGTACCGGCGCCTGGCGTATGGCCGTCGTGTCGAACCCGATCAGTTGCCGGGCATATTGCTGCATATAGACATAGGTGTTCTTGTCCATGGTCGACATGACTCCCTGGCTCATGTCGCTGCTGACGCCGGTGTAGCCCAACACCCTGCGCGCCTGCGAAATAATATCGCCGATATCGCGCAATCGAAGCTGCGGCACCCAGGAACTCAAATGGCCGCCCGTATCCAGGTAAATCGCCTCGACCCCATTGCCGAGCAGCCGCCATTTCTGGCGCACGTTATCGAGCTCGATACGGCTGGTAACCCCCCCGACATGCAGATAGGTCAGGGGCTCGCGCCCTGAAAGCCGGATAATCCCGTCCTCGGCAAACGAGCCACTGGGGCGCAAGTTGCCGTGTGGCCCGCGCTGCTGGATATGGCTTTCCTTGATCCTGAAGGCCTTCAAGTTGAACTGCGCATTCACGTAGTAACGCGTGCCCTGGACCACAAAGTCGTTCATTCCCGCCAGCGGAAACAGCGGCACATTGCTCGCTTGGCTGACGTCATACCGCTGCAGGTCCCACACCGGGTCCAAGCGCCCTCTGGCCGGGACCGCTGTCGGCAACGAGACCGGGGCCTGCGCCGCAGCGGTGCGCCTGGCCCACAACGAACTGCCCGCAACCCGCTGCACCGGCGCGCCCGTGGCGGCCAATTGATGAGGCGCGCGTTCGCGCCACTCACCGGTGTGCGGGTCACGCACTACCAGTACCGTCTCACCGGTTTCCAGGTCCAGATAAGTGCGACCGTTGTGGGTATACACGCCCTCGGCGCTCGGCGCCGGCAGCAGCGATCTGGTGACCAGCACAGCCATCGGCGGCATGGGTCCCGGCACGTCCAGGTCACTGATTTGCGGCACTGTAAGCGACGCATCGTGGCCGCGTACCAGCGGGCGGCTCGCCTGACGCTCGGCAAAAGGGCTGCGGCCCTGAGGACCAAAATCCCTGACCAGGCCGCCAGCGATCCCTGCCTCGACGCGAGGGGCAGGCCTGGAGGGCCCGGGCCTGGGTGAATGAGGTGTCTGTTGCATAGAAATCCCTTTCCAGTATTAGTTGAGTGACACGTTTACGCGCATCAGGTCTGCCGAGGCCACGCTGCGCGCGGGGTCACCGTGGGCGACCCACCGATCGAGCAGCGCGTCGTAATCAATCGCGCTGTCAGTGCCATCCGCCAACTGCACACCGAGCACCCGCAAGCGGCGCGCCATCAACCTTGAGTGCTGACGCATGCGGCGCAATTGCTGCCAGACCTCGGCTATGGTCAGGTAACGCGAGGCATCCAGTTGCACCAGGTAAACGCTGCCCAGATCGAGGCGGATCTCGTATCGGTCACCTTCAAGGGTCTGCACGTACAGTTGCTCCAGCGGCACCTGCGGGTCTGTGACGATGGGCAGGATCAGCGTCACGCTGCCCACCTTGAGCCGGTGCTCGGCCAGAATGATCTGCTTGTGGTCGATGGGCTCATCCAGGCCGCTGGTGTTGATCTGCCAGGTGGAGGCATCCGAGGTCTTGGCCAGCGCTCCTGGGGTAGACAGGGCAATGGTGGCGCCGCTGCTGGGGTGCACCTCATACACCGACCCGCGCCCCACCAGCGCATAGGTCTGACGATGGGGCCCAGCCGGGATCCGCAGGGTCTGCGGCAGCGCCTGCAACCACACGCCCTTGGCACTCAGCGGCCGGAAAAACCCATGGCTGCCAACCCGCGCCAACAGTGCCGAACGGCCGTCAAAGACTCTGAAGCCCGGCTGGGCACGGTCTTGCAGGTAGGATTGCTGCAACGGTTGAACCCGATAAGACATGCCATCGTTGAAGACCAGCACACACTCGCAGTCGGGCTTCAGGCTGGCCGCCCGGATATTGGCGGCGACATCGGCGCGCAGCGCACCACGGTCGCTGGCGAACTCGGCCAGGACCAGGCGGCCGCCGTCCGCGAAAGTCAGGGTCAAGGTCACATCGCTGTAAGTCAGCGTGTCGACCGGGCCTTGGCTGCGCAGGGTCACGCGATACCCGGCCACCACATCGATCAGTTCCTCGGTGCGGTAGTCCAGGTACAGGGTACAGGCCGTGGCGCCGCCCGCGATTCGAACCCGCACACGCTTTTCGGTCACGCCGCGCTCGATAAAGCAGCGGGTCGACAGGCCGAATGGCAGCACCCATTCGCCGCCCGCCAACACGCGCTGAAACGCCGGCACAGGGCTCATCGAGCGGGCAGCCACCTTGATCGGCTGGTCGCCTTGCGCACTCAGCAACGGCGGAAGAACCGGCTCCAACATGTAACCGTCCGCCGTCAGCAAACGCAGATTATGACCGGCCAGGCGCCGCTCGCCGGATTCATGCAGGTAGAGGTTTTCAATCCTGACCAAGCGCTCCGGCAACTCGCCGTCGAGGCCGCGCAGGGAGCGGATCACCAACGCACATTCCTGGATCACCCAGTCAGCAATGCTGGACAGCTCCCACCCCAGCTCAATCAGCGTGTCTTCCTGCCAGTGCTGCTCGTGCAGCGTGACGGTGCCCCGGTTGTTGGCAATGACATAGCGATCGCTACCCGTTCCACCGTCGACCCAGGCATCGGTACCGTTGACGAAGATCGTGTCATTGCCGGCCCCGGCCTCGATCCGGTCGTTGTTGCCTTCGGCAATCAGGATATTGGCCTGCGCCGTACCCTTGACGTGACTGGCTACGCCCGCAGGCGTCGCGACGTTCTCGATCGAGTCCAGGGTTATCTGGTTCGACAGCCCGCTGCGGCCGGCATCCTTGCGCCGTGTGACGCTGCCGGCCTGCAGATCGATGGCAAGCCCCTCAATGCCCTCGACGTAAGGGGAGCGGTAGCCAAAATGCAGCGTATCGCTGCCGCTGCCACCGTGCAGCTCACTTGCCGCGCCCGGGGTGGCAACGACCTCAAACGTATCTGGTGGCAGCTCAAATATGAACTGGTCATCGCGGATGCCACCCGTGAGTCGTTTGTGCCCCGCCCCGAACTGAAAGACATTGCGCATCTCCAACTGGCCCTGGACGTTGTCGTTACCATCGCCCAGGCGCCAGAGGATCGCAGCGTGGGTAAACGGCTTGCCCAGCACCACCCCGGGCAGTTGGCTGACGCCGGCATGGGAGGCATCGACCACATCATCACCATCATGGATGGCCGGCCCAGTGGTATCGCGGTAGGGCTGCTCTCCCGCCGCTTCGTCCCAACGGTGCTTCCACTCCCGCACGGGGATCATGCGCACTTCGAACCGCCCATTGACCACCGCGTGTACGGTGTTCTTGAGCGCACCGCGCAGCCACTTTTCGGCCACGCCGGTAAGGTAGGTTGCGTGCTGCTTTTCCATCTTCGCCACCAGGTAGCGGTCGCGCACATCCTTGTCCAGCTCCCGGCCTGCAAACGACAGCCAGCCGGCCCTCAAGCGCTCGGACACGGTCAGTTCGATGTAATCGTCAATGTCATCCACCTGACGCACTGCGCTGTAGATCTGCGCCCCGAGAATCAGCACCACAGCCGCGGCAATCCCCAATGGCCCGGCATAGCTGAAACCCGCCAGGGCGGCGATCCCCAGCACCACGCCCAGGGCTGCACTGGCCAGGCTGAAACCGGCATTGACGTAGTGGTCCATCGCCTCCTTGCCCTGGGCCTTCGCCGCGTCTTTGAGTGACTGCACTGCACTGAAGATGTCGAACG
This sequence comes from Pseudomonas sp. DTU12.1, assembly GCF_009873475.1. NCBI lineage: Bacteria > Pseudomonadati > Pseudomonadota > Gammaproteobacteria > Pseudomonadales > Pseudomonadaceae > Pseudomonas > Pseudomonas sp. DTU12.1. Next base: position 2,637,532 of record NZ_CP045254.1, on the reverse strand, counting down.
GCAGGGTCAACACCTGGGCAAACAGGCCCGCGCCGCGCCGCAACAACTGGCCTACGCTGCTCGCACAGAACCCCTTGAACACACGCCCGCCGTTCTCCAGCATGCGCTTGCCCAGACGCTCCAGGGCCAACTCCAGGGCGCTGGATGTCAGCTCGGCGAGCAATTCGGCACCGGCGGCCAGGGTCTGGCGAATATCACCGGTCTTGATGGCCTGGGCCAAGGCGTTGATCGCGCTGTAATAGCCATAGACCTGCAAGCCAGTCCCCATCGCTTCCAGGGTTCGGCTTCGGGGAGTGTCGACCCAGGCGGGCAAGCCTTCACGTTGCAGGGCCTGGTTGAAGTTGGTGTTCTGCACGGCGCGCAGCAAGTCATCGAGCCGGGTCATCGTGTCACCGCTGTCCAGCCTCGACGCCCCCTCAAGCAGCGGCTTGGCCGGGGTTGAGCGTAATGCGGCGAACTCGAACAGCAGGCTGGCGCTGCTGTCACTGACGGTGGCGTCCGTGCCCAGGAATGCCTTGAGCTGCGGCGCCGCAAAGCGGATCGAATCGAGCAGCGTCTGGTCGGCCTCGCGCCCAGCCAGGTGGTGCACGTTGATGGGCTTGCCGTTTATCTGCGCGCCCATTTGAGCCAGCACGGTACGGCGAACCGGTAAAACACCGACCAGCAGATCCCCCAGCCGGGCATCCAGATCGGCCAGCGCCAAAGGTGCGTCCACTGCGGGTGTATCAGGTTGAGTCATGAGTCGTTCCCTATGCCATGACGTGGGTCACATGGTTTGCCGGCAACCAGTGCCAGGCATAGGGCGATGGTGCTACGGGTCACAAGCGCCGCAGCGGTAGATCTTTATCCGGGTGGGCTTATTCTGGCGGCAACTGGCCAAAGGCGACGGCCAGGCGGTTCCAGCCGCTGATGGTCGTAACCGCCATGGTCAGGTCCACCAGGGCCTGCTCGCCGAACTCGGCACGGGCGGCGGCGAACAGCGCATCCGGCACGCCTGCACACGCCAGCAACGCCGTGGCCTCGCTCCACGCCAGGGCAAGTTGTTCGCGGCGAGTGAACAGCGGCGAATCACGCCATACGCACAACGCCAAAAGACGCCGCGTGCTTTCGCCCCGCGCCAACGCCGCCATGGCATGCATGTCACTGCAAAACCCACAGTGGTTCAGTTGCGAGACGCGGATCCTTATCAGGTCAAGCAAAGGCCTGTCGATGGCCAGCTCGAACAACGTTGCCTCAAGCACCATCATGCCTTTAAGCGCTTGGGGCGAAGCCGTGTAGTAATCCAGACGCGGTTGCATAGGGGCGGCCTCGATGGGCAAAGACGATGGCCGCCAGCTTAAGACCGCGCCGGCCTGTGCCCTATAGCCAAAGTGGCGCTTTATGCCTAGACCGCCTTGGCCGTAGGCGCGCCCCACGGTTGCGGGTAATCTGGGCGCAGTCTGACCGCCTCGGGATGCTCCATGGAACTGCACGTCGTCATCAATGGCCGCAAGGATCTGGCCGAACAGCTGTATCGGCAATTGCTCGCGGCCATCCAGTCCGGGCGCCTGGCCTCGGGTGCGCAGCTGCCGCCCAGCCGCCTGCTGGCCGAGCAGTTGGGGGTGTCGCGCAAGACCGTCTCCGACACCTATGCGCTGCTGACCTATGAAGGGCTGCTGGTGGGGAAGATTGGCCGTGGCACCTTCGTCAACAGTCAGGCAAACCGCCCTGCCCGGCGCCAGGACGCTGCCGACCTGGCCTGCGCCGCGCACTTGGCCAAATGGCAGGCGCTGCCCTCGCCCATGCGCCACCCGACCCGCGACGGCACCTTGCGGTGCGAGTTCATCGGCGGCGCCACCACCCGCAGCCTGTTCCCCCAGGACGAATGGCGGCGCTGCACCCTCGACGCCTTGCGCCGCACCGCCCAGAACAGCGGGTTCTATAGCCAACCCGAAGGCCTGCCGGCCCTGCGTAGCGCGATCGCCGGGCACATCGCATTTTCCCGGGGGGTCAACTGCCGCGACACCGACATTGTGGTGTGCAATGGCGCCCAGCAAGCCTTGGACCTGATCGCCCGGGTGGTACTTGAACCGGGCAGCCTGGTGGCCATGGAAGACCCCGGCTACACCCCCGCCCGCTTGATGTTCGAGGCCGTAGGGGCAACGGTGGCCAGCGTGCCGGTGGATGCCGAAGGTATCCAGGTCACGCAGATTCCCCAGGGCACACGGCTGATCTACGTGACGCCTTCCCACCAGTTCCCCCTCGGCATGCCCATGAGCCAGGCACGCCGCGCGGCGCTGCTGGCACGCGCGCTGGAATTGGGCGCGATCATCATCGAAGACGACTACGACAGTGATTTCCGCTACGAAGGCCGGCCCACTCACTCCCTGCAAAGCATGGACGAGCGCGGCATTGTGGCCTACGTCGGGACCTTCTCCAAAACCCTGCTGCCGGACCTGCGCCTGGGTTATGCGGTACTGCCCCCGGCGATCCATGGCGCGGTGGTCAAGGCCAAGCAACTGACCGACCAGCACACCTCGACACTGCCGCAATGGGCACTCGCCAAGTTCATCAGCGAAGGCTACCTGCTCAAGCACATTCGGCGCTGTCACACCGTCTACGCTACCCGCCGCGAGCGCATCCTCAGCCGCCTGGCCGGCGACTTGTCTCCCTGGTTCGAAGCCGTGCCCAGCGTGGCCGGGTTCCACCTGGCGGCGCTGTGCAAGGGGGCAGTAAACATTCCCTTGCTGATCGAACTGGCGCGCCAAGTGGAAGTCGGACTGTACCCACTGGACGTGTTTTTTCATGAAGCACCGGTGCGGTGCGGCCTGATTATCGGCTTTGGGGCCATCGAGACCCTGGATATCGACCCATCGCTGGACAAGGTGCGCGATATCCTCCAGCAGATTGGCTAAGGGGTTTTCCAGAGGATTGGCTATAGGTGCGCCACGGTGCCGGGCGTAGGGTGATGGGGTCTGCAATCTAGAGAACTGCACCATGAAAATACTGCTCGGCACCACCCTCCTGCTGGCTTCGCTAAGCGCCTTTGCCCATGAGCCGGTCTACAACCAGGAATCGATCAAGGTCCTGCAAGAGCATGCCTTGAGTAACGTGCCTGGCAAAAAAACCATCATGCTCACCGTGGACTACGCACCGGGCCAGGCCACCGTCCCCCACAGCCACACCGGCACGGCGGTGGCTTATGTGCTGGAAGGTGAAATCACCTCGCGGGTCAACGATGAACCGGCCATTACCTACAAGGCCGGGCAATCATTCTACGAACCGGCCGGCTCGCGCCACTTCGAATCCAGCAATGCCAGCCAGACCCAGCCGGCCAGGTTGCTGGTGGTGATGGTTATGGATGACAAGGCTGATGTGCTGACGCCCCTGCCAGCGCAGAACTGAATGCTAGACCCCAGAGCCCCTGTGGCGAGCGGGCTTGCCCCGCGCTGGGCGGCGAAGCAGCCCCAGTAAGCCGAATGTGGTGTATCAGATAGTCCGTAGCGGCTGGTTTTGGGGCTGCTTTGCAGCCCAGCGCGGGGCAAGCCCGCTCGCCACTGGGGCTTGTCAGGGGCGCTTGAACTGGCGCCGCAGGTCTTCGATCGGCTGCCGGCAGGCGCAGCCTTCCAGGTGGTCATTGACCATTCCCATGGCCTGCATGAACGCGTACATCGTCGTCGGCCCCACGAATGTCCAGCCGCGTTTCTTCAAGGCCTTGGACAAGCGCACCGAAGCCGGCGAGGTGGGATTGCCCGTCCAATAAGCCAGGTCCACCACCGCTGGCCGCTCATCGGCAGTCGGTTCAAAGGCCCATAACCAGGCCGCCAGCGACCCGCTTTGCGCCACCAACTCACACGCCCGGCGTGCGTTGTTGATGGCCGAGGCGATCTTGGCGCGGTTGCGCACGATGCCCGGGTCAGCCATCAAGCGCTCGACATCGCGCTCGGTGTATTGCGCCACCTGGCGAAAATCAAAACCCTCGAACGCCCGGCGAAAGTGCTCGCGTTTGCGCAGGATGGTGATCCACGCCAAGCCGGCCTGGAAGCCTTCCAGGCAGATCTTCTCGTACAACGCAATGTCATCGGCAACCGGCACGCCCCACTCGTGATCGTGATAATCGGGGTATTGGGCGGCGGCCGTGCGCCATGTACAACGGGTCAGCCCCGTTTCATCCGTCGTCAGTCCTGGCTTATCCATTTATCACCTCAACGGCCAAGCGCCGCATGATAAGCGAAAAAAATTCCACGCCGCCAACCGCTCAAGCATCACGCTTACCGAGCAACTGGTAAGACCGGACATCCCAAACACCCCACTTCCCCCTTGTAGTTTGCAAAAAACCGGGCGTAGACTGGCCACGCACTGGACTTACCGGTCAGACCACAACAATTAAGCCCTGGACCCACCAGGGCACCGAATAGAGATCCTTCCCATGCTCAGATGGTGCTCGCGTTCGATTTTCCTGCAAGTCGTCATAGGCCTGATGCTCGGCATCGCTTGTGGCCTGGCCCTTCCCGAATTCTCCTCACAACTCAAACCCCTGGGTGACGGCTTTATCAAGCTGATCAAGATGCTGATCGGCCTGATCGTGTTCTGTGTGGTGGTCAGCGGCATCTCCGGGGCCGGCGACCTGAAGAAGGTCGGGCGCATCGGCCTCAAGTCGGTGATCTACTTTGAAATCCTCACCACCATCGCCCTGGTGCTTGGCCTGATGCTGGCCTTCAGTACCGGGATCGGCAGCGGGGCCAATATCCACCTGGAACAGCTGTCATCTGCCGGCCTCAATGAATTGGCGGATCGCGGCCAGCATATCAAGGGCACCAGCCAGTTCCTGATGGACCTGATCCCCAACTCGGTGATCGGCGCCTTTGCCGACAACAACGTGTTGCAGGTGCTGTTGTTCTCGGTGCTGTTTGGCAGCGCGCTGAACCTGGTGGGTGAAGCGGCCTCGGGCATTTCGCGACTGATCAATGAGTTGAGCCATGTGATCTTCCGCATCATGGGCATGATCGTGCGCCTGGCGCCGATTGGTGTATTTGGTGCCATCGCCTTTACCACCAGCACTTACGGCCTGGACTCGCTGCAACACCTGGGCAGCCTGGTGGGTTTGTTCTACCTCACGTGCATGGCCTTCGTCGCCATAATCCTCGGCGCCGTGATGCGGTTTTCGGGCCTGCGGATGTTGCCGCTGCTCAAATACCTGCGCGAAGAACTGCTGATCGTGATGGGCACCGCCTCGTCCGACGCCGTGCTGCCACAGATCATGCGTAAACTGGAGCACCTGGGCATTGGCAGTTCCACCGTCGGCCTGGTGATCCCCACCGGTTACTCGTTCAACCTCGATGGTTTTTCGATCTACCTGACCCTGGCCATCGTGTTTATCGCCAACGCCACCGGTACGCCGTTGTCGATGACCGACCTGCTGACCATCCTGCTGGTATCGCTGATTACCTCCAAGGGCGCCCACGGCATACCGGGCTCGGCCCTGGTGATTCTGGCGGCAACCCTCACTGCCATCCCCGCCATCCCGGTGGTGGGCCTGGTGCTGGTGTTGGCGGTGGACTGGTTCATGGGGATCGGCCGGGCGCTGACCAACCTGATCGGCAACTGCGTGGCCACCGTCGCCATTGCCCGCTGGGAAAAGGACATCGATATCCAACGGGCCAACAAGGTGCTCGATGGGCAGCAAGGGTATGCGTTCCAGGCCAAGAAACCGGTGCTGCCGGTTCATCAGGAGTTCTGAACATTCCCCACACACTGTAGGAGCGAGCTTGTTCGCGAAAAACTTCAAGGCACCGCGCGCACCCAGTCTGCCCGCGTTATCGTTGACGGTCTTCGCGAGCAAGCTCGCTCCTACCGTTGAAGGGTTATTTAAATTCAAGGAGCCCACGACGTGATCAGCACCTCAACCGTCGTCAATTCAGTCGTAGAAAAACTGCGCGCTGCCCTGGCCCGCGGCCAGTGGCGGCGCGGGGAGATGCTGCCCGGCCAGCGCGAATTGGCCGAACAACTGGGCATCAGCCGCCCTAGCCTGCGCGAGGCAGTGATCGTGCTGGAAACCCTCGGCCTGGTACGCTCGATGCCCGGCAAAGGCGTGGTCGTACTGGAAACCAGTGTCAACGACCCCCAGGCCCATGACGCGGTGGCCGATGCCAGCCTCGCCGATATCCTGCAACTGCGCTACACCCTGGAGCCGTTTATCGTCGGCCTGGTGGCCCAGTCCATCACCAGCAAGGAAATCGGGCAACTGCGCCTGACCTTGATGGACATGCGCGAAGCCCTGGAAGCCAACGACAGTGAGGCGGGGATGAACGCCTACATTGCCTTCCACGAAGAGCTGTTCGCCCTGACCTCCAACCCCATCTTCCAGAACGTGGTGCAACAGACCAGCAACGCCCTCAAGCAAAGCGCCCAGGTGTTGCGCAACTCCCCCGAACACCTGGCCGAGCGCCTGCAGGAAAACGAAGCGGTGGTGCGCGCCATCCGCAACAAGAACAGCGCCCTGGCCAGCGCCGAAATGCGCCGCCACATCCTCAACGAGGGCCAGCGCATGGGCACCGCCCTGAACATTCCCGACGATCATCTCGGCAGCTGACTTTGGAGATAGGCCATGAGCGCTCGCGCCTTGCAACGCAACATCGTTGTCACCGCCCCGCCCGCCATGCGCCTGGTGCCCGGCAAGCGGCCGTCGGTGGAAGACCTCTACCCGCGCCTGTTCGATGCCATCCTGGAACAGCGCATCGTACCCACCAGCCGCTTTACCGAAGAAGGCCTGGCCCAGGAATTTGGTGTCAGCCGCAGCGTACTGCGCCGGGTCCTGGCACGCCTGGCAGAACAACAAGTGATCATCCTGCGCCCCAACCTGCGCGCCCAGGTGGCGGCGCCGGATGCCGAGCAGGTGAAACATATTCTTGAAGCGCGGCGCTTGATGGAAGTGACCGTGGTGCAACTGGCGTGCGCGCAGGCCAACCCAGGGCAAGTGCGGCGCCTACGCGAACTGGTGGCCCGCCAGCGGACGTACGTCGAGCAAGGCCAACAAGGCCCGGCCATCCGCCTGTGTGGGGAGTTTCACCTGTCGCTGGCGGCCATTGCGGGGAACCGGCCATTGGCGCAGTTCCTTAATAGCCTGGTGCCATTGACCTCGCTGGTCATTGCCCGGCAAGGGGCGTTCTCCGGCACCTGGCGTGAGCAGACAGAGATTGTCGAAGCGGTGGAGCGCAGGGATGCGGGCACGGCTGCAGGATTGATGAGCCGGTATCTGGATCACCTGGAGTCGAAGCTCTCGTAAGCCCGTGACGATCAACATGTGGGAACTGGCCTGCGATAGCGGTGGGTCAGTCGATGCATATGTGGCTGGACTACCGCCTTCGCGAGCAAGCCCGCTCCCACAGGGGGTCTTTGTCGGGCAGAGTATTTTGGTCGCACCACAGAGCAAATGTGGGAGCTGGCTTGTCGGATCGCCGCACCGCTGCGATGGCGGTGGGTCATTTGATACATCTCTGCCTGAACGGACGCCATCGCGGGCAAGCCCGCTCCCACAGGGGGTCTTTGTCGGGCAGAGTATTTTTGCCACACCACAAATCAAAGGTGGGAGCTGGCTTGCCAGCGATGGCGGTGGGTCAGTTGATACATCTCTGCCTGAACGGACGCCTTCGCGGGCAAGCCCGCTCCCACAGGGGGGCTTTGTCGGGCAGAGTATTTTGGTCGCACCACAGAGCAAAGGTGGGAGTTGGCTTGCCAACGATGGCGGTGGGTCAGTTGATACATCTCTGCCTGAACGGACGCTATCGCGAGCAAGCCCGCTCCCACATTTTGGGTTCCTACATTGAACCGGGTGAAAACAAAAAGCCCCGTATCTCGCGATACGGGCTTTTGTTTTTAGCGCTCTAGCGGCTGATTACAGCACCGCCTGACCGCTCATTGCCAGGTCCAGCAGTTCACGGTTGGCTACCGCGTACATGGCGTAGTCCGTACCCACCGCAGCACGGATTTCCACCATCATCGCGCGCCAGCGTTCGACCATGCTCGCATTCTGCTCAAGCCACAGGGCCACGCGGGCTTCCATGTCTTCTGGCGCGTCGGCCATTTGCAGAACCTTGATGGTGATCGCCCGTTGCTGCCAGTCCACGTCATCGCGGAAGGCTTCGCGGGCCTGGGCCTGCCAGTTGTTGCCCACCGGCAGATCGCTGATCTGCTGCAGGTACCATGGCAAGTCCAGGGCGCTGCCCACGGCGAAGTAGGCCTTGGCCACATCGGCGGCGCTCTGGCCGGTCACGTCGGCGGCCTCGATGATCGGCAGCAGGGTGTACAGGTGCGTGGTACCTGCCACCATGCGCGCCAGCAACTCCGGGACACCGGCTTGAACATACGCCTGGTAACGGTTCTGCCAGCCTTCGCGGGTCGGGCCTTCCAGCAGTTCGTCAAGCTTGAGGCCCAACGCTGCCAGATGTGGGCCGAAGTGCGCCACATCACGCGCCGCATCCTGCTCATTGCGACGGCTGCGCAGGAACCAGCGCGTGGCACGGCGACCCAGGCGCATCAGCTCATCCATCAACGCCAGTTGCACTTCAGCCGACACCTGGTGGTCCAGGGCTTCGATCTGACGGAACCAGTGCGGGAGGTGGAAGATGTCACGCACGATCACATAGGCGCCGGCCACGTTGGCCGGGCTCATGCCAGTCGACTCTTTGAGCCGCTGCACGAAAGTGATGCCCATGTGGTTGACCAAGTCGTTGGCGATCTGGGTGCTGACGATCTCGCGCTTGAGGCGATGGCGACGCATGGCCTCGGAGAACTTGGCCACCAGGCTCGGCGGGAACGCGGTCTCCATGTCACGGGTCAGGTAGTCGTCATCCGGTACCAGGGACTTGAGCAGCGCTTCCTTGAGGTCGATCTTGCTGTACGAGATCAGCACCGACAGCTCTGGACGGGTCAGGCCTTTGCCGGTGGTGGCGCGCTCAACGAGCTGCTCCTCGGTCGGCAGGTACTCGATGGCGCGGTCCAGCTTGCCACGGCCTTCCAGGTCGCTCATCAGGCGCTTGTACTCGGCAGCACGCTCGTAGGCTTTGCGTGCGGCCAGGGACAGGGCCTGGGTCTGCTTGTAGTTGTTGCCCAACACCAGGTTGCCGACTTCATCGGTCATGCTCGCCAGCAACTGGTTGCGTTGCTTGTCGGTCATGTCGCCAGCCTGCACCACTTCGTTGAGCAGGATCTTGATGTTCACTTCGTGGTCGGAGCAGTCCACGCCACCGGCGTTGTCGATGAAGTCGGTGTTGGAGCCGCCGCCATTGAGGCCGAACTCCACACGACCCAGTTGGGTCATGCCCAGGTTACCGCCCTCGCCCACGACCTTGCAGCGCAGCTCGTTGCCGTTGACGCGCAGCGCGTCGTTGGCCTTGTCGCCCACATCGGCGTGACTCTCGGTGCTGGCCTTGACGTAGGTGCCGATCCCGCCGTTCCACAACAGGTCCACCGGGGCCTTGAGCAAGGCGTTCAGCAGTTCGGTCGGGGTCAGTTTGTCGGCCTGGATGTCGAAGCGTTCTTTCATCTGTGGCGAGATGGCGATGCTTTTGGCACTGCGTGAGAAGATCCCGCCGCCTTCAGACATGATGCTGGTGTCGTAGTCGCTCCAGGCCGAACGCGGCAGCTCGAACATGCGCTGGCGCTCGACGAAGCTGGTGGCCGGGTTCGGGTTTGGATCGATGAAGATATGCAGATGGTTGAAGGCGGCGACCAGTTGCAGCTTGTCGGACATGAGCAAGCCGTTGCCGAACACGTCACCGGCCATATCACCGACGCCCACCACCGTGATGCTGTCTTCCTGCACGTTGATGCCGCGCTCACGGAAGTGTCGCTGCACACCGACCCACGCGCCCTTGGCGGTGATGCCCATCTTCTTGTGGTCGTAACCGGCCGAACCGCCGGAAGCAAACGCATCGCCCAGCCAGAAGCCGTAGTCGATGGCGATGCCGTTGGCGATATCGGAGAAGGTCGCGGTGCCTTTGTCGGCCGCCACTACCAGGTACGGGTCATCGTTGTCGTGGCGCACCACGTTCAACGGAGGCACCAGGGCGCCGTCTTTCAGGTTGTCGGTAATGTCCAACAGGCCGGAAATGAAGATGCGGTAGCAGGCAATGCCCTCGGCCGCGATCTCGTCCCGGCTGCCGCCCAATGGCAGGCGACGCGGCAGGAAGCCGCCCTTGGCGCCGACCGGCACGATCACCGAGTTCTTCACCTGCTGGGCTTTTACCAGGCCCAGCACTTCGGTACGGAAGTCTTCTTCACGGTCGGACCAGCGCAGGCCGCCACGGGCGACGTTGCCAAAGCGCAGGTGCACGCCTTCGACGCGCGGCGAGTAGACGAAGATTTCAAACTTCGGCACTGGCTTGGGCAACTCGGGAATGGCGTGCGGGTTGAACTTGAAGCTGAAGTACGACTTGTTCTGGCCGTTGGCGTCAGCCTGGTAGAAGTTGGTACGCAGGGTGGCCTTGATCAGGTCCAGGTAGCGCCGCAGGATCCGGTCTTCATTGAGCACCTGAACGTCATCCAGGGCGGTGAGGATCGCTTGTTCCAGGCGTTGCTGCTTGTCTTCCAGGTCGTCGGCGGTGAGCTTGCGCGCCAGGTAGAAGCGGGTCTTGAACAACCGGGTCAACTCGCGAGCGATGTCGGTGTGGTTGTTCAGGGTGCTGGCGATATAGCCCAAGTCAAAGCCCAGGCGGATCTGCTTGAGGTAACGGGCGTAGGCACGCAGCAGCGCCACGTCACGCCATGGCAGGCCGGCGGTCAGTACCAGGCGGTTGAACGCATCGTTCTCGGCATCGCCGTTGACGATATGCACGAACGCGTCCTGCAGGGTGTCGTTGAGCTGTTGGATATCGAGGTTCAGGCCTTCGGCGGCGGTGAACGCAAAATCGTGGATCCAGAACTCGCGGCCATTGGCGTGGCGCAGGCGGTACGGGAACTCACCCAGCACGCGCAGGCCGAGGTTTTCCAGGATCGGCAGCACGTCGGACAGCGCCAGCGGGGTATCGGCGTGATACAGCTTGCAGTGCAGTTCCTGCTGGCCGGTCACATGGCCCAGCGGCTGATAGAAGCTCATGACCAGCGGCTTGGCTTCGGTCAGGTTCAACAGGTGCTGCATGTCGACCACGGCCGAGTGCGCGGCAAAGCGCTCGCGGTAGCCGGCGGGGAAGCCCTTGGGGAAGTCCGCCAGCACGTTGGTGCCGTGGGCTTCGCCGAAGCTTTCGACCACCAGGCTCGCGTAGTCGTCCTGCCAGCTGCGGCAGGCCTGCACCACTTCTTTTTCCAGCAGCAGCGGGTCGATATCCAGGCGATTCTTCGGGTCAACCCGCAGGATCAGCTGTACACGGGCCAGCACGGATTCGGAGAAGAAGGTCCAGAATTCGCAGTCCGAGGCCTTCAGGCGATCCATCAGCACTTGCTGGATCTTCTGGCGCACTTCGGTGGAGTAGATATCACGCGGCACGTAGGCCAGGCAGTAGCAGAAGCGGCCGTATGGGTCTTTGCGCAGGAACACGCGGATCTTGTTGCGTTCCTGGATCTGCACGATCGACATCACGGTGCTGAACAGCTCGTCCACCGGGGTCTGGAACAGATCGTCGCGGGGCAGTACTTCGACCACCTGGGCCAGTTCCTTGCCCAGGTGCGCCTTGGCCTGGAAGCCCGAACGGCGTTCGATCTCCGCGACCTTGCGGCGGATATACGGAATCACCCGCACGCTTTCGCCGTACACCGAGGAGGTGTAGAGGCCCATGAAACGGCATTCCTTGATGACCTTGCCGCTGGCATCGATCTGGCGGATCGACACGTAGTCGGGGTAAGCCGGACGGTGTACACGGCTTGGGTGCGCAGCCTTGGCGAACGACAATACTGTCGGTTCGCGCAGGTAGGCCACGGCGTAGTCTTCGATGCGCAGGTCTTCGGCAGTGAGGCCGGCGCGCAGCAGCTTGGTCAGGCCGAGGAAGGAATCGGCGTCATACTCCAGATGACCGCCGTCCTGCTCGTCGCGTACCACAAATTCTTCATAGCCCAGGAAGGTGAAGTGGTTGCCCACCAGCCATTCCAGGAAGCTCTTGATCTCGGCCTTTTCTTCGCCCTCGATGGCGAACTGGCTGTTGTCGATACCGTCCAGCAGTTCCTGGACCTTGGCCTTCATCGGCTCGAAATCAGCCACGGCCACGCGTACTTCGCCCAATACCTGCTGAAGCTCCGTGCTCAGCACGTTCAGCTCGGCGGCATTGGCGCAGCGGTCGATCTCCAGGTACATCAGCGATTCTTGCAGGACGTCTTCGCCCTGGGTGCCTTTGGGCAGGATTTCCAGCAGCTCGCCCTTCTTGCCACGGCGCACGCTGAGTACGGTGGTTTGCAGGGTGTGGATGCTGTAGCCGCGGCGGTTCAGTTCGGTGCGTACCGAATCGACGAGGAACGGCAGGTCATGGTGCAAGACCTCGACCGCGGTGTGGGTCGACTGCCAGCCGTGGCGTTCGTAATCGGGGTTGTAGACGCGCACTTGCGGCTGGGTGTGATCAAAGCGCTCAAGCAGGCGCCAGGCAGACAGGGAGCAACCGGCCAGGTCGGACATGCGACGCTGGGTCAACTCGTCCAGGGAAATGATGCCGAAGAATTGTTCAGCGAACAGCGCCACTTGTGGCAGTGCCTGTTCACTGATGTGCTGCGCCAGTGCCGCTTGCAGTTGATGCTGGAAGTCGGCTTTGCTGGCTGCGGTGAAGAACGCCATCTGTGGTACTCCGCTTGGGCTTGTTATTGATGGAAGCGTCGCGTGTTATCCCCTTGCGGGGAGACCGTCATTTCTGTTCGTCGGTAACCATAAACGAATCAGGGTGACAGGTGGGTGAAGCTGGACAAGACAATGAGGTCACATGCCGCTGGCGGATGACGGTACAACGGGCAGGTCAGCGTCACGCTGCAGGCACATACGTTGCGCAGCTTAACGAGTGTGGGAAGCGGCCTGCTTGCGATGCTGCGACATATTCGGTCATCAGCACGCAGCGCACCGGTTGCAATTTGTGCAACCTGAAATAACCGGTTGCAAAACAGGCTATTTTCCAGCCCGCGAGTGCCAGAAATGACTGATCCGACCCCTGAGGTCATAACAGCATGCAGCACAAAATCGGCCGCAATGGCACAATTGCCACGCTGCGCCCTCTCCCACACAGGATTCCCCATGCAACTGACCACCGCCCACCTGCTCGCCACCCCGTGCGATGACGAAGAAGACAACATGGCCATGCTCTGCTGCCACGGCACCAATGGCGAGATGTTCATGCTGTCCCGTTATCCGGATGAGGACGAGGTGGAGCTGACCTGGGACTACGAACCTTCGACCCTGGACGGTTTGAAGATCACCCTGGGCGCGACCACCTTGCTGGTAGAGATTGGCGCGGCAGACAAGGACGCACTGGGCGGCAGCGATCACCTGCAGATCAAGCACAGCACGCCGGAATCGGACCTGGCCGAGGTAGAAGAAACCTTGCAGAACATTCTCAAGGGCACCGGCACTTACATCCGCACGCCTTGATTGGCGGCTGCAAAATCGCCATCGCGGGCAAGCCCACTCCCACATTTGAACGCGCCACAATCCAAATGTGGGAGCGGGCTTACCCGCGATGAGGCCCTCATCGACGCCAAAAACCTCAGACCTTTCCCACAAACCCCAAAAATACCCCCCGGTTCGTTAGTCGCCAGCCCCTCCAATGCATTAAAGTAAGCCCCCCAGGCCCTGGCATTTTTCACACGCCCCAGGCTCATCTTTCCAGGAACCGTCATCGATGGAACATCGTGAAGCGCTGCTCGCGCTGCGAACCTTTCTTTCTACGCAGATTCTCGGCCAGGAAAAACTCATCGAGCGCCTGCTCATTGCCCTGCTCGCCGACGGCCATATGCTGGTAGAAGGCGCTCCCGGCCTGGCCAAGACCAAGGCCATCAAAGAGCTCGCCGAAGGCATCGAAGCACAGTTCCATCGCATCCAGTTCACCCCCGACCTGTTGCCCGCCGACATCACCGGCACCGAAATCTATCGCCCGGAAACCGGCAGCTTCGTGTTCCAGCAAGGGCCGATCTTCCACAACCTGGTGCTGGCGGACGAGATCAACCGTGCCCCGGCCAAAGTGCAATCGGCCCTGCTCGAAGCCATGGCCGAGCGCCAGGTCAGCGTCGGGCGCAGTACCTACGAACTGTCGCCGCTGTTTTTGGTGATGGCCACGCAAAACCCCATCGAGCAGGAAGGCACCTACCCCCTGCCTGAAGCCCAGCTCGACCGCTTCCTGATGCACGTCAAGATCGGCTTCCCCGACGCTGCCGTGGAGCGCCGCATCCTGCAACAGGCCCGTGGCGAAGCCCTCAATGGCGAGACCAAGCCCGAGCGGCGGGTCAGCCAGCAGGCGATTTTTGCCGCGCGCAAGGAAATCCTCGGCCTGTACATGGCCGATGCCGTGGAGGAATACCTGGTGCAACTGGTCATGGCCACCCGCACCCCGGCCAAGTTCGACCCGGAGATGGCCGAGTGGATCGCCTACGGCGCCAGCCCTCGGGGCTCGATCGCCCTCGACCGCTGCGCCCGGGCCCACGCCTGGCTGGCCGGGCGCGACTTTGTCAGCCCCGAAGATATCCAGGCGGTGCTGTTCGACGTGTTGCGCCACCGCATCATCCTGTCCTTTGAAGCCGAAGCGGCCGGTATCGACCAGGACCGTGTGGTGCAACGCATTCTCGACGTCGTTGCCGTCGCTTGAGCCCCATGAACGCCGGCGATGGAATCCGTATTTCCCTCAGCGAGTTGATCGAGATGCGTCATCGCGTGCGGGAGGTGCAGCTGTTTTCGACGCCGAGCCAGCGCAGCCCGTTGATCGGCCTGCACCACTCCAAGCTGCGCGGGCGCGGGGTCGACTTCGATCAGGTGCGGGTGTACCAGGCGGGTGACGATGTGCGCACCATCGACTGGCGGGTCACGGCGCGTACCCAGGAGCCCCACACCAAGCTGTTCCATGAAGAGCGCGAGCGGCCGATCTTTATCATGGTCGAACAAAGCTGCCGGCTGTTCTTCGGCTCCGGGCTGATGTTCAAGTCGGTTCTCGCAGCGCAAGCCGCCAGCCTGATCGGCTGGGCCGCGCTGGGGCACAACGACCGGGTCGGCGGCCTGGTGTTCGGTGATAACGAGCACTATGAAATCAAGCCACGACGCAGCAAACAAAGCCTGCTGCAACTGCTCAACCGCCTGGTACGGGTCAACCAGAGCCTCGACACCGAGAGCCGGCCCGAAGCCGATGCCCTGGGCATGGCCCTGCGCCGTGGCCGCGAAGTACTGCGCCCCGGCAGCCTGGTGATTGTGATCTGCGATGAACGTGCCCTGACCGAAGGTGCTGAACAACAACTGAGTTTGTTGTCGCGCCATTGCGACCTGTTGCTGCTGCCCGTCTCGGACCCGTTGGACCACGCCCTGCCCGCCGCCGGCCTGCTGCGCTTTGCCGAACGGGGCGCACAACTGGAAATCGACACCTTGAACTTCGAGCTGCGCCAAGCCTACAAGGCCCAGGCCGAAGCGCGCATCGCCCGCTGGGAACTGCTCGCGCAAAAGCTACGGGTATTGCTGATGCCCTTGAGCACCCAGAGCGAAATGGTCGAGCAACTGCGCGAATACCTCAACCCGCAACGCCCGGTGAAAAAGCCATGAGCAGCCTGGACCAACTGCAACCGCTGATTGCCCCGCCGGCCATTGGGTTCTGGCCTCCGGCGCCCGGCTGGTGGCTGTTGCTGGGGTTGATCCCCCTGCTGGGTTGGGGCCTGTGGTGGCTGCGCCGTTTTCTGCCGGGCAAACGCCCGCTGGCCCGGGCCGAACAACCCCTGGACCCCGTGCGCATCGCCGCCCTCGCGGAACTGGCGCTGATGCCCAAACCCTACGATGGCGCGCCGGCCGGCGCCTGGCTGCAGCAGCTCAACGGCCTGCTCAAGCGCCTGTGCCGCAACGACTACCCCTACAGCCAGAGCCACACCCTCAATGGGCGCAAATGGCTGGCGTTTCTCGACAACCGCTGCCCGGCGGCCGGCCTGACGCGGTGGATGGTGCTGGTGGAAGGCACCTACAAACCCGAATGCAAACTCGACGACAAGGCCATCGCCGGCCTGACGCAAGCCGTCGACACGTGGATTCGCAAGCATGTTTGAGTTCGCCTGGCCGTGGATCTTTGCCCTGTTGCCCCTGCCGTGGGTGATGCGCCTGATCCTGCCGGTAGCCGACAGTGGCGAGCCGGCCTTGAAGGTCAGCTTCCTCGGCGACCTCGAAGGCCTGGCCCGGCGCCGCGCGCGCATCAACCTGCCGGGTTGGCGCCAACAAGCACCGTTCGTGGTCCTGTGGCTGTTGCTGCTGACCGCCGCCGCGCGCCCGGAATGGCTCGGCGAGCCGCTGCCCATTGCCGCCAGCGGCCGCGACCTGCTGGTGGCGGTGGATGTGTCAGGTTCCATGGACTTCCCCGATATGCAGTGGCAGGACGAAGACGTCAGCCGCCTGAGCCTGGTCAAACACCTGCTGGGGGACTTTCTGGAGAGCCGCGAGGGTGATCGCGTCGGCCTGATCCTGTTTGGCAGCCAGGCCTACCTGCAGGCGCCGCTGACCTTCGACCGGCGCACCGTGCGCACCTGGCTGGATGAGGCGCGCATCGGCATTGCCGGTAAAAACACGGCGATTGGCGATGCCATCGGCCTGGCCCTCAAGCGCCTGCGGCAGCGCCCGGCACAAAGCCGGGTGCTGATCCTGGTGACCGACGGTGCCAACAATGGCGGCGAAATCGACCCGCTGACTGCCGCGCGCCTGGCCGCCGAAGAAGGCGTGAAGATCTACCCCATCGGCATCGGCGCCAACCCGGAGCAGACCGGCACCCTGGGCATGCTCGGCCTCAACCCCAGCCTGGATCTGGATGAGCCGGCGCTCAAGGCCATCGCCCAAACCACCGGTGGGCAGTATTTCCGCGCCCACGACGGTGCAGAGCTGCAAGCGATCAAGGAAACCCTTGACCAGTTGGAGCCGGTGGCGCAACAACCGACCCAGGCCCGCCCGACCCAGGCACTGTACAGCGGGCCACTGGCCCTGGCGCTGTTTCTGAGCCTGTTGCTGGTGATCCAGGAGCGCTGGCCGGACAACGCCCTGCAACGCCTGCTCAATAAACTGTCGACCAAGGGCCACTTCCTGCAACAGCACCCACAATGGCGCCAACGCCTTCAACGCCTGCGCTTGCGGAGGCGTCGATGATCGCTTTATGGCCGCACTGGTTTCGTCCCTGGTGGCTGTTGCTGCTGCCCGTGCTTGGCTGGTTGCTATGGCAACTGTGGCATCGACAAAAGCGCGCCGGGCGCTGGCAGATGATCCTGCCACCCGCCTTCCATGCCGCCCTGCTCAGTGGCGGCAATGGTCGGGAAAGCAAGTCGCCGTGGTTGTTGCTGGGCCTGGCCTGGTTGCTGGCCGTGCTGGCCTTGCTCGGCCCCGGCTGGCAACGGGTTGAACAGATCAGCCAGAAACCCGCCGACCCGCTGGTGGTACTGCTGGAACTGACCCCCGAGATGCTCGCCACCGACAGCCCACCCAACCGCCTGGAGCAGGCGCGGCGCAAGCTGGTGGATCTGCTGCAGGCGCGCAGCGATGCGCAGACCGCCATCGTCGTGTATGCCGGGAGCGCTCATACGCTGGTGCCGCTCTCCGATGACCTGGCCACCAGCCGCAACCTGTTGGATGCCCTGCGTCCCTCGATCATGCCGCAGGCCGGCCATCGTGCCGACCTGGCGGTGGAAAAAGCCCTGGACCTGCTCAAGCACGGCGGCCTCGGCCAAGGCCGCTTGCTGTTGATTGGCTCGTCGCTGTCCAAGCAGGAGCGCCAGGGCATTCGCCTGCTGCTCCAAGGCCAGGCGCCGAGCCTGTCGATCCTCGGCATTGGTAGCCGTGAAGGCACGCCGGTCACCCAGGAAAGCGGCGAGTTCCTCAAGGATGAGCAAGGCGCGATCCTGATCCCGCGCCTGGACAGCCCGACGCTCAAGGCCTTCGCCAGTGAAATGGGCGGCCGCTATCGCCAGGCGCGCCTGGACGACAAAGACTTGCGCAACCTTGGCCTGCTGGACGGCCCGCAAACCCTGCGCGACGACGGCCAGCGCCTGCAGCTGGACACCTGGGCCGACCAAGGCTACTGGCTATTGCTGCCCCTGCTGCTGCTCGCCGCCTGCGCCGGTCGCCGGGGCTGGCTGTTCTGCCTGCCGCTACTGCTGCTGGCCGCACCGCAACCCAGCTACGCGTTCAGCTTTGATGACCTGTGGCTGCGCCCCGACCAACAGGGCCAATACCTGCTCAAGCACAAACGCCCGGCCGAAGCCGCCGAACACTTCGAGAACCCGCAATGGCAAGGTGTGGCCCTGTATGAAGCGGGCAACTACGCCGAGGCCGCCCGGCGCTTTGCCGAAGGCAGTGATGCCTACTCCCACTACAATCGGGGCAATGCCCTCGCCCGCGCTGGCGAGCTGGAAGCGGCGATAGACGCGTATGAACAGTCCCTGGAGGCCCAGCCGGACTTGCAGCCGGCCCTTAAAAACAAAGCCCTCGTCGAAAGCCTGTTGCTGGAAGAACCGGAACCCGAGCCTCCAGCCCCCGAAAAAAACGAGGATGACGAATCCACCCAACCCGGCCAAACTGCGCAACCAGGCGACGATGGCCAGCAAACCAGCGGCGGCGAGCAATCGCCCCAGGGCGCGGGCCAGGCGGGCACCGGCGAAAAACAGCCCGGCACCCCGCCGCCTGCGGGCAATAACGAAGTACCCGGCAGCGAACTGGGCGATGAACAGACCACCACGCCCCCTCTGCGCCCGACGAACGACAGCCTCGACGAGGAGCACCGCCAGGCCCTGGAACAATGGCTGCGACAGATCCCGGACAACCCCGGCGAGTTGTTGCGACGCAAATTCTGGTACGAACAGCAACAACATCAGGACAAGACTCGATGAGCCGCTGCACCCCATTTGTCTTATTGCTAGCGCTGTGGGCCGCTCACGCCCAGGCGGCCGACCTGGCCGCCAGTATCGACCGCAGCCGCGTCAATTCCGGGGAAACGGTGGAGCTGACCATCGAGTCCAACGACGTCACCCAGTTCGGCAAGCCGGACCTGTCACCCCTGGATCCGCTGTTCGACGTACGCGGCACCCGCCAGATCAACCAGCTCACCACCCTCGACGGTAGCAACCACGCGACGACCCGCTGGATCATCACCTTGCAACCCAAGAGCACCGGCACGGTGGTGATCCCACCGCTGCAACTGGGCGAACTCAAGACCCAGGCGATCAGCCTGCAAGTGGACGAAACCCTGGGCCAGGACAGCGACAACCAACTGCAACCGGTGTTCATCGAAGCCAGCCTCGACCAGGACACGGTCTACGTGCAGGCCCAGGCCCTGTTGACCGTGCGCATCTACCATTCGGTGGCGCTGTATGACGACAGCAGCCTGGCCCCTTTGCAGTTGGCCGATGCCCGGGTCGAGCAAGTGGGCGATTCACGCACCTATGAGAAAGTCATCAACGGCGTGCGCCATGGCGTGATCGAAATGCGCTACGGGATTTACCCGCAACACAGCGGGCAATTGCTGATCCCCGCACAGATGTTCAGCGCCACCATGGTCGAACCGCGCCCGGCCCAGGGCACTGCGCCCCAGGCACCAAGGCCTGGCAAGCTGCTGCATGTCAATTCCACCGAGATCCCCCTGACGGTCAAGCCCAAGCCGGCCCTGTATCCAGCGGACGCGCCCTGGCTGCCGGCCCGCAGCCTGAGCCTGGGGGAAAGCTGGAACCCGGAACCTGCGAACGTACAGGTCGGCGACTCCCTGACCCGCATCCTTACCCTCAAGGCCGAAGGCCTGGCCAGCGCCCAGTTGCCGGCGCTGCCGAGCACCGAAATCGCCGGCCTGCGGCGTTACCCCGACCAGCCGGTACTGAGCAACCAGAACAGCGAACGCGGAGTGATCGGCAGCCGCGAAGACCGCGAGGCCCTGGTGCCCAACCGCGCCGGCGCCCTGGAATTGCCCGCCGTGGAAGTGGTGTGGTGGAACACCCACGAAGACCATCTGGAACGCACCAGCCTGCCGGCCCGCACCCTGCAAGTGGCGGTCAACCCCAGCCTGGTGGTCGACACACCGGCCACTCCTACGGTCATCACGGCACCGGATGATGGCCGCCTGTGGATCTGGCAGCTCACCAGCCTGCTCTTCGCCTGCACCACCCTGCTCGGCTTCGGCCTGTGGTGGCGGGCCCGCTCACGGCCGGCGATCCTGCGCGCCGCCCAGACCGGCCCTAGCCCTCGGACTTTGCTCGACGACCTCAAGCGCGCCAGCCAGGCCAACGACCCCCAGGCCACGCGCCAGGCCCTGGATGCCTGGGCCCGCCAGCAACCGGAAACCCTGGCGGACATGGCGGCGCGGTTCGTGCCCTTGTCCGATGCGCTGGATGGGTTGAATGGCGCGCTCTACAGCGAAAGCGGCCAGTATTGGCAGGGCGAAGAGTTATGGCGCGCGGTCAAGGCCATCCCCATGGCCGAACGCGAACAGGCGCCGGTGGCAGACAGCACCAGCTTGCCGCCGCTGTATCCGAAGTAACCACAATTTTGTGCCAACACTACAACCCCTATGGGCGCTGGCTTGCCGGCGATGGTGTCAGCAAGAACGCCGCGTGCATCCAGAAGCCACGCGTTATCGTTGACGTTTGTTCGCGAGTTCAAGCTTGCTCCTACAGGGGTATGCACAGGCTTCAAAAGTCAGGTCGGCGGTCAGGACTCCTAGCTTTTGATGTTGACCTCACTCATCCCGCTAAACCACGATGGCCGCAAAATCCTCGACCGCACACCGCTTAAGCCCTTCGGGAGGGGGCTTGTCCCCGATAATAGTGGGTCAACAGACTGACCACCGCTATCGCACGCACGCCTCTTTCCACATAGGACCTGCATCATCTGGGGCAGAATGTTCTGCAATACAGGTAAACGCCGATCCTTTTCCTCTTCTCCATAGACGAACCATTCGCCGCCACACTACTAACGTGCCACCGCTCTACCCCCAGGGAGGCCACTACCAGTGACCATTCGTCGTCACTGTCATTTCTGACAGTTACCCATCCCTATCCTCCGGGTGTTTGATCTTCCTCGCCACCAACGCGTCCAGCCAGGGCGCGTTCCCCCTCAGCCAGGAGAGCTCATCATGCCCAAGCATTCAAGGTTTCCTACCGGTCATTCGCGTCCCGCCGTCTGCACAACGGACGGGCCACCGCCCCCCACCCCCGAGCCGCAACGGCTGGAAGACCTGGACCGACCTTATTCCGTCTATCCTTCGGTGCCACTGCAGTTTACCGCACATCCTGAAAACGCTATCCATGGCCTTGGCATTCGCCATGTGCGTCCCTACGCGCTGTTCGCGTTTGAAAATTGGGCCAGTCAGAACATCAACGATTATTACGCCCTTTTTCTTGGAGACAAGTTATTCGACGGTGTAGTCACCGACCTGACTCAGCCCCGTCATAACCTGGCAATACCCGAGGAGAAAGTGCCTATAGGCGAGGTGCTGGGCAGCGGCCTCGTGCGACGGGCCGGCAGCGGTAACGAAAGTACCTCTCCACCTGAACGCTATCTGATCAAGATCAACCGGCCTGGCGGAATCGATACCGATCCTGGCAACGAATGGCATACCGGGCTGGTCATGGCTGTCGAAGGGTTTGCATACGGGTCGACCATTGGCGCAGGCGATGTCGCTGCCGGCGTGTGGTGCCTGATTTACTTGTACCAGTACATTCGCCAAAACGATGTGATCGAATTGTCCTGGGATGGCATTTTCATATTGCATACCGTGAGCCCTGCCGAAGCCGCAGGGACGGGACCGATACGGGTTTTTGTACCCAAGTCGGTCATCGATAAGGGCGGACAACAGGGCGAGTTGACCTTGCGTTTTCGCGTGCGGGATGTGGTAGAAAACTTCTCCGGAGAAAAATACCAGTACTCCAAGCCGTATTTGCTGAAGGCCGAGTTGGACCCCAGTCTGTTGGAGGCTCCGACTTTCCTGGTGGATGGCGCCGTACTCGAATCGCGACAAATCGACTTCGACACCCAAAGTGGCGCGATCTTCGAAGTCATCGCCTATACAGCGCGGTCGGTTCCGACACCCAACCCCAGGCATAAGATCATCGTTACCCTGTTCGGCACACTAGCCGACGGTACTCCTCAGACCTTCGTGCAGGCGCCTGAGACCGACAAGAACTTGGGATTTACCTATATTTCCATCGATGCCAGCATCATTAGCCAATTGGTCGGTGGTTCATTCCGGGTGTCATTCCGCTGGGAAACTGACGCCGGGGTATTCCTCGGGCAATCCGGCAGTATCACGATTACCGTGGTCGGTACCCCGGTTCTGATGCCGCCCCCCAGCGTCAGCCCTATTGAGCTTGGCTTGATTCCGGCAGGTCAGAACATCACCGTCACCATTCCGGTTTACGAGCCGCATAATCCGGGCTGGCTGGAAGAGCTGAAAATCACCCACGTTCCTGCGGGTGGGGGCGAGGCCATTATCTACCGCAAGGAGCAATTGGCCGGTGCCCAGGGCGGCACATACACAGTCACCGCGGCCGAGCTCGCGCCGTTCACCGGCAAGGGCCACACGACGATTCATTACGAAACCAACGATGGCGCCGTTCATTTGTTGGGCGGCAATGCGCTGGCGATCCGTCAATCGGCGATGCTGGGTGTCCAGATCGGGGAGCGGACGGTGGACATGCCGGAGCCACGGCTGCAGGGGGCTATCGGTAACAACGTCGACCCCACTGACGTGCCCGGCAACGAGGTGTTGGTCACCTTTACTTTCCTCAACACTGTCGCTGGCGATACGCTGCATTGGTCGTGCATTGGTTCCGGCCCTGGCGGTTCCGCCAGCGGCAGCCTGGAGATCAACGGCGCAACGCAGGGCAAGGAACTGCCCTATCCCGTCAGCCGTGACATTCTCGATAAGAACAACAACGGTAGCCTGCGCATCTCCTACAGCCTGGAGCGCCCCGGGCCACCACGGGTGGTGCTGCGTTCAGAAGTTCTGGCGCTCACCGTCGGCAAGGGTGTGACGCTGGATCGGCCCATCATCGAAGGTGCGTCCCTGCACCCGGATCGGCTCAATCCCCTGGCCGCCTTGGCGGGCACCTGGGTCACTATTAAGTTCCGGCCCATGCTCGCGACCGATAAGAGTCTGCTCGAGTGGTTGAGCAGCGACGGGATTGGCAGCGATGCCATCCAAGTACAGGGTAATCCCGACACCCATGAAGTGCGCGCCTTCATTTCGCCGGAGATTATTGCCAAGGGCATTCGCGAAGGGGGCAACCGTATCAGCGTGCAATATCACTTCACCCGCGGCACGTTCCCCTATGCATCGGAAATCGTAGATCTGGAACTGCTGCCCCTTACCGGCTTACCCACCCCATTTATCCAAGGCGTAGGAGACGCCGCAGACCTGACACTCTCGCAGTTGGTAATAGGGGCTCGCACCCTGACACCAGTCTGGCCGTTCATTCATCCCGACAGCCGTGTCTGGATGGAATATCAGGGAATCTATAACAACGGCGACGCCTATCATGAGATGACCTACATCTCTCACCGCCTGGGTGAGGTTGACGCTATCGGAGGACTACAGCCACCCACACCCATTGAGTCTCTCCAGCGGCTCATGGACGGTTCAACACTGACCATTCAGCTGTGGGTAGGCTTCGGTCAAAGCTTGAGTAAAGCATTGGCCGTAGCCTTTCCGACGAGAACCTACAACGTACGTGTCGATTACTTCCGGGACCTAACCGACTTCTACAATTTCAACTGGAACGGATGGGTGAACAGCGTTAACGGCAAAGGTGCCCTGACGATTGAAGGCGCCGAAAACGTCATTTGGCAAGCAACCAAAAACAGCTTCGAGGCCATAGAACCCGGCGTGCAGAAAACCTTCGTCGATTTGAAGGCAAACACTCAATACGAGGTCAGCTTCTACTGCAAAACCACCGGTAGTACCTCACAAACGACAGCCAAAATCAGCTTTGGCAACACGACGGTTACCAGGGCTGTGGCCCCGGACCGAAATTGGGATAGGTTAAGCCATACCTTTACAACGCCTGCAACACCACCCACACAAGCTCACCAGGTAAGAATAACTTTCTCGATCAATGCGACAAGCACCTTTTCCCTCGACCAGATCCAAATACGGGAAATGCCCCGCATGCAATTTGTGCAACCTGCCAACTAGGTGAAATGCTCAACTGACGAACATAAACAACCCGCGACATCCGCGGGTTGTTTATATAACTGTTAGGTGAAGAGCACAGCTATTGTGCTGCCCTCGGATCAAAATACTGGTTCCTTACATTGCCACCCCATAATACGTAAGTGCCATCGGTGCGACGTGCCGCAAAGGAAGGGTCAGTATGCGGTGGGATGGGAGGCGGCGGCGGTGGAAGGACCACGTAGGGAAAACGCTTGATCGAGTACAACTCCGTTACGTTGCTGCGCAGGTACTCAGCCAACTCCGGAGGAATCTCACCGGCATCTTCCATCGCCAGTGTGGCCCCCCAAACTGATACCGCCCCATCCGTGCCGCCCTGCGTAGTGATTACACCGTACGCACCATTTGTACAGTAAACGTCACGAATCAGGCTAGCCATCAGAGTCTGCCGCAACGCCGGATTCATCGTGCCGCCATGAGTGTTCAACCCTGTCAACACGATTGCATTGGTCCGTCCGTCATCATGACGGCTCAGCAAAAAGAAGCTGACATCGTTGGCATACAAGCTGAGATTCCCGTCGACAATAATGGCTGAGGACGAAACATTCCTGCGCAGTCTTGGCGACTGACTGCTTTCGCCGCGCCGGCTGGCATAGCCCGGTACAGCTTTCGCCCCCTTCAACACCTGCCTGAATTGACGCTTCTCTTGAACAGTCAAGGGAGCCCCACCATATTGAGGGGCTCCCCAAGCCTCCGCCTGACCGCTACTGTTAGCCATCAGAAACGCCCACCGGGCGGACCGACACAAAATGATATTACCGCGCGCGGCAAGTTGAGCGGCACTGGCGCTCATATCGCCCCCTTCAGCTGCCCTGCCCCAACTGACCGCTCTACGCCTATTTCGCGTGATGGCGCAGAACGACGCCGTCGCGGCAATGACGGATTGCACGCCACCATCGTCCAGAATACTCGTCAATCGGTCTGTGGGAATGCTTCCGCCACCGGTAGCGGCCCCCCAGACAGCAATGTCGCCATCTCTCCCTATAGCGCAGAAGGAAATCGCCGATGCAACTATCCGAGTAACAAACATCGAATTCAAATGCGCCCGCACGTCTGGCGGTATGTTGCCGCCATTGTTGGGTTGCCCCCATGCGTAAACCCTGCCGTTTTGAGTTAAAACAGCAAATGCATCATCTGCGGCATAAATGGCCTTGGGAGGATCGAACCACAATTCTCGCTGGATCTCCGCAGGAACCGTGGAGACCGGATTATTAACAGGGCCAATCGCACGAATACTGTCTGCGCCGGGAGCAGGATTGTCGAGAATGACGGCAAACGCACTTCGAGTGCTGTAAACCGACTTTACCCCTTGAAGAATAGGCGCAGTGGATGGAATTGTATTACCCCAGCATAACAATTGATTGGTACTACCGACATTCACCAACGCGGCAAAACTAAACTCTGCCGAAAATAATTTTATCGCCTTGTTATTCTTTAGAAAGTTAACTATCTCAGGAGGTACGGGTAACCCCCAGCCGGTCTGCCCTTCCAAATGAACGTCGCCACTGGTTGGCTCAAGCAACGCAAATGCCCCGCCTGAGGAAACGAATATTCTATCTGAGGGCTCCGGGACGTGGAATGAAAAATTACCGCGCTGTTTTAGATAACACCACTCGTTTTCCTCGTCAGATATGCCCTGAAAACCTGAGCGAACCTCGTAAAACTGTGAGAAATACTCACTACCTGTTGTCCCTGCCGAGTCCACCGGCACAACCGAAAACTGCAAAAACTTACCGTCATCTGAAGGCCTGAGTTTTAAATCCAACTGCCCTTCATCAGATAAACGTTCACCATTGAGATGCCAATAGAAGCGTGACAATCCTTCGTGGCTGGCACCATTAGCATCATACTTATATAGGCCGTGCACAGTGGCGCCTACAAATATATCCCCCACAATTTCCACGTCACTTGCACTGGGGATAGCACGAATAACAGCCTTTTCCTTAACATTGCTCATGTTGAATTCTCCAATCACAGCAATCCAAACTGTTGGCAACTCTCTACAACGGCTCCAAATAACGGAAGCCGTAGAGCGCCGTCCAAAACATACACCCCCTTAACCGGCCGGGTCATACAACTCATCTGTTACATTCGCTCCGCCGCCCCAGACAACATACGTTCCATTTGTTCGCCTGGCTGCAAATGCTGAGGGCGATCTTGAGCCGGTAGGATAATAGGGCGGCATAAACTTCAGAGCGTAAAGTCCACTCACATCACCTCTCAAATATTCCTGAAGCGCTTCCGGAACTTCCCCTGCATCCAGATAAGCATTACCACCACCAAATACGGAAACCACCCCACCAACAAAACCTTGTGTGCTAATTACGCCATAGGCCCCATTCGTGCAGCGCACATCCGTTATTTGACTGGCCATCAGGACTTGCCGGGTAGCCGGTGGAATAGCTCCACCTCCTAGGGTTTGGCCCCAAGAAAACAGGTCCTTGGTTCGCCCATCGGACTCCTTCGCAACCATGAAAAAGCTGGAGTCATTAGAGTAAAGACTGATGATGCCATTAGGTGTGACAATTTCACCTAAATTGGCACCAGGGGTAGCACTTGGATCACATTCTGCTCTGTGGCGCGTCGGTGACCGTTGTTGTTGATACCAATCATTGATCCGCATATCTTTGAAGAGTGCTTCAATGCGATTCTTTTCAACGCTTTTTTCAAATACTTTCCCAGCGTCGTTTTCGTCGTCAGAACACTCGTGACCGGAAAGTCCACCATAACCCGATGCGCCCCAAGATTCAGACAGCCCGGAGTTATTGAACATGGTAAAGGCCCACGCAGAGCCTTGGCATAAAAGAATATTGCCTCCGGCAGCGAGTCTTCGTGCAGCTTCGGTCATGGTTCCTCCGTAGCTTGCCGCCCCCCAACTTATCGCTCTTCTGCGCAATTTCGTCACAGCGCAGAAAGCATTGCGATTGGCAACGACCTGTTCAACACCATCCTGATCAAGAATGTAAGTCAAGTCCTGGGCAGAAATTTCCCCGCCGTTAGCCGCGTCGCCCCAAGTCACGACGTGCTTGATTTCAGGGTCATTGATGACTTGCGGACCAATCGCGCAAAACGCACCGGCTGTGCTGATAATCCGCTCAACCTTCATCGTCCTTAAGTAATTCTGAGCATTTAAAGAAATAACTCCTCCGCCCGCAGCCTGACCCCAAGCATAGACAGTTCCCCTGTAAGTCAATACCGCAAACGCGGTTTCCGTCGCATAGATTGCCTTAGGCGGATCGAACAGCAGATTCCTCTGAATATCATCTGGGACCACTCCGCCGTTCGCGGCATTGCCAAATGCGCCGATCGTATTTTTTCCAGGCGCCGGATTGTCATAAATAAAGGCGACCGCCGTACGATTGCTATACACATACTTAATATTATTCAAGTCCAGCTGCGGGGGAATATTAGCCATATTAGTCCCCCACAACAACAGGCGCTTAGTACTGCCCAACACGGGTACCAGTGCACCAAAGTCTCGCTCGGTCGAAAACATACGCGTGGCTGGATTATTTTTCAGGTATTGGCGTATTTCTTGCGGGGGATCACCCGCATGATCAGCACGCCCTCTGATATGAACACTTTGCGTTTTCCCGTCAGTCAGTGAAAAGGCCTGTGCGCTAGCGACAAACACTCTATCTTTAGGATCTGGCACATAATAAGAACAATGACCCCGCTGGGAAACAAAGCTATTACGATGCTCTTCGTCGGTAATATTCTGATAACCATCAGAGATCTCTATCTCCGGCGAGAAGGTTTCTATACCAATGTCACCACTCTCATCCATTGGTGTTACCGAAAACCTGATTTTTGCTCCACTGAGGGATGCCTGTATTTGAAAGTCAAGGCTTTTAGCCTCTATAAAGGAAGCTCCATCTATATACCATCTATATATAGAGTTCTGCTCGGGAATATCATTAACGTAAAAGTAACTACCGCGGACCACTGCACCCGCAACGGCCTCACCGATAATCGTTACATGAGTTGCCACAGGAATTGACATAAGATAGACCTCCAGACATTAGAATATCTACAATCAGCAACCGGACTCAGTGGTCGCGTGAATAAATAGCTAGTATCAACGCTCAAGAACTAGCCTTTGCCCGCTCCATTCGTAATGAAGCTAAATCACGTCGTGGTGTAGGCAAGTACTAACAGTAAGCGCTGCCGAAAAATCACTGTCTACTGTCATATCTGACAGGTAAGTCGACCACTCGTCTGATAATCGGAGTCTTCAATAAATGAGCGCATTCGAAAAAACGCCGCACTGTGCCTATAAAAAGATAGGACTGGCACCTGGGCCAAATCCTCCACGGCCAGGGACGCGACTTCAAGCACGCCTGAGTGACGACTACCTGCGTGGTATCGGCCAGGCACATGAATGGTTCATTGCCGCCGCCAACGTCAAAAAAACGGGACAGATCTATTTAAAAGACCTGTCCCGTTTTCACTTCATTAGACACACCAAAATTCGACTGACACGCCGCCATCGCAGCATCGGTATCTACACAACTTTCAGGCACTGACGAACTCCCTGTGGCGAGCGGGCGATGCGGCGTTCCGACAAGCCCGCTCGCCTCAGGGTATCCAGTTTGATGCGCGACGGCACTACTTCGAAGAAGTAGTGGGGCCTCCCACATTTGCTTTGTGTAGCCCTGAAGACAAGGCGGTGTGTCAGCTGGCAGTTTTTTCAACTGACCCACCGCCTTCTCAGGCACGCCAGCGCCTACACAGGTAAACTCCTCCCCTCTTTACCTCTTCCCCACGGAGTTCGCCTTGCGTCTGTTCCACACCTCCGACTGGCACCTTGGCCAAAACCTCCACGGCCAGGAACGCGACTTCGAGCACGCCTGTTTCCTCGATTGGCTGCTGGGCCAACTGAAACTGCATGGCCCCGATGCGCTGCTGATCGCCGGCGACATCTTCGACACGGTCAACCCGCCGCTCAAGGCTCAGGAGCGCCTGTATGACTTCATCATCAGCGCCCATGAACAAAACCCGACGCTGACCATCGTGATGATCGCCGGCAACCACGATTCCGGCTCGCGCATCGAACTGCCTGCGCCGTTGATGCGCCGTTTGCGTACCCATGCGCTGGGCCGCGTGTTGTGGCTGGACGATGGGCAATTGGATGCCGAGCGCCTGCTGATCCCGTTGCCGGATGCCAAAGGCAAGATCGCCGCGTGGTGCCTGGCATTACCGTTCTTGCGCCCGGCAGAAGTGACCGGTGCGCACCTGGGTGACGACTACCTGCGCGGCATCGGCCAGGTCCATGAATGGCTGATTGCCGCTGCCAACGCCAAACGCAAAAAAGGCCAGGCGCTGATTGCCATCAGCCATGCGCATATGGCCGGTGGTTCGGTATCGGAAGACTCCGAGCGCAGCCTGATCATCGGCAATGCCGAGGCGCTGCCGGCCAACCTGTTCGACAAGAGTGTCGGCTATGTTGCCCTCGGCCATTTGCACAAGCCGCAAAAGGTGAATGGCGAAGAGCGGATTCGCTACAGCGGCTCACCGATCCCGCTGTCGTTCTCCGAAATCGGCTACAAGCACCAGATTCTCGACGTGACATTCCAGGGCCAAATGCTGGTCAGCGTCGAACCCCTCCTGATTCCCCGCGCGGTCAACCTGCAACGCCTGGAAGCCGCGCCTTTGGCCGATATCCTCAAGGCCCTGGCCGATCTGCCGGATATCGACCTGCTCGCCGAAACCCAGCGCCACCCTTGGCTCGAAGTGCGGGTGCGCCTCGACGAGCCGCAACCGGACCTGCGCCAGCAAATCGAAACGGCCCTGCTGGGCAAGGCGGTGCGCCTGGTGCGCATCGCCGCCGAGTACGCCGGCCAACGCGGCAGCGACGGCAGTGACGAAGACACCCTGATCGAACTCGACCAGCTCACCCCCCAGGAACTGTTCAGCCGCGCCTGGCAAGACAGCTATGGCAGTGAAGTGGATGAACAGACCCTGAAGGATTTCGCCGTGCTGCTCCAGGACGTGCAACAGGAGGGCGAACAGCCATGAAGATCCTCGCCATCCGCCTGAAAAACCTCGCCTCGCTGGCCGGGCCATTCGAGATCGACTTTACCGCCGAGCCCCTGGCCAGCGCCGGGTTGTTTGCGATTACCGGACCCACCGGCGCCGGTAAAAGCACCTTGCTCGACGCCCTCTGCCTGGCGCTGTTTGGCGCCGTGCCACGCCTGGGCGATACCGG
Source organism: Pseudomonas sp. DTU12.1 (assembly GCF_009873475.1). Classification (NCBI taxonomy): domain Bacteria; kingdom Pseudomonadati; phylum Pseudomonadota; class Gammaproteobacteria; order Pseudomonadales; family Pseudomonadaceae; genus Pseudomonas; species Pseudomonas sp. DTU12.1. Next base: position 2,607,010 of record NZ_CP045254.1, on the reverse strand, counting down.
CCAGGCGAAAATGCCCGATGCCGATACCGATATCTCCATCGGCGACCCACGCACCCTGATCCGGCGTGGCACCGGTGGAGGTTATGCCGAGGTCGACTTTATCGGCGTCAACGGGCGCCGCTACCGTGCGCGCTGGGAAGCCAACCGCGCCCGGGACAAGGCCAGCGGCAAGCTGCAACACAGCCGCCAGAGCCTGATCGACCTGGACAGCGAACAACTGCTGGCCAGCCAGAAAACCGAATACAAGACCCAGCTGGAACTGGCCCTGGGCCTGAATTTCGAGCAGTTCACCCGGGCTGTGCTGCTGGCGCAAAGTGAGTTCAGCGCGTTTCTCAAGGCCAACGACAACGAGCGCAGCGAACTGCTGGAAAAACTCACCGACACCGCGCTCTACACCCAGCTGGGGCAGCGCGCGTTCGTCAAGGCCCGGGAGGCCAAGGACGCCCACAAGCTGCTGCAGGACCAGGCCACAGGTGTCACGCCGCTGCCGGCGGAGGCCCGCGCCGAGCTGGATCAGCAGTTGAGCGCGGCTCAGCAACAGCTCAAGACCCAGCAGACCCAGCTCAAGCAGTTGGAACAGCAACACACCTGGCTCAAGGAACTGCGCGAGTGGCAAGAGCGCCAGCACAGTGCGATCGAGCAACTGCAACAGGCCGAACAGGCGTGGCACAGCCAGGGCCCGCAACGCCTGGACTTGAGCCGCCTGGAGCAACTGGCGCCGCAGCGTCATCATTTTGCGCGGCACAGCGAGTTGACCGGCCAGTTGGAGCCCCTGGCCGCGCAGATCCGCCAGCACCTAGAGCAGCAGACAGCCCTGCACGCGCGTCAGGAACAACTGCAGCAGCAACAAGCCAGCGCGCACGGCGCCTTGGCCGTGGCCCTGCAGCAACAGACCGAGGCTGCGCCGTTGCTGCGCCAGGCCTTCGAGGAACACAGCACCCTCGCCCGCCTGACCCGCGAGCTGGCCCAAAGCAGCGAGCAACTGCAGCTAGGGCAAACCGCCTGCACCGAGGGCCAGGCCAGCCTGGATGCCCTGCACACCCAGCAACAGCAGGTTGCCAGCCGCCTGCAACAACTGGCCGCACAACTTGAACGCAGCGCCGCCCTCGCGCCCTTGAGTGATGCCTGGAACGCCTACCGCGACCGCCTGCAGCAACTGATGCTGATCGGCAATCGCCTGAACAAAGGCCAGGCCGAACTGCCGCAGCTTGAGGAACGGGCCAACCGCGCCAGCGAGCAATGGACCCAACAGCGCACTGCTCTGGACCTGCTGTACCAGGAGGCCGGCGCCGAACCCCAGGCCGTGGCCGAGCAGATCCAATTGCTCGACAGCCTGCTCAAGGACAATCGCAAGCAACAACGGGCCTTCGAGGAATTGACGCGGCTCTGGGACAGCCAGCAGCAATTGGACCAGCAACAGCAGGAACTGGCCCGCAAGCAAGCCACCGCCCAACAACAGCGCGAGCAACTGAACCAGACCGGCCTGCAAGCCAAGGCCGAGCTGGCGGTGGCCGAGCAGACCCTGAGCGTGACCAAGCAGTTGCTGGAACGCCAGCGCCTGGCGCGCAGTGCCAGTGTCGAAGAGTTGCGTGGGCAATTGCAGGATGAGCAGCCCTGCCCGGTGTGCGGCAGCGTCGAGCATCCGTATCACCAGCCCGAAGCCCTGCTGCACAGCCTCACGCGCCATGATGAAAACGAAGAAGCCCGTGCGCAGCAAGCCGTCGATAGCCTCAAGGAAAAGCTCACCGAACTGCGCGGTGAAGTCGGCGGTTTGATCGCCCAGCAAAAGGAGTTCCTGCAACAACAGGAACAACTGACGAGCCAGCTCCAGGCCCTGGCGCCGAGCCTCGAAGCCCATCCGTTGAGCGCCGCCCTGTTCAACCAGGACAGCGGCAAACGCAGCGTCTGGCTGGCGCAGCAACTGGGCCAGCTCAACCAGAGCATCACCCAGGACGAACAGCGCCAGGGCGCCCTGCTCAACCTGCAACAAAATGCCGGGCGCCTGCAGCAGCAGTTGCAAGCCGCCCAGGACGCCAGCCAGCAAGCCCGCCAACAACTGATCGACCAGCAACGGGAACTGGCCAGCGACCGCGAACGCCTGGACGAAGAACTCAATGCCTTCACCAGCCTGCTACCGGCCGAGACCCTGGCCGGCCTGCGCACGGAGCCAGCGGCAACGTTCATGCTCCTGGACCAGCAGATCAGCCAGCGCCTGGAGCAGCTTGGCTACCAGAAGGATGAACTGGCCGAGCAACAACAACGCCAGCAAGCCATCGAAAAAGACCAGGACCGCCAGCAACATCGCCAGCAACAGTTGGCCGTGCTGCAGCAGCAGTTGACCGAGCTGACCCGCCAACAGCAGGCCGCCCAGGAAAAACTCAGCGCGCTGCTGGGCGCACATAGCAGCGCCGAGCACTGGCAGCAGCAACTCGAGCAGGCCGTGGAACAGGCCCGCCACAGTGAGACCCAGGCCAATCAACAGTTGCAGGAAACCCGCAACGAGCTGATCCAACTGGCCGCCGACCTCAAGTCCCGCCAGGAACGCCAGCAAGCCCTGGACACCGAACTGCAGGCGCTGCAAGGGCGTATCAGCGACTGGCGTGCTCAGCATCCGGAGTTGGACGACACAGGCCTGGCCCATCTGTTGGCCTTCGACGAGGCCGGCGTCAACCAGCTGCGCCAACAGGTGCAGCACAGCGAAAAGGCCATCGAACAGGCCAAGGTCCTCCTGCAGGAACGCGAGCAACGCCTCAAGGACCACCAGGCCTTGCACAATGGCAACCTCGATGCCGAACAGCTGGACAGTGCCCTGGCCGATCTCAACCAGCAATTGGACAGCGGTGAAAAACACTGCGCCGAACTGCGCGCCCAACAAGCCGAAGACCAGCGACGCCAGGACGCCAACCAGACACTGGCGCTCACCACCGCCAAGGCCTATGAAGAGTGGCAGCGCTGGGCCCGGCTCGATGCGCTGATCGGTTCGGCCACCGGCGACAAATTCCGCAAGTTTGCCCAGGCCTACAACCTCGACCTGCTGGTGCACCACGCCAACGTGCAACTGCGTCAACTGGTGCGCCGCTACCGCCTCAAGCGCGGCGGCAGCATGCTGGGCCTGCTGGTGCTGGACACAGAGATGGGCGATGAACTGCGCTCGGTGCACTCGCTGTCCGGTGGCGAGACGTTCCTGGTCTCCCTGGCCCTGGCGCTGGGGTTGGCGTCGATGGCCTCCAGCACCTTGAAGATCGAGTCGTTGTTTATCGACGAAGGCTTCGGCAGCCTGGATCCCGAATCCTTGCAACTGGCGATGGACGCCCTTGACGGCCTGCAGGCCCAGGGGCGCAAGGTGGCGGTGATCTCCCACGTGCAGGAAATGCACGAGCGCATCCCCGTGCAGATCCAGGTCAAGCGCCAAGGCAATGGCTTGAGCACCCTGGAGGTGAAGTGAGCGAGGCACTGCTGTATTCGTTTCGCCGCTGCCCGTACGCCATGCGCGCACGCATGGCGCTGCGCTATTGCGCGGTGGCGGTAGAGATTGTCGAGGTCAGCCTCAAGGCCAAGCCGGCCGAAATGTTGGCGCTCTCACCCAAGGGCACGGTGCCGGTGTTGAATGTGGGCGGCCAGGTGATCGACGAGAGCCTGGCGATCATGCGCTGGGCGCTGGCGCAGAACGACCCCGAGGACTGGTTGCTCAAGGATGATCCCGCGGCGCAGGGGCTGATGGCAGGGTTGATTGAAGAAAATGACCTGGTCTTCAAGGTGCACTTGAATCGCTATAAATACGCCGAACGTTATCCAGCGCAGCCGATGGAACACTATCGCGCCGAGGGCGAAGTATTTTTGCGCAGGCTGGAGGCGTTGCTGGCGCAGCGCGACTACTTGCTGGCCGATCACCTGAGCCTGGCCGATGTGGCGCTGGCACCGTTTGTGCGGCAGTTTGCCCATGTGGATCGGGAGTGGTTTGCTGGCGCGCCTTATCCGCGTTTACAACAGTGGCTGGAGCGGTTTTTGGCGTCGGCACTGTTTACCGGGGTCATGGCCAAGGGCTGAGCCTGTGGTCAGGAGAGCTTTTTGTGGTGATGGGGCCTTTTGTGGCGAGGGGGCTTGTCCCCCGCTGGGCTGCAAAGCAGCCCCAAAACCAGCCCCCTCGGTGTGCCTGATACTACTCGGCAGTCCTTACTGGGGCTGCTGCGCAGCCCAGCGGGGGACAAGCCCCCTCGCCACAAAAAGCCCCCTCGCCACAACTCAGGACTGGACCTTGTGGTCCAGAGCCGCATAGAAGTTGGCACTTTGCTGCAGGTATTTCTGGGTGTAGGCGCTGGTGCTGGATTTTTTGCTGCTGATTTCCACGCTGGCGCTGGCTGGCAAGGCAACGGTGGCGGAAACGGCGGAAGCGGCGATGATCGAGAAGAGATTGAAGTTCATGGCGGTAACCCTTGTGTTCGGTTGGTCAGGTGGCCCGTGGAGGCCTTGGAACCCAACTTACGCCGAGGGGGTTGAACGCAGAAATGCTTTGAAACAGTAGCTGTTATCACCACGATTAATACAACACCACAGGCCCCGAACCACGGAGCCTGTGGCGGATTGTCACATCAGGAACTTGAGGTCGCTGGGCGCATCGATCGCCAGTTTCTGCACGGTTTTACCCAACAGGCCGGTCTGGGTATCGCGTTCGATTACCACGATCTGGTTGCTTTTCTGGTTGGCGACCAACAGGAACCTGCCGCTTGGATCGAGGCTGAATTCACGGGGGTGATCGCCTTCCACGGAGCGGCGCTGGATTTCCTTCAACCGGGCTGTCGCCGGGTCGATGCTGTAGACCAGCAACGTGTTGGCCGTGCCCCGGTTGCTGACATACAGGAACTTGCCGTCGGCAGAGGCATGCAACGCCGCGCCGGCCTTGTCCGACGTCGGTTGCCCGGCAGCCATGTCCACCAGTTGGGTTCGGGTCAGTTGGCCGTCCTGATAGTCGAAGACGGCAATCTGCGCGCTCATCTCCATGGTCAGCCAGGCGTGTTTGCCGTCGGCGCTGAACAGCAGGTGACGTGGACCGCTGCCCGCCGGCAGCTCTACCACGGCCGCCGGCACCAGTGGGCGCTCGGGATTGGCCTTGGGGTCATAGCGATAGACAAAGGTCTTGTCGGCCCCCAGATCATTGGCAAACACATACTTGCCATCGGGCGAAGACACCACTGAATGCACATGGTTGGACGCCTGGCGCTCGGGGTTGACCCCACTGGCGGGATGGGCACTCAGTTGCACCGGTGCCGCCAGCCTGCCCTCGGCATCTACGGGCAGGATCGCCAGGCTGCCACCCGGATCTTCCAGCACGCTGTAGTTGGCCACGAACAGAAACCGGCCATCGGCTGCCAGGCTGGAGTGAGTCGGTTCGTTGCCCAGGCTCTGCACCTGATTGATAAGGTGCAACTGGCGGCTGTCCGGGTCGATGCGGTAGCTGCTCACGCGCCCGACCGTGTCCTGCTGGCCGGGGCCGTTTTCATTGACCACGAACAGGCGCTTGCGGTCGCTGGACACCGTCAGCCACGACGGGTTTTGCGTCTTCGCGGCCAGCACCGCAGGGCCGGCGAAGTGCCCGGTGCGGCTGTCGAACTGCACCCGATAGATACCTTCGCTGGCACCTGCGGTGTAGCTACCCACCAGCAGTTCGTGGGTCTGGGCCGGCGCGGCCTGGACTGACATCGCCCCCACACTGCCGGCCATCAGCAAAGGCCAGAATTTACGCATCAGCATCGTCTTCATCCTCGTCGTGGTTGCTGCCACTGATCCCACTCATGCACACCAGGCGGTGCTGGCCCGAGTCGCTAGTGAGGGTCCAGCTTTGCAAGGTTTCATCGAAGACGGCGGCCAATACCTGTTCTGGAGTAAAGCGCCAGTGCTTCTTGTCCCGGCCATCTATGCACTCAATGTGCAAGCACCCTTCCAGCTTGAAATCAAAGGTATACAGGCCATCGATTTCGAGCATGTTGCAGGTTTCAAGGGCGGTGGGCAGGTTAACGGCAGTCATCACAATCAGTCATCTGTTGGAAAAAAACAGATGATAGGCCAATCCCTGGCTTCTTTCTCGTTCCACGTGGGGTTGGGGTAGCCCGCTACCACCTCTGCCCCGACGACAACCGCCACTGTTGGGGTCTATCAACCCCACAGAACGGAATCTGCCATGCCCCCTGTTTCCCTGGCCGCCCAGGCTGTCAGCCAGCAATTTGCCAGCCGTCAGCCGCTCGCCACCGCCGTCCAGGCACTGTTGCAGCGCAACCTCAGCGAGCGTTACCCCAACCTGGTCTTTGATCTGCAGCAAATCCAACTTGCCGAGCCACAACCCAGCCGCAGCTGGCAGTTCAAGCCACTGATGAGCGTGGTTCAGGACTATTTGGGCCGTGGCGCGGACCTGGACTTCAGCGAACGTCACGGGCTGTTGCCTTACCTCTCGCAGACGCCACCCAAGCGCTTGAAGCTGCCCGAACTCAATCAGAACATCGACATGCAGGTGATCGAAGGGCTGATCCGCGAGCTGCCCGCCCTGCTGCCCATCGCCTTGCAAGACGCGCTGGTCGATGACTGGAATGCCAGTGGCCCCAGTGGCGTCACTCGCTGGCGCTGGCTCGGCGATTGGCTGATGAACACCCTGCGCACCAGCGGCCTGAAGCAGTCGGGACTGGACGCGGCCTCGCGGCAAACCCTCGACCAGCTCGTGAGTTTTCCCGAACGCGCCCAGCGCATCGCCCGCCACGGTGAGCAGGCGGTGATTGCCTACAGCCTGGAGACGGTGGTGGAACACAACGGGCAAACCACCCGCCTGTTGTCGGAGTATCTGCTCCTGACGCGCCCCATCAATGGCCGGGCCCCGGTGCTGCTGTGTGCGCCCAACGGGCATGTCGAGTGCTTTGCCTCCATGGGCGAGTTCAATACCGCCTGGAGCCAGCGCCTGGATGCACGCTTTGTGGCGCAGACCCTCACCACCCACCGCTACGAGCCGCAGGGTTCGATCTTCGAGCATCAGGCCAGCCTGCTGCTCAATCAACAACTGGAACACCTCGCCGCCCTCAAGCTGCCCCTGGGCAAGGACTGGCGCAGCCTGCAAACCCTGTACACCGAACTCACGGAGCCGGCGCTTTACTTCCTTGATGCCGACCAAACCCCCTACGCCCACCTGGACAGCCTGCGCGCGCACGTACCGGAGCCTTTGCGCCGCGCCACGCCCTCGGAGCGTTACCGCTATAGGCAATTAAGCCTGGAGCTGGCCAGCGCGCAGCAGCGCGCCGGCGATGAAACTTACCTGAGCGGCATCGACGACCTGCGCACCTATACGGTCAACGCCTTGCAGCGTGAGTTACGGCGAGTGGCCGCCCAGGCGCAGGCCCCCTTGACCACCCTGCCCCACCCCGATGAGGTGATGCTGACCTTTACCGTCGCCGCGGGCTATCCCGGTGGGGCCGGCATTGTCGAACGGCTGCCCATCAGCCTTACAGACCTGGCGATCCGCAACCTCGCCGCACGCCCCAGCGGCCAGGTGGCGCTCACTCACCGCCTGGCACACACCCTGCCGGCCTGGCTGACCACCGATGCGGTGATGGGCAGTGATGGCCTGATCGAGCGGGTCGACATTGGCAAGCACTATCCCCTGCTGCTCAAGGACGCACTGCTGAGCGACAGCCCCGAGGCGCTGCGGCGCGAACGGCTGTTCAGCGAGCATCAGGTGCTGCAATTGCCGCTGCTGGCCTTGGAGCTGAGCCTCAAGCACGAGCTCGGCATCAGCGCAGAAGGCGCACGCATGGTCGCCGCGCTGATGCAGCCCGACCCCAGCAACCAGCACGTCGACCAGCGCCCCGTGGTGATCCGGCACCTGGCCCTGCTGCGCAGTCCCAATGCGGCAGCAGACAAAGTCGAGAACATGTACCTGATCGAATACCAGGACATTTCCCCAGGCCCGCTGTTGCTGTACCGGCCGCTCTACGCCACGTCCTTGCAGCAATACCCCAGCCGCGCGGCGCTGTTCGAGGCCATGGCGCAGCCCGGCGCATTGCAGGCCAGTGTGCTGACGTGGCTGTCGGACAGTGCGCGACCGATCTACGATCACGGAGGGTTCCGCGAGCCCCACTATCTGCGGTTTGGCCTGGGCAGCGAGTTCGCTCCGGTACGCACGCCGCCACCGGCAACCCTGGGCAGCGATGGGATCAATGACGAGTTGCAACAGTGCCTGGTGACCGGGCGGCTGATGCAGTACCTGTTCAGCGAGCATAGCCGCGCCCTGGTCGACCAGGCCGAACGTGAATCGACCTCCAACCGTGAGAGCCGTTGGCAAGTGTTGATGGAGGGCGCCAGCCTGTTGTTCGGCAGCCTGCTGCAAGGCTTGCGCGGCCCGGCGATGCTCGTGGGTTGGTTGCTGACGATGACTGCCAGCTTCACCCAGGCCATCCAGACCATCGTCAGCGGCGACACCAGCGCCAAGGAGCAGGCAACGATCGATCTGTTGCTCAACGTCGCGATGTTGCTGCTGGACTTTGCGCCGGCAAAGGCTTGGTCAAGCCTCGATCTGACGCTCAGGCAGCAAGCCCTGAGCACATCGCTGCGGCGCCGTGAAAGTGACGCATGGCCCGTGCCGCCTGCAGCGCAGGTGCGCCAGGGCACGGTAGGACTGCCGGGGGAAATGGCACGCGGCGACAATGCCGCGCTGGATTTCAGCTTCACCCAGGCCCGTCATCGCCTCACCCCCAACCAGCTGTCACGCCTGCAGGCCTTCAAAGTTGACGCGCCTCCCAAACTGCCGGCGCCGCAATCGAGCGGGCCATACAAAGGCTTGTATACGGTCGAGGACCGCTGGTACGCCGTGGTCAATGGCGACCTGTATCGGGTCAGCCTGGAGGATGATGCCAGCGTGGTGCTTGTCGATGCTGCCGACAGCTCGCGGCGCGGCCCTTATCTGTGGGTCGATGAACGTGGGGCCTGGACAGTCGATACGCGGTTGCGCCTGCGCGGCGGCATGCCGCCCAAACGCATCGCTGCCGAACGCCAGCGCAAGGCGCAGCGCATCGAGGCGCTGACCGCTGCTTATCAGCGCATGCAGTTGCGCCAGCGGGCCTTGATCGCCGCCACGGACCAGGCGCAGCAGGCCATGCTGAACCTGGAACAACTGCCCCGGCCCAACGAGGTGCAATTGGCCAATGCCCGCCGGCATTTCGACGCCACACTCAACGAGGAAACCACCGAGTATCAACAGATCCTCGATAGCCTCAAGGAACGGGAGGAGCTGCGCATCTCGCCACCGCTCAAAGACACCCTGGTGCTCCTGGAAAACACCATCAAAAATAGCCGTAAACACGTGATCATCGCGGAAAAGGATCGGCTGGCGCTGTACCGCACCTATCAGCGTTTTGGCATCGAGGGCCCCGCGTTGTCGCTGGCGGTGCTGCGCGATCAAGCGGGCTATCAGCAGTTCCTCGTGCACTTGCTGGAGATCAACGAGCGCACCATCCATTGGCTCGAACTGCAGGAGCGTTTGCTGGAGCAATTATTCGGCCTGGGCACCAGTGGCGCTGCCGTGTACGAGCGCCTGACCGAGGGCCGGCCGAACGAAATCACCGCCCTGGCCGTCAAGGACCTGCAGATCCGCGGTTTGAAGCGCATGATCGTCAAGGACTTTGCCCACCCGTTGTTCAACGCCCTGGACAGTATCGTCTCGCCCTTGCAGCAACATGTACGCACCCACGGTGAGCTCAACAGCCTGGAGCTTTCAGCGGGCGATCGCCTGAGTGTGCTGGAGAGCCTGATGGAGCACTACGGCAGCGCATTGGACGGCCTGCGGGGGTTGAACATTGTCGATGCCGAAGTGCTCGACCCGATGTACACCGGCAAGCTCATCGGGGTGATCGAGGCGCTTTACCAGAACGCCGCCCAGCGCCTGGCCAACGAAGTCAAACCCATTGCGCAACCTGCAAGGCGCCCACCCAAGCGTCCCCCCGTCAGCGCCGGAAGGCCGGTGAAAAGGGTCATAAAAACCCAGAGAAAAGGCACGTTTATCGGCCAGGTCAGCTCCGTCGGCAGCCTGGAAGTGGTGGAGGTACGAGACGAGGTCAGCAACCAGTTGCTGGGCATGTACTCGCAGCGTGGCGACGAATGGGTCGAGTTTATCGAGGCCCCACCGCCGGCGCCGGCCCTTACCACCCGTGCCGTCAGCGTCGTCAAGGGCGAGGCGCGCAAGTTACTGAAAATGCTGGACGACCACCTGCGCCGGGCCGAGGACTACCGGAAAATCTCCCGGCATCCGCAAGAGGTGGAAGAGGTGCTGCAGTACGAGGCTTCGCGCTACGACAAACTGGCCAGCGAGCTGGACCGGGCGATCCAGGCCCAGGCCGAAAGCGCGCGCATCGCCGCCGACCAGAAGCTGGCCAGCGACCTGCACCTGGCGTCAGCGCGCTTGAGCACCCGAGGCCAGGCGCTGCGCCGCCAATTATGCCTGGAACTGCCGCCGAACCACGGCAACCTGGAGTACCTGATCACGCAAGGCCAGGTCAGCGTGGCGAAACTGGGCGAGCGTCTTCAATTGAGCGGTGAGCGACGGGACTTCATCCAGGAATACGCGATCAACGACAATGCAGGTTACCCGGTGTGGTACGCGCACTTTCACTACCCCGCCGCGACTACCCCCAAGACCGAGTACAGCACCGCGCACTTGAAAACCCGCGAGCAACGCCGGCAAAACTACTACACCCTGCTGGACAAAGCGCAAGGCACCCAGGCGGTGGTAGACATACACCGTGGGTTGATTGGCAAGGCGTTGGCTGAGCGTTGGTTTCTGTCGTTCGAGCGATAAACCCTGGCTATGCAGTCGCATAGGGCCGCCGTGGCGAGCGGGCTTGCCCCGCGCTGGGCTGCAAAGCAGCCCCAGTAGGTCAAATGCGGTATGACAGATACACCGCAGCGCTGGGTTTTAGGGCTGCTGCGCAGCCCAGCGCGGGGCAAGCCCGCTCGCCACAGTTTTTGTGCATTGAGCTGCTGGACAAGGCGCAAGGCACCCAGGCGGTGGTAGACATACACCGCGGGTTGATTGGCAAGGCGTTGGCTGAGCGTTGGTTTCTGTCGTTCGAGCGATAAACCCTGGCTATGCGGTCGCACAGAGCTGCTGTGGCGAGCGGGCTTGCCCCGCGCTGGGCTGCAAAGCAGCCCCAGTAGGTCAAATGCGGTATGACAGATACACCGCAGCGCTGGGTTTTAGGGCTGCTGCGCAGCCCAGCGCGGGGCAAGCCCGCTCGCCACAGTTTTTGTGCATTGAGCTGCTGGACAAGGCGCAAGGCACCCAGGCGGTGGTAGATATACCCCGCGGGTTGATTGGCAAGGCGTTGGCTGAGCGTTGGTTTCTGTCGTTCGAGCGATAAACCCTGGCTTTGTGGTCGCATAGGGCCGCCGTGGCGAGCGGGCTTGTCCCGCGCTGGGCTGCGCAGCAGCCCCAGTAGGTCAAATGCGGTATGACAGATACACCGTAGCGCTGGGTTTTAGGGCTGCTGCGCAGCCCAGCGCGGGGCAAGCCCGCTCGCCACAGTTTATGGGACCCACGGGGCTGCTGATCAGTGGGCAAACAACGAGTTACCCTTCTGGCCCGCGAGTTTCTCGGGTTTGATCAGGAACCGCGCCAGTGCCGGCAACAGCCACAGTGCGCCAAACATGTTCCACAGCAGCATGAAGGTCAGCATCAGGCCCATGTCAGCCTGGAACTTGATCGCCGAGAAGATCCAGGTGCACACGCCGATTGCCAGGCACAGGCCGGTGAACAACACGGCTTTACCGGTGGACTTGAGCGTCTGGTAGTAGGCTTCCTGCAACGGTAGGCCGGCACGCAGGAAACTTTCCAGGCGGCTGTAGATATAGATGCCGTAGTCCACACCAATCCCCACGCCCAGCGCCACCACCGGCAAGGTCGCGACCTTGACGCCGATGCCCATGAACGCCATCAGCGCGTTGCCCAGCACCGAGGTCAGCACCAGCGGCAGCACGATGCACAAGGTCGCCGCCCAGGAGCGGAAGGTGATCATGCACATGGTCGCCACGCACAGGTAGACCAGGATCAGGATGGTCAGCTCGGCTTCCTTGATCACCTCGTTGGTGGCCGCTTCGATCCCGGCGTTACCCGCGGCGAGGATAAACTCCAGGCCGTCCTTGTTGTTTTCCTTGGCAAACTCCTGCACCGCATGCACCGCGCGGTCGAGGGTCTCGGCCTTGTGGTCGTTGAGGAACACCAGCACCGGCGCCAGGGAGCAATTGTTGTTGTACAGGCCGTCTGCACGGGCGATGGAGTTGTTCAGCACATCCGGGTTGCGCGACAGGGTTTCCCATTTCAGGTTGCCCTCGTTCATACCCTTGATCATCTGCTTGGACACGGTCACCAGGGAGATCGCCGACTGCACGCCCTCGGTGTTCTGCATCTTCCACATCAACTGGTCGATGGGCGCCATGGCTTCGTAGCGCGAACAGCCTTCAGCCTTGGTCTTGACCATCACCACCAGCACATCGGAGCTGGTGGAGTAGTTGTTGATGATGAAGTTGTTGTCTTTGTTGTAGCGCGAGTCCGGACGCAGTTCCGGGGCACCCTGGTCAAGGTCGCCGATCTTCAGGTTCTGGCTGTACCACAGGCCGCCACCGAAGGCGACCAGGGCCAGGGCAATGGAGATGGGTGCAACTTTGGGGCTGGCGAAGTTCGACAACAGGCGCCAGAACGGATGGTCGCGGTTGGCGTCTTTCTTGCTCTTGGCGATCGCACGCTTGCTGATGCCCACATAGGAAATCGCTACCGGCAGCAGGATCAGGTTGGTGAACACGATCACCGCCACACCGATGGAAGCGCCGATGGCCAATTCACGGATCACGCCGATATCGATGATCAGCAGGGTGATGAAGCCCACCGCATCCGCGAGAATCGCGATCATCCCCGGCAGGAACAGTTGCCGGAACGTGCGCCGCGCCGCTGTCAGGGCGTTGTCGGCCTCGCTGGATTGCAGGGCGATGCCGTTGATCTTCTGTACGCCGTGGGAAATGCCGATGGCGAAGATCAGGAACGGCACCAGCATGGAATACGGATCCAGGCCGAACCCGAAGAAGTGCATCAACCCCAGTTGCCAGACCACGGCCACCAGCGTCGTGATCAACACCGCGACCGTGCTGCGCAGGCAGTTGGTGAACCACAGCAGCAGCACCAGGGTAATCACGAACGCGATACCGAAGAACAGCACCACCATGATCAGGCCGTCGATCAGGTCACCGACTTTCTTGGCAAAGCCAACGATATGGATCTGGACGTTGGGGTTCTGCTCCTGGAACTTGGTGCGGATCTTGTCTTCCAGTTCGTGGGAAAACTTCTGGTAGTCCAAGGCCAGCAACTTGCCCTGGTCCTGCGGGTCCGGGTAGGACTCCAGCAACGGGATATCGACGATGCTCGACTTGAAGTCGTTGGCCACCAGGCGCCCGACCTGGCCGGACTTGAGCACGTTGTTGCGCAACTGGTCGAGGCTTTCCGGCGAGCCGTTGTAGCTCTGCGGGATCACTTCACCGCCGGCAAAGCCTTCTTCGGTCACTTCAGTCCAGCGCACGCTGGGGCTCCACAGGGACTTGAGGCCGGAGCGGTCAACGCCGGAGATGTAGAACACCTCGTCGTTGATCTGGCGCAGGGTCTCCATGTACTCCTTGCTGAAGATGTCACCGTCCTTGGCTTCCACCGAGATACGCACGGTGTTGCCCAGGTTTGCCAGGTCGTTGCGGTGTTCCATCATCTTTTCGATGAAGGGGTGCTGCAGCGGGATCATTTTTTCGAAGCTGGTGGAAGGCCGGATCAAGGTGGCCTGCCAGAACAGGAAAATGCTCACCAGCAGGCAGATCACGATCACTGCCGGGCGGTTGTTGAAGATCAGGCGCTCAAGAAAGGTCGCTTTATCGTTGTGATGACTGCTCATTCTATCCCCGCCTTCTTATTGTTTTTTGCGTTCGGCGCCAGTTGGCTCGGCGACGCGTACGCCACCCTGCCCCACCAGAATCAAGTCGCCGTTGCCCGCCGCCGTCACCGCCGACAGTGAAATACGGTCCGGGCGGTTGAATACGCTGAACGTCAGGCCATCGTCGTGGCTGACCACCACGCTGCCACCGTTGCCGACCACCACCAGGGTGCCGTCGTCGAGCAGGGTCGCGCCCGACAGGCCAAATTCCAGGGTGCCACGGGCGGCCTTGAGCTCCACCGGCATCCAGGTGTCACCAAAATCGGTGGAGCGGAACAGGTTGCCGCGCAAGCCGTAGGCCAGCAGGGTCTTGGGCTGCGCGGTGCCGATCACGCCAAACAGCGAACCCTCGTAGGGGCCTTCGAGTTTTTCCCAGGTCTGCCCCTCGTCGCTGGAGCGGAACATGCTGCCCTGCTCACCGACGATGAACAGGCCGGCATCCTTGACCTGGGCGATGGCGTTGAGGTGGTACTGGTCTTCGTTGTCGAGGCGGTCGCTGACATCGGTCCAGGTCTTGCCCGCGTCGGTGGTCTCGATCAGCGCACCGTAGGCGCCCACCGCAAAGCCGTGGTTGGGGTCGTTGAAGAGTACGTCCAGCAGCGGCGCTTCACGGCTGAGGTCTTTGAACTGCTCAGTCCAGGTGGCCCCGGCATCGGTGCTGGCGAGGATCTTGGCGTCATGCCCCACCGCCCAACCGTGCTGCTCGTCGATAAAAAACACGGCCGTGAGCAGTTGCCGGGTCGGCACCTTGGCTTGCACCCAGGTGGCGCCCTGATCATCGGAATAAAGGATATGCCCGCGATCACCGACCGCCACCAGGCGTTTGCCGGCGTGCACGACGTCGATCATCAGGCCTTTTTCGGCCCTTGGCGATTCAATGGCAAATACCGCAGGTTCTGCGGCTTCGGTTGCAGCCTGGGCAGCCGTCGACAACGCGACAACCCCCAGCAGCGAGAGCGCTGTAGCCAGCACCGCGACCTTGCGCGATGCGAGCGGGCGGCAAAAACCCACACCCATGACAGGCTCACTCATAGACCTTTCTCCCATTTATTATTGTTAGGTCGTAACACCTTCCAGGGTGTTCGCAGTGCGCAAACCTGCAATCTAGAGCCCCTTGAGGAAGCAGGGGCCATCCTATCGGGCTTTCGAATCGTCTGACAATCGGCGCTACGTTATCTTTTGTTAACTGAAGGCCTTTTGCCTGCTGGCTGAATATAGCCGCATTCGCCGAAATGATGACTTCGTACATTTCTCTGTAGGAGCGAGCTTGCTCGCGAAAACCCTCAGGGCACCTCGGGGGGCCTGGAGCCCCGCGTCATCGTTGGCGACCTTCGCGAGCAAGCTCGCTCCTACATGGTGATAATATTTATATTCCACATATTGATGATTAAGAATTTTTATTCTATTAATTGCCTTCCTGAAAATAACAATCAAAAGGACCATCGCCATGCGCGCACTTGGAATCGGCCTGATCGGTACAGGCTTCATGGGCCGTGCCCACGCACTGGCGTTCAATAACGCCCGTACGGTATTTGATTTGCCCTTCAACCTGACGCTGGCGGCCCTGGCCGATGCCGACACCGAGCGCGCGCAACGCTGCGCCAGCGCCTGGGGGTTCGCCAAGGCCCATGGCGACTGGCAACAACTGATCGATGACCCGCAAGTGGACCTGGTGGCCATCACCACCCCCAATCACCTGCACTACCCCATGGCCATGGCTGCACTGGCGGCGGGCAAGGCGGTGTATTGCGAAAAGCCCCTGGCCGTGAGCCTGGAACAGGCCGACGCCATGCGCTGCGCCGCCCGTGAGGCCGGGGTGGTGACGCGGGTCGGCTACAACTACCAGCACAACCCGATGATCGTCCTGGCGCGGCAGATGATTGAAGCGGGCGAATTGGGGCAGATCATCAGTTTCCAGGGCGAGTTCAGTGAAGACTTCATGGCCGACCCGGCCTCGCCGTGGTCATGGCGCTGTGAAGTGGGACATGCTGGCGGCGCCCTGGCGGACCTCGGTAGTCATCTGCTGGCGATGGCGCGGTATCTGGTGGGCGATATCACGCACGTTTGTGCCGACAGCCAGACGGTCCACGGTCAACGACCTGCCAGCCCTGGCAGTAGCGAGAGGCGGCCGATCGAGATCGACGACCAGGTGCATGCCTTGCTGCGCTTTGCCAACGGCGCGCGCGGGACCGTCAGCAGCAGTTGGCTAAAGCGTGGCTACAAGAACCATTTGAGTTTCGAGATCAGTGGCACCCAAGGCACGCTGGCCTTCGACCAGGAGCGCTTGAATGAACTGCGGGTATGCCGGGCTGGCGCAGACAGTTTCCAGCGTTTACTGGCCGGCCCCGCCCTGCCCGGCTATGCCGCGTTCAGCCCGGCGGCGGGGCATCAGTTGGGGTACAACGAGTTGAAGACCCTGGAGGTGCAGGAGTTGATCATGGCACTGGCTGGGCAAGGCGCGACGGGTACTGATTTCGAGGAGGCGTGGGCAGTGGAACGGCTGGCGACAGCCATTCGCCTCGCTGCGCGGGAAGAGCGCTGGGTCAACGTGAACCAGGTCTGAATCTGCATACCCCCTGTGGGAGCGGCGGTGCGACTTGCCCGCGAAAGCGCTGGTTCAGTCACTGCTTGGGTGGCCGATGTACCGCTATCGCAGCATCGGTATCTACACAACTTTGCCGCAACACCTAAATCCAGGCAGATAGCGCAGTTGTGGCGAGCGGGCTTGCCCCGCGCTGGGCTGCGAAGCAGCCCCAATAAGCCGAATGCGTTGTACCAGATACACCGCAGCGGCTGGTTTTGGGGCTGCTTCGCAGCCCAGCGCGGGGCAAGCCCGCTCGCCACAGGGAAGATCATCAGTTTCTGAAAGTTGTGTAGATGCCTATGGCTATCGCCTGCAAGCCGGCTCCTACAGTTAGCGCAGTGCCCGGCGCAGGACCTTGCCCACGGTGGTCTTGGGCAGTTCCTCGGTGCGGAACTCGACAAACTTGGGCACCTTGTAGCCCGTCAGGTACTCCCGGCAATGGGCCAACAGTTGCTCCTGGGTCAGGTTCGGGTCGCGGCGCACTACCACAATTTTCACCTTCTCCCCGGTCACGCCATCTTCCACACCAATCGCCGCCACTTCCGCCACGCCCGGGTGCAAGGCCACCACATCCTCGATCTCATTGGGGTAAACGTTGAAGCCCGACACGAGGATCATGTCCTTCTTGCGATCCACCAGGCGGATGAAGCCCTGTGCATTCATCACCCCGATATCCCCAGTCGACAGCCAGCCCTCGGCATCCAGCACCTCGGCGGTTTCCTTGGGGCGTTGCCAGTAGCCCTGCATCACCTGCGGGCCGCGCACCTGCAGTTCGCCCTGCTCGCCAATGTCAGCCAATGCGCCGTCCTCGCGGATGAAGCGCACCCAGGTCGACGGCAATGGCACGCCGATGCTGCCGGTAAATTCCATGTCGCGCATGCGTGAGATATCGATGGGGCTGATGCTCACCACCGGCGAGCACTCCGTCAGGCCGTAACCCTCGATGATCGGCAGGCCAGTGACTTCTTTCCAGCGCTTGGCCACCGCCGTGTGGGTGGCCATGCCGCCAGCGATCACCAGGCGCAGGTCGGAAAAGTCCCGCGCACGGAACTCGGCGTTCTCCAGCAAGCCGTTGAACAATGTGTTGACCCCGGCAATCCCGTTGAAGCGCTCCTTGCGCAGGATCATCTGCACGCGCTTCACGTCCCGTGGGTTGGCGATCAGGATGTTGCGCCCGCCCAGGCACATGAACATCAGGCAATTCACCGTCAGGGAAAAGATGTGATAGAGCGGCAACAGGGTGACGTTGGTTTCTTGCTGGTTCTGATCCAGTTGATCGCCGACCCACGCCTTGGCCTGCAACAGGTTGGCGATGATATTGCGGTGGCTGAGCATCACGCCCTTGGCATCCCCGGTGGTGCCACCGGTGTATTGCAGAAATGCCAGTTCCTCGCGCGCCAGCGGCACCGGCGTGTGCGTCAGGCCCCGGCCCTGCTTGAGGGCGGTGTTGAAGCGCACCGCGCCTGGCAGGTTGAAGGCCGGCACCTGCTTTTGCACGCGACGCAGGATGAAGTTCATCGCCGCGCCCTTGAAGGTGCCGAGCAGGTCGCCGATAGCGGCAATGACCACCCGTTTGACGGTGCTGCCGGCCACGACTTTTTCCAGGGTGTGGGCGAAGTTTTCGAAGATCACCACGGTCTCGGCGCCGCTGTCCTTGAGCAGGTGCTTGAGTTCGTGGGAGGTGTACAACGGGTTGACGTTGACCACCACTGCACCGGCGAGGATGGTGCCCAGCAAGCAGATCGGGTACTGCAGGCAGTTAGGCATCATCAACGCCACGCGGTCGCCCTTGCGCACACCCTGGGCCTGCAGCCAGGCGGCAAAGGCAATGCCCTGGGCCTGCCAGGTGGCGTAGGTCATTTCGGTGCCGATGCTGACGTAGGCCACACGGTCACGGTACTTGTGCAGGTGCTCCAGGAAGACCTCGCGCAACGACGGGTAGTCCTCGATGCCGGCCTCAATGTCCGTGGGCACCCCGGGCAGGTAGGCGTTCAACCAGATCCGTTCGGTTTGTTCCTGGCTCACAGCGTTCATGGCAGTCTCCTTGTTGTTGTTTTTGTACGGCTACTTTTCAACGATGGCGGTAATGCCCAGGCCGCCGGCGGCACAGATGGAAATCAGCCCGCGCCCGCCACCACGCTGGTGGATGGCCTTGGCCAGCGCCGCCAGCTGACGACCACCGGTGGCGGCGAATGGATGACCGCAGCCCAGGGAGCCGCCGTTGACGTTCATTTTGTCGCGGTCGATGGGGCCCAGCGGCGCATCCAGTCCCAGGCGCTCACGGCAGTAATCAGGGTCTTCCCAGGCCTTGAGGGTGCACAGCACCTGGGCGGCGAAGGCTTCGTGAATCTCGAAGAAATCAAAGTCGGCAAAGCTCAGGCCCTCACGCGCCAGCATGCGGGGCACCGCATAGGCTGGCGCCATCAGCAGGCCTTCGCTGCCGTCGACGAAATTCACCGCGGCGGTCTCACCGGTGCGCAGGTACGCCAACACCGGCAGGCCGCGGGCGGCGGCCCATTCCTCACTGGCCAGCAGCACCACCGAGGCGCCATCGGTCAGGGGGGTGGAGTTACCGGCCGTGAGGGTGCCGTTCTGCCGGTCGTAGGCTGGGGCCAGGCTGGCGAGCTTCTCCAGGCTGGCATCGGCGCGCAGGTTGTTGTCGCGGGCCAGGCCGCGATAGGGGCTGATCAGGTCGTCGAAAAAGCCGTTTTTATACGCCGCGTCGAGGCGCTGGTGACTGCTGAGGGTCAATTCGTCCTGGGCCAGGCGTTTGATCTGCCAGCGCTTGGCCATTTCTTCGCAGTGCTCGCCCATGGACAAGCCAGTACGCGGCTCGCCATTGCGCGGCAGCAGCGGCTTGAAAAACATCGACGGGCGCACCTGCAACAGGCTGCGCAATTTGTTGCCCGTGCCCTTGGCGCGGTTCGCCGCCAGCAGCGTACGACGCAGGGATTCGTTGATGCCGATGGGCGCGTCGGAGGTCGTGTCGGCGCCCCCGGCAACCCCCACTTCAATCTGGCCGAGGGCGATTTTATTGGCCACCAGCAACGCCGCTTCCAGGCCGGTGCCGCAGGCTTGTTGCAGGTCGTAGGCCGGGGTCTCGGCAGACAGGGTGGTGGACAACAGCGACTCGCGGGCCAGGTTGAAATCCCGCGAGTGCTTGATCACCGCACCGGCGGCGAACTCGCCCAGGCGCAGGCCGTGGAGGTTGTAGCGGTCCACCAGGCCTTGCAGCGCGGCCACCAGCAAATCCTGGTTGCTGTCGTGGGCATACACCGTGTTGGAACGGGCAAACGGAATGCGGTTGCCGCCGACAATCGCCACCCGGCGCGTCGGGGCGGGGCTGAAGCTGTAGTCACTCATGGACGACTCTCATCAAAACGTGGATGCCAGATAAACAGGCCGCGCATATGGGGTTTGTCGCCGGCCGGGTTGCGCACCTCGAATGCACGGTGGGGGCCGTCTGCCGGGGCATTCCACAGGGCGACCTGGCCGGGCAGGAAGATCGGCAGCTTGAACTCGCAATGGGCCTCGGCCACGTCCAGCCCGCCTGGAGGTTGTTGCGCGGCCAGGGCGCGGCCCAAGGTCCACATGCCATGGGCGATGGCCCGGCGAAAGCCGAACAGGCGCGCACCGATCAGCGAGGTGTGGATCGGGTTGAAATCCCCCGACACCTTGGCAAAACGTCGCCCCAGATCCGCCGGCAGCACCCAGCGTTGAGTGCGCCGCAAGGCTTCTTCGGGCAAGGCCAGGCTGTCGCCCCAAGGCTCGCCCACCGGATTGGCCACATCCCGGCGCAGGTACAGGCTGTCGCTTTGCCACACCAACTCGCCAGCGCTGTAGGCATGGGTGGCGATGCTCAACGCCTGGCCTTTGGCATGGGCCACCCAGCGTTCGGCAAACACCTCCAGGCGCAGGGCCTGGCCTTCCTGCAGGCGCCGATGCTGACGAATGCGATTGGCCAGATGCACCATGCCGCTGGCCGGGTACGGGAAGCTCGGGCGCGTCAGCAGCATCAAGTGCAAGGGGAACGCCAGCACATGGGGATAGGACAGCGGCACGCCCTGCTCACGCCGAAAGCCACAGGCCCGGCCATAGGCGGCCATCTCATTGGCGCACAATGGCACCGCCGAGCGCACCAGGCGCTCCTTGGGCAAGCTCGGCACGCCTTCAAGCGTAGGCTTGCGCAGCGCCAGCAGGCCGTCGAGCAGCAGGCGATTGCGCGACGGTGGCGGGTCGATAATCTGCGTCACGTAGTCCATGTTCAGGCTCCCAACAGGCTTTGGCCGCACACCCGCACCACTTGGCCGTTGACCCCGCCCGAGGCCGGGTGCGCCAGCCAGGCGATGGTTTCGGCGACGTCGATGGGTTGCCCGCCCTGGGACAGGGAGTTCATGCGCCGCCCCGCTTCGCGAATCATCAGCGGGATTTTCGCGGTCATCTGGGTCTCGATAAAACCCGGTGCCACGGCATTGACCGTGACCTGCCGCGCCGCCGCCACCGGTGCCAGGCCCTGCACCAGGCCAATCACCCCGGCCTTGGACGTGGCGTAGTTGCTTTGCCCCAGGTTGCCAGCGATCCCGGAGATCGACGACACACAGACAATCCGCCCACCGGCATTGAGCCCCTGCCCTTGCAGCAAGGCGTCACTCAAGTGCAACGGTGCCTGGAGGTTGACCGCCAGCACACTGCGCCAGGCCGCTTCGGTCATCTTGGCGATGGTCTTGTCGCGGGTGATCCCGGCGTTGTGCACCACCACATCAAATGCGCCGTGCTCGGCGACATAAGCCTGCAACTGCTGCACCGCATCGGCGGCGGTGATATCCAGCGCCCAGGCGTGGCCGTCGACACTGCTGGCCGCCTGCTCCAGGGATGACAACGCTTGCGGCACATCCACGCAGACCACCTGCGCGCCATCACGGGCCAGGACCTGGGCGATGGCCAGGCCGATGCCGCGGGAGGCGCCGGTGACCAGGGCGCGGCGGCCGCTCAAGGGTTTGTCCCAGTTGATGGCAGGCGCGGTATCCACCGCTTGTTCCAGGCGCACCACCTGCCCCGAGACGTAGGCCGAACGCCGCGACAGGAAGAACCGCAGGCTGCTTTCCAGGGCCTGCTCGGCCCCCGGCACGACATAGATCAACTGCACGGTGATCGCCCGGCGCAGTTCCTTGGCCAGGGACCGCACCAAACCCTCCAGGGCGCGCTGGGCGATCGCCTGGGGCAAGTCCTGGCAGTGTTCGGGCGCGGTGCCCAGCACCACCACCCGTGCGTGTTGCCCCAGGCGCCGGGCGTTGGCGTGGAAGAACTCGTAGAGTTCGTCCAGTTGCTTGAGGTCGACCACGGCGCTGGCGTCGAACACCGCGCCCTGGACTTTGACCGTGGACGGCGCCTTGAGCGTGGCGGCCTGGGCCGGCACGGTGTCGGTGGCCTTGAAGATGCGCCGCACTTCCTCCGCCAGGCGCCCAGCCCCGGCGATGATCACCGGGTTGGCCAAGCCCTGTTGGCCGCTGCGGTGGCGCTGCAGGGGCAAGGGCTGTGGCAGGCCAATGGTCTGGGCCAGGCGACGGCCCCAGGGGGAATTAACAAAAGAGAGATAGCTGTCGCTCATAAATCGATCCGTTTTCCTGACCTGCAAACCCAATCTCCTGTGGGAGCAGGCAAGCCAGCTCCTACAGGGCGCGTGTTGGTGTTTAGTTCACCGGGGCGTTTTCACGCTTTCTGGTGCTGGGCTTGGCTGCTTGTTCCAAGGTTTGCTGGCGCTTTTGCAATGCCTCCAGCAAGCCAAAGTCCTGCGGGAAGTCATCCACCTGGATGCCGTGGTCGGCGTACTCCACATAGCGCGCCAGCAAGGCGTCTTCATCGGCGCTGATCAGGTCCAGGGCGCGGGCCTTGATGCGCCAGGCGGTGAAGGCGGTGGTGCTGATCGGCATCGGTTCGAGGGTGCCTTGCTTGACCGCCGCCTTGAGCCGCCCTTCGATCAACTCCACCTGGGGCAACAGGCGGAACGCCAATTCGCCGTAGGCCAACTTGTCGATTTCCGGACGTGGGATGTAGGAATTGGCCAGTAAGCGGTCGCGGCTTTCGCCGGGGGTCTGCACCAGTTCGGCCACCTGGGCCAGCAAGCGATCTGATGGTTTGCGCTGGGGAATGCCAAACGGGAAGCTCAAGCCACGAATCACTGCCGCAGCGGGCTTGGAGGGGTAATTGTCGAGCACCTCGGCCAGGGCCTCATGGGCCCGCAACAGTGCGTCCTGGGCCGACCAATGCACCAGCGGCAGATCGGCCTGGGGCCGGCCATCATCCTCAAAGCGCTTGAGCACGCAGGACAGGATGTAGAGTTGGGACAGAATATCGCCCAGGCGCCCGGTGATGCTTTCTTTGCGCTTGAGCGCACCGCCCAGCACGCCCATGGAGATATCGGAAATCAACGCCAGCACCACCGACAGCCGATTGGCCTGGCGGTAGTAAGGCGCCAGCGCCGGGTCGGTCTTGGCCGGCACGGCAATCAGGCGCCCGCCTGTCAGGGAATGCACTGCCGCCCGTACGGTATTGGCCAGCACAAAGCTCAGGTGACCGAACATGGCGCTGTCGAACGCCAGCAACGCCTGGCGATGATCGGTGTTGCGTGCCGCTTCCATCTCACGGAACACGTAAGGATGGCAACGGATCAAGCCCTGGCCATAGATGATCAGGCAGCGGGTCATGATGTTTGCCCCTTCCACGGTGATCGCGATAGGGCTTTGCTGATAGGCACGGGCCAGGAAGTTGTTGGGCCCCATGCAGATGCCCTTGCCGGCGACGATGTCCATGCCATCGTTGACGATGATTCGCGCACGCTCGGTGACGTGGTATTTGGCAATCGCCGAAATCACCGAAGGTTTCTCGCCAGCATCCAACGACGCCACCGATACCTTGCGCACTGCATCGCAGGCATACAAGTGCCCGGCCATGCGCGCCAATGGTGCCTGCACCCCTTCGAACTTGCCGATCGGCAGGCCGAACTGCTTGCGCATCGCCGCATAGGCCGTGGTGCCGCGTACCGCCACCTTGCCCAGGCCGACGTTGGCCGATGGCAGGGAAATCGCCCGCCCGGCCGCCAGGCATTCCATCAACATGCGCCAGCCGTTGCCCACTTGCTCACGGCCGCCGATCACCCACTCCAGGGGGATAAACACGTCTTTGCCGGTGGTCGGGCCGTTCTGGAATACCGCATTGAGGGGCCAATGGCGGCGGCCACTGTTCACCCCGGGATGGGATGTAGGGATCAACGCGCAGGTGATACCCAGCGAGCCGGGCTGGCCCAGCAGCCCGTCCGGGTCTTCGGCGCGAAAGGCCAGGCCCAGCACCGTGGCGATGGGGCCGAGGGTGATATAGCGCTTGTCCCAGGTCACGCTGAAACCCAGCACTTCCTGGCCTTCATGCATGCCCTTGCAGACGATGCCCAAGTCGGGAATGGCCCCGGCGTCGGAGCCGGCATAGGGGCTGGTCAAGGCAAAGCACGGAATGTCTTCGCCACGGGCCAGGCGCGGCAGGTAGTAATTGCGCTGGGCATCGGTGCCGTAATGCAGCAACAGTTCGGCGGGGCCCAGGGAGTTGGGAACCATCACCGAAATCGCCGCCGCCGAGCAACGGGTCGACAGCTTCATCACCACCTGCGAATGGGCATAGTGGGAGAAGCCCTTGCCGCCATATTGCTTGGGAATAATCATGCCGAGGAAACCGGCGTCCTTGGTGTACTGCCAGCCTTCGGGCGACAGGTCCTGCCAGACCTGGGTGGTTTCCCAGTCGTTGGCCATGTCGCAGAGGGTTTCCACTTCGTTGTCGAGGAACGCCTGCTCTTCGGCGCTCAAGCGTGCCGGCGCGGCTTGCAGCAGGCGCTGCCAGTTGGGTTTGCCGCTGAACAACTCAGCATCCCACCACACGGTGCCGGACTCGATAGCGGCGCGCTCAGTGTCGGACATGGCCGGCATGATCGTGCGAAACAGGCCCAGGGCCTTGCTGGTCAACAGCGCCCGGCGCAGGGGCTTGATGCTCAGCAGCAGCGCCGGCAACACCACCAGCAGCGCCGCAACGCTCAGGCCAAACCCTGCGACCCCATTGAACAGATAGCCACCGGCCAACCAGACCAGGCCAGCCCCCAGCCACAAAGTGGCTGCCGCTTGTCGATACGCCAGGGCAGTCGCCGCAGCGAGTCCCGCCAGTAACCAGATAACCATGGAGATACCTCTACTTATTCAGGGCAACTTATTCAGGGCACGGCATGCAGGTCAGCAAGCCGGTATGGCCTGCGACTGATCACCACACTACAAACTTGAAAAGCTAAATTCAAATTTTGTTTTGAAATTTTTATTTAATCGGTTCGCGAAAAAATTCATGGCCGAACGCGTCAGCCGAAATGTCGAAATGCAAGGAAATCACCAGGGGTCGCGTGGGCGCCCCATTGGTGCACCCTGAGGTAAACCCCACAGAAAGATGCGCTGACTGTGGGTTTACCTCGGTACTACGCAGACACGTTAAAAGGCGTACGTGGCCGACAGGCTGACCACTTCACCCTTGGCCTCGGATTTGCCATCCAGCGAACCTGCGCCAAGCCGATCAACGTTCTTGGTCTTGAGCTTGACGGTTTCGACAAACTGGCGGGAATACGCGCCGTCGATGCTCAGGCCAGGAATGGCGCGGATGTTGTAGCCAAAGCCCAGGGAGGCGAAGGTGCGATCACCATCCGGGATGCGTGGGTCACGGGTGGAGTTGCGGGTTGGGGTCTGGTCGAAGGCCACACCGGCGCGCACGGTAAAATCATCCGTGAGCTTGTAGTCGCCACCGAAGGAATACATCCAGGTGTTCTTGTACTTGTACGGGATCGACACGATGGTGCTGCCATTGGACTTCAAGGTCAGCGCCTCGAAGGACGACCATTGGGTCCAGGTCACGCTGGCGCCCAGGGTCAGGCGGTCAGAGAAGTCGTGCACCCAGTCCAGGGACGCGTTGGCAGGAATGTCCAGTTGCGTGGAGGCCTTGGCGCCGCCGGGAAACAACTGCAGCCCAGGGTAAGCCATCTCAACCAGGGTTTTACCATCGACCATCGGAGTGGTCATCAGTGCTACCGACCCTGGATCGGCGTGCATATTGTATTTGCCCTCCAGCTTGTTCTTGATCTTGGCGTGGTAGTTCAAACCCAGGGTGTCTTGCGCCGTGGGCTTCCAGGTCATCCCCGCAAACCAACCCAGGGAGTTATTGTCAACCTTGACACGCATCAAGGCGAAACCTTGGCCGGCCGGGAACGGAATCATCCCAAAGTCCGGCGACTGCGCAGCAGCGGCATAGAGGTCGACGTTCTGACTCACAAAACCTTTGGTGTGCTGGAGAATCGCACCGCCACCGATGGAAAACTCATCATTGACCTTGAACGACAGCGAGCCGGTAAGGCCCACGGTTTCGATGCGAGTGTCCACCGCAAAGTCGCGGCCTTTCCAATCCTGGTCGTACGTGGTGCGGGCACCCATCGGCACCACCTGGCTCAGACCAAAGGCAAAACGGTCATTGATCGGGATCACCATAAAACCCGTAGGCACCCAAGCCTCGAAACCCGCCTGACCACCGTTACCGGTACGATCGTGGTAAATCGGACTGTAGTTTTCGTCAAGGGTCGTGTCGGACATCGGACGGCCAGAATAGTCGTAGGCCGATCCTTTGTATTTGATATCGATATTTGCGTAGTTGATGGTGAACTGCGAGATGGTCTTGTCAATAAAGGCCATTGCAGCAGGGTTGTTGTAGGCCGCTGAAGGGTCGTTCTTGAACATCGAACCACCACCGAATGCCCGGCCCCAACCAGCAGTGTTAGCGGTAGGAGTCATGAAGCCGCCTGCCTGGACCGAGCCTGCAGTCGCCATCAGCCCACTCAACAATGCCAGGCCGAGAAACGCTTGCGCCTGTTGTTTCTTATTATTCATGCCCCACTCCTTAT
This sequence comes from Pseudomonas sp. DTU12.1, assembly GCF_009873475.1. Lineage (NCBI taxonomy): Bacteria > Pseudomonadati > Pseudomonadota > Gammaproteobacteria > Pseudomonadales > Pseudomonadaceae > Pseudomonas > Pseudomonas sp. DTU12.1. Next base: position 2,580,468 of record NZ_CP045254.1, on the reverse strand, counting down.
TGTTTTTATCCGTCTCGACCGGTCAAACCGGTCGGACTTGCTTCAACAGGCGCCTCTAACGAGGCGCCTGCCTTTTTCTGGGTGATCAGCCCTTTTGGAGCAGTTCCTGCATCAAGGAACGATAGTGACCCCGGTAGCACCAACATTCAGCTTCACGACGGTGCAACTACCAGACAGCGGTTGATTATTCGCAGTCAATGTGATGCTTGGCGACGGTGCCGGAGTCGATGACAACAGCACGTCAATGGAGGAAGGGCCACAGTTGGTTGGCGGCGGGAAGCCCGGAGTGACGATCTTGTAGCCAACGTTGTGAGCCTTGCCAGTCGTCGCGGTGAGAGGCTCCAGCAACCAAGGCAATCCGGTGATCTGAGGCAGATCGCACAAAGAACTGGTGCCTTGAGAGATGGTGACCTTGGTGATATCCGCCTTGCCATCTGCACGGACCTTGCCTTCGAAAACAGCCTTACAGGTCACCGAGTTCTGGAACGAAGAAGGAGACTTAACCTCAATACTCCCAGTAGCCCCTGTAACGAACGTCGCTCCAACTGGACTAAAAGATGCCGCACTGGCCATCGAAGCCGCGCCAAAGCACAGAGCAAACGAACTTACACAAACGAGGGTTTTGAAACTTTTCATTATTTTTCCTCACATGTATGGCGAGTCATTTCGCCGGGGTAATGGCCATGATCGAGAGGTCACGGAGAAACAGCAGAACTTCCCTTTCCAGCCAAATTTCAATGCAATTACCGCTACAACTTCGGGTGATTACTCGACGACTTTGAAAGTCGGCGGCATCTTGATCGACACGCTCTTGATCTTGCAGTCTTCGCCAATCGGCACATTGGCCGCCTCCAACTTGCCGGTGGCGTTATCCCAGGTGCCTTCGGCGGTGGATGGGCCGCACTTGCCGCCCAGGCCAAAGGCGTGCACGTCGACGCTGATCTTCGACATAGAGCCGCTGGTGGTGTCCTTGGCCACCAGGATCCACGGCAAGTTGATGGCTTCGACGCGGCTGCACTTGAGGCCGCCGTCGAATTCGACCTTGTCGACATTGACTTGCGAACCATCGGCCGCAACCTTGCCGGCCACTTTGATGGTGCAATCGGCGCTGATCAGCGCGCCCTTGGAAAAGCTGATGGGGCCCTGGGCAGTGAAGGCGCTGCCGGCGGGTTCGATGCGTGCCGCCTGGGCCTGGTGATAGGCGATAAGGCCCAGTGCGGCGAGCACGATATGCGTAGTGAACTTGGCAGATTTTTGCATGGTGTACGTCCTTCCCTTGATTTTATTTTTGTTAGGGTCAAACAACTTTCTTGCAACTAAGCAGCACTCGAAACCGGTAAACCGTGGGCGATGAAACCCTGCGCGACACACAGATCCCGAGTGCGCCTTACAACAGTTGATTCACATTAGAAGGTGCTGGTCTTGCCGTACTTCTCCAGTATCTTCAAGCGTTTGGATGGCTGGATATTGGCCAGGGTGACATCCCCCGAGTAGTGCCGCAGTACCCGATGATCCATGCGCCGGCGCCACAAGTAAGGGATGTAGGCCCAGACAATCATGCTGGCGTAGCCGTAGGGCAGTTGCGGCGATTCATCAAAGTGGCGCAGCGACTGATAACTGCGGGTCGGGTTGGCATGGTGATCGGAGTGGCGCTGCAACTGGAACAGAAAGATATTGGTGACAATACGGTTACTGTTCCAGGAGTGGCGCGGCGAACACCGCTCATAACGACCATTGGGCAACTTCTGGCGTTTAAGGCCGTAGTGTTCGACATAGTTCACTACTTCCAGCAACGAGAAGCCGTAGATGCCCTGTATCACCAAAAAGGGAATCACGGCCACACCCAGCCAGGCGATCATTGCGCCCCACAACACCACGCTGTACATCCAGGCGCTGAGCACGCCGTTCTTCCAGTGCCAGGCCGGCAGGCCGAGCTTGCGCAGGCGTTCGCGTTCCAGGTTCCAGGCCGAGCGCGCGCTGAACCACACCGAGCGCGGCAGGAACGCCCAGAAGCTCTCCCCCAGCCGGGAGCTGGCCGGGTCTTCCGGGGTGGCGACGCGTACGTGATGGCCACGGTTGTGTTCGGTATAGAAGTGCCCGTAGAAGGTTGGCGCCAGGGTGATCTTGGCCAGCACGATCTCCAGCAGGCGCGGCTTGTGCCCCAGTTCATGGGCAGTGTTGATCGCGATGCCGGTGGCGGCGCCGGTGGACATGGCCATGCCCAGGTAGGTGAACCAACTGACATCACCGTGCAGTTGCACCCGGGCAGTCAGGAAGCTGGCGGTTTGCGCCATCCAGCTCGATGGGTCCATGGACGCCGTGAGTTGCAGCAGCCCACCGTTGATCATCCAGTCGATGCCGCTGACAGCCAGCCAACCGGTAATCACCAGGGAGGAGATAACAAGCAACACGCCGGTGTAGACGATCCAGCGGTAGTACTTCTGCGATTCAAGGCCGCTGACCGCAGATTCCGGCGGGTTGCTGACGTCTTCGCCGAGCAGGCCGTCAATCAGCGGAATCAGGCCGAAAATCACCAGCACACCCACCCACCACAGTTCTTGTACACCGGTGGTGATGGCCAGCGCGCCGGACAATAGCGGGGTTGCCAAAGGCATGATGCCGAGCCACCACAGGTGGCGCTTACCGTCGGTCCAGACGTGCGGGGCTGCCAGGGTCTGATTCATGGCAGCCTCCGGGCGCACTGCGCGGCAGGGAGGGAGAGCGAAGCAAAAGGGGCAGACAACAGATTCAGGCGGCACTGAAAGCCACTTGAAATCAACCATGCGATAAAAGGCGTTTTTTTCATTATTTTATTCGCTCTTAGGCATTTCAAAAATCATTTCAAAATAAATATTGAAATATTTTTTTAAATAAATAGCGCGGAACCGTTAGGTCGTCAACTACTTTTTCGAAGCCTTTTCTACGTGACCGGGCAGTCTCTTTTTCATCCATTCGGTCAGGTGTCTAGGGCAAGCGTTACCGACTCTCGACCACGCCGTGGGGTGCACGATTATTTGCTCGCCAGTGCAAATGGCGGGTGCAGGACGGTGGCGCTTTCTACCGGCTTGCTGCGCTTGGCCACCTGCTCCACCAGGGCCGCCACGCGCTCGGTGGCGGTGATTGGCAGCATGTGGCCGCGGCCTTCGATCACCTGCATTTTGAGCCCCGGCACCTTGTCTGCCAGGGCCTGGCCGTGTTTGCGAAAGTCCAGCACCTTGTCCCGCGAACCATAGATCAGGCCGATGGGCAGGCGTAGCTGGGGGTAGCGCTTGACCATATCTGGCAGGTAATCATTGACCAGGCCGATTTCGGTGGAGGCGGCATAGAAGTTGTCAGGGCGCATCCCCAGCATCCCGCCGCCACGGGTGGCGAAGTCGGCCGGTGCCGGGTCGGGGGCGAACACTGCCTTGACCACTGCGCCGCTGGTGAGCATGCCGATGGGCACCGTCAGCGTGCGCGACACCCAGCGCCGCAGCCAGGCCGGGCGCACGGCCAGAGAGAGAAACACCAGGGGGATCATGCGTTGGGGGTGGGTCAATGGCGCCACCAGCACCAGCCCGGACACCGCATGGGGATGGTCCAGGGCCAATGCCAGGGAAATCGCCCCGCCCAAGGAATGCCCCAGCACCAGGGGCTGGCCCAGGTCCAGGGTCTGGATAAAGGTCGCCACTTGCCGGGCCTGGCTTTGCAGGTCGGCACCGGTGCCTTTATGCCGGGTGGAATAGCCTGAGCCGGGGCGGTCCAGGGTGATCACCCGAAAGTGCTCGCGCAATTGGGCAGACAAGGCATAAGTCAGGTTGCGACTGCTGCCCATCAGGCCATGGATCATCACCAGCGGCGGCCCCTTGCCCTCCTCTACATAATGAAAGCGCTCGCCATCGACCTCCAGAAAGCGCCCGTTACTTGGAACAGCCACTTCGATACGGCGCGTCATCCAGGCACTCAAGCCCCATAACGCCGCACTCGCAGCTATAAACACACCCGCAGCGACAACCCATTCGACAGCCATAGCTCGGTCCTCGGCTTCCCTGCTGCTGGCGATCCGACCGGTATTGGTCAAGACCTCAGCCATCGTCCACACCCTGGACTTCAACTGCGTGCGCAAAGGCTCGTCCGTCGGACAAATCGCACATAAAGGACAAGGTTCTAGCGTAGGCGATATTTTCAGGTAGATTATTTAAAATCTTTTTTAAAATAATAAATTCAATTTTTCTTTGCAATGGTGTTCTATCTAAAAGCCAAAAACAAAAAAGGAGCACATCCGATGTCAAAACCCGTAAGGCGCCCACAGCCCACGAGGGACACCCTATGAATGCCTCTACCCAGCCGGGCGGCCCGGCAGATTGTGTGGATATCGCGATCATTGGCTCAGGCTTTGCCGGCCTGTGCATGGCGATCAAACTCAAGCAAGCCGGGCTCGACGACTTCTTCATTGCCGAACAGGCCGATTCCCTGGGCGGCACCTGGCGCGACAACCACTACCCGGGTTGCGCCTGCGATGTGCAATCCCATGTCTACTCGTTTTCGTTTGCGCCCAACCCCGACTGGACCCGCCAGTTCGCCCCCCAGGCGGAAATCCGCGCCTACCTGGAACACTGTGCACAGCGCTTCGAGCTGGCGCCGTACCTGCGTTTTGGCATGGGTCTTACACGGGCGGTGTTCGATGAACAACTGCAACGCTGGCAATTGCAGTTCAGCAATGGCCGCCACGTCAGTGCGCGGGTGCTGGTGTCGGGGATGGGCGGCCTGTCGCGCCCGGCGCTGCCGGATATCGCGGGGCTGGACAGCTTCAAGGGCAAGCGCTTTCACTCCCAGCAGTGGGACCACGACTATTCGTTGAAGGGCAAGCGCGTGGCCGTTATTGGCACGGGCGCCAGCGCCATCCAGTTCGTGCCGCAGATCGCCCCGCAGGTGGCGCACCTGGACCTGTTCCAGCGCACCCCGCCGTGGATCATGCCCAAGCCCGACCGCCCCATTTCACGGGTCGAACGCTGGGCTTTCAAACACTTGCCGTTTACCCAACGCCTGGTGCGCGGGGCCTTTTACTGGGCCTTGGAAGGTCGGGTGGTTGGGTTTGCGCTGCACCCGAGGCTGATGAAAATGGTGCAGAAAATCGCCCTGCGCCATCTGCACAAACAAGTGGCGCGCCCTTCCCTGCGCAAGATCCTGCGGCCGGACTACACCATTGGCTGCAAGCGCGTGCTGATTTCCAATGACTACTACCCGGCGCTGTCGCGCAGCAATGTCCAGGTGGTCACCGACAACGTGCTGCGGATCGAAGCCGACGGGGTCGTCACCGCCGATGGCATCAAGCACCCGGCTGACTGCCTGATCTTCGGCACCGGGTTCCAGGCCAGCGATCCCCTGCCCCGCGACTGCATCATCGGGCGCGATGGTATCGACCTGATGGACACCTGGCGCGATGGCGCCCATGCGTACAAGGGCACTACCGTGCCGGGTTATCCGAACCTGTTCCTGATCGTCGGGCCCAACACCGGGCTGGGCCACAACTCGATGATTCTGATGATCGAGGCGCAAGTCACCTACATCCTCGATGCCCTGCAACAGATGCGCCGCCAGCAAATTGCCACGGTGGACGTCAAGCCGGCGGTGGAACGCGCCTACAACCTGAAAATCCAGGAAAAGCTCCAGGGCACCATCTGGAACACCGGTGGCTGCCGCAGTTGGTACCTCGACCCGCGCACCGGCAAAAACACCACGCTGTGGCCCGGTTCGACCTGGCGCTTCAAGCAGGTCACCCGCCAGTTTGCCCTGGGCGACTATCAAGTCACGCCACTGGTGACTGGCACTGCGCAGCGCCCCCTCGCGCAACCCCATGCCACCGCAGAAGGAAGCCTGTCATGAAGTCATTCAATGGTCGCGTGGCGGCCATCACCGGTGCCGCGTCCGGCATGGGCCGCGCCTTGGCCCTAGCCCTGGCGCGCGAGGGGTGCCACTTGGCCCTGGCAGACAAAAACCAGGCCGGCCTGCAGCAAACCGTGGAGCTGATCCAGCGCAGCAGCCTGGCGCCGATCCGCGTGACCGCGCGGGAGGTGGATGTTGCCGACCGCCAGGCCATGGAGGATTGGGCCGCCAGTTGTGCGGCCGATCACGGCCAGGTCAATTTGATTTTCAACAATGCCGGGGTGGCCCTGTCGAGTACCGTGGAAGGTGTGGACTACGCCGACCTTGAGTGGATCGTCGGCATCAACTTCTGGGGTGTGGTCTACGGCACCAAGGCGTTCCTGCCGTACCTCAAGGCCAGCGGCGACGGGCATGTGGTCAACACGTCCAGCGTCTTCGGCCTGTTCGCCCAGCCGGGCATGAGCGGCTACAACGCCACCAAGTTCGCGGTGCGCGGCTTCACCGAATCGTTGCGCCAGGAGTTGGATTTGCAACGCTGCGGCGTCTCGGCCACCTGCGTGCATCCTGGCGGGATCCGTACCGATATCTGCCGCAGCAGCCGGATCGACGCGAACATGACCGGGTTCTTGATCCATAGCGAACAACAGGCCCGCGCCGACTTCGAGAAGCTGTTTATCACCGACGCCGACCAGGCCGCCAAGGTGATCCTGCAAGGCGTGCGCAAAAACAAGCGCCGCGTGCTGATCGGCCGCGACGCCTACGCCCTGGACTTGCTTGCACGCTGGTTGCCGGCGGCTTATCAGGCGTTGGTGGTGTTCGCCAGCCGGCGCATGGCACCGAAAAAGCGCAAGGCACCGCTGCCCAACCCCATCACAGAACAGGAGTCGCCATAATGTTGCCCATTCGCCGCGACCTGCACTTTGCCCTGCCCGCCGAACGCATCAAGGATTGGCACGAGCAAGGCCCTTTCATCACGCATTTCTTCAATGCCCTGTCGCTGCTGTTTCCCCAGGGCGAGCTGTTCTTCATGGACAGCGTGCGCCACTATCGCCAGCGCATCGACGACCCGGTGTTAAAGAAGGAAATCCAGGGTTTTATCGGCCAGGAAGCCATGCACAGCCGTGAGCACGTGGCCTACAACGAGCTGCTGCAAGCCGCGGGGTTGCCCGCCCACCTGCTTGACCGGCGGTTGAAATTCATCCTCGACCTGCAAAAGAAGCACTTGCCGCCGTCCTTCAACCTGGCAGTGACCATCGCCCTGGAGCATTACACGGCGATGCTCGCGGAAATCCTCCTCAGCGACCCCACGCGCTTTGGGGATTCGCTCAAGGGCTACCAGCAGATGTGGTATTGGCACGCCCTTGAGGAAACGGAACACAAGGCCGTGGCCTTTGATGTGTGGAACCGCGTGATTAAGCCGGGGCCCAAGCGTTACCTGCTGCGCACCGGGACCATGCTGTTCACCACGGTGTTTTTCTGGTTGGTGGTGTTTGATTTCCACCTGCGCCTACTGATCGCCGACCGCCGCGCGGGTGGCCATCTGAAAGGGTTCTGGCGGATGTTGAAATTTCTCTACGGCGCCAGGGGCGTATTCCCGCGCATGGCGAGGCCTTGGCTGCATTACTTCAAGCCGGGGTTTCATCCCTGGGATCACGACAACCGCGCGCGGTTGGAAGGGATCGATAAGCTGGTCGAAGAGATAGAGCGCACTAACAGCGCCTATACCTGACCTGTGGTGAAGGGGCTTTTGTGGCGAGGGGGCACCCCCGCTGGGTGCGCAGCAGCCCCAAATCCTGCCACCTCGGGGTGTCTGGTGGAGCATGGTGAGGGGGTTGGGGTGGCTTTGCCACCCAGCGCGGGGCAAGCCCGCTCGCCACATAAAGACGGTGGTCCACAGTAAGTCCGGGGGTGCGGCAAGTTTCTTGTGGCTAGGGGGCTCGTCCCCCGCTGGGCTGCGCAGCAGCCCTGAACCCAGGCGCTGCGGTCTGCCTGATAAAAAGCGGCGGTCTTATTGGGGCTGCTGCGCAGCCCAGCGGGGGACAAGCCCCCTCGCCACAGAAGGCACCAAACAAGCCTCTTCGGTCAGCAGGCGTGCGGTCAGACCGTACGAGAAAACTGCCCCTTCTGCTGCCCGCCCAAGTACGCATCAAATGCCATCGCTACGCTGCGCACCATCAATTGCCCCTGGGGCAGCAACTGCACGCCGTCATCCTGGATATGCAGCAAGCCATCCGCCACTTGCTCATCCAACCGCGACAACGCCTGGGCGAAGTATTCGGTAAAGCGGATCGCATGGCCGGCCTCGACCCCGGCAAAGTCAATGCGCCCATGGCACATCAGGCCGTTGATCACGTCGCGGCGCAGCACGTCATCGGCGTTCAGGCGGTAGCCGCGCTGCACCGGCAACAACCCGGCATCGATACGTGCGTAGTACTGGGACAACTCCTTGACGCTCTGGCTGTAGCTGTCACCCACCTTGCCGATGGCCGAGACGCCCAGCCCGATCAGGTCGCAATCGGCATGGGTCGAATAGCCCTGGAAATTTCGCTGCAAGGTGCCATTGGCCCGGGCCAGGGCCAGTTCATCGTCGGGCAAGGCAAAGTGATCCATGCCGATGTACACATACCCCGCCTCGGTCAGCCGACGGATGGTCAACTCCAGCAGTTCCAGCTTGCGCTCGGGGGGTGGCATGTCTTCGGGGCGGATCATGCGCTGGGCGCGGATTTGTGTCGGCAGGTGCGCATAGCTGTACGCCGCCACGCGGTCCGGACGCAGGGCAATCAGCTTGCCCAGGGTCACGCCGAAACTGGCCACGGTCTGCAACGGCAGGCCGTAGATTAGATCCACACTGATCGACTTGAACTGCGCCTCACGCGCTGCCGAGACCAATTGCACGATCTGCTCTTCGCTCTGCACGCGATTGACCGCTGCCTGCACATCGGTATCAAAGTCCTGCACGCCAAAACTCAGGCGATTGAAACCCAGCCCGCGCAGGTTGTGGATCCGTTCGACGCTGGTGGTGCGCGGGTCCACCTCAATGGAAAACTCATGGCGGTCACTGGTATCGAGGCTGAAGCCCTGGGCCAGGCAGTCCATCAAGTCGGCCAGTTGCCCATCGTCAAGATAGGTCGGCGTACCGCCCCCCAAATGCAACTGGGTCAGCGGTCGCGCGCGGTCGAACAACGCCGCCTGCATCTGGATTTCGCGCTTGAGGTAGCTCAGGTACTCCACGGCGCGGTGGGTCTTGCGCGTGATGATCTTGTGGCAACCGCAGTAGTAGCAAAGGCTCTGGCAAAACGGGATGTGGATGTACACCGACAACGCCTTGGGCGTCAGCGCGTGGTTGCTGGCCGCGACTGCCTGCTGGTAATCGTCCAGGGCGAAGGCTGCGTGAAACTGCGGCGCCGTCGGGTACGAGGTGTAGCGTGGCCCCGGGCGGTCGTATTTCTGCACCAGGGCCCGGTTGAACTCAAACGCTTTCATGGTCGATGGTCTCATCGTTGGAGCAAGGGGGGACGGCGCTGCCTGCCCGGTCAAACAGCGCACAGAGGGCTTCGACCCGGTGCCGGCCTGCTGGCAGTACACAGAGGAAACGCTCGGACAGATCGATCAGGCCGTCTTGGTGCAAATGCTCCAGCAGCGGCCAGATCGCCGAGAAATAGCGGGAAAAAATCACCCCATAGCGGCGCTCCAGGGCCAGGATATCCAACTCCAGGTCACAGGCCAGGCGCTCCATGACGTGCTGGCGGATCTGGTCGCCGGCCTCGCAGCGCCAACCGCGGGCGGTGGGCAACAGGTCGCTGCCCAACTGCTGGCAATAGAGCGCCAGGTCGTCGGTGTTTTGCGCATACAGGGTGTCGAGCTGGCTGATGGCGCCCAGGCCAAAACCGATATGGTCGCAGTAGCCGTGACGGGTAAAACCCTGGCAATTGCGGCTCAGGTGCCCGCGCTCCTGGGCCAGCGCCAGGTCGTCGTCGGGGCGCACGAACTGGCCCAGGCCGATGTAGTGATAACCGGCATCTTCCAGGCGCTGGAAAGCGATGCGGCGCATGCCACATTTGTCGGCATTCGACGACAGCGCACGCCGTGGCTGCTGCTGGTAGCGCCGGGGAGCCCGGGCATAATCGAAGACTTGCAGGCGGTCCGGCTCAAGGGCGATCAGGCTGGCCAGCTTGGTTTCAAAGCTCTCGCAGGTCTGCCAGGCGTGGCCATAACCCAGGTCGACATTCACCGAACGAAAGCCGAAGGTACGCGCTGCGTCGATCAGCGACTGGATCGGCGCCGGGTCTTGATATCCGGCCACTGACGGCGTGGCCTCGGCACTGGCATCCGGCACGCCGATATTAATGTGGTTGAACCCCAGGTCGCGCAACAGGCCCATGGTTGCCCAGTCTGTGTGCAACGGGTCGAGGTCGAGGCTGTAGTCGCCCTGGTCGTGATCAAGAAAGTGCAGGCGACTGCGTAGGTGCGCCATCACGCGTTGCAGGTCGGCAATGGCCGGGGTGGCGCCGCCCAGATGGAATTGGTCCACCGGTTGCCGACCGCCCACGTGGCAACCGACCAGGTGAATCTCCTGTTCCAGCGCGCCGAGGTAGGCATCCGCCACCAGGCCTGCCGGCCACTGCAGGTTCAGCGCCAGGGGCCGTTGCCGCTGGCGGCTGCTGCGCAAGGCGCGCAGTAAATCAAGGGAGCCGATGCCCGTATGAAATTTACCGATGTCGACCTGGCCCTGGTCCAGCACGCTTTGGTCACGGCGCAGGCGCCACTCGCGGGCGGGATGAATGACAGTGAGCATGACGGCCTCCGGGTCTGGCTACGGTGGGTCATTGTGCGGTGCGACCGGACAGCGCACCTTGATATGCATCAAGCGCCGACGTTTACCAGGTGATGTAGAACATGCTCTTGGCCAACAACACAATGGCGACCATATGGCAAAACAGGCTCAGATGGACGAAGCGCAGATAAGCCGCGCTGACCCGCCCACGGCGCATCAACCACACGGTCAGCAAAAAATGCATCAGCACGCTGGCGGCAAGGATCAGCTTGAGGGTCAGCAACGCGCCGAATGCCGAACTCGACGGCGTCGCCAGCACCGGCAGATAGCGCAACCAGACCATGCCGATGCCGGCGCCAAACAGCACCAGTAGCACCCACGGCATCAAGGCCCTGGCACGGCGGCCGATGCCCTGCTCCACCAGCAGCATGACGCGGGCCGGCAGTTGCTTGTGCACACTGGCGAGGATCAACACTTCAAAGAACACCGTGCCGATAAATATCAGCGCGGCGAATAGATGGGCCAGCAGGAATAGGAGATAGAGCATCAGAACCTCACGGTGCTTGTACCGTGACTGTGCCCACAGTGGGCGCGCGCTGCCTTGATGCGGGTCAAGGGCCCTGATAATCGTTGAAACATTTGCCCAAAGCCTTGTGCGGCGGGCCTTGGGCCGTGTCTGCGACAGTGTGCCACAGACTCAATCAACGCCCTGGCTGATAAGGTGGCGACCGCCCCTGTGGCAGAACGTCGCAGATTATCCAGCGCGATCAAGGTCGGTAGACTACCCAGCCTTCCTGTTCACCGCTTTTCAAAGCCTGACTGACCTGTTATGCGCAGCCGTCAGGCGCTTCACGGGACGCCCATTTCATGAGTACGTTATTCACCCGCCGCAAGGTCCTCACCGGTATGGGCCTGCTGGGCCTGGGTCTGCTGAGCGGCTGCGACACCGGCCCCAAGCTGAACTTCAAGTACGGCAAGGACTTGAGCGACAAGATCATGGGCCGCACGTTCAAGCTCAAGAACACGGCCGGTGAAACCGTCACCCTGAGTTCGTTCCGCGGCTTGATGCCGGTGGTGTTCTTCGGTTTCACCCAATGCCCAGCGGTGTGCCCCACGACCCTGGCACGCATGGCCCAGGCCAAGAAGCTGATGGGGCGCGATGGCGAAATCATGCAGGTGATCTTTATCACCCTGGACCCGGAGCGCGACACACCTCAGGTGCTCGACGCCTACGTCAAGGCCTTCGACCCCAGCTTCGAAGCGCTCTATGGCACCCCGGAAGAAGTCGCCGTGGCCGCCAAGGAATTCGGGATTTTTTATGAAAAAATCCCCGCCGGTGATACCTACACCCTGTCCCACACCGCCACCAGTTTTGTGTTCGACACCCGCGGCAACCTGCGCCTGGGCCTGTCGGCATCCCTTAACGCCAAAGAGTGCGCAGAAGACCTGCTCACCGTCATGGAGGTCTGCTAATGACTGCTGTCCATACCCTCAAGCGCATCGCCCTCGGTCTTTCCCTGCTGGGCCTCGCCGCCCACGCCAGCGCCGAGGTCCAAGTCAGCGACGCCTGGTCCCGCGCCACCGTGGCCGGGCAGCATTCGAGCGGTGCGTTCATGACCCTCACCGCCGACAGCGACAGCAAGCTGCTCAGCGTCAAGTCGCCGGTGGCCAAGGATGTGCAGATTCATGAGATGAGCATGAAGGACGACGTCATGCGCATGGGCCCGGTGGACTCCGTGGCACTGCCCGCCGGCCAGGCGGTGAAGCTCGATCCCGAGGGTTATCACGTAATGCTGATGGGCCTGACGGGGCAGATCAAGGAAGGCGACCAGGTGCCGCTGACCCTGACCGTGGAAGATGCCAAGGGCCAGAAGCAGGACATCCAGATCCAGGCCCCGGCCCGCAGCCTGGGCAGTGCTGACGGCCATCACATGAACCATTGATCCTGCTCCCACAAGGGGATATCAGCGAAGCTGGGAATTGTGGCCATACCACCTATCAACTGTGGGAGCTGGCTTGCCTGCGATAGCCATAGGTATCTACACAACTTTGCCGCAACGCCTAAATCCAGGCAGATAGCGCAGTTGTGGCGAGCGGGCTTGCCCCGCGCTGGGCTGCGAAGCAGCCCCAATAAGCCGAATGCGTTGTACCAGATACACCGCAGCGGCTGGTTTTGGGGCTGCTTCGCAGCCCAGCGCGGGCGATGCGGCGTTCCGACAAGCCCGCTCGCCACAGGAGAGTTCGTCAGTTTCTGAAAGTTGTGTAGATACCTATGCTGCGATAGCGGTACACCTGTCAGCCAAGAAGTGACTGAACCACCGCTTTCGCGGGCAAGTCGAATCGTCGCACCGCCGCTCCCACAGGGGGGTATCAGCGAAGCTGGGAATTGTGGCCATACCACCTATCAACAATGGCAGGGCAGCTGCGCCTCAGCGCTAGAGCAAAGGGCATAACGGTACCCACAAGACCTGCCCGTCGAAAGACACAGATCGCGCCCATTTCTGGGATACAGGGGGTTGCCTTTGGTATCCTGCCGGCGCGACCCACCAGGTGCCCGACCATGCGCATTGCTCCGTCCCATGTCCTCCACGAAACCGAACACTGGCTGCTCAATCATCACTTGGCCTCGGCCCTGCCCGGTTATTTGATGCTGGGGGCCAAGATGCCGATCAACTCACTGGCTGACCTGCCGGAAGCGGCCCTGGCGGAAATGGGGGGCCTACTGGCGAAAATCCAGCGGGTGATGGAAGTACAGCTCCAGCCCAAGTGGCTGTACATCAGCCGCTTTGGGCATATGCCCGGTTTCCCGTTGCACTTTCATTTGATCCCGGTCTATGACTGGGTCGAAACGCTGTTCTGGCAGGATGAGCGCTACCGGGTACTGCAAGATTTTGGCGCCGGCAGCAACACGCAGGCGTTGACGGATGGGGCCGAACTCACGCTGTTTATCTGGCGCGAATTCGGTGAGAACCCGACGCCCCCCGCCACTGCCGGGCTTTCGGTGCCGACCGTGATCGAACGCCTGCGTGCGGCGTTCAAACAGGCAGGCGCTTGACCATCGGGATACACGCCAGGTCCAGCCCCGTAGGCGAATGATAGATGGACTGCTCGCTGCCTTCATAACCACGGCTGCGGTAGAAATCAGCGGCATTTAGCGTCGCATCCAGCACCACCTCCTCAATCCCCAACGCCAACGCCACTTGCTCCAGGTGCTCCAGCATCTGCCCGCCAATCCCGCGCCCGATAAAACCGGGCAGTACAAACAGCGCACCGACTTCCCGATGGTCCGGGTCGAGCATGCCGGTGGCGACCGGCTCACCCTCGACGCACCCCAGGTAGAACGGCTTGGCCATCAGCGCGGTATAGCCGTCCTCGGCCGCGCCACGGGTCCAGGTCAGCATCTGTTCGGCGGTGTAGGCGCCGATGCATTGGCTGCGGATCGCTTGCAGGCGGATCTCGAAGGCGATGGGGCCGTCGTCGTCGGTGGCGCGTCTGATTTGTAGCACTCGAATCTCCCTGAATTAACCCTGTTTACCGTGACCTCAAGGTGCCATTAGCACACTTGTGCTAATCGACCCCGCAGGCGCCCGGCGCTATATTCGCCGGCACCCCAATGCTCCCCGCCAGCACGTCGAACTCGCCGTGCAAGGGATCGTTGTGCGTGTAAAAAACCAAAACAACCCCAAGGAAGAAGCGCCATGAAACTCCACTCCCCTGTTACCCGCCTTGCCCTGCTGGGCGCCCTGCTGATCGGCGTTGCCGGTTGCAGCAATATCAAACCCACCGAAGACCATCTCAAGACGCTCTCGGAAACCAATCTGGGTGAGCCGGTCAAGCGTGTTTCCAATGTACGCAGTGACTCCATGACCACCTATTACATCGCCAGCACCGCTTCCGGTGACTACAACTGCTCGGTGCCCAGCGGTGCCAGCGGCGGGATGTTTGCCGTGGCCAGCTTCGGCATGATGAAACCGGCTGCCTACTGCCAACCCAAGGGCGCCCGGGGTAACGGGTTGACGCCGTTTAACCAGTAACCGGCCCCTGGCTGAGCTCGCGCAGGGTGCCCCGTAGTTCAGCGGGGCGCACTGGCTTGGACAAAATGGCGATTTGCCGGTCGTGCAGGGCTGCCTGGATCCTCTCCACATCATGCCCGGTCAGAATCAGCGCCGGCACCGCCACGCCGCGCTGTGCACGCAACTGGTCGATGCACTCGATACCGGTAGCGTGGTTGCCCAGGTCATAGTCGGCGACGATGATGTCGCAATCGCTGACCAGGTTATGCCCGCTCGACTCCGCCTGCACCTCGCAGCCCCACCGTTCCAGCAATGCCTGGGTGGCCAGCAGCACGTTATGGTCATCTTCCACCAGGCACACTTTCAAACCGGTCAGCAGCCCCGCCTGGCGTGCATCGTCGCGCACCACGGGTTGCCGGGGCGCGGTCGCCAGGGGCAGGCCGCGCAGGCTGACCGAGGTGCCACGGCCCACCCGTGAGCGCAGCCCTACGTCCATGTCCATCAACAGCCCCAGGCGCTTGACGATGGACAAACCCAGGCCGACGCCTTCAACGTCTTTGTCGCGCAGGTGGCGGACGCGGTAGAACTCCTCGAACACCCGGGGCAGATGCTCCTGCGCAATCCCCCGCCCCTGGTCGTGAATCTCCACCATCAGCCCCCCGCCGCGCCGGCGCACGCCGACCAGCACCGGGCGCTGGCCGCCGTACTTGAAGCAATTGGAGAGCACGTTCTGCACCATGGTGGCCAACAATGCCGGATCAACCCGCACCCAATGGGCGCAAGGACGCAGGCGCAGTTCTACCCCGGCCCAACGGGCGGCTTCGGCGTTCTGGCGTAGCAACTCGGCCAGCCACTCGCCCAGGTGAACAACCTGGTACTTGGGGAGCAAGCGGCCGTTGTCCAGGGTGTAGAGATCGAGAATGGAGCGGAACAATTGCGAGACGTTAAGCAGCGAACGGTCGATATTATCCACCAGCCGCCGTTCTTCATCGCCCAGCCGTGCTTCACGCAGGCACGCGGTGAACAGGCCGATGGAGTGAATGGGTTGGCGCAAATCATGGCTGGCCTGGGCCAGGAAGCGCGACTTTTCCAGGTTGGCGGCGATGGCTTCTTCGGACGCCTTGCGCGTGCGCTCCAGCAGCAGGTGGGCGTAGACCGGGATTACCGTACTGGTGATCATCAGCATCAGCACCATAAAGGGTTGCGCCTGCCACAACGGTGTCAGCCAATACACGATCAGCAGCGCCAGCAACGCCAGGCCCGTGGCAATCGCCAGGTAGCGCGAGCCATAGCGCATGCCGTTGCCCAGGTTGACCCAGACCATCACCGCATACAGCGGCAACGCCGCCTCACCGCCGATCACCAGGCCGAACGAGGTGCCGGTGTAGTCGTGGATCATCCCGAAAATCCGCCGCGCCGGGTAATGCCCGGGCCAGCGCGCGATCACCTGGCGCAGCACAATCGAGGCCAGCAGGAACAGGCCGATATAGATCATCACCGGCACATAATGCGCCACCGACTGCCCCGGCAAAAAACCCAGCAGGCCGATGTACACCATGGCGCAGGCGGCTACCACAATACGCAGGTTGGCTTGATCCAGTTCGGCGTCTTTCACGAACTTCATGGGCAACGTCCTTGTACGGTCATCGTCATATCGGCGCGCCCGGCAGGCAGGCGCCGAGCAGAGTGTTAAAGTACCACGCCACAGGACGACCTGGCCCCAGGGAGGAGCACCCCATGACATGCCGCATCATCATCGCCGACGATCATCCAATGTTTCGCGAAGGCATGCTGCGCACGGTGCAACGCCTGCTGCCCGAGGCCTGTGTAGAACAGGCCGGCGACCTGGACACGGTGCTGCACATGCTCAAGAGCGGCAGCGACGTCGACACGCTGATCCTCGACCTGCGCTTCCCCGGCCTGACCTGCATCAGCCAGTTGGGCGAACTGCGCCAGCAACTGCGGCGCACCACATTGATCGTGGTGTCGATGGTCGATGACCCGCTGTTGATCGAACAGGTGATGGCGATGGGGGCCGATGGCTTTATCGGGAAGAACATCGCCCCCGAAGAGATCGGCCAAGCCCTGCTCGCCATCCGCCAGGGCGAGGTGCTGGTCAAGTTCGCACCTTCGGGGCTGTTGCCCCTGGACACCAACACCCTGACTGCACGCCAGCAGGAAGTGTTGCGGCTGATCGCTCAAGGCAAGACCAACAAGGAAATCGCCAAGGCCCTGGATATTTCGCCGTTTACCGTGCGCATCCATGTGTCCGGGTTGCTGAGAAGCCTTAACGTGCCATCGCGGGCAGCGGCAGCCGTCAAATACACCTCGCCCTTGTAGGAGCCGGCTTGCCGGCGATGGGCATAGGTATCTACAAAATCCAAGCAGATAAGGCTGTTGTGGCGAGCGGGCTTCGTGAGTTCTGAAAATTGTGTAGAGGTCTATGCCCATTGCCGGCAAGCCGGCTCCTACAGGGGTGGGTTTTGTTTGTGGGATTTTCGTCAGCGGCCCTACCCCGCTATCATGCTGCCCCTCGCTCAACCGCCCAGGAACCGCCATGCCCGCCCTCACCCTACGCAACGCCACCCCGGCAGATACCACTCGCTGCTATGAGATCGAAATCAGCGCCTACGAAGGTGACGAAGCCGCGACCCTGGAGAAGATCACCACGCGCATCGCCCTGTACCCGCAAGGTTTCCTGATCCTGGAAGTGGACGGTCAGGTGGTGGGCTTTATCAACGGCGGTTGCGCCCATGACGTGGTGATGTCGGATGAAGCCTTCAAGGAATTGGTAGGGCACGCGGCAGATGCGCCAAATGTTGTGATCATGTCGGTAGTGGTGGACCCTGCGCACCAGGGCAAGGGCTACGCCACGCAATTGATGACGGCCTTTGTGCAGCGCATGCGCGGGATGGGCAAGCAGACCATCCACCTGATGTGCAAGGAACAGCATGTGCCGCTGTACACACGCATGGGCTACCAGTATGTGCAGCCCTCGGCGTCAGATCACGGTGGGATGGCTTGGCATGAAATGGTCATGACGCTCTGAAACCGCAACGGGCTTCACCAACTCCCCGAAGCCCCGCCGCCACCGCTGGAGCCGCCGCCACCGGAAAACCCACCACCGGAACTGGAGCTGGAACTGGAACTTGAGCGGTCGCTGGAACCGCCGCTCGACCCGCCCGTACCCTGGCCATAGATGAACAGCGCCGCAAACGAACTGATGGGCAAGGCGAACATCCAGCCATCAAGCCCCATCTCCAGCAGATACCCGGCCGCGCCATACACCCCCAGCACCACCACCGACTGTAGGCAAAACCCCACCCGGCTGTTTTTCCAGGCGGCCTTCATTACCGCGAACAGGATCAAGTACAGGCCCAGCACCACCAGCACAGCCATCGGCCAGCCCAGCCAGTTCATAAAGGACACTTCGGTCAGGTAGTGATCCACCAGTCCCAGGCCGATGCTGTAGGCCATCAGCGCCAATACGCAATAAAACACCACCTTGGCCTGCCACAACGCGCCGAATATGGCCGCGCTGATCGACATGCAAAAGGGCAGCGCCACGATATAGATCGGCCAGGACTTGCCATTGATCGCGGCCAGCGCCGTCAGCAGCACGGTCACTGCCAGGACGCCGATCAGGCCGCGTCGCCAATGCAGCTTGCCCGAGGCCAGCAACACCCCGCCGACGGCGCCGAGGATCAGGGCCAGCAAGACTGCGGCCTCATCCACCGTCTCCCGGGTCTCGTCCACTGCGGGCAGGTCGCCGCCCTCGACCAACACGCTCAGGGCATCCACGGCGTGTTGCACACCGGCGGCGTAATCGCCCTGGCGAAACGCCGGGGTCATTTGTTCCTCGATAATCCGGTGGCTCAACAGGTCCGTGACCAGCCCTTCCAGGCCATATCCGACTTCGATCCGCACCTTGCGGTCGTCTTTGATCACCAGCAGCAAAATACCGTCGTCGATGCCCTTGCGCCCCAGTTTCCAGGCGCGGAACAGCTCGGTGGTGAACGTTTCAAGGTCGGCGTGCGCCGTAGTCGGCAGCAACATCACGGCGATCTGCGCGCCCTTGCGCTGTTCGAGGTCCGCAAGCTGGTCGGTCAGGCGCTGCTGGGTCGAGCTGTCCAGGGTGTGGGTCAGGTCGATCACCCGCTGGTTCAGCGCCACGCTCGCCCATGGCGGCGGCGCCGTTTGCGCCAAAGCCAGCGCAGCCAACACCATGACCAGCAGGCCCAAGGCCGATTGCCGTAAAAACCGCGCCATACTGGATACCTGACGTTTCGTCCTGAAAGCGCCGACTTTACCCTATCAACGCTATACCTAGTGACCCCATGCGGATGACTCTCTAAACTGACGGCAAAACTTCATAGCAACACGCCACTACGAGCGCGCCCATGGACCTTCGACATCGCAACAACGTCAACGTAGTGGGCAATGGTTCCTCCACACTGGTGTTTTCCCATGGTTTTGGCTGTAACCAGGCCATGTGGAATTACCTGCTGCCCCATTTCGTCGAACGCTTTCGCGTGGTGCTGTATGACCTGGTAGGGGCCGGCCTGTCTGACCCGGCGGCCTACGACAAGGCAAAATACGCCACCCTGGATGGGTACGCCGCGGATCTGAATGAGATCATCGATGGGTTCGCCAGCGGCCCGGTGATCCTGGTGGGCCATTCGGTCAGCGCCATGATCGGCACCCTCGCCGACCGCGCCGCCCCCGGGCGCATCGCCGCCCATGTGATGATTGGCCCTTCCCCCTGCTATATCGATGCCGACGACTACGTGGGTGGGTTCAAGCCCGAAGATATCCAGTCGCTGCTCGACACCCTCGACAGCAACTACCTGGGTTGGTCCAGCACCATGGCTCCGGTGATCATGGGCGCGCCAGGGCAACCGGCCCTCAGTGAAGAACTGACCAACAGCTTCTGCCGCACCGAGCCCGAGATCGCCAAGCAGTTTGCGCGGGTGACGTTCTTGTCGGATAACCGCGCCGATATCGGTGGCCTCACCACCCCCACACTGATCCTGCAATCGACCGATGACCTGATCGCCCCGGTCTGCGTGGGCGAGTACCTGCACCGTGTGCTGCCCCACAGCCGCTATTGCCTGATCGACAATGTGGGCCATTGCCCGCATATGAGCGCAGCAGCGGCCTGCGCGGCCGCGATGGATAGCTTCCTGATGCCATGGACCGCTGCCCATGACCAGTGACACATTGCCCGATACCCTGGCGCTATTCGACGGCGCGGCCTGTGCGCTGGCCGTCAGCGCCGAAGACGGCACGCTCCTGCGGGTAAACCAGTGTTTCAGTGACTGGGTGGGCATGACGGCGGATGAACTGCACGGGCGACGTTTCCAGGACCTGCTGACCATGGGCGGGCGCATTTTTCATCAAACCCATCTTGCCCCGTTGATGCAGGTACAGGGCCGTGTCACCGAGGTCAAGCTCGACCTGCGCCATCGTGACGGCCACACCGTGACCGTCCTGCTCAATGCCATCAAGCGCGACCACCCCGACGGCGTGCGGCACGAACTGGCACTGTTCGGCACCACCGACCGCGACAAGTACGAACGCGAGCTGCTCAACGCACGCAAGTTGGCCGAAGCCCTGCTGCTGGAAAAAACCGCCGCCGAGACCGCGCTCCAGCAAGCCCAAGCCGAACTCAACGAGGCCTATATCAAGGCAAAGCGCCGGGCGCTGTTTGCCGAGCAAATGGTCGCCATCGTCAGTCACGACCTGAAAAACCCGCTGACCGCGATCAAGATGGCCTCCGATTTCCTCGCCCGTGGTGAGCGCACCGCCAAGGAAACCCAATTGATTGGCCATATCGGTCAGTCATCGGAGCGCGCCCAACGGATGATCGCCGACCTGCTGGACTTCACCCAGGCACGGGTCGGCGTGGGCATCGCTGTCACCCCCGCTGCGCTGGACCTGCATGACGTAACCCGGCGCGCCGTGGACGAGCTGCGGGTGGCCTTTCCCCGCGCCACCCTGGTGCATCACACCGTGGGCCCTGCCGATACTTGCCTGGATGGCGACCGCCTGCAGCAAATCATCGGCAACCTGGTGGCCAATAGCGTGGCCTACGGCGACCTGCAACACCCCATCACCATAACCTCACGCTTGGGCCACGACGGGGCCAGCCTTTCGGTGCATAACCATGGGCCGGTGATTGCCGATGCGTTGATGAGCGTGCTGTTTGAGCCCATGACCCGAGGCACCGATAAGCACACCGATGTGCGCAGTGTCGGGCTGGGGCTGTTTATCGTGCGGGAAATTGCCAAGGCCCATGGCGGGGATGTCGTCGTCAGTTCCCAGGTGGGGAGTGGCACGATGTTTACGGCTTGCTTCCAGGCGCAGCATTGACGCTTCGAATAGCCACCCACTGAATTCGCTTCAACTGCCGCTGCATATTGAAACAATACGCTTTGCTGTAAATTTCAAAATCCGCCTGTGTGCCCCGCCTTATTAACAGCGCATATCTCCCAAACACTTCGGACTTTCCTTATGCCGCCGATCAACGGGGCACATTAGTATTTTTTTACCGCTATCAGGCAGCGGTTAAATAAATCTAAAACGGAAGTCACATGCGATCAATAACAACATCCAGTGACAGCAACCCCAGTGCAAATAAAATCCATGCCAAGTTGACCGTGAGTCTTGCCGGCACACCGCAAGAAATACGTGAGGCACAACGTCTACGCCATAGAGTTTTCACTGAGACTTTCCAGCTTTCCGAACGGGTCAGCTGCCACGAACTTAACATCGATGAGTTTGATGACTATTGTGACCACTTGATTGTGCGCGACGCCCAGACATCGTGTGTAGTGGGCGCCTATCGTTTGATGAGCCCGACAGTCGCGCAACGCATGGGACGATACTATTGCGAACAGGAATTTGACCTGAGTCGTCTAAATCATTTACGACCGCGCATTGCCGAAGCGGGACATGCCTGCGTCCACCCGGATTACCGTAGCGGCAGCGTCATCATGCTGTTGTGGAAGGGTTTGGCCATGTATATGCAGCGTGAACACTGCGATTATCTGGTGGGGTGCGCCAGCGTGAGCCTGGCGGATGGCGGCCACAATGCTGCGGCGCTGTATCAGGCGTTCACTGCACAAAGTTTTGCCCCAACCGACTATCGGGTGACGCCTTACAACCCATTTCCCGTGCATGTCCCTGCAACCGGACATGTTCCACAGATGCCGCCGCTGCTAAAAGGCTATTTGCGCTGCGGTGCTTGGGTAGGTGGTGAGCCGGCCCGGGATCCGGACTTCAATACAGCTGATTTCTTTATGTTGTTGCCGCTATCGAAGTTGGACGGCCGTTATGCGCGCCATTACTTAAAAGCAGATAACCCAACAACCCCCTCCTAAACCTTAAAGAAACCAACCGATATGTTTTTACACGAAGAAAGAAACACTGCCTTCGAGTGGATGCCGGAGATGGCAGCCGCTCTTGAAACTGCCTCACTTCTTGATCTGGAACGTGGCAACCCTCAGCAACTGGCCAACATGTTTCGAACATTCGGCCACCCCGCACTTACCATTGCCAAAGAACTGGGTGGCGCAGGTGCCAGCGCATCAAGCGTCGCGAAACTGCATACGTGGGTCGGCGCGCATTGCCCGTCCCTGGCAATCATGATGACCATGCATCACCACACCGTTGCCGGAATGATGGCCGCCAGGCAGTTCTTTCCTGATATTCAGGGGTTGTTGGGCTTGATTGCACGCGACAACTTATTAGTTGCCTCCGGGTTTGCCGAAGGACGCACGAATGCGCCTATCTTGGAATCAACAATGACCGTCGAAAAAACCCTCGGCGGCTACCTTGTCAACGGAAGCAAGAAACCGTGCACGATGACCCATCACTTCGACGTCATAACGTTTGGCGTCAGTTGCCTTGATCCTGAAGGCCACGCCCAAATCGGCATCGGTGTGGGATTTGCCGGTGATCCAAGCATTGAGCGCAAGAACTTCTGGGCTGTACCGCATTTGCAGGCGGCAGACAGCCATGAAGTTATTTTCAATAACTTGATGGTTCCCGAAGCCATGATGTGTTTCAGCGCCACCATCGATGATCAACTCGATGATGCTCAACAAGGAACGGGCAACCATTGGTTCGCCATCTGGTTTCAACTGCTGGTCAGCGCGTCCTACCTGGGAATGGCATCTGCGCTGGCATCACGTGCATTGGCTGGTAACAAAGGGTCGCAGGAGAATCGGGCGATGCTGCTCATCGACCTGCAGGGCGCCACCATGGCCTTGCGCGGTCTGGCGGCGTCGATTGACGACAATCGATTCTTGCGCCGTGATTTGGCGCACGCACAGGCAACCCGGTTTGCCATACAGGAGGCCGTAAACCGCATTAGCACGCACGCTTTCGAAATCCTGGGAGGAATGGCTTTCATGTCTTCAGAAGAGATCGCGTACCTGCTGGTTGCCACGCGCTTGCTGGCATTCCACCCGACCTCCAGGCTTGCCAGCACCGCGTTCCTGTGTGAACAACTGAGCTAAGGAGCCGCCTGCCAGAGCCGGGCCTGCGGCAAGCCCTCGACTGGTCTTATGGGTAACTCACCGTCACCAGGTAGGCCCCTGAGCGCAACGGTTTGCCCGCCGCATCGTTCAAGCGGTATTGCCGATCGAAGTAACGGCCATCGCCTGTGGTTTCAGTCACCAGCTTGACCTTCACTGGCGAGTGGTCCACAGCGCTGACCGTGCGAACCGGTTCGACGATATGGGCGCTGATATCACCTCCCGGTGCAAACATCGGGCAGCCACTCAATGCCAATGTCGAGCCAACTCCCCCGCCCGTACTGCACGTTGCCTCGACGATGCTGCCATGAAACTGGATGACACCTTGGGCCACGGTGGTTGCTGCTTGGCCACTGCCGCTGACGAGCGCGAAAAACAGGCTGATACCAACTGCCAAACCTTGACTGCTCATAGTGAACGCTCCTGGGTATGTACCCATCACGTCGGCAGGCCTGGTCAGTTTCTTGAGCAATTGAGAAATACCTGATGGTTATTTTCTCAAGGATGCCAACCGGGTCTCATATTGCGCAGATACCCGGCGGCTTTTAGGTGGGACCGCCTACAGGACCGCGCCCAGCGCCTTCAACAACACCCCATCGCGGCTATAGATATCCGGCGCGTACAGCAACGCACCCTGGCTATCCACTTGCACTGTCCAGTAGCCCAGCAATACGGGCACCGGCGTGGCCAGGCGGAACTCATGGGTCACCCCGGTGGCCAGCAACTCCTCGGTACGCGCCTTTTCCGCCGGGTTCACCAGCAAATCACGCAGCAACATCGGTTGCTCCACCCGCACACACCCCGAGCTGAACGCCCGTGGCCCCTTGCTGAACAACGGCTGGCTGGGCGTATCGTGCAGGTACACGGAGAACGGGTTGGGGAACCGCATGACAATCTTGCCCAGCGGGTTACGCGGGCCGGCGTCCTGGCGCAGGAGGATATTGCCGGGGTGCGACCAGTCCACTTCTTCGGGCGAGAGTGCGCGACCTTCACTGTCGAGCACCTTGAGGTTCTGCTGGCGCAAGTACTCCGGGTTAAGGCGAATGGCTGGCAGCTTGTCCTCGCGCATGATGGTCGGCGGGATCGTCCAGGTCGGGTTGAGGGTCAACCGCGTGATGCGCGATTTAAGCAGCGGCGTTTGCCGTTCGGCGCGGCCCACCTGCAAGCGCGTCTGCCACACCGGGACGCCGCCCTGGTAGACGCTCAACTGCGCAGCCGCGACGTTGACCAGAATGCCGTCTGGCTCCAGGTCCTGGGCCAACCAGCGGAAGCGTTCGAGGTTGACCCGCAGTTGCTCGCGCCGCACCGCCGGGCTGACGTTGAGCTCGGCCACCGTCCCCGGGCCGATCACACCATCGGCTTGCAGCGAATGGCTGGCCTGGAAGCGCTTCACTCCCTCGACCAACTCATTGGTGTATTGATTGCCCTTGGGCACGCTCGCCAGGTAGCCGCCACTGACCAGGCGTGTGGCCAATGCCGGCACCCGTGGGTCGTCCCGGCCAGGGCGCAACAACGGGCCGTCTGCGATCACGCCCCATTGCGCCAAGGGTTGCAGGCGCTGGGTGGCGTAGGCTGCGCGCAGGCTGCGGTACAACTGGGCGCTGGGCCTGGCCTGGTCAAACGCCGCGGGCATGTCGGCAAGCCCGGCGCTGGCCAGTGCCAGCACGGCAAGGGCCGGGTCCTCGCTCGGCGGCTGGGAATGCCACAGCGGCTCGTAATGGGCCTGCTGCAAACGGCCGTAATGCAAGTCATGCAGGGCTTGCAGATAGTGCTGGGTGGTTTCGAAGTCGGTACACAGCACATTGCCAGTGCTTGTCGTGTCGGGCAGCCGGTAATGCGCCGGGTCAAGGCCGTCGTCGGCCAGCAACAGCAACTGCTCCTGCAACGCCTGCCGGCGACCATCCACCCTCCAGAGGGGCGTATTGCCTTGTTGCTGGTAAAAAGCCTGTAGCCGCAGCTCGGCTGGCGTATCCAACTGAGTGGCTAAACCGGGGCAGACGCTCGACAACTGCCCAAGTGCCAGCTGTACTGGGTTTGACGGCTCGAGCAGCGCTTCATCGGCCGTGGCGACCAATGGTGCTACGAGCAAGCAAAGGCTCAAGTAACATGCAGTTTTTTTGAACAATGGCTTAGCTCCAATCTACGGCGGAGATGCTCGATAAATGCTGAATATTGACTGCCGACTCGGCCTGATCGCCGCCGCCCTGGCCGCGTTTTGTACGGGTGCCTTCGCAGAGAATGCCAAACCTCATACCTTGTATAGCAGCCTGGCGCGCTCGGCTCCAGAACTCAATCCCGCAGTCCTCAAAAGCGCCCTCAGCGCCATGCAGTGTGCCGTCAATAATGGCCAGGAACGCTCCGAACGCCTGGCAGTGATCGACTATTCGCAACCTTCGACCGCCCGTCGCCTGTGGATTTTCGATCTGCGCCAAAAAAAGCTGGTACTGCGCGACCTGGTGGCCCACGGGCAAAAATCCGGGGAAAACTTCGCCACCCAATTCTCCAACAGTGAAGGCAGCCATCAATCCAGCCTTGGCCTGTTCCGCACCCAGGAAAGCTACCAAGGCGCCCACGGCTACTCGCTGCGCATGGACGGCCTGGAGCCGGGCTTCAATGACCTGGCCCGCGACCGCGCCATCGTGATCCATGCCGCCGACTATGTCAGCCCGTTGTGGAGCAAGCGTGAAGGCCGCATCGGCCGCAGCCAGGGCTGCCCCGCCGTGCGCCCGCAAGTGGCGCGCCAGGTGGTGGACAAGCTCAAGGATGGGCAGTTCATGTTCTCCTGGTACCCCGACCAGCGCTGGCTCAAGTCCTCGGCCTACCTCAATTGCAAACCGCGCCAGATCGCCAGCGCCGGTTGAGGTAGTATCTGGAAGGCCGAGCCTGACCAGAGAGAGGACCTGAAATGCTTTTGCACCAGTCAACGTGGATCGAGATTGGCCAATTTCTCGACCGCAGCCGCACCGTGGTGATCCCCATTGGTTCCAACGAACAACATGGCCCCACGGGCCTGCTGGGCACCGATTGGATGTGCCCGGAAATCATTGCCCATCAAGCACAAAAAGACGCCGATATTCTGATCGGCCCGACATTCAATATCGGCATGGCCCAGCATCACCTCGGGTTCCCCGGCACCATCTCCCTGCGGCCGTCGACGTTTATCGCCGCCATTGGCGACTGGACCCGCTCCCTGGCGGCCCATGGCTTCGAGAAAATCCTGTTTCTCAATGGCCATGGCGGCAATATCGCCACCATCGAAGCCGCCTTTTCCGAGCTATACGCCGAGGCCAGCTTCGCCCGCCGCCCCGCCGGCTTCGCCTTGAAACTGTGCAACTGGTGGGACTTGGAAGGCGTTGGCGAACTGGCACGCGCGCAGTTCCCGACCGGACATGGCACCCATGCCACGCCTTCGGAAATCGCGATTACCCAGTGGGCCTACCCGGACTCGATCAAGACGGCAGACTACTCGCCCCGGATTGCCCCCGCCGGCCCGATCCGCGAGGCCCAGGACTTTCGCGCCCGCCACCCGGATGGGCGCATGGGTTCCGACCCGGCTCTGGCAACACCAGAAAAAGGCGGTGAACTGGTGGCCCTGGCTGCCAAGGGCTTGGTAGCGGCGGTGCATGCATTCAGCGGCGAAGCCATGCCTGACTGACGCCATCCCCTGTAGGAGCCGGCGTACATACAACAAAATCTATAAGAAGGACCTGTCCATGAAGCCCCATCAGAAGACTTTTGATCGCATCCGCAACGCTGTCCTGCCGGAGTTTCGCGAGCGCGTTGCCGACTATTTGGTGGAGTACGAAACCGTCCTCCAGGCCCCCGCTGTCGATACCCTTCAGGCCTGCGCCGCCGCCCAGCAGCTGCGCGGTTATCTGCGCGGTTTGAACACCACCCGGGTGCTGGGCATGGAAGACTGGGAAGACCTCGACCGCCGCGTCGCGCAGGAATGGCCGCTGGGCACTACAGCGCCGGGCGTGCCTGATTGACCCACGCCTGCACCGAAGGGCGCTGCCACTGACGCTGGGCGTACGCCACCAACGGCGCGGGCACTGGATCGCCGTTGAGGATCAGCCGGTTGAGCATCACGGCCAGGTCCACATCGGCAATCGACCACTGGCCAAACAGATAGTCATCCCCGGCGGCCAGCCAGTGCTGCGCAGCCGCAATCAGCTTGTCAGCCGCCACCTGGGCCTGGGTGGATAACGGGCCGTACTTGATCCCGCAAAACACCACCAGCGTGGAGCGCTCCTGGCGGATCGGCAGCAAGTCACTGCGCAACCACGCCTGGATCTGCCGCGCCCGCGCGCGTTGACGTGGCTCCGTGGGGTAAACCGGCACCTGGGGGAACACCTCGTCCAGGTACTCGGTAATTGCCGACGATTCGGACAAGGCAAACCCGCCCTGCTCCAGGGTCGGCACACGCTGGGTCACGGACAACCCGGCAAACGCCGGGGCCTGCTGCTCCAGCGCATCAAGGTCGAGGGTGTGCACCTCGAACGACAAGCCTTTTTCCTGCAGGGTCACAAACACCGACATCGCATACGGGCTAGTGAACTGGGCATCGACATACAAGCGCATCGGCAGGTTCGTCACGGCGGCATCTCCTTGGGTGGACAGCCACGCTACGAGATGTGCGGCGACAAATACAATGCAGCTTTTTTATGGGGGCATTCCTCGGCGGAATACGACCGGTTCCTACACCCTATCCGGAAAACCCACCGCCCTGAAGAAACGCCTCCTCTTCCTCAGTCGTCACCCGGCCCAACGCTGCATTGCGATGGGGGAACCGGCCGAATCGCTCGATGATGTCGGCATGTTCCTTGGCCCAGTGGTAGGTATTGGCATCGAGTTGTTTATTCAATGCCAGGGAACGCTGCTGGTCATCGGGTTGTTCTGAATGCTCGAAGGGCAAGTAGCAGAACGCGCGCAATGTCGGGTCGATCAGCCGGTCCATCCCCGCGTCGATCATACGTGCGGCGTACACCCTGGCCAGTGGATCGGTGGCAAACATATGGGCGGTGCCCCGGAAGGTATTGCGCGGGTATTGATCGAGCAGGATCAGCAACGCCAGCGCGCCTTCGGGTTCGTTCACCCAATGCTCCAGTTCACCCCTGGCCGCCTGGAAATGGGCCTCATGGAAGCGTGCGCCGAACTCGGCATCGAACTGTGCATCTTTCTTGAACCAGCGTGCCGGGCCCGCCGCCATCCAGAATTGCACGACAGCTTTGAAATCAATCGGGGCGCTCATAAATGACTCCAGGGTCGTCAAGGTCTATGCCCTACCCTAGCATTCGCAGGGGGCGATTCCGACTCAGAACGCCACGACGGCCTCCAATGTTATAAGATAACCAACCTTTTTCCTTCCCACCGGCGACCTTGCACCATGACTGACGCTGTTCCCGCTGCCAACTCACGCCAACGCCTGCTTTCCATCGACGCCCTGCGCGGTCTGGTGATCCTGTTCATGTTGCTTGATCACGTGCGCGAAACGTTTCTGCTGCATCGGCAAGTCAGCGACCCGATGAACATCGACACTACGGAGCCGGCGTTGTTTATCAGCCGTACCCTGGCCCACTTGTGTGCGCCGGTGTTTGTGTTGCTCACGGGCCTGTCAGCGTTTCTGTACGGCGAAAAATACCAGGGCCGCGGTGACGTCTCGGCGTTTTTGTTCAAGCGCGGGCTGTTTCTGGTGGTGCTGGAATTCACCCTGGTGAACTTCGCCTGGACCTTCCAACTGCCTCCCAGCGTCATCTATATGCAGGTGATCTGGGCCATCGGCGTGAGCATGATCGCCCTCGCGGTACTGGTGTGGTTGCCACGCCCGCTGCTGATCGGCCTGGCACTGGTGATCATTGGCGGGCATAACCTGCTCGACGGCGTGCATTTCGCAGTGGGTTCGGCGTTGCACATTCCCTGGGCGATCTTGCATGAACGTAGCTGGATCGAAGTGAGCGACACGCTGCGCTTGCGCACGACGTACCCGGTGCTGCCGTGGATCGGGGTGATTGCCCTGGGTTATGGCATCGGCCCGTGGTTTTGCGGCTCGATGGCGGCGGCGCGACGTCAGCGTTATCTGTTACTGGCCGGCGTTGGCGCGCTGGTAGGCTTTGGGGTGTTGCGCCTGATCAATGGCTATGGTGAGGCGCCATGGCAGATGTACGACAGCCAGGTACAGACGCTGATGAGTTTCTTCAACATCACCAAATACCCACCTTCACTGCTGTTCCTCGCGCTGACATTGGGTGTGGGGCTGTTGTTGCTGCTGGGCTTCGAACGCGCCGGGCAACGTCGCTGGATCGGCACCCTGGCAGTGTTCGGCGCGGCACCGATGTTCTTTTATCTGCTGCATTTGTATGTGTTGAAAGTGCTGTATGTGATGGGCGTGGCCTTGTTTGGCCTGAACCAGGGGACGCACTTTGGCTTCGACAACGTGGCATCGGTGTGGCTGGTGGCGTTGCTGCTGCCCCTGGCGTTGTACCTGCCAGTGCGCTGGTTTGCCAGGCTCAAAGCCCGGCGGCGGGATATTGCGTGGCTCAAGTACCTGTGACCAAAGATGGTGACTGAACTACCGCTTTCGCGGGCAAGCCCGCTCCCACAGGGGGGCTTTGTTGGGCATAGAGTTTTGTGCCACACCACCATCAAATGTGGGAGCTGGCTTGCCTGCGATAGCGGTACATCTGCCACCAAAAAGGGTGACTGAACCACCGCTTTCGCGGGCAAGCCCGCTCCCACAGGGGATCTCGGGACGGCAGGGAATTTTGCATACGCTGCAAAACAAAGGTGGGAGCTGGCTTGCCTGCGATGGCGGTGCAACTGCCACCAACGAGGGTGACTGAACCACCGCTTTCGCGAGCAAGCCCGCTCCCACAGGGGATCTCGGGGCGGCAGGGAATTTTGCATACGCTGCAAAACAAAGGTGGGAGCTGGCTTGCCTGCGATGGCGGTGCATCTCCCACCAAAAAGGGTGACTGAACCACCGCTTTCGCGAGCAAGCCCGCTCCCACCAAGGATCTCGGGACGGCAGGGAATTTTGCATACGCTGCAGAACAAAAGTGGGAGCTGGCTTGCCTGCGATGGCGGTGCAACTGCCACCAACAAGAGTGACTGAACCACCGCTTTCGCGGGCAAGCCCGCTCCCACAGGAGGGCTTTGTTGGGCATAGATTTTTGTGCCACACCATCATCAAAAGTGGGAGCTGGCTTGCCTGCGATGGCGGTGCACCAACGAGAGTGACTGAACCACCGTTTTCGCGGGCAAGCCCGCTCCCACCAGGGATCTCGGGACGGCAGGGAATTTTGCATACGCTGCAAAACAAAAGTGGGAGCTGGCGTGCCTGCGATGGCGGTGCAACTGCCACCAACGAGAGTGACTGAACCACCGCTTTCGCGGGCAAGCCCGCTCCCACCAGGGATCTCGGGACGGCAGGGAATTTTGCATACGCTGCAAAACAAAAGTGGGAGCTGGCTTGCCTGCGATGGCGGTGCAACTGCCACCAACAAGAGTGACTGAACCACCGCTTTCGCGGGCAAGCCCGCTCCCACAGGGGATCTCGGGACGGCAGGGAATTTTGCATACGCTGCAGAACAAAAGTGGGAGCTGGCTTGCCTGCGATGGCGGTGCAACTGCCACCAACGAGGGTGACTGAACCACCGCTTTCGCGAGCAAGCCCGCTCCCACCAGGGATCTCGGGACGGCAGGGAATTTTGCATACGCTGCAAAACATAAGGTGGGAGCTGGCTTGCCTGCGATGGCGGTGCAACTGCCACCTACGAGAGTGACTGAACCACCGTTTTCGCGGGCAAGCCCGCTCCCACCAGGGATCTCGGGACGGCAGGGAATTTTGCATACGCTGCAAAACAAAAGTGGGAGCTGGCGTGCCTGCGATGGCGGTGCAACTGCCACCAACGAGAGTGACTGAACCACCGCTTTCGCGGGCAAGCCCGCTCCCACCAGGGATCTCGGGACGGCAGGGAATTTTGCATACGCTGCAAAACAAAAGTGGGAGCTGGCTTGCCTGCGATGGCGGTGCAACTGCCACCAACGAGGGTGACTGAACCACCGCTTTCGCGAGCAAGCCCGCTCCCACAGGAGGGCTTTGTTGGGCATAGATTTTTGTGCCACACCACCATCAAAAGTGGGAGCTGGCTTGCCTGCGATGGCGGTGCAACTGCCACCAACGAGAGTGACTGAACCACCGCTTTCGCGGGCAAGCCCGCTCCCACAGGGGATCTCGGGACGGCAGGGAATTTTGCATACGCGGCAAAACAAAGGTGGGAGCGGGCTTGCCTGCGATGGCGGTGCAACTGCCACCAACGAGGGTGACTGAACCACCGCTTTCGCGGGCAAGCCCGCTCCCACAGAGGGCTTGGGGTTAGGTGCTGCTATGCCAGTTCGGCGCGCAGTTGCCGTGCAGCGGCGACCATATGAATCAGCGCCGCCTCCGTCTCTGGCCAGGCGCGGGTCTTCAGGCCGCAGTCGGGGTTGACCCACAGTCGTTCGGCCGGGATGCGCTGGGCAGCCTTGCGCAGCAGGTTGGCCATTTCCGAGGCGTCCGGTACCCGTGGCGAGTGGATGTCGTAGACGCCCGGGCCAATGTCATTCGGGTAAGCGAAGGCTTCGAACGCGTCCAACAATTCCATATCCGAACGCGAAGTCTCGATGGTAATCACATCGGCATCCATCGCCGCGATGGACTCGATCACGTCGTTGAATTCGCTGTAGCACATATGGGTGTGGATCTGGGTTTCATCCCGTACTCCAGAGGCGCACAGGCGGAAGACTTCGGTCGCCCAGTCCAGGTAGTGTTGCCACTGCGCCCGGCGCAGGGGCAAACCTTCGCGGAACGCCGCTTCATCAATCTGAACGATCTTGATACCCGCCGCTTCCAGGTCCAGCACTTCGTCACGAATCGCCAACGCCAGTTGCCGGGCCTGCACTTCGCGGCTCACGTCCTCCCGCGGGAATGACCACATCAGCATGGTCACAGGGCCAGTCAGCATGCCTTTCATCACCTTGTCGGTCAGGCCTTGGGCGTAGCGGATCCACTCCACCGTCATGGCTTTCGGACGGCTCAGGTCGCCGAAGATCACCGCCGGTTTCACACAGCGCGAACCGTAGCTCTGCACCCAGCCAAAGCGGGTGAACACATAGCCATCCAGTTGCTCGGCAAAATATTCCACCATGTCGTTACGCTCGGCCTCACCGTGCACCAGCACGTCCAGGCCGAGGTTTTCCTGCACTTCAACGGCGTGCTTGATCTCGCTGTGCATCGCTTCGACATATTCAGCCTCGCTCAACTTGCCGGCCTTGAACGACTGGCGCGCCAGGCGGATCGACGCGGTCTGCGGGAACGAACCGATGGTAGTGGTCGGAAACAACGGCAGGTCGAGGCCGGCGCGCTGCTTGGCGATACGCTGGGCAAACAGCGACTGGCGTTGGCTGTCTTGGGCGGTGATGGCCGCAACACGCGCTTGTACAGCCGGTTTGTGGATCCGTGGCGAAGCCGCACGCGCTGCCTGCACGGCACGGCTTTGGGCCAAGGCCGCCACGACGTTCGCGGCTTCTGGCTGGTTGATAGCCTGGGCCAGCACGGCCACTTCTGCGCACTTCTGCACGGCGAAGGCCAGCCAGCTCTTCAGCTCGGCATCAAGCTTGTCTTCACGCCCCAGGTCAACCGGGCTATGCAGCAACGAGCAGGACGGCGCGACCCACAAGCGGTCACCCAGGCGTTCATGGGCATGCCGCAAGGTGGCCAGGGCATTTTCCAGGTCGCAGCGCCAGACGTTACGCCCGTTGACTACGCCTAGGGACAGCACCTTATAAGCTGGCAGGCGATCGAGAATCGTCGGGTACTGTTCAGGTGCACGCACCAGGTCAATGTGCAGGCCATCGACCGGCAAGTTGGCCGCCAGGCCGAGGTTTTCTTCCAGGCCGCCAAAGTAAGTGGCCACCAGTTTCTTCAGGGGGTCACGCTGGATCAGGTTGTAGGCGCGCTCAAACGCATTTTTCCAGTCCTGGGGCAAATCGAGCACCAGGATCGGCTCATCAATCTGCACCCACTCCACGCCCAGGTCCGCCAGGCGCTGGAAGATCTGGCCGTACAGCGGCAGCAAGCGGTCGAGCAGGTCGAGCTTGTCGAAGTCCGCGCCCTTGGCCTTGCCCAGCCACAGGTAAGTCAGCGGCCCGATCACTACCGGCTTGACGGTGTGCCCCAGGTCGCGGGCTTCTTTGACTTCGTCGAACAGTTGATCCCAGCCCAGATGGAACTGCTGGTCAGCGCTGAATTCGGGCACCAGGTAGTGGTAGTTGGTATCGAACCACTTGGTCATTTCCTGGGCGTGGGCCCCGCCGCAGCAACTGTCGCTGACACCACGGGCCATGGCAAACAGGGTATGCAAGGTGGCATGGCCGTCGGCCGGGCGAAAACGCTCGGGGATCACCCCGAACATCAGTGAGTGCGTCAGCACCTGGTCGTACCAGGCAAAATCGCCGGCGGGCAACAACTCGATGCCGGCCTGTTTCTGCAGGTCCCAGTGGCTCTTGCGCAACTCACGGCCGACAGCGCGCAGGCCGGCTTCGTCCAGTTCGCCCTTCCAAAACGCTTCCTGCGCTTTTTTCAGTTCACGATCGCGTCCAATGCGCGGAAATCCGAGGGAATGAGCGACTGCCATGACAAAAAACTCCAATGTGTTGATAGGGGAGCTATTGTCGGCAGGTGGTCATAGTGAGGCAAACTCATATTATTCTAGATGATCACGAAATATCCTCATGAAGATCCCTATAACCGCTGAGCTACACCAGCAACCCCCGACCCGATTGCTCGCCATTGGAAAGTACAACAAAGGAGTCTTGGGACTTCCGCTCAGCAAATGTCTGTTGGATGAAACGGGGTCGCAATGCCAATAGTTGCTCTTTCTTACCCACAATAAACTGGCGGGCACGCTCTACCGTCATATTGTTGGCAATAGGGGTTAACTCTTGAGAGACACTTTCAATGCTTGTGATCCTCTTATTTTTACTAAAGTTCGGATCATTGGACGGACGCCCCACCAACAAAATTTCTGGTGTTAACGGGATATAGACTCCCTGCTGATTGCTAGCAGTCAGTGTCATGTCGAACAGCGGACGATCACCGATCAATAGCGGCTCTTTCGTGGGGCCATGAAGAGTAAAGCTCCAGCTTTCAAACTGCTGAATTTTTGTCGCATGCAGACTTCTAAAATGGTCGACAACCTGCCGACCAATAGACTCGTCCGAACAGTCCGGGTTTTCCTCTCTGATCAGCGTTTCAAGACAACTGAACTCGTAGGCACTACGAAAGCCCAGCATGATCGCTGCCCCGATAAAACTATCCCGCGCTTTATCTTTTATAGCGTCGTATTGACCTTTCAATATTTGGTCCGTGACCGCAGCTAGGTCGCTTTCGCCCTGTGAGAACCAATCCTCCAGCCATTCGTCCCGATAGGCTGTCCCCTCCTTCGTATAACGTACCGGCACATACCGAAATTCCTTGATCGCAAAACTGGCGTTTTCACCTTTACGGAACTGGACTGTGCCTGAGTTGCAATCCAACACCCAGTAGCCTTTTTTGCCTTCGTTTTCTGCCAGCCAACGCTTGAGTAACCCCTTGGGTACTGTGTGGTTTTTATGCTTGGCCGATTTGCCCGCCAGGTTGGTCGTAACACCCTTTTTCTTTGCCATGAAACATTCCTTTGATCGCACGGTAAATATTGGGCACGCCGAATGGATCATCCTCCCGAGCGCGCCACGTCAACGTAGAACAGTCATAGTGACAGACTACAGTGGCCACTACCCTGCAAAATCCGCTGACGAACCTTTCGATCTGCCCCAAGTGCGGGCACAATGCCTGTCCTTTTTTGGCAGGCTCCGCCACAGGCTCTGAAAAATGATCAAAACCCCGTATTACCTCATCGACAAACAGAAACTTCTGACCAACATGCAGAAGATCGCCTACGTGCGCGAGCAGTCCGGCGCCAAGGCGCTGCTGGCACTCAAGTGCTTTGCCACCTGGTCGGTGTTCGATCTGATGCAGGAATACATGGACGGCACCACGTCCTCGTCGCTGTACGAGCTCAAGCTCGGTCGCCAGAAGTTCGAAGGCGAAGCCCACGCCTATAGCGTGGCCTGGGCCGACGACGAGATCGAGGAGATGCTCGATAACTGCGACAAGATCATCTTCAACTCCATCAGCCAGCTGCAGCGCTTTGCCGAGCGCAGCGAGGGCAAGACCCGTGGCCTGCGCGTCAACCCGCAAGTGAGCAGCTCCGACTACCTGCTGGCCGACCCGGCGCGCCCCTTCAGCCGCCTGGGCGAGTGGGACCCGGTGAAGATCGAAGGCGTGATCGAGCAGATCTCGGGCTTCATGTTCCACAACAACTGTGAGAACGGTGACTTCGAGCTGTTTGACAAGATGCTGGGCACCATCGAAGAACGCTTCGGCGCGCTGCTGCACAAGGTCAACTGGGTCAGCCTCGGCGGTGGCATCCACTTTACCGGTGAAGGCTACGCAATCGATGCATTCTGCCAACGCCTCAAGGCGTTCTCGCAGAAGTACGACGTGCAGGTGTACCTGGAACCCGGCGAAGCGGCGATCACCAACAGCGCTTCCCTGGAAGTCACCGTGCTCGACACCCTCTACAACGGCAAGAACCTCGCCGTGGTCGACAGCTCCATCGAAGCCCACTTGCTGGACCTGCTGATCTATCGCCTCAACGCCAAGCTGGCGCCAAGCACCGGCGAGCACACGTACATGGTGTGCGGCAAGTCGTGCCTGGCCGGGGACATCTTCGGCGAATACCAATTTGATCAGCCGCTGGCCATCGGCGATCGACTGTCGTTCATCGACACGGCAGGCTACACCATGGTCAAGAAAAACTGGTTCAACGGCCTGAAAATGCCGTCCATCGTAGTGAAACAACTCGACGGTACAGTCGAAGTGGTTCGTGAATTTGGTTACGACGACTACCTGTCCAGCCTTTCGTAAAGCGGACAGATAAAGGAGAGATAAAGCAATTGAAAAAGAACGTTCTTATCATTGGTGCAGGAGGTGTCGCCAAGGTGGTGGCCCACAAGTGCGCGCAGCACAACGACGAACTCGGTCGGATTGCTATCGCGTCGCGCAACATCTCCAAATGCCAGGCCATCATCGACAGCGTCAAGGCCAAGGGTAGCCTAAAGGTACCCGCCCAGATCCAGGCCTTTGCGCTGAACGCTTTGGACGTGGAAGCGACCAAGGCACTGATCCGCGAAACCCAATCGCAGATCGTCATCAACGTCGGCTCCGCCTTCCTCAACATGTCGGTACTGCGTGCCTGCATCGATACCGGCGTGGCTTACCTGGACACCGCCATCCACGAAGAGCCGGGCAAGGTCTGCGAGACCCCGCCGTGGTACGGCAACTACGAGTGGAACCACCTGGAGGAATGCAAGCAGAAGAACATCACTGCGATCCTCGGCGTGGGTTTTGACCCAGGTGTGGTCAACGCCTATGCGGCGCTGGCACAACAACAGCATTTTGACCGCATTGATTCGATCGATATTCTCGACGTCAATGCCGGCAGCCACGGCAAATATTTCGCCACCAATTTCGACCCGGAAATCAACTTCCGCGAATTCACCGGACAGGTGTGGAGCTGGCAGAACAGCCAGTGGACCAGCAACACCATGTTCGAAGTCAAACGTACCGACGACCTGCCGGTAGTCGGTTCGCAGAACCTGTACCTGACCGGCCACGATGAAGTGCACTCGTTGTCGAAAAACCTCGACGTGCCCAACGTGCGGTTCTGGATGAGCTTCGGCGAACACTACATCAATGTGTTCACCGTGCTGAAAAACCTCGGCCTGCTCTCCGAGAAGCCGGTCACCACCGCCGAAGGCCTGGAAGTGGTGCCATTGAAACTGGTCAAGGCCGTGCTGCCTGATCCGTCTTCCCTGGCACCGGGCTACACCGGCAAGACCTGCATTGGCGACCTGGTCAAGGGCACCAAGGATGGCCAGCCGCGCGAGCTGTTCATCTATAACGTGGCCTGCCACGAAGAAGCCTATGCCGAAACCGACAGCCAGGGCATTTCCTACACCGCCGGCGTGCCGCCTGTAGCCGCAGCGCTGCTGGTAGCCCGTGGCGAGTGGGACGTGCAACGCATGGCCAACGTCGAAGAACTGCCAGCCGAGCCGTTCCTCAAGGCGCTGGACGTGATGGGCCTGCCGACCCGTATCAAGGACGAGAAAGGCGACCGCGCCTGGGATGCTATCGCCTGATAGCGTCTTGTTCCCAAGATCACTCCCACATCCTGTGGGAGTGATCTCGGCCTGCCGCACGTGGTTATGCACAGGAACCTACAGTGAAACGGGCCCTATACCTTGCTCTGCCCGCCTAACCGATTAAGGTAAATGGCCAGCACTTCACCACTGAACTCCGACTCTCGGATATCACTCCCCTCCAGCAATTCCTGCACTTGGCTCCGATCCCAATCGTAGTTGTCTTGATAAAGCTCCAGAATTGTCTCCCCCGCGTGCATGTCATCCTTGAACAGGCCAAGCAAGGGATACAGTGGCTCTCTCTGATTGCCTTCCCACAATCCAACCCACTCTTTAAACGCCACCACCGGAAGGTCGCGACCGTAGTAGCGCCCTACCCGTCGGCAAAATTCCTTGAGATCAAGGTTGGTGCGAGCCGTTTGGCAAAGATTAAGTTTCTTACCCAGCGCTTCAGGTTTTCGGGAGATATGCGCGATGGCAGCCACCATGTAGTCAACGGTGGTCAATCCTTCGCGCATATTGTGCAGGTCGGGTACTGCGTTATGCGCCAGGCACGTTTGAATGAAACGCCCCCACCACTGATAGTTGGCACAGACTCCCGTGCGACTGTGGCAGGTGGCGTAGCCGAGGCGAAACGTCACGACAGGAAGGCCTTGGGCGCCAGCAAGATCGGCGAGTTTTTCCATCACCCACTTACTCTGCACATACCCCAGATCCTTGCGAATCGCGCCCAGGTTCTGGTCAATATCGTCTTGCTCATAGGCCAGGGTTCGACCGGTAAAACGATGGCCCCAGCTGTAAATGGAAATGGTCGACATCAGCATCAACGGCTTGATTTTGCTAACGCTGCAAAACTGTATGACGTGACGCATGCTCTGCACGTTATCTTTCTTCATAGAGTCGTAGGGCATGATGAAATTGACGGCACTGGCCGAGTGGTAAACCAGATCGACTTCTTCAGCCAAGGCTGCATAGTCTTCTTGCGCCATCCCCAACATCAATTGCGATAAATCACTGACGTAAACGCGCACTCGCGACCAATCCTGATCGTCGATAACGATTTGATAACGCTCGGCGATGTGCTGTAACCGCACACGGCCAGCGCTGGGACTCTCACAGCGAATGAGGCAATGAACAATGGCGGTGCTGGTGCACAGCAATTGCTCAAGCAGATGAATCCCTACGAAACCGGTGGCCCCCGTCAACAGCATGTGGCGTGGCTCGATCAGTTGAATCGGATCAATATCTGCAGGTAATTGGCTACCGGGCAACAGCCAGACGTCATCCTCAAAGCTGTTTGCGGTGGCGATCTCGACGCCCGATGACGCGTTGCACATGCGCCGACGTATTTCGCCAGCTTGCTCGGCGAACACCAAGTGCTGGTAAACATCTTGAACCGACACCTTTATCAGAAAGGTATCTGTCAACTTGCGCGCCAATGCGGCTGCGCGCAATGAATGCCCTCCAACCTCGAAAAAGCTGTGGTGTGGCTGAAAGTCATCGTGTTCAAGCAGCTCATACCAAACCTGCCCTAACGCCCGCTCCAGCTCATCATTAAAGCGTGTGCCGTCAAACGATGCCGCCGGCTGGGCAGCCAAAAATGCGAGCAGCGCCTGCTTGTCTGTTTTGCCATTGCTGTTCGCGGGTAACGTATCAAGGCAATAGTATTTTTCGGGAAGCATGTAATCCGGCAAGTCCACTTCCAGGCTGCGCCGCAGGCTGGCAATCAATTGTTCTGAATGCTCGTGCGGGTACAGCTTGACAACAAACGCCACCAGCCGCTTTTGCGCCTGCGACCCTGAATCCTGAACGACCACTGCCACCGAATTGACTCGCGGCTCCTTGAGTAAGCGGGCTTCAATTTCACCCACCTCCACGCGGTAACCACGAATTTTCACCTGACCATCCTTGCGCCCCAGAAACTGCAGACTGCCGTCGTCCAGACGCAAGGCCTGATCACCGCTGCGGTAAATGCGACAGCCCAACTGTTCTACATACATAAATCGCTCGGCCGTCAACTGCGGCGCCCGCAGATACTCGCGGGCCAGGCACGGTCCTGCGATACACAACTCACCGACTTCGCCTGCCGGCAGTTCGTCAAGGTTATCGTCAAGGATGTAGATCCGGGATTGGCCGATGGGAAAGCCGATGGAGGGAGGTTTACTCAAACGTTGAGTTTCCACCACCTTTGAGGTCACAAAAATGGTGGCTTCCGTTGGCCCGTAACAATCGATCAAACCATAGGAAAGATGCTCGACGTCCACCGGGTGCAGCTTCTCGCCGCAGGTGTAAATGTATTTAAGACTCAACCCTTCAGGTTGCGCAGCATTCACTACGTCATACACCTTCAACGTCGGGACAAAGGCGTGAGTGATAGCGTTAATCACGCAAAAATCTAAAAACGCCTGACTATTGAGCAGTGACTGCTGGTCCAGTAAGTAAAGACAGGCACCGGCAATCAGTGCCGACCAGATTTCTGCCTGGCAAAGATCAAAGCCAACCGCCGCCATCATTGTTTGGCGGCTGGACGAATCAATGTGCAGATCAAGATTATGTTGAAGCAACAACGCCGCGACACTGTGATGCTCAATCACCACGCCCTTGGGATTGCCCGTAGTCCCGGAAGTAAAAATCACGTACATCGCATCGCCGGGATCAACAGTGACGTGGCTAGCGGGACTGACTGGCGCATCAAGCAGATGCTCGACCGTTATCACCTCGCACCCCATTAATGGCCCATCGTCTTCATTGCTGGTACACAGCACATAGGACGCCAGACATTGGGCACCAATGTACTCTTGGCGGGAGTGTGGCAACTGCCGATCCAGGGGTACAAACGCAGCGCCGGCTTTTAATACACCCAGCATTGCTACCACCAACTCGATGGACCGCTCTGCCCGGATCAGCACCCGATCGCCAGCACCGACATTGCGTGAGTGCAACCAAGCGGCCACTTTTGCGCTTCGACGATCCAGTTCGGTGTAGGTAATGCGCTCTTGCAAACCGACGATCGCCAGCCGTTGCGGATCAGCCCGCACCTGGCGCTCGAACAAACTCACCACCGTATCCAGCGACATGATCAAACCTCCTTGTCCAGCGTTAACTGATTCCCTCCCTCAACCGAGAGATTGCCTGAGCAAGGCCAACCTCGGTAACTGTCAAAAA
Source organism: Pseudomonas sp. DTU12.1 (assembly GCF_009873475.1). NCBI lineage: Bacteria > Pseudomonadati > Pseudomonadota > Gammaproteobacteria > Pseudomonadales > Pseudomonadaceae > Pseudomonas > Pseudomonas sp. DTU12.1. Next base: position 2,539,831 of record NZ_CP045254.1, on the reverse strand, counting down.
TCACAGTTTTTTATAAAAAATCAAACTATCTGCAGGCCCTCTGAGCCACATAAAGAATAAGTCCTTAATTTCTACTCGCGTGTTCGGCAGCCACGCGTCTGCCCGTCTTCCCGGTTATTGCAAGCGCCCTCACGCAAAAGGTAATATTGAGAACGATTCACAATACCACCCTTGAGAAAGTCGACCCGTGCAGTCACCTCCAATCCGCAAGCTGGGCTTCTTTTTCAATGACCATCACCGGTGGTTGCTGCAACATATCCAGCATCGCGTGCGTAATCACGCCGATGCCGAAGACACCGCCGCCGATACGTTCTGCCAGATGCTCGCCGCGCGGGTCGATCCCGACAGCATCGAGCAACCCCGGGCCTATCTCTCGACCATTGCGCGTCGGCTGATCTTTGATCGTTACCGCCGCAGTCGCCTGGAAACCGCCTATCTGGAGCGGCTCGCCGCGACGCCCGAGGCGCTGGCGCCCTCCCCCGAAGACCAACTGCAACTGATCCAGGCCCTGGTGGCAATTGACCGCGCCCTCGATGGCCTGCCGCTGATCGTCAAGGCCACCTTTCTTTATAGCCAACTCGACGGCATGAGCTACGTGGCGATTGCGCGCAAGCTGCAATTGTCTGAGCGCACCGTGAGCCGCTATATGAAACAAGCCCTGCGCCAATGCTACCTGGCCGAGATGGCCCCATGAGCAAGGCCCGCCTGGACCCGATCAGCGAGCAGGCCATTGACTGGATGGTGCGCCTGCGCGCGGGCAAACCAGATGCGTTGCTGCAGGAACGGTTCAACGCCTGGTTGGGCCTGGACCCGGCCCACGCCCAGGCCTGGGCCCGCTTGCAGGAGCGCTTGGGCGGATCGTGGAACACCTTGCGCAGCCTCGATAAACGCCTGCCCGGCGAAGCCCGGCAAGTGCTGTTGCAACCCCAGGGTTCACGCCGCGAAGTGCTGCGCGCCATCACGGGCCTGGGCCTGCTGGGTGGCGGCCTGTGGCTGGCGGCGCGCAGCCCGCTGGGTGACGACCTGCTGGCCGACCTGCACACCGCGCGCGGTCAGCGCCAGACCTTCACCCTGCTGGACGGCAGCCGCCTGACCCTGAACGCAGGCAGCGCCATCGACCTGCAATTCGACCAGAACCAGCGCTTGATCATCCTGCGGCACGGCGAACTGGTGATTCAGGTGGCGGCCGACCCCCAGCGGCCGCTGCGCGTGCGCAGCGCCCAGGGCAGTGTCCAAGCGTTGGGCACGCGCTTCCTCGTGTCCCAAGAGCCAGACGCCACGCGGGTGGTGGTGCTGGAGCATTCGGTCCAGACGACGCTGCACAACGGCATCCAGCACACCGTGCAGCAAGGCCAATCGGTGCTGCTCCACGCCAACCGCATCGAACCGCTGGCCGGCAACCAGAGCTACCGCGCCGACTGGCTCGCCGGGCACCTGAACGTGCTGGACGACTCCCTGGAACAGGTGGTTAGCGCCCTGCGCCCCTACAGCCGTGGTTTTGTGCGCGTCGACCCGCAAGTACGCGAGCTGCGCGTGCAGGGTGTATTCCCCCTCAACGACCCACACAGGGCCTTCGATGCGCTGGCCGAAACCCTGCCGATCCGGGTGGATCACTACAGCCCGTGGCTGACCCTGATTCGTGCCAGGTAACCCGGGCAAAACTTTTTTATGCAAATCACTCTTATTTGTGTCCGGTTTTCATTTCTCGGCCCACCTATCTCCTGACACGTCCACACCTTCAGGAGAATGCTGTGCTCAACCCTTGGCCCCATGCCCTTTCCGTCGCCGTTGCCCTGGCAACCCTGGCGAGCCCTGCCCTGGTACAGGCCCAAAGCCTGTCTTTCAATTTGCCGGCCGGCCCGCTGGCCCAAACGCTGAACGCCATTGCCAGCCAGAGCGGGCGGATTGTGTCCCTGGACCCGGTGTTGGTGCAGGGCAAGCAGGCCCAGGCGGTGATCGGCCAGATGCCGGCCGAACAGGCCATGGACCGTGCGTTGGCGGGCAGCGGCTTGCAGTTGCGGGTGACCGGGCAAGGCAATTTCAGCGTCGAGCCTGCCGCCGACAGCGGCGCCGCGCTGCAACTGGGCGTGACATCCATTGCCGCCCACAGCATCGACCCCACCATCACTGAAGATTCCGGCTCCTACGCCGCACGGGCCGTGACTATCGGCAAGGGCACCCACACCCTCAAGGAAATCCCCCAGTCGATCACGGTGATGACCCGCAAACAAATGGATGACCAGGGCCTGGTCGACCTCAAGGACGCCGTCAACCAGACCACTGGCCTGGTGGGTGTGCAAGGCGTAGGCAAAGGCATGATCATCACCTCCCGCGGCTTCCAGATCGACGACTGGCAGTACGACGGCGTGCCGATCCCACGCAATACCTATGCCCTGGGCAACTGGGCCACCCAGGACCTGATCTTCTTCGACCGCCTGGAAGTGCTGCGCGGCGCCTCCGGCCTGCTACAGGGCACCGGCAGCCCGGGTGGCGCAATCAACCTGGTGCGCAAGCGCGGGCAAGCGGCACCCACCGTCGCCCTCACCGCCAAGGCCGGCAGTTGGGACCACTACGGCCTGCAGCTGGACGCCGGCGGCCCGCTGAACCAGAGCGGCACGGTCCGTGGGCGGATGGTGGCGGACGAAGACCAGAGCGACTCCTTCATCGACTACGAATGGAGCAAGACCCACTCGTTGTACGGCGCCCTGGACTTCGACCTGCAGGAAGACACCACCCTGGGGCTGGCCGTCAGCCGCACCAATGCCGAGTCGCGTCCGATGCTGCGCGGCCTGCCACGCTATGCCACCGGCAAGTCGATCGACCTGTCACGTTCGACCTTCACCGGTTCACGCTGGAACCACTCGCAGATCGACGTCACCACCCTGTATGCCGACGTGGAGCACCGCTTCAACGACGACTGGAAGCTCAAAGTCGGCGCGGTACGCATGCATGAAGAAAACACCTCCACCCACCAGCGCGTACAGACCAACAACGAAGGCATCGAAGCCGACGGCAGCGGCGTGTCATACGCCGACTGGTACACCGATTTCGATGGCACCAAGATCGGCCTCGATACCCACCTCACCGGGCGTTTCGAGGCGCTGTCCATGGCGCAGGAAATCACTCTGGGCGGCAACTACTCCAAGTACACCACCAACGACGTCATCGCCCGGACGTTCAATGACAGCACCGATAACATCTTCGACATCAATAACCACCGCCCCGAAGTCACCTACGAAAGCCTGATGAACACCCCTGGCGGCCGCGCAACACCGAGCAAGTACGACATCCGCCAAAAAGGCCTGTATGGCAGCTGGCGCGTCAAGCCGATCGACCCGTTGACCCTGGTACTTGGCGCCCGTGTCAGTTGGTATGACTACAGCTACACCTCCTCGGGCATCACGGCGGTGACCCACGCCACCAGCGTCAACAAACCCAGCACCACCAACGAAACCGGCGAAGTCACGCCCTACGCCGGGATCGTCTACGACCTGAGCCGCGAGTGGGCGGTGTACGCCAGCTACACCGACGTGTTCGAGCCACAGACCCCGCGCGACCTCAGCGGTGCGGTGGTCAAGCCAGTGATTGGCAGCAACTACGAAATCGGCCTCAAGGGCGAGTTGATGGATGGTCGGGTCAACACCTCCCTGGCGTTGTTCCGCTATGACCAGGAAAACCGCGCGATCACCGACTACTCCCTGGGCGAAATCTGCGGCGGCACTTACTGCGCAACGAGTTCCGGCAAGGTGCGCAGCCAGGGCCTGGAAGCGGAAATCAGCGGCGAAGTGCTGAGCGGCCTGCAACTGTTTGCCGGCTATACCTACAACACCACCAAGTACCTCGAAGATCGCGACAACAAAGGCCGAGTGTTCAGCCAATGGACACCCAAGCACATGTTGCGGGTCTGGAGCGACTACCAGTTCAGCGGCGACTGGAGCAAGGTCAGCGCCGGGTTGGGCTTCACCACCCAGAGCCATACCCTGGGCTACGAATACACCTATGACGTGGCGGGCTACACGGTGTGGAATGCGCGCCTGGCCTATCAGCTGACGCCGGAGGTAGGGCTGGCGATGAATGCCAACAACCTGTTCGACAAGACCTACTACGCGTCCGGGTACAACCAGCTCAACGGCAACAACTTCTATGGTGATCCGCGCAATGTGATGTTCAGCGTCAAATACACACCGCAGTTCTGAGTGGCTGACGCCAGCCCGTTGGGGTAGGCCCGGTTGCTGTTGCAAGCGGGTCTACCCTGGCAATAAGGCTTTGTTAGCCATCAGGTCAATCGCAGTAAACCGTTCTGACTGTCGAGCCCTCTTGTACGAACTTGACGCCTTTGCCACGGCACACAAACGGGTTGGGCGCATTGGCCTCCTTCCCGCCAATCGGGCCCACTCTGGGCGCCAGGGCTACCTTCTCGTGTGGAAATAAGAAACTGAATATTCGGTCGAGCGGAGCGAAAAAAGCGACGCCCTCTTCACCCACTTCGCCTCCTGAATAATAGCGTCCGCCTTTCATCCCCCCTGCGTATACCAATGAAGACCCAAGTATCTGAACGCCCATCAACAGTGCAAAAAAAACCGCTGTCCTTTTCATCTCAACCTCCTCAACCGCATAACCAGCACCTTGTGAACGTTCAGGGCAACTGCGCCACCACGGCAATATCGTCTTGTGCACCATCATTGGCCACACCCGCAACATAGGTTCCGCTGAAGGAGATACTGCTCAGGGTGCTCTGCAGTCCACCGCTCACAGGGGGGATGGGCACGGTAGCGTTGATAGGATCCCAGGTGCAGGCGGTGGCGTATTCATTGCTATTGGTGCAGTCCATCGCCACGGTGTCGTTTTCCGCAAGGCTGAAAGCACGGGTACTGACGCTACCCGGCAAAAACGCGATAGGCCGCACACCAAAACTGGTGGTGGTGTCCGCCCAAAAGAAATCCGTGGTAAAGCCCGTCGGTGCCATACCTCGCGCCAATACACGCCCGGCGTTGTTCACCGCAACCCCGCTGTTGTTGGCGCCCAACGGTAATGTCAGCAGCCGAGGCGCGCTGGTGGGTGAAGGCCAAAACGCGGCTTTACTGCTTTGGTGAGGCGTGGTGGGAAAAGTACAGGTGCCCACGACTTGGTTCAGATCGTTCATACCCACGCCCCAGCATGCAGTTGCCCCGCTTGCCAGAGGCAAGTCAGTGATCGAGTACGCGCTCGCCCCCCGCGTAGCGACTCGCGCCACTGGTTTGCCATTGACCGGACAGTTCAGCAGGAGGCTGGGATAACCGTTGATTGCAGTGTTGTTCACAACGGCACCGCGGCACATGTCGCCCCAACCTGAAATACGCAACGGCGTCGCAATGCCTGGCATATATAAAACGACAGTGACCGCGCCCGCACCGCTGATACTCAGGCCAAGCACCGCCCCTTGCTGGTTCTGCGCGGTTGCGGCGGTCTGCACATCGGCAGGACGTAACAGGGGGATCAGGAATGTTGCCGGCAATGGGGTCAGCTTGGTCGGCGCGCCACTGGGCGTGCCGGCACTCCAGGTCACGGCAAAATTACGACCGCTCGCATCGGCGCAACTGCCCAGCAGCGATCCGTTGTTGGCAATGGCCCCCACCGCACAAGGCTGATTGGCCGCCAACGAAGGCAAGATCTGCTGCGGCCCGGCGGTAGAGGCTGCATACCAGGGCTCGCCATTGGCGCTAGGGTCATCCTGCGAGCAATTACCCACACTCTGACCACTGTCGTTGACCCCGGTAGTCGCACATTGCGCGCCCGCCGCGTTGCCCAAATTGACAAAAGTCGCCGCATTGACCGCCGCGCTCGCGCCCCACAACAAAGCCCCGCCGCTCACCATCATTGGCAGGATCGCGCGTTTGAATAAGTTCTGCATGATCGGTCCGTCCCTGGAAAGTTACCGTCCTTCAGTCCAACGCATGACACTGGTTATGCGCTGGGTCCGTGAGGCAGTAAAAACCTGGAAAGCCGTGCCGACAACTGTCAGATCTGACAGGTTTAAAAACTACAAGAAGAGGTCCATAAAGAGAGGTTTTTAGTCGCGTCTGCCAATCAACTCACGCCACCCTGGCCGAACCGATAAATCGACAGGCAATACAGCCCCAGCGCCGCCACCGCCAGCAAGCCCCCGGCCGCGCCGATCCAGGCAAAGCCGAAGTGCCCGCCGACCCAACTGCCGAGCAACGCCCCGCCACCAATCCCGATGTTGTAGATCCCGGAGAACATGGCCATCGCCACGTCGGTTGCATCCGGCGCCAGTACCAGCACTTTGGACTGCAACGCCAAGCCAAAGGCCATGATCGCCATGCCCCAGAACACGCTCAACACCACCAGGTACGACACATCGCCACTCAACGGCAGAAGCAGCCCCAGGCACAGGGCCAATACCGCCACCGCCACCAGCAGAAAGCGGTAAGGATTGAAGCGGTGCAGCACACTGAACAGCAACGAGCCAATGATCCCCGCCCCGCCAAACACCAACAGCACCAGGGTCACGGCATTGCCGCCCAGGCCGGCGACGCGCTCCACGAAGGGCTCGATATAGCTGTAGGCGGTGAACTGCGCGGTGACCACCATCGCCGTCAACACATACAACGCCACCAGCGCCGGGCGCTTGAACAGCAGCGGCAGGCTACGCAGGGAACCGGAGTTCTGGCTCGGCAACAACGGCAAGGTGCGCGCCAGCCAGAACACCAGCGCGGCGGCAAACCCGGCAATCACTATGAATGTGGTGCGCCAGCCCATGGCTTCGCCCAGCAGGCGCCCCAGGGGAATCCCCAGGACCATTGCCAACGAAGTACCCGTGGCCAACAGCCCCAAGGCCTGGACCTGCTTGCCCGGCGGCGCCAGACGCACCGCCAGCGACGCGGTGATCGACCAGAACAGCGCATGGGACAAGGCAATGCCGATACGGCTGACCATCAACAAGCCAAAACTGTTGGCCATACTGGAAAGAAGATGGCTGGCGATAAACAGGCCGAACAGCACAATCAGCAACTTGCGCCGCTCGACGTTGCGCGTCAGCAACATCACCGGCAGCGACGTCAATGACACCACCCAGGCATAGATGGTCAGCATCAGACCGACCTTGGGGATCGGCATGTCGAAGCTGGCGCCAATGGCGCTGAGCAAACCGACCGGGACGAATTCAGTGGTGTTGAACACAAAGGCGGCCAGCGCCAGGGCGATGACCGGTTGCCAGTTGGCGGCGGGGGTAGCGGTGCTAGTACTCATCGACAGGTCGTTTTACTCTGTTGCGCGCTGATCCTGACGGCCCGATGCCAGCCCTTGAGCAGCGCGGAAAAATAGTAACACGATGGTTCAGGGATCGACTTGCGCCATGATCTCGGGAATGGACTCCGGGCGATTGGCGTAACGCTGGGCCAGCACCGCACAGACCATCAACTGGATCTGGTGGAACAGCATCAGCGGCAGGATCAACACGCCCATGGTGCTGCCGGCAAACAGTACCTGCGCCATCGGCACGCCCGTGGCCAGGCTCTTTTTCGAGCCGCAGAACAGGATAGTGATGCGATCTTCCTGATTGAACCCAAAGACCTTGCCCAACAGCGCGGACGCCACCAGCACCAGTGCCAGCAAGACGCAGCAGGCCACCAGCAGACCAGCCAATTCCCACAACGGGATCTGATGCCAGATGCCCTCATTGACCGCTTCGCTGAACGCACCGTAGACCACCAGCAGGATCGACCCCTGATCGACGAACTTCAGCCAGTTCTTGTTACGCCCCACCCACTCGCCGATCCAGCGTCGGGCGATCTGCCCGGCGATAAACGGCAGCAGCAGTTGCACGCTGATCTTGAGAATCGCATCCACGGTGGAGCCGCCGTCGCCATGCACATTGAGCAGCAGCGTCACCAGCAACGGCGTAAGGAAAATCCCGAACAGGCTGGACGCCGCCGCGCTGCAAATCGCCGCCGGGATATTGCCCCGCGCCAGCGACGTAAAGGCAATCGCCGACTGCACCGTGGCCGGCAGCGCACACAGATAAAGCATGCCCATGTACAAATCTTTGCCAATCATCGGCGACAGCAACGGCTTGAGGGCCAGGCCCAGCAGCGGGAACAGCACGAAGGTCAGGCTGAACACCAACAGGTGCAAACGCCAGTGCCCGGCACCGGCAACGATGGCCTGGCGTGACAGCTTGGCACCATGCAGGAAAAACAACAGCGCGATGGCCAGGTTGGTCACCCAGCCAAATGCCACGGCAGCCTGGCCGCTGACGGGCAGCAAAGAGGCCAGGGCCACCGTGGCAATCAAGGTCAGGGTGAAGTTATCGGGTAAAAACCGGGGGCGGGTCATGGGCTGTTCTTTCCAGGGGTTGCCAGGGCGTCGTGCCGACTCTAACGTAACGGCTTGTTACCGACTAACGCCAATGAGCCAGTAAATGCCGCCAAAAGGACACGACAAGGCCGTTCGCCGTAGCATTCCCGGGCTCTCCAGCCTGCCACGCCCGGTGTATGGCCGTACCGAATCGCTGCCCAATCGCGCCCTGACCCGCCGCCATAGCCACCCGTGGGTGCAGTTGTCGTATGCAATCTCCGGAGTGCTGGAGATCCAGACCAGTGCCGGGCGCTTCGTGGCGCCGCCGCAACGGGCGGTCTGGATCCCGGCGGGTATGCCACATCGGGTGTTCAGCTCGCCGCACACCGAAATGCGCAGCCTGTACCTCGACTGCAGCGTGACCGCCTGGGCGGCGGAGCGCTGCCAGGTGCTGGCGGTGAGTGACCTGTTGCGCGAGTTGATCCGCCGCTTCAGCGAACTGCCGGTGGAATATGCCGAAGACGGCCCCGATGGGCGCCTGGCCCAAGTCCTGCTCGACCAACTCGCCGCCGCGCCACAGGTGGACCTGATGCTGCCGCTGCCTCTGGACAGCCGGTTGCGCCAGATCTATCGCAGCCTGAGCCTGCACCCGGAACAGGCGACCACGCTGGGACAGTGGAGCCAGCGCCTGGGGGTCAGCGAAAAAACCCTGAGCCGGTTGTTTGTGAGCGATACCGGCCTGACCTATCGCGCCTGGCGCCAGCGGCTGAGGCTGCTCGGCGCCCTCCCCGACCTGGAACGCGGCGAGCGGGTGACGGACGTGGCGCTGGGGTGTGGGTATGAGTCGGTTTCGGCGTTTATCGCCGCGTTTCGACAACAGTTTGATACGACACCCGGGGAGTTTTTTCGCTGACTGGATTGACCCGAGGGTTGGCCTCGCACAATCCCCTGTGGGAGCGGGCTTGCCCGCAATGAGGGTGTGTCATTTGATAAATTCAGTGGCTGAACCACCGCTATCGCGGGCAAGCCCGCTCCCACATTTTCTACCGCCGATGGCCAGCCCTCAGTCAGTGCAACAAAGACGAACTCGCCCGTACCTGCAACTGCGGCGCCACCATGATCGACTCGCACGCCTCGCCCTCGATGCGCTTGAGCAGCAGCTCAACCGCATGCCGGCCCATGTCTGCCAGGGGCAGGCGCACGCTGGTCAGGGGCACCATCAGTTCATTGGCCAGTGGTATGTCGTTGAAGCCCACCACGGCAATGTCCTTGCCCGGCATCAGGCCCTTGTCACGTGCGGCCCCCATCAAGCCGATGGCCAGGAAGTCATTGACCGCGAAAAACGCCTGTGGCCGTGGGCTGAGCCCCAACAGGTACTCGCCCTGGCGGTGCCCGGTAAGGCTGTCAAAAGGACCATTGAGCGTCCATTCCGGGCGCAGCGTAATGCCTTGCTCCCGGTAATAACGGGTAAACCCGCGCGTGCGATCAGCCCCGGTGGAGGCATGCCGTTCGCCCGCCAGAATGGCCACATCGCGACAGCCCAACTGGTACAAGTGCTCGGCCGCCAACCAGCCGCCACGTTCATCGTCGCTGCACGCCGCCAGATGCCCGGCAATCTGGCGACTGACCAGTACGTAGGGAATGTGCTTGCGCGCCAGCAGTTCCAACAGTGGCTGGCTTTCGCCGACATGTGAGTCGCCGACGATCAGCCCGGCCACCGAGCGGCGCAAGGCATGTTCGGCACGGGCCATCTGGCGGGGTTGCTGGTCGTCGGTATTGGAAACGAAGGTCAGGTAGCCGGCCTGTTCGGCCGCACTGTCGATGCTGTCGTAAATGGTCGCCATCACCAGGTCGGTGAGGCGCGGCATCAGCACACAGATTTCCTTGCTTTTGCGCAGTTTCAGGCTAGATGCCTGCGTGTTCGGCCGATAATCCAGCTCTTTTGCCAACTCCCGGATACGCGCCACCACTTCGGCAGACGCCGCGCGCTCGACCCCGGCCGGGTCGCCATTGAGTACCCGGGACACCGTGGATACATGCACGCCAAGTGCGGTCGCCATGGACTTCAAGGTGGCTGGACGAGATGGGCTCGGCATGTCTGAGGGGCTTCCGACTGTCTGATATTTAGCGCGCAGATTCTACCCGAACGGGCGTACCGCAGCCGCAGATAAATCTTTACCCAAACGTTTGACTAAAATTTTTCCGCACCTTACATTTCGCCTACCCAAACGTTTGGGCAACCAATAAAAATACGCCGGACGCGGCCGACTTTTTGACTTCTGCCATCATTTTGAAGAGTCAGATCCCTATGAACAGCCCCGCTATCCCGTCCTTCCGCTACCAGATTTTCTTCCTGATCATGCTCATGGCCCTGCTCAACTACATCGACCGTGGCGCGATTGCCTATGCGTCGGCGAGCATTCTTCCCGAGTACGGTTTCGACAAAGCCGACTGGGGCAACGTCCTGGGCTACTTCGGTTACGGCTACATCCTTGGGGCATTGGTCGGCGGCATTCTGGCCGACCGCTTTGGTGCCAAGCGCATCTGGCTGATCGCCGGTGGCACTTGGTCGGTCTTCGAAATCGCCACGGCATTTGCCGGCGACTTCGGCCTGGCGTTTCTCGGCGGCTCGGCCATGGCCGGTTTCGCCACGATCCGCGTGATGTTCGGCTTTGCCGAAGGTCCGGCCTACTCGGTGATCAACAAGAGCGTGGCCAACTGGGCCACGCCCAAGGAGCGCGGTTTTGTGGTCGCGGTCGGCCTCTTGAGCACCCCATTGGGCGCATTGCTCACCGCGCCTGTGGCTGTGGGCCTGCAAACCCTGACCGGCAGCTGGCGCAGCATGTTCGTGGTGTTGGGCGTGGTCAGCCTGGCGCTGCTGGTGTTTTTCATGACGCGCTTCACCAACACCCCGGATGAAAACCCGCGCGTGTCCAAAGCCGAACTCGACTTCCTGCGCAAAGAGCGCGCCGAGGCCGCCAATGCGTCGACGCCCACTACCAGCGTTGCGCCGCTCTGGCACTTCTTCAAGAACAAGGACCTGCTGTTCAACGCCGTCGGTTACTTCTCGTTTGTGTACGTGACATTCCTGCTGCTGACCTGGACCCCCAAATACCTGCAGGACGAGTTCCACTACAACCTGTCGTCGCTGTGGTACATGGGCATGATCCCGTGGACCGGCGCCTGCTTCACCGTGCTGCTGGGCGGCAAGATTTCGGACTTGCTGCTGCGCCGCACCGGCAACCTGAAAGTCGCCCGCAGCTGGCTGGCCGCGACCTGCCTGCTGCTGACAACCTTGTGTTTCATCATGGTTTCCCAAGCCCAGACCGTCTGGGGCGTGATTGCCCTGATGACGTTGGCCAATGCGCTTAATGCCCTGCCCAACTCCGTGTACTGGGCGGTGGTCATCGACACCGCGCCGTCCAATCGGGTGGGTGCCTACAGCGGCATGACGCACTTTATCGCCAACACCGCGTCGTTTATCGCCCCCATGCTGACCGGCTACCTGACCGTGCGTTACGGCTATTCATCGATGTTCGTGGCCGCTGCCGTGGCCACCGCGCTGGGCATGAGCGCAATGCTGATGGTGCGCCCGGGCGGGCGTCAGGTTGCCCCGTCCTCTCAACCCGCTGCTGTTTGATGGAGTTGCATTTATGAGCCTGGTGAAGCCTACCCACGCTGGATACTTTTTTGGTCAGTCGATCATCACGCTGGCCGCGCGCCTGCGTGCCGGCAGCGTGACCAGTGTCGAGTTGACGCAGGCCGCGCTGGACAGCATCGAACGCTTGAACCCGGTGTTGAATGCGTTCGTTCATGTTGATGCCGCCGTGGCACTGGCCCAGGCCCGCAAGGCCGACGCGCTGTTTGCCCAAGGCCAGGACCTCGGCCCGCTGCAGGGCATGCCGATAGCGGTCAAAGACAACATCGACACGTTCGACTACATCACCACCTACGGTTCAGCGCACTTCGACCGTTTCAAACCCAGCCACGATGCGCTGTGCGTGCAACGCGTACGCGAGGCCGGGGCGGTGATTATCGGCAAGACCTTGACCCATGAGTTCGCCTACGGCCCGACTGGCGACCGCTCACTGCAAGGCGCGGCGCGCAACCCGTGGGATGCGCGCTGCATCACCGGCGGTTCCAGCGCCGGCAGTGCCGCGGCGGTGGCCAGCGGCATGGTGCCGCTGGCGCTGGGTACCGACACAGGCGGCTCGATCCGGATTCCGGCGGCCTTGTGCGGCACGGTCGGCTTCAAGCCCTCGTTTGCCAGCGTGCCGTTGGACGGGGTGTTCCCGCTCGCGTCCAGCCTCGACCACGTCGGCCCCATCGCCAACCACGTTGAAGATGCACGCCTGTTGTTCGAAGTGCTGGCAGGACGCGCTTGCCAGCCGGCGGCCACGCCTCGAGCGTTGCGCGTGGGCTGGATCACGTGCGCCAGCTTCGGCCCGGTGGATGCCGAGCTGCATCAGCAGGTCTACCAGGCGGCGCAACAGCTGTTTGGCGAAGCGCTGCAAGAGACTGACGCACTGCAAAAAATCGCGGCGGGCATGAAGGACACCTTGCAGACCTTGCAACGTGCCGAAGCCTTTGCAGTACATGCCGAACGCATGCGCGATGCACCGCACAAATTTGACCAGGAGGTACGCGAGCGCCTTGAGGTGTCGAGCGAGGTCAGAGGCTGGCAGTACATTCGCGCACAGGCCAGCCAGGCGCAGTACAAAGCGGCCATGGCGCGGTTGTTCGAAGACTATGACTTGCTGGTTTCACCCACTGTGCCGATTACCGCCACACAGGTAAACGCACGCCAAGTGCGCGTGGGCGAACAGGACATTGACGTACGCGCCGCCGTACTCAGCCATACCAGCGCCTGGAACCTCACCGGCCTGCCCTCGATCAGCCTGCCAGTGGGGCACGTGAGGGGCATGCCGGTGGGGTTGCAAGTGATAGGCGCGGCTGGCGCGGATGATCACTTGTTGCAGGTGATGAGCCAGCTGATTGTGCCGATTACAGGTGGTGACTGAACTACCGCTTTCGCGGGCAAGCCCGCTCCCACAGGGGGGCGCTGCAGAACGAAGGTGGGAGCTGGCTTGTGGCGAGCGGGCTTGCCCCGCGCTGGGCTGCGGAGCAGCCCCAATAAGCCGAATGAGTTGTACCAGATACACCGCAGCGGCTGGTTTTGGGGCTGCTCCGCAGCCCAGCGCGGGGCAAGCCCGCTCGCCACAGGGGAGTTCGTCAGTTTCTGAAAGGTGTGTAGATACCTATGGCTTTCGCGGGCAAGCCCGCTTCCATCCATCACTCACGCGACGAAGCCAGAATCGCCTGCAACAACACATCCGCCCCGGCCGTGGACCAGTGCGGGTGGATCTCTTCCGCCTCGTTATGACTCAAGCCATCCACACAAGGTACAAAGATCATTGCCGTCGGCGCGACCTGGTTCAGGTAGCAGGCGTCATGCCCCGCGCCGGAAATCATCCGCCGATGGCTATAGCCCAGCGCTGCGGCCGCGGTCTGCACCACGTCTACGCAATCCTTGTCGAAGGCAATCGGCGCGTACTGGAAGATCTGCTTGACGCTGGCCTGCAGGCCAATCCCCTCGGCAATCCGCGCCACGGCTTCGTGCAGTTGCTGGTCCTGCACACCCAGCACCGTCTCATCGGGATGGCGGAACTCAACACTGAAAAACACCCGCCCCGGCACCACATTGCGCGAGTTGGGGAAGATGTTGGCCATGCCCACCGTCGCCCGCCCTTCGGCGCCTTGGGCCAGGCCGATCTGGTTGACCGCCTCCACCACCCGGGCAAAGCCCAGCAGTGCATCCAGGCGGTGATCCATTGGCGTGGTGCCGGCATGGGCGCTGCGGCCGCTCAGTTCGACTTCATACCAACGCTGGCCCTGGGCCCCGGTGACCACGCCGATGGTCAGGTCCTGGGCTTCAAGGATCGGGCCTTGCTCGATATGCAGTTCATACGCCGCATGCACCGCCTGCCCTCCCACCGGATGCGGGCCGGCGTAGCCGATCTGTTGCAACGCCTGGCCGATGGTCACGCCGGCCTTGTCTTCGCGGGACAAACCGTATTCCAGGTCGAACACCCCGGCATACACCCCTGAAGAAATCATCGCCGGGGCAAAACGCGAGCCTTCTTCGTTGGTCCAGTTGACCACCTCGATCGGTCGATCGGTTTCGATGCCCAGGTCGTTCAAGGTGCGCAGCACTTCCAGGCCGGCCAGCACGCCGTAGATGCCATCGAACTTGCCGCCCGCTGGCTGCGAGTCGCCGTGGGAGCCGGTCAGCACCGGGGCCAGATGGTCGAGGCGACCGGCGCGACGGGCGAAGATGTTGCCCATGGCGTCCACACGAATGCTGCACCCGGCCGCCGTGCACCAGGCCACGAACAGGTCACGCCCGCGCCGGTCTTCGTCGGTCAGCGCCAGGCGCGAGACACCGCCCTTGGGCGTGCCGCCGATCTGCGCCATTTCCATCAGCGAGTCCCACAGGCGCTCACCGTTGACCCGCGCCAGGGCGCTCACGAGCGCGGCTCCTGGGGCTTGGCGTGGTAGCGGAAGTCACAGCTTGGCGCGCCGCCCATGATGGTCTGGGTGCGCGTCAATTCGATATTCGGGTTGTAGCCGACGATAAACAGCTCGTCGCGGTTGCACGACAACAGGTGGCCGATCTCGCCCAGGCCCATTTCGTGGTACATCTCGGCATAGCGGCAACGCTTGACGTCGTAATCGTAGTGCTCGGCATCGCTGGCGATGATTTCGACTTTCAGCGCGTCGTCCTTTTCCCACAGCACTTGCAGCTCAACGAAGCTCTTGAGGTCGGCGCCCTGCTCTTCCTGGGCGGCAAAGTGCTTGCCGGCCTGGATCGCGGCGTTGCCCACCGCTTCGCCAATCACCGCGGCGGCAAAGGCCTTGCCCTGCTCGCGCACGAGGATTTCGTAGATCGGCTTGATGATCTCGGCCTCGATGCGCCGGCGGGCCAGGATGCCCAGTTCACCTTCAAGTTTGCTCATGGTGTGCCTCATCTAAATGCTTGCGAAGATCCAATGTGGGTGCTGCCAAATGTGGGAGCTGTCTCGCCCGGCGAGGCTGCGATGCAGACACCACGGTGTCGCAGATACACCGCGGTGATCCCATCGCAGCCTCGCCGGGCGAGACAGCTCCTACATGAACTGCGCCTACACTTAAATCCAGCGCGTTACTTTTTGCCGCCAGCCACGCTCACCGGTTGCCATTGATTGGCCTTGACCTGGTAAACGGTGAACGACGGGTTCTGCAGATTGCCCTGGGCATCGAATGCGATGGTCCCGGTCACGCCCGGATAGCTGATGGCGCGCAGTACCGGCAGGTACTTCTGCGGATCGGTGGAGTTGGCCTGCTCGATGGCGGCGATCAACACGCCCACACCGTCATAGGCAAAGGGTGCGTGCAGCTCGATGTTGCTCTTGAAGCGCGCCTTGTAGGCCTCTTCAAATGCTTTGCCGCCTGGCATCTGCGCCACGGCCAGGCCCGGCTCCAGGGCGATCACGCCCTCGCCTTCGTTCTGTGCCAGTTGCAGGAAGGTCTGGCTGACAAAGCCGCCGGCGCCCATCAATGGGGCCTTGATCCCCAACTGCTTGATGCGCCGGGCCAGCGGTGCAGCCTGGGAGTCGACGCCGCCAAAGAAGATCAGGTCCGGGTTTTGCCCACGGATGTTGGTCAGCACCGCACTGAAGTCGATGGTCTTGTCGTCCACGTATTCGCGCGCAACCACCTTGGCGCCACCGGCCTCGATGGATTTGACGAACTGGTCCGCCAGGCCCTGGCCGAACGCGGTGCGGTCGTCGATCACGGCGATGCGCTGCGCCTTGAGGGTCTTGAGTGCGTAGTCACCGGCGACCTGGCCGCCGTCATCGTCGTGGCCCATGATCCGCAAGCTGGTGTCGAAACCTTGCTGGGTGTAGGCGTGACCAGTGGCCACCGGTGCGACCTGGGCAATCCCGGCGTCATGGTAGACCCGCGCTGCCGGAATGCTGGTGCCGGTGTTCCAATGGCCGACCACGCCAACTACGCCTTCGTCCACCAGGCGCTGGGCCACGGTGACGGCGGTGCGTGGATCGGACTGGTCATCCTCGGAAACCAGCTTGAACGTCACGGCCTCGCCATTGATTTTCAGGTGCTTGGCGTTGGCCTGGTCAATGGCCAGTTGCGCGCCGTTTTCCAGGTCTTTGCCGATCCGCGCCGACGGACCGGTCAAGGGTCCGGCCAGGCCAATCAGTACCGTCTGGTCGGCCTGGGCCACGCCGCTCATGGCCAGGCTCAACAACAGTACGCGTTTGAAGGGGGCAGTCTTGTTCATGGTTTTTTCCTGTTTCTCAGCAGGCCCTCATGGCCTGTGGGGTTGACGAAACACGCCGGGCGTCCGGTGG
This sequence comes from Pseudomonas sp. DTU12.1, assembly GCF_009873475.1. Taxonomy (NCBI): domain Bacteria; kingdom Pseudomonadati; phylum Pseudomonadota; class Gammaproteobacteria; order Pseudomonadales; family Pseudomonadaceae; genus Pseudomonas; species Pseudomonas sp. DTU12.1. The sequence goes on along the minus strand of NZ_CP045254.1, from coordinate 2,523,125 downwards.
CGTTTGTTATGGGGTTATTCACCGAGGTAGGCACTGCGCACCTCGGGGTGGTCGAGCAATTGGTCACTGGCACCGCTGAGGCTGATACGCCCGGTGTCCATCACATAGGCGCGGTCAGTCACTTGCAGCGCAAGGCGCGCGTTCTGCTCCACCAGCAGCAGGGTCATGCCCTGGCGGCACACATCATCGATCACCTGGAACAGCTTTTCGACCATGATCGGCGCCAGGCCCATGGACGGCTCATCGAGCACCAGCAGGCGGGGCTTGGACAGCAGCGCACGGGCCAGGGCGAGCATCTGCTGCTCGCCACCGGAGAGCAAGCCGGCCGACTGCTGCAAGCGTTCCTCCAGGCGCGGGAAGTGTTCGAACAACTGGCGGATTTCCAGGTTGACTTGCTGTGGGTCGCGGCGCAGGAACGCGCCGGCCTGGAGGTTTTCCAGCACGCTCATGCGCGCAAAAATGCCACGCCCTTCCGGCACCATGGCGATGCCCAGGGTCAGGCGCTCATGGGGCGCCAGGTTGAGGATCGAGCGGCCAGCAAAGCGGATCTGCCCCGCAGCGGCCGGCAGCAACCCGGTCAGGGCCTTGAGGCTGGAGCTTTTGCCGGCGCCATTGGCGCCGATCAACGTGACCCGTTCGCCTTCATCTATATGCAGGTCCAGGGACTTGACCGCCTCGATGGCGCCGTAGCGCACCTTCAGGCCGGCAATCTGCAACAACGCTTCAGACATGGGCGCCGGCTCCCAGATAGGCCTGGATCACTTGCGGGTGGCGGCGCACTTCGGCAGGCGCGCCCACGGCGATCACGCGTCCGTAGTCCAGCACGCTGATGCGGTCACACACGCCCATCACCAGCTTCACGTCGTGTTCGATCAGCAACAGGGTGTGGCCGTCGTCGCGGATTTTTTCCAGCAGGCTGCGCAGTTGCACTTTCTCGCTGGCATTCATGCCGGCGGCCGGCTCGTCGAGGGCCAGCAGGCGCGGTTCGGTGGCCAGGGCGCGGGCAATTTCCAGGCGCCGCTGGTGGCCGTAGGACAGGCTGTCGGCACGGTAGTGGGCAAACCCGGCCAGGCCGACATAGGCCAGCAGGCGATGGGCGTGGGCGCGGGTCTGCGCTTCTTCCTCGCGCCCGCGCGAATGCCCGCTCAAGGCCGCCCACACGCCGTTATGGGTGCGCACATGGCGCCCGACCATGACGTTTTCCAGGGCGCTCATGGCGTTGAACAGGCGGATATTCTGGAACGTGCGCGCGATGCCAGCGCGGGCCACCTGGTGCACCGCCGTGGGCTGGTACTCCTGGCCGTCGAGTTGAAAGCGCCCGGAGTCCGGGGTGTATAACCCCGTCATCACATTAAAGAAGGTGGTCTTGCCGGCGCCATTGGGCCCGATCAGGCCGTAGATTTCCCCGGCCTCGATACTCAAGCTCACGTCATCGAGCGCGGCCACGCCGCCAAACTGTTTATTGACCTTCTCGATCTGTAATAACGGATGGTTCAAGGTGCACCTCCTGTGCGGCTCGGCCAGAGGCCGGCGGGTCGATACAGCATCGCCAGAATCAGCGCCAGGCCGTAGAACAGCTGGCGGATAATTTCCGGGTCCACCAGCACTTGGCCAAACAGCGCCTGCTGCAAGGGGCCCATGCTGGCGCGCAACGCTTCGGGCAGGGCCGCGAGCAACACGCAGCCCAGAATCACCCCGGGGATATGCCCCATGCCGCCGAGCACCACCATGGCCAGCACGGCGATGGACTCATTGAGGGTGAAGGATTCGGGTGAAACAAAGCCTTGGAACGAGGCAAACAGCGCCCCACTGATACCGCCGAACGCCGCACCAATGGCAAATGCCAGCAGCTTCAGGCGAAGGGTATTGAGGCCCATGGCCTGGGCCGCCTCTTCGTCTTCGCGGATCGCCATCCACGCGCGGCCGATGCGCGAGCGCTCGAGGCGGATGCAGGCAAACAGGATCAGCACCACCAGTGCGGCGAACAGGTAGTAATAGAGGTAGACCGAGGGCAAGCGCAGGCCGAACAGTTCCTGGGTGCGCCCCAGGTTGACCCCCAGCAGCGTCACCGGATCAACCTGGGCGATGCCTTTGGGGCCGTTGGTGAGGTTCACCGGGCGGTCCAGGTTACGCAGCAATATGCGGATGATCTCGCCAAAGCCCAGGGTGACGATGGCCAGGTAGTCGCCGCGCAAACGCAGGGTCGGCGCCCCAAGGATCACCCCGAACCCGGCCGCCAACAGCGCCGCCAGCGGCAGAATCAGCCAGATCGAGGTGTGCATGCCCTCTGGCATCAGCGCCAGCAAGGCCGGGAACTGTTGCATCAGATGGGGCGACGAGAGCAATGCCGCCAGGTAGGCGCCCACCGCGTAGAAGGCGATAAAGCCCATGTCCAGCAGGCCGGCATAACCCACCACGATGTTCAGGCCCAGGGCCAACATGATGTACAGCAGGGCAAAGTCCAGGGTGCGCACCCAGGTATTGCCGCCGGCATGCCCGACAATCCATGGGGCCAACACCAGGGCCAGGGCGAACAGTACCAGGCCCAGGCTGGCGCGTTTGCTCGAAGGGCTCACAGCGGTTGCCAGGCTCATGCGCGGGTCGCCAATCGTTCGCCCAACAGCCCTTGGGGACGGAACACCAGCACCGCGATCAACACGATAAAGGCGAACACATCCTGGTAGTTGCTGCCGAACACGCCGTTGGTGGCAGCCCCCAGGTAGCCGGTGCCCAGGGCTTCGATCAGCCCCAGCAGCAGGCCGCCGAGCATGGCGCCCTTGAGGTTGCCGATGCCGCCCAGCACTGCCGCGGTAAAGGCCTTGATGCCGGGCAGGAAGCCCATATAGAAATGCGCGCTGCCATAGTTGCTGGCCATCATGATGCCTGCCAGCGCGGCCAGGGCGCCGCCGATGGCGAAGGTCATGACGATGATGCGGTTAGGGTTGATGCCCATCAGGCTCGCCACTTGCGGGTTCTCGGCCACGGCGCGCATGGCCCGGCCAAAGCGCGTGCGCTCGACCAGCAGCAACAGCCCGACCATCAGGCTCAGCGCCACGCCAATGGTGGTCAGCGCGGTGGCATTGGTCACGGCGGCATGGGTGGCATCGCCGGCCAGCACTTCGATGGGTTCCAGGGGCAGCAATTGCGGGAACATCTGTGGGTTGCGGGTCCAGACCAGCATGGCGACGGTCTGCAACAACAGCGACACGCCGATACCACTGATCAACGGCGCCAGGCGCGGGGCGTTGCGCAAGCGCCGATAGGCGACACGCTCGATCACCACCGCCAGCACCGCACAAAAGGCCATGGCAATCATCGCCGCTGCCAGCAGCAACAACACCGGCGGCATCTGCGGGAAGGCCGCCTGCAGCACACGGATCACCGACAGGCCCACCAGCGCGCCAATCATCAACACATCGCCATGGGCAAAGTTGATGATCCGCAAAATGCCGTAGACCATGGTGTAACCCAAGGCCACTAGCGCGTAGAGACTGCCCGACAGCAAGCCGTTGAGCAGTTGCTGGATAAACGCATCCATGAGAACCATCAACTCCATACACAAAAACGTCGGTGCCAGGGCGCACCGACTAAAAGCCCGAGCGCGGAACACTAGTTATTTATTCTGTTTTTATCAAATATCTGAAAGGAATATGTTTATGCCAAATAAAAAACGCCCTATTTACGGCGTTTTTTCCAGGCTAAAGCCGCTTTATTTATCTTTTTACTTAGTATTTAATTCAACACATGAATAATTTAGAACAGTTAGCCAACGATCCACCTTTACGTGCCGTGCGCACCTTCGAGGCTTTTGCCCGCCATGGGGGCGTGAATGCCGCCGCGCGCGAACTAGGGGTGTCGCCCTCGGCGGTCAGTCATCAACTGCACTTGCTGGAGAGCTTCCTACAACAGCCGCTGACGATGCGCCAAGGCCGCAACCTGGGCCTGACCGAAGAAGGCCGCGAGTACTACCGGGCGATTCGCTCGGCATTCGCGGTACTGCGCAGCGCCACCGAGCACGTGCGGGAAAAGAGCGCGACGCGCCAGGTCACCATCAGCCTGATCCCGATGTTCGCCACCAACCTGTTCATCCCGAGCCTGCCGCAGTTTTTGAGCGCCAACCCGGCGCTGGATATCAACATCACCTACGCCAACCACCGCAGCTACCCCAGCGATGCTGCCGACCTGTCGATCCGTTTCGGTACCGGGCACTGGCCGGGGTATCACAGCGAACCGCTGATCAGCGGCGCGGTCACGCCGTTTTGCAGCCGCGAATTCCTGCAGCGCCACGGGCCTATCGCCACACCGCAGGCGCTCAGCGAACTGCCGCTGCTGCACGACGAAGAACGCGGCACCTGGGGGCAATGGTTCGATGTCGCCGAGGCCAGTCACAGCAACACGCACAATGGTCTGTTGCTGGAGGACGGCCAATTGACCCTGGTCGCCACCCTCACCGGCCTCGGCTGCTCGCTGCTGCGTGCGCCGTTGGTGGCGCCGCTGGTGGCCCGGGGTGAATTGGTGCAACTGTTCGACTTGCCGGTGGATGACGGACGCCAGTATTACCTGTGCCGCCGGGCCAGCAGCGAACTGTCGAGCGAGGGCAATAACCTGTATGACTGGATCAAGGAGCGGCTGGGCCAAGGGTGAGACGCAACATTGCGCATCTAACTTTCCCATGTGGAAATACAGGTGCGGGAACCTGAATAGATTTTCGCGCCACAGAAAAATAGCGGTTAGTGACCGTCAACAGTAAACGGTCGCTATCACGCCTTTCCATTTTTCTGAAGGATAAACACATGACATCTATTAATAACCAACCACTGGCCGCCCCGCTAGCGAATCACTCCCACATCACAGATCGTCATGAAACCAAGACAACAAACTCCGCCCGTCCCGAACCGAGTGCTCCGGCAGCGCACCGCTCCGCCAAGATGTACGACGAAACATATTTGAACATGTACAACACCATTCAACAGATGAAACCGCCACCCACTCTTGAGGCTATGCGAGCCCAAGTACCCGATGACAAATGGAACGCTTCACTTGACCGAAGCAAACCATTCCGAGAGCTAGGACGAAGTTATGGCCTGTCTTTGCTGCTTCAAACACCCATGGCGCAAGAGCTAGGTCGTAAGCTCAAAGAGCAGTTTGAAGATTTTTTCCCTGGCAGGTCTGATCTGTCTTGGGCGAGCCTAGGTATCACCGCCCTGTTAACTCAAGGAAAACATGGCGATCCGGGTGAAATCGCCGGGTTTGACTTCGACTCGTCAGGAACAAGCTCCTGGGATGAAATGGCGGCCAATATGTTCTCTCGGCTTAAAACACATCTGATAGCTACAGGTCGAGCAACACCTGAATTAGCAGAGGCCGCAACCTATGCACTGTTGTGGAACTCTGCGCCGGAGTATCTCCTGAACTTCATTCCTGAAAATGTGAACAGGCACTCCGATACTTGGGAGGCTGTCCGCAAAGAGATATCGAGAATGTCAGATGATGACAACCAAGCCCCCCTGGGGAAATTTTATGACAGCATCCTCGACAAGCTGGATCCCCAACGAGTTATTGACCGACAGAACGAGGGTGTTTAATTCAATAATCGCGAGTTGGTAGCCACCCGCCTCGCTGTCGGCTGGTATGATGCCGCGCTTTGAAAAACCAGCTGCAGACCTGCGAGGAAATACACCTTGAGTAACGACGCAAAAATGACCGGCGACCTGTTCGAAGTGGACAAGCGCCTGTCGCTCAAGCCCGTGGTGGACTTCAATAGCTACCTGCAGGCTGCCTTTGGCGATGGCCCTTGCACCTGCGTGCGCTGCGTTGCCAGCGCAGGTGACGAGAAAGGTTACGAGTATCAGCACAGCTTCAACTTCCTGGGCCAGATTACCCACCGCCGCTTTGCGTTGACCGCTGGCAGCGATGTGTTACAGATGCTGAAAAAGGCCTGGCTGTCCTATACCAAGGCCGACCTGCCGGGCAGTGGCGACTTGGCGCTGGAGACGGTCAAGGAGTTTGTCGAGCCGCAGTTGCACAAGCGTTTGCTGCCGTTGCTGCTGGCCAGCGGGTTGGTCAAGGATGTCGAAGGTGGCTTGCAGCTTCAGGCTGTGGCGGCCTGATAGACAACCGGATCATTACGGCGAACGCATAATCCTGTGGGAGCGGGCTTGCCCGCGATGGCGGTGGGTCAGCCAAGACAGGTGCTGACTGATCTACCGTAATCGCGGGCAAGCCCGCTCCTACACAAGCCGGCGTCTACAGGTCTGGAGGAAGGTGCTGCACGCCTTGCAGCGGCAGTTCATAGGACTTCTTCACCGTGCGCACCACCAACGTCGACGAATACGTGCGGATCGGAATATCCCGGTAAGTATCAAGAAACCGATAGATGTATTCGGTGTACTCCGTGGCATCGCGAAACTTGGCCACCATCACAAAATCAAACTCCCCGGTCATCAGGTAGCAGTCCTGAATCTCCGGGTGGTTGGCCAGGATGTGCTGCATCTTGCGATCAATGTCGTTGCTGTCTTTATCAAGCTTGATCAAAAAGAACGCCGTGACCTGGATCCCCAGCTTTTTTTCATCCAGCACTGCGACTTTGGCCTTGATGATGCCCACGCTCTCCAGGCGCCGGATGCGCCGGTAACAACTGGTCGAGGACAGCCCCACGCTGTCGCTGAGCAGGTCCAGGCTCTGGGTGCAGTCCTTCTGCAACTTGCCGAGAATTTTCAAATCCATGGCGTCTGTCATTATTTCCACTTCTTCCTTGAGAAAACTGCAATGAATCCGCCGTAAAGGCCGGCCAATTTGCACAAATCACTGCACAGTGGCCCGTTACTATCAACTCCAGCTTAGCAGCCCCGGAAAATCCAGCATTGGGGCCGCATGAGAGGGATCTTATGATAGTCGCGAAACCGACATGGGCCGCTGATATCCAAGGGCTTTTCACCGCGCCTTACTGGATACCAACGGCAGATCGCGCCAACGTCGCAGGCTCGTGGGTGCGCTGCATGAACGCCTACGATGTGTTCCTGGAAGACCCCGACTCGGTCAAGGCCTGGTCCGAAACTATCTACCAGCACCTGGCGTCGCGCAACATGCCGTTGACCCTGGACGACCGGCAATTCTGGCCCATCGACGCCCTGGAAACCTTCCGGCAGTGGGTCAACCAGGGCTGGCGCCTGAACAGCTTTTCGCCATTCGATATCGCCGAGCGCATCCCGCCTCCAGACCTGCCGCACCCGGTCAAGCGCGTGCGCCAGGACATCCGCGCGCTGAGCCAGGCGCAACTGGACCTGTACCGTGCGCGGCTCGACGACGTGATGCAGATCGGCAACCCGGACAGTGGCTCGCCCTGGCAGCGCTATGCCTATATCCATACCAACTGGTGCCTGCATTACCAGGAAGCCTTTGCCTTGTGGCATCGCGCCTACCTGCTGTACCTGGAAGCCTTGATCGACTGCCCGATCCCCTATTGGGACTGGATGGCCGAGGACGCCAGTATCGATGGCAGCCCGCAGGCCGGCCTACCCCAGGCCTTTCTCGATGAAACCTATGTGCACCCGCACAGCGGCGAAGTGCGGCGAAACCCATTGCGCTATGCGGCGGCCAAGGATGGCCGCTCGAAAGTCTGTGCCTCGGGCAATGTCGAGGGCCTGGACTGCCGCTTCGTGCAGCGCAACCCGTTGTTCTATACCCAGGGCGACCAGCAGAGCGTCAAGCGCACCCAGTTGTATGGCATGAGCCGGATTTTCCAGCAGCAGGTGGTGGATGCCTTGGAATTCAAGACCTTCAGCCAGCCCCAGGGCGTGCCGGGGTATCCCTGGGCCAATATCACCGTGTTCGATCCACCGCAAAAGGACGAGCTGTACCCCAACCGCACGCTGAATTTCGATGGCCTGTTTGAACAGCCCCACGACAACTATCACGGCTGGATCGGCGGTGATATGGCCGATAACGCCTACACCGCGTTTGACCCGGTGTTCTGCTCCTACCACGCCAATATCGATCGCGTACTGGAGATCTGGATCCGCGCCAACCCGGCGGCGCAGTACACCACCCAATGCCTGCTCCAGCCGTTTGCCGGCAGCCAGGCCGAGACCGTCACGTTCACCAGTGCCGATGCCTGGCGCTATACCACCCTGGGCGATATGGCCCAGGACAGCCGGCATATCGGCTATGACTACGGCATGCCTGTCGCGCCGCCGTTTGGCGCACGAAGCGCCAGCGCAAAAGCCTGCTGCCCGCACAGTGCCGCGCCTGCCCAGGATCCGGCGCAGGCCGGCGGCCCGTGGGTGGTGTTCGACCATGTGCGCTGCACCCACGATACCTACCTGATCGACGTTTTCCTCAACCAGCCCGACGCCACGCCCCAACAGGTCAACGCTGATAACCCGCACTACGTCGGGCGCTTCAGCCGCATCGGCATGGGGCTGGTGGATGACAAGGGGCGCTGCATTACCCACGGCGTCTGCCGCGCGCTCAATGCCGCGCGCAGTGCCTCGGCACTGCACCTCGGCCCCACGGACGCCGTGCAGTTGAGCCTGCTGGTTACCCATCTCGATAGTGGCCGGGTATTGGCGCCGCAAGAGTACGCGCCGCTGCCCGGCTTTATCGCCCAACTGGTGTGGGATGACCCGCGCCAGACCGTCGCCGACCCTCCCCCGAGTGCCGGTTGCTGCAGCATTTCTACCCCCCATGGAGATTTGTCATGAGCACGCCCTTCAAGCAATTCACCTCCCCCGCTGGGCAAGCGCCAAAGGACTACAACAAGCTGGGCCTGGAAGACCAGTTGCCACAATTCGAAACCGACTGGAACAACGACATAACCGGCTGGACCGAAGCGGCGATCATCGGCAACCCCTGGTCGGGCCTGTATGACGCGCCCCGCTCGGCCTATTACAACCCGCTGGTCGAAGGCTATGGCGACACCACCCTGCCGGCGATTACCTGGCAACCCTTTCCCAACCGGCTGTGGACCTTTTTCTACAACAACGGCACTGCGGTGATTCCACAACTGGGCAACAAGGCCATGACCCTGCAACAGGTCATGGAGCTGACCGACAACGGCCAGATCACCATCAACGGCACCCTGTACACCCTGTACGACCCGGACAAGAAAGGCACCCTGCTGCAACTGCCCGTAACCCGCTGCCCGACTATCGACTGGAGCGGCAAATACAAAGACTTCTCGCCCTCGGGGCCGCGTGGCTGGCTGGACGAATACTGCGAGTGGTCGATCGTGCGCGATACCAACGGCAACATGCGCAAGATCACCTTTACCAGTGAAAACCCGGCGTACTTCCTGGCCATGTGGCGCATCGATCCGAATGCCGTGCTGGGCTTGTATCGCGACTACATCGACCCGAATGTACAACTGCAAGATCTCTATCTGCGCTACACCGCCGACTGCAAGACCGGCAAGGCCGGTGACCCGGTGATTGACCCGACCACTGGCCTGCCGGCCTACGACACCGTCAACAAGTGGAACGCCGGCACCGCCTGCACCCCCGGCCAGTTCGGCGGCGCGATGCACCTGACCTCTGGGCCCAACACCCTCAGCGCCGAGGTGTACCTGGCGGCGGCGGCCACGATCATGCGGCCCCTGAAAAGCAGCCAGAGCGCCCAGGCGCTGATCTGCTGCGCGCAATATGGGCAGAACTATCGCAACTCCGACCCGCATATCGGCTTTGCAGCCAACGGGGCGACGAATGATGGGGCCACCCCCAGCCGGATTTCCCTGACCAACCCCATCGCCCTGTACCTGCAACAGCCGACCAACTTCAATGCCTGGAAAGGCCCCCAAGGCCAGGATGTGAGCCAGTACTGGCGCATCACCCGCGGTACCGCCAAATCGGCGATCAACGGCTCCGACCAGATCCTGCAGGCGGTGTTCGAGGTACCGGAAAGTGCCGGGTTCTCGATCAACGACATCACCATCAATGGCCAGGCGGTGAACTATGTGTGGGTGATTGCCCAGCAATTGCTGGTGGGCCTGAGTGTCACCACCATGCCGAGCACCGCGCAGCAGCAATCGCCTTGCGTGCAGGATCGGGTCAATGGCCTGCAGCCCTGGCCGGTGCAGTTGTTGCCGCTGGACCTGTTCTACGGCCAGTCGCCCACCGACCTGCCGGCCTGGCTGGCCCCAGGTACCAGCGGGCAATTCGCGCTGGTGGTACAAGGCGCGGACCTCAAGACCACCGCCGCCACCGCACGGATCCAGTTCAACAACCCCGGGGTCACGGCGCAGGTCACGGAGTTCCTGCCCGACGCCTCGGCCATTCCCGGCCAGACCAATGCGGGCGGTACCCAGGGTTACATCATGACCATCACCGTCGCAAAAGACGCGGCGCCGGGGCTGGTGACAGTGCGCGCGCTCAATCCGGGCGAGGCGGATAACGTCAGCGCGGCGGACCACCCTTGGGAGTCCGGGCTGGCGCTGGTGCCATCCACTTAAGGGCCAACACCGACCTCTGTAGGAGCTGGCTTGCCAGCGAAAATCCCCAACGATAACGCGGGGTACCTGGCGCCCAGCGGTGCTCTCAGGTTTTTCGCCGGCAAGCCGGCTCCTACACAACGGCTAGAGGCTTCACCTTCATGCAAGGAGCGCGATGATGTACAGATTTCGCTTACGTGGTCTGCTGCTGGTCAGCACGCTGCTGTCGCTGTTTCTCCTGCCCACGGCCCAGGCATCGGATGCCGATACCTGCGTCCAGCAGCAGTTGGTGTTCGACCCCAACAGCGGCGGTTTTCTACCCGTCAACAATTTCAACACCACTGGCCAGAGCTTCATGAACTGTTTTGGCTGGCAGCTGTTTATTGCCCTGAACTGGCCCGTGGATCCCGGATGGCCAGCCAATGCAGCCCTCGCGGGCGAGCCGAACCGCAAGATCAGCATGGCGCAATTTGGCGTGCCCCAGGTCGCCGGGCAACCCATGACCACCGCGCCGGTGTGGGCAAGCTTTAAAGACGCTAACGATATATTCCTGCCCGGCGCCCGACCGCCCACAGGCTGGGGCGTGCAGACATTGGTGCCGTCCAATTGCAGCAGCGAGGGCAGCCTCAAAGCGTTGTCGGTAGGCGCGCGCAAGTTCATGAACGCCACCTCGGAAAGCGCGACCAACGCCAAGCATCGCTTCCACTTGTCCAGCGGCACCCTGGCTTCGATTCCCGACCCGATCATGGAAGCCGCCGGCGGCTGGCTGACGGACCAGACCGGCAACCTGGTGTATTTCGAGCGCAAGGTGGGCAAGGCCGAGTTTGACTATATCGTCAAGTACGGGCTGTACGATGCCGCCAATCAAATGGTCGTTGCACAAAACAGCGATGGCAATCATCCGGCCGGGCTGTCCCTGCCCGCCGGCGAGCTGATGCGCTCGATGCCGGCACAGCCCCTGCCCCAGGAACAACTGGGCGCCCTGGAACTCAAGGCCGCCTGGCGTATCCTCACCGGCAAGCCCCAGCTCTACGGGCGCTACCTGACCACCGTGGCCTGGCTCAAGAACCCCGCCACCCTGCAATGCACCCAACAAGTGGTGGGCCTGGTGGGCCTGCATATCATCAACAAGACCCAGAGTTCACCGAACTTCATCTGGACCACCTTCGAGCAAGTAGACAACGTACAAGAGCCAGGCCAAGTACCTGCGCAACAGACACCGCCCGACGGCTATACCTTCTACAACCCCAACTGCACCGGTGGCCCTGACGTGTGCACGCCCAACGTGGCCCGTATCCAGTGCCAGCAGCACCACCCTGATCGCGAATGCACCGAGCCCTATCCACGCAACCAACCGGTCCAGACCACTCGCGAACACCCCCTGCCTTCGGACATGCAGGCCCTCAACGGCGCCGTGCAGGCCAGCTTCGCCCAGCAGACCAACGGCCAGTCGGTGTTCCAGTACTACAAGCTAGTCAATGTGCTGTGGATCACCGCCCCGACCGCACCGGACCCGGAGCCGGGCGCGGGTGCGAAGGTGCCCCTGTCCTATGGCGCCTTTATCAGCGATAGCAACGTACCGGTGGCCAATACCACCATGGAGACCTACGTCCAGAGCATGGACTGCAATGCCTGCCACCAACAGGCGACGATTGCCGGCAGCAGCAGCCTGGCCTCGGACTTCTCGTTCCTGTTCAACAACGCCGATTCGGCCAAGCAAAAAAGCCTGATCAAACGCGTAAATGCCTTCGAAACCCTCAAGGATGGCCCACCATGAAACGCTCCCTTGCAACCCTGCTGCTTGCGCTATCGATGGCCCTCGCCCCGCTGGCCGTTGCCCATTCCCCCCATGAACTGCACGCGGTCAGCAACGGCGCCGATGCCGATGCGCCGGGCAACCACGGCATGTTCATGGTCGGCTCGCAGACCCTGTTCCTGGTGCACATGCCAATGTTCACCACGGAAAAGCACATGTACCAGATCGTGCTCCAGGCCAGCCTGCCCGCAGACGTAATGGCCAAGTACCAGGCCCTGCGCGCGGCCAATCCGAGCAAGCCGTATAACCTGATCAACGTCGACGACGACACGTTCACCCTGCCTCAGCTCAAGGCCGGTGAAGTGACTTCGTTCAAGGCGACGATCTTTGACGGCTACTCCAACGAGGGCGGCGGCACACCGGGGCCGGTGCTGTTTGACAACGTACCCGTGACGGTCGAGGCGGTGGTGATCTACCGGCCGTTCAACCTGGGCATCGACCGACCGAAACAGCTGGTCTACACCCTGTTTGGCCGGGGCACTGAGGCGCACTTGACGCACTACATCGCTCAGGATCCGGACTTCCAGGAAATCATCACCCTGCCCGGCCCGCCGGCGCCGTTTTCGGCGGCGCAACTGGTGTCTACGGTGGATTTGAACTTCACCACCGTGCAGTCACTGCCGATTGTCTGCCAGTCGCCGCTCAAGCCTGGGGTTTATCCGACGTTGCTGGAGGGGCGCGCCGATGCGCCGGTGGCGCTGGACCTGGGGCCGGCGGCGCAACGCGTGTGGTATTCGACGGGGAATCTGTTGAACAAGAACGATCCTTGCCAGCGCTAGGATAGGTCTAAAGCGGGTGCGGCTCCATGTAGGAGCCGGCTCCATGTGGCGTATCTGGATGATCCGGTGTTCTGTCGGATCATCCGGCAAATGCAGCAATAAACCGCAATCAATAGGAATGTGCCGGAAGATTTGCCAGAATGCGCAACTTAGAAACATTCGCATTCGCAGGAAATTCCCATGCACGCCCACTCTTCGCTCCCCGCAGCGCGTCGCATCCTCGCCGTCGAGGATGACCCGGTGCTTGCCGCCCATCTGGACAGCCACCTGGGCCAACGCGGCTTCGATGTCACGTTGCGCCAGAACGGGGGTGAAATCGTCGAGCTGGTGCGCGCCCAACCTTTCGACCTGATCCTGATGGATATCATGCTGCCAGGCAGCAGCGGCCTGGAGGTGCTGGCGCAACTGCGCCGGCATCAACGGGTGCCGGTGATCCTGATGTCGGCCCTTGGCGCCGAGCAGGACCGCATCACCGGTTTCAGCCAGGGTGCCGACGATTACCTGCCCAAGCCGTTCAGCATGCTGGAAATGGATGTGCGCATCGATGCGATCCTGCGCCGCGTGGCCTATGAACACGAGGTGCCGGGCACGGCGCGCAATGAAGACCCGCAACTGACATTCGACGAACAGCGCACCGATGTCAGCCTCAATGAGCAGTGGGCCGACCTGACCACCACCGAGTATCGGGTGCTGGAAACCCTGGTGGCCCATGTCGATGAGGTGCTGACCAAGGCGTTCCTGTACCAGCAGGTGATGCACCGGGCCTATTCCCGGCATGATCGCAGCCTGGACATGCATGTCAGCCGCATCCGCCGCAAGTTGCAGGCCATCGGCTACACCGCCGGGCGCGTGGAGACGGTCAGGAGTACCGGCTACATCCTGACCCGGCTGGCGCCATGAGGCTGCCCAACCGTCATTCGCTGTTGTGGAAACTGATCGGCCTGCTGGCGGTGCTGTGCCTGTTGGTGGTCAGCCTGCAGGTGGATGTCAGCCAGCGTATCCAGGAAGCCACTGCGCGCTTGCCCGCGCCCACCCGGCAGATTCTTACCGATTATGCGCAGCAGGCCGAAGCCGCCTGGCGTGAGCGCGGCGCGGCAGGCGTCGACGAGTTCCTGAACACCTTGCGCGCCCGGGAGCAGGTGTGGGCGGTGGTGGTGGATGACCACCATTCGCTGTCTTCCCAGGCGCTGACCACGCTTGAGCGGCGCAAGTTGGATTTCGTGCGCCGGATCGACTGGCCGGTGGGGCGCCCCGGTGGCCGGCCGACGTTTTATATCCCGTTCAGCGATGGCCAATCGCGGCTGGTGATGGAGTTGCCCTTGCACCTGGACCCGCGCAAGGACAATGGCCGCTGGAACATCCTCCTGCAACACGTCCTGCCGGCCTCACTGGCGCTGTTGTTCGGCGTGCTGTTGTACCGGGTGCTGATTTCGCCGCTGGTGATCCTGCAGCGCCAGGCCAATGCCCTGAGCGCCGGGGACCTGGCGTCACGGGTCGGGGCCCAGGTGACGCGCCGTCGCGATGAGTTGGGTGAATTGGCCCGGGCCTTCGATCATATGGCCGAGCGCCTGGAAAGCACGGTGGTGCTGCAACGGCGCTTGCTGCGGGACTTGTCCCACGAGCTGCGCACGCCCTTGAGCCGGCTGCGGGTGGCCGGCGAGCGCGAGCCCGATCCCGGCGCCCTGCGCCAGCGCCTGGAGCGTGAAGTGCAAGGCATGGAACGCTTGATCGGCAACACCCTGGAGCTGGTCTGGCTGGATACCGAACGCCCATCCATGCCGGTGGAAGCGGTGGAGATGGAGCCGTTGTGGGACCTGTTGCGCGAAGACGCCTGCTTTGAAAGCGGCTGGTCAAGCGAGCGCCTGCCCTGCGAGCTGCCCGCAGGCGTCTGGGTGCTGGGCAACCTCAATGGCCTGGCCCAGGCCCTGGAAAATATCCTGCGCAATGCCATCCGCCACTCCCCCGAACAGGGCGTGGTGCGCTTGACCGGTAAGCTTGAGGGCGACTTCTGGCACCTGTGCATCCAGGACCAAGGCCCGGGCATCGAGCCCGACAAGCTGGAGCAGATCTTCCTGCCGTTCACCCGCCTCAATGCCGCCCGCCCGGGCGGTGACGGTTATGGCCTGGGCTTGTCGATTGCGCGCAGCATCGTGCAGTTGCAAGGCGGTCAGTTATGGGCGCAGAACACCACGCCCGGGCTGAGCCTGCATCTGCGCCTCAAAGTGTATAAGTTGTAAATTGCGTTTACTCCCATATGAGAATCACTAGCATTCGAGCCCTGGATTACTTGTGACCCACTCAATCTAGGTGGGATTGGCTTGTGTGGGAGCTGGCTTGCCTGCGATGGCATCACCTCAAAATTACCTGATAGACCGAGGCGTCTGCATCGCAGGCAAGCCAGCTCCCACAGGTCTAACGCTGATGAGCCCTCTATGAAAAGCAAATCCCCTGCCTGGCCGACTCTCTCGCGGATTGTCGCCGCGCTGATCGGCGGTTACCTGTTTACCTATGCGTTTACCGCCGCCCTGGCGCGCCTGTTGCCCATGGACAAGGTCGACGCGCTAGTGGTCGCCAGCCTGCCCTCCTTCCTGATCTATACCCTGGCGATTCTCTGGGCCTTCGCCTGTCGCAACGCCTGGCGCGCCTGGGCCGGGATGGCCCTGGCGCTGCCATTGGCCGCCATCGGTTTCTGGCCACAATGGCGCGAGGTGCTGGGATGAAACACAAGACCCTGACCCAATCCATGGCCTGGCTGCACACCTGGAGCGGGCTGATTTTTGGCTGGTTGCTGTTTGCGATCTTCCTGACCGGCACCCTGGCGGTGTTCGACAAGGAAATCGACGGCTGGATGCGCCCGGAAATCCCCGCCACCAGCCTGTCGCAAAGCGCCGCCGCGCAACAGGCCCTCGGTTATCTGGCGCGCCAGCATCCCGAGGCGAAGACCTGGAACATCGGCTTGCCTGGCGAGCGTTCCGACACCCTGACGGTATCGGCCGGCGAACAACGCCGTGGCGGCGGCACCGCGCTCGACCCGCGCACCGGCGAGCCCCTGGCCGTGCGCGAAACGGCCGGTGGCGGGTTCTTCTTCCGCTTCCACTTCACCCTCAACCTGCCCCGTGACCTGGGGATCTGGACCGTCGGACTGGCCGCCATGGCGATGCTGGTGGCGCTGATCAGCGGGATTGTGATTCACAAGAAATTCTTCAAGGATTTCTTCACCTTCCGCCCGGCCAAAGGCCAGCGTTCGTGGCTGGATGCGCATAATGCGACGGCAGTGCTGGTACTGCCCTTTCACCTGATGATCACCTATACCGGGCTGGTGATTTTCTACCTGATCTACATGCCGGCGGCGGTGGATGCGCTGTTCGATGGCGATCGCGACAACCTGGGCCGCGCCCTGCGGGGTGCGCCCGCCGAACAGCAGGTGCGCGGCGAACGCCCCACGCGCAGCGAGGCGGCCGAGTTGACCGCGCTTGAGCCCCTGCTGGCCGAGGCCGAGCGAGCCATGGGGCCGGTGTCCAGCCTGTCGATCCACAACCCAGGACGCAGCAACGCGCGGATCGAGGCGCGCCCGGTGCTGGGTAATCGCATCGAACTGACCAAGGGCCAGAGCATGCTGTTTGACGGGGTCAGCGGTGAAGTCCTGCGCCAACCCGCCGTCAGCCGGCCAAGCCTGCTGACCCAAAAAGTCATGGCCGGCCTGCACTTTGCCCAGTTTGGTGGCTACTCCATGCGCTGGTTGTACTTTGTCTGCGGCCTGGCCAGTTGCGCGATGCTCGCGACCGGGGTGGTGCTGTTTACCGTCAAGCGCCGTCGGCGCCACGATGGCGAAGGGGCTGTGGGCGCCCTGCTCTACCACATCGCCGAACGCCTGAATGTGGCGGTGGTGGCCGGGTTGATGGTGGCGTGCGTGGCCTTCCTGTGGGCCAACCGCTTGCTGCCGGTGGAACTGGCCCAGCGCGGTGGCTGGGAGGTGCGGGTGTTTTTCCTGGTGTGGTTGCTGAGCCTGGGCCACGCGATCATCCGCCCCTGGCGCAGTGCCTGGCGCGAGCAACTGGGCCTGGCCGCCGCCCTGTGTATCAGCCTGCCGGCCCTGAGCCTGCTGGGGGAAAGCCTGGGTGATTACCTCTACCTGGAATTGACCAGCGTCGCCCTCGGCCTGCTGCTGGCCTGGCCGTGCTGGAAGCTGTACCAGGCGCCCAAGGAGCGCGCCCCACGGCGCGTGGGCAAGCAACCTGTAGCGCAGGTCAACTGAGATGGCATTGATAGCCGCCTTGTTGCTGGCCTGCGGTGGAATGCTGGGCTTATGCCTAGGTTTGGAACGGCACTACAAACAGCTCTGGCACCGCCTGCCCTCGCCCATGCTGCGGCGTGGCTTGCGGGGGATGGGCTGGGTGCTGCTGGCGGCCAGCTTTGCCGTGAGTGTGCAGGTGTGGGGCTGGGCCATGGGGCCAGTGGCGTGGTTTGGCTTGATTTCGCTGGCGGGGCTTAGCGTGGCGTTTCTGTTGCCCTATAGCGCCCGCTGAGTGGCGGCTGGCCGGTTGTTGTAGTCATATGTGGCGAGGGGGCTTGTCCCCCGTTGGGCTGCGCAGCAGCCCCAGTAAGTCTCACCTAGGTCTATCAGATAGACCGAAATAGCAGGTTCTGGGGCTGCTGCGCAGCCCAACGGGGGACAAGCCCCCTCGCCACGACAGAGGCCCCATCGTCACAATGAGGTTCCTGGCGAGGGCTGTCAGGCCCCCTGGATCTCGCGCTTGAGGCTGTCCATATCGATCACGAAGCGGTATTTCACATCGCCTTTGAGCATGCGCTCATAGGATTCGTTGATGCCCTGGATATCAATCATCTCAATCTGCGAGACGATGCCGTGCCGGGCGCAGAAGTCCAGCATGTCCTGGGTCTCCTGGATGCCACCTATCAATGAGCCGGCCAGGCTGCGGCGCTTGAAGATCAGGTTGAATACCGTGGGCGATGGGTGCGGGCTGTCCGGTGCGCCCACCAGGGTCATGGTGCCGTCGCGCTTGAGCAGGTTGAGGAACGCGTCCAGGTCATGGGGCGCGGCCACGGTATTGAGGATGAAGTCCAGGCTGTTGGCGACCTTGGCCATTTCGTCCGGGTTTTTCGACACCACCACTTCGTCGGCCCCGAGGCGCAGGCCGTCTTCGCGCTTGTTCGGCGAGGTGGTGAACAACACCACGTGGGCGCCCATGGCATGGGCGATTTTCACCGCCATATGCCCCAGGCCACCGAGGCCGACCACGCCGACCTTCTGCCCAGGCCCGACCTTCCAGTGGTGCAGCGGCGAATAGGTGGTGATGCCGGCACACAACAGCGGCGCCACGGCCGCCAGTTGCGCCTCGTCGTGGGAGATGCGCAGGACGAACTTCTCCTTGACCACGATGTTGTCCGAGTAGCCGCCAAAGGTGTTCTCGCCACCAAACACCGGACCGTTGTAGGTGCCGGTAAAGCCGCTCTCGCAGTACTGCTCCTCGCCCTCGGCGCAGGATTCGCAGTGCTGGCAGCTGTCGACCATACAACCGACGCCAGCCAGGTCGCCGACCTTGAAGCGGCTGACATTGGCCCCCACCGCTGTCACCCGGCCAACAATTTCATGGCCCGGCACCGACGGATAGAGGGTGTTGTTCCACTCGTTGCGTACCGTGTGCAAGTCGGAGTGGCACACCCCGCAATAGAGGATATCGATCTGTACATCGTCAGCACCGGGGGCACGGCGCTCGAAGGTAAAGGGTTTGAGGGCATCCTTGGCGTCACGGGCGGCGTAGCTGTAAGTCTTGGCCATTGCGGTCACCTGTTTGCATCGACATTGAAGGTCAGTTGACCAGCATAGCCGCCCCACCGTTCAACCGAAGTCAATCGGCGGTAATCCAGACAAACACCTACCCTCTGTGGGAGCGGGCTTGCCCGCTCCCACAGGTCAGTGAACCACCGCCCGGGTTACCAAGAAGCTCAACAACTGCGGTTCGTCATCCAGCTCAATGGCCTGCACCGGGCGCGGCAGGTTGTCCAGCACACTGCGCCAGAACGCCTGGGAGGCTTCGTCCTGGTCGTAGAAACGCACCAGCCAGTCAGCCTCGCCGCTGGTCAGTACCTGGGTGGCCAGGGCACGGCCTATGCCCTTGCGTCGGTAGCGTTTGAGGATAAACAGGTCGGCCAGCTCCAGGGCGTTGATCCCCGGCAGCTCGCTGCGCTCGATCAGCAGGAATCCGGCGATGTAGCCGTCCACCAACAGCAGGTTGGCGCTCCACTGCGGCTCTTGCCAGTAGCGCGCCAGGTGTTCTTCATGGATGTAGAAGCGGCCGTCCTGCTCGACATCTTCCTGTTCCCAATCCGAGGATTCATAGGCATAAAACTGGTAGAGGTTGCAGATCAGTTCGGCCTGTTCCGGGCCGGTTTGGATCAGTTCGACAGTGGTGTCACTCATGGCGGGGCTCACGCGGGCGGGGCGCCACAGTAGCGAAGGCCGGCGCCCCAGGCAAGCCGCTAGGCTTGCTGCTTGAGCTGGGGCAGCGCGCCCAACCACTGCTCCAGTTCGCGATGCACCTGGGGCGCCAGCAACTGCCGTTCTGCCATCCATTGGTCGTTGAACACCGTATCGAGGTACTTTTCGCCGCCATCGCACACCAGCGCCACGATCACGCTGTGGGCCGGCGCGTGCCGTGCCTCGCGCAGGGCCTGGTAGATAACTCCGCCTGCCGAACCGCCCAGCAGCAGGCCGTAATGCCGGGCCAGGTAGCGCGCGGTTTCAAAGGCCTGGGCATCACTGACGGTAAGACCTTTGTCGATCAGTGCGTAGTCGACCACGGCACCGATTTCTGCGCCTTGTGGGGTGCCGGTGCCGGACTGGTGATACGGCGCACCGGGGCCGCCGAAGATCACCGAGCCGCAGGGTTCGACACCGATCACTTGCAGGCTGTGGGCATGGCGTTTCAAGGCGCGCGCAGTGCCGCACAGCGAGCCACCGGTGCCCACGGCGCCCACCAGGTAGTGGATTTCATCGCCAAGCACCGCGCGCAGTTCCTCGGCCAGTTGCGTGTAGCCGTTGGCATTGGCCGGGTTGTGATGCTGGCGGGTCCAGTAGGCGCCCTGCTCATTGGCGATGCGCTCGGCCGTGGCATCGCGGTCGGCGGTGGCCAGCCCGCCACCGGGGTCGCCGACCCGCACCAGTTGCGCACCAAAGGCTTGCATCGCAAGCAGTTTGTCGGGGCTGGCGTGTTCGTCGACCACCGCAGTGAAGCGGTAGCCACGCTCGGCAGCCAGCAACGCCAGGCCCAACCCGGTGTTGCCCGAGGTCGACTCGACAATCCGCCCACCCGGCTTGAGCTGCCCCGAGGCCTGCGCCTCGTCGAGCATCTGCCGGGCCATGCGGATCTTGGCGGTGCCGGTGGGGTTGAATTGCTCCAGTTTAAGCAGCACGCAGCTGCCGTTTTCGGTGACGCACAATTTGAGCAGCGGCGTATCGCCGATCAGCTCGGACAGGCAAGTGTTGATCATGGCAACCTCTGGGCAGTATGAAAAACCGGCGCGGCGCTTATCCGGCCAGGGCCGTGACGGCGCGTTGCAGGCTGGCGAGAAACGCCTGGTTTTCGTGGGCCAGGCCCAAGGACACGCGGATGAAACCGCTGTACCCAGACTCACGCCAGGCCTTGACGATGATCCCGTCCTTGAGCAGTTCGTCGACCACTTCCAGGGCGTTGCAGGCGGTATCGATAAACAGGAAATTGGCCTGGGACGGCGCCACGCGAAACCCCGCAGCCTGCAACCCTTCAGTCAGGCGTCGGCGCTCGCTGGCGACAAACTCGCGGCTGCGCTTCACATGGTGCGGATCGAGCCAAGCGGCCTTGGCCGCCTCTTGGGCCGCTTGATTGACGTTGTACGGTGTGCGCACCCGGTGCAGCGCATGGATGAGGCTGGGGTGCGAAGCGATGCCATAACCGATCCGCAGCCCCGCCAACCCATAGGCCTTGGAGAACGTGCGCAGGATGATCCACGGCCGCGACTGTGCGCCGAGGATCGCCAGCGCATCGGCGCCGTCCTCGACGAATTCGAAGTACGCCTCGTCGATCACCAGCAAGGTGTCGGGATGGGCGGCGGCAATCAGGGCCGTCAGCTCGGCACTGGACAGCGCCGTGCCCACCGGATTGCAGGGGGTGCTGAGCATCAACAGCTTGGCCGGTTGCTTGAGCGCCGTGCTCCAGGCGTGCAGGTTGACGCTGAAGTCTGGGTTGAGCGGCACCTTGTCCACCGTCGCCCCCATCATCAGCGGCAGGCTTTCATGCAGGCTGAAACAGGGTTGCTGGGTGACTACCCGGTCCTGGGGATCAAGCAGCGCCAGGCACAACAGTTCGAGGATGTTTTCTGAGCCATTGCCGAGGATCAGCCTGGCGGGATCCACATCCAAATGCCCGCCGATCAGTTGCCGCAGCGCACGGCCTGTGGGGTCGGGGTAGCGCGCAAGCCCTGCCCCGCCCTGTTGCGCAAGCATTGCCGCGGCTGCCGGCGACATGCCCAGCGGGTTTTCGCAGTTGGACAGTTTGGTCACCGTGGGCGTACCCAACTGACGTGGATCGGCGCCCGGATCATACAGGGGCAAGCGCCGCACACTGGGCCGCACCAGCGCCTCAATGCGCTGTGCGGGGTTGTCTTGATGCATGGAACACCTCCTTGTTATGACAGTGCGATGGCGCCCGCGCGGTCCAGCGCCTTGAGTTGCCGTTCAAACGAGATGATCAGCAGCAACGCCGTGGCCGCCAGGCCAATCGCCAAACCGGCCCATACGCCAAAGATCCCGTAAGGGCTGACAATGCCCAGTAACCAGGCAGCGGGCAGGCCCACCAGCCAGTAGCCGAACAGTGAAATCCGCAGCGGCCCCGCCGTATCGCCAATGCCGCGCAGGATGCCGTTGCCGATGTTCTGGCTGGCGTCGAACACCTGCAGGACGATGGCGATCAACAAACCGGTGGTCGCCAGGCGCACGGCATCCAGGTTGTTGGCGTGTTCGGTGCTGATAAACAGGCCGATCACCTGTTCGGGCAGCAGCGCGTAGGGAATCGCAAACAGCAGCATCACCAGCACCCCGAGGCCCAGCCCCAGGCGCCCCAGTTGCCGGGCGCGCTGATACTGCCCGGTGCCGCAGGCCTCGCTGATATGGATGGAAGCGGCATGGGAGATCCCCGCCGAGAACATGAACACGATGTAGATGATCTGGTTGAGCACCGTCTGCGCCGCCAGCGCTTCCATGCCCAGGGTGCCGATCAGCAAGGTCAGCACGCTGAAGAACCCAGCCTCGCTGGCGTAGGTCCCGGCAATCGGCAGGCCGAGCTTCCACACCGCCTTGAGCGCGTCCGGCGAAAAGCGCAAGTGCGCAAGCGTGAAGTAACCGGCCAGGCGCCGATGGGTCAGTACTACCGCGAGGAACATCAGGAACGACAGCAAGAACACCACCGCGCTGGTGATCGCCACCCCCGCCAGCCCATAGGCCGGCAGGCCCAGTTTGCCGAACACCAGCACGTAGTTCAGGGCCGCCGTGAGAACGATCGACACCAAGGTGATCGCCAGCAACGGGCCGGGGAATTTGAGGCCGACCGTGAAGTGGCGCAGCGCCTGGAACCACAGGCACGGCAACAGGCCAGGGGCAATAATCAATAGGAAGTCCATGGCACCGGCCACTACGCTGGCGTCCTGGCCGAGCCATGTCAGTGGTTGGCGCAACGCCAACAATACGCCCATAAACACCAGGCCACTGACGGTGGCCCAGAACAGGCCCGCCACCAGCAGCGCACGCACTTGAGCCTCATCGCCCCTTGCGTTGGCTTGCGCCACCAGATTGCTGACGCCCGTGACCAGCCCGGTGCCGGTGGTGCGCAACTGGTTGAACAGTGCGAGCGCCAGGCCACCGGCGGCCAACTCCTTGGCGCCCAGGGTGCCGAGCACCACGATATCGATGGTGGTCAGGGCCACATACGCCAGGTTGGTCAGGATCAGCGGCAGTGCCAGCAACAGCAGCGCCCGGCTGTCGGCGCGCCAGGCGCCAGGTTGTGCGGGATTCAGGCCGACCATAGCTGGACCCTCTGCCCACGGTTCTGCGCCAGCGCGCGATCGGCCATCAAGCGGCCGAGGGCGACATCGGTCACCACCATGCCGCTGTTGTAGGCAAACACCACATCATCGGGATGGCGCCGTGCGGGCGCCCGGCCCAGGAGGATATCCGGCAGTTCGGCGTCCACCTCAGGCAGGCTGCCATCGGCGGCCGCCAGGTCGGCGCTGGTGACCTGCATTTGCGCGGTATCGGTGGCGATGCGGTAGTCGGCGCCGTGTAGCACGTCGGCATCGATGCCATAGCCCACCAGCACCGCCACCGCGCCAGGCTTGAGCCAGGCACGCTGTACTTGCTGGCGCGCCGAAAGCCCGGCCACGCCGAGGATGATATCGGCCTCGCCCGCCGCAGCCTGCAGGTCATCGACCACGATCACATCGCGCAGCGGGTAGTGTTTGTGCAGGTTTTCGCGCACCGCACGCAAGCCCTCGGCGTAGTGCCCGTAGACATACAAGCGCTCCAGGTCAGGCATGGCCGCCAGCAACATCGGCAAGGCGATCTGGCCTTGCACACCGGTACCCACCACCAGCGCCGTGCGAGCATCCGGGCACGCAGCCCTGGCCATCAGTGCCGAGGTCGCCGAGGTGCGCAGCGGACCGAGCTTGACCACGTCCATCAGGGCAATCGGGTGGCCGGTGCGGTCATCACACAGGAAGATAAACGAGTGGAACTGATAGGCATCGCGGGTGCGTTGCGGATCGTGTTCGTACACCACCTTGAAGCCCACCGTGTGGCTGGCGCCATCGCGGCCGACCATCGAGTAGCTGATGGAGCGGCGGTCAGCCGGCTCGACAATGGTCTTGAGCGGGTTCTGCGAATCGCCGCTGCGCAAGGCTTTGTACGCCTGCTCGACCACCTGCAGGACTTCGCGGTAACTCACGCCCAGGTCTTCGAGCGCGGCCTGGGGGAGCACCCATAGATCGGCGGGGGCCGCGGCTTTTTTCAAACTGTTCACTCAAGACTCCTTGTGGAAGGGTTTGCACGCTCAAGCCAGGCTGTCCAGCTTCCAGCGCAGGTGTCGGTTACGCAGCTCCAGCACCACTTTGTGTGGCAAGGGGGCTTCGTGAAAGGGCGACTCGTTGGAGTCCATCTGATAGCCGGCGGTATTGAGGTAGATAAGCAAGTCACCCGCCTGGATCGGGTAATCGAAGGCGACCTTGCGCCAGGTCAGCATGTCTGACTCCAGGCAGGTGGCCCCGCCGATGCAGGCGACAAAGGGCGACCGCGCCCGCGGTGTGGCCGGCAGCAACAGTGGGTCGGGCAAAAATTCGCTGTTGAACCACTGCTCGGAGAGGTTGAAGCTGCTGCCCTGCACAGTGACCAGTGCATAGCCGTCGCTGGCGCTGCGGTCCTTGACGCCCTGCACGCGGAACACGCTGATGCCGGCCTGGTCGAGCAAGGCGCGGCCGGGTTCGATGAGCAGCCGCACGCCGTATTCGATGACTTTTTGCGCCAGGCTCAGGCCGGGGCTGACGGGTGTGGCGAGGATGTCGTCGAGGGCCTCGGCGCCGGCGCGCGGCGCACCATAGGGGTAGAAACCGGCGAAGCCCTTGTCGCTGTGATAGCGCTCGGCGCAGTCCTCGGCCATAAAGGCCTGCCATTGCGCCGGGTCGACATAGCGCACGGCAAAACCACCGCCCAGGTTGACGGTGCGGCAATTATCCAACTCACTGGCCAGGCACAGGTCGACCAGGTGGCTGGCGACTTGCGCACGCTGTTCGGTGTCGTAGCCGCCCAGGTGAAAAGAAAAGCCTTGCAGGTCCAGGTTCGCCGCATGTTGGCGGCAGAACATCAAGGCCTGGTCGCACTCCCGCGCATTGAGGCCGAAACGGCTGTGGGGCTGGTTGCTGGGGCAATAACGCAGCAACAGATGCGCCCGTTGTCGCAGGGATTGGGCCAGCTGTTGGATACGCAGCAGTTCCTCCAGGGAGTCCACCGCCAACAGGCATTGATGGCTCAGGCTCAGCCCCAGCAATTGATCGCTCTTGCGCGGGCCGGACACGCCGATATCACTGCCGGCGACCCCGCCCGCCAGGGCCTTTTGCAGCTCACCGACGCTGGCTACATCCACGCCAATCGCACACTGGGCGCAGGCCTGGATAAAGCAGTTGGCCTTATTGGCCTTCTTCGCAAACAACAAGCTGCCGCGCGTCTGGGCCTGGGTAAAGCTGTGCTGGAAGGCTTCGACATTGGCGTGGAATACCTGCGGGCACAGCAGATGCAGCGGCGAGCCGAGACCGTCAACCAGCTCGGTCAACGTGCCCGGATGCTGCTCAAGCAAGCGCTCGACCCACAGGTGGCGCAGGCCGGGTAATGAGCTGGAATAAGTCATGGTTCTAGAACTCGAACTTGGCCGAGAGGAATACTTCGCGCTCACGCCCTACATCCAGCCCGCCTTGATAGTAGGCACTGGCGTAGTAGTACTTGTTGGTCAGGTTCTTGCCGTGCAGGCGGTAGGTCACGGGGGTATCCGCCAGTTTCGAGCGGTAGCTGACACCGGCGTCGAGCAAGGTATAGCTGGGGATGTAGCCGCTGTTCTGCGCATCCACCGGGCGGCTGCCGACATAGCTGACGGTGCTGTCCAACGATAGGCCGGGCACGGCGGCCACCCTATACAGGGCACCGACCGCGCCTTTCCACTTGGGCACGCTTTCGGTGCGCTTGCCTTCTACCGTGACGTCATCGACATCTTCCATGCGCGTGGACAGGTAAGCCGCATTGGCGGTGAGGGTCAGGGCATCGGTGACGCGGTTGGACAGGGTCAACTCGGCGCCACGGTGATGGTATTCGCCGTTGCTGACATAGGTGTTGCTGGTGTTCAGGTAACTGGCCCGGCGCCGGATATCGAACACCGCCAGGCCCAGGTTCAGGCGCTCATTGAGGTCCAGCTTCAGGCCCACCTCGTACTGCTTGGACTCGATGGCATCGGTGGGCTGGTTGGCGTTGCTCGCGTTGTAGGGGGCGTAGTCACCCTTTTCAAAGCCTTTGGAGTAGCTGACGTACGTCATCAGGCTGTCCCACGGCCGGTAGATCAGCGCGGCACTGGGCACGAACACGTTATGGCTTTGCGAGGGCGCGATGGCCGACAGTTCATCGGCGCGGTACCAGATATAACGCCCGCCGAGCATCACCTGGAATTGTTCGGTGAGGGAAATCAGGTCGCTGGCAAAGACCGAGGTTTCCTTGATGGAGGACACAAAGTCGGTGGGCCGCTCGGGGCCGAAATGCCACTTGGGCGGGTTGACCGGGTGCAGGATGTTGCCTACCGAGACGTCGCCGATGCCAATGCCCGCAGTGCCGCTGTCCACCGAATCCCAGAATGGGCTGACATCCTTGAACTGTTTGTAGCCGGTGCCAAAGAACACGTCGTGATAGATGTTGCCGGTGGCGAACTTGCCGGCCAGGTAAGACTGCAGCGACCAGGTGCTGAACACTTCACCACGGGACACGTAAAAGTCGGCCGAGCCAATGTCCCCGTTGGGCTTGATCCCGAACAGATCGTTGTAGCCGCCATGGCGCTCGACCCGCGAGTAGTTGCCCTGGGTCACGGAGGTCCAGTTGTCATCCAGTTCGTACTCGAACTTGGCGTCAAGGTTGGCGCCCTCGGTCTGGTGACGGAACCAGGAGCCAGTCAGCAGATCCCGGCGATTGACCTTGGGCGGCAGTACATAGCTGGAGGGGTCCAGCGGGTTGGCCCGGCCACTCTGGTCGGCACGCAGCAACGGGTCGGAGACCGTGGACTTGCGTGACCAGTCGGCGTTCAGTTGCAACAGCGCACGGTCGCTCAAGCGAAAGTCGGTGGCCAGGCCGATAAACTTGCGCTCCATGTCGCGGGCGTGATCGAAGTCACCGTTTTTTTCGTAGCCGGCATTCAGGCGATAGCCAAAGGCGCCGTCGTTGAATGAGTCGCTGGTATCAATCGCCACGTAGCGGCCGAGCAATGACGAGCCCTGTACGCTGACATTGAGCAGCGGCTCCAGGGTCGGGCGCTTGAGGATGTAGTTGATGGTGCCGCCCGGCGAGTTGAAGCCGTAGAGGAAACCCGACGGGCCCTTGAGCACATCGATGCGCTCGACGTTTTCCAGGGGCACATCGTGGTGCGGGGCCAGGGTCAGGCCGTCGCGGCGGATGGTGTTGAAGTTATCCATGGCAAAGCCGCGCAGGCGGAAGTTGTCAAAGCCGCTGCCGCCAGACGAGCTGAGCACCGAAGGGTCGAGGCTCAGCACATCCACGGCGGTGCGCGCGGAGCTGTCGGCGATGGTCTTGCTGGAATAGCTCTGGATGGCCAGGGGGATTTCCATGGCGTCCTTGGCGCCGAAACCACCGGCATTGACCTCCAGCGCCTTGTTCAGCGGCGCGCTGACTTGGGTGGCTTCAAGTTCGGTGACTGACTCTTCGCGTTCCTGCGCCGCTACGGGCACGCCGGGAAGCGAGGACAGCACGCCCGCCACCAACAATGTTGAAAACCGCGGAGCTATCCCGTGCAACTGGTTCATCTGCAATCCCTTGAGCCGAAAATAAACAAGCCGACCTCAGGCTTGGCGGCACATGAGAATCGTTATTGATAGATACAATATAACGTTTCTATTGAGCTGACAATCGCACGATCATTCAATACCGGTTTTCGCGTTGCACTTAAGGTCAGGCCTTTCCCGAATCAACGGAGATGACTGCCATGCCCGCCTACACCGCCATCAACTTTGCGCACAAATACAGCCTGTTCAGCGAGCAATGGACGCCCAAGGTCGTCGCACAGATGAACGACTACCAATTCAAGGTGGTAAAGATCGAGGGGGATTTTGTCTGGCACAGCCACGCGGATACCGATGAGACGTTTATCGTCCTCGATGGCGTGCTGCGTATTGATTTTCGCGATGGCGCGGTACAGATCGGCGCCGGCGAGATGTTCGTGGTGCCCAAGGGCGTGGAACACAAGCCGTATGCCGAGGGCGAGGTGAATTTACTGCTGGTCGAGCCCTGTGGGGTGTTGAATACCGGCGATCAGGGCGGCGAGCGGACCATGCTCAATGATGTGTGGGTCTAGATCACCACATTGCGGATAAACCGCACCGCCACAGGCCCCTCATTGCGATAGGCATGGGGCTGGTGGCTGGGAAACATGAAGAACTCACCGGCGGCGATGATGGTTTCGACGTCGTCCACCACCAGGGTCAGGCTGCCTTCGAACACGAACAACTGTTCGCTCCAACCCTCCAGGTCGGGATCCGGGCAATAGCGGTCGCCCGGTTCCAGGCGCCACTCCCACAACTCGACCTCGCGCCGGGCGGTGGCCTTGGCCAGTAATACGGCCTTGCTGCCCTCGATTTCGCCGGCCCAGGCCAGTTCGTTGATGCGGCTGTGGTCACGGGCGTCGGGCGCCTGGATCAGGTCGCTGAAGGCCACGTCCAGGGCTTCGGCCACGCGGTCGAGGGTGGACAGGCTGACGTTCTTTTCACCCGCCTCGATGGCCACCAACATGCGCCGGCTGACCCCGGATTTTTCCGCCAGGGCGGTCTGGCTCAGTTCGGCGGCGTGACGCAGGCGACGAACATTCTGGCTGACGTGCTGCAGAACCGAAGCCCGTTGCGAATTTTCTTTGTGCACTATATTGCTCACTCGGTGGGTTTGCGCAGTATACTGCCCAGCTGCGGCGCATTGTGCGTTCCGCGCCCTTCCTGTGCAAGACCAGAGCCGCCATGACCACCTCGACCGCCTCCCCGCTGTTTTCCCGCTTCAGCAAAGCCGAATGCGTGCTCGTGCTGATCACTATGATCTGGGGCGGCACCTTTATCCTCGTGCAACACGCCATGACCGTCAGCGGGCCGATGTTCTTCGTCGGCCTGCGTTTTGCCGCGGCGGCGCTGGTGGTCGGCCTGTTTTCCCTGCGCAACCTGCGTGGCCTGACGCGATTCGAGCTCAAGGCCGGCGCGTTCATCGGCACGGCGATCATGTTTGGCTATGGCCTGCAAACCATTGGCCTGCAGACCATCCTCAGCAGCCAGTCAGCGTTTATCACCGCGCTCTACGTGCCGTTTGTGCCACTGCTGCAATGGCTGGTGCTGGGACGCCGTCCGGGGTTGATGCCGAGTATTGGCATTATGCTGGCCTTCGCCGGCTTGATGCTGCTGACGGGGCCGGCCGGCGCATCGCTGAATTTCAGCCCCGGCGAAATTGCCACCCTGATCGGCGCCATTGCGATTGCCGCCGAAATCATCCTGATCAGCGCCTATGCCGGCCAGGTGGATGTGCGCCGGGTGACGGTGGTGCAACTGGCCACTGCGTCGCTTCTTTCGTTCCTGCTGGTAGTACCGACGGGCGAGGCATTGCCGGACTTTTCCTGGGTACTGCTGTTCAGCGCGGTGGGCCTGGGCCTGACCAGTGCGGTGATTCAACTGGCGATGAACTGGGCGCAGAAAAGCGTCTCGCCGACCCGCGCCACTCTGATCTATGCCGGTGAACCGGTATGGGCCGGGGTGATCGGGCGGATCGCCGGTGAGCGCTTCCCGCCAATTGCAATGCTCGGGGCGGTGTTGATTGTGGCGGCGGTGATTGTCAGCGAGATGAAAACCCGGCAACAGAAATCCAATGGTAGGAGCGAGCTTGCTCGCGAAGAGCGTTAACGATGACGCGGGTAACCTGATGGCCCGCAGCGCTCTCAGGTTTTTCGCGAGCAAGCTCGTTCCTACAGGGACAGATGGGCGTTTTCGGTCCATCTTGTAGGATCCTGCCACAGGTTGCCGTTTGGTAATCCGGTTTCCGGCACGTATGATGCATCCCAAACCACCGCAGATTAGAAGCCTATGTCCCTGATAGTTCTACTGCTTCTGCCTTTCATCGGCAGTTGTCTGGCGGCCTTGCTGCCGCACAACGCACGTAACACTGAATCCCTGCTGGCCGGCCTTGTGGCCCTGGTCGGTACTGTACAAGTCGCCCTGCTCTACCCCCAGATCGCCGACGGTGGCGTGATCCGCGAAGAGTTCTCCTGGCTGCCCAGCCTGGGCATGAACTTCGTGTTGCGCATCGATGGCTTTGCCTGGCTGTTCTCGATGCTGGTATTGGGTATCGGCAGCCTGGTGTCTTTGTACGCCCGTTATTACATGTCGCCGGATGACCCGGTGCCGCGTTTCTTCGCGTTTTTCCTGGCGT
Source organism: Pseudomonas sp. DTU12.1 (assembly GCF_009873475.1). NCBI lineage: Bacteria > Pseudomonadati > Pseudomonadota > Gammaproteobacteria > Pseudomonadales > Pseudomonadaceae > Pseudomonas > Pseudomonas sp. DTU12.1. The sequence continues at coordinate 2,492,847 of NZ_CP045254.1, read as the reverse complement.
TCATGGGCGCGATGCTCGGGTTGGTGATCTCCGGCAACCTGATCCAGATCGTGTTTTTCTGGGAACTGACCAGCCTGTTCTCGTTCCTGTTGATCGGCTATTGGCACCACCGTTCCGATGCCCGCCGTGGCGCCTACATGGCGCTGATGGTGACCGGTGCGGGTGGGTTGTGCCTGCTCGCGGGGGTGATGCTGCTCGGCCATGTCGTCGGCAGTTACGACCTGGACCAGGTGCTTGCCGCCGGTGACCAGATCCGTGCCCACTCCCTCTACCCCATTCTGCTGGCGCTGATCCTGATCGGCGCCCTGAGCAAAAGCGCGCAATTCCCCTTCCACTTCTGGCTCCCCCACGCCATGGCCGCACCGACTCCCGTGTCGGCCTACCTGCACTCGGCCACGATGGTGAAGGCCGGCGTGTTCCTGCTGGCCCGCCTGTGGCCTTCGTTGTCGGGCAGCGAAGAGTGGTTCTGGATAGTCGGTGGCGCCGGCGCCCTGACCCTGTTGCTCGGCGCGTACTGCGCGATGTTCCAGAACGACCTCAAGGGCCTGCTGGCCTACTCCACCATCAGCCACCTGGGCCTGATCACCCTGCTGCTGGGCCTCAACAGCCCGCTGGCCGCCGTCGCGGCAGTGTTCCATATCCTCAACCACGCCACATTCAAGGCCTCGCTGTTCATGGCTGCGGGCATCATCGACCACGAAAGCGGCACCCGGGATATCCGCAAGCTCAGCGGCCTGGTACGCCTGATCCCGTTTACCGCGACCCTGGCCATGGTCGCCAGCGCCTCCATGGCCGGGGTGCCATTGCTCAATGGCTTCCTGTCCAAGGAAATGTTCTTCGCCGAAACCGTGTTTATCTCCTCCACCCAATGGGTGGAAATCGCCCTGCCGGTGATCGCAACCATCGCCGGCACCTTCAGCGTGGCCTATGCCCTGCGCTTCACCGTGGATGTGTTCTTCGGCCCGGCCGCCACCGACCTGCCACACACGCCCCACGAACCGCCGCGCTGGATGCGTGCACCGGTGGAATTGCTGGTGTTTACCTGCCTGCTGGTGGGGATCTTCCCGGCCCAGGTGGTGGGCTCGATCCTCGCCGCTGCCGCCCTGCCGGTGGTCGGCGGCGTATTGCCCGAGTACAGCCTGGCGATCTGGCACGGCTGGAACGCACCGATGATCATGAGCCTGGTGGCCATGACCGGTGGGGTGGTCCTGTACCTGCTGCTGCGCAAGCAACTCAAGCGCGGGCGCTTCAAGTACCCGCCGATCATCAGCTACTTCAATGGCAAGCGCATGTTCGAACGCTGCCTGGTGGTGATGATGCGCGGCGTACGCAAGATCGAGAAACGCATCAGCACCAAGCGCCTGCAGACCCAGTTGTTCCTGCTGGTGCTGGTGGCGGTGATCGCCGGGATGATCCCCATGCTGGGCAACAGCCTGAGCTGGGGCGACCGGCCGAAAATCCCGGGCTCCATCGTGTTCGTCACCCTGTGGCTGCTGGCGATTGCCTGCGCCCTGGGCGCCGCCTGGCAAGCCAAGTATCACCGGCTGGCGGCCCTGACCATGGTCAGCGTCTGCGGCCTGATGACCTGCGTGACCTTTGTGTGGTTCTCCGCGCCAGACCTGGCGTTGACGCAACTGGTGGTCGAGGTGGTAACCACGGTCCTGATCCTGCTGGGCCTGCGTTGGTTGCCACGACGGATCGAAGAGGTCTCGCCACTCCCCAGTTCGTTGCGCAAGGCACGCATTCGCCGGCTGCGCGACTTGCTGCTGTCCACGGTGGTCGGTGGCGGCATGGCGCTGTTGTCCTATGCAATGCTGACCCGCCAGACCCCCAACGACATTTCCTCGTTCTACCTCAGCCGCGCCCTGCCTGAAGGCGGCGGCAGCAATGTGGTGAATGTGATGCTCGTCGACTTCCGGGGCTTCGATACCCTGGGCGAGATCACCGTGCTGGGCGCCGTGGCCTTGACGGTGTACGCGCTGCTACGCCGTTTCCGTCCGCCCAAGGAAAGCGAGCAGTTGCCCGCGCAACAGCGCCTGTTGGCACCGGATGTGGACACCGACCTGGTCAACCCGCGCCAGGCCAGCGACACCGCCCTGGGCTTCATGATGGTGCCCGCGGTGCTGGTGCGCCTGCTGCTGCCGATTGCCCTGGTGGTGTCGTTCTACCTGTTTATGCGCGGCCACAACCAGCCGGGTGGAGGGTTTGTCGCCGGCCTGGTGATGTCGGTGGCGTTTATCCTGCAATACATGGTCGCCGGCACCCAGTGGGTCGAGGCCCAGATGAACCTGCGGCCGATGCGCTGGATGGGGTTCGGCCTGCTGTCGGCAACCTTGACCGGGCTTGGCGCGCTGTTCTTCGGCTATCCGTTCCTCACCACCAGCACCCTGCACCTGAGCCTGCCGGTGCTGGGCGATATTCATATCGCCAGCGCGCTGTTCTTCGACGTCGGCGTGTACGCCATGGTGGTCGGCTCGACTCTGCTGATGCTCACCGCCCTCGGTCACCAATCGGTGCGGGCCCATAAACCCGGCAACCAGGCGAAAGCCGCCGCCACACCCGCACAAGGAGCTGCCGCCTGATGGAAGAAGTCATCGCAATTGCCATTGGGGTCCTGGCGGCCTCCGGCGTCTGGCTGGTGCTGCGGCCACGGACGTTCCAGGTGGTGATGGGCCTGTGCCTGTTGTCGTATGGGGTGAACCTGTTCATCTTCAGCATGGGCAGCCTGTTTATCGGCAAGGAGCCGATCATTAAGGACGGCGTGCCTCAGGACCTGCTCCATTACACCGATCCCCTGCCCCAGGCCCTGGTGCTGACGGCGATCGTGATCAGCTTCGCCATGACAGCGCTGTTCCTGGTGGTGCTGCTGGCCTCCCGGGGCCTGACCGGCACTGACCATGTGGACGGCCGGGAGCCCAAGGAATGAGCTGGATGAACCAACTGATCATCGCGCCGATCCTGCTGCCGTTGCTGACTGCCGCGTTGATGATGATGCTGGGCGAGAAACACCGCCCGCTCAAGGCCAAGATCAACCTGCTGTCGAGCATGACCGGCCTGGGCATCGCGATGCTGATGCTGTATTGGACGCAAAAAGGCGGCCCGGCCTCCATCGGCGTTTACCTGCCAGGCAATTGGCAGGTGCCATTCGGCATCGTGCTGGTGGTGGATCAACTGTCGGCCCTGATGCTGGTGCTCACCGGGATCATCGGCGTCAGCGCCCTGCTGTTCGCCATGGCTCGCTGGGACCGCGCCGGCACCAGTTTCCATGCGCTGTTCCAGATCCAGTTGATGGGCCTCTACGGCGCCTTCCTCACCGCAGATCTGTTCAACCTGTTCGTGTTCTTCGAGGTGCTGCTGGCCGCGTCCTACGGCCTGATGCTCCACGGCTCGGGCCGGGCGCGGGTGTCGTCGGGGCTGCATTACATCTCGATCAACCTGCTGGCTTCGTCGCTGTTTCTGATTGGCGCGGCACTGATCTACGGGGTCACCGGCACCCTGAACTTTGCTGACCTGGCACTGAAGATCCCGCTGGTGCCGGAAGCCGATCGCGGCCTGCTGCATGCCGGCGCGGCGATCCTCGCCACCGCCTTCCTGGCCAAGGCCGGCATGTGGCCGCTGAACTTCTGGCTGGCACCGGCCTACTCCTCGGCCAGCGCCCCGGTGGCGGCGATGTTTGCGATCATGACCAAGGTCGGCGTGTACACCGTGTTGCGCCTGTGGACCCTGCTGTTTTCCGGGCAGGCCGGCGCCTCGGCACTGTTTGGCGGTGACTGGCTGGTGTACGGCGGCATGGCCACCATCCTCTGCGCAGCCCTGGCCATGCTCGCCGCCCAGCGCCTGGAGCGCATGGCCAGCCTGAGCATCCTCGTGTCAGCCGGGATCCTGCTGTCGGCAGTGGGCTTTGCCCAGCCCAGCCTGACCGCCGGTGCGCTGTTTTACCTGGTCAGTTCGACCCTGGCCTTGAGCGCGCTGTTCTTGCTCGCCGAACTGATCGAACGCTCGCGCTCGGCCAATGAACTGCCCCTGGACGATGAAATCGAAGTGTTGCCACGGCCGGTGGAGTCCCTGCACCCGCCCAAGGGCACCAACCTCGATGATGAGCAAAAGGCCGTGGTCGGCCAAGTCATCCCCTGGACCATGGCTTTCCTCGGCCTGAGCTTTATAGCCTGCGCCCTGCTGATCATCGGCATGCCGCCGCTGTCGGGGTTCATCGGCAAGCTCAGCCTGCTCAGTGCCCTGATCAACCCGCTGGGCCTGGGCCATGCGGTGAGTGAGCCGATCCGCCCGGCAGCCTGGGGCCTGGTGGCGCTGTTGATCTTCTCGGGCCTGGCCTCGTTGATCGCCTTTGCGCGCCTGGGCATCCAGCGCTTCTGGACCCCGGAAGAGCGGCCGTCGCCGCTGCTGCGCCGCTTTGAGTGCGTGCCGATTTTTATCTTGCTGGGCCTGGCGATCGGCCTGACCTTCAAGGCAGAAATGCTCATGCGCTTTACCCAGGACACCGCCACCAGCCTCAATAACCCCGAGCACTACGTGATGGCCGTCATGGCCACCCGCCCGGTGCCCGGCCCGCAAGCCCAGGCCGCCGCCGTGGAGGTGCAGCCATGAAACGCCTGTTCCCTGCCCCGTGGCTGTCATTGGCATTGTGGATACTGTGGCTGGTATTGAACCTGTCGATCAGCCCCGGCCACCTGCTGCTGGGGGCGATCCTGGGCGTTCTCGCACCGCTGATGATGGCGCCGCTGCGCCCGTTGCCGATCCGGATTCGCCGGCCTTGGGTAATCATTCGCCTGTTTTTCCTGGTGGGTCGCGACGTGATCGTCTCCAACCTGCTGGTGGCGTGGGGCGTGCTGACCTGCGGCTCACGCCCGCCGCGCTCGCGCTTCGTCAAGATCCCCCTGGACCTGCGCGACGCCAACGGCCTGGCGGCGCTGTCGATGATTACCACAGTGGTCCCCGGCACCATCTGGTCGGAACTGGCCCTGGACCGCAGCATCCTGCTGCTGCACGTGTTCGACCTGGATGACGACGCGCAGTTTATCGAGCACTTCAAGCAGGCCTACGAACGGCCCCTGATGGAGATCTTCGAATGAGTGCCCTGCTCTCCAATGCGATCCTGTTCAGCCTGTTCCTGTTTTCCCTGGCCATGGTCCTGACCCTGGTGCGGCTGTTCAAGGGCCCCTCGGCCCAGGACCGGGTTTTGGCCCTGGACTACCTGTATATCCTGGCCATGCTGATGATGCTGGTGCTGGGCATTCGCTATGCCAGTGATACCTACTTCGAAGCGGCGCTGCTGATTGCGCTGTTCGGCTTTGTCGGCTCGTTTGCCTTGGCCAAATTCCTGCTGCGTGGTGAGGTGATCGAATGATCAATGTCAGTGAACTGCCACTGTGGGTGGAGATCCTCGTGGCGATCCTGCTGCTGCTCAGCAGCCTGTTTGCGCTGATTGGCGCGATCGGGCTGTTGCGGATGAAGGATTTTTTCCAGCGCATGCACCCACCGGCGCTGGCTTCGACCCTTGGCGCCTGGTGCGTGGCCCTGGCGTCGATTATCTACTTTTCGACCCTCAAGTCCGGCCCGGTGCTGCACGGCTGGCTGATTCCGATCCTGCTGGCGATCACCGTACCGGTGACCACCCTGTTGCTGGCGCGCACGTCGCTGTTTCGCAAGCGCATGGCGGGGGAAAATGTACCGGCCGAGGTCAGCAGCCGCAGGACTGACAGCGGTAGCTGATCCCTGTGGAATATACGCGGTAAAAAAATGTGGGAGCGGGCTTGCTCGCGAAGGCGGTGGGTCAGTCAAATATTTACCAACTGATCCACCGCCTTCGCGAGCAAGCCCGCTCCCACATTTGGCCCTGCATACCGTCAGTCAGGTCCAGGCGACGACCAACAGCCCCGTCCCCAACACCAGGCACAGCGGCGAGTAGAAAAACGTATCCAGCCGGGCAAACCGCGACCCACCGACCTTCTTGAAAAAGCCCACCAGCTCCGAATCACCAATTGCCCGTGCAAACATGATCAGGGCAATCGCGCTGATCCCCCACTGCAAAGCCTGATGCCCCACCGGCTGGAAAAACAGCCCCGCCCGCAGGCACACCAGCAATGCAATCAGCACCAGCCCCACCGCTACCAGGAAGGTGCCCAACGCCGACGGTTTGAACGCCGGGCGTGGCCCGCTGGCGAACTCGCCGGGCAGTTGCGGGATCGCCGCCGTACTGCCTAGCTTGCCACCCGCGGCCCAGTACACATGGACCATGCTGATAAATGCAAATACCCCGACGACCCATCTCGCAATAACAAAGCTCATGGCTGGATACCCCTTAAAAAGTCCGAAAGAGGATAGTCCTTTTCAGATTTTTTGCAGGCATTTAGTCGTCTGGTGATAAAGTGCCACCCCATGAAACTCGCCCGTGCCGACCGCTCGTTGATTGCCTGGATGCTCTATGGCTGCGTCCTGTTCAACGTGTTCGCCTGCAGTATTGGTCATGGGCAAATGGTCGGCATGCAGCTCAACGGCATTGGCGGCCAGTTCTGTACCGTAGACCCTCGCACCCAGGCGCCAGCCCCCGTAAACACGGGCGATGAGTCCCTGCCCACACTGTCCAAGGCCTTCGGTTGCCCGCTGTGTTCCACCGGCGGCATGGGCCCGGCGCTCAACTCCAGCCTTAACGTTGCGGTGCTGCCTCAACCCCACGCACCACCACCGGCGGTGGTGCTCACCGCAGACATTCCCGCCCGTTTTACCTGGCCTGCGGCTAATCCGCGCGCCCCACCCGCCTACGCCTGATCCCTGCGCTTTTTGATCCGCACACGTTGCTGTTTCCCCAGGGAAGCGCGCAAGGCTGTGCGCTGCTTGCAAGCCATGCTTTTCAGGATTTATCGATGAAACATTTACCACTATTGGCGGGCCTGTTCGGCTGCCTGCCTTTTTGCGCCTGGGCCCTTGAGTTGGCGCCCACCACCATTGACGGCGCCGCCGCCAACGAGCCGGGCCTGGCCCTGGACCAATCCAGCGGCATGGCCTCGCGCCTGGGCCTGAGCGTGCGGGAAACCCCGGCCTCAATCAGCATCGCCGACCGCGACGATATCGAGCGGCGTGGCGCCAAGACCTTCCAGGATGCGGCCAACACCTTGCCCGGGGTCAACGCCAGTGCGCCGCCAGGGTTCGGCGGGTTTATCTCCTATCGGGGATTTACCAGCAGCCAGATCACCCAGATGTTCAATGGCATCAACGTCGCCGGTGGCCTGGCACGCCCTGTGGATGCATGGATTTATGACCGGGTCGAACTGGTGGGCGGCCCTTCCTCGCTGATCAACGGCGCCGGCTCCGTGGGCGGCTCGCTGAACTACGTGACCAAGCTCGCCACCCGCGAAGAACAGGCCGTCGAAGGCCAGCTCAACTACGGCAGCTACGACACCACCGGCATCGCCCTGGGCCTGAACCACGCCCTGACCGACCCCGGCGCCGAGGTGCAGCACTACGCGCGCCTGGACGTCAGCCGCAACACCAACCACACGCATATCGACCGCCAGCAACGCGATGCCTGGAGCGTGGCCTTCTCCTTGCTCAGTGACTTGACGCCCAACCTGTCCCACACCCTGGCCCTGGAGTATCAGGATGAACACGAGGACAGCCCCTACTGGGGCACCCCAGTGCTCAACCCCAAGGCCGGCGAGCTGAAGATCGACAAGCACAACCGTTTCAACAACTACAACGTCGCCGATGGCCGCTACGAGCAACGCACGATCTGGGCCCGCTCGATCATCGACTACCGGATCAACGACAGCACCACCCTGCGCAACACCCTCTATCACCTCGACAGCCAGCGCGACTACCGCAACCTGGAGACCTACCAGTACAGCCCCGACAACAGCGTGGTGAACCGTTCGACGGCCTATCAGGTGCGCCATCAGGGCGAGCAGAACGGCAACCAGTTCGAGCTGCGCCATGACAGTAGCGTGTTCGGCCTGGCCACCACCTGGTCTGGCGGTTTCGAATACAAGGTCAACAGCACCACCGCCAGCCCGCTGAATGTGCCCGGCAAGAACGCAGTGGACCCGAACCACTACGACCCTGGGCATTTCTACGACCTTCCTGGCACCAAACCAGGCTTTATCAAGGACAAGACCACCGAAGTGACGACCAAGGCGCTGTTCGTCGAAAACCGCCTGGGCCTGACCGACCAGCTGTCGCTGCTGACCGGCCTGCGTTATGACGCCATCGACCTGGACGTGACCAGCCATCGCGACAATCAGCCTAACGTCAAACGCCGTTGGGAGCCGGTTACCGGGCGCGTGGGCTTGACCTACCAGTTCATCCCTGCGGCCAATGTCTATGTGCAATACAGCACCGCTGCCGAACAGCCCACCAGCACCACCCAGGTGTTTGATGTCTCCACTGGCAAGCAATGGGAGGTGGGCAGCAAGTTCGATTACCTGGACGGGAGCGGCTCAGCCACCGTTGCGGCCTACCACATCGAACGCAAGGACTTTGCGGTGACCGACCCACAAGACCCTACCCGCAGCCTTGCGGTGGGCGCGCAGTCGTCCAAGGGCATCGAGTTGGCCAGTTCGTTGCGCATCACTCCCAAGCTGTTGGCAGAGGGCAACTTCGCCTGGGTCGACGCGCAATACGATGACTTCAACGAGAAAATCGCCAGCGGTGCGGTGGTGTCGCGCAAGGGCAATACCCCGACCAACGTGCCGAAACGAGTGGGCAACCTGTGGCTGACCTATGACATCACCCCGGCCTGGCAAGGTGGCGTGGACGCGCGGTACGTGGCGCAGGTGTACGCCGACAATGCCAACACCCTGACCGTGCCGGCATACACCCTGTTCGGCACGTTCCTGACCTACAAGGTCGATCAACACACCTCGGTGACAGGCCGGGTGCGCAACCTGACCAATGAGGTGTATGCGCAGTTTGCCCATGTGTCGCCAGCGTATTACCTGGGATCGCCGCGCACCTTTGAATTGGCAGTGCAGACCAAGTTCTAAGGCTGGAATGCGGTTAAACCTGTGGGAGCGGGCTTGCTCGCGAATGCGGTGGGTCAGTCTATACATCTGGTGACTGACACTGCGCATTCGCGAGCAAGCCCGCTCCCACATTTGGACCTTCATATCAAAGGTTATTTGAGGCTGGCTTCGACCTTGGCGGCCACGTCCTCTGTCAGCCAGGCCTTCCATACCTGCGGATGTTCCTTGAGAAACGCCTGCGCCACTTCACGGGGCGGGGTGTGTTTTTCGCTCATTTTCGCCAGGGCCTGGTTGAGCGGTTCAATCGGGAAATCGACCTTCTCAAAGAATTGCGCAATCTGCGGATACTGCTGCTGGAACGGCGTAGACACGCCAATGCTCAGCTTGGACGCCAACGAGCGCGTTGGCTTGGGGTTGGGGTTGTCGGCGTCGGTCAGGGTCTTCCAGGCCTCGGCGTCGAACGGTGGCTCCTCCAGCTGGATCAGCTTGTAGCGCCCCATCAGTGGCGTCGGCGACCAGTAATAGAACAGGATCGGCTTGCCACGGCGGATCGACGAGGCGATCTCGGCGTCCAGCGCCGCGCCAGAACCGCTGCGAAAGTTGACGTAGCTCTCGTCCAGGCCGTAAGCCTTGAGCTTCTGCTTATTGACCACTTCCGAGGTCCAGCCGATAGGGCTGTTGAGAAAGCGCCCCTTGCCCGGCGCTTCCGGGTCCTTGAACACGTCCTTGTAGCGCGCCAGGTCCGTGACGCTGCGCAGCTCAGGCGCCGACGCAGCGATGCCCTTGGCCGGGTCGCCCTTGACCACGTATTCAGGCACCCACCAGCCTTCGGTCGCGCCCTTGACGATATCGCCCAGGCCGACCACCTTGCCTTCAGATTCCGCCTTGACCCAAACCGGGCTGCGTCCCGCCCATTCCTCGCCGATCACCTGGATATCATTTTTGGCCAGGGCGGTTTCCAGGGTGATGGTGGTGCCAGGCAGCGTATCGGTGGGCAGGTCATAGCCCTTTTCGACGATAAACCGCAGAACTTCAGTGATCAGGCTGCCACTTTCCCAATTCAGGTCGGCAAAGTGAATGGGCGCCTGGGCAGCCGTTACCGGTGCGGCCGCCATCGACAGGCCCAGGGTGGTAAGGGACGCTGCCAACAGCGCTCGAATTGCTTTCATGCCTTTGAACCTCGCGTTTACACAGCCATGGCGGATGGCTTTGCTTTCACACCGCCAAAGCCCTGAACAATTAAGTCCACAGAACTGTAGTAGAGGTTCAAAGGGTTGCAGGTATTCAGGGCTGTTGGTGCAAACGCTGCAGCTCCCGGCGCACCATGCTGGCGTACTCGGCGGGCCGCAGTGCATAGAGTTGACTGGCGACCCAGTTCAACCAGGCGCCCTGCAGATCATCTTTGCGGGCAAGCAGTTCGGCGGCCTTGGCTTGGGCCTGCGCTTGGTGTTGCTGGTGAAACAGGGCCCGGCCTTCACTCATTATTCGCTGGCCTTGAAGCTCACCAGCTCACCCTTGCGCCACTTGGCGGCCTTGCCGGTCACGGCCTTGAGGGTTTTGCTCAGGCCTTCCTGCAATTGTTCATTGGCCGCGAACACCAGCATCACGCTGTGGCCTTCCTTGAACACAATGCCTTCGCCCTGCGCCGTGGAAACAAACGCGTAGTCCCCCAGGCCATAGACCGTCAACTTGATGTCGCGAAACTTCAGTTCGAACTTGCCACCTTCACGACTGGGCAGTACCGCCGCGCGAAAATGATCGCCGACCTTGAGTTCCAAACGGGGTTTGTCATCTACCACTAGCGCTGTTTCGGTATCGATTTCGGCAATGTAAATGCCTTCAGGGGTTTGTTCAGTGATGTAAACAAACCGCGACTGAAACTGTTTAACCAACTTCGCGCGCAAATCACCCAGCACGAACAATGCGTGCATATCCAGATTACTGACTGCCAAGGAAACGCCCCCACATCAAAAAAAGCGCTGCCCGCCAGGCAGACAGCACAAAAAAGGCCGATACGGCACGACACATTGAAAAAACATACTGAAGTTGATTCCCGCCAGACTCGTACAGCCTGGCCTGACAGGCCTTGTACAAGTCGTCAGGCAGTGCAGGAAATCACAGGTTTATCGGCCAGAGAACACTGGACGCCCCACTTCAGAGAATACCCCATTTGAAAGAGTGGTTTCCGACAGCCAAAAACAACGGAAAAACGTTGGATGGAACCGAACGTGGGCTGCCAACAACAATATTAGAACAGCAACACGGCTTAAAACCACCCGAAATGCTGCAAGCAGGTCAACAGATCGACAGGAGCTGGCCATGCAACGAGTTCAACGCCAACCGACACAGACTTCCGGCACCCTGCCCTGCAAGGATAGCGCGCTATTCTACAGCGTGTACGCCCATGGCGTGTGCGCAGGTTTTGCACTGTACCGGGTCGTCCCGGCCGGGAGGAATTTTTTCCATATCCTGGAAGTGCCCAGCGGCAGGATCAAAGGCTTTCGCAGCGATCACAACAAGGCCTGTGCCTTGGCCAAGGAGTTGGAAGCGCTTCTGGGCAAGACGTCCCGTCAAGGCGCGGCTTGAACAAATCGAACTATGCGCGCTGGTGCGCCTCCCATACCCGTAGAGACTCACTCTTTTGGAGAATGAAATGGACGCGCCCACCCATACCCTGCACGACCTGTTCGAACAATTGGGGCTGGAAGCCTCGCCGGCGGCAATCGATGGTTTTATCGATCAACATCCCCTGGCAGAAGATGTGAAGCTGATCGACGCCCCCTTCTGGAGCCCGCAACAGGCGCAGTTCCTCAAGGAAGAACTACGCGAAGATGCGGACTGGGCGATTGCCGTGGATGAACTCAACCAGCGCCTGCACCAAAACGTTTAACCGCCACTCAATGCAGGCGGTCGGATTGCTCCAGGTCCAGCAGTGCCTGCCAGGCGGCACGGCATTCCTGGGCTTCGTCACGGCTGGCGAAGGCCGTGCCGCGCTGTTCACCATTGAGCAACACCACCCAACAGGCCTTCAGGCCCAGCGCACGCAGGGTCTGTGGCACACCACTGCCAATCATCACCGCCACATCGACTTTGCTTTGCATGGAAGTTCTCCGCAGGATTAGTTAGCTAGCTAACAATGTGCAGCATCTTAAGCGGTTCCTTTCGCTGGAAAAAGCTATCGGCGTAAAAGCTTCCTTGCATAACGCGCAACAATCGGTGCCTGGGCCTAGCGCCCTTCGGGTTTGTAGCCCAGGCGCAAGCCACCCCAATGTCGGCCATTGACCATGATCGGCACCGACAGATCGTGCATCAGCTCCCCGGTATCGCGGGTATAGGTTTGCAACAGCACCGCCTGCTGGTGACTGCCGCAGCGAATCCCGGTGCGGTCTTCAAATTTGCGCTTGGTGCGATTGTTCACGGCGTCCACCGCAGCATCGCCGGTCAGCGCCTGGGAAAACGCCTTGTTGTGCGTCGGCACATAGCCCTGTGGCGTGCAGGCAATGGCGAACACCAAACCTTCGTGACGGGGCAGCAAGGCTTCCTGGATAGCCGGCAACACCTGGTCGGTGTAGCCGTCGAAACGGCTGTGGTATTTGGTTGGGTGGCTGTTGGCAATCGGGGTGTAGCTGCGATTGAACAAGTCATCGAGGCTGATGCGGTTCTGTTGGACATCCGCCTCGAACTGCGCGCCGATGCGGCTCGCGCCTTCGCGGGCCAGGTCGTAGATTCGTTGGTGATAGTCGTCCAGCCCGACTTCGGCCAGACGCTCGCTGATCGTTTCGGCCTGCCCTTCCATTTGCACCGCGGCCTCGGCCAACTGCTGGGTCTGCTGGTCGCTGACGGTCAAGTCGCTACGCATCTGCTCCACCGCGTGGAACAGGCTGTCGAGTTGCACCCGATTGGTCTCCGTGCCCTGGGCAATGGCGTTGACCTGGCCTTCCACGCCCGCCGCCAAGGTGGCAATGCTCTCCAGTTGCTCGCCGGCGTGCTCCACCTGCTCGACACCAGCCTGCAGATCCACGGACAGTTGGCGGATTTGCTCTACCACCTGCGCGGTACGCTGCTGGATATCAGCCACCATCACCCCCACTTCATCGGTGGCGGTCGCCGTACGACCCGCCAGCCCACGCACTTCATCGGCCACCACGGCGAACCCGCGCCCATGCTCGCCGGCACGGGCGGCTTCAATGGCGGCATTCAAGGCCAACAGGTTGGTCTGGCTGGCGATGGACTGAATCACCAGGGTCACGCGCTGGATCTCTTCGCTGCGCTGACTCAGGGCCTCGATCAATTGCCGGCTATCACTGGCGCGCTGGCTGAGTTGATGCATGCGGCTGATGGACTCCCCCAGCACCGCGCGCCCCTCGGTGCTGCGCTGATGGGCCTGGCCCGCCGCGCCGAGGGCTTCACGACTGAGTTGGGATGTCAGCTGCTCAGTGCCAATCATCACTTCGGCACTGCTGACAATTTGCTGGGCGGCGCCCAATTGCGATTGCACCCGGGCCGCCAGTTGCTTGACCGAATAGGCCACGCCAGCGGCTGACAACGCATTATGGCTGGTGGTGTAGGACAAATCGCGAGTCAACGCGCCCATGGCATCCTCGGCCACATCAGGCGCGAGGCTGCGCGGCGGTTTTTTCAGGCGCGGCAGCCAGACCAGCAGCAGGGCGACGGGTACGCAGAGGTAGAGCGACAGGTCGACAAACGCCAGGCCCAACAGGACCAGCACCAGGGCGATGCTTTGCAGGAGCGGTGTTACCCAGCCAGGCAGTTGGCGGCTCACCGCGTGCGGCGCCACGGCGGCGCCCATCAGAGATCCATCCCCGGCCATGCTTGTCACCCCACTGCTTGTCATTATTGTCTCTGCATTAAACGCCACTAATTAGCCATTATCTATGGGCCTTTGGTGTTAGGGCTTGCAGCAGATCAATAGACTGGGGGATGAGGTTGCTGACGCTCACCTGATGTAGGAGCGAACTTGCTCGCGAAGAACTCAGGGACAACACGTTTATCCAGAATACACGTGTAATCGTTGACGACTTTCGCGAGCAAGCTCGCTCCTACAGGGGCGGACAGATCAGGCTTGGCGCTGATGCTTGTCGATTTGCTCGTGGCGCTCTTGCGCTTCGATGCAGTATTTGGTGGTCGGGCTGATCAGCAGGCGCTTGAGGCCGATAGGCTCGCCGCTGTCGTCACACCAGCCAAAGGAATCTTCCTTGATCCGGCCCAGGGCCTGCTCAAGTTGCGGCAGCATGCGCTGGTCACGGTCGATGGCATTGACCAACCAGGTGCGCTCTTCTTCTACCGAAGCTGCATCAGCCGGGTCAGCCGGGGTATCCAGGCTTTCAATGGCGATGCGGTTCTGCTCAATGCGCTCGTGGTGCTCGACTTTCATGTCTTGCAACAACTGCTCGAAAAAAGCGTGCTGCTCGGCATTCATGTAGTCATCCGCCGGCATGGCCAGCAACTTTTCCTTTGTCATTGATTTCTCTATAAAAAATACGTGCATTAAGGCGAATAAGGGAGCGTTCCGGCCAACCTCTGCAGATCGGGGAAAGACGCCGTCCATTCCAAGCGCCACCCGGCACTCAATTTACGAGGGGCGGCAGTCTACGGCTGACTTGAGGGCGCAGCAACTGAAATGACAGGCAATTTGTCCGACATTCCCCCAAAAGGCACCAGGACGGGCTCGGCAGGCGGTTATCGGAGTGCGTTTATAGCAAGAAATTCAGTGTTGTGGAGCTATATAGAAGACAAACGGTTAGCGAACGGCTACCGGTGGACAAATGTAGGAGCGGCCGAGGTACCTACGCAACCTCTCCCGTGGCGAGCGGGCTTGTCGGAACGCCGCATCGCCCGCGCTGGGCGGCGAAGCAGCCCTAAACCCGGCCATCGTGGTTTATCTGAAGAAACGCGGCGGGCTTATTGGGGCTGCTTCGCAGCCCAGCGCGGGGCAAGCCCGCTCGCCACTACTGCGCTATCTGTCTGGATTGGTTAGCGCTTGAGCTTGCGCTTGTTGCGGTACTGGTCGATCACCACTGCCACCACGATGATCAGGCCCTTGATGATGTCCTGGATGTAGGCATCCACCCCCACGAAGGTAAACCCGCTGGCCATCACCCCGAGGATCAGCGCGCCAATCACCGTGCCGGTGATGCGCCCTACCCCGCCCGCCAGGCTGGTACCGCCGATCACCGCAGCGGCAATCGCGTCCAGCTCATAAGACATGCCCATCCCGGCCTGCCCGGTCGCCGCACGGGCCGAGGCCACCACACCGGCCAGCCCCGCCAGCAGCCCGGCGATGCTGTAGACGATGATCAAATGCCGCTTGACGTTGATTCCCGAGGTACGCGCCGCCTGCATATTGCCGCCGATGGCGTAGGTGTACTTGCCGTACTTGGTGTAGCGCAGGGCAATGTGGAAGATCACCGCCACCACCAGGAAAATGATCACCGGCATCGCGCCATGGCCGATGGCCGTGTAGGAATCCGACAGCATGCTCACCGGCTGGCCCTCGGTGTAATAGCGCGCCAGGCCGCGGGCCGACACCATCATGCCAAGGGTCGCGATAAACGGCGGGATCCCGGTAATGGCGATGATGCTGCCGTTGATCGCCCCCGCCAGCAGGCCCACGCCCAGCCCGGCCACCACCGGGATCCACACCGGCAAGTCCGTCAGCGATGGAAACACCGCGCGGGAAAAATCCGAAGTTTGCGCCAGGCTCGCGGCAATCATCGCCGACAGCGCCAGCACCGAGCCCGAGGACAGGTCGATCCCCGTGGTTATGATCACCTGGGTCACGCCAATCGCCAGCAAGCCGATGATCGACACCTGCAGGATCATCAGCACCAGGCGCTGGGAGTTCATCAAAAAGCTCTGGTCCCGCACGATCCAGCCAAACACTTCAAACACCAGGCCGATACCGATCAGCACCAGGAAAATGCTCAACTCGGTCGGAAACCGCCGCCGACTCTTTACCGGTGCCGTGGCGGGCTTCTTTTCCTCGGGTTTGCTTTCCAGTATTGCGTTCATTACCCGTCACCTTTTTATTGGTTAGTGGACTGCCGTCATACCGGAAGCCAACTGCATGACTTTTTCCTGGGTGGCCTCGGCCCGGTCCAGGGTGCCCATCAAATCGCCTTCGTGCATCACCATCACCCGGTCGCTCATGCCCAGCACTTCCGACAGTTCCGAAGAAATCATGATCACCGCCATGCCCTCGCTGGCCAGGAAGGCGATCAAGCGATAGATCTCCGCCTTGGCGCCGACGTCGATGCCACGGGTCGGTTCATCGAGGATCAACAGCCGTGGCTTGGTCATCAGCCAGCGGGCCAATAGGGCCTTTTGCTGATTGCCGCCAGACAGGGTGTCGATGCACTGCTCAAGGGAGGGGGTTTTTACCCGCAGCTTCTTGCACATTTCTTCGCACAAGGCCCGCAAGGCTTTTTGCTGGAGGAAGCCATTGCCCGAGTAATGGGGCAGCACCGCCATTTCCATGTTTTCCAGGACTGACAGGCACGGGAACAGGCCGGTGAGCTTGCGATCCTCGGTCAACAGCGCAAAGCCCTGCTTGATAGCCATGTGCGGGTCGCTGATGCGCAGCACCTGGCCGTCGAGGCGGATTTCGCCGCCGTCGCTTGGGGTAATGCCGAAGATCGTTTCCGCCACATTGGTACGGCCCGACCCCATGAGCCCGGCAATGCCGAGGATTTCACCGGCATGCAGGTCGAAGGACACGCCCTGGAACACCCCATCCAGACGCAGGTCGCGCACCGACAGCAGCAACTCGCCAATGGGTGTGTCGCGCACCGGGAACAGCTGGCTCAATTCACGCCCGACCATCATCGAGATCAAGCTGTCGCTGTCCATGCTGTCGGCCCGTTGCAGGCCGATATAGGCGCCGTCGCGAAACACCGCCACTTCATCGGCGATCGCAAACACTTCATTCATTTTATGGGTGATGTAGATGATGCCTTTGCCCTGGGCCTTGAGGTCGGCAATGATCGAAAACAGATGGGCCACTTCCTTGTCGGTAATCGCCGACGTCGGCTCATCCATGATCAGGATGTCGGAGTCGTAGGACACCGCCTTGGCAATCTCCACCATCTGCCGCTCGGCAATGCTCAGGTTGCCGACCAGCTCCTCGGGGTCGAGGTTGATCCGCAGCCGCGCCAGCAACTCGGCCGTGCAGCGGTGCATGGCCCGGTGGTTGACCAGGCGCAGGCCATTGAGCTGCTCGCGGCCGATCCAGATATTCTCGGCGATGCTCATATGGGGCATCAGGTTGAGTTCCTGGTGGATCATCGCGATACCCGACTGCAAGGCGGCCAGGGGCGTCTCAAACACCACCGGCTTGCCCCGCAGGCGGATTTCGCCGGCGTCTGGCTGGTAAATGCCGGCGATGATTTTCATCAGCGTCGACTTGCCGGCGCCGTTCTCCCCCATCAGCGCCAGGACCGAGCCGGGGCGCACCCGCAGTTGCACATCGTCCAGGGCCACGACGCCGGGAAAGCCTTTGCTGATATGGGCGATTTCCAGCAGGTAGGGTTGTTCCAGGCCTGTGGGCTGCAAAGCAGTCGCTTGAGCGAGCATATCGGGGCTCCATCGGCAGGGCGATCGTGACCACCCTGCTGGCTTATTGTTGTGATTGAACGCTATTTGAATGACGCGACATTGTCCGGGGTGATCAGTTGGAAAGGCACCACGACGTTTGGCTCGACCGCCTCGCCCCTGGCCATTTTCACTGCCGCCTCCACCGAACCGACCGCCTGCCCCTTGGCATCCTGGAACACCGAGAGCGCCATCTCACCCTTGGTAATCGCATTCAACCCGTCGGGCGTGCCATCAACCCCACCAATCAATACGCTGCCCGGTTTGACGCCGGCGGTTTTCAACGCCATGGCCGCGCCAATCGCCATTTCGTCGTTGTTGGCGACCACCGCATTGAACTCACGGCCCTGGGTCAGCCAATCGTTCACCAGGGTCATGCCCTTGTCCCGCAACCAGATCCCGGTCTGCTCCTGCTCAATCTTGATATCCGGATACTTACCCAGGATCTCCTTGACGCCCTTGGTGCGATTGGTCGTCGAGTTGTTGGCCAGGTCGCCCAGCAGAATCACGATTTTGCCTTTGCCGCCCATCTTCTCGGCCAGGTACTGCATTTGCAGCTTGCCGGCCTCGACGTCATTGGACGTCACCGTCACCACCCCTTTGGGCAGGTCGGTCTGGTCCGGGCGGCGGTTGACGTACACCAGCGGGATACCGGCTGCCACGGCGGCTTTGGTGATGCGCGCGGTAGAGGCCGTGTCCACCGGGTTGACCACCATGGCATCGACTTTCTGGCTGATAAAGTTCTCGACCTGGCTCAGTTGCTTGACCACGTCGGCGCGGGCATCTTCGAACTGCAATTGCACACCATCGCCCTTGGGGTAGGACTTGGCCTGCTTGTCCATATCTTCACGCAGGTAAGTGAGAAAGGTGTCGTCGAACTGCGACATGCTGACGCCAATCTTGATATCGGCGGCCGCGGCCACGCCACTGGCGAGCATCATCGACAAGGCCAGCGAGGCGAAACGGATCTGGGTCTTCATGAACGGTCTGTCTCCACTTTCTTGTTGGTTTTCTGGAAGTAGCGTCTATCAGAGCGATGAGTTTGCGGCAGGCAGCCGTACCACCGGCGCGCCCGGAATGCAGCACACCAGGGCGCCCTTGCTTTCGACGCAAAGGACATTGAGAAAAGAAAAATAGAAGGGTCGTGTGCGGGGCGGGAAGGCAGTACGTAACACGCGCAGTACAGCGTTGAAGATTTTCATCTGACGGTACCTGGTTGTTTTGATCTTGTTTTTGTTGAGTCCCCGCGCCTTCTTTATAAAGGAAGGTCGAGACGGACTTTCGGCAACCTGGAAATGACTTTATTGGAAAATAATTTCCATATCAACTGATTTTAGAATTTTATTCTATTTCCACTCTCAGCCTTCCAGCGTCGCCATCTCCACCACCTGCCGGCGCTCGGCGCTGAGCCTGGCGGCATCCAGTACATGGGTGGTTTCCCAGGCATCCCTGGCCTGCACCGGTAACTCGCCCTGGCCTTGGACGGCGCTTTGCAACTGGCGATAGAACTGGTTCCAGGCGCCCTTTTCCGAGGGGATACGCTCGCGTTCCGCGCCCTGTTCAAACCAGCCCCAGCGTCGGTGTTCTTCGGCGCCCCAGTGTTCGCCCTCGGTCTTTGGATTCTTGCCGGCCAACAGCGCCTCCTCCTGGCCGTCCAGGCCTTCGACGGTATAGCAACCCGCCGTGCCATTGACCCGCAAGCGCGGGGCCGGGCAGTTTTGCAGGGCGCTGCCCCACAGGTGGGATATCACCCCGTTGACGTGGGTCAGGCAGACGAAGAAGCCATGATCGAGCGTGGGGTGTTCGGCGCTGTACTGCAATTGCGCAAACACCCGCTCCACCGGGCCGAACAGTTGCAAGGCCTGGTCCACCAGATGGCTGCCCAGGTCCCGCAGGAACCCGCCGCCACTGGCATTGCCCAGCGCGTGTGGGGTGTAGCGTTCCACACGGGACTCAAAGCGGGTGATGGTGCCCAGGGCGCCAGCGTCGATCAGCTTGCGCAAGGTGAGGTAATCGGAGTCCCAACGCCGGTTCTGGTAGACGCTGAGCTTCACCCCTTCGCGCTCGGCGGCGGTAATCAGCGCGCGGGCCTGCTCGGCATTGCTGGCAAAAGGTTTGTCGCTGACCACCGCCACACCGTATTCGATAGCCTCCAGCACCAGCGCCGGGCGGCCCTTGAGGGTGGTGGAAATCACCAGCACATCCACCCCGGCCTCGACGATCTGCCCAATGCTGTCGAAGGCGGGCAATCCGGGATGCTCCGTCGCCAGTTGCTGGCGCCGCTCGGGGGAGCGTGTCACCACGCCAACAAACGTCGCCCCGGGCAATGTGGCAATCAGCGGGGCATGAAAAAAACGGCCACCGTGGCCGTACCCAACCAGTCCGATGCGCATGGTTCAACTCCTCTCGTGATCTGCAAACCCAATCAAAATGTAGGAGCTGGCTTGCCTGCGATAGCGGTGGATCAGGTTAGAAATACTTGACTGATCCACGGTCATCGCAGGCAAGCCAGCTCCTACATTGACCGCGCTAGCCGTAGAACGCCGGGCGATCCGGCAAGCTGACCTTGACGATCTGCCCACTGCCCTGGGCCTCGATACACGCATCCGCCGCCACCGCCGCGGCAAACCCATCCCAGGCCGATGGCCCACCCACCTGGCCGGCACGCACGCCATCGATAAAGGCCTGCAGCTCGACGTCATAGGCTGCGATAAAGCGGTCTTTCCAATCCATCAAAATCGCATTCGACAGCTTGGCGCCGCTGCGCAATTGCACCTGGGACGGCTCCGGCAATTTGGCAATCCCGGTCTCCCCCACCACTTCACACTGGATGTCGTAGCCGTACTGGCAGTTCACAAACACTTCCACATCGATCCGCGTGCCCCTGGCGGTTTCCAGTAGCACGATCTGCGGGTCGCGCAAATGGCTCAGGGCCTTGCTGGTTTTACGCGGGAACACCACCTGCACCGACACATAGTCATCGGCCAGCAACCAGCGCAGCACGTCCAGTTCGTGGATCAAGGTGTCGGTAATAGCCATGCCGGTGTTGTAGTTCTCGCCCACCGTCGGGTTGCGGTGGGCGCAGTGCAGCATCAGCGGCTCACCGATCTGGCCGCTGTCGATGACCGCCTTGAGGGCCTGATAACCCTGATCGTACGGGCGCATGAAACCGACCTGGACCAGGCGCTTGCCGTGGGCTACCTCGGCCTCGACGATGTTGCGACAGCCCCGAGCCGTGACCGCCAGGGGCTTTTCGCAGAACACCGGTTTGCCCGCAGCAATCGCCGCCAGTACAAACTCCTCGTGGCTCGGCCCCCAGGACGTGACCAGCACCGCCTCGACCTGCGCCGACTGGATCAGCGCATGACCATCGGCGTACACCTCGGCACTAAGTTGCAGGTCCGCCACCACCTGGGCCGCCTGTTCAAGGTTGATATCGGTGACCGCCACCACCTGGCTGTTGAGCAAGGTCTGGCTGCAACGGCGGATATGGTCCCGGCCGATCGCGCCCGTACCGATCACACCCAGCTTCAAAGACATGGCAACACTCCTCTTATTGTCAGTACTGCCGGGCCTTGGCCAGGCGTTCATTGAGTTGTTTGGCGCAGGCGTTGGTGCGCTCGCTGGTGGACACCTGGGCCACACCGACCCGCCACCACGACAGGTAGCCGTGGATCATGGTCTTGGGCAAAACCTTGATGTCGATCAGCGTCGACACGCTTTGCCCGCGCGCATCGGCCAACGCGGCGTGCAGTTGCGCAAGGGTTGTGACCTTGTAGGTCTTGCAGCCATAGGCCGCTGCGCTCATGGCGAAATCCACCGGCACCAGGCCGCCATCGAGCTTGCCGCTGTCAGGGTTGCGGAAGCGGAACTCGGTGCCGAAGCTGTCCATGCCGTTGCCCATCTGCAGGTTGTTGATGCACCCGAAGGCCATGTTGTCCAGCAGCACCACGTTGATCTTGCGCCGCTCCTGGATCGAGGTCGCCAGCTCCGAATGCAGCATCATGTAGGAGCCATCGCCGACCAGGGCGTAGACCTCGCGCGCAGGCTCCGCCAGCTTCACGCCCAGGGCCGCATTAATCTCGTAGCCCATGCACGAATAGCCGTACTCCACGTGATAGGTGTTAACCCCCTTGCTGCGCCAACTGCGCTGCAAATCCCCCGGCAGGCTGCCGGCGGCGGCGACAATCACCGCGTCGTCGGCCAGGGTCTGGTTGAGCACACCCAGTACCTGGCTCTGGGTCAGGCAGGAGCCGGTCAGCTCGATAAATTCGCGCAGCACCGCCGGGTCCATGTGGTCATTGATCTCGGGGGTGAAGTCGGCGTCGGTGTAGCGCGCCTGATAGACCCGGTCGACCTCGGCATCCCCTTGCGCACGGGCCAGGCGTGGCTGCTCGCCCCATTGCGCGGTGTAATCGCCCAGCGCGTCGGCCAGTGCCAGCAGCCCGACCCTGGCATCGGCCAACACCTGGACCCCGTCGAGTTTCAGCACATCGCCGGGGCTGATATTGAGGTTGAGAAACTGCACCTCGGGGTGTTGGAACAGCGATTTTGAGGAGGTGGTGAAATCGCTGTAGCGCGTGCCAATGCCGATGATCAGGTCGGCGTCCCGGGCCAGCAGGTTGGCGGCCAAACACCCGGTTTCACCGATGCCGCCGACATTCAAGGGGTGGCTGGAGACGATGGCGCTCTTGCCGGCCTGGGTCTCGGCAAAGGGGATCTGAAAGCGCTCGGCAAACGCTTGCAGCGCGGCATTCGCGCCGGAGTACTTGACCCCGCCACCGCAGATAATCAGCGGCTTGCGCTTGGACTTGAGCAGCGCGGCGGCATCTTGCAGCATCGCGTCGGTGGCCGGGCGGCGGTCCAGGCGGTGCACACGTTTTTGCAGGAAGTAATCGGGGTAATCCCACGCCTCGGCCTGCACGTCCTGGGGCAAGGCCAGGGTCACGGCGCCGGTTTCGGCCGGGTCGGTCAACACGCGCATGGCGTGGATCGCCGCACTCATCAACTGCTCGGGGCGGTTGATGCGGTCCCAGTATTTGCTCACGGCGCGAAACGCGTCGTTGGTGCTGATACTCAGGTCATGGAATTGTTCGATCTGCTGCAACACCGGGTCCGGCTGGCGACAGGCATACACATCGCCCGGCAGCAGCAACAGCGGGATGCGATTGGCCGTGGCGGTCGCGGCAGCGGTGAGCATATTCGCCGCGCCGGGGCCGACCGACGCCGTACAGGCGTAGATCTTGCGCCGCAGGTGCTGCTTGGCAAAACCAATCGCGGCATGGGCCATGCCCTGCTCGTTGCGGCCCTGATGCACCACCAGGTCGCCACTGTCCTGCTCCAGGGCCTGGCCCAGGCCCAATACATTGCCGTGGCCAAAAATGGTGAACACCCCGGCGACGAACTTGCTCTGCACGCCATCGACTTCGATGTACTGGTTATCGAGGAACTTCACCAGGGCCTGGGCCATGGTCAATCGGGTTGTGGTCATGTTTAGCACCCGTGTCTTTTGGATTTGGCGTCGTTAGAGATCCAGCAACCAACTGTGCTGCGGGTCGTTGTGAAAGTGCCAGGCGCGCTTGGGCCCGGCCATCACGTTCAAGTAATACGATTCGTAGCCATACGGCACGCTGACCGGGTGATAGCCCTTGGGCACCACCACCAGGTCGTGGTTTTCCACGGCCATGGCCTGGTCGATGCTGCGGTCGTCGGTGTACACCCGCTGGAACACAAAGCCCTGGGGCGGGTTGACCTGGTGGTAGTAGGTCTCTTCCAGAAAGCTCTGGTGCGGCAGGTCATCGGTATCGTGCTTGTGTGGCGGGTAGCTGGAGGAATGCCCGGACGGCGTGCGCACCTCCACCACCAGCAGCGAGTGAGCCGGTTCGCTATCGGGCAGGATGTCGCAGACATAGCGGGTGTTGGCGCCCTTGCCGCGCACGCTGCGCTTGCAGTGCTCGGGGCGGATCAGCCGGGGCGCAAGACCGGCGGCAGCAGAGCCCGGCGCAGCGCACACGGCGATCTGCACATCGCTCAGGGCCGTCACCTGGGCAACCGTGTTTGGCGGCAGGTAGGCTGCGAACGGCGATTTATCCTCGAACACCGACCGGCGATCCCCGAGGTTCTGCCAACTGAAACCTTCGCCGTCGATCGTCACCCGGCCACTGAGCAGCACCAGGCACAGCTCTTTGTCGTCGGCACTGACCGCCAGCGTTTGCCCCAGGCCCAGGCGGTAAGCGCTAAACCCCACATACTCCAGGCCGCCGGCCGGCAGCGCGACCAGGGTTTGCCCACGGGGCGTGCTTTTGACCAACAGGCTCATTGTCCGGCCCTCGCATCCAACAGCGCGCGCAAGGTATCGAAGCCTTTTTTCGCATAGATATAGCTGGGCGCCACAGCCGGATCCTGCTCGGCCTCCACCACCAACCAGCCGCTGTAGCCGACGCCCAGCAGCACGTCCAGCAACTCGGCAAAGTCGATATCGCCATCGCCGGGCACGGTGAAGGTGCCGTTGACGATGCAGTCGGGGAAGCTCCACATCTGGTTGCGCGCCAGTTGCACCACCGGTTTGCGCACGTCCTTGAAATGCACATGGCAGATACGGTCCAGGTGCTTGCGCAGCACCTCCACCGGTTCGCCGCCCCCCATATAGCAGTGCCCCGAATCGAACAGCAGGCCAACCTCGGGGCCAGTGAGGCGCATCAGGGTGTCGATGTCTTCCGGGGATTCGACATAGGCGCCCATGTGGTGGTGATAGGCCAGGCGCACGCCCTGGGACAGGGTAAAGCGCGCCAGTTCGGTGAGCTTGTCGGCATAGCTCTGCCATGCCTGTTCGCTGTGAAAGCGCGGGCGTTCGAGCAGGCGGATCGGCGCGCCCTGGATCGAGTCGGCCACCTCGCCGTAGACCAGCACCGTGGCGCCATTGTCGCGCAGCAGTTGCACATGGCTGGCGATAGCGTCGATTTCTTCAGCCACCGAGCGCCGGGCCAGGCGGCTGGAGTACCAGCCGGAGACCAGCGCCAGGTCGTAGGGACGCAACACATCACCCACGCCCTTGGCGTCCTTGGGGAATTTGCCGTTGAGCTCGAAACCTGCGTAGCCAATGGCCTTGCCTTCGCTGAGCGCGGTGCTCAAGGGCGTCTCGCCGCCCAGGGCCGGCAGGTCGTCGTTGCTCCACGAGATGGGGTTGATGCCAATACGGATTGCGGGCATGGCTGCACCTTTTATTGTTTTAACCTTGAGGCTGCTGAAATCTGCTTCTGTGGGAACTGGCTTGCCAGCGCCTACAGTTGAGCGTGTTTAAGTTCTCGCGCTGCGCCAGGCCTGGATCAGTTGTTCGAAGGTCTGCTGCACCTGCTGGATCAGCGTTTCGTCGTCAATTTCACCCGCCATCCATGCCCTGCTCGGCTCCTGGAAGATCGTCCGGCCCACGGCAAACCCACGGCAGGTCCGGCTCTGGCTGGCCTGCTGGAAGCCCTCGGCCAAAGAATCTGCCGGGGCATTGAGGCCCAGCAATACCACGCCCCGGCAATAGGGATCGCGCTCTTCGATCAGCTCATCGAGCTTGCGCCACTGCTCGGCCGTCTGCGCCTCGATCTTCCACCACGCCGGGTAGATGCCCAGGTTGTACAAACGCTTGAGGCTGCGATAGAGCACATCCGGGTAGGTCGAGGGATGATCCTTGGGTGGCACTACTTCCAACAGCAGTTCATGGCCACTGGTTTGCGCCGCTTGATACAGGGCCTTGAGCTGCGCTTCCTGCTCCAGGCGCAGCAGCGGCTCGTCGTCGGGGTGAAACTGCACCAGGCACTTGATGATTTGCTCCTGGGGCCAGGCGATCAGGTTGCTGCCGATCGAGCGGCCGTGTTCGAACGCCAGCGGCCGCGAGCCCTGGACCTCCACCGGGCGCGCGACCCACCAGCCACGGCCACTGGCGGCGTTCAGCGCATCCTGGCCAAAACGCTGGTCGGCCAAAATGCCCACATCGGCCTCGACGCCCTGCTCACGCAGCTTGCCCTCCACGCGTTCGACCGCCTGGATAAACAGCTGCTTGATCGCAGTGATCCGCGCCGGGTCCTGGCCGCCTTTTTGCGCCAGCTCCAGCAGTTGCCAGCGATGATCGAAAGCGAACACAAACAGCTGCTTCCAGGCCTTGCGCGGCACACTGACCTGATGCAGGCGCTGCAACACCGGGTCCTGGTCCGGCCGGGTGATCGGCACCGGGCTGCTGAACAGGTACTCAAGCTCGGCCGGGGTCGGCATCGCCGGCGCGCAGGCATGGCGTGACACCACCAACCCACCGCAGGCATTGGCCAGTTGGCAGCAGCGCGCGTCATCGGCGTCGTTCAACCAGCCGCTGAGAAAGCCCGCCATAAACGCATCGCCGGCACCCAGCACGTTAAGCACTTCGACCCGCACACCGGGGTAGATCGCGCCGTCTTCCAGGCGCGCCGGGATGGGCCCATGGATCACCGTGCAGCCTTGCGGGCCGAGCTTGACCACCAGCGTGGCGGTCGTCAGTTGACGCACCGTGCGCAAGGCGCTGAGCAGGTCTTGGCTGGCGCCGGCAATCAGGAACTCTTCCTCGGTGCCGACAATCAGGTCAAAGCGCGGCAGGATGCCTTGCAGGTGCTGGCTGACGTTCTGGTCGGCAACAAAACGCGTCTCGCCGTCAGCCTTGCCCGCCAGGCCCCAGAGCACCGGGCGGTAGTCGATATCCAGCACGCGCTTGACGCCGTGCCGCTCGGCGTAGTCCAGGGCCTGGAGGCTGGCCTGGTACACGCCATCGGTAGAAAAATGGGTGCCGGTGATCAACAGCGCCTTGCTGCTGGCAATCAAGGGTTCGCGGATATCCGCGGCGCACAGGGCCATGTCGGCGCAGTTTTCGCGGTAGAACACCAGGGGGAAGGTTTCGCGGTCCTTGAGGCCCAGCAGGACCATGGCCGTCAGGCGCTGCGGGTCGACGGTGATACCGCTGACATCGCAGCCCTCACGCACCAACGACTCCACCAGGAAGCGCCCCATATGATCGTCGCCGACCCGGCTCAACATCGCCGACTTGAGCCCCAACCGCGCGGTGCCAAAAGCGATGTTGGCGGAGGAACCGCCCAGGTATTTGGCGAAACTGGTGACATCTTCCAGCCGCGCTCCGACTTGCTGCGCATACAGATCGACGCCCAGGCGCCCAAGACAAATCAGATCCAATTGACGCCCACTGGCAAAACGAGTCTGGCCCATGCTGGCTCCTGTTATTTTTATCAGCCCGCGCCGGCCATCGTGATGGCGACGCTCTTGGTGGATGCAGACTAGGACGTCCCACGCCATCAATCAATATTTATTCCATAAATATTTTATGTGGAATATATATTCCATTAAGATATTTTTTGCCGCCTTCCCTGTAGACTTGCGCCCATCGACCTATTGTCAGGGGCAAGGTGCCGCTCACCTGCCCTGTAAGAACAAGCCAAAAGGATTGCCCATGTCCCGCACCGATCAGCAGGCTCCCACCGAGACGCTCGCCAGCCCTCCGATCAATGCCGAGCGTCTGTTGCAGCTGATCACCGATGAATACGAAAGCCTGCCCCGCCAGCTCAAGCGCATCGCCAGCTACATGAGCCAGCAGAGCGATCGGATCATGGTCGATCGCATCAGCGATATCGCCCGGGAGTGCGAAGTCCACCCATCGGCCATCGTGCGCTTTTCCCAGCGCTTTGGTTTCAGCGGTTTCAGTGAAATGCAGGCGCTGTTTCGCGAGGCGTATACCCACAAGACCACGCCGGTGCAGAACTACCAGCAGCGCATTCGCAGCATGATCGCCAACAAGTCGCAGAAAGCCAGCGGCGGCGATCTGGCCCGTGAATGCGTGAATGCCACGCTGTCTGGTATCGAGCGCCTGGGCCTGGAGTTGGACGACGCCGCCTTCGAGAAAGCCGTGGACCTGGTGGTCAACGCCGACAATATCTACGTGGTCGGGGTGCGCCGGTCTTTTGCAGTGGCCGACTACCTGGTCTACAACCTGCAACACACCAACAAGCGCATCCACCTGGTCTCGGGGCTGGGCGGCAGCTACCGCGAACAGATGCGCAGCGTGCGTGCCAATGACCTGGTGATCGCCATCAGCTTTACCCCCTACGGCAAGGAAACCCAGCACTGCCTGCGCATCGCCCAGCATCACCAGGCCAAGACGCTGATCATCACCGACAGCAACCTGTCACCGTTGGCCAAGCGTGCCAACACGGTGTTGCTGGTCAATGAAGGGTCGTCGTTTGCGTTCCGCTCGCTGAGTGCCACGCTGTGCCTGTGCCAGGCGCTGTTTATTGCCGTGGCGTACCGGCTGGAGCTGAAGGTCGATGAGATTCACGAGCAGGTGGGGTTTGACGATTAAAAAAAAGGCCGCCCCTGCGATACAGGAGCGGCCTTGATCAAGCACCTCAGTGGATCAGTGCATAAAGATCGCGATCAGGATAATGACCGGGATAGGCACACCGAGGAACCACAGCAGTAATGAGCGCATGACGTTCTCCTTTAATTAACGAATGGTTTCCAGGTACACCACGGCATCCCGGCGGCGACCGCCGAAGGTTGCGGCGAAGCTGGCAAAGAAGGCACCGAGCAACAGCGCGACGAAGGTCCACAGCGAGGTCACGGCGGCGATCTTGCTGGCGGTATCGGCGGCCTGCTTGGCCTTCAACTTGGCATCTTCCAGGGCTTTGCGGGCATCACCGTAGACCTGGTCGACACGCCGTTCGGCATCGGCCTGGCTGAGGTTGGTGCGCTGGCTGATCAACTGCGCCAGGTAGGCGCGGTCTTGCGGGGCCAGTTGGCCATCGTTGCCCAGGGTGCGGGCGAAGATCCGCGCCACCACGCCATGCACTGCGTCATCGCTGGCCGCTGCCGGGCGATCATCGCGGAACAGGCTGTCGACGTAATAGCCGAAGTCATCGCCATTGGCCGCGTTGCCGGCCGCCTGGGTCAAGCCGCTGGCGGCGCCCGAGGCCACGCTGGCACCTGCCTGTACACCACCACCGACAATACTGCTGACCGAGCCGACCACCAGGGTTGCGGTCACCAGCGTGGCCACGGCCCAGGCGAGAAAGCCGTGGGCGGTGTCGCGAAAGTACACCTCATCGCCATGCATATTGGCCCACTTGACCCGCAGCCGGCCGGCGATATAACCGCCCAGCCCCGCCGCGACAATCTGGGTGAAGGCCAGCCAGACAATCGTGGAAATGCCCAGGCCCTTGGCGCTGATGCCGCTGTCGGCCCACGGCGACACCGCCGAAAAGCCCAGGCCGAAGCCCAGCAACACCAGGACCAGGGACAATGCAGCGGCAGCTGCGGCCCCGGCAAAGATCGCCCCCCAGGAGACCCCGGAGAGCGTGCTCGACTCTTGCAAAGTGGATGAGGATGTCATCATTGTTGTTGTGCTCCAGGCATGAAAAATGGTGTTACATCTGTCAAAAGGGACAGTGCAGGCGCCGTGCCAGTAGCCACAAAAATAAAAACCTTTTAATTTCAATGAGATAAGTAAGTTGAACTTCCTAGGATCATGCAACTTGCAAGAACGCCGCGTAAGTGGCGGGCGTTATGCATTCCCAAGCCATCCGCCAACCCCTGTGGGAGCGGGCTTGCTCGCGAAAGCGGTGTATCAGCACCGGGTGCATGTACTGATACACCGCTTTCGCGAGCAAGCCCGCTCCCACCTGTTGACCGAGGTAGCCTTAAGAACTGCCTACATGAATTTTCTTTTAGAAACCTCGCGATCATTTCTTGGCAAAATGCCCCCCATTCCCGTGTGACCAGGTAACCCTTATGACGCGCATTTTGACCATCGAAGACGACGCCGTGACGGCCCGCGAGATCGTCGCCGAGTTGAGCAGTCATGGACTGGACGTGGATTGGGTCGACAACGGCCGCGAGGGCCTGTCGCGGGCGGTGAGTGGCGATTACGACCTGATCACCCTCGACCGCATGCTCCCGGAGCTCGATGGCCTGGCCATCGTCACCACCTTGCGCACCCTCGGGGTGGCGACGCCGATCCTGATGATCAGCGCCCTCTCCGACGTGGATGAGCGGGTGCGCGGGCTGCGCGCCGGGGGCGATGACTACCTGACCAAACCCTTTGCCTCCGACGAGATGGCGGCCCGGGTCGAGGTGCTGCTGCGGCGCAACAATGCGCTCAAGACCGCGCAAACCGCATTGCGCGTGGCCGACCTGGAACTGAACCTGATCAGCCGCGAAGCCAGTCGCGCCGACCAGCCACTGAGCCTGCTGCCCACCGAGTACAAATTGCTGGAATTCCTGATGCGCAACACCGGGCAGATCCTCTCGCGGATGATGATCTTCGAGGAAGTCTGGGGCTATCACTTCGACCCGGGCACCAACCTGATCGACGTGCACATTGGCCGCCTGCGCAAGAAAATCGACCCGCCGGGCCTGACGCCGCTGATCCGCACGGTACGAGGTTCGGGCTATGTCATTGCTGAACCCGTCTAACGGCTGGCGCTCCTCCAGCAGCCGCTTGCTGGCCCTGTACAGCTCGCTGTTCGTGGCCTGGAGTTGCATCCTCATGGGGGTGCTCTATTACGAAGTCTCGGGTTACCTGGGCGACCTCTCGCGCCATTCGCTGATGCAACGCCAACACCTGTTCCAGCGCTTCGAGGGCGCGCAACTGGATGAAGCCCTGGCCACCAGCATGACCTTCGATATGAAGGGCATTGACGCCTATGGCCTGTTCGATGGGCAACAACGGCCCCTTAGCGGCCCGATCCAGCAGATCCCGGCAGACTTGCCCCTCGACGGGCACATCCATGCCCTGGCCAACTGCACCGAATCGGACGACCCGAAACTGCCCCGGGGCAGTTGCGATGCGGTGGCGACCCACACCCAGGATGGCCGCTGGCTGGTGCTGGTGCGCGATAACGGCTCGTTGCTGGGCGTGACCCGGATCATTCTGCAGGCTCTGCTCTGGGCAATCTCGCTGACCATCATCCCCGGCGTCGCCGGCTGGCACCTGCTACGCCGGCGCCCCTTGCGGCGGATTCGCGGGATCCAGGCCAGCGCCGAAGCCATCGTCGCCGGCGACCTGACCCATCGCCTGCCGCTGTCCAACCGCCGCGACGAACTGGACATGCTGGCGGCCATCGTCAACGCCATGCTTGAGCGCATCGAAAAGCTGATGAACGAGGTCAAGGGCGTATGCGACAACATTGCCCACGACCTGCGCACCCCACTGACCCGCTTGCGTGCGCAGTTGTATCGGATCAAGCAGCAGACCGCCGACGGCTCGCCCCAGGCTTTGCAGCTCGATGAGGTGATCAGCGAGACCGACACGTTGATGGCGCGCTTTCGCGGTTTGCTGCGCATCTCCGAATTGGAAGACCGTCAACGCCGCTCCGGCTTCCAGGTGTTCGATCCTTTGCCCTTGCTCCAGGAACTCCATGACTTCTACCTGCCGTTGGCGGAAGAAGGTCAGCTGGAACTGCTGTTGCAAGCCCCCGAAGCATTGCCCTCGGTTACCGGCGACCGGGCGCTGCTGTTCGAGGCCCTGGCCAACCTGCTGAGCAATTCAATCAAGTTCACCCCGCCGGGCGGCGAGGTGCTGCTGCGCGGCATCAATGATGCCGGCAGCACATGCATCGAGGTAATGGACACCGGCCCAGGGATTCCCGAAGCGGAACGGGTGGCCGTGTTCCAGCGTTTCTACCGGGTTGGTGACGGTCAGCAACAGGGCAGCTTTGGCCTGGGCCTGTCGATTGTGGCGGCGATCGTCAACCTGCATGACTTTGGGCTGGAAGTCGGCAGCAGCGAGCGCGGCGGCGCGCGATTGACCCTGCACTGCCGCGCACAAACCCCTCTGTAGAAGCCCTAGAGCCCCCCCTGTGGTGAGGGGGCTAGTCCCCCGTTGGGCTGCGCAGCAGCCCCAATAAGACCGCCGAGGTGTGTCTGTTCATTCGAGGGCGCCGGTTTTGGGGCTGCTGCGCAGCCCAACGGGGGACGAGCCCCCTCGCCACGGCAATCAGGCCGGGAAGTTTTTGCGCAGCGCCTCAACGCCGCCGGTGTAAACGCCGCTGAACAGCTCTTCAACCTCTGCATCGGTCACACCGGCAATCGGGGTGAACACACCCGACCAGGTGACTTTGGCCGAGTGCTCGCCCAGCGCTTGAACCTGCAATGTCGCCAGATACGCACTGACCGGGAACGGCGACTCACTGATGGTGTAGCTATAGGTGCGCGCCGCGTTATCAAAGGTCTGCAAATGCTCGACCACCACAGCGCCATCCACGGTCTTCAAGTGACGCACACGCCCGCCTTCGCCCGGCTCGCTCTTGGCAATCAGCGGCAACCAATCGGGCAACGAGTTGAACCCGCCCACCAGTTGCCAGACTTGATCGGCCGAGACCGGGATTTCAATGACAGCAGCTGCTTTGGCCACGATAAGACTCCACGATAGGGGGAAAAGTCAGGCAGCTTACGCTGCCTGGCGGTGTTGGCGCTATTGGCCGGTCAGCCGTGGGCCGACTTGGCACACTCGCACCCGGTGGCCGACTCGCACGGCTCACCATGGGCATGATGCTCGGCACAACCCTGGCAGCAATAGCCCTTACCGTCTTTGGTCACAGCGTTCTGCCCCAGTACACATTTGCAATGAGGGCAGGCACAGGTTGGATCTGGCATGATCAGACTCCTTTTTCATGGTCGTCCCGGTGCAGCGAATGCCGGCACCTTAAGCAGTGACTGCCGGCCGACACCCAAGGTTCAGCGCCGTTAATCAGCCTGGCGTGTACTGCTGCGATACATGAACACCAACGCCAATGCCAGGCACAGCATCGCCAACACCCGGCTAGTGGACAGTTCGATGGCCGTGTTGCCCATCCAGCCGAAGTTGTCGATCAGCATGCCCATGGCCAATTGGCCGACGATGACCGCCACCGTCGCCACCGCCGTGCCCACGATGGGTACCGCGCCGACCATCACCATCATGTACACCACGCCGAACAACGCCCCGGTCAATTGCCACTTGGGCACCTCGAGCAGGCTCACCGCCTGGGCCGGTTCGAAGAACAGAATCAACAGGCCGGTCACCAGCGTGCCCACCGAGAACGTCACCAGGCTGCTGCGCAGCACGCCGACGGTTTGCCCCAGGCGCCCATTGATCGCCGCTTGCACACTCAACACCGCGCCTGCGGCAACCACCAGCACCAACAATAGAATCAGATTCATCGCCTTAACCCCGTGCAATCAAAACAAGCGCTATCACAATCAACAGCAGCGCAATCCAGCGTTCGCCATTGACCCGCTTGCGGGCGGTGCCAAACCAGCCAAAGTGGTCGATCAGCACGCTCTTGCCGACCTGGCCGGAGAGGATCGCAATCATGGTCATGGCAATCCCGATATGGGGCGTGGCCAGGGTCAGCACCACCACATACATCGGCCCCAGAAAGCCACCGATCAGTTGCCAGCGCGGCAGTTCATTGAGGGCCGGGCCTTTTTGCGGGCCGCTGAACAGCAGGAGCAGCAGCAGGATTGCCGTGCCCACCCCGAAGATGCTCAAGGTCGCCCATAGGTGCCCCACCTGGGCGCCCAACGGGCCCAACAGGCCAGCTTCCACCGACAGGCCCATGCCCGCCAGGATCACCAGCGGCAATAGCAGCAGGCCCAGCCGGTGCTTGGGGCGGGCCGGCGTCTGGGTCGCGGCCTCGAGAGAAGAAGTTTGCATACACCACCTACACGTCAGAGAAGAACAATGGCGCGCATTATCCGGTGGCCCTGCTGTGCGATAAATGGGAGCATGCAGACAACACCTTTGCGCAGCACGCACAGAACGGAGTGACCATGCAGGGCTTCAACGAGTTGAGTTTCAAGGCGCTGCGCCTGTTTGTGGCGGTGCTGGACCACGGCAGCTTCTCCGAAGTCGCACGCCGCGAAGGCCTGGCGCCCTCCTCCATTTCCCGGCAGATCCAGTTGATGGAACAGGCCCTGAGCCAGCAATTGCTCTATCGGCATACCCGTGCGGTCAGCCCCACGGAAGCCGGGCGCTTGCTCGGGCATCATGCGCGCCTGATGCTGCAACAGCTGGAAGAGGCCGGGCAGGCCCTGCAAGAACAGGAAAGCGAACCCAGCGGCCTGGTGCGGATCAATGCGCCCATGGTCTTCGGCCAACGGCACCTGTCGCCCTGGCTGGCCGAGTTGTGCCAGCGATACCCCAAGCTGCAACTGGATATCCAGCAGACCGACACCTACGTCGACCCCTTGCAGGAAGGCGCCGACCTGTTGTTCCGAATCGGTGTGCTCAACGACTCCGGGATGCAGGCGCGCATTTTTGCGCCCCAGCGCTACCGCATCGCCGCCAGCCCCGAGTACCTGGCGCGCTGCGGCACGCCGCGCCATCCCGATGAGCTGATCAATCACCAATGCCTGGCGTACAAGGGCGTGAACGGCCAGCAGCGTTGGTACTTTCGCCGCGAACAGGGCGACTGGACGCCCTACACGGTCAAGGGCCCGATCACCGGCAACCACGCCGACACTCTGGCACGCGCTGCCGAACAAGGCCTGGGGTTCGTGGTGTTTCCTTCCTGGCTGATCGGCGACAGCCTGCGCGCCGGGCGCTTGCAGGCGGTACTGACCGACTACGAAGTGGCAACCACCCTGGAGCCGCAGCAGATTGCCGCCCTGTGGCCCGGCAGCCGGCGGTTGTCGGTGAAGGTCCGCACGGTCATCGACTTTTTTGTCGAACGCTTCGGCAGCGTGCCCTACTGGGACCGCTGAATCAGAACAGCCACTGGCCGATCAACCAGGCGTTGGCGCCACTGATCACGCTGAACAGGCTCCAGGCCAGGATCCGGGTGGGCAGGCGATTGACGAACGGCCCCATCAATTGGCGGTCGCTGGTCATGCGGATCAGCGGGTACAAGGCAAAGGGCAACTGCAGGCTGAGGACCACCTGGCTGAGGACCAGCAACTTGCCGATGGCATCGTCGCCCATCAACCACACCCCGAGGAACGCCGGGATCAGCGCCAGGCCACGGGTGATCAGGCGGCGTTGCCAGCAGGGAATCCGCAGGTTGAGGTAGCCCTCCATGATCACCTGGCCGGCGATGGTGCCCGTGAAGGTCGAGCTTTGCCCGGACGCCAGCAAGGCAATGCCGAACAGGATACTGGCAAAGGCACCGCCCACCAGCGGGTCCAGCAGGTGGTAGGCGTCCTGGATTTCTACCACCTCGGTATGGCCGGTCTGGTGGAACGCCGCAGCCGCCAGCACCAGGATCGCCGAGTTGACCAGCAGGGCCAGGGCCAGGGAGCCGATGGTATCGATGCGCGCCAGCTTGACCGCGTCCTGGCGGCTGGCCAGGTCCTTGCCGAACAGGCGGGTTTGCACGATGGACGTGTGCAGGTACAGGTTATGGGGCATCACCGTAGCCCCGAGGATACCGATGGCCAGGTACAGCGGCGCGGCGTCACTGATCGCCGAGAGGGACGGCGTGAAACCGCGCATGACGTCCGGCCAATAAGGCTTGATCAACACCAGTTCGACGAAGAAACACACGCCGATGGTCGCCACCAGCGCCAGCATGATCGCCTCCAGGCGCCGGAAGCCACGGTTTTGCAGGGCCAGGATCAGCAGCGTGTCAAAGGCCGTGATGACAATGCCGGTCGTCAGCGAAACCCCCAGCAGCAGGTGAAACGCCAGGGCGCAGCCAAGGACCTCGGCCAGGTCGGTGGCGATGATCGAGATTTCCGCCAGCACCCATTGCGTGCGCGCTGAACGCTGGCTGTAGCGTTCGCGGCACAATTGCGCCAGGTCCTTGCCAGTGGCGATGCCCAGCCGCGAACACAGGCACTGCACCGCCATCCCCGCCAGGCTCGCGAGCAAAACCACGAACAGCAGGTTGTAGCCGTAGCGCGAGCCGGCCTCGATGGCCGTGGCCCAGTTGCCGGGGTCCATGTAGCCGATGGAGATCAGCAGGCCAGGGCCGGCAAACTGCAGCACCCGTTTGAAAAACGACGCGCGCGGATCAACGGGGATGGTGCCCGCCACTTCCGGGGGGCAGAACGGGGCAGTGGCAATTTTCGGCAGGCTGAATTTCACGTTGGGTACCAGACAAATATATGGGTATCGGTGTTACCGGTGGCGAGGGGGCTTGTCCCCCGCTGGGCTGCGCAGCAGCCCCAAAACCGGCTATCCCGGTATCTAGGTGAGGCTTACTGGGGCTGCTGCGCAGCCCAACGGGGGACAAGCCCCCTCGCCACGGAGATCAAGCGCCTCGACTACCTGCGCTACCAGGTCCATTTCCTGATTCAGCGCCTCACGTTCCATACGCTGGCGAATCACCCCCAGCACCAACACCGCCAGGGTAGTGATGGAATACGCCGGCCCGGAAAACGCCCGCACCCCGCTCACCAGCAGCATAGCCGCCGCCAGCGCCTGCCCCACCACCGGAATCGCCGTGGCCGCACCTCGGCGCAGGATAAACCCGGTCAGCCCGGCCAGCGCCGTGCCGCTCAAGGCAGTGGTGGCCGAACGGCCGACATCGAATCGGTTGAAAAAACCCTGCTCCTTTTGCGCCGCCGCCCGGAGTTCGGCCTCGAACACCGCGCGGTCGGCCAGGCTGAGTTTGTCTTTGTACTGCTCGATCAGAGTCTCGGCGACCCGCTCTTCCAGGCTCACCAGGGCCACACTGTCGAGGGGCTGGTCAAACTTGAGCCCAACGCGCAGGGCCACGTCCTGGGCCAATTGGCGATAACTCACCCCATGCCCACGGGCCAGGTTCATAAAGCTGTCACCGCCCATGCGCTGCAACTCGATGGCCAGTTGCAATGGGTCGCGCACCTGGGCATCGATGGTCGCGCTGCGCTTGGCGGCCATCAGCTCGGCGAGAAACTGCAGCTCTGGCGCCCGTGCCTGACGCAGCACCGGCAACAGGTCCACGTCTTCCTCGGCAAAACGCACCTCGGCACTGCGCTGGTCCGCACGGATCATGCCGCGGCGCTCGTGCAGCAAGTCGGTGTACTGCACCACGGTTTTCAACTGCGGCCAGTAGGCAGCGTGGTCGAAGGTGACCAGATGCACATTGGTCACTTTGCCCTTGAGGGATGGCGTCAGGGGGATGGCGTAACGGCCAATGCAGCGCTCGGCATCCGGTTTGAGCGCCAGGGCCCAGTCCTTGCTGGAATGGCAGTTGATCACCCGCCCCTTGAGCGGCGCCGACACCTGTTCCCAGGGGCTGGACGTGCAAATCGCGCCGCCCATCAACAACAGGTGATTGAGCGGCAGCTCCCGGGCCAGTTCCGGGTTGGCCAGCAGGCTCTTGACCAGCAGGCGAGCGCCCAGGGAATGGCCGATCAGGTTGATCTGGCGCACGTCGATCGACTCGGCGTGCAGGTAGTTGGCCAGTTCCTCCAACAGCGTCCTGGCCACTTCGTCCACCCGCGCCTCGACACTTTTGTAGTGATCGAGAAAATAGCCCACCGCCTTGCCCAGGCCCACGGTGGCCGCACCCAGGGTGCCGCCGCCGAGCATCGAGGTGATGATGTCCTTGAAGGGCGCGAACAGGTTTTCCAGGAAATGCCCGGCGGGCCAGAACAGCATCAGGTTGGTCGAGCCCTCGATCCCCGCCAGTTGCGCCTGGAAACTGGCCAACTGTTGCTGGTTGAAAAACGCAGAATAGCCATGGACATAGAGATTGAGCACCTGCCCCTGGGGCTCGCCGCACAGCACGAACGAAGGCTTGCGGGTGCGGTGCATTTCATCCCACTGGTGTTGCATGAGGCGCTGGCTCCTGGTGACGACGGAGGGCGATAGTAGCAAGAACCCGCCCTGCATGGATGGCGATAGACAGCAATCTACTGATGACAGAGCCACTCGCGTGGCCAAGGTTTTAGTAAAAATTCAGATTCAAAAACGCCAAACCGCGTTCTAATAGCGCCCTGTCGATTCGCCTCAAAGATCCTGGAGTAAGCGATGCCCCATGAAGGCAACCTGTTACAAGCGGCCGTGGTGTTCCTGTTGGCCGCGGTGCTCACCGTGCCCCTGGCCAAGCACCTGAAACTGGGGGCGGTGCTGGGCTATCTGTTCGCCGGTGTGATTATCGGCCCCTCGGTACTGGGCCTGGTGGGCAACCCGCAAAGCGTCGCGCAGTTCTCCGAACTGGGGGTGGTGTTATTGCTGTTCATCATCGGCCTGGAACTGTCACCCAAACGCCTGTGGGTGATGCGCAAGGCGGTGTTTGGCGTGGGTCTGGCGCAAGTGTTGTTGACTGCCATGGTGATGGGCGCAGTGGCGCTCTGGGCGTTTGGCCAGTCATGGAACAGCGCGATTGTGCTGGGCCTGGGGCTGGCGCTGTCCTCCACGGCCTTCGGCCTGCAAAGCCTGGCCGAACGCAAGGAGCTGAACAGCCCCCACGGGCGCCTGGCCTTTGCGATCCTGCTGTTCCAGGACATCGCGGCGATCCCGCTGATCGCTATGGTGCCGCTGCTGGCCGGCAGTGACCACACCACCACCGCCGCCCAGGACCTGAACCACGGTTTGCAGGTATTGGGCAGCATCGCCGTGGTGATCATCGGCGGTCGCTACTTGCTGCGCCCGGTGTTTCGCATCGTCGCCAAGACCGGCCTGCGCGAAGTGTCCACCGCCACCGCGCTGCTGGTAGTGATCGGCACCGCCTGGCTGATGGAGTTGGTGGGCGTGTCCATGGCCCTCGGCGCATTCCTCGCCGGCCTGCTGCTGGCCGACTCGGAATACCGCCACGAGTTGGAGTCGCAAATCGAGCCGTTCAAAGGCCTGTTGCTGGGGCTGTTCTTTATCAGCGTGGGCATGGGCGCCAATATCGGCCTGTTGTTCAGCACGCCCTTTGTGGTGCTGGGGCTGACCCTGCTGCTGATCGCTATCAAGTTGCCGCTGCTGTACGCGGTCGGGCAGATGGTCGGCGAACTCAACCGCGAGAGCGCAGTGCGCCTGGGTGTGGTGCTGGCGGCCGGTGGTGAGTTTGCCTTCGTGGTGTTCAAGATCGGTCGCGACCAGGGCCTGTTCGCTCCGCATCTGTACGACGTGTTAGTCCTGACCATCACCCTGTCGATGGCCCTCACCCCGCTGCTGTTGCTGCTGTGCCCCAAGCTGTTTCGACCCAAGACCAAACCGGTGGAAGTGCCAGAAGAGTACCGCGCCATCGAGAGCGACGCGCCACGGGTGGTGATCGCGGGCATGGGCCGTATGGGGCAGATCGTGGCGCGGATCCTGCGGGCGCAGAACATTTCGTTTATCGCCCTCGACACCTCAGTGGAAACCATCGAGCTGACCCGCAGTTTCGGTGGCATGCCGGTGTTTTACGGTGACCCCCAGCGCCCGGAAATCCTGCATGCAGCGAAGGTCGACCAGGCCGAGTACTTTGTGATCGCGATGGATGATCCACAAATCAACATCAAGACCGCCGAACTGGTGCGCAACCTCTACCCGCACATGAAAATCATCGCCCGTGCCCGCAACCGTCAGCACGTGCATCGCCTGGTGGACCTGGATGCGTCTCCGGTGCGCGAAACCTTCTATTCCAGCCTGGAAATGAGCCGCCGCACCCTGGTCGGCCTGGGACTGAGCGAGACCCAGGCCGATGCGCGGATCAACCGCTTCAAGCACCACGACCTGCAACTGCTGACCGCCCAGCACGCGGTGTATGACGATGCGGCCAAGGTGATGCAGTCGGCCCAGGAGTCCCGTGCGGAGTTGGCCCGTTTGTTTGAAATGGACCGCCTTGAGGAAGAGTCCGGGAAGGTCTGAGGATGGATCAGAACGAAGTTGCGAATTTTCTGACAGAATATGACGCAATTTCGTTCATCCATTGGAAGACCTCATGCTCAGCCTCAGCAAAACCGCAGCCCGCCTGGCCCTGGCGCTGACCGTCAGCCTGGGCGCCAGCCCACTGTTCGCGGCCGCCAAGCCGGCCCCGGTGCCGCCGGATGAATTCCAGATCGTCTCGACCCTGGACGGCAAGTTCACCTTCACCCTGCCCAAGGGCTACGTCGCCGAGGCCTTGCCCGCCGGCGTACAAGCCCAAGGCACTGCGGGCGCCAACAGCACGATGTATATCAACAAGGCGTCAAAAAGCGTGGTGGTCGTGGCCCAGACCCTGCGCAACGATGGCATCGACCTGAAGGACGACGAACCGCTGTTTCTCGATAGCGCGGTTAAAGGTTTCCTCAAGGAGATAGGCACCAGCCTGCCGGACTACAAGAAACTGGCGCAGAAGAAACTGCTGGTCAAGGGCGTGGGCCTGCGCCAGGTTGATGGCACCGCCAGCATGGGCGGCGGCAAGACCTTGAACTCGATGTTTCTCGCGGGTTCTGGCAACCGGTTGCTGGTGATCCAGGCCATCTCCCGGGCTGAAGATGTGACGGGGCATGAGTTGCTGGTCAGGCAGATTACCAGCGGCAAGTGACATCCTCCTAAGCACCACAAATCCAATGTGGGAGCGGGCTTGCCCGCGATTGCGGTGGGTCAGTTAGTTAGATGTCTACTGACACACCGCTATCGCGGGCAAGCCCGCTCCCACAGGTTTGACTGCATTCCTCCCTACGGCTTGCGCAGCAGGTAGGTATCCATGATCCAGCCATTGGCCTGGCGCGCCGCCTTGCGCACGCGCTCGATTTCGTCGGCCACTTCGGCCACCTTGCCGCTGATCAGGATTTCATCCGGGGTGCCCAGGTACGCGCCCCAGTAGATGTCCATTTGCTGATCCGCGACGCTCCGGTAGGAGTCCTCGGCGTCCAGCATCACCACCAGCGTATCGGCATCACCGACCTGCCCCGCCGCAAGCCGACGCCCGGTGGTGATCTCGATGGAACGGCCGATGCGGTTCAGCGGCACTTTATGCTGGGCCGCCAGGGCCTGGACGCTGGTGATCCCGGGGATGACCTCGAACTCAAACGTACAGCTGCCACTGGCCAGAATCGCCTGCAGGATGCGGATGGTGCTGTCGTACAACGCCGGGTCGCCCCAGGCCAGGAAGGCCCCCACTTCGCCGTCGGCCATTTGTTCGTTGATCATCCGCTCGAAGGTCTGTTGCTTGTCGCGGTTCAGATCCTGCACAGCCGTGGTGTAGTCGATCTCGCCACGCACACGCTCGGGGCAGTCGGCTTCGACAAAGCGGTAGGCATGCCCGGCGTCGATGTAGGTCTGGCAGATCTCCCGGCGCAGGTCGATCAGTTTGTCCTTGCTCTGGCCCTTGTCCATCAGGAAAAACACGTCGGTACGGTTAAGCGCCTTCACCGCCTGCATCGTGATGTAGTCGGGGTTGCCGGCGCCAATGCCGATGATCAGGATCTTTTTCATGAAGGTGTTCTCAGTGCGGGGCCGGGATTTTGCCATGTTCGCGCCACTCAGGTCTCGTGCGTTTCCAGGCGCAGACGCCAGACGTTGTTGAAACGCAGCTCGGTAGAAGACAGCGGCTCCACATCAATCAGGTAAAACATAGCGATGGGTGCCTGCATGACATGAAGCAAAGCGGCACGAACCACCGCCGGATGCGTAACCGCCATCACATGGCCGGGCTGCTCTGCGACGCGTTGCAGCCACTGGCTGACGCGCTCGCACAACTGCGTCACGGACTCACCACGGTGAGGCGCGCTGGTGCTGTCGGTCAGCCAGGTCGTCAGTTCGTCGCGGTCGATGTCATTGATATCCCGACCGCGCCAATGGCCCACGTCCATATCGCGCAACCCGTCATCAATCGTGGCGTGCTGACCGAACAGCGTCGCCGTTTGCCGGGCCCTGGTCTCAGGCCCGCATAACAGGCGTGGCGCTTTTTTGAAACGTGCGGCCAGCCTCAAGGGCGACGGCGGCGTTTCCAGGGCTTCATCAAGGGCGAAATGCCCAAGCTTTTGCGCGCGGGTCGCACCATGGCAAATCAGCGTCAATCGGGTGCTCTGCA
Source organism: Pseudomonas sp. DTU12.1 (assembly GCF_009873475.1). Classification (NCBI taxonomy): domain Bacteria; kingdom Pseudomonadati; phylum Pseudomonadota; class Gammaproteobacteria; order Pseudomonadales; family Pseudomonadaceae; genus Pseudomonas; species Pseudomonas sp. DTU12.1. The sequence goes on along the minus strand of NZ_CP045254.1, from coordinate 2,451,347 downwards.
TGGACGTGCGGCTCTGGTGATCAAGCGAAGCAAACATATTACAACGATCCAGACCCACCGGTTCGACCACTGGATAAGTTGACCAACGGTCGCGGGAATGTTCAGATGCCGGCCTGTTTCAGGTGCCTCATGCCGCCGTGCATGGGGTGAAACGGGAAACCGGTACGCTCGATCGAGCAAGTCCGGTGCTGCCCCCGCAACGGTATACGCGTGACCCCTTCGACACACCACTGTGGCCAGAACGCCATGGGAAGGTGAAGGGTTCGATACGCGTGAGCCCGGAGACCGGCCTGGAATTTCTGTTTGGCAAAATCCTGCGGTGGGCGGGCATGGGCCGGTATTGGCGTGTGCTCGATACCTTCTCCTGCGTGCTTCTGCGAAGATACTTTTCGAGAAGACTATGATTTTTCAACGCGGCGTCACTTCTGGCCCAACCTTGCTGTTGGGTTGTCTGTTCAGTCCCCTGCTACTCGCTGACAATAGTGCCCTGGAACTCAAGGCACAGACCGTTTCCGCGCCATCGGTGGAATCCACCACCGTGGCCGACATGGCCCAGTACGGCAGCAAGGTCGAAATTGTCACCCGCCAACAGATCGAACGCGCCGGCCCCAGCGCAGATATCACGCGGGCGATGCAGATGTTCATCCCCGGTTTCTACGTGGCCCCGAAAAACGGCCCGTTCGACTACGGCACCTATTCCCTGTTGGGCGGGCGCAATGACGACACCCTGATCCTGCTCGACGGCGTACGCCTGAACAACCGCCTGTACGGTGGCCTGTACCTGGATACCTTGCCGGCCAACGCCGTGGAACGCATCGAAGTGCTCAAGGGCGGCCAGAGCCTGTTGTTCGGCACCCAGGCCGTGGCGGGGGTCATCAACATCGTCACCCGCAGCCCGCAGACGCGCGACGTATCCGGCGAAACCAACCTGGGCGTCGATACCTTTGGCGGCACCACCGGCGATGCCCGGGCCGAGCGGATTTTCAGCAATGGCCTGGGCGACCTGGGTTTGCTGGCCTATGTCAGCCATAACGTGTCCGAGGGCTACCAGCCCTTTCGTAACCGCGACATGAGCAACGTCACCGACAAGAAACGCTCCTACGAAGTCACCACACTCGGCGCCAAGGCCATCCAGTCTTTTGGCGATGACTCGCGCCTGGAGCTGTTTTACCAGTACACCGATGCCAACCTGGACTTCGCCGGCGCCACCAACAACCGCAAGACCACCAACGACCGCGTGCAGCAGATTGCCACGGCGACCTTCGAACAGAGCATCAACGAGCGGCTGAGCTACTTCGTCAAGGGCCATATCAACGACTGGGATACCCGCTACTCACGGGTCAACAACACCGCCAACGGCGGCACCGTGATGCGCAATCACAACGACTACTGGGGTTTTACCGACTGGGGCGTGCAGGCCGAGGGCAAGGCCGAGCTTGCAGGCGGCCATATGCTGGTATTCGGTACCGATAACCAGTGGTTCAAGGGCCAGGACGATGTGCTGGTCATCGACAATAACAAGGCCGAAGCCCACGCCGTTTACACCCAGTTGCGCCCGCAGATCGACGCCCTGCCCGACTGGCATCCGAGCCTCGGCGTGCGCCACGAAACCATGAGCGGCGGCGACAGCGCCACGGTCGGCATGCTCACCTCGCTCTACGACCTCAACGCCAACTGGGCCCTGCGCGGCCAGTACGGTACGGCCTACAAGCTGCCGAATGCCGAGCAACTGTTCGTCAACGAACCCGGCGACGAGATCGGCAACCGCAACCTCAAGCCGGAGAAAAGCCGCAACGCCGAGCTGGGCCTGGACTACAAGGGCCTGCTGGCCGACCGCGAGTTCAGCACCAGCGTGACCCTGTTCAAGCGCAAGATCACCGACCTGATCACCCTCGACGACATCCAGTGGGTCAACGGCCAGGGCCAGATCCAGGTGCGCGGCTTCGAAGCCGATGCCAAGTTGGCGCTCAACGATCAGTGGAGCCTGCAGGCGGACATGACCCGCAACCTGACCGAGTCGCGCACCGGGGTCACCATCAACGATGTGCCGAGCTTCTTCGCCCGCTCGCGGGTGGGGTTCGAATCGCAGAATCGCCTGTGGGGCGTCGGCGCGGCCATCCGCTATATCCACGATGTGACCAGCTCGAAAAGAGTCGAATACGGCCACTATTCGGTGGTGGACGCCGACGCCTATCGCTACCTCGACAACGCCCACCAGCACCGCGTGAGCCTGCTGGTAGAAAACCTGTTCGACCGCGACTACGTCACCAGCCGCTCCAGCAATGTCGACAACCTGGGCCGGCCATTCACCTCTGAGGTGCGTTACACGTATCGCTTCTGATGACTGAGATCACCCAAATCGACGGGGTGGACACCCACCCCGACTGGTCCCGCATCCCCGAGCATGCCCGCCATGTGCTGCTGTGCACCGGCCCGCGCTGCACCCAGCGGGGCGCCTTGCAACTATGGAAAACCCTGCGTCGGCGCCTCTTGGAACACCAGCGCATCGAAGTGCCCGGTGGTGTACTGCTCACGCGGACCCATTGCCAGTTCCCGTGCAACCTGGGGCCGGTGCTCACGGTATACCCGGAGCGCTGCTGGTATGGGATACACAGCAAGGCCGACGCCGTGCGCCTGGTGGATATGCACCTGGTGGGCGGTGAAGTGGTCGAAGAGCTGTTGATCCGGGAGCGCCCATGAGACGCCTGGGCGGGTTGGCCATCGCCCTGTTGTGCAGTGCATCGGCCCTGGCGGACGGCTATCGCAATTGCCAGCAGGATTGGCAACTGCCCCATGCGCCGCCGTCGCGCATCGTCGCCCTGAACCAGCACGCCGCCGATATGCTGCTGGCCCTGGGCGCCGGCCCGGCGCTGGTAAGCGTGGCGTACCTGGATGACAACGGTGCCGCGCATAAACAGGGCAGGTACTTCGGTGTGCCGGTGATTGCCCCGCGCTATCCGGCCAGCGAGGTGTTATATGGGCAACGGCCGGACCTGGTGGTGGGCGGTTTTGCCACGGCCTTTGGCAACGGCATCACCTCGCGTACCGGGCTGGCCGGTAATGGCGTGGGCTCGTATCTGCTGGAGTCGGCGTGTGCCGGGCGCTCCCTGGATTACTTCGGCCACATTCGCACCGACCTGCAGACCCTGGGCAACTTGCTGCACAAACCGCAGCGGGCCCGCGACCTGATCGAGGCCCTGGACGCCGACCTGGCCAGCGCCCAGGCACTGGCCAAGCCGGCAAAACCCTTGTCGGTGTTTTATCTCGACAGTGAAGTCAACGGCCTGGACAGCGAGGGCCGGCAAGGTTTCGTCAGCGCCCTGCTGGCTGCGGCCGGGGCTCGCAACCTGTTGGCCGGAATCAATCAATACCGGGTCACGGTCAGCAGTGAGACGTTATTGATGAGCGACCCGGACGTGATTCTGCTGGCCGATGCCGTATGGTCCCCGGCCAGCCGTAAACGCCAGCTGCTGACCCGCGACCCGGTGCTGTCGCGCCTGCGGGCCGTGCGGGAAAACCGCATGATCGATATCCCGTTTACCCACCTGGTGCCCAATGTCGGCAGCGGCAAAGTGGTGCTGGACCTGGCCCGCCAACTCAAAGCTCTGTAGAAACCGACAGTTGTGGCGAGGGGGCTTGTGCCCCGCTGGGCTGCGCAGCAGCCCCAAAACCAGCCACCTCGGTGTATCTGGTAGAACGTGGTGAGGCTGTTGGGGCGGCTTTGCCGCCCAGCGCGGGGCAAGCCCACTCGCCACAAGAAAGGCCAGTGGTGGGTAGCCCTCTGTCCCTGCAAGCTCGTCTTATCACCGCAATGGGACTCATGACTTCTGGTCAAGAGTGATTTGAACAATCGTGGGTGTTTGCGCTGGAGCGTGCGGCTGATACTCAACGCCATTGTTCATGCCACAACAGGAGTCATTCATGTCTATTCCCGCATTCGGTCTTGGCACTTTCCGCCTGCAAGGCCAGGTGGTCATCGATTCGGTCAGTACCGGCCTGGACTTGGGCTACCGGGCCATCGATACCGCACAGATCTATGAGAACGAGGCCGATGTCGGCCAAGCGATCGCCGACAAGGGTATCCCCCGCGATGAATTGTTTATTACCAGCAAGATCTGGATCGCCAATTTTGCCGAAGGCCAACTGATACCCAGCCTCAAGGAAAGTCTGCGCAAGCTCAAGACCGACTATCTGGACCTGACTCTGATCCATTGGCCATCACCGCAAAACCAGGTGCCCGTCGCCGAGTTCATGGGGCAGTTGCTGGAAGCCAAGCGCCTGGGCCTGACCCGGCAGATCGGTGTTTCCAACTTCACCGTGGCGCTGATGAAAGAAGCCATCGCCGCCGTCGGTGCCGAGAACATCGCCACCAACCAGATCGAACTGCACCCGTACTTGCAAAACCGCACCGTGGTGGATTTCGCCACGCGCCACGGTATCCAGATTACGTCGTACATGACCCTGGCCTACGGCGAAGTGCTCAAAGACCCGCTGATCCAGGCGATTGCCCAGCGCAACCAGGCCACGCCCGCACAGGTCACCCTGGCCTGGGCCATGCAGTCGGGGTATGCGGTGATTCCGTCCTCGACCCAACGCGCCAACCTGCAGAGCAACCTCAAGGCCGTGCAACTGACCTTGAGCGAAGCCGACATGGCGCAGATCAACGGCCTTGAGCGTGGCCATCGCCTGACCAGCCCCAAGGGCATTGCGCCGCAATGGGACTGAGCTAAACCGCCGGGCTGCGCGCCAGTTCCCGCAGCCATGGCAAGACCCGCAAGCCGCTGACCGGTGACGGCGGGTCGATGATGCCCATGAAGTGTTCCAGGGCGACACTGTCGAGCGCGCCTGGCAAACGCATCAGGACCAGGGGCGCAAGAGAGACCGCTGGCTCCAGGTCCTGGTCGGCATAGACCAGCACATGGCGCACCTGCGGATGTTGCTGGCGCAGCACCCACTCCCCGCCGGCGCTGGCGGCCAGGCCCGCATGGATGACCAGCACATCGAAGGGCTCGGCCGGGATGTCGGTGAGGATCAGTACTTCCTCGACAGTCTGCACCGGGACGATCCGGTAATAGCCCAACTGGTTAAGCATTTTTTCGATGTGCAGCCGTTGCAGGTGCTGTTCATCAGCGATCAGGATGGTCAGTGCTTTGGTGGGCATGGCAAGTCCCTGAGCAGGTCGCGCTCGTGGCCGGAAGGAGCGCTACTGTTCCAGACATAAATGGTCTACAAAATCAGCGGAGTTCCCCCAGAGCGTAGGATTTCTCCCAAATCCTACCTTTAAGCATGATCGCAGTAGTCCGTCAGGGCCTGATGCAACTGGTCAATGGCTTGCTGCACGCCCGCCACCGCAGCGGCCAATGCCTGAGGGTCGCGCTGTTCACAGGCGGCTTCCAGCGCCTCACAGTGGCTGACCAATACCTGGGCCGAGACCAGGCGCGCCCCGCCCTTGGTGCGATGAGCCAGGTCATGCAACTGGGCATAGTCGTGTTTATTGGCCAACGCCTGCAGTAGCGTACGGTCGGCGGCAAGGCTGTCGAGCAGGGGGGCCAGCAACTCCTTGACGGCGTCCACGTCGGAGCCGGTCAACGCCAGCAACCGACTCAAATCCATATCCGGCATGACATCAGCCTGCACTTCGGCCTGGACCGACGGCTTGGCGGTACGTGACGCAAGCGCGGCATGCAAGTCCTCCAGCCCCGTGGGTTTGAACAGGCAACCATCCATCCCTGCCGCCAGGCAACGCTCGGTTTCTTCGGGCTGGGCATTGGCGGTAAACCCCAGCAACAGGCAAGGCGCCAATCCCCGGGCTCGCTCATCGGCACGGATTTCCCGCGCCAGGTCATAGCCATTTTTCAGCGGCATATTGCAGTCCGTGATCACCCCGTCGAAACGCTCGGCCTGCCAGCGCTCCAGGCCTTGTACACCATCGTTGGCGGTGGTGATGCGGTGCCCCAGGAAGCTCAGTTGCCGGGTCAGCAATTGGCGGTTGGCGGGGTAATCATCCACCACCAGGATGTTCAACATGTGCGCTGGCGACGCGTCCAGTGCAACCGACTCATGCTCGGCGCTGGTGCTGGACGCCACCGCCAGGGACAGCGTGACTTCTACGCGGGTCCCCTGCCCCAGCCGGCTGCTCAATTTCAGTTGGCCGCCCATCATTTCACACAGGCTGCGGCTAATCACCAGGCCCAGGCCGGAGCCACTGCGCGCCGACTGGTCGGTGTTGCGCCCCTGGACAAACGGATTGAACAGCCGCGCCTGGTCCTCGACGCTGATACCTACCCCGCTGTCTTCCACCACCAGCCGCAGGCTCACGTAGCCATTGGCGACTGCCGGCGAGCCTCTGGCGCACAGATGCACATGGCCCTTGGCAGTAAACTTGATGGCATTGCTCAACAAATTGGAGACCACCTGCTTGAAGCGCAACGGATCGATCATCACGTAACGGTCCACCAGCGGGTCCAAATCAACCTTGAGCATCAGGCCCTTGGTCCGTGCCAGCCCTTCGAAGATGCGGGCCACCGAGGCCAGCAGTTCGCGCGGGTTCGACGGTTCCAGGGTCAGGGACAAGTGGCCGGACTCGATCCGGGCAATGTCGAGAATGTCGCCGATCAACTCCAGCATGCCCCGCGAAGCATCAGAGGCCACTGCCAGGGCATCGTGGTCGATACGGCCCTGCTCGGCGTTTTTCAGCGCCAACTCGATCATGCCGATCACCGCGTTCATCGGCGTGCGGATCTCGTGGCTCATGGTCGCCAAGAACGTGGTCTTGGCCCGATTGGCGGCGTCTGCCCCCTCCTTGGCCTCCTGCAGTTGCCCCAGCAAACGCTGGCGCTCACTGACGTCCACCCAGCCGGCAATCATGCCCACGACCTTTTCGTCACCGTCGCGGTAAGGCAGCATCCAGTGATAAATGGTCAGGGTCGCCCCGCCCGGTACCTTGAGCACACGGTCGTGGATCTGCGGCTCTCCGCGCTCCATCAGGCGCAAGTAGTCTTCGTGGTAGGACTGGGCCTGGGGGTGGTTGCCGGTGTCAGTCTCGACCACGGTCTTGCCGATCACATCTTCGAGCCGGAAGCCGAACACATTGAGGTAGGCACTGTTGCACGCCATCAACCGGCCCAGGCGGTCACGCACATAAATCGGGTGCGGCGTGCCGTCGATCAGCACGCTCATAAAACGCATCTGGTCGCTCAGCGCGCGCTCGGCCTGGCCGCGCTTGCGAATCAGGCTGCGCAGGTAAATCGCCCAACCGAGGGTGATGGTCAACAGCAGCGCGGCCACTGCGAACCCCTGGATAATCGTGTTGCGGTGACGTAGCCAGTAACTGTCATCAATCACCACTTCGCTACGCCAATGATTGGTCAGCTCATCCATCTCCTGGGGCGTGATACTCAAGAGCGCCTTGTCCAGGATCGAGTACAACTCCAACTGGCCGCGCCCCACACCAAAGGCCACTCGCGCGGGCTGCGAGCCGACCGTGCTGGTGATGCGCAGGCGATCACGGTAGTGCTGGGCGATGATGTAGCGCGCAATGATCAGCGCGTTGACCGTCGCGTCCGCCGTGCCACTGACGACCAACTCCATGGCCTGCGCGGAATCCTCGGCGTCCACCAAGTGGATATCGGGATATTCGCGGCTGATGATCTCGCGCTGGACGCTGCCGCGGATGACCGCCAGGCGCTTGCCCGCCATGTCCTCGATGGTGATCGGACGGCTGCCATCGTCGCGCGAGATCAGCACAAACGGGTTGCTCAGGTACGGGCGAGTAAAGCGGATCAGGTCCTCACGGGCCATGCTCGGGGTGATGAACGCGATCATGTCCGCGCTGCCCTCGCTGACTTGGCTGACTTGACGGGGCAGTGAATCACCACGCACCACATCGAACTTCAGGCCGGTGCGCAAGCTGATCTGGGCCAGCACTTCGGCGCTCAAGCCTTGCAGTTGCCCGTGTTCATTGAAAAAAGACAACGGCTGGAACTTGTCGAGCGCCGTCACCTTGACCCGTGGGTGCTTGTCCAACCAACGCTGCTCACTGGCGCTCAGGCGCAGGCGCTCGCGGCCAACCACCCCCAGGTTGCCAGAGCTCCAGCGCCGCAGGATTTCCATCTGCTCACTGACCGGAATCATCTCCAGCGCCGCATTGACGATGCGCAGCAGACGCAGATTGTCGCCGTCGACCGCGAACGCGAAGGGGTTGACCTCCAGGCTGGAAAAATCAGCCATGCGCACGTTATTGAGATGGTTTTTGTTGATCAGATAATTGGTGCTGATGGCATCGCCCAGATAAACGTCCGCCTGGCCGAAGGCGACGGCACCAATGGCCTCGAAGGTCGAGGGGTAAAGCTGCAGGGAGGCGTTGGCGTAATAGGCGGCCACTACCTCAGGCTGCATGTAGTGATAGAGCATGGCCAGGCGCTTGCCCTCAAGCTCGGCGCTCAGGGCCTGGCTGTCACCGACACGCGTCACCAGGGTCGGCTGGTCGTTGGCGTACGAGCGCGAAAGCTTCAATTGCCGATCCGCCGCCTCGTAGCCATTGGCTGTGCCCAGGAAGTCCACCTCACCACGCTTGAGAGCCGCGATGACGTCGTCCCGCTGCTCGTAGCGCTGGACCTGGATGGTCACGTTCAACATCTGCGCGATCAATGCCGCGTAATCGGCGGTGATCCCCTCCAGTTCGTCGTTGTTGTTCGTCAGATCGAAAGGCGCATAGTCCGGGGCGGACACCCCCATGACCAGCGTGCGGCGCTCGCGCAGCCAACGCCAGTCCGGCTCTTTGAGGTGCAGCTGCGGGGCGTCGAAACTCGAGTGCCCCAACAGGTGCAGTTGCTGTGGCGCGCCCAGCGCCACGTTGATAATGAGTGACAGGCTCGCCAGCCAGAGTACCGCGAGCCACTTGCCAAGAGACGTCGACATGTCAGATCAGGTGGTTACGCTGAGCGAACTTGGACAGATGAACCACCGAAGACATGCGCAATTTCTCCTTCAACCGTGTTTTGTAAGTGCTGATGGTCTTGTGACTCAACAGCATGTCTTCGGCGATCTCCTTGTTGCCCAGGCCCAACGCCAGTTTCTGCAGGACCGTCAGCTCCCGGTCAGAAAGCCCTTTTACCAGTTGCAGTTCCGTGGTCTGCAAGTCGTCCTTGCGCACGGAACTGGTCGGCAGGCTGGGGAAACAGCTGTAGTTGGACATGACCGCCTTGATGGCCTTTTGCAACTCATCCAATTCACCGGTTTTCGCGACAAATCCCATCGCCCCGGCGCGCATGCAACGAGCCGAGAAAAATACCGCCAGATACGAGGTCAGTACCAGAATCTTGCAGGGCAGGCCCAAGGTCTTGACCCGGCTTATCACCTCCAGCCCGCCCAACTTGGGCATCGCCAAGTCCAGAATAAGCAGGTCAGGCCGCTGCTCCCTGGCAATCTGTAAGGCATCAGCGCCGTTGCCAGCCTCGAAAATCTTGTCAAAGCCTTCCTGGCGCAACAGGTACTTGACGGTTGCACGAATGAACGGATGATCATCCACGATTAATGCTTTGCTCATGCGACTCCCTGGGAAGACACCATCGATTAGTTGCATTACTGGCGCCTTGCCATTCTTGCGGCGCCAATACCCTTACACATCACACGAAACCCCTGTACCTGTGAAAAGTACCAGTTCCGACCAGCGGCACTGTCTACACAGAACGTTTCAACGGAACCTGGCTAGGTGCAACGGCGCAACATTAACAACGCAACGATGCCTTAGCCGAAGGGAAAATCCGACCGACATGTAGGACTAATCCTCACTAAAGCGTAGTCAAATATACGCAAAAAGCCGCCTCCCCCCTCTAAGGAGCATCCCTTTCAAGGTGTTTGAGAAACCGGTTTTGACTAGTTCCGATCAGTTGGGGGCAACCGCCGAGTTGTGGGGAGCGGGCTTGTTGTGGAGGACGGGCTTGTTGTGGAGAGCAGGCTTATTGTGGAAGGCGGGCTTGTTGTGGCGAGCGGGCTTGCCCCGCGCTGGGCTGCGCAGCAGCCCCAAAACCAGCCACCTCGGTGTATCTGATAAAAATGGATGGGCCTTATTGGGGCTGCTACGCAGCCCAGCGCGGGGCAAGCCCGCTCGCCACAACAAGCCCACTCGCCACAGCCCCAGGCAGGCGCTGTAAGCCTTTGCCGTCAGTCCGTGGTGCTGGGGCTCCAGAACGCTTGCACCACCAGGGTCGACTGTGAGATCCGCGTGACCAGGGCATCCAGTTCGTCGCCATCCACCGAGTTGGCCGCCAGGGTGGCCTCGATCTCTACCTCATCACTGCCAAAGGGCCTTACGTCAACATCACTGGCCGGGTAGTTACAGCGCGCCAGTTCCGACTCCAGCAACGCCATCACCGCTTGCTGCTGGGTACGCCGGGCGATCACGTAGAGGATGTTGGTGACCTCGGCAGACACCACGTCCAGCGGCTGGCGGTTGATGTTATTGACGATCGGGCGCAGCAGCGTGTTGGCCGCCAGCACAAACATCGTGCCCAGGAACGCCTCGAGGATCAGGTCTGCACCGGCGCAGGCGCCCACGGCGGCGGACGTCCACAGCGTGGCTGCGGTATTGAGCCCGCGCACGTTGCCCTCCTCGCGCATGATCACCCCGGCGCCAAGAAAGCCAATACCCGACACCACATACGCCACCACTCGCACGGCGCCTTCGGCCCCGGCCAGGCGGTTGGCCATGTCGACAAAGATTGCCGCCCCCACCGCCACCAGTACGTTGGTGCGCAGCCCCGCCGTGCGCTGGCGGAACTGGCGCTCAAAGCCGATCAGCCCGCCCAGAATAAAGGCGGCACTAAGGCTGACCACGGTGTCGATCAGGGAATCCAGATTGATGTTGTTGAGGGCTTGCATGATGAATCTCCCTTTGATTGCCCGCAGAATCAGCGTCGAAAAAAGGGGGATAAGGCAGGAACCAGGGAGGTTCGCCACCGAAATACCGCTTCTCGCTTTAACGGCGAGGCAACGGCACGAAGATGCGCGTCAGCTGGCCAAGCCTGGTCGACAACTGTCACTCGAAAGTCTGTTCACGAAAGTCTGCGCTATGGTTGAAAACCGGCGCAGCTTACGCCTGCAGTCTGCGCGAGCAAAGTGACAGTGCGGCGAATCGGCGGGTTCTTCAGCAAGGGTTCAGGCAAGGGTCGCTCCCGCGGGCACCGGAACGACCCTCCAGGCTGTCAGCTCGCGGTGGCCAGCAGCACGTCACGCACCGAACGCCCCTGGCCCAGGTGCCGATCATGTTGATGCAGCGACGCGGCAATCTCATCGGCACGAATCGGCAGGATCGACAGCAAGGTATCGCTCAAGCCATGGCTGGCCTGGCTGAAACCCTGCATGTAGATACCGGCCTTGCAGCGCTCGTCGGTGACCACGCGGTAGTCGCGGCTCACTTCAAACTCACCCATGTAGGCTTCGAGCGGCGCCAGCAACTGGCGATGCATCTGCCGCTCATAACCTGTGGCCAGGACCACCGCATCGTAGTGATTGATCACGGTCTCGCCGGTAGCGTTGTGACGCACCACCAACTCGATGCCCAGTGGCCCGGCACTGGCTTTTTCCACGGTGGTCAGGGTACGGAAGGCGTGACGGGCGATGCCCGAGACTTTCTGCCGATAGAAAATCCCGTAGATGCGCTCGATCAGGTCCAGGTCCACCACCGAATAGTTGGTGTTGTGGTACTCGTTGACCAGGCGTTCGCGCTCGCTGCTGGGCTGCTGGAACACCAGGTCGGTGAACTCCGGGGAGAACACTTCGTTGACGAACGGGCTGTCATCGGCAGGCTTGAGGGCCGAGCCGCGCAGGATGACATCCACCTGCACCGAAGGGAAGCTGTCGTTCAGATCGATAAACGCCTCCGCCGCGCTCTGCCCGCCGCCGATGATCGCAATGCGCATTGGCTTGCCCTCGACACAGGGCTGCTGGGCCATGCGCGCCAGGTACTGGGAATGGTGGAACACCCGCCCGTCATCCTTGAGCGCCTTGAACGCCTCGGGGATACGTGGCGTGCCACCGGCACTGACCACCACCGAGCGCGCGGTGCGCACCAGTTGCTCGCCGTGAGCATCGCGGGAGATCACCCGCAGCGCCTCGACCTGCTGCTGATGCAGGATCGGCTCGATGGCCAGCACTTCTTCGCCATAGCGGCTCTGCTCGGTAAATTGCCCGGCGACCCAGCGCAGATAGTCGTTGTACTCCATGCGGCACGGGTAGAACGTGCCCAGGTTGATAAAGTCCACCAGGCGCCCGTGGGCCTTGAGGTAATTGACGAAGGAATAGGGGCTGGTGGGGTTGCGCAGGGTCACCAGGTCCTTGAGGAAGGAAATCTGCAACTCGCTCTGGCTCACCAGGGTGTTGCCGTGCCAGCGGTAGTCGGCCTGCTTGTCGAGAAACAGTACATCGAGCTTGCCCTGGGCTTTCTCGCGCTCTTGCAGGGCGATGGCCAGCGCCAGGTTCGAAGGACCGAAACCAATACCGATCAGGTCGTGAACCGCGGGCGATGCAATTGCCTGTGTCATTCCAGTGTCCTCTGGATAAGCCCCGTGGCGGTGGGGCGGAAAGCCTGGGCGACCTGCTGAACAACAGGCCATGTGTTGATAGGAAACGAGGACAATGAAAAAAAATTTAAGGCCCGCACCTGATTCACTCCAGCAGCCACGAAGGTAGCTGCCGTGGCCGCACAGTGATGGCAGTTTGGGCTCTTCTAATTTATAGTAATTCTCATCTAGATTTGAATTGCCTCACCCTCGCCGTCCAATACTGGCGTTTCGCCCAGCTGTAACGGCGTATGTAAGCAGTTAAATTTCAGAGCAAATACCTCGTTTACCTGACAGCTTCCCGCGCCTGTCTCTGCCCTTGCGGGCGATTGAGTTGCGGTCCGAACTTTCCTGGCTGGAACCCGTGCATGAACCGTCCCCGACACACCCGGCGCGCTCTGCTGGCAGCACTTTGCCTGATCCCCGTGGCCGCCTTCGCCGCCTGGCAACTGATCCCGCCCGGTCGGGATAAATTTGCCACCCTGCAAGTACACCGGGGCGATATCGAAAGCAGCGTGACCGCCCTCGGCACCCTGCAGCCGCGGCGCTACGTCGATGTCGGCGCGCAGGCGTCGGGGCAGATCCGCCGGATTCACGTCGAAGCCGGCGCCCAGGTCAAGGAAGGCGACCTGCTGGTCGAGATCGATCCCGCCACCCAACAAGCCAAGCTCGACGCCACTCGCTACTCCATCGCCAATCTGCAAGCCCAACTGCAGGAGCAGCACGCGCAAAACCGCCTGGCGCAGCAGAAGTTCCAGCGACAGCAACGTCTGGCCGCAGGTGGCGCCACCCGCGATGAAGACGTGCAGACTGCCCAGGCCGAACTGGACGCCACCCAGGCACGCATCAACATGTTCAAGGCCCAGATCAGCCAGGCCCAGGCCACGCTGCGGGTCGACCAGGCCGAGCTGGGCTACACGCGCATCTACGCGCCGATCTCCGGCACGGTAGTCGCCGTGGATGCCCGCGAAGGCCAGACCCTCAACAGCCAGCAGCAGACGCCGCTGATCCTGCGGATCGCCAACCTGTCGCCCATGACCGTCTGGGCGGAAGTTTCGGAAGCTGATATCGGCCATGTCAAACCTGGCATGCAGGCCTATTTCACAACCCTGAGCGGTGGCAACCGGCGCTGGACCAGCACCGTGCGCCAGATCCTGCCGGTCCCCCCCAAGCCCCTGAACGAAACCAGCCAGGGCGGTGGCAGCCCCAGCAGTTCAAGCAAAAGTGGCAGCGGCCGCGTGGTGCTCTATACCGTGCTGCTGGATGTCGACAATGCCGATAACGCTTTGATGGCGGAAATGACCGCCCAGGTGTTTTTCGTCGCCAGCCGCGTCACCAATGCGCTGACTGCGCCGGTTGCAGCCCTGCAAGGCGGCACCCGCCCCGACATGCAACTGGCCCGCGTGGTGGCCAAGGACGGCAGCATCGAAGACCGCGAGGTGCGGGTCGGTATCAGTGATCGCCTGCGCATCCAGATCCTCGATGGCCTCAACGAAGGCGATCACCTGCTGATCGACCCCGCCCAAAGCAGCGGAGGCTGAATGTTGACGCCGCTGATCGAACTTCGGGACATCCGCAAATCCTACGGTGGCGGTGATGCGCCTCAGGTCGACGTGCTGCGCGGGATCGACCTGTCGATCCATGCCGGGGAATTCGTGGCGATTGTCGGTGCCTCGGGCTCCGGCAAGTCCACCTTGATGAACATCCTCGGCTGCCTCGACCGCCCCACCGTCGGCCAGTACCTGTTCGCCGGGGAAAATGTTGCTCAACTAGACACCGACGAACTGGCCTGGCTGCGCCGCGAGGCCTTTGGCTTTGTATTCCAGGGCTACCACCTGATCCCCTCCGGCTCAGCCCAGGAAAACGTCGAGATGCCGGCGATCTATGCCGGCACGCCCGCCGCCGAGCGCCACGCCCGCGCCGCCGCCCTGCTGACCCGCCTGGGGCTGGCCGGGCGCACCGGCAACCGCCCGCACCAACTGTCCGGCGGCCAGCAGCAACGGGTGTCGATTGCCCGGGCCTTGATGAACGGCGGCCATATCATCCTCGCCGACGAACCCACCGGCGCCCTCGACAGCCATAGTGGCGCCGAGGTCATGACCCTGCTCGACGAGCTGGCCAGCCAGGGTCACGTGGTGATCCTGATTACCCATGACCGCGAAGTGGCGGCCCGGGCCAAGCGCATCATCGAAATCCGCGACGGCCTGATCATCAGCGACACCCCCAACACCCACGACCAACCTGCCGCCGAGCCCAACCCCAAGGCCCTGCAAGCGGTGGACCTGCGCCAACGCCTGGCCGATGGCGCCGAGCACAACGGTGCGTGGAAAGCCGAACTGCTGGATGCGGTGCAGGCGGCCTGGCGGGTGATGTGGATCAACCGCTTCCGCACGGCCCTGACCCTATTGGGGATTATTATCGGCGTAGCCTCGGTGGTGGTGATGCTTGCGGTGGGTGAAGGCAGCAAACGCCAGGTCATGGCGCAAATGGGCGCCTTTGGCTCCAATATCCTTTATGTCAGCGGCTCGGCGCCCAACCCGCGCACACCGCCCGGCATCATCACCATGAACGACGTCGCCGCGATGGCCGCGCTTCCGCAGGTCAAGCGCATCATGCCGGTCAATGGCGCGGAGGCCGGAGTGCGTTTCGGCAACGTCGACCACATGGCCTACGTGGGTGGCAACGACACCAACTTCCCGGCGATCTTCAACTGGCCGGTGGTCGAGGGCAGCTACTTCACCGAGGCTGACGAACGCGCCGCCGCGACCGTTGCGGTCATTGGCAAGCGGGTACGCGACAAGCTGTTCAAGGACCTGCCCAGCCCTATCGGCCAATACATCCTGATCGAAAACGTGCCGTTCCAGGTGATCGGCGTGCTCGCCGAAAAAGGCGCCAGTTCCGGCGACAAGGACAGCGACGATCGTATCGCCATCCCCTACTCCGCCGCGAGTATCCGCCTGTTCGGCAGCTACAACCCGGAATACGTGGTGATTGCCGCCGCCGACGCGCGCAAAGTGCATGAGGCAGAAAAAGCCATCGACCAGTTGCTGCTGCGCCTGCACAACGGCAAGCGCGATTTCGAACTGACCAACAACGCCGCGATGATCCAGGCCGAGGCCCGGACCCAGAACACCCTGTCGCTGATGCTCGGCTCGATTGCCGCCATCTCGCTGCTGGTGGGCGGCATCGGGGTGATGAACATCATGCTGATGACCGTCCGCGAGCGTACCCGGGAAATCGGTATCCGCATGGCCACCGGCGCCCGTCAGCGGGACATCCTGCGCCAGTTCCTCACCGAAGCGGTGATGCTCACGGTGGTTGGCGGGGTGGCCGGGATCGGCCTGGCCCTGCTGGTGGGTGGCGCGCTGATCCTCAGCAGCGTGGCCGTCGCCTTCTCGCTGCCTGCCGCCTTGGGCGCCTTCGCCTGCGCCCTGGTCACCGGCGTCATCTTCGGCTTTATGCCCGCCCGCAAAGCAGCCCGGCTCGACCCGGTCACGGCCCTTACCAGTGAATGATCGCCCTATGAAAGCGCACTTGACCCTTGTCGCCGCCAGCCTGCTGCTGGCCGCGTGCAGCAGCCCGGCGCAGCGCCCGGACAGCGGCCTGCAACCACCCCCTGCCTGGGCCACAGCAAACCAGGCCAGCGCCCTGCACGCCAACCAGCAATGGTGGACAGCCTTCGCCAGCCCGCAGCTCGACCAACTGATCGAACAGGCTCGCAGGGGCAGCTTCGACCTGGCCAGCGCCGTGGCGCGAGTGCGTCAGGCCCAGGCCGGCGCCGTGGTGGCCGGCGCGCCGTTGCTGCCCGAACTCAAGGGCGGACTCAACGCCAACCGCCAGAAACTGCTGCGCGGCAAGGGCTACAGCGAACTGGACGCCGACAACAACAATGACGCGGTGGACTACTTCAATGCCAGCCTGACGGCCACCTACGAGATCGATTTCTGGGGTGGCAAGCGCGCCGCGCGCGACAGTGCCGAACTGGCGGTGCGCGCCAGTGAATTCGAGCGGGCCACGGTGGAATTGACCCTGCTCAGCGGCGTGGCCACCACCTACACCCAGCTCCTGGCCCTGTACGAGCAACAACGCATCGCCGAACTCAACCTGGCCAATGCGCAGAACGTCCTTAAGCTGGTGCAGACCCGTTATGAAGCCGGCTCTGCCACCCAGCTTGAACTGGCCCAGCAAAAGAGCCTGGTCGCCGCGCAGCAACGCCAAGTGCCCGAAGTACGCCAGCGCGCCGAGGCTGCCCGAATCAGCCTGGCCGCCCTGCTCGGCCAACCAGTGCAGGCGCTGCAACTGACGCCACAGACCTTTGATCAACTGCGCTGGCCGAGCATCGCTGCCGGCGTGCCCAGCGACCTGCTCAGCCGCCGCCCGGACATCGCCAGTGCCGAAGCGCAGTTGGCGGCCGCCCAGGCCGACATCATTGTCGCCCGCGCTGCCATGCTGCCCAGCATCACCCTTACCGCCAACCTGGGCTCCGGCGCCAACCGCGCCGCGGATATGCTGCGCAACCCGTTCTACAACCTCACGGGCGGGCTGATCGCACCGATTTTCAACAACGGCCGCCTCAGCGCCGAACGTGACAAGGCCACGGCACGCCAGGATGAACTGCTGCAAACCTATCGCGCAGCGATCATCAATGGCTTTGCCGATGTGGAAAAAGCCCTGAGCAGCATTCGCCGGCTGGACGAACAGCGCCAGTGGCAGCGCGAGGAACTGGATCAGGCGCAGACCGCATTCCGCATCGCCCAAAGCCGCTACGAGGCTGGCGCGGAGGACTTGCTTACCGTACTGGAAACCCAGCGCACGCTGTATGCCGCCCAGGATTTGAACGTGCAACTGCGTCAAGCGCGGTTGGCGGCGAGTATTGCGCTGTACAAGGCGCTGGGCGGCGGGTGGCAGGCGTCCGATATCTAACAGGTAGCGAGCTTGCTGTGGAGAGCGGGCTTGCTGTGGAGAGCGGGCTTGTTGTGGCGAGCGGGCTTGCCCCGCGCTGGGCTGCGAAGCAGCCCTAAAACCAGGCGCCTCGGTCTGCCTGAATAAACGCGGGGAGGTTTAGGGGGGGGCCGCTTCGCAGCCCAGCGCGGGGCAAGCCCGCTCGCCACAACAAGCCCGCTCGCCACAAAAAGCCAGCTAGCCACAAAAAGCCCACACACGCGGCGGTCAAATCGTGCGTTCCTTGACCTTCAAATGTCGCGCATACCACGGCCGCTTGGGCACCTTGCGGAACAAGTCCTGCAGTTTTTCGTCATCGGCACCGAAGGTGATGCGCAACGCCAGTTTCATGGTTTCTGGGTCCATTTCCACGGTGCGGCCCATCTGCAGTCCCGGGGTGGTGCTGCAACCATGGGTATCCGGCCCCAGCCAAGGATCACCCACCTCAACCCAGCGCCCAGGCGCAAACCATGGCACACCATTGACCTCCAGGCGGTTCAGCTCACCTGGATGAAAGCGTTGATGAGCGCGAAACCAATCCTCAAGGCGATCATCGATCCAACCGTGAAAATGCCAGAACACCGGGTTTACATGGGAGGAAAACGGGTCGCCCAAAAAGTCATTCTCAGGCTCATACCAACGCGCCGCAAAATCCGCCGGATCCCGGGCAAAGGGCACCGGCGCGCCATTGGACGGGTCGCGCGGTACCGACGCCCAGCGCATATGCAACCAATCGTGCAGCCCCAGCTCAACCTCGGAACCAAACTGGCCCAGGGTCAACTTGGCCAGGTAACGCGGGTCGCGGTACTGCGACTCCCACACCTGAAAGTTGCTGTGATAGGTCTCGGCCGCCTTGATATCACTGACCCACTGGCTGTACTGCTCGTCGCCACTGGCCGTCCAGGTCGGCGGCAGTGCGAAGCCATCGTGATTGTCGAAGTAGCGCGCAAAGCCCTGGCGATCACGCTCAAGCTCTGGCTGGGGCTGCGGGAAGCGCGGCCAGGACGGTAAGTCCTGCAGGGAACGCGCGGTGCCGAGCATGTGCCGGTGCATGAAGAAAAAGTCGATACCCGAACCATTGCGATCCTTGCGCGGGCCACGGGCGTCGCGCTCGTTATCCCGTGGACCGGGCTGCCAACCGATACCGCGCAGGGCATTGCGCTTGTCTTCGGGCAGCTTGTGCCACTGGTCCCGCGAGGCGTGCCAGAGCTGGTGGAACAGGCGGTGCTCGGGGGCAATCAACCAGGCCAGTAGCGCAGGGTTCAGGCCGATTCGTTCGCGGGCTTCGGGGAACAACTGCTTGGTGGCGACAAACCGGTTATCCAGCTCCAACGCTGCCAGGGGCCGGTCGAGGTTGAGGATCTGCCCGCTGAGGGTGCCGCTGCCAGCATTGCCGAAACTGTCCCATACCTCGTCCAGGCTCATCTTGAATTCATAGGCCGGCATGCCATCTGGCGAGTCGCGGTCGATCAGGCGCCAGTACAGCAGCGCTGCATTGCCCGGAACCAGATCACCCAGGACCTGATAGCGCGGCTCATCCGGCCCCCGCAGGTGCCCAGCGGTGTCCAGGTAGCCGCGCACGCCGCGGCCACGCGGTGCGATATCAATAAACAGTTGCAGATCATCGAGGGGCAAGCCTTGCAGCCCGGCATCACGCCCTTCCAGGCGCAGGCTCCAGATCCCGCGCAGGCTGTTCGCCAACTGCTGGCCGGCGGTGCTCGCCAGATCCACCGTGGCTTCCTCGGGCGTGATGGGGAACTCCTCACGCGTCAACTCGCGATGGGCATAAAAGGCTGCAGGTACGGCGGCGCCGGTCAGCGCCAGGCCTGCGATAAACCCTCGTCGAGAAATCGTCATGTTCCTACCTGTGTCAGCCTTGGAGCAGGCTTTATCCAAGCTAGAACGTTTTGCCGGACAGCAAATTTACTGTGGGAGCCGGCTCCCACCGTTGATGGTGGGGATACTTAAATTTTCCGGGCCTGCGCTCGTTCTTCCCAGATAGCAAAGGCCCCTTGCGCCTGCACCTCAAAGGCGAACCGACTGAGATGGCAATGACAAAACCACGTTCGAAAAAGGCTCTATACATCGGCCTGCCCTTGGCCCTGGCCATCGCTGCCGGCGCAGGCTTTGCCTGGGACCACTGGTTTCGCGGCAACGCCGGCTATTCGCTGGAAGTGATCAAGCAGGCCAATGAACTGCAGGACCGCCTGCTTTCGTTCGACAGCCATATCACCGTGCCCCTGGACTTCGGCACCGCCGGGCATGAAGCAGACAAGGACGGCAGCGGCCAGTTCGACCTGGCCAAGGCCAGTCGCGGGCGCCTGTCGGGGGCGGCGCTGACGGTTTTCGGCTGGCCCGAACTGTGGAATGGCCCCAACGCGCCGCACAAACCCACCGCAGGCTTTGTCGACGAGGCCCGAAACCAGCAAGAGGTGCGCTACAAGATCATTACCGGCATGGTTCGTGACTTTCCCAACCAGGTGGGCATTGCCTACACCCCGGCCGATTTGCGCCGCCTGCATGGCGAGGGCAAGTTTGCGGTCTTTATCAGCATGCTCAACGCCTACCCCCTGGGCAATGACCTGAACCTGCTGGACATGTGGACGGCGCGAGGCATGCGCATGTTCGGCTTCAGCTACATCGGCAATAACAGCTGGGCCGACTCTTCGCGCCCGCTGCCGTTTTTCAATGACTCGCCGGACGCCCTCGGCGGCCTCTCACCCATCGGCAAGCAAGCGGTGCAGCGCCTGAACGACCTGGGCGTGATCATCGACGTGTCGCAAATGTCCACCACCGCCCTCGAGCAAGTGGCGCAGTTGAGCCGCACGCCCATGGTCGCGTCCCACTCCGCGCCCCGCGCCTCGGTGGATATCCCGCGCAACCTCAGCGACAAAGAACTGCAACTGATCAAGAACAGCGGCGGCGTGGTGCAAGTGGTGGCGTTCGGCGGGTACCTGCGCCCGCTGAGCCAACCGATCCAGGACAAGCTCAACGCACTGCGCGCGCGTTTCGACCTGCCGCCCCTGCCCAACCTGGCGATGGCCCTGATGCCCGGCGACCCGATCATTGCCGCCTGGCCGGAACAGAAGTTCGGCGAATACGCCAGCGAGCTCTATGCCATTCTCGAAGAGGAGCCCAAGGCCAGCCTCAAGGACCTGGGAGATGCCATCGACTACACCGTACGCAAGATCGGTATCGACCACGTCGGTATCGCCTCGGACTTCAACGAAGGCGGTGGCGTCAAGGGCTGGAACGATGTGAGTGAGGTGCGCAACGTGACCGCCGAACTGCTCACCCGTGGCTACTCCGAAGCCGATATCGCCAAGTTGTGGGGCGGCAATTTCCTGCGGGTCTGGGAACAGGTGCAACAGTCCGCCAAGCCCGGCGTGCCGCCAAGCGAGCAGACGCCATGAGCGACCGCCGCACCTTTCTCAAACAGGCTGGCATCCTCGCCGCCAGCCTGCCGCTGGGGGCCAGCCTGGACGTTCAGGCCGCCAGCGCCAAGGCACCCGCCGATAAGTGGGCCGGCCTGCGCCAACTGTTCGACCAGGACCCGAACTACATCCACTTCTCCAACTTCCTGATCACCTCCCACCCAAGACCGGTACGCGAGGCCATCGAGCGTCACCGCGCCGCCATCGACCGCAACCCCGGCCTGACCATGGATTGGGACCTGCAGGAACCCTGGAAACGCGAAGGCCAGGTGCGTGAATGGGCCGGGCGCTATCTACAGGCCAAGCCCGGCCAGATCGCCCTCACCGGCAGCACCACCGAAGGGCTGGCGATGATCTACGGCGGCCTGCGCGTGCGCCCCGACCAGGAAATCCTGACCACCGAGCACGAACACTTTTCCACCGACAGCATCCTCGCGTTCCGCACCCAGCGTGACGCCACCCAAGTGCGCAAGATCAAGCTGTTCGCCAACGCCCACCACGTGTCGGTCGATGAAGTGCTGACGAGCATAGAGCGCAGTATCCGCCCCAATACCCGGGTGCTGGGCATGACCTGGGTCCAGTCGGGCAGTGGCGTAAAGCTGCCAATCGGCGAAATCGGCCAACTGGTCAAGCGCCACAACCAGGGGCGTGACGAAAAGGACCGCATTCTCTACGTGGTGGATGGCGTGCATGGCTTTGGCGTCGAAGACCTGGCCTTCCCGGACATGCACTGTGACTTCTTTATTGCCGGCACCCATAAATGGATGTTTGGGCCACGGGGCACCGGCCTGGTATGCGCCGCCTCGGAGCAAGTGACCAGCCTCACCCCCAGCCTGCCGACGTTCTCCGAAGACACTGATTTTGCTACCTCCTTCTCCCCCGGCGGCTATCACGCCTTTGAGCACCGCTGGGCGCTGGATGAGGCCTTCAAGCTGCACCTGCAATTGGGCAAGGCCGAGGTCCAGCAGCGCATTCACAGCCTCAATACCTACCTCAAGGACCGCTTGCAGGCACGCCCGAACATCGAGCTGGTCACCCCCGCCAGCCCGCAACTGTCGGCCGGTTTCAGCTTCTTCCGGGTCAAGGGCCAGGACAGCGACAAGGTGGCCGCCTACCTGATGCGCAACCGGGTCATCAGCGACGCGGTGGACCGCGATGTCGGCCCGGTGGTGCGCACTGCGCCGGGCCTGCTCAATACCGAAGATGAAGTCGACCGCTTCCTGGCGCTGCTCGACAAAACCCTTTGACGCCTTTTTCTTGTTATCGAGACGACTCATGAACGATGAACCGCTCACCCCAACGCTGCTCAAGTCCCTGGCCCTGACGGCATTGATGGCCTGCCTGGCACCAGCCGCCCAGGCTGCAACACCGCCCAAGCCCGGCACCGTGTTCAAGGACTGCAAGCACTGCCCGGAAATGGTGGTGCTGCCCACCGGCACCTTCAAGATGGGCACCCCGGACGATGAAGTCGGCCGCCAGCCCGATGAGGGGCCGATCCATGACGTGACCTTCGCTAAACCCGTGGCCATCAGCCGCTTCCAGATACTGGCCGGCGAGTGGGACCGTTTTATACGAGAGACCGGCTATAAAATGCCCGACGGCGACGACCGACCAGGGCGCAAATGCACGGCTGGCAAGCCCAGCTACCCCATCACCGCCAAGCATCCGGCCGTGTGCATGGACTTTGCCGAAGCCAATGCCTATGTCGCCTGGCTGTCGAAGAAAACCGGCAAGCACTACCGCCTGGTCAGCGAGTCCCTGCGCGAGTACGCCGCCCGGGGCGGTACCTCCGGGCCCTTCCCGTTCCCGTTCGACGAGGGTGAGAAATACGGCATCGCCAAGCACGCCAATACCTACGGGCCGGCGGATGGCTACAGCTACACCTCGCCCGCCGGCAGCTATGCGCCCAATGCGTTCGGTGTGTATGACATGCACGGCAACGTCTATGAATGGGTCGAAGACTGTGAACACGACAGCTATGTGGGCGCGCCCAGCGATGGCAGCGCCTGGCTGACCGGGCAATGCGAGGTGCGGCAGATTCGCGGCAACGACTGGGGCGAAGCGCCGATTTTTTCCCGTTCCGGCAACCGCAACAGCCTCTACTCCAATGTGCGTGGCGACTGGCTGGGCTTGCGGGTGGCACGGGACCTGTGAGCCTGCGCAACTCGGCGCGAGGCTAAATCGCGCCCCACCCGACTCGTCCTCCTACTATCGGCCTGCCAGCGGTAAACCTGCGCACGCAGGCCTTCACTTGCCCACAGCACGTAGCCACGTCGCGATCGAGGTAGTTTCATGACCGCAGCACCGCGCAGCGCCATTCGCGAACTCTTGAGCCTGCTCAAGCCCTATCGACGGATTGTCATTTCTTCCATCACCCTGGGCATCATCGGCGGCCTCAGCGTCACCGCGCTGCTGGCCACGGTCAACCGCGGCCTGCACAGCGCCGACGGCATGGGTACCGGCGTGGTCCTGGCCTTCGCCGGGCTGTGCCTGCTGGCCTTGCTCAGCAGTATCGGCGCCGATATCGGCACCAACTTCGTCGGGCAGAAGGTGATTGCCAAACTGCGCAAGGACCTCGGCGCCAAGGTGCTCGCCGCGCCCATCGAGCAGATCGAGCGCTATCGCACCCACCGCCTGATCCCGGTGCTGACCCACGACGTCGACACCATCAGCGACTTCGCCTTCGCTTTCGCCCCGCTGGCGATTTCCACCACAGTGATCCTTGGCTGCCTGGGCTACCTGGCGGTGCTGTCCTGGCCGATCTTCCTGATGACCCTGCTGGCCATCGGGATCGGTTCGGCGGTGCAGTTCGTGGCCCAAAGCAAAGGCATCAAGGGCTTCTACGCGGCACGCGACGCCGAAGACAACCTGCAAAAACACTACTCGGCGATTGCCGAGGGCGCCAAGGAACTGCGTATCCACCGCCCGCGCCGGCACGCCATGCACACCCGCAATATCCAGGGCACTGCCGACCATATCTGCGATACCCATATCCGCTCGATCAATATTTTCGTGATCGCCAAGAGCCTGGGCTCGATGCTGTTTTTTGTGGTGATTGGCCTGGCGCTGACCCTGCAACAGTTCTGGCCCAGCTCGGACCCGGCGGTGATGAGCGGCTTTGTCCTGGTGCTGCTGTACATGAAAGGCCCGCTGGAAAACCTGATCGGCAACCTGCCGATCATCAGCCGCGCGCAAATTGCCTTCCGCCGCATTGCCGACCTGTCGGAGCGCTTCTCCTCGCCGGAACCGCACCTGCTGCTCGATGACGCCGACAAAAGCGTGCCGGTGATGAAGCACCTGGAACTGCGCAACGTGCAGTACGCCTTCCCGCCCGTGGAGGGCAGCGAGCCGTTCAAGCTGGGCCCGGTCAATTTGAGCATCGAGCCAGGGGAAATCCTGTTTATCGTCGGCGAAAACGGCTGCGGCAAGACCACCCTGATCAAGCTGCTGCTGGGCCTGTACACCCCGCAGCAAGGCGAAATCCGCCTCAACGGCCTGCCCGTGGACGCACTGGGCCTGGACGACTACCGCCAGATGTTCACCACGATCTTTGCCGACTACTTCCTGTTCGACGACCTGGTGCAGAACGACAAGGCCCTGCCCGACGACGCCACCCAATACCTGGAGCGCCTGGAGATCGCGCACAAGGTCAGCGTGCGCGACGGTGCTTTCACCACCACCGACCTGTCCACCGGGCAACGCAAGCGCCTGGCCCTGGTCAACGCCTGGCTCGATGAGCGCCCAGTGCTGGTGTTTGACGAGTGGGCGGCCGATCAGGACCCGACCTTCCGGCGGATTTTCTACACCGAGCTGCTGCCGGACCTCAAGCGCCTGGGCAAGACCATCATCGTCATCTCCCACGACGACCGTTACTTCGATGTGGCTGACCAACTGGTGCGCATGCAGGCCGGGCGCGTCATCAGCGAAAAAGCCTTTGCCTGATACCTGAGGCAGGCCTTCTGTGGCAATGAGCTTGCCTGTGGCGAGCGGGCTTGCCCCGCGCTGGGCTGCGTAGCAGCCCCCCCCTAAACGCCCCGCGTTTATTCAGACAAACCGAGGCGCCTGGTTTTAGGGCCGCTTCGCAGCCCAGCGCGGGGCAAGCCCGCTCGCCACGGACAAGCTCCCACCACCACAGACAATCTCCAGCCACCACAGACAATCTCCAGCCACCACGGACAAGCTCCAGCCACCACAAACCAGCTCCCTAGCCACAGGCCATTGCGCCTAAATCTCATCGATCGATCTTCGTCTTCCTGACACAGCTTATTTCCTCTGCCGACGGCGACGAGATCGATCATGAACCAATTGAACCAACTTCCCGACGACGACCTGCTGGCCCTGTTGCTGGCCGATGAAGCCGGCGCCGGGCAGTCCATCCAGAGCCTCGCCGGGCATGACCCGGTACCGCTGTCGTTCGCCCAGCAGCGCCTGTGGTTCCTGCAACAATTCGATCCCCAGAGCCATGCCTACAACCTGCCACGGGCGATTGCCCTCAAGGGCCCGGTGGACGCGCGCGCCCTGGAAGCGGCCCTGAATCGGGTGATCGATCGCCACGCCATCCTGCGCACGGCCTTTCGCGACACCGACGGCACACCCCTGCAAGTCATCGAACCCGGCGCGCGCCTGACCCTGCTGGAAGAGGACCTGAGCACCCTGGATAACCAGCAGCGCGACCTGCAACTGCAACAGCGCATCCGCCAGCACGCCACCCAACCTTTCGACCTGCGCCAGGCGCCGCTGATTCGCAGCACCCTGCTCAAACAGGCCGAGCAGGACTACGTGCTGCTGCTCAACATGCATCACATCGTCTCGGACGCATGGTCCAATCCGATCCTGATCCACGACCTGGCCAGCGCCCTGCGCGAACCGGGCCAGGCCCTGCCGCGCCCGGCCATCCAGTACGCCGACTACGCCCAGTGGCAGCGCCAGGACTACCCGCTGACGCCGCAACACAGCTTAGCTGCGCAGTATTGGAAAGCCTGCCTGGGCGACGAGATCCCCACCCTGGAGCTGCCCCGCGAGCGCCTGGAACAACACGCAGGCGCCGGCCATCATGGGCACGCGCTGCCCGCCCTGTTGAGCGAGCGCCTGCAGACTTTTTGCCAGCAACAGGGCCTGACACCCTTCGTGGTGCTCCTGGGTGCCTGGCAGCTGCTGCTGGGGCGCTACAGCGGCCAATTCGACTTCACCGTCGGCGTGCCCAACGCCACCCGCAACCAGGCGCAGATCCAGGACCTGGTGGGCTTTTTTGTCAGCAGCCAGGTGTATCGCGCGCGACTGGCGCCCGAACAAACCTGCAGCGCGTTCCTCCAGGACCTGCGCCAGCAATCCCTCGCTGCCCTGGAACATGCCGACTACCCCATCGAGCTGATCCTCGAAGACCTGCACCTGCAACGCAGCCCCCAGGCCAACCCGCTGTTCCAGACCCTGTTCAACTGGCGTGTCGGCGCCGTGCAGGAGGCGGCCCTGCACCTGGGCCCGCTGCAATTGAGTTTTATGGACAGCCACCCGCTGCAGGCCAAGTTCGACCTGTCGCTGGATGTGGAATACAGCCAGCAGCAGATCACTGCGCATTTTGAATACGACGCCGCTTGCTTCGCCCCGGCGACCATCGCCACCCTGGCCGGGCACTTCCAGAACCTGGTGCAGGCGATGCTCGAGCAGCCCCAGGCACGGATCGGCGAACTGCCGATGCTCAGCGCCGAGGAGCGTGGCCAGCAGTTGGCGCAGTGGAACGCCACGGCGGTCCATTACGCCAACGCCGCACCGGTGCATGTCTTGTTCGCGGACCAAGCCGAACGCCTGCCCCATGCCGTGGCCGTGGAGTTCGGCGAGCAGCAACTAACCCTGGACCAGCTCAACCGCCGCGCCAACCAACTGGCCCATAAGCTGCTGGAACTGGGCGTCGGCCCCAATACCTGCGTGGGCCTTGGCCTGGAACGCAGCCTGGAAATGGTGATCGCCCTGCTGGCCGTGCTCAAGGCCGGTGGCGCCTATGTCCCGCTGGACCCGGCCTACCCCGCCGACCGCCTGGCCTACATGATCAATGACAGCGGCATCGGCCTGCTGCTGACCCAAAGCAGCCTGGCATTGCCCGTCCCGGACCGCCTGCCGTCCCTGAGCCTGGACCAGGACAGCGACTGGCTGGAAGGTTATGACAGCGCCAACCCACCGGTCACGGTCAGCGCCGATCACCTGGCGTACATGATCTACACCTCCGGCTCCACCGGGCAGCCCAAGGGCGTGCAAGTGCGCCATGGCGCCCTGACCAATCATATGCTGTGGATGCAGGGCGAATTGGGCCTGAGCGCTGCGGACCGGGTCTTGCAAAAAACCGCCTTCAGCTTCGACGCCTCGGTGTGGGAATTCTGGCTGCCATTGCTCAACGGTGCGCAGCTGGTCCTAGCGTCCAGCGAACTGTCCGCAGACCTGTCGATGCTCTGGTCGCAAGTGGCCGCCCAGCGCATCAGCGTGTTGCAAATGGCCCCTTCGCTGCTGCAAGCCTTGCTCGCCGATGAACAGGGCGCGCAGATGCAATCCTTGCGTTTGCTGCTGCTCGGCGGCGAAGCCCTGGGCACCGCGTTGGTGACACAGTTGCGCGAGCGCTGGAACGGCCGCCTGTGCAACCTCTACGGCCCAACCGAAGCCACCATCGACACCACGTTGTTTGATGTCGACCGCCTGCCAGAGGGCGCCATCGCCCCTATCGGCCGCCCCATCGTCAACGTGCGCACCTACCTGCTCGATCACGACCTGCAGTTGTGCCCGGTGGGCACCCACGCCGAGCTGCTGATCGGCGGCGACTCCCTGGCGCAGGGCTACCACCAGCGCCCGGGCCTGACCGCCGAACGCTTTATTCCCGACCCGTTTGCCGGCAATGGCGCGCGCCTGTATCGCAGCGGCGACCTGACCCGCTACCGCGCCGATGGGGTCATCGACTACATCGGGCGCATCGACCATCAGGTCAAAATCCGCGGTTTGCGCATCGAACTGGGGGAAATTGAAGCGCAACTGCTGCAACACCAGACGGTGCGCGAAGCCGTGGTCATCGCCCACCCAGCCCCGGGCGGCGCGCAGTTGGTGGGCTATGTGGTGCCAACAGAACCGGCAACGGACATCACCCGCCAAGACGCCTTGCGCGACACCCTCAAGGCCCACCTCGGCGAACACCTGCCGGACTACATGGTCCCCGGCCACCTGCTGATCCTGGCGCAATTACCCCTGACTCCCAACGGCAAGCTCGACCGCAAGGCCCTGCCGGCCCCCGATGCCAACCAGGCCCTGCACGCCTACGTGGCCCCGCAAAACGAAGTGCAACAGCGCATCGCAGGCATCTGGCAAGACGTGCTCAAACTGGAAAAAATCGGCCTGAACGACAACTTCTTCGAACTGGGCGGCGACTCCATCATCTCCATCCAGGTCGTCAGCCGCGCGCGCCAGGCCGGCATCCACTTCACCCCCAAGGACCTGTTCCAACACCAGACCATCCAGGGCCTGGCCAGCGTGGCGAAAAACCAGGGCCAGGGCCTGGCGATCGACCAGGGCCCGGTCACGGGTTTGGCACCGCTGCTACCGATCCAACACCTGTTCTTCGACACCGACATCCCCGAGCGCCACCACTGGAACCAGTCCGTGCTGCTCAAACCCGCCACAACCCTGGACCCACACCTGCTGGAACAGGCCCTCAACGCCCTGATCCAACACCACGACGCCCTGCGCCTGCGCTTCACCCAGACCGACTCTGGCTGGAACGCTGAATACCGCCCGCAGACCGAGTCGGTGCTGTGGCAAACCCGCATCGACGACGCCACACAGTTGCAATCTTTGGGCGACGAAGCCCAACGCAGCCTCGACCTGCAACATGGGCCGCTACTGCGCGCGGTGCTGGTGGGTTTGAAGGACGGCAGCCAGCGGTTGCTGCTGGCCATTCACCACCTGGTGGTGGATGGGGTGTCGTGGCGGATTTTGTTTGATGATTTGCAGATGGCTTATCGGCAGGTGCAAGCGGGTCAAGGTTTCTCCTTACCGGAGAAAACCAGCGCCTATAAAGCCTGGGGCCAGCGGTTGCTGGACTACGGTCAAAGTACCGAACTACAAGGACAGATCGCCTATTGGCAACAACTGGCCGACGGCTGCGCCGAACTGCCGGTGATACGCGCTGACGCCAGCCTGAGGAAAGCAGACAGTCAGACCGTCAATACCCATCTCAATCAGGATCTGACCCGACGTCTGCTGCAAGATGCCCCGAGCGCCTACCGCACACAGATCAACGATCTGTTGCTCGCTGCACTGGCACGGGTCATCAGCCGCTGGACCGCCCAGCCACAGGTGCTGATCCAACTCGAAGGCCATGGCCGCGAAACCTTGTTCGACGACATCGACCTGACTCGCACCGTGGGCTGGTTTACCACGGTGTACCCGGTGCGCTTGACACCCCAGTCCGACCACGGCACCACGATCAAACAGATCAAGGAGCAATTGCGCAGCATCCCGAACAAGGGCCTGGACTTCGGTGTCCTGCGCTACCTGGGCAACCCCGAGACGCGGCAAGTGTTACAGGCGCTGCCAGTGCCGCGCATCACCTTCAATTACCTGGGCCAGTTCGACACCAGCTTCAACGCCAACGACGATGCCCTCTTTGCTCCAGCCCCTGAAAGCAGCGGTGCTGAACACAGCCCAGAGGCACCGCTGAGTAACTGGTTGACCCTCAACGGCCAGGTGTACGACGGCGAACTGAGCCTGGGTTGGACCTTTAGTGCGCAGATGTTCGAACC
This sequence comes from Pseudomonas sp. DTU12.1, assembly GCF_009873475.1. Taxonomy (NCBI): domain Bacteria; kingdom Pseudomonadati; phylum Pseudomonadota; class Gammaproteobacteria; order Pseudomonadales; family Pseudomonadaceae; genus Pseudomonas; species Pseudomonas sp. DTU12.1. Next base: position 2,421,638 of record NZ_CP045254.1, on the reverse strand, counting down.
TGCACGCATGCAAGCCCTGGCCGATGACTACGCCGAGGAACTGGCACAACTGATCGAGCATTGCTGCGCTCCACATAACCGTGGTGTAACGCCTTCGGACTTCCCCCTCGCCCACCTCGACCAAGCGCAATTGGACGCGCTGCCAGTAACCGTCACACAGATCGACGACATCTACCCGCTGGCGCCGATGCAGCAGGGCATGCTGTTCCATTCGCTTTACGAGCAAAACGTGGGCGCCTACGTCAACCAGATGCGCCTGAACGTTACCGGCCTCGACCCGCAAGGCTTGCGTGACGCCTGGCAACAGGCGATGGACGCCCACGATATCCTGCGTACCTCGTTTGTCTGGCAAGGTGAGCTGCAACAACCGGTACAAGTGGTCCATAAGCAATTGACACTGCCCATGGTCTGCCACGACTGGCAGCAACGCGCAGACCTGCAACCGGCACTGGATAAACTGGCCCGGGAGCGTTTGCAACAGCGTTTCGACCTGGCTCGTGCGCCGCTATTGGACGTGCAGGTGATTCAGACCGGGGAAGCCCAGCATCATCTGATCTACACCGTACACCACATCCTGATGGACGGCTGGAGCAACTCCCAACTCATGGGCGAGATCCTCCAACGCTACGCCGGCCAGACCTTGCCGGCCAGAATGGGGCGCTACCGCGACTACATCGCCTGGCTGCAACGCCAGGACAGCAGCGCCAGCCAAACCTGGTGGGCAGCTCAACTGGCGACACTGCAAGAGCCCACCCGCCTTGCCAGCAGCCTGGTCAGCGTACCTACCACCGCCACCGGCCACGGTAACCATTACCAGCACTTCGGTATCGTCGAGACCCGTTACTTCAACGAGTTTGCCCGTCGTCAGAAAGTCACCCTCAACACTCTGCTGCAAGGCGCCTGGCTGCTCCTGTTGCATCACTACACTGGACAGGACAGCCTGTGCTTCGGCGCCACCGTCGCCGGGCGCCCGACAGAAATCGCCGGTATCGAGCAGCAAGTCGGACTGTTCATCAATACCCTGCCGGTGATTGCCACGGTCAACCCGCAAACCCGGGTCGATCAATGGCTACAGGCCGTGCAAACGCAGAACCTGTCGTTGCGCGAACACGAACATACCTCGCTGGCTGATATTCAACGCTGGGCCGGGCACAACGGCGAAGCGTTATTCGACACGCTGTTGGTGTTCGAAAACTACCCGATCGCCGACGCTCTTGAACAACAGGCCCCCAAAGGTCTGGAGTTTGGCCACGTCGACACCTACGAGCAGACCAACTACCCGCTGACTCTGGCCGTGAATGCCGGGGAAACCCTGTCACTGCACTACAGCTTTGCCCACGACGCCTTCAGCGAAGCCGTGATCGAACGGATGGCGCAGCACCTGCACAACTTGCTATTGCGCCTCACCGAACGGCCGGACCGAGCCATCGGCGAGCTGAACTTGCTGGACGACAGCGAACGCGCGCAGGTTGTGCATCGCTGGAACGATACCGCCAGGCACTACCCGCTGGAACGGCCGGTACAGGCGCTGATCGAACACCAGGTCGAGCAGACTCCCGACGCGCCGGCCCTGATATACGCAGATGTTCGTCTCAGCTACGCCCAACTCAACGCCCGGGCCAACCAACTGGCCCATCATCTGATCGCCCTGGGCGTAGGCCCGGACCGGCTGGTGGGGATTGCGCTCGAGCGCAGCGTGGAAATGGTCGTTGGCTTGCTCGCCATCCTCAAGGCGGGCGGGGCCTATGTGCCGCTGGATCCTGAGTATCCGACTGATCGCCTGGCCTACATGATCGACGACAGTGGTATCGACCTGCTGCTGACCCAACAATCGCTGCTCAGCACCCTGCCATTGCCAGCAACGCTCCATACCTTGTGCCTGGATACCCTGGCACTGGATGCCTTGCCGGACACCAACCCAGGTATTAGCGTGGCAGCGGAAAACCTCGCCTACGTGATCTACACCTCGGGTTCTACCGGCAAACCCAAAGGTGCCGGCAACCGCCACAGTGCCCTGACCAACCGACTGTGCTGGATGCAACAAGCCTATGGGTTGAGCGGCGGCGACACCGTGCTGCAAAAAACCCCGTTTAGCTTTGATGTATCGGTGTGGGAGTTTTTCTGGCCCTTGATGACCGGTGCCCGCCTTGCCGTGGCCGGTCCTGGGGATCATCGTGACCCGCAAAAACTGGTGCAATTGATCACCGAGCATCAGGTGACGACCCTGCATTTCGTACCGTCGATGCTGCAAGCCTTCCTGCAGGACGATAGCAGTGAGCGCTGCACCGGCCTGACCCGGATTATCTGCAGCGGCGAGGCCTTGCAGGTGGATACGCAACAACAGGTGTTCGCCCGCCTGCCGAGTGCCGGCCTATACAACTTGTATGGCCCCACTGAAGCTGCCATCGACGTCACGCACTGGACCTGCCGCGAGGAACAGGCTCACACCGTACCGATCGGTCAGCCCATCGCCAACCTCAGCACGTTTGTTCTCAACAGCGAGCTGGCCCCATTACCGGTGGGATTGGTGGGCGAGTTATACCTGGGCGGTGAAGGCTTGGCCCGTGGTTACCACCGCCGTGCGGGCATGACTGCCGAGCGCTTTGTTGCCAGCCCCTTTACCAAAGGCCAGCGCCTGTATCGCACCGGCGACCTGGCGCGGCAGCGAGCCGATGGCGTGATCGAGTACATCGGCCGTGTCGACCATCAGGTGAAGATTCGTGGTCTGCGCATTGAGCTGGGAGAAATCGAGGCACGCCTGCTGGAGCAGGACGAGGTTCGTGAGGCCGCCGTGCTGGCGGTGGACAGCGGTCGCGGCCTGCAACTGGTCGGCTACGTGGTACCAAGCGCCAACGCCAACGAAGCACTGCGCGACACCCTCAGGCACACCCTCAAGGAGCACCTGCCGGACTATATGGTCCCGGCACTCTGGGTGTTCCTCGATGCCCTGCCGCTGAGCCCCAACGGCAAGCTGGACCGCAACGCCCTGCCGGCACCAGATGCCAGCCAGGTGCAGGTCCGGTACGTTGCCCCGCAGAGCGAGTTGGAACAGCAAATCGCCAATATCTGGCAAGACGTGCTGAAGGTACAGAATGTCGGCCTGACCGATAACTTCTTCGAACTGGGTGGCGATTCGATCATCTCCATTCAGGTGGTCAGTCGAGCGCGGCAGGCCGGCATTCAGTTCAGCCCCAAGGAACTGTTCGAAGCCCAGACCGTGCAACAACTGGCCACTCTGGCCCGCACCGGCACGCCCGCGCAGGAAATCGATCAACAACCGCTCACCGGGCCGACACCGCTGCTGCCGGTACAGCAGGCATTTTTCCAGCGGGCGATTCCCGAGCGTCACCACTGGAATCAGGCGGTACTGCTATCTGCCCACGCACCATTGCAGGCCGATGCGCTTGAACAGGCGCTGCAGGCCCTCCTCCTCCATCATGACGGCTTGCGCCTGAGCTTCAGCGCACACACCGCAGGTTGGCAGGCCAACTATCGTTCAGTCGCGCAACAGCAGCAGGACTGGCAACAGGCTCCTGCCCTGCAACAAGCCAGCACCCACACCACCACGGAACTGGAAGAACTGTGCAACCAGGTCCAGGCCAGTCTCGATCTGAGCCAAGGCCCCTTGCTGCGGGCAGTACTGGTGACCCTGGCCGATAACAGCCAGCGCCTGCTCCTGGTAGCCCACCATTTGGTGATCGATGGCGTGTCGTGGCGCATCCTGTTGGAAGACTTGCAGACCGCTTACCAGCAAGCCTGCGCAGGGCAGATCATCAGCCTGCCGGTAAAAACCCACTCAAGCAAAACCTGGGCCGAGCATCTGCAACGCCATGCCACCCAGGGTAGCCTGGCGGGAGAGCTCGCTTACTGGCAGGCCCAGTTGAAAGATGCCCAGGGCACGCTGCCCGGTGCTCGTTGCGACGCCAGCCTGGAAAACCGTCATGGACATAGCGTCAATACCCGGCTGGACAAGGCCCTTACCCGGCAGTTGCTGCAAGAAGCTCCCGCCGCCTACCGCACCCAGATCAATGACCTGCTGCTGACGGCGCTGGCACGGGTGATCAGTCGCTGGACCCACCACCCACAGTGCTTGATCCAGCTTGAAGGCCATGGCCGTGAAGAGCTGTTCGAACCCGTGGACCTGACGCGCACCGTAGGCTGGTTCACCAGCCTGTTCCCGGTGGCGCTGGCGCCTGTTGCCGATGACCTGGGGGCGTCGATCAAGCAGATCAAGGAACAACTGCGGGCCATCCCCAACAAAGGAATCGGCTTTGGCGCCTTGCGCTATCTGGGGGACGCCCAGGCCCGCGAACGCTTGGCCGCCCTGCCTGAGCCGCGCGTTACCTTCAACTACCTGGGCCAGTTCGATGGCAGCTTCAGCGCCGATGAACAGGCGCTGTTCAGCCCGGCCGGCGAAGGTACTGGTGCCGAGCAAAGCCCCGAGGCGCCGCTGGGCAATTGGTTGACGCTCAACGGCCAGATTTACGCCGGCGAGTTGAGCCTGAACTGGCTGTTCAGCCGTGAGATGTTCGACGATGCCACCATCCAGCACCTGGCTGATGACTACGCTGCTGAGCTGCGCGCCCTCGTCGCCCATTGCATTGATCCGGCCCACCGCGGCCTGACGCCCTCGGATGTGCCTCTGGCGACAATTGGCCAGGCACAGCTGGATCGCTTGCCCGTACCTGCCGCGCAGATCGCTGACCTCTATCCGTTGTCGCCGATGCAGCAGGGTATGTTGTTTCATAGCTTGTATGAACAAGGGACCGGGACCGGGACCGGCAACTACATCAACCAACTGCGCGTGGATATCGATGGGCTCGACCCGCAACGCTTCCAGCAAGCCTGGCAAGCGGCGATGGATAACCACGACATCCTGCGCACCGGTTTTGTCTGGCAAGGGCTGGAGCACCCATTGCAATGGGTGCTCAAGCAAGCGCAGGTACCGTTCACCGTATACGCCTTGGGCAGCCACGATGCACCGCAACTCGACGCGCTGGCCCTGGCCGAATTGCAGCGGCCGTTCGAACTGGATCAAGCGCCGTTGTTGCGCCTGGTTCTGGTACAGACCGGCGCCGAGCGCTATCACCTGATCTACACCGTTCATCACATCCTGATGGACGGCTGGAGCAACTCTCAGCTCATAGGCCAGGTGTTGCAGCATTACAGCGGGCAAGTCGTAACCGCCAATACCGGGCGCTATCGCGACTACATTGCCTGGCTGCAACAGCAAGACAGCGCCGCTAGCCAGCGCTTCTGGCAAGAGCAGCTGCGCGACCTGGAGTCGCCGACCCTGCTCGGTCAAAGCGTGGCGCAAGTACCTGGAGAAGGCCATGGCGAATACCGCAAGGTCATTGACCCTGCCACTACCGAGCGCCTCAACACCTTTGCCCGCCAACAGAAAGTGACCACCAACACCCTGGTGCAAGCGGCGTGGCTACTCCTGTTGCAGCGTTACACCGGCCAAGCCACGGTGTGCTTCGGTGCCACCGTGGCCGGGCGCCCGGCACAGCTCAACGGCGTAGAGCAACAGATCGGTCTGTTCATCAACACCCTGCCCGTGGCGGCCAGCCCGCGCCCCGAGCAAAGCGTTGCGCATTGGCTGCAGCAGGTCCAGGCACAGAACCTGTCCTTGCGTGAGCACGAACACACACCCCTGTTCGAAACCCAACGCCAGGCAGGTGTGGGCGGCGAAAGCCTGTTCGACAACATCCTGGTGTTCGAAAACTACCCAATCTCCGAAGCGCTGGAGCAAGGCGCACCGCAGGGTCTGCGTTTTGGTCCGGTGCATAGCCACGAACAAACCAACTACCCATTGACCTTGAGTGTGGGCCTGGGCGCCAGCCTGACTCTGCAATACAGCTATGTGCGGGCGAATTTCAGCGATGCGCTGATCGAGCAGATCGCCCGCCACATGGATCAACTGTTGAACGGTTTGATGGACAACGCCGATCGCGCACTGGGCTCGTTGAACCTGCTGGACAAGGCCGAACAAACCCTGATCCTCAATACATGGAACAGTGCCCCACTGTCGGTTGCCGATGAACAGTGTATTCACCACCTGATCGACCGTCAGACCCAGGCAACCCCAGGGCAATTGGCGCTGATTGACGGTGATCAACACCTGAGCTATCAGCAACTGGACCAGCGCGCCAACCGCCTGGCCCACAAGCTGATTGAGCTGGGGGTAGGCCCGGAAGTGCGAGTCGGCGTGGCCATGCCACGTACCAGCGACCTGCTGGTAGCGTTGCTGGCGGTACTCAAGGCCGGCGGCACTTATGTGCCGCTGGACCCCGACTACCCGGCCGACCGCGTGGCCTACATGCTCGAAGACAGTCGCGCGCGCCTGCTGCTGGTTGGCCAACAGCTACCGGATGAATTGCGTGCCAACGCCACCACTCAAGTGCTGACCATCGAGCCCGGTGATGCCTGGCTGGCCGGTTACAGCGGGCAGCAGCCTGTCACTACGGTAACCCCCGAGAACCTGGCCTACGTGATCTACACCTCGGGTTCCACTGGCCTGCCCAAAGGCGTGGCCATTGCCCATCGCAACGTTTCAGCCCTGGTTCGCTGGTCTGCACAGGTGTACTCACGCGACGACCTGCAAGGGGTGCTGGCCTCGACCTCGATCTGTTTCGACCTGTCGGTGTGGGAGCTGTTCGTGACCCTGGCCTGCGGTGGCTCTATCGTCTTGGCGCGTAATGCGCTGGAACTGCCAGCCCTGCCAGCACGCGATCAGGTGCGCCTGATCAATACCGTGCCGTCGGCGATCAATGCCTTGCAGCGCGCCGGGCAAATCCCCGCCAGCGTGCGCATCATCAACCTCGCCGGTGAACCACTGAAGCAGGCACTGGTGGATACGCTCTACGCACAGACCAGCGTCGCCCACATCTACGACCTCTACGGCCCTTCAGAGGACACCACCTACTCCACCTGGACCCGCCGCGAAGTCGCAGGCTCGGCCAACATCGGCCGCCCGGTCGGCAATACCGCCAGCTATCTGCTCACCCAGGATCTGCAACCCGCTCCCCTAGGCGTTGCGGCCGAGCTGTATCTGGCCGGTGCCGGCATCACCCGGGGCTACCTGGGCCGTGCAGCGCTGACTGCTGAAAAGTTCGTGCCCAACCCGTTCTCAGGGAGTGGCGAGCGCCTCTACCGCACCAGCGACCTGACCCGCTACCGCCAGGATGGGGTGATTGAATACATCGGTCGCATCGACCACCAGGTGAAAATCCGCGGGTTCCGTATCGAGCTGGGCGAAATCGAAAGCCGCCTGCTGCAACACCCTGAGGTGCGCGAAGCCGTGGTACTGGCCCAGGAGCATCTGGACGGCCAGCAACTGGTGGCGTACGTCGTCACTCGGCAGTCGCTCCCAGACGCAGCATCCCAGGATCAACTGCGCACGCTGATCAAGGCCCGGCTCCAGGAAAACCTGCCGGCCTACATGGTTCCTGCGCACCTGCTGTTCCTCGATCAAATACCCCTAACGCCCAACGGCAAACTGGATCGCAAAGCCTTGCCAACGCCTGAGGTGGTCCAGTCGCAACGCGCCTTTGTCGCCCCCCAGACCCCGTTGCAACAACAGATGGCGGATATCTGGCAACAAGTCCTGGAACTGGAGCGCGTGGGCCTGGACGACAACTTCTTTGAACTGGGCGGGCATTCCCTGCTGGTCGTGCGCGTGGTCTCACGCGCCCAACTGGAACTGGGCATGCAACTGACCCCACAACAACTCTTTCAATTCCCCACCCTGGGCGCTTTCGTCAGTGAACTGCAAAGCAGCGGTGGGCAATTCGATACCGAAAAATTGAGCAAGCTCGAAGCGCTGCTTGACGATATGGAGCAACTGTAATGGACAAGAGCGTCGCCACCCGAATCGCCAAGCGTTTCATCACCCTGCCCCTGGACAAGCGCAAGCTGTACCTGGAAAAGATGCTGGCCGAAGGCGTCTCGTCCGCCAACCTGCCGATCCCCGAAGTGCGCAGCGAATTCGAGGTGATCCCGCTGTCGTTTGCCCAGGAGCGCCAATGGTTCCTCTGGCAACTGGACCCCACCAGCGCCGCCTACCACATCCCCACCGCCCTGCGCCTGCGCGGCGTGCTGGACGTGCCCGCACTGGAACACGCCTTCAACGCCCTGGTGGCGCGTCATGAAAGCCTGCGCACCACCTTCCAGCAAATCGATGAGCGCGCGGTGCAAGTCATTGCCCCTCACATGCCCCTCGCGGTGGAATTAGTCCGCCTAGACACCCACCTGAGTGAAAGCGAACAGCAGCAGCAGATCAAAGACTTCGTCGAACACGAAACCCAGCAACCCTTCGACCTGCACAACGGCCCACTGCTGCGAGTCAAGTTGCTACACCTGGCCAACGATGACCACGTACTGGTACTGACTCAACACCACATCGTCTCCGATGGCGCCTCCATGCAAGTCATGGTCAGCGAACTGGTGCAGGTTTACGGCGCCTTCGTCCGGGGACAGGACATCACCCTGGCGCCGCTGCAGATCCAGTACGCCGACTACGCCATCTGGCAACGACACTGGATGGAAGCGGGCGAGCGCGAGCGGCAACTGGCGTACTGGAACCAGCAGTTGGGCGGGGAACAGCCGGTACTGGAATTACCGACGGACTATCCGCGGCCGGCGGTGCAGAGTTTTCGTGGGGCACAGTGCTCATTTGAGCTGAGCGATGCACTGGGAACAGGCATCAAACAATTGGCTCAACAGCACAATGTCACTCCGTTCATGGTCCTACTGGCCTCGTTTCAGGCCTTGCTTCATCGTTACAGCCGACAAACGGACATCCGGGTGGGCGTGCCAACCGCCAATCGCAACCGCGTCGAGAGCGAGGGGCTGATCGGCTTTTTCGTCAATACCCAGGTGCTCAAGGCGGACATCTCACCCCTCGGCCCCTTCAGCGAATTGCTCGCCCAAGTCAAACAAACATCCCTTGACGCCCAGGCTTACCAGGAGTTGCCCTTCGAACAACTCGTCGAAGCACTCCATCCAGAGCGCAGCCTGAGCCATAGCCCGCTGTTTCAGGTGATGTTCAACCATCAGAAGGCTAGCGTCACCGATCATGATGAGCGCAGCCGTCAACTTTCCGGTTTGATGATGGAAGGACTGAGCTGGGAAAACCCGACCGCACAATTTGACCTGACCTTGACTGCGCTAGAAACCCCACAAGGGTTCTGCGGGTCCTTCACCTACGCCACCGACTTATTCCAACCCGCCACTATCGAACGCATGAGCCGCCACTGGCAATGCCTGCTGACGGCGGTCGTGGCCAACCCCCTGCAATCTGTCGCTCAGCTGCCAATGCTCGACACTGCAGAACAGCAGCTAATACTTGAGAAATGGAACAGAAGTTCCGTCGACTACCCCCGCGAACTGCGGGTTCACCAGCTAATCGAAAACCAGGCCAAACTCTCACCCAACTCCAGTGCATTGGTATTCGCAGAGCAACGACTGACCTACCAACAGCTCAACAGCCGCGCCAACCGCCTGGCAGGCAGGTTGATCGAACTGGGTGTCGGGCCAGACGTACTGGTAGGCATCGCCGTCGAGCGCAGCGTGGAGATGATTATCGGGTTGCTGGCTGTGCTTAAGGCCGGCGGCGCATATGTGCCACTTGATCCTAGCTATCCCGAAGACCGCCTGGCTTACATGATGCAGGACAGTGGGATCGCCTTGCTGCTGACCCAGAGTTTCGTGCTACCCCGGATGCCTGTTCCCAATGGTGTTCAGGCGTTGAATCTGGATCAGGCACAAAACTGGCTGGAAAATTATCCCGACGTCAATCCACGACAACCCCTCTTTGCGGAGCATTTGGCTTACGTAATCTACACCTCTGGTTCGACGGGCAAGCCAAAAGGCGTGATGGTGTCCCACGGAGCCTTGAGCAATTTCGTCACCAGCATGTCGCGATTACCCGGGGTTTCCAGTCAAGACCGAGTCTTGTCGCTGACAACATTCTCGTTTGATATTTTTGGCCTGGAAATCTATGTGCCGCTCTCCGTTGGCGCCCTCGTGACGTTGACCGGCCAGGCGATCAATCAAGACCCTGACTCGTTGCTCAAGCTGGTGCACGAAGAAGAGATAACGGTTCTGCAAGCCACCCCCTCTACATGGCGAATGCTGCTCGACAGCCCCGACAGTCTGGTGCTGCAGGGCTGCAAGCTGTTCTGCGGGGGCGAAGCGCTGCCTGAAGAACTCGCGCAACGTATGCTCGTGTTGTCGGATCAGGTATGGAACCTCTACGGCCCCACGGAAACAACCATCTGGTCCGCTCTCCACGCTCTGGATCGAACACATACCCAACCTTACCTCGGCCGTCCAATTGCAAATACCGCACTGTTTTTGCTGGATGATGACCTGTGTGCAGTACCTATAGGCGTAGGCGCCGAGCTGTTGATCGGCGGAGAAGGCCTGGCTCGCGGCTACTTCCAGCGACCGGCGCTGACTGCAGAACGCTTCGTGCCTAATCCATTTGGGGCTCCGGGAGCACGTCTGTATCGCACTGGGGACCTGGCCCGATACCGTAACGACGGTGTAGTTGAATACATCAGCCGCCTCGATCATCAGGTGAAAATTCGCGGCTTTCGAATTGAATTGGGTGAGATCGAAGCGAGATTACTTGAGCATCCAGAGGTACGCGAAGCCACTGTACTAGCACAAGAAGGTCCGGGGGGGACACAACTGGTAGCGTACCTCGTCCCCCATTCACTACGGGTTGAAAGTGAACTGCGTCAAATCCTCAAGCTGCATCTCAAACAGAGCCTGGCGGACTATATGGTCCCGCCTCACTGGATGTTCTTACCCGCACTGCCACTGACTCCCAACGGCAAGCTTGATCGCAAAGCCCTGCCTCACCCGGATGCCGATCAACTGCGCAAAACCTACATTGCGCCGCAAAATGATATCGAGCGCACGGTGGCCAATATCTGGGCAGAAGTGCTGAAGATCGATCAGGTCGGTATGACGGATGACTTCTTCGAACTAGGCGGACACTCATTACTTGCGACTCAGGTGATATCGCGGGTCCGGCAGGCTCTCAAGTGCGATGTCGCCCTGAAAAGTCTGTTTGAACACAGTGAGCTGCAGGCGTTCGTGCAAGCGTTTAAGACATCGTCTAGTGTGCATGTCCCGCTGGTAGCACAAGAACGCAGTACCTCCCTGCCATTGTCATATGCTCAGGAACGTCAGTGGTTCCTTTGGCAACTGGCCCCTGATAGTGCTGCCTACCATATTCCGGCAGCCCTGCGCCTCAAAGGTGATCTCGACGTCCCAGCTCTGGAGCGTAGTTTCAGCTCGCTAATCGAACGTCATGAAACCTTGCGCACCCGTTTTCTCCTTGAAGGCGAACAGGCCGTCCAAGTCATCGCTCAGGCGACACCTTTGAGCATAACCCTGGACACGCTGGCACCCACCGATGAGCTAGAACAAGCGATCAAGAAGTATGTTGAAACACAGACTGAAAAATTGTTTGACCTACAATCAGGTCCTCTCCTGCGAGTGAAACTGCTGCAACTAGCTACGGACGACCACGTGCTGGTTATCGTTCAACACCACATCGTTTCCGATGCCTGGTCTATACAAGTCATGGTGCGGGAGCTGATTGAGCTATACACCGGCCAGATTCAGGGTCTGAATGTTGCGTTGCCGGCATTGCCAGTGCAGTACGCCGACTACGCGATCTGGCAGCGCCAGTGGATGGATGCTGGTGAACGCGAGCGTCAACTCGCATATTGGTCACAACAACTGGGAGGCGAACAAACACTGCTGGAACTGCCTCTAGACAGTCCACGCCCGCTCGAACAGAGCTTTCGTGGCGCGAAGGTGGAGTTCTCCTTATCCGACTCACTGAGTCTGTCGCTCAAACAGCTCGCCCAGCAATTAAACGTGACACCGTTCATGCTGCTGTTAGCCTCGTTCCAGGCGCTGCTGCATCGCTATAGCCGACAAACCGAGATATGTGTCGGAGTGCCTATCGCCAACCGCAATCGCCTGGAAACTGAAGGGCTCATCGGTTTCTTCGTCAACACTCAAGTACTTAAAGCCAATGTGAATGGTCAATTACCATTCAGTGAGTTTTTGCAACAGGTCAAGCACACGGCATTGCAGGCACAAGCGCATCAGGACCTGCCTTTCGAGCACTTGGTCGAGGCGCTACGCCCGGAACGCACCCTGAGTCACAGCCCATTATTCCAGGTGTTGTTCAATCATCAGAACAGCGGACAACCATCCAAGGAACACCTGACGAAACTCTCCGTTGAGAGCCTGAAATGGGAGACCCGGACTGCACAGTTTGATCTGACCCTCAGTACCTTCGAGTCAGTTAATGGTTTTTCCGCTGCCCTGACTTACGCCACCGACCTGTTTGAGCGGGCAACCATCGAACGTATGGTCAAACACTGGCAAACGTTGTTGCAGAGTATTATCAAATCGCCCCAACAGCGTATCGCTGAGTTGGCACTACACAGTGCTGACGAGTTGCAGCAGACGCTTGAAGAATGGAACCCTCGTGTCACGCAATATCCTGAGACTGGTTGTCTGCATCAGCTCATCGAAGGTCATGCCACACGTGCGCCGCACGCCATAGCACTGACGCTGGGCACACGCCAATTAACCTACGAACAACTCAACACACGCGCGAATCAGTTGGCCCATCAACTGATCGAGCAGGGTGTAGGTCCCGAAGTGATGGTGGGACTGGCTAGTGAAAGAAGCCTGGAGATGGTCATCGGTTTGCTGGCGATTCTCAAGGCAGGCGGTGCCTATGTGCCTCTAGATCCAGCCTATCCGAATGATCGACTCGCTTACATGATCCAAGATAGTGGCCTGGCACTAGTACTTATGCAGGCCTCCCTGATTGAACAGCTACCGGTGCCGTCCAATGTACGCATCCTTCTGCTGGAGTCCGACAAGCAAAATCACTACAGCGTGGAGAACCCACGGGTCCCGGTAGAGGCAGAGAGTCTCGCCTACGTCATCTACACCTCGGGGTCGACTGGTCACCCAAAGGGCGCTCTGCTTGCCCATCAGAATGTTCTGCGACTCTTCAGCGCCTGCGAGAAAGAGTTTTCCTTCGACGCCCAGGATGTTTGGAGCCTTTTTCACTCCTACGCCTTCGATTTTTCGGTGTGGGAGATTTTTGGTGCTCTATTGTACGGAGGCCGGCTGGTTATCGTGCCCCATGAAGTCAGCCGCTCACCGGAAGACTTCTACACATTGTTGTGCGAACAGCAGGTGAGCGTACTTAACCAGACACCTTCGGCGTTCAAGCAACTCATGCACAGTGTCTGTGCAACGCCGCACTCAGACAAAAAGCTGGCACTACGCTACGTCATATTTGGTGGTGAGGCGTTGGAGATTCAGAGCCTACGCCCTTGGTTCGAACTGTTCGGCGATAGCTCACCGCAATTGATCAACATGTATGGCATTACCGAAACCACGGTACACGTGACCTACCGACCGCTCAGCCTGGCCGACCTATCGAGCGACGCCACCAGCCCCATCGGGCGGCCACTGAATGATTTATCATGGTATTTGCTGGACGCCGACCTCAATCCTGTAGCCCAAGGGTGCGTCGGAGAGCTATATGTAGGCGGCGCAGGTTTGGCACGTGGTTACCTCAACCGAACAGACCTGAGCGCAACCCGTTTTATCGCCGACCCATTTTCCCGCAGCGGTGCGCGCCTCTACCGCACCGGAGATCTGGCCCGATACCGAACGGACGGGGTAATCGAATATATCGGGCGCATTGACCATCAGGTAAAGATTCGCGGGTTCCGTATTGAGCTTGGAGAAATCGAAGCCGTTCTGTCGAATCTGGAGGCCGTGCGCCAAGTCGTCGTCTTGGCGCAAAAGGGCCAAAGCGGACAGGCGCAGCTCGTTGCCTATATCGTCCCAGACCAAATCACAACCCAAGACAGCATGCGCGAAACTATCAAGGCGCATCTGAAAGAGCACCTGCCCGATTACATGGTGCCAAGCCACCTGCTGTTCCTGCCACACTTGCCGCTGACGGCCAACGGTAAACTCGACCGTAACGCCCTGCCCTCACCAGATACCGGCCTGCTGCAACAAACCTACATCGCACCTCAAAGCGAGATGGAGCAACGCATCGCTGCCATTTGGCAGGATGTCCTCAAGCTCGAAAAGATCGGCATGAACGATAACTTCTTCGAGCTGGGCGGAGACTCGATCATTTCCATTCAGGTAGTCAGTCGTGCCCGTCAGGCAGGAATTGGTTTTACCCCAAAAGAACTGTTCCAGCATCAGACCATCGAGGGCTTGGCTAGGGTAGCAAAGGCTGGCACACAGGCTGTATCAGTCGACCAAGGAGCCGTCAGCGGAACAGCACTACTGTTACCAATTCAACATATGTTCTTCGAGACTGAGATACCAGAGCGACATCATTGGAACCAGTCCGTGCTGCTAAAACCGAGCACAATGCTTCAGGCTGGTTTACTGGAGCGCGCCTTGCACGCTCTGATCCAGCATCACGATGCATTGCGACTGATCTTCCGGGAAAGCGACCACGGCTGGCAGGCAAGTTTCCAAGCCAGTGGCGAAGTTCCGGCCGTCGTTCAACAGATTACCGCCCACGATAGCGATGAGATTGCTCGGCTGTGCACCGACGCGCAGCGTAGCCTGGACCTGGCCAATGGTCCTATGCTGCGCGCGCTTTTAATTAATCTGGACGATGGCGGTCAACGTTTGCTGTTGGCAGTTCATCACTTAGTGATCGACGGTGTTTCCTGGCGCATCCTGTTCGAGGATCTGCAAACCATCTACCAACAATTGCAAGCCGCACAACCACTGACATTGCCCAAAAAAACCAGCTCGGTGCAAACCTGGAGCGAGCGACTAAGCAATCATGCCCATAGCGATGCCTTGCGTCAGCAACTGTCCTACTGGCAGGAACAATTGCGTGATGCCTTCGTTGCCCTACCCTGCGATGATAGTGCCGGTAGCCTGGAGCGTTCTCATGGCCGTGGTGTACAAACGCGATTGGACGCTCGACTCACCCGTCAATTGCTGCAAGATGCCCCGGCTGCATATCGGACTCAGATCAATGATCTGTTACTTACAGCGCTGGCCCGCGTCATTGCACGATGGACCGCGCGTCCCGACTGCGTGATCCAACTCGAAGGCCATGGTCGTGAAGATCTGTTTGATGATGTCGACCTGACCCGTACTGTCGGTTGGTTCACCAGTGTTTTCCCGGTAAAACTCTCTACGACCAGCGATTTGGGAGAGTCCATTACCCATGTCAAAGAACAGTTACGCCGCATTCCTGACAAGGGTATTGGCTACGCCACACTACGTTATCTGGGCGATGACCATGCACGCCAAACACTGAGCGCACTGCCCGTTCCGCGACTCACCTTCAACTACTTGGGTCAGTTCGACAGCAGCTTTGACCATGCTAAAGACGCGCTTTTCTCACCCTGCGACGACAGCGCTGGCGCCGAACGCAGTCCGCAGGCCCCGCTGGACAACTGGTTGAGCATCAACGGCCAAGTGTATGGCGGTGAATTAAGTCTTAACTGGGGCTTTAGCGCCCAGATGTTCAAGGAAAGCACTATCCAGCACCTGGCGGATGAATACGCTAGCGAACTTAAAGCCCTCATTGAGCACTGCTGCGATGGCCACTATTCGGGCGTGACACCATCAGACTTCGCACTCGCCGCGCTCAGTCAGCAGCACCTGAATACGCTTCCTGTAGCCTCGCAAGACGTCGAGGACATCTATCCGCTCTCTCCTATGCAACAGGGGATTTTGTTCCATACGCAAGAGTCTGCGCAGGTTGCGCTCTACATCAACCAGATGTCGGTACCCGTTGAAGGCCTGGACAGTAGCCGTTTCATCAGCGCCTGGAACAGCGTAATCCAGCACCATGAGATCCTGCGAACGGGTTTCTGGTCCTCCAGCGATCTGGCTGAACCGCTGCAAATTGTCTACCGCAAGGCCCGATTGCCCGTTCAGATCATTGATTGGCAGAATCGAGCCGTCACGCCGCAAGACCTTGAACAGTTAGCCAGGGATGACCTAGGCAAAGGCTTTGATTTATTACACGCACCGCTGGTCAGGCTGACATTGATCAAGCTCGGTGAGCAGCGAATGCATCTTATCTGGACCAGCCATCATATTCTGATGGACGGCTGGAGTAGTTCGCGACTGCTGGGTGAAGTGTTCCAAATCTACAATGGCCAAACTCCAGCGGCTAAGCGAGGCAGTTACCGCGATTACATCCAGTGGCTGAGAAATCAGTCCCTGATTGATCTGGAAACTTTCTGGAGAGGCAAGCTGGAAGGGTTCAGTGGTTCGACGAATCTGGCAAACAGCATCGTCCCGCGTGCGCCATCAGATCTCCAAGGTCATGCGGCGCTATACATGATTTGGAATGCGGATCGAACCCAGTATCTGCGTGAGTGCGCGCAGCGCCTGCGCGTTACGCCCAACACGCTGATCCAGGCTACGTGGCTGATGCTCTTGCAGCGCTATACCGGGCAAGCCACCGTCTGTTTTGGCGCCACCGTCGCCGGTAGGCCAGCAAGTCTGCCCGGCGCTGATGAAATGCTCGGGCTGTTCATCAACACCCTTCCCATCATTCAAACTCCAAACCCACAAGCCTCTGCGCGACAGTGGCTACAAGCATTGCAAAACTACAACTTGGAAATACGCGACCACGAACACGCCTCTCTCGCCGACGTTCAGCGCTGGTCGGGTCAGGGTGGAACGCCACTCTTCGACAGCATTGTCGTGTTCGAGAACTATCCGGTGGATGAACGCCTGCAAGAGGCAGAGCACAACCAGTTACGTTTCGGCGAAATCAGCACCCGCGACGTCACTAACTTTGCAATGGACCTGGCCATCAACCTCGGCAATACGCTGACCATCGAGTTCCTGTACCTGCGCAACCGCTTCACCCCAGAAGCGACCGAGCAAATCCGCACAAGCTTCGAAACCTTGCTGTGCGCCATGCTCGACAACCCCGACGCAACCCTCGGCAGCCTGGCCATGCTCAGCAACAACGAGCAGCAACGCCTCAACCAACGCAACATACTGGCCCCTTTGCAGGAAACGGCGCCGTTGCTGGCCGAGGTCATCCGAAGCCACGCAGCAGCCACACCAGGCGCCGTCGCAGTGGTATGTGCCGACGCTCAGTTGACCTATGGAGAACTGGAGTCCCGCGCCAACCGCCTGGCCCATTACCTGATTGCCCAGGGAATAGGTCCGGAAAGTTTTGTCGGGATTGCCTTGGAGCGCTCGGTTGACGTCATCGTCGCGTTCTACGCGGTCATGAAAACCGGAGGCGCTTATGTGCCGCTGGACATCGACTATCCCCAGGAACGCGTGCAGTGGATCGTCGAAGACTCGGCCATGAGTTTGTTGATCACCCACGAGAGTTTGCATTCGCGCTTCAATCAACCATGGGCTCCGGCACTGATCGCGCTCGACGGCCTGAGCCTGGACAGTCAGCCCGACCACTGCCCTGCCAGCGCCGTACTGGATGACAACCTTGCCTACCTGATCTACACCTCAGGTTCCACCGGCAAGCCCAAAGGCGTGGCGGTCAGCCATGGGCAGATCCGCATGCATTGCCAGGCCATTGCCCGGCGCTACGACATGGACGCCAACACCCGCGAGTTACTGTTTATGTCGTTTGCCTTCGACGGTGCCCAGGAGCGTTGGCTCTCGACGTTGGCCAGCGGCGCTCGCCTGGTGGTGCGCGACAATCGCCTGTGGACCGCAGAAGAAACCTGGCACGCGCTGCACCAGCATGCCATCAGCATCGCTTGCTTCCCGCCAGCCTATCTGCAGCAACTCGCAGAGTTCGCCCAGACTCAGGAGCAGGCGCCGCCACCGGTACGCATCTACTGCTTTGGCGGTGATGCGGTGGCCGACGCCAACTTCGAACTGGTCAAGCGTGCCCTCAAGCCGCAGTACTTGACTAACGGTTACGGTCCGACTGAAACCGTGGTGACCCCACTGCTGTGGAAAGTCCCGGTAGACGCCGTGTGTGGCGCGGTTTATGCGCCGATCGGCGAGCGTGTCGGAGAACGTACTCTCTATGTGCTGGACGATGCCCTCAATGCCGTGCCGGATGGAGTGGCCGGTGAGTTGTATATCGGCGGCGAAGGTGTGGCGCGCGGCTATCACCAGCGCCCGGGATTGAGCGCAGAGCGTTTTGTCGCTGACCCCTTCTCCACTACCGGCGCACGCCTGTACCGCACCGGCGACTTGGTGCGCCAACGAGCCGACGGAGTGATTGATTACCTGGGGCGCCTGGATAATCAGGTGAAGATCCGAGGATTCCGTATTGAACTGGGAGAAATCGAAGCACGTTTACGCGACCTCTCAGGCGTTCAGGATGCTGTGGTGGTTGCCCGGGAAACTGCCGGAGGCAAACAGCTGATCGGTTATGTGGTCGCCAGCGAAGTCGCCGGCCTCGGTGAGCGCCTGCGTGGCGAACTGCAACAGGATCTGCCGGACTATATGGTGCCGGTGCAAATCCTCGTGCTAGAGAGCTTCCCGCTCAACCCGAACGGCAAGCTGGATCGCCAGGCCCTGCCCGACCCGGACTTCAAGGGACGCGAATTCATCGCCCCGCGCAACGCACTGGAAAAAGCCTTGGCAGTGATCTGGCAAGAGGTGTTGGAGGTAGAGCAAGTCGGGGTCACCGACAACTTCTTCGAACTGGGCGGCGACTCGCTTCGGGTGCTTAAAGTGCTGTCCAAAGTACGCAGTCAACCGGAGCTGGGGCTGAGCCTCAAGCTGCGCGACATGATGGGCAAACCGACCATTGCCGAACTGTCGGGCTACGCTGCGGGCGAACAGAACCTGGACCCACTGTTGCTGCTCAACAATCGGGTGGCCAATGCCGCGCCGCTGTTCTGCCTGCACGCCGGTTTCGGCACGGTGTTCGACTACGAGCCATTGGCCCGGCGCCTGGACGGCCAGCGCAGTGTCTATGGCCTGCAATGCCGGATGCTGCTGGACCGCGATTGGGAGGATGAATCCTTGCAGGCCATGGCCATCGACTATGCACAGTACATCCGGCAGAAACAGGCCGATGGTCCGTACCACCTGCTGGGCTGGTCCCTCGGTGGTCCATTGGCGTTGCTGGTGGCGCAGGAGCTGGAAAGCCAGGGCCAGGTCGTGGAGTTTGTGGGGTTGGTCGATGCCTTCACCCCGACCAAGGGCCAAGCGCAGCCTGAACACGACTGGAGCGATGACTTACGCGGTTTCCTCGCGGTCATCTTCGATGTGGCTGGCGAGCGTTTGCCGGCGATTGAAATTCCAGCGGGCAGCGACATTGCACGCTTGGAACAGTTGATCGCATCGGTGCAGAGCAATGTCGCTGGCGACTCGGCATACAGCAGCATCAGCACCGAAGAATTGGCCCACACGTTTATCGTGGCGATGAAACTCAAGGCGTTGTCCGAACAATTGCAGGTACTACCAGATACCGGCTGCCGTCCTCATTGCTGGTGGGCCAGCACGCCGCAAGCGGACTTCATCAGCCCGGTGCCTGGTGCTCAGAGCGACGAACTGATTACCGCCGGTCACTACGACATCCTGAAAAACCCGGACTGGCTCCATGACCTCCTGCAACAATTGCCGCAAAACGAAGCCGTGACCAACTGAACCCAACGCCGCCCCTGCACAGGGGCGGCACTGTATTGAATCAATAAGGAACACGTAATGCCCCTGGACCCCGATCTCGAAGGTTTTCTGGAGTTGGCTGAAATGGGTCGCCTGAGTGGCAAGAGTCAGCCCATGCATGCCTTGAGTGTGAGTCAGGCACGGCAGGAGTTCGAGTTGAGCTCGCAGATCCTCGACCCTTCGCCACCCGCAAGCCTGACGATTACAACCTTGCACATCCCGACACGCGACGGCGCAAAGATTGAAGCCCGGCTATACCGCTCGGCACATCACGTCCAACCTTCACAGCCAAGCATTCTGTATTTCCACGGCGGCGGCTACGTGGTCGGCAGCCTTGACTCCCATGACTCGATTTGCCGCCGCCTGGCATCAAGCGGACGCCAAGCGGTCCTGGCCCCGGCTTATCGACTGGCTCCGGAGCATCCCTTCCCCACGGCCGTCAACGACGCCCTGGATTGCGCCAACTGGCTGGCTCGCGAAGCGCATACCCTGAATCTGGACCCGGACAATGTCAGCGTCGCCGGTGATAGCGCCGGCGCCACCCTGGCTACGGTACTGGCCATCAGCGCCGTGCAGGCACCCGAGCACCTTGCGCTAAAACTCAAGACTCAGTTGCTGTTTTACCCGGTGGCCGACACTCAACGTACGCGCCCGTCCCACCAGCGGTATGCCGAAGGCTATCTGCTGGAAAGCGAGACCTTGCAGTGGTTCTACAGGCACTACACCCCCGACGTAGAGCAACGTGGCGACTGGCGTACATCACCGTTATTGGCAAACAACCTTGGTCCTCTAGCACCGGCCTACGTCAGCCTGGCCGAGTACGACCCGTTGTATGACGAAGGACTTGAATATGCCCAGTTGCTTCGCGATACCGGGACTGACGTTACTTTGTTGACTCAGCGTGGGTTGACCCATGACTTCCTGCGGATGTCGGGGATCAGTGCGGACATTGGCGGGATTTATGCGGCAGTCGAGGGGTGGTTGAAAGAGCGCACGGACTGAATGTGCTGTGTTGCTCCGTAAGGCATAAAAAAGGGACACCTGGCGATGTCCCTTTTTATTTCACGCTACGGTTACCAGAAGGTGCCGCGCAAGGTCAGCATGTGGTTGCGCTCATCGCCATACCAGTTGCCCGATGCCGAGGACCCCAGTTTGCTGTAGTACTTCTTATCAAACAGGTTGTTGGCGTTGTAGATAACACTCCAGTTTTCGTTAACTCGGTATTCGGCCATGGAATCCCATACGGCATAACCCGCCTGAACGTACTTGTAGTTCTGCTCCACATCGTTCACGAACGTGGTCCCACTGACGTAGGTAGCGCTTTGCAAATTCACGCCACCGCCGATTTTCACGTCGTTGAGTATTCCTGGCAACCGGTAGGTGGACCATAGTTTAAACTGATGTTTTGGCGTAATACTGCTGAATACCTTCGCCGCAGTGCGGTTGCGATTGTGGTTATACGTATAGCCCGCCAGAACGTTCCAGTCCGGCAAGACTTCACCGGTAAACTCCATGTCGACGCCTTTGCTGACGACCTCACCCTGAGGCAAATAGCAGCAGTTGCCGCCGAAAAGTACATTGGACTCTTCGTAGCGTGGATCCAGCACTGCCTCGTTTTTTCGCGAGGTGTAGTACAACGCAAAGGAAGTATTGACAGCTCCGCCCCACAACTCGCCCTTGACGCCAGTCTCGTAAGTCTTGCCGGTCATAGGTTCCATGGAACTTCCTGGCAATGGCCCCTGCATTGTGCTTTGTTGAGGCTTGAAAATTTCGGAGTAGCTGGCGTAGGTCGACCATTCATCCGTCAGGTCATAGACGATACCGCCGTAGGGAACCAGTTTGGTTGCTTCACGGGTCGAGACATCCGACTGCACCTTCCAGGCTCCCTCTTCGATCGCCTGGTACAACTGATCAAACTTGTACCGCTGTGCACGAGCACCAATGATCAAGTGAAGTGGGTCCGCCAGTTGCAAACGCAATGTAGAGTAAAGGCCATATTGTGTCTGGCTGTTGGGGCTGTAGTTGCGAATAAAGTTCTTGTCTGTTCCAGGTTGTGGCCAGGGCGTCGCATCCGGGTCAAATACATTAACCGGATTGCCAACCCCGTTGGATGAGGTAGTCCCCTCCCACTGACTGGTGATTTTCTGATGATCCATGCCGACCAGCAACTCGTGCTGCAAGCCTGCGTATTCGAATTTCCCAGCCAGGTTTACATCAAGAAGCTTCTGATCGCTGCGATACTGATTGTTAGTGCCGCCAGTTCTCGGACCAGTGAGTGTCACCGGATCGACAGCGCCGAAACTGAAAGCCGCTTTCGAAAACCCGGAATCCAGCGTTTGGGTATAAGAAACGTTGAGCTTCCAGTCATCGTTAAACTCATGGTCGACCTTGGCAAAAATTTCTTGGGATCGACCGTCCAGATACGACCACTTCTGGGTCAGGCTGGTACTTCTGGACAGACCAAGGTCCTTGCCGTTCACATCGCGCGGTAAACCGATCCCCGACCCCGTTTCATGAATACGCTCCGAGCGTCCACCCAAGGTCAGGCGTGTGTCCGGGAGGATATCGGCTTCCAGAATCCCGTAGAAAATCGGTTTCTCTGTACCCCGATCATCCAGCATGTACTGACGGTCCGTGTAAGCTGCGACCATCCGGCCACGCAGCTTGCCATCAAAGCCCAACGGACCGGTGACATCCATTTGGGTGCGATAATTGTCCCAGCTGCCCGCCGACATATCGACTTTCAACTGATAGGCATCCAGCGGGCGTTTGCGCACCAGGTTGATCATGCCACCCGGGTCGCCGGTACCGCCAAAGAGACCGGAAGCACCACGTAGGACCTCAACATGGTCGAACTCAACCAGATCGTAGTTTTTGTTGGAGTAGAAGCTGCCAGACGTAGTGCCCAATGCCATCGGGGCAGCACCGTCGATTTGAATGTTCTCAATCTTGAAGCCGCGCGACGAGAAGTCCGACAAACGGAAATTGTTGTTAGTGACCGTGATGCCTGGCGTCACTTTCATGGCTTCAGCCAGGTCAGTCATGCGTTTTTCTTCAAGGACCTGCGCCGTCACCACCGACACCGACTGTGGCGTCTGCCGCAGACTGGTCGGGGTTTTCGAGCCGATACTGGTCAAGCCAGTGGTGTAGGAGCCGGAGTTTTCCGTCATTTCCCCCATACCCTGGCCCTGGATGGTAGTGGCGCCCAGCTCAATAGTTGAACTCGCACCATTGTCGGGGCCAAGGATGACGGTATTGTTTTCAATCCGGAAAGTCAGCCCCGCGCCTTTGAGCAATGCTTCAAGAGCTGCCTCGGGCTCCAGGGTGCCTTTGACGGCGGTGGACTTCTTGCCAGCAACCATATCCGGCCCGAAAAGCACTTGCAGGCCAGTCTGCTTACCCAGCTCGGTCAGGGCCTTGTCCAGGGACTGGGCTGGCACATTCACCTGCATGGGCTGGGCGAAAGCCCCGCCGCAGACACTGAGGGCCAACCCCAGGACCGCCACCGACACGCAGCTGCGGCAGGACGCCAAAGGGGTATTGAAGAGTTTTTGCCTGAACCTTTTGCTCTCGCGTTTCATTGTTTGGTTAAGCCCCAGATATGTCATTAATGTCGAAGGCCTTCCACTCTTGAGGCGGAATGACCTGAATTTAGCTAAACCGTCCGGACCCCACTCCCTGTTGCAGAGGGACGGTTTTGGCTTGAATCGGTGTCGAGCCATTAATGAACGTTCGGGATAAAAATAATTTAGAAGGATTCTCAATCACTTTGTAACAGTCGCAAAACCTTTGCCTTAGGTCCACACCTCATCTTGTCAGGCACGCAGGGGCGCACTCACCTCTAAATCATTGGCGAGCTTGGCGCACGCAAAAAAAATCACCTCAGGTGAGGTGATTTTTTACGACGAAAGGAAAGCCTAGAACGTACCCCGCACAGTCAGCATGTAGTTGCGCGGTTCACCGTAGTAATTGCCGTACTCGGAAGTCTTCAGGGTCTCGAAGTACTTGCGGTCAAACAGGTTGTTGCCGTTGAGGGCAACGGTCCAGTTTTCGTCGACTTTGTATTCGACCATTGCGTCCCATACGGCGTAGCCGCCTTGAGCGAAGTCAAAAGGCGTCTCACGGGAAACATCGTAGTAGTTGCCTGTAGGATTTTTTCCATCGACCCGATAAGCAGTTCCGCTGGCATAGCTGGCGCTCTGGATGTTGACGCCACCACCTACTTTCCAGTCAGAAAGGCGATCAGGCAATGTGTAAACGGTCCACAGTTTCGCCAAATGCTTGGGTGTAACCGTAGTGAGGAAAGTGTCCTTGGTGCCATTGTCTGTGAGGTTCAAGGTGTAGCCGCCCATCACCATCCACCCAGGCAACACCTCACCACTGGCTTCTAGTTCAAGACCCTTGCTGATGATTTCGCCTTGAGCCAGATAGCAGCAACTGCCGCCATACAAGACTGATTCAGCCACGTACCGCGGATCTTGAATCGCCTCTTTCTCGCGCTTGGTATAGAACAGCGCAGCCGATACGTTCAGCGTTCCGCCGTAGAGCTCACCCTTAATGCCGGTTTCGTAAGTCTTGCCAACCATGGGTTCCAGGGCTTTTCCAGAAGTACTTGGGCCTTGCAGTTGCTGGGCCTGGGGCTTGAAGATTTCCGAATAGCTGGCGTACGCCGACCATTCATCATCGAGGGCGTAAACCAAACCACCGAAGGGAACTAACTTGGTCGGTTCACGATGATTGCTCTGGGACTCAATACCCCATGCACCTGTATCAGCCTTTACGGCCATGTAGGTCTGTTCGAACTTATAGCGCTGCACCCTGGCGCCGATGATCAATTTGAGCGGATCTGTCAGTTGTAAACGCAAGGTCGAGTACAGACCATACTGCTTACGGGTATTGGGGCTGTAATCACGCTCAAGCTTGTTGCCAATGCTGTCAGAAGGTAGAGGCGTGAGGTCTGGATTGTAGACATCAACAGGATAGAAGCCCTGCATAGCTTTCGTTGAGCGCCAACGGCTGGTCACCTTCTGTGCATCAGCACCGATCAGCAGTTCATGCTCACGATTGAACGCCGTAAATTTTCCGGAAACGTTGGCATCGAACAGCGTCTGTTCGCTCCAGTTTCTAATGTAACTCCCTCCCCAGGTAGCACCTTCAAGCGTTACCGGATCAGGTGAGCCCCACAGGAATGCACCTTTGGTCTCGGTTTTATCGAAGGTATTGGTCAAGGACACGTTCAACTTCCAGTCGTCAGCCAATTCCTGGTCGTACTTGGCGAAGATTTCCTGGGAGCTGTTATCGCTATAAGCCCAGTTCGGTGAGTACCAAGTGCGACGACTGAGCTTCAAGTCCTGCCCGGTGCTGAAGCGTGGCAAACCGTCGCCAGTGCCGTTTTCATGAATTTTCTCGTAGCGCCCTCCGACGGTAACCCGCGCCGTGTCTGTTACATCAGCCTCCAACACGCCGTAAATGAAAGGTTTCTCGGTGCTACGGTTATCCATGAAGTACTGGCGATCGGTATTGGCGACCACCACACGCCCACGCAATTTACCGTCAAAGGCCATTGGCCCCGTCACGTCGACCTCAGTACGGTAATTGTCCCAGGAACCTGCCGATGTATTGAACTTGAGCTGGAAGTAGTCCAGCGGACGTTTACGCACGGCGTTGATGATGCCACCCGGATCACCAGTACCGCCGAACAGGCCGGATGCCCCCTTCAACACTTCGATATGGTCGAACTCAGCCATGTCATAGGTTTTGTTGGCGTAGAAGGTACCGATACCAGAGCCGATATCCATCGGCGAGGCACCATCAATCTGAATGTTATCGATACGGAAACCACGAGAAATGAACTGCGGCAGGCGGTAGTTGGCGTTTTTGACGGTGATGCCCGGCGTGCGCCGCATGGCATCGGACAGATCAACAATGCGCCGGTCTTGCAGGACCTGTTGGGTGATGACAGACACCGACTGCGGTGTGTCCCTCAGACTGGTAGGCGTTTTTGAACCGGCGCTGACAAGTCCGGTGGTGTAGGAGCCGGAGTTTTCCGTCATCTCCCCCATCCCCTGCCCCTGAATGGTCGTAGCCCCCAACTCCACCGCCCCTCCCTGCGCCGGTGTTTTTTCAATCAGGATCACGTCATCACTGACCCGGGCGCTCAAGCCGCTGCGCAGTAGCAACCGATCAAGCCCCTGCTGCACCGGATAATTTCCCTTGAGCCCGTCCGACTGCTGACCAGCGACCAACTCGCTGACGACCATCAACCGCAACCCGGATTGTTCGGCAAAGCGCGTCAGTACCTGGTCCAGTTGGCCGGCTTCGATGTCGTAGGTCCGGGTGTCGGTCTTCTGTTGCTGCGCGGCCTGTGCCGGCAGGCTCATTGCCACGGCACTGGCCGTGGCAAGTGCCAGGCTCAAGGCGGTGTGCCTGATCAGATGCTGCATAACGCTCCCCCTGCTGAAATCAGCCAAATAAAAATCAATCTCAACAGGAAAGACGTCAGCCTTCTGAAACCCGACAGCGGCAGCCAGCGTATTTTTTAAACCCGGGGTTACTGGCGCGGCGAGTCGTCGCGTTCGATCACGGTCAGCCATGGCAGCAGGCGCACGCGTAGTGGCAGCGTGCGTTGCAGCAGTTTCAGTTGGGCGTCGGTGTCGTCGGTGGCGATGATGCCGGTCACGGGCAGGTCGCGCAGGCTGTTGTCGCGAACCCAGATCACGCCACGATGGTAGCGGCCGAGTTGTTCCAGCACCTCGCCCAGGGGTTGGCGGTTGAAGACCAGTTTGTCGCGGCGCCAGGCGGTAGCGGTGGCGACGTCAACCGGTTGGCTGCGCGAGAGGCCGTCCGGGCCGTATTGCACGGCCTGCCCGGCGTCCACATCGGTGGTCTGCGGGTCGCCGTCCAATGTCACGCGCACGGTGTGTTCGGTGACGACCATGCGCACTTGCTCGCCCTCGCGCCGCACGTCGAAGCCGGTGCCCAGCGCGCGCAGGCTGCCACGGCCGGCGCGTACTTCGAATGGGCGCTGGGTGTCGGGGGCGACCTGGACGAACAGCTCGCCGCTATATAAATGCAACACCCGGCGACCCGCTTGCATGTCGATATCCACGCGGGTGCGCGGCGCCAGCTCCAGGTGCGAGCCGTCGGCCAATGTCACGCGGCGGTGCTCGCCCAGGCCTGTCACTTGGTCCGCCATCCAGCCTTGGTGTTCTGCCTGCCAGGACAAACCGCCGGCCAGGCCCAATGCGACGACCAGCCCCAGTTGCAGCAAGCGGCGTGATGAGCCGGGTGGACGCTCCAGTGCGCTGCCCAGGCTCTCCCACAAGCGTTCCGCCGCGTGGGCGGCACGCTGGTGTTCGGGCGAGGTTTCGCACCACTGCAGGTAGGCGTCCCAGGTAGGTGCCTCGGCGGTGCCCGAATGCAGGTCGACCAACCATTGCAATGCTTGCTCGGTGAGCAGCGGCGAAGGTTTATCCGGGGCAGGCTCGCGCGTCACTCGGTCATCCCAAGACGCCGGGCGCAATGCAGCACCGCGCTCATGATGTATTTGCTGACCATGCTGGGAGACACCCCGAGTTGCTTGGCAATCGCCGCATGGCCCAAGCCGTCTAGGCGGTTGAGCAGCAAAGCCTGGCGGCTGTTATCGGACAATTCTCCCAACGCCTGTTGCAACAGCTGCAACTGCTGGCGCATCTCCACCAGTGCGGCAGGGCCCGGGCATGGGTCGAGCAGCTCGTGCTGCACATCTTCCAGCGAATCCATAGGCCCACGCCGCGTACGGCTGCGGCCCAGGTCGATGATCAGGTTGCGCATGACGCGAATCAGGAAGAACCGCGGATTGGTGATGGTATGGGTGCGCTGCTGCCGGTCAAGGCCGACATAACGTACGAACGCGTCCTGCATCAGGTCTGCCGCCATTTCCCGGTCACCCAGGCGCCGGTAGGCAATCTGCTGCAGTTCGCGATGATAGAGGCGAAACAACCGATCCAGATGATCCAATGCACACTCCATGAGCATCCGTGTGCAGGGCACACATAGGGGGCGCTAGATTACAATTTATGAGAATCGTTCGCAACAGCATAAAATTAGCGGGCGCTGATTGACCGCCAGCGCCCGCCACTGCCTTAGCTCTGCACCGCCGCCTGTTGGCGCGCCCTTTCCAGCAATGCGGCCTTCTCTTCTGGGCTCAATGCATCCAGGCGCAAACGTGCCTGGGCCAGTTTCTCCAGTTGGCCGGGACTGTCTTCCTGGGCACGCAGGGCCTGGGCCAGTGCACCGGGGCTTGGGTGGTCGAACACGATGCCAGGGTGGACTTCGCAGTGCAGCAGTTTGCGAATCCCCGCCACCAACTTGATCACCAGCAGCGAATGGCCGCCAGCGGCAAAGAAGTCGCGGTCGCGGCTCAGGCGTTCGCGGCCCAGCAACTGGGCCATGCGGCTGGCCAGCAGGGCCTCGAGGGCGTCCAGGGGTTCGACGAAGCTGTCGTCTTCTTCGATCAGTTCCAGGCGCTGCAAGGCCTGGCGGTCGACTTTGCCATTGCCCAGGCGGGGCATGTGCTGCACCACTTGGTACTGACGCGGCACCATCACCGCCGGCAAGTGCTCGGTCATGTGTTGCTTGAGGGTTGGCAGCCACTCGGCAGGCGCGTCCTGGCTTGGCAGTACAAAGGCTACCGGCTCATCCTGCGCCAGCAACACCACGGCTTCGCTCACCCCAGGGGCGCGCAGCAGGTGTTGTTCGATCTCTGCCAGTTCGATACGGAACCCACGCACTTTCACCTGATGGTCGCGCCGGCCATACAGCACGATACCGCCCTGGGGCAGGTAGCGGGCCAGGTCGCCGCTGCGGTAGAGGCGCTCGCCAGGGGCAAACGGGCTGTTGATAAACGCTGCGTCGGTCTGCGCCGGGTCGTTGAGATAGCCACGGCACAATTGCTGCCCGCCGATATACAGCTCACCCAGTTCACCGCTGGCCAGCAGTTGCTGGTCCTCGTTGAGGATATAAAGCTGGTTGTTGGGCAGGACCCGAGTCAGGGGAACGCCCAGTTGCTGCAAGTCCTGCGGGCGGATCGCATGCACAGCGACGCCGACGGTGGTTTCGCTGGGGCCGTAGTGGTTGAACAGGCGGCAATCGGGGCGCAGGTTGAAGATGCGCTCCACCAACCCCTGGCCGATTGCTTCGCCGCCCAGGATCAGGGTGGCCGGCACTTGCGGCTGCGGCGCCTCGAGCAAGGCGGCGAGATGGGACGGGACGATCTTCAGGCAGTCGATGCCCTGGGTCTGGATGAATGCTGCAAAGGCCTGCGGGTCCTGCATCGTGGCTTCATCAGCGATATGCAAGGTGGCACCGTTGTACAGCGCGCCGAACAGGCTGGTATTGCCCAAGTCTGCGGCGACCGTGGAGCCCTGTGCGAAGTGCCGGCAGGCGGCCAGGTCCAGTTCACTGCTGACACCCGCGACATAGTTGAGCAATTGCCGATGCTCCACCACCACGCCCTTGGGCACACCGGTGGTGCCGGAAGTAAACAGCACGTAAGCCGCGTCGTGGCCTTGCAGGTTGGCGCTGGGCACTTCCGGCAATGGCTGCTGCAGCGGTTGATCGAGGTCCAGCACTGCGCAGCCCAAACCAGCCAGCGCCGTGCCCTGGGTGACGAGCAATTGCGCGCCAGCCTGTTCCACCAGTTGGGCCTGGCGCGCCGCCGGCCAGCTCGGGTCCAGGGGCAGGTAGGCGGCACCTGTGCGCCAGGCGGCGAGAATGGTCTGCACCTGCGCGACACCGCGCGGCAAGGCCAGGGCGACGATGCTCCCCGCGGTCACGCCATGCTCGCACAGGCGGCTGGCCAGTTGACGCACCCCGCCCTCCAGCTCGGCATAGGTCAATGCTTGATCGCCCGCGACCAGCGCCACTGCATCCGGGGTGATTTCGGCCCAGTTGCGAATATGCTCGGGCAACAGCACCCGCTCTTCCAGCACTTGCGGCGCTGGGTTTAAGGCCAACAGGCGTTGGCGTTCCGCCTCACCCAAAAGACTCAGGGTGGCGATGGCTGCGTCTGGCTGCGCCAGCAAACTGGCCAGCAGCACTTGATACTGTGCCAGCAGCGTCTGCATCGCGGCCTGGCTGTACACGGCCGCGGCATAGTCCAACGACAGGCCGCAGACGGCACCGCCCTCCTCCACACTGACGGTCAACGCCAGTTCGAACAGCGGCCGACTATCAGCACGGTAGGCGCAGCGCCAGGCGCTGGTGCCCTGCGTGCGCGGGGCCGGTTGCTGGCGCACGCCAAAGCCGTGGGTCAGCGGCAGGCCCGCGTCGAGCGGCGCATATTCCTGCCAGGTGCCATGGCTGTCCAGCACGCCCGCCAACTGCGCCAATACGCTGCTGAACGAGGCCGTCGGCGCCAGGTTGAGGTTCAGCGCCAGGGTTCTTTCCAGCAGGCCCACGGTCGGTGCGAAGAACTCATAGTCCTGGCGCGCGTCATGCCGCAGGCCAGCGACAAACCCTTCGCGGCCGCTGATCCGCGCCAGCAGCACCCACCACGCGGCTTGCAAGAGCGTGGTCACTTGGGTGTCGTGCTGGGTGGCGAGCGAGCCCAGGCGCGCCAACACACTCGGGTCGAGGTCGCTGCTCAAGGACTGGCCTGCAGCGTTGCCCTGCACAGTATTGGCGTAGCGGCCCGGCAAGTCCGGTGCCAGCGCGCCCGCTCCCGGCAGGTAGGCTTGCCAATAGGCTTTGGCAGTGTGCGCGTCTTCGTCCAGCACCACTTCTGCGTGCCACTCCAGGTACTGGGCAAACTGCCCCAGTTCCTCGTCCACACTGCAACTGCCCTGCTCATAGGCTGTGCACAGGTCTTGATAGAGGATCCCCAGGCTCGCCTGATCGCCGACAAAACCCGCCAGGCCCAGGGTCAGTTGCCACTGCTGGGTGTCGATACGCTGCAACAGGCCCTCGAAAAACAGCCTCGACGCCAGGCTCACCGGGCGCTGGCACCACAGCGCCAAGACCTGCGCGGTGTTGCTGGCCTCATCCACCGTCAATGCGTCATTCGCCGCACCGGCATCAAAGAACTGCCGCAGGCCACGGTAACCGGGGGCGTTCGCCAAACGCGCGGCCAGCGCGGTGTGACGCTGACGCAACCCGTTGATAGCCGCTTGCAGGCGTGGCACGTCGAGTGCGCCGCTGATCTGGATCGTCAGCAGGTGCGCGATATCGCCCCAGCTCGCGCCGTCCTGGGCGTCCA
Organism: Pseudomonas sp. DTU12.1; assembly: GCF_009873475.1. NCBI lineage: Bacteria > Pseudomonadati > Pseudomonadota > Gammaproteobacteria > Pseudomonadales > Pseudomonadaceae > Pseudomonas > Pseudomonas sp. DTU12.1. The sequence goes on along the minus strand of NZ_CP045254.1, from coordinate 2,390,725 downwards.
GTACCCGCTGTTGCTGTTCCGCGAGCAGCGCCAGGCCTGCATCGTTAAGCGTACTCATGCGTCAGTCCCTTCAGTTTGCATACGTGTGGAGGGCGCTACCGTTTCCAGGTCGCGCCGTTCGATCATTTCGCCCATGGCCACGACGATTTTGCGCGGGCCTTCAAAGGGGTCGCGGGCGTGGGCGGCGAGCATGTTGTCCAGCAGGATCACATCGCCCTTGCGCCAGTCAAAGCGCACCGCGCAGGCCTCGTAGAGTTCGCCCAGTTGCTGCATCACCTCGTCTTCAATCGGGCTGCCGTCGCCGTAATACACGTGGCGCGGCATGCGCTCGGCGCCGAACAGGCCCAGCAGGTCGTCGCGCACGTCGGGATCCAGGCAGTAGATATGGTGCAGTTGCACCTGGTTGAAGAAGGTTTTTTCGCCGGTGCTCGGGTGAGTGATGATCGCCGGGCACGGGGTGCGGATTTGCAGCTCGTCGTTGTCCAGCCAGGTCCACTGGATGCCGGCCAGGGCGCAGCGCTGCTCGACCTGGGCGCGATCTTCAGTCTTGAAGAAGTGCTGCCAGGACACGTCGAGCTTGTCGGCGAAGGTGCGCACATACAGCAGGCCCTTGCTTTCGAAGGTATCGCGCAACGCCTGCGGTAGGCGCTGGTACATCAGCCGGCAATCGACCACCGGCGTGGCCCCGCCCACGGGCGACGGTTGTTCACAGAAGAACAGTTGCTTGCGCGGCCAACGATCCTGGTGCGAGCTCTCGTTGTGGAACAGGATCATTTTCTTTTCCGGATACGGCGTGGAGCGGTAGGTATTCTTGCCGCCCTCTTTCTTCGGCAAGTCGCCGTACTGGCCGTACAGGCCCGGCTGGACCGCTTCGGCAAAGGCCTCGAAATCGTGGATATCGCGCATGGCAAAGCCACGGAACAGGATCCCCGCGTGCCGCGCGAGTTTCTCTTCGACCAGGGCGCGATTGGCCTGGACCCAGGTCACCAGGTCGAGCCCCGGGTCGTTGGGCTCCATCAGCAACGGGAACACCTGGTCGGCGTTCAACAGTGACTCGCGCATGACCGGCAGCGGCGCCCTGGCCACCGGGCTCGACGGTTTCTTGAGGAACTTGCCCAGCTTGTCGGCCTTCGGGCTGGCAGGAGTGGCAGGAGCAACAGCGGTATTCGACGGCATGATGATGTCCCCTAATCGGATGTCTGGATCCATGACAATCTGTTGAAGAATTCCCATCCAGGCGCTCACTAGTTCGGTGATGCGCTCTTGTTTGAATAAGTCATTGGCGTACTGCCAGGTGCCTTGCCACTGCCCAGCCTCTTCGTCGATAAACAGCGCCATATCGAACTTGGAATAGCCGCCCAGGCTGGGCACCATTTCCACGGCAATGTCCGCCAGGCCCGCGCTGTGCACCGGCAGGTTGTTCATCACAAACAGCACTTGCACCAAGGGGTTGAAGCCCTTGTGACGCGGCACGTTGCTGGCTTCGGCGATCATGTCCAGGGGCAAGTCCTGGTGCTCGAAGGCCGTAAGCGTGGTTTCCCGGGCAGCAGCGAGGAAATCGCTGAACCGCGCCTTGGCGTCGAAGCGCGAACGCAGGGGCAGGATGTTGACGAAGAAACCAATCAGGCCTTCCAGCTCGGCATGCTGACGCCCCGCCACATCGGCGCCCACCAGCAGGTCGTCGCTGGCGGCGAGGCGGTGCAGCAACACCTGGAATGCGGCCAACAACGTGGTGTAAGGCGTGACACCCTGGCGTGCGCACAGGCTTTTCAGTGCCTCGCCCAACGCCGGCGGCACGCTGAATGACTCGCTGGAGCCCTCGAACGACGGCATCGGCGGCCGCGCATAGTCTGTCGGTAGCAGCAGTTGCCCAGGGTGACCGGCCAGGGCGTCCTTCCAGTAGCCGGCCTGTTGCTGCAACACCCCGGCCTGTTCCAACTCCAACTGCCATTGGGCATAGTCGCTGTATTGCACCGGCAGCGGCGGCAGATCGATGCCACGCCCCTGCTTGAGCGCGGCGTAGTGCTGCACCAGCTCACCCACCAGCACCGCCATCGACCAGCCATCGGAGATGATGTGGTGCATCGAATACAGCAGCACATGTTCATGGGCGCCCAGGCGCAGGATCTGCCCACGGAACAACGGCGCCTGTGCCAGGTTGATCGGGCGCCGGGTGTTGTCGAGAGTGGCCTGGGCGACCTGGGCTTCCTGTTCGATACGGTCCATGTGCGACAGGTCGACCAGAGCGAAGTCCACCGTCACGTCAGGTGCGATCACCGCCAGGGGATCGCCGTCATCGTCGGCGACATAAGCGGTGCGCAGCACCTCATGGCGTTGCACCACGCACTTTAGGCTTTCCATCAGCAACGGCACCGAGACTTCGCCCCGCAAGCGCAACGCCAACGGCATGCCATACGCGCCGTTGCCGGCCGAAAACTGCTCGGCCACCCACAAGCGGCGCTGGGCCAGGGACAAGGGCGCAGTGCTGCGCGGGCCATGGGCGTGCAAGGCGATCTGCGCCGGGGGTGCGGCCGAGCGGCTTGCCAGCAATGCGGCAAAGTCTTCCAGCACCGGGGCATTGAACAGGTCACGCAAACCCGGGCTGCTGGCCAGGATGGGCTTGAGCCGCGCGATCACCTGGGTGGCCAGCAGTGAGTGCCCGCCCAACTCGAAGAAGTTGTCGCTCACCCCCACCTGTGCCAGGCCCAGCACCTGTTGCCAGACCTCGGCGATCTGCTGCTCCAGGGTGTTGCGCGGCGCGATGTAGTGCTGCTGCAAGGCACTGGCATCCGGCGCCGGCAACACCTTGCGGTCGAGCTTGCCGTTGGGGGTCAGCGGCAGGCTATCAAGGAACACCCAATGGCTGGGCACCATGTATTCCGGCAGGTCGCCCTTGAGCTGACGCTTGCAAGCGTCACGCAGCGCCTGCTCATCACTCACCGCGTGCATGGCGACCACGTACGCCACCAACTGCGGATGGCCTGCGACGTCCCGCACCACCACGGCCGCTTCGCGCACCTGAGGTTGCTCCAGCAGTCGCGCTTCGATTTCCCCCAGTTCGATCCGCAACCCACGGATCTTCACCTGGTGATCCACCCGACCGATGTACTCGATCACCCCATCCGCGCGGTAGCGCGCCAGGTCACCGGTGCGATACAGGCGCGCACCGGGAGCGCCGAACGGGTCGGGCAGGAAGCGCTCGGCGGTGAGTGCCGGACGCTGGAAATAACCCCGCGCCAGGCCGTCGCCGCCAATCAACAACTCGCCGGCGACCCCGACCGCTACCGGCGCCAGGTTATCGTCGAGGATAGACAGGCTGGTATTGGCAATCGGCCCGCCGAGCCACGGCTGTGGCTGGGTTGGCGCGAGTGGGTACTGCGCCGACCAAATGGTGGTTTCGGTCGGCCCGTAGAGGTTCCAGACCTGGGGCGATAGCGCCAAAAGGCGGGTCGCCAGTTCCAGGGGCAGCGCTTCGCCGCCGCACAATAGTTTGCAGCCCTTGAGGGCATCCGCCTGGCGGTGATCGAGCAGCATGCGCCATGTGGAAGGCGTGGCCTGCAACACGCTGATGCGCTGCTGTTTGACCAGGGTGAGCAAGGCTTGCGGGTCGAGATTGATGTCCTGCCCGGTCAACACCAGGGTGGCGCCGACCAGCAGCGGCCCGTAGATTTCCAGGCCGAAAATATCGAACGAAAAGGTGGTCAGCGACAGCAACCGATCATGGGCGTCCAGCCCCGGCTGGCGGGCCATGCTGCACACGAAATTGGTCAGGGCGCCATGGCGCACCATCACCCCTTTGGGTTTACCCGTGGAGCCGGAGGTGTAGATCACGTAGGCCAGGTGTTCGGCGGTGCTGCGCGGCAGCGGGTTTTCCACGCTGTAGCCATCGAGCCACGCACCCGGCTGGTCCAGGGCCAGCGCAGTGACCCCGGCCGGGATCGGCAAGCGCGCGAGCAACGGTGCCTGGGTCAGCAGCAGGGCCAGGCCGCTGTCTTGCATCATGTAGGCCAGGCGATCCTCGGGGTACGCCGGATCCAGCGGGATATAAGCGCCACCGGCCTTGAGAATCGCCAGCAGCCCGACCACCAGGTCGACACTGCGCTGCACCGCGATGCCCACCAGCACATCCGGGCCCACACCGCTTTCGATCAGGCGATGAGCCAGGCGGTTGGCCTGCTGGTTGAGCTGGGCAAAGGTCAGCGATTGGGTATCAAACACCAACGCCAACGCATCCGGCGTACGGGCAGCCTGGGACTCGATCAACGAGTGGATGGCGCTGTCACGGGGGTAGTCGGCGGCGCTGGCGTTCCAGGTTTGCAGCGCCAGGTGTTGTTCGGCGGCGCTGAGCATCGGCAATTGGCCGATGCGCTGCCGGGGATCATCGACCATGCCCTGCAACAAGGCCTGCCAGTGCCGCGCCATGCGCTCGACGGTCGAGGCGTCAAAGATATCGGTGGCATAGGTGAGCGCCGCCGACAGGCCGTCGGGGCCGTCGAAGGTGTTGAGGGTCAGGTCGAACGGCGCACTGAGGTTTTCCGAGTCGACGGGTGTACACAGCAGCCCCCCCAAGGGCTGGCCATCGGCAAACCGCCCGGCTTCCATCTGGTGGTTGAACATGACCTGGAACAACGGCGTGTGCAGGCTGTTGCGCTCGGGTTGCAGCGCCTCCACCAATTGCTCGAACGGCAGGTCCTGCCAAGTCTGGGCCTCGTGGGCGGCGGCCTTGACGGTTTGCACAAAGTCCGCAAACGGCTGCTGGCTGTCGAGCGTGGCCTGCATCACCTGGGTGTTGACGAAAAAGCCGATGACCCGCTCCGTCTCGGCCCGGTTGCGGTTGGCGGTGGGCACGCCGACCCGGATATCCGACTGGCCGCTGTAGCGGTGTAACAGCACCTGGAACGACGCCAGCAACAGCATGAACGGACTCACCCCTTGCTGCTGCGCCAAGCCTTTGAGGCCGTCGCTCAAGGCGCGGTCCAACGCCAGCGGCAGTGTCGCGCCGCGCTGGTCCGGCGGCGCCAGGCGTGGGCGATCCACCGGTAGCTCAAGCAACACGTGCTCGCTGCCCAGCTTGGCGCGCCAATAATCCAGCTGCCGACGCCCTTCCCCGGCCTCCAGCCACTGTCGTTGCCAGGCGGCGTAGTCGGCGTATTGAATGACCGGCGCCGGTAACTCACAGGGCGTACCCGTGACCTGGGCGATGTACAGCGCCAGCAGCTCATCGATCATGATCTGCATCGACCAGCCATCGGTGATGATGTGGTGCAGCGTCAGTACCAGCACATGCTCATCGTCCGCCAGGCGCAACAGTGCGGCACGCAGCAGCAGATCGTGTTGCAGGTCGAACGGCTGGCTGCTCTGCGCCTGGACAAAGGCCTTGACTGCGGACACGGGGTCGCCCGCCGCAGCGTCCTCTACCACGAGTTCCAGCGCTTCGATGGGCCGGACAATGCAACGCACCTGCTCATCCTGCTGCACAAAGCCGGCGCGCAAGCCTTCATGGCGCGCCAACAGCTGCGACAGGCTGCATTGCAGCGCCTCGACATCCAGCTGGCCCTTTAAACGCAATGCCGCGCAGATGTTATAGGCACTGCCCTGAGGGTCGAACTGCCAGAGAAACCATTGCCGCTGCTGGGCATACGACAGTTGCTGAGGCCCGGTTTCGCTCGCCGGCACAATCGGAAAACGCGCGACGTTGACGCCCTGTTGCTCCAGCTTGCTGAACAGTTGCGCGCGCTTGGGTGCGCTCAAGTCCTTGATGCGCGCCACCAGTTCCGCAGTTTTGTTAAGCATTGCTTTCCTCCAGGTTTTCCTGCTCCAGCTCATCGAGGGCATCGAAGATCAGGTCAAAGTCATCTCCCAGGCCGTCGTCCTGGACCGCGTCGGCCAACGTTTGGGCCAACGCCCCAAGGCTGCCCTGGGCATAAAAGTCCTTCACGGCCACGTCCACCCCAAGCACCGCCCGCACCCGGGACAGCATCACCACCACTTGCAGGGAATGCCCTCCGAGGTCGAAGAAGTTGTCGCCAAGCCCCACGCGCTCGACCGTGAGCACTTGCTGCCAGATCTCGGCCAGTTGCTGCTCAAGCGGCGTAACCGGCGCCACATAGGCCTGTTGCATCTGGCTGACGTCCGGGGCCGGCAGGGCCTTGCGGTCCAGCTTGCCGTTGGGGGTCAGGGGCATCTGGGGGACAAACACCAGGTGTGTCGGGACCATGTAGTCGGCCAGGTGCTGCTTGAGGCCGGCCTTGATCGACTCGCGCAACGCTGCGTGTTGTTCGGTGCTATCGGTAGCTTCGGCGAGCACCACATAGCCCACCAGTTGTGGCCCGCTGGGGCCGTCCAGGGCCACCACGGCCGCTTCGCGCACCGTGTCCTGGGCCTGGATGCGCGCCTCGATTTCCCCCAGTTCGATACGAAAGCCGCGGATTTTCACCTGGTGGTCCAGGCGTCCGAGGTACTCGATCACCCCTTCGACGCGATAACGCGCCAGGTCGCCGGTGCGGTACAGGCGCTGGCCGGGGGCACCGAATGGGTCTGGCAGGAAGCGCTCGGCAGTCAGGCCGGGGCGCTGGAAGTAGCCGCGCGCCAGGCCATCGCCGCCGATCAACAGCTCGCCGGGCACGCCGACCGGGGCCAGCGCGCCGTCCTGGCTGAGGATGTACAACGCGGTGTTGTCGATGGGCCGGCCCAGCCATGGCTGGCCGTCGAGGCGATGGGCGGCCGACCAGATGGTGGTTTCGGTCGGCCCGTAGAGGTTCCACACCACGCCGCCGAGGGCGAGCATGCGTGCCGCCAGTTCATCGGCCAGGGCTTCGCCACCGCAGAGCAAGGTGCAGCCTTGCAATGCCGCCACCTGCGGGCTGTCGAGCAACATGCGCCAGGTCGAGGGCGTGGCTTGCAGGGTGTTGACGCGCTGGGTCGCGACCGTGGTGAGGATCGCGTCCGGGTCGAGGGTGGTGTCTTTGTCCACCAGCACCGCACAGGCGCCGACGGTCAGCGGCAGGTAGATCTCCAGGCCGAAGATGTCGAACGAGAACGTTGTCAGCGAGAGGATCCGCTCACCCGCCGCAAGCCCCGGTGCGCGGGCCATGCTCGCAATGAAGTTACCGAGGGCGCCATGGGCCACCATCACACCTTTGGGCTTGCCGGTGGAACCGGAGGTGTAGATCGCATAGGCCAGGTTGTCCGGCCCCGCCGACGCGGGAGGGTTGTGGCTCGGATAACCGGCGAACCAGCCCGCCTCGCCCTCCAGCACCAGTGCCTGCACACCGCCCGGAATCGGCAGCGCACCGAGCAGCGGCGCCTGGGTAATCAGTAAGCCCAGGCCGCTGTCTTGCATCATATACGCCAGGCGATCGGCCGGGTAAGCCGGGTCCAGCGGCACGTAGGCGCCACCGGCCTTGAGGATCGCCAGCAGGCTGATGATCATCGGCAAGCCACGCTCCACCGCAATCCCCACCAGATGGTCCGGCCCGACACCTTCGGCCAGCAGCCGGTGGGCCAGTTGGTTGGCCTGGCGGTTCAGCTCGCCATAGGTCAGCGACTGTTGGCCAAATACCAGGGCGACGGCATCGGGCGCGCGCTCCGCCTGGGCCTCGAACAACTGATGAATGCACTGCTCGCGCGGGTAATCCACCGCTGGTGGATTCCATTGCGCGACCACCTGGCGTTGGCGGGCAGCGCCTTGCATCGACAAACCACCCAGCGCCAGCTCGGGCTGATCGAGCATGCCCAGCAGCAGGTGACGCAAATGTTCGCTGAGTTCGTCGATGGTGCCGACGCCAAAATGCGCATGGATAAAGCGCATATGCACCGTCAGCGTCTCACCCAGGCTGACCAGCAGGCTCAGCGGGTAGTTGGTCTGCTCGACACTGCGTACCTCACCGAACACCAGCCCCTGGGGCGCACCGCGCTTGAGGGTTTCGGCCACTGGGTAGTTTTCAAACACCAGCAGGCTGTCGAACAGCGCGTCACCGCTGTGCCCGGCCCAGCGCTGGATATCGAACAATGGCGTGTGCTCATGTTCGCGCAGGGCCAGGTTTTGCGCCTGTACGGCGTGCAGCCATTGGCTGACGGTTTGCTCGGCGCGCGGGCTGGCAATCACCGGCAAGGTGTTGATAAACAATCCAACCTGCTGCTCGATACCCGCAAGGTCTGCCGGGCGGCCGGCAACCGTGGCGCCAAAGGCCACGCAGTCCTGCCCGGTATAGCGTTGCAACAGCAGCAGCCACGCGGCTTGCACCAGGGTGTTGGGGGTGACTTTCTGCTGGCGGGCAAACTCGCCCAGACGGCGGGTTTGCTCCGCATCCAGCGTCAGGTAGTGATCGCCATGGCCACTGCCAAGCGCCGGCCCCGGGGCGCTGACCGCCTGGGCCAGCAAGGTCGGCTCTTCCAGTGCCGCCAGGTTGGCGCTCCAGAACTGTTGGCCGGCCTGTTGATCCTGGCGTTGCAACCAGGCGATGTAATCGCGATAGCGCCCCACCGACGGCGTCGGCACCTGGCCGTCATAGCGTTGCAGCACTTCGCCCAACAGTTGGGAGTTGCTCCAGCCATCCATCAGGATGTGGTGGTGGGTGTAAAGCAGCTCGCTACGACGCTCATCCAGGCGCACCAGCACCAGGCGCAACAGCCCTGGCTGGTTCAACGCAAAGCCCTGGGCCAACTCGGCAGCGGCCAGCGCTTGCAGTGCCGCCGGTTGATCGTTGCGGTCACGCCAGTCGAGCACGCTGAACGGTACTTCAAGCTGCTTGTGCACCACCTGCACCGGCTGCGGCAAACCACCCTGCCAGGCGAAGGCCGTGCGCAGGATCGGGTGAGCATCGACCACCGCCTGCCACGCCGCACGGAAGCGTTCGGGTTCGAGGCCATCGATGCCGACCTGCATCTGGTTGACATAATCGCCGCCGCCCTGCTCCAGCAGGCTGTGGAACAACATGCCTTGCTGCATGGCTGACAGCGGATAAATGTCCTCGATGGCTACAGGCACGTCAGCCAGCGTATCCACTTGCACCTGGGTCAACGCCGCCAGCGGGAAGTCCGACGGCGTCACGCCGTGTTCGCCACGGGTCGTGCAATGCTCAATCAGCGCCTTGAGTTCCACGGCCAGGGCATCGGCCAGTGGCTCAATGGTCGCGGCGTCGAACATCTGCTGGCTGAAGGTCCAGCCCAGGCACAGCTCGCCGTCGAACACCTGGCCGTTGAGGGTCAACCAGTTGCCCAGTGGCGCATCCGGATGCTGTTCCAGCCCGGCGTGTTCACCACTGGGTACGAACAAGGCTGCTTGCCCGCCTTCGAGGCTGCTGTCGAACTGGCCCAGGTAGTTGAAGGTAATACGCGGCACCGGCAGTGCTGCCAGGGTTTGCTGCACGGCAGCGTCGCCCAGGTAACGCAAGGCGCCAAAGCCTACGCCCCGATTGGGAATGGCGCGCAGTTGCTCCTTGACCTGCTTGATCGAATCGCCCAGCGCCTCGGCAGGTGCCAGGCGTACCGGGAACAGGCTGGTGAACCAGCCCACGGTGCGGGTCAGGTCCTGGTTGTCGAACAGCTCTTCACGGCCATGGCCTTCGAGCTGGATCAGCACTTCGTGGCGCCCGGTCCAGCGCGTGATAACCCGCGCCAATGCCGTCAGCAGCAGGTCATTGACCTGGGTGCGATAGGCCGCGGGTGCCTCCTGCAACAAACGCCGGGTCAGGTCGGCATCCAGGCGGGTGTCGAGCGTCACGCCATCGCGACTGCGCAGGCTGGCACCAGGCTTGGCGCCCGGCAGAGGGTTGGCGGTTGCGTGCAGTGATTGCCAGAACGCGATCTCGGTTTGCAGCGCGGGGCTGCGGGCAAGCCCCTGCAGTTGCTCGGCCCAGGTTTTGAACGCGGTGGTCTTGGCCGGCAGGCCCACAGCGGGCTGGCGGTACGCGCCCTGCAGGTCTTGCAGGAGGATGCGCCAGGACACGCCGTCGACCACCAGGTGATGGATGATCACCAGCAGGCGCTGGCTGCCATCGGCCTTATCGAACAATACCGCGCGCAGTAGCGGGCCGTGTTGCAGGTCCAGGCTGGCCTGGGCTTGATCCGCCAGCGCCTGCAGCTCGGCTTCATCGTTGACCCGGTGCTGCCACAGCAGCGCGGGGGTTGACGCCTCGCCGTGGCTGGCGAGCCATTGCTCGCCGTCGTGCTGGAACCTCAGGCGCAACGCATCGTGATGGGCAACCAGCACCTGCAAGGCCTGGGCAAGTCGTGCGCTGTCCAAAGGCTGCTGGGGCGTCAGCAGCACGGACTGGTTCCAGTGCTGACGCTGGGGAATATCCTCGTCAAAAAAGGCCTGCTGCACCGCCAGCAACGGCATGCCACCGGCCACCGGCCCCTGATCGATGCTCGGCAAGCCATCGCCGCTGCGGGTTACAGTGGCCAGGCCGTGAATGGTCTGCTGCTCGAACAACGCCTTGGCAGTAAAGTGCAGGCCCGCCTGACGGGCTCGGCTGACCACCTGCATCGACAGGATCGAATCGCCGCCCAGTTCGAAGAAGTTGTCGTTCAACCCCACGCGCGGCAGGTTCAACACCGTTTGCCAGATAGCCGCCAGTTGCTGTTGCAGCGCCGTGACCGGTGCCACGTAATCGTGTTGCAACAAGCTGGCGTCCGGCGCTGGCAGGGCCTTGCGGTCGAGTTTGCCGTTGGGGGTCAGCGGCAAGTGGTCGAGCAGCATCCAGTAGGTGGGCACCATGTAGTCCGGCATGCTCGCCTTGAGACTGGCCTTGAGCCGCTCGCGCAAGGCCGGCTCGGCCTGCGCCGGCACGATATAGGCCACCAGTTGCTGGGCGCTTGCGCCCTGATGGGCCAGCACCACTGCGTCACGGACACCGGGTTGTTGCAGCAGCCGCGATTCGATTTCGCCGAGCTCGATACGAAACCCACGGATCTTCACCTGATGGTCGATCCGCCCGCAGTAGTGCACCACGCCCGCCGCGTCCCGGCGCGCCAGGTCGCCGCTGCGGTACACGCGGCTGCCAGCCACGGCAGCGAATGGGTCGGGAATGAAGCGCTCGGCAGTCAATGCCGGACGCTGGTGATAACCCTGGGCCAAGCCCTCGCACGCGGCAATGCACAACTCACCGACCACGTCATCGGGCAGCGGGTTGGCGTCGCGATCCAACACATACAGCGCCCGCCCCGGCAAGGCACGGCCAATCGGCACGCCATTGGCCGCGTCGGCATCCATCCGTTGGCACAAGTGGGTGCTGGATACCACCGTGGCTTCGGTCGGGCCATAGGTGTTGAGCAAGCGCACGCTGCCAAGGCCGGCGGCGTGCCAGAGCTTGAGCCCTTCCACCGACATTGCTTCGCCACCGACATGCACCTGGCGCAATTGCCCGCGACTGCGCTGCGGGTCCGCTGCCCAGTCCTGGGCCAGCAGGAACCAGTACGCCGCCGGCAAGTCGGCCAGGGTCACACCATGCTCGATGATCTGCTCGTACAGGGTCGCGGTGTCCCAGGTGTCGTCACCGCGCAGCACCAGGCAGGCGCCTTCGCACAGCGGTGGGAAGCATTGCTCGACAAACCCGTCGAAGCTGAACGTGGCGAACTGCAGCACCCGCTCCTGTGGGGTGAGTTGCGAGTATTCGGCGGCGATCGTGCAGAACTCGCGCAGCGCGCCATGGGCGATGGACACGCCCTTGGGCTGCCCGGTGGAGCCGGAGGTGTAGATCACGTAGGCCAGGTGCTCGGCCAGCGCCAGGTTGACGAGGTTGGTACACGGGTAGTCGCGCTCCGAACCGTCGAGCAGCAGGCACGGCACGCGGGCATCGGCCAGGGCGTCGTCGAGCACACCAGGCTGGCGCAGCAGCAAGTCCATGGCGCTGTCATCAATCATGTAGGCCAGGCGCTGGGCCGGGTAATCAGGGTCCAGCGGCACATAGGCGGCACCCGCCTTGAGGATCGCCAGCAGGCTGGCAATCATCGCCCCTCCGCGACGCACCGCCAGCCCGACTCGCTGGCCGGGCATCACACCCTGCTCGCGCAGGCGGTGGGCCAGGCGGTTGGCGCGCTGGTTGAGTTCGGTGTAGGTCCAGCGCTCGTCACCGCTGATCAAGGCCAGGGCATCCGGGGTCGCCGCGGCACGCCGTTCGATACGCTGGTGCGCCAGCAGTGGGTCGAGCGCCGGCTGCACTGCGCCTTGCTCCAAGGCTGGATCGCGCAGGCTCAGGCTGCCCAATGCCTGGCCGTTATCCTCGACAAACTGCGCAAGCAATTGCAGCAGACTCGTGCCGATAGCGTGTATCTGTTGCGGGCTGAAGTCGGCCTGGGCGTAGCTGAAATCCAGGCTCAGGGTTTCACCCAACTCGATGCCCAGGGTCAGCGGATAGCTGGTCTGTTCATGGTTGTGCAGCCCGCTGAAGCTCAAGCCGGCAGGAGCACCGGCTTGCAGCGCCTGGGACACCGGGTAGTTTTCGAACACCAGCAAGGTGTCGAACAGTGCGCTGCCGGGCTGCCCGGCCCAGCGCTGAATGTCGTATAGCGGCGTGTGCTCGTGCTCACGCAGGGCCACGCTGTGCGCCTGCACCTGTTGCAGCCAGTTGGCGACGCTATGGGTGGCATCCGGGCTGCAAATGATCGGCAATGTATTGATAAACAGCCCGACTTGCTGCTCGATCCCCGGCAAATGGGCCGGACGTCCGGCCACCGTCGCGCCAAAGGCCACGCTTGGCTGGCCGCAATAACGTTGCAGCAAAATCGCCCATGCCGCTTGCAGCAGGGTGTTGAAGGTGACTTTGTTGTGCCGGGCAAACGCCCCGAGGCGCGCCGTGGTGTGGGTATCCAGCAACAGGTGGTGACTGGCATGGCCGCTGCCTGAGCGCGGCGCCGGCAAAGCGTTGGCCAGCAAGGTCGGCGCGGCCAGCGCTTGCAGGTGCGCGCTCCAGAACTGTTCACTGGCGCGGGCGTCCTGGGCCAGCAGCCAGCCCACATAGTCGGCGTAGCGCCCGCTGACCGGCGCAGGCACGTGCCCTGCGTAACGTTGCAGGACTTCCCCAAGCAACTGCGCGTTGCTCCAGCCATCCATCAGGATGTGATGGCTGGTGTAGATCAGCTCATAACGCTGGCCCGCCAGCGGTACCAACACCAGGCGCAACAACGGCGCCTGATGCAGATCGAAGCCTTGTTTGCGTTGTTCGAGGGCCAATCGGTCGAGGTCGTCGGGGGCCTGGTCCAGCACCGTCAGCGGCAGTTGCACCGAGCGCTGGATCGCTTGCAACGCCTGCGCCTGGCCTTCCCAGACGAAGCGCGCGCGCAATACTTCATGGCGCTCCAGCACCGCTTGCCAGCATTGGCCAAACCGCTCCACGTCCAGGCCATCGATGGTCAGGCGCAGTTGGTTGATATAGGCGTCGCCACCGGCGTCGTAGGCGCTGTGGAACAGCATGCCCTGCTGCATCGGCGACAGCGGATAGAGGTCCTCGATCTGCGCCAGGGGCAGGCCCAAGCCTTCCAGTTGCGCCTGGTCGAGGCTGACCAGGGGAAAGTCCGAAGGTGTGGCGCCGCCCTGTTGTGGATCGAGGCAATGTTCGATCAACTCGTGCAAGGTCTGGGCGCAGTGGTCCACCAGGGCCTGAATGGTCTGGCGACGATACACTTCGCCACTGAAGCTCCAGTCCAGTTCCAGTTCGCCAGCGTATACCCGCCCTTCCACGCTCAGCCAGTTGGCCAGGGGCGCCTCCAGGCTCTGGGCCTGGCCGCCGCCTTCGCTGGCCGGCACGAACAGCGCATCCTCGCCAAACTGCTGGTCGAACTGCCCCAGGTAATTGAAGGTGATCCGTGGCTGGGCCAGCGCCGCCAACTCGTCAGCCGCAGCGCCGTAGCGCAGCACGCCGTAGCCAATGCCCTTGTGGGGCACCTGGCGCAATTGCTCCTTGATCGCCTTGAGCGTGTCGCCCAGCTCGCCACTGGGAGTCAGGCGCAATGGATACAGGCTGGTGAACCAACCCAGGGTGCGGGTCAGGTCGATATCGTCGAACAGTTCTTCGCGACCGTGGCCTTCCAGTTGGATCAGCGCCGAGGGTTGGCCGGTCCATTGGCAGACCGTGCGCGCCAGGGCTGCCAGCAGCAGGTCGTTGACCTGGGTGCGGTAGGCCGCAGGCGCCTGTTGCAGCAGTTGCCGGGTCTGTTCGCGGCCCAGGCGCAGGCGGATATGCTCAGCCACTGCCTGGGTTTGCCGGCCTTGCGGGTTATCCCGCGGCAAGTCGGTTGCCAGGCCCTGCAATTGCTCGCGCCAGTACGGCAACTCGGCCAGCAGCGCCGGGCTGCGGCTGTAGTCGTCCAAGCGCGCGGCCCACTGCTGGTAGGCACTGGTCTTGTGCGCCGGCACCAGGGGTTCGCCGGCCACGCCCTGGGCGTAACCGCGCTGCAGATCTTCCAGCAGCACACGCCAGGACACCCCATCCACCACCAAGTGATGCAGCACCAGCAACAGGCGCTGGCTGCCGTCGGCCATGTCCACCAGCATGGCCCGCATCAATGGGCCGCGTTGCAGATCCAGGCTGGCCTGGGCGAGATCACATTGCTCACGCAAGGCCTCGACGCTGGCGGCCTGGCGCTGCCACAAGTCCACCGTGGCCGATTCCGCGTGCGCCTGCTCCCAGCCCTCCCCGCGCTCGACGAAACGCAGGCGCAAGGCATCGTGCTGGGCCACCAGTGCCTGCAACGCGGCCGCCAGTGCCGCGACGTTGACCGGCTGCCGGGGGGTGAGCAGCAGCGACTGGTTCCAGTGCTCGCGGGCCGGAATATCCTGGGCAAAGAACCATTGTTGGACCGGGGTCAGCAACACCGGGCCCTGGGCCGGTCCTTGCTCGATGGTCAGCGACGACACTTCGCGGGCAGCCGCGGCCAGGCTGCGCAGGGTCTGGTGGCGGAACAGGTCGCTGGGCGCCAGTTGCAGGCCGGCCTGACGGGCGCGGCTGACCACCTGGATCGACACGATGGAGTCGCCGCCCAACTCGAAAAAGTTGTCATCCAGGCCGATCTGCGGCAGCCCCAGAATGTCCTGCCAGATCCCGGCCAGCAGCAACTGCCGGGGCTCCTGAGGCGCACTGAACGCCTGCACCTTGGCCTCGCCGGCCCGTGGCAAGGCCTTGCGGTCCAGCTTGCCGTTGGGGGTCGCGGGGAATTGCGCCAAGGCCATGATCACCGTGGGCAGCATGTATTCGGGCAGGGTGTCGGCCAGGTGCGCGCGCAAGGTTTGTTCGAACGCCGCTTGATCCTGCGGCATGGCCGCCGGCACCACATAGGCCACCAGCAACCGGCCATCCTGGGCGATCACCAGCGCTTCCTTGATCTGCGGGTGGCTGAGCAGACGTGCCTCGATTTCCCCCAGTTCAATACGCAGGCCGCGGATCTTCACCTGATGGTCAATGCGCCCGACGTATTCGATGACGCCGTCAGGGCGGTAACGGGTCAGGTCGCCGGTGCGATACAGGCGCTCGCCGGTGGTGGAAAATGGGTTGGGTACATACTTTTCGGCGGTCAAGGCTGGCTGGCCGAGATAACCCCGGGTGATCCCGGCACCGGCCAGGTGCAACTCGGCAGCGGACCCGGTGGGTACGGGCTGCAAGTCGGCATCGAGGATGTAACCCTGGGTGTTGCTCAACGGTCGGCCAATGCACGGCTGGCCCCCGGCTTCGCGGGGCGTCCAGGTGGAATAGGTGGTGTCTTCGGAGGGGCCGTACAGGTCATAGACCTGTTTGATCGACGGCTGCTGATAGAGGCTATCGACCAGCGACTGCTTCAGTGGCTCACCCGCGAGGTTGATGATGCGCACGCTCTCGGGGATCTGCCCGGCACGCTGCAAGGCATTGATCGCCGACGGCACGGTGTTGACCAGGCGCACCTGGTCGCGGGCCGGCAAGTCCGGCAGCTCCAGGGCATTGCGCGCGAGGATCAGCGAGCCGCCGTTGGCCAGGGTGACGAAAATTTCCCACACTGACAGGTCGAAACACACTGAGGTCGAGGCCAGCACGCCCTGGATATCTTCACGGCTGTAGACCTGCTGCGACCAGTGGATCAGCGCCAGTACGTTGCCATGGGCAATCGCCACGCCCTTGGGCTTGCCGGTGGACCCGGAGGTGTAGATCACGTAGGCCAGGTTGTCGGGCTCGACCTGCGTGACGGGTGCCGTCAGCGGGTAGTCGGCCAGGTCATCCATCAACAGCACCTGGGCCTGGGTCTCGGGCAAGTCTGCGAGCAGCTCGGCCTCGGTCAGCAGCACCTGGGCGCGGCTGTCTTCGAGCATGTAGGCGACACGGTCGGCGGGGTAATCCGGGTCCAGCGGCACATAGGCGCCACCGGCCTTGAGCACGCCAAGCAAGGCGATGATCAAGGCGTCGGAACGCTGCATGGCCACGCCGACTCGCACTTCGGGGCCCACGCCCAGCTCGATCAGTTTGTGGGCCAGTTGATTGGCCTGGCGGTCCAGTTGGCGATAGCTCAGGGTCTTGGCGCCATAGGTCAGGGCCAGGGCGTCGGGCTGGCGCTCCACCTGCTCGGCGATCAGTCGATGAATACTGCGCTGTTGCGGGTACTCAGAGGCGGTGGCGTTCCAGTCATGAATCTGCTGCTGGTAGTCTGCGGCATCCAGCATGGGCAACTCGGCCACACGCTGCTGCACGTTGTCGACCATGCCGCCCAATATGTGAATCCAATGACGGGCCATGCGTTCGATGGTGGCGGATGTGAACAGGTCCGTGGCAAAGGTCAGCGCGGCGCGCAGGGTGCCACCCTGCTCCCAGGTGTCGAGGCTCAGGTCGAATTGGGTGGTGCGGCTTTGCCACTCCACCAGGCTCAGGGACAGGCCGGACTCCAGCACCAGCGCCTCAAGATCAGCCACTTGCGGCTGGTGGTTGTACAGCACCTGGAACAGCGGCGTGTGGCTCAGGCTGCGCTCTGGCTTGAGGGCCTCGACCAGGCGTTCGAACGGCAGGTCCTGGTGGGCCTGGGCACCATTGACCACGTCCTTGAGTACCTGCAGCAAGTCGCTGGCCCGCGCCTGCCCATCGACGTGCGCCGCCATGACCTGGGTGTTGACGAACAGGCCGATCAAGCCTTCGGTTTCACCCCGGTGCCGGTTGGCAATCGGCACGCCCACCCGCAGGTCGGTCTGGCCGGTGTAGCGAAACAGCAGGACCTTGAAGGCGGCCAGCAACACCGTGAACAACGACACGTTCTGCTGGCGCGCCAGCAAGCGCGCGCCCTCGGCCAATTGCGCCGGCACCGCGAACTCAAAACGCTGGCCCTGATGACTGGCCACGGCTGGACGCGCAAAGTCCAGGGGCAACTCCAGCACCGGGTGCTCATCGCCCAGTTGCTCGCGCCAGTAATCCAGTTGTCGCGCCTGCTCCCCGGCTTCCAGCCAGCGGCGCTGCCACAGGGCGTAGTCGCTGTACTGGATCGGCAGGGCCGGCAATTGCGGCGACTGCTGGCGTTCAAAGGCGTCATAGCAACGGATGAACTCGTCGATCAGCACGTTCATCGACCAGCCGTCCGAGACGATGTGATGCAGGGTCAACAGCAACACATGCTCCTGCTCGGCAAGCTTGAGCAATTGCACACGCAGCAACGGGCCGGTGGCCAGGTCGAAGGGCTGCAGCGATTGCGCGGTGGCGGCGGCCATCACCGCCTGTTCGCGCTCGGCCGGCGGCAAGTTGCAAAGATCCAGAGGTTCGATCGCCAGCGCAGGCTCGCAGGGCACTTGCAACAGGCGCTCATCGGCCTGGCGCTGGAACACCGTGCGCAGGGTTTCATGTCGCGCGATCAGGCTGGCAAACGCCTGCTCGATCGCCGCCAGGCTCAAACGCCCCTTCAGACGCACCGCTCCCGGCAGGTTGTAGGCGGCGCTGGCCGGATCCAGTTGCCACAGAAACCACATCCGCTGCTGGGCGTAGGACAACGCCTGGCGATCCTCGGCCTCGACCTGGGCCGGAATCGGAAAACGCGAGAAGTCGATCCCTTCTTTTTGCAGCGCCTGGAGGAACATCTGGCGTTTTTCCAGGGGCAACCCGATAAACCGGCGAGCAAGTTTCAAGGAGTCTTCAGCGTTCATTTCTTGGGATCCGGAGCAATAGGCAGGAAGCACAAAGGCACGTCGTCCCTATAAAACGAATCCAGACGGGAAAAATTAGCGCAGGCGGGTGCAGTCATCAGGCGTTACATCAAAGCCGGGAGAAGTCCGCAAAGCGGTCCTATCATTGACGCACAACCATATTTGCAACTACATTTAGTTACACGCAGGGAACGCCGTGTCCAAAAATGAAAAGCTGCTCGCCAAACTGCTCAACCTGCAGATGGCATTCACCTGGCCTGAGCTCGTCACATTGCTGGGCTGGCTGGGTTATCGACAAATCGAAGGGGCTGGGAGCCGCGTCAAGTTCGACATCGGCGACCCGAGTGCAATGATCACCTTGCACAAGCCCCACCCTGGCAATGAGCTGAAACACTACATTCGGCGCCAGATCATTGAACAGTTGGAATCAGGAGGCTTGCTTCAATGAGCAACCAGTTGAAATACAAAGGCTACATCGGCTCCATAGAAGCCAGCGTCGAGGACAATTGCCTATTCGGCAAGCTGCTGTTTATCCGCGCCCTGGTCAGCTACGAAGGCCAGACCGTGGCCCAGTTGGAAGCCGCCTTTCGCGAGGCGGTGGAGGATTACCTGGCTACGTGCCAGACCTTGGGCCAGGCACCAGAAAAGCCCTGCAAAGGCTCATTCAATGTACGGGTGGGCCATGATCTGCACCTGGCCGCAGCCCTGGCGGCGACGCAGAAAAAGGTCACACTCAACGACCTGACGCGCCAGGCCTTGAACGAGTTCCTGCGTCATCATGCGGCAGACAGTCACCCCGCCCTGGGGTGACTTAGCCCAGGCGGCGGTAGCCCAGCACGGCGGCCGCCAGCACCACCGCCCCGGCCACCAGCGCCACCCAGAACCCGCTGGGGGCGCCGAATTGATCGATCATCCAGCCGGAACTTGCCGCACCGATGGCCACGCCGATGCTCAGGCCGGTGATCAGCCAGGTCATGCCTTCGGTCAAGCGGCTGGGGGGGACGACCTGCTCCACCAGCGCCATGGACACAATCAGCGTCGGCGCAAAAAACAGCCCGGACACAAACACCGCCAGCGCCAGCCCAAGGATATCCCCCACCCACAACAACGGCAGCGTGGTCAACGCCGTGGCCAGGCCACAGAGCAGGAACTGCCGGGGCAACGGCATGTGCAATTTCAACGCCCCAAAGGCCAGCCCCGCCAGGCACGAGCCAATGGCATACACCGACAGCACAATACTCGCGGCTGCCGGTTGGCCCTGATGCTGGGCGAACGCTACGCTGACCACGTCCACCACACCGACAATGGTGCCCATGGCCATCAGCAGGATCATCAGCACCAATACCGAAGGCTGGGTAATCAACCAGCGGCCCTGCTGCTCAAGCTGAGCGTGAATAGCCGGTTCAGTCTGTTTTTGCAGGACGAAGGTGGTCACGCCGACCGCCAGCAAGATCGCCCCCACCAGCGGGCCGGCTTCGGGAAACAGCAGCACGCACAGCCCTACCGATATCGGTGGCCCAAGGATAAAGCACACCTCGTCCAGCACCGACTCCAGGGCAAAGGCGGTTTGCAAGCGGGGCTGGCCACGGTAGATCTCGGTCCAGCGCGCACGCACCATGGCCGACATATTGGGCATGCAACCGGCCAGGGCGGCGAAGATAAACAGCGTCCAGTCCGGTGCCTGCAAGCGGGTACACAACAACAGCATCAACAGCGCGCCCCCGCCAATCACGGCCGCCACCGGCAATACGCGGCCCTGGCCGTAACGGTCTACCAGCCGTGAAACCTGCGGCGCGCAAAACGCCGTAGCCAAGGCAAAGGTGGCCGCCACTGCGCCCGCCAGCCCATAACCACCGCGGACCTGGGACAACATGGTGATCAACCCGATACCGGTCATGGAAATCGGCATGCGCGCGAGCATGCCGGCCGATACAAAAGCCCTGGAACCTGGCGCCTGAAACAGCTCGGCGTAGGGGTTTGCCATGGTGCGTGTCCTCTTGCTGGGAGCCCTGGAGCTTGCCATTCAAGGCAATCCGGGCGAAATATATACGGTGCGTATGTGACAAATCATGAGTAACATACGCGGCGTATGTCAACTACCCACCTGACCAGGACGAGCATTTTCCATGAGCCGAGCCCGCGCCGAGATGATCGAAGAAACCCGCGCCCGCTTGCTAGCCAGCGCCCGCCACGCCTTTGCGACCCAAGGTTTTGCCCATACCTCCATGGACGATTTCACCGCGCGCGCCGGCCTCACGCGAGGGGCGCTGTACCATCACTTTGGCGACAAAAAAGGCTTACTGGCAGCGGTGGTCGCGCAACTCGACAGCGAAATGGATGAGCACCTGCAACAAATCAGCGCCCAGGCCGCAAACCCCTGGGAGGGTTTTTGCGAACGCTGTCGCGCGTATTTGCGCATGGCCCAGGATCCGGAAATCCAGCGCATTGTGCTGCAAGATGCGCCGGCAGTGCTGGGTGCTGACGTCGGCGCCCAGCAGCAATGCATCGACTCACTGCGTCGGCTCCTGGAGGGATTGATGCAGGTCGGATTGATTGAACAGGCCCCCAGCCTGGCGCTGGCCCGATTGATCAATGGCAGCCTGGTGGATACGGCGCAATGGATTGCCCATGCCGAACGCCCGGATGAATGCCTGGAGCAAGCGCTGCAAGGCTTGGATTTGCTGCTTCGGGGGTTGAAGCCTGTGGCCTGAGCCCCTAGCAAAGGGGGCTGCAGTGGCGAGGGGGCTTGTCCCCCGCTGGGTTGCGCAGCGACCCCAAAAAATGGGCCTGCTGCGCAGTCCAGCGGGGGACAAGCCCCCTCGCCACAACAGGGCCCCTCTCCACAGTAGGCCCCTAACTACAACTACCCCTGGAAACGAGGCTCAGGTTCGCCGCAACAACAGCGCCGCCACCGCACACAACGTCAGCGCCACACACGCCAGGTAGAACGCGTCGCTGTAAGCCATCAAGAAGGACTGGTGCCGTACGCCCTGATCCAGCAACCCCAGCACCTGCTGGTGCTGCGGCCATTGTTCCTGCAGCAAACCGCCGCCCGGCAAGCGTTGTTGCAAGGCCGGCTCGAAAATGTTCAGCGATTCACCGATCCGCGCCGAATGCACCTGCTCGCGTACCACCACCAACTGTGCCAGCAGGGCCGTACCCACTGCGCCGCCCAGATTACGCAACATCGAGAAGACCGCCGAGGCCGAGCCAGACTCGGCCTTGGCCAGCCCATGCACCGCCAGCACCGACAGCGCCACCATGATCAATGGTTGGCCGATGCCGCGCACCACGATCGAGGGGATGATCACGTTACTGGCGCTGTCGGCCGACAAATGCGCGCCCATCCAACAGCCCAGGGCCATGATCGCGAAACCTGAAGCCACGAGGATTTTCGCGCTAAACCACTTCATCAGCTGCGGCAAAAACGGCGCCAGCACCAGTTGCACCATGCCGTAGGCAATCAGGCTGATGCCGATTTCGCTGGCGTTGTAGCCCTGCATCTGGGACAGGTAGTTGGGCACCAGGAATACCAGGCCATAGGTGCTGGCACCGAAGATAAACATCGCCACGCTGGCCACGCCAAAGTTGTAGTGCGCCAACAATCGCAGGTTGATAAAGCTTTTGCTGCCCCACAATTGGCGACCGATAAACCCTGCCAGCCCGACCACCGCCGCCAGGCTCATCCAAACAATAAAGGCCGAGCCGAACCAATCCTTGCGCCCGCCCTCCTCCAGCACGATCTGCAACGCGCCCAGGCCCAGCACCATGCACGCGATGCCCAGCCAGTCGCCTTGGCGCAACAACCCAAGGTTCATCGGCTGGCGATCGATGGACCAGGCCACTGCCGCCAACAGCGCGATGCCGGGGAACAGCTGCAGGTAGAAGATCCAGCGCCACGAATAGACATCGGTCAACCAGCCACCAATAGACGGCCCTGCGGCCTGGGCCACGCTGTTGGCCAGGCTGAACAGCGCCATGCCCAGCGGGATCTTGCTGGCGGGCAACTCGGTAATGATCAACTGGAACGATAGCGGAATCAGCACCGCTCCTGCGGCCCCTTGGATCACACGGATGATGATCATCACCGGCAGGTTCGGCGCCATCGAACAGGCCACCGAGGCCACCAGAAAGACCCCGGAGCCCCACAGCATTACCCGCCGTAACGAGAACACCTGCACCAGCCATGCGGTGAGCGGGATCATGATGATTTCCGCCACCAGGTAGGCCGTGGAAATCCACGATCCCTCCTCAAACGTAGCGCCCAGGGCCCCTTCGATTTCCGGCAACGCGGCACTGGTGACATGCACGTTCATGCCAGCCATGAAGCAACCGAACAGACCACCGATCACCGCGACCCAGGCGCGAAACGATACCGTCGAAGTGCTGCGCGCATCAGCCGCCATGGGAACTGTCCTGCTGGCGGGCCGGACGCGTATCCACCGTGGCGATCACTGACATTCCCGGCAAGATCGCGGGGCCGTTGACCTCGTCCGCGACCAGGCGGATCTTCACCGGAAAACGCTGCACGATCTTGGTGAAATTGCCGGTGGCGTTGTCCGGCGGCAACAAGGCGAATACCGCGCCGGAACCGGGGGCGATACTTTCCACCTGGCCGCGCCAGCGCTGGCCGGCAAAACTGTCCACCGCAATATCCACCGATTGCCCCGGCGCCATGTGCTGCAACTGGGTTTCCTTGTAATTGGCGATCACATAGGCCTGCTCCACCGGCACCACCGCCAGCAACGGCAGGCCCGGCATCACGTACTGCTGGCGACGGACCTTGCGCTGGCCCACGACCCCGTCGAACGGCGCGCGGATTGCTGTGTCATTCAAGGCATTGCGGGCCAGGGCCAGATTGGCCTGGGCCTCGCCCACCCGGGCCTGGGATTCGGCGATGCGCGCTTGGGCCTGTTGGCGACGCGCCTGCAAGACTTGGCACTGAGCCTGCTGCCGGGCCACTTGGGCACGGGCTTCGGTCACCGCCGCCAGAGCCTTGGCCTGGCCGGCACTGGCGGTTTCCAGGCGCTCACGGGTAGCGATCTGCTGGTCCACCAGATCGCGATAACGCAGGTAGTCCAGGCGCGCACGATGGGCCTCGGCCTCGTTGCTATGCAAGGCCGCCTGGGCCTGGGCGATGCGTTGCTGCTGCTCGGCCAGCCGCGCGTCCAGGGTATGCAGGCTGGACTGGCGCGCCGTCGCCGCTGCCCGGGCTTGCTGCAACTTCGCCTCGGAGCTGCGCAACTGCTCGATAAAGTCCCGGTCATCCAACTGCACCAGCACATCGCCCGCCTTCACCGGCTGGTTGTCCTCCACCAGCACCTGGGCCACGTAGCCGGCGATGCGCGGGCTGACCGCCACCCAGTCGGCACGGACGTAGGCATCGTCGGTCTCTTCAAGGAACCGCCCCCACTGCCACCAATACCCGGCAAACAGCCCCAGCCCCAGCAGCGTCGCCAGGGAGGCGCCTGTGAGCAGTGCGCGGCGATGGCGTTGCATCAAGCTGGGAGTGGATTGCAGGATGGCGGGTTCAACAGCCTGGTTCATGGCTTGGCTCCAAGGGCAGCAAGGGGTAAGGGTTGAGGTTGATCGTCACGTTGCCAGCCGCCACCCAGAGCCTGGAACAGCTCGATCTGGCGGTTGACCAAGCGCAGGTCTGCCTGGGCCAGGGTGGCCTGCAGGCTGACCAGGCTGCGCTCGCTGTCGAGCAATTGCAGGGCATCAAGGGCACCGGCCCGATAACTGCGGGTGGCCAGTTCAAACGCCTGCTGGCTGTTGTCCAGCGCGGCTTGCAGGGCCTGACGACGCTGCTGTTCGCCCTGGTACAGCGCCAGGGCTTGTTCGACCTGTTTCAAGGCGCTCAGTACCGTGGCGTCGAAACGCGCCTGGGCCTCGCGCGCCTGGGCCTGGCGCTGGCCCACCCGGGCCTGGGCGACGCCGCGGTTGGGAAAGCGCCAGGACAACAACGGCCCCACGGAATACACCAGCGCCTCACTGTCCCCCAACTTGCCCAGGCTGCTCGCCGAAGACTCAAGTGCAGCACCGAACGTCACTCGCGGGTACAACTCGGCGCGTGCGACGCCAATGGCCAGCGTGGCCGCCTGCAATTGGCGCTCGGCACGCCGGATATCGGCACGCCGTTGCACCAGCGCCCAGCCGTCCCCCACGGGCAGCGGCGCCTGCAATTGCGGGGGCTGGGCACAGCTGTTGCGGGCCACGTCCTGGGGCCGCATGCCACTTAGCACCGCCAATTCATACAGTGCGGCCTGATGGCGGGCAGTCAACATGGGCAACGGCGCACGGGTTTCTTCCAGCAGGCCATTGAGGCGCGCCAGGTCCAGAGCGGTGGCCGCACCGGCCTGCTGCAGTTTGCGAGTGACTTCGACACTGCGCTCCAACACCTGCACCGAATGACGCTGCACCTGGCTGCTGAAGGCATAGACGCACGCCTGGCCATAGGCCCGCGTGGTTTGCGCGGCCACCGTCACCCGCCACTCGTCCTCCAGCGCCCGCGCTGCCTGCGCATCGGCGCGGGCGGCAGCCAGGCGGTAACGCACCTCGCCCCACAGGTCCAGGGTGTAGCTCAGGGAGAATCCGGGAGCATGGCTCCACTCGGCATCGGCATGTTCACCGGTGGCCTGGGCCAGGGTCTGGTCGTCGCGACTGCGGCCATAGCCCACGCCGTAGGTCAGCAAGGTCGAGGGCTGGCGCTGGCGGTCGACCTGCTCCAGGCGGGCCAGCAGCGCATCGACGTGCGCGGCGGCGGCCTCAAGGTCTTTGTTGTGGCGCAAGGCCTGCTCGACCAACAGGTCCAGTTGCCGGTCGCGGTAAAGCTGCCACCAGCGCTGGGGCAGCGCCTGGGTTGCCGACCCGCTGGACAATTGCGGTATCGCCTGGGCCGCCAACGGCGCTGCAGGTTCGTCGGGCAGGCCGCTGCATCCGGCCAGCGCGCCCAGCAGAAGCAGCGTCAGGGCTGCCGGGAATCGATTGCTAGTGGGGGGATGAACGACAAGGCTGGGCATCACAAAGCTCGCTGAAGAATGAGCTTTGCAGATTAGGCATGCGCCCTGGCGGATTCGCCCGCGCCAGGGCCATGTATCGTCGCCAAATGGACAATAGGGTTACATGAAGCAACATCAGGCCCCAGGGCGGAAATGACTCGGCGGATACCCCAGCGAACGACGGAACATCGCACTGAACGCGCTGGGGCTTTGATAACCATGCTCCAGCGCTACTTCCAGAATGGAGGCGCCCTGGGCCAGTAACTTGAGGCTCAACGCCAGGCGCGCACGCTTGCGCCACTCGCCAAAGCTCATGCCCAGCTCGCGCTGGAAAATCCGGCTGAGGGTGCGTGCGCTCATATTCAGGGTGTCGGCCCAGGACTCCAGGCTGCTGTCATCGGCCGGGTTGCGGATGAACCGCGTACACAACCTGGCCAGCCGTGCGTCGCCGGGCACCGGTACGTGCATCGCCACCACCGGCGCGGCCAGCAACTCCATGCGGATCAACTCCACCATCGCCAGCAGGCGCGGGTTGTTGACCTGACCGGCGATCAGCGTGGCGGCCACGATCAGCTCCCGCAACAGCGCGGACACCTCGATCACCTGGCACGTGCGGCCAAGGCTAGGCTCCACCTCAGGCATGAGAAACAAGGTGCGCATGTGCACCTCGCCGGCCATGCGAATTTCGTGGGGCGTCCCGGCGGGCACCCACAACGCGTGCCCGGACGGCACCAGCCAACTGCCCTGGGCCGTACTCACCACCATTACCCCGGTGACGCCGTGAATCAGTTGCGCCTGGGTATGACAATGGGGATGGACCACTTCGTCGTTGCGGTAGTTGTCGGCATAAGCCTCAAGCCAAGGCCGGGGCGCAGTTGTCATGGGCAGCGTCTCACGTCGTTAAGCCAGTGATTCTAACCAAAAGCCCAATGGCGAAAACGATAGATATAGACAGCCATCGTCGCATTTCGGACAAGCCACTGAACTTGTGCCGCGCACCGTCAGTCAGCTCAATGGACTCCCGCAATAAAGGTTGGGTGGACAATGCGCATCTCGTTGGAACAACAAGTGGCCGTGGTCACCGGCGCCAGCTCCGGCATCGGCGCGGGCGCCGCCAGGGCTTTGGCCGCGGCCGGCGCGGCGGTGGTGGTGAACTACAACCGTCAGGCAGAGCCCGCCCAGGCCCTGGCGGCGCAGATCAACCAGAGTGGCGGCCGGGCACTGGCCATCGGCGCCGATGTGTCCCGGGAGGACGATGTCGAGCGCCTGTTTGCGCAGACCCTCGACGCCTTCGGTCATCTCGACATTCTGGTGGCCAATTCCGGCCTGCAAAAAGACGCCGCCATCAGCGACATGACCCTTGAGCAGTGGAACACGGTGATCGGCGTCAACCTCACCGGGCAGTTCCTCTGCGCCCGCGCCGCCCTGCGCATTTTCAACCGCCAGGGCGTGCGAGCAGGCGTATCCCGGGCCGCCGGCAAAATCATCCACATGAGCTCGGTGCACCAGTTGATCCCATGGGCCGGCCACGTCAACTACGCCGCGTCCAAAGGCGGCGTCGAGATGTTGATGCGCAGCCTCGCCCAAGAAGTCAGCCACCAACGGATCCGCATCAACGGCATCGCGCCGGGGGCGATCCGCACGGCCATCAACCGCGCCGCCACCGAGGGCGATGCCGAGCAGGCGCTGCTGAAACTGATCCCCTATGGCCGCGTCGGTGACGTCGAAGATGTGGCCAACGCCGTGGTCTGGCTGGCCAGTGATGCCTCCGACTATGTGGTGGGCAGCACCTTGTTTATCGACGGCGGCATGAGCCTCTACCCGGAGTTCAAAGACAATGGTTGATCTGAAAAACGAAGCTCAAAGCGCCATCGATGCCCACGGCATCATCGGCGACATGCGCAGTGCGGCACTGATCAACGACCAGGGCAGCATCGACTTTTTCTGCTGGCCGGAATTCGACAGCCCGTCGATCTTCTGCTCACTGCTGGACTCCCCCGCCGCCGGGATCTTCCAACTGACGCCGGACCTGCCCCAGGCGCGTCGGGAACAGATCTATCTGCCGGACACCAATGTCCTGCAAACCCGCTGGTTGAGCGATGAAGCGGTGGTGGAAATCACCGACCTGCTGAGCATCAGCGACGATGTCGACGACCTGCCCCTGCTGATCCGCCGTGTGCGCGTGGTGAGCGGCAAGGCCACCCTGCACATGCGCTGCGCGGTGCGCCATGACTATGCCAGGGCACCCACGCGGGCCACGGCCGATAACGCTGATGTGTGCTTCGAAGCAGCGGGCCTGCCTGGCCTGCGCCTGGCCAGCAGCCAGCCTTTGCAGATCGACAATGACGCCGCCGTCGCCTGCTTTACCCTGGACCAGGACCAAGGTGCCGAATTTGTCCTGGGCGGCCTGGACGATGTGCGCGTCGACAGCAGCGGCACCGACCTGTGCCTGCAGCACACCCTGGCGTTCTGGCGCGGCTGGCTGGCCCAGTCCAACTATCGCGGGCGCTGGCGGGAAATGGTCAATCGCTCGGCCCTGACCCTGAAGTTGCTGACCTCACGCAAACACGGCGCGATCCTCGCTGCGGCCACCTTCGGCCTGCCGGAAGCCCCAGGTGGCGAACGCAACTGGGACTACCGCTACACCTGGATCCGCGACGCCTCGTTCACCGTCTACGCCTTTATGCGCCTGGGTTTTGTCCAGGAAGCCAATGACTACATGCGTTGGTTGCGCGGGCGCGTCAGCGACTGCTGCGGGCAGCCGATGAAAATCAACATCCTGTATGGCATCGACGGCCGCCAACAGCTGCCGGAAACCGAGTTGACCCACCTCAGCGGCCATGGCGGCGCGCAACCGGTGCGCATTGGCAACGAGGCCTTTGACCAGGTGCAACTGGATATTTTCGGCGAGCTGATGGACGCGGTGTACCTGGTCAACAAGTACGGCGAAGCCATCTCCCATGAGGGCTGGAAACATACCCTGGAAGTGGTGGACCAGGTGTGCGAGACCTGGAACCAGAAAGACGTCGGCATCTGGGAGATGCGAGGCGAGCAACATCACTTCCTGCACTCGCGCCTGATGTGCTGGGTCGCCCTCGACCGCGCGATCCGCCTGGCCTCCAAGCGTTCGCTGCCGGCACCTTTTGCCCGCTGGGACCAGACCCGCCAGGCGATTTATGAAGATATCTGGAGCAACTTCTGGAACGAGGAGCGCGGGCATTTCGTGCAGCACATCGGCAGCACCGCCCTGGATGGTTCGATGCTGTTGATGCCACTGGTGCGCTTCGTGGCAGCCACCGACCCGCGCTGGTTGTCGACCCTGGAGGCCATCCAGAAAAGCCTGGTGCGCGACGGCATGGTGTACCGCTATCGCAATGACGACAGCCAGATTGATGGCCTGCAAGGCACTGAGGGGGCGTTTACTGCCTGCTCATTCTGGTATGTCGAATGCCTGGCTCGCGCAGGCCAAGTGGAAAAGGCCCACCTGGAATTCGAACAACTGCTGCGCTATGCCAACCCGCTGGGGTTGTATGCCGAGGAATTCGACAGCCAGGCGCGACACCTGGGCAACACGCCACAGGCCCTGAGCCATTTGGCGTTGATCAGCGCGGCGACGTTTCTGGATCGCAAGTTGAGTGGAGAGAAAACGGTGTGGCAGCCTTGATCCGCTGGCTTTACAGCGCTGGGCTCACTGGCTGTGGCGAGCGGGCTTGTTGTGGCGAGCGGGCTTGCCACAATAAGTGTGCTTGCCATCAGAATTTCAACTTAAACCAGGCAACGGATCGCAAGCTGAGTGCAGAGAAAACAGTGTGGCCGCCTTGATCCGCTGGCTTTACAGCGCTGCAGCTTACTGGCCGTGGCGAGCGGGCTTGTTGTGGCGAGCGGGCTTGCCCCGCGCTGGGCTGCGAAGCAGCCCCAAAACCTGTTTTCGCGATCTGCCTGAGGGAACTCGGTGGCCCTATTGGGGCTGCTTCGCAGCCCAGCGCGGGGCAAGCCCGCTCGCCACGACAAGCCAGCTCGCCACAATAAGCCCGCTTGCCATTGGCATCGCAGAACCTCGACTTCTTTCATAATCGGAAAAAGCCAGGTATATACCGCTCCTCCTGTGTTCAAGGAAGAAACATGATGCCCGATAATGCTCGGCTGTCCCCCATTCTCTCCATCCTCATCCACGTACCCGACTGGCGTGCCGCGACCGACGGGTATGCGGCCGCCTTACCTGGTCACTGCTGTCACACGAGCATTGAGCTGACTCAAGCCGGCGCCGAAAACCGCTCGCGGTAAACCTGCGGGGTGATCGACAAGGCGCGCAGAAAACTGCGGCGCATGGTCTCTTCGCTGCCAAAACCACATTGCGCGGCGATGCGCTTGATTGCTACGGCGCTGTCGGCCAGTTGCCGGCGTGCGGTTTCCACGCGGATCAACTCGACTGCTCGCGCTGGAGTTTGCCCGGTCTCGGCGCGGTAATGGCGCACGAAGCTGCGTTCGCTCATGCCGCACGCCGCCGCCAGGGTCGGGATGTTCAAGTCCAGGTGCAGGTGTTCGGCAATCCACGCGTGCAACTCGCTGAAGCGGCTGCCGCCCTTTTGCAGGGACAGGGTGACGCTGAACTGCGACTGCCCACCGGGGCGCTTGAGAAATACCACCAGGTGCCGCGCCACCTCCAGGGCGACCGCGCGGCCCAGGTCCTCTTCCACCAGGGCCAGGCACAAATCGATACCGGCGGTGACCCCCGCCGAGGTCCAGACCGACCCCTGCTGGATAAAAATCGGATTGGCCTCGACCTGCAGACTCGGGTATTTGCGCGCCAGTTCCTCGCAGCGCGTCCAGTGGGTCGCGACACGGCAGCCGTCCAGCAGGCCGCTGCCAGCCAGCAGGAAGGCGCCGGTACACACCGACGTCACGCGCCGTGAGTGCCTGGCTTTGTCCCGCACCCAGGCCACCAGGTCCGGGTCTTCGGCCGCGCCATACACTCCCCAGCCGCCAGCGATCACCAAGGTGTCGCAGGGCGTCTCGGCGCCAGGCAACGGCTCGGCCACCAGGGCCAGGCCGGCAGAGGTCATCACCGGCTCGGCCTGGGCGGCAATCACGTTGACCGCATAGGGCAACGGCAAACCCTGTTGGCGCGCCAGGTCGTTGGCCGAGGCAAACACCTGCAAGGGGCCGGTGACGTCGAGCACCTGCACATTGGCAAACGCGAGTACGTGGATGATTTTCGGCATGATTGGCGTGATTCGTGGGCTCAATGGCGTATGCGCCAAAGCCTAGGCCACTAGAGTGAAGCCGTCCATCCTCTTTCCTGGAGTTTCACCATGACCTTGCAGATCGGCTTTGTGTTGTTCCCCGGCATCCAGCAACTGGACCTCACCGGCCCCTACGACGTGCTGGCGTCATTACCGGATGTGAAGCTGCACCTGATCTGGAAAGACCTGGCGCCACTGACCTCCAGCAGCGGGTTGGTGCTCAGCCCGACCATCACCTACGACGACTGCCCGGTGCTGGATGTGATCTGCGTACCGGGCGGTTCAGGGGTAGGACCGTTGATGGAAGATGAGCCGACCCTGGGCTTTCTGCGCCAGCAATCCCAGACCGCACGCTATGTGACGTCGGTGTGTACCGGCTCGCTGGTATTGGGTGCGGCGGGCTTGCTGCGCGGGCGGCGGGCCACCACGCACTGGGCCTATCACGACATGCTGGCCACCCTGGGCGCGATCCCGGTGCAGGAGCGCGTGGTGCGCGACGGCAAC
Organism: Pseudomonas sp. DTU12.1; assembly: GCF_009873475.1. Taxonomy (NCBI): domain Bacteria; kingdom Pseudomonadati; phylum Pseudomonadota; class Gammaproteobacteria; order Pseudomonadales; family Pseudomonadaceae; genus Pseudomonas; species Pseudomonas sp. DTU12.1. The sequence continues at coordinate 2,359,895 of NZ_CP045254.1, read as the reverse complement.
CTGTTTACCGGTGGCGGCATCACGGCGGGGATTGATTTTGCCCTGACCCTGGCCGCCGAGTTGTACGGCGAGGCGGCCGCGCAACTGGTGCAACTGCAACTCGAATATGCGCCGGCCCCGCCCTTCAACGCCGGGCGGCCAGACAGCGCACCACAGCCTGTGCTGGACGAGGCCAACAAGCGCACCGCGCAATCACGCAAGACCCGCGGCGAAATTACCGCACGGGCAGCGGCGCGGCTGGGCTGAAGGCCGAACTAGTGTGGGAGCGGGCTTGCCCGCGATGGCGTCGTGTCAGTCACCGAATGTATTGGCTGACCCACCGCTATCGCGGGCAAGCCCGCTCACACAAGGAGATACACCTGCGCGCCATCTACACCGTGCGCGGCATCAACGCCAGGCGCACGGCCAGCACCGTCAACACAGTGGCCAGCCCCCATTTTTGCAGGCCTGCGGTCTTCTCACTGCCAGCAAAAAACCGGCTGATCGCCCCGCCAAAAATTCCCAGCACCGCGTGAAACACGCCCGCAATCAACGTCAGGACCAAGCCCAATTGCACCAATTGCAGGGCAATGGGACCGGCCTCAGGCTTGACGAATTGCGGCAGGAACACCATGAAAAACAACAGCGCCTTAGGGTTGAGCAAGCTGTTGAGCATGGCGCGCATAAACACCCCGCCCAGGCGCACCCGCACAACCTGGGCGGTGTCCAGGGACGGCTTTTTCTGCAGGGTCTTGAACGCCAGCCACAGCAGGTAGACCACGCCGGCATAGCGAATCAAATCAAAGGACGGAGGCCAACTGGCCACCAGGGCGGTGACGCCCGTAGCAGTCAACGCGGTCAGCAGCAGGTCCGCCACGCCGATCCCCAGGCCGGCCGCCACCCCACCCCGCCAGCCGTAGCTCACGCCATGGCTGATGACAAAGGCCATGTTCGGCCCGGGCGACAGCAACAACAGCAACACGGAACCAGAGAAAACCGCCAGGGTTGCGAGATCGATCATGCTCAGCTCATCCGCCAGGGAAAACCGTAGATTAGTCCTACCCCAGCCACCGATACCAGCACAGGCGATACCGCCCCCGAAACCGTAACGGTAGGCGCCAGCCCAAAATTCGGCCCGGGCCCCTCCTACACTCCGTCAAAAAATGGATTTCCCTCCCCGCAGGAAAATTCCCGTTTTTGTTCCTACACTCCAAAAAGCCATCACTTATTCTCGATAAATCTGAGAACCCCCACAAAACATGTCAACAAACCGTCACAACAAGAGTATCTTATGAAGCTCGACGGCGAGAACCCTGATAAAAGTCAAAACCTTGACGAACCTATCAGAAGGAGCCATCATTTAGACATTACCGAGCAAAAATACCTGCGAGCAGACAGGTAATTGCGTTTTACCCAGCGAAAGCAGTCGTTCGCATTGCACCACTTATAAAGCAAACCTGCCTTATGGATGAGCATACGAACAGGGAAGTCCTGGTGGTGCATTGAGGGATGATTTATGCGTGACAAGTCGTCAGTCGACAGCCTGTTTCTGACTCGTACCGGCTTTGTTGAATTCTTCGTGGTTTTCGTCAAATTACTGCACGGCCTGACGGCGGTCCTGCCGGCGATGATCCTGTTGTTCTATCCGGATCCGGTGGACCCGCAAATGCGTAGCCACTACCTTGGCCTGCTACTGTTCTTTGCGATTCTTACCATCATTCTGTTCCAGGCCCTGGGGGTGTACTCCGAGGATCTGTTCAGCAACCGCCTGCGTTTTCGCGTGATGTTGGTCGCCTGGATTTCCGCGTTTTGCATCCTGCTGTTCATGTACCAGATCCTGCTGCTATTCCCGCAGTTGAGCCCGCGCAACCTGATGTTCTGGTTCACCCTGAGCCTGATGTTGTTTGGCGTGGAACGCATCCTGATGCTGCGCCTGTATCGCAACCTGATGAAGAACGGCAAGTTCCTGCAGCGCACGGTGATCCTCGGTTTTACCGACACCGCCGTGCATGTGGCCGAACACCTGTCGCGCAACAGTGATATCCGTTCCGGCCTGATCGGTTTTATCGACGACCGTACCGAACGCATCCCCAAGGAATTGAGCAACCTGCCGTTGCTGGGCAACACCCGCGACCTGGAAAAGCTGATCAGGTCCGAACAGGTCAACCAGGTGATGATCACCCTGCCCTGGGCCGCCGAGCAGCGCATCAACGGGCTGGTCAAGCGCCTGCGGCAGATGTCGGTCAACGTCATGCTCGTGCCCGACATGGCTGCCCTGCGCTATGGCCACAACCGCATCACCGATGTCGGCGGCATCCTGATGTTCAACACCTCGCAACTGCCACTGCGCGGCTGGTCACCCTTTATCAAGCGCTGCGAAGACCTGTTGCTGGCCAGTGCCGGGCTGCTGCTGTTTTCCCCGATCATGCTGGTGACGGCCATCGCCATCAAGCTCGATTCCAAGGGCCCGGTGTTGTTTCGCCAGAAGCGTTTTGGCTACAACGACAACCTGATCCGGGTGTTCAAGTTCCGCTCGATGTACGTCGACCAGACCGACCGCAATGCCGAATGCCAGACCACCCGCCTCGACCCGCGCATCACCCGCGTCGGGCGGATTATCCGCAAGACCAGCATCGACGAGCTGCCCCAACTGTTCAACGTGTTGCTGGGCAACATGTCGATGGTCGGCCCCCGCCCCCATGCCACTGCCACCAAGGCCGCCGGGATTCCTTTCGAGGAAGCCGTGAGCGAGTACAGCTCGCGCCACCGGGTCAAGCCAGGCATCACCGGCTGGGCGCAGATCAATGGCTACCGCGGTGAAACCGACACCCTGTTCAAAATTCAGAAACGGGTCGAATACGACCTGGAATACATCGCCAAATGGTCGGTGTGGTTTGACCTGTACATCGTTTTCATGACGGTCCCGGCCGTCCTTTCCACCAAGGAAGTCTATTGATGAACACCCTCAACGGATTGATTCCCTGCATCATTTCCGGTGGCTCGGGCACGCGGCTGTGGCCGGTTTCGCGGCAGAACATGCCCAAACCGTTCATGCGTATGCGCGACGACCAGAGCCTGCTGCAGAAAACCTTCCTGCGCGCCAGCAACCTGCCGGGGGTCGACAGCGTGCTGACGGTAACCAACCGCGACCTGCTGTTTCGCACCCTCGACGATTACCGCGCGGTCAACACGGCCCAATTGGGCCTGGACCTGTTGCTCGAACCGTTTGGCCGCAATACCGCCGCTGCCATCGCGGTCGCGGCCTTGCATGTGCAAGAGTTTTTCGGCGGCGACGCACAGTTGCTGGTGATGCCGGCCGACCACCTGATCCTTGATGAAAGCGCGTTCGCCCAGGCCGTGGCCCAGGCCCGCGAACTGGCCGAAGCGGGTTACCTGGTGACCTTCGGCATCCAGCCCGACCGCCCCGAAACGGGCTTTGGCTATATCGAACAAGGTTCGGCCCTGGCACAGGGTTTTCGCGTCCAGCGCTTCGTCGAAAAACCCGACCTGGCCACCGCCCAAGGCTACCTGGACGGCGGCAAGCACCTGTGGAATGCCGGGATGTTCTGCTTCAAGGCCGCCACCGTGCTCGACGAGCTGGCGACCCACGCGCCAGCCGTGCTCGACGCCGCCAAAGCCGCGCTGGCGCACAGCACCAGCCTGCAGAACAGCAGCAGCCGCCAGCGCGAACTGAACCCGCAAGGCTTTGGCACCGCGCCGGACATCTCCATCGACGTGGCCCTGATGGAGAAATCCGCCCAGGTCGCCGTGGTGCCCTGTGACATTGGCTGGAGCGATATCGGCTCTTGGGAGGCCGTGCGCCAGTTGACCCCCAGCGACGACAACGGCAACCAGATCAATGGCGAAGCGATCCTGCACGACGTGCACAACTGCTACATCGACTCACCCAAGCGCGTGTTGGGGGCGGTCGGGGTGCGTGACCTGATCATCGTCGACACCCCCGACGCCCTGCTGATTGCCGACGCCAACCGCAGCCAGGACGTGCGCCATATCGTCGCCGAGCTCAAGCGCCAGAACCATCCGGCCTTCAGCCTGCACCGCACCGTCACCCGGCCCTGGGGCACCTATACAGTGCTGGAGGAAAGCACCCGTTTCAAAATCAAGCGCATCGTGGTCAAGCCCAAGGGCTCGCTGTCTTTGCAGATGCACCACCACCGCAGCGAACACTGGGTAGTGGTCAGCGGCGCCGCCATGATCACCAATGGTGAGCGCGAGATCCTGCTCAACATGAACGAGTCCACCTACATTCCCGCCGGGCACAAACACCGCCTGACCAACCCCGGCATCATCGATCTGGTAATGATCGAGGTGCAGAGCGGCGAATACCTGGGCGAAGACGACATCGTGCGCTTCGATGATATCTACGGCCGCGCGCCCGGCAGCGAGCCCCAGCCCTGATGCGTACTTCCTTGATCATCCCGACCCGCAATGCCGCCAGCCACCTCGACCGGCTGCTGCCGGCGCTGCGCATGCAAACCGTGCAACCCGACGAAATGCTGGTGGTCGACAGCGCATCGAGCGACGACACGGTGGCGCGCTTTCGCGAGTTCGGCGCCCGTGTCGAAGTGATCGACGCCCGCCACTTCAACCACGGCGGTACGCGGCGCTGGGCCAGCGAACAGGTGGGCGGCGACGCCCTGATCGTGATGACCCAGGACGCGATCCCGGCCGAACCCGAGACGTTCGCCAAGCTGCTCGAAGAGCTGCAACTGGACCCACTCAATGGTGTTGCCTACGGCCGGCAACTGCCGCACCCCGGTGCCGGGGTGCTGGGTGCGCAGTCGCGGCACTTCAATTACCCGGCGCACAGCCGCAGCAAAAGCCTGGCCGATGCGCCGCAGTTGGGGATCAAGACGTGCTTTAGCTCCGACTCGTTTTCCGTGTACCGGCGCAGCGCCCTGCAGGCCGTGGGCGGGTTTCCGGCCGATGTGATCGGCAGCGAGGACGCCTACGTCGCCGCGCGCATGCTGCTGGCAGGCTGGAAGGTGCAGTACGCGGCCAGCGCCCGGGTTTATCACTCCCACGACTACCGACTCATGGATGAATTTCACCGCTACTTCGACATTGGTGTGTTCTACGGCCGCGAGCCGTGGATTCGCCAAGCGTTCGGCGACGCCGGCGGCGAAGGTAAACGCTATGTACTGGCCGAATTACGTGCCTTGCGCGAGGCCAACGCCTTGCACCGCGCCCCCGAAGTGGTGGTGCGCAGTGCCTTTAAATTGCTGGGCTATCGCCTCGGCCACCTTGAACGCTACCTGCCCAAATCGCTCAAGCAGCGCCTGGGCATGTTTTCCACCTACTGGACTTGAGCCGTCATGAAGACTACCAACCGACGTTCCCGTCTTACCCTGTTCAGCCTGTTGACTGCCTCGATCTGGCTGGCTGGTTGTTCGACCCCTGCGCGGGTGCCGCTTCCTGATGACAATACGCTCAAGGCCGGCCATCAAGCGGCGCTGACCTTGGCCGACCTGCCGCCCCCACAGGTGCTGATCCAGAGTGGCGACCTGTTGCGCATCGTGCGCGATGCGCAGGAGCCCGCGGCAGCCGACGACATGACGGTATTTGTCGTGCGTCCCGACGGGGTGATCTCAATGCCCAACATCGGTCGGATCAAGGCGGCATTGCGCACGCCTGAAGACCTTGGGAAGGAAATTACCGACAAGTACAAGCGCATCTACCGCGAGCCAGCAGTGACGGTGAACATCGCCAGTGCCCCAAGCAATAAGGTGTTTATCGGTGGTGCGGTGCCTAATCCGGCGTTTTTCGACCTGGCGGGGAATGTCAGTGTGGAGCAGGCGTTGCTGAGTTCCGGCGGGGTATTGCCATCAGCGGACAGCTCCAATGTGGCGTTAATGCGCACCGGCCCGGATGGCAAGTACCGGACGTACTTCATCAGTCTGAACAGCATGTTGACCAACCCGAACCATCCCAGGGTTGCGCTGCAACGTGGCGATTTGATCTTTGTGCCGCAGTCGGGCATTGGCGCAACCGTGGAGGCGGTGGACATGTACTTCACCCGCCTGTTCCCGATCAACAAGGGTATTGGTATTGGCTTGAATTACGACCTCAACGACAGCGGCGTGAAGAACAGCGGGAATACGACCAACAACACCAGCATCGACAACGTCAACATCCCTGGGGTCCCTTAGCAATGGAACGCGTCTTTGAAACTTCGATGCCTGCACCCAAGCCCCATCTTCACCTCCCTATCAATGGAGTGATCCTGTGATCGAAATCCGCTCTCTACGCGACCTCTTGCGGCTGTTTTTCATCTTCCGCCGCGAATTCAAACTGGCCGTGATCACCACGATTGTGGTGGCCGTGTTGGGTGCCTTCCTGCTGCCGGCTCGCTACGAGTCCGACGCGCGCTTGCTGGTCAAGCCAGGGCGGGACAACACCACATTGCCGATCGAAGCCGCCAACCGCCAGACGCTGATTGCACCCAGCACCCAACACGATCCGATCGTGGATGAGGAGAAGATGCTCACCGGCCGGCCCATCGTGCATATCGTTGCCGAGCGCTACCTGGCGATGACGTCCGAGCCGCCACAGGGCTTCTGGAAAGTCACCAAGTTCTACGTCAAGAAAGCCGCGGGTGAAGTGCTCGATGCGGTGCGCAGCGTCCTGCAATTCGTGGGTCTTGCCGAGAAGCAAAGCCCGCTGGAACGCCTGGCGACCAAGCTGGAGAAGAACTTCGAAGCCGGTCACGAACCAGGCTCCTCGGTGATCGAGATTTCCTTCACCTGGGACGATCCGGTCATCGCGCAAAAGGTCGTCGAGACCTGGGTCGATGCCTACCTCGAAGAGCGGGCGCGGATTCTCGGGCGCAAGAGCCTGCATACCTTCTATGAAGCCGAGCGCACCAAGGTCGCCACCAACATCCAGGGGCTCAAGGATGAACTGCAGGGTCGCTTGAAGCAGATCGATTCGATCAGCGTGGACGCGCGTCTGAAAAACCTGACCAACCAGATCGACCGCGTCACCGACGCCAAGGTCACCGCACAAAACCAGATCGCGGGGATCCGCAGCTTCCTGGCCAACGCCAGCCAGCAGATCAAGAACCAGCCAGCGGAAGTGGTAACGGCCCGGGAAACCAGCCTCAACCCGACCCAGCTTGACCTCAAGCGCCAGCTCAACGCCCTGCAAGTGGAACGCGCACGCCTGCTGCGCACCTACCTGCCAGGTACGCCGCAGGTCAACCAGATCGAGCAGAACATCCGCGACATGGAAGCTCTCAGCGCCCAGGAAGCAACACGCCTGGAACGCTCGCAAAACACCGCGCCCAACAGCCTGGTGATCAACGTCAAGCAGCAGATCATCGACGCCCAGTTGCAGGAGCGCAAACTGGCCGGGGAAATCGAGAACTACGACAAGACCCTCGCCGAACTGCGCGCCCAGCGTGACCAGGCGATGACCGATGAACCCGAACTGAACAAGCTGACCCAGCAACTGCGCACCGCCGAGAAAAGCTACGCGCTGTACTCGGAAAACCTCGAACAGGCGCGCATCGACCACGAACTGGACAGCAGCCAGATCAGCAACATCGCCCTGATCGAACACGCCACCCTTAACCCGGCGCGCGTGTTTCCCAAGAGCCTGCTGATTCTGTTGTTCACCATTCCCGCCGGCCTGGCCGTCGGTTTGCTGACCATCTATGTGCTGTATCTGCTGGACCAGCGCATCCACGATGGTGCGCGCTTGCAGGAAGTGTTCGGTGTACCGCTGTGGAGCAGCATCCCCGATGTGCAACACGCCACGCCGGCAGCCCTCACCGCCAGCATCTATCGCCTGTACAGCCTGCTGCCCGCCGAGCGCATCGCCAGCGAGGGCTTTGCCCTGGGCCTGACCTCGGCACGGCATGGCGAAGGCGTAAGCTTTATCATCGAGCAACTCAAGCGTCTGCTGGAAGAACGCGGCCACCGGGTCTCGGTCAACGGCAGCGACGCCGCGAAGCCGGGTGAAGTGCTGCTGCTGGACGCGTCTGCCCTGTCGTCCAACCCGCAGGCATTCCTCACCCTGCGCCGCGCCGACCAGATTGTGCTGGTGATCGAAGCCCGCACCAGTACCGTGCCGACCATCGAGAACGCCCTGTCGTTGCTGACCACCGCGTTCGGCAAAGTCGACGGGATGATCCTCAACCGCCGCCGTTTTGAAGTGCCGGCCAATGTCCTGGCGCGGATCAACAGCTGGCGCGGTGCGGCCTGATGCGCATTGCGCTGCTGGCGCCACTGCCGCCGGAGCAGACCGGGATCGCCGACTACGCTGCGCATTTGCGCAGCGCGTTGCGCGAACAAGGCCTGGAGGTGCTGACGCCGCTGGAGGGTTGCCTGGACCTGGCGCAACAGCTGCAGCGCCTGCAAGCCTTTGACTGGCGCGGCGTGGACCTGGTGCATGCCGAGCTGGGCGGCGGGCGCTTTGCCGAGTTCCAGGCCCTGAACTACCTGCGCCGCACCCAACCGCAATTGCCGCTGACCGCCACCGTGCACGACCCGGAACGCCTGATCTGGCGCCGGGCCAAGCTGTTTTTCCCGCTGACCCTGCTCGAACGCCTGCCCCACCCGCTGCCCCAGGCGACGGCGTTGCTGGCCGATCCATTGACCCTTTACGAAGAACGGCGCCTGGCCAAAAGCATGCGCCGCCTGATCACCCTCACCCGCCTGGGCGGCGACTGCCTGCGCCAGCGCATGGGCCTCAAGCCCGAGCAAGTGGCGGTGATTGCCCACGGCAACCTGCCCATCGCCCCCGTGGCCTTGCCGCCGTTGCAACCGCTGCGCCTGCTGTACTTCGGCTTTATCTACCGGGGCAAGGGCATCGAAGACCTGCTACAGGCCCTGGCCCGCACCCTGGCCGCCCACCCGCAATGCCGTGGCCAGGTGCGCCTGACCCTGGCCGGTGGCACCGCACCGGAAATGACCTTCGACCCGGCCGGCAACTACCTCGATGGCCTGCGCCAACTGATCGCCACCCTGCACCTGGGCGATGTGGTGGACTGGCAACTGGACCTGCCTTCGGCCGATATCCCGCACACGATCCAGGCGCACCATGTGATGGTGCTGCCTTACCGCGAATCGAAAAAGCTCGGCTTCCTCGGCCAGATGCGCGGCACCAGCGGCGCGCTGTCCTGGGCCAATGCCTGCGGGCGCGGGGTGATTACCTCCAACGCCCGCGCCTTCGCCGAAGAAGTCGCCGGTGGCAATGGCATCACCTATCAACAGGGGGATATCGCCTCGTTGAGCGATGCCTTGAGCCGCTTGATCCTCGACCCGCAACAGGCCCGCCAGTGGGCCGACCACGCTGCCGATATCGGCCGGCAGCGCCAGTGGGCCAGCACCGCCCAACGCTTTGCCGAGTTGTTCCAGGCCGTAGTCAAGGAGCCTTTGCGATGAACACGTCCTCTACTCGCCCGATGTGGCGCTACTTGCCATTGGTCATTGCCCTGGCCGTGGGCGGCGCGCTGCTGCTCAGTGAAAAGGTCGACGCAGAGCCGGTCAACTTGGCGCCCCAGCGCACCGTGGTGTGGCGCGAGTTTTTGGGGGTGAACGCGCACTTTCTGTGGTTCAAGCCCGAGCAGTACCAGAAGCAGATCCGCCAATACCAGAAACTGGGATTGGACTGGGTGCGCGTCGACCTGCATTGGGACCGCCTGGAACCCAAGGAGGAAGACTATCAACTGAGCACCTTCGATGAACTGGACCGCACCCTGACCGCCGAGAAGATCCGCTCGGTGTTCTACCTGGTGGGCTCGGCGCCGTTCATCACCACAGCCCCCAGGGGCGCGGAATTCCAGGACCAGTACCGCCCACGGGATGCCAACGTGTACGCCCTGCGCCTGGCGCTGTTGGCCAAGCGCTACCCGAATATCAACGCCTGGCAGGTGTGGAACGAACAGAACCTGCCGAACAATTGGCGCCCGCAAGTGAATGCCGAGGAATACGCGCGCTTGCTGCTGGCCAGTCACCAGGCACTGAATATCGCCGCCCCGGACAAAATCCAGGTGATGGGCGGCATGGCCTACTACAGCCAGATGCCGCCGCGCGGCAAAACCCTGATGTTTGAAGCCCTCGGCAAAATGGGCGTACAAACCCTGGGCATGGTGGCGGCATATCACCCGTATTCGATGACCCCTGAAACCGACGAACCAGGCAAGAACGAAGTCCTGCTGCGCGGCGACCAGCTCAATGCGGTGCTGCACGGTGCCGGGGTCAAGGATGTCTGGGCCACCGAGTGGGGCTGGTCCAGCTATAGCGGGCCCAAGGAAATGCAGGACCTGATCGGCGTCGACGGCCAGGCCGACTTCACCTTGCGCCGCCTGGCGTTGATGGCGTCCCAGGACTACCAGAAGATTTTCCTGTTTGCCCTGTCCGACCTGGATGAACGCGCCTCCGTGCGTGACCAGCACTACGGCCTGCTCGACCTCAACGGCGAACCCAAGCCGGTCTACAGCGCCCTCGCCCGCTTCCTCGAGATCACCGGGCCGACGCTCAAGCCGGGCGTCACCCCGGTGCTGGAAGACGTACCCAAGACTTTTTACAGCGTGGCCTGGACCCGCGAAGACGGCAAACACCTGTTGATGTACTGGAGCGCTGAAGGCACCAGCATCACCTTGCCCAAGGTACAGCGCGCCGAGTTGCTGGACCCGCTGACCGGCGCCAGGCAGGCCCTTAACGATTACAACGGCATTCGCCCCGTGGTGAAACCGTCGTTGCAGATACTGGTGTGGTAGCACGCCCAGGCATGGAGAGCTGCACGTGAGAATCCTGTGGATTGTGCCCTATCTGCCGTGGCCGATGACCAGCGGCGGCAAGACCCGGCAGTACCATTTGCTGCGTACCTTGAGTGAGCGCGGGCACCGCATCACCTTGCTGGTGCAATCAAAGACGCCGGCCGACGCCGCCGTGCACGCCGCCCTCGAGCCCTTGCTCGAACGCTTGATCGTGGTACCACGCCGACCGCTCAAACACCCCATGACCCTGCTCGCCGGAGTGTTTGCGCCCTGGCCGTTGCTGACCACGGTCAACGGCCTGTCACCGGTGTTGCAGGCGCGCTTTGGCGAACTGCTGGACGAAACCTGGGATGTGATCCAGGTCGAGCACAGCTACAGCCTGCAACCGTACTTCAGTGTCCTGCGCCAGCAATCGCGGGACTTCGTGCTCACCGAGCACAACCTGGAATCCAGCCTGGGCGGCGCCACCTATGACCGTTTCCCGAAGTGGGCCGGGCCGTTCGTGCGCTACGACCAGTGGCGCTGCCGGCAGTGGGAGCGCAAGGCGTTTGATGCGGCGTGCCATGTGGTGGCCGTGACCCAGGCCGACGCCCAGGCCATCGGCCAACTGACCGCCACCCCGGTGAGCGTGGTGGTCAACGGGGTCGACAGCCGTGCGTTCAGCACGGTCAGCGCCGATGCGCAGAGCCAGCGCCTGTTGTTTGTCGGCAACTACGAATACGCACCGAACCTCGATGCGGTGCAGTGGCTGCTCGACGAAATCTTCCCTAGGGTCTGGTTGCAGTGCCCCAGCGCCCGCCTGGCGGTAGCTGGCTTTGGCTTGCCCGAGCACTGGCGTGAGCGCTGGCCGGACGAACGTATTGAATGGCAGGGCTTTGTCCCCGACTTGACCGCCTTGCAACGCCGCTGCGCAGGTTTTGTCGCCGCCCTGCGCCATGGCGGCGGCTCCAAACTCAAAGTGCTGGAGGCAATGGCCGCCGGGCTGCCGCTGGTGAGCACCGCCCAGGGCGTGTCCGGGCTGGCGGTCGAGGCGCAAGCACACTATCTGCCTGGCGAAACCACCGAAGCCCTGGCCGACGCCATTGTGCGCCTGCTGGACGAGCCGGCGCTGGCCAGCCAACTGGCGGATGCCGCGCGGGACTACGCGCGCAACTATCACGACTGGGCGGTGGCCGGTAACGAACTGGAGCAGATCTACCGCACCTTGCCCACCCATCAGGAGCCCCAAGCATGCGCGTAGCCCTGGATTACCGCCCCGCCACGGTCGCGCCTTCGTCGGGCATCGCCCGTCAGGTCCTGGCCCTGGAGCAAGCCTTGCGCGCCCGGGACAACACTGAAGTGGTGCTGTTCAGCGAGGCGCCGCTGGATCATCCCCAGCGCGACACAGCGGTTTGCCCGCCCTGGGCCAGCCCGCTGGAAGGCCTGCAACGCCCCCAGGTACGGCTGCGCTTTGAACGCGGTTTTTTGCCCCGGGGGATCCACGAACAGCGGATCGAGTTGTACATCGCCACCGCCAATATGGGCTTGCCCTTGTGCCGCAAACCCGCCGGCACCCGCTATGTGCTGGTGCTGCACGACCTGTTCCAACTGACCCATCGCAACTTCCATCGCTCCCGGCTCAAGGCCGTGGCCTACCGCCTGATCGATGGCGCGTCGATTGCCTGGTCGGTGTGGCAGGCGGACCGGGTGTGGTGCCCGTCGCAGTTTTCGTGCGATGAAGCCGCGCGCCTGTTCCCCTGGGCGCGGGCCAAGTTCCGGGTGTTGCACAACTTGGTGCCGCAGTTCACCGAAGCCCCCGAGCCGCTGCCCGAGGGCTTGCCCGCGCGCTACTGGCTGGTGGTGGGCACCCGTGAGCCACGCAAGAACATGGCGTTCTTTCTTGCGCAATGGCAAGCCAGCCGCGCCAGGGACCCGAACGTGCCGGACCTGGTGCTGGTCGGCCACGCCAGCGATGTGCCGGCGCCCCTCGGCGACTTGCCCGGCCTGCATTGGCGCAACGGTCTGTCCGACGGCCAGTTGCAGGCGCTCTACCGGCATGCCGCGTACCTGTGGCAGCCTTCCTATGCCGAAGGATTTGGCCTGCCGGTGGTGGAAGCACTGAGTGTCGGCACGCCGGTGGCGGTGGCCCGTGGTTCGGCCCTGGATGAAGTGGCGCCCCCCACGGCGGCGCGCTTTGCGCCCGACGACGCCGGGCAACTGCAAACATTGATGGTGTCACTGGCAGCGCCCGGGACCAAGGCCGACCCCGAATTGCAACGCACGTGGGCCCGGCAATTTGCCGAACCGGCCTACCGCCTGCGCCTGGATAAACTGCTCAAGGAATTGAACCGCTAATGCTGCCAGGAAAACTCGTTAGTCTGCTCCTGGGCCTGATCTTCGGTGGCTTGCTGTTGGCACTGCCGCCGATGAAGGTCTTTATGATCGTGGTCGGCCTGGGCGTGGCGCTGACCTTGATCCGCAAACCCCTGTGGGGGCTGCTGATCTTTGCCGTCTTGGCCACCAGTATTCCCTACACCACCTTGCAGTTGGGGATCCGCACCACCATCAGCGAAGCGGTGCTGGGCCTGACCTGGGCCGGGGTGTTCTGGCAATCGTTTATCGGCAAGACCCGTGGCTTCATGGTCTGGCGCCCCACGGAGCGGGCCTTGATGTGGCTGATGCTGTTCAGCACCATCCCGTTTATCTGGGGCATGATCATCATCCACGCCGAGGGCAACGGGCCGGTCAACTGGGTGCGCTGGCTGATGAACCTGTCGCTGCTGTTTATCGTGCCGCTGCTGCTGCGCACCGATGCCGACCGCGACAAAGTGGTGGTCGCCCTGCTGCTGGGCAACCTGGCGATGCTGTCGCTGTCGATCTTCATGTTCCTCAAGACGCGCAATGCGATGTCGATGATCGACATCCTCACCGACCTCAAATACGCCCACCCCGAGGCGGTGAAGGACATCTTCTCGGCCAACTACAAACGCATGGCCTCGCCCTGGGTCCACCCGAACCTGACCGGTGGCGTGCTGGTGCTGTTCATCCCTCTGGCGCTGTTTTACGGCTGGACCCGCACCGGCTGGCGCCGTGCCCTGGGCCTGGCGGTGGCGGTGCTCGGTTGCGCCGGCCTGCTGCTGAGCATCTCCCGGGGCGCGATTGTGGCCCTGGCGCTGATCCTGATCTGGCTGACCTACAAGCGCGTGCCCCACAGCGGGCGGATTATCGGCATCGGCGTCGCTTTTGTGATCGCCCTGGTGATGTTCTATCCGCCGTTGCAGGACCGTTTGATGACGATGTTCTCGACCACCAACGCCAGTACCGAGATCCGCTTCGACGAGTACGCCGGGTTCCCCGATGTCATGGCCAAGTACCCGCTGGGCATCGGCTTCAAGATCGACCCACCGGTGCCGGGCAGCAACTTGCTGGGGATTTCCAACCTGTGGCTGAACTTCATCTACAAGATCGGCATTCCCGGGATGCTGTTGTTTATCGCCGTCACCGTGTTGTGGTGGCGTGAGGTTCGGCCGCTGGGCTCGGTGCGTAAAGTCACCGCCGACAACGCACTGTGGCTGGGCTGTGTGTGCGGTGTACTGGCGGCGCTGCTGACCGGGATCTTCGACCACTACTTCAGCTTCACCTTTGTATTGATCGCGCTGTTCTGGCTGTTGATGGGCATCAGCCTGCAACAGGTGCGCCTGAACCCGACCGTGACCGCTTCTGCTCCTGTTTCCGTGCCAAAGGATAGCCAACCATGAAACATCGCACTATTCACTCCCCCGACCTGCGTGACCGCCTGCCCGCCTTGGCCAGCGAACTCGGTGTGAGCCTGGAAGACTTGCAAGATGGCTTGGCCTGGTGCCTGGCCAACGAGGTGGTTTTTGAAGAAGGCGAAGGCAGCAACAAACTCTTCTGGATGACCTCTTTCGACGTGGAGCCGACCATTGGACATCCGGTGGCACGCCGCTTGTTCCATCGCATGAAACAGGATATCCCGGCGCAGTTCCTGCCGATCTATGGCAAGAACTGGGCAACCCTCAAGGACCGCTGGCGCAGCGCCTGGGACATGGCCTACAACATCCTGATCAACAAGATCCCCAGCCACCACATCCGTATCGGCTGGCTGCGCCTGGGCGGCGCGAAGATCGGCAAGGGCTCCAGCCTGTGGCGCAACACCGAGGTGTTGGGCATCCACAACCTCAGAGTGGGCGACGACACCGTGATCGGCTGGCATTGCCAGGTGGATGCGCGCTCTGGCCTGGTGATCGGCAACCATGTGGCGATTGCCTCCCATGTGCTGATCATCGCCGGCAGCCATGACTTGCAGGCGCCGGAGTTCTGGTCGATTTCCGGGGCGATTTACATCGACGACTACGTGTGGATTGGCAGCCGGGCACTGATCGGTTTCGGCACCCATCTGTGCGAAGGCTCGGTGGTGACCGCCAATACCGTGGTGGCCAAAACCGTCGCGCCGTACAAAATTGTCGGCGGCACCGGTGCCAAAGTCATGGGCGAACGCGTTCGCGGGCTGAACTACAAGGTGGGTGGCAAGGGCCTGTTCACCCTGTTGCACTGATGTTTGGCAGCACCCTGTGGCTGACCCTGGCGACCCTCGCCGGGCTGGTGGCCGGCTTTGCCCGGGAATGGCTGCTGGTCGCGGCCTGGGGTGCGGGCAGCCGCAGCGATGGGTTCCTGGTGGCGGTGTTTCTGCCCGAAGCGCTACGCATGACCCTGGCTGCCGGCTTGCTCGCAGCGGCTGCCCTGCCCCTCTATCAACAACGTGATGGGCAACGCCAGCAAGCGTGGTTGGCCAGCCTGTCGCCGCGCCTGCTCGGCGTGGGCCTGGGTCTGTTCGCCCTGCTGGCACTGGGCGCGCCATTGTGGGTACGGCTGATCGGCCCGGGGCTGGATGCCGCCGCCCACGACCAGGCCGCGGCCAACCTGCGCTGGCTGGCCGCCTGTGCGCCGGGGTTGGTGATGCATGGCCTGTTCAGTATTCCGTTGCAGGCGCGCCAGCGCTTTGTGCTGCCGGGGCTGGGTTCGTTACTGTTCAACCTGCCGCCGGTGCTGTACCTGTTTATCCAGGGCACGGCCAGCGACAGCGAAGAACTGGCGCTGTGTTTTTTTGCCGGCAGCGTGTTGATGTGCCTGCCGCTGCTGGCACCGGTCTGGTCGTTCGGCTGGCGCCCCTGGCAGCTCAAGGGCGATGCCCAGGCCGGCCGCGAGCTGCTGGGACGTATCGGGCCGCTGTTGGCAAGCAATGTCGCCAGCCAGGGCCTGGCCTTGCTCGAACGGCTGATCGCCAGCTACCTGGGCGAAGGCGCGGTGACCTGGGTCAACCTGGCGCGCAAACTGATCAACCTGCCATTGATTGCGCTGATGAGCCTCAACCAGGTGCTGCTGGGGCTGATGAGCGGCGAACAGGGCCAACAACGCCTGGCCTTGCTGCGCCGTGGCCTGGATGCCGCAACCCTACTGAGCCTGCCGGCCGCCCTCGGCCTGATTGGCGCGAGCCCCGTGCTGATTCACCTGCTGATGCCGGCGCAAAGTGCCGACGGCCCGCTGCCCGCCCTGCTTGCCTGGTTCGCCACGCCCCTGGTGTTCGGCGCCTGGAACGCCATGCTCGCCCGCTATGCCTACGCCAGCGGCGATACGCGCCTGCCGCTCAAGTGCGAACTGCTGGGCAGCCTGGTCAATGCCGGCCTGCTGGTAGTGCTGCCGTACTTTTTCGGCCTGCCGGGCATCGCCTTGGCGGCCTTGGGTGGGGTGATCGTCACCAACCTGCTGCTGATGCAACGCCAACACCTGCTCGGGCAACTGGGCTGGCCATTGCAGTGGGGGCTGAGTGTGGTGTTGCTGGGAGCAGCGGCGCTGGTCCTGCACCCAATGCACAGCGATGGCTGGCAACTGGGCTTGAGCACCCTGGCAGGCGCCGGAGTGCTGCTGGGGTTGGGGCTGTGGCTCAAGCCGTGGAAGGCGTGAGCTGCGCATAGCAAAAAGGCAACGCGCGGAGCTGCTGCCTGTGATAGCGGTGGATCAGCCAATAGATTCGGTGGCTGATACGCCGCTATCGCGAGCAAGCTCGCTCCTACAGGGGATATTTGTCGGGTGCAGTATTTTGGCCGTGACACCAATCAAAGGTGGGAGCTGGCTTGCCTGCGATGGCGGTGTGTCAGTCGACAGTAACAGCGCCTGAACTACTGCTATCGCGGGTAAGCCCGCTCCTACAGGGGATCGGGGGCAGGGTTAGAAGTCGTACTTGATGCTGGTCATCAGGTTACGCGGCGCGCCGTACATTCCGTGGTTGCCGGCATAGCTGAAGTACTCGCGATCGAACAGGTTGTTGAGGTTGACCGAGGTACTTAGCTGCGGCGTCACGTCATAGCGCAGCAGCAGGTTGGTGATGGCGTAGCTACCCTGGCTGAACGTGTGCAGGTCTTCACCGACCTTGCTCTGCCAGTTCACTCCCCCCCCCACGGTCACCTTGCTCAACGCTCCCGGCAGGCGGTAGGTCGTGAAGGTTTTCAGGCTCTGGCGCGGCAAGGTGGTGACGATGCGTTTGTCGTCGGCATCGGTGCTGACCGCATAGGCGTAACCCGCCGAGGCTTGCCAGCCTTCGGCCAGCTCACCGTTGAGTTCCAGTTCGACACCCTCGGTGGTGGTGCCCTTCTCGTTGCGATAGGTGTTGCCGCCCGGCGTGTCGATCCAGATCGCCAGGTTGTCCTGTTCCAACTTGAACAGCGCCAGGCTGGTGTTCAACTGCTCGTCGAAGAAACTGCCCTTCAAGCCCAGCTCGTAGCCCTTGCCTTCCATGGGTTCCAGGGCCTTGTTGTTGATGTCGCGCACCCAACTGGCCTGGGGATTGAAGATCTTGGTGTAGCTGGCGTAGGCCGACCAATTGTCGGTCAGATCGTAGACCACCCCGGCATAGGGAATGTACACGCCGGTTTCCGACTCGCTGGTACGGGTGGCAACGCCGCCGTAGGGGCTGTCCTGGGTGTCGCGCTTCCAGTCGATGACCCGACTGCCGAGGATCACGCTCAAATCGTCGGTCATGCGCAGGCGGGTACTCAGGTAGGCGGCGTACTGGCTTTCATCCACCGAGGATTTGCCGGTCACCGGGAAGTCCGGCTTGGCCGAGTGCCCGTCCCAGTTGAACAGGTTGTCGATGGCGCCCGCCGGGGAGCCGGAATACGCATAGTTCCAGCCGCCATGGCTGGGCACGTTTTCCTTGTACTTGGACAAGGTCACGCCGGCGATCAACTCGTGCTCACGGCCCAGCAGGTCAAACGGGCCGGTGGCGTACAGGTCGAGATTATCCTGGCGCGGGGTACCAGAGAATCGCACTGGCAACTGGGTGGTGCCACTGCCATCACTGTTGAGGCTGCCGTTGACGTAGTTGAACACCTCATCGAACTTGTTTTGCGAATGGGTGAATTCAGCCTTGGCGCTCCAGCCGCTGTCGAACTTCTGCTCGATGGAGGTAAAGAAACTGGTCTGCTCATGGTCGTTATAGGACCAGGCCGGCGCAGTATTCAGGGAGCGGCTGAGGTTGCTGCGCGAACCATCGGTAAAGCGTGTGGGCAAACCGGAGCGCGCCGGGGCGTCGACGTCGGTGCGCAGGTAGCTCAAGCCCATGGTCAGCAAGGTGTCTTCGGTCAGGTCGAATTCAGTGATGCCGTACAGCAACTGGGTCTGCTGCTTGTAGCGGTCGACCCAGGCGTGTTCGGTCTTGTAGTCGGCCACCAAGCGCCCGCGCACATTGCCGGTTTCGGTCAGGGGGCCGGATACGTCGAGGCCGCTGCCGTAGCGGTCCCAGTTGCCTGCTTCGGCGGTTACGCTAGCCCGCGCCTCGGCTGTCGGGCGCTTGCGGATCAGGTTGATGGTGGCCGAGGGGTTGCCCATGCCGCTGATCAGGCCGGTGGCGCCGCGCACCACTTCCACCCGGTCGTACATCGCCATGCTCTGGGTGTAGTTGTCCATGCGGGTGACGGTGGGCACACCGTCGATTTCGAAGTTCTGGATCTGAAAGCCACGGGAGAAATAGGCGTCGCTTTCCGAACCCAGGCCGTCGCGCAACACAATGATGCCGGGGGTGGCATCCAGGGTGTCCGACAGGTTGGTCAGCCGCTGGTCGTCCAGGCGCTGGCGGGTCATGACGGTCAATGATTGCGGGGTTTCCCTGGGCGTCAGGTTCAGGCGGGTTGAGCTGCTGGACGACTGCGTGGTGTAGGAGCCGGTGCCCTCGGTAGTCGACCCCGGCGCCTTGCCGGAGATCGATACGGTGCCCAGTTGCAATGCGCCGTCGGCAGGACGGGGTTGCAGGGAGTAGTTATCGCCGCTGCCGCGCACCGCTTGCAGCGAGCTGTTACTGAGCAGGATTGCCAGGCCGGTGTCGAGGTCATGTCGCCCTTGCAGGCCGGGGCTGGTCTGCCCTTGCGTGAGCGCGGCCGGGTAGGACAGCAAGATATGCGTGGCCTGGCCAAACTGGTTCAACGCACCGGCCAGGGAGCCTGGGGCAATGTCGAACTCCTGCTGTGGCGCCGCCATGGCCCAGGCGGGCGCCAGCAACAACGGTGCTGCCCCGGCAAAGCTGGCAATGCCGCGGACGACGGCCACAGCCAGTGATTTTTTCAGTGTTGCCCGAATGGTGCGTTGCGGATGCATGCGCTGTTCCCCAGATAAGTGAGTGTCTGGGGATATAAGTCTCGTGAGATTCGGAAACGGACCACATGCATGCAAAATAAATTCATACCTGCGCCCGACGCGGTTTAAGCGTGACCCAGAACCGCGTGAAATGCTGCGCGTCCAGCTCGAGGGTGTGTTGCAGCGCAGTGAGGATGCGGTCTGTGTCGGCCAACGGATAGGTGCCGGACACACGCAGCTCGCGCACGCTCGAGTCACAGTCCAGATGCCCGCGTCGGTAGCGGCTCAATTCATTGAGGAAGTCTTCCAGGCGCAGGCCCTCGGCGACGATCATGCCGCGGCCCCAGGCCAGTTCGCCGGCGCGCTGCGGGCGTCGCGCCAACAGGGTTTGCTGGTCAAAGCTGACGATCTCGCCGGGCGAAAGGCTCAGGCTGCGCGATGGAATCTGCGCCGCCAGTGGCTGCCGGTCGGACCCCAACTGGGTAAACCCATCGCGCTGGCGCACGCTGAAGCGCCCGCCTGCGGCATGGGTCAGGCCTTCGGCGGTTTTCACCCACAGCGGGCGGGCGTCCAACGGGTTGGGTACTACCAGGATCTCCCCGCGCAACAGATGGATCAGGCGCTGGTCGGGGCTGTAGTTCACATCGATAGCGGTGTCGGTATTGAGCTGGATCTCGGTATTGTCCGCCAGGTCGATACGCCATTGCTCACCGACGGTGGTGCTGAAATCGCTGGTCCAGGGCTGCAACAGCCCGGCATCCCGGGCGGTCCACGCCACACTGCCGGCGGCCAGCAAGAGGGCCAGGTTTTTCAGGACCCGACGACGGGACAGCGCCGGTAACAGGGTGGCGCTGACCAGAGCCTGGTGCGCGGGGTCTCGCACCTCGTGCATGCGCTGGAAAAACCGCTGGGAATGCTGCCATGCCTGCTCGTTGAGAGGATCTAGCTGGCGCCAGGCCAGCCATTGCGCGCGGGTCTGTTCAGTAACGTCCGCTGCCTGCAACTCCAATTGCCAGTGCATGGCCTGCTCAGCAGCTTCCAGGGTCAGGGGCAACGGATTCATGGGCGCTGGCTGTCGAGCACAATGCACTGCGCACCGGCCTTGACGATGTAGCGCTTGACCGTAGTGATGCTGGTGCCCAGGCGCTCGGCAATTTCGCCGTGGCTCAAGCCATCGAGCTGCGACCAGAGGAAGGCCTGGCGCACCGGCAATGCCAGGCGGCCGAGCACTTCATCGAGGGCCATCAGGGTTTCCAGGAGCAGCCATTGGGTCTCGGCGCTGGGCGCCACCTCTTCTGGCAACAGCGCCAGGGCTTGCAGGTAGGCCTTTTCCAGCTTTTGCCGGCGAAAGTGATTGGACAGCACGCTTTGTGCGACTTTCGCCAGAAAGCTGCGGGGGGCTTGGACCTCAAGGGGTTGATTCTTGGCGAGCAGGCGCAGAAAGGTGTCCTGGGCCAAGTCAGCAGCGCTCTGCGAACAGTTCAAACGACGCCATAACCAGTGCTGCAGCCAGCGGTGTTGCTGCTGATACAGGGTGGCGAGGTCAGTGGGGCTTGTCGCAGGAATCGGAGGCATGGAGGACGCGCACAGGAGGTAAG
Organism: Pseudomonas sp. DTU12.1; assembly: GCF_009873475.1. Classification (NCBI taxonomy): domain Bacteria; kingdom Pseudomonadati; phylum Pseudomonadota; class Gammaproteobacteria; order Pseudomonadales; family Pseudomonadaceae; genus Pseudomonas; species Pseudomonas sp. DTU12.1. The sequence goes on along the minus strand of NZ_CP045254.1, from coordinate 2,338,949 downwards.
CCGTAAATGATAACGGTTATCATATGCTTCATGGCGCAATGCCTGCAAGTGGCACACGGCTTGTAGGGCTTGCCAACGTGTCCACTGTAGGAGCCAGCTTGCCGGCTCCTACAAAGGGTTGTTCCGAAAGCGTCAATCTTCCAGGGGTTGCGGCGCGTGCTTGCCAGGCTTGGCTTTGGCGCCAGGCTTGCCCGCAGCCGGTGCGGCAGGTTCTGGTTCGGCGGGTGCGGCGGCTTCTTTTTCGGCCATTGGCATTTTGTCGACTGCGGCAAAAAATTCTGCAAGGTCAAGGGTATCGGGGGGTACGGTCTTTTCGACTTTCTTCTCGCCGTCCTTGCCCACCAGGATCACTTTGGTACCGGCGCTTGCGCCAAGCTTGAGGGCACGGATCAGCGCGTTGGTGTCCTGGGCGCCGAGGTCCTTGCCGTCGCGCTGGCCGACGGTGCCGATGCTCGTGTAGTTCACGGTGTAGAGCACCATGTTGCGCTCGGCGAACTTCTGTTTGTTCTCAGGCTGTTCAAGATCTTTCTTGAGTTGGACCTGAGTCGGGTCGATAGAGCTGGGTGCAATCACGATCAGCGGGCGAAATTTGCCTTGATCCTGTTCCAGCGGGCCTCGGTTATCCGCAGCCAACAACGGCCCCGTAAACGCCATCAAGGTAGCCAGGGTCAGCGACCGGACGAGCATGCGTACCTCCTTCCAATTCCATGCAGAGTTTTTGAGTTTCATGTCTGCGACAGTCAATTTCAAGGATGATTCCTACGCGACTATCAGAAAGAGTAGGCTAGGACGCCCGCGACGCAAGGGTTTGAGGCCCATCGGGCCTCATTGTTTCTTCTGATTGCCAGGGCTCACTGCGCGGGCCAATCCGGCCAGTGCCAGGCAAAGACCGGAGCCACCTGCGGATCGCCATCCACCCGCGCCAGAGCCTGGGCGCACGCGGGGTGGGAATGCTGCAGGACGTCCCGCACGCCCTCCCAACGGGACACGGCGGCCGCCATGATGCCCAGGGCATTGGGCAACCCCTGCGGGGTAAAAAGTTGCCCGGCAAACTGCTCGGCAAATACCTGCCAGGTTCGATGCAGTTTCTGTTGCGTGCCCGCAATCAGTTGCGCCTGCACCGTCTCGTCGGCGTCGTCGAGAAAGCGTTGTGGGTAGTCAATGATGGTGATCGCCGAGTAGCAGTTGGCGGCGATGTACACCAGGCCGCGAATGATCTGGGCGCGGTTACCAGATAGCAGTCCGCTGGCCGGATACTCGAGGCCCAGATGGATCAGGATCGCCGCGCTTTCCGTCAGCACGCTGGCGTCGGGCAGTTGCAGGGTGGGGATTTGTCGCAGCGGGTTGATCTGCCCGAGAGCCTCCATCCCCGCCGTGTCGCCCCAGGGGCTGGCATCGACCTGTTGCCAGGGCACGCCGCAACGTTGCAGGGCGATTTCAACGATGCATGAGCCTGAGCTTTGCGTGCCGTAGAGCGTGTACATGGGGCGTTCCTCCGACCGGTTCAGCGTCCAGAGTGAAACGCTTTCCCGCCGTTAAAACAAGCCCATCTGACCACCGACCAAGGTGCTGAAATCGTCATCGACAAACGGCAGGATCGCATCGGCCACCGGCTGCAATTGCCGGGTGACGTAGTGGTCGTAGTCGATCGGCGCCTGGCGCACCTCCAGGGGTTCGGGGCCGTTGACGGTGATCACATAGCGGATCCAGCCACCGTTCTGGTATTGCCGTGGACGACCCTGGCGGTCGTTGTACTCATCCGCCAGGCGCGCGGCGCGCACATGGGGCGGCACGTTGCGCTCGTAGTCGCCCAGTTGCCGGCGCAGGCGCTTGCGGTAGATCAGCAGTTCATCGAGTTCGCCGTCGAGGGTGCGGCGCACGTAGTCACGCACGTAATCCTGGTGGGGCTGGCGATGGAAGATGCGCTGATACAGCTCCTGCTGGAATTGGCGGGCCAGGGGCGACCAGTCGCTGCGCACGGTTTCCAGGCCTTTGTAGATCATTTCTTCACTGCCATCGGCCCGGGTCACCAGGCCCGCATAACGCTTCTTGCTGCCCTCCTCCGCACCCCGAATGGTCGGCATCAGGAAGCGGCTGAAGTGGGTTTCGTATTGCAGTTCCAGGGCGCTTTGCAGACCGAATTCGCTCTGCAGGCGTTCGCGCCACCATTGGTTGACGTGCTGCACCAGGCCCTGGCCGATGCGTGTGGCCTCCTCCTGGGAGTGGGCACTACCCAGCCAGACGAAGGTGGAGTCGGTGTCGCCATAGATCACTTCATAGCCCTGGGCTTCGACCAGTTCGCGGGTCTGGCGCATGATCTGGTGGCCGCGCAGGGTGATGGACGAGGCCAGTCGTGTGTCGAAGAACCGGCAACCGCTGGAACCCAGCACGCCGTAGAAGGCATTCATGATGATTTTCAGGGCCTGGGACAGCGGCGCGTTATGCTCGCGCTTGGCCACCTCGCGGCCTTCGGAGACCCGCGCCACAATCGACGGCAGGCAATGCCGGGTGCGGGAAAAACGGGCGCCGCGAAAGCCTTCCACCGACTCGCTGTCGTCGGGATGGCGCAGGCCTTCGATGAGGCCCACGGGGTCGATCAGGAAGCTGCGGATAATCGACGGGTAGAGACTTTTGTAGTCCAGCACCAGCACCGACTCGTACAGGCCGGGCCGCGAGTCCATGACAAAACCACCGGGGCTGGCCTGGGGCGGTTTGTCCCCCAGGTTCGGCGCGACAAAGCCCTGGCGATGCATCAGCGGCATATACAGATGGGTAAACGCCGCCACCGAACCGCCATTGCGATCCGCCGGCAAGCCGGTGACGCTGGCCCGCTCCAGCAGGAACTTGAGCAGTTCGGTCTTTTCGAAAATCCGCGTCACCAGCTCGCAGTCCTTGAGGTTGTAGCGCGCCAGCGCGGGCTTGTCCTCGGCGAACATGCGGTTGATCTCGTCCATGCGCTGGTAGGGCGTGGAGATCGACTTGCCTTCGCCGAGCAGGGTCTGGGCGACGTTTTCCAGGCTAAAGGATTCAAAGGTCCAGGTGGCCGAACGCAGGGCTTCGATGCCATCGATGATCAGTCGCCCGGCAGCAGCGGCGAAGTAATGGTTACGGCTGCCATGTTCGCGCCAGGCCATGGCCTCGCCGCCACGGCCGAGCAGCAATGGCACGTTGAGGCGCTTGGCATGCTCATGGAGGACCCGCAGATCGAACTGCACCAGGTTCCAGCCAATGATTGCGTCGGGGTCGTGTTGTGCCAGCCATTGGTTCAGGCGCTCCAGCAGTTGGGCGCGGCTGTCGCAGTATTCGAGCTGGAAATCCACCGCGTCGGTTTTATTCGGCGGGCCGAGCATATACACCTGGCGTTCACCACAACCTTCCAGGGCGATGGAGTACAGCTCGCCGCGCGCGGTGGTTTCGATATCCAGAGAGACCAGCTTCAACGCCGGACGGTAGTCCGGCGCCGGCTTCATCTGCGCCTCCAGCAGCGTCCCGCCCTCGCCCGGTGTGCCGTCAAACGCCACGGGCGCGGTGATAAAGCGTTCCATCATGTAGCGCTCAGGCGGGCGTACATCGCCTTCGTAGACATCCACGCCGGCCTGGCGCAGGCGTTTTTCCAGGTCCATGGCCTGGCGATGCTGGCGGGTATAGAGGCCCAGGACCGAGCGGTGATGGAAGTCACACAACTGCAGCGGGCGCAGATCCACATCGCGCTCACCCTTGAGCACGCGTTGCGCGTGCTCACGATGGGCCACGGGAATAAACATCACCGAAGGCTGCACCGGTAGACGGATATACCGCGGCCCCTGGTCGGTGGCCAGCCAGAAGCTGACCTGCGTGCCCGCCGGGGTGTCGTGCCAATGCCGGGTCAGGACAAAACCCTGCTGTAAATCCACCTTGCCGCACCTCAGGAATCGCTTTCAGGGCGCGATTCTACTCGGCATCCGCCGTAAGGCCTTAATAGAAATTTTCTGGCCTTCAGAAAAGTCGGACAGCACAAAACAGTTTGTAAAACACCATTTAGCACTTATTATCATTTGCACCGGAGTCGTATTCGCGCAATGAGGAAGCGCAACGCCATTGCCCCCTTCCTCACACTGACGGTTCACCGTCCGGATCGACCATGCCCACCTGTGCCCGACTTGCCGTGCCGTTTCGCCCGACCCTGCTCGCCCTGTGCTGCTCCCTGAGCTTTGCCTCCCACAGCGCCCCCCAACCAACCCCGCAGGATGCGAGCAACGGCCAGGCCCTGGAACTGGGGGCAACCAGCATCAGCGCCGAATCAATCATCCCCGGCGCCCTGCCCCCGGTGTACGCCGGCGGCCAAGTGGCGCGCGGCGGGCAATTGGGGGTACTGGGCAACCAGGACATCATGGACGTGCCATTCAGCATGGCCTCCTACACCGAAAAACTGATTCGCGACCAGCAGGCCGAGACCGTGGGCGATGTACTGCTCAACGACTCATCCGTGCGCCAGGCGTCGGGTTACGCCAACCAGTCGCAACTGTTCGTGATTCGTGGCCTGCCACTGAATGGCGATGATATTTCCTACAACGGCCTCTACGGCATCCTACCCCGGCAGATCATGTCCACCGACGCTCTGGAGCGGGTGGAAGTGTTCAAGGGCCCGAACGCCTTTATCAACGGGGTAACGCCCTCCGGCTCGGGTATCGGCGGCGGCGTAAACCTGCAACCCAAGCGCGCCGGCGATGAACCGCTGCGCCGCTTCAGCACCGATATCAGCAGCGAAGGCCGGATTGGCCAGCACTTGGATATCGGCCAGCGCTTTGGCGAAGACAATCGTTTTGGCGCACGGGTGAACCTGTCCCAGCGTGAAGGCGATACCGGCACCGACAATGAAAACCAGCGCTCCAAGCTGTTTGCCGCGGGCCTCGATTACCAGGGTGATGCACTGCGTCTGTCGGGGGATTTCGCGTATCAGAAGCAGCGCGTCAATGGCGGGCGCAACTCGGTGTTCCTGGGGACAGCCGTGACCCAGGTACCCGACGCACCGTCGGCCGACACCAACTATGCACCGCGCTGGAGTGCGACCAATATTGAAGACACCCTGGGCATGCTGCGCGCCGAATATGACCTGAACGACAACTGGACCGCCTACGCGGCGGGCGGGGTCAAGCACACTCGGGAGATGGGCCAGTACTCATCGGTGACCATCAACGACAACCTGGGCAACGCCCAGACCAGCGCTTCGACCATCGCCCACGAAGAAGACAACAGCAGCGCCATGGCCGGCCTGAACGGCAACTTCCAGACCGGCCCGGTGAGCCATCGCCTGAACTTCGGCCTGGCGGGGATCTGGACCGAGGCACGTAACGCCTATGTGTTCGACAGCGCCAAGACCCCCACCAATATCTACCAGCCGGTGACCGGCGCCGAACCGCGCCTGAACAGCCCACGCAATACCCCTGGCACCGACTTCAGCGACCCGACCATCACCGCCAAGACCTTCGTGCGCAGCGCGGCGGTCTCCAACACCTTTGGTTTTGTCGATGATCGCCTGCTGGTCACGCTCGGCCTGCGCCGCCAGCAAATGGTGGTGCAGGGCTACAACTACATGAGCGCCAGCCGCACCGCCAACTACGATCAGTCGATTACCACGCCGGTGTACGGCATTGTGTTCAAGCCTTGGGAGCATGTGTCGCTGTATGCCAATCGGATTGAAGGATTGGCCAAGGGGCCGACCGCACCAGAGAAACTAGGTGTTCGCACGGTGACCAACGCTGGTCTGGTGTACGCCCCGGCACGCTCCAAGCAGGTCGAGGCCGGGGTCAAGGTCGACATGGGCACCTACGGCGCAACGCTGGGGGTGTATCGCATCGAGCAGCCCGGCGCCGGCTACAGCGAGATCATCGACGCCACCACCGCGCGTTTCGTGCGTGAAGGCGAACAAATCAACAAGGGCGTGGAACTCAACGTATTCGGCGAACCGCTGGCCGGCCTGCGCCTGCTGGGCGGTGTGACAGTCATGAAAACCGAGCTAAAGGGCACACAGAACGGCGCCAACGACGGCAACCGCGCGATTGGCGTGCCGTCGTTCCAGCTCAATGCGGGGGTGGATTGGGATGTGCCAGGCCTGCAAGGCGTGACCCTCAGCGGGCGCATGCTGCGCACCGGCGGGCAGTATGTCGATGCCGCCAACAAGCTCAGCCTGCCGGCCTGGAACCGCTTTGACCTGGGTGCACGCTACAACTTCAAGATGGACCAGCGCGACGTCACCCTGGGACTTACCGTGGACAACGTGGCCAATACCAAATACTGGGAATCGGCGATGGGCGGCTATCTGACCCAAGGCGATCCGCGGGTGGCCAAGCTGTCGGCAAGCATTGAATTCTGAGCCCCACCTTACAGACTGAAATCCCGGATCCAGCGCTAAGCTCCTGTGGGAGCTGTCTCGCCCTGCGAGGCTGCGATAGCGGCGGCACAGGTACCAGAAATATCGCCTGCGCCACCGCTATCGCAGCCTCGCTAACGCTCGACAGCTCCCACATTTTGGTCTGTATCAGGCCGAAAACAGCATTCACAAAGTATGTTGAGTTGGCAGGCTATTGGACAGCCCGGCCCCAACTGCGTAGTTTTCACAGACCGCGCACAAGGACTCTGGCATGGCCCCCGACCTCACCTCCATCGAGCTGTTCCTCAAGACGGTCAAGCTGGGCAATCTGTCCCGGGCTGCCGAGCAGTCGCACCTCTCGCTGTCGGCGGCCAGCCGGCGTCTGTCGTTGCTCGAACAGCATTTCAAGGTCGCCCTGTTGCACCGCTCCTCGACCGGCGTCTCACCGACGGCGGCCGGGGAAGTGCTGGTGGAGCATGGGTTGTCGATCTTGCGGGCGGTCGACGTAATGCATGCCGACCTCGCCGACTACGCCAAGGGCGCCACTGGCCGCGTGTGCCTGTATGCCAACAGCTCGGCGATGAGCCAGCAACTGCCCAGCCAATTGACCCAATGGAACGCCCTGCATCCTGGTATCCGCCTGGATATCCGCGAGGAACGCAGCCGCGAAATCCTGCAAGCGGTGCGTGATGGCGTGGCCGATGTGGGGATCGTCACCACTCAGCCCAGCGGCGAGGAACTGCGCTTTGTCCCTTACTGCCAGGACCGCCTGTGCCTGTTGGTACCCGATGATCATCCGTTCAAGATGCGCCATGCGCGCTTTGAGGATTTGTTGGGCTACGACTTTGTCGGCCTGGAAGATAACGCCGCCATCACCACGCTGATCACCGAAGCCGCTGCGGCGATTGGCATGCCCCTGCGCCTGCGGGTCCAGGTACGCAGCTTTGAAGCCGTGTGCCGGCTGATTGCCGCCGGCCAAGGGGTTGGCGTGCTGCCCCAGGGCGCCGTGCAGATCTTTCGCAAGGAAATGGCCTTGCGCTTTATCGAAATCGACGACCCCTGGGCCGACCGCCAGATGTACCTGTGCATGCGCCAGCAACAGCCCTCTCCTACAAGCCTGGCATTATTCGACTACCTCGGTGCCTGTAATCGCGCATAACCGCCGGCCTTCGAATTTTGCGAAGGCCACTTCCACAATCAGCAATTCCCCCACCGTTGCACCTGTGCCAAGAATGTCCCCGCCTCACTGACAACAACAAAAACAGGAGACACGGCGTGTCCAATTCCACGACCAGCCCCCCCCATCGTATTGCCGTGATTCCCGGCGACGGTATCGGCCGCGAGGTGGTGCCCGAAGGCCTGCGTGTACTGGAGGCCGTCAGCCGGCGTTTCGGGATTGCCTTTGAGTTCGATCACTTTGCCTGGTGCAGCGAACACTACCTGGCCCACGGCAGCATGATGCCGGACGACTGGGCCGAGCAGATCGGCAGCCATGACGCGATCTTCTTCGGTGCCGTGGGCGCACCGGACATCATCGCCGACCACACGGCAGTGTGGGAGTCGCTGCTGAAGATCCGCCGCCAGTTCGACCAGTACGTCAACATCCGCCCGGTACGCCTGATGCCTGGCGTGCCCTGCCCGCTCGCCGGCCGTGTGCCGGGGGATATCGACTTTATCGTGGTGCGGGAAAACACCGAGGGCGAATACTCCAGCGTCGGCGGGCGGATGTGGGAAGGCACGCCGCGCGAGATCGCGGTGCAAGAGTCGATCTTCTCCCGCGAAGGCGTGGACCGCGTGGTGGACTATGCCTTCAAACTGGCTCAGCAGCGACCGCGCAAGAACCTGGTGGCCGCCACCAAATCCAACGGTATTTCCATCACCATGCCGTTCTGGGACGAGCGGGTGAACCTGATCGCCCAGCGCTACCCGGACGTCAAGACCGCTAAATTCCATATCGATATTCTGTGTGCACACTTCGTGCAGCACCCGGACTGGTTTGACGTGGTGGTGGCCTCCAACCTGTTTGGCGACATCCTCTCCGACCTCGGCCCGGCCTGTACCGGCACCATCGGTATTGCCCCATCGGCCAACCTCAACCCCGAGCGACGCTACCCGTCGCTGTTCGAGCCGGTGCATGGTTCGGCACCGGATATTGCCGGGCTGGGCGTGGCCAACCCCATCGGCCAGATCTGGTCGGCTGCGTTGATGATCGAGCATCTGGGCAATGGCAACCCGCTCTACCAACAGGCCGCAGCCGCCATTGTCTCGGCCATCGAGACGGTACTTGCCGAGGGTCCACGCACCCGGGAAATGGGCGGCAGTGCCAGTACGATTGAAGTGGGCGTGGCCATCGCCGAATGCATCGCCGGGAACAGGAGCTGAACATGATCAATGCACACTACATCGCCAACCAATGGCAGGCCTCGACCTCACTTGAAGATATCCCGGTGATCGACCCCAGCAGCGGCGAAACCTACTCCAGCATCGCCCGGGGTACCGCCGCCGATATCGACGCCGCCGTCAGCGCCGCGCGCCTGGCCGTGGGCGAGACCTTTGATGGCCCATGGGGCAGATTGTCGGCCCTGGAGCGCAGCCGCCTGCTGGCCAGGCTCGGCGTGGCCGTATTGGAACACCACGAAGAGCTGGCGCAGATCGAAGCACGGGACACCGGCAAGGCGCTGAAAGTCGCACGGGCCGATGCCACTGCCCTCGCCCGTTATTTTGAATATTACGCCGGCGCGGCCGACAAGTTGCACGGCGAAACCCTGCCCTATCAGAACGGTTACACGGTGCTCACCGTGCGCGAGCCCCATGGAGTGAGCGGGCATATCATCCCGTGGAACTACCCGATGCAGATCTTCGGCCGCAGCGTCGGCGCCTCCCTGGCAGCGGGCAATGCCTGCGTGGTCAAGCCGGCCGAGGATGCCAGCCTGTCGCTGCTGCGCCTGGCGCAGATTGCCGCCGAAGTGGGCTTTCCGGCCGGTGCGATCAATGTGGTGACCGGCTACGGCTATGAAGCCGGCGCTGCGTTGTGCGCTCATCCTGGAATCGATCACATCTCGTTTACCGGCTCCACAGTCACCGGCACGGCGGTGTCGAAAGCGGCCGCTGAGCGGCATTGCCCGGTGACCCTGGAACTGGGCGGCAAATCACCGCAACTGGTGTTCGCCGATGCGGACCTGGATGAAGCCTTGCCGGTGCTGGTCAATGCCATTGTGCAGAACTGTGGGCAGACCTGTTCGGCGGGCAGCCGGCTGCTGGTAGAGCGCAGTATTTATGAAACGCTGCTGGAGAAGCTCAGCCAGCGCTTCCGCCAATTGCGCACCGGGCCTTCGGCGCTGGACCTGGATATGGGGCCGCTGATCAACCAGAAGCAGCAACGCCTGGTGCGCGAGTTCGTCCGCGAAGCCGAGCAGGCCGGCATCACCGTTGCCGCGCGCGGCCAGGTGGTGGCGGAAGCCGGCAGTGGCGGTTACTTCCAGGAAGCGGTGCTGTTTCGTGACGTGCCGCCCGACAGCCGCCTGGCCCAGGAGGAAGTCTTCGGTCCGGTACTGGCCGTGATGCCCTTCGACGACGAAGCCGAGGCCATCCGCCTGGCCAACGGCACCGATTTCGGCCTGGTCGCCGGCGTTTGGACCCGCGACGGCGCCCGGCAAATGCGCCTGGCGCGCAAGCTGCGCTGCGGCCAGGTTTTCATCAATAACTACGGGGCCGGCGGCGGGGTTGAACTGCCCTTCGGCGGCGTCAAGGCCAGCGGTTATGGCCGGGAAAAAGGCTTCGAGGCCCTGCTGGGCTTTACCACCTTGAAGACCATTGCGATCAAACACGGCTAAGCCATTACAACAACAAGAAAGGAGAACACTCCATGCGTCTCGCAAACAAAGTAGCCATCGTCACTGGCGCCGGCTCCGGCTTTGGTGAAGGCATCGCCAAGACCTTCGCCCAACAGGGTGCGCGGGTTATCGTCGCCGACATGAACGCCACCGGCGGCCAGCGGGTAGTCAATGAGATCGCGGCCAGCGGCGGCCATGCGCACTTCGTCGAGGTCAACGTGGCCAACGACGAAAGCGTGGGCGCCCTGTTGCGGGCGACCCTGGAGCAATTCGGCGGGCTGGATATCGTCATCAACAACGCCGGCACCACCCACCGCAACCGACCGATGCTGGAAGTGGACGAGGCCGAGTTCGACCGGGTGTTCGCGGTCAACGTCAAAAGTATCTTCCTCAGCGCCAAGCATTTTGTGCCGCACTTTCGCGGCCAGGGCGGCGGCGTGTTCGTCAACATTGCCTCGACTGCGGCGATCCGCCCGCGCCCGGGGCTGGTCTGGTATAACGGCAGCAAGGGTGCGGTGGTGGTCATGAGCAAGACCATGGCAGCGGAACTGGGCCCGGACAATATCCGCGTCAACTGCGTGAACCCGGTGGTCGGCGCCACGGCGCTGCTCAGTGAGTTCATGGGTGTGCCGGACACCCCGGAAAACCGCCAGAAGTTCATGGCGACTATCCCCCTGGGACGTTTTTCCACCCCGCAAGACGTGGCCAATGCCTGCCTGTACCTGGCCTCGGACGAAGCGGCTTTTATCACCGGCACTTGCCTTGAAGTCGATGGTGGGCGCTGCGTGTAACTCAACGACCATAGGGATCGGAGTCGATATGTGTGACTTACATAACAAGAACGAACCGAGCACCAAGCAATTACTCGATGGCCTGCCAAAGAACTGGGGTAAATGGGGAGCGGACGATGAGGTCGGCGCCCTCAATTACCTGACCGAAGCCGAAGTACTGCGCGGCGTGGCCTCGGTGCGCCAAGGCAAGACCTTCACGTTGCAAGTGCAGATCGGCCATCCGGGCGGCGACCCGATGTGGCCGGCACGCAACCCGTCGATGCGCTTCAATACCCTGGATCACAGCCACTATCACTTCGGCAAGCAACCCGAAATGACCGGCGGCGCAGCGTATTGCGACGATGTGATCTTCATGCAGTTGCAAGGCTCGACCCAGTACGACGCCCTCGGGCATGCCTGGTACGACAATCAACTGTGGAACGGCTACGACGCCATGAGCACCGTCGGCGGCATGGCCAAGGCCAGTGTGCTGGCGATTGCCGAACGTGGCGTGGTCGGGCGCGCGGTGCTGATCGACATGGCCCGCCATCGCGGCAAGAAATACCTGGGCCGTGGCGAAACCTTCAATCACCTGGACTTGCTGGCGGCCGCCAAGGCCCAGGGCGTGACCATCGAAAAACGCGACATCCTGATCATCCGTACCGGCTCCATGGGCGCGTTCTACGAGTATGGCAAGACTGAGTTCTTCAAGGACCTGGTGGAGCCTGGCCTGACCTACAGCCGGGAGTTGGTGGAGTGGTTCCATGCCATGGAAATCCCCAACCTGGTGACCGACACCATCGCCAATGAGGTGATCACCGATCCGGTGTCGGGGGTGCAGATTCCATTGCATTGCGCGCTGATGCGCAACCTCGGCATCGCCTTTACCGAGATCGTGCTGCTGGAGGATCTGGCCGCCGATTGTGCCGACGACGGCCAGTGGAAGTTCCTCTACACCGCCGCACCGTTGAAGATTGTCGGTGGCAGCGGCGCGCCGGTGAACCCGGTGGTGATCAAGTAGCTCACCAGTCGTAGGACACGGCCAGGGACGCAGTGCGCTCCTGGCCGTAATAGCAACCAAAGGCGTAGTTGCAGGACGAGACATACTCGCGATCAAACAGGTTCTGCACGTTGAGGCTGGCTTCGGCGCCCTTGAATGCGGGGCCCAGGCGGCTCAGGTCGTAGCTGACCGTAGCGTCGTAAACCACGAACGACGGGGTCTTGAAGGTGTTGGACGAGTCGCCGTATTTCTTCCCGGTGTAACGCGCACCGCCACCTGCGGTCAGGCCGGCCAAGGCATCACTGGAAAAATGGTAGTCGGCCCAGACGCTGCCGCTCCACGGGGCTTGCGCCTCGCTGCGGTTGCCCTCATCGCCGTAGTTGCTCTTGGTATAGATCGCGTCCAGGTACGTCAGCGCGCTGATCAACTCCACCTGGCCGAACCGTGCCTTGCCTTCGAATTCGACGCCGCGTGAGCGCACTTCACCTTCCTGCAACTGGTATTCGCGATAGACCAGATCGCCGGTCAGGACGTTTTTCTGTTTGATCTGGAACACCGACAAGGTCAGCAATGACTGGTCGTTGGGCTGGTACTTGACCCCCGCTTCATATTGCTCGCCTTCCACCGGTTTGTAGGCGCCGCCACCGCGTTCCGGGGCCAAGCGGCCGACGCTTGGCAGGAACGACTCGGCATAGCTGACGTAGGGCGCCAGGCCGAAGTCGGTGAGGTAAGTCAGGCCCACGCGACGCGTGAGTTTTTTGTCTTTCTGCGACACCGTGCTGCGGTCCAGCAGGTCGCGGTTGATCACTTCGGCCCAGTCTTCACGCAGGCCCATGGTGAGGATGAAGCGATCAAACCTGATCTGGTCCTGGGCATACAGGCCGGTCTGCTTGACCGTGTTGTTCCACTTGGTGGTCAGTTGCGGCTGGCCAAAGGTGTGGTAGTTGGACGGTTTGTAGAGGTCGATGATTTCCGCGCCATAAAGGTTGTAACCCTGGTATTTACGGGTGAACTCGCGGTGATCGAAGCCCACCAGCAAGGTGTGTTCCAGGGCACCGGTGGCGAACTTGGCCTGCAGGTTGTTATCGAGGGTGTAGGCGCTGTTGTGTTGGCGCCAGTCCAGTTTGGTGCGGCTGGCGCGGGTATCGTCGGTGCTGCCGTCGGGCAGTTCGGCGAAGCGGTTGAGGTAGAAGCCTTTATAGCGATCGTTGACGTCGGTAAACCGTGCGGTCTGGCGATATTCCAGGTTGTCGTTGAAGGCGTGGGAGAAGTCATAGCCCAGCACATATTGATCGCGGATGTAGTTGTTCCAATCGGAATCGCCGAGGAAGGTGTCGCGGTCGATGCGCTGGCCCTTGGAGTTGCGATAGAGCGTGCCGATGGCGGGTAGTGCCTGGTAATCGGCCAGGGATTTGTCGCGCTGGATCTGCGCGTAGAGGGTCAGGGCGGTGTCTTCGGTCGGCGCCCAGGTCAGGCTGGGGGCCAGCAAGGTACGGCTGTCGGTGGCGTGGTCGACCATCTCGTTGCCGTCGCGGGCCAGGCCGATCAGGCGGTAGCTCAGGGTTTTCGCGTCATCGATAGGGCCGCTGAAATCCAGGGCGCCGTTGACCCGGTCGTAGCTGCCCACGCCGAACTTGACCTGGTGTCGCGCTTCGGTGGTGGGACGCTTGGACACCAGGTTGATCATCCCGCCCGGTTGGTTCTGCCCGAACAGCACCGACGCCGGCCCCTTGAGTACCTCAATACGTTCCAGGGTGTAGGGGTCGATTTGTGGCGCACCGCCGAGGCTGCCGGCGTAAGGCAGGTAGGCACCATCGAGGTACAGCAACGTGGGAGAAAAGCCACGGCTGCCCAACTCATCGGCGATGGTATTACGGTCGGTGTAGCCGTTGGTGTCCATGCCCGGGGTATAGCGCAGGGATTGGGTCAGGTTGCGCGCGCCCTGGACCTTGACCTGGTCGGCGGTGACCACGTTGACGGTCTGCGGGATTTCCAGGATCGGTGTATCGGTCTTGGTGGCCGTGGCGCTGCGGGTCGCGACATAGCCATCGACGGGGCCCCAGGCATTTTCTGCGACTTGGCCAGTGACCATGGTGGCGCCAAGATTGAGCGCGCCCTCAGGCAGCAGATACAGGCTCCATGTGCCGTTTTCGGTGACGGTCAAGCCCAGGCCGCTGCCGGCCAGCAAGTGTTGCGCGGCCTGCTCCGGGCTGTATTGGCCCTGCAATGCGGGTGCGCGACGTCCTTGCAGCAAGGCCGGGGTGACCGACAGCGTGCGCCCGCTTTCCCGGGACAGCCGGCTCAGGCTATCGCCGAGGGCTGCAGCGGGCAGATTGAAATATTGCTGGGCGCTGGCGGCGGTGTCGGCCAGGGCCACAGCGGGCTGGCCAATCACAGCCAGGGTTACGGCCAGGGTCAACAGGCAGGGACGGATCATCAAGGGTGCCATAGGGTGAGGATGCTCATTGTCAGGTTGGCGTTCCCTAACCTTGACTCGCGAGATCAGCGATCCCCTCACGCTGATTGAAAATAATTCCCATCGGCCACTCAGCGCACATCAATCAGGGTCAACCAAGGACCGTAGTGACTGATGCGCAGGGGGAAGGTCTGGGCCAGCGACTCCAGGGTTTGCGCCGGATCATCCAGCGGGTACACGCCATAGACGCGTACTTTTGCGGCCTGCTCGCTGACCCGCAGCACACCGCGGCGATACGGGCGCAGGGCGTCGATCAGCAGGCCCAGGGGTTCATCACGGATGTCGACGCGGCCATCGCGCCAATCTGCCCGGCTGCGCACCGAGAGCGGTACTGGACGCACATCGCTGTCGCTGAACCACGCCGCCTCCCCCGCTTCTACACGGCGCTGGCTGCCGCCGAGCGTGGTGACACGCACGCTATGCAGTTGCACCGAGGTCAAGCTGCCGGCGGCCTCCTGGCGCACCATGAATTGTGTTCCCAGGGCCTGGACTTCTCCCTGGGCGGTAGCGATGACAAACGGTCGGCGCGGGTCGGCGGCGACATCGACGAACACTTGGCCCTCGCGCAGACGTACCAGGCGGCGGCTGTCGCTGAACTGTATATCCACCGAACTACGGGCGTTGAGACTCAGGCGACTGCCATCGGCCAAGGCGAAGGTCTTCCGCTCGCCGGTGGCTGTGTGGCGGTCGGCCCACAGACCTGTGAGTGGCTGGTCGCGGTCAAAGATCGCCGCGCCACTGACGCCGAACAACACCAGTGCCAAGCCACCACGCAGCACCTTGCGCCGCGACTCCGAATCCGGGGCTGCCAGGGCTTGGGTCACGGCACGTAACTGACCGGGGCTGCGGGCTTCGACGCGCTGCAAGTCGGCAATCGGCTGCTGCAGCAAACTGCCGACCCGCTGCCAGGCAATGGCATGCTGGGGGTTGGCCCGCAACCACATTTCGAAGGCTTGACGCACAGAGGGATCATCAGCGGCCGCCTCCAGGCGCAGCAACCAATCCACGGCAGCGCGGGTGGTGGCGTCAACCTTGGACTGGCTCATGTCAGGTCCGCCGACTCGGCCAGACAGTGCAGGAAAGCCCGCCGCAGATCGCGCTCCACTGTGGCCAGCGACACGTCCAGTTGCTGGGCGATAGCCGGTTGCGACAAGCCCTCGAGACGGTTGAGCATAAAGATCTGCCGGACACGGGGCGGCAGGCCATTGAGCAGGCGGTCGATACTTTCGAGCGCCTCGCGTACCAGGGCCAGATCTTCTTCCGACGGTGTATAGGCGTCCGGCAGTTGCGCCAGGCTGTCAAGGTAAGTCTGCTCCAGGCGCTTGCGGCGCCAGAAACTGAATAACAGCCGGCGGGCCACGGTACTGAGAAACGCACGGGGCTCATCGAGTTGGTTGAGCTGGCGCGCATCCAGAATGCGGATAAACGTATCTTGGGTCAGGTCCGCTGCATCCTGCGGGCACTTGAGCTGACGATACAACCACGCGCGTAGCCAGCGATGGTTGTCGTCATAGAGCGTTGCCAGAAGAGCCTTGGGATCGGTAGGAGTAGACACGCGGGCAGCCACAGACGTTAATGATAATTCATCTCATTATCTGCGCAGGCTGTGGCTAAATGCAATCGCTTATCTACCGGGCGGTCCCGCTCTCTGGGTGGAGTAAAACCTTCTTTCAGACGCGCGGATCACCCGAAGCCTTGGCGGGCGCCGCGTACTGCGGCTTAAGGTGGCCCTGCTGATCAAGCAGCCAGGCATCCATGATCTGGCGGACCACAGGGCCGGCCACGCGGCCGCCCGCCTCGCCGTTTTCGATCATCACTGAAATCACGATCCTGGGATGCTCCGCCGGAGCGAAGCCGACAAACAGTGCGTTATCGCGGTTGCGCTCGCGAGTCTTCAGACGGTTGTAGCGCTCACCCTGTTTGATCGCCACCACCTGTGCGGTCCCGCTCTTGCCGGCGATCCGGTACTGCGCGCCGGCGGCCGATGCACGGGCGATCCCGCGCGGATCGTGCATCACCATTTGCATGCCGTGGTTGACCTGGTCCCAGTCGCGGGGGTTCTTAAGCACGACATTGGGCATGGGGTGTTCATCCACGGGCGCTACACCGTCAATGGTCTTGGCCAGATGCGGGCGATTCCACACACCCTTGTTGGCGATCAGCGCGGTGGCCTGGGCCAGTTGCAATGGCGTGACCTGCATATAGCCCTGGCCGATGCCAAGGATCACGGTTTCGCCCGGGAACCACGGCTGGCGGCGCGTCGCACGCTTCCAGGCCTGGGACGGCATCAGGCCGGCCGACTCTTCGAACATATCCAGGGAGACTTTCTGGCCGAGGCCGAATTCGGCCATATAGTCGTGTAGGCGATCGATCCCCAGTTTGTGGGCCAGGTCATAGAAGTAGGTGTCGTTGGAACGCATGATGGCAGCGTCCATATCTACCCAGCCATCGCCGCTGTGGTTCCAGTTGCGGTATTTGTGATCAAAGTCGGGCAGTTGGTAGTAACCGGGGTCAAAGACCCGTGTCTGTGCGGTGACGACACCACTGTCGAGACCGGCGATGGCCACTTCCGGCTTGATCGTCGAGCCTGGCGCATACAGCCCGCGCAGCACCCGGTTGAATAAGGGGCGGTCAATGGAATCATGCAGAGCGGCATATTCCTTGAAACTGATGCCGGTGACGAACGAGTTGGGGTCAAAACTGGGCTTGCTGACCATTGCCAGGACTTCGCCGGTTTGTGGATCCAGGGCAACCACTGAACCGCGACGGTCGCCCAGGGCTTCTTCGGCGGCTTCCTGGAGCTTGATATCCAGGCTCAGGACAATGTTTTTACCGGGAATCGGGTCGGTATGTTTGAGCACCCGCAGCACTCGGCCCTGGGCATTGGTCTCGACTTCCTCATAACCCACATGGCCGTGCAATTGCGCCTCATAGAAACGCTCGATTCCGGTTTTACCGATAGATTGCGTGCCACGGTACTCGACCGAATCCAGTTCTTTTGACTCTTTTTCGTTGATACGGCCCACGTAGCCAATGGAGTGCGCGAAGTGTGCGCCCAACGGGTAGTGACGCACGAACTGTGGCTCCACATCCACGCCTGGCAGGCGGAATTCGTTGACCGCCAATATGGCGATCTGTTCTTCAGTCAATTCATAGAACAACGTTACGGGCACGAACGGGTGACGCGCCTGTTTCAAGGCCTTGTCAAAAACTGCGCGGTCTTCGGGCGGCAGATGCAGGAGAGTGATGATCGAATCCAGTTCGCCTTTGAGATCGGTAGCCCGCTCGCGGGTGATGGTCAGGTTGTAACTGGGGCGGTTATCGGCCAGGACCACGCCGTTGCGGTCGTAGATCAGGCCGCGGGCCGGGGTGATGGGCAAGACATGGACACGATTGTTTTCGGAAATGGTGGAGTGATAGTCGAACTCGACCACTTGCAGGAAATACATGCGGGCGACCAAGGCACAGGTGATGCCAAGCACCAGTATTGCGCAGGCCAACAGGCGTTTATTGACCAGGCGATGTTCTTTCTCGTGGTCTTTGATCGGTATGGCTTCGGGCATTTCTACAGCATCTCGTTGAGCAGGGACAATGCCGCTTCCTGCGGTGCAAAGATCAGTCCTTGGAACAGGTGCTGCACCATACCAAAAATGCCGAAACACTTTGTATTGAATTACCCGAACGGCAGTTCAAGTGGGTACCAACAGCGTCAAGAGCACCCTTTGCTTTTCTACCGCCCAAAACAAAACCCCAACTGCTTTCGCAATTGGGGTTTCGGAATTTAATCTTGACGATGACCTACTCTCACATGGGGAAACCCCACACTACCATCGGCGATGCATCGTTTCACTACTGAGTTCGGGATGGGATCAGGTGGTTCCAATGCTCTATGGTCGTCAAGAAATTCGGGTACTGAGTCGTGGCCAGTTGGCCTCGCTTCAGCAAATTGGGTATGTAATAGAAGTCGGTGTTTTGCAAGATCGAACTTTCGGTTCGTTTCGTCTTCACACACCGCAATCTGGCCTTTCGACGCAAATTGCTTGGGTGTTATATGGTCAAGCCTCACGGGCAATTAGTATTGGTTAGCTCAACGCCTCACAGCGCTTACACACCCAACCTATCAACGTCGTAGTCTTCGACGGCCCTTCAGGGAACTCAAGGTTCCAGTGAGATCTCATCTTGAGGCTAGTTTCCCGCTTAGATGCTTTCAGCGGTTATCTATTCCGAACATAGCTACCCGGCAATGCCACTGGCGTGACAACCGGAACACCAGAGGTTCGTCCACTCCGGTCCTCTCGTACTAGGAGCAGCCCCTCTCAAATCTCAAACGTCCACGGCAGATAGGGACCGAACTGTCTCACGACGTTCTAAACCCAGCTCGCGTACCACTTTAAATGGCGAACAGCCATACCCTTGGGACCGGCTTCAGCCCCAGGATGTGATGAGCCGACATCGAGGTGCCAAACACCGCCGTCGATATGAACTCTTGGGCGGTATCAGCCTGTTATCCCCGGAGTACCT
>NZ_CP045254.1:0-2315000 GCF_009873475.1 Pseudomonas sp. DTU12.1 | reverse complement strand
TACAGATAGCACGCACAAATTTGAGCAATATATTGCCCATTCCGAACCAGTTGATCATCATAGTGGCTTCTGCCTTTATATGACCTGGACAAACACCCCCAATGACCACCTCATCCCGCAGCCTGGGCTCCGCACTTTTTCCTGTCGGGCTGCTGCTCATCGCCATGGCCTCGATCCAGTCAGGTGCGTCGCTGGCCAAAAGCATGTTCCCGATTGTCGGCGCCCAAGGCACCACTACGCTGCGCCTGGTTTTCGCCAGCATCATCATGCTGCTGTTGCTTCGTCCCTGGCGCGCAAAACTCACCGCCAAGTCACTGCGCACCGTCATCGTCTACGGGATGGCGCTTGGCGGCATGAACTTCCTCTTCTATATGTCATTACGCACCGTGCCCTTGGGAATTGCAGTGGCTCTGGAGTTCACCGGGCCACTGGCCGTAGCCATCTATGCCTCGCGGCGCGCCGTTGACTTCCTGTGGATCGCCTTGGCCATCATCGGCCTACTGCTCTTGATACCGGTTGGTGAAGCCAGTCAAGGCATCGACTTGACCGGGGCGGCCTACGCTTTGGGGGCGGGTATCTGCTGGGCACTCTATATTCTGTTCGGGCAAAAAGCTGGCGCGGACAACGGCGTCCAAACAGCCGCCCTTGGCGTAATGATCGCCGCACTGTTCGTGGCCCCTATCGGTATCGTCCATGCCGGTAGCGCCCTGCTGACACCCGCGCTGATTCCCATCGCCATTGGCGTGGCGATTCTTTCAACTGCCCTTCCCTATACCCTGGAGATGGTCGCTCTGACCCGACTGCCCGCACGCACCTTCGGCACCTTGATGAGTATCGAGCCCGCATTCGGCGCGCTTTCCGGACTGTTTTTCCTTCAGGAATACCTGTCCCTGGCCCAATGGCTCGCGATCGCCTGCATTATCCTGGCTTCCGTGGGTGCAACGCTGACCATGCGCAGCCAGTCAAAGCCAATCGTCCCGGCAGATTGAGACAGGATTTAACGAAGCTCTGGCATTTGCCGCTCAATTAGGCCATGTTTAGGCCGTAACTCAGTGTCAGTCATGGAGATTTTCGAATAAGGACATCCACGAACGCTAGACTTGAGAGCGAGCAAAGCCAGCATCGGGCATTCCAACGGCGCGGCTATTAAGGATGGTAATGAAGCGAATTTTGATAGTGCTTGTCGTCATCGCCCTGGCGGGATGTGCCGCAACCACCAAGACCGAAGTCAAACGCGGAAAGAAAGGGCTGCATATCAACTGCTCTGGCCTGTCCTCCTCCTGGGATCAGTGCTACACCAGCGCAGCCAACTCGTGCGGCAAGAAGGGCTATCGGGTGATCGCCAAGTCCGGCGACAACACCGAAGAGCCAGGTGACTACCCTTTCGGTATCAACCCTGCCGGCTATACCAGCCGCAGCATGATCGTGCTCTGCAAGTAAGTAGTCATGGCTGGGCGATCCTCTGGCTGAGCTCTTTATAGCTCGATGAAAGCACCCGCGCCTGAACGTCCGGGTCAACCATCATTCTAGCCACCACCAGTGCCCCCACGCACTGGGACAACATCGCCCAGGCCAAGCTGTCACTCTCCAAAGTCCGTGCCCAGTTGGCCTGCAACCGACAAATCCACTCTTGCGCCTGCTGGCGTACAGCTATATCAGCACGAGCAATCTCCGCCCCCATGCTCGGCAATGCGCACCCGTCTTGCACCTGCTCCACGTGGGCCATGCTCAAATAGATCTTGAGGCAGCGGTCCAGGCGCTCTCGACTCTGCACCTCCCCTTCCCCCAAACGCGCAAGGCTTTGGCTCAACTCGTGCTCGACGATTGAGCTGAACAACGCGTCCTTGGAGGAAAAATGGCTATAGAACGCCCCTCCACTCAAGCCAATGGCCTTCATCAAACCATCCACGCCAACACTGGCAAACCCTTCTTTTTTAGCCAGGGCCGCGCTGCTCTGCAGGAGCTTATCTCTGGTTTGCTGCTTGTGACTGACTGAATAGCGCATCGCTTCTCCCCATGAATTCACCACCTTGACGCCTGCCGAAGCGTAGCATAACGTGCGTTTAGTTAACGACCGTTTACTAAAGGGCTTCCCATGACTGAAAATAAGAAAATCGTGCTGGTCGTCGGCGCAGGCGACGCTACAGGCGGCGCCATCGCCAAGCGTTTTGCCCGTGAAGGTTATGTGGCCTGCGTCACCCGACGCAGTGCCGACAAACTGCAGCCTCTGGTGGAGAGTATTCAAGCGGCCGGTGGCGAGGCCCACGGCTTTGCCTGTGATGCACGCAAGGAGGATGAGGTGATCGCGCTGATCGAGCAGATCGAAAGCGAGCTGGGTCCGATTGAAGCCTTCGTGTTCAACATCGGCGCCAATGTGCCTTGCAGCATCCTCGAAGAAACCGCACGCAAATATTTCAAGATCTGGGAGATGGCTTGCTTCTCTGGCTTCCTGAATGCCCGGGAAGTGGCCAAGCGCATGGTGACCCGCCAGCGCGGGACTATCCTGTTTACCGGTGCCACAGCCGGGTTACGCGGCGCCGCCGGCTTCGCTGCCTTCGCCGGCGCCAAGCACGGCATTCGCGCCCTCGCTCAAAGCATGGCGCGCGAGCTTGGCCCGATGAACATCCATGTAGCTCACGTGGTAGTAGATGGCGCCATCGACACCGACTTCATCCGCGACAACTTCCCAACCAAATACGCACTCAAGGACCAGGATGGCATCCTTGATCCCGAGCATATCGCCGACAACTATTGGCACCTGCACAGCCAGCCACGGGACGCCTGGACCTTCGAACTGGACCTGCGCCCCTGGAATGAAACCTGGTAAGCACGCCTACATAACAATAAGCAGCGAGCATCCGACATGAACAAAACCCTGGAATTTTTCTTCGACCTCGGCAGCCCCACCACCTACCTGGCCTACACCCAACTACCTGGAATCTGTGCCGAAACCGGCAGCCAGCTGGTGTACCAACCCATCCTGCTGGGTGGCATCTTCAAAGCCACCGGCAATGCCTCGCCCATCACCATTGCGGCCAAGGGCCGCTACATGCTGCAAGACTTGGCACGTTACGCCAAGCGTTACGGTGTGCCCCTCAAGTTCAACCCGCACTTCCCCATCAACACCCTGACACTGATGCGCGCCGTTACCGGCATTCAACTACGCCAGCCAGAGCGTTTTATCGACTTCATCGACTGCCTGTTCCGAGCGTTATGGGTGGATGGACGCAACCTGGGGGATCCGGCAGTGGTAGCAGCGGTCTTGGCAGAACACGGCTTCGACCCTGCCCAGGTACTGGAACTGGCCCAGGATGAGGCAGTAAAGGACGCCCTCAAGCACAAGACCGAAGAAGCGATTGCCCGTGGCGTGTTTGGTGCGCCTAGCCTGTTTGTCGGTCAACAACTGTTCTTCGGCCAGGATCGCCTGGATTTTGTCCGCGAAGCCTTGAGTTAACACCAGCATCCTGCTCGCAGGCCCAGACCTGCGAGCAGTCAGCCCTTATATCGCGGCCGTACGCACTTGCAACCACTCAAGCGCGGCGCCACTGAGCAACGGGCTCAAGCGTTGACGCACCTCAGCGTGATAGTCGTTGAACCACTGCCGCTCCTCGATCGTCAACAATGACGGTACCAGGCAACGGGTATCGATCGGGCACAGAGTCAGGGTTTCGAACTTGAGGAACTCACCGAACTCGGTCTTACCCGCCTCCCGGTTCAACACCAGGTTCTCGATACGCACCCCCCAACGCCCCGGACGATAAGTGCCCGGTTCAATGGAGGTGATCATTCCCGGCTGCATCGCGGTTTGCGGCGCGGCCGCAGCCTGGTAGGCAATCACCTGCGGGCCTTCATGGACATTGAGAAAGTAGCCAACCCCGTGACCGGTGCCATGACCGTAATCCACACCTTCGGCCCAGATCGGCGCACGGGCGATGGCGTCCAGCAACGGAGAGAGAATGCCCTTGGGAAATTGCGCGCGCGACAAGGCAATCACGCCCTTGAGCACACGGGTGCAATCGCGCTTCTGCTCTTCGCTCGGCGTGCCAATTGGCACCATGCGCGTGATATCAGTGGTGCCACCCAGGTACTGGCCACCTGAGTCGATCAACAGCAGGCCATCACCCTCGATCACCGCGTGCTCTTCTTCCGTGGCGTGGTAATGGGGCATCGCGCCATTGCCGTTGAACGCGGCGATGGTATTGAAACTCAGCGACACATAATCGGGGCGCCGGGTTCGTGCGGCAGTCAGGTGTTCATCGATCGTCAGCTCAGTGATGCGCTCGCGCCCCAGGGCCGAGTCCAGCCAGGCGAAAAACTCGCACAAGGCCGCGCCATCCTGTTCCATCGCCCGGCGAATATGCTCGGCATCCGCCAGGCTTTTGCGGGACTTGGCCAGCGTGGTCGGGTTGAGCCCTTCCACCAGCTTGACGCCACTGCCCAGGTTATCCAGCAACCCGGCAGTCACGCGTGCTGGATCCACCTGCAGGCTGGCACCGTCCGGCACTTCAGCCAGGGCCGCCGCCACTTCACTGTAGTCACGCAGTGTCACGCCATCCTGTTCCAGCACCCCACGCAACGAGGCATCGACCTTGCCGAGGGCAACAAATAGCGTTGCCTGCTGCTGGTTGATCAGGGCGAACGACACAAACACCGGGTTGAACGAAACATCTGCACCGCGCAGGTTGAACAGCCAGGCAATGTCATCCAGGGTGGCAATGAAATGCCAATCCGCGCCTTTGTCCTTCAGGCTGGCGCGCAGTGCCGCGAGCTTTTCCCCTCGGCTGACGGTGGCCTGGGGCGGCAGGTGCTGGTAGATCGGCTGGTTTGGCAGCTCGGGACGGTCAGTCCAGACCTCACTCAACAAATCGATATCAGTACGCAGGCGAGCGCCACGCTCCGCCAACTTGCTGCCCAGGGTGCGGGCCGATGCAACGGCCATCACCGCGCCGTCCACTGCCACTACCCCACCTTCAGGAGTGTTCTCACCCAGCCATTCCAACGGGCCGGGCTGCCCCGGTTGCAGCTTCACCAACTCAATACCGCTGCCGCCCAGCTCCTTGCTCGCCTGCTCCCAGTACCGGCTGTCAGCCCAGACACCGGCAAAATCAGCGGTGACAATCAGCGTGCCTACCGACCCATGAAACCCCGACAACCACTGCCGCCCCTGCCAGTAACCCGGCAGGTATTCGGACAGGTGCGGATCGGCCGATGGCACCAGCAGGGCATCGATGCCCTCGCGCTGCATCAACTCGCGGGTATGCGCCAGGCGCTGGGGAACCGTTCCATGGGTCAAAGGCTGCGTACTCATCTTGTCTCCTGCTAACCACTAATAATTTTTATATGTTTCAAACCGCCCAGAAGGCCGGTGCGCTGGCCAGCGAGCTCTTGATCAATTGCAACGCCTGATCGATATCCTGCTCGGTGGTGAAGCGCCCCAAGCTCAGGCGAATGGTGCGACCGGCGCTGCGCGCATCATGCCCCAGGGCAAGCAATACATGGGACGGCGCATTGCTTGCCGAATTACAGGCAGAGGTGGCCGAAAACGCGATACCGGCGCTCAAGGCCGCCGAATTGAACTCACCCTCGCTGAACGTCAGGCTCAAGGTGTGGGGAATGCGCTGGGTGGCACTGCCGTTCAGGCGCACGCCGGGGATAGCCAGCACTTGCTCCAGCAGACGCTGGCGCAGGGCGACAATCCCCGCCGACTCTTCAGCAAAAAATTGCCCGGCCAACGCAAAGGCACTGCCCATGCCTGCAATCTGGTGGGTCGCCAGGGTACCCGAGCGCAGCCCACCTTCATGACCACCCCCGTGGATCTGTGCGGTGACGTTCTGCTGCGCCCGCGGCCCGACATACAACGCACCGATGCCTTTGGGGCCATACAGCTTGTGTGCAGAAAACGACATAAGGTCGACCGGCCAGCGCGCCAGGTCGATCTCGACCTTGCCCGCCCCTTGCGCCGCATCCACATGCAGCAGTGCGCCATGCTCACGCACTCGCGCGCCAATGGCCGGGATGTCGTTGAGCGTACCCAGTTCGTTGTTGACCAGCATCAACGACACCAGGAACGTGTCTTCACGCAGTGCCTGGCTGACCGCCTCGGCGGTGATCAGGCCATCGGCGTCCGGCACCAGGTAGGTCACGGCAACCCCGGCCTCCTGCAGTTGGCGCGCGGTGTCCAGCGTCGCCTTATGCTCGATCTGGCTGGTGATGATATGACCACCGGCCACGCCCCGCGCCTGGGCCACGCCCTTGAGCGCCAGGTTGTTGGATTCGGTGGCGCCCGAGGTCCAGACGATCTGTTCGGGCTGGGCGCCGACCAGCTCCGCCACCTGCCGACGCGCCTGCTCGACCGTGTGCCGGGCCTGTTGGCCAAACGCATGGGAGCTGGATGCGGGGTTACCGAAATTGGCGTTGAAACCCAGGCACTCGACCATGACCTGGATGACCCGCTCATCCACCGGTGTGGTGGCGGCGTAGTCGAAATACAAAGGACGTTTATTCATGACGTTTAAAGACCCGCAGAGCATGTTCCCGAGATCAGCGTCCCAGGGGCAGCGACCAGTACAGAGATCGTCAGGTTAACCCGATCGGATGCCGTTAAAGAATTGAAAAGTGCGTAGGAACGCTCCTGAAATTGAGCTTAACAGGCTCGATGAAAAGGATGGAAAACAAAAAGCCCGAAGTTCCTGCGAAGAACTTCGGGCTCGGGACCACCGCCAACGCTTTTAGCTGGGACGGTCATGCAACATCACGTTGCGCTCTGCATTCATTTCACCCTGGCGATCAAAGCCAAAAGGTGTCTGTGGCTGGGCAGACAGCTCGGCTTTCTTCTGTTGATATTCGTCAAACGACAAGCCACGGCGGTTAAGCCCTTCCATCGCCAACTGCCTGGCCTCCTCGGCGGTGTAGGGCCGCAACTCGGGTGCCGGAGGGGAGGCGCAACCGGCAAGCAAAGAGGCAACCAGCAACAAGGCAACAGTGAGGTAGTGGTTCATGGCGAAGGTCCTGCGAATCGGGCGTCAAGGCAATGAACACAGGCTACTCCCACGCCTTTGCAGGGAAAAATCATCCGCTGTGATAGTCGCTATCAGCCAATCCGACATATTCCTTATGGATCTATAAATAGAGAAATACGTTCGTTTACGGAATAAACCAGACGTTCTATAACGGTCCCCCAACGCCGCAACTGTTGTTTCCACAACTGTTGGCCGGGCAACACTCTCTGTTGAACATCGCTCAAGGACTTGTCATGGATGTTTTCTGGTTTCTTCCGACCCATGGCGACGGCCATTTCCTGGGGACTACCCAGGGTGCGCGCCCAGTCACCCTCAACTATCTGAAGCAAGTAGCCCAGGCCGCCGATAACCTCGGCTACCAC
The DNA here is from genome assembly GCF_009873475.1 of Pseudomonas sp. DTU12.1. NCBI lineage: Bacteria > Pseudomonadati > Pseudomonadota > Gammaproteobacteria > Pseudomonadales > Pseudomonadaceae > Pseudomonas > Pseudomonas sp. DTU12.1. The sequence continues at coordinate 2,307,619 of NZ_CP045254.1, read as the reverse complement.
GGCGTGCTGATTCCCACCGGCCGCTCCTGCGAAGACTCCTGGGTGATTGCCTCGGCACTGGTGCCCTTGACCGAACGCCTGCGCTACCTGGTGGCAATCCGCCCGGGGATCATCTCGCCCACCGTGTCCGCGCGCATGGCCGCCACCCTCGACCGCCTGTCCAACGGCCGCCTGCTGATCAACGTGGTGACCGGCGGCGATCCCGATGAAAACCGTGGTGACGGCAGCTTCCTCGACCACAGTGAACGTTATGAGGTGACCGATGAATTCCTCAAGATATGGCGCCGAGTATTGCAAGGCGAGTCCGTCGACTTTGAAGGTAAACACCTGAAGGTGCAGAACGCCAAGGCCCTTTATCCGCCGGTTCAGAAACCTTACCCACCGCTATACTTCGGCGGCTCGTCCGATGCGGCCCACGATCTCGCCGCCGAACAGGTCGACGTGTACCTGACCTGGGGCGAACCGCCCGCAGCCGTCGCCGAGAAACTCGCCGATGTACGCGAACGTGCGGCGCGCCATGGTCGCACCGTCAAGTTCGGCATCCGCCTGCATGTGATTGTGCGCGAAACCGAAGACGAAGCCTGGCAGGCAGCCGCCAAGTTGATCGAACACATCAGCGACGAGACCATTGCCGCCGCGCAAAAATCCTTCTCGCGCTTTGACTCCGAAGGCCAGCGCCGCATGGCCGCCCTGCACGATGGGCGGCGCGACAACCTGGAAATCGCCCCCAACCTGTGGGCCGGCGTCGGCCTGGTACGCGGAGGCGCCGGCACCGCGCTGGTAGGCAACCCACAACAAGTGGCCGAGCGGATCAAGGAATACGCCGACCTGGGCATCGAGAGCTTCATCTTCTCCGGCTACCCGCACCTGGAAGAAGCCTATCGCTTTGCCGAGCTGGTATTCCCGCTGCTGCCCGAACCCTACGCCAGCCTGGCCGGACGCGGCATCACCAACCTTACCGGGCCGTTCGGCGAAATGATCGCCAACGATGTGCTGCCTGCCACCGCAAAAGCCTGACCCACCTTTGTAGGAGCCGGCATGCCGGTGCCTACAGCGCATGTGATTTTTTCTGGAGCACCGCGTGCCAGCCAAACCCCATAGCGTCCTGCCATCCCCTTTGCAAACCGCCAAGCTGCTGGCCGCCGAGTTCGCCCTCAGCGCCGTAGAGCGTGACGAGCGCGGCGGCACGCCCAAGGCCGAGCGCGATGCCCTGCGCCACAGTGGCCTGCTGGCACTGAGCATTCCCACCCAGTACGGCGGCCTTGGCGCACGTTGGAGCGAAACCCTGGAGGTCGTGCGCGAGTTCGCCAAGGTCGACAGCTCCATCGCCCACGTGTTCGGCTTCCATCATCTGATGCTGGCCACCGTGCGCCTGTTTTCCCGCCCGGAGCAATGGCAGCCCTGGTTCGAACAGACCGCCCGCAAGCACTGGTTCTGGGGCAATGCCCTCAACCCCCTGGATACGCGCACGGTGGTCAAGGACTTTGGCGGCTGGCGCGAATTCTCCGGAAAAAAGAGCTTCTGCTCCGGCGCCAGCGACTCACAGATGCTGATCGCCTCGGCAGTCGATGAAAGCGCCGGCGGCAAGCTGCTGATCGCCGCTATCCCCAGCGCACGCAGCGGCATCACCGTGCACAACGATTGGAACAGTATCGGCCAACGCCAGACCGACAGCGGCAGCACCAGCTTCGAGCGCGTCAGGGTCGAAGAGTCGGAACTGTTGCTGGACCCCGGCCCCCTGAGCACGCCGTTCGCCTGCCTGCGTCCGCTGATTGCCCAACTGACGTTCACCCAAATGTTCCTCGGCATTGCCGAAGGCGCGTTTGAGGAAGCGCGTAACTACACCCTCGCCGAAACACGGCCCTGGCATAAATCCAGCGTCCAGGATGTGCGTCAGGACCCTTATGTGCTCAGCCACTACGGCGAATTCTGGGTCGCACTCGAAGGCGTGCGCCTACTGGTACAACGGGCCGCCGAGCTGCTGGACCAGGCCTGGGCCAAGGGCCCTGCCTTGAGCGAACACGAGCGTGGGCAACTGGCGATTGCCATCGCCACGGCCAAGGTCGCCGCCACCCGCAACGGCCTGGAGCTGTGCAGCCGCCTGTTTGAGGTCACCGGCGCCCGCTCCACCCACGCCTCGCTGCGCCTGGACCGCCACTGGCGCAACCTGCGCACCCAAAGCCTGCACGACCCGGTGGACTACAAACTCCACGAATTGGGCGACTGGGCCTTGAACCAGTCCCTGCCGACGCCAACGTTCTATTCCTAGAGGTGCCCATGCAGCTTTTGACCCTACCGCCCTCGCCCGCCCTCGCCACGTCGATTCGCGCCACCGCGCAAGTCTTCGAAGACCCCAAGTCCCAGGCCCTGCTCGCGCATATCCAGCAAGTGGCCCCCAGCGAAGCCAGCGTGCTGATCATCGGCGAAACCGGCACCGGTAAAGAGCTGGTGGCCCGCCACATCCACAACCTCAGCGCCCGGCGCAACCGGCCCTTCGTGGCGGTCAATTGTGGGGCCTTTTCCGAATCCCTGGTGGAAGCGGAGTTGTTCGGCCATGAAAAAGGCGCGTTCACTGGCGCCCTCAGCGCCAAGGCCGGCTGGTTCGAAGAGGCCGACGGCGGCACCTTGTTCCTCGATGAGATCGGTGATCTGCCCATGGCCATCCAGGTCAAGCTGCTGCGCGTCCTGCAGGAGCGCGAAGTGGTGCGCCTGGGCTCACGCAAGAGCATTGCCATTGACGTGCGGGTACTGGCGGCGACCAATGTGCAACTGGAAAAGGCCATCAACGCCGGGCATTTCCGTGAAGACCTGTATTACCGCCTGGACGTGGTCAGCCTGGAACTGAGCCCGTTGCGCGAACGCCCCGGCGACATCCTGCCCCTGACCCGCCACTTTATCGACGCCTACAGCCAGCGCCTGGGCTACGGCCCCATCACCATCAGCCCCGAGGCCGAGCAAAAGCTCAGGAGCTACAGTTGGCCGGGCAATATCCGCGAGTTGGAAAACGTCATTCATCACACCTTGCTGATTTGCCGCAACGGTGTGATCGAGCGCGACGACCTGCGCCTCTCGAATCTGCGCATCGAGCGCCAGGACGACAGCCAGCACGGGGTCGACAATAGTGCCGAAGCCTTGATGGAGCGGGCCTTCCAGAAGCTGTTTGACGAACAGGCCGGCGCGCTCCATGAGAAGGTCGAAGACGCGCTGCTACGCGCCGCCTACCGTTTCAGCCACTACAACCAGGTGCACACCGCCAACCTGCTGGGCCTGAGCCGCAATGTCACGCGCACACGCCTGATCAAGATCGGCGAACTGGCGGTCAACAAGCGCCGCGCCGGGGAAAACCTGCAAGGCGAACGCATGTTGCATCTATCGATATAAGTTGCACGCCAGTGCATTGTCGGCGCTGCGCTCGATACTGCGCAGCACTTGGAATGAACCGAAGGTCACGGCCGTGGCCTGGTGGGCGCAAATCAAGGTCCAGAAGTCCCCGCCCTCGCACTCCAGGCGATTGAACGCCGCATCGCCATCTTCGCGGGTCTGCCATTGCAGGTAGTTGAGCACGCGCCGTCCATCATCACTGACCTGCACACTGGCACTCAAAAAACCCTCATGGCCTTGGGCCAGGCGCTCGGTCTGCTCAGACAGCGCCGACACCAGGGCGGACTGCTGGCGAGGCTCGATCTGAAACTCGATTAATTGGGTAAACCCATGACTTTTCGCGCAAGTCTGCATGACAAATCCCCTTTAGTTGTAGGTGCCGTGCAGGGTAAGACCTCTAGTTAAGTCAAGGTCAAGCCTCTGTTCGAGAAAATGTTCAGGACGCCCTTACAGCACGGTCGTCGGCTGCCAGGAGGCGACGAAAAACTTGGCCTATAGTGAGGAAACCGGAAAAACCGGGCCCCTGAACAACCATCAAGGAGAGCGAAATGAGCGTCAAACCTATCCCCGAGGGCTATCACAGCATCACGCCCTACTTGGGTATCGACAAGGCCGCTGAAGCCATCGAGTTCTACAAGAAGGCCTTCGGTGCCACCGTTGTCATGCGCCTGGATATGCCCGATGGCAAGGTCGGCCATGCCGAGCTGCGCATTGGCGACTCGCCGATCATGCTGGCGTCACCTTGTGCCGAAATGCCGCTTGGCACCCCTGGAGAGCATCCTGCCAGTGTTGGCTTGCACCTCTATGTGGCGGACGTCGACGCGCAGTACAAACAAGCGATCGCGGCCGGCGGTACAGGCATTTGCGAACCTGAGGATCGGTTCTACGGTGATCGCTCGGGCACAGTGAAAGATCCCTTCGGGCATGTCTGGTTCCTTGCCACCCATACCGAAGAACTGACCGAGGAACAGATCCGCCAGCGCGCCAAGGAGCTGTTCGCCTAAACCCAATCACCTGTAGGAGCCGGCTTGCCGGCGAAAAACCCGAGAACAATAGCAACAGGTAACCCGCGTAATCGTTGGAGATTTTCGCTGGCAAGCCAGCTCATACAGGTGTTTGTTGCGCACTGGAAACATTTGCTTTCATTTCCGCCTTAGGGTTTTGCGATTCTCATCCGTCTTAACTTAGATACAGCCCGTCGCGTAAGCAAAAGCTACGACCGGCCTTTCCCGGGCCTTTTCTGCCCCCCCTCCGATCAAGACCCTCCTAGACATGTCGAAGAAGTCACGCTCCAAACTCTGGTTTCTCGTACACAGCTGGCTGGCATTGCCCATCTGGTTCTTCGTACTGATCGTCTGCGTCACCGGGACCCTGGCGGTGGTCAGCCAGGAAATCGTGTGGCTGGCCAACCCGGAAATGCGCGCCAGCAAGCCGTCGGACGATGCCGAACTGCTCACTTACGACCAAATCCTGGCTGCGATCAAGCAGGCCGAGCCCAAGGCCATTGTCGAGTCCATCGTCCGTCCGGACGAGTCGCACTTTACCCTCGACGTCGACATCAGCTACCCCGATGGCCGCTCCGTGGCGGTCTACGTCAACCCGTATACGGGGGTCATCCAGGGCATCAGCCCATCGTTCAACTTCCGCCAGTTCACCCGCGCCCTGCATGGCTGGTGGCTGGTGCCGTTCACCAATGGCTTCAGCTGGGGCTGGTACCTGGTGTCATTCCTCGGGTTGCCGATGCTCGCGTCGCTGGTCACTGGCCTGGTGGTGTACAAGCGGTTCTGGAAAGGTTTCTTCAAGCCCACCCTGCGTTTCAAGCACGGCGCGCGGATTTTCTGGGGGGATTTCCACCGTCTGAGCGGCATCTGGTCGATCTGGTTTATCGCGGTGATCTCCATCACCGGCACCTGGTTCTTGATCCAGGCGATTCTCTCGGACAACCAGATCACCATCTCCAGCGAGGCCGTCGTGCCGGTGATCGCCCGGGACAAAGTGCCGTTGTCGGCGCCTGGCGTACCGCCACCGACGATTGCGCTGGACGATGCCATCAACATCGCCAGCCAGCGCATCCCGGGGTTCGACGTCAGCTTCGTCGGCCTGCCGAGCAATGCCTACAGCCACCTGAGTATCGGCGGCCGCGGCTGGTACCCGCTGATGTTCCAGACCGCCGACATCAACCCCTACAACGGTGAAATTGCCGCCACACACCTGCTGTCCGACCGCTCGGGCCTGGAGTTCGTCACCGAGTCCATGCGCCCGTTGCACACCGGCGACTTTGGCGGGATCTGGATCAAGCTGGTCTGGTTCTTCTTCGGCCTGTTGCTGAGCATGATGGTGCTCAGCGGTCTGTTGATCTGGAGCAAGCGCACCGCCCTGGCTACGCTGCACGCTCTCAAGCGCAGCAGCAAGGCTACGCGCAACCCTGCGCCAGCCAACCCCATCGGCGCCCTGCAGGCTGAAACTTCGGAGGGCAAGTAATGAGCAAGGCCACCACCGTACAAGCGCCCTCGCCGCTGCGTGCCTTCTGGCTCAAATGGCGGTTCCACATCAATATCCTGTTGTTGCTGGTACCCCTGGGCTTTATGCCCAAGTACTTTGCCGACGCTGCGCTGTTTCGCGGCGACGCCGGCCTGGGCGAGCGCGAGATAGGCGAGGTGCAGGTCGGCCCATGGAGCATCACCCTGGCTGAGCTACGCAATGAAGCGCCCCGCCCCAATCCGGCCGGGCCGATGAAATCCTTCAATGCCGCCCTGTGCGCCACCTGTGGCGATCAGGTCAAGGCCACTTACCTGCGCATCGGCAAACCCCGCAGCCTGCGGGCCGCCGGAGTGATTTTCTTCGGTACCCCGTACCGCATGGGCGCCGCCCTGCCAATCCCCGAACGCACCCCGCCCGACGCCGAACTGTGGATCACCATGGAAGGCTGGGACGGCAGCATGCAACAAGCTTCCATTCCCTTGAGTCAGGCTTCGCCTGCCACTGTCGCCTGGTTGAACAAGCAAGGAGTCAAACCATGAACCTACTGCGCCTGACCCGCACCTGCGCCGTGCTGGCCCTCAGCCTGGGTGCGAGCAACTACGCCCTGGCCCACAACCCGATGTGCGAATGCAAGGAAATCACCGGCGAGCAGATCCAGTGCACGGGCGGCTTCTCCGATGGCAGCGGCGCGCCCGGCGTGACCCTGGATGTGATCGGCTACGACGAAACCATCCTGGTGCCCGGCAAGCTGGGGGCCGACTCGACGTTGACCTTCAAGAAACCTGCCAGCGAGTTCTACGTGCTGTTTGACGCCGGTCCCGGCCACGTTGTCGAGATCGACCAAGCGGATATCCAGGCACCATGACCCGCGTGAGCCCAGGCAACACCCAGGTTGTCCGGCCGGCCGGTGCCGGCCACGAGACCCTCTACGTCCTGTTGCTGTGCCTGATCATCCTGGCCGTCGCCGGCACCGTGGTGTCGCTGCATGGCGAAACCCAGGAAGTCGCGGCCGTGCCCAGCCACCAACTGGACGCCCGTCGCGACTTGAGCGCCGCCGAGCAAGGCATCTACGCCGACCTGCGGGTGACCCTGGATGAAATCCAGTTGCTGGCGCAGGAACAAAGCGCGCTGCCGACGCCCGCGCAACTGGCCGAAGAAGGCTTCGCGCCCTTCGCCCAGGACGCCAGTTCGGTCAGCCGTGGCGACCACCGCTGGCAGTTGTTGGCGCCTTCTGCGTACCTGGGCTTGAGCCAGGCCAATGACACCAGCGGTTCACTGCTGATGCGCGTGAACGGTAGCGAGCCGGATATCTGGCTCAACCGCAGCGCCAATCTGGCTGCCCCCACCGACCTGAGCGACCAGGGGCTGATCGCCGCTGGCTGGCAGCAGGTCGTTGCGCAATTCGACGCTGGCGTCACCCGCCAGCATCGCCACTGAATTCACGCTGTCTACGAGAGAAGATCGATTACCCATGTCTATGTCATCTCCCTTGCTCCGCCTGCTGCTGGTGGGCCTGTTCAGCGTCTTGCTGACCCCACTGGCCAATGCCGAGGCGGCCAAGCGCCTGCGTATCGGTATCACCCTGCACCCTTACTACAGCTACGTGGCGAACATCGTCGGCGACAAGGCCGAAGTGGTGCCGCTGATTCCGGCCGGCTTCAACCCCCATGCCTACGAGCCGCGCGCCGAAGATATCAAGCGCATTGGCACCCTGGACGTGATCGTGCTCAATGGCGTTGGCCATGATGACTTTGCCGACCGCATGATCGCCACCAGCGAGCGCCCGGACATCCCGGTAATAGAAGCCAACGCCAATGTGCCGTTGCTGGCGGCCACCGGCAACGCGGCCCGTGGCGCCGGCAAGGTGGTCAACCCGCACACCTTCCTGTCCATCAGCGCCTCCATTGCCCAGGTCAACAACATCGCCCGGGAACTGGGCAAGCTCGACCCGGACAACGCCAAGGCCTACACCCAGAATGCCCGCGCCTATGGCAAGCGCCTGCGCCAGATGCGCGCCGATGCCCTGGCCAAACTCACCAGCGCGCCCAACGCCGACCTGCGCGTGGCCACGGTGCATGCTGCCTACGACTACCTGTTGCGCGAGTTCGGCCTGGAAGTGACCGCCGTAGTGGAACCGGCCCATGGCATCGAGCCAAGCCCGAGCCAACTGAAAAAAACCATCGACCAACTGCGCGAGCTGGACGTGAAGGTGATCTTCTCGGAGATGGATTTCCCGTCCTCCTACGTCGATACGATCCAGCGCGAGTCGGGGGTCAAGCTGTACCCGCTGTCGCATATTTCCTACGGTGAATACAGCGCCGAGAAGTATGAAGTGGAAATGACCGGCAACCTCAATACCGTGGTCCGCGCCATTCAGGAGTCGGGGGCATGACGGCGGCTGAACACCTGAGCGTGGCCAGCATCGGCCCAACGATTGAGTTCGATAACGTCTCGCTGACCCTGGGCCGTACCGCGATCCTCGATAACGTCAGCTTCAAGGTGCAACCGGGCAGTATCCACGCCCTGGTCGGCCCCAACGGCGGCGGCAAGAGCTCGCTGATCAAGACGCTGCTGGGGCAGACCCCGCACCAGGGCCAACTGAGCCTACATTGGCCGGGGACTCCCGGCACCATCGGCTACGTGCCCCAGGCCTTGGAATTCGACCGGGGCCTGCCGATGACCGTCGATGACTTCATGGCCGCGATGTGCCAGCGGCGCCCGGCCTTTCTCGGCCTGTCCCGGCATTACGCCGGCGCAATTGGCGAGGCGCTGGAGCGCGTGGGCATGCAAGACAAGCGCAAGCGCCGCATGGGCGCGCTGTCCGGCGGTGAGCGCCAGCGTGTGTTGCTGGCCCAGGGCTTGATCCCGGCGCCGCAACTGTTGGTGCTCGATGAACCGATGTCGGCCCTCGACGAAGCCGGGATCCAGGTGTTCGAACGCCTGCTGGGCGACTGGCGCCAGGCCGGGATCACCGTGCTGTGGATCGAACACGACCTGGAGGCCGTCGGTCGCCTGGCGGACCGTGTCACCGGCCTGAACCGCCGCTTGCTGTTCGACGCCACGCCCAAAGAGGCACTGACCCCGGAGCGCCTGCTGACGCTGTTTTCCACTCACCCACGGAGCGCAGCCCAATGAGCTACGAAGCCTTTCGCTTGATGGTCCAAGGCTGGGCCTCGTCCGGCTACCTGCCGGAAGCCCTGGCCTATGGGTTTGTGGTCAACGCCCTGCTCGCCGGCCTGCTGATCGGCCCGGTGCTGGGTGGCCTGGGCACGCTGGTGGTGGTCAAGCGCTTTGCGTTCTTCTCCGAAGCTGTCGGCCACGCCGCACTCACCGGCGTGGCCGTGGGCATTCTGCTGGGGGAACCCTACACCGGGCCTTACGGCAGCCTGTTCGGTTACTGCCTGTTGTTCGGCATCCTGCTCAACTACCTGCGCAACCGCACCGGCCTGGCCCCCGATACGCTGATCGGCGTGTTCCTCTCGGTGTCCCTGGCGCTGGGCGCAAGCCTGTTGCTGATCCTGGCGGGCAAGATCAACGTGCACATCCTGGAGAACGTGCTGTTTGGTTCGGTCCTGACCGTCAACGGCAATGACCTGCTGGTGCTGGCGATTGTCGGGTCACTGGTGATGGCCCTGGCGCTGCCGCTGTACAACCGCATCATGCTCGCCAGCTTCAACCCACAGCTGGCCGCCGTGCGTGGTGTGGCCGTGAAGACCCTGGACTACCTGTTCGTGATCCTCGTGACCCTGATCACCGTGGCGGCAGTCAAGGTCATCGGCGCGATCCTGGTGGGTGCGCTGCTGGTGATTCCGGCCGCTGCGGCGCGCCTGTTGAGCCAGTCGCTCAAGGGGTTCTTCTGGATCTCGGTGGTGATTGCCACGGTCAGCACCCTGTGCGGGATTCTGCTGCCGATCATCTTCGACCTGCCCATCCCGTCCGGTGCCGCGATCATCCTTGTCGCCGGCATCGCCTTCGCCCTGGCCGCCATTGCGCGCGGCACGGTCCCCAGCCTGAAAGGGAATCTTGGATAATGCGCCCTGTTCTACGCCCCCTGGCCCTGGCCATCGCTTGCCTGATCAGCCCTGCGCTGCTGGCAGCCGCCCCTGCCAAACCACTGCCGGCCGCCGCCCAATCGGCCAAACCGGTCAAGGTCCTGGCGGCCTTGCCCGTAACCTACGGCCTGGCCGAAACCCTGCTCAAGGGCACCCAGGTCAAGCTTGAACGCGCGGCCCCGGCCAACCTGCCGGGTTCGCGCCAGACCTCCTACTTTACCGGCCGCGGTGCGCCGGCCCTGCACACCCTGGCGCTGGACGCCGACGCCGCGATCGGCCTGCGTTCGCTGTGGCCGGATGACCCGCTGTACCCCGTGGCCCGACGCAGCAATATCCGCATCGTCGAAGTGGACGCCGCGCGCCCGGTAGACGGTGGTTTGCCGGGCGTGGCCCTGCAACCAGGGACGGTGGATGGCCTCAACAGCCAGCCGTGGCAATCGAGCAACAACCTGGGGCGCATGGCCGATGTCATGGCCGCCGACCTGAGCCGCCTTGCGCCTGGCGCCAAGGCACAAATCGACAGCAACCTGGCCAGCCTCAAGCAACGCCTGCTCAAGCTCACTGCCGACAGCGAGGCACGCCTGGCCCAGGCCGACAACCTGAGCGTGGTCAGCCTGAGCGATCATTTTGCTTATCTGGTGAGTGGGTTGAATCTGGAGTTGGTCAGCACCGATCCGCGACCGGATACCGAATGGTCCGCCGAGGCGTTGCAAACATTGACGACCAGCCTGAAGGACAACGACGTGGCACTGGTACTGCACCATCGTCAACCGACTGAGGCAGTGAAAACGGCCATCAGCGCGGGGGGATCGAAGCTGCTGGTGCTGAGCACTGACGGCGCAGACCCGGTGGCGGAACTGGAAGGGAATGTGGATCAGGTGATCAAGGCATTGGCGCCCTGAAAGCACTGCAATACCTATGTGGGAGCGGGCTTGCCCGCGATGGCGGTGTATCAGTCAACTAATGTATCGACTGACACTTTGCCATCGCGGCATAGGTATCTACACAACTACGCCGCAACGCCTAAATCCAGGCAGATAGCGCAGTTGTGGCGAGCGGGCTTGTCGGGACGCCGCATCGCCACGGGGAGTTCGTCAGTTTCTGAAAGTTGTGTAGATACCTATGGCCATCGCGGCATGAGTATCTACACAACTCGCTCTTCTGAGTATGTGTACATATCCGTTGCCGCGGTCGCGGCGGGTATGGGTTCCGCCCTTACGGCGGCTCACTTTTGAACAGCGCAAAAGTAAGCAAAACGCTCTTGCCCCACCACTCGGTGCCTCGCCTAGGCTCGGCATGCCCGCAGTCAGGCATTGCTCCGTGGGCCCGCCGCGATCGGCCATCCATGGCCGTGTCGCGGCTACCCCGGCATCCTGCCGGGGTGCCCACTACGCAATACCTGCCTGCGGCCATCGTGGTTTGACGGGGCGCCTAAGATCAAAAGCCAGATCAAAAACAGAGCAACAGCAACGCCAGAGCGCGAAGCTGCATTCCCCTGTGGGAGCGGCGGTGCGACTTGCTCGCGAATGCGGTGTATCAGTCAATATATCCATCACTGACCCACCGCATTCGCGAGCAAGCCCGCTCCCACAAGGGGGACGCGCACGCTTCGACGATCAGGTCGGCTGTCAGGCCGCCTCGCTCTGCTTGTGATTTTGATCTTAGGCGCCCCGTTAAACCACGCTGGCCGTAATCCGATATTGATTTGGGGCCCCCCAAATCAATGTCGGATTACGGGCACACCGAGCCTAGGCGAGGTGCCGAGTGGTGGGGCAAGAGCGTTTTGCTTACTTTTGCGCTGTTCAAAAGTGAGCCGCCGTAAGGGCGGAACCCATGGCCGCCGTTACCGCAGCAATGGATATGCCCCCTACATCAGCGCAAAACCCAGAGCCCAGAAGTATCAGAGAGTTGTGTAGATACTCATGGCCATCGCGGGCAAGCCCGCCCCCACATTTTTTTGCGTTCAGCCAGCGATTGCCTGGGCATCCATCTTCTGGCGCAGGCTCAACGGCCGCATATCAGTCCACACCTCTTCGATGTAGGCCAGGCACTCTTTCTTCATCCCGCTTTTACCCACGGTGCGCCAGCCTTCTGGCACGGCTTTGTAGTCGGGCCAGATGGAATACTGTTCTTCATGGTTGACCACCACCTGGAACAGGATGTCTTCGCGGTCAAATACTGAGGTCATTGCGGTTCTCCGTCACTCAAAGGCTGCCACGCACTGCGCGTGGCTGATGTATGTAGGAACGTACGACAGCAGCGGAAAATTAGAGACTCGCCACGGCTGCCGCCAGCGCCCGCCCAAAGATCTCTGCCACCCGGTCGATTTGTGCTGCGGTGATGACCAGAGGGGGAAGGAAACGCACCACGCTGCCATGGCGCCCGCCCAGCTCCAGGATCAACCCACGCTTGAGGCATTCACGCTGCACCAGCGGCGCCAATTGCCGATGGACCGGCGGGTGGCCCTGGACGTCGGGCGTGCCGTTCGGGTTGACCAGTTCCACCCCGAGCATCAGGCCACGCCCGCGAATGTCCCCCAGTTGCGGGAAGTCGCGCTGCAGGATGCGCAAGTGCTCAGCCAGGCGCTCCCCCATGGCCGCCGCATGATCAGCGACGTTGTGCTCCTTGAGGTAGCGCATCACTGCCGAACCCGCCGCCATGGCCATCTGATTACCACGGAAGGTGCCGGCATGGGCGCCCGGCAGCCAGGTGTCGAGCCACTCGCGATACACCACCACCGCCAGCGGCAGACTGCCACCAATGGCTTTGGACAGCACCACCACATCCGGGACAATGCCCGCATGCTCAAAGGCAAACATCTTGCCGGTACGGCCGAAACCGCTCTGGATCTCATCGACAATCAGCGCCACACCGGCCTGCTCGGTAATCCGCCGCAGGCCGCGCAGCCAGTCGAGGTCGGCCGGAATCACACCGCCCTCGCCCTGCACCACTTCGACGATCACTGCCGCCGGCAGCAATACGCCCGCCTCCGGATCGGTGAGCAGGTTTTCCAGGTAATGCAGGTTGACCTTGACCCCTTCTGCCCCGCCCAGGCCGAACGGGCAGCGGTAGTCATAGGGGAATGGCAAAAACTGCACACCGTTGGACAGCAAGGCACCCAACGGTTTTTTCGGCCCCAGGCTGCCCATCAGGCTCAACGCGCCCTGGCTCATACCGTGATAACCGCCCTGGAACGACAACACCGTGCTGCGCCCCGTGGCGGTACGCACCAGTTTCAGCGCGGCCTCCACCGCATCGGTGCCGGTGGGGCCGCAAAACTGGATCTTTGCCTCACGCGCCAGTTCAGCGGGTAGCAGGCCGAACAGGTCTTGCACAAACTGATCCTTGACCGGCGTGGTCAAGTCCAGGGTATGCAGGGGCAACTCGTCCAGCAGCACCTGTTGGATCGCCTCGATCACCACCGGATGGTTATGGCCCAGCGCCAATGTACCGGCCCCGGCCAGGCAGTCGATAAAGCTGCGGCCTTCAACATCCTCGACATAAATACCCTTGGCCCGCTTGAGCGCCAGGGGAATGCGCCGGGGGTAGCTGCGCGCATTGGACTCCTGCTGGCGCTGGCGGGCCAGCAGCGGTGATTCATCGAACTGGTAAAGCGTTTCTGCTGGAGTCGGGCTGGCCGATGCCAGCGAATCCTCAATGCGACTGGTAGCGACTGACATCTCTAGATCCCTCAATACGCTGATGATGGTGACCAAACTGCCAACCCGTTGACGTCTGGCCCCCAAAGGGCGTGCGCACGGATTTCCTGTTCTGGAAACGCATCAGCGGCGTGGGGATTTACACCAATGCCTGCGAAAAACCGGCAAATGACCGGTCACTCACCGGCACTGGTGTACTTTTCATTCAGCGCATAAAGAATCGCGCAGGTCTCGATATCCAGTTGCCCGCGATAGTCGGCGGGCCGAAAGTGCATCTGGAAGGCGCGCACCCGCTGCTGGAACGCCAGGCGGTTTTTCGCCGGGGCGTAGCCGTAGCGCTGGAAGGCCCGTTCGATCTCCACTTCCTGCGGCAACCCCATGCGAAAGCGCCGCTCATAGGCCCCCTTGGCGCCTTCATCAAACCAGGCGCCAATACCCGCCTTGAACAAACCCTGCCAGGGCAACTGTGGCCCTGGGTCACTTTTGCGCCAGAACGCCACATCCGCATGGCCGACGATATCGGTGGCGCCTATCTGCGGATGACGCGCGCAAATGTCGTGGATCAGCGCGATCAGTACCTCGACTTGCTCCGGATCATAGGCAGGGAAGGTAAATACCCCCTCATCATCGCGGGCCAGGTTAACGATCTCGATGCCGATCGAGCGACTATTGACGTTATCGCGGCCCGCCCAATGACTGGCTCCCGCATGCCAGGCGCGCTGGTGCTCACCCACCAGCTGGAACACCCGCAGCTCGTCGTAGCCGGCGTTGCGATAGCTGGCCTCGTGGGGATCGGGCAACAGGTAATGGGCACTGACACCCTGCTGGGTCAGGGTACGCAGGGAGCAGGCAAAGGGCGCGGCGGTGTAATGCACAACCAACTGGCGCACGGCTTCGCCATTGCGCTGATTAAAATCCTGGGCGGGATAAGTGGAATCGATGACCAACATAGGCGCTGTCCTTTTCAATACAGGCTGAGTCATTCAGCCGGCAAACCTACAAACACAAAAATTACCGCCATCCTGAAGCGTCGGGCCTGAGGATGGCGGTAGTTACGTGTATGCAAGGAAGGATCAGCGCCGCAATGGCATACCGAGTTCGACGCGCAGGCCGTCGGGCTGGCTATCGAAGGCCAGGGAACAGGAACAGCGCTGGACAATCGCCTGCACGATGGCCAGGCCCAGGCCACAACCGCCGCTGTTGCCATTGCGCCAGAAACGCTGGGTCAGGTGTTGCAGGTCTTCGCTGGAGATCGGCGCGCCATGGTCGCGCACGCGGAACACGACTTGATTGCCCTGGGTGAACACGCTCAGCTCCACCCGTGTATCGGCCGGGGTATGGCGCAGGGCGTTATCCAACAAATTGCGCAACGCGGCAACCGCCAGGCCCACGGGCATTTCCACCGGGTCCTGGGGCAGGTTGTCGGGCAGGATCAGGTCGATACGCCGATTATCCCCGGCATTGGCGTCCTGGATCGCCAGGCGTGCCACTTGCTCGGCGCTGGACTGCAAGCCGTCATCAAACGACAGGCTGCCCTCGACCCGCGCCAGCAGCAGCAATTGCTCAAGGGTGCGATGCAGGCGGTCGGCGCCCTCCTCGGCGTGGGCCAGGGACCGGTCGCGGGCGGCGCCTTCGGTCATGCGCGCCACTTGTAGATGGGTCTTGATCGCCGTGAGGGGGCTGCGCAACTCATGGGCGGCATCGCCGGTCAGCCGGCGCTCACGCTCGATGGTCTTGGCGATGCGTTGCAGCAGTTGGTTCTGGGTGTCGAGCAACGGCTTGAGCTCGCTGGGCAACGGATGAATCTGCAACGGCTCAAGGGAGTCGGCGCTGCGCCGCATCAAGGCATCGCGCATGCGGTTGAGCGGCACCAGGCTTTGGCCGATCCCCAGCCACAACAGGCACAGGCAGCCCAACAGGGCCACGCCCACCGGTACCGAGGCCGCCAACAGGATCGACATATTCAGCGCCTCGCGCTCTACCTGGCGGTCGGCGGTGGTGATAAACAGATCGCCCCGGGCCAGGGTAAAGGTGCGCCAGGCGGCACCGTCGATGATCTGGTCGTGAAAACCGCTCTGCCGCGACTCCAACCCCTGATCCGGGGTGGTATGGCTACGGGCCAGGACTTCGCCACGCAACGAACTGACCTGGCACGCCATGCCACCGGGCACATTCAATTGCTCAGCACCAAAGCGCTTGCCCTCGCCGACGCTGGCCAGGCCCGGCATCTGCTCCATCAGCCCGGCCACCATGCGCGCCGAGGCCACCAGCCGCTGGTCCAGGGAAAACATCATCTGGTTACGCAGGTCGTTGAGCATCCAGGCCGCCGCCAGCACCCAGATCAACACAAAAGCGGCGCCCAGCTTGAATGTCAGGCGCAGGCGCAGGCTCATCACGAGGCGTCATCTCCAGCATCCGCCGGGCCCAGGCGATAGCCCAGGCCGCGCACGGTCTCGACAATGCCGTTGCCCAACTTACGGCGCAGGTGGTGGATATGCACGTTCAAGGCGTTGCTTTCCAGCTCATCGTTGAAGCCATAGACGCTGTCTTTGAGTTGCTCGCTGGACAGCACGCGGCCACGGTTGTGCAGCAGTGCCTGCAGCAACGCCTGTTCGCGACGGGAAAGGTCCACCGGCTTGCCGCCCAGCAGCGTTTCCCGACTGCTGGGGCTGTAACTCAGGCGGCCATGTTCGATCAGGTCGACGCTACGCCCAGCCACCCGGCGCAGCAGGGTCTGCAGGCGGGCGGCCAATTCGCGCAGGTCGAAAGGCTTGAGCAGATAATCGTCGGCGCCGGCTTGCAGGCCGTCGACGCGGTTGGTCACCGAATCCCGTGCGGTGAGGATCAGCACCGGAATTTCCAGGCCTGCACTGCGCTGTTGCTGCAACAGTTTGAGGCCGTCCTCATCGGGCAGGCCGAGGTCCAGCACCATGATGTCGAACTGCGCTGCCTTGAGCATCGCCCGGGCGGCAGCTGCCGTGCCCACGCGCTCGACGGTAAAGCCCTGGGCACCAAGACCGGCAACGATGCCACTGGCGATCAGTTCATCGTCTTCACAGACCAGTACGTGCATGGTGAGCCCTTTGCAAAAGTGCTGATTTAAAGGATGGCGGATTAAGCGCGCATTATGCCGCTAAAAGATGCACGCTCAGATAATCCCTACACTCTAGAATAGCCCGGTTAATCATCGGTTAATCAGCGCCACACATTGTGTGCCCCACTTGCATCGAACTAAGGCTTGACCATGCGGCATCTGTTTATCTTCCTGCTGGTGTTGTTCACTGGATTGGCCCAGGCCGCGCCTGGCAACAATCCATTCGAGACCCAACCTGAATTCCTCCCGGTGGGCAAGGCCTTCACCTTTACTTCCGAGCGCCTGGCTTCCGGTGAAACCCAGCTGTATTGGCAGATTGCCGACGGTTATTACCTTTACCAGCAACGCATGAAGTTCGACGGCCTGGCCCAACAGCCGGTGCTGCCGCAAGGCGAAGCCCATAGCGATGAGTTCTTTGGCGAACAGCAAGTGTATCGCCAGGGCCTGGAAGTGAAGCTCCCGGCCGACGCCACCGGCCAGGTCAAGCTGGGCTGGCAGGGCTGTGCCGATGCCGGCCTGTGCTACCCGCCACAATCGATCACCGTGGACCTGGGCGGCAACCCCGCCGTGGCGGCCACCGCCGAGGCCCAGGATCAGAGCCTGGCCAGTGGCCTGCAACAACGCAGCCTGGGTTGGAGCCTGCTGGTGTTCTTCGGCTTGGGCCTGTTGCTGGCATTTGCCCCTTGCTCGCTGCCGATGCTGCCAATCCTCGCCGGCCTGGTGGTGGGCAGCGGCGCCAGCCCACGCCGTGGTTTTGCCTTGGCCAGCAGTTATGTGGTGTGCATGGCCTTGGTCTATGCCGCACTCGGCGTAATGGCCGCGCTGGCCGGCAGCAACCTCGCCGCCCTGCTGCAAACCCCCTGGATTCTGGGCAGCTTCGCCGCATTGTTCGTGATCCTGGCCCTGCCGATGTTCGGTTTCTTCGAACTGCAATTGCCGGCCTTCCTGCGCGACCGCCTGGACAACGTCACCCGCAAGCAAAGCGGCGGCAGCCTGGTCGGGGCCGGCGTGCTCGGCGCCTTGTCCGGCCTGCTGGTGGGCCCGTGCATGACCGCGCCCCTGGCCGGCGCCCTGCTGTACATCGCACAAAGCGGCAACGCCCTGCACGGTGGCCTGATCCTGTTTGCCATGGGCATCGGTATCGGCGTGCCATTGCTGCTGCTGGTGACCGTGGGCAACCGCTTCCTGCCCAAGCCGGGTACGTGGATGAATGTGCTCAAGGGGATCTTCGGCTTCCTGTTCCTTGCCACCGCCGTCTTGATGATTCGCCCGGTGATCGACGAAAGCCTGTGGCTGGGTCTGTGGGGCGTGCTGGCGCTGGTCATGGCCTACTGCGGCTGGAGCCTGGCCCGCGAATATGGGTTGGCGGCCAAGGTACTGGGCGCAGGTTCCCTGGTCCTGGGGCTGTGGGGCGCGATCCTGGTCGTAGGCGCCGCTGGAGGCAGCGATGACCTGTGGCAGCCGCTGAAGGTCTTCGGCGGTTCGCCGGCCGCCAGCGCGCCGACGGCCCATGACGCTTTCACCACGATCAACGACCCGGCGGCCCTGCAAGCCCAGCTAGACAGCGCCAAGGCCCAGGGCCAATGGGTGCTGCTGGACTATTACGCCGACTGGTGCGTGTCGTGCAAGATCATGGAAAAACAGGTGTTCGGCAAACCCGAAGTGATGGCTGCACTCAAGGACGTGCGCCTGCTGCGCCTGGACGTGACTGCCGACAACGCCGCCAGCCGCGAACTGCTGGGCCGCTACAAAGTCCCCGGGCCACCCAGTTTTGTGTGGATCGGCCCCGAGGGTGAAGAGCGCCGCGCCCAGCGCATCACCGGCGAAGTGGATGCCGCAGCCTTCCTGCAACGCTGGACCCAGACCCGGGACGCGCGCTGATGCTGACCTTGACCATCGGCACCTTCGCCATTGCCCTCAACCACCTGCTGCTGATCAGTGCGCTGATCCTCGCCACGCTGGTGGGCTGGCGCGTGGCCAAGCGTGGCGGCGAGAACCCCGAATCGGTGCTGTTCAGCCTGTTCCTGCTGGGCATGCTCAGCGCGCGGGTCAGCTTTGTCCTGATGTATTGGGCCTATTACCGCGACGATCCCCTGCAAATCGTCGACCTGCGCGACGGCGGCTTTCTCGCCTGGCCCGGCGTAATCGCCCTGTTGCTCGGCGCCCTGCTCTGGGGCTGGCGGCGCCCGGCCCTGCGCAAGCCGTTGAGCGCCGGGGTCATCACCGGCCTGGCGTTCTGGGCGCTGGCCAGTTTCTCCTTGAACATCTACGAAAAAGGCACCCGCCTGCCCGACATCGCCCTGCGCAATGCCGATGGCGAAACCGTGCAACTGGCCGACTATCAGGGCGGCCCGCTGGTCATCAACCTGTGGGCCACCTGGTGCCCGCCCTGCCGGCGAGAAATGCCAGTCCTGGAAAACGCCCAGAAGCAGCGACCTGACGTGACCTTCCTGTTCGTCAACCAGGCCGAAAGCATGCAGAGCGTCAGCACCTACCTGGCCACCCAGGGCCTGAACCTGGACAACGTACTGTTCGATGCCAGTGGTCGTCTCGGCCAGGCCGTGGGTTCCATGGCCCTGCCCACTACCCTGTTCTATCAACCCGACGGGCGTCTTATCAACAGCCACCTGGGTGAGTTGTCCCAGGCCAGCCTGGCCCGCGCCATGGAATCTTTCGCCCCCACGGACTCGACCGCCGCCCAGCCGGCCCCAACAAGGAAACCCCTATGCCCCGCCTCCGCCACCTGCTGACCCTGTTGCCCCTGACCCTCGCCGCCAGCCTCGTACACGCTGAAGAATGGCCCGCACCGATCAAACAGATCGAAGCCAAAGGCGCCAAGATCATCGGCAGCTTCGACGCACCAGGCGGCCTCAAGGGGTATGCCGCGCAGTACCAGAACCGCGGCATGGCGCTGTACCTGACCGCCGATGGCCAACACGTGCTCGCCGGCAACCTGTACGACGCCAAGGGCAACGACCTGAGCACCGCGCCCCTGGAAAAACTAGTCTACGCGCCAATGGCCAAGGAAATCTGGGCCAAGATGGAACAGAGCAGCTGGATCCAGGACGGCGATAAAAACGCACCGCGCACCGTCTACCTGTTCAGCGATCCCAACTGCCCGTACTGCAACATGTTCTGGGAACAGGCACGGCCCTGGGTCAAGGCCGGCAAGGTGCAGTTGCGGCACATCATGGTTGGAATCATCCGCGAGGACAGCCCCGGCAAGTCCGCGGCGCTACTGGCGAGCAAAGACACAGCCCAGGCCCTGCAAGAACATGAGTCTGCGGGTAAAGCCAGCAAGCTCAAGGCGTTGGCCAAGATCCCGGCCGAGATCCAGGCCAAGCTCGATGCCAACATGAAGTTGATGGATGAATTGGAGTTGTCGGCCACCCCGGCGATTTTCTATCTGGATGACAAGGGGCAGCTGCAGCAACAGCAAGGGGCGCCGTCGCCGGATAAGTTGGGGAAAATCTTAGGCCCCAAATAGCTACGACGGCCTATAAAAAATGCTCCCTCGTAGCGAGGGAGCATTATTTTTCACGCTTACAACGTTTTCCTTACGCCATTAGTCCTTACAGAACCCACGAAAAACCCTATCCAACCGACCAGCGACGTCGCCCCCCGAAGCGCTCCAGGGGAACCACCACCAGCCTTAAAGCCCCTCCAGCTCCGCCATCAAATCACTCAACCGATCCACCGTCCCGGCACTGATTTGCTTGGCCGCCAAGCCTTCGATATAGGTCGCCAGTTCCGCCACCGTGCTGCATTCGAACATCGCCCGCAGCGGTACATCCTGCTGCAGGGTTTTCTGCACGCGCGAGGCGATTTGCGTGGCCAGCAACGAGTGCCCACCCAGTTCGAAGAAGTTGTCCAGCACGCCCACCTGCTCGACCTTCAACACCTCGGCCCAGATCGTGGCCAGGGTTTGCTCCAGCTCGCTGCGCGGGGCCAAGTAGTCCTGGCTGTGCAGTTGGCCGATTTCCAGGGCCGGCAAGGCCTTGCGGTCGAGTTTACCGTTGGCGTTCAACGGCAGGCGCTCCAGCCATAGCCAATGCAAAGGCACCATGTACTCCGGCAGTTCGGCACGCAGGCGTTGCTTGATGCGGTCCAGGCGCTCACCGGGGTTGAGGCTGGCCTCGCTCGCCACCAGGTAGCCGACCAGGTGCTTGCCATTCACGCCTTCCTGCACACCCACCGCAGCGTCGCGCACCTCGGGCTGTTCGTGCAGGCGCGCTTCGATTTCACCCAGTTCAATGCGATAACCGCGAATCTTCACCTGATGATCGATACGCCCGACGTACTCCAGCACGCCGTCACTGCGCCGACGCGCCAGGTCGCCGGTGCGGTACACCCGCTCCCCCGGTGCGCCAAACGGATCCGGCACAAACACCTGGGCGGTGCGCAGCGGGTCGCTGACATAACCACGGCCCACACCGGTGCCGGCCACGCACAACTCACCGACCGCACCTTGCGGCACCAGCTCCAGCGCGCCATCGAGCAAGTACAAACGGTTGTTATCCGTCGGTGTACCAATCGGCAGGTAGGTGCCACGGGTCGAGGCCAGGTCCACGCGGAAGAACGCCACGTCATCCGAGCACTCCGCCGGGCCGTAGGCGTTGACCAGGCCGATATCCGGGTAGCGCAACAGCCATTGGTGCGCCAACGCAGGCAACATCGCTTCGCCGGTCGGCAACATCCAGCGCAGGCCATCCAGGCTGATGTGGTCCTGGGCGAGCATGCCCTGGATCAGCGACGGCACGCTTTCCAGAACCGTGATGCCCTGGGCCTGGACATGGGCCAGCAAACCCTGCGGGTCATGGGCAATGGTGTTGGGCACGATGTCCACCCGCGCGCCGAACAGCGGCGCAGCGAGGAACTGCCACACAGAAATATCAAAACTCTGCGAGGCCGTCTGGGCGATCACATCCTGCTCGCTCAGTTGTAGGTACGGCACCTTGCTCAGTTGGTTGTTGAGCATGCCGCGCTGTTCGACCATCACGCCCTTGGGCAGCCCGGTGGAGCCGGACGTGTAGATCACATAGGCGAGGTTGTCCCCGTTGCTATAGATGCCCGGGTTGGTATCCGCGCCCACCACGTCTTCCCACACCAGCAACTTGGGCCGCGCGCCACAGGCAAAATCTTCGAGCAGGGCCTGCGCCTGTTCATGGCAGGCCTGGGTGCACACCAGCAATGGCGTGCGGCTCAAGTCGATGATCCGGCTCAAACGCTGGGTCGGCAGGCCAGGATCCAGCGGCAGGTAACCCGCTCCGGCCTTGAAGCTGCCGATGATCATGCCCAGCAGATCCAGGCCACGCTCGGCCAGCAGTGCCACCGGCTGATCCAGGCCGACACCCGCCGCGACCAGCGCATGGCCCAGGCGGTTGCTGTGCTGGTTGAGCTCGGCATAGGTCCATCGCAGGTCCTGGCAACTGGCGGCAATGCGCTGCGGATGCTGCGCCACTTGCTCTTCGAACAGTTCGACGTAGCTGCGCTCCAGCGGGTAGTCATGAGCGCTTTGGTTGCAACCGTCCACCAGGAATTCACGCTCCTGCTCGCCGATCAGCGGCAGGTCGGCCATGTCGCCATGGAAGCCCTGCACCAGCGCCAGCAGCAGGCGCTTGAACTCAGCGAGCATGCCTTGCACGGTGGTTTCATCGAAATAACGCTGGTCGTAGGACAGGTGCAGCCCCAGGTCATCACCCGGGTAGCACACGGCCGTCAGCGGGAAGTTGGTGTGGGTGCGGCCCGAGTCCGAGGTGGCATTCAGGCTTTGTGCGCGGTCCAGTACCGAGACTTCCACCGGGGCGTTTTCAAATACAAACAGGCTGTCGAACAGCGGCTGGCCCTTGGGCAGTTCGCTGTGCTCCTGGATCGTCACCAGCGGCAGGTACTCGTATTCGCGCAGTTGCATATTGCTGTCGAGCAAGGTGCTCAACCACTGGCGCACGCTGCACGGCTGATCGTCCTCGGGCACCTTGACCCGCAGGGCGATGCTGTTGATAAACAGGCCGACCGTGCGCTGCATCTGCGGCATGTCCACCGGGCGCCCGGCCACGGTGACGCCGAACAACACGTCACGCTCGCCGCTCAAGCGCCGCAGCACCAAGGCCCACGCCGCCTGGGCGAAGGTGTTCACGGTCAACTGATGAGCCTGGGCCAGCTCGCGCAATTGCGCACCGTCGCTTACATCCAGGCGGGTGTAGCAATCACCCACCACCATGCCGCCGCTATGGCCGGCGTGTTCGCGCATGAATGGCCGGTCGCTCGGAATGGGCGTGGTGCGCTCAAAGCCTTGCAGGTTCTGTTGCCACCACTGCCGCGCCTCGGCCAGGTTCTGGCGTTGCAGCCAGGCGATATAGTCGCGATAGCGTGGCGGCGCTGCCAACTGCGCCTCGCGGCCTTCACCCAGGGCCATGTAGATATCGAAGAAGTCATTCATCAACAACGAGCGGCACCAGGCATCGATCAGGATGTGGTGGTTGCTCATCATGAACCAGTAGCGGGCTTCGCCGACGCGGATCAGGCGCAGGTGGAACGGTGCCTGGTTGAGCAGATCGAAACCGGCCTCGCGCTCGCTTTTGAGCAGGGCTTGCAGGCGTGGCTCCTGTTGTTCGGCCGGGGTACCGGTCCAATCCAGGTATTCGATGGGCGTGCTGCCGGGCTTGTGGATCACCTGCAACATGTCTTCGCCGACATTCCAGCAGAACGACGCACGCAAGGCCTCGTGCCGGGCGATCACGGCTTTCCAGGCCAGGGCAAAGCGCTCGGGGTTGAGCTTGCTGTTGATGCGGTAGCGGTCCTGCATGTAGTAAAGCCCAGTGCCCGGCTCCAGCAGGGTATGCAACAGCAACCCCTCCTGCATCGGTGTCAGCGGGTACACGTCCTCGATGGCGCTGGCCGGCACCGGCAACGCATCCAACTGTGCCTGGGTCAGGTGCGCCAGGGGGAAATCGGACGGCGTCAGGCCACCGGCGTCGTCGCGCAGGCAGTGGGCGATCAGGCTTTGCAACTCGCCCAGGTAGGCATCGGCCAGTTCGCTGATGGTCTGCTGGTCGTGGCGCTCGCGACTGAAGGTCCAGCGCAGCACCAATTCGCCGCCATACACCTGGCTGTCCACACTCAAGGCGTTGGGCAGCGGCGCATCCGGATCATGGGCCGGGCCGGCAGACGCTTCCAGTGGGTGGAACAGCGCCTGGCTATCAAAACTCTGGTCGAACTGCCCCAGGTAATTGAAGGTAATCGAAGCGCTCGGCAACGTGGCCATGGCCTGGCGACAGGTGCTGTCGGCCAGGTACCGCAGCACGCCATAGCCCAGGCCCTTGTGGGGCACCGCGCGCAGTTGCTCCTTGATCGCCTTGATCGATGCGCCCTGCCCGCTGGCCTCCTCGATATCCAGCGGGGTCAGGCGCAGCGGGTACGCGCTGGTGAACCAACCGACACTGCGGGTCAGGTCGATCTCATCGAACAGGGTTTCGCGGCCGTGGCCTTCCAATTGGATCAGCGTCGACTCGTGCCCGCTCCAGCGGCACAGCACGCGGGCCAGTGCGGTCAGCAGCAGGTCGTTGACCTGGGTGCGATAGGCGCTCGGCGCCTGCTGCAGCAATTGGCGGGTGCGCTCGGCATCCAGGCGCACGCTGACGGTCTGCGCGTCGCGATTGCGCAGGCTACCGTGCGCGCGGTCCACCGGCAGTTCAACCGCCGGGCCGGCCAACTGTTGCTGCCACAGGCGCAGTTCTTCACGCAGGGATTCACTGCTGGCATAGGCCTGCAAACGCGCGGCCCAGTCACGCAATGCGCTGGTCTTGGCCGGCAGGCTGACTGCCTGGCCGTCGCTCAACTGGCGATAGACGTTTTGCAGGTCTTCGAGCAATACACGCCAGGACACGCCGTCCACCACCAGGTGATGGATCGCGATCAGCAAGCGTTGCTGCCCCATCGGCCCGTCCACCAGCAAGGCGCGCAGCAGCGGGCCGTGCTCCAGGTCGAGGCTGCGCTGGGCATCGGCGAACAGCGCCTCGCACTGCTGCATATCCGTCACCTGGGCCAGCCACAACACTCCGCCTTCCGGCACCGCCAGATGCTCGGCATGCCATTGCGCATCGCGCTGGGTGAAGCTCAGGCGCAAGGCGTCGTGATGTTCCAGCACCGCCAGCAGCGCCTGCTCCAGGCGGCGCGGGTCGAGGGCCTGCACCGGCGCCAGTAGCAGCGCCTGGTTCCAGTGGTGACGCGCCGGGATCGGGCTGTCGAAGAACCAATGCTGGATCGGCGTCATGCCCGAAGGGCCAGTCAATACACCCTGCTCGGCCGTGATCTGCTCACTGCGCGTAGCCACCGTCGCCAGGGCCTGCACAGTCTGGTGCTGGAACAGGTCGCGCGGGCTGAAGTGAATCCCCGCCTGCCGCGCCCGGCTGACCACCTGGATCGACAGGATCGAATCACCGCCCAGTTCGAAGAAGTTGTCGTGCAGCCCGACCCGCTGCACGTTAAGCACCGCACACCAGATCGCGGCGAGGCTAAGCTCCAGCTCATTGCTCGGCGCCACGTACGCTTGCCGATTGGCCTCGGCGTCCGGTTGCGGCAAGGCGCGGCGGTCGAGCTTGCCGTTGGCGGTCAGCGGCATGCTGTCCAGCACCATCAGGTGCGTGGGCACCATGTAGTCCGGCAGTTGCGCCTTGAGGTGCACTTTGAGCGCCTCGCGCAAGGCGGCGTGATCGCTGGCATCGCTGACCAGATACGCCGCCAGTTGCTTGCCACTCGGCGCGTCCAGGGCCAGGACCACCGCCTCACGCACCGCCTCATGCTCAAGCAGGCGGGTTTCGATCTCGCCCAGTTCGATGCGAAAACCACGGATTTTCACCTGATGGTCGATCCGCCCCAAGTACTCCACCAGGCCATCGGCGCGTTGGCGCACCAGATCGCCGGTGCGATAGAGCCGCCCGCCATCGGCATACGGGTCAGCCACAAAACGCTCGGCGGTCATGCCCGGACGCTGGTGATAACCCTGGGCCAGGCCGGCACCGCCGACGAATAGCTCGCCAGTGGCACCTTGGGGCACCAATGCCAAGTCGGCGTCCAGGATATAGGCAACCCGCGCGCCGATGATGCTACCGATCGGCACGCTGCCAGCGCCCTCCTCCAGCACCTCGGGGGCCAGGCTGGCCAGGGGCATGACCACCGTTTCGGTCGGCCCGTAGGCATTGAAGAACAGCGCCGGCTGGAACGCCGCACGGATACGCGCCAAATGCTCGCCGGTCAGGGCTTCGCCGCCAGTGATGCACATGCGCACCGGCAAGGTTTGGTTTTGGGTGGCGAGCCATTGCGCCAACTGGCTGCCATAGCTTGGGGTAAAGCCGAGGATAGTGATGCGATGCTCACGGATCAGCCCGCAGATTTCTTCGGCATCCCATTGGCCCTGGGCGCGCAACACCACCTGCGCACCGCTGAGCAGCGGCACCAGCAAGCGCTCGGTGGCGGCGTCGAAGTTGATCGAATAAAAATGCAGTTCGCAATCGTCGGCGCGCATGCCAAAGCGCTCGATCACGGCCTGGCAATGCATGGCGATTTCACCGTGGGACACCACCACGCCCTTGGGCTTGCCAGTGGAACCGGAGGTGTAGATCAGGTACGCCTGATGTTGCGCCAGGCTGATCGCTGGCAGGTCGCCGGCTGGATAATTGGCGAGCACCGGCAGGTCATCTTCCAGGCACCAGCAACTGACGCTGGCAGGCAGCGTGCCCAGGGCGTCGAACATCGCCGCATCGCTGAGCAACAGGCCGATGCCGCTGTCTTCGATCATGTAGTGCAGGCGGTCCAGCGGGTATTCCGGGTCCAGCGGCACATAGGCGCCACCGGCCTTGAGGATCGCCAGCAGGCCGATGACCATTTCCAGGGAGCGCGGCAGCGCCAGGCCGACCCGCACCTGCGGGCCAACCCCGCGCTCGCGCAGCATCCAGGCCAGGCGATTGGCGCGGCTGTCCAGCTCGCGGTAGCTCAGGGTTTGCCCGGCGAAGGTCAGCGCGGGCGCGTCCGGACGGGCTTGCACCTGTGCGCTGAACAGATGATGGATGCACTGGTCGAGACGATGCTCGCCTGCCTCCACACCGAGGCTGCCTTGCAGGGCGCGCTGTTCATCAGCCTGCAGCAACGGCAGCTCACTCAAGCGCTGTTGCGGATCGGCGATCAGCGCCTCCAGCAAGTTGCACCAATGGACGGCCATCCGCGCAATGCGCGGCTCGTCGAACAGGTCGGTGCTGTAGGTCAGGCAGCAACCCAGGCGATGGTCGAGGTCGGTGACTTCCAGGTTGAGGTCGAACTTGGTGGCACGCGCGTCGTTGGCCAGGTATTCGACGGTCATTCCAGCCAGTTGCCGGCTTTGCTGGAACTCCCAGCGCTGCACATTGCACATCACTTGGAACAGCGGGTTATACGCGGCACTGCGCGGCGGTTGCAGGGCTTCCACCAGATGGTCGAATGGCAGGTCCTGGTGGGACTGGCCCTCGATCACGGTGTGGCGCACATGCTCAAACAGCTCGCCAACGCGCATCTGCCCGTCGAGCTGGCAACGCACGACCTGGGTGTTGAGGAAGGCACCGATCAGCCCTTCGCTTTCCGGGCGGATCCGGTTGGCCACTGGCGCGCCGATGCGCAGGTCGGTCTGGCCGCTGTAGCGGTAGAGCAGCGTCGCCAGGGTTGCGGTCATGGTCATGAACAGGGTCAGGCCATGCTCGGCATTGAAGGCGCGAACCCTCGCGGCCAGGTCGGCGCTGAGGTCAAAACGGTACAACTCGCCCTGATGACTTTGCACCGCCGGGCGTGGCCGATCGCTGGGCAGTTCCAGCAAGGGATGCTCGTTGCCCAGTTGCGTGGTCCAGTAGTCGAGCTGGCGCTGGCGCTCACCGGCTTCCAGCCATTGGCGCTGCCACACGCTGTAGTCCAGGTACTGCACCGGCAGCGGTTCGAGGGGCGACTCGCGCTCATCGATAAAGGCTTCGTACAGCGCGCTGAGTTCACGGGCGAAGATGTCCATGGCCCAGCCTTCGGTGACGATATGGTGCAGGGTCAGCACCAGGTAGTGCTCCTGATCGCCAGCCTTGACCAGGCAGGCGCGCAGCAACGGCCCAGTCTCCAGGTTGAACGGGCTGTGGGCTTCCTGGTCGGCCAGTTGCTGCAAGCGCAGTTGGCGCTCGGCCTCGGTCAGGCCCGAGAAGTCCTGCCAGCTCATGCGCACGCTGCTTTGCGCGGCGACTTTCTGCCGGGCCACGCCATCGATGCTCGGGAAGGTGGTGCGCAGGGTTTCGTGGCGCATGATCAAGGCTTGCAACGCCGCCTCGAAACGCCCCACATCCAGCACCCCGCGCAAGCGCGCCATGCCGCCGACGTTATAGGCCGGGCTGTCCGGCTCCATTTGCCAGAGGAACCACATGCGCTGTTGAGAATAGGACAGCGGCACCGGCTGGCTGCGATCGACCTTGCCAATCGCGGTCTGTTGGTTGCGCTGGCCGCTGGCCTGGATCAAGCGGACCTGCTCGGCAAAATCCCCCAACTCGCTGGCTTCAAACAAGGTGCGCAGCGGTAGCTCCACATCACAGGCCTGGCGTGTACGGGAGATGATTTGCGTGGCCAGCAGCGAGTGGCCGCCAAGGGCGAAGAAGTCGTCGCGCAGGCCGATACGCGGCAGGCCCAACACCGTGCGCCAGATCCCGGCGATTTGTTGTTCCAGCGCGGTTTGCGGCTCCACGTGCTCACGCACCTGCCACACCGGTTCCGGCAAGGCACGACGATCCACCTTGCCGCTGGGGCTCAGCGGCATGGCGTCGAGGCGTATCAGTTGCGCCGGCACCATGTACTCCGGCAACTCGGCGGCCAGGGCGGCTTTCACGTCCTGCTCAGCCAGCTCGCCGCTGGCGGTGTAGTAACCGATCAACTGCGCACCGCCGGCGGTGTCGCGGATCAGCACCACCGCTTGGGCGATACCGTGTTGGGCCAGCAGCCGCGCCTCGATTTCTTCCGGTTCGACGCGAAACCCGCGCAGCTTGACCTGCTGGTCCAGGCGCCCAAGGTACTCCAGCACGCCATCGGCAGCCCAGCGCACGCGGTCGCCGGTGCGGTACAGGCGTGCGCCCGCCGCGCCCAGTGGGTCGGCCACAAAACGTTCAGCCGTCAGCCCCGCACGCCCCAGATAACCGCGGGCCAGGCCAATCCCGCCGATGCACAGCTCGCCCGGCACACCCGCCGGCAGCAGGTTGAATTGCGCGTCCAGTACCCGGCAAATCACATTGCCCAGTGGCCGGCCGATCGGCGAGCGTTCACCATCGGCATCCTGGCAATGCCAATGAGTGACGTTGATGGCGGTTTCGGTCGGCCCATAGCGGTTGTGCAACTGCACCGCTGGCCATTGCGCCAGGACCCGATTGCGCAATTCGGCGGGCAAGGCTTCACCACCGGAGAACACTCGGCGCAGGCTGGTGCACTCGGCCGCCAGGGGCTCATCGACAAACAGCTGCAACAGGGGCGGCACAAAATGCAGGGTGGTCACCCCGTGCTCCTGCACCAGCTGCGCAATGCGATGGGGGTCGCGATGCTCGCCGGGGCCGGCCAGAACCAGGCGGCAACCGGTGATCAGCGGCCAGAAGCATTCCCACACCGACACGTCAAAACTGATCGGTGCTTTTTGCATCAGTACATCGCTTTCATCCAATTGGTAGGTGGCCTGCATCCATTGCAAGCGCTCCGCCAGGGCGCCATGGGTATTGCCCACGCCCTTGGGCTGGCCGGTGGAACCGGAGGTGTAGATCACATAGGCGAGGTTGTCGGGATCAAGGTGCAGGCCCGGCGCCTGGGTCGGCCAGCTGTCGAGCTTGAGGCTGTCCATGGCGATCACCGATACGCCCTCGGCTACCGGCAACTGTTGCAGCAGATGGGTCTGGGTCAGCAGCAATTGCACGCCGCTGTCGGCCAGCATGTAGGCCAGCCGGTCGGCCGGGTAGTCTGGGTCCAGCGGCACATAGGCGCCACCGGCCTTGAGGATCGCCAGCAAGCCGATCAGCAGTTGTGGCGAGCGCTCGGCGGCAATCGCCACGCACACGTCCGGGCCGACGCCTTTGTCACGCAGGTAATGGGCCAGGCGGTTGGCCTGGGTGTGCAGTTGGCCAAAGGTCAGGCTGGCGTCCTGCCAGACCAGGGCGGTGCGCTCGTCGCTATGTTGGTTGAGCTGCTCCGGCACCAGGTGCTGCGCCGGTGCGCACGGCGCCTCGCTCCAGGTGCGTTGCTGGGCGTGTTCGTTGGCGTTCAGCAGCGGGATGTCGCCCAGCGCTTGTTGCGGTTGCGCGCAGACAGCCTGCAACAGGCTGACCAAATGCGCGGCCAGACGCTGGATAGTGCTGGCGTCGAACAGTTCGTCGGCGTAGTCGAATGACAGGCTCAGGCGCCCACTGCGGTCTTCTTCGCTATGCAGTTGCAGGTCGAACTTGGCTTCGCGGCTATGCCATGGCAACTCTTGCGCGAGCAGGCCCGGCAGGCGGCGCAAGGCGCTGAGGTCGCGCTGCTGGTGGTTGAACATGACCTGGAACAGCCCCTGTTCCCGGGCCTGTGGGAAAGCTTCCAGCAGTTGTTCGAACGGCAAGTCCTGATGGGCCTGGGCCTCGGTGGCCGCCAGGCGTGTCGCCGCCAGCAGCTCGCTGAACGGCAGGCGCGCATCCACCTCGGCGCGCAGCACCAGGGTGTTGATGAAGAAGCCGATCAGGCCCTGGGTTTCGTGACGCCCGCGGTTGGCGTTGGGCACGCCGATACGGATTTCGCGCTGGCCGCTGTAGCGGTGCAGCAGGCTCTGGAATGCCGCCAGCAACAGCACGAATGGCGTGGCCTGGTGGGCCTGGGCAGTCTGGCGGATGGCTGCGCCGAGGTCCGCATCCAGGCGCACGCTGTAGCGCGAAGCGCTGTGCCGTTGCTGGGCCGAGCGCGGGTGATCGGTGGCCAGGTTCAGGGTGGGATGTTCGTCACCCAGTTGCCGCTGCCAGTAGGCCAATTGGCGCTGGCCTTCGCCTTCGGCCAGCCATTGGCGCTGCCAACTGCCGTAGTCGGCGTACTGCACGGCCAGGGCTGGCAACGCGAGGGGCTGGCCTTGGGACGCGGCGGCGTAGAGGCGCGAGAACTCATCGATCAATACATTCAGCGACCAGCCGTCAGCAATGATGTGGTGCATCGTCACCAGCAACTGGTGATCCTCATCGTCCAGACGCACTAGCGTGACCCACAGCAGCGGGCCCTGCTCCAGGTCGAACTGGGTGCGCGCCTCGTCCTCGCGGATCTGTGCGGCGCGGGCTTCACGCTCGGCCACGGGCAAGTCGCGCAGGTCGATGACTTGCACGGCAAACTCGCGCTGGGCATCGACACGCTGGTAGCCCTGGCCATCGCGCTCATAAAAACGCGTGCGCAGCGCTTCGTGGCGCTGGATCAGTTGCGCGAAGCTTGCCTGCAGCGCGTCTTCATCCAGCTCGCCGCGCAGGCGCAAGGCGCCGGGGATGGTGTAGGCGCTGCTGTGAGGGTCCAGTTGCCAGGTGATCCACAGGCGGTTCTGCGCCAGGGATTGCGGCATATCCTGCTGGCGTGACAAGGCGTTGATTGCGCCCTGGGCCACGCCACCGTCCTGCTGCAGTTGCCCGACACTGGCGGCAAAATCAGCCAGCACCGGCGCTTCGAACAACAGGCGCAAGTTAAGCTCCAGGCCCAGGCTCTCGCGCAGGCGGGCGACCACCTGGGTGGCGCTGATGGAGTTGCCGCCGAGCAAGAAGAAGTGATCATCGGCAGCCACCTGTGGCACTTGCAACTGCTCACACCAGATCGCGGCGATCTGCTGTTGCAGCGCCGACGCCAAGGCGCCCTCACCGGCCTGCACGGCCTGATCGGGGAACTGCGCGTAGCTGTCGAGGCTGCCATCGGCCAGGCGAGTGCGGCAGGCCGAACGCTGGACCTTGCCACTGGAGGTTTTCGGCAGCTCGCCGGGATTGAGCAGCACCACCACGCACGGCGCCTCTTGATAGGCCTCGGCCACCGCCTGGCGGATGGCTTTGATCAGGGCTTCGGGCGGCAGGATCTTCTGCACGCTGCGGCTGATTTCTGCAGCAATGCCAATCCCTTCCAGGCCTTGGTCATTCACCGCAAACGCCGCGACACGGCCCTTGCGCACCACTTCCACTTCGCGCTCGACGGTTTGCTCGATGTCTTGCGGGTACAGGTTGTGGCCACGCACGATCAGCAGGTCTTTCAGGCGCCCGGTGATAAATACCTCGCCGTCACGCATAAAGCCCAGGTCTCCAGTGCGCAGCCATGTGCGACCGGCATGCTGCACGAAGGTCTTGGCGGTGGCTTCGGGGTTGCGCCAGTAGCCGTGGGCAATGCTCGGGCCGGTGGCCCAGATTTCGCCGACGCAGTTGTCGGCCAGTTCCGCCAGGGTATGGGGCTCGACGATCAGCACCCCATGCTCGGGCTGGCTGGTGCCGCAGCTCATGATCGCGCTGCCCTGCCCCGGCTCCGCGCGATTGGCGGCCAGCGCCTGTTCGTCCAGGCGCAAGGCCGGGATGCCCTGGCCACGGGTGCCGCCAGCGACAAACAAGGTCGCTTCGGCCAGGCCGTAGGAGGCAAAGAAGTTGTTCGGGGTGAAGCCGCAGCGGGCGAATTTCTCGGCGAAACGTTCCAGGGTGTCCAGGCGGATTGGCTCGGAGCCGGAATAAGCCACGCGCCAATGGCTCAGGTCGAGGCGCTCCAGGGCCGACTCGCTGACCCGCTCGCTGCACAGGCGGTAGGCGAAGTCGGGGCCGCCGCTGATGGTGCCGCGGTATTGGCTGATCGCTTCCAGCCAGCGCAAGGGCCGGCCGAGGAAGTACGCCGGCGACATCAACACGCACGGCACACCACTGAAGATCGGTTGCAACAGGCCGCCAATCAGGCCCATGTCGTGGTACAGCGGCAACCAGCTGACGATCACGTCATCGGGGTTGAGGTCGATGCCAAAGCCACGGCGGATCAGCAGTTCGTTGGCCACCAGGTTGCCGTGGGTGACTTGCACACCCTTGGGCAAGGCCGTGGAGCCGGAGGTGTATTGCAGGAAGGCAATGTCGTCGTCCTGCAGGTCTGGTGCGACCCAGCCGGCAGCACTTTCGCTGTGCAACTCATCCACGCAGAGCAAGGGCGGCGCTTCCTGGATTTGCCCCAGGGAGTCGCGCAAACCACTGCTGGTCAGCAACAGCCTTGGCTCGGCATCGGCGATGATCGACAGCAACCGCTCCTGATGATGGCGACGGGTCGACTCTGGCGGATACGCCGGCACCGCAATGACCCCGGCATACAGGCAGCCAAAAAACGCCGCGACGTAATCCGGGCCGCTGGGGAACAGCAGCACCGCACGTTCGCCCAGCCCGGCCGAGGCCTGCAAGGCCGCGGCGATGGTGCGGGCGCGCAGGTCCAGATCACGGTAGCTGAGCACCACGGTGTCGTCGGCAGACTCGGCCAGGAAGCGCAGGGCCACCTGGTCCGGGGTCTGCGTGGCACGGCGTTGGAGGGACTGGACCAGGGTGCGGGGAAGTTCGAAGGCGTCCATCATGGGGGGTTCCTGCCTGAAATCGGCTTACGGGGAAATCGGGGATAGAGGGCGTGGGCGCGCGGCGGCGGGTTCAGCCGGTCGCCAGGGCCGCCCGCCGGGCAGCACCATGGCGCCAGCGGGTCAAATGTTCGTCGGCATAGCGCCGCACGCAGCGCAACAGCGAGCTTTGCTGCTGCACCAGGTAGAAGTGATGCCCCTCGAACATGTCCAGGGAGAAACCGCTGGCAGTGTCTTCCTGCCAGTCGAGCAACTCGTCGGCGCGCACGTCGTCCTGTTTGCCGCCGAACACATGGATCGGCATCGACAGCGGCTCGCGCTCGCCGTAGTGGAAGCTGCCGCACAAGAGGAAGTCGGCGCGCAGGATCGGCAGCGCCAACTGCATCAATTCACGGTTGGCCAGAGCGTCTTCGGGAGTGCCCTTGAGCGTGCGCAGGCGGTCGATCAACTGGGTGTCGTCTTTTTCCACGGCGTACTCGCTGACGTCGCGCCGCGCCGGGCCGGCGGTGGCCGAGGCAAACAGCGCCAGGGGCGCAGGCAGCCCGCGCTCACGCAGGGCATGGGCCAGCTCGAACGCCAGCAAGCCACCGAGGCTGTGGCCAAACAAGGCGTAGGGGCCGTCGAGTTCGGCACTGATCTCGCCAGCCAATTGCGCGGCGAGCACCTTGATATCGCGCTGCAAGGGTTCGTCCATGCGCATGCCTCGCCCCGGTAGCTCCAGTGGGCGCACCTGCAACCACTCGGGTAACGCCCGACGCCAGCGGCTGTAGAACATGGCGCTGGCGCCCGAATAGGGCAGGCAAAACAGGCGCAAGCGGGTCGACGTGCTCATCTCAGACCACCCCTGCCTGGAACGCTGGGTTCTCGCGATACAAACGCATGTCGTCCTCCTCCGGGTGCAAATCCACGGCCGGCGTGTTGGCTGGCCTGTCACCAATGAGAACGGATGGCACGGCAAAATAATTAGTCGCCAGGCCAGGGCCCGCGCACAAAGAGATGCACCTCACAGTTTGCATTTCGGTATAAGATTAGTTCCACTTCTCATTTGACAATCATTATCATTAAGAATAATTTGTTGCCCGATGTGTAGGAGGCCTCAGCAGGGATGCCCTCCACTAACCTTATTGCAGCAAGGTGATTTCCATGACGGAACAAGTATCCACAAGCAGGTGCGATTCACCGTTACTCCAGGCGTTTGTCGATAATCGACTGATCCTGGTCAAGATCGCGGCGCGCATTACCGGCTGCCGTTCCCGCGCCGAAGACGTGGTGCAGGACGCCTACTTCAGACTGCAATCGGCACCGCAGATCACCTCATCGTTCAAGGCGCAACTGAGCTACCTGTTCCAGATCGTGCGCAACCTGGCTATCGACCACTACCGTAAACAGGCCCTGGAACTGAAGTACTCCGGGACGGAAGAGGAAGGCTTGAATGTGGTTATTCATGGCGCTTCACCGGAAACCTCGCACATCAATTTTTCCACCCTGGAAAACATCGCCGACGCCCTGACCGAACTGCCCCAGCGCACGCGCTACGCCTTCGAGATGTACCGCCTGCATGGCGTGCCGCAAAAGGACATTGCCAAGGAACTGGGCGTGTCGCCGACCCTGGTCAACTTTATGATCCGCGACGCGCTGGTGCACTGCCGCAAGGTTTCGGGGACCCATAGCGATACCTTTGCCCGACGTGTCTGAGCACCACGCAATTGCAATCACGGGTGAGCTTGTGTGGGAGCGAGCAAGCCCGTTCCCACAACATTTGATATTCGTTGCCCTGTAGCCCTCAGACCAACCCACACCGCTCAAAAAACCGCTCCCGCCCCAGGATCATCAGCGCCGCACGCTTGTGGGGGAAATCGAATTCCTTCTCGCAGTGGAAACACTGGTTGTGCATATGGCCGATCATCCTCGCGTTGTCAGCCCGCGGCTCCGCCACCACCCGCTGGGTGCGCGGGTCGTCGAGGAACAAGTAGTGCACCAACGCCGACAGCCAACTGGCGACCTTGTGCGGCCCACGGTGATGCTCCTCCCCCACCAGCATATGGATACCGCGATCGTAATCGTCCACCTCATAGAACGGCGCGATACGATCCTCCTTGGCCCAATACGCCTCGAAATAGGCAAAGGGCTCATCGTCGATACAGCCGATCAACGTCAAGGTATGCGGGTCGGCTGCAAGCTTGTGCAGATAGTCACGATGCTGCTCCAGGCTGCCGCTTTCCTGCCAGAAGTTGGCGACCCGCGCGCTGTTCTGCCAGCGATTGAAGCGCGCCAGGTCCACATCGATCTCCAGCGTGCGCAGTGAGATCCAGGCGCCCAGGCGCGCATCGAAACGTCGATAGACTTCGCCGCACGGCTTGGGCGCACGCAGGGGATGGCGCTTGCCCGTGCTGATGACCATCTGCTGCGGGTAAACACCGCTCGACGCCTGGCCCAGCCACGGCTGCGGCAATTGCCAGAACAGGGTGCGTTCGCAACGAAATTGCCCCGCCACCTCCGTGGCCAGCAGCAGACCGCTGCGCAGGGCCTCGTCCGGGGCGTGTTCAAGGTGCCAGGCCAGGTGCTGGCGTTCGGGCTCGCGGGCAAACAGCCAGTAACCTGCAGCCCACAACGCCTGCACTGACGGCACCTCACCGGGGCTTTGCAAGTGCAGATGCAATGTTTCGCCACGCTCCAGGCGCAGGCGCACCAGGGGTTGGCCGGCGACGGTCAGGGTCAGGCGGCCATCGCTTTCGTCTGCGTTAAGGGCTGGCCCTGCCGGAAGTGGCAGGACTGACAAGTCTTGGGGATTGGGCATAGAGGGCGCTCACGATAATCGTCGACAGTTAGTCGAAGTGACGTGAACCAGCCACAAAAATTTAAGCCGGCAGTTCCCGGATCACCGCGCGTCGGGCACCGCCAGCACCTCAATGCGGTACGGCTCGAAGATCTTCAACAGCTCGCCGCTGTCGCGCAGGCCCTTGAGCAATGCGGCAAACGCTGGGCCACTGATCGCAGCCTTGGGCCGCAGCAACGCGTAGTGGTGGTAGACCTGATCGATGCGCTCCGACACCAGGAACTGCCCGGCCGTGTCCGCATTGCGCACCATGAAGTCACTGAGGTAGGAACGCGTCACCAGGGCGATATCCGCCCGGCCACGCGTCACCATCAGCAAGTTACTGTCATGGGAATAGGTCAACGTGGCGTTGAACTGCGCAGCCATGTACTTGGGGTCGGGGTTGAAGTTGGCAAAGGCGTAGTGATAACCGCTGAACACCGCCAGGCGCTTGCCCTTGAGGTCGGCGAAATATGCCTGGTCGCGACCGGGCTGGCGCTGGGCGACGAAAATCTCGGCGTCCTCCAGGCCCATGTCGACGCTGGTATGGGGAATATCCTGCCAGCCCCATTGCGGGTTCTCGAAAATGGCCATGTCGATCCGGCCCTGCTCGAAATCGCGAAAACGTCGGGGGATGGAGGTTGGTACCAGCACGAACTGGTACTCGGTCTGCGTACGGTTCAGCGCCTCCAGCAGTTGCGGTAGCAAACCGGTGTCGGCACCCTGCTCCGGGCGCACGGTGTACGGTGGAAAATGCGCGGCACCGATCCGGACCAATTGGGCCGCCGAAACCTGCGCCTGCCACAAGGTGCCCATTGCCAATACTGTAAGTCCTGCAGCCAGCTGCAATGGCGAAAACATCAGGCGTGCACCGTTCAAAATCTGGATCTCGCTAAGCTAGGCGTTTTTGTCTGGGGAGACAACTTTCTACCCGACAATAAATGGCCTGTGCGCCACGTCTAATCGGCCTTGAGTACCAGCAGCAACGCTTCATCGGCCAATTGCTCGAGGGTCATGCTGCCCTGGGCGCGGAACCACGTCGTGGTCCAGGACAACGCCCCGGTCAGGAAACGCCGGGTGATAAACACATCGCCCTTGATATAACCGGCCTGCTTGGCTTCGCCCAGCACCTGCAGCCAGATCTCCTCATACACATCCCGCAGCGCCAGCACCTGGGCCTGGCCTTCTGCCGACAGCGAGCGCCATTCATACACCAGCACCGCCATGGCTTCGCCGCTGCCGCCCATGATCGACTGCAACTCGCAGCGAATCAGGGCCAGCACCCGTTCGCGCACATTGCTCGCCTCGGCCAGGGAGGCACGCATCATCGCGGTGTTGTAGTGGATGGTTTCTTCCATCACCGCCCGCAGGATTTCGTCCTTGCTCTTGAAGTGGTGAAAGATGCTGCCGGACTGAATCCCCACGGCACTGGCCAGGTCACGCACGGTGGTGCGTTCAAAGCCCTTGTTGCGAAACAAGTGAGCCGCGGTCTGCAGCAGCTTGCCCCGGGCGCTATCGGGGTCGGTCAGTTGCCCGCCGTCCACCATGGTGCGCATCACCTCCAGGGCTTTTTGCTCATCCATGCTGCTCTCCTCAACTACTTTGATTGCGTCATGGCCGGCAATTTAGGCCGTGGCAGCCACCCAAGCAAGCGCTTGGGCAAAAGTTATGACCAGAGTTTACAAACCAAGCGCTTGCTTGGTAGTCTCGACCCAGCGATTTTCCAGAGAAGGACTTCCCATGGACAAGACCGTTCGTATCGGCTGCGCCAGTGCATTCTGGGGCGACACCTGCACCGCCGCCGCGCAGTTGGTGCAAGGCGGCGCGCTGGATTACCTGGTGTTCGACTACCTGGCGGAAGTCACCATGTCGATCCTCGCCGGCGCGCGAATGAAAGATCCCCAGGCCGGCTACGCCACGGACTTTGTCGAAGTGCTGGCACCGTTGCTCGGCGATATCCAGCGCCAGGGCATCCGCGTGATCAGCAACGCCGGCGGCATCCACCCCCAGGCCTGCGCCGCGGCATTGCAGGCTGCCTGCGACCAGGCCCGGGTGCCATTGAAAATCGCCGTGGTGCTGGGCGATGACCTGCAACCGCAGTTCAAGCAACTGCAGGGCATCAGCGATATGTTCAGCGGCGCGCCTTTGCCGGCGATGTGCGTGTCCACCAATGCCTACCTCGGCGCGCCGGGCATCGTCCAGGCCCTGCAACTGGGCGCCGATATCGTCATCACCGGGCGCGTGGTGGACAGCGCAGTGGTCAGCGCGGCCCTGGTGCATGAGTTCAACTGGTCGTGGCAGGACTACGACCGCCTGGCCCAGGCCGCACTGGCCGGGCATATCATCGAATGTGGCGCGCAGTGCACCGGTGGCAATTTCACCGATTGGCGCGAGGTACCGGACTACGAGCACATCGGCTTCCCGATTGTCGAAGTCAGCGCCGACGGCCAGTTCACCGTGAGCAAAGCACCGGGCACAGGCGGCCTGATCAGCGAACTGAGCGTCGCCGAACAACTGCTGTACGAAATCGGCGACCCACGGGCCTATCTGCTGCCGGATGTGATTTGCGACTTCAGCCAGGTCACGCTGCAGCAGCAAGGCGAAAACCGCGTGCGCCTGCACGGCGCCAAAGGGCAGGCACCGACCGACCAGTACAAAGTCAGTGCCACCTACCCCGACGGTTTTCGCTGCACCGCCAGTTGCCTGCTGGCCGGCATCGATGCGCGGGCCAAGGCCGAACGGGTCAGCCAGGCGATCATCAACAAGACTGCCGAGCTGTTCAGCCAGCGCGGCTGGGCGCCCTACACCGAGGTCAATATTGAATTGCTCGGCAGCGAAGCCACCTACGGCGCCCACGCCCGACGCCAGGACTGCCGCGAAGTGGTGCTCAAACTGGCGGTGCGTCACCCGAGCAAACAGGCACTGGTGCTGTTCGCCCGGGAGATCGCCCAGGCCGCCACCGGCATGGCGCCGGGGCTGACTGGCATTGTCGGTGGCCGGCCCACCGTATATCCGCTGATCCGCCTGTTTTCATTCCTGATCGATAAGCGCGCCTGCAGCCTGAGCGTCGACTTCCAAGGGCAGTCCTACCCCTGCGAACTGCCTGCAACGGCCGCCTTAGGCACACCCCACGCCCCCCTCGACCCACCCCGGCCCGAAGGCCGCGCCGATGCCAGCGTGCCGCTGGTCAAACTGGCCGTGGCGCGCTCCGGTGACAAGGGCAATCACAGCAATATCGGCGTGATCGCGCGCCGGCCCGACTACTTGCCGTGGATCGCCGAAGCGTTGACGCCCGAGGTGATCGTCGACTGGATGAGCCACGTCCTCGACCCACTGCACGGGCGCGTTGAGCGCTGGTATCTGCCCGGCAGCCACAGCCTTAACTTCCTCCTGGAGAATGCCCTGGGCGGCGGCGGTATCGCCAGCCTGCGCATCGACCCCCAGGGCAAGGCCTTCGCCCAGCAGTTGCTGGAAATACCGATTGCCGTGCCCCGCCACCTCGCTGATCAACTCAACTAAGGGACTCTCGCCGTGGCCTTCGACTCGATCTTCAAAGCCGACCTGTTCCAGGGGCAGACCATAATCGTCACCGGCGGCGGCAGTGGCATCGGCCGCTGCACCGCCCATGAACTGGCAGCCCTCGGCGCCCATGTGGTGCTGGTGGGGCGCAAGCCGGAAAAACTGCAAGGTGTCGCCCAGGAAATCAGCGATGACGGCGGCCGCGCCAGCTGGCAGGCCTGCGATATTCGCGATGAAGAAGCGGTCAAGGCGCTGGTCAGCCAGATTATTCAGGCGCACGGCCCGATCCACGGCCTGGTGAACAACGCTGGCGGCCAATACCCCTCGCCCCTGGCGTCGATCAATCAAAAAGGTTTTGAAACCGTACTGCGCACCAACCTGGTGGGCGGTTTCCTGGTGGCGCGGGAAGTGTTCAACCAATCCATGAACAAGCACGGCGGCGCTATCGTCAACATGCTCGCCGATATGTGGGGCGGCATGCCCGGCATGGGCCACTCCGGCGCAGCGCGCTCGGGGATGGACAACTTCACCAAGACCGCCGCGTTCGAGTGGGGCTACGCCGGGGTGCGGGTCAATGCCGTGGCGCCAGGCTGGATCGCCTCCAGTGGCATGGACACCTACGAAGGTGCGTTCAAGGCGGTGATCCCGACCCTGCGCGAGCATGTGCCGCTCAAGCGCATCGGCACTGAATCGGAAGTCAGTGCGGCGATTGTGTTCCTGCTCAGCCCCGCCGCCGCGTTCGTCAGCGGCAGCACCCTGCGCATCGACGGCGCCGCCAGCCTGGGCAGCCGCGCCTGGCCGCTGCACAAGGCACAGGCGCCGAGCCCGTCCTTCAATGGTTTTCACCGCGCCTACCTGCCGGATGTACTCAAGGAGGGCCAATAAACCATGCCGGTCATCGACTCCCAACTCGACGCCCACAGCCCGCAGTTCGCGCAGAATCGCGAGGCCATGCTCACGGCCATCAACCACCTGCGCCAACTGGAACAGAACCTGTTGGACAAGGCCGCCGAGGCCAAGGGCAAGTTCGACAAGCGCGGCCAACTGCTGCCCCGCGAACGCCTGAACCTGTTGCTCGACCCCGGTGCGCCCTTCCTCGAACTGGCGAGCCTGGCCGGCTACAAATTGCACGATGACAAGGACGGCAGCGCGGCCGGTGGCGGCTTGATTGCCGGTATCGGTTACGTCAGCGGCGTGCGCATGCTGGTGGTGGCCAATAACAGTGCGATCAAGGGCGGGACGATCTCGCCGTCCGGCCTGAAAAAATCCCTGCGCCTGCAACAGATCGCCATGGAGAACAAACTGCCGGTGGTGACCCTGGCCGAAAGCGGCGGCGCCAACCTGAATTACGCAGCAGAGATTTTCGTCGAAGGCGCACGCAGCTTTGCCAACCAGGCGCGGATGTCGGCCATGGGCCTGCCACAGATCACCGTAGTCCACGGCTCGGCCACCGCTGGCGGTGCCTATCAACCGGGACTTTCGGATTACGTGGTGGTGGTGCGCGGCAAGGCCAAGCTGTTTCTGGCCGGCCCACCGCTGCTCAAGGCCGCCACCGGCGAAGTGGCGACAGATGAAGAACTGGGCGGCGCCCAGATGCATGCGCAAACTGCCGGCACCGCCGAATACCTTGCCGAAAATGACGCCGATGGCGTGCGCATCGTGCGCGAGATTGTCAGCCTATTGCCGTGGGATGACCGGTTGCCGCCTGCACCGGCGCGAGCCTACGCCGAGCCGCTGTACCCGATTGAAGAGCTGCTGGGGTTGATCCCCGACGACCCGAAAAAACCCTACGACGCACGGGAAATCATCGCGCGCATCGCCGACGGCTCCAACTTCCTCGAATTCAAGGGCGAGTACGATCCCCACACCGTCTGCGGCCACTTGCAGATCCAGGGCCGCGCCTGCGGGTTTATCGGCAACAACGGCCCGATCACCCCCAAGGGCGCGAGCAAGGCCGCGCAATTTATCCAGTTGTGCGACCAGAGCCAGACGCCGCTGCTGTTCTTTCACAACACCACCGGTTTTATGGTCGGTACCGAATCCGAACAACAAGGGGTGATCAAGCACGGCGCGAAGATGATCCAGGCGGTGGCCAATGCCCGCGTGCCCAAGCTGACTGTGGTGGTCGGCGGTTCCTATGGTGCCGGTAACTATGCGATGTGCGGCCGGGGCCTGGACCCGCGCTTTATCTTCGCCTGGCCCAACAGCCGCACCGCCGTGATGGGCGGCGCCCAGGCCGGTAAAGTGCTGCGCATTGTCACCGAGGCCAAGCAATTGAAAGACGGCCTGGTGCCCGACCCCAAGGTGCTCGACATGCTCGAACAGGTCACCGCACAGAAACTCGATAGCCAGTCCACGGCCCTGTATGGCAGCGCCAACCTGTGGGATGACGGGCTGATTGACCCACGGCACACCCGCACTTTGCTGGGTTACCTGCTGGATATCTGCCAAGAAGCTCAGGTGCGCCAATTGCAACCCAACAGCTTCGGCGCCGCGCGCTTTTAACGATCAGGAGAACAATAAAAATGATCTTCACCCAGGAACACGAAGAGCTGCGTCGTACCGTACGGGCTTTTGTCGACCGCGAGATCAATCCCCATGTCGACGCATGGGAAAAAGCCGGGCGCTTCCCCATCCACGAAATTTTCCGCAAGGCCGGCGACCTGGGCCTGCTGGGCATTTCCAAGCCGGAGAAGTTCGGCGGCATGGGCCTGGACTACAGCTACTCGATAGTCGCCGCCGAAGAGTTCGGCACCATCCGCTGCGGCGGCATCCCGATGTCCATCGGCGTGCAGACCGATATGTGCACCCCGGCCCTGGCGCGTTTTGGCTCCGATGAGCTGCGCGAGGAGTTCCTGCGCCCGGCTATCAGCGGCGAACAAGTAGGCTGCATCGGCGTCTCGGAAACCGGCGCCGGCTCCGACGTGGCCGGCTTGAAAACCCACGCACGCAAGGATGGCGACGACTACGTGATCAACGGCAGCAAAATGTGGATCACCAACTCCCCCAGTGCCGACTTTATCTGCCTGCTGGCCAACACCTCGGACGGCAAGCCCCATATCAACAAATCACTGATCATGGTGCCGATGAACACTCCCGGCATCAGCGTCAGCCCGCCCCTGGAAAAACTCGGCATGCATAGCTCGGAAACCGCCCAGGTGTTTTTCGATGATGTGCGCGTGCCCCAGCGCAACCGCATTGGCCATGAAGGCGCGGGGTTCATGATGCAGATGCTGCAATTCCAGGAAGAACGGCTGTTTGGCGCGGCCAATATGATCAAGGGCCTGGAATCGTGCATCGACAGCACCATCGCCTACTGCAAGGAGCGCCAGACCTTCGGCAAGGCCTTGATCGACAACCAGGTGATCCACTTCCGCCTGGCCGAACTGGCCACGGAGATCGAATGCCTGCGCGCGCTGGTCTACCAGGCCACCGAGCAATACATCAAGGGCCAGGACGTGACGCGACTGGCCTCGATGGCCAAGCTCAAGGCCGGGCGCCTGGGCCGCGAAGTCAGCGACAGTTGCCTGCAATACTGGGGTGGCATGGGCTTTATGTGGGACAACCCGGTGGCCCGCGCCTATCGCGATGTGCGCCTGGTGTCGATTGGCGGCGGCGCCGACGAGATCATGCTGGGGATCATCTGCAAATTGATGGGCACGCTGCCGGGGAAAAGGTCGTGAGCGCCTGCGAAACCCTGCTGCTGGAACCGCACAACG
Organism: Pseudomonas sp. DTU12.1; assembly: GCF_009873475.1. Classification (NCBI taxonomy): domain Bacteria; kingdom Pseudomonadati; phylum Pseudomonadota; class Gammaproteobacteria; order Pseudomonadales; family Pseudomonadaceae; genus Pseudomonas; species Pseudomonas sp. DTU12.1. The sequence goes on along the minus strand of NZ_CP045254.1, from coordinate 2,264,305 downwards.
GCGTGCTGCACATCACCCTCAATCGCCCACAGAACCGCAATGCCATGAGCTTGCAGATGGTCAGCGAACTGCGCACGGTGCTGGCAGATGTGGCGCGTGACGAACACGTGCGGGCATTGGTGATCAGTGGCGCTGGCGGGCACTTCTGTGCGGGCGGCGATGTGAAGGACATGAGCCGCGCGGGCAGCCGCGAGGGCTTGCGTGATTTGAACCGGGTGTTTGGTGCGCTGCTGCAGGAAGTCGAAGCCCTGCCGCAGGTGGTGATCGTGGTGCTGCAGGGCGCGGTGTTGGGCGGTGGGTTTGGCCTGGCGTGTGTCAGCGACATCGCGATTGCCGATCACCAGGCACAGTTCGGCTTGCCGGAAACCAGCCTGGGCGTGCTGCCGGCGCAGATCGCGCCGTTTGTAGTGCGGCGTATCGGCCTGACCCAAGCCCGGCGCCTGGCGTTGACCGCGGCGCGGTTTGACGGGATCGAGGCGCAGCGCCTGGGGGTGGTGCATTTTGTCGAGCATGATCCCCAGGGATTGGCGCAGCGCCTGAATGAGGTGTTGGGCCAGGTGCTTCGCTGTGCCCCGCGCGCCAATGCCCGGACCAAGGCGTTGTTGCTCCAGAGCCTGGATCAGCCATTGGAACTGCTGCTGGATCAGGCTGCCGGTTGGTTTGCCGAAGCAGTGACCGGGGAAGAAGGGATTGAAGGAACGCGAGCGTTTGTCGAGAAGCGCAAGGCCAGGTGGGTAATTTGATCTTGAAAACGCCCCACTCCCTGTAGGAGCTGGCTTGCCTGCGATGGCCATAGGTATCTACACAACTTTGCCGCAACGCCTAAATCCAGGCAGATAGCGCAGTTGTGGCGAGCGGGCTTGCCCCGCGCTGGGCTGCGAAGTAGCCCCAATAAGCCGAATGCGTTGTACCAGATACACCGCAGCGGCTGGTTTTGGGGCTGCTTCGCAGCCCAGCGCGGGGCAAGCCCGCTCGCCACGGGAGAGTTCGTCAGTTTCTGAAAGTTGTGTAGATACCTATGCTGCGCTGGCGGTGTATCAGTCGATAAATATATTGACTGATACACCGCCATCGCAGGCAAGCCGGCTCCCACACAAGCCCACACCTGCGCAACCAATCAGACAGGGACCCACAATGCCCAGCTTCAATAAAATACTGATCGCCAACCGTGGCGAAATCGCCTGCCGTATCCAGCGCACCGCCCAAGCCCTGGGCTACCGCACCGTGGCCGTCTATAGCGAAGCCGACGCCAACGCCTTGCACGTGCAAATGGCCGACGAAGCGGTGAACATCGGCCCTGCCCCGGTGCAGCAGTCGTACCTGAACATCCCGGCCATCCTCGACGCCGCGCGCCTCACCGGTGCCGATGCGGTCCACCCCGGTTATGGCTTTCTCTCGGAAAACCCTGAGTTCGCCAAGGCCTGCATCGCCGCCGGCCTGGTGTTTATCGGCCCCAGCGCCGACGCCATCGAATTGATGGGCAGCAAGCGCCTGTCGAAAATCGCCATGCTCGCCGCCGGTGTGCCGTGCATTGCCGGCTATCAGGGCAGCGCACAAGACGACGCTACCCTGCAACGCGAAGCCGAGCGCATCGGCTACCCGCTGATGATCAAGGCCAGTGCCGGCGGTGGCGGACGCGGCATGCGCCTGGTGCACGCGCCCGGGCAGTTGCTCGAACACTTGCATACCGCACGCTCCGAGGCGCTGAACGCCTTTGGCAGTGACGAACTGATCCTGGAGCAGGCACTTATCGCGCCGCGCCATGTGGAGATCCAACTGTTCGGCGATGCCCACGGCAACCTGATCTACCTGGGCGAACGTGATTGCTCGGTGCAGCGCCGCCATCAGAAGGTCATCGAAGAAGCGCCCTGCCCGGTCATGACCGCCGAGTTGCGCCAGGCCATGGGCGAAGCGGCGCTCAAGGCCGGGCGCGCGGTGGCGTATGTCGGCGCCGGCACCGTGGAGTTCCTGCTGGACCAGAGCGGGCGTTTCTACTTCCTGGAAATGAACACCCGCCTGCAGGTGGAACACCCGGTCACCGAACTGATCACCGGCCTGGACCTGGTGGATTGGCAACTGCAAATCGCCGCCGGCCAGCCCCTGCCGTTGCGCCAGGAGCAAGTGACACTGACCGGGCATGCCATGGAGGTGCGCCTGTACGCCGAAGACCCGGCCCAGGGCTTCTTGCCCCAGACCGGCGAGGTGCTGCGCTGGGAGCCGGCCGCTGGGGTGCGGGTCGACCATGGCTTGCAAGCCCCGCAGCGGATCAGCCCGTTCTACGACCCAATGCTGGGCAAAATCATCGCCCATGGCGCTACCCGCGAAGAGGCGCGGCGCAAGCTCCTGCGCGCGGTGCAGGACTGTGTGCTGCTGGGAGTTCCCAGTAACCAGCGGTTATTGGTGGACTTGCTCGGGCACCCGCAGTTTGTCGCGGCGGATTTCAGTACCGGGTTTATCGCCGAACACTTCAGTGATATTGCCCGCCCTCCCATCAGCGATGAACAACTGGCAGTGGCCGCCGCCCTGTTCTATCGACACAGCGCGGCACTGCATCGCCCGGCTCTGGCGAGCTGGCGCAACAATGCCAGCGTGCCCTGGACCTATCGCCTGAGCGTTGGGGAGCAGTGTCATGAGGTCAGCGCGCGGGTGGCGGCGGACGATCACCTGAAAATCGGCGACATCGCGATACACCTGCAAGGCAGTGACGGGCGCTGGGCCAGCCTGGTCATCAACGGTGTTCGGCGCCGGCTTGCCTATCACCTGCAAGGCACCCAGCTCTGGCTGTTAGACGCCGGTAGCAGCCTGTGCGTGAACAACCAGACGCAAACCGTAGCCAGTCGTGAGGCGCCGGCCAGCAGTGGCACGGTCAAGGCGCCAATGGACGGCGCGATTACCCTGGTGCAGGTGAGCGAAGGCGATGAGGTGCGCAAGGGCCAACTGCTGCTGGTGCTCGAAGCGATGAAAATGGAGCACCCGCTCAAGGCGGGTATCGACGGGGTGGTCAAGGCCATTCAAGTCAGCGCAGGCGATCAAGTACGCAATCGCCAGGTATTGCTGCAGATCGAATAGCCCTGGGCGGAACTACCAGGCTTGGCTACGCTCTATCCCCATCAGAAAGGGATGAGTACGGGAACCTGCGATGCCTCATTGGCTGATTATTGATCTTGAAGCCACAACGGATGAGGGCGGCTGGCCCGTGTCGGAGATGGAAATCATCGAAATCGGCGTGACCCTGGTCAACCGCCAGGGCCGCGAACTGGACCACTTCCAGCGCTTCGTGCGGCCTTTGCGCCGGCCGTTGCTGACGCCGTTCTGCCGCCAGTTGACACACATCAGCCAGGCCAGTATCGACAGCGCGGCGCCTTTGACCGAGGTCTGGCCGCTGTTCGAACGCTGGCTCGGCCAGCACCATCCGCGCCTGGAAGGCTGGGCCAGTTGGGGCGACTACGACCGCCAGCAACTGGAACTGGAGTGGCAGCGCCATGGCTTGGCCAGCGTGCTGGGCCAGACGCCCCATGTGAACCTCAAGCAGCGCTTCGCCAAGGCCCGGCGCCTGGACAAGCCCCTGGGGCTCAATGGCGCGTTGCAACTGGCGGGCATGCAGTTCAACGGCCAGCAACATCGGGCCCTGGAGGATGCGCGTAATACGGCGCGTTTGCTGCCGTTGATTTTGCCCGTGTAGAAGGCATACTGGCCGACCTTTCCTAGCCCTTTTTCCGAGGATTCACCCATGTTCAAAGTCAATGAGTACTTCGACGGCACCGTCAAGTCGATCGCCTTCGGTACCACTGAAGGTCCAGCGACCATCGGCGTCATGGCCCCGGGTGAATACGAGTTCGGCACGGCCCAGCGTGAAATCATGCACGTGGTCTCGGGCGCACTGACCGTCAAGCTGCCAGGCAGCGACAGCTGGGAAACCTTCGCTGCGGGCAGCCAGTTCCATGTGCCTGCCGACAGCAAGTTCCAACTCAAGGTGGCCGTGGACACTGCCTACCTGTGCGAATACCGCGGCTAAGCCTTTACCCCGCGCAAAAAAATGCCCGTCTCTGTGAGACGGGCATTTTTTGTGGCGCCTGGTTTACTCCAGGATTGTCACTGGCATGCCGACTTCCAGGCGCCCAACCCCGTCATTGACCAGGTTCTGGCCGAACATTACGCCATCGGGTTCTTTACGGTAGGTTTCCAAGGTCGCCAGCGGCTGGCGGTCGGCGCTGCGCTCACCGGTCGCCGGGTCGATGGTGGTGAGGATGCAGCGGGAGCAGGACTTGACCACCCGAAACTCCACATCACCAATGCGCAGGCGCTTCCAGCCATCCTCGGCAAACGCCTCGCTGCCTTCAATCACCAAATTGGGGCGAAAGCGCAGCATTTCCATGGGCCGGCCGATGCGCTGCGACAGGTCGTCGAGGGACGCCTGGCCGATCAGCAACAAAGGGAAACCGTCAGCGAACGCAACCTGATCATCATCCTTGCCATAGCCGGCCGCCGTGGTACGCGCACGCTCCAGGGGCACTTGCACCAGCCGGGTCGGCTTGCCGATAAAGTCGCTGACCCAGCGCGCAGCTTCATCGCCGGCATCGGGAACCCGCAAGGTGTCGCGCCAAATGGTGACACCGCGCAACTCAGCGTCAGCGCCGGGCAACGCCACGTCCAGGGTGGGTCGGCCGGCACCGCTCAAGGTCAGGCCACCGGTGGCATTCCAGAGTGCCGACAGCTGACTCATCTGCGCCACCGCCCGCTGGGTCAGGAAACGCCCGCTGGCTTCATCCACCAACATCCAGCGTCGATCCCCGTCCAGCCCGAGTTTGTCCAGGCCGATATGGGTCAAGGTCTCTGCCTTGCCCGACTTCAAGGGGTACCGATACAACGCGCTGAGACGAAGCATGAGCCTGGGTTCCTGTGAACAAAAACGTCACCCTATACGAGCGCGCGGCCAGAATCAAAATATCCCTATGCATTGTAGGAGCCAGCTTGCCGGCTCCTACGGGGCTGGGGATCAGGCCGGGACTTCGTCCAGCATCAGGCGCTGGCGCACCACGTCCACCAATTTGTCGGGCTGGAATTTGGAAAGGAAGTTGTCGCAACCGACCTTTTTCACCATCGAATCGTTGAAGCTGCCGGACAACGAAGTGTGCAGCACCACATAGAGGTCACGCAGGCGTGGGTCGTTGCGGATCTCGGTGGTCAGGCGGTAGCCGTCCATCTCGGGCATTTCGGCATCGGTGAAGATCATCAACAGCTTGTCGGTCATCACCACGCCGGTGTCCGCCCAGGCCTTGAGCATGTTCAAGGCCTTGAGGCCGTCACTGGCGATATGCATCTTCACCCCCAGTTGCCCCAGGGTGTCGCGCAATTGCGACAAGGCTACATTGGAGTCATCTACCAGCAACACTTCGCGGCCACGGGCACGCTCGAGGACCGGGTCCTCGAGTTTTTCCCGGGAGACCTTGGCGTTGTAGGGCACGATCTCGGCGAGGACTTTTTCCACGTCGATGATTTCGACCAACTGCTCATCCACCTTGCTGATGGCCGTGAGGTAGTGCTGGCGGCCGGCGCTGGCCGGCGGCGGCAGGATCGACTCCCAGGTCATGTTGACGATGCGGTCGACACCCCCCACGAGGAAGGCCTGTACCGAACGGTTGTACTCGGTAACGATAATGGTGCTGTTGGGCCCCGGTACCAGCGGACGCATGCCGATGGCCTGGGACAGGTCGATCACCGGCAGGGTCTGGCCGCGCAGGTTGACCACGCCACACACAAACGGGTGGCGCTGGGGCATCAGGGTCAGCTTGGGCAACTGCAGGACTTCTTGCACCTTGAACACGTTGATCGCGAACAACTGGCGCCCGGCCAGGCGAAACATGAGGATCTCCAGGCGATTCTCACCCACCAATTGCGTGCGTTGATCTACCGTGTCGAGAATGCCAGCCATTGAAGACTCCTGGGTGTGCTGAAAAGAATCGCTGCTTACTGGAGAAGGTTATCGGCAGCTCGCGCCAGACCTTGACCCTCGCTAAAATGCCACGCAAATGCATTGATGTCACACTGACATCATGCTTTACTGGTTTCACCTTACTGTCCGGTGGTCTGGCAACGCGCCGGGACCCTCAAACGGTCACAAGGTTCAGCCATGTAAGGGATTCCCCTAGTCGCAATCAGGTCCAACCTGATATTCGCGATATCCAATAGCCATTAATGTGACGCCATTCTCATTGCATGAATGGAGTCAGGCTTTTGTTTGCTATCGCAAGCCCACGGCCCAAGGGCCTTCCAGGCATTAACACCTGGGCAATCGAAGTAATGCGAACGCCTCTGGTTGTTTCCACTGCAAGCAGCACCAGCAGTCGCGACGCTGATCATTCAAATAAAAGTACTACTCAAAATTCAGAAACGAACTACAGACTTCGGTCATATTTCGGCGCTAGTTTGAAGCCGTTGCCCCGGTGGGGCGTCTCATTATCTGACCGTATGTTGTGGAGACTTTCATGATGAACGACGGTAAAGAGTGGCAAGACGCACTTCCCGAGTTCCTCCTGGAGGCAGAAATGCTGCTGGCCAAGTCGGAGGAATGCCTGACTCACCTGCATTTGATCCGCAACGATAACGATGCCATCGACTGCATGAAAAACAGCCTGGTCAAACTGGCCGAAAAGGCCGACGCCATGGCACTGCCCGCCATTGGCAACTTTTCCCGGCATATCCAGGACCTGATCTGCAACGCCCAAAGCCCGATGCAACTCCACGATGCGGCACTCGCCGCCCTGCACGACTGCCTGACGCTGCTGGCCTGGCAACTGGAACTGATCGATATCAAGACCGGCAAACTCAGCCTGGATGACGCTGAGCAAACCACGTTGATTGAAACCGTTGCCCAGCAGATCCCACAGAAGGATGCTGGCGCTCATTATCGCCACTCCATGCCCCACGCCTCCTGAACCTGGCGCTCGGTTAATCCAAGCCACGGACGCGCGCCCAACTAATACCCCGGCAGGTATTTAGCCAGCCAACTATCAATAAGCCAGTATTGGTAATAACGATGCAAAACTTGATTAACAGTACAACTAGACCCGCTGAACTAAGCACTGCACCAGGCGACCAACGGTAATTGTTGGTGGTACCATTAGCACGTTCGAAGTGGCTGACCGTGATGATGTAATAACACCCGAGAAGCACCTCGAACCAACACCAAACCCAATCGTTTTCCAAACAGAGCCCGGTCGGCGGTCATGACCGGTCTACCCGCAGCGAACCTCCATCGGCTCCATCTGCTATGTACGCCAGCCCCAAGTCACTTATCACCAGGTTCGTCTCCCCGGGCAATACCCGTTGGGTCACGCTTGGCCTGTGCCTGTGCGCGACGCTGGTCAGCCTTTGGGTGTATGCCCACGAAGCGCCGCTGCCGATCTTTTTGCTCGTGCTCAACCTCGCCGCCCTCGCCGCTGCGGGCCTGCAGCGTTGGCGCTCGCGCAAGTCCATCAAGTTCCAACCCCAGGAATTGGCCGACCGCCTGCTGCAGGTCCAGGAAAACGAGCGTCATCGCCTCAGCCGCGAACTGCACGACGATATCGGCCAATTGCTGACCGCCGCCAAACTGCAAAGCGACTGGCTGCAGCGCCGCCTGCCGGCCGACTTGCAGGAGCAATGCAACGTACTGTGCAACACCCTCAACGAAACCCTGGCCAAGGTGCGCGACGTATCGGCCATTCTCAACCCCCGGCAACTGACCAGCCTGGGCCTGGAAGCGAGCCTGCGTGCGCACCTGCTCAAGACCCTGGAAAACACCCCGGTGCACTGGAGCCTGGAATGCCAGCAACGCCTGACCGGGATTCCGGAAGAGATGGCGGTCGCGGCCTTTCGTATCACCCAGGAGGCCGTGACCAACATGTTGCGTCATGCCCAGGCGCGCAACCTGCTGGTACGCCTGCAACGCTTGCCTCAGGGGCTATCCCTGTATATCAGCGATGACGGCCAGGGATTCCTGCCCGCCACCGACCCGGGCCTGGAAGGCCAACGGGGCATGGCTGGTATGTCCGAACGCATTGATCAATTGGGCGGTAGGTTGTCCGTCAGGAGCCAACCGGGCCTCGGCACGCGGATCGAAGCGCTGTTCCCCTGGGCGCCCCGCACCCTCGAACGGGCCAGTCCCCCTAAGGTTCTAGAGTGACCTGCAATTTACTCCTGGTAGATGACCACGCATTGATCCGCGCCGGCGTACGCGCACTGATCCTGGATATCCCCGGCTATGCCGTGATTGGGGAAGCCACCGATGGCGCGCAAGTGCTGACACAATTTACCGCCCTGCAGCCCGACATCGTCCTGCTGGACCTGTCGATGAAGCACACCAGCGGCCTGGATGCATTGCAACAGCTCAAGCACGCCTACCCCAAGAGCAAAGTGCTGATCCTGTCGATGCACACCGATCCGCAATTGATCATGCGTGCCCTGGAGGCAGGTGCCCACGGCTACCTGCTCAAGGACACCACCGCCAATGAGCTGGAACATGCGTTGCTGGCGCTGCGCAACAACGAACGCTACCTGAGCCCGGCCATCGCCCACACGGTGATCAACCAGGCCCTGATCCACAGCCAGTCCCACCCGGCCCCGCCGGCGCAACGCCACAACCTGACGGCACGCCAACTGGAAATCCTGCGCCTGATCGTGCGCGGCAAATCGACCCGGGAGATCGCCCATGGCCTGGGCCTGAGCATCAAGACCGTGGAAGCTCACCGCTCGCAAATCATGAAGCGCCTGCAGATTTTCGATGTCGCCGGCCTGGTGCTGTTTGCGGTGCGCGAGCAGATCATCAGCCTGGACGATTAGCCAGTAACGGCGAATCCACCGGCAAGTGCACCTGCAAAGCCTTGGGCAACGCGCAAAAACGCAAGTCATCGCCCTTGAGCGGCTCGCCATCGAGGTTGATCGCCAGCCCTTCGGCCACCTTGATCTCCACCCACGGCAGGCGCGCCCGCACAAACATGTTGTCCAGGCCCCAGCCGTCGGTCATCAGGCTACGCAGGGTACCGACCACTTCCTGGGGCGCGGGCAAGATGCTGATATCCAGCAGGCCATCATCGGCCAGGGCGCCCGGACACAGCTCATGCCCGCCCCCAGCCTGGCGACCGTTGCCAATGCCCAAGGCCAGCAACTCGCCACGCCAGTGAAAGTCCGGGCCCACCAGCTCCCCATAGGCCGCCCGCAGTTCGCTGAACCGCGACAGGCCGGTGAACAGATAGGCAGCGCCGCCCAACACCTTTTTCAGGTCTTCGGAAGTATTGGCCGTGACCTGGCTGCCAAAACCACCAGTGGCCATATTGAGGAAAACCTGCCCGCCAACCTCCCCCAGATCGATGGCCCGCGGCGCAGTATCCAACAGCTCCAGGGCCAGACGCGGCTCCAGCGGTACACCGGCTGCACGGGCGAAGTCATTGGCGGTACCCAGGGGCATCAGCACCAGGCTGGCATCGGTGTTCGACCGGGCCATGGCCTCTGCCACGTCGCGCAAGGTACCATCGCCGCCGCCCGCAATCAGGCGTGTGTAGCCGGCCTCCAGGGCCTCACCCACCAGGCGCTGGGCATCGCCGCCCTCCCAGGTGACGCGCACCGCCAACTCCCACCCCTGCTCGCGCTTGCCTTGCACTGCTGCCCGCACGTCTTCGTTGAGGGCTTGCTTGCCGTGCAGAATCAGCAGTGCCTTGGGTTTGCTCATGGAGTGAAGCTCCTATCGTTGGAGGGTACCTGAGGGATGTTGACCTTCGGCAGTCAGAAAAAAGCCATTGGGCTGTAAATTAATTCTTCAGCCCAACAGTTCACTCAACGCAATGAAGTTCACCCGGTCGCCGATCGCCAGGGTGGTGCCCTCCAGGACTTCCACCAAGCCCTCGGCCCAGGCGGCACTGCGCAATACGCCGGAGCTTTGATTCTGGTAAATCACCGCCCGCCCGTGCTCCAGGCGCCCGCGCAGGTATTCGCGGCGGTTGCCAGGCTTGGCCCAGACGAACCCCACCGGGACCTCGAAACGCAGGGGCTGCACCGCTTCGACACCTTGGCGGCGCAGCAGGTAGGGCCGTGCCAGCAGGGCGAACGTGACCAGGGTGGACGCCGGATTCCCCGGTAGGCCGATCACCGGCACCCCACGGAAGTGGCCGAATGTCAGGGGTTTGCCAGGCTTGATCGCCAGCTTCCACAAGGCCAGCTCGCCCTCCTCACGTAGTGCGATCCCGAGGAAGTCGGCTTCCCCCACCGAAACACCACCGGTGGACAGGATCAGGTCCACCGAACCCAGTGCCCCCAGGCGGCTACGGGTCAATTCCAGGTCATCGGGCAAGATACCGGCGTCGATTACCTCGCAGCCCAGGCGTTGCAACCAACTGCACAACACCCGCCGGTTGCTGTTGTAGATTTGCCCCGGCCCCAGGGGCAGGCCCGGTTCGATCAACTCGTCGCCGGTGGACAGCACTGCCACACGCACGCGCCGCACCACCTCCAGGCGATCGCGCCCCAGCGAGGCCGCCAGGCCCAGCTCAATCGGGCCGAGCCGCGTACCGGCTGCCAGGACTTCTTCGCCGACCGTGGTTTCCTGACCCTTGGGCCGAATGTTTTGCCCTACGTGCAGCGCCTGGGTAAAGCTCACGCGCTGATCGGATTGCACCTCGGCATTTTCCTGCATTTCGACGCAGTCGGCGCCTTCAGGTACCGGGGCACCGGTGAAGATCCGCGCACAGGTTCCCGCCGTCAAAGGCTCGGGGGCCTGGCCGGCGAAAATGCGCTGGCTCACCACCAGCGGCTCACCCGTCCAGTCGGCCGTACGCAAGGCGTAGCCATCCATGGCACTGTTGGGCCAGGGCGGCAGGTCGAGGGTGGACACCAGCGCCTCGGCCAACACGCGGCCGTCGCACTCGGCCAATGGCAGGTGTTCCTGCTCACGGATTGGTGCGGCCTCAGCCATGCTCAACAGGCGCTCGAGTGCTTCTTCTACCGGCATCAACGCACCGGTTTTACCCGGCTTACCCACGGGATTCACACGGTTCGGCCAGCTTGAGGTGCGGCACGAAATTGCACGGGCGGTGACGGGCATCCAATTGCTCAGCAAGGATCCCATCCCAACCGGTACGCACTGCATTGGTGGAACCCGGCAGGCAACACACCAGGGTGCCATTGGCCAGGCCGGCCAAGGCGCGGGACTGCACAGTGGAAGTGCCGATATCGGCGACCGAAATCTGCCGGAACAGCTCGCCAAACCCGTCCACTTGCTTGTCCAGCAGGCAACTGACAGCTTCCGGGGTGCTGTCGCGGCCAGTGAAGCCGGTCCCACCGGTAATCAGCACCACTTGCACCACGTCCTCGGCGATCCAGTGCGCCACTTGCGCACGGATTTTGTAGAGGTCATCTTTGAGCAGTACCCGTTCGGCCAGGCGATGGCCGGCCGCAAGCAGGCGGTCAACGAATACCTGCCCGGAGGTGTCGGTCTCCAGGGTACGGGTGTCGCTGACGGTCAGTACAGCGATGTTAAGAGGTACGAAAGGCGCATCAGCCTTGGCTTTCATGGCTCGGTCCGGTTGTCGAAGGAACAGCCCGATGTTATATCACAGCCCCCTATTTCACTGCCGCTGCGGAGCCGTCATGCCACTCAATTCTTCGCCCCTGCCCTGCTCCATCCTATTGCTGGCCGGCGGTCGCGGCCAGCGCATGGGCGGGCTGGACAAGGGCCTGCTCGACTGGCACGGACAACCGCTGATTGCCCACCTGCATCAGCGGGTGCGAGCGTTGACCGACGACCTGATCATCTCCTGCAACCGCAACCAGGCGCAGTACGCCACCTATGGCGACCAGTTGGTTAGCGACGACAGTCCGGACTTCCCGGGCCCCTTGGCCGGCATCCGTGCCGGGCTGGCCGCCGCGCGCCATGAACACCTATTGGTATTGCCCTGTGATGTGCCGCACATCGACGGGCAGTTGCTGGCAGACCTACTCGAAACCGCCCGCCAACACCCACAGGTGCCGGTGATGATCCGTCATGGCGCATTCTGGGAACCTCTGCTCTGCGTCATACCGACGCGCCTGCGCGACGCAGTGGAAGATGCCTGGCGGGCTGCAGAGCGCAGCCCGCGCCAGATCCTCCTGAAATTGGGGGCCCAGGCGCTCGACTGCGCAGAAAATGACCCGCGCCTGGCCAACCTCAATACACCAGAGTTGTTGCACCCACGCCCCGGCGTGTCAGAATGAGCGCTATACAAGGAACTTTGCCGACGTTGCATACGTCACAAGGTCAGAACTCAACACAGCATTACTCTCGGAGAAGACTCATGACCCAACGGACCATCGCCGCTCTCATGCTTGCACTGGGCCTTGCTACCCTCGCCGGTTGCGCCTCGCCAACAGTGATCACCCTGAATGACGGTCGCGAAATCCAGGCTGTCGACACCCCTAAATTCGATCAGGATTCGGGCTTCTACGAATTCGAACAACTGGATGGCAAGCGTACCCGCATCAACAAGGATCAGGTTCGCACCGTTAAAGACCTGTAAGTCTTAACGCCAGATACGACGAAGCCCGCTTTTGAGCGGGCTTTGTTGTATCTGGGGTGTGGGAAACATCACCACTCAAGCACGATCCTACTGCTGAAACTGCGCTCCTCGCCCGTCACCGGGTCGATAAACCGTACGCCCTGGGCCAGCAACTTGAGCGGGTTGGCATAATCATCCACGGCATCCTTGATGACCTCGGGGTAAAACGGGTCATTACAGATGCTCGCGCCCAACGCCGTCATATGCACGCGCAGTTGATGCTTCTTGCCCGTCACCGGAAACAGGCCATAACGCCACAGGTCGCCGTTTTTTTCGCGAACCTGCACTGCGGTTTCCGTGTTGCTCACACCAGGTCCTTCCTGCATGCGAAAGAACGGTTCGCCCTCCACCAGGCGGCTCTTGTGCACCAGCGGAAATGTCAGTGCAGGCAAGGCCGGCGCAATGGCTTCGTAGAATTTATCGATCCGGCGGGTGGGGAACAGTTGTTGATACGCCGAGCGGCTTTGCGGGTTGGCAGAGAACAGCACCAGCCCAGCGGTGTGGCGATCAATACGATGCAGCGGCACCAGGGACGGGTTGTCCAGGCGGCGGATCAGGCGGCGCAGCAATGTCTGCTCGACATACTCGCCGGCAGGGGTCACTGGCAGGAAGTGCGGCTTGTCGGCCACCACCAGATGCTCATCGGCGTACAGGATGGTCTCATGCACCGGAATCGGTTTTTCATCCGGCACTTCGCGAAAGTAGTGGATGCGCAAACCTTCCTTGTAGGCCAGGTCCACGCCGATGGGCTGGCCATTGCCATCCAGCACCCGGCCACGGGCGATACGGTCCAGCCACTGCTCGCGGCCAATGGCGCGAAAGTGCTCGCACAGGCAATCGAGCACCGTCGCCCAGGTGCCAGGCGGCAGGTACAGCGTACTGGCTTGGTTCTGGGCAGCGGAAAAACCGGTATCGGACATGCGTACGCTCAAGGCCTGGAAAGACTAAGGGGGCATTATCCCCCAGAAGCTCAAGCCCTGACCAATTCGGCCCGCAGCACCGGCGAGGCACTGGCAGCCTCGGTGAACTCCTTGAGCCAGCGCAGTACGTCCACCGCCTCCCAGCGGCCAGGGTCGTACAACGCATACAACAGGCCCTGGTATCCCACCACGTCCAACTGCTTGTGATAACCGGCGCGCTGGAACAACGCTTCGATTTCGGCAAAGCAGGTATTGAAATGCACTTTGTTGAACGGCGTCTTGCCTTCCGTGACCAGGCCATCGAGCCGCAGCTCATTCACAGCATCACGCACGATATCGACGGACATGCGGTTGACGCTGCTTTTCAATTGTTCAACATTCACCACGGGTGTTCCCTCTCACTCAATCGCTGTACAAACATACAGTAACCGAATAATCAGCAACCTGCCATGGGTTGGCGCTAGATTAGAAAGGCAACCACCTGTTCAGTGTCGAACGGCCAGCCCAGTTCCGCGCCGGTATCAACCCGGCGCAGCACCGGAATGCTTAGGCCATAGGCTTCGAACAGCGCTTGCGAATCAGCGATATCCACCAACTCGACCAACAGCCCGTGTTCGACCAACGGCATGATTTCAGCTTCGGCAAGCTCACACAGATGGCAGCCCAGGGTGCCGAACAACTGGCATTCAGGAGGCATGACTTACAGACCCGATAAGAAACAGGTACTCATTCTAGGCCCCACGAAAAACCTCGTCGAGTCATGACAAAGACCTGATCCAGATCACCATGGCCTATAACTGATTCAGCGATTCTCGCGGCTTTTTTCCTGCAACACCCCGACGGAGATGTCTGTGTTTGCCAACCTGCTGATCATTCTTGCCTCATCCCTGGTCGTCATTGCACTGTTCCGCCGCCTGCAACTGCCGCCGGTGCTCGGCTACCTGTGCGTGGGCCTGGCCGTGGGGCCAACGGCCCTGGATTGGGTCAATGACAGCGAAGACCTGCCCGACCTCGCCGAACTGGGAGTGGTGTTCCTGCTGTTTTCCCTGGGCCTGGAGTTTTCCCTGTCCAAGATGCTCACCCTGCGTCGGGTAGTGTTTGGTCTTGGCAGTTTGCAAGTGTTGTGCTGCGGAGTATTGCTGGGGGCCTTGCTGCTACTGATGGGCATGTCGCCAGTCGCCGCGTTGCTGCTGGGGGCTGGGCTGGCACTGTCATCCACCGCCATTGTGAGCAAGGAGTTGACCAGCCTGGGGGAGATTTTCAGCAGCCATGGGCAGAACGCGATTGGCGTGCTGTTGTTCCAGGATGTGGTCGCGGTGCTGCTGCTGACCCTGGTCCCGGTATTTGCCGGCAGCAGCGAGCAGGCCTGGTACTGGGCCCTGCCCCTGACCCTGGGCAAGACCGTGGTGTTGTTCCTCGGCCTGCTGCTCGCCAGCCGCTGGCTGCTGCCGCGCCTGTTCCACGAAGTGGCCGCCTCCCATTCGGCGGAGCTGTTCGTGCTCCTGGCCCTGGTGATCGTCTTGCTCACCGCCTGGCTCACGCACTTGCTGGGCCTGTCGCCGGCCCTCGGCGCGTTCCTGGCGGGGATGCTGCTAGGTGAAAGCCACTACCGGCACCAGATCGAAGCCGATATCCGACCATTTCGCGACATCCTGCTGGGGCTGTTTTTTGTCAGTATCGGCATGCTGATCGACCTGCAGTTGTTCGTCAGTCACAGCTTGCAGATCCTCGGGCTGACCCTGGCGCTGATGTTGATCAAGGGCTGCGTCGTAGCCGCCCTGGTCAAGCTGCGCGGCAGCGATAGCGAAACCGCCTGGCGCAGCGGCCTGGCCCTGGCCCAGGGCGGCGAGTTCTGCTTTGCACTGATGGCACAGATGCAACTGAGCAATATGCTGCCAGGCGAAATCAGCAGCCTGCTGCTGGCAGCCACTTTCTGCTCCATGCTGCTCACGCCCCTGCTATTGCGGGCTGCACCCGCTATCGCGCTGCGCTTGCATCGCAAACCCAACCAGCAAGTGCAACTGGAAGCTATCACCGCGCTTAACGCAGAGTTACGCGGGCATGTAGTGATCTGCGGCTATGGCCGGGTCGGTCAATCCATCGGGCGCTTCCTGCGCCGTGAACAACAGGCGTTCATTGCCTTGGACGATAACCCCGAGCGCGTGCAGGAAGCCGCTACCGAGGACAGCAGCGTGCATTATGGTGATTGCCGGCGCGGCGCCCTGCTCAGCGCCGTTGGCCTGGAACGCGCGCGCCTGGTGGTGATTGCCGTGGACAACAGCGACGTGGCCCTGACAGTGCTCAAGGAGGCACGGCGAATCAACCATAAAGTGCCGATCCTGGTGCGCACCCGCGACGACAGCCAGTTGACTGAACTGAAAGCCGCCGGCGCCAGTGAAGTGGTGCCGGAGCTGCTGGAGTCGAGCCTGATGCTCGCGTCGCACGCAATGATCATGCTCGGCCTGCCAGACCAGCAGGTACGCGACCGAGTCGACGAGGTGCGGCGCAATCGCTACCGCTTGCTCCACGGTTTCTACCCGCACACGGACGACACCCGTGAAGCCCCGATCAATCCTGACTGACTGCGCCGATCTTATGGATCGACAAGTCCGCACCGTAGTACTCCTCTTCCTGGCTCAAGCGCAGGCCGAAAAGGCGCTTGAGCACCCCGTACACCAACAACCCGCCAGCCAGGGCCACCACCACCCCCAGGGCGGTACCGATCAACTGGCTGATCAGGCTCACACCGCCCAGCCCACCCAAGGCACTCTGGCCGAAGATCCCGCAGGCAATCCCGCCCCACACACCGCACAGGCCATGCAGCGGCCACACACCCAGCACATCATCGATCTTCCAACGAGCCTGGGCGGCGATAAAGCACCAGACGAACAAGCCACCGGCCACCACACCGGTAACCAATGCGCCGACCGGGTGCATCAGGTCGGAACCCGCGCAAATCGCCACCAGCCCGGCCAGCGGACCATTGTGCAAGAAGCCCGGGTCGTTACGCCCAATCACCAGCGCCGCCACCGTACCGCCGACCATGGCCATCAGCGAGTTGACCGCCACCAGGCCGCTCACCCCGGACAGGGTCTGCGCGCTCATCACGTTGAAGCCGAACCAGCCGACGATCAATATCCACGAGCCCAGCGCCAGGAACGGAATGCTCGAAGGTGCGAACGCCACCAGGCGCCCATCGCGATAACGGCCCTGGCGCGGGCCCAGCAGCAACACCGCCGCCAGCGCCAGCCAGCCGCCCATGGCATGGACCACCACGGAGCCGGCAAAGTCATGGAATGCTGCGCCAAAAGTCGCCAGCAACCAGGCTTGCAGACCGAAGTTGCCATTCCACACCATGCCCTCGAAAAACGGGTAGATAAACGCCACGATCAACGCCGTGGCGCACAACTGAGGAACAAAACGTGCACGCTCGGCAATGCCGCCGGAGATGATCGCCGGGATGGCTGCGGCGAAGGTCAGCAGGAAAAAGAACTTCACCAGCCCATAACCGTGGTCGGCACTGAGCACAGCGGCCGGCTGCATAAAGCTGACCCCATAGGAGATCCAATAGCCTATAAAGAAATAGGCCAGGGTCGACACTGCAAAATCACTGAGGATTTTCGACAACGCGTTGACTTGGTTTTTCTGTCGCACCGTCCCGACTTCCAGGAACGCGAAGCCGGCATGCATCGCCAGGACCATCACAGCGCCGATCAGAATAAACAGCGTATTGGAGCTGTGGACCAGGGTGTCCACCGCGCTTTGCACATTTTCCATGGAGATTGGCAGGCCTGCAGTTCAGGAAAAAGCACCAAAGCAGGTCATTGCCGGATGATCGCGCACTAAATTGGCACTGCGCACCCTACCCTTCTCAGAGGGTATGAGCCGCTTTGGCGCAATGACGATTGAATAAGGCAGTGACTTGCGGGTTTTTCCACGGGTTTTAGTGATTTAGGGTAAGGTTTTTCAAGGCTTTGGCCGAAACCGCCCACATTGCGCGCAAGCCTTGCGGCTGGCGCACCAAGGCAAAGCAAAAGCTGTACCAGACAATTGCAGTGAACCTTCACCGATGCCGGCGACTCTCAACCAAAACCTTGCAAAAGCATCAGACAGCCACTCACGGAGATAACCATGGCCAGAAAAACGGCAAAGACTGCTCAAGAGATACTGATGGAAGATTTCCAGACCTTGGTCAGTGACACTGAAAAGCTGCTGGACGACACCGCGATTCTCGCCGGTGACCAGGCTGATGAGCTGCGTTCAAAGATCCACGACAGCCTGCTACAGGCTCGTGAAACCTTGAAGTTGACCGAAGATTCCCTGCGCGAACGCGGCAAGGCGGCAGTCACCGCCACCGAAGACTACGTCCAGGCCAACCCGTGGCAATCCGTTGGCATCGCTGCCGGCGTGGGCTTTCTGATCGGCCTGCTGGCTACAAGGCGCTAATCATGTCTATCGGCGAAACCGGCTCGTCCTCGGGCCCAAGCTCCACATCGCGGCGCCTCGGCGCAGCAGTCCTGGGCTTGCTGCACAGCCATGTCGAGCTGTTCGGCATCGAGTTACAGGAACAGAAGGCACGCACCGTCAGCCTGCTGCTGTTTGCCGGCCTAGCGCTGGTATTTGCCCTGTTGCTGCTGGTGGGGTTATCGGCGCTGGTCATGATCCTCGTCTGGGACACCTACCGCCTGACCGGGATCATCAGCCTTTGCGTGTTCTACGTACTGGCCGCAGCGTTCTGCGGGCTGCGGTTGAAGGCGGCGGTGTTTGATGAATCCACGCCTTTCCATGCCACCCTCGAAGAGCTGGCCAACGACCGGGAGCGCCTGCTGCCATGAGCCTGACTGAACTGCCGCAAACCAACTCCCGGCGGGAGATGCGCAAGGCCTTGATCCGCCTGCGCATGGAAATGCACCGCCAGGAAATTCGCCACGAGTCACAGCAATTGCTGCTGCCCCTGCAAAAGGTGCGCAACATGGGCCAGAGCTGGCAAGACGGGTTTGGCATCAAGCATGCGCCGCTGTGGGGCGTCGCGGCGGTGACCCTCCTGGGATTCTTCACCGGGAAAGGCGCCAAAGGTGGCAGTATCGGCACCATGACCCGCCTGGTACGGCTCGGCGCAGGCCTGATCCCCTTGATCAAGCTGGCCATGCAGGGTGCCTCCCGCAAGCCCTGAGGTAACTGGCTGCATTCTTGCAAACGGATCAGGCCCGGTTCCCTCCCTGTAGGGGCCGGGCCTTTTTCATGCCCAAGCATTTTAAGGAGGCTCTGTGATTGACGGGCAACCGCTCGCCTGTTTCCAACCCTTTATCGACACCGCTACCGGCCGCATCGCCGGGGTGGAAGCATTGGGCCGCCTGCTGCAGGCAGATGGCCAACTGCACTCGGTCGGCCCGTTGTTCGCCGACGCTCGCACGCCCACCTCGGCGTTGCGGCGCCTGGACCGCAAGATCCGCGACAACGCCCTGAGCCGCCTGCACGAAGCGCCTGAAGACTGGTTCCTGAGCCTTAATATCTCGCCGCGCTGGATCTCCCTGCTGCGACCGGGCCAAGCTCTGCCCAGCCTGAAGCAGTTGCAAGCCCATGACGTCGATCCAAGGCGCATCGTGTTTGAGATTACCGAACTGGGAGGTGATAGCCGGCGTCTGGCAGAAGTCGTATCCCGCTACCGTGAAGCCGGCGCACGAATTGCCATTGATGATTTTGGTGCCGGGTATTCACAACTGGATCGGGTCCTGGCCTTGCGCCCGGACATCCTCAAGCTGGATATGCGCCTGTTCCAGGCCGCCGCGTTGGGCGGCCCGAGCGGTGAGGTGGTGCGCGCCCTGGCGCAAATGGCGGAAAAAACCGGCTGCTGGATCATTGCCGAAGGCGTGGAAACCGAGGCGCAACTCAGTTTTGCCCTTGAATGCGGGGCACGTTATGTCCAGGGCTACCTGTTTGCCCAGGCGCAACTGGACTGGTTCGCTGCCGATGCATTCGTCCCGCGTTTCGCCGTACTACGCCAGGCTTACGTGCAGCAGAAACTGGCCGAGCGCGGGCGCATCATGCTGCTGCGCCAGCAACTGATCGAACTGATGCAGATCCTGCAAGGCTGGGCCCTGGCCCAGGCGCCACTCAGCCGGCTGCCATGGCTGCCGGGGTTTCCCAGGTTATTGCGGTTTTATCAGTGCGATCGCCACGGCACCCAACTGACGCCAAACTTCGAATGGCGCCAGGATGCCTGGCAAGCCGACAGCCGCTACCTGGGCCACAACTGGTCATGGCGGCCTTATTTCTATCATCTGCTGGCCGAGGGCTGGGAGGAACGCCGCTTGATTCTGTCCAGCACTTACCGCGATGCCACGACCAATCAATACTGCCTGACAGCAGGACAATTCTTCGATAACGGTCAGCGCTTGCTGTTAATCGATATTGACGCTGCCGGCCTGTAGTTTTTCGCTTGCTCCGGGCACGCCGAACCGGGAAGCTGGAGCTCGACATTCATCCCACGGAGAGCCCCCGCCTTGGATTGGCCTACCCTGCTTACCCGCGAACGCCTCGGAAAATCCCTGCACAGCCCGGAAGAGTTGGGCCGCAGCCCGTTTCACAAAGACCATGACCGGATCATCTTCTCCGGGGCCTTTCGCCGCTTGGGCCGCAAGACCCAGGTTCATCCGGTGACGAGCAACGATCATATCCACACGCGGCTCACCCACTCGCTGGAAGTCAGCTGCGTGGGGCGCTCCCTGGGTATGCGCGTCGGCGAGACCATTCGCAGCGCCCTGCCCGACTGGTGCGACCCCAGTGACCTGGGGATGGTGGTGCAATCGGCCTGCCTGGCCCATGACATCGGCAACCCGCCGTTCGGCCATTCTGGCGAAGATGCGATTCGCCACTGGTTCCAGCAAGCGGCAGGCCGTGGCTGGTTGGATGACATGAGCGGCGCCGAGCGCAACGACTTCCTCAACTTCGAAGGCAATGCGCAAGGGTTCCGCGTGCTGACGCAATTGGAGTACCACCAGTTCGACGGCGGCACACGCCTGACCTATGCAACCCTGGGCACTTACCTCAAGTACCCCTGGACCGCCCGTCATGCCGACTCCCTGGGCTACAAGAAACACAAGTTCGGCTGCTACCAGAGCGAGCTGCCGATCCTTGAACAGATCGCCCAGAAACTCGGCTTGCCTCAACTGGAGGAACAACGCTGGGCGCGCCACCCACTGGTCTACCTGATGGAGGCGGCCGACGACATCTGCTACGCCTTGATCGATCTGGAAGACGGCCTGGAAATGGACTTGCTGGAGTATGCCGAGGTCGAATCACTGCTGTTGAACCTGGTGGGCGATGACTTGCCGCAAACCTACCGGCAACTGGGGCCCCAGGACTCCCGGCGCCGCAAACTCGCGATTCTGCGTGGCAAGGCGATCGAGCACCTGACCAACGCCGCCGCACGGGCGTTCGTCGAACAACAGTCGGCGCTGCTGGCCGGGACCCTGCAAGGCGACCTGGTGGAGCATATGCATGGCCCGGCCAAACGTTGTGTACTGAATGCCAAGGACATGGCGCGCAAGAAAATCTTCCAGGACAAGCGCAAGACACTGCATGAGATCGGCGCCTACACCACCCTGGAGATCCTCCTGAACACCTTTTGTGGTGCAGCCCTGGAACAACATGGCGGCCGTACCCCGTCTTTCAAGAATCGACGCGTCCTCGATTTACTGGGTAATAGCGCACCCCATCCTGATTGGTCGCTGCACCGTTCATTCCTGCGCATGATCGACTTCATCGCCGGCATGACCGACAGCTACGCCAGCGAAATGGCCCGCGAGATGACTGGGCGTTCGCACCCTCAATGAACCGTGGCCCGGGCAGGCTTTCCTGCCTGGGCACTTACCTCGAAGAATCGACCTACGCTGGCACCAGAGCGGCCTGATCGAATTCGCCCCAACACCCGATGAATAATCACCCCTCTCTGATCCAACCCAGCGATCAGCTCCTACATTCACGCCAACCCACGATCGCCCAGCGCCTGGTTCATTGGGCAATTCAACACAGGCAATGGCTTGCACTTTGCGCCTGCAGCTACTTCCACGGAACTTCCTATGCCAGAACGACAATTGCGCATCCTGTTGGTGGAAGATCATCCGTTCCAACTCCTGGCCATCCAATGCCTACTCAAGAGTTTCGGTTTCAGCCAACTGACCCCCGCTGAAAATGCCGAACAGGCGATCAAGTTGATGAGAACGACCGAGGCCCCCTTCGATGTCATGTTATGTGATCAATGCCTGCCCGACCTCACCGGCTTGGAGCTGGTGGAGATCGCCAGCCATGCAGGTTTTGTCAAAAGTGCGGTATTGCTAAGTAGCCTACCGGCCGTTGAACTGGAATATCTGAAAACCCTCGCCATACAACGCGACTTGCGTCTGCTTGGGTATTTGCCCAAGCCCTTGAACAAAGAAGCCTGGATCGAGTTGATCAGCCAATCAGGACTCGGCCAGGACTAAAGAGTGTGGCCCTGGACTTGAGCTAAAACCGTGGGTCAAACCTGAAGCACGCTGCCGCACCCGCACTCTGTTATTCCCAAGGTAACTTTTCAAATTTCTACGTAGGACATTAAACACTTCTGCAAATGAAATATCGCCCTTCTCCAACCTATCAATAACACCGCACAACTTTAAAGCGTTCCACCTAAGAAACTCTTACAATACGACCAAGAAAGCCTTAGCGCATCGTAGTCCAATACCTTTTTATACGTAGGATTTTTCCTGTTTTATACCTACTCAGCCTTGCCTTCATGCTCCTGACCTACCTTCTGAGCTAATGTGCGCGCTAATTTGCACTAGTATGGAATTGCCTCATGAATACAGTTTTTATTATTGACGACCATCCGGTTATTCGACTTGCAATCCGAATGTTGCTGGAACATGAAGGTTACAAAGTAGTCGGTGAAACAGATAACGGTTGCGACGCGATACAAATGGTCCGCGAATGCCTTCCAGACCTCATCATACTTGATATCAGTATTCCCAAGCTCGACGGCCTGGAGGTCCTTTGCAGGTTCAACGCCATGAGCACGCCAATGAAAACCCTGATTCTAACGGCCCAATCCCCGACACTTTTTGCTACACGCTGCATGCGTTCAGGTGCCGACGGTTATGTCTGCAAAAAAGGTGACCTAAGCGAACTGCTAAGTGCAATCAGGGCTGTACTTTCAGGTTACAACTATTTCCCAAGCCAGGCCTTGAATACCACGGACTCCGAACTGGGCGAAAACGAAGAATTGATACTTTTCAAATCGGTCAATGACCGAGAACTTATGGTCTTACAACTTTTTGCGCAAGGTCGCACAAACAAGGAAATTGCCAAAGGCATGTTCCTCAGCAATAAAACTGTCAGCACATATAAAAAACGATTAATGCAAAAACTCAAAGCCAAGTCTTTGGTAGAACTTATCGAGATGGCAAAACGCAACGCGTTAGTGTGAGAAACAGGATGCCAAGGCGTTTAAAGGACTATCTAATCATTTTGAGTATCGGGCTGTGCTTGAGTACAGCCGTGCCAGCCACTCAAACCGCTCCAGAACGCTACTCTCTGCTCAGTCGTGCCGGTATCGCTCAGTTGGACGTTCAACTGGACCCTACCCAGCGCCAATGGCTACAAAACAAGCGCGAACTGGTGCTAGGCACCTCGATACCCGATTACCCGCCTTTCGACATCACCGCCAGCGGGCATGACTACGAAGGTATTACTGCCGATTACGCAGGCATCCTCGCCAAAGCCCTGGCAGTGCCCGTCAGCGTGATGCGCTACCCGTCGCGGGAAGCGGCAATGCAGGCGCTGGAAGACGGGAAAATCGATTTGCTGGGTAGCGCCAACGGCTTTGAAGCGAACAACGCCGACATTGTCCTATCAACACCCTACGCGGTCGACCAGCCAGTGCTGGTCACCCGTGATGCAGAAACCCGCCCGCTCGACGAGGGGCTGGCGGGCATGCGCCTGAGCCTCGTCTACCACTACCTGCCGCTCAAGGAAGTCGAAGCGCTGTACCCCAACGCGATCATCCAGGTCTATCCGTCTTATTTGAATGCGCTGAACGCCGTGGCGTTCGACCAGGCCGATGTATTTCTCGGCGATACCATTTCCACCCACTACATGATCAACAAGGGCTACCTGAAGAACATCCGCATGGCCAATTTCGGCAAGCACGAAGCCTACGGCTTCAGTTTTGCCGTACATCGCGGCCAGCAAACCCTGCTGGGCATCGTCGATGCGGTCCTCGCCAGCGTCGAATCCCACGAGCGCGAAAGCATCGCCAAACGCTGGAGCGCAGGCAGCGATATCCTGCTGAGCGACCACAAGCTGCAGTTGAGCCGGCGTGAAGAACGCTGGCTCAAGGACCATCCGGTGGTGAAAGTGGTCATCAACGAAACCTTCGCGCCACTGACGTTCGTCGATTCAGACGGCCAATTGCGGGGCATGACCGCCGACCTGCTGGAGCTGATCCGCCTGCGCACGGGCTTGCGCCTGGAGTTCCAGCACACCCGCAACGTCAACCAGATGATCGAGCAGGTCGAGAACGGCAGCGCCGACATCATTGCCGCCATCAGCCCAACCCGCGAACGTGAAGCCAGGCTCAACTTCAGCCGTCCCTACCTGCAGAACTCCTACGTCCTGCTCACACGCAAGGAGCCCGGCGCCCCTTCCAGCCTTGAGCAACTGGCAGGAAAAAAACTGGCTATCACCCAAGGCAACCCCCTGGTGGATTATCTGCATCGGGAATTTGCACAGATCACCCTGGTACAGGCCGACGATACGTTCAAGGCCTCGGAAATGCTCGCACAGGGGCAAGTGGATGGGGCCGTCAATTCTTTGGTGGTCGCCAACTACTTCCTTTCGTCCCAGTTCTTTCAGGACCGATTGCAGATCAGTTCAAGTATCGGTACGCAACTGGCCTCTTTTTCCCTGGCAACATCACGCAGCGCCACCGAACTGGCCTCCATTCTGGACAAGGCCCTGCTCAGCATCGCGCCGGATGAACTGGGGGTTATCAACAACCGCTGGCGTGGCTACACGGCGGCATCCGACAGCTATTGGCGCAACTACCACCGCCTGATTATCCAGATCATCAGCGCTGCCGGGCTGCTGCTGCTCACTTCACTGGCCTGGAACGGCTACATGCGCAGGCAGATCAAGCACCGGCAGATGGCAGAGCGGGCCTTGAGCGACCAATACGAATTCATGCGTGCCCTGGTCAATGAAACTCCTCACCCCATCTACGTGCGCGATCGTAATGGTTTGCTGCAGACGTGCAATGACAGTTACCTGCAGGTCTTCGGCGTCAGGCGTGAAGAGGTCATTGGCAAGAGTGTCATGCAAATCAGCCTGGCGGATGCGGCCCAGGCCAACCAGTACCATGCCGACTATCTGCGAGTGGTGGCCGAAGGCACGCCACTGATCCTTGACCGCTCCCTGGACATTGGCGGGCAGCACCTGACGATCTATCACTGGATCCTGCCTTACCGGGATTCGGTCGGTAAGGTGCAGGGCATCATCGGCGGCTGGATCGATATCAGCGAACGTCGCCAATTATTCGATGACCTGCGCGCCGCCAAGGACCGCGCAGATGAAGCCAATCGCGCAAAAAGCACGTTCCTGGCGACCATGAGCCATGAGATCCGCACGCCCATGAACGCGGTGATCGGCATGTTGGAATTGACCCTGAAACGGGCCGACCAGGGGCACCTGGACCGTCCGGCGATCGAGGTGGCCTACAACTCGGCCAAGGACTTGCTGGAGTTGATTGGCGATATCCTCGACATCGCGCGCATTGAGTCGGGCCGCTTGAGCCTGGCGCCGGAGCGCGTCGACCTGCGGGAGTTGATCGAGTCCGTCGTGCGGGTGTTCGATGGCCTGGCACGCCAGAAAAACCTCAACCTGCTGCTGGAGTTCAATCCCGGCGTCGAAGAACGTGACGTGCAGATCGATCCCCTGCGCTTCAAACAGATCCTGTCGAACCTGGTGAGCAACGCCATCAAGTTCACCGAGCAGGGAGACGTGAAGATCAAGGTGGATATCCAGGCCACCGGACAGCCACAACAGATCCAGATGAAACTGGTGGTCGAGGACACCGGTATCGGTATCAGCCGGGATGACCAGCAACGCCTGTTCGAACCTTTTTCCCAAGCCGACAATTCCGGGCACCTGGCCAGGAGCGGCGCCGGTCTTGGCCTGGTGATCTGTCGCAGCCTGTGCGAGATGATGGGCGGAGAGCTGGCCCTGAGCAGCGTCCCCAGCGTGGGCACCCAGGTGTTTGTCTCGCTGCAACTGACCAGCCTGCCTCCTGCCTACCCGCTGATCGAACTCAAGCCCGCGGCCCAGAATGCCGCAGCCGTGCTGAATGTACTGGTGGTGGACGACCATCCGGCCAACCGCCTGCTCATGTGCCAGCAACTGGGCTTCCTCGGGCATCGCTTCACCGCAGTCCACAATGGTGCGGCGGGCTTCCAGGCCTGGCGCCAGGAACACTTCGACCTGATCATTGCCGACTGCAATATGCCGGTAATGAACGGTTATGAACTGACCCGTTCAATCCGTGAGCATGAGCGACGGGAGAGCATCACGCCCTGTGTCATTCTGGGCTTCACCGCCAATGCCCAACCGGAGGAAAAACAGCGCTGCCGGGACGCGGGCATGAATGACTGCCTGTTCAAGCCCATCAGCCTCACGGCACTGGAGCGCCAACTGGCCGAAATCACCCCATACGCGCCATCGCGGATCTTTGACCTCGACGGCCTGAACGCCCTTACCGGCGGTGATCCACTGCTGAGCCAGCGTCTGCTGGAAGAACTGTTGAGCAGCAGCCGGTGCGATCGCGAGGAACTCATGGCATTGCTCCTGCAAGGTGCCCGCCAGGGCCTGATCGACCAGGCCCACAAGATCAAGGGCGCCGCCAGGATCGCCCAGGCCGGCGTATTGGCCGAACAATGTGAGCTGCTGGAACAGGCTGGCGAAGATGCCGACCTGGCGCAATTCGAGACCTGGGTCAAGGCCATCGAAAAAGCCATGCTCGACCTCGAGCACGTACTGCAGGAGCAGTTGGACACCCTCGCTCCACTGTAGGAGCCGGCTTGCCGGCGATGGTCGCTAACGAAGACGTGGGGTTCCTGACACCCCCATGTACTCTTACGGGCACCATCGCAGGCAAGCCAGCTCCCAGCTTACTCAGCAGGCAGTCAACCGCAGGAAGATCGCTGCCAGCCGCTCAATCCCCACCTGATCCTCAGCACTGAAACGCGCCAGTTTCGGACTATCCAGATCCAGCACCCCAATCAACGTCCCATCCTTGATCAACGGCACCACCAGTTCACTGTTGGAGGCACTGTCGCAGGCAATGTGCCCGGCAAACGCATGCACATCTTCCACCCGCTGGGTTTGTCGCGAAGCCGCCGCGGCACCACACACGCCCCGGCCGAACGGAATCCGCACGCAGGCGATCTGCCCCTGGAAAGGCCCGAGCACCAGTTCTTCATCACGGTTGAGATAAAAGCCAGCCCAGTTCAAGTCATCGAGCTGGTTGTACAGGAACGCGGAAAACTGCGCCGCGTTGGCGATAAAGTCCCGCTCATCGGCCAGCAGCGATTCCAGCTGTGCACAAAGCATCGCGTATCCATCAAGGCCGCTGCCGGCCTCTTGCAAGTCGATCATGGCTGGCGCTCCAGCAGTTTAAGGCCAACCCAGTAGCGGGCAAATTGGTAGGCACAGCGGCCGTTGCGATTGCCACGGCCCGTCGCCCAGCGCACCGCAAGGATGTCGAGTGCTTCATCACGCTGCCACTGCAAACCGGCCTTGTTCGCCAACTCACCAATCCAGTGCTCCACCACGTCCAGGAAATGCTCCTGGGTGAACGGGTAGAACGACAACCACAAGCCAAAACGGTCGGACAAGGCAATCTTGTCTTCCACGGCCTCACTGGGATGCAGCTCACCGTCCACGCGCTTCCAGTTGTCGTTGTCGCTCTGGTTTTCCGGCACCAAGTGACGACGGTTCGAGGTAGCGTACAGCAACACGTTTTCCGGGGCCTGCTCCAGCGAGCCGTCGAGCACGCTCTTGAGCACACGATAATCGCCTTCGCCAGCCTCAAACGACAGGTCGTCGCAGAACAGGATAAAACGCTGTGGCAGCTTGAGTAGTTGTTCGACCACACGCGGCAGGTCAGCCAGGTGATCACGCTCGATTTCGATCAAGCGCAAGCCGGCCTTGGCATGCTGGGCCAGCAACGCGCGGACCATGGACGATTTGCCAGTACCACGCGAGCCCCAGAGCAACGCATGGTTGGCAGGCAGGCCGTCGAGAAACTGTTGGGTATTGCGCGCCAATTGCTCGCGCTGCTTGTCGACGCCGATCAGGTCGGACAGGCGCATATCCAGGCTGACTTCCAGTGGCAACAGAAAGCCGCTGCGGCCCTCGCGCTGCCAGCGGGCTGCCAGGCAGTGATTCCAGTCAATCACCGCGCGAGGGGCTGGCAACAGGGGTTCCAGACGAGCAAGCACCGCATCGGCCCGCTCAAGAAAGGCATTCAATCGAGAATCCATGACTATTCCTGTGGCAAGTTTTTGTAAAAGATGGCGTATTGGCAACCCTGACGCAGCTGCCAGACGGTTGCACCTGAAAAACGATTCATACCGGGCAAGGCTGGCGTTGAGGATGTTCAGCTATGCTTGCCGGGCGAAGGGAAACGTAAAGTGGCTCAGCACCCAATGGATATCAAGTTCGCCCACCGCTTGTCTTATAAACAAGCCAGACTGACTGTGCTGGTCGGTTTCGTATTGGGAACCTTGCTCAGCCTGATCCAAATCGGCATTGATTATGCCAGCGAAGATGCTTCCATCAACCGTGAAATACATGCGTTGCTGGAGATCAGTCACAACCCGGCCTCACGCATCGCCTACAACATCGACGCCGAACTGGCCCAGGAACTGACCCTGGGCCTGCTGCACTCCCCCGCAATTACCCGGGCGCAACTGGTCGATAACAATGGCCTGGTGCTGGCTGATGTTGATCGGCCGCGCAAGGAGAGCCGCTACCGCCCCATCAGCGACTTCCTGTTCGGCGCCAACCGCCAGTTCGAAGACCGCCTGTACCTTACCCATATGCCCGGCGAATCTCTAGGTGTGCTGCGTCTTAACGTCGATACCTATGCATTTGGCAGCCATTTCCTACGCCGCGCCGAGATCACCCTGCTCAATGGCTTTGCCCGCAGCCTGATCCTGACCGGCATCCTCCTGGGCCTGTTCTACGTGATGCTGACCCAGCCATTGGTGCGCATCATCCACGAACTGAGTACACGCAGCCCCGGCAGTGCACCCCAGGCCCGCCTGGATTGCCCGCCCGGGCACGAACACGATGAGATCGGCGTGCTGGTCAACGTCGCCAACCAACAGTTCGAGAATATGGAGACCGAAATCCAGCAACGACGCCACGCCGAAGACCGCCTGACCGAGTACCTTGGCCAGTTGGAAGACATTGTTTCGGCGCGTACCACCGAGCTCAAGGCGATCAACCAGCGGCTGAGCCAATCCAACGAAGAACTGGAGGCCTCGAAAATGACCGCCCTGGGCATGGCCCAGGCACGGGCGGCCTTCCTCGCCAACATGAGCCATGAGATCCGCACCCCGCTCAATGGCTTGCTGGGCATGATCGCGCTATCCCTGGACAGCGCGCTGAATGCCGAGCAACGCCAACAACTGTCGATTGCCCATGACTCCGGCAAAGTCCTGGTTGAGCTGCTCAACGATATTCTCGACCTGTCCAAGTTCGATGCCGGGCAACTGGAACTGGAGAGCATCCCCTTCGACCTCGGGTCCCTGGTGGAAGACACCGCCAACCTGCTGTCACAAAACGCTGCGCCCAGCGTGGAATTGACCTGCCTGATCGACCCACAGTTTCCCGCCCAAGTCGTGGGTGATCCGACCCGGGTCCGGCAGATTGTCAGTAACCTGCTGTCCAATGCCTTGAAGTTCACCCGCTTTGGCCGCGTCGATGTACGACTCAATGCGCAACCCGATGGCGTGCGCATAGAAGTGTGCGACACCGGTATCGGCATTGCCCAGGAGGCCCAGGCGCGGATCTTCAAACCCTTCACCCAGGCGGGCGCTGGTATTACCCGACAGTTCGGCGGAACTGGCCTGGGCCTGGCCCTGACCCATAATCTTTGCGAGGCCATGCAAGGCCGGCTGACCATCAGTTCAGAAACCGGCTTCGGCAGCCAGTTCTGTGCCGAACTGCCACTCCCCGCCCACACACCGGCCGTGCGGTTCGGGCCGTTGAGCGGCGAAGTTGCAGTCATTACCGGGGCCAGCAGCGGCTTGGCGGAACTGCTGCAGACCCTGCTGCCGCACTGGGGACTGACTCCGCACAGCTATACGATCGACGATGACTTGAGCGGCCTGGCACCGGACATCCTCATCACCGACTGCCCCGAATGCCTATTCCGCCTGCGCCCGAGCATCCGCGCACCGATCCTGCTGGTCACCGCCTACGGCAGCTTCATGCCCAGCGAGGAAGTGGCCGCGCTGGCGCCCCTGCAACAGCAGGCACGCCCGCTGAGCCGCGCGGCGTTGTATCAGGTTTTGCACCGCACCCTGCGCGCCGACAGTGAAATCGTCCTCGACCTGGCCCAATTGGAAACCAGCCCGGTCGCCCACCGGGCGCGCATCCTGTTGGTGGAAGACAACCCGGTCAATCAGTTGGTAGCCAAAGGCATGCTCAGCAAGCTTGGCTGCGAGGTGGTGGTCGCCGCCCACGGCGGCGAGGCGTTGAAACAGTTGGAGGAACAACGTTTCGATATGGTGCTGATGGACTGCAACATGCCGGTCATGGACGGCTACGAGGCAAGCCGGCAGATTCGCCGCAGCGGGCGCTGGCCAGAGCTGCCGATTGTCGCACTGACCGCCAATGCCCTGGCCGAGGAGCGCGAACGGTGCAGGGCCGCCGGGATGAACGACTACCTGGCCAAGCCCTTTCGCCGCGAAGAACTCAACGCCCTGCTCGACCTCTGGGTGCCGACTACGACAACGCTTTGATTTGCCGCAACAGCTGGTCCAGCCCCTGGCGCAGGGCGTCGGCGTGGCTCAGGTCCACGCCGCTGTCACACAACAGGCGGGCCTTCAGCGGCTGGACGCGATCACGCAGCGCCTGGCCTGCTTCGCTAAGACTGAGGTGCACTTCACGCTCATCGGCCGCGCTACGGCGACGTTTGATCAGCGCCAGCTGTTCCAGGCGCTTGAGCAGCGGCGTCAAAGTGCCGGAGTCGAGCAACAAGCGCTCCCCAAGCGCCTTGACCGTCGGCAGGTGCGGCGCGCAGGCGTGCCATTCCCACAGCACTAACATGACCAGGTATTGCGGATACGTCAGGCCCAACTGGTCAAGCATCGGCTTATAAGCCCGTGTCACCGCCCGGGAGGCGGCGTACAGCTTGAAGCACAACTGGTCATCCAAGGCCAGGGATACGCTAGGCAAGTCTGTCATTTAAGCAACGCTTCGATCTCTTGGGTCAGTTCCTGGGGCTTGGTGGTCGGGGCAAAACGCTTGACCACCTGGCCATCGCGGCCGATCAGGAACTTGGTGAAGTTCCACTTGATGCCCTTGGAACCCAGCAGGCCTGGCGCACGCTGCTTCAACTGCACAAACAGCGGATGGGCCTCACCCCCATTGACATCGACCTTCTTGAACAGCGGGAAACTGACACCGAAGTTCAACTCACAGAATTCAGAAATCGCCCCCTCGTTGCCCGGCTCCTGCTTGCCGAACTGGTTGCACGGAAACCCCAACACCACCAACCCCTGGTCCTTGTACTGCTGCCAGAGCTGCTCAAGGCCTTTGTACTGGGGGGTAAACCCGCACTTGCTGGCGGTGTTGACCACGAGGATCGCCTTACCGGCGAAGTCCGCCAGGGTCTTTTGCTCGCCCTTGATGGTGGTGCAGGGAATGGTCAGCAGGTTGTCGCTCATGACAAGGCCTCAAGAAGTAAAGAAGACAAGATAAACATAGCGAGCAATTCAATTGCACACAATATGATTAGCCAAACCGATATCCCGACATTCTCCCCTTGTAGGAGCGGGCTTGCCCGCGAAAAACGCCCAGACGCCGCGTTCACCCAGGCAGCCCGCGTCACCGTTAACGATCTTCGCGGGGAACCAGGTCCAGGCACACCGAGTTGATGCAGTAACGCAAGCCAGTAGGCGGCGGTCCATCAGGGAACACGTGCCCCAAATGCGCATCGCACTTGGCACAGGTCACTTCGGTGCGAATCATCCCGTGGCTGACATCGCGAATCTCGATCATCGCGCTGTCGGCAATCGGCTCATAAAAACTGGGCCAGCCACAACCGGCATCGAACTTGGTCTTGGAATCGAATAGCGGCTCATTGCAGCAAATACAGTGATACACACCATCGGTGGTGGTGGCGTTGTACTTACCGGAAAACGGCCGTTCGGTGCCCTTGAGGCGGCACACCTGGTACTGCGCCGGATCGAGCATTTCCCGCCATTCATCCAGGGTCTTATCCAACTTTTCCATCAATACACCTCGACAACTGAAAAAGCCTGATCTGTGTCTTTTCCATGGATCAGGCGGCACGTATGATTGCGCCTCTTCAAAACACCAGTCTGGCACCCGCGTTATCGGCATTCAAACGTATTTATGGGTCAGGCCACACGCAGGATTCCCAGCACGGTAGTCTTCACATCGTCTGGATCGTTCATTTTCGGGATCACATCGCCATGCAGGTCAGCAAATCGAACAAGCTCGCCAACGTCTGCTACGACATTCGCGGCCCAGTGCTCAAGCACGCCAAACGCCTGGAAGAGGAAGGCCATCGCATCCTCAAGCTGAACATTGGCAACCCGGCGCCCTTTGGTTTCGAAGCGCCGGATGAAATTCTCCAGGATGTGATCCGCAACCTGCCCACCGCCCAAGGCTACAGCGACTCCAAAGGTCTGTTCAGCGCGCGCAAGGCGGTGATGCAGTACTACCAGCAAAAGCAGGTGGAAGGGGTGGGTATCGAAGATATCTACCTGGGCAATGGCGTCTCCGAGCTGATCGTGATGGCCATGCAAGCCTTGCTCAACAATGGCGACGAAGTGCTGGTGCCCGCGCCGGACTACCCGCTGTGGACGGCCGCCGTGACCCTGGCCGGTGGCCATCCGGTGCATTACCTGTGCGACGAGCAAGCCAACTGGTGGCCGGACCTGGCCGACATCAAGGCCAAGATCACGCCCAACACCAAGGCACTGGTCATCATCAACCCCAACAACCCGACCGGCGCGGTGTATTCCAAGGAAGTCCTGCTGGGCATGCTGGAACTGGCGCGTCAGCACAACCTGGTGGTGTTCTCCGACGAGATCTACGACAAGATCCTCTATGACGACGCTGTGCACATCTGCACGGCCTCGCTCGCCCCGGACCTGTTGTGCCTGACCTTCAACGGCCTGTCCAAGTCCTACCGGGTGGCGGGCTTCCGCTCCGGTTGGGTCGCCATCTCCGGGCCCAAGCACAATGCCCAGAGCTATATCGAAGGCATCGATATGCTGGCCAATATGCGCCTGTGCGCCAACGTGCCGAGCCAACACGCGATCCAGACGGCACTGGGGGGTTACCAGAGCATCAACGACCTGGTGCTGCCCGCTGGCCGTCTGCTGGAGCAGCGCAACCGTACCTGGGAGCTGCTCAACGACATTCCCGGCGT
Source organism: Pseudomonas sp. DTU12.1 (assembly GCF_009873475.1). Classification (NCBI taxonomy): domain Bacteria; kingdom Pseudomonadati; phylum Pseudomonadota; class Gammaproteobacteria; order Pseudomonadales; family Pseudomonadaceae; genus Pseudomonas; species Pseudomonas sp. DTU12.1. The sequence continues at coordinate 2,231,099 of NZ_CP045254.1, read as the reverse complement.
CAGTTGCGTCAAACCCATGGGCGCCCTGTATGCCTTCCCACGGATCGACCCGAAAGTGTGCCCGATCCACAACGACGAGAAGTTCGTCCTCGACCTGCTGCTGTCGGAAAAGCTGCTGGTGGTCCAGGGCACGGCGTTCAACTGGCCGTGGCCTGATCACTTCCGCGTAGTGACCCTGCCGCGCGTGGATGACTTGGACATGGCCATCGGGCGCATCGGCAACTTCCTGAAGTCCTATCGCCAGTAACTGTGCTTTCGCTGTACGACCCGCTACAGGTCGTACAGCGAGTATCTGGCAACACATCTGTGCCCGCCTCGCGTAGAAACACCTTCTGCCCTGCCCCGCTTCCCCTCTACTCTGTACGTCCCAACAATCACGGGGCCCAAAGGCTGCCGAACGGGAATTTCCAGCTGCATCCAGAGTCAGAAATTCCCTTCAAGGCTCTACATTCACGCTGTAGGACACAGTTTGAAATAGTCGCCCGGTTGAATAGCCCAGTGCCGCACCTTATATACCCCGCAGTAAGCGACATATTAAGCATGAGGAGAATTCTACAACCATGATGCGCATCCTGCTGTTCTTGGCCACTAACCTGGCGGTCGTGCTGATTGCCAGCATCACCCTGAGCCTTTTCGGCTTCAACGGGTTCATGGCGGCCAACGGGGTTGATCTGAACCTCAATCAGCTGCTGGTTTTCTGTGCCGTCTTTGGTTTTGCCGGCTCGATCTTCTCGCTGTTCATCTCCAAGTGGATGGCGAAGATGAGCACCAGCACCCAGATCATCACCCAGCCGCGCACCCGGCATGAGCAATGGCTGCTGCAGACCGTCGAGCAACTGTCCCGCGAAGCCGGGATCAAGATGCCGGAAGTCGGGATCTTCCCGGCCTACGAGGCCAACGCCTTCGCCACCGGCTGGAACAAGAACGATGCTCTTGTTGCCGTCAGCCAGGGTTTGCTGGAGCGTTTCTCGCCCGACGAAGTGAAGGCCGTGCTGGCCCACGAGATCGGCCACGTCGCCAACGGCGACATGGTGACCCTGGCACTGGTCCAGGGCGTGGTGAACACCTTTGTGATGTTCTTCGCGCGGATCATCGGCAACTTTGTCGACAAGGTGATTTTCAAGAACGAAGGCGGCCAGGGTATCGCCTACTACGTGGCGACCATCTTTGCCGAACTGGTACTGGGCTTCCTCGCCAGCTCCATCGTGATGTGGTTCTCGCGCAAACGCGAATTCCGCGCCGACGAAGCCGGTGCCCAACTGGCCGGTACTGCCGCCATGATCGGCGCCCTGCAACGCCTGCGCTCCGAACAGGGCCTGCCGGTGAATATGCCTGACACCCTGAATGCCTTCGGCATCAACGGCGGCGTCAAGCAAGGCCTGGCACGGATGTTCATGAGCCACCCGCCGCTGGAAGAGCGGATCGACGCACTGCGTCGTCGCGGCTGACAGCCAGCAAGTAAAAAAGGGGCGATTCAATCGCCCCTTTTTTGTGGGTGCAGGTTTAACACCCCGCCAGTTGGTAAACCCGCTCCTCCAGCCGCGTGACGCCAGCCTGGGCGAACTTCGGACTCTCGGCCAGGATATCCCGCTGCTCCAGGGTGCTCAGCCGCCAGTGCGCTCCCAGCAGCCTATGGACCTCATCGTCGCTGACCGCAAATGGCGGGCCTGCTTTCTGGGCCTGCTGATAGTCCAGGCTGATCAGCAGGCCACTACCCACCTGCGGCGTAATCACCTGCAAATGCGCGGCATAACGCTCGCGCATCAACGGCGGCAAGGCAATCAGCGCCGCCCGGTCATAGAGGGCCGTGCAGCCCGCTGCATCCTCGCGCCTCAACTCAAAAAAATCGCCGCACCACAACTCGATAGCGCCCGCCTGATAAACCTTGAAGCTTCCCCGCTGGCTGACTTGCGCAACCAGGCAATGCTCCTGGAAGAACTCTTGGACGGCCTTTTCCGAGAGCTCCACACCCAGCACCCCATACCCCTGCTGCACCAGCCACATCAGGTCCAGGCTTTTGCCACACAGCGGCACCAGTACCCGTGCCTGATTGGCCAACCCGAGGCCCGGCCAGTGCCGCAGCAGGTAGGGGTTGACCTCGGGCAGGTGAAAACCGATCTGATTGCTTGCCCAGCGGTCATGCCAAAAGGTGGAGTCCATGAGTAGTCCTGAAAATTCGATCAAATAGCGCTAAAACTTATATTAGATTTAGATCAATGATCTGATTGAAGATGGTCCCATCTTAACCTTGAGGACCCCGCCCATGCTCCCCAGCCTGTTTATTTCCCACGGCTCGCCCATGCTGGCCCTGCAACCCGGCGCCAGCGGGCCGGCCCTTGAGCGACTGGCTGGCGCCCTGCCCCGGCCCAAGGCAATCGTGGTGATGTCCGCGCACTGGGAAAGCCATGAGTTACTGGTCAGTGGCAGTCCCGCCCCAGAAACCTGGCACGACTTCGGCGGCTTCCCCCGCGAACTGTTCGCGGTGCAGTATCCAGCGCTCGGCAACCCGGCACTCGCGCAGCAGATCGTCGAGTTGCTCGCCGCCGATGGCCTACAGGCCCGCCTCGACAACCAGCGCCCATTTGACCATGGCACTTGGGTGCCGCTGTCGTTGATGTATCCGGCGGCCGATATCCCCGTGGTGCAGGTGTCCTTGCCCAGCCATATGGGGCCCGCGCTGCAAACCCGGATCGGGCAGGCTCTCGCGAGCTTACGCACAGAAGGCGTTCTACTGATCGGTTCCGGCAGCATTACCCATAACCTCGGTGAGCTGGACTGGCGCGCCGGCCCGGAAAGCATTGAGCCCTGGGCGCGGGAATTTCGCGACTGGGTGGTCGACAAACTGTCCACACAGGATGAGGCCGCGTTGCACGACTACCGCCAGCAAGCGCCTTATGCGGTACGCAGCCATCCCAGCGATGAGCACTTGCTGCCGTTGTACTTCGCACGCGGCGCGGGTGGGCAGTTCAGTGTGGCGCACCAGGGGTTCACCCTGGGCGCCTTGGGGATGGATATCTATCGATTTGACTAACAGCGCTGGCTTGCCCCCCTTCCCCATCATAGGTATCTACACAACTTTGCCGCAACGCCTAGATCCAGGCAGATAGCGCAGTTGTGGCGAGCGGGCTCGCCCCGCGCTGGGCTGCGAAGCAGCCCCAATAAGCCGAATGCGTTGTACCAGATACACCGCAGCGGCTGGTTTTGGGGCTGCTTCGCAGCCCAGCGCGGGGCGAGCCCGCTCGCCACAGGGGGGGTTGTCAGTTTCTGAAAGTTGTGTAGATACTTGTGCCTTTCCCATAGCCGCCACGGCCAGGTGAAATCCCAGGCAAAAAAAATCCCCGAACCAGTCGGGGATTTTTTATGTTCGATCAATCAGCCTGCAGGCCGATCAATCTTCGCGATAGCGACGCAGCTTGAGCTGCTTGCCGGCAACGCGAGTGTCCTTCAGCTTGGCCAGCAACTTCTCCAGGCCATCTTCCGGCAGCTCCACCAGGGAGAAGCTGTCACGCACCTGGATGCGACCGATCGCTTCACGTGCCAGGCCACCCTCGTTGAGGATAGCGCCCAGCAGGTTCTTGGCGGCGATGCCATCACGCGCGCCCAGCGCGGTACGGCAGCGGGCACGGCCTTCAGCCAATGGAACCGGAGCGCGACGCTCGCGATCACCACGGTCCGGACGGTCACCCGTACGTTCTGGACGATCACCGCGCGGAGCGTTGTTCGGCACCAGTGGACGTTCTTTCTCGATCGCCGCCAGGGTCAGGGCCTGACCGTTGGTAGCCTTGCGCAGCAGGGCTGCAGCCAGGGCACGCGGGGTGCAACCGATATCGGCAGTCAGGCGGTCCAGCAGGTCGCCGTGGGTCGATTCAGCGTCAGCCACCAGCGGCGACAGGCTGTTGGTCAGTTTCTTGATGCGGGCATCGAGAACGGCCTGGGCATCCGGCAGGCGGACTTCGGCAACTTTCTGACCGGTTACACGCTCGATCACTTGCAGCATGCGGCGCTCACGCGGAGTCACCAGCAGCAGTGCACGACCTTCGCGACCGGCACGGCCAGTACGGCCGATACGGTGAACGTAGGACTCTGGATCGTAAGGCATGTCAACGTTGAACACGTGGGTGATACGCGGAACGTCGAGACCACGAGCAGCTACGTCGGTCGCTACAACGATGTCCAGACGGCCATCCTTGAGGGAGTCGATCACGCGCTCACGTTGGTTCTGGGCAATGTCACCGTTCAGCGCAGCGGCTTTGTAGCCTTTGGCTTCCAGGGCACTGGCCAGGTCCAGGGTCGCTTGCTTGGTGCGCACGAACATGATCAGGGCGTCGAAGTCTTCGACTTCCAGCAGGCTCAATACAGCCGAGGTCTTCTGGTCAGCGTGAACCAACAGGTGAGCCTGTTCGATCGCGGTAACGGTCTGAGTCTTGGTCTGGATCTTCACGTGTTGCGGATCGCGCAGGTGGCGTTCGGCAATGGCACGGATCGACTGTGGCAGGGTGGCCGAGAACAATACAGTCTGACGGGTCGGTGGCAGCGCCTTGAAGATGACTTCCAGGTCATCCATAAAGCCCAGCTTCAACATTTCGTCAGCTTCGTCGAGAACCAGGTGGTTCACGGTCGACAGCACTTTTTCGTCGCGACGCAGGTGGTCGCACAGACGGCCCGGGGTGGCGACAACGATCTGTGCGCCATTACGGATTGCTTTGAGTTGTGGGCCCATAGGCGCGCCGCCGTAAACGGCCACAACGGTAACGCCCGGCATTTGCTTGGCGTAGGTTTCGAAAGCGGTTGCTACTTGCAGCGCCAACTCACGGGTTGGCGCCAGGATCAGGGCTTGCGGCTCGCGCTTGGCAGGATCGATGCAATGCAGGATAGGCAGAGCGAACGCGGCGGTTTTACCAGTACCGGTTTGCGCCTGGCCAATCATGTCTTGGCCGGCCATGATGATCGGGATCGATTGCTGCTGAATAGCCGAAGGTTCTTCGTAGCCGGTCGCGATGACGGCAGCAAGAATGTTCGGGTTAAGATTAAAAGCGGCGAAGCCGCCGGTTTCCTGGGTCATGGGTCTGCCTCTAAGTGCATCCGCAAAGACCCATGCTCCAAAGCTGCGCATGCCGTGTTGAGACTCAAGAGTCGCCCTGGCTGCTTTGTCGGCGGGGATTTGCGAAAACGAATGAATGAAAAAGATTCGTCAAGGGAGAGTCCGCTGTGCGGACGTGCAGCCGAAGCTGACTTCGGGGAATTGCGCTACCTAAACGCGGCCCGGTTAAAGGCCGGCGCGCACTATACCGGAAATCCCTGAAAAAGGGAGCTTTTTTTATCGGAAAAGCCCATTCAAGTGCTCTGTGTCACAGGCTTTGCGCATCCTTGCAGGAGCGTCTATTTTTCAAAGGCCCGGCCCTGTTGGTCATTGCGCTTAAACGCTTCACCTTTTGCAGTGGGCCCTTCGGTCCGAAACTGCCTTTCGCGCCCGAGGATCTCCCCATGAATCAAGCCAGCAGCAGCCGCGTCAGCCGTGAACTACAAGGGCATGTCCTGGTGCTGGGGCTCGATCGGGTCGCCAAGCGCAACGCCTTTGACCTCGACCTGCTCAACGAACTGAGCCTGGCCTACGGCGAATTCGATCGCAATGAAGAAGCCCGCGTAGCCGTGGTGTTCGGCCATGGCGACCACTTCACCGCCGGGCTGGACCTGATCAACGTCGCCCACACCATGGCCCAGGGCTGGCAACCGCCGCTGGGAGGCTGCGATCCGTGGGGTGTATTTGCCGGGCCGCGGGTCAGCAAGCCGGTGATTGTTGCCGCCCAGGGCTATTGCCTGACCATCGGTATCGAGCTGATGCTCGCAGCGGACATCAACCTGTGCGCCAGCAATACGCGCTTTGCGCAGATGGAAGTCCAGCGTGGGATCTTCCCTTTTGGTGGCGCCACCTTGCGCCTGCACCAGATCGCCGGCTGGGGCAATGCCATGCGCTGGCTACTGACTGGCGATGAGTTCGATGCCCATGAGGCCCTGCGCCTGGGGCTGGTGCAGGAGGTCATGGCCAGCGAAGACCTGCTGCCGCGGGCGCTGGCCCTGGCCAACCGGATCGCCAGCCAGGCGCCGCTGGGCGTGCAGGCGACCTTGACATCGGCACGCCAGGCGCGGGATGAAGGCGAGACTGCGGCGGCGGCCGGGTTGCCGGTGCTGGTCGAAAAACTGCTTAACAGCGAGGATGCCAAGGAAGGAGTGCGAGCGATGCTGGAGAAGCGGCCGGGGGTGTTCAAAGGTTTGTAAGCAGTCAGTGATGGCCTCATCGCGGCATGGGTATCTACACAATTTTGCCGCAACGCCTAGATCCAGGCAGATAGCGCAGTTGTGGCGAGCGGGCTTGTCGGAACGCCGCATCGCCCGCGCTGGGCTGCGAAGCAGCCCCAATAAGCCGAATGCGTTGTACCAGATACGCCGCAGCGGCTGGTTTTGGGGCTGCTTCGCAGCCCAGCGCGGGCGATGCGGCGTTCCGACAAGCCCGCTCGCCACGGGGGAGTTCGTCAGTTTCTGAAAGTTGTGTAGATACCTATGCTCATCGCGGGCAAGCCCACACATTTGACCGCATACACCTGTGGGAGCGCGCTTGCCCGCGATGGGCCAGTACAGACACCTACGTCGCCGGCCGAACAGCCTTGATCAACGCCTGCAACGAATACCCCAGGCGTGGCGCCAGCGCCTCGGCCCGCGCAGAAACCGCCGCCAGGTCCAGCGTCTGGTCCAGGTCCGCCGGCACCAGCAGGATCACGTTGCCCTCCTTCACCGGCAATTCCCAATAATGCCGATGATAAAGCCCGCGCAGCAGTGCAGCACCCAGCGGCTTGCCATCATCGGTCGCCCACTGGTTGATCACCAACCAACCGCCGGGGTTGAGTTTCTTCTGGCAGTTTTCCAGGAAGGTCCAGGCCAGGTGGCCAACCCCAGGCCCCACATCGGTATACAGGTCGACGAAAATCAGGTCTGCCGGCTCTGCCGTCTCCAGCAACTCCAATGCATCACCCACGCGGATGTACAACCGCGGGTCATCATCCAACCCTAGATACTCGATAGCCAGGCGCGGCACGTCCGGACGCAGCTCAATGGCCTCGACATCCTCCAGGGGCAGGAACTTGAGGCACGCCTGGGTCAGCGTCCCGGCCCCCAGGCCGAGAAATAGCGCGCTTTCGGGCTGCTCATGGCACAAGGCGCCAATCAACATGGCGCGGGTGTAGTCGTACTCGAGCCAGCTGGGGTCGGCGGTGAACACACAGCTCTGCTCGATGGCATCGCCAAACTCGAGAAAGCGGTAGTCAGCCACTTCCAGCACGCGAATCATGCCGAAGTCATCATGGACCTCAGCCAACAGGCGCTCGACGCGCTCCTCAGTCATTTCATCTCCTAACGGGCCCGGGCACGGGCTCAAGCCGCCTGGTAGCAAGCGGGAAAGGCGCGATTGTCGGCCAAGCAGCGCCAGCAGGTCACGCACTAATTGCTGATAACATGCACGCTCCCGACATTCATTCGAGTTCACGATGAGCCAACCTTGGAGCCCCGACAGCTGGCGCGCCCTGCCGATCCAGCAACAACCCCGCTACCCCGACGCCGCACATTTGCTGCAGGTCGAGCAGAGCCTGGCCAGTTACCCGCCGCTGGTCTTCGCCGGCGAAGCCCGGGAGTTGCGCCGCCAGTTTGCCGAGGTGACCCAGGGGCGCGCGTTCCTGCTGCAAGGTGGCGACTGCGCCGAGAGCTTTGCCGAGTTCTCCGCCGCAAAGATCCGTGACACGTTTAAAGTGTTGCTGCAAATGGCCATTGTCATGACCTTCGCCGCTGGCTGCCCGGTGGTCAAAGTCGGGCGCATGGCTGGCCAATTCGCCAAGCCGCGCTCGGCCAACGATGAAACCATCGACGGCATCACCCTGCCCGCTTACCGTGGCGATATCGTCAATGGCATCGGTTTCGACGAGAAAAGCCGCGTCCCGGACCCCGACCGCCTGTTGCAGTCCTACCACCAGTCCACCGCCACCCTGAACCTGCTGCGGGCCTTCGCCCAGGGCGGTTTTGCCGACCTGCATCAGGTGCACAAGTGGAACCTGGACTTTATCGCCAACTCCGCCCTGGCCGACAAGTACAGCCAACTGGCGGATCGCATCGACGAGACCCTGGCCTTCATGCGCGCCTGCGGCATGGACACCTCGCCACAATTGCGCGAGACCAGCTTCTTCACCGCCCACGAAGCGCTGCTGCTCAACTACGAGCAAGCCTTCGTGCGCCGCGACAGCCTGACCAATGATTACTACGACTGCTCGGCCCACATGCTGTGGATCGGCGACCGCACGCGCCAGCTCGATGGCGCACACGTCGAGTTCCTGCGCGGGGTGAACAACCCGATCGGGGTCAAGGTCGGCCCGAGCATGAACCCCGACGACCTGATTCGCTTGATCGATATCCTCAACCCGGACAACGACCCCGGCCGCCTGAACCTGATCGCACGCATGGGCGCCAGCAAGGTCGGCGATCACCTGCCCAACCTGATCCGTGCCGTGCAGCGCGAAGGCAAGCAGGTGCTGTGGAGCAGCGACCCGATGCATGGCAACACCATCAAGGCCAGCAGCGGCTACAAGACCCGGGACTTCGCGCAGATCCTCAGCGAAGTGAAGGAATTCTTCCAGGTCCATGAAGCCGAAGGGACTTACGCCGGCGGGATCCATATCGAAATGACCGGGCAAAATGTCACCGAGTGCATTGGTGGTGCGCGACCGATTACCGAAGATGGCTTGTCGGACCGCTACCACACCCACTGCGACCCGCGGATGAATGCCGATCAGTCGCTGGAGCTGGCGTTCCTGATTGCCGAGACGCTGAAGCAGGTCAAACGCTAGGACCACGAGGCCCGCTGTGGCGAGCGGCCTCGCCACAGTAGCCCTACCTGCCTGCCTCCATTGCCAGCATCGCCACCCGCAACCGGGCCGCACTGGGCCGCTGACAGTTGATCCGCACCTGTTCCAACCCCAGCCAATCAGCCATCTGCCGCAAATTCAACGCCAACGCCAACATCCCCGCCTCGTCCAACCCCGGCTCTTCTTCGTGCACCGCATGGACCGCCAGCCGCCCGTTGGCGCGCTCGGCCCGTAAATCCACGCGCGCCGCAACCCGTTCGTTGTGCAGGAATGGCAGCACGTAATAGCCGTACACCCTTTTGTCCTGCGGGGTGTAGATCTCCAACCGATAACGGAATTCGAACAGCCGCTCGGTACGGCTGCGCTCCCAGATCAATGAATCGAAAGGCGACAGTAAGGCACTGGCCGTGACTTTGCGTGGGACGCTCGGCTCGGGCAGGCAGTACGCCGGCTGTTTCCAACCCTGGACCTGGCAGGCCTGCAATTGCCCATCCTCGACCAGCTCGGCAAGGCGCCCGCGACTGTCTGCCGGTTCCAGGCGAAAATAATCACGCAGGTCCTTTTCCGTCCCCACGCCCAACGCCGTCGCGGCATGCAGCAGCAACCCACGTTGGGCACTGTGCTCACTCAAGGGCGCCTGTTGCAGAATCGCCGGGGCAATGACTCGCTCGGGCAAGTCGTACAACCGCTCGAAACCACGGCGCCCGGCCACCGTCACCAGGCCGGCGGCGAATAACCACTCCAGCGCGTGCTTCTCGTCACTCCAGTCCCACCAGGGCCCGGCGCGTTCCTGACGGGTCGACAGGCTGCCAGCCCCCAGCGCGCCTTGCTGCTCGACGATGGCCAATACCCGGCGGATGGTGGCCTGTTGCTCGCGTCCAAAACGCGCCATTTGCTGATAGATCCCCTGCCCCTCGGACGCACGTTGCATACGCCAGCGCATCAGCGGATACAGGGCCATGGGCAGCAGCGAGGCCTCATGCCCCCAATATTCAAACAACGTGCGCCGCCGCCCCTGACTCCAGGCGGCCTGTTCGAGCAACAGCGGGGAATAATTGCCCAGGCGGGAAAACAGCGGCAGATAGTGCGAACGCACCACGGCATTGACCGAATCGATCTGCAACACCCCCAGGCGCTCGATCAGGCGGTTGACCTGCACAGCCTTGACCTGCGCTGGCGGTTGGCGCCCGGAAAAGCCCTGGGCCGCCAACGCCATGCGACGCGCCTGCTTAAGGGAGAAACTCAGATCTGCGGGCATGTGCATCTCCTGATTTGGCCCACAGACTGTAGCGCGAAGCCGTCATTTACCCAAAGGATCGTTCCAGGAATGCCGGTGGCGCTCATGCTCGACATCCCTGCGGGTCAAGCCGATATCCTTGAGGGATTCATCACTCAACTCTGCCAGCAATTGCCGCTCGCACTGCAGGGCGTACCAACGTGAAACCCTTTGAAACAGCCCAGCAAAGCGGCGCTTCGCCAGTAACCCTTGATCGATTCGACCTTTCATCATCTCGCCCTCCACTGGGGATGACTAAAGTCTGTGCCTGGCGCTAACATCAATCCAACGAATGTTTTTTATGAAATACATCTCAGAGATTGATCAATTGCCCAACTACCCCAGTATCGATACCGAAGTGCTGCGCACCTTCGTCGCCATTGCCGACCTGGGTGGTTTTACCCGGGCTGGCGAGCAGATCAATCGCACTCAGTCAGCGGTAAGCATGCAGATGAAGCGCCTGGAAGAGGACGTGCTGCAACGCAAGCTGTTCGAGCGTGACGGCCGACAGGTCAAGCTCACGCCCGAAGGCCAGGTGCTGCTGGGGTATGCGCGGCGCATCCTGAAGCTGCACAGCGAGGTGTTCAATACCTTGCGTGAGCCGCACATGGTCGGGCTGGTGCGCATCGGTACGCCGGACGACTACGTGATGCGCTACCTGCCCGGCATTCTCCAGCGGTTTTCCAAGGCGTACCCGTTGATCCAGATCGAGATGCACTGCGAAGGCACGCCAGTGCTGATGCAGCGACGTGACTTGGCACTGACCGTTATCAGTCGTGAACCGGGGAGCGAGGTCGGTGAACTGCTGCGCACCGAGCGTATGGTCTGGGTGGCCTCCCACTGCTTCTGCGTGGACGAACATGAAGTCCTGCCCCTGGCAATTTCCGGCATGGACAGTTATTGCACGCACTGGGCCACCGCGGCGCTGGATGCCGCGGGGCGTCCGTATCGCCTGGCCTATCACAGCTCCAATGGCGTAGCGATTCAAGCGGTAGTCGGTGCAGGCCTGGCCGCGATGGTGATGATGGAAAGCCTGGTCACCGACGATCTGCGCATACTCGGCAACGACGAGGGCTTCGGCACCCTGCCGATGGTCAATTTGCGGCTGTTACGCAATCCCGCCATGGCCTCCCCGATCACCGAATGCCTGGCGCAGTACATTGTTGAGGGCTTCAGACCTTAAAGGTCAACATCACCGCGCACACCACCAGGAAGCCGCAGAACAACCCGCGCAGCAATCGCTCCGGCAACGCGTGGGCGATCTTCACCCCCCAACTGATGCTGAGCAACCCACCAAAGGCCAGGGGCACGCCGATCAGCCAATCCACTTCCTGATGCCAGGCATAGGTCACCAACGTGACGCTGGTACTGGGCAAAGCCAGCGCCAGGGACAAGCCTTGGGCGACCACTTGGGTGGTGCCGAAAATACTGGTCAACACCGGGGTTGCAACCACCGCACCACCGACGCCGAACAACCCGCCCATGGAGCCGGACACCGCCCCCAACACCCCGAGCCACGGCCAGGAATAGCGCATCTGCGGTGACGGTGGCGCATTGCTGGTGACCATGCGCAACAGGTTGTATGCCGACAGCGCCACCAGAAACGCAATAAAGCCAATACGCATGATCCCCGCATCGATCCCCACCGCCCAGATCGACCCCAACCAGGCAAAACAAAAGCCCATGAGCCCCAGTGGCAAGGCATGACGCAGCTCGATCCGATTGCGCTGGTGATAACGCCACAACGCCAGCATCACATTGGGCACGACCATCACCAACGCAGTCCCTTGGGCGATTTGCTGATCCAGGCCGAACAGCACGCCCAGCACCGGGATCGCGATCAGCCCGCCGCCGATGCCAAACAGACCACCAACGGTACCCAGGGCTACGCCCAGCACCACATACATCGCCATATCCACCACAACTACACCCCTGCACCGTCTCAAGCCCTGCATGCTACGCAGTCCCCTCTGGCATGGAAACGCACAGCAACGCACAATGGCTATGCCAGATCCGCATAAGCGAGCCCCCATGAACCCCACCACCTTGACTGATCAACTGGGCCTGTTCCTCGATGTGTTGGAGGCAGGCAGTTTTTCTGCTGCCGCGCGCCGCCACCCCCTCACGCCTTCCGCCGTGGCTCGTCGGATCGACAGCCTGGAAAGTGCCGTCGGTAGCCGGCTCTTCCTGCGCAGTACCCATGCGGTGCTGCCCACGCCGGCAGGCACGGCGTTTGCCGAGCGTGCACGGCGGATTGTCCGGGAGCTGCAACTGGCCCGAGCCGAGGCCGTGTCCTTGAGCCATGCGCCCGAGGGCCTGATTCGCGTGGATGCACCCGCCGCGTTTGGGCGGCGGCACCTGGCGCCCGCAATCGCAGACTTTCTGACGGTCTACCCGGGGCTGGATGTGCACCTGCACCTGATCGACAGCTTTGTCGACATGCAGGGCGAGCACCTGGGCAAGGTTGATCTGGTGCTGCGCGCGGGGCATATCGTCGATACACGGCTGATCGCCACGCCGCTGGCCAGCATCGTGCGCATCGCCTGCGCCAGCCCGGTCTACCTGAAGAACCGCGGCACTCCGACCCATCCCAGCCAGCTCAACGAGCATGATGGCCTGGACTGGGAAGGCTTGGCGCCAACGTTCGCCTGGCGCTTTGAACTCGATGGCCGCAAGAACACCTACCGTCCGCAACGCATCCGCATGAGCGCCAACAATGCCGAAGCCCTGCTATCCGGCGCCCTGGCCGGGCTGGGCATCGCACACCTGCCCACCTGGCTGGCCAGCGAGTATCTGGTGCGCGGTGAACTGGTACCGCTGTTCTGCGAAAACGGCCTGCCTACCGCAGAAACCGCTGGCATCTACGCCCTGCGCCTGGAACAGCAGGCCAACGCCCGCAGCCGCCTGCTGCTGGAGTACCTCAAGAGCCGTTTCAGCCCTGTTCCACCGTGGGATCTGGCGTTACAAAGCGGCTGGGGCTGACCGCTGCCACAGAATTATCTGGCGCGTTAAAGGTTTGGCCGCTAGATTCCACAGCAAATACGTTTTAAGGCACAGCCATGACCGACACTTGCGATTCCCTGCTCCTCAACAACCAACTGTGCTTTGCCTTGCACTCCACATCGTTGTTGATGACCAAGGTCTACAAACCCCTGCTGCAAGCCATTGGCCTGACCTACCCACAGTATTTGGCGATGATGGTGTTGTGGGAAGAAGATGGTTTGACCGTGGGCGAAATCAGTAGCCGCCTGCTGACCGATCCGGGCTCACTGACACCGCTGCTCAAACGCCTGGAAGCCGAGGGCCTGTTGAGTCGCACCCGTAGCCGTAGCGATGAACGCGTAGTCGTCGTAGAGCTGACCGCAACCGGCCGAGCGCTGCGGGACAAGGCCATGGATATCCCCCAATGCATTCTCGGCGCCAGCGGTATGCAGATGGAGCAACTGCAAAAGCTGCAGGCGGATTTGCTGGAATTGCGCAGGAACCTGCAGGGTAGCGTCTGACCCTCACACTGTTTTCGACCGAACATCCCCCCCCTGTAGGAGCTGGCTTGCCGGCGAAAAACCCGAGTGCGACGCTGGGCACCAGGCACACCGCGTTATCGCTCGCGATTTTCGCCGGCAAGCCGGCTCCTACAGGGATTGGGATGAGTTTGGAAATTTATATTGCGCGCTAAACATTTGCGCGATACATTCACCTCGCCACTTACTTAGCGCGCAAACTTTTAGCGCAAACCAAGCCGCGAGGAATCTCCCATGCAAACTCTGTATACCGCAGTAGCCACCGCCACTGGCGGCCGTGATGGTCGTGCCGTTTCCAGCGACAACATTCTCGACGTCAAACTTTCTACACCCAAAGAGTTGGGCGGCGCTGGCGGCCAGGCCACCAACCCCGAGCAGCTGTTCGCCGCGGGCTATTCGGCCTGCTTTATCGGCGCCCTGAAATTCGTCGCCAGCCAGAGCAAACGCAAAATCCCCGATGACGCCTCGATCACCGCCCATGTGGGCATCGGCCAGATCCCCGGTGGTTTTGGCCTGGACATCGACCTTCACGTGTCCCTGCCCGGCCTGGAACAAGATGAGGCGCAAAGCCTGGTGGATGCCGCACACCAGGTCTGTCCTTACTCCAATGCCACCCGTGGCAACGTCGATGTGCGTTTGCATATCACGGTGTGACTGGTCATCAGGTATAAAAAAACCCGACTCTTGGTCGGGTTTTTTATCAGTAACGCCAGAATTACTTCTTGGCGCGACCTTTGTACGAACCACCTTCACGGGTGTCGATCTCGATCAGGTCGTCGATTTCGATGAAATCAGCCACTTGCAGTTCGGTACCGTTAGCCAGCTTGGCCGGCTTCATCACTTTGCCCGAAGTGTCGCCGCGAGCGGAACCTTCGGTGTAGGCAACCTTACGCACGATGGTGGTCGGCAGCTCTACGGAAACCAGGCGCTCTTCGAAGAAAATCGCTTCGCAGACGTCGGTCATGCCTTCTTCGATAAATGGCAGAACGGCTTCGATGTCTTCAGCGTTCAGCTCGTACATGGTGTAGTCGGTGGTGTCCATGAACGTGTAGGTGTCGCCGCTGATGAAGGACAGGGTCGCTTCTTTACGGTCGAGGATTACGTCGTCCAACTTGTCATCGGCGCTGTATACGGTTTCGGTCTTGTAACCGGTCAGCAGGTTCTTCAGCTTGGTCTTCATGATTGCGCTGTTACGACCAGACTTGGTGAACTCAGCTTTCTGAACCAACCAAGGGTCGTTGTCGATACGGATCACGGTACCGGGTTTCAGTTCTTTACCAGTTTTCATTACGAATATCCGAAATTTGGATGGGATTTACAAAAATCAAGGTCGCGTATCATATCCAATTTTCATAAAACTGTACCAGCGCCGTCGCAAGATCAGCCTGCAAGGCCTGTTCCAGACACCATTTTTCGGCGTGCTCGGTCAGTTCCGGCCAATGCCCCAGCAGGATTTTCCAGCTTGAGGCCATATCGCTGTCGGTGTTCCAGACTTGCCATAGGGCGATCAGCGCGGCTTTTGCGGGTGCCGACAGGGCCTGGGTATAGAGCGCGAGGAAGGCATCGAGCTTGTCCAGGTGGATATCTTCGTCCTGGCGGTAGATGTGCCATAGCAACGGGCGCCCAGCCCATTGCGCACGCACAAAGGAGTCTTCGCCGCGCACCGCATTGAAGTCGCAGCACCACAGCAGGCGGTCGTATTGTTCCTGCCGCACGAACGCCAGCACCTGTACCGTCAGCGTCCCGCGCAGGTGAATATCCCCTGCGGCCAACGCCTCCACACCCAACCAGCGCTGCACGTCGCCAAGAATGCGCCCTTCCGGCACCAACAGATGAGTGGCTTGCCCATCAGCCGCCAACACGTCCAGCCAACTGGCCAGCCCGGCGTTTTCATAGGCAAACAGCGACATCAACCGCGCGCCCTTTGCGGGAAAGACGCCCAGCCCTTGCAGGAATTGTTGCCGGCCCTGCAAATCACGCTGAAAGGCCTGGCGCCGCTCGATCAGCCCGGCCTCACGCAGCAAGCCCCCCGTGCCAGGGCGAAATCCCGGGAAGAAGAAATACTTTTGCACACCCTTGAACTTCACCGACGGCAGGCCGTGGCAACCGACCACCCATTCCTCGGCGCTTAAATAGTCGAGGTTCATCCACAGTGGCGAGTGCTCGCACCCCGCCATGGCCTCCATATAGTCATGGGGCAATTGGCAGGCAAATGCGGCAATCACCACATCAGCCGCTGGCGTAGGCGCCCAGTCCTGTGACCAGTGACGTACGTCGACGCCCTCTTGCCACTGCTGGTCCAACTGCACATCCACCTCTGGGCACATGCGCTCGAACGCCCGCAAATCATCGACCCATAGGCGCACAGCGCAGGCGTGTTCTGCTGCCAATTGCCGGGCCAGGCGCCAGGTCACGCCGATGTCGCCGTAGTTGTCGACGACGCTGCAAAAAATATCCCAGCGGGCTTTCATTCCGGGCTCCATCATTCAAAGGCTCGATTGTCCGCATAAATGCCGTCATGCAGAAGGGTTGATCGCGATTATTCTGCACGCTGGCTATGCGACAATCCCTCGCTCACCGCAACCGTCCGCCAGGAGGCCGCCATGTCCGATCGCCCGATGTCGCTGTTCAAACTCAGTATTGCCGTGGCCCTGGGCCTGTGGCTGGGCTTTGTCGCAATCGCGCTGACAGGCTGGCTGGCCTCGCGCTACCTGCTTGAACAACCTGTGGCCGCCGTCACCCAGGCCGTGCAACAACTGGGCACGCCGCCGACCGTGACGCCAGAGCCGCCCAACCAAATGTTTGAGCAATACCAACAGAACCTGCACAAGCAGGAACAACAACAGACGCTGGACCAGGCGCGGGCCAACCCGCGCAACCTGTCCAACCCCAAATGCCAATTCTGGCTCCAGCAGGACCAGAACGCCCCCAGCGACAAGAGCCGGGCCAACGTCCTGCAATTCTGTGATTGAGCCGCAAGCCCCCATGAATAAACATGCCGTCCTCCAGTTGATCCTGGAAAAACTCGCCGCCGACCTGAATGTGGCGCAACGCGCCGCGCAAACCGCCTACGAGACCGCGACCCACGAAGAAAACATCGCCGAGAACAAATACGACACCCTGGGCCTGGAGGCGTCTTACCTCGCCGCCGGGCAAGCCAAGCGCGTGGAGGAAATCAGACAGTCACTGGTGTTGTGCCAAAACCTGAGCCTGCGACCCTACGATGAGCAACGGGGTATCGAAGTAGGCGCCCTGCTCGGCCTCGAAGATGACAACGACCGCCAGCAATGGCTGTTCCTCGCGCCGGACGCGGCAGGCCTGAAAGTCTATGTGGTGGGGCAGTTGGTGACCGTCATCACCCCTCGCTCGCCGCTGGGCAAAAGCCTGCTGGGCAAGTTCGAGGGGGATGAGGTAGAGATACTGGTAGCGGGCGCCCGGCAACAGTTCGTGGTGACCGAGGCCCGCTAGGTCGGTCAGTGAACCGGCAGTTCAACGCCGTCGAACAGCTCTTCCAGTTCCTGCTTGTTGTGGCACTGGATCGCCTTGGCCATGACTTCACGGGTCAGGTGCGGGGCGAACTTCTCGATGAAATCGCACATGAAGCCACGCAGGAACGTGCCACGACGGAAACCGATCTTGGTCACGCTGGACTCGAACAGTTCACTGGCATCGAGCACCACCAGGTCGCTGTCGAGCTTGGTATCGACGGCCATCTTGGCCACGATGCCGACGCCCAGGCCCAGGCGCACGTAAGTCTTGATCACGTCGGCATCAGCCGCGGTGAACACCACTTTGGGCGTGAGGCCGCGATGACTGAAGGCTTCGTCGAGCTTGGAGCGGCCGGTGAAGCCAAACACGTAGGTGACAATCGGATATTCCGCCAGCGCTTCCAGGGTCAGCTTCGGCAGCTTGGCCAATGGGTGCCCCTGGGGCACCACGACGCAGCGGTTCCAGCGATAGCACGGCATCATCACCAGGTCGCCGAACAGCTCCAGGGCTTCGGTGGCGATGGCAAAATCGACAGTACCGTCAGCCGCCATTTCCGCGATCTGCATCGGCGAGCCCTGGTGCATGTGCAAGGCCACGTCCGGGTACTGCTTGATGAACGAACTGATCACCGGCGGCAGGGCATAACGGGCCTGGGTGTGGGTGGTGGCGATCGACAGGGTGCCTTTTTTCTCGTTGGAGAATTCCTGGGCGATCTGCTTGATGCTTTCAACCTTGCGCAGGATCTCACCGGCCGTGGTGATGATGCGCTCACCAGCGGGTGTGACGCGGGTCAGGTGCTTGCCGCTGCGGGCGAACACTTCGACGCCCAATTCGTCTTCGAGCAGGCGGATCTGTTTACTGATACCCGGTTGCGAGGTGTAGAGGCTTTGAGCCGTGGCGGAAACGTTGAGGTCGTGGTGCGCCACTTCCCAGATGTAGCGCAATTGTTGAAGCTTCATATGTGTCCCTCAAAGCAGATAGACGCCACGGATATCAGCGACGGTATATAACTATATTAAAGGTTGGATCGATAAATCTAGAACTTTTTATCGTTTACGCCCCATCACACATCATCACTGCGCCGACACTGCCGCAAAGGCACCAGATAGACCGGTACCCGAGACAACTGCAACACCCGCGCCGCGGTACGTCCCAGTGGCGTCGGGATCCCTGTGCCCTGGCTATGACTCCCTACGATCAACAAATCCACCGAGAGTTTCTGCGCCTGGTCGAGAATCACTTGGGCGGGATCCCCCTGGATCACCCGCACCGAATGAATCGCCTGCAAGTCCTGCTCGCCGTCCTTCAACTCTTCACGAAAACTGTCCAGCATCCGCTGCTCGATGTTCGCCATTACTGTATCGAGCCCCTGGCTCTGCCATTCGCTCAAGGCCTGTTCATCAAGATAGGTTTGAAGCACCGACTCTGCGAACAGCCCGATCGGCTCTACCACATGAATCACATACAGATCCGCCTTGAACGTGCGTGCCATCGCCAGCGCATGCTGCATCACGTAAGGCGCATAAACACCCAGGTCTGAGGCGTACAACATCGACCGAATCATAGAACCTCCCGGGCTGCCAGGATGGCGGGGATTGTTTCAGCTTAGCAGCGCCTCCGCGACTGCGATGAACTTAGCTCTGGACCTGGACTTTTGGCTCATTGCTCACGCCATGGGGCACATGCCCGGTGGCCACAACCTCCCTGGCTTTCTCGCAATGGCCGGCCTGGTCGTCAAAAAACACATCGGCGGCGAACGCCTCAAGGAACGCGGATTTTTCCAGGCCGCCGAGAAACAGCGACTCATCCAGGCGGATGTCCCACTCGCGCAACGTACGGATCACCCGTTCGTGGGACGGGGCCGAACGCGCCGTCACCAACGCCGTGCGGATCGGGCAGGACTCATCGGGGAACTCGCGCTGCAACAGATTGAGGGCGGCCAGGAACCCTTTGAATGGCCCGCCGCGCAGCGGTTCGCGGGCCGCTTGCCGCTCGCTGGCCTGGAAGGCTTCCAGGCCGCCGCTCTGGTAGACGCGCTCGGACTCGTCGGAAAACAGCACCGCATCGCCATCGAAGGCAATCCGCAATTCGGCACTGCAAGCCCGGCGGGCGCCGCCAGACAGAATGGTCGCCGCCGCAAAACCTGCATCCAGTGCGCTGCGCACATCTTCGGCATGGGTGGAGAGGAACAGGTGGCAGCCAAACGCCGCCAGGTAAGGGTGGGGGTTACGCCCACCGACAAAGGCCGCGCGGGAAATATCGAGGCCGTAATGCTGGATCGAATTGAACACGCGCAAACCGGTATCGGCACTGTTGCGCGACACCAGCACCACCTCGACCCGCGCGCGGCCCAGGCTGGCATTGAGGGTCAGGAGTTTCTTGACCAGAGGGAACGCATCCCCGGGCTCAAGGATTTCTTCCTCGTGGTCGATCTGGTACTTGCGGTAGGCCTCGACGCCCTGGGCCAGATAAACCTTGTGGCTTTCGCCCAGGTCGAACAGTGCCCGCGAGGAAATCGCCAGTACCAGTTTGTCGCTCATGCCTTTGGCCATGTCTGTTCCTCAGCCGTTGCGTCGATCAATAAAGCCCAAGGCTTGATACAGCGCCTGCATCCGCGGCATTTCACAGCCGGCGGCCTGGGCGGCAGCCAGCGGACGGGCGTAGATCGCAGCCAGTTCCAGGGGGCGCTGGTGCAGATGATCGTGATACATGCTGGGCCAATAGTCCGTCAAACGCTCGGTCATGTTGAACATCTGCGCGGCGTAGCCAGGTGCGATTTCATGCCCGCATGCATGGGCGCCTTGCACCACTTCGGCCATCAGGCCCTGGATCAATTCCCGGCTGGATTGGTCAGCCATCAACTCCGAGGTATTGGCACCGAGCAGCACCGACAGGCCGTTGTATGGCACATTCCACACCAGCTTATGCCAGCGTGCCTGGTCCAGGTCAGGCATGGCCTGGGAGTCGATCCCGGCCTGGCGAAACAGCCCGGCGCCCTCCTCCACAATCGCCTGGCGGCGGTCTGCATCCTGTGCGGCATTGCCACTGTGATAGCCAAGACTGACCCGGCCCATGGCCTGGTGCTCGACGATCCCCGGCCCGGAACGGTGTACGCAGATATAACAAAGCCCGCCGAGCAAATGCAGGGACTCAGGCAAATGTTCGCGCAGGCCGTCCTCGACACCCAGGCCATTTTGCAACAGCACGACCTTGGCATCCGGCGCCGCCACCTGGGCAATGGTCGGTGCCAGCTCAACGTTGCCGGTGGTTTTGGTGCCCACCAGCAGCCAGTCGCAAGGCGGCATGTCGGCCGCATTGGCATAGGCCTGGACCGGGTGCAGGCTCAAGGCCCCATGCACCGAACTATTGAGTTGCAAGCCACGTTCGCTCACCGCCGCATATTCGCTGCGCAACAGGAAATGCACGTCAAAACCGGCACGTGCCAGCATCAACCCGTAAAAACCACCGATGGCACCGGTGCCGATAATCCCGATGCGCGGCCCAGGTTCAACTGCACTCGTCATGGCAACTCCTCTGGTTCTTGTTGGAGCGCCTCATTTATAGCGTCGCTGAGGTCACTCGGGTTCAGGCCCACCTGTAGTGCGCCGTGGAGTTGACCCTCGCACACTACAAATAAAGCCGGCAAATGAAAGATCCCGTAGCGCGCAACCGCGCCGCCATTGTGCCCAGCGTCGACCCAGCAGATGCGCGCCACCGGCAGATTCCAGCCGGGTAGCTGCTGGCGCGCCCAACGGCAACTGGAACAGCCGACACTGGTAAACACCAGCAGCGAAGCACCAGGCAGCGCCAGCAACTGCTGGTCGATATCCAAATCCGTCAATTCAAACGCTTTCACTCGATCCGCACCACCACCTTTAACCAGGCAACACACTATCAGGCCACACGACAACACGCGCAATTGCCCATTGTCGAGCAGGCTTGTACGCGCTAAGGTTCGGCTCCCCGCTGCATTTAAATCATGCTGTGCTCCGCCGCACGGGGTTCGCTGGCGGCCGGCACCCGTGACCCTGACGAGTAACACGATGGCTGATTTACCGATCAACGACCTAAACGTCGAATCCAACGAGACCCTGATCACGCCCGATCAGCTCAAGCGCGAAATCCCTTTGAGCGACGCTGCCCTGCAGACTGTCACCAAGGGCCGCGAAGTCATTCGTGACATCCTCGACGGCACTGACCACCGCCTGTTCGTGGTGATCGGCCCTTGCTCGATCCACGACCTCAAGGCTGCCCATGAGTACGCCGAGCGCCTCAAGGTGCTGGCTGCGGAAGTGTCCGACACCCTGTACCTGGTGATGCGCGTGTATTTCGAGAAGCCGCGTACTACCGTCGGCTGGAAAGGCCTGATCAACGATCCGTACCTGGACGACTCGTTCAAGATTCAGGACGGCTTGCATATCGGCCGCAAGTTGCTGCTGGACCTGGCTGAAATGGGCCTGCCCACGGCCACCGAAGCCCTGGACCCGATTTCCCCGCAGTACTTGCAAGACCTGATCAGCTGGTCGGCGATCGGTGCACGTACCACCGAATCGCAAACCCACCGCGAAATGGCCTCTGGCCTGTCCTCGGCCGTGGGTTTCAAGAACGGTACCGATGGCGGCCTGACCGTGGCGATCAACGCCTTGCAGTCGGTTTCCAGCCCGCATCGTTTCCTGGGGATCAACCAGGAAGGTGGCGTGTCCATCGTCACCACCAAGGGCAACGCCTATGGCCACGTAGTACTGCGTGGCGGTAATGGCAAGCCCAACTACGATTCGGTCAGCGTGGCCTTGTGCGAACAGGCGCTGACCAAGGCGAAGATCAAGCCAAACATCATGGTTGATTGCAGTCACGCCAATTCCAATAAAGATCCGGCACTGCAACCGCTGGTGATGGAGAACGTGGCCAACCAGATCCTGGAAGGCAACCAGTCGATTATCGGCCTGATGGTCGAGAGTCACCTGAACTGGGGTTGCCAGGCGATTCCAAAAGATCTGGCCGACCTGCAATACGGCGTGTCGATCACCGATGCCTGCATCGACTGGTCTGCCACCGAGACTACCCTGCGCAGCATGCACGCCAAGCTCAAGGACGTATTGCCCAAGCGCAAACGTACCTGACGCACACAAAAACGCCGGGCTAAGCCCGGCGTTTTTTTATGTGCGCATATTTGCTTTCACAGCTTCGCGGCATGGCGCTGGTGGCGCTCCATGTAGCGCTCCACATAGGAACAGGACGGGATCACCGTATAACCCATGCTCTCGGCGTATTGCAGCGCCTCTTCGGTCAGCGCAGCAGCAATGCCGCGCCCACGCAGGGCATTGGGCACAAACGTGCGGTAGATATCCAGGGTCTGCTTCCCCAGGTCCATGTAGGTCAGATAGGCACGATGACCGTCCACATTGGTCTCGAACTGATGACCAGCCTGGTCATGGTGGATGGACAACGCCTCGCTCATCACTACTCCTCGCGGGTCTTGGTTTCTGACCCCTACCTTACCGATGTTTTTCCGGCGAAGGAACATCTACGCCACCCCGTGCCGGTTTCGACAACGAGAAAAGCCCTACAGCACTCACGCCCCGCACCAAGGAATAGTAGGCACCAATCCTGTCATTGCTCAAGGGACGCTCGTCATCCATCAGGCTGGCGGACATAGAAAGGGCTGATCGAACATCCGGTGGTCGATAGCCTGAACATTGCCGGCAGTTGAAGCTTGAGACGAAGCGCCGCTTTTAAAGTCACCTCTACATGCGCGAAAGATGCCCGTCAGCGCCCGGGCAATCTGAACAATAGTATTTGCGCAGATATATAAATTGACATCGGCTTACAACGTTTAACACTTGCCAGGCGGTGCTTTCAGCCTGGATCCAATGTTTGCCTGCGCAGCAAAAACTGGATATTTTTTATACAAACTCGCTAAAGATTAGCCAAAATAGATTCGGCACAAGAATTTTTTTTGCTTCTTGCGCTACGTCAGTTTACTTACTACAAGTAATGGGTAGTATGTACGCCGGCTATTAGCTCACTCTGAGATAGTAGCCATTAAATAGAAAGTCCTTGAAGGGGAACACGATGAACAACGTTCTGAAATTCTCTGCTCTGGCTCTGGCCGCAGTTCTGGCTACCGGTTGCAGCAGCGTCTCCAAAGAAACCGAAGCTCGTCTGACTGCAACTGAAGACGCAGCAGCTCGCTCCCAGGCCCGTGCAGACGAAGCCTACCGTAAAGCTGATGAAGCTCTGGCTGCTGCTCAAAAAGCACAACAGACTGCTGACGAAGCTAACGAGCGCGCTCTGCGTATGCTTGAAAAAGCTAGCCGCAAGTAATAATCCTTCGGGGTTGTTATCAAGCCGATCCATTTTTGGATCGGCTTTTTATTGCCTGGGATTCAGCTATGGATCCAAGGCAATAAAAAGCCCGCCAGGAGCAATCCATGGCGGGCTTCGATTGACGGCAGGTGTTACTGCTGCAAATCGACCGGCATGCCGGTGACCATCGGCGCCGCTCCCGGCTCGCCGATCTGCGCCGGCAAGCCATCTTCGGCCGCGACGACATCACGCACTTCATCCCAGTTGACCCGCAGGTTGTTGGCCAGGTCTTCGCGCTTGAGCATCGCATTGATGACTGCCGTGTGCTTGTCGACCACCGACGGCGTGCCATCGTCGTTCAATGGCGCATGGGCTTCCAGGTAGACCTTGCCGCCGCTGATACCGAACTTGTAGGCATCATTGATGATTCGCACAGGCGTGCCCACCGGGACCATCTTGGCCATCTCCAGCACGTTGTTGTTGAACATGCGGAAGCAGCCATGGCTGGTACGGGTACCAATGCCGAACTTCTTGTTGGAACCATGAATCAGGTAGCCCGGCGTACCCAGGGTGAACTTGAACGGCCCCAGGGGGTTGTCGGGACCTGCCGGCACCACGTTGGGCAACGGGTCGCCGTCGGCAGCGTGCTCGGCCTTGATTGACGCTGGCGGGGTCCAGGTCGGATTGGGAGTCTTGGCGATGATGCTGGTATGGGCAATCGGCGAGCCCCAGCCTTCACGACCGATTCCAAGCGGGAAGGTGTACACCACGTCCTGGCCCTTGGGGTAATAGTACAAGCGGTACTCGGCCAGGTTGATCACGATGCCTTCCCGGGGACCCGGCGGCAAAATGAAACGGGTCGGCAGCACAATCTCGGCCCCGGCACCCGGCAACCAGGCATCGACGCCGGGGTTGGCCGCGACCATCTCCGAATAGCCCAGGTCATAAGTCACCCCCAGGTCGGCAAAGGTATCTTCGTACTTGGCCTTGATCACCTGGACCTGGCCGACAATGTCTTCACCCGGTGGTGGCAGGGGCAGTTGCAGGGCGGCAACAGGACCGGCTGCACACAAGGCAGCGAGAGACAGGCAGCGGGTGACGACAGGCAGGCGCGACAACATCCGGAAAATCCTTCGCAGATCGACGGGGGTAAAATGGCGATTGTAGCGTGTACCTGCCCTTAAAGCTCGAAGCGCAGTTCAGGCCAGATAGGCGGCGTACCCCGCTTTTGCGATTCGAGAATCGCCCGGCACAAGGGGCAGAGGCGCTGGTCCTGGAAGATCGAACGATCCACCGAAGACCAGCGTGGCTGGGCAGGCAGCAATGTGCCGCAAAGCGTGCGATCGATGGTACCGCCCAGCTCCAACTGGCGCGTCACCAGATGCACCTTCACTTCCTGGCAGGCGAACAGATCCAGCTGCTCGTCGGGCTCGATCAGTTGGTAGGCAAACAAGGACCAGGCAGGACGCGACGACATCGGGGGCTCCAAATCGGGGGCGCCACCTTAGCCGAAAGACCGCTGCTAGAAAAGCGTCATAACAGCGGTTTTAGCGTCGGCCAGACATTTTCCAGCAACTTGGCCTGGGCACCGACTGCCGGGTGCAGTTGATCGGCCTGCATCATCTCCGGATGACCGCCCACGCCCTCAAGGAAAAACGGCACCAGCGGAACGTTTTTTTCCTTGGCCAGCGCACCGTAGACTTGGGCAAACGCAGTGGTGTATCGCGGGCCATAATTGGGCGGCAACTGCATTCCCAGCAGCAACACCTTGGCGCCACCGGCCTTGGACTGGTCAATCATCGACGCAAGATTTTGTTGCAATTGCGCAGGCGGCTGCCCACGCAAGCCGTCGTTACCCCCCAACTCGATAACCACCACGTCGGGCTTATGCTCTGCAAGCGCCGCCGGCAGCCGCGCCAAGCCTCCGGCACTGGTGTCGCCGCTGATGGAGGCGTTGACCACTTTATCGGCGAAACCCTCCTTCTTGAGGCGTTGCTCCAGCAGTGCGACCCACCCTTTGCCGGTATCCAGGCCGAAACCGGCACTGATACTATCGCCAACGATCAGGACAGTACCCGCCGCTGCGTTCTGGGCCATGCACATCAAGGCCAGGCCAGCACTCAAAAACCATATTCGCATCGGATTCTCCATGGGCGCATGCATTCTCACCGCGCAGAACCTTAGCAAAGTGGTTCCCAGCGCGGAAGGTGAACTGACCATCCTGCACGAACTGAGCCTGGAACTGAACAAGGGCGATAGCCTGGCTATCGTCGGCAGCTCCGGTTCCGGAAAATCCACGCTCCTTGGCCTGCTGGCCGGGCTCGACCTGCCCAGCAGCGGTGAAGTGACCCTCGCCGGCCAGGCCCTGAGCGTCCTGGACGAGGATCAACGGGCACGTATCCGCGCTGAACACGTCGGTTTTGTGTTCCAGTCGTTCCAGTTGCTCGACAGCCTCAATGCCCTCGAAAACGTCATGCTGCCCCTGGAGCTGGACGGGCGCAAAGACGCCCGCGAGCGCGCCAGGCACTTGCTCGAACGTGTCGGCCTGGGCCAGCGCCTGACCCATTCACCCCGCCAGCTCTCCGGCGGCGAGCAGCAACGCGTGGCGATTGCCCGGGCGTTCGCGGCCGAGCCGGACGTGCTGTTTGCCGATGAACCCACCGGCAACCTCGACAGCCACACCGGCGAGCGCATCAGCGACCTGCTGTTTGAACTCAATAAAGAAAACGGTACCACCCTGGTGCTGGTGACCCACGACGAGCGCCTGGCCCATCGCTGCCGACGCCTGATCCGCCTTGAAGCCGGCCTGATGGTCGAGCCCCTGGAGCCTTGATGGCACGTTTGCCGCTGTTGCGCCTGTTCAGCCTTGCCCTACGCCAGTTATTGCGCGATGCCCGCGCCGGTGAATTGCGCGTGTTGTTCTTCGCCCTGCTGGTGGCCGTGGCCGCCAGCACCGCCATCGGTTATTTCGGGGCGCGGCTCAACGGCGCGATGCTACTGCGCGCCACCGAGTTCCTCGGCGCCGACCTGGTGCTGGAGGGCAGCTCCCCTGCCCGTTCCGAGCAGGTCACCAGCGGCACGCAACTGGGCCTGACGCACGCCAGGGTGGTGGAGTTTTCCAGCGTCATCGCCACCGACAACGGCATTCAGCTGTCGAGCATCAAGGCAGTCAACGAGCAATACCCGCTACGCGGCCAACTGAAAAGCGCGGCCGAACCGTTCGCCGAAGAAACCTCGGGCGGCGGGCCGAAAGCCGGTGAAGCCTGGGTCGAGGCACGTCTGCTGACAGCACTGGACCTGAAAGTCGGCGACAGCATCGACGTGGGCATGAAAACCCTGCGCCTGGCGCGCGTCCTCACCTATGAGCCGGATCGGGCGGGCAACTTCTATAGCCTCACCCCTCGGGTGATGATCAACCTGGCTGACCTGGAGGCCACCGGCGTAGTGCAGCCGGGCAGCCGGGTCAGCTACCGCGAGCTGTGGCGTGCGCCACCAGCCAGTACCGCCCTGCAGACCTATCGCGACCAGATAACGCCGGGGCTGGCCGCCAACCAGCGCCTGCAGGACGCACGGGACGGCAACCAGCAGATCGGGGGTGCCTTGGGCAAGGCCGAGCGCTACCTGAACATGGCCAGCCTGGTTGCCGTGCTGCTGTCCGGGGTGGCCGTGGCGCTGTCGGCGAACCGCTTTGCCAGCCGCCGCTTCGACGCCAGCGCACTGTTGCGCTGCCTGGGCCTGTCGCGCCGGGAAACCATGCTGTTGTTCAGCCTGCAGCTGACGGTCCTGGGCTTGCTGGCCAGCCTCGCCGGCGCGGCATTGGGCTGGCTCGCACAATTGGGGCTGTTTTACCTGCTGCACGACCTGCTGCCGGCAGACGTACCGCCGGGTGGGCTGCTACCCGCCGTAGCCGGCATCGGTACCGGGCTGGTGGCCCTGGCCGGTTTTGCCCTGCCCCCTCTGGCAGCCCTGGGCCGAGTGCCGCCGCTGCGGGTATTGCGTCGCGACTTGCTGCCGATCCCCTCCAGTACCTGGATGGTGTATGGGGCCGCGTTGTTTGCCCTGGGCCTGATCATGTGGCGCCTGAGCCTGGACCTGGTGCTGACCTTCGCCCTACTGGGCGGTGGGGTTATCGCCGCGTTGATCCTCGGGGGCCTGCTCCTGCTGTTGTTGCAAAGCCTGCGCCGCCTGCTGGCACGCGCCGCCCTGCCCTGGCGCCTGGGGCTGGGCCAGTTGTTACGCCACCCATTGGCCGCGGCGGGCCAGTCCCTGGCGTTTGGCCTGATCCTGCTATCGATGGGTTTGATCGCCTTGCTGCGTGGCGAGTTGCTGGACACCTGGCAGAACCAGTTGCCAAAGGATGCTCCCAACTATTTCGCCCTCAACATCCTCCCGGCCGACAAGGACGCCTTCGGTGCCCGCCTGCTTGAACTGCAGGCGCAGGCAGCGCCCTTGTATCCCGTGGTACCGGGACGCCTGATCAGCATCAACGGCGAGCCGGTGCAGGAAATTGTCAGCAAGGACTCCAGTGGCGATCGTGCGATACAACGGGACCTGAGCCTGACCTGGGCCGCCAACCTGCCCCCAGGCAATACCCTCACATCAGGCACCTGGTGGTCGGATCAGCCGGGCGATGCCATACCAGGCGTGTCGGTCGAGGCCAAGGTCGCCGACAGCCTCAAGCTCAAGCTCAACGACCACCTGATCTTCACCGTTGGCGGGGAAAACCGTGAGGCCCGCGTCACCAGCCTGCGGGAGATCAACTGGGACAACTTCCAACCCAACTTCTTCATGATCTTCCAACCGGGCACCCTCAAGGACCTGCCGGCCACCTACCTGACCAGCTTTTATCTGGCCGCCGGCCATGACCAGCAGATCGTCGATCTGTCCCGAGCCTTTCCGGCAGTGACCATCCTGCAGGTCGAGGCGCTGCTGGCCCAATTGCGCAGCATCCTGGCCCAGGTCACGTTGGCCGTGGAGTACGTGCTGCTGTTTGTCCTGGCGGCTGGCATGGCGGTGCTGTTCTCGGGCCTTCAGGCCACCCTGGACGAACGCATCCGCCAAGGCGCCTTGTTGCGCGCCCTGGGGGCGGAACGCAAGTTGCTGGTCAAGGCCCGGCGGATCGAGTTCGGGCTACTGGGTGCGGTCAGCGGACTGCTGGCGGCGCTGGGTACCGAACTGGTGACGCTGGTCCTGTATCGCTATGCCTTCGACCTGGTCTGGCACCCCCATCCGTGGCTGCTGGTGCTTCCGCTGATTGGTGCCGTGTTGATCGGTGGTGCCGGGGTATTCGGTACGCGTCGGGCGTTGAACGCCAGCCCGCTGGCGGTATTGCGCGAAGGTTGAAACAAAAAAAGCCGGCTCCCCCCCTGGGAGCCGGCCTTACTACAGGCGTCATCGCCAGCAAGTCGGCTGCTACTTGATGTACTCGATGCCGGTGATCCACCAGCACACTTCACCGCCTGGCGTCTGCACAATGGCTTCATCGTCCACCTCTTTGCGCAGCAATGCCCTGGCCATGGGTGAGTCGATGGAAATGTAGTCCATGCGCTCATAAATCTCGTCATAGCCCACGATTCGAAAACGCTTGGTCTCCCCCTGCTCGTTTTCGATATCCACCCAAGCCCCGAAGAACACCTTGCCCTCCTGCTCGGGCATGTATTCCACCACGCGCATATCTTCCAGGCGTTTGCGCAAATAACGCACCCGACGATCGATTTCGCGCAGCAGTTTCTTGTTGTACTGGTAGTCGGCGTTCTCGCTGCGGTCTCCCAGGGAAGCTGCCCAAGTCACTTTGCGCGTGGTATCAGGACGCTTTTCTCGCCACAGGTAATCAAGCTCCTTCTTCAGCGCTTCATGACCTTCTTTGGTAATCAGCTTGGTACTCAAAAGCGTCACATCCCCCGCAAACTTCCATTGGTTCAAACCAGCGCTACACCCACCAAAGATGCACTGGCTGCCTGACGGCAACTGGTCGGCCTTGATAATAAATGAACGCCAGAAAGTAGCCAGGCCTGATTCCCAGGGTCAACCGGGACCAGGCAAACTGCCTGCATCCACGCCGCGCTGCACCTCGACCTTTTGCTCGGGAAACAAGGTGGCGTCCAGGCGATTCAACACCGCCTGCAGATCGCCCCTCAGGCTCGATAACTGCCCCATGTTGCTCGCCAGTTGCTCAGCCTGTTGCTGGGTCGCACGGTCCAGCGCCTGCAGCCTGAACGACTCATCTTCGATCTGACGTGCCCAACCCTCCAGACGGCGTTGTTCTGCCTGCTGCACCTGCGCCTGGTGCTCTTCACGCCCCTTTAACGCCAGGGTTCTTTGCTGCAAGTCAGTTTCCAGCGCCGCCAACTGTTGATTGGCCTGCGCCAATGCGTTTTTATCCCTTAGCAACTGGGTTCTCTGCTGCTCAAGTTCCTCCTGCTGCTCAAACGCCGCACGCTTCTGTTGCGTCAACTCTTGCGCCACCCGGGCAAGATTGGTCAGCGTGGTATCCACCTCATGCAGGGTCGCCTGATCCGGCACCAGGGATGGCGGGACGACTTCGGCAGGTGCCACAGGCTCCTGCACTCGCGGAGCCGGTTCCTCGGGCTGCGGCGCCTTCGTCGGAGTAGGTAATGGCTCCACAGGGATTAACGCCGGCAGCACTACGGCCGGTTCCTCGTCCGGCTCCTGCGTCACAGCCTCATTACGATTTGCCGGATTGGGCGGCGACACCATTTTTGACGAGAAACGAATGGACGGCACTATCAACTCGGCGCTCTCGATCGCAGGCAGGCCAATGACTGAAGTCCCCAGGGTGATGACCTTCATCACCAATACCTTCTTGATCATCAGCGAGTGGTGATCTTCAGGCCTCGCCGTCGGTAGCTTGCTGCCCTTCAAGTCAATGAAGTGATAGGCCACCTGTGACGCCGAGCAATTGCCATCCTTGACCCCGGATGCGGTGGCCAGGGTGATGATCTGCTTGAGCACGCTCATCGCCAGTTGCAGGTTCTCCTTGGACTCGATCCCTCCTAGAAAATACCGCTCGGCCTTTCTGCGCAGTGCAGCGATATAGACCCGCGAACTCCCAGGCTCAACCTCTTCGTCCAGGCTATAGACAAGAAAGTTCGCAGCGATTTGCGGTACCGCAAAGCAACAGAGCAATGCACCGTTAACCGGGGAATCATGACCAGAATGTTCAAGAACAAGAGTACGCAGAAGCATCATGAGTATCGGACTCCTTTACGGTAGTACTTCATATACACGCCATCTATGAAATCAAAATCAACATATCACCAAGAACAACACAATTGTTTCAGCGAGTGATTGAGGCACATGTAGGACTTACCTTATTCCAGCGACTCAGCGTTTCCAAACGCCCCTATTGAACGTACCATTTTTTAACAAAGCAGCGCCTTAAACACTTGATCAGTACTTTTTCCCACAACGTTCGGCAATTCTCAAACCGAAGACACTGGCTTATAGAGCCCCGTCTACTCAGCATGCCCCGGCAAACAACCAAGTAGAAAAGCCCAATGATCGAAATAACAAATCTAACAAAAAAAACAGGACAGACGATTGCCATCGACAACTTGACGTTCAGCGTTCCCTCCCGGGAATGCCTGGGATTGTTTGGACATGAGGGCGCAGGCAAAAGCACATTGCTCAAATTGCTCTCAGGCGCAATCAAGGCAACTTCCGGCACCATAAAAATACATGACACAAATATCTCAACCCACCCCATAAGAGCGAAAAAAATAATAGGTTATCAACCTGAAGCGGCACTCGGCCACGGCAACATGACAGTCAAGAACTTCCTCGGTTTCATCGCCGAAGTTCGCGGGCTGCGTGGCCTGCAAAAGCGCAAGATGGTGGACCGGGCAATCACCCGCCTAGAGCTCTGGCGAGTACTTGACTCACCTATCGCCACCCTTCCTGCGGGGCACCAACGCAAAGTGGCGCTGGCCCAAGCCATCCTGCATGACCCCAGGTTGCTGTTACTCGATGAGCCCACAGCAGGCCTGGACCCCTTGCAAAAGCAAAAGGTCGGGACGCTCATCCAGTCCCTGGCCGAAGACATGACGGTAATTGTCGCCTCGCGCAATCCCGAAGAGTTCTCGTGTATTTGTCAACGGGCGCTGGTTATGGCCGAGGGCAGATTGCTCGCCGATGCCCCCGTCAGCGAGCTACAGCGCAGTTCGCACTATTACCAGGCAATCACCCTGGCCGCCGATGCCCCCCTCGACCTGCTGGCGCTGGCCGTGCTCCCGGGAGTGGCCGGCATAGAGGAAGACCGGCATAGCGCCGGCAGCGTGACCGTGCTCGCGATGCCGGGGCAAATCATCTATCCACACGTCAATGCCCTGGTCGCCAACCGTCGCTGGAAGATCAATACCTTGAGCCTTGAGCCGGGGCGCCTGAGCGATGTCATCCACCACATGAGCCAGGAGGCACTCAATTGAAACGTCTACCCGTGATATTCAAGCGGCAACTAAGCAGTTACTTGTCGAGCCCGACCACTTACTTAAGCATCGCGACTTTCTTGATTGCCAACACTGTGCTCGGCTTGTTTGTAGGAAACTTCCTGGAAAAAACTCCGGAAAACTTACACGCTTTTTTTCAGTTCCATCCTTGGCTTTACCTTTTTTTCATTCCTATTATTTCAACACTGCTTTGGGCGAACGAGCACAAAGACGATGCATTTTGCTTTACAAGCACCCTGCCAGTCTCCGCCCTGGAGCTGACACTGGGAAAATTCCTGGCCGCCTGGACACTCTGTGCGCTCACGATTTTATTGAACTTCCCATTGGTCATTACCATAAATTATCTGGGCATCGCGGACAATTCGACCATCTTGGCTCAGTCCATCGGGAGTTGGCTACTGGCAGGTGCTTATCTTTCATTCGCCTGCCTAATCTGTGTACTGGCCTATAATCGTCTGATTATTTTTGTGATCACACTCGCGCTACTATTTGCAGTAAGCACGCTATCGCTAGTTCTGGATATGTTGGACCATCAGGCGCCCATCTGGCTGATCGATAGTTTGATTTCACTCAACCCACAGATACGTTTCAGCTCGATAGATAGCGGCCTTCTGACGCTGCATGACACGTTGTACTTCATAAGCATGATCATTGCGTTCCTCACCGCAACCACCCTTACTTTAAATTTCAGGAAAAGCTGAGAAAGGAACCCCCCATGAGGAACCTCATGAACTTCGGCGTGACGTTGATCGTCATCGTCCTGCTTTTTCTTGCCTTTAACCTGGTTTGGGCACTGAAGCTGCCCAACTACCGCCTGGACCTCTCAGAGAAAAAAATCCATACCCTGTCGCCTTCGACGCAGGCCCTGCTCGCGGGGCTTGAAACCCCGATGGAGGTGCATTTTTTCAACGCCAGTCACGCCCGCAAGAGTGAAGCATTGAAAAGCCATGGCGCATACATCGCGCTGCTGCTCAAAGCCTATGAAGGCGCATCAAACGGCAACATCACGCTGCACCTGATTGACCCTGAGCCCTTTTCAGAGGAGGAGTACCAGGCCGAGTCATTGGGCCTGGATAGAACGCAGGGGCTGTTCGGGCTCATCGGCACCCGCGCCAACCATGAACCTCAGAAAATCGAACGCTTCGACCCGGCCCAGGCGAACTTCCTGGAGTATGAGATCAGCCACTTGATCCACAACGTCGCACGCCAGGAACAGCCAGTAATCGGCCTGATCAGCGGCTTAACCGTGGACGGCAGCCGGGATGAACGCAATCAGCAAATCACGCCGCCTTGGCAGTTGCTCAAGGAAATCCGCGCTCAGTTCAATCTGGTGAGCCTGGGCAGCGACATTTCGCGTATCCCCGGGCACGTCAAGACCTTGATGGTGGTGCAGCCCGCTCGACTACCGGAACAAGCGCTTTTTGCCATTGATCAATTTGTCCTGGCTGGGGGCAAGCTGCTGATGTTTATCGACCCCCTGAATGAACCGGGCTCAACCACCGAGAACCCTGGCCAGCAAAACCTGCTCGCCGCATGGGGCGTGCAGGTGCCAGCGAACCAGGTATTGGCAGACAGCCTCTACGCAACGCCGGTAGTGGTGGCGAACGGCCAAGCCCCCGTACGC
Organism: Pseudomonas sp. DTU12.1; assembly: GCF_009873475.1. Lineage (NCBI taxonomy): Bacteria > Pseudomonadati > Pseudomonadota > Gammaproteobacteria > Pseudomonadales > Pseudomonadaceae > Pseudomonas > Pseudomonas sp. DTU12.1. Next base: position 2,197,515 of record NZ_CP045254.1, on the reverse strand, counting down.
CATCCTGGGGCGCTCACCCTGACCCGAGAATCAATGGCGCAGAGCGATATCAGCAGCTGGGGCGTTGACAGGGTGACACTGTTGAATTCCGGTACGCTCATGCCCCTGAAAAAAAGCCGCACCACCTTCACTCCCCTGCTCTGGAGCTCCGAGCGAGCCTATACGTTCGATGGCGCACGCTTCGCCCAACAGGATGGGTTCGACACCATGCTCAGCGAGGCCGCCATGCGCGGCCGGTCGAGTGTGATCGCCGCGCGGATACAGGGACCCGCCTACTCCGCCTTTCCTGACGGCATCAACGGCCAGAAAGCGACGTTGCAAAAAGCCGCCAATATCCATGTGGTGCTAGTTGCCGACACTGACTTGCTCAGTGACCGCGTCTGGCTGGCCGCACGCACTGCCAATGGACACCAAGCGCAGCGTCCGGGCAACGCCAGGTTTGTCTTCAACACCCTGGATAACCTGGCGGCACCTGACACACTAAGCGCTATCAGCCCCCGCGCAAGCGACGGGCCACAGCCAGGGTTGCTGGACAGAATGCGCAACGAGGCCGCGCAGTCCTACCGGAAAAAAGCCAACCTTCTGGAACAACGTCTGGACCAGGCGGAAAAGGAGTGGCAGACGCTCAACGCGCCTTTATCGAGGCTGGGAAGCCAGGCCCTTTCCTCCAATACGCTGTTGCAGGCGCTGAACAAAGAACGCCTGCGCTTGCGCCTGGAACTTCACACCCTGAAGAAGGAAGCCTACAAGGACGTTCGGCAGTTGGAGCGCACAGTAGCCCTGCTCACTATCGTCACTGTTCCGTTGATGGTGAGCCTGCTGGGGCTGGGGATTCTCATCTCGCACCGACGCCGCCAACATCCACCCGCCGCAGCGTTCTATTGAGCGTCGCGGTCAGCGGCGGGTAATCAAACCCTGGCGCGCTACGCGGGTCAGGTGTCGGATGAACTCACCGGCATCGTCGGCGTTGGGCGCCTGGATCACCGCCAGGTCAAAGCTGTTCGTGGCAAAGCGCGCCAGGGACTCGCCGTCTTCGACAAACTGGATCAAGAAAGCCGAAGGGCGGCCAGTACGGCGGGGCCAGCCATCCAGGTAGCGCAATAGCGTCGGTTGGTGCTTGCCGCCAAGCAGGATTTTAGGGTTGCGCTGAGTGAGGCCCGCAGTGATCGGGGCCAGGCGTACAAGAGGTCGTAGTGCATTCATCGTGTCGTGTCTCTGCCTCAAAAGTCTGCGGGCAGGTGAGAGGCAACACCGAACCAGCGCTTTAGCGGTATTTCGAAACCTGGAGCAGGCTTCTGTCGGGGCTGCAGTGAGTCCCTGTGGCGCCCCGCAATTAGCTGTTTAAATCGGCGCATGCAGCATCCTAGAGAAGCCGGTGGGGCGGTGTCAAGAATCCCGTACAACGAAAAAGGCCCGCACGGGCGGGCCTTTAACACGTGTGCTGCAAGATCAATTGGCGATGGCGCGATCGACAGACAGTTTGCCAGCACCTTCGAACAGGACCGCCACCGTGCCGCCCAGCAGTGCCAAGGCGAACTCATAGCCGTTGTTGGCCATGAACAAACCGTTGCTGATATGCACCGAGAAAATCGCCACCAGCGAGACAATCGTCAGACCCAGCGCCGCTGGGCGTGCCAGCAGGCCAATGATCAGTGCCAGGCCGGCAAAGAACTCAGTGCCGCCCGACAACAGCGCCATCAGCGTACCTGGGGCCAGGCCGATGCTCTCCATCCACTGTGCCGTGCCCGCCAGGCCACCACCGCCGAACCAGCCAAAGAGTTTTTGCGAACCGTGGGCGGCAAAGATGATGCCGACGAAAATCCGCAGGACAGTCAAGCCGAAGCCTGCACGGGTGGACAGAACGTTTCTGATCATTGGGCTCATGTAGATAATCCTTTTCGATGATGGGGTTGGTTGGCCGCTATATTAATCAGTTTATAGAATGATAAAAGCCGAAAATAGCGTTAATCAATATCGATTAATTAGATTATTTGCGTGAGACGATCTTGGACGCCACCGGCTCTAGGGAGTCCCGCTCCCGATCAAACGCCAAGTAGTACTTGTTCACGCTATTAACATAGCTGACGCCGCCCATTCCAACCTGCTCCATGGCGATGCGCTCCACCTGGAAGAACCACTGATTGGGGTTCAACCCCCGACGCCTGGCCTCGGCGCGCATGCCCTGCACCCGTTCCGGGCCCATGTTGTAGGCGGCCAGGACGAACGCCATACGTTCGCGCTCGTTGAGCTTGGGGCTGGCGAAGAACTTGCGGCGAATCAACGCCAGGTAGCGCGCCCCTGCCTGCACATTGCTGTCCAGCGTCTGGATATTGTTGACCCCCACACGCTGGGCGGCCGACGGGGTGATCTGCATCAGGCCTGTGGGCCCGCTGCCACTTTTCGCGGCGGGATTGAGGGACGATTCCTTGAAGGCCAGGGCCGCCAGGTTCAGCCAGTCCATGCCCTGTTCCCGGGCATGTTTTTGCAAGACCGGGCGCAGCTTTTCGAGGCGCTGGCGATCGGCCCGCGCCAAGGGGTAACGCACTTGGTAGAGGCGCCGATAGATGCGCTGGAACGCTACATCCTGGTCTGACGGAGTCTTGTAGGTTTTCAGGAAGCGGTCGATGCTCGCCCGCAGCATCGACGCATCCTGGCGCACGAACCAGTACTCCTCACCCGGCTCACTGATCGCCACTTGCTTGTCGAAACGCAACTTGGGCAGGATCTTCGACCAGCGCTCGGCAATCGGTCGCTCGACAATGGTCAGGTGGAAGATCCCGGCCTGGACCATCTCCAGCACATCTTCCACCGCCAGGCTGGGGTCCACCCATTCCACCTTGACCGGCGGCAGCTTGCGCAGCGCCAGCTTCTGGTTGATCTGGTTGACCGCCTCCCCTGCTGCGCTGCCCGTGGTCAGGGCCAGGGTGCGCCCGGACAGTTGCTCCAACCGGGTAAACCGCCGCTGGCCCTTGAGACCCACCAGCCACAGCGGCACGTCACTGGCAATCGGGTCACTGCTGCTGATCTTGTGGGCAGCCGTCGCATCCAGCAGCTCACCGGGCGCCACCAGGTCACCTTCGCCACGGGCCAGCGCGCCCAGCAACTGATCCTTGGCCTTGGGAATGATCTTGAGGTTGATTTCCTGGCCATCGCGGGCGCGGCCATTGAGGTAGTGTTCGAAGGCCCGCAGGCGATGGTACTCGACACCAATTGACTGGCCCTGGACTTCACCGGAGCTGTTGCGACTCTGGTTGACCAGCACGCGCAACGTGCGACTGCTGCGGATTTCGGCCAGGTCTCGGACCTTGCCCGGCTTGGTCACTTCCAGCGGCCCGTCCAGACGCGCGACCGCCGCGTTGGGCAGCAGTAGCGTCAGGCATACCATGAGCAATGCCGAGGGTCGGATCATCCGCTCTCCGGAAAGAACAAGGCCCCATGCACCGCGAAAAACGCCACATTGGGGGACAGAAACAGAGCGCCAGAGGCGCAGACTTTGGGCGCAAGGGTGTCACAGCAGCAGGCCTTCGGCCAACCACGGTGTGACTTGCGACGTTCAAAGACAGCGATAACTCGTTGTAGTTCTTGGCTTTTCTTATAAATCCACAGCTCTGATAGACTTTCCGGCCGCAGGCGGAGATAGCACCATGCAACTCATTGATATTGGCGTCAACCTGACCAACCCCAGTTTCGACGACAAACACCAGGCCGTGCTCGACCGCGCCTACGCCGCCGGCGTGGGCCAACTGGTGGTCACCGGCACCAGCGTGCACGGCAGCGAACAAGCCCTGGAACTGTGCCAGCGCTGGGATCCAAGCGCCCGACGCTTGTTCAGCACCGCGGGCATTCACCCCCATAGCGCCAGCGACTGGAATGCCGACAGCGAGCGGCAACTGCGTGACCTGCTCAGCCAGGACCGGGTGCGTGCCGTGGGTGAATGCGGGCTGGACTTCAACCGTGACTTCTCACCCCGCCCCCAGCAGGAAAAAGTCCTCGAAGCCCACCTGGCATTGGCCGTCGAATTGCGCTTGCCGGTGTTTCTCCATGAACGGGACGCCAACCAGCGCCTGCTGGAGATCCTGCGCGACTACCGCGATCAACTGCCCGCCGCCGTAGTGCACTGCTTCACCGGCGAACAACGCGCACTGTTCAGCTACCTCGACCTGGACCTGCATATCGGTATCACCGGCTGGATATGTGACGAACGCCGTGGCACGCACCTGCACCCGCTTGTCAGGGAAATCCCCCGGGGCCGCCTGATGCTGGAAAGCGACGCGCCCTACCTGCTACCGCGCACCCTGCGGCCCAAACCAAAGAACGGGCGCAACGAGCCAGCCTACTTGCCGGAGGTGTTGCGCGAAGTGGCCCTGCACCGCGAAGAAAGCCTGGAAGACCTGGCCCAACACAGCACCGCCTGCTCCCGTGCGTTTTTCGGCCTGCCTGCGTTGGATTGACGCGGCGCATTGACCCACATCAACACCCTTTTTCCGAATAGCGGCACAATAATGGCACCTTGCCAAAACTGTTTCCGCTATCAGAGAAAACCTTCCATGGGTGCCTGGCTTAGCAATATCTCGCTGAAGTACAAATTCTGGGCCGTGAATGCGGTCGCTTTCATCACCACGCTGCTGCTGGTGCTGTATGCCGTACACCTTGAGCAACAGGCCCGCAGCCATGCCTCCCAAGCCTCGGCACAAGCCCAGGGGCGCTTGCTCGGCGCATGGCCGGCGGGGCAGCCGCTGCCCAAGGACGAGCACTGGCTGGTGTTCCAGCGGGGCCTGGCTCCCGAACTGGCAGACCAGGACCTGTCCGCCCTCAGCGAGGCCAATGGCTGGGTCGAGTTCAACTCTATGCCGCTGTTCGGCGAAAACCCGTTGCTGGGCGCCGAGGTCATCTCCCGCGCCGACGGCCAGCAAATCGCCGTACTGGCGTATGCGCCGAGCCTGAGCCAGGTGTTTACCGAACGCTTCACCAACTACGCGGTGGCGGTGCTGATCCTGATGCTGGCGATGCTCTGTGCCTCGCAACTGCTGATCCGCTTTTTGCTCGCCCAACTCAACACCTTGAAAGACGTGATGCTGCACGTAGAAAAAACCGGCGACCTCTCGGCCCGCGTTCCCCTGGCCTGCAAGGACGAAGTCGGGCAGATGGCCAGCGCGTTCAACGCCATGCAGGCCGGCTACCAGCGGGTGGTCAGTACTGTGGCGCGCACCGCCAAACTGCTGGACGACGGCGCTGCGCGCCTGGCCAGCAGCATGAATGAAGTCCAGCACGGCATGCTCGGCCAGCAAAGCGAGACGGACCAGGCAGCCACCGCGATCAATGAAATGACCGCCACCGTGTATCACATTGCCCAGCACGCCGGCGCCACACGGGACCTGTCGCAGACCGCCGACACCCTGGCCGGCAGCGGCCAGGAAGTGGTGACCCGGGTCCAGCGTTCGATTGCCGGGTTGTCCACCGGCGTGCAGCAAACCGCCGAGATGATCCAGAAGCTGGCCGAGGACAGTCAGAAGATCAACGGCGTGGTCGGGGTGATCCATAGCATCGCCGAACAGACCAACCTGCTGGCCCTCAACGCTGCCATCGAAGCCGCCCGCGCCGGGGAGATGGGCCGCGGCTTTGCCGTGGTGGCCGATGAAGTGCGCAACCTGGCCAAGCGCGTGCAAAGCTCCACCGATGAGATCACGCGCATGGTCTCGGCCCTCCAGGCCGGCACCCGGGATGCGGTGGATTTTATGCAGGAAAGCTCGTTCAAGGCCGATGACTGCGTGCAGCAGGCCCAGGAAGCCGGCGCCTCACTCGCGGAAATCACCAGCGCCGTGGCGCAGATGCGCGAGAGCAACACGCAGATTGCGGTCGCCGCCGAACAGCAAAGCCATGTGGCCGAAGAGATGAACCGTGCGGTGGTGAGCATCCGTGATGTCACAGAAAACACCGTGCAGCAGACCGTGGACTCTGCGACCACCAGCAACGAACTGGCGACCCTGGCTGGCGAGTTGAGCAAGGCGATCGGTCAACTGAAGTTGTGAGGTTTGCCTGCCGTTCAGCCAACGCTTGCCGTTGGCTGAACCCGTCAATTGGCTATAACCCCCATAGCCAACCCCAATTCGCCGCCCCTGCCCGCCCCACCTAAACTCTGTTCATCGAGTATCAATGGACAGAGGATTTATCATCATGGGCAAACGTCACCCCAATCTCCCGGCCTGGCAATGGCGCGCCTACCCGCAGAACCATCAGCACCCGACCAACCTGGTGTTGCACCTGATTGCAGTACCGCTGTTCATCGTCGGGTTTCTGCTGATTGTGTCCGGGGTGTTCAGCCTGAGCTTGGCCAGCTTTGCCATCGGCGTGGTCGGTGTGTTGGCCGGCCTGGCCCTGCAACGTCATGGACACAGCCTGGAAGCCCAGGCCAGCGAGCCGTTCAGTGATGGTAAAGATGCAGTGCAGCGCTTGGTGGTCGAGCAGTTCGTGACCTTTGCGCGCTTTGTCCTCAGTGGTGGCTGGTGGCAAGCCTGGCGTCAGCGCCACCGCCACTGACGCGGGCTCAGGCGAAAACCACCACGGTCTGGCGGCTGATGGCGATCAACTGGCCGTCAGGCCCCCACAACATCGCAGCGGCATGGCCATAGCCGTCGCGGGCATGCTCGATCTCGACGTGGTATTGGCACCAATCCAGGGTCGTCAATTGCGCCAGAGGCTGGATGAATTCGATGGTCCAGGTCAGGGTGCTGCCCGCTGCAGGCCGCTTCAGGTGCGGTAGCAGGGCCGGCGGCCAGGCATCCACCAGCGCGAGGATATGCGCTTCGGTCAAAGGCTCCTCCTTCACATCCCCGCGCAAACGCACCCAGCCGCCCATCTCCCGGGATTTGTTGCCCGTGAACGGCAAACCGCCGACGCTCCAGCGCATTGCCAGGTAGCGCATGAACTCAGGCGTCACGCCTTTGATATAGGGCAGTTCCTGGCATTCGTCCCAATGCTTGAAGGTTGGCGCGGGCAATGCTGGCACGTCGATCTCCGAAGGCCGTGATGCGCCGAAACTGGCCTGTGCCAGGGTCATTACTTCCCCACCCTGCACCACCCGCCCCAGCAACTGGCTGACCGCCTTGCCTTCGCGCAACACTTCCACTTGATAGCTGGCAGAGACATCTGGCGCCACCGGCCCGACAAAGGTCACGGCCAACGAACGCAACGGCCGGTCTGCCGGCACCTGGGCGCGCAAGGCTTCGTATTGCAAGGCGGCGACCAGGCCGCCAAACGTGGCACGGCCCTGGGCCCATTGCGCCGGGATAGACACGTCCAGCGGGTTATTACGGGCGGCGTCGAGCAAATCACTAAAGCGCATGGCGACCTCACATCAAGAAAATCGATTGTGCGATCTTAACCAGCGTGCCAGCCAGGTACAGCGCTTATTCCGGCCAAATACCCAGACAGATAAGCCGCCGCCTCAGAAACACTCCGCCGCCAGCTTATCCAGTACCCGATCCGCCTTGCCTTCGGCCTGGGCCATGGTGCGATGCCAGGCCGCAACACAAGGTTGCAGATCCGCCTGGTGTTCGGCCTGCGCCAGCCATTGCCAGCAGTCATGCCAATCCCCCAGTGCGCCTTGGGCGGATTTGAGACGGGACATGGCCTTGGCCGGCAATTGCCCCAATTGCGGATAAGCCTCGGCCGCGTAACGTACGCGCTTGATCAACAAGCGCAGGCGATGGCGGTCGTGACCGGGATCGTGCAGGGCCGCATCGAGGGTCTGCCATTGCTTGGCCAGCCGTTTTTCGATGCGAGCCCGCAGCCCCTTGAGTAGTTTTTGATGATCTGACGCACGGATAAAACGGGGAAAGGCATCCAGGATCAGCAGCAGTTGTGCGACTTCCGGGCTTTGCGCCACCTGCCGATAGGTTTGTGGCTGCTGGCGCAGACGCCGCGCCGCAGCGTCGTGATAACCGTGCTGCTGCAAGTACGCCGCCAGCACCTCACGGTCGCGCAACGGCGTGGTCAATTGACCGACTGCGCTGGCGGCCGCTTCCAGTTGCTCGACGCCGGGCAGCCCGCGCAAGGGGCGCAACAGGCTGCGCAGGCGTCGCACCGTGGTGCGCAGGTCATGCAGCGCTTCGTCATCGGTAACCGCCGCCAGGCGCGCCTGGCAACTCAACAATCCGACTTCCAGGCCAATGACCTGGGTGACCAACTGATCCACCAACGCCGACATGCTGCTTCCCCTGATAAACAACGTCCATGTACCTGCGCAAAACAGGCGTCTGGAACTACCTTAACCACTACCCCGGCATGTTGCGCTGACTCGGATCAACGCCCGGCGCGCGACTCACGGATATAGAAACGGGCTTTTTCCGCTTTGCTGGCGCACCCTTCGAACGCTTCGAATTGTTGCTGGGTCTTGGCGCCAGTCAGCAACGACAGGGCCTTGGAATAGCTGACCGTGCCGGCGAAACCTTCAGCCTTGGCCAAATCCAGTTCGTGCCACGCCGCGTCCAATTGGCTGCCGCAGCTATCGCGATAGGCCGTTTTGCCGGCACAACCGGCCAGGGCCAACACAATCACAGGCAAACACATCCAGGCTTTCATCAATGACACCTCAAGAAAAGAAAACAGTCGTGGGATGTAGACGTTGCCTACATCGAAAAGTGCCTTATCACACAGCCTGAAATGCCTAGCGCCGATAGCCAAAGCATACCCGAGCAACTAGCTCGGCTTATGAAAATAATCACTCTTGTCAGCTAGGATTGAAGCAGCCCCCTGGTTGGGTGCATTGTGGACAGCTGTTTTGCGAAGGATCCGATCATGAAAAAACGCGTTGCATTGGTCCTGGGCTCCGGTGGAGCGCGGGGTTATGCCCACATCGGGGTGATCGAAGAGATCGAAAAGCGCGGCTATGAAATCGCCTGTATCGCCGGCTGCTCCATGGGCGCGGTGGTCGGCGGGATCTATGCCGCAGGCAAGCTTAAGGACTACCGCAACTGGATCGAAAGCCTGGACTATCTGGACGTGCTGCGCCTGGTGGATGTGAGTTTTCGCCTGGGCGCGATACGCGGCGAAAAAGTCTTCGGGCAGATCCGCAAGATCGTCGGCGAGATCAATATCGAAGACCTGCGCATTCCCTACACCGCCGTCGCCACTGACCTGACCAACCAACAGGAAATCTGGTTCCAGGAAGGCTGCCTGCACCAGGCCATGCGCGCCTCGGCGGCGATTCCCAGCCTGTTTACCCCGGTGATGCAAGGCAACCGCATGCTGGTGGACGGCGGCCTGCTCAACCCGCTGCCAATCGTGCCGGTGGTGTCGAGCCATTGCGACCTGATCATTGCGGTCAACCTCAACGCCACCAACCAGAAGCACTACACCCTGCCGGTAATCCAGCGCCCGCCGGCGTTCAAGAGCCGCTTCGACAACCTGGTGCGCTCGCTGGGTTCGCACCTGCCGTTTCGACGCAAGCAGGCCGAGCAACTGCTGTTGCTGGAACAGGAAGCGCTGCAGGCGCAAGCCGCTGATATCAACCCCTGGCTCGAGGGCGCCGAGCCCGAAGCCCAGCAACCGGCCGCCGCCCCTGAGTCCGCTGGTGCACCGAAATCCGCTACCGGTTCGTTCATCATCGACAACGTGGGGCCGGCATCGCTGCTGGATCTGATCAACCAGAGTTTCGAGGTGATGCAGACATCGTTGGCCCAATACAAAATCGCGGGCTACCCGCCGGATGTGCTGATCAACGTGCCCAAGCGCGTGTGCCGGTTTTTTGAATTCTACAAAGCGCCAGAACTGATCGCCCTGGGGCGTGAGATTGCCAGTGATACGTTGGATCGGTATGAGAGTGAGCAGAGTTGAGAGCTTCGCTGGGGCTTGGGGCCCTATCGCGGCATAGGTATCTACACAACTTTCAGAAACTGACGAACTCCCCCGTGGCGAGCGGGCTTGCCCCGCGCTGGGCTGCGAAGCAGCCCCAAAAAGCCCTTCGCATTTTTTCAGATAAACCGCGATGGCAGGGTTTAGGGCTGCTACGCAGCCCAGCGCGGGGCAAGCCCGCTCGCCACAACTGCGCTATCTGCCTGGATTTAGGCGTTGCGGCAAAGTTGTGTAGATACCTATGCCTATCGCGGGCAAGCCTGCTCCCACATTCAGATTTGTGAATGCGCTCAAAAGGTGGGAGCGGGCTTGCCCGCGATGAGGCCGGTCCAGCCACCACAATCCCTCAGCCCTCAGCCCCCAACAACCGATACCCCACCCCCGCCTCGGTCACGATGAAGCGTGGCTGGGTCGGGTCATCCGCCAGCTTCTGGCGCAAGTGCCCCACCACAATGCGCAGGTAGTGGCTGTCTTCGGTATGGGTCGGGCCCCAGATGTCCTTGAGCAACTGTTGCTGGGTAATCACCCGGCCTGGATAACGCGCCAGTTGCGCCAGCACCGCGTATTCCTTGCGGGTCAGGGCCACGTCGACACCGTCCAGCAACACCCGCCGATAGGCCAGGTCGACCGTCAGCGGGCCAAACTGCAGTGCCGCCTGCTGGGCTTCTCCGACAGGCGCCTGGCGTAGCAGCGCACGGACCCGGGCCAGGAACTCCTGGATGCCAAACGGCTTGGTCACATAGTCATTGGCGCCACCGTCCAGCGCCTGGACCTTCTGCCCTTCGCTGGCCCGTACCGACAACACCAGCACCGGGGCTGTCGACCATTCGCGCAACTCACGCAGCACCTGCTGGCCGTCCATATCCGGCAGGCCCAGATCCAGCACCAGCAGGTCCGGTTTGTTCAATGCCGCCTGGGCCAACCCTTCGGCGCCGGTTCCAGCCTCAATTACCTTATAGCCCTGGGACGCCAGGCTGATGCGCAAGAACTTGCGGATCTGCGGCTCGTCATCAATGACCAAAATCGTCGCAGTCTGGCTCATGGTGTTCCGTCACAATCGCTGAAAAAAAATAAGAGTAGCGCACCTGATATCACGCTTCACTTTCCAGGCTCGGCTGGGTCTGCAATGGCAGGAACAAGGTGATGCACGTGCCCCGCCCGTCGATGCCCTCGGCCACGCTGATATGCCCGCCGTGGGCGCCGACCATGCCCTGGCAGATTGCCAGGCCGAGCCCGGTGCCCTGCCCGCCGCGGTCGCCGCGAGCGGCGGTGTAGAACATATCGAAAATCTTCGCCCGCTCCTCTTCAGGAATCCCCGGGCCTTCATCACTGACCGAGAAAAACAACGCCTGGTCCGCCACACCGGCACGCAGTTGCAAGCGACCATGGGGCGGTGAAAAACGCGCGGCATTTTCCAGCACATTGACCAGGGCTTGCTCGATCAAGGCGGCATGCACATACAGCAGCGGCAACTCGGGCGGCACGTCGGTACTCACCTGCAACGGCGCCAGCACCGCGCGCAACCGGGCGAGGGAACTGCCGACGATATCGCCGGGCGACACCCAGTCGCGTGCCAACTTCAAGGCGCCATGGCCCAGACGGGTCATGTCCAGCAGGTTCTGAATATAGCGGTCCAGGCGCTCGGCTTCGTCGCGAGTGCCTTCGAGCAGCTCACGGCGATCTTCCAGGGGAATGGCTTCGCCCAGGGCCAGCAGGCTGTCGATGCTACCGCGCATGGAGGTCAGCGGCGTGCGCAGATCATGGGAAACCGAAGCCAGCAAGGCGCTGCGCAGTTGCTCGGTCTCGCCATGCAAACGGGCGGCCTCCAGATTCTGCGCCAGCTGGGCACGGGCCAGCGCCTGAGCCAATGGCTGGCTCAAGGCCGTGAGCAGGCGCCGACGTTGGCCACTGAGTTCCAGGCCGGCCTTGGGGCTGACGCCGAGCAAACCCAATGGACCATTTTCAGCGGACAACGGCCACCACCACCAACGCCCAAACGGCAAGGTGCCAGTGCCCATGCCCGCCGGTTGGTCGTGCTGCCAGGCCCAGTCGGCGGCGGCACGTTCGGCTTCGGTGAAGGTGATCGGCCCACCGGTCTCGACTTTCCACTCACTGGGCCCGTCGCGATTGACCAGGCACAACTGCAAATCGCTCCAGCCCTGCAGATGATGGGTCGCTGCGCTGATCACCGCTTGGCGGTCGGTGGCGGCGGTGAGTTTGCGCGACAGGTCGAGGAGCTCGCTGGTTTCTTCCTGAGTGTCGCGCAGGGCTTGCAGTTGCCGACGCTGACGCGCAGCCAGGTTGCCGGTCAGCGCCGCCATCAGCAGGAAAAACAACAGCGTCAGCACATCCTCTTCACGCTGGATGGCGAAGGAAAAATTCGGCGGGATAAACAAAAAGTCATAGGTCATGAACGACAGCGCCGCACAGGCCAATGCCGGGCCCAGACTGCTGCGAACCGCCACCAGCAGCACAGCCGCGAGGAACACCAGGGAGATGTTGGGCAGCGGCAGGATACTCGACACCCCCCACGCCAATGCACTGGCCAGCACGGTTGCCAGCAGCGCCAGGGCGTAGTCGAACCACACCAGGCCCCGCACCTCGGGCAAGCGTGGCGGCACCGGCGTTTCATCGCTGTCGAGGACGTTGATTTCCAGGCCCCGGGCATTGCGCAGCAAGCGCGCCGCCAAACCGCCGCCGAACAGTCGACGCCGCCAGCGCGGGCGCGACTGCCCCACCAGCACCAGGCTGGCACGGCGTTCGGCTGCGTGCTGGATCAGGGTCTTGGCCACTTCGCCGGCACGCAGCAACACCACTTCGCCACCCAGGCGCTCAGCCAACTGCTGGGCGTTTTGCAGGCGCAGCCGCGACTGCTCGTCGCGCATCCGGCCGTTGTCCACATGCACCAGGCTCCAGGGCAAATGCCGGCGCTGGGCCACACGGCTGGCGTGGCGCACCAGGCGTTCGGCCTCGGCATCGCCATCCACCCCCACCAACAGACGGCCGCGCACGGTCGGCGCGGCCTGGCCCAGTTGCCGGTAGCCCTGGGCCAGATCGTCATCCACGTGAGCGGCGGCGGTCTGCATCGCCAACTCGCGCAGGGCCATGAGATTGGTCTGGGTAAAGAATGCATCGATGGCGGCCCGCGCCTGCTCCGGCACGTAGACCTTGCCGTCGCGCAGGCGCTCCAGCAACTCGCGGGATGGCAGGTCGATCAGCAGCAGCTCATCGGCTTCCTGCAACACCCAGTCCGGCAGGGTTTCGCGCACTTGCACGCCGGTGATACCGCGCACCTGGTCGTTAAGGCTTTCCAGGTGCTGGACGTTGACCGTCGTGAACACGTTGATGCCGGCAGAGAGCAGTTCCTGGATGTCCTGCCAGCGCTTTTCGTGGCGGCTGCCGGGGGCGTTGCTGTGGGCCATTTCGTCTACGAGCACCAGCCGGGGCTTGCTGGCGAGCAAACCGTCGAGGTCCATCTCTTCGAGCATCACCCCACGGTATTCCGAGCGCAGCAACGGCTGCTGGGGCAAGCCACTGAGCAAGGCCTCGGTCTCGGCGCGACCGTGGGTCTCGACCACCCCGGCCACCACTTTGACGCCCTGGCGCAGTTGGGTGTGGGCCGCCTGGAGCATGGCGTAGGTCTTGCCCACGCCGGGGGCGGCACCGAGGAATACTTTGAGCCGGCCACGGCCGTGCTTGGGTAGGTCGGCTAGGAGGGCGTCGGCGCGGCCGGAGTCACTCATGGGAACAGTCTTCTTTCAGTTAGTGATGTGGGGAACATGCTGCCGCCATCGCGGGCAAGCCCGCTCCTACAGAGGAATGCATTGCCCCTGTAGGAGCGGGCCCGCGATGGCGGCGCCACGGTTTACAACTTTTCCAGCGCCATGTTCAGCGCCAGTACATTCACCACCGGCGGCCCCACCAGCGGCTGTTCGATATGCTCGTCCATCAAGCGCTCCAGGGTCGACACCGGCAACTGCCGTGCCGCCGCCACCCGCGCCAGTTGATAGGCAATTGCCTGCGGTGGCAAGTGTGGATCAAGACCACTGCCGGAGGTCGTCAACAGCGCCAGGGGCACGGGGCCCTGGCCTGGCACCTGAATTTTAGCGGCGTCGTCAAACACCCGCGCCGCCAGCGCCGGATTGCTCGGGCCAAGGTTGCTGGCGCTGCTGGAGACGGTGGCAAACGCCCCTGCCGAAGGCCGCGAGTGGAACCAGCGCTCGCCGGTAAATTCCTGGGCAATCAGGCTGGAGCCGCGCACCTTGCCTTCGGCATCGCGCACCAGGCTGCCATTGGCCTGGTCGGGAAAGGCCACTTGGGCGACGCCGGTCACCACCAGCGGATAGGCGACGCCAGTGATCAGGGTCATCAATACCAACAGGCTTATCGCCGGGCGGATCATGCTGGACATTTCATCTTCCTCAATTGATTCGTGACCTGTAGGAGCCGGCTCCTACAGGATTGGCTCAGACCAGGTGCAACGCGGTCAGCAGCATGTCGATCGCCTTGATCCCGGCGAACGGCACCAAAAGCCCGCCCACGCCATAGATCAACAGGTTGCGCCGCAGCAACGCCGCCGCACTCGCTGCCTGCACTCGCACACCGCGCAGGGCCAGGGGGATGAGCACCACGATGATCAGCGCGTTAAACACAATGGCCGACAGAATCGCGCTCTGCGGGCTGCTCAGGTGCATCACGTTGAGCACGCCCAGTTGCGGGTAGATCGAGGCAAACAGCGCCGGCAGGATCGCGAAGTACTTGGCCACGTCGTTGGCAATCGAAAAGGTGGTCAGCGCGCCCCGGGTCACCAGCAATTCCTTGCCGATCTGCACCACGTCCAGCAGCTTGGTCGGGTCGCTGTCGAGGTCGACCATGTTCGCCGCCTCGCGGGCCGCCTGGGTCCCGTCATTCATCGCCATGCCCACGTCCGCCTGGGCCAGGGCCGGGGCGTCGTTGGCGCCGTCACCACACATGGCCACCAGGCGCCCGTCGTTTTGCTCGTGGCGGATGCGCGCCAGTTTCTTCTCCGGCGTGGCTTCCGCCAGCACATCATCCACGCCGGCTTCAGCGGCAATCGCGGCGGCGGTCAGCGGGTTGTCGCCGGTTACCATTACCGTGCGGATCCCCAGTTTGCGCAGCTCGGCAAAGCGCTCGCGAATACCGGGCTTGACCACGTCCTTGAGGTGTATCGCGCCGAGCAGTTTACCGTCGGCACACACCAGCAACGGGGTGCCGCCGCTCTGGGCGATCTTGTCGATTTCCCGGGACAGTGCCGGCAACATGTCCTGGCGCTGCTGACCGATAAACGCCAACAGCGAATCGACAGCGCCTTTACGGTAGACGCGGCCTTGATAGTCCACACCGGACAAGCGCGTTTCGGCACTGAACGGCACGCCCGTCAGCTCTTGCACCGAGGGCTCGGTGTACGGATGCAGGGCCCGCAGGTATTCGACGATGGATTTGCCCTCCGCCGTATCGTCTGCCAGCGAGGCCAGCAGCGCGCCTTCGGCCAATTCCTTGCCGTTGATGCCGGGCGCGGCATAGATGCCAGCGCAGCGCCGATTACCGAAGGTGATGGTGCCGGTCTTGTCCAGCAACAGCACATGCACGTCCCCCGCGGCTTCCACGGCGCGCCCGGACTTGGCGATCACATTGAGGCGCACCAGGCGATCCATGCCGGCGATGCCGATGGCCGATAACAGGCCACCGATGGTGGTGGGAATCAGCGTGACCAGCAGCGCCACCAGGAACACCAAGGGCAGGCTGCCATTGGCGAAATGGGCGAATGGCTGCAAGGTCACGACCACCAGCAGGAAGATCAGGGTCAGGCCGATCAGCAGGATATCCAACGCCACTTCGTTGGGGGTTTTCTGGCGCTTGGCGCCTTCGACCAGGGCAATCATGCGGTCCAGGGTCGACTCGCCGGGGTTGGCGGTGATGCGAATCACCAGCCAGTCCGAGACCAACCGGGTATTGCCGGTGACCGCCGAGCGGTCGCCGCCGGATTCGCGGATGACCGGCGCGGACTCACCGGTGATCGCCGCTTCGTTGACCGCGGCGATGCCTTCGATGACCTCACCGTCGCCGGGGATCATTTCCCCGGCCGCTACCCGCACCACATCGCCTTTGCGCAGGCTGGTGGCGGGCACCACCTTGAAGCTGCCATCGGCCTCCCGGCGCCGCGCACTCAGGCCCTCACTGCCGGCCTTGAGGCTATCGGCGCGGGCCTTGCCACGGCCCTCGGCCAGGGCTTCGGCGAAGTTGGCGAACAGCACGGTGAACCACAGCCACAGGGCAATCTGCACCGCGACAAAGGTCGGCACGCTGCTGTCCGGCACCAGGCACAGCACCGTGGTGAGGATCGCGGTCAGCTCAACCACTAGCATCACCGGCGAACGCTTCAACTGGCGCGGGTCCAGCTTGACGAACGCCTGGACCAACGCAGGGCGCCACAGGGCCGAGATCGCAGTCTTGGCCGATTCCTGGGTCTTGACCGGAGCGGCATTGTTTACAGGCATATTCATGTTCATACCCCTTAGAAGCCCATGCTCAGGTGTTCAGCGATAGGGCCCAGTGCCAGCGTCGGCAGGAACGTCAGGCCGCCCACCAGCAAAATGGTCACGGTCAGCAACGTCACGAACAACGGGCCGTGGGTCGGGAAACTGTTCTGGCCAATCGGTGCGCTTTTCTTCATCGCCAGGCTGCCGGCCAGGGCCAGTACCGGGAGGATGTAGCCAAAGCGCCCGATCAACATGCCCAACCCGAGCATCAGGTTGTGAAACGGCGTGTTGGCGCCAAGGCCAGCAAACGCCGAACCGTTGTTGGCACTGGCCGAGGTGTAGGCGTACAGCAACTGGCTGAAGCCATGGGGGCCGGGGTTGGTGATGGTCGCAGCGGTAGCCGGCACGCTGGCGGCAATCGCGCCGAGCACCAGCACGCCCACCGGCATTACCAGCAGGGTCACCACCAGCAATTGCACTTCCCGGGCTTGGAGTTTCTTGCCGAGGTATTCCGGGGTGCGGCCAATCATCAAGCCGGCGAGGAATACCGCGATCAGCACGTTGAGCAACATGCCGTACATGCCGGCGCCGACACCGCCGAAGATCACTTCGCCCACCATCATATTGACCAGCGCCACCATTCCGCTCAGGGGGCTGAGGCTGTCTTGCATGCCGTTGACCGAGCCGTTGGACGCCGCCGTGGTGGTCACCGACCACAGCACCGTACCGGTGGTGCCGAAGCGCGCTTCCTTGCCTTCCAGCGGCGCAGTCTGCTCGACGGCCGGGTTGCTCAGGGTCGGGTTAGGCTGATACTCGGACCACAACGACACCGAGCCGCCGATCAGGAACAGCGCGAGCATGCAGCCAAGGATCGCGCGGCTCTGGCGCAGGTCCTTGACGTAGTGGCCAAAGGTGAACACCAGCGCCACCGGGATCATGATGATCGCCGCCACTTCAAACAGGTTGGCCCAGGCCGTCGGGTCTTCGAATGGGTGCGCCGAGTTGACACCGAAGAAGCCACCGCCGTTGGTCCCCAGTTGCTTGATCGCAATCTGGCTGGCAGCCGGGCCGAGCGGGATCACTTGATCAACGCCTTGCAGGGTCAGCGCATCAACGTAGTGGGCGAAGGTTTGCGGCACGCCCTGCCACACCAGGAACAACGCCAGCAGCAGGCACAATGGCAGCAGGCCATAGAGTGTGGCGCGGGTCATGTCTACCCAGAAATTGCCCAGGGTGCTGGCGGACTTGCGACCAATCCCACGGCAAAGGGCGACAAGGACGGCCAGGCCGGTGGCGGCACTGACAAAGTTCTGCACGGTCAGGCCGGCCATCTGGCTCAGGTAGCTGAGAGTCGCCTCACCGCTGTAGGACTGCCAGTTGGTGTTGGTCATGAAACTGACCGCGGTGTTGAACGCCTGCGTCCACTCCTGCCCGGGCAATTGCTGGGGGTTGAGGGGCAAGTAGTCCTGGAAGAGCAGGATCGAAAAGAGGAGTAAAAATCCGGCGAGGTTGAAGGCCAGCAGGGCCAACATGTACTTCTGCCAACTTTGCTCTTGCTGCGCATCGACCCCGGCCACGCGATAACAGACGCGCTCCACCGGCCCGAAAACCGGGGTCAGCCAGGTGCGCTGCCCTTCCATCACCTTGTAGTAGAACCGCCCCAGAAATGGCGCCGGAACCAGCACCACGGCGAAGAAGGCGATGATCAGCCAATAGTCATAACTGTGCATAGCCGCTCCTAGCCCCGGTCCGCGCGCAACAGCGCAACCAGCAGATAAATGAACAGCGCCACGGCCAATAGCAGTGACACCCCGTCCAGAACACTCATGGAAGTTTCTCCGTCATACGGCGACTGCCGCGTGTGGGCATTGTCCGCAGGAGGGGTGTAAAGGAGCGAGGGCGAGGGGGTGGAGGGGGCGTAAAGATGGCGTAAAGAGTGGGGTGGACGTGAGGTTTGTGGGGCTGTTGAGACCGCTATCGCGGGCAAGCCCGACTCCCACAGTTGGCCGCATTCCAAATGACGTACCCGGTCAACTGTGGGAGTCGGGCTTGCCCGCGATAGCGTCAGCATATCCACCACCGCCCTACCCTGGTGCACGAAATAACGGTCTCAAACAACAGACTATCTCCCACACGACAGTTCCAGCCCTTTACGACACCCTTTTCCAAGCTGGCATGGCCGCTGCAATGTCCTGAAACATTCCAAACCGTTCAGGGAGCAACACAATGAACACACAACTCAAGCCCACCTTGGGCACCTTGCACCTGTGGGGCATCGCCGTGGGGCTGGTGATCTCCGGCGAGTACTTCGGCTGGAGCTACGGCTGGGGCGTGGCCGGGACGTTGGGCTTCCTGGTGACGTCATTGATGGTCGCCGCCATGTACACCTGTTTCATTTTCAGCTTCACCGAGCTGACCACCGCGATTCCCCATGCCGGCGGGCCGTTTGCCTACAGCCGACGGGCCTTCGGCGAGAAAGGTGGGCTGATCGCAGGGTTGGCCACCTTGATCGAGTTTGTCTTCGCGCCGCCGGCGATTGCCCTGGCTATTGGCGCCTATCTGAATGTGCAATTCCCGGCACTCGACCCGAAACACGCAGCGGTCGGGGCCTACTTCGTGTTCATGGGCTTGAATATTCTGGGAGTGAAACTCGCCGCGACCTTCGAGTTGGTGGTGTGTGTATTGGCCGTGGCCGAGTTGCTGGTATTTATGGGCGTGGTCGCACCGGCGTTCAGCTTCAGCAACTTCGCCCTCAACGGCTGGGCGGGTTCCGATACGTTTGGTGCGCCGGCGATTGCCGGAATCTTTGCCGCGATCCCCTTCGCCATCTGGTTCTTCCTCGCCATCGAAGGCGCCGCCATGGCCGCCGAAGAAGCCAAGGACCCGAAACGCACGATTCCCAAGGCTTATATCAGCGGCATCCTGACCCTGGTGTTTCTGGCCATGGGCGTGATGTTCTTTGCTGGTGGCGTGGGCGACTGGCGCACCCTGTCGAACATCAACGACCCATTGCCCCAGGCGATGAAGACCGTGGTGGGCGAAAGCTCCGGCTGGCTGCATATGCTGGTGTGGATTGGCCTGTTTGGCCTGGTCGCCAGCTTCCACGGCATCATCCTCGGCTACTCGCGCCAGTTCTTCGCCCTGGCCCGCGCCGGCTACCTGCCCTCCTCTCTGGCCAAGCTGTCACGCTTCCAGACACCCCACCGGGCCATCCTTGCCGGCGGCGTGGTGGGCATCGCCGCGATCTACAGCGACGGCCTGATCAACCTCGGCGGCATGACCCTTACCGCGGCGATGATCACCATGGCGGTGTTCGGCGCCATCGTCATGTACATCATGAGCATGCTCAGCCTGTTCAAGCTGCGTAAGAGCGAACCGCTGCTGGAACGCACTTTCCGCGCACCGGGCTACCCTATCGTACCGGCGATCGCCCTGATCCTGGCGTTGGTCTGCCTGGTCGCCATGGCGTGGTTCAACACCCTGATCGGCCTGATCTTCCTTGGGTTCATGGCCGCAGGCTTCATCTACTTCCAACTGACCGCCCAAGACCGCGCCGACGCACCGGCAGATGCCATGTTGACCGGGCTCTAAACCAGCGAGGCAGAACGGGCCTACAATGGAACGACTGACGAACGCCGTCACTCAAAGCTGATAGTGCCGTGGGGAATCTTCCCCATGGCAGTCAGCCTCAAGGAGAGCCCTATGCCCTGGTATGCCTGGTTGATCATGGTGGTCGCCATCGGTTCGATCGTTGGTGGCTTGATGATGCTGCGTGACAGCGCCAACAAAGTGGAACTGACCGACGAACAACGCAAACGCGTCGCCGAGCGCAATGCTCAGGCCGATGCCAAGGATGCGCAGGATCGCTGAAACCAACGCCCCGTGCTGACCCTTACCGGCAGCACGCCAGGCGAATCGATTGAGATTAGTGCAAATTTGTAATCGGGCCGAGAAACAGCGCCAAACCTTGGTTAATATGGCGCGATGTTACAGAGGGCCCTCTCATGCGCTACTCGCAAAATCACAAAGCTCAAACCCATCAGCGCATCATTAAAGAAGCGTCGGTGCGCTTTCGCCGCGACGGCATCGGCGCCACCGGCCTGCAGCCCCTGATGAAAGCCCTGAACCTGACCCATGGCGGGTTCTACGCCCATTTCAAATCCAAAGACGAACTGGTGGAAAAAGCCCTGCAAGCGGCCTCCGCCGAGCTGGACACCCATTGTGCGGCGATCTTCAGCCAGGAGCGACCGCTGGAAGCCTTCATCGACAGCTACTTGTCCGAGTGGCACCACACCTCCCCCGACCAAGGCTGCCCGTTGCCCACCATGTCCTCGGAACTGGGGCAGCGCGGGCAACAGAGCCCCACCACCGATACAGTCCTCGACGCCCGACTCAAGCAAATCGAAACCGCATTGGGCAGCCCCAGTGCGGACGAACAAAGCCTGGTGATCATGTCGACACTGGTAGGCGCATTGGTGCTGGCGCGTAGTGTCGAAAACCCGCAACTGGCGACACGCATACTCGACGTCGTGCGACAAAACCTGAAAAACGGGATCAATACAGCCCCTGCTGACGCAAAAAAGGCCGGTCAATGACCGGCCTCCTGCTTTGATTACTTAACCTCCAGCCTGTCGCGATTCTTCTCCAGCAGCGACTTGCCAATCCCCTTCACCTCCAGCAACTCATCCACCGCCGTGAACGATCCATTGGACTCGCGATAAGCGATGATCGCCTTGGCCTTGGCGGCGCCAATACCGAACAGATCGCGGCGCAGGGTTTCAGCGTCTGCTGCGTTGAGGTTGATTTTTGGGGTTGGCTGTTCGCTTCTGTCTGCCTGGGCCGCTACCGACACTGGCGCTTCGGGCTTGGCCGATGGAGCGGCGAAGGCCGCGACTGACAGGCTGGTGAGGACGGCAAAAACCAGGGAGGATAAAACGGATTTACGCATTAGAGACGCTCCATGACATCAGTGGGAAAAGCAGCTTTCCGAAGCTGCTTTTCAAACTTAGGCGATGTGGGGGGATAGTCAAAAATGGGTGAGTTACAATATATGCCAGCCTAAAATATGCGCCTCCCGCCTCAGCCGCCCACCAGGCAAAGGGCTGAACGGGCAAGGCACAATCAACACCTGCCAAAAAAATATCAACGCTTATCTAAACGCCCTGTGTCGGAGCACGCACTGATTGCTTCATCTTGCCAGGTGAATTGGATATCATGGAATTTTTCGAAAAGAAGCGAGCCGGGACGAAATGCGAATGTCGACAGACCTGTACTCTGTAGCGGTAATTGGAACAGGCACTATGGGTAAAGGAATAGTACAGATCCTCGCGCAGTCGAATCAAATCTCGACCGTATTCTGGAAAGGGCGCAACCTAGCTTCTGTCAATGACTCTCTAGTTGAGTTGGAAAACCAATGGAATCGTCAAGTTAAAAAAGGGCGACTCGAAGAATCACTCGCCCACCAATACCGCGAAAAAATAGTTACTGTTGAACATTACACTTCCCTGTCTGACTCGAAGCTGATCATTGAAGCTATTGCAGAGAACATGGATGCCAAACAAGCAATATTCAAAGAACTTTCGACCATCTCGTCACCCGACATGGTTCTGGCTTCAAACACCTCATCGCTCTCCATCACTGGTCTTGCTGCGCTGTGCACCTACCCTCAAAACGTAGTAGGCCTGCATTTTTTCAATCCGGCGCCGGTCATGAAACTGACTGAAGTTATCGCGGGATTGGCCACTTCAAGCGCCACGCTGGATTGGGCGGTCAATTTCTCCAAGGGTTTGGGCAAAGAGCCTGTAATTGTTAACGAAGCTCCAGGGTTCATCGTCAATCGAATGTTGATTCCTATGATCAACGAGGCCATTGGTATTCTCGCAGAGGGCGTCGCCACAGCCGAAGAAATTGATAAGGCGATGCGCTACGGCGCCAACCATCCAATAGGCCCGTTGGCACTTGCAGATCTGATCGGCAATGATGTGAATCTCTCGATTATGGAAACATTGCATAATGAAACAGGCGATCCAAAATATCGCGCCCATGCCCTGCTGAGAAAAATGGTTAGAGCTAATCATCTCGGTAGAAAAACAGGACAGGGCTTTTACAAATACTAATTCGCAAACAAGGTACTTGTTTAGTTTCAAGTACGTTGTCAGGAGGATTTCAATGATACATGCAACTGCAATCATAGATGACGGTGCAAAGCTCGGGAACAATGTCAGCATTGGCCCTTACAGTATTATTCATAAAAATGTCGTTATCGGTGATAACACCGAGATCGGTGCATATTGCGAAATAGGCTTGCCGACAAAGCTTGCAAATGGACGCCCACTGATCATTGGTAAAAGCGCAGTCATCCGGTCGCACAGCGTATTCTATGAAGGTTCGACCTTTGGTGAAAAACTAGTTACAGGCCATCGAGTTACAATAAGAGAGCTGACAACAGCCGGGGACGGTTTCCAGATTGGCACATTGGGCGATATCCAAGGCCACTGCGAGATTGGCGACTATGTCAAATGCCACAGTAATGTTCACATTGGGCAGCACTCGACGGTGGGCAACTACGTCTGGATCTTCCCCTACGTGGTACTGACCAACGACCCTCATCCGCCGAGTGAAGTGATGGCCGGTGTAACGATCGAAGACTTCGCGGTCATCGCCACCATGTCGGTCATATTGCCCGGCGTTACCGTCAAAAAAGGTGCCCTGGTAGGTGCCCACAGCTCCGTGAACAAAGACGTCAATCCAGATGCAGTGGTTGCCGGCTCGCCCGCAAAGTTTATTTGTGGCACGGAGAAGATCAAATTGAAGGATGGTTCGGGGAACCACGCCTATCCATGGCGTCGACATTTCCACCGCGGCTATCCAGAGAAAGCCGTTGCTGAATGGATCAAGGAGTTTTCGTAAACCCTGTTGACGCTGGCTCATCAATAAACCTTTTCATAGGCTTCACTGATGAGCCAGGCCGCGCCTCAAGGCTCCAGGCGACGCTGCTGGTAGATCCAGTCCACGATCTCGCCATCCGGCGCATACCCACTGACCGTATCGCGTAGCAGTTGACGGACCCTGCTGTAGTCGTCTGCATCAACCGCCGCCAGCAGCTCTGCCAGCTTCCCTTTGAGTATCTCCCAATCCAGATGATCCTCGTTGGCACTCATGATCATCGGATGCTGGGTGGCCACGACGTTGTCGCCAATCAGCAACTCCTCGTAAAGCTTTTCACCGGGACGTAGCCCTGTAAACTCAATGGCGATATCACCATGGGGGTTCTTATCCGAGCGAACACTCAGGCCGGACAGGTGAATCATCTTCTCTGCCAGCTCGACGATTCTCACCGGCTCGCCCATATCAAGCACGAATACATCCCCCCCCTGCCCCATTGAGCCTGCCTGGATCACTAACTGGGCCGCTTCAGGAATGGTCATGAAGTAACGCGTAATCTTCGGATGAGTGACCGTTAGCGGCCCACCTGACTTGATCTGCTTGTGAAATAACGGAATAACCGAGCCAGACGAACCTAGTACATTGCCAAAACGAACCATGGTGAAGCGAGTCTTGTTGACCCGGGAAATGTTGGACTTGTCGCCAAACAATACCGGTGCCAACTCACGGCTCAAGGCCTGCAACGTCAACTCGGCCAAACGCTTGGTACTGCCCATGACATTGGTTGGGCGCACGGCCTTGTCCGTGGAGATCAGAACAAAGTTGGAGACCCCCGCCTGAAGCGCCGCCTGGGCGGTATTCAATGTACCAATGACATTGTTCAGCACACCCTCGGCAATGTTGTGCTCAACCATCGGCACATGTTTGTAGGCGGCCGCATGGTAGACCGTATCAACATGCCAGGTCTTCATCACGTCGAGCAATTTTGCCTGGTTGCGTACCGAGCCCAGGATGGGTAGCAAACGAACAGGCAGCGACTCACGGGTGATGCGTTGCTCAAGCTCGGACAGGATGCTGTAAAGGTTGAACTCACTGTGCTCGAACAGCAGCAAAGTAGTAGGACGCAACGCCAGGATCTGCCGGCAAAGCTCTGAACCAATAGAGCCACCCGCCCCTGTCACCAGGACGCTCTGCCCCTTAATGCAATGCTCCAGCAGGTCACCCTGGGCAGGCACGGCATCACGCCCCAGCAAGTCGGCAATGTCTACTTCCTGAATGTCATCGACCTTCACCCGGCCACTGGCAAGATCCATGAAGCCCGGCACGCTACGTACGTGCAACGGGAACCCTTCTAGCAGGCCGAGAATCTCGCGACGCCGCGCACGATTGGACGACGGAATAGCCAACAGGATTTCCTGGGCTCCCGTGGCATCGATCATCTGTTGAATATGCTTGGGTTTGAACACCTGGAGGCCGGAGATGACGCGATCGGAAATACTGCTGTCGTCATCGATAAACGCTACTGGACGCATGACCCGTCCCATGCGAAGCGCGGCAACCAGTTGATTGCCGGCAGCACCTGCGCCGTAGATCGCAACCTTGGTCAGGCCATCATCGCGACTGGTGAACGGTACATGCTGGGCAGCTGCAAACCAATCACCCAGAAAGTACTGGCGCATAGCCAGGCGCAAACCACCAATCATGATCAGGCTGAGCCACCAGTAGTTGAACACGATGGAGCGTGGCACCACATTTTCGTGGTTGCTGTACCAATAGACGACAACGCCAAGAATCAGCGCCGACAGGCTGACCGCCTTGATGATTGCAATAAGCGCATCATTACCGAAATACCGCATCACGGCGCGATACATGCCAAAACGGATAAACAGCGGGATGGAAACGATTGGCGCACTGACGAACAGCCATGAATGCAAGACGACGGGGTTGACCAACTCATCGATCCCGAGACGAACAACAAACGCCATCCAGAGGGCGAGCCAGACCAGGATGATGTCGGCGATGACCTGGAGGATGCGCTTGCGCCTGCGAGGAAGGCTCAGCAAATATGCCCGTAATTTATCCATGTTGTTCCCGACTACCCCTTACTACACACAATTGAAAAAACGCTCGACCGGCGAACTCCACCCGTTGCCCTGATGTATGAAGACAAGCACGCAGCCATGGCTCTCGCACCTCATCAGGGATTCCTGCCCTATAAATCATACAGACTTAAGTATCCAAGCCAAAAAAACGACA
Organism: Pseudomonas sp. DTU12.1; assembly: GCF_009873475.1. NCBI lineage: Bacteria > Pseudomonadati > Pseudomonadota > Gammaproteobacteria > Pseudomonadales > Pseudomonadaceae > Pseudomonas > Pseudomonas sp. DTU12.1. The sequence continues at coordinate 2,172,022 of NZ_CP045254.1, read as the reverse complement.
ATCAACGCTTCTACCTAATTGTCTATATCCCACTGGCAGCCGGTGATTCTCAGCTGCCAGTGCGGTCTGTCTAGTTAGCCGAGCGCGCGCTGTAACCCGTTTCAATCAGCTTTTTGACGATCAGCGGCCCCAAGGCGTTTTTGGAAAAATACACCGAAGCCAAGGGGGTCAAATGGCCATAATCGAACGTCACCAACCCTGTTTTCCGGTCGTCTCCCAGGTACGTAAGACAACCTTCCTGATTACACAGCACACTGATCGCGGACAGATACTCGAAGCCACCGGCACCATTCGAATATTGCTGCGTCAGCAGCTTATCAGTCTCAAACGGCACAGGCAGAAGATTGCTGGATATCCGACGCGGGGTTTGCGACCAATACTTGCGGATGACCAACTGATACAAGTTTTGGTCAAAGCGGGGAACCGGGCCTACAACGATGACTTTCTTAACTCCAGACTCGGTTGCTACGCGCGTGAGCTCTTTCAGATTATTGACCGAGTCATGGCCTTCAAGTTGTGCAATCACCAATACTTCTGGCTTTTCCTTGCGCATCACTTCCAATGCAAACTCGTTAGATCGGTCACAATATTTGCGTCCGCCTGTAGCGCGCCCCGGCAAGTTTGCCTCGCAACCTGAACTGGCCACCTGAAGAAGAGATATATCCTGTGGTAGCGCTTCTCTTAAGCCATAGGAAAATTGCTGGGCGTGGGAGTCTCCCCAGACCATTACCTTGGTATTACTGGCAGGAGTGTAGCAACTCGCATCAATCTGCTGACGTGGCGTCATGGTCGCGTTGCCCGCGCGATAACTGTTGACGTCAAAGAAGTCGCACTCGAATCTGTATTTCTCAAACAATCCGTGTTTGCTGGAATACGCCCAGCCGGGCAAGGCGTTCTCGTAGTATTGAGCAAAACCTTCCCGCTCCTTGAGGGATGACGGCAACCCAAAACGATCAATAAAGCCGTTTTTCACATAGGTCACACCTCCGAGAACTACAAGTGCAGCACCGATGGCGAGTAGGACCGATGCCTTGGGCACTCTAGGACTGATCTTGCGTAGCGGTAACTCGAGGAACCTATACGTTACATAAGCCAGCAAGATACTGGCACTTACTGCAAACACGCCGGAGACCAGATTTAACTCATCACCTCCGATGATCCGGATAAAGGTAATGACAGGCCAATGCCACAGGTAAAGAGGGTAGCTGATCAGGCCAATCCATACCAAAGGCTTGCTGGCAAGGAGCCGGCTGTTGAGCCATGCCTGTGGACCCGCGAGAATCATCAACACCGCACCACAGACTGGCATCAATGCCCAAAAGCCGGGAAACGCCTTGTACTTATCAATCAGGACAACCGAGGCCAACAGAAACACCAGCCCTAGTACGGAGAGAAAATTGCCGAAGCGCAATGAACCTTTCGCGGTACCCGTCACCGACTTGCCGAACACCGAAAAGTACGCGAGCAAGCTACCCGACAAGATTTCCCAGAACCTGTATTGCGGCATGTAGAAAGCTGCGGAGGGGCTCACCGACAGCTTGTACAGGCCAGCGCCGAAGGAGATCAGTGCCATGCAGATCAGGATCGGTAGCACCAGGACCCGACGACGCCACAACACCCAGGCCGCCAGGGGAAACAGAATATAAAACTGCTCTTCGACGCCCAACGACCAGAGGTGAAGCAGGATTTTCAGTTCCGAAGACGTATCGAAATAGCCTGATTCCTTGTACAAGACCAGATTCTGGATAAACCCGATCCCACCCAGGACATGTTTGCCCAGGAACTTGAACTCCGCCGCCATCAGCGTAAACCAACCGACTGCGCAACAAGCGAGTAGCACAATGATCAGCGCAGGAAAAATACGGTTGACCCGGCGCTTGTAGAAATCAAGAAAACTAAAATTACCTGACTCAAGGCCTTTGAAGATAATGCTTGAAATCAAATAACCGGAGATAACGAAAAAAATATCAACACCAATAAATCCGCCACGCATATAGGCTGGAAAGGCGTGATACAAAACAACTGAAATGATCGCGAATGCACGTAACCCATCGATATCGGGCCGGTAGCTCAAATGGGATGCCAATGAGTCTGTTTTTTTTACTTCCTCATTGTGTCCTTGGATCATTGCCCTGCCACCCATCTAACCGAACTCCCGAGATAACCACTTTAAATACCGCATTGATTCGCTTGCCCTATTTTCACGCCAACGGCGCTACTCTCTTATCCCGGCCTTGTACTTGACTGCCAGGAACACTAGGGGAAGATAGGCAATAACAATACCCAGCCCTGCGTCCAACCCGAAAAGTGCCACCGCCAACGCCAATGGCAACAGCCAGACCAAATTAATGACAGCTACCGCGAGGCTGACAGGAAGATGGCGCCCATATTGCCGGCTGGCAAATTGGTAAGCATGACTACGATGGGCTTCATAGACCTTGTCGCCCCGGGCAAGCCGTCTAATGAGGGTAAAGGTCGCATCCACGATAAAGACCCCCAGCATGATCAGCCAGGCAAAGAAAAACTCGCTGCCGGCCCAGGCAGCCTGAATAGAGAGCCCCCCCAGAATGATGCCCAAAAACCCACTACCGGCGTCGCCCATAAAAATACGGGCCGGCGGAAAATTCCAATACAAGAAGCCAGCCACAGACACACTCAACAACAAGGGTGCCCACATCATCGACGGGACCCCGCTCAAAAAATAAATCAGCGTCAAACCGAGACAGGCACAGATGGCCTGCAGACTGGCAAGACCATCAATACCGTCCATGAAATTGTAGAGATTCAGCATCCAGACCAGATAAAACAAGGCCAGGAGATGACCTGCCCAACCAAGATCAAACGTGACGCCAAAAGCTGTAATTGCCGGTAGTCCCTGCAGCCACGACAAAGTCCAGATCGCGGCAGCAAAATGCCCCAATAGGCGCCAACGAGCGGCGATATGACCATGATCATCCATAAACCCGATGACCGCGATCAACAAACCGGCTCCTAACAGCGCTGCACTTTCAGCAACCGTTATCAGTTGCACACATGCCAGCCACACGAGCGAGAGCGCAAATGTCAGGACAATTGCCACTCCCCCGCCACGCGGGGTGGGGACCGTGTGGGAACTGCGGGCATTGGGAATATCAATGATGCTGCGGCGTAACGCGTATTGACGCAAGAGCGCAGTCAGTGCCAGAGAAACCAAGGCAACGATTGGAAAGATGTACCAGTACTTCATTCAGTTCGCTCGCGGAAATAGTGTTGCGCAGTGACCTCAAGGCCTTGCTCCAGTGTCAGTGGCGGCTGCCAACCCAACACTTTACGCGCTTTGGAAATATCGACTTGCAGCGAGCCACAAAGCCGTTGGGACAGCGCCTTTTTGCCTACCAACGTCGCACCACAGACCAGCACCCACTGCGGAACCGGTGCAAGCGTTGCAGAAACACCCAACGCTTTTGCAAGTTTACGCAACAGTTCGGTTGTCGATACGTCCTCCCCATCACTCGCCAAAAAGGTTTCATTGGACGCAGCCGGGTGAGTCGTACAGGTCAGGATCAGGCTCACAAGATTGTCCAACGCAACGAGGCTTCTCTGGTTGCGTATGGCACCAAATGGAAGGGGAACGCGCTTCACCAGCCACTTCATCATACTTTCGAAGTTCGCTTTGACCCCCGGCCCATACACCAGAACCGGCCGGATAATCACTACCTCAAGGCCAGTCTCAAGTGCTAACGCCTTCAGTGCGTCCTCGGCCTCCATCTTGGATACACCGTAAGGATCTACTGGCGCCGGTGGGTCTGTTTCGCGAAATGGCCGGCCCGAGGCGGTTTGCTCACCGTTGACCTTTACCGAGCTGACAAACACAAAACGCCTGACACCTGCAGACACCGCGCTGCGGGCCAACGCCATAGTGTGCTCGACGTTGACCCGTCGAAACGCCGCAAGAGGATCCACTTCGGTGTCGTTCATGACATGAACGCGCGACGCGAGGTGAACAACAACATCAATACCGTGCAGTGCCGGATGCTCTGGATACACTGCCGAGAAATCAGGAAGCGCCACGTACTCGACACCCGTCGCCGAAACCTCCGGCAGACGACGAACAAGGGCACGCACCTGATGATCCGGACGCCCCTGCAATTGTCGAATTAGATGACGTCCGACGAAACCGCTGCTGCCAGTGACCAATAACCGGGTTGTCATTTCTTTTGCCTCAAAACCGCCAACACCAAACACAAACCACCGAATACCAGCTTATCCCGTGGGCGTCGACGGCACTTCGCAGCACTGGCCGCCAGACGCAGCAGGTCCAGGCGCCCCAGCCCGATCCAGCGTCGGACAAAAGGGTCGTCCGCCATACCGACCATGCCGGCGATCAGCGCAGCCTGATTCAGCCACCACCCGTCGAACACTTGCGACAAACGTTTTTTGAACGCCTTCGAACCGCTATTCACACCGACCTGATTGCCACCATGCTGGCGATAGCGCATATAAGGCTGGGTATCGATCACCCACTTAAACCCGTGTGAACGGCTGTACGCATAACAATACCAATCATGCAGCGTCACACCCTGAATCTGCGCAAACCGACCGTTGATATGTTCTTGAAGCGCAACAAACAGACGCCGAGAAAAAACGTAAGTACATCCAGGTCCGGCAGCCTCAAACAGATGATCAAACGCAACCTGAGGCTGCGATTTGACAATGATCGACTCACGACCTTCGGGCCAGAATGCCGTTACGTTACCGGAGTAGCCATCAGCCCCAATATCGCTCATGTGCTGCGTGGCACTGGCAAGTTTATCCGCAAGCCAGATGTCGTCCTGATCAGCGAATGAAAAATAGTCAAAGCCTTCAGTGGGCGCTTCATTGATCAGGCGGAAAAAGTTTCGTGCCGCGCCCCCGAACGTATCACCGTGGGCCAGGCATTTGACTCTCGAGTCTCTTTGGCACAGTTGATCGACCCACTCTTCGGTGCCGTCGTTAGAGCTGTCCACGCTGATCAGAATCGAAACGGATACGCCAACTTGTCCCAAGATCGAATCGACCTGTTCGGCCATCCAACGCATGCCGTTATACGCAGCGAGCAGAACCAGAATACGTGGCTGCATTAGAACCCACCCTTAGTACTTGACCCCAAAACAACTTCTGGAAAGCTGAGTCCGAAAAACAGCATTTAACGCACCCCACCCAGTTTTTTCTGCCAACCATGGACTGCACCGCGGATCATCATTCTCAGTGATTTGAGCTTACTGTCGTCAATCAGCAGATTAACGAAAAAACGCAGTATCAATGCAGACAGGAGACGTCTTTTCCAACAGGTCGGCGTATGGCGCATGCGGCAAACAGCGACGGTATTACGAAAGAAAAAATAACGCCGCACAGGAGAGTATCTAAAAAAACTCAAGCCAAATATCTTTACAGGAGGAGCATCGGACAGTGCATGCCCCATTTCCACATTCAGGCAACCGTACAAGGTGTAGCCCTGGTCACGGACCCGAAAGCACCACTCTGTATCGGTAAAGTCGACGAACATGCCTTCGTCATAGCGAATACCTTCGATCCACGCCCGAGTACTGATGAACATGCCCGAGGTAATGAGGGCATCAGCCTTCACGAGACCGTGCTCATCATGAGAACTGAAAACAGGCTTGATCGTACCGCCGACGGAGCTGTAAAAAGGGAAATTTATTTTCTTTCCATCGCGACGATCGAAAAATGCCGGGCTGACCGCAATGCAGCTGGGATCCTTTGCCTGAGCGCTTGTCATCGCATGTTGTAATCCCGCAATCAGATGGGGTTCAGCATGACTGTCTTGATCAAACGTCACGACATACTGCATCCCCGCCTCAATCGCCATTGCGAAGCCGGTATTGAGCGCCGCACCCAGTCCCTTGTTACCGTTGAGCGAGACATAGTTGACCCGTGCGCGCACTTCAGGTGCCTGCGCCAGAAATGTTTCGCTCCCGCCGTTATCGACCAACACAAGAAACTCAACCTGTGCTGCTAGGGAAGTCAGCAACTCATCAAGAACCTCAATATCGGGATTATAACCGACGACTATTGCTGCAACAGTATCCAACTTACCTCCTGACTTCAGCGTGCAACGCCGAAGGTTCTTGATTTTTTATCACAACAGACCAGTACCACAATATCACCAGAAACCCGAACGAATTGAAAAGAACCGGATTACTCAACGACATCAAAAGGTACATAAATATTATTAGGCGACTGGAAGAGCTCTGCACGCTCGCTATATATTTTCGATTAGGAAAAAGCAGCACCCCAAACAACACAAGAGACAATGGAAGCCCGACATACCTAACAGAATCCATCCACGTAATTTCTGTTTGGGCAGCCAACTCGCCATAACCTTCAGTATAGTAATATGATCCAAGACCATTACCAAACACCAACATTTTCCAATCCGCCACACTCAGGAACGAAATAATGTGGCCAATTTTTATATTATTTGATTGCTCATCTGAACTAAACATACTAGTTTCAGTTAACAGATAGCCCACGCCCATGATAATTACGGGTACCAAGGCACATAACATCAACAGCCGCGCAGACCAATTTTTATTGTAAAAATACAGTACCAACATGGAAACAGCGGCCATTACAATCAACCCCCTGGAAGCAGACCAGATCACGGCCATTAAAATAACAACCACGAAGAAGAGCGACCAAAATCGTTTGACTTGTAGAAAATCAAGAAAAAATAGCGAGAGAGGAAGCAACAGAAACGGTGAGGAGCGATGATGCAGCATGAACATTTCCAACCCGCCAAAACTGCGCAGGCCGTAGTATCCAAGTTCATTGAGGTTGTAAAAGTCGAGCAGCTTCACACCTAGAAGCGATCCTGGTTCGACCATCAAAACAAAAGAAAACATACACATGATAAGCGCGAACACAGCACCTACAGATTTGACAATCGCACTCATATCCACCCTGAACTCAGCGATGGAATAAATCAGAAACAGTGAGACTGCTCCCAAGAGCATCTGCCGCGAAAAATCAGCATCTGTATTGCCTACCAAACCGAGAAGGAAACCATATAAAAATATTGAAAACACAACAATTGGCGCTACTGTTCTAAGCGGCCTACTCAACAATACATAAATCGCCATCAAAAAAAGCGGTATAAAAAACAACTTATTCAGCACAAATACCGGCACCAGCACGGTCGACAGGCAATAGAAGAACAAAAGCCAACTTACAATCCGACTAGTCATTGGAAACCCGCGCTCGACCAGCAAAAACAGCATTCATCGAAATTTCCTCGCCAACATCATCTTCGCCAGTAGCTTTATTTTCTTCCCAACAGATAGCGCCGCAAATAAGCGGCAAGCCAAATTCCGCTGAAGCCTGGACAGTAGCAAAAATGTATCCAGAGCAATATCCACCTTTAAGGAACCATTTTCCTGCTCAAAAAAAGCTGTATCTCCGGGCCAATCACCGTGTGAGTCCAATGGGTTAGCGCAGACCTGCCCGTCGTATAAACATTTCAGATAGCGATCCTGTACCGACTCATAGGCGTTCACTTTCTGAATAGCGAAAAGCACCTCTTCGTCGCGCCTGTAGTTCGCTATAGAGTCCATGACAGCATTGATATCGGTCCGCTTCAGCCTGTCCGCTGGTGAGTAGCCTTGAACCGGGGAAGTCAACCCAATACATCGTTGTCCTTTGACAAACTGCTCCGCAAACGCGGTTCCGCCTGGCAGCGGATGGCTATCGACGTAGAAGTCCGCCTTGGTGACCAGTTCGTTGTACTTCCGAAAATCAAGGTGTGCCCTGATACTCAGCCGAGAGCGATATCGAAGTTTTAACGGCCACCACCAGAACGCTTTTTTGACGTCACTGCCGATAACCATGAATGTGGAGGTTGGGTATTCATCAAGAATACGCGCTACCAGCTTGAAAATACTGAAACCTTTACGAGGCTTGTACTTGATGTCCGAGCCCGCAGAAATAAAAAGCAACGGAGCTCGTTTTTCTGGCTTGAAGTCAACGGCAATGTCACCACACGGGACGTTTATCGGGATACCCAGGAAGCTCTTACGACCCTGAATTTGCTTGGTCAAATCAACGCGACAACCATGACCACTGAGCTCAAAGTAATAGTCTGCAACCGAGCTCCCATAGGAGAACACGTGGTCGGCATGGTTGACAAAAAACACTTCAATCCCGGAAATACGTTTTGCTACTCCGCACGCAACGACGACCAGAATATCGTCAGGGTGGATATGCAGTACGGCTTTTTCATAGCTCAACAATAGACACACCATCTCCGTCAGCGCATCCATAGGACACGTGGCACTAACGACTCTGGTGTTGGCAAAAAATCTGCAAACCTGGGCCTTGGCATCTGGCGCCGCCTGGCGTGAGATCAACAGATCCACAGGCTCGGCATGCATGGAGGCAAGTTTCTCCATTAACCTAGTATGACCACCGGTCATGAAGGGTTCGCTCACAATATGCAAAACCCCTCCACGCTCTTTGGACGTTGCCGCGAAGCTTGTGCCCCCCATCGTAAGATAGCGCTCAATGAGGTCCGTCTCTACAAGCGGAGCATCATGAATCCCTACATCCGCAAACCAAAGCAGGTTGCCATAGGCACTCGCCAACGTGAGCGCCTGATTCAGGTCAGTCGTCTTACAAATGGCAACTTCAAAATCCTTAAATAGTCTTTTCAAGCGTGATGTTCCAGTTTCTTATGAAAATAATCATCAAGCCTTAGGTAAACGAAAACATACATAACCAGACTATACACCGCGTAATTTACCGCATAAGCCCAGGTTGCAGCCTCGACTCCCCACCATTGCGTGAACGCTATGGTCAACACATACAAGGAGATGCAAAACACAATTTCAGTGGTGATGAAAACCTTGACCATGGCCCGACTGAGCATGACATACGCCATAATCCAGCTGAATATTTTCAAGCAATCACCCACCACTTGTCCGGCAAAGAACATCCGGACAGGATAGAAATCTGAGGTAAACAGCACGGCCACCACAAAGTCTCGCAACACATACATCGCAGCAGCGGCTAGCAGAGCAACGGGAAAAATTAGTTTATAGCCTTGGATAATTTCAGTTTTTACTTCGGCTGCCGTTTTCAGTTCAGAAAGCTTTGGCAGGTAATAGACGCTCAATGTGGTTGTTACCAGTAATAGATAAGCAGCACTCAGGCGCCACATGGCTTCCCAATATCCGGCCATCTCCCAACCATACGTTGTTCCAATATGGTTTCTAACCAGCATTTGTGCCAAGGGCGCACACGCGGCAGAAACAACAGCCATCAAGAAGAAGGCAAATAATTTTTTTGCAATCTGCTTGTCGGGCCGTCCAAACAGGAAAGAAAGTTTGAACCAGTGCGTTCTTAGACATAACAACAATGTCACAACAAAACTGATCGACTGGTAAACCACCAAAGCTATCAGCGCACCATACAGGCCAAAACTAGTAGCCAGGTAAAACGTCACACCAAACGATAAGAAGCTGCCGGCAATGTTAGCTACGATATACAGTACGATTTCCTTTCGACCGTTCAGTATCGCCAGCAATAATATGTTCAGCGAGAAAAAAACCACCACCCCGGCAAACCACAGAAAAACACCGCCCAGCGCAGCATCCTTAAGAAACAGTGACGCCAGTTCTTTATTAAATAACGCGACTAATAACGCAACGACAAGACTACCCAGAATCGCTACAAACCCTGCTGTCTTCCATAGTTTTATCTGCTGCTCAGGCTGCTCATGATACTCCGAAGTGTACTTGACGACGCCATTGGTAATGGCGCCACCGGTAAATATCGTGATCACCTGCAACGCATTCTGGAACTGCCCTATCGCGGCATATCCAGCCGGCCCTACATAGATAGCCAGTACTTTGTTGAGACCCAGCAAGGTAAGCATCTTAATGGCAACAGCAATACCATTTAACAGGCTGGTCCGAACAAGATTCATACGAAGTCCGGTTTAAAGCTATTGCAGGCTTCAATTACAACGCGAGCCTCCTCTAAAGACAGTGTGGGCCCTATTGGCAAACTGAGAACTTGCTCATGTATCTGTGTCGATACTGGAAACTCTTGATCCTTCAGCTCAGCATATGCCTTCTGGAGGTGAGGCGGGATCGGATAATGAATGAGTGTCTGTATGCCTTTAGCCGCTAGATGGGCTTGAAGATTATCCCTCTGATCGCAGAGCACCGTATAAACATGCCAAACATGACATTCGTTAGTCGCGGCTTTGAATGTGGTATCCACCGGCAAGGTAATCACCGGATTGGTGATCGATTTGCTATATAGCTCTGCAACTTCACGACGATAGGCAGTTTGTTTATCCAAGTGTTTTAATTTCACCGACAAGCAAGCTGCCTGCATTTCATCCAGCCGGCTGTTCACTCCACGATAGACGTTTTTATACTTTTCATGCGAACCGTAGTTCCCCAGCGCACGAACAGTCTTGGCCAAAACTTCATCGTTGGTCGTGACCGCTCCGGCATCACCCAATGCGCCGAGATTCTTTCCAGGATAGAAGCTGAATCCGGACGCATGCCCCCAGCTACCCGCCTTCTTTCCGTCGAACATCGCGCCATGCGCCTGCGCCGAATCTTCCAGGACCAACAAGTCATGGGAATGAGCAAGCTCCATGATTTTCGGCATATCGGCCAGCCGACCGTAAAGGTGAACCGGCAGGATCATCTTGGTTTTTGGTGTAATTGCTGCTTTTGCATTCACCGGGCAAATATTGAAGGTCTTCGGATCAGGCTCAACCAATACAGGAATCAAGCCGTTTTCCGAAATGGCCAAGATGCTGGCGATGTAGGTATTGGACGGCACGAGAACTTCATCACCGTCATTGAGGTGGCCCAGTTCCTTCCAGGCACGAATGACCAGTACCAAAGCATCGAGCCCGTTGGCAACGCCAATGCAGTGTTCGGCACCGCAATATTGGGCGAACTCATTCTCGAAAGCCTGCAGTTCTTTCCCTCCGATATACCAACCGGAATCAACAACGCGTGTACAAGCAGCTACCAACTCGTCGCGACAAAGATCATTCACAGACTTCAAATCAAGAAATTTTATCATTTACCAAGCACTCGTTTACTTTGATAGAGCTAGAGATTGGACCCACTTCAACTATCGCCTTAGTTAGTCATCCGTTCTCACCAGTAATGGGTGTGTTCTCTATATTCTAGGATTGATTAACAAGGCTTTTGAACACTGAGTAATCCCTTATATAGTCACGCTCGTCGTAAACGGCGCTTGCCAATACCAGCAAGACACAATCCGGGGTAAAGTCATGCATTTCTCGCCAGATCATACGGTCGATGATGATAGCCTTGTCAGGAGCGTCCAACCACACTTCCTCCTTGTTCACGCCATCGTCGAGTTTCATCAGGCAGCGCCCAGAAACGCACACGGCCACCTGCATCAGTTCCTTGTGCGCGTGAAACCCTCGTGGAACACCTTCTTTTGTATCGGTGAGGTAATAAACGCGTTTGATTTCAAACGGAATATCATTTTCATATTCCAGCGCAACCAACTGGCCCCGTTCATCACCTTTGGAGGTGATATCCAGAAATTTGATCAAACTCATGCTTGCTTCTCCGACAGGCTATCGGATGTCGGAGCCTTGTCATCTTTATCGCTAACGTTAAAGCCGCCGATCGCAGGCCAATTTATCCCAAGCCTTGCGTCACTCCAGTGCAGCGCCCCTTCAGAGTCTTTATCGTAATAGTCTGTAGTTTTATACAAAAAGTGCGTGTCATCTTCCAGGGCAACAAACCCGTGAGCAAATCCCTCGGGAATCCACAGCATTAAGTTGTTTTGAGTGTTTAGCTCTACACCGACCCAATGCAGGTATGTACTGGACTCAGGCCGAATATCAACCGCCACATCATATGCAGCTCCCCTCACCACCCGTACGAGCTTGCCCTGAGCGTGAGGGGCGCGCTGAAAGTGCAGTCCTCTCAGTACACCCTTTGCAGAACAGGAATGATTATCCTGGACAAACACTCGTGGAGCGGGCAACCCTAGTTCTTTAAGTGCTTCATGAAACCGCTCTTCGTTAAAGCTCTCCATAAACCAGCCGCGATCATCGCCAAAAATCTTAGGTTCAATGATTACAACGTCAGGAATAGCAGTCTGAATCAGTTTCATGCCTTGGAAGCCTCTTCCAGAAGTTTTTGCAAGTACTGGCCATAGCCTGTCTTCTTCAACTTTTCAGCCTGGACACCCAGCTGCTCTGGGGAGATCCAACCTTTATGGAATGCAATTTCCTCGAGGCAGGCGACCTTCAGGCCCTGGCGGTGCTCGATGGTATGAACAAAATGACTCGCTTCTAGGAGCGACTCGTGGGTCCCAGTATCCAGCCAGGCAAAACCACGCCCCAGCATTTCGACGGTCAACGACTTGTCATCCAGATAAGCACGGTTGACGTCAGTAATTTCCAACTCGCCGCGCGGGGATGGCTTGATGCTTTTGGCAATGTCCACAACTCGATTGTCGTAGAAATACAAGCCTGTTACTGCGTAGTTGGACTTTGGCTTCACTGGCTTTTCTTCAATGCTCAGTGCGCGGCCGGTGGCGTCGAACTCGACAACGCCAAAACGCTCAGGATCTGATACATGGTAGCCAAAGACTGTCGCTCCGGATGTCTGGGACATGGCCGAGCGCAAGTTGTCGGAAAAGTGCTGACCATAGAAAATATTATCGCCAAGAATCAGACAGCAAGGGTCTTCACCAATGAACTCCTCGCCTATCAGGAAGGCCTGGGCCAAGCCATCCGGGCTGGGTTGCTCGGCATAGCTGAGCTGGATGCCGTACTGACTGCCATCTCCAAGAAGCTTTTTAAAGCATGGCAGGTCTTCCGGAGTTGAGATGATCAAGATTTCGCGCATGCCAGCCAACATCAACACCGACAACGGGTAGAAAATCATCGGCTTGTCGAAAATGGGCAACATTTGCTTGGATACACCCAGTGTCAACGGGTGTAAACGCGTCCCGGAGCCACCAGCGAGGATGATGCCTTTGCGTTTGATGTCCGTCATATCTGTAAAACTTCCTTAAATATCTGTATTACACCAAGCCAACATACGGGTAGGCCGGTGAAAAATAGCGCGTAGCTTCTCGGTATTGAGCAGCAATTTCAATGCCTGCAGCCGGCAATCCGAAATCGCCAATATGAAAACTTAAACTTTTCGCGGCAGCTCTCTCAGCTGCAACGGTCTCCTGCACGACGCAAGCGATACTCGACTCAGGAGGAAGACTGCCCAGCCCCGGCTGATCGACTCCCGTGATTATGAGCCATCAGCCGCGGGTCGCTGCCGTTTTTTTTCATGCGTAATGCACCGAGCGGGAAGACGCAGCGTCACAAATGCCAACCACACCGGCTGACTCAAGGCATCATCCGGGGCTTGCAGCCGATAAGAAAGTTATCCGGTGCGCTATAGACAACACGTAGCAGGCTAGTTTCCTTATAAAATCAAATCTTGCTCTGCATGGAGAACACAACGCCGATCGCGCAACCCTCTACTGCGGCTTGTTCAACCCGGCATCGCTACCCACCATCGTCGGCGAGCCAGGTTGCACGGACAGTACTACCGACTGCGAATGAGGCTGGCGTGTTTTGACGAGATGACGAATCACAGCAATAAAGGCCCCGATAAAGCCACCCAGAATCAGGCCCAGCAGGATAATCAACGCCTTCTGCGGCTTGACCGGACGCAAAGGCTCCAGCGCCTGCTTATCAATAGTCACCAGTTTCAGCCGGCTCATATCAATGCTCAGGTTACGCAAACGGGCGACTTCGGCCCGTACCGGCTGAACACCAGCCAGAAATAGATCCTCGTTTTCACGACGGTTCAGTACTTCAATCTCACGATTGGACTGGAGCAACTGCAGCTCTTTGGCAATCTGTGCGATACGACCTTCGGTAAAATCATCTGACTTACGTTGCAACAACGCAGTACGCTCAGCCTCAAGCGCTTCGTAGCCCATGAAATACAGAGGGATTTGCTGATTGTTGATTTCAGTACGCATTACGCTTGATGAACCATTACGGTCTGACTCACCCAGAGAAGAAGGCGTGCTGGGCTTTCTGATGCCCAAAGACTTGGCAATCCCAATAGCCTCATTCAATTGTGCCACGCGATCAGTACGGCCGGTCTTCAACTGCGCACGCAACGCCTTGAGTTCATCCTGCAACTGCGCGCGCCGCAGGCTATCTGTTTCCCTGAGACCAGCGATCCTCGCCTCCTTATCAACCTCATAGCTGGAGCGAGCAGCATCAATCTTGCCTTTGAGCTCGTTCAGTCGATTTTTTACGATAACGTCCAAATCCGCCGCAATCTGCTCACGCTCGGTGGCAATCGCGTAATCGATGAAACCATTGAGAATGGCGACACCATCGACGCCTTTCGGATAGCTCATCTCAAGCTTGATATAAGCACTGAGCGAGTTGGCTTTTTTGGGATCTGGAAGACTGAGCTCAATAGAATTGCGGTTGAACTCTTCGAAACTCTGTTCCAAGGTCCTGCCAGGCTGCTCAAAAGCCTTGAACAGCTTCTGGTTCGAACGAAAAAAACCCAAGCGAGTATCGTAGGATTCCAATGACGCGCCCACTCTGACAAGAGCATCACCGGGAGGAAGTGTATATATCTCGGAGCGATTCAAAGCATCCAGCTCATTGATTGCGGCCGGGCGCAACACACTGCTGACTTCATATTGAGGAGGCGCGAGAAACGCGTAGATCGCAGCAATAAGCCCGGCGCCTGCCGTAGCGGCCATGACTAACCTTTTCTGCTTCCAGATAGCCTGAAAAAGCGCAACGAGATCAATCTCGTCGGATGGAGGAACCGGGGGCGCGCGGAAGCTACTACTCACAACAAAAACCTGCCTTCAAAGAGAAACTGCGGGCTCGTTATGCAGACAATCTTGTGGTTTTTTATACTTATAAGGGTCGGCCAAAAAGCCTAGCGTCGCTGCCAGGCCCTGGACACACAAAATGACTGGAATCGAGAACAGGTTGCATTTTGCCATCTCGCGATAACATTACAAGACTTGACATGACTGTAGGGCAATTCCTATTTATTGAGGAAGTTGCATGAAAAATGCTTCAGCGCAGTCCCAACACCACTATTTCCTAAAGACAGAGAAGCGCTTACGCATTACAGCTAAAAGAGCCAACGCCCAACAGAGGGCTTAAACCTGCAATACAAGCGACAAACGGTATGCATCATGCAACCAACCCTACAGCGCGGGTTTTGGGCGCTTTTTACGGCGGATCAGCAAACTCAGAAACGGCCCTACCAGCATCCCAACAATCAACGCCAACGTCACAAACACCGAAACCGGCAGCTGTGGCGTAGACCACCCCAGGAACGCCAGGGCGACGTCTTGCTGGTTTTCCAGTACGAATGCCAGGATCGCCAAGGCGGCGATCAGCACAATCAGTACCAGGGCGACGCGCTTTACACCGCGCATAAACTTCTCCTATCCCAAAAAAACTCAGACGTTTTCTTCTTCGTCTTCGTTCACTCGATCCCGCAATTCCTTGCCCGGCTTGAAATGAGGCACGAATTTGCCGTCGAGGCTGACGGACTGGCCGGTTTTCGGGTTACGGCCCACGCGTGGAGCGCGGTAGTGCAGCGAGAAGCTGCCAAAGCCGCGGATCTCGATCCGATCACCAGTGGCCAGGCACTGGGACATTTGCTCAAGCATGGTCTTGATGGCCAACTCCACATCTTTGGATGAGAGCAGCCCTTGATGGGTGACAATTCGTTCGATCAACTCCGACTTCGTCATATTTTTCCCTTCTTTTTCAAGCAGCTAGGAAAAGCGCTCCGAAGGTTTTAGCATGACCAGATGAATTTGAACAGCCTGTGGCTTGACTTATCTTGCGCAAATTATGCTAACCCTTACCAGACCCAGGACCAGAGCAGGCCGGGCTCAGGATAGCGCTGGCGACCTTTCCCCAGAAAAGCCCATGGAGTGCCTGGATAACAAGATCGCACCCCGTAAGACGCCTCAAGGGCGATCACGCCTTGCCGGCCACGCACCTCACTCCAACCGCCAAATCCCAGACACAAAAAAGGGCGACCGAAGTCGCCCTTTTTATATGGTCTGACAGAACTTAGTTCTGTTTTTCCATTTGTGCACGCAACAGGTCGCCCAGAGTGGTCGGACCCGAAGCAATGTCAGAGGTAGCTGGCTTGTCGCGCAGGCTCTGGATTGCTTCTTTCTCTTCGATCTCGTCTTTCGACTTGATGGAGAGTTGGATTACGCGGCTCTTGCGGTCAACGCTGATGATCTTGGCTTCTACTTCCTGGCCTTCTTTCAGAACGTTACGAGCGTCTTCAACGCGATCACGGCTGATTTCGGAGGCTTTCAGAGTCGCTTCGATATCGTCACCCAAAGTGATGATGGCGCCTTTAGCGTCAACTTCCTTCACGATGCCTTTAACGATTGCACCCTTGTCGTTCTCTTGAACGTACTCGGAGAACGGATCGCTTTCCAGTTGCTTGATACCCAGGGAGATGCGCTCGCGCTCTGGGTCAACCGACAGGATAACGGTGTCCAGCTCGTCGCCCTTCTTGAAACGACGAACAGCTTCTTCGCCAACTTCGTTCCAGGAGATGTCGGACAGGTGAACCAGGCCGTCGATGCCGCCGTCCAGACCAATGAAGATACCGAAATCGGTGATCGACTTGATGGTGCCGGAGATTTTATCGCCCTTGTTGAACTGGCCAGAGAAATCTTCCCATGGGTTAGATTTGCACTGCTTGATGCCCAGGGAGATACGACGACGCTCTTCGTCGATGTCCAGAACCATAACTTCCACTTCGTCGCCGACTTGTACGACTTTCGAAGGGTGGATGTTCTTGTTGGTCCAGTCCATTTCGGAAACGTGTACCAGGCCTTCCACGCCTTCTTCCAGCTCTGCGAAGCAGCCGTAGTCGGTCAGGTTGGTAACACGCGCAGTTACGCGAGTGCTTTCTGGGTAACGGGCTTTGATAGCAACCCATGGATCTTCACCCAGTTGCTTCAGGCCCAGGGAAACACGGTTGCGCTCGCGATCGTATTTCAGAACCTTGACATCGATCTCGTCGCCAACGTTGACGATTTCGGAAGGATGCTTGATACGCTTCCAAGCCATGTCGGTAATGTGCAGCAGGCCATCGACGCCACCCAGATCGACGAATGCGCCGTAATCGGTGAGGTTCTTGACGATACCTTTGACTTGTTGGCCTTCCTGCAGGGATTCCAGCAGAGCTTCACGCTCAGCGGAGTTCTCTGCTTCCAGCACGCTGCGACGGGAAACGACAACGTTGTTGCGCTTCTGGTCGAGCTTGATGACCTTGAATTCGAGTTCTTTGCCTTCCAGGTGCGTGGTGTCGCGCACTGGACGAACGTCGACCAAAGAACCTGGCAGGAACGCACGGATGCCGTTAACGTCGACAGTGAAGCCGCCTTTAACCTTACCGTTGATAACGCCCTTGACCACTTCTTCAGCTGCGAAGGCTGCTTCGAGAACAATCCAGCATTCAGCGCGCTTGGCTTTTTCACGGGACAGCTTGGTTTCACCGAAACCGTCTTCAACCGAGTCCAGAGCAACGTGAACTTCGTCACCGACATTGATAGTCAGGTCACCAGCGTCGTTGTAGAACTGCTCAAGCGGGATGAGTGCTTCAGACTTCAGACCAGCGTGAACGGTTACCCAGCGAGCTTGGTAATCGATATCAACGATAACACCGGTGATGATGGAGCCAGCCTGAAGGTTCAGGGTTTTTAGGCTTTCTTCAAAGAGTTCCGCAAAGCTTTCGCTCATTTTAATTCCTGTTGATAAGGGCGAAGAATACGCCCATCTGCCACACCCCAGACGGTGTGGGTTACGTTCATATAAGAGAAGAAGCGCAGGTCTAGGACTGGTCCCCTGCACTTCCTCTGAGTCATCCGGCGATATCGCGAAGGGCGATTTCACTCAAGATGCGTTCCAGCACCTGCTCGATGGACAATTCCGTGGAATCCAGCTGTATGGCGTCAGCCGCCGGTTTGAGCGGGGCTACCGCACGCTGGGTGTCACGCTCATCGCGCGCACGAATCTCATCTAGCAGACTCGACAGACTAACACCATCCACCTTGCCCTTCAACTGCAAGTAACGGCGGCGCGCCCGCTCCTCGGCACTGGCCGTCAGGAAAATCTTCAGCGGCGCCTCAGGGAACACCACGGTACCCATATCACGGCCATCGGCCACAAGGCCCGGCGGCTCCTGGAAAGCCCGTTGACGCTGGAGCAAGGCATCACGCACGGCCGGCAAGGCGGCCACCTGGGAAGCCCAGGAGCCAACCTGCTCGTTACGCAGATCATCGGTTACGTCATCTCCTTCCAGGATAATGCGCAGCGAATGACCTTCGGTCGCGCCGACGAACTGCACGTCAAGGTGAGCCGCCAGCAATACCAACGATGCTTCATTGGTCAGGTCGACGCCATGATTACGTGCGGCGAAAGCCAGCAGGCGATACAACGCCCCGGAGTCCAGCAGACACCACCCCAGACGCTTGGCCAACAAGCCTGCGACGGTGCCTTTGCCAGAGCCGCTCGGCCCGTCGATGGTAATCACCGGTGCTTTGATATTCACAATTGAGCCTCTTGGGCTACACGAATGCCGACTTGGGCAGACAGTGTAAGAAAATTCGGAAAAGATGTAGCTACGTTGGCACAGTCATGGATACGAATCGGCGCAATGGCACGCAGGGACGCCACACTGAACGCCATGGCGATCCGATGATCACCGTGGGCATGCACTTCACCCCCGGCCATGCCGCCGCCATCAATGATAATCCCATCAGGGGTCGGCACACACTTCACACCCAGCGCCAACAGACCGTCGGCCATTACCTGGATGCGGTCAGACTCCTTGACCCGCAACTCTTCGGCACCACGCAATACCGTGCGCCCCTGGGCGCAAGCGGCGGCGACAAACAGCACTGGGAATTCGTCGATAGCTAGCGGAACCAGCGCTTCGGGAATCTCGATACCCTTGAGCGGTGCCGCGCGTACACGCAGGTCCGCAACCGGTTCGCCGCCCACTTCACGCAGGTTTTCCAGGGTGATATCGGCCCCCATGAGGCGCAGGATATCGATCACCCCGGTGCGGGTAGGATTGATTCCCACATGCTCCAGCAACAATTCGGACCCCTCGGCAATCGAGGCGGCCACCAGGAAGAATGCCGCGGAAGAGATATCACCCGGCACTTCGATGCGCGTGGCCGACAGTGCATGACCCGACTCAACCGCCACCGTTGCGTCAACGACCTCCACCGGGCAGCCAAAACCGCGCAACATCCGCTCGGTATGATCACGGGTGGGCGCAGGCTCGGTCACCGCCGTCCGGCCTTCGGCGTACAAGCCAGCCAGCAACAGGCTGGACTTGACCTGGGCGCTAGCCATCGGCAGCGTGTAATTCAACCCCTTGAGCGACTGCCCGCCACGAATAGTCAGCGGTGGCCGGCCTTCCGGCCCGGTTTCGATCACCGCGCCCATCGCCCGTAACGGCTTGGCCACGCGATTCATCGGCCGCTTGGACAGCGAAGCATCGCCGGTCAGCACACTGTCAAAACGCTGCGCCGCCAACAAGCCTGACAGCAGGCGCATGGACGTGCCCGAATTGCCGAGATAGATCGGCCCCGGGGCCGGCTTCAAGCCATGCAGGCCCACACCATGGATGGTCACTCGCCCGTGGTGCGGACCTTCGATCACCACACCCATGTCGCGAAACGCCTGCAGGGTCGCCAGGGCATCCTCACCCTCAAGGAACCCCTCGACTTCGGTAATACCGTCCGCCAGCGACCCGAGCATGATCGAGCGATGGGAAATGGATTTATCCCCCGGCACCCGGATCTTGCCACTCAATTGCCCACCGGGGCTGGCGACAAACACCACATCGTCAGCGTTGACAGCGGCGTCCATATAGGCACGCCGCGCCAGGATCTTGCTGAAGTGCTCGCGCGCTACCCGTGCACGGGTGAAAACACCCAGCAACTGGTGCCCATCCCCCGCATCGACCGCATCGCGCAAGGCATCCAAGTCACTGCGGAAGGTGTCTAGGGTGCGCAGTACGGCCTCGCGATTGGCGAGAAATATGTCATGCCACATCACCGGATCGCTCCCGGCAATCCGCGTGAAATCGCGAAAACCGCCGGCGGCGTAACGGAAAATCTCCAGATTTTCGTTGCGCTTGGCCAGGGAGTCGACCAGGCCAAAGGCCAGCAAATGCGGCAGATGACTGGTCGCCGCCAGCACTTCGTCATGACGCTCGACCTGCATATGCTCGACATCCGCCCCCAGCTCGCGCCACAGCCGATCCACCACCGCCAAGGCGGCGGGATCGGTTTCTGGCAACGGCGTGAGGATCACCTTGTGCCGACGGAACAGTTGGGCGTTGGAGGCTTCCACCCCGCTCTGCTCGGAGCCAGCGATCGGGTGCCCCGGCACGAACCGCGCCGGCATGCCGCCAAACGCCAGCCGCGCCGCGCGTACAACATTGCCTTTGGCACTGCCGACATCCGTGAGGATCGCCTGGCCCAGGTCCATGCCAGCCAGCAGCCCCAGCAGTTTTTCCATGGCCAGGATCGGTACCGCCAACTGAATGACATCGGCGCCCTGGCATGCCAGGGCCAAGTCCGCCTCACAGCGGTCCACCACCCCCAGCTCAACCGCCAACCGACGCGATTGCGGGTCCAGATCCACACCGACCACTTCGCCACACAGGCCGCTTTCACGCAGGCCCTTGGCAAAGGAGCCGCCAATCAATCCCAGGCCGACCACCACCAGGCGACCGATCACAGGCACAACAGGTTGCATTGCAATCACATCAACCACGGGCCAGGACCTTGGCCAGCGCCTCAAGGAAGCGACTGTTTTCAGCCGGCAAACCGATGGTGATACGCAAATGGTTGGGCATGCCGTAATTGGCCACCGGACGCACGATCACGCCTTCGCGCAGCAGGCCCTGGAATACCGGAGCGGCCTCCTGGGCGAGATCTACGCAGACAAAGTTGCCCTTGGACTCAATCCAGCCCAGGCCCAACTCACGAAAGCCTTGCTGCAGCTGCTGCATACCGCTTTCGTTGATCCGCCGCCCTTCTTCCAGGTACTCGGCATCCTTGAGCGCCGCACAGGCCGCCGCCAGCGCCAGGCTGTTGACGTTGAATGGCTGGCGCACGCGGTTCAGCACATCCGCGACAACGGCTGTGGATAACCCGTAGCCAACCCGCAGCGACGCCAGGCCATAAGCCTTGGAGAACGTGCGCGATACCAGCAGGTTCGGGTAGGCCGCGAGGAAGTCCAGGCCGTCGGGCAAGTCACTGCCTTCGGCGTATTCGATGTAGGCCTCGTCCAGCACCACCAACACGTGCCCAGGCACATCCTGCAGGAACTCGTTCAGCGCGTCGGCACCGAACCAGGTACCGGTCGGGTTGTTCGGGTTGGCGATAAACACCACGCGGGTCTGGGCATCGATGGCCGCCAGCATGGCCGGCAGGTCATGCCCCCAGTCCTTGGCCGCAATCACCCGCGCCTCGGCGCCGACAGCCTGGGTGACAATCGGATACACCGCAAACGCGTGCTCACTGAACACCGCATTCAGGCCCGGGGCCAGATAGGCACGCGCCACCAGCTCCAGGATGTCGTTGGAGCCGTTGCCCAGGGTCACCTGGCTCAACTCGACCCGGCAGCTCTCGGCCAGCAGGGACTTGAGGGCAAAGCCGTTGCCGTCGGGATAACGGGTCAGCTCCGCCAACTCTTCGCGGATCGCCGCCAGCACTTTGGGGCTTGGCCCCAGGGGGTTTTCATTGCTGGCCAGCTTGACGATCTTCGCCGGGTCCAGATTCAACTCGCGCGCCAACTCGTCCACAGGCTTGCCTGGAACGTAAGGCGACAGTTGTTGCACGCCCGGCTGCGCCAGGGCGAGGAAGTTGCCACTCATGTCAAAGCCTCACAAAACCGCTTTTGGGTAGGAACCCAGCACCTTGAGTGCCACGGCTTCCTGACTGATTTTCTCGAGCACACCCTTGACCAGCGGATCACGGTGGTGGCCGACGAAGTCGATAAAGAACACATAGGTCCATTTACCGCTGCGCGAAGGACGGGTCTCAATGCGCGTCAGGTCAATCCCGTTGTCATGGAACGGCACCAGCAGCTCATGCAGCGCCCCCGGCTTGTTGCTCATGGAGACGATGATCGACGTCTTGTCGTCGCCGGTCGGCGGCACTTCCTGGCTGCCGATCATCAAGAAGCGCGTGGAGTTGTCCGGGCGATCCTCGATTTTCTCGGCCAGGCGCGTCAGGCCGTACAGGCCCGCAGCCATATCCCCGGCAATCGCCGCCGAATTCCACTCACCCTTGACCCGCTTGGCCGCCTCGGCGTTGCTGGAGACCGCGACGCGCTCGACATTCGGGTAATGAGCGTCCAGCCACTTGCGGCACTGGGCCAGGGACTGAGCGTGGGAGTAAATGCGGCTGATGCTGTCGGTCTTGGTGTTTTCGCCCACCAGCAAGTGGTGGTGAATACGCAGCTCGACTTCGCCACAGATCACCATGTCGTGCTCAAGGAAGCTGTCAAGCGTATGGTTGACCGCGCCTTCGGTGGAGTTTTCCACCGGCACTACGCCGAAGTTCACCGCACCGGCAGCCACTTCGCGGAACACCTCATCGATGGCCGCCATCGGCTTGCTGATCACCGCGTGGCCGAAATGCTTCATCGCCGCCGCCTGGGTGAAGGTGCCTTCGGGGCCGAGGTACGCCACTTTCAATGGCTGCTCGAGGGCCAGGCACGAAGACATGATTTCGCGGAACAACCGCGCCATCTCTTCATTGCCCAGCGGCCCCTGGTTACGCTCCATCACCCGTTTGAGCACTTGGGCTTCGCGCTCTGGACGATAGAACACCGGCACTTCGCCTTCGGCCAGGGAAGCCATCTTGACCCGCGCCACTTCCTGGGCACACCGCGCCCGCTCACTGATCAGCTCCAGGACCTTGGTGTCCAGGGCGTCAATGCGTACACGCAGGGCCTTGAGTTCTTGCTCAGACATTAGCCGTGTTCCTTTTCGAACTCTGCCATGTAGGCCACCAGTGCCTTGATGGCATTGATGTCGACGGCGTTGTAGATGGAGGCGCGCATGCCG
This sequence comes from Pseudomonas sp. DTU12.1, assembly GCF_009873475.1. Classification (NCBI taxonomy): domain Bacteria; kingdom Pseudomonadati; phylum Pseudomonadota; class Gammaproteobacteria; order Pseudomonadales; family Pseudomonadaceae; genus Pseudomonas; species Pseudomonas sp. DTU12.1. The sequence continues at coordinate 2,148,839 of NZ_CP045254.1, read as the reverse complement.
CCTACCGAACGATGCCCCTTGAGGTTGAGCAGGCCACGCTCGTCGGCACCCGCCAGGAATGGCTTGTCCAGGCGGTCATCGGCCAGGCGGAACGGCACGTTCATCCACGAACGGGCGCTCAGGCTGATCGGGTTGCTGTACAGGCCGCTGGCGTCGATGAAGTCGTACAGGGTGCGCTTCTTCTCTTCGTTGAGCTTGCCCATGGCTGCCACGCCGCCCTGCTCCTTGAGCCACTCGAACACCAGGCCCGACAGGTACCAGGCAAAAGCCGGCGGAGTGTTGTACATCGAGCCGTTGTCGGCCGCGACCTTGTAGTTGAGCATGGTCGGGCACACCGAGCGGGCACGACCGAGCAGGTCTTCACGGATGATGTTGACCAGGATGCCGCTCGGGCCGATGTTCTTCTGCGCGCCGGCGTAGATCATGCCGTAGCGGGACACATCCATCGGGCGCGAGAGAATGTCCGAGGACATATCGCACACCAACGGGACATCACCGACTTCAGGTACCCAGTCGAATTCCAGGCCGCCGATGGTTTCGTTCTGGACGTAGTGAACATAGGACGCGTCCTTGGACAACTTCCACTCGTTCTGACCTGGAATAGCGAAATAATCGTAGGGCTTGGCAGTACCGGCCACGTTAATGTTGCCGTAGCGCGAGGCCTCTTCAATGGCCTTCTGCCCCCAGATACCGGTATCGATATAGTCGGCAGTGCCGTCTTCCGGCAGCAGGTTCAGCGGGATCTGGGCGAACTGCTGGCTGGCGCCGCCTTGCAGGAACAGCACCTTGTAGTCCGACGGGATGTCCAGCAGGTCACGCAGATCCTGCTCGGCCTTGGTGGCAATGGACACGAACTCATCACTGCGATGGCTCATTTCCATCACGGAGAGGCCTTTGCCATGCCAGTCGAGGAGTTCACCCTGCGCGCGCTGCAGGACTGCTTCAGGAAGTGCCGCGGGACCAGCACAGAAGTTATAGGCTCTCTTGCTCACATCCAATCTCGCTCTGATCTGTTGGTCACATAATTCGTGTTCGACACATAACCCCTGTGGGAGCGGGCTTGCTCGCGAAAGCGGTGTGTCAGCCCGCCTATGCGCTGACTGATACGCCGCTTTCGCGAGCAAGCCCGCTCCCACAGGGGAATGCGCAGTATTGCAAACTTTCAAAAGGGACAAATAACAAGGGGGCGAATCTTCATCCGCCCCCTTGGTTGTCCGCTTATTCCTGCGGTTCTTCTTCGTCTGCGGCAGCATCGAGGGTTGGCTCGTCGACGCTGTCATCGCCGGCTGCGATCACCTCGCCATCGAACTCCTCACCTTCCAGCTCCTCGCCTTCGACTTCCGATGGCTCCTGGACACGCTCCAGGCCCACCAGGGTCTCGTCGCTGGCCAGCTTGATCAAGGTCACGCCCTGGGTGTTACGGCCCAGGCTCGACACTTCATCAACACGGGTACGTACCAGGGTGCCCTGGTCGGAAATCAGCATGATTTCCTCGCCATCCAGCACCTGGACCGCGCCGACCAGACGGCCGTTGCGATCGTTGCTGACCATGGCGATCACACCCTGGCCGCCACGCTTGTACTCGGGGAACTCGCTGATAGCGGTGCGCTTGCCATAACCACGGGCCGAAGCCGTAAGGATCTGGCTGCCTTCTTCCGGGATCAGCATGGAAATCAGCTTCTGCCCTTCCGGCAGGCGCATCCCGCGCACACCACGGGCGGTACGGCCCATCGCACGCACGTCGGACTCTTTGAAGCGCGTCACTTTGCCACCGTCGGAGAACAGCATGACTTCCCGCTCGCCATCGGTAATGGCCGCAGAGATCAGCACGTCGCCTTCGTCCAGCTCCAGGGCGATCAGGCCCACGCTGCGCTGGCGGCTGAAGGATTCCAGAGGGGTCTTCTTCACGGTGCCTTTGGCGGTTGCCATGAAGATGAAGTGACCCTCGGTGTATTCCTCGACCGGCAGCATGGTGGTGATGTATTCATCGGTGTCCAGCGGCAACAGGTTGACCAGCGGACGTCCACGGGCAGCGCGGGACGCTTCCGGGATTTCGTAGGTCTTGAGCCAGTACACCTTGCCCTTGCTGGAGAACAGCAACAGCGTGGTGTGGCTGTTGGCTACCAGCAGGTGAGCGATGTAGTCCTCATCCTTCACGCCAGTCGCCGATTTACCTTTACCACCGCGGCGCTGGGCCTGGTACGCAGCCAAAGGCTGGGTCTTGGCATAGCCACCGTGGGAAATGGTCACCACGCGCTCTTCTTCCGGGATCATGTCACCCAGGGTCAGGTCGAGGCGCGCATCAAGAATTTCGGTGCGGCGCACGTCGCCGTATTCGGCGCGGATCACTTCCAGTTCTTCGCGGATCACTTCCATCAGGCGCACGGCGCTGTTGAGGATGCGGATCAGCTCGCCGATCTGGTTGAGTATCTCCTGATACTCGGCCAGCAGCTTCTCGTGCTCCAGACCGGTCAAACGGTGCAGACGCAGTTCCAGGATGGCCTGGGCCTGTTCCGGCGACAGGAAGTATTTGCCATCACGCAGGCCGTATTGCGGGTCCAGGGTCTCCGGACGGCACGAATCGGCACCGGCACGTTCAACCATCGCCACGACGGCGCTGGATTCCCACGGCATCTTGATCAGCGCTTCCTTGGCTTCCGACGGGGTCGGCGAAGCCTTGATCAGGGCGATAACCGGGTCGATGTTCGACAGCGCAACCGCCTGGCCTTCCAGGATGTGCCCGCGTTCGCGGGCCTTGCGCAGTTCGAACACGGTGCGGCGGGTCACCACTTCGCGACGGTGACGCACGAAGGCTTCCAGCAGATCCTTGAGGTTCAGGATGCGCGGGCGACCGTCGATCAGGGCCACGACGTTGATACCAAACACGCTTTGCAGTTGGGTCTGGGCGTAGAGGTTGTTGAGGATCACCTCAGGCACTTCGCCACGACGCAGCTCGATCACCACGCGCATACCGTCTTTGTCAGACTCGTCGCGCAGTTCGGTGATGCCTTCGAGCTTCTTCTCTTTAACCAGCTCGGCGATCTTCTCGATCAGGCGTGCCTTGTTCAACTGGTACGGGAGTTCGGTGATGACGATCTGCTGGCGGCCACCGACCTTGTCGATGTCTTCGATCATCGAGCGGGCGCGCATATAAATGCGGCCACGGCCGGTGCGATAGGCTTCGATGATGCCGGCGCGACCGTTGATGATCGCGGCGGTCGGGAAGTCCGGGCCGGGGATGTATTGCATCAGCTCATCGACGGTCAGCTCGGGGTTGTCGATAAGCGCCAGGCAACCGTCGATGACTTCACCGAGGTTGTGTGGCGGGATGTTGGTGGCCATGCCCACGGCGATACCGCTGGAGCCGTTGACCAACAGGTTGGGAATACGGGTCGGCATGACCGCCGGGATCATTTCGGTGCCGTCGTAGTTCGGCACCCAGTCCACGGTTTCTTTGTGCAGGTCGGCCAGCAGCTCGTGTGCCAGCTTGGTCATGCGCACTTCGGTGTATCGCATGGCCGCGGCGTTGTCGCCGTCCACCGAACCGAAGTTGCCCTGGCCGTCTACCAGCAGGTAGCGCAGGGAAAACGGCTGGGCCATCCGAACGATGGTGTCGTACACCGCAGTGTCGCCGTGAGGGTGATACTTACCGATCACGTCACCGACAACACGGGCAGATTTCTTGTACGGCTTGTTCCAGTCGTTACCCAGCTCGCTCATCGCGAACAGCACACGCCGGTGCACGGGCTTCAAGCCATCGCGCGCATCAGGCAGTGCCCGCCCGACAATTACGCTCATCGCATAGTCGAGGTAGGACTGTTTCAGCTCGTCTTCGATATTGACCGGGAGGATTTCTTTGGCCAGTTCGCCCATGAGAAGCCTGATTCCTTTTTCGGGTGAAACCTCGTCACATCCATATGGGACGAACGAAGCTCGCCGCCGCCGGCATGATGCCTGGCAACGACTTACGACAAATCAACGAGTTATGACACGGATCTGCGCATTAAAGGTCGCCCCTTGGGGTGACCTTGGAAACCGCCGAATGGTATCACAATCGCCGCCACGCACCTATCCCCCAGATGCGCATGGAGCGTAGTAAGTTGACGGATGACAGGCTTGAGGGCGACGAGAGGGGCTCAGAGCTGAATAGAGGCTAGGATTTGCCTGTGGATCCGAGGGTTTTTCTGGCTTTTCGGGCCAATCGCGGGCAAGCCCACTCCCACCGTTGTTTTATGAAGGCACTCATAATGTGGGAGCGGGCTTGCCCGCGATTGCAATCTGCCAGACACCAAAGCCCTCAATGCAGGCGCTTACGGCACATCAGTTTGGCGATCTTGGCGGTATCAGGCCGCTCGACGATGCCTTTTTCGGTGACGATCACGTCGATCAGGTCCGCCGGTGTGACGTCAAACACCGGGTTGAAGGCTGTTACATCAGCGGCAAATCGCTGCCCGGCGACGTCCAGCAGCTCGCCGGCATCCCGCTCTTCCAGGGCGACGTCATCACCAGTAGCCATCATCAGGTCCAGGGTCGAACTCGCCGCCACCACCATAAAGCGTACGCCATGGTGCATGGCGCACACGGCCAACTGGTAGGTGCCGATCTTACTGATCACATCGCCATTGGCGGCGATGCAGTCAGCCCCCACAATCACCCAGGTCACCCCCTTGGTCTTGAGGATATGCGCGCCAGCCGAGTCGGCATTCACCGTGACCGGAATGCCCGCGCCCGCCAGTTCCCAGGCGGTCAACCGCGAGCCTTGCAGCCAGGGGCGGGTTTCGTTGGCATAGACCTGCTCGACCATGCCCTCCAGAAACGCCGCACGGATCACCCCCAGCGCAGTGCCTACACCACCGCTCGCCAAGGCCCCGGCGTTGCCATGGGTCAGGATCGCCTGGGCATTGCCCTGATGCTTGCGGATCAATTCGACGCCCAATTGCGCCATGGTGAGGTTGGCTTCACGGTCGCTTTCATGGATCGCGATGGCTTCAGCCTCCAGCACCGCCAGCGGATCGGCGTGCTTTTTGAGGCGATCGAGGCGATCACGCATGCGCTTGATGGCCCAGAACAGGTTCGACGCGGTGGGACGGGAATCGGCCAGCAACGCGTAGTCCTCCTCCCATGAAGCCTGCCAGTCACCGCCCTCGGCGATCCGCGCGCGCGCGGCCAGCACCAGCCCATAGGCGGCGCTGATGCCGATGGCCGGTGCGCCCCGCACCACCATCGCACGAATGGCCGCGGCCACTTCGTCGACCGTCGCACAGGTCACCCAGTTTTCCCGGGAGGGCAGCGCACGCTGATCGAGCAGGTGCAGTGCGCCATCACGCCAATCGATGGCCTTCACTTTCTCCGCTGCCAACAGTCGATCGCGCATCCCTCACCCCGTACTCATCAACAAAAGCCGCGGATTATAGCGATCCGCCAGCCAGGACGCTCGGGTATACTTCGCCCTCTTTATATGACCGCCCCGGACGATGCCCGCTATGACGCCACCTGCCGCCCCGCTCGACTTACTGCTACTGCCAAGCTGGCTGGTACCGGTCGAGCCTGCGGGCGTGGTGCTCAAGGCGCATGGCCTGGGCATCCGCGACGGGCGCATCGCGTTTATCGGCCCGCGCGCGCAGGCGCTGAAACTGGCAGCCCATGAAGTGCGCGAGTTGCCCGGAGTGCTGCTCAGCCCGGGCCTGGTAAACGCCCATGGCCACGCGGCGATGACCCTGTTTCGCGGCCTGGCCGACGACCTGCCACTGATGACCTGGCTGCAACAACATATCTGGCCGGCCGAAGCCAAGTGGGTCGATGAAGCGTTTGTACGTGATGGCACCGACCTGGCGATTGCCGAGCAGATCAAGGGCGGCATCAGTTGCTTCTCAGACATGTACTTCTTCCCCAAGGTCGCCAGCGAACGCGTACACAACAGCGGCCTGCGGGCACAGATTGCCATTCCGATCCTCGACTTCCCGATACCCGGCGCAGCCAATGCCGACGAGGCGATCCGCCAAGGCGTGGAGCTGTTTGGCGACCTCAAGCATCACCCGCGAATCAAAATCGCCTTTGGCCCCCATGCGCCCTATACCGTCAGCGATGCAAACCTGGAAAAAGTCCGGGTGATCGCCGAGGAACTGGACGCCGCCATTCATATGCATGTCCACGAAACCGCCTTTGAAGTGCAGCAGTCCGTGGAACAGTATGGCGAACGCCCCCTGGCCCGACTCGCGCGCCTGGGCCTGCTCGGCCCGCGCTTGCAGGCCGTTCATATGACCCAAATCAGCGAAGACGACCTGGCGTTGCTGGTAGAAAGCAACAGCAGCGTGATCCATTGCCCGGAATCCAACCTGAAACTGGCCAGTGGCTTCTGCCCGGTGGAACGCTTGTGGCAGGCCGGCGTCAATGTGGCAGTAGGCACCGATGGCGCAGCAAGCAACAATGACCTGGACCTGCTGGGCGAAACCCGCACCGCCGCGCTGCTGGCCAAGGCCGTCGCCGGCTCGGCCAGCGCCCTGGATGCCCACCGTGCGCTGCGCATGGCCACCCTCAACGGTGCGCGGGCCATGGGCCTGGAGGCTGAAATCGGCTCGCTGGAGGTGGGCAAGGCCGCAGATATCGTGGCCTTCGACCTTTCAGGACTGGCCCAGCAACCGATCTACGATCCGGTCTCGCAGCTTATATATGCCACCGGACGCGATTGTGTGAAACACCTTTGGGTCGGCGGCAAGCAACTGCTCGACGACCGGCAACTGACCCGTATGGATGAGCAGCAACTGAGCGCCATGGCCGCTGCCTGGGGCCAGCGCATCAGTGGACACCACGAATAACGCCGGCCCAGGATCAATATTCCGGCCAGGCACACCGTTTTATCGGATTTAGAGGACTACCCATGAGTAACGTCGACCACGCCGAAATCGCCAAATTCGAAGCCCTGGCCCACCGCTGGTGGGACCGCGAGAGCGAGTTCAAGCCCCTGCACGACATCAACCCGCTGCGGGTCAACTGGATCGACGAGCGCGTCAATCTGGCCGGCAAGAAAGTCCTCGACGTGGGCTGCGGCGGCGGCATCCTCAGCGAGGCCATGGCCCAGCGCGGCGCCACGGTGATGGGCATCGACATGGGCGAGGCGCCTCTGGCCGTGGCCCAGTTGCATCAGTTGGAGTCGGGCGTGAGCGTGGAGTACCGCCAGATCACCGCCGAAGCCCTGGCCGAGGAAATGCCCGAGCAGTTCGACGTGGTGACCTGCCTGGAGATGCTGGAGCACGTGCCCGACCCATCGTCGGTGATCCGCGCGTGTTTTCGTATGGTCAAGCCCGGCGGCCAGGTGTTCTTCTCCACCATCAACCGCAACCCCAAGGCTTACCTGTTCGCGATCATCGGCGCCGAATACATCATGAAGCTGCTGCCGCGCGGCACCCATGACTTCAAGAAATTCATCCGTCCTTCCGAACTGGGTGCCTGGAGCCGCCAGGCCGGGCTGACCGTCAAGGACATCATCGGCTTGACCTACAACCCGCTGACCAAGCACTACAAGCTGGCCAGCGACGTCGACGTCAACTACATGATCCAGACCCTGCGAGAGGAATAAACCTGTGAAGTTGAAAGCGGTTCTTTTCGACATGGACGGTACGCTGCTCGATACCGCGCCGGACTTTATCGCCATCTGCCAGGCCATGCGTGCCGAGCGCGGGCTTGCGCCGATCAACGATCAGCATATCCGCGATGAAGTCTCCGGCGGCGCCCGGGCCATGGTTGCCGTGACGTTTGCCATGGACCCCGAGTCCCCAGGCTTCGAAGCGTTGCGCCTGGAGTTCCTCGAACGCTACCTCAAGGGCTGCGCGATCCATAGCAAGCTGTTTGATGGCATGGCCGAACTGCTGGAAGACATCGAACGGTCCAAGCTGATCTGGGGCGTGGTCACCAACAAGCCGCTGCGCTTTGCCGAGCCGATCATGGAGCAACTGGGCCTGGCCCAACGCTCGGCGCTACTGATCTGCCCGGACCACGTGAAGAACAGCAAGCCTGACCCGGAACCGCTGATCCTGGCCTGCAAGATGCTCGACCTGGACCCGGCCAGCGTACTGTTCGTGGGCGACGACCTGCGGGATATCGAGTCAGGGCGTGACGCCGGCACCCGCACCGCCGCCGTCACCTATGGCTACATCCACCCCGACGACAACGCCCGCAACTGGGGTGCCGACGTTGTGGTCGATCATCCGCTGGAACTGCGCAAAGTGCTCGATAGCGCACTCTGCAGCTGCTGAATGGCTAACCAATGAAGCTCTAATGTGGAAGCGGGCTTGCTCGCGAAGGCGGTGGGTCATCTGATAAAGAGTTGACTGACACTACGCTTTCGCGAGCAAGCCCGCTCCCACATTCAGATATGTGTTGCCCCACTGAATTTTGTTGAGGTCGATTATGTTTGATTACTCCGCACGCCCAGAATTGCTCAAGGACCGGGTCATCCTGGTCACCGGCGCCGGTCGCGGGATTGGTGCTGCTGCAGCCAAGACCTACGCCGCCCACGGCGCCACCGTGCTGTTGCTGGGCAAGACCGAAGCCAACCTGGCCCAGGTCTACGATGAAATCGAAGCCGCCGGCCACCCGCAACCGGTGGTGATTCCGTTCAACCTGGAAACCGCCCTGCCCCATCAATACGATGAGCTGGCGGCAATGATCGAAAAAGAATTCGGCCATCTCGACGGGTTGCTGCACAACGCCTCGATCATCGGCCCGCGCACCCCGATCGAACAGCTGTCGGGCGAGAATTTCATGCGCGTCATGCATATCAACGTCAACGCCATGTTTATGCTGACTGCCACGCTGCTGCCGCTGCTCAAGCTGTCCCAGGACGCGTCGGTGGTGTTTACCTCCAGCAGCGTCGGGCGCAAAGGGCGCGCTTACTGGGGCGCCTATGGCGTATCGAAATTCGCCACCGAAGGCCTGATGCAAACCCTGGCGGACGAACTCGACACCGTTGCCGCAGTGCGCGCCAACAGCATCAACCCAGGCGCCACCCGCACCAGCATGCGAGCCCAGGCTTATCCTGGAGAAAACCCGGCCAACAACCCGCTGCCGGAAGAAATCATGCCGGTGTACCTGTACCTGATGGGCCCGGATAGCTCGGGGATCAATGGGCAGGCATTCGACGCGCAGTAATCCCCACAACGCGGGAGCGGGCTGGCCTGGGATAACCCTACGTCTCTAACTGACGACTCACCCCGTGGCGAGCGGGCTTGCCCCGCGCTGGGCTGCGTAGCAGCCCCACTCCAGGCACCGCGTTTGTTCCAGACATACCGAGCCGGCAGGTTTTGGGGCGGCTCCGCCACCCAACGCGGGCGATGCGGCGTTCCGACAAGCCCGCTCGCCACAACAAACCCACAGGACCTTGCCCACCCATCACATATGGGGGCTGGTTTGCCTGGGCTACACAACTCTCAAAAACTGACGACTTACCCCGTGGCGAGCGGGCTTGCCCCGCGCTGGGCTGCGTAGCAGCCCCACCCCAGACACCGCAGTTGTTTCAGACATACCGAGCCGGCAGGTTTTGGGGCGGCTCCGCCACCCAGCGCGGGGCAAGCCCGCTCGCCACAACAAGCCCCCCCCACAGGGGCTGGCGCCAAATTCCCAGCGCTGTGCAGACGCACTAAATCCCATCCCCTTGTTTTATAAGCAATAAAAAATATTGCACGAAATGGCACGCTTTTCGCTCCAATTTGCTTCAAACAGGCGGCACGACGTAAAGACGTGTGGCATGGGATCAGGGGTTATAACCCCCGGCAAAGCGGACTAGACTGTTACCTATGTTTTACGGAACTGAAGGAACAGTAAGGCGCCCGCCAGCGGCCGCCCCCATTGAGCCTGTAAGACAGCATTAAGTGCTTAGAGGCCTACCCGCTTATGAAAACACCGACCCAGACCAACGCAATTGACTTCGACAGTGCCAAATTGCAACGCCTGGGCTTTGGCCAGCCTTCCCTTATCGCACGGCGCCCGATCAGCCTCGGGCAACTGCGCCAGCAACTGAACCTGCAATTGCAGACCAGCCTGGAGGCGGAGCGAATCCTTGGCCTGTTCTTTCGCGAAGTGCAACGCCTTGTGCCCCTGGATGCCCTGCAATACCGCCATGAAGCCAGCGACCTGCGCCTGGAATACGGCCAGCGTGGTCATCACTCCGTGAGCTACAGCCTCAGCCACGAGGGCGAGCACCTGGGAGAGTTGGTGTTTCGCCGCAACCAGCGTTTCACGGAGGAGGAACAGGGCAATCTGGAGTCGCTGCTGGCCAGCCTGCTCTACCCGATGCGCAACGCCTTGCTGTATCGCTCCGCGACCCGCACCGCCCTGCGCGATCCACTGACCGAGACCGGCAACCGCGTCGCCATGGACCAGACCCTGGGCCGCGAGATCGAAATGGCCAAGCGGCACCTGCATCCGCTGTCCTTGCTGATGCTCGACATCGATCACTTCAAGCACATCAACGACAGCCACGGCCACGCCACCGGCGACAAAGTGCTCAAGGCCGTCGCTGCCTCGATCAAAAGCCAGTTGCGCAATGTGGATATGGTGTTTCGGTTTGGTGGGGACGAGTTCCTGATCCTGCTTTCCAACACCAGCCGCGAGGCCGCCACCCTGGTCGGCGAACGCCTGCGCCAGGCAGCGCAGGCCCGGGACTACTGGGCAGACGCTACGCGTATCGAATTGACGGTGAGCCTGGGTTGCGCGACGTTGCTGGCGGGCGAGTCGGCCGAGAGCCTGCTGCGCCGCGCCGACAATGCCTTGTACGTGGCCAAGCGCGAAGGCCGTAACCGCCTGGCAATGGCGGGGTAAACGCTACCCCGCCATGCCCGGGTCAGGCTTCGCTGGTCGCCAGCACCTGGCGCTCGCGGGTCACTGGGGTTTTCTCCAGTTGCATGCAGCGCTCCAGGAACAGGTACATATAGTCGTAGCTTTTGCACACAGCCTGGCGCAGTTCTACTTGCAACGCCTTGCTCGGGTTCATGCCCGCCAGGGTGCAAATGATCTCCAACGCTTCCCACGGGTGGGCGTCGTCGTACTGGGCATGCATCTTCAGCCACTTCATGGCGCGCTTGCGGTCTTCTTCAGGGAAAGCAGCGGCATACACGCCCGTTGAACACACCAGCGCAGACCACTCCCCAGTGGCGCCTTCGATGGCGTAGTTGGTGGCGGCAATGGCAACGATCAACGAATCGGCCGAACTGGTGTGCCAGCACCAATGACTCAGCGCATGCAACTCTGGCGGAACATTTTGCGCCTGCAGCTCTTCCAGGCCGACGCCATGGGCGCGCGCCCAGTGCATCCAATAATCGGCATGGTTCAGTTCCACGCGAATATTGCGCATTAACCAACGTCGCGCCATATCCTCCCCAGGATGTCGGGCAAACTTGGTCTTGGTCAGGTTTTGTGCCATGTACAACGCGAACTGTTCCACCACTGGCCAGCCACCGATCAGGTAGTGGCGCATGGTCTTGGCGCTGAGCTTGTTATCGCGCATGCGCTGGTACAGTTCGTGTTCGACAACGCGGCGCTTGCTCTCGCTACAGTCCTGGATCAATTGCTGAGCCCAGGCGGGGTAACTTGAGGCTTCCATAAGCGGGCCGGTTCTGCTGAATGTGTCGATCACTGTCGGGCTCCTTTTGATTTGTGATGTGTACAGACCAGCAGATGTTTCAGCGGAACGTGCCGGGCGCCCTGAATAACAGAGGCTGCGGGCGCGCAGGTCGACATTGCAAACTGTCGAAGGTAAACAATTGCGGGCGCTCAATCAGGTAGCCCTGAGCGTAGTCCACGCCGATCTCGAGCAGTGCCTGCTCGATGTGCGGCGTTTCGACAAACTCGGCAATCGTGCGTTTACCCATGACATGGCCGATGTGATTGATCACTTCGACCATGGCGCGGTTAATCGGGTCGTCCAGCATATCCTTTACGAAACTTCCATCGATCTTCAGGAAGTCTACAGGTAAATGTTTGAGGTAGGCGAATGAGGACATTCCGGCACAAAAGTCATCCAGGGAGAAGCAGCAACCCAACGCCTTGAGCTCATTGATAAAACGAATCGCGCTGCCCAGGTTGGAAATGGCGCTGGTTTCGGTGATTTCAAAACAGATCATGCCAGGTGGAATCCCATAGGCACTGAACTTCTCCCGCAGGAAACGCAGGAAATCGTCATCGCCGATGGTGATGCCCGACAGGTTGATCGCACACATCGCCATGGGCCTGCCAGGTCGCTCGAGCATGCAACGGGCGATCAGCTTGAACACGTTCTCTACCACCCAGCGGTCCAGCGAGGTCATCAACCCGTAGCGTTCGGCGGCCGGGATAAAGCTGTCAGGCAAAATGATCCGCCCCGCTTCATCGTGCAGGCGTAGCAGGATCTCGATATGCCCGGCCCCCGCCTCGGTGTGGCCCAAGGGCGCGATTTCCTGGGCATACAGGCAGAAGCGGTCCTCTTCCAGGGCCATGTGCAGGCGCTGGATCCAGGCCATTTCGCCAAAGCGCAACGACAGCTCGGTGTCGTCGGCATGATAGACCTGCACCCGATTGCGCCCCTTCTCCTTGGCCATGTAGCAGGCCATATCCGCGGCACGCAATGACGTCTCCAGGGTGGTCGGGGTGTGCGAGATATGCACCAGGCCGATACTGACCGTGGTGACAAACGGTCGGCCTTTCCAGACGAAGTGCAGGTTTTGCACGGTATGTCGCAGGCTCTCGGCGATCTTCTCGGCCACCGGCGCCGGGCAGTTCTCCAGCAGGATGCCGAACTCGTCCCCGCCCAGGCGGGCCAGGGTATCGCCTTCGCGCAGGTCCGATTGCAGCAAGGCGCAGATATGCCGCAACAGTTCATCGCCCGCCGCATGGCCACAGGTGTCGTTGACCAGCTTGAACTGGTCCAGGTCGAGGAACATCAAGGCATGGCGCGCCGACTGCTGGCGCCCGACGCCATGCAGCACCTGCTCCAGGCGATATTCAAATTCACGCCGATTGGCCAGCCCGGTCAAGGCATCATGGGTCGCCTGCCAGGACAGATTGGCAATGTACTGGCGCTCCTGGGTCATGTCGTGCAACACCAGCACCGTGCCACTGACCTTGCCGGCGCTGCGGATCGGTGCGCCGACCAGGGTCACGGAGACGGTACTGCCATCCAGGCGCTGGATCAGCTTGGAGTGCTCGCTGCCACCGCTGAGTTGACCGTCAAGAATATGGTCGATCAGGGTAAACCCGTCGGCCTGGGCGTGTTCATCCAGCAGATTGAACAACGCAGCCAACGGCAGCCCTTGCGCCTGGGCCGCGTTCCAGTGGGTCAGGGATTCCGCCGCCGGGTTCATGTAGGCGATAGCCCCATCGACATCGGTAGTGATCACTCCATCGCCGATGGACTCCAGGGTGATCTGCGCCCGCTCCTTCTCCAATTGCAAGGCATCGGCAAACGCGTGGCGCTGGGCCAATAGCTTGCGCGTGCGCAGCAACGCCAAGGCGATCAGCCCCAAGGCAGTGGCCAGGTTGGTGATCAGCAACAGGCGCAGAATCACCCTGGAGCCTTCACCCAAGGCATCGCTGAAGGCCTTGGCCGCCGGCGTCACCCCCTCGTTGATCGCGATGATACGGTCTTTCCAGGCATGGATATCGGCACTGCTGACCCGATCGGCGATGATTTGCCGGTGCATCTCCTGCGCCAGCTCATCAAGTTGCACCAGGTAGCTGTCACCGACGGTCCACAGTTCGATGGCTTTTTCCAGGTAGCTGAAATGGCGAAAGTTGAGGTACAGCCAGATCAGGCTCGACACGTCGTCAGGATGATTGCCGCCCTTGAGGATCCCCTGGCGCGCCGCCTCCAGGTCAGGGATGGCGCGATCCAGGGCGACACGCAGCTCATGCCCGCCCTGAGGTACGGCAATAGCGTTCTGGTATTTGAGAAAGGTCGCCTGGTCGCGGTTGTCGGCGTACAGGGTCAGGTAGTAGATGGCGTCTTTCTGGCCCTTGGACCACAGGCTCTCGCCCGCCACATAGCCGCGCACGGCCGACAGCACGTAAAGACTGACGCAGCCCAGCAACGCCTGGAACAGCACGACGGCAATAAAGGGCCAGACAATACCGAGCAACCGGGGTGTTCCGAGAGTTCGCTTCTGCTTCATGAGATCCCTTGCATCAGCACAGGCGACTAAAAACTGCTCCTGACAGCACAGCCGAGGCCAAACACGACCCCTTCAGGGCCGGAGCCGGGATCGATTCAGCGAACTTGTTGCAAGTGTCCATAAAGCTTGGCGTACAAGCCGCCATCGGCTATCAGTTGCTGGTGGTCGCCATCTTCGGCGATGTGTCCACCGTCAAACACCAATACCCTATCAGCCTGCTTCACCGCCGACAAACGGTGAGCAATGATCAGTGTAGTACGCCCACTGAGAAACCGCGCCAGGGCCTGGTGCAGGTTGTACTCGGTAGCCGCATCCAGGGCCGAGGTGGCTTCGTCGAGAATTACCACTTTTGGCTCGGCCAGCACCATCCGGGCAATCGCCAGGCGTTGGCGCTGGCCACCGGACAAACGCACGCCCGAGCGCCCGACAATACTGTCCAGACCTTGAGGCAACCCTTTGACCGTAGCATCCAACTGGGCAATTTCAAGGGCCTGCCAACAGGCCTGGTCAGTGCGCTCGCGGCCCATGGTGAGGTTGGCGCGCACGGTGTCGTTGAACAGCGCCGGATGCTGCAGCACCACCGCGACATGCTCGCGAATGGTTTCCAGGCCAATGGCCTGCTGGGTCGCGCCGCCGAAGCGGATCGTCCCCGCTTGTGGGGTGTAGAGCCCCAACAGCAGTTGCACCAGGGTGCTTTTACCGCCGCCACTGGCACCGACGATCGCGACCTTTTCCCCGGGGGCAATCGCCAGGTTCAACTGGTTGAGCACCAGGTCTTCGCCATAGCCGAAGTCCAGGCCCCGCACTTCGATGCCCACGGTCTGGTGTCCGGTAAACGGATCTTCGCCCCCGGCATATTGCGGTTCGTCGGCGCGGGCCAGCAGTTCGTTGATGCGCGTCAGCGCACCGCCGGCGGCGTAGTAGGCGTACTGCAGGTTCAGCAGTTGTTCCACCGGGCCGATCATGAACCACAGGTAGCTGAACACCGCGAGCATCTGGCCGATGGACAGGTCGGAAAACAGCACCGTAAGCATCGCAGCCGCACGGAAGATATCGATCCCGAACTGGAACAGCAGGCCGCTGGCGCGGCTGGATGCATCGCTTTTCCACTGGGAGTTGATGGCAAAGTCACGTACTTCCTGGGCACGCTGCCCCAGGCGCCCGAGGAAAAAGCCCTGGCGATTGCCGGCGCGCACTTCCTGGATGGCGTCCAGGGTTTCCGTGAGGGCCTGGGTGAACCGCGAGGTGCTGTCGTTTTCCAGCTTCTTCAGGTGTTTGACCCGCTTGCCCAACTGCACCGTGGCATAGATCACCAATGGGTTGAACAACAGGATCAACAGCGCCAGCTTCCAGTGCATCCACATCAGGATGCCGGAGGTGCCGACCAGGGTCAGCATCGCCACCAGGAAGCGGCTCAAGGTTTCACCGACAAACTTGTCCACGGTGTCCAGGTCGGTCACCAGGTGCGTGGTCACGGTACCGCCGCCCAGGCTTTCGTATTCACTCAGGGAGATGCGCTTGAGCCGTTCGATCAGGCGCACGCGGATGCGATAGACAATGTCCTTGGCCAGCCCGGCAAACAGGCGCGCCTGGACCACGTTGAACACCAGCGCCGCGCAACGCAGCACCAGGGTGATCAGCAGCATCAGGCCGATATAGCCTGCGGCCTGCTGCCAGGGTGCTGGCAACGCGTGGTTCATCACCTTCAGTGCGGCATCGCCATTGCCCAGCAACACCTCGTCCACCAGCAATGGCAGGAGCAAGGGAATCGGTACGCTGCACAGGGTCGCCAGAACGGCGACACCATTGGCGATCCACAGGGCTTTTTTATGACGCAGGGCCAGGCGGCGGATTTCTGCCCAGGTCAGCCGATCAACGCGTACGGCGGGTTGATCAGCCACAGGCGGCTCGCTCCAGCCAGCGACCGAGCAACGGCGACAGCTCGGACAGCGGCTGGTAGCCGTTGGTCAACAAGGCCAATTGGCCATTGCGCTCGGCCAACAAGGTGGGAAAACCGGCGATGCCCAGGTCCTGGACCCAGGTGAAATCAGCGGCCGTGGCGGCATGCTGTTCGGCGCGGTCAAAAGCCTCGGCAAACTCGATACGCGGCACCCCGGCGGTCTCGGCCAGTTCCACCAGCACACTGGCGCGGGTCACATCGCGACCCTCGACGTAAAATGCCTGCTGGATCAGCCCGAGCAAGGTCCAGGCGCAATCCGGCGCCAGTCCGCGCGCGGTGACCAGGGCCCGGCATGCCGGCTCCGTGTCATACACAAACCCGTCAGGCAAGGCGCCCTCCAGGCGGAACGGCTGGCCAGTGGCTTCAGTCACCGCCTGCCAGTGTTCCAGGATATAGCGCCGGGTGGCCGGCTCCAGCGCCGAACCACTGCCGGTGCGCAAACCGCCGACCACCAGGTGCAATTCCACGCCAGCCGCCTGGGCCTGCTTAACCAGGGCCTTGGCCACCGGGGCAAAACCCCAGCACCAGGAACACATCGGGTCCATTACATAGAGCAGGCGCGCGGACATGGTTCAAGCCTCGGTGGATGATTGCTTGTAGTTGTAACCAATCGGGTGCGGCATATTGCGGGCCTTGGCCAGCTCGATCTGCTTCTGGCGGTCGATCGCACTGCGACGGGTCTTCTCGGACAGCTTATCCCAGCAATGCGGGCAACTGATGCCGGCCACGTAATGCTCGGATGCGCGGTCCTCTACGCTAACCGGTGTGCGGCAGGCATGACATTGATCGTAGTCACCTTCGCTCAAGTCGTGGCGCACGGTCACGCGGTTATCGAACACGAAGCAGTCGCCCTGCCACTTGGTTTGTTCCTGGGGCACCTCTTCGAGGTATTTGAGGATGCCGCCCTTGAGGTGATAGACCTCATCGAACCCTTCGCTGAGCATGTAGCTGGAGGCCTTTTCACAGCGAATGCCGCCGGTGCAGAACATGGCGACTTTCTTGTGCTTGGCCGGATCGAAGTTGGCTTTGATATAGTCGGGAAATTCGCGAAAACTCGTGGTTTTCGGGTCAATCGCCCCTTCAAAGGTGCCGATAGACACTTCATAGTCGTTACGGGTGTCGATCAACAGCACTTCTGGGTCGCTGATCAGGGCGTTCCAGTCTTGTGGATCAACATAGGTGCCGACTTTCTTGTTGGGGTCGACGCCTTCGACGCCCAGGGTCACGATCTCTTTTTTCAGCTTGACCTTGGTGCGGTAGAACGGCTGCTCGTCGCAGTACGACTCTTTGTGGTCGATGTCGACCATACGCGGGTCGTTCTTCAGCCAGGTCATCAGGCCATCAATGCCTTCGCGGCTCCCGGAAACGGTGCCGTTGATGCCTTCTTCGGCGATCAGCAAGGTGCCCTTGATGCCGTTGTCGACCATGGCTTGCAGCAGAGGCTCGCGCAGGGCGACGTAATCTTCGAGGGTGACGAACTTATACAGTGCCGCCACGACGATGGGTTGTGTCATGGGTGTTCTCTCCAGGTGGCTACCCTCGCAAAGGGTGAACCGGATGCAAAAAAAACGCGCCGACTGAGCGGCGCGTTGCGGATTCTATCAGGGATAAACCCCGAACTGTAGGAGCGAGCTTGCTCGCGAAAAACCTGAGAACGCCGCGTGCTTTCAGAATGCGCGCGTCATCGTTAACGATCTTCGCAAGCAAGCTCGCGCCTACAGAGGTTGACCGTAACCGATCAATGTCCGCCAGCGCAGGTCGGCGAGGCCGGGGCTGCGTCGATTTTCGCCCATTCTTCAGGCGTGTAGGTATGCAGTGCCAGCGCATGAAACTCGCCCATCAGGTCGCCCAACGTGGCGTAGACCTTCTGGTGGCGCTTGACGCGGTTGAGTCCGTCGAACTGCTGGCTGACCAGCACGGCCTTGAAGTGCGTCTGCAATCCACGGCTGTGCATATGGCTTTCGTCCAGCACACTCACGTGTTCCGGGCTCAGGGCGGCAAGTGCCGTCTCGATGCGCTGTTGCATGGTCATTCCTGGCTCCACTTACTTCTTGGCAGGCGCGGCGGCTTTTTTCGCCGGAGCCAATTCGTTGGTCATGTCTTCCAACAGCTTGTTCACGACCGGTACGGCGCTTTCCAGTTTGGCCTGGGTCAGTTGGGCCGATTGCTGGGTCAGTTGCGGCATTTTCTCGAGGACTTTCTTGCCCAGTGGCGATTTGTAGAAGGCAACCAGGTCCTTGAGTTCTGACTCACTGAAGTTGCTGGTGTACAGCTTGACCATGTCCGGCTTGAGCTTGTTCCAGCCAATGGCCTGGTCCAGGGCGGCGTTGGCCTTGGCCTGGTAGGTGTCCAGAACGGTTTGCTTGGCGGCAGGCGCCTTGGTCTGCTCGAAACGCTGGGCAAACATTTGCTGCACTTGCATGTACACCGGGGTGCCGAGCTTGTCTGCGTGAGCCAGGGTCAGGAAGGCTTCGGCACTGGCGTTGTGGCTGGCGGTATCGGCAAGAACCTGGCCGCTGGCACATACCAGGGCAACCGCGGTACAGATGGCACGAAGACGAGTCATCGAGTTTCCTTTCTAGCTGGCGAGGTAAGACCCCAAGGGCGACCATTCTGCGCCTAAAAAACGCCGGTACTCAACCCCACGCCTTGTAGGGCCTGGTTTTGCGGGGGATTGCCCGATGAAATGGCTTTTATGGAACCCAAGCGTGCCTCCAGGGCCTAAACTGCGCAAACCGACTACAAGGAGAGTCACCGCGATGAGCCGTATCGAAACCGACAGCCTGGGCGATGTACAAGTCCCGGATGACGCTTACTGGGGCGCACAGACCCAGCGTTCACTGGTCAATTTCGCCATCGGCGAGCAACGCATGCCACTGGCGGTCCTGCACGCCCTGGCGCTGATCAAGAAGGCCGCGGCGCGGGTCAACGATCGCAATGGCGACCTGCCCGCCGACATCGCCCGCCTGATCGAACAGGCCGCTGACGAAGTGCTCGACGGCAAGCACGATGACCAGTTCCCGCTGGTGGTCTGGCAGACCGGCAGTGGCACCCAGAGCAACATGAACGCCAATGAGGTGATCGCCGGCCGCGCCAATGAGCTGTCGGGCAAGCCCCGTGGCGGCAAGAGCCCGGTGCACCCCAACGATCACGTCAACCGCTCCCAGAGTTCCAACGACTGCTTCCCCACTGCCATGAGCATTGCCACCGTACAAGCGGTGCATGAGCAGTTGCTGCCGGCGCTGCGTGAGCTGTCCGGTGGGCTGGCCGAGCTGTCAGCGCGCCATATGAAGCTGGTCAAGACCGGCCGCACCCATATGATGGACGCCACGCCTATCACCTTTGGCCAGGAAGTCTCGGCGTTTATCGCGCAACTCGATTATGCCGAGCGCGCCATTCGCAGTGCCCTGCCCGCCGTCTACGAGCTGGCACAAGGCGGCACGGCGGTCGGCACCGGCCTGAACTCGCCCCATGGCTTTGGCGAGGCCATTGCCGCAGAAATCGCCGCGTTGTCCGGGCTGCCGTTTGTCACCGCACCCAACAAGTTCGCCGCGCTGTCGGGCCATGAGCCGCTGACGACTTTGTCCGGCGCCTTGAAAACCCTGGCCGTGGCCTTGATGAAAATCGCCAACGACCTGCGCCTGCTAGGCTCGGGCCCGCGCGCCGGGCTGGCTGAAGTGCGCCTGCCGGCCAATGAGCCGGGCAGTTCGATCATGCCCGGCAAGGTCAACCCGACCCAGTGCGAAGCGCTGTCGATGCTGGCCTGCCAGGTGCTGGGCAATGACGTGACCATCGGCATTGCCGCAAGCCAGGGGCATTTGCAGTTGAACGTGTACAAGCCGGTGATTATCCACAACCTGCTGGAGTCGATCCGCTTGCTCGCCGACGGCTGCCGCAACTTCCAGGAACATTGCATCGCCGGCCTTGAACCCGACGCCGAGCAAATGGCCGAGCACCTGGAGCGCGGGCTGATGCTGGTGACGGCGCTGAACCCGCATATCGGCTATGACAAGTCGGCAGAGATTGCCAAGAAAGCCTATGCCCAAGGGCTGACCCTGCGCGAAGCGGCGCTGGAATTGGGCTACCTCACCGATGCCGAATTCGACCAGTGGGTACGCCCGGAAAACATGCTCGAAGCCGGGCACTGATCCCCTCTCCTACAGAGGTTGTATCAACCTTGCACGCCGGGCCTTGAGCCCGGCGATCAAGGACGGGGCCAACGCCACCGATGCCGATCCCAGCACCACCAGCACCGCGCCACCGTAGCCCAGGCCATTGATCTGCTCGGCGTGCACATAGTCGGGCCACAGCCATGCCGCAATCGCCACCGCCACGAACGTCACCAACGGCGTGATCGCCAGGGTCGCGCTGACCCGCGAAGCCTCCCAGTGGGCCAAGGCCTCGGCAAAGGCGCCGTAGGCAATCAGGGTATTGAAACAGCACGCCAGCAGCAGCCAGCCTTGCAACGGGCTCAGTTGCAGCGCCTCCATGGGATGCACCCAGGGCAGCAGCAGAAATGCGCAGCTCAGGTAGATCACCATCATGACCTGCAGGGAATTCCACACCGTCAACAATTGCTTCTGGCCCAGGGCGTAGAACACCCAGATGGTGGTTGCCAGCAGAATCGTCAGCACCCCGGCGGTGTAGGTGCCCAGGGACGTCAACAGCTCTGCCAGGCGCTGGTTGAAGAACAGCGCAAAACCGATGATCAATACCAGCAGGCCTACGCCCTGCCCCAGGCTGAAACGCTCCTTGAACAGGAACACGCTGGCAATCATCAGGAAGATCGGCCCCATCTGCACCACCAGTTGCGCGGTGCCGGGGCTCAACATCTTCAGCCCGACCAGATAGAGCACGTAGTTGCCCACCAGGCCGCATACCGCCATCGCCACCAGCCAGCCACCGCGCTTGCCCAGGACTTTGGGGCTGGGCAGACGCTTGACGGCGGCCAGGTAAATGAACAGGCAAGTGCCGGACACCATCAGGCGAAACCAGGTCACGGTGATCGGGTCCATCACCTGCAGGACCTGCTTGAGCTTGATCGGCAGAATGCCCCAGAGCAGCGCGGTCAGCAGGGTCAGAGATAAACCGTAGACCCAGCGGCCGGAAGAGATGTGCATGAGTGCCCCAAGAGCCAGAGGAAGAGGAACCTGCATTCTAGGGGGATGTGCTTAGACCTTGGCGAAGTTTTTTATCAGACACACCACAAATCAACGGTGGGAGCGGGCTTGCTCGCGAATGCGGTGGGTCAGTGATGGATATATCGACTGACACACCGCTTTCGCGAGCAAGCCCGCTCCCACATTTGATCTTCGGTGTTTTATAGATCAGCGCACAGCTTCGAACAGCCCGGTCGCCCCCATCCCACCACCGACGCACATGGTGACGATGCCGTAGCGCAAATCACGCCGCTGCAGTTCACGCACCAGATGCCCCACCTGCCGCGAGCCGGTCATGCCGAACGGATGGCCAATGGAGATCGAACCACCGTTGACGTTGTACCTGGCATTGTCGATTTCCAGGCGATTACGCGCATACAGGCACTGCGAAGCAAACGCCTCATTGAGCTCCCACAGGTCAATGTCCGCCACCTGCAGGCCACGGGCCTTGAGCAATTTGGGCACCGAGAACACCGGGCCGATGCCCATCTCGTCCGGCTCGCAACCGGCAACGGTAAACCCGCGGAAAAACGCCTTGGGCTTGAGCCCCAGTTCCAGGGCTTTTTCCAGGCTCATCACCAGGGTCATCGATGCGCCGTCGGACAGTTGCGATGAGTTGCCTGCCGTCACCGAGCCATCCTCGGCAAACACCGGCTTGAGCCCGCTGAGGCTGGCCAGGGTGGTGTCTGGACGGTTGCAATCGTCGCGATCGACCACGCCATCAAGAATCTGTACCTCGCCGGTGTTTTTATCCTCGACCTTGTACTTGACCGCCATGGCTACGATTTCATCATCAAACAGCCCGTCAGCCTGGGCCTGGGCGGTGCGCTGCTGGCTTTGCAGGGCGTACAGGTCCTGCTCCTCGCGGCTGACGTTATAGCGCCGGGCGACAATTTCGGCGGTCTGGCCCATGGGGAAATAAATGCCCGGCACCTGCTCCTTGAGCAAGGGGTTGATCAGGTTGTCGGTATTCACGCTTTTCATGGTCAGGCTGATGGATTCGACGCCACCGGCAACAATGATGTCGCTGCAACCCGAGGCAATCTGGTTCGCCGCGATGGCAATCGCCTGCAGCCCCGAAGAACAGAAACGGTTGAGGGTCATGCCCGCGGTGCCGGTGCCAAGGCGCGACAGCACTGCCACGTTGCGGCCGATGTTGTAGCCCTGGGCTCCTTCGTTGGAACCGGCGCCGACGATGCAATCCTCGACACTGGCCGGGTCGATGCCGTTGCGGGTGAGCAAGGCGTTGACGCAATGCGCGGCCATGTCATCGGGGCGGGTCTGGTTGAACTTGCCGCGAAAGGACTTGGCCAGGCCGGTTCGCACGCTGTCGACGATCACTACTTCACGCATGGGCTACCTCAATCTTGTCGTTGTTGGGAGACAGATCGAGGATAGATCCAGCGCCAGGCGATCGCGACGATCATTCACCTGGCGTATGCAAAAGCATGGCGCTAACCCTGTAGGAGCCAAGCTCGCGCCTACTTATGCTTCTTCTTTTTGTCGTGTTTATCGGACTTGGCGAACGCCTCTTCCAGCGCCAGGTTGATGGTGCGCAATACCTTGACCCGCGCCCAGCGCTTGTCGTTGGCCTCCACCAGGGTCCAGGGGGCGATCTCGGTGCTGGTACGGTCCACCATGTCGCCCACCGCTGCCCGGTAGGCATCCCACTTGTCGCGGTTGCGCCAATCGTCTTCGGTGATTTTGAAGCGCTTGAAGGGGATTTGTTCGCGCGCCTGGAAGCGCTCCAGTTGGGTGTCCTTGTCGATGGCCAGCCAGAACTTGACCACGATCACCCCGGCGTCGCGCAGTTGCTCCTCGAAATCGTTGATCTCGGCGTAGGCGCGCATCCAGTCCGCAGTGCTGCAAAAGCCTTCGATCCGCTCCACCAGCACGCGGCCATACCAGGAGCGGTCAAACACGGTGAACATGCCCCGCGCCGGGATCTGCCGCCAAAAGCGCCACAGGTACGGCTGGGCCCGTTCGTCTTCGGTGGGCGCGGCAATCGGTACGATGCGGTATTGGCGCGGGTCCAGCGCCGCCGCCACCCGGCGGATCGCCCCGCCCTTGCCCGCCGCGTCGTTACCTTCGAAAACCGTGACCAGTGCGTGCTTGCGCATGCGTTTGTCGCGCATCAAGCCCGAAAGCCGCGCCTGTTCGGTAATCAGTTGTTCCTCGTAGTCGTCCTTCTCCAGGCGCTGGGTCATGTCCAGGCTGTCGAGCAGGTTCATCTGGTCCACGGATGATGGCAATGGCGCCGGCTGGATACCGCTGGCCTTGGTTTTAGGCACCTTCAGGGCATTTTGCAGGCTTTCCAGCAGGATCTTGCCCACTGTCAGCCCACGGTAATTGGCGTCGACGCCTTCGATCACATGCCAGGGCGCGTAGTCCCGGCTGGTGCGGCGCAGCACGCGCTCACCAAAATGCACAAACTTGTCGTAGGTCTCGGACTGCTGCCAGTCCAGCGGGCTGATGCGCCAGCTGTGCAGCGGATCGTCCTGCAAGGCCTTGAGCCGTGCCTTCATTTGCTTCTTGGACAGATGGAACCAGAACTTGAAGATCAGCGCCCCTTCATCGCAGAGCATCTGCTCCAGGCGTTCGGCCCCGGCGATGGCCTGGTCCAGCCGCGCATCCTTGATCTGCCCATGGACCCGCGCCTGCAACATCTGGCTGTACCAGTTGCCGAAGAACACCCCCATGCGCCCCTTGCCCGGCAATTGCCGCCAATAGCGCCAGGCCGGCGGGCGCGCCAGTTCTTCGTCGGTCTGCTGGTCGAAGGTGCGCACTTCGATCAGGCGCGGGTCCATCCATTCGTTGAGCAGCTTGACCGTCTCGCCCTTGCCGGCGCCTTCGACGCCATTGATCAGGACGATTACCGGGAAGCGTCCCTGCTGGTGCAACTCGAACTGCGCCTCCAGCAAGGCTTCACGCAATGCCGGGACTTGCGCGTCGTAAGTGTCTTTATCGACGGCGTGACCAATTTCTGCGGATTCGAACATGGGCGACTCCCTTCCAAGATGGATCAAGACTAGCGGATTGGGCTGCAAGGCGGGCAAGCAATTCCATAGGCCTTGCCGTGGATCAATCCGCAACCCTGGCGGCTAGTCTTCCGGCAGATGGCAGATGTTCAGGTCCTGATACTTCATCATCTGCTGGGTCAGGCGTTCCATCACCTCGTTGATCGCCTGCCTGCGCGGCGCGCGCAGGCCTTCCATTTGCGCCAGGTATTCGCCATCGGTGAGGTTCTGACTGTTCTCGAAAAGCGCCTGCTGCTGCCCATCAAATGGCTCGGTCGCACGCCTGAACGTCTCGGGAAACTGCTGCTTGAGATGGGCCTTCCAGAACGACAGTTGGGCAATAAACCGCAAAAACACCGGCGACAGCTCGGCGATCAGGACTTGCTCATGCGCACGCTCCAGGTTCTCGCTGGTCAAGTCAGCCAATGACCCGAAGCGCATGTGCTTGGGTTGCCCCGGCAACTGCAGGATCTTCGCCAGGCCGACCCGATACGCCAGGCTCACCTCCAGCGGGTCTTCGCTGGCATGTTCGGTGGCGTAAGTCGCCGCAATCTTTTCCAGTTCACTGAGGCGAAACAGGCCGCGCCCCAGGCTCAGCAGCACCCCGGAGTTGCCTTGCCCACGGCTGGCCTGGCGCGTGGCGTTCGCCACGGCCTTGAGCACTTCGACCTGGCTGAAAATCTCTGTCGCGCCATCGACACAGTTCGCCGGATGGGCCACCAGTTGGAACACCCGCTCGCGCAACTCGACGCTGTCATGGGTCGCCTGCAACACCTCCCAGACTCGCCGGGTCATGTCCTCGCGCACGTAACGGCTGTCGGCGGCGCCAGAGAGTTGCGCCAACAATGCCATCAGCGGCATCGATTCCGGGTCATCGCGCAGGTTGGCCCAAATCGCCCGCTTGCTGGCATCGGCCGCCGCCACCTCGTCTGGCAGCCAGGTGCGCCTGGCCTTCAGCTCAGTGAATCGTGACGAATCGTCCTCCACATAGCCCATACCGATTCCCACTGCATCGCGGTAACTGATCAGGGCGCTCATCGTCGTCGAGGACAAGGGGTTGCCCCCCAGATTGATCGCCTGGCTGAACCTGCGTGTGGAGGTGAACAACCAGTCGGGCAACACCGTGATCCAGTTACTGCGCAGGTCGACCTGTTCCAGATGGGCCAGACGTGCGATCCCGCTGGGCAGGTCCACCAGCTTGGCATCCTCCAGTAACAGGGTCTGCAAGTCGCGCATGTTGCTTACGTCCAGATGCGACTCGATGGGGTTGTGGCTCAAGTCCAACAGACACAACGTGCTCATGTCGGCCAGCTTGCGCCGGGTGTACTCAGTCAGCGCCAACTGATTGTGGGGCAAGGCCAGGCTGTTGAGTTCGGGCATGCGCGACAGGTATTCGGGCAGGCGGGTCAGGCGGTTGCGGTCCAGGTTCAGGCGCCGCACGCCCTTGAAGCACTTCAGAAAATAAGCCACGTCATCGCCCAGGCGCATGTTTTTCAGGGACAGTTGCCGCACATGGTCGAAGCGGATCTCGGGGGGCAGGTTCGGCAATGCCCCCACGCGCATGCCATCCAGTGTCAGCCCCGGCACGGGCACTTGGTGATCATCGAGCACAAAGCTCTGGCGGCGCCAACAGGCTTCGATCCGCTCGGCCACTTGCTGGCGGCTGTGACGGATATCAGCCATGCCCGGCTGCGCCGCCAGGTCGCCGAGGTTGTTCTTCCAGTGCTTGAGGATCGAGCGCAGAAGCTTCAGGTCAGCCTGCAGGCGCGCGACGGCCTTGGCTTGGGCCAGGGCGTCGGTCCCCAGGCTTTGCAATAACTCGGCTGCCTGGACATCACTGAACAAGGGATAAATTTTCTGTACCTTGCCCACCAGCGGCCGCGGGCTGGCCGGTGAATCAGACATGCGACAGGGGACCTCCAGGGCCAGGGGCTCGCTCGCCTGATCGGAGAAAGCTTCGCCCGCCACCACACGCTCGCTCTGCGCCCGGGCAGCCAGGCGGCGGCGCAGCCTCCAGGCGTTTTCGCCAGGATGTAACGGCAACTCCAGGGCGCTGCGCTGGGTAGCCGAGAGCGTTTGCAGGATCGCTTCGAACAACCCATCGGAACCGGCCTGGGCCGCCCCCATGCTCACCCCGTGGGCATCGAACGGCGTGAATCCCGCGCCCGAGCTGACCACCACCCGACGCACGCTCGCACCCTCCTTCGCCCCCAGGGCCAACAACGGCCCGGCGGGTGAACCCTGGCGCAACTCCACTTGCAGTGTGCTGTCCCAGCCGTCGAGGTGCGGCAGCATGCGTACCGCCACGCACTGGGTGTCCAGGCCGGCCAACTCCGGCTGCTCGAAACCGGCCAGGGCACGGTCCAGGCGCTGTGCCTCCAGGCTCACGCGCACCGACTCTGCCAGGGCCATGGGCACCCGCTGGTTGTCCCGCAGGGCTTGAAGCTCCACGGAGGACGCCTGGGCCATCAACTCGCGCATCACGCGGGTGGGCAATGGCGGGTAGGCCTCGCGCAACGGCGCGCCGCCCTCGGGCACCGGCCCGTCGTAGGCCTGGTACAGCTGCTCAAACAACGGTTTGCGATCAGCCTTGAGGTGCGCGAGCAATTGACGCGCCAATGCCGCGTGCTCGTCATTGGCGGCCACCCCTTCGCCCAACAGACCGGCCTTACGTGGCGCATCCAGGCCAGACAGCAACACATCAAACACCTGCCCCTGCGCCACGGCCTGCTCGCAGAGGCTCAAGCGCCCGGCGGCATCAAACGGGCCAGCGGCGGGATAACGCGCCGTAACGCTACCCTGGGCATCCAGCACCTCGAAATAATGGCCCTCGGGCCAGCCCGGCAGCAGCGGCAACGCGTGCATCTGGGTGGTCGCACTTGGCCCATTGAGGTAAGCGCCACGCTCCAATAGCCAGACCAGGTCGCGAATCGACTGCTCCAGCCTGAAGCGCTCGTACAGATCACGAAAGCGTGCCGGAAAAGGCAAGCACTCCTGCGCCAGGTGATACCCCCAGCGGTGGGGCTTGTCCATGATGTCCTTGACCAGCCGCAGCTTGCGCGATTCCAGCGCAGGGTGGCGACTGCTCGGCTCCAGGCGGGAAAACAGATAGTCCTGGTCTTCCCACTCCTCGGGGTCCTCGAACGAAAAACGCCAGGCCCCCTCGCCGTTGTGCACCATCGGCGGCCGATAGGCCGCCTGCCGCGTACGGTGGCTGGCCCGCCACACACCCTGCTGCGGCTCGTAGGTCACCTGATGCAGGTTGTCGCCGACTTTGACGTATGAGCCAGCGCCCACCTTGTACACGCCCTGGGCGTCGGCAGGCACATCGTCGATCAGGTGTTGATCGTGGGAATACTGCCCGATGTCAGGGTGCCACAGCCGTGGCTGTCCATCCGTCGAACGCACCGCTTCCAGCGACTTGAAGTAACCGGCATAGCTTTGCCGGGTGCGCTTGAGTACGTTGCCCACGACCTTGGTCCCCGCAGCGAACAACACCATTGAGGTAATGTCCTGCGCCACGGCTACCAACTGCTTGAGCGCCTCCTCCTTGTCGCCACGGCGCCAATCCTCAATGCCCTCATACACCTCGCCGAGCATCTGCCCCACCGCCACGCTCGTCATCAACAGGCCCAATGCCGGGACCACAAAGCCGGCGAGATTGAGCAGCGTCAGCCCCGCGTCCAGGTAGTCCAGCAGACGCTGTTTGCGCACCTGCTCATCCACATCCGCCACCGGGACCGCCAGGGTCCGGGCGTCGATCTGCAATTTGCCCGCGTAGGTGGCGAAAAAGTGCTGCCCCAGGCTGGTGGTGATGGGCTTGGCCTCCAACACGCCCAGGGTACGGTGCTGGTCAAAGCGACGGAAAAAATCGACCCGGTCTATTTCCCCCAGGTACCCCGTGAAAAAGGTGCGGTAGGTGCTGACTTCCAGCTTCAGATCCAGATAGAGCTTGAAGTCGTTGAGCGATGGGTACTCAAAAAAAGGTCGCCCCGGCTCATTGGGCATGTACACCACACAGGGCTCCTGTGGGTAATCGGCAATCGGCCGGCCAGAAAACACCAGCACACTCCACAGGCAGCAATCCAGCGCATTCAAGCCCTGCCAGATGACCTGGCGCCCTTGAAACATCAGGCCCCTGGCCTGCACGGGGTCCATCTTGCGATCCAGCAGGGTGCATAACAGGCCATAGGTAGCGGCGGTGATATCGCCGCGCATGCAGGCAATATGCGCGTCGATTTTCAGATCCAGGGTTTTCATCCAACCGATATCCAGCGCCACGCCATTGAAATAGGCGTCATCGCCGGGTTCGCCAACGTCGAGGTTGAACACGTCACTGATGTGCTGCTGATACAGACTGCCGACATCAAGATCCCGGCAGCCCTTGGCAAATGCCTGCACGGAGACAGGGATCACCCCACCCTGACCTGAACCCGATTGCAGCCGCGACGGCGGCGCAAAATGCGCCTCTTGCGCTTCCGCCTCGGTAAAGTTCTGCAGGGCCATGTGCAACAGGGTCTGCTGCTCCAGCTTGACACTGCGGACATATTCCAGCGGCAGCACGCCTTTCTGGTATTCGTAGAAGGCCCGCACAAACAGGTCCTTGTGCGGCTCGACCGTGACCTGCCATTGCCTCTGGCAGTAGGCCTTCAACTGCGCACTGCAAAACTCATCCAGTGAGCGCAATGGGCGCAAGCGTCCCGCGACGGCGGCCCTGGCCTCGTCAAGCTGCGCGGCCTCCCGCTCCAGCGCCTCCAGTACCCCTTTGGGAGCGTTCAACATCCAGCCCGGCAGGCGCTTTTGCAGGACCTCGGCCTTGGACAGGTCGTGGGTGATTTCCAGCAACGCCGCTTGTAGCTGGCGCTGCGTCAATTGAGTACATGTCTTGGTCAAATCATCCTGGTCCGGCATGCGCAATGTCCTTTATTGCCCGTTAATCAGCCATTCACCATAACCCGACGCAAGCCTTTGAATTTACGCAGATAGTTGATCGTTAGCGGGTGCTTTACAGAGGTTTTTTGCGTGCAACCATCAGCGGGCTACCACCACAGGCCGGCGCGGATCGGCCGGCGCTCCCGCGATCGGCTAGAATGGCCGCCTTGTCTTTGCCGAGTTGCCCATGAACCCCGTATCGCCAAATGCCCAGCTTGACTGGGACGACCAGGGACGCCCGCGCTCGCGGGTCTTCGACGACGTGTACTTCTCCGACCAGTCGGGCCTGGACGAAACCCGTTATGTGTTCCTTGAACAGAACCACCTGCAGCAGCGCTTTGCCGCACTGCCCGAGGGTGGGCGGCTGGTGATCGGCGAGACCGGCTTTGGTACCGGGTTGAATTTCCTGTGCGCCTGGCAGCTGTTTGACCACCACGCAGCGCCCGGCGCCCGCCTGCATTTTGTCAGTGTGGAAAAGTACCCCCTGAGCTACGCCGACCTGCAACGCGCCCTGGCCCTGTGGCCGGAACTCAAGCCGTGGGCCGACCAACTGCTGGCGCAATACGTGGCCATTCACCAGGGCTTCCAGCGCCTGGTGCTGGACGCAGGACGCGTGACCCTGACGCTGTTGATTGGCGATGCCCTGGAGCAACTGCCACAACTGGACGCGCAGGTCGATGCGTGGTTTCTCGACGGCTTTGCCCCGGCGAAAAACCCCGACATGTGGACCGCCGAACTGTTTGCCGAACTGGCCCGACTCGCGGCACCGGGCTCGACGATCAGTACCTTCACCAGCACCGGCTGGGTACGGCGCCTGCTCAATGGCGCCGGGTTCAAGATGAAGCGCACGCCGGGCATCGGTCACAAGTGGGAAATCCTGCGTGGCGAATTCCTCGGCTGGCCGTCGCAAACACCCGCGCCGCCAGCGATCAAGCCCTGGTTCGCCCGCCCGCCGGCGCACAGCGGTGAACGCCGGGCCCTGGTCATCGGCGGCGGCATGGCCGGTTGCACCACCGCGGCCAGCCTTGCGGCGCGGGGTTGGCAGGTCAGCCTGCTGGAGCGCCATGACGGCCTGGCGCAAGAAGCCTCAGGCAATCCTCAGGGTGTGCTGTACCTCAAGTTGTCCGCCCATGGCACCGCGCTGTCGCAGATGATTGTCAGTGGTTTTGGTCATACCCGCCGCCTGCTCCAGCATTTGCAACGCGGGCTCGACTGGGACAATTGCGGGGTCTTGCAACTGGCCTTCAACCCCAAGGAGGCCGCACGCCAGGCGCAATTGGCAGCAGCCTTCGATCCGCAGTTGGTCCATCAACTGGATCAGCAGCAGGCGCAGGCGCAGGCCGGTATCGGCCTTGAGTCGGGCGGTTTGTTCTACCCCGAGGGCGGCTGGGTCCACCCGCCCGCATTGTGCGAATGGCAGGCGCGTCAGCCGGGCATCGAGATCCTGACCCATCATGATGCCCTGGACCTGCGCAAGGTCGATGACCAATGGCAAGCCTTTGACGGCGAGCGGTTGCTGTCCAGCGCACCGGTGGTGGTGCTGGCCGGGGCGGCCGAGGTCAAGCGCTTTGCGGCGAGTGCCCAATTGCCCCTCAAACGGATCCGCGGGCAAATCACCCGCGTGCCACAGACCGGCAGCAGTCAAAGCCTGGCCACCGTGGTTTGCGCCGAAGGCTACGTGGCCCCGCCTCGCCTGGGTGAACACACGCTGGGGGCCAGCTTCGATTTCAAGAGCGACGACTTGACTGCCACCGCCGCCGACCACGCGGGCAACCTGGCACTGCTTGCGGCCATCTCGCCCGACCTGGCCGCACGCCTGCAAGCCTCCAGCCTCGCCCCGGACACCCTGCAAGGCCGTGCCGCGTTCCGCTGTACCAGCCCGGACTACCTGCCGATTGTCGGGCCGTTGGCCGACAGCCCGGCCTTCGCCGAGGCCTACGCGGCCCTGCGCAAGGATGCGCGCCAGACGCCCGACATAGCCTGCCCGTGGCTGGACGGCCTGTACGTCAACAGCGGCCATGGCTCCCGTGGGCTGATCACCGCACCGTTGAGCGCCGAGCTACTCGCCGCCTGGCTCGACAACGAGCCACTGCCCTTGCCCCGAAGCGTGGCCGAAGCCTGCCACCCGAATCGTTTTGCCCTGCGCACATTGGTGCGCAGCAATGTGACCGGGCATTCAAGCTAACGGCAAACCGCAGCCGACCAACTCTTGGTATTTCAACGCCTCCTCGGTGAGGCGTTCCAGCTCTGCTTGTTCGGCCAGCCTCTGCTCCCTGAGTACCTCATTCATCTGGTCGCGATAGGAAGCGTCATCCAGGGTCAGGCCCTGGTCGAACACCGCTTGCAGGCGCTGGTCGTAGGGCTCGTTCACCTGCTCGAAGCCACGACTGAAGGTGCGCTTGAGATAGCCGACCCAGAATGGCAGCTCCACCAGAAACTTCTGCAGCGCCGGCGACAACTCGGCTGCCCGCAACCGAGACTCGGCAGTGCGCAACGCCTGCGGCGTGACCCCGCCCAATCGGGAAAAGCGCATGTGCCGGGGTTGGCCCGGCAAGTAAAACTGATCGACCAGCCCGGTACGGTACGCAAGGCTGACCTCCAGCGGGTCCGACAGCGGATGCTCGTTGCTATGGGCGCGGGCCATGCCCTCCAGTTGCTCAAGGCGGAACAGGCCCTTGCCCAGGCGCAACAACGATTTGGCATTCATCTGCCCGCCTTCCAACAGCCTGGTTGCTTCGTTGACCTCAACCAATACTTCCAGATTGCTGAAACTCACTGCGGCGGCGTCGTCACAATTCAACGGTGTGCCGGCGCGCTCAAAAATCTCTTCGCGCAATTTCACATCGGCGGCAGCGGCATCCAGTACCCGCCATACCCGACGCGCCATATCTTCACGCACCTGCATCGAATCGGCCGTACCCCCCAGCTCGGCCAGCAGCTTGAACAGGCCGTCGGAACCGGGTTCATCATTGAGTCCCTTCCAGGCCAGCTCCTTCTCGGCCACCCCCCTGGCCCCATCCTGCGTCAACCATAGCTCCCGGGCGCGCTGCTCGTTGAGCCGGGCGATATCGTCCTCGATAAACCCCATGCCCACCCCCACGCTGTTGCGAAAATTGCTCAACAACAGTTGACTGCGCGAATCCAGCGGGTTGTGGCGCAAGTTAATCATCTCGGCCCTTTGCCGCGTCTGGGTGAAGAGCCAGCCGGGCAACTGGGCGATGTCATTGTCACGCAGGTCAACACTTTCCAGATTAGGAATGCGCAGCAGACCACTGGGCAAATCCTTGAGCCTGCAATTGCTCAGGACCAAATGGCGCAACTCAAACATCCGGCTGACCAGCGGCGGATCGATCAACGGGTTGTCGCTGAGGTTCAAGACCCTGAGCCCGCGCATATCCGCGAGCTTGGCCCGTGTGTATTCGGTGAGTTGCAAGCGGTTGCCGTTCAAGTACAAGCGTTGCAGTTCAGGCATCTGGGACAGCGCTTCGGGCAAAAGCGTCAGCTCGTTACCGGTCAGCTCCAGCGAACGTAGACCTTTGAAGTGCTTGAGAAAGTAGGCAACGTCATCGTTGAGTCCCATGCGCTTGAGCGACAGTTGCTCGATGGCGTCAAATCGGATGCTCGCCGGCAATGTCGGCAAGGGGCCAACGGCCATACCATCGAGGCTCAGGCTGGGAACCTTTTCACCGTATGCATCGGCCAGCAGCATCGCCGATTGCCAGCAGCGCTTGATCGTCTGCGCCGATTGCAGGCGGCTCCAGCGATAGTCCGCCACGGGTTTGGGTAGCTTCTCCAGCGAAGCCGTCTCGCTGCACCACAGCTTGAGCGCATGGCGCAGGGCCTCGTACTGCTGTTCAAGCGCGCGAACCGCCTTGGCCCGGGCCAGGTGATCCGGCCCCAGCCCCTGGAGGAAGGTTGCGATGCGCGCCTCATCAAACAACGGGTAGAGCTTGCGCACCTTGCGTACCAGTTCCAGCGGATGCTTGACCTGTTCCTTCTTCATCGCCTGGACGCAGGCTACCGGTTGCTCGGGCAGCGCGGCCCGTTCAGGCCAGAGGTATCGGGAAAGCTGGCTGCGTTCATCCCGCGCCTTGAATAGGACTTTATTACGCAACTGAACGTCGGCGCTGCTCCCCTCCAACTGCAACCTTGCGCGCTGTGCGGGCGCCAGGTTCTCGAGGACGGCCTGATACAAACCCTGTGGCCCGCTGAATACCTTGCGCGACACTACGCCCTGTGAGTCGAGGGTTTCAAAACCCTTGGCCGAATGAATCAACGTCCGTGTAAATACAGCGGCCTGGTTGCCCGCCTGCCCCAGCACCCGCCCCGTCGCTGACGCTTGGCGCAATTGCAGAAAAACATCTTCGGGCCAGCCCGGCAGCCCGTCGAACAACCCCATCGCCAGGCGCCACGTTGCCTCATCCGCCAGCTCCGGCAGATGCAAGCCGAGCACGGCCTGATCTTCATACAGCGTTTCCAGGGTTTCCCGCGCCCGCTGCGCCACCAGCAGCGGGATCCGCCCGGTGCGCCGCAATGCCCAGCGTTGTTCGGTCGGGATGCCAGTCATGACCTCCCACGCCAGGCGGGTCGGTAACTGTGGGTAGTGCTGCTTGAGCAGGCCATGATCACCCAGGTCGAGCCTGTCGTAATCCTCGTACAGCTTTTCGTACACCCGCCGATGATTGGGCCTGAGGGCGGCAGCCAAACGCCGCCTCAATACCGCGGGCGCCGCCTGCGCCGAATACACCCCGCCCAGCAATTGCTGGCTCTCATCGGCGTCCAGTGCCGCCAGCGTCGTGGAGATGACCTTGCCTTCGCTCAACTGCTGTTCGGTAATGTGAATACTCAGGTCTTCATAGTCGAACGGTGCCGTGTCAGGGTAGCGCTCAAGCAATACACCCTCTCGGTCCAGCACCTCGAAAAACCTTCCCTGGGGCCAGCCTTCGACCATGGGCAGCGCCAGCAACTGGGTATGCGCCGTGCTCGGGTCCGGGGATGGCTGGTGCTCCAGTTGCCAGAGCAGATCCCGGACCTTTTGATTGAGGTTGAACCGCATTGCACACTCCCGAAAGCGCTCCGGCAGCGGCAGGCTTTCCAGGGCCAGTTGTTGCAGGCGGGGCGTGGTCATGTCGGTGATGCTGGCAATATCTTTCAGATGGCCGTCGGGCAGGTCTGCGAGGCTGGGGTCCAGGCGTTTGAGCAGGTACTCGGGGTCACGCCATTCGTGCAAACGCTCAAAGGTGAACTGCCAGCCGCCCTGACGATTGTGGGTCAGGAACGGGCGATACGCCGACTCGCGCAGCGGGTGCAAGGCCCGCCAGTAACCGGTGCGCTCATCAAAGGCAATGGCGTACAGCGAGCCCTCGACCTTGACATAGGACTGCCCAAGGATCTGATAGATACCCCTGGGGCTGGCCACCGTTCCTGTAATGTCCAGCGCCTGGCGATAAGGCATCGGGCGACCGCGCCACAAGCGCGAACTGCGATCCCCTAGCTTGACGGCTTCCATCCCGTCGAAGAACCGCTGCGCATTGGCCTGCGTCTGTCGCAGTCGCCCCACTACGCTGGCACCGGCGGCGAACAATGCCATGGTGGCGAGGTTTTCTGCGACATTGACCAAATGCTTCAGCGCTTCCTGACGGTCATTGTGGCGCCAGTCCTCAACCCCCTCGAACACCTCGCCCAGCAGTTGGCCGACCGCCACGCCCATCATCAACTGGCCCAACAGCGGCACGACCAGGCCGGCCACGTTCAGTACGGTCAGGCCGACATCCATGTAGTCCTGCAAGCGCTGCTGGCGGGCTTCTTCGTCGACTTGCGCCTTGGGCACCGCCAGGACCTGCGCGTCCAGTTGCAACTTAGTCACATAGGCACTGAAAAAAAACGCCGACAAGTTACCGATGACCGGCAACGGTTCTACGGCGTAAAGGGTGCGGGTGCGGTCGAACCGCTGGAAAAAATCGAAGCGCTGCGCCTCGTCGAGGTAGCCGTTAAAAAAAAGGCGGTAGCTTTTCACCTGAAGCTTGAGGGTCAGGTAGAGCTTGAAATCCTCCAGCGACGCATACCGGTACCACGGCCTGACCGGCTCGTTGGGCATGTACACCAGAAACGGCCCGCTGGCAAAAGCGTCGTAGGTGTGATGGGAAAATATCAACACGCTCCAGATGCAAACCTCATTGATACTCACCCCATGCCAGGCCAATGGTTTGCCATCGAGCAACATCGATGTGACCTCGCTCGCGGGAAAATCCGCGCAGATCAGTTGCTGCAACAGCCGGTAAGTGGCCTCGTCGAGATCGCGCCTGGCGTAGGCAATGTGCAGATCAACCTGCATGTCCATGCACCGCGATTGACCAATCGCGGCGAGTGCCGGGTTGTAACCGCGCGTGGGGTCGACCGGCCCTTCTTCGGGCGCGGGCAGATTGAAGATCTCGCGAATATGCGCCTGGTAGGCGGCCCCCAGGTCCAGCTCACGGCAATACTGCACAAACTGCGCAGCGGTCAACGTCGGCGATGCCAGCCGTTTTGCGCCGACACGTACCACGGCGGCCTGCGGCAGGCCACCGGGTGCGGCACTGGCCGCCGCAAAGTTCTGCATGGCGGCCTGCAACAGGCTGTGCTTTTGCAGGTTCACGGTTTCTATAAGCAGGCCGCCCAGATCCGGACCGACCCCACTCAGGTTGCGTGTGGGTACCTCCAGTGTGTCGTGGTGGATATCCAGGGTGTTCAGCGCCTTGGTGGCCAAAAAGGCTGTGAGTTGCTCGGCGCAAAACGTATCCAGGGGCTTGACGCGGTTGAGCAGCCGGCGCGCGCGCTGGCGGGGTGCCTCACTTTCCGCGTGGGCCTTTTCCAGGGCTTCAAGAGCGCCGGGCGTGGCCGCCTCCAACCACGTCGGCAACGTCTCGATCAAGGTCTGCGCCTTGTCCAGGTGGCCGGTGATATCCAGCAGGGCCCGCAACCGCTCCTCTGGCGCCACAACGCGGGGGGCCTGTTTTTGCTCGGGTGTTTGTGTCATCTACCACGTCCCTTATGACGTTGAACATGGCTCCACACCCTAAGCCCATCGCGCCTGAAAACCGATTCGAATAGCAGGGCGTTCAGCCCGCTGAACCGCCCACTATTTGTATGTCATTGCCTATCTATATACCGCCCTTCAACGCCAGGCCACGGCGTGCGATACCCACTACAAAATCAGCGCAGGCCATTTGCCTTATAACGCATTGTTCTAAAACTCCCGCAACACGGATGGGGTCAGTCTCTGGGTACCCGCCGTATTGACGGGTGCGTTTTTATCCCTCCCCAACGGAAAAACCGGTAAGGAATTTATGTGCGGATTAGCTGGAGAGTTACGTTTCGATGCCCAACCTGCCGACCTGGCAGCCATTGAGCGCATCACCCATCACTTGGCCCCTCGCGGCCCCGACGCGTGGGGTTTCCATGCCCAAGGGCCGATTGCCCTGGGCCATCGGCGCCTGAAAATCATGGACCTGTCGGATGGCTCCGCCCAACCGATGGTCGATGCCCAGTTGGGCCTGTCCCTGGCCTTCAACGGCGCGATCTATAACTTCCCCGAATTGCGCAGCGAACTTGAAGCCCTGGGTTACGCGTTTTATTCCGGTGGCGATACCGAAGTGCTGCTCAAGGGCTACCACGCCTGGGGCGAAGCACTGCTGCCCAAGCTCAACGGCATGTTCGCCTTCGCGATCTGGGAGCGCGACAGCCAGCGCCTGTTCATCGCCCGTGACCGCCTGGGCGTGAAGCCCTTGTACCTGTCGCGCACCGGCCAGCGCCTGCGTTTTGCCTCGGCGTTGCCAGCGCTGCTCAAGGGCGGCGATATCAACCCGATCCTCGACCCGGTGGCGCTCAACCACTACCTGAATTTCCATGCCGTGGTGCCCGCGCCGCGCACGTTGCTCGCGGGTATCGAAAAACTGCCGCCTGCCAGCTGGATGCGTATCGATGCCAACGGCACCACCGAGCAGAAAACCTGGTGGACCCTGCCCTACGGCCCCCATGAGGATGAAAAGAACCTGACCCTGGAAGACTGGACCGACCGCGTTCTCGACAGCACCCGCGAAGCCGTGGCGATCCGTCAACGCGCCGCGGTGGATGTGGGCGTGCTGCTCTCGGGCGGGGTGGATTCGAGCATGCTCGTGGGCCTGTTGCGGGAAGTGGGCGTGCAGGACTTGTCGACCTTCTCCATTGGTTTTGAAGATGCCGGCGGCGAACGTGGCGACGAATTCCAGTATTCGGACCTGATCGCCAAACACTACGGCACCCAACATCACCAATTGCGCATCGCCGAAAGCGAGATCATCGAGCAACTGCCGGCCGCGTTCCGCGCCATGAGCGAACCGATGGTCAGCCATGACTGCATCGCCTTCTACCTGCTGTCCCGGGAAGTGGCCAAGCATTGCAAGGTAGTGCAAAGCGGCCAGGGAGCCGATGAGTTGTTTGCCGGCTATCACTGGTACCCGCAGGTGGACGGGGCCAGCGATCCTTACGCCGCCTACCGCGATGCATTTTTTGATCGCAGCTACGACGATTACGCCGCCACTGTCGCGCCGCAATGGCTGACCGCCAATGACGCCGCCGGCGACTTCGTGCGCGAACATTTCGCACAGCCGGGGGCCGATGCCGCGGTGGATAAGGCCCTGCGCCTGGACAGCACGGTGATGCTGGTGGACGACCCGGTCAAGCGCGTGGACAACATGACCATGGCCTGGGGCCTGGAAGCCCGTACGCCGTTCCTCGACTACCGCCTGGTGGAGTTGTCGGCCCGAGTGCCGGGTAAATTCAAGCTGCCGGACGGCGGCAAGCAAGTACTCAAGGAAGCGGCGCGCCGGGTCATCCCCAGTGAGGTCATCGACCGCAAGAAAGGCTACTTCCCGGTGCCCGGCCTCAAGCACTTGCAGGGCGACACCCTGAACTGGGTGCGTGACCTGCTGCTGGACCCGAGCCAGGATCGCGGCCTGTTCAACCCGGCGATGCTCGACCGCCTGCTCACCGATCCACAAGGCCAACTGACCCCGCTGCGCGGCTCCAAGCTGTGGCAATTGGCAGCGCTGAACCTGTGGCTCAGCGAACAAGGACTCTGATTGATGAAACCTCACGCCACGGCCTACAGCCAACGCCTGCTGCGCGGCCAGGCGCCTTCCTACGAGCGCTTGCAAGCGCGCCTGGCCGAAGACGGCAGCGAACCCAGCGCGCAACCCATCGCCGTGCATTGCGGCTGGGGCCGATTGTTGATTGGCCATACCTTCCCTGACCCGGCGAGCCTGGCCCTGGAGTTGCTCAACGAGCAGCCGGGGGAACGGGATATCGCCCTGTATGTAGCGGCGCCCCAGCAGATCCTCGGGATCGATCCGCAACAGTTGTTCCTTGATCCGTCCGACACCCTGCGCCTGTGGTTCACCGACTACCGCCCGGCGACCCGGGTGTTTCGTGGCTTCCGCATTCGTCGGGTACAGAGCGAAGCCGACTGGCAGGCCGTCAATCGCCTGTACCAGGGCCGCGGCATGTTGCCGGTGGATGCCAACCTGTTGACCCCGCGCCATCAAGGTGGCCCGGTGTACTGGCTGGCCGAGGACGAAGACAGCGGCGCGGTGATCGGCAGCGTCATGGGCCTCAATCATCAAAAGGCCTTCCACGATCCGGAAAGCGGCAGCAGCCTCTGGTGCCTGGCCGTAGACCCGCAATGCTCGCGGCCGGGGGTCGGTGAAGTGCTGGTGCGCCATCTGATCGAGCACTTTATGAGCCGTGGCCTGAGTTACCTGGACCTGTCGGTATTGCATGACAATCGCCAGGCGAAAAGCCTCTACGCCAAGCTCGGCTTTCGTGCCCTCACCACCTTCGCGATCAAGCGCAAGAATGGTATCAACCAACCGCTGTTCCTCGGCCCGGGGCCTCAGGCGGGGTTCAATCCCTATGCGCGGATCATTGTCGAAGAAGCCCACCGACGCGGGATCGACGTGCAGGTAGATGACGCCGATGCCGGGCTGTTTACCCTCAGCCATGGCGGGCGGCGGGTGCGCTGCCGCGAGTCGTTGAGCGACCTGACCAGTGCCATCAGCATGACCCTGTGCCAGGACAAGAGCCTGACCCACAAGACCCTGAGCGCCGCCGGTTTGAAATTGCCGTCGCAGCAACTGGCCGCCAGCGCCGACGATAACCTGGAGTTCCTCGACGAACACCAGCGCATCGTGGTCAAGCCCCTGGACGGGGAACAGGGCCAGGGCGTGGCCGTGGACTTGCAGACCATCGAAGAAGTGCAAAGCGCTATCGAGGCGGCGCGCCAGTTTGACTCGCGGGTATTGCTGGAGAGCTTCCACGAAGGCCTGGACCTGCGCATCCTGGTCATTGGTTTTGAAGTGGTGGCCGCCGCCATCCGCCGCCCGGCCCAGGTGATCGGTGACGGCAAGCACAGCGTCGGTGCGTTGATCGAAGTGCAAAGCCGCCGACGCCAGGCGGCCACCGATGGCGAAAGCCGCATCCCCATGGACGACGAAACCCTGCGCACCTTGAAAGCGGCGGGTTACGGCTACGACAGCATTTTGCCTTCCGGCGAAGTGCTGGCCGTGCGGCGCACCGCCAACCTGCACACCGGCGGTTGCCTGGAAGATGTCACGGCGATCCTGCACCCGACCCTGGCGGACGCTGCCGTGCGTGCCGCGCGCGCCCTCGACATTCCCATGGTGGGCCTGGACCTGATGGTGCCGGCCGCCGACCAGCCGGAATATGTATTTATCGAAGCCAATGAACGCGCCGGCTTGGCCAATCATGAACCGCAACCGACTGCGGAGAAATTCGTGGATCTGTTGTTTCCCCATAGTCAGTCCACGGCTTGAGATAGGCGTTGACTGGTCGGCCCTCATCGCGGGCAAGCCCGCTCCCACAGTGGTACGCGATCAACTGTAGGAGCGGGCTTGCCCGCGATGAGGCCAGCCCAGGCACCCAATACCCTCAGCCCCCTCATCGAAACCATCGATGCCCTCAACTCATCAGGAGTTTCCATGACCCGAACCATCCCCGAACCGGATCTCAACTACCTGCAGAAAGTGCTGCTGGAAATGCTCGCCATCCCCAGCCCCACCGGCTTTACCGACACCATCGTGCGTTACGTCGCCGAGCGTCTCGAAGAACTGGGCATCCCCTTTGAAATGACCCGTCGCGGGACCATCCGCGCCACCCTCAAGGGCCAGCAAAACAGCCCGGACCGCGCGGTTTCCGCGCACCTGGACACCATCGGCGCTGCCGTGCGGGCGATCAAGGACAATGGCCGCCTGACCCTGGCCCCCGTGGGCTGCTGGTCCAGCCGCTTTGCCGAAGGCAGCCGCGTGAGCCTGTTCACCGACAATGGCGTGATCCGCGGCAGCGTCCTGCCGCTGATGGCTTCCGGGCACGCGTTCAATACCGCCGTGGATGAAATGCCGATCAGTTGGGACCATATCGAACTGCGCCTGGATGCCTACTGCACCACCCGTGCCGATTGCGACTCCCTGGGGATCAGTGTCGGTGACTTCGTGGCCTTCGACCCGCTGCCGGAGTTCACCGAGAGCGGCCATATCAGCGCCCGCCACCTGGATGACAAAGCCGGGGTCGCCGCCTTGCTGGCGGCGCTCAAGGCGATCGTCGACAGCGGTGAACCGTTGCTGATCGACTGCCACCCGCTGTTCACCATCACCGAAGAAACCGGCAGCGGCGCGGCGGCGGCATTACCCTGGGATGTCAGTGAATTCGTCGGCATCGACATTGCACCGGTCGCCCCCGGCCAGCACTCCAGCGAGCATGCCGTGAGCGTCGCGATGCAGGATTCCGGCGGGCCCTACGACTATCATTTGTCCCGTCACCTGCTGCGCCTGGCCGCCGACCATGAATTGCCGGTACGCCGCGATCTGTTTCGCTATTACTTCAGCGATGCCCACTCGGCCGTGACGGCCGGGCACGATATCCGCACGGCGCTGCTGGCCTTTGGCTGCGATGCGACCCACGGTTACGAGCGGACCCATATCGACAGCCTGGCGGCATTGAGTCGCCTGCTTGGCGCCTACATCCTCAGCCCGCCGGTATTTGCCAGCGATGCCCAGCCCGCCCAGGGTTCCCTGGACCGCTTCAGCCATCAACTGGAGCACGAGACGCAAATGGAGAGCGACACCCGCGTGCCGTCGGTGGATAGCCTGGTCGGGCAGAAATCCTGAAGCTGGCAACAATGATCCCGGCACAGTAGGATCGCCGGGATCAACCATTTGAGGCTTGTATGCTGATTCCCCACGATGCACTTGAAGTCGACACCCTGACCCGCCTCATTGAAGACTTCGTCACCCGCGACGGCACCGATAACGGCGACGACACGCCCCTGGAAACCCGCGTACTGCGTGTACGCCAGGCGTTGACCAAGGGCCAGGCGCTGATCGTTTTCGATCCGGAAAGTGAACAGTGCCAACTGATGCTCAAGCACGACGTGCCCAAGCATCTGTTCGACTAAGGGTTGGCCACGGGCACCGGCTGTCCCTGCAGGTTGCGGATCTTTTCGTAGACCTCCGCCCGATGCACATTGACCCCTGCCGGCGCTTCCACGCCGAGTTTCACCTGGAAGTTGTTGACCTCCAGGATCCGCAGGGTGATGTGATCGCCGATGGAAATGATTTCGCCTACGGTGCGGCTAAGTACCAGCATGGCGTTTGTCCTTTGAAAGTTACCGGACATCGACCATGCGCCCTCCCCCATGCCCCATCAATGCCTTGCCAGCTAAACAGACCTCCCCTACAAGCCTTGGTTAACTTTACTGACAGACAAATATAAAAAACGCCGCAAAAGAGCAAAAAACCAAACGCACCGTTTACTCTGTGGCGAGGGGGCTTGTCCCCCGCTGGGCTGCGCAGCAGCCCCAACCCAATAAGCCTCACCGAGTTTTATCTGACACACCGGGGTGGCATATTTTGGGGCTGCTGCGCAGCCCAGCGGGGGACAAGCCCCCTCGCCACAATCAGCGATTGAGCCAGACTTGCCAGTGCGC
This sequence comes from Pseudomonas sp. DTU12.1, assembly GCF_009873475.1. Taxonomy (NCBI): domain Bacteria; kingdom Pseudomonadati; phylum Pseudomonadota; class Gammaproteobacteria; order Pseudomonadales; family Pseudomonadaceae; genus Pseudomonas; species Pseudomonas sp. DTU12.1. The sequence continues at coordinate 2,106,618 of NZ_CP045254.1, read as the reverse complement.
CCGTTAACTTTTGACCGATTGGGCCTTGGCGCGCATTTTTTCCGACATGCTGGTCATTTCGTCATACAGCAACTGCGGGTTTTTCTGCTTCAAGGCCCAGGCCATCCGCCCTTGTTCATGGGGCAGGATCATGAACTCACCGGCCGCCACGCGCTGGTAGATGTAATCGGCGATGTCCGCCGCCGTGATCGGCGAGCTTTCCAGCAGCTTGCCGACCTGGGCCTTCATCGCCGGGGTGGGGCCGCGGAACGAGTCGAGCAGGTTGGTCTGGAAGAACGACGGGCAAACCACGTGTACCCCGACTTCCTGCTGCTTGAGTTCCACCAACAGGCTTTCCGAAAGCGCCACCACACCAGCCTTGGCCACGTTGTAGTTGCTCATGGCCGGGCCTTGCATCAGCGCCGCCATCGAGGCGATGTTGATGATCCGGCCCTTGCTTTTTTCCAGCAGCGGCAGGAAGGCCTTGCAGCCCTTGACCACGCCCATCAGGTTGATTGCGATCTGCCAGTCCCAATCCTCCAGGGACAATTCACTGAAGAACCCACCGGAGGCGACCCCGGCGTTGTTGACGATCACATCGATACCGCCCAGCTTGACTTCGCAGGCCTGGGCAAAGGCAGTGAGCTGGCTGTAGTCACGCACGTCACAGCGCTGGATAAAGCCATCGCCACCGGCCTGGCGCACCAGCGCGAGGGTTTCCTGCAAACCCGGCTCACTGACATCCGACAAGGCCAGTTGCCAACCTTCGCGAGCCCAGCGCAGAGCGATTTCGCGACCCAGGCCGGATCCGGCGCCAGTGATCATCATGCGATTTTGCATAGGAAGTAGCCTTGTGGTTCAGGGAAGAAGTACGCGCCAGTGTAGCGAAGGTTATTCACCGCCCCATGCACCATCAAGTTGCTGAATGCCGCGGGCAAACCAAGGGCCCGGTCGGATGCCAGGGCCTGAGGTTAGTTCAATCTTTTTAAACTAAGTGCGAAGCCGCACTACAATTAAAAAGGAAATAAGCCAGTGGCCAAATCGCTTTAAAAAAACAGGGAATTTTCTGCAAAGTGCAGGAGTCGGATTGGTTAAGGCAGCCGTTTTAGATGTGCGGCTCTGACAATTAACAATCAGGTCTTTTCAGAAGACGAATAAGGAAAACAACCTATGAGCCTCATTCTTATCATTGTTCTGATCCTCCTGCTGGTCGGCGGCCTGCCGGTGTTCCCGCACTCGCGCAACTGGGGTTATGGGCCATCGGGTATTCTCGGTACGGTGCTGGTGGTGCTGTTGATTCTGTTGTTGCTGGGCAAGATATAACGGCGTTGATTGCATAACTGTAGGAGCGAGCTTGCTCGCGAAGAACTCAGCCGCACTGCGGTTATCCAGAACAAACGTGTTGCCTGGGCATTTTTCGCGAGCAAGCTCGCTCCTACAAAAAAAAGATGCAAAAAAAGAGGCCTTGAAGAAGGCCTCTTTTTTATTGCCTGGCGATTAGTCCGGCTTGCCGTCTACCACGCCTGCGGTGTTATCCAGCAGGCTCTTGGTAGCGGTCTGCAGGAACGACTCAAGTTTCTGCTTGAGTTGTGCCTCATCCGCCGACTCAGGGATTACCTTGCCGGTAGGGTTGGCGCCCAGTTCGTATTGCCACAGTTTCGGTGGCATCTCCTTGGGCAATACCAACACACGGTCAGCCGTGAGCAAGGCCACGGTCTGATCGCTGCCCGATGGCTTGATCACGCCAAAGCCCTTGTCGCCTTCCGGCAGGTTGAGCAGGTCACGGCCCCAGCACTGGTGACGGGTTTCGCCGCCCAGGCGGCCCATGATGGTCGGCACGATGTCGATCTGCGTACCCACGGTGTGGTCGCGCACGCCGAACTTGTCCTGCATGCCCGGGGCAATCAGCAGCAGTGGCACGTTGAAGCGGCCCAGGTCCATTTCGGTGATCTGTTGCTCGTTACCAAAACCATGGTCGCCGACGATCACAAACAGGGTGTCCTTGAAGTACGGCTCTTTGCGGGCCTTCTCGAAGAACTGGCCCAGGGCCCAGTCGGAGTAGCGCATGGCCGTCAAATGTTCGTTGAGGCGGCCACGATCAGTCACCGGCTCGACCGGCAACGGCGTCGGCAAGGCGTACGGCGTATGGTTGGACAGGGTTTGCAGCAGTGCGTAGAACGGCTTGCCGCCCTCGCGCGCCTTCAACTCTTGCAGGCCACGGTCGAACATGTCCTGGTCGGACACGCCCCAGGTCGGATCGGAGAACACCGGGTCGACGAAGTCATTGCGGCCAATGAAGTTAGTCATGCCCTGGTTGCTGAAGAAGCCCGACTGGTTATCCCAGGCGAAGTCGCCGTTGTAGACATACACATCGTCGAAATCACGGGCACTGAGCAATTGCGGCAAGCCCGACAACTTGTGGCTACCTTCCGGGGTCTGCATCAGGTATTCGAAGCCTGGCAGGTTCGGGAAGCACGCCATGGTGGCGAACATGCCCTGGTGGGTGTGGGTGCCGTTGGAGAAGAAACGGTCGAACAGCAGGCCTTCCTTGGTCAACTCATCGAAGTACGGCGTGATCTTGCCGTTGCTGCCCAACGCGCCCACCGAGTGACCGGCGAAGCTTTCCATCAGGATCACCACGACGTTCTTGATCGGCAGGGTCTTCTCGGCCGGTGGCGTGAAGTCACGGCGCACGGCGGCGGTGTCGGTATCCACCAGTTTTTCGTCAGGCAACACCAGCATGTCACGCACGGTCTGGGTGGCCAGCGGTTGCTCCAGGGTGGCTTTCCAGACGTTCTCGCGATGCTCGGAGAAACGCGCCTTGGCCGCACCGATCAGTGACAGCGTACCGTTGAGGCCCAGGTGGTTGGCGAAGTTGGAGTCGGTGGTGTAAACGTCACCCCAACGCAGCGGCGGGCCCTGGCGCAGGGTGCCACGCGCGGCGACCACGGCAATCAGCAAGCACACCACGAACACGGCGATGCGGCTGTACCACGGGGCAACCTGGCGGGTGCCGACGGTGCCACCGCTGAACGGGCCACGGGGCCGCGTTGCACGATCAGCGCCTTTGAAGGCGATGCTCAGGATAAACGTACCCACGGCCCAGCCCAGCAGGTAGCGCACCACCGGGAAGCCGTACCAGAGCATGCTCATCACGGTTTTCGGATCTTCCTTGACGTACTGGAAGACCAGGCCGTTGAGGCGCTGGTGGAACTCGCGGTAGAAGTCCATCTCCATCAGGCCAAGGAACAGCGCGATGCTGGAAACCACGGTCAGCCACAACCGGAAGAACCCGCGGGCGGCCATGGCGCGCACGCTGAACAGCGCCAGGATCAGCGGGATGCTCAGGTACACCACCAGGCGCAAGTCCAGGCGCAGGCCGTTGACGAACGCTTCAAGGAAGGTCGAGGCCGGGGTGTCGAGCATCATGTCGCTGTTGTAGACCAACAGCCCGAGGCGCAGCAGGGAGAGCATCACCATCATGACCAGCGCGCAAAGCAGCGTGTAGGCCAGGTGGGATTTGACGGTGGGTTGCAGCAGGCGATTAGAAGCTCGCTGCTGATTCAGGGCGTCCGGGTTTGCCATGTTGTTTGAGGACCCATTGGAAGTTTAAGTGGCGAAATAATGCAGCGGCGTCCTGCCCCGGCCAGTAAAGGCACAGGGTCCAGGGTATTACGCGGTGGGCAGATGGTGCCCGATCAACGTCGGCAACGCTATTGATTACTCATCGCGCAGGGTTCCTGGCGGCACAGAGGGACCGTGGCAGGAAAATAAAGCGGGGGAATTGTCTTGGATGAAGTGTGAAAATTTTGTGCAGCGAATATCCAGACACACAAATCTAGATGCGGGGTACAAAAATGTGGGGGTGGGTTTGTTCGCGTGTCAGCCAATTAATCGGGTACTGATGGGGCATTAGGATCTGCACAAGTTGCTCTTTTGGGGGTGTGTACATATCCGTTGCTGTGGTCACGGCCACTTAGGGTTCCGCCCTGACGGCGGGTCACTTTCGAAGAGCGCGAAAGTAACCAAAGCGCTCTTGCCCCACCACTCGGCACCTCGCCTAGGCTCGGTGTGCCCGTAATCCGACATTGATTTGGGGGGCCGCCGCGATGGGCCATCCATGGCCCAGCGCGGCTAAACCGGCGTCCTGCCGGTTTACCCCCCAAATCAATATCGGATTGCGGCCAGCGTGGTTTAACGGGGCGCCTAAGATCAAAATCACAAGCAGAGCGAGGCGGCCTGACAGCCGACCTGATCGGTGAGGCTTACGCGTATACCTGTGGGAGCTGGCTTGCCTGCGATAGCGGTCGATCAGTCAATATATTTATCGGCTGATACACCGCTATCGCAGGCAAGCCAGCTCCCACAGGGGAATGCAGCTCCGCGTTCTGGCGTTGCTATTGCTCTGCTTTTGATCTGGCTTTTGATCTGGCTTTTGATCTTGGGCGCCCCGTTAAACCACGATGGCCGCAGGCAGGTATTGCGCAGTGGGCACCCCGGCATGGATGCCGGGGTAGCCGCGACACGGCCATGGATGGCCGATCGCGGCGGGCCCACGGAGCAATGCCTGACTGCGGGCATGCCGAGCCTAGGCGAGGCACCGAGTGGTGGGGCAAGAGCGCTTTGGTTACTTTCGCGCTCTTCGAAAGTGACCCGCCGTCAGGGCGGAACCCTAAGTGGCCGTGACCGCAACAACGGATATGTACCCATACCAAGAAGATACTTGTGTAGATACTCACAGCTATCGCCGGCAAGGCCGCACATTACTTGATTGTGCTCACTGAGGATCAGATCCGCACATTGCCCCGTGGTCCGGCGATGGCCCAAATAATCAGGCCCAATACCGGCAACAGCAGGATCAACAGGATCCACAACACTTTGGCGCCGGTGCTGGCGCCGCTTTTGAACACGTTGATGATCGCCCAGATATCCAAAGCCAGGATGATCAAGCCGATCAGGCTGTTAAATGTGGAACCCATGGTGTCGCTCCTAAGTGAGGGCTTGCCTGCTTAGGATAGCCAGCCCTGGCGAGGGTTCCGTTTTATTTCATACGTGCAGGGCAATGCGCAGGGCTTCCAGGGACGGCTCACCCTTGATCCCGACTGCAGCACACAACTCCAGCACCCGTGGCACATCGTTGCCGTACACCAACACCGCCTGGATCTCGTCATCGAGCAACTGGCTGAAGTTCATCAGGGTGTAGCCGCCGTTTTCCGGGTTCATGGCAGCGAGTTGGATCTGGATGCGATTGAGCGCCGTGAGCGCCTCGGTCTTGGCCAATTGCTTGGGCTTGAGGTTGAACGCCACGTCGGGACCAAACGAGGCGACGATCTGGGCGAATAGGTCCTGGTAGGTATCGGCCTGGAAAAGCACCGTTTCCGGCAGGCTACCGACCACAATCCACTCACCCAGGGGGATGGGGAAGCTGTCGTCGTAGTTGATATCGGGGTTGGCCGCCAGGAACCCGTCGGCATCCGCGTAGGCTTGGGCAGCCTCGTCGGCGATCTGCGCAACCTCGGCATCGCTCATCAGCCCGGTGCTGATTTTGCCGATGAGTTCGATGAGGGCGGTTTTCATGGATACATCCTGTGCTGGGGCCGATTTTGGGGGCGCGACGATAACACTGGTTGATAAACGCGACAAATCCCCCTGTAGGAGCCGGCTTGCGGGCGATGGCGATCTTGCTGACGCCATCGCCGGCAAGCCGGCTCCTACAGGGGGATTTGGTCAAGCCAGCTTTTGCAGTTGGGCTGTTGTATCGGCAGCGCCCATGGTCTGGGCCGCCACCAGTGCAGTCACGCCCTGGGCATCGGTGGCCTTCGGGTTGGCCCCGACGCTGAGGAGGTAATCGACTATCTCGGTGCGGTTGAACATCGCGGCCATCATCAGCGCCGTGCGGCCATCGGCAGATGCGCCTTCAACCGGCGCGCCACCTTCGATCAACGCCTTGACCACCACGAGGTTGCCCTTGAACGCAGCACCGGCGATGGGCAACTGGTTTTTGTCATTGGCCATCTGCGGGTCGGCCTTGAACTCCAGCAGCACCTTCACGGCATCGGCATGCCCGTGATAGGCGGACAACATCAACAAGGTATCGCCATTGTGATTGCGCAGATTGACCGGCAAGCCCTTGGCCAGCAGCGCGGCCAGCATGGCGGCATCACCCCGGCGGGCCACGTCGAAGACCTGCTCGGCAAATTCGGCGGCTTCATCTTCGGTCATTTGTTTGGCTTGATCTGACATCTGCGGCTCCCTGTGGGGTGTGGCGTAAGGCCGTCAGTTTCCCGAGCAGCGCCACGCCTGTCACCCCTTTTTTGCCGAAAGCCGCAATAGCCAGGCTCTATCACCCACCGTCAGTAGCGATATTTTCCGCCCTGAATATCCACCAGCACCTGCTCGGTCACAGGCACATAGGCATCCGTGCCTGGCAGCCAGGCATAGAGCGGATCATCACCGACCCTGGCCGGGTCGAACGCCTCTTCCTTGAGGCGCACCTTCTGGTACTTGAAGGTGCCTGTGGTTTCCATCTTGACCTTGATCCGCAGGAACAGCGGCACCGCATAGGCCGGCATCTGGCTCAGGGCGAACTGCAACAGCGCCCGCATATCCAGGGTTGCCAGGGACTCGGACGGGGTAATCGCGGCCATCCCGGCGCGGCCGTTGGTATTGGCGATTTCCACACCGTAGGCCACCGCCTCGGTGATCTGCGGGTACTGCATAAAGATGTTTTCCACCTCGGTGGTGGAAACGTTCTCGCCCTTCCAGCGATAGGTGTCGCCCAGGCGGTCGACGAACTGCGCATGGCCAAAGCCGATGCTGCGCAGCAGATCGCCGGTGTTGAAATAGCGATCGCCCTTTTCGAAGACATCGCTCAAGACCACCTTGCGGTTCTTTTCCGGGTCGGTGTAGCCATCGAACGGCGCCTTGTCGTCGATCCTGGCCAGCAGCAGGCCCTGCCCGCCCTTCTGCACTTCACGCATGAAGCCATTGCTGCCACGGATCGGTTCGCAGGTGTCGTGGGCGTAGTCCACCAGCGCCCAGTGCATCAGGGAAAAGCCGATGGTGTTGTCGAAATTCAGCACGTTGGTGAAACCGATATTGCCGTCGCTGGCCGCATACAGCTCGCAGATATGCTCGACGCCAAAGCGCTCCTTGAACGGCCCCCACACCCCAGGGCGCAAGCCGTTGCCGATCATCTTCACCACGCGGTTGTCGCGGTCGCGCGGGCTTGGCGGCTGGTCGATCAGGTAGCGGCACAACTCACCGACATATCCCAGGGTGGTTGCGTTGAATTTGCGCACATCGTCCCAGAACTGGCTGGCGCTGAACTTGCGGCGGATGGCAAACCCCGACGCGCCGGCAATCGCCGAACCCCAGCACACGCAAAGCCCGGTGGCGTGGTACAGCGGCAGGGTGCAATACACGACGTCCTCCGGCCCCATGTCCAGGGCGATGGTGCCGAAGCTCGCCGAGGATTTCATCCAGCGGCCATGCTTGAAGATGCCAGCCTTGGGCAAACCGGTGGTGCCGGAGGTGTAGATATAGAAGCATGGGTCGTTGAAGTAGATCTGCTGGGTGCTTGCGGGGTTATCCGGCGAGCAGTCCGCGCTGGCTGCCATCAGGTCGACATAGCCCGCGGGCACCGGCGCCGCCGGTTGTTCGGCAACGTACCAGGTGCGCTGAGGATCAATCGCCACCTGCCCGCGCACGGCGTCGTAGGCTTCGACCAGCTCCGCGCCGACCACAATCGCCATCGGATCTACCAGGGTCAGGCTGTGGACCAGCACCGCCTGGGTTTGCGCGGTGTTGAGCATGGCGCAGATGCCGCCGACCTTGGCCACCGCCAGCACGGTCAGCAGCAGTTCGGGACGGTTTTCAATAAACAGCGCGACCACATCCCCCTTGCCAATGCCTTGGGCCTGCAGGTGATGGGCGATGCGGTTGGCGTGCTGGTTGGCCTGGTGGTAACTGAGCACCTGGTCGCCGTACAGCAGCGCCGCGCCCTCGGGGTTGCGCTGGGTGGCCTGTTCGAAGGTCCAGCCCAACCCGCAGGGTTGATCGGGGTCAGTGATGTTGGCGACGCGGATACCCCGTACCAGGCGTGGCAGGGCACGGACAATGGTCGGCACCTTGCGCAACATCATGCCGAGGGTAATCATCTCGCTGTTCGGATTGCTCATGTACAGAAGTCCTTTTTCTTATTATTCGTAGGGTCTGCAGGCCGTCATGGGACGTAGGACCGTTCCTGAATGCCTTGCAGGAAAATACGTCAGCCATTCCTTGGCTGTACACGCAGGATTTGCAATGTTTTGTATCCCACAGCGCGGTGCCGCCCAGCACCGTTCGTCACCGGCCAATAGCGCAAAATGCAGGATGCACGATGGCCATTCATGCATATTGCACGAAACCGAAAAATTCAATTTTTTATAAGATATTGATTTGTAAGGATTTTTTATAAAAAGCAATACTGGCACAATCACTGCACCTATCACTCCATGCCGCACAACACGAGCCAATGGAGCCGATAGACATGAGCCTGATCCAAGACAAATTCGCTTCTGTATTCTCCAACTACGACGTCACCACCCAAGCGCGTCCTGACGGTGGCATCCTGCTGACCCTGCGCAACACCGAGGGCAAGCAGATCAAACGCTCGATCTCGTACCAGCAGCTGCACACTGCCGACCAACTGACGTGGGTCATCAGCGCCATCCGTCGTGACCTGGCAGAACAGGCCAGCGAGCTGCCGCAGATTTCGATGCTGCAAAGCCAGCACCGCTTTGCCCTGCCGACCTACCACTCGGCCTGAGTACCGGTTTGTTTTCCAGGGCCGTGAAGCCGTCAGGCTTCACGGCCTTTTTTTATCTGCACAAACCGCGCTTGATCGCCTCGCTCACCGCCTGGACCCGGTTGTTGACGCGCAGCTTGCAGTAGATATTGCGCAGGTGAAATTTTACCGTGGCTTGTGAGACGCAACGGATCCGACTGATTTCCCATACGGTCTTGCCCTCCGTGGCCCAATGCAATATTTCCAGTTCCTTGGCAGTCAGCGGCTTGTTCGGCAACGCCAGTTGTGCGCCATCTGCCCTGTGGTCGGAGGCCTGTTCACAGGCCTCGTTTGCCGCAGGCGCCACGGATGGGATCGACTCATCTGGGCTGCTCATGCATACCTCTCCGTCTCTTATTGAATTGCACTGCCAATATTCGGACTCCTCCTATTGACAGATAAATACACAGCGACGGGAGAGTTACATAAAGCCTGGGATTAACACATCGACCCACAGACAAATAGCTATAACTTACAAACTATAGAGCCCATTCCCACAAACTTATCCAACTTCGGAGTATTGAATAAGTTTGTGAAAAGCGAACTTGGATCAATCATCCAATCCGGGGAACGCTTGGGCGATATCACTGCCGGTTACTTGCGCCACGGCCCCGGCGGCCGTCTGGAACAGGCTGATGGCAACCACACGCGGTTCTTCCCCCAAGTCAAACCAGCGCGGTATGCCGGCCGGGATGCGCAGCAGGTCGTGTTTTTCGCAGAGTACCGTGAAGATGTAATCGCCGATGTGCAGGCCGAGCAGCCCTCGCCCGGCGGCGAACAGGCGGATTTCATCGGCATCGTGGCGATATTCATCGCGCAAACCCGCAGCAACGGCGTCCTTTTGCGGATGCTCGCGGCTCACACTCAATACCTCTACGTGCGCGTAGCCCTGGGCGGTCATCCAGCTGTCGATGGGCCCCTGGTACGCCGCCGTCACCTCGGCCGCGCTGGCACCGGCCTCGACGCGGGTGTTGGCCTGCCAGCGCTCGAAGCCCACGCCGTGCTCGGCCAGGGTCGAGGCAATGTCGTCAGCGTGGGTCAGGACCTTGTTCGGGGTGTCCGGGGTGGCAACGTGATAAACGAAGAGAATGCTCATAAAAGGGGTCCTCGGGCGGTAAGAGTCTGCAGATGATGGGCCGGGCTCACGGCCGTTCCTCGGGCAAGCGCAGCAGCATGAGCAACGCGGCGGCCAGGGCCGCGAGGCTGGCGATACTGAAGGTCAGGGTCGGCCCCAGTTGGTTCCAGCTATAACCGGAATACAAGGCGCCCAGCGCGCCGCCGGTGCCGGCCAGCGCCGCATACAGGGCCTGGCCCTGGCCTTGCTGGCGTGCACCGAAGCTGCGCTGCACAAACTGGATGGCCGCCGCATGAAAGCTGCCAAAGGTCGCGGCATGCAGCAATTGGGCAAATAGCAGCACCCAGAGGAACTCGGCGAACGAACCCAGCAACAACCAGCGCAACGCCGCCAGCAGGAAACTCGCCGCCAGCACCCGGCGCACCGAGAAGCGCGTGAGAATCCGGCTCATGGCCATGAACATCAACACTTCTGCCACCACGCCCAAGGCCCACAACAAACCGATCACACCACGGCTGTAACCGAGGCTTTCCAGGTGCAGGGTAAGAAAGGTGTAGTACGGGCCGTGGCTCATTTGCATCAAGGCCACGCAGGCATAGAACGCCAGCACACCAGGGCTGCGCAATTGCCGCAGGAAGCCGTCGCCGGCCCCGCGCTCCCCGGTGGACGTCGGCTGGGCATTGGGCACCCACCAACTGGCACCGATGATGCCGGCCATGATCAACACGATTGCCACCGGGTAGATGTCCAGGCTCAGGGCTTCAAACAGCCGCCCCAGGGCAACGACGGCGAGGATAAAACCCACCGAGCCCCAGAGGCGGACCTGGCTGTAGCGTGAGGTCTGGCCGCGTAGATGCGCCAGGGTGATGACCTCGAACTGCGGCAGCACCGCATGCCAGAAGAACGCATGCAGGGCCATCACCAGCGCCAGCCAGGCGTAGCTCTGGCTGACGAAGATCAGCGAAAAACTCAGCAACGTGCACACCGCGCCAAACCGCACGATGGCCAGGCGCCGACCGGTGTAGTCCCCCAGCCAGCCCCAGATATTGGGTGCCACGCAGCGCATCAGCATCGGGATCGCTACCAGCTCGCCAATGCGCGCGCTGGAGAACCCCAGATGATGGAAATACAGCGCCAGGAATGGCGCCGTCGCCCCCAGCAGGGCGAAATAGAACAGATAGAAGCTGGAAAGTCGCCAGTACGGGAGTGCTGTCACGGTCAGACCGTCACAGCTGGCCCAGCACCGGGGTACTTACACGCACATCGGCATTCTGCCCACGGTGGCGCAGCAGGTGGTCCATCAGCACAATGGCCATCATTGCCTCGGCAATCGGCGTGGCGCGAATGCCCACGCAAGGGTCATGGCGGCCCTTGGTGATCACGTCCACCGGGTTGCCATGCACATCGATGGAACGCCCCGGCGTGGTAATGCTCGATGTCGGCTTGAGTGCCAGGTGCGCCACGATCGGCTGGCCGGAGGAGATGCCCCCAAGAATGCCGCCAGCGTTGTTGCTGACAAAGCCTTGCGGGGTCAGCTCATCGCGATGCTCGGTGCCACGCTGGGCAACGCAGGCGAAACCGGCGCCGATTTCCACACCCTTGACCGCGTTGATGCTCATCAGCGCATGGGCCAGTTCAGCGTCCAGGCGGTCGAAGATCGGCTCGCCCAGGCCCGGCATCACCCCTTCGGCGACCACGGTGATCTTGGCGCCTACCGAATCCTGGTCACGGCGCAACTGGTCCATATAGGCTTCCAGTTCCGGCACCTTGTCCGGGTCGGGGCTGAAGAAGGCGTTGTCTTGCACGCTGTCCCAGGTCTTGAACGGGATTTCGATCGGGCCCAACTGGCTCATGTAGCCACGAACCACAATGCCCTGGGTCGCCAGGTACTTCTTGGCGATGGCCCCGGCAGCTACGCGCATCGCGGTTTCCCGCGCCGAACTGCGGCCACCGCCACGGTAGTCGCGCTCGCCGTATTTGTGGTGATAGGTGTAGTCGGCGTGGGCCGGGCGGAACAGATCCTTGATCGCCGAATAGTCCTTGGACTTCTGGTCGGTGTTGCGGATCAACAGGCCGATGGCGCACCCGGTGGTGCGGCCTTCGAACACGCCGGAGAGGATTTCGACTTCGTCGGGCTCCTGGCGCTGGGTGGTGTGGCGGCTGGTGCCGGGCTTGCGGCGGTCGAGGTCGCGCTGCAGGTCGTCCAGGGACAGCTCAAGGCCGGGCGGGCAGCCGTCGACAATGGCGACCAACGCCGGACCATGGCTTTCGCCTGCGGTGGTGACAGTGAACAGCTTGCCGTAGGTATTGCCGGACATGCAGAGCGCTCCGTGAAATCAGTTGAATCAACTCAACCGTGATAACTAAGCGCGCCAGTATACGCAGGCTCACCCAGTAGTTCATCCTCGAAACCTTCCCGGTAGACGTTGGTCCAACCGGCACCTTCCTCATGATGGCGCGATGATGCTGCGAGTTTTACTGTTTACCCTCACCCTGATCTGTACCGCCGCCCACGCCGCCGCCCCTGTGGTGCTGCAACGCCCCATCAGCCTGGACACCGGCAGCGGCGAGTTGTTTGGCTCGTTGCTGCTGCCGCAATCCGCCAAGCCCGTGCCCGTGGTGCTGATCATTGCGGGCTCGGGCCCCACCGATCGCAACGGCAACAGCGCCGAAGGGGCACGCAACGACAGCCTCAAACGCCTGGCCTGGGTCCTGGCCCGCCACAACATTGCCAGCGTGCGCTACGACAAGCGCGGCGTGGCCGCCAGCCTCAAGGCCACGCCCGATGAGCGCAACCTGACGCTGGATGCCTATGTGGCCGACGCGGTGGCCTGGGGCAAATCCCTCAAGGCCGATCCGCGTTTCGGGCCCCTGATAGTGCTGGGCCACAGTGAAGGCGCCTTGGTCGCAGCCCTGGCCGCCCCTGAGCTCGACCCCGCCGGGGTGATTTCCCTGTCCGGCAGTGCCCGCCCGGTGGACCAGGTGATCCGCCAGCAACTGGCCGATCACCTGCCACCGGCCCTGCTGCTGCGCAGTAACCAGATCCTCGACCGACTCAAGGCCGGTCAGGTCGATGCCGATGTGCCCGACCCACTGCAGGGTATTTTCCGCCCCAGCGTGCAGCCTTATCTGATCAGTCTGTTTCGCGCAGATCCTGCGGCGGCATTCGCTCGTCTGAACATGCCGGCCCTGATTGTCCAGGGCACCACCGACCTGCAAGTGGGAGTGGCCGATGCCGAAAAGCTCAAGCAGGCCAAACCCGACGCCGAGCTGGCGGTGATTCCCGGCATGAACCACGTCATGCGCATCGTACCCAACGATGTGAAACAACAGTTGAGCTCCTACAACAACCCACAATTGCCCCTCGCCGACGCGTTGGGCAGGCGCCTGGTGAGCTTTATCGACGGACTTCGCCCCCGATAACCCACTATTTACCCTCCAGTCCTGGAGAAAACGGCCGATAAGCACAGGGTCGACAGCAAAAAGACTGTCGACTCGCTGGGCTTGGACAGGATCGCGCCGAATGACGAACACCGAAGCAGTACCGGAATCTCCCGCCGAGAGCACCGCCGAAACCGAAGCGGCGGCTGCGGCGGCTCTGCCGTGGGCGGAGGTTGAGGCCGAACACTTCAAGATGCTGCGCCTGGCGCCCTTGGCCACTGACCGCGCGACCGGCGCCCGGCCATTGCGCTTTGTGCAGTTTGGCTACGCCGAACGCAACAACAAGGACCACAGCCTGCTGCGCATGGTCATCCAATTGCCCGCCCAACGGGTGCGGCGCGAACAGAATCACCTGGATGTGTGGGTCGACCACGCCACCCACCGCGTGCATTTTGGCCCGGGCAACAGCCTGGAAATCGAGCCGGCCAACCGTGGCCTCGGTCGTTTCCTGGTGGCCCAGGGCGCCGCGTGGGCGAAGAAGAAGTGGTCGCACTATCGCGTCGACGGTGTGGACCTGGCAAACAAAGACGCGCTGAACGAAGCCACCCGCCTGCGCCGCGATCACTTTTTGCGGATCCAGGGTTTTGATGTGGCCTATGCCGATGTGCAGCACCTCAAAGGGCACGTGCAGCCGGGCAAGGTCAGCGAAGTGCTGGACAGCTGGAACACCGAGAAGGTGCAGTTCGTGGAAATCCTGGAGGCGGCGCAGATGCTGCAACAGGCCGAGCAGAACCTGGCGGAACAGGAAGTGAAACTGCGCCACGAAGAAGAAAAGGTCATCAAGTTCAAGCGCGAAGACAGCGGCTTGCGCTTCACCATCACCTGCCTGGTGGCGTTTACCGTGTTCCAGGCGGGGCTGTTGATCTGGATTGCGACGCACCGCTGACAACACGCTTTAACTGATCAAACCAAATCAAATGTGGGAGCTGGCTTGCCTGCGATGGCATCTACATAACGTTCAGACACCGAAGAACTCCCCCGTGGCGAGCGGGCTTGCCCCGCGCTGGGCTGCGAAGCAGCCCCAATAAGCCGAATGTGCCGCATCAGATACACCGTGGAGGCCGGTTTTGGGGCTGCTTTGCAGCCCAGCGCGGGGCAAGCCCGCTCGCCACGGGGAGGCAACTCGTCAGTTTCTGAAGGCCATCGCAGGCAAGCCCGCTCCTACATGGTCCGGGCTAGACCCTGGCGGCAAACACCGCCTGATGCGCCCGGCACTGCTCCGCCGTAAGCATGAACACGCCATGGCCACCGTTCTGGAATTCCAGCCAGGCAAAATCCACTTCCGGGTACAGCGCCTCAACGTGCACCTGGCTGTTGCCCACCTCGACAATCAACAAGCCCTTCTCGGTCAGATGATCGGCCGCTTCGGCCAACATCCGGCGCACCAGGTTCAAGCCGTCGTCACCACAGGCCAGGCCCAGTTCGGGTTCGTGCTGGTATTCATCGGGCATGTCGGCAAAGTCTTCGGCATCGACATACGGCGGGTTGGACACAATCAGGTCAAAGCGCTGGCCGGGCAAACCGTCGAAACCATCACCCTGCACGGTGTACACGCGCTCGTCGGCACCATGGCGCTCGATGTTCTGGTTAGCTACTTCCAGCGCTTCGAAGGACAAGTCCCCCAGCACCACCTCGGCCTCTTGGAACTCGTAGGCGCAGGCAATGCCGATGCAACCGGAGCCGGTGCACAGGTCGAGGATGCGCGCCGGCGGCTGGGCCAGCCAGGGCTCGAAGCGGTTTTCGATCAGCTCGCCAATCGGTGAGCGCGGGATCAACACGCGCTCGTCGACGATAAACGACATGCCGCAGAACCAGGCTTCTTTCAACAGGTAGGCGGTGGGCACGCGCTCGTGGATACGGCGATGCAGCAGGCGCTGTACGTGGGAAATCTCTTCTTCTTCGAGGTTGCAATCCAGGTAGCTGTCGGCAATTTCCCAAGGCAGGTGCAGTGCACCCAACACCAATTGCCGGGCTTCATCCCAGGCATTGTCGGTACCATGGCCAAAAAACAGGTCTTCCCCATGGAAACGGCTGACAGCCCAACGGATATGGTCGCGCAAGGTGCGCAGGCGGGAAGTGATCACGGGGCAAGCTCCAGGAAAAAACGACTGGCAATTCTAACAGCCTTAAGCTGTACGGACGATGTATGAAAAACCTTTGCAAAACGTCAGATCCAACCTGATTCAAGGTTTTTCTGTTACACAGCAGCCCCTCTTGACAGGGCTTTAGGCCAACAACGGCGCACCTTACGTTAGTAGCGATTCACAGAACCGCTCAGCCAGAGGACAATGTCGCAAAAGCCCCACTCACAGGAGCCCCAGAATGTCCGTTCCAAAGACGATGTTTCAACTCAGCGGTCGCGGTTACGCACCGGCCAATTTGAGCCACGCGACCCTTGTGATCATCGATGCCCAGAAAGAATACTTGAGCGGCCCGCTCGCCCTGTCGGGCATGGACGCCGCAGTAGAAAACATCAAGCAACTGAGCGCTGCCGCACGCAAGGCCGGGCGGCCCATCGTGCATGTGCGTCACCTGGGCACCGTTGGTGGCCTGTTCGACCCTCAGGGCGAGCGCGGCGAGTTTATTCCCGGCCTGGAGCCACAAGACGACGAAACCATCATCGGCAAGCTGCTGCCCAGCGCTTTCCATGGCACGCTCCTGGAAAAAACCCTGCAGGAGCTCGGCTCCCTGGACTTGATCGTCTGCGGTTTCATGAGCCACTCCAGTGTCAGCACCACCGTGCGTGCGGCAAAGAACCTGGGCTTTCGCTGCACCCTGGTCGAAGACGCCTGCGCGACCCGCGACCTGCCTTACAAAGGCGGCATCCTCAGCGCCGAGCATGTACAGCAGACAGAAATGGCCATCATGGCCGACAACTTCGCCACCCTGGCCCTGACCCAAGATCTGATCTGATCTGGTCGCCCTGTCGATGAGCGGCGCGGCCACCGCAAAGGCCCCGCTCATCCGCTAAAGCCTGTCATTTACCGCAATTGCCTCCCAGCCCGGAACAAGTTGTTTAACTTCCGGTCGAAGGGCCGATACCCTGGAGGAAAGGTCGGAATGAAGATATCCGATGGTTTTGACGCTCGTCGCTTGCGCCCCAAGGGCCCGAGCAACTGGCGTCTGCGCCTGGGCGTGGCATTTGCCGCGCTGCTGGCGTTGTGTGGCTTGCTGCTTTCGTTGGCCGGTGCTGCCGGTCTGTTCGGTCATTCGCCCGCGCTGGGCGAACTCAATGCCAGCCCGGGTGGCGCGGCGGTGCTGTTGGTCAGCGGGCTGTTGATCCTGTGGCTGGGCGTCTGGCTGTGGCGCCGTTGCCGGCGCCGTATGCGCCAGCCACTGTCGCTGAACATCGCCTCGCACCTGATGAAAAAGCACGATTGAGGGAACACTGATAGCGTTTTGTCCCGCATCAAACGCCTCGATTTGGGTAAACTGCCCGCCCCGCGCGGAGGCTGACATGCAAGACGACGATTTTTCCCTATTCAAGAACGAGCTGCGCGGCGTCAAGCCGATCAAGCACGATCGCGCCGATACCGGCAAACCCAAGACCGACCGCGCGCAGATCGCCAAGCTGCGCCAGTCGGCCACGGTGCGCACGGATGCCACCACGGTGGACGGCCTATCGGACCAATTCGTGATTGACGTCGGCCCCGAGGATGAGTTGATGTGGTCCCGCGACGGGGTCCAGGAAAGCCAGGTGCGCAAGCTCAAGGCCGGGCAGATCCCCTTCGAAGGCAGCCTCGACCTGCATGGCATGACGGTGGAAAAGGCCCGGGAAACCCTCTGGGCGTTCCTTGCCGAAGCCACCAAGTTCGAGATCCGCTGCGTACGCGTGACCCACGGCAAGGCCGTGCGCCTGGACGGCAAGCGCCCGATGATCAAGAGTCACGTCAATACCTGGCTGCGCCAACATGCCCAAGTGCTCGGGTTCACCTCCTGCCAACCGCGCCATGGTGGCGCCGGTGCGGTGTATGTGATGCTCAAGCGCACGATGCTTGAAGGGCGTGACGAGTGAATGACCTGGGAAAGGTTCATCTGTGGCGAGGGGGCTCGTCCCCCGCTGTGCTGCGAAGCAGCGCCAATCTATAAGGCCCACTGCGCTTTATCAGATACACCGAGGCGCCAGGTTTTGGGGCCGCTTCGCAGCCCACCAGGGGACGAGCCCCCTCGCCACGAATGCAAACCCTGCATCCCAGGGAATTACACCTCTCGGCATACCTACGCTACTATGTGCGCCAATCACTGGCGACGCTGCACGACCGCTCGCTGGCGTACCGCTTCACATTGGTACAGGCATACACCGTACCGTTCTGAAACCCATACGGAAACAGTCCTGTGACATTGGAACAAAACTACACCGCAATCCTCGGCCAAATCGGCGAGGACGTTTCCCGCGAGGGCCTGCTCGACACGCCAAAACGTGCCGCCAAGGCCATGCAGTACCTTTGCCGCGGCTATGAGCAAACACTGGAAGAGGTCACCAACGGTGCCCTGTTCAGCTCCGACAACAGCGAAATGGTGCTGGTCAAGGACATCGAGTTGTACTCGCTGTGCGAGCACCACCTGCTGCCGTTCATCGGCAAGGCCCATGTCGCCTACATCCCCAGCGGCAAGGTCCTGGGCCTGTCGAAGGTCGCGCGGATCGTCGATATGTATGCCCGCCGCCTGCAGATCCAGGAAAACCTCAGCCGCCAGATCGCCGAAGCGGTCCAGCAGGTGACCGGTGCCCTGGGCGTTGCCGTGGTGATCGAGGCCAAGCACATGTGCATGATGATGCGCGGTGTGGAGAAGCAGAATTCGTCGATGATCACCTCGGTGATGCTGGGTGAGTTCCGCGAAAACGCGGCAACCCGCAGCGAGTTTCTCAGCCTGATCAAGTAACAGGCTGCGTAAGAAAAAACCGGCATTCATCGCCGGTTTTTTTTCGCCTGTGGAAATCAGGTAAGCTGCGGCCCCTTCTGTCATGGGCAAGAGGTTTCAGCCATGTTCGTCAAAGCACTTCGAGTGGGCCTCGGCCACGTCATCATCGCGGGCGACTTCCTTACCCGCCCACGCAAAAAACAGCGCCCTGCCGAGCAACAGGCACAGGTCAATGAAGCGGCCAAGGGCCTGACCCTCTACCAATTCCACGCCTGCCCGTTCTGCGTGAAGACCCGCCGCACCCTGCACCGCCTGAATGTACCGGTGGCGCTCAAGGACGCGAAGAACAACGAGCAGGACCGCCAGACCTTGCTTACCCAAGGCGGCAAGATCAAGGTGCCGTGCCTGCGTATCGAAGAAAACGGCCAGACCACCTGGATGTATGACTCCAAAGTGATCATCGACTACCTGGACAAGCGCTTCGCCGCGATCTGACAGAAAACGCGGTCAAAATGTGGGAGCGGGCTTGCTCGCGAATGCGGTGTGTCAGTCAATTATTCATCAACTGACCCTACGCTTTCGCGAGCAAGCCCGCTCCCACATTTAGGTCGCGCCTATCAGTCGAGCATCGGCACGTGCCGGGGATGGCTGGCCACGCGTGCAAGCCAGGCCTGCACGGCCGGATAGGGGCTCAGGTCAAAACCACCCTCATGGGCCACATGGGTGTAGGCATACAGCGCAATATCGGCAATCGAGTATTGATCGCCCACCAGGTAGGGCGTGGCCTGCAGCTGTTTCTCCATGACCCTCAAGGCCTTGTAGCCGCCTTTATGGGTAGTCTTGTACTCCTCCAGCCGATCGTCCGGCAGCCCCAGGTAAAACTGGATAAACCGCGCCACCGCGATGTACGGCTCATGGCTGTATTGTTCGAAAAACTGCCACTGCAGCACCTGGGTGCGCAGGCGCGGTTCGGTGGGCAGGAACTCGCTGCCGTCGGCGAGGAAGTTGAGGATCGCGTTGGACTCCCACAGGCAGGTGCCGTCTTCGAGTTCCAGTACCGGGATCTTGCCGTTGGGGTTCTTCGCCAGGAACTCGGCGGTCTGGGTGTCGCCGTTCAAGATGTCGACATTGACCCACTCATACGCGATGCCAAGCAGGTTGAGCATCAACTTGACCTTGTAGCAGTTGCCCGAACGGTAATCGCCATAAACCTTGTACATGAAGCTCCCCTTATGCCGCTTGCGCGCGCTGTGCTTGACGGATCACCGCCGCGAGACGCTTGAGACCTTCGTCCAGGCGTGCCGGGTCGATGTGGCTGAAATTGAGCCGCAGGTGCCCGTGGTGCTGGTCCGGCTCGGAAAAGAACGGTTCACCGGGCATGAACGCCACGTCCTGGTCGAGCGCTGGTGCCAACAAGGTGCGGGTATCCAGGGGCTGTTTCAAGGTCAGCCAGAAGAATAATCCACCCTGGGGCACTTGCCAGTCGGCCAGTTCATCGAAGTGGCGCGTCAATGCCGCCTGGAACCCATCACGACGCTCACGGTAAAAACTGCGCAGTTGCACCAGGTGCTGCTGGTAGCGCTCGGTGCCGATCCACTGCATGGCCTGCCATTGGCCGACGCGGTTGGTGTGCAGGTCCGCCGACTGCTTGAGCTTGAGCAGGTGCGGGAACAGGTCGGGGCTGGCGATCAGGTAGCCGACCCGCAGGCCCGGGAGCAGGGTTTTCGAGACGGTGCCGGTGTAGATCCAACTGGCCTTGCGCAAGCGGCTGACAATCGGTCGGGCGCTGCCGCCATCAAAGGTCAGCTCGCGGTACGGCTCGTCTTCGATCAGGGTCACGCCGAATTCATCGAGCAGCGCCGCCACGGCATCGCGCTTGGCTTCGCTGTAGCGCACCGCCGACGGGTTCTGGAAGGTAGGGATCAGGTAGATGAACGCCGGGCGATGGCGTTCCAGATTGCTGCGCAGCGCCGTCATGTCCGGGCCGTCGGCTTCCAGCTCCACGGTCAGGCAATCGGCGCCGAACAGTTGGAAGATCTGCAGGGCGGCCAGGTAGGTCGGGCCTTCCAGCAGGATTTGCGTGCCTTGGTCGATGTACAACTTGGCCGCTAGGTCCAGGGTTTGCTGCGAACCACTGACCACCAGGACCTGGCTGGCCTCGCAAGCCACCCCCAGCGACCGCGCCTCGGCGGCCAGCAACTCGCGCAATTGCGGCTCGCCCTCGCTCATGCCGTATTGGCCCATGGCCGGCGGCATGCCTTGCCAATCCAGCGCAGGCAACATGGCTTCGGCGGGCAGGCCACCGGCAAATGACATCACCTGCGGGCGCTGGGCCGCCGCGAGGATCTCACGGATCAAGGAGCTTTTAAGGCGAGAAACACGTTCAGAGAAAGCCATAGGGGTCACCGGTAGCAAAGCCTGGGGAAAATACGTCAAACTGGTTGACCGAAATTACGACGCCCAAGGTAGATACGTCAATATGCTTGACCTTAAAAACCAGACTTCGCAGCAAGCCGCCATGGAAGCGTTTTTCTTCGGCTACCAGGCCTTCACCGCCAAGGCCGACGCAATGCTGGAGCGTCGGGGCTTGAGCCGGGTGCATCAGCGCATCGTGTTTTTTATCGCCCGCTACCCCGCCTTGAGCGTCAAGCAACTGCTGGAGCTGTTGGGGGTGAGCAAGCAGGCGCTGAACATGCCGCTGCGCCAATTGCAGGAAATGCAGCTGGTCGACAGCGTTGCCTCGGACGCTGACAAACGTAAGCGCCTGTTGCACTTGACCGAAGAAGGCCAGCGCTTCGAACAGTCCTTGCGCCGCGAACAAGTCAAGCTGCTGCAGCACGCCTTCGCCGAGGCCGGTGAAGAGGCGGTGATGGGTTGGCTGGCAGTGAACAAGGCCCTGACCCTGCCTTGAAATTGGCCTTTCATCTTTTTTGCACACATAATCGCAAACATTATTTGCTTTCTTTGTATACAAAAGCATAATTCGCTTCGTGCGAGTTCCTGACCTAATGGTCAACAAAGCCCGCTGGTACCTCAAAGCACCGCTGCCCACCCCAGTGTCCGGTGCTGGAAATAACAATAAAACTCTTGAGGAGTACTTGCTGTGGAAAGCCATAAATCCGACGCCCCGACCCTGGACCTCAGTCCGCCCCACCTTTCGACCGCAAAGCAGGGCTGGCTGGAACGCCTGTTCAAACTCAGCTTGCATGGCACCACAGTGAAGACCGAACTGATCGCCGGCCTCACGACGTTTATCACCATGGCCTACATCATCTTCGTCAACCCCAACATCATGGCCGACGCGGGCATCGACCACGGCGCCGCCTTTGTCGCGACGTGCATCGCCGCAGCCCTCGGCTGCCTGTTGATGGGCCTGTACGCCAACTGGCCTGTAGGCCTGGCGCCGGGCATGGGTTTGAATGCGTTCTTTACCTACACCGTGGTCGGCACCATGGGCTACACCTGGGAGACCGCGCTGGGTGCGGTGTTTATCTCCGGCGTGCTGTTCATGATCCTGACGCTGTCGCGCATCCGCGAATGGCTGCTCAACAGCATTCCGGTAAGCCTGCGCCACGCCATGGGCGCCGGGGTGGGTCTATTCCTGGGGGTGATCGGCCTGAAAACCGCCGGCATCATCGTGGCCAGCCCCGCCACCCTGATCAAGCTTGGCTCCCTGCATGAACCGGCCCCGCTGTTGGCGGCCGTGTGCTTCCTGCTGATCGCGATCCTCAGTTACCACCGGGTATTCGGCGCGATCCTGATCAGCATCATTGCGGTCACCCTGGCCGGCTGGGGCCTGGGCCTGGTGCAGTACCAGGGCATCGTCGCCGCCCCGCCGAGCCTGGCGCCGACCTGGATGGCGATGGACGTGATGGGCGTGTTCAACGTCAGCATGATCAGTGTGGTATTCGCCTTCCTGTTTGTGCACATGTTCGACACCGCCGGCACCCTGATGGGCGTTGCCCAGCGGGCGGGCCTGGTCAATGCCGACGGCAAGATCGAGAACCTGTCGCGGGCCTTGAAAGCCGACAGTGCTTCGAGCGTGTTTGGCGCAGTGGTCGGTGTACCGCCCGTGACCAGTTATGTGGAAAGCGCCGCGGGCGTGGCGGCCGGTGGGCGCACCGGACTTACGGCCGTGACCGTGGGCGTGCTGTTTGTAGCGGCGATGTTTTTCGCCCCACTGGCAGGCATGATTCCTGCGTATGCCACGGCCGGTGCGCTGATTTATGTGGCGATGCTGATGATGAGCGGCATGGCCCATATCGAATGGGACGACGCCACCGACAGCATTCCGGCGATTGTCACGGCAATCATGATGCCCCTGACCTTCTCGGTCGCCGACGGCATCGCGCTGGGCTTTATCACTTACGTGGCCCTCAAGGCCGGCACGGGCAAGTACAAGCAGATTTCCATCAGTCTGTGGGTGCTGTGCGCGATTTTCATCGCCAAGTTTATCTTCCTGTAACTCGGAAGCCGGCGAAAACCGCCTCACCCTTGGGTGGGGCTTTTGCATGTATGGAGGAATGTAATGAGCGTGGAAACCTGGCTGCTGTTCAGCGGCGCTGCTTTGATCGTGATCCTGATTCCGGGGCCGCTGTCGCTGCTGATGATCAGCAACAGCCTGAACTACGGCCTGCGCCGTTCGTACCCGGCGTTTCTTGGCGGGGTGTTTGCCTCGATCTGCCTGTTGAGCGCCTCGGCCCTGGGCCTGGGGGCCTTGTTGCTGGCGTCGGAGCAGTTGTTCAGCGCCTTGAAGATCGTCGGTGCGCTGTATCTGTTCTACCTCGCGTGGCAGAGCTGGCAGCAATCGCGCCTGCCGTCCCAGGGCGCCGTGGTGCCGGACGCAGCCCCCGTGCCGCGTTTTCGTGCACTGTTTGGCCGGGCTTTTGTGCTGGGCGCCAGCAACCCCAAGGACATTCTGTTTTTCGCCGCCTTCCTGCCGCAGTTTCTCAGCAGCCAGCAGCCGTTCCTGCCGCAACTGCTGATCATGATCGCCACCTGGACCGTGCTTGACCTGCTATGCAAGCTGGCCTACGGCCTGGGTGCCCACGGCGCAGCGCGCTACCTGCGCACCGGCAAGGGCCAGAGCTGGTTCAACCGCTTCAGTGCCGGGCTGTTTGGCAGCGCCGGGGCGGCATCGCTGCTCAGGGGCTAGTGGCTTCCTGACGCCGTGTAGGAGCGAGCTTGTCTCCGGGCGGCGCTCCGACGAAGAGCTTGAGAGCAGCGCGTGTAGCCAGACAACACGCGTTATCGTTGACGTTTTTCGTCGGAGCGCCGCCCGGAGTCAAGCTCGCTCCTACAGAGCGGGCAAAAAAAAGCCCGCAGTGTGAGCGGGCGAAACCAACGAAGAGCATTTGAGGGGGTGAAGCGAGGCGACGACTCAGCTACCGCGGTAGGTAGAGTAGCTGTAGGGCGAAATCAGCAGCGGCACATGGTAGTGATCCTGTTCGGCACTGATGCCAAAACGCAGCACTACCACATCGAGAAACGCCGGTTCCGGCAGTTGCACACCACGGGCGCGATAGTAATCCCCGGCACTGAACTGCAACTGGTAGACCCCACTGCGGTAGTCGTCACCTTGCAGCAGTGGTGCGTCGCAACGGCCGTCGCTGTTGGTCAGGGCGCTGGCGACCAGCTCCAGTTGCGCGCCTTCGACGCGGTACAGTTCAACCTTGATGGCGCTGCCTGGGCAGCCGTGGGCGGCGTCCAGTACGTGTGTGGTCAGTCGTCCCATGGATTGGAGCTCCCGTGTCATCGATTAATAAGAGGCCGCACCTTTGTGGGGCGTTGAAAAAGCCGGCGATGGCTGATTAAGACACTTTTCAAAAAAATTGTACACAATAAATTCAACAACCCCCCTCTTCCCCAATGGGCACTGGCTTGCCGGCGATGACGGTGTATCTGCAAGCAGTGCGGTTACAGGAAGATCGCTATCGCAGGCAAGCCCGCTCCTACACTGAAGCGGTGCCGCAGGTTTTTGAGATTTAGTTGACCGGTCGGGCAAGTTTCTTGCAAGGACAGGCCGGCACGACCACTTGGAAAAAATGCAGAAATACAGGCTTACAAAGTGACCATTAAGTTGTATACAATCAGCCCATCGCTGTGACGCAACGGCCGCCACACCATCGATCACGAACAAGAAGGAAGACTGCAGTGAGCGCTGACTACCCACGCGACCTGATCGGTTACGGCAGTAACCCACCGCACCCTCACTGGCCGGGCAAGGCGCGTATCGCCCTGTCGTTCGTACTCAATTACGAAGAAGGCGGTGAGCGCAATATCCTGCACGGCGACAAAGAGTCGGAAGCCTTCCTCTCGGAAATGGTCTCGGCCCAGCCGCTGCAAGGCGCGCGCAACATGAGCATGGAGTCGCTGTACGAATACGGCAGCCGTGCCGGCGTGTGGCGCATCCTCAAGCTGTTCAAGGAATTCGACATTCCGCTGACCATCTTCGCCGTGGCCATGGCCGCCCAGCGTCACCCCGATGTAATCCGTGCGATGGTCGCCGCCGGTCACGAGATTTGCAGCCACGGCTACCGCTGGATCGACTACCAGTACATGGATGAGGCCCAGGAGCGCGAGCACATGCTCGAAGCCATCCGCATCCTTACCGAGCTGACCGGCGAGCGCCCACTGGGCTGGTACACCGGGCGCACCGGCCCGAATACGCGGCGGCTGGTGATGGAAGAAGGTGGCTTCCTGTATGACTGCGACACCTACGACGACGACCTGCCCTACTGGGAACCGAACAACCCGACCGGCAAGGCGCACCTGGTGATCCCCTACACCCTGGACACCAATGACATGCGCTTCACCCAGGTCCAGGGTTTCAACAAGGGCGACGACTTTTTCGAGTACCTCAAGGACGCGTTCGATGTGCTGTATGCCGAAGGTGCCGAGGCGCCGAAGATGCTGTCCATCGGCCTGCATTGCCGCCTGATCGGCCGCCCGGCGCGCCTGGCCGCACTCAAGCGCTTTATCGAATACGCCAAGGGCCATGACCAGGTGTGGTTCACCCGCCGCGTCGACATTGCCCGCCACTGGCATGACGTACACCCTTTCCAGGGAGCCGCCAAATGACTGCTTTCCAAACCTTGAAGCCATCGGCCCTCAGCCGCGACGAATTTGTCGCAGCCTTCGCCGATATCTATGAACACTCGCCATGGGTGGCCGAAAAGGCCTTCGACCTGGGCCAGGACGCCTCGATCGATGAGATCGAAACCCTGCACCAGCGCATGAGCGATATCCTATTGAGCGCCGATCACACCAGGCAACTGGCCCTGATCAACGCTCACCCGGACCTGGCCGGCAAAGCTGCCGTCCAGGGCCAACTGACCGAAGCCAGTACCCATGAACAAGCTGGCGCCGGTATCCACCAATGCTCGAGCGACGAGTTTTCGCGCTTCACCGAGCTGAACGACGCCTACAAGGCCAAGTTCAAGTTTCCCTTCATCATGGCGGTAAAAGGCAGCAACCGGCATCAGATCCTCGCCGCGTTTGAAACGCGCATCCACAACCCGGTCGAGACCGAGTTCAAGTGCGCACTGGCAGAGATCAACAAGATCGCGTTGTTCCGTTTATTGACCCTCTAAACGACCATCCCCAGCCACTCTATCTAAGGCAGACAAGAAGAATGAAAGCTTACGCCGTACCTTTCGAGAAGTTCGTCAACCTGGCCGACGCCCGCCTGGGCACCAAGATCATCTCCGTGACTGATGACTGGTTCGCCGACGCCAACCGACTGTTCCAGCCGACCCCGGCCGTATGGAAGGAGGGCGTTTTCGATGATAACGGCAAGTGGATGGACGGCTGGGAGTCACGCCGCAAGCGCTTCGAAGGCTTCGACAGCGCGGTGATCCGCCTGGGCGTACCGGGCTCGATCAAGGGCGTGGACATCGACACTTCATTCTTCACCGGCAACTTCCCGCCATCGGCGTCCCTGGAAGGTTGCTTCCTGGTGTCGGGCGAGCCCGATGACAACACCCAGTGGGTCGAAGTGTTGTCTGCCGTAGAGTTGCAGGGCAACAGCCATCATTTCCACGAAATCAACAACGACCAGGCATTCAGCCACCTGCGCTTCAACATCTATCCCGATGGTGGCGTAGCGCGTCTGCGGGTGTACGGCATTCCGTTCCGCGACTGGTCGGCCGTGGGCGACAACGAACAAGTGGACCTGGCCTCCTCCCTCAATGGCGGCCGCGCACTGGCCTGCTCCGACGAACACTTCGGGCGCATGGGCAACATCCTCAACCCGGGCCGTGGCATCAACATGGGCGATGGCTGGGAAACCGCGCGTCGTCGCACACCTGGCAATGACTGGGTGATCGTCGCGCTGGGGCATGCCGGCGAGATCGAGAAAGTGGTGGTCGACACCCTGCACTTCAAGGGCAACTACCCGGACACGTGCTCGATCCAGGGCGCGTTCGTCAAAGGCGGCACTGACAGCCAGATCGAGACCCAATCGCTGTTCTGGCGCGAACTGCTGCCGGCTCAGAAACTGGAAATGCACGCCGAACACACCTTCGCCGAGCAGATCAAGGCACTGGGCCCGATCACCCACATCCGCCTCAACGTATTCCCGGATGGTGGTGTAAGCCGCCTGCGGGTGTTCGGCAAGGTTTCGAAGTAAGCGGTGATGCCATTCGCGAGCAAGCCCGCTCCCACAGGGGAATGCATTCCAAATGTGGGAGCGGGCTTGCTCGCGAAGGCGCCAGAACAAACAACAAAGAATCCGGATAAGAAGACAGCCATGCGCACACTGATGATCGAACCCTTGACCAAAGAAGCCTTCGCCCCTTTCGGAGACGTTATCGAAACCGATGGCAGCGATCACTTCATGATCAACAACGGCTCGACCATGCGCTTTCATAAACTGGCGACGGTAGAAACCGCCACGCCAGAAGACCACGCCATCATCAGCATCTTCCGCGCCGATGCGCAGGACATGCCGCTGACCGTGTGCATGCTGGAAAGACACCCGCTGGGCAGCCAGGCCTTTATCCCGCTGCTCGGCAACCCCTTTCTGATCGTGGTCGCGCCGGTTGGCGATGAACCTGTATCAGGCTTGGTCCGCGCCTTCGTCACCAACGGCAGGCAGGGCATTAATTACCATCGCGGCGTCTGGCACCACCCGGTGCTGACGATCGAAAAGCGGGATGACTTCCTGGTGGTTGATCGCAGTGGCACAGGCAATAACTGCGATGAGCATTTTTTCAAAGAGGATGAGCGGTTGATCCTTGCCCCCCACCAATAAGAGAAGGTCCGATCACCCGACAACAAGGGTGACGGGCGAGAGGTAAAGACTGTGGAAGCACATCTGTTGGAATGGCTGAACCTAAGCGTGCGCTGGGTTCATATGATCACTGGCGTGGCCTGGATCGGTGCGTCTTTCTATTTCGTATGGCTGGAAAACAACCTGAACCGCGTCAACCCCAAAAGTGGCCTGGCTGGCGATTTATGGGCGATCCACGGTGGCGGTATCTACCACCTGGAAAAATACAAACTGGCCCCACCGACCATGCCGGACAACCTGCACTGGTTCAAATGGGAAGCCTATTTCACCTGGATGTCGGGCGTCGCGCTGCTGTGCGTGGTGTTCTACCTCAACCCGACGCTGTACCTGCTCGCCCCCGGCAGCAGCCTCAGCGGTACCGAAGGCGTGTTGCTGGGCATAGGCTCACTGTTCGCCGGCTGGTTCATCTACTCCTTTCTGTGCGACTCGGCCCTGGGCAAACGCCCTGCCCTGCTCGGCTTTATCCTGTTCGTCCTGTTGATCGGCGCCGCCTACGGCTTCAGCAAGGTGTTCAGCGGCCGCGGTGCGTACCTGCATGTGGGTGCGATCATCGGCACCATCATGGTCGGCAACGTGTTCCGTATCATCATGCCGGCCCAGCGTGCGCTAGTGGCAGCGATTGCGGAAAACCGCACCCCAGACCCGGCACTGCCGGCCAAGGGCCTGCTGCGCTCGCGTCACAACAACTACTTCACCCTGCCGGTGCTGTTCATCATGATCAGCAACCACTTCCCGAGCACCTACGGCAGCCAGTACAACTGGTTGATCCTGGCCGGGATCGCGGTGGCGGCGGTATTGGTACGGCACTACTTCAACACCCGGCATGACAGCCAGAAATACGCGTGGACCCTACCGGTCGGCGCCCTGGCGATGATCTGCCTGGCCTATGTCACCGGTCCTAAACCCGTGGCGACCACACCGGACGTGGCCAAGGCGCCAGCAGCGATCGAGTACCAGCCATTGCCGGAAACCGCATTGGGTGGCGGCCTCAAGCCAGCAGCTCCCGCCGCGCCAGCACCAGCGGCACAAGCGCCTGCGGCCCAGGCCTCGACGGATTTTGGCAAGGTGCACAGCGTGATCGAAGAGCGTTGCACCGTGTGCCATTCGGCCAAGCCCACCAGCCCGCTGTTCAGCACCGCGCCGGCCGGGGTGATGTTCGATACCCCGGCGCAGATCCAGCAGCAGGCGGCGCGCATTCAAGCGCAGGCGGTGGCCAGCCAGATCATGCCATTGGGCAACATTACCCAGATGACCCAGCAGGAGCGGGAGTTGATTGGCAGTTGGATCAATCAGGGGGCCCGCACTAACTGACAGCCTGACGCAAATCCAAAATGTGGGAGCGGGCTTGCTCGCGAATGCGGTGTGTCATTCAACCCTTAAGGTGACTGAGCCGCCGTTTTCGCGAGCAAGCCCGCTCCCACAGGGGATCTGCGGTGATTTTGAGATCGAGCTCCAAATGGCAATTGACTGCCAAACAACACAAAAATAAAAAAGATTCGAGGTGTTGCATGTCCCAGTTAGAAACGCAGATTCCTGCCGCGCCCGCCATGGTGCGGCTTCCACTTTTGCAACTGATCCTGGTAGGCCTGCAACATGTACTGCTGATGTACGGCGGCGCGGTGGCCGTACCGCTGATCATCGGACAAGCCGCGGGCTTGAGCCGTGAAGAAATCGCCTTTTTGATCAACGCCGACCTGTTGGTGGCGGGGATCGCCACCATGGTCCAGTCGTTTGGCATCGGCCCGCTGGGTATCCGCATGCCGGTGATGATGGGCGCCAGTTTCGCCGCCGTCGGCAGCATGGTCGCCATGGCCGGCATGCCAGGTATCGGCCTGCAAGGGATTTTTGGCGCGACCATCGCCGCCGGGTTCTTTGGCATGGTCATCGCCCCATTCATGTCCAAGGTGGTGCGCTTCTTCCCACCTCTGGTGACCGGTACCGTGATTACGGCTATCGGTCTTTCGTTGTTTCCTGTCGCGGTGAACTGGGCCGGCGGTGGCGCTACCGCTGTGCAATTCGGCTCGCCGATCTATCTGGCCATCGCCGGCCTGGTGCTCGCCACCATCTTGCTGATCAACCGTTTTATGCGTGGCTTCTGGGTCAATATCTCGGTACTGATCGGCATGGCCCTGGGCTACGCCTTGTGTGGATTGCTCGGTATGGTCGACCTCGGCGGCCTGGAGCAGGCGCCGTGGCTGCAGGTGGTCACACCGCTGCACTTCGGTATGCCCACGTTCGAGTTGGCGCCAATTCTGTCGATGTGCCTGGTGGTGGTGATTATCTTTGTCGAGTCCACCGGCATGTTCCTCGCGCTGGGCAAGATCACCGGCCAGGAAGTCACCCCGAAAATGCTGCGGCGCGGCCTGCTGTGCGATGCCGGGGCGTCGTTTTTCGCCGGGTTCTTCAACACCTTCACCCACTCCTCTTTCGCCCAGAACATCGGCCTGGTACAGATGACCGGTGTGCGCTGCCGCTCGGTGACGATCATGGCGGGGGCCTTTCTGATTGTCCTCAGCCTGCTGCCCAAGGCCGCATTCCTGGTGGCTTCGATCCCTCCTGCGGTACTGGGCGGTGCGGCTATCGCAATGTTTGGCATGGTGGCGGCGACCGGGATCAAGATCCTGCAGGAAGCCGACATCGCCGACCGTCGCAACCAGTTGCTGGTAGCGGTCAGTATCGGCATGGGCCTGATCCCCGTGGTGCGCCCGGAGTTCTTCGCCCAGTTGCCCTTGTGGATGAGCCCGATTACACACAGTGGCATCGCCATGGCCACGCTCAGTGCGTTGTCGCTGAACGTGCTGTTTAACATTCTGGGCGGCTCAGAACGCCCCGCAGTCGCCCATACGCATTGATTCCTTCGTTACTACAAAAATAACAACGAACAGGGAACACCAACATGCACACCACCAACTTGGGGCTGGCCACACGCCGTGCCCCATTCTCGCCCCCTGCGCTCTTTTACAGCGCACTTGAGCACAGGCTCTGGAGCCAGTATTCTCCGCGCCCGCTCGAATCGACTCAAAAAAAAACAGCGAATGTAAAAGCTGACTTAAAGGCCAACTTATCCCGGCCTTATGTCTGCTGCCAAAGTGCGCAAAAGTCCTCTGAACCCGACTGCATCCCATGCAGCCGGCGGGGATTTTTTGGCTTTTCAAACACTTTGGCGCAGCTCTTGCTAAAAGCATTAAAGCTGACCGAACAGACGATTTTTGCAGCGAACCAAAAGGCGCCACACCAGAGCGCCTGCGTAGAAGAAAAACCACAAAACTTTAGCTCGGGAGCAACCGAATGAAACGTACCGTGAACAGCCTGATATTGGCCGGATCCCTGTTGGCCGGGGGCCAAGCAATAGCGGGTGACCTGTTGCAGTGGCAGAACAACAGCCTGACTTACCTGTGGGGCAAGAACTTCAAAGTCAACCCAGAGATCCAGCAAACCGTTACCTTCGAACATGCCGATGCCTGGAAGTACGGCGACAACTTCTTCTTCCTCGACCGCATCTTTTACAACGGCAAGGAAGACGGCAACGTCGGCCCCAATACTTACTACGGCGAGTTCAGCCCGCGGCTGTCGTTTGGCAAGATCTTCGATAAAGACTTGTCCTTCGGCCCGATCAAAGATGTATTGCTGGCGTTCACCTACGAGTTCGGCGAAGGCGACAACGAGTCGTACTTGGTCGGCCCGGCGTTCGACTTGAACATCCCTGGCTTTGACTACTTCCAGTTGAACTTCTATCAGCGCCAGACCGAAGGCAATCGCCCGGGTGATGGCGTATGGCAGATCACCCCGGTCTGGTCCTACACCATTCCAGTGGGCAACTCCGATGTGCTGATCGACGGTTTCATGGACTGGGTGGTGGATAACGACAAGAACGCCCGTGGCACTTACCACGCCAACCTGCACTTCAACCCACAGGTCAAATATGACCTGGGCAAGGCCATGAGCTGGGGCGCCAAGCAGTTGTATGTGGGTTTTGAATACGACTACTGGAAGAACAAGTACGGGATCCAGGACAGCGGCGCGTTCGAGACCAACCAGGACACGGCGAGCCTGTTGGTCAAGTACCACTTCTAAAGCCAACCCCGGCCTCCCCTGTGGGAGCGGGCTTGCCCGCTCCACACAAGCCCGCGCCCCGATTCAGTTCGGGGTCAAGCCCAGGAACCGCTGCAACTCTTCACGCTTGGCCAGCGCATCGCGCCGGCCCAACTCGATCAACTCACTGCAATATCCCGCCTCGAACAGCAGATAGCTGAGTACCCCCGCCCCGCTGGTCTTGGTCGCCCCTGGCCCACGCAAAAACAGACGCAACGCCGCCGGCAGTTCCTGGCGATGGCGTGCCGCGATTTCATCGATGGGTTGGCTGGGCGCAATCACCAGTACTTCAACCGGTGCAAGACCGCGCGCAGCGCTGTTGGCCGGTTGCAGATGGCTGAACTGGTTGAGGCGCTCCAGTAACTCGATGTCACTCTCCAGGCTGTCAATGAACGTGCTGTTGAGCATATGCCCACCGATCTGCGCCAGGGTCGGCTCCTGGCCGGTGTAGGTGCGCTGCTGCGGCACCGAGGGGTCCGGGGAACGCGGGTTGCCACTGACACCCACCACCAGTACCCGGCTGGCCCCCAGGTGCAACGCCGGGCTGATCGGCGCTGATTGGCGGACGGCGCCATCGCCAAAATATTCCTGATCGAGTTTGACCGGGGCAAACAGCAATGGAATCGCCGAACTGGCCAGCAGGTGCTCCACGGTCAGTTCCGTGGGCAAACCAATGCGCCGGTGGCGCAACCAGGCGTCGATGGTGCCGCCGCCCTGATAGAACGTCACCGCCTGCCCCGACTCATAGCCGAACGCCGTCACGGCGACGGCGTGCAGGTGTTTGTGGCGGATTGCCTCATTGATGCCTTCGAAATGCAGCTTTTCCTGCAGCAGTTCCCGCAGTGGAGAACTGTCGAGCAGTGCCACCGGCACTGGTGAGCCCAGGCCCAGCAAGCTGCGGGTCAGGAAGCGGCTGGCCTGGTGAATCACCCCCGGCCAGTCGCTGCGCAGCACCAAGTGGCTGCGAAAGCCCTGCCAGAATGCGGTGAGGCGCGCGATTGCTGCGCGAAAGTCCATGGCGCCGCTCGCCAGGCTCACCGCGTTGATCGCCCCGGCCGAGGTACCAACAATCACCGGGAAAGGGTTGGCAGCCCCTGGTGGCAACAGTTCGGCAATCGCCGCCAATACCCCCACCTGATACGCCGCACGCGCCCCGCCGCCGGAAAGAATCAAGCCTGTGACCGGTTCAGTTGGGCGCATTGCATAACTCCATGGGCGGGGACAATCCGTTTATTCAGCGGCGCTTTTCGTACAGCTTGGGTTCGCCCGGTGGCCGGCTCTTGAAGCGGCGATGAGCCCACAGGTATTGCTCGGGGCACTCGCGCACAGCGGTTTCCACCCATTGGTTGATACGCAGGCAATCGACTTCATCGGATTCGCCGGGGAAGTCGCTCAAAGGCGGATGAATCACCATGCGGTAGCCACTGCCATCGGCCAGGCGCTCCTGGGTAAACGGCACCACCAACGCCTTGCCCAGGCGCGCGAACTTGCTGGTGGCGGTGACTGTGGCGGCCTGGATGCCGAACAACGGCACAAAAATGCTCTGCTTGGCGCCATAGTCCTGGTCGGGCGCGTACCAGATCGCCCGGCCGGCGCGCAGCAGCTTGAGCATGCCACGCACGTCTTCGCGCTCTACCGCCAGGGAGTCGAGGTTGTGGCGCTCGCGGCCACGACGCTGAATAAAGTCGAACAACGGGTTGCCGTGCTCACGGTACATGCCATCGATGGTGTGCTTCTGCCCAAGCAAGGCCGCACCGATCTCCAGGGTGGTGAAATGCAGGGCCATGAGGATCACGCCCTTGCCTTCGCGTTGCGCCTGCTTGAGGTGCTCCAGCCCTTCGACATGGGCCAGGCGCGCCAGGCGCTGTTTGGACCACCACCAACTCATGGCCATCTCAAAGAAGGCGATACCGGTGGATGCAAAGTTTTCCTTGAGCAAATGTTTACGCTCCTGGGCGGACATTTGCGGGAAGCACAGTTCCAGGTTTCGCGCGGCAATGCGCCGGCGCTCACCGGCCACCCGGTACATAAACGCACCCAGCACACGACCAATTCCCAGCAGCACGCGGTATGGCAACTGGGTAATCAGCCACAGCACACCGAGCCCCAGCCATAGCAGCCAGAAACGCGGGTGAAAAAATACAGCTCGAAAACGCGGGCGATCCATTACAGATTCCGGTAAAGACAGGGCCGCGCATTCTACAACGGTTCGACCCGGCTTGCGGCTAGCGGTTGTTCTCGTTATAAGTCTCGACACTTTTCGTGACAAGCCGCTTTGCCGACCATGAGCCAAACCGAATCGCTAGACCAAGATCCCGTCTTCCAGCTCAAAGGCAGCATGCTCGCCATTACTGTGCTGGAACTGGCCCGTAACGACCTTGATGCCCTGGACCGCCAGCTCGCCGCCAAGGTCGCCCTGGCCCCGAATTTCTTCAACAACGCGCCGCTGGTGCTGGCCCTGGATAAATTGCCGGCTGGCCAGGGCGCGGTCGACCTGCCCGGGTTGATGCGTGTTTGCCGCCAGCATGGCCTGCGCACCCTGGCCATTCGCGCCAGCCGTATCGAAGACATCGCGGCCGCCATCGCCATTGAACTGCCAGTATTGCCACCGTCCGGCGCCCGCGAGCGTGTGCTCGACCCGGTGGAAGGTGAAGTGAAGAAAAAACCGGAAAAACCACCAGAGCCGACGATCAAGCCTACAAGGATCATCACCTCTCCCGTACGCGGCGGGCAGCAGATTTACGCCCAGGGCGGCGACCTGGTGGTGGTCGCTCCGGTCAGTCCCGGCGCGGAACTTCTCGCCGATGGCAACATCCATGTATACGGCCCAATGCGTGGCCGGGCACTGGCTGGAGTCAAGGGCGATACCAAGGCCCGGATTTTCTGCCAGCAATTGAGCGCTGAGCTGGTGTCCATCGCCGGCCAGTACAAGGTTTCGGAAGATTTGCGCCGTGATCCGCTGTGGGGGGCCGGGGTACAAGTCAGCCTGTCGGGCGATGTGTTGAACATCATCCGTCTTTAACGGATACTGCCGCATTTTCCAAGCATCTCTGGACTCTGATAGCACAGCGAAACCGGCAAGACTTGTGTAGGAATAATTGAAAGTTGGCGTTCTCCCTACGGGAGGCACATCTTTTTCCTACGAAGGCTGTCCGCCTGCAGCGAGTTTCAAGAGATGTTTTTCAGGGACTGAGAGGTCCTTTTTCCTTAGGGGTGAAACACCTTGGCCAAGATTCTCGTGGTTACATCCGGCAAGGGTGGTGTGGGTAAGACCACCACCAGCGCCGCTATCGGTACCGGCCTCGCTCTGCGCGGCCACAAGACAGTCATCGTCGACTTCGACGTCGGTTTGCGTAACCTCGACCTGATCATGGGCTGCGAACGCCGCGTGGTGTACGACTTCGTCAACGTGGTCAACGGCGAAGCCAACCTGCAACAGGCCCTGATCAAGGACAAGCGCCTTGAGAACCTGTATGTACTGGCCGCCAGCCAGACCCGTGACAAAGACGCGCTGACCAAAGAAGGCGTAGGCAAAGTTCTGGCCGAGCTGAAAGAAACCTTCGAATACGTGGTCTGCGATTCCCCGGCGGGTATCGAGACCGGCGCTCACCTGGCGATGTACTTCGCCGATGAAGCCATCGTCGTGACCAACCCGGAAGTGTCCTCGGTACGTGACTCGGACCGCATGCTCGGCCTGCTGGCCAGCAAGTCCAAGCGCGCCGAAGACAACCAGGACCCGATCAAGGAGCACCTGCTGCTCACCCGCTACAACCCTGAGCGTGTCAGCAATGGCGAAATGCTCGGCGTTGAAGACGTCAAGGAAATCCTCGCTGTGACCCTGCTGGGCGTGATCCCCGAATCCCAGGCCGTGCTCAAGGCTTCCAACCAGGGCGTACCGGTGATTCTCGACGACCAGAGCGACGCCGGCCAGGCGTACAGCGATGCTGTCGATCGCCTGCTGGGCAAGACCGTGGAACATCGCTTCCTCGATGTAAAGAAGAAGGGATTCTTCGAGCGTATCTTTGGAGGCAACTAAATAATGAAATTTCTCGACTTCTTTCGCGCCAACAAAAAGCCAAGCACCGCGTCGGTAGCGAAAGAGCGTCTACAGATCATCGTGGCGCACGAACGCGGCCAACGCAGCACCCCGGACTACCTGCCAGCCCTGCAGAAGGAGCTGGTTGAGGTGATCCGCAAGTACGTCAATATCGGCAACGATGACGTGCATGTCGCCCTGGAAAACGACGGCAGCTGCTCGATTCTGGAACTCAATATCACCCTGCCTGATCGTTGATCGAACAGGCGGTCGCCACGGCGGCTGCGCTACCCGCCCCTACAGGGGTGGTTGGCGCAGTCGCCGTTGGCGTTTGTTACGAGACTGTTTAATGCCGCTGTCCAATATTCATATCCTTCACCAGGATGACGCTGTCCTGGTGGTGAACAAGCCGACCCTGCTGCTCTCGGTGCCTGGTCGCGCCGACGACAACAAGGACTGCCTGATCACCCGCCTGCAAGAAAACGGTTATCCCGAGGCCCGCATCGTCCATCGCCTGGACTGGGAAACCTCGGGGATCATCCTGCTGGCCCGGGATGCCGACACCCACCGCGAACTGTCCCGCCAGTTTCACGACCGTGAAACCGAAAAAGCCTACACCGCTTTGTGCTGGGGCCAGCCGGATCTGGACAGCGGCAGCATCGACCTGCCCCTGCGCTACGACCCACCGACCAAGCCGCGCCATGTGGTGGACCATGAGTTCGGCAAGCACGCCCTGACCTTCTGGAAAGTCCTGGAGCGTTGCGGGGATTGGTGCCGGGTTGAGTTGACGCCGATTACCGGGCGTTCACACCAGTTGCGGGTCCACATGCTGTCCATCGGCCACCCGCTACTGGGCGATGGCTTGTATGCCCACGAACAGGCCCTGGCCGCCTGGCCGCGCCTGTGCCTGCACGCCAGCATGCTGAGTTTTACTCACCCGCAAAGCGGCGAGCGCCTGCGCTTCGAGTGCCCTGCACCGTTCTGAAATCGGTAACCCAATCAAAAATGTGGGAGCGGGCTTGCTCGCGAATACGTTGTGTCAGTCGCTGAATAAACTAACTGATCCACCGCATTCGCGAGCAAGCCCGCTCCCACATTTGTTCTGTGCACTTGCCACACCGGACGGTAAACTCGCGCCATTGCTGTCTGGAGCTACTTATGCGCGAAGCGTTGAATCAAGGCCTGATCGACTTCCTCAAGGCCTCTCCCACCCCCTTTCATGCCACTGCGGCCCTGGCCCAACGCCTGGAAGCTGCCGGTTTCCAGCGCCTCGACGAGCGCGAGACCTGGACTACCGAGGCCAACGGTCGCTACTACGTGACCCGCAACGACTCCTCGATCATCGCGTTCAAGATGGGCCGCCAGTCGCCCCTGCACGACGGCATCCGCCTGGTCGGCGCCCATACCGACAGCCCATGCCTGCGGGTCAAGCCGCAACCTGAGCTGCAACGCCAGGGCTTTTGGCAACTGGGCGTGGAAGTCTACGGCGGCGCGCTGCTGGCGCCGTGGTTCGACCGTGACCTGTCCCTGGCCGGCCGCGTGACGTTCCGCCGTGACGGCAAGGTCGAAAGCCAGTTGATCGACTTCAAGCTGCCGATCGCCATCATTCCCAACCTGGCCATCCACCTGAACCGTGAAGCCAACCAGGGCTGGGCGATCAATGCCCAGACCGAGCTGCCGCCAATCCTCGCGCAGTTTGCCGGTGATGAGCGCGTGGACTTCCGTGCCGTGCTCACCGACCAACTGGCCCGCGAACATGGGTTGAACGCTGATGTGGTGCTCGACTACGAGCTGAGTTTCTACGATACCCAAGGCGCGGCGGTGATCGGCCTGCATGGCGACTTTATCGCCGGCGCCCGCCTGGACAACCTGCTGTCGTGCTACGCCGGCCTGCAAGCGCTGCTCACCAGCGAGACCGACGAAACCTGCGTGCTGGTGTGTACCGACCACGAAGAAGTCGGTTCCTGCTCAGCCTGCGGTGCAGACGGCCCGATGCTGGAACAGACCCTGCGGCGCCTGCTGCCTGAGGGTGATGAGTTCGTACGTGCGATTCAGAAATCGTTGTTGGTGTCTGCCGACAATGCCCACGGCATCCACCCCAACTACGCCGACAAGCACGACGCCAACCACGGCCCGAAACTCAATGCCGGCCCGGTGATCAAGGTCAACAGCAACCAGCGCTACGCCACCAACAGCGAAACCGCCGGGTTCTTCCGCCACCTGTGCATGGCCGAAGAGGTACCGGTGCAGAGTTTCGTGGTGCGCAGCGACATGGGTTGCGGCTCGACCATCGGCCCGATCACCGCCAGCCACCTGGGTGTGCGCACCGTGGACATCGGCCTGCCGACATTCGCCATGCACTCGATCCGCGAGCTGTGCGGCAGCCACGACCTGGCGCACCTGGTGAAGGTGTTGAGTGCGTTCTACGCAAGCCGCGACCTGCCCTGAGATCGGCTGTGGCGAGGGGGCTTGTCCCCCGCTGGGCTGCGCAGCAGCCCCAAGTCAATCAAGACCGCTGAGGTTTTTCAGACAGATAGATGTGGCAGGTTTTGGGGCTGCTGCGCAGCCCAGCGGGGGACAAGCCCCCTCGCCACGACAGCGCCTGGCCACATAGCCTTCGCCCTATCTGACACACATCAACCCCACTTGCGCCAATCCAGCCTAGACTGGTAATCATCTTTCTACGACAAGGCCGTCCCCACCATGATCCCGATGTCCGCCTTCCACGCCATGCTCATCCCCATCCTCACGGGCATGATCCTGCTGGCCGTTGGCTTCAACTTCCGCGACAAAAACCTCGGTGTGTTTGGCATGTGGGTCGGCATGCTGCTGATCCTCGGCACCATCGTTTACCGAATCCTCGCAAAACTGGCCGAATAACAAATGCACT
The DNA here is from genome assembly GCF_009873475.1 of Pseudomonas sp. DTU12.1. Lineage (NCBI taxonomy): Bacteria > Pseudomonadati > Pseudomonadota > Gammaproteobacteria > Pseudomonadales > Pseudomonadaceae > Pseudomonas > Pseudomonas sp. DTU12.1. Next base: position 2,068,126 of record NZ_CP045254.1, on the reverse strand, counting down.
CGCAATGGGCATAGCGCCCTCGTACACTCGGTCGATCTGTCGTTTCCAAGGTTGACCGCCTCGTGCTTGCCCGTCTGTTTGCCCTGCCCTACTGCCTGCTCCTCTGCCTGCTGATCCTGTTGCCTATCGCCCCTGCCCAGGCGGTCGGCCTGCCAGGCATCCTGGGCAGCAGCACCAAAGCCCAACCACAAGCCGACGTGCCGCTGGGCCAGTCTTTGGACGAGGTGATCAAGACCCTGGAAAACGACCAGCAGCGCACCAAGCTGCTGGCCGACCTGAAGAAGCTGCGCGAAGCCACGAAAAAAGCTCAACCGGCAGCCGAGCAAGGGGTGCTGGGCTTGATCGGCGGCACCCTGGCGAGCCTGGAGCAACAACTGTCCGGCAGCGACAGCCCGCTCAATCGCTGGTCCGTCGAGTTCGACCAGGCCAAGGCCGAGTTTGCCGCCCTGATGCTGCCAGCCAGCGAATGGCTGCCGATCATCTTTGGCTTTGCCATGGTGCTGATGCTCTGGAGCCTGCTGGCGGCCGCGCTGATCTGGCTCAGCCATCGCGTGCGCCTGCGTTTTGGCCTCAGTGAAGAACTGCCCCAACACCCCAAGACCTGGGACATGCTGCGTTTTGCCCTGCGCAAACTCGGCCCCTGGCTGATTGCCCTGGTGATCACCGTCTACTTGAGCTACGCCCTGCCCTCGTCCCTGGGCAAGTCCCTGGCAATGGTCCTGGCGTACGCGCTGGTGGTCGGCACCTGTTTCTCGGCGATCTGCGTCATTGCCTTTTCCGTGCTCGACGGCCCGCACCGCCACCGGGCCCTTTATATCCTGCGCCACCAGGCGTTTCGCCCACTGTGGCTGATCGGCAGCTTCGCTGCCTTTGGCGAGGCGCTGAGCGACCCGCGCCTGACCGAAGCCCTGGGCACCCACCTGGCACACAGCGCGGCGACCGTCGCCAATGTGCTGGCCGCACTCTCTACCGGTGTGTTTATCCTGCGTTTCCGCCGCCCCATCGCGCACCTGATCCGCAACCAGCCACTGTCCCGGCGCCTGACCCGTCGCGCCTTGAGCGACACCATCGAGATCATCGGCACCTTCTGGTACCTGCCGGCGCTGCTGCTGGTGGGCATTTCGCTGTTTGCCACCTTCGTGTCCGCAGGCGACACCAGCACCGCCTTGCGCCAGTCATTGCTCTGCACGGTGTTGCTGGTGCTGTGCATGGTGATCAACGGCCTGGTGCGCCGCCATGCCCTCAAGCCTCAACGTGGGCATAAGCGCCATGCGCTGTATTCCGAACGGCTGAAAAGTTTCGTCTACACCCTGGCCCACCTGGCGGTGTGGCTGGTGTTCATCGAGCTCGGCCTGCGGGTCTGGGGCTGGTCGCTGATCCGCTTTACCGAGGGCGACGGGCATGAAATCAGCGTCAAATTGTTCGGCCTCGCGGGTACCCTGCTGTTCGCCTGGCTGATCTGGATCCTCAGCGACACCGCGATCCACCACGCCCTCACCCGCTCGCGCAAAGGCCTGGCGAATGCGCGGGCGCAGACCATGATGCCGTTGATCCGCAACGTGTTGTTCGTGACGATCTTTATCATCGCCGCCATCGTCGCCCTGGCGAACATGGGCATGAACGTCACGCCACTGCTGGCCGGTGCCGGTGTGATCGGCCTGGCCATCGGTTTTGGCGCGCAGTCGCTGGTAGCGGACTTGATCACCGGCCTGTTCATCATCATCGAAGACTCCCTGGCCATCGATGACTATGTGGACGTCGGCGGCCACCTCGGCACCGTCGAAGGCCTGACCATCCGCACCGTACGCCTGCGCGATATCGATGGCATCGTGCATACCATCCCGTTCAGCGAGATCAAGAGCATCAAGAACTACTCGCGGGAATTCGGCTATGCGATTTTCCGCGTAGCGGTGCCTGCCAGCATGGACATCGACACCGCGATCAAACTGATGCGCGACGTCGGCCAGAAGATGCGCGCCGATCCGCTGCAGCGTCGCAACATCTGGTCGCCCCTGGAGTTCCAGGGGGTGGAGAGCTTCGAGTCGGGCAACGCCATCCTGCGCGCGCGCTTCAAGACCGCGCCGATCAAGCAGTGGGAAGTGTCGCGGGCGTTCAACCTGTCGCTCAAGCGCCACCTGGATGAGGCCGGCATGGACCTGGCAATGCCGCGCTTGAGTGTGCAGGTGGTAACGGCGGCGAGTGGGCCGCAGGACGCTCAGGTCACATCGACCCCGACGTGAATCGCATCATGGCGCCAGAACTCCAGGTCGCAATCGATCAGGCGCTGGTGCTGATCGTAATTGACCCGGGCGATCCGCAGCCCGGGGCTGCCTGCCGAGACCTTCAGGGCGGCTGCCGCTTCCACCTGCAATGAAGTCGGCACAATTTCAAAGCGCACGCGCCCGTAATGCAAGTCGTACTGGCGGGCGTACAACTCGGTCATCGACTCGTTCAGGTCACACGCAAGGATCCCAGGGAAATACTGAGGGTTGAGGTAGTGCTCGACATACAGCACCAACCGCCCATCAATACGTCGCCGGCGGCAGATCTGGATCACGCTCGATAGCGCCGGCAGTTGCAGCCACGCACAAACAGCGGCCGAGGCCGGTTGCAGGCGAGCCGATATGACTTCAGTGCAAGGCACCCGCCCCTGGGCGCCGACCATGGCGTGGAAGTGGCTGCGCTGCATCAGGTTGTAGGCCAGCCGGGGTGGCGAAACGAACCAGCCACGCCTCTCCTCGCGGTAGATCTGGCCCTGGGCTTCCAGTTGCAGCAACGCCTCGCGCACGGTTATGCGGGTGGTACCAAACAACTCACTGAGTTTGCGCTCGGCCGGCAATTTGCTCGCCGGGCTCAATAAACCGTGGCTGATCTGCTCTCGCAGCGCCAGGCCTATGGCTGTCACCGCTTTGGTTGCCTCATCACGCATCAACGTTACCTATCTGGACTAGGCCAGCACTGTTTGGGTGCGCCAAATGCCCCTGGAGTGGGCGACGGCTAGTGCGTGCAAGCCTAGGCATCACACATGACCGACAGATGACAGCGCCGTGCGCCGCCGTCTCACATGCCCTGCAATACATCGGCCAAGTCCAGGTATTACGGGGTCATGGCCGTGGTCTACGCTTACCCGGCAGGCGCCTGCCCAGGCGCTTTAAAAACGACATCGACATGAAACTGTCATCCAGCGCGCCTAAATTGGCTCGTGTATTGCTGACCTAGACCAAACCAACCGCGCCATCAAAAAATCGCAGCGTTGAAAACGCCCAAAGGAGCTTCGGATGAAACAGCTTTTCCTGGCATCACTGTTAGGCTCGACCATTGCCATGTGCACCGCCGCCATGGCCGCTGACACCGATTTGAAAACCCTGGAAGCTGCCGCCAAGGCAGAAGGCGCTGTGAACAGCGTCGGCATGCCCGATGACTGGGCCAACTGGAGAGGCACCTGGGAAGACCTGGCGGCCAAGTACGGCCTCAAGCACATCGACACCGACATGAGCTCGGCCCAGGAAATCGCCAAGTTCGATGCGGAAAAAGACAATGCCAGCGCCGATATCGGCGACGTCGGTGCAGCCTTTGGGCCGATTGCGGCCACCAAGGGCGTCACGCAACCCTACAAGCCCAGCACCTGGGAACAGATCCCCGATTGGGCCAAAGATAAAGACGGTCACTGGGCACTGGCCTACACCGGCACCATCGCGTTCATCGTCAACAAAAAACTGCTGCACGGCTCCGAAGTCCCGACCAAGTGGGCAGACCTCAAGACCGGAAAATACAAGGTCTCGATTGGTGACGTGAGCACCGCCGCCCAAGCTGCCAACGGTGTATTGGCAGCCGCCCTGGCCAACGGTGGCGACGAGAAGAACATCCAGCCGGCGCTGCTGATGTTCGCCGACATTGCCAAGCAGGGGCGTATTTCCCTGGCCAACCCGACCATCGCCACCATGGAAAAAGGCGAAGTGGAAGTGGGCGTGGTCTGGGACTTCAACGGCCTGAGCTACAAGGCGAAGATGGCCAACCCGGATGACTACGTGGTGCTGATCCCATCGGATGGCTCGGTGATTTCCGGCTACACCACCATCATCAACAAATACGCCAAGCATCCGAATGCGGCCAAGCTGACCCGCGAATACATCTTCAGTGATGCCGGGCAGATCAACCTGGCCAAGGGCAATGCGCGGCCGATCCGTGCCGAACACCTGACCCTGCCCGCCGAAGTGCAGGCCAAGCTGCTGCCTAACGAACAATACAAAAACGTGACGCCCATCAAGGACCCGGCCGCCTGGGAGGCCACCTCCAAGAGCTTGCCGCAGAAGTGGCAGGAAGAAGTCATCATCAATATGCAGTAAGCCCTGGGTGGGAGCTGGCTTGCCGGCGATAGCGGTATGACATTCAGCACTTGTATCGGCTGATGCACCGTTATCGCAGGCAAGCCAGCTCCCACAATTGATCCGGTTCCAGAAGAACCACGCAATCAAGCCCAATTTGTCGCGGAGCCCCTGCCCCTATGAAGCACAACGTCATCCTTGTGGTGCTCGACGGCCTCAATTACGAGGTCGCCCGGCATGCCATGGGGCATCTGCAGGCCTACGTCGGTGCCGGGCGTGCGGCGCTGTACAAGCTGGAATGCGAATTGCCCGCCCTGTCCCGCCCGCTCTACGAATGCATCCTCACCGGCGTACCGCCGATCGACAGCGGCATCGTGCACAACCACGTCTCGCGCCTGTCCAACCAGCGCAGTACTTTCCACTACGCCAGAGCCGCCGGCCTGACTACCGCAGCGGCGGCTTACCACTGGGTCAGCGAGCTCTACAACCGCTCGCCGTTCATCGCAGCCCGGGACCGGCACACCGACGACCAAGCCCTGGCGATCCAGCACGGGCACTTCTACTGGAGCGATCATTACCCGGACGCCCACTTGTTTGCCGACGCCGAAAGCCTGCGCCTCAAGCACGCGCCGAACTTTTTGCTGGTGCACCCGATGAATATCGACGACGCCGGCCACAAGCACGGCCTCGACACCGCGCAATACCGCAACAGCGCCCGCACGGCCGACATTATCCTGGCCGACTACCTGCAAGGCTGGCTCGATGCCGGCTACCAGGTGCTGGTAACGGCCGACCACGGCATGAACAACGACCGCTCCCACAACGGCCTGTTGCCAGAGGAGCGTGAAGTCCCGCTGTTTGTCTTCGGTGATGCCTTCAGTCTCGACCCCAAGGCCCAGCCCAAGCAAACCGATATCTGCGGCACCGTCTGCGCCCTGCTTGGCGTTGCCCACGAAAAACCTGTCTGCCAGGAGCTGTTGAAGTGAGTTCAGTGATCCGTGGCAAATGGCTGGCCGCCTTGTGCCTGGTACCCTTCGCCCTGTTTTTTATCGTATTCCAGATCGCACCGCTGTTCTGGGTGATGGTCAACAGCCTGCAATCGGAAGAGTTCGGCTGGGGCCTGGCCAACTTCAACAAGATCTTCAACTCCAAGTTCTACCTACAGGCGATCAAGCACAGCCTGGAGATCAGTTTCTACTCCAGCATCTTCGGCATCATCATCGCGTTGCTGGGCAGCTACTCGTTGCGCAAGGTGGATTCGCCGCTGCGCAACTTCGTCACCGCCTTCGCCAACATGACCAGCAACTTCTCCGGCGTGCCCCTGGCCTTTGCCTTCATCATCCTGCTGGGGTTCAACGGCAGCATCACCATCATGCTCAAGCAGGCCGGGATCATTCAGGACTTCAACCTGTACTCCAAGACCGGCCTGATCATCCTGTACACCTACTTCCAGATCCCTTTAGGCGTGCTACTGCTCTACCCGGCCTTCGACGCCCTGCGTGAAGACTGGCGTGAGTCCGCAGCGCTCCTGGGAGCCAATGGCTGGCAGTACTGGCGGCATATCGGCCTGCCGGTGCTGACGCCGGCGCTGCTGGGTACTTTCGTGATCCTGGTGGCCAATGCCCTGGGCGCCTACGCCACGGTGTACGCGTTGACCACCGGTAACTTCAACGTGCTGCCGATCCGTATCGCGGCGATGGTTTCCGGTGACATTTCCCTGGACCCGAACATGGCCAGCGCCCTGGCCGTGATCCTGGTGGCGCTGATGACCGTGGTCACCGTGGTTCATCAACTGCTGCTCAAGAGGAGCTACCATGTCTCGCGCTGAAGCCAGCCCCGCTGCCCTCTATCATCGCGTGGTGGTGTACCTGCTGTTTGCGATCCTGGTGCTGCCGCTGATTGGTACCCTGGTGTACTCCCTCGCCAGTAGTTGGTCGGCCACCATCCTGCCCGCCGGCTTTACCTTCAAGTGGTATGTGCAGCTGTGGAGCGACCCGCGCTTTTTACATGCCTTTGGCCAGTCGCTGCTGGTATGCGTGGGTGCGCTGATCCTGTCGGTGGTGCTGATCCTGCCGCTGCTGTTCGTGGTGCATTACCACTTCCCCCGGCTCGATGCGCTGATGAACATCCTGATCCTGCTGCCCTTCGCCGTGCCGCCAGTGGTGTCGTCGGTGGGGCTGTTGCAGCTGTATGGCTCGGGGCCGCTGGCCATGGTCGGTACGCCGTGGATCCTGATCGGCTGCTACTTCACCGTGGCGCTGCCGTTCATGTACCGCGCGATCACCAACAACCTGCAAGCGATCAACCTGCGTGACCTGATGGACGCCGCCCAACTGCTCGGCGCCAGCACCTGGCAGGCCGCGATCCTGGTGGTGCTGCCCAACCTGCGCAAGGGTTTGATGGTGGCGTTGCTGCTGTCGTTCTCGTTCCTGTTCGGCGAGTTTGTGTTCGCCAATATCCTCGTCGGCACGCGCTACGAGACCTTGCAGGTGTACCTCAACAACATGCGCAACAGCAGCGGCCATTTCACCAGCGCCGTGGTCATTTCCTATTTCCTTTTCGTGCTGCTGCTCACTTGGGCCGCCAACCTCTTGAACAAGGACAAAAGCCAATGAGCTTCGTCAGCGTCCAGCACCTGCAAAAAAGCTACGCCGCCACCCCGGTGTTCAGTGACATCAACTGCGAGATCGCCAAGGGCGAATTCGTCACCCTCCTCGGCCCGTCCGGTTGCGGCAAGTCCACGCTGCTGCGCTGCATCGCCGGCCTGACGCCGGTGGACAGCGGGCAGATCCTGTTGGACGGCCAGGACATTGTTCCGTTGAGCCCGCAGAAGCGCCATATCGGCATGGTGTTCCAGAGCTACGCGCTGTTCCCCAATATGACCGTGGAACAGAACGTCGCCTTCGGCCTGCGCATGCAGAAAGTCAACGCCGATGACAGCCACAAACGGGTTCAGGAAGTGTTGCAACTGGTCGAGCTCAAGGACCTGGCCGGGCGCTACCCGCACCAGATGTCCGGCGGCCAGTGCCAGCGCGTCGCCCTCGCCCGCTCCCTGGTCACGCGGCCGCGCCTGCTGCTGCTTGACGAGCCGCTGTCGGCCCTGGACGCACGGATTCGCAAACACCTGCGCGAACAGATCCGCCAGATCCAGCGCGAGCTGGGGCTGACCACCATCTTCGTGACCCACGACCAGGAAGAAGCCCTGGTCATGTCCGACCGCATCTTCCTGATGAACCAGGGCAAGATCGTGCAGAGCGGCGACGCCGAGACCCTCTACACCGCTCCGGTGGATGCCTTTGCCGCCGGTTTTATCGGCAACTACAACCTGTTGGATGCCGAGCAGGCCAGCAAGCTGTTGCAGCGCCCGGTCAACGGGCGCATCGCCATCCGCCCTGAATCCATCGAGCTCAACCGCAGCGGCGAACTGGATGCCCTGGTGCGCAGCCATAGCCTGCTGGGCAATGTGATTCGCTATCGTGTCGAGGCCCGGGGCGTGGAATTGGTGGTGGACGTACTCAATCGCTCGGCCCAGGATCTGCATGCGGATGGCCAGCGCCTGGCACTTTCTATCGATCCCGCTGCGCTGTGTGAGGTAGCCTGAGGATGCAGCGTTTATTGAGGAAGCATGACTGATGGCTTTGGTAATTTTTGATCTGGACGACACCCTGATCCACGGCGATTGCGCCACCTTGTGGAGCGAACAGATGGGCCGCCTGGGCTGGGTGGACCGTGAATCGTTCATGCGCAAGAACCATGAACTGATGTCTGCCTACAGCCGCGGCGAGTTGGCCATGGAAGAGTTCATGGACTTCAGCCTGGAACCGATGATCGGGCGCACCCCGGAAGAAGTCGCACATCTGGTAGAGCCATGGGTGGAAGATATTATCGAGCCGCTGATCTACAGCGACGCCACCAAGACCATCGCCCGCCACCGCCAGAACGGTGACCGGATCCTGGTGATCTCGGCCTCGGGCACGCACTTGGTCACGCCGATAGCGGCGCGTATTGGCATCGATGAGGTGCTGGGGATTGAACTGGACGTGGCCCATGGGGTGTACAGCGGCAAGACCGTCGGTGTACTGACCTACCGGGAAGGCAAGATCACCCGCTTGATGCAATGGCTGGAGCAGGAAGGTGAAAGCCTGGAAGGAGCGTATTTCTATTCGGATTCGCGCAATGACTTGCCGCTGTTGAGCAAGGTCGATTACCCACAGGTGGTGAACCCCGATCCTGTGCTACGGGCCCACGCCGAACAGGCGGGCTGGCCGATTCACCAGTGGACCTGACAGCGCGTTTCCTGACTTGAAACCCAATCAAAATGTGGGAGCGGGCTTGTCGGATCGCCGCACCGTCGCGAAAGCGGTGTATCAGTCGACATAGTTGTTAACTGACGACCGCTTTCGCGACGGTGCGGCGATCCGACAAGCCCGCTCCCACACTTTTGACCCGGTTTCAATTCGGGATTGGCATTTAAGCCAGGCTTTCGTCGATCACCAGCACCAACTTCCCGGAAATCTGGTTGGTCGCCAGCTGCGCAAACGCCGCCTCGGCATCCGTGATCGCAAAGGTCTTGGCCAACTGCGGGCTCAAGCGCCCTTCACCAAACAATGGCCACACCTGCTGGCCCAGGTCGCTCAGCAGATCAGCCTTGAACTGATCATCGCGGCTGCGCAGGGTCGAGCCCAGCAACTGCACGCGCTTGGCCAGCACCTGCGCCAGGTCCAACTGGGCCTCGCGCCCGCCCATCAAGCCGATCAATACCCAACGACCGTCGCGGGCCAGGAGCTTGAGGTTGATGGCTGCATAATTGCCGCCCACCGGGTCGAGAATCACGTCGAACGGGCCAAAATCCCCCAGGCTCTCGATGCCGTCAGTACGTACCACACCGCCCTGGGCACCGAGGTCTTCGCAGTAGGCCAGGCGATCCGCAGAGCCGACGCTGACCCAGCACGGGCTGCCAAAGGCCTTGCAAAGCTGGATCGCCGCCGAACCGACGCCACTGGCGCCCGCGTGCAACAGCACCTTTTCACCCGGCTTGAGGGCCGCCAGTTGGAACAGATTCAGCCAGGCAGTGCTGTACACCTCAGGCAAAGCGGCCGCTTCAGCCAGGGACAGGCCCTCGGGCACCGGCAGTACGTGGCGCGCGTCTACCACCACTTCCTGCGCCATGCCACCGCCGGCCAGCAGCGCACAGACCCGATCCCCCACTTGCCAGGAAGACCCGGCGCCGACCTCACTGATAACCCCGGAGCACTCCAGGCCCAGCACCTCGCTGGCACCTGGGGGTGGCGGATAGAGCCCCGCACGCTGTAATAAATCCGCCCGATTCAAGCCGGCTGCTGCCACCCGAATGCGAACTTGCCCTACATCGCACGTAGGACTCGGGGTCTCAACCCACTCCACATGACCTTCAACGCCTTGCAATGCTTTCACAGTGCCTCCATAGTGAGTCTGGACTGAGCCCGTTGCTGTAGCGCCGGGCTTTTTGCATTATGCGACCGGCCCAAATGGAACCGGCGACTTCAAAGACGGCCTAATATGCGTTATCAATTGCCCCCGCGTCGAATCAGCATGAAGCATTTGTTCCCCAGCACCGCCCTCGCTCTTTTCATTGGTCTCGGCCTGTTGCCGCTGTCGACCAATACGTTCGCAGCCAACAGCTGGGACAAACTTCAGCCTGATCGCGATGAGGTGATTGCCAGCCTTAACGTCGTCGAGTTGCTCAAGCGCCACCATTACAGCAAGCCGCCGTTGGACGACGCGCGCTCGGTGATCATCTATGACAGCTACCTCAAGCTGCTTGATCCCTCGCGCAGCTATTTCCTGGCCAGTGATGTTGCCGAGTTCGACAAGTGGAAGACCCAGTTCGACGACTTCCTCAAGAGCGGCGACCTGCAGCCTGGCTTCACCATCTACAAGCGTTACCTGGACCGTGTCAAAGCGCGTCTGGACTTCGCCCTGGGTGAGCTGAACAAAGGCGTCGACAAGCTCGACTTCACCCAGAAGGAAACCCTGCTGGTGGATCGCAAGGAGGCCCCGTGGCTGACCAGCACCGCCGCCCTGGATGACCTGTGGCGCAAACGCGTCAAGGACGAAGTCCTGCGCCTGAAGATCGCCGGCAAAGAGCCCAAGGCGATCCAGGAACTGCTGACCAAGCGCTACAAGAACCAATTGAGCCGCCTTGAGCAGACCCGCGCCGAAGATATCTTCCAGGCCTATATCAACACCTTCGCGATGTCCTACGATCCGCACACCAATTATCTGTCGCCAGATAACGCGGAAAATTTTGATATCAACATGAGTCTGTCCCTCGAAGGCATCGGTGCCGTGCTGCAAAGCGACAACGATCAGGTCAAGATCGTGCGCCTGGTGCCCGCCGGCCCTGCGGACAAGACCAAGCAGGTCGCCCCGGCCGACAAGATCATTGGCGTGGCCCAGGCCGACAAAGAGATGGTCGACGTGGTCGGCTGGCGCCTGGACGAAGTGGTCAAGCTGATCCGTGGGCCCAAAGGCAGCGTGGTGCGCCTGGAAGTGATTCCGCACACCAATGCGCCGAATGACCAGACCAGCAAAGTGGTGTCGATCACCCGCGAAGCGGTGAAGCTCGAAGACCAGGCCGTGCAGAAGAAAGTCCTCAACCTCAAGCAGGATGGCAAGGACTACAAGCTGGGCGTGATTGAGATTCCGGCGTTCTACCTGGACTTCAAGGCCTTCCGTGCCGGTGATCCGGACTACAAGAGCACCACCCGCGACGTGAAGAAAATCCTCACCGAGCTGACCAAAGAGAAGGTCGACGGTGTGGTCATCGACCTGCGCAACAACGGTGGCGGCTCGTTGCAGGAAGCCACCGAGCTGACCAGCCTGTTTATCGACAAGGGCCCTACCGTGTTGGTGCGCAACGCTGACGGCCGCGTGGATGTGCTGGAAGACGAAAACCCCGGCGCCTTCTACAAAGGCCCGATGGCGCTGCTGGTCAACCGTCTCTCGGCTTCGGCCTCGGAGATTTTCGCCGGTGCAATGCAGGACTACCACCGCGCAATGATCATCGGTGGCCAGACCTTCGGCAAAGGTACGGTGCAGACCATCCAGCCGCTCAACCATGGCGAGCTGAAGCTGACCCTGGCCAAGTTCTACCGGGTTTCCGGGCAGAGCACCCAGCACCAGGGCGTACTGCCGGACATCGATTTCCCGTCGCTCATCGACACCAAGGAAATCGGCGAAAGCGCCCTGCCCGAAGCCATGCCATGGGACACCATCCGCCCAGCCATCAAGCCCGCATCGGACCCGTTCAAGCCATACCTGGCCCAGCTCAAGGCCGAACATGACCTGCGCTCCGCCAAGGATGCCGAGTTCGTGTTTATCCGCGACAAGCTGGCCCTGGCCAAGAAGCTGATGGCCGAGAAGACCGTCAGCCTCAATGAAGTGGACCGCCGCGCGCAGCACACCGATATCGAGAACCAGCAACTTGCCCTGGAAAACATCCGCCGCAAGGCCAAGGGTGAAGCCCCGCTCAAGGAGCTGAAGAAAGAAGACGAAGACGCGCTGCCGACCGAACCTGAAAAGACCAAGCCGGAAGATGATGCCTACCTGAGCGAAACCGGGCGGATTCTGCTGGACTACCTGAAAATCAGTAAGACGGTGGCCAAGCAGTAAATGATGGCAATTTAATGTTGCCGCTCCACTGAGCGTCATCAAACAGACATCATTCTGTCGTGAAATGAAGGACCGGGCGCCCCAGGCACCCGGTCCTTTTTTTTCGACCGAGATCATCATGACCATGACCGAACAGCTGAATGCCCTGGGCTCCATCCTGGCTCAGGGCAGTTTGCACAGTCTGTTCCAACCCATCATCAGTCTCTGCGAACGCCGCATCCTCGGCTACGAAGCCCTGAGCCGCGGCCCCTCCAACAGCCCGCTGCACTCGCCCCTCGCGCTGTTTAGCGTGGCGCGCCAGGCCGGACGCCTGAATGAGCTGGAGATGGCCTGCAGGCAAAGCGCCTGCAAGCGCTTCAGCGAGCAGAAGCTGCCGGGCAAGCTGTTTCTCAACGTCTCACCCGAGTCGCTGCTGGAAACCACCCATCAACCGGGGCGCACCTTGCAGATGCTGCGCGAGTACGGGATCGCACCCAGCCAGATCGTGATCGAACTCACGGAGCAAGCGCCGACCGACGATTTCCAGCTACTGCAGACCGCCCTGCACCACTATCGCGACATGGGCTTTTCAATTGCCCTGGATGACTTGGGCGCCGGTTACTCCAGCTTGCGTTTGTGGTCCGAGTTGCGCCCGGACTACGTGAAGATCGACCGGCATTTTATCGACGGCATTCACCAGGATGCGCTCAAGCGCGAGTTTGTCGGCTCCATCCTGCAGATCGCCAGGGCTTCCCGTGCGCAGGTAATTGCTGAAGGCATCGAATTGCCAGAAGAATTGGCGGTGCTCACAGAGATGGGCGTGGATCTGATCCAGGGCTACCTGCTGTGCCGTCCCCAGGAGCACCCGCCGACCGAAGCCCGGTTGATGCTGGCCAGGCCCGACAGCACCAGCGTCTCGCTCAACGAGGACGCCAGTGACCTCAGCGCCCTGCTCAACGAACAACCGGCCGTGGCCCAGGACATTGCCACAGCAAAAGTGCTGGAAGCGTTCCGCAGCCAGGCCAACCTCAACTCCCTGGCGGTCCTCGATGGGCGCGGCCAGCCCATCGGCATCGTGCATCGGCATTCGTTGTCCGACGCCCTGCTCAAGCCATTTGCCACTGATCTGTTTGCGCGCAAGCCCATCAGCCGCTTGATGAGCGACGACTTCCTGGCCGTGGAGCTGAGCCAGTCGTTGCAACAGGTCAGCCGCCTGCTGACCAGCCGCGCGCGGCAGCGCATCGAAGAAGACTTCATCATCACCCAGAACGGCAACTACCTGGGATTGGGCCGGGTGATCGACGTGCTCAAGCTGATTACCGAACTGAAAATCCAGCAGGCGCGCTACGCCAACCCACTGACCCTGCTACCGGGCAATGTGCCGATCCAGCAGTGCCTGACGCGGCTGTTGCAGCAGCAGCGCGAATCGGTGATTTGCTATGTGGATATCGACAGCTTCAAGCCGTTCAACGATATCTACGGCTATGGCCGTGGCGATGAAGTGTTGCTGTGCCTGGCGCAATGCCTGAACGACCGGGTGGACCCCAGTCGCGATTTTGTCGGGCATATTGGCGGCGATGACTTTTTACTGGTGCTGGGCGCCCAGGATTGGCGCAAGCGTCTTAACCAGTTGGTGGATGATTTCCAGACCCAGTGCCGGCGTTTTTACCGCAGTGAGCATTTGGAGGCGGGATGTTTTATCGCCCTCAATCGCCAAGGGGCGCGACAGGAGTTTGCCTTGCTGTCGCTGTCCATCGGCGTGGTGCATCTGCATCCGCTGAGTTGTGGACACTTGGATGCCAGCCAGTTGGCGGAACTGGCCTCACAGGCCAAGCATCACGCCAAGAACGTGGCCGGCTACAGCATCCACGTAATCGACAGCCGCGAACTCCTGTAGGAGCCGGCGTGCCGGCTCCTACAATTGTTCCAGACGCATCTGCGCCAGCGGATGCCCGGCCTTGGCGGCGAGAGTCCACCAGCGCGCGGCTTCGACCGGGTCTGGGGCCTTGCCCAGGCTGCCAGCCAGGCTCAGCACGCCGACTTGATAGGCAGCCTTGCCATCTCCAGCCTGGCCGGCCAAGCGCAGCAAGCGCACGCCCTCCTCCCGTGCGCCAAGACCCTGGCCGCGAAAGGTCAGGATGTGCCCATAGAAACTTTGGGCCTCGACATTACCCAGGTTGGCCATGCGTGCAAACTGCCCCTCCAGCCAGTGCCATCCACGGGGCTGACGCACGAACCATGACCAATGAAACAACCTGCGCGCCAACCAGTAGCTGGCATACGCTTTGAGCTTCCAGAACACTCAAGCCTCCGCTGATTCAGGATATTCGTACTCGAACACACGGACCACTTCCGAGGCGTGCCACGACGCCGCGGCGACGCCATCGGATGGCCCGCAGAAACGCCCAAGGCGTTCGACACATTCAAAAAAACCGGTGCGCGGCAAGCGACTCGCGCCCTGGCTGATCACCAGGGAACTGCGCAGGGGTTGCTCTGCCTTGGCATCCAGGGCGGCCAAGTGCTCAAGTGCAGCGGTCAGGGTTTGCATCGCCGGCGTCGGAAACTGCAGGCGCTCAAGCAATGCGCGATAGGTCAAAAGATGGCGTTGGCGACGGGCCTGATCAAGTTCGTTGAGCAATCCATCCCAATGCTGACGGCTGATGCGCACACTCACACTGCATCCCTCCAACCCGAAATCCCCAACTCCCAGGCCAGGCTGCGACGGATCGCGGCATCCGGCTGACGCTCACCACTTTCAATCAAACCCAGGTAGGACGGGCTGATACCCACAGTACGGGCCAATGTCTCGATCGCCAGCCCCTTGGCTTCGCGCAGGCTGCGTAATTGCTCCAGGGGGCGTAGATCCTGCTCGGTAGCGATGGGTGGGATCTGTGCAGAAGGCGTGGCTGGTTGCTGCAGGCCGGCGGCTGTCAACAGCGCCTGGTACTGAGCCCATGGCAGAACCGCGTATTCGGGTTCGCCATCCCGTGAAATGATTTGTATATCCATGACTGCCCCGTAGGATCACAACACTTACGAAGTAAGTACTTTCCTTAGGAGTGTAATCCTAACAGCCACAAAGAGCGCAGGGGGATAATCCGCGTCTTCAGTTTTTTTTCGGGTTTTCCTGCTCCAGAAGCTGTGGCGTGGCGGGCAAGCGCTCAACCACCACCAACTTCTCCGGGCGCTGGCGTTCACGCCAGGCGCGGAAAGCACTCAGTTCACCGTCCAGGGACTTCATGACCCAGGCCAGAACCGCGATGTCATCGAGCATGCCGAACATCGGCAGGAAATCCGGGATCGCATCAATCGGGCTGAGGAAATACATCAAGCCCGCCACCACCGATATCAGCGCCTTGGGGCTGATGGCCCGGTACTCGCCGCGCCAGTAGGCCAGGCACAACGCCTGGAGCAGCTTCAGGTCGTCCTTGAGCTTGCCCAGGCGGCTGCCCTGGCTTGAGCCTTTGGCAGCGACCGCGAACAACAGGGTCGGCAGGCGTCCACGCCCAATCAGGCGTGCGGCCAACGGTAGGAAACGGGTGAAATTCCAGGGTGCTTTCATCGTCACTCCAGTTCCAGGCGAGAGAAAAGGTTATCCACACAACTTGTGGATAACCTTGTGAACAGAGCCCATTTTCGCGGCTGAAAGCCACGTAATACAAGGCCTACAGTCAGATCGGGCGTTTTTTGCGCACATAAAAAAATCCCAAGATTTCATTGACTTGGGGTGCATCTGCGGCTACCCGTGCCGAGGTATAGCATCAGACTGCTCTAAATCGCAGGTGTTCGTTCGGATTGCAAGGGATCCGGTTTTCAGCGAATTCACCCTGTGGAGAGCAGGCTTGCCACAATCAGCCCGCTCACCACAGATAAATAGAACCCGCAGAAACAACAACGCCCCGTATAAACGGGGCGTTGGGTGTTCAACTGCTGCTTACTTGGCAGCAGGTGCTTCAGGAGCGTCAGCCTTGGCCGGGTCCTTGATTGCCAGCAGCTCCAGGTCAAAGACCAGTACGGAGTTGGCTGGAATCGCCGGGCTCGGGCTCTGGGCGCCGTAGGCCAGGTCGGACGGGATGTACAACTCGACCTTCTCGCCTACGTGCATCAGTTGCAGGCCTTCGACCCAACCCGGGATCACGCCGCTGACCGGCAGGTCAATCGGGCTACCGCGATCCACGGAGCTGTCAAAGGTGGTGCCGTTGGTCAGTTTGCCGGTGTAGTGCACAGTCACTACGTCGGTAGGCTTGGGTTGCGCGCCTTCGGCCTTCTTCACGATCTTGTATTGCAGACCGGAAGCGGTGGTGACGACGCCGTCTTTCTTGGCGTTGTCTTCGAGGTATTTCTTGCCGGCGGTTGCCGACTCTTCGCTCATCTTGGTCATGCGTTCTTCAGCACGCTTTTGCAGTGCGGAAAACGCTTCAACCAGTTCTTCGTCCTTCAGCTTCTGTTCTTTCTTGCCGACGGCATCTTCGATGCCTTGGGCAACGGCCTTGGAGTCCAGGTCATCCATACCTTCCTGAGCCAGGCTTTTGCCCATGTTCAGGCCGATACCGTAGGAAGCTTTCTGCGCCGGGGTTTTCAGCTCTACGCTGGTTTGCGAATCACAACCCGCAAGTACCAGGCTAACCAGGGCCACCGCCGCCGCCAACCGATGCTGTTTCATGCTATTTCCTTGTTCATGCGCCAAAAGGGCATTCGAATAAAGTCGCGAGCTTATCAGGCGGCCACGACCAATGGCTACCGGCATGTGAGCAGGAAACTTCTGATAAGTTCACGTGTTTAAAAGCATTTTCATCTGCCACAAAGCCCGGCGAAGGACAGCCGATGTACCGAAAACCGCCTGCGTAGACGGATCATGGCTACTTGCCGCCTACCGCGCTCAGTGGCATAAGGACACAACCACTCGACAAGGATAGTTATCTTGCGCATTTTTTCCCGTGCTTTACGCCTGATCCTGTCACTTCTGGGACTGGGGCTGGCCGTCGTGTTCTATTACGTGGCCAACCCGAAGCTACCGGATTACGTGCCGGTACAGCAGGTGCACTACCAGGACCAATGGAGCGCCGCCGACCGCCAGGTCTACTACTTCACCCCCCAGGGCACCCAGGTCAAGGGCCTGCGTTACAACTGGTTCTCTGCGCTGGAGCTGCCGTTTTCCGAGCAGCGATTCGCCGAGCCGGCCAACCTGGCGCGCTTTGGTTTCCTGGTAGACCCGCGGCAACAGGCCACACCCCAGAACCCCGGCAACCTGCCCGTAGGTTTCGCCCGGCACAAGAATGCCGGCAGCAACGATGAGTTTCTCGATATAACCTGCGCCGCCTGCCACACCGGCGAGTTGCGCTTCAACGGCCAGGCCCTGCGCATCGACGGCGGCTCGGCGCAACACGTGCTGCCCTCCAGTGTCCCGACCCTGCGCGGTGGCAGCTTTGGCCAGGCCCTGGTGGCCAGCCTCGCGTCCACTTATTACAACCCGTTGAAGTTCAGGCGCTTCGCCCACCGCGTACTGGGCGATCAATACGACGCCCAATACGATCAACTGCGCCAGGACTTCAAGAAGTCCCTGGACAACTTCCTCAAGGTGGCCTGGAACGATACCCACCGTGGCCTCTACCCCACCGAAGAAGGCCCGGGGCGCACCGATGCGTTCGGCCGCATCGCCAACGCCAGCTTCGGCGATGCCATTTCGCCGGAAAACTACCGTATCGCCAACGCGCCGGTGGACTACCCACAGTTGTGGGACATGTGGACCTTCGACTGGGTGCAATGGAACGGCTCGGCCCAACAACCCATGGCGCGCAATATCGGCGAGGCGCTGGGCGTAGGCGCGACCCTGGCGTTCTTCGACAGTGCCGGCCAGCCTCTGCAGGGCGATGCGCGCTACCCTTCCAGCGTACGCGTGCGTGACTTGAACCTGATCGAAGAAACCCTGCAACGGCTAAAACCCCCGACCTGGCCTGAAGCGCTGTTCGGCACCATCGACAAACCGTTGGCTTCCCGTGGCCGCGTATTGTTCGCCGAAAACTGCGCGGCCTGCCATGTGCCCAGCGTGAGTGAAGTCAACGGGCGCCCGGTACAGCAGTTGAAGATGCTGGCGGTGGACTACATCGGCACCGACCCTGGCACCGCCAGCAACATTGCCGACCAGCGCTACGACCTCAGCGCCCTGCAATGGGACCCGGCCGAGTTGGCACAGTTAAACGTCGAACTGCACCCCGCGCCGACCGAACCGCTGGACCTGCGTAGCCTGTCCGTGGCCAAAGGCCTGGCCTATGTCACTGCATTTGTCGAAGAACATGCTTACCGCGCCGCCGGTATCACCCCAACCGAACGCCCGCGCCTGGACGGTTTCGGCCTGCCCATCGGCGTGCGCGAGCTGCGCGCCTACAAGGCCCGCCCGCTGGCCGGTGTGTGGGCCACGCCGCCGTTCCTGCACAACGGCTCGGTGCCGACGCTCTACCAATTGCTATCACCCCAGTACGAGCGCAGCCGCACCTTCTATAAAGGCACCTTCGACTACAACCCACGTCACCTGGGCTATCGCACCGAGGCTTTTAAAAACGCATTCCTGTTCGATACGAGCATCACCGGCAACCATAACAGCGGCCACGAGTTCCGCGCGGGCAAGCGTGGCAACGGGGTGATTGGCCGGGGCCTGGAGCCTGAGGAACGCTGGGCGTTGCTGGAATACCTGAAAGTACTGGGCGGCCCGCTGGAGCAGCAACTGCCATGACTTCCCCATTTCGATACAAGGACCGTTCCATGCTCGCTCGACTGTGGCTGCGCCTCGGCGCGTTTCTCGGCAAGACGCTGTTATGGCTGGTAGGCCTGGGCCTGCTCGGCTGGTTGCTGTCGACCCTGTGGTTTGCCTGGCACCACAGCGGCCCGGTGCCTACCGAGGAGCAGATACCGCCGGGCGAAGCGGCCATGACCCAAGGCATCATCCAGACGGCGGTGCGCATCGTCGACCAGCATCGCGAAGGCACCCGTTACCTGCGCGATGCCCATGCCAAGGCCCACGGCTGCGTGAAGGCCGAAGTCCGCGTGCTGCCGGACCTTGAGCCGGCGCTGCGCCAGGGCGTGTTCGCCGAACCGGGCAAGACCTGGCAGGCGATGATGCGCCTGTCCAACGGCAACGCTTATCCACAGTTCGACAGCATCCGCGATGCTCGCGGCATGGCGATCAAGTTGCTGGACGTGCCGGGCAAGCAATTGCTGGCCGATCAGCAGGCGCGCACCGAGCAGGACTTTGTCATGTTCAGCCACCCGAATTTCTTCGTCAGCGACGTGGCCGAATACGCGCAGAACGTCGGGGCCCAGGCCGATGGCAAAAAAGCCATGGCGTTTTTCCCAAGCCTCGACCCACGCAGTTGGCAGGTGCGGCATCTGTTTATCGCCCTGGCGACACTTGCACCCGCACCGGCCAGCCCGACCGAGGCGACGTACTTTTCGGTATCGCCCTACAAGTTCGGCAGCGCAAATGCCAAATTCCGCGTCGCCCCAGACCCGCAAAGCTGCCCGGAGTACAGCCTGCCCAAGCAAAACCAGGACTTGCCGAACTTCCTGCGCAGCGCCTTGAGCCAGCAACTGTCCACGGACCGCATCGACGCGTGTTTTGTGCTGCAGATCCAGCGCCAGAACCCGCAGAAATACATGCCCATCGAAGACACCAGCATTGAATGGAAAGAAAGCGACGCGCCCTACGAGAGCGTGGCAAAAATCCACATCCCGGCGCAGGACTTTGATACTCCGGCCTTGAACCTGGCCTGTGACAACCAATCGTTCAACCCATGGTTTGGCGTGGAGGAACACCGGCCGATTGGGGGGATCAATCGGCTGCGCAAGGCGGTGTACGAGGCGGTGAGTGATTATCGGCATAGCCGCAATACCCCCTCTGATCGTTGACCTGTAGGAGCGAGCTTGCCCGCGATGTTCGTTAACGATAACGCTGGTTGCCTGACGCCCCGCGGCGTTTTATCGCACGCCTTCGCCGGCACGCTGGCGCCTCTTCGCGTAGGCGCAGGTCAACGTGTATGGGAGGATTTGTCCCTGGCCACAGAATCCCAGGCACAAAAAAGCCCGCTCAATGAGCGGGCTTTGCGTGGTGACCTGGCGTTCAGCATTCCAGGTTACCGAATATGGCGCAGCGGACGGGACTCGAACCCGCGACCCCCGGCGTGACAGGCCGGTATTCTAACCGACTGAACTACCGCTGCGCGTAGCATTGGACGTAATGGTGGGTGATGACGGGATCGAACCGCCGACCCTCTGCTTGTAAGGCAGATGCTCTCCCAGCTGAGCTAATCACCCTTTACGTTTGGTGCGGGGCGCATCATATACGAAAATTTCGCAATGTGTTGATTTAAATGCAATTTATTTGAAATATCTTTTCGCCAGCAGGCTACACCCAGGAAAACCGGCGCTTGTAGCGGGTAAACGCGAGTCTATTGCGTTTACCCAGCCCTGGGCTCACAATTAGAAACCATTCTCAATAACACCTGAGCCACGCCTATGTCTGTGGGTGAACCGCCATTCCAACGGGAAATAACCCAGCTCTACAGCGAGCATCATGGCTGGCTACTCACCTGGCTGCGGCGCAAGCTGGGCTGCCGGCAGAACGCTGCCGACCTGGCGCAGGACACCTTCGCGCGCATCCTCAACACCCGTGAATCGGTAGCGACGATCCGCGAACCCAGGGCCTACCTGAGCACCACCGCGCGGCGGCTGATCATCGACCAGGCCCGACGCAAACAGATTGAACACGCCTACCTGCAGGAACTGGCGCTGACGATGGACGCGCTTGAGGGGTTCCAGTCGCCGGAGCAGATCAACACGACCCTTGAAGCTCTGGAGCAGATCGCGTTTATCCTCGAAGGCATGCATGAGTATTCGCGCCAGGCATTTGTGCTCTATTACCTCGAAGAACTGACCCAACAGCAGATCGCCCGGCAACTCAAGCTCTCGGAACGCACGGTACGCAAATACCTGATCCAGGCCCTGGTGCATTGCGGCCATAGTATGGACACCTGAGCCCCCCATGCCCGACGCCCGCCAACAGATCGAAGAACAAGCCGCCGAATGGATGCTGCGCCTGCATGAAGGTGAGCTGAGCGAAGCCCAGCGCCTGGCGTTCGATTGCTGGAAACAACAAGGCCCGCACTACGCCGCTGCCGCTGCACGCATGGAAGCGGTGATTTCGCGGATGCAGGCCCTGCGTGGGAAAAAGTCACCGGCACGGGCAGCGCTGAATGCTGCGTTCGCCAATCAGCAATCGCGCCGCAGCAAAAGCGCAGTGCGCACCCTGCTGCTGGCATGCAGCCTGGCAGTGCCAGCCGCGGCGCTGCTGCTCAGCCCCTACCCGCAGCGCTGGATGGCCGACGTGCGCAACGGCCCCGGCCAGTGGCAAACCCTGCGCCTGGCCGACGGTTCGGCCCTGAGCCTCAATGGCATCAGTGCGGCCAACCTGCATTTCGACGCCACGCAACGGCGCATCGAACTGCTGCAAGGCGAAATCCTCGTGGAAGTGGCCCACGATCAGGCACGGCCGTTTATCGTACAGACCGCCCAAGGCAGCATGCGCGCGCTGGGCACGCGATTTGTGGTCAAGCGCGAGGGCGATAGCACCGTGCTGAGCATGCTCGAATCGCGCGTGGCAGCCCACAGCGCCGATGCGCGGCAGAGCCTGGAAGTCGCCGCTGGTTCCCAGGCCCTGATCAGTACCGACAGCGTCCGCCTGACCGGTAGCATTGACCCGGCCGGCATCAATGAAGCCTGGCGTCGCCATCAACTGGTGGTGGAAAACCGGCCATTGCCCGAGGTGCTGGATGAAATCGCACGGCATCGTTCTGGCCGCCTGCAGTTTGACCGTGCCGCCTTGCAAAGCCTGCGGGTGTCGGCCGTGATCCCCCTGGACGACAGCGACCATGCCCTGCAACTTTTGGCGCAAACCCTACCGATAACGGTGCAAACCTATACCCCTTGGCTGGTGATCGTGAACCCGTCCAACACAGCCAATAAATAATTATTCGCATTTGCTTCCGGTTTTTTCGCAGTTGCCCGTCAAGCAAGGTAATTCGACACATAAAGGATTGCCTTCACCATGCACACCCCTTCCTACCTTCGCGGGCGCTTTGCCCTGCTAAGAAGCGCGCCATTTTCCCTGGCCATGCTCGCCGCCACCGTTGGCGCCTTGCACATCAACCTGGCCCAGGCGGATACGCCAAGCACCGCTGCCCAGGCTTACAACATTCCCGCCGGGCCGCTGGGCAGCTCGCTTAACCGCTTCGCCCAGCAAGCCGGCGTGGCGATTGTGTTCCAGTCCAGGGAACTGGAAGGCCTCAATGGCCCGGGTTTGCAAGGCAATTACGGCATACAGGACGGTTTCGACCGGTTGCTGCAGGGCAGCGGCTACATCGCGGTAAAGGGCGACCAAGTGTATGCACTGCAACCCGCGCCCGCTGCCAGCAACGGCAGCATGGAACTGGGCCCGACCCAGGTCACCGGCAATCAGTTGGGTAACGTCACTGAAGACAGCGGTTCCTACACGCCCGGCAGCATCGCCACCGCCACGCGCCTGGTGCTGACCCCCAAGGAAACCCCACAGTCCGTCAGCGTTGTTACGCGCCAGCACATGGATGACTTCGGCCTGAACAACGTCGACGACGTGATGCGCCATACCCCGGGCATCACCGTGTCGGCCTTCGACAGCGAGCGCAGCAACTACTACGCCCGCGGTTTTTCGATCAATAACTTCCAGTACGACGGCATTCCTTCGACGGCGCGTAACGTCGCCTATTCGGCGGGCAATACCCTGAGCGACATGGCGATCTATGACCGCGTCGAAGTGCTCAAGGGCGCCACTGGCCTGCTGACCGGCGCCGGCTCCCTGGGCGCGACGATCAACCTGGTACGCAAGAAGCCCACCGCCGATTTCCAGGGGCACGCCACCCTCGGCGCCGGTTCCTGGGACAACTATCGCAGCGAACTGGACGTCAGCGGCCCACTGACCGAAAGCGGCAATGTGCGCGGCCGGGCGGTCGCAGCCTACCAGGACAAGCATTCGTTCATGGACCACTACTCGCGCAAGAGCCCGACGTACTACGGCATCATGGAGTTCGACTTGTCACCGGACACCTTGCTGACCGTCGGCGGTGATTACCAGGACACGTTGCCCAAGGGTTCTTCCTGGTCAGGCAGCTTCCCGCTGATCAACTCCAAGGGTGATCGCAACAAGGTCAAGCGCTCGTTCAACAACGCCGCCGAATGGAGCAGCTGGGAGCAGTACACGCGCACCGTATTCGCCATGCTCGAACATGACCTGGGTGATGGCTGGGTGACCAAGCTGCAACTGGACCACAAGATCAACGGCTACCACGCACTGATGGGCTCGATCCAGGGCGACCAGCCACAGCCGGACGGCACCGCACAGTTGACCTCGGGCAAATACACCGGGGAAACGGTCAGCGATTCCGCCGACCTGTACGTGAGCGGCCCGTTCAGCCTGGGCGGCCGCGAACATGAACTGGTGCTGGGCGGATCCATCAGCGCCTCGGAGTGGAAAGGTAAAGGCTACTGGAACCTGAGCCCGAACATCGTCGACTTCAATAACTGGCACGGCCACGCGACCCTCCCGGACTGGGGCAATGCCCAATCCCTGACCGACGACACCGTGCGCCAGACCGGCGCCTATGTAACCACCCGCCTGAATCTGGCCGATGACCTGAAGCTGCTGCTGGGCGGTCGAGTGGTCAACTACCAGGTCACGGGCTACAACCCCAACTATCGTGAATCCGGGCGCTTCGTGCCGTATGTCGGTGCTGTCTACGACCTGAACGACACCTACTCGGTGTATGCCAGCTACACCGACATCTTCATGCCCCAGGAAAACTACAACCGCGACCGGGATAACAAGCTGCTTGAGCCCGATGAAGGCCAGAACTGGGAATTGGGGGTGAAAGCCGACTTCCTCGACGGCCGGGTAAACGCCAGCGCGGCGTACTTTGAAATCCACGAGTCCAATCGCGCCCTCTCCGATGACGAGTACAACAACCAGACGCCAATCCCGTCCAACTACGCCTATAAGAGCAGCAAGGCTGTGACCAAGGGCTACGAAGTGGAAATGTCCGGCGAGATTGCCCCCGGCTGGCAATTACAGGCGGGCTATACCCACAAGATCGTGCGCGATGACAAGGACGTGAAAATCTCCACGTTCGAGCCTGAAGACCAGATCAAGCTGTACACCACCTACAAACTCAAGGGCGACCTCGACAAATTGACCGTCGGCGGTGGCGTGCGCTGGCAGAGCGTGGGCTGGCAGGATATCTACAACAACCCACATGGCGGGTATGAGGAGTTCTCCCAGGAGGCCTACTGGCTGGTGGACCTGATGACCCGCTACCAGGTCACCAAGAACCTGTCGGCAACGCTGAACGTCAACAACATCTTCGACAAGTCCTACTACACCAATATCGGTTTCTATAACTCCGCCGCCTATGGTGAACCGCGCAACTTCATGGTCACCACGCGCTGGGATTTCTAAACCCCCAATAAAAAACGCCCCCGGTCATCGGCAATGACCGGGGGCGTTTTTTTGCAATCCCTGTAGGAGCGAGCTTGCTCGCGAAGAACCTGAGAGCACCGCGTGCACCCAGGATGCCCGCATCATCGTTAACAATCTTCGCGAGCAAGCTCGCTCCTACAAAAGCACAAACGCAAACCCCAGACAGCAAAAAGCCCGCTCAATGAGCGGGCTTTCTGTGGTGACCTGGCGTTCAGTGTTCCAGGTTACCGAATATGGCGCAGCGGACGGGACTCGAACCCGCGACCCCCGGCGTGACAGGCCGGTATTCTAACCGACTGAACTACCGCTGCGCGTAACACATGAAGCGAATGGTGGGTGATGACGGGATCGAACCGCCGACCCTCTGCTTGTAAGGCAGATGCTCTCCCAGCTGAGCTAATCACCCTTCGTTTCGGTGTGGCGCGCATTCTACGGAGCGACCCCAAGTCTGGCAAGCACTTTCTTAAATCTTTTTTTTCAGCCCTTCCAATGGCTTAGGCAGGGTTGGCCTGCGGCCTTATCAAGAGAATAATGCCCCACTTTGTATAAAGGAGAGACTCACCCCATGTGGTTCAAGAACCTGCTTATCTATCGCCTGACCCAAGATCTGCCTGTTGATGCCGAGGCGTTGGAAACTGCAATGGCCACCAAACCGGCGCGCCCTTGTGCAAGCCAGGAGTTGACCACTTACGGTTTCGTCGCACCTTTTGGTAAAGGTGAAGACGCGCCCCTGGTGCACGTCAGCGGTGACTTCCTGCTGATCGCTGCGCGCAAGGAAGAACGTATCCTGCCAGGCAGCGTGGTGCGTGATGCGGTGAAGGAAAAGGTCGAAGAGATCGAAGCCGAGCAAATGCGCAAGGTCTACAAAAAGGAACGGGACCAGATCAAGGATGAAATCATCCAGGCCTTCCTGCCACGCGCGTTTATCCGTCGTTCGTCGACCTTTGCGGCCATCGCGCCGAAACAGGGCCTGATCCTGGTGAACTCGGCCAGCCCCAAGCGCGCCGAAGACCTGCTGTCGACCCTGCGTGAAGTGATCGGCACCCTGCCGGTACGTCCGCTGACCGTGAAAACCGCGCCAACCGCAATCATGACCGACTGGGTCACCACCCAGAAGCCGGCCGATGACTTCTTCGTGCTCGACGAATGCGAACTGCGCGACACCCACGAAGACGGCGGCATTGTGCGCTGCAAGCGCCAGGACCTGACCGGCGAAGAAATCCAGCTGCACCTGACCACCGGCAAGGTCGTGACCCAACTGTCCCTGGCCTGGCAGGACAAATTGTCCTTCATGCTCGACGACAAAATGACCGTCAAGCGCCTGAAGTTCGAAGACCTGCTGCAAGACCAGGCCGAACAGGACGGCGGCGACGAAGCCCTGGGCCAACTGGATGCCAGCTTCACCCTGATGATGCTGACCTTTGGCGACTTCCTGCCGGCGTTGGTGCAAGCATTGGGCGGTGAAGAGACCCCGCAAGGTATCTAAACGCACACACTCAATGTAGGAGCTGGCTTGCCAGCGATGGCGGTGTATCAGTTGCAGAGTCACTGACTGACCCAACGCTATCGCTGGCAAGCCAGCGCCTACAGTTGATTGGGCTACCACTCCCAGCACTCTAATAATAAGGACATCGCCATGCGCGCACTCGCCGCCTTGAGCCGTTTCGTCGGCAATACTTTCGCCTACTGGGTGCTGATCTTTGCCGTGGTCGCGTTCCTTCAGCCCAGTTGGTTCATCGGCCTGAAAAGCGCCATTGTGCCGCTGCTGGGCCTGGTGATGTTTGGCATGGGGTTGACCCTCAAACTTGAAGATTTCGCCGAGGTTGCTCGCCATCCATGGCGCGTAGCCCTGGGCGTGGTCGCGCACTTTGTGATCATGCCCGGTGTGGCCTGGTTGCTGTGCCAGGCCTTCCACCTGCCACCGGAAATCGCCGTCGGCGTGATCCTGGTCGGTTGCTGCCCAAGCGGCACCTCGTCCAACGTGATGACCTGGCTGGCCCGGGGCGACCTCGCATTGTCGGTGGCCATCGCCGCCGTCACCACCCTCCTCGCCCCGCTGCTGACCCCGGCGCTGATCTGGCTGCTGGCTTCCGCGTGGCTGCCGGTATCGTTCATGGAGTTGTTCTGGTCGATCCTGCAAGTGGTGCTGCTGCCCATTGTCCTCGGGGTATTGGCGCAACGCTTACTGGGTGATCGCGTACGGCATGCCGTCGAAGTATTACCGCTGGTATCGGTGGTCAGCATCGTGATTATTGTCGCGGCCGTGGTCGCGGCGAGCCAGGCGAAGATTGCCGAATCGGGCCTGCTGATCATGGCGGTGGTGATGCTGCACAACAGCTTCGGCTATTTGCTCGGTTACTTCACCGGCCGCGTGTTCAAGCTGCCACTGGCCCAACGTAAGTCGCTGGCGCTGGAAGTAGGCATGCAGAACTCAGGGCTGGGTGCCGCACTGGCCAGTGCGCACTTCTCGCCGCTGGCGGCGGTGCCGAGTGCGCTGTTCAGCGTCTGGCACAATATTTCCGGGGCGTTGTTGTCGACGTATTTCCGCCGGATGAGCGAGAAAGAAGACCGCAAGGCCCTCGCCGAAACTTGATCGGATGCTGGCTTTTCGGCACTCTACGAACCTTCGCGGGGACGACCCCGCGACTCGTTCGAGCATTCAATCCGGGGACGACCCCACTTCTAAAAGGAAGGTCTTTATGTCCTGGGTCATTCTGTTTTTCGCCGGGCTGTTTGAAGTTGGCTGGGCTGTCGGCCTGAAATACACCGACGGTTTCAGCAAGCCGCTGCCTACCGCCCTGACGATTGCCGCCATGGCCGTCAGCCTCGGCCTGCTGGGGCTGGCCATGAAGGAGCTGCCGCTGGGCACCGCCTATGCCATCTGGACCGGTGTGGGCGCCGTGGGCACGGTGATCGCCGGGATTATCCTGTTTGGCGAGTCCATGGCGCTGTTCCGGCTGGCCAGCGTAGCGCTGATCATTGCCGGGCTGATTGGTCTCAAGGTCAGCGCCTGATGCTGTTGTAGGAGCCGGCTTGCCGGCGATGAGGCCCTTTTTGCGGACGCCATCGCCGGCAAGCCGGGTCCTACAGGGTGGTGCCACGCAATGCCAGCACTTGTTCCTGCAAGGCTTCTGGCGTCGCCTGCTCCACCGCCAACGGCGGCCCCGCCACCAACGTCACCCGCGACCAGATCCGGTGAAAGATGCCCTTGTTCGGATCGCGGCTGAAAAAGCTCCCCCACAACCCCTGCAACGCCATGGGAATCACCGGCACCGGGGTTTCCTCAAGAATCCGCGTCACCCCACTCTTGAACTCGTTGATCTCACCGTCGGCGGTCAATTTGCCTTCCGGGAAGATACACACCAGCTCCCCGTCCTTCAGATATTGGCTGATACGCTGGAAGGCCTTTTCGTAGATCTCCAGGTCTTCATGGCGCCCGGCAATCGGAATCGTCCCCGCCGTGCGGAAGATAAAGTTGAGCACCGGCAAACGGTAGATCTTGTAATACATCACAAAACGAATCGGCCGACGCACCGCCCCACCAATCAGCAATGCATCGACAAACGACACATGGTTGCACACCAGCAACGCCGCGCCTTCGTCCGGGATGTGTTGCAGGCCGCGATGCTGCACGCGGTACATGGAGTGGCCGAGCAGCCAGATCATGAAGCGCATGGTGAACTCGGGCACGATCCTGAAGATGTAGGTGTTGACCGCAATGTTAAGCAGTGACACCACCAGGAACAGCTCGGGGATCGACAGCTTGGCCACACTCAGCAGCAGGATGGTGACAATCGCCGAGACCACCATGAACAACGCATTGAGAATATTGTTGGCGGCAATCACCCGCGCCCGCTCGTTCTCGGCGGTGCGCGACTGGATCAAGGCGTACAGCGGCACGATATAGAAACCGCCAAATACCCCCAGGCCGAGGATATCGATCAACACCCACCAGGCCTGGCTGTAACCCAGGACAGCAAGCCAATCGTTGGCTTGGACGTTCTGCGGGAAGCCGCCGGAATGCCACCACAACAATAGGCCAAACACTGTCAGGCCAAACGACCCGAAGGGCACCAGGCCGATTTCCACCTTACGCCCGGAGAGTTTTTCACAGAGCATCGAGCCCAACGCGATACCGACCGAGAACACCGTGAGGATCAGGGTCACCACTGTCTCATCGCCATACAGCCACTCTTTGGCGTAGGCCGGGATTTGCGTGAGGTAAATCGCCCCGACAAACCAGAACCACGAGTTGCCGACAATCGAGCGCGACACGGCCGGCGTTTGCCCCAGGCCCAGGCGCAAGGTGGCCCAGGATTGGCTGAAGATGTTCCAGTCCAGGCGCATCTCGGGGCTCGATGCCGCAGCGCGAGGGATGCCGCGGCTGGCCAGGTAACCCAGCACCGCAATCGCGACAATGGCGGTGGACACCACAGGCGCGTAGTCGGTTGAGGACATCATGACCCCGGCGCCGATGGTCCCGGCGAGAATGGCCAGAAACGTGCCCATCTCCACCAAGCCATTACCGCCGACCAATTCCTCTTCGTGCAAGGCTTGCGGCATGATCGAGTACTTCACCGGGCCAAACAGCGCTGAATGGGTACCCATGGCAAACAGCGCAAGCAGCATCAGTTCCAGGTGATTGGTCATAAAGCCCACGGCGCCGACGGCCATGATCACGATCTCGCCGATCTTGATCGCGCGAATCAATGCATCCTTGTTGAATTTCTCGCCAAACTGCCCGGCCAGGGCCGAAAACAGGAAGAACGGCAGGATAAACAACAAGGCGCAGAGGTTGACCCAGATCGAGCGGTCGCCCTCGATCGCCAGCTTGTAGAGAATGGCGAGGATCAACGATTGCTTGAAGATATTGTCGTTGAACGCGCCCAGGGACTGAGTAATGAAGAACGGCAAAAAGCGCCGTTTGCGCAGCAAGGTGAATTGCGAGGGGTGGCTCATCGTCCGTGTTCCTGGTGGCCGGAAGGCTTTATTGATTTTTCAGGCCACGACTTTACCTAATCCCGCTTACTTATTCCCCAATCCTGCAATACACGGTGAAACAAACAGCTCGCCTTTATAGGCACCCTGCACGGTGCGCTTGCCGACAACCAGCCACATCAGGGCCAGGGCGGCGACCAACACGCTGCCGGTCACGCTGAAAAATGCCAGGTGCAAGGTACTGCCCAGTTTCAAGGTGGTCAGGGCATACACCCCCAACGGGAAGGTAAAGCCCCACCAGCCCAGGTTGAATGGAATACCGGCGCGCAGGTAACGCAGGGTGATCAGCACCGCGATCAACATCCACCACAAGCCCAGGCCCCACAGGGTGATACCGGCCACCAGCCCCAGGCCTTCGGCAATCGCGCCGATACCGGCAAACCCATTGGCGGCGAAAATCGCCGGCGCATCGTTGCCCAGCAACAACATACCCAGGGCGCCGGTGCCGATCGGGCCAAGGGCCAGCCAGCTCGATGCAGCCATATTGGCGTGGGGCAGTTTATGCAGGGCCATGCGCAGCATCAGGATCGTCAGAATGCTGAATGCAACCGGTAGGGAAAATGCCCAGAGCACGTAGCTGGTCACCAGCATCACCAGTTGCGAATGGGCGTCGGCGAGGTGCGGCGCCAGCAGGCCACCACTGGCGGCGGCGACTTCGGCAGCCACCACCGGCAGCAGCCAGACAGCCGTCATCTGGTCGATGCTGTGCTCCTGACGGGTAAACATCATGAACGGGATCAACACCCCGCACGCCAGGGCCATCGCCACGTCTATCCACCACAGGGCTTCGGCCAATTGCACCACGCCCTCGCCCCAGCGCGGCAGGCCAAACAGCAGCAAGCCGTTGATGATGGTTGCCAGCCCCATGGGAATGGTGCCGAAAAACATCGAGACCGTGGAGTGCCCGAAAATCCGCCGCGCCTCGTCGTAGAACATCACCCAGCGCGCCGCGTATAAGCCGCTGAACAACACAAACAGGAAAATCGTCAGCAACCACAGCCCTTCGGCGATGGCATAGACGCCCGGCAGTTGCACCGGCAATTGCGCCAGGGCCAACGCCAGCACGCCGGTCCCCATGGTGGCAGCGAACCAGTTGGGGGTGAACTGGCGAATCACCTCCCTGGGGCCCGCCAAGTGGCTGAACGGTTTGTAACGAGTGGCAATGCTATTGGGGCACGTCATGGTTCAATCCTCTTCCTCGTATGAGGTTGAGCCCATGATAGAAGCGCAGCGAATATCTATATAACGGGTAATATCTCTAACTGTTATCTATTTCACCTATATACAGCCTTGACCGGTGCTTGCTTCATCAAGCCAATCAAGGCCCCGAGCGCCAATACGATCAGCACCGCACCGTAGCCGTCGGTGGTAGCAATCAGGCCAAAACTACGGGTCAGGTTGCCCGCCAGCAGGGCCGGCAGGCAAAACGCCAGGTAACTGAGAACGTAAAACGCCGACATCAACCCGGCCCGCTCATGGGGCAACGCCAGGGGCACCACACTGCGCACCGCGCCGAGGAAACCCGCGCCAAAACCGCTACCGGCGACCAGCGTCGCGAGAAAAAACAGTGGCAGGCTGGCGCTGTGGACCGCGCCGAGAATCAGCGCAACACCCGTGGCCAACAGGCCTGCTCCCAAGCGCAATACCTTATCTGCCGGGCGATTGCGCAGGCTGAAGATCATCACCGCGCCACTGAGGGTCAACACGGCGACCAGACCGCCACCGATCAGGTTGGAAGTCGAACCGGTCGCCGCGCGCACCAGCGACGGTGCCAGTGACAAGTAAAAACCGCCCATCGCCCACACGGCGATATCCACCGGCAGCGACAGCCACAAGGCCCGACGCGCCTGGGGCGGCACGTGCAAGGTGGGCCATAGCGAGGCTAGCGCGCCCGGCATGCGGCTGACGCTTTCCGGTAGCTGCCAGACATAGAGGCTCTGCACCAGCATCAGCGCAAACAAGGCCCAATAGATCAACTGGGTCGGCAGCGGCGCGAACTCCACCAGCAAACTGCTGCCCATGGCGCCACAAGCCATGCCCAGCAAGGGCGCAACACTGTTGACCAACGGGCCCTGCTGGCGGTCAGTGTCGAGCAAGGCGGCACCGAGTACGGCGGTAGCCATGCCTGTGGCAAACCCCTGCAAGGTGCGGGCAGCGATCAGCCAGGCGACACTGTCTGCGTGGATAAAGAGCAGCATCGCCAGCATATTCAAGACCAGCGCGGCGAAGATCACGGGTTTGCGTCCCAGGTGATCCGATAGCGAGCCGACAGTCAGCAACGCTGCCAGCAGGCTCAAGGCATAGACGCCGAAGATCAGGGTCAGGGTGCCGGCGGAAAAATGCAGGCCTTCCTGGTAAAGGTGATACAACGGCGTCGGCGCACTGGAGGCGGCGAGAAACGTCAGCAGGGTGATCGCCAGGAACACCAGGCTGGAACGGTAAGAAGTGACGGTGGACATGGGCACGCTCCGCTAAAGCTAATATTTTGCTTTTGCGGAGTGTGCTACTGCATCGGGCTTAAAGCAAATTCTTTGTGTTAAGGTTTTGGCATGGCGATAAAAGAAGGCCTCCGCCCGGGGGGCCGAAGTGCCCGGGTACAAGAATCAGTTCATTCGGCGGTGCGCCAGTTGCTACAAGAGCAAGAGCGCGCCAGCGTGACCGTGCCGCAAATCGCTGCACGTGCCGGGGTCACTCCGTCGACCATTTACCGGCGCTGGGGCGACCTCGCCGCCCTGCTCGCCGACGTCGCCTTGGCCCGCATGCGCCCGGACAGCGAGCCGGCCAACACCGGCAACCTGCGCGGCGATCTGCAAGCCTGGGCCGAGCAGTATCTGGACGAGATGAGTTCGGAACCGGGGCGCAACATGATGCGCGACGTGCAGTGCAGCCAGACGCCGGGGTATTGCGTGACCATTCTGGGCGGGCAGTTGCAGGTGATCCTGGATCGTTACCAGGGTAGCGGCCAGGCATTGCCCAGCGTGGATCGGCTGATCAATCTGCTGGCGGCGCCGACGGTGTTTCGGATTCTGTTTGGCGCTGCGCCGATGCGGGTTGAGGAGTTGCATGAGCTGATCGAAATCGCCCTGCAGCCCTGAGCTACACACAAATCCAAATGTGAGAGCAGGTTTGTGTAGGAGCGGGCTTGCCCGCGATAGCGGAGTGTCAGGTTAGATACAGTTGACTGACCCACTGCCATTGCGGGCAAGCCCGCTCCCACACAAGCCCGCTCCTACACAAGCCAGCCCCTACATTTTTAGACCTTGCTTAGGTACGCATACCACGCCCGCTCACCAGCAACCGCGCGCAGCCGATATACAACACCACCGTCGCCACGATCATGAAGGTGATCGCCACGCTGATCTTGATATCCGACACCCCGAGGATCCCGTAGCGAAAGGCATTGACCATATGCAACACCGGGTTGGCCATCGACACGGTCTGCCAGAACGGCGGCAGCAAGGTGATCGAATAAAACACCCCGCCGAGGTAAGTCAGCGGTGTCAGCACAAAGGTCGGGATGATCGAAATATCATCGAAGTTGCGCGCAAACACTGCGTTGATAAAGCCCAGCAGCGAGAAGATCGTCGCCGTCAGCACCACTACCAGGATGGTCACCCCCAGGTGATGCACCTGCAGGTCGGTGAAGAACATCGACAGCACCGTCACAATCGCCCCGACCATCAGGCCGCGCAATACGCCGCCCAGGGTGTAGCCGATCAGGATGGTGTGCGGCGAGACCGGCGAGACCATCAGTTCTTCGATGGAGCGCTGGAACTTGCTGCCAAAGAAACTCGACACCACGTTGCCGTAGGAGTTGGTGATCACCGACATCATGATCAGCCCCGGCACGATGTACTCCATGTAGGTGAAGCCGCCCATGTCGCCAATCTGCCGGCCGATCAGGTTCCCGAAGATCACGAAGTACAGGACCATGGTGATCGCTGGCGGTAGCAGGGTCTGCGGCCAGATGCGCATGAAGCGCTTCACTTCGCGGTAGACGATGGTATTGAGCGCTACCAGGTTGGGTTGGAACTCGGAACTCATACCGCCACCTTCGCCAGATTTTTCTCCACCAGGGACACGAACAACTCCTCAAGGCGATTGGTTTTGTTACGCAGGCTCAACACCTCAATATTCTGCAAGGCCAACTGGCTGAACAGCGCGGTGATGCCCACAGCTTTATCGACCTGTACTTCCAGGGTATGGCTATCTACCAGGCGGTTTGGGTAGCCGATCAGTTGCGGCGGCACCGACAGGTTGTTCTTCAGGTCGAGGAGGAACGTCTCCACATGCAACTGGCCCAGCAGGTTGCGCATGCTGGTGTTTTCGACAATGGTGCCGTGGTCGATGATGCCGATGTTGCGGCACAACTGTTCAGCCTCTTCCAGGTAATGGGTGGTGAGGATGATGGTGATGCCTTTCTGGTTCAGTTCGGTGAGGAAGGTCCACATCGAGCGACGCAACTCAA
Organism: Pseudomonas sp. DTU12.1; assembly: GCF_009873475.1. NCBI lineage: Bacteria > Pseudomonadati > Pseudomonadota > Gammaproteobacteria > Pseudomonadales > Pseudomonadaceae > Pseudomonas > Pseudomonas sp. DTU12.1. The sequence continues at coordinate 2,034,147 of NZ_CP045254.1, read as the reverse complement.
TGTCCACCCCCGCCGTCGGCTCGTCGAGGATCAGCAGGCGCGGCTCGTGCACCAGGGCACGGGCGATCATCAGGCGCCGCTTCATGCCGCCGGACAGGGAACGTGATGGCACGTCGCGCTTGTCCCACAACCCCAGTTGGGTCAGGTACTGCTCGGCGCGCTCCTTGGCGACCTTCGGCGGGATGCCGTAGTAACCGGCCTGGGTCACTACGATATCGAAGGTCTTTTCAAACTGGTTGAAGTTGAACTCCTGGGGTACCACGCCAATGCTGCGCTTGAGGGCAGCCGGGGATTTGTCCAGGTCGTGACCAAAGATATTCACCGTGCCACTGGTCTTGTTGACCAGGGTCGACAGAATGCCGATGGTGGTGGATTTGCCGGCACCGTTGGGGCCGAGCAACGCAAAAAAGTCACCTTCAGCGACATCCAGATCGATACCACTCAGGGCCTGGAAACCGTTGCCGTAGGTTTTGGTTAGCTGCCGGATGGACAGAGCGGAACTCATATCGGATTACGCACCAAGGAAGGGAATAGAAAGAATAGATAAGGGCGCGCCCTACGCAATACAACTGCGGCGCACGGCAAGCATGGTGCTTGCCCGCGCCGCACAAGTACAGTCACCTGTATTAATAGTCAGTATTAAGTCAACGCGGTCATAACCGCTTTTTGATAGGCCGGGCGTTGCTGCAAACGCTGGTACCACGCCTCCAGATGGGGCATCGACGGGCGCTCGATAGGCATCTCGAACCAGGCATAGATAAAGCTGCCCAGGGGAATGTCACCCATGCCGATCTCGCTGCCGGACAGGTAGGGCTGCTCGGCCAGGGCCTGGTCCACGGTGTTCAACACCTCGATACAGGCCTTGCGCCCGGCATGGATGTTGTCCCAGTTCTGTTGCTCGGCCGGGGTTCGCAGAATGCCCCAGAACACCGTCTTGAACGGTTCGGCAAAGGTCGAAGTGGTCCAGTCCATCCACTTCTCGGCGCTGGCTCGCGCCTGCAGATCCGTGGGGTACCAGCTCGATGCCTGTTTGGCGCAGAGGTAACGCACGATGGTGTTGGATTCCCACAACACGAACTCGCCGTCCTCGATCATCGGCACCCGGCCATTAGGGTTCAACGCCCGATATCGCGGCGTATCGACCACACCAAAGGCCCCGCCCGCATCAATTGCCTCATAGTCCAGGCCGAGCTCCTCGGCGCACCACAGTGCCTTCCTGACGTTTGACGAATTTTTACGACCCCAGATCTTCAGCATGACCGCCTCCCAGTGGATGAATGCCGCAGCAGCATACGCCGGTTCAGCCGCGACTCAAATCACTCTGCATATCGCCTAACACTTTCGGCGACTGCTCACCAAACAGGTGTGGGTAACATTTCTCCAGGTGGGAAAAGAAGAACTCCTCGGGCACCTCGGCAAATTGCCCATGGTCCACCACGTACTCCATGGAGCGCTGTCCCTGGCGGTTGAAGGGGTGAAACACACTGTCATTGATCCCGTCGAAATCCAGTGGCGGCACATCGAATAATTCGCACAGTTGGCTGTTGAACGCTGGCGTGGCCTTGACCCAGCGCCCGTCCAGATACAGTTCGGTGTAGCCGTGCATGGCGAACACATCACTCTTGAGCAACTCGATCAGGCGCGGGGTCGACAAATGATTGCGCACGTCCGCCAGGCCAATACGCGACGCTATGCCGCAATGCCGGGCGCAGGCGGCCAGCAGGGTGGCCTTGGGCACGCAATAACTCTGCCCGGCGGCCAGGGCGTAGCTGCCCGCCAGGGTTTGCGGATCGCGACTGAAGGTGTAAGGGTTGTAGCGCACCGCTTCACGCACGGCGTAATACAGACTGACTGCCTGGTCACGGGGATCGCGGCTCACACCGCGGTGTTTTTCGGCGAACTCCACCACCGCAGGGTGGTCACTATCGATGAAGCGGCTGGGACTCAAGTACGCATTCATGGGGATTTTCTCCGAGGCGAGCCTGGAGTCTAACCACAGGCCCGACCGAGGGATAACGACGATTCGGCCAAATGTCGGCGCCTGCTGCCTGTGACTGGAGAGCATTTCCCGCCACACCACGTAACACCCTCAGGCACCGCTTTTCCGGATGCCGGCTAAGCTCTGAGGGTGCTTCTGCCCCTGGTTTCACGGAGGATTGAATATGCTGTTGTTGTGGATACTGGTTCTGGTGCTCGGCATTGCCTACCTGGCACACCGTCGTACCGCGCCCCTGCCCGCCCTGGGTGTGGTCGCCGTCTATCTGTTGGCGATGGGCGCCTTCAGCCATGCGCCGGGCTGGCTGCTGCTGGTGTTCTGGGTCCTGCTGGCGGCAGTCGCCGCGCCACTGCTGCTGCCCGACCTGCGCCGCCAGTATTTCACCGCACCGTTGTTCAACTGGTTCCAGAAAGTACTGCCGCCAATGTCCGAGACCGAGCGCGACGCCATCGACGCCGGTACCGTGTGGTGGGACGGTGAACTGTTCAGCGGCCGCCCCGACTGGGACAAGTTGCTGGCCTACCCCAAGGTGCAGTTGACCGAAGAAGAACAGGCCTTTATCGATGGCCCTACCGAAGAGCTGTGCGCCATGGTCACCGACTGGGAAATCGGCCAGGCCATGGACCTGCCGGCAGCGGCCTGGGACCATATCAAGCAACATGGCTTCTTCGCCCTGATCATCCCCAAGGAGTACGGCGGCAAGGGCTTTTCAGCCTACGCCCACTCCCAGGTGGCGATGAAATTGGCGACCCGCAGCGGCGACCTCGCTTCCACCGTCATGGTCCCCAACTCCCTGGGCCCCGCCGAACTGCTGCTGCACTACGGCACCGATGAACAACGCAACCACTACCTGCCACGCCTGGCCCGTGGCGATGACATCCCGTGCTTTGCCCTGACTGGCCCGCTGGCCGGTTCCGATGCCGGCGCGATGCCCGACACCGGGGTGATCTGCAAAGGCGAATGGGAAGGCAAGGAAACCCTCGGCCTGCGCCTGAACTGGGAAAAACGCTATATCACCCTGGGCCCGGTCGCGACCCTGCTCGGCCTGGCCTTCAAGGCCCATGACCCGGATCACCTGCTGGGTGAAGAAGAAGACCTGGGCATCAGCCTGGCCCTGATCCCCACCGATACCCCTGGCGTGGAAATCGGCCGCCGTCACCTGCCCCTGGGCGCCGCTTTCATGAACGGCCCCAACTCCGGCAAGGATGTATTCATTCCCCTGGACTTCCTGATCGGCGGCCAGGAGATGCTCGGCAAGGGCTGGATGATGCTGATGAACTGCCTGTCGGTTGGCCGTTCGATTTCCCTGCCGGCGGTGGGTACTGGTGCGGCCAAGTTCACCAGCCTGGTGACTGGCCAGTACGCCCAGGTGCGCGAGCAGTTCAACGTGCCACTTTCCGCCTTCGAAGGCATCCAGGAAGCCCTGGCCCGAATCGGCGGCAATGCCTGGCTGATGGACAGCGCACGGATGCTCACCGCCAATGCCGTCGACCTGGGGGAGAAACCCTCGGTGCTCTCGGCGATCCTCAAGTACCACCTGACCGAGCGCGGTCGCGAGTGCATCAGCCACGCCATGGATGTGCACGGCGGCAAAGGCATCATCATGGGCCCCAATAACTATCTGGGTCGCAGCTGGCAAGGGGCGCCGATTTTCATCACCGTGGAAGGTGCGAACATCCTTTCGCGCAATCTGATGATCTTCGGCCAGGGCGCGATCCGCTGCCACCCGTTCGTGCTCAAGGAAATGGCCCTGGCCGGTCGTGAAGACCGCGACCAGGCGCTCAAGGAGTTCGATGGCCTGTTGATGCAGCATATCGGCTTTGCCGTGAGCAACGCCGCCAGCACCCTGGTGTTGAACCTGGGCCTGGGTCACTTCGAAAAAGCTCCAGGCAACCGTTTGAGCCAGGGCTACTTCCGTGCACTCAATCGCCAGGCCGCGGCGTTCGCCCTGCTTGCGGACCTGAGCATGATGCTGCTGGGTGGCGAGTTGAAACGACGCGAACGCCTGTCGGCACGGCTGGGCGACGTGCTCAGCCATATGTACCTGGCGTCGGCTGCGCTCAAGCGTTACCACGACCTCGACTACCCTGACCATCTGGAACCGCTGTTTGCCTGGGCCATGGAGGAAAGCCTTGGCCAGTCGGAGCGCGCGCTGGATGAGTTGCTCAGCAACTTCCCCAACAAAGTGCTGGGCTGCCTGATGCGGGTCATCGTGTTCCCGTTCGGTCGTCGCCACAAAGGCCCATCCGATGCGCTGGACGCCGAAGTCGCGGCGGTGATTGGACGCGCCAAGGGCGATCCGACCCTCGAAGAGCTGCTGGCAGGCTGCTACCGTCCACAGTCGGCGGAAGATCCGGTTGGCGCGCTGCAACATGCCTACGACCTGCTGGGTGCCAGCCATCCGTTGCAAAAAACACTGCACGCCGCCCTCAAGAGCGGGCAGGTCAAGCCACGGGCCGGGGAACACGCCATCGATGCCGCACTGGAAGCTGGCGTGCTGCAACCGGCTGAAGCACAAACCCTGCGGGACGCGGAAGCTGCGCGGCGCAAGGTGATCGACGTGGATGATTTCAGCAAAGAGGAGTTGGCCCAGGCACCTGGCCGAGTCCGCTGATACCGGCGGTCATATAAAAGCGGGCGCGAGAGCTATATACTCTCGCGCCCGTTTTTGCTTTTGAGGACTTACTCTCGTGTCCAACGTCGTTGCCGATCATCTCGTCTTGCTCGACCACCTGCGCAGTATCCTGGTTGCCGTCGGCGAAGCCGAACAGGTTCCCGAGGAAAGCCACGCTTTGTTCCTGGAACGCTTTGATGAACTGCGGGCCATGCTGCCCATCGACCCGATCGAAAGCCAATACCTGGGCCAGGACATGATGAGCCAGGTCATCCTGCGCTACCCACAGATTGCCCATCTGGTGCCGCGCGACCTGCTCTGGTTCTTCGGCGGTGATTGCCTGCACTTCATGCCCGATGAAGAACTGGATATGTACCAGGCCCTGGAAGAACGCCGCTTCGAAGCCGAACAGAACGATGAACCGTTCGACTGGAACCAGGAAAAACAGCTGCTGGCCATGCCCCAAGACCAGTCCAAGCACTGATCCCGAACACACTGAATAGCAAATGTGAGAGCGGGCTTGTGTGGGAGCGGGCTTGCCCGCGATGGCTGAGTGTCAGTCGATGCATTGGTTGACTGATACACCGCCATCGCGGGCAAGCCCGCTCCCACACAAGCCCGCACACATTTCCGAGCGTGCTCCTACCGCCGGCGCAATATCGGCTCCCTGGCCATGCACTCCACCAGATAATCGATAAACACCCGCAGTTTTGGCGGCAAATACCGCGTGGGTGAATGCAGCAACCAGGCATCCCCATGGTACGAGGCAATGAAATCCCATTGCGCCAGCACCTGTACCAACCGCCCCTCCTCCAAGGCATGCCGAGCAGTGAAATACGGCAGGCTGCCAATCCCCACATCCTGCAACACCGCATCCAACCGCACCCCTGTGTGATTGGCCGCATAGCGACCGCGCACGCCCACCGTCACTGTCTTGCCAGACTGGCGGAATTTCCAGCGCGCGTCCCCAGGGGTTTCGCCCAGGTAGATACAACTGTGCTCCAGCAAGTCATGGGGATGCAGCGGCGTGCCATGGGCAGCCAGATACTGCGGCGTGGCACACAGCAGATGCTCGATGGGCAGTAACTGGCGCCCTACCAACCCCGGCGGCGGGCTATCGGTGATGCGGATGCTCAGGTCGACATTGTCATCAATCAAATCTACCTGCCGATCTTCAAGGATCAACTGCACATCGACCTTGGGATAACGTCGCAGGAATTCCGGCATATGCGGATGCACCACAAACCGCCCCACCGCCTTGGGCACGCTGATACGCACCAGCCCTTCGGCCTCGTGGGTGTACTGACCGCTGATTTCCATCACCGAGCGCGCGGCATTGACCATGTCCTGGCAGCGCTTGAAGACTTCTTCGCCCCCTTCGCTCAAGCGCAGCTTGCGCGTGGTGCGCTGCAACAGCCGGGTGGCCAGGGCCTTTTCCAGGCGCGAGATGCTGCGGCTCACCGCCGACGGCGAAGCCCCCAGTTGGCGCGCTGCTGCAGAGAAACTGCCGGTTTCTACCACCCTGACGAAAATCGCCATTTCGCCCAGCAGTGGCAAAGGAAGATTGATGCTCATGACGCATAAGTCCATTGAGATTTCAGCGGATTATCACCCATTGGCGCACTACTTATACTGCTGTGTAGAACCCTGATGCGGATGTAGACGATGACCCAGCGCCTGTTTTTTACCCATGACCACCTGGTTGCCGATGTTGATGTGCTGGAGTGCACGCCCGTTGAGCAGCAGTTTGCGGTGGTCCTGCAGTCCACCATTTTCCACCCCCAGGGGGGCGGTCAACCCTTTGACACGGGCTGGCTGGGACAAAGCACCGTATTGAAAGTAGTGCAGGAAGCAGAGCGCATCGTGCACTACGTCGACCAGCCCGTCGCCCTTGGCCCCGTGCAAGCGCGGGTCGACGGCCAACGTCGCACCCTGCATACACGCCTGCATTCTGCCGGGCACTTGATCGGCAATGCCGGTGAAACCCTGGGCTGGATGCCGATCAAGGCCCACCACTGGCCCGGTGAAGGCAAGATCAGTTTTATCCGTGGGGAATCGGCCCAAGACATGCATGCTGATGCCTTGCAGGAACAGGTCAACCAATGGATCGGCGCCGACCTGCCACGCCATATGACGCTGGACGGCGGCACCCGGGAAGTCGGTTTCGGTGACCTGCCGGCCTACGCCTGCGGCGGCACGCATGTACAAGCCCTCGCCCAGGTAGGCCAGGTCACGATCCTCGGCCTGTCGGAGAAAAAGGGCACGCTGTCGGTGCGCTACAGCCTGGACTGACAGGCTGATGGCGGGCGGCGTTTTCTTATTGAGATAGGACATCACCCTGCCGGGGGGCTCCCCTCCAGCAGGTGGGTGGTGCTAGTGTGTGAAAATGTTTCCGACATAAAAATCGGAAACTTCTTACTCACCACCTGCAAAGGAATGCCCCAGCAATGGACTTCTCCCTCAAGCACCTGGCCGCCGCCACCCTGATGGTCGCCAGCCTGTCTTCAATTAGTGTGTCTGCCGTCGCCAGCATCAACCCGCAACAGAGTGCGACTATTCTCAAAACGCTGAATGACGCCTCGATCAAGGACTTCCGCACGTTCCTCGGCAACCTGGGCAAAAGCGACATGGCGAAATCCGCCAATCTCGGCCCGGCCATCACTGCCTTTCTCGACAACAAGCCGCTGACCGCCGAGCAACAGAACGATATCCATCGCCTGCTAGGCCTCTATGCCCGGGTGAAATACGGTGCAGCCGCCACCGAAACCCTGCGTGAACTGGTGGCCATCCCGACCTTCCAGGTTGAGGGTGTTGCCCAGCACGACAACCCCGAATTCAAAAAGATTGCCGAAAAAATCAAGGCCCTGGCGCAGTCCTTCAACCTGAATTTTCGCAATGTCGATGATCGCGTCTACGAAATCTCCCTGGAAGGTGCCGGCGATGAAGTGGTCGGCATTCACGCCCACGCCGACGTGGTGCCGGTAACACCGGAAAACTGGGTGTTGAAAGACGGCACCCGACTCGACCCCTTCAAGGTCACATTGATTGGCGATCGCATGTATGGGCGCGGCACCGAAGATGACAAGAACGGTATCGTGGTAACGCTGTACGCCATGAAAGTGATCAAGGAAGAAAACCTGCCACTGGCGCGCAACTTCAAGCTGCTGGTAGACACCACCGAAGAAACCACCGGCGACGCCATCCCCTACTACTTTGAACACAACCCAACGCCGAACTACAACCTGGCGCTGGATGGCGGCTACCCGGTCGTCATCGCCGAGAAAGGTTATGGCACGGTCATGGCGACCTTTGCCAAGCGCAAGGCCGATGGCAAGGGCGCCGAAATCATCGCCATGACCGGCGGCCTCGCAACCAACCAGATTCCTTCGGCGTCAGTAGCCACATTGCGCAGCGATAAACCTGCCGAGCTGGCCGCCAGCCTGCAACAGGCCGGCACTGCATTTGCCAAAGCCAATGGTGGCGATTTCACGGTGGATGCCAAGGTTGATGGCAAAGACGTCAAGCTCACCGTTACCGGGGTGTCAGCCCACTCTTCCGAGCCCGAATCCGGTATCAACCCAGTGGCGCGGATGCTGGTCTTTATCAACAGCCTGGACGGCAAGGTTGCACTCAAGCACAACGAGATCACCGACGCTGCGCGCTACGCCGCCGATAACTGGGGCCTGGATTACCTGGGTGGCAAATTGGGCGTGGGCTTTTCCGACGCGTTCATGGGGCCGTTGACCACATCCCTGACGTTTGTCGGCATGGATGAAAAAGCCTTCAAGCTGGCGGTCAACCTGCGAGTACCAAAAGGCAAATCCCCGGAAACGCTCAAGAAAGAGATCGCCGACAAGCTTAGCGCCTGGAGTAACAAGACCCATATTTCGCCGACCTTTGATTACTCGGTGGCCGCACCGATGTATCGCAACCCCGAGGGTGAGTGGGTCAAGGCACTGCTGGCCGTGGCCACGGAAAACCTGGGCATGGAATCCAAGTTCGGCACCTCCGCTGGCGCAACGTCCGTGCATGATCTGCCCAATGGCGTGCAATTCGGCCTGGCCCGGCCGGACGCCAAGTACACCGGGCACACCGACAACGAGTTCAAGACCACCGAGCAGTTCCTGCTGGACCTGCAGATCGTCACCGAAATGATGGGGCGTATCGGGCAGTTGCCGAAACTCTGAGCCAAGGCCTGGACCCGCCCTTGCGGCGGGTCCATTGACTGCGAGCTTAAATCCCGGACAAACAAAAACGCCGATCATTTCTGATCGGCGTTTTTGTTGAATATGGAGCGGGAAACGAGACTCGAACTCGCGACCCCGACCTTGGCAAGGTCGTGCTCTACCAACTGAGCTATTCCCGCAAATGGCGTCCCCTAGGGGACTCGAACCCCTGTTACCGCCGTGAAAGGGCGGTGTCCTAGGCCACTAGACGAAGGGGACACGCTAACTGAAACACATGGTGTGTATTCCAGTGCCCAGAGGCCTTGTCCGAAGACTTGGTCCTGGTTTCACTCAGTGCCGCCCGAAAGCCACACTGTTTAAAAATGGAGCGGGAAACGAGACTCGAACTCGCGACCCCGACCTTGGCAAGGTCGTGCTCTACCAACTGAGCTATTCCCGCAATGGCGTCCCCTAGGGGACTCGAACCCCTGTTACCGCCGTGAAAGGGCGGTGTCCTAGGCCACTAGACGAAGGGGACACACGTACAACATTCACTCCCTACCGCGTTTCGCTGTGTGCTTTACGCTGTAAGTGGCGCGCATTCTATGGATGGATTGAAAGGTCGTCAACCCCCAAGGATAAATTTATTTAAATCAATGACTTCGCCATGCTTTACAGGCACTGCCGGGGTTTCTCGCCGTCCAGGCTTTGGCGCCTATATTCTGGCGCCCGACAAGGCGTTATAGTCCTGCCCGGCAAATGATGGCAATGTGCATCTATACAGACGATACCTACATATACAGGTGAAAGCACTGACTCATCTCGTCGAAGAGTCCTATCCGCCGCATGCGCCAATCACTACACTTCAACGCACATCCTATAAAGAGGTCACACCGGTGACACCACTCATGATCACCCTGCTGGTAATAGCCGGGATCGTAATACTGATCGCCATTGGCTACATGAACCATGTGGTGGAAAACAACAAACTGGAAAAAGCCCGGGCCCAGATAGAGCTCAACGATCGGCTGCGCCGCTGTGGCGAGATCACCGAGACGTTCCCCGGCCAACTGATGACGCCGCAGCTCAAGCTGCTGCTGACCCGCCTGGAACTGAACGTCAACCAACGCATGCTCCACCTCAACAAATCCAGCGCAACCATCAAGGCACGTATTGCCGAGCTGGAAGCCCTCGTGGGCCAGGGCGAATCGATCCCGGTGAACAACCCCCCGGGGCCGATCCAGACCGAAGCCAAAGCCAAGGATGTGCGCTTCCTGCTCGAAGCCCTGCACGGCCAGGTCACCCGCGCCGCCCAGGACGGTTTTTTGCCCACCAATGAGGCCAAGCACTGGATCCGTGAGATCCGTCACCTGCTGGTGCTGCTGCATATCGAGTTCTTCAACAATCTGGGGCAACACGCATTGCAACAGGCGCAGCCCGGCCAGGCACGCCTGGCCTTCGAGCGCGGCGTGCAATACCTGCGCAAGCAACCCGAGCCGGCCACTTACAGCCAGCACTTGCAACTCCTGGAAAAACAATTGGCGCGCGCCAACTCCATGGTGCTGACCAACAGCCAGCAGACCGCAGAAGAAGTCAATGAACTGACCGCAGGCTTGAAAGCCGATGACGCGGATGCCGAATGGAAAAAGAAAGTCATCTACGATTGATCACCTCCTGTACTGAGTCACCGGGTGCATTTCTTGCACTCGGTGCCATCATCCTGCGCCTATCCCCTCTTCTATAATTCGCGTACAAAAGTGCACTTCATGCGCTTGACCAAGGAGGCCCGCCATGCCTGTCGCCATCATTGATGACCAACCCTTGCACTACGTGGACCAAGGCTCTGGCCCGGTTGTCCTGCTCGGCCATAGCTACCTGTGGGACCAGCAGATGTGGGCCCCGCAGATTGCCGCGCTGTCGCAACAGTACCGAGTGATCGTGCCAGAGCTATGGGGCCACGGAGAGTCCGGCCCAATGCCAGCACAGACCCACAGCCTGGACGACCTAGCGCGCCAGACCCTGGCATTGCTGGACCACCTGGGCGTTGCCAAGGTCAACCTGGTGGGCTTGTCAGTCGGCGGCATGTGGGGCGCGCCGCTGGCGTTGCTGGCGCCCGAGCGGGTCAATAGCCTGGTGCTGATGGACACCTACCTGGGCGCAGAGCCTGAGGCTACCCGCGAAAAATACTTCGTACTGCTCAGCGCGATTGAGGCCACGGGGGCTATCTCTGATGCGCTACTGGATATCATCGTACCGATCTTCTTCCGCCCCGGTATCGACCCCGACTCTGCGCTGTATCAGGACTTCCGCCAGTCCCTGCGTGCCCTGCCCCGGGACCGCCTGCTACACAGCATCGTGCCCCTGGGTCGCCTGATCTTCGGTCGTGACGATGCACTGGAAGGTTTATCCCGCCTGGACCCCAATACGACATTGGTAATGTGTGGCACCGATGACCAGCCACGCCCACCTGCAGAAGCACAGGAAATGGCTGACCTGATCGGTTGTGACCTGGTGTTGATCCCGGACGCTGGGCATATTTCCAGCAGGGAAAACCCTGATTTCGTCAACGAAGCGCTGCTCACCTTTCTGGCCAATCACGCCTGAGGCGACAAGGCTGTTGTGGCGAGAAGGCTAGCCCTCTCACCACAACAGCCCCCAGCGCGGCTAATTCAGATCACAGCCGAAAATGCCCCACCATGCCCTTGAGCTCCGCCCCCAGTTGCGCCAACTCGATACTCGAGGCGGCGTTCCCCTGCATGCTCAGCGCCGATTGATCGGCACTGGCGCGAATGCTGGTGACGCTGCGATTGATCTCTTCGGCCACCGAGCTCTGCTGTTCGGCCGCGGCCGCGATCTGCTGGTTCATTTGTTGGATCAGCGAGACCGCTGCGGCAATGCTGCCCAAGGCGCTTTCGGTTTCCAGGGCATCGCTGACGGCCAGCTTCACCAGTTCGCCGCTGTGCTGGATATCACGCACTGAAGACTGCGCGGCACTGCGCAAGGTGCTTACCAGGCGCTCGATTTCCTCTGTCGATTGCTGGGTGCGCCTGGCCAGCGCCCGCACTTCATCGGCAACCACCGCAAAGCCGCGCCCTTGCTCGCCAGCCCGTGCCGCCTCGATGGCGGCGTTGAGCGCCAGCAGGTTGGTTTGCTCGGCGACGCTTTTGATCACCTCCAAGACGCTGCCGATGTTCTGGATTTCCGCGCTCAGGCTCTCGATGCTGGTGCTGGCGGATGTCGCGGAACTGGCCAGCAACTCGATACGCTGCAGGCTCTGGCGCACCACCTGCTGACCACTGTCGACCTTGTCGTCGGCGGTCTGCGCCGCTTGCGCGGCCTGCTCGGCATTGCGTGCCACATCGTGCACCGTGGCGGCCATCTGGTTCATGGCGGTGGCGACCTGCTCGGTTTCTTCTTTCTGGCTGCTGACTTCGATATTGGTCTGCTCGGTCACGCTGGACAGCGACTGGGCCGAGCTGGCCAATTGCTCAATCCCCGCTTGCAACCCGCTGACCATGCTACTCAGGCCGCTGCCCATCTGCTGCATCGCCTGCATCAACTGGCCCATTTCATCCTGTCGGCTCACATCCATGCGCCCGCTGAGATCCCCGGCGGCGATCTGCCGGGCCACGGCGATCACACTGCGCAGTGGCATCACGATCAAGCGGGTAATCAGCCACGCAGCAATCACCCCGACCAACAAGGCCAGGGCCGAGGAAACAATGATCAGCAAGCTACTTTCGGCCAACTGCGCCTGCATCGACTGGTCCTGCTCGGCATAGGCCCGGTTGACCTGCGAAACCACCTGCGCCGCCCGCTCATGCAATTGCTGGTAGACGATCTTCTCCTGGGCGAGCAGGTCGGTGTATTCGGTGAGTTTTTCGCTAAAGGCGCCGATATGCCCGACCACTTCGCTGAGTACGGTCTGATAGCCGGGGTCCTTGACCAGGGTCTTGAGTTGTTCAGCCTGGGCCAGGGCCTGATCGGCCTGTTCGATACGGCCTTGCCCGGCACTGTCCTCATCACCCTTGCGGCTTTGATCCAGGCGCACCCGCGCTTCATTCATGGCCTGCAACATCAGGCGCGAAACCTGCCCCACCTGCCCGGCCTGCTCGATAAACTCAGCCCCCTCCTTGCCCTGGCTTTCCTTGAGGCCATAAGCCCCGTCGTCGGCCAGGCCGGCCTGCAATACATCAAGGTTGTTGGCGACACTGGACACCGACCAACTGGCCATTTCCAGCGCCAGGTCCTTGGCCTGGGTCAGCTCGACAAACTCGTCAAACGCCTTGCGATAGGCGCCCAGGGCCTGCTCGACCTCGGTCATGTCGAGTGCCAGGGCTTCGGCTACCAGGCTGTCAACCCGTTCATGCAGGGCCTCGACCGACTTGGTATCGGTGCGCAGCGCATACTCCTGCTCGATCAAGCGCACGTTCAGCAGCCCCTGATTGAGCGAGGACATGCCCTTGAGCCCCACAAAACGCTGGCCAACACTTTGCAGAGACCACACACCAATCGCCGCCACCAGTGCAGTCAACAGCAATACCAGGGCAAACCCCAGCCCCAGCTTCCTCGCCAGCCCAAGGTTGGCAAATCGTCGTTGCACGGCCAAAATCATTGCGCAAAGTCCTCTTGGCGTGGCGAATGCCAGCATGCCGGGTTTCCATGGGACGAGATTCGCAACCCCGGGCCCCGCAACACAAGACGTTGGCGCCACAATAATGGCAAAAAGCTACACGCCCGTCGTTTTCAGGATGGTAGAGGTCGATCCCGCAGGCCCCATGGCCTTGAACAACGCCAACGCTCGATGATCGCCGGCATAGGCCACATTGATCCGCAGCCAATCCGCGTGCTCGCCGACAGGGCTGAACAACTCCCCGGAAGACAGCAAGACCCCCAGCCGTCTGGCCCTCGCGTGCAACATTGCCGCGCCCCCCGTCTGCGGGCGGGCCCAAACAAACATGCCGCCCGCGGGCACCGCAAAGACCTCCCACTCTTCGTCCTCCAGCACCTGCAGGGTCTTGGCCATCTCCGCGCTCAACCGCCTGCGCAGGCGTTGCAGCCATTTGCGGTAGGTGCCGTTGGCCAACAGGCTCGCCACCACCGCCTCAGCGAAGCGGGAGGTGCCGATACCGGTCAGGGTCTTGAGCTTGAGCAAACGAGTGATGACCGCGGTACTGCCCGTGAGATAGCCCACCCGTAGCGCGCTGCTCAGGGTCTTGGAAAAACTCGAGACGTAAATCACCCGATCATCATGGGGTAGCGCCGCCAGCCGGACACACGAGGCGTGTTGCAGGTCGCCATAGACATCTTCCTCGACAATCAGGAAGTCCCGGCTATGGGCCAGATGCAACAGACGTTCGGCCACCGCCAGCGACAGGCTGGTGCCGGTCGGGTTGTGGTAAAGGCTATGGATGAACAGGCATTTTGGACGGTGGGTCACCAGCAGCGCTTCCAGGGCCTGGATGTCCGGGCCACTGCGGGCCCTGGGAACCTCCAGCATCGTGACACCGTGGAAAGCCAACTGACGATAAAGGTTGCCGTAGCCAGGGGTTTCAACCACCACCGTATCGCCAGCCTTGAGCAAGGTGCGTATCAACAAGTCCTGCGCATGGCTGGCGCCGTGGGTGGTGAGGATCCGCTCGGCAGTGGTGCTCACCTGGATCTGCGTCAGGCGCTTGTGCAATTGTTCGCGCAACGCCGGCAGCCCGAGAGGGGTGCTGTAACTGAAGACGCCAGCGGTGTCGGTACGGCTGATTTCGCGGATGGCGTAACTGATGTCATCGCTTTCACGCCAGGCATCCGGAAGCCAGCCACACCCCAGCTTCAACTCACCCAACTGGTTATCGGTAAAGGCCCCCCACCGGCGCTCCGCCCCTTCATACCACTGGTATTCCCCCAGGGGAGTGCTGGCAACCGGTTGCGCGGCGATCACAAACCCCGAGCCGGCCCTTGAAGCCAGCACCCCTGCGGCCACCATTCGCTCAAGGGCCTCGATCACACTGGATTGACTGAGCAGGTTGTCATGGGCCAGTTGCCGGATGGAAGGCAGGCGCGTCCCGGGGCTGACCCCACTCTCCCGAATCCATGCGGCAATGGCGCTGACAATTTGCTGAACCACCGGTACCGGGGCCTGCCGATTGATCCCTAAATCCATGAGCCACCCCCTTCAACTGTTTGGCATTTAACTCAAAACAGTTAAGCACAGAAGGTCAGGGTCGCCCTGTTCATAAATTTATTAAATTATTGATTTTATTGAATTATTTACCTAGTGAAACACAATGACCGAGGGCATCTTGCCACCTACGGAAACGCCCCACAGCCTTTAAAATCACTTTCTCAGCGGTACACCGCCGCAGGTCCTAGATAGCCGTGGCACCACCGTCCACCGCCAATGCATGCCCCGTGGTGAACGCGGCGCCATCGCTGCACAGATACAGCACTGCACTGGCGATTTCTTCGACGGTGCCAATGCGCCCGACCGGATGCATGGCGGCAGCAAACTCGGCCTTGCGCGGATCGGCTTCATAGGCGCGGCGGAACATATCGGTGTCAATCACCGCCGGGCACACCGCGTTGACGCGGATTTTCTTTTTCGCATACTCGATGGCCGCCGACTTGGTCAGGCCAATCACCGCATGCTTGGATGCGGCATAAATACTCATCTTCGGCGCAGCGCCCAACCCCGCAACCGATGCGGTATTGACGATGGCCCCACCGCCCTGAGCCAGCAGCAACGGCAACTGATACTTCATGCACAACCACACGCCCTTGACGTTGACGCCCATGATGGCGTCGAACTCATCCAGGGTGCCATCAGCCAGCTTGCCCTGTTCAATCTCGATGCCGGCATTGTTGAACGCGTAGTCCAGGCGGCCATAGCTGTGCAGTACCTGCTGCATCAGTTGTTGCACATCCGCCTCCAGGGTCACATTACAGCGCACGAACAGCGCCTCGCCGCCTGCCTCGCGGATCAACGCGACCGTGCCCTCGCCGCCCGCCACATCGAGGTCGGCGACCACAACTTTCAAGCCTTCTGCGGCGAATGCCACGGCAGTGGCGCGGCCAATACCGTTGGCGGCACCGGTGACCAGGGCAACCTGGCCGGAAAACGTCATGCTCATTGCTTATATCCTTGGATGAATGCCCGTGGGCCCAGCATAGCCAGGGCCCGGCACCGCGCGTCAGCACTATCAGAAGGCCAGTTGAGCCCCCATGCGTAGCAGTGATAAGCCTGCCGTGCCCACTATCAAGCCAGCCTATCGACGGGCATTCGCAGCGGTCGGCCGAACTTGCTCCCGGCGCCTGGAAGGTCTATCACTTGAGGCTCATTTACCCAGAGTCCTTGCCATGACTGCCCAGACCAACCGCCAATTCCTGCTTGCCAAACGCCCGGTCGGCGCGGCCACGCGGGACACCTTTACCTACCAGGAAGTACCGGTGGGCAACCTGGCGGATGGCCAGGTGCTGGTGCGCAACGAATACCTGTCCCTCGACCCGGCCATGCGTGGCTGGATGAATGAAGGCAAGTCCTACATCCCGCCGGTGGGCATTGGTGAAGTCATGCGCGCATTGGGCGTAGGCCAGGTCATTGCCTCGAACAATCCGAAATTCGCCGTAGGCGATTACGTCAACGGCGCCCTGGGCGTGCAGGATTACTTCCTCGGCGAGCCGCGTGGGTTCTACAAGGTCGACCCGAAACTGGCGCCCCTGCCGCGCTATTTGTCTGCGCTGGGCATGACCGGCATGACCGCCTACTTCGCGCTGCTCGACACCGGCGCGCCCAAGGCCGGCGATACCGTAGTGATTTCCGGGGCCGCTGGTGCCGTGGGCAGCATTGCCGGGCAGATCGCCAAGATCAAGGGTTGCCGCGTGGTGGGGATTGCCGGCGGCGCCGACAAGTGCAAGTTTTTGCTGGATGAACTGGGGTTCGACGCGGCCATCGACTACAAGCACGAAGACGTACCGGCCGCCCTCAAGCGCGAATGCCCAAAAGGCGTGGACGTCTATTTCGATAACGTTGGCGGCGACATCCTCGACGCCGTGCTCAGCCGCCTGGCGTTGAAGGCGCGGGTGGTGATTTGCGGAGCCATCAGCCAGTACAACAATAAGGAAGCCGTGAAGGGCCCCGCCAACTACCTGTCACTGCTGGTCAATCGGGCGCGCATGGAAGGGTTTGTGGTGATGGATCATGCGGCGAACTTTGCCGCCGCCGGGCAGGAAATGGCCGGCTGGATGGCCCAAGGCAAGCTCAAGAGCAAGGAGGATATTGTCGAGGGCCTGGAGACGTTCCCGGAGACGTTGATGAAGCTGTTCAACGGCGAGAACTTCGGCAAGTTGGTGCTGAAGGTCAACTGACACCCCAAACCAATGTAGGAGCTGACTTGCCTGCGATGCAGACACCTCGGTTTTTCAGTAACCACGAGGTGATGCTATCGCAGGCAAGCCAGCTCCTACGTGTTTAGCCCAAGGGCATCAGGCGATTTCGGCGACCACAGCGGCCAAGGCCTTGGCCGGGTCAGCCGCCTGGCTGATCGGGCGACCAATCACCAGGTAATCAGAACCCGCATCCAGCGCCTGGCGCGGCGTGAGGATACGGCGCTGGTCGTCCTGGGCGCTGCCTGCCGGACGAATCCCCGGCGTCACCAACTGCAGCGCCGGATGGGCGGCCTTCAACGCCTGAGCTTCCAGCGCCGAGCAGACCAGGCCATCGAGGCCGGCCTTCTGCGCCAGGGCAGCCAGGCGCAGCACTTGTTCCTGGGGCTCGATATCCAGGCCGATGCCGGCCAGGTCTTCACGCTCCATGCTGGTCAGCACGGTCACACCGATCAGCAACGGCTTGGGACCGCTGCGCTGCTCCAGCACCTCACGGCACGCAGCCATCATGCGCAGGCCGCCGGAGCAGTGAACGTTGACCATCCACACGCCCATCTCGGCGGCGGCCTTGACTGCCATCGCGGTGGTGTTGGGGATATCGTGGAATTTCAGGTCGAGGAACACCTCGAAGCCCTTGTCACGCAGGGTGCCGACGATTTCTGCTGCGCAGCTGGTGAACAGTTCCTTGCCGACCTTGACGCGGCAGAGCTTGGGATCCAACTGGTCAGCCAGCTTCAGTGCGGCGTCACGGGTGGGGTAATCCAGGGCGACGATGATAGGAGTCTGGCAGACGGACATTGGAATGGGCTCTCAGGCAAGTCGAAATCGGCGCGGATTGTAGCGCAAGCAGCGGCTTTGCGGGATCCGATGATCGGTAAATCCTCGGCAAGCGCCTATTTCCCTGGAATAACCGGCTAATATTTCAAAGTCGATACATTCACGACACGCCTACAACATGCCCCGGCAGTAGCCTTGCCCGCACGGCCCGACACGGCGCCTATGCTCACGCAATTACCCCGCTGCGGCCCTTGGGCCTGACGGCCAACCTGGCAGATGATCGCACCATGCATATCCCTTCCGCCCTGCCCCATGAACTTGCCAGCGAGGACAAACGCTGGAACACCCGCGCGTTGATCGTCGACGACGATGTGCCGATCCGCGAACTGCTGATTGATTACCTGGCCCGCTTCAACATCCTCGCCAGCGGTGTGACCGACGGCGCCGCCATGCGCCTGGCCATGCAAACCGAGACCTTTGATGTGGTGGTGCTCGACCTGATGCTGCCCGGCGAAGATGGTTTATCGATTTGCCGGTGGCTGCGGGCCGAATCGGATATCCCGATCCTGATGCTGACGGCTCGCTGCGAACCCACCGACCGCATTATCGGCCTGGAACTGGGGGCTGACGACTACATGTCCAAGCCGTTCGAACCGCGGGAGCTGGTGGCGCGGATCCAGACCATCCTGCGTCGGGTGCGTGATGACCGCACTGAGCAACGCACCAATATCCGCTTCGATCACTGGCGCCTCAACAGCGTGCTGCGCCAACTGGTGGCGGATGATGGCCTGGTAGTACCGCTGTCCAACGCCGAATTCCGTTTACTGTGGGTGTTCATCGAACGCCCGCGCCGGGTGCTCAGCCGTGAACAACTGCTGGATGCGGCCCGTGGACGCTCGATCGAAGCCTTTGATCGCAGCATCGACCTGCTGGTCTCGCGCCTGCGCCAGAAACTGGGAGACGACCCCAAGGCCCCGCAACTGATCAAGACCGTACGCGGCGAAGGCTACTCGACGCGCGGGACATCGGCTGATGCGCAACGCCTTCAACACCTTGTTTGGCCGCTTGTTCGGGGTGCTGCTGATAGCCATTGTGCTGGCCCATGTGCTGGCGTTCTTTTGGTTTCACCACTACGGCCCGCCGCCACCACCGCCCGTAGACGTCATGATCGAGCAGGCGGACGGCTCTTTGCAGGCCGCGCCCCAGGCCCATGGACGGCCCTGGTTCGGCGGCCCGGTGGTGCCGCTGACGTTCCAGTTTATCTCGCTGATCATCGCCGCGTGGTTCGGCGCCAAGTTGCTCAGCCGCCCGATCCAGCGCTTGAGCGCGGCCGCCGAGCGTTTGAGTGTGGACCTGGACAGCCCGCCCCTGGACGAATCCGGCCCACTTGAAGCGCGCCAGGCCGCCTCGACCTTCAACCTGATGCAGCGCCGCATCCGCGAACAGGTCAGCCAGCGCGCCCGCATGCTTGGCGCGGTTTCCCACGACCTGCGCACCCCACTTTCACGGCTCAAGCTGCGCCTGGAGCAGATCGACGATCTGCGCCTGCAGGGCCAGATGCGCCAGGACCTGGACGACATGATCGGCATGCTCGACGCCACCTTGAGCTACCTGCACGAACAACGCACTGGCGAAAGCCGGCAGTGGCTGGACGTGCAGGCACTTGTGCAGTCCCTGAGCGAAAACGCCCAGGACCAGGGCGCGGACGTGCAGTGCCAGGGCCACAGTACGCCGCTGCAAGTACAGCCCATGGCCTTGCGTTCATGCCTGAACAACCTGATCGACAACGCCCTGCGCTATGCCGGTACGGCACGCATCGAACTGCAGGACAGCCCCCAGGCGTTGGTGATCCGGGTAATCGACCATGGCCCGGGGATTGCTGCCGAACAGCGCGAGGCGGTATTCGAACCGTTTTTCCGCCTGGAAGGCTCGCGCAATCGCAATTCCGGGGGCGTGGGGTTGGGCATGACCATTGCCAAGGAGGCGGTGGAGCGGTTGGGCGGTAGATTGGATCTGGAGGAAACACCGGGCGGAGGGTTGACGGCAAAAATGTGGCTACCCAGGGGTTAACCCCTGTAGGAGCCGGCTTGCCGGCGATGACGGCTGCAGATTCACCGCAACCCTCAAGGCCGTCATCGCCGGCAACGGATCAGCCCACCTTGTCTTCCCGGCGAACCTGCGCCTGGCTCGCACTCCAATCCGTCAACAGGCTGTACGCCACCGCCAGCAATGTCGGCCCGATAAACAAGCCGATAAAGCCAAACGCAATCAACCCACCAAATACCCCCAGCAACACGATCACCAGCGGCAGGTTACCGCCGCGGCTGATCAGGTACGGTTTGAGCACGTTGTCCACGCCGCTGATGATGAACGTGCCCCAGACGCCGAGGAACACCGCGTAGGTGTAGTCGCCCTTCCACACCAGCCAGGCGGTGGCCGGGATCCAGACGAGCGGCGGTCCCATGGGGATCAGGCTCAGCAGGAAGGTGACGATACCCAGTACCAGTGCCCCTGGCACCCCGGCGATCAGGAAGCCGATCAGTGCCAGCAATGCCTGGGCGGCGGCGGTGCCGATCACGCCGTTGACCACCCGCTGTACCGTGCCGGCCACCAGGTCGATGTAGTAACCGGCACGCTCACCAATCAAGCGCTCCAGCAGGCGGTGGACGAACATCGCCAGGCGCGGCCCGTCGCGGTAGAAAAAGAACACGAACACCAGGCTCAGGGTCAGTTCCAGGATGCCGCCGCCGATCTGCGCACTACGGGCCAGCAACCAGTTGCCGACCTGCCCCAGGTACGGCTTGATCGTGACCATCAAGGCTGCGCCCTGTTGGTCGATGCTGTCCCACATGCCCACCAGCCGCTCCCCGACAAAGGGGATCGCCCCCAGCCAAGTGGGTGCTTCGGGCAAGCCATCGACCTGCACATCCTTGATCAGCGCCACGGCGTCGCGCACATGGTCGGCCAGGTTGAAGCCCAGCCACACCAGCGGCACTGCCACCAGCAACATCCAGCCCAGGGTCAGGATCCCCGCTGCCAGTGACTCGCGCCCACCCAGGGCACGGGTCAACAGGCGCATCAGCGGCCAACTGGCAAATGCCAGCACCGCGCCCCAGAACAGCGCCGACCAGAACGGCGCCATCACCCAGAAACTGGCACCAAACAGCACCAGGAGCAGGATCTGCACCAGCAGGCGATCATTGTTGAGCATGTGGTTTCTCGAAAAGAAGTCTGTTGAGGGAGAGCTTAGGCGAACGGCGCGGGTCCGTTCGCCCTGGAACGATCAGCGGATAACTTGCAGGTGCAGGCCCTTGGCCTCACCCGTGCCGGTTTCCAATCGCGCCGCACGCACGCCCTTGTCGATCAGGCCCTGGCGCCAGGCTTCGGCGTCAGGCCCGCTCACACTGACCCGCAAGGTGGTATCGAGGTTCAATCCACGGGAAATCAGGGTCAGCCACGTTGCGTCGGGTTCTGCCCCCAGCAAGGGGAAATCCAGGTCGCCGGTGCTTTTCAATTCGCGCAGCAGGGTGGCCGAGGTGGGTAGTAATTGCCCCAGGGGCGCGCTGGCGTCCATTTGTTCCACATGCAGGTAAGCGCGACGGTTGCCGCGGGTAATGCCGTAGAGCGCTACCAGGGAGTTGTCCTGGGGGGCTGCCAGGCGCAGCAACAGGAACTCCTGCTGGCCATCGGCGCCAACCAGTTTGGAGTTGCCCAGCACTTCGTTGGCCCACAAGCTGCTTTCGCCACAATCGCGTGCCTGGCACCAGAACAGCAACTGCGCGCCTTGCTCTTGCAACGCCTCGCGCGTGGATTTGAAGGCCGCGCTGGAGCTGTGCTCGGCGGGCAGTTCATAGGTGATGGCTGTCACTTGGCCCCGCGCCGTGGCCTGACCTTCGTAGCGCAACTGGCCGCTGATCTTGCGGATCGCGCCCATGGGGTAGATGCGTTCTTTTTCTTCGGCGGGACGGTAGTCGACAATCTGCGAATCCACCTGTCGAGCCACGCTGGGCAGATCCTGGCTTCCCGGCAGATCAGCAGCGAAAACCAACGGGCTGATGCAGCACAGCCCAAGCACACGGATAATTCCCTTGGCACTACTCATCGGATCGGTGCGCCTTGGCCGGTGGATGCCTTCGCGATATTCGGATTGTTCATGGTTGACTCCCTTTCAATCCGCCCAGCCTCGACAGTTGCCCCCGCCAAGTCAAGGCGCGGTGAAGAAGCGATTGAAACAGTCTGCAACAAGAGCCGCCCCCGACTCGTCGTTCAGGTGCAAATGATGGCCACCTGCAAGGGTGGTTACCGCGAAAGGAAGCTGGGAAAGCAGCTCGGGATGTTTGGCCAGCATGCCCTCTTGCGCCACCACCAACTGCGCGGGACAGGCCACCCGGCGCACGAAGGCCATGGCCTGTTCTTCCGTCAGGCGCATCGGCGATGCCAGGGTCAAGCGACTGTCGCTGCGCCAGGTGTAGCCGCCCGGCACCGGCATCAAGCCGCGCTGGGCCAGGAGTTCCGCGGCTTCACGGCTGACGGCGACCACGCCCTTCATCCGCGCCTCCACCGCGCGGTCAAGGGTGCCGTACACCGGTTTACGCTTGTCTTGCAGGTTGATTTGCGCCTGCAACGCCATGCCCATGCGTTCGGCGGCATTCTCGCCGGTGGCGGTCGGCGGGATCACACCGTCGATCAACCCCAAGTGCGTCACACGCTCTGGCAAGGCCCCGGCCAACACCGTGGAGACAATCGCCCCGAGGGAGTGACCAAGTAATGCAAAACGTTTCCAGCCCAGTTGCTCGGCCACCTGCAACACATCAAACACGTAATCCCACACGGCATAACCTGCCCCGGCCGGGCGGTGGGCCGAGTGGCCGTGACCGGCCATGTCCAGGGCGACAATGCGCAAACCCTGCAGTTTGGGCGCCAGGCGCGCGAAGCTGTTGGCGTTATCCAGCCAGCCATGCAGGGCGATCACCGGCAGGCCATCTTCGGGGCCGAACAGATGGGCCGCCAGCTCGATATGCGGCAGGCTCAGGCGGACTTCTTCGACGGGTGCGGTCATGCGCAACTGCGCTCACGCGCGCGGGCTTCCCAGCGGGTAAACAGGTTCTTGATCAAGGTCGCGGTGTCCTGCGGGCGTTCAAGGGGAAACATGTGCCCGCCGGGCATGGTCAGCATCTCTCCCATGGGCAGGCGCGCGACGCCGCTGGCGTGATGGCGCATCACCACCCGGCTCTGCCGGCCGCGCACCACGGCCAGCGGCACTTTCAGTTGGCGGGTCTGGCCGGGGCTGGTGTGCGGCACGCCCCGGTAGATGCTGATTTCCGTTGCCGGGTCGAAGCGCAGGCGCAGGCGATCGCCCACCTGGTGCAAACCGTGCTGCAAATAGGCCTCCAGGCATTCCGGGTCAAAGCCGCGGAACAGCGTCTTGCCGGAAAAGTACTGGCGGGCGGCATCCAGGTCGCTGAACTCTTCGCGCCGGCCCAGGGTGCGACCGGCGGGGGTGAGGCGGTCAATCAGGCCAAAGCGCTTGGCCGCGCGAATCACCCAGCGGTCAGCCAGGGTCAGCACCGGCGAGTCGAGCATCACCACCCCGCGATACAGCTGCGGGCAGCGCAGGGCGGCGTGCAAATGCAACACGCCGCCCAGTGAATGGCCGACGCCCCACACCGGCTCCGGTTGTTGCTCCAGGTGATGGATCAGTTCGTCCACCAGGTTCTGCCAGTTGTCATCCACCGGAAATCGCGGGTCGTGGCCGTGCTGCGACAGGTGCGCCACCGCGTACTCCGGCGCCAGGGCATCGAACAACTTGCCGTAGGTCGCCGAAGGAAAGCCATTGGCATGAGTGAAAAACACATGTTGCGACATAGCCTGCCCATCTTCAAAAACAGAAATCGATTGTCCCCACGCCTGGCCGCTACAGCAATGACTGTAACTGCCAGGAATGATGTCACTCACGCCACGCCTATCGTACCGGCGGGGTCTCGCCCAGCGGCACCACGGCCATGGTCAGGCGCGATACGCAACTGGCCTTGCCCTCGTCGCTGGTCAGGCGAATGTCCCAGACATGGGTGGTGCGCCCGATATGGATCGCCCGGGCCACCGCCGTCACCCGCCCGGAACGCAGGCCGCGCAGGTGGTTGGCGTTGATTTCCAGGCCCACGCAATAGAACTTGGCGGGGTCTATGCACAAGTAGCTGGCCACGGAGCCCACCGTTTCGGCCAACACCACCGAGGCCCCGCCGTGCAGCAGCCCATAGGGTTGATGGGTGCGATGGTCGACCACCATGCTCGCGGTCAGGGACTGGTCGTCGAAGCTCTCGAAGCGAATATCCAGCACTTCACCAATGGTGTTTTTCTGTCTGGCATTGATTTGCTCGATATCGGGAACGGTGCGCCACAGGCTCATTGCAGTGTCCTTCTTGATTTTATTGAATGCTCAATCCTGCCACAGCACCGCCTCGGAGCGCGCGCTCCAGGCCGGGAACTGTGGGCCGTAGGTTGACTCGATAATGTTGCGCTTGATCTTCAGGGTCGGCGTCAGAAAGCCGTTTTCCACCGCCCAACTGTCCTTCACCACCACCAGTTGACGCAAGCGCTCGTGTTTATCCAGCACCTGGTTAACCTCTTCCAGCAAGCGTTCCAGGCTGGCGTGCAAGGATTGCCGGGCCTCGCCGGCGGCCTCCTGCTGGCCCACCGCAGACAGCACGCACAAGCCCATCGGCGCGCTCAGGCCATCGCCAACCACGCACACCTGTTCGATACGCCCGTGCTCTGCCAGGCGGTTTTCGATGGGTGCCGGCGCGACGTACTTGCCCTTGCTGGTCTTGAAGATTTCCTTGATCCGCCCGGTCAGGCGCAAACGGCCTTCGGTATCCTGCTCGCCCTTGTCGCCGGTACGCAGAAAACCGTCCTCGGTGAGGGTCTCGGCGGTCTTCTGTGGGTCCTTGAAGTAAGCGAGCATGGTCGCGCCGCTACGCACCTGGACCTCTCCGGCCGGGTCGATGCGCACCTCCACGTCCGGGCACGGCAAGCCGATCCAACCGATCTTCTGCTGGCCAGGACGACAGACATGGGAATAGCCACAGCTTTCGGTCATGCCATACACCTCCAGCACATCCAGGCCCAGGCGCTGGTACCAGCGCAGGAGCGCCTCGGGTACCGGCGCGGCCCCAGACAGGGCTACCCGCACCGCGTCCAGCCCAAGGCCGGCAAGGACTTTGCGGCCGACACGCTTGCCGACAAACGGCAGGCGCAGCAGCAGGTCCAGGCGTTTTTCCGGGATTTTGCCGTACACGCCCATCTGGAATTTGGTCCAGATCCGCGGCACACCAAACAACGCCGTGGGCCGGGCGCGTTGCAGGTCGGTAAGGAAGGTATCGAGGCTTTCGGCGAAAAACACCGTTTGCCCGGTATAGATCGCGGCCATCTCGACAAACATGCGCTCGGCCACATGGCACAGTGGCAAGTAGGACAGCAGGCGATCCCCCTCCCCCAGGCCGAACAACTCGGTGCCCCGGGTCGCGGCAAACGCCAGGCCGCCGAAGGTGTGCATCACGCCTTTGGGCAGACCCGTGGTACCGGAGGTGTAGATGATGGTGGCCAGGTCTGTCGCCGCAGGCGCGGGGTCATCCTGAATCGGCGAACTGGCTTGCAGGTCGGCCCAGGTGAAGTCGAATTCGCCCTTGGGGCACAAAGGCAGGCTGATGGTCGCCAGCCCAGGCTTGATGCCCGGCGCCATGGCAGGCCAGTCGTCAAGCTTGCCGATAAACACCAACGCCGCCTCGGAATGCTCCAGCACATGGGCTACGGAGTCGGCGGTAAGGTTGGGATACAGCGGCACGGAGACATGCCCGGCCATCCAGATCGCCAGGTCGGCGATGATCCAGTGCGCGCAGTTCTTCGAGATCAGGGCAATGTGCGAACCCTGGGGCAGTTCCCGCGCACGCAGCCAATGGGCGGCACAACGGGCCTGGTGACCGGCTTCGCCCCAGGTGAGGGTCTGCACCTCGCCACCGCCAATGGGCTGGACCAGGAAGCGCTGGCGCGGATGGCGCGCCTCACGTTCAAAGAAAACCTGCAGCGGCAAACGAAAAGCGACAGACATGGGACGCGCTCCTGTGTGTTCCGACGGTAGCCAACCAAGCACTTGCTTGGTGGACTATTCCATGCACAAAGGAGCACTGCAAGTTCCTTACTGACACAACACAAATAAGTGTGGGAGCGGGCTTGCTCGCGAATGCGCAGTGTCAGCCACTCTATTCATTGGCTGATACACCGTATTCGCGAGCAAGCCCGCTCCCACAGTTGATTGTGTCGTGCCTGAACAATCAGGGGTTTTTGACGCTATTGAGGCTCATCAGCCCCGCCAGCGGAAAATTCCCTTCCAGCTCTGCCAGGCTGGCGGTGTGCATCGGTTGGGGCTGGCGCTGGTGCCCGTGCTGCAGAAAACTGATCAGGTTGCCCACCAACGGTTGATGGCTGACCAGCAGCACATTGTCATCGGTATCGAGTTTTTCCAGCACTTGCAGGGGGTTGCCGTCTGGCGTCAGCCACGGCACCGTGCGGATCTCTGGCACAAACCCCAACGCTTCGCGCACCAGTTGCGCGGTCTGTTGTGCCCGCACATAAGGGCTGGCGATGATCGCGCTGATGGGCTGGCCGATCAGGTGTGCGGCACTATGCAGCACCTCCTGGCGACCATGCTCGGTCAGGTTGCGTTGGGCATCGCTGGAAGCATGGGACTCGGCTTCACCGTGGCGCAACACCCACAGCTTCATAGCTTGGGCTCTTCATCGCGCACCGGGTGCGGGGCCGGCGGCACGCTGTGGGCGGCCTCGCCCTCCGGGGCGCGCGGGGTTGGCCAATCGGCGAAGGGCCAGGGTTTCTGCTCGCTGTGGAAGCTGCCAAAACGGCCAATCTGCGCAAGGAACTGGCTGAGGCTGTCGCCAAAGTTCATCAGGCCCAGGTTCGGTGCGCCGTAGATCAGGCGGTAGATCAACTGCACCACCACCAACGCGCCGAGGATAAACTGCGCCACTTGCCAGACCAGGGCAAACACCAGCATCCACAGGATGCGCAGGACGATAGATTCATACTTGGGTGCTGCTTTGGGATCGTTCATCGCGCGTTCCTCAGTTGAAACCACTGGTGGAAATAAAGTCGACATCAGTCTTGGGTTCGGCACGCATCAGCAACTCGATGACCTGGTTCAAAGTGCGCCCTTCGAACAGGATCGCGTGCAGGCCGGCGACCAACGGCATATAGACCCCGGTTTCCTGGGCCTTGGCCTTCAGCACTTTCAGGGTATTGACCCCTTCAGCCACTTCACCCAGGCGGGTGACGGCATCTTCCAGGCTCAAACCCTGGCCCAGGGCAAAGCCCACCTGGTAATTGCGGCTTTTCGG
The DNA here is from genome assembly GCF_009873475.1 of Pseudomonas sp. DTU12.1. Taxonomy (NCBI): domain Bacteria; kingdom Pseudomonadati; phylum Pseudomonadota; class Gammaproteobacteria; order Pseudomonadales; family Pseudomonadaceae; genus Pseudomonas; species Pseudomonas sp. DTU12.1. Next base: position 2,006,817 of record NZ_CP045254.1, on the reverse strand, counting down.
CGACGAACAGGTGACGATCAGGTCGCCCACCCCGGCCAGGCCAAGGAAGGTCATGGGGTTGGCGCCCTGGTTGACCGCAAAGCGGGTCATTTCCGCCAGCGCGCGGGTGATCAGCATGCTCTTGGTGTTTTCCCCCATGCCCAGGGCCACCGCCATGCCGGCAATAATGGCGTAGACGTTTTTCAACGCGCCGCCCAGTTCCACGCCAAAGCGGTCGGCACTGGCGTAGACGCGGAAGGTCCGGCCATGCAGCACGGCCTGTACCTGTTCGCACAGCGCCTCGTCTTCACTGGCGACCACGGTTGCGGTCAGGGCGTGTTCGGCCACTTCCCGCGCCAGGTTCGGCCCGGAGAGCACACCGATGCGGGCCTGGGGCGCGATGTCCGCGAGGATTTCGCTCATCAGCTTGAAGGTCTGGGCTTCGATGCCTTTGGTCAGGCTGACCAGCATCTTGCCCGCCAGCCGTTCGGCATGGGGCGCCAGCACCGAGCGCAAAGCGCTGGAGGGCAACGCGACGAAGCACAGGTCGCAATCATCCAGGGTGGCCTGTAGGTCCGTGACCGGCGTAACGGCCGGATGAATCTTGATGCCCTTGAGGTAACGGGGGTTTTCGCGGTTGACCCGGATGGCCTCGGCCTGTTCAGGATCGCGCATCCACTGACGGACCTGATGGCCGTTTTCGGCCAGCAGATTAGCCACGGCGGTACCAAAACTTCCGCCTCCCAGGACCGCAATTGGGCGCTGTTCAGTCATATGCAATCCGTTAATCCATAGCAGTGGCGATGGCGGCATTATACGGGCCGGCCCGATGGCGGCCAGCCCTTCCGTAATTTCCCGCGATTGTCGGAAAATGGCCGAATAGACCACAGTAATTGCGATAGCGCCGACTGGCAAAAGCGCCCGCCTCAGTTAACATGGGCGGCTATCCGCAATTATCAAGGCCGTTCCGTGTATTTGGGCCCTCCTCCTCGTTCATCTCTGTTGCTGGCGCTGTTGGTCAGCACGCCGTTGCTGGCCGACGATCTGTTCCTCGACAACCAGCCGCTGCCCCAAGTCCTCACGGCGACCCGACTCAAGCAGTCGGCCGCCGCGGTGCCTGGCAGCATGACGGTGATCGACAGCGAGCTGATCAAGGCCAGCGGCGCACGGGATATTGCCGAGTTGCTGCGCCTGGTGCCCGGGATGATGGTGGGCTACACCTCGGGCAACCAGGCTGCCGTCAATTATCACGGCACCAACGCCAGCGAAGCCCGGCGCATGCAGGTGCTGATCGATGGCCGCTCGGTGTACCGCGCCGGCCTCGCCACCGTGGACTGGAGCGATATTCCGGTAGCCATGGAGGATATCGAGCGAATCGAGGTGTTCCGTGGGCCCAACACCGTCAGCTACGGGGCCAATTCGCTGATGGCTGTGGTCAATATCCTCACCCGCTCGCCAGCCAACAGCCTGGGCACGCGGATGAAAATGACCCGGGGCGAGCGCGGGATCAACGACTGGTATGCCAGCCAGGGCCTGGGCTGGGACACCGGCAACCTGCGGCTATCGCTGTCCGGGCAACAGGACGACGGCTTCGACAGCGACCGTGTGGGCGCCGATTACCGCGATAGCCGGCGCCTCAACCGCTTCAGCCTGAAGGTCAGCCAGACCCTCGACCAGCAGCAGAGCATCGACTGGCAAATCAACGCCAAGGAAGGGACCAACCAGCGGCCGTATACCTACAAGCCGGTGTTTGCCGGGATTACCGATGGTGGCAATGATTCCGACGTCAGCGCCAAGGACTACGCCGCATCCCTGCGCTGGAACTTCGATTTCAACCCCGACCATAGCCTGTATGTCCAGGGTTCGGCGCAGCAATGGGATCGCCGCCAGGTCTGGACGGCCTGTGATGCCAAGGTCTCGTTCAGCCCGGAGTTGACGCAACTGTGGCAAATGAACCCCAACTACGCTGAAAAGTTGGCGCGGCATATGAAGGACTATGAAAACGGTAGGCCCCCGCAAGGCTCCGCAGCAGAGCAGGCGCTGGCCGAAGAAGTCCTGAAACAATGGAATAACGGCGGCAAGGAAAGTGTCTGCGGCAACATCGACCAAAGCACCAAGGAAAGCCGCTACGACCTGGAAGTCCAGGACACCCTGAGCCTGTCCGACAGCCTGCGCCTGGTCAGCGGCATGAATTACCGCTACGACCGCGCCGACTCCGACACCTACTTCAATGGCCGGCTGGACGACACCACCTGGCGCCTGTTCGGCCACCTGGAATGGCGCGCCAGCGAGCACTGGCTGTTGCAGGGTGGGGCGATGTACGAAAACACCGACCTGAGCGGCAACTCGCTGACGCCCAGGGTCGCGGTCAACTACTTGATCAACCCGCGCCACGGGTTGCGCGCGGTGTACTCCGAAGCCATCCGCTCGCCGGACATGTTCGAGAACAACGTCAACTGGAGTTATAAGGTCACGAACCTCAGCTCCCCCACCTACGGGCAGAACGTCGGCCAGTATTTCGTCAAGACCCGGGGCCCGGGCGATCTCGACAAAGAGCTGATGCGCTCCCGGGAGTTGGGCTACAACGGTTTTTTTGCCGATATCGGGCTGAACGTCGACGTCAAACTGTTCTATGACGAAATCACCGGCATGATCAGCGAGCCCTTGCGCAATAACCAATACATCGCCAGCAACAGTAACAGCTCGCGCTTTACCGGCACCGAGACCCAATTGGACTGGCACCTGAGTACCGCCGACCGCCTGCGCCTGACCTATGCTTATGTGGATGCCGACGCCAGCAACCCGCTGGACCGGCAACAGACCGCGCGCAACAGCGGTTCGGCGGGCTGGATGCGCGAATGGGGCCATGGCTGGTCCAGTGCGCTGTTCTATTATGGCAACGATGCACTCAACCAATATCGCTTTGAACGGGTCGACATGCGGGTCGCCAAACGCATCGCCCTGGGCAAGGCCAATCTGGAGCTGGCCGGCATGCTGCAACAACGCCTCGACCACCAGCCCACCACCCAGCTCGACAATCACTACGACCAGCGCCATGTGCTCTACTTCAGTGCCGAGTTAGAGTTCTGACATGAACCCTGCCCAGTCAAGGATGAGCGCCCTCTTTGGCGCCAGGTTCTGGCGCCGCTGCCTGCTGCTTGCCAGCCTGGCATTGGCCATGCCCGCGTGGAGCGCCGAAATCCTGCTGACCGCTGCCGAGGATGGCCCCGGTGTACAGGCCTTCGCCCAGGCCCTGCGCGAGCAACGTCCTGCCGACAGCGTCACGTTCAAGGCCCTGCCAGACATGCCCGCCCCCGGCCAACTGCCGGGCAACACCCGCCTGATCCTGCTGGACCTGCCCAGCCTCGACTGGCGCCTGCAGGACACCCAGGGCCCGGCGACGCTGGTGCTGCGCATCAGCCGCCTGCAAGCCCGCGAGCGCCTGGGCAATCATGTGCCCGCCAAGATCAGCCTGTTGTGGAGCGACCCGCCGGTGGACCGGCAGCTGCGCCTGATCGCCAATATCCTGCCCCAGGCCCGGCGCATTGGCGTGCTGTACGGCAGCGATAGCGAATTCCTGCTGCCGGAGCTGCGCCAGCATGCGGCGGCCCTGGGCCTGGAAATCGTCGCCCAGCACTGGGACAACATCAACGACAGCCGCCCGCTGCTCAGCCTGTTCAAAAACAGCGATGTGTTGCTAGGGCTGGATGATCCGCAGTTGTACAACCCCAAAACCGTGAAAAACCTGCTGTTGAGCAGCTACGCCAGGCAATTGCCACTGATCGGGCCCAACGCCGGCTTCGTGCGGGCCGGCAGCCTGGCCAGCACCTACAGCGACCAGGCCGACTGGCTGAATGTGCTTGACCGCCTGCTCGATCGCCCGCAGGCCGGTTGGCCGCGCTCGCTGTACCCGGATCACTTCAAAGTCGTGGGCAACCCGCAAGTGGCGCGCTCGCTGGGAATCGAACAGGTGGACGAAACCGCCGTCGCGACCCGATTGGCCGAAGGGGAGAAACACCCATGACCTTGCGTCGCCGTTGGGATATCAACACCCGTACTCAGATCATCACCCTGGGCCCGGCCCTGTTGCTGACCTTGCTTTTAATCAGCTTTTTTACCTTCGTGCGGATCCAGGATCTGCGCCAGGAACTGGACCACACCGGCCAACTGATCGCCAACCAACTGGCCCCGGCCACCGAGTACGGCGTGATTTCGGGCAACAACGACGTGCTCGACAGCCTGCTGCGGGCCACCCTGGCCACGCCCCATGTGCGCTTCCTGGAAATCCAGGACAGCGCAGAAAACATCCTGGTGTACGTCGAGCAGCCCTCGGAAAAGCACGACCGCTCGCTGTCGGTAAAGATCTTCCAGGCGCCGATCCGCCTGCAGCATATCCAGCTGGGCAACGACTTTTTCCAGGACAGCACCGCGCAACCCAAGGCGCCACGGGCCGACTATCTGGGCCGGGTGATCGTCGGCATGTCCAATGACGCCTTCAGCCAGCGCCAACAGGAAATCCTCTTCAAGGCCGCAATCCTCGCACTGTTTGCCCTGCTCTTTACCTTCCTGCTGGCACGGCGCCTGGCCGCCAGCCTGTCGCAACCGATCAGCGCCATGGGCAATGCGGTCAAGGCGATCCAGCAGGGGGACTACAAGACCCCACTGCCGATTGTCGACGACTCCGAGCTGGGCGACCTGTCACGGCACATCAACAACCTCGCCGAAGGCCTGCACCACGCCAGCCGTGAACAGCAGCAGGCCATGGCCCAATTGATCCAGACACGGGAAGAGGCCGAGCGCGCCAACAGTGCCAAGTCCGACTTCCTGGCGATGATGAGCCACGAACTGCGCACACCGATGAACGGTGTGCTGGGCATGCTGCAATTGCTCGAAACCACGTCCATGACCGACGAGCAGACCGAGTACGCCGCACTGGCTTCGGAGTCCACCGAGCACCTGCTCAAAGTCATCAACGATATCCTCGACTTCTCGCGTATCGAACGCTCAGCCCTGGAGCTTGAGCATATTCCGTTCAACCTGGTGGACCTGATCAACAGTTGCGCCCAGTCCTTCCAGCACAGCGCCATACAACGCGGGCTGGCCCTGGAATTGTCGATCCCACCGGGCATGGACGCTTTGCGCGTACAGGGCGACCCGACGCGGATCCGCCAGATCCTGGTGAACCTGATCGGCAATGCGCTGAAGTTCACCGAGCAAGGCACGGTCAGCGTCGAGCCCAACTGGCAGACCCTGGACCATGAGCTGCTGTGGTTTACCTGCACGGTGCGCGACACCGGGATTGGCATCTCGGCCGAGCGCCTGGAACTGATGTTCGACGCCTTTCAGCAGGCGGACAGTTCTATCTCCAGGCGTTACGGTGGCACCGGCCTGGGCCTGCCGATTGCCCGCACCCTGGCCGAGCGCATGGGCGGCACCTTGCGTGCCCAGAGCGAGGAAGGCCTGGGGTCGGTGTTCACCCTGGAAATCCCCTTGGCGATCTACCAGCAGAGCCTGCCGCAGATCGCCCCGGACACCCAGCACAAAGCCAGCGCCGGTGAAGGCCGCCATGTGTTGCTGGTGGAGGATAATCCGGTCAACCGCACCGTGGTCGAAGCCATGCTGCGCAGCCTGGGGTTCGAGGTGAGCATCGCCACCGATGGCGCCGAAGCGATTCGCAGCGCCGAAAGCCTGATTTTCACGGCGATCCTGATGGACTGCCGGCTGCCGGTGATCGACGGCTATGAAGCGACACGCCAGATCCGCCAGTTGCCCGGCTGCGCCGACCTGCCGATCATTGCCCTGACCGCCAATGCGCTACAAGGCGATCGCGAGGCATGCCTGGCCGCGGGAATGAACGATTACCTGGCCAAGCCGTTCAAACGCACGGATTTGCAGCAAATCCTGCAACGCTGGGTGCATTAGATGGGCACCATCAGCCAACTGCGACTGGCGTGAAAGACGAAAGTGCGGCAGTCTTAGGCACCCAAGCGGGCCTATAAATAAGTCCGGTTTAAAATTTCAGTGCACAAGTGTACATTCATGTCCTTGATGCTGTGACTTTCACTACAACGCAATAGTCTACCTGTAGGCTGCCGACGTGAGGCAAGCACGCTTCAGTCGGTCGGGAAGATTTACCCGGCCCTGCCGCATGGGATTATTGAGGAGCTCGCATGACCAAACAAAACGCCTTTACCCGGGAAGACCTGCTGCGCTGCAGTCGCGGTGAGCTGTTCGGCCCAGGTAACGCGCAACTGCCCGCCCCGAATATGCTGATGGTGGATCGCATCACCCATATCAGCGAAGAGGGTGGCAAGTACGGCAAAGGTGAATTGGTCGCCGAGCTGGATATCACCCCGGACCTGTGGTTCTTCGCCTGCCATTTCGAAGGCGATCCGGTCATGCCGGGCTGCCTGGGCCTTGATGCCATGTGGCAACTGGTCGGCTTCTTCCTTGGCTGGCAAGGCCTGCCGGGCCGCGGTCGCGCCCTGGGTTCGGGCGAAGTGAAGTTCTTTGGCCAGGTCCTGCCGACCGCCAAGAAAGTCACCTACAACATTCAGATCAAGCGCGTCCTCAAGGGCAAGCTGAACCTGGCCATCGCCGATGGTTCGGTGAGCGTCGACGGTCGCGAGATCTACACCGCCGAAGGCCTTCGCGTCGGCGTGTTTACTTCCACTGACAACTTTTAAGGGTTATCCGCATGCGCCGCGTCGTTATCACTGGTCTGGGCATCGTTTCGTGCCTGGGCAATGACAAAGAGACCGTCTCCGCTAACCTGCGTGCAAGTCGCCCTGGCATCCGCTTCAACCCGGAATATGCCGAAATGGGTCTGCGTAGCCAGGTTTCCGGCTCCATCGACCTCCCCCTCGAAGAACTGATCGATCGCAAGATCTATCGCTTCGTTGGCCACGCCGCAGCTTATGCCTACCTGGCCATGAAAGACGCAATCGCCGACTCCGGCCTGAGCGACGACCAGGTATCCAACGTGCGCACCGGCCTGATCGCTGGCTCCGGCGGCGCGTCGACCTTGAACCAGATGGAAGCGCTGGACATCCTGCGCGAGAAAGGCGTCAAGCGCGTTGGCCCGTACCGCGTCACGCGGACCATGGGCAGCACCGTTTCCGCGTGCCTGGCCACTCCATTCCAGATCAAGGGCGTGAACTACTCGATCTCCTCCGCCTGCGCCACCAGTGCCCACTGCATTGGTACCGCTGTCGAGCAGATCCAGTTGGGCAAGCAAGACATCGTATTCGCCGGTGGCGGTGAAGAAGAACATTGGAGCCAGTCGTTCCTGTTCGACGCCATGGGCGCGCTGTCCACCCAGTACAACGACACTCCGGAAAAAGCTTCCCGTGCCTACGATGCCAAGCGTGACGGTTTCGTCATCGCCGGCGGCGGCGGCATGGTCGTGGTCGAGGAGCTGGAACACGCCCTGGCCCGTGGCGCGAAGATCTACGCGGAAATCGTCGGCTACGGCGCCACTTCCGACGGCTACGACATGGTTGCGCCAAGCGGCGAAGGCGCCATCCGCTGCATGCAGATGGCCATGGCCACCGTTGATACACCCATCGACTACCTGAACACCCATGGCACCTCCACTCCGGTGGGCGACGCCAAGGAAATGGAAGGCGTGCGTGCGGTCTTCGGCGACAAGGCTCCAGCCATCAGCTCCACCAAGAGCCTGTCGGGTCACTCCCTGGGTGCCGCTGGCGTTCACGAAGCGATCTATTGCCTGCTGATGATGGAAGGCAACTTCATGGCGGGCTCGGCCAACATCGAAGAGCTGGACCCAGCCGTTGCGGATATGCCGATCCTGACCAAGACCCGTGAAGATGCCACCATCAACACGGTCATGAGCAACAGCTTCGGCTTTGGTGGCACCAATGCCACCTTGGTACTGAAACGCTGGCAGGGTAAGTAATACCCCGCAGGTTGTGCATGTGAAAACGCCCCGACTGGTTCGGGGCGTTTTTTATTGGTCGGGGTTAATGATGGACCGTGTCGCCTTCATCGCAGGCAAGCCAGCTCCCACATTGATCGCATTCCAACGCGGTCAAATGTGGGAGCTGGCTTGCCTGCGATGGCGATCTTCAGCCCTACACCGAAAACCGCGCAACCATGCTGTTCAGGTCCACCGCCAATCGCGACAACTCATGGCTCGCCGCACTGGTCTGATTGGCGCCCGCCGATGTCTGCATCGCCAGGTCGCGGATATTCATCAGGTTGCGGTCCACTTCCCGCGCCACCGCCGCCTGCTGCTCCGACGCGCTGGCGATCACCAGGTTGCGCTCGTTGATCAGGGTGAACGCCGAGGCAATCTCCTCCAACGCTGTGCCTGCTGACTTGGCAATGCCCAGGGTCGCACGTGCCCGGCCATTACTCTGTTGCATGGAACTGACGGCCTGATCGGTGCCCTGCTGAATCCCACCGATCATCTGCTCGATTTCCCGGGTCGATTGCTGGGTGCGATGGGCCAGGGCCCGCACTTCATCGGCGACCACCGCAAAACCCCGTCCGGCCTCGCCCGCCCGCGCCGCCTCGATCGCCGCATTCAGCGCCAGCAGATTGGTCTGTTCGGCAATGGAGCGAATCACATCCAATACCTTGCTGATTCCGTACACCTTCTGCGCCAAGTCCTCGACCTGGGTGGCATTGGCAGTCACGTCGTCGGCCAGGGACTCGATCGACAACACCGTCTGGTGCACCTGCTCGCGCCCGTGCTGGGCAATGCGATCGGACTCCCGCGAGGCCTGTGAGGTGGCTACTGCGTTACTGGCCACCTCCTCCACCGCTGCGGTCATCTGGTTGACCGCCGTGGCGGCCTGTTCGATTTCCTGGCTTTGCTGGTGCAGGCCACGGGTGGCGTCTTCGGTGACACTACTGAGTTCCTCGGAAGCAGAGGCCAGTTGGTTGGAAGAGTCGGAAATGCGCCGGATCGTCTCGCGCAGATTTTCCTGCATGCTCTTGAGCGCCTGTTGCAGGCGCGCTGGCTCGTCCTTGCCGCTGACGGTGATCTCGCCGGTCAAGTCGCCGCTGGCGACCCCCTGGGCGACCCTCACCGACTGCGCCAGTGGCAACACGATACTGCGGGTCAACAAAACGGCCAGGGCGATGGTAATCAGCGCGGTCACGGCGATCATGCCGATCACCCAGATTCGCGACTGACTGAATACCCGCTGGGCCAAGTCTGCCGCCTGGTTGGCGCTGTCCTTGTTGAGTGTGACCAGTTCGCCGAGGGTGCCGGCCAAGGCATCGGCCAGATGATTCATCTCGCCGTTGACCACCTTGATCGCCTCCTCCACCTGATTTTGCCGGGAGAACGCCATGACCTGCTCCTGGCGTTGCAGGTATTGCTGCTCCTCGACCTTGAAGCGGTCGAACAGCACTCGCTCCTGGGGCAGGACGATAAGCGCGTCATACAGCGACTGCGCGTTGTGCAGCTGCTTTTTGATATCGCTGATTTTCTGTTCATTCTGCGCCACCGCCTGCGGGTCGCGGTTGACCAATAGACGCAAGGTCAAGGCCCGCACCCGCAGCAGGTCCTGATTCATTTCGCCGACGGCCATCACGCTGGGCAGCCAGTTGGTTTCCACCTGGTCCGATTGCTCGCGCATATTGGCCATTTGCATCAAGGCGAACCCGCCCAGCACAAACACCATCAACGCCAACAATCCAAAACCCAGGCCTGCACGCGGAGCGATATTGAGACTTCTGATACTCATTGCGCTGATTCCTTTCAAGAGCGCTGCATCCACCTGCAGCGGGTTGCTCATGAAAGGTATCGGCGTCTTCGACTTTTTGCGTAAGACGAAAACGCGATATCAAAACGCCTTTATCCAACGACTGCATGACTGTAGCGATTCAGCGCACGGTAAAGCTCTTCTGGGTCAGCAAGCGGTCACCCTGGAACACCATGAATCGCCATTCGCCCGGCACCACTTCGTGGCTTTCGGTGAACTCATAGGCCATCACGTCCTGAGGCGCACCGGGCACCAGTTTCTGGGTCACTTCGAATTTGTCATGGCGCTGGCCGTCGGCCGTGCGGATGCCGGGGGTGAAGTAGAGCAAGGTCAGCGGGGTATCTTCGGCGACCTTGCCCAGCAACTGGTAGCGCAGGCCAAACTTGGTGCCCAACTTGGCCGGCACCTCGGTGGTGGCCTGGATCTGTTCGTTGCTGCGCCGCAATACGCGCTCGCCCGACTGCAGCTCGGCTTTGGGTCCTTCAAACACGCCGAATTCCACCGGGCCTTCGATACGGACTTCGGCACTGGCCAGGCCGCTGATCATCATCAATGCCGCCAGGGCGCTTAAACGGGTGAGGTGCATAGTGGGCTCCTTGAGTGAGATGGCGGGAGCTTATGACACCGGTATGACGGGACGATGACAAACCCGATCAGCGCGCCTTGGGCAAAATCGCGAGGAAATTGTCCCGCGCAACTTTTCGCGCAACGTCTTCAGGCAAGGCATCAAGGAAAGGATTGAAGCTACGCATTTCCTTACCCAGCTTGTTGAACCGCCCTACAACATCAGACCCCAGCATAAAGCGCTCCGGGAACCGCTCTACCAGCTTCAGCCACTCCGGCCGGGGCTTTCCCGCCTCATCCAGCAAATAGGGGTTGAGCACGCTCCAGGACAGGTCGACGTACAGGTTGGGATAGGCCTCCAGCATCCGGCTCAGGGTCGGCAGCAGGAAGTCCAGCTGCGTCTGGTGCCGGTGGATCTCCATGCTGGTGCCGGCATGGGCCCAGATAAACCGGGTGTGCGGATGATTGCGCAGCGGCTCTTCGATTTCTGCCAGATACAGAGGATTGCGCTCGCGCTTGGAGGTGATGTTGGAATGCACCAGCACCGGCAGGTCATTCTCGGCGGCCAGGTGATAGATCCGCGTCATAGCCTCGTTATTGGCCCGTGGCGTGTCGCCGGAGGTCAGCGCCGTTAGATCATCGTGGCGGGTGAAGACTTCACCGATGCCCTGCCACAGCCCTGGATTGAGGTCGAGCATGCGCTGGATATGGGCCTCGGAGTTCTTGTCGTTAGGGTTGAAGCCGCTGAGGAACGGATGGAAATGCTGGCGCTGTTCGGCGGTCAGCTTGTTGACCGCAGCGGCCACGATCACATCAGTGGCGCTGTACCAATAGGCATCCGCGTCATCACCGGCGTAATAGCGCGGGCGCTTGGGCTCGTCTTCATGCCATTTCTTCGCCACGGGCACGCCGGAAATCATCACATGCTCGATGCGATTGGCCGCCATGGCCTTGAGCAGCTTGTCCATGCCTGCCGTCTCCTGGAAGAAGTCGACGTAATGCAGGTGCGCGTCGCTGTAGGCATAGTCGCGGGCGTGCACGGCCAGGCTGCTGGCGCTAAGCAAGAGGGCAAGGGTCAGGTGGGTCCAGGGCACGATAAAATCTCAATCCAGGTTAAGTGAGGTAGACCGCCGGTGACTTGCCAGGGTTCATCCGGCAAAAAACGCGGAACACTCCGATGCCAGCATGCTCTATAACTGCATGACGTTCATCCTGCCACCTTGTGAGGTTTACCATGCCCGTTATCGTCAACACGCTGAACACCGAGAACTTTCGCCATAGCGTCAACATCAATAACCACGAGCTGTTTACCGACCTGCCCAAGAGCCTGGGTGGCGACGACTCGGCGCCCTCGCCCCACGATTACTTCGACGCCGCGCTGGCCTCGTGCAAAGCCCTGACCGTCAAACTGTATGCACAGAAAAAAGACATCCCCCTGACTGGCGTGACCGTGGAAGTGACCCATGACAGCAGCGAGGAGCAAAAGGGTAAATACAAGCTCAACGTCAAGCTGACCCTCAAGGGCGTGCTCACCGACGAGCAGCGCGCTGAACTGCATCGCGTGGCCGACAAGTGCCCGGTGCACAAACTGATGACCACCGCCGAGATCAACATCGAGACCCAGCTCGCCGAAGGTGCATTCAGCCAATAACACCGGTTCCCTGTCTGGCGGGTTATGCTCAAGCCCTACGAACCCGCTCAGACAGGGATGCTCCATGACAACCGTGACCGTGATCCGCCCGCGCCCAGAAGATGTCGAAGGCCAACCTATCCTGCGCCCGCTGCCCTCGCGAGAGTGCCGCAGCGTGGGGCCCTTCGTGTTTTTCGACCATATGCTCCAGACCCGCTACGCGCCCGGCAGCGGCATGAATATCCGCCAGCATCCGCATATCGGCCTGTCTACCCTCACCTACCTGTTTGAAGGCGAACTGCTGCACAGGGACAGCCTCGGCTCCGACCAAGTGGTGCAGGCCGGCGATGTCAGCTGGATGACTGCGGGCAGCGCCATCGCCCACGTCGAACGCACGCCCGACGCGCTCAAGGCCAAGGGTTTCAACCTGCACGGCCTGCAGGTGTGGCTGGCATCGCCCAAGGCCCATGAGCAGGGCCCGGGGCATTACAGCCATCACCCCGCCACCAGCCTGCCGGTCAGCGACAACCTGGGCGTGACGATCCGCTTGATCGCCGGCAGTGGCTTCTGCCTGGAGTCACCGGTGCCCGTGCTGTCGCCGACGCTGTATGCCGAGGTTCATATGCAAACCGCCACCACCCTGCTGATTCCTGATGAACATGAGGAACGGGCGGTGTACGTGCTAGACGGTGATGCGCAGTTGGACGGCGAACCGGTGCAGGCCCATAGCCTGGTGGTGTTGCCGGCAGGCCAGAGCATGGCGCTGTTTGCCGAGACCGAATGCCACCTGGTGATCTTCGGTGGCGCGCCGCTGGACGGGCCACGGCGGATCAATTGGAATTTTGTCGCCAGTGATCCGGCGTTGATCGAACAGGCGCGCCAGCGCTGGGCGGCCGGGGATTGGCCGACGGTGCCGGGGGAAAGCGGGAGAATTGAGTTGCCTGTGAGGTAGCTATCGCGGGCAAGCCCGCTCCCACATGTTGATTTGTGAACACCGTAAGTGTGGGAGCGGGCTTGCCGCGATGAGCATAGGTATCTACACAACTTTCAGAAACTGACGCCCCCCGTGGCGAGCGGGCTTGTCGGAACGCCGCATCGCCCGCGCTGGGCTGCGAAGCAGCCCCAAAAAACCCGCCGCGTTTCTTCAGGTAAACCATGATGGCAGGGTTTAGGGCTGCTTCGCAGCCCAGCGCGGGCGATGCGGCGTTCCGACAAGCCCGCTCGCCACAACTGCGCTATCTGCCTGGATTTAGGCGTTGCGGCAAAGTTGTGTAGATACCGATGCCGCGATGAAACCCTGACAGGCGCTGAAGACTCAGCCCCCGAACACTTCATCCAACAAATTATGCATCGCCTGGAACGCCCGACCAGCCGTCTTGGCGTCGTACATCATCTTGCCCGGCACATTGGCATGGGGATCGGTGAACGAATGCACCGCGCCGCCGTAGCTGAGCAATTGCCAATCGACACCGGCCGCGTTCATCTCATCTTCAAATGCAGGCAGTTGCTCCCTGGGCACCAACGGATCGCTAGCACCATGCAACACCAGCACTGACCCCTTGATATTCTTCGCGTCCGCCGGGTTTGGCGTATCCAGGGTGCCATGGAACGACACCGCAGCCTTCAACGCCGCACCGGTACGCGCCAACTCCAAAGCGCAGCAACCACCAAAGCAGAAGCCAAAGGTCGCCAGCTTCGAGGTATCGACAGCGGCTTCGACCTGGCCTTGCAGCTGCTCAAAGGCCGCCTGCATGCGCGTGTTCAGAAGCCCACGGTCATTTTTCAACGGCATCATCGCCGCCCCGGCCTCATCGCCATTGGACGGGCGCACTTGCTGCCCATACAGATCGGCGATCAACACCACATAACCCTTGGCGGCTACGGCCTTGGCGATCTCTTCGGCGCCGGCGCTGACGCCCATCCAGTTCGGCGCCATCAACAGGCCCGGCAGCGGGCCCTTGTGGCTGGCATCGAAGGCCAGGCGGCTTTCATAAGGCTGGCCATCAATCTGATAGACCACGGAACGCACGGTGACTTGGCTCATCATTTACTCCAGTGAGAATGGATTAACGCGGTTCCCTGTAGGAGACAAGCTCGCGCCTACAGCAGAGCCATAACGAAAAACCCCGCCGAAGCGGGGTTTTCTTGCAGCGTTGTTAAACCGACAGTTCAACCAACAGCTTGTTCAGTCGGCGCACATAAGCGGCCGGGTCTTTCAAGCTGTCCCCTGCAGCCAGGGCCGCCTGGTCGAAGAGGATGTGCGACAGGTCGCCAAAGCGCTCTTCACTCTGCTCGCCGTCGAGTTTCTCGATCAGCGGGTGAGCCGGGTTGAATTCGAAGATCGGCTTGGAGTCCGGCACCTTCTGCCCGCTGGCTTCGAGGATCTGGCGCATCTGCATGCCCAGGTCCTGCTCGCCGATGGCCAGGATCGCCGGGGAATCGGTCAGACGGTGGGAAACCCGCACTTCGCTGACAGCATCGCCCAGGGCGGTCTTGATGCGTTCAACCAGGCCTTCTTTGGACTTGGCCACTTCTTCAGCGGCTTTTTTGTCCTCTTCCGAATCCAGGTTACCCAGGTCCAGGTCACCACGGGCCACGTCGACAAAGGATTTGCCGTCGAACTCGCTGAGATAGCTCATCAGCCACTCGTCGATACGGTCGGTCAGCAGCAGCACTTCGATGCCTTTCTTGCGGAAGACTTCCAGGTGCGGGCTGTTCTTGACCTGGGCGTAGGTTTCGCCAGTCAGGTAGTAGATCTTGTCCTGACCTTCCTTGGCGCGCGCCAGGTACTCGGCCAGCGACACAACCTGCTCGCCGTCTTCACCTTGAGTCGAGGCAAAACGCAGCAGGCCGGCGATTTTTTCCTTGTTGGCAAAATCTTCCGCCGGGCCTTCTTTCATGACCTGGCCGAAGTTTTTCCAGAAGCCTTTGTATTGCTCAGGCTCGTTCTTCGCCAGCTTTTCCAGCATGTCCAGCACACGCTTGGTCAACGCCGACTTCATGGAGTCGATGATCGGGTCTTTCTGCAGGATTTCCCGCGACACGTTCAGCGACAGGTCGTTGGAGTCCACCACGCCCTTGATAAAGCGCAGGTACAGCGGCAAGAAGGACTCCGCCTGATCCATCACGAATACGCGCTGTACGTACAGCTTCAGGCCCTTGGGCGCTTCGCGCTGGTACAGGTCGAACGGAGCACGGGCCGGGACGTACAGCAGCGAGCTGTATTCCAGCTTGCCTTCAACCTTGTTGTGGCTCCAGCTCAGCGGGTTTTCGTAGTCATGGGCGATGTGCTTGTAGAACTCCTGGTATTCCTCGTCCTTCACTTCAGTGCGCGGACGGGTCCACAGGGCGCTGGCGCGGTTGACCACTTCCCATTCCTGGGCTGGGGTCTCCTCGCCTTCGACAGCCGCTTGTTCTTTCGGCAATTCGATGGGCAGCGCGATATGGTCGGAGTACTTCTTGATGATGTTGCGCAGGCGCCAGCCATCGGCGAATTCGTCTTCACCGGCCTTGAGGTGCAGCACGATGCGGGTACCGCGGTCAGCCTTATCAACGGTGGCGATTTCGAATTCGCCCTCGCCTTTGGAGGACCAGTGCACGCCTTCGCTGGCATCAAGACCGGCGCGGCGGCTGAACACTTCAACTTTGTCGGCGACGATAAAGGCCGAATAGAAGCCCACGCCGAACTGGCCGATCAGGTGCGAATCTTTCTTCTGGTCGCCCGAGAGGTTCTTCATGAAATCGGCGGTGCCGGATTTGGCGATGGTACCCAAGTGGGTAATCGCGTCTTCACGGCTCATGCCGATGCCGTTGTCTTCGAGGGTGACGGTCTTGGCGTCCTTGTCGAAGCTCACACGGATTTTCAGTTCCGCGCCACCTTCCAGCAACTCAGGCTTGGACAGGGCTTCGAAACGTAATTTGTCGACAGCGTCAGAGGCGTTCGAGATCAATTCGCGAAGGAAGATTTCCTTGTTGGAATACAGCGAATGGATCATGAGGTGCAGCAGCTGCTTCACCTCGGTCTGGAAGCCCAGGGTTTCCTTTTGAGTTTCCACACTCATGGTCATCAAACTCCAATTGGATGGCAGTGGCCGCGCCCGAGAGGGTTGGCGGCGGGTTGTCATCAAAGTTGGGGGCTAAGACCAGGATTTCAAGGGTGGCCCTGCTCCTGAATCTTGAAATGCGCACGAGCGGTGGCGATAGGCTCGGCCGGGGTGCTTTGCCAGGCGGTGATTGCCACATTGGCCACACGCCGTCCCTGACGCCATACCTGGCAGGTGGCGTAAGTGTCGCGAAACTGCCCGGCCCGCAGGTAATCCAGGGAAAAATCGACGATCTTGGGCAGGCCTTTTTCAACCCCCGGGGCCTGCGTGGTCACCCATAGATGAAAGGCCGCCGACAACTCCATAAAGCCTGCGATCACGCCACCATGGATAGCTGGCAATATCGGGTTACCAATATTGTCCTTGTTGGCCGGCATGCGGAACAACAACTCATCCCCCAGGCGCGTGCACTCGACGCCGATCAGTCGGGCGTAGGGAATCAGCTCGAGCAACGCCTTATAGTCGCCGCGTTGGTGGGCCTGCTGCATCCGGGTCTTGAATTGATGGGTCATGCCTGTTCTCCCTTGATGCTGCTGCCCAATCCCTTGGTACCCTTCAACCGTTTGCCCATACGCATGAACGTACCCACCACATGGGCAATCGGCTGCTGGGGGTCGTCCTGGTAAGCAAAACCACGGGTGAAAATCACGTCACTGGTCACTCGATAACATTGGGCAAAGCCGAACACCGTCTTGTGGGGTTCGGCCGGGTGCATGTAGTCAATGCGCAGATCCAGGGTCGGGCAGACCTCGAACTCCGGCAACACGCACAGGGTTGCCATGCCACAAGCCGTGTCCATCAGCGAGGTCAAGGCGCCGCCATGGATGATCCCGGTCTGTGGGTCGCCGACGATCTGCGGGCTGTAGGGCAAGCGCAGGGTCATGCCCTCGGCGTTCGCATCATGCACCTCGATGCCCAGCACCTGACAGTGACGCAGGGCCGAGACAAACCGTGCGGCACGCTCTAAAAGGGGGCTATCGGTCATTGGATAAAGACTCTTATTAGTAGTGATCCGGCGAAAGAAATACCCCGGAAGAAAGTTCCTTGGCGAAACGTCTTATATATCTGTGGGATTAAAGGAACTAATGCAGGCACCCCATGCTCGAAAGGCCAGTAGATATCTTCAATAAGGAGAAACACCCCATGCGCAAGACTTTCGCTGTTTCCTTGATGTTGGCTGCCGCCCTTGGCCTCGCTGCCTGCGATAAAAAATCCGAGGACAAAGCTCAGGATGCCAACCAGCATGCTGAACAAGCTCAAGAAAAAATGAGCGAAGCTCAGGATAAAGTGAACGACGCTGCAAAAGAAAACGCCGAAGCCGCCAAAGCCCAAGCTGAATCTGACGCAGCCGCCGCTAAAGAAGCTGCTCCAGCTACACCTGCAACCGGTTCCTGATACCGCGGTTTAAATACCATGTTGCAAAAGAAAGCCCGCTTAAATAGCGGGCTTTACTTTGTGCGGGACTTTTATCAGATCAGCAAAGTGCGAAATGTAGGACTAACCATCAACAATAGTGAGCACAGCAACCCCACCAACCACACCAGGCTGCGTTGCCAGGCCAAGTCGGCCCAATAGCAGGCCAGATAGATTACCCGCGCAATCACAAAGATGATCGCCAGCCAGTCAATCAGGTAGCCCTGGGTCTGGGTGGTATGAGCCATCAAGACTCCCACCGCAAACAAGATAAAAGCTTCAAAACTGTTTTGATGCGCAGCCACTGCCCGCGCGCCGAAGCCGGTCAACTGCGCCTGTTGGTGGCGTGGAAGGTGGTTGTCATACCCCCCCTGCTCTTTCATGGCCTTGCCCACCGGCATGCGTGCCACGAAAATCAGCAGTGCGCTGATAAATACACACCAGAACGGAATACTCACGATATTGCCTCCTTGGGCGCTTCAGGCATCGGTGCCTCTGTAGGGGTATAGACCATCACCTCCAGAACGTCAGAATGAAATTCGCGCCGGTACAGTACCAGCACCACCCCGCTGCTCATCAGCATGAACAGCCAGGGGCTGACAAACCAGGCAAGCATGGTCATGCCGAAGTAATAGGAACGCAGACCGAAGTTGAACTGGTTGGCAGCCATCGAGATCACCCGCGCCGCCCGCGAGGCAAACGCCTTGCGCTCCTGCTCGGAGACGTGACGCTCACCGACCATCGGCGCCGAGCCAATCAGGATCGCCGCGAAGTTGTACTGGCGCATGCACCAACTGAAAGTAAAGAAGGCATAGACAAACACCAGGGCCAGGCACAGCAGCTTGATCTCCGACATGCCCTGGGATGCCTGTTGCACCATGGGAATGTCCGCCAGCAGCGATACCGCGCGCTCCGAAGCCCCCAGCACGGTGAGGATACCGGCGAGGATGATCAGGGTACTGGAGGCGAAGAACGAGGCGTTGCGCTCCAGGTTACCGATCACACTGGCGTCGGCGATGCGGTTGTCCCGCAGGAGCATGCGGCGCATCCAGTCCTCGCGATACAGGTGCAACACACTGGCAAGACAAGCAGTGTCCCGGGCTTTCCAGCTGGCGTAGCGGGTATAGCCGCCCCAGCAGATGACGAACCATAGCGCGGCAAGCAAGTGAATCAGGTTGGCTTCGACGAACGACATGCGGGTCCTCTGAACAATAGGGCTGGCTCACTCGGTCAATGTGGGCGCTGGCTTGCCGGCGATGGCGTCCTTTCAGTCAGTATCAGGCCGACCGATATACCGCTATCGCTGGCAAGCCGGCTCCTACACCAACCGCGCTTGAGCTTTAGAATTGCGTACCCGTTCGACGTTAGCCCACAAAAAAAGACACTGCCCATCGCCCATAAAAAATGCCCCGGATCGATTGATACGGGGCATTTCGATGTCAGCGTGTAACGGGGCGCTTTAGGCGATGGCTTCGCTGCGTTTGCCCAGCATACGGTCAACCCCGAATGCGGCCACCAGGGTAATCACACAAGGCACCAGCCATGCCAGGCCTTGTTCGCTCAATGGCAGGTTAGCCATTTGTGCAGGCATCCAACCGGCCAGGCCGGCGCCCTTGAGCGCGTCGATGGTACCGAAGATGAACGACACCAGCATCACCGGGCCAAGGATGCGGCCATGCTCATGCCAGAAGTCCTTGCAGAAGCTCAGGGCCACCAGGACGATGCACGGCGGGTAGATGGCGGTCAGGACCGGGATCGAGAACGCGATCAGCTTGGTCAGGCCCAGGTTGGAGACCAACAGCGAGAACGCCGCCAGGATCACTACCAGGGTCTTGTAGGACAGTGGCAGCACCCGGCTGAAGTACTCGGCGCAGGCACAGGTCAGGCCCACCGCCGTGACCAGGCACGCCAGGGAGATCAGCACCGCGAGGAAACCGCTGCCCAGGGAGCCGAAGGTGTGTTGCACATAAGCGTGCAATACCGCCGCGCCGTTGGCTGCGCCGGCGGCCACTTCATGGCTGCCCGAACCGAGGCGGAACAGGCTGATGTACACCAGCGCCAGGCCCACGCCGGCAATCAGCCCGGCAATGATTGCGTAGCGGGTGATCAACTGTGGAGACTCGACGCCACGGGAGCGAATGGCATTGACGATGACGATGCCAAACACCAGCGCGCCCAAGGTATCCATGGTCAGGTAGCCATTGATGAAGCCTTGGGAAAACGGTGCGGCGACGTACTCAGGCGTAGCAACGCCGATATCACCTGCCGGCAGGGCAAAGGCCGCGATACCCAGTACCGCCAGCGCAATGATCTTCAGCGGCGCGAGGAAACGGCCGACTGTATCCAACAGGCGCCCTGGGTACAGGGAGATGAAGAACACCAGCAGGAAGTACACCGAGCTGTAGAGGAACAGGGCCAGCGGGCTTTCACCGGTCAATGGCGCCAGGCCTACTTCGAACGAGACCGTTGCAGTACGTGGCGTGGCGAACAGCGGGCCGACAGCCAGGTAGCACGCTGCAGCCAGGATGCCACCGGCGACCTTGCCGATGGGGCTGCTCAATGCGTCCATGCCACCGCCGACCTTGGCCAGGGCGATGACCGTGACGACCGGCAGGCCGACCGCAGTGATCAGGAAGCCCAGTGCTGCCATCCAGACATGAGGCCCGGACTGCAAACCGACGATAGGCGGGAAGATGATGTTGCCGGCGCCCACGAACAGGGCAAAAGTCATAAAGCCCAACGCCAGGATGTCCTGGCTTTTCAACACTTTCATTTGAGGAAATACCACACTACTGAATCGGAATTTAGAGAGGGATTCCCTATGGATGAGGGAAATGCTACCGGCCCTTATGGGGACCGGCCGGTCTAGCACGCGGCTTCCTTTTGGGATGCTGGCGCATAAAGAGGCGGCTAGCGTACAGAATTTGCCTGACAAACGCACTGTTGCGGGGCGGACTGTCCGATAAGCGACACTTTGATGTCGCGTTTTCATACTTAACTTGGTAATACGAACAAATGTGGGAGCGGGCTTGCTCGCGAATGCGGTGGGTCAGAAATGAATGTATCAACTGATACACCGCATTCGCGAGCAAGCCCGCTCCCACATTTTGATCTTCAGCAACCTGCAGAATGCACAAAGGCCACCCGAAGGTGGCCTTTGTGTGGTGAAGCGTCAGCTAAGCGCGAGGCTTACTTGATCGCCCAACCTGTCAGCTCGGACAAAGCCTTGCCGATGTCTGCCAGCGAACGCACGGTTTTCACGCCTGCGTCTTCCAGGGCAGCAAACTTCTCGTCTGCAGTGCCCTTGCCGCCAGAGATGATTGCGCCAGCATGGCCCATGCGCTTGCCCGCAGGGGCAGTCACACCAGCGATGTAGGAAACAACCGGCTTGGTCACGTGTGCCTTGATGTAGGCAGCCGCTTCTTCTTCAGCCGAACCGCCGATCTCACCGATCATGACGATCGCTTCGGTCTTCGGGTCTTCCTGGAACAGTTTCAGGATGTCGATGAAGTTCGAGCCTGGGATCGGGTCACCGCCGATGCCGACGCAAGTCGACTGACCGAAACCGGCGTCAGTGGTCTGCTTCACAGCTTCGTAGGTCAGGGTGCCGGAACGGGAAACGATACCGACTTTACCTGGCAAGTGAATGTGACCAGGCATGATGCCGATCTTGCATTCGCCTGGGGTGATCACGCCTGGGCAGTTAGGGCCGATCAGGGTAACACCCAGCTCGTCGCACTTAACTTTAGCGTCCAGCATGTCCAGGGTAGGAATGCCTTCGGTGATGCACACGATCAGCTTGATGCCGCCGAATGCCGCTTCCAGGATGGAGTCCTTGCAGAAAGGAGCTGGAACGTAGATCACGCTGGCGGTAGCGCCAGTTTGAGCAACAGCGTCTTTCACGGTGTTGAACACTGGCAGGCCCAGGTGCTCGGTGCCGCCTTTGCCTGGAGTTACGCCGCCAACCATCTTGGTGCCGTATTCGATGGCTTGCTGGGTGTGGAAGCTACCTTGCGAACCGGTAATACCCTGGCAGATAACTTTGGTGTCTTTATTGATCAGGACGCTCATTATTTGCCCTCCGCAGCTTTGACAACTTGTTGAGCAGCGTCGGTCAGGCTGGTAGCAGCGATGATGTTCAAACCGCTTTCTGCCAGTACTTTAGCGCCCAGTTCAGCGTTGTTACCTTCAAGGCGTACAACAACCGGGATTTTCACGCCGACTTCTTTCACTGCACCGATGATGCCTTCGGCAATCATGTCGCAACGAACGATGCCGCCGAAGATGTTGACCAGTACTGCAGCGACGTTGGAGTCGGACAGGATGATCTTGAACGCTTCGGTAACGCGTTCTTTGGTAGCACCACCGCCCACGTCGAGGAAGTTGGCTGGCTTGCCGCCATGCAGGTTGACGATGTCCATGGTACCCATGGCCAGGCCAGCACCGTTGACCATGCAACCGATGTTACCTTCCAGGGCTACGTAGTTCAGTTCGAACTTGGCAGCGTGCGCTTCGCGCGGATCGTCTTGCGACGGATCGTGGAAAGTCTTCAGCTTAGGCTGACGGTACATGGCGTTGGCGTCGATGTTGATCTTGGCGTCGAGGCAATGCAGATCGCCGTCAGCCTTGATCACCAGCGGGTTCACTTCCAGCAGGGCCAGATCGTGATCCTGGAACAGTTTGGCCAGACCCACGAAGATCTTGGCGAACTGGGCAACTTGCTTGCCTTCCAGACCCAGCTGGAAAGCCAGCTCGCGACCCTGGAATGGCTGAGCGCCAACCAGTGGATCGATAGTGGCCTTGAGAATTTTTTCTGGGGTTTCGTGAGCGATCTTCTCGATGTCCACGCCACCTTCGGTGGAAGCCATGAACACGATGCGACGGCTAGAACGGTCAACGACAGCGCCCAGGTACAGCTCTTTAGCGATATCAGTGCACGATTCAACCAGGATCTTGGTGACTGGCTGGCCATTGGCGTCAGTCTGGTAAGTCACCAGACGCTTGCCCAGCCACTGCTGTGCGAAGGCCTTGGCGTCTTCTTTGCTGCGAACCAGCTTAACGCCGCCCGCTTTACCGCGACCACCAGCGTGGACCTGGGCTTTGACAACCCACTCGGTGCCGCCGATTTTGTCGCAAGCTTCTGCTGCTGCTTCCGGGGTGTCTACTGCGTAGCCCTTGGAAACTGGCAGGCCGTATTCAGCGAACAGCTGCTTACCCTGATACTCGTGAAGATTCATGCTTTTTACCGTCTTCGTTAGGTACTGCGCATTCGGCGCTGCGCTCATTATGAGTGCCGCGCCACCTGTGACTGCTGCTCGCACAACTTGCCGAACTTAAGCCCGGTCAAGCTGCACAAGACTGCGTCCAGCGGATATTCCGCGGTGAGTCTTGCGCGCAAGGCTCACGACGGGCAACTCCGCCGTGGTTTCTTATTATCTCGCTTAGCGCTTCTTGCGGTTGGCGATGTGGATGGCGCCGCCATTCACAGCCAACGCTGCTTCGTGCAACGCTTCGGACAGGGTCGGATGGGAGAAGACCATCATGCCCAGGTCTTCGGCACTGGTGCCGAATTCCATACCGATAGCGCCCTGCTGAACCAGTTCTGCAGCGCTTGGGCCAATCACGTGGACGCCCAATACGCGGTCAGTCTTGGCATCAGCGATGACTTTGACAAAACCGCCAGTGTCGTTCGCTGCCATGGCACGGCCAGAAGCGGCAAACGGGAAGGTGCCGACGTTAACTTCAACGCCTTCAGCTTTCAACTGCTGTTCGTTCTTACCAACCCATGCAATTTCCGGGTGGGTGTAGATAACCGAAGGGATCAGGTCGTAGTTCATCTGGGTCTTGTGACCCTTGATGCGCTCAACCACCATGATGCCTTCTTCGGATGCCTTGTGTGCCAGCATCATGCCGCGAACCACGTCACCAATGGCATAGACGCCAGGAACGGTGGTAGCGCAGTGATCGTCGACATGCACAAAGCCACGCTCGTCGATGGTCACGCCGCTGTCGGAAGCCAGCAGATCAGTGGTCACTGGACGGCGACCAACGGCAACGATCAGCTTGTCGAAAGTGATGGTCTGTTCGCCATCCTTGTCGGTGTAGGTCACGACAACTTCTTCGCCGTTGACTTTCGAACCGGTCACGCGAGCGCCCAGCTTGATGTCCAGACCTTGTTTGGTCAGGGTCTTCAGCGCTTCTTTGGACACTGCGGTGTCGGCAGCCAGCAGGAACGTGTCCAGGGCTTCCAGCACGGTCACTTCGGAACCCAGGCGGGACCAGACCGAACCCAGTTCCAGGCCGATAACACCAGCGCCGATCACACCCAGGCGTTTTGGTACCGATTGGAATTCCAGGGCGCCGGTCGAATCAACGATCACGTTCTGGTCAACTGGTGCCGGTGGAATATCGATCGGACGCGAACCTGGAGCCAGGATCACGTTTTCGGCTTCGATGATTTCGGTCGAACCGTCTGGCTTGGTGATTTCAACTTTCTTTCCGGCCAGCAGTTTGCCGTGACCTTGCAGGGAAGTGACGCCATTGGCCTTGAACAAGGTAGCAACGCCAGAGGTCAGGCCTTTGACGATGTTGGCCTTGCGGCCGACCATTGCTGGCACGTCCATGGTCACGCCAGCGTGGTTGATGCCGTGGATGGCAAAACCGTCCTGGGCTTCGTGGAATTTCCAGGAGCTGTCCAGCAGCGCCTTGGAAGGAATGCAACCCACGTTCAGGCAAGTACCGCCCAGCGCCAGTTTGCCTTCCTTGTCAGTGTATTTTTCGATGCAAGCAGTCGAGAGGCCCAGTTGAGCGGCCTTGATGGCGGCAACGTAGCCGCCAGGGCCCGCACCAATCACTACAACGTCAAATTTCTGCGACATGAAAAAAAATCCTCTTTAGCAAAAAAGCTTCAAGCCCGAGCCACAAGCCAGGCTGCAATTGCTTGCAGCTTGAAACTTGCGGCTCACGGCCGCTTTATCAGATATCCAGCAGCAGACGAGCTGGATCTTCCAGCAGGTTCTTGATGGTCACCAGGAAAGTCACGGCTTCTTTACCATCGATCAGGCGGTGATCGTAGGACAGTGCCAGGTACATCATCGGACGAATCACGACTTGGCCATTGATGGCCATAGGACGCTGGATGATGTTGTGCATGCCCAGGATCGCGGCTTGCGGCGGGTTGACGATCGGGGTCGACATCATCGAACCGAAAGTACCACCGTTGGTGATCGTGAAGGTACCGCCGGTCATCTCGTCGATGGTCAGCTTGCCGTCACGGGCTTTCTTGCCGAAGCCAGCGATGCCGCCTTCGATTTCAGCCAGGCTCATCAGCTCGGCGTTACGCAGGACCGGTACCACCAGGCCACGGTCGCTGGAGACGGCAACGCCGACGTCCGCATAGCCGTGGTAAACGATGTCGCTGCCGTCGATGGAAGCGTTGACTGCCGGGAAGCGCTTGAGTGCTTCGGTGGCCGCTTTCACGAAGAACGACATGAAGCCCAGGCGCACGCCATTGTGGGACTTCTCGAACAGGTCCTTGTACTTCGAACGCAGGGCCATGACTTCAGTCATGTCGACTTCGTTGAAAGTGGTCAGCATCGCCATGTTCGACTGTGCTTCAACCAGGCGCTTGGCCACGGTGGCACGAACGCGGGTCATCGGTACGCGCTTCTCGGTGCGGTCGCCAGCGGCGAACACAGGAGCAGCGGCAGCCGGGGCAGCAGCCTTGGCAGGTGCGGCAGCTGGAGCGTTTTTCTTGGCTTCAACCGCGGCAACCACGTCTTCCTTGGTCACACGGCCGTCTTTGCCGGTGCCTTTGATGGAAGCCAGGTTGATGCCGTTTTCTTCAGCCAGCTGACGCGCAGCCGGTGCAGCGATTGGATCTTCACCACCAGCGGCCGGAGCGGCCGGAGCGGCAGCAGCAGGTGCGGCAGCCGGAGCAGCAGCGGCGGCTGGAGCAGCGGCAGCAGCGCTGCCCGCTTCGATCGAGCCCAGGACCTGGTTGGACAGGACGGTTGCGCCCTCTTCGGCAACGATGGCACCCAGGACGCCGTCGGCTTCGGCCAACACTTCCAGGACGACCTTGTCAGTCTCGATGTCGACGATCAGGTCGTCACGCTTGACGGCCTCGCCTGGTTTCTTGTGCCAGGTGGCAACGGTGCCATCGGCAACCGATTCCGGGAATGACGGGGCTTTGATTTCGATAGCCATTATCTGTGGGTCCTTAAAATTCGGTTTCAGTCAGCGCGAAGGCGTTAAACAGTGAAAGCATCTTGCAGCAGTTTTTCCTGCTGCTCGGCGTGCATCGATGCATAACCACAAGCAGGTGCAGCAGAAGCATCACGACCGGCGTACTCCAGGCCCAGGGCCTTGTTGTGGTTGCCGATGCTGCGACGCAGGTGATGCTGGCTGCTGTACCACGCGCCCTGGTTCATCGGTTCTTCCTGACACCACACCACATTGGTGAGGTTGGTGTAAGGCGCGATGGCCTCCATCAGGTCGTCTTCCGGGAACGGGTAAAGCTGCTCGATACGCACGATGGCGATGTCTTCGCGGCCCTCGGCACGACGTTTTTCCAGCAAGTCGTAGTAAACCTTGCCGCTGCACAGGATCAGGCGAGTGACCTTGGCCGCGTCCAGGGTGTCGATTTCCGGAATAACGGTCTGGAACGAACCATCGGCCAGATCTTCCAGGGTCGAGATGGCCAATTTGTGACGCAACAGCGATTTCGGAGTCAGCACTACCAACGGCTTGCGCAGCGGGCGGATCACCTGACGACGCAGCAAGTGGTAGATCTGGGCCGGGGTAGTCGGCACGCACACCTGGATATTGTGCTCGGCGCACAATTGCAGGTAACGCTCCAGACGGGCCGAGGAGTGCTCCGGACCCTGACCTTCATAACCGTGTGGCAGCAACATGGTCAGACCGCACAGACGGCCCCACTTGTGCTCGCCGCTGGTGATGAACTGGTCGATAACCACCTGGGCACCGTTGGCGAAGTCGCCGAACTGGGCTTCCCAGATCACCAGCGCGTTTGGCGTGGTGGTCGAGTAACCGTATTCGAACGCCAGCACGGCTTCTTCGGACAGGAACGAATCGTACAGGTCGAAACGTGGCTGGCCTTCATACAGGTGCTGCAACGGGATGTAGGTGCCCGCGTCTTTCTGGTTGTGCAATACCGCGTGACGGTGCGAGAACGTACCACGGCCGATGTCCTGGCCGGTCATGCGGATCGGGTGACCTTCGAACGCCAGGGTCGCGTATGCCATGGTTTCGGCATAACCCCAGTTGATCGGCAGGCCGCCGGCTTGCATCTTCTGACGGTCTTCGTAGATCTTCGCAACCTGGCGCTGTACTACGAAGCCTTCCGGGATTTCCAGCAGCTTGGCG
The DNA here is from genome assembly GCF_009873475.1 of Pseudomonas sp. DTU12.1. NCBI lineage: Bacteria > Pseudomonadati > Pseudomonadota > Gammaproteobacteria > Pseudomonadales > Pseudomonadaceae > Pseudomonas > Pseudomonas sp. DTU12.1. The sequence goes on along the minus strand of NZ_CP045254.1, from coordinate 1,980,004 downwards.
GACAGTTCCTGCAGGGTCTTCAGATCGAACGAGGTGTCGTGACGTGCAGTCCAGGCGTGGCCCAGGTACGGGCGCCAGTCCACGAACAGCTCTTTGTTCGGCTCTTTGACCAGGCTTTTTACTACATGCAGACCGTTGTCCAGCGCGTTGCGGTATTCATCGATTTTCGCCTGAACACGCGCTTCATCCAGCACGCCGGCCTTGGTCAGGCTTTCGGCGTACAGCTCACGGGTGGTGCGCTGCTTGGTGATCTGCTGGTACATCAACGGTTGGGTGCCGCTAGGCTCATCCGCTTCGTTGTGACCGCGACGGCGGTAGCAAACCAGGTCGATGACCACGTCACGCTTGAACTGCATGCGGTAGTCAATGGCCAGTTGGGTCACGAACAATACGGCTTCCGGATCATCGCCATTCACATGGAGGATCGGCGCCTGGATCATCTTGGCAACGTCGGTCGCGTACTCGGTAGAGCGCGCGTCCAGCGGGTTGCTGATAGTGAAGCCAACCTGGTTGTTGATAACGATGTGAACCGTACCGCCGGTCTTGAAGCCGCGGGTCTGCGACATCTGGAACGTTTCCAGGACCACGCCTTGACCGGCGAATGCCGCGTCACCGTGGATGGAAATCGGCAGGACCTTCTCACCGGTGGAATCGTTGCGACGATCCTGGCGAGCACGCACCGAACCCTCGACCACTGGAGAAACGATTTCCAGGTGGGATGGGTTGAACGCCATGGCCAGGTGAACTTCACCGCCGGTGGTCATCACGTTGGACGAGAAGCCCTGGTGGTACTTGACGTCACCGGAACCCAGCTCGACCTTCTTCTTGCCTTCGAACTCGTCGAACAGCTCGCGTGGGTTCTTGCCGAAGGTGTTGACCAACACGTTCAGGCGACCACGGTGAGCCATGCCGATCACGATTTCCTTGGTACCGTAGGAACCGGAACGCTGGATCAGTTCGTCGAGCATCGGAATCAGGCTTTCGCCGCCTTCCAGGCCGAAACGCTTGGTGCCCGGGTATTTGGTGCCCAGGTATTTTTCCAGGCCTTCGGCAGCGGTTACGCGCTCAAGCAGGTGGCCACGCACATCGGCGGACAGCACCGGACGGCCACGCACGCCTTCCAGGCGATGCTGGAACCAGTGACGCTGCTCGGAATCGGTGATATGCGTAAATTCAGCGCCGATGGTGCGGCAATATGTCTGCTGCAACGCTTCGTGAATTTCGCGTAGGCTCGCTTCCTCTTTGCCGATGAACAGGTCGCCGGCACGGAAAATCGTATCAAGATCGGCATTGGTCAAGCCGTAGTGATTGATCGACAGGTCTGCAGGTGCAGGACGCTGCCACAGCCCCAGCGGGTCAAGCTGGGCTGCCTGGTGGCCACGCATACGGTAGGCCTGGATCAGTCGCAGTACTTCAACTTGCTTCTTCTCGTGCTCACTGCTCACGCTCCCGGCGGAAACCGGTTGGGCGCGGCGCTGGTTCTTTGCCAGCAGCACAAATTGATCGCGAATTGTTGCATGCGATACATCGGTGGCAGCGTTGCCGTCTGAAGACAACGTCTGAAATTTGGTGCGCCATTCTTCTGGCACAGCGTTAGGGTCGTGCAGGTAGAGCTCATAAAGCTCTTCCACATAGGCAGCGTTACCACCTGAAAGATAGCCGCTGTTCCACATGCGCTGCATCACGCTTTCTTGCATGCTTGGTCACCCTCGATTTGGGGACACCACCGGCGAAAACACCGAGTTTGCTTGCAAAAGGCCAAGTGCAGCGACCAAAACAAGCCACTTAGGATCACGCTGATAGTTCGGGTACCAACCCGAATGCCCCTGCTTGTCTCATTTCTTCAAAATAAGAGCTGCGGCTTTGTAAGTCGCTGCTCAAGTTAAAACTACGGCGCCGGTTGAAGCCTGCGCCGTAGCATTTACGGGCACAACGGTCCTGCTTTTGCTACAACGTCTTACACGCCGCTTTGCAGCAGCATATTACGGATGTGACCAATGGCCTTAGTCGGGTTCAGGCCTTTGGGACATACGTTGACGCAGTTCATGATCCCGCGGCAGCGGAATACGCTGAACGGGTCATCCAGTGAAGCCAGACGCTCGGACGTCTTGGTGTCACGGCTGTCTGCCAGGAAGCGATAGGCTTGCAGCAGTGCAGCTGGACCCAGGAACTTGTCCGGGTTCCACCAGAAGGACGGGCAAGAGGTCGAGCAGCAAGCGCACAGGATGCACTCGTACAGACCGTCGAGCTTCTCGCGCTCTTCCGGGGACTGCAGACGCTCGATGGCCGGAGCCGGCGTGTCGTTCTGCAGGAATGGCTTAACCTTCTCGTATTGCTTGTAGAAGATGCTCATATCGACGACCAGGTCACGGATAACCGGCAAACCTGGCAATGGACGGACAACGAGCTTGCCTTTCTTGACCACGGCAGACAGCGGCGTAACACACGCCAGGCCGTTTTTGCCGTTGATGTTCATGCCGTCGGAACCGCAGACGCCTTCACGGCAAGAGCGACGATAGGAGAAACCTTCGTCCTGCTCTTTGATCAGGGCCAGCACATCCAGCACCATCAGGTCTTTACCACCGGTATCGACCTCAAATTCCTGCATGAACGGCGCAGCGTCCTGATCAGGGTTGTAGCGATAAACACTGACTTTCAACATGGCAGCCACCCTTAGTAAGTCCGAATCTTCGGTTCAAACGTCGGAACCGTCTTCGGCGAGAAGTTCACGGCACGCTTGGTTACGCGCTTGTCACCCGGGAAGTACAGGGTGTGGCACAACCAGTTTTCGTCATCGCGATCTTCAAAGTCTTCACGAGCGTGGGCACCACGGGATTCTTTACGAACCTCGGCGGCGATCGCAGTCGCTTCAGCCACTTCCAGCAGGTTTTGCAGCTCAAGGGCTTCGATACGAGCGGTGTTGAACGCCTGGCTCTTATCGTTGATCTTGACGTTGGCAATCCGCTTGCGCAGGTCGGCCAGCTGGGTAATACCCTTCTGCATGTATTCGCCAGTACGGAATACACCGAAGTAGTTCTGCATGCAGCTTTGCAGCTCGCGACGCAGGGTTGCCACGTCTTCGCCATCAGTGCGCTCGTTCAGAGCGTTCAGACGCGCCAGGGCAGCTTCAATGTTGGCGTCGGTGGCGTCATCGTATTCGATGCCGTCGGTCAGCGCCTTTTCCAGGTGCAGGCCGGCAGCGCGGCCGAAGACCACCAGGTCGAGCAGCGAGTTACCGCCCAGGCGGTTGGCACCGTGAACCGATACGCAAGCCACTTCGCCCACAGCGAACAGACCATGAATGATCTCGTCCACGCCTTCGGCGTTCTGGGTGATCGCCTGGCCATGAATGTTGGTCGGCACGCCGCCCATCATGTAGTGGCAAGTTGGAACAACCGGAACCGGAGCAACAACCGGGTCAACGTGCGCGAAAGTCTTGGACAGTTCGCAGATACCTGGCAGGCGGCTGTGCAGCACTTCTTCGCCCAGGTGATCGAGCTTCAACATCACGTGGTCGCCGTTCGGACCGCAACCGTTGCCGGCGATGATTTCTTTAACCATCGAACGGGCAACCACGTCACGACCGGCAAGGTCCTTGGCGTTCGGAGCATAACGCTCCATGAAACGCTCGCCGTGCTTGTTGATCAGGTAACCGCCTTCACCACGGCACCCTTCTGTAACCAGTACACCGGCGCCGGCGATGCCGGTTGGGTGGAACTGCCACATTTCGATGTCTTGCACCGGAACGCCTGCACGCAGGGCCATGCCAACGCCGTCGCCGGTGTTGATCAGGGCATTGGTGGTCGATGCGTAGATACGACCTGCACCGCCAGTCGCCAGAACGGTAGCCTTGGCGCGGATGTAGGTGGTTTCACCGGTTTCGATGCAGATAGCGATCACGCCGACGAATGCGCCGTCCTGGTTTTTCACCAGGTCAACTGCGTAGTACTCGTTCAGGAACGTGGTGCCGGCTTTCAGGTTGCCCTGATAAAGGGTGTGCAACAGCGCGTGACCGGTACGGTCGGAAGCTGCGCAGGTACGGGCAGCCTGGCCGCCTTTACCGTAATCCTTGGACTGGCCACCGAATGGACGCTGGTAGATACGACCTTGCTCTGTACGGGAGAACGGCAGACCCATGTGGTCCAGCTCGAACACCGCGGCCGGGCCTTCCTGACACATGTACTCGATAGCGTCCTGGTCACCGATATAGTCGGAACCCTTGACGGTATCGTACATGTGCCAGCGCCAGTCATCGTTCGGATCGGCAGACGCGATGGCGCAGGTGATGCCACCCTGGGCCGATACGGTATGGGAACGGGTCGGGAACACCTTGGTAATCACGGCCGTCTTGTGACCGCCCTGGGCCAGCTGCAGTGCAGCACGCATGCCGGCGCCGCCGCCACCAATAATGATGGCGTCAAAAGAAATCGTTGGAATGTTAGCCATGAATCAGATACCCCAGAGAATCTGCACACCCCAGACGAAGTAAGCGAACATCGCGACGCCGCATACTGCCTGGAAAAGGAAACGTACTGCAGTCGCGGACTTGCCCAGCGCCATCGGCGTCAGGTAGTCGGTCGCGATGGTCCACATGCCGACCCAGGCGTGAGCGCCCAGGGCCACAAGGGCGAGCAGACTGAAGATACGCATCCCGTTATGGGAGAACAGACCGTGCCATTGGGCGTAGCCAATGCCAGGGTTTGCAACGAGGTACCCGATCAGGAAAATGAAATAAGCCGCGAGAACGACCGCAGACACACGCTGCGCCATCCAGTCATAGAGGCCCGAACGCGAAAGGTTCGTAACGCTGGTTACCATATCCAAACTCCTGCCAGAACGATCAGCACCACGGAAATGGCGACGATGATTTTCGAGCCCAGGCGGCCGCCTTCCAGCGTCTCACCGATGCCCATATCCATGATCAAGTGGCGCACACCGGCTACCAGGTGATACAGCAGAGCGGACAGGAGGCCCCATGCTACGAACTTGGCCAGCGGGCTGGTCAAGCATGCCTTCACCTCGGCGTATCCTTCCTCGGAACCCAGGGATTTGCTCAATGCATAAAGCATGATGCCCAAGCCCAGGAACAGGATGATGCCGGAAACACGGTGCAGGAACGACGTAACGCCGGTGATGGGGAGTTTGATGGTCCTTAGGTCTAGGTTTACAGGTCGTTGGCTATTCACGGCTTTTTTTCACACTGAAGAGCCCCTAACAATCAGGGCAAAGTTGTTGGGGAGTGCACTGGTCAGGTAAGCACCACCCAGGGAGTGCGACCCCCAATGAAAGCAAGCCCAAAAGCCCTTGGCGGTCGGTGGCCGAGTATAGACAGTTAGGCTACTAATGACAACGCGCGCTCCTCACCCTAATAGCTGATTGCGCTGACGGGATAAAAGGCGTAAACGGCAGGCAATTTCGAGGAAAAAGTACGGTTAAAGCCTTCTGGGGCAAGACTTTAGGCAAATTGACATCTGGATTTATATCAATATAGTGGTGCGGGCCCTGCGTGGGGGGTCTGTCTGATGATTTGAAGCATAAATAGGAGGCCACATGGCTGACAAAAAAGCGCAGTTGATCATCGAGGGCGCAGCCCCCGTCGAGCTGCCCATTTTAACCGGCACCGTTGGTCCCGATGTTATCGACGTACGGGGCCTGACGGCCACGGGCCGTTTCACTTTCGACCCAGGCTTCATGTCGACCGCTTCTTGCGAGTCGAAGATTACCTATATCGACGGCGACAATGGCATTCTGCTACATCGTGGCTACCCGATCGAACAACTGGCCGAGAAATCGGACTACCTGGAAACCTGCTACCTGCTGCTAAATGGCGAATTGCCAACAGCCGAGCAAAAAGCCCAGTTTGTCAGCACCGTGAAGAACCACACCATGGTTCACGAGCAGTTGAAGACCTTCTTCAACGGCTTCCGTCGCGACGCCCACCCGATGGCCGTCATGTGCGGCGTAGTCGGCGCCCTGTCGGCCTTCTATCACGACTCCCTGGACATCAATAACCCGCAGCATCGCGAAATCTCCGCGATCCGCCTGGTTGCCAAGATGCCGACCCTGGCCGCAATGGTTTACAAGTACTCCATGGGCCAACCCATGATGTACCCGCGCAACGACCTGACGTACGCGGAAAACTTCCTGCACATGATGTTCAACACCCCGTGCGAGATCAAACCGATCAGCCCGGTGCTGGCCAAGGCAATGGACCGGATCTTCATCCTCCATGCCGACCACGAACAGAACGCCTCGACTTCCACCGTGCGCCTGGCGGGCTCCTCGGGTGCCAATCCGTTCGCCTGTATCGCCGCGGGTATCGCCGCACTGTGGGGCCCTGCCCACGGCGGTGCGAACGAAGCCGTGTTGACCATGCTCGATGAAATCGGCGATGTGTCCAACATCGACAAGTTCATTGCCAAGGCCAAGGACAAGAACGATCCGTTCAAGTTGATGGGCTTCGGTCACCGGGTCTACAAGAACCGCGACCCACGCGCCACCGTAATGAAGCAGACCTGCGACGAAGTATTGAAGGAACTGGGGATCAACAACGATCCGCAACTCGAACTGGCCATGCGCCTGGAAGAGATCGCCCTGACCGACCCGTACTTCATCGAACGCTCGCTGTACCCGAACGTCGACTTCTACTCGGGGATCATCCTCAAGGCGATCGGCATTCCAACCAGCATGTTCACCGTGATCTTCGCCCTGGCGCGGACCGTGGGCTGGATCTCCCACTGGAAAGAAATGCTCTCCAGCCCGTACAAGATTGGCCGCCCGCGCCAGCTGTACACCGGCTACGAGTCGCGTGACATTACCAAGCTGGAAGACCGCAAGTAAGCATTAAACTGCTTAGCTGCATTGAGAACGGCCTCCCTTAGTGGAGGCCGTTTTTTTTTGCGCTGTCTGACATAACGCTTTCGCGAGCAAGCCCGCTCCCACAGCTGACCGTGTACACCCGTTGAAATGCGGTCAACTGTGGGAGCGGGCTTGCTCGCGAAAGCAATAGCCCAGGCAACACAGAACCCCAGGCAAAAAAATACCCCGACCTTTCGACCGGGGCATTTCTTATTGGGCTACAAGCTTAGTGGTTAACCGCCCCGCTTGCCCCCAGGCCAGTCTGTGAACGCACAAACTGCGGGAAGTACAGCGCTCGTTCTTTCACCGCCGCAGCCGACTTGTCGGTGATGGAGAAGAACCAGATACCCACGAACGCGATGATCATCGAGAACAACGCCGGGTATTCGTACGGGAAGATCGCCTTTTCATGATGCAGGATCGAGACCCAGATGGTCGGACCCAGAATCATCAGGCCTACCGCACTGACCAGGCCCAGCCAACCGCCAATCATTGCGCCACGGGTGGTGAGGTTTTTCCAGTACATGGAAAGCAGCAGCACCGGGAAGTTGCAGCTGGCCGCGATGGAGAACGCCAGGCCGACCATGAACGCAATGTTCTGGCTTTCGAACAGAATACCCAAGCCAATCGCCAGCACTGCCAGGGCGATGGTGGTGATCTTCGACACGCGAATCTCATCCTTCTCGTTGGCCTTGCCTTTCTTGATCACGCTGGCATACAGGTCATGGGACACCGCCGAAGCACCGGCCAGGGTCAAGCCGGCAACCACCGCGAGGATGGTGGCAAACGCCACGGCCGAGATGAAGCCCAGGAAGATACTGCCGCCCACCGCGTTGGCCAGGTGCACCGCCGCCATGTTGTTGCCGCCCAACAGAGCGCCTGCTGCATCCTTGAACGCCGGGTTGGTGCTGACCAGCAGAATCGCGCCGAAGCCGATGATGAAGGTCAGGATATAGAAGTAGCCGATAAAGCCAGTGGCATACAGCACGCTCTTACGGGCTTCTTTAGCGTCACTCACGGTGAAGAAGCGCATCAGGATGTGTGGCAGGCCAGCGGTACCGAACATCAGGGCTAGGCCGAGGGAGAACGCCGAAATCGGGTCTTTCACCAGGCCACCCGGGCTCATGATCGCCTCACCCTTAGGGTGAACCTTGATCGCCTCGGAGAACAGCATGTTGAAGTCGAAGTTGACGTGCTTCATCACCATCAGCGCCATGAACGAGGCACCGGACAGCAGCAGCACTGCCTTGATGATCTGTACCCAGGTGGTCGCCAGCATGCCGCCGAACAACACATAGAGGCACATCAGGATGCCCACCAGGATCACCGCTACATGGTAATCAAGGCCGAACAGCAACTGGATCAGCTTGCCCGCGCCGACCATCTGCGCGATCAGGTAGAACGCCACCACCACCAGCGAACCACAGGCCGACAGGCTGCGGATCTGGGTCTGCCCGAGGCGATAGGACGCCACGTCAGCGAAGGTGTACTTGCCCAGGTTACGCAGGCGCTCGGCGATCAGGAACAGAATGATCGGCCAGCCCACCAGGAAGCCGATCGAGTAGATCAGGCCATCGTAGCCAGAGGTGAACACCAGCGCGGAAATCCCCAGGAAGGACGCGGCCGACATATAGTCGCCGGCAATCGCCAGGCCGTTCTGGAAACCGGTGATCTTGCCGCCGGCCGCATAGTAGTCGGCCGCCGAGTTGTTACGTTTGGATGCCCAGTAGGTAATGCACAATGTTGCGCCGACGAAGGCGACAAACATCAGGATCGCTGCGATGTTCAGCGGTTGCTTGTGCACTTCACCGGCCAATGCGTCCGCCGCCCAAACGGCAGGAGCAAAAAGCGAAGCGCCGAATACAGCCAATAGACGACGGATCATTGCGCAGCCTCCTTGAGAATCGCATTGTTCAGGTCGTCGAATTCGCCGTTGGCGCGTCGCACGTAGATGCCTGTGAGAACAAAGGCCGAGACAATCAGCCCGACCCCGATAGGGATTCCCCAGGTTATGGACGATTCAGGACTGATCTTGGCCCCCAGGACTTGGGGTCCGTAGGCGATCAACAGGATGAATCCGGAGTAAAGCCCAAGCATGATCGCCGAGAGAATCCAGGCGAACTTTTCCCTTTTTCTTACCAGCTCCTTGAAGCGCGGGCTGTTTTGAATCGAGAGGTAAATGCTGTCGTTCATTGTTTTTATCCTCGCAGCACAGCTTTTTTATTATTGGAACGTATCCACTGTATGCGGCTGCAGGACAGGTTCCAGACGACCTTAGTCTTAGAACCAGTGTAGCGAGGGTTTGGGGGGCGACAGAAACAATTGCAGGAGCGAGCTTGCTCGCGAAAAACGTCAACGATAACGCGCACACCCTGGATGATTGCGGCGTCTTTGCGTTCTTCGCGAGCAAGCCCGCTCCTACAGGTTTATCCGATTATTGGGCGGTCCACTCGGCCACACGCTCAGGGTGCTTGGCGACCCAATCCTTGGCCGCCACGTCAGGCTTGGTGCCTTCCTGGATGGCCAGCATCACTTCGCCGATTTCATCCTTGGAGGCCCACTGGAATTTCTTCAGGAACGCCGCGACTTCCGGGGCTTTCTTTTCCAGGCCCTTGCTGCCGATGCTATTGACCGTCTCGGCGGCGCCATAAATGCCTTTTGGATCATCAAGGAAACGCAGTTTCCATTTGGCGAACATCCAGTGTGGCACCCAACCCGTCACCACGATGGAGTCCTGCTTGTCTTCGGCACGGGTCAGTTCGGCGATCATGGCTGCGCCGGAACTGGCTTGCAGCTTATAGTCCAGCCCGTATTGCTTGATGGCTTCATCAGTCTTGAGCATTACCCCTGAACCGGCATCGATGCCGACAATCTTGTTCTTGAAGGTGGTGTCGGTCTTCAAGTCCTCGATGGACTTGGCCTTGACGTACTCCGGCACGATCAAGCCGATCTTCGCATCCTTGAAGTTGGGGCCGTAGTCGACCACCTTGTCCTTGTTCTTGGTCCAGTACTCACCATGGGTCACCGGCAGCCAGGCCGACAGCATGGCGTCGAGCTTGCCGGTGGCCAGCCCCTGCCACATGATCCCGGTGGCGACCGCCTGCAGTTTCACGTCATAACCCAGCTTTTGCTTGATCACTTCAGCGGCCACGTGGGTGGTGGCGACACTGTCCGACCAGCCGTCCACATAGCCGATGCTCAGGGTCTTGCTGTCGGCGCTGGCCAGTGTGGAGCTCATCGCAACTACCAACGTGGCAGCTGCGCCCAAAAGTCGTCGCATCTTCATAGTGCTTCCCCGAAAGTGCTGCGCCCGGCGGATGCCGAGCGACGTCAACCTGTTGTCAGGTGGTGCCGTTCGATCATCAACCTGCTGCCCCTGTGGACCTGCTCTGACTACGACCTCAGCGGAGCAAGAAACGACATCACAACGCCAGTAGGACAATTCGCAGGAAGTAACGTCAAAATTCCGCCCGAACTTTGCATGTCAAAATTATGCGGCGCCCCTGAAAACCGGCAAATGCAGGTAAGATGCGCGCCTTTGCTCCCACACGGCCTGACCATGACCGCGACTGCCCGCTTCCCCTTCCTGCCTTATGTATTTGCCTTGTTGCTCGGCCTGTTTGCCCTCGGCGGCTACTGGTACGGCCTTGGCCAGCCAGTGGTGCTGCCGGACGTGGCCAGCGCCAGTCACAAGCTGCAATGCGCGTCCTACACGCCATTCGACAAGGACCAATCGCCATTCGACCAGCCGTTCAAGCTGCGCCCCGAGCGCATGGACGCCGACCTGGCACTGTTGGCCACGCGCTTTGAGTGCATCCGCACCTACTCCATGACCGGCCTCGAAGCCCTGCCCGACCTGGCGCGCAAGCATGGCCTGAAGTTGATGAGCGGTGCCTGGATCAGCAGCAACCCGGTGGACAATGCCAAGGAAGTCGACAAGCTGATCGCCTCGGCCAATGCCAACCCCGACGTGGTCACGTCGGTGATCGTCGGCAACGAAGCCCTGCTGCGCAAGGAAATCACCGCCACGCAGTTGGTGAAGCTGATCGAACAAGTCAAAAGCCAGATCCAGCAGCCAGTTACCTACGCCGACGTCTGGGAGTTCTGGCTGCAGCACCCGGAAATTGCCCCGGCCGTAGATTTCCTGACCATCCACCTGTTGCCGTACTGGGAAGATGACCCGGCAGGTATCGATCAGGCCCTGCGCCATGTCGGCGATATTCGCCAGACATTCGGCAACCGCTTCGCCCCCAAGGACGTGATGATTGGCGAAACCGGCTGGCCCAGCGAAGGCCGCCAGCGCGAAACCGCCGTCCCGAGCCGGGTCAACGAAGCCAAGTTCATTCGCGGTTTTGTCGCCATGGCCGAAGCCAATGACTGGCACTACAACCTGATCGAAGCCTTTGACCAGCCGTGGAAGCGCGCCAGCGAAGGTGCGGTTGGCGGTTACTGGGGGCTGTTTGATGCCGATCGCCAAGACAAGGGCATTCTGGCCGGTCCGGTCACCAACGTGCCGTACTGGCCGGTGTGGCTGGGCGTTGGCGGGCTGATCCTGCTCGGCACCCTGGTGCTTGGTGGGAGTGTTCGCAGCACACGCGCCGCGTTGTTGCTGCCGTTGCTGGGCGCAGTGGCGGCCGGCTCCATTGGCAGCTGGGCCGAACTGACCCGGGTGACGGCGCGCTTCACTGATGAGTGGATCTGGGCCGGCCTGTTGCTGGCCCTGAACCTGTTGGTGCTGGCCCATGCAGCCCTGGCCTTGAGCGCTCGCCAGGGTTGGCGTGAACGGGCCTTCGCCTGGCTGGAGCAACGCGCTGGCTGGCTGATCGCATTTGCCGGGTTTGCCACGGCAGTGATGATGCTGGCGCTGGTGTTCGACCCTCGCTACCGCAGCTTCCCCAGCGCCGCCCTGCTGCTGCCGGCGCTGGTGTACCTGCTGCGCCCGGTTACCGGACCACGGCGGGAAATTGCCCTGCTGGCCTTCATCATCGGTGCCGGCATTGCGCCGCAGCTGTACCGCGAAGGCTTGATGAACCAGCAGGCGCTGGGTTGGGCATTGGTCAGTGGTTTGGTGGTGGCTGCCCTGTGGCGTTGCCTGCGGGTGCGCAAACCCTGAGATTGCTATCGCGCGCTCCCACATTTTGATCTGTGAATACATTCAAATGTGGGAGCTGGCTTGCCTGCGATTGGCATCGGTATCTACACAACTTTGCCGCAACACCTAAATCCAAGCATATTGCGCAGTTGTGGCGAGCGGGCTTGTCGGAACGCCGCATCGCCCGCGCTGGGCTGCGAAGCAGCCCTAAATCCGGCCATCGCGATTTATCTGAAGAAACGCGGCGGGCTTTTTGGGGCTGCTTCGCAGCCCAGCGCGGGCGATGCGGCGTTCCGACAAGCCCGCTCGCCACGGGGGGGGCGTCAGTTTCTGAAAGTTGTGTAGATACCTATGCTGCGATTGGCCCTATCAGACAGCCCGAGGCGCCCTGACCAATCGCAACCCGGCAATCACCAACGCAAACACCGCAAAATTGGTGTTGTACAACGCCAATGCCGGGATTCCGAACGCCAGGCCCAACACCGCCAATCCCCAGCCCGCACGGCCTGGCAGCAAGAACGCCAGAATCGACGTGACCAACGCGGCCCAACCCAGCACCCGAAAGTGAATCATCAACCCCAGATTGGCGCGCAACTGGCACTCCCAGCGGCTGGCGTCGTCAGCGCAGATGCCCACCCACTGCCCGTCTTCCATAAACCCGTAACGGGCGCCATAACTGGCGGCCAACCATAACGGCAAGGCCAACAGCAGTAGGATCAGCGGCAAACGAGGGGACATAAGGGCACTCCGATAGGCGAAAACGGCGCCCAGCTTAATCTCCCGGGGGCCATTGGCAAGGGTTGCACGCAGATAACTATTCATCAAAGCGTGCCAAAGTGTATCGTCTGGCTACTATTACCCCGATTCCTACGTTTTTTTCCGATATTTAGTGCCGATGGCTGGCACTTCGGTGACAACGCGGTGGTCATAGCCTGCGAACTTCATTCAGCACGTTTTCCTCTTAGGGATTTAGTCATGCTCCGTTCCTTGCGCTGTGCTGCCCTGTTGGGCGGCCTTTTTTTGAGTGCGTCAGCACTGGCGGTCGATATCGACCCGGCCAGCTATGGCTACCCTTTGACCAACCCGTTCGAAGCGACCATCGCCACAACGCCACCGGACCTGCGGCCGGACTTGCCATCCATCGATGACATCAACCAGTCCGACTACACCCTGACCATGCGCCCGGAGCGTGAATTCAGCCTGCCCGACAACTTCTGGGCGGTGAAGAAACTCACCTACCGCATTGCCAAGCAAGACCGTGCGGCACCGCTGATCTTCTTGATCGCCGGCACCGGTGCGCGCTTTGACAGCAGCCTGAATGAATACCTGAAAAAGCTCTACTACAAGGCCGGCTACCACGTCGTCCAGTTGTCGTCGCCTACCAGCTTTGACTTCATCAGCGCCGCCTCGCGCTTTGCCACCCCCGGCATCACCCAGGAAGACGCCGAGGACATGTACCGCGTGATGCAGGCCGTACGTGCGCAAAACGCCACGTTGCCAGTCACCGACTTCTACCTCACCGGCTACAGCCTGGGCGCGCTGGACGCGGCGTTCGTCAGCAAGCTGGACGAAACGCGGCGCAGCTTCAACTTCAAGAAGGTGTTGCTGCTCAACCCGCCAGTCAACCTCTATACCTCCATCACCAACCTCGACAAACTGGTGCAGACCGAGGTCAAGGGCATCAACAACAGCACCACCTTCTATGAACTGGTGCTGAACAAGCTGACCCGTTACTTCCAGCAAAAAGGCTACATCGACCTCAACGACGCCCTGCTCTACGACTTCCAGAACTCCAAGGAGCACCTGACCAACGAGCAGATGGCGATGCTGATCGGCACCTCGTTCCGCTTCTCGGCGGCCGATATCGCCTTCACCTCGGACCTGATCAACCGCCGTGGCCTGATTATCCCGCCCAAGTACCCGATCACCGAAAGCACCAGCCTCACGCCGTTCCTCAAGCGTGCGCTGCAATGTGATTTCGACTGCTACCTCACCGAACAAGTGATCCCGATGTGGCGTGCCCGCTCCGACGGCGGCAGCCTGCTGCAATTGATCGACCAGGTCAGCCTGTATGCCCTTGAGGACTATCTGCGCGACAGCCCGAAAATTGCCGTGATGCACAACGCCGACGACGTGATCCTCGGCCCTGGCGACCTGGGCTTTTTGCGCAAGACCTTCGGCGATCGCCTGACCGTCTACCCACTGGGCGGCCATTGCGGCAACCTCAATTACCGCGTCAACGCCGACGCTATGCTGGAGTTCTTCCGTGGCTAAACATCTCCTGCTTCTCGCGGCCTTACTCTGTGCAGGCGTTGCCAACGCGGACAACAGCAAGGCTCACGCACCGACCGTGGTCGACCAGGATGGCTTCAAAGAGCCCTTGAGCAAACTCAAGTTCAACCCTGGCCTGGACCAGCGTGAATTCGAGCGTTCGACCCTCAACGCCCTCAACGTCTATGACCCGCTGGAGTCGTGGAACCGCCGGGTGTACCACTTCAACTATCGCTTCGACCAATGGGTATTCTTGCCGGTGGTCGATGGCTATCGCTACGTCACCCCAAGTTTCCTGCGTACCGGCGTCAGCAACTTCTTCAACAACCTGGGCGACGTGCCCAACCTGATGAACAGCCTGCTGCAGCTCAAGGGCCACCGTTCCCTGGAAACCACCGGCCGCCTGCTGGTCAACACCACCCTCGGCATCGCCGGCCTGTGGGACCCGGCCACCGCCATGGGCCTGCCCCGCCAAAGCGAAGACTTCGGCCAGACCCTGGGCTTCTACGGCGTACCCGGCGGCGCCTACCTGATCCTGCCGATCCTCGGCCCGTCGAACCTGCGCGACACCGGCGGCCTGTTGGTGGACTACACCGCCGAATCCCAGATCAACTACCTCAACGTCGCCGAAGTCAGCTCCAACCACCCGGAAATCTGGGCGTTGCGCGCGGTAGACAAGCGCTACCAGACGAGCTTTCGCTACGGCCAGATGAACTCGCCGTTCGAGTATGAAAAGGTGCGGTACGTGTACAGCGAGTCGCGAAAACTACAGATAGCAGAGTGATACTCGACACAAACAAAAGGCCATCGATCGCTTCGATGGCCTTTTTAATGGCTGTAAGCGTCACTCTCCGGCACTGCTCGGAACCGTTTCGTACATGTTCACCACGCACGTTCAAGCACCCACGCTGATACGCCTGACATAAAACAGGCTGACTGCGCTGCCCACCTCGAACTCTCCCGTGGAATTTCAACATGACGATCTCTGTTTCCCCACCCACCATCACCCAGCCTGTAGCCCTCGGCCCTGTGGCAGTCGAACCCCTGACTTCAACAACGCCTGACCTGCAAGCCCCCAGAGGCGCCCATGGCCGACCTGCCGGGGATACGCGCAGTGCACAACAAATCTTCAAGGACAATCCGATCCTCAAAGATGTCCTGAAACAAAACGGTCCTTTTGCAAATAGTTTCTTCAATCAGCTCAAGAATCAAACCGGCGACTGGAGCCCTGCCAACCGCAACCCTGAATCACGCGCTGATGCCGCCTATAACCTGGCCGAAGTAGTCAATCACATCAATGGCCGCACTGATATCACGCGCCAGGATTCGCCCCAACAGAACGATCAACACATACAAGGTTTCGGTCAGTTCGGCAGTGTTTCAGCAGGGTCGGAAGCACAGAAGCTCAAGGCTTTCAGTGAAAAAGGCTACAGCGCACTGCAGTAATCCAACCCCATTGGCCCTCTTCAACAGAGGGCCTTCAGTGCGCTCATTCGCTCACCCCTTCAAGGCACGCCACAGCTTGCTCGCTACCGAGACCAGCGCCAGTACCACCGCCCCAGCGATGATCCCTACGATGGCATTGAGCAAAGTCGGCATCAACCAAGTGATGCCGCCAACGCTCTGGCTGACGCTCTCAATCCAGTGATGCACTACGGGCACGCCGTGAGTCAGGATGCCACCACCGACCATGAACATCGCCGCTGTGCCAATCACCGAGAGGCTTTTCATCATGTACGGCGCGGCCCGCAGAAGCCCGTTGCCGATATCGCGTACCAGCTGGCCCGGCTTCTGCGCCATCCATAGGCCCAGGTCATCGAGCTTGACGATGCCGGCCACCAGGCCGTACACGCCAATGGTCATGACCAGGGCGATGCCCGACAGCACGATAACTTGCTGCATCAACGGCGCGTCGGCCACGGTCCCCAGGGTGATGGCGATGATTTCGGCAGAGAGAATAAAGTCGGTGCGGATCGCACCCTTGATCTTGTCCTTCTCGAAGGCCACCAGATCCGTTGCGGGGTCGGCCACCGCTTCGACTAACTGCGCGTGCTCGGCTTGATCATCCGCCTTGCTGTGCAGGAATTTATGGGCGAGCTTTTCAAAGCCTTCGAAACACAGATAGGCGCCGCCGAGCATCAGCAGTGGCGTGACCGCCCACGGCGCGAAGGCGCTGATCAATAGCGCGGTGGGCACCAGGATCAGTTTGTTGATAAACGAGCCCTTGGCAACGGCCCACACCACCGGAATTTCCCGCTCGGCGCGCACGCCAGAGACTTGCTGGGCATTGAGCGCCAGATCGTCACCCAACACACCGGCGGTTTTCTTGGCAGCCATTTTTGTCATCAGGGCCACATCGTCGAGAACCGCGGCGATGTCATCGATCAAAACCAACAAGCTGCTTCCTGCCATGAATCGGACGTCCTTAATGTGGGATATTTCGCAGCATAGCGTGGTACAAAGCGTCGCGGGCAGATTCTTGAGGCGCGCAGATCGCCGGTGCTACCATGCGCAACCGCCTGTCGTGGCAAGGAATCATCTGGTCTATGAGCACCATTCGCGAGCGCAACAAAGAACTGATCCTGCGGGCTGCCAGCGAGGAGTTTGCCGACAAGGGCTTCGCCGCGACCAAAACCAGTGATATCG
The DNA here is from genome assembly GCF_009873475.1 of Pseudomonas sp. DTU12.1. Lineage (NCBI taxonomy): Bacteria > Pseudomonadati > Pseudomonadota > Gammaproteobacteria > Pseudomonadales > Pseudomonadaceae > Pseudomonas > Pseudomonas sp. DTU12.1. The sequence continues at coordinate 1,963,137 of NZ_CP045254.1, read as the reverse complement.
CCGCCAAGGCCGGGCTGCCCAAGCCCAACGTCTATTACTACTTCAAGTCCAAGGACAACCTCTACCGCGAGGTGCTCGAAAGCATCATCGAGCCGATCCTGGCCGCCTCCACCCCCTTCAACCCGGACGGCGACCCCAAGCAGGTATTGAGCGGCTATATCCGTTCAAAAATCAGCATCTCCCGCGACCTGCCGTTTGCCTCGAAAGTATTCGCCAGCGAAATCATGCACGGCGCCCCCCACCTGAGCCCCGAGCAGGTGCAGCAGCTCAACGCCCAGGCCAAGCACAATATCGATTGCATCCAGAGCTGGGTCGATCGCGGCCTGATCGCCGCGATTGATCCTCATCACCTGATGTTCAGCATCTGGGCGGCGACCCAGACCTATGCCGACTTCGACTGGCAGATCTCGGCGGTGACCGGCAAGGCCAAGCTCGACGAGGCCGATTATGAAGCGGCGGCGCAGACGATTATTCGGCTGGTGTTGAAGGGGTGCGAGCCGGACTGATGGGAGGTGGTGTGGCCAAGATTCGCGAGCAAGCCAGCTCCCACACTAGAGTTGTGCCAGACACAAAATGTATGAACAACCAAGATCCCATGTGGGAGCGGGCTTGCTCGCGAAAGCGCCCTCCCAGACACATCCTGCCAAAAACCTGCCCATCAGCCTCAAACTCCCCGATCTAGCCTCTCAAGACCCCATCTGAAGAGAGGCAACGGAATGCCTGATCGAGCCACCTCACACCGCCTGCGCATCGGCCGGTTCAGCGAAACCAGCCGCATCTACCTGATCACCACCAACACCCACGAACGCGTGCCCATCTTCAGTGACTTCTACCTGGGCCGCCTGGTGGTCTGGCAGTTCAGGCTCGCCCAGTATCAAGGGCTGGCACACTCTCTGGCCTGGGTGGTGATGCCCGACCATTTCCACTGGCTGATCGAGCTGCAAAAAGGCTCCCTGGGCGACTTGGTATGCCAGGTCAAATCCAAAAGCACTCGATCGGTCAATGGCGCCACTGGCCGCAAGGGAAGGCTCTGGCAAACCAGCTTTCATGACCATGCGCTTCGCAAGGAAGAAGACCTGGTGAAAGTGGCCAGGTATGTGGTGGCCAATCCATTGAGGGCGGGATTGGTGGAGAGGGTTGGCGACTATCCGCTGTGGGATGCGGTTTGGGTATAGATGCAAGACCGAGTCGCCGCTTTCGCGAGCAAGCCCGCTCCCACATTTTGACCGCGCCCACAGGTCAAAACTCGCGAAAGCGGGCCCCCTGTCACTACAACATCAAGCGGACACCCCCGCATCCGCCAACAACCCCAGCCCCTCAATCGCCGTGATCGCGCACTGCTCATCGATATCCGACGTATCCCCACTGATCCCGATCGCCCCCAGCACCACGCCCGCCGGGTCCCGTATCAACACCCCGCCCGGTGCCGGCACTACACCGCCCTGCCCCAGGCTGTTCAAGGCGGCAATAAACGCCGGCCGCTGTTGGGCATCCAGCGCCAGCAAGCGCGAGCCCTTGCCCAGGGCTATCGCGCCCCAGGCCTTGCCGATGGCGATCTGCGGGCGTAGCAGGCTGGCGCCGTCTTCCCGTTGCAGGGTGATCAGGTGTCCGCCGCTGTCGAGCACCGCGATGGTCAGCGGTGCAGCGGCAATGGTGCGGCCTGCGGTGATGGCCTGGCTGACCAGGTTGACTGCGACTTTCAAGGTTAGAGCGCTCATGGGTGCCGTCCTTATCTTGTTATTGAGAAAGCCTTGGGGCTCTGATTGATCAGAAGCCGGATGCAACAAATAGAACACAATAGATTTATTTTTTGTATACAATATTTTGAAACATACGCACCACACGTCGAAATACTCCCGCTAAAAAGCCTTCCGACGAATGCACAGGCTCTGAGACAAAATGGATTGACCTGCGCCGCTCGCCGTGAATACACTTTGAAGCAACACCACTTGTATACAATTACAAAACGCAAGAGGCACCAAAACCATGAGCAAAATGAGAGCAATCGAAGCCGCTGTCCTGGTGATGCGCCGTGAGGGTGTAGACACCGCCTTCGGTATCCCAGGCGCCGCGATCAACCCGTTGTATTCCGCCCTGCAAAAGGTCGGCGGCATCGATCACGTCCTTGCTCGCCACGTGGAAGGCGCTTCGCACATGGCCGAGGGGTATACCCGCACCAAGGCCGGCAATATCGGCGTGTGCATCGGCACGTCGGGCCCGGCGGGTACCGATATGGTCACCGGCCTGTACAGCGCCTCGGCCGATTCCATCCCGATCCTGTGCATCACCGGGCAAGCGCCTCGCGCCCGGATGCACAAGGAAGATTTCCAGGCCGTGGATATCACCAGCATCGTCAAGCCCGTGACCAAGTGGGCAACCACCGTGCTAGAGCCTGGCCAGGTGCCGTATGCGTTCCAGAAAGCCTTCTATGAAATGCGCTCCGGCCGCCCCGGCCCGGTGCTGATCGACTTGCCATTCGACGTACAGATGGCTGAGATCGAGTTTGATATCGACGCCTACCAGCCACTGCCATTGGCCAAGCCACTGGCCACGCGCATCCAGGTCGAAAAAGCCCTGGCCATGCTCGATCAGGCCGAGCGCCCGCTGCTGGTCAGCGGTGGCGGCGTGATCAATGCCGACGCCAGCGAACTGCTGGTGGAATTCGCCGAACTGACGGGTATCCCGGTGATCCCGACCCTGATGGGCTGGGGCACTATCCCCGACGATCACCCGCTGATGGTGGGCATGGTCGGCCTGCAAACCTCGCACCGCTACGGCAACGCGACGATGCTCAAGTCGGACATGGTGCTGGGCGTCGGCAACCGCTGGGCCAACCGCCACACCGGTTCGGTGGAGGTGTACACTGAGGGGCGCAAGTTCATTCACGTTGACATCGAGCCGACGCAAATCGGCCGCGTATTCACCCCGGACCTGGGCATCGTGTCCGACGCCGGCGCCGCGCTGACCCTGTTTATTGAAGTGGCCCGCGAATGGAAAGCCGCCGGCAAGCTCAAGGACCGCAGCGCCTGGCTGCATGATTGCCAGCAGCGCAAAGCCACCCTGCACCGCAAGACGCACTTCGACAACGTACCGGTCAAGCCGCAACGGGTGTACGAAGAGATGAACCAGGTGTTCGGTAAAGATACCTGCTACGTCAGCACCATCGGCCTGTCGCAGATTGCCGGCGCGCAGTTCCTGCACGTCTACAAGCCACGCCACTGGATCAACTGCGGCCAGGCCGGCCCGCTGGGCTGGACCATTCCTGCTGCGCTGGGCGTGGTCAAGGCCGACCCGAGTCGCAAGGTAGTGGCACTGTCGGGCGACTATGACTTCCAGTTCATGATCGAAGAGCTGGCCGTGGGCGCGCAGTTCAAGCTGCCGTACATCCACGTGGTGGTGAACAACTCGTACCTGGGGCTGATCCGCCAGGCCCAGCGCGGTTTTGAAATGGACTACTGCGTGCAGTTGTCTTTCGACAACCTCAACGCCCCGGAACTCAACGGTTATGGCGTCGACCACGTCGCCGTCGCCGAAGGCCTGGGGTGCAAGGCCCTGCGTGTATTCGAGCCGGGCCAGATCCAGCCCGCGCTGCGCAAGGCCCAGGCAATGATCGAAGAATTCAAGGTGCCGGTGATTGTCGAGATCATTCTGGAGCGCGTGACCAATATTTCCATGGGCACCGAGATCAACGCCGTCAACGAATTCGAAGATCTGGCGCTGGTGGGCAACGACGCACCGACTGCCATTTCAATGCTCGATTAAGGAGAACACCATGCCGCGTTTTGCCGCCAACCTGTCCATGCTGTTTACCGAACAGGACTTTCTCGCCCGCTTCAAAGCCGCCGCCGACGCCGGTTTCAGTGGGGTGGAATACCTGTTCCCCTACGAGTTCAGCTCTGCCGAAATCAAGGCGCAACTCGACGCCCACGGCCTGACCCAAGTGCTGTTCAACCTGCCGGCCGGCGACTGGGCCAGCGGCGAGCGCGGCCTGGCCTGCCACCCTGAGCGGGTCGAGGAATTCCGCGCGGGGGTCAACCTGGCCATCGCCTATGCCCAGGTGCTGGGCAATACCCAGATCAACTGCCTGGCGGGGATTCGCCCTGCCGGCGCGGATGACGCCACCCTGGAAAAAACCTTTGTCGCCAACCTCAAGTACGCCGCCGACAAGCTGCAAGCGGTGGGCATCAAGCTGGTGATGGAAGCGATCAACACCCGCGACATTCCCGGTTTCTACCTGAACAACACGGCCCAGGCCCTGGCGATCCGCGAACAAGTGGGCAGCGCCAACCTGTTCCTGCAATACGACATCTATCACATGCAAATCATGGAAGGCGACCTGGCCCGCACCATGGCCACTCACCTGGATCAGATCAACCATATCCAGTTGGCCGACAACCCAGGGCGCAACGAGCCGGGCACCGGTGAGATCAACTACCGCTTCCTGTTCGAGCATCTTGAGCGGATTGGGTATCAGGGCTGGGTGGGCTGCGAGTACAAGCCGTTGACCACGACCGAAGCCGGCCTTGGCTGGCTCAAGACCCATAACGCGATCTGACCGACACCATAAAAACCTGTAGGAGCTGGCTTGCCTGCGATGCGGACACCTCGGTGTATCAGGCATACCCAGGTGAAGCCATCGCAGGCAAGCCAGCTCCCACGGGGGCAGCGCAAAACCTGCATAACGAATAAAAAGAGGATTTGATCATGGCTAAAATCGGCTTTATCGGCACCGGCATCATGGGCCAACCCATGGCCGCGAACCTGCAGAAAGCAGGTCATCAATTGTTCCTGTCCGAGCACCATGGCAAAGCACCTGCCGAGCTGATCGCCGCCGGTGCCGTGGCCCTGGCCAACCCGCAGCAAGTGGCCCAGGAAGCAGAGTTCATCATCGTCATGGTGCCTGACACCCCTCAGGTCGATGACGTGTTGTTCCGCGCCGATGGTGTAGCGGCCGGCCTGTCGCCGAACAAAGTGGTGATCGACATGAGTTCGATCTCGCCCACCGCCACCAAGGCTTTTGCCGCGAAGATCAACGCCACTGGCGCGCAGTACCTCGACGCCCCGGTATCGGGTGGTGAAGTCGGCGCCAAGGCCGGGACCCTGAGCATCATGGTCGGCGGCGAGCCGCAGACCTTCGAGCGCGCCCTGTCGCTGTTCCAGAGCATGGGCAAGAACATCACCCTGGTGGGTGGCAATGGAGATGGCCAGACCGCCAAGGTGGCGAACCAGATCATCGTCGCCCTGAACATCCAGGCTGTGGCTGAAGCGCTGCTGTTTGCTTCGAAGAACGGCGCAGATCCGGCCAAGGTGCGCGAAGCGCTGATGGGTGGCTTCGCCTCGTCGAAGATCCTCGAAGTGCATGGCGAGCGCATGATCAAGGGCACCTTCGACCCGGGCTTCCGTATCAACCTGCACCAGAAGGACTTGAACCTGGCCCTGGCCGGCGCCAAGGAGCTGGGAATCAACCTGCCCAACACCGCCGGCACCCAACAAGTGTTCAGCACCTGCACCGCGATTGGCGGCGGCAACTGGGACCATTCAGCGCTGATCAAGGGCCTGGAGCATATGGCGAACTTCTCGATTCGCGATAAGTAACCCCGCCTTTTGAAAGGCAATACCTTGTGGGAGCTGGCTTGCCTGCTCCCACATTTTGATTGCGCTTCAAGCTTCAAATCCAATAACAAAAATCCGGGAGCCCGCTTATGTCGGTCGATCCGCAACATCTGCTTCGCGAGCTGTTTGCCACAGCCATCGACGCTGCCCACCCCCGGCAAGTCCTCGAACCTTACCTACCCGCTGACCGCAGCGGCCGCGTGATCGTGATCGGCGCGGGCAAAGCTGCGGCCGCCATGGCCCTGGTGGTGGAAAACAGCTGGCAAGGCCAAGTCTCGGGCCTGGTGGTCACCCGCTACGGCCACGGCGCGCCCTGCCAGAAAATCGAAGTGGTCGAAGCCGCGCACCCAGTGCCCGATGCCGCTGGCCAGGCCGTGGCCAAGCGCGTGCTGGAGCTGATCAGCAACCTGAACGAAGACGACCGCGTGATCTTTCTCTTGTCCGGCGGCGGCTCCGCCCTCCTGGCCTTGCCCGCAGCAGGGATTACCCTGGCCGACAAGCAAGCGATCAACAAGGCCCTGCTCAAATCCGGCGCCACCATCGGCGAGATGAATTGCGTGCGCAAGCACCTCTCGGCGATCAAGGGCGGGCGATTGGCCAAGGCATCCTGGCCCGCCACCGTCTACACCTACGCGATTTCCGATGTACCGGGCGATCAAGCCACAGTGATTGCCTCCGGCCCGACCGTGGGCGACCCGAGCACCTCGCAACAAGCGCTGGCGATCCTCAAGCGTTACCAGATCGACATCCCGGCCTCGGTGCGCAGTTGGTTGCAAAGCCCTGAGTCGGAGACCGTCAAACCCGGCGATCCGTGCCTTGCGCGCAGCCATTTCCAACTGATCGCACGGCCGCAGCAGTCTTTGGAAGCAGTGGCGGTAAAAGTGCGCCAGGCCGGTTTCAGCCCGCTGATCCTCGGCGACCTGGAAGGCGAAGCCCGGGACGTGGCCAAGGTCCACGCCGGCATCACCCGGCAGATCATCCAGCACGGCCAGCCACTGGCAGCGCCCTGCGTGATCCTGTCCGGCGGCGAGACCACCGTGACCGTGCGCGGCAATGGCCGTGGCGGACGCAACGCCGAGTTCCTGCTAAGCCTGACCGACAGCCTCAAGGGCCTGCCCGGCGTGTACGCCCTGGCCGGCGACACCGACGGCATCGACGGTTCCGAAGACAACGCCGGGGCGATCATGACCCCCACCAGTTACGCCCGCGCCGAGGCCTTGGGCCTGTCGGCCAGCGATGAGCTGGACAACAACAATGGCTACGGCTATTTCGCGGCACTCGACGCGTTGATCGTCACCGAGCCGACCCGTACCAACGTCAACGACTTCCGCGCCATTCTGATACTTGAGAGTCCTGAACATGACGCCTGACAAGAAGGTCAAAATCCTCGCCACCCTGGGGCCGGCCACCGACGGCATCGATGACATCCGCGAGCTGGTGCAAGCCGGGGTGAATATCTTCCGCCTGAACTTCAGCCATGGCGATCACGCCGACCATGCCCAGCGCTACCAGTGGATCCGCCAGGTCGAGCGCCAGCTCAACTACCCGCTGGGGATCCTGATGGACCTGCAGGGGCCGAAACTGCGCGTCGGGCGTTTTGCCGAGGGCAAGGTGCAACTGGTGCGTGGCCAAGCCTTGCGCCTGGACCTTGACCCCACGCCGGGCGACCAGCGCCGGGTCAACCTGCCCCATCCGGAGATCATCAAGGCCCTGGAGCCGGGCATGGACCTGCTGCTGGACGACGGCAAGCTGCGCCTGCGGGTGATTACCAAACATGCCGATGCAATCGACACCACGGTATTGAATGGCGGTGAACTGTCCGACCGTAAAGGGGTGAATGTCCCACAAGCCTTGTTGGAACTCAGCCCACTGACCGCCAAGGACCGCCGCGACCTGAGCTTCGGCCTGGAACTGGGCGTGGACTGGGTGGCGCTGTCGTTTGTGCAGCGTCCCGAAGACATCCGCGAAGCCCGCGAGCTGATCGGCGACAAGGCGTTCTTGATGGCGAAGATCGAGAAGCCCTCGGCGGTGCGCTACCTGCAGGAAATCGCCGAGCTGAGCGATGCGATCATGGTCGCCAGAGGGGATCTGGGCGTGGAAGTACCGGCCGAAAGCGTGCCGCAAATCCAGAAAGACATCATCAGCACCTGCCGCCAGTTGGGCAAGCCGGTGGTGGTGGCCACGCAGATGCTCGAATCCATGCGTTTCTCGCCGGCACCCACCCGCGCCGAAGTCACCGACGTGGCCAATGCCGTCGCCGAGGGCACCGATGCGGTGATGTTGTCGGCCGAAACCGCCTCCGGCGAGTACCCATTGGAAGCGGTGCAGATGATGAGCAAGATCATTCGCCAGGTGGAGAACGGCCCGGATTACCAGACCCAGCTGGATGTAAGCCGACCCAAGGCCGAGGCCACGGTGTCCGACGCCATCAGCTGCGCAATCCGCCGGATCAGCAGCATCCTGCCGGTGGCGGTGCTGGTGAACTACAGCGAGTCGGGTAGCTCCAGCCTGCGCGCGGCGCGGGAACGGCCGGCGGTGCCGATCCTCAATCTCACGCCGAACCTGTCCACCGCCCGGCGCCTGAGCGTGGCCTGGGGCGTGCATTCGGTGGTCAATGATCGGTTGCGGCAAGTGGACGAGGTGTGTTCCACGGCGCTGGAAATCGCCCAGGCCCAGGGCATGGCGCAGCGTGGGGATACGTTGTTGATCACTGCGGGGGTGCCCTTTGGGCAGCCGGGGTCGACCAACTCGCTGCGTATCGAGACGTTGATCTAGCGTCTGTTCGGGCCTTATCGCGGGCAACCCCGCTCCCACATTTGATTGGGTTCGCCAATCAAAATGTGTGGGCTTGCCCGCGATAAGGGTAACTCGGTCTCCCTGACTCCCTCACCATGCCCAACCCAACCTGCCCCGACTGGGCCGAAGCCCTGCTCAACGGCTTCAGCCAGATCTTCCTGCAGCGCCACCCGCTGTGTGGCCTGCTGTGCCTGTTGGCAATCCTCTCCTGCGCCCCGGCCCTGCTTGGCGGTGCGCTGCTGGGCGGGGTCGCCGGTTTGCTCACCGCCCAGCGCCGCGACTATCCCAAGGCCGAGCGTCAGGCCGGGCTCTATAGCTATAACGGTGTGTTGCTGGGTTTGCTGATCAGTCAGCACTTCGCCTGGTCGGCGCTGGTACCGCCGCTGATCCTGGCGTGCGGTGGCCTGAGTGCGATCCTGACCCGGCAATGGGTCAAGCGCATGGTCCATGGCGATGACCTCCCGGCCTATACCGTGCCCTTCGTGGCCATCGGCTGGTTGTTGCTCGGCACGGTCTCACCCGCCGCGCTGCCGGCAACCCCAGCGGCCTCCCTCGCCTGGCTCGACGCCCCACTGGTCGGCCTGGGCCAGATCATACTGTTGGATCAACCACTGGCCGGCTTGCTGATCGCCCTTGGCCTGCTGCTGGCCAGCCCTCGCGCGGCACTCTGGGCGATGCTCGGCGCCAGCAGCGGCGTGGTACTCGGCCTGTTGCTCGACGACCCCACCGGCGCCCTGCTCGGCCTGCACAGCTACAACCCCGCGCTTGCCGCCCTGGCTCTGAGCCAGTACCGGCGCCAACCCTGGCTGCCTTTGCTCGGCATCCTCCTGGCAAGCCTGCTTGCCCCCGGTTTTGCCGGCCTGCACCTGGCACCGCTGACGGCACCGTTTATCCTGGCCTGCTGGCTGGTGCGCGCGACGTTGCGCCTGCGGCACAGGGCCAACATGGACAGCCCGTTCGAATCCCCCTAGGCTTCGCAGACCTTCGATTCAGGCGAACTACATGGACAGCAACAACGACTGGCGCCAACGGCTCTACGTCATGGTATTCCAGAGCGACACGGCAGCCGGGCGGCGTTTTGACGGCATCCTGTTGCTGATCATCCTCGCAAGCCTGGTGATCGTGATGCTCGACAGCATCGACGAAGTGCACCAGAACTACGCTGATGTGCTGGCCTATATCGAGTGGGGCTTCACGCTGATCTTCGCTATCGAGTACGGCCTGCGCCTGTATTGCTCGCCCAAGCCGTTGCGCTATGCCTTCAGCTTCTACGGGTTGGTGGACTTGCTGGCCATCGTCCCCGGCATCCTTGCCCTGTACTACAGCGACGCCCAGTACCTGCTGATTATCCGCATCATCCGCATGCTGCGGATCTTCCGTGTGCTCAAGCTCAGCCCGTACCTCAAGCAAGCCAACTACCTGATGTCGGCGCTGCGCGGCAGCAAGCAGAAGATCGTGGTGTTCCTGGTCAGCGTCTGCACCCTGGTAACGGTGTTCGGCACACTGATGTACGTGATTGAAGGCCCGGAGCATGGTTTTACCAGCATCCCCAAGGGTATTTACTGGGCTATCGTGACCCTGACCACCGTGGGCTTTGGCGACATCGTGCCCAAGACCCCACTGGGCCAGGTGATCTCGTCGCTGGTGATGATCACCGGTTACTCGATCATCGCCGTGCCTACCGGGATTTTCACCGCCGAACTAGCCAACGCCATGCGCGGCGAGCAACTGCAACATGATTGCCCGGTGTGCAAGAAAAATACCCATGAACCCAACGCGGCCTTCTGTTCGCGCTGTGGCAACGGGCTCTATCAGAAAGTGGAATAAGCAAAGTTCTTTTTAATCTTTAAGCGTCTATGCCGCCCCGGCTATAGTCGTGGGCTATAAGCCACTACCTTCTCGAACAACAAGGAATGAGCAGTGAAAAAACTCGTTAGCGCTTCTCTCCTGGCCGCAGGCCTTGCACTGTCTATCGGCGCCCAGGCTGCCTCGACCACCCTGCTCAACGTCTCCTATGACGTGATGCGCGACTTCTACAAGGATTACAACGCCGCGTTCCAGAAGCACTGGCAAGCCGAGCACCCGGACGACAAGTTGACCTTGCAGATGTCCTTCGGCGGTTCCAGCAAACAGGCGCGCTCGGTCATCGACGGCCTGCCGGCTGACGTGATCACCATGAACATGGCCACCGACATCAACGCCCTGGCCGACAACGGCAAACTGGTGCCAGACAACTGGGTCACCCGCCTGCCGAACAACAGTGCGCCGTTCACGTCCGCCACCGTGTTTATCGTGCGCAAGGGCAACCCCAAGGCCCTGAAAGACTGGCCGGATCTGCTCAAGGATGGCGTGCAAGTGATCGTGCCCAACCCCAAGACCTCGGGTAACGGTCGCTATACCTACCTGTCGGCCTGGGGCTATGTGCTGAAGAACGGCGGTGATGAAAACAAGGCCAAGGATTTTGTTGGCAAGCTGTTCAAGCAAGCACCGGTGCTCGATACCGGTGGCCGTGCCGCCACCACGACCTTCATGACCAACCAGATCGGCGACGTGCTGGTGACCTTTGAAAACGAAGCGGAAATGATTGCCCGTGAATTCGGCCGCGATCAATTCGAAGTGGTCTACCCAAGCGTCTCCGCCGAAGCCGAGCCACCGGTGTCGGTGGTCGATAAAGTGGTCGACAAAAAAGGCACCCGAGACGTTGCCAATGACTACCTGAAATACCTGTGGTCGGCCGAAGGCCAGGAAATTGCCGCCAACAACTACCTGCGTCCACGGGACCCGGCAGTGCTGGCCAAATACACCGATCGCTTCCCGAAAGTCGACTTCTTGTCGGTGGAGAAGACCTTTGGTGACTGGCGCACCGTGCAAAAGACCCACTTCAATGATGGCGGGGTATTCGACCAGATCTACAGCGGCCAGTAACTGAATGTGAGAGCGGGCTTGTGTGGGAGCGGGCTTGCTCGCGAATGCGGTGGGTCAGACAAATAGTTTTTGACTGATACACCCCATTCGCGAGCAAGCCCGCTCCCACAAAAGCCGCTCCCACACATTGGCTTGCGCGTAAGGCATCAATGCCAGGCATGACTGAAATCATCAGTAACACTTACTCCCTTCCTTCGCCTACGCTTTACCCTTCACGCCCTCCTTCCCCGTTTTAACGAGAACACCATGATCGCTACCCCGCCCGCGACCGCCCCCCTGACCCGTGGCATGGTGCTGCTGTTTGCATTCTGCTGCGGCGCTATCGTCGCCAATATCTACTACGCGCAACCGATCATTGAACTGATCGCCCCGGATATCGGCCTGACGCCCGCCATGGCCAGCCTGATTGTGTCCCTGACCCAGATCGGTTATGCCCTGGGCCTGTTCTTCCTGGTGCCGCTGGGCGACCTGTTGGAAAACCGCCGGCTGATGATCATCACCACCGTGGTTGCCATTGCCAGCCTGCTGGGCGCGGCGTTTACCGAACAACCCAACCTGTTTTTGCTGGTGTCGTTGCTGATCGGCTTCAGCTCGGTGTCGGTACAGATCCTGATTCCCCTGGCCGCGCACCTGGCGCCGGCCGAATCCCGTGGCCGGGTGGTGGGCAGCATCATGGGCGGCCTGTTGCTGGGCATCCTGCTGGCACGTCCGGTTTCCAGCCTGGTCGCCGACCACTTCGGCTGGCGGGCGATGTTCATGGCGGCGGCAGCGATGATGGCCGCTATCAGCCTGGTGCTGTGGCGCACCGTGCCCAAGCGCCAGCCCGACCACAGCGCCAGCTACGGCCAGTTGCTGGGGTCGTTGGGCTCACTGCTGCGTCAGCAACCTTTGCTGCGCCAACGGGCGTTCTACCAGGGCTGTATGTTCGCCGCCTTCAGCCTGTTCTGGACTGCCGCCCCCCTGGAGCTCTCGCGTAATCACGGCCTGAGCCAAAGTGAAATCGCCCTGTTTGCCTTGGTGGGTGCCCTCGGCGCCATTGCCGCGCCGATCAGCGGACGCCTGGCAGATGCCGGCCACACCCATCGTGCTTCGCTGCTGGCAATGTTGCTGGCAACCTTGAGTTTTCTGCCTGCGTTGGTACACCCGGCCTACAGTGTCATCGGCTTGATGGTCACCGGCGTGGTCCTGGATTTCTGCGTGCAAATGAACATGGTCCTCGGCCAGCGCACCATCTACGCCCTCGATGCCCATAGCCGCAGCCGTCTGAATGCGCTGTACATGACCAGTATCTTCATCGGCGGTGCCCTGGGCTCGGCGATTGCCAGCAGTGTGTATGAACACGGCGGCTGGTTTGGGGTGATCCTGGTGGGCAGCGCGTTCCCCCTGGTGGCCCTGTTGCGGTTCATGAGTGTTTCCAGAGGCGCTTGGACAGTCAGCGCCTGACGTTCAAGACCACGCCGCCACGCCCAGGATCCTGTCCCAAGCAACCGCAAGAGCCCCTATAAAAAACGCAAAAAGGAACAGTATTTTTCAAGGCAAATCGTCAGTTGCACAAGAAACATCCGATCTACATTCAGCGCAGCACAATCAAGAACGCACCAACTTCTCCAACGCCGCATCGGCCAGGAATGATGAGCGGCTCTTCACCTTGTGCTCGCGTACATACCGGTCAATGCGCTGGATCACATACCCTGGCAAGGTCACATTGACCTTCTCGGTCTTGCCCAGGTAAGGCGAGATATCGAGCTCCAGCATGCCCCAGCCCATCCCGGCGTATTCCTCGTTGCCGTGGTGCGCCGCGACCGAGGTCGGCATGGGAATCGCCCGGCCTTCACTGGCCATCTCTTGCAGCATGATGTGCGCCACTTCCACTGCCGCGTTGTAAGCCTCTTCAAAACTGTCCCCGGCGGTCACCGCACCTGGAATATCGGGGATCTGGATACCGGTGGCGGTAAAGTCATCGCCCCATTCGATACAGATTGGGTATTGCATGAATATTCTCCTTAAAAACCGCTCTAGAACGAAAACAGCCCGGCACGCTGCCTGATACTTCGCACGGTGCCCAAGGGCAGGTCCTTCTTGGGATGGGGCACCGGTATCGTGTACGGGTTATAGCGATGCGTGAAAATATGATGGCTGCCCGTGACCCGATCCAGCACCCAGCCCGCCGCTTGCAGTTCCTTGATCAATAGCCTGCTTTGCACCACAGCCTCCTTGCTCTGGCCCGAACAAAAATAACCCCAGAGTTATCTTTACTCAAGCACAGATTTATCGAGGCAGACTGGCGGTTGTTTTGCCGGATATTGAAAACCCGCAGGCCTTGGGTTAAAGCACCCGCCCATCCCAGCCCACCGTCACATGCCCCGGCAGCTCAGCGCGATGCTGCAACAGCCAGGCATCCAGCGTGTGCCCAACGTGGGTCAACACCCCAAGCTCGGCGCCGCACGCGTCGATGCAGTGCAGGGCCAATGTCAGGTCATTGTGATTGCGCGGCGCCTGGGGTTGCGGTGGCATGGAGCAGTCGATGACCATCACATCCAGGGGCTCGCGGCGCAACCAGGCAATGGTTGCCGGCGGCAGGCCCGTGGTATCGGTCAGATAGGCCAGGCGCCGCCCCTGCCCTTGCAGCAGGTACCCGAACGTCGGCTTGGAATGCTGGAGGGGCAACGCGGTGACCGCCAGTTCGCCAAACTGCCGGGTTTCGAACTCGGCAAAGGGCTGGCTGAAATCAAGGATACCGGGGTGTTTGTAGAGGTCCGACAGGCCTTCGGGATCGGCCGGGCCATGCACCGCAATGATCAGGCCCTGGCCCCAGCGCAGATGCAGCAGGCCCTGGGCATGATCCGCATGGTAGTGGGTCTGCAGAATGCCGTTGAGGCTGCGTGGCGGGAAGCGCTCGGTCAGGTCTGTCAGCCCGCTGTCGATCAACCAGCGCTGGTCGCCGCACTCGATCAGCGCGCTGCACTCGCGGCGGCGCAAGTGTTCATGGCTGCGCGCCAGGGCACAGGCGGCGCATTCGCAGCCATACACCGGGACTTGGCGGGCATCGCCGGTGCCCAGCAGGGTCAGGCGCATGCCGAATGCCCCGGCTCCAGACAATCGAGCAATCGGGCGACGGTGTGCGCCAACGGCCCGGAGTTATCCAGCAGGAACACCCCGGGCGCGGCCTTCAGGCTGTCGCTGAACTGTGCGTTGCGGGCCAGGCGTGCGTCGATTTCTGCCACCGACTCACGGCCCCGCGCCAGCAAGCGTTGGCGCAACACCGCCTGGTCCACCGTCAGCAGCACCACCAACAGCGTTGGATAACGCGTGCGGGTTTGCGCCAGGTGCCCACGGGAGCCATTGACCAGCACATCGTCGCCGGCCGCCAGCCAGTCGTCGATCTGCCGTGGAATACCATAAGACAAACCATTGGCCTGCCAACTGAGGGCAAAGCCGCCCTCGGCTTGCAATGTCGCGAATTGCGCGGGGCTTACGCCCTGGGCGGCCTCGCCCACCGCTTCAGCCGAACGGGTGATGACCCGCCGCACAATGCGGCAGCCGCGCTCGGCCAATGGCGCACGCGCGGCATCCAACAGGCTGTCCTTGCCCGAACCCGATGGCCCGATGAGATAGATCAACCTGCCCGCCATCAAAACACCCTCTTGGCTTGTCGCCAGACTTGTTGGACCACTGGCAGCCCTTCACGGCTGCGAGCTTGCACCAGGTCCGCCCGCAGGCCAATGGCAATTTCACCACGATCATGCAAGCCCGCAGCGCGTGCCGGAGCCTGGCTGATCATCCTGACCGCGCGCGAAAGATCGCCGCCATCCTGCTGATCGGCCAGGACGAACGCCGCCTGTAGCAGGCTGGCGGGGTAATAGTCACTGGAAAGTATATCCAGCAATCCTTCGGCGGCCAGGCCGGCGGCGGCCACATTACCCGAGTGCGACCCGCCACGCACCACGTTCGGTGCGCCCATCAGCACGTTCATCCCAAGTTGCCTGCAACCGCGCGCGGCTTCCAGGGTGGTGGGGAATTCCGCGATGCTCATGCCGTAGCGCGCCGACTCCTCGACATGGGCCAGAGTCGCGTCGTCATGGCTGGCCACCGACAGGCCACGCGCCAGGCAATGCTCGACAATCGCGGCACGGTAACGCTCGCTATAGGCCTTTGAGTTAGCCATTTGCAGCACGATAAACGCGTCCATGGTCTCGTCGTTCAGGTGGTACTTGCCCATGTAGTACTCACGGTACTTGGACTCCAGCACAAACTGGCGCTGGCCCGGTGAGTGGTCCATCACCGACACCAGTTGCACCAACGGGTTTTCTACCAGGTCGCGGAACACGCTCAAGGTATCCGGGTGGCACAGCTCGCAACGCAGGTGCAGGCGGTGTTCGGCGCGGGTCAGACCGGCTTCTTGCGCCGAGGCAATGGCATTGAGCATCGCCGGCAGTTTCTGCATGCGATTGCCCCTGGGATTGACGTCGCCGATGGACACCGCGTCGAACACCGTGGTGATGCCGGCGGCGATGATCTGCGCGTCATGGCTGAGCACCGCCGAAGTCGACGGCCAGTCCACGCCGGGCCGTGGGGTCATGTGCTTTTCCAGGTTGTCGGTGTGCAACTCCACCAGCCCCGGCAGCAGGAAATCTCCGCCCAGGTCCTGGGCCTGGGGCAACTGGCTGCGGCCTTCGGCGAGGTCGACGATCATCCCGTCACGCAACACCACGCTGCCGAGAAATACACGATCAGCCGTGACCAACCGGGCATTGCTGAGGATCTGTTCAACGGGCATGGGCGTAGTCCTCTTCGGCTTGATGGGCAGGTGTCATGTCCAAATGACGGTCGGCCACCGCTTCACGGGCGGCGCGGTCATGGAAGATGCCGATCAGTGCGGCACCGCCGGCCTTGGCTTCGTTCATCAGTTCCAGAACAACCTGGCGGTTGCTGTCATCCAGGGAAGCCGTCGGTTCGTCCAGCAACATCACCGGCCAGGCCACCATAAAGCCGCGGGCAATATTGACCCGCTGCTGCTCGCCACCAGAGAACGTACCCGGCGCCAGTTGCCACAGGCGCTGCGGGATATTCAGGCGCGCCAGCAAGTGCTCGGCCCGCGCCTGGGCCTGAGGTTTCAGCCAACCACGGGCCAGTGCCGGTTCCATTACCACATCCAGGCACGCCACCCGTGGGATCACCCGCAAGAACTGGCTGACATAGCCCAGGGTCTGCTGGCGTACCTGGAGAATGTCCCGGGGTTGTGCGCCCACCAGTTCCAGCCATTGCCCGTCGTGGCAGATGCGAATACTGCCGCCCGCAGGCAGGTAGTTGCCGTACAGGGTGCGCAGCAAGGTGCTTTTACCGGCGCCGGACTGGCCGTGGAGTACTAGGCACTCACCGCCCTGCACACTGAAATCCACCCCGCGCAGCACGTTCAGCACCACGCCGTTCTGCTGGTGCAAGGTGAAGGTTTTCGACAGGTCTCGGACCTCAATCAACGTATTCATCATGGCTGCAATACCGAAGACACCAGCAGTTGGGAGTAAGGATGCTGTGGATCGTCGAGGATCTGGTCGGTCAAGCCGGTTTCCACCACCCGTGAACGGCGCATCACCATCAGGCGGTCGGCCAGCAGACGCGCAACGGCCAGGTCGTGAGTGACGATCACCACCGCCAGGTCCAGCTCGCGCACCAGGCCGCGCAACAAGTCGAGCAAGCGCGCCTGCACCGACACGTCAAGGCCGCCAGTGGGTTCATCCATAAACACCAGGCGCGGGCTGGAGACGAGGTTGCGGGCGATTTGCAGGCGCTGCTGCATACCGCCGGAGAAGGTGCGCGGCAAGTCGTCGATACGTTGCGGGTCGATTTCCACCTGGCCCAGCCAATCCAGGCCGGCGCCGCGCAGTTGCTGGTAGTTGCGCACACCCTGGGCCATCAAGCGCTCGCCGATGTTGGCGCCAGCCGAAACGCCCATGCGCAGGCCGTCGCGGGGGTTCTGCTCGACAAAGCCCCATTCGGTGCGCAGCAAAGTGCGGCGTTCGGCTTCGCTGGCGCTGTACAGGTCCAGCCATTCGCCCTCCTTGCTCCGATAACCGATGCTGCCGGCCTGGGGCGGCAAGCGCCCGCTCAACAGCGAGAGCAAGGTGGATTTGCCCGAGCCGGACTCGCCGACAATCCCCAGTACTTCGCCGGGGTACAGATCAAAGCTCACGCCCTGGCAACCCTTCTGCGGGCCGTACAACAGGGACAGGTCACGTACTTGCAATAAAGGCTGGCTCACTGGTTGTTCTCCTTGACCCGCTGGGCGCAATACCAGGTGTCGGAACACACGAAACTCTGGGTGCCGGCGTCATCCAGAATCAGCTCGTCGAGGAATGATTCGTGGCTGCCACAGATCGCACAGCAGTGTTGCCACTTCTGCACTTCGAACGGGTGATCCTCGAAGTCCAGGCTGCTGACCTGGGTGTACGGCGGCACCGCGTACAGGCGCTTTTCGCGACCGGCACCGAACAGCATCAGCGCCGGGCTCATGTCGAGTTTGGGGTTGTCGAATTTGGGGATTGGCGAGGGGTCCATCACATAGCGTTCGTCGACCATCACCGGGTAGGCATAGGCCGTGGCGATATGGCCAAAGGTGGCGATATCTTCGTAGAGCTTTACGTGCATCACCCCGTAGTCATTGAGGGCATGCATGGTGCGGGTCTCGGTTTCCGAGGGCTCGATAAAACGCAGCGGCTCGGGGATCGGCACCTGATAGACCATGATCTGCCCGGCCTGCAACGGCGTTTCGGGGATGCGGTGGCGGGTCTGGATCACCGTCGCCTCGGGGGTGGCCTCGGTAGTGGCGATGCCGGCGGTGCGCGCAAAAAAACGGCGAATGGACACGGCGTTGGTGGTGTCGTCGGCGCCCTGGTCGATGACTTTGAGCACGTCCTCAGCGCCCAGGATTGCCGCGCTCAATTGCATGCCGCCGGTGCCCCAGCCGTAGGGCAGCGGCATCTCGCGGCCACCGAATGGCACCTGGTAACCCGGGATTGCCACGGCCTTGAGCAAGGCGCGGCGGATCATGCGTTTGGTCTGTTCGTCGAGGTAGGCGAAGTTGTAGGCCGGATCACGCGCGGGTATCTGGGTAATGTCATTCATGGCGGGAACCCTCAGCCGGTTGGCGCAGTTTGCGGATCAGCTCCAGTTCGGCCTGGAAGTCCACGTAGTGAGGCAATTTGAGGTGCGAGACAAAACCGGCGGCCTCGACGTTGTCACAGTGGGCCAGCACAAACTCTTCACGCTGGGCCGGCGACACCACCTCTTCGTTGAACTCTTCGGCGCGCAGCGAGCGGTCCACCAGCGCCATGCCCATGGCCTTACGCTCGGCATGCCCGAACGCCAGGCCGTAGCCACGGGTGAACTGCGCCAGCTCAGTGACCGAGCCGACGAACTGGTTGACCATCTCGCACTCGGTGACTTCGATGCTGCCCAGGCAGATGGGAAAACCCAGTTCCTCGGGATCGATCCACACCTCTACGTCACCGATGCGAATTTCCCCGGCAAAAGGGTGATTGCGCCCATAGCCGCGCTGGGTCGAATAACCCAGCGCCAACAGAAACCCCTCATCGCCACGGGCCAGGGCTTGCAGGCGCTCGGCGCGGCTGGCAGGGAACTCCAGCGGGTCGCGGGTGATATCGGCAACGCGGGCATCGTCGTCGGCTTCGTTCTTGATCAAGCCTTCTTTGGCCAACAACCCCAGTACGCGTGGGCACGCTTCAACCCGTGCTTGGGCGCTGGTTTCCGGGCCTGGATACTCACCTTCGGCCAGCAGCGCAAAATCCAGCAGGCGGTGGGTGTAGTCGAACGTGGGGCCAAGCAATTGGCCGCCGGGCACGTCCTTGAAGGTTGCGGACAAACGCCGGCTGAGCTGCATCTGCGCGGTGTCGATCGGCAGGCTGGGGCTGAAGCGCGGCAACGTGGTGCGATAGGCGCGCAACAGGAAGATCGCTTCCACCAGGTCCCCCGCCGCTTGCTTGATTGCCAGTGCGGCCAGTTCTTCGTCGTACAGCGAGCCTTCGGTCATCACCCGCGCAACGGCCAGCGGCAGCTGCTGGCGGATCTGCTCCACACTCAGTTCGGGAATCGCGGTGTCGCCCCGGCGTTTTTTCGCCAGCAGGCGGTGGGCATTGTCGATGGCCTGTTCGCCACCCTTGACGGCTACGTACATCAGGCACACTCCTCTGCGATGCGGGTGCTGCGGGGTAAACCGAGCAGGTGGTGGCCGGCGCAGAACAGCACGTCCAGGCCTCGGGGGAACGCCTCGCGACGCAGGCGTTCCAGCCAGAACGCCTGGGGCAGCGGCAGGTTGACCTGGCGCCCGGCCTGGATGCCCGGGCCGCTCCAGTTCAGGCCGCGCCCGCTATCGAGGTCACTCAACTGGACCAGCAAGGTGCACGACTGGTCGGGATAACGGTCATTGCCGTGGTCGAAGCCGCTCAGGTCGAGCAAGTCGTGCTCCCCCAACAAGGCGAACACCGCGTCTTCGCGGCGCACGGCCAGCGGGCAGCCACAGTGGAAGGCCAGGTTGGCGCGGATCAGCGGCGTATCGAAGCTCGGCGCCAGCCACAACGGCGTGTCTGCATCCAACAGCCCCAGGCACAAGGCGTAGGTGGCCGGCGCCAGGCCTTCGAGATGCGGGGCCGTGGACAGCGGCTGGATCAAGCCCGGTTCGGCCAAGGCCTTGAGCGCTGCGCGAAAGCTGCGTTGGGCATCCAGGACCGGATCGACAAACGCCGGTTGCAATAATTGAGCATTCATCAGTTTTCTCCTCGCACCAGGGTGAAGAACTCGACCTTGGTGGCGGCGGTATCGGCTTCTTTTTGCGCACGGCGCCGGGCCTGGGCGTTGGCCAGTGCGTCGATCAAATCACTGAGCCACTGGCTCGGCTGCGCGCTTTGCAGATGGGCATCGGCCAGGGCCGCCAGTTCGGCATGCACCTTGTCGCGCCCTGCCAGGTAGCTGTAGCCGGTGCGCCCATCGGCCAGGCGTACCACGCAACGGGTCACGCTCATTTCGCCGACGTTGAACGGTGCGCCATTGCCGCCCATGCGTCCGCGAACCAGGGTCATGCCGATTTCCGGGGCACGGATCAGTTGGTAATCGGCGTCGCGCAGGGCCGCTTCGTGGGGGATCAGTTCACTGCGAAGGGCGCGGGCAAGCACGCCGATCCAGTGTTGACGCGGGGACAGGCTCATCAAACTCTCCATCAGGTCAGCACCTGGTACTGGAAGCGATCCGAACGGCTGGTGGACTGCGCCAGCTCCACCGGGCGGCCATCGCGATCGCGGGAAAGGGTGAATACGGTCAAGGCTGGCAAGTGCCGGGGCATCATCAGCAGCGCAGCTTCATCACGGTTGGGCAGGCGCGCACCGATCAGGCTCTGGGTGCGGGTCAGCGGCAGGTCACGCTCGCGCAGGTATTGGCGCAGGGAGCCGCCGTTGTAGTCAGCCAGCAGCGGCGCATGGCTGGCGCAGTAGCGATGGCGGATCAGGCTGACCGGCTGCTGGTCAAGTTTGCGCAGGGTTTGCAGCTCGATCATCGGCGCCATCTCGGCGATCCCCAGGTGCTGCGCTTCGTCACGGCTGGCGTAGCAATAACGGCGCTTGAGCAACAGCGCCTGCACCCCGTGGCCCTGGGCCGACAGTGATTGGCTGTAGGCGGTGTCGGCGCCCATCGGGTAGATCAGCGGCCGGTCCAGCACTTGCGTGCCCTTGCCCTGCTGACGCAGCAGGCTGCCTTCGAACACCAACTCATCAATGGCCCGACGCAGCGTGTGGCGGTTGACGCCAAAACGTTCAGCCAATTGCACCTCGCCCGGCAGGAAGTCACCGGCCTGGTAGTCGCTGAGTTCGCGACGCAGGATATCGGCGAGCTCGCGATACACCGGCTCATCTTGTCTAGACAACTGCATGCTTTAAAAAAGCGCCCTCAGGCACCCCTCCGAAGTCAGATAAACCGCTTGCGCAGGCGTTGGGACAGCACGTCGATCAGGCTCACGACCACAATGATCACCAGCAGCACCGCACAGGTCTGGACGAACTGGAAGGCGCGGATGTTCTCCCACAGGATCACCCCGATCCCGCCGGCGCCGACCATGCCCACCACCGTTGCCGAGCGCACATTGGCTTCGAAGCGGTAGAGCGCGTAGCTCACCCACAGCGGCATCACTTGCGGGATCACGCCGTAGATCACTTCCTGCAAGGCGCTGGCACCGGTGGCGCGCACCCCTTCCACCGGGCCTGGGTCGATGGCCTCGACCGCTTCGGCAAACAACTTTGCAAGGACCCCGGTGGTGCTGATCCACAAGGCCAGAACGCCGGCAAACGGACCCAGGCCGACCGCCACCACGAACAACATGGCGAACACCATCTCGTTGATCGAGCGGAAGGCGTCCATCACCCGGCGCAACGGCTGGTGAATCCACCATGGGGTGATGTTGTCGGCGCAGAGGATGCCCAGGGGTACCGAGCAGACAATCGCCAGCACCGTGCCCCAGAGGGCGATTTGCACGGTGACGATCATCTCCTTGAGGTAAGAGCGCCATTCGTGGAAGTCAGGCGGGAAGAAGTCGGCAGCGAAGGTCGCCATGTTTCCCGAATCGCGATACAGCGCCAGCGGGTTCATCTCGGCGCCCTTCCAGGCCCAGGCCAACAGCACCAGGAACAGGCCCCAGCCGAGGTATTGCGGCCAGGTGCGCTTGCCAACGGCTTCAGCGTGCAACGTAGTCATGGGTCACTCTCGATAATTGTTGGAACCGGGTTTGTGTGGGAGCGGGCTTGCTGGCGAATGCGGTGTGTCATTCAACCCATCCAGCGACTGATGCACCGCTTTCGCGAGCAAGCCCGCTCCCACATAGGCCCGGTTCCCACAGGGGGTTAGCTGTTTGCCGCGGTTTTCTTGTCCAACTCGGTCAGGCGCTGTTGCAGCTTGGCCAGGTCAGCGTCGATGTCGGCCAGCTTCTTGGCCTTGTCGGCGGCGTCGAGCTTGCTGTCGGCACTGATCGTGGTGCGCTGCTTGAACAGCTCCAGTTGGCGGATCGGCAGCAACTGGTCGTCGTTGGAAGCGAGGAACTTGCCCAGCTGCATGTTCTTGAGCACCGCCTTCTCTTCATCGGTGTCGCCGTAATTGGCAAAGAACTCACGGATCTTGGTTTTCTCGCTGTCGGTCAATGCCTTGCTCCACACCATCGGGTCGGCGGGGATCAGTGGCGACTTCCAGATCACCTTGAGTTGCGCGGCCTTGTCCGGTTGGGTCACTTCAAGGCGGTCCCAGCTTTCGGGGTTAAAGGTGGCCACGTCCAACTGCCCCTTGGCCACGCTCAGTGCGTTGACTTCATGGCTGGAGTTGAGGGTGCGCTTGAAGGCGGTGGCGGCATCCACGTTGTTCTTGGCGAACACGTAGTAGCCCGGCACCAGATAGCCCGAGGTGGAGTTGGGGTCGCCATTGCCGAAGGTCAGGTTCTTGGCGTTCTTGAGCATGTCTTCAACGGAGTTGAGGGGGCTGTCCTTGCGCACGATCAACAGGCTCCAGTAACCGGCGGCACCGTTGGCGGCGGCGGTCTGGGCGAAGATCTCACCGTTGGAGCGGTCCACCGCTTCCATCGCCGCCTTGTTGCCGAGCCAGGCCACATCGACCTTGTTGAAACGCATGCCCTGGATCAGGCCGGCATAGTCAGAGGCGAAGGTGGCGTTGATGGTCAGGCCGGTCTTCTTGTGCATGTCATCGAGAAATGGCTGCCAGATGCTCTTGAGGTTCTGCGAAGACTCGGTGGACATGATGCCGAAGTTGATCGCCTTGTCGGCAGCCTGGGCATTGCCCATGGCGACACTGGCCAACAACACCGCAGATAGAAAAACATGACCGATACGGTTCAGCATGGAACAGGCTCCTGTGGCTCGTGAGTAAGGGTTCAAGCGCGTGCCAGGGCCAGCCGCTGGGGCAACTCGGCGTGGCGGGACTGGTCGGAAAACATCAGACTGGTGTCGACATCGGCACCGTACAGATCGTTGAGAAACTGGCTGCTCATTGCGCTGCCCTGCCCGTCGAAATGAATGCGCCCACCCTTGAGCGCCACGGCACGCGGGCAATAACGCATGGCGTAATCGACTTGATGCAGAGTCACCACGACGGTCTTGCCGTCGCGGCGATTGATGTCGGCGAGGATCTCCATGACCTTGCGCGCCGACTCCGGGTCGAGTGAGGCGATGGGTTCATCGGCGAGAATCACCTCGGCGCGCTGGGTCAGCGCCCGGGCAATCGCCACGCGCTGCTGCTGGCCACCGGACAGGGTCGAGGCGCGCTGCTGGGCCAGGTCCGCCAGGCCGACCCGCGCCAAAGAATGCATGGCACATTGCTTTTCCTCGGCATTGAACAACCCGAGGTTGCCGCGCCAGCGCGGCATGCGGCCCAGGCAACCGAGCAGCACGTTGTCGATCACACTCAGGCGATTGACCAGGTTGAACTGCTGGAAGATATAACCGATATCCGCCCGCAACCTGCGCACCCTGCCATTCAACCGCCCACTGGCCTGCACCTCCCGGCCCAGTACCTTGACGCTGCCGCCATTACCTTTGTCGCAACAGGCCAAGCCCGCCAAATGGCGCAACAAGGTGGACTTGCCGGAGCCGGACGCACCAATCAGCGCGACCATCTCACCCGTGGCGATGGTGAGTTCGAGATCGACCAGTGCGGTTTTCTTCGAAAAGGTCTTGTTCAAGTGATCGACATGGATAGCGGGAGTCATGGGCTTCTCTGTCTTGGTTTGAACAGCCTTCCATGGCTGTGTTTGAGTTCAAACGACAGTAGGCGCGGGAGGTGTCAGACCTATGACTTGCACATGACGGGAGGGGGGCGGCTTGATGAAGGTTTTATGAAAGGTTGGCTGACACGCAGGGTTCTCCTGTGGGAGCTGGCTTGCCAGCGATGGACGTCAACGATGACGCGGGCGTTCAGGATGACCGCAGCGTCTGGGAGTTTTTCGCTGGCAAAGGGTGATGGCATGGGTAGCGGTGTGCCAGGCGGGCAAGAAAAAGGCGACCCGAAGGTCGCCTTTTGTCATTTCGCGTACTGCTTGCTCAACCCCGGCGGTACACCCTGCACATTCGTCTCTTCCCATGGCCCGTTCGGGCTGATGGAGCGGCTCCAGCCGTTGCTCCAGCGGTAGTAGGTGCGCTGGCGGTAGAAGGTGTCCGGTTGCTCGTCCAGCACGTAGACCTGCATCTTGCCGTCCCAATGGCTGGCAGCGCCGGGAGGCGGGGCGAAGGTCGGGGACTTGCTCGGCAAGGGTTTGGGCGGGGCGATGACCGGGCCGCTGGGTTTGCTGCTCGGCTGGGTCGACGGGCCCGACGGTGGAATGGTCGGGCCCGTAGGGGCTGGTGGTGGCCGATGAACCGCGCAAGCACTCAAGCCCAATACCAGGCTGAGCAGGGTGATACGAGCGATGGCGGTCATGGGCGTTTCCTCGAAATTATTGATCCGGACTGTCGATGGTCAACTGCTGGGTCGCGGTGGTGCTGCTGGCCAGGGGTTGACTGCGGCCGATCCACTCGCCGGCAGTCGGTTGACCGGCCCGTGAGATGCGCGCAACCAGTTGGACTTCGGCGAAGTTGGACAGTTTCAACTGCGGCACCATCGCGTCGGCATCGCCCAGTTCGACGGTCACCGGCAGGTCGGCCACGGTCACGCGCTTGGCCGCCAGTGGCGCCGGCGGGCCGGAAACAGCGCGGGCGAAGATGAAGACGCTGTCAGTCGGCAGCGCACGGGCTTTGACGTCAGCCGCGAGGTCCACACGCACTTTCATCACGGCGCTCTTGACGGTCGGGGCGACAACACCGCCACCTTCTTTCAACTTCTCGGCTGCACGGTCGATGCCGCCTTGCAGCGCTGCGCGGGAGTTGTCGTGCTCCGGCAACTGGGCCAGCAGGCGGTTCCAGTAGTCGATGGCGTCCTGGTACCGCTGCCCCTCAAAGGCGGCGATGCCCAGCAGGCCGAGGCTGGTGACTTCCTTCGGATCGAGCTTCAGCGCTTCGTCGGTCAAGGCCTGAAGCTGCGGCGACCATTGCTTGTTGTTGGCAAAGTACTGCGCCTGGGCCCACTGCCCGAGCAGTTCCGGCTGGCGACCGGCCAGGGCCACGGCGCGCTCGAAGACCTTGGCCGCATCCGCCGAGCGGTCCTGGGCCATGTAGGCGCGCCCCAGGAAGTACAGGCCTTCGGCCGAATCCGGTTGCGCCGCCGCTGCCCGTTCCAGGCGCTGGGTCATGTCGGCAAGGGACACCGGCGGCTCGGCGAATTCGCGGGTCAGTTCAACTTTGTCGATGGCGCCGTAATGCAGGTACAGCGCCAGGCCCAATACCGGCACCAGCACCGCGGCCAGCAGTGGCAGCGGTTTGCCCAGGCGCGATTCCCGGGGCTTTTCCACGCCTTCGGTATCGGCCAGCAATTCACGGGCGGCTTCAGCACGACCGGTGTCGAGTTGCGCCGCGTTGAGCACGCCTTCGCTTTGTTGGGTTTGCAGTTCGGCAACACGTTCCTGATACAGCGCGACGTTCAGCGCGGTGCGGTCTTCTTCACGCTGGGCGCGACGTACGCGCAACACCGGGATCAACAGGAAACTCAAGGCAACCAGGAGCAGCAGGCCAGCTGCGAGCCAGAAATCAATCATCAGTTTTTTTGTCCAGCAGTTGGTCGAGGCGTTGGCGCTCTTGGGCAGATAGCGCGTCGCTGCCATCGGTGGGAGCCGCACGGCGACGGCGGACGATCACGGCCATGACCACCAGGCCGCCCAGCAACAGGGCAGCGGGGCCAAACCAGAGCAAGGCGGTCTTGCCGGTCAACGCCGGCTTGTAGCGGACGAACTCACCGTAGCGATCAACCATGAAGTCGATGATCTGCTGGTTGTCCTTGCCCTCGCCCAACATGCGGAAAATCTCTTTGCGCAGGTCGGCGGCAATCGGCGCGTTGGAGTCGGCGATGTCCTGGTTCTGGCACTTGGGGCAGCGCAGTTCCTTGGTCAGCTCGCGGAAACGCTCGCGGTCGCCATCCCGGGCGAATTCATAGGTGTCGATGGCGGCATGGGCCACGCCCACCAGCCCCAGCGCCAATACAGCAGCGGTCAGCCAACGCTTCATGGCTTGGCCTCATCCACCAGGGCCTGGTACTTGGCCGCCAGTTGTTCGCGCCAGACCACTTCGTCGATCACCCCCACGAACTTGTCGCGGATCACGCCCTTGGCGTCGATAAAGAAGGTTTCCGGGGCACCGTAGACGCCGAGGTTCAGGCCCAGGTTGCCGTCTTCATCACGCACGTCCAACTGGTACGGGTTGTGGAATTCCGCCAGCCACTTCAAGGCCGCCGCATTGTCGTCCTTGTAGTTGATGCCGTAGATCACCACGCCCTTCTCGGCCAGTTTGTTCAGCACCGGGTGCTCCACGCGGCACGAGATGCACCAGGTGGCCCACACGTTGACCAGCGCCGGTTTGCCGATCAGATCGGCCTGGGTCAGGGTTTTGTCGCCCTGCACCGTCGGCAGCGAGAACGCCGGGAACGGCTTGCCGATCATCGCCGACGGCAGTTCGGCCGGGTCCAGGTACAGGCCGCGATACAAAAACACCGCGACCAGCAGAAACAGCGCCAGCGGCAATACCATCAACCAACGCTTCATACAGCGGCTCCTTGCATGCCAAGGGCTTCACGCACCCGGCTCTTGACCTTGACCCGGTAACGCCGGTCCATCGCGGCCAGCAACCCGCCGAAGCCGGTCAGCAGGCCACCGAACCAGATCCAGCGCACAAACGGTTTGACGTGCACGCGCACGGCCCAGGCGCCATCGCCCAATGGCTCGCCCAGTGCCACGTAGAGATCACGGGTGAACCCGGCGTCGATCCCGGCTTCGGTCATCATCGAGCTTTGCACGGTGTACAGGCGTTTCTCCGGGTGCAGCACGGCGATTTGCTTGCCGTTGCGCACCACGCGCACGGTGCCTTTGTCGGAAGTGAAGTTCGGCCCTTCGAAGTGCTTGGCACCTTCAAACACGAACTGGTAGCCCGCCAGGTCCATGGACTCGCCAGGGGCCAGGCGCAAGTCGCGCTCGGCGCTGTTCTGGCTGGACAACACCACGCCCAGGGCACACACGGCGATGCCGATGTGGGCGATCTGCATACCCCAGTAACTGCGGGTCAGGGTCGGCAGGCCTTTGATCAGGCCCTTGTGGCGGGTCTTGTCGAAGATATCGCGCACGCCGGCCAGCAACACCCAGGCCGCCAGCATGAAGGTCGCGAGCACGGCCCAGTTGAAGTCGCCGTAGGCAATCCCGGCAATCACCGACAAGGCGGCACTGCCCAGCAGCACCGGGGTCAGCATGCCCAGCAGCCATTTGACCGGGGTGTCTTTCCAGCGCACCAGCACGCCAATGGCCATTACCACCATCAGCAGGCCCATCAACGGGATGAACAAGGCGTTGAAGTACGGCGGGCCGACCGACAGCTTGGCGCCGGTCAGGGCATCGAGCACCAGCGGGTACAGGGTGCCCAGCAGGATCATCGAAGCGGCGACCACCAGGACCAGGTTGTTCCCCAGCAGCAGGGTTTCCCGCGACCACAGGTTGAAGCCCACGTGGCTCTTGACCACCGGCGCACGCAGGGCGAACAGGGTCAGCGAGCCGCCCACCACGCAGAGCAGGAAGATCAGGATGAACACGCCGCGCTCAGGGTCGGCAGCGAACGCATGCACCGACGTCAGCACGCCGGAACGCACGAGGAAGGTGCCCAGCAGGCTCAGGGAGAAGGCGGCAATGGCCAACAACACCGTCCAGCTCTTGAACACGCCGCGTTTTTCGGTGACTGCCAAGGAGTGAATCAGTGCCGTGCCCACCAGCCAGGGCATGAAGGAGGCGTTTTCCACCGGGTCCCAGAACCACCAGCCGCCCCAGCCGAGTTCATAGTAGGCCCACCACGAGCCCAGGGTGATGCCGATACCCAGGAAGGCCCAGGCGACGATGGTCCACGGCCGCGACCAGCGCGCCCAGGCGGCGTCGAGACGCCCGCCGAGCAAGGCGGCGATGGCAAAGGCGAACGCCACGGAGAAGCCCACATAACCCATGTACAGCATCGGCGGGTGGACGATCAGGCCGATATCCTGCAGCAGCGGGTTGAGGTCGCGACCGTCCACGGGAATCTGCGGCAGAATCCGCTCGAACGGGTTGGAGGTCATGATCAAGAACAGCAGGAAGCCGATGCTGATCATGCCCATCACCGCCAGCACCCGCGCCAGCATCACTTGCGGCAACTGCCGGGAGAACACCGACACCGCAAAGGTCCAGCCGCCGAGGATGAAGGCCCACAGCAGCAGGGAGCCTTCGTGGGCCCCCCAGACGGCGCTGAACTTGTAGTACCAGGGCAAAGCGCTGTTGGAGTTGCTGGCGACATAGGCGACGGAAAAGTCGTCGGTCATAAAGGCGTAGGTCAGGCAACCAAAGGCGAACGCCAGGAACGCGAACTGGCCCCAGGCGGCGGGTTGCGCCAGGCTCATCCACAGCCGATCACCGCGCCAGGCGCCCAGCAGCGGCACGATGGCCTGGACGATGGCAAAGCACAGGGCGAGGATCATCGCCAACTGGCCCAACTCGGGAATAAACAATGTAGAGGTCATTGCTTAACCCTCCTTGGCTGGGGTTGGCGCGGATTGGCCGCTTTCTTTCAGGGCCTTGGTCACTTCCGGCGGCATGTATTTTTCATCGTGCTTGGCCAGCACTTCGTCGGCCACCACCACGCCCTGGGCGTTGATCTTGCCGAGGGCCACGATGCCCTGCCCTTCGCGGAACAGGTCCGGGAGGATGCCACGGTAGGTGATGGTCACGGATTTGTTGAAGTCGGTGACCACGAAGGTCACGTCCAGCGAGTCGCCGGAACGCTTCAGGGAGCCGGCCTCGACCATGCCACCGGCACGGATGCGCGTGTCTTGCGGCGCTTCACCATTGGCGATCTGGGTCGGGGTATAGAACAGGTTGATGTTCTGCTGCAAGGCGCTCAAGGCCAGGCCTACGGCAACGCCGACGCCCACCAGGATGGCAAGGATGATCAACAGACGCTTTCTACGCAGCGGATTCACTTATCGGTCTCCCGGCGCAGACGACGCGCCTCTTGTTGCAGGTAACGCTTGCGGGCCAGGATCGGCGCAACGACGTTGAGGGCCAGGACTGCCAGGCTGATGCCATAAGCGGTCCAGACGTACAGGCCGTGGTGGCCCATGGCGAGAAAATCACTGAAAGAGGCGAAACTCATCCACGGGCTCCCAGGCTGTTTTGCACTTCGACCTTGACCCAACTGGCGCGGGCTTCACGCTTGAGCACTTCGAGGCGCATGCGCATCAGCAGCACCGCGCCGAAAAAGCAGTAGAAGCCCAGGACCATCAGCAGCAGCGGCGCCCACATTTCCACGGGCATCGCCGGTTTTTCGGTGAGGGTGAAGGTGGCGCCCTGGTGCAGGGTGTTCCACCACTCCACGGAGTACTTGATGATCGGGATATTGATCACGCCGACAATCGCCAGCACCGCGCAGGCCTTAGCGGCACTCTCACGATTGCTGATCGCGTTGCCCAGGGCAATCAGACCGAAGTACAGAAACAGCAGGATCAACATGGACGTTAGTCGCGCATCCCAGACCCACCACGAACCCCAGGTCGGCTTGCCCCAGATCGCCCCGGTCAGCAATGCAACCGCGGTCATCCAGGCACCGATGGGCGCGGCGCATTGCAGGGCGACGTCGGCCAGCTTCATCTTCCACACCAGGCCGACGATGCCGCACACCGCCAGCATCACGTAGCAGGACTGGGCCAGCAGCGCGGCGGGAACGTGGATATAGATGATGCGAAAGCTATTGCCCTGCTGGTAGTCCGGCGGCGCGAAGGCCAGGCCCCAGACCAGGCCGATACCGATCAGCAGGAAGGCGGCGACGGCGAGCCAGGGCAGCATTTTGCCGCTGATGCCATAGAACCACTTGGGCGAGCCGAGCTTGTGAAACCAGGTCCAGTTCATTGCTGTTTCCATCACGGTTGCTTCTTGTCGTTGCAAGAAGCTTAGGGTCTTTACTGACTCAGTGAAAACACTGGGTCAGACCTCATTATTCGCCGACGCTGATCTTCAGGCCGGCCGCTATAGCAAAGGGTGTCAGGGTTACCGCCAGGGCGGTCAGGCTGCCAAGCCACAAGAGGTAACCGGTCGCCGGCATCCCCATGAGCGCGGCCTGCAAGGCGCCGCTGCCCAGGATCAACACCGGGATATACAAAGGCAAAATCAGCAAGGCCAGCAACAGCCCACCGCGCTTCAAGCCGACGGTCAGTGCCGCACCGACGGCCCCCAGCAGGCTCAGCACCGGGGTGCCTAGCAACAACGAGGCCAGCAACACCGGCAGGCATTCGGAAGGCAGTCCCAACATCATCGCCAGCAGCGGCGCGAGCAAGACCAGCGCCAGGCCGGAGAAGGCCCAGTGTGCCAGTACCTTGGCCAGTACCAGAAGAGGCAGGGGGTGCGACGAAAGGACCCACTGTTCGAGGGATCCATCTTCGAAATCACTGCGAAACAGCCCGTCCAGCGAGAGCAGGACGGACAAAAGTGCCGCTACCCACACCAGTCCCGGAGACAAGGTTTGCAACAGTTTAGTCTCGGGGCCGACCGCCAAAGGGAACAAGGCGATGACAATCGCAAAAAACACCAGCGGGTTGGCCAACTCGGCCGGGCGACGACACAGCAAGCGAGCTTCGCGGGCGACCAACAGGGCAAAGACACTCATACCGACCACCGCCCCAGGTCCAGGTCACGGTAGCCGGCGGGCATGCGGGTCAAGGTGTGATGGGTGGTGAGGACCACCATGCCACCCTGCTCGCAATGCCGGGCCAGGTGTTCTTCAAGCTGGGCCACGCCCTGTTTGTCGAGGGCAGTGAACGGTTCGTCGAGGATCCACAGCGGCGGGCCATCCAGGTACAGCCGGGCCAGGGCCACGCGGCGTTGCTGGCCGGCCGACAGGGTATGGCAGGGAACATCTTCGAAACCCTTCAGGCCCACGGCGGCCAGGGCCTGCCAGATGGACTCGCGCGTAGCCGGGTGATGCAGGGCGCTGAGCCAACTGAGGTTTTCTTCAGCCGTCAGCACATCCTTGATCCCGGCGGCGTGGCCGATCCACAGCAGGTTGCGCGCCAGCTCCGTGCGTTGTTCGTGCAGCGGTTTGCCGTTAAGGCGCACCTGCCCTGCCGTGGGCTGCATCAGACCGGCCAGCAGGCGCAGCAGGCTGGTCTTGCCGCTGCCGTTGGGCCCACTGATCTGCACCATATCGCCGCCCGCCAGACGCAGTTCGAGGTGTTCGAACAGCATCCGCAGGTCTCGCTCACAGGCAAGCGCAACGGCTTCAAGTAGTGGACTGGTCACAAGATCGCGGGCCTTTACGGTTCAAGTCGGCGGTGGAACGGCCGTTAAAGAGATGCACAATAACTGCATTGGCGGCCTGTTTTAGAGAGCTGGATCAATCAGTTGTGATGTTTTTGACCCGCTCTTTGAAGACGGGCGGCATTATACATGCGATGCCCTACTCTAAAGAGGGCAATTTCCTTGAGACGGCGGCCACGATGACCGGTGACATCAACCTTCCGACCCTCCCCCCAGCCCCGGCCACCGGGCCCAGGCCTGCGCCTGCAGTGGGCGAACTGCTGAAACTGCTGGAGCCCCAGACAGGCTTGATCGACGCCGGAAAAACCGTGAACGCCGAGGTGCTGGCGCTCAAGCAAGGCGGTGAAGCCTTTCAGCTACTGCTCAAGCTGACCCTCGAAGGTGGCCGCCAAACCCTGGTACAGGCCGCCAGCAGCCAGCCGCTGCCCCTGGGCAGCAACGTCGCGGTGAGCCAGACGGCGTCCGGCGACCTGGCCATCAGCCTGCAACAGGCCCTCAGCGCCAATGTCGCGGCCCTGACCCGTATCGACACCAATCAATTGCCGTTGGGCACCTTGCTGCAAGCCAAGGTCCTGACCTCGCAGATGCTGCCCCAGGGCGCCGGGCAACCGGCGCTGTACCGCTCGCTGGTGTCGGTGCTCAACAGCGCCTTGAGCGGCACCACCCTGACCCTGGAAAGCCCGCAACCGCTGCGCGTCGGCAGCTTGCTCAGCGCCGTGGTACAGGGCGCGCAGACTCTGGATTTCGTGCCCTTGAGCGGGCTGCGCGATCAACTGGCAGTCAGTCAGCAATTGGCGACTCAGCAAAGCCGCCAGGGCTCACTGGAAGGCCTGCTCAGCGCCCTGCAAAACCTGCCGCGCACTGCCGACCTGCCGGCGGATCTGCGCGCAGCGGTAGAGCGGGTGCTGGCCGGCATGCCCGACCTGGCCCAAGTCAGTAACCCCAAGGTGCTGGCGCAATTGCTGCACAACAGCGGCGCGCTGCTGGAAGCCAAGCTGCTGGCCGGGCAAAATCCGTTGGTCCCGCCTCTGGACATGAAGGGCAGCCTGCTGCGCCTGGTGGCCGAGCTGATGCCCGCCCTCCCCGCCAGCACCAATCTCAATGCCATCCTGGCCGCCAACACCCTGGCGCAGATGCTGCCCAGTTTTGTGCGTAGCCCCTTGGGCACCCTCGGCCAGATGGGCGCCCGCACCGCACCGGGCGGCTTCCCTTTGCCGGAGCGGCTGTTGCAGCGCCTGGAGGGTGAAAACAGCCTGGAAAACCTGCTGCGCCTGGCCGCCGGCGCCATCTCCCGTTTGCAGAGCCACCAATTGTCGAGCCTGGAACAGACCGGCACCACCGCCGACGGCCGCCTGCAAACCACCTGGCAGATGGAAATCCCCATGCGTACCCTGCAGGACATCGTGCCACTGCAGGTCAAATTCCAGCGCGAAGAACCGGCGCCGGACAAGGACGAGCCTGAACGCAAGATCGAACGCGACGCCAAAAAAATGCTCTGGCGCGTGGAGCTGGCGTTCGACATGGAGCCCCTGGGCCCGTTGCAGGTCCAGGCGCAACTGAGCGAAGGCAAACTCTCCAGCCAGTTGTGGGCCACCCGCCCGTTCACCGCCAGCCTGATCGAAAGCCACCTGGGTAGCCTGCGCGAACGCCTGGTGTCGTCGGGCCTCAACGTCGGCGACCTCGACTGCCACCTCGGCACCCCGCCCCGCGGGCCAAAGACCGGGCTGGAACAACGCTGGGTGGATGAAACCGCATGAAAAACCCCAACCCACCGCGCCAGGCCATCGCCCTCAAATACGACGGCAAAGCGGCTCCCGCCCTGACCGCAAAAGGCGACGACGCCCTGGCCGAAGCCATTCTGAAGTTGGCGCGGGAGCACGAAGTACCGATTTATGAAAATGCCGAGCTGGTGAAATTGCTGGCGCGCATGGAACTGGGGGACAGCATTCCCGAAGAGCTGTACCGGACCATCGCCGAGATCATTGCGTTTGCCTGGACGTTGAAGGGCAAATTCCCGGTGGGCTATGACCCGAATGCCGAGCCAGAGGAGCGGGATGTGACGGCGCGCGGGGATGATTACTGAAATCCCAAGGCTGTATGCCGACCCAAAATGTGGGAGCTAGCTATTGTGGCGAGCGGGCTTGCCCCGCGCTGGGCTGCGCAGCAGCCCCAAAACCAGCCTCCATGGTGTATCTGACACAATGCATTCGGCTTACTGGGGCTGCTGCGCAGCCCAGCGCGGGGCAAGCCCGCTCGCCACAACGGCCCGCTTCCACATGGGAACTGCGGCCAGTTCAGGTTTTGTGCAATTTGCTCATCAACTGCGCCTCGGCCTGGGTCAGGCCGCAGGATTGGGTCAGTTCGTCCACCGTGGCGCCCATGCCCACCAGCTTCGCCGCTTGGGCGAAGGACAGGTTGGCCGGGTCGCGCTGTTCCAGTGCCGACAGTTTGTCGGGCAACGGGGCGAGGATTGAACGCAGTTCATGCACGTCCTCCCCCACCCGCACGGCGCTTTGCTGGTAGTTGTCCACGCGCTTGGCGATCTCGCGCAGACGTTGATCGCGCACGGCGTCGCGCTCGGCCTGCTGCAGCACCAATTCGCGTTGTTGGCGCATATAACGCAGCAACACCACCAGGGTCCCGACCCACAGCAGGGCCAGGACGATTACCGCTACCTCAAGCATCAATCAGATGTTCTCCAGGTCCGACCACTCTTCTTCGCTCATCATCTTGTCCAGCTCAACCAGAATCAGCAGCTCGCCGTTCTTGTTGCATACGCCCTGGATAAACTTGGCCGACTCTTCGTTGCCGACATTCGGCGCAGTCTCGACTTCCGACTGACGCAGGTAAACCACTTCGGCCACGCTGTCGACCATGATCCCGACCACTTGCTTGTCGGCTTCGATGATGACGATACGGGTGTTGTCGTTGACTTCAGTCGGCATCAGGCCAAAGCGCTGGCGGGTGTCGATCACGGTCACGACGTTGCCGCGCAGGTTGATGATGCCCAGCACGTAGCTCGGCGCACCCGGCACTGGCGCGATTTCGGTGTAGCGCAGCACTTCCTGCACCCGCATCACGTTGATGCCGTAGGACTCGTTGTCCAGCTTGAAGGTCACCCATTGCAGAATCGGATCATCCAAACCCTGTGCGGACGCTGACGACTTGTTCATACCCCTGACCCCTTCAAATACCGTTGATAACGGCGTGTGTTCTTCTTTGGCAGCACCGTGGCGCTGCGCCTCTTATCAAGTACGTTTGTTACCTGGCAGATCCTTTACCGCGCCGCTGGCAATCAGCTCCGCCAATTCGGCGACATCCAGCAGCGCGCACATATGTTCAATCACCGTGCCCGCCAGCCATGGCCGCTGGCCACGGTGGCTGCGCCATTTGATTTCGTTGGGGTCCAGGCGCAGCGAACGGCTGACCTGATGCACCGCCAGCCCCCATTCGTAGCCCTGCACCGAAATCACGTATTGCAGGCCCTGGCGGAAATCATCGCGATAGCGGTCGGGCATCACCCAGCGCGCAGTGTCCAGCACCTTGAGGTTGCCGGCCTGGCTCGGCAGGATCCCGAGAAACCACTCCGGCTGACCGAACAACGGCGTCAGTTCCTGGCCTTCCAGGGAATAGATCGACCCCAGGCACACCAGCGGCACCGCCAGTGTCAGCCCGGCGACATCAAACAGCAGGCATTCGAACGACTCGGCAGCCCAGGCCGGTCGACCATCGGTTTCCACCGGTGGCGGGGTAATGCTCGGCGGCCGATGCACCTCGGCCACCGGCGGTACCAGCACCAGCGGTACAGGCTCAGGCGCGACCACAACGGCAACCGGCACCACCACCGCATCACGGGCCTGCTCTTCCAGGACCGCCAGTTGAAAC
Organism: Pseudomonas sp. DTU12.1; assembly: GCF_009873475.1. NCBI lineage: Bacteria > Pseudomonadati > Pseudomonadota > Gammaproteobacteria > Pseudomonadales > Pseudomonadaceae > Pseudomonas > Pseudomonas sp. DTU12.1. Next base: position 1,927,463 of record NZ_CP045254.1, on the reverse strand, counting down.
TCATCCAGGCCGGCCTCAGCCTCGACCACAGGCACCGCCAGCGCTTCATCCAGCACCAGGATCGGCTCGGGCAGTACTTCCTCGGTCGCCTCTTGCAGCAGCGCGTCCAGGTAGGACTGCAGCGCCAGTTGCGGCCGGGTCTTGATATCGACAGGACGACTCATCTGTATGCCCACGCGCAAGCCCCGTTAACCGTGTATTCAAAGGTTATCGGCGCGATGCCCCGTGGACTTGAATTGAGGTTCATTTCACGCCACCTGCGCCACAAGTTGCTGGGCCAGCAGGTGCTTGAGCAAGGCGCGGTACGCCAGCACGCCACGGCTCTTGCCATCGAATTGCGACGGCGCCAGGCCCGCGCGGCTGGCGTCACGCAGGCGCGTATCCACCGGGATATAGCCTTGCCAGATGGTTTCCGGGTAAGCGTCGCGCAGTACGCGCAAGGTGCCCAGGGAAGCCTGGGTACGACGGTCGAACAGGGTCGGCACGATGCTGAACGGCAACGCCTGTTTGCGTGAGCGGTTGATCATGGTCAGGGTGCTGACCATGCGCTCCAGGCCCTTGACCGCCAGGTGTTCGGTCTGCACCGGGATCACCAGTTGCTGGCTGGCCGCCAGGGCATTGACCATCAGCACGCCGAGCAATGGCGGGCTGTCGATGATTGCGTAGTCGAAGTCCTGCCACAGTTGCGCCAGACTCTTGGCGATCACCAGGCCCAGGCCGCTCTGCCCCGGCGACTGGCGCTCAAGGGTGGCCAGGGCGGTGCTGGAGGGCAGCAGGGAAATCTTCTCGTTGCTGGTGGGCAACAGCAGTTGCCCGGGCAAGCCGGTGGGCACACTGCCCTTGTGCAGGAACAGGTCGAAGCAACTGTGCTCCAGGGCATCGGGGTCGTAGCCGAAATAGCTGGTCATCGAGCCGTGGGGATCCAGGTCGACAATGACCACACGCTTGCCCGCCTCGGCCAGCAGACCGGCTAAGGCGATGGAGGTGGTGGTCTTGCCGACTCCACCTTTTTGATTGGCAACTGCCCAGACTCTCATTCGGATTGTTCCTCCCGGCAGGCACTGGCTCGACCGAGAAATAGCACGAGGTTATAGAGCCGGTGACGGAGAATTGACGGCACTCTCCCGAACCGGCGGCTTTACGGGCGTCGGTGCAGTTTGTGTGCCAGCCCGCTTCATTGCAGCATCAGGTTGTGCATTGGCCGCGCCGGTGGCGGTCAGGCTGCGGCGCACATCCAGGTTGCGCGACACCACCAACACCACCCGACGGTTGCGCGCGCGGCCTTCGGCCGTCGCATTATTGGCCACGGGCTGGAATTCACCATACCCCACCGACGCCAGGCGCCCAGGGTTCACGCCCTGCATCGCCAGCATGCGCACGATGCTCGCCGAACGCGCCGACGACAGCTCCCAGTTAGTGGGAAATTGCGCGGTATGGATCGGTTGGTCATCGGTAAAACCTTCGACGTGGATCGGGTTGTCGAAGGGCTTGAGGATGGCCGCCACCTTATCGATGATGCTGAACGCAATATCACTGGGCAGCGCATCGGCGCTGGCGAACAGCAGACTGGAGTTGAGCTCGATCTCTACCCACAACTCGTTGCCGCGAATGGTCATCTGGTTGGAGCTGATCAGGTCGCCAAAGGCCGCACTGATATCGTCGGCGATGCTCTTGAGCGGATCGCTGCCGCCACTGATACCGGCGTCGGTCTCGTCGCTGTCCTTGACCAAGGGCTTGGCCGGGGTCATGGTCTTGGGCCGCTCATCGCCAATGGGAATCGGCTTGAGGGCCCGGTCGGAATCGGTAAAGACGCCCACCAGGGCTTCGGAGATGACTTTGTACTTGCCTTCGTTGATCGAAGAAATGGAGTACATCACCACGAAGAAGGCGAACAGCAAGGTGATGAAGTCGGCGTAGGACACCAGCCAGCGCTCATGGTTGACGTGCTCTTCAGGCTCGCGGCGGCGACGGCTCACAGGCAATACCCCTCACAACACACATCAACTGTAGGAGCGAGCTTGCTCGCGAAAATCGCGAACGATAACGCGGGGCTGCGGGTTAAACGCGGTGCTCTCGGGTTTTTCGCGAGCAAGCTCGCTCCTACAGGGAGGCGCATGCTCATCAATCCATGAAGCCCTGGAGCTTCAATTCGATGGAGCGCGGGTTCTCGCCCTCGGCAATCGACAGGATGCCCTCCAGGAGCATTTCCCGGTAGCGGGATTGGCGCATGGCAATGGATTTGAGCTTGCTGGCAATCGGCAGCAGCAACAGGTTGGCACTGGCCACGCCATAGATGGTGGCGACAAATGCCACGGCAATGCCGCTGCCCAGTTGCGAGGGGTCGGCCAGGTTGCCCATCACGTGGATCAGGCCCATGACCGCACCGATGATGCCGATGGTCGGCGCATAGCCGCCCATGCTTTCGAAAACTTTGGCCGCGTTGATATCGCGGCTTTCCTGGGTGTAGAAGTCCACTTCGAGGATGCTACGGATCGCTTCCGGCTCGGCGCCGTCGACCAGCAGCTGCAGACCTTTGCGCGCGTAGCTGTCGGGCTCGGCATCGGCCACGCCTTCAAGGCCGAGCAGGCCTTCCTTGCGGGCGGTGAGGCTCCAGTTGACCACGCGGTCGATACCGCCGGCCAGGTCCACGCGCGGCGGGAAAATGATCCACACCAGGATCTGCATGGCCCGCTTGAATGAGCTCAGGGGTGACTGCAACAGCGCCGCGCCGACGGTACCGCCGATCACGATCAGCGCTGCCGGGCCGTTGGCCAGGGCGCCAAGGTGGCCGCCTTCCAGGTAGTTGCCGCCAATAATGGCGACAAACGCCAGGAGTATCCCAACCAGGCTCAACACATCCATCAGTGACAGGCCTCCACCAGGTGCTTGCCGATGTCATCCAGGCTGTAGACCGCGTCGGCCAGGTCAGCCTTGACGATGGCCATGGGCATGCCATAGATCACGCAACTGGCTTCGTCCTGGGCCCAGATCGAGCTACCGCCCTGCTTGAGCAGGCGCGCGCCTTCACGACCGTCCGCGCCCATGCCGGTGAGGACCACCGCCAGAACTTTGTCACCGTAGGACTTGGCGGCCGAACCGAAGGTGATATCCACACACGGCTTGTAGTTCAGACGCTCATCACCCGGCAGGATTTTCACCGCGCCGCGACCGTCGACCATCATTTGCTTGCCACCGGGGGCCAGCAAGGCCAGGCCCGGGCGCAGGATATCGCCGTCTTCGGCTTCCTTGACGCTGATGCGGCACAGCTTGTCCAGGCGCTCGGCAAAGGCCTTGGTAAATGCGGCGGGCATGTGCTGGATCAGCACGATGGGCGCGGGGAAGTTGGCGGGCAATTGGGTCAGGACGCGCTGCAAGGCCACCGGGCCGCCGGTGGACGTACCGATCGCCACCAGTTTGTAGGCCTTGCGCTTGGGCGCAGGCGACGCAGGAGTTGGCGCCGCCGTGCGCGTCGGCGCCACGGCAGGCCGTGCCACTGGCGCGGGAGCCGGACGCCCGAAACTGCTGCTGGTCGGTGCAGGCGCCGCTACCGGGGCGGGAGCCACCGGGGCACGGAAGCTGCTGCGGTTGCTGCGCGAGATGCTGTGCACTTTCTCGCAGAGCATCTGCTTGACCTTCTCGGGGTTGCGCGAGATGTCTTCGAAATTCTTCGGCAGAAAGTCCACGGCGCCAGCGTCCAGCGCATCGAGGGTCACTCGGGCGCCTTCGTGGGTCAGCGACGAGAACATCAACACCGGGGTCGGGCAACGCTGCATGATGTGGCGCACGGCGGTGATGCCATCCATCATCGGCATCTCGTAGTCCATGGTGATCACGTCCGGCTTCAACGCCAGGGCCTGATCAATCGCCTCTTTGCCGTTGGTGGCCGTACCGACCACCTGGATGTTGGAATCCGCTGAAAGAATTTCCGAGACGCGGCGGCGGAAGAAACCCGAATCATCCACCACCAGAACCTTGACTACCATAACCACTCCGTTAGGCCGGGCGAGGGACAATCGCCCTGCCCGGGCCGAATCAAATACGCCGTGCGGCGTAACGCTTGAGCATGCTCGGAACATCGAGAATCAGCGCGATCCGACCGTCACCGGTAATGGTCGCACCCGACATGCCTGGCGTTCCTTGCAGCATCTTGCCCAATGGCTTGATGACCACTTCTTCCTGGCCAACCAGTTGATCGACGACAAAGCCGATACGCTGGGTGCCCACGGACAGGATCACCACGTGGCCTTCGCGCTGCTCTTCATGAGCGGCGGATGCCACCAGCCAACGCTTGAGGTAGAACAAAGGCAGGGCCTTGTCCCGCACGATCACCACTTCCTGGCCGTCGACCACATTGGTGCGCGACAGGTCGAGGTGGAAGATCTCGTTGACGTTGACCAGCGGGAAAGCGAACGCCTGGTTGCCCAGCATCACCATCAGGGTCGGCATGATCGCCAGGGTCAACGGCACCTTGATGACGATCTTCGAGCCCTGGCCCTTGGTCGAGTAAATATTGATCGAGCCGTTGAGCTGGCTGATCTTGGTCTTCACCACGTCCATGCCCACGCCACGGCCGGACACGTCGGAAATCTCGGTCTTGGTCGAGAAGCCCGGAGCAAAAATCAGGTTGTAGCACTCGGTATCGGTCAGGCGGTCGGCCGCGTCCTTGTCCATGACGCCGCGCTTGACCGCGATGCCGCGCAGGATATTGGAGTCCATGCCTTTGCCGTCATCGGTGATCGACAGCAGGATATGGTCGCCTTCCTGTTCGGCCGCCAGAATCACTTTGCCCAGGCGCGGCTTGCCGCTGGCTTCGCGCTCTTCCGGGGTTTCCACACCGTGGTCAACCGCGTTGCGCACCAAGTGGACCAGCGGGTCGGCCAGGGCCTCGACCAGGTTTTTGTCGAGGTCGGTTTCTTCGCCCACCAGTTCCAGGGCGATCTCTTTTTTCAACTGCCGGGCCAAGTCACGGACCAGGCGCGGGAAGCGCCCGAAGACCTTCTTGATCGGCTGCATGCGCGTCTTCATCACCGCGGTCTGCAGGTCGGCAGTGACCACGTCGAGGTTCGACACGGCCTTTTGCATGGCTTCGTCGCCACTGTTCAAGCCCAGGCGCACCAGGCGGTTACGCACCAGCACCAGTTCGCCGACCATGTTCATGATGTCGTCCAGGCGCGCGGTATCTACCCGCACGGTGGTTTCGGCTTCACTGGCCGGGGCTTTTTCGGCAGCGGCCGGCGCGCGGGCTGGCGCCGGGGCGGCGGCACGTGCTGGAGTCGGTGCAGCGGCCTTGGCGGCAGCGGGTGCCGGTTTGGCCACCGCTGCTGTAGCGGTCGCGGTGGCTGCGGCGGCAGGCGCCACTTCAGAGAACTTGCCCTTGCCGTGCAATTCGTCCAGCAGGGATTCGAATTCGTGGTCGGTGATCAGGCCATCCGCCGCCGGTGCGGCAGCAGGCGCCGCCGCAGCAGGTGCAGCCGCCGCAGCGACTGCGGGCAAGGCATCGGCAGCAAACGAGCCCTTGCCATGCAACTGATCGAGCAGCGCTTCAAATTCGTCGTCGGTGATATCGGTGCTGGCCGCTGGCGCAGCAGCCTCTACAGGCGGCGGTGTGGCCGCCACGGCGTCCGGCGCGAACTGGCCCTTGCCGTGCAACTGGTCGAGCAAGGACTCGAACTCGGCGTCGGTGATGTCTTCGCTGGTCGGCACCATGGCCGGCGCAGCCGCTGCCGGTGCTTCGGCCTCGGCCTTGACGGCATTGAGGGAGTCCAGCAGTTGTTCGAATTCGCTGTCGGTAACGTCGGGTTCGGCAACCGGTTCAGGCGCCGCTTCAACCACCGGGGCGGCGGCCAGGGCGGCAGGTTCTGCCAGGCGCGCCAGGGCGGCCAGCAGTTCCGGGGTGGCGGCAGTAATCGGTGCGCGTTCACGCACTTCATTGAACATGCCGTTGACCGCGTCCAGGGCTTCGAGGATCACGTCCATCAATTCCGAATCAACGTGCCGCTCACCCTTGCGCAGGATGTCGAACACGTTTTCGGCGATGTGGCAGCACTCCACCAGCTCATGGAGCTGGAGGAAGCCGGCGCCCCCTTTTACAGTGTGAAAACCGCGAAAAATTGCATTGAGCAGGTTCGCATCATCCGGTCGGCTTTCCAGCTCGACCAGTTGCTCGGACAACTGCTCTAGAATTTCGCCGGCCTCTACAAGGAAATCCTGAAGGATTTCTTCATCGGCGCCGAAGCTCATATACGTGCTCCTTTAGGTCCTGATAACGGCAAATGGCGGATCGCGTTGGAGCTGTGAGCGGGCCAGGCAAGGCGCGGAACGCAGGCAAGGGTTGTTTCCTTGTCAAGTTCCGCAACGCAGCATGGCGCGCTCACAGCTCCAACCCGGAGGGCCGCGCCCCGCAAGGCGCAATCCGTCGTTATTCGTCGTTCATTTGGAAAAACCAAACTTCTCTCCTCATGCCTAGTCTTGCGCCTTGCGGGGCGCGGCGCGACCGTCATTTGCCGTTATCAGGACCTAAAAGCCTAAACTGGACAGCAAATCGTCTACGTCATCTTGACCTGACATAACGTCTTCACGTTTATCGGCATGAATCTGCGGACCTTCACCCTTGGCGAGGTGTTTTTGTGGATCTTTTTCCGAGAGGATCGCTTCGCGGTCATGTTCGATGCCGGCAAAACGGTCGACCTGGCCAGCCATCAGCACCAGCTTGAGCAAGTTGCTTTCCACTTCAGTGACCAGCAGGGTCACGCGCTTGATCACCTGACCGGTGAGGTCCTGGTAATCCTGGGCCAGCAGAATGTCATTGAGGTTGCTGGAAACCGTACGGTTTTCCTGCTCGCTGCGTGACAGAAAACCTTCGACCCGACGCGCCAGGTCACGAAATTCTTCTGCGCCTACTTCGCGACGCATGAAGCGCCCCCAGTCAGCGCTCAACGCCTTGGCCTCATTGGCCATGCCGTTCACCAGAGGCGTGGCGTTTTCCACCAGGTCCATGGTGCGATTGGCTGCCGCCTCAGTCAGCCTGACCACATAGGACAGGCGTTCGGTGGCATCGGTGATCTGCGAGATTTCCTCGGCCTGGGGCATGTGCGGGTCGATCTGGAAATTGACGATCGCACTGTGCAACTCACGGGTGAGCTTGCCCACTTCCTGGTACAGGCCGCGGTCGCGGGTCTGGTTGAGCTCATGGATCAACTGCACCGCGTCGCCGAACTGGCCTTTTTCAAGGCTGTCGACCAACTGGTGAGCGTGTTTTTTCAAGGTCGACTCAAAGTCCCCCTGCGATGTTTCTTTATGCTCCATAGCTCCCCCGTGGCGACATCAACCGTGGATGCGTTCAAAGATCTTTTCGATCTTCTCTTTCAACGCCAATGCAGTGAATGGCTTGACCACGTAGCCGTTGACCCCAGCCTGGGCGGCTTCAATGATCTGTTCACGCTTGGCTTCGGCGGTCACCATCAACACCGGAAGATTGCGCAGTTTTTCATCGGCGCGCACATGGCGCAGCAGATCGATACCGGTCATGCCAGGCATGTTCCAGTCGGTTACCAGAAAGTCGATGCTCCCGCTGTTGAGGATCGGAATCGCCGTAATACCGTCATCCGCCTCGACCGTGTTAGTGAACCCAAGGTCACGCAACAGGTTTTTTATGATCCGCCGCATCGTTGAGAAGTCATCAACGATGAGGATTTTCATGTTCTTGTCCAATTCGACCTCCAAGCAGTCTTAAACGCGTCCAGCACCTGGGCGCGCCATATCATTCAACAGGCATTACACAAAAAGGACTGCCGGGGCGCACCACGAGCCGCTCCCGCCCGGCTTGCGCCCTGGCGGTTATCGCTCACAGTGTCCCCACACTGCCTGTCAGCGCGCTCGCCACTCTCCCAAACGCCCCCGCAAGCGGGCCGCGCATTGGCTATGTAGCTGGCTGACCCGCGATTCGCTGACCCCCAGGACCTCACCGATTTCCTTGAGGTTCAGCTCTTCGTCGTAGTACAGCGCCAACACCAGCCGCTCACGCTCCGGCAGGTTGGCAATCGCCTCTGCCAGGGCGCCCTGGAAGCGTTCATCTTCCAGGTCGCGTGAAGGCTCCTGGTGAGCGCTCGCGCCGTCCTCGTGCAGCCCTTCATGTTCGCCGTCCTGTAGCAGGTCGTCGAAACTGAACAGGCGGCTGCCCAAGGTATCGTTCAAAATCCCGTAGTAATCGTCGAGACTCAATTGGAGTTCGGCCGCAACTTCGTGATCTTTAGCGTCGCGACCGGTTTTTGCTTCAATTGAGCGAATTGCGTCACTCACCATCCGGGTATTGCGGTGGACCGAACGCGGCGCCCAATCACCTTTACGCACTTCATCGAGCATCGCGCCACGGATGCGGATACCCGCATACGTCTCGAAACTCGCACCCTTGCTCGCGTCGTACTTGGTCGACACTTCGAGCAGGCCGATCATCCCCGCCTGGATCAGGTCTTCGACCTGGACACTGGCGGGCAGGCGTGCCAGCAGGTGGTAGGCAATGCGCTTGACCAGAGGCGCATAGCGCTCGATCAATTCGCCCTGGCTGTCACGCGCTGATTTTTTGTAAAGGTTGTAGCCGCTGGCTGTCATAGCACCGGTCCTGCACTCGTCTGATGCACCAATCGCTCGACGAAAAACTCCAGATGCCCCCGGGGATTGGCGGGCAGTGGCCAGGTATCGACCTTCTGAGCAATTGCCTTGAACGCCAACGCGCATTTCGAACGAGGGAACGCTTCATAGACTGCACGCTGCTTTTGCACAGCCTTGCGCACACACTCGTCATAGGGAACTGCGCCGACGTATTGTAAGGCGACATCGAGGAAGCGATCTGTGACCTTGGTCAACTTGGCGAACAGGTTGCGCCCCTCTTGCGGGCTCTGGGCCATGTTGGCCAGCACGCGGAAGCGGTTCATGCCGTAGTCGCGGTTGAGCAGCTTGATCAGGGCGTAGGCGTCGGTGATCGAGGTGGGTTCGTCGCAGACCACCAGCAACACTTCCTGCGCGGCGCGTACGAAGCTGACCACCGACTCGCCGATCCCGGCGGCGGTGTCGATCACCAGCACGTCGAGGTTGTCGCCGATATCACTGAAGGCCTGGATCAGGCCGGCATGCTGCGCCGGGCTCAGATGCACCATGCTCTGGGTGCCGGAGGCGGCCGGGACGATACGAATCCCCCCTGGCCCCTGCAACAGCACGTCGCGCAGCTCACAGCGGCCCTCGATGACATCGGCCAGGGTGTGTTTGGGCGTCAGTCCCAGCAGAACGTCAACGTTCGCCAGGCCCAGGTCGGCATCCAGCAGCATGACGCGGCGGCCAAGCTCTGCCAGGGCCAGGGACAAATTCACTGACACGTTAGTTTTCCCGACGCCACCTTTGCCGCCGGTCACCGCGATCACCTGTACGGGATGCATGCTGCCCATGTTCTTTCTTTACCTTGTCTTGCTTAGCCGCAGGCTACATAGGGTGGCCGCGGTAGCAGACCATCGATGTAGGTACATTGCACTGTGTTTCATGTTGCCTTCAGCCGACCCGCTTGGCTGGGTTGTGATAGAGGTCGGCGAACATATCCGCCATCGCCTCTTCACTGGGTTCGTCCTGCATTTGCACACTGACTGCACGGCTGACCAACTGATGACGGCGCGGCAGATGCAAGTCATCCGGGATCCGCGGCCCGTCGGTCAGGTAGGCGACCGGTAGTTCATGGCTGATGGCAAGGCTCAACACTTCGCCCAGGCTTGCCGTTTCATCCAGCTTAGTCAGGATGCAACCGGCCAGCCCGCAACGCTTGTAGCTGTGGTACGCAGCAGTCAGAACCTGTTTTTGGCTGGTTGTTGCAAGTACCAGGTAATTTTTCGACTTGATCCCACGCCCGGCCAGGCTTTCCAGTTGCATGCGCAACGCCGGATCGCTGGCTTGCAGGCCGGCGGTATCGATCAGCACCACGCGCTTGCGCAGCAGCGGGTCGAGGGCGTTGGCCAGGGATTGGCCCGGGTCGACATGGGTCACCGGCACATTGAGGATGCGGCCCAGCGTCTTGAGCTGTTCCTGGGCACCGATGCGGTAGCTGTCCATGCTCACCAGGGCAATATTGTGGGCGCCGTACTTAAGTACATAACGGGCGGCCAGCTTGGCCAGGGTGGTGGTCTTGCCCATGCCGGCAGGGCCGACCATGGCAATCACGCCACCTTCTTCAAGGGGTTCGATTTCCGGGGTCTGGATCATCCGCGCCAAGTGGGCCAGCAGCATGCGCCAGGCCTGGCGAGGTTCTTCGATACCGGTGGTCAGCTCCAGCAGGTCACGCGACAACGGGCCGGACAAGCCGATGCGTTGCAGGCGACGCCAGAGGTTGGCCTGTTGCGGCTTGCTGCCTTGCAACTGGTTCCAGGCCAGCGAGCCCAACTGCACTTCCAGCAGTTCGCGCAGGCCGTTGAGTTCAAAGCGCATCGAGTCGAACACGCGCTGGTCGACCGCCGCAGCCGGCGCCGGCGCAGCAGGGCGCGGCGGCTCGACGAAGGTCGGCTCCACCAGGGGCTCGGCCGCGGTCAGCGGCAGGCCGGCAAACAGTTGGCGGTTGGTGGTCGCATCGCTGTCGCCACGCATGCTCAGCTCGGCCTGGGCCGAGACAATGCGCGAGGCGGTCTTGCGCAACTCGTCTTCGAGTTCCATGTTTGGCACGCGCGGCGCCAAGGCCTGGGGTTTGTAATCCAGGGCAGCCGTCAGCTCGACACCGCCGGCAATGCGACGGTTACCGATAATCGCTGCGTCGGCGCCCAGTTCATCACGAACCAGCTTCATGGCCTGACGCATATCGGCGGCGAAAAAACGCTTTACTTGCATAACCCACTACCTCAGCCGTTGGGCCCTACTGTCGCGACGATAGTCACTTGCTTGTTGTCAGGAATTTCCTGATAAGCCAATACGTGCAAATTCGGTACTGCCAGGCGTCCAAACCGCGACAACATCGCCCGGACGGGGCCGGCTACCAGCAGAATCACCGGTTGGCCCTGCATTTCCTGACGTTGTGCGGCGTCGATCAACGAACGCTGGAGCTTTTCAGCCATGCTTGGCTCCAGCAAGACGCCCTCTTCCTGGCCTTGTCCGGCCTTCTGGATACTATTGAGCAATATTTGTTCCAACCTTGGTTCCAAGGTGATTACAGGCAGCTCAGAGTCAAGCCCTACAATGCTTTGGACGATGGCACGCGACAAACCGACGCGCACCGCCGCCACCAGCGCGGCAGTATCTTGACTCTTGGCAGCATTGTTGGCGACAGCCTCGGCAATGCTGCGAATATCGCGCACCGGCACCTGTTCGGCCAACAGCGCCTGCAAAACCTTGAGCAGTTGCGACAGCGACAACACCCCCGGCACCAGCTCTTCGGCCAGTTTAGGCGAGGCCTTGGCCAGCAATTGCATGAGTTGCTGGACTTCTTCGTGGCCAATCAGCTCGTGGGAGTGCTTGTACAGAATCTGGTTGAGGTGCGTGGCGACCACCGTGCTGGCGTCGACCACGGTGTAACCCAGCGATTGTGCCTGGCTCCGCTGGCTGACTTCGATCCACACCGCGTCCAGGCCAAAAGCCGGATCTTTGGCGGTTATGCCGCTCAGGGTGCCAAATACCTGCCCGGGGTTGATCGCCAACTCGCGGTCGGGATAGATCTCGGCTTCGGCCAGGGTCACGCCCATCAGCGTCAGGCGATAGGCGCTGGGGGCCAGGTCGAGGTTGTCACGGATATGCACGGTGGGCATCAAAAAGCCCAGGTCCTGCGACAACTTCTTGCGCACACCCTTGATCCGCGCCAACAACTGGCCGCCCTGGTTGCGGTCCACCAGGGGGATCAGGCGGTAGCCGACTTCCAGGCCGATCATGTCGATGGGCGTCACGTCATCCCAGCCCAACTCCTTGGTTTCCTGGGCACGGGCCGGCGACGGTAGCAGGTCCTGCTGGCGTTCCACCTCTTTCAAGGCCTGGACCTTGACCGTGTTCTGCTTCTTCCAGAACAGGTACGCGCCGCCAGCGGCCAGGGCGGCCATGCTCAGGAACGAGAAATGCGGCATGCCCGGCACGATGCCCATGATCGCCATGATGCCGGCCGCCACGGCCAGGGCCTTGGGCGAGGCGAACATCTGGCGGTTGATCTGCTTGCCCATGTCTTCGGAGCCGGACGCACGGGTCACCATGATCGCCGCAGCTGTTGATAACAACAGTGATGGCAATTGCGCCACTAATCCGTCACCGATGGTCAGCAGGGCGTACACCTTGCCCGCATCGCCGAAAGTCATGCCGTGCTGGAAGATCCCCACCGCCATGCCGCCGATCAGGTTGATAAACAGAATCAGCAAGCCGGCGATGGCGTCGCCGCGCACGAACTTGCTCGCACCGTCCATGGAGCCATAGAACTCGGCTTCCTGGGCCACCTCGGAACGGCGGGCCTTGGCCTGGTTCTGGTCGATCAGGCCGGCGTTGAGGTCGGCGTCGATTGCCATTTGCTTGCCGGGCATCGCGTCGAGGGTAAACCGCGCGCTCACCTCGGAGATGCGCCCGGCCCCCTTGGTCACTACCACGAAGTTGATGATCATCAGGATCGCAAACACCACGATACCGACCACGTAGTTACCGCCGATCACCACCTCACCGAAGGCCTGGATCACCTTGCCCGCCGCAGCGTGACCGTCCTGGCCGTGCAGCATCACCACCCGCGTGGAGGCCACGTTAAGGGCCAGGCGCAGCAGCGTGGCAACCAGCAAAATGGTAGGGAAGACCGCGAAATCCAACGGCCGCAGCGCGTAGACGCAGACCAGCAGCACGACGATCGACAGGGCAATGTTGAAGGTGAAGAACACGTCCAGCAGGAACGGCGGCATCGGCAACATCATCATTGCCAACATCACCAGCAGCAACAGCGGCACACCCAGATTGCCTCGCGAGAGGTCTGTCAGGGTGCCACGGGCTGTGCTGAACATATTAGAGCGATCCACCGGTATTCCTCGTGTCCCTTAAAGCAAAACTTTGACGCCAGGAGGCGACTTGAAGGCGCTGTTGCAAGAAGCCTTCCAACTTTTGCTTGAGGACTACCGGTGGTACGCCAGGATGCTGGCTAGAGCGGCCTGACGTCTACCGCTTGCTTGCCTTTTGGACCCTCGCTGACATTGAACTCGACCTTTTGGCCCTCTACCAGTGCCCTGTAACCACTACTGGCAATGCCGGAAAAGTGAACAAACAGGTCCTCTGCGCCACCGTCCGGCGTAATAAAGCCAAAGCCCTTTGAATCGTTGAACCACTTCACTGTGCCCGTTGCCATTGCCCGTCTCCCGGATCAGCCCATTCTTCACGGCCTATCAAAGCGCGCTACGCGAGTGCCGGCTACTGTCAAAGTTGACAGGTTGCGCGCAACTTCAGACCGATGGTAAGGGCTTGCAGGGGGCTTATGGATCGTCTGTGGGTTGTGGATTTGTCTGTGGCGAGCGGGCTTGCCCCGCGCTGGGCTGCGTAGCAGCCCCAATAGGGCCGCCGCGTAGTGCCAGGCAAACCGAGGCGGCTGGTTTTGGGGCTGCTTCGCAGCCCAGCGCGGGGCAAGCCCGCTCGCCACAAACAACCCCCTAAAACCCAGGCAAGCCCCCAGTTGCTACTCAGGAATCGCGCTGCAAATCCGGCGGAATCGGCAAATCCTTGAGCGGATCCGGACGCTTGCCCTTGCCCGCACGGTATTGGCGAATCTGGTAGACATAGGCCAGCACCTGCGCCACCGCCAGGTACAGCCCGGCCGGGATTTCATGGTCAAGGTCGGTTGAGTAGAAGATCGAACGCGCCAGCGCCGGTGATTCCAGCAGCAGGATGTCGTTGGCCTGGGCGATTTCGCGGATTTTCAAGGCGGTGAAGTCACTGCCCTTGGCCAGCAACAGCGGCGCACCGCCCTTCTCGGCGTCGTATTTGAGCGCCACGGCATAGTGGGTCGGGTTGGTGATGACCACGTCGGCATCGGGCACCGAAGCCATCATCTTGCGCTGGGACATCTCGCGCTGCAGCTGGCGGATGCGCTGCTTCACTTCCGGCTTGCCTTCCTGGTCCTTGTGCTCGTCGCGCACTTCCTGCTTGGTCATCAGCAGTTTCTTGTGGCTTTCCCACAGCTGGATCGGCGCATCCACCGCTGCAATCAGGATCAGCCCGCAGGCCATCCACAATGAGCTCCACCCCACCAACTGCACACTATGGATGATTGCCAGGTCCAGCGGCTCATGGGCGATACGCAGCAGGTCGTCGATATCTGACTTCAACACCACCAACGCCACGAACAGGATGATAAAGAATTTCGCCAAGGCCTTGAGCAGCTCCACCACGGCCTTGGCGGAGAACATGCGCTTGATCCCGGCACCGGGGTTCATCCGGCTGAATTTTGGCGCCAGGCTGCCAGCCGCAAACAGCCAGCCGCCCAAGGAGATCGGCCCGATGATCGCCGCCAGGAGCAAGGTGATCAGCACCGGTTGCGCGGCAAGGATCGCGATCTTCCCCGAATGCAGCAGGTAGATGCCCATGGCACGCGGGTCCAGCAGCACTTCCCGGGGCAGGGAGAAGTTGTGCTTCATGATTTCCATCAGGTCCTGGGCCAGGCCGCCGCCGTAGATCAGCAGGCCACCGGCACCGGCGAGCATCACCGCGAGGGTGTTGAGCTCTTTGGAGCGGGCAATCTCGCCCTTTTCCCTGGAGTCCTTTTTACGTTTCTCCGTGGGGTCTTCTGTTTTGTCCTGACCACTCTCGCTCTCGGCCATGGCTCAGCGCGCCCGTGCCAGATCACGTAAGAACTGCAAGGCGTCACTGGCCAGCGGTTGATACTGATTGAGAATGTCAGCCAGGCCGACCCAGAAAATCCCCAGGCCCAACACCAGGGTCAGCGGGAAACCAATGGCAAAGATGTTCAACTGCGGCGCGGCGCGGGTCATCACGCCGAAGGCAATGTTGACCACCAGCAGCGCGGTGATCGCCGGCAGCACCAGCAGCAACGCGGCGCCCAGCACCCAACTGAGACGACCGACCACTTCCCAGAAGTGATTGACGATCAAGCCCTCGCCCACCGGCAAAGTGGTGAAGCTCTCGGTGAGGATCTCGAACGCCACCAGATGGCCGTTCATTGCCAGAAACAGCAAGGTCACCAGCATGGTCAGGAACTGCCCGATCACCGCCACCGATACGCCGTTGGTGGGGTCGACCATGGAGGCGAAGCCCATACCCATCTGGATCGAGACGATTTGCCCGGCAATCACGAAGGCCTGGAAGAACAGGGTCAGGGAGAAGCCCATCAAGGCGCCGATCAGGATCTGTTCGGCGATCAGCAACAGCGCACTGAGGTCCAGGGCGTTGACCGGCGGCATCGCTGGCAGCGTCGGCACGATGACCACCGTAATCGCTACCGTGAAAAACAGGCGTACGCGCTTGGGGACCAGCGTGGTACCGATCACCGGCATGGTCATCAGCAAGGCGCCCACCCGAAACAGCGGCAGGATGAACGCAGCCACCCAGGTGCTGATCTGGGTGTCGGTCAACGCCAGCAAGGACTGCATCAGGTCAGCCGATCAACTGCGGAATACTGCCGTACAACTGCAGGATGTATTCCATGAAGGTCTGCACCAGCCAGGGGCCGGCAACGATCAGCGTCACCAGCATCACCAGCAGGCGCGGAAGGAAGCTCAAGGTTTGTTCGTTGATCTGCGTGGCGGCCTGGAACATCGCCACCAGCAAACCCACCAACAGGCTGGGCACCACCAGCACGGCGACCATCAGGGTGGTCAGCCACAGTGCTTCACGAAACAGGTCGACGGCGACTTCCGGAGTCATGGCGCTATACCCCTCCGAAACTGCCGGCCAGGGTGCCGATAATCAGCGCCCAACCATCCACCAATACAAACAGCATGATCTTGAACGGCAGCGAAATGATCAGCGGCGACAGCATCATCATACCCATGGCCATCAGCACACTGGCCACCACCAGGTCGATGATCAGGAACGGGATAAAGATCATGAAGCCGATCTGGAACGCGGTCTTGAGCTCGGAGGTGACAAACGCCGGCACCAGGATGGTCAAGGGTGCCTGGTCCGGGCTGGCGATGTCAGTGCGCTTGGACAGGCGCACGAACAGCTCCAGGTCGCTGGAGCGGGTCTGCGACAGCATAAAGTCCTTGATCGGGCCCTGGGCCTTTTCCACCGCGTCCTGGGCCGTCATTTTCTCTGCCAGGTAGGGTTGCAGGGCTTGCTGGTTCACCTTGTCGAACACCGGCGCCATGATGAACAGCGTCAGGAACAGCGCCATGCCGGTGAGGATCTGGTTCGAGGGGGTCTGCTGCAGGCCCAGGGCCTGGCGCAGGATCGAGAACACGATAATGATCCGGGTAAAGCTGGTCATCAGCATGACGAACGCCGGGATAAAGCTCAGCGCGGTCATGATCAGCAGGATCTGCAGGCTGACCGAATACTCCTGGGCGCCGGCCGCATTGGTGCCCAGGGTGATCGCCGGGATCGACAACGGGTCCGCGCCGAACGCCAGCGGCGCTGCCAGCAACAGCATGAGCGTCAGTAGAACGCGCATTACTTCTTATCCTTCTGGTCCTTGCCCATCAGCTCCATCAGGCGCTGGGCGAACTCCGGTGTGGCGGGCTCGGTCTGGGCCACGCTCACCGGATGCTTGAGCACATGCAACGGGGTAATACGGCCTGGGGTGAGGCCGAGCAGGATCTGCTCTTCGCCCACCTGCACCAGCACCAGGCGATCACGCGGCCCCAAGGCCCGCGAGCCCACCAGCTCAATGACCTGGGCGTTGCCCGGGCCGATGCGTTGCACCCGGCGCAACAGCCAGGCGAGGACGAAGATCAGCCCCACCACCAGCAACAGGCCCAGCACCAACTGGGTCAGCTGCCCCGTCACGCTGGCGCCGGCGGCGGGCACGGCGACCTGGGCCACCGGTTCAGCCGCCATCACGCCCAGGGGCAATGCCCACACGAGTCCCAGCCAGCGGCGCGCCATCTCAGCGCAGCTTCTTGATACGTTCGCTGGGGCTGATCACGTCAGTCAGGCGGATGCCGAACTTCTCGTTGACCACTACGACTTCGCCATGGGCAATCAATGTGCCGTTGACCAGCACATCCAGCGGCTCGCCGGCCAGGCGGTCGAGCTCGATCACCGAACCCTGGTTGAGCTGCAGCAGGTTGCGGATATTGATCTCGGTACTGCCCACTTCCATGGAGATCGACACCGGGATATCGAGGATCACGTCCAGGTTCGGACCATCCAGCGATACCGGCTCATGGTTCTTCGGCACGCTGCCGAACTCTTCCATAGGCAAGCGGTTGCCCACGGGTGCAGTGGCGGCGTCGGCGGCCAGCAAGGCGTCGATATCGTCCTGGCCTGCATCGCCGGTTTCTTCCAGGGCTGCCGCCCATTCGTCAGCCAGGGCCTGGTCTTCGGCGGAAGTGTTTTCGTGTTCGGTAGCCATTACATGTCCTCGGCGCAGCAAAAATCATGAATTAGGGATGCATCATCGGGTTGAGTCAGCGACGGTTGATCGGCTCGACCACCTGCAACGCCAGGTTGCCCTTGTGGGAACCGAGCTTGACCTTGAACGACGGCACGCCGTTGGCGCGCATGATCAATTCGTCTGGCAGTTCGACAGGAATCACATCCCCCGGCTGCATATGCAAAATGTCCCGCAGGCGCAATTGGCGACGCGCCACGGTGGCGCTCAGCGGCACGTCGACATCCAGCAGGTCTTCGCGCAGGGCCTTGACCCAGCGTTCGTCCTGGTCGTCGAGGTCGGACTGGAAGCCCGCATCGAGCATCTCGCGCACCGGCTCGATCATCGAGTACGGCATGGTCACGTGCAGGTCGCCGCCACCGCCATCGAGTTCGATGTGGAAGGTGGAGACCACAATGGCTTCGCTGGGCCCGACGATGTTGGCCATGGCCGGGTTCACTTCCGAGTTGATGTACTCGAAATTGACTTCCATGATCGCCTGCCAGGCTTCCTTCAAATCGATAAAGGCCTGCTCCAGCACCATGCGCACCACGCGCAGCTCGGTAGGCGTGAATTCACGGCCTTCGATCTTGGCGTGACGGCCGTCGCCGCCAAAGAAGTTGTCCACCAGCTTGAACACCAGTTTGGCGTCGAGGATGAACAGCGCGGTACCACGCAGGGGCTTGATCTTGACCAGGTTGAGGCTGGTGGGCACGTACAGCGAATGCACGTACTCGCCAAACTTCATTACCTGCACGCCGCCCACTGCCACGTCCGCCGAGCGGCGCAGCATGTTGAACATGCTGATACGGGTGTAGCGGGCAAAACGTTCGTTGATCATCTCCAGGGTCGGCATGCGTCCACGGACGATGCGATCCTGGCTGGTCAGGTCATAACTTTTGACGCTGCCGGGCTCGGCAGCCATTTCGGTCTGTACCAGACCATCGTCGACGCCATGCAACAGGGCGTCGATTTCATCCTGGGACAGCAGGTCTTGCACGGCCATGTCGTGATCCTACTGCAATACGAAATTAGTGAAGAGTGCCTGCTCGACCACGACTTTGCCCAGCTCTTTCTGGGCCACTTCCTGCACACTGGCAGTGACTTTCTGGCGCAGCATTTCCTGGCCCACCGGGGTGGCCAGGCTGTCGAAACTCTGCCCGGAGAACAGCATCACCAGGTTGTTGCGGATCACCGGCATATGCACCTTGAGGGCATCGAGGTCCGCCTGGTTGCGCGCCAGCAGGGAAATACTCACCTGCAGGTAGCGTTGTCGACCGTTCTGGTTGTAGTTGGCGACAAAGGCCGGGAGCATCTGCTCGAAGATTGCCGGTTGCTTGACGTTGCTGGCGGTCTCGGCCGCAGGTACCGGCTTGCTCTGGGCACTGTGCATAAAGTACCAGGTAGCCCCCACCGACACGCCGATGGCCAATAACAAGGCCAGGACAATCAACAGGATCATCTTGAGCTTGCCCTTGCCTGCTGCAGGAGCTGTTGCTGCGTCGTCACTCTTCGCCATGCCAATAATCCGTCACTATTCGGGGTTTCATAGATCCACGGGAAGGCAAGAGCAAGTGTTATGCCAGAGTTGTCACGGTTTTCAGCAACGCTACAAAACCAGTGTGGGAGCTGGCTTGCCTGCGATAGCGGTGTGTCAGGCACGAGCTATATTGCTGACCCACCGCTATCGCAGGCAAGCCAGCTCCCACAGAGGTCAGGTTTCAGGCGTAGTAGTCCACGGCGCTGGAGCCGATGACGGATTGGGCTATCGGCGCCGCCACTTCGGTGACTTCGCCGGCAAGGCCAGTGTCATGCCCATCGTTGTGCCCACCACTGCCACTGACACCACGGGCCTGGTTCTGCTGTTGGTCCTGGCCCTGGCCCTGCCAGCCACGGGACTGGTCGGACACGTTCACATCGACCTGGCCCATGCCCTGCTGGGCGAACATCTCCCGCAGGCGCCCGGACTGGCTTTCCAGGGCCTCGCGCACGGCGGCATGGCCGCTCATGAAATTCACCTGGGCCTGCTGGTCGGCGGTGATGTTCACGCGGATATCCAGGCGCCCCAGTTCGGCCGGCTGCAATTGGATATCGGCAGACTTGAGGTTGGCGCTGGACAGGTACATGACCCGGTTCACCACTTCCTCGGTCCAGCCACCCTGGTGCATGGCCAGCGGCTGGTTGTTCAGCGGCAAGGCGTTGGCAGTCTTGGGCGTGGCGGCCTGGGTCAAGGCGGCCAGGCGATTGGCGAAGTCATCGACGCGGGTGTCGCTGCTCGCGCCTTTCAAATCCTTGAGGCCATCTTCGATCAGGCCACTGAAAGCCTTTTCGCCCCCCTGGTCGGTGCTGTCCTTGGCCGCCTGCTGGTCGACCATGGCCGCCAGGCCGTTGGTGAAGTTCTGCGCGGCGGTGGGTTCAGCCTGGGCCGGCAAGTTCTTTTGCGCCGCCTGGCTGCTGGCTGAGACATGGCCGCCCTGCTCCATCGCCAGGCGCACCGCCGGCAACGAGTCCAATGGATCGGCTTCGGGGTCGAAGGCCGGCGCGACCTCTTCCGTGACCGGCAGCGTGGTCACCAGCAGCGGCGTGCTGACGTCATCTGCCGCGCCAGCCTGGGCCGCCACTGGGGCGGGGGCCACCGCCGCGATCACGGCTGGATCAAGCACCGGGTCGACTGCCGGTGGCTGGGCTTGCGCCAGATCCTTGTCGGCACTTTTATCGTCATCGCTGCTGGCTGCCGCGTCTGCCTTGGCGGGCGGCGTGGCAGGCAAAGTCTTGCCGCTATCGGCAACTGCTGGAGTGCCAGCGGCAGGCTTGTCGTTGCCGACATCCTTCTTCGCGCTGGCCTCGGCCGGCTTGTCGCGGCTGGGCTTGGGCGCCATTTCCACAGCCTTGGAAGGTGCCGCCTTGGACTCCTTGGCGAACACCTGTGCAAAGCCTGGCGCTTTGGCCCGCGCGTCCGCGGCCGTTGCCTGCGCATTGGCGGGGGAAGCCTGCGGCTTGACCGCGGGGGCGGCCTGCAGGAGCGAGTTGGGGGCTAGAGGCATAGTTCAGGTCTCCGCTGCGCAGGGTCGAGGGCGCAGGCAGAAGATAGAGAGCAAAAGTCGGGCCAGCTTTGCAAACCGGCCCGGGCAACCCTAGAAGCGCTGGCGCTCCGATTCATACAGCGGCTTGACCAAGGCAAACTCGTGGTCGATCTGGTCGACCAGTTTGCCCAGGTCGGTCACCTGCGCCTTGGCTGATTCTGCCTCCAGGCGCTGGCACAGCCGCGCCAGGCGCACCGCACCGAGGTTGCCGCTGCTGCCCTTGAAGCTGTGGGCAATCTGCCCCAGCGCCTTGGCGTCATCGCGCGCCTTGCGCAGTGCTTCGACGCGCTTTTGCGAGTCATCGAGGAAGGTGTCGAGCAAAAGGGGGTATTCACCCTCCATCACTTCCCGCAACCCCACCAACACTTCAGGGTCCATATGTATCTGCGTCACTTGCTCGCTCCTTGATCAAGAATCGGCGGATTATGCCAGAGCCACCCAGCAAAACTCCACGCACACGCTGCGCCCGCCATCGGTCCAGCGTACATCGCTGCTCAGTTGCCGGACCAGGTTCAGCCCGCGCCCAGACAGACGGTCGATATCCAGGGGCCGCGCCAGCATGGCTTCCACGTCAAAGCCCGGACCACTGTCTTCGATACGCAAGCTCAGGCGCCCACCCACTTCGGTCGGCAGCACATCCACATGTATGCGCACATAACCACTGTTCAACTGGTCGAGCCGCTCGCTGCGCAGGCGATAGTAGCGGGCAAAGCCCTGCACATCGCGCTTGAGCTGGGAGTCCAGGCCCAGCACGCCATGCTCCAGCGCATTGGAATACAACTCGGCCATTACGCTGTACAGCGCGCCACTCTGGCCGCGCAGGCCGTGGATTTCCAGGAGCAGTTGCAGCAAGTACGGCAACGGGTTGTAACGTTTTAGGGTTTCGGCGCGAAATTCAAAACTCACTGACCAGTCCAGCGGGCACGACTGCCCACTGTCGGTGTATTGCATGGTCGAAGAATGCAAAACCTGGCCGGGCAACAGGCTGATTTCCACCAGGCTCACATCATCGCGTACCTGGCCACGAAACCCGGCAAGGGCTTGTTCGATTTCCTCAAACAGGCGCTCAGGCTCGCGGTTGGCGGCGAACACCTCAAGCAAACGCTCCACCCCAAACAATTGTTCGCTGGCATCCGCCGTATCAATCACCCCATCGGACAGCAGGAACACCCGATCCCCCAGGGCCATCGGCCAGACTTCAGTGCCATCGTCAAAGACCTCGGGCGCCAACACGCCCAGCGGCAAATGCCGGGACACCAACGGCGTGCGCCTGCCGGTGGCCACTTCATGCACATAGCCATCGGGCATCCCGCCGTTCCATACCTCTACTACCCGCCGCTGCACGCTGAGGCACAACAGCGTGGCGCAGCAGAACATGTCCACCGGCAGGATGCGCTTGAGCTTGGCGTTCATCTCCCGCAGGGTCTGCGCCAGGCCATAGCCTTTGGCGGTCATGCCGTAGAACACCTCGGCCAGGGGCATCGCGCCGACGGCCGCCGGCAGCCCATGGCCGGTGAAATCACCCAGCAGCACGTGCATGTCCCCCGATGGCGTGTAGGCCGCCAGCAGCAGGTCGCCGTTGAACAGCGCATAGGGTGATTGCAGGTAGCGAATATTCGGGGCCGCGTTGATGCAGCCGGAGTGGGCAACCTTGTCGAACACCGCCTTGGCCACCCGTTGCTCGTGCAGCAGGTAGTCATGGTGGCGGGCGATCAGGTCGCGCTGCTCGAGGACCGTGGCCTGCAACCGGCGCAGGCGGTCCATGGCGTTGATCTTCGCCGCCAGGATGACCTGGTTGTAGGGCTTGGCCAGAAAGTCGTCGCCGCCGGCATCCAGGCAGCGCGCCAGGGCTTCACTCTCACGCAGGGAGGTGAGGAAGATGATGGGCACCAGCGCCTCGCCAGCCAGCTGCTTGATCTGCCGGGCCGCCTCGAAGCCGTCCATCACCGGCATCAGGGCATCCATCAACACCAACTGCGGGCGGTCGCGGGCAAACACCTGCACCGCTTCGGCGCCATTGCTGGCGGTCAGCACGTGATGGCCCTGGCGGCGCACGATGGTCGAGAGCAATAGCAGATCAGTGGCGCTGTCTTCGGCGATCAGCACGGTCAGGGTTTCAGGCACTTGAGTGCTCAAGTGATATCGAACAGCTTTTCGAAGTTGGAGATGGCGAGGATCTTGCGCACGTCGGAGTTGCTGTTGATCACACGCACATCCGCGTTATCGCCCCCGGCATGATCACGCAACAGCAGCAACATGCCCAAGGCCGAGCTGTCGAGATAGGTGGCCTCTTTCAAGTCCACCACGTAGACATCGGGAACCTTGTAGAACCGCTCATAGGAATCACGAAAGGGCTGGTGACTACCGAAATCGAATCGGCCCTTGATTGCGATCGTCAACTGCTTCCCATCCAGGGACACTTCTGACTCGACTGACATACGACTGCTTCCTTGTCGTGGGTATGTGCAACAAGGTGTAGCAGGTGATCACAGAGTGGGCAACAAGCAGCAGCAAATGTGGTGTTTGTTGTGGGCAAGGTGCTGTCGTGGCGAGGGGGCTTGTCCCCCGCTGGGCTGCGTAGCGGCCCCAATAAGACCGCTGAGTTTTTCAGATAGACCGGGCCGGCAGGTCTTGGGGCTGCTGCGCAGCCCAGCGGGGGACAAGCCCCCTCGCCACAACAAGCGTGCGGCTAGTACTGATCCTGGCGTGGCAAGCGCTGGGACAGTTCATCCAACAGCTTCTGCTCGCGCTTGTCTTCCAGGGCGCGGGCTTCGTCGATGTAGCGCTGCACCAGCTTGCGCAGGCCTTCGACCCGGGCGTAGGCCTGTTGCCAGCCTTCGCGGGCCTTGTCGAGGTTGTTCTGGTGCCAGGCCAGGCTCTGGCGCTGCTGGCCGACGGCGCTTTCCAGCTGGTTGAGAAAGTGCTGGTAATTCATCAGCCACTGCCCGGAAACGCCCTTGCTGCCGCGATCGATCCACTGCTGCTGGTACTCGCCCCGAAAGCGTTCCAGGTCGCCCAGTTTGCTCTCGGCCAGGCGCACCTGGCCCTGGAAATGCCCCAGGCGCTGGGCGGCGGTGCGTTCGGCGCTTTCAGCCATCTCCACCACCGGCGCAAGACGCGCGGCGCGACTGCTGGCCATGCGGGGTTAGCCGCCAGGCGCAGGTGCGAACACCGACGCCAGGTGCGCTTCGCTTTCGGCCATGCTGATGTTGTCGTTCAGGCCCTGGCGCAGGTAGGTCACCAGTTGCGGTTGCAGGGCAATCGCCAGATCGGTCTCGCGATCGCCACCGGCCACATAGGCGCCGACGCTGATCAGGTCGCGGCTCTGCTGGTAGCGCGACCACAACTGTTTGAACTGCTGGGCGCGGGTCATATGCTCGGCGCTGACCACCGAGGGCATGACCCGGCTGATGGACGCTTCGATATCGATGGCTGGGTAGTGCCCTTCCTCGGCCAGGCGCCGGGACAGCACGATGTGCCCATCGAGCACGCCCCGCGCCGAGTCGGCAATCGGGTCCTGCTGGTCATCGCCTTCGGACAACACGGTGTAGAACGCGGTGATCGAGCCGCCACCGGCCTCGGCATTACCGGCACGTTCCACCAGCTTGGGCAGCTTGGCGAAGACCGACGGCGGATAGCCTTTGGTGGCAGGCGGCTCGCCAATGGCCAAGGCGATTTCCCGCTGGGCCTGGGCGAAACGCGTGAGGGAGTCCATCAGCAACAGGACATTCTTGCCCTTGTCGCGAAAATATTCGGCAATCCGCGTGCAATACATGGCGGCACGCAGGCGCATCAATGGCGCATCGTCCGCCGGCGACGCCACCACCACGGACCGCTTGAGGCCTTCTTCACCGAGGATGTGCTCGATGAATTCCTTGACCTCACGGCCCCGCTCACCGATCAGGCCGACCACGATGATGTCGGCCTCGGTAAAGCGCGTCATCATGCCCAGCAGCACACTCTTGCCCACGCCGGTACCGGCAAACAGGCCCAGGCGCTGGCCGCGACCGACCGTCAATAAACCGTTGATGCAACGAATACCCACGTCCAGCGGCTGGCTGATGGGGTTGCGCTTGAGCGGGTTGATGGTCGGGCCGTCCATCGGCACCCAGTCTTCGGCCTTCATCCCGCCCTTGCCGTCCAGCGCACGACCGGCGCCGTCGAGTACGCGGCCGAGCATGCTCATGCCCATCGGCAGGCGCCCGGTATCCGCCAACGGCACCACGCGTGCGCCTGGCGCAATACCGGCGAGGCTGCCGACCGGCATCAGGAAAATCTTGCTGCCGGAAAAGCCCATGACTTCCGCCTCCACCTGCACCGGGTGGTAGCTGTCATCGTTGATCACTAGGCAGCGGCTGCCCATGGCCGCGCGCAGGCCTTCGGCTTCGAGGGTCAGGCCGACCATGCGCAGCAGGCGGCCTTCCAGGATCGGCTGGCCGGGCAACTCGGTGGCTTCGATATAACCACCCAGGCGCTTGGCGAAGCTGGTGCGATCAAGGCGCATCAGGTGCGTCCAGGTCCGTGCTCAGGTCCGGTGCCGCCGGGTGCAGCGCCTGTTCGTGCAACTGGTCGAACAGCTTGGCCATGATCTGCGTGATACGCGTCTCGACCGTGGCGTCGATCCGGCTGTGCTCGGTCTCGACCCGGCAACCACCGGGCTGCAACGCGGCATCCTCGACAATGCGCCAGGTTTCCTCATGGCGCTCGCGCAGGGCTTTGACCTGCTCGAAATCCTGCGGGTTGATGTACAGCCGCACATTGCCGACGCCCAGGGGCAACAGCTTGAGGGCTTCGCGCATCACGCTTTCAATCTGGCTGGAGTCCAGCGCCAGTTCACGCTGGATAACCTGGCGGGTGATGTGCTCCACCAGGCCGACCATGGCTTTTTCCAGTTGCGAGTCCTGCTCGGCAATCGGCGCGAACAGGTTGCCCATCAGCCGTTCGAGGCTGGCCAGTTTCACAGCGAGGGCCGCGTCAGCTTCCTGGCGAACCTTGAGGGTGGTGCTGTGAAAGCCCTCTTTCTCACCCGTGGCGAAGCCTTCGTTGTAAGCCTCCTGGCGGATGCTTTCGAGCTCTTCGAGGGTCAGTGGCTGGACTTCGTCCAGGGGCACTTCTTCCATTTCCACCGGGGTCTCTTCGACCGGCTCGGGCTCGGGTTCGGGCTTATGCGGGTCGAAGCTGGGCAGCGACCAGACGTCGAACCCGCCGACGTCCCGGGCGCGAATCAAGTCGCTGGGCGTCTCATCATTGTTCGACATGCGCTGCGCCTTAGATCATTTCTTCGCCGCCCTTCCCGCCGAGAACGATTTCTCCGGCTTCGGCCATACGGCGGGCAATGGTGAGGATTTCTTTCTGCGCGGTTTCCACGTCGCTGACGCGCACCGGGCCCTTGGCCTCGAGGTCGTCGCGCAGCAGTTCGGAAGCACGCTTGGACATGTTCTTGAAGATCTTTTCCTTGACGCCCTCGTCCGAGCCCTTGAGGGCCAGCACCAGTACATCGGAGGACACTTCGCGCAGCAACGCCTGGATGCCACGGTCGTCGACATCGGAGAGGTTGTTGAACACGAACATCAGGTCTTCGATCTGCACCGACAGGGTGTCGTCGATCTCGCGGATCGAGTCCATCAGCTGGCCTTCGACCGAGCTGTCGAGGAAGTTCATGATGTCGGCCGCGCGTTTGATACCGCCCAGGGTGGTGCGTGCGGCGTTGGAGTTGCCGGAGAACTGCTTCTCCAGGATCGTGTTCAGTTCTTTCAAGGCCGCCGGCTGCACGGTGTTCAACGATGAGACGCGCAGGATGATGTCCAGGCGCACCTTGTGGTCGAAATGGCCGAGCACTTCGCCGGCCTGGTCCGGGTCCAGGTAGGCCACGACAATCGCCTGGATCTGCGGGTGCTCGTAACGGATCACGTCCGCCACCGCTCGCGGTTCCATCCACTTGAGGCTGTCGAGGCCGCTGGTGTTGCCGCCCAGCAGGATGCGGTCGATCAGGCCGTTGGCTTTGTCTTCGCCCAGGGCCGAGGTGAGCATCTTGCGGATATAGCTGTCGGAGCCAACGCCCAGGCTGGTCTGGTCGCCGACGATCTCGACGAACTCGCTCATCACCTGCTCGACTTGCTCGCGGTGCACATTGCGCATCTGCGCCATGGCGACGCCGACCCGTTGCACTTCCTTGGGGCCCATATGGCGCAGCACTTGGGCCGCGTCGGTCTCACCCAGGGACAGCAACAGCACGGCGGCTTTGTCGACCCGGGTCAGCTTGGCAACAGAGGCTCGATTATCACTCATCTGCGTTGATCCACTCTTTCACGACCTGGGCCACACGACCCGGGTCTTCTGCCACCAGACTTTTGATTGCATTCAACTGCGCGTCGTAACCTTCGCTCGGGCTTGGCAGCAGAATGCTCTGCGGCCCGCCGAGGCTGACGCGGTCGTTGGCCAGTTCGCCATCCAGGCCGCCCATGCCACCCAACTCGACATCGCCGAACGGCGCCAGCTGCTTCTTGCCGTGGCCGGTGATGTTGTTGAGCACAGGGCGCAGCACGCCAAACACCAGCACCAGGATGAACAACACCCCCAGCACTTGCTTGACGATGTCCCAGAACCAGGGTTGAGAGTAGAACGGAATATCGGCAATCACCTCACCGCGCTCCAGGGAGAACGGCATGTTGATCACGCTGACGCTGTCACCACGGCTGGCATCGAAGCCCACGGCGTCCTGCACCAGGCGGGTGAAGCGCGCCAATTCATCGGCGGTCCACGGGGCGCGGGTGGTTTCGCCGTTGGCGGGGTTGATCTTGACCTGGTCATCCACCACCACCGACACCGACAGGCGGTTCAAGCGCCCTTGCTGTTGCTTGGTGTGGCTGATGGAGCGGTCCAGTTCGAAGTTTTTCGTCGATTGCGAACGCTTGTCGGCGGGATACGGCGCGAGCATCGGCTGGCCGGTGGCCGGGTCCATGATCTGCTGACCATTGGCGTCCAACAGCGGCTGGCCGGGCTGGATCGCGCTGGCGGTCGCGGCGGCGCCACCGGTGGTTTGCGGGGCACTGGCCGGCGCTGGCGGCTGATTGCTCAGGGCACCGGGTACGCCTTGCGGAGGACCATTGGCGGCAGTGCGTTGTTCGCTGGTCGATTGCTCGCTGCGCAGGGCCGGCTGGTCCGGGTTGAACTGCTCGGAGGTCGATTCGACGGCGCTGAAGTCCACGTCGGCGGACACTTCAGCCTTGTAGCGGTCATTGCCCAGTACCGGTTGCAGGATGTTGTGCACACGCTGGGTGAGCATGCTTTCCATGCGGCGACTGTAGTCGAACTGCTTGCCAGCCATGGTCAGCGCGGAGTTTTCCGCCTGGTCGGAGAGCAGGTTGCCCTTCTGGTCGACCACGGTGATCTGTGACTTGCTCAGCTCAGGCACGCTGGTCGCCACCAAATTGACGATGGCCAGGACCTGGCCCGGCTCCAGGGAGCGCCCGGCAAACAGTTCGACCAATACCGAAGCGCTGGGCTTGCGCTCGTCGCGCACAAATACCGAGCTTTTCGGGATCGCCAGGTGCACACGGGCACCCTTGACGTTGTTCAGGCTGGCGATGGTGCGCGCCAGTTCGCCTTCCAGGCCGCGACGGTAGCGGGTGGCTTCCATGAACTGGCTGGTGCCCAGGCCCTGGTCTTTATCGAGAATCTCAAAACCGATGTTGCCGTCGGTCGGTGCCACGCCGGCGCCGGCCAGCTTCAAGCGGGCACGGGCGACGTCGTCGGCCTTGACCAGCAAGGCGCCGGAGTTGGGCTCCACGGTATAGGCGATATCGGAGGCGGCCAGGGTTTCCATGACCTGCTTGGCATCCATCCCCGCCAGGCTGCCATAGAGTGGCCGGTAATCGGGTTGCTGGGACCACAACACCACGGCAAAACCAATCGCCACGCTGGCAGCCAGGCCGACCATCAGGCCCACCTGACGCAACATGGTCATTTCGGAGAGGTTTTCCAGGAACGACAGGCCAAACAGCGGCGGCTTGCCGTCTGTCTTGGCGGGTACGTTATCCACGACTGCTTCTGCCATGACTTAAATCTCGTCCTTAAACCGGCATCTGCATGATGTCTTGATAAGCCTGAACCAGCTTGTTGCGCACTTGGGTCAAGGCCTGGAAGGAAACGCTGGCTTTCTGGGATGCGATCATCACGTCGGTGAGGTCGACGCCACTCTTGCCGATTTCGAAAGCGGTCGACAGTTGGCTGGACGCCTGCTGGGTATCGCTGACTTTGTTGATGGCTTGACCGAGCATATCGGCGAAGCTGCTTTGGCCCAATTCCGGCGCTTGCACGACGGATTTCGGCTGGGACATGGCGTCCATTTGCATGGATCGCATATCCAACATCAACCGATTGAACTCAACACCTTGGCTCATGAACTTCTCTCTCCGACGACCCGCAATTTTTTGACACTACGCAGCGGTTAGTAGGGGTGGTAGCAACAAGGGTGCCAGCTCCATGGCAACTCGTAAGAAAAGCCGACAAACCTTGTCAGCTGATGTGTATCTCAGCTGGCGAAAAGAAACGCTTCCACGTCCATACCCGCATCGCGCATTTGCGCCAGCTTGTAGCGCAAGGTGCGCGGGCTGATGCCCAGGCGCTCGGCAGCCTCTTTGCGGCGGCCACGTTCGGCACGCAGGGTGTCGATAATCATCTGGAATTCGCGGCGGCGCAGGTCGTCGCCCAAGCCACCTGCGGCCTCGGCCGGCGCGCTTTGCAAAGGCGCCGGGGCCAGGCTCGGCATCGGCGCCGTACCGGCACCGACCGCCAGGCAGAAGTCCTGGGGCTGGATCAGGCCGCCCTGCTGCAAAATCAGCGCACGCTGGATCGCGTTGTCCAGTTCACGCACGTTACCGGGCCATGGGTAACTGATCAGGCAGGCCTGGGCCTCGGCCGACAGGCGCGCCTGGGCATGCTTCATTTTATTGACGTGTTTGTTCAACAGGCGCTCGGCCAGCGGCACGATATCGGCCGGGCGCTCACGCAACGGGCGCCAGGCCAGCGGGAAGACCGAGAGCCGGTAGAACAAGTCTTCACGAAAGCGCCCCGCCGCCACTTCGCCGGCGAGGTCACGGTTGGTGGTGGCGACCACGCGGATATCCAACTGGATCGGCTTGCGTGCGCCGACCCGCTCCACTTCGCGCTCTTGCAGCACGCGCAGCAGCTTGGCTTGCAGGCCGAGGGGCATTTCGGAGATTTCGTCGAGCAGGATGGTGCCGCCATCGGCCTGCTCAAACTTGCCGGCCTGGGCGGCGATGGCGCCGGTAAAGGAGCCTTTCTCATGGCCGAACAGGGTGGCTTCGAGCATGTTGTCGGGGATCGCAGCACAGTTGATCGCGATAAACGGTTGGCTGGCGCGGTGGGATTGCTGGTGGATATAGCGCGCCAACACTTCCTTGCCGGTACCGGACTCGCCGGAGATCAGTACCGTGGAATCGCTGCGGGCAACCTTGGCCGCCAGCTCCAGCAGTTGCGCACTGGCCGGTTCGCAGGCAATCGGTCCCTCACTGTCTGCCGCCCCGACGACGCCGAGAGCATGGCGTGCCACCAGCTCGATCAAGGCCTTGGGCTCGAAAGGCTTGACCAGGTAATCTGCCGCGCCCTGGCGCATGGCATCGACGGCGCGCTCTACCGCACCGTGGGCGGTCATCAACAGCACCGGCAGTTGCGGCTGGCGTGCCCGCAGCAGGCCGAGCAATTGGTGGCCGTCCATGCCAGGCATGTTGACGTCACTGACCACCAGGCTGAAGGACTCTTGCTCCACCGCCTCCAAGGCTTCCTCGGCCGAACCGACCGCCCGATAGTCATGGCCCGCCAACAACAGCGTGTCAGCCAGTGCTTCACGCAGGGCGCGATCGTCTTCAACCAGTAAAACCTTGATAGCCATTTATCCTTACTCCCATCCTTTTCAAGGTTTTTGAAAAGGCAGCTGCATTTTTGCCCCGTGGCGAGGGGGTTTATCCCCCGTTGGGCTGCGTAGCGGCCCTAAAACCGCTCACTCGGTCTATCAGAAAAAGTCATCGATCTTATTGGGGCTGCTATGCAGCCCAACGGGGGATAAACCCCCTCGCCACAGGGCATAAGCGTGTTGTTTACTCCGCGCTTGCCGTGCCCGAAAACAGCGGCAGCGTTATCAATGCACAAGTGCCGCGCCCCACACGGGAACGCAACTGCAATTCTCCCTGATGGGCACGGGCCACCGCCTTGACCACGGTCAGCCCCAGGCCGGTGCCGTTGGTCTTGGTGGTAAAGAAGGGTTCACCCAGGCGCTGCAACACGGCTGGATCAATCCCACTGCCGCTGTCGCTGATGCACAGGCGCAGGGTTTGCTCGCGGCTGTACAGGTGCACTTTGAGTCGCGCGCCCGGGCCGCTGGCCTGGCTGGCGTTTTCGATCAGGTTGAGCAGCGCGCCCACCAGGGTGTCGCGATTGCACAGCAGCTCGCCCCAATGGCTGTCGCACTGCCAACGCACCGAGGCTTCCTGTACATGGGTGGCGGCGGCGGCCTGCAGCGACTGCATCAAGGCGGCGGGCGTGACCCGGTCGGTCAGCGGCAATTCGCCACGGGCGAATACCAGCATGTCGCGCACTTGGTGCTCCAGCTCATGCAGGCGCTCCTTGAGCCGCCCGGCAAAACGCTGGTGGGTGGCGGTCGGCAATTGCTCATCAGTCAAATGGCTGGCGTAGATCAACGCAGCGGACAACGGCGTGCGGATCTGATGCGCCAGCGAAGCCACCATCCTCCCCAGGGACGACAAGCGCTCATGGCGCGCCAGCTGGTCTTGCAGGTGACGGGTTTCTGTCAGGTCGTTGAGCAGCACCAATTGACCAGGCTCGGCGTCCAGGGAACGGGTGGCGATGGACAGGCGGCGCCCGTCCTTGAGGGAAATTTCGTGGCCGTCGTCTTCACGGGGGGCAAAGCAGCGGGTGATGACATGGCGCCACAGCTCGCCTTCCAGCGGCAGGCCCAGCAGGTCACAGGCCGCAGGGTTGGCTTCGCGCACGCGGCCCTGGTCGTCGATCACGATCACGCCACCGGGCAACAGGTCGAGGAGGTTTTGCAGACGGTTGGCCAGGCGCTCTTTCTCGGCCAGCTCTTGCATGCGCTGGGCACTGACCACCGCCAACTCGCCCTTAAGCTCCGAAACCCGGGCTTCCAGCAGGCTGTAGGAGTCTGTCAACTGGCTGGACATCTGGCTGAACAGCGAAAACGCCTGCTCAAGCCCTTGCCGGCTGATCTGCTCTACGGACGGGACAAGTCCCTGGGTGTCAGGGACTGAAGAAAGGTGGGCGGCGTGGGGCATCGTGCTCTCTCGCTTGGCTGACCGTCAGTTAAACGGAACGTTGCGAGTGCTATAGCAATACCCGTGCCGAAAAAAATATCCTTATTTTTCAGCAGGTTAAAAAACAGGCGTCAATCATCCGCCTGTTCATCACCTTCACGCCGGCTCATGCCGTACTTGCGCATCTTCTCCACCAACGTGGTGCGGCGGATGCGCAGGCGCTCGGCGGCACGGGCGACGATGCCATTGGCGTCGTCCAGGGCTTGTTGGATCAGCCCTTGTTCGAGGCTGCCGAGGTAGTCCTTAAGGTCCAGGCCTTCGGGGGGCAACATGGCATTGGCACCGAAGTCCGGGGTGTGGCCGTTGATGGCTACGCGTTCTTCGAGATCACTGCGCAGGCTGTCCACCAATTGCTCGTCTTCATCGTCGACGTAGCGGAATTTCTTCGGCAACTCGACCACGCCGATCACCCCGTACGGATGCATGATCGCCATGCGTTCCACCAGGTTGGCCAACTCGCGCACGTTGCCCGGCCAGCCGTGGCGGCACAGGGACATGATTGCGGCGGAGTTGAAACGGATCGAGCCGCGCTTTTCGTGCTCCATGCGCGAGATCAGCTCGTTCATCAGCAACGGGATATCTTCCACACGCTCGCGCAGCGGAGCCATCTCGATGGGGAATACGTTGAGGCGGTAGTACAGGTCTTCGCGGAAGCTGCCGACCTCGATCATGCTTTCGAGGTTCTTGTGGGTGGCGGCGATGATGCGCACGTCGACGCTCTGGGTCTTGTTGCTGCCCACGCGTTCGAAGGTGCGTTCCTGCAACACGCGCAGCAGCTTGACCTGCATCGGCAACGGCATATCGCCGATTTCGTCGAGGAACAGGGTGCCGCCGTTGGCCAGCTCAAAACGCCCGGCACGGCTGGTGATCGCCCCGGTAAAGGCGCCCTTCTCGTGGCCGAACAGTTCGCTTTCGAGCAGCTCTGCCGGGATCGCCCCACAGTTGACCGGCACGAAAGGTCCGTCGCGGCGCTTGGAATGGTAATGCAGGTTGCGCGCGACCACTTCCTTGCCGGTGCCGGACTCGCCGAGGATCAGCACGCTGGCGTCGGTATCGGCCACTTGCTGCATCATCTGGCGCACGTGCTGGATCGCACGGCTGGTGCCGACCAGGCTGCGGAACAGGTTGGGTTCGCGGTGACGACCGCGCTCGCGGGCCTGGTCGTACATCTCGCGATAGACCTGGGCACGGTGCAGGGAGTCGAGCAATTTGCTGTAGCTGGGGGGCATTTCCAGGGTAGAAAGCACACGGCGGCGCTGGTCTTCCGGCAAATCCACGGAAGAAATATCGCCCATCAGCAACACGGGAAGGAACTCATCCCAGGATGAGAGTGTCTTTAACAGGCCAAGAACTGCGCCAGGAGCGTTTACCGTCCCGATCAGCACACAGATGACTTCACGGCTCGATGACAAAGAGCTGACGGCCTGCTGCCAATCGTGGCTGCCGCAGGGTAAATTTTCTTCACCAAGAAAATTCAAAATCACCGCCAAATCGCGGCGACGGACGCTATCGTCATCAATCAGCAGAATTTTCGTTTCACGCCACATGCAATAGCAACTTCCCTAGTAAAACTCTAATGCCCTCGAATCGGGGCAATCTAGATAGCTGTAGGCGTTTTCTGCGCTACGGTTACCTGACGTCTGAAAATAGCACTAGTTAAGTCAAAATTATGCGAGCAGTCAAATTTATGACGCGCTATGTTCGGATTAACTGAGCCAGATCAGCCGAACAGATGGTAAACCTTTGACGCATTTTTCGCTTGGTTGATCTGCGACATCTCTTCAAATATCGCCTGGCGCTCGCCGGTCGTCACCTCCAGCAGCTGTTGGTAGACCACCAACAGGCTCTCCAGCTTCTCGCGCAGCGCACCCTCGTCCACCGGCGCTTCACTGAGCACTTCGTCGATACAGGCGCGGCAACCCATGTCCAACTCGCCGATAGCATCCCAATTGCGTTCTGCCAGCGCACCGATCAAGGCGTCGCGGGTTTCGTCAATGCGTTGCAGTGCGTGGCTCATGCTGTGTTCCTCAAGGCCGGCGGCCTTAATTGGCTGCCTCGGCAGCAATGGCATCCCAACCGCTTTTAACAGTGATCAGCAGGCCTGCAACCTCATCAATCATCTGAGCGTCGTTGCCACTGTTGGCCTCAACCAAACGAGATGTCATGTAGGCATAAAGCTCATCCAGACGCTTGATCGACGTCGGATCTTCAACCTTTTCCGGATCCAGACCTTCGCGCAACCCCGAAATGATTTCAATCGCCTTGCCGAGCATCAACCCTTTCTGTGCCACATCGCCACGGCTCATAGCGCCTTTTGCCTGCGCCAAACGATCCAACCCACCCTCCATCAGCATCTGCACAAGACGGTGCGGACTGGCTTCGGAAATCTGCGCGTGGGAATTGACCTTCTGATACTGACGAAGGGCTCTCATGGGGTTCATATCTCTAACTCCCTACCGGAAATAGCTGAAAAACTGTTCTAACTATTATGTCGACCACGCGACAAAAAACTTTAAAACGCTAGCGCATAGGCCCGGATCAAAAACGCAATTGATCCAAACCCAAAGAGCCAAGCGCTAATCAGGTCGTCTTGGGATTATTCAATGAGTTGAGCGTAGTCATGATACTGCTACTGCTGGCCCGGAGCTTAGCCACCAAGGAGTCCATGGCATTGTACTTTGCGCTTAGGGACAACTGCAGACTCTCGATTCGACGGTCAAGGGCTTTCTGCTCGGTGTCCAGATCCGTCAGTTTAGCGTCCAGGCTACTGGTTCGCGACGCCAGAACTCCAGTAGTACCCACATAGCTGTCAGTAGCTTTAGTCATGCGGGTGATCAAACCCTTATCGCCGGTGAACAAACCCGCGACATCCGCCCCACCAGTAGCTACCGCCTTGTCCCACTTTTTATTGTCAAGGGACAGCAGGCCAGTCTTCTGGTCAGTGTTTAGGCCAATCTGCGATAGGCTGGCCAGGGCGCCCGAACCCGAGCCGTTAAGCAGCTCACCACGCAAGGTAGAAACCAACTGACGCATAGTCGCGTCACCAGTCAGAGCACCCGCCGTAGTAGTCGCAGTTTCTCCAGTGGCAGTTACCTTGGTCTGGCTGTTGATCGAGCCAATTAAAGCATTGTAGGCCGTAACAAACGACTGCACCGAGGTCTTGAGGGTATCGGTATTGCTCGCCACCTTGATGGAACTGTCACCCTTTGCGATCAACTCCAGATTCACACCACTGATCGCCGACGTAACCTTGTTACTGGTGGACTCCATTGCAATACCATCAATGGTGTACTCAGCATTTTGTGCAAGCTCACCCACTCTCGTAAAAGTGCCCAGGCCAAGCGTACCGGAAGCAACGGTAATATCGCTGCCCTTGCCAGTGGTCTGCGAAGTCATCACCAAGCGCGAACCATTGGCGTCAGTCAGAATATTTGCACTAAGGCCTTTAGACTGTAGCTGGGTATTGATCAGATCACGCGTCTGTTGCAGCGTGGCACCCGCCGGGATCGATACCCTATGGTCGGTATCAGATTGGGAAATCGTAAGTATCTGAGCCTCCGAACCGGAGTTAACGACCGTCGAAGCACCATCAGCAAACACTGCCGATTGGGTTTTGGATGCAGTAGCGAGTTTCTCTACATGCAGCGCATAGCTGCCACTGGAGGCGGAGTCACCCAAGGTCACCTTGGCGAATTTCTCTTCAGAGGACGTGGCGGCCAGGCCCGTGAATGAGGAGGCCGTATTCAGCTTGGCGATGGCCGCACGATAAGCTTCCATCGCAGACTTAACACTGCCGACAGCGGACAACTGCGTAGTCGTGGTCTTTTGCTGGGCGGTAATCTGCGCTTGCTTTGGTGCCTTTTCTGCCTCCACCAAAGCCTTGACGATTGCCTGTGTATCGACGCCAGATCCCACGCCACTGATCGTTGAACTCGCCATCTTTTTGCTCCTTAACCGGTGGCTGCAGCTTTCTTGACAAAAGCCCCTTCAAGCGCAGACACAAACAATTTTCATGCCAATTCAGGCTTTCATATCAAACAGCAGGCTGCTGGCATCGGTCAAACTCTGTGCCAGTTTCAATGCGGTTTCCGAGGGAATTTGTCGAATTACCTCTCCACTATCGGTAGCAATAACTTTGACCACCACCTTCCCTGTAGAGTCATCGATGGAAAAATCCAGCTCACGCCGCGCTGCCTGTACGAACTCTCGAATATCTGTCACCGCTTTCTCCAAATCGTCCCGCTTGGGCTCGCGGGCGGCCTGGGCGGTCACCTCGACTTTGGGCTGATTGACGATCTCGGGCGTCTTCACGACTTGGGCCGCTGCAGCCGTCGTGTAGGATAAGTTCAGCTTCACGCTCATATCCATCTGTGCCACCTAATTATTCAAGTGAAAAAATAGAAGGCTACGCCACAGTGTGCCCCAGCCAATTGCCGTACCGCCCTACTCAAGCTTTGACTTCAGGGCAGACCGTTTTTAAAAATTGTACTGTCGACCTAGCAACTGCCTGAGGTGATTTATAAAGCCTCGTAAGGTATATCGACCCAAAAACGTGTAGCTTGAGAATTTTTGCGGATTATTTTCCTAAACACGACTGTAGGCCGTGTTTTCAATCAGATCGATCTCGCCCGCAAACGGAGCCAGAAAAGACGGAAGGGCGCACTAGGCGCCCTTCCGTCTTTAACCAGCCTTAAGCGATTACTGAAGCAGTTTCAGTACCGACGATGGCAGTTGGTTAGCCTGCGACAAAATGGCAGTAGAAGCCTGTTGCAGGGTTTGCTGCTTGGTCAGCTCGGCAGTCTCCGAAGCAAAGTCGGCGTCCTGCACACGGCTACGGGCAGCAGTGGAGTTTTCCGAAATGCTTTGCAGGTTGGCAACGGTGCTGGTGAAACGGTTTTGCACTGCACCCAACTGGGAGCGCTGGCTGTCGATCTGCTGGATCGCATCGTTCAGCGCCTGAACCGAACGCTGCGACGAAGCGGCATCCTGGATGCTCAGGTTGGAAACAGTGGTTTCCACGGTAACTGCCGTCGACGTGGCAGCTGTCAGACCCAGTTGAGCCAGACCAGTGCCAGCGCTGCCATTGGCAACGGTGAAGGTCTTGTTGGAGAACAGCGCCAGGGTGTTGTCAGCATTTTTGCTGGCCGTAACGCCGGTACTTGCACTGTTGATCGAGGAAACGATCGCGTCAGCGGTGTCACCCTTCTTGAACTTCACTTCTACGCCGTTCAGGACCACCGAAGTGTCGGCGGTCAGCTTAGCTTGGGACGTACCTGCTTGCAGACCAATTTTGGCCAAAGCACCCGGGCCGTTGGCAGTGCCACCGTTATCCAGCTTGATAGCCTTGCCATCTTCAGAGGTCAACAACAGACGACCGTTTGCAACGCTAGCACCTACACCAGTAGTGGCTTTTTCAGCTTCAATGGCACCAGCGACAGCAGCCAGGTCCATGCCATTCGTGAGATTGACCAGCGTACCATTGACGCTGATGTCGGTATCACCAACCAGCGTGCGCGCAGCTGCGGTCGCAGTTCCAAAGCCCGCTTCTGCACTGTTACTTGTGGCAGTGAAGGCACTATCAGACTGAAGCACCAACTCATTCGCCGCACTCAGCGAGGCGGTGACGCCAGTGGAGGACGTTTTTTCATTGATCAGCGCTACGGCCTGACCGGCAGTGGTGCCCGTCGCCAGATCAATAGTGGTGTCATTGAGTTTCAGAGTGTTGTTGGCTGTTGCCGTGGTATATGCCGCAGCACCTTGCGCCGCAAACGGCAGCGATGAGCTTCCAACTACCGAAGCCGCCAGGTCAGTCGCAGCACCTGCGGCCTTGGCTTCGCCGAAGGAACCTTTCAGGCCTGTAGCACTGATATCAGTCATACCGAACGAGATGGTTTCATTGGCATTGGCGCCGATCTGGAAGCCTACGTTGTCGAACGAACCGTCCAGAAGTTTACGGCCACCGAAGTTGGTAGTCTGGGAAATACGGGTCAATTCACCGGTCAGCGCCGTGAATTCCTGCTGCAGGGACGTACGGTCGTCATCGCTGTTCGAACCGTTCGCCGATTGCAGGGCCAGTTCACGCATACGCTGCAGAATGTTGGTCGATTCTTGCATCGCGCCTTCAGCAGTCTGGGCAATCGACACGCCGTTGTTGGCGTTAGCCACAGCGACAGTCAGGCCTTTGACCTGACTGGTCAGACGGTTAGCGATCTGCATGCCGGCAGCATCGTCTTTGGCGCTGTTGATTTTCAGGCCCGAAGATAGGCGGCTCATCGAGGTGCTCAACGCGTCGGAAGCCTTGTTCAGATTCTTCTGAACGCCCAGAGAAGTGATGTTGGTATTGACAGATAAAGCCATGACAAAGTCCTCGTAAATGGTATTAGCGGCTTCCGACCGGGCAACCGCCTGGCTTGATAGTGAAAACCTTACACAAGAGTTATCGTCGACATCGCCGGCTTCTTTAGGTTTTTTTTGCAGTCCGACCCTTTTCCACTTGCAAATAGCACTGAATCTTGATCTAGAAGAGTGTTATCAGCTTGAATCCAGACAAAAAAAGGGCGCACTAGGCGCCCTTCCGTCTTTAACCAGCCTTAAGCGATTACTGAAGCAGTTTCAGTACCGACGATGGCAGTTGGTTAGCCTGCGACAAAATGGCAGTAGAAGCCTGTTGCAGGGTTTGCTGCTTGGTCAGCTCGGCAGTCTCCGAAGCAAAGTCGGCGTCCTGCACACGGCTACGGGCAGCAGTGGAGTTTTCCGAAATGCTTTGCAGGTTGGCAACGGTGCTGGTGAAACGGTTTTGCACTGCACCCAACTGGGAGCGCTGGCTGTCGATCTGCTGGATCGCATCGTTCAGCGCCTGAACCGAACGCTGCGACGAAGCGGCATCCTGGATGCTCAGGTTGGAAACAGTGGTTTCCACGGTAACTGCCGTCGACGTGGCAGCTGTCAGACCCAGTTGAGCCAGACCAGTGCCAGCGCTGCCATTGGCAACGGTGAAGGTCTTGTTGGAGAACAGCGCCAGGGTGTTGTCAGCATTTTTGCTGGCCGTAACGCCGGTACTTGCACTGTTGATCGAGGAAACGATCGCGTCAGCGGTGTCACCCTTCTTGAACTTCACTTCTACGCCGTTCAGGACCACCGAAGTGTCGGCGGTCAGCTTGGCTTGGGTAGTACCCGATTGCAGACCCAACTTGGACAGCGCGCCCGGACCGGTAGTAGCGTTAGTACCGTTATCCAGCTTGATAGCTTTACCGTCAGCAGAAGTCAGAACCAAACGGCCGTCCTGCTGGGAAGCAGTCACACCAGTAGCGGCTACGGTAGCAGTGGCATTAATTGTACCGATTGCCTGGGTCAGGGTCTGGCCAGCAGCGATAGTCACTGCAGTGCCATTGATATTGATTTCAGCGCCACTGACCAGGCCAGTGAACGCAGCAGCAGGGGTAGCCACCGCCGGGCCGACTTCGGTAGTGCTGCCTTGGACACTAAAGGCGGTTGCTGAAGTCATTTTCAACTGACCAGTATCAACTACTGCGGTCACGCCGGTTTTGCTCGACTGCTGGTTAACCAGATCAACCGCCTGAGCCAGGGTAGTGCCCGTGCCCATTGCAATGTCAGTACCGTTGACAGTCAAAACGCGAGCGGCTGTAGTGGTAGTGAACGCGTTGGTGGTACCAAAGCCCGCAAACTGGCCTTCGGCCCCCGTCACTTTGGCAGACAGATCAGTCGCCGCACCAGCAGCCTTGGCTTCGCCGTAGGAACCTTTCAGGCCGGTAGCACTGATATCAGTCATACCAAACGAAATGGTTTCATTGGCGTTGGCGCCGATCTGGAAGCCTACGTTGTCGAACGAACCATCCAGAAGCTTACGGCCACCGAAGTTGGTAGTCTGGGAAATACGGGTCAATTCACCGGTCAGCGCTGTGAATTCCTGCTGCAGGGACGTACGGTCGTCATCGCTGTTCGAACCGTTCGCCGATTGCAGGGCCAGTTCACGCATACGCTGCAGAATGTTGGTCGATTCTTGCATCGCGCCTTCAGCAGTCTGGGCAATCGACACGCCGTTGTTGGCGTTAGCCACAGCGACAGTCAGGCCTTTGACCTGGCTGGTCAGACGGTTAGCGATCTGCATGCCGGCAGCATCGTCTTTGGCGCTGTTGATTTTCAGGCCGGAAGACAAGCGGCTCATCGAGGTGCTCAGTGCGTCGGAAGCCTTGTTCAGGTTCTTCTGAACGCCCAAGGACGTGATGTTGGTGTTTACGGATAAAGCCATGACGAAATCCTCGTAAATGGGGTGTTGCGGCTTCCGGCCGGGCAACCGCCTGGCATGGTTTGAAAACCTTCATAGTGGTTATCGTCAGCCATGCTGGCTTCTTGAGATCTTTCTGATTTATTTGTAGGAATATTCATATCGCCTGCAGGTGCCACGGGAATCAAGCAAAAAAAAACGGAAGGGCGCACTAGGCGCCCTTCCGTCTTTAACCAGCCTTAAGCGATTACTGAAGCAGTTTCAGTACCGACGATGGCAGTTGGTTAGCCTGCGACAAAATGGCAGTAGAAGCCTGTTGCAGGGTTTGCTGCTTGGTCAGCTCGGCAGTCTCCGAAGCAAAGTCGGCGTCCTGCACACGGCTACGGGCAGCAGTGGAGTTTTCCGAAATGCTTTGCAGGTTGGCAACGGTGCTGGTGAAACGGTTTTGCACTGCACCCAACTGGGAACGCTGGCTGTCGATCTGCTGGATCGCATCGTTCAGCGCCTGAACCGATCGCTGCGACGAAGCTGCATCCTGGATGCTCAGGTTGGAAACGGTGGTTTCCACGGTAACTGCCGTCGACGTGGCAGCTGTCAGACCCAGTTGAGCCAGACCAGTGCCAGCGCTGCCATTGGCAACGGTGAAGGTCTTGTTGGAGAACAGCGCCAGGGTGTTGTCAGCATTTTTGCTGGCCGTAACGCCGGTACTTGCACTGTTGATCGAGGAAACGATCGCGTCAGCGGTGTCACCCTTCTTGAACTTCACTTCTACGCCGTTCAGGACCACCGAAGTGTCGGTAGTCAGCTTGGCCTGGGACGTACCTGCTTGCAGACCCAGCTTGGCCAGAGCCCCTGGACCGTCGGTGGTATTAGAACCGTTATCCAGCTTAATAGCTTTACCGTCAGCCGAAGTCAGGGTCAGACGACCGTCGGCAGCTGTCGCGGTAACACCGGTCAGAGTGGTGTTTGCACCTGCAGTGCCATTAATGTCGGCAGCAACCTGAGCCAGTGTACGACCCGCTGCAATGGTGATTTCAGTGCCATTGATGCTGATTTGCGCGGCGCTGTTGGTGGTCGTGGTTTTGGCAACAACTGCCGCCGCGGGAAGAATGCCCGCAGCAGAACCGGCTGCAGTGAAGCTAGAAGCCGAGGTCAACTGTAGCGTCGCGCCAACAGCTTGGGCCTTGACGCCAGTAACAGCACTTTGGTCGTTGATTTTAGTAATCGACTGCGCAAGGGTATCGGCAGCCAGCAGCGCAATCGAAGTGCCGTTGAGCGTCAAGGTGCCGTCGGTCGGAGTGAAAGCGTTGACGGTAGAGAACTGGCCGATCTCGGCTTCGCCGCCTACCGCAGTCGCAGCGAGGTCAGTCGCCGCACCAGCAGCCTTGGCTTCGCCGTAGGAACCTTTCAGGCCGGTAGCACTGATATCAGTCATACCAAACGAAATGGTTTCGTTGGCGTTGGCGCCGATCTGGAAGCCTACGTTGTCGAACGAACCGTCCAGAAGTTTACGGCCACCGAAGTTGGTAGTCTGGGAAATACGGGTCAATTCACCGGTCAGCGCCGTGAATTCCTGCTGCAGGGACGTACGGTCGTCATCGCTGTTCGAACCGTTCGCCGATTGCAGGGCCAGTTCACGCATACGCTGCAGAATGTTGGTCGATTCTTGCATCGCGCCTTCAGCAGTCTGGGCAATCGACACGCCGTTGTTGGCGTTAGCCACAGCGACAGTCAGGCCTTTGACCTGGCTGGTCAGACGGTTAGCGATCTGCATGCCGGCAGCATCGTCTTTGGCGCTGTTGATTTTCAGGCCGGAAGACAAGCGGCTCATCGAGGTGCTCAGTGCGTCGGAAGCCTTGTTCAGGTTCTTCTGAACGCCCAAGGACGTGATGTTGGTGTTTACGGATAAAGCCATGACGAAATCCTCGTAAATGGGGTGTTGCGGCTTCCGGCCGGGCAACCGCCTGGCATGGTTTGAAAACCTTCATAGTGGTTATCGTCAGCCATGCTGGCTTCTTGAGATCTTTCTGATTTATTTGTAGGAATATTCATATCGCCTGCAGGTGCCACGGGAATCAAGCAAAAAAAAACGGAAGGGCGCACTAGGCGCCCTTCCGTCTTTAACCAGCCTTAAGCGATTACTGAAGCAGTTTCAGTACCGACGATGGCAGTTGGTTAGCCTGCGACAAAATGGCAGTAGAAGCCTGTTGCAGGGTTTGCTGCTTGGTCAGCTCGGCAGTCTCCGAAGCAAAGTCGGCGTCCTGCACACGGCTACGGGCAGCAGTGGAGTTTTCCGAAATGCTTTGCAGGTTGGCAACGGTGCTGGTGAAACGGTTTTGCACTGCACCCAACTGGGAACGCTGGCTGTCGATCTGCTGGATAGCATCGTTGAGCGCCTGAACCGATCGCTGCGACGAAGCGGCATCCTGGATGCTCAGGTTGGAAACGGTGGTTTCCACGGTGATCGCCGTCGAAGTACCCGCCGTCAAGCCCAGTTGAGCCAGGCCGGTACCAGCACTGCCGTTGGCCACGCTAAAGGTTTTGTTGGAGAACAGTGCCAAGGTGTTGTCAGCATTCTTGCTAGCCGTCACACCGGTGCTTGCGCTGTTGATCGAAGAAACGATCGCGTCTGCGGTGTCACCCTTCTTGAACTTAACTTCCACGCCATTGAGGACGACTGAAGTATCGGCGGTCAGTTTGGCCTGAGTGGTGCCCGACTGCAGCCCCAAGCGAGCCAGAGCACCTGGGCCGTTGGCAGCACCAGCACCGTTATCAAGCTTAATAGCCTTGCCATCGGCAGAAGTCAGAACCAGACGACCATCCTGCTGCGAAGCAGTTACGCCAGTAGCCGTTACGGTGGCCGGAGTATTGATAGTGGCAACTGCCTGGGTCAGCGTCTGACCGGCAGCGATGGTCACAGTGGTGCCGTTGATATTGATTTCAGCAGCTTGAGACAGACCAGAGAACGCTGTTGCGTTAGTAGCCGTGGTTGGCGCTACTTCTGCGTTGTCACCCTGAACCGCAAACGCTGCGGTGGAGGTCATTTTGATGTTGCCAGCGCCATCGGCTTCAGCCTTGACACCGGTAGTACCGGTCTGACCATTGATCAGGCCAATAGCA
The DNA here is from genome assembly GCF_009873475.1 of Pseudomonas sp. DTU12.1. Taxonomy (NCBI): domain Bacteria; kingdom Pseudomonadati; phylum Pseudomonadota; class Gammaproteobacteria; order Pseudomonadales; family Pseudomonadaceae; genus Pseudomonas; species Pseudomonas sp. DTU12.1. Next base: position 1,884,131 of record NZ_CP045254.1, on the reverse strand, counting down.
GCAGCACGGTCAACACCACTACCAATGTTGATCGCGGTACCATTGACCGTCAGAACACGAGCAGCAGTAGTGGTGGTGTACGCGGTGGAGGTAGCGAAGCCACTGGCGAAGCTACCTTCACCACCGGTCACTTTGGCCGACAGGTCAGTCGCAACACCGGCAGCTTTGGCTTCGCCGTAGGAACCTTTCAGGCCGGTAGCACTGATATCAGTCATACCAAACGAAATGGTTTCATTGGCATTGGCGCCGATCTGGAAGCCTACGTTGTCGAACGAACCGTCCAGAAGCTTACGGCCACCGAAGTTGGTGGTTTGGGAAATACGGGTCAATTCACCGGTCAGCGCCGTGAATTCCTGCTGCAGGGACGTACGGTCGTCATCGCTGTTCGAACCGTTCGCCGATTGCAGGGCCAGTTCACGCATACGCTGCAGAATGTTGGTCGATTCTTGCATCGCGCCTTCAGCAGTCTGGGCAATCGACACGCCGTTGTTGGCGTTAGCCACAGCGACAGTCAGGCCTTTGACCTGGCTGGTCAGACGGTTAGCGATCTGCATGCCGGCAGCATCGTCTTTGGCGCTGTTGATTTTCAGGCCGGAAGACAAGCGGCTCATCGAGGTGCTCAGTGCGTCGGAAGCCTTGTTCAGGTTCTTCTGAACGCCCAAGGACGTGATGTTGGTGTTTACGGATAAAGCCATGACGAGTCCCTCGTGGATTGAGTGCTACGGCTTCCGGCCGGGGCAAGCGCCTGGGTCGGCCTAGAAAACCTTCGTCATACTTATCGTCGCGCCTGATAGTTTCTTGAGAAATTTCCTACAGAATAATGAAAACGCCCAAGGCTATTGACCTTGGGCGCTTGAGGAACCAAGCAAAACTCTACATTAAAGCCGGTATATAATCGCCGATCCCCAGGACAAGCCAACACCAAAGCCACTGATGGCCACGCGCTTCCACTCGGCGTCCATCACGTGCTTTTCCAGCAGCAGCGGAATGCTCGATGACACAGTGTTACCGGTCTCGACCATATCCTTGATGAATTTCTCCACCGGTGCATCTTCAAAACGACGGGCCACGGCGTCGACAATCGCCGCACTGCCCTGGTGGATGCAGAACGCGTCAATATCATCGGCCTTCAGGTCCGACTCGTTGAGCAACTCGTGCAGGTGCGCTGGCACCTTAAGCAGGGCGAAGTTGAAGACCTGGCGGCCGTTCATGAAGAACACGCCATCGCTGACCTTCAAATGCGGTGCGCCGGAGCCGTCGGTACCGAACTTGGCCTTGCCCAACTGCCAGGTGGCGTCTTCGCCCATCCAGGTAGCGGTGGCGGCGTCGCCGAACAGCATGGTGGTGTTGCGATCTTCCGGGTCGACGATCTTCGAGTACGGGTCGGCGGTCACCAGCAGGCCGTTTTTCAGGCCGGCGGCTTCCATGAAGCCCTTCATCGCGTAGATGCCGTAGACGTAGCCGGAGCAGCCCAGGGAAATATCGAAGGCCGCAACGTGGGTCGGCAGGCCCAGCTTGTCCTGGACGATGGCGGCGGTGTGCGGCAGCCCTTCTTCGTCGCCGTTCTGGGTCACGACGATCAGCGCGTCGATCGACTCACGCTTGAGCTCGGGGTTGTTGGCAAACAAGGCATTGACCGCCTCGACGCACAAATCCGAGGTTTCCTGTGCAGCATCCTTGCGCGGCAGGAATGCCGAGCCGATCTTGCCAATGATGAATTCTTCATCCTTGGCGAATTTGGCACCCTGGGCGTAGTTGTCCAGCCCTTCTGCCGGCACGTAGCTGGCGATGCTTTTTATGCCAATCATTGTGGCTTCCCAATACAAAATAGCTGGAGAACACCCCTGAAAACCCTTCAGGAGCGCTGACAATAAAGGGGATAACCCCGCAAAAACCCGCCGAAACTACCGAAGCCAAAGCCTGGAAAGCGGTCTGGCCTTTTCACACGATACAGTGAAGATGCGCTTTATGACTCATAGGTCACTCATTTTTGTGCGCTTTGTTTAAAAGCCTGCGCCAAAAACGACAACGGCCCACCCTGTTTCCAGGGTGGGCCGCCGGGGATTTCCGGGACAATTACATCTTGCTGAACAGGCTTAATTGGGAGATCTTCACAAAGGCCAACTGCGAAGCCTCCAGCATTGCCTTCTGGAACGCCAGATCAACGGAGGCCGTAGCCATGTCGGTGTCACCAATGGCAGCGGTCGTCGATTTATTGGCCAACACCATGCTGGTATTCTCAGTTTCCTGAATCGCCAGCGAGTTCAATCGAGCACCAATGGAACCCCGCACACTGTCAACTTGAGCCATAGAGGTCTTGATATTGGTGATGGCCGAGTTGACCACGTCAGTCACCATGGCCTGAGCAATCGGGTCGCCATCGGAAGGCGTTTCGAGGGCCTGGCGCAACTGGCTTAGGGTATCCAGCGCATTTTGCGTCTTGTGGGTATTGGAACCCACGGCGAACTGGTCACCAATATCTGGCGCACCAGTGAGGTCGAACTTCACCCCGGCCGCCGTGATGCTGCCTGGCGTCGCGAGCACAGGCGGCGGCCCCGGCTGTGCTGGCGTGCCAGGCACCACAGTACCGTTGGAGACCGGCTTGCTGTCGGCCGTGATCGGCTGGGCATACACCTCGTACGCGGTGCTCGAGGTAAATTTGATCACCGCGCCCTTGTTCGGGAAGGTGCTACCGTAGTCCGCTTGGCTGGTGATAGTACCTCCCGCCAATTGCGCGGAGGACGTATTGCTCGGAGTACGCGAGATACTGAAACTGTCCGGTTTGCTTTGCAGGGTGAATTCCCGGTCTTTGTACACCGCATCAGCCTCGGCACCGGGTTTGGTATCCCCTAGTTTCTGGCTGATATCAAAGGTCACACCATGCACGGTGACCGACGCACTTCCTTCCTTGGTCGCATCGAACTTGCCATTACCCGGGGTTTGCGAGGTGATGTCGTTACCCGCCGCATCCGATACGGTGTACTCCGTACTGCTGATAAAGGTCAGCTTATACGGCTGACCATCAGTGAAGCTGCTGTCGTAGTTAGAAGGCGAGGTCACGATGCCGCTCGAGACCAGCACCTTGCCATCGTTGACGCTACCAGTGGCCTGCGTACGACCGGCGTTGACCGTGCCCTCAAGAATCGACTTGCCGGTGTCGTTGACCACCATCGACAAGGTGTCCGAAACCTTCAGGCTCAGGGGAGTTTCGTCACCCTTGTAGCTGTAGGTCCCATCGCTGTTGCGAGCGTAGGGCGGCGTATCGCTCTTGCCGCCGGCAAACAAGTAATGGCCGGATGAATCCTTGCTGTTGAGCAGGCTCAGAACCTGCTTCTCGATTTCACCAATTTCGGCGGCTACCGCCTTTCGCTCCGCATCGCTAATGCCGCCGCCGCCCTTGCCCCCAACCTGCAGAGCCAATTCGCCGGCACGTTGCAGGGCCGTGTTGATACCGTCAAGCACGCTTTCCTCGCTATTAAGCGAGTTCTTCATGCTGCTGATATTGCCCGCATACTGCCCCAACATGTCCTGCTGCTGTTGCAGCAGCAGCAAACGCGCCGCGCCCACCGGATCATCCGCCGCAGTTTGGATACGTACGCCGGAGTCGATCTGCTGCTGGGTCTTGGTGACGTTGGAGAAGTTGTTGGTATAACGCGCAGTCGTGGTATTGAAATACTGTTCGGTCGAGATTCGCATCGTCTCAAACTCCCTTAAAGACTGTTGATCAGCGTGCTGAAGGTTTCTTGCGCAGCTTTAATGATCTGCGACGACGCGGTGTAGTACTGCTGGAAACGGATCATGTCGCCGGCCTCCTCATCCAGGTTGACCTGGGACACGGAGCTGCGATTGGACGTGGCGGCCGCGAGCATGGCGCCGGTCGCGCTGTTGTCGACGTTAGCCTGGCTGGCCTTGCCGCCGACGCTCGACACCAACTGGCTGTACGCGGTGCTCATGCTCACGCCCGCATTGCCATCAGTGGCGCCCACGGTCTTGCGGGTTTGCAGGTCGAGCAATTGCAGGGCATTGCGGTTGTCGAGCTTGCCGCTGCTGTTGAACGACACGGTGTAGCTGTCGTCCGGCTTCGGCTCGCCACGGATCACGGTGTCCACCCCGAACGTCTGCGCATTACCGCCGGCGTCGACGTAGGGCACCTTGATCGTCAGCTTGTTGTCTTGGCCCGGCACGATGGTGCCGGTGCCAATAGGCTGGCCCTGTGCGTTATTGATCACATAGCTCTGGGTGCCATCGGCGGCACGCTCGCCAAAGGTCATTTTGACCGGCATCGACGACTTGATCGCCGCTTCCAGCTGCGCAGTATCGGCGCCGCCATGGATGTCCAGGGGCAGCGTCAGGGTCGGCGGCTCAAACACGCCAGTACCACTGTTGTTTTTGTTGCCCTCGGCCAGCAGCGGCGCAGAAAACGCCAGCTTGTTGGGGTCGGTCATCACCACCTTCAGGTCCATCGCGCCGCCAGCGGTCGGGCTGACCTTGAACGTATCGCCCGCAGCTACCGGGCCCTTGCCATCGAGGGCCAGGGTGAAGCCGTCGATTTCCGGTGGGGTCTGGGTGACGTCGAAGGGCCCCATGGACTTACCGTCCGAACGCAGGACGCTGTACATCTTGTCGTCACTGAAGGTCACCTTGTAGTCAAAGGTGCTCAGTTTGCTGGTGTCTTTGATCGTGACGTTCAGGTTGCCGGAGTTCGCGCTGTTGTTCGAGCCGCCCACACTGCGCTGGCCAATGGCAAATACGCTGTTGATGTCATTGAACAGCGCGGCGCCGAACTGCCCATTGGCGTCCAGGCCCTGCCCCAACTGGGTATTGACCGCTTCACCAACAACCATGGCGGTACGCCCCAGGTCATTGATGGCCGGCATCAACACGTCCTGGCGATAACGCAGCAAGCCGCCGATGGAGCCACCGCTGATCACGGAGCTGACGTCCATCGCTTGCCCGCCGGTGGTCAGCACCACCGAGTACTGGCTCTTGTCATCCTTGCTCGGCACCGCCGACAGCTTGTTCGACACACCGTCCGCAACCAGGGTCTGCCCAGTGCCCAGGGAGACATTGAAATGGCCGTCCGACTCAGTGACCTTGACCCCAACCAGCTCGTTGAGCGAGCGCACGGCTTCGTTGCGCGCATCCAGCAGGTTCGCCGGCTCGCCATTGCCCTGGCCCTTGGCCTGGAAAATCTGCTGATTGAGGGAGGCGATCGAAGAGGTCAATTGGTTGACCTGGCCGGTGATCGTCTCCAGTTGGCTGTTGATGCCTTCTTTTTGCTTGTTCAGTTCGGTGGCAATCGAGTTGAAGCGATTGCCCAAGGTCTGGGCAATGGTCAATACCAGTTGGCGCGCGGAGTTGTCGCTGGGGTTGGCCGAAGACGTCTGCAATGCGGCGAAGAAGCTGTTCAAGGCCGCACCGACACCGGTGGACTTGTCGGACAGCAGCTTGTCCACCGAACCGATCTGGTCCAGATAAGCCTTGGCGTCGAAGTTCAGCGACGTGGTGGTCTGCAACTGGGTGTCAAGAAACTGGTTATACACCCGGCGCACATCCGACAGCGTGGTGCCGGTGCCGACAAAGACCCCGCCGACCCCGGACATGCCGTTGGCCGTCTGCATGGTCTGCTGACGCGAGTATCCAGGGGTCTTGGCGTTGGCAATGTTGTTACTCAAGGTCGCAAGCGATCCCTGAGCCGCATTGAGTCCTGACATCCCGATATTGAGCAAACCCATGGTTCAAACCTTATAAATGAGTGGATGCGCCAGCGGCAGCGTAGTTTTGATAGCTGTTCATGGTTTTGGCGATCTGCGAAATCTTGCTGGCGTACGCCGGATCCGTTGCATAACCGGCTTTTTGCAACTCGCGTACAAACTGTTCCGGGTTATCGGCCGACTTCAGGACTTCTTGATATCTTTCATTGCTTAGCAACAAGGTCACGAGGTCGTGGAAGCTGTCCTGATAAGAGTCGTAGGAACGGAACTGCGCCGTTTCCTTGACCATCTCGCCATTGCGAAACTCGCTGGTGATCGCCCGCGCCTGGGCGCCCTGCCAACTTTGGCCTGCCTTGATGCCAAACAGGTTGTGACTGCTGCTGCCGTCTTGCTGGCGCATCACCGATTTGCCCCAACCGGTTTCCAGGGCAGCCTGGGCCACCAGGTAACGTGGGTCGATGCCAATGCGTTCGGCCGCCTGCTTGGCCATGGGCAGCATGGTGGCGACAAATTCGTCTTGCGAGCTGAAGGCTTTTTTCGCCGGCGCCAGCGGTGGCTGGGCCACGGCACGGCCGTAGATCTGCATGCGCGAATCGCGGGCGGCAAAAGTGCGCGCGGCACCGTTGATCACGCCATCTTCGGCGGCACTGTTGCGCAATGGCGCGGCCTTGGCCGCACCCGTCGCCTCGACACCCGGCACGATACCGGCCAGCAGGCGATCGGTGAGTTTGCTTGGCAAGGCAATGCGCCGCTGATTCATCAACGCCATGTCATTGCGCAGGGTGCCGTCATCGGCCCGTGGCGCCACCTCGACCCGCGCCGCCCACAGCGCGCGCTGGCCATTGGAACGACCCAGCGGGCCATCCGCCTGGGTGCCGGCGGCAATCGGCGTCGGTACGTCGACTTTCTTCTCGACCGCGTCCGGACCCTGCAACGTCGAGGCTTGCCCTTCTACCGGCTTGTTCTTTTGCATCTGGCGCAACAGCACGTCCGCCAGGCCAATACCGCCGCCCTCGCGGGACAGCGAGACGGCCAGTTGCTGGTCGTACATTTCCTGGTACTGCTTGGCCGCCGGGGTGTTCAGCGGGTTGTCCTTGCCCAGGGCATCGGTGGCCGAGCGCATGGACTTGAGCATCTCGTTGAGAAACAGCGACTCGAATTCCTGCGCCACCTTGCGCATGTTGCCTTCGCTGTTCTTGTCGCCGAACTTGAGCTGGTTAAGCCGGTTCAGGTCCGAGTAAGACCCCGAGTCGGCCGTGCTGGCGATACCGCTCTTGCGCATGTCCATGACTAGGGCCTCAAATCACGATCAGGTCGGCTTGCAAGGCGCCGGCCTGTTTCAGGGCTTCAAGGATCGCCATCAAGTCGCCGGGCGCCGCGCCCACCTGGTTCACCGCTCGTACGATTTCATCCAGGGTGGTACCGGGGCCGAACTTGAACATCGGCTTGGCTTCTTGCTGGGCATTGACCCGCGAGCGTGGGACCACGGCGGTTTCGCCGTTGGAAAACGCCCCAGGCTGGCTGACAATCGGGTCTTCGGTGATGGTCACGGTCAGGCTGCCGTGGGTCACGGCCGCTGGCGACACCTTGACGTTCTGCCCAATCACGATGGTGCCGGTACGCGAGTTGATGATGACCTTGGCCACCGCCTGACCCGGATCAACCTCAAGGTTTTCCAGGATCGACAGGTAGTCCACACGCTGGCTTGGGTCCAGCGGCGCGGTCACGCGGATCGAGCCGCCGTCGATGGCCTGGGCCACGCCAGGGCCGAGCATGTCGTTGATCTTGTCCACCACACGCTTGGCGGTGGTGAAGTCCGAACGGTTGAGGTTCAGGGTCAGGCTGTTGCCCTGGTTGAACCCGCTGGGCACGGTGCGTTCCACCGTGGCGCCGCCAGGAATCCGCCCGGCCGATGGCACGTTGACGGTGATCTTCGAACCGTCGCGACCTTCAGCATCAAACCCGCCCACCACCAGGTTGCCCTGGGCGATGGCGTAGACGTTGCCGTCGATACCTTTGAGCGGGGTCATCAGCAAGGTGCCGCCGCGCAGGCTTTTCGAGTTACCAATCGACGAGACGGTGATGTCCACCACCTGCCCTGGCTTGGAGAACGCCGGCAGATCGGCACTGATCGACACCGCCGCGACGTTTTTCAACTGCACGTTGCCCGAGCCGGGCGGCACTTTGATCCCGAACTGCGAGAGCATGTTGTTGAAGGTCTGCAGGGTGAACGGGGTCTGGGTGGTCTGGTCACCCGTACCGTTGAGACCCACCACCAGGCCGTAACCGATCAACTGGTTGGTGCGCACCCCGGAAATACTGGCGATGTCCTTCAGGCGTTCGGCCTGGGCAGCGACGCTCAGGGAGAGCAACAACACCGCTGCCATCAGCTGTTTGAGATTCAAAGTGATCACCTAGAAAGGGAACAGCGGGCTAAGGAAGAAACGGTCAAACCAACCCGGCTGACTGGCGTCGGCAAACGAACCCGTACCCGAATAGGTAATGCGTGCATCGGCGATCCGCGTGGACGGCACGGTGTTGTCGGTGGCGATATCGTCCGCCCGCACCATGCCGGCAATGCGCACCAGTTCGTCACCGGTGTTGAGGGTCATCCATTTTTCGCCGCGCACGGCAATGATGCCGTTGGGCAGTACATCGGCCACCGTCACCGTGATCGAGCCCACCAGGCTGTTGCCCTGCCCGGCCTTGCTGCTGCCGTTGGTGGCGCGGTCGCCGCTGTAGCCCACGTCCAGGCTCAAGTCACCACTGCCCAACGGGTTGTTGGTGTTCAAGCCACCGCCAAACAGCGAGGTCAGGCCGATGCCGGTCTTGCTGTTCTTGGCCACCTGGGAGTTGGCGTTCTTGCTCGCTGTGGTGCGCTCGTTCAGGGTGATGGTGATGATGTCCCCGACCCGGAATGCCTTGCGGTCGCTGTACAGGTTCTGTTCGAAACCGGCCTGGTAGATCGAACCGTTGTTGGCGGCGGCAGGCAGCGGCGTGCGCGGCAACACCGGCGCGTAGTACGGGTCATTGGGTTTTGGCGCCGGGGCGACACAGCCCGCGAGCACGGCAATCCCACTCAATGCCAGAACAGAAACAAAGCGACTCATGACCCTTACCTCACGGTGTTGCAGGCGCCTTATGAGCGCCCCATAGACTGGATTACAGATTCTGCGTAACGAACGAAAGCATCTGGTCGGCGGTAGAGATCACCTTGGAGTTCATCTCGTAGGCACGCTGGGTGGTGATCATGTTGACCATCTCTTCCACGGTGCTGACGTTGGAGGTTTCCAGGGTGCTTTGCAGGGTGGTGCCAAACCCGTTGAGGCCCGGGGTGCCGACTTGCGGCGCGCCGCTGGCGGCGGTTTCCAGGAACAGGTTGTTACCGGTGGCTTGCAGGCCGGCCGGGTTGATGAAGTCGGCGGTCTGCAGGTTGCCGATCACTTGCGACGCTGGGTTGCCGGCGATAGTGACCGACACGGTGCCGTCGGCGCCGACCGTGAAGGTCTGGGCATCGTTGGGCACGACAATCGCCGGCTCCAGGGCAAAGCCGTTGGCGGTCACGACCTGGCCGTTGGAGTCCAGGTGGAAGGTGCCGTCACGGGTGTAGGAAGTAGTGCCATCCGGTTGCAGGATCTGGAAGAACCCACGGCCATTGATCGCCATGTCCAGCGGCTGCCCGGTCTGTTGCAGGTTACCGGCGGTGAAGTTCTTCTGGGTGCCGACGATGGACACACCCGTACCCACTTGCAGGCCCGACGGCAATTCGCTGTCCTGGGTCGACTGCGCACCCGGCTGGCGCTTGATCTGATAGAGCAGGTCCTGGAACTCGGCGCGATCACGTTTGAAGCCCGTGGTCGAAACGTTCGCCAGGTTGTTGGAAATAACGGTCAGGTTGGTGTCCTGGGCGGACAGACCGGTTTTGGCAACCCATAGAGCCGGAAGCATGCTGTTCTCCTTCGTGCGCCTGTTTGTTGGCGCCGCGTTACGAAATTGGTGGTCAGTGGCGCTGCAATCAGCTCATCTGCATGACGCGGGTCATGGCCTGGTCGTCTTCTTTGGCGCTGTTCATCATTTTCACGTGCAATTCGAATTGCTTGGACAAGGCCAGCACCGCGGTCATTTCTTCAACGGCATTGACGTTGCTCGACTGCAAAAAGCCCGAATTCACCTTGACGCTGGCATCGGCCACCGCGGGCTGGCCGTCCTTGGTGTGGATCGCGCCGTCCAGGCCCTTGGTCATGTTGGCCAGGTCTGGTTTGACCAGCTTGATGCGGTCCACTTCAGCCATCACCCGCGGGCCTTCGCCCATGGCGCGGATGCTGATGGTGCCGTCTTCGCCGATTTCGACCTTCTGCTCGGGCGGCACGGAAATCGGCCCGCCATTGCCCATGATCGGCATGCCGTTGCCGGCCCGCAGGACGCCGAGCGCATCGATATTCATGCTGGCGGTACGCACGTAGGCTTCGCCACCATCGGGGGTCTGCACCGCGATCCAGCCATCGCCGCCGACGGCAACGTCCAGGTCACGACCGGTCTCGACCATCGAGCCGGGGGAAAAATCAGTGCCCGGCCGCTCGGTCAGGGCAAACGCCCGCGCCGGAAAGCTGTCACCAAACACCGGCATCGAGCGGGCCTGCTCCAGGTCACGCTGAAAACCGTTGGTGGAAATGTTCGCCAGGTTGTTGGCATGGGCCTTTTGCGCCAGTGCATTCTGGCTGGCGCCGGTCATTGCCACATAAAGGTACTTGTCCACGCTCATTCCTCTTACTGACGGACGTTTGCCGCCCACCGATGTACTGAGGAGTCTTTAGCAATTTGCGCACCAACTTTTTAAAAGCCGGGGAAAGCCAGGCGGGGCAAGGGGTTGGGGCGTATCGAGGATTATCGCAGGGGCAGGACGAGTCGGAAAAACGGCGGAGTTCTGCCGGTTGCGGCAAACAGCGGTCTTGGCAGCTATACAAATTCAATGGGGAGTGGGCTTGTGTGGGAGCGGGCTTGCTCGCGAAGGCGGTGAATCAGCCGGCACATCTATTGACTGATCCACCGCCTTCGCGAGCAAGTCGAATCGTCGCACCGCCGCTCCCACATTTTTAATCCCGTTGTGTCAGGGGTTTATTTGTCGGCCTTGAGCACTGCGTAATCGCGCAGTTTATTGGCGATGGTGGTGTGGGATACACCCAGGCGCTTACCCAACAACCGACTGCTGGGATGCTCGGCATACAGGCTCTCCAGCACCGCCTTTTCAAACCGCCCGACAATCTCCTCCAGGCCGCCCTCCAGGGAGAAATCGCCAAGGGGCTGGCGCACGCCGTAGTCCGGCAGGCGAATATGCTCAGCCTTGACCGTCCCGCCCTCACACAACGACACCGCCTGGAACAGCACGTTTTCCAACTGCCGCACGTTACCCGGCCAATGGTAGTGACTGAGCCGCTCCATGGCCGCCGGCGCCAGCTTGGGCAGCGGGCAGCCAATCAGGCGGCTGGCCTGGTCGATAAAGTGCTCGACCAGCGGCGGTAAACCATCGAGGCATTCGCGCAGCGGCGGGATATGCAGCGATAACACGTTGAGCCGGTGATACAGGTCCTGGCGAAACTCCCCGCGGGCACACAGTTCCGACAAGTCCACCTGGGTCGCGCAGATCACCCGCACATCCAGGTAGACCTCTTCATCGCTGCCTACACGGCGGAAGCAGCCATCCTGCAGAAAGCGCAGCAATTTCACCTGCAACCTCGCGCTCATTTCGCCCACGCCATCCAAAAACAACGTACCGCCTGCCGTCAGCTCCAGCAGCCCGAGCTTGCCCTCTGCACGCGCCCCTTCAAATGCGCCGGGACCGTAGCCAAACAGCTCGGTTTCGGCCATCGACTCCGGCAACCCAGCGCAATTGAGCGCCATCAACGGAGACTGCCCGCGCGGGCTGGCCAGGTGACAGGCGCGTGCCAGCAGCTCCTTGCCGGTGCCGGTTTCACCTTCTATTAATAGAGGGGCGTCGAGGGGCGCCATGCGCCGGGCTTCACGCACCACCGCTGCCATCACTTTGGAGCTTTGGAAAATGCTGTCGAAGCCGCGCAACTCCTGCTTGCGCACATTGTAGATACGCTCACCGACGCGGTCGGCACGGTGCAAGGTCAACACGGCGCCAGCCATGGCTTCGCTGTCGTCATGCTCGGAGGATTGCAAGGGGGCGATATCGGCCAGGAACACATCGCCCTTGACCTTGACCCGCAGGCCATTGATCCGCGACTTGCTGGCGCGCACCAGTTCCGGCAGGTCGAAGTCCTCGGCGTAGCGTGACAAGGGAATGCCCGGCACTTCGTCCACCCGCACCCCGAGCAACTGCGCCGCAGCGCGGTTGGCCGCGACAATCGAGCCGCCCATGTCGATGGACAGCACCGGGAATTCCAACGCTCCGAGCAAGGCGTTGAGTTCCATGTGCCGACGCTCGCTGGGCATCAGCCCTACCCGCTTGACGCCAAATACCCCGGCGATTGCCTCGAACTGCGGGCGCAGGGCCTGGAACTGCATGTTCACCAGGTTCGGGCAGTACAGGTAAATGGCATTGCCATGCTCGCCACCGACCTCGCCCTTGGCCACGTTGACGCCGTACTCCACCAGCAGGTTGAGAATGTCCCGCAGGATGCCGATGCGGTTCTGGCAATGCACTTTGATACGCATGTAAAGGCCCGGTTTGTTGTAGGAGAGCTGATCGAGCTGCGTCTTTTTGTCGCCGGACGCAGATAGTCGTCAAGATTATGTGACAGCCAACGACCTTTTCCCATCCGAAAATCACAATGCAGCGTGCGCCACGCCTAATCCGTAACGAATACTTTACGATAATCGGTGCATTTTCCTACAGCCCTGCCCTAATGACAGGTGGAATCCACCGCCAGGCGGAGTATCAATAAGGCCATAGCAGGACATAACAAGAACGAATGCCTAGCAGGAGAGCCGTATGAAGCAGACGCACTACGTGGCCCGCGAGCCCGATGCGCAAGGTTTTATCCACTACCCGCCCGAAGAACATGCGGTGTGGAACACCCTGATCACTCGCCAACTGAAAGTGATCGAGGGTCGCGCCTGCCAGGAATACCTGGACGGTATCGAGAAGCTCGGCCTGCCCCACGACCGTATTCCGCAACTGGCGGAAATCAACAAAGTGCTAGCCCAAACCACCGGCTGGCAAGTGGCGCGGGTGCCGGCGCTGATCCCCTTCCAGACCTTCTTTGAATTGCTCGCCAACAAGCAGTTTCCGGTAGCGACCTTTATTCGTACCCGTGAAGAGCTGGATTACCTGCAAGAACCGGATATTTTCCACGAGATTTTCGGCCACTGCCCACTGCTGACCAACCCCTGGTTCGCCGAATTCACCCACACCTACGGCAAGCTCGGCCTCGCCGCCACCAAGGAGCAGCGCGTGTACCTGGCGCGCCTGTACTGGATGACTATCGAGTTCGGCCTGGTGGACACCCCTGAAGGTCGACGCATCTATGGTGGCGGCATTCTGTCGTCACCCAAAGAGACGGTGTACTGCCTCTCGGATGAGCCCAAGCACCAAGCCTTCGATCCGCTGGAAGCCATGCGCACCCCTTATCGCATCGACATCCTGCAACCGCTGTATTTCGCCCTGCCCAACCTCAAGCGCCTGTTTGAAGTGGCGCAGGAAGACATCATGGGCATGGTCGAGCGCGGTATGCAGTTGGGTCTGCACGCGCCGCTGTTCCCACCCAAGCCCAAGGCGGCTTGAACTGATGCTTTTAAGGCCAGGTGAGTCTGTTCCCTGGCCGCGCGTTGCTTTAGGGTGACGCCACTGGCAACCGAATTCCACATACTCGATTTCAGGAACACCTTTATGACCACCTTGAACCAAGCCCATTGCGAAGCCTGCCGTGCCGACGCCCCACAAGTCAGCGACGAAGAACTGCCGGTGCTGATCAAGCAGATCCCCGACTGGAACATCGAAGTGCGCGACGGTGTGATGCAGTTGGAAAAAGTCTTCCTGTTCAAAAACTTCAAATTCGCCCTGGCCTTTACCAACGCCATGGGCGAAATCTCCGAGGCTGAAGGCCACCACCCAGGCCTGCTGACCGAATGGGGCAAAGTCACCGTGACCTGGTGGAGCCACTCGATCAAAGGCCTGCACCGCAACGACTTCATCATGGCCGCGCGCACCGACGAAGTGGCCAAGGATGCCGAGGGCCGCAAGTGATGCATTTCGCCGATATTGGCCGGGTGCCTGGTGATCCGATCCTGGGGCTGATGGAGTCCTATGCCAAGGACGCCAACCCGCAAAAATTCGACCTCGGCGTGGGCGTCTACAAGGATGCCCAGGGCCTGACCCCGATCCTGCAGGCAGTTAAGCGCGCCGAGCAGCGCCTGGTCGAGCAGCAAACCACCAAGACCTATATCGGTGGGCATGGCGACCCGGCTTTCGGCCGGCTGGTCAGTGAGTTGGTGCTGGGCGCAGGCAGCGCACTGCTCAAGGCACAACGCGCTGGCGCCACGCAAACCCCGGGTGGCACCGGTGCCCTGCGCCTGAGCGCCGACTTCATCGCCCACAGCCTGCCAGGCCGTGGCGTGTGGCTGAGCAACCCGACGTGGCCGATCCACGAAACCATCTTCGCCAAGGCCGGGCTCAAGGTCAGCCACTACCCGTACGTGGGCAGTGACAACCGCCTGGACGTGCCGGCCATGCTCGCCACCCTGGCCACCGTGCCCGAAGGCGACGTGGTGCTGCTGCACGCTTGCTGCCACAACCCCACCGGTTTCGACCTGTCCCAGGACGACTGGCGCCAGGTGCTGCAGATCGTGCGCGAACGCCACCTCCTGCCGCTGATCGACTTCGCCTACCAGGGTTTTGGCGATGGCCTGGAGCAGGACGCGTGGGCAGTACGCTTGTTTGCCGATGAACTGCCTGAGGTGCTGATCACCAGTTCCTGCTCGAAGAATTTTGGCCTGTACAGCGACCGCGTCGGCGCGCTGATCGTGTGCGCCAACGATGCCGAGAAGCTGCTGGATGTGCGCAGCCAACTGGCGTTTATCGCGCGCAACCTGTGGTCGACACCGCCGGATCATGGAGCTGCCGTGGTCGCGACTATCCTCGGCGACACTGAGCTCAAACAGCTGTGGAGCGCCGAAGTCGAAGGCATGCGTTCGCGTATCGCGCAGTTGCGCTCGGGACTGGTCGAAGCACTGGTGCCCCATGGACTGGCCGAGCGTTTTGCCCATGTCGGCGTGCAGCGCGGGATGTTTTCCTATACCGGCCTGAGCGCCGAACAGGTGAAGCAACTGCGGGAAAAACACAGCGTGTACATGGTCAGCTCCGGGCGCGCCAACGTCGCCGGGATTGATGAGACGCGACTGGGGTTGCTGGCCGAGGCCATTGCAGACGTGTGCCGCAACTGACGAAACCGAATCAAATGTGGGAGCGGGCTTGCTCGCGAATGCGGTGGGTCAGTGATGGATATGTTGACTGATACACCGCATTCGCGAGCAAGTCGAATCGTCGCACCGCCGCTCCCACATTTTTGACCGAGGCGATCTTCAGCCCGCAACCATCTCGGCCTTGACCTGCGCCTCCTTGGCCTGGGCATCCGCCAGTCGATACAGCTCGATATGCCCATCCCAGTGCTCGATCAACGCGGTGCACGACTCCACCCAATCCCCGCAATTGAGGTAGTCCACCTCGCCCACCTTGCGAATCTCCGCGTGGTGGATATGCCCGCACACCACGCCGTGCAACTCGCGCTTGGTCACTTCGTGGGCGATGGCTTCCTCGAAGTCGCTGATAAAGCTCACGGCGGTCTTCACCTTGTGCTTGAGGTACGCCGACAGCGACCAATAACCGTAGCCGTAGCGTGCCCGCCAGTGGTTCAGCCAGCGGTTGAGGGTCAGGGTGAATTCGTAGGCCGAGTCGCCAAGAAACGCCAGCCAGCGATGGTAGCGGGTGATGACGTCGAACTGGTCGCCGTGGATCACCAGCAGATGCCGGCCATCGGCGGTCACATGCACCGCTTCGTCCACCAACTGGATATTGCCCAGGATCAGCTTGGAATAGCGGCGCAGAAACTCGTCATGGTTACCGGTGACGTAGATCACCTCGGTGCCGCGCTTGCTCATGGTCAGCAGGCGGCGGATCACGTTGGTATGGGCCTGGGGCCAATACATGCCGCCGCGCATTTTCCAGCCATCGATGATATCGCCCACCAGGTACACCTTGTCGGCGTGGTAGCCCTTGAGAAACCGCGACAAATGTTCGGCCTGGCAATCCCGGGTGCCCAGGTGCACGTCGGAGATCCACAGGGTGCGAACCCGTTGCTTGCGACTGGGTTTGGCGAGCTCGGCGCTGGTCATGGGCATACCTCGAGGGTGTTTTCGCCAGCTTGCTCCCGGGCAATTAATAGCCCATGACAGTCTTGCGTCAGTCAGATGACAACGCCCGCCGCGCGTCGGGCGGTGTAAACTGCCGGCCTGCCCGGGAGATTGCGATGAGACCGACCCTCACGCTGCGCCATTACACCCACGACCTGATCGCCCATAGCCATGACCACGCGCAACTGGTGTTTGGCCTGGCCGGCCGCCTGGACTTCGAGGTGGAAGGCATCGGCGGCGAAATCTGCCCGCAAGGGGTGATGGTCCTGCCCTTCTCCACCCATCACAGCTGTGGCAGCCCCCGGGGCAGCCAATGCCTGGTGCTGGATGTGCCCGACGAACAGTGGGTGATGCAATCTTTGGGCGAGCACGCGGATGCCAGTCGCCGCCTGCTGGACCAACCGACTCGGGTGAAGCTGGATGCCCGCCAGGGCCAATTGGTCAACTGGCTGGCGAGCGGCGCGCTGGATGACCCACTGATCGCCCAGCAAGGCGCGGTGTTGTTATTGGCTACGCTCAATGGCCAGCCGCCTGCTCAAGCCAGTGCGCGACGCCTGCCCTATGGCGCATTCAACGCACATATCGACCAGCACGCGGCCTACCCGCTGCAGGTCGCGGATCTGGCGCGCCTGGCAGATATTTCCGTCGCACGCCTGCACGCCCGCTTTATCGCCGAATGCGGGTTGACCCCCATGGACTACATCCGCACCCGCCGCCTGCAAATGGCCCGCGGCTTGTTGCGCGACAGCCACCTGCCCATTGGCGAGATTGCCGCGCGGGTCGGCTATGGCTCGCAAAGCGCGTTTGCCGCGGCCGTGTTGCGCGAGTTCGGCTGCTCGCCCGGAGCCCTGCGCCGGCTCGACAACGGGCGCTAGTCCTGCGA
The DNA here is from genome assembly GCF_009873475.1 of Pseudomonas sp. DTU12.1. Taxonomy (NCBI): domain Bacteria; kingdom Pseudomonadati; phylum Pseudomonadota; class Gammaproteobacteria; order Pseudomonadales; family Pseudomonadaceae; genus Pseudomonas; species Pseudomonas sp. DTU12.1. The sequence continues at coordinate 1,867,163 of NZ_CP045254.1, read as the reverse complement.
TAAAACCGGCGATTCCCACGACAGACACCCAGGCGCCAGGCGCTCTAGACTGGATGCCTGCCTGCTTACTGTTTTAAGGACTGTCATGACTCCCCGCACTGCCTTAGGCGCCCTGCACATCGGCGCACTGATGTTTGGCCTCACCGGCGTCTTCGGCAAGCTTGCCGCCGCCTCGCCCGGCATCATCGTATTTGGCCGTGCCGCTTTCGCGGTAATCGCCCTGGCGCTGTTCGCGCGCTTTGCCAGCAGCACGCCGTGGCAAAAACTCTATAGCACCGACCTGCGGCGCCTGCTGCTCAGCGGCCTGCTGCTGGCCGGGCACTGGGTGAGCTTCTTTATAGCGGTGAAAGTGGCCGGCGTGGCGATTGCGACCTTGGGGTTTGCCACATTCCCGGCTTTTACGGTGATCCTCGAAGGCCTGATCTTCCGCGAGCGGATTCGCGCCAATGAAATGGTGTTGGTGCTGCTGGTCAGCATCGGCCTGGTGCTGGTCACCCCGGACTTCGATCTCGCCAGCCAGGCCACCAGCGGCCTGGTCTGGGCCGTGGTCTCGGGCCTGCTGTTCTCGCTGCTGTCGTTGAACAATCGAGCCAGCGCCAGCATCCCGCCAGTGCAGGCGGCCCTCTGTCAAAATGTGGTGGTGGCCCTGTGCTTGTTGCCCTTCGCCGCTCCTGGCCTGGGCGAAGTGCGCGCTCTGGATTGGCTATGGATCGGCCTGCTGGGGGTGTTCTGTACTGGCCTGGCCCACAGCTTGTTTGTCGCCAGCCTCAAAGTGCTCAAGGCGCGCACCGCTGCCGTGGTGTTCGCCATGGAGCCGGTGTATGGCATCACCGTGGCCTGGCTGCTGTTCAGCGAAACCCCGACCCTGCGCATGCTGCTGGGCGGCGCACTGATCATTGCGGCCATCGTGGTCTCGGGCTTGCTGAGCCGCCCCGTCAAGGTCAAACAGCCATCAACCATGGCCTGATCTATACTTTTCCTATCCGCAACAGTCAGCTGTCGTTCAACGGATACAGACTCCTCGACGACAGCCGTGAACCTTGAAGTTGCTGCATGCGAGTGGTCGCTCCCCTAACGCTACGCAGGAGTTTCACCATGGACATGTTCATCACCCTGATCATTCAGATCATCAGCGGCGCAGTCGGCGGCAACCTGGCCGGCCTGAGCAAACAAGGCCTGGGCTCCGGGCTCAATACAGTGGTCGGTGGCGTCGGCGGCCTGGTGCTGGGGCAGATCGTCTCGGCCATCAGCGGCCTGCCTCCTGGCGGCGCGCTGGATGTCGCGGCGGTGGGCAGCAATATCGTCGGCGGCGGTGTCGGCGGCCTGGTGCTGACGTTTGTCGTCGGCTGGATCAAAAACAAAATGGCCGCCAAATAAACCCACTGTCACTGCCGGCTGCATGCCGGCAGTGTCGTTTACGAGGTACGGTCGTTGTGCCCCAGGTCTCGCTCTGGATCGATCTGGTCACGTACTCGCTGCTTGAGTACCTTGGCCTCCGGAAAGCCACCATCGGCCTTGCGCTCCCAGATCTGCACGCCGTCGCATGTAATGCGAAACACCCCGCCGGTCGCCGGTTCAAGGGCCACTTTGCCGAGGTCATCGGCAAAGGTGCTCAGCAGTTCCTGGGCCAGCCACGCGGCGCGCAGCAGCCACTGGCATTGGGTGCAATAGGTGATGACAATCTCGGGCCTGGATGCGGACATGAAATGAAGAACTCCTGAGATGACGAGACAGGTGGATCGGATGGCTATAATACCGGCCTTTGCCGTCCAGCCCCGAGATTGATGATGCGCCGCCTGTTGTCCTGCCTGTTGCTGTGCCTGCTCCCTGTCCTTGCCCAAGCCGTGGAAGCCCCCCGCCCGAAAATCGGCCTGGTGTTGTCCGGCGGTGCCGCCCGTGGCCTGGCGCACATCGGCGTGCTCAAGGCCCTGGAAGAGCAAGGCATCCATATCGATGCGATTGCCGGCACCAGCATGGGGGCGGTGATTGGCGGGCTGTACGCGTCGGGCTACAAGATCGACGAACTGGAAAAGCTGGCGCTGAGCATCGACTGGCAGTTGGCGCTGTCCGATGCCCCGCCCAGGGAAGACGTGCCGTTCCGGCGCAAGCAGGATGACCGGGACTTCCTGATCAAGCAGAAACTGAGCTTTCGCGACGACGGCAGCCTCGGCCTGCCCCTGGGCGTTATCCAGGGTCAGAACCTGGCACTGCTGCTGGAGAGCATGTTCGCCCACAGCAGCAACACCCGCGACTTCGACAAGCTGCCGATTCCATTCCGCGCCGTGGCCACCGATATCACCAGCGGCGAGAAAGTGGTGTTCCGCAAGGGTCACCTGCCCCAGGTGATTCGCGCCAGCATGTCGATCCCCGCGGTGTTCGCCCCGGTGGAACTGGACGGGCGACTGCTGGTGGATGGTGGCATGACCGATAACATCCCCCTGGATGTGGCACGTGAGATGGGGGTCGATATCGCCATCGTGGTGGATATCGGTACGCCGCTGCGCAGCCGCAAGCAACTGGCGACGGTGGTGGATGTGCTCAACCAGTCCATCACCCTGATGACCCGCCGAAATTCCGAGGAGCAACTCAAGGCCCTGCATCCCGGCGACGTGCTGATCCAGCCACCGTTGGCCGCCTATGGTGTGACCGACTTTGGCCGCGCCAAGGACATGATCGACGCCGGCTACCGTGCCACCCGCGCCCTGGATACCCGCATGGCACGCCTGCGCCCCACCGGCTCGGTAGACGCCGAACTGACCGCCGCCCGCACCCCGGGCCAGCGCAACCCGACGATCACCGCAATCAAGGTAGAGAACGACTCAAAAGTCGGTGACGACGTGATCCGCTACTACATCCGCCAACCCATCGGCGAACCCCTGAACCTGGCCCGCCTGCAATCGGACATGGGCACCCTGTATGGCCTGGATTACTTCGAGCAGGTGCAATACCGCGTGGTGAAAAAAGGCCCGGACAACACCCTGGTGATCAGCGCCCGTGGCAAACGCAGCGGCACCGATTACCTGCGCCTGGGGCTCAACCTGTCCGACGACATGCGCGGCGACAGCGCCTTCAACCTCGGCGCCAGCTACCGGGTCAATGGCATCAACCGCCTCGGCGCCGAATGGCTGACAAGGGTACAGATCGGTGATCGCCAGGAGCTGTACAGCGAGTTCTATCAGCCGATGGATACCGGCTCACGTTATTTCGTCGCCCCCTACATCAGCGCCCAGGCGCAGAACGTCGAACTGATCCTGGATAACGACCCGATCTCCGAATACCGCCTTGAGCGCTACGGGTTTGGCCTGAACGTCGGTCGGCAGATCGGCAACAGCGGCGAAATCCGCTTCGGCGTGGGCGAGGCGTGGGGCAAGGCCGATGTGCGCATCGGCGACCGCGACTTGCCAAGCGTGAGCTTCAGCGAGGGTTTCTATGAACTCAAGTACTCGTTCGACTCCCTGGACAACGTGTACTTCCCCCACACAGGTGAGGACATCGGCCTGGCCTACCGTGAGTTCGAACCGGGCCTAGGCTCCGACCAGCGCTACCGGCAATGGGAGTTCAAGCTGGACAAAGCCATGAGCCACGGCCCGGACACCCTGGTACTGGGCGGTCGCTACGGGCGCACCCTGGACGATTCCGACGTGGTGATTTCCAGCTTCCTGCTGGGCGGCGCGCGGCAGTTGTCAGGGTTCCGCCAGGATGCGATTTCCGGGCAGAACATCAGCCTGATGCGCGCCGTCTACTACCGTCGCCTGACCCCACGCTCGTACTTGCCACTGGACTTCCCGCTGTACCTGGGCGCCTCCCTGGAACGCGGGCGGGCGTGGAACAACGACAATGAGTTCGACAGTGGCTACATCAACGCCGCGAGCATCTTCCTGGGGTTCGATACGCCACTGGGGCCGTTGAATTTCAGCTATGGGTTTAATGATGACAATCAGAAGGCGGTGTACCTGAACCTCGGCCAGACCTTCTAACGACACTTAGCCAAGACGGAGCAGGCTTGTGTAGGAGCGGGCTTGCCCGCGAAAGCGGTGGTTCAGTCACCGAATATATTGACTGACACACCGCTTTCGCGAGCAACCCCGCCCCCACATTTTGATCAGCGACGTAATCGGCTCAGGTCTTTTCCAGATTGGCCAGGATGTGCCCATGGACCCGCATGCACACCCGCATATCCTCTTCATCGACACCCACAAACAGCTCCTGGCGCAGGGCCGTGGCGATGGTCTCGATCTGATCGATCAACGGGCGGGCGGGATCACACAACACAATGCGCTTGGCACGCCGGTCTTCCACCACCGCCTGGCGTTGCACCAGGCCCTGGTTCTCCAGGCTGTCGAGTAGGCGAGCCAATGTTGGCCCTTCAACGCCGACGCTCTGCGCCAATTCGCGCTGGGTCGGTGCTTCTTCAAAACGGGCCAGATGCAGCAGCACCAACCAGCGGGCCTGGGACAATCCCAGCCCCGCCAGGCGGCGATCCAGTTCTGCGCGCCAGCCACGGGACATTTGCGCCAACTGCATGCCAAAACGGTGTTGATCGGTTAACGGCATAAAAAACTCATGGGTTAGACTGAAAATAAAGTATGGCTAATTATTAGTCAGCTAAGCATGACCCATGACAGTAGGCAAGGTTTGCAATGTACTGATTCGTTACATTGTCGTAATTGACACATTAAATCTCGAATTCCGACTGCAAAGCGGCCCGCACACAGTACAAAACGCCCTCGGGCACCCGTCCGGTAAACAGCGGCGCTATATCGCTAACCGGTGGCAATTCACCTTCGCCGTCGAGAAAGGCGTCCTGGATTTCCCCGAGCAAGTCTTCCGGCAGGTCTAGAGCCTGCTCCAGAGACAACTGCTGCTTGCCAATGGACTCGGCCAGCAAGGTGTAGACGTTTTTTTCCGAGCATTGCAACTGCCCGGCGATCTGGATCGGCGTCATGCCCGCACGGGCCAGGCTGATCAGTTCGTGGCGAATATCGGCGATTTCCTTCGGTGCCTCGGCCTGGCCGCCGAGGACTTCCAGGAAGGCCTGGCCATAACGCTCCAGCTTGCGCGCGCCCACGCCGCTGACCCGGGCCATTTCAGCCATGGTGGTGGGCTGCTCGCGTAGCATTTCCAGCAGGGTGGAGTCGGGGAAGATAACGTAGGGCGGCACGCTGTGCTCTTGCGCCAGCTTGCGCCGCAACGCCCGCAGGGCTTCCCACTGTTCCCGCTCCTCGCCGCGCACCAGTTGGCTGGCCTGGCTGGTGCTGCTGGACTTGGCAGTGGTCTGCGGCTTGAGGTCGCGGCGCAGCTCCAGGCTGACCTCGCCCTTGAGCAGCGGCCGGCAGCTGTCATTCAGGCGCAGGCCGCCATAGCCTTCCAGATCGATATCCACCAGGCCACGGGCCACCATCTGGCGGAACAACGACCGCCATTCGCCTTCAGCCCGCGCCTTGCCCACGCCATACACCGACAGGTGCTGGTGACCGAAACTGCGGATTTTTTCGTTGTCCTTGCCCAGCAGCACATCGACCAGATGCCCGACACCATAACGCTGGCCAGTACGGAAGATCGCCGACAGGCCCTGGCGCGCCGGCTCGGTGGCATCCCAGGTCTGCACGCCGTCCATACAGTTATCGCAATGCCCGCACGGCTGGGGCATGTCTTCGTCAAAATAGGCGAGCAGGGTCTGGCGGCGGCAGCGGGTCTCTTCACACAGCGACAGCATGGCGTCGAGCTTGTGTTGCTCCAGGCGCTTGTGGCGCTCATCGCCTTCGGAGTTTTGCAGCATCTGCTTGAGCATCACCACATCCTGCAGGCCGTAGACCATCCAGGCATCCGCCGGCAGGCCATCGCGGCCGGCCCGTCCGGTTTCCTGGTAGTACGCCTCGAGGGACTTGGGCAGGTCCATGTGCGCAACGAAGCGCACGTTGGACTTGTCGATGCCCATGCCGAACGCAATGGTCGCCACCATGATCAGGCCTTCCTCGTTGAGGAAGCGCTTCTGATGATAGGCCCGCAACTCGTTGGGCAGGCCAGCGTGGTAAGGCAACGCGGGGTAGCCCTGCTCGCAGAGGAACGCGGCCACTTCATCGACCTTCTTGCGCGACAGGCAATACACAATCCCGGCATCGCTGCGCCGCTCCGAGAGGAACGCCAGCAATTGCTTGCGCGGCTGTTCCTTGGGCACGATGCGATAAAAGATATTCGGCCGGTCGAAGCTGGAGAGAAAGCGCTCGGCGTTCTGCAGGTGCAGGCGCTCGACGATTTCTTCGCGGGTACGCTTGTCGGCCGTGGCCGTCAGGGCGATACGCGGCACATTGGGGAACAGCTCGGCCAGTTGCCCCAGTTGCAGGTATTCACGCCGGAAATCGTGACCCCATTGGGAAACGCAGTGGGCTTCGTCGATGGCGAACAGGGAGATTTCCAGGCTCTGCAAAAACGCCAGCATGCGCGGCTGCACCAGACGCTCGGGCGCAAGATAGAGCATCTTCACTTCGCCCCGGCGGATCCGCGCCGCCAGGTCGCGCTGCTGCTCGGCACTCAGGGTCGAGTTCAACGCAGCGGCGGCGACACCCAGTTCTTCCAGGGTGGCCACTTGGTCGTCCATCAGTGCGATCAACGGCGAAACCACCACCGCCAGCCCTTCACGCAACAATGCCGGCACCTGGAAGCACAACGACTTGCCACCACCGGTAGGCATCAGGACCAGCGCATCACCACCGCTGGCCACGCGCTCAATGATCGCACCCTGGCGGCCACGAAAGCTGTCGTAGCCGAAGATGTCCTTGAGGACGCGTTGAGCCTGTTCAAGCATGAAAAACTCCAAATTCCACCGAAATCCCTCTGTACAGGCTGGCTGAAAAAGCGCGCTTGGCCGGGAAATAATCCGTAAGCGAACTTTTCCCGCGACCGCCTCCGGCCTGCAGGGGCATCACAAAACGCGGCAGTATACCCGAGCGCTCCCCGGCAAAGGGCGCCACTGACGAATAGCGGCCCATCTGAAAACCTTGCAAATATGCAGTGCGGCTGGCCTGCACGCTCAAGAAGGCCTAGAATTCAGCATCGTTTATTCCCAAGGTAGTCTTTCAATGTCCTTCGCTGAGCAACTAAACCGCCTGCAAGCCTTCCTCGATGCCGATGAGCTGCATGACGAGGCGCTGGACTACGTAGCCGCCCATGGCTACCTGACTGCGCTATCGATCTGCTCGGAGCAGGTCCCTGACCGTGAATGGATCGACGCGCTGTTCGCCGAAGAGCCTCACTACAAGGACGAGGCCCAGCGCACCGAGATCGAAGAAACCCTGGTCCAGCTCAAGGCCCACATCTCCCGCCAACTGGCATCCGATGAAGAGTTCGAGCTGCCATGCGACCTCGACCTGGGCGAAGAGCCGGACGACTCCGACCTGCGCGGCTGGTGCATTGGCTTCATGGAAGGCGTGTTCCTGCGTGAAGCGGCCTGGTTCGAAACCGCCGAGGACGAAGTCAGCGAAATGCTGCTGCCGATCATGGTCGGTTCCGGCCTGTTCGACGACCAGCCTGAATTCGCCGATATCGCCAGCGACGCCAACCTGATGGACGACATGATCGTACAGATCCCGGAAGCACTGACCGCCCTGTACCTGCTGTGCAACGCCCCCGACGAAAAACCGGCGATCCTCAAGCCTCGCCACCACTGAGTCCCCCGCCCGTGGCGCCCATGGGCAACCGCTCGCCGATTGTGCGCTACGCGCTACTGGCCATTGGCTGGTTGAGCGTGGTGCTCGGCGTGATCGGAATCTTCTTGCCAGTCTTGCCGACCACCCCCTTCCTGCTCCTGGCTGCCGGCTGTTTTGCCCGCAGTTCACCGCGCTTTTATGCGTGGCTGGTCAACCATCCGCGCCTGGGTCCCTGGATTCGGGATTACCTGGATGGCAACGGTATCCCTCTCAAAGGCAAGGTGTACGCCATCGGCCTGATGTGGCTGAGCATCGGCCTGTCCTGCTACCTGGTGCCTATGCCCTGGGCACGCGGGTTCATGTTGACCAGTGCGGTGCTGGTGACGATCTATATCCTGCGCCAGAAAACCCTGCCACCACGATCCAACTGACCCGTGGCGAGGGGGCTTGTCCCCCGTTGGGCTGCGCAGCAGCCCCAATATAAGCCCCACCGAGGAGTGTCAGGCACACCGAGGGGGATGGTTTTGGGGCTGCTGCGCAGCCCAACGGGGGACAAGCCCCCTCGCCACGACAGCACCGCCCATCCACCCCTGCATGACAGCACCTACCCGACCTTCGTCGACACTGACTAACCCCGAGCATCATGCGAGACTGTCGCCCCGGGCCTGGAATGCCTGGGTGTTCTTATGTCCGGAGTCCTCATGACGCTGTCCAGCGGGCTGATCGCCGCCGTTGCCCTGGCCTATATGGCCATTATGTTTGCCATCGCCTTCTACGGTGACCGCCGCCACGCGCCGCTGCCGCCACGGGTGCGTGCGTGGGTGTATAGCCTGTCGCTGGCGGTGTACTGCACCAGTTGGACCTTCTTCGGCGCCGTAGGCCAGGCCGCCGAACAATTGTGGGCTTTTTTACCGATCTACCTGGGACCCGTACTGCTGCTGGTACTCGCGCCCTGGGTCCTGCAGAAAATGGTGCTGATCAGCAAGCAGGAAAACATCACCTCCATCGCCGACTTCATCGCCGCGCGCTATGGCAAATCCCAGTCACTGGCGGTGGTGGTGGCGCTGATCTGCCTGGTAGGTGTGCTGCCTTATATTGCCCTGCAACTCAAAGGCATCGTGCTGGGGGTCAACCTGCTGATTGGCGCCGGCGCCGATGCCACCGGCACACGGGCCCAGGATACCGCCCTGATTGTGTCCCTGGTGCTGGCGCTGTTCACCATTGTGTTCGGCACGCGCAACCTCGACGCCACGGAGCACCACCGTGGCATGGTCCTGGCGATTGCCTTTGAATCCCTGGTCAAGCTGTTCGCATTTCTCGCCGTCGGCGCGTTTGTCACCTACGGCCTGTACGACGGTTTCAACGACCTGTTCAGCCAGGCAATGCTCGCGCCGAGGCTGGAGGAGTACTGGAAGGAGACGGTCAACTGGCCATCCATGGTGGTGCAGACCGGCGTGGCGATGATGGCAATTATCTGCCTGCCCCGGCAGTTCCACGTCACCGTGGTGGAGAATATCGAGCCCCAGGACCTGCGCCTGGCCAAATGGGTGTTCCCGGCCTACCTGGTGCTGGCTGCGCTGTTTGTGGTGCCGATTGCCCTCGGCGGCAAGATGCTGCTGCCAAGCTCGGTGCTACCGGACTCCTACGTGATCAGCCTGCCCCTGGCCGAAGCCCATCCGGCCTTGGCGCTGCTGGCATTTATCGGCGGTGCTTCGGCGGCGACCGGCATGGTCATCGTCGCGAGCGTGGCGCTGTCGACCATGGTCTCCAACGATATGCTGTTGCCCTGGCTGCTGCGTCGCACCAACGCCGAGCGCCCGTTCGAAGTCTTCCGCCACTGGATGCTCTCGGTACGCCGGGTCAGCATCGTGATTATTCTGCTGCTGGCCTATGTGAGTTATCGCCTGCTCGGCTCCACCGCGAGCCTGGCGACCATCGGCCAGATTGCCTTTGCCGCCGTGACCCAACTGGCGCCTGCAATGCTCGGCGCGCTGTACTGGAAGCAGGCCAACCGTCGCGGCGTGTTTGCCGGCCTGGCGGCGGGCACGTTCCTGTGGTTCTACACCCTGGTGCTGCCAATTGCCGCCCATAGCCTGGGTTGGTCGCTGAATATCTTCCCTGGCCTCTCCTGGCTGCACGGCAACCCGCTGGGGCTGCCGATCACGCCGCTGACCCAAGGGGTTGTGCTGTCCCTGGCCGGTAACTTCACTCTGTTTGCCTGGGTCTCGGTCCTCTCGCGCACTCGGGTATCAGAGCATTGGCAGGCCGGGCGGTTTATCGGCCAGGAAACCAGCCAGCGCGCCAGCGCCCGCTCCATGTTATCGGTGCAGATCAATGATCTGTTGAGCCTGGCGGCGCGCTTTGTCGGCGAGGAACGGGCGCAACAGAGCTTCATCCGCTTCGCCTACCGCCAAGGCAAGGGCTTTAACCCCAACCAGAATGCCGACAACGACTGGATCGCCCACACCGAGCGGCTGCTGGCAGGCGTACTGGGTGCCTCATCCACGCGGGCGGTGGTGAAAGCAGCGATTGAAGGCCGCGAAATGCAGCTGGAGGACGTAGTCCGTATCGCTGACGAAGCCTCCGAAGTGCTGCAGTTCAACCGGGCACTGTTGCAAGGTGCAATCGAGAACATCACCCAGGGCATCAGCGTGGTGGATCAGTCCCTCAAGCTGGTGGCCTGGAACCGCCGCTACCTGGAACTGTTCAACTACCCCGACGGATTGATCAGTGTCGGGCGGCCGATTGCCGACATTATTCGCTACAACGCCGAGCGCGGCCTGTGCGGCCCCGGTGAGGCCGAAGTCCACGTGGCGCGACGCCTGCACTGGATGCGCCAGGGCCGCGCGCATACCTCGGAACGGCTGTTTCCCAACGGCCGCGTGATCGAGCTGATCGGCAACCCGATGCCGGGCGGCGGGTTTGTCATGAGTTTCACCGACATCACCGCCTTCCGCGAGGCCGAACAGGCCCTGACCGAGGCCAATGAGGGCCTGGAACAGCGCGTCACCGAGCGCACCCATGAGCTGTCGCAACTCAACCTCGCGCTGACCGACGCCAAAGGCGTGGCCGAATCGGCCAACCAATCGAAAACCCGCTTCCTTGCTGCGGTCAGCCATGACCTGATGCAGCCGCTCAACGCTGCGCGGCTGTTCTCGGCCGCCCTCTCCCACCAGAGCGAAGGATTGTCCGGCGAGGCTCGGCAGTTGGTGCACCACTTGGACAGTTCGCTGCGCTCGGCCGAAGACCTGATCAGCGATTTGCTGGATATCTCGCGCCTGGAAAACGGCAAGATCAATCCCCAGCGCCAGCCGTTTGCCTTGAGTGAACTGTTCGATGCCCTGGGCGCAGAGTTCAAGGTGCTGGCCCAGGAACAAGGCTTGCGCTTCCGCCTGCGTGGCAGCCGCTTGCGCATCGACAGTGATATCAAGCTGCTGCGGCGCATCCTGCAGAATTTCCTGACCAACGCCTTCCGTTATGCCCACGGCCCAGTGCTGCTGGGTGTAAGACGGCGTCGCGGTGAGCTGCGCCTGGAGGTGTGGGACCGTGGACCGGGGATTCCACTGGATAAGCAGAAAGTGATCTTCGAAGAGTTCAAGCGCCTGGACAGCCACCAGACCCGTGCCGAGAAGGGCCTGGGGCTGGGCCTGGCGATTGCCGACGGGTTGTGCCGGGTACTCGGCCACCGCTTGCGCGTGCGCTCATGGCCGGGCAAAGGCAGTGTGTTCAGCGTCAGCGTGCCACTGGCCAAGGCGCAAACCAGCTTGCCGCTACCGGTCACACCGGACAAGGGCCTGCCACTGAGCGGCGCCCAGGTGCTGTGCGTGGACAACGAAGACAGCATCCTGATTGGCATGCGCAGCCTGTTGAGTCGTTGGGGCTGCCAGGTCTGGACCGCACGCGACCAGGCGCAATGCGCGGCGTTGCTGGCCGAGGGCATGCGCCCGCAATTGGCACTGGTGGATTACCACCTGGACCACGGCGAGACGGGCACCGAGTTGATGGGCTGGTTGCGCGCGCAACTGGCAGAGCCGATTCCAGGGGTGGTGATCAGCGCCGACGGCCGGCCAGAGATGGTGGCCGAGGTGCATGCAGCGGGTTTGGATTACCTGGCCAAGCCAGTCAAGCCAGCGGCGTTGCGGGCGCTGCTGAACCGGCATTTGCCGCTGTAGCTTGTGGGCGCTTTAAACCCAAGCCGATAGGGCTGCTGTGGCGAGCGGGCTTGTCGGAACGCCGTATCGCCCGCGTTGGGTGGCGCAGCCGCCCCAAAACCTGCCGGCTCGGTATGTCTTAAACAACCGCGATGCCTGGGGTGGGGCTGCTGCGCAGCCCAGCGCGGGGCAAGCCCGCTCGCCACAGGGAGAGTCATCAGTTTCTGAACGTTGTGTAGATACCCGATGCCACATTTGGGCTCTGCGTTTAGTCAGGTAACTGTGCGACGCCATCTTCATCGGTCATCGCTTTCTCCAACAGGTCGGACGGCAAGCCTTTGCTCGCGCGCGCGCCCAGCAGCTTCAACTGCTCGACCCGGCTGACCAGATTGCCGCGACCATCTGTGAGCTTATTGCGCGCTGCACTGTAAGCCTTATCCAGCTGCTGTAATCGATTGCCCACTTCGTCCAGGTCCTGGATAAACAGCACGAACTTGTCGTACAGCCAGCCGGCGCGCTCGGCGATTTCCCGGGCGTTCTGGCTTTGCCGCTCCTGCTTCCACAGGCTGTCGATCACGCGCAGGGTCGCCAGCAAGGTGGTTGGGCTGACAATCACGATATGCCGGTCGAAGGCTTCCTGGAACAGGTTGGGCTCGGCCTGCAACGCGGCGGAAAATGCTGCTTCGATGGGCACGAACAACAACACGAAATCCAGGCTATGCAGGCCTTCCAGACGCTTGTAGTCCTTGCCGGCCAAGCCTTTTACATGGTTGCGCAACGACAGCACGTGCTGCTTGAGAGCGACCTGGCCGATCACCTCGTCATCGGCCGCCACGTACTGCTGGTAGGCCGTCAGGCTGACCTTGGAGTCCACCACCACCTGCTTGTCGCCAGGCAACATGATCAACACGTCCGGCTGGAAGCGCTCGCCATCCGGGCCCTTGAGGCTGACTTGGGTCTGGTACTCGCGGCCCTTCTCCAGGCCGGCATGTTCCAGCACCCGCTCCAGAATCAACTCACCCCAGTTACCCTGGGTTTTCTGCCCCTTGAGGGCGCGGGTGAGGTTGGTGGCTTCGTCCGACAGGCGCAGGTTCAATTGCTGCAGGCGCTCCAGCTCCTTGGCCAGGGAAAAACGCTCGCGCGCCTCGTTCTGATAGCTTTCTTCCACACGCTTTTCGAACGATTGGATGCGCTCTTTCAACGGATCGAGCAATTGCCCCAGGCGCTGCTGGCTGGTCTCGGCAAACCGCTGTTCGCGCTCATCGAAGATTTTCCCGGCCAGTTCGGCGAACTGCGCACGCAACTCGTCCCGCGAGCCTTGCAGGTCATTGAGGCGCTGTTGATGGCTGTCTTGCTGCTCCCGCAGTTCGGCACGCAGGGAGGCCGACAAGGCGTCCAGGCGGCGCAGTTCGCCTTCCTTGGCGCTGCGCTCGATGTTCCAGGCATGAGCGGCATCACGCGCATTGTCGCGGTCGATCTGCAGCAACTCGACTTCCCGGCGCACAGCGGCCAGATCTGCCTGCTTGGCAGCATTGGCCTGGCTCAGGTCGCTGATCTCGTCACGGCTGGCGTCCAGTTGCGCGGCCAGGCCTTCCTGGGCCATCTGCGCCGTCGCCAGGCGCTCCTCCAGCAGTTCCCAACCGGCGCTGCGTGCATTCAGGCGGCGCTGGATCTGCCAGCATAGGACCGACAGAGGCAACGCCGCAGCGGCGAGACCCAGTGCAACACTGGTCCAGTCAAAAGCCATAGCCATTCCTGCCATTACGGTAAAAGAGGAAGGTTAACCAAGCGGGCGCTTCGTGGACAGCTCAGTCTTTGATCTGGCCCAGTTCACGCTGAGCGCCCACGTCGCCGGCACGGGCGGCCTGGCGCAGAAGGTCGTGGCCGATGCGGCGGTCTCGGGCATTGCCGCACTCACGACACATCAACAGGCCCAGGCGGCTCTGTGCCACAACCACCCCTTCACGGGCCGGCTGCTTGAGCAAACGCCCGGCAAAATGCTTGATATTGGGGTGATCGCCAATGCGTGGGCTATCCAACAGCCACAAGGCGACTTTCAAGGAGAAGCGCTTGGGTGCGGTAACACTTGGAGGGTTGTCGGTAACAGAAGATGATACTGAGCGAAACTTCATAAAGCACTGTAGGGCAGAACGGAAGGCGCGCCACTCTACTCCTTTTTTCGTACGGGTAAAGCTGAAAAAAACCTGCACGCCCGTTCTAGAGCAAGCGCTTGGGACAATCCACAGAAGCTGTGGATAACTCAGTGGACAACCGTGCTTTAACTCGCGCAAAGGCCCATGGAACGGGGGCCGCGCTTAAACTGACGATTTTTTCACCAATAAAAAAAAGCCAGATTTTTCATTGACTTAAATTTTCGATGCAGGCATTCACGGGCCAATCCGGCGCAGCACCTTCCCGGTGACACACTGCGCAACCAATGTGCACAACTACCTGCCTGACGGTTATATCCCGCACTTTTGTGGCCCGAGGGCACAACAAAACGTTACGGGCGACACACAAGGGCCACTTTTCAAACGTGCCTGCGCTCGCCACACTGTTCGCCCTACAGCAAGGAGGTGCGCCACTTCATGAAAGGAATCCTGGTGTTCGCGTTATTGCTGTTCGCCGTTTGTGTGATTTCCCTGGGCACCAATGCCGTGCTGCCATCCCCCGACGGCGCGCTGTTTGCCATCGCCATCCTGTTGTCGGCCGCTTTCACGGCGGTCAGTTTGTGTATCGAGCTGGGTGACGGACGGGTCAACGACCTGCGCGATGTAGTGAAAGTCATCGAAACCGGTCAATCCCTGCGCTTGACCCTCGCCGCCTATGCACTGGGCTGTTCATTGGCCGCAGCGTCCACGGTGCTGATTTATCGCGGGCTGATGGGCGGCTGATTGAAGTATTTTTGCTAACACACTTGCTTTAGCTGTTTCAAGCCATTAGTATCCGCAGCGTTAGTACCAAGCTGAAAGTCAATTCTGGTCGAACTAATCCCCGCGACGTAGCTTCCCTAAAGAGAAGTTCTGTCAATCTTGATGGGATCGACCACCTCGATGGTTTCCAGGTATCACTTGCGACGACACTGCCTTTGAACAATGCAAAGGGTGTCGCGAAGTATCCATACTCTGACCGAACCAACCTGCAAATTGATCAGGATCTTCACCCTGGGCCCAGAACCTTTGCCCCTGTTGTGTTGCCTGCCCTCCTAAGTACCTACCTGCCAGCCCAAGCGCGCCAAACTATTTAGCGCTTCAAACTGGCTGCTTTGTTCCAGTCGGGTTCTTCGCATGATCAATGGTGATCAGCGTCACTGGAACGTTTTAACGTTGCACGGTTCTTATCCGTGTCATTTGTAGGAACACCAATAATATGTCCACTCAAATCCATACTCAGGATGCCATTCGCACCCTAACCAATGCTTTTGCTCCAATGAACTGCCTGATCATGGCCGCTCGCAAAGGCTGCTTCAGCTTCACCCTGGTCAACGAACACGGCATCGCTCGTCATAGCGAACGCCTGTACCCCGATCAATACTCCAGCGCAGAACCGCTGCAGGCCGTGATCGAGCGTACCCGTCAGGCACTGGTTGCCTGATTGACCCGACGCTGAACATCGAAAACCCTGCCCGCAAGGCAGGGTTTTTTATTGCCCGCGATTCGGCTTTTTTAGCGGTTCCCCTTAGGCCAAACAGATATAACGCTTATAACCCGTAGCCGGAAATATTTTAAAAACAGTCCTTTACGTCGTGAATCTGACACTACACTTCAACTCAGGCGGCATGTCCCGCCTCCGGCGAGCCTGAGATCCGATTCACCGCTGCCAAGCCCCCCTTCTCAGGCCTCGTCGACCACTTTTACGGTTTCGAGGGTTTTATGGGCATTGCCGCCGGCGAGTTGTGTCGTTATGTGATCCGACCCACGTTGATTTACCTGGGCCGCCACAGCCAGACCGCAGAAACCCTGCTGCTGGGGGTTGCCGCCAGCCAATCGGAACTGGGCTCTGCCTTGCACGACAGGCGCGGCCACGGCCTGTATCGCATTACCGAACCGCGCCACAGGGCCCTGTGGGACGACTACCTGGCCCTCGACCCAGAGCGCGCCAGCCTGGTGCGTGGCCTCGCCAGCCAACATGCTTTCCTCAGCGGGCCGCAACTGGAGCTGACGGTCAACCTGCGCTACGCCACCGCCATCGCCTGGCTGCTGGTGGAGCAACATCGCCCCGAACTCCCCCAGCCCGACGACTTGCTCGCCATGGCCCGTATCTGGAAAGAAATTTTTCACCCCCAGGGCCGGCTGCGCGATTACACCCTGGCCTGGCAAACCTGTGTAAACCCAATGAATCAGGTCGCCTGCTGATCGGGCACTTTGCAAGATTCGGCAAAAATCGGCAATTTTGGTCGGATTGTCCTACAAAAACGCTCTATCTCCTACATTACAGCCTATAGCGCTGCGTTAATTTTATTGGTACTTTCCGCAGCGGTGATCACCTCGGAGTTCTAATAATGAAAAAAGTAATGCTCAAGACCACACTTAGCCTCGCCGTTGCCATGGCCTCTTCCCAACTGTTCGCAAGCGGCTTTGCCCTCAACGAACAAAGCGTCAGCGGTATGGGTACCGGTTTCGCAGGCCGTTCTTCTTCTGCCGATGATGCAAGCACTGTTTATGGTAACCCTGCCGGTATGGCTCGCCTTGAAGGCCAGCAAGTTACAGGCGGTGTTGCGGCGATTGATGCGTCCACTGATATCAAAGATGTCAGCGGTCGCTCCCGCGGCACCAACAAGGGCGACATGGTCCCCTTCACGGCGGTACCGTTCGGCTTCTACACCAACAAACTCAATGACCAGTGGGCAGTCGGCTTTGGTGTGTACGCACCGTTCGGTCTGATTACCGACTACGAAAGAGGCTATCAGGGCCGTGGCTTTGGCAGCAAAAGTGAAGTGCAAGTCATCACTTTCCAGCCGACCGTCAGCTATGCCTTCAACGACCGGGTTTCCGTCGGTTTTGGCCCAACCTTCAACCGCATTGCCGGCACCCTGGAATCCGAGCTGACCCTCAACCCGGCTGTGCCAGATACCAAGATCAAGATCAAGGGTGACGATACTGCCATTGGCTTCAACGCCGGCGTATTGGTCCAGGCGACCGATACCACCCGCGTCGGCCTGACCTACCACTCGAAGGTCAAGTACAAGCTTGAAGGCCACACCGAAGTCAACGCGCCTACTGCTACCTCCAGCGCCCTGGCAACCGGCCGTTATGACGCGTCGCTGAAAATCGACACGCCTGAATCCTGGGATCTGTCGGTGACCCAGGACATGAACGACGCCTGGAAGCTGTATGCCGGTGCTACCTGGACTCGCTGGAGCCGCCTGAAGGACATCACCGTCAACAACAAAGGCGTGACAGCAGCCGGTGGCGGCCTCGCCCCAGGTCTTGTGGGCACCATCAAGGAAGATCAGAACTGGCACGACACCTGGGCTTATGCCGTGGGCACCTCGTACCAGCTGACCAAGCAGGTTGTATTGCGCACCGGCCTGACCTTCGACCAGTCGCCAACCAACAACGCTGATCGTTCGCCGCGTATCCCTACCGGCGACCGGACCATCTTCAGTGTTGGCCTGGGCTACGCGGTCATGGATAACATGACCATCGACCTGGCCTACTCCTACCTCAAGGAAGAAGAAGTCAGCGTCAACCGCTCCAACGCTCTAGCAAGCTACAACGCCAAGTACAAAAACAGCGCCAACGGTTTTGGCCTGGGCATGACGTACAAGTTCTGATCCAACGCTGCATAAAAAAGCCCCGCTCTCCTGCAAAGGAGGCGGGGCTTTTTAGTGGCCGATAATCAGGGCTTGGAAGCCAGCGCCTGCTCCACGGCCTCGATCAGCTCCGGGCTGTCCGGCTTGGTCAGGCTGGAGAAGCTGGCGATTACCTTGCCCTGGCGGTCCACTACGTATTTGTAGAAATTCCACTTCGGTGCGTTGCTCTGCTCGGCCAGGACCTTGAACAGGTGTGCCGCATCGGGGCCCCTGACCTTCTGTGGCTCGGTCATGGTGAAAGTCACGCCGTAGTTCACATAGCAAACCTTGGCGGTCTCTTCGCCCGTCTTGGCTTCCTGCTTGAAGTCATCGGAAGGCACGCCAATCACTTCCAGGCCGTCGCCCTTGTAGCGCTGATACAACGCCTCCAGGCCTTTGAACTGCGGGGCAAATCCACAGAAACTGGCGGTATTGACGATCACCAGAGGCTTGCCGGCAAAACGCTGGCACAGGTCGATGGACTCCTTGGCGCGTAACTTCGGCAACTGGCCTTCAAGCAACGACGGACAATCGGCGGCCATGGCGACACCGCCAAAAGCCATCATCAGGGCGGGTACTGCGAGCCAGCGCATCAACATGTCGAGATTCCTTGGACAGAGTCAGACAAGCAACCTAACAGATCGCCATGCCCAGTTGCATCAACGCCAGCCCGCTGCGCTGCCAACCCCACCAGGCCAGCAGCAACAGCGTCAGCAGCCCGGCTGCGCCAAACCAGTATCCGAGCGAGTTCATGCCACCCCCATCTGCGCCTGCAGCCTTGCTACCGGTCGCTCACGCACCGGCCAGTTCAGGGCGGCCGCGACCAGGCTCAGGACAATCGCCACCTGCCAGATCAAATCGTAGTTGCCCGTTCGATCATAGACCACGCCACCCAGCCAACCGCCCAGGAACGAACCTAGCTGATGAAACAGGAACACAATCCCACCCAGCATCGACAGGTTTCTGACGCCGAACAAGGTCGCCACCGTACCGTTGGTCAGCGGTACGGTCGACAGCCACAAAAAGCCCATGGCCATGCCGAACAGGTAGGCGCTCATCTGTGTCACCGGCGCCCACAGGAACAGCACAATCACCACCGCCCGCAGCAGGTACAACGCCGTGAGCAAGCGTGGCTTGGACATCCGCCCACCGAGCCAGCCTGCCGTGTAGGTGCCGAAGATATTGAACAGGCCGATCAGCGCCAGCACCGTAGTGCCGACGGTCGCCGGCAGATGCTGGTCCACCAGGTACGCCGGCAAGTGCACGCCGATAAACACCACCTGGAAACCGCAGACAAAAAAACCGAAGGCCAGCAACCAGAACCCGGAATGGGAACAGGCTTCCTGCAAGGCCTCGCGCAGGGTTTGCTGACCAGCCATGACCGGTAGCGGGCGATCCTTGATCATCGTCACCAGTGGCACAATCAGCGCCACCAGCAGGCCCAGCACCAGCAAGGCCGCGGACCAGCCCAGCCAGCCGATCAGGCCCAGGGTGCCCGGCAACATGGCGAACTGGCCGAAAGAACCGGCAGCACTGGCAATGCCCATGGCCATGCTGCGTTTTTCCGGGGCCACGGCACGCCCTACCACGCCGAGGATCACCGAGAACGAGGTGCCGGACAGGCCGATACCAATCAGCAAGCCGGCACTCAAGGACAGCGACCACGCCGAATCGGACAAGCCCATGAACACCAGGCCCAAGGCATACAGCACGCCACCGATCATCACCACTTTGGCCGCGCCAAAGCGGTCGGCCAGGGCCCCGGTAAACGGCTGCGCCAGGCCCCAGATCAGGTTTTGCAAAGCGATGGCAAAGGCAAAGGTTTCACGGCCCCAGCCGAATTCGGCGCTCATGGGCGCCAGGAACAGGCCAAAGCCATGCCGCACGCCCAGGGAAAGCGCCAGGATCAGCGCACTCCCGACAAGAATCCAGCCACTGGTACGCCACATCGAGGTCATTATTATTCTCCGCTCACGGGTATATACCCGCTTGTGTTCGAACAAACCCGCGTTTAAGCGAGTTCGTCCAGCAAGGCCAACAGGGTTTCGCGTTTTTGTACGCCCAATTTATCGATCAATTTTTGCTGCGCCGCTTCCCAGGCCGGCAACGCGGCCGCCAGGCGCTGCTGGCCTTCCTCGGTGAGCATTACCAGGCGATTGCGCAGATCATCGCCCTCGACCAACCGAACCAGGCCTTCACCCTCCAGCACCCGCAGGTTACGCCCCAGGGTGCTGCGGTCCAGGCCCATGGCATCGGCCAGGCTGGAAATGCTCGGCTGGTCCAGGCGCTGCAGATTACACAGCAAGGAATACTGGGCGACGTTGATCCCGAAGCCATCGAGGGCGCCGTCGTAGTACCTGCTGACGCCACGGGCGGCACGACGCAGGTTGGTGCATAAACATTGGGAGGCAAGCATGGAACGTGTATATACCCGCGATTAAGGAAATGCAAGAAAGTGTTACAGAGCCAGGCCGATCAACACTGCCACTTCGAGCAGCTCCAGCAAGGCGCCGGCCGTGTCACCGGTGGTGCCGCCCAGTCGATTGATCATCACTTGGCGCAGCCCCATAAAGCAGATGGCAGCGAGCAGGACGGCGATCCCACCGCTGAAACCACCGATCAACACACAGGCCAGACCGGTAAGGATCAGTACCTGTTGCCCGACAATCCGCGGCAAATGGTCGGCCAGCGCCTGGCCCAGTCCCCCGGCACGCACATAGCGCGTTGTGAGGAACAACGCCAGCAGCGAACCGCGCCCGATCAACGGCGCAAGAATCAATGCCGCACCGTTGTGCTGCTCGATCAAGGCCACCAGGGCAGTGAACTTGAGCAGCAGCACCAGCCCCAAGGTGACCACGGCAATCGGGCCGCTGCGCGGGTCCTTCATGATGGTCAGGGTGCGTTCGCGATCGCCAAAGCCACCCAGCCACGCATCGGCACTGTCCGCCAGGCCATCCAGGTGCAGGCCGCCACTGAGCAGCACCCACGCCGTCAGCAGCAGGGCCGCGTGCAGCAGCAACGGCGCGCCCAACAACAGCGTGTTCAAGCCCCACAGCAGTAGCCCGAACAGCAGCCCCACCAACGGATAAAACAACAGCGAACGCCCCAGTTCCTGCGGTTGCGGCATGCCCGGCAGGCGGATCGGCAAGCTGCTGAGAAACTGCAAGGCAATCCAGAAGGGCAACATCAGGCGCCCTCGCTCAATACGCCATCGGCCTCGACCCGCAGGCTGAACAAGCCGCCGTGCCCCACCTCGACATTCAATAATTGTTCACGGGGCAAGCCACGGGCTTGGGCCAGCAATAAACGCATGACACCACCATGGCTGATCAGCAGCACCCGTTGCCCGGCGTACAGCTGATGCAGGCGTAGGACAGCGCCGCGTACACGCCGGGAAAACCCTTCGACAGGCTCGCCATCCGGCGGCGTAAAGCTATACGGGTCAGCCCAGAACAGCCCGAGTGCCTCGGCGTCGGTTTCCATCAACTTCGCCGCGCTCTGCCCTTCCCAGGCACCGAAATACAGCTCCTGCAGATCCGGCTCCAAGCTCACCGGCAAATGCAGCCGTGCGCCCAACTCTTCAGCAAAACGCGCGCAACGCTGCAGCGGCGAACTGACCAGGCGATCCCACGGCCCGCGCGCCAGCACCGCCTCGCGCATCTGCGTCCAGCCCTTGGCAGTCAGCGCATCATCCAGGCTGCCGCGCAAGCCGCCGTCCAGTTCGGTTTCGCCATGGCGCAGCAGGTCCAGGTGCAAGGTCATGCCGGGCGATCCGCCACTGCCGCCTCAGCAAACGTCGCCATCTGCCCGTGCAACGCACAAGCCAGGCGCAGCAGTGGCACCGCCAGCGCCGCACCACTGCCCTCGCCCAGGCGCAGGCCCAGCTCCAGCAGCGGCTGGGCTTGCAGGCTTTGCAGCGCGTGGCGATGGCCCGGCTCGGCGCCCCGGTGGCCGAACAACAGCCATGGCCGGCAGGACGGGTTCAGGCGCGTGGCGACCAGCGCCGCGACGGTGCAGATAAACCCGTCGACCAGCACCACCACACCCGCCTGGGCGCAAGCCAGATAGGCCCCAACCAACCCGGCGATCTCCAGGCCACCAAGATTAAACAGGGTCTGCAACGGATCACCGCGGTGCCCGGCATGCAAGGCCAGGGCGCGCTCGATCACCGCTACTTTGTGGCTCACACCCTGGGCATTCAGGCCGGTGCCGGGGCCGGTCAGGTCGCTGACCTGGCAATCGAGCAACGCACAGGCCAGCGCACTGGCGGCAGTGGTGTTGCCGATGCCCATCTCGCCACCAATAAACAGCTGCGCACCGGCGTTGATCGCCCGCTGCACACTGTCACGCCCCGCCGCCAGGGCCAGTTGGCCCTGAGCCTCTGTCATGGCCGCGCCCAGCACGAAATTGGCCGTGCCCGGGGCGATATTCAGGTGGCGCACGCCCGGCAGGTCCAGGGACGGCGTGACAGTGCCCAGGTCCACCACTTCCAGCCGCGCATCCAGTTGGCGGGCCAATACGCTGATCGCCGCGCCACCACTGACAAAGTTATGCAGCATCTGCCCGGTGACTTCCTGGGGATAGGCCGACACACCTTCGGCGACCACACCGTGATCACCGGCAAAGATGGCGATCCACACGTGCTCGAGCGTCGGTTTGACCCGGCCCTGCAAACCGGCCAATTGCACCGCCAGCGCCTCCAGTTGCCCCAGGGACCCGGCGGGCTTGGTCAGTTGTTGCTGGCGGGCCAGGGCTTGTTCATAGGCCGCGGCGTCCAGCGCCTTGCAGGGGTCCAGCCACCAGGATTGGCTCATAACGCAGTACCTTTCAAAGTCAGGGGCAGGCCCGCAACGGTCAGCACGACACGCTGACAACGCTCGGCCAGGGCTTGATGCAGCCAACCGGCTTCATCCACATAGCGGCGAGTCAATTCGCCCAGCGGCACGACACCCAGGCCGGTCTCGTTGCTGACAAAAATGATTTCCCCCGGCAGCGACGCCAGGCAGTCCAGCAGGTGTTCGCGCTCAATGTCCAGGCGCTGCGGGTCGTCGAGCATCAATAGGTTGGTGAGCCACAGGGTCAGGCAATCCACCAGCAGGCACTGGCCGGGGGCGGCGTGTTCGCGCAGGACCCGGGCCAGCTCAAGCGGTTCTTCGACCAGCCCCCAACTGCTTGGGCGACGCTGACGATGCAGGGCCACGCGCGCGTTCATTTCACCGTCCTGGGGTTGACTGGTGGCGATATACGTGACAGGCATGGCGCTGTCGCTGGCGAGTTTTTCAGCCAGGCGACTCTTGCCGGAACGGGCGCCGCCGAGGATCAGTTGCAACATGGTCAAACCCTCAAATCCCACATAACTGGCGCAGCAACCGGGTGTCCAGATGCTGCTCCACCAGGTCCGCCAGGCGCTCGATATCGCGCTCGCGCAAGCCGTGGTAATCCACCTCCTGCACATCCTGCAAACCGGCCCAGCGCAACAAGGCGCTGCACGCAGCGGGCGTTTCGAACAGGCCGTGCAGATAAGTGCCGAGGATCTGCCCGTCATCGCTACAGGCGCCGTCACTGCGACCGTCATCCAGGCGTACCGCCGGCTGCTCCAGGGCTATGCCACGGGTCACGCCGGCATGAATCTCATAACCGCTGACCGGCGCATCTTCCAGCACCAGCCGGCCACGCACATTGCGCAGTTGTTTCTCGGCTTCCAGGGTGGTGCTGAACGCCAACAGGCCCAGCCCCTCACTGGAGCCCGCAGTGCCTTCCAGGCCGAGCGGATCGTGGACCTGCTCACCCAGCATCTGCAGGCCGCCGCAGATCCCCAGGACCTTGCCGCCGTAGCGCAAGTGCCGGGCGATCGCACTGTCCCAGCCATTGGCGCGCAGGTAGGCCAAATCGCTGCGCACGCTTTTCGAGCCGGGCAGGATGATCAGGTCAGCGGCAGGGATCGCCTGCCCCGGCCCGACAAACTGCAAATCCACCTGGGGATGCAGGCGCAGTGGGTCAAAGTCGGTGTGATTGCTGATGCGCGGCAATACCGGCACCACCACTTTGAGCACCTGCGCCGCCTTGTCGATCTGGCGCTGATCGATGCCATCCTCGGCTTCCAGATGCAGGTCCATCACATAGGGCAGCACGCCGACCACCGGTTTGCCGGTGCGCGCTTCAAGCCAGTCGAGGCCCGGTTGCAGCAGCGCGATATCGCCGCGAAAGCGGTTGATGATAAAACCCTTGACCCGCGCCTGCTCCGACGGCGATAGCAACTCCAACGTGCCGACCAGGTGGGCGAATACCCCGCCGCGATTGATATCGGCAATCAGCAGCACAGGGCAATCCACCGCTTCGGCGAACCCCATGTTGGCGATGTCGTTGGCCCGCAGATTGATCTCGGCCGGGGAGCCAGCGCCTTCGACCATCACCACAGGGTAGGCCGCACTCAAGCGCGCATGGGAGGCCAGTACCGCCTGCATGGCGATGGCCTTGTAGTCGTGATAGGCCACGGCATTCATGCTGGTCACGGCATGGCCATGGATGATGACCTGGGAGCCGGTGTCGCTGTTGGGCTTGAGCAGCACCGGGTTCATATCGGTGTGCGGCGCCAGGTTGGCGGCCTGGGCCTGCACGGCCTGGGCACGGCCGATCTCGCCACCTTCTGCCGTGACGGCGCTGTTGAGCGCCATGTTTTGCGGCTTGAAGGGCACCACCGCCACGCCCTGGCGCACGACCCAGCGGCACAGCGCGGTCACCAAGGTGCTTTTGCCCGCGTCGGAGGTGGTGCCTTGCACCATCAAGGTGGTCATGAGGCGTGTTTCCAGGCAGTCAGGGCTTGTTCAAGGCGCAGCCAATCGGCGTCGGTCCCGGGCAGGCCAAAACGCAGGCTGCTGTCGTGGACAAACAGGCGCAGCAGGATGCCGCGCTGGGCCATGAACTCATGCAACTGCTCGGCACGATCGGCGATCAGCCACTGGAACAGCGCACAACCGCCTTGCGGGCGCAGGCCATACTGGTCCAGCAGATTGAACAGACGCTGGCTGGCTTCCTCGCAGCGTTGGCGCTGGTGGGCGTGGCCGGCGCTGTCACGCAGGCAGACCTGGCCCAACTCCCGGGTCGGCCCGCTGACCGCCCACGGCCCGACCTGTTCGGCCAGCAGCTTGAGCAGCTTGCGCTCGGTCAGGACGAAGCCCAGGCGCACCCCGGCCAGGCCGAAAAACTTGCCGAAGGAGCGCAACACAATCAACCCCACTTGGTTAGCCTGGCTTGCCAGGCTCAAGTGCGGGGTGTTGTCCATAAAGGCTTCATCCACCACCAGCCAGCCACCACGCTGGGCCAGCCGCGCATGCCAATCCAGCAGGCGCTGAGGGGTAAGGCTCAGGCCGGTTGGGTTATTGGGATTGACCACCACCAACACGTCGAGGCTGTCGAGGAAGAAGTCGACTTCCTGCTCCAGCACCTCACGCACGATGTAACCGGCGCGGCGCCAGGCTTCGGCATGCTCGGCATAGCACGGCGACAATACGCCGACCTTGCCCGCTCGGCGCAGGCGCGGCAGCAGTTGGATCGCCGCCTGGGAGCCCGCCACCGGCAACACCTGGGCGGCGCCGTAGTAGTCGCAGGCGGCCTGTTCCAGGCCGTCATCGGTCTCTGGCAAGCGCGCCCAGGCCCGTAACGGGATGGGTGGGATTGGCCAGGGCCAGGGCGCGAGGCCACTGGAAAGGTCCAACCAGTCTTCCTGGGCGATGCCGTACTGCATCGCGGCTTTGCGCAGCCGGCCACCATGTTCAAGCATAGAATTGCGCCCCCGCGCACAGGATCAACACCCACAACCACACGCCGCGCTGCACCAGTTGCCAGCCACGCTCGATGGAATCGGCATCGGCTGCTGGTCCTTCGCCGAGGACCGGACGCTGGTGCAATTCACCGTGATAAATCGCCGCACCGCCCAACTCGACGCCCAGGGCGCCAGCACCGGCGGCCATCACCGGGCCGGCATTCGGGCTGTCCCAGGTCGGGCCCTGGCGGCGCCAGCATTTGAGCGCCAGGCGCGTCTTGCCGAGCACGGCGTAGGTCAACGCCACCAGGCGCGCGGGAATGTAATTAAGCAGATCGTCAATTTTCGCCGCCGCCCAGCCGAAGCGTTCAAAGCGTTCGTTGCGATAGCCCCACATGGCATCCAGGGTATTACTCAGGCGGTACAGCACCACGCCCGGCACCCCGGCCACAACAAACCAGAACAGCGCGGCGAACACCGCGTCGCTGCCGTTTTCCAGCACCGACTCGGTGGCGGCACGCGCCACTTCAGTGCTGTCCAGTTCGCTGGTCTGGCGACTGACCAGGTAACTGACGCGCGTACGCGCCTCATCCAAGTCCCCACTGCGCAGGGCCTGGGCCACCGGCAACACGTGCTCCCCCAGGCTGCGCATGCCCAGGGCCAGGTACAACGCGAGGATCTCGATCACCCAGCCAAAGTAAGGCGCCCAGGACAACGCCGTGGCCAGCAAGGTCAGCGGTATCACGGTGATAAACCAGGCGGTCACGCCATGGCTGCGCCAGCCACGCCCTGCGGAGTTGAAACGCTGCTCGATGCGCCCGGCAAAATTGCCGAACGCCACCAGCGGATGCCAGCGCCTGGGCTCGCCCAGCAGCGCATCCAGCGCCACTGCCGCGACACTCAGCAAGGCCACACTCATTGACTCACTCCCCAATAATTCTCATACAGCATGTCACTCAACGGACGCGGTTCGGTCCAGCCTTCGAGTTGCAACATCGGTGCCGGGTAGAACGCCGTCACCGGGCCCAGGCACAGCACGGCCAGCGGCTTGGCGCCGGGCGGCAGGCCCAGCAGGTCGGCCAGGTCCTGGGGCTCGAACAACGACACCCAGCCCATGCCCAGGCCTTCGGCTCGGGAGGCCAGCCACAGATTCTGGATCGCGCAGGACAGCGAGGCCAGGTCCATTTCCGGCAACGTGCGCCGGCCGAAGATATGCCGCTCGCGATCATCCATCAACGCTGCCACCAACACTTCGGCGCAGTCGTTGATGCCTTCGACCTTGAGCTTCATAAAGTCGTCCGAGCGCTCGCCCAAGGCGGCCGCGGTGCGGATGCGCTCGGCTTCCACCAACTGCTGGATCTGCCCACGCAGGTTGCGGTCGCTGATGCGGATAAAGCGCCAAGGCTGCATCAGGCCGACACTGGGGGCCTGGTGCGCGGCGTGCAGCAGGCGCTGGAGCAGTTCGGGGGCCACGGTGCCGCCGCTGAAGTGGCGCATGTCGCGGCGTTCGGCGATGGCGCGGTAGATGGCCTGGCGCTCGGCTGCGGGGAAGGCGTTGTCGGTCATGGCCCTATCGCGGGCAAGCCCGCTCCTACAGTTGCAATGCAATCCCCTGTGGGAGCTGGCTTGCCGGCGATAGCGGCGTCCCGCTCGGGCGCAAACAGCGCAGCCACCGCAGCCGGGTTCGACGGGAAATAAAAGTGCACATAGGAGGCCGTCATCCGCCCCTGGCGATACACCGCCTCGGCACCGCGCCCGCCATTGGGGCTCATGCCACGGGCAATCGGCTGCCATTGCGTGCTGGTCAGGGAGTGATGATAGGTATGGCCGCGCAGCACGCCTTCCGGCAATTCCACCGTTTGCAGGGCCAGGGCCGCCAGGCGTTTCTGCATGACCGCATCGCCTTGCAACAGCCCCAGCAGTTCGGCGCGAGTGCCCTCGACATCGGTCAATGAGTCTAGCAAATAGAGCATGCCGCCACATTCGGCCAACAACGGCTTGCCGGCGGCGTGATGGCCACGGATCGCCTGCAGCATCGCGGTGTTTTGCGACAACGCCTGATGATGCAGCTCGGGGTAACCACCAGGCAGATAGAGGCTATCGGCATCGGGCAACAGTTGGTCATGGATCGGCGAAAAGAAGCGCAACTCGGCGCCCATCGCCCGCAGCAAGTCGAGGCTCGCGCCATAGGTGAACGCGAAGGCTTCATCACGGGCCACGGCAATCCGCACCCCGGCCAGCAAAGGTTCGGCCTCGATCAGCTCGGGTGCGGCGAACTCCACCGGCGGTGGCAGCGCTACCTCGCAACTGCCGGCCAGGGCTTCGGCGGCCGCATCCAGGCGCAGGTCCAGGTCGTTCAACTCGCTGGCCTGCACCAGGCCCAGGTGGCGGCTGGGCAACTCGATCCCGGTTTCCCGGGACAGTGCACCGTACCAACGCAGGCCTTCGGTCAGGCTGCCTTCAAGCAATTGCGCATGGCGCACGGTCCCGACGCGGTTGGCCAGGACCCCGGCGAACGGCAGGTCCGCCTGGTAACGCGCCAGCCCCAGCGCCAGGGCGCCAAAGGTCTGGGCCATGGCGGTGCCGTCGATCACCGCCAGTACCGGCACGCCAAAGTGGCGCGCCAGGTCGGCGCTGGAGGGGGTGCCGTCAAACAGCCCCATCACGCCCTCGATCAGGATCAGGTCCGCCTCCCCCGCGGCTTCCCACAACAAACGGCGACTTTCCTGCTCGCCCACCATCCACATGTCCAATTGATAGACCGGCGCGCCACTGGCGCGCTCATGGATCATCGGGTCGAGAAAGTCCGGGCCGCATTTGAATACCCGGACCTTGCGCCCCAGGTTGCGGTGCAAACGGGCCAGGGCGGCGGTGACAGTGGTTTTGCCCTGGCCTGACGCCGGTGCGGCGATCAGTACGGCTGGGCAATGGCGCGGCTGATTCAAAGTTCGATGCCTTTCTGTGCCTTGATACCGGCCTGGAACGCGTGCTTGAGCATGCCCATTTCGGTCACGGTGTCGGCCATTTCAATCAGTTCTGGCTTGGCGCCACGACCGGTGACCAGCACGTGCTGCATCGGTGGCCGGGCTTGCAGGTCGCTCAACACTTGGTCCAGGTCGAGGTAGCCGTGCTTGAGCGCGATGTTCAGCTCATCCAGCACCACCAGGCCGATGGACGGGTCCTGCAACATTTCCCGGGAGACTTGCCAGGCCGCTTCGGCGGCGGCGATATCGCGCTGGCGGTCCTGGGTTTCCCAGGTGAAGCCCTCGCCCATCACATGAAACCGCACCTGCTCGGGGAAACGGCGGAAGAACAGTTCTTCACCGGTGCTGTTACGGCCCTTGATGAACTGCACTACGCCGCATTGCATGCCGTGCCCCATGGCGCGGGCCAGCATGCCAAACGCCGAACTGCTCTTGCCTTTGCCATTGCCGGTCAATACCAGCAGCAAACCGCATTCATTCGGTGAATTGGCAATGCGCTCATCAATCACCGCTTTTTTGCGCAGCATGCGCGCCAGGTGGCGTTCGTCACGATCAGGGGAATCAGTCATGGCAGCTCTCCGTTGGGGCTGGACAAAAACGGCGGGCAGGAAAAGACAATTTCTATGAAGCCAAGCATCGCCCACCGTGATGCTGTTGGATGAATCAGGCCGGTCTCCGGGCTCATGAGTGGCGCCCTGTTGAGCAGGGCGGGCCGACGATGCGCCTTCCCATATCGCACGCGATACAGTGGCAAAAGCAGCGTCTTGACTCATTTACCGTTGCGGGGGCAGCGCCGGGATCGTGGCCGCACTGTAGAAAAGTGCGCGCCCTCACCGGCTTCCCTGTTTCACTCGATCGACGCGTACGCCACAGAGCACCTGAAACAAGCGGCGAAGGTTAGTGGGTTGGGGGTACAGCGTCAATTAAAGCCGGCCGCGCACTTGAACCATCGCCACGGGCCGTACCTCTATGACTACAGGCATTGAGGAGAAAAACATGCACAAGACCCGACTCGCCGTACTGATCATGGCCGCAGGCGCACTCGCCGCCTGCGGGGAAAGCTCAACGTTGCAGGTGTCCGACGGCACCGGGCCTTCGCCCAAGCTGCCGGAACCAAACAAAACCCTGATCCCCACTGTCAACATCGCCCCGGCCGTTGGCTGGCCCGATGGCGCCAAGCCCCAGGCCGCCGCGGGTACCCAGGTCGGCGCCTTCGCGGAAGGCCTGGACCACCCGCGCTGGCTGTATGTATTGCCCAATGGCGACGTGCTGGTGGCCGAGACCAACGCGCCGCCCAAGCCGGATGACTCCAAGGGCATTCGCGGCTGGGTCATGGAAAAGGTCATGGGCCGCGCCGGCGCGGGTGTGCCCAGCCCTAACCGCATCACCCTGCTGCGCGATGCCGACCATGATGGCGTGGCAGAAACCCGCACGGTCTTCCTGGAAAACCTCAACTCGCCCTTTGGCATGACCCTGGTGGGCAACGATCTGTATGTGGCCGATTCGGACAAGCTGCTGCGCTTCCCTTATCAACCGGGGGAAACCGCGATCAAGGCGCCAGGCACCAAGGTCATCGACCTACCGGGCGGCCCGCTGAACCACCACTGGACGAAGAACGTGGTGGCCAGCAAGGATGGCAGCAAGTTGTATGTGAGCGTCGGCTCTAACAGCAACGTCGGCGAAAACGGCCTGGAAGCCGAACAGGGCCGCGCTGCGATCTGGGAAGTCGATCGGGCCAGCGGCACACAGCGGATTTTTGCCTCCGGCCTGCGTAACCCCAACGGCATGGCCTGGGAGCCGCAAAGCGGCAAGCTGTGGACGGCGGTCAACGAGCGCGATGAAATCGGCAGCGACCTGGTGCCGGACTACATCACCTCGGTCAAGGATGGCGGCTTCTATGGCTGGCCGTTCAGTTACTACGGCCAACATGTGGATGTACGGGTCACGCCGCAGGACCCGGACATGGTGGCCAAGGCCATCGCGCCGGACTACGCCGTCGGGCCACACACCGCGTCCCTGGGACTGACCTTCGCAGAAGGCAACACGCTACCGGCACAATTTAGCCATGGCGCGTTTATCGGCCAGCATGGCTCGTGGAATCGCAAGCCGCACAGTGGCTACAAGGTGATCTTTGTGCCGTTCGAAGGCGGCAAGCCGAAGGGGCAACCGGTGGATGTGCTGACCGGGTTTCTCAACAGTGATGAGAAAGCCATGGGGCGGCCGGTGGGGGTGGTGATCGACCAGCAAGGCGGGCTGTTGGTGGCGGATGATGTGGGGAACAAGGTGTGGCGGGTGTCGGCTGTTAAATAAATAATTTGCCTCCCAAAAAACAACTGTGGGAGCGGGCTTGCCCGCGATGGCGGTGGATCAGCCAGGAATCTATCCACTGATACACCGCTATCGCGGGCAAGCCCGCTCCCACATTGGGTTATAGGCTGGCTTAAGGGTTACGCGCCAGGTGCTCGGCCGGCAACACGCGCTTGGCGCTCAGGTAGGCATTCTGCCAATAGGCCTTGGACAAGGTATCAAGCTTCACCGTACCGCCAGTTTGTGGCGCATGGACGAAGCGCCCTTCCCCTACATAGATGCCGGCATGGCTGACCTGCGAACCACCGCCCGTGGCAAAAAACAGCAGATCGCCGGTTTGCAGCGCATCTTCACGCACGTCCTGGGCACGCATCACGATCAACTCGCGAGTGGTGCGCGGCAGCGAGATGCCAGCAGCATCGCGGTAGACAAAACCAATCAGGCCGCTGCAATCAAACCCCGAGTCCGGCGTGTTGCCGCCCCAGCGATAAGGCGTGCCGACCAGGCCCAAGGCGCGAAACAGCACATCTTCGGCAACCGGCGAAAAGTTCTGGGTGGTGTAGTTGAATACCGGCTTGGGCTTGACGGCCACAGGCGCAGGTGGAGGACGGCTGGCGCAGGCACTGAGCAGCACGGCGCAGACAAGAAGAATTAGGCGGGCCGAGGTCGACATGGGCAGAACAATCCTGATCTGGATGCGGCTTTCGCTGCCGAACGCTGAAAACTAGACCGCGCAAGCAAGCTTGCGCGGTCAGGTTCGCAACAATATCTCAGGATTTTAGCGGTTACGCGTCAAACTTCAAGTATCACTTTAAGTTTACTTGCGAGCGGTAACGGTAGTCGGCGCCATCGCCAGTGCGCGCTTGGCTTCGATGAAGGTTTTGCTCCAGTAGCTGTCGCCCAGCTTATCGACCCGCACCCCACCGCTGCGGCGGCTGCTGGAGTGGATGAACTGGTCATCACCGAGGTAGATACCGGCGTGGCTGACACGACCACGGCCATTGGTACTGAAGAAAAGCAGATCGCCAGGCTTGAGGTTGTTCCGTGCGACCAACGGTGCATCCACGTTGATCATTTCGCGGGTGGAGCGCGGCAGGTTCATGCCGGCCTCTTCACGAAACAGATAACCGATAAAACCGCTGCAGTCGAAACCGGCTTCGGAAGTACCGCCGAAACGGTAGCGGGTACCGATCAGGGACATGCCGCGTTCGAGGATGCTGTCGGCCAGCAGTGGCAACTGATAAGGCTTGCTGCCGGCGAACTGGGCCAGTTCTTTTTCGGTCGCCACCTCTTCTTCATAAACAGAAGAAGACTGTGTTGCGACGAATTTGGCTTGATGTTGTTGCTGTGGCTTTTGCTGCTCGACCACCTGCTGGGGGTGGGTGGCGCAACCAAACAACAGGGTAACGAGTGCGAGAGGCACGAGGGGTGCGAAGCGATTTAGCATGGGCACGACCGTGGCTGATATGTAAAGAAGTCGAGACTATGCCTTCTATGACATCGATTTGCAAATTCAATCGTGATCTATGTGACTTCTTGTTTGACCTATGTCATCTAAGCCCTTAAACCCCATTTAGAGCCTTTTGCGTGGCCAGAGCGGCCCAAACGCAGGTTTTCTGGCGCCTGGATTTTGCCAGAAGCCCCGGTTTCAAAGGGCTGGCTACCAGCCGAGGGTCTCTTTGAGAAAGGGGATGGTGAGCTTGCGCTGGGCCTGCAGGGAGGCCTGGTCGAGCTGTTCGAGCAGGTCGAACAACGCGCTCATGCTGCGGGTGCCACGGGTAAGGATGAAATGCCCGACTTCATCGGTCAGGTGCAGGCCACGGCGCGATGCGCGTAGTTGCAAGGCACGCAGCTTGTCTTCATCGGACAACGGACGCATCTGGAAGATCAGCGCCAGGGTCAGCCGCGACTTCAGGTCCGCCAGCTTGACCGGCAGTTCCCGAGGCGAGGTTGACGCGGCAATCAACAGCCGCCGACCGCTGTCGCGCAGGCGGTTGAACAGATGGAACAGCGCCTCTTCCCAGTCCGCCCTGCCAGCGACCGCTTGCAGGTCATCCAGGCACACCAGTTCGTATTGCTCGAGGTTGTCGAGGATGCCGATGCCACGGTCCAGCAGTTCGGCCAACGGCAGGTAAACCGCCGGTTCACCCAACTGCTCAAAGCGCAGGCAGGCAGCCTGCAACAGGTGGGTACGCCCCACGCCGTCCTTGCCCCAGAGGTAGATCAGGCTTTCCGTCCACCCGGCGTCGGCTTCGCAGAGCCGCTCGACATAGCCGAGTGCAGCGGCATTGGCGCCTGGGTAGTAATTGATGAAGGTAGCGTCGTCACGCAGACGCACACCTAGGGGCAGCTGAATCGGTTTCATGCTGACTGAACGGCTCCAATCGAACCGTTAGTGGCCTCTGTGAAAAGTTTGCAAAGTTTATACCCGTGACGCCGGGCGCACAATGCAACAGACCACAAGCAAAATCAAAGGTTTGCGTTAACTCATTGGATTTTTTGGAGATTGTTTGACGCGATGGCTAAATGCCAAGCCCTGAAGACAACAAACCCGGCCTTGCGCCGGGTTTGTGATCAGCCTTACAACTGAGGGTCATCCGCGCCCGTGTACACGTCCGAATCCTTGTACACATCATGCACATGGCGCACCAGCACCATGATCACCGCCGCCACCGGCAGCGCCAGCAGGATGCCGGTAAAGCCGAACAGCTCGCCGCCCGCCAGGATCGCAAAGATCACGGCCACCGGGTGCAGGCCGATACGGTCGCCCACCAGCAACGGTGTCAACACCATGCCTTCCAGCGCCTGACCGACCATGAACACCGCGACAATCCCCAGCATCGGGTACAAGTCGCCGCCAAACTGGAACAGGCCGGCCACCAGCGCCGCGCCAATCCCGATGACAAAGCCCATGTACGGCACAATCGCCGCCAGGCCGGCAATCATGCCGATCAACAGGCCGAGCTCCAGGCCAATCGCCATTAGCCCGCCAGCATAGATAATCCCCAACGCCACCATCACCAACAACTGCCCACGAACGAAGGCACCCAGCACCTCGTGGCACTCCCCGGCCAGGGACACGATGCGCTCCTCACGATCACGGGGCAGCAGGCTGCGGATCTTGGCCATCATGATGTCCCAGTCGCGCAGCAGGTAGAACGCCACCACCGGGATCAGCACCAGGTTGGTCAGCCAGCCGATCAAGGCCAGGCTGGAGGCCGTGGCCTGGCTGAGGATGACCCCGACGATATCGGTGGTCTGGCCCATGTGCTCGCTGATCGCGGCCTTGACCTTGTCGAACTTCCAGAAGCCATCGGCCAGGCCAAGCTTGGACTGCGCCCAGGGCATGGCTGTGTGTTGCAGCCAGTCGAGCATCTGCGGCGCCAGCTCATACAGGCGGACCAGCTGCTTGGCCAGCATCGGCACCAGCACCAGCAACAGCGCCATGACGATCAGGGTGAACAGCGCAAATACCGCCACCACCCCCCAGGTTCGCGACAAACCGGCCTTTTCCAGGCGATCCACCACCGGATCGAACAGATAGGCCAACAGCAACGCGACCAGGAACGGCGTCAGGATCGAATGCAGCAAGAACACAAAGACGCACAGCAGGACAATCCCGCCAAGCCACACCCAACGACGCGTATCCGCCATAAACCACTCCATCTGTCATTTGCTTCTATATAAGGAAGAACATTTACCAACGAAAACGCAGTTGCGGCTCAGGCTCGGCTGGCGGCAGCGGCGCAGGTGCAGCCCCCTCGGCCACGGGCGGCTGTACAGGCTGCGGCGCAAGAGCCTCACCGGCGGGCACTTCCTGCAACTTGGCCAGGCTCAACTGGCTGCGCAGTTGCTCGCTGCTGCCATTGACCCGATAGACGATCCGATCGCCATCCACCCGCTGCAACTGCGCGCCAAAAGGTTCCAGCAGATGACCGAGGGCGGCGTAGCGTTCCAGGGTCATGCCTTGCACTTGCAGCAACTGCTCGCTGGACACCCCGGCTTTTACCGCAAAACGGGGAGCAAGACGCTCACTGACCGCCAGCAACACGGCATCAGCCAAGGCAGCCGTGTCAGCGCCCTGTACGCTGCCCTGCTCGGCTTTGTCACCCAACCACAGGCGCCATTTGGCTTGCCATTGGCCCGCCTCTTCACGGGCGTGCACCGCCAGCAGCGCATCGGCGCCATAACGTTCGGAAGCCGAACGCAGGGGCGCGGGATCTGCACTTTCAAGATTAGGCGCGGTGGCAACGATCTGCTCATCGAGGTCGCCCAGTGGCAGGCGCAACGGCAAGCCGCGATGCTGGGCTGCACGGCGCAGTGGCTCGGCCGCCGACTGGCCATCACCCACCAGGCTGCTGCCTTCAGTGGAATCGTTCAGCCACCAGCCAAGGATCGACGGCCGATTGTTGCCCCACAACGCCAGGCCTGCATCGCGCAGGGCGCGGTCGGTGCTGACCGGGTCGAAATCCACTTGCAGGCTTTCCGGGGGGCCCGCGTCGTAGCCGTACTGGCTGATGATCTGTTGCGGATCCTTGCGGATCGCTGCCAGGCCAGGGCCCTCGGCGGCCTTGGCGTCGCCGGTCAGGCGGATCACCAGGGTCTGCAGGGCACGCTGGGTGGCTTGTTCACGCTCTTGCGGCGCCTGGCTGCTGACAGGCTCCAGCACTTGATAGAGGCCATTGAGGGTTTCGGCATGACTCGCCAGGCTGACCAACGACAAACAGCCGACAAAAAAGTATCTACTCAGACCCATGAAAAAAGATTCCCGAACGACAAAAAAGCGGCTGGAACAGACCGCGTGAAGAAGGTTAAGCAAGGCTGTGACCACAGCGACCGGCAAAACATTCACAAGGCCCCGGTAAGTTTTCGTACTGTCATAACGATAGCGGGTTAAAGGCTATACCTTAATACAGGCGATCGCGGCGCCGAATAAGGTTTTTTTAGCACCATATGCCTCTGCCCGTCGGCCCGAGGATGGCCGCTGCCCCTCAAGCCTGATAAAATCGCGCGCCTTCGCAGACCGTCAACGGCTGGGCGTCCTGAAGTGTTCAACTTCCGTACCCCCACCGCATCGGTCGTTACCCCTGAATCCCCCCCTAAAGGCCTGGATCATGAGCAAGCAACCCTCCCTGAGCTACAAGGACGCCGGTGTAGACATCGACGCCGGTGAAGCATTGGTCGAACGCATCAAGAGCGTCGCCAAGCGCACTGCGCGCCCCGAAGTCATGGGCGGCCTGGGCGGTTTCGGCGCCCTCTGCGAGATCCCGGCCGGCTACAAGCAGCCTGTGCTGGTCTCCGGCACCGACGGCGTGGGCACCAAGCTGCGCCTGGCGCTGAACCTGAACAAGCACGACACCATCGGCATCGACCTGGTAGCCATGTGCGTCAACGACCTGGTGGTATGTGGCGCCGAGCCGCTGTTCTTCCTCGACTACTACGCCACCGGCAAGCTGAACGTGGAGACCGCTGCACAAGTGGTCACCGGTATCGGCGCCGGCTGTGAGCTGTCGGGTTGCTCCCTGGTCGGCGGCGAAACCGCTGAAATGCCGGGCATGTACGAAGGCGAAGACTACGACCTGGCCGGCTTCTGCGTCGGCGTTGTAGAAAAAGCCGAGATCATCGACGGTTCCAAGGTGGCCGCTGGCGACGCCCTGCTGGCCCTGCCATCGTCCGGCCCGCACTCCAACGGCTACTCGCTGATCCGCAAGATCATCGAAGTGTCCGGCGCCGACATCGAGAACACCCAGCTCGACGGCAAGCCCTTGACCGACCTGCTGATGGCCCCGACCCGCATCTACGTCAAGCCATTGCTCAAGCTGATCAAGGACACTGGCGCCGTCAAGGCCATGGCCCACATCACCGGTGGCGGCCTGCTGGACAACATCCCGCGCGTGCTGCCAAAAGGCGCCCAGGCCATCGTCGACGTGGCCAGCTGGCAGCGCCCGGCGGTCTTCGACTGGCTGCAAGAGCAAGGCAACGTCAATGAAACCGAGATGCACCGCGTGCTGAACTGCGGCGTGGGCATGGTCATCTGCGTGGCTCAAGAACACGTGGAAACTGCGCTGAACGTACTGCGTGAAGCCGGCGAGCAGCCATGGGTGATCGGCCAGATCGCCACCGCTGCCGAAGGTGCTGCCCAGGTTGAACTGAAGAACCTCAAGGCTCACTGATGCCAGCAACCTGTGATGTCGTGGTGCTGCTTTCCGGCACCGGCAGTAACTTGCAGGCCCTGATCGATAGCACGCGCGCCGACGACAGCCCGGTGCGCATCGCTGCGGTGATTTCCAACCGCAGCGACGCCTACGGCCTGCAACGCGCCCAGGACGCGGGTATCGATACCCGCTCCCTGGATCACAAGGCGTTCGACGGTCGCGAGGCCTTCGATGCAGCCTTGATCGAACTGATCGACGCCTTCAATCCCAAGCTCGTGGTCCTCGCCGGTTTCATGCGCATTCTCAGCGCTGACTTCGTGCGCCACTACCAGGGGCGCCTGCTGAATATCCACCCTTCCCTGCTGCCCAAATACAAAGGGTTACATACCCACCAACGGGCCCTTGAGGCCGGAGATACAGAGCACGGCTGCAGCGTGCACTTTGTCACCGAGGAACTCGATGGCGGGCCTCTGGTCGTACAGGCAGTAGTTCCGGTAGAGTCTGCGGACTCGGCGCAGAGCCTTGCGCAACGGGTTCACACCCAGGAACACAGGATTTACCCGCTGGCGGTTCGCTGGTTTGCCGAAGGACGCTTGGTGCTCGGTGAACAAGGCGCGTTGTTGGACGGCCAGTTACTTGCGGCCAGCGGCCACTTGATTCGTACCTAGGAGATTTTATGCGTCGTGCCCTGCTCTTCGCTTTTGCTCTGCTTGCCCTGCCTACCGTGCACGCGGCAGATCTACAGCCTTTCTCCGCCAGCTACACCGCCGACTGGAAGCAGTTGCCCATGAGCGGCCAGGCCTCCCGCAGCCTGGAAAGCACCGGTAACGGCGTCTGGAAGCTCAGCTTCAAGGCCTCGATGATGATCGCCAGCCTGACGGAAGAAAGCACCCTGACCCTGGACAAGGACACCCTGCTGCCCCAGTCCTACCACTTTGAACGTGGTGGCCTGGGCAAAGCCAAGAAGGCCGACCTGGACTTCGACTGGACCGCCAAGATGGTCACCGGTACCGATCGCGGCGACGCGGTCAAGATCCCACTGAACCGCGGTATGGTCGATAAATCCACCTACCAGTTGGCCCTGCAGCATGACGTAGCGGCCGGCAAGAAAACCATGAGTTACCAGGTAGTGGATGACGGCGAAGTCGAGACCTATGACTTCCGCGTACTGGGCACCGAGAAAGTCGACACCAAGGCCGGCAAGATCGACGCCATCAAGGTTGAGCGCGTGCGCGATCCGACGCAAAGCAAGCGCACCACGGTGATGTGGTTTGCCAAGGATTGGGACTACCTGCTGGTTCGCCTGCAACAAGTCGAAACCGACGGTAAGGAATACAACATCATGCTGTTGGACGGTACGGTCAATGGCAAGGCTGTGAAAGGCAGCTGATCGTTGATTGATTGAAAGAGCCTCGCTAACTGCGGGGCTTTTTTTCGCCTGCATTTTTTCATGGGTGGCTGATACCGCTATCGCCGGCAAGCCGGCTCCTACAGGTCTAAACAGACTAACCAACATGAAACTTTTGTCATAAACCGCCCCCTCCTGCGACGCAATGTCGCGGTTTACGGGGCCTGGAGCATTGTTGCGGCTACTGCAATGAATTGTTGCACGCCAAGTCAGTTTACTTAGCAAGCTAACAAAATATATAACAAAGGCCTGCGACGCCTTGCCGCAGATCAACCAGAGACTGGAGCAAGCAGATGACAGTAAAAGTAACTGAACGCGACGATGCCCATATGTCCCACGAAGCCCTGGCCCACGGCATTCATATCTGGGATGTGCATCAACAAGACCTGCTGGTAGGCATGTTTCACAACGAGTGCGACGCCCACAATTATAAAAACGAGCTCGAAACCCTCGAAATGAAACGCCAGGCATCCAGCTCCTGACTCACTGGAGTGCTATGGGCCGCTCCGTGGCTATGACCACGGAGGTGGAAGTGATTGTGGCGAGCGGGCTTGTTGTGGCGAGCGGGCTTGCCCCGCGCTGGACTGCGAAGCAGGCCCAATAAGGCCGGCCGCGATCTTTAAGATACAACGGTGGGCTTACGTTTTGGGGCCGCTTCGCAGCCCAGCGCGGGCAAGCCCGCTCGCCACTACAAGCCCGCCTGCCACAATAGCCCCGCTTACAACCGCAAGGTTGTTACCACATCAGATCATCAGGGATCTGGTACGCGGCGTATGGATCGTCCTCATCCGGCACCTGGGTCTCGGTGAGGATGTTGAGCTGGACGATGCGTTCAGGCGCGCGCTCCTGGATTTTCAGGGCGGCCTCCCGTGGAATCACTTCGTAACTACCGCCATGGTGGACAATCGCCAACGAGCCGTTGCTCAGCTTGTTGCGCATCAAGGTATTGACCGACAGGCGCTTGACCTTCTTGTCGTCAACAAAGTTGTAGTAGTCCTCGGTGGTCAGCTTGGGCAGGCGCGAGGTCTCGATCAATTGCTTGACCTGCGCGGCACGGGCCTTGGCCTCGACCTTTTCCTGCTGCTGACGGTTGAGCTCCTGGTCGCGCTTGACCTTCTCGGCCTGCGCTTCCAGGGCCAGGCGCTGCTGGGTGTCATCGGCCTGGGCCTGGCCTTTGTGAACCAGGCGCTGCTGCTTCTGCTTGTCTTTGCCGACCTGCTTGGCCTGCTTCTGATTGACCAGGCCTGCTTTGAGCAACTGGTCGCGAAGGGAAATGCTCATGGTGCTTACTCACTTAGGCAACTGCTCAACCGCAGTTGGACACATTCTTTTCCTGGCGTTTGGCTTCACCCCACAGGGCGTCCAACTCTTCGAGGGTGCAATCTTCCATGGGACGGTGGGTGTCGCGCAATGCCTGTTCGATAAATCGGAATCGCCTTTCGAATTTGGCATTGGCACCGCGCAGGGCGGTTTCCGGGTCCACCTTGAGGTGCCGGGCCAGGTTGACCGCCGCAAACAGCAGGTCACCGACTTCATCGGCAATCGCTGCCGGGTCGTTGTCGGCCATGGCTTCGAGCACCTCATCGAGCTCTTCACGCACGTTATCCACCACCGGTAACGCCGCTGGCCAGTCAAAGCCTACCTGGCTCGCGCGTTTTTGCAATTTGGCCGCACGGGACAGTGACGGCAAGGCGCTGGGTACATCATCGAGCAGGGACAGTTGCTGCGGGGCCTGGGATTTTTCTGCGCGCTCCTCGGCCTTGATTTGCTCCCAGCGCTCCTTGACCTGCTCTTCGCTTAACTGAGGAACATCCAGCGGCGCATACAGGTCGCCGGTGGGGAACACATGGGGATGCCGGCGAATCAGCTTGCGGGTGATGCTGTCGACCACCCCGGCGAACTCGAAGCGCCCTTCTTCCCGGGCCAATTGGCTGTAATACACCACCTGGAACAACAGGTCGCCCAACTCGCCTTGCAGATGATCAAAATCCCCGCGCTCGATGGCGTCGGCGACTTCGTAGGCTTCTTCCAGGGTATGGGGCACGATGCTGGCGTAGGTTTGCTTGATGTCCCACGGGCAACCATATTGCGGGTCACGCAGGCGGTTCATCAGGTGCAGCAGGTCTTCAAGTGAATACATCGGTCAATCTCTGTCCGCTGAAATGGTCATGCCACCGATCAATGTGGGAGCCGGGCTTGCCCGCGATGCAAGCGCCTCGGTGTGCCTGGCAGACCGAGTCGATGCGATCGCAGGCAAGCCAGCTCCCACACAAGCCGGCTCCAACAAGGGATCAGGTCATGGCGTGCGGTTACGCCGCGTCTCGATGATGTTCGGCAACTGGGAGATACGCCCCAGCAACCGCCCCAACGCGTCCAGCCCCGGAATCTCGATGGTCAGGGACATCAGTGCAGTGTTGTCCTCTTTGTTCGAGCGGGTATTGACTGCCAGTACGTTGATCCGCTCATTGAGCAGCACTTGCGAAACGTCCCGCAGCAGACCCGAGCGGTCGTAGGCACGGATGATGATGTCCACCGGGTAGGTGAGCACCGGCACCGGCCCCCAACTGACCTGGATGATCCGCTCCGGCTCACGCCCGCCCAACTGCAGCACCGAGGCGCAGTCCTGGCGGTGAATGCTCACCCCACGGCCCTGGGTGATGTAGCCGACGATGGCATCGCCCGGCAACGGCTGGCAGCAGCCGGCCATCTGGGTCATCAAGTTGCCTACGCCCTGGATCTGGATATCGCCGCGCTTGCCCGGCTTGTAGCCGGTGGCCTTGCGTGGGATCAGTTCCAGTTGCTCGCTGCCACGCTCCGGTTCCACCAGTTGCTGGGCCAGGTTGACCAACTGCGCCAGGCGCAGGTCGCCGGCACCGAGGGCAGCGAACATGTCTTCGGCAATCTTCATGTTGGCCTTTTCGGCCAACTTGTCGAAATCCACCTGGGGCAGGCCCAGGCGCCCCAACTCGCGCTCGAGCAAGGTCTTGCCGGCGGCGACGTTCTGGTCCCGCGCCTGCAGCTTGAACCAGTGGACAATCTTCGCCCGCGCACGCGACGTGGTGATGTAGCCCAGGTTCGGGTTCAGCCAGTCGCGGCTCGGCGTACCGTGCTTGCTGGTGATGATCTCGACCTGCTCACCGGTCTGCAGGCTGTAGTTGAGCGGCACGATGCGCCCGTTGATCTTGGCGCCACGGCAGTTGTGGCCGATCTCGGTGTGCACGCGGTAGGCAAAGTCCAGCGGCGTCGCCCCCTTGGGCAAGTCGATGGCGTGGCCGTCGGGGGTGAAGATGTAGACCCGGTCGGGCTCGATATCCACCCGCAGTTGCTCGGCCAGGCCGCCGATATCGCCCAGCTCTTCGTGCCATTCCAGCACTTGGCGCAGCCAGGAGATTTTCTCTTCGTACTGGTTGGAGCCCGACTTGACGTCGGTACCCTTGTAGCGCCAGTGCGCACACACGCCCAACTCTGCCTCTTCGTGCATGGCGTGGGTACGGATCTGCACTTCCAGCACCTTGCCCTCGGGGCCGATCACCGCCGTGTGCAGCGAGCGGTAGCCGTTCTCCTTGGGGTTGGCGATGTAGTCGTCGAACTCTTTGGGAATGTGCCGCCACAGCGTATGAACGATACCCAGCGCGGTGTAGCAGTCGCGCATTTCCGGCACCAGCACACGCACGGCGCGCACGTCGTAGATCTGGCTGAAGGCCAGGCCCTTGCGCTGCATTTTGCGCCAGATCGAATAGATGTGCTTTGCCCGGCCGCTGATATCGGCTTCGACACCGGTAGCCTGCAATTCCGAGCGCAACTGGCCCATCACATCGCTGATGAAACGCTCACGATCCAACCGCCGCTCATGCAGCAGGGTCGCGATCTGTTTGTATTGATCGGGCTCCAGGTAGCGGAAGGACAAGTCCTCCAGCTCCCACTTGATATGGCCGATGCCCAGGCGGTGAGCCAGGGGCGCGTAAATATCGAAGACCTCACGGGCGACGCGATTGCGCTTTTCGTCATCGGCGGTTTTCACCGCACGGATCGCGCAGGTGCGCTCGGCCAGCTTGATCAGCGCGACGCGTACGTCGTCGACCATCGCCACCAGCATCTTGCGCAGGTTTTCCACCTGGCCCTGGGTGCCGAGCACCATCGACTGGCGCGGGCTGAGGCTGGCGCTGATCGCAGCCATACGCAACACGCCATCGATCAGCTTGGCCACCACCGCGCCGAAACGCTGGCTGACCAGCGGCAACGCAATATGCCCTTCGCGCACACCGCGATAGAGCACCGCGGCGATCAGGGAATCCTGGTCCAGCTTGAGGTCGGCGAGGATCTCGGCGATTTCAAGCCCGGTACGAAAACTGGATGTTCCTTCGGCCCAGAGGTTCTTGGCCGCATTGTCTTGCTGTTCTGCCTCGCGAGCGAACTCGCAGGCGGCTTTCAAGGCTTCACGGTCCAGTGCCGGATCGACACTGATGGCATGATCCAGCCATGCCTCGAGATTGATACTGCCGTCGGTGTTGATCGGCTGGTGTGCTCTCACCTGTACCATCTTGCTTACCTTCCCTACGACGCGCCTGTAGCGCGTCAAAATCGCTGACCCTTGTAACGCGAACTCCCTGGCAGGTCACAGGCCCTGGAGAACGCAGGCCAGTCGGACTAAGCGAGCATCCTAGCTCGCTTCAAATAACGCCATCGCCTCGACATGCGCAGTTTGCGGAAACATATCGAGGATCCCGGCACGTTTTAGCCGGTAGCCTTGCTTGACCAACTCGACAGTGTCCCGCGCCAGCGTGGCTGGATTGCAGGACACATACACCAGGCGATCAGCCCCCAGAGTGGCGAGCTTGCGCACAACCTCCAGGGCACCATCGCGGGGTGGGTCCAAGAGTACCGCAGAAAAGCCTGCTTTGGCCCACTGCGCATCACTCAAAGGCTGGGACAAATCGGCCTGAAAAAACTGCACATTATGCAAATTGTTGCTTGCGGCATTC
This sequence comes from Pseudomonas sp. DTU12.1, assembly GCF_009873475.1. Classification (NCBI taxonomy): domain Bacteria; kingdom Pseudomonadati; phylum Pseudomonadota; class Gammaproteobacteria; order Pseudomonadales; family Pseudomonadaceae; genus Pseudomonas; species Pseudomonas sp. DTU12.1. The sequence goes on along the minus strand of NZ_CP045254.1, from coordinate 1,823,974 downwards.
AGCGCCGCGCGGTCCACCATGGCCTGCACGCCCTCTACCGCCACCACTTCACGCACTTGGCGCGCCAGAGGCAGGGCAAAGTTGCCAAGGCCGCAGAACAGGTCCAGCACCCGTTCGTCGGAACGTGGTGCCAGCCAATCCAGCGCCTGGGCAACCATCGCTTCGTTGACCCCGGCGTTGACCTGCACAAAATCCCCAGGCCGGTAAGCCAGGTCCAAGTCCCACTGCTGCAGACGATAGCCCAGGCCCGCCCCGGCCGCGAACGGCTGGGGCTCGCCCTCTCCATGCAGCCACAACTGGGCATCATGGAAGGCACAGAATTCTTGCAGCACCACCAGGTCGGCATCCGACAGCGGCGCCATATGCCGTAGCAACACGGCAATCGACGAGCCACTGAACAACTCCACATGCCCCAGGGCCTGAGGTTTGCTCAGGCGCCGCAACATGTTGGGCAGGCGTTGCATGATCGGTTGCAAGGCCTGTACCAGCACCGGGCAATCATCGATGGCCACGATGTCCTGGCTGGCCACGGCGCGAAAGCCAACGTCCAGGCGCTTGGCCTTGACGTCATAGCGCACGGCCACGCGGGCCCGGCGGCGATAGCCGAACTCGGGCCCGCTCAACGGCGCGGCCCACTCCTGGGGCTCGACCCCGGCAACACGGGACAATTGCTCGGCGAGCATGCGCTGTTTCAGGGCAAGCTGTTCGTCGTGGGGCAAGTGTTGCAGGCTGCAACCGCCACAACGGCCGGCATGGGCGCACGGCGCCGGGCGACGCAGTTCGCTGGCCTTGAACACCCGTTCGGTGCGGGCCTCGACCACTTTGCCATGGGCACCCAGCACCCGCGCCTCGACCTCTTCGCCGGCCAGTGCACCCACTACAAACCAGGTGCGGCCCTCGAAAAACACGATACCCCGGCCATCGTTGGCCAGGCGTTCGATGGTCAGGCGCTGTTTTTTACCGACCGGGATTTGTGGCGCCCGATTACCGCCCGTTGGCTGGAAACGCAGGCCTCGCTCTTGCTTGGCCATCAGTTGGGCGCGTCGAAAATGCCGGTCGACAGGTAACGGTCGCCTCGGTCACAGATGATCGCGACGATCACCGCGTTTTCCAGTTCTGCAGACAAGCGCAACATGCCGGCCACAGCGCCACCCGAGGACACACCGCAGAAGATGCCTTCTTCACGGGCCAGGCGACGGGTGGTGTCTTCGGCTTCACGCTGGGCCATGTCGATGATGCGATCGACGCGGGCGGCGTTGTAGATCTTTGGCAGATACTCCTCGGGCCAGCGGCGGATACCGGGGATCGCCGCGCCTTCCATCGGTTGCAGGCCAACGATCTGGATCGCCGGGTTCTGCTCCTTGAGGTAGCGCGAGTTACCCATGATGGTACCGGTGGTGCCCATGGAGCTGACGAAATGGGTGATGGTGCCCTGGGTCTGGCGCCAGATTTCCGGGCCGGTGCTGGCGTAGTGCGCTTCCGGGTTGTCACCGTTGGCGAACTGGTCCAGGACCTGGCCACGGCCTTCGGCGGCCATGCGCTCGGCGAGATCGCGCGCGCCTTCCATGCCTTCTTCCGGGGTGACCAGCAACAGCTCGGCACCATAGGCGGTCATCGCCGCCTTGCGCTCGGCGCTGCCGTTGTCGGGCATGATCAGGATCATCTTGTAGCCCTTGATCGCCGCGGCCATGGCCAGGGCAATCCCGGTATTGCCGGAGGTGGCTTCGATCAGGGTGTCGCCGGGCTTGATCTGCCCACGCAACTCGGCGCGGGTGATCATCGACAACGCCGGGCGGTCCTTGACCGAGCCTGCCGGGTTATTACCCTCGAGCTTGAGCAGCAAGGTATTGCTGGTGTTACCCGCCATGCGCTGCAAGCGGACCAGGGGGGTGTTGCCGACGCAATCGGCGATGGTTGGGTACTGCAAGGTCATGGCGTATTCGCAATCCAGACTGCGGGGGCGCCTATCATACCGGCAAACGCTGGCGGGCCATATCACGCAAAGTGTGGTGCTTATAACTCAATGAACTAAAGCCCAGGGCTGTCGTGGCTAGGGACTGTTGTGGCGAGGGGACTGTTGTGGCGAGGGGGCTTGTCCCCCGCTGGGCTGCGCAGCAGCCCCAATAAGACCGCCGAGGTGTGTCAGGTCAACTGAGGGTGCAGGTTTTGGGGCTGCTACGCAGCCCAGCGGGGGACAAGCCCCCTCGCCACGACAGCCCCCTCTCCACAAAAGCCCCTCTGCCAGAACAGCTCCCTGGCCACAGGAGTTACACGGTATCCACCTTCAATGAATGATCGTTGAGCATCCCGTTAATGATGGTCGCCGTGTCTGCCCCACCCGCAATCAGGCCACCCGCCCCCGGTGTCACGCCGTATTGGGTCGCCAGGTTGACGCCGGCCAGGTCGATGGTCTGGGTAGCCGTGGCCCCTGCAACAGAGCTGATGTCGATGGTGGTCGTGCCGCTCACCACCTTGAAGTGCAGGTAATCATCCAGGGACGCCGTCGTCGCATTCTCCCCTTGCAGCAATTGCGAGAGGTCCAGCTTGTCGGTGCCCACGGTAAAGTCGGTGATGACGTCGTGCCCGCTACCGCCGGTGAGGTATTGGAAGGTGTCGGCACCCGCGCCGCCGGTCAGGGTGTTGTTGCCCGGACCACCGATCAGGATGTCATCGCCGCCCTCGCCCTTGAGGGTGTCATTGCCCAGCCCGCCCGAGATCAGGTTGTTGCTGCCGTTGCCGGTGAGGAAGTCGTTGAAGTTGGAACCGATCAGGTTCTCCAGGGCCTGCAATGTATCGGTCCCGGCGCCCCCCGTGATTTGCCCTCCCTCCGTGCCAAGGTTGACGGTCACGCCCGACGTGGCATTGGCGTAACTCACTGTATCGATGCCCGCTCCACCATCGAGCAGGTCATTGCCGATACCACTGAACAGCAGGTCATTGCCATTGCCGCCGTGCATCTCGTTGTTGCCATTGCCAGCACTCAGTACATCATTGCCATCGCCGCCATTGAGGATGTTGTTACCGGGCCCGGCCATGAGGATGTCATCACCGTTGGTACCGGTGAGGGTGGTGCCGGCCTGGTAGGTGATGTCTACGGCGGCGCTATCACTGCCGCCGTGGTTATCGCTGACCGAGTAGTTACCGTGGTAGTCCGGCGTGAAGTCCTGGGCGCCGGCGTAGTTGATCTTCATATTCAGCTGGTAGTTTTCTGCGCCATTGGCGTTGCCACCTGCTGGATTGGTGGTGTTGGCAATGTGAATCTGATAGCTGCCGCCCGTTAACGCAGTCAGCGTCGCGCCATCCGCGAGAGGGAGTTCTCCGCCACCGTTGAGCGAATAGGTCATGACGATGTTACCGACCGGCCGGTTGTGATCCAGGTTGAGGGTCTCCCCCGCCCTGAGTGTGACCGTCACGCGATCGTCGGCCGTAGCGCTGCCGACACTGCCGAGACTGCCGGTGATCGCAAGGGCTGCGGTCAGGGCCCCGATATCGGCAAACGAGGTACGTACATCCCCCAGGCTTGTACCGGTGAGCGTTCTGGCCCCCGTCCCGGTAAACGCCGCGTTCTTGGCCACCCAGCCGGTTGGAAAACTGGTGGGGATAGCCGTCAGGTTGTCATGGTTGGCATCGCTGTCATTGGCCAGCAGCAACTGCGCAGGCACCACAATGTTGCCCGACAGGATATTGGTGATCACATGGTCATCACCGGCCACCGGTGCCACGTTGGGGTTGACCTTGACCACCAGGCTGGAGGTCGCCAGGTCGCCGTCGTTATCGCTGACGGTCACGCCAAAGGTTTCGGTGACCAGCGAGCCCGTCAATTTCGGCGGGTTGTAGCGGAACTCGCCGTTGTCCATGTCGACGATCAGCGTGCCACCCTGATTGGTGGTGATGGTAATACTGTTGCTGACGGTGTCGAACGTGCCGTGCCCGCCCGGCAGGTTGGCACTCATCGAGCCCCCCGCCGCCGGGTTGTAGGTGTAGGTGATGCCATCCACAGTCAGGGATTTGACGAAGCCACCGTCGGCACCAAATGTGCCATCCGTCAGCAGGCTCCCCGTGACTGGCGCGCCCTGCACGGTGCCGGCCAGCACCGCATCCAGGCCCGCCAGGTTGGCCACCACTACCGCATTGGTATTGGTGTGGGTGCTGCCGTCGTAGGCCACCGGGTCCAGGTAAATGCTGTTGACGCCCGCGCCCAGGCCAATGGCATAGGCCTTGATGCCGTTGGCATCGAGGAAGGCCCGCCATACGCCTTCTTCTGTGGCATCGATACCGTCGCCGTACTCCGGGTTGACCACGTTGCCAGGGTTGTTCGGGTTATTGGTGTTGGACGTGGTGGGGTTACCGTCCGAGAAGAAGTACGCCACGTTCTGCGCACCTTCCAGCTTGCCGGCGGTGCCGTAGGCGGTCTGCGCAGTGCCCAGGGCCGAGTCGTAGTTGGTGCCATTGAACGCGGTGAGGCCGTTGACCAGGGTCTTGGCCGTGGCGACGCTGACCCATTGGCTGCTCAACTGTTGCGAGCTGTCGTTGAAGGTCACGATCTGCACCTTCACGTCGCCCATATCGTCATAGCGGTTAAGCAACTGGGTGATGGACGCCTTGGCCAGGTCGAGCCGCGTACCGCCGGCCCCAGACGCGTCATTCATGCTGCCGGAAATGTCGATGATCAGCAGCAGGTTGGAATCCACCTCCGTCGCCGTGACCTCACGCGCGCTGGACACCACTATTGGCATGTCGTCGACAATACTCACCACGATGCTGCTGGTGGTGGAGTTGCCCAGTTGGTCGGTGACCTTGTAGGTGAAGGTCTCGGTCAGCACATTCGGCCCGTCATTGCTGTTGGGCAAGGTCTTCGGTGCCGACGTCAGGGTGTAGGTGTAGGTGCCATTGGCATTGAGCAGGATCTGCCCATAGCTGCCCGTCGCACTGCCGACCAGGCTGAAACTCAACGGGCCAGTGCCGCCGGTGGTCGAGCCCACCAGGGTGCCAGTGGCCGTTTCGCTGGTGGCGGTCGGGTCGCTGCCGATCACAGTGCCGGGCGCCAGGTCGAGGCCATCGAGTTTCAGGTCCAGGGCTTTTTCGTAGACAGTGACATCGCCATCGACGCTAGCCACCAGGCCACTGTCGGCCACATTGATGGTCAGGGTCGTGGTGCTCAAGTCACCGTCTGCATCACGCACGGTGTAGACAAAGGTGTCCACGGCTCCCGGTGGGTTCACCGAGTTGGGGTTGCTGTGATACACGGCGTTGCCGTTCGCATCCAGGGTCAGGTAGCCGAAGCTGCCGGTGATATTCCCGCCCAGGCCACCACTGGCCGGCGTACCGACACCACTCCCTGCCCGCACCCCGACCACCGCACCCGCCAGGGTGGGGCTGTCGGCACCGCCGACATCATTGCCCAACACATTGACGCTGACCACACCGCCCTCTGCTACCGAGCGCACATCGGGATTGGCGATGGGCAGGTCATCGATGATGTTGATATCAATCGTGCCCGTCGCCGTATTGGTGTCGTAATCGCTGGCAGTGACCGGAATTTGCTCGGACAGGCTGTTGGCACCGCTGGCATTGGGGTGCGTTTCGTTGTCGAGCAGGGTGTAGCGGTAGCTGACCACCCCGGTGTTGGGGTCGTAGCCAGTGACAACAAAGCTGTTGCCCAGCAGGGTACCTTCCGCCAGCGGGAAGGTGGCAACCACCCCGTTGGTCACCACATTCAGGCCACCGACCGTGAGGTTTTTCAAACCGTCCAGGGCGGTCACGGTGAAGGTACCGGTCTGAGTCAACAAGGGCGTGTTCGGGTTGGAACCATCGACCAGGTTTTTTTCAAAGACGGTCAACTCCCCGCCAGTCAGATCCAGGCCGGTGAGCACCACCGGGTCGTTGTTGTTATGCACCTGTAGCACCAACTTGGCGGTGCTGGTATCGCCGTCACTGTCGTTCAACTGGTAGGTGAAAGTCTCGGTACCGTTCCCCCCGCCGTGCAGGGCGATAAATTGGGGGTCGGTCTTGTCGAGGGTGTAGGTGTAGCTGCCGTCGGCAAACAGTTGCAGGGTCCCGTAGGTGCCAACAATAGTGTTTGGCGTGACGGGGCCAGTGGCGACCCGATCAGCACCTTGCACATCGTTACCCAGCACACTGCCGGTCAGTGTGAGCTGGCTTTCAGAGGCCACGCCGCCGGGATTGTCGTCGAAGGCTTTTGGCACATCGTCGACCACATTGACGTCCAACGTGCCCGTAGCGCCGCTGTTGTTGCTGTCGGTGGCGGTCACCGTGAACGACTCGCTGATGCTGTTAGTACCTGCGCCGGTTGGGTGGCTGTCAGTGCCGTTGAGGGTGTAGCTGTAGCTGATTACACCGGTGCTGGCGTTGTAGCCGGTGATGGTCAGGGTGTTGCCGAAACCGGTGGGTTCCGATTGCGGGAAGGTCGCCGCCACGCCATTGGTGACGACGCTGATACCGCCCACAGTCAGATTTTTCAGTCCATCCAATGCGGTCACAGTAAAGGTGCCGGATTGGGTCAAAGCAGACCCATCGATAGCGCTGCCCAGCGGCAGGTTTTTCTCGTAAACGGTGACTTCGCCGCCGTTCACCTCAAGACCAGTCAATACCACTGGATCGTCGTTGTTATGCACCTGCAAGACGAGGTTGGCGGTGCTGGTGTCGCCGTCGCTGTCGTTCAATTGATAGGTGAAGGTTTCAGTGCCGCTGCCACCGCCATTCAGAGCCATGAACTGTGGATCGGTTTTGTCCAGGGTGTAGGTGTAGCTGCCATCGGCGAAGAGCTGCAGGGTGCCGTAAGTACCGGTGAAGGTACCGGCAGTTACCGGGCCGGTGGCGACCCGATCAGCGCCTTGCACATCGTTGCCCAGCACGCTGCCGCTGAGGATGAGTTGGCTTTCAGAGGCCACTTGTCCATTGGTATCGTCAGTAGCCTTGGGCACATCGTCGACCACGTTGACGTCCAACGAACCATTGGCGCTGCTGTTGTTGCTGTCGGTGGCAGTTACCGCAAACGACTCACTGATGCTATTGGCATCCGCGCCCGTTGGATGACTGTCAGTACCGTTGAGCGTGTAGCTATAGCTGATCACGCCAGTACTGGCGTTGTAGCCGGTGATGGTCAGAGTGTTACCAAAACCGGTAGGTTCCGATTGCGGGAAGGTCGCCGCAACGCCATTGCTGACGACGTTGATACCGCCCACAGTCAGATTTTTCAGCCCATCCAATGCGGTCACAGTAAAGGTGCCGGATTGGGTCAAAGCAGACCCATCGATAGCGCTGCCCGATGGCAGGTTTTTCTCGTAGACGGTGACTTCGCCGCCGTTTACTTCCAGGCCGGCCAGAACCACAGGATCGTCGTTGTTATGCACCTGCAAGACGAGGTTGGCGGTGCTGGTATCGCCATCGCTGTCGTTCAGTTGGTAAGTGAACGTCTCAGTCCCGCTGCCACCACCATTCAGAGCCATGAACTGCGGATCGGTCTTGTCCAGGGTGTAGACATAGCTGCCATCGGCAAACAATTGCAGTGTGCCGTAGGTACCAACAATCGTATTTGGCGTGACGGGGCCGGTGGCGACCCGATCAGCACCTTGCACATCGTTACCCAGCACGCTGCCGGTCAGGGTGAGCTGGCTTTCAGAGGCCACGCCGCCGGGATTGTCGTCGAAGGCTTTTGGCACATCGTCGACCACATTGACGTCCAACGTGCCCGTAGCGCCGCTGTTGTTGCTGTCGGTGGCAGTCACCGTGAACGACTCGCTGATGCTGTTAGTGCCTGCGCCGGTTGGGTGGCTGTCAGTGCCGTTGAGGGTGTAGCTGTAGCTGATTACACCGGTGCTGGCGTTGTAGCCGGTGATGGTCAGGGTGTTACCGAAACCTGTTGGCTCCGATTGCGGGAAAGTCGCGGCGACGCCATTGCTGACGACGCTGATACCGCCCACAGTGAGGTTTTTCAGGCCGTCCAATGCGGTCACGGTGAAGGTGCCGGATTGGGTCAGTGCAGGCCCATCGATAGCGCTGCCCAATGGCAGGTTTTTCTCGTAGACGGTGACTTCGCCGCCGTTTACTTCCAGGCCGGTCAGTACCACAGGGTCGTCGTTGTTATGCACCTGCAAGACGAGGTTGGCGGTGCTGGTATCGCCATCGCTGTCGTTCAGTTGGTAAGTGAAAGTCTCAGTCCCGCTGCCACCACCATTCAGGGCCATGAACTGTGGATCGGTCTTGTCCAGGGTATAGGTGTAGCTGCCATCGGCAAACAGTTGCAGGGTGCCGTAAGTACCGACGATGGTGTTGGGCGTGACCGGGCCGGTGGCGACCCGATCAGCACCTTGCACATCGTTGCCCAGCACGCTGCCAGTCAGGGTGAGCTGGCTTTCAGAGGCCACGCCGCCGGGGTTGTCGTCGAAGGCTTTTGGCACATCGTCGACCACATTGACGTCCAACGTGCCCGTAGCGCCGCTGTTGTTGCTGTCGGTGGCGGTCACCGTGAACGACTCGCTGATGCTGTTAGTACCTGCGCCGGTTGGGTGGCTGTCAGTGCCGTTGAGGGTGTAGCTGTAGCTGATTACACCGGTGCTGGCGTTGTAGCCGGTGATGGTCAGGGTGTTGCCGAAACCGGTGGGTTCCGATTGCGGGAAGGTCGCCGCCACGCCATTGGTGACGACGCTGATACCGCCCACAGTCAGATTTTTCAGGCCATCCAGTGCGGTCACGGTGAAGGTGCCGGATTGGGTCAATGCAGACCCATCGTTGGCGCTGCCCAACGGCAGGTTTTTCTCGTAGACCGTGACTTCGCCGCCGTTTACTTCCAGGCCGGTCAGTACTACTGGGTCGTCGTTGTTATGCACCTGTAGCACCAGCTTGGCGGTGCTGGTATCGCCGTCACTGTCGTTCAATTGATAGGTGAAGGTTTCAGTGCCGCTGCCACCGCCGTTCAGGGCGACAAACTGTGGGTCGGTTTTGTCCAGGGTGTAGGTGTAGCTGCCGTCGGCGAAGAGCTGCAGGGTGCCGTAAGTACCGGTGAAGGTACCGGCAGTTACCGGGCCGGTGGCGACCCGATCAGCGCCTTGCACATCGTTGCCCAGCACGCTGCCGCTGAGGATGAGCTGGCTTTCAGAGGCCACGCCGCCGGGGTTGTCGTCGAAGGCTTTTGGCACATCGTCGACCACATTGACGTCCAACGTGCCCGTAGCGCCGCTGTTGTTGCTGTCGGTGGCAGTTACCGCAAACGACTCACTGATGCTATTGGTGCCTGCGCCCGTTGGGTGACTGTCAGTGCCGTTGAGCGTGTAGCTGTAGCTGATCACACCAGTACTGGCGTTGTAGCCAGTAATGGTCAGAGTGTTACCAAAACCGGTGGGCTCCGATTGCGGGAAGGTCGCGGCGACGCCGTTGGTGACGACATTGATGCCGCCCACCGTCAGGTTTTTCAGGCCATCCAATGCGGTCACGGTGAAGGTGCCGGATTGGGTCAAAGCAGTCCCATCGTTGGCGCTGCCCAACGGCAGGTTTTTCTCGTAGACAGTGACTTCCCCGCCGTTCACCTCAAGGCCCGTCAGTACCACTGGATCGTCGTTGTTATGGACCTGCAAGACGAGATTGGCGGTACTGGTATCGCCGTCGCTGTCATTCAATTGATAAGTGAAAGTCTCAGTGCCGCTGCCACCGCCGTTCAGGGCGATAAATTGTGGATCAGTCTTGTCGAGGGTGTAGGTGTAGCTGCCATCGGCAAACAGTTGCAGGGTCCCGTAGGTGCCAACAATAGTGTTTGGCGTGACGGGGCCGGTGGCGACCCGATCAGCGCCTTGCACATCGTTGCCCAGCACGCTGCCGCTGAGGATGAGTTGGCTTTCAGAGGCCACTTGTCCATTGGTATCGTCAGTAGCCTTGGGCACATCGTCGACCACGTTGACGTCCAACGAACCATTGGCACTGCTGTTGTTGCTGTCGGTGGCAGTTACCGCAAACGACTCACTGATGCTATTGGCATCCGCGCCGGTTGGGTGGCTGTCAGTACCGTTGAGCGTGTAGCTATAGCTGATCACACCAGTACTGGCGTTGTAGCCGGTGATGGTCAGAGTGTTACCAAAACCGGTAGGTTCCGTTTGCGGGAAGGTCGCCGCCACGCCATTGGTGACGACGCTGATACCGCCCACAGTCAGGTTTTTCAGCCCATCCAATGCGGTCACGGTAAAGGTGCCGGATTGGGTCAAAGCAGACCCATCGATAGCGCTGCCCGATGGCAGGTTTTTCTCGTAGACAGTGACTTCCCCGCCGTTCACCTCAAGGCCCGTCAGTACCACAGGATCGTCGTTGTTATGCACCTGCAAGACGAGGCTGGCGGTACTGGTATCACCGTCGCTGTCATTCAGTTGATAGGTGAAGGTTTCAGTGCCGCTACCACCGCCATTCAGAGCCATGAATTGTGGGTCGGTCTTATCGAAGGTGTACACATAGCTGCCATCGGCGAAAAGCTGCAAGGTGCCATAAGTACCAGTGAACGTACCCGCAGTTACCGGGCCGGTGGCGACCCGATCCGCGCCTTGCACGTCATTGCCCAGCACGCTGCCAGTCAGGGTCAACAGGCTTTCAGACGCCACTTGCGCATTGCTGTCATCGGCAGCGGCCGGTACGTCGTCCACCACACTGATATGCAGCGTGCTGGTGGCCGTGCTGTTGTTGGTATCACTGGCGATCACGCTGAAGCTTTCGGTCAGTTCGTTCACCCCCGCCGCCGTTGGATGCGCCTCGGTGCCGGTCAAGGTGTAGCTGTAGGTGATTACTCCGGTGGCCGGGTCAAAACCGGTGATGGTCAGGGTATTGCCCAGGCCGGTGGCGATCGATTGCGGGAAGCTGGCGGCAACACCACCGGACACCACGCTGATACCGCCCACGGACAGGTTCTGCAAGCCGTCCGCTGCCGACACGGTGAGGCTGCCGGTGCGGGTCAGCGCGCCAGCGTCGGGGCTGCTGCCGTCCACCAGGTTCTTTTCATAAAGCGTCAGGTCGGCACCATTGATGCTGATGCCACCGATCACCACCGGATCGTCGTTGTTATGCACTTGCAGCACCAGGTTGGCGGTGCTGCTGTCGCCATCGGCGTCGGTCAGGGTGTAGGTGAAGGTTTCCGTGCCGTTGCCACCGCCCTGCAGCGTGACAAAGTCAGGGTCGGCGGTGTTCAGCGTGTAGGTGTAGCTGCCATCGGCAGCCAGGACCAGGGTGCCATATTGGCCGGTGAAGGTACCGCCGACGATGGGGCCAGTAGCGATACGGTCCGCACCCTGGGTGTCGTTGTCCAATACGTTGCCGCTGAGGGTCAACAGGCTTTCCGAAGCGCTGCCCTCGTGGCTGTCGTCCAGCGCCTTGGGCACGTCATCGATCACGGTGATATCCAGGGAACCGGTGGCGGTGTCGTTGTCGCTATCGGTGGCAACCACCGCAAATTGTTCGCCCAGGCTGTTGGTGCCGCCACCTGACGGATGGGCCTCATTGCCGGTCAAGGTATAGCTGTAGCTGATCACCCCGGTGGCCGCGTTGTAGCCGGTGATGCTCAGGGTGTTGCCCAGCCCGGTGGTGATGGTTTGCGGGAAGCTGCTGGCCACCCCGCCGCTGACCACGCTGATGCCGCCCACGGTCAGGCTTTGCAGGCCATCGGGCGCCGAGACGTTGAAGGTGCCGCTTTGCACCAGCGCCGCCGGATTACTGGCCGAGCCTTGGGCAAGATTGGCCTCGTCGAGCGTCAACTCACCGCCCTCGACCTCCAGCCCGCCCAGGCTCACCGGGTTGTCGGGAGGCACCACCACCGGCTGGTCGTTGCCGGTATCCGGCTGGCCGGCGACCTGGAACAACGGAAACTCGGGAATACCGCCAAAGCCCGCCGTCGGAAAGCCGATGACCGGCTCCACGCGCCCGGCGACTTCGGTCAGCAGCACAAAGGAGTGCCCACCGCCCAACTCACCCGCCGCTGTGCTGCCGGTCTGGCCAGCCGCCGTGGCTTCACCGGTCTGGGTCGGGTCGGCACCGGCAGCAATGGCTTTTTGCAGTTGCTGCACATCGGTCAACTGCGCCTGGCTCGGCGCAAGGTCTTCAGAGCCATGAACCTGCGGCGCCTGGCCGGCCAGCAGTTGCGGGGAGAGGCCCAGGCTGCTGTCGCGCCCCAGGGTCAGCTCATGGCCGTTGGTCAGTTGCACCGCCACCGCACCGGCCGCGCCGGTCTGCAGTTGCTCGCCGGCAAACAGTCGGTCGCCTTCGATCAGGCTCCGGCGGCTGCCATCTCCCGCCACGGCAAAGACTTCCCCAACCACCTTGCTGACAACACCGATTAACTTGGCCATGTGCTTATCTCCCTGTCCGACCCCAGTAGTCGACACCTCGGTTACGTGCACAAATGCAGTGGATCCAGTGGCCCGGGCCTTCGCCCGGAAGTGGCACAAAACTGATTCAAATCAGCCGCCAAACCGCGCTTCGACCCGCTTGCAGAGAGCCTTCCCAGGGACCAAGTGACAAAAAACCGTCACTCTTAAATTCCCTTTTTTCCGCTACCCCACGATCCGCTTGCACTTGCGATTGAACTTTCCAAGGCCCTGAAAATGCGCCGAAGCGCACATAACTCAAGGCTTGTGCTTTGAACAATGTCTTGCTTCACGCAGAACGCATAAGTTTTTTTGGACATAAACGTTATGAGAAATTCTTCTTAGGTCCTCCTGCAAATGTTCTTAGCTCTGTTGTTACAAGCCTGAGACGGTTTGCCCCCTAAATTCGTCAAATAAATGGCGACAGACCAGCAGCACTGATACACAGGAGATGTTCCCATGCGCGTCTTTACCCCCCTCTGCAGCGCCATTCTGATCGCCATGGCATGCACCAACACCCAAGCGATGTCGCTGACCCAAGCGATCCAAAGCACGCTGGACACTCACCCGGAACTCAATGCCAGCCGTAACAGCCGGCTGTCGGCCGACGAAGATGTGAAAGTCGCCAAGGGTGGCTTCTATCCCAGCCTCGACCTGAATGCCGCCTATGGCCGCGGCTACAGCGACAACAGCACCACCCGCGCCCGCGGCGGCAACCACCACACCGAGACCGACAATTACACCCAGTCAGAACTGCGCCTGCGCCAGATGCTGTTCGACGGCTTCAACACCTCCAACGAAGTGCAACGCACCGGCGCCGTGGTCAACTCACGTGCCTATTACACCCGCGGCACTGCCGAAAGCCTGGCCCTGCGCACCGTCGAGGTGTACCTGGAAGTGCTCAAGCGCCGCGACCTGCTGACCTTGGCCAAGAACAACCTGCAGGCGCACCTGCGGGTCACCGACCAGATCGGCCTGCGCACCGAGCGCGGCATCGGCAGTACCGCCGACCGCGACCAGTCCACCGCCCGTCGGGCCCTGGCGGACAACAACTACCAGACCGCCATGGTCGACCTGCAAGACGCCGAATCGAATTTTTATAGTGTGGTCGGGCGCATGCCAGACGAACTGGAAAGCCCAGCCTCGATCAAGGGTCAGTTGCCCGCCGACCAACTCGGTGCGCGGCGCAGCATGCTGGAGAACAACCCCTATCTGAAATCCGCCCAGTCCGATGTGATGGCCGCCGAGAGTCAGTACGAAGTAGCCAAGTCGCCGTTCTACCCACGCTTCGACGCCGAGGCTGCGGTGGGCGCCAATAACAATGTGCAGGGCGACCTGGGCCACGACAATGAATGGCGGGTGGGCGTGGTGATGAACTACAACCTGTTCCGTGGCGGCAGCGACAAGGCCCGCCTGGCGTCGGACTCGCACAAGATCAACCAGGCCATGGACATCCGCAACAACGCCCTGCGCATGCTCAACGAGAACCTCAACCTGGCCTGGCACGCCATGGACAACGCACGCATCCAGACCCCCACCGCCCGCGAATACGCCGAAACCACCCAACGGGTGCGCGCGGCCTATCAGGATCAGTTCGGCCTGGGCCAGCGCACTCTGCTGGACCTGCTGGACAGTGAAAACGAGCTGTACAACGCCAACCGGCGCTATACCGAAGTGCGCTACACCGAAGAGTTCTCCATGTACCGCGTGCTGGCCAACATGGGCGAGCTGCTGAACAAGGAGCGCGTGGTGGTGCCGGCCGAAGCCATTGCCCAGTCGGAAGTCAGAAGCGAAGCCCACTTGCCTGACCTGAAGTAGCCAACGACGTGGAGCAGACCGCCGTGAGCCAGATGGAACCGCTGAACCCGGGTGTCGACCCGCGCCAGAGCTTTGATGACCCGTTGCTCGACGGCCTGCTGATCCTGTGCAAGCTGCATGGCTGTACCGTCAGCCGCGCCAGCCTGAGCGCCGGCCTGCCCTTGGCGCAACAACGCCTGAGCCTGGACTTGCTGCCACGGGCAGCGGCCCGGGCCAGCTTGCAGGCGCGGGTATTGCGCCGGGACTTGAAGGCAATCTCGGCGCTCAACCTGCCGGTGCTGCTGCTGCTCAACGAAGGCCGCTGCGCGGTGCTGCGGCGTTGGAGCGAGGATGGCCAGGCGCTGATCCTGCCCAGCGAAGCCGAAGGCGGCGAACAGTGGGTCAGCCGCGAGGAGCTCGACGCTGCCTACAGCGGCCAGGCCCTGTTCGCCCGGCCACGGCACGAGATCGAAGACCTGCGCGCGCCATTGGTGCCGCGGGTCGAGGCGTGGTTTCGCGACACCTTGAAGCTGTCGCGCTGGCTGTACAGCGATGCGATTCTCGCCAGCTTGCTGATCAACCTGCTGGGCCTGATGGTGCCGCTGTTTGTCATGCAGACCTACGATCGCGTGGTGCCGAACCAGGCCACGTCGACCTTGTGGGTCCTGGTGATCGGCCTGCTGATCGGCACGGGTTTCGAGCTGGTGCTGCGGGTGGTGCGCGCCCACTTGCTGGACACCGCCGGCAAGAAGACCGACGTGATTCTTTCGGCCACCCTGTTCGAGCGCATCACCGGCATGTCGATGAAGGCGCGCCCGGCCACCATCGGCGGTTTCGCCCAGAGCATCCATGACTTCCAGGGCCTGCGCGAGTTTCTCACCGCCGTGACCCTCACCAGCCTGATCGACCTGCCCTTCGCCGTGCTGATGCTGGTGGTGATCGGCCTGCTCGGCGGTTGGCTGGTGATCATTCCTTTGTGTGCGTTCCCGCTGACCATCGGCTTTGCGATGCTGATCCAGGCTCGCCTGCGCGACACCGTGCAAAAAAGCCTGAGCCTGGGCGCCGAACGCCAGGCGTTGTTGATCGAAACCCTCGGCGGCCTGGAAACCCTCAAGGCCTGCAGCGCCGAAAGCGAGCGCCAGCACCAGTGGGAAAGCACCCATGGCGCCCTCACCCGCCTCGATAGCCACGCGCGCAACCTCTCGGCGCTGGCCACCAATGGCACGTTGTTCATCCAGCAGTTTTCCGGGATGGCAACGATTGTCGCCGGGGTCTACAGCATCATCGCCGGCAGCCTCAGTGTCGGTGCGCTGGTGGCCACCTACATGCTCGGCAGCCGGGTACTGGCGCCGCTGGGGCAGATTGCCGGGTTGATCACCCGCTATCAGCAGGCGCAATTGACCATGCGCAGCACCGACGCGTTGATGGCCCTGCCCCAGGAGCGCGACCCGCAACAGCGCCCCCTGGAACGCACGCAACTGACGGGCGCCCTGGAAGTCAGCCAGGTGACCTTCCACTACGCCGGGCAAAACGCCCCGGCCCTGAGCCAGGTCAGTTTCCAGCTCAAGGCGGGCGAGCGCGTGGGGATTATCGGGCGCAGCGGCTCGGGCAAAAGCACCCTGGGCCGGCTGGTGATGGGTTTTTACACCCCAGAAGAAGGCCAATTGCTGCTCGACGGTCTCGACCTGCGGCAACTGGACGTGACCGACCTGCGCCAGCAAGTGGGCTACGTGGCCCATGATCTGCCGCTGCTGGCCGGTAGCCTGCGCGACAACCTGACCCTGGGCGCGCGCTATATCAGCGATGCGCGGATGCTCGAAGTGGCCGAACTGACCGGCGTCAGCGAGCTGGCCCGTCAACACCCCCAAGGCTTCGACCGGCCGGTGGGCGAGCGCGGGCAACTGCTGTCCGGCGGCCAACGCCAGGCGGTGTTGCTGGCCCGCGCGCTGCTGCTCGACCCGCCGATCCTGCTGCTGGACGAACCCACCAGCGCCATGGACAACAGCAGCGAAGAAACCCTGCGCCAGCGCCTGGAACTATGGGTCAAGGGCAAGACGTTGCTCCTGGTCACGCACCGCACCTCGATGCTCAGCCTGGTCGACCGTTTGATCGTGCTGGACAACGGCCGCATCGTGGCCGACGGCCCCAAAGAAAGTGTGATCGATGCATTGCGCAAGGGCCGTGTCGGCTCGGCCGCCGTCTAGGAGCCCCACCATGTCAGCCACTCCCTCATCACCGGGCTACTTCAAGAGTTTTGGCAAAACCGCCGACAGCGAATTCATGCCCGAACTGGCGGGCGCTGCACTGCAGGATTCGCCGCGCCGTTCACGGATTATCGTGTGGCTCACCGCTGGCCTGCTGATCTGCGCCCTGCTGTGGGCCAACTTTGCCGTGCTCGATGAAGTGACCATGGGCGAAGGCAAGGCCATCCCGTCGAGCAAAGTGCAGGTGATCCAGAACCTGGAGGGTGGCATCGTCACCCAGATTTACGTGCGCGAAGGACAGATGGTGGACAAGGGCGACAAGTTGCTGCAACTGGACGACACGCGGTTTCGCTCGAACAAGGGCGAAAGCGAAGTCGACCGTTATGCCCTCACCGCCCAGGTCGAACGCCTGTCCGCCGAGGCCGAGGGGCGGCCGTTCAAATTGTCCGATGAAGTGATCGCCAAGGCCCCGCAAGTGGCCGAGGACGAACGCTCGTTGTTCGAACAACGCCAGCGGCGCTTGAGCAGCGAACAGCGGACCTTGAGCGAACAACTGCGGCAGAAAACCCAGGAGCTGGCGGAATTCCGCTCCAAGCAGGGCCAATTCAGCTCCAGCCTCGCCCTGCTGCAGCAAGAGATGAACATGTCGGCGCCGCTGGTGGGCACCGGCGCGGTCTCGCCAGTGGAAATCCTGCGCCTCAAACGCAGCGCCGTGGAGATCCGTGGTTCATTGAACGCCACCACCCTGGCGATCCCACGGGCGGAGTCGGCGATCAATGAGATCAAGAGCAAAATCGACGAATCGGTGCAGACCTTCCGCTCGGAAGCGGCCAAGGAGCTCAACGAAAAGCGCACTGATCTATCGAAAATCACCGCCACCAGCATCGCCATTGATGACCGTGTCAGCCGCACCACCGTGGTCTCGCCGGTCCATGGGGTGATCAAGCAACTGAAGGTCAACACCATCGGCGGCGTGGTCCAACCGGGCAGCGACATGGTGGAAATCGTACCGCTGGAAGACAACCTGCTGATCGAGGCCAAAGTGCGGCCCCAGGACGTAGCCTTCTTGCATCCGGGGCAGAAGGCGATGGTCAAGTTCAGTGCCTACGACTACACCATCTACGGCGGGCTCGCGGCAAAACTGGAGCTGATCGGCGCCGATACGATTACCGACGACAAGGGCAACAGCTTCTACCTGATCCAGGTGCGCACCGATAAGAACCATTTGGGCGGGGAGAAAAAACCGCTGCTGATCATCCCGGGGATGGTGGCAACGGTGGACATTATTACCGGGGAGAAAAGCGTGCTGGATTACTTGCTCAAGCCGGTGCTGAAGGCGAGGACGGAGGCGATGCGCGAGCGTTAACGGTGTTTGCGCGGGCGCTTAAACCCAACTAGATAGGGCTGCAGTGGCGAGCGGGCTTGCCCCGCGCTGGGCTGCAAAGCAGCTCCAAAACCAACCGCTACGGAGTATTTGATATACCGCATTCGACTGACTGGGGCTGCTTTGCAGCCCAGCGCGGGGCAAGCCCGCTCGCCACAGGGAAATCGTCAGTTTCTAAAAGCTGTGTAGGTACCTGTGCCCTTCGCGTCGCTGTGATGGCCCCACCTCGGTGCCCCTACTAATCCCCCCCATGATTGCGCTGGAAAACCTCTTCCCCCATCGCCGCAATCTGCCCCTCGATCAACGCCTCGAACGGTCGCAATAACGGCTCGAATGACTGCGGCGCCTCCAGCACCGTCAACGCCTGCACGATCGCCTCCACCGTCGACAACGCCCCCGGCCCCGGTGCCTTGCGCAACCGATAACGGGACACGGCGCCCGCCGTCAGCGTCACCCGTGGCAACGCCGCCAGCAGCGGGTTGAGGTGCAGCAATTTACGCGCCTTGCGCCAGGTGCCGTCGGGCACCACCAGCAGCAGCGGCTCATCGGATGGGCGGTAAGCCTGCAGCGGCTGGGCATCTTCAGCAGGGAATAATAGGCGTGCCTGGTAGCCCGGCGCGTTCAGCAGCGTAGGCAAATTCTCGAAAATCTCACCCACCACCAGTTGCGCATTCACCAGGCCCAACGCGGCCAGACGTGCGGTGTTGAGGGCATGGTTGACCTCGCTGGGATGTTGCAACAGCAACACCCGGGTGCGGCTGTCCAGGCTCGGGATCAGCGCGCACAGGCAGTGGGTGGTCGGCCGCAGGCAGCGGGGGCATTGGAGTCTGGACATGTTCAGGCCTGATTGAGCTGTGCTTTGAGTAAGTCGCGGAAGGTCTGGATCAACGGTTCGCGGCTGCGCCCACGGCGCATGATCAGCGAAAACGGCGCCTGGTAGCCAAAAGTCGCGGGCAGCAGCACCCGCAAGTCGCCCTTGTCAGCCCAGGCCTGGGCGTAGTGTTCGGGCAAGTAGCCGACGTAGGCACCGGACAGCACCAGGATCAACTGCGCTTCCATACTTTCTACCGTCGCGGCGCTGTGTTTGAAGCCGTGGCGCGCCAGTTCCGCCTGGCTCCAATACCCGCGCCCGACCATGCGTTGCTGGGTAATCACCTGTTCGGGGATGCGCCGCTCGCTGAACAGTGGATGGCGCGAACTGCAGTAAAGCCAGTGTTGCTCGCGGTACAACGGCATGTAGATCAAGCCGCTCATGCGGTTGGAGAAGGCGCCGATGGCCAGGTCCAGGCGATTGTCCTGGACCCCGAGTTGCAGCTCGTAGGGGCTCATGACCGACAAATGCAAATGCACGGCCGGGTGCTCAAGGCTGTAGGCGCCGATGACTTCAGCGAATGGCAGGGCCTTGTCGCTGACGGTGGAGTCGAGCACGCCCAGTTTGAGCGTGCCACGCAGCTCGCCTTTGAGCGCCGCCGCATACTGCTCGAAGCCCTCCAACTCGGCCAGCAGGCGCAAGGTTTCCTGATGAAACAGCTCACCCTTGCTGGTCAGGCTGAAACCGCCCCGCCCACGATGGCACAACACCAGGCCCAGGGCGCCTTCCAACTGGCTCATATAGGTACTGATGGCGGACGTCGACAGGTTGAGTTCGTGCTGGGCACTGGCAAACCCTTGGTGGCGCACCACGCTGACGAAGATGCGCAACAGTTTCAGGTCGGGCAAGGCGCTGGCCATGGAACCTCCAGGCAAAAAATCGGCTGACAGGCCCATTCCCTGTAGGAGCGAGCTTGCTCGCGAAAAACCTGAGAGCGCCGCGTACATTCTGAATGCCCGCGTCATCGTTAACGTTTTTCGCGAGCAAGCTCGCTCCTACAGGGAACAGGTTTTGCACACCGGTGGAGTCTACCCCAGGCATTAGTTCAGAAAAATCTGAACTAAGTATTTTCCCGCAGCGATTCTTCCCGTGTCCGACATTTCGCAGAATCGGCCTCTGATAACCACAACAACGATGAGGCACTCCCGTGGACAAGATCTTTCACCAACCACTGGGCGGCAATGAAATGCCGCGCTTTGCCGGCATCGCCACCATGATGCGCCTGCCCCACCTGCAAACCGCAGCCGGCCTGGATGCGGCCTTTGTCGGCGTGCCCCTGGATATTGGCACCTCGCTGCGCGCCGGGACCCGCTTCGGGCCCCGCGAAATCCGCGCCGAGTCGGTGATGATCCGCCCCTACAACATGGCCACCGGCGCCGCACCGTTCGACTCGCTGTCAGTGGCCGACATCGGCGATGTGGCGATCAACACCTTCAACCTGCTGGACGCCGTGCGCATCATCGAAGAATCCTACGATGAGATCCTCAAGCACGACGTGATCCCGCTGACCCTGGGCGGCGACCACACCATCACCCTGCCGATCCTGCGGGCGATCCACAAGAAGCACGGCAAGGTCGGGCTGGTGCATATCGATGCCCACGCCGACGTCAATGACCATATGTTCGGCGAGAAAATCGCCCACGGCACCACCTTCCGCCGTGCCGTCGAAGAGGGCCTGCTCGATTGCGACCGCGTGGTGCAAATCGGCCTGCGCGCCCAGGGCTATACCGCCGAAGACTTCAACTGGAGCCGTAAACAGGGGTTCCGCGTGGTCCAGGCCGAAGAGTGCTGGCACCAGTCCCTCGCGCCGTTGATGGCCGAAGTCCGGGAAAAGGTCGGCGGCGGCCCGGTGTACCTGAGTTTCGACATCGACGGCATCGACCCGGCCTGGGCACCCGGTACCGGCACCCCGGAAATCGGCGGGCTGACCACCATCCAGGCGATCGAGATTATCCGTGGCTGCCAGGGCCTGGAGCTGATTGGTTGTGACCTGGTGGAAGTTTCACCGCCCTACGACACCACCGGCAACACCTCGTTGCTGGGCGCCAACCTGCTGTATGAAATGCTCTGTGTACTGCCTGGTGTCACGCACCGCTGATGTAGCGCGGGGCCATGTGCCCCGCGCCTGAACACCGATAAAAATAATAATTGGAGATTCGCCACCATGGCTGTGGATCTATTCGTCGTACTTATCTACGCCGCCGGCATGCTCGTGCTCGGCTATTTGGGCATGCGCCGGGCCAAGACCCATGAAGACTACCTGGTCGCCGGGCGCAACCTGGGGCCGACCCTGTACATGGGCACCATGGCGGCAACGGTACTCGGTGGCGCTTCCACCGTGGGCAGCGTGCGCCTGGGTTATGTCCACGGCATTTCCGGCTTCTGGCTCTGCGCAGCGCTGGGCGCGGGGATCATCGCGCTGAACCTGTTCCTCGCCAAGCCCTTGCTCAAGCTGAAAATCTTCACCGTGACCCAGGTCCTGGAGCAGCGCTACAACCCCACGGCCCGCCAGGCCAGCGGGTTGATCATGCTGGCCTACGCGCTGATGCTGGCAGTGACCTCGATCCTGGGGATCGGCACCGTATTGCAAGTGATGTTTGACCTGCCCTTCTGGGCCGCCATCCTGCTGGGCGGCGGCGTGGTGCTGGTGTATTCGACCATCGGCGGCATGTGGTCACTGACCTTGACCGATATCGTGCAGTTCGTGATCAAGACCGTCGGCCTGATGTTTATCCTGCTGCCGATCTGCCTGTACCGCGTGGGCGGCTGGGATGAGCTGGTGGCCAAGCTGCCAGCGGCCAGTTTCAGCTTCACCAGCATCGGCTGGGACACCATCATCACCTACTTCATGATCTACTTTTTCGGCATCCTGATCGGCCAGGACATCTGGCAACGGGTCTTTACCGCCCGGGACGAAAAGGTCGCCAAGTATGCAGGCACTTTCGCCGGTTTCTACTGCATCCTCTACGGCCTGGCCTGTGCCCTGATCGGCATGGCCGCCCATGTGCTGATCCCGGACCTGGACAACGTCAACAACGCCTTCGCCGCCATCGTCAAACTGTCGCTGCCCGATGGCCTGCGTGGCCTGGTGATCGCCGCGGCCCTGGCGGCCATGATGTCCACGGCCAGCGCCGGGCTGCTCGCCGCATCCACCGTGCTCACCGAAGACCTGCTGCCACGCCTGCGCGGCGGCAAACAGTCGAGCCTGAACATCAACCGCCTGTTCACCCTGCTGACCGGCATCGCCGTGCTGGCTATCGCCTTGGTGGTAACCGATGTGATCAGTGCCTTGACCCTGGCCTATAACCTGCTGGTCGGCGGCATGTTGATCCCGTTGATCGGCGCGATCTACTGGAAACGCGCGACTACTTCGGGCGCAATCAGCGCCATGGCACTGGGGTTTGCCACGTCGCTGGTGTTCATGATCAAGGATGGTCTGGAGGCAAACACACCGATCTACTACAGCCTGGGCGTGAGTGTGGTGAGTTTTGTGCTGGTGAGCATGCTGTCGCGCCGGCCACAGGTGGCGGTGGCCGACGCGGCTTGAATAAAGCTTTCTTCAGCGGGTGCGACGTCGGTGTCGCATCCGTTTTTTTAATCCCCGGGTTTTGCAAACAGGTCGCTGCACTCTTCACAAGTAAAGTACTGCTCTGCCGACGGACACTGGACGACCCCAGTGGCTCCCGCCCTTACCTGCCACGTACAAACCTGCCCGTTGTACTTCAGACTGCCCTCCAAATAGCAAGGTGCCCACTCGTAACGGTCATGCAGGGTGCGGCTATCAATCTTCGACGCTCGTTGGAAAAACGCCCGCACACGGCTTGGGTCGAGTGGCACGTCAGAAGACCGGCAACTCTCGGGTTCCTGGGATTGGAAGCTGGAGATAACAATGCTTTCAAGGTCGGGCGTGTTGTGCAGATCCGTACATCCCGCAAGAACGAGTAATGCGCCAATCGGCCACACTTTGATCGTCATCATTCCCACACCGCACTACTGGCTTCACCTGGGTTTTTATAGGATATCTGCGGATGCCTGTAGACATCACCCGAGGATAGGTTGAAATGAACATACAACTCGTTAACGAGCCATTGAAGGGATTGGTTCTGGGCGGCGGTAACGGTCTCATACCGAGAGGTATCCAAGTGCTTGCCCACCAGTTCGATGCCAATAGAGTCGGAGTTCACGGGATAGCGTTCAGGATAGCTTTTGGCTCGCTCATGCGCGTCCAACGCCTTGATCTGCGCAGTCCACGATAACGTTTGAATGCGGGCCATCTGCGCGCTGTCACACGTTTTTTTATCAATCGCCAAGCACTTCGAGCGAATGAGTTTTCCAACGTGGTAACAGCGTTTTTTCAAACTGGCCGTCTGGTAAACAAAACCATTTTTATCAATCAGAAAGTGCGCACCACTGCCTTTTGCGAGATAGCCATTGAACGTATGTTGCGCCGTCGGTGCATCCGTCTGGTGGACAACTAAAGCCTGTACACCGTGCAAATCCCCATGCTCAATCGCGTTAAATCGACGCAGTATCACTTTGTCGGAGATCAGCATTCCATCACTGTTAACAAACGACATACCCCTGCCTTCCTTCCTTGAAGAGAGCAGGAATATAAAACGTCCAAATATAGAAAAGGTCGAGGGAGCAGACAAAAGGAAACGTCCGACCAGAATACTTCCATGATCAGACAAAGCGAGCGCAACTTAATTTAGGAACGTGGTCTTCGACTGGCGCGGTTCTATCACATACGAGCACGCGCCCATCCACTGTGTTCCTGGGAAAGCGTAACCAGTGATCGCGCTCAAACCCTGTGTTTGAGCGCTTTTCCGGGCTTACCTGCGACGCGGGCGGCGCTGTTCGTCATCGGTGCGGATAGGCACCGGTTGCAGCGGTGGCTCGATCAAGCCGAGTGCGACGCCGAGGTCGTGCAGCCAGTTTTGCAGTTTTTCTTTCATGGTGCCCCCTTTGAGGGTAGTGCCGAGCAGCTGGAATTCTGTGGCTGCTTCCTACAGATAGTAGTACTAAGTCCCACGCAATGCTTGCCTGAAACCGCAACGAACCATTACTGAATTGATACAAATCCTGACGATGCGGTCAGGCAATCGCTCGCGCCTCTTGTACAGGCCGCGTCTTGCCCTCTTGCTGCAGGTCAATCCACGCGTTGAGATTAGCCCCGAGCATGCCCTTGCGCCACATCAGCCAGGTGGTCGCGTGGGCAAACGGCTCGGCCAGGGGGTGGATCGAGACGCTGTGCTTGCCGGGCAGGCTGTCGAGCATCGATTCGGACATCAACGCCACCCCGGAACCGGCGATCACACACGCAAGCATGCCTTGATACGACTCAATCTCGATGGCCCGCCCCATGGCTACGCGGTCGTGGGAAAACCACGCTTCCAGGCGCGCCCGATACGAACAACTGCGTCGGAAGGTGAACACCGAGCGCCCGGCCACATCCTGCGGGCCGCGTACCGGCGGGTGGTCCGCCTCGCAGATCAGCAGCAAGCGCTCCTCGCACAACGGCACACCGTCCAGGGTCGCCAAGGTCAATGGGCCATCCACCAGCGCCGCATCCAGACGCCCGGTGATCAGGCCTTCAAGCAGCTCACCGCTGGGCGCCGACTGCACTTGCAGGTTCACCATCGGGTAAGCCTTGTGATACTGCGCCAGCAGTTTCGGCAAATGGATCGCGGCGGTGCTGTACATGCTGCCCAGCACAAAGTCCCCGGCTGGTTGCCCGCCCTGCACGGCACCGTGCGCTTCGTCGTGCAGCGCCAGAAGCCGCGTGCTGTAGTCGAGCAGCACCTTGCCAGCCGGCGACAATTGCAGGCGCTGGCGCTCGCGCACGAACAACTCGACACCCAATTGCTCTTCCATTTGCTTGAGACGGGTCGAGAGGTTCGACGGCACCCGGTGCAGGCGCTCTGCTGCACGGGTGATAGAGCCCTCTTCGGCCACAGCCTGGAAAATACGCAATTGGCTGAACTCCACGACCATTCTCCTTAACTGAACAAGTTGCTCAGTATTATTCATTTTTACTGAATAACAATCCACCTTAACCTGGGGTCATCGCTTCTTGCAGGAATTTGCCCCATGTCTCCCCTGATTCGCTTACTCGCCAGTTTTATCGCCCTGATGATGGCCATGGGCATTGGCCGCTTTGCCCTCACCCCGCAAATGCCACACTTGCTCAGCGAAGGGCAAATCGACCTGACCGAGGCCGGGCTGATCGCCGCAGCCAACTACCTGGGCTATTTCGTGGGGGCCGTGGACTCGATGTTCGCGCGCAGTCATCACCACATACGCGGGCGGCTGCTCGGCGGGTTGTGGTTGTGTGTGCTGCTGACCCTGGCATCGTTCTGGGCCAGCGGCTTCTGGTCGCACCTGATATTGCGCTTTGGCACGGGCGTGGCCAGCGCCTGGGTGCTGGTGATGATTACCGGCCTGAGCCAACCCCTGGCGATTGCCGCCGGGCGCCCGCGATTAGGAGCATTGGTATTTGCCGGGCCTGGGCTGGGGATACTGCTCACGGGACTGTTGGCATTGGGCTCGAACCTGCTGCGCGAGGATTCGGCGACGTTGTGGCTGGTGTATGGCGTGGTCGCCCTGGGCATGTTGCTGGTGATCCTGCCGTTGCTGCCCCAGCCTGACAGAGGACAGCCGCAGAGCAGCAGCGCCACTACCGGGAGCAATGGCAGCATCGCGCATCTGGGCTGGGTTTACTTGTTGTTTGGCTTGGGCTACATCATCCCCGCCACGTTCCTGTCACAAATGGCCAGCGCGCAGTTCAAGGGCGCCTGGCAGGCGGACCTGTTCTGGCCGTGCTTTGGCCTCGCGGCAGCCCTGGGTGTGTTGCTGGTCAGCCTGCGCAAGCCCAACCCCGACACTACACGCTATTGGTTGATGGCCACCCTATGGCTGCAAGCGGCCGGCGTCTTCGCTTGTTTGCTGGGCAATGGTGTGGGTTTGGCATTGGGCGTAGTGCTGTGCGGTCTGCCGTTCCTGGCGTGCATGCAACTGGTGATGCAGCGCCTGCGGGAAATCGCACCCCACGGTGCGCAACGCAGCACGGGGCTGCTGACGGCATGTTTTGCCCTGGGCCAGTTAAGTGGCCCACTGCTGGCCTCGTTGAGTAGCCACCTTAGCGGCGGCTTGCAGCCGGCGCTGATAGTGGCGGGCACCGGCCTGATACTGGCCGGTGCATTGCTGCTACGACCGGCCCCGGCACCGATTGATTGCCGGGCGCGGCTCAGCCCCTGACGCGGTGCGCCGCCCCGTACCCCAGCAAGCAGCACGCAGCCGTGAGGCAGGTGCCCCACGCCATGTCCATCAATGCCAGGCCCGCCGACCAGCCTTGCAAGGTCGCCCAGTTGCTCAGGTCATAGGTGCCATAGGCCACCAACCCGAGCAAGGCGCCCAGGCGGGCGGCCCGTTGCCAGCCACCACTGGCCAGCGCCGGCAGCACCACAAAAGCCACACAGCCGAATACATAAAGGAAGTAGAACAGTGCCGCCGGCAGCAATCGCGGTTGTTCAAGCATCAGCGGCCCCAGCAGGGCCTTGTAGGTCGACCCCATCAACACGCCAAGCCAGAGGCCATCGAGCACTAAAAAAGCCAATAACGTACCGAGGTAAGCAAACACGACTTTTTTGCCCATGACGACACCCTACTGTAGGAGCCGGCATGCCGGCGATAGCGACTCCTACACAAGAGCAGGTTGCAGTCAGCTTAGTTCAATACGATCAGCGTGAATCACGATCTGGCCCTGCTTGTACAGCGCACCAATGGCCTTCTTGAAGTTGCCCTTGCTCACGCCAAACAAGTTGCTGATCACGGTCGGGTCGCTCTTGTCGCTGACCGGCAGGCTGCCGTTGTTTTCACGCAACTTGGCGAGGATCTTCGAGTTCAGGCTGGACGCCGCTTGCTCGCCGACCGGTTGCAGGCTCAGGCTGATATTGCCGTCGGCGCGGATCTCCTTGATGAACCCCTTCTCTTCCTTGCCCGGACGCAGGAACTTGAACACTTCGTTCTTGTGGATCAGGCCCCAGTGCTTGTTGTTGATGATCGCCTTGAACCCCATATCAGTGGCTTCGGCAACCAGCAAATCAACTTCCTGGCCCACGGTGTAGTTGGCCGGGGTCTTGTCCAGGTAACGGTCCAGGCGCGCAGTGGCGGTGATGCGCTTGGTGTGCTTGTCGAGGTAGACATGCACCACGCAGTATTCACCGGCAGTCAGTTGGCGCTTTTCCTCGGAGTAAGGCAGCAGCAGGTCCTTGGGCAGGCCCCAGTCGAGGAATACCCCGATGCTGTTGACTTCTACCACTTTCAGGCTGGCAAACTCACCCACCTGCACTTTTGGTTTTTCAGTGGTGGCGATAAGTTTGTCATCGCTGTCCAGATAAATAAAAACGTTAAGCCAGTCTTCATCTTCACTGGGAATATCTTTGGGAATATAACGATTAGGCAAGAGGATTTCGCCCTCTTGCTCACCATCCAGATACAAACCAAAGTTAGTGTGTTTAACCACTTGCAAACTGTTGTAGCGCCCGACTAAAGCCATTTCCAATACCCTCATTGCGTGGGCGGCATTCTACCCGAGTTGAAGGCAGCGGTCCCGTGTCCAGGCGCGCAACCCTGAAAAATCGCGGGTTTGCCAGGGGATTTCAGGCAACCGCTCCGCTCGTCAGGTCGGGCTGGGTGCTGGCATCGATGGGCGGCTGGAGTTTTCCCCTCGGGTTTCTATTTAAAACAGCGAGTTAGGGCCCTCAACCATAGATCAACTTAGGTTTTTATAATAACGCAGCTTATTCCTGGGAGATATTTACCAAGCAATTGTCAAGCATTTCATGTACGATGCCTGGCCAAGTTAATTTTCTACAGGTTAGTGGCCGCCATGCGCGTAAAAGCATCCAACAGCAAAGCAAAGCCAGCTCCCGCCGTTGAAACCAGCGAATCGATCAACAACCAAATCGCCGCGTTCCTCAAGTCCGGTGGCGAAATCCAGCAGATCGCCAAGGGCGTGAGCGGCCAGACTTTCGGCCCGTCCAAGCAGATCACCCTGGGTAAGAAGTAAGCGCGAAGCCGCCTACGCCTCCCACCTGGTCCCTAAGCGTCTTGCCTATCAAGGCGCTAGGACTAGAGCCAGCACCCTCCCCCCGACACACTTTCAACCCCGCCAATCGACGAACGGGCCTCAGCCCCTGACTTTCGCCGGTATGCTTGCACACGTCTAGATCGGGCGTTTGCCCGATTCCTTCTGTTACTGCTCCTCGCTTTTCATGGAGTGACGCATGCTCAAGCCGTGCATTTTCCTGGTCAGCGCCCTGCTCGCCAGCCCCCTCGCCGACGCGCAGGTTTTCCAGCGTGAACTGGGCGACTTCGACTTGAAACTGGGGACTACGCCCAGTCGCAGCATGGCCCAGGGCCTGGTCAAACCCACCTCTCCGGGCAGCAACTCGTTCCACGGCGGCCTCGACCTGAGCCACGCCAGCGGTCTGTATTTCGGCCAGTTTTCGCCGAGCATGGGCCTGTCACCCGCCAGTAACCTGGAAGTCGATTCCTATTTGGGCTTCAAGCGCCCGTTCGACCAGACCCTGGGCTATGAACTGGGGATGATCCACTACAGCTACCCCAAGTTGAGCCCGCTCGACAGCCAGGAGTTCTACGGCGGCCTGAACTTGCTGGGCAATCGCTTTGGCGTGTCATTGGGCAACGACCCCGATCGTCGCGACAGCACCCTGTTTGCCGACCTGGGCGGCACCCAACCGTTTGGCATTGGCGTGAGCATGAAGTACACCACTCATCAGTTAGGCGCTCCGGCATCGGTGGAGGGCGGCTCGATCCGTAGTTTCAGCGACTGGTCGGTGAAGTTCTCCCGGCCGTGGATGGGCGTCGACCTGGACCTGATCTACAGCGACTCCAGCCTCAGCGGCAGCGACTGCTCGGCCTACTCCGGACACAATTCGCAATGTGATGGCCTGTTGACCCTCAAGGCCGAGCGATCGTTTTATTGATGGGCTGAACTGTCACGCCCCCGGCGAGTTCAGATGAACATCCCTGGACTGCGCAAGGACTCGCCCATGCTGTATCGGTTAAGAATCCTGGTGGCCTTGCTGGCCCTGAGCGTGCTGCTTGCCGGCTGCAACCGCGTGGGCCTGGCCTATCGCAACCTCGACGTGATCATCCCCTGGACCCTCAACGACTACCTGGACATGAACGCCGGGCAGAAAAGCTGGTTCAACGACACCCTCAAGGACCACCTGGCCTGGCACTGCACCACCCAATTGCCCGGCTACCTCGACTGGCTCGACCGCCTGCAACAGATGGTCGACAACCATCAGGTCAGTGATGCGGCCCTGCAAACCCGCACCCTCGAAGCCAAGCAGGCCATCGCCGACGTCGCCCGGCAGATCACTCCATCCGCCATCCAATTGCTACGCGGGCTGGACGAGCAGCAGGTACGGGAGATGGATCAAGCGCTGGCCAAGGACCTGCGTAAACGCCAGGACGAATACCTCAAGCCACCCCTGGCGCAACAGATCAAGGACCGTAGCGAACGCATGAACAAACGCCTGGACGCTTGGCTCGGCCCGTTGAGCGCCAGCCAGCAAGAGCGTGTGCTGGCCTGGTCCACCGCCCTGGGGGCGCAGAACCAGCAATGGATCGGCAACCGCGCCCATTGGCAGGCGCAGTTCATCGCGGCCGTTAACCAACGGGCTAGCAGCGACTTCCCGCGCAAGATGGAGCAACTGCTGGTGGACCGTGAAAGCCTGTGGACCGCAGATTATCGCCAGGCCTATGCCCAGACCGAAGCGGCGGCCCGCAGCCTGCTGGTGGATTTGATGGCCGAAAGCACGGTGCAACAACGACAGAAGCTGGTGCAGAAAATCGATAAAGTGCGCAGCGACTTCCAGTCCCTCAAGTGCCTCAAGGGCAGCCCAGCCTAGCCCGATGCCATTGGGCCCAGCGTCCCCAGCCACGCGACCAGCCCCAGGATCAGCAGCACCGCACCGAATTCCACGCTCAGGCTACGCCGCAGGGCGCGACAGGCCAGCGTGTGTTGGCCAGCCTCCACCGCCCAGGTCGCCAGCCACACACTGGCGCTGGGCCACATTGCACCGATCAAGGCAACCAGAGCGGCCACCAGCAACACGCCGATACGCAGCATCCAGGTCAAGCCAAACTCGGTCTGCCACAGCATCATCTGCAGATGCGGCCCAAGTGCCTGCCACTCTTGCTCACCGCTCATGGCTCGGGTCATGACCAGCAGCGAAGCCATCGAGAGCAACATGCCAAGCAGCGCGGTCCCTGCCAGCCAGCCTTTGAAATTCAACACCGCGCCGGATAGCCGCTCCGATGCCTTCAGCCCATACAGACCAAACAAGCCCAAGCCGAACAGCAGCATCAGGTCCAGGTACAGCGCAAACCGCAAGGCAATGCCCACAGACTCACTCATGGCCGGACGCTGAACACCACATCGCCGGTAATGGGGTGGGTGTCTGACGACACCGCGCGCCAGTCCACCCGGTAGGTCCCGGCCGGCAGCGGCGCCGCAGGCTTGATCAGCATCACCTTGGGGTCGCTGCTGCCCGACACACTGGCCTTGATGGGCATGGGCGAATGGGCCATGCCGGGCATCGCCGTCATGATCAGCTTGGCGCCCGAAAACTGGGTCAGCAGGTTTTCCGAAAAGTGCAGCTCAATGGTCTCGGGGGCCGGCCCGCTTGCCCCGGCCGCAGGCAGTGAAGACAGCAACTTCGGATGGGCCCAGGAAGGCCCGCTGAGCAATAATCCGGAACACAGCGCAACCGCCACCCACGTGGTTTTAAACACAGACATGCAAGGCTCCTGGCCGCTCATGGCGACAGGTTATAGGTAGAGTTTTTTAATCAGCATCCATCAAAACCACAGGCGTACACCCAGTACCCAGCGCACCTCGCTGCGGTCCTCGCCCTCGTCCCTGGCGTACTCGGCCGTCTGGCCGTAGGCACGATTCCAGGTCACCCCGACGTAAGGCGCAAACTCGCGACGGATTTCGTAACGCAGCCGCACCCCAACCTCGGTTTGCGCAAGGCCTGAGCCAATCCCGCGCCCGGGATCGTTTTTCCCGTAAAAGTTGGCCTCGGCGGTAGGCTGCAGCACCAGCCGATTGGTCAGCAAAATATCGTAGTCCCCTTCGAGGCGCGCCGCGGTCTGCCCGCCTTCACCGACAAACAGCGTGGCCTCGGCCTCGAAGTTGTACAGGGCCATGCCTTGCAGGCCGAACGCCGCCCAACTCTGGCTGTCACCGGGCTTGAAGTCCTGGCGCATACCGGCCACCACATCCCACCACGGGCTGATGGCGTGGCCCCATAACGCCTGGACCTCGGCCTTTTCAGTCTTGCCCTTGGCGCGCTCACCTTCGGTGCGCAACCACAAGCGGTCGATATCACCGCCGATCCAGCCCTTGGCATCCCAGCCCACGGCGCGGCCATCGTCAGAGCCTTGCCATTCCAGTTGGTTGATCACAAACAACGAGTTGATGCCACTGTCATGCACCACATGCCCGCCCGGGGCGTTGTAGACCGCGGCGCGGTCGGCATCGGTCAGCGGTGGAATCGGCGTACGACTCTGACTGCTGGCCGCCGGTGTCGCTGGCGTCATGCCCTGCATCTGGCTGTGGTCCATGGTTTCGGCGCTGGCCAACGCTACGGGGGCAAATGTCGCGATCAGTAGCGCAGCGGGGCGAAATAGATGGCTCATGCTCGGTTCCTCATTCTTGCACCCGGACTTCACGGAACATGCCCATTTCCATGTGGTACAGCAGATGGCAGTGATAGGCCCAGCGCCCCAGGGCATCGGCGGTCACCCGGTAACTGCGACGCGATCCTGGCGGCATGTCGATGGTGTGTTTGCGCACCATGAACTGGCCGTTTTCGTCCTCCAGGTCACTCCACATGCCATGCAGGTGAATCGGGTGCGTCATCATGGTGTCGTTGACCAGCACCACCCGCACCCGCTCGCCATAGGTCAACCTGATCGGCTCGGCATCGGAGAACTTCACCCCGTCGAAGGACCAGGCGAACTTCTCCATATGCCCTGTGAGGTGCAACTCGATGGTACGACTGGGCTCGCGGCCGTCGGGGTCTTCAAAGGTGCTGCGCAAATCGGCATAGGTCAGGACCTTGCGCCCGTTGTTGCGCAAGCCGATGCCAGGGTCGTCGAGCTTGGGTGAGGTGCTCATCGCCTGCATGTCTACCAACGGGTTATTGGTTTCGCTGGCCGGATGGCTTTGCATTGGCATCGCCATCCCCGCCATGGCGCTGTGGTCCATGCCCTGCATCGCCCCACCGTCCATGCCGGCCATCTGACTGTGATCCATGGCCGGCATATCTGCCATGGCCCCGTGATCCATTGCACCGTGGTCCATACCGCCCATGCCCATGTCATCCATGGTCAACCAGGGGCGGGCGTCCAGCGCCGGGACAGGCGCCAGCAAGCCCGGCTCACGGCTGAGTGTGCCGCGTGCGTAGCCGGTGCGGTCCATGGATTGGGCGAACAGGGTGTAGGCCGCCTCGCTCGGTTCGACGAGCACGTCGTAGGTCTCGGCCACGGCGATGCGCAACTCGTCCACGCTGGCCGGTTTCACCGGCTGGCCGTCGGCAGCCACAACCGTCATCTTCAGGCCCGGAATACGCACATCGAAGTAGGTCATGGCCGAGCCGTTGATCAAGCGCAGGCGGATCTTCTCACCGGCGCGAAACAGCCCGGTCCAGTTTTGCGCAGGTGGTTGGCCGTTCATCAAGAAGGTGTAGGTCGCGCCGCTGACATCCGCCAGGTCCGTGGGATTCATCTTCATTTGCGCCCACATCAGACGGTCGGCAGCGGTGGCTGACCAGCCCTTGTCGGCCACATCCTTGATGAAGTCGCCCACGGTGGGTTTATTGAAGTTGTAGTAGTCGGACTGTTTCTTCAGGATCTTCATCAAACTGACGGGATCTTCGTCGGTCCAGTCCGTCAGCATCACCACGTAGTCACGCTGGTACGAGAAGGGTTCGGGCTCTCGGGGGTCGATCACCAGCGGGCCATAAACCCCTTGTTGCTCCTGGAACCCGGAGTGGCTGTGGTACCAGTAGGTGCCATGCTGATTGACCTTGAACTGATAGACGTACACCCCACCCGGCTCGATCCCCTTGAAACTCAGGCCCGGCACGCCGTCCATATTGGCCGGCAGGATAATCCCGTGCCAGTGGATCGACGTCGGCTCTGCCAGGCGGTTACGCACGCGCAAGGTCACGGTATCGCCTTCGCGCCAGCGCAGCAGCGGCCCCGGCAAACTGCCGTTGATGGTCAAGGCAGTGCGCACGTTGCCGGTGAGGTTGACCGGGGTCTGGCCAATGGACAGTTCAAAATCGCTGCCTGCCAGCACGCCCGGTTGTCCGGGACTGGCCAGGGCCCAGACCGGTGGCCGCCAAAGGCCTGCGCCGCCCAGCAGGCCGGCCGCAGCCAAGCCTTTGACGAAGGTTCGTCGAGAAGTGTTGGAGTGCATGCCGATTCCATTCCCGTCAATTGAATGACCCAAGAATAGGAATCGGCGCCTGTCAGTTGGCTTAGCGCCAGATTACCGATTTGACAGTTTCAGCCGGCTCAGGCGATTTGCGCCTTGGAGGCCACAACCTCGAACGTCGCCGGATCCAGCGCGTCGGCCTGCTCGTCCAAAACCTGGCGCGGGTGATCGTTACCCGGGATGGAACTGTCGATCAGCGCCAGCAGGCGGGCCCCCAGCGGCGTCAAAATGAAGTTCTCGCCATTGCCGCCCTGATCCTCTGGACGGGACTCGATAAAGCCGCGCTTGAACAACAGCGCCTCATAGTCGGCTGCGGTCTTTTTCAGCGCATCGAGGTCGCCGTTGAAGTCGCCGGCCGTGGCCTTCTCGGCGGCTTCCTGCTCGGCATACTTGCGCGGGGCAAAGCTGCCCTCGCCATTTTGCACTTCATGTAACAGACGCTCGATCAGATCCCAATTGTAAGTACTCATCCTGAATCCCTCCTGCAGGCACACCGACTGGCGGCCTTCAAAGGTTGTGACCGGCGTGTGCGGGCGCCGTTCAGCCGGATGGACGAGCGTGATTGCACTGAACTTTTCGCGGGCCATAGCCCTCAACCGAGTATCACCGCCAAGGAGGTCCACCCATGAAAACCCTGATGCAACTGGCCGTCGCCGCCACCCTGTTTAGCGCCCTGCCCGCCTGGGCCTGTACCCCGGAAGAGGCCACGGAAAAACGTGAGCAACTGGCCAAGGAAGTCAGCACCCTCACCCAGCAGAACCCGACCAAGGCCAAGGAAATCAACGATGAACTGCAGCAAATGGACCTGGATACCGAAAGCGCAAAGTTTCCCGACAAGTGCCAGCTGATCGAGGCGCGGCTCAAGGAATTGAAGGAAGCAGCGGCCAAGGCAAAAAACTGAAGGCATAAAAAAACCGGACATTGTCCGGTTTTTTTGTGCGCCGCCGTATTATTCGGCAGCCGGTGCTTCTGGCTTGCGGCGCTTGAGCGGTGCCATGCCGTCCTTGCTGACCAACGACAGGTTGTCGGTCTTCGGCCGGTTGGCGATCTTGCGCTTGGTCGGCGACTTGGCGCCGGCTTTCTTCTTGTCGCCCTTGGCGTCGACCTTTTTCTTCTTCACGCCCACGGCCTTGCCCGAGGCCTTGACCTTCTTCGGCCCGGTGTAGGTGCCTTTGACTTCCTTGATGGTGCGCCGCTCAAACGACTGCTTGAGGTAGCGCTCGATGCTCGACATCAGGTTCCAGTCGCCATGGCAGATCAGCGAAATGGCCAGGCCATCGTTGCCGGCACGCCCGGTACGGCCGATACGGTGTACATATTCGTCGCCGCTGCGCGGCATATCGAAGTTGATCACCATATCCAGGCCTTCGACGTCCAGGCCGCGCGCGGCGACGTCGGTGGCTACCAGGATCTTCACGCCGCCCTGCTTGAGGCGGTCGATGGCCAGCTTGCGGTCCTTCTGGTCCTTCTCACCGTGCAAGACAAACGCCTTGTACTCCTGAGCCACCAGGCGCCCGTAGATGCGGTCGGCCATGGCCCGGGTGTTGGTGAACACAATGGCCTTCTGATATGTCTCGTTGGCCAACAGCCAGTTGAGGATCTGCTCTTTGTGCACATTGTGGTCAGCGGTGATGATCTGCTGACGGGTGGTCGAGTTCAGGTCGCTGACGTTGTTGACCTGCAGGTGCTCTGGGTTGTTCAGGACCTTGGCGACCATCTCGCGCAGGGTCGAACCGCCAGTGGTGGCGGAGAACAGCATGGTCTGCTGGCGGTTGACGCATTCTTCGACCAGGCGCTGCACGTCGTCGGCAAACCCCATATCGAGCATGCGGTCGGCTTCGTCGAGCACCAGTACTTCGACTTCCTTGAGGTCCAGGTTGCCGGCGTTCAGTTGCTCGATCATCCGCCCAGGGGTGCCGATCAGGATATCCGGGACCTTGCGCAGCATGGCGGCCTGCACCTTGAAGTCTTCACCGCCGGTGATCAGGCCGGACTTGATGAAGGTGAACTGCGAGAAGCGCTCCACTTCCTTCAAGGTCTGCTGGGCCAGTTCACGGGTAGGCAACAGGATCAGGGTCTTGATGCTGACGCGGATCTTGGCCGGGCCGATCAGACGATTGAGGATCGGCAGGACGAAAGCGGCGGTCTTGCCACTCCCGGTTTGAGCCGTCACCCGCAGGTCACGCCCTTGGAGCGCGAGCGGGATGGCCGCTGCTTGCACAGGCGTAGGCTCGACAAATTTAAGCTCGGCCACGGCTTTGAGCAGGCGTTCGTGCAGGGCGAATTGGGAAAACACGGGTGCTACCTCGAAAAAATACAAAAAATCAGCTGCATAGGGTAACGGTTTCGGGCGCTCAGGCCGAGTTTCTTTACGCGAAGTGGGCCAATCAGATGGTTTTTTGTCAGGTGATTTGTCTGCCTGCACAACTTTGCAGCACTTAAATGCTCTAATCGCCCCGTCATGTCTTACAGAAGAATCGCTTTAAACCATGGATATCAAACAGCTCTGGCTCAACGTCCAAGACCTCTGGGGTGCCCTGGACCAACATCCGCTGCTGCATTCAAGCATCGCCTTGCTGGTGCTGCTGGTCGTGGCCCTGATTGTCGGACGGGTGGCTCGCTACCTCATCCTGCACACCGTCAAACTGCTCGGGCGCCAGCCGGCGCTGCACTGGCTCAATGACCTGCGGCACAACAAAGTCTTCCATCGCCTGGCACAGATGACGCCGTCCCTGGTGATCCAGTTCGGCCTGCACCTGGTGCCGGAACTGAGCAAAAACGCCGCGTTGTTCATCGGCAACGTGGCGCTGGCGTTCACCATCCTGTTCCAGGTCCTGGCCATGAGCGCCCTGCTCAACGCCCTGCTGGATATCTACGCCCGCACCGAACACGCCCGCACGCGCTCGATCAAGGGCTATGTGCAATTGGCAAAAATGGTGTTGTTCGTGTTTGGCGCGATCATCATCGTCGCCACGCTGATCGACCGCTCGCCGCTGTTGCTGTTGTCCGGCCTGGGTGCGATGTCGGCGGTGATCCTGTTGGTGTACAAGGACACGCTGCTGTCGTTTGTCGCCAGCGTGCAATTGACCAGCAACGACATGCTGCGGGTCGGCGACTGGATCGAAATGCCCCAGGTCGGCGCCGATGGCGATGTGGTGGATATCACCTTGCATACGGTCAAGGTGCAGAACTTCGACAAGACCATCGTCTCGATCCCCACCTGGCGCCTGATGTCCGAATCGTTCAAGAACTGGCGCGGCATGCAGGCCTCGGGCGGGCGGCGGATCAAGCGCAGCCTGTTTATCGACGCGGCCGGCGTGCGCTTCCTGCGTGATGATGAAGAAGTGCGCATGACCCAGGTCCACCTGCTGACCGACTACATCAGCCGCAAGCAGGCGGAACTCAAAGCCTGGAACGAAGCCCAGGGCCACAGCGCGCAACTCTCGGCCAACCGCCGGCGGATGACCAACCTGGGGACGTTCCGTGCCTACGCCCTGGCGTACCTCAAGAGCCATCCCGATATCCAGCCGAACATGACCTGCATGGTGCGCCAGATGCAGACCACCTCCCAGGGCGTGCCCCTGGAAATCTACTGCTTTACCCGCACCACCGCGTGGGCGGATTACGAACGCATCCAGGGGGATATTTTTGACTACCTGTTGGCAGTACTGCCGGAGTTTGGCTTGAGCCTGTACCAGCAGCCAAGTGGCAATGACCTGCGGGCCGGGGTATTGCCGGCGGTGCTGGGTGCCAGCTATTTGCCAGCCCCAGAAAAAGCTGCGCTTTAATCCACTGCGCAGACCTATTGTGGAGAGGGGGCTTGTCCCCCAAAACCAACCAACTCGGGTTACCTGAGAGAACTCGTTGGCTTTATTGGGGCTGCTGCGCAGCCCAGCGGGGGACAAGCCCCCTCGCCACCACAGCCCCATATCAGCCAGCTTTTACTGGGTTGCAGGTCCAACAGCCGGGCGCACACCCAACCGGCTGATCCACACCGCCGCCACGATCACCGCCCCGCCCAGGAACAACCGCCCCAACGGTTCATGCTGATTCCAGATCAGCAGGTTCAGCAGCAACCCCACCGGCACATGCAGGTTGTTCATCACGGCCAGGGTGCCGCCGTTGACCAGGCAGGCGCCCTTGTTCCACCAGTACAAGCCCAACGCGGTGCTGACCAGCCCCAGAAACACCAATACCCCCCACTGCAATGGCGCTTCGGGCAGGAAGTTGGCTTTGCCGAACAACAGGAACGCCGGCAACACCACGGCCAATGCTCCCAGGTAGAAATAGCCAAAGCGCCGGTAGTGCGGCAAGTCGCTTGGATGGCGCGCCACCAGGCGCCGGTACAGCACCTGCCCGGCGGCGTAGGTGAAGTTGGCCAGTTGCAGCAACAGGAAGCCCATGAAGAAGTCCGGGCTGATCTGGTCAAAGCGGATCACCGCCGCGCCCGCCACCGCCACCAGCGCAGCAATCAACGCCCACGGGTTGAAGCGCCGGTTCAGTGCGTCTTCGATCAACGTCACATGCAACGGCGTGAGGATGGTGAACAACAACACCTCGGGCACCGTCAGCACGCGAAAGCTCAAGTACAAGCACACATATGTCACGCCAAACTGCAACGCGCCGATCAGCAGCATGCCGCGCATGAACGCAGGCTCCACCGAACGCCAACGGGTCAGCGGGATAAACACCAGCCCGGCCAGCAACACGCGTACCAGCACGGCGAAATAGCTGTCGACATGACCGGCCAGGTATTCGCCGATCAAGCTGAAGGAAAACGCCTGGATCAGCGTGACAATCAGTAAATAGCCCATGTGCGCCTCGTATTTGAATGGGCGCGACATTAGCGTTTTTCACGGCGGGGCGAAACTCGGGGCAAAAAAAACCCGACCTCGCTAAAGCGGCAGTCGGGCAGGAGCACTCAGGAGCAACAAGTGCAAAGGGAGGTTCGATACGCGAACTTGAAGGGTTGCGTGGGGTTATAAAAACACCACGCGATTATCTGGCGATTAACGCTTCAGGCAACCTGTGCCAGCAAGGCCTTGGCGTGGTTCACGCCCTTTTCCTGGAAGTCGCCACCCAGGTTCACCCCTTCGGCATGAATGAAGGTGACGTCATGGATACCGATAAAGCCCATGACCTGGCGCAGGTACGGTTCCTGGTGATCGCTGCTCGCGCCGGTATGGATACCGCCACGGGCGGTCAACACGACGGCGCGCTTGCCGGTCAACAGGCCCTGTGGCCCGGTGGCGGTGTACTTGAACGTCACACCAGCGCGCAACACATGGTCAAGCCAGGCTTTGAGGGTGCTGGGGATGGCAAAGTTGTACATCGGCGCGGCCATTACCAGCACATCGGCGGCCAGCAGTTCGTCGGTCAGTTGGTTGGAACGGTCCAGGGAAGCCTGCTCATCTGCGTTGCGCTGCTCGACCGGCTTCATCCAGCCGCCCAACAGGTTGGCGTCCAGGTGCGGCACCGGGTTGATGGCCAGGTCACGCACGGTGATCTGATCGGCCGGGTGGGCCGCCTGCCATTGGCTGATGAACTGTTGGGTCAACTGGCGGGAGATGGAATCCTGCTGGCGGGCGCTGCTTTCGATGATCAGAACATTGGACATGGCTTTGTAGGCTCCATCGGTAATTGCTGTAAGTCGATGGAGTGAAGGTTAAACAGAGCCCGTTCGATAAAAAAGCGTAAAAAACTGCTATAACCCATCTATAAAGTTGTTTATAAGCGGAGCACAGCGCTGGCCGCGCCCCGCTTGTGCCTTATTTTGGCTCGCAGGTCAGTTTGATGCGCATCTTGATAATCGCGCGGCTGAACTTGACCGTGGTGTTGGTGCTTTTGCCGGCAGGAACCGTGACATTGCGTACCCGCGCAGGCTCCGGACCATTGGTAAATGCGACCCTGCACGCAGCGTCGTTGCTGCCGAAGTTACTGAGTTGGATGGAGCTGATCTCACTGTCCACATCGGACGCCATGTAATCGATGCTCACCCCCTTGATCGATTTTGACACGTCGATCGGATAGGCAAACGCGCTCAGCGGCAACAGTGCCAGCACTACACAACAGAATTTTCTCATTCGGCAGTCTCCAATAAGGACCGCCAGCTTAGGACAAGAGGAGCTCATCTTGAAAGCGCCCCGCGTGACCCTTGATCAATGGCGCACGTTGCAAGCCGTGGTCGACCATGGTGGCTTCGCCCAGGCGGCCGAAGTACTGCACCGCTCGCAATCCTCGGTGAGCTACACCGTCGCCCGCATGCAAGACCAGTTGGGCGTGCCCCTGCTGCGCATCGACGGGCGCAAGGCCGTGCTCACCGAGGCCGGCGAAGTGCTGCTGCGCCGCTCCCGGCAACTGGTGAAAAACGCCAGCCAGCTCGAAGACCTGGCCCATCATATGGAGCAAGGTTGGGAAGCCGAAGTACGCCTGGTGGTCGATGCCGCCTACCCCAACGCCCGCCTGGTACGCGCCCTCACCGCCTTCATGCCGCAAAGCCGTGGCTGCCGCGTGCGCCTGCGTGAAGAAGTGCTGTCGGGTGTCGAGGAACTGCTGATTGAAGGCGTCGCCGACCTGGCGATCAGCAGCTTCAGCATCCCAGGCTACCTGGGCACGGAAATGAGCGATGTGGAATTTGTCGCCGTGGCCCACCCCGAACACCCCCTGCACCGGCTTAACCGCGAGTTGAGCTTCCAGGACCTGGAAAGCCAGATGCAAGTGGTGATCCGCGACTCCGGCCGCCAGCAACCACGGGACGTCGGCTGGCTCGGCGCCGAACAGCGCTGGACCGTGGGCAGCTTGGCCACCGCCGCCACCTTCGTCGGCAGCGGCCTGGGGTTTGCCTGGCTGCCCCGGCACCTGATCGAGCGCGAGCTTAAAGAAGGCGTGCTCAAGCAACTGCCCCTGGAGCAAGGCGGCAGCCGCCACCCGACGTTCTACCTGTACTCCAACAAGGACAAGCCCCTGGGCCCGGCGACGCAGATTCTCGTCGAACTGCTACGCACCTTCGACACCGCACCGCTGGACGCCCCCTTTGCCGCCCCCCGGCAAGCCTGAAACGGAGTTCACCCATGGCCTATTTCGAACATGAAGGTTGCACCCTGCATTACGAGGAATATGGCCACGGCGAGCCGCTGATCCTGATCCATGGCCTGGGCTCCAGTTGCCAGGATTGGGAACTGCAAATACCGGTATTGTCCCGGCATTACCGCCTGGTGGTGCTGGACGTGCGCGGTCACGGCCGCTCCGACAAGCCTCGGGAGCGCTACAGCATCGAAGGATTTACCGCCGACCTGGTGGCCTTGATCGAACACCTGCAACTGCCCGCCGCCCATGTGGTGGGCCTGTCGATGGGCGCGATGATCGCCTTTCAACTGGCGGTCGACCAACCGCAACTGCTCAAGAGCCTGTGTATCGTCAACAGCGCACCCGAGGTCAAGGTGCGCAGCGCCGATGACTATTGGCAATGGGCCAAGCGCTGGACCCTGGCACGTGTGCTGAGCTTGAAGACCATCGGCAAGGCCCTCGGTGACAGGCTGTTTCCCAAACCCGAACAGGCCGACCTGCGGCGCAAGATGGCCGAGCGCTGGGCAAGAAACAACAAACGTGCTTACCTCGAGAGCTTCGACGCGATTGTGGGCTGGGGCGTGCAGGAACGACTTTCGAAAATCACCTGTCCAACCCTGGTCATCAGCGCCGACCATGACTACACCCCGGTGGCGCAGAAACAAATCTATGTAAAACTGCTGCCCGATGCGCGGTTGGTGGTGATCGAGGATTCGCGTCACGCCACACCGCTGGACCAACCCGAAACCTTCAATACAACCCTGCTCGATTTTCTGAAGACAGTCGAAAGCACTTCCCAGGATCACTGACCCATGCTGAAAAAAATCGCCGTTTTTGCCGGTTCTGTTCTGTTTGCTGCCAACCTGATGGCGGCCACGCCGGCCAAGGCACCACACGTATTGATCACCACCACCAATGGCGAGATCGAAATCGAGTTGGATCCGGTCAAGGCGCCCATCAGTACCAAGAACTTCCTGTCCTATGTCGACAAAGGCTTCTACACCAACACCATTTTTCATCGGGTGATCCCGGGTTTTATGGTGCAAGGCGGCGGGTTCACCCAGCAAATGTCGCAAAAGCCAACTGAAGCGCCGATCAAGAACGAAGCCAGCAACGGCCTGCATAACGTGCGTGGCACCTTGTCCATGGCGCGTACCAGTAACCCGAATTCGGCCACCAGCCAGTTCTTCATCAACGTAGCCGACAACGCCTTCCTCGACCCGGGCCGTGATGCTGGCTACGCGGTATTTGCCAAAGTGGTCAAGGGTATGGACGTAGTCGATATCATCGTCAACTCGCAGACCACCACCAAGCAAGGCATGCAAAACGTGCCTATCGATCCTGTCCTGATCAAGTCGGCCAAGCGTATCGACTAAGGTCCACAGGGCGTTTCGCGCGCCGCCCACAAGGCGGCGCGTGTATTTGAAAAGGAGAGCCCGCCCGGCGGGCGTCAGACCTAATGCTCTATCGTCGCTTTGAACAACTGATCGATATCTTCCGCGACGCTCCCAGCGCGGCACCTCCCGATAAAGTCCTGCCCTTCTACCTCTATTACCTGCGCCAGGTGTGGCCGTGCTTTGCCGCGCTATTGGTGGTCGGCCTGATTGGCGCGCTGATCGAAGTAGCGCTGTTCAGCTACCTGAGCCGCATCATCGACCTGGCCCAGGGCACACCGCCGGCCAATTTCTTCCAGGTCCACGCCACCGAGTTGATCTGGATGGCCGTGGTCGCCCTGCTGCTACGCCCGATCTTCGGCGCCCTGCACGACCTGCTGGTACACCAGACCATCAGCCCCGGCATGACCAGCCTGATCCGCTGGCAGAACCACAGCTATGTGCTCAAGCAGAGCCTGAACTTTTTCCAGAACGATTTTGCCGGGCGCATTGCCCAGCGCATCATGCAAACCGGCAACTCGCTGCGCGACTCAGCCGTCGCCGCTGTCGATGCCATCTGGCACGTGGCGATCTACGCCATCAGTTCCCTGGTGCTGTTTGCCGAGGCCGACTGGCGCCTGATGATCCCGCTGGTCACCTGGATCATCGCCTACAGCCTGGCGCTGCGCTACTTCGTGCCACGGGTCAAGGAACGCTCGGTGATCTCCTCCGAGGCGCGCTCCAAGTTGATGGGGCGCATCGTCGATGGCTACACCAACATCACCACCTTGAAACTGTTCGCCCACACGCAGTCCGAGCAGGAGTACGCCAAGGAAGCAATCATCGAGCAGACCGAAAAAACCCAGCTGGCCAGCCGCGTGGTGACCAGCATGGACGTGGTGATCACCACCATGAACGGCCTGCTGATCGTCACCACCACCGGCCTGGCCCTGTGGCTGTGGACCCAGTCGCTGATTTCGGTGGGCGCCATTGCCCTGGCCACCGGCCTGGTGATCCGCATCGTCAATATGTCGGGTTGGATCATGTGGGTGGTCAACGGCATTTTCGAGAACATCGGCATGGTCCAGGACGGCCTGAAGACCATCGCCCAGCCACTGGCGGTGATCGACCGCGAGAACGCCCCGCGCCTGCGCGTGCCCCACGGCGAAGTGCGCTTCGAGCAAGTGGATTTCCACTACGGCAAGAGCAGCGGCATCATCGGGGGCCTGAACCTGGTGATCAAGCCAGGGGAAAAGATCGGTCTGATCGGCCCTTCCGGTGCCGGCAAGTCGACCCTGGTCAACCTGCTGCTGCGCCTCTACGATCTGCAGGGCGGGCGCATCCTGATCGACGACCAGAACATCGCCGAAGTGGCCCAGGAAAGCCTGCGCGAACGCATCGGCATGATTACCCAGGACACCTCGCTGCTGCACCGTTCGATCCGCGACAACCTGCTGTATGGCAAGCCCGACGCCACCGACCAGGAACTTTGGGAGGCCATCCGCAAGGCGCGTGCCGATGAATTTATCCCGCTGCTCTCAGACGCCGAGGGCCGTGTCGGCCTGGACGCCCATGTGGGTGAGCGCGGGGTGAAACTCTCCGGCGGGCAACGCCAACGCATCGCCATCGCCCGGGTCCTGCTCAAGGACGCGCCGATCCTGATCATGGACGAAGCCACGTCGGCCCTGGACTCGGAAGTGGAAGCGGCCATCCAGGAAAGCCTGGAAACCCTGATGCAAGGCAAGACGGTGATTGCCATCGCTCACCGTCTGTCCACGATTGCTCGAATGGACAGGTTGGTCGTCCTGGAAAAAGGCCAGATCGCCGAGAGCGGCAGCCACGCCCAACTACTGGCACAGGGCGGCCTGTACTCGCGATTGTGGCAACACCAGACCGGCGGATTCGTCGGTATCGACTGATTCTGGACTACTAACGGCGCTATCAATTCCGAACAATTCTGACAGTTTTTTCTAACTCGCTGGCCGTGTATCACAATCCTGCTGTACTGCAATCAGGGCCCAGGGAGGGCCCTGACATCAGACTGCAGGGAAGCCTCACCGACCAGTTGATTTAGAAGGACGCGTTCATGTCTCTGTTCAAACGTTCCGTTACAGAAGGGTTAGGTACGTTTTGGCTGGTGTTGGGTGGTTGCGGGAGTGCGGTTCTGGCCGCAGCGTTCCCCGATGTCGGAATTGGTCTACTGGGGGTATCCCTGGCATTTGGACTGACGGTGCTGACCATGGCGTTCGCCATTGGCCATATCAGC
This sequence comes from Pseudomonas sp. DTU12.1, assembly GCF_009873475.1. Classification (NCBI taxonomy): domain Bacteria; kingdom Pseudomonadati; phylum Pseudomonadota; class Gammaproteobacteria; order Pseudomonadales; family Pseudomonadaceae; genus Pseudomonas; species Pseudomonas sp. DTU12.1. The sequence goes on along the minus strand of NZ_CP045254.1, from coordinate 1,780,119 downwards.
GGCTGTCACCTCAACCCGGCAGTCACCGTGGGCCTGGTGGTCGGCGGCCGGTTTCCGGTCAAGGAGTTGCCAGCGTATATCGTCGCGCAGGTCATAGGTGGCGTCGTCGCGGCGGCCCTGTTGTATTTCATTGCCAGCGGCAAGCCGGGCTTTGAACTGGCTTCTGGGCTGGCCTCCAATGGTTACGGCGAACATTCGCCGGGCGGGTACTCGATGGCGGCGGGGTTTGTCACCGAACTGGTGATGACGGCGATGTTCCTGCTGATCATCCTCGGCGCCACTGACCGTCGTGCACCGGCGGGCCTGGCACCCATCGCCATCGGCCTGGGGCTGACGCTGATCCACCTGATCTCCATCCCGGTCACCAACACCTCGGTCAACCCGGCCCGCAGCACCGGCCCCGCGCTGATTGTCGGCGGCTGGGCGATCCAGCAGTTGTGGCTGTTCTGGCTGGCGCCGATCCTTGGCGCGGTAATCGGTGGCATCACCTACCGTTGGCTGGGCAAGGAAGAAAACGCCTGATCCACCCTGTAGGAGTGAGCTTGCTCGCGAAAAACCTGAGGGCGCCGCGTTTATCCAGAATGAACGCGCTGTACTTGAGTTCTTCGCGAGCAAGCTCCTACAGGGGAACCGGTCGAGTTCCCTGAGCGTTATGCCTGCCGATACGGCAACGCCGACCGCGCCTCTTCGGCATACGCCAGAATCCCTACCCGCTCGCGCTCCAGGAAGTCTGCCACGGCGGTTTTCAGGCCCGGATGGCGCAAGTAATGCCAGGAGCGGGTAATCACCGGCTCAAACCCCCGGATCAACTTGTGCTCGCCCTGGGCACCGGCATCGAAACGTTGCAGTCCATTGGCGATCGCGTAATCCATGCCTTGATAGAAACAGGTTTCGAAATGTAGCCGGTCGAACTCACCCAGGCAGCCCCAATAGCGACCGTACAGGCTATCGCCACCCACCAGGCTGAACGCCATGGCCACCGGCCGCGCCCCTTGCTTGGCCAGCACCACCCGGATGGCCTGCGGCATGCGCTCGGCCAACAGGCTGAAAAACGCCCGCGTCAGGTACGGCGACTGGCGGCGCACGGCATAGGTGTTGGCGTAACAGGCGTAGACAAAATCCCACTGGGCCTCGCTCAACTCATGGCCTTGCAACCATTGGAACTCAATCCCCTGCCCCGCCACTTGCTCGCGCTCCTTGCGCATCTGCTTGCGCTTGCGCGAACTCAGGGCGTCGAGGAAGTCCTGGAAATCGCGATAACCACGGTTCTGCCAGTGGAACTGGCAACCCAGACGCGCAAGCCAACCGGGTTGCTGGCCCAGTGCCGCATCGGCCATGGCATCGGTGAAGTTGATATGGGCGCTGGAAAGCCCTTCGATCTCCAGGTAGCCAGGCAAGCTCTGCAGCAGCTCCAGGCCATCCGCACCATTGGCCGCCAGCAGGCGCGGCCCGCTGACCGGGCTGAAGGGCACGGCTGTCAGCAACTTGGGGTAGTAATCGATGCCGGCGCGCGCGCAGGCGTCCGCCCAACCATGGTCAAACACGTATTCGCCATAGGAGTGCCATTTGCGGTAGCTGGGCAGCGCCGCGACCAGCCGCTCACCCTCGTAGTGCAGCAAGTGCTCGGGCTGCCAGCCAGAATGCCGACCAAGGCTGGCACTGTCCTCCAGCGCACTGAGGAACGCATGGCGCAGAAACGGCTGATCCTCGGGGACCAACACGTTCCACTCATCAGGCGATATTTCGGACAGGCTATTCAAACGTTTCAACGGCATGCCATTCCCCGACGGTAAACGCTCACTCACGATATTCAGGCCATTCTGACAGAACCCACTGCCTGCGCGGGCAGCAAAAAAAAACCCCGCCAAATGGCGGGGTGAAAAAGAGGATCGCGCTTTAACGGATGAAGAAAGAGCGCGTTGGAGCGGTATTACAGTTGCTTAGAACACGTACTGCACACGACCGACGATGGAATCACCGCTGTCATCGCCATTGGCGTTGGTGATCTTGTCGGTGCTGACCTTGCTGTAGTTCAGCGACAGCTTGACCGCTTCGTTGGCGTACCAGTTCACACCCAGGGTGTTCACGTTGGCCTTGGCGTCGCCGGTTTCGCGGGTAGCGCTGCTGACGACGATGTTCTTGTCGTCAACCTTGATGCTGTCGTAGCGGTAGAACACTTCCCAGGCGCCGAATTGCTTGTTCTCGGGCTTGATCGCGTCGAACTTGCCGCCGTCGAGCTTGTAGGCACGGGACTCGCCGGTCAGGGTGTAGGCCAGTTGGCCGTAGAAACCGCTGGTTTTCACGTCCTGGTAGGCATTGCTGTCAGCTTTCATCTTGCGGCTCAGGGCTTCAGCCTGCACCGAGAATGGGCCGGTTGCGAAGGCAAACTCACCACCGAACACGGTGTCGGTGTCATAGGCGCCCACTGCGGTCAGGTTGCTGGCGTTCAGGCCCAGACCACCGCCGAAAGTAGCGCGGTTGCCGTTGGAGCCGGCATCGTTGCCACCGGTGGTCGCTACGCCACGAGCGCCGAGACGAGGACGAATCCGCGAGTCGAAGGCTGCATCGTTCAGATCACGTGCCGCCACGTTCAAGCCGAAGTGCAGGACGTCGCCGCCTTTGTTCATCGGTGCCAACACGATACGGCCGTTGAATTGCTTCACGCCCTTGCCGTCTTCGTCGTTGATGTCCTTGGAGGCCAGGCTGGCGGAGCCGTAGAACATGTCCGCCGCAGTGCCGCTGACCTGGATGCCCATGCCGTTTTCGTGGGTGTTGACCCAGTCCGCAACCTCGTAGGCGGAGTTACGCTCCATGGCGGTGATCCACTTGGAGCTGGTGGCTTTTTCCAGGCCGAAATCCGGGTCAAAACGACCGACGCGGATGGTTACTGGCTTGAAGCCCACATAGGACATGGACGCTTCGTCGAAGTAGCCGTCGTCGGAGTTACCCGAGTTGTGGGAGAAGTCGTAGTTGAGCTGGTATTTGAAATCCTTGTAGACGGTGCCACCCAGCTCCAGGAAGGCGCGACGGAAGTAAGCGGCGTCGCCCGAGTCACCGTTCTTGGTGTAGAAGCCGTCAAATGAGCCGTAATCGGCTTGCAGGCGACCACCCAGCTTGAAGCTGAAGTTCTGGTCGGTAGTAGCAACCTCAAGGCCGCCCTTGGTTTTGACAACGATATCGGCGCCGTCAGTAGTGACAGTACCAGCGAAAGCCTGGGCGGTAACGGCCAGGGCCAGGGCGCTGGCCGCGAAACCGGCGAAGTGCTTACGGATCATCGAAGAATTCCCCTAATTGGTGGTCTTTTGCGTTGGAAAACACACGGGTTCTGCCCCGCTGGTGTTGGGAGGGGATCTTGGCGAGGGGATATTTCAGGCAAGTTGCTGCAAGATAAATATTTTATTACAGGGGAACTTTCTTACAACCACTGGGAATAAGCGCAAAGCTAGAGCCGGCGCGGGCTTGAGCAAAAAAAGTACGAGAAATGCCAGGTGAAAAAAAGGTGAAAAAAACTTACGAACCTGCAATGTTTTTCAGCGCAGGGCTTTTCGCCGACACAAAAAAGCCCGCGATGGCGACGTCGCGGGCGTTGGGTCCAGCGGAAGGCGGTCAGGAGTTGCGCTTGAGCTCCGAGGCCAGGCGTTCGGCCAACCCTTGTGCATCCGGCACCTCGGGTTCGGGCAGGATGCGCAAGGTGGCTTGCATCAGCCGCATCTGGCGAATGAAGCGCCGGCAGTTGGCACAGAACATCAGGTGATGGCGCATCAGCAGGCGCTCGCGAAAGGTCAGTTGCCCATCGAGATAATCACTGGAGCGTGCCACTTGTTCTTTGCAGGTCAACATTCGCCGGTTTCCTCGAAATGCTCCACCGTGGCGAAGACTTTAAGCCGCGCCCGATGCAGCAGTACACGCACATTGGAGAGCGAGATTTCCAGAAGATTACAAATTTCTTCCAACTCCAGGCCCTGGCGTTCGCGCAGCAGCAGCACGCTGCTTTGCAGCTCGGACAGACTGAGCAGCGTGTGCTCCAGGCATTCACGCAGCTCGTTTTCGGTGAGCAGCGCCTCGGGGGTGTCCTGATGCCAGGCAAAGGGCGCGATCAGCCAATGCTCGTCGCCGGCGGCAAAGCGCTCATCACCAATGGTCCCGTGGGGCGACGGCAAGTCGTCGAGCAACACTTCCCGGCGGTTCTGTTTGTAACGCCCCTTGGCCGAGTTGGCGGTGATGGTCAGCAGCCAGGTCTTGAGGCTGGAGCGCCCTTCGAACTTGGCGAGGCTGCGTACCACCGAAAGCCAGGCGTCCTGGACCACTTCGTCAGCGTGGCGCTGGCCAACGATGGCGTAGGCCACCGCACGCATGGCGCTCTGGTACTGGGTGACTAACTCCTTATAGGCCTGCTGCTCGCCCTTGAGCAGGCGCTCAAGCAAGTGCGCGTCGTCGGCTGCTGCCATTCAGAATCTCACTGTGTTGAGGGGAGCCGTTGTGGCGAGGGGGCTTGTCCCCCGCTGGGCTGCGCAGCAGCCCCCATAAAACCCACTGAGTAGTGTCAGGCAGACCGAGGGGGTGGTTTTGGGGCTGCTGCGCAGCCCAGCGGGGGACAAGCCCCCTCGCCACAACAAGCCTCCACCGATAGGCCTCTTGGCCACTCAGCGCTTGCGCAGGATCACGCTGCCAATCGAATACCCGGCGCCAAACGAGCTGAGTACCGCCAGCGCGCCCTTGGGCAGGTCGTCCTGGTAGGTGTGGAACGCAATCACCGAACCCGCCGAACTGGTGTTGGCGTAGGTATCGAGGATCACCGGTGCCTCTTCGATCTCGGCTTCACGGCCCAGCAGTTTCTTGACGATCAGGTGGTTCATGCTCAGGTTGGCCTGGTGCAGCCAGAAGCGCTTCACGTCGGTCACGCTCAACTGGTTTTCAACCAGGTGCTGGCCGATCAACTCTGCAACCATCGGGCAGACATCACGGAAGACTTTGCGGCCTTCCTGTACGAAAAGTTTATCCGGTGCACCAATGCCCTCTTCCGCAGCGCGGTTGAGAAAGCCGAAGTTGTTGCGGATGGTATTGGAGAACTTGGTCAGCAACTTGGTGCTGACAACGTCGAACTGGTGCTCGGAAGTGGCCAGGTCGGCACGCTCCAGAATCACCGCGGTGGCCGCATCGCCAAAGATGAAGTGGCTGTCGCGGTCACGGAAGTTCAGGTGGCCGGTGCAGATCTCCGGGTTGACCATCAGGATCGCCCGGGCCTGGCCCAGTTGGATGCTGTTGCAGGCGTTCTGGATGCCGAAGGTCGCCGAAGAACAGGCCACGTTCATGTCAAAACCGAACCCCTGGATACCCAGGGCTTCCTGGACTTCGATGGCGATGGCCGGATAGGCGCGTTGCAGGTTGGAGCAGGCAACGATCACCCCGTCGATATCGGCCGCAGTCTTGCCGGCGCGCTGCAGGGCTTGCTCGGCGGCGCCCACGGCCATCTGGCAGAGGATCGACCACTCGTCGTTGGAGCGCTCGGGCAGGCGCGGGGTCATGCGCGTGGGGTCCAGAATGCCTTCCTTGTCCATGACAAACCGGCTCTTGATACCCGAAGCCTTTTCGATAAAGGCGGCGCTGGATTCGGTCAACGCCTGAACGTCACCCTGCTCGATAGCCACGGCGTTGTCGGCATTGAACTGTTGAACGTAAGCATTGAAAGACTGCACCAGCTCTTCGTTGGAGATGCTGTTGGCCGGGGTGTACAGGCCTGTGCCGCTGATGACGACGTTATGCACGGTCGTTCCTCTAAATCTGTTCAGGCAGAAGGGATTGGTACCTTCGTACCAAACCGTAAGTCGCTCTAGTCCGCCGCGCGGACATCAAACGGGGAAACGCTTTGTCCCGGCGCGTCGAGGCTGATACAGCCAATCTAGACGATCCTGGCATTTATAACGGCGAAGTTTGCCATAAACCGGGGGGTTTGGCGCCTGTCACACGCGCACCTGCCCCCGGGATTGCAGGTCAAGGCTCGACCTGGCTCCACTGTTTGCTCAAACGCTTGTCGGAAATCGGTACCTTGGTGCCCAACTGCTGGGCAAACAGCGACACCCGGTATTCCTCCAGCCACCAGCGGTAAAGCTCCAACTGCGGATCGCGCTTGCCTTCCTGAGTGTGCTTGTTCAGCCGCGTCTGGTACTGGCTCCACAGGCCGCTCAACTCGCCGCTCCAGACCCGATCCTTCTGCACCTGGCTGGGCAGTTTTTCCAGGCGCAGTTCGATGGCCTTGAGATAACGCGGCAGTTCCTTGAACCACTGCGCCGGGGTTTCGCGCACAAAGCCTGGGTACACCAAGTTGCTCAGTTGTTGCTTGATATCGTTGAGTGCCACGGCCTGGGCCAGGTCGATCTTGCCCTTGAAGCGCTTTTGCAGGCCGTGCCACAGCTTCAATACTTCCAGGGTCAGGCGCGCCAGGCGTTCGGCATGTTCGGTCCAACTGCCGCGTTTGCGCTCGGCCAGGGCCGCCAAACCAGCGCCATCCCTCGGCAGGCTGGCCTCGCCTTCCAGTACGCAACTGTCGAGGCTGGCCAGCAGAATGTCTTCCACCAGGGCGTCGATACGTCCCAGCTCGCGGTACATCAGCCCCAGCTCGGTAAGACCGGGCAACTTGCCGCGCAGGAATTTTGCCGGCTCGGCCAGTTGCTGCATCAACAGACGCTGTAAGGCACGGCGATGCTGGAACTCGGCTTCGGCAGCGGTGGAGAAGCGCCCTTCCTTGACCGTCCCGTTTTCCTCCACCAACGCCGGATACACCGTCATCGACAGCCCGGCGATCTTTTGCTGGGTGGTCTCGGCCACGGCGGCAAAGACCTTGGCCTCCACCGGCAACTGGCTTTTGGCAGTCTGCGGCACCGCCAGGGCGGCCTGGCTGGCTTCGACAAAACGTGCTGTCAGCGCGGCCAGGTCGCGGCCCTCGCCGAGGAACTTGCCCTGGGCGTCCACCACTTCCAGGTTCATTTTCAGATGGTTTTCCACCTGCTGCGCGGCTTCGCTCCAGGCTTCATCGCTGACCCGCGCACCGGTCATGCGCAGCAGCTCGCGCCCCAGCGCCTGGGGCAGCGAGCCCTGGGCAAATTCGATACGTTGCAGCGCAGCCTTGACGAAATCCGGCACCGGCACGAAGTTCTTGCGCAGGGCCTTGGGCAGGTTGCGCACCAGGGCAATGCACTTGGCCTCGATCAGCCCGGGCACCAGCCACTCCAGGCGCTCGGCAGGCAAGGCCGGCAACAATGGCGCGGGCACCCGCACGGTCACGCCGTCGCGCGGGTGATTGGGTTCAAAGTGATAACTCAAGGCCAGGGCCAGGTCACCCAAGTGCAGCGTGTCCGGATAATGGGCAGCGGTGACTTCACTGGCCTCGCGCGCCAGCACGTCTTCTTCGCGCATGATCAGCAGTTGCGGGTCTTTCTGGCTGGTGATCTTGTACCAACTGTCGAAGGTCGCCGTCTGGTGGATCTCCGCCGGCAGGCGCGCATCGTAGAAGGCGTACAGGGTTTCTTCGTCGGCCAGGATATCGCGGCGCCGGGCCTTGGCTTCCAGTTCGTCCAATTGCTCCAGCAACTGCTGGTTGGCGGCCAGGCACTTGGCCCGGGACTGGATCTCGCCACGTACCAGGCCTTCACGGATAAACAGCTCGCGCGACACCACCGGGTCCACAGGCCCGTAATGCACCGGCCGGCGCCCCACCACAATCAGGCCGAACAGGGTGATCTGCTCGAAGGCCACGACCTGGCCGCGCTTCTTCTCCCAATGGGGCTCGAAGTGGTTTTTCTTGATCAAGTGCCCGGCCAGGGGCTCGATCCAATCGGCATCGATCTTGGCCACCATGCGCGCATACAGCTTGGTGGTTTCCACCAGCTCGGCGGTCATCAACCATTGCGGGCGCTTCTTGCCGATCCCCGACGACGGGTGAATCCAGAAGCGCCGCTGACGGGCACCCAGATAGTCGCCCTCTTCGGTCTTCTGGCCGATCTGGCTCAGCAGGCCGGACAACACCGCCTTGTGCAGTTTCGGGAAATCCGCCGGCTCCTTGTTGACCGTCAACTGCATGTCACGGCAGATCAGGCTCAACTGGCGGTGGGAATCACGCCACTCGCGCAGGCGCAGGTAGTTGAGGAAATTCTTGCGACACCAGTTGCGCAACGGGCTGGCGGTCAATTCCTGGCGCTGCTCTTCAAAGCCGCGCCACAGGTTGACCAGACCGGCGAAGTCCGAATCGGGATCCTTCCATTGCGCGTGGGCCTGGTCGGCCGCTTGCTGGCGCTCCGGCGGGCGCTCGCGCGGGTCCTGGATCGACATGGCACTGGCGACGATCAGCACTTCCTGCAAACTGCCGAGCTTGGCCGCTTCCAGCAACATGCGGCCCATGCGCGGGTCCACCGGCAGGCGCGCCAGTTGCCGGCCCAGAGGCGTCAGTTGGCTGTTGCGGTCCACCGCCGAGAGTTCCTGCAGCAGGTTGAAGCCATCGCTGATGGCCTTGCCATCCGGTGGTTCGATAAACGGGAAGTCGGTGATTTCGCCCAGGCGCAGGTGCAGCATCTGCAGGATCACTGCCGCCAGGTTGGTGCGCAGGATTTCCGGATCGGTAAATTCCGGGCGCCCGATAAAATCTTCTTCGCTGTACAGGCGCACGCAAATGCCCGGTTCAACCCGGCCGCAACGCCCCTTACGCTGGTTGGCGCTGGCCTGGGAAACCGCCTCGATTGGCAGGCGCTGGACCTTGGCGCGGTAGCTGTAGCGGCTGATGCGGGCGGTACCGCTGTCGATCACGTAGCGGATGCCCGGCACGGTCAGCGAGGTTTCCGCGACGTTGGTCGCCAGCACCACGCGCCGCCCCGGATGGGACTGGAAAATGCGCTGCTGTTCGGCCGGCGACAGGCGCGCGTACAACGGCAGGATTTCCGTGTGCTTGAGCTGGGCCTTGCGCAGCATGTCGGCGGCATCGCGGATCTCGCGCTCACCGGGCAGGAACACCAGCACATCGCCCGGGCTCTTGCGCTCGCTGCGTTCAAAGGCGGCAATTTCATCGAGGGTGGCGAGGATCGCCTGGTCCACGGTCAAGTCGTCTTCGACGCGGTTGCCCTCTTCGTCCTGTTCCAGGGTCAGCGGGCGGTACCAGGTTTCCACCGGGAACGTACGCCCCGAGACCTCGACAATCGGCGCATCGTCGAAGTGCTTGGAGAAGCGCTCCAGGTCGATGGTGGCCGACGTGATGATGACTTTGAGGTCCGGGCGACGTGGCAGCAGGGTCTTCAGATAGCCGAGCAGGAAGTCGATGTTCAGGCTGCGCTCGTGGGCTTCGTCGACGATGATCGTGTCGTAGCGCTCGAGGTAGCGGTCGTTCTGGGTCTCGGCCAGCAGGATGCCGTCGGTCATCAGCTTGATCAGGGTGTTGGAGTCGCTCTGGTCCTCGAACCGCACCTGATAGCCGACCAGCGCGCCCAAAGGCGTCGCCAGTTCTTCGGCAACCCGACTCGCCACACTGCGCGCCGCAATACGCCGGGGTTGGGTATGGCCGATCAAGCCGTACTGGCCGCGACCGAGTTCCAGGCAGATTTTCGGCAACTGCGTGGTTTTACCCGAGCCGGTCTCGCCCGCGATGATCAACACCTGGTGCTTTTGCAGCGCCGCCTTGATTTCATCGCGCTTGGCGGCGATGGGCAGGCTGTCGTCGTAACGAACCTGCGGCACGCTGGCCGCGCGCGCCGTGACCTGGGCACAGGACGCCTGCATGCGCGCCACCCACTGCGCCAGCTTCTCCTCATCGGGCTTCTTGCGCAGCTCAAGCAACTGCCGGCGCAAGCGATGGCGGTCGGCGAGCATGGCGTGATCGAGGTTCTTCAGGAGTTGGTCGATAGCGGGCGCTTGATCAGTCATCAGGTACTTTGCAGGTCGTCTATTTATGCACGGCCGGCAATTGTGGCAGAAAAGCGCCCGCAACGTTAAAGGCCGCGTAAATCACGTGTGGGAGCTGTCGAGCCCCAGCGAGGCTGCGATGACGGCGGCACTGCCTGCATCAATGTTGCCTGCCCCACCGCTATCGCGGGCAAGCCCGCTCCTACAGGGATTAGTGCCCTTATTCGTTATCCAGGCCCTTGCGCCGGTACGGGAACACATCAATCACTTTCCCCGCCCGAATCGCCTCTTGCAGGCCTTTCCAGTAGTCGGCGTTGTACAGCTCACCGTGCAACTCATCGAACAAGCGCCGTTGCCCGGCATCAGCAAACAGGAACGGCGGGAACTCCTCGGGGAATACGTCCAGCGGGCCGATGGAATACCACGGCTCGGAGGCCATTTCATCTTCCGGGGTTCGGGGTGCCGGGATATGGCGGAAGTTGGCTTCGGTGAGGAAGCAGATCTCGTCATAGTCGTAGAACACCACGCGACCGTGGCGGGTAACGCCAAAGTTTTTCAGCAGCATGTCGCCGGGAAAGATATTCGCCGCCGCCAGCTGTTTGATTGCCAGGCCGTAATCTTCGAGGGCTTCGCGCACCTGGGCCTCATTGGCGTTTTCCAGGTAGAGGTTGAGCGGGGTCATGCGCCGTTCGGTCCAGCAGTGACGAATCAGTACCGTGTCACCTTCCACCTCGACCGTGCCCGCAGCCACTTCCAGCAGTTCGGCCAGGCATTGCGGCTCGAATTTGCTCAACGGGAAACGGAAGTCGGCGAACTCCTGGGTGTCAGCCATGCGCCCGACCCGGTCGACACTTTTGACCAGGCGGTACTTCTCGATAACCGTCGCACGGTTGACGTTCTTCGACGGCGAGAAACGGTCCTTGATGATTTTGAACACCGTGTTGAACCCCGGCAGGGTGAACACGCTCATGACCATCCCCCGCACGCCCGGGGCCATGATGAACTGGTCGTCGGTGCTGGCCAGGTGGTTGATCAGCGCCCGGTAGAACTCTGACTTGCCATGTTTGTAGAAGCCGATGGAGGTGTACAGCTCGGCGATGTGCTTGCCCGGCAGGATGCGTTTGAGAAAGCCGATGAATTCCGCCGGTACCGGCACATCCACCATGAAATAGGACCGGGTGAACGAGAAGATGATCGACACATCGGCTTCGTCAGTGATCAGCGCGTCGATGCGGATGCCCTGCCCTTCGCGATGCAGCAGCGGGATCACCAGCGGCCACTGTTCGTCGCGGGTATAGAGACGGCCCACCAGGTATGCGCCTTTGTTGCGATAGAGCACCGAAGAAAACAGCTCGACGTTGAGGTCCGGGTCCTTGCAGACCCAATCCGGCAGGCTCTCGCGCAGTTGCGCTTCGAGGCGCTGCAGGTCGGCGGCCAGGTCGGCGTAGGGCTCGCTGAAGCGGTAGTCGCTGAAAATCTGCTCGAGCATGCCCGCCAGTTGGCCCTGGGGCTTGTAGGTGCGGGTTTGCGCAGCGCGGGCGCGACGCAGGCTCGGGCGAGTGGTGTGGATGAACATGCAGCCGTCGCTGATCAGGTCGTGGCTGAACAGCCCGCAAAAGATCGAGTTGTACCAAGTCTCGGACAGCTCATCGTCAAACCGCAGGTCGATCAGGCTGATATAGGCGCTCTTGACCAGTGGCCAGGACTTGATATCCAGCAACGCGCCTGCGTCAAAGGTTGCCCGCAGGCGCGTGGTGACTTCACCGACCTTTTCTTCATACAGGTTGATCCGCGCCGCCGATGCGGTTTGCGCCTCCTGCCACTGGGCCTTCTCAAAGCGCTCGCGGGCGCCGTCGGTGATCTGGCGAAAGTGCTCGCGGTAATCGTCGAAGCCATCAAGGATCATCTGTGCGATGGACTGCGCGGTGTCGATGGCAGGCGTTTGCTGCGGCATGTCGGAGACCTCTGCGGGCGTTCGGAAGCCCTGAGATTAGCCAGAGTCCGCAAGCAGGAGAAGTACAATTTTTGCCGGGCGATGCCACGCGGATCGATGCGCGACAAACAAATGTTTACGATTTTTTAATTCGACCATCCGGTCAATAAAACACCCCAAAGTCACGTCGCGTCGATGAATCGATTCACCTGAAGGCCGCAAAAGCCGGGCGCTGGCACCAAAAGCAGGGAACAACTCAGGCCGGCGTGGGCTCTGCGGCCTTATACAAACGTGGATCCAATGTAAGGGAAACCCTGATTACCTCAATGATGGCACTTTGCTATATAGCCACCCCCTTCCCTGATAACAAGGTCAAAAGACCGGCTTGGGAACGGATTTAAATCGCCCAAGGAGCATTGCAATGTCATTGAGGAATATGGGGATCGGCCTGCGCGCCAGTCTGAGTTTTGCGGTATTGGCCGGCCTGCTGGTGCTGGTCGGGTTGTTTGGCCTGGGGCAGATGGCCAAGCTGCGCGAAAGTGCCGCCATCATTGAAACGGCTTGGATGCCGAGCATCGAGAACATCCACGACAGCGCCGCCAACGTCGCGGCGATCCGCCTGGAGGCGCTGCGCTTGTTGACCACCGATGAGTCGGCGGTGCGCGAGCGCAGCAAAGGTTTGATCGCCAAGGAGCGCGCGCAGTTGCAGGAGCGCCTGGACAATCACCAGGCCCTGTTGAGCAATGATCAGGAGCGTCAGCTACTGGACCAGCTCAAAACCGCCGCGGCGGGTTATATGACCATCGTCGACCAGTTGATCCAACGGGTAGACCAGGATGAGCAGATGCAGGCCCTGACCTTGCTCACCGACAAGTTGACGCCCCAGGGCGTGATCCTCGGCCGGAGCCTGGACGCGTTGATCGACTTCAACCAGCAAGGCGCGCAGGATGCGGCGCAATCGGCGGCGCAGGTGTATCAGAGTGCACAGTGGATCGTCGGCGTCATCATCGCGGTCGCCCTGATCGCGACGTTGCTACTGGCCTGGCTGTTGACCCGCAGTATCACCACGCCCCTGGCGCAGGCGTTGCGCGCGGCACGTACGATTGCCGCCGGCGACCTGAGCCAGTCGATCCACGTGCAGGGCAAGGACGAACCGGCACAGTTGCTGGGCGCCCTGGCCACCATGCAGGAGCAATTGCAGGCGACTATTCGCGGTATCAGCGAATCCGCCCAGCAATTGGCCTCGGCCGCCGAAGAGATGAGCTCGGTGATGGAGCAAAGCACTCGCGGCCTGCAAGCCCAGAACGATGAAATCGAGCAGGCCGCCACCGCCGTCACGCAAATGAGCGCAGCGGTGGATGAGGTGGCCGGCAATGCGGTCTCCAGCGCCGAAGCGTCCCAGGCGTCCGATGAAGACAGCAAGCACGGGCACTATCAGATCAGCGAAACCATCAGCTCGATCCAGAACCTGGTCAACGAGGTGCTCGACGCCTCGGGCAAGGCCGAGGGCCTGGCGGTGCAGGCGCAAGACATCAGCAAGGTACTGGAAGTGATACGCGGGATTGCCGGGCAGACCAACCTGCTTGCGCTCAACGCCGCCATTGAAGCCGCCCGCGCTGGCGAGGCCGGGCGGGGCTTTGCGGTGGTGGCCGACGAGGTACGTTCCCTGGCACAACGGACCCAGGACTCCACCGAAGAAATCGAGCAGATGATCACCGGTATCCAGCAAGGCACCCAGGACACGGTCGGAGCCCTCACCAGCAGCGCCGAGCACGCCAGCCAGACGTTGCAACGGGCCAACAGCGCAGGCAGCGCCCTGGAAAAAATCACCGCCGCCATTTCGCAGATCAACCAGCGCAACCTGGTGATCGCCAGTGCTGCCGAGCAACAGGCGTCGGTGGCCCGGGAGGTGGATCGGAGCCTGGTGAACATCCGCGACCTGTCGACCCAGACCGCCGCCGGGGCGACCCAGACCTCGGCCGCCAGCCAGGAGCTGTCGCGCCTGGCGGTGGACCTCAATGGTTTGGTGACGCGCTTTATTGTGTAGTGGATACGTAAAAGATTGTGTCAGGCAGGTCCCTGGGCAACACTCTCGCCCTGATTAAAAAGGAGCTGTCCGTGAGACCTGTCGACACCCTGTACCTGCTGGTACTGGCCGCCATCTGGGGCGCGAGCTTTCTGTTCATGCGGATTATCGCCCCCGAGATCGGCACGATTCCTACAGCATTCTTCCGGGTGTCAATTGCCGCCGCCGGGTTGCTGGTGATCCTGGCAATCCTGCGGGTGAGCTGGGATTTTCGCGGTAAATTCAAGACCGTGCTGTTGCTTGGGGTGATCAACTCCGGGATCCCTGCGACCATGTATTCGGTGGCGGCGCAGGTCTTGCCCGCAGGTTATTCGGCGATTTTCAACGCGACGACGCCGTTGATGGGCGTATTGATTGGCGGGCTGTTTTTCCATGAACGGCTGACGCTGTCGAAGATTACCGGAGTAGGCCTGGGTTTGTTCGGCGTGGGCACCCTCACGCGGGCCGGGCCGGTGGCCTTTGACCTGGAACTGCTGATGGGCGCCCTCGCCTGCCTGCTGGCGACCACCTGCTACGGCTTCGCCGGCTTCCTGGCGCGCCGCTGGCTGGATCAACAGGGAGGCCTGGACAGCCGCCTTTCGGCCTTGGGCAGCATGCTCGGTGCCACATTGTTTTTATTGCCTTGGTTTGGCTGGAGCGCCATCAGCCATCCGCCCGCCAGTTGGGGTGGCTGGAATGTGTGGTTGTCGCTGCTCGGTTTGGGGCTGTTGTGTACGGCGTTTGCCTACATCCTGTACTTCCGCTTGCTGACATCCATCGGGCCGGTGAAGTCGATGACCGTCACCTTCATGATTCCGCCATTCGGCGTGTTGTGGGGTGCATTGCTGCTGGATGAGCCGTTGTCCATGGCCCATCTGTATGGCGGGATGTTGATCGCGGGGGCGCTGTGGCTGGTGCTACGCCCAGGGAAACTGATCAAAACCGTGTAGGCGCCGGCTTGCCGGCGCCTACACGGGGTATCAGGCTTTACGGAAAACGAACACCAAGCCGACGATGATCAAGCCCATCCCCAGCACACTCAGCAGCGCCAGCCGATTGCCAAAGATCAGGTAGTCCATCACCGCAGTCACCGCTGGCACCAGGTAGAACAGGCTGGTGACATTCACCAGGTTGCCCCGGGCGATCAGGCGGTACAGCAGCAGCGTCGCCAACAGTGACACCACCAGCCCCATCCACAACACCGGCAGGTAAAAGCGGCTGCTGTGCTCGAAATGAAAAGGCTGGAACGGCACGAACACTGCGCACAACAACAGGCCCGCCAGGTACTGCACTGGCAAGGTGCCCAATGGGTTCTCGGTAATGCGCTTCTGCATGATCGAGCCCAGGGTCATGCTCGCCAGCGCCAGCAAGCCAAACAGCATGCCGGCCAGGGACATGCCGGCCAGACCGATGCCCTGGTACACCACCATGATCAGCCCCACCAACCCCAGCGCCAGGCCGAATATCCGACGCCATGAACGCTGGCGCTCCATCAACACCACGGTGAGGATCGGTTGCACGCCCATGATGGTTGCCATCACACCAGGGGTGATCTTCAGGTCCAGGGCCAGCAGATAGAAAATCTGATAGGCCCCCAGCAGCACCAGCCCGGTGGCCACCGCATACCACAGCGGTTTGCCCGGGCGCGGCAACCTGAGCTTGAGGATCGGTACCAGCACCACCAGGCCCGCCAGGGCAATGGCAAAGCGGATCAACAGGAAGGCAAAGGGTGATGCATGGGCCAGGCCCAGCTTGGAGAAAATCGCCCCGCTGCTCCACAGCAGGACAAACAGGCTCGTCGAGGCCGCCGCGGCCACGGATTGTTTCGAAAGAACAGACATGATGAACACCTGTAGTCAGGCAAAAAGCCAACTCAGCCAAGGCTGAAATTCAGTAGGTTCGGTACAGGCAGGCAACGGGCAACAGTGATCTGCTGATCAGCCCGAAATGCCAACGCCCGGCGGTGATACGACTGCGTACACCGGCGTGCTACTGACAGGTGGAGGGTAATGACTGATCTGCGCAGGCTGCTGGCTCCCACACGGCACGACCGCAGCGTTGACCGCTGAATCGACTACCGCTATGCGTGGGGAAGCAGGCATGGGCTGATCTTTTTTGAAGGGATTAAAGGTGCTGTGAAACACCTGGCGCCGACTATAACCAGCCGGTGACACGCTTTGCAATGGCTTTGCCAAAAGGCCAGTAAGGACAAGTTGAAAAACCACCTCTAGCCTTGGGAAAAACCAACTCACTCCTCTTCAGGAGGCTTTCGACTCATGACCGCCAATGCCAAAAACACGCGACTCCTTGCGATACCAGCTCTACCGATCCAAAGCTTTACGCCTTGCGAATGCATCGACTCAACAGTGGTACAAAAACCTGAAACACACCGACGCCCAAGGCGCAGAGATCGACTTGACCCATGTCCGTTTTGAATTGATCGACAGCCATGCATTGGCTGCCTATCAGGACTGGGCAGAAGACTCTCACTTCTCATGGGACGAGGTTGCGACATGGAAAGGCCGTGAACCGATGGCGTTCGATTTGTCCCTCTGGTACGACGAGGTGCTCTGTGGGCTGTGCTTTGCCAATCCCAATCAAAGCCGATTGCGGATCAAGGTCATCCGCCTGGAGGGAAGACCTGGAAAATCCCACCCTTTGAAAAGCCGCATAGCATCACTGACGATGATTGCCATCGACCATTACGCGAGAATCATTGGCAGCCAATGGATAGAAATTCAGGAGCCCGCACCCGGGGCTATTCCCCTCTATCAAAACCTGGGCTTTGACTTCGATTCACGGGGCAGGCTTGTGATAGCGGTAGAGAACGAATAGCATCGCAAACATGTTCAATTAATGATCAATCGTGGAGGCTGCATGGGAGAACTTATTAAAAAACCCGTCGCCCGAAAAGCGTCGTCCAAGGCCGGCCAGGAACCTAAAAGCACTGTGCTGACCGCCAATCAGCGCCGTTTTCTCAGCGCGGCTATGGCCGGCAACGTTGAAGAACCAAGCCTTTTGGCGGGTCACACGGAAAAATAAAAGTCATAAAAAAACCGCTCATACGAGCGGTTTTTTTGAACCCATCAGCCAAACAACCAATACACCAACGCCCCCACAACCACCGCCGCCAATACCGGCCGCATGACGCGATAGGCTTTGGGGTGCTTGCGCTTCCACTGCTTGACCACACCACTGAAGCGATCGCTGAAGCTCTTGCTCCAGGCATAGGCCTGGTTGATCCCGCCCACGCGCTCGTCGTCCAGGTTCTGTGGCGCAGTCGCGCGGCCCAATTGGGCACTGACCCAGCGGTTGATACGGGTCATCAATCGGTTGCTCAGGGGGCGTTCGATATCGCAGAACAGAATCACCCGGGTCTTCTCGGTTTCGTTCTTCACCCAGTGCACGTAGGTTTCGTCGAACATCACATCTTCACCATCGCGCCAGGCGTAGACCTGGCCATCGACGAAAATACGGCAGTCGTCGGAGTTGGGCGTCGACAACCCCAAGTGATAGCGCAGGGACCCGGCAAACGGGTCGCGATGGGGATTGAGGTGGCTGCCGCCCGGCAACAGGGCAAACATGGCGCCCTTGACGTTGGGGATGCTGCTGACCAGGGCCACGGTTTTTGGGCACAGCAACTCGGCCGACGGCAGTGGTTTGTCGTACCACTTGAGGTAGAAGCGCTTCCAACCCTTCTTGAAGAACGAGCCAAAACCGGCATCGTTGTTCTTCTCGGCGGCGCGGATATAGCCTTCGTCAAACAGGTGCATGGCCTCGTCGCGGATCACTTCCCAGTTGTCCTTGAGCACATCCAGTTCCGGGAACTTGGTGCGGTCCAGGTACGGCTTGGACGGCACACCCGAAAAGATGTACATCAAGGCGTTGTACGGGGCGAACAGTGCCGAATGGTTGACGAACTGGCGCAGCACCGGCAAACGCGCCTTGCCGCGCAAATGCACGTAAAGCGTACTGCCGATAAACAACAGCAGCACCGACAGCTTGGCGGCCAAAGAAAAGGTCATGCAGCAACTCCTGGAAATAGCCTCCCGGCAGCGGGAAACCCGACATAGCAGCCGGCCATGATAAACACTCCAGGCCGGAGGAAAAACCCGCGTTATCCAACAATACGTTTTAAGGGGTGCGCGGCGAGCAAACAATTATGCATAAAGGGCATCAAACCGGGCTGATTTGGATCAACCCGATTTCTGTAAGAGCAAGCGTGTCTGCAAGGGGCATTCGGGCAAAGAATGAAAACGGTACGCGTGCCTTCTGGTTAGACGCGGCGCCCTCAGGGTCTTCGCGGGCAAGCTCGCTCCTACAGGGTCAGGCCTGGTTTTCCTGGTCGGTGAACAGATCACTGAACAGCATGCTCGACAGGTAACGCTCGCCGGAGTCCGGCAGGATTACCACAATGGTCTTGCCCTGCATTTCTGGTTTCTCCGCCAGGCGTACCGCGACGGCCATCGCCGCACCACAGGAAATCCCGCACAGGATGCCTTCTTCCTGCATCAACCGCAGCGCCATGGCCTTGGACTCATCGTCACTGACCAACTCCACCCGGTCGACCATCGACAGGTCGAGGTTCTTCGGCACAAACCCCGCGCCAATACCCTGGATCTTGTGGGGGCTGGGCTTGATTTCCTCACCGGCCAACGCCTGGGTAATCACCGGCGAGCTGATGGGCTCCACGGCCACCGAGAGGATCGGTTTGCCCGCTGTATTCTTGATGTAACGCGACACACCGGTGATGGTCCCACCCGTGCCGACACCCGCTACCAGCACATCCACGGCGCCATCGGTGTCGTTCCAGATTTCCGGGCCGGTGGTTTTTTCATGGATGGCCGGGTTGGCCGGGTTGTCGAACTGGGCCGGCATGAAGTAGGTCGCCGGGTCGCTGGCAAGGATTTCGCCGGCTTTCTCGATCGCGCCCTTCATGCCCTTGGCCGGCTCGGTCAGCACCAGTTCAGCGCCCAGGGCCTTGAGCACCTTGCGCCGCTCGATGCTCATGGAGGCAGGCATGGTCAGCAGCAACTTGTAGCCACGGGCAGCGGCGACAAAGGCCAGGCCAATCCCGGTGTTACCTGACGTCGGCTCGACGATGGTCATGCCAGGCTTGAGTTTGCCGCTGCTTTCCGCGTCCCAGATCATGTTCGCGCCGATCCGGCACTTCACCGAATACCCAGGGTTACGCCCTTCGATCTTGGCCAGGATGGTCACGCCACGGGGCGCGATGCGGTTGATCTGAACCAGGGGCGTGTTACCGATGGAGTGCGCGTTGTCTGCAAAAATGCGGCTCATGGCGGGGTCCTTTAGGCGGTTTCAAGAAGGCAACAAGGGTATGCCTCGTACTCCAAGGCGTCCAGTCGAGGAACGTTGGCGCTGCCTGCGTAGTCAACCGCCTATACACAGGGAGGAAAAACCTATGAAGCGTCGCTACAGTTGGCCGATATGGACGGTCGCCGGGCTGGTGGTCGTGCTGGTGGCACTGGATATCGCCCTGCCCTACCTGGTGCGCAACTACCTCAACGAAAAACTCGCCGACATGGGCGACTACCGTGGCCAAGTGACTGATGTCGACCTGGCGCTATGGCGCGGCGCGTACCGGATCAACGGCCTGCAGATCGTCAAGGTCGATGGCAAGGTGCCCGTACCGTTCGTCAAGGCCCCGGTGATCGATCTGTCGGTCAGCTGGCATTCCTTATGGTACGACCATGCGGTTGTAGCCGAAGTGCAATTCGTCGAGCCAGAACTCAACTTCGTCGACGGCGGCCCCAACAAACAGGCGTCCCAGACCGGTCGCGGCACCGACTGGCGGGCACAACTGGGCAAGTTGCTGCCCATCACCCTCAACGAAGTGCGCATCGACGACGGCAAGATCGCCTTTCACAACTTCAATTCAAAGCCGCCGGTCAACATCGGCGCCACCCAGGTCAACGCCAGCCTCTATAACCTGACCAATGTGGTGGACGTCGAAGGCAAGCGCGATGCGCGCTTTGACGGCAAGGCCATGTTGCTGGGGCATGCACCACTGGAAGCCAGCGCGACTTTCGACCCGCTGAGCAACTTTGAAGACTTCGAGTTCCGCTTCCGCGCCCGTGATATCCAGCTCAAGCGCATGAACGACTTCGCCTCGGCCTATGGCAAGTTCGACTTCAAAGCCGGCACCGGCGACGTGGTCATCGAGGCCCAGGCCGAAAAAGCCCAACTGACCGGTTATATCAAGCCACTGTTGCGGGACGTGGAAGTCTTCGACTGGCAGCAGGATGTGGAGAACAAGGACAAGGGGATTTTCCGCTCGATCTGGGAAGCCGTGGTCGGCGCCAGCGAAACCGTCCTGAAGAACCAGAGCAAAAACCAGTTCGCCACCCGAGTCGAGCTCAGTGGCAGCGTGCACCAGCAAGATATCAGCGCATTCCAGGCGTTTTTGCAGATTTTGCGCAATGGTTTCGTCCAGGCCTTCAATGCCCGCTACGAACAACCCAAGCCCAGCGCGGATTGACCGTGGCGTGACTGGTCATTCAGAGACTGAATAACCCGTCTGCGTTCACAGTCACCGGGGCTGCGCGCTATAGTCGCAGGCATGCTGACTACCGGCGTCATGTTCGAGGATTGAGAAATGAAGTTCGAAGGCACCCAGGCCTACGTTGCCACCGATGACCTGAAACTGGCGGTCAACGCTGCCATCACATTGGAGCGCCCGCTGCTGGTCAAGGGCGAGCCGGGCACCGGTAAGACCATGCTCGCCGAACAACTGGCCGAATCATTCGGCGCACGCTTGATTACCTGGCACATCAAGTCCACCACCAAGGCGCACCAGGGCCTGTATGAATACGATGCGGTCAGCCGCCTGCGCGACTCGCAGCTGGGCGTGGACAAGGTCCATGACGTGCGCAACTACCTCAAGAAAGGCAAGCTGTGGGAGGCTTTCGAGTCCGAAGAGCGGGTGATCCTGCTGATCGACGAGATCGACAAGGCCGACATCGAGTTCCCCAACGACCTGTTGCAAGAACTCGACAAGATGGAGTTCTACGTCTACGAAATCGACGAGACCATCAAGGCCAAGAAGCGCCCGATCATCATCATTACCTCCAACAACGAGAAAGAGCTGCCGGACGCGTTCCTGCGTCGCTGCTTCTTCCACTACATCGCCTTCCCCGACCGCACCACCCTGCAGAAAATCGTCGACGTGCACTACCCGGACATCAAGAAAGACCTGGTCAGCGAAGCGCTGGACGTGTTCTTCGACGTGCGCAAGGTGCCGGGCCTGAAGAAAAAACCTTCCACCTCCGAACTGGTGGACTGGCTCAAGCTGCTGATGGCCGACAACATCGGCGAAGCGGTGTTGCGCGAGCGTGATCCGACCAAGGCCATCCCGCCACTGGCCGGCGCCCTGGTGAAAAACGAGCAGGATGTGCAACTGCTTGAGCGCCTGGCGTTCATGAGCCGTCGCGGCACTCGATAAGGGCTTTTGCCATGCTGCTCAACCTGTTCAATGAAATGCGTGCAGCCAAGGTGCCGGTCTCGGTGCGTGAGCTGTTGGACTTGATCAACGCCCTGAAACAACGGGTGACCTTCGCCGACATGGACGAGTTCTACTACTTGTCCCGGGCGATCCTGGTGAAAGACGAGCGCCATTTCGACAAGTTCGACCGTGCCTTCGGCGCCTACTTCAACGGCCTGGAAAAACTCGACGATCACTTGCAGGCGCTGATTCCCGAAGATTGGCTGCGCAAGGAGTTCGAGCGTTCGCTGAGCGATGAAGAGCGCGCGCAGATCCAATCTTTGGGCGGCCTGGACAAGCTGATCGAAGAGTTCAAGAAACGCCTGGAAGAACAAAAGGAACGCCACGCCGGCGGCAACAAATGGATCGGCACCGGCGGCACCAGCCCGTTCGGTTCCGGCGGCTTCAACCCCGAGGGTATTCGCGTGGGCGATGCCGGCAAGCGCCAGGGCAAGGCGGTCAAGGTCTGGGATCAACGCGAGTACAAGAACCTCGATGATTCGGTGGAGCTGGGCACGCGCAATATCAAGGTGGCGCTGCGCCGCCTGCGCAAATTTGCACGCCAGGGTGCGGCCGAAGAGCTGGATATCGACGGCACCATCGACCACACCGCCCGCGACGCTGGCCTGCTAAATATCCAGATGCGCCCGGAACGGCGCAACACGGTCAAATTGCTGTTGCTGTTCGACATCGGCGGCTCGATGGATGCCCACGTGAAGATCTGCGAGGAGCTGTTTTCGGCCTGCAAGACCGAGTTCAAGCACCTGGAGTACTTCTACTTCCACAACTTCATTTATGAATCAGTGTGGAAGAACAACATGCGCCGCACCTCCGAGCGCACCTCGACCCAGGACCTGCTGCACAAGTACGGCGCTGACTACAAGGTGATCTTTATCGGCGATGCGGCCATGGCGCCTTACGAAATCACCCAGGCCGGTGGCAGCGTGGAGCACTGGAACGAGGAGCCGGGGTATGTGTGGATGCAGCGGTTCATGGAGAAGTACAAGAAGCTGATCTGGATTAACCCGTACCCGAAAGATACCTGGGGCTATACCTCGTCGACCAATATCGTGCGGGATTTGATTGAGGACCAGATGTATCCGCTGACCTT
Source organism: Pseudomonas sp. DTU12.1 (assembly GCF_009873475.1). Lineage (NCBI taxonomy): Bacteria > Pseudomonadati > Pseudomonadota > Gammaproteobacteria > Pseudomonadales > Pseudomonadaceae > Pseudomonas > Pseudomonas sp. DTU12.1. Next base: position 1,757,624 of record NZ_CP045254.1, on the reverse strand, counting down.
GCGGGGATTGGAAGAAGGGATGCGCTTTCTCTCTAAATAGGTGGTGAATTCACTGACGCTATCGCAGGCAAGCCAGCTCCCACATGGAATGCATTCACATACTTTACTGTGTGAAAACAGTTTAAATGTGGGAGCTGGCTTGCCTGCGATGCCTTTAGCGGTTCATAAATCGCTGCAAATAGCTCAGATGCTCACGGTGCGCCGTCTCCTGCATCACCGGTGCCAACCGCACCTTCTCCCCCGGCAGGCACTGGGCCAGGCGCGCCAATGACAACGGCGTCAACGCACCCAATCGCGGGTAGCCGCCAATGGTCTGCCGGTCATTGAGCAACACAATCGGCTGCCCATCCGGCGGTACCTGGATCGCGCCCAAGGGGATGCCTTCGGAGATCAGCGACGCGCCCTGATACGCCAGCGGCGTGCCCAGCAGGCGCATGCCCATGCGGTCGGCGCGGCTGTCCAGGGCCCATTCGGTGTTAAACGCATCGAACAGGCTCTGGCCGCTGAACTGGCCGATCTGCGCACCGAGAATCACGTCCAGAGGCGCCGCTGGGTGTAATTGCTCCACAGGCAACTCACGCAAATTGCTGCTCGTGCCGCAATAGGCAAGCGTAGCGCCTTCAGCCAGGGCCCGGCCAAACCCGTCCAAACCGCCCAAGGCCTCGCGGCCAACACTGGCACAACTGCCCAGCACCTTGGGCGCATCAAAACCTCCCGGCGCCGCCAGGTAAGCCCGTGCGCCACGGTGTGGTTGGGTGAAGCGCAAACGCTGGCCTTTTTGCAGAATGAAACTACGCCCTGGGCTGACGGCACGCTCGTCGATGTACGCCCCCAGGTCAGCACCGGCCAGTGCCAGCACGCAATAGCCTTGGGCCTGGACGGTAAAACCGCCCAAGGTGATCTCCACCACCGGCGCATCCAGTGGATTACCCAGCAGCCAATTGGCCCAGGACATCGACACCCAATCCAGCGCGCCACCCTGGGTCACGCCCAGATGCCGCACACCAAAACGCCCGGCGTCCTGCAACAGGCACAGCGCGGTGCTGGCCTCGATCAACAAGCGGCTCATGCCTGGGCCTCCAAGGGCGTGTCATCGCCACCCAGGTTGATAAATTCAGCGCGGCCGATGGCTTCGAAACGCACACTGTCGCCTGGCTGCATGAGGCTGTAGCCATCGCGCTCGCGGTCGAACAGTTTGGCCGGGGTGCGGCCGATCAGGTTCCAGCCCCCTGGGGACTCCACTGGGTAGGCTGCGGTCTGCCGCTCGGCGATGCCGACGCTGCCCGGCGCCACGCGTTTGCGCGGGGTGTTCAGGCGTGGCGCGGCGAGCTGTTCTTCGACCAGGCCCATAAAGGCAAAACCTGGGGCAAAACCCAGGGCGAAAACCTGATAGTGATGCTGGCTGTGGCGCCGAATCACCTCGTCGACCGCAAGCCCGCTGCGCTGGGCGAGCAAGGTCAGTTCAGGGCCGACGCTCAGGTCGTACCACACCGGCAACACGTGACAGTGCCCGCTGCCCTGGGCCTGTGGCTGCAGGTCGGTAAGCGCCTGATCGATCAGCTCCCGTGCCTGTGCCGGACTCAGCGCCAGCAGGTCGTAATGCACCATCAGCGTCGTGTAGGAAGGCACCAGGTCCACCAACGCCGAGCCAAAGCCCTCGCGCAGGCGGCGCGTGGCGGCGAGCATCCAGGGCATGTTGTCTTCGGCTATTGCATCAAACAGGCGCACCATCAGGCAGTCGATGGCCACTACTTCAATCCGTGGCTTCATGGTGGCGTCAACGCCTGGCGAATGCGCTGCACCGCTGCCACCGAGCTGGCGTTATCGCCATGCACGCAAAGAGTGTCGGCCTGCAACAGCAAGGGGCTGCCATCGCTGGCGACCAGGGTTTCGCCACGGGCAATGGTCAGGGCCTGCTGGAGGATGACCTGCGCATCATGATGCACGGCTCCGGGCAACTGGCGCGAGACCAGGTGCCCGGCGTTGTCATAGGCGCGGTCGGCAAAGGCTTCGAACCACAGGGTCACGCCATACTCATCACCCAGGGCCTGGGCGGCGCTGTTGTCGCGGGTAGCCATGAGCATCAACGGCAGCCTCGCGTCGTACGCCGCCACGGCCTGGATCACCGCGCGCAGTTGCGCAGGCTTGGCCATCATGTCGTTGTACATCGCGCCATGGGGCTTGACGTAGCTGACCCGGCCACCCTGGGCCCGGCAGATACCGTCGAGGGCACCGATCTGGTAATGCAGCAGGTCCTGGAGTTCCTCGGCCCCATACGCCATGGAGCGGCGGCCAAAGCCTGCCAGGTCCTGATAGGCCGGGTGCGCACCGATCTGCACGCAATGCTGCAATGCCAGGGCGACGGTCTTGCGCATGATGCTCGGGTCGCCGGCGTGGAAGCCGCAGGCAATATTGGCGCAATCAATGAATGGCATGACCTCGGCATCCAGACCCATGGTCCAGGCGCCAAAGCTTTCGCCGATGTCGCAATTCAGTAGCAGGCGGCTCACGGTGAAGACTCCTGTAGGCTTTATTTTTTTGTAGTGTGGGATCTTTTACCAAGATCCCGCAACGATGTTGTCCTGAGCCCCGACGACGCTTATCGTGAGACAGCCCGATTTTTGGCGCGCAGCCCCTGCTGCGTCCAACTAATAAAAACCGATCCATGCATAAGAAAAAGTTGATCCCATGAATTTGAAGTTCCTCGAAACCTTCGTCTGGGTAGCCCGGCTCAAGAGCTTCCGGCTGACGGCAGAGAAGCTGTTCACCACCCAGGCCTCGATCTCCAGCCGCATTGCGGTACTGGAAAGCGAGCTGGGGGTGAAACTGTTCCTGCGTGACTCACGAGGGGTGAGCCTGACCCCGGATGGGATTAAGGTGCTCGATTATGCCGAGCAGATGATGGTCACCATGCAGGGGCTCAAGCAGTCACTGGAAACCACCAGCAGCAAGGTCGGACGCATCCGCATCGGCGCGATGGACACGGTGATCCATACCTGGCTCAGCCCGCTGGTGACCGAACTGATGGACCGCTTCCCCCTGGTGGAAATCGAACTGGTCGCCGATACCGCGCTCAACCTCAGCGATCAGCTGCAAAAAGGCTTTCTCGATCTGATCCTGCAAACCGACCTGCTACGCCAGGAATCGGTGCGCAGCCTGGAACTGGCCAGCCACCCCATGGGCTGGATCGTCGCCAGCCATAGCATCTACAACCGTGACTACGCCTCCCTGGCCGAGTTGGCCCAAGAGCGGATCATCACCTATTCGAAAAACTCCCACCCGCACCAGGACGTGTTGAGCCTGATGCAGGCCCATGGCGTGGCGGCGCCGCGTATGAACTGTGTGAATTCGGTGTCGGCCATCACCCGCTTGCTGCGCGACGGCTTCGGTATCGGTGCGTTGCCGCCGGTGCTGGTCAGCGAAGAGTTGGCGCGGGGCGAACTGGTCATGCTGCCCATGACGCAGCGCTTACCAAACCTGCAGGTGGTGGTGTCGTGGCGGGTGGGCGTGGAGTTGGTGGAGGAGATTGTTGCGTTGTGCCAGAGCGTCGTGGCGCGGTATGCCGAGGAAGTGGGTGAAGAACGCATGGTGCTCAGTCACCCACCCTCACTGAAGAAACCCGATTGAAAGGGCGGGGCTGGCTTGCCTGTAAACCGCAGCTTTTTTGCCGCAACGCGTAAATCCAAGCAGCTAGGGCCGCTGTGGCGAGCGGGCTTGTCGGAACGCCGCATCGCCCGCGCTGGGCTGCGAAGCAGCCCTAAACCCGGTCATCGCGGTTTATCTGAAGGACCGCGCCGTGCTTATTGGGGCTGCTTCGCAGCCCAGCGCGGGGCGAGCCCGCTCGCCACAGGGGAGCAAGCCAGGGTCTACAAACCCCGTTCCACATTTGGATTTACAAACCCTTGAGGTCCCGCTCTTCAATCGGTCGGCTCTGGCGCAGACGCTTGCCACCCAGTACCACCCAGTCGATCAGGCGGAACAGGCATTCCAGGCCGAACGACAACAGCATCGCCCCGCCCAGGCCCCAGCCCATGGCTTCGGGGGTCAGGAGGATCTGGTAGCTGTAGCCATTCCAGGTCTCCTTGCGGATATCCGGGTCGGCGGCCACCGCCACTTGCAAGGCGCGGATGTACCACGGCCCCTGCATGGCCTGGAACTGCTTGTCCAACGCCACCTGGCGATCGAGCAAGGTGCCAAGGCTGTTGGCATCGCTGCGGAACACCGGATCCTCACTGGCGCGGTAATGCGCCACCAATGCCTGCAAATCGCCATTGAAGAACTGCTGCGCAGTGCTTTCAAACCCGCGCAGGCCGGTCTGGGCTTCGATCAAATGGGCTTCGACGCGCTTGGCGTAGTCGTTGATAAACCCCGGGACTTGCACCCCGACCAACAAGCCGATGGCAAACAACACCAGGCGCAGATAGCTGAGCAACATAATCGACGTCCTTATGCGGTTGTACCCTGGCGCACGCATTCACCGCGCCGCCACAGGCTCCACTGGCCCGGTTCGTAGCGGGTCCAGGTCTCGTTTTCGGTCAAGGGTTCGGTAGCAATCACCGTTACTACATCGTTTGGCGTGGTTTCGGCCTGAAAATCGACGATCACGTCGACATCTTTCAGGCGCGCAGGGCCAAAGGGTGCGCGACGGGTGATCTGCGCCAGTTTGGTCGAGCAGTAGCAGAACAGCCAGTCACCATCACTGAGCAGGCAGTTGAACACGCCTTTACTGCGGTATTCGGCGCAGGCGGCGATCAGGTCCGGCAACACTTGCTCGATATCCACCGGCTCGGGAAACGCCTCACGAATACGGTTGAGCAGGTCACAGAACGCCGCTTCGCTGTCGGTATCGCCTACCGGCCGGTAGAACGTGGCCTGGGGCGTGAAGTCGGCCAACTGGCCGTTATGCGCAAAACACCAGTTGCGCCCCCACAATTCGCGCACGAACGGATGGGTGTTGGACAGGCTGACCTTGCCGACGTTGGCCTGGCGGATATGGCCAATCACCACTTCGCTCTTGATCGGATAACGCTGCACCAGCAGCGCCACCTCAGACTCGCTGCTGGCCGCCGGGTCCTGGAACAGCCGCAGGCCACGGCCCTCGTAGAAGGCAATGCCCCAGCCATCGCGGTGCGGCCCGGTACGCCCACCGCGCTGCATCAGCCCGGTGAAGCTGAACACGATATCGGTCGGTACGTTGGCACTCATGCCCAATAATTCACACATGCCAGGACTCTCGATGCAGGGCTTACAACGTTAAAGACGCGGCTCGACCCGCATGCCACTGACAGGGGCCGGCGGACGGCCATAGGGTTCGTCGTCTTCTGGCTCGGCCGCGACCGCTGCCGCAGCGGCGGCCTTCTGCTCACGCCGGGCCTTGGCGGCACGCTCGATGGGCCAGCGGATCAGCACAAAGACCAGGTACAGGCCAAAGGCAATCATCGCGTACATGAGCAAATCGGAAACCGCTCGCCAGGCGTTATTGCCCACCTTGAGCAGTAGATCCAGGGCGGTGATGGCCACGGCCGGGGCAAACTGCTCCTTGACCGGGTCGACAATGGTCGGGCTCAACAACAGCACCGCCATCAGCAACCGCAGCGGTTCGCGCAGCCAGCGCCAGATCCAGCGGGTCAGGCGAAACCACACCAGCAGGCAGCCCAAAGCGGCGAAGGCGTAGAGGCCCCAAGCGGTCAGATAGTCGTTCTCGGTCATGGTGTCCATGGCAAGGTAGGCAAACAGGCCCGTATGATAACGGCTTTTCCGTGCCACGGCTGCAATGCCGTCGGCCCACTGCCAGACAGAGAGTGATCCATGCCTCCATCGACCCACATCACTGCCGCCCCGATTGCCCGCAGCGCCCCAGGCCAGGACCCGTATGCCTGGTTGCAGGAACGCGACAGCAGCGAGGTGCTCGACTACCTCAAGGCCGAGAATGCCTGGCAAGAGGCACAGCTCGATGATCAAAAAGAGCTGCGCGAAACGCTGTTTCAAGAGATCAAGGGGCGCATCCTCGAGACCGATCTGTCACTGCCCTCGCCCTGGGGGCCCTACCTGTACTACACGCGCACCACCGCCGGTGACGAATACCCACGTCACTACCGCTGCCCGCGCCCGGCCGACGACAGCCAGCAGATCGATGAGAGCGCCGAAGAATTGCTGCTGGACCCGAATGTACTGGCCAATGGCGGGTTTTTCTCCCTCGGTGCCTTCAGCATCAGCCCGGACCATAAGCGCCTGGCCTACAGCCTGGACACCAATGGCGAAGAGATCTACACCCTGTACGTGAAGGAATTGTCTTCAGGCAAGGTCAGCGAACTGACGTTCGAAAATTGCGACGGCAGCATGACCTGGGCCAACGACAGCCTGACGCTGTTCTTCGGCGAACTGGACGACACCCATCGCCCACACAAACTGTATCGCTATCGCCTGGACGGTACCGCTGCCGAACAGGTGTTCCACGAGCCCGACGGCCGCTTCTTCCTGCATTGCTACCGCTCCAGTTCCGAGCGCCAACTGCTCCTGGCCCTGGGCAGCAAGACCACCAGTGAAATCTGGGCCCTGGACGCCGAGCAGCCGCAACAGGCATTTGCCTGCCTGGCGCCACGGGTTGAAGGCCATGAATACGATGTCGACCACGGCAAGCTGGACGACCAGTGGACCTGGTTTATCCGCAGCAACCGCGACGGCATCAACTTTGCGCTGTTCCAGGCGCCGGACAACGGCAGCGTGCCCAGCGAAGAGCAGTGGCACAACCTGATTGCCCACGATGACGCGGTGATGCTCGATGGCGTGACGCTCAATGCCCGCGCCATGACCCTGAGCCTGCGCATTGGCGGCCTGCCGGTGATCGACGTGCACCCACAAGGTTTGCCGAGCTATCGCGTGGAGCTTCCAGACGCGGCCTACAGCCTGTATGTGCAAAACAGCCTGGAGTTCGACAGCGACAAGATCCGCCTGCGTTACGAAGCGCTGAACCGCCCGGCGCAGGTTCGCCAGTTGGAACTGGCCAGCGGCGCACAGCAGGTGCTCAAGGAAACCCCGGTGCTGGGTGAGTTCAACGCTGACGACTACGTCAGCCAGCGCCTGTGGGCGACGTCTGCCGATGGCACCCAGGTGCCGATCAGCCTGGTGGTCAAGCGCGACCAGGTGGGCCAGCCAACGCCGCTGTACCTGTATGGCTACGGTGCCTACGGTTCCAGCCTCGACCCGTGGTTCTCCCATGCACGCCTGAGCCTGCTGGACCGGGGCGTGGCGTTTGCCATTGCCCACGTGCGCGGCGGCGGCGAACTGGGCGAAGCCTGGTACCGCGCCGGCAAGCAGGAGCACAAGCAAAACACCTTCAGCGACTTTATTGCCTGTGCCGAACACTTGATCGCCCAAGGCCTGACCACTTCCAAACAATTGGCCATCAGCGGCGGCAGCGCCGGCGGGCTGTTGATCGGTGCCGTGCTCAACCAGCGCCCGGCACTGTTCCAGGCAGCGATTGCCGAAGTGCCCTTTGTCGATGTGCTCAACACCATGCTCGACCCGGACCTGCCACTGACCGTCACTGAATATGACGAGTGGGGCAACCCACAGGAACCCGAGGTGTACGAGCGGATCAAGGCCTATGCGCCGTACGAAAACGTCAGCGCCCAGGCGTACCCGGCGATGCTGGTGATCGCCGGCTATAACGACAGCCGTGTGCAGTACTGGGAAGCCGCCAAATGGGTGGCCAAGTTGCGCGCCACCAAGACCGACGACAACCTGCTGCTGCTCAAGACCGAACTGGGCGCCGGCCATGGCGGCATGAGCGGGCGCTACCAGGGGCTGCGTGACGTAGCCCTGGAATACGCCTTTGTGTTCAAGGCCCTGGGGTTGGTTTAAGAACCCGCTGCCGGCGCCTTCGGCTTGCTGTCGCTTTGCTGCAGGCCGGGCAAGGTCTGGTCCTTGGGCGGCTTGGGCATTTCAATCGGCGGCAACAACGGCGCCCCGGCCCCTTGTGGCTTGGGTGCCATCGGCGGGGTGACTTGCGGATAGGGGGTCGGCGTTGCAGTACCCGGTGCACCCGTGGTGGTCGCCGGTGTGTTCGGCACGGGTTGCAACTGCTGGGCATGTGCGGCACCCAATGTGAGCACACTCCCTACAATGACCGCTAGAATGCTGCACTTCATCGATGGCTCCATGGCCTGACTGTTAACCAGTCCCAAGGCTACTCCCAACCGCGCAAGAATGCCCTTCCCAATGAGATTTCCATGAAACGTTTCGTGCTGCTCGACACCACTCCCATCCCCGACAACGGCGGCGCCCTGTGCCTCTTCGAGTACGGCGAGGATTTTGTGATCAAGATCCAGGGTGGTGACGGCGGGCAATTGATGAACACGCGCATGCACGGTTCCGAAGACGCCCTGGCAGAAATCCCCTGTCGCAAAGTTGCCGGGCGCCCCGGCTCGCGGGTATTGATTGGCGGCCTGGGCATGGGGTTCACCCTGGCCTCGGCGCTCAAGCACCTGGGCAAGACGGCGCAAGTGGTCGTGGCAGAATTGGTGCCGGGCGTAGTGGAATGGAATCGCGGCCCTCTTGGAGAAAAATCCGGCAACCCGTTGCAGGATCCGCGCACCGTGATCCGCCTGGAAGACGTGGCCAAGGTCCTGCAGGCCGAGCCCCTGGGCTTTGATGCGATCATGCTCGACGTCGACAACGGCCCCGAAGGCCTGACGCAAAAAGCCAACAGCTGGCTGTACTCCGCCGGTGGCCTCAGCGCCTGCGCCAAGGCCCTGCGCCCCAAGGGCGTGCTGGCCGTGTGGTCGGCCAGCGCCGACAAGCAGTTCAGCGACAAACTGCGCAAGGCCGGCTTCAAGGCCGAGGAAGTGCAAGTCTTCGCCCATGGCAACAAGGGCACCCGGCATACCATCTGGATTGCCGAGAAGCTCAAGGGCTGAGGCAAATTGCCAGGCGAGCAGCTAGAATCAACGTCATCCGTGATCTATCCAATAAATGAACAGGAGCCATGATGAGCTCGACCAACCCGCCCTCCCACACCGCCAAGCTGGACCGCATCCTCGCCGATGCCCAGCGCGACCGGGAAATGGGCTACCGCGACAAAGCCCTGAAAATGTACCCCCACGTGTGTGGCCGCTGCGCCCGTGAATTCGCTGGCAAGCGCCTCAGCGAACTGACCGTGCACCACCGCAACCACAACCATGACGACAATCCCCAGGACGGTTCCAACTGGGAGTTGCTGTGCCTGTACTGCCACGACAACGAACACTCGCGCTATACCGACCAACAGTATTTCGGCGAAGGCTCCACCAGCAGCCCGACCATCGCCAAGGCTACGCACAACCCGTTTGCGGCGTTGGCGGGGTTGATGAAAAAGGACGACTGACGCTCGGCGCTGAACGCAACGACGCTATCGCGGGCAAGCCCGGCTCCCACAGGTGAATGCATTTCAAATGTGGGAGCCGGGCTTGCCCGCGATGACAATCCCCCAGACCCGCCATTTCTATACCGACCGCTGTTCGAGCAATCCCCGTATAATCGCGGTTTTTCTCGAAGGCACCCTCTCCCGTGGGCAATAAACGCTACAGCTGCATCGGTCTGTACAACCCCAAATCCCCCGAAAACGTTGGCTCGGTCATGCGTGCCGCCGGCTGCTATGGGGTGGCTTCGGTGTTCTACACCGGTAAACGTTATGAGCGGGCCCGGGACTTTATTACCGACACCAAGAAGGTCCACCACGATATCCCGCTGATCGGCATCGACGATCTGAAGAAAATCCTGCCCCTGGGCTGCATCCCGGTCGCCGTGGAACTGGTAGAGGGCGCTCGGCCGCTGCCGGAATACACCCATCCTGATCGGGCGCTGTATATCTTCGGCCCTGAAGACGGCTCCCTCGACAAAGAGATCCGCGACTGGTGCGAAGACGTGATCTACATCCCGACCACCGGTTGCATGAACCTGGCAGCCACCGTCAATGTGGTGCTCTACGACCGCTTGGCCAAGGGCAATAACACCCGTTCGGGACCCAAGTACTGAGTTTTTGGGAACATCCTTGAACTGCCGACAGTCAGTTGCATATCAATGGCCCTTTGTTGGAGACAGACCATGAGCGACAGCAGAACCCTCAAACCTGTGATTGAATCGACGCCGTTCCAGACCCAGCCGACCCAGAACGTCCAGGGCTGGGAGCGCATTGGCTCCCTGGCCGGTGGCGTGGTGATGATGGGCAAGGGCATTCGCCGGGGCGGTTTTTTCGGCCTGATCCAGGTGGCGATTGGCGGCGTGGCATTGGCGCGCGGGATCAGCGGCCATAGCTCGGCCAAGTCGCTGCTGGAAAAAAGCCGTCAGGATATCAATAGTGTGCGGACCAAGATCGAGCGGGCCGGCGAGGAATTGAAGAACCTCAAGACCCGGGCTGAAGTGGCTGCCGAAAAAACCACCGGCTGACACCAATCAAAATGTAGGAGCTGCCCAGCGATAGCGTCACCTCGGTACACCTGATGGACCGAGCCGCTTGCATCGCTGGCAAGCCTGCTCCTACACGGGCCCGGTCAGTGCAGCAGCTTGCTGTCGAGCACCACGGACGATTCGCCGATCACGCTTTCAGCCAACTGCACAAACTCCTTGGTGCTGATACTGTCCAGGCGCATCAGCGCTTGGGTCAGGTCATCCAGTGAGCGCTTGTTGTGGGTTTTCAGGCGAATTTCGCGATCCAGTTCTTGCAAAACCACCACCGCCCGCGCCACCGTGGCACCGCTGACGTGCTCGCCACGCAAGGTCGTCACGCCCTTGCCATCCTTGCTCAGGCGCGCCTGGATCGCCACATAACGCTCATCGCTGATACCACCCGCGCGCCGCAGCAGCTCGATGGCGTAGTACTCCGAAAGCCCCTCACTGATCCAGTCACTGCCCTGGTGGTCGTTGAACCGTCCGATGGCTTGCACCACTTCGCGAATCAGCGGGCTGCTGCCGTTCTCGCTGACCAGCGGCGTGCGGCTATTGAGGTATACCGAATCGCGTGCGGCAAACGCGCCACGGCGCATTGGGTCGCTGGCGCCCACTACCAGCAGCTTGGCCGGGTGCCTGGGAAACGCCGCTTGCACCTGAGGCCAGACGAACGTCAGCAACGTCAGCACATCCATACGCCGCATGGCCTGGCCCTTGGGCGAGGCCACGGTGATTTCGGTTTCGCCCAGGCGCACACGGCGGCTGCCCAGGCTGCCGGCGAGCATCCAGCCAGTGGGCCGGTCGAACAGACGGGACACATTGTCGATACGGAATTTGTGCTTGCCGATCCGCGGCCAGGGCGTCTCGACGCTTTTCCACCCCGCCGGCAGTTCGAAGGTCAGCCGCGACACCAGTTCCACGCCATCCTGCTGGTCCAGACGGGCCGCTGGCACCAGGTCCTCGCCGCGAAACAGCGCCCAACTGGGGGTCATGCGTGACTCGTAGATACCGACCTTGCGCGCATGGCTCAAGCGCACGCGGTAGGTCAGGCTGGCCTTGTCGGCGCCCGGCTGCCATAGGCCACGACTGGCCCCCGCGTCAGGCCTGACCTGCCACTGGCCGTCGGCCTTGAAATCGCTGTAGTCACCGTCGCGCCCCAAGTCGAAGTCCAGGCTGCGCACCGCCGAGCCCTGGGACAGGCTTAAACGGACTTCGGCCTGATCGCTCTGGGGCAAGAGTTTGACGTGATAGTCGAGGTCGACCTTTTTCGCCGACCACGCCGACGCGCTCAACCCCAACAACAGCAGGCTCACCGCCAGCTTGGCTTGGACCGTCATACGCTCTCCTTTTCAGCCTGCGCGGAAAATCAGGTAATCCTCCCAATCATCCTCGGGCACGCTGCCTTCGCTGAGCATGCGTCCGGACTGGGAAATGCGTTCGTGGTGCACGGCATCGCGATCACCGCAGACCAGGTGGTGCCAGAGCGGCAGGTCCTTGCGCTCACTCACCAGGCGATAGCCGCAGGTCGGCGGCAGCCATTTGAACTGATCGGCTTGGCCCGGCGTGAGCTGGATGCAATCGGGGACCGAGTCGCGGCGGTTAGGGTAGTCGGTGCACTGGCAGGTTTTCAGGTCCAGCAGTTTGCAGGCGATACGCGTGTAGTAGACGCTGTTGTCGTCTTCATCTTCGAGCTTTTGCAGGCAGCACAGGCCACAGCCGTCGCACAGCGACTCCCATTCCTCCTGGTCGAGGTGCTCAAGGGTTTTGCGTATCCAGAAAGGTTCGACTTTGGCGGCCATGGCTCTACATCAGTTTCGGTATGTTAAAAGGCCGCCAGTCTAGTGCCCAAGCCCCCTGGGGCCAAGCGCTTACGACTACCGGTAGGGCAAGACTTGTCAGGTACGCGGTGGCGCAGTAGCTTTGAAGGCCGGTTTTTTCCATCAGGATGCGCTTATGAGCACTGAAGCACGCGTTGCCGATTATCCGATCCACCCGCAGTTCACCGAACGTTGGTCGCCGCGTGCGTTTACCGGGGAAAGCATCCCGGAGGAAACCTTGCTGAGCTTCTTCGAGGCCGCGCGCTGGGCGCCTTCGGCCTACAACTCGCAGCCTTGGCGCTTTCTCTATGCCCGTCGCGATACGCCGGACTGGCAGCGCTTCCTTGGCCTGCTGAACGAATTCAACCGTGGCTGGGCGCAACATGCGTCGGCGCTGGTGATCGTGGTCTCGAAAACCGATTTTGCGGTGCCGGGCGCCAGCGAAGAAACCCCTGCCCTGTGGCACACCTTTGATACCGGCTCGGCCTGGGGCCACCTGGCGCTGCAAGCCAGCATCAGCGGCTGGCACACCCATGGCATGGCCGGTTTCGATCAGGAACTGACCCGCAAGGAACTGAAAATCCCCGAGGGGTATGCGCTGCATGCGGCGGTTGCCGTGGGCAAGCTGGGAGACAAGTCGACCCTGGCGCAATACCTCCAAGCCCGTGAAGCTCCAAGCCCGCGCCGGCCATTGAGCGAGTTGGTGGCCGCCGGGGACTTCAACCTTTAAGCCTGCCCCCCCCCGCCGCTGACAAACGGCGGGGTGTCCAGCCCCCCCATCAAGAAGGTTTAGCGATAAGGCCACTGTAGGCCACGCGCAGCGCCTCTTTATGCCTGTTATATGTGTCCATGACCACCGGCACCATAAACTCCAAGCCCTGGGAATCCATATCCACCGGGTAAACTTTCTGGTCTTTGGCAGAGTACATAAAGTTATTTAATTGCAGATCATTGTGATAGATATCCTTGGCTTCCATTTGCGCCAATACATCATCCAGCAATGAGCGCGCCTCGGGTGGCAGGCCATTGCGCTTGAACATGCTGAGATCCACACCCTCGATCCGTCCCATTTTTATATATTTACGCCCATCCTCGATGATTACCCTGGCAAAACCCTCGCCGTAATATTTATTCAGCGAGACCACTTCCGTATTGATGTACTTATCCGATGGCTTGATTGATGTAGGCCCCAGATCCTTGTAGACACTTTTGCCATCAAGGCTCGCGTAGATAATGCCCTCGCCACCTTGCCCGATCACAGCGCCCAGATCGGCTGCCACCGGCATCGGAGCAGCGCCCAACAGATTCAGGCGCTGCCATTGATCACCTTGTACATGCTGGACCAATAGCGGCGTCTGCCGACCACGGTGATAGATCCGTGCCTGCACCACGCCCTCTTCGGTACGGGTGACTTGCCGAACCTCATACACAGCCGTCTCACCGGCACTGTCGGTATGGCGGATATGGGACAAGTGACCGTCAGCCGCAACATAGACGCCCTGGCTGTTGCGCGACAGCCCGGCTATTTTCGAGGGCGCAACGCTGTACTCGACGAGCATCCTGTTGCCCAACTCGCTGCCCGGCGCGACACGTGCCATGGCAAGCGTGCCGTCCACGGCCCTGGTTTGGGCCACAAAGTCCTGCAGAGGCCCACCATAGGCACGTAGCCTGTCGGCATCAAAGGCATACCATTTGCCGTTATGCAGGACGGCCCCTGCTTCGACACTGCGCCCTGCCACCTTGAACCTGCCGGTAGCCGCTGCGCCATAGTCGTTGCTGACAGCCTTCAACAGGTCATAGCTGCCGGAAGTGCCCCTGAGCCTATTGACCCCGCCGACACCTTTGGCGAGCCCTTTGCCGACCAGCCTGGCACCGCCGACGCTCAAATCGCCCAACCCGCCCAGCGGGTTCAAGGCGCCAATCGTGGCCGCACCAATGATCTTCGCTCCCTGCAAGGCCTTGGCCGTCCCGGATATGGCTGCGCTGCCTAACTTGCCAAGCTTTCCGGCGACGCCCGCGCCGGCAGTCAGGAAGCCAAAGATATCCAGCGCCAGGTCAAAGGCGCCCTCGCCATAGTTGCCCTGCTGGAAATTGACAATCGCCGAACGCAGCGGAACCAGGTTCAATAAAAACGTTTCAACAACCTTGGCCCTGCCCCGCTGTGCGTCCAGCGTGGTGTGCCCTCCCGCGTATTCCTTTATCGCGGGATCATCAAGATCAAGGTGTTCGACAAATGCCTGCGCAATGTATTGAGTGCGTGCCGTCGCAAAACTATCAAGTAGCGGGTTACCCACGGGTGTTGTTTGTTCTTGTTGCTGGGCTTGGTTGGCGGCAGGTGTGAACGCCTTGGTCTCGCAGACCAGGTTGGCATTTCTGGAACGACGCTCCTCGGCTTGCCAGGGCTCAGTTGATCGAATAGTGCCTTGGGCAAAGTTTATTTCGTACGCCGCCGTCTTTCCCTCGCGTTCGGTTTTTACCAGCAGCTCCACCCCCTTGGGATGATGGGTTTTATCGGAGAACCCCAGCCCGAGCGTATGGGATGAACGTTGATAGAAGGCGATCTTTCCATATTCAAAGTTCTTTCGGTCCTCCAGGGGAAGCTGCGCGATCAAGTGTTTGACGGCTGTGGTGACCGCCGCCTTTTTACTCTGGATGACATCATTGAACTGCTGGTTGAACGACTCGGTTGTGCCAAACCGGTAGTTGGCATTCAACTCGGCCAGGGGGATGCGGCTGTCCGCCGAATAGAACAAGGCTGGAGAAGGCAGGTCCATCATGGCGATATCCAGCAACGAATGGAGGCCGACCAATCGGGTGGCCGGCGTTCCCGGCGCTCCTCGCGGGTAGCTTGTGGTGCTGATCAACCTTTCTTCAAAAAGCCCACCGAGATCGCCAAACCGTTGCTTGAGTTCGGCCAGCGCCAGTGCCTTTCGACCAGGGAGGGCCTGGTCCAATGACCGGCTGGCACTGATCATTTGCTGCTGGCGGGTATTGAAGGTGTTCTGGAGGGTGTCCAGTTCTTGGTCGGTGTAGCGTTCGTCCGCCTTGCGCACCAGCAGGCCATTGACCACCCCCCAGTCCACCAGCGCAGCCTGCTGTGCACGCTGGGTGATATCCGGATCAGCCAGCCTTGCGCGCTCGGCCTGCTGCATGACCTGCACAAAGGTCATGTTCGGTACTTTGCCCGGCGACTGGGCCTCGATGGTCGCCGCCGCAATCGCCAGGCTGGCCCAGGCCGAACTGCCATAGGTCACGCTGGCGGGGATGTCTTTGATAAGAAATTCGGGAGCCGCTTTGGCCAGCAACAGATAGGCGCCCACCCCGGCCATTTCCGGGCTGGTCTTGCCTCCAGCGCTCAGGTGCTCGCTCAACCCCGCTACCACCGTTGAAGCGGGTTGGCCCCAGTGCTTCTCGCTGGCCAGGTCGAAACCCGCCACCTTGTTGCGCTGGGGAGCGCCGATGGACTCGGGATCCATCTGTACAGCAATGGCTGCCAGCAAATAGTCGCCGGCACTGCAGTCAGTGGCTATCCCGCCCATTTGTTCCTGCAGGTACTTCCCCAGCCGCTGCCCCTCGCTGGAACTGACCAGCGACTCCAGAGCCTTGGCGGGGTTGCCCAGCACAGGCGCGGCGACTGGCTGGCAAGCGTGCAGGAAACCCAACACCCCCTTGCCTTGCCTGCCTTGTGGCTGCTCACCCAGATAACTCTGGGTCAACACGCCAAGTTTGCGCTGCTCGGTTGGGCTCAAGGGCACCGGCCAGGACAACCCACCACCAAAATCGCCAAGAGGGTGCTCCAGGGCTTTTTCATCCAGCGCCTGGGCCAGGCTGGTGAGATGAAAATGACTGGAGGGCAGGAATAAACCCAGATGCTTGATAAAGGCTGCCAAGGTGATGCTGCGACCGGTCTCCAGCGCATGGGACGACTCAGGGTCGATGCCCATCGGCGTACTCTCCAGCGCCGCCAGCACTGCTTGAGGCGCAGCGTCTACGCCCAATCGGGTGGCGACCTCGTGGAGCTTGCGCGCCAGGAGCTTGAGGTTTGCCTGGTCTGCCAGCGCGGCCCGCAAACCCGCCGGCTGCTTGGTTCGGGCCGGGATGACCTGGGCGCCTGCATCAACAGTGGTCGGATCAGGTTGCGGCTGCAGCGGGCGGGAAGCGTCAACGGCGCGATCAGCCGCAGGCATGAGAAGCGGGGATAGTGGCGGGGGAACAGCGCGCAAAACGAGCATGGAGAGGCCTCCCTTCTTAAGGTCAGAGAGCCTCCCACTTTTGCCGCCAGCGATAAAATCAGATGGGTGCCACGCACTGTGTGGGGTTTTTCAATATCCCCGCTCGAAACTCACCTCGCCCCGCAGCGAATCCTTGGCCTGGTACGCCCGCAGGTTTTCCACAAACAGCGCCACCATCCTGCGCGGGCAGGTCGGCGCGGAGCTGTGGCCCGTCAGCAGCAACCCCCAGGCGGTCCAGAACGGATGGCGCTGGGGCAGTGGCTCCTGGCGGCAAACGTCGATCACCGCACCGGCCAGGTGACCTTCCTTCAACGCCTCGACCAGGTCGGCGTCCACCACCGCCACGCCACGCCCGACGTTGATAAACAACCCGGTCGGCTTGAACTGCTTGAACAGCGCTGCGTCGTACAGGTCGTGGGTGTTGGGCGTGTTGGGCAGCAGGTTGACCACATAGTCCACCTCGCCCACCAGGCGGCCCAGTTGATCCGGCCCGACCACCTCGATAAACGGTGCCTGCTCCCGGGCTTCGCTGGCGATGCCGTACAACTCCACGCCAAAGGGCAGCAGGAACTGCGCCACGCTCTGGCCGATATCGCCGGTGCCGACGATCAGCACCTTGCGCCCCGCCAGGCTCTGGCCCATGCGGTTGTCCCACTTGCGCTCGACCTGGCTCACCAGGCGCGCCAGCACTTCACGCTCGTGACCGAGCATATAGGTGAGCACGTACTCGGCCATCACCTGGCCAAAAATGCCGACGGCACGGGTCAGCCGATAATCCCGTGGCAGGCCATCGGCCAGCAGCGGTGTGATGCCGGCCCAGGTCGATTGCAGCCACTGCGGGTGATGGCCCTGGCGCAGCAGGGTTGCCAGCAGGTCCGGCTGGCCCAGCCACACCGGGCAATCGGCAGCCAGGCTCGACAATTGGGCCGAGTCGCCACTGGTCAGGACTTCAATATCCGGCGCCGCTTCGCGCAGCAATCGGGCGTACAGCGGGTGGTCCTGTTCTGCTATCAGAACGCGCATGGTTCAAACCTTTCAAAAACAGTGCAGGCGGCCACCGCCAGCAAACTGACTGCAGGGCTCGGGGCTCGCCAGGTCATTCGATTCAAACGTGTCCCGAACGGGACACTGGTCGATCACATCGGGTCGTTACGGCGCAGCAACTCTTCGGGCAGGTGTTCGATGTACTCGTCATCCGGCGGCGGCATCTGCAGGTGGTAGCCCTGCTTTTCGAGGTTGGCCAGGACCGCCACGATATCCTCCTGCTGCAACTTGCGTTCCGGCGTCAGTACCAGGTTGAACGCGTGTACCGGCTTGCCGAACACCGTCAGCAGGCCTTCGGGCACGCGCTCGAGGGCATCGCTCTTGAGCACGTAGAGGTACATGCCGGCGCGTTTCGGGCTGCGGTAGATGGAGCAAATATGTTTCAAGGCTGTTCTCCGGCAGTGGCCAGGCTGTCCAGCAGCGCCTGGCCCATCAACTCGCGGCGCCAGCCACGCAGCGAGTCAGGCAATTGGTAAGGCCCATCGGGGTAGCCGCTCTTGACCAGCGCCTCAAGGGTTTTCTTGCGCAGCATCAGTTCCGGGGCCATGTCCAGGCGTTCGGCGAAGGTCTGGCCCAGGGCGCGCAGTTGCTTGATCAGCACCGCGGCATCCACCGGCAACGGCTCGGGCACGGCCGGTGGCCATTGGTCCATCGGCACACTGGCGGCACGCTTGATCAGGCCCAGCAGGAACTCGCCGTCCTGGCGCACGGTGCGCGGGTGCATGTCTTCGATTTTGCCCAGGGCAGCGAGGTTATCCGGCTGCGACTTGGCCAGGGGCCATAGTGAGTGTTCGCGGATGATGCGGTTGCGTGGCAGGTCGCGGGCACGGGCCTGCTGCTCGCGCCAGGCGCACAGTTCGCGCAACACGGCGAGCTGGGCCCGGGACAGTTTCCAAGCCAGCTTGGCGTCGCGGTAGACCTCGTAGGGGTCGATTTCCCGGCGCAGGTTGGCCACCAGTTCGGCGCCATCTTCCAGGACCCAGGCGTACTTATCGTCGGACAACCGCGGACGCAGGAGCGTATAGACCTGCGCCAGATGCACCGCGTCTTCGGCGGCGTAACTGACCTGGGTCTCGGACAGTGGCCGCTGCAGCCAGTCCGAACGCGTCTCGCCCTTGGGCAACTCGATATCCAGCACCGCTTGCACCAGGCGCGAGTAGCCCATGGAGAAGCCGAGGTTCAGGTAGGCCGCCGCCAATTGCGTGTCGAACAATGGCACCGGCAGGCTGCCGGTCAGGCGCAGCAATACTTCCAGGTCTTCGCTGCAGGCGTGCACCACCTTGATCACCGCTGGATTTTCCAGCAGCGCGGCCAAGGGCTGCCAGTTATCGATGGTCAGGGGATCGATCAGATAAGCGCGTACACCATCCCCGATCTGGATCAACCCGGCGATGGGATAGAAGGTGTCGACCCGCATGAATTCGGTGTCGAGGGCGACGAATGGCAACTGCTGCCATTCGGCGCAATGCTGGCCGAGGCTATCGTTGTCGCAGATCCAGTGAATATCGATGGCCACACGGCTCTCCCTTGAAGAATGGCGCGCAGTATATATCGCCTGAGGGTCTTTCGAGCACCCGCAGTGTGCCAGCCATCATGAAAACTCTGACAGGAGACGAAGAATAGTCCGACGTGTACGGCTTATCCTCTTTTACGCAGCACATAAACCCGCCACAAGGCCGAGCCGGGCATGAACTCCTGCTGGTTCAGCACCGTGAAGCCCGCCTGGCGGAACTCCGCTTCCACCTCGCTGCGATGGGCCAGCAAAGGTTGCCCCGCGCCTGCCGGGTGGCGTTGACTATGGCGGCTGTCGCTGTCTACCGAGACAATCACCGTGTCGCGGCTGACCCGGTGAAATTCGCGCAACAACGCCAGCCGCGCGTCAGCCGTGGGGACGTGGCGAAACAATTCCAGGCAAAAAATGCAGTCCACCGCGTTGGCCGACAGGCCGATGGAAAAGGCCGAGCCCTGAAACGTCTTGATCCGCCGCAGAAATGCCGCGCCATGGTGGCTCTGTGCATGATCGAGCATGACTTGGGAGGCGTCCGAGGCCAGGATCACGCGGTTGCTGTGTTCAGCCAGCACCGGCCAGAAACGCCCCGCCCCGCAGGCCAGGTCCAGCACCAGGCCGGGCTCCCCCGCCACCTTCAGGGCCTGGCGCACCAGGCGCTCATCGCGCCATAACCACAAGCGCCGCAGCAAACCAGGCGGTCGCGTGTCACCACAGACCCGAGCGTGGTCACGGTCACAGCGCGCGGCGAATTCAGCCTCGATAGACGATAGGGGGGGTGGCGACATCACGGGACTCATGTAGATGAACCGGTCTCTACGGACACTGGAACTTGAGCTTAACCACCCCTGCGTGAAAAAAAGGTCGAAAGGTTCACCGTCACGCCTGGTGCAGGTACCAACGCCAGTCCTGCTCACCCACTTCGCCCATGAACTGCCGGTACTCGGCCCGCTTGACCGCCAGGTACACACCGAGGAACTCCTGGCCGAACGCCTCACGCGCCCAGGCCGAAGCTTCCAATGCGCGCAAGGTGGTCAGCCAATCGGTAGGCAGCAACTCCTTGGCCTGGGCATAACCGTTGCCGGTCACCGGCGCGCCCGGATCGCGCTGCTCGCGAATGCCTCGGTGAATCCCCGCGAGAATGGCCGCCGCGGCCAGGTAAGGGTTGGCATCGGCGCCGCAGATGCGGTGTTCGATATGCCGCGAATACGCCGGCCCGCCCGGCACACGCAGGCTCACCGTGCGGTTGTCGACGCCCCAGGTGGCGGCCAGCGGCGCGTAGCTGTTGCTCTGGAAGCGGCGGTAGGAGTTGGCGTTGGGACAAAACAGCAGCAAGCAATCGAGCAAGGTACTGAGCATCCCGCCGACCGCCTGGCGCAACAATGGCGTGCCGTCGGGCGCCTCGCTGGCAAACAGGTTGTTGCCGTCGGCATCCGCCAGGCTGACATGCATGTGCATGCCTGTGCCGGCCAGGTCGTCGAACGGCTTGGCCATGAAACAGGCAGTCATCCCGTGTTTGTGGGCCACGCCCTTGACCAGGCGTTTGTAACGCACCGCCTCGTCCATCGCCTGCAACGCATCGCTGCGATGCTCGAGGGTGATCTCCACCTGGCCTGGGGCGTATTCGGAAATTGCCGTGCGCGCGGGGATGCCTTGCAGTTTGCAGGCGCTGTACAGGTCGGCCAGAAACGGCTCGATCTGCTCCAGTTCGCGCAGGCCATAGACCTGGGTCGAGCGCGGGCGAGCGCCATCCACATCCCGCGCCGGTTGCGGGCGGCCATTGCTGTCGGGTTTCTGGTCGAGCAGGTAGAACTCCAGTTCCGCCGCCATCACCGGGTAATAACCGTCGGCCTTGAGCCCGTCGATGACCTTGGCCAGCAAGTGCCGGGGATCGGCAACCGTCGCCGGCAGGCCTTCCTCGGGGTGCATGCTGACTTGTACCGCAGCCGTGGGAATCAAGCGCCACGGCATGCGTTGCAAACTGCCGCTGATCGGGTAGGCACGGCAATCGATATCGCCCACCTCCCACACCAGGCCGGAGTTTTCTACGTCATCGCCATTGAGGGTCAGGCCCAGGATGGTGCTGGGCAGCGGCCGACCGCTTGCATAGACCGCCAGCAGTTCATCACGGTGCAGCAACTTGCCCCGGGGCACGCCGTTGCTGTCGAGGATGAACAGTTCGAACATCTCGATATCGGGGTTGTGGTCAAGAAAGGACTGGGCTTCGTGCAGGTTGGCAAAGACGGTACTCATGGCAGCTCTCTTACGTTTGCGTCAGGCAGGCGCGCACGACGGCACGCCCTGGATGGGGGCAATCAGCGTAAGGGCGTGGTGTCTGGCGGGCGGGCGTGGCGGCAGTGCCACAGCGCCCAAAAGGCCAGTTCAGAGGGCAGTGCATCAGCACCCAACCGACATACCGGGCAGCAGGGCGCGATGGCGCCAGGCGAGGCCTCGGGGTGAGCGTCGGGGGAGCCGTCCATGCAGTGATCACAGTGAAGAGATGAGCACCAGCGTCACACGGTGCAATAAGTCGTTAAATTCACCCTTGATGGAGTTTGGATGCGACCTCACTAAACATTCAGAAGTAACTTACATCGTTTGCTGAATATTCATGCATAGCTCACAGCCGTCTACGCTGTTGGGACATTCACAAGAACGAGGGACGGGTCAATGAAGGGAATGCTCCGCGCCACCTGGCTGCTGTTGCTGTTGTGTGCCAGCCAGGCCCACGCCGCTACCGCCCAGGAACAGGACGCCCAGGCCGCCAAGGCGCTGCTGGAGAAGGCTCTGGCCTACTACCACGACAACGGTGACAAGGCCTTCGCCGCCTTCAGCCGCCAGGGCGAGTTTGTCGACAAGGACCGTTATGTGTTCGTGGTCGATACCAAGGGCGTGCTGCTGGCCAGTGGCGGCCCGTCATCGGCGTTGATCGGGCGCGACGTGTCCAAAGTGCTCGGCCCGGACCTGCGCGAGTCCTTCACGGAGGCGTTGAAAATCCCGGAAGGCAATGGCATCCAGCAGGCCGAATACCGCTGGCAGAACTGGAACGATGGCAAGGTTGAACGCAAGCGTGTGTTCTACCAGCGCATCGGCCAGCGCATCCTCGCCGTCGGCTATTACCTGCCCCGCGCCACGCCCGAACAGGCCAAGGCCCTGCGGGACAAGGCGGTCAAGGACCTGGAGAAAAACGAAGCGGGCACCCTGAAGGCAATCAACGCGCTGCAAGGTGGCTTCCTGCAGGACGACCTGTATGTGTTCGTGGTCGACCTGGATACCGGGCGCTACGTGGCCCATGGCACCAACCTGCGCCTGATCAACACCGACTTTGCCAAGGTCAAGGACCCGGACGGCAAGCCCGTGGGTGAGCCGATCCTGGCACTGATGAAGGAGCAGGGTCAGGGCGAATATGAGTACCGCTGGAAAAACCCGGTGACCGGCAAGGTGGAAGACAAGCATGCCTACCTGCGTAAAAGTGGGCATTTTCTGGTGGCGGTGGGTTACTACAGCCCATAAAGCGCCCGCGCTAAAGAATCCCCCGTTGGGCTGCGCAGCAGCCCCAAAATATGTCACCCCGGTGTGTCAGATAAAACTCGGTGAGGCCTATTGGGTTGGGGCTGCTGCGCAGCCCAACGGGGGACGAGCCCCCTCGCCACGGGCGGGGTTCGCGCTTGATTGAGCGTCCTGGGTCGAAGCGTTTATCGCGCCTTGTCCTCACGCCCACGCAACAGATGGTTGGGCATGGCAATCGCCGCCGCCAGCCCCAGCAGCGACACCGCCGCACTGATCATCAATAAATGCCGGAACGTACTCAGCAACTCCCCACGCAAGGCATTCTGCGCCGGGCCGGGCGCGGCATTGAGGCCATCGAGCAGGACGTTGCCGGAACTGCCTTCAGCCATCATCGAGCCACTGGCCAGATGGGCAATACTCGAATCCTGCAACAACGCCAGCAGCAAGGCCGACATGCACGCCACGCCAACCGCGCCACCCAGGGAGCGGAACAGGTTGGTGGTGCTGGTGGCGACGCCAATGTCGTGTTGGGCCACCGAGTTTTGCGTGCCCACCAGGGACGTCGGGAACTGCATGCCTGAGGCAATGCCACTGAGCACCATGAACAGGCTGCTCAAGACCAGGGACTGGGGTGCGCTGAAGGCCATGCCGAGGATCGCAATCGGCGTGAGCACTGCCCCGGCCAGGATCATGGGTTTGTAGCGCCCCGTCACCGAGGTCATGCGCCCGGCGAAGAACGCGCCCATGGGCAAGCCCATCGCCAGCGGCAGCAGGTGCAGGGCGGCGCTGTCGGCGCCGGCGCCCGTGACGCTCTGGTAGCGCAGGGGCATCAGTACGATCAGCGAGATGGCCTGGAAACTGGTGAAGAAAATCGTACACCAGCACAGCACCGCGCTGCGGTTGGCGAACAGGTGCATGGGCAACAACGGCTCCCGCGCCCGGCGCTCGTGCCAGACAAACAGCGTCAACGCCACCAGGGCACATGCCAGGAGGCCCAGCACTTGATCATCGCGCCAATGATGGCCCTGGCCGATTTCGGTGATGCCCAGCAACAGCGCCGTCAGGCCAACGATCATCAGCAGCGTGCCAAGGTAATCGATGATCGGCTTGCGCTGTGGCACCGGCAGCCCCACCAGGGTGCGATGGGCCACCCACCAGGCGCCCGCGCCCAATGGCAGGTTGATCAAAAACACCCAGCGCCACGACAGGTACTCGGTCATATAGCCGCCCAGCACCGGCCCGGCCACGCTGGCGACGGCGTACATGCTGCTGAAGTAACCCTGGTAACGCCCGCGCTCGCGGGGTGGGATGATGTCGCCGATGATCGCCTGGCTCACGGAAATCATCCCGCCCGCGCCAATGCCCTGGAGGATACGCGCCAGCACCAGTTGTTCCATGCTTTGCGCCATGCCACAAAACAGCGAGGCGACGGTGAACAGGCCCATGCCGATCAGCATCATGGGCCGGCGCCCGTACAGGTCGCCGAGCTTGCCGTAGATCGGCACCGCCACCGTCATCGCCACCATGTAGCCGGAGATGACCCAGGCCAGCAGGTTGACGTCGTTGAACTGGGCGGAAATGGCCGGCATCGACACCGCCACGATGGTCTGGTCCAGGGCGCCGAGGAAAATCGCCAACATCAGCGCGGCGAGGACACTGCGTACGGAAGGTGTGGGTTGAGTCACGGCAGAACCTGCAGGCAAGGCCACGGAAAAAGAGGCCCGCGGCAATGCCCGTCATGTTACTCGATAGCCAGCTATTGGATAGCTTCGTAGGGAAGTCCTACGTAATTTTCTGCAATGGTTTTACGCCCGGCCTCAGACTCGACAAAGTACTCCAGCTCACTCTGGGCGATGCGTTGGCTGAAGCCATCCGCCTCGGGAAACTGGTGCAGCATCGAGGTCATCCACCACGAAAACCGCTCGGCCTTCCAGATACGGCGCAGGCAGATCTGTGAGTATTTTTCCAGCAGCTCCACGCGCCCTTCCCGGTACACCTTGCACAGGATCGTAAACAGGGTGCTGACATCACTGGCCGCCAGGTTCAGGCCCTTGGCCCCGGTGGGCGGCACGATGTGGGCGGCGTCTCCCAGCAGGAACAGGCGCCCGTACTGCATGGGCTCCACCACGAAACTGCGCAGCGGGGCGATGCTTTTTTCGATCGACGGCCCGGTGACCAATTGCGCCGCCAGATCCGTGGGTAAGCGCGCCTTGAGTTCATCCCAGAAGCGCTGGTCGGACCACCCGTCAATCGACTCCTCGGCCGGCACTTGCAGGTAATAGCGACTGCGGCTGGGCGAACGCATGCTGCACAGGGCAAAGCCGCGCGGGTGCTTGGCGTATACCAATTCGTCGTGGACCGGCGGGGTGTCGGCAAGAATGCCCAGCCAGCCGAAGGGGTAAACCCGCTCGAAGGTCTTGAGCACGTCACTGGGGATCGACTGACGCGCCACGCCGTGGAAGCCATCGCAACCGGCGATGTAGTCACAGTCCACGCGTACCTGCTGGCCTTGATGCTCGAAGGTCAGCCAGGGCCGCTCACCCTTGAGGTCGTGGGGTTGTACGTTGCGTGCTTCATAGAAAGTGATGGCGCCGGCCTGCTCGCGGGCGGCCATCAGGTCGCGGGTGACTTCGGTCTGGCCGTAGATCATCACGGTCTTGCCGCCGGTCAGGGATTTCAGGTCGATGTGTTGCAAACGCCCATTCAGAGCCAGCTCGAAGCCTTCATGCACCAGGCCCTCGGCGTCCATCCGCTGGCCGACGCCCGCCTGGCGCAACAGCTCGACCATGCCCTGCTCCAGCACCCCGGCGCGAATCCGCCCCAGTACATAGTCCGGGGTCTGCCGCTCAAGAATCAGGGTTTCAATCCCGGCGTTGTGCAGCAACTGGCCGAGCAGCAGCCCCGAAGGACCGGCGCCGATGATGGCGATTTGGGTTTTTAGCGTTTTCATTATTTTTATCACCCGCCTGCTTCCCCCGAACGTAACCGGTGAAAGCGTTGTCAGTGGTTTTGGTACTGGCATTTTTCCCTTGAGTGACCGCCACAAGAAGGTGAAAACTGAGCCAAAGCCTGCGCTTTTCGCCAATCGGGGCGATTACCGAACCACTGTCCTGAGTATCGGATAAAAACATGACCAAAAATGCCAGCCCCGCGATTCCAGTGTTCAAACTCTACGGGGAAAGCCAACAGTGGCCGACGCCAGACTTGCTGCACTGTGAAACCATCTCCCGGCGCAGCCGTGAGTACCAGTGGGAAATCCAACCCCACCGGCATGCGGACCTGTGCCAATTGCTCTACGTGTACAAGGGCCAGGCGCAACTGGAGATCGAGGGCCAGCGCACGACGCTGACGCAGTCGACCCTGCAGGTGCTGCCGCCACTGTGTGTGCATGGGTTCCGGTTTTCCGAGGATGTCGAAGGATTTGTGGTGACACTGGCCGCGCCACTGGTGGCGCACCTGCAAGGCCAATTGGGTTCGGCGGTGGACGGCTTGAGCGCCCTGGGCAGCTACCCGGCGGGCCAGGACAGTGACTATCTCAATAGCCTGTTTACGCGGTTGCAGAACGAATACAGCGACGACTTCCCGGCCCGGGACATGATGATGCACGCCCTGGTCAGCGTGCTGCTGGTGTGGATCAGCCGCCAGGCCATCCAGCGCCGCCATCCACGGGCCCCACGGGGCCGTGAATACTTCCGGCGTTTCACCCAGTTGGTGGAGCAGCACTACCGCGAACACCCGAAAATCGAAGACCTGGCGCACAAGCTGGGGATCTCTGTGTCGCACCTCAACGGCACCTGCCGCGAATTGGGCGGGCAGCCGGCCTTGCAGATCATGCATGACCGTCAGTTGTTGGAGGCCAAGCGCCTGCTGACCTACACCAGCATGACCATCAACGAAATGTCTGAGGTTTTGGGGTTTTCAGATCCGACCAACTTTTCACGCCTGTTCCGACGACGCGTGGGGTTTTCACCCAAGGCATTTCGCGAACAGCTGAACGCGGCGCCTAACGATGGTGTGTCAGCGCAGAGCGCTCAACGTCGCTGAGTAGGTGCATTGCCCATGGTTGCAACTCGCGGCCATGCCCGGTTGCTGGCGGGCCTGTTCGGCGCGGTAGGCGGCGGTGCCGTACAGGGCTGTGGCGAAGGCGCACAGGGCAAAGATCATCAGGTACTTTCTGGTTTTGATCGTCATGGCGGTGACCTCCGGACAGATCAAGAAGGTGCTGTCTTAAGCATAGGTCAGCCAGGGCGAGTTGCCAGTATTGACGGGTATTCAGGCGCCTTATCGGCCCTACAGCCCCGCATCCCATTGCGGCTCGGGCGGGAAGCGCAATACCAGGAAATCCAGAAGGCTGCGCAAGGCCTGCGGCATGTGCTTGCGCGAGGCGTAGACCGCGTACATGTTCATCCGCCGGGGCTCGGCATGGGGCAGCAGGCGGATCAGTTGCCCGCTGCGGATGTAATCGCCGGCCTGATAGGTCGGCAACATCGCCACCCCCGCTCCGGCCAGGGTCAGCCGTAGCAAGGTGCTGGCCTCATTGGCGCTGATATTGCCGTGCACCGGCACCGATACCGGTTCGCCATCCTCCTCGAAATGCCACAGGCTTTTGCCGAAGTAAGAATGGGTCAGACAGTTATGCCCCGCCAGCTCCTCTACCCGCTGGGGTTGCGGGTGTTCCTGCAGATACGCCGGCGAAGCGCAGATCACCGAGCGGCATACCGTCAGTTGACGGGCGATCAGGTTGGGGTCCAGGTCATTGCTGGTGCGGATCGCCAGGTCAATGCGCTCATCCACCAGGTTCACCGTGCGATCGAGCATCTGCAGGTCAATGCTGACCAACGGGTAACGCTTGACGTAATCGGCCATCGCCTCGGCCAACTGCGCCTGGCCAAACGAGGTGCTGACACTCAGGCGCACCAGGCCACGGGGGGCGTCGTCCGGTTCGCTGACGGCGGCCTGCATGTCGCAGGACAATTCCAGCATCTGCCGGCATCGTGGCAGGGTTTCGCTGCCGGCGGCGGTCAGGCTGAGCTTGCGGGTGGTGCGGTGCATCAAGCGTGCGCCGACCCAGTCCTCCAACTCCGCCAGATAACGCGACACCACAGGGCGCGACAGGTCCAGATGATCGGCGGCGGCAGATTGGCTGCCCAGGTCGACCACGGTGACAAACACCCGCATTGCTTGAAGACGATCCATGATTTGCCCGATTTCAGAAACAAACTATGTTCCAGCATCGCATTTTTTGCTGCGTTCAGTGCAACTAAGCTCTGTCCATCGCCTGCCAAGGCACCCCTGACCTGGACCTGAACATGCTCACCACCCTCAAGCGCTTTGTATTGGCCACTACCGTTCTCGGCTTTGCCGCCCACGCCGTCGCCGCCGACCTCACCCTCGATGTCTACAACCCGGGCGAATCGGCGATCTTCCCTGTCAGTTCGGTGCTGGTCAGCGGCGAGAAAGACGCGATCCTGGTGGACGCGCAGTTTGGCAAAGGCCAGGCCGAACAACTGGTGCAGAAAATCCGCGCCAGCGGCAAACAACTGACCACCATCTATATCAGCCATGGCGACCCAGACTACTACTTCGGCCTCGACACCCTGGCCAGCGCCTTCCCCCAGGCCAAGATCCTCGCCCCGCAGCCAGTGGTCGACCATATCAAGGCCACCGTTGCCGGAAAGATCGAATACTGGGGTCCGAAAATGGGCGACGACAAGCCGGCCAAAACCATTATTCCCCAAGTCCTCGAAGGCCATAGCCTGACGCTTGAAGGGCAAGCACTGGAAGTGATCGGCCTGGACGGCCCGCAGCCGGATCGCAGCTTTGTCTGGATCCCATCGATCAAGGCCGTGGTCGGCGGCGTGGTGGTCTCGCAAAACATCCACCTGTGGATGGCCGACACCCAGGGCGCGAAATCCCACGCCGATTGGCTGGGCACCCTGCAACGTATCGAAAAACTCAAACCGGTCACCGTGGTACCCGGTCACTACCTGGGCACACCTTCGGCCAAATCTGTCGCCTTCACTGCCGACTACATCAAGGCGTTCGACGTAGAGGCCGCCAAGGCCAAGGACTCCACCGCACTGATCGCGGCGATGAAAAAACGCTACCCGCACCTGGCCGATGAAAGCTCCCTGGAACTGAGCGCCAAAGTCGCCAAGGGCGAAATGAAGTGGTGAATTGATCCAACCCTTACCCACCCTGGAGAACGTCATGAGCAAGATTGCAATCATTGGTGCCACCGGCCGTGCCGGTAGCCAACTGCTGGAAGAAGCCCTGCGTCGCGGCCACACGGTCACTGCCATTGCCCGTAACACTGGCGCTATCGCAGCGCGTCCCGGCCTGACCGTCAAACAGGTCGACGCCCTGGACGCGGCAGCTCTGCAACAGGCCATCAGCGGCAACGACGTGGTGATCAGCGCCGCGCACTTCGCCACCCTGCCCGCTGCCGCAGTGATCGGCCCGGTCAAACAGGCCGGCGTAAAGCGTTTGCTGGTAGTGGGCGGTGCGGGTTCGCTGCTGTTGCCCGGCGGCGGGCGGGTCATCGACAGCGAAGGGTTCCCTGCCGAATACAAGGCCGAGGCCAGTGCGGGTGCGATGTTCCTCGACACCTTGCGCCAGGAAAAGACGTTGGACTGGACCTTTCTTTCGCCCTCGGCAGAGTTTGTCGAGACTGAGCGCACCGGCACGTTCCGCCTGGGCCAGGACGACCTGCTGGTGAGCAGCGAAGGCCGCAGTTGGATCAGCTTTGCCGACTTCGCCATTGCGTTGATCGATGAAGTGGAAACACCGAAACATTCGCGCCAGCGTTTCACCGTAGGCTACTAAGCACACACCCTGTAGCGAGCGGGCTTGCCCCGCGCGGCATGAGTATCTACACAACTCTTTGATGGTTCTTTGGGTTGTGTACATATCCGTTGCTGCGGTAACGGCGGCTATGGGTTCCGCCCTGACAGCCGACCTGATCGGTGAGGCTTACGCGTATACCTGTGGGAGCTGGCTTGCCTGCGATAGCGGTCGATCAGTCAATATATTTATCGGCTGATACACCGCTATCGCAGGCAAGCCAGCTCCCACAGGGGAATGCAGCTGCGCGCTCTGGCTTTGTTGTTGCTGTTGCTCTGCTTTTGATCTGGCTTTTGATCTTGGGCGCCCCGTTAAACCACGATGGCCGCAGGCAGGTATTGCGCAGTGGGCACCCCGGCAGGATGCCGGGGTAGCCGCGACACGGCCATGGATGGCCGATCGCGGCGGGCCCACGGAGCAATGCCTGACTGCGGGCATGCCGAGCCTAGGCGAGGCACCGAGTGGTGGGGCAAGAGCGTTTTGCTTACTTTTGCGCTGTTCAAAAGTGAGCCGCCGTAAGGGCGGAACCCATGGCCGCCGTTACCGCAGCAATGGATATGCCCCCTACATCAGCCCAAAACCCAGAGCCCAGAAGTATCAGAGAGTTGTGTAGATACTCATGCCCGCGCGGGGCTGCGCAGCAGCCCCACAACCAGTCTCTGCGCAATATCTGATTGCCACAGGTCAGGTGTGCAATCGACAAAGCGGCGCCTGTTTTTTCAATAGCCCCTGCGACTTTCTCATTTGCCCCCCGCCCTGGGTGGCCGCCTAATAGCGACCTTGTCCGCTCAAGGCCCGCCCATGGAAAACGTCCACGCTAAACCCACCACCGCCCTCTGGCTGATGCTCAGCGTTGTGCTGGTGGCCCTGAACCTGCGCCCGTCCATGGCGGCGGTCGGGCCTTTGTTATCGTCGATCCGCGCCGATGTACCCCTGAGTTTCAGCACCGCCTCGTTGTTGACCATGCTGCCAGTGATGGCGATGGGCTTGGCGATGTTCTTTGGCATTGGCCTGGGCAAACGGTTGGGAGAGCATCGCAGTATCGTGCTGTCGCTGGTGGTGATTGGCCTGGCCACGCTGTCGCGGCTGTTTCTCGACTCTGCGGCCGAATTGATCCTCAGCGCCATTGCCGCCGGCGTGGGCATTGCGTTGATCCAGGCGTTGATGCCCGCGCTGATCAAGTCGCACTTTCGTGACAATGTTTCGCTGTTCATGGGCCTGTACGTCACCGCGATCATGGGTGGCGCAGCATTAGCGGCATCGTTCTCGCCGTTCATCCAGGTGCAAACCGGCAGTTGGCGCATCGGCCTGGCAATCTGGGCGGTGCTTGCGGTATTGGCGCTGCTGTTCTGGTACGCCCAGCGCGCGGCGTTGCCACCCCTGCCCCCAGCCGGCGCCGGCCCCCAGGAGTCATTTTTCGGTAATCGCCGTGCGTGGTTGCTGGCGATTTTCTTCGGCCTCGGTACCGCTTCCTACACCTGCGTACTGGCATGGCTGGCGCCGTACTACGTCGAGCAGGGCTGGAGCGAACAAAACGCCGGGCTGCTACTGGGCTTCCTCACGGCCATGGAAGTGGTGTCCGGGCTGATCACCCCGGCCATCGCCAACCGGCGGCAGGACAAGCGCGGCGTGGTTGCCGTGTTGCTGGTGCTGATCATCGCGGGCTTCTGTGGCCTGATCCTCTCGCCGCAGCACCTCACATTACTGTGGCCGTGCCTGCTGGGCCTGGGCATTGGCGGGCTGTTCCCCATGAGCCTGATCCTGTCGCTCGACCATCTGGACAACCCACGCCGCGCCGGTGGCCTGACGGCATTCGTGCAGGGCATCGGCTACCTGATTGCTGGCGTATCGCCGCTGATTGCCGGGATGATCCGCGACCAACTGGGCAGTTTCGAGTGGGCCTGGTGGTCGCTCACCGCCGTGGTGGTGGTGATGTTACTGATCGTCCTGCGCTTCGACCCACGCCACTATGCACGGCATATCCGCTAGGGCGTCGTGTTCCAAACAGTATCTGTCCCACAATGAACATAGAAAGGTCCGACAGACCTTTCTATTGGTACGAGCGTTCCGTTAACATTTTGTCTTGTTTGCGCTGCGGTCGCGCAACAGACTCACGGACGGAACGAATGCTAAACAGCAACTTGCTTAGAAAGCTCGATATGCAGGACCTGATGGTGTTCATCGCGGTGTATGAGCAAAGCAGCGTCACCGATGTGTCCGAAACCCTGTTTGTCAGCCAGTCCACCGTCAGTTACAGCCTGAAGAAGCTGCGCACCAGCTTCGAGGACGACTTGTTTATCAATACCCGTGCCGGCATGCGCCCGACCTACAAGGCCAGCACCATGTATGGCCATGTGCAGAAAATCCTCGAAAGCATCAACCTCTGCCATGCGGGTGCGCAGACGTTCGACCCCAAGCAAAAAACCGTCACCTTCAACCTTTGTGCGCCGGAGTACTTCGAACAACTGATCCTGCCCAGATTGTTGAAAGACTTCGATCATGCCGACCTGCCGGTGATCGTCAACGTGCAGAAGCTGGAAACCGAGATTCCCATCGAAGCGCTGCGCGACGGGCGCCTGGACCTGGTGATCTGCTTCGGCCCGCACTTTCATCGCGAGCACAAGGACCTCAGGACCGAGATGCTGCTGGAGGACGACCTGGTCTGCGTCTTCGACAAACGCGCCGCCCCGCGCGAGCCGGCGTTCAGCCTGCAGTCCTTTGTGGCACGGCGCCATGTATTCCCCACGCCCTGGACCTCGGACACCAACATGATCGACGGCTGGCTGGCCCGCCAGGCCCACAAGCGCCAGGTCATCGCCCGCGCCAACAGCTACAGCGCGGCGCTGAAGATGATTGCCGGCACCGACTTCATCGTCACCCTGCCCCGACGTGTGCAGCAGTTGCTGGCCGTGGAGCCGCAGTTTGGCCACTGCGAGGCACCCAACGGCCTACCGGGGTTTACCCTGGATATGCAATGGAACGACGTCAGCGAGCAGGAAAGCGCCAACCTGTGGTTTCGGGAACAGGTGGCCAGAGCCGCAGCAAGCCTCAAGCTGGAAGCGCTGAAAGAAGCCCATGCATAGCGTGCAATCCAACGTTCTCAGCCCTTCATAAAGGCTTCCAGCCGTGAGCGCATCCAGCGCTCGGCGGGGTCGCTGTCAACGTGGCTGAGCCAGACCATGGACAGGTCCAGGGTCGGCGTGTCGAACGGGAACGGCTCGCAAAACAGGTTGCCCGCCGCCGCCATGGCCTGGGCCGCATAGTCTGGCAGGCTGGCGATCATATCGGTGCCGGCCAACAACGCCGGCAAGGAGCTGTATTGCGGCACGGATAACACTACGTGCCGCTTGCGACCGATCTCTGCCAGCCACTCATCGGCAAAACCCGCGACATTGGCGGTGTGGGACACCAGCACATGGGGCCGTGAGCAATATTCATCGAGGGTCAGCGGCTGGTCCGAGGGATCGGCGCGTAGCACGCTGGGGCGGATATGGCGCAACAACTTGCGCTTGGCATTGGCCGGCAGGCCGCGGGTCTGGGTGATGCCCACGGTAATATCGCCCGCTGCCAGCAAATCCGGGATGCGCCAGTAATCCACATGCTGCACCACAAATACCACCTGCGGCGCTTCGGTGCGCAGGGCACGCAGCAGCGGTGGCAACAGGCCGAACTCAACGTCATCGGACAGGCCGATGCGAAAGGTCATGGTGCTGACAGACGGGTCGAAATCATGGGTAAGACTCAACGCCGCCGACAGCGAATCCAGGGCCGGCGACAGATGCAGGATAAGTTCCTCGGCCCGCGCCGTGGGTTCCATGCGATGGCCGACGCGGATAAACAGCGGGTCGTTGAACAACGTGCGCAGGCGGTTGAGGGCGGCGCTGATCGTCGGCTGGCCGAGAAACAGCTTCTCTGCCGCGCGTGTCACGTTGCGCTCGAGCATCAGCGTTTCAAACACCACCATCAGATTGATATCGGCCTTGCGTAATTCATTGCGATTCATGGCACGCGCACCACAGCCCAAGACAGCCGGCAGTTTAGGAACACAGCGGGCCCTGCGTCTATGTGCAGACTATCCAAGCCAAGGGTTTGGGACTATAAATCAGCTTCCACGGCAACCGAGAACATCACCGTGCTGGTCATTCTTGTCCTGGCTGTTCTGATGGCCGGGATGTGCATCTGGTCCATCAAGTTCATCGCCCACCCTACCGCCAGAACACTGTTGCGGGTATTTGTCGGGTTGTGCCTGGCCGCTATCGTTGCGTACCTGGTGCTCGCGTCGGGGTTTCCTACGGCCTTGCTGGTATCGGCAGGCATTCTTTAATCGCCATCTCACTCAAGCATGGAGCGCTTAACCATGAAATTCGCCTACACCATCGTCTATGTGCCCGACGTCGCCGCGTCCCTGCAATTTTTTGAAAACGCCTTCGGCTTCAACCGACGTTTCCTGCATGAATCAGGCACCTATGGCGAGCTGGATACGGGTGGCACCACCTTGTCCTTTGCGGCCCATGAGCTGGGGGAGATGAATTTTCCCGGCGGGCACGTGGCAGCCCACAGCTCGAAACAACCACTGGGCATGGAGTTGGGGTTCGTCACCGATGACGTGCAGGCCGCCCACGCCAAGGCGCTAAGCGCCGGTGCAAGCGAGCTGACGGCGCCAAGCAGCAAGCCCTGGGGCCAGGTGGTGTCGTATGTGCGTTGCCCGGATGGGACGCTGGTGGAACTGTGTACGCCGATCCAAGGCTGACACGCACCTGGCAAGCCGGCTGTTGCCGTCAGGGTTTCAGCGGACGCTCCTGATCGCGCTCGGACAGTTCCGTACCATCATCCGGGTGCTTCCAGGTCTGTGGTTTCTCTTCCTCGCGACGCTGCCGGGCGCGCTCCTGCTGCGTCTCGTCGTGCGGCTTGGGTTCATTGTTCATACCGTCCTCCCGTCCTTAAGATTGAGTCCCGCTTAAGCAGCATAGAACAGCAAACGCATTTCTTGCGGGCAGCGAGCGCTGCAACTATGCAACTGGTTGCATATTAAAATTCACCCTGCTAATTTCTCCTCGCCGGGTACCCGACCCCCGATCCGATTGGAGCCGCCATGACTCTCCCCGCTGTGTTGCAAGGCCGTCTTTCGATTCCAGTGGTGTGTTCGCCGCTGTTTATTATTTCCAGCCCGCAGCTGGTAATCGCCCAGTGCAAGGCGGGCGTGGTGGGTTCGTTCCCGGCGCTGAATGCACGGCCGGCACCGGTGCTGGAGGAGTGGCTCAAACAGATCACAACCGAGCTAGCCGCGTACGATGCCCTGCATCCGGACAAGCCTTCTGCGCCGTTTGCGGTCAACCAGATCGTGCACAAGTCCAATGATCGCCTCGAACACGACCTGGCCCTGTGCGCCAAGTACAAAGTCCCGATCATCATCACGTCCCTGGGTGCGCGGGTGGATGTGAATGACGCGGTGCACGCCTACGGCGGCATCGTGCTGCACGACGTGATCAACAATACCTTCGCCAAAAAAGCCATCGACAAAGGCGCCGACGGCCTGATCGCCGTGGCTGCGGGCGCCGGTGGCCATGCGGGGAAGATTTCGCCCTTTGCGCTTATCCAGGAAATCCGTGAATGGTTCGACGGCCCGCTGCTGCTTTCGGGGGCCATTTCCCACGGCAATGGAATTCTCGCCGCGCAGGCAGCAGGTGCGGACCTTGCCTACATAGGCTCGGCATTTATCGCCACTGAAGAAGCCCATGCCCAGGCGGCCTACAAGCAAATGATTGTCGAGAGCTCGGCCGATGACATTGTGTACTCCAACCTGTTTACCGGCGTGCATGGCAATTACCTGCGCCAAAGCATCGCCAACAGCGGCCTGGACCCGGATGAACTACCGGTGTCCGACCCTTCGGCAATGAATTTCGGCACCGGTGAAGGGGCCAAGGCCAAGGCATGGAAAGATATCTGGGGCGCAGGCCAAGGTGTAGGCGCGGTCAAGTCGGTACTGCCGGCGGGCGGTTTGATCGAGCGGCTCAAGGGCGAGTATCAAGCCTCACGTAAACGCCTGGACCTCAGCGCGACTCATTAACGAAGAACAAAAGTGGGAGCTGTCGAGCCCCGGCGAGGCTGCGATGGCGGTGGGTCAGGCGACATCTTCGGTGCCTGTGTTGCCGTCATCGCAGCCTCGCTGGGGCTCGACAGCTCCTACAGGGATTGGCGGTGGGGCGGAGTCGAACCCTGCCTGGCCTCACGCCTCAATCAATGGCAATAACTCCTCCGCCCAGGCCAGCCAGCTTTCTTCGAGCATGATTCCGCGCCGCAGCACCACGTATTGCAGGCGCTGTGCGTGGGTCAACGAAGCAGACGAAAAGTCGCGCTGTTCAATCTGCCGATATGTCTCAAGCATGGCCTGGTGTTGCTTGAACAGGCGCAGCACTTCCTCACGCAGGCCCAACGGCCCGATGACCGCCTCGGCACGTAGCTTGATCAGCAGTGCCTGGCTCTGGTCCCCCGACTCTTGCGGCTCGCCCGCCCAACGCTGCAACTCTTCGCGCCCCGCAGGTAGCACCTGGTAGATTTTTTTGCGCCGCTTGTCGGCCTCGGGACAGTCCTGCGCCATGAGCCAGCCGGCCGTGACCATGCGCCCCAGCTCACGATAGATCTGCTGATGGGTGGCCTGCCAGAAGTAACCAATGGAACGATCAAACCGGTTGGCCAGCTCATACCCCGTCGAGGGCTTTTCCAGGAGTGAGGTCAGGAGTGCGTGTTGGATGGACATGGGGCGCAGTCTATCTCCGTGGTTCTGGAGCGGGCGAGCATGAAGTCGATGAACGTCGATGTCGCGCGAGTGTGGTGGTGGTCGGGCATGTAGAGCATATACATGTTGGTGCCGAAGATGCTCAGACGCCAGGCGTCCAGTGCGGTAACCAGCGTGCCCTGGCGTACGTCGTCCTGCACCAGGTAGTCCGGCACCAGCCCTACGCCCAGCCCGGCCAATACGGCTTGGCGCAGGAACAGAAAGTTCTCTGAAATCAGGGTGGGCTCCAGCAGTACCTCATGACGCTCATCGTCCAGGTACGCAGCAACGCGCAATTGTCGGCCGACCACCGCTGCGGTAATCAGCGGCGCGGTGCGCAAGTCGCTCAGTTGTCCGGGCACGCCATGTTCCCGGGCATAGGCCGCCGAGACGCAAGCCACGTAGCGCAACACGCCCATGTCCCGAGCTACCAGGTTTTGCGGCGGCTCGGACATGACCCGTACTGCGATATCCACTTCATCGCGCATCAGGTCTTCGACGCGATTTTCGAACATCACATCCAGCACGATCCCCGGGTACAGCCGCTTGAAGTCCAGCAGCCAATCGGCCATCACCCACTGCCCGTAACCGCTGGGCACACTCACCCGCACCCTGCCCTGCAAGCTCTGGCCCAGCGATGAGACCGACTCTTGCGCCGCCAGCAGTTCATTGCGAATGGCCCGCCCGTGCTCATACAGGCGCAGGCCGATCTCGGTCGGCTCAATGCGGCGCGTCGTGCGCCGCACCAGTTGCAAA
The DNA here is from genome assembly GCF_009873475.1 of Pseudomonas sp. DTU12.1. Taxonomy (NCBI): domain Bacteria; kingdom Pseudomonadati; phylum Pseudomonadota; class Gammaproteobacteria; order Pseudomonadales; family Pseudomonadaceae; genus Pseudomonas; species Pseudomonas sp. DTU12.1. The sequence continues at coordinate 1,720,715 of NZ_CP045254.1, read as the reverse complement.
CCGATCGACTGCTCCAGGCGGCTGAGGTGGTAGCTGATATTGGCCCGGCTGACTTTAAGTCGCCGTGCGGCCTCGCTGAGGTTGCCTGCATCGATGATTTCGACCAGCAAGGTAAGCGACTTGAGGTCCATGGGGATCACTGTCAAAGGATTTTGAACAGCCTGTCAATCAGGGCTGTGATTGTCAATGAAGCTTTGCCTTCCGATAATCCTTGGGATAACCAGCCACTGAGCACAACAGGTGAAACCATGGGTGAACCGATTCTTGTGGGGCGTGAAGGTGCTGTCCTCGTGCTGTCCAATAACAACCCCGCCGCACGTAATGCACTCACGCCCGAGTTCTATGCCGCATTGCCCCAGGCCCTGGCCCAGGCCGAGGCAGACCCGTCGATTGGCGCCGTGGTGCTGACCGGGGTTGGCGGCCATTTTTGCGCTGGCGGCGATCTGCATCGGCTGGCATTGCGTCGGGCCATGACGCCGGCGGAGCGCCGGGTCAATCTTGAAGGCCTGCATGACCTGATCCGCGCGCTCCAAAATTGCAGCAAGCCGGTGATTGCCGCCGTCGAAGGCGCCGCCGCCGGCGCCGGCCTATCGATTGCGTTGGCTTGCGACATGCTGGTCGTGGCGCGTAACGCTGCGTTTTCGGTGGCCTACGTCAAGGTTGGCCTCACGCCCGATGGTGGTGCCACGGCGTTCCTCGCCGAGTTTGTTTCGCGCCAGGTACTGACGCAACTGTGCCTGACAGGTGAGCGTATCAGCGGTGAACGCTTGCATGCCTTGGGCGCGGTCAATGCGCTGACCGAACCCGGTGACGCGCTCCCGACAGCCATCACCCTGGCAACCCGGATTGCCGCTGGCCCCCAGCGAGCAATGGCACGCATCAAGACCCTGTGCCGCCAGGCCAGCCGCACGACCCTCGAACAACAGCTGGAGCTGGAGGCCAACCATATGGTGGTGTCCATGGGGGACGATGAAGCTGCCGAAGGGATTGCCGCCTTCTTTGACAAACGCCCCGCAGACTTCAACGGCTTACGAATAACCGATCAATAGTTCCGCATAGCGAAACACGATTCCATATATTTGACATGCAGCCGCATTGCGTGCAAATCTCCAGCGAGATGGCACCGCCATACCGCCCGCATATCGATTAACCCAGACTCATAACAATAGGGTTTTAGAATGTTCAACCGTCACCTGCCCCATTGGCCGGAGGGTGCGCCCCACCACCTGACACTGCCGGATACCAGCCTGTTCTGTAACCTGGAAATCTCTGCCCGGCGTTATCCGCAAAAGACCGCGATCATCTACTACGACACCCTCATCACCTACGCCCAGTTGCTTGATGAGGTCGAGCGGCTGGCCGGGTATTTCCAATCCCAGGGGGTCAAGCGCGGGGACCGAGTCCTGTTGTTCATGCAGAACTCGCCGCAGTTCATCATCACCTACTACGCCGCGCTGCGCGCCGATGCCATGGTGGTACCGCTCAACCCCATGAGCCGCGCCAGCGAGCTGGAACACTACCTGCACGATACTGACGGCGAGATCGTCGTCTGCGCCCAGGATCTCGCGCCGTTTGTCACGCCGCTGCTCGGCCGCTTCAAGCTGCGCCACGTATTGACCACGGCCTACTCCGAGTACCTGCGTACACCCACCGACCTGCCCCTGCCGCCCGAGTTGCTGGCCCCGGTTGAAACGGCAACGTTGCCGGGCGTGACACGCTGGCAGGCCGCCCTCGATTGCGGGCAACGCCCCGGCCCCCACCTGAGTGACGCCGACGATCACTGCGTGATGCCTTATAGCTCAGGCACCACCGGCGTACCCAAGGGCTGCCTGCATACCCATGGGTCGGTGATGGCGACGACGGTGCACCGCCAAGCCTGGACCAACCGCAATTGCGAAGACGTGGTGCTGACCACCCTGCCGCTGTTCCATGTCGCCGGTATGCAATCGTCGATGAACGGGCCGATTTTCAGTGGCGCCTGTGTGGTGGTCATGACCCGCTGGAACCGTGAAGTCGCCGCACAGTTGATGCAGCGATATCGCGTCAGCAACTGGTCCAATATCGTCACCATGGCCGTGGATTTCCTGACCCAGGACGGGCTCGACCGCTATGACCTGTCGAGCCTCAACTACATTGGCGGCGGCGGCGCGGCGATGCCCGGCCCGGTCAAGGACAAGCTCAAGCAGTTGCTGGGCCTGGACTACATCGAAGGTTACGGCATGACCGAAACCATGGCCGCGACCCATATGAACCCCAAGGCGCGCAGCAAATCCCAATGCCTGGGCATTCCGGCGTTCGACGTCGACTCGCGCGTGATCGACAGCACCACCGGCCTGGAGCTGGCGCCCCACGAAGTGGGCGAAATTGTCTGCCGGGGCCCGCAGGTGTTCAAAGGATACTGGCGACTCCCGCAGGACACCGAAAAAGCCTTTATCGAACTGGAAGGTAAACGCTTCCTACGCACCGGCGACCTCGGCTACTACGATGAAGACGGCTACTTCTTCATGGTCGACCGCATCAAACGCATGATCAACGCCTCCGGCTACAAGGTCTGGCCTTCGGAAGTCGAAAGCCTGATGTACCGCCATCCGGCGATCAAGCAGTGCTGCGTCATCTCCTCCCCCGACGCACGCCGAGGGGAAGCGGTCAAAGCCCTGGTGACCCTGCACCCCGGACAACAGGACACCACGGCCAGCGACATCATCGAGTGGTGCAAGGCCAACATGTCGGCCTACAAAGTCCCCGTCACCATTGAGTTTCGCGAGCACCTGCCGCAATCCGGTGCCGGCAAACTGCTCTGGCGCCAATTGCAGGATGAAGAATGGGCCGCCCACACCCCCACCGTTACTGGCACAGGAAGCTGATTGATGTCTGACGTCGTTATTGTCTCCACCGCGCGTACCGCCCTGGGCAAATCCTACCGGGGCGCCCTGAACAACACCCACAGCATCGACCTGGCCGGGCATGTGATCCAACAGGCCGTGGCCCGTGCCGGGATTGATCCAGGGCTGATTGAGGATGTGATCCTCGGCGCGACGTTCCAGGAAGGTGCCCAGGGCAAGAACATGGCACGCCTGGCGGCCATCCGTGGCGGGTTGCCTACCACCACCGCGGGTTTGTCGATCAACCGCTTTTGCAGCTCGGGGCTGCAAGCCATCGCCCTCGCGGCCCAGCGTATCGTGTCGGAAAAAGTCCCGGCGATGATCGCCGGCGGCGTGGAATCCATCAGCCTGCTGCAAAACGACAAGCTCAATACCTATCGCAGTCAGAACCCCTGGCTGCTGGAGCACAAACCCGAGCTTTACCTGTCGATGATTGAAACCGCCGACATCGTTGCCCATCGCTACAACATCAGCCGCGAGGCCCAGGACGAATACGCCCTGCTCAGCCAGCAGCGCACCGCCGCGGCCCAGGCCGCCGGTTTGTTTGATGCCGAGATTGTTCCTTTCACCACGCACATGCTGGTCAAGGACAAACACAGCGGCGAGGTCAGCGAGCAGCCCGTCACCCTCACCCAAGACGAATGCAACCGCCCCTCCACCACCCTGCAAAACCTGGCCCTGTTGGAGCCGGTGCGCGGAGCCGGGCAATTCATCACGGCGGGCAATGCCAGCCAATTGTCCGATGGGGCATCGGTGTGCCTGGTCATGCACAGCCTCTACGCCGAACGCAATAACCTCGAGCCGCTGGGGATTTTCCGGGGTTTTGCCGTGGCCGGTTGCGAGCCGGACGAAATGGGCATTGGCCCGGTCTATGCCATCCCGCGCCTGCTCAAGCGCAACGGGCTGAAGATCGACGATATCGACCTGTGGGAGCTCAACGAGGCCTTCGCTTCGCAGGTGATCTACTGCCGGGAAAAGCTTGGCATTCCCTTGGAGAAGATGAATGTCAACGGCGGCTCCATCTCCATCGGCCACCCTTATGGCGTCACCGGCTCACGCCTGACCGGCCATGCCCTGATCGAAGGCAAACGGCGCGGCGCCAGATATGTGGTGGTGACCATGTGCATCGGCGGCGGGCAAGGCGCTGCCGGGTTGTTCGAGGTGGTCTGACGCAGAACCAGCGTGCGAAGCTGCATCTGTGTGGGAGCTTGCTCGCGAAAGCGGTGGGTCAGTCAGAATCTATTTTTCTGACCCACCGCTTTCGCGGGCAAGCCCGCTCCCACAGGGGATCTGTGCCAGGCGCAGAGTCTTTGCCCCCCCCCATCACATGGAGGAGCTGGCTTGCCTGGGATGACCATAGGTCTGAAACTGAAGACCTACCCTGTGGCGAGCGGGCTTGTCGGAACGCCGCATCGCCCGCGCTGGGCTGCGTAGCAGCCCCACTCCAGGCACCGCGGTTGTTTCAGGCATACCGAGCCGGCAGGTTTTGGGGCGACTCCGCCACCCAACGCGGGCGATGCGGCGTTCCGACAAGCCCGCTCGCCACAACAAGTCCGCATTTGCATGCGGTGGTTTCAGTCAAGCCGTTCGATCACGCAGGCAATGCCCTGGCCAATCCCGATGCATAGGCTCACCAATGCGTAGCGCCCTTGTTGGCGCTCCAGGCTGCGCAAGGCGGTCAGGGCCAAGCGGGCACCGGAGGCGCCCAGCGGGTGGCCGATGGCGATGGCACCGCCCTGGGCATTCAAGCGTGGGTCGTCGAAGGCCAGGCCCAACTCCTTGGCGCACCCCAGTACCTGGGTGGCGAAGGCTTCGTTGATTTCAATCACGTCCATATCCGCCAGGCTCAGCCCGGCACGCGCCAAGACCTTGCGAATCGCCGGTACCGGCCCCAGGCCCATCACCCGTGGTGCGACCCCCGCGACCGCACCGGCCACGATCCGTGCCCGTGGCTTGAGCCCGTGACGCTCACCGATAGCGCGGTTGCCCATAATCAGCGCCGCCGCGCCATCGTTGATCCCCGAGGCATTACCTGCCGTGACCACGCCGCCCTCGAACAGCGCCCCCAGACGGGCCAGCGCGGGTTCATCGGTGCTCGGCCGTGGATGCTCATCAGCGACCACCGCCTTGGGCGGCAACTTGCGCCCCTGGGGCACCAGGACCTGCAGCAGTTCCTCCTCGTAAAAACCCTCGGCCAGCGCCTTGGCATACAACGCCTGGCTGCGCGCCGCGAACGCATCACTGTCGCCACGGCTGATACCCAGATCGTGCGCAATGTTATCGGCGGTCTGCGGCATGCTGTCGGCGCCGAATTCAGCCTCGATCCGCGGGTTGGGAAAACGTGCACCGATACTGCTGTCAAAAACCTGGAACGCCCGGGAGAAGGCCGCCTCGCTCTTGCCGACAACAAACGGCGCACGGCTCATGCTCTCGGTGCCGCCGGCGATAAACAGCTGGCCTTCATCGCACCGGATCATCCGATTCACATCCAGCACCGCCGCCAGCCCCGAGCCGCACAAGCGGTTGACCGTCAAGCCACCGGTGGTCAATGGCAAACCCGCGAGCAAGGCCGCATTGCGGGCGACGTTGCGCGCATCTTCACCGGCCTGGCAGGCACAGCCCGCCACGACGTCTTCGTAGTCCTCGGCAGCGAACGGGCTACGCGCCACCAGGGCGCGGATGACCTCACCCAGCAAGTCATCGGGGCGCACGCTGGCCAAGGCGCCGGCGCTGCGGCCAAAAGGTGTACGCAGGCCATCATAGATATAAGCAGACATGGTTATTGCTCCTGCACGGCAGAGGGTTGATCGGGAGTTTGCAGGCTCAGGCCCAACTGGACCCGGCGACGCAGCCAGGGGCTGGGACGGTAGCGCGGCTCCTCATAGCAGCCTTGAATGCCACGCAGCACGGCGAGGATTTTGTCGGCGCCATAGAACTCGGCGAAGGCCAGTGGGCCGCGCGGATAACCCAGCGCCAGCATCACCGCGCGGTCGAGGGTGGCCGGGGTGGCGATGCCGCGCTGGACGATTTCCGCTCCCAGGTTGGCCACGCTTGCCACTACCCGCTGGATGATGAAACCGGGTGAGTCATTGATCACTTCCACCGGTACCCCGTTGCTGCCCAAGGCCTGAACCGCCTGGGCTTCGAATGCCGGGTCCAGCGCAGGCTGGCGCATCAACACCAGGCGTTTGGAGAAGTCGCAGAAGGTGTCCAGGGCCAGGGTGCGCTCGGCGGGCAACCCCTGGCGCGCGATCACGCTGCTGGCATCTTCCCCCAGCGGGGTGATCAGGCAGATCGCATTGGCCGAGGGTTGAGCGGCCTCTTCGAGCATCGCCCCACCGGCGCCGAGCAAGGCTGCCACTTCACCCCTCACCTGCGCATCCTGGCTGTCGAGCCAGAAGCTGCGGTCAACCGACACATGCGCGCGTTGGGGCTGCGGCGAACGCAGTTGCTGACCATCGACATAGCGGTAAAAGCCCTGCCCATCACTCTTGCGCCCCAGCAAACCTGCGGCCACCCGCTGGGCCGCCAGGTAAGACGGGGTATAACGCGGATCACCATAAAACTGCGCGTAGATCGACTCCATCACGCCATGGGAGATGTCCAGGCCGGTGAGGTCAAAAAGCTCGAACGGCCCCATGCGAAACCCCGGGCCATCGCGCAAGATGCGGTCGATCTGCTCGAAATCGGCAATGTTCTCGCCAAGGATACGCAACGCTTCAGTGCCATAGGCACGACCGGCATGGTTGACCAGAAAGCCCGGCGTGTCTGGGGTCTGAGCCGCAAAGTGACCAGCCGCCTCGGCCAGCGCACACAGGCGCTCCACCACCTGCACCTGGGTACGTTCGCCGCGCACTACCTCGACGATCTTCATCAGCGGTACGGGGTTAAAGAAGTGAAAACCGGCAACCCGCTCGGGGTGCTGGCATCCGCTGGCGATCTGCGTGACGGACAGCGACGACGTGTTGGTAGCCAATACCGCGCTCGGCGCAACGATGGCTTCCAACTGGCGAAACAGCCCTTGCTTGGCCTCCAGATTCTCGACGATGGCTTCGATCAACAGATCGCAACCGGCCAAGGCTTCCAGGCTGGCAGCAGGCTGCATGCGCGCCAGCGTCTGCGCCAACTGCTCGGGGCTGAGCTTGCCCTTGGCCACCTGGCGCTCCAACAGGTCTTTGTTAAAGCTCAGCGCCTTTTCGACCGCTTCAGGGCGCACGTCATACAGCAGCACCTCACAGCCTGACGTCGCAAACACTTGAACAATGCCACGGCCCATGGCGCCGCTGCCAATCACACCGATACGTGAAAACATGGTTTCTCCGATTTTATGTTTCGCTGTGCAGAACCTAATTCCGTATTGACTAGAATACTAATTATTGTCAGGCTCAACTTCAATATAAAAAAGGCTCTTTGCGGAACATACCGTGCATAGCAAGTGCCGCCGTTCACCCATAACAAAAAGAGAACACACCATGACCGTCTCACCACCCGCCGACCTGCAAGGCCTGTTCAGTGGATTCGCCGCGTACCTGGGCCTTGATCTGGTTGAATACGGCCAGGCGCAAACCGTCATCGCGCTGCAGGTGCGCCCCGAGCATCTCAACCAGGCCGGCAACCTGCACGGCGGTGTGATTGCCGCCATGGCCGACGCGGCGCTGGGCATGTGCGGCACCTGGAACATCGACCCGGACCTGTGGCGCTTGTCCCTGACCCTGTCACTGAACATCAACTACATGGCTCCCGCCCCCGCAGGCAGTCGGGTTCGGGTCGTCGCCCGGGTCCGGGGCGGCGGGCCGAAAATCTACATGGCCGCGTGTGATGTGCTCGATGCCGAGGACCACCTGTTGGCCAGCGCCGAAGGTGTGTTCAAGCGTAGCCGCCTGCGCCGCCTGCCCGCGTGAAGCTGACACGCCTGCTGCCACTGGCCCTGCTCTGCGAACTGGTTGCCCTGGGCACGCGTACCAGTGCGTTCAGCCTGATCGCGGCGCTGCTGTTCGGGTTGTTTTTTATCCGCCACTGGCAGTCGCTCATGCCCTACCCTCGGCGCCTGGGCCTGGCGACGCTGGTGTTGCTCGCGATCTGGCTGCTCAAGGCCCCGCTGGATCTGCCCGCCGTCCAGCGCATGAGCAGCGCTGGCGCCTATTACGCAGCGTTCATTGGTGGATTGGGGCTGATGGGCTGCCTGGTCAAGCGCCTGCCGGCACTGCGGGAGGTGCATCGTTTTCTGTTGCGTGGACCACGTTCGCTGCTCTATCCGCGCTATCTGCTGGCCGCATTGGGACTGGGGTCAATCCTCAGTTTCGGCATGCTCAACCTGATGTGCTCGACCCTGCACAGCTACCTGCAGCCGTTTGCGCCGGATCATCCGGGCCGGCGTGATGGCCAGCGCGGCGTGCTGACCGCTGCCATTCGCGGTTTTGCCCTGGTGCCGTTGGTTGCGCCGACCAGTATTGTCGTGGCGATCATCACCCGTGAAGTGCCGAGCCTGGCCTGGGCCGACCTGCTGCCTTACGGGGTGATCGCCACGGTGCTGCTCATGCTCATTGGCGCACGCACGGAAAACCGCCACTTGCAGACCCTGGTCGACGAATCACCCGAAATCCCCGCCGCGTCTCTCAACCCGCTGGCGCTCGGCACCGCCGTGGGCATTGGTGCGATTGTGGCGCTGGCCAGCCTGAGTTGGCTGAACATCACCCAGGCATCGCTGATGGTGGTGCCGCTACTGGTCAGCGGCTGGCTGTTCCTCGAAAGCCCGCGCAAGGCCTACGACGAATTGGCCGAGCATCTGGCCGGCATGCGTAATGAAATTTTTATATTTGGCTGTTCGGCGCTGTTCGGTGCGCTGTTCAATCAACTGGTTTCCCTGGAGCAGGTGGTGCCGTTGCTCGGTGGCTCCTCTCAGGTTTTCTGGGTGCAATGCATGGCGTTGCTGGGCGTGGTGGGGCTCGCCCTGGTCGGTATTGCGCCGATTATCACCCTGAGCATTTGTGCCGGCTTGCTGGCCCAATTGCAGGTGGCCGGCATCAACCCATTGGGGCCTGCCGTCAGCCTGGTCTGCGCGTTTTCCCTGGCGATGCTGCTCTCGCCCTTTGGGCCTGCGGTGCTGATCCTGGCGCGCACGGCTGGCACCTCGGCGTGGACGATTGTCCTCACCTGGAATGGCCGTTTCGCGCTGATCGCCATTCCGGTGTTGCTGGCCCTGTCGTGGGTCGTGCAATGGTTCCACTAGCGGAACAGGATTCCGCTATGCTGCCACTTTGCGCGACTATATAAGTCGTTGCATTGAAATCGCGACGGTTACTGCCCACACTGCCGGGCATTATCGACTAACCTCTTCCACTGCCTGTCCGCTGCCCACACGAGCCTCCATGACTGAAGAAATCGAAACGCCCGAGAACGAACCCAAGGACCGGAAATTCGTCGAAGCCCTGAGTCGCGGTCTCGAAGTGCTGCGCGCGTTCACCCACGGCAACGTCACCCGTGGCAACCAGGACATTGCGCGGATTACCGGCCTGCCCAAGCCCACGGTTTCGCGCCTGACCTACACCCTGACGCAGCTTGGCTACCTGAGCTACAACCAGGACGTGGAAAAGTACCAACTGGACTCGGGGGTGCTGGCCCTGGGTTACGCCTACGTCAACAACCTGCGGGTGCGCCAGTTGGGCAAGCCGCTGATGGACGAGTTCGCACGGCGCACCAACACCACCGTTGGCCTCACCTGCCGCGACCGCCTGTCGATGATCTACGTGGAAAGCTGCCGCCCACCCGACGTCGCCAGCCTGCGTATGGAAGCCGGTGTGCGCCTGCCGTTGAGCACCACTGCCGCAGGTCGCGCCTACCTGGCCGCCACGCCGGAAAACGAGCGGGCGCATCTGATCGGCGAAATAGCCAAGAAAGCCGGTGACGAATGGCCGGCCCTGGAAATCTCGTTGAACGAGTCGTTCCGCGAGTATGAAGAGTTCGGTTTTTGCCTGTCCCTCGGCGAGTGGGACCGCAACGTCAACGCCGCAGGCGTTCCGCTGCGCCTGGCCGACGGCAGCATCATGGCCCTGACCTGTGGCGCGCCGAAGTTCCAGCTGCCTACCGACACCCTGCAAAGCTCCCTGGCGCATCAACTGGTGATGCTGGCCAGGGACATCGAAAGCCTGGGCGCCTGATCGCCATTGCTCATGCAGGCGCGCAACTGATCGCGCCTGCATGAGCCATCTACAGGCTAGCGCTCAACTCGGGAACCGCCTCGAACAAGTCCGCCACCAGGCCGTAATCAGCCACCTGGAAGATCGGTGCTTCTTCGTCCTTGTTGATCGCAACGATCACTTTGGAATCCTTCATACCGGCCAAATGCTGGATCGCGCCGGAGATGCCGACGGCGATGTAAAGCTGTGGCGCCACGATCTTGCCGGTCTGGCCGACCTGCATATCGTTGGGTACGAAGCCTGCGTCGACCGCCGCGCGCGAAGCGCCGACTGCCGCGCCCAGCTTGTCGGCCAGGGCGTACAGGTGCTTGAAGTTGTCACCGTTCTGCATGCCACGTCCGCCGGAAACGACGATCTTGGCAGCGGTCAGCTCAGGACGGTCGGACTTGGCCAGTTCTTCGCCAACAAAGCTGGAAGTGCCAGCATCGTGGGCAGCAGCAACTGCTTCAACGGCAGCCGAACCACCTTCGGCGGCAACTGGGTCGAAACCGGTAGCACGCACGGTGATGACTTTGACGGCAGCAGTCGATTGCACGGTGGCAATGGCGTTACCGGCGTAGATCGGGCGCTTGAAGGTGTCGGCGCTTTCGACCGAAACGATCTCGGAGATCTGGTCAACGTCCAACTGCGCAGCAACGCGTGGCAGGATGTTTTTGCCGTTGGAAGTGGCGGCAGCCAGGATGTGGCTGTAGCCAGAGCCTCCCGCCTCTAAACCAAGAGCAGCAATCAGAGGGGCAACGTTTTCCGGCAACTGGTGCGCGTAGGCAGCGTTATCGGCCAGCAGTACTTTGCTCACGCCCGCGACTTTTGCTGCGGCTTCAGCCACGGCGCCAGCGCCTTGACCAGCGACCAGTACGTGGATGTCGCCACCGATTTTGGCGGCAGCAGCAACGGTGTTCAGGGTGGCCGGGGCCAGCACCTTGTTGTCGTGTTCGGCGATTACCAAGATAGTCATGATCAGGCTCTCCAATTCAAAGCACCTTCGCTTCGTTTTTCAGTTTCTCGACCAGTTCAGCCACCGACTTGACCTTGATACCCGCGCTGCGTGCAGCTGGCGCTTGGACTTTGACGGTCTTGTTGGTGGAGGCAGTGGAAACGCCCAAAGCATCCGGAGTCAGCACTTCGAGAGGCTTTTTCTTGGCTTTCATGATGTTTGGCAGGGACGCATAACGCGGCTCGTTCAAACGCAGGTCGGTGGTGACGATGGCCGGCAGTTTCAGGGAAACCGTCTGCGCGCCGCCGTCGATTTCGCGGGTCACGGCAACGCTGTCGCCGCTGACTTCGACTTTGGAAGCGAAGGTGCCCTGGCCGTAACCGGTCAGTGCAGCCAGCATCTGGCCAGTCTGGTTGTTGTCGCTGTCGATGGCCTGTTTGCCAAGGATCACCAGTTGCGGCTGTTCCTTGTCGACAACGGCCTTGAGCAGCTTGGCAACGGCCAGCGAGGTCAGTTCTTCAGCGGATTCGACGAGTACGGCGCGATCAGCACCCAGCGCCAGAGCAGTACGCAACTGTTCTTGAGCAGTGGATGGCCCTACGGAAACGACGACGATTTCAGTGGCTTTACCGTTTTCCTTCAAACGTACGGCCTCTTCCACGGCGATTTCGCAGAAGGGGTTCATCGACATTTTGACGTTAGCCAGATCGACGCCGGAATTGTCCGCCTTGACGCGAACTTTCACGTTGTAATCGACCACTCGTTTGACTGCGACGAGGACTTTCATAAGGACTCCCTCAGAGTGAAAAATGGGCGGTTCATGCGGCATCGAGCAACGCGGCATAGGCCTTGAGGTGATGGTCGTCATCACCGAACTGATGGCTAAGCATCACCAGGCGTTTGGCGTGGTGCGCCAGGGAATATTCCCAAGTCATGCCAATCCCGCCGTGTAGCTGGATCGCCTGCTCGGCGATGTTGCGCGCGGCGCGGGTGACGATGAACTTGGCGGCGGCCAGGGTCCGGGTGCGTTCAAGGCTGTGCGCTTCATCGCAGTAGCACGCGGCCAGGATGGCCATGCTGGTGGCCTGTTCCAGTTCAGTGCGCATGTCGACCATACGGTGCTGCAGCACCTGGAACTGCCCAATTGCCACACCAAACTGCTGGCGCGTCTTCAGGTAGTCGAGGGTCAGGCGACAGGCTTCCTGCATGCTGCCCAGGGCATCGGCGCACTGTGCGGCAATGGCGCGCCCTTGCTGATAACGCAACGCTGCCAGTGCCTGGCCCGGCTCACCCAATACCTGATCGGCAGAGACGGTCACCTTGTCCAGGTAAAGGTCGCAGGCTTTGCGGCCATCCACCGTGGGATAGGTGCGGCGCTCGACGCCAGCGGCCTGCGGATCGACCAGGAACAGGCCGAGGCCGTGCTCATCGCGACTGTCACCGCTGATCCGCGCGCTGACCAGAATCAAGCCGGCTTGGTGCCCACCTATCACCACCGCTTTCCTGCCGGTCAGTGTCCAGCCCTCGGCCGTCTGTTCGGCACGGGTCTGCACATCGTTCAGATGGTAGTGACTCTGTGGTTCTTCAAAGGCCGTGGCCAGCAGCAATTGACCGCTGGCCACTTGTTGCAACAGGTTTTGCTGGGCCGGACTGCCGAGCTGCATCAGCAAGCCGCCCGCATAAATCACCGACTCCACATAGGGTTCCAGGCACAAGCCTCGGCCGAATTCGGTCATCAGCAGCATCGTGTCGACGCCGCCCCCGCCAAAACCGCCCAAGTCCTCGGGAAACGGCACTGCTGTCAGCCCCAACTCACCCAACTGCTGCCAGAAGGCCAGGCTGAAACCCGCGTCGCTCTGGGCATAGTGCTCACGCGCCTCGAAGCTGTAGGCGTCGCGTACCAGGCGTGTCGCTGTGTCTTGCAGCATTTGCTGCTCTTCGGTCAGTTTGAAGTCCATGGTCAGAGCCCCTTACAGTTCGAGAATCATCTTGGCGACGATGTTTTTCTGGATTTCGTTGGAACCGCCGAAGATCGACAGCTTGCGCAGGTTGAAATACTGGCTGGCCAACGCCACGCTGTAGTCGGCGTGCAGGGGTTCGCCCGGGTAATCCAGGCCCAACTCTTCTTCCAGAAACGGCAACGCGTACGGCCCGATCACCTTGCGCAGCAAGTGGCTGATGGCCTGGCGGACTTCAGTGCCCTTGACCTTGAGGATCGAACTTTCTGCCCCCGGCACCCCGCCGTCCTTGGCCGCAGCCAGGGTGCGCAGCGTGCTCATTTCGGCAGCCATGAGTTGCATTTCCAACTCTGCGACCTGGGCGCGAAACAGCGGGTCGTCGAATATCGGCCGACCTTCGCTCATCTGCTTGCGGGCAATGCGCTTGAGGTGGGCCAGCGCCGCTTTCGATGCACCGATTCCCGCAAGGCCGGTGCGCTCGTAGGTGAGCAGGTATTTGGCGCATGTCCAGCCTTGGTTTTCTTCGCCCACCAGGTTCGCTACGGGCACCTTGACGTTGTCGAAGAACACCTCGTTGACCTCGTGCTCGCCGTCCAGGGTGATGATCGGCCGCACGCTGATACCCGGGCTGGTCATATCGATCAGCAGAAAGGAAATACCCCGCTGCTTCTGCGCCTGTGGGTCGGTGCGCACCAGGCAGAAAATCATGTTGGCGTGCTGGCCCAGGGTGGTCCAGGTCTTCTGGCCATTGACGATGTAATAGTCGCCCTCGCGCACCGCGCGGGTTTTCAGCGAGGCCAGGTCAGAGCCGGCGCCTGGCTCGGAGTAGCCCTGGCACCACCAATCGGCACCGTTGAGGATGCGTGGCAGGTAGTGGTCTTGTTGCTGCGGCGTGCCGAACTTGATCAGCACCGGCGCCACCATGTTGACCCCGAACGGAATGCTGCGCGGAGCGCCCACCAGTGCGCATTCCTCATCAAAGATATGCTTTTGCACAGCCCCCCAGCCGGTGCCGCCAAAGGCCACTGGCCAATGGGTGGCGTACCATCCCTGCGCGTTCTGGATTGCCTGCCAGCGCAGGTGATCATCCTTGGACAAGGGCTTGCCCAGACGCACCTTGTCGGCCAGGTCCTGGGGCAGTTTGTTCTTCAAGAAGGCCCTGACTTCATCACGAAACGCCAGTTCTTCAGCGGTAAAATGAATATCCATGTTGTTTCTCCAAGCCATTGATAGACCGTGAAGCAGGCCGTTATGAATCCAGTTTCCAGTCAGCGAAGCGCCGCCCTTCTGCCGCCAGTTTTTCCAGCAGCGGCGCGGGCTCCCACCAGGCGCCGAAGCGTTGGTGGAACTCGCGAATACGGGCCAGTACCTTGTCCAGGCCAAGGCTGTCGGCATAGAACATCGGGCCGCCTCGCCAGGCGGCAAAGCCATAGCCATTGAGGTAGATGACATCGATGTCGCTGCTACGTCGGGCGATGCCTTCCTGAAGGATTTTTGCGCCCTCGTTGATCAAGGCGAACAGGCAGCGCTCGACGATGTATTCATCAGTCAGGGCGCGGCGCTCGATGCCTTTGTCGCGGGAGACGGCTTGCAGCAGCGGCAACAGTTCAGGGTTGGGCTCGGGACGGCGGGAGCCGGGGGCGTAACAGTAGAAGCCCTTGCCGGTCTTCTGGCCGAGCATGCCGGCCGCGTACAACGCGTCGAGGACGCCGGGCAACGGATAGTTCGCGGGCAGCGTGGCGCGCTGGCGCTGGCGGATGCTCCAGCCGATATCCAGCCCCGACAGGTCCCGCATGGCATTGGGGCCCATGGCCATGCCGAAGGTGCGCAAGGCCCCGTCGACTTGCTCGGGAGTGGCGCCCTCCTCCAACAGGAACTCGGCCTCGCGGCCATACTGGAAGATCATGCGGTTACCGACAAACCCGTCACAGACGCCTACCACCACGGCAATCTTGTTGAGCTTTTTGCTCAATTGCATGACGGTGGCCAACACGTCGAGAGCGGTGTGCCGCCCGCGCACGACTTCCAGCAGGCGCATGACGTTGGCCGGGCTGAAAAAGTGCAGGCCCACCACATCCTGAGGCCGCGAAGTGAAGCCGGCGATGACGTCCAGGTCCAGTGACGAAGTATTGCTGGCGAGGATCGCGCCGGGTTTGCAGACCAGATCCAGGCGCTCAAACACCTGGCGCTTGACCTCCAGGCTTTCAAACACCGCCTCGATGACCAGGTCGGCAGTGGCCAACTCGCTGTAGTCCACCCCGCCATGCAGCAGCGCCAAACGCTGCTCCATCACGGCAGGGCTCAAGCTGCCACGGGCGACACTGGCTTCGCAGGTCTCGCGGGCACGCTGCAATGCCCGCTGCAGAGCCGGCTCATCGACTTCCAAGAGCAGCACGGCAATGCCGGCGCTGACAAAACTCAAGGCGATGCCCACGCCCATGGTGCCGCCACCGATCACCCCGACACGTTCAACGTTACGCACGGGCGTGTCCTTGGACAGGTCGTCGATCTGGGCACATTGGCGCTCGGCAAAAAAGGCGTGTACCAGCGCCGCACGCTGCTCAGAGGCCAGGCACTCCTGGAACAGTGCGCGCTCGCGTTGCAAGCCTTCGGCCAGTGGCAGCAAGGTCGCCGCCTCGACCGCCGCGACACAGCGGGGCGGGGAAAAGAAACCCGGCAAACGCTGGCTGACCTCCAGGCGTTTGGCGGCGATCAACGCGGCGTTGTCCGCGCCCTTGAGGGCGGCGGTTTGTTCACCGGTGCGCCGCACACCCAGGCCGTTATCCAGCATGCGTTGGGCAAAGGCGATGGCGGCGGTGCGAGGATCACCGTCGAACAGTTCATCGACAATGTGATGTTCCCGGGCGTGAGTGGCGTTGATGGGCTGGCCGGAGACAATCATCTCCAGGGCCTTGGCCACACCGGCCAGACGGGGCAAGCGCTGGGTGCCGCCCGCGCCCGGCAGCAACCCGAGCTTGACCTCCGGCAGGCCGACCTTGGCATCGCGGCGGGCGATTCGATAATGGCAACCCAGGGCCATTTCCAGGCCTCCGCCCAGGGCCGTGCCGTGAATCACCGCGACACAGGGTTTGTCGCTTTGTTCATAGGCGTTGACCACTTCCGGCAGGCTCGGCGCCTGAGGCGGCTTGCCGAATTCCTTGATATCAGCCCCGGCAATGAAAGTGCGGCCAGCGCACAGCAACACCAACACCTTGGCCTGCGTGTCGATCTGGCTCTGGTGCAAGGCGCGCAACAGACCTTCACGCTCGGCTTGACCGAGGGCGTTGACCGGCGGGTTGTTCAGGGTGATCAGTGCAATCTCGCCTTGGCGCTCGTAGCTCACGCTGGAATTCATCTGAACCTCGATATCTTGTTTTTATTGAAACCATGTTCCGCATTGCGGAACATGTGAATCGATTTTATCAAAGAGCCATGTTTTGGCAAACGGTTTCTGGAAAGATTTCCGACGAAAAAAAAGCCGACACCCCACGGGGGTGCCAGCTTGATCGAGCGCGAGAAATTGCTGACTCAAGCGTCAGCCGCTGGCACCTGCCGCCCAGGGACCACCAGCGTGGGATCCTTGGGCGCCCAGCTTTTGAGACGCTCCAGGCTCTCGCGATACGACCGCAGGCCGCTCATCAGAATCACCACGGCCAGCACCAGCGAAACGCCCGTCACCACTGCCAGCGAGTAGCGCAGCGCCGAGTCGCTGCCGAACACGTAATCGGTGCCCAAGGCCACGGCCGTCGGGCCAATTCCCAGGCCGATCAGGGTCACGGCAAACTGATAAAGCGCCGAGGCCTGCCCACGCATCGGGCTCGGCACCACTTCTTGCACGGCCAAAGGACCGACGCCAAAGGGCATGCTCACGGTAAACACGTGAAGGGCCATCATCACCAGGGCCAGGTTCTTGTCATCCACCAGATAGCCCAGGTTCGACGGCAAGGTCAGCACAGCAGCCAGGATTGCGATACGCAGGGGAGCATCGCGGTGACCGCGCTTGATCAGCCAGTCGCACAACCGGCCGCCCACCAACAAGCCAAGGGAGCCGCAGATCGCCAGCATACTGCCGTAGATCACCCCGACCTCAGGTACGCTCATGTCGAACGAGCGCACAAAAAATGTCGGGATCCAGGCACTGCTGCCGTAGGCCGTAAACGTCAGGCAAGCAAAGCCCAGGTTATGGCAAAGCATGGTGCGGCGGTTTTTACGCAGGTAATCGACGAACTCCGAAAACGGCAGCTCCAGGCCCGCCCCCACGCCATGGCGCACCGGCTCGCGCAACAACAGCAAGCACAGGGAGAAGACCACGCCAACCGCGCCGAGAATCAGGAACACCATTTGCCACGGGCGCACCGTGCCGATCAGCGGCAATGTCATATCACCCTGGCTGGTAGCAAAGTGCACCGCCACCCCGCCCAACAACAGGGCAACGCCCGAACCCAGGTAAATCGCCGTCGAATACACGCTGAACGCCGTACCGCGACGCTCAGGGGTGAAACTGTCGGAGATCATCGAGTAAGCACAGGGCGCCAAGGAGGCTTCGCCTGCTGCCACGCCAATCCGGCAAAAAAGGAACTGCCAGTAACCTTTGACCATCCCGCAAGCGGCCGTCATGCCGCTCCACACCAGGATCCCGCACATCAGCAGGTTACGCCGGCTCTTGCTGTCGGCAATCCGCCCCAGCGGGATGCCACAGAGGGTGTAGAAAATCGCAAACGACAGCCCCATCAACAGGCTCATCTGCGTGTCGCTGATATCCATGTCGTGACGGATCGGGCCCACCAGCAGGTTGAGAATCTGCCGGTCCACGAAGGATAAAACGTAGGCCAGCATCAGTATGCTGACGGTGAACCAGGCGCGTATACGTGATGGATAAAGTGCGTTCTTCATAGCCGCTACGACCTCATTGTTGTTATTGACCCGCCTGGCGGGCTGTCACCGACTCGACTACAGGAGTGGCAGGGTGTAACTGATGATCAGGCGGTTATCGTCCAGATCACTGCCAAAGTGATTCATGCGCAAAGACGAGTTACGCCATTTCACCCCCAGGTTTTTCAACGAACCGTCCTGGAACACGTAGGCAATGTCCGTATCGCGCTCCCACTCAGAGCCCGTCGGTTTGCCAGCGCCCAACTCAATATCGCTGCCGTAGACGTAACGGGTCATGAAGGTCAGGCCCGGAATACCCACAGCAGCAAAATTGAAGTCGTAGCGAGCCTGCCAGGACATTTCATCCCGGTTGGCAAAATCGTTGTTGGAAATAAAGTTGGGCAAGAACGCATCGGCGCCATGGATATAGGCGTAGCCAGTGTCGCCACTCATCTTCTGATAGGCCAGACCAAACGCGTGGCCGCCCAGACTGTAGGTGAGCATCGCTGACACGGCAGTGTTATCGATATTGCTCTGGCCTTCGTTGTAGGACCTGGCATAACGCAAGTCACTCTTGAGCGACTGCCCTTCCCCAAGGGGCAGCACATGCAACAGGCTGAAATTGTGCTGGCGGTAAAAACGGTCGAGTTCACCGTAGAAGTAGCTGCCACTTAACTGGTTGCTCCACTTGTAACCGACGCCTGCGAAGTTGAACTCATCAGTGCTGGCGCCTTTGCTGACACGAATGCCCTTGGCATTGGCCACTGAAGGGGTCAGGTCTTCGCGGTTCGTGGAATCGCGCTGGGTCACCTGGCGGATCTGCCCCGCATCAAGGGTGGTGTTGGCGAACTCCTGGGAATTCAGATGCACGCCTTCGAACGTCTGCGGCAACAAGCGGGTGTCGTTGAACTGAACAACCGGCAGGCGCGGATGCAAGGTCCCGATCCTGAGCAAACTTTTGGACGCCCGCACCTTGGCCGTCAGGCCCAGGGAGCCTCTTTCATCCACCGCCCGGCCATCTCGCTGACGAGGCAACAAACCGGAACCGGCACGGTCCTGGCTGGAGTCGAGCTTCACGCCAACCAAACCGATCGCATCCAGCCCAAAACCCACAGGGCCCGCGGTAAACCCAGATGCGTAACGCAGCAAAAAGCCCTGGGCCCACTCTTCCTGCTTGGACTGGGTGGTGCTGGCCTGGCTGTAATCGCGATTGATGTAAAAATTACGCAGCTCGACGCTGGCCTTACTGTCTGCGAAAAAGTCCGCATACGCCGACGCAGGCACAATGGAAACCAGGAGACACGTAGCAATGACGCAGGAATGGCGCTCCATGATGCAGCCCTATTTTTGTTGTTATGTGTGAAGTCCCTCGCCCCTCGCCAAGGACGAAGGAACGCTACAGCTTTGACAATTCAATCAATTTCGCTGTGCGGAACTGTATTTTGAATTAACAACAAAATATAAGCATTTCACCAATTTTAAGTAAAGGGCTGACGGGAAAACAAAATCACAAAATATGTATGTGATTGTTTTTTATGGGTTTACCTGAATGAAAACCAGGGAGCGATTGTTGGAAGTGTTTCGCTAGGCAAAACGCTGGGGAGAAATCGTCAGAACAGGGTGGCAAAACTGGGGAGGCAGGCGCTGGAAAAGAGGGAGACGGAAACGAAAAAGCCCCGCAGAAATTAATCTGCGGGGCTTTTCTATGTAATGGCGGAGAGATAGGGATTCGAACCCTAGGTACCGGTGAAGGTACAACGGATTTCGAATCCGTCCCATTCGGCCACTCTGGCATCTCTCCAACGGCGCGCATCATAACAGCCTGTTACTGGGAAGCAAAGCTCTCAGTGGATTTTTTTCCGTGCTATCAGATGCTTGCGTCGATTACAGCGGTACGCCGAGACGGTTGGCGACTTCTTCGTAGGCTTCGATAACGTCACCGAGGCCCTGGCGGAAGCGGTCTTTGTCCATCTTCTTGCGAGTGTCCTTGTCCCACAGGCGGCAGCCGTCTGGGCTGAATTCGTCGCCCAGGACGATGGAGCCGTCGTGGAATACGCCGAATTCCAGTTTGAAGTCCACCAGCAGCAGGCCAGCATCGTCAAACAGTTTGCTCAGGACGTCGTTGACCTTGAGCGACAGTTCTTTCATGCGTGCCAGCTGTTCAGCAGTGCCCCAGCCGAATGCCACGACGTGGGATTCGTTGATGAACGGGTCGCCCTTGGCGTCGTCCTTGAGGAACAGTTCGAACGTGTAAGGGTTGAGCTTGAGGCCCTCTTCCACGCCCAGGCGCTTGACCAGGCTGCCGGCTGCGTAGTTACGCACGACGCACTCGACCGGGATCATGTCGAGTTTTTTCACCAGGCATTCGTTGTCGCCCAGCAGTTTGTCGAATTGGGTCGGAATGCCGGCCGCTTCGAGTTTCTGCATGATGAAGGCGTTGAACTTGTTGTTCACCATGCCCTTGCGGTCGAGCTGTTCGATGCGCTTGCCATCGAACGCCGAGGTGTCGTTGCGAAACAGCAGGATCAAGCGGTTGGCGTCGTCGGTCTTGTAAACCGACTTGGCTTTGCCGCGGTAGAGTTCTTCACGTTTTTCCATGATGGGCTCCGCTTGGTAAGTAGATGGGCTAGGCGATATGTCGCCAGTCGAGCCCTGAATCTTGATCGGCCAGTTGCAGCCAGTCCGGGTCGCACCCGAGGGTGTCGACAAAACATTGCCGGGCAAGCTGCGGCAGGTTGTTCTTGCTGCTCAGGTGGGCCAGGACCAGGTGTTGCAGGTCTTGCCAGCCCAACTCATACACCAGGTACGCCGCCTGGTGGTTGTTCAAATGTCCCAGCTCGCCACCCACCCGTTGCTTGAGAAAGTACGGGTAGTGACCGCGCGCCAGCAGGTCACGGCAATGGTTGGACTCGATCATCAACGCATCGAGGTCACGATAGCCTTCCAGCACCTTGGCACAGTAGGAACCCAGGTCGGTAAGCAGGCCGAAGCGGCGCTCGCCGTCACTGAATACATATTGCGTGGGCTCCTGGGCATCATGCGCCACGGCAATCACGTCGACGCTCAAGGCTCCGATCTGCAGTTGCTCGCCACCGGCCAGGAAACCTGCGGGTTCAATGGGTTTGCGCATCCCGCGCAAGGTGCCGCGACTCAGGTACACCGGAAGATTGTAGCGCCGAGACAGCAAACCCACGCCATGCACGTGGTCGGCATGTTCGTGGGTCACTAGAATCGCGCTCAACTGCGCAGGGTGAACCCCCAGGCGCAGCAGGCGTCGCTCGGTTTCCCGCAGGGAGAAACCACAATCCACCAGGACGTACGTGTCGTCGTGGGCTACAAGCGTGCCGTTCCCTTGGCTACCGCTGCCGAGAACAGCAAAACGCATCGGATCAGCCCAGGTTGTCCTGAATCACGCCCAACACTTTGCGCGCCGTTTCTGCTGGCGCCACGGTGTTGATGTTTTTCTCGACGGTGACTTGCACGTTGTCGCCGACCTTGCTCAAGCGCACTTGATAACGCTCGGCGCGGGTCTCGATCTCTTCCTTGGTCGGCTCGCTGCCGAACAACTTGCTGAAGAAACCACGTTCTTCGTCTTTCTTCTCGGCCTTTTCTGCCACGTTGATGTAGTACAGGCCCAGGCTGCGGTTGATGTCTTCGACGCGCCATGGCCCTTGCTCCAGGGCACGGCCGACGCTGGCCCAGGCACGGTCCAGGTCTTCACCCAGGTTGAGCACAACGTTGCCGCTGCCGTCTTCGGTGAGGCTGACACGGCTAGGGGTGTCGTAGTCACGGGCGGCGAGCAGCGAGACGGAACCGCCCTTCTCGGAGATGCGGCTCATGCTGGCAAGCATCTCGTCGACCAGCGCGGCATCGACACCGCTGTTGACCGAACGGTTGGTGAAGTCGACGTTGGCGGTGCTGCCCGCAGGACGCTCGGCGCTGACCACGTAGACTTCACTGGTATTGCGCTGCACGCCTGGCTCGATGCGCACGCGGATGCGGCTTTCGCCATCAGCGGCGACGCCACCCGCCTGCAAGCGCTTGGCCATGTTGGCAGACAGCTCACTCGGCTGCTGCCACGCGGTGGTGAATTCACCGGTCTGCGGGCGTTGCTCGTCGATACGGAAGCCATTGTCCTGGAAGAACTGCACCGCCACCGGCCAGACTTCGGCAGGTGGGCGCTGGGCCATGATCCAGCGCGAATCGCCGCTTTTCTGCAGGCTGTAGTCGCTGGCATCGGCCAGGGCCGAAATCGGTTGTGGACGCGGTACTTCGTACTCGCCCTTGACGGTGTCGTCGGCTACGTTGCGCGGGATCGGCAGCAACGGGTCAAGGCGCTTGGCGACGTTGACGTCCGGCGGCAATTGCATCGGTGCGGTTTGTTGTGCTTCCAGGTAATCGCTGCCGCGGTCACGGAAGTAGCCTTCCGGGCCCCAGATCCAACCGCAGCCACTGGTGCTGGAGATAATCAAGGCAAGTGCGGAAAGTCCGGCCAATCGCTTCATGCGTAGTGCTTCCTCAATTAAACCAGGACGCCGGACTGGCGCAGGGCCTGTCGCAGCGGTTCGTGACAGGCTGGGCTGAGTTGGGTGAGCGGCAGACGGATACCGTCCGGCATCAGGCCCATTTCATGCAGCGCCCATTTCACGGGAATAGGGTTGGATTCGATGAACAGTGTTTTGTTGAGCGGCATCAGCTTTTCGTGAATCGCGCGGGCGGTCACGGCGTCGCCGGCGATGGCGGCGGCGCACATTTCGCTCATGGCACGCGGGGCAACGTTGGCGGTTACCGAGATATTGCCCTTGCCGCCCAGCAGGATCAGCTCCACCGCCGTGGCGTCGTCGCCGGAGTACAGCAGGAAGTCACTGCTCACGCCGGCCAGGATGTCCTTGGCGCGCTGCAGGTCGCCCGTGGCTTCTTTGATACCGATGATGTTCGGCACGGTCGACAGGCGGATCACGGTCGCGGCCTGCATGTCGCACGCCGTGCGCCCTGGCACGTTGTAGAGGATCTGCGGGATGTCGACGGCTTCGGCGATGGTCTTGAAGTGCTGGTATAAGCCTTCCTGGGTCGGCTTGTTGTAGTACGGCGTCACCAGCAGGCAGGCATCGGCACCGGCTTTCTTGGCGTTCTTGGTCAGCTCGATCGCTTCGCGAGTCGAGTTGGCGCCCGTACCGGCAATGACCGCGATACGCCCTGCAACGCGCTTGACCACAAACTCGATCACCTCGATGTGTTCTTCCACATCAAGCGTGGCCGATTCACCCGTGGTGCCGACGGCCACAATGGCGTTGGTGCCTTCTTGCAGGTGAAAGTCCACCAGTTTGCCCAGGCTGTCCCAGTCGAGATTACCTTGTGCATCCATGGGTGTGACCAGTGCCACCATACTGCCCGCAATCATGCAACCGCTCCTGCCGGAAAAAGAGAGCCGTAATGGTACTGGCGCCAAGATGCTTGCACAAGCGAAGTACCCTCTGAGGATGCGTTCTGGATCAACTTAGTTGCCGGCAATGCCATCATTGGGCCAAAGCACGGCCAACTGCCACTGAATATGCAATGAAAACGCCACGTCCTAGCCCTTGGCGGCGCTTTTCGCTACCCTTGATCCTTTGATCGGTACCGCACGCTCGTATCGACCGCTCATCGCTTTAGGAATGCTGCATGTCCACCCCCACAGTCCGCGAACAATTCCTTGTTATCAGTGCCCTTGGCGCCAACCCCATGGAGCTGACTAACGTCCTGTGCCGCGCCAGCCATGAAAACCGCTGCGCCGTCGTGACCTCACGCCTGACTCGCCATGGCGAATGCAGTGCGCTGGTCCTGCAGATTTCCGGAAGCTGGGATGCCCTGGCGCGCCTGGAAGCCGGCTTGCCGACCCTGGCCAAGAAGCACGACTTCACCGTCAATGTGGTGCGCAGTGCGGCCCTGGAGAACCGTCCCCAGGCGCTACCGTATGTGGCCTACGTCAGTTCGGCCTACCGTTCGGACATCGTCAATGAACTGTGCCAGTTCTTTATCGACCATAACGTCGAACTGGAAAACCTGACGTTTGACACTTATCAGGCCCCTCAGACCGGCGGCACCATGCTCAACGCCACCTTTACGGTGACCTTGCCGGCAGGCGTGCAGATCAGTTGGTTGCGTGACCAGTTCCTGGATTTCGCCGATGCGCTGAACCTGGATGCACTGATCGAACCCTGGCGCCCACAGAACCCAATGTAAGGAAGTTTTCCATGGCGGTAGTCATCGACACACCGGTCGCCGATTTCCAAGCCCCGGCGACCAGCGGGCAGACGTTCAGCCTCGCGGGACTCAAGGGCAAGCAAGTGGTGATCTACTTCTACCCCAAAGACAGCACGCCAGGCTGCACCACTGAAGGCCAGGGTTTTCGTGACCAGTACGCTGCCTTCCAGGCCGCCAACACCGAGGTGTTTGGCGTGTCCCGGGACAGCGTGAAGTCCCATGAGAACTTCAAGGCCAAGCAGGCCTTCCCCTTCGAGCTGATCAGCGACAAGGACGAAGCGGTTTGCCAGCTGTTTGATGTAATCAAGCTGAAGAAACTGTACGGCAAGGAATACATGGGGGTGGATCGCAGCACCTTCCTGATCGACAAAAATGGCGTGCTGCGCCAGGAATGGCGCGGCGTGAAGGTGCCGGGGCATGTGGATGCCGTCTTGGCGGCGGCGCAGGCGCTGGACAAGGCTTGATGTAGTGGATGGCCGTTAGATAGCTATCGCTGGCAGGCCAGTTCCTACATTGGATCGGTGGAGCCGGGCTTGCCCGCGATGGGGCCATCAGGCCTTGCGCAACCAGTAACGATACACACCGTTATCGGCCTCTTCGTGCAACAGCGCATGCCCCGCCAGCTTGGCAAACGTGCGGAAGTCGCGCTGGGAACCCGCATCCGTGGCAATCACCTTGAGTACCGCACCGCTGGCCAGCCGATTGAGCTCCATCTTGGCCTTGAGCAATGGCAACGGGCAGTTCAGGCCGCTGGCATCGAGCTCGGCGTCGTGGTTTACAGCATCGGTCATGGTTTTGCTCCTGGCGGCATCAAGGGGTGCTTAGAATATCTGGTCCCAGGCTCAGTGTCCGGCTACAGTAAGGTCTTTGTCGAAAGGCTTTGTGCATGACTTTTTTGCGCCCTACCCTGCTGACGCTAGCTTGCCTGCTTGCCTCTCCAGGCTTCGCCGACGATCTGCCGTCACTTGGCGACGCCAGTTCTGCCATTGTCTCGCCACAACAGGAACACCAACTGGGCCGGGCCTGGCTGGCATTCCTGCGCGGGCAGGTCTCGGTCCTCAATGACCCGCAACTCAAGGATTACGTCGAAACCAGCGTTTACAAGCTGGTGGAGACCAGCCAGGTCAATGACCGGCGGCTGGAGTTCATCCTGATCAATAGCCCGCAACTTAACGCGTTTGCCGCACCGGGCGGGATTGTCGGGGTCAACGGCGGCCTGTTCCTCAACGCCCAGACCGAAGGCGAATACGCCTCGGTCATGGCTCACGAACTGGCGCACTTGTCGCAACGCCACTTCGCCCGTGGCGTGGAAGCCCAGCAACGGATGCAGATCCCGATGATGGCCGCGCTGCTCGGCGGGATTATCGCGGCAGCCGCCGGCGCCGGGGATGCCGGGATCGCTGCGATTGCCGGCAGCCAGGCCGCGGCCATCCAGGAGCAACGACGCTTCTCCCGGCAAAATGAACAGGAAGCCGACCGCATCGGCATCCTCAACATGGTCAAGGCCGGCTACGATCCGCGCTCGATGCCAACCATGTTCGAGCGCTTGATGCGCCAATACCGCTTCGATGCCAAGCCACCGGAATTCCTGCTGACGCACCCGGTCACCGAATCGCGGATCGCCGACACCCGTAACCGCGCCGAGCAAGCCAAGACCGGCGGCACCGAAGACAGCCTGCGTTATCAATTGATACGCGCCCGGGTCCAGCTGTATTACGAAGACACACCTGGGCTGGCCGCCAAGCGCTTCCGCGCCCAGCTGGATGAGAACCCAAAAAGCGATGTGGCGCGCTACGGCCTGGCCATCGCCCAGATCAAGGGCACCCAACTCAATGAGGCGCGGGAAACCCTCAAGCCGCTGCTGGCCAAGGCGCCCAACGACATCACCTACAACCTGGCGCAGATCGAGCTGGATATCACCAACAATCGCATGCCCGACGCGCAGCAACGTACCGATCGCATGCTGGCCCAGTACCCCAGCAACTACCCGTTGAACCAGGTGCGCGTGGACCTGCTGCTCAAGCAGAACCGTACGGCCGACGCGGAAAAGGCCCTGGAAGGTCTGCTCAAGTCGCGTTCCGATGATCCGGATGTGTGGTATCAGGTCGCCGAGACTCGTGGCCTGTCCGGCAATATCATCGGCTTGCATCAAGCCCGCGCCGAGTACTTCGCGCTGGTGGGCGACTTCCAGCAAGCGATCCAGCAATTGGACTTTGCCAAGCGCCGCGCCGGCAGCAATTTCCCGCTGTCGTCACGCATCGATGCGCGCCAGCGTGAGTTGATCGAACAGGAGCGCATCGTCAAAGGCATGATGAGCTAAACCCAGCGCCCACAAAAAAGCCCCGCTCTCGACTATCGAGAGCGGGGCTTTTTATTGACCCGCTACTAGCACATTACTCCGCCAGTTTGAAGGTGATGAAGCTGGCGCGCCCTTGACGCAGGACCCGCATCGACACCGAGCGATTCTTCGGCAGCGCCTTGGCGATGTCGGTGAACTCCTTGGTGGAATTGATGGCCTGGTTGTTCAAGTGGGTAATCACGTCACCGGGTTGCAGGCCGATCAGGGCGGCCGGGCCGTCCTGAACTTCCTTGATCACCACGCCGCTCTTGAGGTCGAAGCTCTTCTTCTGTTCGTCGGTCAACTCCACCACCGCGATGCCCAGGCGGTTGCTGCTGCGCTCGGCGCCGGATTTGCCGCCCAGCGCGAGTTCCTGGCCTTCTTCCGGAATGGCTCCGACAGTCAGTTCAACATTCTGACGCTTGCCTTCGCGGATCACTTCAAGCTTGGCCTTGCCACCTGCCTTGAGTGCACCTACCAGATGCGGCAGATCAGCAGACATGACAATCGGCTGGCCATTCATGCTGAGAATCACATCGCCAACCTTCAAGCCGCCTTTGGCAGCTGGGCCATCATCCTGAATCTGCGCGACCAGGGCGCCGGCCGGCTTGTCCAGGCCAAAGGATTCAGCCAGGTCTTTGTTCACTTCCTGGATAACCACGCCCAACCAGCCACGGCTGACCTTGCCACCGTCCTTGAGTTGGTTGGAAACGTCCAGGGCCACATCAATCGGGATAGCGAAGGAGACGCCCATGAATCCACCGGAACGGGTGTAGATCTGCGAGTTGATCCCCACCACTTCGCCCGCCAGGTTGAACAGCGGGCCACCGGAGTTGCCCGGGTTGATCGGCACGTCGGTCTGGATGAACGGTACATAGTTCTCGTTCGGCAGGCTGCGGCCGATAGCGCTGACGATGCCTTGGGTCACCGTATGGTCAAAGCCAAACGGCGAACCAATGGCCACCACCCATTGCCCGGCCTTGAGGTCCTGGGATTTACCCAGCTTCAACACCGGCAGGTCTTTGCCTTCAATCTTCAGCAAGGCGACGTCGGAGCGAGGATCGGTGCCGACCAGCTTGGCCTTGAGTTCACTGCGGTCAGCCAGGCGTACGAGAATTTCGTCGGCGTCGGCGATCACATGATTATTGGTCAGGATGTAGCCGTCGGGCGAAATGATAAAGCCCGAGCCCAGGGATTGCGCTTCGCGCTGACCACCGCCACCACGGGGCGAGCGCGGCTGGGGCATGCCACGCTCGAAGAACTCCCGCAGCATGGGCGGCAGGCCTTCAAGGTCGGGCATCTGCTGGTTCGAGACTTTACGATCCGGCAGCTTCTGGGTGGTACTGATGTTCACCACGGCAGGCGAAGCCTGCTCCACCAGTTGGGTGAAGTCAGGCAACTCCGCCGCTTGCGCGGAAACGGCCTGACCCAGCACCAGCACCGTGGCGACTATGGATAGGTAAGATTTCAAACGTGGTATCGACATACAGCTCCCGTTACGACGAGCAGGGTTGGGCGACAGGGTTCAATAAACGCCGAAGACTACTACTAGCGACGTCAACATTGCGTGAACAACACAAGGCCAGGGCCGAGGAGTTCTGACCTATAAAAAACATAAGGAGATTTTGCAAGTGAAAATACTCTCCAGAAGTTTCATGTTCTCGGCAGAAGAACAAGGCAACCTTCGCCCGCCTCCTGCAGCACTGTGAACGATCTGGATGAGCATAGGATTAACGGTTCAAGGCTTTTCGGGCGCCGGGCCACTGCGAACAGACAGGATTATCCGTTCGGCGGTACCCATTGGAATCTCCCCGACAACCGTGGCAACGATGTCGCCCTCAGGCGTACTCATGCGACGGGATACCGCAACCGTAGGACCAAGCTGAACGCGGCTTTCGGTAGCAGCCTCGCCCGTCACAGGCTCAAGGAACAGTGAAAAACGCGCGAGCCCATCGTCATACATCAAACTGTTTACAACCACCTGGGTCTTGGGATCCTTGCGCGCGTCACTGCGGGTCAACTCGAACCCTGGCGGCAACCATTGCGGATGCCAAGCCTGGGCCTGGCCCGTCGGCGATGACGCCTTATTGCTCGCAGGGGTCAACGGCTTGCAGTCGCTGCCTGGCTGCAAATCACGCGCATCGGGGGTTGTGGTCTTCAGTTGGGTGAACTGGAATCGCTCCAGCAATTGCCCCTTATCGTTAATCAGCAACGACTTGAGAGGCAGCGCGGTTTCACGATCCAGGTGCAACTCAAATCCGTAGCGGTACTGGTCACGCGGGGTCAGTGACACGATCACCGCTTTACGGCCGGCCACTAGCGACTTTCCGCTGACGACAATCTCGTAGAAAGGGTTGAGTTTTTGTGGGTCGAATTCGTGGGCGGAAGCGCCCGGGGAGTTATCGACGCCGGCCACCAGACTGCCGGAAACGCATTGGATGCGCCCATCGATACGCACAAGCTCTTGAGCCGATCCATCGAGCTGCAACAAGCGCTCATGAACCTGGCCGTTCTGGACGCGATGCCAGATCTCATGGGTAGAAAAACTACCGTTACGCTCGTAGATAAACGTGCCTTGGTAGCTTTGCTGCCCTGCCCGCCCAAGACGTTTCAGCCAATCCTGGCCTTCGTCGGCTTGGGCAGGAACTGCAAACCAGCCACTGAGCAAAAGCGCAAGGAGCGGTATGGCACGCATAAAGCTCCTTAGCGGTTTAGCGGTTTTCCAGGTTTGCAGCGCGAGCGTAAGGCAAGGCGCTTTCGGTGCCTTTTACCGCCGACTCCTGAGCGTGTTGACGCAGGTAGCCTGGCAGACGCTGGTCCTGCCAGCCGGATTGCCCTTGCAGCACGCCATTGGCCATCGGGCCTGGTGCTTCAGAGCTTTCCTTGTAGCCGGCCAGTACAGCTGGACCCTTGACCTGCGGACCGGCCATGACCGGTTGCTGGGTTTGCTGGGCCAGTTCGGCACCGGCGATCTCGTCCTGGTTGTACAGGCGCACACCAGCCAGTACGGCCACAGTCACCGAGGCAGCAACTGCCAAGCGACCCAGGCTACGCCACGGACCACGTGCAGCTTTTGCCGGAACGGCTTCATCGGCCAGCGCAGCAGAAACGGCCGCAGCAATATCCAGACGAGGGACTAGTAGATCCTTGTGCATCACCGCCCGAGCGACTTGGTAACGAGACCAGGTATCACGGGTTTCGGCGTCATCAAATGCATTGAGCACTCGACGAAGTTCCAGTTCATCCGCTTCGTTATCCATCACTGCGGACAGCGATTCCTGCAGGGCATCACGACTCATGGCGGTTCCTCTCTTGGCTGTCGCCGCTGTCTTTAGTTTTCCTGCAACAACGGTTGCAGGGCTTTATCGATGGCTTCCCGAGCCCGGAAAATCCGGGAGCGTACGGTCCCCACCGGACATTGCATGACGCTCGCAATGTCCTCGTAACTCAGACCATCGAATTCACGTAAAGTTAACGCCGTACGCAAATCTTCTGGCAGTTGCTGAATAGTGCGATGGACAGTGCCTTCGATCTCGTCGCGCAGCAATGCACGCTCCGGCGACTCGAGATCTTTGAGGCCGTGATCACCATCATAAAATTCAGCATCTTCCGAACTCACATCACTATCTGGCGGGCGGCGACCGCGAGAAACCAGATAGTTCTTCGCCGTGTTGATGGCGATGCGGTAAAGCCACGTGTAAAACGCACTGTCACCGCGGAAATTACCGAGTGCACGGTAAGCCTTGATAAAGGCTTCCTGTGCAACGTCCTGCGCTTCATGGGTGTCGTGCACAAACCGCACGATCAACCCGAGAATTTTGTGCTGGTATTTCAGCACTAGCAGATCAAATGCTCGCTTGTCGCCGCGCTGAACGCGCTCAACAAGCTGCTGATCCTCTTCCTGGGTTAGCATGAACACTCCTCGTTGTACTTGAAGGAGGCTTGCATAACTAAACGATCAGGCTTGCAAACATAGACTAGGACTTTTCGCAAAAGTTCTCCCCCTTCAAGCAAGTTTCCGGTGGGCTCTGTTTTGGCACACACGAAAAACGCAGCGCGGGCATAGCCGGCTGCGCGAATAATCTTGTCGCCGGTTTTCTGACGCTCCCATGCTCCAGGCCAATCAGTAAAACCAACGTTTTCCCAGCTTTCGGGCATCCTGTAATGGAGTCGGGAGGGATACAAAAGTTCCCATCTCCCTACCGGACCGCCTCATCAAAGCCGTGCAGTTCGTTCACCGTAGTCTCACAATGCCACGAATGCCCGGCTATTGTGCCGATAGCCCCCTCTATATACTAGTGGGCCGTGTGACCCTTTGATTCGCCGATCCAGGCGTCCTGTTTGCGCCACCCCTTCGGATCGCTTTTTGCGGAATCCCATAAATGAGCCAACAGTTTCAACACGATGTCCTGGTGATTGGTAGCGGCGCCGCAGGCTTGAGCCTTGCACTGACCCTGCCGAGCCATCTGCGCGTAGCTGTATTGAGCAAGGGCGACCTGGCCAATGGTTCGACGTTCTGGGCCCAGGGCGGAGTTGCTGCCGTGCTGGATGACACCGACACGGTGCAATCCCACGTTGAAGACACCCTCAACGCCGGCGGCGGCCTGTGTAACGAACAAGCGGTGCGTTTCACCGTCGAGCACAGCCGCGAAGCCATCCAGTGGCTGATCGACCAGGGCGTGCCGTTTACCCGTGATGAACATGCGGGCAGTGATGACGGTGGTTTCGAGTTCCACCTGACCCGTGAAGGCGGCCACAGCCACCGGCGCATCATCCATGCCGCCGATGCCACCGGCGCCGCGATCTTCAAGACCCTGCTGGCCCAGGCCCGGCAACGGCCGAATATCGAACTGCTGGAGCAACGGGTCGCCGTCGACCTGATCACCGAAAAACGCCTGGGCCTGGCCGGCGAGCGCTGCCTGGGGGCCTACGTCCTCAACCGCGCCAGCGGTGAAGTCGATACCTACGGCGCGCGTTTCACCATCCTGGCATCAGGTGGCGCCGCCAAAGTCTACCTCTACACCAGCAACCCCGACGGTGCCTGCGGGGATGGCATCGCCATGGCCTGGCGGTCGGGTTGCCGGGTGGCGAACCTGGAGTTCAACCAGTTTCACCCCACCTGCCTGTATCACCCCCAGGCCAAGAGTTTCCTGATCACCGAAGCCCTGCGGGGCGAAGGCGCCCACCTGAAGCTACCCAACGGCGAGCGCTTCATGCAGCGCTTCGACCCGCGTGCCGAACTGGCACCAAGGGATATCGTGGCCCGCGCCATCGACCACGAGATGAAGCGCCTGGGCATCGATTGCGTCTACCTGGACATCAGCCACAAGCCAGCCGACTTTATCAAGACTCACTTCCCGACGGTCTACGAACGCTGCCTGGCCTTCAATATCGATATCACCAAAGGGCCGATCCCGGTGGTCCCGGCGGCGCACTACACCTGTGGCGGGGTGATGGTCGACCAACAAGGCCGCACCGACGTCCCCGGCCTGTATGCGATTGGCGAAACCAGTTTCACCGGCCTGCACGGCGCCAACCGCATGGCCAGCAACTCGCTGCTCGAATGCTTCGTCTATGCCCGCTCCGCAGCCGCCGACATCCTCGAACAACTGCCGCGCATCCCGGTCCCGGCCGCCCTGCCCCGCTGGGACGCCAGCCAGGTCACCGACTCGGACGAGGACGTGATCATCGCCCACAACTGGGACGAGCTGCGGCGCTTCATGTGGGACTACGTGGGGATCGTGCGCACCAACAAGCGCTTGGCACGGGCGCAGCATCGTGTGCGGTTGTTGCTGGATGAGATCGACGAGTTCTACAGCAACTACAAGGTCAGCCGTGACCTGATCGAGTTGCGCAACCTGGCCCAGGTCGCCGAGCTGATGATCCGCTCGGCCATGGAGCGCAAGGAAAGCCGAGGCCTGCATTACACGCTCGACTACCCGCAGATGCTGCCAGAGGCCCTCGACACTATCCTGGTGCCAACCACCTACGGCGACTGAACTTCAAGCGTACCCGCAGGCGCCGATGGGCATCGGCGGCCTGCGAAGCATGGGGTACGCACACCGAACGTACCCGCCATTCCCCCGGCAACCGGTAGCGCAGCACCACGATCAGCGGCAACGCCAGGCTGTCAGGGCACAACTGTACGGCGTGCCAACCTCGCGCCGCGCTCCACAATTGCCAGCCGTCGGCATTGCGGCGCAGGCCACGAACCGACGAACGGTGGGTCAAGCGAATATGACGCGCCAGGGTCCACAAGGCATGGGCCAGGCACGCCAGTACACCCAGTAGAGTAATTAAGACAGGTACGGCCAGCAGGTACAGCGCACCGAGTGCCAGCACCTGGGCAAGGAGATACGCCGCCAGCAACCGCCCGCAGGCCTGCCAGCGGCATTCAAAGCTGTTACTTGGGCTGGACACGATCCAGGATCATCCGGACCATGCGTTGCAGCTCCGGATCTTCCGATTCGGCACGTTCCATGAACCAGCCGAACATATCCTGATCTTCGCAGGTCAGCAGCCTGACGTAGAGGTCGCGATCCACCTTATCGAGAGTCGCATAAACCTCTTTGGTGAAAGGCACCAGCAACACATCCAACTCCAGCATGCCGCGACGGCTGTGCCAGTACAGGCGATTGATTTCTACATCTTCGACCATGGAGCGCTCCTCAAATAGGGCGCAAGTATACAGGCCCACGCCCCTTGGAACAGTCGGCTTTGGTCGGGCTTATGAAACTACCCATTTACCGGGCGCCCCTCTATGATGCACCCATGACTTTCCAACTGCGATGACCCATGGCTGACTCTGCTTTCTTCTGCCCCCTGTCCCACGAAGGCGTCCTGGCCGTTCGCGGCGCTGACGCGGCCAAGTTCCTCCAGGGACAACTGACCTGCAACCTCAACTACCTCAACGACACCCACGCCAGCCTCGGCGCGCGCTGCACCCAAAAGGGCCGTATGCAGTCGAGCTTCCGTATCGTGCTGCAAGGTGACGGCGTGTTGCTGGCCATGGCCAGCGAACTGCTGGAGCCACAACTGGCGGACCTGAAAAAATACGCCGTGTTTTCCAAGTCCAAGCTCACGGACGAAAGCGCCGCCTGGGTCCGCTTCGGCCTGGCCGACGCTGACCAGGCAATCGCCAGCCTGGGCCTGGATTTGCCAGCCGAGACCGACAGCGTGGCGCGCCATGAAGAGCTGCTGGCCATTCGCGTCTCCCCCGGCCGCGCCGAACTGTGGGCGCCCGCCGCGCAAGCCGAGCCGCTGCGCAACCAACTGGCCGCAACACTTGCCGAAGGCGATCTCAATGCCTGGCTGCTGGGGCAGGTTCGCGCCGGCATCGGCCAGGTCATGGCCCAGACCCGCGAGTTGTTCATCCCGCAGATGCTCAACCTGCAGGCGGTTGGTGGCGTAAGTTTCAAGAAAGGCTGCTACACCGGCCAGGAAATCGTCGCCCGCATGCAATACCTGGGCAAACTCAAGCGGCGCCTGTACCGCCTGAGCCTGGATGGCGACGCATTGCCCGAACCAGGTACACCACTGTTTGCCCCCAGCCATAACAGTGCCATCGGCGAGGTGGTGATTGCCGCCCGGGCCGACGAAGGGATTGAACTTCTGGCGGTGCTGCAAGCCGAAGCAGCCGACAGTGGCGATGTGCATTTAGGTACGCTGGAAGGCCCGGGTCTCAAGTTGCTCGACCTGCCCTACCCACTGGACCGTGATCGCGAGATCCAGCGTTAATCGCCACACCCTTTTGCAGCACCCTAGAGAGCATGAATGAACAAACTGGCGGAAAAAGTCCAACAGGCGTTGGTGATGGCCATCGATAACGATGACCTGGTTCTGCCCACGTTACCGGAAGTGGCCCTGAAAATTCGTCAGGCCGCCGAAGACCCCGAAGTCAGCATCAGTCATTTAAGCAAAGTCATCAGCCGCGATACCGCCCTCACGGCGCGGCTGATCAAGGTGGTCAACAGCCCGCTGTTGCGTGCCTCCCAGGAAGTCACCGACCTGCACACCGCCATCACGCGCCTGGGCACCAACTACAGCAGCAACCTGGCGATCGGCCTGGTGATGGAACAAATCTTCCATGCCCGCTCAGAAGCCGTCGAACAGAAGATGCGTGAAGTCTGGCGCCGCAGCCTGGAAGTGGCGGGCGTCTGCTACGCCTTGTGCCGCAACCACAGCCAGCTCAAGCCGGACCAGGCGGCGCTCGGCGGGCTGGTGCACCAGATCGGCGTATTGCCGATCCTGACCTACGCCGAAGATCACTACGAACTGCTCTCTGACCCGGTCAGCCTCAACCATGTGATCGATAGCATCCACCCGCTGTTGGGGGACAAACTGCTGCGGGGCTGGGACTTCCCGGAAATGCTGGTGAATGTGCCCGCACACTACCAGGACCTTGAGCGCGACTCGGCCAGCCTGGACTATGTCGACCTGGTGCAAGTGGCCGTGCTGTATTGCCACAAGAACACCAACCACCCGTTGGCCCACACTGCGCTGTCGAACTTGCCGGCATTCAAGAAGCTGCGCATCGACCCGCTCAATGAAGTGGTGCGCACCGAGCTGGATGAAGCACGCTCAATGTTCTACTGACCCCTGTAGGAGCGGGCTTGCCCGCGATGTTCGCCAACGATGACGCTGGGCGCCTGGCACTCTGCGGCGGTATGTCGCCCGCTATCGCAGGCAAGCCAGCCCCCACAGGTAAGCAGCTCGGCCCTCGCTGTCAGCCCGCGATAAAACTTACCCGCACCTTGAGCCCTTTCAGCTCGCCATCATGCAGGCTGATCTGGGCCAGGTGCGCGCGGCAGATTTCCCCGACAATCGCCAACCCCAGGCCTGACCCCGCGCCCTGCTGGTTGCGCCGATAGAAGCGCTCGAACACCCGGTCGCGCTCATCCAGCGGAATGCCTGGGCCATCATCTTCCACTTCCAGCACCGCCGGCGCGGTGACCCGCAGGATCACGTTGCCACCTGATGGCGTGTGCGCCAGGGCGTTATCCACCAGGTTGCTCAACAACTCGTTCAGCAAGGTCGGCTCGCCGCGCAACCACACCGGCTGATCCGCCTCCAATGCCAATGCCACGCCGCGAGCATGGGCCAGGGGCGCCATGGCCATGCCCAATTCACGGGCCAGCTGACTGAGGTCGAGCAACTGCGCCCCCCCTTCAGCAATCGCCCGCGCACCGTTTTCGATGCGTGCCAGGGACAGCAATTGATTGGCCAGGTGGGTCAAGCGATCCGTACCTTGCGCCGCCGTCTCCAGGGTGCTGCGCCAGATGGCCGGCTCCTCGGCGCGCAGGCCCAATTCCAGCCGGGCCTTGAGCGCGGCCAGTGGGGTGCGCAACTCGTGGGAAGCGTCGGCAATAAATTGGGCCTGGCGCTCGAACTGCCCGCGCAGGCGTTCGGTAAAGTGGTTCAAGGCCCGCACCAGTGGCCCCAGTTCGTGCTGCACTTCAACCAGCGGCAGCGGCCGCAGATCATCCGGCTGGCGTTCTTCCACCGCCGTGCGCAATCGCTCCAGCGGGCGCAGCGCCGCACTTACCGCAAACCACACCAGCAGCAAGGCGCCAATGGCCAGCATCCCCAGGCGCAGCAAGGTATCGGCCATCAGGCTGCGGGCCATGCTGACGCGGGCTTCGTCGGTTTCTGCCACGCGGATTTCGGCCATGCCATTCATGTTCGGTTCCGACACCGCCTTGAGCAGGCTCACCACCCGCACATTCTGCCCCTGGTACTTGGCGTTATAGAAACGCGCCAAGGCCGGATAATCGTCGGTGCGCGGCGTGCCCGGCGGCGGGCCTGGCAGGTGTTCGTAGCCAGAAATCAGCTTCTGGTGAATATCATTGACCTGGTAATAAATCCGCCCGGCACTGTCATAGGCGAATGTGTCCAGTGCCACGTAGGGCACATCGGCGCTGAGGGTGCCGTCGCGCTGGGACAGGCCGGCGGCGATGGTCCGCGCCGAGGCCAGCAACGTGCGGTCGTAGGCGGTGTCTGCCGCTTCGCGACCGTTCCAGTAGGCGCTCAAGCCGCTGGCCAGCATCAACACCACCAACAGCAATGCCAGGTTCCACAGCAGGCGCCATCGCAGGCTGCTGTGCTTACGCATCACGGGCTTCCAGCAAGTATCCAAGACCACGGAAAGTGACGATGGCGACCGGCTGCCCATCGAGTTTCTTGCGCAAGCGGTGCACATAGATTTCGATGGCATCGGGGCTGGCTTCCTCATCCAGGCCAAACACCTGGGACGCCAGTTGCTCCTTGCTCATGACCCGACCAGGGCGGGCGATCAGCGCTTCGAGCACCGCCTGCTCACGGGAGGTCAACGTCAGCAACTCACCACCAAGGGTGAAACGCCGGGTTTCCACGTCATACACCAGCACGCCACAGGTCTGCTGCCGCTCGCCACCCAGCACGCTGCGACGCAGCAGCGCCTTGACCCTGGCTTCCAGTTCAGTCAGTTCAAAGGGTTTGGCCAGATAGTCATCGGCGCCCAGGTTAAGGCCGTGTACCCGGTCCTTTACATCGCTGCGGGCAGTCAGCATCAACACCGGAAGATTTTTGCCACGGGCCCGCAAGCGCGCCAGCACCTCGAAACCATCCATGCGCGGCAAGCCCACATCGAGAATCGCCACGGCGTATTCCTCGCTGCTCAAGGCCAGGTCCGCCGCCACGCCATCGTGCAACACATCCACCGTCAACCCCGTGCTCTTGAGCGCCTGGGCCACACTTTCGGCCAGTTGCAGATGGTCTTCGACGAGCAGGACACGCATGGGTTTGTACCTCGTTGAGGGGTGGCCGGTGCCACCCTTTGTTTACCAACTCGCGGCGCAGTTTACAGCCGCGGCCTGTGCTGTGAAGCCCGAAAACATTGAAAGGACGCTGAAAGGTTAGTGAAAGGTTCGCCCATTAGCATCCGGAAACGGACGGTTACACCTTCCGAGCTATTTCACCCATAGCGCCCGAAAAACGCCTCGAAGCGTTTTCGCCTCATAAGAACAATAACGGAGTGCATCACGATGCTGTCGACACAGCCCCAGGCTTGCCCGCCTGTTCGTTTTTCCCGCCTGACCCAGACCGCCCTCGCCAGTGCCGCTGCCCTTGCCGGCTTTTCGCCGCTTAGCCAGGCTGCCTTCTTTGAAGACAGTAGCGCGACCCTGGAAACCCGCAACATGTACTTCAACCGCGACTTTCGCGACGGTACCAGCGCCCAGCAGTCCAAGCGCGACGAGTGGGCCCAGGGCTTCATGCTCAACCTGCAATCAGGCTACACCGACGGCACTGTCGGTTTTGGCGTAGATGCGCTGGGCATGCTCGGGGTCAAGCTCGACTCCAGCCCCGACCGCACCGGCAGCGGCCTGCTGCCCACCCACGATGATGGCCGCGCCGCTGACGAGTACTCCAAGCTGGGCCTGACCGGCAAAGTGAAAATCTCCGCCACCGAGCTTAAGGTCGGTTCGCTGATCCCCGAGTTGCCAATCCTCAAGGCCAACGACGGGCGCATCCTGCCGCAGACCTTCAACGGTGGCCTGCTGACCTCCAAGGAGTTCAAGAACCTGACGTTCACCGGCGGGCGCCTGGACAAGGCCAAGGACCGCGACGACACCAACTACGAGGACATTGCCCTCAACAACAAGAACAGCCGCTTCCTCAGCGGAGCCACCGGCAAGCACTTCAACTTCGGTGGCGTGGACTACAAGTTTGCCGAGAAGATCACCGGCAGCTACCACTTCGCCCAATTGGACGACGTGTACCGCCAACACTTCCTCGGCGTGGTCGCCTCAACGCCCATGGGCCCGGGCACCTTCGGCACCGACCTGCGCCTGGCCATCAGCGATGACACCGGCAGCGCGCGCGGCGGCAGCATTGACAACAAATCCCTCAACGGCATTTTCAGCTACGCCCTCAACGGCCATAAACTGAGCGCCGGCTACCAGCACATGTCCGGTGATAGCGCATTCCCGTATGTGGATGGCAGCGACCCGTACCTGGTCAACTTTGTACAGATCAACGACTTTGCCGGCGCCGAAGAACGCTCCTGGCAGGCCCGTTACGACTACGATTTTGCCAAGCTGGGGATCCCCGGCCTGAGCTTCATGAGCCGCTACCTGTCCGGTGACAACATCAAGCTCAAGAACGGCGACACCGGCAAAGAGTGGGAACGCAACACCGAAATCAAATACGTGGTGCAAAGCGGCGCGCTCAAGGACGTGGCCGTACGCCTGCGTAACGCCACCTACCGCTCCAACTACTCGGCCCGGGACGCAGACGAAGTGCGCGTGCTGGTCAGTTACAGCGTCGCACTGTGGTAACCCTGAAAGTCATACCCCCAATAACAACAATGACGGAGTTCCCCATGTCCTCATCCCTGCGTAAATTTGCCCTGGCCGCCGGCTGCATGTTGTTCGCCGGCCAACTGCTGGCCGCCGATGAACCCAAGCGCCCGGAGTGCATCGCACCGGCCTCCCCCGGCGGCGGTTTTGACCTGACGTGCAAACTGGTGCAAAGCGCACTGGTCAACGAGAAGCTGCTGAGCAAGCCGATGCGCGTGACCTACATGCCTGGCGGCGTGGGTGCGGTGGCCTATAACGCCGTCGTGGCCCAGCGCCCCGCCGATGCTGGCACGCTGGTAGCCTGGTCCAGTGGTTCCCTGCTGAACCTGGCCCAGGGCAAATTCGGGCGGTTCGATGAAAGCGCAGTGAAATGGCTGGCCGCGGTTGGCACCAGCTATGGCGCGATTGCGGTGAAAGCCGATTCGCCCTACAAGAGCCTCGATGACCTGGTACAGGCGCTGAAGAAAGATCCGAGCAAAGTAGTGATTGGTTCCGGCGGCACCGTCGGGAGCCAGGACTGGATGCAGACCGCCCTGATCGCCAAGGCTGCCGGAATCAACCCCCGCGACCTGCGTTATGTGGCCCTCGAAGGCGGCGGTGAAATCGCCACTGCCCTGCTCGGCGGGCATATCCAGGTGGGCAGTACCGACATCTCCGACTCCATGCCCCACATCCTCAGCGGCGATATGCGCCTGCTCGCGGTGTTCTCCGAAGAGCGCCTGGACGAGCCGGAAATGAAGAATATTCCGACCGCCAAAGAGCAAGGCTACGACATCGTCTGGCCGGTGGTACGCGGTTTCTACCTCGGGCCAAAAGTCAGCGATGCCGACTACGCCTGGTGGAAAGATGCATTCGACAAACTGCTGGCCTCCGAAGAGTTCGCCAAGCTGCGTGACCAGCGCGAGCTGTTCCCCTTCGCCATGACCGGCCAGGAGCTGGACACCTACGTGAAGAAACAGGTGGCTGACTACAAAGTGCTGGCCAAAGAGTTCGGCCTGATCCAGTAATCGCCCCTG
Organism: Pseudomonas sp. DTU12.1; assembly: GCF_009873475.1. Classification (NCBI taxonomy): domain Bacteria; kingdom Pseudomonadati; phylum Pseudomonadota; class Gammaproteobacteria; order Pseudomonadales; family Pseudomonadaceae; genus Pseudomonas; species Pseudomonas sp. DTU12.1. The sequence goes on along the minus strand of NZ_CP045254.1, from coordinate 1,680,941 downwards.
TCATGTAATGCCGCTGTAGGAGCGAGCTTGCTCGCGAAAAACGTCAACGAAAACGCGGTTCAACTGGTTTGACGCGGCGCTTTCACGTTCTTCGCGAGCAAGCTCGCGCCTACAAAGGTGGCCTTGGAGTTTCCTATGCTCTTACAACGCATTTTCGCCGCAGTGCTGCTGCTGGCCTGCGCCGGCCTGGCGCTGATGGCCTGGCCGTACCAGGCGTCCTTTTCCTACGAACCCGTGGGGCCGCGGGCCTACCCGCTGCTGATGCTCGGGCTGATGAGCCTGGCACTGATCTACATGCTGTTTCGCCCGCAGCCGACCAAGCACACCGAAGAAGAGCCCGCCCTCGACCGTCAGACCCTGTTCAAGATCGGTATCTGCGTTGCGCTGCTGATCGTGTTCGCCGGCACCTTCGAACCCTTGGGTTTTATCCTCAGCAGCATGCTGATCGGCATCCCCATGGCGCGCCTGTATGGCGGCCGCTGGATGCCCAGTGTGGTAATCGTCAGCCTGATGGCCATTGGTCTTTATCTGCTCTTTGATAAAGCCATGGACGTGCCGCTGCCCCTCGGTCTGCTCGACGTTCTGGAGAACTGATATGGATACTTTTGGCTATTTGGGCCAGGGCTTCGGCGTCGCACTGAGCCCCTACAACCTGGTGACCGCGCTGTGCGGCACCCTGATCGGCACCGTGGTCGGCCTGCTGCCGGGCCTGGGCCCGATCAATGGCGTGGCACTGTTGATCCCCATCGCCTTTGCCCTGGGCCTGCCGCCAGAATCGGCCTTGATCCTGCTGGCAGCCGTATACCTGGGTTGCGAATACGGCGGGCGTATCAGCTCGATCCTGCTGAACATCCCCGGCGAAGCTTCCACCGTGATGACTACCCTGGACGGCTACCCAATGGCCCGCAAAGGCCTGGCCGGCGTGGCCCTGTCGTTGTCGGCATGGAGTTCGTTTATCGGCGCGTTTATCGCCACCTGCGGCATGGTGCTGTTTGCCCCGCTGCTGGCCAAATGGGCGATCGCATTTGGCCCGGCGGAATACTTCGTGCTGATGGTATTTGCCATCGTCTGCCTCGGAGGCATGGCCGGTGACAAACCGCTGAAGACCTTTGTAGCGGCGCTGATCGGCCTGTTCCTGTCGGCGGTGGGTATTGACGCCAACAGCGGCGTTTACCGCTTTACCGGCGACAATATTCACCTGACCGACGGCATCCAGTTTGTGGTGCTGGTATTGGGCCTGTTCTCCATCAGCGAGATCCTGCTGCTGCTGGAAAAAACCCATCGTGGCCAGGAGGCGGTAAAAGCCACTGGGCGGATGATGTTCAACCTGAAGGAGGCTTCTGCGGTATTTGTAGTCAACATCCGCTGTGGCCTGCTGGGCTTCATCATGGGCGTACTGCCCGGGGCGGGTGCCACCCTGGCATCAGCCGTGGCCTACATGACCGAGAAACGCCTGGCCGGTGCCAGTGGTAAATTCGGGCAAGGCGACATGCGTGGCCTGGCCGCGCCAGAAACCGCCATCGGCGCCTCCGCCTGCGGTGCGCTGGTACCGATGTTGACCCTCGGCGTACCCGGCTCGGGTACCACTGCGGTGATGATCGGCGCGTTGTCGCTATACAACATCACCCCTGGCCCGCTGTTGTTCCAACAGCAGCCGGATATCGTCTGGGGCCTGATCGCTTCGTTGTTTATCGCCAACATCATGCTGGTGATCCTCAACATCCCGATGATCCGCATCTTCACCCGCATCCTCGCCGTGCCGAACTGGGCACTGGTGCCGGTGATCGCCATCATCACCGCGATTGGTGTGTACGCGGTCCACGCCACCACCTTCGACCTGTTCCTGATGGTGGGTATCGGTATCTTCGGCTACATCCTGCGCAAGCTGGACTTCCCGCTGTCACCGGTGTTGCTGGGCTTTATCCTCGGCGGCCTGATGGAGCAGAACCTGCGCCGGGCGCTGTCGATCTCCAACGGCGATTTGCAGATTCTCTGGTCGAGCCCGATCACCTTTGGCGTCTGGGTACTGACGGCATTGATGCTGGCCTTCCCGCTGATCCGCATCTACCGCAAACGGGCCCTGCAGCGTCGCGCCGTGGCCGATGTCTGAAGTCACCTTTAAACAATGGTGGGCAACACCGCTGGTCGGTCTGGCCGGCGGTTACCTGGCCAGCCTGGTCGGCTGGCCTTTGCCGTATATGGTCGGTTCGTTGCTGGCGATCATCCTGGTGCGCTGCCTCACGCCCTGGCAGTTGGGCGAGATTCCCGGCGGGCGCAAATGTGGGCAATGGGTGGTGGGCATCGGTATCGGCCTGCACTTCACCCCGATGGTGATCGAGCAGGTGATGAGCCACTTTGGCCTGATCTTCTTCGGCGCGCTGGTCACCAGCCTGTCGAGCATTGTCGGTGTGTGGTTGATGCGCCGCAGCGGTGAAGACCGTGCCACGGCGTTTTTCTCGAGTATGCCGGGCGGCTCCGGCGAGATGGTCAACCTCGGTGCGCGTAATGGCGCGGTACTCAGCCGCGTGGCAGCAGGCCAGAGTCTGCGGGTGTTGTTGGTGGTGCTGTGCGTACCGGCGATCTTCAAATATTTGCTCGGCGGCGGCGCACCACAATTTCACCCGGCACCCGTGGACTGGGCCTGGCTGGCCGTGCTGTTTCCCATCGGCGCCCTGGTCGCCTGGGGCTGGCAGCGTCTGCACCAGCCCAACCCGTGGTTGTTCGGGCCGTTGCTGGTCAGCGCCATCGCCAGCATCACCTGGGATCTGCACATCGGCCTGCCCGATGGCGGCAGTCAGGTCGGCCAATGGTTGATCGGCAGCGGCCTGGGTTGCCACTTCAACCGGCAGTTCTTTCGTCGGGCGCCCGCCTTCATGGGCCGCACCTTGGTCGGCACAGTGCTGACCATGTTGATCGCCACCCTGGCGGCGGTAGGATTGAGTGCGCTGACGCAGTTGGATCTGCGCTCGCTGACGCTGGGCATGATGCCCGGTGGGATTGCCGAAATGAGCCTCACGGCCGAGACCCTGCAACTGTCGGTGCCGTTGGTGACGGCGATGCAGGTGATGCGGTTGTTGTTTGTGCTGTTCCTCGCGGAACCATTATTCCGCCACTGGAACCGCCAGCCGGACACCGTCTAGAACCTGGCACAACCCTAATGTGGGAGCGGGCTTGCTCGCGAAGGCGGTGGCTCAGTTGATAAATACTTGACTGACCCACCGCCTTCGCGAGCAAGCCCGCTCCCACACAATCACGCTCTCACATCCTTTGGTGTTGGGCCTTAGATGGGCGGCAACCGCCACTCGATCGGCGTCTCGCCATTCTGCTCAAGAAACTTGTTTGTCCGACTGAAATGCCCGCAGCCCAAAAACCCGCGATACGCCGACAATGGCGACGGATGCACCGAAGTCAGCACCAAATGCTTGGTGGCATCAATCAGCTTCTGCTTGCCCTGGGCATGGGCGCCCCACAGCAGGAATACCAGGTGCGGCTGATGCTCGCTGACCACTTCAATCACCCGGTCAGTGAAGAACTGCCAGCCCTTGCCCGCATGGGCGTTGGCTGTCGCACGTTCCACGGTCATGGTGGTGTTGAGCAGCAACACGCCCTGGTCGGCCCAGCTTTGCAGGCAACCATGGTTGGGAATGTCGATATTGAGGTCGCGCTTGAGCTCTTTATAGATGTTGAGCAGCGACGGCGGCGTCGGCACGCCCGGCTGCACCGAGAAGCACAGGCCATGGGCCTGGCCCGGGCCGTGGTAGGGGTCTTGCCCGAGGATCACCACCTTGACCTTGTCCAGCGGCGTGGAGTTGAGCGCATTGAAAATCAGCGGGCCCGGCGGGTAGATCTCTTTGCCTGCCGCATGCTCCTGGCGCAGGAACTCGCGCAACTCGTTCATGTACGGCTGCTCGAACTCCTCGCGCAAGGCGTGTTTCCAGCTCGGTTCGAGTTTGATACGGTCGTCGGAAGTCATCAGAAACACATCATGTAAAAAGAGTGGGCGAACCCTAGGAAAGCCCACCCTACTTGTCAATTGATCTGACGCATAACCGGCACATTCCCACGAAGGGATCATACTCAACGTTCAATTTACCGATTGAGGTCATGATGAATCTGCACTTCGAAGAGCTCACTGGCACCGATGGAGCCCGTATCGGCATCGCCAGCCTGGACGCGGAAAAATCCCTCAATGCCCTCTCCCTCCCGATGATCCTGGCCCTGGGCGAACGCCTGGACCAGTGGGCCAGGGACCCGCAAATCGTCTGCGTGCTGCTGCGCGGCAATGGGGCCAAGGCGTTCTGCGCCGGCGGTGAAGTGCGCAGCCTGGCCCAGGCCTGTCGTGAGCAGCCGGGTGAAGTGCCGGCGTTGGCTGCACAGTTTTTTGCTGCGGAATATCGTCTCGACTATCGCTTGCATACCTACCCCAAGCCACTGATCTGCTGGGGCCATGGCTATGTGCTGGGCGGCGGCATGGGCTTGCTGCAAAGCGCAGCCATCCGCGTGGTCACACCGAGCAGCCGCCTGGCCATGCCGGAAATCAGCATCGGCCTGTACCCGGATGTGGGCGCCAGTTGGTTCCTCTCACGCCTGCCGGGCAAGCTCGGCCTGTTTCTCGGCCTCACCGGCGCCCATATGAATGGTCGCGACGCCCTGGACCTGGGCCTGGCCGACCGTTTCCTGCTGGATGAACAACAGGACGAGATGCTCGAAGGCCTGCTGCAGTTGAATTGGCAGGAGCAGACGGCGATGCAACTCAACAGCCTGTTCAAGGCCCTGGCCCAGGAAGCCGTCAGCCAGCAGCCCGCGCCGCAGTGGTTGCCACGACGCCAGCAAATCGACGAATGGCTGGATGTGGGCGACGTGTGCGGCGCCTGGCGCGCGTTGAACCAGTTGCGCGAGCATGCCGACCCGCTGTTCAGCCGGGCCGGCAAGACATTGAGCGAGGGCTGCCCACTGACTGCCCATCTGGTGTGGGAGCAGATCCAACGGGCACGGCACCTGTCCCTGTCAGAGGTTTTCCAGATGGAGTACACCTTGAGCCTCAATTGCTGTCGGCACCCGGAGTTCAGTGAAGGGGTACGGGCACGTCTGATCGACAAGGATCAGCAGCCCCATTGGCATTGGCCGGATATCAAGCGCGTTCCCGAGGCGGTGGTCGAGGCGCACTTTCACAAGGCCTGGGAAGGACGCCATCCGCTGGCGGACCTGTCTGACTTATGACAGAGCGGCGTCAGGCAATTGGCTAGTTTTGGGGGTTATCGAGGGTGAACGAACAGTTGTCGGGCTGGCTGTCCGTACATATGTAGATTTGCTGGTCAAACGGCCCACGGGCCGGCACCCAGTGGGTGGAATCGCTCAGTGACATACTGGGGCGCGGCTCGGGCGCCTGGAACCTGAGGTTGACCCACTGGTTGTTGGCCGCCTTGTAGGTGCAGTATTCCAGATGCCCTCGCCTGCGCTCCCCGGCCTCGGTCGGCGTAAAAACGGCGCCGACAAACGTGTCCACAAAGCCCGGAAACTCAACCTTGGGGCTTTTCCAGGCGCCGTTGTCACTTTGCAAATAACCACCCGTGCGCTTGATCGACGAGGGATAGGGGCAGCCGAACTCTGCGCTGGCATCAGCGATCGGAAAAACGCCTAGTAAACATAGAATGACTACCCGGCTGATCATGTGTCATCCCAGTGCGCTGCTAAGGTATTGCCACTTAGTTAAGTCCGAGAAGGGCGCGCAAGATAGCTGTGAAATATGACAGTGGAGACAAACGGTCGCCCACAAAAAACGGCGCTTTGCGCGCCGTTTAAAGGAATAGATGTTTACCGGTGCCCGCCGCGGCCCCGGCCATGATCGCCGCCACGGCCGTCTCCTCGCCCATGACCACTGTAGCCGCGGTGATCGCCCCAACCCTGGCTTGGGTAGGGCCGGTAGCCCGCTCTTGGCCCCGCTGGGTAGTAACGGGGTGCCGGCTGATAATAACGAGGCGCGGAATAGTAGCGCGGGGGCGGTGCGTAATACCCACGCCGATACTGGTAAGACGGCCCGCCGCCGTAGTAATAGACCGGCGCCGGCGCGGTGTAGACTTCGGATCGGTAGTAGCTGGAGCCTCCATCGTAATAGGGCACACAGGCAGAAAGGGTCAAGCCGAGCACAGCGGTGAGGAGCAATCGACGATACATGGCGGCCTCCTGGACCGCGGAAGAGCCCACACCAGCGACGCTGGAGGGCGACACACAGCCTTCGCTGAATGACGAAATATCTGACATCAAAAACAGAATCTGGTGCGACATGGACATAGATTGAAACATCTGTGGCGCAATAAACCGCCCAGGGCTGTATCGTGCCAGGTATACCGGGTTTCACCGCAATCTCGACTGAATCACGCCTGAACCGACCAATGACCACTCCCACACTTTGCCCGGCCTGCGGCGCCCGCAACGACTGCACCCTGGCCGACCCACGCACCGCTGACCGCGCCTGCTGGTGCTACAGCGTCACCATCGACCCCAAGGTGCTCGAAGCCCTGCCGATGGAGCTTCGCAACAAGGCTTGCCTGTGCCCGCGCTGTGCCCAGGTCGATGCCCAATTGCGCGGGGCCGAGCCCCAGTAATGCGTATCGACCGATTTCTCAGCAACCTGCCGCGCTTCAATCGCCAGCAGGTGCGCCTGCTGCTGGCGGAGCGGCGGATCCAGGTGGATGGACAGCCGGTAAACGATCCACGGCATGACGTTCGCGAATTCAGCCGGGTGGAATGTGATGGCCAACTCCTGCAAGCCGGCAAACCCGCACGGTACTTCATGCTGCACAAGCCGCCTGGCTGCGTGAGTGCCACCGTCGACCCGCAACACGCCACCGTCCTCGACCTGCTGGATGAACCCGACAAGGGCGACCTGCATATCGCCGGCCGCCTGGACTTCAACACCACTGGCCTGCTGCTGCTCACCAATGACGGCCAGTGGTCGCGACGCCTGACCCAGCCCCAGACCAAACTGCCCAAGGTCTACTACGTCGAGACCGAACAGGAGATTGGCCCGGACTATGCCGCAACGTTCAGCGCCGGCCTGTACTTCGCCTTCGAGGACCTGACCACCCAACCGGCCGATCTGCAGGTGCTGGGCCCCAAAAGTGCGCGTCTAAGCATCATTGAAGGGCGTTATCACCAGGTCAAGCGCATGTTCGGGCACTTCAACAACAAGGTCACGCGCCTGCACCGCGAGCGCATGGGGCCGCTGGCGCTGGATGAACAGCTCGCCCCCGGCCAGTATCGGCCGCTGACCGAGGCTGAAATCCGCCAGATATGACCGTTGGGCCGGTGATCGGCAAAACTCCAGGGGGAAACTGGCGACCTGGCCCGCCTCCTGCTTGAATCAAATCGCCAGCCGCAATCTGACTGGCTAGTCACAGCCTCTTCCAAGAAACACATTGCCTGCCCGCACTCCCTTGATTGCCGGCGTTGCAGGCAAGCTGCCCGCCATAACAACACCCGTCGGCCAGTTTCATCGGACCGACATGGGCCTCCCTTCCAGGCGTATGCCTACCTGTCACAAAGCTCGTGCAGAGTGATCTGCGCGCACCACCCGCTTGCCAGGAGTCTTACGACATGAGGCCAGAAATCGCTGTGCTGGATATACAGGGTCAGTATCGGGTTTACACGGAGTTCTATCGCGCGGAGGCTGCTCAAAAGACCATCATCCTGGTCAACGGCTCCATGGCCACCACCGCGTCTTTTGCCCAGACCGTGAAAAGCCTGTATCCGCAGTTCAACGTGGTTTTGTACGATCAGCCCTACGCCGGTCGCTCCAAAGCCCACAACCGTCATGAGCAAATGCTGACGAAGGACAGTGAAGGCCAGATCCTCCTGGAACTCATCGAGCACTTCGCCGCCGAACATGTGCTGTCCTTCTCCTGGGGCGGTGTCGCCACCCTCGTCGCCCTTGCCCAGCGGCCTCGGCGAGTGGAAAAGGCCGTCATCAGCTCGTTCTCTCCGGTGATCAACGCGCCGATGCGCGACTACCTGGAGCGCGGCGTCGACTACCTCGGCAGCCTCGACCGCCACAGCGTCGGGCACCTGGTCAACAGCACCATCGGCAAACACCTGCCGCCGCTGTTCAAGCGCTTCAACTATCGGCACGTCAGCACCCTGGCCGAGCACGAGTATGGGCAGATGCACTTCCACATCAGCCAGGTCCTCAACAGCGACCGCCAGTGCTACCTCAAGGCTGCGCGGCAGATCGACATTCCGGTGTTGTTCTTGAATGGCGAATGGGACGAATACACCAGCGCCGAGGATGCCCGACTGTTTGGCCAACATGTGGCCAACAGCAGCTTTGGCACCATCCAGGCCACCGGGCACTTCCTGGACATGGAGCACAAGGCCGCGTGCAACGACAGCCGGAAGGCATTGATGGGCTTTTTGAAACCGCAACAGTCGGTGAGTCGACTGCGGTATCACCAGGGACAGGCTGTGCATGCACTGGCGATTTAAAGGCTGGACCCTGGGCGGGTATGACGCTGTGTGGCTGCCCAGGGTTGGCTGAAAGTTTGGACGGACGCTCGCAACTTGCACATTTTTCAAAGAAAAACTTCAAATCGCCGCGCACATCTGGTACAAAGTCAGCCGCTTTGAGCGGGTATAGTTTAGTGGCAAAACGAAAGCTTCCCAAGCTTTAGTTGAGGGTTCGATTCCCTCTACCCGCTCCACATCATTGTGTTCCCACGCCAAATTGTTTTTAGCGGGGAATGATAAAAAACCGGCTCATGGAGCCGGTTTTTTTACGCCCGGATTTTACCCATCAATCCCAGCCTGCTCAGCCGCCCCCACCCGCAAAACCGTGTAATACCTCCAGCCGGCAGCCCCGGCGTTCCCCCATACACTTCTTGAACGACTTGCCGCTGCCGTTTGGTAGGTAGAGTGTTGATAATTTTTTTTCAGTGGTTATAGTCACTACCAACACACCACAAGGAGGTGATGTGGATAGCCGATATTTGATAGGCCATATCGTTGCAGACGGCTGGTATCTGGCACGCGTCAGGGGCAGCCATCATCATTTCAAACATCCAACCAAGCCTGGGCTGGTGACCATTCCCCATCCCCGGAAAGAGCTGTTGGACAAGACCGCCAAGAGCATTTTGAAACAAGCTCTGCTCGGTTGAGCGCTCCAGGGAGAACCACGAACATGCTGTATCCGATTGCAATTTCAACGGGTGACGACGACCACGCCTGGGGAGTGGAAGTCCCCGACATTCCTGGATGTTTCTCTGCCGGAGATGACCTGGATGACGCCATGGCCATGGCACGGGAGGCCATAGAAGGTCACTTCGAGCTGCTGGCGGAAGATGGCGCGCCCATTCCCAGCGCGCAAAAAGTCACCCACCACGCGGCCAACCCTCTGTACGCCGGCTGCATCTGGGCGGTAGTGGACATCGATGTGACCAAGTACCTGGGCAAGGCGCAAAAACTCAACATCACCTTGCCGGGTTATCTGCTCAACCGCATTGATGAATACGTGCTGCATCACCCGGAAGAAAAAAGCCGCTCCGGGTTCCTGGCTTCGGCAGCGCTGAAAGTTCTGCAACAAGAGCGGTGACGCTACCGAATTTGACCGCAAGAAACGTAGTTCACGCAGCTGCGATGAGCGCTAAAGTGCCAACCTGTCCACTAAATGGTCCGCCCAACAAGGAGCCCGCTCATGCCGTGTGAATACAAACTCATGCCCTCCCCCGTCGGCCAATTGACCCTGGTCGCACGCAACGGCAAGCTCGCCGCCATCTTGTGGGAAACCGAGCGCGCCAACCGGGTGCGCCTGGGCGAGTTGGTGGAGGTCGATGACAACCCAGCGCTGCTGCAGGCGGAACGCCAGTTGAATGAATATTTTGCCGGCACCCGCGACCGCTTCGATCTGGAACTGGATTTCGAAGGCACCGAATTCCAGAAAAAAGTCTGGGCCGCGCTGTTGACCATTCCCTTCGGCGAAACCCGCAGCTACAGCCAGATAGCCACGCAGATTGGCAGCCCGAAAGCGGTGCGTGCGGTGGGGGCCGCCAATGGGCGCAATCCGATTTCAATCGTCGCGCCCTGCCATCGGGTGATTGGTGCGTCGGGCCGGCTCACCGGGTTTGCCGGTGGCCTGGAGGCCAAGCAGTACCTGCTCACGCTGGAGGACGGCGAGCCGACCCGGTCGCTGTTTTGATGACGCTATGGCTGGTCGGCCTTGGAATCCTTCATTTGCACGGATGATTTGCTGCCATCGGTATTGTCCTGGGTTTCGTTGTTCGAGCTGTCGAAGCAGCCCTGCAGGAGTACCAGGCAGCAGGCCAGGCAAAGGGTACGGGTAAGGTTCATGGTCGTGCGTCCATTCAACGGGGTGATAAGACAGTGACCCATCGGCCCGGGCCTGGGTTCGATACCCCCACGGTTGGCCCGCCGAACGGTCAAGCGGCATAAAAAAACGGCGGTTGGAGTTCAATCCAACCACCGTTCTCGGGAGCGCAACCTCCCTCAACCGTCGCCGCGACGACTCTTGCCGTAGGACGACGCCAGCGCCCGGGCTTTTTCCAGGCGGGTTTCCAGCTTAGGCAAGGTCTCATCGACCAATGCCTTGATTTCGGGGATCTCCGACGCAGCGCCTTCCTGCTTGAACAAGGCGATTGCATCTTCGTTGGCCTTGACCTGCTGGGCCGTGTAGGCGGCGTCAAACGAATCGCCATCGGTCAGTTCAGGCATCAGGGTTTCGGCCTTGTCGGCGATCTGGTCGCGAGGCGCCACCGGCAAGTCGAGTTTTTTCGCAATGGCCGCCAAATGCTGGTTGGCCAGGGTGCGTTCGTTGATGACCTCGATGGTGTAGTCCTTGATTTCCTGGGACGAAGTCTTGGCGTGGGCCATGCGGCTGGTTTCGATATCAGCCATGCCTTTGGCCGAGGCTTGTTCGATGAATTCGGCAGGCCCTTGGGCGAGCGCATTGCTGGCGCCGAGGCCCAGCAGCATCGCGAAAGTGGCGGTGCGTAACCGGATAGCCGTGCGGCTCATGATGGGTTCCTCCAGGTAATAAATACATGCCGGGGAACGAGCCCCGCCCTGAATCTGAATTTTCAGGGCGGCAAAGGTTTAGAAAAAACTTGTTGGTGCGACGAACGGTCGTGTGGCGTCAGGCAGTTTTACTACCCAGCAAGCCCGGCAACGCATGGGCCAGGGCATTGAGCGCAAAGCCGATAAACATCACGCCACACAGCTTGGTGATCAACACTTCATGGCGCTGATACACCGCACGCACCTGCCGCGCGCCGACAACTGCGATCAGGATCCCATAGGCCAGCAGGCCGCCAAAAAAGCTCAGGACGATCAACCACGGCAACATGCCCCAGGTCAGCAACTCGGCCCGGCTCGACAGCAACGCAGTGAATGTAGCCACGGCCACGGGATATGCCTTGGGGTTGGTCAGGCCAAACAGGATGCCGTGCCAGAACGGTTGGCGCGCTGCACCCTGGGGCGACTCGTCGCTGCGGTTGCGGGTACGAATCGCACGAATGCCCAGCCAAAACAGATACAGGGCGCTGAGCACACCCAGCACATCAAACGCGCTGCTGCCGATTTCCCGCGCGCCGACAATCGCCACCAGCGCGGTGCTGCACCACACCACATCGCCCAACAGGTGCCCGCACAGAAAACCGGCCCCGGCCCGCCGGCCGCGCGCGGCGCCAATGCCAAATACCGCCAGCACCCCTGGACCCGGCGTGATGCCGTAGATAAAGCCCGAGGCAATGACGGCAAACAACAATGATGAAGTCATGGGTAACACGCTCAGAAAATAGTGGGGGCGCGTCGATTGTGCACAATCCACCCCACACTGCAATGCTAGGTTCCACGCCTGGCCAGCACGTCCTGCACTTGCGCGATCAACCACTGTAACGCGCCGTCCCCGCCGCGGCGTTTATGCCAGGCCAGTACAAAACCGAAGGACGGAATATGAAACGGTGGCGGTACCACCAGCAGACGCCGCGGATCGATATTCAGCAGCCCCTGTGAGGACACGGTAAGGATCAGGTCGGTGCCCTGGATCAACTGCGGCGCGACGCTCCAATGCGGCAGGCTGATCGCCACATGCCGCCGCTCACGGATCGCGGTCAGCGCCCGTTCGATTTCCGGGGTGCCACTGCCGCGCATTTCCAGCAACACATGGGGCCGCGCCAGGTAGGTGGGTAAGTCGAGCACACCATCGGCGGGCAAACTATCGCGGTCCACCAGGCAGGCGTAATGCTCTTGGAACAATGGCGTGCTGCGCAACTCGGCTGGCAGGTCGGGAAAGACCCCGGCGGCCAGGTCGATTTCGCCACTGAGCACCCCTTCTTGCATGCCCTCACGACTGGCGTGGGTGATGGCCAGGTCAATCCCCGGCGCCTGCTCGCGCAGCGCCCTTGCCAGCCCAGGCAACAATAGCGCCGCGCCATAATCGGACATGGCCAAACGAAAAGTGCGCTTGGCCGACGCTGGTTCGAAACGGTTCGGCGCCAGCAGCGACTGCACCTGGGCCAGCGCATCGGCCAAGGGCGCCGCCAGTTCCAGTGCACGAGCGGTGGCGACCAGGCCACTGCCCTGGCGCACCAGCAACGGGTCGCCCAGCAGGTCCCGCAAGCGTGCCAGTGCATGGCTCACCGCCGGCTGGCTCAGGTGCAGGCGCTCGGCGGCGCGGGTGACGTGCTGCTCGCTGAGCAACGCGTCGAGGATCACCAGCAGGTTGAGGTCGATACGGCGCAGATCATTCATATGGTGCATGTTCAGCATAAGAACTTGGAATTTAAATCTGCGCGACGAATACCGTAGAGTCCAGTAAAACCTTTGGGAGATTGATCATGACCACGTTGCATTGGCTGGGCTTGTTACTGTTGGCGGTGATTGCCGGGGCGGTGGTGCCGTTTCAGAGCGCGATCAACGCTAACCTCGGGCGCGGCCTTGGGCATCCGCTGTGGGCGACCCTGGCCTCGCTGCTGGTGAGTATCCTGGTGTTGCTGCCGGTAATTCTGGCGTTAAGGTTGCCGCTGCCAAGCCTGGGTTTTATCAGCAAGGCCCCACTGTGGATGTGGACCGGCGGCGCATTCGGCGTGTGTTTTATCTCCCTGGCCCTGGTCCTGCTGCCCAAGCTCGGCGCCTCCGGATTTATCGCCCTGGCCCTGAGCGGGCAGGTCCTCGCCTCGTTGTTACTTGATCACTTTGGCTTGTTTGGCTTGGTGGAGCGGCAACTGACAGCACCCCGTTTGCTCGGGGTGCTGATGTTGATCGGGGGGGTGGCGTTGATTCAGTTCAGTGCCGCACCGACCAGGGCGTTGACCGCCGTGGGATGAGGGTTCAGCGCTTGTCGGAGGTGCGCAATAGGTGTGGCAAGCCCCAGAGCAACAGCGCCGCCGCAATCAACGCGCACACACCAATCACATACAGCGCCGGGGTGGTGCTGCCTGTGATGTCCTTGATGCGCCCGACCATTACCGGGCTGACAATGCCGCCCAGTTGGCCCAGGGTATTGATCAAGGCAATCCCGCCCGCTGCACCTGCGCCGGCACCGGCCAGTAGCTTGGGAGGCAAGGTCCAGAAGGTCGGGATCGAGGCGATAATACCGGCGCCCAACAGGCCCAGGGCGATGATCAGGAATGTCGTGTGGTCATCAAAGATCCCGGCGCAGAAGAAGCCCACGGCACCCAGTGCCACCAGGCCGCTGACAAACTTGCGCCGCTCACCGGTTGCATCCGACCAACGTCCGATCACCACCATGCTGATCGCCCCGCAGACGTACGGAATCGCCGTCAGAAAACCGATGGTGACCGAACTCTGGACGCCAGTGCTGCGGATCAGTTGCGGCGCCCAGAAGTTCAGGCCATAGGATGCCACCTGGATCAGGAAGTAGATCAACCCCAGCGTGAGGAAACCGGGAATTTTCAGGGCCTGGAGCAATGAGCCTTTCTTGTGAACTTCATGCACCGCGATGCGACTCGACAACAGGGCTTTCTCTTCAGCGCTCAGCCACGGCGCATCTTCAATGCGGTCCTTGAGCTGGGTCAAAACCATCCATGCCAGCACCACGCAAGGCAAGCCACCGAGCAGGAACAACCAGTGCCAGCCGCGCAGTTGCAGCACGCCATCCATGTGTTCCAGCACCAGGCCGGAAAACGGCGCGCCCACCAACCCGGCAAACGCCGAGGCGAGGAACAGCATTGAGGTAATCCGCCCGCGGAAATCCTGGGGGAACCACAAGGTCAGGTAATACAGCACCCCCGGCGCAAAACCGGCTTCCATGGCGCCGATCAGAAAGCGCAATGTGTAGAACTGCCACTCGGCCGTCACAAATACCATGGCCGCCGTGGCAAGGCCCCATGACACCATGATCCGGGCGATCCAACGTCGGGCACCGACCCGGTACAACATCATGTTGCTCGGTACTTCGAAGATCACATAGCCCATCACAAACAACCCCGCGCCCAAGCCGTAGGCGGTGTTGCTCAACCCCAGATCGGCCTGCAACTGGAACTTGGCGAAGCTGATATTGATACGGTCAAAAAACGCGAACAGATAACACACCATGATCAATGGCATCAGGCGCCAAGCGACCTTATTGACCAGGGCTTTCATTTCATCGGGCTCAACGGCCGGGCGTACGCCGGCCTCCATAGTCTTTGGCTTCATGTGTTTCTCCAGGGGGACTGCCCACAGGCGTCCGAATTGTTTTTGTTGTCTGGGTGAGGCTCACAGGGTGGCGATATACGCCGGGGGCGGATGCAGGTCACTGTTGCGGCCGGCCTTGACCACCTGGCCAGGCAGTTCATGGCCGAGCAGCGCCGGTAATTGCCTGGACATCTGCAACAGATGTGGCAAGTCGATACCGGTGGGGATGCCAACTTCTTCACACAAGTTGACCAGATCTTCGGTGCAGATATTGCCCGACGCCCCCGGTGCAAACGGGCAACCGCCGAGCCCGCCGAGGGCCGCATCAAAACGCCGGGCTCCGGCCTCGTAGGCCGCCAGTACATTGCACAACCCCAGGCCACGGGTATTGTGAAAATGCAGGGTCAAATCGCTGGCGCGCACACGCTGCAACACCCGATTGACCAGGCGCCGGACCTGACGCGGGTTGGCCATGCCGGTGGTATCGGCCAGGGTGATGCCCTGGACGCCCAGTTCGAGATAGGCGTCCACCAGGTGCAACACACGGTCCTCGTCGATCTTGCCTTCGAACGGGCAACCGAAGGTGGTGGCGATACTGCCATTGAGGCTTACCGGGTAATCGCTGGCAAAATTCACCACCTCGCCGAAGGCCGCCAGCGAGGCTTCGCAGCGCATGCGCAGGTTGGCCAGGTTGTGGGTCTGGCTGGCGGACAGCACCAGGTTCAACTCATCCGCGCCAGAGGCAACTGCACGCTGGGCGCCCTTGAGGTTGGGGATCAGTGCCACATAGATCACCCCGGTGCGACGGCGAATCCCCTGGAATACCTGTTCGCCATCCCGCAGTGCGGGAATAGCCTTGGGCGAGACAAAGGAGCCGGCCTCGATGCGCGAAAAACCGGCCTGGGACAATTGGTCGATCAGGCTGATTTTATCGGCGGTCTCGACCCAGCCCGGCTCGATTTGCAAGCCGTCCCTGGGCGAGACTTCCTGCACAATCAGTGGGTCGGAATAATCAACGATCATTGCACTACTCCCGCGTTTTTCAGGCGCTGAATATCAGCCTCGGCCAGGCCCATGCCGCCGAGAATTTCATCGGTGTGCTGGCCCAGGCTGGGGCCTTGCCAGTTCACGGCGCCGGGGGTTTGCGAGAGTTTGGGCACAATGCCCGGCATCTTCACCGTCAACCCGCCAGGCAGTTCGGCGTTGAGCAGCATGCCCCGGGCCTGATAGTGCGGATCGGCGACGATATCAGCCACCGAATAAATACGTCCGGCGGGCACCTCGGCCGCCTGCAAGGCATCGAGCACCCGTTCGATGGGCAGGCTGCTGGTCCAATGGGTGATGGCCGCATCCAGCAGGCCGCTTTGCGCCGCACGGCCGTCGTTATGGGCGAAGGCCTCGTCCTCGGCCAGATCGATGCGGCCAATGGCAGTCATCAGCCGTTTGTAGATGGGGTCACTGTTACCGGCGATCACCACATAGGCGCCGTCGGCAGTCAGGTAAGTATTGGACGGTGCAATACCGGGCAAGGCGCCACCGCTGCGTTCACGAACATGGCCGAGCATGTCGTATTCCGGCACCAGGCTTTCCATCAGGTTGAACACACTCTCAGCCAAAGACACGTCCACCACCTGCCCATCGCCCTGCCCGGTCTTGACCCGCAGCAGCGACATCAAGGCGCCGATCACCCCGTGCAACGAAGCCAGGGAGTCGCCGAGGCTGACCCCGACCCGGGCCGGCGGTGAATCGGGGTTGCCAGTGGTATAGCGAATCCCGCCCATGGCTTCGCCGATTGCACCAAAACCCGAGCGGTCGCGATAAGGCCCGGTCTGGCCGTAGCCGGAGATGCGTACCAGGGTCAGCCTGGGGTTGAGGGCATGCAACACGTCCCAGCCCAGGCCGAGTTTCTCCAGGCCGCCAGGGCGCAGGTTCTCGATCAGCACATCGGCATCGCCAAGCAACTGCTTGACCAGCGCCAGGCCTTCGGCTGACTTGAGGTCCAGGGCCAGGGATTTCTTGTTGCGCGATTGCAGATACCACCACAGCGAGGTGCCCTGATGCAGCTTTCGCCATTTGCGAAGCGGGTCGCCTTGGCCCATGGATTCGATCTTGATCACCTCGGCACCAAACTCGGCCATCAACCGGGCGGCGAACGGCGCAGCAATCAACGTGCCGATCTCGATCACCTTGATACCGCTCAGGGGAGCCGTCATAGGGCGTACCTCTTGTGCTTGGAATGTGAACCCAGGCTAGAGGACGGTGAAGGGGTAAATCCAACCTTCAATTGGCAACGAGCGTTCGCAAAACGCGAACGACCAGGGAATGAGCCGACAGACCATTCCGTCAGACCGCACCCTCAGAGGCGTGTAGATATTCAAACAATAAACGGCTGACCGGCGACAGCGCGGCTTCATCGCGCACCACCAGGACCAAACGGCGTACCGCCCATTCATCCGTCAGCGGGACCGCCTGCAGGCCCAGCGAGCGCCCGAACAATTCATAGGCTTTCTGCGGCAGGATGCCGATGCCCATGTGGGCCTGGACCATGCGGCACATCGCATCGAAGCCCGGCACATGGATGCGCAGGTGCAGCATCTTGCCGGCCTCCCGCGCCGCTGCGTGGGTACGCATATTGATCGAACTGGCGACATGCAGGCCGACATAATCGCAGCCCAGGGTTTCGCTGAACGACAACCCCTCGCGGTCGGCCAGCGGGTGATCCATCGGCATCAGCACCATCAGGTTGTCGCGGCGATACGTCACGCTGAACAAGCCCTTGGTATCGGTATCGCTGGAGCAGATCCCCAAGTCCGCCACACCGTCAAGCACACCTTGAACCACACCCGTGCTGGGGCGTTCTTCAAGGTCGGTCTTGAGCTGCGGATGCAGCGCGGTGAAGTCGCGCAAATCTTCCGGCAGGAACTGGATGATCGCCGACAGGTTGGCCAGCATCCGCACATACCCACGCACGCCATGGCTGTGTTCGCCCAATTCCAGGCCCATCTTTTGCACGTTGAACAGCATCTGCCGGCCGTGATGCAACAAGGTTTCACCCGCCGCAGTGAGGCTCATGCCCTTGGCCTGGCGCACAAACAGTGTCAGGCCCAGCATTTTTTCCAGATCCACCAGACGCTTGCTGGCGGCCGATACGGCAATGGATTCACGCGCTGCAGCGCGGGTCAGCGTGCCCTCCTCGTACACGGCGACGAACAGCTGCAAGGTGATCAGATCCAGGCGACGGATCAGGCTTTTGGACAACATCACACTCGCTCAGCGGCCAGACGGTGGATCTCGGCGGGCTCGATCACCGCTTGCGGCGCGCCATGCCGGACCACCGCCAGCATCGCCCGTCCGACGGTCTCAGTACTCACGACCCACGCCGGCCGCACACGACGCACCAACGACAGCAGCGGCCCGATCAGGTTGTAGATTGTCTGGTAAAGCGGGGTTTTAGAACGCACGCCATGCACCGGCTGGATGATCCCCGGACGGAACAGGTAAACCGCCTTGAACGGCAGGCGCAGCAAGGCATTCTCGGTCTTGCCCTTGACCCGCGCCCACATCACCTTGCCCTGCTCGGAGCTGTCGGTGCCCGTGCCGGACACATACACAAAAGTCATCTGCGGATTGAGCCGCGCCAGGGTGCTGGCGGCGACCAGGGTCAGGTCGTAGGTCTGGCGGGTGTAGGTGGCTTCATCCATACCCACCGACGACACCCCCAGGCAAAACAGGCAGGCATCAAAGCCTTGCAGCAAATGCTCCAAGGGTTGGAAGTCGAACATATCAGCGTGTAACACCTGATGCAGCTTGCCATGCTCCTGGGTCAACGCCGTGCGCCCCACCGCCACCACTTCCTGCACATCAGCGGCCAGCAGACACTCACGCAACACGCCCTGGCCGACCATGCCGGTGGCGCCGAATAGCAGAACTCTCATAAGGGTGGGCCTCGGTGGCAAGCTTCAAGTTAAGAGCAGTACAAGCTGCTCAGATTAACAGCTTGTCGCTTGAAGCTTGCCACTGCTCGACTCAAAACGCGCTGCGGAAAATCTCCTCGATCTGCCGCTGGTCAGCGCGCCGTGGGTTGGTCAGGCCGCAGGCGTCCTTGAGGGCGTTGGTCGCCAGCAACGGAATGTCTTGCAGCTTGGCGCCCAGCTCACGCAGGCCGGCCGGGATTTCAACGTCCTGGGACAGGCAGCGGATCGCTGCGATGGCCGCCTGCGCGCCTTCTTCGGGGCTGGCGTGTTTGTCGGTCACACCCAGGGCGCGGCCGACGTCGCTCAGGCGCGCCGCGCTGACGCTGGCATTGAAGCTTTGCACGTGGGGCAGCAACACCGCGTTGCACACGCCATGGGGCAAGTCGTAAAGGCCGCCCAACTGGTGGGCCATAGCGTGGACAAAACCCAGGGAGGCGTTGTTGAAGGCCATGCCCGCCAGAAATTGCGCGTAGGCCATGTTTTCACGGGCCGCCATGTCGCTGCCGTCACGCACCGCCAGGCGCAGGTTGGCGCTGATCAGTTCGATCGCCTTGATCGCGCACGCATCGGTGATCGGGTTGGCGGCAGTAGATACATAGGCTTCGATGGCGTGGGTCAGCGCGTCCATACCGGTGGCGGCGGTCAGGCCCTTGGGCATGGCGACCATCAGCGCCGGGTCGTTGACCGACAGCAATGGCGTGACGTTACGGTCGACGATGGCCATTTTCACGTGGCGGGTTTCGTCGGTGATGATGCAAAAACGGGTCATTTCGCTGGCAGTACCGGCGGTGGTGTTGATGGCCACCAGCGGCAGTTGCGGCTTGCTCGATTGGTCGACACCTTCGTAGTCGCCGATATGCCCGCCATTGGTGGCACACAGGGCGATACCCTTGGCGCAGTCATGGGGCGAACCGCCGCCCAACGACACCACGAAATCGCAGCCACTGGCCTGCAACAACGCCAGGCCGTTCTCGACGTTCTCCACGTTGGGGTTGGGTTTGGCGCCGTCGTAGAGCACCGAATCGATGTCCTGCATCGCCAATTTCTCGGCAATCATGCGGGCCACGCCCGCCTTGGCCAGGCCCGCGTCGGTGACGATCAGCGCCTTGCGAAAACCGTAGTTGCGGATCGCGCTCATGGCTTCGTCGAGGCAATCGATGCCCATGATGTTGACGGCGGGAATGAAGAACGTGCTGCTCATGGTGAACCCTCGGGGATACGTTGATGCCTACAGCATCAACCCCACCCGCCTGCGGCATCTTGACCAAGATCAACGCCCGCCCGTGATAAAGTCACCGCCCAGCCGTTTTTGAGTAGACCCGCCGCAATGAAGGATTTCCAGGATATCGACGCCGCCCTTGAAGACTGGACCGCACTGCGCAGCAGCACCGCCTTTTCCGCGATCCTGATCGGCAACGGTGCCAGTCGTGCGGTATGGGAAGATTTTGCCTACGACTCGCTGTTTGAAAACGCGCGCACCGTCGAAGAGAAGCCCTTGAGCGCTTCCGAATTGAGCGTGTTTGACGCGATGCAGACCCGTAGCTTCGAGCAGGTGCTGGGCGCCCTGAAAACCACCAGCCGCGTCAACAAGGCCCTGGCCGTCAGCTCCGCCGCGCCACGTAATCGCTACTACGCGATCAAGGAAGCGCTGATCAATAGCATCCACGCCGTGCATATCCCCTGGCGCCTGGTGCAGCCCTCGACCCTGGCCACAATCAATCAGGAACTGGCGAGCTACAAGACGGTGTTCACCAGCAATTACGACCTGCTCAACTACTGGTCGATCCTGCACACACCGGGCATCGACGACCTGTTTCGCGGCGCCGATTCACGCTTTGACCTGCGCGACACCGCCACCACCGCGACGCGCATTCTGTACCTGCACGGTGGCCTGCATCTGGTGCGCAACCTGGATGGCTCGGCGCGTAAATTGCCGTCCACCGACAGCACGTTGCTCAGCAGCTTTGCCATCAACAACACCATCAAGACCCTCGACGATGTGCCGCTGTTTATCAACGAAGGCCCCAGCAGCGAGAAGCTCAAGAGCATTCGCAGTTCGGATTACCTGTCGTTCTGCTATGAACAGTTGCTGGGGCAGGCAGGCGCGCTGTGCATCTTTGGCCATCACCTGAGCGAACAGGACGAGCACTTGGTGGAGGCCATTCGTCGGTCGCGGATCAAGACCCTGGCGATCTCGGTGTTTGGCCGCAGCGACGGGTTTATCCAGCAGCAAAAGCGGCGGTATGCCGCGCTGTTCGAGGGGATGGAGGTGGAGCTCAGGTTCTTTGCGGCGCGCAGCCATGCGCTGGGCAAGCCGGCATTGTCGGTGCCGGTCGAGCACTGATCCCAGCCTAACTGGAGACCCCATGTGGGAGCGGGCTTGCTCGCGATAGCGGTGGGTCTGACGCTGGATGTGTTGAATGACACACCGCTTTCGCGAGCAAGCCCGCTCCCACACAAGCCAGCTCCTACCTTGACCGCGTTCCAGGCCTATTCTTCGGCGCTGTGTACCACCACCAGCAACTGCGCCTGCACCTCACCCACTGAACGGATCCGGTGGGGCTTTTGCGCATTGAAGTGCAGCGCATCGCCGCGCTCCAGCAGCACCCGCTCGCTCATGAAGTCCACTTCCACCCGGCCTTCATGCACAAACAAAAACTCCTCCCCCACATGCTCCTTGAAGGTCTTGTCGCTGAACTCCGACGGCGGGTAGATGATGAACGGCAGCAGGCTGCGCTCGCTGACCTGATGGGCCAGTACCGCATAACCCGGCGAGGTATCAGGTCGCTCATGGCTGCGCACCAGGCTGTAGCTGTCGAGGCTGACGCTGTCTTCGCTGAACAATTCTTCGACCTTGACGTTCAACGCCTTGGCCAGTTTCAGCGCGGCGGCAATCGACGGGGTGTTCAGGCCGCGTTCGACTTTGGACAGGTAACTCTTGGTCATCCCGGATTTTTCGGCCAATGCCTCCAAGGTGACCCCGAGTTTTTTTCTCAATAATTTCAAACGGATAGACATGCGCAGCGTTTAATCCAAGCAGGATGCGATGATTATTGCTTGCCAATGACACAAAGTGTCATATAGCCTCTTTAGTGTCATTTGCAGAACCCAACGACCTTGCGAGCAGCGGGAACCCGCAAATCGACGTCCATTGAACCACCCAAAGGACACCGATATGGCCAAGACATTAGCACTCCCCAAAGACCAACTGGTCAAGCAAGCGCTGACCCAGATGCAAAGTACCCTGGCGGATAATACGTGGACCGACCGGCAAAAGCTGGCCCTGACCTGCCGTATTCTGTTCGAGAACGGCCACGACTCGGGCCTGGCCGGGCAGATTACCGCCCGTGGCCCGCAGCCTGGCACCTACTACACCCAGCAACTGGGCCTGGGTTTCGATGAAATCACTGCCAGCAACCTGCTGCTGGTCAACGAAGACCTGGAGGTGTTGGAAGGCCACGGCATGCCCAACCCGGCCAACCGTTTTCACAGCTGGGTCTATCGTGGCCGGCCGGATGTGAACTGCATCATCCACACCCATCCGACCCACATCGCCGCACTGTCGATGCTCGAAGTGCCGCTGCAGGTGTCGCACATGGACCTGTGCCCGCTGTATGAAGACTGCGCATTCCTCGAAGCCTGGCCGGGTGTGCCGGTGGGTAATGAAGAAGGCGAAATCATCACCGAGGCCCTGGGCGACAAGCGCGCCATCCTGCTGTCTCACCACGGCCAGTTGTCCACTGGAAGCACCATCGAAGAAGCCTGTGTGATCGCGCAACTGATCGAACGGGCGGCCAAACTGCAATTGCTGGCCATGGCCGCCGGTACCGTCAAGCCGATCCTGCCGCAGTTGGGACGCGAGGCCCATGACTGGATCTCCAAGCCCAAGCGCCACGGCGCCGCGTTCAACTACTACGCTCGGCAGAACCTGCGCCAACACGCCGATTGCCTGAACTGAAGCCTTTTTCGACCGGAGACATTCCATGTCCACCCCAACTATTCACGGCATTATCGGCTACACCATCACCCCGTTCAGCGCCGACGGCAGCACCCTTGACCTCGACGCCCTGGGCCGCTCCATCGACCGTCTGATCGACAGCGGCGTGCACGCCATCGCCCCGCTGGGCAGCACCGGCGAAGGCGCCTACCTGAGCGATGCCGAGTGGGATGAAGTCAGTGCCTACAGTATCCGCAAGGTCGCCAAGCGCGTGCCGACCATTGTCAGCGTGTCCGACCTGACCACCGCCAAGGCCGTGCGCCGCGCGCGCTTTGCCGAAGCCGAGGGCGCTGATGTGGTGATGGTGCTGCCGACGTCCTACTGGAAGCTCAGTGAAGCGCAGATCCTTGCGCACTACGCGGCTATTGGCGACAGCGTCGGTGTGCCGATCATGCTCTACAACAACCCGGCCACCAGCGGCACGGATATGTCCGTGGAGCTGATCCTGCGGATCGTCAACAGCGTTGATAACGTGACGATGGTCAAGGAGAGCACCGGCGATATCCAGCGCATGCACCAGCTGTACCGCCAGGGCGAAGGCCAGGTGCCGTTCTACAACGGCTGCAACCCCCTGGCCCTGGAAGCCTTCGCCGCCGGGGCCAAGGGTTGGTGCACCGCTGCGCCGAACCTGATCCCACAGCTCAACCTGGACCTGTACCAGGCGGTACTGGCCAATGACCTCAACCGGGCGCGGGAGCTGTTCTATCGTCAGTTGCCGGTGCTGGACTTTATCCTCAAGGGTGGCTTGCCGGCGACGATCAAGGCAGGTTTGCGCATGACCGGGCTGGAGGTGGGTGATCCGCGACTGCCGGTGTTCCCGCTGGACATGGCGGGCCAGGCGCAGTTGCAGAAACTGCTGACCTCATTGAGCTAAACCACAACCCTGTGCGGGCTTGCTCGCGAATGCGGTCGATCAGCCAATACATTTATCGACTGATACACCGCTTTCGCGAGCAAGCCCGCTCCCACATTGGATCGCAGGGGTCTTTAAATTTACGGAGACAAATAGCAATAGTTCTCGATATCATTCGCGACTTTTCTGCAGCGTGCTGCGTCAAGAAGGATATCCATGTCTCGTTTCAAGCCCGACCCGTTGTCGGCCGACGCCTTTCGCGGGTTTTATGCAGACATCCTGCATTACCTGCGCAAACGCACGGACAACGCCAGCGACGCGGCGGACATGACCCAGGATGTCTTTACCCAATGGCTGGACTACAACGACCGGACCAAGGTCGAGCAGCCACGGGCCTTTCTGTTTCAGATGGCACGCAACCTGTTGCGTGACCATTGGCGCAAACAGAAGGTGCGGCACAGCGTCCACCATCAACAGGCCGAATGGGACGCCGAGCCTGTCACCGACGAGCAAAACGATCCCATGGCCGCCGCTCAACGCATCCAACGCCTGGAACAGTTGAAAGAAGTCCTCGCCGAACTCTCGCCCCGCAGGCGAGAAGCCCTTATGCTGCACCGCTTCGAAGGCCTGAGCCAGGCGCAGATCGCCGAGCGCATGGGCGTTTCGATCAGCATGGTGGAAAAGCACATCGCCTTTGCCCTGCTGCACTGCAAGCAGCGACTTCAAAAAGACCCGGGCAAGGAGCAGCCAGAATGACCCGCTTGAGCACCCGCGACGGCCACGGAATTGATGAGCACGACACCATCGATGCCCAGGCAGCCAGTTGGTTTGCACGCAATCGCAACGAAGTTGGCACGCAGGACCGCAAGGCCTTCGCCGCCTGGCACGCCGTGCCGGCCCATGCGCGCGCCTACGCCGAATTCGAACAGCTGTGGGCCGACCTTGGCGAACTGCAGCAACTGAACAAACCCCTGCCCCTGCCCACACGCAAACCCGCGCCTTGGCGCCCGGCGCTGGCGGTGGCTGCCGCGCTGGTCTGCGCGTTGCTCGCCAGCAACCTGGGGGCCCCGCGTGGGCTCTATCACACCGAGGTCGCGGCGCAGGCCAAAGGCATGCGCACCCTGGACCTGCCGGATGGCAGCACCTTGTACGTCAACGCCAGCACCCGCTTACGGGTGGACTTCGATGCCCATCGCCGCGTGATTCACCTGGACCAAGGCCAGTTGTACGTGGAGGTGGCGCCCGACAAGGAGCGGCCTCTGTTCGTGCGCGCAGGCGAGGCCGACGTGCGGGTGGTGGGCACCGCGTTTGACGTGCGTCGCAGCCAGCAGCAACTGGTGGTCAGCGTGGCCCACGGGACCGTCGCCTTCGCCCCCGACCAGAACGCCAGCGCCGTGCTGCTCAGCGCTCAACAACGGGCGACCTACAGCTACGCCAAGGGCTCCATGCAGCAGCAAACCCTGGCCGCTGGCGAAGTCGCCGACTGGCGCAGCGGCCACTTGTCCTTTCGCAACCGCGAGCTGGCCAGCCTGCTGGATGAGCTGAGCCTGTATCGGCCCAAGGCCGTGGTGTTGGCCGATGGCCCAGTAGCGCAACTGAAGGTTTCCGGCAATCTCGATGTCAACGACCCGGATGCGCTGCTTAACGCACTGCCTGCTTTGCTGCCGGTGAAAACCGTGCCCCTGGCCGACGGCAGGGTCCGTATCGAAGCACGTAAGTAGCGCTACTTGAGAATATTTTGCATTCGCATGTGAGGATTTTTTTTCCTGCCGCGTCTTCCTCCGGTCTGCGTTTGATACGCATGCCTTTTTTGGCTATTTAGCCGCCTTGGGGGATTTCATGTTTCGCGCGCCTTGCCTTGCCCTGCACCTGTCTCTTCGACCGACACTCATCGCCGCCTGCCTGGCCGTCAGCCTCACGGCCCAGGCCGAGTCGCTCAAACTGCAACTGCCGGCCCAACCGCTGGCCACATCCCTGAGCCAGGTGGCGCAACAGGCGAAAATCCAGCTGCTGTTCGATGAGGACCTGCTGAAAGATGTCCAGGCGCCCGCGATCAACGGTGATTACACCCCCGAAGTAGCGATCCGCACCCTGCTCAAGACCGGCGAATTCACCCTGATCAAAGTCGGCAGCACCTATGTCGTGCGCCCCGAAGAAAGCCGCACCACCAACAGCACCAGCGTGCAGTTGGACGCCTTGAGCGTGATCGGTACCGGCAATCAAGTCGATGCCAGCACCGTTGGACGCTCGACCCTGTCCCAGGCCGATATCGACCGCCTGCAACCCAACAACATCGCCAGCCTGGTGCAGACGCTGCCGGGCGTGACCATGGGCGGCTCGATGAAGCCTGGCGGACAGATCATCAACATTCGCGGGATGGGCGAGGCTGAAGACGTGCCGATGACCGTCGATGGCGCGGCCAAAAGCGGTTTCGAGCGCTATCAGCAAGGGACCGTGTTTATCGAGCCCGAGATGATCAAGAGCGTCGAGGTGGAAAAAGGCCCGCACTCGGCCTTCACCGGCAACGGAGGCTTCGGTGGTACGGTCAACATGGTCACCAAGGATGCGCCGGACCTGCTCAAGGACGGACGCAACAGCGGTGCGATGCTCAAGTATGGGTATGCCAGCAACGACCACGAACAGGTCTACAGCG
This sequence comes from Pseudomonas sp. DTU12.1, assembly GCF_009873475.1. Taxonomy (NCBI): domain Bacteria; kingdom Pseudomonadati; phylum Pseudomonadota; class Gammaproteobacteria; order Pseudomonadales; family Pseudomonadaceae; genus Pseudomonas; species Pseudomonas sp. DTU12.1. The sequence continues at coordinate 1,654,821 of NZ_CP045254.1, read as the reverse complement.
GTGCCGTGTATGGCCGCACCGATGACGGCCGCATCGACGCCCTGGCCTACCTGACCAAGCGCGACGGCGGCGACATGAAGCTGGCCGACAAGCGCGACTACGACAGCAAGGACTACCCGATCAACCCGCAGCGCCTGCCCAACAGCGCACAAGATGTGGACGGTCAACTGTTCAAACTGAACATGTACCTCACCGATGAGCACAGCCTCGGTTTCTCCTACTCCCGGGCCAACAGCGAACGCTGGACGCCGTTTTCGGCCAGGAGTTACCCATCGCCACCGCGCAAGGCCGATATCGACCGCTATGGCTATGACGCTGCCGTCAGACGGTTCCTGGCCAACCGCCACACCGTCGATACCACTTGGTCGGGCAAGTACGAATACCAGCCCCTGGGTAACCCGCTGATCGACATGAAGCTCAGCTATTCGGAGTCCAACACCGACCAGACCGACACACGCGATGCCACGGCCGTGACGAGCTTATCCACGGGCGGGCGCAAGATGGACACCGCCTACACCGACAAGATTCTCGAACTACGCAACATCAGCCTCTTCAACACGGGCCCGCTGGACCATGCCTTGACCACCGGCGTGCAGATCCGCAAGCACATCCGCGATACCGAAAGCTGGATGCCCGGTGAAAAGTACGACACGCCTGAGTACAACTACGGGCATTTCCAACCGGCGTTCATGCCCCACGGCAAGGTCGACACCCATGCGTTCTACATCCAGGACGCCGTAACCCTGGGCGACGTGACCATCACCCCATCCCTGCGGTATGACCACGTGGTCAACCGTGGCAAAGCCAACGACGCGCCGTACTACAGCAACCCCGACCCGGCCTTCGGCCACGACTACAGCGACCGCACCTATGCCGGCTGGTCGCCGCGCCTGGCAGCGTTCTGGAAGGTCACCCCGGACGTGGTGATGTTCGCCAACTGGAGCAAGACCTGGCGCGCGCCGGTGATCGACGAACAATACGAAGTCCAGGGCCTGGGCAGCCGCACCTCCACCAGCCGCAACCTCGACCCGGAACGCATCACTGCCATCACCGTGGGCAACATCACCAACTTCGCCAACGTGATTGCCAGCGGCGACAGCCTGCAACTGCGCAGCACGTTGTTCCACAACAAGATCGAAGACGAAATTTTCAAGGCCACCGGCCTCGGCTGCCAGCAACAGAACTACATGGAAGGCTCCATCGCCAAGGTCTGCACCGACATGGCGTCGAAGACCAATTACCGCAACGTCGGCAGCATGACCATCAAAGGCTTCGAGCTCGAAGGCTACTACGACTCGACCTACCTGTTCGGCTCCCTGAGCTACTCGTGGGCCACCGGCAAGCGCGAAAATCCCTACACCAACCCGTGGGCGACCGACATCCACGTGTGGGCCCGTGACATTCCACCGGCCAAATGGGTCGCGATGCTGGGCACCAAGATTCCTGCCTGGGACGCACAAGTGGGTTGGCAAGGCCAGTTCGTGCGCAAGACCGATCGCCTGCCCAGCGACAAATATTCAAGCGGCCTGAACAGCGGCTTCGGCGACAGCTTCTACGACCAGTACCCCAACGCCAGCTACGACACCCAGGGCCTGTTCGCCAAATGGACACCGCAACAGCCGTACCTCAAGGGCACCGAAGTCAACTTCACCGTCGACAACCTGTTCAACCGCAGCTACATGCCGGCCTTGAGTGGCGACAGCGCCACCAGCGTCGGACGCAATGCCAAGATCAGCGTAACGCGGTTCTTCTAACCCTGTAGGAGCCGGCTTGCCGAAACGCATAAATCCAAGCAGACAGGCCTGTTGTGGCGAGCGTTGTTTTTACCGGCGCCATCGCCGGCAAGCCGGCTCCTACAGGAACTGTACGGTTCAATCTGCACCCAGCTGTAAGCCCGCGCCGTGCGGGCTTTGTGGCTAGATGGGCAGCATCCTCCTGCCCATTCGATCCGGTTGTTCCCATGAACTCGCGCGAAAACACCGGCATGGCCTTAGGCCTGCTCGGCGTCATCATCTTCAGCCTGACCCTGCCCTTTACCCGCATCGTGGTGCAGGAAATCCATCCTTTGCTCAATGGCCTGGGCCGCGCGTTGTTCGCGGCGGTGCCGGCAGCCTTGCTGTTGCTGTGGCGTCGCGAAGCCTGGCCGACCTGGCGCCAGGTACGCGGCCTGAGCCTGGTGATTGCCGGGGTGATCCTCGGCTTCCCGGTGTTGTCGGCCTGGGCCATGCAAACCCTGCCCGCCTCCCACGGCGCCCTGGTCAACGGCCTGCAACCTCTGTGCGTGGCGTTGTATGCGGCGTGGTTGTCCCATGAACGGCCGTCAAAAGCCTTCTGGGCCTGCGCGGCGCTGGGCAGTGCGTTGGTGCTTGGTTATGCGCTGATCAGCGGCGCCGGTAGCATCCAGGCCGGTGATTTGCTGATGCTTGGGGCAATTGCCGTGGGTGGCCTGGGCTATGCCGAAGGCGGCCGGTTGGCCAAGGAGATGGGCGGCTGGCAGGTGATCTGCTGGGCGCTGGTGCTGTCGACGCCACTGTTGATCGGGCCGGTGGCGTACCTGGCGCTGCAACACGAAGGCGCGATTTCGGCCCGCACCTGGTGGGCGTTTGGCTACGTCTCGCTGTTTTCGCAGTTCCTGGGGTTCTTTGCCTGGTACGCCGGGCTGGCCATGGGCGGAATCGCGCGGGTCAGCCAGATCCAGCTGCTGCAGATCTTCTTCACCATCGCCTTTTCCGCGCTGTTTTTTGGCGAGCACATCGAGCCGATTACGTGGCTGTTTGCCTGCGGGGTGATCGTGACGGTGATGCTGGGGCGCAAGACGGCTGTGCAGCCGGCCAAGCCGCATACACTCTAAATCTGGGAGCGGGCTTGCCCGCGATAGCGCTGGGTCAGTCAATACATACGGCGACTGACCCAGCGCTTTCGCGAGCAAGCCCGCTCCCACATTTTTGGTTCTGCGTGGTGCTCAGGGCAGGTAGCTATCGGCGCGTAGCAGGGTTTCCAGGCAGTGCTCGCTGATCTGGTAGAACGCCTTCAATTCGCGGATTTTCTCCAGCAACTGCGCGTTATCCGAAGGCTCGGCACGCTTGACCGCCAAAATCATCTTGTTCTTGTTGGTGTGGTCCAGGGAGATGAACTCGAACACCTTGGTCTCATAGCCACAGGCTTCCAGGAACAACGCGCGCAGGCTGTCGGTGACCATTTCCGCCTGCTGGCCCAGGTGCAGGCCATATTGCAGCATCGGCTTGAGCAGCGCCGGGCTCTGGATCTGCAAGCGGATCTGTTTGTGGCAGCACGGCGAGCACATGATGATCGACGCCCCGGAGCGGATGCCGGTATGAATCGCATAGTCGGTGGCGATGTCGCAGGCATGCAGGGCGATCATCACGTCCAGCTCGCTGGGCGCCACGCTGCGCACATCACCGCACTTGAACACCAGCCCCGGGTGTTCCAGGCGAGCGGCGGCGTTGTTGCACAGGGTGACCATGTCTTCGCGCAACTCCACGCCCGTCACCTGGCCGTCGGCCTTGAGGGTGTTGCGCAGGTAGTCGTGGATGGCGAACGTCAGGTAGCCCTTGCCCGAACCAAAATCCGCGACCCGCACTGGCCGGTCCAGTTGCAAGGGGGATGAGGTCAGCGCATGGCTGAACACCTCGATGAACTTGTTGATCTGCTTCCACTTGCGCGACATCGCCGGGATCAGCTCGTGCTTGGCGTTGGTCACGCCCAGGTCGGCGAGAAACGGCCGCGTCAGGTCAAGGAAGCGGTTTTTCTCGCGGTTGTGTTCGGCCGACGGTGCTTCACGCAGTTGCTGGGGTTTGCTCTTGAACAGCGAGCTTTTGTTCTTCTTGCTGTATTCCAGCTGCGCCTCGTCGGTCAATGACAGCAGATGGGCGTTCTTGAACGAGGCTGGCAACAGCGCGGCAAGCGTCGCGACGCCGTCTTCGAGGGGGAAATTCTTGGTGATATCACGGGTCTTGTAGCGATAGACAAAAGACAGGCACGCCTGCTCCTTGACCGTCACCGGCTTGATGATCAGGCGTTGCAACTCGGCTTCTTCACCCACGTACTTGGCCAGCACCAGCTTGATAAAGGCATTCTGCTCAAGGCTTGCGCGCAGCAGTTCGATGAACTGGGCGTGATGATCCGGCGCGGGGGTGGCAGGTTTAGGGGTGACAGACATGAACAAAAACGCCTCGGGCAGGGAATGCCAGGCATTTTAGGGGGGATGGGGGCTCAGGGCACGGAGTAATTTGCCCAACGGTCAGCACAATTCAAAATGTGGGGGCTGGCTTGTGTGGGAGCTGGCTTGCCTGCGATGCGGGCACCTCGGTGTGTCAGTCACACCGAGGTGATGCTATCGCAGGCAAGCCAGCTCCCACAGACGGCAGCCCCCACCGGTTACTTGAGGACGATCAGGCGGTTGGGCAGTTCGTTACGGGTGTGGGTCTGGGGCACATGCACCTTGAGCAGTTCGCCACAGGCCTCGATGCAGGTGATAAACCCGGTCAACGTCTGCCCCTGTTTCACCTGCTGGGTAAACGTCTTGACGATGGCATCCCAACTGCTGTCATCCAGGCGCTGGGAAATCCCGTCATCCACCAGGATCTCCACGTAACGCTCGGCCTCGCTGACAAAAATCAGTACCCCGGTGCTGCCCAGGGTGTGGTGCAGGTTCTGCTCCAGGAACTGCCGGCGTGCCAGGTTCGACGCGCGCCAATGCCGCACCGAGCGCGGGATCAGGCGGGTGGTGATGGCCGGCAGGCGGAACACCAGGCACAGCACAATGAACGTCGCCCATTGCGCCAGCAGCAGCGTGTGCATGGTCAACCAGCCCGACAGGTAATGCACGATCCCCGGCACCACCAACGCCACCACGCTGGCCCACAGCAGCGGGATGTAGGCGTAGTCGTCGGCGCGGGCGGCCAGCACGGTCACCAGTTCGGCGTCGGTCTGTTGCTCGACCCTGGCGATCGCTTCGGCCACTTGGCGCTGCTCGTGTTCTGTCAGTAAAGCCATGGTTGTAGATGCTCTTTAGTTATTGTCATTACCAGCCACCCGAAGCCCCGCCGCCGCCAAAACCGCCACCGCCGCCCCTGAAGCCACCGCCCCCGCCACCGCCGCCACCGCGCCCACTGCTGCTGAGAATCGCCAGCAAAATGGCGCCTACCGGCAGGCCCATGCGGTTGCACAGCCACAACACCACCAGCAACAGAATGAACAAGCCGATGGAGAATACCGGGTTGTCCTTGGCGAAGTTGGGATCAGCCACATGGGCCGGCACGGCCAGCGGCTCGCCACCAACCACCTGGATCATGGCGGCCACGCCGTCGCTGATGCCCTGGGTGAAATTGCCCGCCTTGAACTTGGGCGCAATCACCTGGTTGATGATGACCCACGACTGCGCATCGGTAAGTACGCCTTCCAGGCCGTAGCCCACTTCGATGCGCAACTGGCGCTCGTCGCGAGCCACGATCAACAGCGCACCGTTGTCCTTGCCCTTCTGGCCGATGCCCCAGTGCCGACCCAGTTGATAACCGAAGTCTTCAATGGGCAGGCCTTGCAGGTCGGGCACCGTGACCACCACGATCTGGTCGCCGCTGGTCTGCTCCAGCGCCTGCAATTGCTGGCTCAGTTGCGCACGCACCGGCGGGTCGATCATCTGCGCGTTGTCGACCACCCGTCCGGTCAGCGCCGGAAAATCCGGCGCCGCCTGGGCAGTCAGGCTCACGGCCAGCAGCAGCGCCGCCAGCCACCCAGCACGCAGGGTCATCAGAATTTCACTTGTGGCGCTTTATCGGCATCGGCACTGGTGGCCTCGAAGTTGGCGCGCACCGGCAAGTCGCTGTACATCACGCTGTGCCACAGGCGGCCTGGGAACGTGCGGATCTCGGTGTTGAAGGCCTGCACGGCGGCGATAAAGTCGCGACGGGCCACGCTGATGCGGTTTTCGGTGCCTTCAAGCTGCGATTGCAGGGCCAGGAAGTTCTGGTTGGCCTTGAGGTCCGGATAGCGTTCAGACACCACCATCAGGCGGCTGAGGGCACCGCTCAGGCCTTCCTGGGCTTGCTGGAACTGCTTGAGTTTTTCCGGGTTGTCGAGGGTGCTGGCATCGACCTGGATCGAGGTCGCCTTGGCGCGCGCTTCGATCACGGCGGTGAGAGTGTCCTGCTCATGGGCCGCGTAGCCCTTGACCACTTCCACCAGATTGGGGATCAGGTCGGCGCGCCGTTGATACTGGTTCTGCACCTGGGCCCAGGCCGCCTTGACCTGTTCGTCCAGGGTCGGGATCTTGTTGATGCCGCAACCGCTCAGCACGCTGCTGATCAGTAGCAGGGCCGCGGCTTTCCAGCCCCATCGAATAGTCTGTGCTGCTTGCATGGTGTGTCTCCTGACCAACCTTATGGAATTTGACGACTGACCCTATACATCACGCGCTTGGGGCATAATCCGCCACTACTGGATTACAGCGAGCCAATCAGCTAAAAGATGCCCTTCTTTATGGATAGTTCATAAAGAGCCCGCAAGTGTGCGGTATTTACCCACACAACACCCGAACAACAATAGTCGCTCCCCACATTTTGGCCGAGCAGTGTTTACGTGACGCTGCGCAGTACGCCGAAAAAGGATATTCATGAAAAAGCTGTGTTTGCTGGGCCTTGTTGCCACTCTGGCCAGTCACTCCGTCGTTGCCGAGACCAAGCCCGCTGCGCTTAAGGACAAGGACGCGTTCGTCAGCGACCTGCTCGGGCAGATGACCCTGGATGAAAAGATCGGCCAATTGCGCCTGATCAGCATCGGCCCGGAAATGCCGCGCGAGATGATCCGCAAGGAAATCGCCGCCGGGCGCATTGGTGGCACGTTCAACTCCATCACCCGCCCGGAAAACCGTCCGATGCAGGACGCGGCCATGCGCAGCCGCTTGAAGATCCCGATGTTCTTCGCCTATGACGTGATCCACGGCCACCGCACCATTTTCCCGATCAGCCTGGCCCTTGCCTCGAGCTGGGACATGGACGCCATCGGCCGCTCCGGGCGCATTGCCGCTAAAGAAGCGGCGGCAGACAGCCTCGACATCACCTTCGCGCCGATGGTCGATATCTCCCGCGACGCCCGCTGGGGCCGCACCTCCGAAGGTTTCGGCGAAGACACCTACCTGGTGTCGCGCATCAGCGAAGTGATGGTCAAGGCCTTCCAGGGCCCGAGCCCGGCCCAGGCCGACAGCATCATGGCCAGCGTAAAGCACTTCGCCCTGTACGGCGCGGTGGAAGGCGGGCGCGACTACAACGTGGTCGACATGAGCCCGGTCAAGATGTACCAGGACTACCTGCCGCCCTACCACGCCGCGATCAAGGCCGGCGCCGGCGGCGTGATGGTGGCGTTGAACTCGATCAACGGCGTGCCCGCCACCGCCAACACCTGGCTGATGAACGACCTGCTGCGCAAGGAGTGGGGTTTCAAGGGCCTGACCGTGAGCGACCACGGTGCGATCTTCGAACTGATCAAGCACGGCGTCGCCAAGGACGGCCGCGAAGCAGCCAAGCTGGCGATCAAGGCCGGCATCGACATGAGCATGAACGACCAGCTCTACGGCAAGGAATTGCCAGGGCTGCTGAAATCCGGCGAGATCGAGCAAAAGGACATCGACAACGCCGTGCGTGAAGTACTCGGTGCCAAGTACGACATGGGCCTGTTTGCCGACCCGTACCTGCGTATCGGCAAGGCCGAAGACGATCCGGCCGATACCTATGCCGAAAGTCGCCTGCACCGCAGCGAAGCCCGCGACGTTGCGCGGCGCAGCCTGGTGTTGCTGAAAAACCAGAACGACACCCTGCCCCTGAAGAAATCCGCGACCATCGCCCTGGTCGGCCCGCTGGCCAAGGCGCCCATCGACATGATGGGCAGTTGGGCCGCCGCCGGTAAACCTGCGCAATCGGTGACCCTGCTGGACGGCATGAACGCGGTGATCGGTGAACAGGGCAAAGTGATCTACGCCCGTGGCGCCAACATCACCAGCGACAAGGCGGTGGTGGACTACCTCAACTTCCTCAATTTCGATGCCCCGGAAGTGGTGGATGATCCGCGCTCGGCCCAGGTGCTGATCGACGAAGCGGTCAAGGCCGCGAAAAACGCCGATGTGGTGGTGGCTGCCGTAGGCGAGTCCCGTGGCATGTCCCACGAGTCATCGAGCCGTACCGACCTGAACATCCCGCAAAGCCAGCGCGACCTGATCACGGCCTTGAAAGCCACGGGCAAGCCGCTGGTCCTGGTGCTGATGAACGGCCGGCCGCTGTCGATCCTCGAAGAGAGTCAGCAGGCCGATGCGATCCTGGAAACCTGGTTCGCCGGTACCGAAGGCGGCAATGCGATTGCCGACGTGCTGTTCGGTGACTACAACCCCTCGGGCAAGCTGCCGATCACCTTCCCACGCTCCGTGGGGCAGATTCCGACCTACTACAACCACCTGACCATTGGCCGGCCGTTCACGCCGGGCAAACCGGGCAACTACACCTCGCAGTACTTCGATGACACCACAGGCCCGCTGTATCCGTTTGGTTATGGCCTGAGCTACACCCGCTTCAGCCTGTCGGACATGGCGCTGTCGTCCACCACCCTGAACAAGACCGGCAAGCTCGACGCCAGTGTCACCCTGAAAAACACCGGCAAGGTGGATGGCGAAACCGTGGTGCAGTTGTACATCCAGGACGTGGCCGGCTCGATGATCCGCCCGATCAAGGAACTGAAGAACTTCCAGAAGATCCTGCTCAAGGCCGGCGAATCGAAGGTGGTGCACTTCAGCATTACCGAGGATGACTTGAAGTTCTACAACACCCAGCTCAAGTTCGCGGCCGAACCTGGCCAGTTCAATGTGCAGATCGGCCTGGACTCTCAGGACGTGCAGCAGCAGAGTTTCGAACTGCTGTGATTTGAAGCGGTATGTAGGAGCTGGCTTGCCTGCGATGGCAACACCTCGGTGGCACTGATAGACCGAGGTGCCGCCATCGCAGGCAAGCCAGCTCCTACATTGGATTGGCGGTGTGCTCCCTAACCTCTTCGATCCAGCAGGTTGACCACCAACCGATCAATCCAGCCCCACACCCGCTGTTTGACCCGCCGCCACAATGGCCGGGCCTTCCATGCCTCCAGGCTAACCGCCTGGCTCTGGGCAAAATCGCGCTCGAAGCTGCCCGCCACCGCCAGCGTCAACTCCGGATCCAAGGCTTCCAGGTTGGCCTCCAGGTTGAAACGCAGGTTCCAGTGATCGAAATTGCACGAGCCGATGCTCACCCAATCGTCCACCAGCACCATCTTCAGGTGCAGGAAACAGGGCTGATATTCGAAGATCTGCACCCCGGACTTGAGCAGGCGCGGGTAATAACGGTGCCCGGCGTAGCGCACCGAAGGATGGTCGGTGCGCGGCCCGGTCAGCAGCAGGCGTACATCCACACCGCGCCCGGCCGCACGGCGCAGGGCCCGGCGTACCCCCCAGGTGGGCAAGAAGTACGGCGTGGCCAGCCAGATACGGCGCTGGCCGCTGTTCAGGGCGCGGATCAGCGATTGCAAAATGTCCCGATGTTGGCCCGCGTCGGCATACGCCACCCGCCCCAGGCCCGGGCCGGTCGCCGGTACTTTGGGCAGGCGCGGCAAACCAAAATGCGTGGCCGGCTTCCAGGCACGGCGGTGGTCGTTGACCCGCCACTGGCGGTCGAACAGGGCTTGCCAGTCGAGCACCAGCGGGCCGCTGATTTGCACCATGACTTCGTGCCACTCACAGGTGTCCTGCCCGGGCGTCCAGAACTCATCGGTGACCCCGGTGCCGCCCACCACGGCGATGCTCTGGTCGACCAGCAGCAGCTTGCGGTGGTCGCGGTAGAGGTTGCGCATCCAACGGCGCCAGCGCAGGCGGTTGTAGAAGCGCAGCTCCACCCCGGCATCGGTCAAGCGGCGCCGCAGGCCCAGGGTAAATGCCAGGCTGCCGTAGTCATCGAACAGGCAGCGCACCTGGACCCCACGCTCGGCCGCATGCACCAGCGCCTTGACCATCTGCTCGGCACAGGCACCCGCCTCCACCAGATACAGCTCAAGCTCCACCTGGCGTTCGGCGCGGGCGATCGCCACCAGCATCTGCGGGAAAAAGTTCGGGCCGTCGATCAGCAATTCGAAGCGGTTGGCGCTGCGCCAGGGGAACACCGCGCCGCTCATGTCAGCGCGCCGTGAAAATCAGCACCGCACCCACCGGCACCGACAGGCTGATCGCGTCCAGCCCGGCAGCCTTGCGCAAAGTCTCTACGCCAGAGAGCAAGTCAAAATCCTTGGCGTGCAACACCAGCGGCTCCAGGGTCACCACCTGGAAACGCCGGTCATCCAGGCGTGTCGCCAGCAGTTCGGCGTTGTAGGTCTGGGTCTTGCCATGCAGGGTGACCGAGAGCGGCAGGCGCAACTCCAACTGCGCGCCGGTGGCCAGGTCGTTGATAGGTTGCAGGTTGATTTGTGCGTTGATCAGCGCATCGGGGTGGGTCTTGATCTGGAACAGGTCGTTGCGCATGCGCTCGTCGCGCAGCGGGATGCCGCTGTTGACCGACTCCAGCTCGACTTCCAACTGTGCCGCGCCTTTGTCGTCGACCTTGCCGTGCAGCACCAGGAAGCGCTGGACTTCAGACAGGTCAGTGTTTTTGGTGGTGACGAACGACAGCCTTGAGGATTCGTTATCCAGGTACCAGGCGGCCTGCACAGGCACGGCGATGGCGGCCAGTAGCAGGAAGGCCAGGGGTTTGAAGACGGATACGTTGAACATTAAACACTCGCGCGGAGAAAAACCTGCTCGAACATTAACTGGCCGGCTTGCCGCACGCAATCTAACGGCCCCGGCAATTTAAATGTGGGAGCGGGCTTGCCCGCGATAGCAGAGGGTCAGTTAATAGATAGTTGACTGACCCACCGCTATCGCGGGCAAGCCCGCTCCCACACAAGCCCGATCCGGCATCAGGCCAATGCGTGCTGCACGCCTTGCACGGTCGCCTCCAGGCTAGCCAGATGCAGACTCAACACCCGTTCCACCGGCGCCTGGTGCATCGGCCAATGCAACGCCATGCTCCCCACCAGCCGCCCATTGGCCCGCACTGGCAGCGCCACCGCGCGGATCAGGAACGGCAAGCGCACCGGATACTCCCAGTACCCTTCGGTACGCTGGCCAAACCCCTGATGCTGGGATTGCTCGCACGCACGGTACTGATCGTCGGCCGGCACATGCTCGCGGCTGGCCAGGCGCTGGACTTCATCCGCCGCCAACTCGGCCAGGCACGCCTTGCCCATGGCCGAATGGAACAGGCTGGCATGCTGGCCGACGATCTGGCAGTTGTTGGGGTAGAGCTTGCGCAGCACCGTGGGGATCGCGCTTTCCATGACTTCCAGGCGCTCGCCGTCGAAGTTCGACAAGTCCGCCACCAACCCGGTGCGCTCGCTGAGTTCCAGCAACCACGGCGCCGCACACTCCACCAGGCGGCGCTTGAAACGTTGCTGGGTATCGCCGAACAAACGCTGGGCGCTGATGCGATAACGCCGGTCGCTCAGGCCACGGTAGATCCAGCCCTGCTCCTGCAAGGTCAGCAACATCCGCGACACCGTGGCCTTGGGCAGGCGCGTCAGGTAATGCAGCTCCTCAAGCCCCAGGGCCTGGTGCTCGCCGAGCAACTCAATGATGGCCAGTGCCCGCTCCACTGAACGCACAGTCCCCGTGTCGGCGTTGCTGCCCATGGCTGATCTCCCGGTTGCTGATGGATGATCGAATTTCACAGCAAGATACAGGCCGCCCTCCCCTCAGGCGTTCGCCCTCAAGCATTGCGGAGGGCGGCGCTGGACCCAATGCGTCAGTTGCTCATGGGCGTAGGCCAGTTGCAGTACGGCGCGATCCGCCTGGGCCGGGCCGATGATTTGCAGGCCCATGGGCAAGCCTTGAAGGTTGAAGCCCACCGGCACACTCATGCTCGGCAGGCCGGCCAATGTCGGGCCGATCACTACCTCCATCCAGCGGTGATAGGTATCCATGGTTCGCCCTCCAACGACGCGCGGCCAGTGCTGTTGTGCATCGAAAGGGAACACTTGGGCACTGGGCAACAGCAGAAAATCGTAACGCTCGAACAACTTGGCCAGGGCGCGGTACCACTCGCTGCGCGCCAACGAGGCCTGATACACATCCGCTGCGCTCAGCTGCAGGCCGCCCTCCACTTCCCACTGCGCTTCCAGCTTGAGCAACCCACGTTTTTGCGGGTCGGCATACGCCGCCCCCAGCGCGCCCTGCACCAGCCAATGACGATGCACCAGCCAGGTGTGCCACAGGCGCTCCATGGAAAAGTCCGGCTGGCAGCCTTCCACTTCGCAGCCCAACGCACTGAAATCGCCGAGGGCTGATTCACACAGGCCAAGCACGCCATCGTCCATCGGCAGATAGCCGTTGTAATCCCCCAGCCACCCCAGGCGCGCGCCCTTGAAGTCGCGGGCCAGCGGCGCGCCGAATACGCTCGGATCGTCCTTGAGCGACAACGGCACCCGCGCATCGAAGCCCGCCTGGATGCTCAACAACCGCGCCACATCCGCCACGCTGCGGCCCATCGGGCCTTCGGTGGCCAACTGCTGGACAAACAGCTCCGGCGCCGGCCCATGGGGCACGCGGCCCTGGGACGGGCGCAGGCCAAACACGTTATTGAACGCCGCCGGGTTGCGCAGCGAGCCCATCATGTCGCTGCCGTCGGCCACCGGCAGCATGCGCAGCGCCAAGGCTACCGCCGCCCCGCCGCTGCTGCCGCCGGCCACCAAGGCGGGGTCGTAGGCATTGCCGGTGGTGCCGAACACGCTGTTGTAGGTCTGCGAGCCCAGGCCGAATTCAGGCACATTGCTCTTGCCGATGATAATCGCGCCACTGGCCCGTACCCGCGCCACGGCGATGGCGTCTTCAGCGGGCACCTGTTCGGCGAACAGTGGCGAGCCCATGGTCGTGCGCAAACCCTTGGTTGCCGCCAGATCCTTGATCGCCTGGGGCATGCCATGCATCCAGCCACGGGAGCGGCCCTGGTCCAGCTCCCGATCACAGGCCCGGGCCTCGGCCAGCACGTGCTCTTCGTCGCGCAACGACACCAGGGCATTGACCGACGGGTTGAAACGCGCAATCTGCGCCAGATAAGCCTGCATCACGTCGTGACACGACACCTGCCGGGCGTGGATCGCCTGGGACAACGCAATTGCATCGAGCTCAACAATGTTCAAGGTTTCACTCCCTTGGTAAAGCGCGCCGGTGCTGCGGCCCTCGGCGCCTCATGCATGCAGTAAGTGCCCAGCAGCGTCAGGACGCAAGCGAACAGCACATAAAACGCCGGGGCCACCGGGGTGCCCAGCTCTTTGCTTAGCCAGGTGACGATCAGCGGAGCAAAGCCACCAAACACCATCACCGCCACGTTGTACGCCACTGACACCCCGGTGGAGCGCACCTCGATGGGAAACTGCTCGGCCAGGGCCGTCGGCGCCGGGCCGAAGAAGCCGCCGATGGCGATGCACAACATCACTTGCATCACCAGCAACCGCTCAATGGACGGCGCCGCCGCGACCCACACGTACAGCGGGTAAACCATCACGAAAAACGCCAGGGTGAAGCCCATCAACACCGGCCGCCGCCCCAGGCGATCGGACAGCAGGCCAGACAGCGGAATCACCACGGTCATCAGCGCCACGGCGAACATCTGCACCATCAATACCTGGTCCAGGGGCAGGCCCAGGTTCTTGTGGGCGAAGGTCGGCATATTCACCAGCACCACGTAGAACGACACCGTCGCACCACAGGCCAGGCCCATGCTCACCAGGATGCTGCGCCGATGCTCACGCAGCACCGTCATCAGGCTCGGCGCCGGGCCGGTGGCCTGTTTGCGCGCCTCGATAAATTCCTCCGGGTCTTCCATATGCCGGCGAATCCACAAGCCCACCGGGCCGATCAGCAGGCCGAACACAAACGGCAGGCGCCAGCCCCATAAGTCGAGGGTTTCTGGAGTAAAAAAGTGCGTGACCAACGCGACCATCGCCGCGCCGCCAAACACCGCCAGGCACTGCCCGACCAATTGCCAGGAGCCGTACAGGCCCTTGCGATGGGCCGGCGCGCTTTCCACCAGGAACGCCGTGGCGCTGGCATATTCACCGCCCGTGGCAAAGCCCTGGAGCATGCGCGCCACCACGATCAACAGCGGCGCGCCCATGCCGATGGCGGCGTAGTTGGGGGCAAATACGATCAGCGCGATAGACACGGTCATCAAGCGGATAATCAGTTGCATGGCGGCCTTGCGGCCTTTGCGGTCGGCGTACATGCCCAGCAGGATGCCGCCCACCGGGCGCATGAAGAAACCCACGCCGAAGGTGGCCAGGGCCATCAACAGCGAGGCGTACTCGTCGTCCGAGGGGAAGAACTGCCGGGCGATGATGCTGGCCAGAAAGCCGTAGACGATGAAGTCGTACCACTCCAGCGCGTTGCCGACCACCGCCGCTACCACTTGCCGGGTGCGGGACACGCCTTTTATTGAAGTCTGCATGAGAACACTCCATTCAACCTGTTGAGCAAAAGGTCCAGCGGCAGGAAAAAGGCAGGGGGTTCAGGCCGGTTTGAGCCAGCTCTCGGCCAAGGCACCCCAGTAGGCGGCACCGGTCAGCAGGATCTCGTCGTTGAAGTCATAGGCGGGGTTGTGGACCATCGGCCGCGACACGCCGTTGCCGATAAACAGGTAGCTGCCGGGGCAGCGCTGGAGCATCCAGGCGAAGTCTTCGCTGCCCATCAGCTTGGGTGTATTGGCGTCGACCGCCGCTTCACCGAGCAAGGCAATGCCGACCTGGCGGGCGAACTCGGTTTCGTCGCCATGGTTGACCAGTACCGGATAGGCCGGGCGATGTTCGATCTGCGCGGTACAGCCAAAGCTCTCGGCCTGGGTCTGGATGATCGCCTTGACCCGCTCCAGCATCTGCTCGCGCACCGGTGCATTGAGGGCGCGCAGGCTCAGGCGCAATACGGCCTGCTGGGGGATCACGTTGGCCGCTTGCCCCGCTTGCAGGGCACCGACCGTGACCACCGCCGCTTCCTGGGCATTGATGTTGCGCGCCACTACCGTCTGCAAGGCCATGACCGTACTGGCGGCGGCGACCAGCGGGTCGATGGTCAGGTGCGGCATGGAGCCGTGGCCGCCGACACCTTCGAGGGTCACGGTAAGCAGGTCCTGGGAAGCCATCATCGGCCCGGTCCGCAGGCCCAGGTGGCCGGCAGGCAAGCCGGGCATGTTGTGCATGCCGAACAGCGCGTCACAGGGGAAGCGCTCCAGCAAGCCATCGGCGAGCATCGCTTCGGCGCCGCCCTGGCCTTCTTCGGCCGGCTGGAAAATCAGGTTGAGGGTGCCGTCGAACTGACGCGTCGCCGCCAGGTAACGCGCGGCGCCCAGCAGCATGGTGGTGTGACCATCGTGACCGCAGGCATGCATGCAGCCGGCGTGTTGGCTGCTGTAGGCGACGCCGGTGTTTTCGATGATCGGCAAGGCGTCCATGTCGGCCCGAATCCCCAGGGTGCGCGAGCTGCTGCCATTGCGCAGCACGCCGACCACGCCGGTCTGGCCGATGCCGGTATGCACTTCATAACCCCAGTTTTTCAGGGATTGGGCGACCAAGGCCGAGGTGCGGTTTTCTTCAAACCCCAGTTCGGGGTGGGCGTGGATATCCTGGCGCACGGCGTGCAGGTCGCTGGCGACATCGCTCAGCCAATCCAGGATGTGCTGGTGTGGGCTCATGGTGACTCTCCTCGCAGGCGGGTATTCCCGTTCTTTTTTGTGGCACCGCCACAGATAACCGCGATGGGCGTGCGAGGACAATCAAAGGTGGTTCCACCCTGTGGAACCTCAGGGCAGCAGGCGACAGCCCTGGCGCTCACCCAGCCATTGGGCGCTGTGGCTGCGGCCCAGGCCACTGGCGGTGACCAGGCGCGTATCCGGGTGATCGGCAAAGGCGCTGGTGGGGATGTATTGCTTCACATAGCCCAGGCAATAGTCAGCCGGGTTGCCCGCCACATACCGGCACGAGCAGTACTCCTTGGCGGTGTAGGCGGCAATGATGTCGGGGAAGGCTTGCAGGTTGACGCGCTCGTGCCAGGTCCAACCCAGCACCGCGAGCAACAACAGGAGAAACAGGCTGATAAACGGCCGACGACGGATCATGGCTGCACCGCCGCAAGCACGCGCTTGAGCAGTTCATTGTGGCGATAGCTGCCATCGCGGTCATCGCCATAGCGCACGATCACCAACCTTGCCTGGGGCAACACATACAACGCCTGGCCCCAGTGGCCCAGGGCCGCGAAGGTATCGTCGGGCGCATCCGGCCAGGGCCGGGCAGCGCCCTGCACTTGACGGTTGAGCCACCAGTGGCCGCCGGGCACCGCTTCGTCCTGGCCCGCGATGTACTGCGCCAGGGGTTGGCGATTGAAGTCGACCCACGCCTTGGGCAGCAATTGCCGCTCGCCCCAGCGCCCGTCCCGCGCCATCAACAAGCCAATGCGCGCCAGATCGCGGGCAGTCATATAGGCATAGGACGAGGCGACAAAGGTTTCATTGGCGTCACTTTCCCAGGTGGCGCTGCCAATTCCCAAGGGCGTGAACAGCGCGGTCCACGGGTAATCGACATACGCCTTATGGCCAAGCATGCCCTTGAGGGCGGCGGACGCCAGATTGCTGTCGCCGCTGGAGTAGCGAAACGCCTGGCCCGCTGCAGCGAAGGTAGGAGTGTCGGCGGCAAACTCCGCCATATCGGTATGACCACGGGTGTAGAGCATGGCCACCACCGAGGATTTCAGCGGCGCGTATTCGTAGTCTTCCTGCCAGTCCAGGCCCGAGGTCCAGTTCAGTAGGTGCGCCAGGGTGATGCTCGGGTGTTGCTTCATCGGCGGATAGAAACGCGCGACTGGGTCGCTGAGCTTGAAGCGGTTTTCGCCGTAGGCAACGCCCAATACCGTGGCCATCAGGCTTTTGCTGATGGACCAGGTCAGGTGCGGCGTGCTGGCGGTAGTGGGCGCGGCGTAGCGTTCATAAATGACTTCGCCGTCACGGATCACCAGCAACGCGTCGGTGCGGATGCCTTGGCGGGTGAGGTCATTGCGGGCCGGGAAGGCATAGTCCTCCAGGGCCTTCACGGCGGGGCCGGTCAATTGCGCGCCCTGGGACCAATCCTTCGCCGGCCAGGCCTGGGCGTGTGCGGTAGCGGTGAACAGCAGCATGGCGACGCACAGCAGGCCTTTGACCATGGACAAGCACTCGGGGGCATTCAAACCCGCGAGCCTAATGCAGATAAATGACGGTTTGGCGACAGGCCATCGGTTTGCCGCGCCGCATAAACCCAAGCAGCTAAAGCTGTCGTGGCGAGCGGGCTCGCCACATAAGCTCAAGGGGATGGGTTCAGGGCTTTTTCCAGGCGCTTGGCCCGGGCGCTGGCGGCAAGGTCCAGCACGGCTTGGTCGCGCTGCCACATAGCGGCCCACTGCCCAGCAGCCATCGCCTCATTGACCTGCGGCTTCAGCGCCTCGAACTGCGCAAACAATCCCCCCAACAACACATGCCCTGCCGCCGAGGCCGTGGGCTGGCGAATGACTTCGGCGCAGCCGGCCAGCAACGCCAATAACTGCAAACGCAGGGTCTGGGGCCAATCACACTCCTGGCCGATGCCATGCAGCCAGGCGGTCATCGCGCTCAAGACATAGGTGTCTTCCAGCGTGCGGAAGGGTTTGACGTAGTCGTCCCAACCATCCCCTGGCAAACGCTCGCAGGCGGCATGGTCGAGGTGGACGCGCCCGTGGCTGATATCGGGCATCAACGGGATCGCGGGCAAGGGCTCGACGCGTACGCCGGGTTCGCCGGCCAGCACCACTGCCAGGCTCAGGCGCGGTTTTTCATCGGCGGCCTCGCAACGCGCGGCGATCAATAGCCAGTCGGCGGCATCGCCGGCGGTGACGAAGTCCTTGCGCCCGCTCAGGCGCAAGTCGTCCAGGCGCGTTTGCATGTCCACTGGGCGCAGGCTGCGCTGTTCGGTCGCACACAAGGCGCCCAGGCTGTGGGGCGCGCTGGGCCATAACGCGCGCAAAGCTGCTTGATAACCCACCAGAAACGCCAGGCCGGGCGTGGCCATCAGGCGCGCACCCTGGGTTGCCAATTCGAAGGGCGTCACCTGCCCCAGGCGTTGCAATAAAACGCTGTAGCCCTCGGCCAGGTTGGCGTGGACGGGCAGTCGGTCGGGTCGATCGAGCAAAGCGTGCCAGGGCATGGAGGGCTCCTTGGGGGCTGTCATCTAAGCGTCACCGTAGATTCATGGAGATGACACCGGGGGTACATAGCCTGACTTTGCACAACAAAGTCGACTGGCCGCAACCCTGGCCGGCACCTGGAGACTCGCCATGACTCAGATCGCCCGCATCAGTGACACCGGCAATGAACGCCGTCTGCAAGCCGAACGCCTGATCGGCGCCCAGGCTTTGCAGGAAGCCCAGGCCCTGCGTTTCACCGTTTTCAGCGGCGAGTTCAATGCCAAGCTGAAAGGCGCGGAGCTGGGCCTGGACATGGATGACTATGATGTTCACTGCAGCCACATTGGCGTACGGGACTTGAACACCGGGCGACTGGTTGCCACTACCCGGCTGCTGGATCACCAGGCGGCCAGCACCTTGGGCCGGTTCTACAGCGAAGAAGAATTCAGCCTCCACGGCCTGTTGCATCTGCAAGGGCCGATCCTGGAGATCGGTCGTACCTGCGTCGACCCGGCCTACCGCAACGGCGGCACCATCGCGGTGCTGTGGGGCGAACTGGCCGAAGTGCTCAACCAGGGCGGCTACAGCTACCTGATGGGCTGCGCCAGCATCCCGATGCACGACGGTGGCATCCAGGCCCACGCAATCATGCAGCGCCTGCGCGAACGCTACCTGTGCAACGAACACCTGCGCGCCGAACCGAAAAAACCGCTGCCGAGCCTGGACCTGCCGTCCAACGTCATCGCCGAAATGCCGCCGCTGCTCAAGGCCTACATGCGCCTGGGCGCGAAGATCTGCGGTGAGCCATGCTGGGACGAGGATTTCCAGGTGGCTGACGTGTTCATCCTGCTCAAGCGCGACGAGTTGTGCCCGCGTTATGCCCGCCACTTCAAGGCGGCCATGTGATGGGGCGCCTGCGGGTCTACGGGCGGATCGCCCGCGTGCTGCTGGTGGTAAGCCTGGGCTTGAGCATGGCCGGAGTGTTTGGTCTGTTCGAGCGCCTGGGGGTTGCCAACTCCATGGTGCGGCGCCAGCGCTGGTCGCGGTTTTTCATGGCGCGCTTGAGCAATGCCCTGCCCTTTCGCGTGAGCGTGCATGGCGAAATGCCGCAACAGCCGATGCTGTGGGTCAGCAACCATGTGTCCTGGACCGACATCCCGCTGCTGGGCATGGTGACGCCGCTGTCGTTTCTGTCCAAGGCCGAGGTGCGTACCTGGCCGGTGGCCGGTTGGCTGGCGGCCAAGGCCGGCAGTCTGTTTATCCGCCGTGGCTCGGGTGACAGCCAATTGATCCGCAAGCAGATGACCCGTCATCTGCAGCAAAAACACCCGCTGCTGATGTTCCCTGAAGGCACCACCACCGATGGCCGCAGCCTGCGCACCTTCCATGGCCGGCTACTGGCCAGTGCGATTGATGCCGATGTAGCGCTGCAACCGGTGGCTATCCGGTATTTGCGCGATGGGCAGATCGATCCGCTCGCACCGTTTATTGGTGATGATGATTTGCTCTCGCACCTGATGCGCCTGTTTGCCAATGATCAGGGCGACGTTGAGATTCATCTGCTCAAGCCGATTGCCTGCGCCGGCCAGGAGCGTGCAGCGCTGGCGTATCAGGCGCAGCAGGCGGTGCACAAGGCGTTGTTCGGGCCGGTGCCGCAAAGCGAGCAACTGCCGGTTCGCCCCGCGTACGCGGCCTGAAGCGAACAGCGTTCCAAGTGTGGGAGCGGGCTTGCTCGCGAAGGCGGTGGGTCAGTGATGGATAGGTTGACTGATACACCGCCTTCGCGAGCAAGCCCGCTCCCACATTTAGAGCTGTATTGCCAAGTGATTGTTCGAGAACGCCTGCAACTGGGGGTAGAACACCCGGAAGTCCTCGCTCAACGGCTCATACAACAGCCGCAGTTCCTGCATCGCCTGCCCCAGTTCCTGGGGTTGGCTCAAGCGCCGGGAAATCCCCCGCAGCACTTGCTCCATCACCGCGAACTCGCGGTAGGAGCCCAGCCAGTCATCGGCCGCCATATACGGCGCAATCTGCGCCAGGCGCCCCGGTAACTGCGGCTCTGCCGCCAGCACCTGGTACACCTGCGAGGTAAAGCGCTCCAGCGGCTGGTCGGCATACTGGGCCCAATCCCGCGCCAGGCAATGGTCGAAGAACACGTCGAGGACGATCCCCGCATAGCGCCGCCGGGTCAGGGTGAAGCGTGACAATGCCTGCCCGACCAGTGGATGGCTGTCGGTAAAGCGGTCGATCGAGCGATGCAGTTGGATTGCTGCCTCGATTTGCGGGCTGTACTGGCCCTGTAGGCGGCCTTTGACGAAATCGCCATAGAGGCTGCCCAGCAGTTGTGCAGGAAGTTGGCCGCCAAGGTGCAGATGTGCGAGATAATTCATGGCGCGCAGTTTAGCACTGCCATCAACGTATCGTTATAACCCGATATACCGATTTATCTGGTAACAAGATCAAAATCGTATTGGTATATCGGGATATAGCGATTTAAAGTTCGCCTCATCGCGATATAACGTTTTACCAACACCGAGCCCTGCCATGTCCATTGACCTCGACGAAATAATAAAAGCCCTGGCACACCCAGTACGGCGAGACATTCTCAACTGGCTGAAAGACCCGAAAGTGCAGTTCCCCGAGCAAGTGCACAACCACGAGTACGGCATCTGCGCCGGCCAGATCGACCAGCGCTGCGGCCTGTCGCAATCCACCGTGTCGGCACACCTGGCCACCCTGCAACGCGCAGGCTTGATCAGCAGCCAGAAAGCCGGGCAATGGCACTTTTTCCGCCGCAATGAAGACGTGATCCAAGCGTTTATCCAAGCCATCACCGAAGAACTCAGCCCCCCGCTGTAAAGGACCCCTCGATGCCTCTCTCGCTACTCATACTGGCCCTAAGCGCCTTCGCCATCGGCACCACCGAATTCGTCATCATGGGCCTGTTGCCCGATGTGGCGGCCGACCTCGGTGTGTCGATTCCAGGCGCCGGCTGGCTGGTGACCGGCTACGCCCTGGGCGTGGCCATCGGTGCCCCGTTCATGGCACTGGCCACCGCCAAGCTGCCGCGCAAGGCAGCCCTGGTAGCGCTGATGGGCATTTTCATCATCGGCAACCTGCTCTGTGCCCTGGCCAGTGACTACAACGTGCTGATGTTTGCCCGTGTGGTGACCGCGCTGTGCCACGGCGCGTTCTTCGGGATCGGCTCGGTAGTGGCCGCCAACCTGGTACCGGCCAACAAGCGCGCGTCGGCGGTGGCCCTGATGTTTACCGGCCTGACCCTGGCCAACGTACTCGGCGTGCCCCTGGGCACCGCGCTGGGCCAGGAAGCTGGCTGGCGCTCGACCTTCTGGGCCGTGACGGTGATTGGCGTCATTGCGCTGATCGGCCTGATCCGCTTCCTGCCGGCCAAGCGTGATGAAGAAAAACTCGACATGCGCGCCGAACTGGCGGCCCTCAAGGGTGCCGGCATCTGGTTGTCGTTGAGCATGACTGCGCTGTTTGCCGCTTCGATGTTCACCCTCTTCACTTACGTCGCGCCGCTGCTGGGGGATGTAACCGGTATCTCGCCCAAAGGCGTGACCTGGACCCTGCTGCTGATCGGCCTGGGCCTGACCGTGGGCAATATCATTGGCGGCAAGCTGGCGGACAAGCGCCTGGCAGCCACCCTGATCGGCGTGTTTATCAGCATGGCCGTGGTGTCCACCGCCTTGACCTGGACCAGCGTCGCCATTATTCCCACCGAAATCACCCTGTTCCTCTGGGCCACCGCGTCGTTTGCCGCCGTGCCGGCGCTGCAGATCAACGTGGTGACGTTCGGCAAGGCCGCGCCCAACCTGGTCTCGACCCTCAATATCGGCGCTTTCAACATCGGCAACGCGCTGGGCGCCTGGGTTGGCGGCAGCGTGATTGCCCACGGTTTCGGCCTGACCAGCGTGCCGTTGGCGGCTGCAGCCCTGGCGATCCTGGCGCTGGTGGTCACGCTGATCACGTTCCGCCAGAGCGGCGATGCCGACCTGGCGCCGGCCACTAATTAATCACTTGGAACAGACGAGCGTTTGCGATGACGACTATTTTCGATCCGATCAAACTGGGCGATGTGCAACTGTCCAACCGCATCATCATGGCGCCACTGACCCGCTGCCGTGCCGATGCCGGCCGCGTACCCAATGCGCTGATGGCTGAATACTATGTGCAGCGGGCCTCCGCCGGGCTGATCCTCAGCGAAGCCACCTCGGTGACGCCGATGGGCGTGGGTTATCCGGACACCCCGGGCATCTGGTCCAACGACCAGGTGCGCGGCTGGACCAACATCACCAAGGCCGTGCATGGCGCAGGCGGCAAGATTTTCCTGCAGCTGTGGCATGTAGGGCGTATCTCGCACCCGTCCTACCTGGACGGCGAAGCCCCGGTGGCACCGAGCGCCATCCAGCCGGCAGGCCATGTCAGCCTGGTGCGCCCACTGGCGGACTACCCGACCCCACGCGCCCTGGAAACCGCAGAAATCGCGGATATCGTCGACGCCTACCGCACGGGTGCCGAAAACGCCAAGGCTGCCGGTTTTGATGGGGTGGAAGTGCACGGCGCCAACGGTTACCTGCTCGACCAGTTCCTGCAAAGCAGTACCAACCAGCGCACTGACGAGTACGGCGGGTCCCTGGAAAACCGTGCACGGCTGTTGTTGGAAGTAACTGACGCCGTGATCGAAGTCTGGGGCGCCGGCCGCGTGGGCATGCATTTGTCGCCGCGGGGCGATCTCCACGACATGGGCGATGACAACCTGGCAGAAACCTTCACCTACGTCGCCCGTGAACTGGGCAAGCGTGGCATCGCCTTTATCTGCGCCCGGGAAAAGGAAGCCGGCGACAGCCTGGGCCCACAATTGAAAGCCGCGTTCGGTGGCCCGTACATCGTCAACGAGCGCTTCACCAAGGACAGCGCCAACACCTGGCTGGCTTCGGGCAAGGCGGATGCGGTGGCCTTTGGCGTACCGTTTATCGCCAACCCGGACCTGCCGGCGCGCCTCCAGGCCGATGCACCGCTGAATGAAGCGAACCCACAGACCTTCTACGCCAAGGGCCCGGTCGGTTACATCGACTACCCGACCCTGCCACTGTAGGAGCGAGCTTGCTCGCGAAAAACCTGAGAACGCCGCAATAAACCAGATGCACTGCGTTATCGTTAACGTTCTTCGCGAGCACGCTCGCTCCTACACAAAAGCAGAAACGCAAAAGCCCCGGTTCGTGAGAGCCGGGGCTTTTTATGTGAGCCATCCGTTGTAGGAAACACTCCTTCACAGCAATGCAACAATATCGCTACAAAATACTTAGCCGGCTACCTTTCAACCCGGCGCCAGCGCGTATATAAAGTCACCCCACAAATAAGTCGGAAGGACGATTGACCGTCCTTGGGCTTTACTGTTGACACAAACGAACGTAATTACGCATTTTGTATCAATTGCGCAGGCCGGGGCTCAGGCGCAGCATGTCCAGCCCTATATCCACCAGACGCTCGGCCTGCTGATACAGCTCGAAGCTGTCAGGCACCAGTAGCCACTGGCCAATAAGCCCATTGATATAAGCGTGAATGCACACCGCCCCGCGAGCGGTGTCGAGGTTTTCCGGGAGTTGCCCGCGGTGGACTGCATTGCGCAGCGTCAGGCCGATGCGCAGGTTGCACTCAAGGCTGTGGGTCTGGCGCTGACGGCGCATGTCGCACATTTCATCGGTAAATTCGCACTTATGGAACAGGATCTCATTTATGCGCCGAGTCTTCGGGTCCAGGGCCACCTGATGAAAAAGATGGATCAGCAGCTTGCGCATGCAGCCCAGCGGATCTACCTCATCCTCGCTTTCACTGGCCCTGGCCAATTCGTCCAGCGGTTCGTGCAGCGTGTCGAGCAGTGCCTGCAACAGGTCCGACTTGTTGCTGAAGTGCCAATAGATCGCGCCCCGCGTCACCCCTGCCCTGGCCGCGATATCTGCCAACGTAGTGCGCGCAACGCCGCGCTCATAAAAGGCTTGCTCGGCGGCTTCAAGTATTTGGCTACGCGTTTCCTGAGCTTCCTCTTTGGTACGACGAACCATGGCAGTAACACCTCAATCAGGACACGAGCGGTGGTTGATGACCACCTTCTGAATAATTATGGGACGACACCTTCATGGGCGCCGAACGTAATAGAATCGAGGCTTTCAGCGCTGCCTTGTAAGGAATCCGCGAAGCCTGTCAAGAGTTTACAAACAACCATGAACGTAAGTATATTGCCTAGCAAGCTACTTATCTACTCAATGCCTGTTTTTTACCCTTCCACACTTCTTGTGCGCATCAAGCGCGCCTGACCCGAGGATCTTCATGCAACTTAAGCCAGCTGTTACCGCTCTGGTCACTGCCGTCGCCCTGGCATCGCTGCTCAGCGGATGTAAAAAGGAAGAAGCGGCGCCGCCCGCTCAAACCCCTCAGGTCGGCGTGGTCACCATCGAGCCTCAAGCCTATACCCTGACCTCCGAATTGCCGGGGCGCACCACTGCGTTCCGCATCGCGGAAGTGCGCCCGCAGGTCAACGGCATCATTCTCAAACGCCTGTTCAAGGAAGGCGGCGACGTCAAGGAAGGCCAGCAGCTCTATCAGATCGATCCGTCGGTCTATGAGGCCACCCTGAAAAGCGCCCAGGCCAACCTGCAGCAGACCAAGTCGATTGCCGACCGCTACAAGCAACTGGTCAACGAGCAGGCCGTCAGCCGCCAGGAATACGACACCGCCGTGTCCAACCGCATGACCTCGGAAGCCAACCTGCAGAGCGCCCAGATCAACGTGCGCTACACCAAGGTATTCGCCCCGATTTCCGGGCGTATCGGCCGCTCCTCGGTCACTGAAGGCGCACTGGTCAGCAATGGCCAGGCCGATGCCATGGCCGTGATCCAGCAGTTGGACCCGATCTACGTCGACGTCACGCAATCGTCCACCGAGATGCTGAAACTGCGTCGCGACCTGGAAAGCGGCCAACTGCAAAAAGCCGGTGAAAACGCGGCCATGGTCAAGCTGACCCTGGAAGACGGCAGCGAATACAGCCAGCAAGGCCGCCTGGAGTTCTCCGAAGTGTCGGTCGACCAGACCACCGGTTCGGTAACCCTGCGCGCCGTGTTCCCCAACCCTGACCACACCCTGCTGCCGGGCATGTTTGTCCACGCGCAATTGCAGGCCGGTGTGAACAGCAAGGCAATCCTCGCCCCTCAACAGGGCGTGACCCGCGACATCAAGGGTATCCCGACGGCGCTGGTGGTGACTGCCGACAACAAGGTTGAACAGCGCGTGCTGGTGGCCAACCGTACCGCTGGTGCCTACTGGCTGGTGGAAAAAGGCCTGAATGCCGGTGACCGTGTGATCACCGAAGGCTTGCAGTTCATCAAGCCGGGCATCACGGTTGAAGCGAAGGAAGCCACCAACGCCAAGCCCGCCGGTACTGCTCCTGCCGCCGCTGGCAAAGGGGAGTAATACATGTCGAAATTTTTTATCGACCGTCCCATTTTTGCCTGGGTAATAGCCCTGGTAATCATGCTGGTCGGGGCACTGTCGATCCTGAAGTTGCCCATCAACCAATACCCGGCCATCGCGCCAACCGCCATTGATATCCAGGTGACCTACCCAGGCGCGTCCGCACAAACCGTGCAGGACACCGTGGTGCAGGTGATCGAGCAACAGCTCAACGGTATCGACAACCTGCGTTATGTGGCCTCGGACAGTAACTCCGACGGCAGCATGACCATCACCGCGACGTTCAACCAGGGGACCAACCCCGACATCGCCCAGGTCCAGGTGCAGAACAAACTCAACCTGGCGACCCCATTGCTGCCGCAAGAAGTGCAGCAGCAAGGGATCCGCGTAACCAAGTCGGTGAAGAACTTCCTGATGGTGATCGGCCTGGTGTCCGAAGACGGCACCATGACCAAGGATGACCTGTCCAACTACATCGTTTCCAACATCCAGGACCCGATTTCGCGGACGTCTGGCGTCGGTGACTTCCAGGTCTTCGGTTCCCAGTACGCCATGCGTATCTGGCTGGACCCGGCCAAGTTGAACAACTTCCAGATGACCCCGGTGGATGTCAGCGCCGCCGTGCAGGCCCAGAACGTACAGGTGGCCACCGGCCAACTGGGCGGCCTGCCTGCTCTGCCCGGCACTCAGTTGAACGCCACCATCATCGGCAAGACCCGTCTGCAAAGCGCCGAGCAGTTTGAAAAGATCCTGCTGCGCGTGAACAGCGATGGCTCCCAAGTGCGTCTGGGCGATGTCGCCCGGGTCGAGCTGGGTGGTCAGAACTACAGCATCAGCGCCCAGTTCAACGGCAAGCCGGCTTCCGGCATGGCGATCAAACTGGCCTCGGGCGCCAACGCCCTGGACACCGCCAAGGCCATCCGCGCCACGGTCGCGTCCCTGGAGCCGTTCTTCCCGCCGGGCATGAAAGCCGTGGTTCCCTATGACACCACCCCCGTGGTGACCGAATCGATTTCCGGGGTAGTCGATACCCTGGTCGAGGCGATCATCCTGGTGTTCCTGGTGATGTACCTGTTCCTGCAGAACTTTCGCGCCACCATCATCACCACCATGACGGTACCGGTGGTATTGCTGGGTACATTCGGCATCCTCGCGGCCTTCGGCTTCACCATCAACACCTTGACCATGTTCGGCATGATCCTGGCCATCGGCTTGCTGGTGGACGATGCGATCGTGGTGGTGGAAAACGTCGAGCGGGTGATGGCCGAGGAACACCTGTCGCCCAAGGAGGCGACGGTCAAGTCCATGAGCCAGATCCAGGGCGCCCTGGTGGGTATTGCCCTGGTACTGTCGGCGGTACTGCTGCCGATGGCATTCTTTGGCGGCTCCACGGGTGTGATCTATAAACAGTTCTCCATCACCATTGTGTCGGCGATGGCCCTGTCGGTGCTGGTTGCACTGATCTTCACCCCGGCCTTGTGCGCCACCATGCTCAAGCCGATCGACCCCGAGAAACACGGGCAACCCAAGCGTGGTTTCTTCGGCTGGTTCAACCGCACCTTCGACCGTGGCGTACTGAGCTACGAGCGTGGCGTGGGCAACATGATCAAGCACAAGGCGCCTTCGTTCCTGGTGTACCTGATCATCTTCGCCGGCATGATCTGGCTGTTCACCCGTATTCCGAGCGCGTTCCTGCCCGAGGAAGACCAGGGTGTGATCTTCGCCCAGGTGCAGACGCCGGTCGGTTCTTCCGCCGAGCGTACGCAAACCGTGATCGACGACATGCGTGCCTACCTGCTCAACGACAAGGAAGGCGAACCGGGTGAAGGTTCGGCCGTGAAGTCGGTGTTTACCGTCAACGGCTTCAACTTTGCCGGTCGTGGCCAAAGCTCGGGCCTGGCGTTTGTGATGCTCAAGCCATGGGACGAGCGGGATGCCTCGATGTCGGTATTCGAGGTGGCCAAGCGGGCCCAGGGTTATTTCTCCCAGACCTTCAAGGACGCCATGGTGTTCGCCATCGTGCCGCCTTCGGTACTGGAGCTGGGTAACGCAACGGGGTTCGACGTGTTCCTGCAGGATCAGGGCGGTGTTGGTCACGATGCCTTGATGAACGCCCGTAACCAGTTCCTCGGCATGGCGGCCCAAAGCAAGATTCTTGCTGGCGTGCGTCCAAACGGTGTGAACGATGAGCCGCAGTATGAGTTGACCATCGACGACGAAAAGGCCAGCGCCCAGGGCATCAGCCTGTCGAGCATCAACCAGACCCTGGCGATTGCCCTGGGTGGCAGCTACATCAACGACTTCATCGACCGTGGTCGAGTGAAGAAGGTCTATATCCAGGGCGATGCCGCTGGCCGGATGTCCCCGGAAGACCTGAACAAATGGTACGTACGCGCCGACGACGGGAAAATGGTGCCGTTATCAGCCATTGCCTCTGGCAACTGGATCTTCGGTTCGCCGAAACTGTCGCGGTACAACGGCGTAGCGGCAATGGAAGTCCTCGGGACCCCGGCGCCGGGCTACAGCACCGGTGACGCGATGGCAGAAGTCGAGCGTATCGCCAAGCAACTGCCAGCGGGTGTGGGCTATGCCTGGACCGGCCTGTCCTATGAAGAACGCTTGTCCGGCTCCCAGGCGCCTGCGCTGTACGCCCTGTCGTTGCTGGTCGTGTTCCTCTGCCTGGCAGCGCTGTACGAAAGCTGGTCGATCCCGATTGCGGTGGTGCTGGTTGTGCCGCTGGGTGTAATCGGTGCACTGATGGCTACCAGCCTGCGGGGACTGTCCAACGACGTGTTCTTCCAGGTGGGGTTGTTGGTGACCGTGGGCCTGGCCTCGAAGAACGCCATCCTGATCGTGGAGTTCGCCAAGGAGCTGCATGAACAGGGCAAGGGCATCGTCGAGGCGGCCATCGAAGCGTCCCGCATGCGTCTGCGTCCGATCATCATGACGTCCATGGCGTTCGTCCTCGGTGTACTGCCGCTGGCGATCTCCTCGGGCGCAGGTTCGGGCAGCCAACACGCAATCGGTACCGGGGTAATTGGCGGTATGATCACCGCTACCGTCCTGGCGATCTTCTGGGTGCCACTGTTCTTCGTGACCGTGTCCGCCATTGGCAGCCGGAAAAAAACTGACAAGTCCGATACACCGCAAACTCCTAAAGAGGCTGGCTAATGCGCAAGTCGCTACTTTCCCTGGCAGTCACGGCATTTGTGCTCAGTGGCTGCTCGCTGATCCCTGACTATCAGCAGCCTGAAGCGCCGGTTGCCGCCCAATTCCCGCAGGGGCCGGCGTATTCGTCGGCCCAGGCGCCGAGCCAGGCCGCGGCCGAACAGGGCTGGAAGCAGTTTTTCCACGACCCTGCCCTGCAACAGTTGATCCAGGTTGCACTGGTCAACAACCGTGACCTGCGCGTCGCCGCGCTGAACATCGACGCCTTTGCCGCGCAGTACCGCATCCAGCGTGCGGACCTGTTCCCGGCCGTCGGCGCCAATGGCAGCGGCAGCCGCCAGCGCGTTCCGGCACGGGCCTCGCAAACCGGCGAATCGAACATCACCAGCTCCTACTCGGCGACCCTCGGGATCAACGCCTACGAGCTGGACCTGTTCGGCCGGGTGCGCAGCCTGAGCGAAGAAGCGTTGCAGAAATACTTCGCCACTGAAGAAGCGCGCCGCAGCACGCAGATCAGCCTGGTGGCCAGCGTGGCCAATGCCTACCTGACCTGGCAAGCGGACAAGGAACTGCTCAAGCTGACCCAGGACACCCTGGCCGCCTACGAGCAGAGCTTCAAGCTCACCTCGCGCAGCAACGAAGTCGGCGTAGCCTCGGCCCTGGACTTGAGCCAGGCGCGCACCTCGGTTGAAAGCGCCCGTGTGCAACTGGCCCGCTACACCCGCCAGGTGGCCCAGGACGAAAACAACCTGACCCTGCTGCTGGGCACCGGCCTGCCGGCGAATCTCGTTACTCAGCCGCTGTCCGACGACCTGTTGAGCGAAGTACCGGCTGGCCTGCCTTCAGACCTGCTGCAACGTCGTCCCGACATCCTGCAGGCCGAGCACAACCTCAAGGCTGCCAACGCCAATATCGGCGCGGCACGGGCTGCGTTCTTCCCGAGCATCAGCCTGACCGCCAATGCCGGTACGTTGAGCCCGGACCTCGGCGGCCTGTTCAAGGGCGGCTCGGGTACCTGGTCGTTCGCGCCACAGATCAACATCCCGATCTTCAACGCCGGTAGCCTGCGCGCAAGCCTGGACTACTCGAAGATCCAGAAAGAGATCAACGTCGCGACCTACGAGAAGTCGATCCAGACCGCGTTCCAGGAAGTCTCCGACGGCCTGGCGGCACGTGCGACCTACAACCAACAGTTGCAGGCC
This sequence comes from Pseudomonas sp. DTU12.1, assembly GCF_009873475.1. Lineage (NCBI taxonomy): Bacteria > Pseudomonadati > Pseudomonadota > Gammaproteobacteria > Pseudomonadales > Pseudomonadaceae > Pseudomonas > Pseudomonas sp. DTU12.1. Next base: position 1,624,665 of record NZ_CP045254.1, on the reverse strand, counting down.
CAGCGTGATTTCGTCTCGGCGAACCAGGACTACTACCGTCTGGCAGAGCGTCGCTACCGCATTGGTGTCGACAGCAACCTGACCTTCCTCGACGCCCAACGCCAGCTGTTCGCTGCCCAGCAAACGCTGATCACCGACCGCCTGGCCCAACTGACCAGCGAAGTGACCTTGTACAAGGCCCTCGGTGGCGGTTGGAACGAACAGACAGCGAAGAATGAGCCAGTGAAAGAAGAAGCGCCGAAACTCAAGTTGTTCTGAGCGGCGTAGCGACACACGAAGCCCACCTTTTGGTGGGCTTTTTCATGGGCGCACAGTTTCGTGCGATCACCGCCCAAAACCCGCCCTCCCCCAATTGAATCGCCCCGGCAACGCCACGCACCATGGCCCGCACCTGAAAACCACCAATAACAACAGGTCCCACGCCATGAGCACTTTGCACCCTCGCCGGCTATTGCTGGCTACCGCTGTCGCCAGCCTTGCCCTTCCCGCTGTCGCCGAAGAACACGGCTTTCTCGAAGATGCCAGCGCCAACCTCAACCTGCGCAACTTCTTCTTCAACCGCAATTTCACCGACCCGACCAAGACCCAGGGCGGTGCGCAGGAGTGGACGCAGAGTTTCATCCTCGACGCCAAGTCCGGCTTCACCCAGGGCACCGTGGGTTTTGGCGTGGACGTGCTGGGTATGTACTCGCAAAAGCTCGACGGCGGCGGCGGCTCTGGCGGCACTCAACTGCTGCCCCTGGATCACGACGGCAAACCAGCGGACAACTTCGGTCGCCTGGGGGTGGCGTTCAAGGCGCGGTTTTCCAAGACCGAGCTGAAAGTCGGCGAGTGGATGCCGGTGTTGCCGATCCTGCGTTCGGACGACGGTCGCTCCCTGCCGCAAACCCTGCGCGGCGGGCAGATCACCTCCAGAGAGATCGACGGCCTGAGCCTGTATGGCGGCCAGTTCCGCGCCAACAGCCCGCGTGATGACAGCAGCATGACCGACATGTCGATGTTCGGTAAAACCGCCTTCACCTCCGATCGTTTCAACTTCCAGGGCGCCGAATATGCATTCAACGACAAGCGCACCCAGGTCGGCGTGTGGAATGCCCAGCTCAAGGACATCTACCGCCAGCAATACCTCAACCTGACCCACAGCCAGCCCGTGGGCGACTGGACCCTGGGCGCCAACCTGGGCTTCTTCTACGGCAAGGAAGACGGCAGCGCCCGTGCCGGCAACCTGGACAACAAGACCTGGTCCGGCCTGTTCTCGGCCAAGTACGGCGGCAACACCTTCTACGTCGGCCTGCAAAAACTCAGTGGCGACAGCGCGTGGATGCGGGTCAATGGCACCAGCGGCGGCACCCTGGCCAACGACAGCTTCAATGCCAGCTATGACAACGCCGAGGAAAAATCCTGGCAGCTGCGCCATGACTACAACTTCGCCGCGCTCGGCGTGCCCGGGCTGACCCTGATGAACCGCTACATCAGCGGCAGCAACGTGCATACCGCCACCGTCAGCGACGGCAAGGAATGGGGCAGGGAAAGCGAAGTCGGCTACACCGTGCAAAGCGGCAGCCTGAAAAACCTTACCCTGCGCTGGCGCAATTCCAGCATGCGTCGGGACTACAGCAACAACGAATTTGATGAAAACCGGTTGATCGTCAGCTATCCGATAAGTCTGCTGTAAACCGGCGACAATCTTGCTGTATGGTGCGCGCCTGCCGCTGCTGATCCCACTCAGTAGCGGCCTTTACCTGAGCCCGCGCACACCATGAAGCCCGCCGTCCTCGCTACCGCCCTGTTCGCCCTGGCACTTTGCCTCAGTGGCTGCATCGGCGCGCCCGTAGCGTTGACGCCACTGACCGAACAACGCCTGCAAACCCAGGCGCCGATCCGCTTTTTGCTGACCTTCGATGATGGCCCCAGTGCTTCGGGCTACGCCAACCCCAGCCGTTCGGTGATTCAGGACCTGGCCGACAACCCGGTGCAACCGGGGATCAAGGCGATCTTCTTTTTACAGACCGACGCCTGGCGCGCCGGTGGCAGCCCGCGCGGGCGCAAGACCATGGCGCGTGAGCACGCTGCCGGCCACATCCTGGCGTTTCACACTGCCACGCGCTGGCACAGCAATCACCGTCTGCTCAATGACAACGACCTGGAACAGACCCTGCGCCAGGGCGCCGCGAGCATCGCCTCGATCACCGGCGCCGCACCGAGGCTGGTACGCCCACCGTTCTGGAACTACGACCGACGGACCTTCGCCGCGTACCAGCGCCACGGCATGCACATTCTGTTGACCGATTTGAGTGCCAATGACGGCAAGATCTGGGGCTTCAATGCCAGCCCCCAGCGCCGCGCCAACCTGTTGCGGCAGCTGTCGCTGGTGCGCGAACGCATTGCCCTGGGCCAGTTGCCGACCGTCGACGGGGTGATTCCCGTGGTCGTCACCTTTCACGACATCAACCGCTATACCGCCCGGCACCTGCAGGAATACCTGCAGATCCTGATGGACACCGCCCAGGCCAATGGCTTGAAAACTGCCGCTGAACCGTTCTACAGCGACCGCTCGGCGCTGGAACGTGGCGCCCTGGCCCGCACGGTAAAAGACCTCCACGAGGTGGTGCAGTTGCCCGGTATGTGGAATTGGGTGTGGGACGCGGACGCCCGATGAGGCGCGTGAACCCGGAATAAAACACACCTTCTCCATGAGTATCTGTCGAATATTTTGAGCCAGATACTTTAAGTCATTTAAAAAACCGGTATTACTTTCTTCAGGAACGTTTACCCAACAACCCACCACCGACTCTCAAAGTGCATACGTCCTAGCGAGAGTCTGTAATGGTGAACTTACCTGCTTCAACATATCCCAACGTCACCCTTTCTTCCCCACCCTCCGAAACTTCCGGCCAAAGAACCACTCCCGCCGTTACCGTAATTCAAAGCCCCCACATACAAGAAGCGACCACCCGCTTTACATCAAAGTCAAAACTCCTACCCGAGCAGAATTACGTCGAGAAATACCCAAACTACACAAACTCGGCGCCACTCTTTAGCGATAACAACATAAAAGTTATCCATAAATCCTCATGGACAATTGAAAAAGAGGATAACTATAGAAATATCAACAACGTACTTCAAATCGAAACCGGAGATAAAGCAGACACTATAAAAGTCAGCCAACCTTCAGCCAACGAAATCAACTTGCAAGTCAATGGCGCTCACTACACTTTAAAGCTCAACAACCATGAAAACTACCCTGAAGAACTGCACATAAAATCCAAAGGCGGCAATGACAAAATCAAGGTTGATCCCAGCGTCACCGTACCCATCACCATTGAAGGTGGCAGAGGCAATGACCAGATTGAAGCCCTTGGCAGTGGTTTGACTGCAGTCTATGGCGGGGCTGGAAATGATGACATCACCCTGGGCAGCGGGGCCGGTTATGCCGAAGGCAACAGTGGCGATGACAAAATGAAAGGCGGGACCGGTAAATCCGTGATGTATGGAAATGCCGGCAGAGACCAGATGTTTTCTGGCGCCGGGAGCAAAGGTACATTCAGCTACATGGATGGGGGCGCAGGCGACGACTTCATGATCAGCGAAAGCCCCTTTAACGTGATGCACGGTGGCCCCGGCCAGGACTTTATGTACGGAAGAGGCCCTACCACCTTTTATACCGGGCGGGGGCGGGACACCGTCTTTGCAAACGATGCCCGCGACAAAGTCTATGCCGATGCCGGGGATCGTGTGTGCCGGGTTCCCGGTTCTACATTAAGACAAGTCACAATAAGCGATGCCGGCAATAAGGGCTTGAATATCGAAGGCACAGATAAGTTCCGACAGCGTACAGAAGATGATCTTGAGTTTTTTAGAAACTCGCCGACTGCGCAAAAGATGCTCACCGAGTTAGACCAGGCCGCCGAGCGCAATGGTGCTCCCGTCACGATCAAAGAAACCTTGACCCGCTCTAACTATTCGTTCGCCAACGCGTTCACAAGAGAAACCGACAAACAACTCAAGGACTATGACGATATCAGCGAGTCCACACAGTTAGGTTTCATCCATGACAATACCAAGGGTTCGGTGGCGACCAGCGCGACGATACACAGCAACCCGCGCATCATATTCACTCCCACCCCGATCCCGCCGATAGTCGACCTCTACCATGAAATGGCACATGCCTATAACGGCGCCAATGGCACTTCCTTACCGGGTACAACCACCCGACCTGATCTGGAGTTTCCAGAGCCCAACTCAGAGCGACAAGCCGTTGGCGTGGAGACCGATGCACCGGCCTTTGATTTTGACAACGACCGCGCCACTCCCCCCACGACAACCAACCCCAAGACCTTTACCGAAAATGCGCTGCGTGAAGAAATGGGTTTTCCCCTGCGCAAGTCTTACTCTCACATTGACTGAGCAATAATCAGCCGCCCTGAGCGATGCATGAGGGGGAGGAGCCGCCCTTAACCGCGCGACTCAACCCCCAACTCATCCCATACCGACTCCGCCAGGTGGAAGGTCGCATTGGCCGCCGGGATCCCACAGTAGATCGCGCTCTGCATCAGCACTTCCTTGATCTCGGCGCGGGTCACGCCATTGCTGGCGGCGGCCCGCAGGTGCAGCTTGAGCTCTTCGTTGCGGTTCATGCCGATCAGCATCGCGATGGTGATCAGGCTGCGAGTGTGCCGGGGCAAACCCGGGCGGGTCCAGATGTCACCCCAGGCGTGGCGGGTGATCATTTCCTGGAACTCGCTGTTGAACTCGGTCAGGGCATTGAGGCTGCGATCGACATGGGCATCGCCCAGCACTTCACGACGGACCTTGAGGCCATCGGCATAACGTTGTTTTTCGTCCACAAAATTCTCCTATATTGACTGCGGGCTTGTTGTGGCGAGCGGGGTTGTTGTGGCGAGCGGGCTTGTCCCGCGCTGGGCTGCGCAGCAGCCCTAAAACCTGCGTCCCATTCCTATCTGATGCAACTCTGGGGTTTTTTGGGGGCTGCTGCGCAGCCCAGCGCGGGACAAGCCCGCTCGCCACAACCACAACCACAACCAAACCCAAACCCAAACCCCATCAATCAGCTAACAAAAAGGCCAGCACCCGATCGCTGAACGCAGCCCCGGCCTGTACGTTGGACAGGTGTGCCGCGTAGAACTCGGCGTACTCAGCCCCCCGTACCTGCTCCTGGATAAAGCGGCTGCCAGACGGCGGTGTCACCGCATCTTCGGTACCGGCGATCACCAGGGTCGGCACGCTGATCAACGACACTTGCTCGCGAAAATCGGCATCGCGCACCGCGCCACAGTTGGCGGCGTAACCGGCGGGATCGGTGGCGGCCAGCATGTCGGTAATCCGCTGGGCCTGCTCGGGATGAGCCTGGGCAAAATCTGCGGTAAACCAGCGCGCAATCGACGCATCGCGCAGCGCCACCATGGCCGCCGGGCCATCGCGCAGGACCATTTCTATTCGAGGGTTCCAGATATCCGCAGTGCCGATTTTCGCTGCGGTGTTGCACACCACCAGTTTGAGCAAGCGCTCGCCAGCATTGATGCCCAGCCACTGGCCAATCAGGCCGCCCATGGACAAGCCGCAGAAATGCGCGCGTTCGATGTTAAGCGCATCCAGCAGCGCCAGCACATCCCGCCCTAGCTGTTCGATGCTGTAGGGGCCTGCGGTAACCAGGGATTTGCCGTGGCCACGGGTATCGAGGCGCAGCACCCGAAAGTGCTCGGTGAACGCCGGCATTTGCGTGTCCCACATCCGTAGGTCAGTGCCCAGTGAGTTGGACAGCACCAATACCGGCGCACCTTCGGGGCCTTCCAGTTGGTAATTCAGTTCGCCATCGGCGAGTTGTACAGATCCCACAGCAGCCTCCTCAGGCAGAAAATGCAAAGTGTTCGGCCACGGCGCGGCTGACCCAGGTCTGTGCCTGGCCCAGGTAATGCGCCGGGTCCAGCAGGCGATCCAACTCCAGCGCCGACAGCTCTGCGGTGACTTGCGGCTCATCGGCCAACACCGCGCGCAAATGGCGCTGCTCGGCGACGGCGCGTTTGCAGCACTGCTCCAGTAAGTGATGGGCGGTTTCACGTCCCAGGCGCTGGGCGAGCACGATACTGACGGCTTCGGCCAGCACCAGCCCCTGGGTCAGGTCGAGATTTTTGCCCATGCGTTGCGCGTCGACTTCCAGGCCTTCGCTCACCAGCAGCGCCTGATGCAAGGCGCCGGACACCAGGCGGCAGATTTCCGGCAAGGTCTCCCACTCGGCATGCCACAGGCCCAGGCTGCGTTCGTGTTCCTGGGGCATGGCGCTGAACATCGTCGATACCAGGCCAGGCACACGGGTGGCCGCACTGATCAGTACAGCGGCGCCCACCGGGTTGCGTTTGTGCGGCATGGTCGAGGAACCGCCCTTGCCCGGTGCCGACGGCTCGAACACTTCCGCCGCTTCGGTCTGCATCAACAGGCTGATATCCCGACCGAGCTTGCCGAGGCTGCCGGCGATCAGGCCAAGGACGCTGGCAAACTCCACCAGCCGATCACGCTGGGTGTGCCAGGGTTGTTCTGGCAGCGTCAGTTGCAACTCCGCCGCCAGGGCTTGCGCCACCGGCATCGCCTGTTCGCCCAACGCCGCCAAGGTACCGGACGCCCCGCCGAATTGCAGGACCAGCAGGCGTGGTTTCAACTCCAGCAGCCGTTGACGACTGCGCGTCACCGCCCCCAGCCAACCGGCGACTTTCATCCCCAGGGTGACCGGCGTGGCGTGCTGTAACCAGGTGCGCCCGGCTAATGGCACGTCGGCATAGCGCTGCGCCTGGGCGGCGAGCACCGCGCCCAGCCGGGCCAGGTCTGCCTCGATCAGCACCAGCGCCTGGCGCAGTTGCAACACCAGGCCGGTGTCCATCACATCCTGGCTGGTGGCGCCCAGATGCACATAGCGCTCGGCGCCGGCGTCTTCACTGGCAATCAACTTGCCCAGGGCCTTGACCAACGGAATCGCCGAATTGCCCGCCGTGGCAATCGCTACGCCGAGGGCATCCACGTCGTACAACGAGGCCAGGCAGGCCTGGGCAATCGGCGCCACGGCGGCCGGCGGGATCAACCCGACCTGGGCCTGCGCCCGGGCCAATCCGGCTTCAAAATCCAGCATGCCCTGCAAGCGTCCCTGGTCACAGAACACCTTGGCCATGCTATCGGCGGTGAAGTAAGCGTCGAACAATTGGTTGCTCGTGCGCAGTGTCATAACTCATCCCTTACAGATCGTGGTGCAAGTACTCAGCCTGTTTCGGCAGGCGCAGGCTGAACAGGAACGCAATGGCCATCATGCCGGTCACGTACCAGTAGAAGGTGTTTTCCAGGCCAATGGACTTCAGGCCCAGGGCCACGTATTCCGCCGAACCACCGAAGATCGCATTGGCCACCGCATAGGCCAGGCCTACACCAAGGGCGCGTACTTGTGGCGGGAACATTTCCGCTTTTACCAGACCACTGATGGAGGTGTAGAAACTCACAATCGCCAGCGCCAGGGTAATCAGCACAAAGGCCAGGAACGGGCTGGTCACGGTTTTCAGGGTCAGCAGGATCGGCACCGTGCACAGGGTGCCGAGGGCGCCGAACCAGAGCATCGAGTTACGGCGGCCGATCTTGTCCGAGAGCATGCCGAACAGCGGCTGCATGCACATGTAGAGGAACAGCGCACCGGTCATGATGTAGCTGGCGGTCTTGGCGTGCATGCCGGCGGTGTTCACCAGGTACTTCTGCATGTAGGTGGTGAAGGTGTAGAAAATCAGCGAGCCGCCAGCGGTGTAGCCGAGCACGGTGATAAACGCGGCCTTGTGATCACGGAACAGCGCGGCAATGCTGCCGGCGTCCTTGTTGTCACGCATTTCCTTGCTGGTGGTTTCTTTCAGGGAGCGGCGCAGCAACAGCGAAATCACCGCCGCCACCGCACCGATCACAAACGGAATGCGCCAGCCCCAGGCCCGCAGTTCGTCTTCGGTGAGCAGTTGTTGCAGGATCACCACCACCGACACCGCCAGCAGTTGCCCGCCGATCAATGTCACGTATTGGAACGACGCGAAGAAGCCGCGCTGGCCCTTGAGTGCAACTTCACTCATGTAGGTTGCCGTGGTGCCGTACTCGCCGCCCACCGACAGGCCCTGGAACAAGCGCGCCATCAACAGCAGCGCCGGCGCCCAGGCGCCGATGTCTTTGTAGGTGGGCAGGAAAGCGATGACCAGCGAGCCGGCACACATCATCAGCACCGAGATCATCATGGAGTTCTTGCGCCCGTGCTTGTCGGCGACCCGGCCAAACAGCCAGCCACCGATGGGGCGCATCAGAAAGCCTGCGGCGAACACGCCCGCGGTGTTGAGCAGTTGCACCGTGGGGTCGTCGGAGGGGAAAAACGCCGGGGCAAAATAGATGGCGCAGAAGGCGTACACGTAGAAGTCGAACCATTCGACCAGGTTGCCGGAAGAGGCCCCGACAATCGCAAAAATCCTTTTGCTGCGTTCTTCTCCGGTGTAGTGACTGGTATTCGTTGTCATGTTGTTTTCACTCGAGGGGAACGGGTTAGAGTCTAGACATACTTTGCAACAACCTCGTTCCGCAAGCAGACCTTTGGATTGTGGGCGCCTGTACCGACCTCATCGCAGGCAAGCCAGCTCCCACAGGTGATCGCATTCCAATGTGGGAGCGGGCTTGCCCGCGATGGGGCCCTTTCAGACTACTCAGTAATCGAAAAACACCGTTTCTTCATCTGTCCCTTGAAGAATCACATTCCACTGATACACCCCCGACGCATCCGCTTTGGCAACCAATGTATGCCGCCGCTCTGCCGGCACACACGCCAGCAACGGGTCATCGCCATTGGCCGCCTCGCCCTCGAAATAAATCCGCGTCAGCAAGTGCTTCACCAAACCACGGGCAAACACCAACACCACCAAATGCGGCGCCTGGGTTGTGCCCTTGAGGCCCGGCACGCTGCCGGGCTTGATGGTGCTAAAACGGAAACGCCCTTCACCATCCACCGGCACTCGGCCAAACCCTTCGAAGTTAGGGTCCAGGGCTTTGTCCTGGTCATCCTCGGGGTGGTCATATTTGCCGGCGGCGTTGGCCTGCCAGACTTCCAGCATGGCGTCGTTGACCACATCGCCATTGCCATCCACCACTTGCCCGGTGATCGCCACGCGCTCGCCGAGGGTACCGGCGTTGGCCAGGTCTTCGCGGTTCAGCCAGGTCAGGCCGATGTGATAGTACGGCCCGACGGTGTGGGACGTGGTTGCGTTAAGGGTCATGTCATTTCTCCATCGGCGTGGCGTCACGGCCGCGCAGGACGATGTCCCAGCGGTAGCCGAGGGCGTAGTGCGGCACGGTCTTTTCCAGATCGAAACTGGCGATCAGGCGTTCCTTGGCCGAAGTGTCGGGCACGCAGTTGTAGATCGGGTCATAGGCCAGCAGCGGGTCGCCAGGGAAGTACATCTGGGTCACCAAACGCGTCAGCACGCTGGGGCCGAACAGCGAGAAGTGAATGTGCGCCGGGCGCCAGGCGTTGTGATGATTGCCCCACGGATAAGCGCCAGGCTTGATGGTCTGGAACTGGTACCAGCCATCGGCGTCGGTAACGGTGCGACCGGTGCCGGTGAAGTTCGGATCCAGGGGCGCATCGTGCAAGTCGCGCTTGTGGTTGTAGCGACCGGCAGCGTTGGCCTGCCAGATCTCGACCAGGATGCCCGGCACAGGCAGGCCGTTTTCATCCAGGACCCGACCGTGAATGATGATGCGCTCGCCTTGGGGTTCGCCATCGTGCTGGGCAGTCAGGTCATTGTCGTGCTCGGCAATGCGTTCGGCGCCGATGGTCGGGCCGGTGATTTCCGATAGCGAATGGGGCAGAAACACCAACGGCTTGGACGGCGAACGCAGGTTCGTCGACTGGTACGCCGGGTGCAGGTAATCAGGCTGAGTACCCGCTTGCGGGCGCCGGTATCCGGGCTTGTCACTCATGGAGTCATCCTCTTTATTCTTGTCAGTCTCAAACGCGTTCAATCGCCAGGGCCAGGCCTTGGCCGACGCCAACACACATGGTCGCCAGGCCTTTGCTGCCGCCGGTTTTTTCCAGTTGATGCAGCGCGGTCAACACCAGGCGCGCACCGCTCATGCCCAGCGGATGGCCCAAGGCAATTGCGCCACCGTTGGGATTGACCTGGGTTGCGTCGTCCGCCAGGCCCAACTCGCGCAGCACCGCCAGGCCTTGGCTGGCGAAGGCTTCGTTGAGTTCGATCACATCAAAGTCGCTGACGGCCAGGCCCAGGCGCTCAACCAGTTTGCGCACCGCAGGCACCGGGCCGATGCCCATCACACGGGGTTCGACCCCGGCGCTAGCCATGCCCAACACACGGGCGCGGGCAGTCAGGCCGTGCTTTTTCACGGCTTCGGCGCTGGCCAGGATCAAGGCGGCAGCGCCATCGTTGACCCCGGAGGCGTTGCCGGCGGTGACGGTCTTGCCCGGACCATTCACGGGCTTGAGCTTGGCCAGGGCCTCGAGGCTGGAGTCGGCGCGTGGATGCTCGTCGTGCTCCACCAGGGTCTCGCCTTTTTTGTGGGCGACCCGCACCGGCACGATTTCTTCAGCGAAGAACCCGGCAGCCTGGGCAGCGGCCGTGCGTTGCTGGCTGCGCAAGGCGAAGGCGTCCTGGTCGGCGCGCGAGACTTTATAGTCATCCGCCACGTTGTCAGCGGTCTGCGGCATGGCATCGACGCCGTACTGGGCCTTCATCAACGGGTTGATAAAACGCCAGCCGATGGTGGTGTCTTCCAGCTTCATGTTGCGCGAGAACGCGGCATCGGCCTTGCCCATCACGAACGGCGCACGGGACATCGACTCGACGCCACCGGCAATCGCCAGCTCCATTTCGCCACTGGCGATGGCGCGGAACGCGGTGCCGATGGCGTCCATGCCCGAGGCACACAAACGGTTGAGGGTCACGCCAGGGATGCTCGATGGCAAGCCGGCCAACAGCGAAGCCATGCGGGCCACGTTGCGGTTGTCTTCGCCAGCCTGGTTGGCGCAGCCGAGGAACACTTCGTCGACCGCGGTCCAGTCCACCGACGGGTTGCGCGCCATCAGTGCCTTGATCGGCAAGGCCGCCAGGTCATCGGCGCGCACCGTGGACAGGCCACCGCCGAAGCGGCCGATGGGGGTGCGGATCGCATCACAGATAAACACGTCGCGCATCAGGCTTCTCCTGGGGTTTGGCCATGGGCGGCGGCGGTACGGGCTTCAAGGTCGCGCAAGGCGTTCAGTTCGATGTCGGTGGGCTCGGCGCTGGTGCCGAGTTGATCGGCAAAGCGCACCGCCCAGCCGGTGGCGGCGATCACTTGCTCGCGGGTCACGCCTGGGTGCAAAGCCGTGACCACAAATTCGTGGGTGCCCTCTTCCGGTTCCATGATGCACAGGTCGGTAATAATCCCTACCGGGCCTGCGCCTGGCAGGCCGAGGCGCTTGCGCGAATCGCCGCCTTCGCCATGGCCGACCGAGGTAATAAAGTCCAGTTTGTCGACAAACGAACGGGACGACTGCTTGAGGATGATCAGCACGCTCTTGGCGGAACCGGCGATTTCCGGCGCGCCACCGGCGCCCGGCAGGCGCACCTTGGGCTGATGATAGTCACCGACCACGGTGGTGTTGATATTGCCGAAACGGTCGACCTGGGCCGCGCCTAGAAAGCCGACGTCAATGCGCCCGCCTTGCAGCCAGTAGCGAAAAATCTCACCGGTGGGGACTACGGTATCGGCGGTTTCCGCCAGTTCGCCGTCACCAATGGACAGCGGCAGTACCGAGGGTTTGGCGCCAATCGGGCCGGACTCGTAGATCAACACCACATCCGGCGAAGACGTCAGGCGCGCCAGGTTGGCGGCCTTGGATGGCAGGCCAATACCGACGAAGCATACCGAGCCGTTTTTAAGGCGACGCGCAGCGGCGACGGTCATCATTTCATTGGTCGAGTAAGTCATTACTTGGCCTCCTGGGCGGCAGCCAGCTTGGCCTGGAATTGACTGAAGTCGGCGGTGCCATGGATGTATTCATCGATCCAGGCGGTAAACGTCCCACGATCCCGAGCGATGGGGTCCCAGGCTTGATAGAAGCGATTGTCGCGCTCGGTGTAACCGTGGGCGTAGGACGGATGCGCGCCACCCGGCACATGGCACACGGCGGTCAGGGCCCAGGTCGGCAGCACGCAGGCGTTCATCGGCGCGTTGAGGTCATCGACGATCTCTTCGACAGTGACGATGCAACGCTTGGCCGCCAATGCCGCCTCTTTCTGCACCCCAAGGATCCCCCACAACAGCACGTTGCCCTTGCGATCGGCCTTTTGCGCATGGATCACGGTGATGTCCGGGCGCACCGACGGCACCGCCGCCAGCACTTCGCCAGTGAAGGGGCAGGTCACGGTCTTGATCAACGGGTTGACCTTGGGCAGGTCGGAACCGGCATACGCCCGCAACACTGCGAACGGCAAGCCGGAAGCGCCGGCCACGTAGGCGTTGGCCAGGTCCGCATGGCTGTGTTCTTCGATCTCCAACGGTTGCGGCCATTGCTTCTCGACCGCGTCCCGCAGGCGATGCAGGGAACCCACGCCAGGGTTGCCGCCCCACGAGAAAATCAACTTGCGCGCACAGCCGGCACCGATCAGTTGGTCGTAGATCAGGTCGGGCGTCATGCGTACCAGCGTCAGGTCTTTCTTGCCCTGACGAATGATTTCATGACCTGCCGCTGTAGGGATCAGGTGGGTAAAGCCTTCGAGCGCGACGGTATCACCGTCATTGACGAACTGCTTTACCGCATCAGCCAGCGAAAGGATTTCAGCCATGGGGTTGGGCTCCCGATGTAGGTCGAAAAAGGCGCTGGAGGCAGCGCCGAAGTGCTTGAAGAGTAAGCCGGGGTCTAGAGCCAAACAATCCGATAATCGACTATCCGTTCGATAATCGAACGGATTGTTGCTTGGCTAACATTCCGCCAAACACCCCTGAATTCAATGTGAGCACCGTCCATGTGGGAGCGGGCTTGCTCGGGAAGGCGGCGTGTCAGTCAATACATTTTGTCCTGAGCCACCGCCTTCGCGAGCAAGCCCGCTCCCACACTTTTGAAGCGTGCCGGCCTTAAGTCTCAGGTGGCATCCGCATGACTAACCAGGCCTTTGATCAACACCGCAGTGGTGGCCAATGCAGCCGGAATCACCAACGCCGTCAGCACCTGCTCGAAGTTCCAGCCCAACCCCAGCAAGGTGGCGCCCATCCATGCGCCGAGGATCGCGCCAAAACGTCCAATCCCCAGCATCCACGAGACACCCGTGGCGCGCCCCTGGGTCGGGTAGAACCGCGCGGCCAGCGAAGGCATGGCCGATTGCGCACCGTTGACACACATCCCGGCGATCAACACCAGGGTGGCCAAAAGGGTGATATTGCCCAGGCTTTGGCCCACGGCGTAGGCAAACACCCCAGCCAGCAGGTAGAAAGTACCGATGACCTTGTGCGGATTGAACCGGTCCATGGCCCAGCCCACGCCCACGGCGCTGAGCACGCCACCAAACTGGAACAACGCGCCGATGAATGCCGCCTGTTCCATGCTGGCGCCGCTGTCACGCATCAGGGTCGGCAACCAACTGGTCAGCAGGTACACAATCACCAGGCCCATGAAGTACGTGAGCCACAGCAACAAGGTGCCGGTGCTGTAAGTGCCGGAGAAGATCACCGCGAACACATTGCGCGCCTTGACGGTTTTCTGTTCCGGGACACTGAAGCTGGCGGCCTGGGCGACGGTGGCCGGGTCGATGGGTGCCAGGGCCTTGCGCACTTTGTCGGTGCCGCGATTGCGCACCACAAGGTAGCGCGCCGACTCCGGCAGCCACAGCAGCAGCACCCCCACCAGGATCAGGGGCAGGATGCCGCCGATCAGCAGCAAGCTGTGCCAGCCGAACAGCGGTATGAGCTTGGCCGAGATAAACCCGCCACCGGCCATGCCCAGGTTGAAACCACAGAACATGCTGGTCACCAACAACGACTTGTGGCGCTCCGGGGTGTATTCAGACAGCAATGTCGTGGCGTTCGGCATTCCGGCGCCCAGGCCCAGGCCGGTCAGGAACCGCAACACCAGTAGCTGATCAACGTTGGTGCTGTAGGCCGAGGCCAGGCTGAAGGCGCCGAACACCAGCACGGCCCCCACCAGCACCACCTTGCGCCCGAACCGGTCGGCCAAGGGCCCCGAGCCCAAGGCGCCAAACACCATGCCGATCAACGCCGCACTCATCACCGGGCCGAGGCTGGCGCGGTCGATCCCCCAATCCTGGGACAGCGCCGGCGCAATGAAGCCCATGGCCGCAGTATCCAGGCCATCGAGAAAGACAATCAGGAAACACAGGATCACCACCCGCCATTGATAGCGGGACAAAGGTTGCGCGTTGATAAAGGACTGCACGTCCAGACATGTACCAACAGAAGGCGAAGGCTGATTCATTGTTTTTATTTCCACACCGATGGCGGGCGGACGACGGTGAGTCGTCATTATTATTGGAGCGAAATCAGACCTGCGGCGTACGCCGTCGCGGTCAATCACGCTGCCGCGACATTAATAAGCCAGGGGAAACACCGTCAATTCATCAAACCGGGATCTGTGCGGTCACCGAACAGCTTAAGCAAACAACTGGGCACTCAGCTCCTGGCTGGCGCTAAGCATGCTCGGCAGGAAGCGTTGCTCCAGCTCGCTACGGCTGACCCGGCCGGCGTGGGTGCTGACGTTCAGCGCAGCCAGCACCTGGCCAGACGCGTCATACACCGGCACGGCAATGGAGCGCAGGCCCTGCTCCAGTTCCTGGTCAACGATGCACCAACCCTGTTGCCGCACTTGTTGCAGGCATTCCAGCAACGCTTCGGGCGTGGTCAGGGTGCGGCTGGTCTTGGTTTGCAGGTCGGCATGATCGAGGTAGTCCTGCAGCGACGCATCATCCAGGGCGGCCAGCAAGATCCGCCCCATGGACGTGCAATAGGCCGGCAGCCGGCCACCGACCGACAGATCCACCGAGATCAGGCGCTGGGTCGTGGCGGAGCGGGCGATATAGAGGATGTCGTCACCTTCCAGGGTCGCCATGTTGCAGGCTTCGTGAAGCTGCTCGCTCATGCGGTCCAGGTAGGGCTGGGCAGAAACCGCCAGGGGTGTGGACGACAGGTAGGCATGCCCCAGGGTCAGGACCTTGGGCAACAGCGAGTAGGTGCGCCCGTCGGTAGTGGCGTAGCCGAGTTTGATCAAGGTATGCAGGCAACGCCTGACGGCAGCGCGGGGGATTTCTGTGCGATGGCTGATCTGCGCGATGGTCAGGTGGCGCTTGCGCTCCTGGAACGCCTGCACCACGGCCAGCCCGCGTGCCAGGGAGGTCATGAAATCCGGGTCGCCGGTAAACGCCTGGATGCGTTTGGCCGGTGACGCAACGATCGGCGGCGCCACTGAGGCAAAGGAGTTGCGCAATTGATCGTTCATTTCAGGTCCTTTCTCTTATTTTCAAGCGCCATTACAAGCCGCCGCGCGGCAGATGTACAAGGCAGGGGCGCCAAGATTGGGCGATTATCGGACGATCATTCGATAATCGCAATTTGTTGGCTACCTGGATCAGGCGCAGCAGTGTTGACTTAATTAATGCCAATTTTACTTTCAACTGTCACATGCCGGTTATTAAGCAAGTGGCGCCAACTTCTCGACACTATTGAACTACCCTCTCACCAGGCCAAGTTGACGCTTTTTAACTTGTTGACGATAGTCTTATTCAAATGCGCCGCTATAATGCACTCTGCGACAATGTGAAGTGGGCCTGCCGCGCGATCTTGATCCCGCTGAACCCAGCCCTTGCCTTATCCAGGCCTTGGCCGCATGTACCCAGCCTGAAAAAGAAAACTGTTGCTACGACAGTTGTACTTCCCCGGTGCCGTGGCCGCGCGCAATTCGGAAGTGGTGAGTCGTATGCCTCTTCCTGATATCGCGCTTCACCGGAATCAAACTCAACTCAATTAGGTAGCAATGTGACGAAAGACGAACTGCGCGCGGAACTTGAGCGCCAGGAGCAACGTTACAAGGATGTTTACGGCGGGGAAGTCACCACCTACGCCGCCCAACCGGAGCCGGAACGCAAACCATGGCGCAAACGAGCCAGCCTGCTCGACCAGGCGTTTGCCCAGGAAATCCAAAAGATCGAAAAGGACCTCAAGGCCGAAGAGCCATAAGCTCTGCTGGACTGAGCCCACTGGCCAGTCACCGCCCTGCCAGCACCTTCTGGCAGGGGCGCCTTGGGTATGCCCTCCAATCGTCAGTTTCGGCGCCATTACGAAATTTCATACAGCCGTTTCAGCCGCCTTACCTTAATTGTCGCACCCCGCTCAACCCCCTCTATTCTTTACAAATCAATGAGTTGCCAAACCAGCGGAATATCTGGTAGCCGCACCCCTCCTCCAAACTAATTCGTTGAAGAATGTTACCGGCGAGCAGCTAGTGCATCGATTACTGAGGTTTTCTGGCATAATCGCGCCCCCTTACGACCGGGTCATAAAACCTTCATGATCGATTTATTCAGCGGACTGGATGCCTGGGTTCTTGTGAGCCTGTTGCTCGCCCTCGCCTTTGTCCTCGCCTTCGAGTTCATCAATGGCTTTCATGACACCGCTAACGCGGTGGCCACAGTCATCTATACCAAAGCGATGCCGCCGCACCTGGCCGTATTCTTTTCCGGGGTGTTCAACTTCCTCGGCGTGTTGCTCGGCGGGGTAGGCGTTGCCTATGCCATCGTGCACTTGCTGCCGGTGGAGTTGCTGATCAATGTGAACACCGGACATGGCCTGGCCATGGTGTTCTCATTGTTGGCCGCCGCCATCACATGGAATCTCGGCACCTGGTATTTCGGGATCCCGGCATCCAGCTCCCACACGCTGATCGGTTCGATCCTCGGTGTCGGCCTGGCCAATGCCCTGATCAACGATATTCCGCTGGCGGACGGGGTTAACTGGCAGAAGGCTATTGATATCGGCGCCTCGCTGGTGTTCTCGCCCATGGCCGGCTTCCTGGTCGCAGCCCTGGTGTTGATTGGTCTTAAATGGTGGCGTCCGCTGTCCAAGATGCACAAGACACCGGACCAGCGCCGCAAGCTCGACGACAAGAAACACCCGCCGTTCTGGAACCGCCTGGTACTGGTGATTTCGGCGATGGCCGTGAGTTTCGTGCATGGTTCCAACGACGGTCAGAAAGGTATCGGCCTGATCATGCTGGTGCTGATTGGTATCGTGCCCGCGCAGTTCGTACTCGATCTGGGCAGCACCACTTACCAGATCGAGCGAACCCGCGACGCCACCCTGCACCTCAACCAGTTCTATCAGCGCAACCACGAAACCCTCGGCGAATTCCTTGCCCTGGGCAAAAGTGTCAGAGACGACCTGCCAGGCAAGTTCCGTTGCAATCCGCAACAGACCGAACCCACCATCAACGCCCTCCTCGGCACATTGAAGGGTGTCTCTGACTACCACTCGTTGACCTCCGACCAGCGCATTGAAGTCCGTCGCTACTTGCTGTGCCTGGACGATACCGCGAAGAAAGTCGGCAAGCTGCCAGGCCTTGATTCCCGCGAGAAGTCGGACCTGGAAAAACTGCGTAAAGACCTGACCGCTACCACCGAATACGCCCCGTTCTGGGTGATCCTCGCCGTGGCCCTGGCCCTTGGCCTGGGCACCATGGTGGGCTGGAAGCGTGTGGTACTGACCATCGGTGAGAAGATCGGCAAGCAGGGCATGACCTATGCCCAGGGCATGTCGGCGCAGATCACCACCGCCACCATGATTGGCTTTGCCAACATCTTCGCCCTGCCGGTCTCCACCACCCACGTGCTGTCTTCGGGCGTGGCCGGGACCATGGTCGCGAACAAGAGCGGCCTGCAAGGCGGCACCGTGAAGACCATCCTGATGGCCTGGGTGCTGACCCTTCCGGCCACGGTGAGCCTGTCGGCCGGGTTGTTCTGGCTGGCATCCAAGGCGCTGGGCAGTTAACAGCCCGCGCAACTGAAAAAGGCGTGACCCTCGCGGGTCACGCCTTTTTTTGTCCTTGCAGGAGCCGGCTTGCCGGCGAAAAACTGGAGAGCAGCACGGGGCACCAGGCCCACCGCGTTATCGTTGGTGATTTTCGCCGGCAAGCCGGCTCCTACAAGAACTGCGTCAAAATCCGGGCAAAAAAAAGGGCGACCGAAGTCGCCCAAAATGCCTTGCGTGCTCATGTAACCCGGAAAAACCTATGGTTTTTTACGCTTATTCGCGTCTTTCCAGATAAAAAAACCAAACCCTACAAAAAACAGCACCATGAGGCCGACAGTCAGCACCCCGGCGAAAACCACATTATCGAAAAACATGACCGGCCTCCTGCTCTTGCCCTGTTGCGATGGGGCTAAGTTAACCAAGAAGCCGGGGGGATAAATTGACGGGGATCAATGTCGCCCGCAACGGGGCGTAAAGAAGGGAAATAACTGACCTGAATCAACAGATTCAGAGCATTTCAGCGTTTTTTCGGTTTGTTTTTCGACTTTTTCTTCGTCTTGCCCAACGGCATGGCCTGCTCGAATGCCTGGCGCACGTCATTCAGGCGCTTGTCGTTGAGGTCATGTACCCGTTTGGCCCGTTCGGCATTCAGGTCGATCAGCTTGTCGTCACTCATGGCATGGCTTACGTGGTGGCTGGAGTGACTCAATAATGCGTCCTGGCCCGCCCGGGGGTCAAACCTCGACATCCACCCACAAACCCTGGCGGGGCGCGTCTTCGATCAGCGGCGCGACTGGCACGGTGTTATCAGCATTGAGCTCATCACCAGGAATGGCCAGGTGCTGCTCGGGATCCTCGTCGGCTTCGCGCCGGCGTTTCTGCTGTTCCTGTTGGCGTCGTTGCTCTTCGCGCAGCATCAGCGTCGATTGTTCGGCGTCGCGGTGCTTGAGGTCGATGGTGCTTTCGTTGGAACTCGGCTGCGCGGGGACCACCGGTGGAATATCGGGCTTTGGGCGCACGGGGTCGAGTTGCGACGTGACCGGCACAACACTCAAGGGCAAGATCGGTGGCAGCATAATTATTAGTCTCCTGTCAGCAGGCTGTCGGCTGGCGCACCAGCGACTTGAGCCCAGGCTCGCCAACTTGTGACCCAGTCGTCAGTCACCCGTGCCCTGCCACCCGTCGAATCGCCCTCTTTCATCCCTGCAAGCGGAGTAGTTTTTGTCAGAGTCCTTTGGCTGGGGCCCTTGTTCCGTTAGAATAGTCGGCTTTTTCACGGCGGGAGTCAGGCAGCATGGCGCAGCAGTATCAACCGGGGCAACGCTGGATTAGTGACAGCGAAGCAGAGCTGGGGTTAGGCACCGTTCTGGCACAGGACGGCCGCTTGTTGACCGTGCTCTATCCGGCCACTGGCGACACCCGCCAGTATGCGCTACGGAATGCGCCCCTCACTCGCGTGAGGTTTTCGCCGGGTGACACCATCACCCACTTCGAAGGCTGGAAAATGACCGTGCGCGAGGTCGACGATGTCGATGGCCTGCTGGTCTACCACGGTCTCAATGGGCAGAACGAGCAGGTCACCCTACCGGAAACCCAACTGTCGAACTTCATCCAGTTCCGCCTCGCCAGCGACCGTCTGTTCGCCGGGCAGATCGACCCGCTGGCCTGGTTCTCCCTGCGCTACCACACCCTGGAACACACCAGCCGCCAATTGCAGTCCTCGCTCTGGGGCCTGGGTGGCGTACGTGCGCAGCCGATTGCACACCAATTGCACATTGCCCGTGAAGTGGCCGACCGTATCGCACCACGGGTCCTGCTGGCCGACGAAGTAGGCCTGGGCAAGACCATCGAAGCCGGCCTGGTGATCCATCGCCAGTTGCTGTCCGGCCGCGCCAATCGCGTGTTGATCCTGGTCCCGGAAAACCTGCAGCACCAATGGCTGGTAGAAATGCGCCGGCGCTTCAACCTGCAGGTTGCGCTGTTCGACGAAGAACGTTTTATCGAAAGCGATGCCAGCAACCCGTTCGAAGACACCCAGCTCGCGCTGGTGGCCCTGGAATGGCTGGTGGATGACGAGAAAGCCCAGGACGCGCTGTTCGCCGCCGGCTGGGACTTGATGGTGGTCGACGAAGCGCACCACCTGGTCTGGCATGAAGAGAAAGCCAGCGCCGAATACCAGCTGGTCGAGCAGTTGGCCGAGACCATTCCCGGCGTGCTGCTGCTGACCGCAACCCCGGAGCAACTGGGCCAGGACAGCCACTTCGCGCGTCTGCGCCTGCTGGATCCGAACCGTTTCCACGACGTCAAAGCCTTCCGCGCCGAGAGCGAGAACTATCGCCCAGTGGCCGAAGCCGTCCAGGAATTGATGGACAAGGGCCGTCTTTCACCGGCTGCGCACAAGACTATCCAAGGCTTCCTTGGCAACGAAGGTGAAGCCCTGCTGGCCGCCGTCAACGATGGCGACACCGAAGCCAGCGCACGCCTGGTGCGTGAACTGCTGGACCGCCACGGCACCGGCCGCGTGCTGTTCCGTAACACCCGCGCCGCGGTGCAAGGTTTTCCCGAGCGCAAACTGCACGCCTACCCGCTGCCGTGCCCGGACGAGTACCTGGAACTGCCGCTGGGCGAGCATGCCGAGTTGTATCCCGAAGTCAGCTTCCAGTCGCAGCCAGATATTGAAGAAGAAAACCGCTGGTGGCGCTTCGACCCGCGCGTCGAGTGGCTGATCGACCAGTTGAAGATGCTCAAGCGCACCAAGGTCCTGGTGATCTGCGCCCATGCCGAAACCGCCATGGACCTGGAAGACGCCCTGCGCGTGCGCTCCGGCATCCCGGCCACGGTATTCCACGAAGGCATGAACATCCTCGAACGGGACCGTGCCGCCGCCTACTTCGCTGATGAAGAGTTCGGCGCCCAGGTGCTGATCTGTTCGGAAATCGGCAGTGAAGGCCGCAACTTCCAGTTCGCCCACCATCTGGTGCTGTTCGATCTGCCGTCGCACCCGGACCTGCTGGAGCAACGCATCGGGCGCCTGGACCGGATCGGCCAGAAGCATGTGATCGAATTGCACGTGCCGTACCTGGAAACCAGTCCGCAAGAGCGGCTGTTCCAGTGGTACCACGAAGCGCTGAATGCCTTCCTTAATACCTGCCCGACCGGCAACGCCTTGCAGCACCAGTTCGGCCCGCGCCTGCTGCCGCTGTTGGAAAACGCCGACGACGGCGAATGGCAAGGCCTGATCGACCAAGCCCGCGCCGAGCGCGAGCGCCTGGAAGCCGAGTTGCACACCGGCCGCGACCGCCTGCTGGAACTCAACTCCGGTGGCGCAGGTGAAGGTGATGCGCTGGTCGAAGACATCCTGGAGCAAGACGATCAGTTCACTCTGCCGATCTACATGGAAACCCTGTTCGATGCATTTGGCATCGACAGCGAAGACCATTCGGAAAACGCGCTGATCCTCAAGCCCAGCGAAAAAATGCTCGACGCCAGCTTCCCCCTCGGCGACGACGAAGGCGTGACCATCACTTACGACCGCAACCAGGCGCTGTCTCGCGAAGACATGCAGTTCATCACCTGGGAGCACCCGATGGTCCAGGGCGGCATGGACCTGGTGCTGTCCGGTTCCATGGGCAACACCGCCGTGGCGCTGATCAAGAACAAGGCGCTCAAGCCGGGCACCGTGTTACTGGAACTGCTCTACGTCAGTGAGGTGGTGGCGCCGCGTTCGCTGCAACTGGGTCGCTACCTGCCGCCAGCGGCACTGCGTTGCCTGTTGGATGCCAATGGCAATGACTTGTCGGGCCGTGTGTCATTCACCACCCTGAACGACCAGTTGGAAAGCGTGCCACGGGCCAGCGCCAACAAGTTCGTGCAGGCCCAGCGTGACCAGCTGACGCCACGGATCAACGCCGGCGAAGAGAAAATCGCCCCGCGCCACGCCGAACGTGTGGCCGAGGCACAACGTCGCCTGGCAGCAGACACCGACGAAGAGCTGGCGCGCCTGACAGCCCTGCAAGCGGTCAACCCAACCGTGCGCGACAGCGAACTGGTTGCCCTGCGCCAACAACGCGAGCAAGGCCTGGCCATGCTCGACAAGGCAGCATTGCGGTTGGAAGCGATTCGGGTGTTGGTAGCGGGTTGATCCGCGCCCTGCCCTGTCAAACAAGAAGGCCCGCGCAATGCGGGCCTTTTTTATGGGGTCTTGAGGGCCTCATCGCAGGCAAGCCAGCTCCCACAGTTGACCGGTGTTCCAGTTGGCAACTCGGTTAACTGTGGGAGCTGGCTTGCCTGCGATGGCATCACCTCGATCTCAAGCAGGAACCGCCGGACCAGGCACCTCCACCACCCCCAACCCATCCTTCATCCGCTTGGCATCGCGCACAAAACACCGCGAAGCCTGGAACAGAAACAGCATGGTCAGGAACAACGCCACCGGGATCAGGTACATGGCGTCATGCAGGCCCACGGCCTTGAACGCTTCGGTCATTTGTTCGGCACCCGCCGCATACATCGCCGCATGGGCAAAGTGATCAGACAATGCGCCCACCACCACTGGCCCCATACCACCACCCAGCAGATACAGGCCGGCAAAGAACAGTGCCATGGCCGTAGCCCGCAGGCGTGGCTCCACCACGTCCTGAATCGCCGTGTACACACAGGTATAGAAGTTATAGGCAAACAGCCAGCCCACACTGAACACCGCGACAAACACCCCAATCTCGACGCGCCCCGCATGCAGGGCCCAGGCCGTGCAGACCGTGGAAATAATCAGGCTGAACGCGGCAAACAGCAGGCGGCCGTTGGGGATACGTTGGTGAATCTTGTCGGCCACCAGCCCACCCAGGGTCAGGCCGAACAAGCCCGTCACACCGACAATCACCCCGGTTGCTACCGCTGCTTCTTGCAGCGGCATGAGGAAGTAGCGTTGCAGCATCGGCACCAGGAACGAGTTGCAGGCATAGGTGGCAAAGTTGAAGCACAGCCCGGCCAGCACCAACCAAAGGAAGGTCGGGACCGCCAGCACGCGACGAATCGGCCGGTCGACTTTCTCTTGGGAAACTTGCACGGTTTCGGCGGCGCCGCGCTTGGGCTCCTTGATGTAGAACATGAAGATCGCGAGGATCAGCCCCGGGACCGCGGCAATAAAGAACGGTGCACGCCAGCTGTCGAACGCCTGGACCATCGCGCCGATGGTGAAGAACGCCAGCAACAGGCCCAAGGGCAGGCCCAGCATGAAAATCCCCATGGCCCGGGCGCGGCGGTGGGCCGGGAACAGGTCGCCGATCAACGAGTTGGCGGCCGGTGCATAACTGGCTTCGCCGATACCGATGCCCATGCGCACCAGCAGGAAGGTCCAGAAGCTGCCAACCATACCGTTGACCGCCGTCAGCGCACTCCAGCTCGCCAGGCCCCAGCCCATCAGTTTGCTACGTGAGCCGGTATCGGCCAGGCGCCCCAAAGGCAAGCCGGCAATGGCATAAACGATGGTGAACGCGGTGCCGATGATGCCGAGCTGGAAGTCACTGAGGTGCCATTCCATGCGGATCGGCTCGATGATGATCGCCGGAATCGTGCGATCAAAGAAGTTGAACAGGTTGGCCAGGAACAGCAGGAACAGAATGCGCCAGGCATTCGCCGCTTGGGTCGAGTTCTGCATGGGTCCGTCTCTTTATTGTTATAGAGGCTCGATGCCGACGCATCCTGCCCGGAACCTGCAATCTAGTCAGGCGCGGCGCGGTTGTCTGTAATGATTCGTAAAGCTGATAGGGCGTAATTTCATCCAGGGCAGCCCGATTTTCCCCGGTAAAAAAATAAGCACGCGCCCCCCTTCCCAAGCGCCTTGGCAGGAATAGAATAGCGAGCCTTCCGCAGTTCCCCCCTTACCTCTTATTGATGACGTGCCATGTCCGATGCCAGTCCGTGTCTGAATTGCGGTGCCTGCTGTTCACACTTTCGCGTGTCTTTCTTTTGGGGCGAATGCGCTTCATCAGGCGGCACCGTGCCCGATGAACTGGTGGTACAGATCAACCCCAGCCGAGTGGCGATGATCGGCACCGACCAAAAGCCGGCGCGCTGCTGCAGCCTGGAAGGCGAAGTGGGCAGCGGCACACGCTGCTCGATCTACGCCCAGCGTTCCAGCGTATGCCGGGAGTTCGAAGCGTCATGGAGCCAGGGCGAAGTGAACGTCGATTGCGACGCCGCCCGCGCCGCGTTCGGCCTGGCGCCGCTTGAGCAACCGCCTTACGAGTACGAATTGCCGATCAGCGCTTAGAATCATTGGCTATGGTCAGCATGCCAAAATCGAAGAAGTCAAAATGCCATTACCGCTTGCGATTCCGTTGAGCCTTCTATACTCGAATCCATAGGTCATCGCCGCGCGCCGTGACACGAGATGACTCAAACGGGACATGCTATGGAATGGCTGGGTCTGCATTTTTTTACCCCCCTTCCCGAGAGCGGGCATTTATTACTCGATTGCACCCATAACCCCTTCCTGGTGCTACTGGCGTACCTGGTTGCCTGCGCAGCGGGCTTCGGCACCTTGGACATGGCTGAACGGGTCGGCCACGTTGACAACCCCACGGCAAAACGCCGCTGGCGCTGGATCGGCGCCGCTTGCCTGGCCGGCGGGATCTGGTCGACTCACTTCATCAGCATGCTGGCGTTCCAGGCGCCCATTGCCATCCATTACGAAGTGTTCATGACCGTTGCCTCCTTGTTGATCGCAATGGTCGCGTCGCTATTCGCCATGCAAACCCTCAGTCATGCGCAACTGCACTTTCATCAATACCTGGTCGCCTCCATCTGGATGGGCCTGGGCATCGCCCTGATGCATTACGTGGGCATGTCCGCCATGCGCTCCGAGGCCCAGGTGTACTTTTCCGGCGCGCTGTTCGGGTTGTCGGTGGCCATCGCCATCGGCGCCAGCCTGGCAGCCTTGCTGTTGTCCCATTACCTGCGCAGTGGCAGCGGGATGTTCCACCAACTGCTCAAGTACGGCGCCAGCCTGGTGCTCGGCGCCGGCATTCTCAGCATGCACTTCACCGGCATGGCCGCCATGCAACTGCTGCTGCCCACAGGGGCTGTGCCGCCGCTGCCAATCGACAATAATCCGACGCAACTGGGGCTGTCGGTGGCCGTCATCACATTGCTGGTGATCGGCAGCAGCATCAGTGCGGCCCTCGCCGACAAGAAACTGCAGCACAAGGAACGCGACCTGCGTCGGGTTAATACCCTGCTGAGCGAACTGGACCAGGCGCGCGCGTCCCTGCAGCAAGTCGCCCACTATGATGCCTTGACCAGCCTGCTCAATCGTCGGGGTTTCAACCAGATCTTCGCCGAAAAGCTCGCACAGAAATCCCTCGACGGGGGCATGCTGGCGGTGATTTTCCTCGACATCGACCACTTCAAGCGGATCAACGACAGCCTGGGCCATGACGCCGGCGATGAGCTGCTGACGGTCCTGGCCGGGCATATCAAGAGTTCGGTACGCAGCCACAATGATGTAGTGGCGCGGTTTGGCGGCGATGAGTTCTGCATCCTGATCAATATCCATCATCGCGACGAAGCGCGGCACATGGCCCAGCGCATCATGCTGAAAATGAAAGAGCCCATCGAGCTGGCCGGCCGGCGCATGGTGATGACCACCAGCATCGGTATCAGCGTGTTTCCCGAGGATGGAACCACCAGCGAGGAACTGCTGAAAACCGCCGACCTGGCGCTCTATCAGTCCAAGGATGGCGGGCGCAACAGCTTGAATTTCTTCAGCTCCAACCTGAAAACCCGGGCCTCTCTTGAACTGCAACTGGAAGAGGAACTGCGTAACGCACTACGCAACCAAAAAGAACTGGTCCTGCATTACCAACCGATTCTCGACCTGCGCAAAGGCAAAGTCACCCGGCTTGAAGCCCTGGTGCGCTGGCAACATCCCGTCCATGGTTTGCTGGCGCCCGACCGGTTTATCGGTATTGCCGAAAACAACGGGCTGATCGCCGAACTGGACAACTGGGTACTACGCCAGGCCTGTGCCGACCTGAGCTGGCTGACGGAACAGGGCCACCCCGACCTGAGCATGGCCGTCAACTGCTCGGCCCTGAACCTGGCCCGTGACGAACTGGCGGACGAGATCGAATATGCCCTGCGCAGCAGCGGTATCGCCGCCAGCCGCCTGGAACTGGAAGTCACCGAAAATGCCCTGATGGGCAACATCAGCAGCACCCTGATCCTGCTGCGGCAAATCCGCGCGCTGGGTGTTTCGCTGTCCATCGATGACTTCGGCACCGGTTACTCCTCCCTTTCCTATCTCAAGCGCCTGCCCCTCAACACCTTGAAAATCGATCGGTCCTTTATCCAGGACATTCCCAAATCCACCACCGATATGGAGATTGTCCAGGCGATCATCGGCATGGCCCACACCCTGCACCTGCAGGTCATCACCGAAGGGGTGGAAACTGCGCAACAACTGGAGCTTCTGATCAAGCATGGTTGCGACTATGTGCAGGGTTATCTGCTCAGTGCAGCAGTGCCGGCCAATGAAGTCAGCGCGTTGATCATCGCGCTGGATCAGCACAACCCGCTCACACCGTTAAGCCAGGCAGGCGGCAAGGACACCTCTTCGGTGGTACGTCCCATCCGTTGACGCGCAAAAGCCTTGGCATATCGCCATCATTTTGATTAAAGAACGCCGACGAACGGCCGATTCATGAGAGTCCGGCGTCGCTTTTCCCTAGAAACAATAGGGTTAAGACGGGTCGCTGAGGCCTAAAACGCACTTTAAAAGTCGCGAACTCTCACTCGGTGATGGCTCTTTGATGCTTTCCAGCCATCCGTCCAGGCACATGGCGCACAATGACTTCTAAAAATAATCCTGCTACTGCGGTATCCGACGTGTTGCTGACAGCTCCTGCGGAAAAACCCTCAGGTTCAAAGTCATTGAACAGTCAACGTGCGCTGGGCACCCAGCAATACCTGTACTTCACCGAAACCAACACCGACCGCATCCTCGACAACCTCGACGGCCTGCGCGACATGGTGTTCCCACGCCCGCCGCACCTTGAGGGCGACAGCGAGTTACGCAGCGAGCAGGAGTTTCCCTCGGTCTGCCTGATCGGCTTGGGGCGCTGCGGTTCCAACATTGCCCTGGATGTCGCGGAGCTGGTCTACAACGCGCGCAAGTTCTACTTGAACGAGTTCAGCACCGAAGACAAATCCTACGTTGAAAAGGGCTACAGCCCTGCCCAATGGATCCGCAACAACCTGCGCCTGGGCGCCAGCAAGGCCAGCAAGCCGGTATTCCTGGTAGAACCGTTGGTGATGCTCGGCGACCTGGACAAAGACATCGCCGGGCGCATCCGTTTTTCCCGCAAGGGCGAAAAAAGCGGCTTTTTGCGCGACTACAGCAAGATGAAAATCATGGACCTGTCGGAAGTGCACGCCGGTGGCGCCGGTAACGCACCGATCCTCGGCCAGTACCTGGCCAAGATCATCCTCAACAAAGACACCCAGCGTTTTTCCAGCCCCGACTGGAAGATGATCCATTCGTACCTGATCGATTCCTGCGGGATCAAGGCCAACCAGTCGCGCCTGTATTTCTCGATCTTCAGCGCTGGCGGCGGCACCGGCTCGGGCATGGCCTCGGAATTTGGCCTGGCCCAGCAGCACTCGTACATGAACAAAACCTTCGACACCAAGCCCGCCGACGAGCACGACAGCAAGAGCGGCCACGCCTTTGTGTTCGAGCCGATCTTCACCAGCGGCATTTGCGTGCTGCCGAATATCTCCGATCACCGCAGCGAAATGTCCGAGGCTCTGCACATCAACGCCGGGCGGCTGCTGTGCAAGTACCTGTCGGAGGAATGGGACTTCTCGTACAACTTCGACAATGAAGACAGCAGCGAGGCCAGCGTCAAAGGGCGTATTCGCCCGTGGAACGCCATGATGCTGATCTCCAACGACATCATGCGTTACGCCGAAGAAAGCGACGATGGCAACATCCAGAACATTGACGTCAATGCCATGGAAAAACACGCCAACCAGTACATCTCACAGCAGATCTTCAACATTCTGACGGCCCAGGCGGTGACAACCGACTACGACCAGAACTATTTCCGCCGGGCCGGCATTGATATCGGTGAAACCATTCGCCTGGACGCCAACGACCTGTTCATGAGCCTGGCCGGGCCGGTGGCGATTGCCTATGCCGAGTCTGTGGTCCCGGAAACCCCGGCGCCGTCGAATGACAAGTTCAAGGTGTTTGAAAAAGAACCGCAGCGCTTGAACATCGATGACCTGTTCTTCCGCTCCATCGACCTGCCCCACTTCAACAAGGTCACCCAGGCCATCGAAGGCATCAGCCTGCTGCCGATCGAGTCCAAGCGCTATCGGGCGTCGCTGGAGCAGTACAAGAATTCCGGCTACGACGCGGCGGCCCTGCATGACCTGCACTTCTTCAAGAACTGCTCGTCGGTGGTGTCCATCGTCTCCCTGCCCAAGGACTACAAACTGTCCTATATGGACCTGAACCGGCTCAAGACGCACCTCAACAGCCTGTTCCCCAACACCACCCTCAAGCGTTACGCACTGGTGATCGGCGCCTCGGCCAACCTGTCGCTGACCACCCTGATCGCCAAGAGCCCGTGCCTGTCGGATGATTTCCTGACGTTGATCGTGGCCTTTATCAAGCGCTGCTTTGCCCGCAACCCGTACCGCTTCGACGAGACGCTGGACAACTCGATCCTGGACTTCATCATCCATGAAGACTTCGACGAGGACCGTATTGACGAGTTGCTCAACGAATTCGAGAACCCGGCGAAAATCCTCGATACCAACTGGTACGCGATCAAGCCGATGTATGAGAAGAAGTACCGCGAGCTGATCAATGACAAAGAGAAGTTTGTCTCGATCAACGATATCCGCCTGTCGCGGGACTGTGTGAAGAAGGCGATCAAGTACCTGCGTGAGATTTATCGTCACCGGATTGGCAAGACCAAGGTTATTTCCTTGAATAACCATACCGGGAAGACGGCCTAGACCGCGGCGCGGCCTTCGCGGGCAAGCCCGCCCCCACAGTTGACCGAGGTCCACCCTTGGAATGCGGTCGACTGTGGGCGGGCTTGCTCGCGAAAGCGGTCTGCCAGGCGACAATATCCATAACCTTGCCACACCAAGAAACAATTCCCCGAGCCATTCGCGGCCCGCAAAACTGTTCCCATGACGTTTACGTCACCCTCGCCTGTGACCTTTCTTCACGGCCAGTTGCCATCATGGCGAAAGCGGTTACTCCGCTACACACTTCCCACCGGGAAAAACTCGCACCATTTCAGTGCGAGCATTTAATTCGATGCCCTTTCCTGGATCAGAATCCACGGCGAAACCACCACCGCCCACAGGCTCGGATCACGCTCCAGCAGGTCCAATGCCCGCGTCGCAGACACTTCGCCAAGGCTCCCCGAGGCCAGCCAGGCGGCCACTTTGTCCCGGCTATCCTCGGCCATGCCCTCGGCGGCTTCGATCAAATCCAGGCCCGCGTCGACCCACAATAGGGCACCCTTGGCGAAGAACGGCTCAAGCTCCTTCCAGGAAATTTCCGCGGTTTCGCCGAGCAGCTTGGCATAGAGGGTGCTAGGTTCTTGCGTCATGGGAACTCACCTGAGGAAAAAATCGGCGCAATCATACCGTCGAGACTTCCTCAGAAAAACCCAGTTGCAATTGAGGCACCGATTGAAAGCGTCAGGAACGCCAAGGATTGCCCGAGACTCTGGCATTCACCCGCCGCAATTCTGTCTTTTTCTTTCATTTAAGCGACATACCCAGGGTTTGCCCCCAGTAGCTAGCTTTTCAAGCGATCAACCGGCGCTCTACACTGTACCGGTACAGTTGCCAGGCCGCTGCCGGGGGGATATCCGAGATATCTGATCCGGTTCTGTAGCCCACAAGGCCGCTAGAACTATAAAAAATACAACAGTAAGAGTGGAGCACTATGAATAAGGCTACTAAGCAGATTTCCAAACTGTTTGCCGCTATGGTCCTGGCTGGGGTTGCCGGCCATTCGTTCGCAGCTGACACCATCAAGATCGGTATTGCCGGCCCTAAAACCGGCCCTGTGACCCAATACGGCGATATGCAGTTCATGGGCGCCAAGCAAGCCATCAAAGACATCAACGCCAAGGGCGGTGTCGACGGCAAGATGCTCGAAGCCAAGGAATACGATGACGCTTGCGACCCTAAACAAGCCGTTGCCGTAGCCAACAAAGTGGTCAACGACGGCGTCAAGTTCGTGGTCGGCCACCTCTGCTCCAGCTCCACTCAACCCGCTACCGACATCTACGAAGACGAAGGTGTGATCATGATCACGCCGGCTGCCACCAGCCCGGATATCACCGCTCGTGGCTACAAGCTGGTCTTCCGTACCATCGGCCTGGACAGCGCCCAGGGCCCAGCGGCCGGCAACTACATCGCCGACCACGTCAAGCCGAAGGTCGTTGCAGTACTGCACGACAAGCAACAATACGGTGAAGGCATCGCGTCTGCCGTGAAGAAGACCCTGGAAGAAAAAGGCGTGAAAGTCGCCGTCTTCGAAGGCCTGAACGCCGGCGACAAGGACTTCTCCTCGATTATCCAGAAGCTCAAGCAAGCCAACGTCGACTTCGTCTACTACGGCGGCTACCACCCAGAACTGGGCCTGATCCTGCGCCAGTCCCAGGAAAAAGGCCTGAAAGCCAAGTTCATGGGTCCGGAAGGCGTCGGCAACGACTCCATCTCGCAAATCGCCCAGAAAGCCTCCGAAGGCCTGCTGGTCACCCTGCCGAAATCCTTCGACGCAGACCCTGCCAACAAGGCAATCGTCGACGCACTCAAGGCTGACGGCAAAGACCCAAGCGGTCCGTTCGTGTTCCCAGCCTACTCGGCGGTGGAAATCATCGCCGGCGGCATCGCTGCTGCCAAAAGCGAAGACACCACCAAAGTGGCCGAGGCCATCCACGCGGGTACCTTCAAGACCCCGACCGGCGACCTGAGCTTCGACGCCAAGGGCGACCTGAAAGACTTCAAGTTCGTGGTCTACGAATGGCACTTCGGTCAACCAAAAACCGAAGTTTCCCCTCAGTAAGCCAGGCGTTACTGGACAACAAGCCCACTGTGCAAGCAGTGGGTTTTGTTTTACGAGGTTTATGGGCCACGCACCCGCGATCCGGGCGCTGGTTCACCTGAAAATCTTAAAACCGTCACCAGCGGTTCGCTGGCAAATGCTTTGTGCAAATGTGCTCACAGAACACAGCACCAGGCTGGAAGATGACTCCACCAGTGAAATGCGTATCGGGTTTTTAGGAGCGCTGTAATGCCTGAGATCTATCATTTTTTCCAACAGCTGGTTAATGGCCTGACCATTGGCAGCACCTATGCCTTGATAGCCATTGGCTACACAATGGTTTACGGCATCATTGGAATGATCAACTTCGCCCACGGCGAGGTGTACATGATTGGCTCCTATGTGGCTTTCATCGCCATTGCCGGGTTGGCCATGATGGGTATCCACTCCCTGCCGCTGTTGATGACTGCCGCGTTCCTTGCGTCAATCGTCGTAACCAGTGCCTACGGCTACAGTATCGAACGCGTTGCGTACCGCCCCTTGCGTGGCAGCAACCGGTTGATCCCGTTGATTTCCGCCATCGGCATGTCGATTTTCCTACAGAACACCGTATTGCTGTCCCAGGACTCCAAGGACAAGTCCATTCCCAACCTGATCCCGGGCAGTATTTCCTTCGGGCCGGGCGGTGCAGAAGAAGTCCTGATTTCCTACATGCAGATCCTAGTCTTCGTCGTCACCCTGGTGGCGATGCTCGGCCTGACCCTGTTCATCTCCCGCTCCCGTCTGGGGCGCGCCTGCCGGGCCTGCGCCGAAGACATCAAGATGGCCAACCTGTTGGGCATCAACACCAACAACATCATTGCCCTGACCTTCGTGATCGGTGCCGCATTGGCCGCCGTCGCGGCAGTGCTGCTGAGCATGCAGTATGGCGTGATCAACCCCAACGCCGGCTTCCTGGTGGGCCTCAAAGCCTTTACCGCGGCGGTTCTGGGCGGCATCGGCAGTATTCCGGGCGCCATGCTCGGGGGGCTGGTGCTGGGTGTGGCCGAAGCCTTTGGTGCCGATATCTTCGGCGACCAGTACAAGGACGTGGTGGCCTTCGGTCTATTGGTTCTGGTGCTGTTATTCCGGCCGACCGGCATCCTGGGCCGTCCGGAGGTTGAGAAAGTATGAGCAGATATCTTAAATCGGCGTTTTTCAGCGCCTTGCTGGTATGGGCCGTGGCCTTTCCGGTACTCGGGCTCAAGTTGAGCATTGTCGGGATCAACCTTGAAGTACAC
The DNA here is from genome assembly GCF_009873475.1 of Pseudomonas sp. DTU12.1. Taxonomy (NCBI): domain Bacteria; kingdom Pseudomonadati; phylum Pseudomonadota; class Gammaproteobacteria; order Pseudomonadales; family Pseudomonadaceae; genus Pseudomonas; species Pseudomonas sp. DTU12.1. Next base: position 1,592,256 of record NZ_CP045254.1, on the reverse strand, counting down.
GGCACCGGGCCGGTGACACTGACCATCATCGCCCTGTGCTCGGTGCTGATGTTCCTGCGGGTACTGTTCACCCAGCAGGTTGGTGCGCTGCTCAAGTCCAACCGGGGCCCGCTGGTCTCGCCCAAGGTCAGCCAGTTCCTGACCCTGCCGCGCACCCAGCGCTACATCATCATCGGCCTGATCGTGGCCGCGTTGATCTGGCCATTCTTCGGCTCCCGTGGTGCGGTGGATATTGCCACCCTGATCCTGATCTACGTGTTGCTGGGCTTGGGCCTGAACATCGTGGTGGGCCTGGCCGGGCTGCTCGACCTGGGTTACGTGGGCTTCTACGCAGTGGGTGCCTACACCTACGCGCTGCTCTCGCACTACCTGGGCTGGAGCTTCTGGATCTGCCTGCCATTGGCCGGCATGGCGGCGGCGACGTTCGGCTTCCTGCTGGGCTTCCCGGTGTTGCGCCTGCGCGGTGACTACCTGGCCATCGTGACCCTGGGCTTCGGTGAAATCATCCGCCTGTTCCTGCGTAACCTCACCGATATCACCGGGGGTCCCAACGGCATCAGCAGCATTCCCAAGCCAACGTTCTTCGGCTTGTCGTTTGATCGCTCCGCTGCCGAGGGCATGCAGACCTTCCACGAGTACTTCGGGATTGCCTACAACCCGGTGAGCAAGGTGGTGTTCCTGTACCTGGTCGCCCTGCTGCTGGCCCTGGCCGCGCTGTTCGTGATCAACCGCCTGCTGCGCATGCCGATCGGGCGCGCGTGGGAAGCGCTGCGTGAAGACGAAATCGCTTGCCGCGCGCTGGGCCTGAACCCGACCATCATCAAGCTCTCCGCCTTTACCCTGGGTGCTGCGTTCGCCGGTTTTGCCGGTAGCTTCTTTGCTGCTCGCCAAGGCCTGGTGACGCCGGAGTCGTTTACCTTCATCGAGTCGGCAATCATCCTCGCCATCGTGGTATTGGGTGGCATGGGCTCGCAGTTGGGCGTGATTCTTGCGGCCATCGTGATGATCCTGCTGCCGGAACTGATGCGTGAGTTCAGCGAGTACCGCATGTTGATGTTCGGCGCCATGATGGTGCTGATGATGATCTGGCGCCCTCAAGGCCTGCTGCCCATGCAACGTCCACATATGGAGCTGCGCAAATGAGCCGCGAGATCCTGAAAGTCGAAAACCTGAGCATGCGCTTCGGCGGCTTGCTGGCGGTCAATGGCGTTGCCCTGACCGTCAAAGAGAAACAAGTGGTCGCCTTGATCGGCCCCAACGGCGCCGGCAAGACCACGGTGTTCAACTGCCTGACCGGTTTCTACAAGCCGGCCGGTGGCAGCATCCTGCTGGACGGCCAGCCGATCCAGGGCCTGGCCGGTCACGAGATCGCCCGCAAGGGCGTGGTGCGGACCTTCCAGAACGTGCGGTTGTTCAAGGACATGACCGCAGTGGAAAACCTGCTGATTGCCCAGCACCGTCACCTGAACACCAACTTCTTCGCAGGCCTGTTCAAGACTCCGGCGTTCCGCAAGAGCGAGCGCGAGGCCATGGAGTACGCCGCGTATTGGCTGGACAAGGTCAACCTCACCGAGTTTGCCAACCGCCCAGCCGGCACCCTGGCCTATGGTCAGCAACGTCGCCTGGAAATCGCCCGCTGCATGATGACCCGCCCGCGGATCCTGATGCTCGACGAACCGGCGGCAGGCCTCAACCCCAAGGAAACCGAAGACCTCAAGGCGTTGATCGGTGTGCTGCGTGAAGAAAACAACGCCACCGTGCTGCTGATCGAGCACGACATGAAACTGGTCATGAGCATTTCCGACCATATCGTCGTGATCAACCAGGGCACGCCATTGGCCAACGGGACGCCGGAGCAGATCCGCGACAACCCGGAAGTGATCAAAGCCTATTTGGGGGAAGCGTAAATGCTGCAATTCGAAAACGTTTCCACTTTCTACGGCAAGATCCAGGCCCTGCACGACGTCAACGTGGAAGTGCGCCAGGGCGAGATCGTCACCCTGATCGGTGCCAACGGTGCCGGCAAGTCCACCTTGCTGATGACCCTGTGCGGTTCGCCCCAGGCTCACAGCGGCAGCATCCGCTACATGGGTGAGGAACTGGTGGGCCAGCACTCGGCAGCGATCATGCGCAAGAGCATTGCCGTGGTCCCGGAAGGCCGTCGGGTGTTTGCCCGCCTGACCGTGGAAGAAAACCTCGCCATGGGCGGGTTCTTTACCGACAAGGGCGATTACCAGGAGCAGATGGACAAGGTGCTGCACCTATTCCCTAGGCTCAAGGAGCGTTTCAGCCAGCGCGGCGGCACCATGTCCGGCGGCGAACAGCAGATGCTCGCCATCGGCCGTGCGCTGATGAGCAAGCCTAAGCTGCTGCTGTTGGACGAACCTTCCCTGGGCCTGGCGCCGATCATCATCCAGCAGATCTTCGACATCATCGAGCAACTGCGCAAGGACGGTGTGACGGTGTTTTTGGTGGAGCAGAACGCCAACCAGGCGTTGAAAATTGCCGACCGTGCCTATGTACTGGAAAACGGCCGGGTGGTGATGCAGGGCAGCGGCGAGCAATTGCTGACCGACCCGAAAGTGCGCGAGGCGTACCTGGGCGGCTAAAAACGGCGTAAAAAATGTGGGAGCGGGCTTGCCCGCGATGGCGGAGTGCCAGGGCCGGATGTATTGGCTGACACACCTCTATCGCGGGCAAGCCCGCTCCCACATTTGTTTTGTGTGAACCGTAGAATTTGCGTTGTTTTCAAGTTTTCTTCGATCCCCGTGTAACGATCCCCTCCCCCCTTTCTCTAGTGGGGTAAGCAAGCACAAACGCTTTCTTACCTACCTCACTACTGGAGAAACACCATGACCACTACCACCCGTTCGCTGTCCGTCGCCACCCTCGTCCTGGCCCTGGGTTCTGCCTTGAGCCTGAGCACCCTGACCACTGTCGCCCATGCCGACGAGCCGAAGATGGAAAAATGCTTTGGCGTCGCCCTCAAAGGCAAGAACGACTGCGCCGCAGGCGCTGGCACCACCTGCGCGGGCACCTCGAAAACCGACTACCAGGCCAACGCCTGGAACCTGGTCCCCGAGGGCACCTGCATGAAGATGGAAAGCAAAACCTCGCCAACCGGTTTTGGCCAACTGGAAGCCTTCAAGGCCAAATCCTGAATCCCCCGCCTGAGTACTGACGATGACGCTTTCATCCCTGCCTGATGTCGCCCAGGCTCAGGCTCCCGGCCTTCCGCGCCGGGCCGGGCTGGGGCTCAAGAGCGAGCACTTCCAGCAAGTGCTCGCCACCCTGCCCGACATTGGTTTTTTTGAGGTCCACGCCGAAAACTATATGGTGGCCGGCGGACCGTTCCACCACTACCTGGGGTTGATCCGCGAGCACTATGCGCTGTCGCTGCACGGCGTCGGCCTGTCCATCGGCGGCGAAGGCCCGCTGGACCACGCTCACTTGGCGCGCCTGGCGGCACTGGTGGAACGCTATCAACCCCACTCCTTTTCCGAACACCTGGCGTGGTCCAGCCACGGCCCGGTGTTTCTCAATGATCTGCTGCCCCTGGCCTATGACGACGCAACCCTCAAGCGGGTGTGCGAACACATTGACCAGGTACAAAGCACGCTCAAGCGGCGCATGTTGCTGGAGAACCCGTCGACCTACCTGCTGTTCCAACACTCCTCCCTGGACGAAACCGACTTTATCAGCGAGGTCATCCAGCGCACCGGCTGCGGCTTGTTGCTGGACGTGAACAATGTGTATGTGTCCTGCATCAATCATCAGCAGGATCCGTTGGCCTACCTCAATGCCTTGCCTTTGCACAGCATGGGCGAGATTCATCTGGCGGGTTTTGCCGAAGATGCCGACAGCCTCGGTGATCGCCTGCTGATCGATGACCACGGAGCGCCGGTCGACAACGCCGTCTGGCAGTTGTATCAACAGGCACTGCAACGCACCGGCCCGGTGGCTACGCTGATCGAGCGCGACAACGATGTACCGGCCTTTAGCGTATTGCACGCCGAAGCCCGGCAAGCGGACCAGCATCTGCTGGCTGCGGCGGTGCACCCATGAACCGGCACGAACAGTTCGCCCAGGCCCTGCTTACGCCGGGCCTGCCATGCCCGGATGGATTATTCAGCCGCAATGGCGCCGAGCCTGCCAGCCGTTTTGCGGTGTATCGCAATAACGTCCACAGCTCATTGATCAACGCCCTGGCCGACAGTTATCCGGTGACCCAACAACTGGTGGGCGAGCATTTTTTCCGGGCGATGGCGGGGTTGTATATCCAGGCGTATCCGCCTATCAGCCCGCTGCTCCACGACTACGGCAGTGACCTGGCGGACTTTATCAAGGGCTTCGCCCCCGCTGCCGATGTGCCGTACGTGGCCGACGTGGCTCGACTGGAACGCTTGCGCATCAGTGCATATCACGCCATTGACACCCCCGTGGCCAATCCACACGCCGTGGTGAACCAACTGCAGCAGTTATCAAGTCTGGGCAACGTGCGCCTGCAATTGCATCCCTGCGTTGCCACCTTGCGCTCGGACTACGCCGTGGTGGCCCTATGGGCTGCGCACCAAACCACCGACCCCGTCGCCCGACTCGACCCCTGGCATGGGCAAAGTGCGATGGTCCTGCGCAACGGCCTGGAGGTCGAAGTGTTTTGCATCGACAGCGGCTGCGTGACCTTCATCAACAGCCTGAACAACGATTGGCCCCTGGAAATGGCGATGGCATACGCCCTCGACGCGGCCAGCGAATTCGACCTGCACCAATGCCTGGGACTGCTGATCAACCACCGCGCCATCACCCAAATCAAGGTACACCCATGAATACTGCCGCCCCGTGCCTGAGTGCACGCATCACTCAAACCTTCGAAAAAATCCCCTACAGCCTGATCGCCCTTGTCGCACGCTTTTCCATTGCAGCGGTGTTCTGGAAGTCCGGCCAGACCAAGGTCCAGGGGTTTGCCGTCGACCTGATAGACGGCACCTTCGAACTGGGCATGCCCCACCTGGCCAGCTCCACCGTGCCGTTGTTTCGAAGTGAATACCGGCTACCGTTTGTGCCAGCAGAAGTGGCCGCCTACCTGGCGACGTTCGCCGAGCACCTTTTCCCGGTCCTGATTCTGCTGGGGCTCGCCACGCGTTTTTCAGCGCTGGCGTTACTGGGCATGACCCTGGTGATTCAGCTGTTTGTCTATCCGGATGCCTACCCGACCCACGGCACCTGGAGCGCGTTGCTCCTGGTATTGATGGCCAAGGGGCCAGGACGGCTATCGATTGATCACTGGATCGCCCGGCGCTGGCGCTAGAGCCGGTCCAACGCTTCGCCGTTGCGCTTGAACCAGCCCACCAGGTAATCGGCCAGCACTTGGGTGCGACGCGGTAGCCCGCCCTGATATGGGTGCACCAGGTACATCGGCATGCTGCGGGTCTGATAATCACGCAAGAGCCAACGAAGCCGGCCGTCAGCCAATTCCTCTTGCAACAGATAGGACGGCAACCGTGCGATACCGGCCCCCACCAGCGCGGCCTTTTTCAGCAGGTTGTAGTGGTTGGAGGCAAACGTGCCATCCACCCGCACTCGCAACAGCTCGTGCTGCTGGTGATACAACCACTCTTCACGCCCACTGTAATGGCTGTTGAGTAAACAGCGGTGCCCAACCAGATCCGCGGGTGTCAGCGGCTCACCGTACTGTTGCAGATATGCTGGGCTGGCACAGGTCATTTCATGCCAGGCCAACAGGGGCTTGGCGACCAGGCGCTCATCGTTGGCAACCTCTGAGCGTACCGCCAGATCAAAACCGTCCCTGGCCAAGTCGCGATAATTATTGCTCAGATCCACTTCGACCTGCACTTGCGGGTACTGGCGGGAAAACTCCAATAACAGGCCATCAAAGAAGGTTTCGCCCAGGGAAACCGGAACCGTCATACGCACCGGCCCGGCCACATCGTCTTTCAGCCGGGCCAATGCCTGACGTGCGCGGTCCACCTGGATGACCAGCGCCTGGGCTTGTGGCAGCAAGGCCGCGCCGGCAGCGGTCAGATTGAGTCGGCGGGTGGTGCGGTGCAGTAACACCACCGAGAACTGTGCCTCCAGCTGGCTGATGCGCTTGGACAGCTGCCCCTTGCTGCAGCCCAGTTGCTGGGCTGCCAGGGTAAAGCTGCCGGCTTCGATCAACACCGCAAACGCCGCCAGGTCGTCCATCTCGCTCATGGATTGTTTCCAATTGAAAACCAAAGGTTGCCTATTAGTGCGCTTATCTGCCGAAAAAACCACTCTAGACTGCAGGCTCACTTGAACCCTTTGAGGTACCACACCATGAAAATCCTGTTGATTGGCGCCAGCGGCACGGTGGGCTCGGCAGTCAAGGCCGAGCTGTCCCAGCGCCACGAAGTGATCAGCATTGGTCGCCAGAGCGGCGACTTTCAGGTCGATATCAGCAACAGCGCGTCGATCCGCCAACTGTTTGCGCAAACTGGCAAGTTCGACGCCCTGGTATGCGCCGCCGGCAACGTCAACTTCGTGCCCCTGGGCGACATGGATGCCAGCCACTTCGACCTCGGCCTGCAAGACAAACTGATGGGCCAGGTCAACCTGCTGCTGATCGGCCGCGAGTTTGCCAACGACGGTGCGTCGTTCACCTTCACCAGCGGCATCCTCAATCGCGACCCGATCCGCACCGGCGCTTCGGCCGCACTGGTCAATGGCGCCATCGATGCCTTCATCAAAGCGGCGGCGATTGAATTGCCACGGGGCTTGCGCATCAATTCGGTCAGCCCGACCGTGTTGGTAGAGGCTATGGGTAGCTATGCGCCGTACTTCAGGGGCTTCAAGCCGGTTCCTGCGGCGGAGGTGGCATTAGCCTACGCAAAGAGTGTTGAAGGCTTACAGACCGGACAGACTTACATCGTCGGCTGAACGGCGGCCGGCCAGTATCACTCGAGCAGCGATGGCATCATCTCCAGCAACTGGTCACGGGGAATGGAAAACGTCAGGTCGGGGCCGTCAAGGACACTCTGAACCGTCGCGGTATTGAGCTGCCGGCCATTGAGATACAGCGTTATCCGTTTGTGCATGGCCAACAGGCTCAGGGCTTTGGTACGAGCCCTGGCCTCGGGCGTCAGCGTCACGTTGACTTGAATAAACTCAGGCCGGGGCACAGAGGCTTTTTTCAGGCTCACCGTGATCTCGGTAAAGTCGGTCTGTGAGCTGTAGAACAGCTTGGCCGGAGCCTGGGCCCAGGCCAGGGGCGTCATCCAGACCAGGGCGAAAAAGGCCCATCGAAGGCTCATACACGTGCTCCTTTGAAAAGCTTGAACGTTGCACAAGGTTGGCACAGCAAACAGAGGAAAAGGCTTAAATCCGCGCGCCATTAAAATGCTGAAACCTAATCGCCCGCCATCCTCGGCTTGTGATGCAGCGCCAGCCTGCGTAACGTGGCGGCACTTGTCAGGAGACCCGATAATGTTTGCCGCCCGTACCCTTGCTCTGTTTGCCCTGCTGCCCTTGTTCGCTGCCTGCCAGGTGTTTGAACGCGATCCGGCGACGCCCTCCACTGCGGGCCTGACTCGCATGCAAGGCGAGTTGACGGCCATCGGCGACAAATTGCTGTTCCAGCCCTGCCATGACCAGCGTAACTACGTGGTCAACGATACCGGCGGTACCAGCATCCTCCAGGAAGCGGCGTCCCTGGCCGGCCAGCAAGGGGCGTTGTTTGCCGACTTGCGCGGCAAATTTTCCGGGGTCGCCAGCGGCACCCAGGGCCAGGTGGAGCTGCAACAGCTGTACCGCGTCGAACGCTCGACCTCAGCCTGTGACGACCCGGACTTCAAGCGCATGATCCTGCGAGCCAACGGGCACAAGCCAGCCTGGGCACTGAATGTGACCAACAAGGGCATGGTCCTGCAACGCGAAGGCCAGCCACCGTTGCCGGTGCCTTATGTGGAAGAGCAACTGGGTGACGGCCGTTTCAACCTCACCACCGAAGCCAACGGCCAGCAGATTGAACTGTGGGTCGCGCCCCAGCGCTGCATCGATAGCGTCAGCGGCAGCCTGCAACACATGAGCGCCGAACTTCGGATCAACGGTCAAGTGCAGCGTGGCTGCGCGGCATTTGGCGGCTCGCGAGACGACTGATTCGCCCCTGGGCGGTTTTAGCATGACGGGAATGCGTCGTTGGGGCTTATAATCGCCGGTTTGCAAAACCGCCGGCCCTACCAAACGCCGCATATCGGATCCTGTCATGCTACGAATCACCGAACTCAAGCTGCCCATCGACCATCCCGAAGAAGACCTGCGGCCTGCCATCGTGCAGCGCCTGGGCATCGCCAGTGATGATCTGCTCGATTTCACCCTGTTCAAACGCAGCTACGATGCGCGCAAGAAATCGTCGGAGCTGTGCTTTATCTACACCGTCGACCTTGAGGTCAAGGGTGAAGCTGCCCTGCTGCTCAAGTTCGCCGACGACCGCAATATCAATGCCGCGCCCGATGTCAGCTACAAGGTCGTGGGCCAGGCGCCGGCAGACCTGAGCGAGCGGCCCATCGTTGTCGGCTTCGGCCCTTGCGGGATCTTTGCCGGGTTGTTGCTGGCGCAGATGGGTTTCAAGCCGATCATCCTCGAACGCGGCCGCGAAGTGCGCCAACGTACCAAGGACACCTGGGGCCTGTGGCGCAAAAGCGTACTCAACCCCGAGTCCAACGTGCAGTTCGGCGAGGGCGGCGCCGGGACCTTTTCCGACGGCAAGCTCTACAGCCAGATCAAGGACCCGAAGTTCCACGGGCGCAAGGTCTTGCATGAGTTCGTCAAGGCCGGCGCGCCGGATGAGATCCTCTATGTCAGCAAGCCGCACATCGGCACCTTCCGCCTGACCGGTGTGGTGGAAAACATGCGCCAGCAGATCATCGCCCTGGGCGGTGAGGTCCGTTTTGAACAACGGGTCACCGACGTGCTGATCGAAGACGGCCAGTTGAATGGCGTGGTGGTCGCTGGGGGCGAACAGATCCTCTCCAAGCACGTGATTCTTGCCCTCGGCCACAGCGCCCGCGACACCTTCCGTATGCTCCACGGCCGTGGTGTGTACATGGAAGCCAAGCCGTTTTCGGTGGGCTTTCGCATCGAACACCCGCAATCGCTGATCGACGCCGCACGCCTGGGCAAGTATGCCGGGCACCCGAAACTGGGCGCGGCCGACTACAAGCTGGTGCACCACGCCAAGAACGGCCGTTCGGTATATAGCTTCTGTATGTGCCCGGGCGGTACGGTGGTTGCGGCCACTTCCGAGCCAAATCGGGTCGTGACCAATGGCATGAGCCAGTACTCGCGTAACGAGCGCAATGCCAACTCCGGGATCGTGGTCGGCATCACCCCGGAAGTGGACTACCCGGGTGGCCCTCTGGCCGGGATCGAATTGCAGGAGCGTCTGGAGTCCCACGCGTTCATCCTCGGCGGCAGCAACTACGAAGCGCCGGCGCAACTGGTCGGTGATTTCATCGCCGGCAAGCCGTCCACCGCCATTGGAACTGTAGAACCGTCCTACAAGCCAGGTGTAGCCCTCGGTGACTTGGCCCTGGCCTTGCCAGACTTCGCCATCGAGGCCATCCGCGAAGCGTTGCCGGCCTTTGAGAAGCAGATCAAGGGCTACTCGCTGCACGACGCGGTACTGACCGGGATCGAGACCCGCACTTCGTCGCCGCTGCGGATCACTCGCGATGCGTCGATGCAGAGCTTGAATGTCAAAGGCCTGTTCCCGGCCGGCGAAGGCGCCGGTTATGCCGGTGGGATCTTGTCGGCAGGCGTTGACGGGATTCGGATTGCCGAAGCCGTGGCCCGGGATATCCTCGGCATCGAGGCCTGACAGCTCACCCGCAAACGCCCCTCTCTATCGTGGGAGCCGGACTTGCCCGAGATGGCCACCATAGGTATCTACACAACTTTCAGAAACTGACGAACTTTCCTGTGGCGAGCGGGCTTGCCCCGCGCTGGGCTGCGAAGCAGCCCTAAACCCGGCCATCAGAGGTTTATCTGAAGAAACGCGGAGGGCTTTTTGGGGCTGCTTCGCAGCCCAGCGCGGGGCAAGCCCGCTCGCCACTGGAGAGTTGTGTAGATATCTACGGCCATCGCGGGCAAGCCCGGCTCCCACAACGGTCTCCATACACAGGAAATTTTAGATATTGGCGCGCAGGATGCTGTCCGGCAACGGCTCGCCCCGCTCGACACTGGCTGCAACAGCGTCAATCAGCTCCTCCAACTCATACCCTTGCCCGACCAGCCACGCATCGTCGTAATAGGTCGTGGCATAACGCTCGCCCCCATCACACAGAATCGCCACGATAGACCCCGACTCTCCTGCCGCCTGCATCTGCTGCGCGGCAATCAACGCGCCAATCAGATTGGTACCGCTGGAACCCCCGACCCGCCGTCCCAAGCGTTGCGCCAGGTAATGCATGGCCGCCAACGACAAGGCATCCGGCACCTTGACCATCGCATCAATCACCTTGGGCAGAAATGACGCTTCTACCCGTGGCCGGCCAATGCCCTCGATCCGCGAACCGCAGTCCAGGCGCAGGCTGGCGTCACCGGTCTGGTAATACTCGAAGAACACCGAACGCTCGGCGTCGGCGCATAACACCCGGGTGCAATGCTGGCGATAACGCACATAACGCCCGAGGGTCGCGGTGGTACCGCCGGTACCCGGGCTGGAAATCAGCCAGCTCGGCTCGGGATGCCGCTCGAAACGCAACTGCTGGAAGATCGACTCGGCAATATTGTTGTTCGCCCGCCAGTCGGTGGCCCGTTCGGCGTAGGTGAACTGATCCATGAAGTGCCCGCCGCTTTCCTGCGCCAGGCGCTCGGATTCGGCGTAGATCTGCGTGGGATCCTGCACCAGATGGCTCTTGCCGCCGTAAAAGGCGATCTGCGCAATCTTTTCCTGGGAGGTCGTGGCCGGCATCACCGCAATGAACGGCAGGCCCAACAAGCGCGCGAAGTACGCCTCGGAAATCGCCGTCGAGCCGCTGGAGGCTTCGATCACCGGCGCGCCCGGCTTGAGCCAGCCGTTGCACAGGGCATACAGGAACAAAGAGCGGGCCAACCGGTGCTTGAGGCTCCCGGTGGGGTGGCTGGACTCATCCTTGAAATACAACTCGATCCCCGGCAAACCCGGCAGCGGTAGGGGGATCAGGTGGGTGTCGGCGCTGCGCTGGAAGTCCGCTTCAATAATGCGGATGGCCTCTCGGGCCCACGGACGGTGGTCGCTCATGCTCAGGCTCCATTAAGTTTTCAGGCTTGATCTTAGGGACTTTCCTACACTGCACACAGATACAGTCATGACTCAATTCGATACACAATTGCCAGGCTTTGACGCAATCCATACAACGGCGCTTTTATATAACAAAAAAGAATATAACTTTTGTTTTAACAACTAACAGTACGGGTTAGGGTACGCCCCTATTGAACTTTGATTGGAGAGCATCCCTTGCCTCTGCGTAGCACGTTTACCCGTTTCTTCCAGCTCGAAGCGGCCAGTGGTCTGTTACTGATCGCTGCAGCCGCCCTGGCCCTGATCATCAACAATTCGCCGCTGTCCTCGTTCTATAACAGCTTTCTTGAAGTGCCCGTCGCCGTCCAGATCGGCGCCCTGCAAATCGCCAAGCCTTCGCTGCTATGGATCAACGACGGCCTGATGGCCCTGTTCTTCCTGCTGATCGGCCTGGAGGTCAAGCGCGAGTTGCTCGACGGCCACCTGTCAAAGCCATCCCAGGTCGTGCTGCCAGGCGCAGCGGCTATCGGCGGCATGGTGGTGCCGGCGCTGATCTACTGGGCGCTGAACAAGGATAACCCGGCGGCGCTGGGCGGCTGGGCCATCCCGATGGCCACCGATATCGCCTTTGCCCTCGGCGTGCTGGCACTGCTGGGCAAGCGTGTCCCGGTGTCGCTGAAGCTGTTCCTGATGACCCTGGCGATCATTGATGACTTGGGCGCCATCATTGTCATCGCGATTTTCTACTCCGGCGACCTGTCCACCGCGTCGCTGGCAGGCGCTGGCGCGTGCCTTGTCGCGCTGATAGCCATGAACCGCCTGGGGGTGGTGAAGCTCGGGCCCTATCTGATCATCGGCCTGATCCTGTGGGTCTGCGTACTCAAGAGTGGTGTGCACGCAACCCTGGCCGGCGTCACCCTGGCGTTCTGCATTCCGCTGCGCACCAAGAACGCCGAGCCATCGCCCCTGCTGAGCCTGGAACACGCCCTGCACCCCTGGGTGGCGTACGGCATCCTGCCGCTGTTCGCGTTTGCCAACGCCGGTGTGTCACTGGCCGGGGTCAACCTGGAAAGCTTCACCCACCATGTGCCTATGGGTATCGCCGCAGGCCTGCTGGTGGGCAAGACCGTCGGTGTGTTTGGCCTGACCTGGCTCGCAGTGAAAACCGGCCTTGCGGCCCTGCCGACTGGCGCCAATTGGGGCCAAGTCATGGGCGTGGCCATCCTGTGTGGTATCGGCTTCACCATGAGCCTGTTTGTCGGTTCGCTGGCGTTCGTACCAGGCAGTAGCGAATACGCCGGGATGGACCGGATGGGCATTCTCACCGGTTCGATCCTTGCTGCATTGATTGGTTATGCAGTGACGGCGATGGCCAGTCGCAAGCAGGTGACGGTCAACGCGTAACGCGTAACGAGGGGGCAGGCTTTCCTGCCCCCTCATTCTTTAAGCCTCTTCTCCCCTCGCTTACAGCACCTTCCTACATTTTTTCTCGTGCTCCTCCCATAACGTCGCACATCCGACTTCAAGAACGGATGTCGCGGTGTAACTCGCCAGGAGGGCATGATGGCCAACAACCAAGACAGACCGCAGGTCTGGCGCTCCTACGGGACCGGCACCGGTGGCTATCGCCGCCTGGAACCTATGAACGAGCGCGAACTGGCGGCCCGCGAGGCGCTCCAGCAACCCTACAACGCAATGCTCGCACGCCAGCAGGCCTACGAAGCAAAGCTTCAGCCTACGTCAGAACCGACCCTGGCTCCTGTCGTCGGGTGCGTTTTCGCCAAGTCCTGCAACTTGCCGGACGCCATCATCAGCTACAACAACCCGTCTGGTTACATTCCCCTGGAGCGCCTCGCAGACTATGGCGAACATGCGGTGCTGGGCGGCCGTGAAACAGATGCTTTACCACGGCCATGTGAGGTCTTGGGAAGAGCTTCATCAAGACATGAAAAATGCGCTGATAAAAGCGGGTAAAACCAACCGCAAAGGAAAAACTCTCGGAGCAGAAAAATGAACATCCACTATCACGACCCGGATATGAGCCATGAGGAAGCAGTAAGTAGTCTTGCCGCTGGAGACGAACGAAAGGTAGCAACTGCACTGATTTCTATCGGGCTTAATGAAAAAAATAGCGCCTGGGCTCAGGAGACCTGCTTAGAACATATAAGTCATGACAACCAAGCGATTGCCTCAGCTGCCATAGTCGCTGTAGGTCATATAGCGCGTCGATTCAGAACATTGGACACCGCTAAGGTGTCTGCGGCAATGCACCAGGCTGGGCAAAAACACCCATCACTGAGCGGCGTGATAAGTAGCGCGCGAGATGACATCGAAATATTCACCTGATCGCTCCCTCCAACCCGTCACTCAATCTGAGAGTTTTTCCTTCACGGCGCCCCTTTAACCAGTAAAAAGATGGAGCCCGTCGATGGTTACAACATATCCCGGCAGTAAACTTGGAGGTGAGCTAGAGCCGTTAATAATCAAATCCATCTCCACGAAAATCCAAAAAAAGAAAAAAGAGTCGCACCATGAGATATCTGATTGAAGCCTTCGATAAGGTTACTGACCTCCAAGTGTTTGTAATCGAGCTACCTCATGGGTGCGAGGACAAGTTGAAAACCATAATGCAATGGTCCGAAGAGCAACACGGCTGGGAGGGCTACAACCTGACCCCCGCTCAACTGACGGCTATAGAAACCTTAGCCGGCAGAGTGATAAATGACTCTATTCATCACTTCCAACTTACCTGCAACGTTTAACGCGCCCGCCCGAAATTAAAAATCATATTAAGAAAATCCGTAGCCGAACTAAAAAAACCCCGACCAGTCACCCGGTCGGGGTTTTTCTTTTACTGTATGACGCTTAGCGGGTAACGCGGCTGGTCCCGTCTACGGTCATGATGCGCACGCGGTCGCCGATGCGGAAAATCTCGTTTTCCTGCACGGCCTGGACGTAGGCGCGCATGCTGCCGTCGTCTTCGCGCACGGTGATTTCAACGCCCTGGGTGCGGGTCAGGCCTTCTTCGGTGGCCGAGCCCAGCAGGCCGCCCGCCACGGCACCGATAACGGCGGTGACGATGCTGCCGCGACCGCCGCCGATGGCGCTACCACCAACACCGCCGATGACTGCGCCTGCTGCGCCGCCGATTGGGGTCTTGGTGCCTTCGATCTTGACCGGACGCAGGGATTCAATGGTGCCCATGCGCACGCTCTGCACGCGACGGGCTTCGTCACGGGAATACGAGTCGCCGGTCAAACTGGAGGCGCAGCCACCCAGCAGCAACGACATGGTGGTAAAGCAGGCAACCAGCAGAACAGACTTACGCATAGCATCAACTCCAAAGGACATATCTTTATTAGACTCCGCTGCTTGACGCCTGTCACGGCACGGCCCGGAGAAAATTGCTTTCATTCAGCCCCAGTACAGACAGGCTGTACCGCAAAAACAGACAAACGGTAGCACCTGCACCCAGACAAGGAATTTCATGGACTACTTCATCATTGTAGCTACCACCGCAGCCGGCCTGTATTTCCATTGGTGGCTGTACCGGCGGATCAAGCGCTGGGTAGACCGCGACCTGGCGCTGTCACTGGCAGGAGACGATCAGCACAAGCGCAACTTTATGCTGCAACAGTTGGACCGCGCCAAGGCTGAGAAGGTCAAGCGGAAGGACTTGCCACAGTGGCTGCAGGACGCAGCACGGCAATATGAGGTCAAGTAGAGGCTGTAGGAGTCGGCTAGCCGGCTCCTACAAGTATGACGTTTTCAGGGTGCCAATCGCTCGCGTGTCCAGTCGGCACCCTGCAAACGATAGTTCAAGCGATCATGCAGGCGACTTGCCCTGCCCTGCCAGAACTCGATGCGCTCCGGCAGCAGGCGATAACCACCCCAGTGTTCCGGACAATCCGGCTGGGTCTCGCTGAAACGCTGTTCGGTCAGCGTGAGCAGGTCCTGCAACTGCTGGCGATCGCGGATCACCTGGCTTTGCGGGGAAGCCCAGGCGCCGATACGGCTGCCCAGTGGGCGTACTTGATAGTAGGCGTCCGACTCCTCGGGCGTGACCTTGACCACCCGACCCTCGATACGCACCTGGCGCTCCAGGGTCGGCCAGAAGAAGGTCATGGCAGCAAACGGGCGGGCTGCCATTTGCTGGCCCTTGGCGCTCTGGTAGTTGGTGAAGAAGGTAAAGCCCTGAGCATCCAGCCCCTTGAGCAGCAGGACGCGGCAGTGAGGCCGGCCCTCCTGGTCGACGGTCGCCAGGGTCATGGCATTGGCCTCGACCGGCGGTTGCTCGGTCTTGACCGCGTCGTTGAACCACTGGTGGAACAAGGCAAACGGCTCGGCCGGGGCCTGGGCCTCGCTCAAACCGTCCCGTGTGTAGTCACGGCGCATATCAGCCAGTGCCTGGGTCATGCGGCTTTATCCTTCTTGCTCAACTGCTCAGTTTTTCGCCTGGTCGTTTGCAGCTACTTTTTTCGCTGGCGTTGCAGCCTTGGCAGCAGCTGGCTTTTTGGCTGCTGGCTTGGCGGCCGCTTTTTTCGCCGCTGGCTTGGCGGCGGCCTTCTTGGCAGGTGCTTTCTTGGCGGCAACCGCTTTCTTGGCGACCGGCGCTGGGGCAACCACGTCCTGTACCGCAACCATTTCTGGCTTCGGCGGGTTTGGCGAGTTGTACTTGCTCAGCAGTGCCAGCATGGTAGTGCGCTGGGTGAACATGATTTCCATGCGACGGTTCAGGGCACGGCCCTGGGTGCTGTCGTTGGCAGCGCGAGGCATCAGGTCACCCATGCCACGCAACATCAAGCGGTCCTGCTTCAAGCCACTGAGGCTGAAGATCGACGCGATGGACTGGGCACGCTCTTTGGTCAGGGGCTGGTTTTGCACGGTGTCGATATGACCAAGCACCAGCACGGCGGTCTTTGGATCGCTTTCAACGGCTTTGGCCACACGGGTGAACGGACCCAAGGTCACTGGCAGCAACATCGCCGGGCGTTTCGGGTTGTAGGAGCCATCGACCGGGGCTATCACCACCAGAACATTGTCGCGACGCTCCAGTTGCAGGTTGCTGTCCTTGATCGCGGCGCGCAGGCGCGGCTCGTAGTCGTCCAGCCAGGCCTGGGTGATTTTCGGGTCTGGCATCGGGATGTTGGTCACATCGACTTTGCTTAGGGGTTTTGGCTTGCTTTCAAACGGCCACCACCATTTGGTGTCGGTTTCAGTCTTGGCGACTACCGGGGCCGCAGATGGAGCCGGCGTTGCCGCCTGCAGGTCGGCCTTAAGATCGGCCTTGGCGTCAGCCGCCTTGGCATCGGCTTTGGCAGTAACGTCCTTGGTCGCCGACTTGTCGAACCCGAATGACCACCAATGCTCGCCAGACGCATCATTTTGTGGAGTTTGTGCACAGCCAGTAATAGTTAGGCAGAGCGCCAGTGCCAAGGACTTGTTCGATAACATGAGATATCCACAAAATGAGAAAACACAGGGGTCTGGATGACCCGTTAAACAGACGCTTCACGAAGTTTAAAGTAACAATACTTTTCAAGCGCCTTTTGTAGGTGCCTTTTTAACAAAAAAACGCCGGACGGCAAGCTATTTACAGACAACCGGCCAATATTCTTACCAACTTTTGCGCGCGTGGGTCCATAAGTACATACGGACCTAGAGTATTGGTCACGAAACCAAATGCTACATCATGTTCCGGGTCAGCAAAGCCCACGGAACCACCCGCCCCAGGATGCCCAAATGCACGCGGGCCAAGGCCGAACGTGGCATTGGGCACATCCGGCTGGTCCAACATGCAACCCAGGCCAAAGCGGGTTTGCGTCAATAAGGTTTTATCCGGCCCGATACTGTGCTCGCGGGTCAGCTGTTCAAGCATATCGGCTTCCAACAAACTTCCGTCCAACAAACCACTATAAAACCCGGCCAAACTGCGCGCATTGCCATGCCCATTTGCCGCAGGCTGCTGCATACGACGCCACTCGGGTTTGTTAGTGCTGGTTAGTATAGAAGGCGGATTGGTAAACGCCCGGGTGCTCATTGCCTCGGGCTCACGCAGGGTGACCTGCAATAGCCGCTGGGCCGCCTCATCCCCCATATTGCCTTTGCCCCTGGCAATGTGCGCGACACGATAAAACTCTTCGTCCGCCAGCCCGACGTGAAAGTCCAAGCCCAACGGGCGGGCAACCCGGGCCACGATCGACTCCCCCGGCCCACGCCCATCGGCGCGGCGCAGCAGTTCCCCAACCAGCCAGCCATAGGTGATGGCGGCGTAGCCATGGCCTTCCCCGGGGGTCCACCAGGGAGCCTCGGCGGCCAGGGCCGCCGTCATCAACGGCCAGTCATACAGGGCTTCGGCGGGCAACGTCTCACGCAACGCTGGCAACCCGGCCTTATGGCACAGCAGTTGGCGCAAGGTGATGCTTTCCTTGCCCGCCGCCGCGAATTCAGGCCAGTAGTTGGCCACGGGGACGTCCAGTTGCAATTTGCCTTCGGCAACCAGTTGCAAGGCCGTGACAGCGGTAAAGGTCTTGGTGCAGGAGAACAGGTTGGCAATGGTGTCGCTGTGCCAGGCCTCGGCACCGTCCTTGTCGGCGGTACCGGCCCACAGATCGACGACGGTTTCGCCGCCAATCTGCACACACAGCGCAGCACCGCGCTCCTGAGGGTCGTCAAACAATGCGGCGAAGGCTTCACGCACTGCTTCGAATTGAAGTTCGTAATGACCCTGAATCTGCACCTGAATCCCCCCGGAAAAGACCTACGTTAAGTGGCGCCCATTGTTCCAGTCATTACTGGGTTTGGGAACCCGTTGCAGCCTTGGCTTTTTCGGCTTCCTGGGCCAACTGCTGGATAGCCGCCAGGTTGCTTTTACGCACACTGTCGACAAAGCCCTGGAACGGCACATCGGTGATCCCCACCAGACCGAAGTGACCGTTTTCACCGTCCAGTAAACGCCCGGTCACTGGCTGGTCGAGGTACTGGAACCAGTGCACGCCGACAATCGACGGCTCGGCCATGGCCTGCTTGAGGAAGGTCGCATAAGCCGGGGCGCGCGCCTCCTCCCGTGCCAATTGCGTGACCCCACCCCAGAACGGGCCACGGTCGGCCGAGCCGAAGTTGAACTCGCTGATCAGCACCGGCTTGTCCAGTGCGCGCAGCGCCGCAAAGTCGTAACCGTCCTGGGGCTTGAGGGTGTACATGTTGAAGCTCAACACATCGCAATACTGGGCGCAGGACGCCACCGCCTCCGGGGTGCTGACCGCATAGCGGCCACCCAGCAGCAACTGGTTGGGCGCATGCCATTTAAGTGCATCGGAGATGGTCTTGAAGTAGGCGTCGGCGAAGGTCTTCTGGAAGTATTGGAAATCAGCCTCGATTTCCGGATGCTCGGCGTTGGGAACCGGCGGCTCGAAACCTGGATCTTCCATCAACTCCCAGCCAGCCAGCTGGATACCCCAGGCTTTGGAAAGGCCATCTTCGTTGCGGTACTTGTCGCGCAATTGCTTGAGGAACGCGCGCTTGGCCGGCACATCCGTAGTCATGCGCAGAGTGCCGTAGGCCAGGGCGTAGCGGGATTTCGCATCATCGCCGGGACCGGCCCATGCCAGTTCGTTATCGGCAAAGAAGCCAATCAACCAGGGGTCGTCGCGATGGTCGCGGGTGGCGATCGCCACGGCCCGCTCAGTGGCCATGGCAAAGCGCGGGTCGAACGGATCGGGCATGCCACCCCACCAGTCGATACCGGTGCTGATACTGGTGTAGTCGCCAATGATCGACAGCGGCAAGGTGTAAGGCACGCGACGAGCGTCACCCAAGTGCGGGGTGCTCCAGTTGCCGATCGTGTTGAAACCCCAGGCTTGCAGGCGGTCCAGGGTGTGGCCTGTCCAGCGGGCCTGGTCAAAACCTGGGGCCGTGCAGGGCTGCGCCTCGGCCGCCGGGTCGCACGCCTGGCCGTAGGTGCGTTGCAGGTTGGCACCGTAGAAGTTGTACCAGCGCCCCACATTGAAACCGCGCCCTGCATCGGCGCCATTGCCGCCACGGTTGTCACCGCTGCCGTAATACTTGTCGAAGGGCTCGCCCGCCTTGGGCAGTGCGCCAAACATCCATTCGCGTCCCGCAACATAAGTCTGGCTATTGTCCGGGCTCACGGTGTTGACGCCCAAGGAGTAGAACGGATGCCCCAGCGGTGTCACCAGGTACCAGCGCCCGTCGCGCTTTTCGGTGCGGAAGAAGCCGCTGGCTTCAAAGGCCGGGCCCTTGGTGCTGCCGCCAAACTTGTCCAGGGCGCTCTTGTCACGCTCTGCGAGCCAGCCCTTGAGTTGTTGCTGCTCCTTGGCGGCAGCGGCTTTCAACTGCTCGTCGCTGCTGACTTTTTCTGGCCAGCGCGCGCGGTTGGACTGCCCATAGGCATCCACCAGCTCACTGTAGGCGGCCTTGAGCACCGGTTCACTGTCCTGCACGCCAAAGCGCTCCAGCAGGATACTTTGCGGCGCTGCCGGCTTGATCATCGACAGAGTGACCGAGACCACCTGGCTGCGATCGATTTCGCCGGCACTGCCAGCGAGCATGACGCGCTGACCGTCCACAGTGATGGGCATCGGCGGCCCGGCCTTCATGCCCTGGCTCAAGGGCGAGTTGGCCAGCAGGGGCACCAGCAGGGTTTGCGCAGGCCCCGCCGGTAAATCGATACGGCTGACCAGGGTCTTGCCGTCGCTGCTCTGTACCTTGACGTACAACGTCAGTGCCCAATCCATCGCACTCTGGATGCGCAGGCTCATGGCACTCGATTGCGACCAGTCCCACACGCCGCTCTGCGGGCTGAGCACCAGGCTTGGCTCCGCCGCCGGGTTGAAGGTGATGCGGCGCAGCACTTCGCCTTCCGGGGTCTGTTCAGCGTTGTATTGCGGCAGGCTGGCGTCCTGGGTCGCCACCTTGACCACATCGGCCGGCCGGACAAAGTTGAACAGCGTCTGTTGCCCAGCCGGTGCGGCCAGCAATGGCGTGGCGAACAGCAGGGCAAAAAGAGCGGGCAGCGTGCGAATCATACGAACAAGGTTCTCCCAATCGGCCGGTGAATGGCCTGATGACATAAACGAGATAGACCACGAAGTGGGCGACTTCGCCCACTGTGGCTTAAGAAATTTCGCGCCGGAAAGGCGGCAAGGCATTCAGGATAGCCTTGCCATAGCGTTGAGTGACCAATCGGCGGTCGAGCAAGGTGATGGTGCCACGGTCCTCTTCAGTACGCAGCAAGCGGCCACAGGCCTGGACCAGCTTCAACGAGGCATCCGGCACGGAGATCTCCATGAACGGATTGCCGCCACGAGCTTCGATCCATTCGGCCAGCGCGGCCTCGACCGGATCGTCAGGCACCGAGAACGGGATCTTCGCGATCACCACGTGTTCGCAGTAAGCCCCGGGCAAGTCGACACCTTCGGCAAAGCTCGCCAGGCCGAACAGCACACTGGAATCCCCACCATCGACCCGCGCCTTGTGCTTGTTCAGGGTTTCCTGTTTCGACAGGTTGCCCTGGATGAATACCTGTTTGCGCCAGTCGCGGTCGAGGCCGTCGAACACGTCTTGCATCTGTTTGCGTGACGAGAACAGCACCAGCGTGCCTTTGGAACCCTCCACCAGCGACGGCAGGTCACGAATGATTGCTGCGGTGTGGGCCGGCGCATCCCGTGGGTCGGCCTTGAGATCCGGCACCCGCAGCACACCGGCGTCGGCGTGGTGGAACGGGCTGGGCACCACGGCGGTAACCGCCTTTTTCGGCAGGCCGGCACGCATGCGAAAGCGCTCGAAGGTACCGAGGGCGGTCAGGGTGGCCGAGGTCACAAGGGCGCCGTAGGCTACGTTCCACAGGTTGCGCCGCAGCATCTCCGCCGCGAGGATCGGGCTGGCGTTGACTTCGATATCGAACAACGCGCCGCTTTCCGACAGCGTCAGCCAGCGAGCCATGGGCGGATTGTCTTCCGGGTCTTCGACGGTAAAGGCGGTCCACAACTCCCAGTTGCCCTGGGCACGGGACAGCAGGCTGCCAAACAGCGGGTACCACTCTTCGGCCTGGTTGCTGGCAATGCCGATATTGACCTCGCCGTCCATGCCTTCCTTGAGCAAGTCGGTGAGGCGGGTGAACAGATCAGTCAGGCGTGAAAAGCCCTTCTTCAACTCCACGCCCATCTCGCGCATGTGCTCGGGGATCAGCCCGCCGACAAAGCGATGGCGGGGCCGTTCGCGGCCTTCGACGTCTTCGCCGGGCTTGAAGTCCGCCACCTGCTCGCAGGCGCTGAACATGAACTGTTGCTGGGTCTTGATCTCCCGCGCCAGCTCCGGCACCTGCTCGATCAGCTTGCCCAGGTCGCCGGGCAGCGGATGCTGGGCCAGCAGCTTGGTGAGGTTCTTGGCGGTGGTTTCCAGCCAGTCGGCAGTGGACCGCAGGCGCGTGTAGTGGGCGAAGTGGCCGATGGCCTTGTCCGGCAAGTGGTGGCCTTCGTCGAACACGTACAGCGTGTCACGCGGGTCAGGTAGCACCGCCCCGCCACCCAGGGCCAGGTCGGCGAGGACCATGTCGTGGTTGGTGACAATCACGTCAACCTTGCCCATGCCTTCGCGGGCCTTGTAGAAGGCGCACTGGCCGAAATTGGGGCAGTGACGGTTGGTGCACTGGCTATGATCGGTGGTCAGGCGCGCCCAGTCGGCGTCTTCCAGGGCATTGGGCCAGCTGTCGCGGTCACCATCCCACTTATTGCCGGCCAGCTTCTCGATCATGCTGGTAAACAGCTTCTGGCTGGCCTCATCGACTTCGATCTTGAAGCCTTCTTCTTCGAACAGCGAGGCCGTGGCGGTTTGCGCGTGGCCTTCCTGGAGCAGCACGTCCAGTTTGGACAGGCACATATAACGGCCACGGCCCTTGGCCAGGGCAAAGGTGAAGCTCAGGCCGCTGTTGCGCATCAGGTCTGGCAGATCTTTGTAGACGATCTGCTCCTGCAGGGCCACGGTGGCGGTGGCAATCACCAGGCGCTTGCCGGCGGCCTTGGCAGTAGGAATCGCCGCCAGGCTGTAGGCTACGGTCTTGCCGGTACCGGTGCCGGCCTCGACGGCCACGACCGCGGGGTCGCCACTGCGCCGGCCTTCGTCGTCGGTGTCGATATCCCCGAGGACCTTGGCTACTTCGGCGATCATCAGGCGCTGGCCGTAACGCGGTTTCAAGCTCTTGGCTTCGAGAAAACGCGAGTAGGCGCCCTGGATCGTGGTTTTGAGTTCAGTGCTGATCATGGATAGTCGGGCGCAAAAAACGCTGGATAAATTTTCAGTGGTTCGGATCGGCCGCTATCATACCCCGCTAATTAATCCCGCGCAGAACGGAGTACCTCAATGACCGTCTTTAGCCTTGCCTACACCCTGCATGTATTGGCCGCCCTGGTATGGGTCGGTGGTATGTTTTTCGCCTGGATGATCCTGCGCCCGGCCGCTGTGGCGGCGCTTGAAGGGCCGGCGCGGCTGAAACTGTGGACGAATGTGTTTCCACGTTTTTTCGTGTGGGTCTGGGTGGCGGTGCTGATCTTGCCGATCAGTGGCGTCGGCCTATTGCAACTGCGCTTCAACGGGTTTGAAACCGCACCGCGTTATGTGCAGGTGATGATGGGGCTATATGTAGTGATGACGGCGCTGTTTATCCGCATCCAGGCGTTGCAACTGCCTGAACTGCGCACGGCTGTGGCGGCCGAGGACTGGGCGACGGGCGCGCAGGTGCTGGGAAAAATCCGAAAGTTGGTAGGGATCAATCTGATTGTGGGATTGGTGGTGGTGGCGGTTGCCTCGGCTCGGCCGATGTTCTGAGGGTGCTCTTCAGGGCCTCATCGCGGGCAAGCCCGCTCCCACATTTGAATCGGTTCGCAAATCAAGTGTGGGAGCGGGCTTGCCCGCGATGGGGCCAGTGCCTATAGCTCAAAGCCGTTGGATGGTCACCGTGCCGGCAGGTCCGGAAGGCCCTGCCTGACCTTCCAACCCCGGCCGGCCTTTCTCGCCGCCATCGGCGCGGTACACCAGGCACCCCTTGGACTGCCCGCCCTTGCCCGGTTTGCCGGCAACACCCGGCAAGCCGCCAGCACCGCCGTCGACCCAGACCTTTATCTGCTCGCTCGGATAATCCTGTGGCAATTCGATGCGCACTGTCGCACCCGCAGCGCCTGGCAGCCCGTCGCCGCCGTTGTCGCCATTGGCGCCACGCCCGGCCGAACCCCAGGTGCACCCTGGGTCTTCGCCATTGGCGCCATCCAGGCCGCTATAACCTTGGGCGCCGGTGCCACCCCGGGCATCGACAGACAATAGCTGCGCATTCAATGCATTGATCCGCAACGTCAGGTCACGCCCCGGCTTGGCCGGCTTTTCATGGGTGCCGGGTGCCCCCCGGGAGGTGATCTGGCTGCCATGCTCCAACTGCGCATGCCGTACCTGCAATTGCAGGGCCGAGGCGCTGGGCACGATGGCGATCCGCGCGTCGCGGCCCAGGTGCAGTTCGTCGACGGTGACCTGGGTGATATTCGCCGGAATCAACAAGGTGCCATAGTCGGCCACTTCCAGGCGTTCCAACTGCAGCACGCTGGTGCTGTTGGGCAAGCGCAGCAACGAGTTGGTCTCGACGCTGACGCTTTCGGCCAAGGCAATGGGGCTGACCAGCAGGGCCAGGAGAAGAACGTTACGCATGATTGCCATCCTTGTTGTCTTGATCAGCCGTAGGTGCAGGCAGGCTCTTTATATGGAACATTCCCAGCAACAGGATCAGCAGGCGGTCACGCCAAGGGTGGGCACGATGTTTGACGCTGGCGTTGAATAACACCAACTCCAGAAGATGGGTCAGCAACAACAGGATACCGACCAGGTTGACCAGCAGATGAAATGGATTGGTCAGCGGTTTGAACAGATTGACCAGCACAACGACCCAGAACAGCATCGCCAGCAACTTCCCCAATCGCAACAACAGCTTCATGCCCTACGCCCCCTTGCACATTATTCTTTGGGCGCACAGTAACGAGTTCTACAGGCGATTTGCCAGTGAAGGATAAAAAAACTTGAGATAGCTGCGATTTGGCGACCAGATCGCCGAGGATTGTCTGAAGCTTCCGTCAGAAATGCCCCTGGAGCCACCCAGGGGCAGGTGTGCAGCGCGCTAGCGGTTGATCTGGATTTCCACGCGGCGGTTCAGGGCACGGCCGTCGGCGGTTTTGTTGTCCGCCAGCGGGTGGGTTTCACCAGCACCTGTCACCGACACAAAGTTGCTGCGGGGCACCCCGGAGCTGACCAGGTAGTCGGTCACCGAATGGGCGCGTTTTTCCGAGAGCTTCTGGTTGTACGCATCTTTACCGACGCTGTCGGTATGCCCGCTGACCCGCAGTTGGGCACTCGGCGCCTCCTGTTTCAGGCGTGCGGCGACGGTGTCGAGCTTGGTTTTATCAGCCGCCGTCAGCCGGGCCGAGTCGAACTCAAAGTGCACGTCACGAATCACGATGGTCTCTTCCTTGACCACCACCACTTCTTCGACGACTACCGCCTCGGGTACTGGCGGGCAGCCATTGGCATCGACCTGCACGCCTTTGGGGGTGCCCGGGCATTGGTCGCGGCTGTCGGGTACACCGTCGCCATCCTCATCACCGTCGCCATGGACCCAGCAATAGGCGCCGGCCATGCCGCCGATCAACAACGCACCACCGCCGGCCCATGACGAACTTTCGGTGGCGCCCAGCGCGGCACCGGTTACGCCGCCGAGGGCTGCACAGGTGGGCC
This sequence comes from Pseudomonas sp. DTU12.1, assembly GCF_009873475.1. NCBI lineage: Bacteria > Pseudomonadati > Pseudomonadota > Gammaproteobacteria > Pseudomonadales > Pseudomonadaceae > Pseudomonas > Pseudomonas sp. DTU12.1. The sequence continues at coordinate 1,567,208 of NZ_CP045254.1, read as the reverse complement.
AATCGGTTTTTTGCAAGCCTGCGCAACCTGTCAATACTCCGGTTAGCAGAACCAAGGGTAGAGCTGTCCGCATGATGCTCATTTGATTTCTCCTGAGGGGATCGGCCGCAAGCCGATGGGTGGAGTAAAGACCGCTCTTTTCATCCGCGCCAGCGCGCCACACCCCCGTATTCATTGGCCCACGCTGCTTTTTCCAGCCGACAGGCCGCCGCCCGCTCTAGGCCCGCGCGCTCAAGCAGGCTAGTCTTCACGGTTCTGATGTGAGGATCTTCGATGACCGCCGGTAATTCTTCCCGTACGCCGCAGCAATCACTCGCTGCCCTGCTTGATCGCCAAGCCCCCAAACGCCTGCTGGTATTGGGTGCCGGCCACTTCCCGGCGCTGGATGCGTTCAAGCAGGCCCACCCGGACACCGTGGTCTGCGTCGCAGGGCCCGGGCCATTGCCTGCCGACCTGGCGGCCCAGCGATTTGACCTGGCCCTGGTGGTCGACTGCCTGGAGCACCTGTCAAAACGTGCAGGGTTGGAGCTACTGGGCGGCGTGCGCAACCTCAATGCCAGCCGTATAGCCGTCCTCGCCGACCTGGCGGCCTGCGGCTGGAAAGACACTGATTTTTTCTCCCTGGCCCTGCAGACCAGCGAGCACTTTTGCCGCGACAATCAGGTACTGACGCTGTTTACCTACGATCTGCTTGAATACAAACAGGTACCGGACTGGCTGAACGCCCGGTTCTGGGCCAACCCGGAAAACTTTGGAAAGTACTGGTGGTAACCATGAGCACCTCCATTTGCCCTTGCGGCAGCGGCAACCTGCTGGATGCCTGCTGCGGCCATTATCACTCTGGCCACCCCGCACCCTGCGCCACGGCGTTGATGCGCTCACGCTACAGCGCCTATGTGCTGGGGTTGGTGGATTACCTGGTGGCGACTACGCTACCGGCACAACGCAGCGGCCTGGATCGTGAGGCTATCGGGGCCTGGAGCGCGCAAAGCACCTGGCTGGGCCTGGAGGTCGAAAGTTCCGAGGTGTTTGGTGGGCAGCCGGAACATGCCTTCGTCACCTTTACCGCGCGCTGGCATGACAGCACCGGCGAACATAGCCACCGGGAACAGTCGTCTTTCGTACAGAACGATGGGCACTGGTACTTTATTGACCCTACCGTGGAGGTGAAGGCGGGACGCAATGATGCCTGCCTGTGCGGCAGCGGGCAGAAGTTCAAGAAGTGCTGTTCCAGCTACCTGTAAGAATCCGCTTCTTTGTAGGAGCAAGCTTGCTCGCGAAGAAGGCAAGCGCACCGCATTTACCCAGACTGCCCTCGTCATCGTTGACGACCATCGCCGGCAAGCCGGCTCCTACAAAGGAATGCGTCATGGTCAGCCGATTACGAAGCTATAGCTATTTGTTGATGCTGGCCGTTGGGCTCTCGGGATGCACGTCCTGGTTCGCCGATGACACGCCGCCACCGCAGATCCACCTGGTCAAGGTGGAGTTGGTGCGCGCCAAGTTGCTGGAACAGAAATTCAAGCTGCACTTTCGTGTGGATAACCGCGGCGACTCGGACCTGACCGTGCGCGGCCTGATCTACAAGATCAGCCTGGCCGATGTGCAACTGACCGAAGGCGAGTCCAACGAATGGCTGACAATTGCGCCCCATGGCCGGGGATTTTTCAAAGTCACGGTGCGCACCAACCTGTGGCCGCAGGTGCGAGAAATCGCCGACCTGTTGAAAAACCCGGACCGGCCCATCCCCTATCGCCTGGAAGGTGAACTGAAAACCGGATTATTCATCGGTAACGACGTGCACGTGATGCGCAATGACGAGATAATCCCCGGCGATTTTATTCCGGAGCGACACCAATGACTCAGCAACCCCATGTCCATGGTCCTGACTGCAACCACGATCACGATCATCACGATCACGACCATGGTCATGTCCACGGCCCGAACTGCGGCCATGCCCACCAGGAACCCGTGCGCAATGCCCTGAAGGATGTGGGCCGCAACGACCCATGCCCATGCGGCAGCGCCAAGAAGTTCAAGAAGTGCCACGGCGCCTGATACGCCTTACGTAGGCGCAGGCTTGTCGGTCTTTACCAGCAAGCCGGCTCCTACGGTTCTATCGATAGACCCAAATATTTCATTGAATTTTCCCTAGTCGACCATTACCTATACCTACAGGCACATCATCGGGCGCCCTGCCCGTTCAAGCATCACCAATCCTGGAGAGCTTCATGATCGACCTGTATTACTGGACCACCCCCAACGGTCACAAGATTTCGTTGTTCCTGGAAGAAGCCGGCCTGCCCTACGAGGTGCACCCGATCAACATTGGCCAGGGCGACCAGTTCAAGCCAGACTTCCTGAAGATCGCGCCCAACAACCGCATTCCGGCGATTGTCGATCAGCAGCCGAGTGACGGTGGCGCACCGATTTCCCTGTTTGAATCCGGCGCCATCCTGCTGTACCTCGCGGAAAAAACCGGTCAGTTCCTGCCCAAGGACCTGCGCGCTCGCCAGGAAGTACTGCAATGGTTGTTCTGGCAAATGGGCGGCCTGGGCCCGATGGCCGGGCAGAATCACCATTTCAGCCAGTTCGCCCCGGAAAAGATCCCCTACGCCATCAAACGCTACGTCGATGAAACCGCGCGCCTCTATGGCGTGCTGGACCGGCGCCTGGCCGATCGCAGCTTCGTCGCCGGCGAGGCCTACAGCATTGCCGATATGGCGATCTACCCGTGGATTGTTTCCCACAAATGGCAGAGCCAGCGCCTGGAAGATTTCCCCCACCTGCATCGCTGGTTCAACCTGATCAAGGAACGCCCGGCGACGGTGCGGGCCTATGACTTGGTACAGAAGGTCAACCCGCCGAAATCCTGATCGTGCCCTGTAGGAACTGGCTACCCGGCGAAGATCGTCAACGAAAACGCCGGGGCCTGGATAAGCGTGGCGCCTGGTAGTTTTTCGCCGGCAAGCCGGCTCCTACAAGGGTTTGCGAGTGTTTGAAAAAATTAGCATCGCCTCCCGCTTGCGTCGGTTCGCCGCGCTCACTAACGTAGCGCCTTTACTGACGCTACCCCCCGCAGGAGCTTTGCCATGGCCTCGCCAGCCCTCTCACGCTTTCTTCCCCGGTTCGGCGTTGCCGCGGCAGTGGCCAGTGCCTTGGGCCTGGCCGGTTGCCAGTCACTGAACAGCCAGGACACTCTGCCTCCCGTTTCCGGCGTACAGCCGCTCAAGGGCCTGGCGCAAAATGTCTCCGTGCGGCGCAACAGCCAGGGTATGCCGCTGATCGAAAGCAACACCTTCCACGACGCACTGTTCACCCTCGGTTATGTGCACGCCAGCGATCGGATCAACCAGATGGTCACACTGCGCCTGCTGGCCCAGGGCCGCCTGGCAGAAATGTCCGGGCCGGATGTGCTGGATGTCGACCGTTTCATGCGCGCGGTAAACCTCAAGAAAAGCGCCAGCGAGCTATACAACGCCTCGTCACCGCGCCTCAAGCGCTTCTTCGAAGTGTATGCCCGCGGGGTCAATGCCTACCTGTTCCGCTACCGCGACAAGCTGCCGGCAGACCTGGCCCAGAGCGGCTACAAGCCCGAATACTGGAAGCCAGAGGATTCGGCGCTGCTGTTCTGCCTGCTCAATTTCAGTGAGTCGGCCAACCTGCAGGAAGAGTTGTCCGCCCTGGTGTTGGCGCAAAAAGTCGGCGCCGACAAACTCGCCTGGCTGACCCCAAGCTACCCGGACGAACCCCTGCCTGCGGCGGAAGCCGAGAAGCTCAAGGGCGTCAACCTCGGGCAGATTCCCGGCCTTGCCACGCTCACCAGCATCAACGAGCGCCTGGGCAGCCTCAACACCCTTGGGGTTTCCACCGCCAGCAACTGGGCCATCGCCCCGCAACGCAGCCGCAGTGGCCGCAGCCTGCTGGCGAACGACCTGTCGACGCCGATGCAGGCACCGTCCCTGTGGACGTTCGTACAAATCCGCGCACCGAAATACCAGGCGGCCGGGGTGTCGATTGCCGGGGTACCTACGCTGCTATCCGGCTTCAATGGCAAGGTGGCCTGGAGCATGAGCCAGGTCTCCGGCGATACCCAGGACCTGTTCCTGGAAAAGGTCAGACGCCAGGGCAGCGCGCTGTACTACGAGCACAATGGCAAATGGGTGCCGACCATCGTGCGTAACGAAACCTTCTTCGCCAAGGGCCAGCGGCCGATTCGCGAAACGGTGTACGAAACCCGCCACGGGCCGCTGCTCAACAGCGCCCAGTCGCTGACCAGCGGCTACGGCCTGGCCCTGCAAACCGCCGACTTCAAGGATGACAAGAGCCTGGATGCGTTTTTCGACCTGTCCCGGGCGCAGAACGTGGAAAAAGCCTCGGACGCCAGCCGTGAGATTCGTGCCATCCCCCTGAACATGGTGTTTGCCGACGCCAGCAATATTGGCTGGCAGGTCACCGGGCGCTTCCCCAACCGCCGCGAAGGCGAAGGCCTGCTGCCGTCGCCAGGCTGGGACGGGCGCTTTGACTGGGATGGCTACGCCGACGCGATGCTGCACCCCTATGACCAGGACCCGCCACAAGGTTGGGTCGGCACCGCCAACCAACGCACCGTGCCCCACGGCTATGGCATGCAACTGTCCAACTCCTGGGCCGTACCCGAACGCAGCGAACGCCTGGCGCAACTGGCCGGCAACGGCAAACACGACAGCCGTAGCGTGATTGCCATGCAGTACGACCAGACCACGCTGTTCGCTGCCAAGCTCAAAGGCATGTTCCAGGCACCGGGTATGGCCCTGCCACTGAAACAGGCGATCGATGCCCTGCCTGCCGCCGATCGGGCCAAGGCCCAGGAGGCCCTGGGCCGACTGATGGCGTTCGACGGGCGCCTGGCAGCCACGTCGAGCGATGCTGCGATCTACCAACTGTTCCTGCAAGAAAGCGCCAAGCAGATTTTCCTCGATGAACTGGACCCGGAAACCAGCGCCACCTGGAAAGCGTTTGTCAGCAACGCCAACCTGTCCTACGCCGCCCAGGCCGACCATCTGTTGGGACGTGAAGACAGCCCATTCTGGGACGACCTGCGCACGGCGCAAAAAGAAGACAAACCGGCGATCCTCGCCCGCAGCCTGGTCGCAGCAATCACCGCCGGCGACAGCTTGTTGGGTGCAGATCACAAGGCCTGGCAATGGGGCAAACTGCACAGCTACACCTGGAAAACCAGCAGTGGCCAAACCTTGCGTGGCCCGTTGGCGGCAGGTGGTGATCACACTACGTTGAACGCTGCGCCCTACAACTGGGGGCAGGATTTCGCCACCACCCAAGTCCAGGCCATGCGCATGATTGTGGATTTCGGTCAGGTAGAACCCATGATGGGCCAGGGCGGTATCGGCCAATCCGGCAACCCTGCCAGCCCGTACTATGCCAATGGCATCGATCCGTGGCTCAAGGCGCAGTACTTGAGCTTCCCGATGCAACCACAGAACTTTGACAAGGCGTACGGCAAGACCCGATTGACGCTGACCCCTGGGAAATAACCCGATGCAGGAGCTGGCATGCCAGCTCCTGCCATTGATGATCAGGCTGCACTGCAATGGTGCTGAAGCTATGTAGCGCCCGATATCGGGCTCTTGCCACGTTACCCTTCGCGTAATCCCACCTATTAAAAAGACCGTTCGGAACTATGGTGCAGAAATTGCTACTTGCGATTTGCCTGACCCCGTTCAGTAACAGTCCTAATCGCGCCACAAGCGCTTATCGTGGTTTCCAGGGATTACATAATGAAAAAAGCATTGCTGACCCTTTCTGCACTCGCTCTGTGCATGGCCGCCGGTACCGCCCTGGCCAAGGAATACAAAGAATTGCGTTTTGGTGTGGACCCTTCCTACGCGCCGTTTGAATCCAAGGCGGCCGACGGTAGCCTGGTGGGCTTCGATATCGACCTGGGCAACGCCATTTGTGCGGAGCTGAAGGTCAAGTGCAAGTGGGTAGAAAGCGACTTTGACGGCATGATCCCGGGCCTCAAAGCCAAGAAGTTCGACGGCGTGATTTCGTCGATGACCGTGACCCCGGCACGCGAGAAGGTTATCGACTTCTCCAGCGAGCTGTTTTCCGGCCCCACTTCCTACGTGTTCAAGAAAGGCGCCGGCCTGAGCGAAGATATTGCGTCGCTCAAAGGCAAGACCGTGGGTTATGAGCAAGGCACCATCCAGGAAGCCTATGCCAAGGCCGTGCTGGACAAAGCCGGGGTAAAAACCCAGGCCTACCAGAACCAGGACCAGGTGTATGCCGACCTGACCTCGGGCCGCCTTGATGCATCGATCCAGGACATGCTGCAAGCCGAGCTGGGCTTTTTGAAGTCGTCGCAAGGCGCGGACTACGAAGTCAGCAAGCCGGTAGACAGCGAAATGCTGCCCTCCAAGACCGCCGTGGGCATCGCAAAAGGTAACAAAGAGCTGAAAGCCCTCTTGGATAAAGGTATCAAAGCGTTACACGATGATGGCACCTACGCCACCATCCAGAAAAAACACTTTGGCGATCTGAACCTGTACAGCGGCAAGTAATGCTGCGGCGCCCACTCCGCCAAGGGGTGGGCGCACTATCGATGGCCAAGGGCATACCCCATGTTTGAAGACCTGCTGCAGACCCTCGGGCTTGGCGCGTTCAGCCTGCAAGGGTTTGGCCCGCTATTGCTGCAAGGCACCTGGATGACCATCAAGTTGTCGGTGCTGTCCCTGGCCGTCAGCGTCGTGCTGGGCCTGCTCGGGGCCAGCGCCAAGTTGTCGAGCGTGGCGCTGTTGCGCATCCCCGCCCAGCTCTACACCACCCTGATTCGCGGCGTGCCGGATCTGGTGCTGATGCTGCTGATTTTCTACAGCCTGCAAACCTGGCTGACCAGTTTCACCGACTACATGGAATGGGAATACATCGAGATCAACCCCTTCGGCGCCGGGGTGATTACCCTGGGTTTTATCTACGGTGCGTATTTCACCGAGACGTTCCGCGGTGCGATCCTCGCCGTGCCCCGCGGCCAGTTGGAGGCCGCCACGGCTTATGGCCTCTCACGCCGGCAGCGCTTTCGCTACGTGACCTTCCCGCAAATGATGCGCTTTGCCCTACCGGGTATCGGCAATAACTGGATGGTGATGCTCAAGGCCACGGCACTGGTGTCGATCATCGGCCTGGCCGACGTGGTCAAGGCCGCCCAGGATGCGGGCAAAAGCACCTATCAGTTGTTCTTTTTCCTGGTGGTCGCGGCCTTGATCTACCTGGCCATCACCAGCGCATCAAACTTCGTCCTGCGCAGGCTGGAAACCCGTTACGCGGCAGGTGTTCGGGAGGCGGTGCGATGATCGAACTCTTGCAGGAATACTGGCGCCCCTTCCTCTACAGCGACGGCAACCACATAACGGGCCTGGCCATGACGATGTGGTTGCTCACGGCTTCGCTCTGCATCGGTTTCGTGGTGTCGATCCCGTTATCCATCGCCCGCGTCTCGCCCAACCGCTGGGTGCGCTGGCCGGTGCAGTTTTACACCTACCTGTTTCGCGGCACACCGCTCTACATCCAGTTGCTGATTTGCTACACCGGCATCTACAGCCTGGCTGCCATTCGTGCCCAGCCGGTGCTGGATGCGTTTTTTCGCGACGCAATGAACTGCACCCTGCTTGCGTTTGCCCTCAACACCTGCGCCTACACCACGGAAATCTTCGCCGGGGCCATCCGCAGCATGGCCCACGGTGAGGTCGAGGCGGCGAAAGCTTATGGCCTGAGCGGCTGGAAACTGTATGCCTACGTGATCATGCCCTCGGCCCTGCGTCGTTCATTGCCGTACTACAGTAATGAAGTGATCCTGATGCTGCACTCGACGACGGTGGCCTTTACCGCGACGATCCCGGACATCCTCAAAGTGGCCCGGGACGCCAACTCGGCCACCTTCCTCACGTTCCAATCGTTTGGTATCGCTGCGCTGATCTACCTGACCGTGACGTTTGCCCTGGTCGGTCTGTTTCGTCTGGCGGAGCGTCGCTGGCTGGCCTTTCTCGGGCCTGGTCATTAAGGAGCCCCTATGCGGCAACAGATTCACCCCATCCTCGCACCGGTGCCCGGCACCGCACGGCAGATCCACAGCTTCCACTTCGGGCCAGAGCAGGCCGAAGGAAAAATCTATATCCAGGCCTCGCTGCACGCCGACGAGTTGCCCGGCATGCTGGTGGCCTGGCACTTGAAGGCACGCCTGGCGGAACTGGCCACTGCCGGCCGCCTGCGTAGCGAAATCGTGCTGGTGCCCGTCGCCAACCCGGTAGGCCTGGAACAGGTATTGATGGATATTCCCCTGGGCCGCTACGAACTGGAGAGCGGGCAGAACTTCAATCGTCTGTTTATCGACCTCAGTGAAGAGGTCGGCAATCAGGTCGAAGGCCTGCTGGGGGATGATCCACGGCTTAACGTCGCATTGATCCGCGAGAGCCTGCGCCAGGCTCTCGACCGCCATATACCCACCACGCAACTGCAATCCCAGCGCCTTGTGCTGCAACGCCTGGCCTGTGATGCCGATATGGTGCTGGACCTGCATTGCGACTTCGAAGCCGTCGCCCATCTGTACACCACACCCGAGGCCTGGCCCCAGGTCGAGCCGTTGGCCCGCTACATCGGCGCCGAAGCCAGCCTGCTGGCCACCGATTCCGGCGGGCAGTCCTTCGATGAGTGTTTCACCCTGCTCTGGTGGCAGTTGCAGCAACGGTTTGGCCAACGCTTCGCGATTCCCCTGGGCAGCTTTTCGGTGACCCTGGAGTTGCGCGGCCAGGGTGATGTCAATCACGGCCTGGCCAGCCTCGACTGTCAGGCGATCATCGACTACCTGATGCACTTTGGCGCCATCAGCGGCGAACCTGCGCCCCTACCCGGGTTGCCCTACCCCGCCACGCCGCTTGCCGCCGTCGAGCCGGTGACCACCCCCGTGGGCGGCCTGCTGGTGTTTCACGCGCTGCCAGGGGAATACCTCGAGGCCGGGCAGTTGGTCGCCGAAGTCATCGACCCCATTAACGACCGCGTCAGCCCCATCCATTGCCGGCACGCCGGCCTGCTGTATGCCCGGTCGCTGCGGCGCATGGCCACAGCCGGCATGGTGATTGCCCATGTCGCCGGACATACGCCCTATCGCAGTGGCTATTTACTATCGCCTTGAGGATGCACGCCCCATGTACAAATTGACCGTTGAAGGCCTGCATAAACGCTATGGCGACCATGAAGTGCTCAAAGGGGTTTCGCTAAAGGCCAAAAGCGGTGATGTGATCAGCCTGATCGGCGCCAGCGGTTCGGGGAAAAGCACCTTCCTGCGTTGCATCAATTTCCTTGAACAACCCAATGACGGTGCCATGAGCCTTGATGGCCAGCCGATCCGCATGGTCAGCGACCGCCATGGTATGCGCGTGGCCGACGAGGCCGAGTTACAGCGCCTGCGTACCCGCCTGGCGATGGTGTTCCAGCACTTCAACCTATGGAGCCATATGAGCGTGTTGGAGAACATCACCATGGCCCCCCGCAGGGTCTTGGGGTGTAGCAAAAAGGACGCCGAGGACCGCGCCAGGCGTTATCTGGACAAGGTTGGGCTGCCGGCACGGGTAGCGGACCAGTACCCGGCGTTCCTGTCGGGTGGCCAGCAGCAGCGGGTAGCTATCGCACGCGCCCTGGCGATGGAGCCGGAGGTGATGCTGTTCGACGAGCCAACGTCGGCCCTCGACCCGGAACTGGTCGGCGAAGTATTGAAGGTGATCCAGGGTTTGGCTGAAGAGGGGCGGACCATGATCATGGTGACCCATGAGATGAGTTTTGCGCGCAAGGTCTCGAGCCAGGTGCTGTTCTTGCATCAAGGCCTGGTGGAAGAAGAAGGCACCCCGCAAGAGGTGCTGGACCACCCGAAAAGCGCGCGACTGCAGCAGTTTTTGAGTGGCAACCTGAAATAAACAGCGCACAACGCTGAGGCCTGGCGAAAAGGTTGTTCAGACTCTGGCCTGGTTGTGGCGAGCGGGCTTGCCACAGTCCAGATAACTTCGCCGCATTTATCCAGGTGAACTGCGGTGTCAGGTTTCAGGGCTGCTGCGCAGCCCAGCGCGGGGCAAGCCCGCTCGCCACAGGTATCAAGCCACAGGCGCGGGTGGTGGCTCGTCCGGCAGAGTCGGTACGCCAGGTTCAGTAGGTTGTTCCGGGGTATCGGGGTCAGGCTGGCCAGGGATGCCGCCAGCGGCGGGGTCGGCCATCAAGGACCAGGCCAGAACACCAATCTGGTTGGGTTCAAGCCGGGCAAGTTCGGCGCTGATTCGCGGGTCGATCTTCATAGGGTACTCCTCAAGCGTGGCTCGGCGCGCTGTGCACGCGCCGAGGCAGTACACCCAATAGAGTGCCTGCCCGCTGACAAATTCCCTTGCTCTGTAAGACGTTTCTATCAGGTGCGTGGCAGAGTGACGCCGCGCTGGCCCTGGTACTTGCCGCCACGGTCCTTATAGGACACTTCGCACTCTTCATCGGATTCGAAGAACAGCATCTGCGCCACGCCTTCGTTGGCGTAGATCTTGGCGGGCAAGGTGGTGGTGTTGGAGAACTCCAGGGTCACGTGGCCTTCCCATTCCGGCTCGAGCGGCGTCACGTTGACGATGATGCCGCAGCGCGCGTAGGTGCTCTTGCCCAGGCAGATGGTCAGGACATTACGCGGGATGCGGAAAAACTCGACAGTGCGCGCCAGGGCGAAGGAGTTAGGCGGGATGATGCACACATCGCTCTTCACATCGACGAAGCTCTTTTCATCGAAGTTTTTCGGATCGACGGTGGCCGAGTTGATATTGGTGAACACCTTGAATTCATCGGCGCAACGCACATCGTAGCCGTAGCTGGAAACCCCGAACGAAATCAGGCGTTCGGCGCCCTCACCGCGCATCTGGCGCTCGACGAAGGGTTCGATCATGCCGTGCTCTTGCGCCATGCGGCGAATCCACTTGTCCGATTTGATGCTCATGGCGGGTGTCCTGAATAGCGAGGTGGAAAATTCTGTTGGGCATCTTACCGGGGCTGGCCTCGCGGTTCAAAGGACGCGGGGGTTTTTCTTGATTAAGTTGAGCCCGGTCACTGTCAGCCGTGCGGGGCGAGCCCTGCCCCGGAATCAAAGGGCGGCAGGCCTGTAAAAGGCACCGCCAGTCACGAAAATAGAGAAACCTTCGGAAATACCATTGGCACGTTCCGGAAAAAGGGTTAAGGTGGCGCCACTGTGCTGCTTGTGTCACTGAGAATCTCTACACGATATGTTGAATTTCGATCCAACCATCTCCAAGAATTTTTCCTGCTCTTTGCACTCAGTCTCGGCCAGGGCTTTTCCTGAGTCGCAGTTAACTTTGTCCAAGGAGATACACCATGTCTAATCGCCAAACTGGTACCGTTAAGTGGTTCAACGATGAAAAAGGCTTCGGCTTCATCACTCCACAATCCGGTGACGACCTGTTCGTTCACTTCAAAGCTATCCAATCCGACGGCTTCAAAAGCCTGAAAGAAGGCCAACAGGTTTCTTTCATCGCTACCCGCGGTCAGAAAGGCATGCAAGCTGAAGAAGTTCAAGTTATCTAACTTGTACTGACTCAGTCGAAAGAACCCCGCCCTTAAAAGCGGGGTTTTTTTATGCCCGCCATTCGGTCGTTATGGTCGAGCACAAAAAAATGTGGGAGCGGGCTTGCCCGCGAATGCAGTGGATCAGTCGGTACATCTGTCGACTGATACTGCGCATTCGCGAGCAAGCCCGCTCCCACATTGGCTCAAGCGTCGTTATTGAAACAACGACTCGCTCGACAGACCATTCTTCTCCAGAATCTCCCGCAAGCGCTTGAGACCCTCCACCTGGATCTGCCGCACCCGCTCACGGGTCAAGCCGATTTCCAGGCCTACATCTTCCAGGGTGCTGCTTTCATGGCCACGCAGGCCAAAGCGGCGAATCACCACCTCACGCTGCTTGTCCGTCAACTCTGAAAGCCATTGGTCGATACTCTGTGACAAGTCATCGTCCTGCAACAGCTCGCACGGATCCGTTGGCCGGTCATCCGTCAGGGTGTCCAGCAGGGTTTTATCCGAGTCCGGACCCAGCGAGACATCGACCGAAGACACACGCTCATTAAGACCCAGCATGCGCTTGACCTCTCCCACCGGTTTTTCCAGCAGGTTGGCGATCTCTTCAGGCGAAGGTTCATGATCAAGTTTCTGGGTGAGTTCACGTGCCGCCCGCAGGTACACGTTCAGCTCCTTGACGACATGAATCGGCAGCCGGATGGTCCGGGTCTGATTCATGATTGCACGCTCGATGGTCTGGCGAATCCACCACGTAGCGTAGGTCGAGAAGCGAAAACCGCGCTCTGGGTCGAACTTCTCCACAGCCCGGATCAGACCGAGGTTGCCTTCTTCGATCAGGTCCAACAGGGACAGCCCACGATTGACGTAGCGTCGGGCGATTTTCACCACCAGCCGCAGGTTGCTTTCAATCATGCGTTTGCGCCCAGCCGGATCACCCTTTTGCGACAGTCGCGCAAAATGGACTTCTTCTTCGGGAGTGAGCAAGGGGGAAAAGCCGATTTCATTGAGGTACAACTGGGTAGCATCAAGCGCCCGGGTGTAATCAATATACTTATGCTGTTTTAACGCTGTGGAGTTTTTGGACTTGGTACGAACTGAAGGTACAGCGGGTCCCTCATTCGACATCGATTCCGTAGCGATGCCGGTCTCCATAAGGAGAACCTCATCGTCGATGTCAAACTCCGGCGCTTCTTTACTGAGAGCCATTGTTATAGTCCTTTGGTGAGTTCGACCTCAAGCTCAAGCGACGCCTTTATCCTTGGCAACGCTGGAGCCTGTTCCTTCTACGTGAGGGAACAGGCTGACAACACATCAACGCCGGGGTAGGAATTGCAGTGGATCTACAGGTTTACCCTGGCGGCGAATCTCAAAGTGCAGTTTCACCCGGTCTGTACCAGTCGACCCCATTTCGGCAATTGTCTGTCCGACTTTGACCTGCTGCCCCTCCCGAACCAACAACCTGCGGTTATGACCGTAGGCACTGACGTAGGTATCGCTGTGTTTGATGATGACCAATTCGCCGTAGCCCCGTAAACCACTCCCGGCGTATACAACGGTCCCATCAGACGCAGCTAAAACAGGCTGTCCCAAATCCCCGGCGATATCAATGCCTTTATTCAAACTACCGTTTGAAGAGAATTTTCCAATCAGGATGCCATTTGAGGGCCATCCCCAACCGGTCGGCGCAGGTCCCGCAGGTGGCAACGGCGCGGGTGCCGGCTTGCTCGCAACCTTAGGCGCAACGGTGCCTGCAGGCCGGGTGAAGACCGTAGTCTTGCTGGAAGAAGAAGCCGAGGAACCGGATTTTGTCACAACTGCCGTGGATGCCGAACCCGTGCGTCCATCGAAACGGATGGTCTGCCCCGGATGGATCGTATAGGGCACAGGTATATTGTTACGCGCTGCGAGCGCCTTGTAGTCCCAGCCATAACGGAAGGCGATCGAGAACATCGTATCGCCCTTGCGCACCACGTATTGCCCGGTGGTCACCGTAGGCCGTTGCGGTGCTGCGCTATTGCGGTCGACAACCCGCGCGCCGCTACCTGTGCTGGAGCAGGCAGCCAGCAAGGAACTCAAGACAAGGCCAATCACCAGTCGCTGAAAGCTCGTTTTACTCATACGCTGCGCAATGACTGTGAGACTCACCCGCCGCTCCCTTTGTGGTGGCTGAAACATGAACGCCTGTATCAGGCTTGAAATATGTCGCAAGTATAACTGGCTGCCAGACTTTAACCGGCAACAAGGTAGAAACGAAAAATTCATCTCGTTTATAAACTACCCAACTTGATGTTGACTCAATGAACCCCGCTGTAAGACACATACCCAGCAATAGAATTCAGTGCGCCGTGACAAATGATCAGGCCAGCGGCCCATTAAGTAACGGAACGAAACGCACCGCTCCCAGGACATGCCGGGAAAAACCTTCTTCTTCGCGCACGATCAACATCAACTGCTGCACTTCGCCCGAGCCCACCGGTATCACCAGGCGCCCACCCGGTGCCAGTTGATCGAGGAGTGCCTGGGGCACATCGGTGGCGACGGCCGTCACGATGATGCCGTTGTAGGGCGCCAATGCCGGCCAGCCTTCCCAGCCATCCCCCCAGCGAAACACAACGTTGCGCAGGTTCAGCTCCACCAGGCGCTCCTTGGCCCGGTCCTGCAAGACCTTGATCCGCTCGACGGAAAACACCCGCTCGACCAATTGCGAGAGCACGGCCGTCTGGTACCCGGACCCCGTACCAATCTCCAGCACTTTGTCCAAAGGACCCGCAGCCAACAGCAACTCGCTCATCCGCGCCACCATATAGGGCTGGGAGATGGTCTGGTTGTGGCCAATGGGCAACGCGGTATCTTCGTAGGCACGATGGGCCAGCGCCTCATCGACAAACAGGTGGCGCGGTGTACGGCGGATGACTTCCAGCACCTGGGCGTTGGACAGACCCTCTTCGTAAAGCCGCTGGATCAAACGCTCACGGGTGCGCTGGGAAGTCATGCCGATGCCACGGCGCAACAGGTCGTCCTGTTCACGAGCCATCAGCGCAGCCCCTCCAACCAGGGATCGAGCCCACCGAAGGCATCATTGAATGTGCGATCAAGTTGTAACGGGGTAATCGAAACATAACCTTGCATCACCGCATGAAAGTCCGTGCCCGGTCCGCCATCCTCGGCGTCGCCCGCTGCGGCAATCCAGTAGCCTTCCCTGCCACGGGGATCGACCACTTTCAACGGTGCCGCCGCGCGCGCGCGATGGCCCAGGCGGGTCAACTGGATACCGCGAATATGGTCCAGGGGCAGATTGGGGATATTGACGTTGAGCACCGTACGCGGCGGTAGCACCAGCGTGCCGTGGGCCTCGACCAGCCTGCGCGCAAAATACGCAGCGGTCGCCAGGTTATCCACCTGCCGCGACGCCAGCGAAAAAGCGAAAGCCGTGCGCCCCAGGAAGCGCCCTTCAAGGGCCGCCGCCACAGTGCCGGAGTACAACACGTCATCGCCCAGGTTGGCGCCCAGGTTGATCCCGGAAACAACCAGGTCCGGCTCATCGGCCAGCAAGCTGTTGATCGCCAGGTGCACGCAATCGGTCGGCGTGCCATTGACGCTGATAAAGCCGTTGGCCAGCGTCTGCGGGTGCAAGGGACGGTCGAGCGTCAGCGAACTGCTGGCGCCGCTTTTGTCCTGGTCGGGGGCAACCACCACGCACTCGGCGTAATCCGCCAGCGCAGCATGAAGCGCGGCAAGGCCGGGTGCGGTGACCCCGTCGTCGTTAGATATCAGAATACGCATGGGCTGTCCGTCTGCCCCACCGGCACCAGATCAACAAGCTCGCGCACCAAGACAGTGGCGAAGCATCCGGCCGGCAGGACGAATTCCAATTGCAGAATGTCAGTCTCGGGATAATGCCACGTCAACCCGCCAATGGGCAGTCGCAGAATGCGACGTTCCTGGCTCATGCCGGCTTTGGCCAGCCAATCGCACAGGTCCGCCTCGCTCGCAGCAACCGCTTGTTCCAGTGCATGGGTGGCGCCAGTGGCGGGCGAATCGCCTTCACCCCATTGCGGGCCGGTGGGATGCAGGTCGAGGATCGCCAGGCGTGGATCGCAGCACTCCGCCTCCCCCGCCGGGAAAAAGCTGCGGCTATCGGTGAATGCCAGCAGGTCACCGACCTGGGCCCGCTGCCACGAACCATCGGCAACCCGTGCCGCCAACACTTTATTGAACACAAAACTGCGCGCCGTCGACAGCAGGCGCGAACGCACATTGCGCTGCTCCGGCAGCGCCTTGCGGGCCGCCCAGTCGCGGGCATCGACGACATTGCCGCCGTTGTGGCCAAAGCGCTGGGAGCCGAAATAATTGGGAATCCCGTGCTTGGCGATCAATTGCAGGCGCGCATCGATAGCAGCCTGGTCGCCCGCCAGTTGGGTCAGGCGCAGGGTAAAACCGTTGGCCGAATGTGCACCACGCTGCAACTTGCGTTTGTGGCGAGCGGTCTTGAGAATCTTCAGGGTGTCGTTTTGCGCCGCGCTCAAGTCGGGATCGGCCTTGCCCGGTAACTGCACGCTGAACCACTGGCGCGTCAGCGCCTGGCGATCCTTGAGGCCGGCATAGCTGACAGTGCGCAACGGCACACCGGCCGCCTTGGCAATGCGCCGCGCAGCCTCTTCAGTGTTCAGCCCGCGCTTTTCGACCCACAACCACAGGTGCTCACCCTCGCCAGTCAGCGGGATATCCAGCACTTCATCCACTTGAAAATCTTCGGCCGTGGCCTTGAGCACCGCACTGCCCAGTGCCTCGCCATAGGCCCTAGGGCCCAACAATTGCAGGTCGTTCATGCGCGCAACAACAAGGCGACGGAGTGCACCGCGATGCCCTCTTCACGACCCGTAAACCCGAGCTTTTCGGTAGTGGTGGCTTTCACGTTGACTTGATCCAGTTCTATTTGCAGGTCGGCGGCAATCACGGCGCGCATCGATTCGATATGCGGCGCCATCTTTGGCGCCTGGGCAACGATGGTGTTATCGACATTGCCGACCTTCCAGCCTTTGGCATGGATCAGGCCGACCACATGCCGCAGCAGCACGCGGCTGTCCGCGCCCTTGAAAGTGGGGTCGGTGTCCGGAAAGTGTTTGCCGATATCCCCCAACGCCGCTGCGCCGAGCAAGGCATCGCTCAAGGCATGCAGCACAACGTCGCCGTCGGAATGAGCCAGCAACCCATGGTGGTGCGCAATGCGCACGCCGCCCAGGGTGATGAAGTCGCCTTCGGCGAAACGGTGCACATCATAGCCGTGGCCAATACGCATAAAAAAACGCCCCGATTTAATTCAGGGCGTGATTCTACCTACTTTTGCCGGACATTAACCGAGCAAAGCACGTCCATGATGACGCAAGTGGTCCTCGATGAAGCTGGCGATAAAGAAGTAGCTGTGGTCATAGCCCGGTTGCAGGCGCAGCTCCAGCGGATGGCCCGCCGCCTTGGCAGCCTGCAACAAGGCCTCGGGCTTGAGTTGGGTGGCCAGGAAGTCGTCGCGATCGCCCTGATCCACCAGCAATGGCAGCTTTTGCGAGGCTTCGCTGATCAGCACGCAGGCGTCCCATTCGCGCCACTTGGAGCGCTCTTCCCCCAGGTAGCGAGAAAAGGCTTTTTGGCCCCAAGGGCAATCCATCGGATTATTGATGGGCGAAAAGGCCGACACCGACTGATAGCGCCCCGGGTTGCGCAAGGCACACACCAACGCACCGTGCCCGCCCATGGAGTGGCCACTGATGCCGCGCTTGTCGCAAGCCGGGAAATGCGCTTCAACCAACGCCGGCAATTCCTGCACGACATAGTCGTGCATCCGATAATGCTTGCTCCAAGGTTCCTGCGTGGCATTCAGGTAGAACCCGGCCCCTAGGCCAAAGTCCCAGGCGTTGTCCGGATCACCCGGTACACCCGGCCCACGAGGGCTGGTATCCGGCGCGACGATGATCATTCCCAGCTCGGCCGCCACACGATGCGCGCCAGCCTTCTGCATGAAGTTTTCATCGGTACAGGTCAGCCCCGACAGCCAGTACAACACCGGCAGCTTGCCGCCCTGCTCCGCCTGGGGCGGCAGGTAGACGGCGAAGGTCATGTCGCAGTCCAGCACCTCGGAATGATGCTTGTAACGCTTGTGCCAGCCGCCGAAGCTCTTCTGGCATGACAGGTTTTCCAGACTCATGGCCGACCTCAGAAATGGATGACGGTGCGAATGCTCTTGCCTTCATGCATCAGGTCGAAAGCCTTGTTGATATCTTCCAGGCCCATGGTGTGGGTGATGAAGGTATCCAGGGGGATTTCGCCGGTCTGGGCCATTTCCACGTAGCTTGGCAACTCGCTGCGGCCACGCACGCCACCGAATGCCGAACCGCGCCAGACGCGGCCGGTCACCAGTTGGAACGGACGGGTGGCAATTTCCTGACCGGCACCGGCGACACCGATGATCACCGACTCGCCCCAGCCTTTGTGGCAGCACTCAAGCGCTGCGCGCATCAGTTGCACATTGCCAATGCACTCGAAGGAAAAGTCCACGCCGCCGTCGGTCAAATCGACAATCACATCCTGAATCGGGCGGTCGTAGTCTTTCGGGTTGATGCAATCGGTGGCGCCCAGTTGCTTGGCAATCTCGAACTTGGCCGGGTTGATATCGATGGCGATGATACGACCGGCCTTGGCTTTCACCGCGCCGATCACAGCCGACAAGCCAATCCCGCCCAGGCCGAAGATGGCGACGGTATCGCCTGGCTTGACCTTGGCGGTATTGATCACCGCACCGATGCCGGTGGTGACGCCACAACCCAGCAGGCAGACTTTTTCCAGCGGGGCTTCTTTAGGAATCTTGGCCACGGAGATTTCCGGCAGCACGGTGTACTCGGAAAAGGTCGAAGTCCCCATGTAGTGGAAAATCGGCTGACCCTTGTAGGAAAAACGCGTGGTGCCGTCCGGCATCAGACCTTTGCCCTGGGTTGCGCGGATGGCCTGGCACAGGTTGGTCTTGCCCGACAGGCAGAATTTGCACTTGCCACATTCCGGGGTGTACAGCGGGATCACGTGGTCGCCCACCGCTACCGAGGTCACACCCTCGCCAATGGCTTCGACCACTGCGCCGCCTTCGTGGCCCAGGATCGACGGGAAAATACCTTCAGGATCGGCGCCCGACAGGGTGTAGGCATCGGTATGGCAAACCCCGGAAGCGACCACACGCAGCAGGACTTCGCCAGCCTTGGGCATGGCCACATCCACTTCCACGATCTCCAGCGGTTTCTTGGCTTCAAAGGCGACAGCGGCGCGTGACTTGATCATCCGGGTTTCTCCAGGGGCTTGAAAAGTGAGACGGGCAGTGTAAAACATGGCCCACTGATTAATAATCCAGGCAAAAGCAAAACATTATTGCCATACAGGGACAATCTGCATGCTGGAGAACCGCTGGGAAGGCATCGATGAATTCGTCGCCGTGGCCGAATGCAGCCAGTTCACCGCCGCCGCCGAGCGCCTTGGCGTGTCCTCGTCCCATATCAGCCGCCAGGTGGCACGCCTGGAGGAGCGCCTGCAAACCCGCTTGCTCTATCGCAGTACCCGGCGGGTGACGCTGACCGAGGCCGGCCAGACCTTCCTCCAGCATTGCCAGCGCCTGCAAGACGGGCGCGAAGAAGCCTTGCGCGCCGTGGGCGACCTGACCAGCGAGCCCAAGGGCATGTTGCGCATGACCTGCGCGGTGGCCTATGGCGAACGTTTTATCGTGCCACTGGTTACACGCTTCATGGGGCTGTATCCGCAATTGCGGGTGGATATCGAACTGAGCAACCGCCCGCTCGACCTGGTGCATGAAGGCCTGGACCTGGCGATTCGCCTGGGGCGCCTGCAGGACTCGCGAATGGTCGCCAGCCGCCTGGCACCCCGGCGCATGTATCTGTGCGCGTCGCCGTCGTACCTGGAAAGGTATGGACGCCCACATAGCTTGTCGGAACTGAGCCGGCATAACTGCCTGATCGGCAGCTCGGATATTTGGCAATTGGCCCAGGATGGACGCGAATTCTCCCAAAGGGTGCAGGGAAACTGGCGCTGCAACAGTGGGCAGGCAGTGCTGGATGCGGCGTTGCAGGGGGTGGGGTTGTGTCAGTTGCCGGATTATTACGTGCTGGAGCACTTGCACAGCGGGGCGCTGGTTTCACTGCTTGAGGCCCATCAACCGCCGAATACCGCAGTGTGGGCGCTGTATCCGCAGCAGCGGCATTTGTCGCCGAAGGTGCGCAAGTTGGTGGATTACCTGAAGGAAGGGCTGGCTGGGCGGCCGGAGTATGGCGGGTGATCTGGAGTGTCAAACCCGGCCTCATCGCAGCATAGGTATCTACACAACTTTCAGAAACTGACGAACTCCCCCGTGGCGAGCGGGCTTGCCCCGCGCTGGGCTGCGAAGCAGCCCTAAAACCAGCCGCTACGGAGTATCTGATACACCGCATACGGCTTACTGGGGCTGCTTCGCAGCCCAGCGCGGGGCAAGCCCGCTCGCCACAACTGCGCTATCTGCCTGGATTTAGGCGTTGCGGCAAAGTTGTGTAGATACCTATGCTCATCGCAGGCAAGCCAGCTCCCACACTTGGCCGCATATACCTGCTGGAATGCGGTCAAGTGTGGGAGCTGGCTTGCCTGCGATAGAGTCAACTCGGTGTAACTGATTAGCTACGATTGGCCCATCGCAACCTGAGCCACTCCAGGTCCTCTGGCCGGGTCACCTTGATATTGTCCGCGCGCCCTTCCACCAGACGCGGCGCCTGGCCGGACCATTCCATGGCCGAGGCTTCGTCGGTGATAACTGCGTCGGCCACCAGGCTATCGGCCAAGGCACGATGCAGCGCACCCAGGCGAAACATTTGCGGCGTGTAGGCTTGCCAGATCAGGCTGCGGTCAATGGTTTCCACGACCCGCCCGTGCTTGTCGACACGCTTGAGGGTGTCGCGGGCCGGCACAGCCAGCAAGCCGCCTACAGGGTCGTGCGCCAGCTCCGCCAACAACGTGTCGAGGTCCTCGCGGCTCAGGTTCGGCCGTGCGGCATCGTGCACCAGCACCCAGTCGTCATCGCTGGCGCCCAAGGCATTGAGTTGCAGCAACGCATTGAGTACCGAGCCTGAACGCTGCGAACCACCGTCCGCGCGCTGGATGCGCGGGTCGCCAGCACACGCCAGGCTTGGCCAATAAGGATCATCCACAGCCAGACTGACCACCAGCCCCTTGAGGCTCGGATGGTCGAGGAAACAGCCCAGGCTGTGTTCAAGAATAGTGCGCCCGCCCAACTGCAGATACTGCTTGGGACGGTCTGCGGCCATACGGGCACCGACGCCCGCGGCAGGAATCACGGCCCAGAAGGCCGGCAAACAGGAACTCATTGGGCCAACTGGTAGAGGGTTTCGCCCTCCTTGACCATGCCCAATTCATGACGAGCCCGCTCTTCGACGGTCTCC
This sequence comes from Pseudomonas sp. DTU12.1, assembly GCF_009873475.1. Taxonomy (NCBI): domain Bacteria; kingdom Pseudomonadati; phylum Pseudomonadota; class Gammaproteobacteria; order Pseudomonadales; family Pseudomonadaceae; genus Pseudomonas; species Pseudomonas sp. DTU12.1. The sequence goes on along the minus strand of NZ_CP045254.1, from coordinate 1,546,128 downwards.
ATGCCTTTTTTCAACTCAAGCACTTCGGCATCGAGTACACGGTTGCGCTCCAGCAACACCTCGTTCTCGGCGTGCTGCGCGGCAATTTGCTGGGTCAGGTCGGTTACCTGCGCCAGGCTGCCATTGCCCACCCAAAGGCGGTACTGCAGGCCAGCCAGCAGCAAGAGCAAGACGAGGAACAACCAATTGGGACTGCGCATCGAATATCGGGTATCCAGTGAAAAAAGACAGCCATGCAAAACTTTTGAAGCAACTGATAGCACGAAGCCTGGAAGAACCAGGCTTGTGCTTGATAGGCATCAGATTAGTGCGCAAATTCACTCTTCAGCGAGTTTTCCGACACAATCCGTTGTCTTTTTACCATCAACTACTCAGCCGCGAAACTCACCGCGACCGTTGTATTTGGCTTTACCGCCCAATTGCTCTTCGATACGCAGCAGTTGGTTGTACTTGGAAACGCGGTCGGAACGGCACAGGGAACCGGTTTTGATCTGGCCCGCCGAGGTACCCACGGCCAGGTCGGCAATGGTCGAGTCTTCGGTTTCGCCGGAGCGGTGCGAGATCACGGCGGTGTAGCCCGCGGCCTTGGCCATCTGGATAGCTTCCAGGGTTTCGGTCAGGGTGCCGATCTGGTTGAACTTGATCAGGATCGAGTTGGCGATCTTCTTGTCGATGCCTTCTTTCAGGATCTTGGTGTTGGTCACGAACAGGTCGTCGCCAACCAGCTGGATCTTCTCGCCGATCTTGTCGGTGAGGATTTTCCAACCGTCCCAGTCGGACTCGTCCAAGCCGTCTTCGATCGAAATGATCGGGTAGCGTTGGGTCAGGCCCTTCAGGTATTCAGCGAAACCTTCGGAGTTGAACACCTGGCCTTCGCCAGACAGGTTGTACTTGCCATCTTCATAAAACTCGCTGGCCGCGCAGTCCAGGGCCAGGGTCACGTCGGTGCCCAGCTTGTAGCCAGCGTTGGCCACCGCTTCGGAGATCACTTTCAGTGCATCTTCGTTGGACGCCAGGTTCGGTGCGAAACCACCTTCGTCGCCCACAGCAGTGCTCAGGCCACGGGCCTTCAGCACAGCTTTGAGGTGATGGAAGATCTCGGTGCCCATGCGCAGGCCTTCGGAGAAGGTCTTGGCGCCGACTGGCTGCACCATGAATTCCTGGATATCGACGTTGTTGTCCGCGTGTTCGCCACCGTTGATGATGTTCATCATCGGCACCGGCATGGAGTACACGCCCGGAGTGCCGTTCAGGTTGGCAATGTGCGCGTACAGCGGCAGGTCTTGATCCTGTGCAGCGGCCTTGGCAGCCGCCAGGGATACGGCGAGGATCGCATTGGCGCCGAGGCTGCCTTTGTTTTCAGTGCCGTCGAGCTTGATCATCGCGTGGTCCAGGGCTTTCTGGTCCAGCGGGTCCTTGCCCAGCAACAGGTCGCGGATCGGACCGTTGATGTTGGCTACCGCCTTGAGGACACCCTTGCCCAGGTAACGGCTCTTGTCGCCATCACGCAGTTCCAGCGCTTCGCGCGAACCGGTGGAAGCACCGGACGGCGCGCAGGCGCTGCCGATGATACCGTTATCGAGAAGCACGTCGGCTTCGACGGTGGGGTTGCCACGGGAGTCGAGAACTTCACGACCTTTGATGTCGACGATTTTTGCCATTGTTGTAAACACTCCAAAGTTGACGAAAACGACGCAGCTGAAGGAAATCTTTTGACCGACCGCAAGGGTGGAACAACGGGGCAGGCTTGCAGGCGACAAGGCCCAGGCCCTGGGACCTGAGCATAAAGCGCGGAAAGTTTACCGGAGAAACGCGGGTTACGCGGTCTCTACTGTCGGAAAACTCTTGACCAGTTCGTCCAATTGCTTGAGCTGGGCCAGGAATGGCTCCAACTTGTCCAGGCGCAGGGCACAAGGACCGTCGCACTTGGCGTTGTCCGGGTCCGGGTGGGCTTCCAGGAACAGGCCAGCCAGGGACTGGCTGATACCGGCCTTGGCCAGGTCCAGCACCTGGGCACGTCGCCCACCGGCAGAATCTGCGCGACCACCGGGCATTTGCAGCGCGTGGGTCACGTCGAAGAATACCGGGTATTCGAACTGTTTCATGATGCCGAAACCGAGCATGTCCACCACGAGGTTGTTGTAGCCGAAGCTCGAACCACGCTCGCAGAGGATCAACTGGTCGTTACCCGCTTCCACGCACTTGTTCAGGATGTGTTTCATTTCCTGGGGCGCGAGGAACTGGGCTTTCTTGATATTGATCACAGCGCCGGTCTTGGCCATCGCGACCACCAGGTCGGTCTGGCGCGACAGGAAGGCCGGCAACTGGATGATGTCGCACACCTCGGCGACCACGGCCGCCTGCTCAGGCTCGTGGACGTCGGTGATGATCGGCACGCCGAAGGCTTGCTTGATGTCCTGGAAGATCCGCATGCCTTCTTCAAGGCCCGGGCCGCGATAGGAGGTCACGGACGAACGGTTGGCCTTGTCGAAGCTGGCCTTGAATACATAAGGGATACCCAGTTTCTCGGTAACCTTTACGTACTCTTCACAGACCTGCATCGCCATGTCGCGGCTTTCCAGCACGTTCATGCCGCCAAACAGCACCATGGGCTTGTCGTTGGCAATCTCGATGTCGCCTACGCGAATGATCTTCTGGGCCATCAGGTTTACGCCTTCTTCTGATGTTGCGTCAGTGCAGCCTTGACGAAACCGCTGAACAACGGGTGACCGTCGCGCGGGGTCGACGTGAACTCAGGGTGGAACTGGCAAGCGACGAACCATGGATGATCCGGGGCTTCGACCACTTCAACCAGCTTGCCGTCACCGGAGCGACCGGAGATTTTCAGGCCGGCTTCCTTGATCTGCGGCAGCAGGTTGTTGTTCACCTCATAACGATGACGGTGACGCTCGACAATCACATCCTTGCCATAGCAGTCGTGCACCAGCGAACCGGACTCCAGCAGGCAATCCTGTGCGCCCAGACGCATGGTGCCGCCCAGGTCGGAGGTTTCGGTGCGGGTTTCGACAGCGCCGGTGGCATCTTCCCACTCGGTGATCAGGCCCACGACCGGGTGGCCGCTGGTGTGATCGAACTCGGTGGAGTTGGCGTCTTTCCAGCCCAGCACGTTACGGGCGAACTCGATGACGGCCACTTGCATGCCCAGGCAGATACCCAGGTACGGCACCTTGTTCTCGCGAGCGTACTGCACGGCAGTGATCTTGCCTTCCACGCCACGCAGGCCGAAACCGCCTGGTACGAGGATCGCGTCAACACCTTCGAGCAGGGCGGTGCCCTGGTTCTCGATATCTTCAGAATCGATGTAGCGCAGGTTGACCTTGGTCCGGTTGCTGATACCCGCGTGGCTCATCGCTTCGATCAGCGACTTGTACGCGTCCAGCAGTTCCATGTACTTGCCGACCATGGCGATGGTCACTTCGTGCTCAGGGTTGAGCTTGGCGTCGACCACCGCTTCCCACTCGGACAGGTCCGCGCCGCCGCATTGCAGACCGAAACGCTCGACCACAAAATCATCCAGGCCTTGGGAATGCAGAATGCCCGGGATCTTGTAGATGGTATCGGCGTCTTCCAGGGCAATCACCGCACGTTCTTCAACGTTGGTGAACTGGGCGATCTTGCGACGCGAGGAAATGTCGATCGGGTGATCGGAGCGGCACACCAGCACGTCCGGCTGCAGGCCGATGGAACGCAGTTCCTTGACCGAATGCTGGGTTGGCTTGGTTTTGGTTTCGCCGGCAGTGGCGATGTACGGCACCAGCGTCAGGTGCATCAGCATCGCGCGCTTGGCGCCGACTTCGAAACGCAATTGGCGGATGGCTTCGAGGAACGGCTGGGATTCGATGTCACCCACGGTGCCACCGATCTCGACCATCGCCACGTCGGCATCGCCTGCACCCTTGATGATGCGGCGCTTGATTTCGTCGGTGATGTGCGGGATCACCTGGATGGTTGCACCCAGGTAGTCACCACGGCGCTCTTTGCGCAGCACGTGCTCGTAGACACGGCCAGTGGTGAAGTTGTTGTTCTGGGTCATGGTCGTGCGGATGAACCGCTCGTAGTGGCCCAGGTCCAGGTCGGTCTCGGCGCCGTCATGGGTGACGAACACTTCACCGTGCTGGAACGGGCTCATGGTGCCCGGGTCGACGTTGATGTACGGGTCCAGCTTGAGCATGGTGACCTTAAGTCCCCGCGCCTCCAGGATGGCCGCCAACGAAGCGGAGGCAATGCCTTTCCCCAATGAAGAAACAACACCGCCCGTGACGAATATGTAGCGCGTCATGAAAAACCCTAGAAGTCTGCGTTAAAGCGGTCGGAGCCGCCGGGGAAAGCGAAGGAAGGCCGAAGCCCCCGATCACCTGCATTAATCACAGTGCACCTTTCAAAAAAACCGCCGCGTTGTGACAGACCAGCAATGGAACACCGGTACGTTGATCGCTACACATTTTTTGGAATCGCCCAGCAAAGACTGCTTGGTAATCGGCAACGACTGTGTTTCAGGAGAATCCACAGAAGTTGTATCAAGAAGGGAGCGTAGTCTACCGGAAAGGCGCTATCAGCTCAAACCTTGATCGCAGGTTGGTGGCGCCCAATGTAATTGCCAGTCATCCCCCTGCCCTGTCGAGGCCCTCGCCAGGTTGGCCACGGCCAGTAGCCGGGAGCCCTGGTACAGCAGCGGCAATCTGCCACGGATAAAACCCGGCACCGCACTTTCGTTGAGCAAACGCTTGAGGTCACGCCGCCCACGACCTGACACTTCCATGACTTCACCGCCCTGGCGGTAGCCGATGCTCAAAGGGCCTTCAGGGGCATTTGCGCTGAAATACAGCTGACCGTTGCCAGGTAACTGTAGTGGGTTTTGCGGGTGTGGCCAGCTTAGCGCAGTGTCGGAAAATTCCGACCAAGCGGCAGGCACCCACCAGATGCGATCGTTGCAACGGTGCAATTGGCCGTCGGCCAAACGCCACACTGGCTGTGCGTCAGCCTTGGCATCACGCAGGGTATTCCAGCCGACCCAGTGCTCGCTGTCGGGCAAGGGCGTCAGCGGCGCCAGCCAGTAACGCAGGGCATTGCGCTGCCGGGCGTCGGAAAGATCACGCAACGGCGCAAGCGCCAACGAGGGCAACGCCAGCCAGGGAAATGCCGATGGCAACTGGGCGGCCTGCACATCCAATTGCGCCAGTTCATCAAGCAGCTCTTGGGCCTGCGCCAGATGCCCTGCGGTGCGCGCCAGGGTATTTACCGCTTGGGGCCAGCGCGCAGTGAGCTGCGGGAACACTTGATGACGCAGATAATTGCGGGAGAAACGTGAGTCACCGTTGGACGGGTCTTCGATCCAGCTCAGTTGCTGTTCGCGAGCATAGGTTTCCAGCTCGGCCCGCGACACGTCCAACAGCGGCCGCGCCAGCCAGCCTTCGCCCAAGGGACGCTGTACTGGCATGCCAGTGAGGCCCCGCACCCCGGCGCCCCGCAGCAGGCGGAACAACAGGGTTTCGGCCTGATCGTCACGATGCTGGCCTGTGAGCAGCAATTCCCCTGGAGCGATCGCTTCGGCAAACGCCTGGTAGCGCGCATCACGGGCCGCACGCTCGAGGCTTGCACCTGCCGGCACTTGCACAGGCATGATCCGCAGCGACACACCTGCGGCATCACAGACCGCCTGACAATGCGCGGGCCACGCATCAGCCGCAGCCTGGAGGCCGTGGTGAACATGGATCGCCTGCAGTGGCGGCAAGGACTGGTGTTTTGCCAGATCGGCGAGAAGGTGCAGCAGGACCGTAGAGTCGAGCCCGCCGGAAAAAGCGATATGCCAGGCCGAGGCGTTGCGCCACGGGGCGAGGGTTTGCAGAAGTTTGGCGGTTAGAGTTGGTTTCATCGCACGTTACCGCCACAAAACTGGAATACGTTAACCAAGCATATACAAAGCAAATGTGGGAGCGGGCTTGCCCGCGATAGCGGTGTACCAGTCAACCAATCTGGCACTGACACATTGCTATCGCGGGCAAGCCCGCTCCCACATGGGTAACGCAGTGGCTTAGAGACCGTAGCTCATCAGGCGCTCGTAACGACGGGCCAGCAGTGCCTCGTTGTCGAACTTCTTGAGCATGTCCAGCTGCGCACAGAGCTCAGCGCGGATGGTGGCCGACGCAGCAGCCGGGTCGCGATGGGCGCCGCCCAGGGGCTCGGCGATTACTTTGTCGACAATGCCCAGGCCTTTGAGGCGATCAGCGGTGATACCCATGGCTTCGGCAGCATCCGGAGCCTTTTCTGCGGTTTTCCACAGGATCGAGGCGCAACCTTCCGGCGAGATCACCGCGTAGGTGGAATACTGCAGCATGTTCAATTGGTCGCAGACGCCAATGGCCAACGCACCGCCGGAACCGCCTTCACCAATCACGGTCGCGATGATCGGGGTTTTCAGGCGCGCCATCACCCGCAGGTTCCAGGCAATCGCTTCGCTCTGGTTGCGCTCTTCAGCGTCGATACCTGGGTAGGCACCCGGGGTGTCGATAAAGGTCAGGATCGGCATCTTGAAGCGTTCAGCCATCTCCATCAGGCGGCAAGCCTTGCGGTAGCCTTCTGGACGCGGCATACCGAAGTTGCGACGCACTTTCTCGCGCACTTCGCGGCCTTTCTGGTGACCGATCACCATCACGGGCTGGTCGTCGAGGCGGGCAATACCGCCGACAATCGCCGCGTCATCGGAGAAGTGACGGTCGCCGTGCAACTCGTCAAACTCGGTGAAGATGTGATCGATGTAGTCCAGGGTATACGGACGGCGTGGGTGGCGGGCCAGGCGCGCGATCTGCCAGCTGGTCAGCTTGCCGAAGATGTCTTCGGTGAGCGTCTTGCTCTTGTCTTGCAGGCGGGAGATTTCATCGCCGATATTCAGCGAATTGTCATTGCCGACCAGGCGCAGCTCTTCGATCTTGGCTTGCAGGTCAGCGATCGGCTGTTCGAAATCAAGAAAATTCGGGTTCATAAGCGTCCGTCTTGGGTCGACGGCCAGGGAGTGCCTGGCCAGCCGGTTGTCTATTCGCGCCCTACCTTAAGGGAGAGGCGCGTCAAGGTCGAGATTAAATGTTGAGTCGAGGTCAGGGGTACAAGGGCAGCCCTGACCGTCAACGGTATTGGAGGAAGACGTTGTCACGCCCGAACTGGTCACGCAATGCTTGAATCAAGCCATCAGCCGGGTCAATTCGCCACGTCTCGCCGAACTGCAACATCGCCTTGGCGTCGTTGCCGGTGTACTCCATGGTCACCGGGCACGCGCCACGGTGACGCTTGAGCAGATCCCCCAGCCAGCGTAGCTGATCGCCCTTGAGCGCCTCGGTCTTGACCTTCAGGCGCAGGCTTTCGGCCAGGTTGGTACGGGCATCTTCCATGCTCATCACCCGCTTGATCCGCAGGCGCAGGCCGCCGGAGAAGTCATCGTTGCTGACCTCCCCTTCCACCACCACCATCGCGTCGGTCTGCAACAGCGACTGCGCGGAGTGGAAGGCGTCGGCAAACAGCGACGCTTCGATACGCCCGGAGCGATCGTCGAGGGTGATGAACCCCATCTTGTCGCCCTTTTTGTTCTTCATCACTCGCAAGGCAATGATCATCCCGGCGACAGTCTGGGTATCGCGCGCCGGCTTCAGGTCGATGATGCGCTGGCGGGCAAATCGGCGGATCTCGCCTTCATATTCATCAATCGGGTGACCGGTGAGGTACAGGCCCAGGGTGTCTTTTTCACCCTTGAGCCGCTCCTTGAGGGTCAGCTCCTTGGCCTTGCGGTGGTTGGCATACACATCGGCGTCTTCTTCGACGAACAGCCCGCCAAACAGGTCGGCATGCCCACTGTCGTGGGTCCGGGCAGTTTGTTCGGCAGCCTTGATCGCTTCTTCCATGGCGGTCAGCAGTACCGCGCGATTACGGTCGATATTGGCCTGGTAGGCCTTCGGCTCGTCATGGAAATACGGCCCGAGGCGGTCAAGTGCACCGCTGCGGATCAGGCCATCGAGGGTACGTTTGTTGATGCGCTTGAGGTCGACCCGAGCGCAGAAGTCGAACAGATCCTTGAAAGGACCGTCCTGGCGCGCCTCGGTGATCGCCTCGACCGGGCCCTCGCCCACGCCTTTGATCGCGCCCAGGCCGTAGATGATGCGGCCTTCGTCGTTCACGGTGAACTTGAACTCCGAGGCGTTCACGTCCGGCGCGTCGAGACGCAGCTTCATGGTCCGCACTTCTTCGATCAGGGTCACGACCTTGTCGGTGTTGTGCATATCCGCTGAAAGCACCGCCGCCATGAACGGCGCCGGGTAGTGGGCTTTCAGCCAGGCAGTCTGGTATGACACCAGGCCGTAGGCGGCGGAGTGGGATTTGTTGAAGCCATAACCGGCGAATTTTTCCACCAGGTCAAAGATGTTACCGGCAAGGTCAGCGTCGATATTGTTGGTGGCGCAACCTTCAATGAAACCGCCGCGCTGCTTGGCCATTTCCTCGGGCTTTTTCTTACCCATGGCGCGACGCAGCATGTCTGCACCACCGAGGGTGTAGCCGGCCATGACCTGGGCGATCTGCATCACCTGTTCCTGATACAGGATGATGCCGTAGGTCGGTGCCAGTACTGGCTTGAGGCCCTCGTACTGGTAATCGGAGTGCGGGTAGGCTAGTTCGGCGCGCCCGTGCTTACGGTTGATAAAGTCGTCAACCATGCCCGATTGCAGCGGGCCCGGACGGAACAGGGCCACCAGTGCGATCAAGTCTTCCAGGCAGTCGGGCTTGAGCTTTTTGATCAGCTCCTTCATGCCGCGGGACTCAAGCTGGAACACCGCGGTGGTCTCGGCCTTTTGCAGCAGGGCGTAGGTCGGCTTGTCGTCCAGCGGGATAAAGGCGATATCCAGCGGTGCCTCATCGACCTTGGCCCGCTCGCGGTTGATGGTCTTGAGCGCCCAGTCGATGATCGTCAGGGTTCGCAGGCCGAGGAAGTCGAACTTCACCAGGCCGGCGGCCTCCACGTCATCCTTGTCGAACTGGGTTACCAGGCCACCGCCTTCTTCGTCGCAATAGATCGGCGAAAAGTCTGTGAGTTTGGTCGGCGCGATTACCACACCACCGGCGTGCTTGCCGACGTTACGCACCACGCCTTCAAGCTTGCGGGCCATGTCCCAGATTTCGGCGGCTTCTTCATCGACCTTGATGAAGTCACGCAGGATTTCTTCCTGTTCGTAGGCCTTTTCCAGGGTCATGCCGACTTCGAAAGGAATCATCTTCGACAGACGATCCGCCAGGCCGTAGGACTTGCCCTGCACCCGCGCCACGTCGCGGATTACCGCCTTGGCGGCCATGGAACCGAAGGTAATGATCTGGCTTACCGCGTTGCGACCGTATTTTTCGGCCACATATTCGATAACCCGGTCGCGACCATCCATGCAGAAGTCGACGTCGAAGTCGGGCATCGATACCCGTTCCGGGTTCAGGAACCGTTCGAACAGCAGGTCATATTCCAACGGATCGAGGTCGGTGATCTTCTGCACATAGGCCACCAGCGACCCGGCACCCGACCCCCGGCCAGGCCCCACCGGCACGCCGTTGCTTTTGGCCCACTGGATAAAGTCCATTACGATCAGGAAGTAACCCGGGAACCCCATCTGGATGATGATATCCAGCTCGAAATTCAGCCGGTCGACATACACCTGGCGCTTGGCTTCGTAATCCTCAGTCGTGTCTTTGGGCAGCAGAACGGATAGACGCTCCTCCAGACCATCAAAGGACACCTTGCGGAAATACTCATCGATGGTCATGCCATCGGGAATCGGGAAGTTGGGCAGGAAGTGCTTGCCCAGCTTCACTTCAATGTTGCAGCGCTTGGCAATTTCGACGGAGTTTTCCAGCGCCTCGGGCAGGTCACTGAACAGCTCGGCCATTTCCTCGGCACTCTTGAGGTATTGCTCTTCGCTGTAGTTTTTCGAGCGACGCGGATCGTCCAGCGCCCGCCCTTCACCGATGCACACGCGGGTTTCGTGGGCCTCGAAGTCTTCCTTCTTGATAAAGCGCACATCGTTGGTAGCCACCAGCGGTGCACCCAGCTTTTCGGCCAGGGCCACGGCGGCATGCAAGTGCTCTTCGTCGTTGGGGCGGTTGGTACGCTGCACTTCCAGATAGAAGCGACCAGGGAAGACCTGCATCCATTCGCTCGCCAGCACTTGTGCCTCGTGCGGATTACCGCCGAGCAGGGCGATCCCGATCTCGCCCTCTTTAGCCGCCGATAGCATGATCAGGCCTTCGCTGGCCTCGGCGACCCATTCGCGCTCGATGATGATCGAGCCATTGCGCTGGCCGTCGATGAAACCACGGGAAATCAGTTCAGTCAGGTTGCGATAGCCCACGCCATTCATCGCCAACAGGCTGATACGGCTCAGGGCGTTGTCCGGATCTTTGTTGGACAGCCACAAGTCGGCGCCGCAGATCGGCTTGATCCCGGCGCCCATGGCATTCTTGTAGAACTTGACCAGGGAACACATGTTGTTCTGGTCAGTGACCGCAACGGCAGGCATATTCATGCCCACCAGGGTTTTGACCAGCGGTTTGATCCGTACCAGGCCGTCGACCAGGGAGTATTCAGTGTGCAGGCGCAGGTGAACGAATGAAGCCGGCATAGTGATCCTGTCTAGATACGTGTGAAAACAACAAGGCCCGGATTGTACCGGGCCTTGAGTAAAACATCAGCCTGCGCCTAAATCTCGACCAGGCTTTCGCGCACCTCGTAAGCCTGGCGGACCGGGGCAAACGAGCGGCGGTGGATCGGTGTCGGGCCCAATCGCGCCAGGGCTTCCAGATGAACGGGCGTCGGGTAGCCTTTGTGGCCACCAATGCCATAGCCCGGATAGATCAACTCGAACGCCGCCATTTCACGGTCGCGACTGACCTTGGCCAGGATCGATGCAGCGGCAATCGCCGGAACCTTGCTATCACCCTTGACCACTGCTTCGGCGGGCATCGCCAACTTCGGGCAGCGATTACCGTCGATCATCGCCAGCTTCGGGGTGATGTGCAGGCCCTCGACGGCGCGTTGCATGGCCAGCATCGTGGCATGGAGAATATTCAGCTCGTCGATTTCCTCGACCTCAGCCCTAGCGATATGCCAACTAAGGGCCTTTTCGCAAATTTCGTCAAAAAGCTTTTCACGACGGGCTTCGGTGAGCTTCTTCGAATCGTTGAGGCCGAGAATCGGGCGACTCGGGTCAAGAATCACCGCCGCAGTCACCACCGCGCCACACAGCGGGCCGCGCCCTACTTCATCGACACCGGCGACCAATTCGTGTGTTTGAGCGACCAGGCTGAAATCCAGGCCCATTTGCGTCTTCATAGGGTTTCCTGCTGGCGGCCGATCAACGTCAATACAGCATCTGCTGCCTGGTTCGACGCATCACGGCGCAAGGTACGGTGAATTTCGTCAAACCCACGGGTCTGCTCTTCGCCGCCGTCGATCAACGGCGCAATGGTCTGGGCCAATGCTTCGGGCGTCGCAGCGTCCTGCAGCAACTCCGGTACCAACAAACGCTGGGCAAGCAAGTTGGGCAAGGAGATGTAGGGACTTTTGACCATGCGCTTGAGAATCCAGTAGGTCAGCGGTGCCAATCGATAGGCAACGACCATTGGGCGCTTGTAGAGCAACGCTTCCAGCGTGGCCGTACCGGAAGCGATCAACACCGCATCACACGCGGCCAGGGCCAGGTGCGAACCGCCGTCGAGCAGCGTCAACGGCAGGTCGCGCCCCACCAGCAAGGCTTCGATCTGTGCGCGCCGCTGCGGGCTGGCGCACGGCAGCACAAACCGCACACCCGGTTTCAAGGCCAGCAGGCGCTCGGCCGCATCGAAAAACAATGCGCCCAGGCGCCCGACTTCACCGCCACGACTGCCAGGCATCAACGCCACCAACGGCCCGTCGGGCAGCCCCAATTCGGCGCGGGCGGCGGCACGGTCAGCCTGCAGCGGGATGGTATCGGCCAGGGTATGGCCGACAAACCTTACCGGCACGCCCTGCTCTTCGTAGAATCGCGCCTCGAAAGGCAACAGGGTCAGCATCAGGTCGCAGCCTTCGCGGATTTTCAAGACACGCTTCTGCCGCCATGCCCACACGGAGGGGCTGACGTAATGGACGGTCTTGATTCCGGCCTGACGCAGTTTGAGTTCGATATTGAGGGTGAAGTCCGGGGCGTCGATACCGATAAAGACGTCCGGTTTTTCTGCAATCAGGGTCTGGATCAGCAGTTTGCGCCGAGCCAGTAGCTCGCGCAGGCGCCCCAATACTTCCACCAGCCCCATGACCGACAACCGCTCCATGGGAAAGTAGGAAGTCAGGCCTTCAGCCTGCATCAATGGGCCACCGACCCCGATGAATTCCACCGCCGGATGCTGCGCCTTGATAGCGCGCATCAGGCCCGCGCCCAGGATATCGCCGGAAGCTTCTCCGGCCACCAATGCAATACGCAGCGTGGCCATGATCAGCGGGTGATGCCGCGAGTCGATGCCTGGATCGAATCACGGAATATGGCAACTTCGGGAAACAGCGCCGCCGGCTCGGCCAACTCGCCCAGGGCCTGGTCAACCGTCAGCCCCTGGCGATAGACCACCTTGTAGGCGCGACGCAGGGCGTGGATCGCTTCTTCGCTGAAACCACGTCGGCGCATGCCTTCGAAGTTCATGCTGCGGGCTTCGGCTGGGTTGCCAAATACCGTGACGAACGCCGGGACATCCTTGCCAATAGCAGTACCCATGCCGGAAAAGCTGTGAGCGCCGATATGGCAGTACTGATGCACCAGGGTGAAACCGGACAGGATCGCCCAGTCGTCAACATGTACATGGCCGGCCAGCGCGGTGTTATTGACCAGGATGCAGTGGTTGCCAATCACGCTGTCGTGGCCGATGTGCGCGTAGGCCATCACCAGGTTGTGATCGCCCAGGGTGGTTTCTGCCCGGTCCTGCACAGTGCCACGATGAATGGTCACGCCTTCACGAATGATGTTGTGATCACCGATTACCAGGCGGGTTTCTTCACCCTTGTACTTCATGTCCGGCGTGTCTTCGCCTACCGAGGAAAACTGGTAGATGCGGTTGTGTTTGCCAATGCGGGTCGGACCCTTGAGGATCACGTGTGGCCCGATGACTGTCCCCTCGCCGATTTCCACACCTGCGCCGATGATCGACCAAGGGCCGACCTCAACGTCGGCGGCCAGCACGGCCGTCGGATCGATGATTGCGCGAGGGTCAATCAAACTCATAGTTTGCGTTCCGCACAGATGATTTCGGCGGAGCACACAGGCTTGCCGTCAACGGAGGCCTGGCATTCGAATTTCCAGATCTGGCGCTTGCAGCTCACGAACTTGGCTTCCAGGATCAACTGGTCGCCTGGGGTGACCGGGTTGCGGAAACGCAGCTTGTCGGAGCCCACGAAATAGTAAAGCGTGCCATCGGCAGGCTTCAGGTCGAGCATTTTAAAACCCAGGATGCCAGCGGCCTGCGCCATCGCCTCGATGATCAATACGCCCGGCATGATTGGATGCGCGGGGAAGTGACCATTGAAAAATGGTTCATTGATGCTGACATTCTTGTAGGCACGAATGCGCTTTTCCTCAACATTCAGCTCCACTACACGGTCCACCAGCAGGAACGGGTAACGGTGAGGCAGGTATTCGCGAATCTCGTTGATGTCCATCATTTCGGGGGGAAGCCTGTAATAAAGATTGGGGGCGCGCGGACTAAGGCACGCCCCTCTAGCAAATCAAGAAGGCAGTCTAGCTGCTGTGCACACTTGATATGGAAATGGTATCAGCCATCTGATGAAACATTACTGCCAGGGGTCACGTCCCCAACACGCTTTTCCAGATGTTTCAGGCGCCGCGCCATGTCGTCGAGCTGCCTTAAACGGGCCGCGCTCTTGCGCCACTCAGCCGCGGGTTGCATCGCCGTACCGGAAGAATAGGCCCCAGGCTCGGTAATCGAATGGGTCACCATGGTCATGCCGGTAATGAATACGTTGTCGCAGACTTCAATATGGCCCACCAAACCGACACCGCCGGCCAGCATGCAATGCTTGCCGATCTTGGTGCTGCCGGAGATGCCAACGCACGCCGCCATGGCCGTGTGATCGCCAATCTGCACGTTGTGGGCGATCTGGATCTGATTGTCGAGCTTCACACCATTGCCAATCACGGTATCGGCCAGGGCCCCGCGATCAACGGCAGTGTTGACGCCAATCTCTACATCATCACCGATCAGCACACCGCCGACCTGGGCAATCTTCTGCCAGATGCCTTTCTCGTTGGCGAAGCCGAAGCCCTCGCCACCGATCACGGCACCCGACTGAATCACCACCCGCTGCCCGATACGCACATCGTGGTACAGGGTCACGCGTGGTGCGAGCCAGCCACCTGCGGCGATTTCGCTGCGGGCACCGATAAAGCAATGGGCACCAACCGTCACGCCTGCACCAATGCGCGCACCGCTCTCGATCACCGCGAATGCACCAATGCTCGCCGCAGGATCAACCTGTGCGTCGTCGGCAATCACCGCAGACGGATGAATGCCTGGGGCGGCCTTGGGCTTGGGGTCGAACAGGTGGGAAACCCGCGCGTAAGCAGCGTAAGGGTCGGGCACCACCAGCGCATCCCCGGCAAACGTCTCGGCGTCAGCGGCCTTCAGCAATACTGCTGCAGCCTGGCTGTCGCCCAGGTATTTACGGTATTGGGGATTTGCAAGGAAGCTCAACTGAGCTGGGCCAGCCTCCTGCAAGGTGGCTAGCCCAGTGATTTCCTTCTCCTTGGAGCCACGCAAGGTGGCCCCCAGGAACTCGGCCAACTCGCCGAGTTTGATAGTCGCGGTCATGGCTTACTTCAGCTGGTTCATGCGCTCGATCACCTGGCGGGTGATGTCGTATTGAGGCTTGACGTCGATCACGGCGCCACGCTCGAAGACCAGGTCAAAGGCACCTTTCTTGATGACTTCTTCCACAGCGCTGTCGAGTTTTGGCTTCAGTTGCTTGAGCATTTCACGGTCAGCAACAGCCTTGGCCTCGTTCAGTTCCTTGGACTGGAACTGATAGTCACGGGCCTTTTGCTTGAACTCAAGCTCCAGACGCTCGCGCTCGCCTTGCTGCATTTTGTCACCACCGGCGACCAGGCGATCCTGGATGCCCTTGGCACTGCTTTCCAGGGTCTTGAGTTTGGTCAGTTGCGGACCGAATTTTTTCTCGGCATCCACGGCGTACTTCTTGGCCGCATCGGATTCCAGCAGGGCCATCTGATAGTTCAGGACGGCGATTTTCATTTCGGCAAACGCCGGGGTTGCGACCAGCACGGTTGCCAGAAGAACCAATTGAGTCAACTTACGCACGATGCACTCCTACAGAATCCGTTGTCGTTATCTTGGGTCGGACGCTTAGAACGTCTGGCCGAGGGAAAATTGGAAAATCTGGGTTTCAGCGTTATCCGGTTTCTTGATTGGCATCGCCAAGGCGAAGCTCAATGGACCCAGGGCAGTAATCCAGGTCACACCTACACCCACGGAGCTGGCCAGATTGCTCAGGCTGACGTCGTTGCACTGGGTGTTGGACTTCAAGCCACTCGGGTTACGGATCTGCTCGCACTTGGAGTCGAATACGTTACCCACATCCCAGAAGACCGAGGTCCGCAGGGAGCGCTGGTCCTTGACGAACGGCAGCGGGAAGAGAATTTCCGCACCACCTTGAATCAACACGTTACCACCGAACGGCAGCGGGTCATTGTCCGAGTCACGCACAGTGCCGACGTTACCGGTTTCGGCAACACCACGGCTCGGCGTACCACGAGGACCCAGGGTGCTGTCCTTGAAGCCACGTACGGAGTTGAAGCCACCGGCGTAGTAGTTCTCGTAGAACGGCAGGCCATCGGTCGAGCCGTAGCCATCACCATAGCCCAATTCCGTGTGCAGGCGCATGGTGTAGTTATCGCTCAACGGCGTGAACAACTGACCACGGTAGTCGAGTTTGAAGAACGACAGGTCGCTACCTGGGGTGGTGGCTTCCAGGGTCAAGCTCTGGGAGTGACCACGGGTGGCCAGCACGCCTTTGTTCAGGGTGGACTCGGACCAACCGGCCGAGGCCTTGAAGTTGAGGAACTTGTCACCTTCGCGGCGGGTGAAGTCGAAGATCTCGTCCACGGTGTAGACACCGGTCTTGATCTCATCCTGCTGCGCGGTCAGGCCGAAGGTCAGACGCGAGGTCTCACTGATCGGGTAGCCCACGTTGACACCGGCACCCAGGCTGTCGATCGCATAGCTTGCAACGTCGACGTCGAGGTCTTTGTAGTCGGTGGTGCGGTAGAAGGCGTTGTAGCCCAGGCTCACACCGTCAGCAGTCCAGTAGGGGTCCACATAACCGAAGTTGTAGCGGCTCTGGTATTCACTGCGAGTCAGGCCAATGGAAACCTTGTTACCGGTACCCAGGAAGTTGTTCTGGGTGATCGAGCCACCGAGGATCAGGCCAGCACTCTGTGCAAAGCCGACACTGGCGGTGATCGAGCCGGATGCCTGCTCTTCGACGGCGTAGTTCACGTCGACCTGGTCATCCACACCCGGTACGGCCGGGGTCTCGACGTTCACTTCCTTGAAGAAGCCCAGGCGCTCAAGACGGGTCTTGGACTGGTCGATCAGGTAGGTCGAAGCCCAGCCACCTTCCATCTGGCGCATTTCGCGACGCAGCACTTCGTCCTCGGACTTGGTGTTGCCACGGAAGTTGATGCGGTTGACGTAGGCACGCTTGCCTGGATCGACGACAAAGGTGATGTCCACGGTGTGGTCATCATCATGTGGGGTCGGCACGCCGTTGACGTTGGCGAAGGTATAGCCTTCGTTACCCAGGCGACGGGTGATCAATTCGGAAGTGGTGGTCATCAGCTTGCGCGAGAACACCTGGTCCTTCTGGACCAGCAGCAGGGACTTGACCTGGTCTTCAGGCACTTTCAGGTCGCCGCTGAGCTTCACATCACGAACGCGATACTTCTCGCCTTCGTTGACGTTGACCGTGATGTACACGTGTTTCTTGTCCGGGGTGATGGACACCTGGGTCGAAGCGATATCCATGTTGATATAGCCGCGGTCCAGGTAGTAGGAGCGCAGACGCTCCAGGTCGCCGGAAAGCTTTTCACGGGCGTACTTGTCGTCGTTCTTGAAGAACGAAAGCCAGTTGGTGGTCTTGAGTTCGAACAGGTCGATCAGGTCTTCATCAGCGAACTTGGTGTTGCCCACCACGTTGATGTGCTGGATCGCCGCCACGGTGCCTTCGTTGATGTTGACCTTCAGGCCGACACGGTTGCGCGGCTGCGGCACCACTTCGGTTTCCACGGAGGCGGAGTAGCGGCCCTGGGCCACGTACTGACGCTGCAGTTCGTTACGCACGCCTTCGAGGGTGGCTCGCTGGAAGATCTCGCCTTCGGCCAGGCCGGATTGCTTGAGACCTTTCATCAAGTCTTCAGTAGAGATCGCCTTGTTGCCTTCGATCTCGATACTGGCGACAGACGGTCGCTCGACGACAGTGATGACCAGGACGTTGCCTTCACGACCCAGTTGGATATCTTGAAAGAAGCCGGTTTTGAACAGCGCACGAGTGGATTCCACCAGGCGACGGTCGTCAGCCTGTTCCCCAACGTTCAACGGCAAGGCGCCAAACACGCTACCCGCGGAAACCCGCTGGAGGCCGTTGACGCGAATATCGGAGATGGTGAAGGACTCGGCGTGAACTTCGGCGATCATCAATACGGTGAGAACCGCAGTTAGCAGCAGACGTTTCATGAAGTCCTTTCTTATTCCAACTGGCAATAAACAAACTGCCGCAAAATGCGGCAGATTCGCAATTCAGCGAAGCGTTACAGACGTCCCAGATCGTTGACCAGAGCTAACAACATCACCCCGACCACCAAACTGATACCGATCTGTATCCCCCAACCCTGCACCCGATCCGACAAGGGGCGACCACGCACCCACTCGACGAGATAAAACAACAGATGCCCCCCATCCAATACTGGAATGGGCAACAAATTCAGAACCCCAAGGCTAATACTCAGATAAGCCAGGAAATTCAGGAAATCAGCAACACCCGACTGGGCAGAAGCGCCCGCCACTTTAGCAATGGTTATCGGTCCACTCAAGTTTTTTACCGAGAGCTCGCCGAACAACATTTTCTTCAGCGAATCGAGGGTCAGTACGCTCATGGTCCAAGTGCGTCGCGCACCCTCGCCAATTGCCGCCAATGGCCCGAAACTGACCTCCCTCACCATCGATGGCGGCCATTCGACACCTTTGACCCCGGCCCCCAGATACCCGCCAGCTGCTTTGGCCTCCCCGCGCACCGCGAGGGTGACAGGGACGTCGATTTGAGCACCGTCGCGCTCTACTTTCAGCACAATTTTCGTATCAGGACGTACACGAACCAGATCGACCACTTGCTGCCAGTCACCCAGTGCCTGGCCATCAAGGGCCAGCAAGCGGTCACCGGTCTTCAGGCCGGCAGCCTGGGCCGGGCCCTTGGGATCGAGTTCTGCCAATACCGGCGGCAGTGCCGGGCGCCACGGACGAATGCCCAGGGACTTGATCGGATCAGGCTCGTCGGCGCCCTTGAGCCACTTGTCCAACACCAGCTCGCGCGGCGTCTCAGCTGTCGAGTCCTGTTCGCGCACCACCAACTGCACCGTGCCACTTTCGCCCAGGCGCCGGACCAATTGCAGATTGACCGCGCCCCAACCCGTGGTCGGCTCACCATCAATGGCGACGATTTCCTGGCCGGCGCTCAAGCCGGCCTTGGCGGCAATACTGCCCGCCTCCACCGCACCGATGACCGGGCGTACCTGCTGGCTGCCCAGCATTGCCAGGACCCAGAAGAACACCATGGCCAGCAGGAAGTTGGCGATCGGGCCGGCAGCCACGATAGCGATACGCTGACGAACGGTCTTGCGATTGAAAGATTGATCCAACTGATCGGCCGGTACTTCGCCTTCGCGCTCGTCGAGCATCTTGACGTAGCCGCCCAGAGGAATCGCGGCAATCACGAATTCGGTGCCACGCCGATCATGCCAGCGCAGCAGCGGCATGCCGAAACCCACGGAAAAACGCAGGACTTTGACGCCACAACGACGCGCCACCCAAAAATGACCAAACTCGTGAAAAGTGACCAGCACACCCAGAGCAACCAGGGTGCCGACAATCATGTAGAGCGCACTCATCTAATTTCTCCGCATTCCAATCCCGCGCCTGCCGACTAACCTGCGTGGCGTTTCAACCATTGCTCGGCCAAGACCCGGGCCTTGGCATCGGCCTCGAACACGGCGCCCAAATCATTCACGGCAACCACCGGCTCGAGACTTAAAATTTCCTCGATGATACTCGCGATCTGTGGGAAGCGGATGCGCCGATCAAGAAACGCGGCAACCGCGACCTCATTGGCCGCATTCAACATCGCCGGAGCGCTGTTGCCCGCCTCTGCCGCTTCACGCGCCAGGCGCAGACAAGGGAAACGCTGATCATCCGGCGCTTCGAAATCCAGGCGTGCAATGGCAAACAGATCCAGGGGTGCCACACCCGAGTCGATGCGCTCGGGCCATGCCAGGGCATTGGCAATCGGCGTACGCATGTCCGGGTTGCCCAACTGGGCCAGCACCGAACCATCCACATAGTCGACCAGGGAGTGAATCACGCTTTGCGGATGAATCACCACCTCGACCTGCTCGGCCCGGGCGTCAAACAGCCAGCAGGCTTCGATCAGCTCAAGGCCCTTATTCATCATGCTCGCCGAATCCACCGAGATCTTGCGCCCCATCGACCAGTTGGGATGGGCGCAGGCCTGATCGGGAGAAACGTGTTCCAGCTCGGCCAACGGTGTCTGGCGGAACGGACCACCGGACGCGGTCAGCAGGATGCGCCTTACACCCACCTGGCTCAGGCCGCGGGCAAAGTCGCCCGGCATGCACTGGAAAATCGCATTGTGCTCGCTGTCCAGCGGCAACAGTACGGCGCCACTTTTGCGCACCGCCTGCATAAACAGCGCGCCGGACATCACCAGCGCCTCTTTATTGGCCAACAGGATCTTCTTGCCAGCATCGACCGCCGCCAGGGTTGGCCGCAGGCCCGCGGCACCGACAATGGCGGCAACCACGGTATCCACTTCAGGCGCAGCGGACACCTGGCACAAGCCCTCCTCGCCGACCAACACCTGGGTGCCCAGGCCGGCAGCCCGCAGGTCGTCCTGCAAGCCACGGGCAGCAACGGCATCCGGTACCACTGCGAACTGCGGCACGTACCGCACGCACAGCGCCAGCAGCTCGCTCAAGCGGCTGAAGCCGGTCAGGGCGAATACCTGGTAGCGCTCGGGGTGACGGGCAATCACGTCCAGGGTGCTTAAGCCCACCGAGCCGGTTGCGCCCAGCACCGTCACCTGCTGTAGGCGGCTCACGAAGCAGCCATCCACAACAGCACGGCAAATACCGGGATCGCCGCCGTCAGGCTGTCAATGCGGTCCAGCACGCCGCCATGGCCCGGCAGCAGGTTACTGCTGTCCTTGATGCCAGCCTGGCGCTTGAACATGCTTTCGGTCAGGTCGCCGACCACCGAGATCAGTACCACCACTGCCGCGCCGATCAGGGCCACGAGGATTTGCTTGGTTTCCCACTCGCGCACAACGCCGACCACCAAGGTAATCAACAACGTCAACGCCAGCCCGCCGTACACCCCTTCCCAGCTCTTGCCGGGACTGACCGCCGGGGCCAGCTTGCGCTTGCCAAAGGCACGGCCAGAGAAATACGCACCGATATCCGCACCCCAGACCAGCACCATCACCGCCATGATCAACCAGTTGCCCAAGGCCATATGCTTGATATAGACCAGGCCCTGCCAGGCCGGCAGCAGGATCAGCAGGCCGATCACCAGCTTGCAGGCGACACTGGACCACTTGCCACTGGTGCGCGGGTAGGTCAATACAAGGAATGTTGCCAACGCCCACCACAGTACCGCCGCCCCGAGTACCCAGGGTGCAACATCCGGCAGGATGTACATCAGGAACAGCAGCAACGCGACCACGGCGGCATACACCACCCGCGGCAACTGCTCGGCAAACCCTGCCAGGCGCGCCCATTCCCAGGCGCCCAGGGTCACGACCAGGCCAATGAACAGCGCAAAGCCTGCGCCTTCAAGCAGGAAAAACCCGCACAGGGCGATCGGCAGCAGGATCAGTGCCGTGATGATTCGTTGTTTAAGCATTAAACCCGGGCTCCAGCTTCGATCTGCTCGCTCGTTTTACCGAAGCGACGCTGACGGGAAGCGAAATCGGCCAGTGCATTACGCATGGCATCGTGTTTGAAGTCCGGCCAGAACAGGTCGGAGAAGTACAGCTCGGTATAGGCCAACTGCCACAACAGGAAATTGCTGATGCGGTGTTCACCCCCGGTACGGATGCATAGATCCGGTAACGGCAGGTCACCCGTCACCAGGCAGGTTTGCAACAACTCAGGCGTGATGTCTTCCGGTCGCAGATGGCCGGCCTGCACTTCACGCGCCAGACGCTGTGCGGCCTGCGCGATGTCCCATTGCCCGCCGTAATTGGCAGCGATTTGCAGGACAAAGCGATTGCTACCGGCGGTGATCGCCTCGGCTTCACGCATGGCCGCCTGCAGCTCCGGGTGGAACCGCGAGCGGTCGCCGATAATACGCAGGCTGATGTTGTTGTCGTTGAGACGCTTGGCCTCGCGACGCAAGGCCTTGAAGAACAGGTCCATCAAGGCGCTGACTTCGTCGGCCGGCCGTTGCCAGTTTTCACTGGAGAAGGCAAACAAGGTCAATACCTCGACCTTGGCCTCGGCACACACCTCGATCACGGCCCGTACCGCATCGACACCCGCTTTATGCCCGGCGACACCCGGCATAAAGCGTTTTTTCGCCCAGCGATTATTCCCATCCATGATGATCGCGACATGGCGCGGCACCACGGAGGGCACAGTCTGCTTGGTCTTTTCCATGAAAGCGTCCTGACCCCTTATACGGCCATCAGGTCCTTTTCTTTCTCTTCCGTGGCCTTGGTGATCAGAGCCTCGGATTCCTTGGTCAGCTTATCGATATCAGCGATTGCACGACGCTCTTCGTCTTCGCTGATTTCCTTGTCCTTGACCAGCTTTTTCAGGTCACCCAAGGCGTCACGGCGAATGTTTCGCACGGCAACACGGGCATCTTCCGCGGCGCTACGCGCCTGCTTGGTGAAGCCCTTACGGGTTTCTTCGGTCAGCGCAGGCATGGAGATCAGCAGCAGCTCGCCCAGGTTGGTCGGGTTGAGGTTCAGGCCGGCGCTCTGGATGGCCTTGTCGACGGCAGCGAGCATATTGCGCTCGAAAGCCACGACCTGCAGGGTGCGCGAGTCTTTCACGGTTACGTTGGCCACGCCACTCAGCGGAGTGTCGGAACCGTAATAAGGCACCATCACGCTACCCAGGATGCTTGGGTGGGCCTTGCCGGTACGAATCTGGCCGAATGCATGGCTCAGAGACTCCAGGGATTTGTGCATACGCGCTTGGGCGTCTTTCTTGATTTCGTTGATCATTGTTGGCCTTCCTCGATCAGAGTCCCTTCTGCGCCGCCGTGTACGATATTCAGCAGGGCGCCGGGCTTGTTCATGTTAAATACGCGCAGCGGCATCTTGTGGTCGCGGCACAGGCAGATTGCCGTCAGATCCATAACACCCAGCTTGCGATCCAGTACTTCATCATAAGTCAGATGATCGAACTTCTCGGCATGCGGGTCTTTGAATGGGTCGGCAGTGTAGACACCGTCAACCTTGGTGGCCTTGAGCACCACGTCAGCATCGATTTCGATGGCGCGCAGGCAGGCCGCCGAGTCGGTGGTGAAAAACGGGTTGCCGGTACCGGCGGCAAAGATCACCACCTCTTTGGCGTTCAGGTGACGCATGGCTTTGCGACGGTCGTAATGATCGGTCACACCAACCATCGAGATGGCCGACATCACAATGGCCGAGATATTGGCACGCTCCAGGGCATCACGCATGGCCAGGGCGTTCATCACAGTGGCCAGCATGCCCATGTGGTCGCCAGTGACCCGATCCATGCCAGCCGCACTGAGCGCTGCACCACGGAACAGGTTGCCACCACCAATCACCAGGCCGACCTGGACACCGATGCCGACCAGTTGGCCGACTTCCAATGCCATGCGGTCAAGCACTTTGGGATCGATCCCGAACTCTTCCGAGCCCATCAGGGCCTCGCCGCTAAGCTTGAGTAGAATGCGTTTATAGCGAGCCTGATAACCACTGCCCTGCTGAGCCATTGCGAATCTCTCCTGCGGCGTATTTTTAAAAAATTCTTGGCGAGCCGTTTACGGCTTGCGTTCACTCTAGCTGGACGCTGTCACAGCGCCATCGGAACACGGCTTTGTAAGCCAGTTCCAAAGGGAAGCCAAATAAAATTGAGCATCCCATTTGAAAAGAGGCTGCGCGCGTGAGCGGGCAGCCTCTCTTGGGCGACAGTTGAAAACTGTCTTATTGCTTGGCGGCAGCCAGCTGGGCAGCAACTTCTTCAGCGAAGTTGTCGACCGGCTTCTCGATACCGTCGCCTACTTTGAAGTAGGTGAAGGAAACGATTTCAGCACCGGCTTTCTTGGCCAGTTCGCCAACCTTGATTTCAGGGTTCTTGACGAACGCCTGCTCAACCAGGCTTGCTTCGGCCAGGAACTTGCTGATACGGCCTTTGACCATGTTCTCAACAATGTTTTCTGGCTTGCCTTTGATTTTTTCTTCGTTCAGCTGCAGGAACACAGCTTTTTCACGCTCGATCGCTTCGGCAGAAACTTCCGAAGGCAGCAGGAACTCAGGGTTGCTGGCCGCTACGTGCATAGCGATGTCTTTGGCCAGCTCAACGTTGCCGCCCTTGAGGACAACTGCAACACCGATCTTGTTACCGTGCAGGTAACCACCAACAACATCACCTTCAACACGTACCAGGCGACGGATGTTGACGTTTTCGCCAACCTTGCCGACCAGTACCAGGCGATCGGCTTCTTGAGCGGCGATCAGCGGAGCGACGTCAGTCAGTTTGTCGGCGAACGCTTTTTCAACGCTAGCAGCAACAAATGCCTTGAAGTCGTCCTGCAGAGCCAGGAAGTCGGTCTGCGAGTTCACTTCCAGCAGAACGGCGGACTTGCCGTCTTCTTTCAAAGCGATAGCGCCTTCAGCAGCTACGTTGCCTGCTTTCTTGGCAGCCTTGATCGCGCCCGAAGCACGCATGTCATCAATGGCTTTTTCGATGTCGCCGTCAGCCTTTTCCAGGGCTTTCTTGCAATCCATCATGCCTTCGCCAGTACGCTCACGCAGTTCTTTAACCAACGCTGCAGTAATTGCTGCCATTTTCAAATTCCTCTTGGATAGGTTTTCAACCATTCCACCCGACTTGTACGGGCGTTCAATTCTTCCCGAACCACCCTTGTTAACCGCTGCACGTTACAGATGCTGTAGCTGTGCCGCTCACAAATGGTTTTCGAGGTGGCAAAAAGGGGGCCAAGCCCCCTTTTTGCTTACTGAGTCAACGCCAGGGCGTCAATTACTCAGCTGCAGCGACCGGTGCTTCTTCAGCAGCGAACTCTACGGTGCCGCCGCCAACATTGTTGCGGCCACGGATTACAGCGTCAGCCATCGAACCCATGTACAGCTGGATAGCGCGGATTGCGTCATCGTTGCCTGGGATGATGTAGTCAACGCCTTCCGGGCTGCTGTTGGTATCGACTACGCCGATAACCGGGATGCCCAGCTTGTTGGCTTCGGTGATCGCGATGCGCTCGTGATCAACGTCGATAACGAACAGTGCGTCAGGCAGACCGCCCATGTCCTTGATACCACCCAGGGAACGATCGAGCTTTTCCAGGTCACGGGAGCGCATCAGCGCTTCTTTCTTGGTCAGCTTGGCGAAAGTACCGTCTTCGGCTTGCACTTCAAGGTCACGCAGACGCTTGATGGAAGCACGGATGGTTTTGAAGTTGGTCAGCATGCCGCCCAACCAGCGGTGATCGACGTACGGCGAACCGCAACGTGCTGCTTCTTCAGCAACGATCTTGCCAGCGGAACGCTTGGTGCCGACGAACAGAATCTTGTTTTTGCCCTGGGCCAGGCGCTCTACGAAAGTCAGAGCTTCGTTGAACATTGGCAGGGTTTTTTCAAGGTTGATAATGTGGATCTTGTTACGCGCGCCGAAAATGTACTTACCCATTTTCGGGTTCCAGTAACGGGTCTGGTGACCGAAGTGCACACCGGCCTTCAGCATATCGCGCATGTTGACTTGGGACATGATAGTTCCTTAATAAGTCGGGTTTGGCCTCCACGTATCCCAATGACCAACCAGCGGCTTCAAGGCCTCCGGCACCCAGGTCATCGTGTCGACACGTGTGTGGATTTAAGCTTTGCGGGGTATCCCCGGAAAGCGGCGCATTTTATACCACAGCAACGACAAAAACGAAACCCGCAATCGCATTTGCTTGCCGTCACTGCCACCCAAGCCATTGAATCGGGTGAAAATACCCGCACCTTATAGAGAGAAGCGATAGCCAGACACTCATGGTTTATACCTTGCGTCTGTTAGAATCGCGTTTTTTGGGCTTGTGCGAACGCTGCACCTTTTTGTCGCACGCCCGTAAACCGTATTGATTTCAGCGCGTCGCGCTAGAGAGAGCCTGTATGACCGTTACCCTGAAAACCGCCGAAGATATCGCAGGCATGCGCGTTGCCGGCAAACTGGCTGCAGACGTGCTGGAAATGATTGCCGAACACGTCAAGCCCGGCGTTACCACTGAAGCCCTGGACCGCATCTGCCATGACTATATTGTCGACGTGCAGAAAGCCATCCCCGCGCCGCTGAACTACAAAGGCTTCCCCAAGTCGATCTGCACCTCGATCAACCACGTGGTCTGCCACGGCATCCCGGGCGACAAGCCGCTCAAAGACGGTGACACCCTGAACATCGACGTCACCGTGATCAAGGACGGCTACCACGGCGACACCAGCCGTATGTTCCACGTCGGCAACGTCCCGGTCTGGGCCGAGCGCCTGTCCCAGGTCACCCAGGAATGCATGTACAAGGCCATTGAACTGGTCAAGCCGGGCTGCCGCCTGGGCGACATCGGCGAAGTGATCCAGAAGCACGCTGAAAAGAACGGGTTCTCGGTGGTCCGCGAATTCTGCGGCCACGGCATCGGCAAAGTGTTCCACGAAGAGCCACAGATCCTGCACTACGGCCGTGCCGGCACCGGTATGGAGCTCAAGGCAGGCATGACCTTCACCATCGAGCCGATGATCAACCAGGGCAAGGCCGACACCAAGGTACTGGGCGACGGCTGGACCGCCATCACCAAGGACCGCAAGCTCTCGGCACAGTGGGAACACACCCTGCTGGTCACCGACACCGGCTATGAGATCTTCACCCTGCGCGCCGACGACACGATCCCCCGCGTTTCGGCCTGATGTTTGCAGCGGGCTTTCCGGATTAGCAACGTTGCGACCTACACATAGATAGAAAGGAAAGCCGATCGATGCCCCAGGTGGATCCCGAACTCTTCGACCGTGGCCAGTTCCAGGCGGAACTGGCGCTGAAGGCAAGCCCGATTGCCGCCTTCAAGAAGGCCATCCGCCAGGCCCGCGAGGTGCTCGACGGGCGTTTTCGCAGCGGCCGGGAGATCCGCAGGCTGATCGAGGATCGCGCCTGGTTCGTCGATAACATCCTGCAAAAGGCCTGGGAGCAGTTCGACTGGAGCGAAGACGCCGATATCGCCCTGGTGGCCGTCGGCGGCTATGGCCGGGGCGAACTGCACCCCTACTCCGATATCGACCTGCTGATCCTGCTGGACAGCGCCGACCACGAGATCTTTCGTGATTCCATCGAGCGTTTTCTGACGCTGTTGTGGGACATCGGCCTGGAAGTCGGTCAGAGCGTGCGTTCGGTAGATGAATGCGCCGAAGAAGCCCGCGCCGACCTCACCGTGGTCACCAACCTGATGGAAAGCCGCACCATCTGCGGCCCCGAACGCCTGCGCCAGCGCATGCTGGAAGTCACCAGCACCGCGCATATGTGGCCGAGCAAGGAGTTCTTCCTCGCCAAGCGCGCCGAGCAGAAAGCCCGGCACCACAAGTACAACGACACCGAGTACAACCTGGAGCCCAACGTCAAGGGCTCGCCTGGCGGGCTGCGGGACATCCAGACCATCTTGTGGGTGGCCCGGCGCCAGTACGGCACCCTGAACCTGCGGGCCCTGGCCGGCGAAGGCTTTTTGGTAGAGAGCGAAAACGCCCTGCTGGCCTCGTCCCAGGAGTTTTTGTGGAAGGTGCGCTACGCCCTGCACATGCTCGCCGGACGCTCCGAAGACCGCCTGCTGTTTGACCACCAGCGCTCCATCGCCGCCTTGCTGGGCTTTGAAGGCGAAGACGCGAAGACCAGCATCGAAAGCTTCATGCAGCAGTACTACCGGGTGGTCATGAGCATCGCCCAGCTCAGCGACCTGATCATCCAGCATTTTGAAGAAGTGATCCTGGCCCCCGAAGACGAAGCGCCACCGCAACCGATCAATGCGCGCTTCCAACTGCACGACGGCTATATCGAGGCGCGCCACGACAACGTGTTCAAGCGCACCCCCTTTGCCATGCTGGAAATCTTCGTGCTGATGGCCCAGCAACCGGAAATCAAGGGCGTGCGCGCCGATACCATCCGCTTGCTGCGGGAAAACCGCCACCTGATCGACGACGAATTCCGCAACGACATCCGCAATACCAGCCTGTTTATCGAACTGTTCAAGTGCAAGATCGGCATCCACCGCAACCTGCGGCGCATGAACCGCTACGGCATCCTCGGGCGCTATCTGCCGGAGTTCGGCTTTATCGTCGGGCAGATGCAACACGACCTGTTCCACATTTATACGGTCGACGCCCACACCCTGAACCTGATCAAGCACCTGCGTAAGCTGCAGTACACCCAGGTGTCAGAGAAATTCCCGCTGGCCAGTAAGCTGATGGCCAAGCTGCCCAAGCCTGAACTGATCTACCTGGCCGGCCTGTACCACGATATCGGCAAGGGCCGACACGGCGACCATTCGGAAATCGGCGCGGTGGATGCGCAAGCCTTCTGCCAGCGCCACCAGTTGCCGCAGTGGGACAGCCGCCTGATTGTCTGGCTGGTACAGAACCACCTGGTCATGTCCACCACCGCCCAGCGCAAGGATTTGTCCGACCCACAGGTAATCCATGACTTCGCGCAGGCCGTCGGCGATGAAACCCGTCTCGACTACCTGTACGTGCTGACCGTCTCCGACATCAACGCCACCAACCCGACCCTTTGGAACTCGTGGCGCGCCAGCCTGTTGCGCCAGCTCTATACCGAGACCAAGCGCGCGTTGCGCCGCGGCCTGGAAAACCCGGTGGACCGCGAAGAGCAGATCCGCCGCACCCAGAGCGCGGCCCTGGATATCCTGGTGCGCGGCGGCAACGACCCGGACGATGTGGAGCAACTCTGGTCGCAATTGGGTGATGACTATTTCCTGCGCCACACCGCAGGCGACGTGGCCTGGCACACCGACGCGATCCTCCAGCAGCCGGCTGACGGTGGCCCGCTGGTGCTGATCAAGGAAACGACCCAGCGCGAATTCGAAGGCGGCACGCAGATCTTTATCTACGCCCCGGACCAGCACGACTTCTTCGCCGTGACCGTGGCCGCGATGGATCAGCTCAACCTGAACATCCATGACGCGCGGGTCATTACCTCCAGCAGCCAGTTCACCCTCGACACCTATATCGTGCTCGACACCGAAGGCGAGTCCATCGGCGACAACCCCGAGCGCGTGAAAAAAATCCGCGAAGGCCTGACCGAAGCCCTGCGCAACCCTGACGACTACCCGACCATCATCCAGCGCCGGGTGCCGCGCCAGCTCAAGCATTTTGCCTTTGCGCCCCAGGTGACCATCCACAACGACGCCCAGCGCCCGGTAACGGTGCTGGAACTCAGCGCACCGGATCGGCCAGGCCTACTGGCACGGATCGGCGGGATCTTCCTGGAGTTCGACCTGTCACTGCAAAACGCCAAGATTGCCACCCTGGGCGAGCGGGTCGAAGACGTGTTTTTTATTACCGACGCCGACAATCACCCCCTGTCCGACCCGGAACTGTGCCGCCGCTTGCAGGACGCTATCGTCGCGCAATTGAGCGTGAACCAGGAGCCCGGGGCAGAAGGGTTCCGACTGACCATTTGAGTTGAATTTTATTTCCCTGTGGCCGCGCGCCCTTGTAGGAGCTGGCTTGCCTGCGATGGCATCGCCGCGGTGTAACAGATACACCGCGGCGCCTACATCGCAGGCAAGCCAGCGCCTACAGGGGCCGTGTTCAACGATAGAGGCCCCCAATGAACAACGCCCTGAACCAGCTGCAACCCTACCCGTTCGAGAAATTGCGCGCCCTGCTGGGCAGTGTCACGCCAAACCCGGACAAGCGCCCGATCGCCCTGTCCATCGGCGAGCCCAAGCACAAGTCCCCGGATTTCGTCGCCCAGGTCCTGACCAATAACCTCGACCAAATGGCGGTGTACCCCACCACCCTGGGCATCCCGGCCCTGCGCGAGGCCATTGGCGCCTGGTGCGAACGACGCTTCAACGTGCCCAAGGGCTGGCTGGACCCGGCGCGCAATATCCTGCCGGTCAATGGCACCCGCGAAGCGCTGTTCGCGTTCACCCAGACCGTGGTCAACCGTGGCGACGATGCCCTGGTGGTCAGCCCGAACCCGTTCTATCAGATCTACGAAGGCGCAGCGTTCCTCGCCGGAGCCAAGCCGCATTACCTGCCGTGCCTGGATGAGAACGGCTTCAATCCGGATTTCGACGCCGTCTCGGCAGATATCTGGCAACGCTGCCAGATCCTGTTCCTGTGCTCCCCCGGCAACCCGACCGGCGCACTGATCCCCGTCGCCACCCTGAAAAAACTGATCGCCCTGGCCGACCAGTACGACTTCGTGATCGCCGCCGACGAGTGCTACAGCGAACTGTACTTCGACGAACAAACCCCGCCGCCTGGCCTGCTCAGCGCCTGTGTCGAACTGGGTCGCGAGGATTTCAAGCGCTGCGTGGTGTTCCATAGTCTGTCCAAGCGCTCCAACCTGCCGGGCCTGCGTTCCGGTTTTGTGGCCGGCGATGCCGAGATCCTCAAGGCCTTCCTGCTGTACCGCACCTACCACGGCTGTGCCATGCCAGTGCAAACCCAGCTGGCGAGCATTGCCGCCTGGCAGGATGAGGCCCATGTATTGGCCAACCGTGATCTGTACCGGGAAAAATTCGCCGCGGTCCTGGCGATTCTCAAGCCGGTATTAGACGTACAGAACCCTGACGGTGGTTTTTACCTGTGGCCGAACGTCGAGGGCGACGACGCCGTGTTCTGCCGCGACTTGTTCGTGGAAGAACACGTGACCGTGGTGCCGGGCTCGTACCTGTCGCGGGAAGTGGACGGTTTCAATCCAGGTGCCGGGCGGGTGCGCCTGGCACTGGTGGCACCGTTGTCCGAATGCGTTGAAGCCGCTGAACGGATGCGCAACTTCATCCAGCGCCGTCGTTGATGACCGGGGCCGCTCCCGCCTGGGAGCGGCCTGCGTAGGGGTGGATTAACCCACGCGGCTATTTCTGGGTCCCCAGGTTAGCCTCACTCATATCCAGGTCCGCCAGCACTTCGCGCAGCACATCATCACCAATCTGGTGGTGACGGCTCAGGCTGTACAACTCCAAGCGCTGCGCGCGCAGGGCCTTGAGCCGCAACTTGCGCTCCAGTTGATCCATCTGCAGCGCCAGCGCCTGGGCTTCGGCCGAGTCATTGAACACCTCCAGTTGGTGACGGTACTCCGACATGATCCGCGCCTTGAGCTCCGTCGCCAATGCGGCCTGCGCCGCGTCCAGGGGCGCCACGTCGGCGGCCTCCTCTGCCTCCAGGGCATGAATCGCCGCCTCGGCGGTTTTCTTCCAGGCATCGCGCACCTCACCGCGACGCTTGTCATCCGGGCTTTTCTCAATCCCCCGTAGCAACAGCGGCAAGGCAATACAGGCGGCCACCAACGACAGCAGGATCACCCCGGCGGCGATAAAGATCAGCAAGTCGCGCTCAGGAAACGCCTGGCCCGGTGCAAACAGCAACGGCACTGACATCACACCGGCCAGCGTCACCGCCCCGCGCACCCCACCGACGGTCAAAAGCCAGCAAGACCGCGCGGTTGGCACCAGGGTCAGCTCGCTTTTACCACGCAGGCGCCGCAGCAGGCCGGACAGGCGCCAGATACTCTGTACCCAGATAAACCGCAGCACCAGCAACACCAGGAAGATCGCGATCACGTCCAGGACGCGATAGAACAAGGTCGGCCACAGCGTAGCTTCGTGACTGGTCACCGCCTTGATGATGTCGGGCAATTGCAGGCCCAGCAGCAGGAAGATCAGCCCGTTGAAGGCAAACTCCAGCAGCGACCAGACACTGCGATTGAGCAACCGCGTACTGGTCTGGCGCGGCAGCAGGTCCAGCCAGCTTTGCATCATGCCCGCCGCCACCGCCGAGAGAATCCCCGACGCGCCCAGGCGTTCGGCCAGCACATAAGCGGCAAACGGCAGCAGCAACATAAACACCACATGGGTGGCCGGGTCATCCCAACCCCGGGCAATCATCCAGGCCCGCAGGCGCCCCACCAGCCAGCTCAACGCCACGCCGATGGCCAGGCCACCGAGCGCCACCAGCACAAACGTCAGGCTGGCATCGGCCAGGGAAAACACCCCGGTCAACGCCGCCGCGAGGGCAAACTTGAACGTCACCAGGCCCGACGCATCGTTCATCAAGGCCTCGCCCTGGAGCATATGCATCAAAGGTGTGGGCAAGCGGTTCTGGGAAATCGCCGACACCGCCACCGCATCCGTCGGCGACAACACAGCCGCCAGGGCGAACGCCACAGGCAAGGGAATGCTTGGCAGCAGCCAATGGATAAAGTAACCGGCGCCCACCACGGTAAACAGCACCAGCCCTACCGCCAATGTCAGGATGGGACCACGCAAGCGCCACAACTCACGCTTGGGCATGCGCCAGCCATCGGAGAACAGCAGCGGCGGCAGGAACAGAAATAGAAACAGCTCAGGGTCCAGCGCTACGTGCAACCCCAGGGTCGGCCACGCCAGCAGGGCACCGGCGGCAATCTGCACCAACGGCAACGGCAAGGGGATGACACGCCCGACCAGACGCGAAACGCTGACCAGCATCAGCAGGATAAGAACGGTGTAGGCGGTTTGCATAAAGCGGGTTCCCGGACAATCGACGTACTACGACACATATCAGGCAGCAGCGCGCCTTTGAAGTGCCATATTAGCCACCTATGCTGCCGTCTGGCTTTTGCACATAAGTCGCACCCGATCACGTAAAGAGTGACGAGCGGCACCGAATCCCTTCGGTCATGGCATAATCCGCGATCCTACGTTTCCATCAGCCCAAAGGGGGCAGTTCCTTGACCGATTCAAGCAAAACCTTGCACCTTTTTGGCATCAAAGCCTGCGACACCATGAAAAAGGCGCGTACCTGGCTCGATGAAAATGCCATCAGCTATACGTTTCATGACTACAAGACGGCCGGTATCGACCGCGAACACTTGACCCAATGGTGCAACGAGCACGGTTGGCAAGTGGTTTTGAACCGTGCAGGCACGACCTTTCGCAAACTCGAAGACGAACAGAAAGCCGATCTCGACCAGGCGAAAGCGATTGAACTGATGCTCGCACAACCCTCGATGATCAAGCGCCCGGTGCTCGATCTCGGTGACAGAACCCTGATTGGCTTCAAGCCAGATAGTTATTCGGCGGCCCTCAAGTAGGCCAGCCACTTCATTTTTGTAGAGGTAACAGCATGTCCAATTCCCTGTTCAGCCTGGGCTTCGGCGTCGGCACCCAGAACCGCCAAGGTGCTTGGCTGGAAGTGTTTTACGCGCAGCCATTGCTCAACCCTTCGGCCGAGATCGTTGCCGCCATCGCGCCTATCCTCGGGTACACCGAAGGCAACCAGGCAATCACTTTCACCATTGCCCAAGCCTCGCAGCTGGTTGATGCACTGAAAAATGTAGATGCCACCCAAGCCGCCCTGCTGACCCGCCTGGCCGAAAGCCACAAGCCGTTGGTCGCCACGCTGCTGGCCGAGGACGCGGCATTGACCTCCACCCCAGAGGCCTACCTCAAGCTGCATCTGCTGTCCCACCGCCTGGTCAAGCCCCATGACCTGAGCCTGGCCGGTGTATTCCCGCAACTGCCGAACGTGGCCTGGACCAGCCAGGGTGCGATCGACATCGGCGAGCTGGCCGAGCGCCAGTTGGAAGCACGCCTGCGTGGCGAGCTGCTGGAAGTGTTCTCGGTGGACAAGTTCCCGAAAATGACCGACTACGTGGTGCCGGCCGGCGTGCGTATCGCCGATGCTGCGCGTCTGCGCCTGGGCGCCTATGTGGGCGAAGGCACCACGGTGATGCATGAAGGCTTCATCAACTTCAACGCAGGCACCGAAGGCCCTGGCATGAT
Source organism: Pseudomonas sp. DTU12.1 (assembly GCF_009873475.1). Lineage (NCBI taxonomy): Bacteria > Pseudomonadati > Pseudomonadota > Gammaproteobacteria > Pseudomonadales > Pseudomonadaceae > Pseudomonas > Pseudomonas sp. DTU12.1. The sequence goes on along the minus strand of NZ_CP045254.1, from coordinate 1,512,510 downwards.
CGAAGGCCGTGTATCGGCGGGTGTCTTCGTCGGCAAGGGTTCGGACCTGGGCGGCGGTTGCTCCACCATGGGTACCCTGTCGGGCGGCGGCAACATCGTGATCAAAGTGGGCGAAGGCTGCCTGATCGGCGCAAACGCCGGTATCGGTATCCCGTTGGGTGATCGCAACACCGTGGAATCGGGCCTGTACGTGACCGCTGGCACCAAAGTGGCACTGCTCGATGAGCAGAACCAACTGGTCAAGGTGGTCAAGGCTCGCGAACTGGCTGGCCAGCCGGACCTGCTGTTCCGCCGTAACTCCGAAACCGGTGCCGTGGAGTGCAAAACCCACAAGTCGGCGATCGAACTGAACGCAGCGCTGCACGCTCACAACTAAGCAGCGACTCGATGCCACCGGAACCGGCCGCGTTATTCAGCGCGGCCGGTTCATATGAGTCTTGAACCCCATGCTTGTGCCTTCGCCCTGGCGCGCCGATTTCCCGGCCATCGCTACCTTGCAACGGCAAGACCAGACCTATCTGGACAACGCCGCTACCACGCAAAAACCTCAAGCCCTGTTGGACGCCCTCAGCCATTACTACGCCAATGGCGCAGCCAATGTGCACCGTGCCCAGCATTTGCCGGGCGCCCATGCGACCCAGGCGTTCGAGGACAGTCGCAGCAAAGTGGCGCAATGGCTCAACGTCGGTGACCGCGGGCAAATCATCTTCACCCACGGCGCAACTTCAGCGCTGAACCTCCTGGCCTATGGCCTTGAGCACCTTTTCAACCCGGGCGATGAGATTGTCATCAGCGCCCTGGAACATCACGCCAACCTCTTGCCCTGGCAGCAGTTGGCCAAACGCCGCGAGCTCACGCTTGTGGTGTTGCCCCTCGACGACGCCGGCTTGATCGACCTGCACGCCGCCGCCACGATGATCGGGCCACGCACCCGCCTGCTGGCGGTGAGCCAGTTATCCAACGTGCTGGGCGCCTGGCAGCCGTTGGCGCAGTTGCTGGCACTGGCCAAGGCCCACGACGCCTTGACCGTAGTGGATGGCGCACAGGGCATCGTCCACGGGCGCCATGACGTGCAGGCCCTGGGCTGCGACTTCTACGTGTTTTCCAGCCACAAGCTCTACGGCCCGGACGGCGTCGGCGTGCTCTACGGCCGCACCGAAGGCCTGCATCTGCTGCGTCACTGGCAGTTTGGCGGCGAGATGGTGCAACAGGCGGACTACCACAGCGCCAGCTTTCGCCCCGCGCCCCTGGGTTTCGAAGCGGGCACCCCGCCGATTGCCAGCGTGATTGGCCTGGGGGCGACCCTGGACTACCTCAATTCCCTGGATCAAGCGGCGGTGCTCGCCCATGAAGCGGCGCTGCATGACTATCTATTGCGCGGCTTGCGGGCACGCAATGGCGTGCGCCTGCTGGGCTCGCCACACGTGGCCCTGGCCAGCTTCGTGGTAGACGGTATACACAGCGCCGACCTCGCCCACCTGCTGACCGAGCAAGGCATCGCGGTACGCGCCGGCCATCACTGTGCAATGCCCCTGCTCAAGAGCCTGCATTTATCCGGCGCAATCCGGGTTTCGTTGGCGCTGTACAACGACTCCGATGACCTGGAGCGCTTTTTTGAAGCGCTGGACCAGGCGCTGGACATGCTGCGATGAGCCTGCCAGCGGATGCGCTGGCCGCGCTGCAGGCCTTTCAGGCTGTCGGCAGCTGGGAGCAACGCGCCCGCCTGCTGATGCAATGGGGCGAGCGGCTGCCGGCATTGGTGCCTGAGGACAAGATCGACGCCAACCTGGTACAGGGCTGTGAAAGCCTGGTGTGGCTGGTGGGGCGCTTGCACGAGGGCCACTGGCAGTTTGCCGCCAGCAGCGACGCGCGCTTGATTCGCGGGTTGGTGGCGTTGTTGCTGGCGCGGGTCAATGGCCTATCGGCGCACGCGTTACAGGCGGTCGACCTGCCTGACTGGTTCAACCAACTGGGCCTCTCCCGCCAGCTGTCGCCGTCGCGCAGCAATGGCCTGAACGCAGTCCTGCAGCGCATGCGCGACTTGAGCCATACGCAAAACTAACTGTAGGAGCGGGCTTGCCCGCGATAGCAGTGGATCAGTGCCAGATGTCTTGCCTGGCACACCCCCATCGCGGGCAAGCCCCACATTTTGTTTATGCCCAGCAGCGAGATTCAGGTGGGTTTGACCCGCTCGGACGGCCTGCGCACTCCGGCCACGATCTTGTCCACGGCCTTGGTCGCCGCCACCATGCCAAAGGTCGCCGTCACCATCATCACCGCGCCAAACCCACCCGCGCAGTCCAGCTTCACGCCATCCCCCACAAAACTCTTCTGCAAGCAGATGCTGCCATCGGGCTTGGGATAACGCAGCTGTTCGGTGGAGAACACGCAAGGCACGCTGTAGTGCCGGGTCACGGTGCGTGAAAAACCGTAGTCACGACGCAAGGTGGAACGCACTTTCGAGGCCAGTGGGTCGTTGAAGGTGCGGTTCAGGTCGCACACCTGGATCAGCGTCGGGTCAATCTGCCCGCCGGCGCCGCCGGTGGTGATGATCTGGATCTTGCGCCGCTTGCACCAGGCGATCAGCGCCGCCTTGGCGTTGACCGCATCGATGCAGTCAATCACGCAATCCATGTCAGGCGTGATGTACTCGGCCATGGTGTCGCGGGTCACGAAGTCCGCCACCGCATGCACGGTGCAATCGGGGTTGATCGCACGCAGGCGCTCGGCCATCACTTCGACCTTGGGCTTGCCTACCGTGCTGTCCAGGGCGTGCAACTGACGGTTGCTGTTGCTGACGCACACGTCGTCCAGGTCAAACAGCGAAATCTCGCCCACCCCGCAGCGGGCCATGGCTTCCGCCGCCCACGAGCCGACACCGCCCACGCCGACGATGGCCACATGGGCCGCTTTCAAACGCTCCAGGCCTTCAATGCCATACAAACGGGCGACGCCGGCAAACCGTGGATCTTCTGTGCTCATGACCATTACCCCAAAAACCGGCGCGCATTATGGACTACGCGGCGACAAGTTCGAAGCTTCCAGCTACAAGTAAAGAACTCCGCAGAGGTTTCGCTGACTAAACTCCGGTTTTTCCCAGCTTGCTGTACGCTCATGGAAGGGCCAGTGTAGGATGCGCGCCGTTCGGCGCAGGCCAACACCTCTTTTCGTTCCGCACCCTTTGGAACCCGAAATAGCTATGTCATCGCGTAAATTTGGACTCAACCTGGTGGTAGTGCTGGCGATTGCCGCGCTGTTCACCGGTTTCTGGGCGCTGATCAACCGCCCGGTCACTACTCCCAACTGGCCACAGCAGATCTCCGGGTTTTCGTACTCGCCGTTCCAGCAAGGCCAGTACCCGCAGAAAGACCAGTACCCGACCGACGAACAGATGCGTCAGGACCTTGCGATCATGAGCAAGCTGACGGACAACATCCGTACCTATTCGGTCGACGGCACCCTGGGGGACATCCCCAAGCTGGCGGAAGAATTCGGCCTGCGCGTGACCCTGGGGATCTGGATCAGCCCGGACCTGGAGCGCAATGAGCGTGAGATCCAGCGTGCCATCGAGATCGCCAACACCTCGCGCAGCGTGGTACGTGTGGTGGTCGGCAACGAGGCGATCTTCCGCAAGGAAATCACCGCCGACGAGCTGATTGTGCTGCTGGACCGGGTGCGCGCCGCTGTCAAAGTGCCAGTGACCACTTCAGAGCAGTGGCATATCTGGGAGCACAACCCGCAACTGGGCAAGCATGTCGACCTGATCGCCGCGCACGTCCTGCCGTATTGGGAACATATTCCCATGGCCCAGGCCGGGCAATTCGTCCTCGACCGCGCCAAGGATCTGAAGAAGACCTTCCCGAAAAAGCCGCTGCTGCTGTCGGAAGTCGGCTGGCCGAGCAATGGCCGCATGCGCGGTGGCGCGGACGCGTCGCCTGCCGACCAGGCCATTTACCTGCGTACCCTGGTCAACAAACTGAACCGCCAGGGCTACAACTACTTCGTGATCGAAGCCTTCGACCAACCTTGGAAGGCCAGTGACGAAGGCTCGGTGGGCGCCTATTGGGGTGTGTTCAACGCCGCGCGCCAGCAGAAATTCAATTTTGAAGGCCCGGTGGTAGCGATTCCGCAATGGCGGGTGCTGGCCATCGGCTCGGTGGTGCTGGCGCTGCTGTCGCTGACCCTGCTGATGATCGACGGCTCGGCCCTGCGCCAGCGTGGCCGTACCTTCCTGACCTTTATTGCGTTCCTGTGTGGCTCGGTGCTGGTATGGATCGGCTACGACTACAGCCAGCAATACAGCACGTGGTTCAGCCTGACGGTGGGCTTCTTGCTGGCCCTCGGCGCGCTTGGGGTGTTTATTGTGCTGCTGACCGAGGCCCATGAGCTGGCGGAAGCGGTCTGGACCCACAAGCGCCGCCGCGAATTCCTACCGGTGGAAGGTGATTCGGACTACCGCCCGAAAGTGTCGATCCATGTGCCGTGCTACAACGAGCCACCGGAGATGGTCAAACAGACCCTCGACGCCCTGGCCGCCCTCGACTACCCGGACTACGAAGTCCTGATCATCGACAACAACACCAAGGACCCGGCCGTGTGGGAACCGGTGCGCGACTACTGTGAGACGCTGGGCCCGCGCTTCAAGTTCTTCCACGTCGCGCCCCTGGCCGGTTTCAAGGGCGGCGCGCTGAACTACCTGATCCCGCACACCGCCAAGGACGCCGAAGTGATCGCGGTGATCGACTCGGACTACTGCGTGTCGCCCAACTGGCTCAAACACATGGTGCCGCACTTCGCCGACCCGAAAATCGCCGTGGTGCAATCGCCCCAGGATTACCGCGACCAGAACGAAAGCACCTTCAAGAAGCTCTGCTACGCCGAATACAAAGGCTTCTTCCATATCGGCATGGTCACGCGCAACGACCGCGACGCCATCATCCAGCACGGCACCATGACCATGACTCGCCGCTCGGTGCTCGAAGAGCTGGGCTGGGCCGACTGGTGTATCTGTGAAGATGCGGAACTGGGCCTACGGGTGTTCGAGAAAGGTCTGTCGGCTGCCTACTACCACACCAGCTACGGCAAGGGCTTGATGCCCGATACCTTTATCGACTTCAAGAAGCAGCGCTTCCGCTGGGCCTACGGCGCGATCCAGATCATCAAGCGCCACACCGCCAGCCTGTTGCGTGGCAAGGACACGGAACTGACCCGTGGCCAGCGCTACCACTTCCTCGCGGGCTGGCTGCCGTGGGTGGCGGACGGCATGAATATCTTCTTCACCGTCGGTGCCTTGTTGTGGTCGGCGGCGATGATCATTGTGCCGACCCGGGTCGATCCGCCCCTGCTGATCTTCGCAATCCCGCCGTTGGCGCTGTTCGTGTTCAAGGTCGGCAAGATCATCTTCCTCTACCGTCGCGCCGTGGGTGTGAACCTCAAGGATGCGTTCTGCGCGGCCCTGGCCGGGTTGGCGTTGTCCCACACCATCGCCAAGGCGGTGCTGTATGGTTTCTTCACCACCAGTATTCCGTTCTTTCGTACACCGAAAAACGCGGATAACCACGGCTTCTGGGTAGCGATTTCCGAGGCTCGGGAGGAGATGTTCATCATGTTGCTGCTGTGGGGCGCAGCGCTGGGGATTTACCTGGTGCAAGGCCTGCCGAGCAATGACATGCGCTTCTGGGTGGTGATGTTGCTGGTGCAATCGTTGCCGTATGTGGCGGCGTTGATCATGGCGTTCCTCTCGTCACTGCCTAAACCGGCAGCGGTGGTGGAGCCCGCCCCGGCGGCGTAAAAACTTGCGCAATCCACTAAACGGCGGCCTCTGGTCGCCGTTTTGCTATAAGATAACGGCCCTTTTGCAGAGCATGGCCCAGGCCATGCTTTATGGGGGAGCGGGCTTGCCCGCGATAGCGGTCTGTCAGTAACCGATGCACTGACTGATCCGCCGCAATCGCGGACAAGCCCGCTCCCACATTGGAATCGCGCTGCTGTTGCACATTCGTCCTGCGCCCATAACACGCTTTCGGAGCTTCCCCATGACGGCCCACGCCGACCTTTCGCCGACCCTCCAACTCGCTATCGACCTGATCCGTCGCCCGTCGGTAACGCCTGTCGACGCTGACTGCCAGAAGCTGATGATGCAACGCCTGGGCGACGCCGGCTTTGCGCTTGAGCCGATGCGTATCGAAGATGTGGATAACTTCTGGGCCACCCACGGCAAGCATGAAGGTCCGGTACTGTGCTTCGCCGGCCACACTGACGTGGTCCCGACCGGCCCGGTGCAGGCCTGGCAGAATGATCCGTTCGACGCGCTGATCGACGAACACGGCATGTTGTGCGGGCGTGGCGCAGCCGACATGAAAGGCAGCCTGGCCGCCATGCTGGTGGCGTCCGAACGCTTTGTGAAGGACTACCCGGACCACAAGGGTTCGGTAGCCTTCCTGATCACCAGCGACGAAGAAGGCCCGGCACACCACGGCACCAAAGCGGTGATCGAGCGCCTGGCGGCACGCAAGGAGCGCCTGGACTGGTGCATCGTTGGCGAGCCGTCGAGCACCACCCTGGTGGGCGACGTGGTCAAGAATGGCCGTCGTGGCTCCCTCGGCGCGACCTTGACCGTGCGCGGTGTGCAAGGCCACGTGGCCTACCCGCACCTGGCTAAGAACCCGATCCACCTGGCTGCCCCGGCGCTGGCGGAACTGGCCGCCGAGCATTGGGATGACGGCAACACCTTCTTCCCGCCGACCAGCTTCCAGATCTCCAACCTCAACTCCGGCACCGGCGCCACCAACGTGATCCCCGGCGACCTGACGGCGGTGTTCAACTTCCGGTTCTCCACCGAGTCCACCGTCGAAGGCCTACAGCAGCGGGTCGCGGCGATTCTCGACAAACATGGCCTGGACTGGCATGTGGAATGGGCGCTGTCGGGCCTGCCGTTCCTCACCGAGCCCGGCGCACTGCTCGATGCGGTGTCTGCCAGCATCAAGGCCATCACCGGGCGCGAGACCCAGGCGTCCACCAGCGGTGGCACATCCGACGGGCGCTTTATCGCGACCCTCGGTACCCAAGTGGTGGAACTGGGCCCGGTCAACGCGACAATCCATCAGGTCAACGAACGCATCCTGGCCAGCGACCTCGATGTGCTGACCGAAATCTACTACCAGACCCTGATCAAGTTGCTCGCCTGATGCTCGCTTGCCCCATTTGCAGTGCGCCACTCAATGAGGTGGACAATGGCGTGGTGTGCCCCGCCGGACACCGTTTCGACCGGGCCCGCCAGGGTTATCTGAACCTGTTGCCGGTGCAGCACAAGAACAGCCGCGACCCGGGCGATAACCTGGCGATGGTGGAAGCGCGCCGCGACTTCCTCAATGCCGGGCACTACGCGCCGGTGGCCAGGCGCCTGGCGGCACTGGCAGCGGAACGCAAACCCCAGCGCTGGCTGGATATCGGCTGCGGCGAAGGTTATTACACCGCACAAATCGCCGATGCCCTGCTGCGCGCCGATGGTTATGCCCTGGATATCTCCAAGGAAGCGGTCAAGCGCGCGTGCAAGCGCAACCCGACGCTGACTTGGCTGATCGCCAGCATGGCCCGCGTACCGTTGGCCGACGGCAGTTGCCAGTTCCTCGCCAGCGTGTTCAGCCCGCTGGACTGGCAGGAAGCCAAGCGCCTGCTCAGCCCTGGCGGCGGCCTGATGAAGGTCGGCCCGACCCGCGGCCACCTGATGGAGCTGCGCGAGCGTTTGTACGACGAAGTGCGTGAGTACACTGACGACAAGCACTTGGCCCTGGTGCCGGACGGCATGAGCCTGCAACACAGCGAAGTCCTGGAGTTCCAGCTCAGCCTGGCCGAGCCCAAGGACCGCGCCAACCTGCTGGCGATGACGCCCCACGGCTGGCGTGCCAGTGCCGAGCGGCGCGCCCAGGTGATCGAACAGGCCGAAACGCTGCTGGTCACCGTGTCGATGCGCTACGACTATTTCGTGCTTCAATAACCGACTTTTCCGGGCATTTGCGCCCACCCTGAATCCGCGAATGGATTTTCGAATCCCGCAACGAGGAACATCCATGCGCCAACCCGATATCGAGATTTACCTCAAGGACGCCGACGTCGACCACAAGGCTATCGCTGCCTGGCTCGGCGCCGCCCTGGGGCCGTGTACCGACTGGGTACAAAAGGGCCAGACCTACAAGTGCAAGGCCGGCAACGTACCCGTGACCTGGCTGCCCAAGGCCGTGGGCAAATGGAACAGCCTGTACCTGGAAAGCGACCAGACCCCATGGGAAGACGACATCGCCTGCGCCCGCGCCGCCTTTGCCGCGCTGAACGTTGAAGTGCGCTGCGCGCCGGGGACGTGGGTTGAAGAGGAAGGTGAAGAAAGCGCCGACACCTGGATTCGGATCAGCACCGACGGTGAAGAACAGATCACCTGGAAAACCGCCTGATCCAGCCCGGTCAGTGTGGGAGCTGACTTGTGTGGGAGCTGACCAACTCCCACAAAAGCCAGCTCCCCCATGCAACAACCCGCGTTACAGGCCCACCACATCCTCCGCCTGCAAGCCCTTCTCGCCGGTCACCACGGCGTATTCCACCTGCTGGCCCTCGGCCAGGGAGCGGTGGCCTTCACCGCGGATGGCGCGGTAGTGCACAAACACATCCTTGCCGTCTTCCCGCTGGATAAAGCCATAGCCCTTGGCGTCGTTGAACCACTTCACATTGCCGGTTTCGCGCGTTGTCATCTATTTGCTCCCACTGGTTTTTATTGTTGAGTCAGTCGCATTGAACTGCCGAGTATAAGACAGGCTCAAAAACGATCAACTCAACTTTACTTCGCCGCTTTTTTGCCGATTTTCGGCGAATACGGCACACTACCCGCCCGAGCGCCTGCTCGGTTTTTTCCACTCAAAGCAGCACACCTATGACCCGCTCCCCGTTCCGCCGTCTGGTATTTGGCACCTTGCGCCGACTGTTGTACCTCTGGGTTCGCTCGGAGACGATCAACCAGTCGTCCCTCACCCTTAACCTGGACCGCAGCCGGCCCGTGTTCTACGTCCTGCAATCGCCCTCCCTGACCGAACTGGCCGTGGTGGATGCCGAGTGCACCAAGGCTGGCTTGCCGCGCCCGGTGCTGCCGGTGTCGGTCGGCCCGTTGATGGAGCCGGCGGCGTTTTTCTACCTCACGCCCGACCCGGACTGGCTCGGCCGCCAGGACAAGCGCGGCGCGCCGCCGACCTTGACGCGCCTGGTCAATACCCTGACCGAGCACGCCGAAGAAAACGCCCAGATCATCCCGGTCAGCGTGTTCTGGGGCCAGTCACCGGCCAGCGAGTCGAGCCCCTGGAAACTGCTGTTCGCCGACAGCTGGGCCGTCACCGGGCGCCTGCGCCGGCTGCTGAGCATCCTGATCCTGGGGCGCAAGACCCGTGTGCAATTCTCTGCGCCAATCAACCTGCGTGAATTGATCGAGCACAATAAAGGTCACGAACGTACGGTGCGCATGGCCCAAAGAATCCTGCGGGTACACTTTCGCAACCTGAAGACGGCGGTGATCGGCCCCGACCTGTCCCACCGGCGCAACCTGGTCAAGGGCCTGGTGAACATGCCGCTGGTACGCCAGGCGATCCTCGACGAAGCCGAGCGCGAGAACATCACGGCCGAAAAAGCCAAGGCCCAGGCCCTGCGCTATGGCAACGAGATCGCCTCGGACTACACCTACACCGCCATCCGCTTCCTGGAAGTGGTGCTGAGCTGGTTCTGGAACAAGATCTACGATGGGATCAAGGTCAACAACATCGAAGGTGTGCAAAAGGTCGCTCAGGGCTACGAGGTGATCTACGTACCCTGCCACCGCAGCCATATCGACTACCTGCTGCTGTCGTACCTGCTCTTCAAGAATGGCCTGACCCCGCCGCACATCGCCGCCGGGATCAACCTCAATATGCCGGTGATCGGCAGCCTGCTACGCCGTGGCGGGGCGTTTTTCATGCGCCGCACGTTCAAGGGCAACCCGCTGTACACCTCGGTGTTCAACGAATACCTGCACACCCTGTTCACCAAGGGTTTCCCGGTGGAGTACTTCGTCGAGGGCGGCCGCTCGCGCACCGGGCGCATGCTGCAACCCAAGACCGGGATGCTGGCGATCACCCTGCGCAGTTTCCTGCGCTCCTCACGCATGCCCATCGTGTTTGTGCCGGTGTATATCGGCTACGAACGGGTGCTGGAAGGCCGCACCTACCTGGGTGAGCTGCGCGGCGCGACGAAAAAGAAAGAGTCGATCTTCGATATCTTCAAGGTCATTGGCGCCTTGAAACAGCGTTTTGGCCAGGTGGCGGTCAACTTCGGCGAGCCGATCAAGCTGGCTGAGTTCCTCGACCAGGAGCAACCGGACTGGCGCGCCCAGGACCTGGGGCCGAACTACAAACCGGCCTGGCTCAATGAAACCACCAACCGCCTCGGCGAGCGTGTGGCCCAGCACCTCAACGAGGCCGCCGCGATCAACCCGGTGAACCTGGTGGCGCTGGCGCTGCTTTCAACCAGCCGCCTGGCCCTGGACGACCAGGCCATGGCACGGGTGCTGGACCTGTACCTGGCGCTGCTGCGCCGGGTGCCCTACTCGCCCCATACCACGCTGCCCGAGGGCGACGGCCAGGCGCTGATCAAGCACGTCAAGGACATGAACCTGCTGTCGGAACAGAGCGATGCCCTGGGCAAGATCCTGTATCTGGACGAGCAAAACGCCGTCCTGATGACCTATTACCGCAACAACGTGCTGCATATCTTCGCCCTGCCGGCGCTGCTCGCCAGTTTCTTCCAGAGCAGCTCGCGCATGAGCCGCGAACAGATCCTGCGCTACACCCGCGCGCTCTACCCGTACCTGCAATCGGAGTTGTTTATCCGCTGGTCCCTGGACGAGCTGGACGCGGTGGTCGACCAGTGGCTCGAAGCCCTGGTGGAACAAGGCCTGCTGCGCTTTGAAAACAACATCTACCTGCGCCCGGCGCCCAGCTCGCGCAACTTTGTGCTGCTGACCCTGTTGTCCAAGAGCATTGCCCAGACCCTGCAACGCTTCTACATGGCCATTTCCCTGCTGCTCAACAGCGGCCAGAACAGTATCAGCGCCGAAGAACTGGAAGACTTGTGCACGGTCATGGCCCAGCGCTTGTCGATCCTGCATGGCCTGAATGCCCCGGAGTTCTTCGACAAGAGCCTTTTCCGACATTTTATTCAGACGTTGCTCGAGCAAGATGTGCTGCGCCGCGATGAAGCCGGCAAGTTGAGTTACCACGACCTGCTCGGCGAGTTGGCCGAAGGCGCAGCCAAACGGGTATTGCCCGCGGAGATTCGCCTGTCGATCCGCCAGGTGGCGTTGCACCGCAACGACGAAGCGCCAGCCCCAGACACCGAACCGCACGAAACCCGCTAGATTTACCAAGGCGCCAGGGTGTTTCTGGCGCCGTTGACAAGGAGCTGCACCATGAAAAAGATTATTCTCCTGGGCCTGACCGCCCTGCTGGGAGCCTGCCACTCGATGAATCCTGCCCCTAAGGCCAGCCTTGATGGCGAAGTGTTCTACCTGCAACGCATCGCCCTGCCGCCTACCGCTACCTTGAGCGTCAGCCTGCAGGACGTGTCCCTGGCCGATGCGCCCGCCGTCACCCTGGCCGAGCAAAAAGGCCCGGTCAATGGCAAGCAGGTACCGCTGCCCTTCCACCTGAGCTACGACCCGGCACAGGTCAAGCCTGGCCACAGCTATTCGGTCAGCGCTCGCATCGAGCTGGATGGCAAGCTAATGTTTATCACCACCGAGCGCCATTCGGTGCAGTTGAACGGCCAGGATCCCCAGCCGCTTCGCCTGCGCGTTGACGCCGTTGCCCACTGATCCAGTCGATTAAAAGGAAGCGCCCATGCTCCGTAACTCTCTTCGCCTCAGCGCCCTGTGCGCCGGCCTGCTGCTCGGTGCCAACGCCATGGCCCTGTCCCTTGGTGACCTGTCCCAGGGCGACGCCACGGGTGGCCTCAAGGACGCACTGACCCAAGGCGCGCAGATTGCCGTCAAACAACTGGGGACTCCCGGTGGTTTCAGCAACAACCCCGAGGTCAAGATCGGCTTGCCAGGCAAGCTGGAAAAAGCCGCCGGCGCCCTGAAAATGCTCGGCATGGGCGATCAAATCACCCAACTTGAAGACAGCATGAACAAAGCCGCCGAATCCGCCGTGACCCAGGCCAAGCCGATTCTGGTGAATGCCGTGAAAAACATGAGCGTGACCGATGCCAAGGGCATCCTCAGCGGCGGCCAGGATTCGGCAACCCAGTATCTGGACAAAAGCAGCCGCGAGCAGATCCGCGCCAAGTTCCTGCCGATCGTCAAGCAATCCACAGACAAGGTCGGTGTCGCCCAGCAGTACAACGCGCTCGCCAAGAAGGCCCCGATGGGCTTGTTGGGTGGCAAGGCCGACAGCGTCGAAAACTATGTGACTGAACAAGCGCTGGACGGTTTGTTCAAGATGATTGCCCAGCAGGAAGAAAGCATTCGCCAGAACCCGGCAGCCGCCGCGACCAGCCTGGCGAAGAAAGTCTTCGGCGCCCTCTAGGGCACCTCGTTCACCCCGCTGTACAACAAAAAACGCCCCGAATAATCGGGGCGTTTTTGTTACTGGGCCGCCTCTGGACAGGCCTGAAACTCAGGCCCCTTCCCTTCAGTTACCGTAGGTTATTTTCCCTTCGAACTTCATGGTGTTACCGCAAGGCTTGGCGTGGCATGGGTCGGGTTCGGCATGGCATGGTGGTTTCGACGCGGGTTGGCCATTGGCCCCGGACATCAGCGATTTGAGTCCAAGCATCGACAAAGGTCCCAGATACATCTGGATCGGCATAAACATAGATCAGTCCTCATGGCTCAATGAAGCCTTTCCGGCAAACAACCGCTGCACGGAGAAGGCACCTGCATCCCAGGTTTTCCCTGAGTGGCAGGTGCGCCAGAAACAGTTCCCGCACCTTGTAGCCGATTGACCCTGACTTAAGCCGACTTCGGCTTGACCCGGAACCACGCCGCATACAGTGCCGGCAAAAACAACAGGGTCAACGCCGTCGCCACAATCAGCCCACCCATGATCGCCACCGCCATCGGCCCGAAGAACACGCTGCGCGACAGCGGGATCATCGCCAGCACCGCCGCCAGCGCCGTCAACACAATCGGCCGGAAACGCCGCACGGTGGCCTCGATAATTGCCTGCCACGGATCCAGGCCGGCCTTGATGTCCTGTTCGATCTGATCCACCAGGATCACCGAGTTGCGCATGATCATCCCGGACAGCGCGATAGTCCCCAGCATGGCCACAAAACCGAACGGCTGGCGGAATACCAGCAGGAACAGCGTCACACCGATCAGCCCCAGCGGCGCAGTCAGGAACACCATGGCCGTGCGCGAAAAGCTGCGCAGTTGCAGCATCAGCAAGGTCAGCACGACCACAATGAACAGCGGCACACCGGCCTTCACCGAATTCTGCCCACGGGCGGAATCCTCGACGGTGCCGCCTACGTCCAACAGATAACCGTCCGGCAGTTCGGAGCGCACGTCGGCCAGGGTCGGCAGGATCTGCTGGACCAGGGTCGCGGGTTGCTCCTTGCCGTAGATATCCGCGCGCACCGTCACCGTCGGCAGGCGATTGCGGTGCCAGATGATGCCCTCCTCGAAGCCATACTCCAGGGTGGCGATCTGCGACAGCGCCACACTGGTACCGTTGTCGGTCGGTACTGCCAGGCTCGGCAACAGCGACAGCTCGGTGCGCTCGTGCACGGTGCCGCGCAGGAGGATCTCGATCAACTCGTTGTCCTCCCGGTATTGGCTGACGCTGGAACCGGTCAGGGAACTCTGGAGGAATTTCGACAGGTTGGCGGTGCTCACACCCAAAGCGCGGGCGCGATCCTGGTCGACATTGAGGTAGACGATCTTGCTCGGCTCTTCCCAATCCAGGTGCACGTTGACCACGTGGGTATTCTCGCGCACCTTGGCCGCGACCTTGCGCGCCAGGGCCCGCACTTCTTCGATGTGCTCGCCGGTCACACGAAACTGCACCGGATAACCAACCGGTGGGCCGTTCTCCAGGCGCGTGACCCGCGAGCGCAGGTCGGGGAATTGCTCGTTGAGGGTCTCGATCAACCAGGTGCGCAGGCTTTCGCGCTCCTCGATGGTCTTGGCCAACACCACGAACTGGGCAAAGCTGGCCGCCGGCAGTTGCTGGTCCAACGGCAGGTAGAAGCGCGGTGACCCGGTGCCGACATAGGCCACGTAATTGTCGATCCCTGCGTGTTCCTTGAGCAAAGCTTCGAGGCGCTTGACCTGATCGGCGGTGTTGCTCAGGGAAGCACCTTCCGCCAGTTTCAGGTCGACCATCAGCTCCAGGCGCCCGGACGCCGGGAAGAACTGTTGTGGGACAAAGCGGAACAGTGCCACCGAGCCGATAAACAGGAGAACCGTCAGCACGATCACGGTTTTGCGGCGGCGCACGCACCATTCCACCCAGCGTCGTACGCGCTGATAGAACGGCGTGCCGTAGGGATCCGGGCCATCGGTGCCGTGCTTGGCGGCATGAGTCTTCGCCAGATCCGGCAGGAGTTTCTCCCCCAGATAGGGCACAAACACCACGGCAGCCACCCACGAGGCCAGCAGCGCAATGGTCACTACCTGGAAGATGGACCGGGTGTACTCGCCGGTGCTCGATTGCGCGGTGGCTATCGGCAGGAAGCCGGCCGCAGTGATCAACGTACCGGTCAGCATCGGAAACGCCGTACTGGTCCAGGCGAAACTGGCGGCTTTGAGGCGGTCGTAGCCCTGCTCCATTTTGATCGCCATCATTTCCACGGCGATGATCGCGTCGTCCACCAACAAGCCCAGGGCCAGGACCAAGGCGCCCAAAGAAATCTTGTGCAGGCCGATCCCCAGGTAATACATGCAGGCAAAGGTCATCGCCAACACCAGCGGAATCGCCAGTGCCACCACCATGCCGGTGCGCACGCCAAGGGAGAAGAAGCTCACCAGCAACACAATCGCCAACGCTTCGGCCAGCACCTGGACGAATTCGCCCACGCTGGTCTTCACTGCCGCTGGTTGATCCGACACCTTGCGCAGTTCCATGCCGGCCGGAAGGTTCTTCTGCAAGCGTGCGAACTCACCTTCCAGAGCCTTGCCCAGCACCAGGATGTCACCGCCATCGCGCATGGCCACGGCCAGGCCGATGGCGTCGTCCCCCATATAACGCATACGCGGCGCGGGCGGGTCATTGAAGCCACGGTGAATTTCGGCCACATCGCCGATGCGGAAGGTGCGATCACCCACGCGGATCGGGAAATTACGGATTTCTTCGACTGTCTTGAAGTTACCCGACACCCGCAGTTGCAGGCGCTCACTCGGGGTTTCAAAGAAGCCGGCGGTAGACACCGCGTTCTGCTCCTGCAACGCCTGCTGCACTGCCGCCAGGGGCAGGCCGAGGGTGGCGAGCTTGAGGTTGGACAATTCGATCCAGATCTTCTCGTCCTGCAATCCCAGCAGCTCGACCTTGCCCACATCCGGTACCCGTTGCAGCTGGATCTGGATGCGGTCGGCGTAGTCCTTGAGCACCGCGTAGTCAAAACCCTCGCCGGTCAGGGCGTAGATATTGCCAAAGGTGGTGCCGAATTCATCGTTGAAGAACGGGCCCTGGATATCCGGTGGCAGGGTCTGGCGGATATCGCTGATCTTCTTGCGTACCTGGTACCAGAGGTCGGGAATCTGCGCCGAGTGCATCGAGTCCCGCGCGATAAACGTGACCTGGGATTCGCCGGGGCGGGAGAACGAGACAATGCGCTCGTACTCGCCGGTCTCCATCAGTTTCTTTTCAATACGCTCGGTGACCTGGCGCGAGACTTCCTGGGCCGTGGCGCCTGGCCAGTTGGTCTTGATCACCATGGCTTTGAAGGTGAACGGCGGGTCTTCGCTTTGCCCTAGCTTGGTGTAGGACAACGTACCGACAACCGCCAGCAACAACATCAGGAACAGCACGATCTGGCGATTACGCAACGCCCATTCGGAAAGATTGAAACCCATCGGGGACTACTCCTTGTTGGCCGCCAGATTCACCACCCGGTTGGAGCGATCCACCGGGCGTACTTGCTGGCCCTCATGGAGCACATGGACACCGGCGGCAATCACCCAGTCGGAAGGGTTCAGGCCTTCGAGCACCGGGACGCTTTTTTCGCCAAAGGCACCAATCCGCACCGCTGTGCGCTTGAGGGTGTTATCCGGCTTGACCAACCAGACGTAGGACGCGCCGTTCTCTGCGCTGAGGGCAGATAGCGGGACCGACAGCGGGATCACGCCATCAGCCTGAATAAATACCCGTGCACTCTGCCCCAGCTCGGCTGGCACCTTGCCGGCGTTGAAGGCCACGCGGGCGGCGAAGGTGCGCGACTTGGGGTCCGCCGCCGGTGACAGCTCGCGAATGCGCCCGTCAAAACGCTGGTCGGGCTGGCTCCACAATTCCACGGAGACCGGCTGGCCAACCTTGAAGCGGCCGAAGCTTTGCTCCGGGAAGCTGATCAACACTTCACGCTCGCCATCGGTGGCCAAGGTGAACACGGTCTGCCCGGCAGCTACCACTTGCCCGACTTCCACCGCACGCTTGGCCACCACGCCGTCCTGGGGCGCGCGCAGCACGGCATAGCCGGCCTGGTTGTTGGCCACGTCGAATTCGGCCTTGATCTGTTGCAGGCGTGCGAGACCTGAGCGGTAGAGGTTTTCGGAATTGTCGTACTGGGAGCGGCTGACCATCTGACGGTCCATCAGGGTCTTGTAGCGATCCCGCTCGGCCCGCACCAGGCTCAGATTGGCTTCAGCCGCCGTAACCTGGGCGCGGGTGGCCTGCAGTTGCAGGCGCACATCCTGGGGGTCGAGCTCTGCCAGCGGCTGGTTGGCCTTGACGCGCTCGCCCTCCTCCACCAGCCGTCGGCTGACTTTGCCCCCAATGCGAAAGGCCAAGTCAGGCTCATAACGGGCGCGAACCTCGCCAGGATAGCTGTCCATCGCCAGCGCCGAAGGCTGTGGCTGCACCACCATGGCCGGGCGGACGGTGGTTTGGGCCGCTTCTTCATGGCCACAGCCAGCCAACAAGAAAGCCAGGCTGACAGGCAACGCGAGGGGCAGGAAAATGCTGCGCATGCTGAAGGACCTTTCGCAAATGGTGCTTGGAATAATTATACTGGCCGGTATGTTATTAATACCAAACTCACCAGTCCAGTATTAAAGTGAAAATGTCCGACAATCCTGTAAACACCAATAGCCCCGGGCGTCCCAAGGACATGGCAAAACGCCAGGCAATCCTCGACGCGGCAAAAGTCCTGTTTTTGAGCAACGGTTACGCAAGTACCAGCATGGATGCAGTAGCCCTAGAGGCTGGCGTGTCGAAACTGACGGTCTACAGCCACTTCACCGACAAAGAAACGCTGTTCACCGCCGCCGTCGAAGCCAAGTGCGAAGCCCAGTTGCCGGTGATGTATTTCGAATTGCCCGACGGCGTGCCGGTGGAGAAGGTGTTGCTGAACATCGCCCGTGGCTTTCACCTGCTGATCAACAGCGAGGAGTCGGTGAACCTGCACCGGTTGATGATGACGTCGGGCAATCAGGATCCGAAGCTGTCACAGATCTTCTTCGAAGCCGGCCCCATGCGGATGCTGCAGGGGATGGAGCGCTTGCTGGGCAAGATCAACCAGAGTGGTGCATTGAGCATCGACAAGCCGTTTACCGCCGCCGAGCACTTCTTTTGCCTGCTCAAGGGCACGGCGAATTTCTGCTTGCTGTATGGCTGCGGTGAACGCTTGAGCGAAGCGGCCGCCGAGGAGCATGTGCAGGAAGTGGTGGGGTTGTTTATGCGGGCGTATCGACCTTGAACAGTCGTTGATCGATCTGACGCCATCGCCGGCAAGCCGGCTCCTACAAGGTGATTGCGTTTATTGTAGGAGCCGGCTTGCCGGCGATGAGGCCCTCAGGCCTTGAGCGCTTTTTTAGGGTAAATATCGTACCGGCTGGATTTGCCGTCCAGCGCGTGGCTCGGCTTGGGCCCATCAATGCACGGTGCCTTGCGCGGGCGCTTGACCACCACCCGGTGGCTGGCCAGGGCCAAGGCCGCCGCCAGCAACGCCGGGGCATCCGGATCGTCGCCCACCAGCGGGCGAAACAGGCGCATTTCTTTCTTCACCAGGGCGGTTTTCTCACGATGGGGAAACATCGGGTCCAGGTAGATCACCTGCGGCGGCTCACCTTCCCAATTGCGCATCACCTCAATGGAGTTGCCCTTGAGCAAGGTCATTCGCGCGACAATCGGCGCTACTTCAAAATCATCAGCACCGCGCGCCAGGCCATCTTCGAGCAAGGCACCAATCAACGGTTGCCGCTCGATCAGGCTCATCTCACAGCCCAGGCTGGCCAATACGAACGCGTCCTTGCCCAGGCCGGCCGTGGCATCCAGCACCCGGGGCCGCACACCTTGGGACACGCCAACCGCCTTGGCAATCATCTGCCCGCTGCCACCGCCGTAGAGCCGGCGATGGGCCGCGCCGCCCTCGACAAAATCCACCCGCACCGGGCCAGGCGCATCAGGCCCCAACTGTTGCAGTTGCAGGCCATGCTCACCCACTTGCAGGGCAAAATCGGCGTCTGCCAACTGCAAAGGCAGGCCAAGCTGCTCGGCCCATTGCTGGGTGCGGGCCTGGAAACCGTCGGCCAAGGCCTCGACCCGAATGCGGCTGGCCGCGGGTTGTTCGCTCATCGTTTACTACGCTCAAAAATATTAAGGATCGGCAGAAAGCGGCCGATAAAAAAGGATCAGGCATTTTGCCAGACCCTGAGCGTCGACCGAGAGAAATGTCAGACATTCATTCCCTATTCACCGGTGTACTGCCGACCCACAACCACTTCGGCCTGCGCAATACCCAAGCGCTGGCCGGCGTCAGTCATGTGTGGCAGGACTTCTTCGCCCGGGCGTTGGCCGAGCAACTTGGCCAGGAGCCAGGTGCGCAGGTGGCTGCAGAACCGGTGCCGGTGGATGCCTCAGTCGAGCCCAGCGCCGGCAGCGACCTGCTGACGCAAATCGTTACCCAACGTCACTGCGATGTACAGGACACCGAGATCGCCCCGCCTGAGCCGCTGTTCCTGCCGATTGCCGAATTCGAGCTGGACCTGCTGCCACCGGCGGCGGTGCCGTTCCCGGAGGATGAAATCGTCGCCCAGCAGCGCCAGCAGAATTTCGAAAGTGGCTGGGTACGGCCGATCGTCCTGACCGCCGGCCAGCCACTGCCCGAGCCAGGCCCGGCGCCGCAACCCAAGCCGTTGTTCCTGCCGATCGCCGAATTCGAACTGGACCTGCTGCCACCGGCAGCCGAACCTTACCCCGAAGCAGAACGGGTGCAGCAGCAAAAGGCCCTGGACTTCGATTGCGGCTGGGCGCGCCCACTGATCCTCAACAACCTGCGCCTGGCGGCCTGACCTTTAGCGGCACACCCACCAACGGCCCATATCCAGATGGAAATGGTTGCGATGGGCGGCGTTGTAGTCCGGGCTCAAGACCACGTTGAAATCGTTGCATGCACTGTCGCGCACCTGGCGCAGAAAGCGCGCGCTGGCCCCCTCCCCTGGCCAATCCTTCAATACATTGATACTGCGCCCGTCCGCCAGGCGGAACCCGGCGATGTCCAGGGCATTGGCCGAGGCATGCTGGCTGAGTTGCCCTTGCTCACGCCCATACATATTGCGACAGGCAAAACTGCCCAAGTGATCGACCCGCGTCACCGCCTGGCCAAACACTGCCTGGGCGGCCGGCTGCAAGCTGTGGCGCTCGAACAGGGCAAACGCCACCGCCAACGGGCAACTGGCGAGGAAACTGCTACTCAACCCCACCTCCGCACCCTGTACCCGCAGGACGTTGCGCAATGGGCACGCCGCATCCACCGGGCTGTCCGCTTGATGGCTGACCCGCAGCCCGGAGGTTTTCAGCACCAGGTCGCACAGCGCGGGATCATCCTGCAAACGCCCGAGCTTGAACCGCGTCAGCACGTTGGGAGCCGCCTGCACGTCCAGCGGCGCCCAGGGGTTCCACTCGGCCGGCACCGGCACCCAGCCGCGCCAGATGCCCACGAGTAGGCCGCCGGCGAGTAGCAGCAACACCCCCAACACTTTGAAAAAAGCCACGACTCAACCCTTGAACAACTGATTGGCCTGGCTGAACGGCATCGAGCGCTCGGTAAAAGTGAAGGTTCCCAGTTCCTGAACCTCCCGCGCGGCCCTGAAGAACTCCCCATAGGCCGCCAGAGCCATGGCCGAGCCGACGCTAATGCGCCTGACGCCCATCTCGCTCAGTTGCGCCACCGAGAGCTTGAGGCCACCTGACATCAACACATTCACCGGCTTTGGCGCCACCGCCCGCACCACCGCCAGTACTTCCTCAGCACTGCGCAGGCCCGGCGCATACAACACGTCGGCGCCCGCTTCGGCGTAGGCCTGCAAACGGCGAATAGTGTCGGGCAGATCCAGGCGACCATGTAGGAGGTTTTCCGCACGGGCCGTCAGCATGAAGGGGAATGGCAAGCTGCGTGCCGCAGCGACGGCAGCCTCGATGCGTTCAACAGACAGATCAAAGGGGTAGATCGGGTCGACCGCAATCCCGGTCGCGTCTTCGATAGAACCGCCGACGATGCCGGTAGCGGCAGCGCGCAATAGGCTCTGGGCACAACCTTGAGGCGTATCGCTGAAGCCGTTTTCCAGGTCCGCCGCCACCGGCAGCGCGGTGGCCTGGACGATCATCCCAGCGTTGCCCAAGGTATCTTCCAGCGACAGCGCACCTTCGGCATCAGGCCGCCCAAGACTGAAGGCAAACCCCGCGCTGGTGGTGGCCAAGGCTTCAAAGCCAAGGCTGGCGAGCATCTTGGCGGAGCCGGCGTCCCACGGATTGGGCATGACGAATGCACGATCACGCTCGTGCAGGGCTTTAAAGGATTCGGCGCGAAGGGTTTGGGCATCCATGACTGACTCCAGGCACAAAAGAACCCTAGAGTAACCCCAGTTGCTCCACCGCGGGTTCCCGATGCAACTGCGCCAATGCAGGCAACCCCGGCAAGCGCGCCATCAATTGTTGATGAAAGCGCATGGCCAGTTGGGCCGCCAGGCGGTTGTCCGACGTGTGCAAGAACACGTAGGGCGTGCGCCCTTCTTCAATCCAGCCAGCGACTTTTTCCACCCACGGCACCAGGAATGGGTCGTTGGCTTCCAGCTCCGGGTGGCCGATAAAACGCACCTGGGGAAACTGAGTCAACGCCGCGGGCCGGGGTGGGACCTTGGGCTTTTTCGATTGGGCGTGGAGCACCGCCGCCGAGGTTGACGTGCAACTGAACAGAGCCCGCGGGTCGAGGCAGATGCGCTCGACACCACGGTCACGCAGCAGGCGGTTGAGGCTGCGCTCGGCGTCGCCCTTGGCGAAGAACTCACGGTGCCGCACTTCGACCGCCAACGGGCGCTCCAGGCCGTCGATAAAGCCTGCCAGTTCACCCAGGCGCTGCGGGGTGAAGCTGGCGGGCAGTTGCAACCACAGTGGCGAAACCCGCTCACCCAGCGGGCTCATCAAGCCGAGGAAGCTTTCGGCGGCGGGCAACTGTTCGCGCAGGTCAGCGCTGTGGCTGATATCCCCGGGGAATTTGGCGGTAAAGCGAAAGTGCGCGGGCATGATCTCGGCCCAGCGTTGCACTGTAGCGACTGAGGGCCGCGCGTAGAACGTGGTGTTGCCCTCGCAGGCGTTGAACACCTGGCAATACAGCCCAAGAAAATCCGTGGCGCGGGCGTCTTGCGGGTACAGGTACTCGCGCCAGGCGTTTTCGCTCCAGGACGGGCAACCGAGAAAATAAGGCAACAGCATCAGATGTGGATATCGAGACCCAGCACTTCCATATCCCATTCGACAAAGCCGGCAGTGGTCAGGTAGCTGGCCAGGGCCGTGGCGACGTTCTTGCTCATGGATCGCGGGAAGATCATGTCTTGCTGGCGGGCCGGAACGCCGCCGATCCGCGCGCCACTGGCACCTTGGGAGCGGGCCGAAACCGCCGCACCCTGGGATGTTTCGGGCTGGACTTCAATAAAATCGGGGGATTCTTCGACGGACTCGTCTACCTTCACGTTCGCCTTGCGAGGCTTGCGCTTGAGGGGGTAGGACTGGGAGGAGAAACCGTCTATACGCATGCATGCAGATCCGTGATCAATGATGGCAATTTAGCGGCACTTTCCTTGGCGCGCAAATGCTCTGGTGATAACTAGAACACATAAACGGGTAAAGGTTTAAACCCCGGGGCAAATTCTGACGATTGGCGATGTACTCCCCTGTAGGAGCGAGCTTGTTCGCGAAAAACCTCAGGGCAATGCGGGGAGTCAGGTTCCCCGGGTTATCGTTAACGACATTCGCGAGCAAGCTCGCTCCTACAAAATACCGGCAGGCGTCCAACCCCGCCCACTGTAGGAGCGAGCTTGCTCGCGAAAAGCCTCAGGGCAATGCGGGGAGTCAGGTTCACAGCGTTATCGTTAGCGACCTTCGCGAGCAAGCTCGCTCCTACAAAATACCCGCAGGCGTCCAACCCCGCCCACTGTAGGAGCGAGCTTGCTCGCGAAAAGCCTCAGGGCAATGCGGGGAGTCAGGTTCACAGCGTTATCGTTAACGACCTTCGCGAGCAAGCTCGCTCCTACATGGGGTCAGGATTGTTGGCGTTCGGCCTTGGTCTGCGCCACTTTATCGCGCAGGTAAACCGGCGCGGCTTGATCGGCGGGGACTGCCTCGCCGCGCTCCCAGGCAAAACGCGCCAGGGTCAGCAGGTCTTCGGCATGGGGCAGCATCGCGGCATCCTGGCCGACCGTGGGCACGGCGATACGCTCGCCATACCCCCACCCCGTACCGGCGCCAAACCAGTCACCGCTGGCATCCGCCGGCAAGGCAGCGGCCTCGGGCGGCTGCACGGCCTCGACACCGACCAGGCGCATCTCACCACCGGTTTCGCGGTAGCAGCCCCAATAGACTTCATCCATCCGCGCATCAATGGCTGCCGCGACCTGCGACGCGCCATGCTCACGCAGGGCACGCTGTGCCAGCACTGCCAGGTTGGACACCGGCAACACCGGCCGCTCCAGGGCGAACGCCAGGCCCTGCACCACACCAATGGCGATACGCACACCGGTGAACGCACCCGGGCCACGGCCAAAAGCGATGGCGTCCACCGCCGACAAGGTGGTGCCGGCATCGAGCAATAACTGCTTGATCATCGGCAGCAGCTTTTGCGCGTGCAAGCGGGGGATCACCTCATAGTGGCTCGTGACCTTGCCGTCATGCAGCAGGGCAACGGAGCAAGCTTCAGTCGCGGTGTCCAGGGCCAGCAGGGTGCTCATCGGTGTGGGTGTCCAAATCGAAAAAAAGTGCGCCAGTATAAACAACAACGGCCCGCAAGCGGGCCGTTGAACATCAAGCCGATCGTCAGATCAGTTCAGCGCTTGCAGCACCTTGGCGGTGATGGCTTCAACCGAACCAACGCCTGGGATGTGGCTGTATTTCGGCTTGCCCTGGGCAGCCGACAGCTTCTGGTAGAACTCCACCAGCGGCTTGGTCTGGGAGTGGTAGACCGACAGGCGATGACGCACGGTTTCTTCGGTATCGTCTTTGCGCTGTACCAGGTCGTCACCGGTTACATCATCCTTGCCAGCCACTTTTGGCGGGTTGTAGACGATGTGGTAGACGCGGCCCGACGCTTCGTGAACGCGGCGACCGGCAATACGCTGGACGATCTCTTCATCTTCAACGGCGATTTCGACCACGGCGTCCAGTTCAACGCCCGCCTTCACCAGGGCTTCGGCCTGGGGAATGGTGCGTGGGAAACCGTCGAACAGGAAACCGTTCTTGCAGTCGTCCTGGCTGATGCGTTCCTTGACCAGGTTGATGATCAGGTCATCGGAGACCAGGCCACCGCTGTCCATCACGCTCTTGGCGATCAGGCCCAGCTCGGTGCCGGCCTTGACGGCAGCGCGCAGCATGTCGCCAGTGGAGATTTGTGGAATGCCGAACTTTTCAGTGATGAACTTTGCCTGAGTACCTTTACCGGCCCCGGGAGCTCCCAGCAGAATGACGCGCATCGATGTGCTCCTCAATTTTTTATAGAGATGACGCTCGGATTCGCCGCGTGGGGCCAATCTCGTAGAATATGCTCGTAAAAATACGAATCCAGGCCGCCCAAACGGCCAAAGGCTGATCAAGATACACAGCGAGCCCTAACCACACAAGCCGCCAAAAGTCGGAAGAACCCGCACCACACAAGCCTTTTGGTCGCGGTATCCCTTGGTGCAACCCCGACACAAAACCGCCGGCAGAGCCCTTTCGGGTCAACCGGCGGTTTTGTATGCAAGCCCTTGAGAACACGTCAGAAATGTCAGCCGGTATTACGCAGCCCGGCGGCAATACCGGCCACGGACACCAGCAGCGCCTGTTCCAGAGGGCTGTCCTGTGTCGCTTCCTGCTGGCGGGACCGGGCCAGCAGTTCGGCCTGCAACAGGTGCAACGGGTCGAGGTAGGTGTTGCGCAGGCGGATGAACTCCAGGGTGTCGGGACTGTGGGCCAGCAACTGCGATTGCCCGGTCAGGCCAAGCACCACCGCGCACGCCTGCGACAATAGGTCGCGTAAATGTGCCCCCAGTGGCAGCAGGTCAGGCTGCACCAGACGCTCGTCATACAGGCGGGCGATATCGGCGTCGGCCTTGGCCAGGACCATTTCCAGCATGTCGATACGAGTGCGGAAAAACGGCCACTGCTCGCGCATCTGCCCCAGCAACTCGCCTTCGCCACGCTCCAGGGCCTTGCTCAAGGCCGCTTCCCAACCCAGCCAGGCCGGCAGCATCAGGCGGGTCTGGGTCCAGCCGAAAATCCACGGGATCGCCCGCAGGCTTTCGATGCCTCCCGCACGGCGCTTGGCCGGGCGACTGCCAAGGGGCAAGCGGCCCAGTTCCTGCTCGGGCGTGGATTGGCGGAAGTACTCGACGAACTGCGGATTTTCCCGCACCACCGCGCGATAGGCACTCACGCCATCGGCCGCCAACTCATCCATCAAATGCCGCCAGGCCGGCTCCGGTGGTGGCGGTGGCAGCAAGGTCGCCTCCAGCACCGCGGCCAGGTACAGATTGAGGTTCTGCTCGGCGATATCCGGCAAGCCGAACTTGAAGCGAATCATCTCGCCTTGCTCGGTGGTGCGAAAACGCCCGGCGACCGAACCCGGCGGCTGCGACAGAATCGCCGCGTGGGCCGGGCCGCCGCCACGGCCAACGGTGCCACCGCGCCCATGGAACAACAACAGTTCCACCTGCTGCTCGCGGCAGATATCCACCAGGCGCTCCTGGGCCCGGTACTGGGCCCAGGCGGCAGCGGTGGTGCCAGCGTCCTTGGCCGAGTCCGAATAGCCGATCATCACTTCCTGCGGGCCTTGCAACCGCGCGCGGTAGCCGGGCAACAGCAACAGGCGTTCGATCACCGGGCCGGCGTTGTCCAGGTCGGCCAGGGTCTCGAACAACGGCACCACGCGCATCGGCCGTTGCACCCCGGACTCCTTGAGCAGCAACTGCACCGCCAACACATCGGATGCCGCGCCCGCCATGGAGATGACGTAGGAACCGAGGGACGCCGCCGGCGCAGCGGCAATTTCCTTACAGGTATTGAGCACTTCGGCGGTGTCGGCCGAAGGCTTGAAGTAGCCTGGCAACAAGGGGCGACGGTTGGCCAGCTCCTTCATCAGGAAGGTGATGCGCGCATCTTCGTCCCAGTCTTCATAGCGGCCCAGGCCCAGGTAGTCGGTGATCTCGGTCATCGCCGCCGAATGCCGGCTGGAGTCCTGGCGCACGTCCAGGCGTACCAGGAACAGGCCAAACGTTACCGCACGGCGCAGGCAATCAAGCAGCGGGCCGTCGGCAATCACCCCCATGCCACAGGCGTGCAGGGACTGATAGCACAACTCCAGCGGCTCCAGCAGGTCGCGGTTGTTTTGCAATACATCGGCCGGCGCCGGGGTGCTGCTGGTCAACGCCGCATGCGCCCAATTGCGTGTGGCGCGCAGGCGTTCGCGCAGTTGCTTGAGCAAGGCCCGGTAAGGCTCGACGCTGTCACCGACCTTGGCCTGCAACTCAGGGCTGGCCTGCTGCATCGACAGTTCGGATGCCAGGTGATCGATATCGCGCAAGTACAGGTCCGCAGCCATCCAGCGCGCCAGCAACAGCACTTCGCGGGTCACGGGTGCCGTCACGTTGGGGTTGCCGTCGCGGTCACCGCCCATCCACGAGGCAAAGCGGATCGGTGCCGCCTCCAAGGGCAGGCGCAGGCCGGTGGCGGCGTGCAAGGCTTGATCGGCTTTGCGCAGGTAGTTGGGGATGGCATGCCACAGCGAATGCTCGATCACCGCGAATCCCCACTTGGCCTCGTCCACCGGAGTGGGCCGGGTGCGGCGGATTTCTTCGGTGTGCCAGGCTTCGGCGATCAGCCGTTGCAAACGTTGGCGAATCTGCTCGCGCTCAGCGCTGGTCAGGTCACGGTGATCCTGCAAGGCCAATTGTGCGGCGATAGCGTCGTATTTCTGGATCAGCGTGCGGCGCGCAACCTCGGTCGGGTGGGCGGTGAGCACCAGTTCGATTTCCAGGCGCGCCAACTGCCGGGCCAGGGATTCGCTGCTATGGCCTTCACGCTGCAAGCGCGCCAGCAACTCGGGCAGTACCCGCGATTCGAACGGGGCCGGCTGTGATTCATCGCGCCGGTGAATCAGTTGATACTGCTCGGCGATATTGGCCAGGTTGAGGAACTGGTTGAACGCACGCGCCACCGGCAGCAACTCGTCTTCTTGCAACTGGTTGAGGCTGGCACTGAGCTCTTCGCCGGCCGCCGCCTCCGTGGCGCCACCCCGGCGATCGGCCTTGGCGCCTTTGCGAATCTGCTCGATCTTGTCGAGGAACTCATCACCGTACTGCTCTCGAATCGTGTTGCCCAGCAGCTCACCCAGCAGGTGAACATCTTCACGCAAACGTGCATCGATATCGCTCATCAGCCAATCTCCAGCCAGGAATCCGGGACGCTTTGATCTGCAAGAGTGCCGATCAAGGCGCGGTCTTACAAGCGATGTTCGGCAGCGACGCGCCTACAACTTTGTGGGTTGCAGCTAGTCTCAAGGGTACGTCATGGCGTTATCCACGCCGCGACCGGTCACTCATCACCGCCCGCTACCCTGGGCATAACTGAGGTTGCCATGAAAATCCGAGAACTGGCCCAGCAATGGGAAGAAACCGCCAAGGGTCGCCTGACCAAGACCGAATATGCCATCCACCTGGATGTAGAGGCCGCCGCACGGCTGGCGGCCATCCGCGAGATGTACCCCAAGCGCAGCACCGAGGAATTGCTCGGTGAGCTGATCGGCGCCGCCCTCGAAGAGCTGGAAGCCAGCTTTCCCTATATCCGGGGCCAGCATGTGATTGCCACCGATGAAGAGGGCGATCCTTTGTATGAGGACGTGGGCCCAACCCCGCGCTTCCTGTCGCTTTCACGACGCTACCTGCAGGATATGTCGGGCATGCCTGACGATCAGAAACACTGATAAACATCCGATGAAAAACACCATCCCCCCGGCTACCGGGCCTTTTATAGGCCCGGCATACCTCTGCGCATGGCAAAAGTTCCGATTTTTAAACGCTGACCCTTCAGTCAGATTTGTTCAGATGTTTTTTCGGGCAAATCGCCATCTTTGGCTGAACTATTCAAAAAAGCCTCGGGTCACAGCCAGTAAGCCATCACTTGGAACAGGCGTTTGAAAAGGCAAACTGAGCTTCACCGCCAAAACGCAGACGCTGAACACCGTAGATGGATTTGATGTTTTTCAGGAGTTATCCAATGGAGTTGAAGACGATGAAGACCAGCACTGCCAAATCCTCGTTTAACCACCTGCGCGGGCTTAAATTGGCCGCGTTGGCAATCGGCACCAGCTTCGTCCTCGCGGGCTGCGCCGGCAACCCGCCGACCGAGCAGTACGCGGTGACCCAATCGGCCGTGAACAGCGCCGTCAGCGCTGGCGGTACCGAATACGCTGCCGTGGAAATGAAAGCTGCCCAGGACAAGCTCAAGCAAGCCGAGCTGGCCATGCATGACAAGAAGTACGACGAAGCCCGTCGTCTGGCCGAACAGGCTGAGTGGGACGCTCGCGTTGCAGAGCGTAAGGCCCAGGCTGCCAAGGCTGATCTGGCGCTCAAGGATTCCCAGAAGGCTGTTCAGGAGCTGCGTAACGAAGGCATGCGTCCTGCTGTGATCCAGCAGAAGTAAGCAGCGCCCTTGTTTGCATCGCACCCGAAATCGAATTGAAAGGACGACACCATTATGCGTAAACAATTGATGATCCCTGCCCTGCTGGCGATGAGCGTTGCACTGGCGGCCTGCTCCACACCGCCTAACGCCAACCTGGAAAACGCACGGACCAATTTCTCGGCCCTGCAAGCCAACCCGCAAGCGACCAAAATCGCCGCCCTGGAAACCAAGGACGCTAGCGAATGGCTGGACAAGGCCGACAAGGCCTACCGCGACAAGGAAGACGAGAAGAAGGTCGACCAACTGGCCTACCTGACCAACCAGCGCGTTGAAGTCGCCAAGGACACCATCGCCCTGCGCGAGTCCGAAGCCAAGCTGAAAAATGCCGGTGACGAACGTGCCCGCGCCTTGCTCGAGGCCCGTGACGCGCAGATCAAGCAACTGCAAAACAGCTTGAATGCCAAGCAGACCGAACGCGGCACCCTGGTGACTTTCGGTGACGTGCTGTTCGCTACCAACAAGGCCGACCTGAAATCCAGCGGTCTGATGAACATCAACAAACTGGCGCAATTCCTCCAGGAAAACCCGGATCGCAAAGTAATCGTCGAAGGCTACACCGATAGCACCGGCAGCGCGGCCTACAACCAGACCCTGTCTGAGCGCCGTGCCACTTCGGTACAGGTTGCGCTGATCAAGATGGGCGTTAACCCAAGCCGCATCGTGACCGCAGGCTATGGCAAGGAATACCCGATTGCCGATAACGGCAGCGTTTCGGGCCGTGCCATGAACCGTCGCGTTGAAGTGACCATCTCCAACGACAACCAGCCGGTCAAGCCACGTTCTTCGGTGCAATAACCGCCTGACGTCTACCGGTCTGAAAGCCCTGCCTGAGTTCCAGGCAGGGCTTTTTTTTGCAAAAAAAACACCTGCCGACCGGTTGCTTGCGGTTAGCCGAAGTTGACCGGATTGTTGTTCTCCTGCGGCATCATGTTCTGCATACCCTGCTGTTTTTCGCCATTCATCTGTTTGCGTGGCGAGTCTTGCTCATCCCCTTCGCCGGCGCCCTGAGAGCCGCCTGCACCACCGGCACTGGCCAACAGCATCTCCAGGAGCTTTCTCAAGGCTTCAGGATCCGTTTTGCCCTGCTGCTGAGCGCCGCCCACGTCCTTGCCGACCATGTTGCCGGAATCACCAAGACCGCCGCCGCCA
The DNA here is from genome assembly GCF_009873475.1 of Pseudomonas sp. DTU12.1. Taxonomy (NCBI): domain Bacteria; kingdom Pseudomonadati; phylum Pseudomonadota; class Gammaproteobacteria; order Pseudomonadales; family Pseudomonadaceae; genus Pseudomonas; species Pseudomonas sp. DTU12.1. The sequence continues at coordinate 1,482,931 of NZ_CP045254.1, read as the reverse complement.
AAGTTACCAAAGCCGCTTGAACCGCCTATTCCACCAATACTCATCGCGATACTCCACATAATTTAAGGGTTGCTTGTCAGCAGTGCTGACCCCCCAATCAGTGGCTTCATACAGGATGTGGTTCCAAAAATTACCGGTTTGCTTACTGCTCCAACTGCGGGGTTTCCTGGCCCATGCAGCGCACTGCCTGCTTCTTGCTGTTTACCAGCACACCCGTCAGCCCCTTTTGCTCGGTGTCGAACAACACCAGCACGCCATCAACGCATTGCGCCACCTGGGGTGCCGGGGTCAGGGAGACTTTATAGTCTTCGCCGGGCACGGTCTTGAGCATGGTGTAGTCGCTGAGCAGCAACGCATCCTCGGGCTTGGCGAAGTGCAGGTAACCGTAGTACCACAGGCAACCCACGGTGCCGATGATGGTGCCGATGCCGGTGAGGATCAGGGGGATCATGTTGCGTTCTTCGCTCATTGCGGGCTCTCTGATGGTTCAACTTGAGGATTGGCGGCCGCCGGGTAATTGGGGATCTCCCCCAGGCGGCGCAGGCCATTGAAATGCTGCGGGTCGTCAAGGTAGCGCAGCATCACGGTTTGCCAGGTCTTGTCGGCAAAGGTCTGCACATGCCCACCCCGGGTCAGTTGCAGCACCCTGGGCGGCGGCGCAGCTTGATACAGACGGATGCCGTTGGAAAGCGGCACGATCGGATCATCCAGACTGTGGAACAGCAGTTTCGGCACGTCGGTCAGCTGTGGCATGCCGTGGATCGCGCTGTCGGCGTCCGGCACCAGCCATGACAACGGCACCTGAAACGGCCATGTTAGCCAGGAAGTACTCAGGGCGAATTGCCCTACATCACGATAACTGGCAGGCACCCCGTCCAGCACCAGCGCCTTGAGCCGGGGTTGGCGCGCAGGGTGAGCCGCCAGGTAATGCACCGCCAACGCCCCGCCCAGGCTCTGGCCCAGGACGACCAGCGGCTGGCCCTGGGCTTCGGGCGCCTGGTCGAGCCACTGGAAAGCGGCATCCAGGTCCTGGTAGATGGCCGGCAACGAAGGTTTGCCTTGCGATACGCCATAGCCGCGGTAGTCCAGCATCAGCACTTGATAGCCCTGGGCCGGCAACCACCAACTGCCCCCCAGGTGCCCGGACAGGTTGCCACCGTTGCCGTGCAGGTGCAGCACCGTGCCCTTGAGCGGCACGCCGGGCTTGGCCGGTAGCCACCAGGCCCGCAGTTGCACGCCGTCGGCGGTGGTCAGGGTGACGTCACGGTATTCCAGGCGCGCCTGTTGCGGGGTAAAGGGCAGGCCGGGCTCGGGGTAGAACAACAGCGAGCTGCAGCCATTGAGGGTCAGAAGCAGGCATAGAATGGCGAGCAGTCTCATCCGTTGAAACCTCGTAAGTGGGTGAGGACACTGTAGGAGCCGGCTTGCCGGCGATCGCAGTCTACCCGTGATACAGCCTTGTCTGGCGGATCGCTATCGCCGGCAAGCCGGCTCCTACAGTTGATGGGGTGGGTCAGAGGATGTTGGAGTAATCCGCCTCGATCCGATCCAGGCTCAGGTGGTTGAGGAAGTTTGAGAAGCACATCCACGCCGACAACGCGTTCATGTCGCGGAACTGGTCCGGCAGGTATTTAGGCGGCACCACCAGGCCTTCGTCCACCAACTGGCGCAAGGTGCGCATGTCTTCCAGGGTGGTCTTGCCGCAGAACAACAGCGGTACCTGCTCCAACTTGCCTTTGCGCACGGCCAGCTGGATGTAGTTGTAGACCATGATAAAGCCCTTGAGATAGGACAAATCCTTGGTAAACGGCAGGCCCGTCGGGGTCGAGCCGCGGAATACCCGGCTGGCATTACCGTAACTCTCGGCCATTTCAAAGCCCTGCTCGCGGAAGAACTCGAACACCTGCAGGAAATCGGCGCCCTCTTCCACCATATGGATCGCACGGGTGCGGTTGGTCAGCTTGCGCAGGCGGCTGGGGTAGGAGGCGAAGGTGATGATCTCCATCAGGATCGCCAGGCCTTCCTGGGTCACGGTCGACGACGGTGGCCCCTTGGACAGAAAGGTGCAGATCGGCTGGTTCTGGCCATTGAGGGTGGTACCCACGTGGACCAGCCCCTCGTGGACTTCCAGGGCCCGCACATCGCGCTCGTTGAACATCGCATCGGCGCGGATCTTGATGTAGTCGGCCCCCGCCGCTGCGTCGGCCACGATGCCGTCGGACTCAAATACGCGGATGGTTTCCTCGGCCTCGCCAAACACCTTGTTCAGGCGGCTTTGCAGCAGGCTCACGGCGTCCTTGGCGGTCAAGGTCTTGGCTTCGTCCTTGAGGTCGCCACGCCCGTCGATGTTGTTCAGGTAGTCGGAAAGCATCAGGCCCAGGTCGGCCAGGGTCGGGTCGCCGGCATGGAATGCATCGGACGCGGCGCCGTACAGCTCCTGGGAAATCAGGCCGAAGTCCTCGGTACCACGGGCTTCGAGCATGCGCACCACCATGCGGTATTCCTTGCACATGCGCCGCATGATCTGCCCGACCGGATTGAACTGGCCCAACTGGCGGGTGATATCGCGCTCGATGTTCTGGAACTCCAGCTTCACCTTGCTCGAATCGAACGACAGTGGCCGGTTCAGGTAATAATCGCGGTCCACCGCCGGCATGTGCTTGCCCTTGCCCTGGAGGAAGCCCTTGCGAATGTTGTCGTCCCACTTCACAGCGTCGAGGACGCGAATCGGTGTTTGCGCCAGCACAATGCGATCGGACAAGGTGCGTATCGTCTGCTGGTAATCGTCCACCCGGTGCTTCCTCTTTAAACGTTATTTGCCCACGCGCTGATAGCGCACGGCTTCGACAAACACATCGGCGTTGGCCGGATCATCCAGGTAAGCCAGGACCTGATTCATGGGGCTGTCGACCAATGTCCCGTCGCCCTCGACCGTCTCTACGCTGCTGCCCGCCAGGATTTTCTGCGCGATGGCCTGGTTGATCGCCTCGGGATCGAGGTTATAGACCAGCAGTTCGCGGGCATCATTGAATTCGAAGCCGGCCAGGATAAAGTGCCCGCCGAGCTTGTCCGGCAGCGGCGCCGACAGGTACCAGCGGTTGCCGTGGCGGGACACGCTGAACAGGTATTCGTCGCGTTTGACCGGTTCAATCTGCGAGGTGCTCACCGCCTTGTAGCGACGCTCGCCCGCGCGGCTGATCTGCAGGTTGAGCGGTTCGCCCCAAGCGTTCTTGCTGGCCCACTTGCCCAACAGCGCCTCAGGCGCAGCCTCGCTGGCCGGCAAGGGCTCCTTGAAAGTCACCAAGCAACCACTGAGCAACAGGAACGACATTGCGACTACCAGTACACGCCAAGCTTTCATCGGACACTCCAGCAATGAGCGATCTTCTGTAGGCGCGAGCTTGCTCGCGAAAAGCCTGAGGGCAACGCGGGGAGTCAGATTCCCCGCGTCATCGTTAACGCCCTTCGCGAGCAAGCTCGCTCCTACATGGGCAGGTCCATAGTGCTGCTAAAACCTCAGACCGAGGCCAGGACCAGGTGCATGTAACGTTTGAGAATCTCGAGCATTTCTTCACCGGTCAGCGCCTCGGGCTCGAACAGCAGGCCCTGATATTCCATCCGACTGATAATCGCCGTCAACACTTTGGCATCCTGTTGCGGCTCACGGGAACCCAGCACCTGGAAAAACTGGCAAGTGCCCTGCAACAAAATCTGCTGGTGAGAACGGACCAGCTCGCCCAGGCGCGGGTTCAACAAGGCCTCCTGGCGAAACGCCTGCTCGGCCATCAAGTATTCGCGACGGTTAAGCAGTTGGCGCAGGACGTAATCGGCGGTCAGCCGCGCAATATCATCGGCCAGTTGCGAGCGCGACTCGGCACTGCCATCTCCGTAGGCCACCATTTCTCGCAACAAGCCTTCGTTGCGCACCCACAACTTGCCCATGAACGCGGCACTGCGCTCCACATACTGGGCAAAGGTGTCGGTGAGCAGGTCGTCGATATCCTTGAAGTAGTAGGTGGTGGCCGACAGCGGCACACCGGCCTCTGCCGCCACCGCCCGATGGCGCACGGCCCGCACGCCATCGCGCACGACAATACGCATGGCCGCGTCGAGAATATCCTGGCGACGCTGCTCGCTGCCCTGGCGGCTGGCCTTGCGGCCCTGGTACTGAACACTCTCTGCCACGGCGGCAGCGATGCCAGCGGCGCCTTCTTGAGCCATTACGCGCTTCACGAAAGATCGTCCTCTCACTCAACAAAAGTCTGGCGCCGTACGCTTGACGTTAGTACAGGCCACACAAAAAAGCCGCCTTATAAAAGGCGGCTTCGGCATTCGCTAAGACTACGCTTGTGGCCGCATATGCGGGAACAAGATCACATCGCGGATCGACGGTGAGTTGGTCAACAGCATCACCAGACGGTCGATACCAATACCTTCACCAGCCGTTGGCGGCATGCCGTACTCCAGCGCGCGAACAAAGTCGGCGTCGTAGTGCATGGCTTCGTCGTCACCGGCGTCCTTGTCAGCCACCTGAGCCATGAAGCGCTCAGCCTGGTCTTCGGCGTCATTCAACTCGGAGTAGGCGTTGGCGATTTCGCGACCACCGATGAACAGCTCGAAACGGTCGGTGACGTTCGGGTTGTCATCGTTGCGACGGGCCAGCGGCGACACTTCGAACGGGTACTGGGTAATGAAGTGCGGCTGTTCCAGCTTGTGCTCCACCAGTTCTTCGAAAATCATCACCTGCAGCTTGCCCAGGCCTTCGAAGCCCAGGACCTTGGCCCCGGCTTTCTTGGCGATGGCACGGGCCTTGTCGATGTCGTTGAGGTCGTCAGCGGTCAGCTCAGGGTTGTACTTGAGGATCGAATCGAACACCGACAGGCGCACGAACGGCTCGCCGAAGTGGAATACCTTGTCGCCGTACGGCACGTCGGTAGTCCCGAGAACAAGCTGCGCCAGCTCGCGGAACAGTTCTTCGGTCAGGTCCATGTTGTCTTCGTAGTCGGCGTACGCCTGGTAGAACTCCAACATGGTGAATTCTGGGTTGTGACGGGTCGAGACACCTTCGTTGCGGAAGTTGCGGTTGATCTCGAACACTTTCTCAAAGCCACCGACCACCAGGCGCTTGAGGTACAGCTCCGGGGCGATGCGCAGGAACATTTCCATGTCCAGGGCATTGTGGTGGGTTTCGAACGGCTTGGCTGCCGCGCCGCCCGGAATGGTCTGCAGCATCGGCGTCTCGACTTCGAGGAAGTCACGTGCCATCAGGAAGCTGCGGATGTGTGCGATCACTTGCGAACGCACACGGAAAGTCTGGCGCACTTCTTCGTTGACGATCAGGTCGACGTAGCGCTGGCGATAACGCTGCTCGGTGTCGGTCAGGCCGTGGTGCTTGTCTGGCAGCGGGCGCAGCGACTTGGTCAGCAGGCGCACGTTGGTCATTTCCACGTAGAGGTCGCCCTTGCCCGAACGGGCCAGGGTGCCTTCGGCGGCAATGATGTCGCCCATGTCCCAGGTTTTCACCGAGGCCAGGGTTTCTTCCGAGAGCGTCTTGCGGTTGACGTAGACCTGGATGCGCCCGGTCATGTCCTGGATCACCATGAACGAGCCACGGTTGAGCATGATGCGACCTGCAACCTTGACCGGAATCGCAGCTTCTGCCAGCTCTTCCTTGGTCTTGTCCGCGTACTGCTTCTGCAAGGCATCGCAGTAGTTTTCGCGGCGGAAGTCGTTGGGGAAGGCGTTACCCTTGGCGCGCTCGGCAGCAAGCTTTTCCTTGCGCAGGGCGATCAGAGAGTTTTCTTCCTGTTGCAGGGCCTGCGGATCGAGTTGTTGGTCGCTCATGTCTTTAAATATTCCATCTGGTTCGTTGTCCCAGGCCTGCGGCCGGGGATCGCGGGCAAGCCCGCTCCTACAGGGATCGCGGTTTGTCAGCGTATTACAGGCCTGACTTCAGGCTGGCTTCCAGGTATTCGTCGATATCGCCGTCGAGCACCTTGTCGCAATCGCTGCGTTCGATGTTAGTGCGCAGATCCTTGATCCGCGACGCATCGAGCACATACGAACGGATCTGGTGACCCCAGCCGATATCCGATTTGGTGTCTTCCAGCGCCTGGGAAGCAGCGTTGCGCTTCTGCATCTCCTGCTCGTACAACTTGGCCCGCAGCATTTTCATGGCGGTGTCCTTGTTGGCGTGCTGGGAACGTTCGTTCTGGCAGCTGACCACGGTGTTGGTCGGTACGTGGGTGATACGTACGGCCGAGTCGGTGGTGTTTACGTGCTGACCACCGGCACCGGAGGAGCGGTAGGTGTCGATGCGCAGGTCGGCCGGGTTGATCTCGATTTCGACTTTGTCGTCGATCTCTGGCGAGACGAACACTGCAGAGAACGAGGTGTGGCGACGGTTGCCGGAGTCGAACGGGCTCTTGCGCACCAGGCGGTGAACGCCGATCTCGGTCCGCAGCCAGCCAAAGGCGTATTCACCCTTGATATGCACGGTCGCGCCCTTGATACCGGCGACTTCACCGGCGGACAGTTCCATGATGGTTGCTTCGAAACCGCGTTTGTCAGCCCAGCGCAGGTACATGCGCAGCAGGATGTTGGCCCAGTCCTGGGCTTCGGTGCCGCCGGAACCGGCCTGGATATCCAGGTAGGCGTTGTTCGGGTCCATTTCGTGGCTGAACATGCGGCGGAATTCGAGTTTGGCGAGGTTGTCCTCGAGACGGGCCAGCTCGGCGACGACATCGCCCACTGCGCCTTCGTCGTTTTCTTCGACGGCCATGTCCAGCAGGTCGCGGCAGTCGCCCAGACCGGTGTTCAATTCGTCGAGGGTGTCGACGATCTGCGCCAGCGCAGCGCGCTCGCGGCCCAGTTCCTGGGCGTATTCAGGTTTGTTCCAGACAGCCGGATCTTCAAGCTCGCGATTGACTTCGGTCAGACGCTCATGCTTTTGATCGTAGTCAAAGATACCCCCGAATAGTTTCGGAGCGCTCGGACAGGTCCTTGATGGTGTTAAGGATCGGGTTGATTTCCATGGCGGGCAGCACTCGTTGGCGAACTTTTGAAAGCCGGCGAGTATAACGGCAAAAGGCCGGAAACGGCAGTCCGCTTGGCCGAAAAGGCGGGGTTTGTGTGATATCCACAGACCGATAAAGAGCAAATGTGGGAGCTGGCTTGCCTGCGATGCAGACGCCTCGGTGTATCAAGTAGACCGAGGCGACGCCATCGCAGGCAAGCCAGCTCCTGCATTGGGTTGGCGGTGTTCTGCGGGTTATTCGATCCCCACCTGGTTGCGCCCGTTATGCTTGGCCAGGTACAACCCCTTGTCCGCCGCCGAGATCAACTGCCGGCAATCGGTGCCCAGCAGCGGCGTCATGGTCGCCAGGCCAATGCTGATGGTCAGGCTTGCCCCGTCAGAAGGTGCGATGTGCGGGATCTTCAGCGCGGCAACGGCCTGGCGCAGTTTCTCGGCCACCAACCGCGCACCACCCGGCGAAGTATTGGGCAGCACCAGGGCAAACTCCTCGCCCCCGTAGCGCGCCGGCAGGTCCGAAGGGCGGCTGCTGGCATCGCGGATAGTCGCTGCCACCTTGCGCAACGCTTCATCACCTTCCAGATGCCCGAAGCTGTCGTTGTAGGTCTTGAAGAAATCCACGTCGATCATCAGCAACGACAGCTGGGTCTGGTCACGCATGGCACGCCGCCATTCCAGTTCCAGGTACTCGTCGAAATGCCGGCGGTTGGACAGCCCGGTCAAGCCATCGGAGTTCATCAAGCGTTGCAGGACCAGGTTGGTGTCCAGCAACTGTTGCTGGCTGACCCGCAGCGCGCGATAGGCCGCGTCCCGCTGCAGCAGGGTCATGTAGGAGCGCGAGTGGTAGCGGATACGCGCCACCAGCTCGATGTTGTCCGGCAGTTTCACCAGGTAATCATTGGCCCCTGCAGCAAATGCGGCGCTCTTGATCAGCGGGTCTTCCTTGGTGGAGAGCACGATGATCGGAATGTTCTGGGTCGCCGGGTGGTTGCGGTATTCGCGCACCAGGGTCAGGCCGTCCAGCCCGGGCATGACCAGGTCCTGGAGGATCACTGTCGGCTTGATGCGGATCGCCTGGGAGATCGCCTGGTGGGGGTCGGCACAAAAGTGGAAGTCGATATTGTCCTCATGGGCCAGACCGCGCCGCACGGCTTCGCCGATCATCGCCTGGTCGTCCACCAGCAACACCATGGCGGCGTTTTCGTCGGTCTTGAAGTCGTCGAGCTGTAAATCATTCATTTGCGGTCACCTGAGTTACTACGTGCAGGCCAGGACAGCGAGTTATATCGGTCATTTTGCGAATACCTCCAGCAATCGTGGCGCAATTCTGTCCAATGGGCGAATCTCAACAGCGGCATCAATCGCCGCTGCCGCTTTGGGCATGCCGTAAACTGCACAGCTCTGCTGATCCTGAGCGATAGTCAGATAGCCCTGCTGACGCATCAATTTGAGTCCCTGGGCTCCGTCGCGTCCCATGCCGGTCAGCAAGACGCCGACGGCATCGCCGTTCCAATGGCTGGCGACGCTCTCGAAAAACACGTCGATGGACGGCCGATAAATTTCGTTTACGGGCTCCGCCGTGTAGGCCAGCGTGCCGTTTTTCAGCAGCCGGATATGATGATTGGTGCCGGCCAGCAACACCACGCCACTCTGCGGGGGCTCCCCCTCACGCGCCAGGCGCACCGGCAGGCCCGAGGCACTGCTCAGCCACTCGGCCATGCCCGCGGCGAATACCTGGTCCACATGCTGCACCAGCACAATGGCCGCCGCAAAGTCCCGAGGCAAGCCCTTGAGCAGGATTTCCAGCGCCGCCGGACCGCCTGCCGAAGAGCCGATCGCCACCAGGCTCTGGCGCTTGCCGGTCCCCCGTGCGGGCACCGGTTCCGCCCGCACCCGGCTGCCGCGCTGGCCGATCAGCCAGCCAATATTGAGGATCTTGCGCAACAAGGGCGCGGCCGCCTCCTTGGCATCGCCAACCCCCAGCGCCGGGGTGTCCACCACATCCAGGGCGCCATGGCCCATGGCTTCGAAGACGCGGCTGACATTCTGCTGGCGATCCACCGTAACGATAACGATAGCGCATGGCGTCTCGGCCATGATTTGCCGGGTCGCCTCGACCCCATCCATCACCGGCATGATCAGGTCCATCAGGATCAGGTCCGGGGTCAACTCGGCGCAGCGCTGCACGGCTTCCAGGCCGTTAGTGGCGACCCACACCACCTCATGGGCCGGTTCGAGGCTCAAGGCCCGGCGCAATGCCTCGACCGCCAGGGGCATGTCATTGACGATGGCGATCTTCATACGCGTGCCCCTCCAATCAGTTCCACCACCGCATCAAGCAGGGCGTCATCATGGAAGCTGGCCTTGGCCAGGTAATAGTCGGCGCCGGCATCCAGGCCACGACGCCGGTCTTCTTCGCGATCCTTGTAAGACACCACCATCACCGGCAGCGACTGCAGGCGAGTGTCACGGCGCAACAGTGTGACCAATTCAATACCGTCCATGCGGGGCATATCAATGTCAGTGATCAGCAGGTCGAAGTCTTCGGAGCGCAGAGCATTCCAGCCATCCATACCATCGACGGCGACCGCCACGTCATATCCACGGTTAAGTAATAGCTTGCGCTGCAGTTCGCGCACGGTGAGTGAGTCATCCACCACCAGGATGCGCTTGCGCGCAGCCTCGACGGTTTGCTGGGCGCGTCGGGCAATGCGCTCCAGGCGGCCGGTGTTGAGCAACTTGTCCACCGAGCGCAGCATGTCCTCGACATCGACGATCAACACCACTGAACCGTCATCGAGCAGCGCGCCGGCAGAAATGTCCTGCACCTTGCCCAGGCGATCATCCAGCGGCAACACCACCAGGGTGCGCTCGCCGATAAAGCGTTCCACGGCAATCCCGTACACCGCTTCGCGCTCGCGGATCACCACAACCTTGAGGGTGTCCTGGCTGGTCTGCCCGGGCGGGCGCTGCAACAGCTGGCTGGCCGCGACCAGGCCGACATGCCGGCCCTCGTGCCAGAAATGCTGGCGGCCTTCCAGTTGCACGATTTCGTCGGGCTCCAGGTCGCACATGCGTTCGATATGGGCCAGGGGGAAGGCGTAGGCTTCTTCGCCGACTTCCACCACCAGGCTGCGCACCACCGACAGGGTCAACGGCACTTCCAGATGAAAGCGGCTGCCCTGCCCCGCCGTCTGCTCCAGCACCACCGCGCCGCGCAATTGGCGGACCATGTGCTGCACCGCATCCAGGCCAACGCCGCGCCCGGAGACCTCAGTGACCTTGTCGCGCAGGCTGAAGCCCGGCAAGAACAGGAAGGTCAGCAATTCCTCTTCGCTCAGGCGCAAGGCCGTTTCCAGCGGCGACAGATTACGCTCGACAATACTGGCGCGCAGGCGCTCCAGATCGACGCCGTTACCGTCATCGCTCAGTTCCAGCACCAGCAGGCCAGCCTGGTGCGAGGCGCGCAGGCGGATCAGGCCCTCGGCCGGCTTGCCCGCCAGCAGGCGCTGCTCGGGCATTTCGATGCCGTGATCGACGGCATTGCGCAGCAAATGGGTCAGCGGCGCTTCAAGTTTTTCCAGGACATCGCGGTCCACCTGGGTCTTTTCGCCTTCGATTTCCAGACGCACCTGCTTGCCCAGGCTGCGGCCCAGGTCACGCACCATGCGCACCTGCCCCGCCAGTACATCGGCAAACGGCCGCATGCGACACGCCAGCGCCGTGTCATACAGCACCTGGGCACGCTGGCCGGCCTGCCAGCCGAACTCATCGAGCTCGGCGGTCTTTTCTGCCAGCAGCAACTGCGCTTCGCCCAGCAGGCGGCGGGCATCGCCCAGGGCTTCCTGGGCTTCGAGGCTCAGGTCGAGGGTCTTGAGTTGGCCATCGAGGTTGTCCAGGGCCCGGGCGCCGTTGCTTTGAATGCGTTTGAGGCGTTGCAGGCTGGACAGGTACGGCTTGAGTCGCTGGGTTTCCACCAGGGACTTGCTGGACAGGTCCAACAGGCTGTTCAAGCGCTCGGCCGTGACCCGCAAGACCCGTTCGCCGCCTTCGGTCATGCGCTTGTTCTGGCGCGGCGCTTCACTGCCCAGGGGCGGCGCGGCCTCTGGTTCCGGGGGCAACAGCAGCGATTCTTCAAGGGACGGCAGCGGCGGCGCAAGCAGCTCCGGCACAGGCGGCGGTGCAACCACTTTGGCCGTGGGTTGCGAGGGGTCCAGCAAGCGCTCCATCAGCGCCACATACCCCTCGATATCGGCCGGGCCCACGGTATTGCCCGGTGTGGCAATGCGCATCAGCAGGTCAGTGCCCTGCAACAACGCGTCGATATGTTCGGGTTGCAGGTACAAGCGGCTTTCCTGGGCGCTGACCAGGCAATCTTCCATCACGTGGGCAACGCTGACGCCGGCGTCGACCCCGACAATCCGCGCCGCGCCCTTGAGCGAATGCGCCGCGCGCATGCAGGCTTCAAGCTGGTCGGCCTGGGTCGGGTTGCGCTCCAGGGCCAGCAAGCCGGCGCTGAGCACCTGGGTCTGGGCATCGGCTTCCAGGCTGAACAGTTCCAGCAGCGAGGCGTCGCGCATCTGGTCGGGGGTCATGACAGGCTCCGGGTCACGGCAGACAGCAGTTGCGCCTCGTCCAGCCAGCGCAGGCTGCGGCCTTTGAACTGCAACACACCCTGGGTATAGCGCGCACTGGCCTGGGTGCCGGACGCAGATGCCGCTTTGAGGGTGCGCTCATCAATGGCGTGGATGCCATCCACTTCGTCCACCGGCACCACCACCGGGCCATCGTGCGCGGCAATGATCAACATGCGCGGCATGATCCGTCCACCGCTGGGGCCGCCGGCGGTGCTGTCGAGCCCCAACAGCTCCACCAGGGACAGGCAGGCCACCAGCGCACCGCGCACATTGGCGACCCCGAGCAGCGCCCGGGAGCGCTGGTGGGGCAAGGAATGGATCGGCTGCAGGGGCGCTACTTCCACCAGGCAACGGGTGGCGATGCCCAGCCACTCCTCGCCCAAGCGGAACATCAGCAATGAACGGGTGGCGACCTCATCATCGGCCTGCGCGGCGACGGCATGACGATGGTCTTGCTGCGCCAAGGCATAACGATCCAGCAGGCGGGTGGCGGCTGCGGAATACACCGCGCAATTGCGGCAGTGGATATGCTCGGCCAGCAACGGGCAGGACTTGTCGCCGTGGATCCCAATGCGGTTCCAGCAATCATCGATAGCCTGGGTATCGGCAACCGTCAGGTCCAGGTCGGTATCCGGGGATGCAGAGCTACTCATCGTTTACGCTCACTGTCAGCGGCTCGCTCGCTGCGGGCAGCACGGGCTTGCAAGCGCCGCGCCCCCGCCGTATCGCCCTGGGATTCGAGCAGCGCGGCCAGGTGCATCAAGGCCTGCGGATGCTGGGGTTCCAGGTACAAGGCTTTTCGATAATACCCCTGGGCTTCGAGGGCGCTACCCGCCACGTCACTGAGCAGGCCCAGCCAGTAGAAGACCTGGGCCGCCGGTGGATGGTTTTGCAGGTAACGCTCGCAGGCAGCGCGGGCCTCAAGGCTTTTGCCTTCATTGGCCAAGGTCGCGATCTGACCGAGCAGCTGCGCCGCATCCGAGTGCACGGGCGCAGGCTTGATCGGCACCACCGGCGCCGCGAATGCACTGAAGGGTCGGGGCTTGCTCGGAATCGGCGCGGCGCTGCGCTGGGGCGCCGGAGGCGCTACGGGGATGTAGACCGGATCGGGTACGGCTTCGGCATGACGGCTGAAGGCAAATGACTGCGGCACACCAATCGAGCGCATGCCCAGGCGTCCCAGCAGGCTGCCTTCGGCCGGGCCGATAAACAGCACGCCGTCGACATGGGTCAGGCCCTTGAGCACTTCAAATACCTGCTTCTGGGTCGGCTGGTCGAAGTAGATCAGCAGGTTGCGGCAGAACACAAAATCATAGGTGGGCTCGTTGGCCAACAGCTGCGGATCGAGCAGGTTGCCCACCTGCAGACGCACCTGTTCACGCACCCGGTCGCAGACACGGTAGCCATCCTCTTCGGCGCTGAAATGCCGCTCACGAAACTCGATGTCCTGGCCACGGAAAGAATTCTTGCCATACACCCCACGTCGCGCCCGCTCCACCGACAGTGGGCTGACGTCCATGCCTTGCACCTTGAACTGGTGAGGCGAAAGGCCCGCATCGAGCAGGGCCATGGCGATGGAATAAGGCTCTTCACCGGTGGAGCACGGCAGGCTGAGGATGCGCAGGGCGCGCATGTGCTTGATCTCGCCCAGCCGCGCCACCGCTAGCCGCGCCAGGGTGGCAAAGGATTCGGGATAACGAAAAAACCAGGTCTCGGGGACGATGACCGCTTCGATTAGCGCCTGTTGTTCATCGCCACTGGTTTGCAGGCGCTGCCAGTACTGATCGGCACTCAGCCCCTGCAACGCCTGGCTGCGCTGGCGCACGGCGCGCTCGATAATCGCCTCGCCCACCGAGGCGACATCCAGGCCGATTCGCTCCTTGAGGAAGTCGAAAAAGCGTTGGTCATTGCTCATTACACCTCCCCAGCAGTCAGGTCGGGGGCAAACAGCAGGGCGCGGACCTCGGCGGTGAGCAGGTCGGCGACGCCGATCCACTGTGTCAGGCCCTGCTCGTCTTCGCGCACCGGCCCCAGGTACCGCGCTTGGCGATTGTCCAGGCCATAGGGTTGGAAATCCGCCGGATCGCAGCGCAGGGTGTCAGTCGCCTGTTCGAGGATCAGCCCCAGCCAGCGCGACTCCAGCCAAGCCTCTGGACGATAGTTGACCAGTACCAGCCGTGTGCTGGTGCGGGCCTGGGCCGGCGTACCAAAGGTCAGGGCGCTGAGGTCGATCACCGGCACCATATTGCCGCGATGGGCAAAGATCCCGGCGACCCACACCGGCGCATGGGCGATGGGCTTGAGCGGCAGGCGCGGCAACACCTCGGCCACTTCCGTGGCCTTGAGGGCGTAGCGCTCGCTGCCGATATGAAACACCAGGAACAAGGCTTTTTTGGCTGCCGCCGCCACGCCGCGTTTCGCCGCTGGATCACTCATCAGACTTTGAAACGCGACACGCCGCTGCGCAAACCCACCGCAACCTGGCTCAATTCATCAATGGCAAAGCTGGCCTGGCGCAGCGACTCCACGGTCTGGCTGCTGGCGTCGCCCAACTGCACCAGCGCATGGTTGATCTGCTCGGCACCCGTGGCCTGGGCCTGCATGCCCTCGTTGACCATCAGCACCCGCGGCGCCAAGGCCTGGACCTGGTGGATGATCTGCGACAGTTGCTCGCCCACTTGCTGCACTTCGAACATGCCGCGACGCACTTCTTCGGAGAACTTATCCATGCCCATTACCCCAGCCGATACGGCGGACTGGATCTCGCGCACCATCTGCTCGATATCGTAGGTGGCCACGGCGGTCTGGTCTGCCAGGCGCCGTACTTCGGTGGCCACCACGGCAAAGCCGCGTCCGTACTCACCGGCTTTCTCGGCCTCGATGGCGGCATTGAGGGACAGCAGGTTGGTCTGGTCGGCCACCTTGACGATCGTCACCACCACCTGGTTGATGTTGCCGGCCTTCTCATTGAGGATCGCCAACTTGGCGTTCACCAGATCGGCGGCGCCCATCACCGAGTGCATGGTTTCTTCCATGCGGGCCAGGCCTTGCTGGCCGGAACCGGCGGCCACCGAGGCCTGGTCGGCAGCGGTGGACACTTCGGTCATGGTGCGCACCAGGTCCTTGGACGTGGCCGCGATTTCCCGCGAAGTGGCACCGATTTCGGTGGTGGTGGCGGCGGTTTCAGTGGCGGTGGCCTGTTGCTGCTTGGAGGTGGCGGCAATCTCGGTCACCGACGTGGTGACCTGTACCGACGACCGCTGGGCCTGGGAGACCAGGGCGGTGAGTTCGGTCATCATGTCGTTGAAGCCGGTCTCGACGGCACCGAACTCGTCCTTGCGGTCCAGGTTCAGGCGCTTGCTCAGATCGCCGGTACGCATGGTTTCGAGGATATCGACGATGCGTTTCATCGGCGCCATGATCGCGCGCATCAGCAGCAGCCCGCACAGGGCGGCGGCGAGGATCGCGAGGAGCAGCGAAACGCCCATGCTGATTTTCGCCGCGGCCACGGCGTCATCGATGGCGGCGGTGGCGTCATCCGCGACTTTTTTGTTCTCGTTGATGATGTCGTTGAGCTTCATACGGCCTGCGGTCCAGGCCGGGGTCAGTTGCTCGTCGAACATCTTGACGGCCTCGGCCTCCTTGTTGGCCTGGTGCAGTTCCAGCACCTGGGCCAGCACCTGGTTGTACTTCTGGTGCAGGGTTTCGAAGGTGTCGAACTCGGTACGATCCTGGTCGATATTGATGGTCTTGACGTAACTGGCCATATGCTGCTCCAGGCGCGCCTCGAACGTCTTGTAATCCTGCCGGTCAGCATCGGAAATGCCCTGGTGCTCGCGCAAACCGATCAATTCCTGGGTCTGCAGGTAGCTGTCGACCCAGGCGCTGCGGATCATCGAGCTGAAAAACACCCCCGGCACGGCGTCGTCGCGCACCGAGTTTTCACTCGTTTCGATCTTCAGCAACCGTGAATACGAGACCACAACCATCAGCAGCATGATGGCGATAATGACCGCAAAGCTCGCCAATATGCGTTGGCGCAAGGTCCAGTTCTTCACAGTATTTCCTCGAGGGCCGATCAAATGCCGGGGAGTATAGCTGAGGCCGTGCCATCATTTATCAATGGGTTGTGGCCCAAGTCTCAAGGAATACAAAAACACCCCGCAACCTGTCCGGCTGCGGGGTGTGTTTTTGTGCGGGGCGGGTCAGAGCGTGGCTTGGCGTACCTGTTTTTCCAGTTCCGTCTTAAGCCCCGGTTCCAACTTGAGCTGGCGGGCCAGTTCGTCGAGGTAGGACTTCTCCATGAAGTTTTCCTCGTCCACCAGCATGACGCTGGCGATGTACATTTCGGCGGCCATTTCCGGGGTGCTGGCGGCGCGGGCTACATCGGCAGGGTCCAGGGGTTTGTTGAGCTCGGCATGCAGCCAGTGTTGCAGCTCCTGGTCGTTGTCGAGCTTGACGAACTCACCTTCGATCAAGGTGCGCTCGCGCTCGTCCACATGGCCATCGGCCTTGGCCGCGGCCACCAGGGCCTTGAGAATTGCCTGGCTGTGCAGCTCGACCTGGGCCGGTGGCAAGCGGTCGAGGGTCTGTGGTTCGCCTTTAGGTGCGCCGGCCTGTTGTGCCTGCCAGTTGCCGTAGGCCTTGTAGGCAATTACGCCTAGTGCTGCGAGACCGCCATAGGTGAGGGCTTTACCGCCAAAATTGCGGGCTTTTTTGTTGCCCAGCAGCAGGCCCATGGCCCCGGCGGCCAACGCCCCGCCACCCGCGCCGCCCAACAGACTGCCGAGCCCACCACCGCCGAGCAGGCCGCCCAGTGCGCCTTTGTCATCGCCTTTACGTTGACCGCCCGCCTTTTTTTGCAGCATGTCCTGGCCGGACTTGAGCAACTGATCAAGCAATCCACGGGTATTCATTCATAGCCTCCAGAAACTTGGGTTCATAGGTTTAATAGGCTGTCAGCGTAAAACTAAGTGCCAATATTCCTGGATATAGAGTGCTTCCAGATGTAACTCAACTGGGGGTGGGGTTGGGGTTGGGGTTGGGTACATATCCGTTGCTGCGGTTACGGCCACTTAGGGTTCCGCCCTTACGGCGGGTCACTTTGGAAAAGCCCCAAAGTAACCAAAGGGCTCTTGCCCCACCACTCGGTGCCTCGCCTAGGCTCGGCATGCCCGTAATCCGACATTGATTTGGGGGCCGCCGCGATGGGCCATCCATGGCCCAGCGCGGCTAAACCGGCGTCCTGCCGGTTTACCCCCAAATCAATATCGGATTGCGGCCAGCGTGGTTTAACGGGGCGCCTAAGATCAAAATCACAAGCAGAGCGAGGCGGCCTGACAGCCGACCTGATCGTTGAAGCGTGCGCGTACCCCTTGTGGGAGCTGGCTTGCCTGCTCCCACAGGAGAATACAGCTCCGCGCTCTGGCGCTGCTGTTGCTGTTGCTCTGCTGTTGCTCTGCTTTTGATCTGGCTTTTGATCTTAGGCGCCCCGTCAAACCACGATGGCCGCAGGCAGGTATTGCGCAGTGGGCACCCCGGCAGGATGCCGGGGTAGCCGCGACACGGCCATGGATGGCCGATCGCGGCGGGCCCACGGAGCAATGCCTGACTGCGGGCATGCCGAGCCTAGGCGAGGCACCGAGTGGTGGGGCAAGAGCCCTTTGGTTACTTTGGGGCTTTTCCAAAGTGACCCGCCGTAAGGGCGGAACCCTAAGCCGCCATGACCGCAGCAACGGATATGTACTCCTCTACAGGCCCCCCCCCTGCTGACACGTCTTGTTTCACATGCAACGCCATCATCCCGCTATCAATCAATTTTCCTTCCCCACCGAACCCCTTAAGCTATCTGGCATCTGTTTACTGTCCGTTGCGTTTGGCCGAAGGCATGTCCGAACCGTTATTTCTGATCCAGCACGCGCCAGGAACGGCACGGGATTGCTCACCACAGGTTGTATTTATGCACCGCAGGAATTTGCTCAAAGCGTCCATGGCCATCGCGGCCTACACCGGACTGTCGGCCAGTGGCCTGCTCGCCGCTCAGGCCTGGGCCGGGAATCGTGCAGCCGATGGCGACGCCAAGGCGTTCGACTTCGATTGGCTCAAGCTGCAAGCCAAGCAACTGGCTGGCAAACAGTATCAGGACACGCGCCAGGTGCTGCCGCCGACCTTGGCGACGATGACCCCGCAGAATTTCAATGCCATTGGCTACGACGCCAATCATTCGTTGTGGAAAGACCTCAAAGGCCAGCTGGACGTGCAGTTTTTCCACGTCGGCATGGGCTTCAAGACCCCGGTGCGCATGCACAGTGTCGACCCCAAGACCCGTCAGGCGCGGGAGGTGCATTTCCGTCCATCGCTGTTCAACTATGAAAAAACCACGGTCGATACCCAGCAGCTCAAGGGCGACCTGGGCTTTTCCGGTTTCAAGCTGTTCAAGGCCCCGGAGCTGGACCGCCACGATGTAGTGTCTTTCCTCGGCGCCAGCTATTTCCGTGCGGTGGATAACACAGGCCAGTACGGTCTTTCGGCACGCGGCCTGGCCATCGATACCTACGCCAGCAAACGCGAAGAGTTCCCCGACTTCACCCAGTTCTGGTTCGAGACGCCGGACAAGGACAGCACCCGTTTCGTGGTCTACGCCCTGCTCGACTCGCCGAGCGCCACTGGCGCCTACCGCTTCGACATCGATTGCCAGGCCACCCAGGTGGTGATGGCCATCGACGCCCATATCAACGCGCGGACTGCGATCCAGCAGATGGGCATCGCGCCCATGACCAGCATGTTCAGCTGCGGCACCCATGAGCGGCGCATGTGCGACACCATTCACCCGCAGATCCACGATTCCGACCGCTTGGCGATGTGGCGCGGCAACGGCGAGTGGATCTGCCGCCCGCTGAACAACCCGGCCAAGCTGCAATTCAATGCCTTCGCCGATAAAGACCCGAAAGGTTTTGGCCTGGTACAGACCGACCATGAATTTGCCAGCTACCAGGACACTGTCGACTGGTACAGCAAGCGCCCGAGCCTGTGGGTAGAACCGACCACTGCGTGGGGCGAAGGCTCTGTCGACCTGCTGGAAATCCCTACCACCGGCGAGACCATGGACAACATCGTCGCCTTCTGGACCCCAAAGAAACCGGTGGCCGCCGGCGACTCCCTGAACTTTGGCTACAAGCTCTACTGGAGCGCCCTGCCCCCGGTCAGCACGCCGCTGGCGCAGGTCAATGCCACCCGTTCCGGCATGGGCGGTTTCACCGAAGGCTGGGCACCGGGCGAGCACTACCCGCCGGTCTGGGCCCGCCGTTTTGCCGTGGATTTCAAGGGTGGTGGCCTGGACCGTCTGCCCGCAGGCACCGGCATCGAGCCAGTGGTGACCTGCTCCCATGGCGAAGTGAAAGATTTCAGTGTGCTGGTGCTCGATGACATCAAGGGCTACCGCATCCTCTTCGACTGGTACCCGACCAGCGACAGCGTGGAGCCGGTGGAAATGCGCCTGTTCATTCGCACCAATGACCGGACCTTGAGTGAAACCTGGTTGTACCAGTACTTCCCACCCGCACCGGACAAACGCAAGTACAGCTGATGCCAAACGTTCCCACGCACTGAGTGCGTGGGAACGCCGTGGCCGGGTCAAAAGCGTGAAATGCTTTTCATCGCGCCAATCAAGTAGCGCATTGCAACTTGATCGTTTTCGGTCAACGCGCGGTATTGCTCCAGCAGTTGTGCCTCATCCGAGCTCAACCGACGGCCATGCAACGACAGCCTGCGGCTGAAAAAAAGCACCAGAACCCCTGTTACACCAATGGACTTGGCCATGGAATGTTTCTCCGTGTAATAAACAACAACTCCAAATGCCCATAACCCTGTCCGCGAAGTGCAATGCCTCAGCGAGCAAACAGACTGACTTCCTGGGCCAGAAGCCGCCTTACTTCAAGCGTAGAAACTATCCTGGCGCCTGTGAGATTTTTTTAGAGTATTCACTTAAATAATTCGATTGAAGCAAAAAGCTTGCGGAAAATTCTTACGCCTCATAAATTGACTGACTACTCAATTAATCAATGAGGCCGGCATGCGCACCAGTGATCCCCAACAACGCGAAAGCAAACGCATGGCCCTGTTGGATGCGGCGTCCCAGTGCTTTGCCGAGGCCGGTTTTGTCGCCACGCGCACCGCTGATATCTGCGCCCGGGCCGGTATGAGCGCGGGCAATCTGTTCCACTATTTCGCCAGCAAGCACGAGGTGTTGCTGGCGCTGGTGGCCCGCGAAGGTGCCGAGATCCAACAGGCCATGGCGCCGCTGGCCAAGGCGGCTGATCCAATGGCGCAGTTGCTGGATTTCCTCGATCAGGTCTGCCAATTGGCCTGCGACCGCCACTATGCTGGCCTGGCGCTGGAGATCTCGGCCCTGGGTCATCGCGACGAAGCCGTGGCGCGGTTGGTAAAGGCCAATGACCGTTCCTTGCGTGACGGCCTGGAAGCACTGGTAAGGGCCGCCGACCGGGCCGGGCAATTGCACACCGCATTGAGCGTGCCCGACGCGGCCAACTGGCTGGCCGCCTTGATCGATGGCATGTTCGCCCGCGTGGCCGCCGACCCGGACTTTCACCCCGAACAGCAGACCACGGTCCTGCAGGGCCTGGTGGTTCACCTGCTGCAGGGGCGTTGAACATGCCAGCAACAGCCAATGCGCGCCTGGTCCAGGTCGATGCGCTGCGCGGGTTTGCCTTGTTCGGCATCCTCAGCGTCAATATCTGGGCCTTTGCCGATCCCTTCTACGCCTCGACGGCCAGCAATCCGGCCTACGCCAGCGTGCTCGATCACGGGGTGCGGTTGCTGGTGGCATTGTTGTTCGAGACCAAGTTCTACCTGCTGTTTTCCTTCCTGTTCGGCTACAGCTTCACCCTGCAAATGGCTGCCGCCGAGCGCGCCGAGGCCGCCTTCGTCCCGCGCATGCTGCGCCGGCAACTGGCACTGCTGGCATTGGGCCTGGTCCATGGAGCCCTGTTGTACTACGGGGAGATTCTCTCGACTTATGCCCTGCTGGGCCTGGTGCTGCTGGCCGCCCGCAACCTGTCAGCGGCCCGCGCCCGGCGGTGGGCAATCGGCCTGGTGGTGGTCGCCTGTGCACTGTGGATGGTGCTGGGTCTGTTGCAGGGGCTGGGAGGTGAATGGGTCGGCACGGCTCATGGCGAAGGCCAGGCAAAACTCGCGGCGTTTTCCGCCGGTGCCCTGCAGACCTTGCAATTTCATAGCCGGGAGGTGTGGGCCACGGTGCCTGCGTTATGGCTATTGCAGGGCCCCAGCGCGCTGGCGATGTTCCTGTTCGGCTACGCCGCCGGGCGACAGCAGTGGCTGGCGTCGCCACAGGCCTGGGATCCCCGTGCCCGGCGCCTGCTGTTAATCACTGCCCCGCTGGGCCTGCTCGGAGCGCTGGTCTACGCCCTGACCGCCGCTTACAAACCGGGCGGCGGCCTGGAAACCTTTGCCTTCGGCCTCGGCCAACTGACGGCACCGCTGCTGACAACTGCCTATTGCCTATTGATGCTGGCGCTGTTCAACACCACCGCCGGCGCCAGGCTGTGCGCGCGCCTGGCGCCGCTGGGCAAGATGGCCTTGAGCAATTACCTCATGCAATCGATGCTGCTCGGGCTGTTGTTCACCGGCTACGGCGCTGGCTGGATCAACCAGGTCGAACCCTGGTTGCTGTTGCCCATGGCGGCGGCGATTTTTATCCTGCAAATGTGGCTGAGCGCGCACTGGCTACGCCGCCACCCCTATGGGCCGTTCGAGTGGTTGTTGCGCGCCGCGACGCTACTGGCCTGGCCGAACTGGCGGCGCAGCCAATAAACACCAGGATCGTCACTCCCCGGCGACAGGCACAAACCCACCGTGATCAGCGGTGGGTCTGGGTGCCAAATGTAAACAATCAGTCGCGCAAGTCAGACTCATGAATCGGCTGGTCGCGGTGGGTCGCCCGCTGGTATTGCGCCGGCCAGATCGCCTTGCGCCCGCCCAGGTCGTCATCGGCGTGCAGCGGCCAATACGGATCACGCAGCAGTTCACGGGCAAGGAAGATGATATCGGCCTGGCAGGTGCGCAGAATATGTTCGGCCTGGGCCGGCTCGGTAATCATGCCCACCGTGCCCGTGGCCATGCCGGACTCCTTGCGCACACGCTCGGCAAAGCGCGTTTGATAACCGGGCCCCGTAGGGATTTCTGCGTTGGCCGCAGTGCCACCGGAGGATACGTCGATCAGGTCCACGCCCAGGTCTTTCAGGCGACGGGCCAGTTCCACGGTTTCATCCGGGTTCCAGCCGTCTTCCACCCAGTCGGTGGCTGAAACGCGCACAAACAACGGCAGCTCTTGCGGCCACACCTCACGCACCGCTTCGGTGACTTGCAACACCAGGCGAATACGGTTTTCAAAGGAGCCGCCATATTGATCCTGGCGCTGATTGCTCAGGGGCGACAGAAACTGATGCAGCAGATATCCATGGGCGGCGTGGATTTCCACCACTTTGAAACCGGCGGTCAGGGCGCGCTTGGCGGCGGCCACAAAATCGCCAATCACCTGCCGGATTTGCCCTTCATCCAATTGCCGTGGCGCAGTGTGCTGTGGGTCGAAGGCGATGGGCGACGGGCCTACCGGCACCCAGCCGCCATCTTCGGGCTTGACGCTGCCATGCTTGCCGATCCACGGCCGATGGGTGCTGGCCTTGCGCCCGGCGTGGGCCAGTTGAATGCCTGCCACCGCCCCTTGGGCGCTGATAAAGCGGGTGATGCGCTGCAACGGTTCAATCTGGGCATCATTCCACAGGCCCAGGTCCTGGGCGGTGATGCGGCCATCAGCGGTCACGGCGGTGGCTTCGCTGAAAATCAGACCAGCGCCGCCTACAGCGCGGCTGCCCAGGTGCACCAGGTGCCAGTCATTGGCCAGGCCATCGACGGCGGAGTACTGGCACATCGGCGAGACGGCAATGCGGTTGAGCAGGGTCAATTGGCGCAGGGTATAGGGTTCAAGCAACAGACTCATGGGGCACCTCTTCTCGTATCCGGTGGGCATTGGCTCCAGGGTTCTGTCTGACCGGTGCGCGTGACGAAAAGATGAAAGGCCCGTCCCCTTCGGGCTAAAAAACAGACAAGGTCACAAGACCAATCACACAGTGCTTAGAGACTAGTCGACAACCGGGGATTGCACAGGGTTCAGCGCGGTTCGATGTGGGCAATCATCAATTGCACGGTTTCCTGGCCACGGAATTCGTTGACGTCCAGCTTGTAGGCCAGCTCCACCCAGCGAATGGTCGGGTTGGGCCACACTTCGCGGTCAATGCCAAAGGCGATGCCATCGAGTTTCACCACGCCACACTCACTCTTGAGCACCACCTTGAGGTGACGCTCGCCCACCACCCGTTGCTCCACCAGTTGAAATACCCCGTGAAACAACGGCTCGGGAAAATGCTGGCCCCAGGGCCCGGCATTGCGCAGGGCGCGGGCCAGTTCCAGGTGGAATTCCTCCACGGCCAGGGTGCCATCGGACAACAGGCGCCCGGTGAGGTCTTCTTCACGCAGTTGCCGGCGCACTTCGGCGTCGAAGGCTTCGGCGAACAGCGGGAAGTTCGCTTCAGGCAAGGTCAGGCCCGCCGCCATGGCGTGGCCGCCGTATTTGGCGATCAGGTTCGGATGCTGGCTGGCCACCACCGCCAGCGCGTCGCGGATGTGGAACCCCGGCACCGAACGCCCAGAGCCCTTGAGCAGGCCATCACCGGCATCGGCAAAGGCAATGGTCGGGCGGAAATAGCGTTCTTTCATACGCGAGGCGAGGATCCCGATGACCCCCTGGTGCCACTCCGGGTCGAACAGGCACAGGCCGAATGGCATCGACTCCACCGGCAAGTCCTTGAGCTGGGCCAGGGCTTCGCGCTGCATGCCCTGCTCGATGGCCTTGCGGTCCTGGTTCATGCCATCCAGTTGCGCGGCCATTTCCCGGGCCTGGGCGAAGTCGCTGGTGAGCAGGCATTCGATCCCCAGGCTCATGTCATCCAGGCGCCCGGCCGCGTTGAGCCGCGGGCCGAGGATAAAGCCCAGGTCGGTGGAGGTGATACGCGCAGCGTCGCGCTTGGCCACTTCGAGGATCGCCTTGATGCCCGGCCGCGCACGCCCGGCGCGGATCCGTTCCAGGCCCTGGTAGACCAGGATGCGGTTGTTGGCATCCAGCGGTACCACGTCGGCCACACTGCCCAGGGCGACCAGGTCGAGCAACTCGCCGATATTGGGCTGTGGCTGTTTGTCGTACCAACCAAGGCTGCGCAAACGCGCGCGCAAGGCCATCAACACGTAGAAAATCACCCCCACGCCGGCCAGGGCCTTGCTGGGGAATGTGCAGCCGGGTTGGTTCGGGTTGACGATGGCATCGGCCGCCGGCAGTTCATCGCCGGGCAAGTGGTGGTCGGTGACCAGCACCTTGAGCCCCGCCGCCTTCGCCGCCGCCACGCCTTCGACACTGGAGATGCCGTTGTCCACGGTGATCAGCAACTGCGGCTCGCGCTGCAAGGCCACGGCGACGATTTCCGGGGTCAGGCCATAGCCATATTCGAAGCGGTTGGGCACCAGGTAATCGACATGGGCGGCCCCGAGCAAGCGCAGGCCGAGGGTGCCCACGGTACTGGCTGTGGCGCCATCGGCATCGAAGTCGCCGACGATCAGGATCCGCTGGCGTTGTTCCAGGGCCGTCACCAGCAAGTCCACGGCGGCATCGATCCCTTTGAGCTGCTGATACGGAATCAACCGCGCCAGGCTCTTATCCAGCTCATCCTGCGAGGTCACGCCACGGGCGGCGTAGAGACGGGTCAGCAACGGTGGCAATTCACCGAGGAACGGCAGGACAGCGGGCAATGGGCGGGGATCGATACGCATGGGGTGATGGGGGCTTCTCTAGCTATAGATAAAAATGCTCACCCTGTAGGAGCGAGCTTGCTCGCGAAAAACGCATGGGCACCGCAATAATTCTGAATGCCCGCGTTATCGTGGACGCCCTTCGCGAGCAAGCTCGCTCCTACAGAGGGCGGTGTTGGGTTCTAGCCGCGTTCGCCGACCAGCCACTGCAGTTGCACTTCGTGCTGGCCGCGGTCATCGGTGACGAAGATCGTGCCTTCGCTGATCATCACATCCCACTTGATCACCCGTGGCATGTCCTTGGCCAGGATTTCCAGGATTTCCTGGGGCACGGCGGCGATATGTACGTTTTTCAGGTTGTTGGCCACCGGCACCACCTTGCCTTCCCACACCCGCAGGCTGCCGTAGGCCAGCAGGCTGGTACGCTCGGTACGGCGCGAACACCAGGTCAGACGGTCGGCATCGGGCTGGCCGACTTCGATCCAGTGCAGGACCCGATCATCCAGGCTTTTTTCCCACAGGGCTGGTTCGTCTACATCTGATAGTCCGCGACCAAACGACAACTGCTCGTTGTACCAAAGGGCGTAGGCCAGCAACCGTACGGTCATGCGTTCTTCGGTTTCCGACGGATGACGGGCGATGGTTTGCTTGACGCTCTCGTACACCGAACGATCGAGGTCGGTCAGGTTGAGTTCAAACTTGTAGGTCGTGGACGGCTGGGCCATGAACGGACTTCTAGAGACAGGAAAAGGCGGCCAGTCTAACCGATGGCGGGGTCATTCAACGAATCCTGCGCTGCATCATCCTTATCCCTGGGGCGCTCGCCTATGTTAAAAGGCAATACACACCTGCCTGCGCTTGTAAGGAACCTCATGTCGTTTACCGCCAAACCGCTTGCCGGCCTGAAAGTCATCGAACTGGGCACACTGATCGCCGGCCCGTTCGCCTCGCGCATCTGCGCCGAGTTCGGGGCCGACGTGATCAAGGTCGAATCCCCTGACGGCGGCGACCCGCTGCGCAAATGGCGCAAGCTGTATGAAGGCACCTCGCTGTGGTGGTTCGTGCAGGCACGCAATAAAAAGTCCCTGACCCTGAACCTCAAGCATCCCGACGGCCTGGCGATCCTCAAGCAACTGCTGGCAGACGCCGACATCCTGATCGAGAACTTCCGCCCCGGCGTCCTCGAAAAACTCGGCCTGGACTGGGACACCCTGCACGCCCTGAACCCCAAGCTGGTGATGGTCCGGCTCTCGGGTTTTGGCCAGACCGGGCCGATGAAGGATCAACCGGGCTTCGGCGCAGTCGGTGAGTCCATGGGTGGCCTGCGCTACATCACCGGTTTCGAGGACCGCCCGCCGGTACGCACCGGGATTTCCATCGGCGACTCCATCGCCGCGCTGTGGGCGGTGATTGGCGCACTGATGGCCTTGCGGCATCGCGAGATCAACGGCGGCCTGGGCCAAGTGGTGGATGTGGCGTTGTATGAAGCCATCTTCGCGATGATGGAAAGCATGATCCCGGAGTTCGATGTGTTCGGGTTTATCCGCGAGCGCACCGGCAACATCATGCCAGGCATTACCCCGTCATCGATCCATACCACCGCCGATGGCAAGCACGTGCAAATTGGCGCCAATGGCGATGCGATCTTCAAGCGCTTCATGCTGGCGGTCGGTCGTGAGGACCTGGCCAATGACCCACAACTGGCCAGCAACGATGGCCGCGATAGCCGGCGCGACGAGCTGTACGGCGTGATCGACCGCTGGGTCAACAGCTTGTCACTGGAGCAGGTCGTGGAGCAGTTGAACCTGGCCGAAGTGCCGGCCAGTCGGATCTACAGCGCCGAAGATATGCTGGGCGACCCGCAATACCTGGCCCGGGAAATGTTCCTCAAGGCCCAACTGCCCGACGGCAAGGATTTCAAGATGCCCGGCATCGTGCCCAAGCTGTCGGACACCCCTGGCAGTTGTGAGTGGGTCGGGCCACAGCTGGGTGAGCACAATGCCGTGATTCTGCAAGCCCTGGGTTACGACAGCAACGCCGTGGCCCATTTGCGCAAGGAGGGCGCGATCTGATGCAGCTCGGAGCACGTTCAAGATAATGGCCGCCCGTTTCATCAGGGCGCTACGGCGCCTATGGCTCACCGCCCCGCTGCTCGTGGCGCTGCCGCTATCGAGCCAGGCACAGGAAACGTTGACCTGGCTGGTGCGTGACCTGCCGCCGATGACTATCTTCGACGGCCCGCAAAAGGATCAGGGCAGCATTGATAAAATGCTGCCGTTATTGATCGAGCGCCTGCCGCAATATCGCCACCAGATCCTGCACGTCAATCGCGCCCGTGGCATCCAAATGCTCAATGCGCCCTCCTTCACCTGCGATCCCTCGCTGGTATGGACACCCGCGCGGGCCAAGAACATTGTCTTTTCCACACCGGCATTTGCCGTGTTGAGCAATGGCATCGCGATTCGCCGTAACCGACAGGACGCCCTGGCAAGCTATGTGGTTGACGGCAAATTCGATCTGGCGCGGTTTCTTGGTGCGCAGCAGACACGTCTTGGGATTGTCGCCGAGCGTAGCTATGGACCCGGGATTGACGAACAGTTGATCCACGCTGATCCACTGGAGCTGACCCCCCACTACGGCAACGATGCACTGGGCAGTTTGCTGCAGATGCAGCGCCTGGGGCGGCTGGAAGCGGTGTTAGGCTACTGGACGGAAATCCGCTACCAGGCCACGCAACAAGGCATGGATTCCCAGGACCTGGTGTTCTATCCGATCAAGGGCATGCCGCGTTATCAGCGGATCCATATCGGTTGCTCGAACACCCCGCTGGGACGCCAGGCCATCAGCCATATCAACCGCGAGTTGCAGAATATTCCCCAGGCAGCGCTGCTTGAGTCCTACGCCAACAGGCTGGACCCGCTGATGCGCGAGCAATACCTCAGGGACAACCCGCGGTTTTTCAGTGAAACACCGCCGCCTTGATAAATTTTTGGCAAAAAGAAACCCCGAGCAGTGGGGAGACAACTCGGGGTTAAACGTGGCCTACAAAGACCAGTACAACAAGCTACAAGCACCGGAGCACAATGCTTGATCCTGCTGTTACAACGTCTGACTCGCCTTCCTGTAGGAAGTTTCCAAAGATAAAACTTTGTTCATGCCTGGACGGTGATGCGTGTCTGGGCGGCGTTGCGCAAGGCTGCGATCACCGAGGGTTCCAGGCGCCCTTCGGCGATTTTCAGGTCGCGGTGCAGGCAATCCACCACGTCCACCAGGGCGCGCTTGTCGGTCAATTGCCCGCGATCCACCTCGCGTTCAACCACGATAGCGCCCGTCGGGCTCTTCACCGTCACCAGGCACTCGCCGTGTACACACGAGGTGGTCAGCGTGACCTGATAAGGGCTCAGCGCTTCACCGAGCAATAGGCTGATACTTTCCATCTCGATCACCACTCAATCATGAGAAAAAGAAATAACCACTGTAGGAACGCCGCCCGGAAACAAGCTCGCTCCTACAGGTAAATGACCGTCGTCCAAAGCACAAAGTTCGCCTTTGGGCTGAGTCAATCGAGCATGCATGGCAAATATGACAGAGAGAAAACAGCCGCTGACAGGCTAGAATCTCCTGATTATTGCCGGAGTCCACCGTGAGAGACGCGTCTGAACAGCCCTTGCGTATTGTCATCGCCGACGATCATCCGATTTTCCTGATCGGTTTGCGGGCAGTGCTGGAGCGCGATGAGCAGGTGCGCATCGTCGGTGAGGCCAACTCGCCCCAGGCCCTCGCGGCCCTGCTGCAACGCTGCCCCTGCGATGTACTGGTCACCGATTTCATGATGCCCGCCGAACCCCAGGCCGACGGCCTGCGCCTGATCGAGCACCTGCGCCGGCATTACCCCGACCTGCCCCTGGTGGTGGTGACCATGCTCAACAATGCCGGCCTGTTCAATTCGATCCTGGAGCTTGGGGTCATGGGCCTGTTGAGCAAGGCCAGCCTGGCCGACGAACTCCCCGAGGCCATCGCCCAGGTGCGCCAGCGGCGGCCCTATGTGGCTCGCACTATCCAACAGGCCTTGGCCCTGGCAGGCGCAGTGGGGGCTGATCGCCTGCACTCGCAGCATCAGCTGTCACCCAGGGAACTGGAAGTGATCCGCTTGCTGGCAGGCGGCAAGACCGTGGGCGAGATTGCCGCCCACCTCAATCGCAGCAAGCAGACCGTCAGCGCACAGAAAGTCAGTGCCATGCGCAAGCTGGGGCTGATCAGTGATGCCGCGTTGTTCATCTACGTGCAGGAACACGGGTTGGCTTAGGTTTGCCACCTGAAGTCCTGCGCAGGATTTTCGACCGCTATCGCCGGCAAGCCGGCGCCTACAGGGCAATCGCGGTAGATTGCGCCAGCCAGTGTTGCAGCACCTGGGCGCTCATCGGATGGGCAATCAGGCAACCCTGTAGCCATGCCGACCCCAGCGCGCGCACCGCGTCGCGGTCGGCGGGGGTTTCAATCCCGGTCACCACCACGCCGACCCCCAGGTGCCCGGCCATGCTCATGGCGCCGGCAACCACCGCGCATTTGCGCTCGTCGCCCGCCATCCCGCTGGCAAACGCCGGGGGAATCTTCAACTCGGTGAAGGGCAACTCCAGCAAACGCTGCAGGCTGGTACCGCCGATGCCGAAATCGCCAATGGACAGCTTGCAGCCGATCATCCGCAAGCGCAGCAACCCAGTGACATGGGCGCTGTCGGTCTTCAGGCGCGAGGTTTCCACCAGTTCCAGGGTCAGGTTGCGCGCGGGTACCGCATAGCGTTGCAGCAGCCCTTGCAGGGTCAGCGCGAAGTGCTCCTGCTCCAGCAGCCGCCCGGGAATGTTGACCGATACTGGCAGCTCCCGACCCGTGTCCCGGGTCACCTGGGCGCAAAGCTGCAACACCTGCTCCAGCACGTACCAGGTAAACGCCTGCTCCAGCCCCGCCAACTCCAGCAGCGGCAGAAACTCACTGGGCATCAACTGGCCATGCTCCGGGTCTTGCCAGCGTGCCAACGCCTCCACGCCTTGCAGGTCACCGGCCTGGCTGACGATGGGCTGGTAGCAGACACTGGCGTAGCGCTCGATGGCCGCCTCGCCGACTTCGGCGCACAGTTGCTCGGTTGCGAACTCACTCACCCCCAGCATCTGGCGTACGCGATCCCAGGACAACGCCTGCGGGCTAGGTCGCAAGCGCTGCCGGCACGCCTCGAGCATTTGCCCGATGGCAGTGGCGGAAGCCGGCTTGGGCATGCACCCCAGCACATTGAGCCCCGCTTGGCGCGCCATGTTGGCCACGCCATCCAGTACATCGGGATCGGCGTCGCTCAACAGGACCAGCACCTGGGCCTGGCCGTGTTCAGCCATTTCGCGGATCAGCCCCAGTGAGTCGCCATGCTCCAGATACAAATCGCAGATGGCGATATCCACCGGGCCCTTGCTCGCCAGCGACTGGCGGGCGACCTCAACGCTGTCGGCCGTGAGTACGTTGAACACGCCGTTGGCATTGAGCATCTGGTGCAGGGCCATGAGCTGGAACGGATGATCTTCGAGAATCAGGACTTTGAGTGAGCGCATGGGAAACTCTGGGGCTACGTGCAAGATCGTTCACATTAGCCAAAACCCGCGCAAGCCCCCATAGGACGCGTCCTATTCTTGCACCTATTGTTCTTGCGCCTGTAGATAAGGCCGGATTTCTTGCTGCAACACCCCCATGGTCGCGGACAAGGTTTGCCAATGCTGCGCCAGTTCATCGTCACGGTGCTCCCGGGCACTGGTTTCGAGGGCGATGCAGGCCTTGGCCAATGGCAGCGCATCCACCAGGCAACAAATACCCTTGAGACGATGCAGGCTGGCCCGCAACTGCGCCAGGTCGCGCTCGGCCATGGCGCTGCCCAACAAGCGGTGCTCGTGTTCAAGGTTGTTCGCCAGCTCCTGCAACATGCTTTGCAGGATCGGCCCGTCGGCCTGGGTCATCTTGCGCAGAGCCTGCAGGTCGAAGGCAGGTACGGCCGTGACCCGGGCCAATACCTGGGTCCATTGCTCCAGGGTCACCGGCTTGACCAGCAGCACATCCATACCCGCCTGCCGGCCGCGTTGCCCTTCGTCTTCCTGGGCATCGGCAGTGCAACCAACCAACGCGCAACGCGGGCGCTGCTCCTGGGCTTCTATCTGGCGAATGGCCTCGGCCAGGGCATAACCCGACATACCCGGCATATGACAATCGGTCACCAGCACGTCGAACGCCTCGCTGCGCCAACGTTGCAATGCCGCCTCGGCACTATTGAGGGCCACCACCTGATGCCCGAGGAATTGCAACTGCTGGGCCAGCACCAGGCGGTTGGCCGGCAGGTCGTCGACAATCAGCACCGACAATGCCCGGCCCGGTGCCTGCACAGGCACGGCGGCGGCTGGCGCGGGCAGGTCGTCACTGCCGACCCGGTCCAGGCGCAGGTCGATGCACACGGTGGTGCCTTCGCCCAAGGCACTGTGCAGGGTGATCTCCCCACCCATCAAATCCACCAACTGCTGGCAGATGCTCAAGCCCAACCCGGTGCCGCCATGCTCGGCCGCTGTCAGCGGGCTGCCCTGGATAAACGGCTTGAACACCCGGGCCTGCTGTTCAACGCTGATACCGGGCCCGGTGTCTTCGACGCACAGGTGCAGGTATTCATGACCGTCACCATCCACCTGGCAGGCCACACGCAGGCGCACTTCTCCGTGCTGCGTGAATTTCAGCGCATTGCCCAGCAGGTTATGCATGACCTGGCGCAGGCGTAGCGGGTCGAACCAATAGAAGCCTTGCGCCTGGGGATCAAACGCCAGGGTCAGGTGCAGGCCCTTTTTCTGCGCGGTGGCTTCAAACAGTCGCTGGATGCCTTCAAAGAAACCTTTCAGGTCGGTGGTCTGTGGCGCCAGTTGCAGGTGGCCGGCTTCGATCTTCGCCAGGTCCAGGCTATCGCCCATCAAGGCGATCAGTTCCCGTGCCGAACGATGGGCCACCTGCAGCGCCTCGGAGACAGGCGCCCCCGAGGCCAGGGCGCGTTCCTGCTCCAGTTCGAGCAGGCCGATAATCGCCGTCATCGGTGTACGGATCTCATGGCTGAGGTTCGACACAAAGGCGCTCTTGGCGTAGTTCGCGGCATCAGCGGCGCGCCGTGCGTCCATCAGTTGGGTTTCCAGGACCTTGCGCTCGTTGATATCCACCCAACCGCCAAGCAAGCCCTGCAACTGACCCTTGGCGTCATAAAACGGCACGGTCCATTGATAAACGTGGGCAATGCCGCCGTTGAACTCCAACTGGCGGTCGACAAACAACGACTGCTGTGTGGCCAGTTGCTCCATATGCCCGATATGCAGGCGCCAGGCCGTGGTGTCAGGCAGCACTGCGCTCTGTGGCAGGGTCAGGCCGCGAATCAGCTCCAGCCGGGTGGACATCTGTTGCTCATAGCTTTTGTTGCAGGTGACCAGGCGGCCAGCAAGATCGCGCACAAATACGGGGTTGGGAATACCGTCGAGCAAGGCCCGCTTGAAGGCCAACTGGTCATTGAGCCGCCGCTCGGCCTCGACCCGCTGGCGGATCTGGCGCTTGAGCCGGCTGTTCCAGACGAGCGACATCAGCACCAACAGCAGCGCCGTGGCGACCGTCCAGTAGGCCCACGACGGCACCCGCTGCCAGGCGGGCACCGGGACTGCCACCGCGCCCATCCAACGCAAGCGCAGGGCGCTCAGTTCAGCCACCGGCAAGGCCTCCAGGGCCTTGTTCAAAATACTCAGCAACTCGGGATGGTCCTTGCGTACGGCCAGGCTGTCGCTGGACCACTTGCCATCGACGCTGCGACCGACCCGCAACTCATCGGTCGGGTAACTCTGTACCTCCACTTCACTCTGGATGGTCGCGTCGGCGTCTCCCCGGGCGACCAAAGCGCGGGCCTCGATGTAGTTGGGCACCAGGCGCAGGCGGATCTCTGGGTATTCGCGACGGATATAGGCCTCCAGCACATGCCGCGCGGGCAACGCCAAGACCTTGCCCGAGAGGTGGCTCAGGTTGATCACCGGCGGCGCATCGACCCGTTCGACAAACACCCAGCCGGCGCCGCCAAAACCATGGCTGAAATCGAGAAAGCGCCGGCGCTCGGTATTTTCCACCAGGGTGGTACTCATGTCCGCACCGTGGGTTTCCAGGAGTTCCAGGGTTTGCGCGGTAGAAAACACTTCCTCGAGGACAAACTGCACACCGGTCATGCGTGACAGGCGATTAAGCAGGTCGATATTCATCCCTACCCAACGGCCGTCCTTGTCCTTGAATACATACGGCGAGTATTGCTGGGCCGCCACCACTACCTGGGGATGGCGCAGCATCCAGGCCTGCTCGGCGGCGGTCAGGGGGATACGCTCACCGTCAACGTCCACCCCCAGGCCGGTGGTCCAGCGAGCGAGAATTTCGCGGCGTACCGAGTCATCGATGCTGTGCAGCGCGCGGTCCATCATCCGGCCCAACAAGGGGTCGGCCTGGCGCGTGGCGAAGGCAAAGCCAATCGGCGCCAGGCGGCTCTGCTCCTTGATCTGCATCCCCAGGTAAGGTCGCAGGGACTTGTAGGCACGCACGATCACTTCATTGCCGATAAACGCATCCACATCGCCCTGGGCCAGGGCTTCCAGGCCGCTGTAGAGGTTGGGCGCGAGCATGATGTGGCTTTGCGGGTACGCCGCATGCACGTTCTTGACGTTGGCGTAGCCATCAAGCAACACGACTTTCTTATCCTTGAGATCGTCTTGCAGGACGTCATCAGTACGCACCACGACCACTGAACGATCCGGCATATAGTCCGGGGTAAAGGCCAGGCCGGGCACATCCCGCTCGTAGCCGTTGGCACTGGTGAGGATATCAATAGCGCCGCTGCGCAACGCCTCCACCGCCTGGGCCCGCTCTGCAAAACCCATCACCTGCATCGGCACGCCGAGCCGCGCGCCCACCAGGCTCAAGTAATCGGCGCTGATACCCTGGTAGCGATTGTGATCACGGGTGATATCGATGGGTTGGTAATCATCGATAGAGATCCCCACTTTCAAGGTGCGATGCTGTGCCAGCCACTGCCGTTCGGCGGGCGCCAGGGTCATGGGCGGCAGGGTGATAAACGCCGGCACCAGATTGAACGGCAGGCTGACGGCGGCCAGGCTGACGGGCAGTTGGCCGAGCAGGAGCAGGCTCAGTAGGCACTGGCGCCATCGGGTCGTGAACGGCACCTTGTGGGCTTCCTTGTTGGTTGTTATCGGGTGTGCTGCGGTAACCGCGCTTAAGGATCAACTCCCACCTGTGGCGAGGAGGCTTGCCCTCCGCTGGGCTGCGCAGCAGCCCCATTAAGACCTACTCAGTTTAATCAGATATACCGAGGTGGGGGTGTTGGGGCTGCTACGCAGCCCAGCGGGGGACAAGCCCCCTCGCCACAGGTGACCAAGAAAAACGGCGCTGGCCCATTTCTGGACAAGCGCCGTTTTCATTACGCGAGCAGCACTCCTGGACTCAGAGCGGCTTCCCACGATTGCCATGCTGGCTGACAAACGCCTGGATGGCTTTGAGGTCGTTAGGCAGCACGGTGCAACGCTCTTCACGCTCGAACAGGTCAGCCAGGTGCGGCGGCAGTTCCAGGGCTTTGCCGACACCGGCCTTCTGCACCGCCTCGGGGAATTTCACCGGATGGGCCGTGCCGAGGATGACCATCGGAATATCCAGGCTACGGCGGCATTCGCGCGCGGCCTTGACGCCAATGGCGGTGTGCGGGTCCAGCAGCTCGCCGGTCTGGGCATAGACTTCGGCGATGGTCTCGCAGGTCTGGGCATCGTCCACCGCCAGGGAGTCGAACAGCTTGCGGGTTTCGGTCCAGCGCTCCTGGTCGACGCTGAAACCGCCACCTTGCTTGAAGCTGTCCATCAGGCCGGCCAGGGCTGCGCCGTTGCGACCGTGCATGTCGAACAGCAAACGCTCGAAGTTCGACGAGACCATGATGTCCATCGACGGCGACAGGGTCGCGTGCAGGGTTTCCTTGACGTACTGGTTGCCACTCATGAAGCGGTGCAGGATGTCGTTGCGGTTGGTGGCGACGATCAATTGGTTGATCGGCAGGCCCATGTTGCGCGCCAGGTAGCCGGCGAAGATATCGCCGAAGTTGCCGGTCGGCACCGAGAACGACACCGAACGCGCCGGCCCGCCCAGCTGCAGCGAGGCGTGGAAGTAGTAAACGATCTGGGCCATGATCCGCGCCCAGTTGATCGAGTTCACCGCTACCAGGCGCGTGCCCTTGAGGAAGCTCTGGTCGGCAAAGCTGGCCTTGACCATTTCCTGGCAGTCATCGAAGTTGCCTTCGACGGCGATGTTGTGGATGTTCTCGCCAAAGATAGTGGTCATCTGCCGGCGCTGCACGTCCGAGACACGGTTGTGCGGGTGCAGGATGAAAATGTCGACGTTTTCGCAGTGCTTGCAGCCTTCGATGGCCGCCGAGCCGGTATCACCGGAGGTGGCACCGATGATCACCACGCGTTCGCCGCGTTTCTCCAGCACGTAGTCCAGCAGGCGACCGAGCAGTTGCAGGGCGAAATCCTTGAACGCCAGGGTCGGGCCGTGGAACAGCTCCAGCACCCATTCGTTGCCGTTCAGTTGGCGCAACGGAGCGATGGCGTTGTGGGAGAACACGCCGTAGGTTTCTTCGAGGATCTTTTTGAAATCGGCATCGGGGATGCTGCCGGTGACGAACGGGCGCATGACCCGGAACGCCAGCTCGTGGTACGGCAGGCCGGCCCAGGAGGCGATTTCTTCCTGGGTGAAACGTGGCAGGTTTTCCGGCACGTACAGACCGCCGTCGGTGGCGAGGCCTGCGAGCAGGACGTCTTCGAAATTCAGGGCCGGTGCCTGGCCGCGGGTGCTGATGTAACGCATGACTGGCTCCTCTACAACATTCTTGAACAGAGGCCGCCGAACCTGCGGGGCCTCTGCAACCTATCGTTAGTTAAGGTGTTCGACGCGGATCCGTACCACCGGCCCGACCACGCCTTGCAAGGCTTCCAGGGCGGCGATGGCATCGTTCATGTGCTGTTCCAGCACACGGTGCGTCAGCAGGATCATGGGTACCAGGCCGTCGTGTTCTTCGACCTCCTTCTGCATGATCGACTCAATGTTGATACCGCGCTCCGATAGGATGCTGGCCACCTGGGCCAACACGCCCGGATGATCCTTGGCCTGGATGCGCAGGTAGTAGGAGCTTTCGCAGGCTTCGATCGGCAGGATCGGGTGCGCCGACAGCGAGTCCGGTTGGAAGGCCAGGTGCGGCACGCGGTTTTCCGGGTCGCTGGTCATGGCGCGAACCACGTCCACCAGGTCGGCAATCACCGAGGAAGCGGTCGGCTCCATGCCGGCGCCAGCGCCGTAGAACAGGGTCGAACCGGCGGCGTCGCCATTGACCATCACCGCGTTCATCACGCCATTGACGTTGGCGATCAGGCGATCGGCCGGGATCAGGGTCGGGTGTACGCGCAATTCGATACCGGCCGCGGTGCTGCGCGCCACGCCCAGGTGCTTGATGCGGTAGCCCAGGGCTTCGGCGTAGTTCACGTCGGCGGTGGTCAGCTTGGTGATGCCTTCGGTGTAGGCCTTGTCGAACTGCAGCGGAATGCCAAAGGCGATGGACGCCAGGATAGTCAGCTTATGCGCTGCGTCGATGCCCTCGACGTCAAATGTCGGGTCGGCTTCGGCGTAACCCAGGGCCTGGGCTTCGGCCAGCACGTCTTCGAAGGTACGGCCCTTCTCGCGCATTTCGGTCAGGATGAAGTTACCGGTGCCGTTGATGATGCCGGCTACCCAGTTGATGCGGTTGGCCGACAGGCCTTCACGGATCGCCTTGATCACCGGGATACCGCCGGCCACCGCTGCTTCGAACGCAACGATCACTCCCTTCTCGCGGGCCTTGGCGAAGATCTCATTGCCGTGCACGGCAATCAGCGCCTTGTTGGCCGTGACCACATGCTTGCCGTTTTCGATGGCCTTGAGCACCAGCTCACGGGCGACGGTGTAGCCGCCCACCAGCTCGATGACGATATCGATTTCAGGGTTGGTGGCCACGTCGAAGACGTCGTTGGTAATCGCAATACCGGTCGTTTGGTACTGAGGCTTTGGCGTACGCATGGCAATTTGTGCCACTTCAATCCCACGCCCTGCACGGCGGGAAATTTCCTCAGCATTACGCTGAAGTACGTTCAAGGTGCCGCCACCGACGGTCCCTAACCCACAGATGCCTACTTTGACCGGTTTCACTGAAGAACTCCCCATGAAACGGCCGACTCAAGGTCGGCCGTGAAAAACAGCCGCACAACTGCGGCTCGCTATTAATGACCCGTCGACAGCTCGGCGGGTCTGACCGTCAAAGGCTCGACGATACTGCTTATTTGGCACCCAACGCCAGTTTGGCGATTTGTGGTGCAGGCTGGTAGCCCGGAATGACCTGGCCGTCTGCCAAAACGATGGCCGGCGTACCGTTCACGCCGATCGACTGGCCCAGGTTGAACTGCTTGGACACCGGGTTGGCACAGGCAGCAGCCTTGATGTCCTTGCCGTCGACCATCTTGTCCATGGCGGCTTTCTTGTCAGCCGAACACCAGACCGCTTGCAACTGCTTGTCGCCCGGCGAACCCAGGCCCTGGCGCGGGAACGCGACGTAGCGCACTTCGACGCCCATCTTGTTCAGCTCAGGCACTTCGGCGTGCAATTTGTGGCAGTACGGGCAGGTGGTGTCGGTGAATACGGTGATGTGGGTCTTGGTCTCGCCAATGGCCGGGTACACCACGGTTTCGGCAACCGGAATACCGTTGATCAACTTGGACACGCCCAGGCGCTCGGCCTTCTCGGTGAGGTTGACCGGCTTGCCGTCTTTCAACTGGAACAGGTAGCCCTGGACGATGTACTGGCCGTCGGCACTGGCGTACAGCACGCGGCTGCCCTTGAGTTTGACTTCATACAGGCCGGCCATGGGGCTGGCGCTGATGCTTTCGACCGGGGTTTCGAGTTGGAGGCTTTCCAGACTCTTACGGATTGTCTTCTCGGCGGCGTCATCGGCGACGGCAAAGGTTGAGACCAACGCAATAGCTGCGGCGGCGAAAATCTGGGTCAAGCGCATGGGAACTCCTGAAGGCAGATGCAGGGACGAAGGCCAGGACGCCGATCTGGAAACACGGCTCGGGGCCGTCCCCTTTGCAAACCGGCAAAGCCTACCACAATTGGGCGCCAGGGCAGACGCCGGCGGCCAAATTGGGGCCTGTCAGCCCCTTGGGTGATGTTTGGCGTGCAGCTCCTGCAACCTTGCGCGCGCCACGTGGGTGTAAATCTGCGTGGTCGACAGATCGCTATGACCCAGCAACATCTGCACCACCCGCAAGTCCGCGCCGTGGTTGAGCAAATGGGTGGCGAACGCATGGCGCAGGGTGTGGGGGGACAGCGACTTGCCGATCCCGGCCACCTTGGCCTGGTGCTTGATGCGATGCCAGAAGGTCTGGCGGGTCATCTGCTCGCCGCGCAGGCTGGGAAACAGCACGTCACTGGGGCGCCCGCCGAGCAGTTCGCTGCGGGCATCGCGCATATAGCGCTCGACCCACACGATCGCCTCTTCACCCATGGGCACCAGGCGTTCCTTGCTGCCCTTGCCCATCACCCGTAACACGCCCTGGCGCAGGTTGACCTGCTCCAGGGTCAGGCTGATCAGCTCGGTGACGCGCAGGCCGCAGGCATACAACACCTCCAGCATGGCGCGGTCACGCTGGCCGATGGCCTCGCTCAGGTCGGGCGCGGCCAGCAGGGCTTCAACGTCGGCTTCCGACAGGGATTTGGGCAATGGCCTGCCGAGTTGCGGCATATCGACTTGCAGGGTCGGGTCGACCGCAATCAGCTTTTCCCGGAGCAAGTAGCGATAAAACCCACGTACTCCCGAGAGAAATCTTGCGGTGGAGCGCGGTTTGTAGTTTTGTTCAAGGCGCCAGGCCAGGTGATCGAGGATCAACTCGCGCCCGGCTTGGCTCAGCTCGAGGTTTCTCTCCAATAGCCAGCCATTGAACAGAGCCAGGTCGCTGCGGTAGGACTGGCGAGTGTTGTCCGACAGGCCTTTTTCCAGCCAGAGGGCATCAAGGAAGCGGTCGATCAGGGGGTGGTCAATGGCGGGCATGGGGGCTCAGGTTGATTACTTCAGTGTCTGGTAGATCCTATCGCAGGCAAGCCAGCTCCCACAGGGAAATACATGCCTTGCCTGCAAGAGCAGCGACGCGGTCTCAGGTCAGTCTACAAACCCTGGCAGCACCGGCACCGGACGCTTGTCGGCATCGATTGCCACAAAGCTGAACACACCCTGGATCGCCTTCTCGCGGCCATCGGCACTCATGCTCTCGACAAACACTTGCACTTCTACCTTGAGGCTGGTGTTACCGACCTTGATCACCCGGCCAATCAGTTCGACGATGGAACCGGCCGGGATCGCGTGGTTGAAGTCGATACGATCGGTGGAAACCGTCACCAGCGGCAAGCGGCAGAAACGTGTGGCGGTAATGAATGACACTTCATCCATCCACGCCAATGCAGTGCCGCCAAACAGCGTGTTGTGGTGGTTGGTGGTCGGCGGGAATACGGCCTTGGTTACATGGGTCACAGACAGGTCGGTGCGACGCTGGATTTCTTCGAGACGGGTGGTCATGAACGGGTTCCGGGCAAGTGGCAAATTTCAGGCACAAAAAAGCAGCCCGTAGGCTGCTTTTTTCTGCATCGGGAAGCTGGACTTAAGCCAGTTTTTCCTTGATGCGAGCTGCTTTACCGGACAGGTCACGCAGGTAGTACAGCTTGGCTTTACGTACGTCACCGCGACGTTTAACGGCCATGCTGTCGATTTGCGGGCTGTAGGTCTGGAAAGTACGCTCTACGCCAACACCGTTGGAGATTTTACGAACAGTGAAAGCACTGTTCACACCACGGTTACGCTTGGCGATAACTACGCCTTCGAACGCTTGCAGACGCGAACGGTCGCCTTCCTTCACTTTCACCTGAACGACAATGGTGTCGCCCGGGGCAAAGGTAGGGATCTCTTTGGTCATCTGCTCTGCTTCGAGTGCAAGGATGATTTTGTTAGTCATGCTGTGCTCCTAAGGTAAATCGTCGGATCTACCATCGATACGTTGTTAACTATCGTCCCGCCCGAGGATGTATTCCTCGAGCAGCTTCTTCTCTTCTCCAGAAAGCGAGCGGCTTTCCAGAAGATCGGCGCGTCGTTCATAGGTCCGACCAAGGGACTGCTGTAAACGCCAACGCCGGATGTGTGCGTGATTGCCACTTAGCAATACGTCGGGAACACGCTGATCCGCATACACCTCCGGTCGGGTGTAGTGCGGGCAATCCAGCAAACCATCCGTGAAGGAATCTTCCTCCGCGGAGTCCGCATGCCCTAAAGCTCCAGGCAGCAGTCGTGTAACCGCATCTATCAGGACCATCGCCGGCAGCTCACCGCCAGACAGGACATAGTCCCCAATCGACCACTCTTCATCGACATGAGCGTCAATAAAACGCTCGTCAATGCCTTCATAGCGACCGGCAATCAGGATCAGTGCTTCCTCATTCGCCAGTTCGCGTACCGCAGCCTGTTTCAGCTGGCGGCCTTGAGGGGACAGGTAAATTACCTTCGCCTTCTCCCCTGCTGCTGCCTTGGCCTGAACCAGGGCGTCTTCCAGGGGCTTGATCTTCATCACCATGCCCGGGCCACCGCCAAATGGGCGATCGTCCACAGTGTGATGTCGATCCGTCGTGTAGTCTCGCGGGTTCCAACAAGTGAGCTGCAAGAGCCCTTGTTTCACCGCCCGACTGGTGATGCCGTACTCGCTGATGGCGGAAAACATCTCGGGAAACAAACTGATCACTTCAATGCGCAAATTAGCCACGCTTAGAAGTCCGCATCCCATTCCACCTTCATTTCGCCCGCTGCCAGGTCGACGGCCAACACACATTGCTCGGTATAGGGCAACAGGCGTTCGCGATCATCCAGGCTGCCAGCGCAAGGCTTGACCACCATTACATCATTGGCGCCGGTTTCCAGAAGATGATCGATTTTCCCAAGCAATTGCCCGAGTTGATCAATAACCTTCAGACCTTCCAGCTGGTACCAGTAGTACTCGCCGTCGGTCAATTCAGGGAACAAGTTGCGCGGCACGCAGATCTCATAACCGGCCAGAAGACGTGCTTCTTCACGATCATCGAGACCCTTGAGCTTTGCGACCAGGAACTTGTCGTTCCCACGTCCACTGACCAGCTCGACCTGTTTCACACTACCTTCGCGCTTGAGCGTCCAGGTCTTGTACTGCAACAGGTTTTCAGTCGGATCAGTAAAGGAATACACCTTCACTTCGCCGCGAACGCCATGAACAGAGTAAATCTTGCCGATAACGATCAAATCATCAGCAACAGCTGGCGTCGCGTTCATATTGCTCAGGCTGCGGCCTTAGCCGAGTCCTTCAACAACTTGGCAACACGCTCGGAAGGCTGTGCACCAACGCTCAGCCAGTAGGCTACGCGCTCTTGGTTCACGGACAGACGAACTTCTTGACCACGAGCAACAGGGTTGAAGAAACCAACCTGTTCCTTGTGCGAACCGTCACGCGGGTTGCGGCTGTCGGTTACGGTCAAGTGGTAAAACGGGCGCTTTTTGGAGCCGCCAAGGGCAAGACGGATTGTTAGCATGTGAACATCGTTCCTGTAGTCGGTGCTGCAAATCTAAATGCACAGCGGGCATGGGTGCCCGAAAGGCCGCATATTCTAAGGAATATCCGGACTTTTGCAAATGTCTTTTTCCGGCGCCTGACCGCGTGCCATTCAGATTTGCTATAGAGCCGTCGGTTAAAACGGCGAGTCAGCTCCCGCCAACGGCGGGTTTGCTGGAGATCCCACGTCCCTGTGGGTCTGCACAAGAGCGAACTCTTGCGCGAATTCTTTACATCTTCGGCATGCCACGACCGGGCATCATACCGCCCATACCGCGCATCATTTTGGCCATGCCGCCTTTGGCCGAGAATTTCTTCATCATCTTTTGCATCTGCTTGTGCTGCTTGATCAAGCGACCAATGTCCTGCACCTGGGTGCCGGAACCCATGGCGATCCGACGCTTGCGCGAACCGCTGATCAGCTCAGGGTCGCGGCGCTCGGCCGGGGTCATGGAGTTGATGATGGCTTCCATCTGCTTGAACTGCTTCTCTGCCGCACCCTGGGCATTGCCCATTTG
The DNA here is from genome assembly GCF_009873475.1 of Pseudomonas sp. DTU12.1. Lineage (NCBI taxonomy): Bacteria > Pseudomonadati > Pseudomonadota > Gammaproteobacteria > Pseudomonadales > Pseudomonadaceae > Pseudomonas > Pseudomonas sp. DTU12.1. The sequence goes on along the minus strand of NZ_CP045254.1, from coordinate 1,441,062 downwards.
CGCCAGGTTCACACCGCCGATGTTCGGCAGTTTGTCCATCAGGCCGCCGAGGCCGCCCATGTTCTTCATCTGTTGCAGCTGATCACGGAAGTCTTCGAGGTCGAAGCCCTTGCCCTTCTTCAGCTTCTTGGCCAGTTTGTCGGCCTTGTCCTTGTCGAGGGTCTGTTCGGCCTGCTCGATCAGGCTGAGCACGTCGCCCATGCCGAGGATACGCGAGGCGATACGCTCAGGGTGGAACGGCTCGAGCGCTTCGGTCTTCTCGCCCATACCGATGAACTTGATCGGCTTGCCGGTGATTGCGCGCACCGACAGTGCGGCACCGCCACGGGCATCACCGTCGACCTTGGTCAGGATCACGCCGGTCAGCGGCAGTGCATCACCAAAGGCCTTGGCGGTGTTGGCCGCATCCTGGCCGGTCATGGCGTCGACCACGAACAGCGTTTCTACCGGGTTGATCGCGGCATGCAGCGCCTTGATCTCGCCCATCATCTCTTCATCGATGTGCAGGCGACCGGCGGTATCGACGATCACCACGTCGATGAACTTGAGCTTGGCTTCTTTAATAGCCGCGTTGGCAATGTCGACCGGCTTCTGGCTCAGGTCGGACGGGAAGAATGTCACGCCGATTTCACCGGCGAGCATTTCCAGCTGCTTGATCGCGGCCGGACGGTATACGTCGGCCGAGACCACCATCACGGACTTTTTCTTGCGCTCTTTGAGGAAGCGCGCCAGCTTGGCAGCGGTGGTGGTCTTACCCGCACCCTGCAAACCGGCCATCAGCACAACGGCCGGCGGCACGGCGCTGAGGTTCAGGTCTTCGTTGGCCGCGCCCATCAGGCTTTCGAGTTCGGCCTGGACGACCTTCACAAAGGCCTGGCCCGGCGTCAGGCTGCGGGACACTTCAGTGCCGACCGCACGTTCCTTGACCGAGTTGACGAAATCCTTGACCACAGGCAAGGCAACGTCGGCTTCCAGCAATGCCATGCGCACTTCGCGCAGGGTGTCTTTAATATTGTCCTCGGTCAGCTTGGCCTTGCCGGTGACATGGCGCAGCGTCTGCGAGAGACGGTCAGTCAGATTTTCAAACATGCGCGATCCTTTCAGGCCCTATTCATCGAAATGCATTGGTAGACCGAGGTAATGGCGGCCCAGGCTGTGATAAATCGCTATTAAAAACAGCGCTCGGCGAGCCTGCGGCGTGGGCAGGTCGCGGATTATAGCGAAGACTGCCGCCATGCACACCCGCTGTCTGGCCCGGTGGTCTTTCGTGGAACGCAGGTGTGTGCCAAACTCATCGGCTTTCGGGCTTGCCTAACAGGATTTATGCTCCCTTTGTCACCCAGTTTGCTACCCAGTCTCGCCGCCGCACTCTTGTATGCCGCTGCGACCCTCTATCAGGGCACCCGCCTGGCTCAACGCGCCAGGGCGGACAAACGCCTGCTGGCCGGGCTTGGCGTGCTCGCCTTGCTGGCCCACGCCGCCAGCCTGTTCACCCACCTGATGACGCCGGTGGGCCTGGGCCTGGACTTTTTCAGCGCCGCCAGCCTGATTGCCGCTGCGGTCATCGCCTTGACGCTGCTGGCCTGCGCGCGGATCCCGGTGGAGAACCTGCTGTTGCTGCTCTTCCCCCTGGGGATGCTGACGGTGCTGCTGGCGCAATTCGCCCCCACCGGCACCGTGCAGGTGATCGATGAAGAGCCGGGCATCCTCGCCCATATCCTGTTGTCGATCCTCGCCTACGGCATGTTCACCATCGCCGTGTTCCAGGCTTTGCTGCTGCTTTTGCAGGACCACCAGCTCAAGCACAAGCATCCTTCGGGGCTGATCAAGAACTTCCCGCCGCTGCAGACCATGGAAAGCCTGCTGTTCGGCTTCCTCTGGGCCGGCTGGACGCTGCTGTCGCTGTCGCTGATTTCCGGCTGGCTGTTCGTCGAGAACCTGTTCGCCCAGCATCTGGTCCACAAGACCCTGCTGGCGTGCCTGGCCTGGGTGGTGTTCAGCGTGCTGCTGTGGGGCCGCAATCGCCTGGGCTGGCGTGGGCACAAAGCGATCCGCTGGACCCTGGCCGGTTTCTGCCTGCTGATGCTGGCGTATTTCGGCAGCAAGCTGGTTCGCGAATTCATCCTGCATATCTGACGGGCAACGATCATGGACAACTTGCCCCTTGAGCCAATGCTCGCGGTAGTCGCGCTGCTGGTGTTGTGGTCGGCGCTGTTTACCGCCATCGAAGCCGCCCAGCACCATTTGCTGGCCCTGCGCCCTGGTACACGCCAGGGCGACAAGGCCGCTGCCCGCCTCAGCTTCCCGCGCAACAGCCTGATCCTGTGCAACACCCTGTGCCGCGCGGTGGTGGTGATTCTCTGCACCCTGCTGGCGATCCGAGCCTGGGCCGAAAACGGTCCCTGGCTCGGCTGGCTGATCTCCAGCGGGCTGTTGCTGGTACTGGCCGACTACCTGCCCCGCACCCTGGCCACCCGCTATCCGCACGCGGTGCTGGGGTTTGGCAATACACTGCTGGGCATCCCGCTGAAGATCCTCTACCCCCTGGCCTGGGTGCTCAATGGCATCAGCCTGCTGCTGCTGCGCCCTTTCGCCCGCAAGTCGGGGATCGTCAAGAATAGCGACGAGCCTCAGCCCGACCGCTCCGACGAGCAGGCCACGGACGACAGCGAAGACCGCGCCCCGGGCATGCCCGGCATCCACGCCCTGGACAACATCACCGTCAATGACATCCTGGTGCCGCGCAGTGAAGTCGACGGCATCAACCTCGATGACCCTATCGAAGACATCATCGAACAGCTGCGCACCTCCCAGCGCACACGCCTGCCGGTGTTCCACAGCGATATCAACCAGGTCGAGGCGGTGCTCAACACCCGCCAGATCCAGCACTTGCTGCCCGACGCCAGCCTGACCAAGGACGCCCTGCTCGCGGCTTGCCACGAGCCGTACTTCGTGCCGGAGAGCACGCCGCTGCAGCTGCAATTGCTGAACTTCCACAAACAACAACGCCGCCTGGGCATGGTGGTGGACGAATATGGCGAAGTGCTGGGCATCGTCACCCTGGAAGACATCCTGGAAGAAATCGTCGGCGAATTCGAAAGCGAACAGAGCCTGGATAACCCGCTGATCCAGCCCCAGCCAGACGGTCGCTACGTGATTGATGGCGCGGTGTCGATCCGCGAACTCAACAAGTGCCTGGGCTGGCACCTGCCCAGCGACGGCCCCAAGACCCTCAACGGCCTGGTGACCGAAGCGCTGGAAACCATTCCCGATTGCGCGGTGTGCCTGAAAATCGGCCGCTATCGCCTGGAAATCCTCGAGACCGAGGACAACCGGGTGAGCAAGGTACTGATCTGGCATATAGGCTCGGCACCGATAGCCACCTGACTCACCGCGGCTGGGCTTGTGTGGGAGCGGGCTTGCCCGCGATAGCATCACCTCGGTATCACTGATACACCGAGGCGCCTGCATCGCGGGCAAGCCCGCATTTGATCTCCTGCGTTCGCACCTCTTGTTGTATCCGCGCGCGCCTTCCTATAATCGATCCCGCTTACCCAAGCCCCGCCCGACCGCGTGCTATCCGCACTGAGCGTGTCCAGGCACCGCTTTATCGTGTCTGACCGGTACTCGCTCCCATCCCGAGCCGATGCCGCGCAATGCCCTGATCCATGGGTGCAAGACCAATAATAATCCGCGCCAAAGGCGCAATGACCATCAGGGATACCTCAATGAGCACCACCTATAACGAGGCCGCTCCCGCCGCCCCGACCAACTCGACCAGCCGCGTCGCGACCGCGAGCATCATCGGCACGGCCATCGAGTTCTACGACTTCTATATCTACGCCACGGCCGCTGCGCTGGTGATCGGCCCGGTGTTCTTCCCGCAGAGTTCCGGCACCGCGCAGATGCTGGCGGCGTTCCTGACCTTCGGTATCGCGTTTATCGCCCGGCCATTGGGCTCGGCGCTGTTCGGCCATTTCGGTGACCGCATCGGGCGCAAATCGACGCTGGTGGCCTCGTTGCTGCTGATGGGCGTGTGCACCACCTTGATCGGCTTGCTGCCGGGCTACGACACCATTGGCGCCTGGGCACCGATCCTGTTGTGTGTGCTGCGTTTCGGCCAGGGCCTGGGCCTGGGCGGGGAATGGGGCGGCGCCGCCCTGCTGGCCACCGAGAACGCACCCAAGGGCAAGCGCGCCTGGTTCGGCATGTTCCCGCAGTTGGGGCCTTCCATTGGTTTCCTGGCGGCCAATGGGCTGTTTCTGATCCTGGCGATGAACCTGGATGATGAGCAATTCCGCAGCTGGGGCTGGCGCATTCCGTTCCTGCTCAGCGCCGCGCTGGTGATGGTGGGCCTGTATGCACGCCTGAAACTGCACGAAACCCCGGTATTCGCCAACGCCGTGGCCAAGGAAAAACCGGTGAAAGTGCCGTTGGTGGAGCTGTTCAGCCAGCATTGGCTGCAGGTGCTGCTGGGCGCCGCGGCGATGGTGGTGTGTTATGCGCTGTTCTATATCACCACGGCATTTTCCCTGAGTTACGGTGTGAGCACCCTGGGCTACAGCCGCGAAACCTTCCTCGCCCTGCTGTGCTTTGCCGTGCTGTTCATGGGCGCCGCCACGCCGCTGGCGGCCCTGGCCAGTGACCGTTACGGGCGCAAGCCGGTGCTGATCGTCGGTGCGGTGCTGGCAATTCTCTCGGGCTTCACCATGGAACCGTTGCTGACCCATGGCTCGACCTGGGCGGTGGCGTTGTTCCTGTGCCTGGAACTGTTCCTGATGGGCGTGACATTTGCACCGATGGGGGCATTGTTGCCGGAATTGTTTCCGACACGCGTGCGTTATACCGGGGCTTCGGCGGCGTATAACCTGGGCGGGATCGTTGGGGCTTCGGCCGCACCGTTCTTTGCGACCAAGCTAGTGGCAATGGGTGGGCTGAGTTATGTCGGCGGGTATGTGTCGGCGGCAGCGTTGCTGAGCTTGATTGCGGTGCTGTGCCTGAAAGAGACGCGGGATAATGATTTGAACAAGGTCGCCTGATAGACCGCTATCGCGGGCAAGCCCGCTCCCACACTGGGAATGTATTCCAAATGTGGGAGCGGGCTTGCCCGCGATGCTTTTAGAGCTCTACAACCACTGCCTGCGAGGCACGGGTCGCCTTGGCCCGGGCAGCCTCGATCGACTCATCCCGCGCCAACGCCACGCCCATGCGGCGCTGGCCATTCACTTCTGGCTTGCCGAACAGACGCAGCGCGGTATCTGGCTCGCTGAGGGCTGCGCCGAGGTTGGCGAAAGCGGTTTGGGTCGACTGCCCTTCCACCAGGATCACCGACGATGCCGAAGGCCCGAACTGACGGATCAACGGAATCGGCAAGCCCAGAATCGCCCGTGCATGCAGGGCAAACTGCGACAAGTCCTGGGAGATCAAGGTCACCAGGCCAGTGTCGTGGGGGCGCGGCGAGACTTCGCTGAACCACACCTGATCGCCCTTGATGAACAGCTCGACACCAAACAGGCCACGACCACCCAGGGCCTCGGTCACGGCTTTGGCGACGCGCTCGGATTCAGCCAGGGCCGCCGGGCTCATGGCCTGGGGCTGCCAGGACTCCTGGTAGTCGCCCTTCTCCTGGCGGTGACCCACTGGCGCGCAGAAGGTGGTGCCGCCCACGTGACGCACGGTCAGCAGGGTGATTTCGTAGTCGAAATCGATAAACCCTTCGATGATCACCCGGCCCTTACCGGCGCGGCCGCCTTCTTGGGCGTAGTCCCAGGCTTTCTGCACATCATCGGCACTGCGCAACAGGCTCTGGCCCTTGCCCGACGAACTCATCACCGGCTTGACCACACATGGGAAACCCAGGTCTTCGACGGCCTTGCGGTAGTCTTCGACGGTGTCGGCAAAGTGGTACGGCGAGGTCGGCAGGTCCAGCTCTTCAGCGGCCAGGCGGCGGATGCCCTCGCGGTTCATGGTCAACAGCGCCGCGCGGGCGGTGGGGATCACGGTAAAGCCTTCGGCCTCCAGCTCCACCAGGGTGCCGGTGGCGATGGCTTCGATTTCCGGGACGATGAAATGCGGTTTTTCCGCTTCGATCACCGCACGCAGGGCCGCGCCATCGAGCATGTTGATCACATGGCTGCGATGCGCCACCTGCATGGCCGGCGCGTTGGCGTAGCGATCCACGGCAATCACTTCAACGCCCAGGCGTTGCAGCTCGATTACCACTTCCTTGCCCAGCTCACCGCAGCCACACATCAATACGCGGGTCGCGGTTGGCGACAATGGAGTTCCGATTCGGGTCATCTCAGGTCCTCAGGGGAGCGGATCAGGGGGAGAAAGGCCGGCATTTTACATGAACCGCAGGCGTTGGCCTCAGTTGGCGACACGCTGGCGACGCAAACGCCAGGCCATGGCCAGCCACACCACGGTGACCCCGGCAAATTTCGAGGCCAGGGCGGTGCCGACCACAGCGGGCGTCAACGCGCCGATCAGGCCAAAAAAGATAAAGGTATCGAGGGGAATACTCAGCGCCGAACTGATCCACAGCCGGTCATGCAACGGGCGCTTGGTGATGCTGAAAACCAGCCAGTCGATACACTCGGACACCGCGAACGCCGTGGCACTGGCCAAGGCGATAGACGGATCGGAGGTGATATAGGACAGCACCAGCGCCGCGAGCATGGCGATGATCGCCCCGTGGCCGAAGCGGGTTTGCACCATGTCACGCAGGATAAACACCAGGCCACCCCAGGCGGACCAGATGACATCCAGATGCGGGGCAGTGGAAAAGGCGAAGTTGATCAGCACAACGCTGCTGATATAGGTGATCAGGAAGAGCATGGGGCGATGGACCTGTGGGCAAGGGCCACAGGGTACTGCACAAGAAACCCTGTGGCGAGCGGGCCTGTTGTGGCCACTGAACCTATTGTGGCGAGCGGGCTTGCCCCGCGCTGGGCTGCGTAGCAGCCCTAAAGACAGGCGCTGCGGTGTACCTGAACGTGCGCGGAGGTTTTATTGGGGCTGCTGCGCAGCCCAGCGCGGGGCAAGCCCGCTCGCCACAGAGGCCCTCTCCAAGCGCCCTAGGTACTCCAGACACACCGCGCCAGCCGGCGACAGCTCATCAGCTATTTTTGTGGCCAACGGACTTGTTGTGACCACTGGACCTAATGTGGCGAGCGGGCTTGCCCCGCGCTGGGCTGCGTAGCAGCCCTAAAGACAGGCGCTGCGGTTTACCTGAACGTCCGCGGAGGTTTTATTGGGGCTGCTGCGCAGCCCAGCGCGGGCGATGCGGCGTTCCGACAAGCCCGCTCGCCACAGAGGCCCTCTCCAAGCGCCCTAGGTACTCCAGACACACCGCGCCAGCCGGCGACAGCTCATCAGCTATTTTTGTGGCCAACGGACTTGTTGTGACCACTGGACCTAATGTGGCGAGCGGGCTTGCCCCGCGCTGGGCTGCGTAGCAGCCCTAAAGACAGGCGCTGCGGTTTACCTGAACGTCCGCGGAGGTTTTATTGGGGCTGCTGCGCAGCCCAGCGCGGGCGATGCGGCGTTCCGACAAGCCCGCTCGCCACAGAGGCCCTCTCCAAGCGCCCTAGGTACTCCAGACACACCGCGCCAGCCGGCGACAGCTCATCAGCTATTTTTGTGGCCAACGGACTTGTTGTGACCACTGGACCTAATGTGGCGAGCGGGCTTGCCCCGCGCTGGGCTGCGTAGCAGCCCTAAAGACAGGCGCTGCGGTTTACCTGAACGTCCGCGGAGGTTTTATTGGGGCTGCTGCGCAGCCCAGCGCGGGGCAAGCCCGCTCGCCACAACAGGCTCGCTCGCCATTCAAAAATATCAGGCGTCGGATTTTCCGGGGATCATCCACAATATTCCACTGGCCTTCGCCCGTTCATGGCACAACCCCAGCACTACCCGGCGCTCGGCGTTGTCCATGCGACTCCAACGGGTGATTTCGTCGACATTGCGCTGGCAACCGGTGCAGATATCGTCATCATCCAGCGCACAGATACTCACGCAGGGCGAGGCAACGGGGCGTTCTACCGGGTTCATTCTGGCTGCTCGACCAGATCACGGGCATAGCGCTGCGAGTTATGCACGTAGTGCGCAGCACTGGCCTCCAGCATTCTTTTCTGCTGCTCGGTCAATTCCCGTACGACCTTGCCGGGCGAGCCCATCACCAGCGAGCCATCGGGGATTTCCTTGCCTTCGCCGATCAACGAGTTGGCGCCGATGATGCAGTGCCGGCCGATCTTGGCACCGTTGAGGATCACCGCATTGATGCCGATCAGGCTGTAGTCGCCGACGGTGCAGCCATGCAGCATGGCGTTATGCCCCACCGTCACACCAGTGCCCAGGGTCAGCGGGTAGCCCATGTCGGTGTGCATCACGCTGCCGTCCTGCACGTTGCTGTTCTTGCCGATCAGGATCAGTTCGTTATCGCCACGCAACACCGCGTTGAACCAGACGTTGGCCCCCTCTTCCAGCTTGACCTTGCCCACCAGCGTGGCATTGGGCGCCACCCAGCTGTGTGGATGGGTCTCGACGCGGGCATCGCCCAGGCGGTATTTCATGGTCTTCCCTCACGGCTTGCCATTCAAACGATGGCTTAGGTATTGATAAAGCTTTTCGGCGGTCGATGCAGGCTGATGTCGGCATCGTCATAGAGCAGGTTGATCAACTCTACGATCATGATCGCCGTCAGGCCCCAGATCTTGTATTCACCGAACCGATAGCTGGGCACGTACCAACTGCGGCCCTGGTAATCGATGCGATGGGTGTGCTCGCGCGGGTCCTGGCGGAAAAACTCCAGGGGCACGCTGAATACCGCAGCAATCTCGGCGTCGTTGGCCAGGTACTCGACATAATCGGGAATCACCCCCACATACGGGGTCACACGGATGCCGTGCAGGGAGATCAGCGGGCTCAAGGGGCCGATCACTTCCACCAGGCCCGGCGGCAGGCCGATTTCTTCTTCGGCCTCGCGCAGGGCAGTGAACACCAGGTCCGGGTCTTCCGGGTCGCGCCGCCCTCCCGGAAAGGCCACTTCGCCACCGTGGGTCGACAGCCCGCTGGCACGCAGGGTCAGGATCAGCTCGGGTTCGTCACTACGGGTAATCGGCACCAGCACGGCGGCCTCGGGGAAACGTCCGTCAGTTTCCAGCGTGCGTGGCGTGTGATTGCTTACCCGGCGAAGTAGCTCGTCCAGCATGAGTCATCTCGATCTGTTGGCTACCTTGCATCATGCACCAAAGCGTACGGGCGCCCAACCCCAAAACCCCGGCGGTGTCGCTAAACGACAACTTGCAGGCCACTGCCCTGCACGCCAAGATAGGCGCAGTCCCCAGGAACCCAAGCATGAACTTCTGCAGCCAGTGCGGTAAACCGGTCATCCAGCGCATTCCCGAAGGCGATGCACGCCTGCGTTATGTGTGTGACCACTGTCAGACCATTCACTACCAGAATCCCAATATCGTCGCCGGTACCCTGCCCGTCTGGGGCAACCAGGTGCTGCTGTGCCGACGGGCCATCGAACCGCGCCTGGGCTTCTGGACCCTGCCTGCAGGCTTTATGGAAAACGGCGAGACCGTCGAACAGGGCGCCATGCGCGAAACCCTTGAGGAAGCCTGCGCCAGGGTGCGCAACCTGAGCATCTACACGTTGATCGATGTACCGCACATCAGCCAGGTGCATATTTTCTACCGCGCCGAACTGATCGACCTGGACTTTGCCGCCGGCCCCGAGAGCCTGGAAGTCAGGCTGTTCGATGAAGCCGATATCCCTTGGTCCGAGCTGGCTTTCCGCACGGTCAGGCGTACCTTAGAATGCTTTTTCGCTGACCGTCGGCAACAGGTGTTCCCCGTGCGCAGCGAATCGGTGCCGCCTGCGACTCAACCGGCGCAATAAGCCTTTATACGGATATCGTTTCAATGCGTTGGTTGCTTGCCCTGCTCTGCCTGTCGTTCGCCAGCCTGTCGTGCGCCACCACCCTGCAAACCCTGGGCGGCAAACCCGTCGAGAAGATCCTGGTGCTCAAGTCCGCCCATCAGTTGCAACTGATCAACGACGGCAAGCCGCTCAAGACCTACCGTATTTCCCTGGGCAAGAACCCCAAGGGCCACAAGCTGATCGAAGGCGACCGCCGCACCCCGGAAGGCTTCTACTGGATCGACTGGCGCAAGACCAGCGACCGCTTCAACCTGTCCATGCACATCTCCTACCCCAATATCAGCGATGCCGCCCGCGCGCGCCGCGAAGGGGTCAAGCCCGGCAGCATGATCATGATCCACGGCACGCCAGACAGTGAGGAATACCCCGAACAGTGGTTCCACACCCTGGACTGGACCGACGGCTGCATCGGCATGCGCAATGTCGACATGCGCGAAGTGTGGAACCTGGTCAAGGACGGCACGATGATCGAGATCCGCCCGTAACCGGCACCGTTCGTAAAATAATTCAAAAAAAACCTGCCTCCCCCACAGCCCCTGCCGGTGAATACCATTTCACTGCCAGGGGCTGCGTCTTTCTGCGCGCGATAAAGACCTCTCTAATACCACTTGATACCAGGCACCTTTAAGGTGCCTGCAAACAGCCGTGTGCACGCTTTTGGCGGCATTGACATGGTATTTAAGTGGTATTAATTTCCGGCCATTACCGGGCGACAACACTCCAATAACGCATCGGAAACCCTACAGATGAATCCCATCCAGACCCTGCGTCCTGACGACCGACAATCCACGCCGCTGTACCTGCAACTGGCCCGCAACCTGGAAGCCGCGATCCATGCCGGCCAGTGGAAATCCGAGCAGGCCTTGCCCTCGGAGCGCGTGCTCAGCGAGCAGTTGAGCATTTCCCGGGTCACCGCCCGCAAAGCCCTGGAAGTGTTGTTCGCCCAAGGCCTGATCCGCCGCAGCCAAGGCTCCGGGACTTTTATTACGCCGCGCCTGGAACAACCGCTGTCGCGCCTTTCGGGGTTCAGCGAAATGCTGCGGCTCAAGGGGTTTGCCCCCAGTTCGCAATGGCTGGTGCGCGAGATCACCCCCCCGACCCATGAAGAACTGATCCGCCTGGGCCTGTCGCCCACCGACAAAGTGGCGCGGCTCAAGCGCCTGCGCAAAGCGGACGACACCGTGATGGCCATCGAGATGAGCGCCCTGCCCGCTTCGATCATTCCCAACCCCCAGGCCATCGGCAGCTCGCTCTACGAATACCTGGAAGGCATCGGCAAACCGGTGGTGCGGGCCCTGCAACACATCCAGGCAATCAACGCCTCGGACGAGTTCGCGGCCCTGGTGGGCATCGCCCCCGGCACCGCCATGCTGCTGATGACCCGGGTCGGCTACACCGCCGACAACACGCCCATCGAGATCACCGACACCTACTGCCGCAACGACTACTACGACTTTGTCGCAGAGCTGCGTCGCTATGACTTTGCCGCCGAGTTGCGGCCTTAGAGAACTGCCATGTCCGAAGACAATATCCTCACGCCCCACGGCTGGATTCGCGGCCGCCTGGTGCACCACGAAGGCAAGGTCAGCGCCGTCGAAGGCGTGCCTTGCGATCCGGCCGACAACGACCTGCCCTACTTGCTGCCGGGTTTTATCGACCTGCATGTGCACGGCGGCGGCGGCAAGGACATCATGGAAGGCCGCAGCGCCTTCGAGACCATCACTCGCACCCATGTGCGTTTCGGCACCACCTCGTTGTTGGCCACCACCATGACTGCGCCGGTCGAGGAAATCTCCCGGGTGCTCGGCGAACTCGGCCAGTTCTGCGAACAGCGCCCGGCCGGCAGCGCCCGAGTGCTGGGGGTGCATCTGGAAGGCCCCTACATCAACCCGGGCAAACTCGGCGCCCAACCGAACTTCGCCCACACAGCGCTGATGGCCGAGGTTGAGGAGTACCTGCGCCTGGCGCCGATCCGGGTGATCACCATTGCCCCGGAAATCGCCGGCCATGACGGCCTGATCCGCGCGCTCAGCCAACGCGGGGTGCGCATGCAGATCGGCCATACCCTGGGCAGCTATGAAGAAGGCGTCGCCGCCCTGGCCGCCGGCGCGACCAGCTTCACCCACTTGTACAACGCCATGAGCCCGCTGCATCACCGCGAGCCGGGCATCGTCGGCGCCGCCCTGGCCCATGCCAAATACGCAGAGTTGATCCCGGACCTGCTGCACGTGCACCCCGGCGCCATGCGCGTGGCCCTGCGCTCGATCCCCTGCCTGTACTGCGTCACCGACTCCACAGCCGCCGCCGGCATGCCCGACGGTGAATACAAGCTGGGCAGCCATACCGTGACCAAATGCCTGGGCGGCGTGCGCCTGGCCGACGGCACCCTGGCCGGCAGCACCCTGACCATGGATCAGGCGCTGCGCAACCTGGTGAAGATCGGCCTGCCGATCAACGAAGCCTCACAGCGCCTGTCGCAATTTCCTGCGGACTATCTGGGCCTGGAACAACGCGGCCGCCTGCAACCCGGCAGTTTTGCCGACTGCGTGCGCCTGGACCGCTCCCTGCACCTCACCGACGTAATGGTCGAAGGAGAAACCATTGACTTCAAAAATGCTTGAAGAGGCCCTGGCCTCCTGTGAGGCCGTCGCGGCCCAATTGCAATGCCTCGACCCGCTGCTGGCCGAAGTCGCGGGCCGCCTGCGCCGCCAGCCGCCGCAAGTGGCGATGACCGTCGCCCGTGGCAGTTCGGACCACGCCGCCAGCTACTTCGCCTACCTGACCATGCAACACGTGGGCGTGCCGGTGGCGTCGCTGCCGATGTCGGTGGTGACACTGGCGCAGGCGCCGCTGAAAGTCAGCGGTCAGGCCGCCTTCGGGTTTTCCCAGTCGGGGCAAAGCCCGGACCTGGTCAACAGCCTGCGCCTGCTGCGCAAGCGCGGGGCGTTGAGCGTATCGATGGTCAACGCCGAAGACTCGCCTTTGGAGGCCGCGTGTGAATTCCATGTGCCCCTGTGCGCCGGCCCCGAACGCAGTGTGGCCGCGACCAAGAGCTTCATCGCCACCTTGAGCGCCAGTGCCCAGTTGGTCGGCCACTGGAACCAGGAAGACGGCCTGCTCGAAGCCTGCCACGCCTTGCCTGCCGGCCTGCGCGAAGCGGCGACCCAGGACTGGAGCCTGGCCATCGACGCCCTGCGCGATTGCCAGCGCCTGATGGTTATCGGCCGTGGCGCCGGGTTTGCCATCGCCCAGGAAGCCGCGCTCAAACTCAAGGAAACCTCGGCGATCCAGGCCGAAGCCTTCAGCAGCGCCGAAGTGCGCCACGGGCCGATGGCCTTGATCGACGCCAACTACCCGTTGCTGGTGTTCGCCCCACGCGGCGCCGAACAGCCGGGCTTGCTGACCCTGGCCACGGAAATGCGCCAACGCGGCGCCCGCGTACTGCTGGCCGCACCCGACGATATCGCCGAGCGTGACCTGACCCTCAGCCGCGCCGAACACCCGGCCCTGGACCCGATCCTGGCGATCCAGAGCTTTTACGTAATGGCCGCCGGCCTGGCCCAGGCCCGGGGCATGGACCCCGACCAGCCGCGCCACCTGAGCAAAGTCACCCGCACCCACTGAAGTGATGTGCAGCGTTTTCCTGATGAGTACCGTGCCCATGACCAACAATAACAATGACCTGACCCTCAACGCGCCCCTGACCGGGCCGGTGCGGACCCTGGGCAACGTGCCAGACGAGGTGTTCGCCAGCGGCGCCATGGGCGATGGCCTGGCCATCGACCCGCTCAACGATTGCCTGTATGCGCCATGCGATGGCGTGGTGATTCACCTTGCCCGCACCGGGCATGCGCTGACCCTGCGCGCCGACAACGGTGCAGAGATCCTGTTGCACGTGGGCATCGACACCGTCGAGCTCAAGGGCGAGGGCTTTGCCCTGCTGGTCAAGGAAGGCGCCCGGGTGAGCAGCGGCCAGGCCCTGGTGCGCCTGGACCTAGACCGCATCGCCCGCCAGTGCAAAAGCCTGATCAGCCTGATCATCCTCACCAACAGCGATCAGTTCGAGCTGCGACCGTTCAGCATGCAAATGGCGACCGTGGGCCAACCGCTGATGCAGGTCTGCCCGCGCCACACCTCGGCCACCCGCATAGCGCCTGGCGCGCACACCGGCAACGCCGCCAGCGCCAGCATTCGCATCACCCACAAGGGGGGCCTGCATGCACGCCCCGCTGCGCTGGTCCGCAAGACCGCGCAAGGTTTCAGCAGCCAGTCGCACCTGCATTTCGCCGGCAAGTCTGCGCCGTGCGACAGCCTGATCGGCCTGCTGGGCCTGGGGATTGGCGAGCAGGACGAAGTGCGCGTCAGTTGCCAGGGCGAAGACAGCGAAGCCGCCTTGCAAGCCCTGCTCGCGGCGCTGTCGCTGGAGGTTCCCCACACCGCCCCGGTCCCGGCCGCCGCCCCTGCACATCGCGCCCCCACCGAAGCCGGTGTGTTGCAAGGTGTCTGCGCCGCGCCCGGCCTGGTCTGCGGACCTTTGTGGCGCATGAGCAGCATCGAGTTGCCAGCAGACCCGCGAACCCACGTCGCCGATGAGCAGTTGCAGCAACTGGACGCCGCCCTGGAGCAGGTGCGCGGGGAAATCCGCCGTACCCTGGAGCACGCCCGCCGGCGCAAGGACGTGGACGAAGAGGAGATCTTCGCCGCCCACCTGGCCCTGCTGGAAGACCCCGCCCTGCTGGAGGCCGCCACCGCTGCCATCGAGCAAGGCAGCGCCGCCACCCACGCCTGGCGCGATGCAATCCAGGCCCAATGCGCCGTGCTGCTGGGGTTGGGCAAGCCGTTGTTCGCCGAGCGCGCCAACGACCTGCGGGACTTGCAGCAACGGGTCCTGCGGGCGCTGCTGGGCGAAGCCTGGCAGTTCGAGTTGCCGGCCGGCGCCATTGTCGCCGCCCATGAATTGACCCCCTCGGACCTGCTGCAGTTGAGCGAGCAGAACGCTGCGGGCCTGTGCATGGCCGAAGGGGGCGCCACCTCCCATGTGGCGATCCTGGCCCGGGGCAAAGGCTTGCCCTGTGTGGTCGCCCTGGGCAGTGAAGTGCTCGATGTGCCCCAAGGCCAGCGTGTGGTGCTGGACGCCGCCAACGGCCGCCTGGAACTGATGCCCGATGATGCACGCCACGCCGAGGTGCACCAGATCCGCGATGCGCAAAAACTGCAGCGCCAGCAGCAACAGGCCCAGGCCCAGACAGCGGCCAGCACCCTTGATGGCGTAAGCGTTGAGGTGGCGGCCAATGTGGCCTCCAGCAGCGAGGCACAGATAGCCTACGAAAACGGCGCCGATGGCGTTGGCCTGTTGCGCACCGAATTTCTGTTTGTCGAGCGCCGCACCGCGCCCGATGAACAAGAGCAGCGCCAGGCCTACCAGGCGGTGCTGGACGCAATGGGCGACAAACCAGTGATCATTCGCACCATTGATGTGGGCGGCGACAAACAGCTCGACTATCTGCCACTGCCCGCCGAAGCCAATCCGGTGTTGGGCCTGCGCGGCATTCGCATGGCCCAGGTGCGCCCGGAACTGCTCGACCAGCAATTGCGTGCCCTGCTGCAGGTCAGCCCGCTGCAGCGCTGCCGGATCCTGTTGCCAATGGTCAGTGAAGTGGACGAGTTGCTGCACATTCGCCAGCGCCTCGACGACCTGTGCGCCGAACTGGGGTTGACCCAGCGCCCGGACCTGGGGGTGATGATCGAAGTGCCGGCCGCCGCGCTGATGGCCGAGCAACTGGCCGAGCATGCAGACTTTTTGTCGATCGGCACCAATGACCTGTCCCAGTACACCCTGGCCATGGACCGCGACCATGCCGGCCTGGCTGCCCGGGTCGATGCACTGCACCCGGCGCTGTTGCGCCTGATCGCCCAGACCTGCGCCGGCGCCGCGAAACATGGCCGTTGGGTCGGCGTGTGTGGCGCCCTGGCCTCCGACCCGCTGGCCACGCCGGTGCTGGTGGGCCTGGGCGTGCGCGAGCTGTCCGTGAGCCCGCCGCAGATTGCTGAAATCAAAGACCGTGTGCGCCACCTCGACGCCACGCAATGCCGGCAACTGAGCCAGGGCCTGCTCAACCTGAGCAGCGCCGGGGCCGTACGCCAAGCCTGTCACCAGCACTGGCCGTTGAGCTGACAACAACAAGAAAAAGGAGACTCGCCATGTACCAATTGTTCATCGAAGGCCTGCAACGCCTGGGCCGCGCATTGATGCTACCCATCGCCATCCTGCCGATTGCCGGCCTGTTGCTGCGCCTGGGTGATACCGACCTGCTGAACATCGCGGTGATGCACGACGCCGGGCAAGCGATCTTTGCCAACCTGGCCCTGATTTTCGCCATCGGTATCGCCGTCGGCTTTGCCCGGGACAACAACGGCACGGCCGGGCTGGCGGGCGCCATCGGTTACCTGGTGATGATCTCGACCCTCAAGGTGCTGGACTCGACCATTAACATGGGCATGCTGGCCGGGATCGTCAGCGGCTTGATGGCCGGCGCCCTGTACAACCGCTTCAAGGACATCAAGCTGCCGGAGTACCTGGCCTTTTTCGGCGGGCGACGCTTCGTGCCGATTGTCACCGGGTTCTCGGCAGTGGGCCTGGGCGTGGTGTTCGGCCTGATCTGGCCGCCGGTGCAGCACGCCATCAACGGCTTCGGCGTCTTGCTGATGGAAAGCGGCAGCCTGGGGGCGTTTGTGTTTGGCGTATTCAACCGCCTGCTGATCGTCACCGGCCTGCACCATATCCTCAACAATATGGCCTGGTTCGTGTTCGGCAGCTTCACCGACCCGGCCACCGGCGCGGTGGTGACGGGCGACCTGACCCGCTACTTTGCCGGCGACCCCAACGGCGGCCAGTTCATGACCGGCATGTTCCCGGTGATGCTGTTCGGCCTGCCGGCGGCGTGCCTGGCGATGTACCGCAATGCCCTGCCGGAGCGGCGCAAGATCATGGGCGGGATATTCCTGTCGATGGCCCTGACCTCGTTCCTCACCGGGGTGACCGAGCCGATCGAGTTTGCGTTCATGTTCCTCGCGCCGTTCCTGTATCTGCTGCATGCGCTGCTGACAGGCCTGTCGATGGCCGTCACCAACCTGCTGGACATTCACCTGGGCTTCACCTTTTCCGGCGGTTTCATCGACATGGTCCTGGGCTGGGGCAAATCCACCAATGGCTGGCTGGTGGTGCCCGTGGGCCTGGCGTATGCGCTGATCTACTACAGCGTGTTCAGCTACTGCATCCGCCGCTTCAACCTGAAAACACCCGGGCGCGAAGACATCCAGGTGGCCCAGGCCGAGGTCATGACGGATAACCAGCGCGCCCATGCGTACCTGCGCGCATTGGGCGGTGCCGCGAACCTGTTGAGCGTCGGCGCCTGCACCACGCGCTTGCGCCTGGACATGGTGGACCGCAACAAGGCGCTGGATGCCGAGTTGAAAGCCCTTGGCGCCATGGCGGTGGTCCGTCCCGGCAACGGCGGCAGCCTGCAGGTCGTCGTCGGGCCGCTGGCCGATAGCATTGCCGATGAAATCCGTCTGGCGATGCCCTCATCCAATCACGTGCCGGTGGCCGGCGCCGCCATGCCAGCGCCAGCGGCCTGCGCCGCTACAGTCGCCACGGCGCAGGCACAGCAATGGCTGGATGCATTGGGCGGGCAGGACAATGTGGTGCAACTGGACTGCATCGCCATGACCCGTATCCGCCTGCAACTGGCCGATGAAAAAGGCCTGTCGCAGGCGCAACTCAACAGCCTCGGCTGCCAGGGTGTCAGCCGGCTTGAAGACGGCGTGTGGCATTTGCTGGTCGGCGACCAGGCCCAGGGCTTGAGCGACGCCCTCAAGGCCCTGGCACAACGCAACCCGGTGCGCGCGGGCGCCTGACCTACCTATCTACCGCCCCGCCCGGGGCGGCCCTGCCCATGCTGACGGCTCTAACCCTCAGCATGGAGCCCGTGCCTGTGAGCACTTCCAATCCCCCCTTGAGCTTTGACGAGATCAAAGGCTCACTCAACCTGATCGGCCACCACCTGCTCGATGTCGATGGGCCGTTGCTGCCTGCGCAAACCCAGTCGGCAGACCTGGCTTATCTGGAACGCTTGAACACGCTTCTCAAACAGTACCGGCAACAGTTCCTCGACAAGAGCCGTGCGCTGTACCAGGACTTGGCCGAACGTGATCTGCAAAGCGCTGAAGGCCAGACCCTGCTGGCCACCCTCAGAACCACGCTGAACACACAACTGCAGGACATGGACCGCCGCGAGCAGATCGACGGCAAGGCACGTAAATCCTTCATGACCTTTGAGGCCGGCTACACAGCCCTGACTCACGAAGCCGCACTCGCGGGCGCCGACCGCCTGCTGCACCCGCAGGAGTTGGCGATCCTGGACCGCATACCGCTTGGCGTCACACAACGCCCAGGCCTGTATGCACTGACCTTTGAATACCAGGAGCAAACCGTCGAACTGGCCGCAGCTTTTGTGCTGACCGAACATTCAAGCCCGCAGGTGAGCGAGCTTCAATCGAGCACACCGGTCGGCCGTGTGGCGCTGTTTACCCCCTCACGCGGGATCGAGTTTTTTGCCACCCTCATCGACCTCGACACCGCGCTGTTCCAGCGCCTGGACGCCGCCGCCGAGCGCACGCACTTCATGGGCCTGCTGCCCACCGACTACCACGCGTTGACGCCACACGCCATCTGGCCGCTGGGGTTGAACCCGATCAGTGAGCGGCCGCTGTTCGAACACCTCGACAACCAACTGATCGCCAAGCGCAGCGATGACATCACCCGCGCCCTCAGCCTGGTGGACAACCCGCACAGCGACGCGCAAGCGCTGATCAACGCGCTGGAGCAGGCCATCGCAGCTGCCGTTCCCGACGTCAGCGCGCGCCTGCAATGGCGTGCCCAACTGCTGCTCGACCGCTGGCTGCGGTACAGCGCGCCGGACTGGTACCGCAGCGCCACCGCCCCCCAATGCGCTCAACTCGCCGAACATCTGCACCATTACAACCAGGCCCGGCAACATCTGGAGCAACTGTTCGGCGCCCTCGCCACGCCTTACGCGCTGGCGCGTCACCAATGGCTGGAGCGCCTGAGCGATGAGCTGGATATCCACGACCTCGAACCGCAACGCCTGCTGGTAACCACGCGGCGCTTGCTCAACCCGATCGGCGAATACAACCACGAGCGCGACCTGGTCGAGCTGGCCTTGCGCGGCCCACATCCCGACGATGACAACACCGGCTCCGACTTCCTGAAAAAAACCAGCCTCAGCTACGACGGCGCGCCACTGCCCGCCGCCTACGCCGAGCTGACACCAGGCTGGCTCGCGGAGCAACTGGGTACGCTACAACCGCGTATCGACTTCAGTACCTTGCAAAAGCAACTCCACGCGAAGACCGAACTGTGCCAGGCCATCGAGGCCATGCTTGATCACAGAATCATTGCCCTGGCCTGCACCGCGCTGCTGCAGGGGCATCTCAGCGCTGACGATGTCGAGCTGATCCAGCGCGTGCGCCAAGGCAGCGACCCGTTGCTGAGCGCCTCAACCCTGGCGTTGCACGAGGCTCAGTTGCAAGACCTGTGGGTGCTGCGCCGGCGCAACGCCAGCGGCGCCGTCGACCGCGTGTTGCTGTGTACGCCGCAAGCACCGCGCGCGCAGCAATTCCAGGCGTTCGACAGTGAAGTTGCCTGCCAGAATCACATCCTCGGCTGGACCCTGGACAATGGCGTCAAGTCACCGCCCGGCACCCTCACCGATTACCTGGTCACCCGCGTCGCCCTGCGCTTTCGCGCCAAGATGAAACAGGTGCTCAGCGGCCTGAGCTACAAGTTTCACGCCCAGGAGCACCGCGAAATCAGCTTCGGCCCCACCGTCAGCCATGCCGATTGCCTCAAGGCAATGGCCACCCATGTGTTGGCCACGCGCCTGGATGACGATGAGTTCAGCACCCCCGCCTGGTTCCGCGCGGCGCCGCTGACCACGCGGCGCACCCTGATGAAGCTGGCGGACGACACCGAAGGCGGTCTGCGTGCCTACAACGATTACCCCTTGTCCGAGGCGCAGGTACCGAGCTTCAGCACGTACCTGCATGAGCAGGCGCGCCAGCGCCTGGGCACGCTGCTTGGGCGCCCGCGCCCCGACGTCGACCCCGACAGCGTCTGGGCCTACGCACCCACGCTCGCCAAGGCTGCGCCAATCAGCTACACCCAGCTGTACCGCGATGGCTACGCCGACGGCATCGGTTTTCTCGACGAAAAATTCTCCCGCTCGGCTCGCTTCAAAGGCCCCGACGGCGTGGACCTGAGCACGTTGACTGCCGAGAAAGTCGCGCGCTCGGTCACCGGGGTCTGGATCGGCGAGCGGTATATCAATGAGATCAAGACCCGCCTGCTCAACGTCGACAGCCCGGACTACGCGCTGCGGCGCAACGCCACCCTGGCCCTGACCCAAGGGCAACTGCGCAGCGCCGCCCTTGAATGCCGCCTGCAAGGGCATATCGCCGCGCTCGACGGCGCTTGGCTGGAGCGCAGCATCGCCAGCATGGACCAGACCTCGCCGGCGATCCGCCGCGATCACGCGATCCACCGCTTGAGCATCGACGGCGAATGGGTGATCGGCTGCTACCTCTTCACCCATGCCGACGCCCCGACGCTGCTCTACACCCCCAACGCCCCGGACGGCATCAGCGTGCGTGAAGCCCGGCAGTTCAACTACCTGTTGAAAAAACTCCCCGGCATGCTCGGTTACCTGGTGCAGCGCGTCGCGGTGCAGTCCCAGGGGCGGGTGCGCACTTTCCTTGAGGACGCCCGGCGGCAGTTGCCGCAGGGGCTGGATAAAACCAGTGTCAGCCCGCCGCGCCATGACCCGATCCGCGCACAAACCCAGATCCAGGACCTGCGACGCGAGGTGTATGACCTCAAGCTGCAACGCACGATGGATGACGTGAAAGCCACCACCGTCAATCGCACCCAGATGATCAGCGGCATCGCCTGGACGTGCGTGGAATGGGTCGCCGCCATCGCCACCGCACCCTTCCCGGTGCTGAGCCTGAGCGTCGGCCTGGCGCTGGCGTTCAAGGACGGCATGCTCGCTCTGCACGCCTACCATCAAGGCGACAACGCCCAGGCCCTGGAACACTTGATCGGTTACCTGCTCAACAGCGCCGGCGGCTTGTTCACCGATCTGCGCCCGGCCCTCGGCACCCTGCAACAGTTTGCCGTGCGCCAGGCCCCCAGGCGAATCGTGCAGAGCCCTGCGCTAAGACTGATCAGCCCACTGGAACCGCCGCCGCTCAAGCCTGCGGGGATGCAATCGGTGTTGTTCCAGGGCGAATTTCTCTGGGCGCACAAAACACCGGACCCGATCGGGCGCTATCTGCTCTATCGCCTGGACCCGGTCACCGGCAAACTGGTGTCCACCACCCGCCTCGCTGCCCCGGATGACCTGGGCATTTGGCGACGCACTGGCGTGATCGGCGGCGCGCCGAAGTATGAAAAACTGCCACAGACACCCGACGCACTGAAGCGTTATGAGATGCCGGCCAAGTACGCAGACAAGCTGGAGCACGTGCTCAACCCCAACCTCAAGGCGCAACTGCACCAACAGGGCGACTGGGTGTACGAAAACCCCCACATCACCTTGGCCGCAGCGGCCCGGGACCTGCGACCGCTGCGTGAGGTGTACCAGCAACAGGTCAGCCAACTGACCCGCGATGCCGAGGACTTCTTCCGCCAGCAGCCACCCGTGGCGCCCCGTGCGCAGGTGCCGGCCGTCGCGTTGGAGAACTCGCTGGCCGCACTCACCGACAACGCTGCGTTTACCCGCGCACCGAACCTGATCATCGGCGCCATCCCCGATAGCGGCGTCGGCCAACAGGTGCTGATCGACAACCTCGAGGCGCTGTTCGACAAAGGCTTCAAGCGTCTGTACATCGAATACCTGCCCGGTGATGTATTCCGCCCGAAACTGGACAAGCTCAACAGCGGCCAATCCTGGAAGCACATCGAGCGGCATCTGATGCTTGTGGACAAGGACCTCGGGTTTGCCGACAACGCCGAATTTTCCTACCTGGCGCTGGTGCGCAAGGCTTCAGCCAAAGGCATCAAGATCAAAGCGCTGGACGCCTCGACCTGCTACGACCTGGATGACGCCCTCCACCTCGGCGACACCCCGCCCACCACCACGCGCGGCACCGCCTTGCGCAACTTCTACTCGCACAAAGTCCTGCTGGCCGACAGCGAAGCCGTGCCCGATGAACGCTGGATCGCCCTGATGGACCCGGCACGCATGACCACAACCGATCAGGCGCCGGGCCTGGCCGACCTGCACAAAGCAATTGCCGTACGCGTGGAGGATGTCGGCGCTGATCAGGCCGTGGGTTTGCGCATTGATGCGGGCGACACCACAGCCGATTACACCCTGGCCGTGCGTGCGCCTGAACGCCCCGTAATATCGCCAGGCCCGTCGATGGCTGAGGCAACGGTCACGCATTTCAGCGACTACGATCTGGCTGCCGACCTGCGCGAAAGCATCCTGGCCCAGTCCAACCAATATCGCGGGCTGGACACCCGTTACCTGCCGGGGCCCGCGCATCGCAAGGCGTTTTCGGCCTTCAAAAGCACACGAGACCGTCTGACCCTGGATGCCCAGCAGTATTTCAGCCAGCACACCCTGCCGGCCCGCCCGGAATTGTCGCGGCTCCACGGCCAAACGCTGCCGGAGCCGTTTTTGCGTGCGGTGAGTGAAAGCCAACTGGCGGGGCTGGTCATCGGCGAGGCGCACAGCGCGCAGGCGAGCAAAGCGTTCCTGATCAAACACATGAAGCAACTCAAGGCGCTGAAGTTCGACACGCTGTACGTCGAACATTTACTCACCGACTTGCACCAAGCGGAGTTGGATGCCTTGCGCCAGTCAAAACGCCTGTCGCCCGCGCTCAAGGACTACCTCAAACGCCAGAACGCCGGGCATATGCCGCTCTACAGCGGCGCCAACAGCTATTTAGAAGTGATCCAGCAAGCCAACAAACACGGGCTGCGCGTGCGAGCGCTCGATTGCACCGCCAGTTATTACGTCAAGGGCGCCAACCCCGAAGCGCGCAACCAGATGTTCAGCTACTTCGCCTCCCGGGTGATCGACGCCGACCAGGCGGCACACGGCGCGCACAAATGGGTGGCGTTCATCGGCAGCGCCCACACCAACACCCACCTGCAAGTGCCTGGCCTGGCCGAGCTGCAAGGCGCCGCCAGCCTGCACATCCGCGACGCAGCGCCCAGCCGCTCACTCCCCATCCAGCCCGGCCGCTGGGATACGAACCTGGAAACCCGCTGGACCGCCCTGCGCAGCGACTTCACCTTGCAGGTCGGCATCGCCGACATCCGCGAACCGACGGCCTTCGTACCGCTGGACCGCACGCGGCTGAAAGTGTCCGGGCACTTTCTGGTCGAACGCCCGTCCACGGCAGAAACCAACCTGCTGCATAAATCCAGAACCGGGGAAATCGTCTCGACCCCGATCCAGGTGGACGATCAGGGCATGTTCTTCATCGATCGCTGGGGCATGACCGAGCAGCGCTTTGTCTACCAGACCACCTTGATCGACGCCATTCGTGCCGAGGTAAAACTCACGCCCGCGCCATAAGCCGGGCAAAAATCCGCCTTCCCGGTAGGGAGGGCGGGTTGTTTGGACGGGCGCTATCGCAGCATAGCTATCCACACAACTTCCAATAACTAACAACCTTCCCCGTGGCGAGCGGGCTTGCCTGCGCTGGGCTGCGAAGCAGCCCCAAAACCAGCCGCTACGGTGTATCTGATACACCGCATTTGGCTTACTGGGGCTGCTTCGCAGCCCAACGCGGGGCAAGCCCGCTCGCCACAGAAGCCCTATCTGCTTGGGTTTATGCGTTGCGGCAAAATTGTGTAGGTATCGATGGCTATCACAGGCAACAAAAAACCCGCTGACCAAACTGGCCCAGCGGGTTTCTTGTTTATGCAGCCTGCGAATCAGAAATCCGCCAACTGCCACACCTCATACGCCGGTGTCTCGTAGGGGTGGCTGAGCTTCAACGCAGCCACAACCGCCACGATCAGCTCATCAGCCACCACCAGCTCAACCTTCCACTCCTCAACCACTTCAACCTGGCCGACCTGCCCGATAAACGGCTGGCTGCCATCCAACGCGCGGAATTGGCCCTGGCCCAGCACTTGCCAGGCGCAGCTGTCGTAGTTGCCGATGCGCCCGCCACCTGCGGCGAAGAGGGCGGTTTTCACCGCCTCCACATGGCTGTCGGGCACAAAGAAGCTGAGCTTGTACATGGCCTTAGTTCACCCACACACGAGCGTTACGGAACATGCGCATCCACGCACCGTCTTCGTTCCACTCTTCAGGGCGCCACGAGTTCTGCACGGCGCGGAACACACGCTCCGGGTGCGGCATCATGATGGTGACGCGACCGTCGCGGCTGGTAAGGCCGGTGATCCCGCGCGGCGAGCCGTTCGGGTTGGCCGGGTAGCTTTCAGTGACCTTGCCGTGGTTGTCGACAAAACGCAGGGCCACGGTGCCGGACAGATCGGCTTCCAACAGGGCTTCTTCGCTTTCGAACTCGGCATGGCCTTCACCGTGGGCGATGGCGATCGGCATGCGCGAACCGGCCATGCCCTGCAGGAAGATCGAGTTGGACTCCTGCACCTGCACCATGGCCACGCGGGCTTCGAACTGCTCGGAACGGTTGCGCACAAAGTGCGGCCAGAACTCGCTGCCCGGGATCAGTTCGCTGAGGTTGGACATCATCTGGCAACCGTTGCACACACCCAGGGTGAAGCTGTCGTTACGCTCGAAGAACCCCTGGAACGCATCGCGGGCACGGCTGTTGAACAGGGCCGACTTGGCCCAGCCTTCACCGGCACCCAGCACGTCGCCGTAGGAGAAACCACCGCAGGCCACCAGGCCTTTGAACTCATTGAGGTCAACGCGACCGGCGAGAATGTCGCTCATGTGCACGTCGATCGCATTGAAGCCGGCACGGTCGAACGCCGCCGCCATTTCCACCTGGCCATTGACGCCCTGCTCACGCAGTACGGCAACTTGAGGGCGAATGCCTTTCTTGATGTAAGGCGCGGCAATGTCCTGGTTGACGTCGAAGCTGAGCTTGGCGCTCAGGCCCGGGTTGTCTTCTTCCAGGATCACCTCGAATTCCTGCTCGGCGCAGTCGACGTTGTCACGCAGGCGCTGGATCTGGTAGCTGGTCTCGGCCCACTGGCGTTGCAGCAGGCGGCGCTGGCCGGCGAACACGGTGTCACCGTTGAACGAGATATTGATCTCACCGTTGTTGATCGGCTGGCCGATCACGGCCACGCAATCGTCCAGGCCAGCGGCGCTGAATTGTGCGAGTACATCCGGGGTGGCGTCCTGGCGCACCTGGATCACCGCGCCCAACTCTTCGTTGAACAGGATGCCGTTGATCTCGGCAGCATCCTCGGCAACGCTGTCGAGCACGATGTTCAGGCCGCAGTGACCGGCGAACGCCATCTCTACAACGCTGGTCAGCAAGCCGCCGTCGGAACGGTCGTGGTAAGCCAGCAGGTGGCCGTCGGCATTCAGGCCCTGGATCACGGCGAAGAAGGCTTTGAGGTCTTCCGCATCATCCACGTCCGGCGCGTGTTTGCCGAGTTTGCCGTGGGTCTGCGCCAGGATCGAGGCGCCCATGCGGTTCTGGCCACGGCCCAGGTCGATCAGGATCAGATCGGTGGTGCCCTTGTCCATGCGCAGTTGCGGGGTCAGGGTCTGGCGGATATCGGTGACCGGGGCGAAGCCGGTAACGATCAACGACAGCGGCGAAGTGACGCTCTTGTCGCTGCCATCTTCGTTCCAGCGGGTGGCCATGGACATGGAGTCCTTGCCCACCGGGATGGTGATGCCCAACTCGGGGCACAGCTCCATGCCGACCGCTTTTACGGTGTCGTACAGGCGCGCATCTTCGCCCGGATGACCGGCGGCCGACATCCAGTTGGCCGACAGTTTGATGTCGGACAGCTTGCCAATACGGGAAGCCGCGATGTTGGTGAGGGTTTCACCAATGGCCATGCGGCCCGACGCCGGGGCGTCCAGCAGGGCCAGCGGCGTGCGCTCGCCCATGGCCATGGCTTCACCGGTATACACGTCGAAGCTGGTGGCAGTGACGGCAACGTCAGCCACTGGAACCTGCCATGGGCCGACCATTTGGTCACGGGCAACCAGGCCGGTGATGGTGCGGTCGCCGATGGTGATCAGGAAGCTTTTGCTCGCCACGGCCGGGTGGTGCAGCACGCGTTCGATGCTGTCGGCCAGTTCCAGTGTGCTTGGGTCGAAATCATCGCCCAACTCGGCTTCACGTACCGCCGAGCGGTGCATGCGTGGGGCTTTGCCCAGCAGCACTTCGAGGGGCATGTCTACCGGGCTGTTGCCGAAGTGGCTGTCGGTGACCGTCAGTTGCGGCTCGGCAGTGGCTTCGCCGACCACCGCAAACGGGCAGCGCTCGCGCTCGCAGATGGCCTGGAAGCGTTCGAAGTCCGCCGGGCCAACGGCCAGTACATAACGTTCCTGGGATTCGTTGCTCCAGATTTCGTGCGGGGCCATGCCCGGCTCGTCATTTGGAATGTTGCGCAGTTCGAAACGGCCACCACGGTCGCCATCGTTGACCAGCTCAGGGAAGGCGTTGGACAAACCACCGGCGCCGACGTCGTGGATAAAGCTGATGGGGTTCTTGTCACCCAACTGCCAGCAACGATCGATGACTTCCTGGCAGCGACGCTCCATCTCGGGGTTTTCGCGCTGTACGGAAGCAAAATCCAGGTCTGCCGAGCTGGTGCCGGTGGCCATCGAGGAAGCGGCACCGCCGCCCAGGCCGATCAGCATCGCCGGGCCGCCAAGCACGATCAGCTTGGAGCCGACCAGGATCTCGCCCTTCTGCACGTGGTCTTCACGGATGTTGCCCATGCCGCCGGCCAACATGATCGGCTTGTGGTAACCGCGCACTTCATCGCCACGGGGGGTGGTGATGGATTGTTCGAAGGTACGGAAGTAACCGGTCAGCGCCGGGCGCCCGAATTCGTTGTTGAACGCGGCGCCGCCCAGCGGGCCTTCGATCATGATGTCCAGCGCAGTAACGATGCGCTCAGGCTTGCCGTACGGCACTTCCCATGGCTGTTCGAAGCCTGGGATCTGCAGGTTGGACACGGTGAACCCGGTCAGGCCGGCCTTGGGCTTGGCGCCACGGCCGGTTGCACCTTCGTCGCGGATCTCGCCACCCGAGCCGGTGGCTGCGCCCGGGAACGGGGCAATTGCGGTCGGGTGGTTGTGGGTCTCGACCTTCATCAGGATATGCACCGGCTCCTGCACCGCGCCGTACTGGCGGGTTTCAGGGTCCGGGAAGAAACGGCCGGCAACGCTACCGACGATCACCGAGGCGTTGTCTTTATAAGCCGACAGAACGCCTTCGCTGTGCATCACGTAGGTGTTCTTGATCATGCCGAACAGGCTTTTTTCCTGGCTCTGGCCGTCGATGTCCCAACTGGCGTTGAAGATCTTGTGCCGGCAGTGCTCGGAGTTGGCCTGGGCGAACATCATCAGTTCGATGTCGTGGGGGTTGCGTTGCAAACCGTTGAAGGCGTTGACCAGGTAGTCAATTTCGTCTTCAGCCAGGGCCAGGCCCAGCTCGGTGTTGGCCTTCTCGAGGGCGGCGCGGCCACCGCCGAGCACGTCAATCGCAGTAAGCGGCTTGGGCTCGGCGTGGCTGAACAGGCCGGCGGCCTGTTCCAGCTGGCTGACGATGATCTGGGTCATGCGGTCGTGCAGGCTGCTGGCGATCAGCTCGGCTTCGGCATCGCTGAACTGGCCAGCCACGTAGAAGGCGATCCCGCGTTCCAGGCGCTGGATTTTTTCCAGGCCGCAGTTGCGGGCGATATCGCTGGCCTTGCTCGACCAGGGCGAGATGGTGCCGAACCGCGGCAGAACCAGGAACAAGCGGCCGGTCGGCTCTTGAACGGGAACGCTGGGGCCGTACTTCAGAAGGCGTGCCAGCACTTGCTGTTCGTCGGCGGTCAAAACGCCGTTAACGTCGGCGAAGTGAGCAAATTCAGCATACAAGCCAGTGACAGCTGGAACCTTCTGGCTCAGTTGCTCAAGGAGTTTGCTGTGGCGAAAGGCAGAAAGGGCAGGAGCGCCGCGCAGGATCAACATCTTCGGGACAGCCTCGGGAAGGGGGTGTGCTTTGAGGCCGTGCATTCTAGCGTAAACCTGCGCCAACGGCACCCGAAACGGCACTGCTGGCCGCTGCCGAACGTCAGTTGGCCTCGATTGCACGGTATCGAGGGGTTTTCCGGGGCTGCTGGTGCAGTTATTTTCACCGTCACAATCATGCGCCAGGCCACGTTTCTGCGGGCTGCAGCACAGTTTTGCGGGTGCTAGCAGACAACGCCCATGCTGTCGAGATATGGCGCCGTGGGCCGTTTGCGTATACTGCGCAGATGTTCTCCCCAACTGCTTTGCGCCCGCGATGTGCCAAATGGCTCCTCGCCACCGGACTCTTCCTGATGCTCAGCGCCTGTGTTGATAAGCCCAGCACGCTCGAGCGAATCAAGGAGGATGGCGTATTGCGGGTGGTTACCCGAAACAGCCCGGCCACCTATTTCCAGGACCGCAACGGCGAAACCGGTTTCGAATACGAACTGGTCAAGCGCTTTGCCGACGACCTGGGGGTGAAGCTTGAAATCGAGACGGCCGACAATCTCGACGACCTGTTCGGCCAGTTGGGCAAGCCCAACGGCCCGGTCTTGGCCGCCGCCGGTCTGGTCAGCAGCGAACAGCGCAAGCAACAGGTGCGCTTTTCCCATGCATACCTGGAAGTGACCCCGCAGATCATCTACCGCAACGGCCAGTCCCGCCCCACCAACGCGGCCGACCTGGTGGGCAAGAAGATCATGGTGCTCAAGGGCAGCACCCACGCCGAGCAACTGGCCGAGCTGAAAAAGCAGAACCCTGCGATTGAATACGAAGAGTCCGACGCCGTTGAAGTGGTCGACCTGCTGCGCATGGTCGACGAAGGGCAGATCGACCTGACCCTGGTCGACTCCAATGAAGTGGCGATGAACCAGGTGTACTTCCCCAACGTACGGGTGGCCTTTGACCTGGGCGATGCCAGCAACCAGAGCTGGGCGGTGGCTGCAGGTGAAGACAACAGCCTGCTCAACGAGGTCAACAGCTACCTCGACAAGGTCGAGAAGAACGGCACCTTGCAGCGCCTCAAGGATCGTTACTACGGGCATGTCGATGTGCTGGGCTATGTGGGCGCCTACACCTTTGCCCAGCATTTGCAGCAGCGCCTGCCCAAGTACGAAAAGTTCTTCAAGACGTCGGCCAAGGAAGAAAAGGTCGATTGGCGGCTATTGGCAGCCATTGGCTATCAGGAATCGCTGTGGCAACCGGCTGTCACCTCCAAGACCGGCGTGCGCGGCCTGATGATGCTGACCCAGAACACCGCCCAGGCGATGGGCGTGTCCAACCGCCTCGACGCCCGGCAAAGCATCAAGGGCGGGGCCAAGTACCTGGCGATGATCAAGAGCGAACTGGACGACAAGATCCTTGAACCTGATCGCACCTGGTTTGCGCTGGCGGCCTACAACGTAGGCGGCGGCCACCTCGATGACGCACGCAAACTGGCGCAAAAAGAAGGCCTGAACCCGAACAAATGGCTGGACGTGAAGAAAATGCTGCCGCGCCTGTCGCAGAAGCAGTGGTACAGCAAGACCCGCTACGGCTACGCCCGTGGCGGCGAGCCAGTACATTTCGTGGCCAACATCCGTCGTTACTACGACATCCTGACCTGGGTGACCCAGCCGCAGCTGGAAGGCAACCAGATGGTGGAAGGCAACCTGCACGTCCCGGGCGTGGACAAAACCAAGCCCCCGCAAGACAGCCCAGCACTCTAGACCACGGGCTTGCTGTGGCTCAGGTTGTGGCGAGCGGCATGTACCGAAGCTCTGGTACCACACCCCAACACCCTGAAGACCACCGGCTTACTGTGAAAACCACTCTTACTGTGGCGAGCGGGCTTGCCCCGCGCTGGGCTGCGAAGCAGCCCCAATAAGGCCCACTGAATTTCTGCCTGAAAAACCCCGATTGCAGGTTTTGGGGCTGCTGCGCAGCCCAACGCGGGGCAAGCCCGCTCGCCACAGGAGGCCGTTTGCCGCGCAGGCTGGCTCACATTGATCGAGTACGGTCAGCTCAGGCCAGTGATCAGGTGCACTACCCCGCCCGCCAATACCATCACCGCCGTAACGCCCGCGGCTTTGAGCCCAATTTCATCGACCTGGGTCGGGTCTTGTAGCTGCACACGGATCCGCGTCAACGCCACCCGCTGTTGCGTCTTGAGATTCGCCGCCCCACCCAGCGCACTCAACACCGCCGGCGCCAACATCGCGTCAGCCGCAGGCTCGGTGCTCGGTGTTTCGGCCACCAGGTCCGGTGTCAGGGCCTTCCAGAACGCCCGCTGTAATTTCTCGAACATGCTCAATGCTCCACGACAGGTAAAGTTTCTACAGTCGCCGTGTGGTAAAGGCGCAAGGCCTCGCGCACTTGGCCGGCTTCTTCAAGGCCCAGGACCTGGCGGGCGATGATCTGGCAATCCGCCAGGTCCAGCTCGCGCACGGTGGCCTTAATACTGGGGATCAGCGGCACGCTGACGGACAGTTCGTCCACCCCCAGCCCGATCAGCATCGGCACCGCCAGCGCCTCGGACGCCAGCGCGCCACATACGCCCACCCACTTGCCATGGGCGTGGGCGGCCTTGACCGTGGTGTCGATCAGGCGCAGCACCGCCGGGTGGAAACTGTCGGCCTGGCTGGCCAGGCGTGGATGGTCGCGGTCCATGGCCAGGGTGTATTGGGTCAGGTCATTGGTACCAATGGAGAAAAAATCCACATGGGGCGCGAACACATCCGCCATCAACGCGGCCGACGGCACCTCGATCATGATCCCCAGTTTCGGCAATTCGCTAAGCCCCAGGGCCAGCGCTTGTTCTTCCAGGATCTCGCGGGCCTGGCGCAGCTCCGACAGCAGGCTGACCATCGGCAACATGATGTGCAACCGCGCCAAGCCTGCGCTGGCCAGGATTGCCCGGAACTGCTCGCGCAACAACTCTGGACGTTCCAGGCACAAGCGAATCCCGCGCAGGCCTAGAAATGGATTGGTCTCGCTGTCCATCGGCACATAGGCCAAGGGTTTGTCACCGCCCACATCAAGGGTGCGCACCACCAGATTGCGCTCGGGGCCCAGCACACCGGCAATGGCGCTGTAGGTCTGGGCCTGTTCCTGCGGGCTCGGCGCGCGGTTGCGGTCCAGATAGAGAAACTCCGAGCGCAACAGCCCCACCCCCTCGGCTCCCAGCGCCAGGGCTTGCTGTACCTCTTGCAGCGAAGCGACGTTGGCCGTCACTTCAATATGATGACCGTCGCGAGTGGTGGCGGCCAAGGCAGCCTGCTGCACATCGCGTTGATGGCGCACAACCTGCTGCTCGCGCGCGGCCCGCAGCGTCTCGATCACCCCCGGGGCCGGCTCGAGGTGCAGTTCGCCTTTATCGGCGTCCAGCAACACTGGCGAGCCATCGGGTATCGCCAGGACCTGGACCGGCACACCGCAAATCGCCGGCAAGCCAAGAGCGCGAGCAAGTATGGCGACGTGGCTGGTGGCCCCTCCGGCCACGGTGATAAACCCCAACACCTTGGCCGGGTCGAGGCTGGCGGTTTGCGAGGGGGTCAATTGCTCGGCAATCAGGATGGCCTGCTCCGGCAAATCCCAGGCGCCGTCCTGGACCCCGAGGATCAGCTTGAGGACCCGCTGGCCAACATCCGCCATATCGGCGGCACGCTCGGCCAGCAGTGGGCTGCCGGACTGCTCGAACAGTGCAGCGGTGGCGAGAGTGGCGCTGTTCCAGGCGAAGGCCGCGCTCTTGCCTTGGGCCAGCAGACCGTGGGCGTGTTCCAGCAGGGTCGGGTCTTCGAGCAATTCCTGATGGGCACCAAAAATCTGCGCCTGGGCGCTCCCCGAGGCCTTGTCCTGTAGCGCCTGCAGTGCTTGGGCTGCAGCCTGTAGAGCGCGCGTCAGCGCGGCACGTTCTGGGGTCTCGCCAGTACTCTTTTCAGTCACGTTCAGCTCAGGCTCGGTGACCTGAACCACGTGGCCAAACGCCGAGCCTGGCGATGCGCATACGCCCCGCAACACCGTTGCCGATGACAGCGGTGCGATGGCCTCGGCCACCACGGCCACCGCTTCGCCGCACCCTTGGGCCAACAACGCGACCAACGCCTCGATCGCCGCAGCCGCATCCGCCCCCGCCGCACTCACTTGCAGGGTATCGCCGCGCACTGTTTGCAGGCCCATGATCGCCACCAATGACTTGGCGTTGGCGCTCTGGGTTTGCTTGTGCAGGCAGATGCTCGCCTTGAACCCCTTTGCGGCCTGGGCCAGCACGGCCGCCGGACGGGCATGCAGGCCGTTGGCATTGGGCAGCGTCAGGGGTTTGGAAAACAGGGCGTCGCCCTCTTCCTCCGCGTCATTGGCAGCACCTATTGCAGGCGTCACGCGCAGCAACGGTTGCCCGGCTTCAACCAGCCCCGTAGCCGCCGCCAGCAGCGCAAATGGCTCGCCGCTGACCACCAGCATCAGGGTCAGCAAACTGCGGGCATTGAGGGCGATGTAGTCGGCATCAAACTCGATCAGCGGTTGCCCGGCCACCACCCGCTGGCCTTCCTCGACCAGCCGAGTGAACCCCTTGCCCGCCAGGTTCACGGTATCCAGGCCGATATGCATCAACACCTGCACGCCGTGGTCGTCAGTGACGCTGACCGCATGACCACTGTCCTGGATATTGCTGATCACCCCGGCCAGCGGCGCGCAGAGGGTCTGCGAGGTGGGATCGATACACACGCCGTCGCCAATCAGGCGGCTGGAGAACACCGGATCCGGCACCTGGTCCAGGGGCAACAGCACCCCGGCCAGGGGCGCCAGCAGTTCCAGGGGTTGAGTTGTGGTCATGACATCACCTGCTGTTTGGTTCTGTAAAAATCATGGGTGAATGCAAATCCCCGTAGGGGCCGGCTTGCCGGCGATGCTGACGACTCGGTCTCTGCCAAAGACCGAGGGGCCGCCATCGCTGGCAAGCCAGCTCCCACATAAGGGGTCACTACATCGGCCGTATTTATTTCCACCAGTATTCGACCTGCACACCGAAGTTGGAACCGTGCCGCGCACTGCCGTAGGAGCCGCTGTCGGACAACGCCGAACCCGCCGCCAGTTCATTGGCCGCACGCTTGGCCGCCTGGTTCCAGGTGGCATAGGTGTAGTACAAGCGCACTTCCGGCCGCGCCCAGAAATCCGGGCCTTTGGGCGACCAGGTCGGGGCGAACGTGAACTTGCTGAGTTTGCGCGTGCCGCCGCTGGCATCCACTTGGTCATGGCCTAGCTCGGTGACCAGCTTGAACTGTTCGCTGATGGCATACGCCGGGCGCACACCAATGGACATCCAGGTCTGGTCCTGGCTGCCTGGGCGCACATCTTTCTGGTACACCGCCTCGACCTGGCCACCGAAACGCGGGGTCACTTGCCAGTCAAAAAACTCCACCGCGCGGTAGCTTTTGCTGCTGCGTTCCAGTGCCGTATTCCCGGTGTAGCCAAGGCCCGTGCCCGGCCCTTCACCGTACTGCAGGGCAAACTTGTTCTTGCCGCCGAGGAAGGCCGCCTGCACATGCTGGGCAGTCAGGGCCCAGCCGCTGTGGGTATCGCGCCCGCCAGCCTGTTCGATGTAGCTCAGGCCCAACTCCAGCTCCCCGCCGGGGTTGGTCTTGAAGCCTGCCACGTTGAAGTCGTGACGGGTGGCGTATTCCTTCTGGTACAGGTTGTCCTTGCGCGACAGGGCGTAGCTGTATTTCAGATCGCCAATCAGCACGTCCTCGATACCGCCGCCGGTGGCGCTCTGGTTCCAGTAGTAGAAGTCGGAAATATGGATGTCATTTCGTTTGTAGTAGCGCCGGCCGGCCCACAGTGAACCGCCGTTGAGGCTGGGCATGTTCGACCACTGCGCATACATCTGCGGCATGCGGGCCGAACCATTGTTTTCGCCCTGGAACTTCAGTTCGCGGTCGTACTTGTTGTACAGCGAGGCCATGGCATCGACGCTCAGCACCGAGCCGTCGTCGAGAGTGAACAGGTCCTGGCGTAACTCCAACTCGGCGTATTGTTCGCATTCGTTGCCCAGGCGGTATTTGGATTGGGCGCCCGGCAGTTGGAAACACTGCTGCGGGCCGCTGCCGGTCGAGGTGCCGGCACCACTGCGCAGATAGCCGGCGAATTCCAGGGCGTGGGCCGCCAGGGGCAACGTCAGACAGGATGCAGCGAGGCCCAGCTTTATTGTTGTTTTCATGAAGCGCTCCTTTTTTCTTATTGTGTGTAACGCGATTCTGTAGGAGCGAGCTTGCTCGCGAAAATCGTCAACGGTGACGTGGGCATTGCGGATGCACGCGGCGCTTTGAAGTTTTTCGCGAGCAAGCTCGCGCCTACAAAAAGGGGAATGTCAGTCGGTCAGGTGCAGCACAAAAGACTCGTATGGGCGCAAGGTGATGCTGTCGGTGCGCACCGGGCAGTCGGGGTAGTTGCTGATCAGCAGCCGTTGCGCGCTCGCCGCGCTGATCACTTGGCCAGGCAGTTGTATCTCGCAGGGCTGGCCGTAGAAGTTGTTCAGCACCAGCAGGCGCTCGCCATGGCCTTCACGCAGATACGCCCAGACTTTGGCGTGATCGCACAGCAGTTGGCGGTACACGCCCTGCTGGATCAGCGGCTCAAGGCGACGCAAGGCGATCAGCGCCCGGTAGTGATGCAGCACCGAATCCAGGTCATCCAACTGGCTCTGCACATTGATCTGCGCCGCATTGGCCGGGATGCCAATCCACGGTTCACCGCTGCTGAAGCCGGCATTTGCCTGGCCGTTCCATTGCATCGGCGTACGCCCGTTATCCCGGGACTTTTGCATGATGGCGGCCATGCTTGACGCTTGCGACTCGCCCGCTTCGCGCTTGAGGCGGTAGATGTTCAGGGTCTCGACATCGCGGTACTGCCCGATCTGGTCGAACCCCGGATTGGTCATGCCCAGCTCTTCGCCCTGGTACACAAACGGCGTGCCCTGCAGAAAGTGCAAGGCGGTGGCGAGCATCTTGGCCGAGACCACGCGGTACTCGCCGTCATCACCAAATCGCGAGACCACCCGCGGCTGGTCATGGTTACACCAGAACAGCGCATTCCACCCGCCACCGGCCTGCATGCCCAGTTGCCAGTCAGAGAGAATCTGCTTGAGTTGCAGGAAGTCGAAGTCGGCGCGCACCCATTTTTGCAGGTTGGGGTAATCCACTTTCAGATGATGAAAGTTGAAGGTCATCGACAGCTCTTTCGACTCCGGGCGCGAGTAGCGAATGCAG
Organism: Pseudomonas sp. DTU12.1; assembly: GCF_009873475.1. Classification (NCBI taxonomy): domain Bacteria; kingdom Pseudomonadati; phylum Pseudomonadota; class Gammaproteobacteria; order Pseudomonadales; family Pseudomonadaceae; genus Pseudomonas; species Pseudomonas sp. DTU12.1. The sequence goes on along the minus strand of NZ_CP045254.1, from coordinate 1,405,583 downwards.
TGCTCAAGGCTGGTGGATGACATCTCGCCAACGTTGATCAGGTCGTGGCCTTCGAACACTTCGCGGTGCATTTCCTGCAAGTACTCATGCACGTGCGGACCATCGGTGTAGAAGCGCCGGCCATCGCTGTTGTCTTCGGGAAAGTCCGCCGGCTTGGAAATCAGGTTGATTACATCCAGGCGGAAACCGCCCACGCCTTTGTCACGCCAGAAGCACATGAGTTTGTAGACTTCGGCGCGCACCTTGGGGTTGTCCCAATTGAGGTCGGCCTGGGTGTGGTCGAACAGGTGCAGGAAGTACTGGCCGGTCTGCGCCTCGTATTCCCAGGCCGAGCCGCCGAACTTGGACTCCCAGTTGTTCGGCTGGTCGCGCCAGATGTAGAAGTCGCGGTACGGGTTGTCGAGGCTGCTGCGTGCCTGCTGGAACCATTCGTGCTCGATGGAGGTGTGGTTGACTACGATGTCGAGCATCAGCTTGATCCCGCGCTTGGCGGCTTCGCCGATCAGCAGGTCGCAGTCGGCCATGGTCCCGTAGCTGGGATCGATGGCGTAGTAGTCGCTGATGTCGTAGCCGTTGTCGCGCTGGGGTGAGCGCAGGAACGGGGTGATCCACAGGCAATCGACACCCAGCCATTGGAGGTAATCGAGTTTGTCCACGATGCCCAGCAGGTCACCGGTGGCGTTACCCGCATGGCTGTGGAAGCTTTTTGGGTAGATCTGGTAGATCACCGAGTGTTGCCAGTCTTGCATGGTGGGTTCCTTCAGTAGAGTTATGTGCTGGCCTTGCGGGCCTCATCGCGGGCAAGCCCGCTCCCACAAGGGGGAACGCATTTCAAATGTGGGAGCGGGCTTGCTCGCGAAGGCGGTAGTTCAGGCGACCCGGTATCCAGGCCGCACGATCTTCATGCTCAACCCACAGGTCAAAACAAACGGCACCACAATCGCGATGACCATCCCGATGACGAAGCTTGGGATGTACTGCGGGATGATCGAGATAAACCCAGGCAAACCACCGACGCCGATGGCCGAGGCCTGGACCTTGTTCAGCGAGAGGAAAATGCTGCCCAGCGCCGAGCCGAGCAACGCGGCATAGAACGGGAACTTGAAGCGCAGGTTCACCCCGAACATCGCCGGTTCAGTGATGCCGAAGTAGGCAGAAATCGCCGAGGTCGAGGCCATGCTTTTGTCCCGTGCATTGCGGCTCATATAGAACACTCCGAGCGCGGCACTGCCCTGGGCCAGGTTAGACATGACGATCATCGGCCAGATAAATGTGCCGCCCTGGGTCGAGATCAGTTGCAGGTCCACGGCGAGGAACATGTGGTGCATGCCGGTGATCACGAGCGGCGCATACAGCAGGCCGAAAATCGCCCCGCCGACCATCGGCGCCAGGTCGAATAACGTGACGACGCCTTCGGTGATCAGGATGCCGAGGTGACGGGTGACCGGGCCGATGATCGCCAGGGCCAGCACGCCGGTGACGACGATGGTGGTGATCGGCACCACGAGCAATTGGATGGCATTGGGCACGCGCGCCCGCAGCCACTTCTCAATCACGCTCATGACATAGGCGGCCATGAGGATCGGCAGGATCTGGCCCTGATAGCCCACTTTCTCGATCTGGAACCAGCCAAAAATATCGAAGTACGGCAGGCTCTGGCCGTCGAGCCCGGCCACTGCCTTGCCGTAGTTCCAGGCGTTGAGCAGGTCCGGGTGCACCAGCATCAGGCCGAGTACGATGCCGAGGATTTCACTGCCGCCAAAGCGCTTGGCCGCCGACCAGCCCACCAACGCCGGCAGGAACACGAACGAGGTGTTGGCCATCAGGTTGATCAGGCTCCACAGGCCATCCAGGTTCGGATAGGCCTCCAGCAAAGTCTGGCCCTCGATGAACATGCCTTTGGCGCCCATCAGGTTGTTGATGCCCATCAGCAGGCCGGCAATGATCAGCGCCGGCAGGATCGGCATGAACACGTCGGAGAACACACGAACCAGGCGCTGCAGGGCGTTGGTCTTGTCGGCGCCCTTCTTCTTCACATCGGCGATGGTGGCGGCGGCAAGGCCGGTCTGTTCGCGCAGGGCGGCGTAGACCTTTTCTACTTCGCCAGGGCCGATGACGACCTGGAACAGGCCGCCGGTGAAGAACGAGCCTTTGACCAGATCGACCTGGTTCAATGCACTGGCGTTGACCAGGCTTGGGTCCTTGAGCGCCAGGCGCAGGCGCGTCACGCAGTGGGCCGCTTGCTCAAGGTTGTCGCTGCCCCCCAGATGTTCGAGGATCTCGCGGGCAATGTTGGAATAGTCGTGGCTCATGCTTGTTCTTCCACTTTAGATTTTTGTTATTGGCAGCACGCCGAGGGCAAAAGTACTCGTACAGACGAGTTAAAGCAACAACTCGTCTGTACGAGTTACAAAAATATCCGATGACCTCTTTTGTAGGAGCGAGCTTGCTCGCGAAGAACCTGAGGGCAGCGCGGGGTGTCTGGTTTTTCGCGTTATCGTTGACGTTTTTCGCGAGCGAGCTCGCTCCTACAGGGATTGGCGATATCCGAGGGTCCAATGGACAAACTCCACCTCTGCCTCTAAGGTTCCTGCCTTGAATGATCAAGTCGGGCACAGAGCCATCCCCATGAGCAAATACAACCAGATCTATACGGATCTGCTTGCCAGCATCACCACCGAACGCCTGCAACGCGGCACGCGCCTTCCCTCTGAAACCGAATTGATGGACGCCTACCAGGCCAGCCGTGGCACCGTGCGTCGGGCCATCGAGCAATTGCAGGAGCGTGGGTTCGCGCAAAAGATCCATGGCAAGGGCACCTTCGTGCTGTCGCCCAACCCGATTGAGTTCCAACTGGGCGGTATCGTCAGCTTCCACGAAACCCACGCCGACCTGGGCGATGACGTACGCACCGAAGTGGTCGAATTCACTCAATTGCCCCTGGAAGGCTCCCTGCAGCAGCATATCGAGGCCGAGCCCGGCACCCTGATCACGCGCATCAAGCGAGTGCGGCGCATCGGCGGCAAACGGGTGATCCTCGACATCAACCACTTCGTCGCAGACCTGATCCCGGGCCTGGACCAGACGATTGCCGAACAGTCGATCTACGCGTTTATCGAGCAGACGCTGCAACTGCAGATCAGCTACGCCCAGCGCACCATCGAAGCCCTGCCCCGCAGCAAGGACGACCAGGCGCACCTGGACCTCGACGGCCAGAGCCATGTGATTGTGGTGAGTAACCAGACGTTTTTGCAGGATGGGCGGCAGTTCGAGTACACCGAGTCGCGGCATACATTGGATAAGTTTTACTTTTCGGATATTGCGCGGCGCTAACTATCTACCCCTGCCCCCCACAACAACCCCGGCATGCTTTTTCTCTCTAGCCCCAGGAGAACGACATGCCGATGATCGATACATCCCCCGCCGCCCAGCGCCAGCTCAAGGCCCTGGCACCTATAGTGCTCGACGCGTGCCCGAACATGCAGGCGATGGCAACCGACACAGCCCGCGAGATTCTCGCCAGGCACGACCTCGCGGGCCTGGACCCCGACCACGTGTACTGGCATCGATTCAAAGGCGGCATTGGTGACGGCCAGGCATTTACCGGCTGGATCCACAACGAGAAACCCTTGGAGTCCATGACCCTGCCGCAACTGGTGATTCACCGTTTCAGCCTTCACGATCAGGACAACGCGGACCTGCTCGACGGTGACGGCGGCTTCTACAGCGTGGGCCCCGAAGCACGGGTTTTTGATCACCGCAACGAGGTGCGCCTGTCTGCCAGAGCCGTGCTCAACGACTTCTGGGACATCAACTTCAGCGACCGCTACAGCACCCGCACGGACAGCTTCTGGCACACACATCAAGACGACTTCCGGACCCTGTGCAAGGTCAATTTCCTCGCCAGCGCCCTGCAAGCCCGGCAGGCCGACCAGTTGACCGAGGTGCAGTTCCAGAACGTGATCAAGGCCGTCGCCAACGGCCTGGACTGGCCCCCGACCTTATCCAACCTGCAAGCCAGCGCCCCTGCCATGCCAGGCCTTAGGTTGGCGGCGCTGGACATTGGCGGGCATGTTGCCAGCGATATCCTGCGCATCATCGACCACGATGGTCGGCAAATCCTCTATGTGCCCGGCCAAGCCCAAGCCTTTCATTGCTTCAGCACACCGGCTGACCTGCATTTCTGGTTGTTGTGCCAAACCAATCATCCGGATAACCGCGCACAGTTCATGACCCACTTCCCGCTCTCGGCGCAGATCCAACAAGACGACACCGATGCGGTGACCTGGAAACAGATGCTGCTGACGCCGATCCTGATCTATCGCACCGCCCAGGCCCTGACCGGCACACTGCCAGCCGACTGGGTGGACAAGGGGCTCAATGCGAACATCGATCAGCTGTTCGTGACCTGGGGCCAGTGGAATCACCACCTGATCAACCAGGCGGACACGACCATCGACGGCGATGCGTTCACTTGGCTCGCCCAGGCCAGCAAGGCGCGCATGCAAAATGACGCCGACTTCTGCCTGCACAGCAACGGCGACCTGCGCAAGAAACTGTGGATCGGCTACCTGAACGCCTTCAGTAAAGTCTTCGGCCCGATGGCTGTGGTCGGCGGGCCGGTGGCCCTGGTGGTACTCGGCGCCAGCACGGCCAACCTGGGGCTTAATATCGACCAGGCGATCAATGGCAAAACCCTGGCCGAGCGCCGCGCAGGCCAACAAGGAGCGGTTTTCAGTGCCATCGACACCCTGTTCAACCTGAGCCTGTTGAAAGCCGACGGGGTACTGCCGGAAATCGTCGAGACCCCGGAGCGTTTTGCCCCAGCACCGGTGGAGCCACTCGCCCCACCGCCCGCTACGGTCCTGGAGGTAGTGGAACCCAAGCTGATGGTGCCGGCCCATTACGAGGCCAACCTGATTCTCGAAGGCGCGCCCCCTAACACCACGCCGGGCAAGTTCTTTCAGGTCTACACCCTGAAAACCTCAAATGGCATGCCTCAACACGCCATCCTGATGAACGACATGGCCTACTACGTGCGCTACGAAAGTGACCTGAATGGCCCGGGTTACTGGGTCATTGTCGACCCGGCCAACCCGCATGGATTCACCGCAACGGTACCGGTGCGCTTGAACGCACTGGATGAGTGGGAGCCCGTATCTGGCAGCCGCGGCTTGAAGGGCGGAGGCGGCAACTCCAGCAAGGCGGCCAAGGTCAAGGTCAAGGTCAAGGTCAAGGTCAAACCGGTGGCCGATGCCAGTGCCCCCGAGCCTGGAACATCGAGTGCGATTGGCAGGGTAACCACCGAGTTCGACGCGCGCCCATCGATCCGCCACGACTTGAAGGAATGGGCGCTGGGGATCCTTGAAATCCATATCGACAGCCGCTTCCTGAACCTCGATCGCTACAATTTCTACTTCGGCCACACCCACACCAGGCTGCTGGACTCGGCCAAAGCCTTCTACCGCGAACTCTCCTGGAGTCGCTTGCCGCCGCGCCCGAGCGTTCCCATCGTGCCCCCGCAAACCTCATTCAGCGAACTGATAGAACAACTGCCGCACGACCTGCCCGGGCTGGTTATCGGCGAAACCCTGGACCGCATCACCAGTACGCGCCTGATCATCGAGAACATCCCCCTGCTCGCGCGCAAGGGCGTCAGGACCCTGTACATGCGGCGTCTGCTCAACGACTTTGCCCAGGACGACCTCAATCGCTACTTCCAGAGCGGGTCAATGTCACAAGACCTGCAAGACAGCCTGGAGGCGATGAGCACCGACCCCGCAGGACAATTCAACGAACTGCAACTGATCAAGGCAGCCAGGAGCAACGGCATTCGCTTGCAGGCCATCGACTGCGCCGCGCACTACAAATACACAGACCCGCTGGTCGACCGCTCGGCGCAAATGGCGCGCAACTACCTGGCCCACCGGATTATCAACGCCGACAAAGCCTTGAACGGTGGCGGCAAATGGCTGGTGATGACCGCGCCGACCAGCACCAACACGTTCAGGGAGCTGGCCGGCATCAGTGAGCTGGAGGGCGGGATGGGAGTGCGTATTGAGGAGGTGTACCCAGGGGAAGGCCACGATATACGGGTAGATCCAGGCACGCCGGTGGATCACGACACGATGGAACCGGACGAACACATGAGCGTCCCCTTCAATACCCTGCATGCCGACCTGCGGGTACAGGTCGAGGCACCGCCCGTGCAGCGCACGGAGCTGCAAAACCGGCAATTGCTGTTTCGCAAAGGCATGTACCTGATCGATGAGACGCAAGGTTCGTACAGGCTGTTTCACCGTAGTCGGGATCTAGGCATCGTCATCACGCCCATCACCCGACTGGCCGACGGCGGCTTCGTAATCGAGCGCCCTACCTGGCCGCTGGTGCACCAGGTGCATTTCCCCACGCTAGACCAACTATCCGCCGCGATCACCAACACCGGGTTGAGCTTGCAAAGCAGGCTGCCACGCTGAGTCGTTCAACGGAGTAAAAAACCTGGCCGAGGCCAGGTTTTTTTGCTGAGCAACCGGCTGTTTGTTGTCGAACGGTGTCTCACACTTTATCCACGTCAAACCATAAGGGAAAACACCATGCTCACGAGGAGCCTGTTACTGAGTGTTTGCGCCGTGACATTGGTTGGCTGCACGGGCAGAGGCTTTCAACCGCCGCCGCCAGAATTTACCAATTGGAAAAAGGTCGGGGTGTCTGAAAAGGGCGTCAAAAACGCTATGACCGCATGCGGCTATACCAACCTGGTAGGGACGGGAGACACGACGCCGATTGACCAGGTGCTCACGCGGTTTTATTGCATGAAAGACGCAGGTTTCAAGCGCACCGATAACATTGACCTGTGCAAGGAAGGTCGCATCGGTGAATCGCCGGTGTGCGAAGGCCGCCGGTAATCCAGTACGGCATCGCAGCAGGGCAGTTGCGCCTCCTCGACCGCCATCATCGGCGAGCCTGGGGAGCCAAAAAGCCAAAAGCCCGCAATTACGCGGGCTTCTGGGTACTTTTTGCTATTGGGTGCCGGTCAGTCCCGGACGTCCAATCATTCCCACTCTATTATCAATTATCAAAATAAATCTATACAAATCAGACAGTTAATGAATACTTTAATTTAACAGCCATGAAAAATGCCATGCTAAGTAAAACATTCAAAAAGCGGGATTAGCCTCTCTCGTGGCAACGGCTGCCGATAGCTGCCGCTCTAGGATGGCTAACTCTTCCGCATCATCATCACAAACAACCTCGGCCAGCAGCTCAGCCGCGTACGCCGGATTAGCCCGGAAAAGCTCTGCCATTGCCTCATCGTGACCACGGTCCTTCACCATCGCCCCTGTTTTGTAGATGCCCATATACCCGAGGATGCTACTCATCATCTAGCTCCATAGCCCTATTCTCGTCTGCCTGCCTCTCAATGTTTTCCTTGGAGTGTTGGAACAACCAGTTGTAAAGCTTATAAGCAGGATCCATTCTGCTCATCCCTTTCAGAATCGTCTCTGCATAGTCCTTTAATACCACATCTTCCTTGAAAGGCTCACCAGCTAGCCCACTTCGCCCACCGGAGACGGCGGACGCCCATAACGCTGAAGAAATGTCCTTTACTGCCTTATCGCTGACGAGTTCAGCCTGACTCAATAGCTCTCGAATATACGGAGTCTCATCAATCACAAACGACTGATGGGCACATCGCAACGTGCTCGCTACAACGTTCACGTGAGCTTGGCCCCCACCCTTTAAAACGTCCAGCAGTGAACCCAGCACTTGAGGACCATACTTACCGCAGAGCCCCGTAATGCAGGTTCCTATATCCATGCCCAACTTCCCATCGTTCTGGCAATCAACAGCCCATGCCAGAAGTTCCTGCAGCAATCTCTGCCCGTCTGGATGAGAAAGTAACCCAAGCCCGGAGCCACTGCGGCCCATGCGCATTGATCTGTACCCCAGACTACGGCCTGCTAATTGCAATCTACCCTTCAGCATCTCCACTACGTCGGCGGGGACTGTCTCAACAGCTTGCTTGAGGAATCTTACTACCCAGTGATCATCCAGTTCTGGCAGTTGCCCCAGAGCCACCAGCAAAATCCGGAATTGATCAGAGCTTATGCTACCTGCAGCAAGGGTGCCGCGATGAGCTAGTAACATGAAGAATTCATGCGTAGCAGGAGGGCAGGCAACCAAGTTGGTGGTGCAGATTAGCTCCACGGCTAGTGCAGGGTTACGTCGAGCAACCTGGCGCGCAATTGCTGCAGCGTTGCGTAAAACTGAAGGCTCATTCGAACAAAAAATACGCCGTAGGATTGGCAGATCGGCATCAGCGTAGAAATTCTCGGCCTGAAGGGCATACGCTTCGGAAACCATCTCCCACGCGCGCGCAGAGTCAGCCTCCAATATTTCACTCATTAGCGTATAGCGATTCTGTTCCGCCATGAGAACTGCTAACGCAGCCCCTGAAAAATTGTTCAAAGGCGAATCGCCCTCTGACTGCATGGCCAGAACTACTGTGGACACATCTGGCCGGTCTTTTAGCAAACGACTAACTAAAACGTGCGGGCTTCCCCACCCTCCATTGGTAACTCGGTCTATCTCGCAGAGCCAATGATTCAAAAATCTGTATAAATCCAGTCCTTTAGGAAACTCAGTTGCGAGGTCCACAATCAGATTGCGAATTTCAGCCTCGTAATCCTTACGCTCAAACGACTCGTCACTATCCCACGTTTGATGCCCCCAGGCGTCTCCAACCAGCCTGACCAAACGGGTAGGGAGGTCACGAGCCGATAATTTGATTATGTCTCGCGCCTTGGAGCGGCACTCTGACCTGTTGCTATAAAAAGCATGCCAGCTTACCGATATGCCTGCCTGAACCACAGCTACAGGATGAACCTCGGTATTATCCAGCGCACGATGCGCTAGTTCGAGCAATTCAGCGTGAGCGATATCCCATGCCTCATGATCTTCGCCATCATGCATAGGACCGCGAAGCGCTTCAGCAAGTAAACACGCCGCAAGGAATGCTTTACGCGGTGAGCCGGTCTTGATGGAGTTCACTATCACATCGACTACTCGCGCCCTAACCGCCTTAGCGAGCTCAAAATCAAGCCGATATCGAGTAATAGTTAAATTGCGGTTGCTCGAGGTTACCTCCTGCATTTCTGTCTTTAAAGCGCCCTCCAATATGGTGAACGGCGTGTGAAAGCCAGTCAAAGATACAGGGCGATTCAGGAGTTCGATGGCAAAATCCACTACTTGCTTCACATAGGCGACAGGCTTATTTGGTTCAAACTCAGCTAGTTCTCTGAGAATTCGAATTCCGTGATTCGGTTGGGAGTTCAGCGCACGAGAATCATCACGTCCCGCTCGCCACAGCAGCATGCATCCATCCTCCAGAACCTCTGGGTTAAAAACTGCATTCCGAATCATTCCGCATACGCCGCCGTGGTCACCATGACCTTCTTCAATAAGTCTCTCAGCGAAGTTCAATGCCAAACGTGGCTGATAGTAAGCTACCGCCTCGACGGCTTGGATATGCGGATTGTGATACTCCGCGTGCCATTGAAGCTTACGCACAATACTGGAAAGCAATGTGCTGCCCTCGGTATCCCCATTGCGCAAGCGCCAGTCGAGGCGGCCGAGATTGACGAGGAGATGTTTCAGATATTCCGCGTCGGCTAGCTTGAAGGCGTGCTCAACTTTTGGAGTTACTGCCCCGCAGACACCTATAAAATTGCGCTGGATAATTGAATCAGCCATCAGGTCGGGGGCCAAACGGTGCCGAAGACCACGCTTGAAGAGGACACCTCCCTCACTTAGAAGACGAAGAAGGCGCTGCGCATCCTCATGCTCTAGGCCCTCGACCTCCCTTAGGATTCTGAGGAAAGCTGGGTCATCAAAAACTACAGGTTGCAGCAATGCCACCATACGTAAAACAGCTTGAAGTTTGGGCACATCCTGTCCCGTCACGATCCTGCCAGCAATAATATCTTCAAGCCTGGAAAGTACGTGTTCTTGGAAATCTTCGCTGTTGCCAATCAAAGCAGGTGGCACGTTCTCCTTGGCGACAATTTGAGCAGCTAATACCGTTACGAGTGGCGTAGCGTAGGTCAACTCCGCGATAAGCTCCGCCGTCTCTAGCGGTCCATCGCAGGCATTAAGTACTTGGGTGGCAAGCACAGTGGCATCCTGCTTGGTTCGCGCCCTCATTTCAACGGTCGCTACCTGCGGACTATCCATCGCAACCAGCGACGCTTGGCTGCGTACCATCGCCCGCCCATATGATCGCAGAGATATCAGCAGCTTGGTTTCATTCTCCGTCACTGTCGCAAACCGCATCAACTGAGAGAGATCGTCGCGATCATGAGCATCATCAATAATCAGCAGCTTCTTACCCCTGCCCAGTTCCGCTAAATGCTGAGCCTTGACGTCCTCCGTTGGAGACACGAAAAGAATCGCAAGATCGGCTCGATTTTCGCGCACCCTCTCAACGACTTCTCGCAGTATTCGAGTCTTCCCGTTGCCGGGTGCGCCCAAAAGCATCGTGACTAGCAAGTTGTCATCGCTAACGCATTCGATCAACTTGTCGAGCTCCTCCTCTCTACCAACCAGCGACCAAGCGTGGTTGAAGAAACGATTTCGATCAGTAAAGCCCTTAAAAAAATCTTCCGGCTTTTGAAACGGCCCTGACTCAGTCTCCCCTAGGAGAGCTTGACGCTGGCCGCGGAAATAAATATCGACCAAATCCTTCCGGTCAACCATTGATAGCTCACGAAATTTTGCAGATATATCTATCCGATCCCACATCTGCCAGTCCTGGTACTGCGCAATTGCAACACGCGCTTTTGGACTAGCAATATTTGAGAGCAGCAGAATCTTGAGATCTGAAACATATGTTTGCTCAGCCACCGCGCGGTGGACCTTCTGCTCCCCGAACTCCTCAACACGTTTGCACTGGAATGTATGTACCCCGAAGGTCTTTCCACGCACCTCGATGTCAATGCCGTGCTGTTTGCTGCCAGTACCGCCGAAGCGGTTTACCACCCCACCACGATTACGGTAATACCGAACCAAGAAGTCAGCGCTGAAATTCTCAAAGCTGTCCGGACGCAGGGAGTGCAGTGGGAGAGGAACGTCGTATGTCGGTGCGCCTTCAGGCTGGCTGCTGCTAGATTCCGAAGTCGCGTACTCAGCCGCAACCGTCAAAGTGGTCAAATCTGCGTCGAGGATGGTAGCTAGATTCGACAGCTCCTTAGCCCTCGGACGCGATCGCCCTTGCTCCCAACGACTTATCGTTTGCTGAGTAGAGCCCACGCGTGTAGCAAAGTCTTTCTGCTTCCATCCTTTCGCCTTCCGAAGAGAGACGAGCAGCACCGCTAACTCGGGATATTTGGCCACGCTCATCTCTCCACTCACTATAAAACACACTAAGTGTGTTCCAGAATACACGGCAGTAACCATACGTCAAGATCGCTTTCATTAAGAGCTCTTGGTTACGGCCAAGAGGACTGCCAGATGGAAAGTAATCTTGGTCACTTGGGTCAACCGCAAATAATCCCGCGCTTACAAAGGTCGCGAGAAAAGATATCCTGGAGATAGTGGCCAAAAACCACTATGGCGGGGGTGTGAAGAATTAATCGATAGCGTAATCTGCGAAGATAGATCTTGATGCACCATGGTGCTGCACGGATGAATAGCTTCAGGAGAAGTGAGCGCGGTCATCAGGTGTGCTAATGCTCTACGTAAGGTGCTCGTCATAAGGTAGGGGCAGCTACGCTGCAGGTCAGGAGACCTATCCGTCAGGGTCTATGGGGAAGCAAGACTTCCAAATATAAATGGAGTTTACTATGAGCCAATTGTTAGAAATTACAGACATATACAACAGTTACGGATTTGAGTACCGCAAGGACTTATCTGAGCCGAATTTATTAGTCTTCACCATAACTTTAGGTGTATTCGACAACGCAATCATACTAAGTATGATAAAAGAAGCCTCAACAGAAAACTTAGAGTCAGAATTAAAAGATTTAGGATTCCAGGTAAAAGCTGACTATTTTGTATCATTGAAACAAACCGAGGACTCTCTTTTCTCGGGATTTTTCTCTGTAAAAAAAACCAAGGCTGGATTTCGTCGAGACTACAACTCCCATATAAACAATATCATTCAGTCTTTTCCCGCCGACGGCGCCTCATATAGCTATATAAAGTCTCCATTTGTCAAAAATTCATATTCCTTCGCAGATGATAAAGATATTCTGGAGGATATTTATGCAGAGGTAGTAGGTGACGGGCCCCGGCTAGTATTGATCGAGGCTGCTGCAGGATTTGGTAAGACTTGCACAGCGTATGAGGTGGGCAAAATCATCTCCGAACAGGATGACGACCACATCGTTCTGTTTGCTGAACTGTCTCGTGATCGTCAAGCAAAAATATTTAACCACGTGCTATATAAGGAGGTCGCTAGATCCTTCCCGGCAGTCTCTCCAGACCTAGTAATTCGCGAAATTAAAAAGGGCAAGATAATTGTAATTTTGGATGGTTTTGACGAACTTCTAAATGAGCGAGAAGATGAAAGATTTCAATTCGAAAAATCTCAGGCAATGCTTGAAACCATCGGAAAAATCTTAGAGCTTGATGCGAAAGTAATTCTAACAACTCGAAAAACTGCCATTTTGCAAGGCGATGACTTCGACGAATGGATCAGTAGTCATGCTGATAGCTTTTCGTTTACTCGCTACAGCTTAAAGTCACCTTCTATTCGAAGCTGGCTGAGCTACGAAAGACATGAAAAGTTAGAAAATTCCCGCATCAATATAAAGAATCTCTCAAACCCGGTCTTATTAACCTTCCTGAGATTCATCAGCGATACTGAATTTGATGATGTTCTATCAAACCCTAACGCCATCGTAGATAAATATTTTGTACTATTGCTACGACGAGAGATTGAACGTCAGACCCTAGAACTTACCGTACCCGAGCAGTCAGACTTTATGAGACGGCTCGCGCAACACATGATCAAGAGCAACTTCACTCGGGACACGAAAGAAAGCATTGTAAAATACTTCTCTGAATGTGAAGTCAGCCTAATAGAGCTCAGTCGTTCTCGTTACAGTGCAGAAGACCGTCCAACATTTGAAGAGATGCTAGAAAAACTGTCTAACCACGCGCTACTAGATCGATCAAGTATTGACGAAAAAATTGGCTTCGTTAACAACTTTGTTTTAGGTCATTTCGTTGCAATGGACCTTATGGATACAGAGGGGGAATGGCTGGCCGACAGTATATTTCTGGAAGCAGCTGTTAACGCTTACTCATCTCGAACTTACGATCAACGGCTTGCAGCTTGGGGACGTCTCAGCGAATCCCTCGAATACGCATCAGATGATGAACGTTTGCGGCTTGAGCTAAGCCTACTCGATCGGGTGAGCGGGACCTATAACAACAAACAGTTCAATGAAATCGTTTTTGATACCAGTTCATTCTTCGACACGGGCGAACTAAACTCCTGCTATTTCAATGAGTGCACCTTCAAAGACTGCAACTTTGATTTTTCGCGAATCTCAAACTGCACTTTTATATCATGCCTGTTTTACAGCTGCACATCCACAAACAGCGTTGGCAACAACGAGTTTATTTCTCCCCACATGGATGATGCATCTAGCGAATCTTTCTTAATAGCTCTAACCCCGACTACTGCGCTCGATCAGATAGCAGAAGAAAATGAAATTAAAGCTTATATTCTAGAAAAATTCTGGCCAGTGGGCAAAGATACCGTGGCATTTGCCCATCGTCCGATGTTCATATTCTATAGGGGCGGCGCTCATCCGACCGCAGTTATAACCAACGCGCTCGAAGAACTTCGTCGAGATGGACTTATCGTGTCGGCAAAACGCAAAAACTGGGTTGGTCTGGACCTGACAGCTCATAACTTCATGACTATCAAGGAAATACTGGGGCGTTGACATGGAAGGCAGTCAAACTACTAATCTCATTAAAGAGGTTGAAGGATGCATATCAAAGCTTGGAGTAATGTTCCGGATTTTCTATCGAGAAAAAACCAAACATTCGCTTCTGAAAAAAATTGATAAAGAGCCTGGAAAATACTGTGCCGAGAAAAAAATTCAAGATCTTATCGGGATCAGAATCGCACTCTACTTTGTAGATGATATAGCTGTAGCACGAAAAGCACTAGAAGAAAAATTTGACTATGTAGAAGTTGATTCGCAAGTTGACGAGCCTGATAGCGAAGTATTTAAAGCAGTCCGCTGCAACTTGATATTTAGACTTCCTGACCACTTCGACTTCTCGAATACTCTAGATGAAGATCACGCTGAAATAGTAGACAACACTTTCGAGGTCCAACTCAGAACTATATTGTCGGAAGGGTGGCACGAAATTGACCACGACCTTCGGTACAAACGAAAGGACGATTGGATTGGGCTAAATCAAGAAAATCGTGCATTGAACGGGGTTTACGCCACTCTTGAAACTAGTGAATGGACACTACTAAAACTTTTCGAGGAGCTTGCGTATACTCATTACAAAAAAAGAAACGTAGCTGCTATGTTAAATAATAAGTTTAGAATGAGACTAAAAGAATCCACCCTAGACGGGCCTCTAATAAAGTACATCGAAGACACACCCGAACTCATAAAGCGCATTTACAGGTTCGACAGGATACGTATTTTGGAACGCCTTTCAGCAAGACCATATATACCTATCAGCATTTCAAACCTGATTTTTTTGATGAACTTAGAATCACTACAAGATGAGTTCATCGACAAGCAAATGCCACCTAAATTTAGAGACTGGTGGAGCAGCGTTGTTTAAAGTTAACCCTGGCAGCGCTATTAGCGCTGCTCTTTTAGAACCACCTTTTTTCAAAATAGCACTTGTTCAACTGCGCTCTCTCTTGATTTAACAGATCATACTTTTCCTTTCCGAGGTTTTTAGTTGCGGGAGCGACTGTGGGCCTCGCAGAGCTAGATCCGTCGAGCCGCAGGCGAGTAAGGGCCGGTGTTGGTGGGGGTCGTAGCTGCGAAGCAGCGTAGGCCCACAACACACATCTTGCCGTCTGATCTTCTGCAATTCTAGGCAACTTGCCCACCTTAGGTTCGCCTTACTGCCGTATCCGGCTATTTCTGACCTATAATTTCCCAAAATTTCTCTGAGTTGCGTTAAATTGCGCTGCCAATATAAAAATTTCCTTTAATTTTCTAAAATTTCCTTGAGTTGCCTATAGCAGGTGCTGACCACTAGCGCGATCACATAAACGGGAGACGCCAAATGACAAACGGGCCGAAAAAGGTGTATCGCGGTGCAGGGCGAGTTGCCTTCCTGGCCAGGCTTGATGACTTTCGTAAGCTGATAGATGCAGGGCACCCGCTACGTGCGATCTATGACGATTACGCCGAACAGCTTGGCATTGGCTACCCGCAGTTCACCAAATATGTCGGCAGGTATGTACGAGAGGAAAAAGACGATGGGCACCAAAGGAACGGCGGCGAGCAAATCGCCCAACCAAGCCCCTCCCCTCCCTCTACAGGAGGCCCAGGAGGACAAACCAAGGCTACCCCAGCCTCGGCCCAAAAACCCGGCGCAAAACGCCCAGGATTCGAGCACAACCCAAATAGCGGAAACCGCGACGACCTAATCTGACGCCCCACGAAACAGCGAGGTTGTTTAGCCCCTTTAATTTGGGCGAGAAAATGAGGTAGAACTTTTCAGTCTGTCTAATTTTCCTCATTAAAAAAACGGAGAACCCATGGCTCGAAAAACTCTCGCAGAACGCCGTTCTGACGCCCTTTCAGAGCTGGAAACAGCTAAAGCAAGATTGGCGAAATTGGATAATGAGGCGGCTGAAAGAATTGGGAAAATTGCAATCAAATCAGGATTGGTTAATCTTGAAATTACAGATGATCGGATTCGGGAAGAATTCGACAATATTGTGGAAAGGATCAGAAAGGGGGATTGATCATGAAAACCGCTCACCGCATCAGCGCATTGGCCAACCAACTCAACGAACTGCAAGCCTACCTCGGTCAAGCCAGCGGGCGACCTAGTAAAGCCGTTAGAGAAGCCCAACGCATTGCGGCAGAGTTGGCTTCCTCGCTCGAAAACTGGCACCTAGAGACACTACACATCCCTGAACCGGAGCGCAGTCACTATCGGACTCAGAACCCCTATTACTCAGCCCACTAAGGCGCTACGCCATTTCATCAAAAGCCCACTTCGGTGGGCTTTTTTTTGGCCGTAAAAACACATCACGCTGGAAAGACAGGCAGGTCCATGCATGAAGAAAGTACCAGCAAAATCAGGTTGATGCGTGTCAATCTCGCTCAGGCAACGCCCGCAAACCATTGATTTCTATGCGGATAGATACTTATCCGCATATTCCAAACCACACCATATCGGTCAATAATCAAACTTCGAACCATGACAAAACGAGGTGTTCGGCATGAAAACGGAATTGCTGAAATCGCCGATTTCTTCAGCTCGAAAATCGAGAATACGTAATGCCCTTGTTTTAGCAATGAAAAGCACAAGCCTCGGTATGGGTCTCTACTTGGCATCACCCGATGCATATGCCATCTACTGCTCAAACTGCTCGACGTTCTATCAACAGATGTTCGAGTACGCCGAGGCAGTCAACACGGCGCTGAACACTGCCGAGCAGCTACAGACGCAGATTCAGCAGTACCAGAATATGGTCACCCAGGGCACGGGCTTGCCAAGCACCATGTTTGGCAGCATTGCGGCGGACCTTAAAAACGTGGCCAACATTTACACCCGCTCTATGTCCCTAGGCCGCCAGATCCAGAATATGGACTCGCAGTTCAACACCGCTTTTCCTGGCTTTCAGTCCTACCTAAATCAAGCTGCAAACTCGGCGGAAGTACCAGCGCGTGAGCGCTATCAGAAGTGGTCAGAGCAAAACCGCGACAGCGTAAAAGCGGCCCTTGAAGCTGCCAATCTCAATACCAGCACCTTCGAGTCTGAGGATACCCAGCTTGATCACATGGTGGCTCGCTCACAGTCGGCCGTGGGCCGGATGCAAGCCATTCAGGCAGGCAACGAGATAGCCTCTCAGAACGTGCAGCAGTTGCAAAAACTGCGCGATCTACTGGCTACGCAAATAAACATGCAAGGTAACTATATGGCTCAGCAGGGCGACCGAAAGGCTGCTAGCGAAGCCGCCGAGCAAAAGTTCGAGGCCCGTAGAAACAACTGGGGGCCCTCCGAGGATTTCTAACTATGTTCATATCTAAAAATCTGATCGCTGGGTTATGCATCGTCTCTGCTCTTAGTGGTGCTGTTCTGTCCGGATTCATTGTTTCTATCCGCACCGATTGCGTGGCTACTGAGCGTTCGATGCAATCAGACACGGATAAAAAGTTTGAAGCCCGGAAAAACAACTGGGGCCCGTCTGAGGATTTCTAACTATGCAACGCTCAACATTTCTAGCACTTGTCAGTGTGACACTCTTGCTTTCGGCCGGTAGCGTGATGGCGGCAGGAGATGTAACTCAAAGCAATGAAATGAACGGGCTTTTGCGGATGCTTTATCAAGCCGCAAGTGAATGGTCACCACGGCTACAAGGGTATGCACTCAAATTGCTGGCGTCTCTCGCTCTCATCCAATTGGTATGGACGTTCATGCCTTTAGTGATGAAACAAGCTGACCTAGGCGAAGTTGTCGGCGAGCTGATCCGTTTCTTCATGGTCATTGGCTTTTTCTACGCAGTCATTGAGCATTCCGTTCCATGGGCGACAGCCGTAGTGGACAGCTTCCGAGAAGCAGCGGGCACGGCTAGCGGTCTGGGCCGTGCGCTTCAGCCGGGAGATATGTTCGCGGTGGCTGTCAACTTCTCACGCACCATCGTGGAGGGAATATCACTTTTTTCTCCGGGTAAAGCAGTCCTTATCGCGCTTGTTGGTTGCTTGGTTTTACTGTGCTTCGCATTTATTGCGGCATTCATGTTTGTGACGCTTGTAGAGTCGTACGTCATCATCAATGCCTCCGTGCTTTTCTTCGGTTTTGGTGGTTCGCAATGGACACGCGATTTTGCAATTGCACCACTCCGCTTCGTTGTTGCCGTAGGTGCCAAGCTGTTCGTCTTAACATTGATCGTAGGAATTATTGTCACATCGGCGAAGTCCTGGTTAGCGGCTTATACCAATGACGAAGCATCTCTGATGACATTGGCAGGTTTGGCTCTGTTATGCGCCTATCTGACCAAGACTATTCCCGAACTGATTGGCGGGATGATAAGCGGCACATCTATGGGCGGCGGTTCGGCCCTCGGCGGAATGGCTGCGGCCGGTGCGGCCGGTGCGGCTGCCGCAGTCGCCACCATCGCCACGGCCGGAGCCGCTGCGCCCGCCGCCGCTGGTGTGCTTGGCGCTGCTGGTAGTGGTGCAAGTGCTGCAGGGGCTGCCGGTAGCGGAGGATTGGCTGGCGCTATCAACTCCAGCTTTGCCGGTGCGGCAAACTCCGGCACCGGTGCAGTAGCGTCAACGGGCAATGCCGCATCCTCTGGAGTGGGTGCTAGCACTGGTGGCGGCGCAGCCCTCAAGGGCTATACATCAGCGGGATCGAGCGTAGGGGGCAGTACGGCTAATGCGAGGCCTAGCCCTGCCCAGCAATCTAACAGCGGCGTACAGCAGGCCGCCAAGCAGGCTGGAAAGGCAATGCAAGACGACGACAAAGACAAACAGCAAGAGACACCCAAAAGGGGTACTGAAGGCTCGGGAAACGCCCTTTCTCAAGCGGCGAATGGAGGTGCAAAGGTGCTTGGGGTGATGGCTTCAATGGCGGTACCGGGCATGGAGAATGCACATGGCCTGTCCCTTGGTGCTGAATCAACCCCACCTTCAAATAGCGAGGTCAATTCGGCCCCGATAAACAGCGGTGTAGATTTAGCCGCTGATTCCGAGCAGGGGGATTCCAACGTGATCCGTCCAGCCTCAGATGCAAGCCCTACTAATGGTCGCCTAGCCTCGCTGAGTGTGCCAGGTACGGCCTCCAACAACGAAAAAACGGAGAAATAATCATGATGGGCTTTCTGATGTTCGCTGGGTTCGTAGTATTCGCTTTTACTTTCGCCGTCGGCATGTGGGCATTCGGCCGGTGGCTGCGAAGCAAAGGTTACGGGCCGCAGCTAGATAAGCTGGATCGGCAGTACACGGCGTTGCAGCTTCGCGTTAGCCCGCTCGCCATGTCCGCTTCATATCGCATGCTTGCCGGGGCACAGGCTCTGAATCGTATGCCTTTGCTGGGTAGCAAGACTAACGCTAACTTGAACCAGCAGGTTTTGACGGCCATCGAAGCCGCGCGGCAAGCACAGCTGCAGAATAATCCTGACAATCGTTAATCACTACCCTGCCCTACAGACAACCCCGCCCGAGTGCGGGGTTTTGTTTGCATGTCGCACATCAGGAAGGCCTCTGTGCTGCGCTCAGAGCGCTTTTGACACCTTAGGCCTCTCCAGCATTACACCTTCCCTGAAAAGCTGGTTCGGCGGCTCCCGCGGCGCTTGAAGCAAACTCAAATGACAAGCCAGCCTGCGGCGATCCCCTTTTGGTGTCCAGCGGCCGCAGGCCAACCTGCAAGGGGAACCCGAAGAATGTGGAAAAATCGTACGCAAAGGTCGCGGGGCTCTAGTGTCGGCCGAGTGAAGTGCGGCATACCATCTCCATCTGGATGGTTCGCGCAGACCGACGGGCAGCGGCCTACACTGAATCGTTCAATGTATTCGCAACCAACGTGCGGTAATGAAAGGAGCCCACCCGACATGGCCAATATCGAGAACGCCTCTGAACAGCTTGAAGTTCGTATAACCGAGCTGAAGGCACAGTATCAGCAGTTGCAGGACGATTACGATGATGAAGTCCTTTTGTGCACAGGCTTGCTACGCGCTCTAGTCAGGGCAGACTATGACTTATGTGAGACGTTGATCAAGCACGCTGACTGCTCGGCTGAGCGCAAAGCCGACGCACTGCAATACATCGCCGATTATCTCGGCATGGCTTCGTCTTAGATCAAAAGCAGGGGTATCAAAATGTCGAAAGGAGATCGCCTTTTCCGGGGGCCAGAAAGCCATGCAGCGGAGAAACTATCCAGGGATGCACTAGTGCCATTCTTGAATAAACGAGGTTACGTTGTCATTGCCGACAATCGAATTCAATCAGGCGTGGCCACTCAGCAGTTCATCAGCCTCCGCACTCCTGATGACCAGGTACTGAGTATGCGAGTCCGGCTATGCTGGCGGCGCGATGGACGAAATCTCAACGAGAGAAAATACGCAGCGGCTCAGTTGGCAGCGCACCTGCGCCAAGGTGGATGGGACGCAACTCTGGATCACATCACATCGCGAGACACGAAACGCGGGCTCACTCACAATTTACTCGTGCAGCGCGATGGAAGCGCCATCATCTTTGCAGCGCTGATTCCTATCGAAAGCCTTCATGCAATCTGGAACCGCCAACGCGAGGTAAGCGATGACTTGCAACGCCGTGAGCTGAAAGGACGAGCCAAGAAAAATCACGCTCAGAACGGCACCAGCCCGACTTTGTGGTTACAGGATGACAGGACACCTGACGGACACGAAGTGGCCGATGCACTGTGGCAGTGGCCCGGCGTGATCGATTTAGCCAAGCTCACTCCCCATACAGTGGAGTTCGTACTGGCCGACGATACCTACGACGATTGCCCTGCTCCGGACTACTCGACTCTGGGCCGGGATGAAGGTGAGCACGTATCCGTGCTTCGCTCGGAGGTCCGCCGCGATCCGCGCGTACGCCGAGCTGTATTAGAAAGGGCTGGGTTTGCGTGCGAACGTAAGGGTTGTGGCAAACACCGGAACTTCCCCGGCTTCCTAGATGTTCATCACATATTAGGGGCCGAGAAGTCAGACCGAGTATATAACTGTGTGGCCCTCTGCCCGTGTTGTCATCGCGAAGCGCATTATGCCCCATACGCCGATGACCTCAACAAACAGCTACTTACCTACGCCGAGAGGTTCGGCTGAGCCGCCACGCCACCTGTAGTAATACGCACGGACATGGGACAGCTCTCAGCAGCACCATTACCAAACCGGTCAGACCTCCGAATCAACGAGAACGAGACGACGTCAACAGCTTGGGGCTTGGCCATCAGTAATACGCATGGACTTGTCTCACTCACTTCTATTCGGACACCCTTGCAATACGCATGGACCTTGAACACTCTCATACGAAAATTTATAAACTATCAATACGCAAAGGATTTGTACCAGTTCTTCGTCATCCACTTTTCTTAAGCGCACTGCATATGACACTCCCTTTGGTGCCCACCCCCTTACAGGCTATTTATAGGATTTTATCTAAAGGATAATCCTACAGGTTTAGGGGGGGGCCAATTTCACGTTATAAAGGGGTCCGATTACACGTAAAACATGGGGTCCGATTACACTTCATTAAGGGGTCCGATTTCGCGTGGGCAACTCACCAAAGGCCAAGGCATATGAAACCCAAGACGGATAATTTTCTATCCGTCTAGCAGAATACGTAGCAAAAAAAGGAATTCAACTTTGGGCGTGAATTGGGGAATTATAGGGGGTCCGATTTCGCGAGACGATTATCGGAAATATCCAGAGGCAGCATCATTTGAGCGGGCCACCCTTATAAGGGATCGGCGGCGGCGATCCGACAAGAAGAAAACCTCCCCTGATTTGACTGACCTTGGCTTGCGGGTATACCGCCAACACCTTGCGCAACGCGGGAACGAATTTCTTCTTAAAGTCTTTATCAGGGTCCTTTCCAGTGTATTCCTGCGCAAACTGCTCGCGTAGGGGCTTCCAGTATAGCTTTGTCCCCCTGCCCTCGATGCGGTGCAACCGGTGAGCCAGCCAAGCATATATGTCCAAGGCCAGCGCTGAGCCCTTGAGGGCAATTAGAGCTCGGTTATCTAGAGGTACGGCGCTATCAATAAGGGAATTGAAATACCCCTCTGAAAGCACCATCTTGCCGGGCCATAGGAGCCGCTGTTTACTATTGCGGTTCGCTATCCAAGCGTCAAATTGCTCGATGGGCTGGCCGTTGTAGGTACGCCCCTTGAATCCGAGTTGCAAGCGGCACGCTGCTAGTGCATGCATCTGTTTACGCAGAGTGGAGTAACGGCGCCCGTCATCGCCCATCCCCATCAGACGCAGGAACTCGGCCGCACTATCGCCTATCCTGATTTCACGCTCTTTGTTGCGCACAGCGATGGTAGATACCCACGCTAGCGCAAGGCGGGGCATCACGCCATAAGGGACAGGCTGCAATATCGGACCGTTACCCTCGTCTAGGTAGCCAGACTGTATGTTGACCCATGCCGCGCCGCTCTGGCGCATGAACACCTGTCCTTCTACCTTGGAGCGGGGCAAGCCAACTTGGCAAAGCACTGCATGGGTAAAGGTTATGTCTTCAGGCGGGAAAGCCGCAATATTTGCTGCAATGTTCAACAAGTCAATCGCCACTATTCAGGCCCCCATTCCGGGACGTGGAGCCGGGCCCGAATGCCTGCACGTATCAATCCATGTCTCGACCTCTGCGAGATCCCAAACGACCTTCCGACTGCTAAGTGCAATTCGGCGTGGGAATTTACCCTGTTTTTCAAAATTATAGATCGTGCGTTCGCACAGCGGGATCATTGCCAGCAATTGCTTCTTGCTGATGAGCACTTTGCTCGATTTCTTCGATTCTTTCTCCACAACGAATTCCTCGTTTGCCGCTTATCGAGGTTCGATTATTGCCCCATATTTCCAGAGCATTCCAGCGATATTTATCGATTTATTCCTTTCAAAATCAGTACCTTACTGTCCGACAAACGTATATTTCCGGACAAAAGGGACAACGCGATGTCATTGTTCTTTCAGGAGTTTTTCCCGTCAGAAACCTCAAAAAAAATGTGTCCCACAAACGGGTAGTTTCCGGGCAGAAAAAAAACCACGAATGTGGTTTTTTGATAGAGAAAAATAGATCAGCTCCCGCTTATCCCATTATTAAAAACGAACTCAACTCTCTGAACGCGTTTTTTTGCGCGTCCACTCGTCAATCATATCCGCCCAATCCTGCAACATCGCCCGACGCTGATCACGGTATTCAGCTTTGTTGTAGACGGCCCTTACACCCTTCTGCTCGTGCGCAAGGCACTTCTCAATCCAGTCTGAGTTGTAACCCGCCTCATGCAGCAGCGTGCTCGCTGTGCGTCTCAAATCATGCGGTCCGAACTTGCTCAACGGTTGCCCTTCTTTCTGCGCAAGCCGGTAGGTCAGCGTCAGCACCTGATTGATCGTCGCGGTACTCATCGGCAAATCAGAATCGTACCTGGAGGGGAAGACGTAATCTGAACCACCGGCAAACGTCTTCAATGCAATGAAGAAATCCAAAGCCTGCTGAGATAAGAACACCAAATGGGGGTTGCGGCGCTTCATCCGCTCTTTCGGAATGGTCCATAGGGCTTCGCTGAAATTGATTTCGTTCCAGGTAGCGTTGGTCAATTCACTTTTGCGAACCATGGTCAGCAACAGCAGCTTAGCGGCGACTCTCACGGATGAGGCAGTGCCGATGCGGTCCAGGTACTGATACATCAAAGCGATTTCGTCAGGCCCTAGAGCGCGATCACGTGGCTCGAATTTAGCGATGCTTGCAGGACGCACCAGATCAGCCGGATTCTCAACCTTCTGGCCACGCTCTATCGCCCATCGGAACACCTGCATCACAATCTCGCGGGAGTGCACGGCCGTAGCTGGAGCTCCACGCACCACAATTGCATCTGTCAGCGTCCGCAGATCCTCATGATTGATTTCCACCAGTTTCTGATTACCGAAGTGCGGCTTTAGCTCGCGCTCGTAAACCGATCGGCGCATGTCCCGGGTTGAGTCAGCCATCTGATACCCACGCAGCCATTTCTCAGCCCACGCATCAAACGTCTCTGCCCCTTTGGTGCGTGCCTTGGCACGGGCTTTCTCTTTGGCAGGTGACTTACCCGCCGAAACCATCTTTTTAGCCTCGCCCAGGCGCTCTCTGGCTTCCGCAAGTGTGATGCCACCCACGCCATAACGACCGAAGGTGATGGTCTCCTGACGGCCATTGATTGAGTAGTTGTAACGAAATGAGATGTAACCGGCAGCAGTGACGGCCACGTACAGCCCGTCGCGGTCGTTCACCTTGTAGAGATTTTCTTGCGGTTTGAGGTTACGCAGCTTGGTATCGGTCAGCATGGCAGTTACGGATTCCATGGAAAAAATACCATGCTCAGAAAAGTACTCATGCACCACGATAAAACCCAATGAAACCGGGCTGATGGTGAGATTTGATACCATGCCCACCTCTACTAGGGCGACATGGTATCGAGCACCAAGCATGGCATTTGGCTCAGTCAATGCCCCGTACCATGCCACATAAGCACGGTGCTTGGCGATGCACGAAGCTGCCTTTATTTGCCAGCCCCAAAAAGCCAAAAGCCCGCAATCACGCGGGCTTCAGGGGATTTTCGCTAGCAAGTACCGGCAAATCCCGGCAACGCAATCATTCCCACTCAATCGTCGCCGGCGGCTTGCTCGACACGTCATACGTCACGCGCGAAATACCTTCGATCTCATTGATGATACGGCCGCTGACAGTCTCCAGCAGTTCGTACGGCAGGTGCGCCCAGCGGGCGGTCATGAAGTCGATGGTTTCTACCGCACGCAGGGCCACGACCCACGCGTAACGACGGCCATCGCCTACAACACCAACCGACTTCACTGGCTGGAACACCACGAAGGCCTGGCTGACCTTGTGGTACCAGTCGGCCTTGCGCAGTTCTTCGATGAAGATGTGGTCGGCACGACGCAGCAGGTCGGCGTATTCCTTCTTCACTTCACCGAGGATGCGCACGCCCAGGCCCGGGCCCGGGAATGGGTGGCGGTAGACCATGTCGTACGGCAGGCCCAGTTCCAGGCCCAGACGGCGGACTTCGTCCTTGAACAGTTCGCGCAGCGGTTCTACCAGCTTGAGGTTCATTTCCTCAGGCAGGCCACCCACGTTGTGGTGGGACTTGATCACGTGGGCCTTGCCGCTCTTGGCGCCAGCCGACTCGATCACGTCGGGGTAGATGGTGCCCTGGGCGAGGTACTTGATGTTATCCAGTTTGTTGGACTGGGCATCGAAGACGTCGATGAAGGTGCGACCGATGATCTTGCGCTTCTTCTCCGGGTCCGACTCACCGGCCAGGTTGTTGAGGAACTGGTCCTCGGCGTTGGCGCGGATCACCTTGACGCCCATGTTCTCGGCAAACATGGCCATCACTTGTTCACCTTCGTGCAGGCGCAGCAGACCGTTGTCGACGAAGACGCAGGTCAGTTGGTCGCCAATCGCCTTGTGCAGCAGCGCGGCAACCACGGAGGAGTCAACGCCGCCGGACAGGCCCAGCAACACGTTGTCGGTACCGACCTGGGCGCGCACGTTGGCGATGGCGTCTTCAGCGATTTTCGACGGGGTCCACAGGGCTTCACACTCGCAGATGTCGAGGATGAAGCGCGACAGGATGCGCCCGCCTTGCTTGGTGTGGGTCACTTCCGGGTGGAACTGCACGCCGTAGTAACGACGCTCGTCGCTGAACATGCCGGCAATCGGGCAGCTCGGGGTGCTGGCCAGGATGTGGAAGTCTTCCGGCATCCTGGTGACCTTGTCACCGTGGCTCATCCAGACGTCGAGGCCGAACAGGCCGTCGGCGTCGACGTGGTCTTCGATGCCGTCCAGCAGGCGGCTCTTGCCGACCACGTCCACACGGGCATAACCGAATTCACGCAGCTCGGAGCCTTCGACCTTGCCGCCCAGTTGCTCGGCCATGGTCTGCATGCCGTAGCAGATACCGAAGACCGGCACGCCCAGGTCAAACACCGCTTGCGGGCAGCGCGGGCTGTTAGCTTCGTGCACGGACTCGGGGCCACCGGCGAGGATGACGCCTTTAGGGGCGAATTCGCGGATCGCTTCGTCATCCATATCGAACGGATGCAGCTCGCAGTACACGCCGATTTCACGCACGCGGCGGGCGATCAGTTGGGTGTACTGGGAACCGAAGTCGAGGATCAGGATACGGTGGGCGTGAATGTCGAGGGCCATGAAGTCAGTCTCGTCTAATGAATCAGAAACAACTCGGGGCTGAAAGAACAGCCCCGGTTACTTAACGTTTTGCTGGAAGCCTCAACCTACGCGGTAGTTTGGCGCTTCCTTGGTGATCTGCACGTCGTGGACATGGGATTCAGCCATGCCGGCGCCGGTGATCCGTACGAACTCTGGCTTGGTGCGCATTTCTTCGATGTCGGCGCTGCCGGTGTAGCCCATCGAGGAACGCAGGCCGCCCATCAGTTGATGGATGATGGCGCTCAGGGTGCCCTTGTACGGCACACGGCCTTCGATGCCTTCCGGGACGAGCTTCTCGGCGCCTGCCGAGGAGTCCTGGAAGTAGCGATCGGAAGATCCTTGCGCCTGGGACATGGCGCCCAGCGAACCCATGCCGCGGTAAGCCTTGTAGGAACGGCCCTGGAACAGTTCGATCTCGCCTGGCGCTTCTTCGGTACCTGCGAACATCGAGCCCATCATCACGCAGGAAGCACCGGCTACGATGGCCTTGGACAGGTCACCGGAGAAACGGATGCCGCCGTCGGCGATCAATGGTACGCCAGTGCCTTCAAGGGCAGCGGCAACATTGGCGATGGCGCTGATTTGCGGCACGCCCACACCGGCGACGATACGCGTGGTGCAGATCGAGCCTGGGCCGATACCGACCTTGACTGCGTCAGCGCCGGCTTCGGCCAGGGCCTTGGCGGCAGCGCCGGTGGCGATGTTGCCGCCGATCACCTGCACGTCAGGGAAGTTCTGCTTGACCCAGCGTACGCGGTCGATCACGCCTTTGGAGTGACCGTGGGCAGTGTCGACCACCACCACGTCAACACCGGCAGCGACCAGGGCCGAAACGCGGTCGCCGGTGTCTTTACCGGTACCAACGGCGGCGCCAACGCGCAGACGACCTTGGTCATCCTTGCTGGCAAGCGGGTAGGCCTTGGCTTTTTCGATGTCGTTGACGGTCATCATGCCCTTGAGGGCGAATTTGTCGTCGACGATCAGCACGCGCTCGATGCGGTGCTTGTGCAGCAGTTCACGCACATCGTTCTTGTCGGCGCCTTCCTTGACAGTGACCAGGCGCTCTTTAGGCGTCATCACTTCACGGACGGTGACTTCAAGACGGTTTTCGAAGCGCACGTCACGGGAGGTGACGATGCCGACCAGGTCGCCATCGTGCAGCACTGGAACACCGGAGATGTTGTGCAGGCGGGTCAGGTCGAACAGGTCGCGTACGGTGGCGTCGGCTTCGATGGTGATCGGATCTTTCACCACACCGGCTTCATAACGCTTGACCTTGCGCACTTCGGCAGCTTGCTGGTCGATGGTCATGTTCTTGTGGATGATGCCGATGCCGCCTTCCTGAGCCATGGCGATTGCCAAACGGGCTTCGGTGACGGTGTCCATGGCAGCGGAAACCAGGGGAATATTCAGCTCGATGCCACGGGTTAGGCGGGTCTTGAGACTGACTTCGTTAGGAAGCACCTCGGAGTAACCGGGCACTAGGAGAATGTCGTCGAATGTCAGAGCTTCTTGGCTGATACGCAGCATCGCGGGGGCTCCCGAGCGGGAAAATGGAAGCGCGCCATTATATACATGCGCCCTGCCGGGCTCAATGTAAAACTCTGACAAACTTGGTAATACTGATAGATGGGTAAAACACGCCGCCTTTCGGTAGGAGCGAGCTTGCTCGCGAAGATCGTGAATGCACCGCGCAAAACCAGCCAGCCAGCATTATCGTTGACGATTTTCGCGAGCAAGCTCGCGCCTACAATTCAACTTTGACCCAGCTGATTTTCTGGTCGAGCCAGTCGGCAAATTCGTCGATAAAGCTCTGCTTGAAGCCCGCTTCGGCCCAGTTGTTGAAGATGAAGCCCAGGTTGGAAAAGCCGCACTCCTGCAAGAATAGAAACCCGTTGATGTCATCTTCATGCCCACACAGCGGGCAGGTGAAGTTGTCGGTATGGCCGGGCATCCAGTCTTCCAGGCTCTCGAACAGCGCCTCGCCGACTTCTTTAAGGCATTGCGGGCAGCCGGCTTCTTCGAGAAACCCCTTGGCCGGGGTATAGATGCAACGCTTGTAGATGATTTCCAGGCCATTGACCGGCTCGTTGAATGGCAACGCCTCGGGGTGCAACACCACGGCGCGGGCGCCGTCGGCCAGGGCATAGCCCATGCGGTTGCCGGTGCGGCCACAGGTGGTCAGTTCTTCCTTGATGATGTTCTTGCGCACCAGCCAGCGCACGATGGCCCGGGCGCGGGGTTCGTGGACGGGCAAGGTGGAGATTTTCGGGACAAGGATGCTTTGGGAATTCATGGGAGTCCTGCGGTGTGGCTGCTGGCCTCATCGCGGGCAAGCCCGGCTCCCACAGTTGATCGCATACCAATGTGGGAGCCGGGCTTGCCCGCGATAAGGCCCTAGAGCCCGGCAGCTTAATCCCTGCCACCCACAGGTCAAGTACTCAAATACCGCCCAATCAACGCTATGCCACTGGCCAGCACCAGCCACGTCACCAACCGCACAAACGCCTCGCGGGACATGCGCAGGGTCAACCTGCGCCCCGCCCACAGCCCCAGGGCCATCGCCGGCAGCAGGCACACCGCCAGCAGCAGCAAGGGCAATTGGGCATACACCCCGGCGATCAAAAACAAACTCAGGCGTACCACCGTGCTCGCGCTGATCAACGCACTTTGGGTGGCTCGCGCGCCGTCCTTGGGCAGGCGGCTGTTCAGATAAATCGCATACAAAAAGCCGCCACTGCCAAACAAGGCCCCAAACAACCCGCCCACTACGCCCATGGGCACCGACCATCCGGCAGCCAAAGCTGTGGGCTTGGCCTTTACCGCCAGGCTGTAAATGGCATAGGCGCTGATAAACAGGCCCATCAACAGCAGGAGCAGGTCCGAATGCAGGTTAAGCAAGAAGATCACACCAAGGGTGCAGCCGATGGCCATGCACGGCAGTAACCGCAATAGCTCCGGCTTGACCACATCCCGCCGCGATTGCAGCAGGTTGCCAAAGGCCGCGACGAAATCCAGCAGCACCAGCAACGGAATGATCTTCGACAGCGGCATGAACATAATCAGGATCGGCCCGGCCACCAGTGCCGTGCCGAAGCCGGCGATGCCAAACACGATATAGGCCAGGGTGATCCCCAGGCCAATCACCAGCCAATCCACCGGACCAAACGACCACTGCGCCATCAATTCAACCAGGCTCATGAAATATTCCTTGTTAGCGATGGCCCTCACTTTAGCCAAGCTGATGTGTTGCGACTAATATCTTCAAAGCCATCCATCTATCTCAAAAAGGCATGACTGGTGATTTCTACCCGACAACTGCGTTACTTCGTCGAAATAGCCGAGAGCGGCAGCTTCAGCGCCGCCGCCGAACGCCTGTTTGTCGCGCAATCGGCCCTCAGCCGGCAGATCAAGGAGTTGGAAACCCTCCTGCAAACCCCACTGTTCGAGCGCACCGCCCGCCTCCCGCGCCTGACGGCCGCCGGCGAGGCGTTTTATCCACGGGCGCGCAACCTGCTGGGCGAGTTGCACAAGGCCAGTGAATTGGCGACCCAGGTCGGCCACGGCCAACTCGGCACGCTGCGCCTGAGCCACTCCAGCACGGTGCCGATGAGCGGGCGCGTCCTGCGCGGGATCAGCGCCTGGCTGGAGCAGTGTCCCGGGGTGTCGATGGATATCGTCAAACTGTCCTCAGAAGCGCAGTTGGAGGACATTGCCGACGGTCGGCTGGAGGTCGGCCTGCTGCGCCTGCCGGTGCTGCGCCAGCGCGAAGGGGTGCGCATCGTGCCTCTGTATAAAGAGCCACTGCTGCTGGCTGTACCTCCTACCCACCCTTTGGCCCGGCATTCCTCGGCCATTGAACTGGCGCAATTGAAAGACCAAGCCTTTATTTCGATCCCCCATCCACAACGCGGCGGCCTGAGTTACCTGTCGGCCGAGTTGTGCATGCGTGCCGGATTTTTCCCCAAGGCCGCGCGGGTGATGTCGCGCAAGACCACCCAACTGCAGTTGATCCAGGCTGGATTTGGTATTGCGCTGCTGCCCGAGTCGATGCGTGATATCGCCCCGGCCAACATTCACTTCCTGCCCCTGGCCGACCCTGATTGCCACAGCACAGTGGCCCTGGCCTGTGCGCAGGCGCCGAGCGCGTTGGTTGCGCAGTTCTGTCAAACACTGGCCGAATGCCTATAAACTGCCGCCCATGACTAAAGATCTCTTGCCATGATGAAAGACCCGTTTGCCCGCCTGGGCCTGGACCGCGAGGTCCTGACTGTCAGCCAACTCAACGGCCGCGCTCGGGTGTTGCT
Source organism: Pseudomonas sp. DTU12.1 (assembly GCF_009873475.1). Classification (NCBI taxonomy): domain Bacteria; kingdom Pseudomonadati; phylum Pseudomonadota; class Gammaproteobacteria; order Pseudomonadales; family Pseudomonadaceae; genus Pseudomonas; species Pseudomonas sp. DTU12.1. The sequence continues at coordinate 1,375,132 of NZ_CP045254.1, read as the reverse complement.
CGAGGACGTGTTCACCAATATCTGGGTCGAAGGCGAGATCTCCAACCTCGCCCGCCCGGCCTCTGGGCATGTGTATTTCACCCTCAAGGACAGCGGCGCGCAGGTACGGTGCGCGCTGTTTCGCAACAACGCCGCGCGCGTGCGCCAGGCATTGAAGGATGGCCTGGCGGTCAAGGTGCGGGGCAAGGTCTCGCTGTTCGAGGGGCGTGGCGACTACCAGTTGATCCTCGACACTGTAGAGCCAGCCGGCGATGGTGCGCTGCGCCTGGCCTTCGATGCCTTGAAGGAAAAGCTCAGCGCCGAAGGGCTGTTCAGTGCCGAGCGCAAGGTGCCGCTGCCGGCCCATCCGCGCCGCATCGGCATTATCAGTTCACCCACCGGCGCGGTGATTCGCGACATCATCAGTGTATTCGCCCGCCGTGCACCAAACGTGCAGCTGACCCTGATCCCCACCGCCGTGCAGGGCCGCGAGGCCGTGGCGCAGATTGTCCGCGCCCTCAAGCTGGCGGATGCCCGGGGCTTTGATGCGCTGATCCTCGCCCGTGGCGGCGGCTCGCTGGAAGACCTCTGGTGTTTCAACGAAGAAGCCGTGGCCCGTGCCATCGATGCGTGTGTCACGCCTATCGTCAGTGCGGTTGGCCATGAAACCGATGTATCCATCAGTGACTTCGTGGCCGATGTGCGCGCCCCCACGCCCTCGGCTGCCGCTGAGTTGCTGGCGCCGGATGCCAGCAACCTGGTACGCCAGGTCGAAAGCCTGCACCGGCGCCTGGTGATGTTGATGCGCAATCGCCTGACCCACGACCGCCTGCGCCTGGAAGGCATGGCCCGGCGCCTGCGTCACCCCGGTGAGCGTCTGCGCCAGCAGGCCCAGCGCCTGGATGACCTGGATATGCGCCTGCGCAGGGCGTTCGAGCGCAGCCTCAATACCCGTCGCGAACGCCTGATCCGCCTCGAAACCCGCCTGGCCGGCCAGCACCCGGGGCGCCAACTGGCCCTGCTGCGCCAGCGCCTGGACAGCCTCGCCGAGCGCCTGCCCCGGGCCATGCGCGAAGGTCTCAAGGCGCGCCGCCTGCAACTGCAAAGCCAGGTGCAGACGTTGCAGGTGGTCAGCCCGCTGGCGACCCTGGGCCGTGGCTACAGCATCCTGCTGGACGAGCGCGGCCAGGCCATTCGCAATGCTGCGCAAACCCACACCGGCCAGCGCCTGACCGCGCGTCTCGGTGAGGGCCAACTGCAAGTGCGGGTGGAAGATAACCACCTGACACCCGTCACCCTTTCATTACTGGATTGATTGATGCCTCGTCTATTTAGCCTGTTGCTGCTGCTGTGCCTCGCTTTTAACGCCCACGCCGACAGCTACATCACCCGCACCCTGAACAAGCCGGTGCCCGGTGGCGTGGCCGTGGTCGACCTGGGCCCTGGGGCCGTCGCGCCAAAAGCCACTTATCAGGGCAAACCGGTGCTAGTGGTCAAGGAACAGGACAACTGGCTGGCGATTGTCGGCATCCCGCTGACGGTCAAGCCCGGTAACGAGCGCATTAGCAGTGGTGGGCGCAACCTGCCGTTTATCGTCGGTTTCAAGAAGTATCCAGAACAGCGCATCACCCTGAAGAACAAAAGCCAGGTCAACCCCGAGCCTGCGCAACTCAAGCGCATCGAGGGCGAGCTGGCCGTGCAGCTCAAGGCTTACCGCAGCTTCAGCCCGAACCTGCCGAGCAACCTGGTGCTGGACAAGCCAGTGAACGGCCCGCTGTCCAGCAAGTTCGGCGTGCGCCGCTTCTTCAACGGTGAAGAACGCAACCCGCACTCGGGCCTGGACTTCGCGGTGCCCGCTGGCACGCCGATCAAGACCCCGGCCAATGGCAAGGTGATTCTGGTGGGGAACTACTTCTTTAACGGCAACACGGTGTTCGTCGACCATGGCCAGGGCTTTATCAGCATGTTCTGCCATATGTCGAAGATTGATGTGCAGGTGGGCCAGCAACTGGTGCGCGGGGCGGTGGTTGGCAAGGTCGGTTCGACTGGCCGGGCGACCGGGCCGCATATGCATTGGAATATCAGCTTGAATGATGCGCGGGTGGACCCGGCGATCTTTATAGGGGCGTTCCAGCCTTGATCTGATCGCGGGGCAGACTGGCGTCATCGCAGGCTTGCACGCGATGGCGCCAAATCAGTCTGCACTGATTGCGCATCTGCAAACCCTCACGCAAATAAAACAAAGCTTCCAGACTTTACTCACCATAAAATCTCGTTTACCAGAGCAATAGCAGAACTTCTCTCAATTTTTTCCGACTGCTTGCCATCTTTCACCTCGCCGGTTAGGGTTGAGCTTATGAAAACCTCTCACACCCTCATTCAGCTCCGCCAGCACCGCAGCCTTTGCCTCGTCAGCGCACGACTGCCAGGCTGAATCGATCTGCCTCGTCCCCGGTTTGCATCCCTAATAAACGCTTTCTGGCAGGCCGCCTCTTCTCGGCCCTACAACAAGGATTCTTCTGATGAGCATGCTCAAAGACCCGTCTTCGAAATACCGCGCGTTCCCGACCATTGATATCCCGGATCGTACCTGGCCGTCGAAGACCATCACCACCGCGCCGATCTGGTGCAGTTCCGACTTGCGCGACGGCAACCAGTCGTTGATCGAACCGATGGACGCCGTGAAGAAACTGCGTTTCTGGAAAACCCTGGTCTCGGTGGGCGTGAAAGAGATCGAAGCCTCGTTCCCGGCCGCTTCGCAGACTGACTTCGACTTCGTACGCACCCTGATCGAAGACAACCATATCCCCGAGGACACCACCATCCAGGTGCTGACCCAGGGCCGTGAAGACTTGATCGCGCGTACTTTCGAATCCTTGCGCGGCGCCAAGAAAGCCATCGTGCACTTGTACAACGCCACCTCGCCGTCCTTCCGCCGTATCGTGTTCAATCAGGACAAGGACGGGATCAAGGCCATCGCGGTCGACGCCGCCAAGCTCTTCGTCAAGTACGCCGCCCAGCAGCCGGAAACCCAGTGGACTTTCGAGTACTCGCCAGAGACCTTCAGCGCCACTGAGCTGGAGTTCGCCAAGGAAGTATGTGACGCAGTGATCGAGGTGTGGAACCCGACGCCCGAGCACAAGATGATCCTCAACCTGCCGGCCACCGTGGAATGCGCCACGCCGAACATCTATGCCGACCAGATCGAGTGGTTCGGTCGCCATATCAACCGTCGTGACAGCGTGATCATCAGCCTGCACACCCACAACGACCGTGGCACTGGCGTCGCCGCCACCGAGCTGGGCCTGATGGCGGGTGCCGACCGTGTCGAAGGTTGCCTGTTCGGCAACGGCGAGCGTACTGGTAACGTCGACCTCGTCACCGTCGCCTTGAACCTCTACACCCAGGGCGTAAACCCTGAGTTGGACTTCTCCGATATCGACGGCGTGCGCAAAGTGGTCGAGGAGTGCAACCAGATCCCGGTGCACCCACGTCACCCGTATGTGGGCGATCTGGTCCACACCGCGTTCTCCGGCTCGCACCAGGATGCAATCCGCAAAGGCTTCGCCCAGCAGAAACCGGATGCCTTGTGGGAAGTGCCGTACTTGCCAATCGACCCGGCCGATATTGGCCGCAGCTACGAAGCGGTGATCCGCGTCAACAGCCAGTCGGGCAAGGGCGGTATCGCTTACCTGCTGGAACAGGAATACGGCATCAGCTTGCCACGCCGCATGCAGATCGAGTTCAGCCAGGTAGTCCAGGCCGAAACCGACCGCGTGGGCCTGGAGATGACCGCCTCGCAGATCCATGCGTTGCTGCAGCGTGAATACCTGCAAGCCAACACCCCGTACGCGCTGGTCAGCCACCGCTTGCAGGAAGAAAACGGCAACAGCTCGGTAGAAGTTGAAGTCTCCGGCAAGGGCCAGGGTGAAACCAACCTGCGCTGGCACGGCAAAGGCAACGGCGCGCTGGAAGCGTTGGTGGCCGGCCTGCCGATTGGTGTCGAGATCATGGACTACAACGAGCACGCGATCGGCGCAGGTACTAACGCCAAGGCTGCGGCTTACATCGAACTGCGCGTGAACGGCGAGCGTCCGGTGCATGGCGTGGGGATTGATGAAAACATCACTACGGCCAGCTTCAAGGCGGTGTTCAGCGCGCTGAACCGCTCGTTGAGCCAGCTGGAAGCGAAAGCGGCGTAACTGACCGCTGAAAAGCCAAAGGCCCCTGGATGCGAATCCAGGGGCCTTTTTACTTTGGGGGCTGGCGTGGTGCTGATGGCCCTATCGCGGGCAAGCCCGCTCCCACATTTGGAATGCATTTCCCTGTGGGAGCGGGCTTGCCCGCGATAGCTATCCCCCAGACACCAAAGATTTATCAGACAAACTGAAAGCTATCGGCATCCAGGTTCGCCGGAAACCTCTGGCGATATTCAGCCAATTGCGCCGCCTCCAGGCAGACCTGGAACACCCCGTCCGCCTCCCCTGCGCTCAACAGGCTTTCGCCCTGGAAGTCGAGGACTTGGCTGTCCCCCGTGTAAGCAAACCCCTTGCCGTCCGTCCCCACCCGGTTTACCGCCGCCACATAGCACAAGTTCTCGATGGCCCGCGCCGGCAACAGGCGGTTCCAGTGCTGGCGCCGTGCCCCCGGCCAATTGGCGGTGTACAACAACAGGTCCGTATCCTGGGCATCACGACTCCACACCGGGAAGCGCAGGTCGTAGCAGATCAGCGGGCGAATCCGCCAGCCCTTGAGCTCGAACTGCACCTGGCGCTCGCCCGGGGTGTAGTGATTGTGCTCACCCGCCATGCGAAACAGGTGCCGCTTGTCGTAGTGCAACACCTCGCCATCGGGTCGCGCCCATAACAGGCGGTTGCGGTGACTGCCATCGGCGGCCTGGATAATCACGCTGCCGGTAATGACCGAGTTGTACTGCTGCGCCTGGACCTTGAGCCACTCATGGGTCGGGCCGTTTTCGGCTTCGGCCAGGGCTTCGGACTCCATGGAAAAACCGGTGGTGAACATTTCCGGCAGCACGATCAAGTCGGCGCCCCTGGCTTGCTCCAGCAGCAACTCGAAATGCTCCAGGTTGGCCTGGCGGTCATGCCAGGCCAGGGTGGTCTGAACCAGGGCGATGTTCAGATCGGGTAACGCACTCAGATCACGCATAGTTTCTCGGCTGCTTGGCGCAGCGTCTCCTCGCGTTTGGCAAAGCACAGGCGCACCAGGCGCTGGCCTTGGGGTGGGGTCTGGTAGAACACCGAGACCGGAATCGTCGCCACGCCATGTTCGCGGGTCATCCACAGCGACATGGCCACGTCATCCAGGTCCGGGCGAATCTGTGAGTAATCCACCAGTTGAAAGTAAGTACCGGCCACCCGCGTGAAACTGAAACGCGAGGGGGCCAGCAGATCGCAGAACAGGTCACGCTTGGCCTGGTAAAAAGCCGGTAGCTCCTCGACGTGTTCAGGGTGCTCGGCCATAAAGTCGGCCAGGGCGAACTGCAACGGCGTCACGCCGCAGAAGCTGACGTATTGATGCACCTTGCGCAGTTCGGCGCTCAAGGCCGCAGGCGCAACCACGTAACCGGTTTTCCAGCCGGTGACGTGGTAGGTCTTGCCAAAAGAGCTGACCACGAACGCACGCTGATACAGCTCCTCGTGGGCCAGGACGCTGACGTGGGGCACGCCATCGAATACCAGGTGTTCGTAGACCTCATCGCTGACCAGATAGATATCGCGGTCACGGATCAGCTCGGCCAACTGGTCCAGCTCGGCACGGCTGATCAGGGCACCGCTGGGGTTGTGCGGGGTGTTGAGGATGATCATGCGCGTGCGCGGTGATAGCGCGGCCTTGATCTGCTCGAAATCCAGGCTGAAGTCCGCCAGCCCCAATGGCACATGCACACAACGACCGCCGGCCAACTCCACAGAGGGCTCGTAGCTGTCGTAGCACGGGGCGAAGACGATGACTTCATCACCGCTGCGGATCACCGCCTGGATCGCACAGAAGATCGCCTGGGTGGCGCCGGGGGTGATGGTCACCTCGCTGTCGGGATCAACCTGCACGCCGTAGCTGCGGGCGACCTTGGCCGCCACTTGCTGGCGCAGGGCCGGTAGACCGGTCATTGGCGCGTATTGGTTATGACCGTTGGCAACATGTTTGCCCACCGCGTCGAGCAAGGCCTGGGGGCCGTTGAAATCGGGGAAGCCCTGGGACAGGTTCAGCGCGCCGGTTTGCGCAGCGAGTTGCGACATGGTGGTGAAGATGGTGGTGCCGACGTTTGGCAGCTTGCTGGTGATCATTCGGTGGGCCCCTGACGGTGAGTTACAAGTTGTAAGCTGCAAGCGCCGAGGGGTCAATCGTGGGGCACAAAAAAGGGCTCGTTCAGAGCCCTTTTTGGGTAACGCCTAACTGGTATAGGTACTGGCTTGCCTGGGTAGCGGTGGGTCAGTCAGCAAGTTGGTGTCTGATCTATCGCTATCGCGGGCAAGCCCGCACACACAAGCCAGCCCCACAGTCAGCGGCGGTCTTTACGCTTTTTGTCAGCCTTCTTGTTGTGGCTCATCAAGCGACGTTTCTTGTTCACTTGGCGGTCAGTCAGGCTGTTCTTGTTGCCTTCGTACGGGTTCTCGCCACCTTTGAACTCGATGCGGATCGGCGTACCGACCAGCTTCAAGACACGACGGTAGGTGTTTTCCAGGTAGCGCACGTAGGACTTAGGCACCTTCTCGATCTGGTTACCGTGGATCACGATAATCGGCGGGTTGGCACCACCCAAGTGGGCGTAACGCAGCTTGATCCGGCGGTTGTTGACCATCGGCGGCGCGTGCTCGCCAACTGCATCCTCAAGTATCTGGGTCAGGCGGTTGGTCGGCCAGCGGGTGACCGCAGACTTGAACGAGTTCTGTACCGAGGCGTAGAGGTTGCCCACGCCGGTGCCGTGCAGCGCCGAGATAAAGTGGATGTCGGCGAAGTCGACGAAGAACAACCGGCGTTGCAGCTCGACCTTGACGAAGTCACGCTCGCTCGGGGTCATGCCGTCCCATTTGTTGATCGCGATCACCAATGCCCGACCGGCCTCCAGGGCAAAGCCCAGCAGGTTGAGGTCGTGGTCGACCACGCCTTCGCGGGCGTCCATGACGAAGATCACCACGTTGGCGTCTTTGATCGCCTGCAGGGTTTTCACCACCGAGAACTTTTCGACTTCCTCGTGGATCTTGCCGCGCTTGCGCACACCGGCGGTGTCGATCAGCGTGTACTTCTCGTCGTTGCGCTCGAACGGGATGTAGATGCTGTCACGGGTGGTGCCGGGCTGGTCATAGACGATTACCCGGTCTTCACCGAGCATGCGGTTGACCAGGGTCGACTTGCCGACGTTCGGACGGCCAATGATGGCGATCTTGATGCCGTCTTTTTCGCTTGGGCCAGGAATGCGCTTGGCTTCCTCACCTTCGGCAACGAGCTCTTCTTCGCCTTCAACTTCGTCGGCGTCATCCTTGGGGAAGTCGCGCAGGGCGATTTCCAGCATCTGGGTGATGCCGCGACCATGGGCACCGGCGACCGGGATCGCGTCACCCAGGCCCATCGGGCTGAATTCGGCGCGGGCCGCCTCAGGATCGATGTTGTCGATCTTGTTGGCGATCAGATAGGAACGCTTGTTGCGCTTGCGCAGGTGCTCGCCGATCATCTGGTCGGCAGCGGTGTAGCCCGCACGGGCATCCACCAGGAACAACACGACATCGGCTTCTTCAATGGCCAGCAGCGACTGCTCGGCCATCTTTTCGTCCATGCCATGCTCGTCACCGGAGATACCACCGGTGTCGACAATAATGTAGGAGCGCCCTTGCCACTTTGCCTCACCGTATTGGCGATCACGGGTCAGACCGGACAAGTCGCCGACGATGGCGTCGCGAGTCCTGGTCAGGCGGTTGAACAAGGTGGACTTGCCGACGTTAGGTCGGCCCACCAGGGCGATTACGGGAACCATGCGGCTCTCCACTGCGTTATTTCAGAAAATACAAAAGCCGCTGCAAGGCAGCGGCTGGTGCTCGGGGCGGCATTTGAAATGCCACATGCCCTGCTCTGCCCCCGCTACTGTAGGAGCGAGCTTGCTCGCGAAAAACCCGAGGACGACGCGTTTATCCAGAAAACCCGCGTTATCGTTGACGTCCTTCGCGAGCAAGCTCGCTCCTACAGCAACAGGTATTGAAGTAGGGCCGCCTGGGGGTTACCCCAAGCATAGTTCTTACTTGATGGTCAGGGCTTCCAGCTTGCCGCTGTTACCAAACACATAAAGCATGTTGCCTACCACCAGCGGACGCGCACGCAGGCCGTCGCTGTCGATACGTTCACGGCCGACAAAGCGCCCGTCCACCTGGCTCAGCAGGTGCAGGTAACCTTCCAGGTCGCCTACCGCTACATAGCTGGAGAACACTTCCGGCGCCGACAGTTGACGGCGAGCCAGCGAGTCGTTGCTCCACAGGGCTGTGGTGGAACGCTCGTCGACGCTTTCAACGGTACCGGATGCCAGGCTCACGTAGACGCTGCCAAACCCTTGGGCGACACCGGCGTAGCTGGAGGCATCACGCTGCCAGAGAACACGGCCGCTTTGCAGGTCCAGCGCCGCAACGCGGCCCTGGTAAGTGGCGACGTACAGGGTTTCACCCGACAGCAGCAAGCCACCGTCGATGTCCACGACACGGTCCAACTCGGAGCGACCTTGCGGAATGGCGACCCGCGATTCCCAGGCCGGCACGCCGTTCTGGGTATCCAGGGCGACCACTTTACCGGTCGAAAGACCTGCCAGCGCCAGGTTATTGGTCACAACCGGACCACTGGTACCGCGCAATGTCAGCACCGCAGGGGTGCTGTCGTACAGCCAGCGCTGCTCACCGGTGTTGGCGTCAAGGCCGATGACACGGTCATCCTGGGTTTGCACCACGACGATATCGCCATTGGTGGCAGGCGGTGCGAGCACTTCACTGGTCACGCGAGCGCGCCATTTCTCTTCACCGGTGCTCGAATCCAGGGCAACGACTTCGCCTTTCAGCGTGCCGATCATCACCATGCCGTAACCCACGCCAACGGCGCCGGAAACCGGCAGTTCGAGATCTTTCTTCCACTTGACGTCGCCGTTCATGCGGTCCATGGAGATCACGACACCATTCACGTCAGCGGCCACAATGTTGTCACCGTCGATTGCCGGTACCAACATGTTGTAGGTATCACCCTGGCCGTCACCGATGGAGCGGCTCCACTGCTTTTGCAGGACCACTTCTTCCTTGAAGCTGGTCAGCTCGGCCGGAGGCAGTTCTTTTTTGCTGTTGCTGCTGCAACCCGCGGCCAAAACGGCCAGAGCCAGCAATGCTGCATGTTTCCAACGGATCACGTCACGCATCCCCTTTGGCCAAGTCGTCCAGCTTGATTTGTAAGCCACCGACCGCTGCTTCATCAGACAGCGCAGCCTTGGCTTTTTGGTACGCAGCATTGGCTTCGTCGGTACGACCCAATTGGACCAGCAGGTCCCCCTTGAGCTCTTCGCGAGTGGCTACAAATGCCTTGTCAGCATCGCCGTCGAGCAGTTTCAGTGCTTCGTCGGCCTTGTTCTGTGCAGCCAGGACCTGGGCCAGGCGCTGACGTGCGATTTCACCCAGGGTCGGGTTGCTCGGCTTGTCGGCGATGGCTTTGAGTTCGGAGGCTGCGTCATCCAGCTTGCCGGTATCGACCGCGACTTTCGCGACGAACAGGCTGCCGTATTGGGCGTAGGTGCTACCGCCAAATTCGTTTTTCAGCTTGCCGGCCAGGTCCGCCACTTGGGCAGGATCAGGCTTGCCAGTAGGGGTCAGCGTGGTTTCCAGCAGTTGCTGATAGAGCATCGAGGCGCCTTGCGACTGATTGCTCTGATACTTCTGGAACGCCTGCCAACCGAACACCACCACCAGCGCCAACAGGCCGCCAGTTACCAGGGGTTTGCCGTTACGCTGCCACCAGTCTTTGAACTCGGCCAGCTGATCATCTTCAGTACTCGACACCCCAATACTCCTTAATCGCTAAATTCGGCTGTTTGACAGCTTCAACCCTGCACGATGCAGGTGGCCAAGTGCGCGGCAAGCGCATCAAAGGCAATGCTTTGTTGTTCGCCCTGGCCACGCAGGGGTTTGACACTTACTACTTGCTGGGCCAGTTCATCGTCGCCCAGGATCAGCGCGTACAACGCGCCACTCTTGTCGGCTTTCTTGAATTGGCTCTTGAAGCTGCCAGCGCCGGCATTGACCTGCAGGCGCAGGCTCGGCAGTTGGTCGCGCAACTGTTCGCTCAAGGCCAGGCCAGCCAGTTCGGCCGCCTCGCCAAAGGCGCACAGGTACACGTCCACCTGACGGGAAATTTCTTCGGGGATCTGCTCCAGGGTTTCCAGCAGCAGGATCAGCCGCTCGATGCCCATGGCAAAGCCCACGCCCGTGGTCGGCTTGCCGCCCATCTGCTCGACCAGGCCGTCGTAGCGACCACCGGCACACACGGTGCCCTGGGCGCCGAGCTTGTCGGTGACCCACTCGAACACGGTCTTGCTGTAGTAATCGAGGCCGCGCACCAACTTGGGGTTGATCACGTAGGGAATACCGGCCGCATCCAGGCGAGCCTTGAGGCCCTCGAAATGCGTGCGGGATTCATCGTCCAGGTAGTCGGCCATTTTCGGCGCGTCGACCAGCACGGCCTGGGTGTCGGCGTTCTTGGTATCGAGGACGCGCAACGGGTTGGTCTTCAGGCGACGCTGGCTGTCTTCATCGAGCTTGTCCAGGTGGGCCGACAGGTACTCGACCAGGGCTTCGCGGTAGCGGCCACGGGATTCGCTGGTGCCCAGGCTGTTGAGTTCGAGCTTGACCGCGTCGCGAATGCTCAACTGGCCCCACAGACGCCAGGTCAGCACGATCAGCTCGGCATCGATATCCGGGCCATCGAGGTTGAAGACTTCGCAACCGATCTGGTGAAACTGGCGATAACGGCCTTTTTGCGGGCGTTCGTGCCGGAACATCGGGCCGATGTACCACAGCTTCTGAGTCTGCCCACCACCGGTGATGCCATGTTCGAGCACGGCGCGCACGCACGCAGCGGTACCTTCCGGACGCAGGGTCAGGGAGTCGCCGTTGCGGTCTTCGAAGGTGTACATCTCTTTTTCGACGATGTCGGTCACTTCACCGATGGAGCGTTTGAACAGCTCGGTGAACTCGACGATTGGCATGCGGATCTGCTTGTAACCGTAGTTATCCAGCAGGCGCGCGACCGTGCTCTCGAAATAGCGCCACAGGGGCGTCTGTTCGGGCAGGATGTCGTTCATGCCACGGATGGCTTGCAGAGACTTGCTCACATCAAATCCTTAAATTCGTTCAATCAGCCGCGAGCGATCAGCGCTGCGTCTGCGGCGACCTTCTCGGCCGCTTTGTCGCGGATCAGCTTTTCGAGCTGATCCACCAGATTGTCATTCGTCAATTTCTGCGACGGCTTGCCGTCGATGTAAATCAGGTTCGGGGTACCGCCGGTCAGGCCCACATGTGCCTCTTTGGCCTCACCTGGCCCGTTGACCACACAACCGATGACCGCGACATCCAGCGGCACCAGCAGGTCTTCCAGGCGTACTTCCAACTCGTTCATGGTTTTCACCACGTCGAAGTTCTGCCGCGAGCAGCTCGGGCAGGCAATAAAATTGATGCCACGGGAGCGTAGATGCAGGGATTTGAGAATGTCGTAGCCGACTTTCACTTCCTCTACCGGGTCCGCCGCCAGGGAGATGCGAATGGTATCGCCAATCCCGTCGGCCAGCAGCATACCGAGACCTACTGCAGATTTCACTGTGCCTGAACGCAAACCGCCGGCTTCAGTGATGCCCAGGTGCAACGGCTGCACGATTTCCTTGGCCAACAGGCGGTAGGCTTCTACGGCCATGAACACGTCGGAAGCCTTTACGCTGACCTTGAAGTCCTGGAAATTCAGGCGTTCAAGGTGCTCGACATGGCGCAGTGCGGACTCGACCAGCGCTGCCGGAGTAGGCTCGCCATATTTCTTTTGCAGGTCTTTTTCCAGGGAACCGGCGTTGACGCCGATACGGATCGGGATCCCGCGATCGCGGGCAGCGTCGACCACGGCACGCACTCGGTCTTCGCGGCCGATGTTGCCCGGGTTGATCCGCAGACAGTCGACGCCCAGTTCGGCTACGCGCAGAGCGATCTTGTAGTCGAAGTGAATATCGGCGACCAACGGCACCTTGACCAGTTGCTTGATGCGGCCGAAAGCTTCGGCGGCGTCCATATCCGGCACGGAAACCCGCACGATATCGACGCCCGCAGCCTCCAGGCGGTTGATCTGGGCCACGGTGGCCGCCACATCATTGGTGTCGCTGTTGGTCATGCTCTGTACGGCGATGGGGGCATCGCCACCCACCGGCACGGAGCCAACCCAGATCTTGCGCGATACGCGACGTTTGATTGGAGATTCGCCGTGCATGACTATTGTCCCAACTTCAGGCGAGCGGTCTCGCCACTGGTGAACGGCGCCACGTCCACAGGCTGGCCGTTGTAGGCCACTTGCGCACCACGGGCAAAGCCCAGACGCAGCGTCAAAGGAGGCTTGCCGACCTGATCAAGCGTATCTCCCTTACGCTTCAAAGCACTGAACAGGACCTTGCCATTGCCATCGGTGACTTGTGTCCAGCAGTCAGCGACGTAGGTAATCTGGAGACGGCCATCGCCGGCCACACTGGCAGGCGCCTGGGCGACAGGGGCGGCTACCGTTGGCGCGACCGGGGTCGGGGCCGGAGCGGCGGGCGCCTGGGCCGCAGTGGCCGGGGCCGGGGTTGCCGGCACGGATGGAGCCGGCGCAACGGCGGCCGGAGCCGATTCAGTGCCGGCATCGACGGGCGGTTGAGCCGCTTGCAGGTCAAGGTTGGTTCCAGCTGCGGCCTCGCCCTGGGCCACAGCCTGGTCTTCCGGCTCGTCCAGGGGGTGGATCTGGGTGGTGCCGTCGGCGCTTTCGACTTCGACATGCTCCAGGGCGTTGCTGACCAGGTCCTTGCTGCGCAGCGAGGTCTGATCCTGCCACCAGATAAAGCCACCACCGATCACTGCAATCAGCAGCAACAGGCTGACAATTCGCAAAATAGTGTGGGAAACGCGCACCGGCTCTTCAATACGACCGAGACCGTGCACGTTGCTGCCCTGGGAGTCGGTACCGGTGAACTGGTCGAATTGCTGGACCAGGATGGCCTGGTCGGTGCCCAACAGCTTGGCGTAGGCACGGATATAACCGCGGGCGAAGGTATGCCCGGGCAGTTTGTCGAACGCGCCGTTTTCCAGGTTGCCCAGGGAAGTGGTGGTCAAATTGAGCTTGAGGGCCACTTCTTCCAGTGACCAACCATTGCTTTCGCGGGCCTGACGCAAGGTCTCGCCTGGGTTAACGCGATTAGCGGCTACAACTTCCGGGTGCGCGGCTTTCATCATTGCTCCGACAGGTATTGCTGATATTCCGGCGTACCGGGATAGAGTCGTTCTAGTTGCTGGCCAAAACGTGCGGCCTTGTCGCGTTCTTCATGAACCGTGGCCAGGCGCACACCGAGCAATAGACTACGTGCATTTTGCCCACTGAGCAGGCTAAAACGCTCGTAATAGTCACGTGCCGGCACATAATGCCTGTCTTCAAACGACAACTGGGCCATTTCAAGCAAGGCCCGTGGCTGGCGTTGGTTCAGGTGCAGGGCTTTTTCCAGCTGCTGGCGGGCGTTTTCCCGCTGGCCAAGGCGCACAGACGTCACCCCAAGGTTCTCGAAAACCCGCGAACGTTCAGGATATAGGGTATCAGTGGCTGCCTGCTGGAAATAACCGGATGCTTGTTCATAACGTTCCTGCTGGAACAGGAAGCTGCCGTAGTTATTGAGCAGGCGCGGATCATGGGGGCGAACCGCCAGAGCCTTCTGGTAATACTGGTCGGCCAACTCGGGCTCGGCCTGGGCCTGGAATACCAGGGCCAGCGCCGCATTGGCGTCGGCATCCTGGTTGTCGAGGGCCAGGGCCTTTTGCAGCGGCACCTTGGCCTGCTCGCTCAACCCCTGGCGCAGGTAACCCAGCCCCAACTGCACATAGGCAGCACGCGCTTCGTCACGGCCCTTGCCGGTTTGCAACGGGCTGTCAGAGCCCGATGAAACACAGCCAACCGAGAGGCTGGCAACAAGCAAAAGCAGCGCAAGGCGCAAGGGCATAGAGATCCTCTCTCAGATTCGATTCACAGCAATTTGCGGCAAATCGTCGGCGGCGTTCAGTTCACGCACGGCGATATAACGCTCGCTGCGACGGGTGCGGTCCAGCACCTGTCCGACCAATTGGCCACAGGCGGCGTCGATGTCTTCACCACGGGTGGTGCGCACAGTCACGTTGTAGCCTGCCTGGTGCAGTTGATCCTGGAAACGGCGGATGGCGTTGTTGCTCGGCCGCTCGTAGCCAGAATGGGGAAACGGGTTGAACGGGATCAGGTTGATCTTGCACGGGGTGTTCTTGAGCAACTCGATCATCTCGACCGCGTGTTCGACCTTGTCGTTGATGTCCTTGAGCATGGTGTACTCAATGGTCAGCACGCGCTTCTCACCCAAGGTCGCCATATAACGCTGGCAAGACTCGAGCAGCATCTTAAGCGGATACTTCTTGTTGATCGGCACCAATTGGTTACGCAATGCGTCATTGGGTGCGTGCAGCGACAACGCCAGGGAGACGTCGATGTGCTTGGCCAGCTCATCGATCATCGGGACCACGCCGGAGGTCGACAGGGTCACACGGCGCTTGGAGATGCCGTAGCCCAGGTCGTCCATCATCAAATGCATGGCCGCAATCACGTTGTCGAAGTTCAGCAGCGGCTCACCCATGCCCATCATCACCACGTTGGTGATGGCACGGTCGACGGTTGCCGGGACGCTGCCAAAGGATTTGTTGGCAATCCACACCTGGCCGATGACTTCGGCGGCGGTGAGGTTGCTATTGAAGCCTTGCTTGCCGGTGGAGCAGAAACTGCAGTCCAGGGCACAGCCTGCCTGGGACGAAACGCACAAAGTGCCGCGCTTGCCCTGGGGAATGTAGACGGTCTCGACGCAACTGCCGGACGCCACGCGCACCACCCACTTACGGGTGCCGTCGCTGGAGATGTCCTCGCTGACAACCTCGGGACCACGGACCTCGGCAATAGCCTTGAGCTTGTCGCGCAGGGCCTTGCTGACGTTCGTCATGGCGTCGAAATCGTCGACGCCAAAGTGGTGAATCCACTTCATTACCTGACCGGCACGGAAACGCTTCTCCCCGATTGAGTCGAAGAATTTTTCCATTTCCTGTTGAGTCAGCCCCAGCAGGTTGGTTTTTACAGTCGATGTAGTCATGGATTCACCTTCACTCTTAAGCCAATGCTTAGCGAGTGGTTACTTCAGTAGCTGCGAAGAAGTACGAAATTTCGCGAGCAGCAGCGGCTTCGGAGTCCGAACCGTGTACAGCGTTGGCGTCGATGGAGTCAGCGAAGTCAGCACGGATGGTGCCGGCAGCAGCTTCTTTAGGGTTGGTAGCGCCCATCAGCTCACGGTTCAGAGCGATAGCGTTTTCGCCTTCCAGAACCTGTACAACAACAGGACCGGAGATCATGAAGGCAACCAGGTCGCCGAAGAAACCACGAGCGCTGTGCTCAGCGTAGAAGCCTTCAGCTTCAGCCTTGGACAGTTGCTTGAGTTTCGAAGCTACAACCTTCAGGCCGGCTTTTTCGAAACGAGTGGTGATCTCGCCGATGACGTTTTTTGCAACAGCGTCAGGCTTGATGATGGAGAAAGTACGTTGAACAGCCATGGTGTAACTCCAGAAACGGTAATTTGCGAAAAATTAAACCCGCGAATTATACGCGGGTTCTTGGGTATTGCCTAACCTGCGGGGATGATCAGTCTATTTCTTCTATCCAGAGCGCCTGAACTGCTTCCAACACCTTCTCGCCGCAGCGACCGGAGGTGTTGTCGAAATCAGGAAGCTCCATGATCCAGCGCTGCAGGTCGACAAAGTTGACCTTCAGCGGATCAATATCCGGCTTGGTTTCAGCCAACTCTTCAGCAATGCGCTGTACATCATTCCAGCCATAATTCATGACAGCACTACCAGTCAGTGCGGCGCTTCGGCCGCATGGTTGAGGGAATACTTCGGAATTTCGACGGTGAGGTCTTCAGTCCCCACCTTTGCCTGACAGCTCAGGCGCGAAGTCGGTTCCAGGCCCCATGCCCTATCAAGATAGTCCTCTTCCAGCTCATCGGCCTCTTCGAGGCTATTGAAACCTTCGCGGATAATGCAGTGACAGGTGGTGCAGGCATTGACGCCACCACAGGCACTCTCAATCTCGATGTGGTTGTCATGGGCGACTTCGAGAAGGGACTTGCCGGTCTCAGCCTCCACGACCATACCGTCCGGGCAATGCTCGGCGTGTGGCAGAAAAATGACCTGCGGCATCAGTTATTCCTCAATTTCATTCAGGTTGCGTCCCGCCAGGGCGGCTTTCACCGTCTGGTTCATACGACGGGCGGCAAAGGCATCGGTTACTTGTGAAAGGCGCTTGGTCTGTTGTTCGATGGCATAACCATCGGTGCCTTTCATCAATTCGGCCAGTTCCTGCATCTGCAGGTCGATGACCAGGCGTTCTTCAGCATCCAGAAGGCGCTCGCCGTCGGCCTCAAGGGCGCCCTGCACAGCCTCGAGAAGGCGCTGGGCATCGACTTGCTGTTCACGCAGTACACGGGCGACCTTGTCATCACCGGCATACTGGAACGAATCCTTGAGCATCTTGGCGATTTCGCCGTCGGTCAGGCCGTAGGACGGCTTGACCTGGATACTGGCTTCAACGCCCGAGCCCAACTCACGCGCGGCCACACTGAGCAGGCCATCGGCGTCGACCTGGAAGGTCACGCGAATCTTCGCTGCACCCGCGACCATCGCCGGGATGCCGCGCAATTCAAAGCGTGCCAGGGAGCGGCAGTCGCTGATCAGCTCACGCTCGCCTTGCAGCACATGAATCATCATGGCCGTCTGGCCATCTTTATACGTGGTGAAGTCCTGGGCGCGGGCGACAGGAATGGTGGTGTTGCGTGGAATCACCTTCTCCATCAAGCCACCCATGGTTTCCAGGCCCAGGGACAACGGAATTACGTCGAGCAGAAGCAGTTCGCCACCCTCTCGCTTGTTGCCAGCCAAGGTATCGGCCTGGATCGCAGCACCAATGGCCACCACTTGATCCGGATCGATTTCGGTCAGCGGCTGACGACCAAAGGCTTCGGCCACGGCTTCGCGAACCCGTGGCACACGGGTCGAACCGCCAACCATGACCACTGCGCCAACTTCTTCCAGCTCGATACCGGAGTCACGCACGGCGCGACGGCAGGCTTTCAGACTACGGGCAACCATCGGCTCGATCAGCGCATCGAAGGCTTCACGGGTCAGTTGAGCCGACCATGAGCCGTAGGAAACCTCAACAGATGCAGCGTCAGTCAGGGCTTCTTTGGCCGCGCAGGCCGTTTGCAGCAGATTGCGCTGGGCGCCCGGATCGAGGTCGGCGGACAAGCCGGCGCTGGTGATGATCCAACCGGCGATGGCGTGGTCGAAGTCGTCACCCCCCAGGGCACTGTCGCCACCGGTAGCCAGGACTTCGAAAACACCGCCAGTCAGGCGCAGGATGGAAATATCAAAAGTACCGCCACCCAGGTCGTAAATCGCGACCAGGCCTTCGGCATGCTGGTCCAGGCCATAGGCCACGGCAGCAGCGGTTGGCTCGTTGAGCAGGCGCAAGACGTTGAGGCCGGCCAGTTTCGCCGCATCCTTGGTGGCTTGGCGCTGGGCATCATCGAAATATGCCGGAACGGTGATCACCGCCCCTACCAGCTCGCCGCCCAAGGTGGTTTCGGCGCGCTGGCGCAGGACCTTGAGGATATCGGCCGACACTTCCACCGGGCTTTTCGGGCCTTGGATGGTGTCGATAAACGGCATATGGGATTCACCGCCGACAAAGCGGTACGGCAGTTGATCGCCCAATTGCTTGACGTCGGACAACCCACGACCCATCAAGCGCTTGACCGACAACACCGTGTTCAACGGATCGGTAGAGGCCGCGAGCCTGGCCGACTCGCCCACTTCGGTGCGGTCAGCGTGATAGCGCACGGCGGACGGCAGGATCACCTGACCATCAGCATCGGGCAGCGGCTCGGAGAGACCGCTGCGCAGTGCGGCGACCAGTGAATTGGTAGTACCCAAGTCGATGCCAACCGCCAGGCGACGCTGGTGCGGTTGAGGACTTTGGCCGGGTTCGGCGATCTGCAGTAGAGCCATGGTAATCAGGTCTTATCTGTCTATCAGGCGTGCAATCTGTGCAGCACTGGGTTAATCGTCGAGGCGCTCTTCTAACTGGCGCACTTCGTAAGTGAGCTTGTCGAGGAACTGCATGCGCCGCATCAGGCGTTCGGCCTGTTCACGCTGCGCTGCATCATCCCAACAAGCTGCGAAGCTTTCGTTGAGCTCATCCTGGGCCACTTTCAGACGGCGCTTGAAGACCGCGACGCCAGCCAGATCGGCCTCGTCCTGCAAGTCTTCGAGCTCCTCGCGCCATTGCATCTGCTGCATCAGGAAATCAGGGTCATGGACCGTAACTTCCAGCGGCAACTCGCGACCGCCCATGGCGAGCAGGTAACGCGCGCGCTTGGGAGGGCTTTTGAGCGTCTGATAGGCTTCGTTGAGGCTGGCTGACTGCTCCAGCGCCAGGCGTTGCTCACGCTCGGAAGCGTCGGCAAAGCGGTCCGGATGCACCCCACGCGCCAATTCACGGTAGCGCGTGGCAAGCTGTTCGAGGTCCAGGCGAAAACTCGGCTGCAGCTCGAATAAAGCGAAATGACAAGGAGTACCCACAAATAGCCTCAGATGTTGAAGCTTTCGCCGCAGCCACATTCACCGCGCACGTTGGGGTTGTTGAACTTGAAGCCTTCGTTCAACCCTTCCTTGACGAAATCGAGCTCGGTGCCGTCCAGGTAGGTCAGGCTTTTAGGGTCGATGATCACTTTCTCGCCGTGACTTTCGAACACCTGGTCTTCCGCAACCACCTCGTCGACGAACTCCAGCACATAGGCAAGGCCGGAACAGCCCGTGGTGCGCACACCCAGACGAATCCCCTCACCTTTACCGCGCCCATCCAGGGAGCGTCGCACGTGCCGCGCAGCCGCTTCTGTCATGCTGATAGCCATCGTTGACTCCTTACTCGTCGCCAAATGCTTAGATCAAGCCTTTCTTCTGCTTGTAGTCGCGAACGGCCGCCTTGATGGCGTCTTCGGCGAGTACCGAGCAGTGAATTTTCACTGGCGGCAGGGCCAGTTCTTCGGCCAGCTGAGTGTTCTTGATGGTCTCTGCTTCATCCAGAGTCTTGCCTTTCATCCACTCGGTCGCCAGGGAGCTGGAGGCGATGGCCGAACCGCAGCCGTAGGTCTTGAACTTGGCATCTTCGATGATGCCCTGCTCGTTGACCTTGATCTGCAGGCGCATGACGTCGCCGCACGCCGGAGCGCCGACCATGCCGGTGCCGACATCAGGATCTTCCGCGTCCATCTTGCCGACGTTGCGCGGGTTTTCGTAGTGGTCGATGACCTTTTCGCTGTAAGCCATGGTACTCAATCCTCACTCATCAGGGCCGCTCTGGAACCCTGTAGAAACGCCTGCGTTTTCCGCCACGTTCCTACAGAGCTTGGGTGGCGGCTTCTATATTTAGTGTGCCGCCCACTCGATCTTGGAAATATCGACACCGTCTTTGAACATGTCCCACAGCGGCGACAGGGTGCGCAGCTTAGTGACCGCTTCGCAGACTTTCTGCGCCGCGTAGTCAACTTCTTCTTCGGTGGTGAAACGGCCGAACGTAAAGCGGATGGAACTGTGCGCCAACTCGTCGTTGCGGCCCAGGGCGCGCAGGACATAGGACGGCTCAAGGGAGGCCGAGGTGCAGGCCGAACCAGACGAAACCGCCAGGTCCTTGAGCGCCATGATCAGCGACTCGCCTTCAACGTAGTTGAAGCTCAAATTCAGGTTGTGCGGTACGCGGGCGGTCATGCTGCCGTTGATGTACAGCTCTTCAAGGTTCTCGACCTGCTTGTAGAAGCGATCGCTGAGGGCCTTGATGCGCACGTTCTCGGCAGCCATGTCTTCCTTGGCTACGCGGAAGGCTTCGCCCATGCCAACGATCTGGTGGGTCGCCAGGGTGCCCGAACGCATGCCGCGCTCGTGACCGCCGCCGTGCATGGTGGCTTCGATGCGCACACGTGGCTTGCGGCTCACGTACAGCGCGCCAATGCCTTTGGGGCCGTAGGTCTTGTGGGCCGAGAACGACATCAGGTCGACTTTCAGCTTGGACAGGTCGATGTCGACCTTGCCGGTGGACTGGGCAGCATCGACATGCAGCAACACGCCCTTGGAGCGGGTCAGCTCGCCAATGGCGGCGATGTCGTTGATGGTGCCGATTTCGTTGTT
This sequence comes from Pseudomonas sp. DTU12.1, assembly GCF_009873475.1. Lineage (NCBI taxonomy): Bacteria > Pseudomonadati > Pseudomonadota > Gammaproteobacteria > Pseudomonadales > Pseudomonadaceae > Pseudomonas > Pseudomonas sp. DTU12.1. The sequence goes on along the minus strand of NZ_CP045254.1, from coordinate 1,354,607 downwards.
TACGTGGATCACGGAAACCAGAATGGTGTCTTCACGCATCGCGGCTTCGATCATGGCCGGGGTGACGATACCGTCAGTGGTCGGCTCAAGGTAGGTAACCTCGAAACCTTCACGCTCCAGTTGGCGCATGGTGTCGAGGACGGCCTTGTGCTCGATCTTGGTGGTGATCAGGTGCTTGCCCTTGGTCGCATAGAAATGCGCGGCGCCCTTGATTGCCAGGTTGTCGGACTCGGTGGCACCGGAAGTCCAGACGATTTCACGCGGGTCGGCATTGACCAGGTCTGCGACCTGGCGACGAGCGTTCTCCACCGCTTCCTCGGCCTTCCAGCCAAAAACGTGGGAGCGAGAGGCCGGGTTGCCGAAGTTTCCGTCAACCAGCAGGCACTCGCTCATCTTTTGCGCGACACGCGGATCAACCGGGGTGGTCGCTGAGTAATCAAGGTAAATCGGCAATTTCATGGACTTTCTCCTAAATCAGGCTGGCTGGCGTGCCGTTAGCTCTGCGGCTGTCACTCGACGGCGGACGCTTCAATCTTGTCCAGGCGCGGCGCCTTGGTGTTGCATCGGCGCTGGTCCTGACGCTGGGCTACTTCCTGCACCTCACGGCGAGTCACAAGATCAGCCAAGCTGATACCACTCAAAAACTCATGGATCTGCAGGCTCAGGTCACACCACAAGTGGTGCGTCAGGCAGGTGTCGCCGGCATGGCAATCACCCAGGCCCTGGCACTTGGTGGCATCGACGGATTCATTCACCGCGTCGATCACCTGGGCAACCTGGATGCCCTGCATGTCGCGGGACAACTGATAACCGCCGCCCGGGCCGCGCACACTGGAAACCAGGTTACTGCGGCGCAACTTGGCGAACAGTTGCTCAAGGTAAGACAGGGAAATGCCTTGGCGCTCGGAGATATCGGCCAGGGACACCGGCCCGTTTTGCGCGTGCAGGGCCAGGTCAAGCATGGCGGTCACCGCGTAACGGCCTTTTGTAGTCAGTCTCATGGACAAGTACCAAGGTGCTTCAGAATGGGAGCAAGTATGCGATTCCCGAGTATTTAAGTCAACTATAAGACCTAGTACTTTAGTCAGGAATACCCGTAAAAAGGGCGCGCGAATTGTAGCAGGACGGGGTGGGATCGAACAGCGGCAGCGGACAACCTGCATTGCCAGGCACGCGGCAGATCAATTGTGGGAGCTGGCTTGTTCGCGCAGGCGGTGGGTCAGCCATTCGTTTAGGCGACTGAGACACCGCCTTCGCGGGCAAGCCCGCTCCCACAGGGGGGGGGCTTGCGATGATCGCGAGGACTCAGCCGGCCTTGGTGGCGGCTTCGTCCTTTATTTCGGCGAAGTCTTCTTCGCGCAACTCAGGCAGATCCTTCGCACAGTAGGGACTGCCCAGATCCTTCAGCGCGCCGCACATGCCGTCCAACTTGCCGTCTACCGCCTGCAGATGGTCGAGCAACTGGCCAATGGCGCGCGCCACCGGGTCCGGCATGTCTTCGCTGACGCCGTAGGCATCGAAGCCGATTTTCTCGGCCATGGCCTTGCGCTTGGCCTCCTGCTCATCGCCGACTTCCGGCTTGACGATGATCCGCCCGGGAATCCCTACCACGGTGGCGCCTGGCGGCACCGCCTTGGTGACTACGGCATTGGAGCCAACCTTGGCCCCGGCACCGACGGTAAACGGCCCCAGGACCTTGGCCCCCGCCCCGACCACCACGCCATTTTCAAGGGTCGGGTGACGCTTGCCCTTGTTCCAGGTGGTGCCGCCCAGAGTCACGCCCTGGTACAGGGTCACATCGTCACCAATCTCGGCGGTTTCACCAATAACGATGCCCATGCCATGGTCGATAAAGAAGCGACGACCCACCTTGGCCCCCGGATGAATCTCGATCCCGGTCAGCCAGCGACCGAAGTTCGACACCAGCCGCGCCAGCCACTTCCAGCCCATACCCCACAAGGCACCGGACAGACGGTGAATCCAGATCGCATGCATCCCGGGATAGCAGGTCAGCACTTCAAAGGCGTTGCGCGCCGCCGGGTCACGGTGGAAAACACTCTGGATATCTTCTCGCAAACGCTCGAACATTTTTAATCCTTCCGCTTAAGAAGCTCGCCACGGGCCGCTTTCTGGGTTTCCGTGAGGATGCCACGCAATATATTCATTTCTGCCCGGCTGACCGAGCTGCGTCCGTAAAGCCTGCGCAGGCGCGCCATCAAGTGCCGTGGTTTTTCCGGATCGAGGAACTCGATGGCCACCAGGGTTTGCTCCAGGTGCTCATAGAACCGCTCCAGCTCATCCATGGTGGCCAACTCGCCACTTTTGGTGGATGCAACCTCATCCTTCTCCATCTTGCTCGGCTGGCCTTGTGCCGCCAACCAGGTCATGCGCACTTCATAACTCAACACTTGCACAGCAGCCCCGAGGTTCAGAGAACTGAATTCAGGGTCCGATGGGATGTGCACGTGAAAATGACATCGCTGCAGCTCGTCATTGGTCAGGCCGGAGTCTTCACGACCAAATACCAAGGCGATTTCGGCGCCGCCGGCCGCCTCTTCGACCACTTTGGCCCCGCATTCGCGAGGATCGAGCAGCGGCCAGGGAATGCGGCGGTCGCGGGCGCTGGTGCCGAGCACCAGATTACAACCGACCAGAGCATCTTCCAGGCTGGCGACGACCTGGGCTTTTTCCAGGATGTCATTGGCGCCGGAGGCGCGAGCGTCGGCCTCATGGTGTGGGAACACACGCGGCTCCACCAGCACCAGGCGCGTCAGCCCCATGTTCTTCATAGCCCGCGCCACCCCGCCGATATTGCCGGGGTGACTGGTATTGACGAGGACGACACGAATGTTTTGCAGCAAGGGAGGCGCTCTCGGACACGGGAAAGGGGAGCAAATCTTACAGAACAGCCTAAGGTTATGCCATGAAAGCGAACGTCGTCCTTCACCTGAAGAAAGTTTCTGCTAGAATGCTCGGCTTTCTTTAACAACCTTAGGTGACACATCCATGCAGCCCATGCTGAATATCGCGCTGCGCGCCGCCCGCAGCGCCAGTGAATTGATCTTCCGCTCCATCGAGCGCCTGGATACCATCAAGGTCGACGAAAAAGACGCCAAGGATTATGTATCCGAGGTGGATCGCGCCGCCGAACAGAAAATCATCGACGCCCTGCGCAAGGCCTACCCTACCCACGGCATCCTCGGCGAAGAAACCGGCCTGCACAAAGGCAGCGGCGAAGGCGAAGACTACCTGTGGATCATCGATCCACTGGATGGCACCACCAACTTCCTGCGCGGCATCCCGCACTTTGCCGTGAGCATTGCCTGCAAATACCGTGGCCGCCTGGAACACGCCGTCGTACTTGACCCGGTTCGCCAGGAAGAATTCACCGCCAGCCGTGGCCGTGGCGCCCAGCTGAACGGTCGCCGCCTGCGCGTCAGCGGTCGCACCAGCCTGGACGGCGCCCTGCTGGGCACCGGCTTCCCGTTCCGTGATGACCAGATGGACAACCTGGAAAACTACCTGGGCATGTTCCGCGCCCTGGTTGGCCAGACCGCCGGCATCCGCCGCGCCGGTGCAGCCAGCCTGGACCTGGCCTATGTGGCCGCTGGTCGTTTTGATGCGTTCTGGGAGTCGGGCCTGTCCGAGTGGGACATGGCTGCAGGCGCCCTGCTGATTCAAGAAGCCGGCGGCCTGGTGAGCGACTTCACCGGCGGCCACGACTTCCTGGAGAAGGGTCACGTGGTTGCAGGCAACACCAAATGCTTCAAGGCAGTACTGACGGCGATCCAGCCGCACCTGCCGGCTTCGCTGAAGCGTTAAGCGAGCGAGCACAAAAAAGCACCTCGAGGGGTGCTTTTTTTATGCCTGGGATTTGGCCGGAACCAGCTCCTACCGATTTGGGCACTGCACAATGTGGGAGCTGGCTTGCCTGCGATAGCGCTCTGCCAGCTAGCTTATCGGTACAGACCCACCGCTTTCGCGAGCAAGCCCGCTCCCACATTTTGAACTTCGCCAGACTTGGTATTACTGCTGATTCTGGCCGAGGATCAGGCGACCCTCTTTATCCACAGGGATCTGGCTACCAGGATCACGCTCCATACGCACCGATCCTTCCTTGCCATCCAGGTTGTAACGCACGTCATACCCGACAACCTTGTCACTAATGTCGTTGACGGTGTTACAGCGCGTCTGGGTGGTGGTGTAGGTATCACGGTTCTGCATGCCTTCCTGAACCTTGTTACCGGCATAACCGCCGCCCACTGCGCCGGCTACGGTGGCGATCTTCTTGCCAGTACCGCCGCCAATCTGGTTACCTAGCAGGCCGCCGGCCAGGGCGCCAACCACGGTACCGGCGATTTGATGCTGATCCTGCACCGGACGTTGCCGGGTCACGGTGACGTCCTTGCAGACTTCACGAGGGGTTTTGATCTGGGTCTTGACCGGCTGCACCGCCAGCACTTGCGCATACTCAGGGCCGCTTTTTACCAGGCTGTAGGTGGCAACAGCACCCCCGGCAGTCACACCGACAGCACCCAATACCGCACCAACCAGTAACGACTTGTTCACGTGAACCTCCTGACCATCACAAGCGGACTGAAACGTCCGCGCTATACCCAGCCTTGGAGCAAAAAAAAAGGCGCGAGTTCAATACTCACGCCTTCTTTGTAACAGCAGATCAACAAACACCCATCAAGGGCGGTCGTCGACCTCCTTGTCTGTCGCAACAGGAGGAATCAGGTCTTCGCTGTTGAGGTTCAGCCAGATCAGCACCACGTTGGCGATGTAGATCGACGAGTAGGTGCCCGCCAGTACGCCGATAAACAGCGCCAGGGAGAAGCCCCACAGGTTGTCGCCACCGAAGATCATCAATGCGGCAATCGCCAGCAAGGTGGAGATCGACGTCGCCATGGTGCGCAACAGGGTCTGGGTGGTGGAGATGTTGATGTTCTCGATCAACGTCGCCTTGCGCAGTACCCGGAAGTTCTCGCGAACCCGGTCGAATACCACGATGGTGTCGTTGAGGGAGTAACCAATGATCGCCAGCACCGCCGCCAATACTGTCAGGTCGAAGGTGATCTGGAAGTACGCCAGGATACCCACGGTCACGATCACGTCGTGGATCAGCGAGACAATGGCACCAACCCCGAACTTCCACTGAAAGCGGAAGGCCAGGTAGATCATGATGCCGGCCAGCGCCATCAGCATGCCGAGGCCGCCCTGGTCGCGCAGCTCTTCACCCACCTGGGGGCCGACGAACTCGACGCGCTTGACCGACGCCGGGTTGTCGCCGCCGACCTTGAGCAAGGCCTCCGCCACCTGGTGCCCCAGTTGCGGATCTTCGCCAGGCATACGCACCAGCAGGTCGGTGGTTGCGCCAAAGCTCTGCACGATGGCCTCGTGATAACCGGCCTCGTTCAGCTGGATGCGCACCTTGGTTACGTCGGCCGGCTTCTCGTAGGTCAGCTCGATGAGCGTACCGCCGGTGAAGTCCAGACCGTAGTTCAGGCCCTTATGGAACCAGCTGAACAACGCCAGGACGGTAAGGAGCACAGTGACGCCGAACGCAACGTTGCGAACGCCCATGAAGTTGATTGTACGTAACATGGCAGCCCCTTAAATCCACAACTTCTTGAAGTCACGCCCGCCAAAGATCAGGTTGACCATTGCGCGGGTCACCATGATGGCCGTGAACATCGAGGTAAAGATACCGAGGGACATGGTCACCGCAAAGCCCTTGACCGGACCGGTGCCCATGGCAAAGAGAATCCCGCCAACCAGCAAAGTGGTCAGGTTGGAGTCGAGAATTGCCGTGAATGCCCGGCCGAAACCTTCGTTGATTGCCCGTTGCACGCTCATGCCCGCCGCGATCTCTTCACGAATCCGCGAGAAGATCAGCACGTTGGCGTCCACCGCCATACCCATGGTGAGTACGATACCGGCGATACCCGGCAGGGTCAGTGTAGCCCCCAGCAGCGACATCAAGGCCAGCAGCATGACCATGTTGCCCGCCAGCGCGACGGTGGCGATGACGCCAAAGAAGCGATAGATGGCGATGATGAACAGGGACACGAACAACATGCCCCACAACGACGCATCGACACCCTTGGTGATGTTGTCGGCACCCAGGCTTGGACCGATGGTGCGTTCTTCAGCGAAGTACATCGGCGCAGCCAGGCCGCCAGCACGCAGCAGCAGGGCCAACTCGGACGATTCGCCTTGGCCGTTCAGGCCAGTGATGCGGAACTGAGCACCCAGCGGCGACTGGATAGTCGCCAGGCTGATGATCTTCTTCTCTTCCTTGAAGGTCTGCACCGCGACGTCTTTTTCGACGCCATTGACCATTTGCTTGACGTAAGTGGTTACCGGACGCTGCTCAATGAAGATCACCGCCATGCTGCGACCGACGTTGCTGCGGGTTGCGCGGCTCATCAGTTCGCCACCATGACCATCCAGGCGGATGTTCACTTCAGGCGTGCCATGCTCACCGAAACCGGCCTTGGCGTCTGTCACCTGGTCGCCCGTGATGATCAGGCTACGCTCGATCTGCGCTGGAGGACGGTTGCCTTCACGGAACTCGAAAGTCTCGGAGGTGGCCTTGGAAGCACCCGGCTCGGCGGCCAGGCGGAATTCAAGGTTGGCAGTCTTGCCCAGGATCCGCTTGGCTTCAGCAGTATCCTGCACACCCGGCAGTTCGACCACGATGCGGTTGGCACCCTGGCGCTGAACCAGAGGCTCGGCCACACCCAGCTCGTTGACGCGGTTACGGACCGTGGTCAAGTTCTGCTTGATGGAGTATTCACGGATTTCCGCCAGCTTGGCCGGGGTCATCGCCAGACGCAGCACCGGCTGACCATTGAGGTCGGCGGGCACAATGTCGAAATCGTTGAAGCTCTTGCGAATCAGGGCGCGCGCCTGTTCACGGATAGCCTCGTCAGCAAAGCCCAGCTGGATGGCACCGTTGAGTTGCGGCAGGCTGCGATAACGCAGGCGCTCTTTGCGCAGCAGGCTCTTCACATCGCCTTCGTAGACTTTCATGCGTGCGTCGAGGGCTTTGTCCATGTCCACTTCCAACAGGAAGTGCACACCACCGGACAAGTCCAGGCCCAGTTTCATCGGGTGTGCGCCGATGCTCCGCAGCCATTTTGGCGTGGTCTGTGCCAGGTTAAGCGCGACTACGTAGTCATCACCCATCACCTTGCGCACGACATCCTTGGCCGGCAATTGGTCTTCCTGCTTGGTCAGGCGCAACAAGCCGCCCTTCGCATCAGCTGCCAATGTTGCCGCCTTGACCTGGATTCCCGCGTCAGTGAGCGCTTTGCTCGCGCGGTCCAGATCAGCCTGATTGACCTGCAGCGAAGTGCTGGCGCCAGTGATCTGGATCGCAGGGTCATCAGGATAGAGATTGGGAGCGGAATAAATAAAACCGATCGCCAGCACCGCCAGGATCAGTACGTATTTCCACAGAGGGTATTTGTTCAGCATCACGCCGCCCGCTTATGACGCGGGGCGCCTTGCGCGCCCCGTCGATTGGTAAAAGTTGTTACTCAGATCGCTTTGAGCGTGCCTTTAGGCAGCGTGGCGGCGATGGCGCCTTTCTGGAACTTCATTTCAACGGTGTCGGAGACTTCCAGGACTACGAAAGCGTCGGAAACCTTGGTGATCTTGCCAGCGATACCGCCGGTGGTCACCACTTCGTCACCTTTTTGCAAGCTGCCCAGCAGGTTTTTCTGCTCTTTGGCGCGCTTGGCCTGTGGACGCCAGATCATCAGGTAGAAGATGACCAGGAAGCCGACCAGGAAAATCCACTCGAAACCACCGCCCATAGGACCGGCAGCGGCCGGTGCAGCGGCGTCAGCCATAGCGTTAGAGATAAAAAAGCTCATTTAGCACTCCAGTTGCAAATAGTGAATCTTAGGGTCGGGAAACTCAGTCCAAGGGCGGCACGGGAAGCCCGCGCTTGGCATAGAAGGCATCGACAAAGGCGGCCAATGTACCCTGTTGAATAGCCTCGCGCAAACCAGCCATCAGGACTTGGTAGTGACGCAAATTGTGGATGGTATTCAACATGCTACCCAGCATTTCCCCGCATTTGTCCAGATGGTGCAGATAAGCACGGGAGAAGTTCTGGCAGGTGTAGCAATCACAGGTGGGATCCAGCGGCGAATCATCATGGCGATGGAACGCGTTACGGATCTTCAGCACGCCTGTATCAATGAACAGATGCCCATTGCGGGCATTACGGGTTGGCATCACGCAATCGAACATGTCCACACCGCGGCGCACACCCTCTACGAGATCTTCTGGTTTGCCAACGCCCATAAGGTAACGAGGTTTGTCAGAAGGCATCAGGCCTGGAAGGTAGTCCAGCACCTTGATCATCTCGTGCTTGGGCTCGCCCACCGACAGGCCACCAATGGCCAGGCCATCGAAACCGATTTTGTCCAGGCCTTCAAGCGAGCGCTTGCGCAGGCTTTCGTGCATGCCGCCCTGGACGATGCCGAACAGCGCAGCAGTGTTGTCGCCGTGGGCATTCTTCGAACGCTGGGCCCAACGCAACGACAGCTCCATGGAGATGCGCGCCACGTCTTCATCGGCCGGGTACGGCGTGCACTCGTCAAAAATCATCACGATGTCGGAGCCCAGGTCGCGCTGGACCTGCATCGACTCTTCCGGGCCCATGAACACCTTGGAACCGTCCACCGGCGAGGCGAAGGTCACGCCCTCCTCCTTGATCTTGCGCATGGCGCCCAGGCTGAACACCTGGAAGCCACCGGAGTCGGTGAGGATCGGGCCTTGCCACTTCATGAAATCGTGCAGGTCGCCATGCTTCTTGATCACTTCCGTGCCCGGGCGCAGCCACAGGTGGAAGGTGTTGCCGAGGATGATCTCGGCGCCGGTGGCAACGATGTCACGCGGCAGCATGCCCTTGACGGTGCCGTAGGTGCCGACCGGCATGAACGCCGGGGTCTCCACGGTGCCACGGGGGAAGGTCAGGCGACCGCGACGGGCCTTGCCGTCGGTGGCCAACAATTCAAACGACATACGACTCATAGTTGTTCCTCTGGGCCGCGCGGCGCCGGATTACGGGTGATAAACATCGCATCACCGTAGCTGAAAAAACGGTACCCGTTATCGATGGCGGCCTGGTAGGCGGCCATGGTCTCGGGGTAACCGGCAAATGCCGAGACCAGCATCAATAGCGTGGATTCGGGCAAATGGAAGTTGGTGACCAGGCAATCGACCACATGGAATGGCCGGCCTGGGTAGATAAAGATATCGGTGTCACCACTGAACGGCTTGAGCACGCCATCGCGCGCCGCACTCTCCAGGGAACGCACGCTGGTGGTGCCCACTGCGACCACTCGCCCACCGCGCGCCTTGCACGCGTTGACCGCGTCCACGACGTCCTGGCTGACTTCCAGCCATTCGCTGTGCATATGGTGATCTTCGATGTTATCCACACGCACCGGCTGAAACGTCCCGGCCCCCACGTGCAGGGTCACATAGGCAGTCTCGACGCCCTTGGCGGCAATCGCATCCAGCAGCGGCTGGTCGAAATGCAACCCGGCAGTCGGCGCAGCGACCGCGCCCAGGCGCTGGGAGTACACCGTCTGATAGCGCTCGCGGTCCGAATCTTCGTCGGGGCGGTCTATATAAGGAGGCAACGGCATATGGCCGACACGCTCCAGCAGCGGCAATACTTCCTCGGCAAACTTGAGTTCGAACAACGCGTCATGGCGCGCCACCATCTGGGCTTCGCCACCGCCTTCAATCAGGATGCTCGACCCTGGTTTGGGCGACTTGCTGGAGCGCACATGGGCCAGCACACGATGGCTGTCCAGCACCCGCTCCACCAGAATTTCCAGCTTGCCGCCGGAAGCTTTCTGGCCAAACAGCCGCGCCGGAATCACCCGGGTATTGTTGAAGACCATCAAGTCGCCTGGGCGCAAATGCTCAAGCAAATCAGTGAATTGACGGTGTGCAAGGGCACCGCTGACCCCGTCCAGGGTCAACAGTCGACTGGCGCGACGCTCGGCCAAAGGGTGGCGAGCAATCAGCGAATCCGGGAGTTCAAAAGTAAAGTCAGCAACGCGCATGATGGGGTTCGTCTAGCAGGGCCGGGAAGTCTAGCGGAAATAGTGAAAATAGACCATGAAACGTGATTGACCAACGGTAATCACCTCTCTATACTTCGCCGCCATTGAGCCCTGATGGCGGAATTGGTAGACGCGGCGGATTCAAAATCCGTTTTCGAAAGGAGTGGGAGTTCGAGTCTCCCTCGGGGCACCATATAGCAATACCTGAAAGTCTCTACCAGGCTTTCAGCAACAGAGAAACCGGCCACTTGAGCCGGTTTTTTTGTGCCTGGGTATCTACCTCTGGATCCCTGTATCCCTGCTTGTATCGTGAGAAAAATACCGAACCTTGGGACACAAGGATGAAGCGCGCAGATGTCAAGCACCGCCCTCTCGCGAATACGACGCTCGCCGACACTGGCCTTTACCTTGGCACCTGTGCCGCGCCTGGCGCTGGATGGCATGTTGTTCGAAATCGAAGCAGTGGCCGGTGCTGCTCGATTGGTATTTCGAGCAAGAGACAGCGAGCCCGTGAAATAACAGCTTCACGGGTTCAAGATTGATGGTCTTGAGACGGTACTTCAGAAATTGGTGCGCAGCGTAAAGGTCATGTTTCGCGGGGCACCATAGTAGTTTTGCGACTCTACCGGCCCGGTCTGAGCGTAATAGACGCGGTCAAAAATGTTTTCTACGTTCATCGAAAGGCTCACGCTTTTGGTGATGTCGTACGCTATGCGCGCGTTGTAGAGGGCATAACCTGAACCTTCGTGTTTCATACCACTGCCCAGCATGTAGGTACCACTCTGAATACGTGCTCCGGCTCCCACCTGCCACTTGGCGAATTCGTCAGGTAGCGTGTAGTTGGCCCACACACGCGCCGCATGGGCGGGCATCTGAGTCAGGAAGCTGCGACCTTCGAGGCTGACATCGTCCGGGTTTTCCAGATAACGACTACGTGTGTAGGTATAGCTGGCACTGAGTTGCAAGCCCGTCATGACCCTGCCGTTGACCTCGGCTTCAAACCCCTCTGAACGGACTTTCCCTCCAGCGATGTGACAAAGCGTGGTGAATGGGCTGTTGCACGGAGATGCATAGGATTTGTCGATCTGCGCCCGGCCATTGAAGTTTGTCTGGTAGATCGCGAACGAGGTGTTCAGTGCTCCGCCGTAAAGCTCGCCTTTAAGCCCCAATTCGTAGGTTTCTCCAGAACGTGGAGACAAAGTGTCGCCAGCGTAGGTCATGAAGTCGGTTTGCGGGGAGAATATCTCGGAGTAGCTGCCATAAGCCGACCAGTTCTGTGTCAGCGCATACACCAGTCCATAAAAGGGCACGACCTTGGCATTGGTTTTCTGCCCCGAGAGTTTGGATACCCCGCTCGGCTCGGCAATCTGGTCTTGGCTGTAGTCCCACCAACTGACGCGGGCACCGACAATCACATCCAGCGGCTCAAGCACGTTCATCCGCAAAGACCCGTAGACACCTTGCTGGTCGAGCGTCGACTTGACGGTACGGTAGCGGGCCAGGCGATCGTATCGAGGGGGGATGAAATCGATGATGCTCGGGATGCTTTTCGTTTCCTCGTACTCCTGTGTCTCATAACGCCCGGAATCGCGCTTGGCGTGAGTGACGTTGGCACCGAGGATGACTTCGTGACGCCGTTCGAGCAGTTCGAAGTGGCCATTGAGATAAGCGTCGGTGTTGTACTGATAGTTGTTTTCCGAACGGCTTTCCGCCCAGTTGTAGCCACCGCCATGGGTCAGCGGATCAATCAGGCCGCCGGTGTTGCTGTAGATAGTGTCCAGATTCAGCTTGGTGTAGTTGGTGGTCAGGCTCATCCGCCAATCATCGTTGATCTGGTGCTTGGCTTCGAGGAACACCTGAGTAGTTTCCACATCGTTGTAGTCCGATGGCGAACTCAAGTTGGTCGAGCGTTTCCAGTCGATATTCGCGCCGGTCTTGTAGGCCGGAAGACCGAAGTCCATAACCCCACGATTGTTCACGTTCTGATAGGAAAAACCGGCGCTTATCAGGGTTTGTGGCGACAGGTCGAACTCCAGGACGCCATAAGTAGAAGACCGCTCGGTCTTGGCGTTGTCATAAAAATAGCCACGGTCGCCGTAGGAGGTTACCAAGCGACCCCGAACGCTTTTGTCTTCGTTAAGCGGACCTTGAACGTCGATTTGCTGGCGATAGTTGTCCCAGCGCCCTGCGGACGTGGTGGTGCTGATGTGGAAGTCTGATGAGGCCCGCTTGCGTACCAGGTTGATGGCGCCACCGGGCGAACCTGCCCCCTGAAACAAGCCAGCTGAGCCCTTGAGCAATTCAACCCGCTCATAAGGGACCAGGTCAGCCCAGTTCTGCGAGGTAATGCTGTTGCCGTTTGGCAGCGGTATGCCGTTGATCTGGTAGTTATCGATCTGAAAGCCGCGCGCATAAGGCTGGTTATCGCCCACCATGTAGCCGTATGTGATCACCCCGGGCAGGTTGTTGTAGACGTCATCCAGCGTCTGGATATTCTGGTCCTTGATTCGCTGGGCCGTGAGTACCGAAATGCTCTGTGGAATATCCTTGAGGGGACGCTCGCTTTTGCCGATACTCACAGCGCCCGTCGTGTAGGAGGGAGAGTCTTCAGTATTTATGCCCAACCCGGCAGCCTGAATGGTGGTAGCGCCCAACTCCAGGGCGTCGCTCTTATTGGGAGCGGCAATCAGATAACTCCCATCGGCGGTTTTCTGCGCCACCAAGCCAGTGTTGCCGACGATACGCTCCAACGCCTGTTCGACGCTGAGCTGCGCGTGCAGCGCCACTGCCTGGCGTCCTTCGGCAACATCGGTTGCGAACAGGATTCGACTACCGGTCTGTGCCGCCAAAGCATTCAGTGTTTTATCCAACGCCTGGGCCGGGATATCCAGCGAATAGACAGCGCTTTTTGCGTGGACGGTGCTTGCCAATAGCAGGCCGCTCGCGAGCAGGCTCAGGCGAAGCGATGACGTGTTCTTACCCATGTTTTCCCCATTCGAACAGTCGATGAAAGCGTTCTTCATAGGGTTGGCGTATGGACGACGTCAGATGTTGAGGTCTGACCTGAATATAATTCTCATTTAATTAATGAGTGATTGTTAATCAGCGAATTTTACTGAAGCTAACGGTGCCGTCCGCGGCACGTACGATGCTCACTGGCAAGATCGACGGCAGCAGGCCGATCAGCGCCTCGACCGAGCCACTGTCAAACTCACCGGAGAGGCGCAGTTCGCCGACCTGCGCATCGGCCAACCGTAACGGTTTTTGCCGGTAATGCTGAAGGTCCGCGATCACCTCGCGCAAGGGCGTGCCGTCGAAGCGCAACTTGTCCTGACGCCAGGCCGTGAGGGCAGCGACGTCGACCGGCCTCACCTCGCCCAGTTGCGCGGATGACGCCCGCAGCTGCTGGCCGGCGTTTAGTCTCACAACTGCAGTGCGATTGCTGCTGACTTCAACAGCGCCCTCAATGACCCCCACGTCCACGCCGCGCACGTCACTGCGCACGTCAAATACAGTGCCTATATCACGAACTCTTACGCCTTGGCTGCGCACGATAAAAGGCGTATCGGCATGCACGACACTGAACAGTGCTTCGCCGTGAATCAGTTCCAATTGGCGGCTGCGGAGGCGCTTTTCAATGATCAAGTGACTGCCGGAATTCAACTCGACGCGACTGCCGTCAACCAGTTGAAGCTGTTCCCGCTGGCCTATCGCAACATGGATATCCTCGTGTTTCCACGCGGGATCAAGCAACCAGATAGCGCTGCCCAGGGCCAGCACTAACGTGCCTGCACGAGCCGCATTTCTGCGTTTGCGGCGACTCTCAGTCATTGCCTTGCCTTCAGCCAGCAGGGCCTCCCTGGACGGAGCGCGTTCACGTAATGCCTCGGCAAATGGCTGCAACGGATCGGCCGCGTCAGGACGACGTTTTTTGTCGAATGCGTCCGGGTGACTCATGGTTACGCCTGCCCCTGTCGTTGCATCAGCCGACGTGCAGGTTCCCAGCGCAGAATGATGGCTGCCATTGCGCGGCCAAAATGCTGGGTGACCATGTTCAGGGAAATATCCAACTCGTCGGCAATTTCACGTTGCGGCATGCCATGGATACGATGCAGCAAAAATACCTGGCGCTGGCGCGCCGGCAGCGCCTCAATGATTGCCAAGAGGGCACGCACGTGTTGTTCGAATTCTACCGCCCGCGCACCGTCCCAACTGTCCATCCCTTCTTCGGGCGACATGTGTGTTTGAACATATAGGCTACGAGTGCGCTCGGCGCGGATACGATCAACGGCGCGGTTGAAGCTCACCTTGCGCAGAAATGCCAAAGGCAGTGCGACTTTTTCCTTGGGCGGTTTTTCGAGAATCTGGATACAAACGTCATGAACAAGATCACGAGCAAAGTGTTTGCCGTTGAAACGAAGCCGGATGTACTCCACCAGCGCATCGTAGTGAAGGGTCAGCGCGGTCATCAGCTCTTCATTGGGCGACGTCTTCGACATGGGAATCAAACGGGATTGATGAGAATGTATCTCATTATATCGTTATCTTAACGACGTTTGCGAGCCGTCAGATGTTGTTCTTTAAACTGAGATGAAGTCCCGCAGAGTGAGACGGATGCTAAGTGCATATCGGTTGTTCGCTGCAAATGGGCAAAGTCTACTCAGGATCTCGCTGCGCGGGTCTCGCCAGCCAGCCCACGTCTTTGGACGTATTCAGGAGGCCCGAGTACAACCCCGCTATGGACTGGGGCAAGGCCTTACCCCACCGCCACCCAATGCCCCCCGCCCACATCGTGAAACTTCTGCAGCGGCGCTTCAAACCCCTTGCCCTTGATCGGACTGGGTTGCTCGAACTCTTGCAGCAACGCCTTGAAATCACGCTTCTGGTCGACATCAGGCATCGGCACCGCGCTGAGCAGGCGTTTGGTGTAGGGATGCTGGGGGTTGTGCAGCACGTGATCACGGCGGCCGATCTCGACTATCTGGCCGCCATACATCACCGCGACACGATGGCAGATGCGCTCGACCACGGCCATGTCGTGGGAAATGAACAGGTAGCTGAGTCGATGCTGTTTGCGCAGGTGTTCCAACAACTCAAGCACTTGGGCCTGCACTGATACGTCGAGGGCGGAGACGGATTCATCGGCGATGATGACTTTGGGGTTGAGCGCCAATGCGCGGGCAATGCAGATACGCTGGCGTTGCCCGCCCGAGAACTGGTGCGGGTAGCGGTACATGGCGTCAGCCGGCATATCGACCTGGCGTAACAGTTCGGCGACACGCTCCTGTCGTTGCGCCAGTGGCAATTGGTCATGGATCAGCAGCGGCTCGCCTACCAGCTCCAGGATGTTTTTGCGTGGGTTCAGGGCCGCGTAGGGGTCCTGGAAGACCATTTGGATATCGCGGCGCACGGCCTGCAGTTCGGCGCCGTGCAAGCCGTTCAACTCTTTGCCGAACAACTGCACGCTGCCTTGATAGGCCAGCATATTCATCAGGGCCTTACCGGTGGTGGATTTACCACAGCCACTCTCCCCCACCAGCCCCAGGGTTTCGCCTTGGCGCAGTTCAAAGTTGAGCCCTTCTACCGCGTGCACCTGTTTGTCTTCTTCGAACCAGCCCATGCGCACAGGAAAGCGCACGGACAAGTCGCGCACCTGCAAGACCACCGGTTGCTGGCTGACGTCGCCCGGCTGGCCCGCCGTGCCCAGCACGGGCACCGCCGCGAGCAATTTACGGGTGTAGTCGGCCTGAGGCTGGGTGAATAGCTGGCGCACGGGCGCTTGTTCTTCGGTGCGACCATGGTTCATCACCACCACCTGGTCGGCCATTTCAGCGACCACCCCCATGTCGTGCGTGATCATCAGCAAGCTGGTGCCGTAGACCTGTTGCAGTTCGCGCATCAGTTCCAGGATCTGCGCCTGGATGGTCACGTCCAGCGCGGTGGTCGGCTCATCGGCGATCAGCACTTTGGGCCGACAGAGCATGGCCATCGCGATCATCACACGCTGGCGCATGCCACCGGAAAGCTCATGGGGATACTGCTGCAGGCGTTTTTCCACCTGCGGCATGCGCACCGATTCAAGCATCTCCCGGGCGCGCTGGCGCAGCGCCTGACGCCCCAGGGGTTCGTGCCGGCGTAGCGTCTCCTGCAATTGCTGGCCGACAGTCATCAGCGGGTTGAGCGACGTCATCGGCTCCTGGAAGATCATGCCGATCTGTTTGCCGCGCAGTCGTTGCAACTCGCGCTCGGGCGCGCCGATCAAGTCGCGCCCTTCAAAGCTGATCGCGCCTTCGGCCACCCGGACCGCCTTGGGCAACAGCCCCATGATCGCCAGCGACGACAGCGATTTACCACTGCCGGACTCCCCGGCGATACACAGTGTCTGGCCGGCGAACAGGTCGAAGCTCAGGTGATCGACCACGCGCCGGGAGCTGGCCCCCATGCCGACATCGATGGACAACTGCTGCACCGACAAAATCGGCTGGGAGGTCCCGTTACTCATCAAAGCTCCTCACGCGTGAAGCGACAAACGCCAAGTCGTTGGCGATGAACAGCCATCAGGCAAATACGATTTTCGGGAAGTAGAACGACACGACCCAGTTGGGCAGGTCGACGATCTCGCTGATACGCAAATCGCCACATACCGAACACAACATGTACGCCTGCTCCGCGGGCATGTGGTGCTCACGGCACAGCCAGTCGATGGTGTTGCTGACGGCCTGACGTGCGGCTTGCATCAAGTCCGGGCCAATGCCGGTGAAGGCTTCGTAGCCCGCACCGTCCAGGTGACGGGTCACGGGGCCTGGGGTGCTGAAGCGCGGCGTTGCCAGGGGGGTATTCTTGATCAGGTCCAGCTTCACCACCACATCCATTGCGCTCTCGATCGCGGTGCCGCACACCTCACCATCGCCTTGCGCCGCGTGGGTATCGCCAATCGACAACAAGGCGCCGCTGACCTCCACCGGCAGGTACAGCGTGGTACCGGCCGACAGGTCGCGGATGTCCAGGTTGCCGCCGACCCGGCGCGGTGGCACCACCGAGTGCAAGCCCGCCAACGCCGGCGCAAGGCCGATGGTGCCGGCAAAGGGCTTGAGCGGCACTTTGGCGAAATCACTGAAGGCCGCCGGGCTCAGGGCCAGTTTGTCGTAGTGCCACAGCACCAGGGCGGGGTCCGTGAACTGGTCCGCAAGCAGGCCAAACCCCGGGATGTTGGCTGTCCAGCCGAAGCCGCTCGGCTTGAAGCTGTCGAGGGTGATTTTCAGCACGTCGCCAGGCTCGGCACCCTCGACAAAAATCGGCCCGGTGACAGGGTTGATCGTATCGAACGGCACCTTGCCGACATCGTCTACCGTCGATTGCGGCGTGAAGAAGCCGTTGGACGAATCGCGGCAGCAGAACTCCAGCATGGCACCTGGCGCCACCCGGGCGGTCGGTTCGATGCTGTTGTCCCAGCCGAAATGGCTGTTGACGCTGTGAATGGTCTTAACCAGGCAGTTCTGGCACATAGGGAGAAAACTCCGCGTAAAGACCACGCCCGGAAGGCGTGGTGGCAGGCCGGCTGCGCTTTATTTCAGGTAGATGTAGTTGTAGTTGACCGGGATGTGCACCGGATCGACATACAGTGCGTCGCTGCCGCCCATGCGCGAGGAGCGCACGGTGAAGCGTTGTTCGTTGAAGATCGGGACCCACGGCGCATCGGCCATCACATCGATGAAGATCTTCTTCCACAGCGCCGTCCGCTCGGCCTGTTGCTCCGGCTTGGCCATGCTGTCGGCCTTGGCGGCCAGCGCGTCCAGGTTCTTGTTGCAATACAGCGCCCAGTTCCAGCCACCGTCCACCGCACTGTCACAGCCCAGGATCGGCCCGTAGAAGTTCGAGGGGTCCGGGAAGTCGGCAATCCAGGCCATGCCGCCGGACCACACCATCGGCGCCTGATCCTTGGAACCGCCTGCCGCAATCACGTTGGCCTGCGCCAGGGACTTGATCTTCACACGCACCCCGACCTTCGCCAGGTCCTGCTGGATAGCCTGGGCGATACGCGGCTGCGGGTCGGTGTTCATCACGTACATCTCGGTGTCGAAACCCTTGTCGAAACCGGCTTCGGCCAAGAGCTTCTTCGCGCCTTCGACATCGTAGGCGTAGCCTTTGTAGTCCTTGTCGTAGCCCGGCATCGCGGGCGGCAGCGGCTGGTTGGCCGGGACCGCACGGCCGTTGATGATGCGCACGATGCGATCCTTGCTGATCGCCATGTTCACCGCCTGGCGCACCTTGAGGTTGTCGAAGGGCGGCAGTGTGGTTTTCAGGGTCAGGTAGCCGGTTTGCAATTGATCACCGGTGACCACCAGGCTCTTGAACTTGGGGTCGTTCTTGAACTCGAGGAACTTGGCCGGCGGCACACCGTCGCCCGCGATGTCGACCTCGCCCTTTTGCAAACGCAACAACGCGACCATCGGATCCTGGCCGACCTCAAAGGCGATCGTGTCGAGGTGCGGCAGGCCCGCCTTGAAATAGTCCGGGTTCTTCTTGAACAGAATCTGCTGCCCCAGCTTCCACTCCGCCAGGCTGTAGGCACCGGTGCCCACCGGGTGTTTGCCGAAGTCGGCGCCCCACTTCTCGACCTCCTCCTTGGGTACGACAAAGGAGAAGTTGATCGCCATCACCTGCAGGAACGTCGCATTTGCCGACTTGAGCGTGATCTTGACGGTGTAATCGTCGACGACCTCAATGCCCGCCAACTGTTCGGCCTTGCTGGCCGCCATGTCTTCATAGCCGACGATCGAACTGAAGAAACCCGCACCCGGGCTCTGGGTTTTCGGGTTGACGGTACGCTCCAGGGAGTACTTCACGTCGCTGGCCTTGAGTTCGCGACCATTGTGGAACTTCACGCCTTTCTTCAAGGTGAAGGTATAGACGGTGCCATCCTCGGAGATGCTGTAGTCCGAAGCCAGGTTCTTGGTCAGTTCCGTGGTACCTGGCTTGTAGTCCATCAGACCGTCGAACAGGCTTTTGATCATCGACCAGTTCTGCCAGTCATAACCGATGGCCGGGTCGAGGGTGGCCACGTCGTTTTGATAGGTAATCACCGCGGCGCCACCGTCTTTGGCGTTTGGATCAAAGTCATCGGCCAACAGATTGCCGGCAAACAACGCAGCCGCGATGGCCAAGGATAATGCTTTGCGATTCATGCTTCAGCCCCTTACCTATGGTGATGTTCCTAGTGTTTTTTGATGTCGATACGCGGGTCGACCCAAGGGATCACCAGGTCGGCGACCAGGTTGCCCAAAACGATTGCCACCGCTGAAACCGTGGTCACCCCGACAATCACCGGGATGTCGACCTGCTGGATCGCCTGCCATGTCAACTGACCAATTCCCGGCCAGCCGAAGACTGACTCGACCACCACCAGCCCGCCCATGAAGATCCCGATGTCGATGCCGATCATCGGAATCACCGGCACGATGGCGTTGGGCAGTACATGCCGCAGCACCACGCGTACGCGGCTCAAGCCCTTGGCCCGGGCGGTGCGGATGAAGTCTTGGTGCAGCACCTCGATCATTGAGGAGCGCACCATGCGCGAGTACCAGCCGCTACCGAGAATGCCCAGGGTCAGGGCCGGCAACAGCAGGTGTTCGAAGCCGCCATAACCGCCCATGGGGAACCAGTCCAACTGCACGGCGAAGAAGTACAGGAACAGCATCGCCGCGATGAACTGCGGGGCCGATACGCCGATGAACGAAAGGGCCATCAAGGCTTTGTCGGCCCAACTGTCGCGGCGCAATGCGGCGATCACGCCCAGGCTGATACCAATCAGCAACTCGAAACCGATGCCCGCGGCCATCAACTCCAGGGACGGACGCAAGCGCGCGCCGATCAACTCCGTCACCGGGCTGCGCTGGATGTAGGAGCGCCCGAGGTCGCCCTGCACCAGGTTGCCCAGGTAATTGGCGTACTGCTGATAGAACGGCAGGTCGAGCCCTAGCTGCATGCGGATCCCGGCCACCACTTCGGGCGTGGCGCTACGCCCGGCAATCTGGCGTGCCGGGTCAGCAGGCAGCATGAACAGCAGCAGGTACGTGATGAAGGTCACGCCAAGCAGGATCAACAGCGAGTAGCCGATGCGACGACTGATAAAGGCCAACATTCAGCTTCTCCCTTGCAGGGTAGGATCGAGTTCGTCGCGCAGGGCATCGCCCACCAGGTTGAATGCCAGCGACAGCAGGACAATCGCAATGCCGGGGAAAAACACCAGCCACGGCGCCGAGGTGAAATAGGTCTGGCTCTCGAAAATGATGTTGCCCCAGCTCGGCGTTGGCGGTTGGACTCCCACGCCCAGGTACGACAAGGTGGCCTCCAGCAGCACTGTGGTGGAGATGCCCAGGGTGGCCCAGACGAGGATGGTCGGTAGCAGATGAGGCAGCAGGTGAGAGAACAGAATGCGCAGCGAACTGGCTCCCAGGGTTCGCTCTACGGCCACGAAGTCACGGGCGCTCAGGGCGATGGTTTCGGAGTAGATCACCCGGGCGATCTGTACCCAGTTGACCATGGCGATCACCAACGCAACGATCCACACGCTGGGCTGGAAAATCGCCGACAGCGCAATCGCCAGCAGCAAGGCCGGGAACGCCATCATCAAGTCAGTGAAGCGCATCAGCGTGCTGCCGACCCAGCCACGCAGGAAGCCCGCGCTCAGCCCCACCAGCGTGCCGATCAGCACCGCCAGGCCATTGGCGAGCAAGCCGATGAACAACGACGTCCGTGCGCCATAGATAAGCCGCGACAGCAGATCACGGCCGAGTAGATCGGTGCCCAGCAGGTATGGCGTATCGGGGGGCAGCGGCGCGCCTTCCAACGACAGGCCTTCGACAAATTGCTCGGACGGATCGTATGGGCTCATCCACGGCGCAAACAACGCCAGTAACACGACAATCACGATGTACAACAGCGACAACGCCACCGCCGGACGGCGAACCAAGGCACGCAACACCTTCATAGCTGGCCCCTGCTCGGTTGCAGGCGATCTGCCGCCATCTCAGCACACAAGTCATCCAGGCTACGGTTCAAGTGCATGGACAGGCTGCGCAGGCGCTCATAGGCCTCGCGCTCATCGATCTGCTGCTCGACCATCAACCGCGCCAACGCCTGGGCCAGCAGCGGCCGTGCCAGGAGTCGCTGTTGCAGCGCTTCAATGGTGCGGCTGTCGCTATCAAGTCGTTCACGCAGACCGATCGCCATCATCAACGTGGTGTAGACCGAACCTTGGGTGATCGGCTTGTTCAGCAACGCGGTCGCCCCCAACTCAATGGCGCGCTGGATGTGCGACAGGGTTTCGTGGGAGGTCAGCGCCACAATGGGCACGCCGGCAGCGCTCAGGCGTTGCAGGGTGGTGGGGCTGGCAAAGGGTTCCAACTCGACGATGGCAGCAAAACAACCATCGAGCGAATCATCCGCGTCCTCAAACAACTCCTGCGCGGTAATGCCCAGCCGCTGCAAGCTCTTGTGCAGGTTAGCCAGGCTACGCGGCTCGCAGTCGATCAACAGCAACCGGCCCGCTTCAAAGTCTGGGCGTTTGAACAGGCTCATTTGACGATCCTCAGGCGGGGTGCGGGTGCAACTGCGCGCAGACGTTGAAATTCACTCAGGTCGGTGGCGGTCAGGTAAGGGTCGGCCGGCAGTGGCCGTGCCTCACTGTGCAGGACGACGAAGCGGCCCGCGCGCAGCTCAGCAATATGGCAAGGCTGGCTGCTGTGGTTGTTGCGCTCGGCGATGGCCAGGGTGCCGAACACGCTGTCCTGCGGGTGGTCGTACACGTAGCGGCAAATACCCTCGGGGTCATCGCTGCCACACTGGTCCAGCGCCCGGGCAAACAGGTGCAGGGCTACGTACATCCCGGTGTAGAAGTGCGAAATCGGGTGCACCCCATGCAGCATGTGCTGCTGCTGACTGAACGCAGGGGCGACTTCTTCAAAGAACGGACCGCATGACAGCACACGCAGGCTGCGCAGGTCGCCGACGTCACTCAATTCGGCCTCGGTCAGGTTGCAGCTCAACACCGGCAGGCTCCAGCCGACGGAGTTGCACGCGGCATCCAACTGCCGCAAAAAGGCGTAGGAGGATTTCCCGATCAAGTTGTTGAGAATGAACGCCGGCCGTTCTACCAGCAACGTCTGGATCAACTCACTGAAAGGCGTTGCGTCCAGATGGATGTAGCGCTCCAGCAACACTTGGACGCCGGCCACTTCGAGCACTTCACGGGCGACCCGATTACTTTCCCAACCCCAGCTGTAGTTCGACCCCAGCAGCACGGCGCGCTTGCCAAACGTCTGCAGGGCGTAGCGCAACAAGGGGATCAACGTCTGGTTCGGGCAACCGCCGAGATACAGCACATGTTCGCTGCTCTCGAACCCCTCATACGGGCAGGCGTACCACAACAGACCGGCGTTCTGCTCCAGGTCCGGAATGATCTCCTTACGACTGGCGGAGGTAGTGGTGCCGAAGATGTGCCGTACTCCGGACTGCATCAACTCAACGGCCCCTTCGCTGTACCGGTGCAGAACGCCTCGTGGATCGCGGTGGGTGGCCTGCAGGATAAAGTCATAGCCAGGGTTGCCATTGATTTGCGCGAGCGCGTGGGTTGCCCCGGCCAACGCATTGCGCCCAACACTTTTGTAGGTGCCCTCGGTGGAGAGCAAAAGCCCAACCTCAATGGTACGACGCATCTATTTTCCCCAAAAAAAAACCTGATCGACCAGCGGACTGGTCAATCAGGCTTCATTACCTGGCGCTCAAGGCGTGCGATGTCTGTCGGCAAGACTTAGTGGCATGGCCAGGCTTGCTCGTGGGTATCGCTATGAAATAAGCGTGCCATCTTTACAGTGGCGCGGGAGCTGGGGCTTTTCAGAATATACAGAGGGCGCGTCGGCACTGAGTTGGAACACAGTGGCGGTTCTGAGCTTCACTAGAGTGCACAGCAGATGGGGCAGACTTGTACTGACTTCAGGCGAGACTCTTGCGTACAGATGTAACGTTAATTCCCAAGCTGTTGCCGGCGCCTTTGCCCGAGTGCGGCAATACGAGACAAGTTGGTGGTATCGAATCTTGCTGCTGGAAACTTGCCGCAGTGCCTTTTCGACCGCCCAAAACAAAACCCCAACTGCTTTCGCAATTGGGGTTTCGGAATTTAATCTTGACGATGACCTACTCTCACATGGGGAAACCCCACACTACCATCGGCGATGCATCGTTTCACTACTGAGTTCGGGATGGGATCAGGTGGTTCCAATGCTCTATGGTCGTCAAGAAATTCGGGTACTGAGTCGTGGCCAGTTGGCCTCGCTTCAGCAAATTGGGTATGTAATAGAAGTGGTGTTTTGTGAGATTCGAACTTTCGGTTCGTTTCGTCTTCACACACCGCAATCTGGCCTTTCGACGCAAATTGCTTGGGTGTTATATGGTCAAGCCTCACGGGCAATTAGTATTGGTTAGCTCAACGCCTCACAGCGCTTACACACCCAACCTATCAACGTCGTAGTCTTCGACGGCCCTTCAGGGAACTCAAGGTTCCAGTGAGATCTCATCTTGAGGCTAGTTTCCCGCTTAGATGCTTTCAGCGGTTATCTATTCCGAACATAGCTACCCGGCAATGCCACTGGCGTGACAACCGGAACACCAGAGGTTCGTCCACTCCGGTCCTCTCGTACTAGGAGCAGCCCCTCTCAAATCTCAAACGTCCACGGCAGATAGGGACCGAACTGTCTCACGACGTTCTAAACCCAGCTCGCGTACCACTTTAAATGGCGAACAGCCATACCCTTGGGACCGGCTTCAGCCCCAGGATGTGATGAGCCGACATCGAGGTGCCAAACACCGCCGTCGATATGAACTCTTGGGCGGTATCAGCCTGTTATCCCCGGAGTACCTTTTATCCGTTGAGCGATGGCCCTTCCATACAGAACCACCGGATCACTAAGACCTACTTTCGTACCTGCTCGACGTGTCTGTCTCGCAGTCAAGCGCGCTTTTGCCTTTATACTCTACGACCGATTTCCGACCGGTCTGAGCGCACCTTCGTACTCCTCCGTTACTCTTTAGGAGGAGACCGCCCCAGTCAAACTACCCACCATACACTGTCCTCGATCCGGATAACGGACCTGAGTTAGAACCTCAAAGTTGCCAGGGTGGTATTTCAAGGTTGGCTCCACGCAGACTGGCGTCCACGCTTCAAAGCCTCCCACCTATCCTACACAAGCAAATTCAAAGTCCAGTGCAAAGCTATAGTAAAGGTTCACGGGGTCTTTCCGTCTAGCCGCGGATACACTGCATCTTCACAGCGATTTCAATTTCACTGAGTCTCGGGTGGAGACAGCGCCGCCATCGTTACGCCATTCGTGCAGGTCGGAACTTACCCGACAAGGAATTTCGCTACCTTAGGACCGTTATAGTTACGGCCGCCGTTTACCGGGGCTTCGATCAAGAGCTTCGCGTTAGCTAACCCCATCAATTAACCTTCCGGCACCGGGCAGGCGTCACACCCTATACGTCCACTTTCGTGTTTGCAGAGTGCTGTGTTTTTAATAAACAGTCGCAGCGGCCTGGTATCTTCGACCGGCATGAGCTTACGGAGCAAGTCCTTCACCCTCACCGGCGCACCTTCTCCCGAAGTTACGGTGCCATTTTGCCTAGTTCCTTCACCCGAGTTCTCTCAAGCGCCTTGGTATTCTCTACCCAACCACCTGTGTCGGTTTGGGGTACGGTTCCTG
Organism: Pseudomonas sp. DTU12.1; assembly: GCF_009873475.1. NCBI lineage: Bacteria > Pseudomonadati > Pseudomonadota > Gammaproteobacteria > Pseudomonadales > Pseudomonadaceae > Pseudomonas > Pseudomonas sp. DTU12.1. Next base: position 1,329,751 of record NZ_CP045254.1, on the reverse strand, counting down.
GTTACCTGAAGCTTAGAAGCTTTTCTTGGAAGCATGGCATCAACCACTTCGTCACCCAAAGGGTAACTCGTCATCAGCTCTCGGCCTTAGAATCCCGGATTTACCTAAGATTCCAGCCTACCACCTTAAACTTGGACAACCAACGCCAAGCTGGCCTAGCCTTCTCCGTCCCTCCATCGCAATAACCAGAAGTACAGGAATATTAACCTGTTTTCCATCGACTACGCTTTTCAGCCTCGCCTTAGGGACCGACTAACCCTGCGTCGATTAACGTTGCGCAGGAAACCTTGGTCTTTCGGCGTGGGTGTTTTTCACACCCATTGTCGTTACTCATGTCAGCATTCGCACTTCTGATACCTCCAGCAAGCTTCTCAACTCACCTTCACAGGCTTACAGAACGCTCCTCTACCGCATCACCCGAGGGTGATACCCGTAGCTTCGGTGTATGGTTTGAGCCCCGTTACATCTTCCGCGCAGGCCGACTCGACTAGTGAGCTATTACGCTTTCTTTAAAGGGTGGCTGCTTCTAAGCCAACCTCCTAGCTGTCTAAGCCTTCCCACATCGTTTCCCACTTAACCATAACTTTGGGACCTTAGCTGACGGTCTGGGTTGTTTCCCTTTTCACGACGGACGTTAGCACCCGCCGTGTGTCTCCCATGCTCGGCACTTGTAGGTATTCGGAGTTTGCATCGGTTTGGTAAGTCGGGATGACCCCCTAGCCGAAACAGTGCTCTACCCCCTACAGTGATACATGAGGCGCTACCTAAATAGCTTTCGAGGAGAACCAGCTATCTCCGAGCTTGATTAGCCTTTCACTCCGATCCACAGGTCATCCGCTAACTTTTCAACGGTAGTCGGTTCGGTCCTCCAGTTAGTGTTACCCAACCTTCAACCTGCCCATGGATAGATCGCCCGGTTTCGGGTCTATTCCCAGCGACTAGACGCCCTATTAAGACTCGCTTTCGCTACGCCTCCCCTATTCGGTTAAGCTCGCCACTGAAAATAAGTCGCTGACCCATTATACAAAAGGTACGCAGTCACCCAACAAAGTGGGCTCCCACTGCTTGTACGCATACGGTTTCAGGATCTATTTCACTCCCCTCTCCGGGGTTCTTTTCGCCTTTCCCTCACGGTACTAGTTCACTATCGGTCAGTCAGTAGTATTTAGCCTTGGAGGATGGTCCCCCCATATTCAGACAAAGTTTCTCGTGCTCCGTCCTACTCGATTTCATGACTAAGAGATTTTCGCGTACAGGGCTATCACCCACTATGGCCGCACTTTCCAGAGCGTTCCGCTAATCTCAAAGCCACTTAAGGGCTAGTCCCCGTTCGCTCGCCACTACTAAGGGAATCTCGGTTGATTTCTTTTCCTCAGGGTACTTAGATGTTTCAGTTCCCCTGGTTCGCCTCTTACGCCTATGTATTCAGCGTAAGATAACCATCTTATGATGGCTGGGTTCCCCCATTCAGACATCTCCGGATCAAAGTCTGTTTGCCGACTCCCCGAAGCTTTTCGCAGGCTACCACGTCTTTCATCGCCTCTGACTGCCAAGGCATCCACCGTATGCGCTTCTTCACTTGACCATATAACCCCAAGCAATCTGGTTATACTGTGAAGACGACATTCGCCGAAAATTCGAATTTCTCAACTAAGAGAACTCACAAATTTTACCTTAGCCTGATCCGTTACCAGTGAAAGTAACGTTCAGTCTATCTTTCTATCACATACCCAAATTTTTAAAGAACGATCTAATCAAAGACTAGAAATCAATATTCACACCGGAATATTCATTTCTAAACTCTAACAGCAGAAGCAGTTAATGGTGGAGCCAAGCGGGATCGAACCGCTGACCTCCTGCGTGCAAGGCAGGCGCTCTCCCAGCTGAGCTATGGCCCCATAACAAAATTGGTGGGTCTGGGCAGATTCGAACTGCCGACCTCACCCTTATCAGGGGTGCGCTCTAACCAACTGAGCTACAGACCCAATTTCGAGCGCAACTGATTAGCTAAGAGCTATCAGCTTGGAGCTTAAAGCTGCTTCTATCGTCTTCTTCAATGAATCAAGCAATTCGTGTGGGAACTTATGGAGCAGCTGATGTCGTCGATTAAGGAGGTGATCCAGCCGCAGGTTCCCCTACGGCTACCTTGTTACGACTTCACCCCAGTCATGAATCACACCGTGGTAACCGTCCTCCCGAAGGTTAGACTAGCTACTTCTGGTGCAACCCACTCCCATGGTGTGACGGGCGGTGTGTACAAGGCCCGGGAACGTATTCACCGCGACATTCTGATTCGCGATTACTAGCGATTCCGACTTCACGCAGTCGAGTTGCAGACTGCGATCCGGACTACGATCGGTTTTGTGGGATTAGCTCCACCTCGCGGCTTGGCAACCCTCTGTACCGACCATTGTAGCACGTGTGTAGCCCAGGCCGTAAGGGCCATGATGACTTGACGTCATCCCCACCTTCCTCCGGTTTGTCACCGGCAGTCTCCTTAGAGTGCCCACCATAACGTGCTGGTAACTAAGGACAAGGGTTGCGCTCGTTACGGGACTTAACCCAACATCTCACGACACGAGCTGACGACAGCCATGCAGCACCTGTCTCAATGTTCCCGAAGGCACCAATCTATCTCTAGAAAGTTCATTGGATGTCAAGGCCTGGTAAGGTTCTTCGCGTTGCTTCGAATTAAACCACATGCTCCACCGCTTGTGCGGGCCCCCGTCAATTCATTTGAGTTTTAACCTTGCGGCCGTACTCCCCAGGCGGTCAACTTAATGCGTTAGCTGCGCCACTAAGAGCTCAAGGCTCCCAACGGCTAGTTGACATCGTTTACGGCGTGGACTACCAGGGTATCTAATCCTGTTTGCTCCCCACGCTTTCGCACCTCAGTGTCAGTATCAGTCCAGGTGGTCGCCTTCGCCACTGGTGTTCCTTCCTATATCTACGCATTTCACCGCTACACAGGAAATTCCACCACCCTCTACCATACTCTAGTCAGTCAGTTTTGAATGCAGTTCCCAGGTTGAGCCCGGGGATTTCACATCCAACTTAACTAACCACCTACGCGCGCTTTACGCCCAGTAATTCCGATTAACGCTTGCACCCTCTGTATTACCGCGGCTGCTGGCACAGAGTTAGCCGGTGCTTATTCTGTCGGTAACGTCAAAACAGCAAAGTATTAATTTACTGCCCTTCCTCCCAACTTAAAGTGCTTTACAATCCGAAGACCTTCTTCACACACGCGGCATGGCTGGATCAGGCTTTCGCCCATTGTCCAATATTCCCCACTGCTGCCTCCCGTAGGAGTCTGGACCGTGTCTCAGTTCCAGTGTGACTGATCATCCTCTCAGACCAGTTACGGATCGTCGCCTTGGTGAGCCATTACCCCACCAACTAGCTAATCCGACCTAGGCTCATCTGATAGCGCAAGGCCCGAAGGTCCCCTGCTTTCTCCCGTAGGACGTATGCGGTATTAGCGTCCGTTTCCGAACGTTATCCCCCACTACCAGGCAGATTCCTAGGCATTACTCACCCGTCCGCCGCTCTCAAGAGAAGCAAGCTTCTCTCTACCGCTCGACTTGCATGTGTTAGGCCTGCCGCCAGCGTTCAATCTGAGCCATGATCAAACTCTTCAGTTCAAACATCTTTGGGTTTTTAAGAAACCCTAAACTTGGCTCAGCAATCGTTGGTTACATCTTTGATTTCTCGCGGAGTAACTTGTGATGCTGATAATCTTGTTGACTATCAGTCTGACCCCACAAGCACCCACACGAATTGCTTGATTCAGTTGTTAAAGAGCGGTTGGTTAAGATCTTTCGCCTCAACCGAGGCGCGCATTCTACAGCAGCCTCATTTGCTGTCAAGTGGTTATTTTCAGAAGTTTTCGAGGATTTCCTCAACAACTTCAACCACTTGCGCTTCCGATCTCTCGTCAGCGGGAGGCGAATAATACAGGATTAAAATGCGCGGTCAACCCCCGCCTGAAAATTCTTTCCAAAGCACCCGGGCTGCCATTATGAAACATCCAAGACAGCCCAATCACTACCTCAGCAAGCGCGGCTAGGCGCGGGCGTGCCGGCATGCCTGACTCTGTGGCCTATCGAACTCCCAGGAGCCTCCACCCAGTGTCTGACTTGTCGAGCAACGCCGCCTACACACAACGCTTCAATGCAGTCCTCACCTATATAGAAGCCAATCTCGAAGGTGACCTGTCCGTGAAGGCGTTGAGCCAAGTGGCGAACTTTTCGGCGTTTCACTTCCATCGGCAATTCACCGCCTTCGTCGGCGTACCTGTTTCGCGCTATGTGCAGTTGATGCGGCTACGACGCGCGGCGCATTGCCTGGCCTCCACCGGGGGCTACTCGGTACTGGAAGCAGCCTTCGGCGCAGGTTTCGAAAGCCCCGAGGCTTTTTCCCGGGCATTTCGGCGAGCGTTCGGTATGGCACCGAGTGCGTTCAGGAAGCAGCCCAGTTGGCAGGTCTGGAGTTCGGTGTTCACCATCCCTCACTTCTCAAGGAACATCATCATGCACGTACGAATCGTAGAGTTTCACCCCGTCAGAGTGGCAGCACTCGAACACTGTGGTGCTCCCGGGCTCGTTAGCGAGAGTGTGCGCAAGTTTTCCGAGTGGCGCATGCACAGCGGACAGTCGCCCGTGCAATCAAGTCGCAGCTTTGGCATTCCTTTCGGCAACCCCGATACAACCCCGCCCGAAGCATTCCGGTTTGCACTCTGCGGTGAAATTGACGAGGCCGTGGCCGCAAATGAGTTCGGCGTAACCGAGCGCGTTATCCCAGGAGGGCGTTGCGTTGTCGTACGCCACGTGGGCTCGACGGACCACATCGGCGAGACCATCTACCCGATCTATCGCGACTGGCTACCCACCAGCGGCGAGGAACTGCGCGACCACCCCCTGTTCTTCGATTATCTGAGCGTTTATCCCGAGACCCCGCAGGATCAATGGCAGACCGACATATATGTACCCCTGCAATAACGCGCCACCCACCTACCGCCACATCCAATTTAATCTATACAAATCAAGCCATTAATGCTTTAAAGAAAGGCCTTGAAACTCAAGGTCTTTTTTTCGCCTGCAGAAAAATGACCACCCCCGCCGCACTCCATAGGAGAGGACCCAGGACCATGGAATTGACGCTCGAAGCCGTTGCTCTATTCGCCCTCAAACTGGTGCATGAGACCGAAGATGGCAGCCCGATCCTGCGCGACGATCTGGTCATGGATGGTTACGAGCGGGAGGTGTTTGGGTTGTTGGTGCGCAGTGGCGACCTGCCAACCATCCAACACAAGGTAGATGAATGCACCAAGCAGGCCCTGGCGACCTTGGGCGGAGCCAACAGGGTGTTGGGCCGCGAGCTGCAAAAGCTTATGACTGACGTCCAGCAAGCCTCGACACTAGAGGAACTCAATCCCCCACTCGAAGCACTCAAGGACTACCTCAAGGCAATCCTGTAGCACCCTCCCAGCCCCCCAAGGACCTTCCAATGATCGACTTCAACAACAAAGGCTTCTTCAAACTCAAGCAAAACAACGAGTATGCCGAACGCGTTGCTTCGCTGTTGCTCGATGACGAACAAGTAGTCGATGCCTATAAAGCCATGCGCGACGGCGTGGTGTTCACCACCAAACGCATCATCGCCGTGAACGTACAAGGCATCACCGGCAGCAAGAAAGACTTCACCTCACTGCCCTACAAAAACATCGTCGCGTACTCGGTGGAAACCTCCGGTACGTTCGACCTGGATTCGGAACTGGAGATCTACTTCTCATCGCTGGGCAAAGTGAAGTTCGAGTTCACCGGCAAGACCTCGATTGTCGAAATCTCCAGGCTGATCTCTAAACATCTGTTGGGATGATCGGCTGGCAATACTCCCAGCGGTTGCCAACTGTTTCATTGCTCTGGCTCCCAGCCCGATGGCTGACGTAGGATAAGTGCTTCAGCCCAAGGAGCGTCACGGATGAGCGCCACTCCCCCCCAATCGTTCTCTCTGGCGCTGCGCTCTTATTCCGGGCAGATCGAGCTGCACGAGCACGATTTTCATCAAATAGTCCTCCCCCAATCCGGGTCGATGGAGATTGAGGTCGACGGATGGGGTGGCAAAGTCGATGCGAGCCAGGGCGTGGTGATTGCCGCCGGCGCCCGGCATACGTTCCTGGCCAATACCCGTAACAGTTTCCTGGTACTGGACGTGTTGATGCCGCCTGCCGAACAACAGCAGCCAAGCACCGCGCAGCTCCTGGATCCGCTCCATGACAAACGCTTTTTCGCGGTCCGCCCCCAGATCCGGCATTTACTCGACTACGCAAACAACAACGGAACATGGCTGGTCAACTCACCAGAAATGGCCCAGTCATGGAGCCATTTGCTCTTGGGCTCATTGCTGCAACCCGACGCCCCGCCGAACGACCCCGGGCAACTCATTCTCGCCAGGGCGCTGGCCTACATCGAGCAGCACCTGAGTATGCCCCTGACAGTGCATGACATTGCCCGATACGCGGGCACCAGCGAGCGGCGCTTGTATGTACTGTTCGGACAACACCTGAAACGAACCCCGTTCACCCACATCGCGACCTTGCGCCTGAACCTGGCCGTCGATCTGTTGCGCCAGACCTCGCTGTCGATCATTGATATTGCGCACCGCGCCGGTTATGCCGATCAGAGTGCGTTGAGCCATGCCCTGAAGAAAGCCCGCAACCTCACCCCGGCGGCTGTGCGTAAACAAACACGCGATCATTGAAAACAGCAGGCCTGAACATTTTTTTGGCAGGCCCGATCAATACGCGCCCCTCGAAACTTTTTTATTGTCCCGGCATTAGGATCATCTAAAGACGGGGCCGCATGAGCACTTCCAACGCATCCTTCACCCTTGCCAAGGGCGCCGCAGGTGCCACCCTGATTGGGGTCATTGCAGTGTTTTTGTGGGCGTGCCTGGCACTGTTGACCACATTGACCGCAGGAATCCCGGCTTTTCAGTTGCTGGCATCGAGTTTCGCCGTCGCATTCGTGGCAAGTCTGTTGATGCTGGGTATGCGCGGCGCTGAGGGGTTCAGCAGTTGGCGCCAGCCCTGGTACGTGTGGGCAACGGGCTTCGCCGGCATCTTTGTCTATCACTCTCTGTATTTTTTCGCCCTGAAGGCCGCGCCGGCGGCTGAAGCCAGCCTTATTGCGTACCTGTGGCCGCTGCTGATCGTCCTGCTGTCGGGGTTTTCCACTGGTGAGTCGCTGCGCAAGCGCCAACTGCTGGGGGCATTGCTCGGTCTGGCAGGGACGGCCTTCATCATGCAACAGCGCGCCCAGGGTGAAAGCCTGGCGATGCCGATTGTCGGTTACGCCGCTGCCTTTGCCTGTGCCTGGGTCTGGTCGATTTACTCGGTGGTGAACCGGCGCTTCAGCAATGTCCCCAGCAGCATCATCGGCGGCATTTGCGGGTTGGTCGCAATCGCCGGATTGCTGTGCCACCTGGCCTTCGAAACCACAGTGCAGCCTGGCGCGGGCCAATGGGCGGCAATCGTCGCGCTGGGGCTCGGCCCGGTAGGCCTGGCCTTTTTCGCATGGGATCACGCAACCAAGCACGGCAACCTGGCGATGCTTGGCGCCTTGTCTTACCTGGCGCCGCTGTTCTCCACACTGCTGCTGATTGCCGTAGGGCAAAGCGACGCCAAGCCGATCCTGCTGCTCCCTGCCGCGTTAATCATCGCAGGGGCCGTCATTGCCACTTCACGCTCACGCAAAACCTCACGCTGATATCGAGCCCCCCAGGAGATAGACAAATGGATTTGATCGCTTCGCAAGATACCGTGAGGATCGAGAGCTGCGGCCCCGGTTTTTCGGTTGCGCCCACACGGCCCTTGCTCAGTCACCTGGGACAGCCATCGTTACTGAGCAGCCGCACCGGCACCCGCCGGCGTGCCAATGGCGAAGCCCCTCGCGTATTGTTGTTTGTTCCCCCTTACACGCGCCTGATCGAGCCCACGCTGGACGACAGCGCATTCGCCCGCATCGGCATTGATACATTTGAAGTCATGAAACGTGCCGGTACCCCCATCGGTCTGTTGCGCATCGCCACCGTCGCCCGGCGTGCGGGTTATGAGGTGCAGATTGTCGATGCGCCCTTTGCCGGCTGGTCCCAGGAGTCCAGCCTGGTCAAGGTCGACCAGGGCCACCTGATCCGCTACGGCCTGACCGATGCGCAGATGCGCAAGATCATCGAAACCGCGCAGCCCGATATTGTCGGCATCCAATGCAACTACACCGTGCAATGGGGCAATGCCCGTGCACTGGCTGAACTGGTAAGGAATATCGACCCCAACCTGGTCCTGGTAACCGGCGGTGCTCATTCCAGTGGCGATTGGAAAAACGCGCTGCTGGATTCGGCCTTCGACTTTGCACTGATCAACGAAGCCGACCGCGCCTTCACACTGCTGCTCGATGCCTTGACCCACGAGGGCACCGACATCAATGCCGTGCCTGGCGTGGCCTACCGCGACAGCCGTGGGCAACTGGTTCGCCCTAGCCACAAGTCCAGCTATCTGAGCATCGTCCCCAAGCGCCAGGACCTCGACGAGCGGCTTGGCCTGATGCCCTTGCCGGATTTCAGCTTCCTGGACATGAACCATTACCTGCAGCCCTACCACTCCTCCGGAGCACGGGTGCGCAAGTACGGTGCCTGGGCGCAGATATTCTCCACGATTGGCTGCAACGTGAACTGTAACTTCTGCTACATCCCGAAAATCAATGGCCCTTGGCGCGCCCTGGGCCTCGACTGGTTTGACCTGCACTTGGCCGACTTGGTCAAGCAAGGCGTGACCGAGGTGTTGATCGAGGACGATCACCTGATGCACGACCCGCTGTATGCCATGGAGGTCGGTCGGCTGCTGAAAAAACATGACTTGCCCTGGGTTGAGGAAGGCGGGTTGAGCCTCTTCAACCTGATCCTGCTGCACCTGGGTGAGCGTTTTATCGCCCAGATGGACGAAAAGGAGCGCAAGAGCCCCCAATATCGCAATGTGATCGAAGCGGTCAAAGGAGGACTGACGGCAAGGGAATTCATTCGCTCGATTGCCGAAAATGGCTGCTACAACATCTACCTTGCGGTGGAGAGCGCTAACGAGGACGCCCTGCTCAACTCCAACAAGTCCCGACTCAATGCCATTCAACAATCAACGTTCGAACTCATAGAAATTTTCACCGAACACGGGATTCAAGTCACCGGCGGGTTCATGCTGGGGTTCGTCAACCCTCCCGCGGGGCCTGGGCAAAAGCCTTTTGTAGAAAGCCTGGAGTTGATCGACCGGACCATCGATTACGCCGTCAACCTGATGGGCGCCGGCATGGCCTATGCCAACCCGTTTATCGTCACCCCGATCCCCGGGACGCCGATGTGGGAGTACCAGCGGCAATTTGTCGTGCGCCATTACGACAACGGCTGGTCCCATGAAAAAGCCACCATGGCGACCGATCAATGGAGCGCCGAAGCTATCGAAAAAGCCCGCATGGAATTGCTGGTCAGGGCCAATGGCGCTGATCGTGTCAGGGAGATGGTGCGCCGAGGCACCTGGCCCGTAGACGCTTGATGCAAGGGGTTGGAGCTTTCGGCGCCGAGGCGCAGTGAGCGCTGGAAGCATCCAACCGTCAAATCAGTTCAGTCACCGACCCCGCACTTGTCCATTCAGGCCCACTATCGGCCCAACCAATCCATCCCCCCAATCTATCGATTTGAGCTATCCCCCACCCTCCCCGACTATTGGCGCCACTTCCAACAACAAAAACCAGGAAAACGCCATGACCGCCCGATTCCACAACCCGGTAGACACTCGCTTCGGCTGGGGTTGCCTGCAAGACCTGGCCAGTATCACCGCGCAGCAGACCGTCACGCTCGTCACCTTTCCGGAAGCCCGTGCGCTGGGCTTGGTGGATAGGATCCAGGCACTGCTGGGCGAGCGTCTGGTGTATGTGGTCGAGGATGTGCAGCCCAACCCCGATGTCGCTCAACTGCGTGGCACCTATGAGCGTTTCTGGCAGCAGGCCGGAAGTTGTGATGTGGTGCTGGCCGTCGGTGGTGGCAGTGCAATTGATACGGCCAAGGCATTGATCGTCGGCACCGCGTCCGGGCAGTTCGATGAGTTGCTGGCGTTGTTGGCGACCGGCCAACCGTTTGTACCGGCCCATTGCAAGACGTTGATCGCGGCGCCGACCACCGCGGGTACCGGCAGCGAGGTGACGCCCTGGGCGACGATCTGGGATTCGGCCAGCCACAAGAAGTACTCCCTGCACCTGGACTGCACCTGGCCAAAGGTAGCGATTGTTGATCCACAGTTGATGCTCACGGTGCCAGCCGGGGTCACCGTATCTACAGGGCTCGATGCTTTATCCCACGCACTGGAGTCGATCTGGAATATCAACGCCAACCCGGTTTCCGACACTTTTGCGGTGTCCGCCATCGAGGACATCCTGGAGTGCCTGCCGCAACTGCGGCGCGACCTTGGCAACCCAGAGTTGCGCTCACGCATGGCCTTGGCGGCACTCAAGGCAGGCCTGGCGTTTTCCAATACCAAGACCGCCCTGGCCCACTCCATTTCCTACGAAATGACCCTGCACCACGGCCTGCCCCATGGCATCGCCTGCTCCTTTACCTTGCCGCTGGTGTTGGGGTTTGCGTGGGGGCATGACGCGGCGCGCGATCACACGCTGCGCCGGGTGTTCGGCAATGACCTGGATAAAGCCCAGACCCAGTTGCGCAACTTCCTGCACAGCCTGGACGTAAAAACCGAGTTCGCCGACTACGGCGTCACGCCCACCGAGGCCGACGCGATGATCCGCTTCGCCCTGCAAGGGGCACGCGGCAAGAACTTTATCGGTTCCAGGGCCGCCTGAGCCCAACGCAATTCAGTCTTTCCTCTTGCACCTGTAAAGCGTGCCACCCCGTCGCTGCGGTTTCGGGGGCGAATAACAATAAGGAAAACATCATGAATCGTGCACACACCCTGCCTGTCCCTGCCGTTCGCTCGGCGTCGTTCCGTGTTGCCCAGTGGCGCATGCTGCTGGCGGCGATGTTCTGTTACCTGTTTTTCTACACCGGGCGCCAGACCTTCGGCTTCGCCATCCCGGGGATACAGGCCGAGTTCGGCCTGACCAAGGAGGTGCTGGGCTGGATCTCGGCCGCCATGCTCTGGGCCTATGCCATTGGCCAGGCGATCAACGGCAACCTGGCCGACAAATTCGGCGGCCGGCGCATCATGACCCTGGGCGCGGTGCTGTCCTGTGGCGCCAACTGGGTCACCAGTTTTGCCAGTGGCTTTGCCGGATTGATCCTGCCGTGGGGCATCAACGGGTACTTCCAGGCACTGGGCTGGGCCCCGGGCAGCCGCTTGATCTCCAATTGGTGGAGCGCCAGCGAGCGCGGCCGGGTCTATGGCTTCTATGTGTTCGCCGCCGGTTGTGCCTCGGTGCTGTCCTATGTGACCTCCATCGTGGTGCTGGAGGTGCTGCACCTGGAATGGCGCTGGATCTTCCGCCTGCCAGTCCTGCTGATGCTGGCCGGGGGCATCCTGTTTTACCTGGTGGCCCGTGAACGCCCACAGGATCTTGGCTTCGAGCCCCTGGCCGATACCGGCGTGGCCAACGCCGAGGACAAGGGCCATGAAGTGGCCCAGGACACCGAAGAAACCTCGGCACAGCGCTACAAAGCCGTGCTGAAAAACGCGCGCCTGATCATCGCCGCCGTGTCCCTGGGCTTCCAGAACGCTGCGCGCTACGGCTTGATCGTGTGGGTACCGGTGCATTTTCTAGGCGCCAACTGGAAAAGCGGCGACAGCATGATCGATCCCAAGTGGATCACCGTCGCCCTGCCAGTCGGCATGGCCGTCGGCGCCCTGAGCAATGGCTGGGTGTCCGACAAGCTGTTCGGCTCCAAGCGCTACCTGGCGATCATGCTCTATATGTTCCTCGGCGCCGCCACCAGCCTGTGGATGTGGAGCCTGCCGCCCCATAGTGCAATCGGCCTGGTGGCGCTGTTTCTGTGCGGGTTCTTTGTCTACGGCCCGGCATCCAGCTTCTGGGCTCTGTGCCCGGACTTGGTAGGCGCCAAGCGCGCAGGCACCGCAACCGGTGTGATGAACTTCTCGTCTTATCTGTTCGCTGGCCTGGCGGAACCGCTGATCGGCAGTATGCTCGACAGTACCGGCAATACGTCGCTGATCTTCATCGTCGTCACCTCGGCCTGCCTGTGCAGCGCGGTGGTGGCCCTGTTTATCCGCCGTTGACGCCCTCTGGAACAGGACCCGTTATGTACCAGTACCACAAGTGGCTGCGTTCGTTTCATGCGGTGGCGAAGACCGGCAGTTTCACCCTCGCCGCCGAGTACTTGAGCGTCGGCCAGCCAACGGTCAGCGAACAGGTGAACGCCCTGGAAAAGCAGTTCTCGGTGGAGTTGTTCCACCGCCGTGGGCGCTTTATCGAGATGAGCGCGGCCGGCCACGCGCTCTACGGAATCACCCAGGGCCTGTTCGGCCAGGAGGATGAGGCCATGCAATTGCTGCACAGCTTCAAGCAGCGCAAGACCGGGATGTTGCGCCTGGGCGCGGTGTCGCCGCCAATCGCCATGAACCTGACGTACGAGTTGATGCAACGCCACCCGGACATCGAGCTGGAAACCTCGTTTTCCCCGGAGAAGGAAACCCTCGACCGCCTGTTCAATTTTGATATCGACGTGGCAATCCTGGCCCTCTCGGAATTTGACCAACGCTTCGACACGCAGCTGTACCGGCGCTACCCGATCATCGCAGTGGTGCGCGACGACCATCCCTGGGCGGCGCAGAAAGAGGTGCACGTCGCACAGATCAGCCAGGAGCGCTGGGTCATGCGCGAACGCAGCTCACGCACCCGGCAGTTGGTGGAAGAAAGCTGCAAGCGCCTGGGTGTGGACCTCAACTGCGTGATGCAACTCAACAGCCGCGAGGCCATCGTGCATGCCATCGCCAAGGGCATCGGCATCGGCTTTGTGTCGGCGGTGGAGTACGCCGAAACGCCGGGCACCACCCCGATCACCTTTGTCGATCACCCGTTTTCCATCGACTACCACCTGTGTTGCCTGGGGATCCGGCGCAACCGCCCGATGATCGCCGAACTGTTTGAGGCCAGCCCCATACCGGCTACCTGAATCGCCTGATTTTTTTGTACGCAACCGGCTTACCCCGTTTATCGGGGGACGGCCCACTCATACCCGAAACTGGAGATTGCTCATGCATTACCAACAACCTGCCAAGCTGCAAGCCGCGGTCCTGGACTGGGCCGGCACCGTCGTCGACTTCGGCTCCTTCGCCCCCACGCAGATTTTTGTCGAAGCCTTTGCCGAGTTCGGCGTCGCGGTTTCCCTGGAGGAAGCGCGCGGCCCCATGGGCATGGGCAAGTGGGATCACATCCGCACCCTGTGCAATCAGCCGCAGATTGCCGAACGTTATCGCGCCGTGTTCCATCGCCTGCCGAGCGACGAGGACGTCACCGCCCTGTATGAGCGGTTCATGCCACTGCAGATCGAGAAAATCGCCCTGCATTCGGCGGTGATTCCCGGCGCACTGCAGGCAATTGAAACCCTGCGGGGCAAAGGCCTGAGGATCGGCTCGTGCTCGGGCTATCCGGCGGTGGTGATGGCCAAGGTGGTTGAGTTGGCGCGGCAAAATGGCTACGTGGCCGATCATGTGGTGGCCACTGACGAAGTGCCCAACGGACGTCCACATCCGGCCCAGGCCCTGGCCAACGTGATCGCCTTGGGCATCAGCGATGTGGCGGCATGCGTCAAGGTCGATGACACTTGGCCAGGGATCCTGGAAGGGCGCAGTGCCGGCATGTGGACGGTGGCGCTGACCTGCTCCGGCAACGCGCTGGGGCGCACTTACGCACAATACAAAGCGCTACCGGCCGAAGAACTGGCCCAGGAGCGTGAGCGTATTTGCCAGATGTTTGAGGGTGCGCGACCACACTACCTGATCGATACCATCGTCGACCTGCCAGCGGTGATCGATGACATCAATGGGCGGCTAGCGCGTGGTGAAACACCCCAGGGCACCTGATCCTGGCAGCCTGCTCGTCTGTGGCGAGCGGGCTTGTCGGAGCGCCGCATCGCCCGCGCTGGGCTGCAAAGCAGCCCCAACCAGCCAAATGCGGTGTATCAGATATTCGTAGCGGCTGGTTTGGGCTATTGCGTCTGGAAAGTCTCAAGATACGCCAGCAGATTCTCGATCTTCTCCTGATCGCTGATCCCCCAGAAAATCATACGGGTGCCGCTCACCACTTTCTTCGGGTTCTCGATATAGGCGGCAAGTGTTTCCCGCGTCCACACCACACCTGAGTTTTTCATCGCGTCGGAATACTGATAGTCCGCCGTGGTACCCGCCAGCCGCCCGATCACCCCATTGAGCTGTGGCCCGAAACCGCCGCGCGCATTCAACCCGACACTGTGGCAACCGCCGCAGGTCTTGGTGAACAACCTGCCACCCGCCTCGGCATCACCCGCTGCCGTCGCCGAAGTGTTAAAGAGCGCGGCAGTGAGCAAAAGAGTCAGTAAGGCAGCGGGTTTCATCAGGGGCTCCAGGTCAGGGCTTCAGCAGTGAAGGCGGCAATTATGCCTGCGGTTTACTTGTCCTCGTCCACGTTATTGAAGCGTGCCCGGTTGATCTGCCAAGGCAGGGCTGGCTGCGAACGGATTTTCTTGTGTTTGCCACGGCTGAAAAAGTGCGTTTGCAGTTCTAGGAAGTGTCGGTCGCGCCCAACTGATTCAAAGGTCACGACGAAAAAGATCAGTGGCGTGCTGGCCTTGGCCCAGAGCTTGGAAGCCTTCTCGATGGCTTCGGGCAAATGGCTTTTGGTGCTGTAGGACACGAAGGTGGAGAACGCCGCCTGTTCATGGTTTTTAAACAGCTTGCTGATTTCATCCACTTTATCGTTGTGGGACTGGACCCACTCCCATTCGACATTGGACAAAATGCTCTTGTCGGGATACTTCAGGACCGCATCGGTACGCCCGCCCTGTTCGAAATAAGCACGTGCGCCCAGCAATTTCGCGCATTCGCGCATTACCAACCCCACATGAATCGTCCAGCCCGCACGGTTGGTGACGGCATCGACCTCCACCGGAAAATCCTGATACCACAGGCAATTGAATAAGGTGATGAAGTCGCGTTCGATCCGTTTCATTTTCTTCCCTGGCTTCGGCTGGACAAATATCAAAGAGCCATCATTCTAAATCAGTCGAAGAACAATCCCGCCCTGCCCCGACATAACATTTAGACACAGCCATTTAATTGCCATCACTCCCGCCCTCTGCTTGCATGCGCACTTTCCCTCAGCACGTCAGTTCAGGAGCGATCGATGAGAACCATGGTGGTCGGTGCAAGCAAAGGTTTGGGCAGGGCATTTATGGAAGGCCTGGCCGGGGTGGGCGATACCTTGATCGGTGTCTCGCGCAGCCGCCCCACTGGCTTGGTCTCCAGCACCGGCGCCGAAGTGTCGTGGGTAGAAGCCGACCTTGGCCAACCAGCACAGGCCGCGCAGCTCATCGAACAAGCAGTGGCGCAGGACGGCCTGGACACGCTGATCTATAACCTGGGCATCTGGGAGGATCGGGCGTTCGATGAGGCCTACAGCTTTCTCAAGGATGAAGACACGCAGTTGGAAGCCATCGTCAGTTGCAACATCACCGCGCCTCTGCTGCTGATCAAGCGCCTGCTGCCCGTACTGTTAAAAAGCCCCAACCCACGCATCATCCTGACCGGCTCGACCTCGGGACTGCCCCAGAGCGGGCGCCCGGAAGTCACGTTTGGCGCGTCGAAATTCGCCCTGCGCGGCATGGCCGATGCCCTGCGCGAAGGCTATCGGCACCAGCGCCTGGGCGTGACCTGCCTGAACCTGGGCTACCTGAATACCGAGGACCCGTTGAGCACATCACGGCTTGAGGCCGAGCAGCGCGGCGACGGGCAGTTGATCCCGGTACATGACGTGGTGCAGGTGGTGCGCATGGCCATGAGCCTGTCATCGGCCAGCTTCGTCAAGGAGCTGACGTTGCCGGCTCTGCTCGATGAGCGCTTCTGACTCAATAGGCCGAATCTTCAGACAGCCAGGTAGATCGCCATCAGGCACAACGGCACCAACACCAGCCCCAACAACATCATGAACACCACACTCATGGCGTTGGTCCGGGGCGTGCCAACGTGGCAGACAACCCCCATGCACAAGCGTCGCAGCCAGTCAGCGCCTCTGGCGAACTGGTAGGCCACGGTGATGGTAAGCAGTGAGAGTGTGCCGGTGACCGCGCAGTAAAACAGGATCGGCTCAGGCATGAAGTAGCTGGAGATAAAACCTTCGGACGTGGCGTAGATAAACGTCACGGGCTGAAACAGCGAAATCGAATACAGCACATCGCGCAATGGACTGAACGCGATCGTCGGCCGCACTTCGTCGGCGGGCAACATGGCGTACAGCTCGCTCATATCCGACCAGCGAAACCAGTAAACCGCCGCGCTGAACAGCAGGTACGCCAAGGCAATCGTCGCCGAAAAGCACCACAAAAACCGCCACGAACCAAAGCCGCGGCGCATCCCCACATTGATGCTCCATTTCGTCAATTGAATGGTCACGCAATCGATCGCGATCGCGACGAGCAGGCCCTTGCTATAAAAGTCCTTGATCGCCTGCAGCACATTGGGCGGCGGCGGCACATTGAACACGTGCTCAGGGTTTTTAAACAGGTAGAGATCCAGCAGCCACACGACAAAAAACACCAGTGACACCAGCAAGGTGTACAGCGGGATGCTGATCAACTGGCGCCTGGCCAGTAACGTGCGCCCGAACACCCGCTGGAAGCAACTGGCCCACAACTGCGCTATCCCGATAAAGCGATCACGGCCAAGGCTCATGCCGCTCAAGCTCTTGAGTATTTCCAGGCGACTTTTCTTGGTGCTGAACGCCACTGCCACCAATACCCCGGTGCAACCGAACAAAACGGTGGCAACGACGATCAACGCGCCGATCATTTCTTTCACACTGGCATTCCTTGCGGTGAATTTTCCGGCCCACATCCTGGCTTAACCCACCCAAGACTCGCAAGCTATAGCGGTTGTGCAGGCGCCGTAGATACCACCAAATGACCACCCATCGAATAAAAAACATCCAATCGAACCTAACCCCTGACAGGCCACTCCACCTTATTCAACCCAGATGGTGGAGTAAGGATCATGGCTCAGCCATCGATATTGGTATTGGAAGACGACGAGATTATTCGCTCGCTGATGGTGGACGTGCTGGAGGAATTCGGCGCCGTGGTGACCTCTTTCCCTTCGGCCGATGAGGGGATGATTTTTCTGGAGAGGACCAGTGATCCGGTAGACCTGATTGTCAGCGATATCCAGATGCCCGGCCTGCTCAACGGCTATGACCTGAGCAAGGTCGTGGCCCATCGCTGGCCATCCTTGCCAGTGGTGCTGACCTCAGGCAATACGGTGATGGCCGCACAATTGGGCAGCACGGTGAAGTTTTTGCCCAAGCCCTGGAGCACGGAGCGGCTGCTCGACTGTGTGC
The DNA here is from genome assembly GCF_009873475.1 of Pseudomonas sp. DTU12.1. Classification (NCBI taxonomy): domain Bacteria; kingdom Pseudomonadati; phylum Pseudomonadota; class Gammaproteobacteria; order Pseudomonadales; family Pseudomonadaceae; genus Pseudomonas; species Pseudomonas sp. DTU12.1. Next base: position 1,312,157 of record NZ_CP045254.1, on the reverse strand, counting down.
AAGCCGCGTTGGTGCAAGGTACCTCCCTGCACTAATAGCATCGCAATATCGCGGCAATCGAACTTCGCGACAGCGTGTGAGGTCTGTTTTTGAGTATCCGGTTATTTTTCTGACGAAAACGTCAGGTTTTTCGTTATGACCTCTCAGATACAGACGGTCGGGCGTATAGAATTGTGCGTTCACCCTTCACTCACGCGTCAGCCATGGCCCGCCCTGGCCGACCCCTCCGAGCTTCCTGCATGCATCCACCGGCCCATGACGTCGCGGCGCCCTCCCTGCTTGAAGCCTTGCGCTCGGGCACAGCCCAACTCCATGTGGCCCTGGAAAAACGCTTGCCGTTCTTTTCACCGAGGCTTGATGCCGACTGGTATGGCCGCCTGCTTGCGGCCTACTACGGTTTCTACCATCCGATGGAATCGCGACTGTACGACAGCGCGATGATTCCCGTGGGATTCGACCAGACGCTGCGAGTGAAAACACCAACCCTGCACAGTGACCTGATTGCCTTGGGCCTGGCTAACCCAGCGATTGTCGCCCTGCCCCTCTGCCCGAGCCTCCCTCCTCTCGGCACGCCGGCCGCCTGCCTGGGCGTGTTGTATGTGCTCGAAGGTGCGACCCTTGGCGGTCAGGTGCTGCGCCGAGAGATGGCCCGCAGCCTGGGGCTGGACGCCAGCAATGGCGGCGCCTTTCTCAATGTTTATGGCGCCGAGACCGGTCGGCGCTGGAAAGACTTTCTCGACTACCTGGGCCACGTCCCGCTGGACGACCTTGGCCGTCAGCAGGCGGTGGACGCGGCCTGTGCGACATTTCGCTGTTTTGAGCAATGGCTCGACAGCCAGGAGGTACTGCTATGAAACCCGATGACTTTGAACAACTGCTGGCCAACTGTGCTGACGAGCCAATCCGTTTTCCCGGTGCGATCCAGCCTCACGGCGTGCTGCTGACCCTGAGCGAACCAGACCTGCGGATCGTGCAAGTCAGCGCCAACGTGGCCAGCCTGTTCAATCACCAGCCCGAGGCCTTGCTCGGCCAACCACTGGACACGCTGCTGGGCACGCAACCTACCGACGTTGTGCGCCAGATGGCCGGCCAACCCAGCTTTATCGATGCCCCGCCACTGTACGTCACCCTTAACGGTGGCCAGTTCGAAGGCCTGTTGCATCGCCACCAAGGCGTGCTGGTGCTGGAATTCGAGCCACACTCCGAGCACTTCCAGCCCAAGTCCCGGAATGGTCGCACCAGCAACCTGTGCAAGATGCTGCAACGGTTGCAGTCGGCGAAAACCCTGCAAGCCTTGTACGAAATCAGCGTGAGCGAAATCCAGGCCATGACCGGCTATGACCGGGTACTGATTTATCGCTTCGAAGAGGAAGGCCACGGCCAGGTCATCGCCGAAGCATCCGCGCCCTCCATGGAATTGTTCAACGGCCTGTTCTTCCCCGCGTCCGACATCCCGCAACAAGCCCGCGAGCTGTATCGCACCAACTGGTTGCGGATCATCCCCAATGCCGACTACGAGCCGGTGCCGCTGCTGCCCAAGCTGCGCCCGGACACCGGACAGCCGCTAGATCTGAGCTTCGCCACCCTGCGTAGTGTGTCGCCGATCCACTGCCAATACATGAAGAACATGGGCGTGCTGTCGTCCATGAGCATCTCGCTGATGAAGGGCGACAAACTGTGGGGCCTGATCAGCTGCGGTAACCGCGAGCCGCTGCACGTGCCCAACGATCTGCGCACCACCTGCCAGACCATCGGCCAGGTGCTGTCGTTGCAGATCAGCGCCATGGAAGCCCTGGATATCAGCCGCCAGCGTGAAGAAAAGGTCGACGCCCTGGGCGAACTTAACCAGGCAATGAGCAACTCATCGGACGCGGTGTTCGACGGCCTGGCCCAATGTCCACAGGTGCTGATGGACCTGGTGCAGGCCGGCGGCGTGGCAATCATTGAAGGCCAGCAACTGCACCGCTACGGCAACTGCCCCGAGCCGGAGCAGATCCGCGCCTTGCACAAGTGGTTGAAGGACACCGGGCAACCGGTGTTTGCCAGCCACCATCTGTCAGCGGTCTACCCGCCCGCGGCGGATTATCAGGCGGTAGCCAGTGGCGTCATGGCCATGAGTTTGCCCAAACCGGTGGACAACGGCGTGCTGTGGTTCCGCCCGGAAGTCAAAGAGAACATCCAGTGGAGCGGCGACCCGAAGAAACCGCTGGCCCTGGAAAAATCCGACACTGGCCTGCGCCTTCGCCCACGCACCTCGTTTGAAATCTGGAAGGTGGAAATGGCCGGCATCTCCACCAAGTGGAGCCCCGGCGACCGCTTTGCCGCCAACGATCTGCGCCGCTCGGCCCTGGAAAACGACCTGGCCCGCCAGGTCCTGCGCGAACAACAGGCCGTGCGCGCCCGGGATGAGCTGGTAGCCGTGGTATCCCATGACCTGCGCAACCCGATGACCGTGATCTCGATGCTCTGCGGCATGATGCAAAAGGCTTTCAGTTCCGATGGCACCCACACCTCGCGGCGGATTTCCTCGGCCATCGACACCATGCAACAAGCCGCCGGGCGCATGAATGTGTTGCTGGAAGATTTGCTCGATACCTCAAAAATCGAAGCGGGCCGCTACACCGTCAGGCCGGTGCCGCTGGACGTCAGCCAGATCTTCGAAGAGGCCTACTCACTGCTGGCGCCCCTGGCCCTGGAAAAGGGCGTGGACCTGTCGTTCAACGCCGAACCCGGCCTGCAGATCAACGCCGACCCCGAGCGCCTGTTCCAGGTGCTGTCGAACCTGATCGGCAACGCCATCAAATTCACACCTCGCCAGGGCATTATCGGTATTTCGGCGATGAGCAATGACGAGGAAATTGTGTTTTCAGTGCGTGACTCCGGTGAGGGCATTGCCCCTGACCAGTTGCCCCATGTGTTTGATCGCTATTGGACCCTGACCGAAAACAATCCCACGGGTAGCGGCCTGGGTTTGTACATCACCCAGGGTATCGTCAAGGCCCACGGCGGCCGGATCGAGGCCCAAAGCGAGCTGGGACGTGGCAGTGAGTTCCGCTTTACCGTGCCAAAAGCGCCGAAAGAATCACACCTATGATCGGGCATGCTGTGGCAAGCCCGCTTGCCACAGCGTCGCCATCTTCGCATTCATATTTGGAAGCGAGTTGTTTATAGCTCGACTATCAGCCTGCTAGGTAGCGTTGGCGTCGCCATGGCAGCGCCAGACATTCTTACCGAGACGATACCGATGATCGCCACTATCACTTCCCCCCTCGTACACCTGCATCAGTACCCTGCACACTCGGACGAACCCGCCCTCACGCGCAACAAACGTTCCTACGACCAGCCCTTCGCCGCGGGCCCGGCCAATGACTTCAACCGCCTTTCGGCCAACGACCGCCGCAAGAACACCGGCACGCTGGACAGCCTGGGCCGTGGGAACCTGCTGTAGATGATCCAGGCCGGGGCCCCGCACCTGCCGCGTTGACAAAACACCGACATCCCCTGCGCTAACCTGCGCTGTCATCCTTCGCACAGAGCCATTTTTTCATGCTGCAACCCGACACATTGCCCGCCGTCCTCGCCGGCCCCCTGTTGCGTCGTCTGGAACCTGGGCGCCTGGTGTTGTGGCTGGTGGGCAGTCGAGCACTGGCACTGACCCTGCGATTGCAGTTCACCCAGCACGCGCGCCAACAGTCGCTGGATATCGACCTCGACGCCAGCCGCTGCCAGGTGATCCCCGTAGGTCGCGCAGCGTTTATCCACCTGATCGATGTAACGCTGGACACGCCGCTGCCCCAGGACGTGCCCATCAGCTATGACCTGCTGAGCGATGATCAAAGCGGCATCGCCGAGTGGGCGCCGCACCTGCTGTACGCCAATGCCCAGACCCCGGATTTCATCCTGCACAGCCGTATCCGCCAGTTGCTGCACGGCTCTTGCCGCAAACCCCACCATTACGCCGATGAAGGCCTGCTCTGCGCAGACCGCCTGTTGGCCGAAGATCGCAGCCTGGCCCAGCGCCCGGCCCTGTTGATGATGAGCGGCGACCAGGTGTATGCCGACGATGTCGCCGGGCCGATGCTGCGCGCCATTCATGGCCTGATTGCTCGCCTGGGCCTGTTCGATGAACACCTCGATGGCGCAGTGGTGGACGACAGCACCCGACTCTACGACCACCCCGCCAGCTACTACCATCGCGCCGACCTGTTACCGGCGCTGGAGAGCAACGAGACCCTGCGCGAACGCTTCTTTGGCGGCGTGAAGAAACCGATCTTCACCAGCAGCACCGCCGACAACCACCTGGTGACTTTCGCCGAAGTCATGGCGATGTACCTGCTGGCCTGGTCGCCAACCCCCTGGAGCCTGATCGCCCCGCAACCTCCCACGCGGTTATCCCTGGAAGAACGGGCACGCTACGCCCGTGAACAGGTGCCTGTGGATAAGTTTCGCGATGGCCTGGCCGGCGTGGCCCGGGTGTTCGCCCATGTTCCATGCCTGATGATCTTCGATGATCACGACATTACCGATGACTGGAACCTCAGCGCCCAGTGGGAGCAGACCGCCTACGGCAACCCCTTCTCCAAGCGCATCATCGGCAACGCCCTGCTTGCCTACATGCTTTGCCAGGGCTGGGGCAACAACCCCGATGCCTTCGCCCTAATCGTGGAAAAAACCCTGGCCCTGACCGCCACCGCCCAGGACCACGACAATCATCTGCATGCCCCCAGCCAGGACCAATTGCTGGAAGAACTCCTGAAATTCCAGCAGTGGCACTACGTGCTACCCACCACTCCGGCGCTGGTGGTCATCGACACCCGCACGCGGCGCTGGCGCAGTGAGTTCACCCTCAAGCAACCGTCCGGCCTGCTGGACTGGGAAGCCTTGAGCGAATTGCAACAGGAACTGCTGGACCACCCGTCGGCCATCATCGTTTCGCCCGCGCCGATCTTCGGCGTCAAGCTGATAGAAACCGTGCAGAAAATCTTCAGTTGGTGCGGCTACCCGCTATTGGTAGATGCCGAAAACTGGATGGCCCACCGTGGCGCCGCACAAGTGATCCTGAATATCTTCCGCCACTCGCGTACCCCGGGGAACTACGTGATTCTGTCCGGGGATGTGCACTACTCGTTCGTCTACAAGGTGCTGATCCGCCATCGCAATGTCGGGCCGCATATCTGGCAGATCACCAGCAGCGGCATCAAGAACCAGTTCCCGCCGCGCCTGCTGGAATGGTTCGACCGCCTCAACCGCTGGCTGTACTCGCCGCGCTCGCCCCTGAACTGGCTGACCCGTCGCCGTCGCATGCAGGTGGTGCCGTATATCCCGGAGCATGCCGAAGCCGGCGAGCGCCTGTGGAACAGTGCCGGCATCGGCCAGGTATTTTTCAACGAGCAAGGCCAGCCTGAATCGATCTACCAGCACAATGCCAACGGGGCGCCGCCCACGCGCATGGTAGAGCCGCAATAGCCTGCAGGCCGCGAACAATGGCACTTAGCCATAGTTTTGCGGCCTCTTCTACGCAGGCAAGCCTCGTTGTACAGTACGCCAAGCCACGGAGTATCGGCGTTAACACCTGACTGGCCATAGTGAGCCAGCACCCTCGCAGGGAGCGCGCAGATGGGCGATATATCCGAAAAGGATCCGTTGAAAGGTGAGCTTTTCGACGTCAATGCCGACCTGGTCCATGCCATCATGGAACTGGTCAGCGATGGAATATGGGACTGGAATGCCAACACCGGGTTTGTCTATCGCAACCCCGGCTGGTACGAAATGCTGGGCTACAATCCCCACTCCCTGGAAAACACCGTCTTCACCTGGGAAAGCGTGATCCATCCCGACGATTACCCCCATGTGATGAAAGTCTTCGATGACTACATCAATAGCCGCGCCACCCACTATCAAGTCGAGTACCGCTGTCGAAAAAAAGACGGCACATGGCTATGGATCGAAGACCGTGGCTACGTGATCGCCCGCAATCCCGATGGTTCGGTGTGGCGTATGGTCGGCGCACACCGCAGCATTCACGAACGCAAACGCTCCCTGGAACAACTTGAGCGGCGCAACCAATCCCTGGAAGCCCTGGTGGCCGAACGCACCCGTGAGCTGTCGCGGGTCAACCAGCAACTGCAGCTACAACTGGACGAAAACCGCTCCCTGGCCGAGCGCGATACGTTGACCCGTATCGCCAGCCGCTATCGCCTGGAAAAAGCCTTGCTGGAAGAATGCGAACGCGCCCAGCGGTTTCGCCTGCCGTTGGCGGTGATTGCCATGGATGTCGATGACTTCAAACCGATCAACGACCAGCACGGGCATGCCGTGGGCGATGCCACCCTGCTGCAGGTAGTCGAACGCCTGGAGCATTGCGTGCGCCAGGGCGATCTACTGGCACGCTGGGGTGGTGATGAGTTTATGGTGATCATGCCCAAGAGCACCGTGGAAACTGCCATGGCACTGGCCGAGCGTATCCGCCAGGCAGTCCTCGACATCCCCCCTGTGGGTGATTTCAAGGTGACCTTGAGCCTGGGGGTGGTACAACGCCTCGACCACGAATCGCCCAGCAACCTGATGGCTCGGGCGGACCAGGCGTTGTACCGGTCCAAGGCAGCAGGCAAGGACCGGGTTTCACAATAGGGACTGTGCCTATACCTGTGGCAAGCGGGCTTGTTGTGGCGAGCGGGCTTGCCCCGCGCTGGGCTGCGCAGCAGCCCCAACAAACCCACCCCAGCTACCCCAGACACACCGAGCAAGCAGGTTTTAGGGCGGCTTCGCCACCCAACGGGGGACAAGCCCCCTCTCCACATTTACCGCGCCAGCCTGCCGACTGCGGCCCGAGCGCCCGTTGTGGCAAGCGGGCTTGTTGTGGCGAGCGGGCTTGCCCCGCGCTGGGCTGCGCAGCAGCCCCAACAAACCCACCCCAGTTACCCCAGACACACCGAGCAAGCAGGTTTTAGGGCGGCTTCGCCACCCAACGGGGGACAAGCCCCCTCTCCACATTTACCGCACCAGCCCCCCGACTGCGGCCAGAGCACCCGTTGTGGCAACCGGGCTTGCTGTGGCGAGCGGGCTTGCCCGCGCTGGGCTGCGCAGCAGCCCCAACAAACCCACCCCAGCTACCCCAGACACACCAAGCAAACTGGCTTTGGGGCGGCTTCGCCACCCAACGGGGGACAAGCCCCCTCTCCACATTTACCGCACCAGCCTGCCGACTGCGGCCAGAACGCCCGTTGTGGCAAGCGGGCTTGTTGTGGCGAGCGGGCTTGCCCGCGCTGGGCTGCGCAGCAGCCCCAACAAACCCACCCCAGCTACCCCAGACACACCGAGCAAACAGGTTTTAGGGCGGCTTCGCCACCCAACGGGGGACAAGCCCCCTCTCCACATTTACCGCGCCAGCCCCCCAACTGCGGCCAGAACGCCCGTTGTGGCAAGCGGGCTTGTTGTGGCGAGCGGGCTTGCCCGCGCTGGGCTGCGCAGCAGCCCCAACAAACCCACCCCAGCTACCCCAGACACACCGAGCAAACAGGTTTTGGGGCGGCTTCGCCACCCAACGGGGGACAAGCCCCCTCTCCACATTTACCGCGCCAGCCCCCCGACTGCGGCCAGAGCGCCCGTTGTGGCAAGCGGGCTTGTTGTGGCGAGCGGGCTTGCCCCGCGCTGGGCTGCGCAGCAGCCCCAACAAACCCACCCCAGCTACCCCAGACACACCGAGCAAACAGGTTTTAGGGCGGCTTCGCCACCCAACGGGGGACAAGCCCCCTCTCCACATTTACCGCTCCAGCCCCCCGACTGCAGCCAGAGCGCCCGTTGTGGCAAGCGGGCTTGTTGTGGCGAGCGGGCTTGCCCCGCGCTGGGCTGCGCAGCAGCCCCCATTCCCCACAGGGCACAGTTTTTTTGCCAATACCCCCGCGCTAGTAACGCGCATCCACCGGCTTGCCACCGTTCGGCCAGTCCTTGACCTTGTCCGGGAAGTCCGGGCGTGGTTTTTGCGAGAAGTAGGCGGCAACGTCCACCGCTTCCTGGTCCGACAAGCCGCCCTGGCCCAACGGGAATTTTTCGTGGAAGCCGATCGGCATGTTGCGTTTGACGAACGCGGCCGCGGTGTAAGTGCGGGCCATGCCGGCACCGATGTTGAACGACTGATCGCCCCACAACGGTGGGTACACCAAAGTGCCGTCCGCTCGGGCCAGGCCTTCGCCGTCATTGCCGTGGCATACCGCGCATTGCTTGGCGTAGACCTGTTCGCCATTGGCAAGGTCGGGCTTGATGGCCGGGTCGATCTTGCCGACACCCCGGCCAGGCACCTTGTCCTCGGGCTTGGTGTTGTTTTTCATCCAGTCGAAGTAGGCCACCATCGCCTGCATGTCCGCCGATTGTGGCGGCACCGGTTTGCCATTCATCGAGCGGCGGAAGCAACCGTTGATGCGTTCTTCCAGGCTCACCACCTTGCCAGCACGCGGGGCGTAGCTGGGGAAGAAGGCCGACACGCCGACAAACGGCGAACCATCCGCCACGGTGCCGGCATTGAGATGGCAACTGGTGCAGTTCAGCGAGTTGCCGACATTGTCTGGCAGCAGTTCCTTGGTTTGCAGGTGCAAGCGCATGCCGCGTATCACTTGGTCGGCATTCGAAGCTGCCAGCAGATTGGCCAGGCGCGGGGTTTCGAACGCCGATGAGTCGGTGCTGACCGGGTTGAGCTGGTCACGCATTTTCTTCACCTGGGCGGTACTGATCGGCGTGCCTTCGTTACCCCAGCGCGTGCGCACAAAGGTGAGAATTTCCGCTACTTCGTTGTTCCCCAGGCGCGCAAAGCCCGGCATGGTGTAGACCCGTGGATGGGCTGCGGTCTCGGCGGTTTCCCAACCGGTAAGGGTAATGTGCAGCAACGAGGTCGGGTTGCTGGCAACCACGCCGGCGTTGCCGGCCAATGCCGGGAACAGCCCTTTCACACCGGCGCCGTCGCTGCGGTGGCAATCGCTGCAGAACTGCATGTAACCCAGGCCGCCACGGCTGGTGAACAAATCCTTGGGCAGTTCGGCAGGGCCTTTGGCGACCGCTGGCATCGGCAGGTCGTCCTTGCCCGGAGGCAGGGATTTCAAATACGTCGCGACGGCCGTCAGGTCGGCGTCCGTGAAATGCTGGGTACTGTGACGGATCACGTCCACCATGTTGCCCGACACTGTGGCAAAGCGGTTCTGCCCGGTCTTGAGCAGTTGCACGGTGTCTTCCACCGTCCACAGGTTGCGCAGACTCAAGGCGCGCCAATGCTCGACGGTTTCCCCGCCCAGGTAGTGCTCGCCGCCGCTGCCGGTGTCGCTCATGGCTTTTTCCTGGAAGGCGATACCCCGCGGGGTATGGCACGAGCCGCAGTGGCCGAGGCCCTGGACCAGATAGGCGCCGCGGTTGAGCACTGCATCCCGGGCCGGGTCGGGCTGGAACGGTTGTTTGTCGAGGAACATGAAGTTCCACAACGCCAGGCCCCAGCGCTGGTTGAACGGGAACCCCATGTCTGCTTCGAGGTTGGCCTGGCTCACCGGCTTGACCTCATGCATCAGGTAGGCGAACAAGGCGCGCATGTCCTCTTCGCTCATCTTCGCGTAGGACGGATACGGCATGGCTGGGTACAGGTTCATACCAGCAGGTGTCACACCTTCACGCATCACGCGGTCGAACTGTTCAAAGCTGTAGTGACCGATGCCGGTCTCGCGGTCCGGGGTGATGTTGCTGGAATAGATGGTGCCCATGGGCGTGCTCAGTTCCAGGCCGCCGGCCATCTGTGGACCTTGCTTGGCGGTGTGGCAGGCGATGCAGTCACCGAGTTGGGCCACGTATTTGCCTTGGGCGATCAGCTCGGTATCGGGTTTGGCAGGTTCGTTGGCGTGCAGGGGAAGCGCAAGACACAGCGTCGCCCCCATCAAGGCCAAACGTGACAGAGAAAGGGCCATCGCATTATTCCTTTAATAACCTGGCCTGGGGGTTGGCCCCTGGGTACAGGTTTATCTTCGTTTTTATGAGGTCATCAGGCGGACAACCGGGGCTTTGTAAGCCCCGGTTTGTTGTAGCGGATTTTCGAGGGTGGCCCGTTGATATGGATCAGGGCCGGGGGAGGTTCAGGCGTTTTGCAGGTATTGCGCAGCGTCGAGTTCGATCATCACCGGTTGGCGGCTGGTGGCCAGGGTTTGCAACAACGTGTGCAAGGCCTGTGGCGTGTCCGCCGTGTGGTGCTCGACATGGCAGCTGCGGGCCATCGCGGCAAAGTCCGGGGTCATGATATCCACGCCCAGCGGGGTGATTTCCCGGGCTTGCATATAGTCGCGGATCTCGCCGTAGCACTGGTTGTTCCACACCACCAGGATCACGCCGATACCCGCCTCCCGGGCTGCGATCAGTTCGTTGCTGGCAAACTGCAGGCCGCCATCGCCCACCAGCGCCACCACCGGTCGCTCGGGCTTGGCCAGCTTGGCACCGATAGCCGCCGGCAACCCGTAGCCGAGAGTGCCGTAGCCAGTGCCAGCATTGAACCAGCTGTTGGCCGCCGGCGCCTGGTAACCCACCGCGCCCTGATACACCGGCTGGGTCGAATCGCCGACGATCAATGGGTCGACCAGGCTGTCGCGCAGCAGGTCCAGCAAGCCTTGCAGCCCCTGTTGCTTGGCATTCCATGTCTCGCGCTCCAGACGGTTGACCCGCTGCACGCTGTCCTGTGCCCAACGCCCGCTCGGGGCAGGTGGGCGGACCTCATCCAGCAGCGCCTGCAACCCTTCGCGGGCATCGCCCACCAGCCCGACATGGGCCCGTTGCACGCCCATGACTTGCATCGGGTCGATATCCAGACGGATCAGTGGTGCCTTGAATTTCAGTGGGCCAAGGCCGAAGAAGTCGTAGTCGGTTTCCCCAAGCTCCGTGCCCACGGCGAGGATCACATCGGCTTCGTCAAACAGCGAGCGGCCATGTTTGGATGACTGCACGCCGTCCAGCAATAAGGGGTGGTTCATGGGCAGCAAGCCACGGGCATTAGTGGTCAGGGCCACCGGCGCTTGCAGGCGCTCGGCCAGTTGCTGCAACACCTCGGCGCAATCACGGGCACCGCCGCCGGCGAGAATCAGCGGCCGGCGCGCGTCGTTGAGCAAATTCAACGCCGCACGCAACGAGGCCGGCGCCGGGGCCGGTGCGCCTGGCAGGCTGCGGGGCATCAGGTTGAGGTCGATGGCCGGCATGTCCAGCACATCCAGAGGGATTTCCAGGTGCACAGGGCGCGGGCGCGCACATTTGAACACGGCGAAAGCGCGGGCCAGCAGCTCGGGCAATTGCTCGGGCGATTGCAACGTGTGGCTGAACGCACACACCCCCGCGACCATCGAGCGCTGATCCGGCAACTCGTGCAGATGCCCGTGGCCCAGGCGCAGATGTTCGCGGCGGTTGGTGGTGGAAATCACCAGCATCGGCACCGAGTCGGCATAAGCCTGGCCCATGGCGGTCAGAATATTGGTCATGCCCGGGCCGGTAATGATGAAACAGACGCCCGGCTTGCCGCTGGCGCGGGCGTAGCCGTCGGCCATAAAACCGGCACCCTGTTCATGGCGCGGGCTGACATGGCGCAGGCGGCTGCCGTGCAGGCCGCGATAGAGCTCGACGGTATGCACGCCGGGGATACCGAACACGGTATCTACCCCATAACCTTCCAGCAGGCGAACCAGGGACTGGGCGCAGGTGGTCATTGCTCACTTCCTTCTTATTGTTCTTTGTCGATTGGCCAGACCTTAGGGTGCGACCCGAGGGCGGACAAGCAAAAAATTTACCGGCCATTGGCAAAAAAAATTCACGGATTGCCTGGCGTCAAAGCCCGCCGCCCAACTGCGACTTCACCCACTCGCCAAACGCCTGCACCACCGGTCGTTCGACTTTCTGGTGATCGGCCACCAGGTAATAGCCACGGTTGGACTCGATCTCGGTCTCGAACGGTCGCACCAGCAAGCCCCTGGCCAGGGCTTCACCGCTGATCAGGTTGTCGCCCATGGCGATACCCTGGCTGGCGATGCACGCCGACTGCACAAAGTGCGCATCGGCAAACACGATGCCGCGCTGCACATCGACATTCGGCGCCCCGGCGGCGGCCAGCCAGACGCGCCAGTCGGAGTAGTCGATCATATGCAGCAAAGGTGCGCCGGCCAGGTGCTCCGGGTTCTTCAGGCCGCCCATGGTGTTGACCAGGCGCGGGCTGCACACCGGGAAGTAGCGCAGCGAAACGATCTTCTGCACATGCTGGTTGGGCCAGTCGCCCATGCCATAGGCGATAAACAGGTCGGCGCCGTGGTCGCTGGTGTCGTCTGGGGTACGCGGTGAAATCAGGTGCAGTTCGACCTGTGGATAAAGGGCCTGGAAGTCGGCGATATGCGTGCACAGCCAATAGGTGGCAAAGCCCGCCGGGCTGCTGATACACAGGCGCCCGCTGACCTGCTGGCCATCAAAGCGCTGGCCAGCCTCGAGGATATTGGCCAGCAGCCCATGGATATCCCGGGCATAGCGCTCGCCTTGCCAGGTGATGCGGATATTGCGCCCGGTGCGCTCGGTCAGGGCAAAGCCCAGGGTTTGTTCCAGGCTTTTGATCTGGTGGCTGATGGCGCTGGGGGTGAGGTTCAGCTCAGTAGCGGCCTCGGACACACTGCCCAGCCGGGCCACCGCGTCCAGCGCCCGCAAGGCGGTCATGGAGGGGTAACGCATGGATGTTCACCTGCTCAAAGATACCCGCACCATAGCCGTAATCGGCCGTCAGACATAGCCACCGGCAAAGCGGACAGTTGAATTAAATTTCAAGATCGACGGAAAAATGCTCGATTGACCTCAAATGGCCAGTGGCTATTCTCGACCTTCAGCACGGCACGCCCAAACTTGCCGGCGTTGGTCGTCAACGATGACATGGGCAGGCTGGATAAACGTGGTGTTCTTGCGTTTTTCGCTGGCAAGCCAGCTCCCACAGGGGGCGGTGTCCAGGTTGATCAATTTACAAAAATAAAGAGGGAAAACCCTTGAACCCAGTCACCCCAGTGGTCGCCATTGATGCTCTGCACAAGAGCTACGCTGCGCACCATGTTCTCAAAGGCATTTCCCTGCGCGCCAACGAAGGCGATGTGGTGTCGCTGATCGGTTCCAGCGGTTCGGGCAAAAGCACCCTGCTGCGTTGCATCAACCTGCTGGAAATCCCTTGCAGCGGCAGCCTGCGCATCAACGGCGAAGAAGTGCGCCTGAAAAAGGACCGCGCCGGCAACCCGCTGATCGCCGACCCGGATCAAGTCGCTCGCCTGCGCACGCAACTGGGCATGGTGTTCCAGAGCTTCAACCTGTGGCCCCACCGCACCGTGCTGGAAAATGTCATCGAAGCCCCGGTGTATGTGCTGGGTGAAGACCGCAAGGACGCCATCGCCCACGCCGAGCACCTGCTGGAAAAAGTCGGCCTGGCCAGCAAGCGCGATGCGTTCCCCGCCTTCCTTTCCGGTGGCCAGCAACAACGCGTGGCCATCGCCCGCGCCCTGGCCATGCGCCCGCGCGTATTGCTGATGGATGAACCTACCTCGGCCCTCGACCCGGAGTTGGTCGGCGAAGTGCTGAAGGTGATCCAGGGCATCGCCGAAGAAGGCCGCACCATGATCCTCGTCACCCACGAAATGGCGTTTGCCCGCGACGTATCGAGCAAAGTCATGTTTTTGCACCAAGGGTTGGTTGAAGAAGAAGGCACGCCACAGCAAGTCTTCCAGAACCCCACCAGCGAGCGTTGCCGCCAGTTCGTCATGGCCCAGGACAATCGCGTTTGAACTGCCGCTTCCATCCTTCAAAACAATAACTTCGAAAGGGTCAAGCCATGCACAACTCTCTGAAATCCCTCGCCGCCGGCTGCGTGCTCGCCGTGCTTTCCCACAGTGCCGTTGCCGCCGACAAAATTGTCTTTGGCATCGCCCTGGAACCGTACCCACCGTTCTCCGAAAAAGCCGGCAATGGCGCCTGGAGCGGTTTCGAACCGGACCTGATCAAGGCCCTGTGCGAACGCCTGCAAGCCCAATGCCCGCTCAAGGAAGTGTCCTGGGACGGCCTGATTCCGGCGCTGCAATCGAGCCAGATCGACGTGATCCTCAACTCCCTGAGCATCACCGAGGAACGCGAAAAGGTCATCGCCTTCACCGCCCCTTACTACCAGACCCCGGCCATGTGGGTCGCCGACAAGAGCCTGGAGCTGGTCACCACCCCCGAAGGCCTCAAGGGCAAGCTGATCGGCGTGCAGGGCTCGACGTCCAACGCCACGTATCTCAAGGCTTACTACGCCAAGGGTTCGACCCTGCGCTACTACAACACCCAGGACGACATGACCGCCGACCTGCAAAGCGGACGGATCGACGTCATGCTGGCCGACGCCCTGACCATCGAGCCGATGCTCAAGTCTGATGCCGGCAGCGGCCTGGCCGACAAGGGCCTGGCGCCCAAGGATCCATTGTTCGGCTCCGGCATCGGCGCCGCCGTGCGCAAGGGTGATGACAACCTGCGCGAGCAGCTCAACACCGCGCTGGCGGCGCTGAAGGCTGACGGCACCTACGACAAAATTCGCAGCCGCTATTTCAGCGTCGATATTTCCGCGCAATAACGTCCAACGGAACGCGCCATGATTTCTTTGTCCGAACTCTCCCAGCTGTTCGTCGCCGACGGCTGGCTCAACGCCCTGCTCCAGGGGGCGGTGGTGACCTTGCAGATTTCCGCCGGGGCCTTTGTGCTGGGCCTGGGCATCGGCCTGCTGGTGGCCATGATCAAGCTCAAGGGCCCACGCTGGATGGTGCGCCTGGCCAACCTGTACACCACGCTGTACCGCGCGGTGCCGGAGTTGCTGCTGATTTTGCTGCTGTATTACGCCGGCACCGACCTGCTGAACATGGCGATGGCCGCGATGGGCCGCGACAGCGTGACGGTCAACGGCTTTATCGCCGCCGTGCTGGTGCTGGGCATTGTCCAGGGCGCCTATTCGGCGGAGATCATTCGTGGCGCGATCCAGGCCATTCCCGTCGGCCAATTGGAAGCAGCGCGGGCCTTTGGCATCGAACGCTGGTTGCTGGTACGCCGGGTGCTGCTGCCCAGCATGCTGCCGTTTGCCATGGCCGGCCTGTCGAACCTGTGGCTGGTGCTGGTCAAGGACAGCGCGCTGATCAGCATCGTCGGCTACAGCGAGCTGCTCTCGGTGGGCAAGCAGGCGGCCGGTTCCACCAAACATTACCTGGTGTTCTACCTGGCGGTGGCAGCGGTGTATTTCATCATCACCCTGATTTCCAACGGCGCCTTCCGGGTGTTCGAGCGACGGATCAACCGCTGGATGCCGCAGCACTAAGGAGCGCAGTGGATGGATTTTTCATGGATCAACAGTTTTGGCAACGAGCTGCTGCATGGCCTGGGCATCACCCTGAAATTGCTGGCGTTGTCCGGGGTGTTCGGGTTCTTGCTGGCGGTGCTGGTGGCGTTGGGGCGCTTGTCGTCCAACCCGCTGATCAGTGCGCCGCTGCGCGCCTACACCGCGGTATTCCGGGGCACGCCGCTGCTGGTGCAGATCTACATCCTGTACTACGGCGTAGGCAGCGTGTTTGCCAGCTACCCGCTGATTCGCGGCAGCTTCCTCTGGCCGTACTTGCGTGAAGGTTTCTGGTACGTGGCCCTGGCGCTGATCCTGTGTGTCGGCGCGTATGTCGGCGAAGTGTTGCGCGGCGCCCTGCGTGCGGTGCCACGGGGCGAGTTGGAAGCGGCGCGGGCCTTTGGCATGAAGCGCCTGATGGTGCTGCGCCGGGTCTGGCTGCCGCGGGCGCTGGAGCTGGTGAAGCCGACATTGGTGGGCGAGACCGTGCTGCTGCTCAAGGCCACCGCGCTGGCTTCCACCGTGGCCGTCACCGACTTGCTCGGCGCCGCCAACCTGGTGCGTGCGCAGACGCTGCGGGTGTACGAACCCCTGCTGGCCGTGGCGGTGATCTACATTGTCCTGGCGTTCGTGATCGAACACGTCTTCTCGCGCTGGGGCAAAGTCCCGCAGCGCCAGGCTTGAATCAACTTTAGGAGAACAAGGATGCGTTATTCACCGTTTGTCGAGCGCATTAGTGGCGAGTCCGTCAGCGCCTGGGATATTCACTACGCGGCCGTCGAAGCCCGTGGCCGTGGCGAAGATGTGATTGTGTTGAGCGTGGGCGACCCGGACTTCGCCACCGCCAGCGCCATTTGCGAAACCGCCGTCGATGCCCTGCGCGCCGGCGACACTCACTACACCCACGTCCTCGGCCGGCCGGCCCTGCGCGAGGCGATTGCCGCCAAGCAAAGCCGCCTGCAAGGGATTGCCGTACACGCTGATAACGTGGCCCTGGTGGCCGGTGCGCAAAACGGCCTGTTCGCCACCTCGCTGTGCCTGTTCAGCCAGGGCGATGAAGTGCTGGTGCCAGAACCGATGTACCTGACTTATGAAGCGTGCATCCATGCTTCCGGTGCGCGCATCGCAACCATCGAACAACCGGCGGCCAACGGTTTCCGCCTGACCCGCGCCGCCCTGGAAAAAGCCATTAGCGCCAAGACCCGGGGCATTGCCCTGGCCACGCCCTGCAACCCCACCGGCAACGTCTACAGCCGGGAAGAGCTGGAACTGGTGGCCGAAGTCGCCCGTGAGCATGACCTGTGGGTGATTTCCGATGAAGTCTACGGCCAGATCACTTACGACCAGCCGCACCTGAGCATCGCCTCGCTGCCGGGCATGGCTGAGCGCACCGTGGTGCTCAACAGCCTGTCGAAAACCCACGCCATGACCGGCTGGCGCGTGGGTTGGGTGGTGGCGCCGACTGCGTTGGTGGGCCACCTGGATAACCTGCTGCTGTGCATGCTCTATGGCTTGCCGGGGTTTATCCAGGAAGCGGCGATCAAGGCCCTGGAACTGGATGACGAAGTGGTCAGCGATGCGCGCACGGTGTATCGCCGCCGGCGTGACCTGGTGGTAGCGGGCCTCGGCGGCATTGCCGACCTCGATTGCCGCGTGCCCCAGGCCGGGATGTTCATGCTGGTGGACGTGCGCCGCACGGGGCTGTCGAGCATGGACTTCGCCTGGCAGCTGTTCCGCGCCACCGGCGTTTCGGTGCTCGATGCCCAGGCGTTTGGCGCCAGTGCCGAGGGCTTTGTGCGCATCTCCTTTACCGTCGCCGACGACACCCTCAAGGACGCCTGCCAGCGCATTGCCGGGTTCGTCGAGGGCCTGAGAGCCAACCGCTGATTATGTGAACACTGGGATTGATGTGGGAGCTGGCTTGCCTGCTCCCACATTTGATCTTTGCTCGTCTTGAATATTGAGGTTTGCCCCGTGACCGCTTCCGACCAATTCACTTCCACCCACTCCGTTGTCGGCGAGCACGCTGACCTGGTGCTGCACCATGGCCGTTTCTACACCCTCGACCCGAGCCAGCCGTGGGCCGACGCGGTGGCGATTCGCGGGGGACGTTTTATCGCGGTGGGCACGCTCGCCGAGCTGCAACACCTGATCGGCCCGCAGACCCGCCAGCACGATCTGCTGGGCGCATTCTGCATGCCCGGCCTGCACGACATGCACACTCACCCCGACCTCGCCCTGGCCCCGCGTTACAGCGATGACCTGGACGTGGGCATCGAAGACCCCACCCCCGAACAACTGGCGGCGGCGATCCACGCCTATGCCGACGCCCACCCCGGTGATGGCTGGATCTACGGCCAATACTGGGTGCGCTACACCTTCCGCGAAGCCGGGCTGACCCCAGGTCGCGAATGGCTCGACAGCATCATGCCGGACCGCCCGGTGGCGCTGCTGGACCGCATGTGGGGCACCATGATGGTCAACTCCTGCGCCTTGAAACTGGCCGGCATCGACCGCCACACCGCCGACCCGCGCAACGGCTATATGGAGCGCGACGAACTCAGCGGCGAGCCCAATGGCCTGATGATCGACGGTGCCTACGCGCTGATCCACGCGGCCATGCCGCCCACACCGGTGGCGGTGCTGCGCCGGGCCTACCGCGACGGCGTGCACTTCCAGAGCTCACGCGGTGTTACCGCGACCAAGTACGTGCACGTCTGCGAGCGGCGCCTGGACGCCCTCAAGGAACTGGACGACGCCGGTGAGTTGAGCGTGCGCGTGGAAGCGGCGATCAGTTGGCAGGACGATATTTTCCCGGTGCGCCGGCGCTGGGAACTGCTCGGTGGCGAGCGTCACTACTACCGCAGCGCGCGGCTCAATGCCAACGCGGTGAAGTTCCACTTCGACGGCACCGTGGAGCCCAAGTCTTCGTACCTGATGACACCCTGGGCCGCCGACTCCACCTGGCGCGGCAAGCTCAACCTGACCCCGGAACACATCACCGACATGGTGGTGGACATGGACCGTCGCGGCCTGCGGGTGATCGCCCACTGCACCGGCGACGGCGCCTCCGATGTATTCCTCGATGCGGTGGCCGAGGCGCGGCGGGTCAATGGCGACAGCGGCATCCGTCACCAGTGCGCCCACAGCACGCTGCTGCATCCGGGCAACCTCAAGCGCTTCAAGGCGCTGAACGTGATCGCCGAGTTCTCCCCGGCGGCCTGGTACCCGACGCCGTTTGCCAGTGGCGCCCGCTCCGGTTATGGCGCCGAACGCCTCAAGCGCATCTACGACTTCAAAGGTGTGCTGGCCGAAGGTGGCCTGGCGGTGATGGGTACTGACTGGCCGGTGGCCTCGATTGACCCGTGGCTGGCCCTGGAAACCATGGTCACGCGGCAGAACCCGTGGAACCAGGAACCGGACTGCTTCGGCGAGCCGATCACCCTGGAACAGGCGCTGCAAGTGGCGACCCTCAACGGCGCCCACGCCATGGGCCTGGAGCATTCCACCGGCAGCCTGGAAGTGGGCAAGTGCGCCGACCTGATCGTGATCGACCGCGACCTGTTCGCCCAGCCGGCGCGCAACTACATCCACCAGACCCAGGTGCTGCTGACCTTTGTCGATGGCCGTCCGGTCTACGACCGTCTCAACGCGTTTGAAGGCACAGCCTTGCAAGCTGTGTGGCAGGGCCTGCCGCCGGTGATCGAATGAATAACGACAGCATTGCCGTCACGGTGGTCTCGGGCTTTCTCGGCGCCGGCAAGACCACCCTGCTCAACCGCATCGCACAGCAGCCGCAACATGGCCGGATGGCGGTGATCGTGAATGACTTTGGCGAGCTGAATATCGATGCGGCGATCATAGCCGAAGTCACCGATGCGGTGTTCAGCCTGCAGAACGGCTGCATCTGCTGCACCGTGCAAGAGGACCTGCTGGCGCAACTGGTGAGCCTGAGCCAACTGCGCCCGCGCCTGGATCGCATCGTGATCGAGTGCAGTGGCGTGTCCGACCCGCAGCGCATTGTGCAGACCCTGGGTTATCCACAGCTCAAGGCGCACTTGCATCTGGATACGGTGATCACCCTGGTGGATGCCAGCGGTTATGCCGCCCTGGAAGGTGAGTTCGCCCGTTTGTCCCGCGCTCAGGTGGCCTGTGCCGACCTGGTGCTGCTGAACAAGGCCGATCTGGTCAGCGCCGCCGAACTGCAAAGCCTGCGCGCAACTATCGGTGCGCGCACGCGGGTGATCAGCACCGTGCAGGCGCAGATCCCCGACGCCCTGCTACTGGGCGAACGCAGCCCGCGCAACGGCTTTACTCCCGTGCCGGCGCCGCACCATGAACTGTTTGAAAGCTGGACCTGGCAAGGCACCCAGGCCCTGCCGGCCAAGGCCCTGCGCGACTGGCTGGGGCAACTGCCCAAGGACGTGTTCCGCCTTAAAGGCCTGGTGCATTTGCAGGGCAACGACCAGCCCTTCTGGCTGCAACATGTGGGCAACCGCAGCCAGTTCACCCTGGCCAGCGGCGAGCATGCGCAAAATTCGGCACAACTGGTGTTTATCGCGCGGCGCGGCAGTGACCTGCGGGAGCGGTTGGAGGCGCAATTGCAGGAGATACAGGGCCTGTAGACGCGGATGACGATGAAGGCAGAGTGCCGCCTTGACCTTGCTACCCTGGCCCTTGAAAATGCCCGACGCTTTTTCGTCTCCCCGCTTACAGAAGTAGTGAAATTTCAATGTCTGATTCCCGTACCGAAGAATCCGTAGTCACCTTGCAATCCAAAGCTGAATACGAAAACGCCATCAATCTTTCACAGCATGTGCCAGCGGCCAAGAACATCAGTGAAATGGTGCTGGACGCGTTCCATACCTCCAAGGAAAGCGACCAGATCCGCGAGTTGCGCGTGGCCATCCGCCAGGCCCACGACGCCTTTGACGATGACAAGGCCTACGACCTGATGGGCCAGCTCAAGCAGCTCAAGGACGCCGAAGCCGCCGACAACGCCGCCCTCGAAGACCTGAGCAGCAAGTTCTCGATCAGCCGCATCCTTTCCAGCTTCAAGGACGACCCAGAGTTCCAGGAACTGGTCTACGGCCTGGCGCTGAAGGTGCTGAACCAGACCCACCAGGCCATCAGCAACCCAAGCGCCGGCAAAGGCAAGGCCGCACGGGTGAAGAAGGAAGTGGAAGTGTTTGTGATCAGCAAGGATGGCATCAGCGTCACCCTGCCATTACGCACACCGCGCTCCAAACTCAATGTCGACCGCGAGGCGCTGGAATTCCTCGGTTTCAACTTTGTGGGTGAAGGCGACGAGGCCGAGCTTGAGAGCGAGACCTTTGTGGATAACTCCGGTGCCGAGCAGCCTTTGACGCGCAAGAGCATCGTCACCGCGCTGCAGCAGCAGACGGCGTTTGACGGCTACAGCATCGCCCAGCAATAAGCCGCCGCACCACCTCTCTAATGTGGGAGCGGGCTTGCTCGCGAATGCGCAGTGTCAGTCACTTTATTTGTTGATTGATACACCGCTTTCGCGAGCAAGCCCGCTCCCACAGGGGTTCTGCGGTACTTTCAGAGTTCAATAAAAAGCCCCGCTCTTCTCTCGAAGGCGGGGCTTTTCATTGCATCCCAACTCAGTGGGCGTAAGTCAGCAGCAACTCTTTCGGCACCTGGAAATCCAGGGACATCATCACGCTCAAGGCGGTGATGGTGAAGATCGAGAAGACGAACAACTTGCGCGCCCAGACGGTGTCATCCACCGCCTTGTAGCCGGTCCAGGCCATGTACAACCAGTACATGCCCATGGCCGCGGCGACGGCGAGGTAGCTCATGCCGGCGTAGCCACTGAAGGTCAACATCAAGGTCGCCACGAGGAAAGCCAGGATGTAGAGCAGGATGTGTTTCTTCGCCACCTGGATGCCGCGCTTGACCGGCAATACCGGAATCGAAGCCGCCAGGTAGTCGTTGAAACGGAAGATCGCAATGGCGTAGGAGTGCGGCATCTGCCACAGGCTGAACATCACCAGCAGCACCAGCGCGGCCATGTCGAAGCTATTGGTCACAGCCACGTAACCAATCACCGGCGGCATCGCCCCCGACAGACTGCCCACCAGCGTGCCGTGAACCGACTTGCGCTTGAGGTACAGGCTGTAGAGGCCGACGTAGATGACAAAACCGATCACGGCAAACAACGCCGCCAGCGGATTGGCCACCGTGTACAGCAATGCCACGCCGGCAACACCGAGGACGGTCGCAAAGATCAGTGCCAGTTTCAGGGAAATAAGGCCCTGGACCAGCACGCGATTCTTGGTGCGCTCCATCTTGATATCGATGTCACGGTCGATGCAGTTGTTGAACACGCAACCGGAGGCCACAACAAGGGAAGTGCCGATCATTGCCGCCAGGAAGATGGCCAGATCGACATGCCCCTTGGAGGCCAGGAAGAAACCGCCTGCCACAGAAAGCACGTTACCGAAAATGATCCCCGGTTTGGTGATTTGGATAAAGTGCTTAAGCGACATCGGGTCTTACCTCACTTCGCCATCATGTAGGTGTGGATGCTGAACATGATCCACAACGACAGGCCAACCAGCAGCAGGATCACAATGGCCGTGAACACAAACGCAATCACGTTGTTGCGCTGGGCCTGGGAGCGATCCAGGTGCAGGAAGTAATACAGGTGGACAACCACCTGGATCACCGCGAACAACAGCACGATAGCCAATGTGGTGGCCTTCGGCAGGGTCGGGTACATCACCAGGCCGAACGGGATGATCGTCAGGATCACCGACAGGATGAAGCCGATAGCGTAAGACTTTACGCTGCCGTGGCTCGCATCATGGCTGTCATGGGAGTGTGCATTAGCCATTACAGAGTCCCCATCAAGTAGACAACGGTGAAGACGCAGATCCAGACCACGTCCAGGAAGTGCCAGAACAGGCTCAGGCAGCTCAGGCGCGTCTTGTTGGTCGACGTCAGGCCATGCTTGTTGACCTGGTACATCATGATCGCCATCCAGATCAGACCAGCGGTTACGTGCAGACCGTGGGTACCGACCAGGGTGAAGAACGCCGACAGGAAGCCGGAACGGCTAGGGCCGTAGCCTTCGGAGATCAGCAGGTGGAACTCGTTGATCTCCATGGCGATAAAGCCAAGGCCGAGCAGGAAGGTCAGGCCCAGCCACTTGAGCACGCCTGCCTTGTTGCCACGGAAGAACGCCAGCATGGCGAAGCCGTAGGTGATCGAACTGAACAGCAGCAAGGCGGTTTCGCCCAGTACGTAGTTCAGTTCGAAGATGTCGTGGCCCGACGGGCCACCCGCTACGTTGTTTACCAGTACCGCGTATACCGCGAAGATCGATGCAAACAGGATGCAGTCGGTCATCAGGTAGAGCCAGAAACCGTATACGGTCATCTCGCCCGCGTCGTGGTGGTCATCGTGCCCATGGTCATCGACATGGGCGTGTCCAGCATTGGTCACTAAGTTCGACATGGTTTAAGCCTGTTCCAACGAGGTTTCAACACGGTTGGCCGGAATCTTCTTCTCGGCTACCAGGCGAGCGTGCTGCTCGGCTTCGATGCGCTCGATCACGTCGACCGGCACCATGTAGCCTTGATCATCACGAGCCGCGTGGATCACGAAATAGATCACGGTGCCAGCCAGGCTTGCGATAGCCAGCCACCAGATGTGCCAGATCATCGCGAAACCGAAGACCGTCAACAGCGCGCCCATCACCACGCCAGTGGCGGTGTTGTTCGGCATGTGGATCGGCGAGTAGCGCACAGGACGCTGGTACGCCGTACCGTTTTCCTTGGCTTCGGTGAACGGGTCGATGGTCTCGGCCTTAGGCAGCACGGCGAAGTTGTAGAACGGTGGTGGCGACGAGGTCGACCATTCCAGGGTGTGTGCATTCCATGGATCGCCGGAGTCGCAGGCGTTTTGCTTGCGGTCACGGATACTCACGTACAGCTGGATCAACTGGCAGGCGATACCGACAGCGATCATCACCGCACCGAACATGGCGACGTACAGGTACGGCACCCACTCAGGGTTGGTAGTGGCGTTCAGACGACGGGTCATGCCCATGAAGCCCAGTGCATAGAGCGGCATGAACGCGACGAAGAAGCCGGTGATCCAGAACCAGAATGCAGCCTTGCCCCAGCCTTCGTGCAGCTTGAAGCCGAACGCTTTCGGGAAGTAGAAGCTGAAACCAGCGATGTAGCCGAATACCGCGCCGCCGATGATCACGTTGTGGAAGTGAGCGATCACGAACAGGCTGTTGTGCAGTACGAAGTCAGCACCCGGGATGGCCAGCAGTACGCCAGTCATGCCGCCGATGGCGAAGGTCACCATGAAGCCCAGGGTCCACAGAACCTGGCTGGTGAAGCGCAGGCGGCCGTGGTAGATGGTGAACAGCCAGTTGAATAGCTTCACCCCCGTTGGGATCGAAATCAGCATCGTCGCCAGGCCGAAGAAGGCGTTGACGCTGGCCCCCGAACCCATGGTGAAGAAGTGGTGCAGCCAAACCATGAAGCCCAGCACCGAGATCGCGCCGGAGGCGTAGACCATCGAGTGGTGACCAAACAGGCGCTTGCCGGTAAAGGTCGAGATCACTTCGGAGAAGATACCGAACGCTGGCAGGATCAGGATGTACACCTCAGGGTGACCCCATGCCCAGAACAGGTTCACGTACATCATTGGATTGCCACCAAGTTCATTGGTGAAAATGTGGAAATCCATGTAACGGTCAAGCGTCAGCAGTGCCAGGGTAGCGGTCAGGATCGGGAACGAAGCCACGATCAGGACGTTGGCCCAGGTGCAGGTCCAGGTGAAGATCGGCATGTCCATCAGTTTCATGCCTGGGGTACGCATTTTCAGCACGGTGGCCAGGAAGTTGACCCCCGTTAGCGTCGTACCCAACCCGGATAACTGTAGCGCCCAGATGTAGTAATCCATCCCCACGCCCGGACTGTATTGCAGCCCCGACAACGGCGGATAGGCAACCCAACCGGTCTTGGCGAATTCGCCGACGCCCAGGGACAGGTTGATCAGCACGACGCCGGAAACCAGCAGCCAGAAGCTCAGGGAGTTGAGGAACGGGAACGCAACGTCACGCGCACCGATCTGCAGCGGCACTGCCAGGTTCATCAGGCCGGTGAAGAAAGGCATCGCCATGAAGATGATCATGATCACACCGTGGGCGGTGAAGATCTGGTCATAGTGTTCAGGCGGCAGGTAGCCAGGCGAACCTTCGGTGGCCATGGCCAACTGGGTCCGCATCATGATGGCGTCGGCAAAACCGCGCAGCAGCATGACCATGGCGACGATGATGTACATCACGCCGATTTTCTTGTGGTCGACCGACGTCAGCCACTCGGTCCACAAGTAGGTCCACTTCTTGAAGTAGGTGATTGCCGCAAACAGCGCCAGACCACCCAGCGCGATCATGGCGATGGTCACCATCACGATCGGCTCGTGGAATGGGACCGCTTCCCAACTTAATTTACCAAACATCGTTTACTCCTCTGCCCCGGCAGCTGAATGCGAATTTGCGTCCGTCCCTTCCACAGCAGCCACTTCTTTCTTCTCGTGCTTGACCGGCTTGCCTGGCTTCATCCCTTCATACTTATCGATGATTTTCTGAAACAGGTCCGGCGTGTACGAGGAGTACAGCTCTACAGGGTTGTTCTGGCTTGGCTTGGCAAGGGCTTCGTATTCAGCTTTTTCAAGCTGTTTTGGTGAGCTCTTGGCTTCTTGTACCCAGGCGTTGAAGTCTTCCTGAGTGGTGGCGATTGCTTTGAATTTCATGCCGGTAAAGCCCGCGCCGCTGTAGTTGGCGGAGATACCGTCGAGCTCGGCGTTCTGGTTGGCAATCAGGTGCAGCTTGGTCTGCATGCCCGCCATCGCGTAGATCTGGCCACCCAGGCCCGGGATGAAGAACGAGTTCATCACCGCATCCGAGGTCACTTTGAAGTTGATCGGGGTGTTGGCCGGGAACACGATCTTGTTGACGGTAGCGATCCCTTGCTCGGGATAGATGAACAGCCACTTCCAGTCCAGCGCGACCACTTCGATAGTGATTGGCGGCACGTCGGATTCCAGCGGACGGTAAGGGTCCAGCTCGTGGGTCGACTTATAGGTGATGTAACCCAGGGCGATGATGATGAGTACAGGTACCAGCCACACCGCGATCTCGATCTTGGTGGAGTGCGACCACTTCGGCGCGTAGGTGGCCTTGGTGTTGGACGCGCGGTATTTCCAGGCGAACGCGAAGGTCATCACGATCACCGGCACCACGACCAACAACATCAGCAGCGTAGCGGTGATGATCAGGTTACGTTGCTCCACGCCGACCTGACCCACAGGGTCGAGCAGCGTCCAGTTGCAGCCTCCCAGCAATAACATGCCGAAAAGCGGCACTATGCCTAGTAATCGGGTGTACCTGTTTTTACTCATCTCACGACCTCTAAAGCAGCTTGCGCAATGCAGTTGGGTTTTGATCGCCAACACTTCACCCTGCCAAGGGTTGGCATTTCTCTTCGATTGAATAAGGGCCTGCCCGGCGCTTCATGCGCTGATCGACACGTCCAGGTCTGGCGGTGAATTCTTATTCGATTTCGTTGGTCAAAGGCCTTGTTACAGACCAATTCCATTTGGTGCGGATAGTTGAAAGGCTGCCGGCACCTGGGGTCGCATGAAGCAATGTTTTCGCCTCTCGACCGCCCTATTTGCTCAGGGTTGAGCAGCACCGGACACTCAGTGCGGGCGATTGTAGTTAGCTAGCGATGTATAAACCATGACTTATAAAGAAATAATTTTTATCGATTCCAGCAATAATCCTGCGCCATTGTTGCAAAGGTTCGGGATCGTATCGCGTTTGATTCTCAACAAAAACCACAAAAAATGCCGTGTTATTGCCCATTGTGTCGCACCCAAGGGGTCCTTCCCGGGTCGCCAAACCCCAGGCAAGCCCTCTAAAAACAAGGCATTCGTAGATCACCGCAAGTTCTGCAACGCACGCCGTTCGCGGCTCGGCTCCAAGCAGAAAGTGACAGGTAAAAGCAACTGCCCGAGGGTGGATTAACCGGCAAACCCAGGGGTAGGAAACCTCCTGCGGCACCTTCACTGTGACAACGTGTCGCACTTCGCGCACCGCCAATCTTGTCCAGCGTCACGGTCCGTTCACAAAATGCCCACACACAAAAACGCCCCGGCCTGCATCAGCAGGACCGGGGCGTTTTGTAGGACGATTTAAGCGCTGTGCTTGCGATTGCGGTAAATGCCCAGGGGCACCAGGATCACCGTCAACACGAACGCCACCAGCGCCCACTGGGCCAGGGACAAGCCCAGTACCGGCGGGTACGGCGTGCTGCAGAAACCATCGACCTGGAAGCCCAGGGGGAAGATCTTCGCCAGGGGCAGGTCATCGACAATCGGCTGCAGTACATCGACACCGCAACTGATGGCCGGATAGAACTGGGTATACACATGGTGCCCGGCGGCAGCGACACCACCCAGGGCGCTGAGCACCACCAGCACTTCAAAGACCGTGACACTGCGCTGGGTGCGCATCGCCGCGCCAATAAAGGCAAAGAGCGCAATCAGCAACAAGGCATAACGCTGCAGGATGCACAGTGGGCATGGCGCTTCACCCAGCACTATCTGCATATAGAGCGCGCCACCGATCAGCGCCAGGCAGATAATCCCCAGCAACACCAAAAAGCGCCGCTCACGCGCTAACCGCATTTCGTCAATCATCCCCGTTTCCCTTTGCCTAATGATGGGTGTGCCAATGGCCGCAAGTTTACACACAGGAGGTGAAAATTTAGCAGTAGGCAGCGGGAGGGTAGGCAAAACGGGTTAACGGCACATTAATGTGGTGGTCTTTCGGGCCTCTTCGCGAGCAAGCCCGCTCCCACATTTGAATGTATTCACAGATCAAATGTGGGAGCGGGCTTGCTCGCGAAGAGGCCAATGCGGTGTTGAAGAGCGGCCGCTTATTCCAGCGCCGCCGCCGGCCCGAAGAACTCATACCGGCTCTGCTTTTCAGGCACACCCAAAGCCTTGAGGTGACGCTTGATCGCACTCATAAACCCCTTGGGCCCGAGGAAGTAGGCATCCACATCACGCTCCTCAGGCAACCACGCCGCCAGTTGCTCCTGGGTCAGCATGCCGAGCTTGTCCGCCGCCGGGCTGATGCCGTCGTCTTCGGCGTAGCAGTAGAAGCGCTGCAGTTGCGGGTGACGCGCGGCCAGGGCATCGACCCAGTCGCGAAACGCATGCACGCCACCATTGCGCGCGCAGTGGATAAAGTGCACCGGGCGCTCGGTCGCCAACGCCGCTTCCAGCATCGGCAGGGTTGGCGTGATGCCCACACCGCCACTGATCAGCACCAGGGGTTTGTCGCTGTCCACCAGCGTGAACTCCCCCGATGGCGGGAACAGGTCGATGCTCGCCCCCACGTGCATCTGGTCATGCAGGTAATTGGACACGCGCCCGCCCGCTTCGCGCTTGACGCTGATGCGGTATAGGCCCGCATCGGTACGCGCCGACAATGAATAGTTGCGGCGCACTTCTTCGCCATCGAGGATCAGCTTCAGGCCGATGTACTGGCCGGGCTCAGCGGCGAGGATCGGGCCGTTGTCCACCGGGGCAAAGTACAAGGAGATGATTTCACTGCTCTCCTCCACGCGCTTGACCAGCAAAAACGGGCGCGCCCCGCGCCAGCCGCCAACGGCCTGGGCTTTTTCGTCGTAGATGGCACTCTCTGCGCCGATCAGGATATCAGCCAGTTGCCCGTAGGCTGCGCCCCATGCACTCATCACTTCAGGGGTGGCGATTTCATCACCCAGCACCTCGGAAATCGCCCGCAGCAGGCAGTTGCCGACAATCGGGTAATGCTCCGGCAGGATTTGCAGGGCCACGTGCTTGTTGATGATCTTGGCCACGAGGTCGCCCAACTGATCCAACTGGTCGATGTGCCGGGCGTACATCAGCACACCGTTGGCCAAGGCGCGAGGCTGGTCGCCGCTGGCCTGGTGGGCCTGGTTGAACAGCGGGCGCACTTCGGGGTACTCGGACAACATCATGCGGTAGAAGTGGGTGATCAGGGCTTCACCACCGCTTTCGAGCAGCGGCACAGTAGATTTGACGATGGCACGGTCTTGAACGCTAAGCATGGGGAGACTCCTGAGCCTTTGGGCTTCTGAATGATTACCTTGGGATACTCAGTATTCGTGCCAAAAAATAATCCGTTAGTTATCAATGACTTAAATTAACAGTAGTCAATATGACTTCCCACAACTTATAGTCATTAGGACTACAAGGAGTCATTATGACTGCACACTCCCTGCTCACCACCCTGCTGCCACTGGTTGCCGACCTTTCCCGCGAACTGCCGGAAGGCGAGCGCTACCGACGCCTGCTGCAAGCCATGCGCACCCTGCTGCCCTGCGATGCCGCCGCACTGCTGCGCCTGGACGGCGAATGGCTGGTGCCGCTGGCGGTGGACGGCTTGAGCCCTGACACCCTGGGGCGACGCTTCAAGATCAGCGAACATCCGCGCTTTGCCGTGCTGCTGAGCAGCCCCGGCCCAACCCGCTTTGATAGCGACAGCGAATTGCCCGACCCCTACGACGGCCTGGTCGATGGCCTGCACGGGCACCTGGAAGTCCACGACTGCATGGGCTGCCCGCTGTTTGTCGACGACCATCCCTGGGGCCTGCTGACCCTGGATGCCCTCGACACCGAACGCTTCGAGCGCGTTGAACTGGACGCCTTGCAGGCGTTTGCCAGCCTCGCCGCCGCCACGGTCAATGTCGCCGAACGCATGGAACACCTGGCCTTGCGCGCCGAGGACGAACACCAGCGTGCAGAAATCTATCGCCAGGCCAGCGGCCAGCAGCACAAGGAAATGATCGGCCAGAGCAAGACCCACAAACGCCTGGTGGAAGAAATCAAGCTGGTGGGCGGCAGTGACTTGACCGTGTTGATCACCGGCGAGACCGGGGTCGGCAAGGAGCTGGTGGCCCAGGCCATTCACGCAGCCTCGCCCCGTTCAGAGAAACCGCTGATCAGCCTCAACTGCGCAGCACTGCCAGAGACCCTGGTGGAAAGTGAGCTGTTTGGCCACGTTCGCGGCGCGTTCACCGGGGCGCTGAACGAACGGCGGGGCAAGTTCGAGCTGGCCAATGGCGGCACCTTGTTCCTCGATGAAGTGGGCGAGTTGTCGCTGGCGGTCCAGGCCAAGCTGTTGCGGGTGTTGCAAAGCGGACAGTTGCAGCGACTGGGTTCGGATAAGGAGCATCAAGTGGACGTGCGCTTGATCGCCGCCACCAACCGTGACTTGGCCGAAGAAGTGCGCAACGGCCGTTACCGCGCCGACTTCTATCACCGCTTGAGCGTGTACCCGCTGCAAGTTCCGGCCTTGCGTGAACGCGGGCGCGACGTGTTGCTGCTGGCCGGTTTCTTCCTGGAACAGAACCGCTCGCGCATGGGCCTGGGCAGCCTGCGCCTGACCAGCGATGCCCAGGCGGCGTTGCTGGCTTATGGCTGGCCCGGGAATGTGCGAGAGCTGGAACACTTGATTGGCCGCAGCGCGCTGAAAGCCTTGGGCAACCACCGGGAGCGGCCGAAGATCCTCAGCCTCAGCGCCAAGGACCTGGATTTGCCGAGTGAAGCGGCGCCGCTGATTGAGGAACAGGCCGAGCTAGCCGTGGTGACCGGTGACTTGCGCCAGGCCACCGAGCATTACCAGAGGCAAGTCATCAGCGCCTGCCTGGAACGCCATCAGCACAACTGGGCCAGCGCCGCCCGCGAACTGGGGCTGGACCGCGCCAACTTGGGGCGCATGGCCAAACGCCTGGGCCTGAAGTAACCCCGATCAAACTGTGGGAGCTGGCTTGCCTGCTCCCACATCAGATTTGCTTCGATTCCCAAAGCGGACTCACAGGCGTAATCGCTCGGGTCTTACGAAACACCAACACATTCCCCAGCATCACCAGCACCAACCCGCACAGCGCCGGGGCGGTCCACTGGTAGCCTTCGAGCAGCGCCGAGACGTTCAGCGCCACCACCGGGAACAACACCGTGCAATAGGCCGCACGCTCCGGGCCCATGCGGCCGACCAGGGTCAGGTAGGCGGTAAAGCCGATCACCGAGCCGGGGATCACTAGGTACAGCAACGAGCCGATGTAACGGGTGTTCCATTCCATTTCAAAAGGAATGCCCTGGATCACGCAGTACAACGCCAGCATCGATGCGCCGTAAGCCATGCCCCAGGCGTTGGTGGTCAACGGCTTGAGCCCGGCTTTCTGTTGCAGGCTCGACAGCATGTTGCCCGCCGAGAAACACATCGTCCCCAGCAACGCCAGGCCCAAGCCCAGCAGCGTCTCGGGGCTGGCGGTATGCCCGACCAGTTCCGGCCAGAACAACAACCCCAGGCCGAGCAACCCGAGGCCGCCGCCCAGCAACACGTTACGTGCCACTTTCTGCCCGAAGAACACTCGGGCATTCAAGGCATTCCATAGCGTCGCGGTGGAGAACACCACGGCCACCAGGCCACTGGGGATCCATTGGCTGGCGGTAAGGAAGCACATGAAGTTCACGCAAAACAGGCACAAGCCCTGGGCCAGGCAGATCAGGTGCCCACGGCGGTTCATCACCTGCAATTTGCGACTGAGCAGCAGCAACACAAACAGCACCAGTGCCGCCAGGCCGAAGCGATAGACGATGGATGCCGCAATTTCCACCACACCCAGTTGCCATTTGAGGGCGATCCAGGTGGTGCCCCAGATCAGCACGGTCAGTAAGTACAGGGATAGGTTCATGGCGCACTCCGGTGGTTGAGCCACAGTTTCACCCCGACTGGCTGCCAGGCACTTGCAGATTCTTGCGCTTTTGTCGGGCCGAGGGATCACAGCGCCAGCCGCCGGGAGTAGGATGCAAGGCGTCGGAGAGAACCCCATGTCTGCACTGGAAAACCTACAAGTCTTCAAAGCCCTGAACAGCTCGCCCAACGCTCGCCTTGAGCTGAGTGCCGAGCTGGGTGACGGCTTGTCTGCGGCTTTGTGGAGCAACCACCACGACGCCCAGGACTACGAGGCCCCCAGCCATCACACCCTGTCCTGCTACGTCGGCGGTGGCACTGAGACATTTCGCCGTGGCCAGCCCGGCACCAAGGGCGGTCCCGACAAATTGTGCATCCTGCCCGCCGAGCATCAGTCGGCCTGGGTGATCAACGGCGAAATCCGCCTGGCCCATGTGTATTTCAGCCCGGAGCAATTTGCCCTGGGTTGCGTCACCCTGCTGGACCGCGAACCCCGGGCGCTGCAACTGCGCGAAAGCACGTTCCTGGAAGACCCGCAGCAGGCCGGGCGTTTTCACCGGTTGATCGGCCTGAACTGGCAGGAGCCCGCCGAACGCCTGCTGACCAGCAGCCTGGCCCATGAAATGCTCAGCCACACCCTGCTCAGCCAGGTCGGCCTGCGCGAAGGTTTGCGGCTCAAGGGTGGATTGGCCGCACACCAACGCCGGCAGTTGGTGGAATACATCGAACAGCAACTGGCCGAGCCGCTCAGCCTGGGGCAATTGGCGGGGTTGTGTGCGTTGTCGGAGTACCACTTTGCGCGGATGTTTCGCACCAGTTTCGGCCTGCCGCCTCACCAATATGTGCTGGCCCGCCGCCTGGTACGGGCCCAGGCCATGTTGCGCGGCGGATCACTGCCATTGGGGGAGATTGCCCTGGCGTGCGGGTTTTCCAGTGCCAGCCACTTTACCAACCGGTTTCGCCAGGCGATGGGCGCGACACCGGGTGAATACCGGCAGGCGTTCCAACCCCGCCCCCTGTAGGAGCGAGCTTGCTCGCGAAAAACCTGAGGCCAATGCGGGCAGCCAGGTTCCCCGCGTTAGCGTTAACGACCTTCGCGAGCAAGCTCGCTCCTACAAGGGGCTTTGGGCCAGGGCCGTTGCCAACTGGTTTCGCCAGGAACTCCAACCCCGCCGCTGTAGGAGTGAGCTTGCTCGCGAAAAACCTGAGGCCAATGCAGGCAGTCAGGTTCCCCGCGTTAGCGTTAACGACCTTCGCGAGCAAGCTCGCTCCTACAAAGGACTGTCGCCACACGGTCTTCCACAGCCTTGATCCGGCTACCCTCTACCACGTAGTTATTGGTCAGCATCGAAAACACCAACCGCCGCCCACTCGCATCGGTGAGGTAGCCCGTCAACGAAGACACCCCACCCATCGAACCCGTCTTGGCCTGCAGGTTGCCTTGTGCCGCGGTCCCGCGCAGGCGGTAACGCAGGCTGCCGCCGCTCAGCCGATCCGGGTTGCCGGCAATCGGCAGCGCGTCGTACCAGGCGTTAAACCACGGCTGCTTGCCCATGGCCAGCAGCAGGTCGGTGAAGTTCTGCGCCGACACCAGGTTACGTCGCGACAAACCGGAGCCATCCACCTGGTTCAGCGTTGCCGGGTCCAGGCCTTGGCGGCGCAGAAAATCCGCAACCGCTGCCACACCCGCCGCCGCTGTCCCGGCATTCGCCTGTTGTCGCCCCATGGCCTTGAGCAGTGCTTCGGCCATGCTGTTGTTGGACAGCTTGAGCAGCGGCCTGATCAGCTCCTGCAACGGCGCCGACTGGTGTGTCGCCAGCACAGTGGCGTTCGCCGGGCTCACACCTCCGATCACCCGCCGACCCTGCACGCTGATCCCCTGCTCCGCCAGGGCCTGGGCAAACAGATTGGCCACCAGTTGCGTCGGCTCCCACACGCTGACCCACTGGCGGCTTTGCGTCCCCGGCTTGAGGGTGCCACTGAGGCGCAGCAGGTTGCTGCCATGCTGGCGATTGAGCCCATAGCTGTTGCCTGGGCCACTGACGGCCAGATTGCTCAGTTGCACATAATCGGTAGGTGGGCTGAGGGTGACGCTCAGCGGTTGGCCGACCGCCACAGGCGCCTTGGCCGTGACGATCAAGGTGCCCGCATCAAAATCGGCATTGGGTGACACCGTCAGCGCGGAAATCTGCGCGCCGTAATACTTGTCTTCGTCGTCATGGGCCCAATCCACGCCCAGGCGTTCGGCGTCGAACCAAGTGTCATCGAACACCAAATCGCCCTGGATCTGCTGGATGCCCTGCGCGGCCAGGCTCGCCGCCAGCGCCTGGTAATCGGCCCACTGGATCGTCGGGTCGCCCAGGCCGCGCAGGTACAGATTGCCCATCAGGCGTGTGCCTTGTTGGCTGCCATTACTCAGCAACTGCGTAGAAAACCGATACTGCGGGCCCAGCACATCCATGGCCGCCGCCGTGGTCAGCAGTTTCATGCTGGAAGCCGGCACCAGCCGCGTGCGTGGGTTGTGCTGGTACAGCGTGTTGCCGCTGCGGGCATCGCGCACCATCAGGGAAACGCTGGCACCGGCCAGGGCCGGATCGGCCAGCAATTGGTCCAGTGCCTGCTCGCTGGTTTTCGAAGACGTGGCACAGCCACCCAACAACAGGCTCAAGCCCACCAGCATGGCACTGGCGTGTATCCATCGTCCCAACTGCATCAAACCGTCCCGGCAATCATCAAAGACCGCAACGCTAGCAGCTCACGCCGCCAGCGTCATCGCCAATGATCAGAACTCCAGGGTGCTGGACAACGTCACCTGGCGCGCATCGCCCATGGACACAAACAGACGGCTGACGGCCGAGGTGTAGTAAGTACGGTCAAACAGGTTCTTTACGTTGAGCTGGAACTTGACCTTCTGCCCGTCGACCTTGGTGTCGTAGGTGGCAAACGCATCCGCCACGGTATAGCCCGGCAAGTCGAAGCTGTTGAGGGCATCGCCGGCACGCTCACCGACATAACGCGCACCGGCACCGACGCGCAGTTGATCGCCGCCGACGACAGTGCCGAAGTCGTACACGGCTGAAACAGAGCCGGAATTCTTCGCCACGTTTTGCAGGCCCTTGCCTTTGTAGGTCGGGTCTTCGGTGACTTCGGCATCGGTGTAGGCGTAGCTGCCGATCAGGCTCCACTGCTCGGTCAATTGCCCGCTCAGGTCCATTTCCAGACCACGGGAACGTACCTTGCCGGCGACGCTGTAGATCGAGGTCGCGCCCTCGGTGATCGACACCAGCACGTTGCGCTTGTGGATATCAAACAACGCCACGTTGGCGGTAATGCGCCCCGGCATATCGAGCTTGGCCCCCAGCTCCCAGGACTTGGATTCTTCCGGGGCGATGCTGCCGTCGATCACCATCTTGTTGTCCAACGGCGCGATGGTGGAGTTGGGTTTGAACGATTCGGTGTAGCTGCCGTAAAACGACAGCGCATCGGTATAGCGGTACACCAGACCGGCGCGGGGCACCCACTTCTGGCCGTTGCTGTCGGTGTTGGCGGTGAACGGCCGGCCTTTGCCGGCGTACTGGTCGTACTCCTGGAAGCGGGCGCCACCGACCAGGATCCACTGGTCGGTGAGGTGGATGGCATCCTGGAAAAACACCGAGTCGCTGCGCAGCAGATCGGTCTGGTTGCTGTCCGGCGCGCTGACCGTGGTGCCGGCCACTTCGCGGCCATACACCGGGTCGTTGTAATTGAACACACTGCGGCTGGCTTGGCGGATCAGGTCGGCGCGGTAGATTTTGCGGTACTCGTCATCCAGGCCGAACACCAGGTCATGGCGCATGCCGGCCACATCCACCTTGCCTTCGAGGCTGACGGTGGTGAAGCGGTCGGTGGTCAGCGCGCCCTGGGTGCCGTCCATGTTGCGGTTCAGGGTGCCATTGGGGTTGACCTTGGTCACGCGCACTTGGCTGGCGTCGTAGGTTTCGCGGTTCCAGCTGTAGCCGAAATGGGCCTTCCAGTCGTCATTCAGATCGTGGTCAACCTCGAAGCGATACAGGTCGGAGCGGCCTTCCATATTGTTGAACGACTCGTCCAGGCGGCGCGTGGCGGGGATGTTCAGTGGGTGGTTGGTATTCGGGTCGATGGCTGTGCCACGGTCGAACGGCGAGAGGAATTCGCGGTGCTCGTAGGCCAGCAACACTTTGGTGTTGTCGCCGTACCAGGCCAGGGACGGTGCGATCAGGCTTTCGCGGTAGGTGCCAAAGTTGCGCCAGTAGTCTTCATCCTGATGATCGACAATCAAGCGGTAAGCCAGGCCGCTGTCGCCGATGGGGCCGGTGGTATCGAGGTTGCCGCCGCTGCCGTTCTTGCCGCTGCCATAGCTCGAGCCGCGCACAGTAAGAGCGGTGGATTGGGTCAGCTCGGGTTTCTTGCTGACGATATTGATCACCCCGCCCGGGTCCTGGATGCCATACAACAACGACGCCGGGCCCTTGAGCACTTCGACGCGCTCGGCGGTTTCGTTCAGCGCCCGCCCCTGCACCACCGGCATGCCGTCGCGCATGACCGAGCCATTGCGGTTATCCCCAAAGCCACGCAGCATCACCGCATCCTGGGTGCTGCCCAAGGTGTTGGCCTGGGTGACGCCGCTGATGTTGGTCAATGCATCGTCGAGGTTGCGCGGCACCTGGTCGCGCATCACCTGGGCCGGCACGATGTTCACGGTTTGCGGGGTTTCCAGCAGCAAGCCCTGGGAGCGCATCACCGAACTGGTGGGCGGTGGCTGGTAGCTGGTGGCTTGCTGCGGGTTCACGCCGCTGATGGTCGTGGCGCCGAGGTTGACCGCGCCTTCGGTAGGCAGCGGCTCCAGGGCCAGGGTGCGCGCGTCGATCTGGCGGAAGGTCAAGCCGGAACTGCCCAGCAGGCGCTGCAGGGCCTGGGCCGCACTCATCTGCCCAGTGACGGCCGGGGCATTGAGGGTGTAGGGCGCTTCGTCGGTGTAGACCACGCTGATGCCGGTCACGCGACTGAAATCGCTCAGTGCCTGGGGCAACGGTTTGGCCTGGAGTGCAAAGTTGAAGACCGTGCTTTGCTGTTGCGCATCCGCCGCCTGCGCCAGGCTCAGCGGCAATACCGCCAGACCTGAAGCGGCCAGAAGGGAGGCTCCCAGCCACTGTTTAACCGAACCGCCTGCCGCCGACTTTGCCCTGGACTTCATGCTTGAGAACCCGTGTAGAAAACGCCGTTAATGCGAATTGATCGCAGTTTCAAGCACTACACGGATGGCGTGGGGTTTTACCTCAGGTGAAATTGAAAATAATTTCACCCTCAGCCTTTATTCTTGTTTTTTGCCCCACCCTGGCGGGCCTTGAAGCGTGGGTTGGATTTGCAGATCACATAGATCCGCCCACGGCGCTTGACGATCTGGCAGTCGCGGTGACGGTTTTTGGCTTCTTTGAGTGAGGACAGGACTTTCATGGGGGAGGCTCCTTCGCTTTAATGTAATAACATATCATAAATACAAATAAGAACAGTTATCAACTCTCTCACTCACCCATTCCCTGTAGGAACTGGCTTGCCAGCGATGAGCATAGGTATCTACACAACTTTCAGAAACTGACGAACTCTCCTGTGGCGAGCGGGCTTGTCGGAACGCCGCATCGCCCGCGCTGGGCTGCGAAGCAGCCCCAAAAAGCCCGCCGCATTTCTTCAGGTAAACCGCGATGGCAGGGTTTAGGGCTGCTTCGCAGCCCAGCGCGGGCGATGCGGCGTTCCGACAAGCCCGCTCGCCACAACTGCGCTATCTGCCTGGATCTAGGCGTTGCGGCAAAGTTGTGTAGATACCTATGCAGCGATGAGGCCCCCAAGACCTACGCTGCTCTTGACGACGCCATCGCCGGCCGGCTCCTACAGGGGTGTGGATAGTTTTTAGCGAACGACGATCAGCCGGCCCAGCACATTGTGCTGCTCAAAACCCAGCACTGCTTGCAATGCCTTGAGCACCGCCTCGGGGTCCTTGCTCGGGAAGCTGCCGCTGACCCGGCGGGCGCCGAGTTGGTCATTGAGCAGCAGGATGCGGCCGGGGTAGTAACGGCCAAGGTCCTTGACCACATCGGCCAATGGGGCCTTGTAGTAGTTGAGCCAGCCGTCGCGCCACCCCAGGCGTGATTCACTGTCCACGGCATGCCGCTCATCAGCCACACCCTCGACGTAGGTCACTTGCTGGCCGGCCGTCAGAATCTGCTGAGTACCCTGGGCAGAAGGCGTCACCCCTACCCGCCCCGACAACACCGTTACCTGGGCGCCCGCCGGTTGCAGGCGCACTTCAAACTGCGTGCCCAGCACCCGCACTTCGCCGCTGTCGGCGTGCACCACAAAGGCTTGCCCTGTGTGGGCGACATTGAAAAAACCGGCGCCACGACGCAGTTGGATATGCCGCTCGCCCTGGCTGAAATCCACGGCAATCGCGCTGTCGGCATCCAGGGTGATTTGGCTGTGATCGGCCAGGGTCACGGTTTTGACTTCACCCGGCGCGCTGACGTAATCGGCGCCCAGGTCGTCGGCCCAGCGCTGCGGCTGCCAACCGGCGCCCATCGACACCATCAACACCAGGCAAGCCGCCATCGCCAGTGCCACAGACCAGCGGCGCATACGGGCGGGTTTCGCGCCATCCATGGCCTTGAGGTAACGCTGCAAGGCCAAGGCATCTTCGTCGGCCAGGGTGCTCGCCGGCACTTCGCTCAACTCCCACAACACCTGGGCCTGGGCATACGCCTCGACATGGGCCGGGTCGGCGCGCAGCCAGTGGCTGAACGTGGCCTGGTCGCCACTGCTCGGCGCATCGTGCAGCAGGCTGAGCCAGGCCAGGGCGGCCTGTTCCTGGGCGGGCGTCGGGGTGACGTTCACGGTGCTTTCCCTGGCGAGCGTGGTGGTGGGGGTTCACGAAGGCTGGCTTTGCAGGCTTCGAGGGCGCGCATCATATGTTTTTCCACGGCACTTTGGGACAGGCCCATGGCCTTGGCGATTTCTGCGTATTTGCGCCCGTGGATGCGGTTGAGCAAAAAGATCTGCCGCGTACGCTCCGGCAAACTGCGCAGCGCCGCTTCCACATGGCGCAGATCGTTGCCCGCTTCCAGCGCGGCCTGGGGCTCGGAGCCGTGATGATCCTGATGTTCCGGCAACCAGCCTTCATTGCCGCGCACCCGCGCGCCTTCGCTGCGCAAGTGGTCGATGGCGATATTGCCGGCGCAGCGCAGCAGGTAGGTGCTGAGTTCTTCGACCTGCACCAGGGGCCGGCGCCAGAAGCGCAGGAACAAGTCCTGCACCAGGTCCGCGGCCGTCGCCCGGCAGCCTACGCGGCGGCTGACCAACGCCTCCATCTGTGAGCGCTGAGACAAAAATACCTGCAGGAAATGTGCACGCCCGCCCGACGATTCTGCGTGGGGGTGATCCTGGGGTTCGGGCGGTGTGCTGATCATCGACAGGGCTCAGAGGGTCGCGAATGCCGCAACGGGGCTGGCCAGCAGGCCGACGCCCGCGAGGATCAAGGCCAGCCTTGGCCGATACGGCAACAGCAACACCAGCAACAGCCCGCTGAGCATCAGCACCGCGCACCAGTCCACCAGGCCCCGACTCCAGCCGGCCATGTGCACCGCCGGCCAGATCGACAGCGCCAACAGCAGCCATCCGCCCACACGCAACCCCAGGCGCCGCCGTGGCGAAGGTTTGCTGTGCAGCAACTCGCCGTGGTGACGGTCCAGGGACAGGCACAGCGCAACAAAACCTGCGTAGCACAGCAACAAGGCCAGCAACATCAGTGCACCTCGCCTTTGAGGGTCAGTGGGCGGGCGCGCTCGGCCCGGGGCTGCACGGCGCTGCGGTGCTGCATTTTCCAGGCAGCCCAGGCCAGGAACAGGCCGCTGCCCAGGCACGTCAGGTCAAAACCGGCCATGGCCCAATCACCCTTGGCCAGCGACACGCCCAGATGCTCGGAAGTGGTCAGCGCATTGAGCAGCGGCACCGCCATAAACAGCACGGCGCCCAGGCCCAGTTGCTCGATCCAGGCGCGGCGGCCACGGCGCAGCATGGCGTGGAGCAAGGTCAGGCCCCAGGCGATAAAGAAGCTCTGCACTTCCCAGTCCGAACGCTCAGCGAAGGTCGCAGGCAGCAGGCGATTGGCCCAGAAAAACACAGCAATGGCGATGAGCAGCCCGGACATACTGGCCAGGTTCAGCACTTCCACCAGGCGCAATTCAAACGGCATCACCCCGGTTTTTGCGTGCTTGAGCTGCCGCTTGCCCAGCCAGATCACCAGGCCGGTGCCAATCATCGCCGTGCCCGCCAGGCCGCAGATAAAGTACAGCCACCGCAGCACCGGGCCAGCAAAATGCCCCATGTGCAGGCCATAGAAGCTGCCCCCAATCGCCATCGGCAGCGACTGTTCGGCACTGACCCGTAGCAGCTCGCCAGTGTTGCCATTAAACGACACGGTACTGCCGAAATCATGCACCACCCGGTCAGAGCCGGCGCGGGAGACATTGACCGAGGCATTCACGTCGCCAGGGTTGTTCACCGCCAGCCGCCCCACATGACCACCGTCCCACTGCGCCCGCGCCTGTTCCACCAGCGGCGCCAACGGCAGCAGTTTGCCCGGCTGGCCGAGGGCCGGCGCGTTGTCGGTGGCGGGGAACAATTCATTGAAGAAGGCGCGGGTGTCGCCGTCATAGGACGCAATGATGCTGGCGGGCATGACCATGGTCATGAAAATCACCAGGCTGCTGTAGGTGATCATCAGGTGGAACGGCAACACCAGCACGCCGACCGCATTGTGCCCATCGAGCCAGGAGCGCTGGCCCTTGCGCGGACGGAAGGTGAAGAAGTCCTTGAAGATTTTCTTGTGGGTGATGATCCCGGTGATCAGCGCGACGAACATCACCATCGCGGCGATAGTCGACAACCAGCGGCCCCACGGATGGGGCATCTGCAACTGGAAGTGGAACCGGTAGAAGAACTCGCCGCCCATGGTTTCCCGGGCCTGGAGCTGTTCGCCGGAGACCGGGTCGAGCATTTTCTCGATGAAATTGCCGCGCCGGCCAGGGTCGATCTTGTCTTGCCACATCACCGATAAACCGGGGTCGCGGCTATCGGGCAAGCCGATAAACCAACGGGCCGCCGTGGGTGCGTGCTGTTCCAGGTAGCGCTGCGCCACGGCCACGCTGCGCGCATCGTCCACGGCATGGGCGGGTACTTCCGGCTGCATCCAGTGGGTGATTTCGCCCTTGAAGTAAGACAGGGTGCCGGTGAGGAAAATCGCGAACAGCAACCAGCCGAAAATCAACCCGGCCCAGGTGTGCAACCAGGCCATTGCCTGACGGAAACCCTCTTTCATGGGCGCCCCATCCAATAGGCCAGGCCAGCCAGGGTGGCCAATATCGCGCACGGCACCAGCACGCCAAACCAGGCGCGGGCCGCACTGCGGCAGGCAAAGCACCAGATCACCGCCAGCAGGTAGAACACAAAGGAACTGAGCATGCCACTGACCACCGCATCGGCGCGCGATAGTGGCAGCCAGAAGCTCAGGCACACGCTGGCCAGGGACGCCAACACATAGCCGCCGACGACAGCCGCCAGCAGGCGCGACGTCACACCGAGGCGATAGGAAAGAGGAAGTGAGGCTTTGCTTTTCATGCCAGTGGCGCCTGGTTTATCAGGGGCGGGAGTTTAATGATAAATATTCTCATAAGCAAAAGAGAACGACGAACATCAAATGTACCTTGCCTGCAATGGCGGTGGGTCAGTGGATATACAGGTGGCTGAACCACCGCCTTCGCGGGCAAGCCCACACAGGGGATCTCGGCGAGGCAGGGAGTTTTGGACATGCCCCAAAACAAATGTGGGAGCTGGCTTGCCTGCGATAGCGGTGGGTCAGTTAACGCATAGGTGACTGACACAGCGCTATCGCAGGCAAGCCAGCTCCCACAGGTGACTGGCGGCTATAAAAGCGGCTATCGGTCTTCTGCCGATTGCTGAATGCCATCTCGCCGCCTACAATGCGAACAATTCTCGTTACCTAAAGCATGCAGATGCTGCCGGAGTGTTCGCGTTGCGGCCGTCCAATACCGTCGAAGTCCTGTATCACGACCATCACCACTGGCTGACCGGCTGGTTGCGACGCAAGCTCGGCTGCCCGCAAAGTGCCGCAGACCTGGCCCAGGATACGTTTATCCGGGTGTTGACCGCCCGCGAGACACCGACGCTGATCGAGCCCCGCGCCTTCCTCACCACCATCGCCAAGCGCGTGCTGTTCAACCACTACCGCCGCCAGGACCTGGAACGCGCCTACCTTGATGCGCTGGCGCAAATGCCCGAGTTCGCTGCGCCGTCGGAAGAAGAGCGGGCAATCATCCTGCAAACCCTGATGGAGCTGGACCAGTTGCTCGACGGTTTGCCAGTGCTGGTCAAGCGTGCCTTCCTGCTGGCCCAACTCGATGGCCTGACCTACGGGCAAATCGCTGCCGAACTGGGGATCTCCATCGCCACCGTCAAACGTCATCTGAATAAAGCCGCCATGCGCTGCTATTTCGCCCTATGAACCCCACCGCGAACTTCTCGACCCAAGTCGCCGAGCAGGCGGTGCAGTGGCTGATGCAAATGCAGCAAGGCCCGCTCAACCCGCGCCAACAGGCAAACTGGCAGCATTGGCTGGATGCCCATAGCGAGCATCAACGGGCGTGGGAGCATATACAGCGTGTCAACCAGCGCTTGCGCGGGATGCCCTCGCCCCTGGCCCATGCGGCGTTGAACGCACCGCAATCCAGTAGTCGGCGCCAGGCCCTGAAGCTGTTGTTGATTCTGGGCGCCGGTTCGGCAGCGACCTGGGGCTTGCGCCAGCAGCACTTGATCCCGCCATTGACCGCCGACTACCGCAGCCCCCTCGGCCAGCGGCGCAAGGTACAACTGGCCGATGGCAGCCAACTGCAACTCAATACCGCGAGTGCGGTGGATGTGCAATTCGATGGCCCACAACGGCTGATCCGCCTGCTCGAAGGCGAGATATTGCTGCGCGCCAACACTCCACTGCAGATCATCACCAGCCAGGGCATCGTCACCACTCAGGCGGCGCAGGTGAACGTGCGCCAGTTCAACGATCACACCCAGGTCGCGGTGCTGGACGGCCAGGTGCAAATGTCACCCAAGTCCTACAGCGGCCTACCCCTGACCCTGGAAAAATCCCACCTGGCCAACCTCACCCGCAAAGGCTGGGATATGCCGCGCCCCACCGATGCCAATACGGGCGCCTGGGCCGACGGCATGCTGGTGGCGTCGCACATGCGCCTGGCAGATTTCCTCGAGGAACTGAGCCGATATCGCCGTGGCCAATTGCAGTGCGATCCACAGGTGGCGAACTTGCTGATCTCCGGCAGCTACCCGTTGGACGACAGCGAACGCATCCTCGACCTGCTGCAAATCAGCCTGCCGGTCAAAGTGCGACGTTTTACCCGTTACTGGGTCAGCGTCGAAGCCCGCGTTTAAATTATTTTCGGCAAACGTGAGCCGTTTTCCGGACCTCGCGTGACAGAGAGGGAAAGCCACCCAGTTTCCCACCTCTGAGGAACGTTCTTCATGCCCCTGCAACCGACTCGCCTGACGCCACTTACCCGCACGCTGCGCCACTTGCTGCTGGGCGCGAGCCTCAGTTTCAGCGCCCTGCCCTACGCCATGGCGGCCGAGGCCAAGCCTTATCAGATCGCCCCGACGTCCCTGGAGGCCGCGCTGAATCAGTTTGGCCGTGAAGCCGGCGTGCTGATTTCCTTTGGCTCGGAAGTGACCGCCGGCGTACAAAGCCAGGGCCTGACAGGCAACTACACCACCGAGCAAGGTTTGAACGCATTGCTCAAGGGCACCGGCCTGCAAGCCCGCGCCGAAGGTAACAACGCCTACAGCCTGCAACCGCTGAACGCGCCGGCCACCCTGGAGCTGGGCACGTCCAATGTCGTGGGCGACTGGCTGGGCGATGCCGCACAAACCAACGTCTTCGAACACCCCGGCGCCCGTGATGTGATCCGTCGCGAAGAGTTCGAGCGCCAGGGCGCAACCCAGGCCAGGGACGTGCTCAACCGCATTCCCGGGGTCAACGCTCCAGAAAACAACGGCACCGGCAGCCACGACATGGCGCTGAACTTCGGCATTCGCGGGCTCAATCCGCGCCTGGCGTCACGCTCGACGGTATTGATGGACGGGATTCCGGTGCCCTTCGCCCCGTATGGCCAACCGCAACTGTCGTTCGCGCCGGTCAGCATGGGCAACATGGATGCAGTAGACGTGGTGCGCGGCGGCGGCGCCGTGCGTTACGGGCCGCAAAACGTCGGCGGCGTAGTCAACTTCGTGACCCGGGCGATTCCGGATGCACCGACGGTCAAGGGTGGCCTGCAGACCGAGACCAGCCCATCCTCCAGCCATGATGGCT
This sequence comes from Pseudomonas sp. DTU12.1, assembly GCF_009873475.1. Taxonomy (NCBI): domain Bacteria; kingdom Pseudomonadati; phylum Pseudomonadota; class Gammaproteobacteria; order Pseudomonadales; family Pseudomonadaceae; genus Pseudomonas; species Pseudomonas sp. DTU12.1. The sequence continues at coordinate 1,268,504 of NZ_CP045254.1, read as the reverse complement.
TCAAGACCACCGGCAATCTGCTGGCGGGTGGCACCGCCGACAACGGCCTGGGCGGCGCGATCCTGTATTCCGGCACCCGCGGCGGTGACTGGCGAGAACACAGCGACACACAAATCGACGACCTGATCCTCAAGGGCAACTACCAACTGGACGAAGCCAACAGCTTCAATGCCATGGCCCAGTACTACGAAGGTCAGGCCGATATGCCCGGTGGCTTGAGCACTGCGGCCTACAAGGCCGACCCGTATCAGTCCACCCGCCCCTACGACAAATTCTGGGGCCGCCGTACGATGTTTAACGTCGGCTACCGCTACCAGGAAGATCGCCGGGAATTCACCGTCAACAGCTTCTTTACCAAGACCCTGCGCAGCGGTTATCTGGACCAGGGCAGCTTCCTTTCGCTGTCACCGCGCGAGTATTGGGTACGCGGCCTGGAAACGCGCCTGGCCCAGGGCTTCGACCTCGGCCCGACCAGCCACGAAGTCGGTGTGGGCTACCGTTACATCAACGAAGCCGGGCATGAATTGCGCTACCGCACGCCGATTGCGGCCAACCAGCAACTGCCCAACTCCGACAGCCGCAACGACCGCGACACCCGGGGTGGCACCGAAGCCAATGCATTCTTTATCGACGACCGGATCGATATCGGCAAGTGGACCATAACCCCTGGCATCCGATACGAGATGATCAAGTCGCAACAGACCAACAACCTGACCAACGTCAAATACAAGGGCGACTACAACACCGCCTTGCCGGCGTTGAACGTGCTCTATCACCTGACCGACGACTGGAACCTGTACGCCAACACCGAAGGCTCCTTCGGCAGCGTGCAGTACAGCCAGATGCCCAACCGTGTGAGCAGCGGCGCGGTCAAGCCGGAAAAGGCCCGCACCTGGGAAGTCGGCACCCGCTACGACAACGGCGCGCTGCGCGCGGAAATCGGTGCGTTCCTGATCAACTTCGACAACCAGTATGAAAGCAACCAGACCAACGACTCGGTGATCGCCCGGGGCGAAACCCGGCACCAGGGCATCGAGTCCAGCCTCAATTATGCTCTCGATGGCTTGAGCCCGGCGCTGGCCGGTTTTGATGTGTACGCCAGCTACGCCTACGTCGATGCAACCATCCGTGAAGACGGCCCGAACAAAGGCAACCGCGTGCCGTTCTCGTCCAAGCACAAAGGCACCCTGGGCGTGGGCTACACCGAAGGTGCATGGAAGTTGAACCTGGACAGCACCTACCAGAGCAGCCAATTCGCCGACAACGCCAACACCCGGGCTGAAAGCGTGGACGGCAGCACCGGGCGCATTCCTGGCTACATGCTGTTCAGCAGCCGCGCGGCCTATGACTTCGGCCCGCAATTGTCGGACTTGAATGTGGCGGTGGGGGTGAAGAACATCTTCAACACCCAGTACTACACCCGCTCGTTTGACGACAACAACAAGGGCAAATACGTGGGCGAACCGCGCACGGTGTACGTACAGACCTCGGTCGCATTCTGACGGCCGGACTACCGGCTTACTGTAGGAGCGAGCTTGCTCGCGAAAAGCTTGAGAACACCGCGTGCCCGCAGGATCTGCGCGTTGTCCTTTACGCTCTTCGCGAGCAAGCTCGCTCCCACAGTGAAGCGTTCATCAGACACAAAAAAACGGGCCTGCATCTGCAGGCCCGTTTTGTATGGGGTTGAAAAACACTCAGCAATCAGCTGTTAAGCGCAGCCTGTTCGTTTTCCAGGAATTCCTCTTCAAGCCCGGCTTCATCGACTTGGTTGTTTGGCGTGCTTTTCTCTGCACGCGGCTTGCCTTGCAGCCTGCCGAACAGATGTTCCAGCGCGTTATCCAGTTTGGTGGCCGCCCCGTCGATCGCTTGTTCCAGGGTGTCGGCTTTATGGATAACCGAAATCGGTTGATGACCCTTTGGCCGCGCTTCCAGGCGGCAACTTAAATCGTGGGGGCCCGGCTTGTCGCCGTTCTCATCCTTCAAAAAGACTTCGATGCGGGTCAAGTCTTCTTCATAACGTTCGAGCGTGCTCTCAATGGTAGTACGTACCCACTCCTCCAGTCGGATGCTGCTTTCAATATGGTTATCGCTGTTGACTAGGATTTGCATAGTGTTTCCCTTATTTCAGCTAGCTCGCCAGAGATCACAACTGCAACACCGATGCGGTGAAACCATGACCTCTTGATTACACAATTGAGCACCTGAGAGAACAATTCAACCCCTACGCAAAGATAAATCCTACATTACAAATTAAGTCTGACAACCGCCCAAAGCGCTGTTATGGTCGGGAGTTGGGTACACCTGCTCACCTGCGTAAATCCTCACAATTGACCCTCTCCCAAGGGGTGCAATCCGCGAAAAATCTCCGCCTCCTCCACCAGCCAGTCATGCACCGCACGTACGCCGGGATGGTTCAGCGCGCCTGGCGCATACAGCAGCACGTAGCGTTTGTGATTCGCAACCGCGAGCCCGAACGGCACGATCAGGGTGCCACGCTCCAATTCATCATTGAGCAGGGTGCGCCGGGCAATCGCCACACCCATGCCGGCAATGGCAGCCTCGATGGTCAGGTGGTTGCGGTTGAAGGTGTGGCCGCGCCGCACGTCCGCGTCGTGATAGCCGATAGCATTCAGGTAAAACTCCCACTCCGCATACTCATAACTCCCACGCCAAGCGGTGATGTCGTGCAGTAACGGGAAATGGGCCAGGTCGGCCGGGCCGTGCAGCGGCGGCCGACCGCGCAACAGGCTCGGCGCGCACACCGGGAATATCTGCTCATCCAGCAAGGCTGTGGATAACAAACCCGGATAACTGCCGTCGTTAAGGTCGATGGCCAGATCGAAGTCGCCTTCGTGCAAGGCGATGCTGCTGTCTTCGGCCACCAGTCGCAGCTGGATATCCGGAAAACGCTGCTGCAAACGCGGCAGGCGCGGCGTCAACCACTTGCCGAGGAATGACGGAATGGAGCGCAGGCGCAAGGTGCCGCTGATCATCCCCGCATCCAGGCGCTGCAACTCGGCATCGATACTGCCGTAGGCCTCGCTCACCGTGATCGCCAGCCGCTGCCCTTCGGCACTCAACTCCACGCCGCGCGCCCGGCGATGAAACAGGCGAAAGCCCAGGCGCTCTTCCAATTGGCGAATCTGCTGGCTGACCGCACCGGGTGTGATGTGCAGTTCTTCGGCGCAACGGGTAAAGGACAGATGCCGTGCGGCGCAGGCAAATACGTGCAACCAGACATACGTCTGGGCATGCAGGGGGCGGGCCATAGAGTTTAGTCCTGCTAAAGGGTGTCTTAGGATAATTCGTTGGTCAGTGCCGATCTAGAGGGGCAGTATCGCGCCACTTCCGCTTGTCCTACAAACAATGGCAGCGATTTCCTACTCCATAGCTTGTAAGGCTTTAGCATGGCTATCAGTGTTTTTGATCTATTCAAGGTGGGCATCGGCCCGTCCAGCTCCCATACCGTCGGCCCCATGCGGGCGGCGGCCACCTTCGCCCAATCCCTCGCAGACCAACAAGTGCTGGAGCAAACCCAGCGCGTGGAAGTGCGCCTGTACGGTTCTCTGTCCGCCACCGGCGTGGGCCATGCCACCGACCGCGCCTGCGTGATGGGGCTGATGGGCGAATGGCCGGATCGGGTTGACCCTACCTCGATCGGGCCGCGTATCCAGCAGTTGCGCGAATCAGGCCGATTGTTGCTTGCCGGCACCCAAGAAATCTCCTTCAACTGGCAGCACGACCTCCTGCTGCTGGAGGAAAGCCTGCCCTACCACCCCAACGCCATGTCCCTGCATGCCCACGGGACAGACGGCCTGTTGAGCGAACAGACCTACTACTCGGTGGGCGGTGGTTTCATCATCGAGGCCGCGGAAGCCGAGTCGGGTATTGCTCCCACCAGCGATGTAGAACTGCCCTACGACTTTTCCAGTGCCGTCGAACTGCTGGCCCTGTGCAACAAGCACGGCCTGCGGGTTTCCGAATTGATGATGGCCAACGAGCGCGCCTGGCGCACTGACGAAGACATCCGTAGCGGCCTGCTGCATATCTGGTCGGTGATGCGCGAGTGCGTCGAGCAGGGCCTGCGTGATGAGGGCATCTTGCCCGGCGGCCTGGATGTACCGCGCCGCGCCGCCAAGCTGCACCGTAGCCTGCTGGAAATAGGCAAACCGAATGTGATCACTTCAACGTTGTCGGCCATGGAATGGGTCAACCTGTTCGCCCTCGCCGTCAACGAAGAAAACGCCGCCGGTGGGCGCATGGTCACCGCGCCGACCAATGGCGCGGCCGGGATCATTCCGGCAGTGCTGCACTACTACATGAAATTCAACGCCGACGCGTCTGATGATGATGTGGTCAATTTCTTTCTGGCTGCCGCCGCCGTCGGCATCCTGTGCAAGAAAAACGCCTCGATCTCCGGCGCCGAAGTCGGCTGCCAGGGCGAAGTCGGCTCGGCCTGCGCCATGGCCGCCGCAGGTCTGGCGGACATTCTCGGCGCCACCCCCGAGCAACTGGAAAACGCCGCCGAAATCGGCCTGGAGCACAACCTCGGCCTGACCTGCGATCCAGTCGGTGGCCTGGTCCAGGTGCCCTGTATCGAGCGCAATGCCATCGCCGCCGTCAAAGCCATCAACGCCACGCAAATGGCCCTGCGCGGCGACGGCAAGCACTTTATCTCCCTCGACCGGGTGATCCGCACCATGCGCGATACCGGCGCCGACATGCATGACAAATACAAAGAAACTTCACGGGGCGGCCTGGCTGTCAGTTGGGTGGAGTGCTGAGGAGCACGACTACCCGCCCCATACGTGAGCCCGCGCAAAAATAATAACGAGGCAATAACGATGACCGATGTACGTACACCTGCTGCCGAAAATCCCGCTTCTGTCACGCAAACCGTAACCACCGGCTGGACCAAGCACGACACCACCTGGATGCTCGGCCTCTACGGCACCGCCATCGGTGCCGGCACCCTGTTCCTGCCGATCAACGCCGGGGTCGGTGGCTTCTGGCCATTGATCATCCTGGCGCTGCTGGCCTTCCCCATGACCTTCTTCGCCCACCGTGGGCTGACGCGCTTTGTGCTGTCGGGCAAATCCGGCGACATTACGGACGTCGTGGAAGAACATTTCGGCGTTGGCGCCGGCAAGCTGATCACCCTGCTGTACTTTTTCGCCATCTTCCCGATCCTGCTGGTGTACAGCGTCGCGCTGACCAACACCCTCGGCAGTTTCATGGAACACCAACTACACATGACCCCGCCCCCACGGGCGATCCTGTCCCTGGTACTGATCCTCGGCCTGATGGCCATTGTGCGTTGCGGCCAGGGCGTGATCGTCAAGGCCATGAGCGTGCTGGTCTACCCGTTTGTCGCCGCCTTGCTGTTGCTGGCGCTGAGCCTGATCCCCAACTGGAACGGTGCGTTCTTCGCTTCGGCCAGCGAGGGCATGCCCCTGCCGGCATTCTTCAAGACCCTGTGGCTGGCGATTCCGGTGATGGTGTTTTCGTTTAACCATTCGCCGATCATCTCGGCCTTCGCGGTGGACCAGAAACGCGTGTACGGCGCCCAAGCCGAACGCAAGAGCAGCGGCATCCTGGCCATGGCCCACGGCATGATGGTGCTCACCGTGATGTTCTTCTGCTTCAGTTGCGTACTGGCACTGTCGCCCGCCGACCTCGCGGCCGCCAAGGCACAGAACATCTCGATCCTGTCCTACCTGGCCAACCACTTCCAGACCCCGGTGATCGCCTACGCTGCGCCTTTGATCGCGCTGGTGGCCATCACCAAATCCTTCCTCGGCCACTACATCGGCGCCAGCGAAGGCTTCCAGGGCCTGATCGTCAAATCCCTGCGCGGGCGCAACCGCACCCTGTCGGCGCGCTGGCTGGAACGTTGCACCGCCGTGTTCATGATCCTCAGTTGCTGGGCCGTCGCCACCTTCAACCCAAGCATCCTGGGCATGATCGAAACCATGGGCGGGCCGATCATCGCGTGCTTGCTGTTCCTGATGCCGATGTACGCCATCCGCCGCGTGCCATCGCTGCGCCAGTATTCGGGCCAGGTATCGAACGTATTTGTGGTGCTGCTGGGGTTGATTGCGCTGTCTGCGGTCATTTTCTCGCTGGTGCCCTGAAACAGATCACCCTGTAGGAGCGGGCTTGCCCGCGATGGCGGTATGTCAGTCACTAAATGCTTGGTTGATCCACCGCAATCGCGGGCAAGCCCGCTCCCACAGGGGCAGCTCGTCGTCTGAAAAATGCCTGTACGGCACGCCCCTTGCTGTACACCCACTGAAGGAAAACGGAGCTTGTGACCGGTGGTCAGGCAACACGAACCAATCCCGATACCGGTCGTCAATCAGTGCATGTTCTTATCAGGCGGTAACGCACCATGGACAATCCTTTTCAGCTGATCACCGACACGTTCACCCCAAAATACCGGGTCAACCTGAGCATCCAGCGCCTGGACGGCAGCATCATGCTGACCCTCTCCGACGACAGCGGCGTGGTTGCCAAACGCATGATCAGCGCTGAACAGCGCAACGACCCACAACGCCTCAAACGCCTGGTGCAAAGCGTGCAATTCGGTATTGCCATTGAACAGGGGCACAGCGCCATGGAGATCCTGGCGGTGATGACCGACGGCGACAGTCACAAACTGCTGCAGCGCCCACCGAGCAACCGGCCGTCGATCACGGCCGGGCTCTGACTCAGGACTCGGACTTTTCCTTGACCGATGGGTAGCGCGACGACGCAAAGCGCACCACCAGGATGGCAAACGCCAACAGCAGAATCCCACCGCACAGGTAAATGATGCCCAGGTCCGGGGCATTGTGGTGAGACACGTCGCCGATCAGCAGACGGGTCAATGCGGTGATTGCCACGTAGAGCAGGAAGCGGATGGGCATGTGGTTGGTCTTGAAATAGATCCCCACCATGGCGCCCAACTCCAGGTAGATAAACAGCAACAGGATGTCATCAACGCTGATGCCACCTTTTTGCAACATGTCGATAAAGGTCAGCACAGCCGCATAGGCAGTGATTGCACCGATGCCAAACAGCGCCAGATAGTGAAACGCCTCCACCGCCAGATTGCCCAGGGAATCTGCGTTTGCGTGCAAGCTTTTGCGCACTTTGTCGGCCCACTTCATTTCTGTCATTACTCACCACCACTGTTTAAAAAATAGCCAACTGTTTGCCATTGCCTAAGCCATGCTTTGGCCCGGGGGATATTGCCCGTTTGGCATGACGATTTCTCTGCATGCAGAAAGAAGGCCAGAGATTGCAGAATGAGATGATGGTGGAATGACAGGAGACACGCATACAGAAAAACACATTAACTCTGAGCATCCGAGAGGCCGGTTTATCAGGGATACCGTTGGCGCGCATGCAAGACCGAGAGTACCCGGATGTAGTCCGTCACTTGATAAACAACCAGATAATTTGGATGAACCACCATCTCCCGCGTGCCGATAACACGTCCGGGTCGGTAAAGATGGGGCCTACGGGACAGAGCCAGTACAGAGGCTTCTATTGCCTGGTTTAGCTCAAGTGCTGCGACTAAATTGCGGTCACTGATGTAACTAATAATTTGCTGGAGTTGCTCCCGCGCTGCGGGCGCCCACTCAATCAGCATCGCCTTTGTTGCGCTTGGATGCGATCAGGGCGCGCATCTCAGCCATCACCTCATCATGAGGAATACCTGGCCTTGGGTCATCAAGAGCGGCTTGCACCTTGGCGCGAAACCACCGGTCATAGCTGTCGGCCTGCTCTTCACTCTCTGCGGGGGTAGCAGAAGAAAAGGAAGTGTCCATAAAAGCCTCCATTGTTGATGAAGAAGGAGTCTAGTCGTTGCTGTTTTGACTGTCGTGCTCAAAGCGATGAAGTGAGTCTGGGGGGGTGGGCATGGCGTATCTCTTCTTGATCGAATGGATATCCAGCACCGTCTGCCGCCAAGCAGATTGGGTGACGGACCGCTAAGAAGAAACCCAGCACCCCGCCTCGACACAGGAAAGCAGGCGTAAAAACACCAGCGTTCTTGATGGGGGTTGTTGCGCTATCTTCTACCGGGCCGACAAGCCCAATCGCTGCATACGCAGCGCCCGAGGAAGGTAAGCCACCGGACAAATCCAGCGCAACCCCGGCAAGTTGTCAGAAATTTTCCTTTGTAGCAAAGCCCCATTTCCCGACTACATTAAAAAGCTGCTACCCAAACCCCCTGGATTGGCTTATCCTTTTAGCTGTATATAAATACAGTAGTCGCAATAGACAACTATCGTGAAGGCATGTGAGGTGGTGAATGGCCGTCGAAGTGGTATACCGCAGCAGCCGAGATCTGGAGCGTTTGTTCATGGATAAAGCCGAAGCTGACCGTCATGACAAGATGCTTGAACTCGCTGAGTTGCTCGCAGAAGTGTTGCAAAAAGCCGTGCCGTCCCTCAGTGAGCAGCAGGTGGAGGAAGCCGGGATCTACATGGCGAAGAATCGCGATGTGTTTGCCAAGGCGTTCAAGAGCCAGCCGGACGCGCTGTCCGAGTTGCTGAACCCCGCGGCGGAATAAAGCCCGAATTGAACAGGCCCTGAATCGATGATTCAGGGCCTTTTTAATAAGTGCTAGGCGTACAGCAGGCGCTCGGCCAGTTCATCGGCAACCCGCGCGGGTGAGCGTTTTTCAGCTTGGGCGTGGGCGAAGATTTCGGTCAGGCGTGTACCGATGTTGGACAGGTGTGCGGTGATAGTCGCCAGGTCCGCGCCACCGTGCTTGAGGGCGACGTAGATCAGGCCGCCGGAGTTGATCACGTAATCCGGTGCGTAGAGGATGCCACGTGCCTCCAACTGGTCGGCCACTTGCAGGTGGGTCAGTTGTGCGCTGGCCGAGCCGGCCACGGCGGCGCAGCGCAGTTGGGCGACGCTCTGGCGATTGAGCACGGCGCCCAGGCCGCAGGGCGCGAGGATGTCGCACGGGGTGCTGAGCAACGCATCGTTGGCAATCGGGTGGGCGCCCAGTTGCTCCATGGCCAGTTGCACTTTGCCAGGGTCGATATCACTCACCAGCAATTCGGCGCCGGCGGCGTGCAGTTGTTCGGCCAGGGCGTAGCCGACGTTGCCCAGGCCCTGGATTGCCACTCGCAGGCCTTCGAGGTTGTCGCTGCCCAGGCGGGCCATGGCGGCGGTGCGGATGCCGGCGAATACGCCCATGGCCGCATGGGGTGACGGGTCGCCGGCGGCGGTGGTGCTGGTGACAAAACGTGTGTGCTGGGCGATGCAATCCATGTCGGCCACGGAAGTGCCGCTGTCGATGGCAGTGATGTAGCGGCCATCGAGCTGCTCGATACACCGGCCGAAGGCTTCGAACAACGCGGCGCGGCTTTCGACATGGGCGGGACGGATGATCACCGCGTTGCCGCCGCCTACCGGCAAACCGGCCAGCGCGGCTTTGTAGCTCATGCCCTGGGCCAGGCGTGCGGCGTCGGCCACGGCGCTTTCGTCGTCGGGGTAAGCCAGGTAGCGACAGCCACCCAGGGCCGGCCCCAGGCGACTGCTGTGAATGGCAATGACCGCCTTCAACCCGGTCACCGGGTCAACGCTCAGGTGCAGGGATTCAACGCGGGTGCTGTGCATGAGAGCAAACATCGTCGAGCTCCCGAATGACTGCTTGTAGTCGCCAAGTATAGGCCGCCGGGAAAAGGTTGCAGGAGCGCGCAGGAATAAGCAGCCCGTAATTACAGGCTTTGCGACATAACCAGGTAGGCCAGGTCCTAAGGGACTGGACGAAAGTTCTCGGCAAGGCTAAAACGGGACATCCGACGGAGAATGCAATGAATCCCCGCCAAGCCTTTTTCGACTGCCTGCACCGCTCGCCTCCGGCGCTGTTTGAAGCCGCCTTATGGATCGCTGCCGAGCACGACCCTACCGTAGAGCCACGGGCGATCCTGGCTGACTTCACTGTGCTGCACCAGCAGGTCAGCCTCGGCATGCCGCTGCTGCCGGCCGATGAACTGGGCCAGCCGTTGCTGCGGATAATGAATGACCTGGGGTTCGCCCAGGACGACTTCACCCCCTTGCGCCCCGCCGCCGCGCTGTTGGACAAGGTGTTGCAGCGTCGACGCGGGCAGCCCCTGGCCCTGGGTCTGATTGCCCTGGAGTTGGCGCGGCGCCTGGGGATTCCCATGGCCGGGGTCAACTTTCCGGGGCACTTCCTGCTACGGGTGAGCGGTGCCGATCATTTGCTCGATCCCTGTGGCGGGCGACGGCTGTACCCCAACGACTGCCGCGAATTGCTGCAACGCCAGTACGGCCCCAATCTCAAGCTGCAAGCCGAACACTTGCGCAGCGCCGAACCGCGGCTGATCCTGCAACGGCTGTCGCGCAACCTGCGGCAACTGCACGTGGCCAATGACAATCACCTCGCGGCGCTGATCGATGCCGAACGGGTGCTGGAACTGGGCGACGCCAATGCCGCCGACTATCTGGCGCGGGCCAGTCTGTACAAGCATCTGGATTGCCCGAATGCCGAGCGCTTCGACCTTGAGCATGCGCTGTTGCTCAGCGAGGATCCGGTGCAGCGACTCAGACTGACTGAACGCCTGGGCCACCTGCCACCTGGCGCGGTGGTGCATTGAATGGGGGCGACCGTTAGACCGCGTCGCCCCCATCGCAGCCGCGCCGGGCTCGACAGTTCCCACAGATAAGCATGGTGTTCTTCAGGTTTTGAGGATATCGCCACGCAGTGAATCTTTTGGCGCCTTGGCCTCGGGCGAACGCACCTGAATGATCAGTAACGCGGCAATCACCGCCGGAATCGCACAGAAGAAGAAAATCTGCTGCACCGGTACATGCATCGCCAGCAGCATGCTGCCAAACAGTGGCCCCAGGATCGAACCAAAGCGCCCGACACCCAACGCCCATCCCGTGCCAGTGGCCCGCACATGGGCCGGGTAGAAGTTGCTGGCAAACGCATTGAGGGTCAACTGGCCGCCAATGATGCAAAAGCCCGCCGCAAACACAGATGCCACCAGGTAACGCGGGTTATCGTGATTGAGCCCCAGCAGAATCGTGCACACCGCCGCTGCCGCCAGCACACCCGAGAGCAAGCGCACTTTGCTTTTCAGGCGGTCGGCAAACCAGGCCATGCCAATCGCGCCCAAGGTGCCGGCGAACAGGAACATCGAGGTCACCAGGTTGGCTTTATTCAAGGCCATGCCACTTTCCAGCAACAGTGACGGCAACCAGCTGATCATGAAATACAGCAGGATCAGGCTGACGAAAAAGGTCGACCAGATCAGCAACGTTGGCCGCGCATAACCATTGCGGAACAACTCCACCACCGTCAGTTTGCTGCCCTGTTCCTGGCGATTCTGTTGTTCGCTGGCCGCCGGTGCCTGCCAGCCGGGCAGCATGCGCGCCGTGACTTTTTGCAGGCGCGCATAGGGCGGCGCATCGCGCAACAAACGCGGTAAGGACTCAGGCAGCAGCCATGCCAGAAACGGGAACAACAGCAATGGCGTCACGCCGCCGGCGAGGAACACCGCCTGCCAGCCGAAGCTGTCGATAAAGCCCGCCGCAACAAAACCACCCGCCGCCCCGCCGAACGAGAAGCCACAGGCCGCCAACGTCACCATCAAGGTGCGCATACGCGGTGGCGAGTATTCCGACATCAACGCCATGGCGCTGGGCATCGCGCCGCCCATGCCAATGCCGCAGATAAAACGCGCGACCATCAGCGTTTCGAGGGAATTGGCGAACACCATCAACACCGTGAGGCTGGCGTAGATCAGTACGCAAGCGAGCAAAATTCGGCGCACGCCGAAGCGATCAGCCAAGGGCGTCACGGCCAGCGAGCCGAGGGTCAGCCCCAGCAGGTTGGCACTGAACACAGGGCCGAAGGCGGCTTTTTCCAGGCCCCAGTCCTGGGCCAGGGCCGGGACCACGTAACCCAGCACCTGGGCATCGTAGCCATCGGTCACCAGCAACAACGCCAACAACAGAAGAATCAACCACTGATAGCGCGACACCGGACGGGCGTCGAGTGCCGCGCGAAAGCTGGCAATCTGATTGTGCATCGCAAGGTACCTGTTTTGTTTTTATGGGGTATCACTTGTGGGAGCTGGCTTGCCTGCGATGGCAGTGTGTCAGTCAACACCGTCATCGCAGGCAAGCCAGCGCCTACATTGATCTAGGGGGTGTCAGGTTGGTTGGAGGGATGGGCCTGGATAAATGCAGGATGTTTGGCAGCCAAGGCTGCGACGCGCAGGATCCGTGGATAGCTGTCCAGCGCCACTTTGAAGCGCTCCGCCGCGTACAACTGAGGGATCAGAAAGGTATCCGCCAAGCCAGGCTGCTCGCCAAAGCAGTAACCCTGGTCGCCGATCAATTGCTCGACGGCGCCCAGGCCCTGGCTGATCCAGTGCCCGATCCATGCCAGCAACTGCGCTTCGTCATGCCCCCACTGGCGCAGGAGGTTCTGGGTGCTGGAGTTGTGCAGCGGGTGAATGTCACAGCCGATGATCGCGGCCACCGCGCGCTCATGGGCGCGGGTCGCCAGGTCCTCGGCCAGTAGCGCGGGCTGTGGATAACGTTCATCCAGGTACTCGATGATCGCCGGCGACTGGATCAGCAACTCGCCTTCATCGGTGCGCAAGGCCGGGACACGGCCCTGCGGGTTGATCGCCAGGTATTCGGGCTGGCGATTGGCGCCGCCCTTGGGTACCAGCAGGTTGACTGGCAGCGCGGTGAACGCCAGGCCCTTGAGGGCCAGGGCAATGCGCACCCGATAGGACGCCGTGGAACGGTAGTAGGTATAGAGTTCCATGCCCCTGCCCTCTTAGCGCGCCGCGACTACGGTGCCACGGCATTCGCCAAAGCCGATGGAGGCAAATCCATCACGCTGGCAGCGGGCACGCAGGATGATTTCGTCGCCGTCTTCAAGGAACTTGCGCACCTCGCCCGAGGCCAGTTCAATCGGCTTTTTCCCGTCTTCGGTGATTTCCAGCAAGCTGCCGAACTGGCCGGCCGCCGGGCCCGACAAAGTGCCCGAACCAAACAGGTCGCCCGCCTGCAATTGGCAGCCGTTGACACTGTGGTGCGCAACCATTTGCGCCACGGTCCAGTACATGTGCTGGGTGTTACTCAGGGTCAGGCGATGGGCCGGCAGGTTCTGCTCGCGCATCGCGGCGGTGGTGAGCAGTACTTCCAGTTCGATATCAAAGCCACCAGCGGCCTGGTCGCGGCTGTCCAGCAGGTACGGCAGCGGTTGTGGATCACCGGCCGGCCGCGCGGGCTGGGCCTTGCGGAACGGTTCCAGGGCTTCGGCCGTGACCACCCACGGCGAGATGCTGGTGATGAAGCTTTTGGACAGGAACGGCCCCAGCGGCTGGTATTCCCAGGCCTGGATATCCCGCGCCGACCAGTCGTTGAGCAGGCAGAAACCGGCGATATGCTCGGCGGCGTCGCCAATGGCAATCGAGTCGCCCATGGCATTGCCCTGGCCGATCCAGATGCCCAGTTCCAATTCATAGTCCAGGCGTGCGCACGGGCCGAAGGTCGGTTCGCTGTGGCCGGCTGGCAGGGTCTGGCCCTTGGGCCGACGCACCTCGGTGCCGGAGGTGCGGATGGTCGACGCACGACCGTGATACCCGATCGGCACGTACTTGTAGTTGGGCAGCAAGGGGTTGTCGGGGCGAAACAGTTTGCCGACGTTCTGCGCGTGCTCGATGCCGACGTAGAAGTCGGTGTAGTCGTTGATTTTCGCCGGCAGGTGCATCTGGCAATCGCTGGCCAGGGGCAACACCTGGGCGCCCAGGGCTTGCAACTTGGCTTGCTGTTCGCTGCCCTCGGCCAGCAATTCCAGCAGGCGTTCGCGCAGGGCAACCCGCGGGCCGCGGCCCAGTTCGAAGAAGGCGTTCAATTGGCCGCCTGCCATGGCGTCGATGGCGCGGCGCGCTTCACCGTCAAACAGCTCACGGGCGGCCTGCAGATCAAAAATATGCTCGCCAATCGCCACGCCACTGCGCGGCGCCGAACCGTTGAGGCTGAAGATGCCCAGGGGCAGGTTCTGCAGGGGGAAATCCGTGTGACCGTTGGCCGAGGCCACCCAACTACGGGTGAGAGTGGACTGAGTCATGGTTTATCTCCGATTCGGGTTGAAGGTTGCCGGCAACGTGGCCCAGCAAGCGTCGTAAGTGTTTTGCAGTTGCGGGCAGTCCAGGGCGAACCGGGTCGGGCGCAGCACCTGGCTGGTCTCGAACATGAAGGCCATGGTGTTATCGATCTTGTGCGGCGCCAGGTCCACGGCGATGGCCTTGGTGCAGGTCTCGCCATCCGGGCCGTGGGCGCTCATGCAGCTGTGCAGCGACGCGCCGCCCGGCAGGAAGCCTTCGGCCTTGGCATCGTAGGCGCCCTGGATCAGGCCCATGTATTCGTTCATCAGGTTGCGGTGGAACCACGGTGGCCGGAAGGTGTTCTCGGCCACCATCCAGCGCGGCGGGAAGATCACGAAGTCGAGGTTGGCCAGACCATGGACGCTGGTGGGCGAGGTCAACACGGTAAAGATCGACGGGTCCGGGTGATCGAAACTCACCGTACCGATGGTGTTGAAGCGGCGCAGGTCGTATTTGTACGGCACGTTGTTGCCGTGCCAGGCCACCACGTTCAGCGGTGAGTGGTCCAGGGTGCAGCCCCACAATTGGCCGAGGAACTTCTGCACCAGGGGCGTGGGTTGGGACAGGTCTTCGTAGTGGGCGACCGGGGTCAGGAAGTCCCGCGGGTTGGCCAGGCCATTGCTGCCGATCGGCCCCAGGTCCGGCAGGCGCAGCGGTGCGCCGTGGTTTTCGGCAACGTAGCCGCGCGCCTGAGCATCCAGCAGTTCGATGCGAAATTTCAGGCCCCGAGGCAGCACGACGATTTCCAGCGGCTCGACCTCCAACACGCCCAACTCGGTGGCGATGCGCAGGCGGCCTTGCTCGGGAACGATCAACAGTTCGCCATCGGCGTTAAAGAACACGCGCTCCATGGAGCGGTTGGCGCGGTAATGATAGATGCTGATGCCTGAGGGCTTTTCGGCGCCGGAGTTGGCCACCATGGCCACCAGCCCATCGATAAAGTCGGTGGGTTCTGCGGGAACATCCAACGGGTTCCAACGCAGGCGGTTAGGCGTGACCTCACCCAGCGGGCCACCGGCCAGTTGCCGTTCCAGTTTGATGAATGCAGGGTGATTGGCCGACGGCTGGATGCGATACATCCAGGTGCGTCGGGCTTCGCTGCGCACCATAGTGAAGGCGGTGCCGGAGAACAGCTCGGTGTACAGCCCGTAGGGCGCTTTTTGCGGGGAGTTCTGGCCGACCGGCAGTGCACCTGGCAAGGCTTCGCTGGCGAATTCATTGCCAAAGCCCGATTGATAATCGAGGGTCATGGATCGTCCTCAGTAAGGAAGTTGTTTTTATCGTAATCCAGTTACGCATAACGTAATTTGCTCCGTATCGACCGTCAAGCTATAAAGACCGCCATTCGTCTTTGGGACACACGTTCTCCATGGAAAAGCCGCCCGCCCCCCGCGACACCGGTAAACAGAAAGTCCGCTCGGCCGAAGTCGGCACCGACATCCTCAAGGCCCTGGCCGAACTGTCGCCGGCCACCTCCCTGTCGCGCCTGGCCGAACATGTGCAGATGCCCGCCAGCAAGGTCCACCGCTACTTGCAGGCCCTGATTGCCTCGGGTTTTGCCGAGCAGAACACCGCCACCAACCATTACGGCCTGGGTCGCGAGGCCCTGCGCGTGGGGCTGGCGGCGCTGGGTAGCATGGATGTACTGAAAGTCGCCACCCTGCCCCTGGCGCAGTTGCGCGATGAGTTGAATGAAACCTGCTTTCTCGCGGTGTGGGGCAACCACGGCGCGACCGTGGTGCATATCGAACCGGCCGTACGCGCGGTCACGGTGGTGACGCAACTGGGGTCGGTGCTGCCGCTGCTCAGCTCCTCAACCGGGCTGGTGTTCAGCGCCTTCTTGCCAGAGCGCGAAACCGTAGACCTGCGCGCGCAGGAGATCGAGGCCGGCACCGCCCATGCGCTGGCGGACGACCAGGCGTATAGGCATGCCTGTGAGCAGATTCGCCAGCGTGGCCTGCACTTTGTGCATGGTTTGCTGATGCCGGGAGTCGATGCGCTGTCGGCGCCGGTGTTCAACGCGATGGGGCAGGTGGTGGCAGTGATGACCGTGGTGGGGCCGACCTCGTTGTTCCATGCCGATGAAGATGGGCCGGCGGCCAGGCAATTGCTTGCGGCGAGCCAGGCGGTGAGTTGGCGGATGGGGTATCAGCCCTGACTGCACGCACGCGGGTAAATGTGGGAGACCCCACTACCTCTTCGACTTAGCGCTGTCGCGCATCAAACTGGATTCCCTGTGGCGAGCGGGCTTGCCCCGCGCTGGGCTGCGCAGCAGCCCCAAAACCAGTCTCTGCGCAGTATCGGGTACACCGCATTCGTCCTTTATTAGGGGCGCTACGCGCCCCAGCGCGGGCGATGCGGCGTTCCGACAAGCCCGCTCGCCACAAAAAACAGTCACTTAAGTAAAAAATTTAATCCTTTAAAATCAACAATTTATTTTATGTTTGATAAGAGCTGGCTGGCCTGCTCCTACATGCTGAGCTGCGTTGCTTGAAAATCAGGCCATCAGGCCCAGGGTCTTGGCCTTGGCCACCGCCTGGGTGCGGCGCTCCACCCCCAGCTTGCTGTGGATCCGCCGGGCATGGGTCTTTACGGTGTGCAGCGAGATAAACAACAGATCGGCAATTTCCAGGTTGGAGTTGCCCAGCGCAATCAGTTGCAGCACCTCCAATTCCCGCTGGCTCAGGGGGTTTTCTCCAGGTGCCGCCACCGCCTCTTGAGGTTCAAGCCCCAACTCACAGAGCAACCCCGGCTGGCGCAGGCGCAGTTCACGCACCGCCTGCTGCACCTGGCAGCGCGCCGCCAGGGCCAGCCCGGTTTGCAGCGAGCGCACCGCGTTCGCTCGCTCGCCCAGTTGCCAGGCCACCTCGCCCAACACCAAGTGCAGTTCCACCTCCAGGCATTGCATGCCGCGCTCGCGGGCAGTGTCGAGCAAGGCTGTGAGCCGCTGGATGGGCTGCTCGGCCTGGCGCAGTTTGACTTGGGCCAGCACCAACAGGTATTCCAGCCGGGGGATCAGTTCCAGGGTCGCCGGCGGTGCCTGTTTGGCCTGGGGGCCGTGATAGTGGCGCAGCACCCGGCTGACCGCTTCCTGGGTCAGCTCGGCCCGCCCCTGCTGTAACCAGAAATGCCCGCTGAGCAAGAGCAACACCGCCCGGTACACCGTGTCGGGCACGTGCCGGCGTTGCATCAGGCGTTCGGCGTCACGTAGCTGGATAAACGCCTGGGCGTAATCACCACGATTGGCCGCCAGCATCGCCATCCCAAGGAAACCATAGAGCACACGCTTGTCCTGGCTGTGCAAGCACATGCCCAGGCCGGCTTCGAGGCACTCGGTGGCCAACGCATCATGCCCCTGGCGCAAGGCCAGGTGGCCACGGCGCAAGGCTATCCGGCCCATCAATGGCCCCGCCTTGAGGCGCTGCTGCACCAGCATCGCCTGCACACCTTCCAACAGGCTCTGGGCCCGGTACGGTGCGCCTCGCTGTTCCAGCAGCTGCGCATGGTCAAGTTCCAGCACCGCCTCCAACAGCAACGAACCGTTGGCCCGCGCCAGGCACAACGCCTCACGGTTGAGGGCTTGGGCCACGTCCAGTTCGCCGCGCAGCAACGCTTGCTGGGTCAGGCCCGACAAGCACATTAACCGCGATGTCCAGGCACTGTCCGGCAAGTCATTCAACGCCTCCAGAAAATGCCCGCGCGCGGGTACCGCGTCCCCCCCAAGATGCAACAACCACCCCCACTGCGCCTGCCAGCGCGCCAGCAGATGCCGTTGCAGGGCGGCCGTAGGTTGCGGGGTGAAGCGCGCCAGTTGGTCGATACATTGCGCGGCCTGGTCGAAACGCCCGGCAAACAGCAAGGCAGCGGTGACCAGCCCCACCAGTTGCGCCGAGCCGAGCATCAACTCGTCGCCATGTTGCTCATGCAGGCGCAACAACAGCACGGCGTTTTGCTGGCGGAACAAGTCTTCAAAGCTGAAGTGCTCCAACAGGCTGACCGCCACTTCGTATTCCTCAGCCAACAGCGCCTGCTCAAACGCCGCCTGCCAGTCCTGGGCCGCGGTGAACCATTGGCAGGCGCGCCGATGCCAGGAGCGTCGGGCCGGCCACGGTTCGTCGCGCAGCAACTGGGCCAGGGGCGGGAAGACCTGCAGCCAGTCTGGCGAGTCGTCCCAGGGCTCGATGAACGCACCCAGGGCCTGAAGGTCGCGCAGGTAGCCGGCGCCATCGCCAAACCCGAACAGGTGCTCGCACAGTCCAGGGTTGAAACGCGGCAGATGTGCCAGGACGCGCCAGGCCTCCTCCAATTCTTCGGGCAACGTGCTGAACAGCTCGTGTTGCAGGTAATCGAGCAAGGTTTGCGAACGCCCATGCCAGGCGCCGCTGTCGGGATGGTTGTCGCCTTCGAGCAGGGCGATACGCACGCCTGCGCACCAGCCCGCAGAAAATTGCAGGACTTTGTCGGCAGACTGCCCGGCAGCGGCGTGGTGATCGAGCAGTTGCTGGACCTCGCGCTGATCGAACGCCAACTCGCTGCCGCCCCATTCCCACAGCTCATCATCGAGCAGCAACCGCGGCCAATTGCACGCCGGCCGACGTCGCGCGCCCAGCCACCAGGTCAAGGCCGGGCTACTCGAGGCCAGCAGCCGATCGAGCAAAGCATCCAATGCGGGCGCCGCCACCCGGCAATAGTCATCGAGAAACAGCCAGGCTGGCGTTTGCCAGCGGCTCAGGTCCAGCAACAAGCTGGCTTCATCGACAAACGCCAGGCCCAGGCTTTGTGCCAGGCGCTGGCACAGAGCATGAGGGTCCAATGCCGTACCGTTGAGCGCCAACCAATACACCTGGCAGCTCGCCGGTGCCTGCTGGGCGCATTCAGCCAACAAGGCGCTCTTGCCGCTGCCGGCCGGCGCGCACAGCAACCTTACCCGCGCCTGCGTCCCTAGCAACGGGTCGGCCAGGCGGGGGCGCAGCAAATGGTGGGAAGACAAACGTGGCATGAATCCAGGACGATCCAGGCGACGGGTCATGGCGGTCATTACAGCGTCCCTTTTTTATTTTTATGCGGCGTGCGGCCTACCGTAGTCCCCTCGATGGGCGTTGTTGAAGAAGTATTCAGCGGGCTGATTGCCGGGCATAAAAAAGCCGGGCTTCAAAACAAGCCCGGCATGATCAAAGATAAGCCAGCTCCCACAATGATTGGGTCTACAACCTTGGATCAGCGTACGCCCGAGGCGCGCAGGGCCGAGGGGGTGTAGTCCGCCGCCTTGGCATTGAAGCCGAACACAAAACTGCTCTTCTCCTCGTTCTTCATGCCCAGGGCGATGTAGCGCCCGGCGATGATGTCGTACAGGGTCTCGACGGTGTAGGCCGGGGTCTGGTGGTTGTAGTAGAACTGCGCGTGACCTTCGGCAACGCGCCACAGTTGGCCACGACCGTCGTAGTGATCCACCAGCGCCACCTGCCAGCTGTCTTCATCGATGTACATATGGCGCTTGGCGTAGATGTGCCGCTCGCTCGGCTTGACGGTGCCGACCACCTCCCAGACCCGGTGCAGTTCGTAGCGGGTCAGGTCCTGGTTGATATGCCCGGCCTTGATGATGTCGTCGTACTTGAGCGAAGGCGAGTCGAGCTTGTAGGCGTTGTAGGGAATGTACATTTCCTTCTTGCCCACCAGCTTCCAGTCGTAGCGATCTGGCGCACCGGAGAACATGTCGAAGTTATCCGAGGTGCGCAGGCCGTCGGACGCGGTGCCCGGCCCGTCGTAGGCCACTTGCGGTGCGCGGCGTACGCGGCGTTGGCCGGCGTTGTAGATCCACGCCAGGCGCGGTTCCTTCACCTGGTCGAGGGTTTCGTGTACCAGCAGCACGTTGCCCGCCAGGCGCGCGGGGGCGGTGACCGACTGTTTGAAGAACGTCAGCACGTTGGCGCCCTTGGCCGGGTCCATGTCGGGGATCAGTTGCGGCACCGCCACTTCTTCTTCAAAGCGGATCGGCGTGTAGCTGCCGTTGGTCTGCGGTGTGGCCTGGGTGATGATGCGCCGCAGGTTGCCACCGTGGTAACGGGTGATGTGGTTCCACAACACCTCGACGCCAGTCTTCGGGATCGGGAAGGCGTAGTAACGGTTGCCGGTGAAGTTCTCCAGGCCGTTGCCGTCGTTGATCGACTTGACGTTGAGTGCGCTGCGCTTGATCGACTCGTAGATATCGTCGGGCAGGTTGACCGTGCGGTGGGTGGTGTAGACCGGGATTTTGTAAGTCTCGGGGTAACGTTTGAACATCGCCACCTGGCCATCCGACAGCTTGTCCTTGTACTTGTCGACCGTGGCGGCGGTGATCACAAACAGCGGTTTTTCATTGGCGAACGGGTCGGCCAAAAAGCCCTTGCTGTCGACTGCACCGGCGTTTTTCGGGATGCCACCGGTCCAGGCCGGGATCGAGCCATCGGCATTACCGGCCATTTGCGCGCCGACCGGAGTCAAGGTGGTCCCAAGCTTGGCGGCTTCTTCCGCTGACACGGCAGCCATCACGTTGGCGGCCAACAGGCTGAGGGCCAGTACGCCGCACTGCAAAATCATCTTACGCATGGTTATTGTCCTTGTTCTTTTTTAGCCGAATCAGAAGTTCACGCCAAAGCTGAGGGCGAGGAAGTCACGGTCGGTCAGGGTGTTGTAGTCACCGCCAAAAAAGTCGGTGTAGCTCAGGCTCGCGGTGTAGGTGTTGCGGTAGTCCGCATCGACCCCGACGCTGAGCGCCTTGGCCCCCTCGTTGAACAGGCCGTTGGGGCCATAGCCCTTGACGTCATGGGACCAGGACAGGTTGGGCTTGAGGTTGATCCCGGCGATCACGTTGTTGTAATCAAGAATGGCCCTGGCGCGATAACCCCAGGACGTCGCCGTGACGAAGCCGTCGGTATCACCACCAAAGCCGTACTGGCCGTAGACCGAATCGCGGCCGTAGCGCAGCTTGGTTTTGTTCTCCAGCCCGCCCACCCGCACGATGGCCGCCTCGCCCACTACAGTCAGGCGTTCGGCGCCCAGCACCTGGTCGAAGAACTGGGTCATGGTGGTTTGGAACTGGGTGATTTCCTTGCGCCGGTAGCCGGTGTTGTCGGCACCGAATGAGCTGCGAATGGGTGACACGGTGTTACCGGCAATCGGGTTGACCAGGGCCAGGGTCAGGTCTGTGGTGTTGAGTTGCACGGGCGCGTTGGGACGGTAGCTGATTTCCCCGGTCCAGGCCGTGCCGGTGGGCAAGGTGGTGGAAAAGCTGGCGCCGTACAGGCGGATGTCTTCCGGGTAATCCAGGTAGTACTGGCCGCGTCCGAGCATCACGCTCTGCGCCAGGCCGGCGCCACTGCCGGGGGCAATGCCGTTGGCGGTATTGATGATATTGCCGATGGTCGCAAGGTTAGTGTTGGCCGTAAGCGTGCCCACGGTCGGCGTGCGGCTGTGGTAATTCATGAAGTACAGGCCGTACTCGGTGTCATCGCCGAGCCAGCGCAACGCCATGCCGAACTGCCCGGAATCCCGGGCATCACGGTCGGCGGCGCGGCGCACGATCACCCCTTCATCGGTCACGCCAAACCCCTGGCCAAACGCGGCGGCCACCGGTTGCAGCGGGCGGATCGCCGGGCTGCCGACGGTGTAGTTGTCGGTGCAGCCATCGGCCGCCACGTCGCCACCAAAGAAGGTGCCGCAGTTGTCCAGCACCGTCTGGTCCCATTCCAGTTGGTAGAAGCCTTCCACGGTCAGTTGGTTGGTCAGGCCCTGGGAGGCGAACAGCATGTTCACCGGAATCAGGCCTTCCTTGATCTCGGCGCCGGGCCGGCGGAAGGCCGAGACGTCGATAGGGTTGATGCTGTTGATGGAGTTGCCGATGAAGGTACTTTCGCCCCAGCTGACCACCTGTTTACCGGCGCGCACGGTGCCCGGCAAATCCCACAGGGAGTAGTTGTGATAGACGAAGGCATCGAGGATCTGCGCCCCGCTGGATTTGGAGCCTTCCTTGCGGTTGTGGTCGCTGATGGGCTTGAACTCGCGGTCTTCGTCCTTGAGTTCGAAGTCGTACCAGTATTTGCCCCGCACAAACACACC
The DNA here is from genome assembly GCF_009873475.1 of Pseudomonas sp. DTU12.1. NCBI lineage: Bacteria > Pseudomonadati > Pseudomonadota > Gammaproteobacteria > Pseudomonadales > Pseudomonadaceae > Pseudomonas > Pseudomonas sp. DTU12.1. The sequence continues at coordinate 1,246,251 of NZ_CP045254.1, read as the reverse complement.
GGTATCGCCGTACTTGAGCTCCAGGTCGTGCAGGCCCTTGAAGATTTTCGAGAAGGTCTCGCCTTTCTTGAAGTTCAAGCGCCCGTCATCCCCAGTGGAGGCCTGGCCACTACCGCCATTGACCGTGCCCACCAGCTTGCGGTCGGCATCGCGCATGCCCCAGCTGGCACCTACCGACAGCGACGAATCGAATTGCCCCTCGATCTCGCCGATGTTGAATGAAACAGCCTGCGCCTGAACGCAGCAACCCAAAGCAACCGCAGCGGCCAGCGCCTGTGGCCTGAAGATGGCGCGCATTGTTGTTTTTGTCATGCGTCTTCCCCGGTGGTGTGACAGAAGGCCCCACCCTACTGCCCGCCATCAGGAGCGATAAGCGCACCAAGGAGGTATTCGTTTTGTCGCTCGAAAGGATTAGCGCAGGCTCTAGCGCGGGTATTGGCGGGGCTATCGACGTAGTGGATGAAGGGTTATCAAGAGAATGGATAACCCCCCGCCCCCTGTAGGAGCGAGCTTGCTCGCGAAGAACGTGAGTACGCCGCGTTAAACCAGACAAAACGCGTCATCGTTCACGTTTTTCGTGAGCAAGCTCGCTCCTACAGGGGGTAGTCACTGTTGTTGTTTTGGTAATAGTCCTTGTCCTGAATCAGTATTTTTCATTCCGCGACAAGGGACTATTCTTACCGGGCTTTCAGAACAAACCATCCGTTTCCTGGAAGCCAGTCTTCAACAGATTGAAGCGAATTTTCAGTCTGTTACCCGTGTTCACTGACGTTGATTTGTAGCTCCTTGATCCAACGTCTTACTTCGGCCGCTGCGTATGCAGCGGCCTTTTTTATGCCTGAAACAAAGCGGGGCGCCATCAGCGCCCCGCAGGATTGAATATTTTTAGGTAACGATCAGAGGCTGTATTTCTGCAGGTTGTCCATCATCTCTTTCAGGGCTTCGATGTTGTCCTTGGGATGGGCCGCCCCTTCAAAGTCGCAGATCTGCTGCCAGTGCGCCGCCACATCCTCTGGCGAGAAGCCGGCCTCGGGATCAAAGCCCACGCCCAGGCTGCGCTCCCAACGGGTCTTGCCGATCCAGCCGCCCCCCACTTCGAACAGCCCGGAAGTTTCCTGGCACGCCTCGCTGCCCAGGTACACCACCAGCGGGCTGACCAGCTCGGGCTTGAGGCGCTCGAACACCTGTGGCGGGATCAGGCCTTCGGTCATGCGCGTACCGCCCGTGGGCGCGATGGCATTGACCAGGATGTTGTTCTTGCGCCCTTCCAACGCCAGGGTGCGGGTCAGGCCATACAGGCCGAGCTTGGCCATGCCGTAGTTGGACTGGCCGAAGTTGCCGTAGATGCCCGACGTCGACGCGGTGAAAATCACCCGGCCATAACCCTGCTCGCGCATATGCGGCCAGGCAGCACGGGTGACTTTGTAGGCACCTTCGACGTGCACGCGGTAAACCAGGTCCCAGTCGCCGTCCTCCATTTTATGAAAGGTCTTGTCGCGCAGGATCCCAGCGTTGTTCACCACCACGTCGATGCGGCCAAATACATCGAGGGCGTGTTGCACGATCTTTTCGCCGTCGGTCACCGAATCATGGTTGGCCTCGGCAATGCCCCCGGCCTCGCGGATCTCGGCCACTACGCGGTCGGCGGCCGAGGCGTTGGCGCCTTCGCCCTGAGTCGAGCCGCCAAGGTCGTTGACCAGTACCTTGGCCCCGTGCCTGGCGAACAGCAGCGCATGGGCACGACCCAAGCCACCACCGGCCCCGGTAACGATCACCACTTTATCTTGGAACTGCACAGACTCACTCATAGGGAACTCCAGCGAAGACAGTGGACGATGGGTTGAGTGTCAGGCACGGAGCTTGTGGTCACAATAAATACGGGCGGGGGTGAATGGTGCGCAATAAGGTACGGGGATGATCGGCTCGTGTAGAAGCTGGCTTGTGTGGGAGCTGGCTTGCCTGCGATTGAATCACCTCGGTGCAACTGACTTATCGAGGTACCCGCATCGCAGGCAAGCCTGCTCCTGCATAAGCCAGTTCCCACAGGCGATCCTGGTTGCTTTCAATGCCCTCGCGAAACGCCAGGTAATGCTTGAGCACCTGGACCGGCGCCTCCACCTGCGGGTAGTGGCCGATATTGGCCAGCAATACCGTGTCGGCATCCGCTATCAGCTCGCGGTAGCGCGCGACCATATGCCCGCCGGAAATCGGGTCTACCTCGCCATCGATCACCCGTAACGGTACTTCGCCGCGTTGCATGGCCGCCACCCAGCGCTCGCGTTGTTGACGGCGCTGGGGGATGTAGGCGATGAGTTTGTGCAGGATCCGTGGGCCGTCGTTGTTTTCGATCAGGCTCCAGAAGTCATCCAGAGCGCTTTCGCTGGGGCGGGTGCCGGGGCCGAAGATCTGCTTGAAACTGTCAGCCAAGGCGTTGCGCCCGAATGCACGGCCGATCATCCAACCCAAGGGGCTGAGCAATAGTTTTTGCACCAGCGCCGCGCGGTGCGTCTCGGGGAAGAGCCCGCCATTGAGAAAGACACAACTGGCCAGCTGGAAGCTGCCCTCGTAGTGCCGGGCGAGCAGTTCCTGGGCCACGCTGTCGCCGTAGTCATGGGCCATGATATGCACCGGCTGCTGCACGCGCAGATGGGCCAGCAGGGCCTGTTGCAGATCAGCCTGCTCCAGCAGGCAATAGGTGTGGTCCAGGGGCTTGGCCGAGTCGCCAAACCCGAGCATGTCGCAGGCAATCACCAGGTTGCGCTGGGCCAGGGGCTGCCAGAGGTAATGCCAGTCCCAACTGGCGCTGGGGAAGCCGTGGATCAGCAACAATGGCTCGCCCTGGCCGGCCACCCAGTAACGGATGGTCTGCCCGCGAAAAACAAAACTCTGCCCGCGTTTGCGCCAGGCACGCAGCGGAATCTCGGCCAGTGGCATTAGAGTCGGTATCCAGGGTCTTGTTTATCGAGTTTGCGCAACAGCGCCGGCCAGGCCAATGCACCACCCATGCCTTGGGCGCTCTTGGTCACGCCAGCGATCATCGCCTTGGCCCCCGCCAGAATCTGCGGCTCGATGGCGATCAATTCGGCCCCGCCGTTTTGCGCCAGTACCTGGATATCGCAGGCGCGCTGGAAGGTGAACATCATCAGGAAGGTATCGGCGATGGTCGCCCCGCAGGTCAGCAGGCCATGGTTGTGCAGCATCAGAAAAATGTTCGGCCCCAGGTCGGCTTGCAGGCGGGCCTTTTCCTCGTGGTTCAGCGCGACGCCTTCGTAGGCGTGATAGGCCAAGCTCGACAGCACGAACAGCGACTGCTGGCTGATGGGCAGCACGCCCTGCTTCTGCGCCGACACCGCCACGCCGGCTGCGGTATGGGTGTGCAGCACGCAGACCACGTCGTGACGTACTTCGTGTACCGCGCTGTGAATGGTGTAGCCCGCCGGGTTGATCTCGTAGGGGCTGTCCATCAGTTTGTTACCGGCCTGGTCGACCTTGACCAGACTGGAGGCGGTGATCTCGTGGAACATCAGCCCGAAGGGGTTGATCAGGAAGTCTTCAGTGCCGGGTACCTTGGCCGAGATGTGGGTGAAAATCAGATCATCCCAACCATGCATGGCCACCAGGCGATAGCACGCGGCCAAGTCTATGCGGGCCTGCCATTCGGCAGCGCTGACCTGGTCTTTAACACTCTGTGTCGATTGAACGGGGGCTAGGCTCACGGCAATGACCTCGACGCTGTGGTGTTTTTATTATTTTTAGACTGAAGGGCCAGTCTAGTCAGACCTCGGGCACGCCGTAGTTGCGTTGGCAGCCAGCTTGATGACCGAGCGAGTCAACCGTGAGGATAGTTCGGATTCGTACAACGTGGTGTCAGAGAAGCGACGCCAATAAAGGTGCGGCGAACAGGTTGAGCAAGCCCGTAAGCACCATCACCAAGCCCGCCACCGAGCCCTCTTCGCCGCCTACTTCATGGGCACGACTGACGCCAGCACCGTGGGCGCCCACGCCAAACAACGCGCCCCGCGCCAGGGCACTGCGCAGCGGCAGCCACTTGAGCAGCACCCCGCCAAGCAGGGCGCCGAACACGCCGGTGAACATCACGAATACCGCCGTGAGTTCCGGCACGCCGCCCAGGTCGTGGGCCAGGGGCATGGCAAAGGGCGTAGTGATCGAGCGCGGCACCAATGACAGGGTGACCGAACTATCCAAGGCCAACGCCTTGGCCAAGCCGAAAGAAGTCCCGATGGACGCCGTGCTACCCGCCAGCATGCCCAGCAGCAATGCCGACCAGTGGCGCATCAATAACTGGCGCTGCTGCCAGATCGGGATGGCGAACGCCACCGTCACCGGTCCCAGCACCAGCATCAGCCAATGGGTGTCGGTGGCGTACTCGGCGTAGGCGGTGTTCAGCGGCACGGCCACCGCCAGCAGCAGCGCGGGCACCAGGATCAGCGGCGATAGCAGGTAACGCCCGGTGCGCCGGTAGATCCAGCGGCTGAAACCGTAGGCCACAAGGGTCAGGGCCAGCCAGAACAATGGCATCAGTTCAAGCTTCATGGCGCAGCTTCCAGCGGCAGACGAGTTCAACGGTAAATGCCGTGACCAACATCACCATCAGGGTGCTAAGAGCGATCACCAACATGATGCGCCAACCGTCGTGGCGCATCAGCCCACCGTAATCGAGCAGGCTCATCAACGCCGGGATAAAGAACAGCAGCATTTCCGCCATCAACATGCCAGCGCCCAATTGCAGGGCTGCGGGCTTGATCAGGCCACTGGCGAACACCAGCAACAGCAGGCCCAGGCCGATGACCCCGCCTGGAATCGGCCAGGCCAGCCACAGAGCCACTTGGCAGCCCAGCAGGTAAATCGCCAGCAATACCAGCAACTCAACCAGCAACCGGCACACATATTTGAAGGTGAAACGTTTAGTAGACATGGGTTCCTCGCAGGCCCCCATGTTAAAGAGCCCCCTGGCATCCCCAAAGCGAATTGTTAGACTGCAAGCCATTCCAATCTGGAATTACCGTAATGGAATTCAAACAGCTGCGCAGTTTTATCGAAGTGGTTCACCGTGGCGGCTTTACCCAGGCCGGGAGAACCCTGCATATCAGCCAGTCCGCCGTGAGCAAGCAAGTGGCGCAACTGGAGCAAAGCCTGGGTACGCCGCTGCTCGACCGCATTGGCTCGCAGGTGCGCCTGACCGCCGCCGGGCACGTGGTGCTGCAACGGGCCGAGGCGATGCTGCGCCTGCAAACCGAATTGTTGAGCGAGTTGGACGACTTGAATCAGTTGACCCGTGGCGAGTTGCGCATGGGCCTGCCGCAACTGGGGGGCGACACACTGTTTGCCGAGTTGTTTGCCGAATATCGGCGACGCTATCCCAATGTCAGCATCCAATTGCTTGAGGGCGGCAGTCGCAATATCGAGCAGGCGATCCTCGCCGGGGAACTGGACGTAGGCGGCAGCTTGTTGCCCACCGATCCGGCGTTTGCCTGGCAAGCCTTCTGTGATGAACCACTGGATGCGCTGCTGCCCGTGGACCACCCGCTAGCGCAGCGTGGGCAGATTGGCTTGGAGGAATTGGCCGACACGCCGTTTTTGATGTATCAGCGCAGCTTTGTGCTCAATGACCGGCTGCTCCAGGCTTGCCAGCAAGTGGGCTTCACACCCCGGGAAAGCGGACGCAGCGGCCAGGCGGATTTTCTCGTGGCACTGGTGGCTGCCGGCCAGGGCGTGGTGCTGCTGCCCAGTGTGGTCGCGCGCGGCCTGGAGCGCCCTGGCGTGGTGCGCCTGACACTCAGGGCGCCCGAATTCCTACGCTGGGACATCGCTTTTATCTGGCGCCAGGGCGCCTATCTGTCGAAAGCCGCCCTGGCCTGGCTGGCGTTACTACGCGAGTACCCGATCAGCCGCGCAGTGCCGTGACCAGCTCTGCCAGCCATGGCTCGGCATCGGCTTCCGGGGTGACGCTTTCGCTGGCATCCAGGCGCAGCATCGGCAGCACTTCACGCACGCCCAACTCGCCGAACAGCTCGCGCATCTGCTCGCCGCCGCCACAGAAGGTATCGCCATAGCTGGCATCACCCAGGCCGATCACCGCACCTGGCAAACCGCGCCAGGCGGCGGGCAGTTGATCGCGGATTGTCGAATACAGCGGCATCAGGTTGTCTGGCAATTCGCCCATGCCGGTGGTGGAGGTTACGGCCAGAAAGGCGTCCGGGGCGAAGGCCTGCACATCGGCCAGGGTCGCCCGCGGGTTATGCCAGGCCTCGAACCCGGCTGCGTTGAGGAGACCCATGGCGTGGCGGGCAACTTCTTCGGCCGTGCCATAGACCGAGCCGGAAAGGATGGCGACTTTCATCAATCTGATCCTGTAGTTGAGTGAAAACCTGGGATATTAGCAGTTGGCAGCCGCGTGAGTTGTCTTACACTACGAAATCCACAAACACGCTATGGATCGCTCAATGATCAACGCCAAGCTGATGCAGATGGTGATCAATGCCTCTAACGACGGGATCACCGTGGCTGAGAGGGAGGGCAAGGACAAGCCCCTGATTTACGTGAACCCGGCCTTCGAACGCATGACCGGCTACAGCCTGGACGAAATCCTTTACCAGGATTGCCGCTTCCTGCAATCGGGTGACCGTGACCAGCCGGCCCTGATGGCCATCCGCGAAGCCCTGGACACTGGCGGCGCGTGCCGGGAAATCCTGCGCAACTTCCGCAAGGACGGCACGCACTTCTGGAATGAGCTGTCATTATCGACGGTTTACAATCAGGCCGATCAGCAGACGTACTTCGTTGGCGTGCAAAAAGATGTAACGGTTCAGGTCAAGGCCCAGCAGCGTGTAGCCCAGCTTGAAGCCCAGGTGGCGCAGCTTACAGCCGAGCTGGCAGCACTCCGAGCGACGAGCGGATCTAACAAACTTTAGAAAACACGGTCTTTAGGGTGATAATCAGTTTAATCACGCATTTCCTTGAGCCACATCAATGCAACGCGACGCGCTTTTGACGCAGGACGAACTGGACTTCATCCAGAACATGCACCACAACCCGCAACTGAATGTGCGGGATGTGTCGTCGAGCCTGACGGTCAATGGCGGCGCGCAGATCCGCGACCTGCTCACGCGCCTGGCGGCCCATGAACAGGTAACGATCCAGGCGCAGTTCGATAACCAGCAGATGACCTTTCCCCTGCAATTGGTGGAGGACGAGTTTCATGCCCTGCACCTGCGACTGGGGGTACCGAGCATTTTTGAAGACGGGCCGATGATCCGGCCTTGGCGCCTGGTCCTCGAAGAGCCGGTCGCCCTGGAAAACGTCAAGGGCCAGCCCGGGGCGCTATGGGTACATGAAGTATCGTTCAAGGGCTTGCTGGTGCAATCCCGTGGCCGCAGCAAACCACCCAGGACTTTCTCGATGTGGTTCAGCCCGTCCGGCTACGAGAGGATTGCGGTGCGTGGCACGCTGGAGCGCGAGACCGCTCGCGGGCTGTTTGCCTACCGCTTGAGCCAGGGCGATGTGGATGAAACCGAGCGCCTGCGCCAGTTCATCCTGCAACAGCATCGCCTGGCGCACCCCGAAGTGCATGCCTGAATTCAGGTATCCAGGGTTCCCCTGAGGAACTGCTGCAAGCGCCGCTGCATCAATCTTCCCTCATTGCCCAGGCAGCCAATGGCAGTATCGGCCAGTAGCTGCTCGGCCATGTCGGAGGCATCACCGGCCAGCAGCAGCGGGCACTCCAGGGTCAGGGCCAATCGCGCCAACCGCTTGGGCAACTCATGGGTCGGTGAACGATTGGAGAACAGCACCAGCGCCTGCGGGCGGGTCTTCTCGCAGATCAGTGTCAACTCATCCAGGGGCTGGCCCACGTTCAGCACATGCACGGCCAGGTCCTCACCACTGAGCATGAGCCCCGCCACCAGCAATTCCAGTTCTCGGCATTCACCGGCAATGGCTGCCAGCAGTACCTGCGGCGTACGGCCGGCGCGGGCCAGTTGCAGGCGCTGGGAAATTCGCGCGCGCAAGAAGCTGTCGAAAAACAGCCATTCGCTGGCCTGGCCAAAACGGCCCTGATGCCGCAGCAATTGGCGCCAAAGGGGCATCAGGATGTCCTGAAACGCCACTGAAGCGGGGTAGGCCGCAAATACCTGCCCGTACAGGCGCTCCAGTTGCAGCTCATCAAACGCGCCGATGGCCAGTTGCAACTGCTGCTGCCACTGCGCCCACTCAAGCTCACCGCTGCCTTCCTGTTGGTCTTGTAGTGAAGACACTTGCGCATCGTCCCGGGCGAGGATCTTGCCGACTTTGCTGACTGCCACGCCCCGCTCGATCCAATCCAGAATGCGATGAACGGTCTCTATGTCCTTCTGCGTGTACAGGCGATGCCCACTTTCGGTGCGCACCGGCTGGATCAAACCATAACGGCGCTCCCACGCACGCAAGGTGATCGGGTTAATACCTGTCAATCTTGCGACTTCACGAATCGGGAACAACTCATCCGCGGCGGCTAGACCGCCATGCTCAAGACCGGGGGGCAGGGCTGTGATTACAGGCATCGAATGACCAGGAACTTATACGAAGTTGGATCCCATTTAACGCTTTTATACCTGTCTTTTTCAAGGGACCTGCCCAGCCGTCCAATGCCGCTGGTGTATTTCGTCAAATCAGGAATAATCCTTGCCTGTTTTTCTGCGTCGCCGCCCTACCCTGCGGTTTCGCCAGGGACGCCACCTACCCGGTGCCGCGCTCCCACGCATTCGGAGATACACAATGTCTACCCTACCCGTCACCTTGATGGTCGCGCGCCGCGCTGCCCAAGGTCGTTATCAGGACATGATGAGCTGGCTGCGCGAAGGCGAGCAACTGGCCACGGACTTCCCCGGCTACCTGGGTTCAGGCGTGCTTGCACCGCCTGCCGACGGTGGCGAATTCCAGATCATCTTCCGCTTCGCCGACGAGCAGACCCTGCACGCCTGGGAGTTCTCCGCCTCGCGCAGTGCCTGGCTGGGGCGCGGCAGCGAATTGTTCGCCGACCCCATGGAGCATCGTGTCAGCGGCATGGAGGGCTGGTTTGGCGCCGTAGGCCAGCGCCCACCGCGCTGGAAACAGGCCGTGGCGATCTGGCTGGCGTTTTTCCCGGTGTCACTGCTGTTCAACGTCGGCCTGGAACCGTTGTTGGCCGAGTTGGGCTTGTTCAGCCGCGTGCTGGTCAGCACCCTGGCCCTGACGCCCTTGATGGTCTATCTGTTCATTCCCCTGTCGACCCATTTGCTGGCCGGCTGGCTCAATCCTGCTCCGCGCCGGGTAAAACCTGGCGAAGCAACCGTTTGAGCCGATCCACTACAGGCCGGTCGCTGGTATAGTTTTAGCTTGCCCGCGACCCGAGCTTCCCATGACCTGCACCCCCGCCCCGATCCTCATCACCGGCGCCGGCCAACGTGTCGGCCTGCACTGCGCCCAGCGCCTGCTGGATGAACAGCAACCGGTGATCTTCAGCTATCGCAGTGAACGTCCCGGTGTGCAGGCCTTGCGCGAGCGTGGCGCGGTGGGCGTATTTGCCGATTTCTCGTCCGAGGCCGGTATCCTGGCGTTCATCAGCGAACTCAAGACCCATACCGACAGCCTGCGGGCAATCATCCACAACGCCTCGACCTGGGCCGCAGAGACACCTGGTGACGAGGCCAGCGCCTTTATCGATATGTTCAGCGTGCACATGCTTGCGCCGTACCTGATCAACCTGCATTGTGCTGACTTGCTCAGAGGCTCGACGCCGGCCGACATTGTGCATATCAGCGACGACGTCACCCGCAAGGGCAGCCGCCAGCATATCGCCTACTGCGCCACCAAGGCCGGGCTCGACAGCCTGACCCTGTCCTTCGCCGCCCAATACGCGCCTGGGATCAAGGTCAATGGCATCGCGCCAGCCATGGTGATGTTCAACGAAGGCGACGACGCGGCTTATCGCGCCAAGGTCCTGGCCAAGTCGGCACTGGGTATCGAACCCGGGCCTGAGGTGATCTACCAGAGCGTGCGTTACCTGCTGGACAACCCTTATGTGACCGGCACCACCCTGACCGTCAATGGCGGGCGCCATGTCAAGTAAACCCGAACACCAGCCGCCTGGGGTTCCTGCAACTGATTGGACGGAGCAAGTAGCAATGCCACAACTTCAACCAGGTATGGCGCGCATCCGGGTCAAGGACCTGTGTCTGCGTACCTTTATTGGCATCAACGAGGATGAAATCCTCAACAAGCAGGATGTGTTGATCAACCTGACCATCCTGTATGCCGCACAAGACGCCGTGCGCGACAACGATATCGACCACGCCTTGAACTACCGCACCATCACCAAGGCCATCATCGCCCACGTCGAAAGCAACCGCTTTGCCCTGCTCGAACGCCTGACCCAGGAAGTGCTGGACCTGGTGATGAGCAATGAGTCGGTGCTGTATGCCGAAGTCGAAGTCGACAAGCCCCATGCGCTGCGCTTTGCCGAATCGGTATCGATTACGCTCGCGGCCAGCCGTTAACCCCCCTGAATCTGCGTGAACCCTATGACCGATCAACAACGCCTGGAACTCGAAGCTGCTGCCTTCCGCCGCCTGGTTGCGCACCTGGACAGCCGCAAGGATGTGCAGAACATCGACCTGATGAACCTTGCCGGGTTCTGCCGCAACTGCCTGTCCAAGTGGTACAAGGCCGAGGCCGACGAACGCCAGATCGAAGTCAGCCTCGATGACGCCCGCGAAGTGGTGTACGGCATGCCGTACGCCGAGTGGAAAGCCCAGTACCAGCAAGAAGCCAGCGCCGAACAACAAGCGGCGTTTGCCAAAGGAAAACCCCATGACTGACCTGAACACCCTGCACACCAGCCTCGACAGCGGCGAACACCAGTTTGCCGATACCCTGGCCTTCATCGCCGCTGGCTACGACTACCAGCCACAGGCCTTTACCAATGGCAGCGTAGAAAACGCCGCTGGGCAGAACGAAGGCTCGTGCAAGACCCTGGGCCTGGCGCTGCTCGAAGGCTTGAGCGACCAGCAGGCTTTGCTGGCGTTCGGCGAGCATTACCGTTCGGTGCTGGCGACGCCTGGGGGCACAGATCACAGCAACATCCGCGCGTTGATCGAGCATGGGTTGGCGGGAGTGAAGTTTGTCCAGCCGCCTTTGACCCGCCGCTGATCCCGCTTGCAAACCCGGTCAATGTGGGAGCCGGGCTTGCCCGCGATGGCGGTAGGTATCTACACAACTTCCAGAAACTGACGAACTTCCCTGTGGCGAGCGGGCTTGCCCCGCGCTGGGCTGCGTAGCAGCCCCACTTCAGGCACCGCGGTTGTTTCAGGTGTACCGAGCCAGCAGGTTTTGGGGCGGCTTCGCCACCCAACGCGGGGCAAGCCCGCTCGCCACAAAAAAACCGGCCGCGCGGCCGGTTTTTTTATTGCAACGGTTTAGAAAGAAGCGTCTTTCAAACCATCGAGGTAACGCTCGGCATCCAGGGCCGCCATGCAACCGGCGCCGGCCGAGGTGATGGCCTGGCGGTAGACGTGGTCGGCCACGTCGCCAGCGGCAAAGATGCCTTCGATGTTGGTCGCGGTGGCATTGCCTTCACGACCGCCCTGCACCACCAGGTAACCGTCTTTGGCGGTCAGCTTGCCTTCGAACAACGATGTGTTCGGGGTGTGGCCGATAGCAATGAATACGCCGTCGACTTTCAGCTCGTCGAAGCTGCCATCGTTGTTCTTCAAACGCGCACCGGTCACGCCCATGTTGTCGCCCAGGACTTCATCCAGGTTGGCGTTGAGCTTGAGGATGATCTTGCCTTCGGCAACCCGCGCGTGCAGCTTGTCGATCAGGATCTTCTCGGCGCGGAAGGTTTCGCGACGGTGAACCAGGGTCACGGTGCTGGCGATATTGGCCAGGTACAGTGCTTCTTCCACGGCGGTGTTACCACCACCGACCACCGCCACCGGCTTGTTGCGGTAGAAGAAACCATCGCAGGTCGCGCAGGCGGAAACGCCCTTGCCCATAAAGGCCTCTTCCGATGGCAGGCCCAGGTAACGGGCGCTGGCGCCAGTGGCGATGATCAGCGCGTCACAGGTGTAGACGCCGCTGTCGCCAGTCAGGCTGTAGGGCTTTTTCGAGAAGTCCACGGCATTGATGTGGTCGAAGACGATTTCGGTCTCGAAGCGCTCGGCGTGTTCTTTCATGCGTTCCATCAGCACCGGGCCGGTCAGGCCATGGACGTCGCCCGGCCAGTTGTCGACTTCAGTGGTGGTGGTCAGCTGACCACCCGCCTGCATGCCGGTGATCAGCAACGGCTTGAGGTTGGCCCGGGCCGCGTAGACCGCAGCGCTGTAACCGGCAGGGCCGGAACCGAGAATAATCACTCGCGAATGACGGGTATCAGACATGACTCACTCCTATCGACCGCCCGGACTACAGAGCGGCTGGAATAAAAAAGGACCGCGAAGCACTTGGGGAAGGCTTGAACTCGCAGGCCCTGAAAATAATGGGTGCAGCGTATAGAGGGGGGCAAGATTAAGGAAATACGGAATAACAATCCAGCTCATAGGTGGTCTCTATCCTGTGCCCCCTATTAATCGACATGTTTGTTACCGTTAATGTCGACTCGCTGACCGTGCTTTCACCGCTTTCGCAAAGCCGGTAAGGTCGGCGCGTTTGCCCTTTTACCCGGAGTTACCCATGCCCGCCCCCGTTCTGTCAGGCCCACAATACCTGCGCGAAGGCCTGAAACTGGTCTTGAGCCCAGGCCTGCGCCTGTTCGTCCTGCTGCCCCTGGCGATCAACCTGATACTGTTCGTCGGATTGATCTATTTTGCTGGCCATCAGTTCAGCCTGTGGGTCGACACCTTGATGCCAACGCTGCCCAGTTGGCTGAGTTTCCTCAGCTACATCCTGTGGCCGCTGTTCGTGCTGCTGGTGGCTTTTATGGTGTTTTTCAGCTTCACCATGCTCGCCAATATCATCGCTGCGCCGTTCAATGGTTTTCTCGCCGAGAAGGTCGAAGTAGTGGTGCGCGGTACCGATGACTTCCCGGCCTTCAGTTGGGCCGAACTGTTCGCCATGGTCCCGCGCACACTGGCGCGGGAAATGCGCAAGCTCGGCTACTTCCTGCCACGCGCCATCGGCCTGTTTATCCTGTCGTTCATTCCCGTGGTCAACCTGATCGCCGCCCCCCTGTGGCTGCTGTTCGGGGTATGGATGATGGCGATCCAGTACATCGACTACCCAGCCGATAACCACAAGCTGGGCTGGAACGAAATGCTCGCCTGGCTGCGGCAGAAGCGCTGGCAGAGCATGAGCTTCGGTGGGATTGTTTACCTGGTGTTGCTGGTGCCGGTGGTCAACCTACTGATGATGCCCGCGGCGGTGGCCGGGGCGACGTTGTTCTGGGTGCGTGAGCGCGGCGCCGAAACGATGCTGGCGCAAAAGCCCTAATCTGTTCGATTGACCTGGATCATGACGATTTGCCCACATAAAGCACATGGTTATTAAAACTATAAGCCTGTGGGGAGCAAGCCATGTACAGACCGTTGATGCTGATGTTTGGGTTGATGTTGGGCGGCGAGGCCTGGGGGGCCGCTGCCGCCAACGAGCCGATCTTGCCGGTGCAGCCGGCGAAAATCACTGACGCCGCCAAGGTCGAGTTGGGCAAGCAATTGTTCTTCGACCCGCGCCTGTCCAAGTCCGGCTTCATTTCCTGCAACTCGTGCCACAACCTGAGCATGGGCGGCAGCGACAATCTGCCCACCTCCATCGGCCATAACTGGCACCAGGGGCCGATCAACTCACCGACGGTGCTCAACTCCAGCATGAGCGTTGCGCAGTTCTGGGATGGACGCGCAGCGACCCTGCAAGAGCAGGCCGGCGGCCCGATTTCCAACCCGGGCGAAATGGGCTTCACCCATGATCTGGCCGTGGACGTGCTGCGCTCGATCCCGCAGTACCAGGCCTCATTCAAGAAAGTGTATGGCGATGACGGCATCAAGTTCGACGATGTGACCAACGCCATCGCGGCCTTCGAAGAAACCCTGGTCACCCCCAACGCCCCGTTCGACCGCTGGCTGCTGGGCGATAAAAAAGCCATCAGCGCCACGGCAGCGCAGGGCTACCAGTTGTTCAAGAGCATCGGCTGCGTGGCCTGCCATAACGGCGAGGCGGTCGGTGGCAGCACCTTCCAGAAAATGGGCATGGTCGAACCCTATGCCACCAAGAACCCGGCCCAAGGCGTGGCAGGCCTGACCGGCAAGGATCAGGACCGGATGATGTTCAAGGTGCCGACCTTGCGCAACGTCGCCCTGACCTACCCCTACTTCCACGACGGTGCCTACTGGAACCTGAGCGAAGCGGTAGACGTCATGGCCCGCCTGCAATTGGGGCGCAAGTTGAGCACCGATGAGGTCAGCCAGATGGTCGCGTTCCTCGACACCCTGACCGGCGACCAGCCGGACTTCAAGCTGCCGATCCTCCCGCCGTCCTCGGCCAAGACCCCGCGTCCTGCGCCGTTCAACTAAGCCAGTAGCGGGCCGGTCGTCATAAATCCGTCATTGCGACGACACAATGGCGACATGGCCCGCGCCGACACTGGCTGCATGACGACAGCTTTCCTGAATATCACCCTGATTACCGAAACCTTCCCACCGGAAATCAACGGCGTGGCCAACACCCTTGGCCGCCTGTGTGACGGCCTGCGCGCACGTGGACATCAGGTGGAACTGGTGCGCCCGCGCCAGACTGGCGACTTGAGTCGCCAGAGCGACGACGGCCTGCTGCTGTGTCGCGGCTGGCCTCTACCGGGTTATCCCGGCCTGCAATGGGGCCAGTCCTCCATGCACAAACTGCTGCGGCGCTGGAAACGCCAGCGTCCAGACGTGCTGTACATCGCTACCGAAGGCCCGCTGGGCTTGTCGGCTTTGCGGGCGGCACGGCGCCTGGGGATCAGCGTGGTCAGCGGTTTCCACACCAACTTCCAGCAGTATTCCAGCCAATACGGCCTGGGCATGCTCAGCCGCATCCTGACCCACTACCTGCGCTGGTTCCATAACCGCTCCAGCCTGACCCTGGTGCCCAGCGTCAGCCAGCGCCTGGAACTGGAACGCCGCCACTTCGAACGCCTGGACCTGTTATCGCGAGGCGTCGACAGCCAGCTGTTCCACCCAGCCAGACGTGACAACGTCCTACGTGAACAGTGGGGGCTGGGCACTGAGGACATTGCCGTCATGCATGTAGGCCGCCTGGCACCGGAGAAAAACCTCGGTGTGCTCAAACGCTGCCTCGAGGCCTTGCAGGCGACTTATCCACAGCGCCGACTGACGCTGATCGTCGTCGGCGATGGGCCGCAACGCGAGGCACTGGCCAAGGCCCTCCCCGGCGCAATTTTCTGCGGCACACAACGCGGTGAGGAACTGGCGCGCCACTATGCGTCGGGGGACCTGTTTCTGTTCCCCAGCCTCACCGAGACCTTTGGCAATGTGGTGCTCGAAGCGATGGCATCGGGATTGGGCGTGGTGGCCTACGACCAGGCGGCCGCCACCCAGCACATCCGCCATGGCTACAGCGGTGCCGTGGCGATGCCGGGGGATGAGGATGCGTTTTGCGATGCCGCCTGTTGGTTGCTGGAAGAACCCGAGAGCTTGCGTCGGGTGCGCCTGAACGCGCGCCAGCACGCCAGTCGCCAGGGTTGGCCGGCGATTATCGAGCGGTTTGAACAGCAATTGCGCGGGGCGTGTGGTGAGGATGTGATGGAGACGGGCGGTTCGAAGCTGACCTGACGAGCCCTATCGCGGGCAAGCCCGCTCCCACATTGGAA
This sequence comes from Pseudomonas sp. DTU12.1, assembly GCF_009873475.1. NCBI lineage: Bacteria > Pseudomonadati > Pseudomonadota > Gammaproteobacteria > Pseudomonadales > Pseudomonadaceae > Pseudomonas > Pseudomonas sp. DTU12.1. Next base: position 1,230,419 of record NZ_CP045254.1, on the reverse strand, counting down.
TGCAATCAACCTGTGGGAGCGGGCTTGCCCGCGATGGCGCCCGTCAATTCCCCCCTAAACCAGAGTGGTCAGCGCCTCGCGACTGAAGGGCAAGATATCCCCCTCACGGCCTTCACGCACCTTCACCGCCCAGTCCGGGTCGACCAGCAGCGCACGGCCCACGGCCACCAGATCGAACTCATCGTTGTTCAAGCGCTCCAGCAGTTTTTCCAGGCTCGCTGGCTGAGCGATTTTGTCGGTATTGACCATGAACTGCAGGAACTCACCATCCAGGCCCACACTGCCCACGGTGATGGTCGGCTTGCCGGTGAGCTTACGGGTCCAACCGGCCAGGTTCAGCTCGGAGCCCTCGAACTCCGGCTCCCAGAACCGACGGGTGGAGCAGTGAAAAATATCCACACCGGCGTCGGCCAACGGCTTGAGGAACTCCCCCAGGGCCTCGGGGGTTTGCACCAGACGCGCGGTGTAATCCTGCTGCTTCCACTGGGAGAAACGGAAAATGATCGGGAAATCGGGGCCTGTGGCAGCCCGCACGGCTTGGATCAATTCAATGGCAAACCGCGAACGGTTGGCCAGGCTACCGCCGTATTCGTCCGTACGCTGGTTGCTGCCTTCCCAAAAGAACTGGTCGACCAGGTAACCGTGGGCGCCGTGGATTTCCACACCGTCCATGCCAATATCCTGGGCATCTTTGGCCGCCTGGGCGAAGGCGGCGATCACCTCCTGGATATCCTGGACCGTCATGCCGTGGACCAGCACGGTGCCATCCTTGAGTTTTTCCATCGGGCCGTAGGCCGGCACGCTGGCGTCCGGCTCGGTGCCGATACGCCGTACGCTGCCGACGTGCCACAACTGCGGGACGATCTTGCCGCCTTCGGCATGCACCGCATCGACCACTTTCTTCCAGCCAGCCAATGCCGCTGCACCGTAGAAATGCGGGACATTCGGGTAACCGTTGGAAGCCTGATGGCCCACTACCGTGCCTTCGGTGATGATCAGGCCTACGCCGGCCCCGGCGCGGCGACGGTAGTACTCGATCACTTTGGAATTGGGTACGCCACCCGGGGAAAACGAGCGGGTCATCGGCGCCATGACCACACGGGACGGCAGTTGCAGGGCACCGAGCTGGAAAGGTTTGAACAAGGCTTGGACAGGCATGGGAGCACTCCGCACGAGAGGGATTTTATGATGCGGATAATATGGAGTGCGGGCGGTGCTGGGTAGCACTATTGATTTCAGTGATTAACATGCAAAAGCCGGGAGCTACACAACACATTGCAGGACCCGGCAAGCCGGCTCCTACATGGATCAGGCCAGGGCTTTTTCGATGGCTTGGACGATCGCGGTGTCTTCTGGCGCAGTGCGCGGGGAGAAACGCGCCAAAACCCGCCCATCCTTGCCCAGCAGGAACTTCTCGAAATTCCAGGTGATGTCCCCAGGAAACTCGGCGCCCTCACCCGCCAATAGACGGTACAACTGATGGCGATCAGGACCGTTCACCGAAAGCTTGCTGCCCAGGGGAAAGGTCACGCCATAGTTGAGGCTACAGAACTCCTGAATCTCTTCTTCGGTACCCGGCTCCTGGCCTGCAAACTGATTGCACGGCAGGCCCAGCACGGTAAACCCCTGATCCTTGTATAGCTGGTAGAGGTTTTCCAGCGCCGCATATTGCGGGGTCAGCCCACATTTGGAGGCGACATTGACCACCAGCACGACTTGCCCTTTATAGGGCGCCAGAGGCAGCTCCTGACCATCCAGGGCTTTGAGTTTAAGGTCGTGGAAAGCACTCATGACACACTCCAGGTTTCCCATATTCTGGTTAACGGCATTTCGAGATTACAGCCGCCAAGTCGGCAAGAATAGCCGCCAATCAAAAAAGGCGCCCGAAGGCGCCTTTCTTTTCAACTGACCGGCCGTAGCCCGTCAATCAATGGTGGTGACCACCTTCGCCGTGCACGTGGCCGTGAGCCACTTCTTCCTGGGAGGCGTCGCGGATGGCAACGATCTTGACCTGGAAGTTCAGGCGCTGGCCGGCCAGCGGGTGGTTGCCGTCGACGGTGACGTCGTCGCCGTCCAGGTCGCGGATGGTCACGATCTGCATCTGGCCGTCCGGCGCGGAGGCGTGGAACTGCATGCCCACTTCCAGTTCGTCGACGCCTTCGAACATGCTGCGGCTCAGGGTGCTGACCAGTTCGGCCGAGTACTCGCCATAGGCATCTTCAGGTTCGATGGCAACGGTCAGCTCATCACCAACCTCTTTGCCTTCCAGGGCCTTTTCCAGGCCCGGGATGATGTTACCTGCGCCTTGCAGGTAGACCAGCGGCGCGCCGCCGGCGGAGCTGTCGATGACCTCACCAGCGTCGTTGGTCAGGGTATAGTCAATGGAGACAGCCTTGTTGGCGGCGATCGGCATGGGGCGAGACCTTTTGCATAAGAATGAAGAACGGACAAGTCTAAACAAGGATTTGCCCGAAAGCGAACACAACCCGGACAGACGGAGTCGATCCGGTGACTCGACGGTCGTCGGATTTCGTCAGGACGCGGACGGCCACTGGGTCGCCACGCTGTCCTGCGGCCATACGCAGCACCTACGGCACCAACCGCCCTGGCAATCCCGGGGCTGGGTGCTGGATGCGGCGCAACGCCTGGCAAAAATAGGCCAGCCCTTTGCCTGTGGCTGGTGTGCGCAGCGCCCGGATAACGATACCCTTGGCAGCTGATTCCCGGTCGGCGCGCAGCCATAGCGCACCACCGAAGCCATGCACCTTCAGAGAATTCGCATGCAGACTTTTTTTATCGCGCCCACCGACTTTGGTGTGGGTCTGACCTCCATCAGCCTTGGGCTGGTGCGTACCCTTGAACGGGCCGGGCTGAAAGTCGGGTTTTTCAAGCCCATTGCCCAGCCCCATCCCGGCGACACGGGGCCTGAGCGCTCCACCGAGCTGGTGGCCCGTACCCATGGCCTGAAACCACCGCAGCCACTGGGCCTGGCCCATGTCGAGCGGATGCTCGGCGATGGCCAGCTGGATGAGTTGCTCGAAGAGATCATCACCCTTTACCAACAGGCCGCCGTGGGCAAGGACGTGCTGATTGTCGAGGGCATGGTGCCGACCCGCAGCGCCAGCTATGCGGCACGGGTCAACCTGCACCTGGCAAAAAGCCTGGATGCCGAAGTCATCCTGGTCTCGGCCCCGGAAAACGAAGTGCTGACCGAACTGTCCGGGCGTGTGGAATTGCAGGCGCAACTGTTCGGTGGCCCGAAAGACCCGAAAGTGCTCGGCGTGATTCTCAACAAAGTGCAGACCGACGAGAGCATGGAGGCCTTCGCCGCCCGTCTCAAGGAGCATTCGCCGCTGCTGCGCAGTGGCGATTTCCGCCTGCTCGGCTGCATCCCGTTCCAGCCCGAGCTCAACGCCCCGCGCACCCGTGACGTGGCCGACCTGATGGGCGCGCAAGTGCTCAACGCAGGCGACTATGAAACCCGGCGCATGAGCAAAATCATCATCTGCGCGCGCACCATGCGCAACACCGTGGAGCTGCTCAAGCCCGGCGTGCTGGTGGTGACACCGGGGGATCGCGACGACATCATCCTCGCCGTCAGCCTGGCCGCGATCAATGGCGTGCCCCTGGCCGGCCTGCTGCTGACCAGCGACACCCTGCCTGACCCACGGATCATGGAGCTGTGCCGTGGTGCGTTCCAGGCCGGGTTGCCGGTGCTGTCGGTGAGCACCGGGTCCTATGACACCGCCAACCAGCTCAACAGCCTGAACAAGGAAATCCCGATTGATGACCGCGAACGTGCGGAGATCATCACCGATTTCGTCGCCAGTCACCTGGATGCGCGCTGGCTGCACCAGCGTTGCGGTACACCACGGGAGATGCGCCTGTCGCCGGCGGTGTTCCGCTACCAGTTGATCCAGCGCGCCCAGGCCGCCAACAAGCGCATCGTGCTGCCCGAAGGCAGCGAGCCGTTGACCGTGCAAGCCGCCTCCATCTGCCAGGCCCGCGGCATTGCCCGTTGCGTGCTGCTGGCCAAGCCGGCCGACGTCGAGGCCGTGGCCCGCGCCCATGGCATCGAACTGCCCGAAGGCCTGGAAATTCTCGACCCGGACCTGATCCGCCAGCGCTACGTCGAGCCGATGGTGGCGCTGCGCAAGAGCAAAAGCCTCAATGCGCCGATGGCCGAGCAGCAACTGGAAGACACCGTAGTGATCGCTACCATGATGCTGGCGCTGGATGAAGTGGATGGGCTGGTGTCCGGGGTGATCCACTCCACCGCCAATACCATCCGCCCTGCATTGCAGCTGATTAAAACGGCGCCGGGTTGCACCCTGGTGTCGTCGGTGTTTTTCATGCTGTTTCCCGAGCAGGTGCTGGTCTACGGCGACTGCGTGATGAACCCGCACCCCAGCGCCGCGGAGCTGGCGGAAATCGCCCTGCAAAGCGCCGACTCGGCCGCCGCCTTCGGCATTACCCCGCGCGTGGCGATGATCAGCTATTCCAGCGGTGACTCGGCCAGTGGCGAGGAAGTGGAAAAAGTCCGCGAGGCCACCCTGTTGGCCCACGAACAGCAAAGCTCGCTGCTGATCGACGGCCCGTTGCAGTACGACGCAGCGGCCAACGAAAACGTCGCCCGGCAACTGGCGCCCAACAGCCTGGTGGCGGGCAAGGCCACGGTCTTTGTGTTCCCCGACCTCAATACCGGCAACACCACCCACAAGGCGGTGCAGCGCAGTGCCGATTGCGTCAGCCTCGGCCCGATGCTGCAAGGCCTGCGCAAACCCGTGAACGACCTGCCCCGTGGGGCCCAGGTAGATGACATCGTCTACACCATCGCCCTGACCGCGATTCAAGCCGCCAACCGACCTATGGATGCCTAAATGCTGGACTTTCTGCCTGCCCCCCTGCGTGGGGTGATCGCCTCGCTGCTGTTGGCGTTGAACACCATCCTGTTGTGTTCATTCCTGTTTATCGTCGCGTTGTTCAAGGCGCTGCCGTTCGCCAAACGCTTCAGCGAATGGCTGATGAACCAGACCCACGAGGCCTGGATCAGCAATAACAACACCTGGATGAACCTGGTGCGCCGCACACGCTGGCACATCAAGGGCCTGGAAGGCCTGGACTACCAGCACTCGTACCTGGTGACCAGCAACCACCAGAGCTGGGTCGATATCATGGTGTTGCAGTACGTGCTCAACCGGCGGATCCGCCCGCTGAAGTTTTTCCTCAAACAGGAACTGATCTGGGTGCCGGTGATTGGCCTGGCCTGGTGGGCGCTGGGCTTCCCCTTCATGAAGCGCTACACCAAGGCTTACCTGGAAAAACACCCGGAGAAGAAAGGCAAGGACCTGGCAACCACCCGCAAGACCTGTGCAAAGTTCCGTGACAACCCGGTGGGCATTTTCAACTTTGCCGAAGGCACACGCTTTACCCCAGGCAAACATGCGCAGCAGCAGTCGCCGTTTCGTTACCTGCTCAAGCCCAAGGCCGGTGGCATTGCGTTTGTGCTGGATGCCATGGGCGAGCAGTTGAAGTCATTGGTGAACGTGACGATCCACTACCCTGACGGGCGTCCGGGGTACTGGGACTTGCTGTGCGGCAATGTCAAAGACGTGGTTGTGCAGTTTGAAGAGGTGCAGATCCCGGCCGAGTTCATTGGCAAGAATTATGAGCAGGATGGGGAGTATCGGCTGGCGTTCCAGGGATGGATCAACCAGTTATGGGAAGACAAGGATGCTCTGCTGAGCCGACTTCACATCGAGTACCCAGGCAATAGGTGATCACGATGTGGGAGCTGGCTTGCCTGCGATAGCGGTCTGTCAGAGATAAGTGCATTGCCTGGCCTCCTGCAATCGCAGGCAAGCCAGCTCCCACATTGACGGTGTTGACCTTTAAAGTGTGATAAAAAGCCCGCCACCGAGTGATCGGTGGCGGGCTTTTTATGGCGGCGCGGTTTAGATCGCGCCGCGCTGACGCAACAGTTCCAGCACTTGCTTGACGCTGTCTTCCAACGACAGGGCCTGGGTGTCGATCACCAGGTCGGCATTCAACGGCACGTCGTAGGGGAACGACTCGCCAGGGATGTTATCCCCACCGGCGGCGTACAGGCCTTGCGGGTCACGCTCGGCACATACCAGCGGCGATGCCTGCACGTATACGGTGAGCAAACGATCACTGCCGATCAACGCCTTGGCCTGTTCACGGCCTTCGGCGTCCGGCGCCACAAAGGCCGCCAGGGTCAGCAAGCCGGCTTCGTTGAACTGACGCGCCACGTGGGCGGCACGACGCCAGTTCTCGGTACGCCCGGCACGATCCTGCGGCAGACCTTTATTGAGGTCATGGCGCAGGTTCTGCCCATCGAGCACAAACACCGCACGCCCCATATCGAACAACTTGCGCTCGACCGCATAGGCCAGGGTGCTCTTGCCAGCGCCCGACAGGCCACTGAACAACACGGTGGCTGGCTGCTGGCCGAAACGCTGGGCGCGTTCCTCGGTGGCCACGTGGGCCAACTTGCCGTGCTGCGCTGCGCTGCCATGGCTGACCGGCGGCGCGATAATCATGCCCGCCGCCACGGTGCCATTGGTCAACCGGTCAATCACAATAAAGGCGCCAGTGGTGCGGTTGCTGGCGTAACCGTCCAGGGCGATGGCCGCATCGAGGCTGACCTTGACCCGGCCGATCTCGTTCAACTGCAAGGCACTGGCCGGGCCTTCTTCGAGCGTGTTCACATCCACACGGTGCACGATGCTGGTGATGGAACCCGGCACGTAGCTGGTGGCGCGCTTGATGTCGTATTTCTTGCCCGGCAGCATCGGCTCCTCGGCCATCCACACCAGCATGGCGTCGAAGGCGTCGGTGACTTGCGGCACGTTGTCGGCATGCACCAGCAGGTCGCCACGGGAGATGTCGATCTCGTCTTCCATGGTCAGGGTCACGGCCTGGCCGGGGCCTGCGTGTTCCAGTTCACCTTCGAAGGTGACGATGGATTTGACGCGGCTGCTCTTGCCCGACGGCAGCACCACGACTTCGTCGCCCTTGTGCACGATGCCGCTGGCCAGGGTGCCGGCGAAACCACGGAAGTTCAGGTTCGGACGGTTGACGTACTGCACCGGGAACCGCAGGTCGGTGTAGTTGCGGTCGTTGGCAATCTCGACGGTTTCGAGGATCTCCATCAGCGACTGGCCGGTGTACCAGGGCGAACGCTCGCTCTTGTTCACCACGTTGTCGCCCTTGAGCGCCGACATCGGCACAAAGGCCATGGTGCTCGGCTTGAACGCGATGCCATCGGCAAACTTCAGGTAGTCGGCCTTGATCGATTCGAAAATGCTCTCGTCGAAACCGTTGAGGTCCATCTTGTTGATCGCGATGACGATGTGCTTGATGCCCAACAGCGAAGCAATAAAGCTGTGGCGACGGGTCTGGGTCTGCACGCCGTAGCGCGCATCCACCAGGATGATCGCCAGGTCACAGGTGGAAGCACCGGTGGCCATGTTGCGGGTGTACTGCTCATGGCCAGGGGTGTCGGCGATGATGAACTTGCGCTTGGCGGTGGAGAAATAGCGGTAGGCCACATCGATGGTGATGCCCTGCTCACGCTCGGCCTGCAGGCCGTCGACCAGCAATGCCAGGTCGATGTCGTCACCGGTGGTGCCGACTTTCTTCGAATCGCGGGTGATGGCTTCCAGATGATCTTCGTAGATCATCTTCGAGTCGTGCAGCAGGCGCCCGATCAGGGTGCTCTTGCCGTCATCGACGTTGCCACAGGTCAGAAAGCGCAGCATTTCCTTGCGTTCATGCTGGCCCAGGTAAGCGAGGATGTCCTCGCTGATCAAATCAGATACGTGCGACATGACAACCCCTTAGAAATAACCCTGACGTTTTTTGTCTTCCATGGAGCCGGCGCCATCGTGGTCGATGACACGGCCCTGGCGCTCGGAAGTTCGCGTCAGGAGCATTTCCTGGATGATGTCCGTCAGCGTCTCGGCTTCGGACTCCACCGCGCCCGTCAACGGGTAGCAGCCAAGGGTACGGAAACGTACTTTCTTTTTGACGATACGGGCTTTGTCTTCGTCGGACAGGTGCTCGAGGATGCGCTCGTCGTCGATCATGATCAGCGTGCCGTTCTTCTCGATCACTTCCCGTTCGGCGGCGAAGTACAGCGGCACGATGGGAATGCCTTCGAGGTAGATGTACTGCCAGATATCCAGTTCGGTCCAGTTGGACAGCGGGAACACACGGATCGACTCGCCCTTGTTGACGTTGCCGTTGTAGACGTTCCACAGCTCCGGGCGCTGGTTTTTCGGATCCCAGCGGTGCTTGCTGTCGCGGAACGAGTACACGCGCTCTTTGGCACGGGATTTCTCTTCATCGCGACGGGCGCCGCCGAATGCTGCGTCGAAACCATACTTGTCCAAGGCCTGCTTGAGGCCTTCGGTCTTCATGATATCGGTGTGCTTGGCGCTGCCGTGGGTGAACGGGTTGATGCCCTGCGCGACGCCATCCGGGTTGACGTGGGTGATCAGTTCCAGGCCCAGTTCCTCAACCATGCGGTCGCGGAATTTGTACATTTCCTGGAATTTCCACTGGGTGTCCACATGCATCACCGGAAACGGCAGCTTGCCCGGGAAGAATGCCTTGCGCGCCAGATGCAGCATCACGGCGGAGTCTTTGCCGATGGAGTAGAGCATTACCGGGTTGTCGAACTCGGCGGCAACCTCACGGATGATGTGGATGCTCTCCGCCTCCAGCTGTTTCAGATGCGTCAGTTTGTCGACCATGGCTACTCACGGAAAAACGATTCTTTTTGGACGGCCTGCGGGCCGTGTTCGAGCGGGGCATGCTAGCACAGCACCTTCTTCTATTCAGGGAGCCAGCTAGATCGAAACGGTATATGGATATACCGCCTCGTTTGGCCGTACATCGCCCCGTAGGAGCCGCCTTGCCGGCGATGGTGTCCTTGAAATCAATGCATGACTCAAGGGCCTCATCGCCGGCAAGCCGGCTCCTACAGTGGACGCAATGGAGGCTTAGATCGGGTTGGGGCAGTCGATGAACAGGTGTTCCAGGGCAAAGCGCCGGGCCAGGTAGTCGCCCAGGGCCTGCACGCCGTAACGCTCGGTGGCGTGATGGCCGGCGGCGATGAAGCTGATGTCGTTTTCACGGGCGCTGTGGAACGTCTGCTCTGAAGCTTCGCCGCTCAGGTACAAGTCGACTCCGGCCGCCACGGCCTGGTCGATGTAGCCCTGGCCGCCGCCGGTGCACCAGCCCACGCGGCGGATCATCGCGCTGCCTTCGATCAGCAGCGGCTCGCGGCCCATGGCTTCCTGCACACGACGGGCGAAATCGCGCGCCGACAGCGGCTCGGCCAGGGAGCCCACGAGGCCCACAACCTTGAGGTTGTCCGGGTCCAGCGGGCCTTCGACGGTGATGTCCAACTGACGGGCCAATTGCACGTTGTTGCCCACTTCCGGGTGCAGGTCCAGCGGCAGGTGGTAGGCCAGCAGGCTGATGTCGTGCTTGAGCAGGGTCTTGAGGCGGCGCTGCTTCATGCCGGTGATGCATGGGCTTTCGCCTTTCCAGAAATAGCCGTGATGCACCAGCACCAGGTCGGCCTTGGCCTCGACGGCTGCATCGAGCAGCGCCTGGCTGGCAGTCACGCCACTGACAATACGCAACACCTGCGGCCGCCCTTCGACCTGCAGGCCATTGGGGCAGTAATCGGCAATTTTTGCGCTGTTCAAGTAGCGATCCGCTTCTTCAACCAGGGTGCTCAGGGCGACGGCCATAAAAGACTCCTAAATATCCCGTTCAGAGGCGCTCGCGGCCTCGTATAATGCGCGACATTATGGGCGCTCCCGCGCCCCCTGCAACCTGTCAGGACTTACTTGATGCTCAAGGCGCTGCGTTTTTTTGGATGGCCATTGTTGGCCGGCGTGCTGATCGCGATGCTGATCATTCAGCGTTATCCGCAATGGGTCGGCCTGCCAAGCCTGGACGTCAACCTGCAACAGGCACCGCAAACCAACGCGGTGCAACAGGGCCCGGTGACCTATGCCGATGCGGTAGTGGTCGCGGCGCCTGCGGTGGTCAACCTGTACACCACCAAAGTCATCAATAAACCGGCGCATCCGCTGTTTGAAGACCCACAGTTCCGGCGTTTTTTCGGTGACAACTCGCCCAAGCAGCGCCGCATGGAATCGAGCCTCGGCTCCGGGGTGATCATGAGCCCGGAAGGCTACATCCTGACCAACAACCATGTGAGCACCGGCGCCGACCAGATTGTGGTGGCCCTGCGCGATGGCCGCGAAACCCTGGCGCGGGTGGTGGGCAGCGACCCGGAAACCGACCTTGCGGTGCTGAAAATCGACCTGAAGAACCTGCCCTCCATTACCATCGGCCGCTCCGAAGGCCTGCGCGTCGGCGATGTGGCGCTGGCCATCGGCAACCCGTTCGGCGTCGGCCAGACCGTGACCATGGGCATCATCAGCGCCACCGGGCGTAATCAGTTGGGCCTCAACAGCTACGAAGACTTTATTCAGACCGACGCAGCAATCAACCCAGGCAACTCCGGCGGCGCGCTGGTGGATGCCAGCGGCAACCTGACGGGCATCAACACCGCGATTTTCTCCAAGTCCGGTGGCTCCCAAGGCATTGGTTTCGCGATCCCGGTAAAGCTGGCGATGGAAGTGATGAAGTCGATCATCGAGCACGGCCAGGTGATCCGTGGCTGGCTGGGGATTGAAGTGCAGCCGCTGACCAAGGAGCTGTCCGAATCCTTTGGCCTGACCGGGCGCCCCGGCATTGTCATTGCCGGCATCCTGCGCGGCGGTCCAGCGGAAAAAGCCGGGATGCAGGTGGGCGATGTGATCCTCAGCATCGACGGCGAACCGGCTGGCGATGGCCGTCGTTCGATGAACCAGGTGGCGCGGATCAAGCCAACGGAAAAGGTCGCGATCCAGGTCATGCGCAACGGCAAAGAGATCAAACTCCTGGCCGAAGTGGGGCTGCGGCCGCCGCCAGCACCGGCTAAAGAGCAAGAATAAAGGGCGTTCTTAAAGAGATACACTCTCAACAGTCATGTTATATTATTTCAATATTGATATTGGAATGTTAGACCATGACGTCTCGAAAGTTTGCGCCCCTGGCCGGTCTCGCCTTGGGATTGCTGGTGGACCCGGTGTTTGCAGAAGACACCAACACCCTTGAGTTGGGCACCACCAGCATCACCGGTGAGGCGTATGAATCCGCCACCGGCCCGGTCCAGGGCTACCGCGCGACCCGCTCGGCCAGCGCGACCAAGACCGACACGGCCCTGCGCGATATCCCACAATCGATCAGTGTGATTCCCGCCACAGTGCTCAAGGACCTGGGCAGCAACAACGTCGAGCGCGCCCTGGAGTTTGCCGGCGGCGTGTCCAAGCAGAACAACTTCGGCGGCCTGACCCTTTACGAGTACAGTATTCGCGGCTTCACCACCTCACAGTTCTACCAGGACGGTTTCAGCGCCAACCGCGGCTACCCCAGTACGCCGGACACGGCCAATATCGAACGCATCGAAGTGCTCAAGGGCCCCGCCGCCAGCCTGTATGGCCGTGGCGATCCCGGCGGTACCGTAAACATCGTCACCAAGAAGCCCCAAGCCGAAGCCTTCACCACCGTACAGACCAGCGCCGGCAGTTGGGATCGCTACCGCACCGCCGTCGATATCAACACCCCGCTGGACAGCGAAGGCCAGGTGTTATCGCGGGTCAACCTGGCGGTGGAAGACAACCACAGCTTCCGCGATCACGTGCAGAGCAAGCGGGTGTTTGTTGCGCCCTCCTTCAGCTGGCAACTGGACCCGGACACCAGCCTGCTGGTGGAGAGTGAGTTCGTGCGCCACAGCTCGACCTTCGACCGGGGCATCGTGGCCCCCAACAACCGTTGGAGCGGTATGTCGCGCTCGACCTTCCTCGGCGAGCCGAACGATGGCGATATCGACAACCACAACAACCGTCTGCAAGCCACCCTCGAGCATCACTTGAACGATGCCTGGAAGCTGCGCCTGGCCAGCCATTACAAACAGGGCAGCCTGTGGGGCGAAGCCTCGGAGAGCCGTGCGCTGAATGCCGATGGCCATACCGTCAACCGCCGCTACCGCCAACGCTCCATGGGTTGGCACGACAGCATCACCCAACTGGAACTGCGCGGCCTGTTCGAGGTGGGCAGTTGGCAGCATGAACTGCTGATCGGCACCGAGTACGAGGACTACCGCAAGAAAGAACGGGTGACCGCCATCGCCGGCAGTTACCCGATTGATATCTACCGGCCGGTCTATGGCCAGCCCAAGCCCAATGGCCAGCGCTCGGGCACTGATTTTTTCACCCAGGTGAAAAGCCAGGCGCTGAACCTGCAAGACCAGATCGTCTTTACCGAGCGCCTGCGCGGTGTGGTTGGCATGCGCCTGGAGCACGTCGAGCAACGTTCAGAGGACTTTACCCGTAACGGGGCCAAGACCCAGAAAACCCACGACGTCATGACGCAACGGGCCGGCCTGCTGTATCAACTGACCCCGCAAGTGGGCCTGTTTGCCAACGCCTCCACCTCGTTCAAACCACAAAGTGATCTGGATGCTGCCGGCAATTTCCTCAAGCCCGAGGAAGGCGTCGGTTATGAAGTGGGCATCAAGAGCGAGCTGTTCGACGACCGCCTGAGCACCACCCTCGCCGCCTTCCATATCGAGAAGGAAAACACCCTGGCCACGGACCCGGCCACCGACACCAAGCGCGCCATCGGCAAGGCCCGCAGCCAGGGTTTCGACCTGCAACTGACCGGGCAACTGACTGACGCCGTGCGGGTGATTGGCGCCTTTGCCTACATCGACGCAGAAGTGACCAAGGGCGACCAAGACGTGCCCACCGGCAGCCGCATTCTCGGCGTGGCCAAGCGCAGTGGCAGCCTGTTGGGCGTGTATGAGTTCCAGGATGGCGCCCTGCGCGGCTCTGACGTGGGCGCGGCGTTTACTTATGTCGGCGACCGTTCGGGCGAGGCGGGCAAAAGCTTCGAGTTGCCGGCCTACCACACCGTCGACCTGCTGGCCCATTACAAAGCCAGCGATAACGTCACCGTGGGCCTGAATCTCAACAACCTGTTCGACGAAAAGTACTACGAGCGCTCCTACAGCAACTACTGGGTCAACCCCGGAGAGCCGCGCAACTTCACCGTCAGCCTGACCCTCAACCTGTAAAAGGACGTCCCCATGCAAGCGCTCAAATCATTGGCCGTGCTCGGTCTGCTGTTCGCCACCCAGGTCTCGGCCCATGGCCTGTGGACCGAGCAACGCCGGGGCCATATCGAGGTGGTCTATGGCCACGGTGCCGAAGACGAAGCCTTCAAGGCGAAGAAGGTCAGCGGTGCCTGGGCCTATGACCCCAGTGGCCGGATGATCCCGGTGACGGTGCAACGCCTGGACGACCAGGCGCGCCTGCAACCGCTCAAGCCGCCTGCGGTGCTGGCGGTGGCGTTTGATAATGGCTTGTGGTCGCAAACCCCGGACAAGAAGTGGGTGAACAAGGGCCGCAGCCAAGTACCCGGCGCCCTCGAAACCACCCAGGCCCTTAAGTACAGCCTGGCGATCTATCAGGCCGGGGCCAAGTTGCCCAAGCTGGATCAATTGAGGATGGTGATCGTGCCCGAGGTCGATCCGCTCACCGTTGGCCCTGGCAAATCCCTGCCGGTGCGGGTGTTGATCGATGGCAAGCCTGCTGCGGGGATCAAGTTGATTGGCGACTACCGCAGCGCGCCGAACACCTTGAGCACCGAGACCGACAAGGATGGCCGGGCCCAGGTACTGGTGCGCAACGAGGCGTTGAATGTGATTGCGGCGCAGGTGGAAGTACCGGTCCAAGGTGATAGCGAGATCCAGACCCGTGCGCTGTTCAGCTCACTGACCTTCCTCGGCCAACCGCACCACGAATAACCCCCAGTGAACCCATCTGGGAGCTGGCTTGTGCAGGGGCTGGCTTGGGTGGGAGCTGGCTTGCCTGCGATAGCATCACCGAGGTCGGATAGACACACCGAGGTGCCCGCATCGCAGGCAAGCCAGCTCCCACACTAGCCAGCTTCCACATCAGCTCCCACACAAGCCCGCTGCCACGCTAAAGGCTGACAGGCGCTCTTTCGCACAAGGTGTTGAGCGCCACCGCCCATTGCGGATCATCATTGAGGCACGGCACCAACACCAACTCCTCGCCCCCGGCTTCGCGGAACTGCTCCAGCCCGCGATCACCGATCTCTTCCAGGGTCTCGATGCAATCGGCGACAAACGCCGGGCACATCACCAACAACTTCTTCACCCCTTGCTGGGCCAGTGCCTCCAGGCGTGCCTCGGTGTAGGGTTCGATCCACTTCGCCCGGCCCAGGCGCGACTGGAACGCCACCGACCATTTATCGTCCGGCAGGCCCATGCGCGCAGCAAAGTCACGGGCGACGCTGAAGCACTGCCCGCGATAACACGTCGTGCGCACCTCGGGCGAGGCATTGGCGCAGCAGTCACCACTGCCTTCAAGCGAATGCCCAGGGTTGAGTTTGTTCAGGTGCCGTTCCGGCAGGCCATGGAAGCTGAACAGCAGGTGATCGTAATCCTGCTGCAAGTGCGGCCTGGCACTGGCCACCAGGGCGTCGAGGTATTCCGGCTGGTCGTAGAACGGTTGCAGGATCGAGAACTGCAGGTTGAGTTGCTTATCCCGCACCACCCGTCGCGCTTCTTCAATCACCGTGGTCACGGTGCTGTCGGCAAATTGCGGATACAGCGGCGCCAGCGTGACCTTGCTGATGCCCTGCCCGGCCAGGCGGGTGAGTACACTTTCGATCGAGGGTTCGCCATAGCGCATCGCCAGCTCCACCGGACCCTGCGTCCACTGGGCGGTCATCTGCTGCTGCAGGCGGCGACTGAGGACTACCAGCGGCGAGCCTTCGTCCCACCAGATCGAGGCGTAGGCATGGGCCGACTGCGCGGGGCGCTTGATCAGGATCAGCGACACCAGCAAGCGCCGGACCGGCCACGGCAGGTCAATCACATAGGGGTCCATCAAAAACTGATTGAGGTAGCTGCGCACATCGGCCACCGAAGTGGACGCCGGTGAACCCAGGTTGACCAGTAACAACGCGTGATCCGTCATGCAACATCCTATCTCTAGAGGCGGCTGGACAAGTCGTCCAGGGCCGCGTGCAAATCAGTGAACTGAAAAATGAAACCGGCAGCCAACAGCCGCTCGGGTACTGCCCTCTGCCCCCCCAGCAATAACCCGGACAACTCGCCCAACCCCAGCCGCAAGGCAAACGCCGGCATGGGCATGAACGCCGGGCGGTGCAGGACCTGGCCCAAGGTCTTGGCGAACTCGCGGTTACGCACCGGCTGTGGCGCGCAGGCATTATAAGGACCGCTGGCGTCAGGTTTATGCAGAAGAAAATCAATCAGGGCGATTTGATCCTTGATATGCACCCACGGCATCCACTGCCGACCATTGCCGATAGGCCCGCCCAGCGCCACCTTGAAGGGCAGCAACAGCCGCGACAAAAAGCCGCCCTCAGCCGCTAGCACCAAGCCAGTACGCACCAGCACCACCCGCAAGCCAAAAGCTTCGGCGCGCTGGGCGGTTTCTTCCCAGGCGATGCATAACTGGCTGGGGAAATCGTCCTGCACCGGGCCGCTGGCTTCGGTCAGCTCACGCTCACCGCCATCGCCGTACCAACCCACCGCCGAGCCGCTGATCAATACCGCAGGTTTGACTGCCAGGCCCTCGAGCCAGGCCAGCAGGGTTTCCGTCAGGCTGATCCGGCTGCTCCACAGCAACGCCTTGCGTTTGTGGGTCCAGAGGCGGTCGGCAATCGGCGCGCCGGCCAGGTTGATCACCGCGTCCACCGGCTGCGTTACATCCTGCAAACGGGCGACGCCCTGCACTTGCGCACCGCACAGCGTGGCGACCTGCGTGGGGTTGCGGCTCCAGACCGTCAACCGATGCCCCTGGGCGCTCCAGTGTTGGCAGAGCTGGCGGCCGATCAGACCCGTACCGCCGGTCAGCAAAATGTGCATGAGATCTTCCTCCTGTAACGTTGGCCGAGCGTCGCTGGTCTATTTTATAAGCAGGGATCTTTTTAATCGGCGCAACCTAGGTTTAACCATAGGTCACGCGACACATTCAGGCATGCCGAAACTTATACCAAAAAACAATATTGTACAGCTATTGGTGTCGGCGTAGTCTGTACCCAACGGTAAAACGAGGCCTCCCATGACTGTTCCTATCGCGATCATCGGTACCGGCATCGCCGGACTTTCGGCCGCCCGAGCGCTAAAAGATGCCGGGCACGTTGTACAACTCTTCGATAAAAGCCGCGGCAGTGGCGGACGCATGTCCAGCAAGCGCAGCGAAGCCGGTGCACTGGACCTGGGCGCGCAGTATTTCACCGCGCGCGACCGACGTTTCGTCAATGAAGTCCAACGCTGGCAAGCCAATGGCTGGGCTGCCGAGTGGGAGCCGCAACTCTACAATTGCCAATCCGGCCAACTGAGCCCCTCCCCGGACGAACAGACCCGCTGGGTCGGCACCCCGCGCATGAGCGCCATCACCCGCGCCCTGCTCGATGACCTGCCGGTAGAGTTTGGCTGCCGTATCACCGAAGTGTTCCAGGGCCAGCAACACTGGAACCTGCTGGACGCCGATGGCGGCAACCACGGCCCCTTCAGCCACGTGATCATCGCCACCCCGGCGCACCAGGCCACTGCCCTGCTGGCGGCAGCGCCGAAACTGGCGAGCACTGCCGCCGGGGTGAAAATGGACCCGACCTGGGCCATCGCCCTGGCCTTCGACACGCCGCTGGATACCCCTATGGAAGGCTGCTTTGTACAGGACAGCCCCCTGGATTGGCTGGCCCGCAACCGCAGCAAACCCGGGCGCGATGCCACGCCCGACACCTGGATCCTGCATGCCAGCAGTGCCTGGAGCAAAAAGCACCTGGACCTGCCCAAGGAAGCCATTATCGAATTGCTGCACGGCGCCTTTGCCGAATTGCTGCACTGCAGCATGCCGGCGCCCTCCTTCAGCCTCGCCCACCGCTGGCTGTACGCCCGCCCGGCGGGCAGCCATGAATGGGGCGTGCTGGCGGACGCCGACCTGGGGTTGTACGTGTGTGGCGACTGGTGCCTGTCCGGCAGGGTCGAAGGCGCATGGCTCAGCGGCCAGGAAGCGGCGCGGCGCCTGCTCGAACACCTGCAATGAACCGCATCAACCCGGCGAAATTGCTGCTCTCGAAATGGACAGCCACGCAACCTCGGCACAAGGAAAAACATTTCCTGGTCACCGAATTGTTTCGCGATGACGAAGGCAGCGTGCTGGAGATTGAACTGCAAGCCGTCCTCACCCGCCGTTCAGAGCGCCTGGCCTGGCAAAGCCTGCAAGATGCCGAGCGCTGGAAAATCGGCTGGACGTAAAAACCTGTACAAATAATTTGACTTGTACAGCCTCAGACCTATGATGAGATTTAGTTGTACAGAAATTAAATTCTGTACATGAATCTTGTAGAGGTTTTGCCATGTCCACCCCTGTGTCCGCCACCGGCAAACCCAAGATCGCCATCAGCGCCTGCCTGCTTGGCGAAAACGTGCGCTTCAACGGCGGGCACAAGCAATCCCCCCTGTGCAGCCAGACACTCGGTGAATACTTTGACTTCGTGCCGCTGTGCCCCGAAGTCGCCATTGGCCTGGGCATCCCCCGCGAGCCGATTCGCCTGGTGGGCGATCCGCAGCAACCGCAAGCCGTGGGCACCGTGCACCGTGAATTGAATGTAACCGCGCCCCTGGACGCCTATGGTCAACAAATGGCCGCCGAGCATACCGACCTGTGCGGCTACATCTTCATGCAGAAGTCGCCGTCCTGTGGCCTGGAACGGGTCAAGGTCTACCGCGACAACGGCACTCCGGTGGACGGCGGCGGGCGCGGCATCTATGCCCAGGCCTTCTGTGCCCGCCACCCCAACCTGCCGGTGGAAGAAGACGGTCGCCTGCACGACCCGGTGCTGCGCGAAAATTTCCTGACGCGGGTGTTCGTGTATGCCACCTGGCAGCAACTGCTGGCAGAGGGCTTGACCCGTCATCGCCTGCTGGCCTTCCACTCGCGCTACAAATACCTGCTGATGGCCCACAGCCCGGCCCACTACAAGAGCCTGGGTCATCTGCTGGGCAGCATGGGCAAGGGCTGCGACCTGCAAGCCCTGGCCAGCGACTATTTCACTGAGCTGATGAGCGCACTGAAAAAGTGCGCGACCCGTGGCACCCATTCCAACGTGCTGCAACACATCAGCGGCTACCTCAAGCAAGCCCTCAGCGCCGACGACAAACAAGAAATGCAGACCCTGATCGGCCAATACCGTCACGGCATCGTGCCGCTGGTGGTGCCGCTGACCCTGCTCAAACATCACTTTCGCCAACACCCGGACCGCTACATCGCGCAACAGGCGTACCTGCAGCCCCATCCGGAAAATCTCAGCCTGCGTAATGCGATCTAACCCATGAATGTTTCCCTGCAACACCCAACCCCACCCGTCGAAGACGTGGCCCAGGCCCTGGAACAAGGCTGGCTGCCGATTCGCGAAGTGGCGCGCCAGACCGGGGTCAACGCGGTGACTTTGCGCGCGTGGGAGCGGCGCTATGGCTTGATCGTGCCCCAGCGCACCCCCAAGGGCCACCGGCTGTTCAACGCCGAACATGTGCAGCGCATCCAGACCATCCTGACCTGGCTCAACCGTGGCGTGCCGGTCAGCCAGGTCAAGCAGTTGATCGACAACGCCCAGCCGGTGGACGACAGCATCGAAAACGAATGGCAGAGCCTGCGCCAGACGCTGGTGCAGGCCATCGCTCAACTGGCCGAACGCCGGGTGGACGATGTGTTCAACCAGGCCATGGCCCTCTACCCACCGCGCACTCTGTGCGAGCAGCTGTTGTTGCCGCTGCTCAAGGAACTGGAACAGCGCTGGCAGGGCCAGTTCGGCGCACAAATGGAGCGGGTGTTTTTCCACTCCTGGCTGCGCAGCAAATTTGGCGCGCGGATGTATCACAACAATCGCCAGCTCAATGGCCCGCCGCTGCTGTTGATCAATCATTCCGACCTGCCGCTGGAGCCGCACCTGTGGCTGAGCGCCTGGCTGGCCAGCAGCGCCGATTGCCCGGTGGAGGTCTTCGACTGGCCGTTGCCCAACGGCGAACTGGCCTTGGCCGTTGAGCATTTGCAACCGCGCGCCGTGCTGCTGTACTCAAGCAAGGCCATCCATCTGGCGGCCCTGCCGAAACTCTTGAGCGGCACCAACTGCCCGACCCTTATCGCCGGACCAACGGTGTGCATCCACCAGGCCGAGTTGGCGGTATTAACCCAAGACATTCCTCAGTTGCTGCTGGCCGAAGACCCGTTGTCGGCTCATCAACTCCTGATCCAGCGTGGGCTTCTTTAAATGCACCTGATCTGGCTGCGCAGCGATCTGCGCCTGCATGACAACACCGCCCTTGCGGCCGCCTGCGAGCGAGGCCCGACGGCGGCGGTGTACTTGATCACGCCTGGGCAATGGCTGGCCCATGACGACGCACCGTGCAAAGTCGACTTCTGGCTGCGCAACCTCAAGTGCCTGGGCCAGGCCCTGGGTGAGCTGAACATCCCATTGCTGATCCGCCACGCGGACACGTGGGACCAAGTCCCACAGGTATTGCTGCAGTTGTGCCAGGAGTTGTCGGTCCAGACCGTGCACGTCAACGAAGAGTACGGGATCCACGAGAGCCGGCGTGACGCTGCCGTGGCCCAGGCCCTGGAAGCCCAAGGCCTGGGTTTTTACCGCTACCTGGACCAATTGCTGTTCCAGCCCGGCAGCGTGCTGACCAAGACGGGCACCTACTTCCAAGTGTTCAGCCAGTTTCGCAAGGTCTGCTACAACCGCCTGCACAGCGCCCTGCCACGTCGAGTGCCAACCCCCAAGGCCCAGACCGCGCTGCCATTGGCCAGTGATGCGGTTCCCGAGCAAGTCCCAGGGTTTGCCCCGCCCAGCGACGCCCTGCGCGCACTTTGGCCGGCCGGTGAAGACGAGGCACAGCGGCGCCTTGCGCAGTTTGCCGACGCTCAGATCAGCTACTACAAGGACGAGCGCGACTACCCGGCCAAGCCTGGCACCAGCCAACTGTCGGCGTACCTCGCAGCCGGCGTGGTTTCGCCGCGCCAGTGCCTGCATGCGGCGCTGCAAAGCAACCAGGGTGAATTCGAAAGCGGCGATATCGGCGCCATCACCTGGATCAACGAGTTGCTGTGGCGCGAGTTCTATAAACATATCCTGGTGGGCTACCCACGGGTGTCGCGCCACCGTGCGTTTCGCCCGGAAACCGAAGCCGTGGCCTGGCGCCATGCCCCCGCTGACCTTGCAGCCTGGCAAGAGGCGCGCACCGGCCTGCCGATCATCGACGCCGCGATGCGCCAACTGCTGGAAACCGGCTGGATGCATAACCGCCTGCGCATGGTGGTGGCGATGTTCCTGACCAAGAACCTGCTGATCGACTGGCGCGAAGGCGAGCGCTTTTTTATGCGGCACTTGATCGACGGCGATCTGGCGGCCAACAACGGCGGCTGGCAGTGGAGTTCGTCCACCGGCACTGATTCGGCACCGTACTTCCGCATTTTCAGCCCGCTGAGCCAGTCCGAGAAATTCGACGGCGAAGGGCGCTTTATCAAGCAATGGCTGCCGCAACTGGCGGGCTTGAACAAGAAGGAAGTACACAACCCCGACGCCGCCGGCGGCCTGTTTGGCGTGGCCGACTACCCGCGCCCCATCGTCGACCTCAAACATTCCCGTGAGCGCGCGTTGGCGGCCTTTCGTGCCCTGCCCTCACGTCAGGCGGTGGGAGGCGTGTATGAGTGACTTCCTGCGCCAGTTCGCCCAGTCCTTCGCCCGCCTGGACAAGCACAACCTGCACCTGCTCGACAGCCTGTACAGCCAGGACATATCGTTTACCGACCCACTGCATCAGGTCCACGGTATCAGCGCGCTGCAAGCGTACTTCGCCGAGCTTTATAGCAACGTCGAGCAACTGCATTTTGACTTCCACGCCTTTGACAATGTGGCCGATGGCGAGGGTTATCTGCGCTGGACCATGAGTTTCTGCCACCCACGCCTGGCGGGTGGCCGACAGATTCAGGTCGAGGGCTGCTCCCATCTGCTATGGCACGACAAGGTTTACCGGCACCGCGATTACTTTGATGCTGGCGCGCTGCTTTACGAACACCTACCGGTCCTTGGCCGGCTGGTCCGTTGGTTGAAAGGGAGAATGGCATGAGCCTGAAATCGCCACGGCGTTATTGGCTGACAGGGGCAAGCAGTGGCATCGGTGCCGCATTGGCCGAAGAGCTGCTCGGCAGTGGTGCGCAGGTGGCGCTGAGTGCGCGCTCCAAGGCGCCACTGGAACAACTGGCCCAACGCTACCCCGGGCAAGTGCTGGTGGTCGCCGGCGACTTGACCAACAGCCAGGTGGTACGGGAAATCGGCGAACAGATCGCGCAAACCTGGGGCGCCCTGGACACCGTGATCCTCAATGCCGGCACCTGTGAATATGTGGATGCCAAGCAGTTCGATGCCTCGATTATCGAACACGTGGTGCGCACCAACCTGCTGGCCAGCAGTTATTGCATCGAAGCCGCGCTGCCGCTGCTGCGTGCCGGGCAAACCCCGCATTTGGTGGGGGTCGCCAGTGCCGTCACCTACCTGCCGATGCCCCGCGCAGAAGCCTATGGCGCGTCCAAGGCCGGCCTGCGCTACTTGTTCGAATCCCTGCGCATCGACCTGTCGCCCGAAGGCATTGATGTCACGGTGGTGAGCCCCGGTTTCGTCGATACCCCACTGACCGAACGCAACGATTTCCCTATGCCCTTGAGCTGGCCGGCCGACAAAGCCGCACGGCATATCTTCGGCAAACTTGAAAAACGCCCACTGGAGATCGCCTTCCCGGCCCTGTTCATCGCCACCCTGTGGCCGCTGTCGAAACTGCCGAACCGCGCGCAACTGATCATCGGCAAACGCATGCTGCGCAGCCCGCCGCCGCACAAGGACAACCTGTGAAAGTCGCGATTATCGGCAGCGGAATTTCCGGGCTGACCAGCGCCTATCTGCTCAGCCGCCGCCATGACATCACGCTGTTCGAAGCCGCCGACCGAATTGGCGGCCATACCCACACGGTAGACGTGACCGTCGACGGCGCACAGTACGCGCTGGACACCGGCTTTATCGTGTTCAACGACTGGACCTACCCCAACTTCATCCGCCTGCTGCAGCAAATTGGCGTGCCGTTCAAGCCGACCCAAATGAGCTTCTCGGTCTGCGCCCCGGAGGAAAACGTCGAGTACAACGGCAATAACCTCAACAGCCTGTTCGCCCAGCGCAGCAATATCCTGTCCCCGGGTTTCTGGGGCATGTTGCGCGACATTCTGCGTTTCAATCGCCAGGCGCCCCTGGATTTGCAGGAACAACGCATCAGCGCGCAGATGACCCTGGGTGAATACTTGCAGGCGGGCAATTATGGCCCGCGGTTTATCCGCCACTACATCGTGCCCATGGGCGCGGCGATCTGGTCGATGTCCCTGGCGGACATGCTGGCGTTTCCGCTGCAGTTCTTTGTGCGTTTCTTTAAAAACCACGGCTTGCTGTCGGTGAGCAACCGGCCGCAATGGTGCGTGATCGAAGGTGGCTCCAGCCGCTATATCGAGCCACTGACCCACTCGTTTCGCCAGCACATCCGCCTCAACTGCCCGGTACAGAAAGTCGAGCGCACGCCAGAAGGCGCAGTGATCTACAGTGCCGACGGCCGCGAAATCTTCGACAAAGTGATCTTCGCCTGCCACAGCGACCAGGCCCTGGCTTTGCTGGACGATCCCAGCCTGGCCGAACAGCAGATCCTGGGGGCGATAACCTACGCCGACAATGACGTGGTCCTGCACACCGATACGCGCTTGCTGCCCGACCGCCGCCTGGCCTGGGCCAGTTGGAACTATCGGCTGGACGCCAGCACGCACAAGCCGGCAGCCGTCACCTACGCCATGAACATCCTGCAAGGGATCGACAGCGACACCACCTTTTGTGTGAGCCTCAACCAGACAGCGATTATCAACCCGCTGAAAATCCTTGCCCGCTACACCTATGCCCATCCGCAATACAGCCTGGCGGCGGTGGCGGCACAGGCACGCTGGGAAGAATTGCATGGCGCGCAGCACACCTATTATTGCGGGGCCTACTGGGCCAGCGGCTTTCATGAAGACGGCGTGGTCAGCGCCCTGCGCGTGGCCCAGGCGTTTGGGGAAACCCTGTGAACAGCGCCCTCTACAGCGGCTGGATTGCCCATCGGCGATTTACCCCCAAGGGCCATGCCTTTCGCTATCGCATCGGCCTGCTGTACCTGGACCTCAGCGAACAGGAGCAGGTGCTGGGGCTGTCACCGTTGGCCGGCAGTGGCCGCTTCGCACCCTTTGCGTTTCGCCAGCAGGATTACCTGCGTGAGTTGACCCGCGATGGCACCTGCTTGAGCGACGCCGTGCGCCAACTGGTCGGCACGACCCTTGGGCATACACCCCAAGGCAATATCTGCCTGCTGACCCAGGCCCGCAGTTGGGGCCTGGCGTTTAACCCGGTGAGTTTCTTCTACTGCTTCGAGGGCGACGGGCAACTGGCGGCGATTGTCTGTGAAGTGACCAACACCCCGTGGCGCGAGCGTTACCACTATGTGCTGCCCGCCCGGGCCCTGGCGGGCGGCGAGCATCAGCATTTCGCGGTGGCCAAGGCATTTCATGTATCGCCCTTCCTGCCCCGGGATCTGCAATACCGCATGAGCTTCAGCCCGCCCGGCCAACGCCTGGGGGTGCATATGGCCGACTGGCAAGGCGAGAGCAAGGTGTTCGACGCCACCTTGAGCCTGCAACGCGAAGCCCTCGACCGCGCCAGCCTGCATCGCTATTTGCGGCGCTTTCCGTGGATGACCGCCAAGACCTGCCTGGCTATCTACTGGCAAGCCCTGCGCCTGCTCCTTAAACGCACACCGATTTTCCCCCATCAGGCGGCCGATGACGCCTGTGCAATTGGGTATCCCAAGGATCGCCACCATGAAATCCCCTAGCTTATCGATCAAATCCCAGCGCCTGAACATCAACGGCCTGACCGGCGCGCTGTTGCGCAAAGCCGTGCTACGCCAACTCGGCAAGCTGCGCCATGGCCAACTGGTGGTGATCGAGGACGGTGAACGCCAGGTGTTCGGGGCACGGGAAGCGCATTTGTTGGGTGAGATCCAGATCCTCGACCCGGCCGTGTGGGGCCTGGTGGCTGCCAACGGTTCCATCGGCGCGGGCGAGGCGTTCATTCATGGTTTCTGGAGCAGCCCGGACCTGACTGCCGTGGTACGCGTGATGGTCAGCAACCTTGATGTACTGGACGCCCTCGAGGGTGGCCTGGCCAAGCTGGCCCGCCCCTTCACCCAAGGCTTGCACTGGCTCAACCGCAATACCCGCAAGGGCTCGCAAAAAAACATCGCCGCCCACTACGACCTGGGTAACGACCTGTTCCAGGAGTTTCTCGACCCGACCATGATGTATTCGGCGGCGCAGTTCCTTAGCGCCGACGATACGCTGGAGCAGGCACAGCTCAACAAGCTGGAGCGCATCTGCCAGAAACTGGCACTCAAGCCCTCGGACCACTTGCTGGAAATCGGTACTGGCTGGGGCAGCATGGCCCTGTACGCAGCCCAGCAATACGGCTGCCGGGTTACCACGACTACCTTGTCCAAAGAGCAATTTGCCTACACCGAACAGCGCATCCAGGCCTTGGGTTTGCAGAATCAGGTGACGCTGCTGCTGCAGGACTACCGCGACCTGAGCGGGCAGTACGACAAGCTGGTGTCCATTGAAATGATCGAAGCGGTTGGCCATCGTTTCTTGCCCACCTACTTCAAGCAATGCGCACACTTGCTCAAGAGCGACGGGCTGATGTTGCTGCAGGCCATCACCATTCGCGAACAACGCTACGAGCAGGCCAAAAGCAGCGTCGACTTCATCCAGCGCTACATCTTCCCCGGCGGCGCCCTGCCCTGTGTGCAGAAAATGTTGCAGATCGTCAGCCGCGACACCGATATGAACCTGCTGCACATGGAAGACTTCGGCCTGCATTACGCGCGAACCCTGCGCTTGTGGCACGAGAACTTTCGCCGCGCCCATGGCCGGCTCACGGAATTGGGCTACGACGAATACTTCCTGCGGTTGTGGGAGTTCTACCTGTGCTACTGCGAAGGCGGCTTTATGGAGCGCACCATCGGCACTGCGCAATTGCTGCTGGCCAAGCCCAGCGCGGTGACACAACCGCTGCTCGGGCGTTTCAATGCTTAAAAACCTGGCCAATGCCGCGCTGTTCCAGTGCGGCTGGTTTGCCTGTGTGATGGGGGGCGACAGCCTGTGGTTATTGCTCGGGCTGGTCGTGCTGGCAATTCACCTGCTGTGGATAACTTCATGGGCCGCTGAGGGGCGGTTGATCTTGAGCGTGACCGTGCTCGGCACCCTGCTCGACACGCTATTGCGCACGTTAGGCGTGTTCGAGTTCAGTGAACCCGGCCCGTTGATTCCTGGGTGGTTGATCTTGCTGTGGGCGTTGCTGGCGACCACCTTGCGCCATTGCCTGGCCTGGAGCGCCCGGCCCTGGTGGCGCGCAAGCCTGCTGGGGGGCGTGGGCGGGCCGCTGTCGTACTACGCCGGCAGCCAGTTGGCAGGCGTGAGCTTCGGATTTGCCACAGCCCCGACCCTGGTGGCAATCGCGCTGCTTTGGGCCGTGGTATTTCCCGGCCTGCACCGACTCGCGCGCTGACGTCCGTCAGAGCTTTCACACGCATTCGACCGGCTTGCCTTACACTGCGCGTCTATGACCAACATCCCCCACACCCAAATCACCGAACCCGCCGTCACCTGTTCCACGTGCGCAGCCTGCTGCTGTCAATTGGAAGTCATGCTGATCACCGACACCGGCGTGCCTGATCGCTATATCGACACGGACGATTGGGGCGGCGAAGTCATGCTGCGCCTGGACGACGGCTGGTGCGCCGCGCTGGATCGCGACACGATGATGTGCACGATCTATGAAAAACGACCGCTGATTTGCCGGGAGTTCGAGATGGGCGCGCCGGAGTGCCTTGAAGAGCGCCAGGGGATTGCAACGGTCTACCGCTGATTCTGAAAACGGTGGTGGTCAAATGTGGGAGCTGGCTTGTGTGGGAGCTGGCTTGCCTGCGATAGCATCACTTCAGTTTGCCTGAAGCACCGAGTCGTCTGCATCGCGGGCAAGCCCGGCTCCCACACAAGCCCGCTCCTACATGGGTCGGGCTGTGCTTGGGGAGTATCAGAGCGGCATTGTGTAGTTCAACGAATAGCTCTCGATACCATCGTTGTGGCTGCTGATGCCCGCGTTGGAATAGTGCGTGGCACGGATCCCCACCTGGTGCCCGCCGGCGAAGCGCAAGCCAAAGCCCAGCCGATCTTCAAACTGGAAAGCCCCGCCAATGTTGTTGTCTTCCACCTTTGTGCGTGAGAACAGCGCCACGCCGATCCCCGCTTCGATATAGGGTTTCACCGACTCGCCGGCGAACTCATACACAAACACCGGGGAAAACGACAAGCTGCTGACACTGGCGCGTTCGTCACCATCCCAGAAGGTATAGGCGCCGCTCCAGTAGCCGGTCAGGCGCCCGACATCGCTCTGCAACCAGCTCTTGTCCCAGTCCGATTGCAGGCCCAGGCGATAGGTCATGGTCGAATCGCTTGTATGCCCCACCCCAAATTCCAGGCCGGCAGCCTGGGAAGAAACAGAGTGCCCTACCAAAACGGCCGCAATCGCGGCCAAACAGAACAAGCGCTTCATAAGAAACATCCTTTCCAAACGAAGTTGTATGGTTTTGTATTGCTCATCAAGAGCTATAGAAATCACGGACAACGCAGAAGTTCAGCTAAAAAACCCGCTATTTCACGAATTTTTCACAGGGCGAAGCTTCGCACAACGCCGCTGAATTTCCATAGTGTGGGTAGGATATTTCTGAGATGTTGCGGATCACCGCTGGTCCAGAATTGCGCCGCCCGAGGATTGCCCTCGGCCAGCAGTTGGCGTTCGCCCAGCAGGCGCTGCAACTGACGCGCCACTGCCGCGCCGGTGTCGATCAGGATGATTGACGGTGGCAGCAGCGTCGCCAGCAAGGGCTTGAGGAAGGGATAGTGAGTGCAGCCCAGAATAATGGTGTCGCACCCGGCCTCGATCAGCGGCGCGACATACCCTTGCAGCATCTGGCGCAGCGCCGGGCTGTTGAGGTCTCCGGCTTCGATCAGCTCTACCAGCCCCGGGCAAGGTTGCGTCACCACCCGCACATCGGTGGCGAAGCGATCCAGCAGCGCGGCGAACTTGGCGCTTTGCAAGGTGCCCGTGGTGGCAAGTACCCCGACCACACCACTGCGCGTCGCGGCAGCCGCAGGTTTGACCGCCGGCTCCATGCCCACCAGCGGCCAATCCGGATAATCACTGCGCAAATCCGCGACCGCTGCCACAGTGGCCGTGTTGCAGGCAATCACAAAGGCCTTGGCGCCCTGCCCGCGGAAAAACTCTGCAACCACCCGCGAACGTTCGCGAATGAATGCCGGGGTTTTCTCGCCGTAGGGGATATGCCCGCAATCCGCCACGTACAGCAGCGACTCATGGGGCAACAAACG
This sequence comes from Pseudomonas sp. DTU12.1, assembly GCF_009873475.1. Lineage (NCBI taxonomy): Bacteria > Pseudomonadati > Pseudomonadota > Gammaproteobacteria > Pseudomonadales > Pseudomonadaceae > Pseudomonas > Pseudomonas sp. DTU12.1. The sequence continues at coordinate 1,202,640 of NZ_CP045254.1, read as the reverse complement.
ATGAATTTCGTCGAGCACCGACAGGCCGCCGACCCCGGAGTCGAATACACCAATCGGTGCATCCTTAACCATGCTGGCGACCGCAGACGCTGCAAGCGGGATCACGCTTGACCCGCAGCTCGCGAAAACGTGTGCCCAGGGCGTCGATCAGCAGCAGGCGGCCGACCAGCGGTTCGCCAAAACCGGCCAGCAGTTTCAGGGCTTCCAAGGCTTGCAGGCTGCCGACCAGGCCTACCAGCGGACCGGCGACGCCGGCTTCGCTACAGGTCAGTTCGGTGTCGCTGCCGTGCCCATATAAACAGTGGTAGCACGGGCTTTCCGGGCGTCGCGGATCGAACACCGAGAGTTGGCCTTCCAGGCGAATCGCCGCGCCGCTGACCAAAGGCTTGCCAGCTTCGACGCACGCCGTGTTCACTGCTTCGCGGGTCGCGAAGTTGTCGCAGCAATCGAGCACCAGGTCCACGCCGGCTACAGCAGCGGCCAACGAATCAACGTCCAGCGCAGCGCGGTGGGCAACCAGCCGGATCTCTGGGTTGATCGCGCTCAAGCGGCGGATAGCCGAATCGACCTTGCTCAGGCCGACGCTGTCGGTGTCGTGGATGATCTGGCGTTGCAGGTTGGTCAGGTCGACCGTGTCAAAGTCCGCCAGATGCAGCTCACCCACACCTGCGGCTGCCAGGTACAGGGCCACCGGAGCACCGAGGCCACCTAGGCCGACGATCAATACACGGCTGTTTTTCAGGCGCAACTGGCCGTCGATATCGACCTGTTGCAACAGAATCTGTCGGCTATAGCGCAACAGCTCCTGATCGGTCAGCACGGCCGGCGTCCCAGGCTGATGCGCTCATGGCCGCCGAGGTCGATACGGCTGTGGACCTCGGCAAAACCTTGCGCCAGCAACAGGTCACGCACGGCCGGCGCCTGGTCGTAACCATGCTCCAGCAGCAACCAGCCTCCGGCCTCCAGGTGCAGCGGCGCCTGGGCGATGATCAGGCGCAGGTCGTCCAGGCCATCGTGACCTGCGACCAGTGCGCTGGCGGGTTCGAAGCGCACATCGCCCGCCACCAGGTGCGGATCATTGTCGGCAATATAGGGGGGATTGCTGATGATCAGGTGATAGGTGTGATCTTTCAGGGCGCTGAACCAGTGGCTGTTGAGCACCGTGACGTTATCCAGGTGCAGGCGCTGGCGATTGCGCTCGGCCAGGGCCACGGCCTCAAATACGCGATCCACCGCCGTCACGCGCCAGGCCGGGCGCTCGCTGGCCAGGGCCAGGGCGATGGCGCCGCTACCGGTGCCCAGGTCGAGGACGTTGGCCGGGCTGGCGGGCAATAATTCCAGGGCCGCTTCCACCAGCAGTTCGGTGTCGGGGCGCGGGATCAACGTGTGCGGCGCAACTTCCAGGTCGAGCTTCCAGAAGCCCTGTTGGCCGAGGATATAGGCCACCGGCTCACCGCTGCGACGACGTTGCAGGTAGCCGGCAAAACGTAGCGCGTCTTCGCTGCTGACGATTTTTTCTGGCCAGGTGTGCAGGTAACTGCGGGACTTGCCCAGGGCAGCCGCCAGCAGCAACTCCGCATCCAGACGGGCAGTCGGCGAGTCGGGCAGCTCGGCGGCGCGCAACAAGCTGGCAATAATGGTCATTTATTCACCTATCGCGGCCAGTTGGTCGGCCTGGTATTCGGCAAGCAACGGCTCGATCACTGCGTCCACGCCACCGGCAAGGATCTCGTCCAGGGAATACAGGGTCAGGTTGACCCGATGGTCGGTGACCCGGCCCTGGGCGTAGTTATAGGTGCGAATGCGCTCGGACCGGTCACCCGAGCCCACCAGCAACTTGCGCTCGCTGGCAATCGCGTTGGCGGCGGCGCTGGTCTGCTGGTCGTTGAGCTTGGCCGACAGCCAGGACATGGCCCGCGCACGGTTCTTGTGCTGGGACCGCTCTTCCTGGCACTCCACCACAATGCCGGACGGCAAGTGAGTGATGCGGATTGCCGAGTCGGTCTTGTTGACGTGCTGGCCACCGGCGCCGGACGAACGATAGGTGTCGACACGCAAATCTGCCGGATTGATTTCGATGGTTTCCTGCTCGTCCGGCTCGGGCAATACCGCCACGGTGCAGGCCGAGGTGTGGATGCGGCCTTGGGACTCGGTGGCTGGAACGCGCTGTACGCGGTGGGCGCCGGATTCGAACTTCAGCTTGCCGTAGACGTTCTCGCCTTCGACCCGGGCGATGATTTCCTTGTAGCCGCCATGCTCCCCTTCGTTCTCGGAGAGGATTTCGACACGCCAGCCGCGACGCTCGGCATAGCGCGAATACATGCGGAACAGGTCGCCGGAGAAGATCGCCGCCTCGTCGCCGCCGGTACCGGCGCGGATTTCCAGGAAGACGTTGCGCCCATCGTTAGGATCCTTGGGCAGCAGCATGCGTTGCAGGTCGCCTTCCAGTTCAACGAGCTTTTCCTTGGCTTCGCGGACTTCTTCCACGGCCATTTCACGCATGTCCGGGTCGCTGTCCTTGAGCAGCGCCTGGGCGCCTTCGAGGTCGGCCTGCACTTTGAGCAGTTGCGAGTAGGTGGTCACGATCGGCTCAACTTCGGCGTATTCCTTGGAATAGGCGCGGAACTTGGTTTGATCGGAAATAACCTCGCCATCGCCAAGCAAGGCGGTCAGTTCTTCGAAACGGTCCTGGAGCACGTCCAGTTTATTGAGCAGTGACGCTTTCATTGCAGTTTTTTATCCGAAGAGCTGTCTGACGCGCCCTCACCGAGGGCAAAGAGTTCCTGGGCCATGGCCAGCGCATCGAGGCGGCCTTCGGCTGTCAGTTTTTTAAGCTGTACGCTGGGAGCATGCAACAGCTTGTTGGTGAGGCCACGGGCCAATTGCATCAAAATATCTTCAGCGTTACCGCCATTGGCCAGCAGACGCTGGGCCTTGAGCAATTCCTCGTCACGCAAGCGCTCGCCCTGTTGGCGATAGGCCTTGAGCACATCCACGGCAGCCAGCTCGCGCAGGCGCACCATAAAGTCATCGGCGCCGATCGCGACCATTTCCTCGGCAGCCTGGGCAGCACCCTGGCGGCTCTTGAGGTTTTCGGCGACCACTTCATGCAGGTCGTCGACGCTATAGAGGTAAACGTCGTCCAACTCGCCGACTTCTGGCTCGATATCCCGGGGAACGGCTATATCCACCATGAAAATCGGCTTGTGCTTGCGCAGCTTCAAGGCGCTTTCCACCGCCCCCTTGCCCAGGATCGGCAACTGGCTGGCGGTGGAGCTGATCACGATATCGCTGCGCACCAGCTCGGCCGGGATGTCAGCCAGCAATACCGCGTGGGCACCGAACTCTTCGGCCAGGATGCTGGCGCGCTCCAGGGTTCGGTTGGCTACCACGATACGCTTGACGCCCAGGTCATGCAGGTGCCGGGCGACCAGGGTGATGGTCTCGCCCGCGCCGATCAGCAGGGCCTGGCTGCGCTGCAGGTCGCTGAAGATCTGCTTGGCCAGGCTGACGGCAGCAAAAGCCACGGAAACCGGGTTTTCACCGATCGCCGTATCGGTGCGCACCTGCTTGGCCGAATTGAAGGTGGCCTGGAACAAACGCCCCAGCAACGGCCCCACGGTCCCGGCTTCGCGGGCCACGGCGTAGGCCGACTTCATCTGGCCGAGGATTTGCGGTTCGCCCAGCACCAGCGAATCAAGCCCGGATGCAACACGCATCATGTGACGAACTGCCGCATCATCTTCATGCACATAAGCACTGGCGCGCAGGTCATCCAGGCTCAAATGATGGTAATCAGCCAGCCAGCGCAGCACGACATCCGCCGAAAGATGTTCCTGCTCTATATAGAGCTCGCTGCGATTGCAGGTGGAAAGGATCGCAGCTTCGCGGCTGTCGGTGAGCCGGCACAGCTGCTGCAAAGCCTCAACCAATTGCTCCGGGGTAAACGCCACGCGCTCGCGGACGTCTACAGAAGCAGTCTTGTGGTTGATACCCAGAGCAAGGAAGGCCATTCAATATCGCTGATGATGTCGAGAAGCCGACAATTGTCCTACTTCGACTCATCCAGAACAACCACCGTCGTCTATTGTCCTAATGCCTTGTGTCTATAAAGACCCTTTGCAGGAGCGAGCTTGCTCGCAAAAATCGTCAACGAAAACGCTGGCACCTTGGGTAAACGCGGCATCTTGGCGTTTTTCGCGAGCAAGCTCGCTGCTACATAGAAGGCATTTAAGGCAATACGAGTGCCCCGGTTATGTTTGGCCGAGGGCTTGTGTCATGATGATCCGACCGCAGGTTAGTCGTCCTCTTCCTATATGAATAGATCTTCCGCGTTGCTCCTTGCCCTTGCCTTCCTCGGGGGCTGCCAGTCCATGGCCCCCGTATCGTCGCAGAGTCCTGCGCCGGTGGAAGACAGCACCCCCGCCCCTGAAAAGCCCAAGGTTTATTCCTCGTTCAGCGAAGAAACGGTGTTCAGCCTGCTGAGCGCGGAGCTCGCCGGCCAGCGCAATCGTTTCGACATTGCTCTGGATAACTACGTGACCCAGGCCATCAACACCCAGGACCCGGGGATCTCCGAGCGAGCGTTTCGCATCGCTGAATACCTGGGCGCCGACCAGGCAGCCCTGGATACCGCGTTGATCTGGGCGAAAAACGCCCCGAACGACCTGGAGGCCCAGCGCGCCGCGGCGATCCAGCTGGCGCGGGCCGGGCGCTACGACGACTCCATGGTCTACATGGAGAAAGTCTTGCAGGGCAAGGGCGATACCCACTTTGACTTCCTCGCCCTCTCCGCGGCCGATACCGACCAGGACACCCGCGATGGCCTGATGAAGAGTTTCGACCGCCTGCTGCAAAAGCACCCGAGCAACGGCCAGTTGGTATTTGGCAAGGCGCTGTTGTTGCAACAGGATGACGAACCGCAAGCCGCCCTCAAGTTGCTGGAGCAAAACCCGCCGGAAGAAGGTGAAATAGCCCCGCTGCTGTTGCGCGCACGCCTGCTGCAAAGCCTCAACCGGGGCAAGGAAGCCTTGCCGCTGCTGCAAAAGAGCATCAAGAAGTATCCGGACGACAAGCGCCTGCGCCTGACTTACGCGCGCATGTTGGTGGAACAGGACCGCATGGAAGACGCCAAGGTGGAGTTCGCCAGCCTGGTCCAGCAATACCCGGATGATGACGAACTACGTTACTCCCTGGCGCTGGTCTGCCTGGAAGCCAAGGCCTGGGAAGAGGCCAAGGGTTACCTGGAAGAACTGATCGCCCGGGAAAGCCACGTCGACTCGGCCCACCTGAACCTGGGGCGCATCGCCGAGGAACGGGATGACCCGCAAGGCGCGCTGATCGAGTACGCCCAGGTCGGCCCGGGCAACGACTACCTGCCGGCGCAACTGCGCCAGGCCGATATCCTGATGAACAACGGTCGCACCGACGAAGCCGAAAAACGCCTGGCCGCTGCCCGCGATGCCGAGCCGGACTATGCCATCCAGCTGTATCTGATCCAGGCCGAGACCTTGTCGGCCAACAATCAGGGGGAGCGCGCCTGGAAAATCCTCGCCCAGGCCCTGCTGCAATACCCCGACGACCTGAACTTGCTATACACCCGCGCCATGCAGGCCGAGAAACGCAATGACCTGGCGCAGATGGAAAAGGACCTGCGCCTGATCATCAAGCGCGATCCGGACAATGCCATGGCACTGAACGCCCTGGGCTACACCTTGTCAGACCGTACAACGCGCTATGCCGAGGCCAAGGTCCTGATCGAACAGGCGCACCAGCTCAACCCGGAAGACCCGGCAGTGCTGGACAGCCTGGGCTGGGTGAATTACCGCCTGGGCAACCTCGACGAAGCCGAACGCCTGTTGCGCCAAGCCCTGGAGCGGTTCCCCGACCAGGAAGTGGCCGCACACCTGGGCGAAGTGCTCTGGGCCAAGGGCAACCAACGCGAAGCTCGACAAATCTGGGCCAAGTTCCTCAAGGAACAACCCGACAGCCCTATCCTGCGCAGCACCATCAAGCGCCTGACCGGATCCGAGACTCTTTAATTCTATGTTTTTGCGCCACGCCATCGTTTTCAGTTTTATCGCCCTGCTCGCCGGTTGTGCGGGCTTCGGTGCCCGTGAATCCGTCGAAGGCCAGGGCAACCCGGCGCAGTGGCGCCAGCACAAGGATCAGCTCAGCAGCATTGATGGCTGGCAGATCGAAGGCAAGATCGGAGTGCGTGCACCGAAGGATTCGGGCAGCGGCACCTTGTTCTGGCTGCAACGCCAGGATTATTACGACATCCGCCTCTCTGGCCCCCTGGGCCGTGGCGCTGCACGCCTGACCGGGCGACCGGGGCAAGTGAGCCTCGAAGTGGCCAACCAGGGCCGCTATGAAGCGCCATCACCGGAGGCGTTGCTTGAAGAGCAGGTCGGCTGGAAGCTGCCGGTCTCGCACCTGGTCTGGTGGGTTCGCGGCCTGCCCGCGCCTGACAGCAAGAGCCGCTTGAGCCTCAATGGCGATAGCCGCCTGGCCACCCTGGAACAGGATGGCTGGCAGGTTGAGTACCTCAGTTATGTGGAGCAAAGCGGCTATTGGCTGCCCGAGCGCATCAAGCTGCACGGCAGCAACCTTGACGTCACGCTGGTGATCAAGGACTGGCAACCGCGCAAGCTGGGGCAGTGACATGACCGAACGCCTGACCCTGCCCTCCCCGGCCAAGCTCAATTTGATGCTGCACATCCTCGGTCGTCGTGAAGACGGCTATCACGAGTTGCAGACGCTGTTTCAATTTCTCGACTACGGCGATGAGATGACCTTCGCCGTACGCGACGATGGGGTGATTCAACTGCACACCGAATTTGCCGATGTGCCCCATGACAGCAATCTGATCGTGAAGGCGGCAAAAAAGCTCCAGGAACAATCCGGCTGTTCGCTGGGTATTGATATCTGGATCGATAAAATCCTGCCAATGGGCGGCGGCATCGGCGGTGGCAGCTCGAATGCCGCAACCACCCTGCTCGGTCTTAATCACTTGTGGCAACTGGGCTGGGATGAAGATCGCCTGGCCGCACTGGGCCTGACACTGGGCGCCGACGTCCCGGTTTTTGTGCGTGGGCACGCCGCATTTGCTGAGGGTGTCGGGGAAAAACTCACCCCCGTAGACCCCGAAGAGCCGTGGTATGTCGTGCTTGTTCCGCAAGTATCTGTAAGTACAGCAGAAATTTTTTCAGATCCGTTGTTGACACGTAACTCTTCTCCCATTAAAGTGCGCCCCGTTCCCAAGGGAAACAGTCGAAATGACTGCTTACCGGTGGTAGCAAGGCGTTATCCAGATGTACGTAACGCATTGAATTTGTTAGGTAAATTTACCGAAGCAAAACTCACCGGAACTGGAAGTTGTGTGTTTGGGGGCTTCCCAAACAAAGCTGAAGCTGATAAAGTCTCGGCCCTTCTTACAGAGACCCTTACAGGGTTTGTAGCAAAGGGAAGCAACGTTTCGATGTTGCATCGCAAGCTGCAAAGTCTGCTCTAAAGGAACCGAGTACTGGGTACTCGTTGCAACAGATACAGGGGCGTCGCCAAGCGGTAAGGCAGCAGGTTTTGATCCTGCCATGCGTTGGTTCGAATCCAGCCGCCCCTGCCATTTTCTATACTCATCCAGGTTACCCTCAGCCTCTAGGTACTGCGCGTGTCCAAGATGATGGTCTTTACGGGGAATGCTAACCCCGATCTGGCTCGGCGTGTTGTACGTCAGCTGCATATCCCTCTCGGTGACATCTCAGTCGGTAAATTTTCCGACGGCGAGATTACAGCCGAGATCAATGAAAATGTCCGCGGTAAAGATGTTTTCATTATTCAGCCGACTTGCGCTCCGACCAACGATAACCTGATGGAACTCGTCGTGATGGCTGATGCCTTCCGCCGCTCCTCAGCGACTCGAATCACAGCTGTAATCCCTTACTTTGGTTATGCCCGTCAGGATCGCCGTCCGCGTTCCGCACGTGTGGCTATCAGCGCGAAAGTCGTCGCTGACATGCTGACCGTGGTAGGTATCGATCGTGTTCTCACGGTTGACCTGCACGCTGACCAAATCCAGGGGTTCTTCGATATTCCGGTAGATAACATCTACGGCTCCCCCGTTCTGGTGGATGACATCGAAGACCAGCGCTTTGAAAACCTGATGATCGTGTCCCCGGACATTGGTGGCGTCGTGCGTGCACGGGCTGTTGCCAAATCCCTGGGCGTGGACCTCGGGATCATCGACAAACGCCGTGAGAAAGCCAATCACTCTGAAGTGATGCATATCATCGGTGATGTCGAAGGGCGTACCTGTATTCTGGTCGATGACATGGTCGATACCGCCGGCACCCTGTGCCACGCGGCTAAAGCCTTGAAAGAGCACGGTGCGGCTAAAGTCTTCGCCTACTGCACACACCCTGTGCTGTCGGGCCGAGCGATCGAGAACATCGAGAATTCCGTGCTGGACGAACTGGTGGTGACCAACACCATCCCGTTGTCCGCCGCTGCTCAAGCCTGTGCGCGTATCCGTCAACTGGATATCGCACCGGTTGTTGCTGAGGCGGTTCGCCGCATCAGCAATGAAGAATCGATCAGTGCGATGTTCCGCTAAGGGTCAAACCTTGGTGGCATCAACCTGACGAAAAGCGCCCCGCCCCAGCACCATGCTGGGGCGGGGCTTTTTTGCCCATATCGCCTTTAGCGCTGGTCGCAAACGCTGGGGCGAATGTGGTTATTTTGGAGATACAACATGAACGATTTTACTTTGAATGCTGAACTGCGTTCCGACCTGGGGAAAGGTGCGAGCCGCCGCCTGCGTCGTCTCGCAAGCCTGGTTCCAGCTGTAGTTTACGGTGGCGAAAAAGCCCCTGAATCCATCAGCATGCTGGCTAAAGAAGTTGCCAAACTGCTCGAAAACGATGCTGCCTACAGCCACGTTATCGAACTGAACGTTGGCGGCAAAAAGCAGAACGTTATCATCAAGGCTCTGCAACGCCACCCGGCCAAAGGTCACGTACTGCACGCTGACTTCGTACGCGTTGTTGCTGGTCAGAAACTGACCGCTATCGTGCCTGTGCACTTTGTTGGTGAAGAAGCTCCGGTCAAGAAAGGTGGCGTTGTTTCCCACACCACTACCGAGCTGGAAGTAAGCTGCCTGCCGAAAGATCTGCCTGAGTTCATCGAAGTCGACCTGTCGGCTGCTGAAATCGGCACCATCATTCACCTGTCCGACCTCAAGGCCCCTAAAGGCGTTGAGTTCGTTGCACTGGCTCACAACGACGACAAGGCTGTTGCCAACGTCCACGCGCCACGTGTTGTAGCAGAAGATGAAGCTGGCGAAACCGCTGCCGAGTAATACTCTCTGCAGCGTCGGAGCTTGAGGAAACATCGCGGACCGAAACGTAGCGAGAAAGCGGGCGATAACGCGAAGTTTATCTCTGGATAAGTGAGCTCCTGTCGTCCACTTTCGCCGCAACGAGGTTGCGGCGATGTTATCCACAACTCCAAAGGAAGGGCCCCTGTCGTGACTGCCATCAAACTGATCGTTGGCCTGGGAAATCCAGGCGCCGAATACGAACAGACCCGGCATAACGCGGGGGCCCTTTTTGTTGAGCGCATCGCCCACGCCCAAGGCGTCAATCTTGTGGCCGATCGCAAATATTTTGGCCTGACCGGACGCTTCTCGCATCAGGGTCAGGATGTTCGTCTGCTGATTCCCACCACCTACATGAACCGCAGCGGCCAGGCTGTCGCGGCGCTTGCGGGGTTCTTCCGGATCAAACCCGAAGAAATCCTGGTGGCCCATGACGAACTGGACCTGCCACCCGGCGTTGCCAAGCTCAAGCAAGGCGGCGGCCATGGCGGTCATAATGGCCTGCGCGACATCATTGCGCAGTTGGGCAATCAGAATACCTTTTACCGTCTGCGGCTCGGCATTGGCCACCCAGGCGTTGCCAGTATGGTTTCAAATTTCGTCCTGGGTCGTGCGCCACGCGCCGAACAGGAAAAACTCGATGCCAGCATCGATTTTGCCCTCGGCGTGCTGCCGGATATCTTCGCCGGTGAATGGAACCGTGCGATGAAAAACCTGCACAGCCAGAAGGCCTGACTTTTTTCCGAGGGGAAACACCATGGGATTCAATTGCGGCATCGTCGGCCTACCTAACGTCGGCAAGTCCACCCTGTTCAACGCCCTGACCAAGTCCGGTATTGCGGCGGAGAACTTCCCCTTCTGCACCATCGAACCCAACACCGGTATCGTGCCGATGCCCGATCCGCGCCTGGAGGCCCTGGCCGCCATCGTCAATCCCAAGCGCATCCTGCCGACCACCATGGAGTTCGTCGACATCGCAGGCCTGGTAGCCGGTGCGTCGAAAGGTGAAGGCTTGGGCAACAAGTTCCTGGCCAACATCCGTGAGACCGATGCCATCGCTCACGTGGTCCGCTGCTTTGAAGACGAGAACGTGATTCACGTCTCCAACAGCGTCGACCCGAAACGCGACATCGAGATCATCGACCTGGAACTGATCTTCGCCGACCTCGACAGCTGCGAGAAGCAACTGCAAAAGGTTACGCGCAATGCCAAAGGCGGTGACAAGGACGCCGTGGTGCAGAAGGCCCTGCTTGAGCAACTGACTGCTCACTTCACCCTGGGCAAGCCTGCACGCAGCCTGATGAAGAACATGAGCGTCGACGAAAAGGCTGTGATCAAGGGCTTCCACCTGCTGACCACCAAGCCTGTGATGTACATCGCCAACGTGGCTGAAGACGGCTTCGAGAACAACCCGCTACTCGACGTGGTCCTGGCCATTGCCGAAGAAGAAGGCGCAATGGTTGTTCCGGTGTGCAATAAGATCGAAGCGGAAATCGCCGAACTGGAAGACGGCGAAGAAAAAGACATGTTCCTCGAGGCCCTGGGCCTGGAAGAGCCCGGCCTGAACCGTGTGATCCGTGCAGGCTACGAAATGCTGCACCTGCAAACCTACTTCACCGCTGGTGTCGAAGAGGTCCGCGCCTGGACCGTCAAGGTCGGCGCCACCGCGCCACAGGCTGCCGGCGTGATCCACACCGACTTCGAAAAAGGCTTTATCCGCGCCGAAGTGATCGCCTACAACGATTTCATCCAGTTCAAGGGTGAAGCCGGGGCCAAGGAAGCCGGTAAATGGCGCCTGGAAGGCAAGGAATACATCGTCAAAGATGGCGATGTAATGCACTTCCGCTTCAACGTGTAACGCTTGACCTGCGGCACCTGCCGCCCACAAAAAAGCCGATGCCCTGCATCGGCTTTTTTGTGGGTGCTTCATTTACAACAGGGACTTTCCAGCGGGGGAAATATTAAGACACTGTTATGTATTTTAATAACATGAACAGGCAGAGCAGAAAACTGACACTTCAAGCGCGCAGCCCGCCAATTAAATAACAATCATAAAATATTTAGGATTGCTCCTACGCGCTACAGCAAATACCACTCCTACAAAAACTTGAATATTTTTCCAATTCAAGTTCTTTAACAACACCGGCAAAACAGTGAACAATCCCAACATCCTTTCGCCATGACATCATGGGCATTTTCCGGTCTACTGATCCCTATCACTAGAAAAATCAAACAATAGTGACGCGACAACTCTAATGGAATTGGAGCAATAGCAACATGTCGGCCTCCTATCAAAGTGAAGTTGAAACAGACACCCCGTTCAATGATTGCCCAGACATAGAAACAACCATCAATAACACTGCCGCGCTCAACATCGACATTCTGCTGCTTGGGGAAACAGGCACCGGCAAGGACACTTTAGCGCAACGTATTCATTGCCTGTCAGGACGACGGGGGAACTTCGTCGCGGTCAACTGTGCGGCGATACCGGAGAGCCTTGCCGAAAGCCAGCTCTTTGGAGTCAACAGCGGCGCCTACACCGGGGCCATGCAATCGCGTGCAGGTTCTGTCGAAGCTGCGCACCTGGGCACGTTGTACCTGGACGAAATAGACAGCATGCCGCTTCCCCTGCAAGCCAAGTTGCTGCGGGTATTGGAGTCCCGTGGCGTCGAACGCTTGGGCTCGACCCGGTTTATCCCCGTAGACATGCGCGTCATTGCCTCTGCCCAGCAGTCCTTGCATGAGATGGTCGCTCAAGGGGCCTTCAGGCGCGACCTGTACTTTCGCCTGAATGTGGTCAACATCAACCTGGCGCCACTCAGGCAGCAACCAGAGCGCATCATCCCGCTGTTCGTGAAAATGATCCGGCAGGAGGCTGAGTACTTCAAGTGCCCAGCACCCTCGCCTCCCAACGCTCTGCTTTCACAATTGCTTTGCCATCCCTGGTCAGGGAATGTGCGCGAACTGCGCTCGACAGCCAAGCGTTTCGTCCTGGGGCTCCCTCCCCTCTGTGCTGCGGTAAAAGAACGCCAGGACTGGGAGATGCCGCTCAAGGAACGTTTACAGCAAATCGAGAAAGTTCTGATTGAAGAGTCGCTGAACCGGCATGCCCATAATGTTGATGGCGTCGCCATCGAGTTAGGCGTGCCCAAGCGCACCCTCTATTACCGAATGAAGCAACTGGAAATATCACTGACATAACTTGCGCACTATAAAGATCTGGCAACAAACTGAAAAATTACATTTTTTGAAACATACCCTGCAGACACAATTGGAACGCATACATTTCCTGCGCCACATAAATTATGGAACGGCGAAACTGCATGTGATAAATGCTTCTCTCAGCATCGCTAGCGTCCAGTGAAATCAACGTTAAATACGGAGTAAACAATATGAGTATTGGTTCAGTTGGCTCTTCCGGCTCCAACCCTTACGGTAGCGGCGCTGGTGGTATGAGTGCAGAGCAGGCAGACGCAGGCCTTGAAGCCGCAGAAGCGAAAAAGAGGGCTGACGGTGTGAAAAATGCCTGGAAAACTGCGGTAAACCAAAATACCGCAGGCATCAAAACCGCGTCTGACGCACTCCGTTTGTAATCAGCCTGGCCCTCTCTGACCTTCCTGCCACTGGGTGGCGGGAAGGTCACTTCGCCAATCTAACAACGAATGGCCTCATCAATAACAAACCCTCCCCGCGATACTTACTTAATAGGCGCCATATGTTTATAGGAAGAGTACGCTCTGCTGAACATGAGGATCTCAATGGGTCCTCCAGCGCACAGGAGTCCTCGATCTCCCACACCGATGTCAATTATTTCGCCTCAATCATGGACTCGTCAGCCCAGCCCAGCCCAGGGCCCCATTACACGACGCCACAGAGCATGCTGTCCGAAGCATCCGAGCGGCTGACTTCTGTCACCCAGCGCATGACCAAAAGTCTGCGAGCCTTGAGCAGCGAGAATAAGTTTGATGAAGCGCGAAAGTATCCTGAGCAACTGTCCGATACGTTATTGCTGACGCAAATGCTCGTTAAAAGTGTCGGTAAAACCGCACAAGGCATCGATAAAATCTGCAACCTTCAGTAGATAAAAATGACTCGCCTACGGTTTATTACGTTAACGCTAGTGTTGTCATTCATGCTCAATGCCTGCAGTGACCGCGTCGAACTTCACCGCCAACTCTCCGAGCAGGAAGCCAATGAAGTCATCGCGGAGTTGGCAGACAAGCATATACGCGCCACCAAAGTCCCCGCCAAAGACGGCGTGGTCGTCGTGGTCAACGCCTCCGATATCGGGCGGGCCGTACGCACCCTGGAAGCCGTTGGATTGCCCAAGACCGCCCGCGCTACCCTGGGCGACACCTTTCGCAAGGAAGGGGTGATCTCAACTCCGCTTGAGGAGCGCGCGCGCTATATCTATGCCTTGTCCCAGGAACTGGAAACCACGTTATCGAACATCGACGGCGTGATTGTCGCCCGCGTACACGTAGTGTTGCCCGAGCGTGTTGCACCGGGCGAACCGGTACAACCGGCCTCCGCGTCCGTGTTCATCAAGCACGATCCCAGGCTTGACCCCGACAACATCCAGGCCCGTGTGCGCCGGATGGTCTCCAGCAGTATTCCTGGCATGACCAACGCCGTCGAAAATCCGCAAAAACTGACGGTGGTATTCGTTCCCGCAACGGCTTATCTGGAGCAGCAACGCCTGGCCTATTTCGGTCCGTTCCTGGTGCCGGGCGATGACATTGGCTTTTGGCGGGCCAGCGTCACCTTCACCATGATCGTTTTAGTGGTGCTCATTATCGCCGTGACATTCTGGCGGATCAGGGGCCAGCGAGCGCTGCCGCATGCCCAAACGGCCGGGCCATCCTCGCACGATGAGTAACCTGGCATGGGTCCAGTGGTGGGCAACCCCCTGGCTGCATTCACGCGAAGGCTGGAGAACGGTTGATGAGCACGCAGCACTGACTGCGCTTGGTCACAGTCGACACCTGTGGGTAGCCAGACTCTATGGGATCACGCCCTGCCTGCCGCCCACGCCTCAGCCCACATTGCTGCAACTGGCGCTCGCCTCGCCGGAGCAACTGGACCTGGTGCTGGCGTTGATTGACAGCGCGTGTCGCCCGGCCTACGCAAGCGCGTTGAATGAAAACCTCCACCAGTGGTGCAACAGACTGTCCAAGGCATTGCCCCCAGATATGCTGCAGCCCGATGAGGACCCCTTGCAGCTGCTACGCACCTGGGTCAGCCCCGCCACCTGGCAACGCATCAGGTTGAGATTCCCTCGCCAGCGCGTTCTGGAACTGGAAAAAAAAGCCCTTTCGCTTGGGGACTCCTACAGCCGCCTCGATACCCTTTGGCACGCCGTGGTCTGGCGTATTGCGACAATCCACAGCGACGCTCAAGCACCTTGCGCCAAGGACCATGGAGACTGAACACGATGTTTTGCCGACATAAAATCGACTTACCCAAAGGCTCCACCGCCTTTGCCGAAACCCTGATCCCCCGCGAAACCCTGGCCAATTACGCCCATGCCCACAACACACTGGAGCATGCCAAGGCCCAGGCCAGGCAATTGCTGAAGCGGGCAGAAAAGCAGCGGGAAAAGCTGCTGGAGCAGGCCGGCCTTGAAATCTGGCGGCGTGCCGACGCGCAGTTCAAACGCTGGGAAGGCGAACGCCAGGCGATGTACGACAACCTTGAACGATATGCCTCTTCAATCGCCAACCAGGCGATTCGTCTGCTGCTGGAAGATACGCCCCTGCCACAACGCATGGCCGCGTTGGTCAGACAATTGATGGTCAGCCAGATGCCGATGGTCAAGGCGGCATTGCTATGCCATCCCCAGGAGCTGGAGGCCGCACGCCAGGCTCTCGCCGACCACAACACCACGCTCTGGGCGCTACGCGCCGACGATACCGTCAAACCCCAGACGTTGCTGTTACAAACCGAAGAGGGCGACTTTTGCATTGATTGGGCCGCCATGCGCGACACCTTTCTAGAGCCAAGCAGTAAGCGGTTGGATGCCTGATTTTCCACCACGCACACGCGCCAAATAAACGGCTACACATGGAACCAATTCGACATACAAAACCACAGAGAGGAAACACAAAAAAGGAGCAAATCCATGAACTACTACTCAGGTTACAGAGAGCAACTTCTTAGCGATGCGAAGCGCAGCAGAAACGATGTCAGCGACTTGATGGAGCAGAACTCTGGATCCGAGGCGGACATGGACTTGTTCTATGAACTGGTGATGACCAACCGTAAATCCGAATACGCTTTCACTGAACATATCAGGGCCAGACATATGCTACTGAAGTCCGGCCTGGACAGCGGACAATAACGTGAAGGCGCTCATTACCAATTGGTTGAACAGCCGCGCCGAAGAATTAAGGCTGATCGAAGACCATGACGAAATACTCCTGCGCCACGGCCCTGACACCCTCTTGTTGCAGGTCCAACTGACCCAGGGCCGCCCTGACAAATCACAGCTCAACACCTGGATGCTCCTGGGTAACGCAAGCCTGAGTCACTTTCAAGGTGCACTCGCACAGGCGCCTGCAACGGGTGCGCTCTGGTTGACTCAGTGTCTACAGCAAAGCACCAGCGAGAAGCCTTTGCTGGACAGTCTCCAAGCCCTGCTCAACCAGCGCGATACCTGGCGCGCAATGATTACGCGCCTTGCAAAACAGGCCCCACGGTTCCAACCCACGTCACTGCGCTCGCTGCCGCACTAATCAGAGAACACCCCATGCCCAACAAGAATCACGAGCGCACCCGCTTGCGCTCCGTCTCGCCCGCGGCCCTTCAAAAAGGCCCTCATTGGCGCTACCTGCTGGTACTGCCCTGGTTGCTTTTGCCCATGCAAAGCTCGCTCGCCGCGATCCCCGCCGAATGGAAAAATACCGCCTACGCCTATGAGGCTGACCATAAGCAGGTGCGTGAGGTGCTGGAGGATTTCGCCCAGACCTTTGGCACGCAGATTCAATTCGACGGCCACCTGGAAGGCACCGTCAACGGCAAGATACGCGCCAACACCCCGCAGTCGTTGCTTGACCGGCTGGCAGTAGAGCATCGCTTCCAGTGGTACATGTACAACAACATGCTGTACATCAGCACCCTGGACCAGCAGCAGTCCGCGCGCCTGGAGGTCTCATCGCAAACCGTTGCGGACCTTAAGCAGGCATTGACTGACATTGGCCTGCTCGACAACCGTTTCGGTTGGGGGGAACTCCCTGACGATGGCGTGGTGCTGATATCCGGCCCCAAGCGTTACATCGAACAGATCAGGCAATTCAGCAGCCAGCGAAAATCCCCCGATGAAAAACAGAGCGTGCTGACGTTCCCGCTGAGATTCGCCAACGCGGCGGACCGCCCGATTGATTATCGCGGAGAAAAGCTGGTCATCGCGGGTGTTGCCAGCATGCTACGCGGGCTGTTGGAGCCCCGGGACAACTCTGTCCTGTCGTCGATGAGCCCACGCCCGGCCTCGGCAGCGCAGCCCTCGCCCATCACCCCGATCCTTCCCCGGCTGGGCAACCCGATGCTGAACCAGTTGCTCGGCGCACAGGCGCCCCTGGGGCAGACGGAGCCCGGCATGTCGCTCACCTCCAGAGCCCCCACTGCAAGAGGGCGAATTCGGGTCGAGGCGGATGTGCGCAACAACGCCGTCTTGATCTATGACTTGCCAGAACGCCAGGCAATGTACCGCGAGCTGATCGCCCAACTCGATGTGGCACGCAAACTGGTGGAGATCGACGCAATCATCCTGGATATCGAGCGCACCCAACTGCAAGAGTTCGGGGTCAACTGGGGTTTTCAGAACAGCCGCTTTCTCGGCGGTGTGAACATGGCGCCTGGGACATCGGCGCAACTGTCGATCGAAAAGCGCGACCGTTTCTACGCCGATGTACGGGCCCTGGAGGCCAAGGGCCTGGCGACCATGGTGTCCAACCCTTCGGTGCTGACCCTGGAAAACCAACCTGCGGTGATTGACTTCAACCGCACTCAATACCTGACTGCCGGCGTCGAAAACGCGACCATCCTGCCGATCACCGTGGGCACCAGTTTCCAGGTGGTGCCACGGGTCATTACCACCCGTGGCAGGCACCAGGTCCATCTGGCGGTGGATATCGAAGACGGCAACTTCGACGAGTCCAACCCCGAACGCATAGGCCCCGATGTACGCCGGGGCAAAGTCAGCACCCAGGCGGTGATGGCGGAAAAACGTTCGCTGGTGGTCGGCGGGTTCCATGTCACCGAAAGCACCGATAAAAGAAGCAAGGTGCCGTTGCTGGGCGATATACCGTTGCTGGGCAAGGCACTGTTCTCTTCCACCGAGCGGCAGAACAACCGACGTGAACGCCTGTTTATCCTCACCCCCCGCGTTATCGGCGACCAGGCCGACCCGTCACGCTACTTGCCACCGGACGACCAGGTAGAACTGCAGGCGGCCCTCAAACCGTTGGCCAGGCGCTATGCCGAGCACCCGCCGGTGATCAAGCGCAGCGCGATCACCAGCGCCCTCGCCCACCTCGTCACCGGGCAAGTACCTGACGCCTTCAAAGCCGCCCCCATGCCGCTGGGCCTGGACACCTTGTGCAAAACCCGTGACCTGCTGGCGCTCAACACCGAACGCAGCCAGTGGTACGCCGGCCCGCAGTTCAACGTGGCGGTGGTGGTGATGCGCAATCAGTTCAATCGCAACGTGCGCATCGACGAGAACGAATGCAGCAATTCCCAGACCCTGGCCGTCAGCGTCTGGCCACGGGCCTGGCTCAAGCCGGGCGAAGAGGCGGAGGTGTTCATCGCCATGCGCCCGGTGGCGAAGGATGAACATATCGGTGTAACCCGCCCCTCCCTGCTCACGCCAACACGGAAGACCGCGCCATGAAACAGCGACTCTCCTGCATCACCCTCCTGGGCCTAGTGCTGCTTATGGCCGGCTGTACCCCGACGTGCAAAGGCAACTCCTGCTCCCGGCCGCAATCGAGCGCTGGCAAGCTGGTGGTCTGGTGGCCGCCGCAAATGCGCGTCGAACCCGGCCCATCAGGCGAAAGGGCGGACTATCAGACGATCTCGTTGGAACAGTGACCGCCATGGGCTTACCCGACACTGATGCGCCTCGCCAGGTGCCTCTGGACAAACTGATGAGCGGCGACGTCGCTCACCACACGTTGTGCCCGGGCATCAGCCTGTGCCGGTTGAGCGCCGGCCAAAAACCCGGCCTGGCCCTGCAGATTGCACCTGAGGCGCTGCAGGCCGGCCAGGTGCAGCGGGTGCTGGAGCGGCGCTTTGTCCACGCCATGGTGTTCGATGGATGCTTCGTGTACCTCGATGCCAAGGGCAACCTGGTGATATGGCATGCGCTGGTGCCCAACGGCCAGCCGCTCGATGACATCGTCAGCCGCCTGCTCTCACTGGCCAAGCTCGAAACCCTGGATGTACAACGCGCGCCCTAGCGGCGCGCAAGCTCCGGTAACTCAAGGGTCTGGCGCTTGGATTCATCATTCAGCTCACGCAGGGTGCGATAGATCAGCGCTACCGCCTGCAAACTCTCCCGTGGAATCGGCGCCCCCAGCTTTCGCTCATACAGCATGCGCGCCAGCCACACACACTGGATCACCGGCACGTCGGCGGCCTTGGCCCGGCCAATCAACTGGCGCGCCTGGGCGTCTGTGCCTTTGTCGACCAACATCGGCAGCGGCGTTTTGCCGGGGCGGTAGTACAGCGCCACGGCAAAGTGCGTCGGGTTGACCACCAGCATGTCGGACTCTTCCAGCTTGGGCAGCTTGACCTTTGGCTCTTCCTGGGCGAGTTGGTAGGCCAGGGAGCGACGCTGGCCCTTGACGTGAGGGTCGCCCTCCATGTCCTTGTACTCCTTGACCACCTCCACCTGGGTCATGCGCATGCGCTTGGCAAAGAAATACTTCTGCATGCTCCAGTCGATCAGCGCGAGCACCAGCAGCAGCCCCAGGCAGGCATGCAGCAAGTGGCGGAACAGGGCGATCAGCGCCACGATGTAGCTTTGCAGATCGCTGGTGGCCAGGTCGATCAGCACCTGTAGCGAGGGGGTGATCACCACATAGAGGATCAGCGAGAGCAACAACGCCTTGCCCAGTCCCATCAAGAGATTGATCACCGACTGCGCAGAGAACATTTGCTTGAGCTGGCTGAGCGGGTTGAGGCGATTGAAGTCCGGCTTCAGGCTTTCCGGGGCGAACAACAAGCCGAACTGCATCCAGCTGCTTATCAGCTTCACCGCGATCGCCACCCCGCACATCAACAGGCCGAACGAAAAAAACACTACCAGGCCATCCATCAGCACTTCTTCCAGGGCGCGCACAAACGGCTGGCCGAGCCGCGCAAAAGGCAATGCCATCATCTGCTGGAAGCGCTGCAGGCTGGTTTCGGCGGTGAACAGAGCGATCTCGCTGATCGCGGTGAGCACCAACAGTTTGGCCACGTCCTGGCTTTGGGCAACCTGGCCTTTCTTGCGTTGGTCCTTGAGTTTCTTGGGGCTCGCCGCGTGTTTTTTCTCGCCGGAGTCACTCATTGCCGCGGGCCCCGAACCATCAGGCCAAGAGCATGCTTGAGGTCCGTCAGCAAGCCCATGCGCCCGACGATCAAATCCTCCAACAGGGCAAAGTACAGCAGCAGGAAAGCCAGGCCCGCCAGGCTCTTGGCCGGCATGGCCAGGGTGGACACCTGTAGCTGCGGACTGTAGAGCCCGAGCAAGGCGAAACCGAACTCCAGCAGCAACAGCACCGCAATAAACGGCGCCGCGTAGAGCATCATGTGCACGAAGGTATCGCCGAGCAGGCCAAGGAACTCGCTGAAGCCATTGACCGCCGGCAGCGGCACCCACGCCGTGGGTGGCCAGATCAGGTAGCTGTCCCAGATCACTTGCGTCAGCACGCCCAACCCAAGGGTCGAGATCAGCAGAAAAATCGCCAACTGCTTGAACAGGTGCCCGACCGGTGTCGCATCCGGCCCCAACGAAGGGTTGAGTTGCCCGCCCGCCAGGGCGCCACGCTGGTTATCGAGCAACGCGCCTACCGACTCGAACATCCAGAACGGCATGAACAGCAAAACCCCGAGCAAGAACCCCAGGGCCGCCTCCTTGAGCACCAGCCCGCCCAGCATCAATGCGGAGTAGTCCTTGCCCATCAATGCAGCATGAATGCCGGGTGTGGGAAACAGGGCCACGACCATCACGATCGTGTGCCGGGTCATCCCGCGCACATGCTGGAAACAGAAGGCCGGCACCAGGAACATGCACGGGTAGATGCGCGCCATGCTGATCAACAGGCTGGGCAAGAACTCAAGGTAAAGGAGCAATGCGTGTGCCTCAGTTCAGTGCCGAGCGGGCAATCATGTCGAATGTCATGTTGATCAGTTGAATCAACTCCACGCCAATCCAGCGCCCGGTCAGGATCAGGGTGATGCCGACGGCCACCAGCTTGATGCCAAAGGGCAATGTCTGGTCCTGTACCTGCATCAGGGCCTGCACCAGGGAGGTCAACACCCCGACGATCACCGCGACAATCAGCGGCGGCGCCGAGAGCACCACCACCAACAGCATGCCTTGCTTGAACAGTACGATCGGTTCCATAGGTCACTCACAGATAAGAAAGGAACAGACTGTCGAGCAGCCGCGACCAACCGGAAACCAAGACGAACAGCAGCAACTTGAGGGGCAGGGAAATGGTCATCGGCGAGACCATCTGCATGCCCAGGGCCAGCAGCAGGTTGGAGACAATCAGGTCGATGACGATAAAGGGGATATAGATCAGGAAACCGATTTCGAACCCCGCCTGCAATTGTGAAATCACGTAGGCCGGAATCAGCAAGATGAGGTCGTCGCGCTGGGCGTTCTGCGCCATTTCCGGCGGCCACATGCGTGCGGTGTTTTCCAGCAGGTGCGTGAGGACGTCCGGGTCGGTATTGCGGGTCATGAACAGGCGCAGCGGCTCGATGGCCACCAGCCCCGTTTCCTGGAAGCGTTGCACGCTGCTCAAGTCCACCGGGGCTTGCTTGACGTTCTGGGCGATGGCATACCCTACCGGCGCCATGATAAACAGGGTCGCCGCCAGGGCGATGCCGTTGAGCGCCATGCTCGGCGGCACCTGCTGCACGCCGATGGCGTTACGGGTGATCATCAGCACAATGATAATTTTCAGAAAGGCGGTGCAGACGATCAACAGCATCGGCATCAAGGCCAGTGCGCCGATGAATAACGCGAGGATTACGGGCTCGACCCCCTGGAACGTCATCGCGCGAAAATCACACGGGACAGCTGCAAGCCCAGGCGTCCGTCCATCTCCACCAACTGGCCCTGGCCAATCGGCCGATCGCCATAGTAGAGCCCCGCCATGCCGGGGGCGTAGCCCGCGATGCTCAACACCGCACCGGGCGCAAGGTTGCGCAGTTCCCCGAGCGTCAGGTTCAGGGTGCCACAGCGCACATTCAAGGCCATGCTCAACTCATCGAAAGGCTCATGGCCAAAAACATCCACCACGGGTTCATCAAGGTCATGCTCTTCATACCCCGAGTAGTGTTGTGCTGAAAGATCCTCGTCCACAGACGTTTCCTCAGTAGATATAAGTGTCAGGCCCATTGGCCCCGATTCATCGTCAATGCGCCCATGCAGGCGATGCTTGCCAATCCGTAAATGGCCATTGCCATGCACATCAAAAAAAGCCTGCTCCAGCATCACCACATCACCGGCACGCAGGCCGCGAACTTGGCTCAGGGGCAGCTTCAAACGCCCCAACGTCGCGGCAATCGTCAGTTGAAACGAGGGCGGCAATGGCAGGGCCGTGGGTTGCCAGCGCCCCGCATCACACAATGCCAATAGACTTTCGGGAGCCAGCAACAGGTAGCCCACCACCCTGGAGGCGCCCAATGTCACCGTGAGCCGGCAGCCGAAATTCAGTTTTCCAGGGGAGGCCCGCAGCCGCAGATAACCAAACAACGCGCGTACCTGAGGGCTCAAGTGGTGCTGGAACAGTTCCCAGAACCAGGAGTCCGGATCATTGCCGGCCTCGGCCAGCGTCACCGGGCACTCCCCCAGAAGACTGAACATCGGCCCTGGCTCGCTGAAAGCCAACAGCCCACAGGCGGTTTCGAAATACAGAGGCGCGGCACTCCTGGGCGCACGACCAGGCTCAAGCAGCAGCTCACCGTGCTGGCCTGTGACCTGAAACGGCATACGCAGGCCCCGCCCCAGGCGCAGGCGTGCCGCAACCGTGGCGCTTTTGACCAAGGGAATCGCGAGTGCCGGCATGATCATGCCGCGCCCACATGGACCAGGTGTAACGCGACAGGCGCGCCCAGGGCATCGGCCAGACGCTCCTCACAGCGCTCGCGCACACCGCCCAGCCAACGCGCGGCAAGCTCCTGCTCGGCCGCCAGCTCGATGTTCCACAGCCCCTGCTCACGGCGCACACTGGCGCTGATCCGCCCCAGGCGCGGCAAGTAAAGTACCGCCTGCAGCGGCCATTGCGCGCTGCCATGAATCCGGGGGGCCAATTGCGCCGTCATCGCCTCGATCATCAAGGAATCGCCCGCCACCCCGGCGGCCGTTGCCGAGGTGCCGTAGCCTGCCCCCTCGCCATCACTGTCCAGCAGTTGCGCAAATAACCGCCCCTGCTCCCAAGGTACGACCCCCGACGGTTGAGGCTCCTGTTCCGCTCGTGGATCGCGCGGGCGCGGGCGTTCAGGTTTGCTTGCTTGGACTTGGGTCATAGTTCTTCCTGTACCTCTTCCTGCCTCAATAAAACCGACAACTCCTGGAGTTTCTCGACCTCTCGCAAGCATTGGCTCACCTGTTTCTGCGCGCTGGCGATCTGCACCACGTGCTCCTCCCGCTGGTCATGCAATTGACCCAACTGGCCTTCTTCGCGCCGGGTCCCAGCGGACAAGGTGCGCTCTTGGAGGCTCCAGGCCTTGAGTTGCTGCAACGAGAGCACCTGGCCTTGATGCTTATCCAGCAACTCGGCGGTTTTCTCGATCTCCTGCAGGCGCGTTTGCTCAAGCGCCGCCTGTGCCTGCTGGATTTGCACCAACAGGGCTTGCTGATGCCGCTTGGCTTCACGCAACGCGCGCTCGGCGCGGTCTGCCCGATGCCGACGTAGTCGCCGCAAGGTGTCGATTTCAGAAAGGGACATGGGTGGTCAGGCTCATCAGTTGCTCGAGTGTCAACGGCATCGGCGCGGGTTCGCGCAAGTCCTGGCGCAGAAAGCCGTCTACCGCCTGGCGACTGTCCACCGCCATATCAGTCAGGGCATCGCTGCCCGGTTGGTACTCGCCCAACTTGAGCATCAACTCAATCTGCTGATACGCCGATAACAAGCGGCGCAGCGCGGTGCCGGCCTGGATGTGCGCGGGCTCGGCGACGTTGCTCAGAATCCGCGACAGGCTGGCCAGCACATCCACCGCCGGGTAGTGGCCGCGCTCGGCCAGTTTGCGCGACAAGACGATATGGCCATCAAGCAGCGAGCGCACTTCATCGGCCACCGGATCGCTCATGGAGTCCTGCTCGATAAGTACGGTGTAGATCGCCGTGATCACCCCTTCGCGGGTCAACCCGGCACGTTCCACCAGACGTGGCAGCAAGCTGTATACCGAAGGCGGCAGACCGCCACGCCCCAGCGGTTCGCCAGCGGCCAGGCCGATTTCACGCTGGGCCCGGGCAAAACGGGTCAGGGAGTCGATCAGCAGCAGGACCCGTTTGCCCTGGCGTCGATAGCCTTCAGCCAATGCCGTGGCGGTGAAGGCGGCGCGGGCGCGCTCCATGCTTGAGCGGTCGGACGTCGCGCACACCAGCACCGCCTTGGCGCGCAGTTGATCGTCCAGTTCGTGATCGAGAAACTCGCGCAGCTCGCGGCCACGCTCACCAATCAGGCCGAACACAATCACATCACAGTCAACGTTACGCGCGATCTCCGCGAGCAAGGTGGTCTTGCCACAACCGGCGCCCGCAAACAAACCAACGCGCTGGCCTTCGCCCAGGGTCAACAGACCATCGATCGAGCGCACCCCGGTGGCCAGTGCCCGGTGGATACGCGGCCGCTCGGTGGGCAAGGGCGCCTCGCACAACACCAGGCTGGTGTCATCGGCGTGCGCCTCGACGAAGGCGCTGGCGCCCTCCCCCGTAATCGGGCGCCCAAAGCCATCCAGCACCTGGCCCAACAGTTCATCACTGACGCGTACCCGGTGCGAGACGCCCAACTGTTCGACACTGGCGCCCACCCGCACGCCTTCAAGATTGCCCAGGGCACTGAGCACCGCATCCTGCTGATCGAAACCGATGATCTCGGCCAGCATGTAATCGCCGGTGGACTTTTCAACCTGGCACAAATCACCGATACGCGCCTGGGGCAAACGGCATTGCAGCAACATGCCGTTGACGCGCTGGATACGCCCGCGCACCGAGACCGGCGCAAAGCTGGCCAGCGCCTGCGCCCGGTCCTGCTGCCAGGCCTCCAGGCGCGCCTGCAGGTCGGCACTCACCAACGCACCTCATAACGCTGTACGCCGTCGAACACCACCTTGGTGTTATCGATCAGGACCAATCGCAAGCCATCCACTTCATCTCCCACAAACAGCCGATTGCCTTCATCCAGGACCACATGGCCATTGGGCCCACCGACGATCTGCAGAATCTTGAAAGGGAGTGCCGTGCTACGTTCCTTGACCCGGCTGATCACTGGCACAGACGTATCGAACTGCTCACCAAAACGATTGAGCATGCGCGACACCAATCCCATCTCTTCCTGGGCCACGTCCCCTTCCAATGTCACCTGGTCATTGATCACCTGCAGGCGGATGCGATTGCCCAGTTCACGTTCGTTGAGCATTTTCAGCAGTTGCTGGCGTACTTCGTAGGCCGAACCCAGCTCGTTTTTCTGAGTTGGCGCGGCCATCAACGACGCCTGGGCCTCATGCTCTCCGGTGGTTGCCAGGCCCACTACCATGATGATGGCTGCGATCACCAGCACCAGGCTGATCAGGCGCTTCTGCTGCGCCCCGGATATCGACGACAACATCAGCGCCGGTGCAGCCTCATTCACCGGCCTGGCCGCTGGCGCGATGGGCATGGCAGCGGGGGCTTGCGGCCAGGGCTGATCGGCCAGGGTGACGCACAGTCGAATGTTGCCCAGGGCAAAAGGAACGCCCAGTGCCAGGTCGGCAATCTGTGCCAGGAGCTGACCGTCACTGGCCCGCACCAACCCTTCTT
Source organism: Pseudomonas sp. DTU12.1 (assembly GCF_009873475.1). Lineage (NCBI taxonomy): Bacteria > Pseudomonadati > Pseudomonadota > Gammaproteobacteria > Pseudomonadales > Pseudomonadaceae > Pseudomonas > Pseudomonas sp. DTU12.1. The sequence continues at coordinate 1,177,027 of NZ_CP045254.1, read as the reverse complement.
GAGCCTGGACCGACCAGTGCTGTTCAATACACCGCAGCACCACATGGCGCTCGGCAATCCCTTCGTCATACAGCGAAAGGTCGGCATCCGGATGCGCACCAATACTCCATTGCCCGCCGAACAACGGCAACGCCGCGCCCTGGCGCGAACCATCAAGCACACGTAGCTCAAACATCGCCAGGCCTCATGAACGTTGCAATGACAGTGACGTGTTCAACAGCCTGCACAACCACCCCAGACATGCTCATGCCACCTCCTCGCGCAACAGATTGTCCTGGGCAAGATCAAAGCGCCCCAACACCTTGACCTTGGACGAAGCGCTGAGCTCGGCGAACGACAGGACCGGTACATGGTTGAACTCCTCCAACAGCAAGGTGCGCATGGGACTGCGCAAATCCTGTGCAACCAGCAGCACACTTTTGCTCTTGGGGCGCACGACAAAGGCTTGCTTGAGCAGGCTGACCAGCGCCGCACTGCTTTCGTTATCCAGGGAAAAGAACACACCCGTCTGGGTCTGGCGCAGGGCATCGCGCAACACGTTTTCGGTGTGGGGTGACAACAGCCAGGCATGCAGGCCGTCGGCTTCGCTGTACTGGTGAAGAATCTGCGACTTGAGGGCAATGCGCGCATAGTCGGTCAGGGCTTCCGGTTCACGTTCATGCTGACCGTGTTCGATCAGGGCCTCGACAATCAGCCGCACGGCCCGCAGCGGTACGCCTTCGCCGGCCAGGCGCTGCAACACCGATGAGAACCGCGAAAGCGGCATGATCCGTTGCAGTTCCTGCACCAGCTCCGGCTGATTGAACTCCAGCCAACTGAGAATCGCCTTGCTCTCCTGGATGCCGAGGAACTGCGGGCCGCTGAGCAACATGGCCCGGGTCATCCGCTCCTGAAGCAGGCTGTACGCCGTCGAGCGCGCCAAGTGTTCATCGGCAAGCACAGGGTCGTCGGGCGCAAACCACACCCAGTCCTGTTCATCGCGCTCGGCCAGGCCCCTGCTCCCGCTTTCTGGATCCGCTGCCAGTGCCGCAAGCTCCACGCCAACCCAGTCACCGAGCGTGGCCTTCAACAGGGGCACTTCGTGCACGCAGAAGCGAAATTCATCGTCGGCCAACGCCGGCGCAAACTCGACTTCAAATGGCGGTAACGTCAAGCCAATCTGGGTCACCAGGCTGTTGCGGCTCTGGCGCACGCCGTGGATGACCTCCGTCACCAGCGGGCTGTTCTGCAGGGCCAGCGGAAACTGCAACAGGTAGGGGCGCGACGGATCAAAACCGCGCAGGTCCTCCACCCCGTTTTGCTCAGGCGGGACGGTATCGGTAACCGGCTCCTGTGATTTTTCCTCACGCTGGCGCTGGCGCATCAGGTAATAACCCAGGCTGCCAGTCATCAGCGAAATCAGGATAAACACCACCGTGGGCATCCCCGGCAACGCCGCAAAAGCAAGCATGCCGACCGAAGCGATCATCCAGCTCTTGGGTTCGCTGGTCATTTGCCGGGCAATTTCGGCGCCCATGTTGTTGCTGCCCTTGCTGCGCCCGGACGGGGCCACACGGGTGATAATCATGCCGGCAGTCAGCGAGATCAGCAGGGCCGGAATCTGCGCGATCAAGCCATCACCAATGGTCAATACCGAGTACAACGCCATGGAGTCGCCGGCGCTCATGCCATGCTGGAACATGCCGGTGGCAAAACCACCCAGCAAGTTGATCACCACAATGATCAACCCCGCGATGGCGTCTCCCTTGACGAACTTCATCGCGCCGTCCATGGCCCCGAACAGCTGGCTTTCGCGCGACAGTTGCTCACGCTTGTCCCGGGCCTGGTTGCCGTCGATCAGCCCGGCACGCAGGTCGCTGTCGATGGACATTTGCTTGCCGGGCATCGCGTCCAGGCTAAAGCGTGCTGCCACTTCCGCGACCCGTTCCGAGCCCTTGGTGATGACCAGGAAGTTGACCAGGGTCAGGATCATGAAGATCACCAACCCCACCGCCAGATTGCCGCCCACCACAAAGTTGCCGAACGCCTCGACAATGTCACCGGCGTCCTGCTCCAGCAGGATCAAGCGTGTGGTCGCAATCGACAACGCCAGGCGAAACATCGTGGTCAACAGCAGAATCGATGGAAACGAAGAAAAGGCCAGCGGACCCGGCAAATACAACGCCAGCACGATCAACAGGCACGAAATACAAATATTGAGGGCAATCAGGATATCCACCAGCCAGGTGGGCAACGGCACGATAAAGATAAACACGATGGCCATGACCACCACCGCGCCCAGCACCTCGGCGCGTTGTGCAACCTTCAGCAGCAACGCATTGATTGCCCGCAACGCACTCATGCCTTCAATCCCGGCCACGTGTGGGTATGGCGCGAGCCACGCTCCTGCGCGGCGTATTCAAGCAGCACGTGCTTGTAGCTGTTCAACGCTTCTTCGCGCCGTCTTGCATCACACCACCAGGCCAGGGGCAGGGCCTTGAGCTCCGGGAAAAAAGCACTGAGGCCACTCAACTGATGAGCCAGCTGACTGCCGCCCAAATCCCGGGCCAGGTGTTTGATTTCCTGGGAGGAAAGACCACCGGCCGCATACCCCAGCAAGCGCTGCAACAAGCCCACCGGATCCAGCTGCAGTTCGGGGTACAGAAGCAGGGATTGCCCGATCAACGCCTTGCAGCGCGCGAGCACACCACTCAATCGACTGCAATCGTTGAGGCCCAGCAGCAAGGTTCGCAACTGGCCCCGGTCGACCGACGAGGTCTGTGCCGCAACATCATCGGCCAGGGCCCGGCGTATCAGCTTCAACCCGGACGCAAAGTCCCCTTCACCGAACAGCCCCAGCAATGATTGCATCAGGGTCGCCAGCGATTGGCTCGTGACCACGCTGGTGTAATACATGCTGCGTACAGCCTGGCGCAGCTGCGGGTCATCCGTGCCCGCCTGCAGCGCCAGTGCGGTGTTCAGCCCCGCCTGGATCTGTGGCTTGTAATCGGCCTCCAGGCCAGCCAGGGAAGTGCGCGCCAGGCTTGCCTCTGCGGTGCGCCCCTCGGCATCCGCCTGCAGCGCCACGTGCTTGAGCACCACATAGGCCCGCGCGGGGTCGTTGCCGGTGATGTCCATCATCTTGCCGACCCCGCCACCGAGCAGCAGCTGGACCCTGACATTGCGAGCGATGGTCGCCATTTTCGCCTGGGCCGGGTGACCCAATTGCTCATAGAGCTGGGTCAGTTGCTCGACCGCCGGGATGCGCAAGCCTAGTTGGCGCTGCCCCAACGCCCGGGCGTTGAGTTCGACCTCTTGGCTGAACAGCACACTGAGATCGTCCGCAACGGGGGCGCTTATCGGCGAAGACAGCCCACTTTCAATCCGTGCCGGTGCCGGTTGATTCAGGTGCGCGGAATTTTGCACATCTAGGTTGGGATCGACTTTCATGGAAATGCCATAGCAAGAGATTCGTATCCTTGTGTGGCTGGAAGGCCCGATCCGGTTCCATCTTCATGCGCTTGCCATGGCGCATGAAAATACCCGCACAAATCCACGATGCTCTGCGCAAGCGATTGCACAAAAAACACCTAAAACAAGATATTTCCTTATATTTATCAAATAGATATCTACATTTTCCGTTTGGCACAAGCGGTGCTAACAGGGTTCTCGTCGAAACCATTTCGACCGTTTTCACCCTGAGGAAAAATCATGGATATCCCAATCAGTGTTTTAGTCAATCTTCCCCGTGACCCTAGCCAATCCATCCAAGATCTGTCCGATGAGCACCACAAACGCCTGCGCCGGTTCATTCATAAGCGCGTACTGAACCCGGAGGATGCGGACGATATCCTGCAACTGACGTATCTGGAGGCATGGCGTAACCGCCATCACTTCAGCGCGCAGGCGTCCCTGAGCACCTGGATGTGCGGGATTGCGCTGAATTTGATCCGCAATCACTTTCGCCGGCTCTATGCCAAGCCGGTGCATTGCGAGTTCGATGAATCGTTGTCCCACGGACACAACGAAGAGCAGGACCTGGCGCGCCAATTCGAGATCAGCCGCCGGCTGGAAAACACCCTCAATGCGATCCAGCACCTGCCCCTGGAAATGCGCAACACCTTGTATGCCTCACTGGAAACCGACGGCAGCTACCAGGACACCGCCGATGCCCTGGCGATTCCGATCGGTACCGTCCGTTCCCGCCTGTCCCGGGCACGGGAACAACTGAAACGCGCGACAAACTCTCACCCGTTCCAGTAGGAGAGGGACCGCCCAGGGATAGGGCCAACCTCCCGGTTTCAGGCTTTTTTCGAGCGTGGCAACAAAATCGCCAGCACCCCAAGCAGCGGCAGGAACGAGCACAGCGTGTACACGTATTCGATGCCGTGGATGTCCGCCAGATAGCCCAGCAACGCCGCACCAATCCCGCCAAACCCGAACATCAGGCCAAAGAATACCCCGGCGATCATCCCCACATTGCCCGGTACCAATTCCTGCGCGTACACCACAATCGCCGAGAACGCCGAGGCCAGGATAAAACCGATCACCACACTGAGCACGCTGGTCCAGAACAGATCGACATGGGGCAGCAACAGGGTGAACGGGGCCACGCCCAGGATCGAGAACCAGATCACCGCCTTACGGCCGATTTTGTCGCCAATCGGCCCACCAAAGAACGTGCCCGCCGCCACCGCCCCAAGGAACAGGAACAGATGCAGTTGGGAGCTGGCCACCGACAGGTCGAACTTCTCGATCAGGTAAAAGGTGAAGTAGCTGGTGAAGCTGGCCATGTAGAAGTACTTGGAAAACACCAACAACCCCAGCACCACCAGCGCACCCAGTACGCGGTTTTTCGACAGGCCATGGGTAGCGGCCTGGCCTTGCTTGAGCTTGAACAGATTCAAGTGGTTGCGGTACCAGCGGCTGATCGCGTACAGCACCCCCAGGGCGAACACCGCGAACAAACCGAACCAGGCCACGTTGCCCTGGCCAAACGGAATGATGATCGCCGCCGCCAGCAACGGGCCAAAGGCCGAGCCGGCGTTACCGCCCACCTGGAAGGTCGACTGCGCCAGGCCGTAGCGGCCACCCGATGCCAGGCGCGCCACGCGGGATGCTTCCGGGTGGAAGGTCGAGGAACCGATACCGATCAAGGCCGCCGCCAGCAGAATCAGTGGAAAACTGCCGACCTGGGACATCATCAGAATCCCGATCAGCGTGCAGATCATCCCGCACGGCAGCAGGAACGGCTTGGGATGGCGATCGGTGTAGTAACCCACCCACGGCTGGAGCAAGGACGCCGTGAGTTGGAACGTCAGGGTAATCAGGCCGACCTGGGTAAAGGTCAGGCCATAACTTTCCTTGAGCATCGGATAGATCGACGGCAACACCGCCTGAATCAGGTCATTGATCAAGTGCGCCAGCGCTACGGCGCCGATGATAGACATGACCAACGGGCTGGATTGCCCGGCGGCCGGCGTCGTAGCCACTGAAGGCTGGGAATTGGTAAGAGCCATGAGGAACGTTTCCGTACAGCAGATGGATGCACAGGTGCAGGTGTGACAATGTGCCACTTATTGGGGCAGGAAGGCTATCCCGTTAGCAGGCTAACGAGTAGGTGAATCGATGCAGCGGTCATGTCTTGTAAAGGGCCAGCAAGCTAGTACGCCGACGGTAGAACACCCCAGATCAAATGTGGGAGCGGGCTTGCCCGCGAAGGCGGCGTGTCAGTCAAGTACTGCTAACCTGATACACCGCCATCGCGAGCAAGCCCGCTCCCGCACTTTAATCTTTGCGGCTTTGGGACCTGCGCAAAACCCAGCCAATGGCCGCCTTACCCGGCGTTTTTGCTTAAACAGTTGATAGCGTAGATAAATTTTCAAAAAAAGCGCTTGACGCTTCTTCGTTCTGAGCGAATAATGCGCGCCACTTGGCTACATAGCTCAGTTGGTTAGAGCATAGCATTCATAATGCTGGGGTCCGGGGTTCAAGTCCCTGTGTAGCCACCAAGTACTAAAAACGGCTTACCGAAAGGTAGGCCGTTTTTTTATGCCCGCAGAAATCTTCGAGAGCAAGCCCACGAGCTACTGACGCTCGTGGGCCCTGGCTTAGCTACCCCTCAAAAGTAAGTGGTCGCCCCGGCAAAGAACGCACGGCCCGGCACATAGAACGTCGTCGAACCATCGCGCGCATCTTCATCCAGCAAGTTCTGCACGCCGCCATTCAACGTCAACCACTTGGTCACAGCCAGGTTCGCCGTCAGGTCGTAGGTGGTGTACGACTTGACGAAATCATTGCCAATACCCCGCTGTTTGCCGACATGCTGCGCCGACAGTTCGGTGTTGAGCTTGTCGGTGACTTGCCAGTTGAGCGCACTGAAGGCAGACAACTTGGGCGCGCTGATCAGGTCCTGGCCGGTGGACAGGTTTTTGCTCTCCAGCATGTAGGTGGCGTTGGTGCGCCAGTCCAGGGAGTCGGTCAGCGGGACGCGAACCGAGCCTTCCCAGCCACGGGTCCGGGCTTCTTCGACGTTTTCCAGCATGGTCCACCAGCGGCCCTGGAACTGGCCCAGTGGCGCGTATTCGATCTTGTCTTCGAAATCGGTGTGGAAGTAGGTGAGGCTGGCCTCCCAACCGTCACGGTCGAACGACACGCCAATCTCCTTGTTGACGCTGGTTTCTGGCGACAGGTTCGGGTTACCGGCCATCCAGCAACTGCCGCTCACGTAACCCAGGGGTTTCAACGAACCGCAACCGCGACCGCCGGACTCGGTGGCGGCACCGGCGCTGCCCTCTTTCAGGCTGGGCGCACGGAAGCCCTTGGACACACCGCCGCGCACGGTCCAGTCTGGATGCGGATGGTAGACCAGGTACGCCCGCGGGCTGTTGTGGTTGCCATAGTCTTGACTGTGGTCGAAGCGGTTACCCAGGGTCAGCGCCAGGTTGTCGAGCAGGTACAACTCATCTTCGATAAACGCGGCCGAGTAGTCGCCCTTGAGCGAAGAACCGGAGACTGCAGTACCTTGATAGTCCACGGGCACCGTGCCCAGGGTGTCGCTGTTGGTCAGCTCTTCACGCTTCCACTGCCCGCCCACCGTCAAACGCTGATCGAGAAGGAATTCAAACGGGATGTTCAGGCTGCCTTCGGCGATTTTTTCTTCGGCGCTGGATTTGCCCCAGTCGATGTCGTTCTTGAACTTGTTCAGGTACAGGTCCACTTTCGACGTACCGAAACTCCAGTCGCCCGTGTGGGACACGGAATAGCTGTCGCGAATCAAACGGCCGGGACCGAAGCCCTCACCCAGGGTTTCGCCCCAGTCACCAAAGGTCTTTTTGCTCGACCAGGACCGTTCGACGCCATGCACAGCCTCGAACGACAGGCTTTGCTCGTCATTGATCTTCCAATCGAGCAAGGCGTTGACGCTGTGGTCCTTGGCGCCGCCCGCGCCGTCGCCGTACATGAACTCGCCATCCTTATCCACGCGCGCAGTGACCTCATCAGCCGCACGGCGGGTGAGGTTGGCACCCAGGCGCAGGCCCACCGACTCGGTCAGAGGCCCGGACAGGTTGAGACTGGTCTGGGTAGTCTGGCCGCGGTCGGAATCTTCGGGAATCGTGGTGTTGACGTTGGCCGAACCGCTCCAGGTGCGCGACACCTTGCGGGTGATGATGTTGATCACGCCGCCCATGGCATCCGAGCCGTACAGCGAAGACATGGGCCCGCGCACGATCTCGATGCGCTCGATCATGTTCGGGGTGATCCAGTTCAGGTCCTGGCGCGCCAGGTCGCGGCGATAGCTCAAGTCCCCCGAGCCGCCGAGGCGTTTGCCATCCACCAGGATCAAGGTGTACTTGTCGTCCAGGCCGCGCAGTTTGATTTTCGACTGCTCGCCCACCGGCCCGAAGCCGCCGGTGACACCCGGCACACGCCGCAGCAGGGTGTTGAGGTCATAAACCGGCTGGCGCTCGATTTCTTCGCGGGTAATGACGCTGACGCTGGCCGGCGCATCGCGCAGGTCGGTGGCGCCGCCGGTGGCGGTGACGAACGAAGTATCAAGTTCTGTGACGGCGTGTTTATCGACCTCACCAATCTCTTCTGCTTGCAACGCCGGGGCGGCGATCAGCATGCCGACGGCCAGGAAAAGAGAGCTGAAAAGATAGGGGGGATTATTCATTGCAAACAGTCCTTGTTGAGCCGGCATGCACCAAGACGGAGCACTAAAGGCTGCGGAGTGTAATGCAAATCCTTATCATTTAGAAAAGCATTTATGACAAGTCCGATACAATTCCATACATTTCAAGCAGATTTATTTTCTGCAAAATTCGTCGAAAATCTGGAAAACACGCCAATAACCAGATATTTGGCAACTTTAAAATATTTACTAAAAAGTCGAAATAATGCTCTGCTCCCGTCCCCGAGTGGCCAGTTAAACGACAGTTGCCCTGCTTGACCTTCACCGGTTGACTGAAGCACCAGAAGTCCACCGTCAGGTTGATCGCGCTCAGCTTTTGACGCTCCTGCATCCCCGCTGTTAGTGTCCGCCCTCCTTCCCCGCAGATACCTGCCAGGTGCGACTTAGCCGCAATGCATCACCCCAGGGACAACAGATCATTCTCAAAATGAACGGAGTTCAGCGCGTGCTTTTCACCCTACGCTTGCAACGCCTTACCAGCCTTTCGGTGATCGCCGCCGCCCTCAGCCTCGGCGCCTGCCACAACGCCAGCAGCCCCGATTTGCCGCCCGCCCCGGAGCTGGGTTCGGGCTATCGCACCGACATGCACGTACGCCACGCCGAGCGCCATATGGCAGCGGCAGCCAACCCGCTGGCGGCCGAAGCCGGGCGAAGCATCCTGCGCCAGGGTGGCTCGGCCATCGATGCGGCCATCGCCATGCAGGCGGTGCTGACGCTGGTGGAGCCGCAGTCCTCGGGGATCGGCGGTGGCGCATTCATCATGCTGTGGGATGGCAAGCAGGTACGGGCCTATGACGGCCGTGAAACCGCACCGGCCAGCGCCACGCCCGATATGCTGCTCAATGCCGACGGCACACCGATGGCGTTTGCCCAGGCGCAGATCGGGGGCCGTTCGGTCGCCACCCCCGGTGTACTGCGCGCGCTGAAGATGGCCCACGAACAAAGCGGCCGCCTGCCCTGGGCGCAATTGTTTGCGCCAGCGATCCAGCTCTCCGAGCAAGGTTTTGCGATTTCTGCGCGCCTGCACAGCCTGATCGCCGCCGACCGCTACATCAGCCAGTCACCGGACATGGCGGCGTACTTCCTCAACGCCGACGGCAGCCCAAAGGCCACTGGCACCCTGTTGAAAAACCCGGCGCTGGCCAATGTATTCAAACGTATCGCCAAGGAAGGGCCCGACGCGCTTTACCACGGCCCGATCGCCGAGGAGATTGCACGCAAGGTCCAGGGCCATCACAACACTGGCCGCCTTGCGCTGAACGATCTCCAGGCCTACCGCGCCAAAGAGCGTGCGCCGCTGTGCACCGACTACAAGCGCTGGCAGGTATGCGGCATGCCGCCGCCGTCTTCGGGTGGGGTGGCCATTGCGCAGATCCTCGGCACCTTGCAGGCCCTCGAAGCCCGCGACCCGCGCTGGGCCCTGGCGCCGCTCAAACCCGTGAAGACCGCGACTGCCGCTGGCCTGGAACCCTTACCCGAGGCGGTGCATTTGATCGCCGAGGCCGATCGCCTGGCCTACGCCGACCGTGCGCAATATGTGGCCGATCAAGACTTCGTCGCCGTGCCGGTCGCGGGCCTGGTCGCCCCCGGCTATCTGGCCAGCCGCGCGGCATTGATTGGCGAGCGCAGCATGGGCGTAGCCAAGCCCGGCCAACCGGCGGGGGTTCAGGTGGCTTACGCGCCAGATCGCTCGCCACTGCGTATTTCCACCTCGCAAGTGGTCGCTGTAGATGACCTGGGCGGCGCGGTGTCGATGACCACCACCATCGAAGCCGCGTTCGGCTCCCACGTGATGGTCCAGGGCTTCCTGCTGAATAATCAGATGACGGACTTTTCCTTTATCCCCGAAGAAAACGGCCAACCGGTGGCCAACCGAATCGAGCCGGGCAAACGCCCGCGTTCGTCCATGGCGCCGACCCTGGTGTTCGACCGCCAAAGCGGCGAACTGCTGGCCACGGTCGGCTCCCCCGGCGGGTCGCAGATCATCGAATACGTGAGCAAATCCCTGGTGGGCATGCTCGACTGGAACCTCGACCCGCAAGCCGCCATCAGCCTGCCCAACTTCGGTAGCCGCAACGGCGCGACCGAGCTGGAACGAGGGCTGTTCAGCGCGCAATTGAAAGCGGCACTCAAGGACCGCGGGCACGCCTTGAGCGAGATCGATATGACCAGCGGCACCCAGGCCATCGTGCGAGTGCGCGATGCCCAGGGCAAGGCGACGTGGAGTGGCGGCGCGGATCCGCGGCGTGAGGGCGAGGCGCTGGGGGATTGAGAGCCAGCCCCCTAGCCACAGTCCTTGGTCCGTCCCTTAGCGGCTGATCCTCAAGCCCTTGCGCGCCGTGTGCCGTTCCAGCGCCAGCTCGATCAGGCGGCTGACCAGTTCGCTATAGCTCATCCCCGCCGCCTGCCACAACTTGGGGTACATGCTGATGCGGGTGAAGCCGGGCAGTGAGTTGACTTCGTTGATCAGGACTTCACCGTCTTCACACAGGAACACATCCACCCGCGCCAGCCCGGCGCAGCCCAGCACTTCAAACGCCTCGACGGCCAGGGCCCGGATGCGCTCGCTGGCCTCGACGCTGATGTCGGCCGGCACCAGCACTTGCGCGGCCTGGTCGTCGATGTATTTGCTGTCGTAGGAATAGAAGCCGTCGCGGACCACGATCTCGCCACAACCGCTGGCAACCGGACGCTCATTGCCCAGTACCGCGCATTCGATCTCCCGGCCTTTGACGGCGGATTCCACCAACACTTTTTCATCGAAGCCCAACGCCAGCTCAACAGCGGCCAGATACTCGGCTTCATTAGCGACTTTGCTCACGCCCACGGAGGAGCCTTGGTTGGCAGGCTTGACGAACAGCGGCAAACCGAGCTTTTGCCGGGCCTGGTCGAAGGTTGTGCGCGCCGCGTTGCCACGGTTGAGGGTGATAAAGGGCGCCACGGCAATGCCGGCATCGCGCAGCAGGCGTTTGCTGATGTCCTTGTCCATGCACACCGCCGAGCCCAGCACATCGGACCCCACGAACGGCAGGTCTGCCATGCGCAGCAAACCTTGCAGGCAACCGTCTTCGCCAAGGGTGCCGTGGACAATCGGGAAGATCACATCGACATGTTCCAGCAGGCCCTGCCCCGAGGTTTCCACCAGTTGCTGGCTGGCCTTGCCTGGCACTACCGCCAGTTCGCGGTTGGACTGGTTGAGGGCGATCAGCGCAGGGTTTTCCTGGTTGAGCAGGAAGTTCGAGGTGTCATTGAGGTGCCAGTGGCCAGCCTTGTCGATGCCAATCAGCACCGGCTCGAAGCGCGTCCGGTCGAGGGCGTCGACGATGTTGCGTGCCGACTGCAACGACACTTCGTGCTCGGCCGAACGGCCACCAAAAATAATCCCTACCCGCAACTGACTCATGACCCGGCCTCACTGTAGAAAGTAAGGCTTATTACCACGGGCCGTCAGCGCTTCGCCAGCGTTGCGACCGCGCACAATCGTACAAGACCCCGGCAGACAGCCGCCCCAGACTCAGTTAACGTAACTCCATCCGACATCTTTCGAAAACATTCCATGGGCAAACTCACCGCGAATATCGACTGGCTGCACCGCGCGCCCCATGGCAGCGGCCTGGAGCGGATCGAAGCGTATTTTTCCGGGTTTGGCTTCGACCCTCATCGCCACGATACCTACGCCATTGGCCACACTTTGTTCGGTGTGCAGAGCTTTCATTATCGCGGCAGCCAGACCCACAGCCTGCCAGGCACGACCATGGTGATTCATCCCGATGAGGTCCACGATGGCTGGGCCGGCAGCGATGAGGGCTTCAAGTACCGGATGATTTATGTAGAGCCGGCGCTGATCCAGCAGGTTCTCGGCGGCAAACCGTTGCCTTTTATCCACAACGGACTGTCCAACGACCCGTGGCTGCACCGGGCCTGCCAGGCCTTTGTGCAGCAACTCGATTGCCCGCTGGACCCGATGCAGGAGCAGGACGCATTGTTCGACCTGGCCCACGCACTGAACAACGCATCGGGTATCAGCGCCAACCGCAAGACCTTTGACTACCAGGCCGCCGAGCGGGCCCGGGAATTCATCCACAGCGCCTTGGGGCGCAGCATCACCCTGGACGAGATGGCCGCACACTGCGGGCGGGATCGCTGGGCCTTGTCGCGGGACTTTCGCCTATTGTTCGGCACCAGCCCCTACCGCTACCTGACCATGCGCCGCCTGGATCTGGTGCGCAACCTGCTGGGCCAGGGCCAGTCATTGGTGGATGCGGCGCTGATCGCCGGTTTCACCGACCAGAGCCACATGACGCGACAATTTCGCAGCACCTTCGGTATCCCACCGTCACGCTGGGTGAAGATGCTCGGCCGCTAACCTGTAGGAGCGAGCTTGCTCGCGAAAAACCTGAGAACGCCACGTTTATCCAGGATAAACGCAGTGCAGTTAAGCTCTTCGCGAGCAAGCTCGCTCCTACACAAATCCTAAGCCACCTCCAGAACCGGTCCGGGCCGCGATGACCTCAGTCGCAATGCCACCAGCGCTCCCACCAACGCGATGCCCGCGCTCCACCACAATGCCAACTCAATCCCCTGGGCTTGAGCCGCGCCCGTCGCGCCACCGGCGTTGGCCAGCGACACCAGCACCGCCAACCCCAGCGCGCCGCCGATCTGTTGCGTGGTCGAGGCCATGCCCGCCGCCACGCCCTGCTCTCCCGGCTTGACGCCAAGGCCTGCGGCCACCCACATCGCGGTCCAGGTCATGCCCTGGCCAAGGCTCAAGATAAAGATCCCCGGCAGCAACGACCAGAACCCTACCCCTGTGGGCAACGCCAGGCACACCAGGGCAATCCCCAGCGCCCCCGCCAACTGGCCGCTGACCAGCGTGTTGCGCAAGCCGATCTTGACCAGCGCGCGCTCGGCCAGCCAGATGCCCAGGGTGCACACCAGTGTCGCCGGCAAGAACGCCAGCCCCGCCTGCAGCACGCTGTAGCCGTAGACTTGCTGGTAGTACAGCGCGAGGAAGTAGTACTGCACGCCGAAGCTGCTCATAAAGACAGCGGTCAGCACCATCGCCATGCGTAACTCGCGGTAACCCAGCAGGCGCAGTGGCATCAACGGGTCACGGCCACGGTGCTCGATCCAGGCGAACAGCCCGAGCAAGGCCAGCGCCAGCAACATGCAGCCCAGGGTCGCGGGTGCCGCCCAGCCCCATTCAGGCCCCTGCACCAGGGCGAACACCAGCAGGGTGCCGCCGACGGTAACGGTCAACGCGCCACTCACATCAAAACTGCGACCCCGGCTGCGCTCGCCATCGGCGGGGATCCAGTAGCGCGCCGCCAGCGCACAGCCGCCTGCCAAGGGCACGTTGACCAGAAACACCGCCTCCCAGCCCCACCATTGGGTCAGCACGCCGCCCAACAACGCACCCAACGCCAACCCGGCGGCCGACGCCGCACTCCACACCGCAAAGGCCCGGTTGCGCTGCGGCCCTTGCGCATAGTGCGTGTTGATCAACGCCAAGGTCGCCGGAAACAGCAGCGCACCGCCCACCCCTTGTACGGCGCGCGCCAGCACCAGCAGCAACGCGCTGCCGCCCAGTACCGCCGCCAACGATGACAGCGCGTACATCGACTGGCCCACCCGGTACATACGGCGTTTGCCCAGCAGGTCCGTGGCCCGGCCACCGAGCAATAGAAAACCGCCAAACGCCACGGTGTACGCGCTGACCACCCACTGCAACTGTTGGGCAGAAAAGCCCAGGTGGCTGCCGATCTGCGGCAAGGCGACAAACACAATGGTCGCGTCCAGGGCGATGATCAGTTGGGCCGTGGCCAGCAACATCAGCATCCAGCCCGAGGGACGACTTGAGGGAAGGGCGGGCATCACAACATCCTGCGCGAAAAAGAGTGCGGCCAGTGTCTTTCATGCCCAGCAGATGATAAATAGCCATATCACTCTTTCAGTTATGACTTTAATCATGGATCTGAACGCCGTTCGCTTGCTGGTTCGCGTCGCCGAAACCCGCAGTTTCACCCGCGCCGCCGGGGATCTGGGGCTTACCCAATCAGGTTTGTCGCGCGCCATTTCACGCCTTGAAGCCGAGCTGGGCGTGCGCCTGCTGCAACGCAACACCCGCAGCGTCAGCCTGACCCCGGATGGGCAAATGCTGTATGAACGCAGCGCACCGTTGCTGGCCGAGCTGGCCGAAACCGAAAAGCTGCTGCTCGACCGTCGCAGCACGCCCTCGGGTTTACTGAAAATCAGCACCCCGTCGCTGTTCGGGCGCAAAGTGGTGATGCCGGTGATTGGTGAGCTGACCCTACGCTACCCCGAGTTGCGCATCGAAGCGGTGATGACCGACCGTCTGGTGGATATCGTCGATGAGGGTTTCGACGCCCTGCTGCGTACCGGCGAGATCCAGGACCAGCGCCTGATCGCCCGGGCCTTGACGCCCCTGCGCTGGGTGACCGTCGCCTCCCCCGCCTACCTGGCGCGCTTTGGCACCCCGCAAACCGTCGAAGAATTGCACGACCATAGCTGCCTGACCGTGCGCAATCTGCGCAGCGGGCGGATGGTGGACTGGCAGTTCATGCTCGACGGCAAGGTGCGCGATGTCAGCGTCGAAGGGCGGCTGATCTTCGACATTGGCGATGCCCTGGTGGACGGCGCGGTGGGCGGCTTCGGGATTGCCCAGGTGATGGACTTTGCCGTGCGCGACGACCTCGCTGCCGGGCGCCTGGTGCCGATCCTGGAAAGCTTCGCCGGGCGCAGCCGCGCAATATCCCTGGTGTATCCACCCTCGCGCCAATACTCGCCGAAGCTGATCGCCTTTGCCGACGCATTGGCACAGGCGCAATGGTAGGCAGCGCTTGAATCCAGCGGCCCGATTGTGAGAAGAAAGAATGCGCGGCCACCACCAAGAGGTTTTCCAGGGATGAACCTGACATTGACGCCCCCACAATGGGATGACGTGAACGAATTACTGGCGTTCGAGCTGGCCAATCGGGACTTTTTCGAAAGTTGGATCAATGCCCGCCCCGAAGCGTACTACAGCGTCGAAGGCGTACAGCGCGCCATCGAGAGCGCACTGCTGGAGGCCAGCGAAGACCGCGCCTATCAGTATCTGATCCGCGAAAACGGCGTGCTGGTGGGGCGGATCAACTTTACCCAAGTGCGCCGCCGCTACTATCACTCGGCGTCCCTGGGCTACCGCATGGGGGCCCAGTTCACCGGGCGTGGCCTGGCACGACAGGCCGTGGCGCTGGGCCTGCAAAAAGCCTTTGGCGAGCATGCCCTCAAGCGCATCGAAGCCACCGTACGCCCGCAGAACCCGGGCTCGCTGCGGGTGTTGCAGCGCAACGGTTTTACCCAGTACGGGCATTCACGCAAGGCGTTCCTGCTCGATGGACAATGGTTCGACCTGCTGCTGTTCGAGGTTCATGCCCCCTGATTGGCCGGCCTTGAGTCTAGGTGGACAACTGGTTGGCAAACTGGCCCACCGCACTGACCACTTTCTGCGCGCCGTCCTGGATCTCGACGATCACCGTGCCCGCCTCTGCCGCCAGCGACAAACCCTGCTCGGCCTGCAACCGGCCATCGGTCATCAGCGCCACGGCATCGCGGGCCATGTCCTGGTTCTGGCGCACCACGCCGACGATTTCTTCCGTGGCTTTGCTGGTACGCGAGGCCAACTGGCGCACTTCATCGGCCACCACCGCAAACCCGCGACCCTGCTCGCCGGCACGGGCCGCTTCAATCGCGGCGTTGAGCGCCAGCAGGTTGGTCTGCTCGGCAATCCCGCTGATGGTCTTGACGATAGTGCCAATCACCTGGGACTGGGCGTTGAGCGCCTCGATGCCCTCGCCGGCCTGTTCCATGTGCTTGGCCAAGTCGCGCATCACCTCCACCGCCTGGGTGACCACAGCGGTACCGCGCTGGGCACTGCTGTCGGTGTGCAATGAGGTGCTGTAGGCAATGTTGGCGGCCTCGGCCACCGCGCGTTCCTGATTGATCTGGTCGGTGATTACCGTGGCGAACTTGACCACTTTGTACAGCCGGTCGTTGGCGTCCAGCACCGGGTTATAGGAGGCTTCCAGCCAGACTTCGCGGCCATGGGCATCCACGCGCTTGAAGCGGCCGGCGACAAACTCACCGCTGTTCAAGCGTTTCCAGAAGGCCTGGTAGTCAGCGCTGTTGTAATCCTGGGGCTCACAGAACATACGGTGATGTTTGCCCTGGATCTGCGCCAGGCTGTAACCCATGCCCTGCAGGAAACGCTCGTTGGCGCCTAGCACATTGCCATTGAGGTCGAACTCGATCACCGCCGTGGAGCGCACCAGCGCGGTGATCAGGTTTTCATGCTCACGGGACGCCTCAATGGTGCGGGTCAGGTCGCTGGAGTACACCGAAAACCGCTTGATGCGCCCGTCCGCGCTCCGCACCGGCTGCACGATGGAGCGCAACCACGCTTCCTTGCCATTGCCGCGCAGCAGGCGCACGGTGCCGGCAAAGTGTTCGCCACGGCTCAAGGCGTTGGCAAAGCGCTGCTGGAATTCGTCGCGCTTCACATGCTCCGGCACAAACCCATGGATGGCATGGCCCAGCAGGTCGCTGGACTTGTAGAACATTTCGTCGAGGAAGTTCTGATTGACCGACTCGATCCGGCCCTCAGGGTCGAGGCTCAATGCCAGCATCTCGCTCTCCAGGCTTTCCTTGACCTGCTGCAGGCTGGACAGTTCTTCGCGAAGAGCGGACAGCTCCTGCTTCAAGCGGGTATTGAACATGGGGAACACCGGAGGGCAGTCATAGTGGATTGTCTAACCATCGGCGCTGCCGGCGTTTTCTGAAGAGGGCTTGAGCCCCCTGATACAATTATTTTTTCAGTGCCTCAACTTCCGTTATTACGGCACAAGCCCAAGACCTGATACTCAAGGGTCTTGAGCTGACCGCTGGAATCTTCATAGGTCATGCGCGAGGGCACCACCTTGCAGGTTCGCACCGGCGGCGTGACATTCACCACCCGCGCGATATCCAGCTTCATCCCGTAGCGATAAGCCTGCACTTCAGGCACCGGCTTGCCCTGCGCGGTGGCATAGCGCGCCATGGCCTCCTGGTTTTTTTGCATCAACTGCGCCATGGCGCGGTCCCCGCCACCTTCGGCCATCGCCCCCATGGACAGAGAAAAAACCACCACGCCCAGGGCTCGTGTCAAATGCTTCATTAAAGTGTCCTCGTCTGATTTCAAGTCGTTGAAAGTTCAGGATCGAGGGTAACTAACGCTTCCTGTCAGGAGCTTCACGGGCGGATTACGTATCCGTCATAAACCGTTGAACTGGCAAAATTGTAATGTGCAGGCCACCTCGGCGTTATCCGCTGTTTGCAACTATGAGCCGGGCTCCCCGCATCAGGGATAGCTCTCCAATAAGAACGCCCCAGGCGACTAAAAAGCTCATAGCTGCCAACACCGAGGAGCGATACATGCGTACTAACCGCACACTTTCCCTTTCCATCATCGCAGCACTGGCCAGCGCAACACCGCTGGCGGGCATGGCCGCAGAAGATAAACCCGAGGGGTTTATCGAAGGCAGTACGCTGAACGTACTGGCGCGCAACTTTTACTTCAATCGCGATGACCGCAAAGGCCAGTCAAGCCCGACCGGAAACGGCTATTCAGAAGCCTGGGCCCAGGGCCTGATCGGCAAGTTCGAATCCGGGTTCACCCAGGGCACCGTGGGGTTCGGTCTGGATGCGTTTGCGATGTATGGCCTCAAGCTCGATTCCGGCACCGGGCGCAGCGGCGGCCGGGGTTCATTCGACATGTTGCCGGTAGACAGCGACAACCGTCCCGAAGACGACTACAGCAAGCTCGGCGGTGCAGTAAAAATGCGTTTGCTGGACACGGTGGTCAAAGTCGGCGACGTCTTCCCGCAAACCCCGGTGGTGCACTACGGCGACTCACGCCTGCTGCCGGAAAGCTTTCGTGGTGTGACCCTGGAAAACACCAGCCTGGAAGGCCTGACCTTGCAAGGTGGACGCTTGCACGCCATGAGCCAGCCAACCCAAAGCGGCATGCGTGAGGGTTTTGCGACGTTTTACGCAGGCAATGTGAACGCGCCCTGGGTCGGTTACTTCGGCGGCGACTACCAGGCCAATCAGCATTGGAGCCTGAGCCTCTACAGCAGCCGCCTCAAGGACGCGTGGGATCAGTACTACTTCGGTACAGCGGTCAATTATCCGCTGACGGACGAGGTGGCGATGTTTGCCGGTTTCAACTATTACAACGCCCAGGACGAGGGTAAGCGGTTGCTGGGCGAGCTCAACAACAATATCTGGAGTGCCAAGCTTGGGGTGAAGGTCGGCGCCCATCGCCTGGCGCTGTCCCACCAGCGCAACAACGGCAACGATGACTTCGATTACCTGCGCCAGTCCGACTCGATCTTCCTCGACAATTCGATCCAATACAGCGACTTCAACTCGCCCAAGGAACGTTCGTGGGCCTTGCGGTATGACCTGGACATGCAGACCCTGGGCATCCCCGGCCTGTCGTTCATGACCCGCTATGGCAAGGGCACCGGCGCTGACTACAGCAACGCCAACTCGGTGTATATGCGTCGCGACGCCTTGGGTGACCCACTCACCGACCAGCGCCGCTGGGAGCGCGATATCGAGGCCAAGTACGTGTTCCAGGGCGGCAGCCTGAAAGACCTGTCGATACGCATTCGCCAGGCGACGGTACGCTCCAGCGCCTTTGAATCGGACCTGGAAGAATTGCGACTGATCATGGAATACCCGCTGGCCATCCTCTGATAACACTCAACGGCAAGTGCTTACATTCACTTGCCGTTGACTAGCACTTCTTCACAATTTGCAGCCTGTCAGAACTGTAATATGCGCCTCACGTTCTCGTTAAGTTGCCCTTCATATACTGCCTGCCTCGACCGACCGCGAACTAACGGCACGGGTCTTTTGCGGAGAAAGTTAATGAAGCCACTGCACATTTTATTCAGCGTTTTAATCAGTGCTGCCTCCACCGCAGCCCTGGCCGATGACGGCGGTGATCGCTCCCGCCAGTGGCTGGCCGAGTTTCGCCAGCAGCAGCAACAGATCCACGGCAGCCAAGCCGTGGCCGAGCAAAATCCAGCGCCCTCGGATACATCGGCCCCCACGGCCATCTGAGCGGCGCCCCCCGAGCACATTCATCTCTTGAAGCTTTTTTTGTGGAGCTCCTTTGGAAGGAGATGAATTTTTAGCGCCCTCACGGGCGCTTTTTTTTGCCCGCTCGATGCCATCCAACGCCGCCCTTGACCCTGAAGCTACTTCAAGGCTCAGAATTTTCCTACTTTGTGGACTACAGCCGTTATCCCGTGTAGCTCCCTTCGCCTATTCGCTTATCAGTAAGAGGTCAATCTGCATGCGTATCCTTGTTGTTGAGGACGAGCCAAAAACTGCCGACTACTTGCATCAAGGCTTGAGTGAGAGTGGTTATGTCGTCGATTGCGCCGCCAGCGGCATCGACGGCCTGCACCTGGCCGGCCAGCACCGCTATGAACTGGTGATCCTCGACGTCAACCTGCCCGGCCAGGACGGCTGGCAGGTGCTGCAACAGTTGCGCCGCGACAACACCTTGCGGGTGATGATGCTCACCGCCCGTGGCCGCCTGGCCGATAAGATCAAAGGCCTGGACATGGGCGCCGATGACTATCTGGTAAAGCCTTTCGAATTTCCCGAGTTGCTGGCCAGGGTGCGCTCGTTGCTGCGGCGCAGTGAGCCGATTGCGTTGCCGGAAATATTGCGCGTCGCCGACCTGGAGCTGGACCCACGTCGCCACCGGGCATACCGGGGTACGCGGCGCATTGACCTGACCACCAAGGAGTTTGCGCTGTTGCAGGTATTGATGCGCCAGAGTGGCGAGGTGCTGACGCGCACACAGATTATCTCGCTGGTCTGGGACATGAACTTCGACTGCGACACCAATGTGGTAGAGGTCTCGATCAGCCGGCTGCGGGCCAAGGTCGATGACCAGAGCGAGGTCAAGTTGATCCACACCATTCGTGGCGTGGGCTACGTACTGGAAACACGCCAATGAGAACCGGCAGTCTATCCATGCGCCTGGGGCTCACCGTCAGCCTGATGGGCGCCGGCCTGGTGCTGTTGCTGGCGAGCCTGGCGTACCTGGCCCTCACCCATGAGCTGGAAAACCTCGCGCGCAAGGGCCTGGAAAGCAAGATGGAGCAGATCCAGCACAGCCTGCTGCAAGACCTCAACACCCGCGACATCAGTGCCCGGCCCCATTCACTGCTGGACCTGGTGATGGGCCATGACAACTTCTACCTGACCATCATCGGCCCCGCGCCCGCCAATGCGGTGTTGCTGAGCGTCGGTGCCCGGCCCCAGGAGCCCTTGCTGCTGGACTTTGCTGCGAGGCAAACCCTGGGGTTTCTGAACTGGACCGATGGCCGTGATAACCAGATCCTCAGCGCATCGAGCCTGATGCGCCTGCACACCGGGGAGAACGTGCGGGTGTTGCTGTCCCTGGATCGTTCCGACGATCAGGCACTGCTCAGTGCCTACCTGCAATCCACGGTCATCGCCCTGCCGCTGTTGTTGATCCTGATTGGCATGGGTGCGTGGTGGCTGGTGCAGCGCGGGCTCGCGCCGTTGCAGCAATTCAGCCGCGTCGCCGCCAAAGTCACTACCCAGGACCTGAGCCATCGCCTGGCCGTCGACAACCTGCCCAGGGAACTCAACGAACTGGCGCGGGGCATCAATGTAATGCTCGATCGGCTGGATGCCGGTGTGCAGCAGTTGTCGCAATTTTCCGACGACCTGGCCCACGAACTGCGCGCGCCCTTGACCAACCTGATGGGCAAGGCCCAGGTGACCTTGTCCCGTGCCCGGGCGCCCGACGAGTACAAATCGGCTCTGGAATCCAGCACCGAAGAACTGGACCGCTTGGCGCGGATCGTCGCCGACATGCTGTTTCTGGCCCAGGTCAGCCATCCGGCGGCGCGGGCTTCGTTTACCGCAGTGAACCTGCGCGATGAAGCGCTACGGGTCATGGAGCTGTTTGCGTTGAGCGCCGAAGACAAAGCGTTGAAGCTGAGCCAGGCGGGCGACGCCTGGGTCCTGGGTGATCGGCTGATGATTCAACGGGCCATTTCCAACCTGCTGTCCAACGCAATCCGCCATAGCCCGCACGGCTCTAGAATTTCATTGCAGGTCGACACCCACCACCAGCGTGTATCGCTGACCGTCAGCAACCCGGGCACGGGAATTGAAGCGCAACACCTGCCGCACCTGTTCGAGCGTTTTTACCGCGCCGACAACAGCCGCGCCCGCACCGAAGGCGGCACCGGGCTGGGGCTGGCGATCGTGCGCTCGATCATGAGCCTGCACCAGGGCCAGGCCGAGGCCAACTGCGTGCCGGGCGACGTGACCCAGTTCCGGCTGATATTCCCCACCCTGTCCGCCACCCCGCAAGTCCCGTAGCTACCGACTCCCTTACCGCACTCAGCAGTCTTATTGCCGCAAACGGGCTTGCTATGGCAAGCAGGTTCGTCGTGGAGAACGGTCTTGTCGTGGCGAGCGGCCTTGTCGTGGCGAGCGGGCTTGCCCCGCGCTGGGCTGCGCAGCAGCCCCAACAAGCCACCCCAGTTACCCCTGACACACCGAGCAAGCAGGTTTTAGGGCGGCTTCGCCACCCAACGGGGGACAAGCCCCCTCTCCACAACAAGCCCTCTCTCCACAATAAGTCCCCCCTCCACATTTCCCGCAGCAACCACCCCACTGTGGCGAGCGGGCTTGCCCCGCGCTGGGCTGCGCAGCAGCCCCAACAAACCCACCCCACTTACCCCAGGCACACCGAGCAAGCAGGTTTTAGGGCGGCTTCGCCACCCAACGGGGTTCAAGCCCCCTCTCCACAACAAGCCACCTCTCCACAACAAGTCCCCTCTCCACATTTCCCGCGCCAGCCACCCCACTGTGGCGAGCGGGCTTGCCCCGCGCTGGGCTGCGCAGCAGCCCCAACAAGCCACCCCAGTTTCGCCAGGCACACCGCGCAAGCAGGTTTTAGGGCGGCTTCGCCACCCAACGGGGGACAAGCCCCCTCTCCACAATAAGTCCCCCCTCCACAACGAGTCCCCCCTCCACATTTCCCGCCCCAACCACCCTACTGTGGCGAGCGGGCTTGCCCCGCGCTGGGCTGCGCAGCAGCCCCAACAAACCCACCCCAGTTTCGCCAGGCACACCGAGCAAGCAGGTTTTAGGGCGGCTTCGCCACCCAACGGGGGACAAGCCCCCTCTCCACAACAAGCCCCCTCTCCACAACAAGCCCTCTCTCCACAATAAGTCTCCCCTTCACAATAAGTCCCCCTCTCCACAACAAGCCCCCGCTCCACCGTAAGCCCGTCCAGCGTGAGGTCAGGACGCTACCGGCTCTTCATCGCGCCGATGGGCCCAGTGGTAAAGCGCTGGCAGTACCAGCAAGGTCAACAAGGTCGACGAGATAATCCCGCCAATCACCACCGTCGCCAGCGGCCGCTGTACTTCAGCGCCGGTGCCGGTGGCCAGGGCCATGGGGATAAAGCCGAGGGACGCCACCAACGCCGTCATCAACACCGGGCGCAAGCGGGTCAAGGCTCCTTCGTTGATCGCCACCGACAACGAACGCCCCTCCTCACGCAGGTTGCGGATAAACGCAATCATCACCAGGCCATTGAGCACCGCCACCCCCGACAACGCGATAAACCCCACCCCGGCAGAAATCGACAACGGAATATCGCGCAACCACAGCGCCATGATCCCACCGGTCAACGCAAAGGGAATGCCGGTGAATACCAGCAGCCCATCCTTGAGGTTGTTGAACATCATGAACAACAAGCCGAACACCAGCAGCAACGCCACCGGGACCACGATCTGCAAGCGCTCGGAGGCTTCCTTGAGCTGTTCGAACTGGCCGCCCCAGGTTGTCCAGTAGCCGGCGGGGATCTTCACCTGCTCTGCCATCACCCGTTCGGCCTCGGCGACAAACGAGCCGATGTCCCGCCCGCGCACGTTGGCGCTGACAATCACCAGCCGCTTGCCGTTTTCGCGGCTGATCTGGTTCGGGCCCAACACCAGGTCCAGGCTGGCCACTTGCGACAGGGCGATAAAGCTCAGTTGCCCCGTGGTATTGCCGGCCAGCGCGGGGATCGGGATCAGTAGCCGCGACAAGCCTTCGATATCGGTGCGCAGGGTTTCCGACAAACGCACCACCATGTCAAAACGCCGGTCGCCTTCGTACATCGTGCCGGCCTGGCGCCCGCCCACGGCGACGGCGATGGTGTCTTGCACATCACCCACATTCAGGCCAAAGCGCGCGGCCTTGTCTCGGTCGATGTTGATGGTCAGCACCGGCAAGCCGGAGGTCTGTTCCACCTTCAGTTCCGAGGCGCCATCAAGCTTGCGCAAGGTTTCGGCAATTTCCCCGGCAGTGTTGTTCAGCACATCCCGATCATCGCCAAATACTTTCACCGCCACGTCACTGCGCACCCCGGAAATCAGCTCGTTGAAACGCAGTTGGATTGGCTGCGACAACTCGTACTGGCTGCCCGGCACAATCGCACTGGCGCGCTGGATATCGGCGATCAGCGCTTCGCGGGACTTTTTCGGATCCGGCCACTGCTCCCTGGGCTTGAGCATCAAGTAGGCGTCGGAAATATTCGGCGGCATCGGGTCGGAGGCAATTTCTGCAGTGCCAGTACGGGCAAATACCCGCTGGATTTCCGGCACCTGCGCCATCAAGGTTTTTTCCAGTTGCTGCTGCATCTGCACCGATTGCGTGAGGCTGGTGCCCGGAACGCGCAAGGCTTGCAGGGCGAAGTCACCTTCACTGAGGCTGGGGATAAATTCGCTGCCCATGCGGCTGGCCACGGCGCCAGACATCACGATGGTCAACAGCGCCAGGCCGAACGCCCAGCTACGGTGCGCCATCACCCAATCCAGCACCGGCGCATAACCACGGCGCGCGTTGCGCATCACCCAGTTTTCGTCCTCCTTGACCTTGCCGGTGACGAACAGCGCAATCGCCGCCGGGACGAAAGTCACCGACAGAATCATCGCGCCCAGCAAGGCCATGACCACGGTGAACGCCATGGGATGGAACATTTTCCCGGCCACCCCGGTCAGGGCGAAGATCGGCAGGTACACCACCATGATGATCAGTTGCCCGAAGATCAGCGCGCGGCGCGCTTCTTTGGCAGCGGCGAACACTTCGTGCAGGCGCTCACTGCGGGTCAGCAGGCGGCCGTGGCGTTGCTGCGCATGGGCCAGGCGGCGGATGGCGTTCTCGACGATCACTACCGCGCCATCGACGATAATCCCGAAATCCAACGCCCCCAGGCTCATCAGGTTGGCGCTGACCTTGTTAGTGAACATCCCGGTAAAGGTGAACAACATGGCCAGCGGGATCACCATCGCGGTGATCAACGCCGCGCGGATGTTGCCCAGGAACAGGAACAGAATCACGATGACCAGCAGCGCACCTTCGAAGAGGTTTTTCTTCACGGTGGCGATGGCTTTTTCCACCAGGTTGGTGCGGTCATAGACCGTGACCGCGACCACGCCTTCGGGCAGCGAACGGTTGATCTCTTCGAGTTTTTTCGCCACCGCCCGGGACACGCTGCGGCTGTTTTCGCCGATCAACATGAACACCGTGCCGAGTACCACTTCACGGCCATTTTCGGTGGCTGCGCCGGTGCGCAACTCGCGACCGA
This sequence comes from Pseudomonas sp. DTU12.1, assembly GCF_009873475.1. Taxonomy (NCBI): domain Bacteria; kingdom Pseudomonadati; phylum Pseudomonadota; class Gammaproteobacteria; order Pseudomonadales; family Pseudomonadaceae; genus Pseudomonas; species Pseudomonas sp. DTU12.1. The sequence goes on along the minus strand of NZ_CP045254.1, from coordinate 1,152,112 downwards.
TATCGACCTGGGCCACATTGCGCACGCGGATCGGCGTGCCGTCGACGGTGTTGATCACGATGTTGGCGATGTCATCGATGGACGCCACCTGTCCCGGCGCGCGGATCAGCAATTGCTCGCCGCTGCGCTCGATGTAACCGGCGCCGACGTTGGCGTTGTTGCGTTCAAGCGCCGTCACCAGGTCGCTCAAGGTCAGGTTGTAGGCGGCCAGGCGCTTGGGGTCCGGGGCGATCTGGTATTCCTTGGCGAAGCCGCCAATGGTGTTGATCTCGGCCACGCCAGGCACGTTGCGCAACTGCGGTTTGATGATCCAGTCCTGGATCACCCGCAGGTCCGTCGGCGTGTAGGCCGAGCCGTCTTCCTTGCGCGCCCCCTCCTCGGCCTCCACGGTCCACAGGAAGATTTCCCCAAGGCCAGTGGAAATCGGCCCCATCGCTGTTTCAATACCGTCCGGCAATTGTTCGCGGGCCACCTGCAAACGCTCGTTGACCAGTTGCCGGGCGAAGAACAGATCGGTGCCATCCTTGAAGATCACCGTGACCTGGGACAGCCCCGAACGCGACAGCGAACGGGTCTGCTGCAAGCCCGGCAAACCGGCCATGGCGGTTTCGATGGGAAAGGTGATGCGCTGTTCGGTTTCCAGCGGTGAAAAGCCGGGCGCCGCCGAGTTGATCTGCACCTGGACGTTGGTGATGTCCGGTACCGCGTCGATCGGCAGTTTCTGGTAGCTGGCGATGCCGACACCGGCCATCAACAACACCGCCAGCAACACGATGATGCGCTGCTCGATGGCAAATTGAATCAGACGTTCAAACATGGGGAATCACTCGCAGGATCAATGGGCGTGCTCGGCCGAAGCCTTGCCCAGTTCGGACTTGAGGACGAAGCTGCCAACGGTCGCCACCTCGGCGCCAGCCTCCAGGCCCTGGCGCACCTCGACAAAGCCGTTTTCACTGACACCCAGTTCAACGTGGCGGGTGACGAAGCCTTCGGCGGTGCGCACAAACAGCGAGGGTTTGTCTTCCACGGTCTGGATCGCCTCCACCGGCACAGTGACCGGCGCCGGATAGCTATCCGTGGCCACCTGCACCGCGACAAACAGGCCGGGGCGCCACGAGTCGTCGGGGTTGGCCACGCTGACCCGCACCGTGGCGGTACGCGTCTGCTCGCCCAGCAAGTTGCCGACATAGGCCACGGTGCCCATCACGTCGGTACCCATTTCCGCCGAGCTGACCTTCACCGGCCGACCGACCTGGACCTTGTTCAGATCCTTGGGGAACACACCAAACGTGACCCACACCTGGGACAGGTCCGACAGGGTGAAAGCGGCGCTGGTCTCACTCACCACTTCGCCGACGCCCAGGTGTTTTTCCACCACCACTCCGGCAAACGGCGCACGCAGTTCGTAGCGATTGCCGCCGACCAGGACCGCGCTGCCACTCAGGGCGTTCATCTTTTGCCGCGCGTTGTTCAGGGCAATTTCGGCTTCTTGCAGGCTCTGGCGGGCCAGCAGGTAATCCTGTTCGGCGGAGATCTTGTCCTGCCATAACTGGCGCTCGCGCTGGAAGGTGGTGCGGGCCAGTTCGACCCGGCGTTGGCTGGCCGCCAACTCGCTGCGCTGATCCGAAATCTGCTGGCTGGCGATCACCGCCAACAGCTCGCCTTGCTTGACCTTCTGCCCAAGGTTGACCTTCACCGACTCCACCACCCCCGCCGCACGGGGCACGATATGGGAGGTGCGGTCTTCGTCGAATCGCACCTCGCCCGGCAACGAAAGCAGAGTGCTGATTTGTCGGGGCTGGGCCTTGGCCAGTTGAATGCCGGCGGCCTGGATCTGCTGCTCATTGAGCACCAGCACGCCCTCTTCCTCTTCTGCCTCCGGCGCTTTGACGCTCGCCACCGGTGCCTGGGGCGCCACGCTGGTGGCCGGCCAAAACACCATCGCCGCGAGGGCAATAGCCGCTGCAACAGCCAAAGCCAGGCCTTGTTGTTTGTTCATGGGGAACTCCTGAAAGATCAAATGCGGGCGAGGTCGCCGTAAATCCGTTCGATGCGCACCCAGGCATCGGTGGCCTGGGCGAGTGCGGCGAGGTATTGGGTGCGGGCGGCGATCAAGGTGCGCTGGGCGTCGAGCACATCGAGGAAGTTGAACTTGCCCATCTCAAAGCCACGGGTGGCACTGTCCACCGCGCTTTGGGCGGCGGGCAGGATCACTTGGTTGAAAGCGCGCACCTCACTGTTGGCGGTTGCCCACAGGTCCAGGGCCTGGCGGGTTTCGGTGCGCAGGCGCAGCTCGGTGGCGTTGCGCAGGTCCCGCGCCTGATCGGCTCGGCGGCTGGCCGCCAGCACATTGCCCTGGTTACGATTGAATAGCGGGATCGGCATCGAGACGCCCACCAGATTCACCCGCTCGCGGACGCTGGCGTCATACTGGCTGCCGATGGAGACATCCAGGTCGGGAATCCGCTGGGCCTTCTCCAGGCCCAGGCCGGCGTCCCGTTGCTGGATTTGCAGCTGCGCCAAGCGCAGTTCGGCGGTGCTCTCCAGGCGCGCCAGCAGTTGGGTGGCCGAAGGCAGCGCCGGCGTATTCACGGCACCTGCCTCGACACGTTCAAAACCGATGGTGGAGCTGCCAGTGATGGCCGCCAGGCGGCGGTAGGCATCACTTACGCCGATCTCGGCGCGGCTGCGCTCCAGGCGGATTTGCGAGACCTCTACCTGGGCGCGGGTGGCTTCGACCGGCGACGCCTTGCCCGCCGTGACCCGGCCATTGGCAATCACCAGGCCGCGCTCGGCCAGCGCCATTGAACGCTGGGCCAGTTCCAGGCGCTCCTGGGCCCACAGCGCACCATAAAAGCCATCGATGACCTCGGCTCGCAGCAGGTTGCGCCGCTGTTCCAGTTCCTGGGCGGCCGCCTCTTGGGCCCGCGAGGCCACCTCGATGCGCGCCCCGCGCTTGCCGCCCAGCTCCAGGGTCTGGCTCAGCTTGACGGTGGTGGTGCGGGTGCTGCGGCGGGTGTCTTCGGCATCCCAGGAGGCCACCGGGTTGGGGATCAGCCCGGCCTGCTGGCGACCGCCCTGGGCGATGTCGATTTCCCATTGCGCAGCGGCCAGGTCCGGGTTGCCGGCAAACGCACTTTGCAGGGCCGATTCGAGGGTCAGGGTCTGGGCGCTTGCCACTTGGGCCATCGCCAATAACCCCACTACGGAGCACACAATTGTTCTTGAAAACATTGGCATAACAAGCGTTCCACACCCATGAGTTGGCGGACAAATCCAAGCAGGGGCAATGTAACTTTCGCTACTTATCAGGGGGGTGGCCAGAACATTACAAATCCGTTAGCAAAGGCTCTGGCCCGGGCTTTTGCTTTAACCTTCGCGGCAATTTCAGCGACTTCCCCTTGCACCGAGGCACCCTCGACATGCGAATCCTGGTTATCGAAGATGAACTGAAAACGGCCGAGTACTTGCACCAGGGACTGAGCGAGAGTGGCTATGTGGTCGACTGCGCAGCCAGTGGCGCGGACGGCGTGCACCTGGCGCGGCAACACGCCTATGACCTGGTGATTCTGGATGTGAACCTACCGCTGATGGACGGTTGGGATGTGTTGCAGCGGATCCGCCAGACCAGCAACACGCGGATCATGATGCTGACCGCCCACGGCCGCCTGGCCGACAAAATCAAAGGCCTGGAACTGGGCGCCGACGACTACCTGGTCAAGCCTTTCGAGTTTCCCGAACTGCTGGCCAGGGTCCGCACTCTGATGCGCCGCAGCGTCGAGGCGGCGGTACCGGACGTGCTGCGGGTGGGCGACCTGGAACTGGACCAGGGTCGCCACCGGGCCTTTCGCGGCAGCCAGCGCATTGACCTGACCACCAAGGAGTTCGCCCTGCTGCACCTGCTGATGCGCCAGAGCGGCGTGGTGCTGTCACGTACGCAAATCATCTCGTTTGTGTGGGACATGAACTTCGATTGCGACACCAACGTGGTCGAAGTCTCGATCCGCCGCCTGCGCGCAAAGATCGACGACCCGTTCGAGCGCAAGTTGATCCACACCCTGCGCGGGGTGGGCTACGTGCTGGAAGAGCGCGAGTAGCGGTCCGTGCGCGAGCGATTCCTGGCTAAACCCTGGCCTTCGTTATGGACTGCCCCTGTGGGAGCGGGCTTGCTCGCGAAAGCAGCCTGTCAGTTGATGCATGTGCCGACTGACACACCGCTTTCGCGAGCAAGCCCGCTCCCACATTTGTAAGGCAGTGGCTTTAAAAAACCGGTCGATTGGCAAACCGCACGGCACTGGCCACGCCGACCGCGCCCATCGCCATGCAATAAAAAACGCAAATCCATGGGCTGGTGGGCATCAATGCAATCAGCATCAACGGCGTGGTACTCGCCCACAGCGCGTAGGCAATGTTGTAGGTAAACGAAATCCCCGACACCCGCACCGGCGCCGGGAACAGGCTGACCATCACCGAAGGCACCGCGCCCACCACCCCGCAACTCAACCCGGCAATGGCATAGGCCGCGCCCAGCCACACGCCGCCGGCAATCAGGCTGGCGTAAAGCACGGCGATGCCCACCGGCAGCAGCAGGCTGTAGACCAGCACCGCGCGCCAGGCGCCGATGCGATCCACCAACAGGCCCGCCAATACGCAACCGATATTCAGGAAGACGATGCCCAATGCACTCAGGGCGAAGGTGTGGCTGGGGCTCATGCCGAAGGTTTTCTGCATCATGGTTGGCGTGATTACCACCAACACCACCACCGCCGAGGTGAGCACACAGGTCAGCAACATGGCCGGCAACAATGCCTGGCGATGGTCGCGCAACACCGTGCGCAGCGGCAGTTCGGCGTCGGCCTGGCGGCGCGCCTGCATGGCCAGGAACACCGGGGTTTCACTGAGCCAGCGGCGTAGCCAGACACCGATCACACCAAACACACCGCCCAATAGAAACGGAAAGCGCCAGGCGTAATCGAGGATTTGTTCAGCGGTGAACATCTGCGCCAGCAAGGTCGCCGTCAATGCCCCCAGCAGGTAACCGAAGGTCAGCCCGGCTTGCAGGAACCCCAAGGCATAACCGCGATGGTTGGCCGGCGCGTGCTCAGCGACAAAGACCCAGGCGCTGGGCACTTCGCCGCCCACCGCGGCGCCCTGCAAGACCCGCAGCGCCAGTAGGATCAGCGGTGCGAAATAGCCGATTTGCGCGTAGGTCGGCATGATCCCGATCAGTAGGCACGGCAAGGCCATCATCAGGATGCTCAGGCTGAACACCCGCTTGCGCCCCAGGTGATCGGCGAAGTGCGCCATCAGGATGCCGCCCAGCGGCCGCGCCAGGTAGCCGGTGACGAAAATTCCGAAACTCTGCAGCAGGCGCAGCCATTCGGGCATTTCCGGGGGGAAGAACAACTGGCTCAGGGTCAGGGCGAAAAATACGAAAATGATGAAGTCGTAGATTTCCAGGGCACCGCCCAGGGCGGCCAGGCCCAGGGTTTTATAGTCGGAGCGGGAAAAGCGCTGCGCCTGTGGATAAGCGGTGGCAGTCATGGAGAAGCTCGGCAGACAGACAAAATGGCGTGCAGGTTATGAGCTGGGCCGGATCCTGGCAATCGCAGCGGATATATTCGGTTTACTCATTGATCCATGAAAATAACAACATTCCCAAATAAATGGCCGTGGGCCAAGATGCCCGCAATCCGCCCCATAATAAATACAAGAGGTAAATAACGTGGCCGATCCTATCGAAGAAAGCCGCTACGCCCGCTTTGCCCTGCGTTGCTCGAACTTTGCCGAACGCTGGTTTCCTGACTCCTGGGTATTTGCCGCCCTCGCCGTGATCATTGTCGCCGTGGCCGCGCTGGGCATGGGTGCAGCGCCCACCGACGCCGCCAAGGCCTTTGGCGACGGTTTCTGGAGCCTGATACCGTTCACCATGCAAATGGCCTTCGTGGTGATTGGTGGCTATGTGGTCGCCAGCTCGCCGCCTGCCGTGAAGTTGATCGACCGCCTGGCGCGCATCCCGAAAAACGGCCGCTCGGCCGTGGCGTGGGTGGCGTTGATCTCGATGGTTGCCTCGCTGCTCAACTGGGGCCTGTCCCTGGTGTTCGGCGGGTTGCTGGTGCGGGCGCTGGCCCGCCGCACGGATTTGCGCATGGACTATCGCGCTGCCGGCGCGGCGGCCTATCTGGGCCTGGGTGCCGTGTGGGCGCTGGGGTTGTCGTCATCGGCCGCGCAACTGCAGGCCAACCCGGCCAGCTTGCCGCCGTCGATCCTGGCGATCACCGGCACTATTCCCTTCACCGATACGATCTTTTTGTGGCAATCGGGCGTGCTGTTGCTGGCGCTGATCGTGGTGTCGTTGGTCATCGCCTACGTCACCGCACCGGGCCCCAACTCGGCGCGTGACGCCAAGGCCTGCGGTGTGGACCCGGCATTCAACCTGCCCAAGCCACAGCCACCAAGCCGTCCGGGAGAATGGCTGGAACACAGCCCCTTGCTCACCATTTTGCTGGCGCTGCTGGCTGCCGGCTGGCTGTTCCATGAGTTCTCGACCAAACCTGCGATCAGCGCTATCTCGGGGCTCAACACCTATAACTTCCTGTTCATCATGGTCGGCGCCTTGCTGCACTGGCGCCCGCGCAGCTTCCTCGATGCCGTGGCCCGCGCGGTGCCGACCACCACCGGGGTGTTGATCCAGTTCCCGCTGTATGGCTCCATCGCGGCGCTGATGACCGTGGTCAAGGGCGGCGATGGCCAGACCCTGGCCCACCATATCTCGACCTTCTTCACCTCCATCGCTTCACACGACACCTATGCGCTGCTGATGGGCGTGTATTCGGCGGTACTGGGGTTCTTTATCCCATCGGGCGGTGGCAAGTGGATCATCGAGGCGCCGTATGTGATGCAGGTGGCCAATGACCTGCAATATCACCTGGGCTGGGCCGTGCAGATCTACAACGCCGCCGAGGCGCTGCCGAACCTGATCAACCCGTTCTACATGCTACCGCTGCTCGGTGTGCTGGGGCTCAAGGCGCGGGACCTGATTGGCTTCTCGTTTGTGCAGTTGCTGGTGCACACGCCGTTGGTGCTGTTTTTGCTGTGGGCGTTGGGGACGACGTTGAAGTACATGCCGCCTGTGATGCCTTAATCGTTGAGAACCGCACCTGTCGTTACGACGGGTGCGGTCAGGTTGGAGTGTCGGACAATTGGTTCAACAACGCCGGCAGTGCGTGCTGAACGGTATCCCATACCACCTCAAGGTTTATTTCAAAATATCCATGTGCGATTCGGTTACGCATCCCGCGCATGCTGCGCCAAGGTACTTGTGGCTGACCTGCCGTAAAATCTGGGTATTGGTCCATTATTTTGGTCGACGCTTCGCCGATGATGATCAAACTCATGATCACCGCCTGCTGAGTACGCTTGTCCTCAAAGAACTCCGATTTACTCAGGCCTTCGACAAAGATAATCGCGTCGGATGACGCTTGGCGCATGTGACCCAAGTAGTCTCCAAGACGTTTTGTCATACTGGCCGAGCCTCGGCCAATACCTGTGCACGAAACTTCAGTGGCAAGTCGCCAGGCGTCAGCAGATCAACGTTGACGCCCAACAGGTCCTGCAACTCGTCCTGAAGCCCACCGAGGTCAAACAGTGTGGTCCCAGGAGGGGCATCGACCAATAAATCAAGATCGCTGCCCTCTTTATCTGTACCCAGCAAAACCGAACCAAAGACTCTTGGATTAGAAATGTGAAAGCGCCCGACCACTTCACGCACGGCAGCTCTCTTAAGATCAAGGGCTATTGAAGGTTTCATGATTCACCTCGACGACATGCAAGATCAGGCCAGTCTAGCAGTGCCGCGAATGGATTCGCATGCTCGCGTCACTCCCTGGCAGCAGACGCTGCGTCAACTCCATGGCAAGCAATGTGGAAAAAGTTGCACCTCATGCACCAGGCCGCTTGTATGCGCCCCGCAAAAAAACGCATTTCCCGACGCATTTTCCCGGTCAGCCGCTACTGTGTGAGGGTGGGCATTCATCCCGCGCAGACGGGCTTTAGCTGACAAGGAAACACGCATGTTTAAACTGACCAGGCTGTCCTTCACCTTTGTCGCACTGACTGTGAGCACGGTCGTACACGCCGATGTCGAGCTTGACCTGGGCACCGTGCAACGGGTCAGGCAATTGTTCGCCTACCCCAATAATTGCAGTGTGATCTGCTTTCGGCCGCTGACGCTGGAACAGACAGTCGAGCACTACCTGACCCAGAGCCTGCACCGCGACGGCTACAGTCGGGCCAGGGTCAGTGTGAAAACCCAGCAGGACCAGGTCCGCGCCCACTTTACCGGGGTACCCGATGGGTATGGCCAGCCCTTGACCGCATTGTTGGACACCGCCGACCTGGCCTATGACGGGGCCCACCGGCTGAACCATGATGGCAAGTGGCAATTTAGCTGGTACCTGTTCCTGCCGTTGGGCATGGCCTTGGAAAACCGCAAGAGCATCGAGTTGATGCATTTTCCGCCCGACTACTCCCTGACCCATTACCAGGACTATCTGGAGTCGGCCACGACTGACCGTTGGGCCACATTACTGACCGCCAATGGCATAGCGGCGGCCCAGACCCCGGAGTACCAGACCATCATCGACATTGCGCCGATAGCCGCGCCCTCCACGGCCGGCAAGGACCTGGAAGGCGTGTATGGCTATTTCACCGAGTACCAGACGCGGATTGTCCGGGAGCTGAGCCTGCATCCCAGCGGCTCATTGCCAATGGTCGCCTTCGGCGCCCCCGTTCGCAGTTGGATCCAGCAACAGTACGGGCAAACCCTTGGCGTATTGGGCCTGGGGCAGATAAGCCCGGCCGAGGGCAGTAGCGTCGCCGTATTGGGGGCCAATCACCCCAGTTACATCTGGTACGCCGCCAACCCGGACAGCTACGACGGTGATGAACAGAAGGCCGACGACGCCGGCCTGAAAGTCATGGGCCAGGACTTGAGCGCAGCGTGCTGGCAGGCCGGCATGGGCCAGAAGCCGGCCAGCGATCCCAACGTGTTGCTCAAAGGCTGCATGAATACCTGGCAGGTCACGCGCAAGGAACAGACTTGCGAGCTGTTCTACACCTCGATTCGCGAACTGTCCGCCGACCACGCCAGGGAAAAATGCGCCACCGCCACCATCAAGACGCAGCTCAAGCGCCTGAAAAGCCCGCTGCCAGAAGCCTCTGTACCCGCCCCCGCCCTTTGAGCATCCGGCTTATCCGTTTTGGCTTACGCAAAAAAAAGCCGATATCTACTGTCAGATTTGACAGTAGATATCGGCTGCAACTTGCGTAAACCTTGGAACGTGCCCACTTGCTGCAAGACTGGCAGTCATATCAACACCAGGAGGTCGATGCAGCCCGACAAGGAATGCTATGAAAACCCAAGTCATGGAAGATGCGCCGGCTGATGCGATCGACTGTATTTATCCCTTCGCCAACCTGCTGGCCAAAAAAGGTTACCCCTCGCCCCGACAGTTCGAAGTCGTAAGCACCCGCAATGGTCGCGGAACCGGCATCAAAACCCGCGTCGCCTTCGACAGCCGTATACGTATTGCGAAGATTTCCGGGTACGCATTGGGCGAACGGCACTTGCACACGCTGCAGATATCGTCACGTATCCACTTGTACGACCCGTGGTTCAGCGGCCTGCTCCTGCATTCGTGCGATCCGAATGTGTTTCTCGACATCAGCGAACTGGAGCTATGGTCGATCCAGGCCATTCGCCCCGGCACGCTGCTGACGATGGATTACGCCACCACCGAAGATGTGCTGTTCCGCCAGTTCGCTTGCCGCTGCGGTGCCGGTAACTGCCGCGGCTGGATCACCGGCGCAAAAGAGCCGCTGAACCCGCAGGGCCAACTGTTCATGGAACAGTGGCGCCAACGCAAACGCTATTAAATCGCCTCAATCGGGCGCAGGCGGTACTGCGGCGGCAGTTGCTCGAACCCGGTGATGGTGGCGTTGAGGCTTTTCCAGCGGCCGTCCTTGATGCCGTAGATGCAACCGTGGATCGACAGGCTCTGCCCGCGGTGCCAGGCGTTCTGCACAATGCTGGTGTGACCGACGTTGGCCACTTGCTGGATGACGTTGAGTTCACACAGGCGATCAACGCGTTCTTCTTCGGTGGGCAACTGGGCCAGCACTTCGCGGTTCTCGTAGTACAGGTCGCGGATCGAGCGCAGCCAACCGTCGATCAGGCCAAACTGGCGATCCTGCATCGAGGCACGTACGCCGCCGCAACCATAGTGGCCGGTGACCAGGATATGTTTGACCTTGAGCACATCCACCGCGTACTGGATCACCGACAGGCAGTTAAGGTCGGTGTGCAGCACCACGTTGGCCACATTGCGGTGCACAAACAGGTCGCCAGGCAGCATGCCGACGATCTCGTTGGCCGGCACCCGGGCGTCCGAACAGCCGATCCACAGGTATTCCGGGGTCTGCTGGCGGGCGAGCTTGGCGAAGAATTCGGGATCTTCCTGTTTGATCGCATCCGCCCAGCGTTCGTTGTTATCAAGCAGGTCTTGTAGTTCGTTCATCAGGGAAAGCCTCAGGAATGATGCGCAGTTTTGTGACTGACAACCGCTCGCCCAGGTCACGCCGCACGCAAATTAGCTTGAATCTTTGGGAGGCTGTGCCTGTCCACACACTATAAGCCCCACAGTATGAGGATTGGCCATGACGCAATCACGACGTCCGTACGGCGCCCCGACGCCTGCACCGATTGATGACAACGAAGATCGCATGGGCTCGATGCGCGAGCTGGATTTTGACGAGGAGGAGCCGACGGCGGAAATCGGCGATGAGATCCCCCGAGGTGAACGCGAGCACCTGATGCCCGACGAACGGGTGCGCGAGGCCGGGATGACGGGGGCTTCGACGGCGGATCACGAGCCCACGGATGATGATATGAGCCCCGAAACCCTGATCCATGAAGATGGCGCGCGAGATGCCCGGGAAGAAGGTGAAGGCGAACAGGCCGATTGGGACCTGAGTATCGTCGATGAAGATGAGATTGGCGGCGGCAATGGCCTGGATGAGGCTGAGCTGGCCGATATTGACCCGATAGACGGCAACCGCTGACACACCTGGCCCTTGCAGGAGCTGGCTTGCCTGCTCCCACAGGGGAATGCAACTGCGCGCTCTGGCGGTGCTGTTGCTCTGTTTTTGATCTGGCTTTTGATCTTGTGCGCCCCGTCAAACCACGATGGCCGCAGGCAGGTATTGCGCAGTGGGCACCCCGGCATGGATGCCGGGGTAGCCGCGACACGGCCATGGATGGCCGATCGCGGCGGGCCCACGGAGCAATGCCTGACTGCGGGCATGCCGAGCCTAGGCGAGGCACCGAGTGGTGGGGCAAGAGCGCTTTGGTTACTTTCGCGCTCTTCGAAAGTGACCCGCCGTCAGGGCGGAACCATTAGCCGCCGTGACCGCAGCAACGGATATGCACACACACCAAGAAGATAGTTGTGTAGATACCTATGCTGCGATAGCGATGGTGAACTCAATACCGCTATCGCTGGCAAGCCAGCGCCTACAGGGGGGTTGGGTGTTTAGTCGACCAGGGTGCAGGCCATGACGACGGCGTCTTCGCGACCACCGACGGCAGGGTAGTAATCGCGGCGACGGCCGATTTCGTTGAACCCATAGCGTTCATACAGGCGAAATGCGCCGGTATTGCTGTCGCGCACTTCGAGGAAGCATTCCCGGGCGCTGGCGGCATAGGCACGGGACATCAGGTGTTCCAGCAACGCCAAGCCCAGACCGCGGCCCTGGTTTTCCGGTTTGACGGTGATGTTCAGCAAATGCGCTTCATCGAGGATGATCTGCACTACACCGTGGCCCACCTGCTGCTCGCCTTCGAACATCAGCCAGATCTGGTACTTGCCCAGCCCGTCGAGAAAGATGCCACGGGTCCAGGGGTGGCTGAACGCCGCGTATTCGATTTTAAGCACCGCGTCGAGGTCAGCCTCGGTCATCGGGCGAAAGGATAAAGCCTCACTCATCGGTTGTTTTCCAGCGCGCCATCAGCCGGCGCATGGCTTGCCAGACATCAGCCTTACGCTGTGGCTCTTCCATTAATAATTCCAGGCCCGGCAAGGCCCACACCGAACCCAGGCCTTCGACCTGCAGCTCGCGGTACCAGGCCTCGGCATTCGCCTCACCGGCAAACCGCACGGCGGGCAGGCCGATCAGCCACAGGCATACGCAGGGTTCGTCTTCCAGGCGGGCCGAGACAAACCCCTGCACGAAGTCACGCGCGGCGTCCGGGCCCTGGTCCATATTGCCGCGCACCAGCAGCGGCCAGCGCACGGGCTCGCCGACGATCTGCGGGCTGTCGGGCAGGCCGGCGGCGCGCAGCATGTCCTTGAGCAGCAGATAGGCAGGATCGCGGGCCTGGAAACGCTCGCCGGTCGGCAACTCCACCAACAACAAACAGCGCCCGGCCCGCAGCAGTTGCAAGGCAAAACGCGGTGGCGGTACGACCGGGGCCTTGGCGACCGACGCCGGGGCATCTTCGGCCACTGCGGCGACCTTGGGCGCCATTGATGGGCGCGGCACTTCGATCTTGACCCGCTCCGATGGCCGCACGGACGCTTCAGCCGCGGGCTTGACTACCGCAACCGGCGCCGCCGCTTCTTCGCCCGAGGCAGCGAACGGCTCGAACGGTTCCAGCGCTTGCAGCAGTTCGGGCCGCGACGGGGCGGCAAAGGGCAATTCGGTGCGCGGCAGCCAGTTGACCACCTGCATGGCGGTCAAGTAAGCGCGACGTCGGGACTCGATAAGCAAGGCTCGGCCACTTGTGGATAACTAAAGAGCGCAGATTCTACCGCCCTTCGGCAACGATCGCCCACCGTTGATGCTTTTCTCTGCATTCCTGACCCTCCATCGCGAAGGCGCCCTGACCGGCTGTGGATAAATCCCGCGCCTGATGCAGTACAATCGCCGCTTTTAATCGCCAACCAGCCGGCCATTCCGATGATCGAACCCAAGCGCGTCTTGCGCGCCCTCGCCGAACACTGGGCCCTGCTTGAGCCACTGTGCGAACACTTCGACCAAGGCACCCTGAGCCTTGGCGAACTGCGCGCGCAACTGGCCGCCCAACAACTGGACAGCACGCCACAGGACATCACCAGCCTGCTGGACGTGTGGATTCGCCTGGATATCCTGGTGCCTGTCGCCAAAAGCCCGAACCGTTTCGAGCTCAATGCGCAGATCCATGACTTCCTGGCCTATCTTCGCAAGGAGCACCGGCTAGGCCTGTGCCTGGAAATCGAAGCCTACCTGCGCCATCTCGAGCGCCTGGCCGGCTATATCCAGGACGCCTTCGACATCCGCGACGGCCATGACCTGGCCCGCCAACTGCGGTTGTTGGACATGCGCGTGCGTGACGTGCTGAAAAAACTCGCCAACGACGAACAGGCCCTCGCTGCCGTGGCCGACCGCGCCAAGACCAGCGACCGACAGATCCCGTTGCGCCAGCGCTATGCCGAGGTCCTGGCGACCTGGGATGAGTACGTCGAACCGATGATTCAACTGGTGAACGCCGACGGCGCCTTCGAGCAAGGCGTACGCAAGGTGGAGAACGTGCTGCTGCGCATGCTCACCGAGCAGCAGCGCCTGGGCCACCTGGTGGATGACGACATGTTGCTGCGCACCCACGCGCGCATCCTCGAAATGCAGACCAGCGCCCAGTTGACCTTGCGTCACGCCCGCGAACTGCTGCTGCCGCTGCGTGAAGAAGCACGCCGGCACAACGCGGTGACCCGTGGCGCGGCGCTGGCCCTGTCGGCAATCCGGCGCAAGGGCCTGGACGCGGTGCCGCAAGCGGCGATGCCGATGTTTACCCGGCCGCAAAGTACCTTCCTGGGCAGTGCCAGCCAGGTCGAGGCCTACGTGTATGCCCTGGCGAACTTCGAACCTAAACCGGCGCGCTTCCCCAAGGCGCACAAATCCCACAAGGGCGAAGCCCAGCGTGCGCCGCGTACGGTCAAGGAGATGCTGGAGCGTTGCGAAGACGCCCTGCCGATGCCGGACCTGATGACCTGGCTGCTGGAGCAGGAACCGGACGGTGCCACCGACGAATTGCTGTACTGGTTCTCGCGCCTGTCGCGGGAGAAGCGTTTCAAGCGCGAGCGCCTGGAACGCCAGGATTACCATACTCACGAGCACCAGGTCAGCCTGCGCTCATTCGCCCTGCTCCCGGCCAGCGACGCGGCCGAGCACTCTGCGAGCACACCTCATGCATCTTGATCTATCCGAACTGTCCCAACTGGCGCCGATCTTTCGCGAGTTGTTCAAGGGTTACCACGTCAGCCGCCGCGACCCAGAGTTGTACGCGCAACTGTCGAACTTCCAGGACCAGTACCGCACGCTGTTCAAGGCCCTGGGCTTTGAGCTGGTGTGCGATACCCGTGGTTTCTACTACTTCGTGCCGGACACCGCCGTAGCCGCCGCGCAGGTGAACAAGACCGCACAGCGCCTGGCACTGTTCACCTTCATCATCGTCGAGCACCTGGCCGACCAGGGCCGCGACCCGATTGCCGTGCTGGATGGTGGCAGCCTGGGCCGCGATGAGTTGCCCTCCTTGCTGGAGAAATACCGCGACCTGTTTATCCAGGCCGAAGTGCAGACCCAGGAAGAACTGGAAGAAAAAATCATGCGCCGCATGACCCAGCTCGGCTTTGCCAGTGAAGATAACGGCGTCTACCGGTTCCTGCCGCCAATGCACCGTTTCCTCGACGTGTGCCTGTCGGTCCAGGCCGACCGCGACCTGGCGGCCAGTGTGCACAGCGTGCTGCCGTTGCCGGCGCCGGTGATCATCGACGAAGACAGCGATGAAAAACTGCTGCAGACCGATGACCCGCTGGACCTCAGCGAGTTTGAAACACAAAGCGAGGAAGACGCCCTGGCCCGCGCCATTGCCGAAGAACAGGAGACCGATGCATGAGCAAGGAACGCTACGGCATTCGCCGCTTCGCCCTATTGAATACCGCCGGCTACAGCCTGGGCCTGTTCCCACTGGAAGAGCCGCTGTCGGTGTATGGCGCGAACAACCTCGGTAAATCGGCTTCGATCAACGCCTTGCAGTTCCCGATCCTGGCGCGTATGTCGGACATGAGCTTCGGCAAGTACACCCTGGAACAGTCGCGACGCTTCTACTTTGCCACCGACACCAGCTACATCCTCGTCGAAGTGTCCCTGCCCCATGGCCCCCACGTAATCGGCGTGGTCGGCCGCGGCCCGGGCGGCGGTTTCGGTCACCAGTTCTTTGCCTACGCCGGCAAGCTGGACCTGGCCCACTATCAGAAGAATGACACCTGCCTGCGCCAGAAAGAGCTGTTCACCAACCTTGAGCGCGAAGGCCTGAAAGCCTATGAGCTCAAGCCCGATGAACTGCGACGTTTGCTGGTGGGTGGCCATACTTCGATCCCGCTGGACCTGACCCTCATTCCGCTGCGCTCCACCAGCGAGCAAAGCCTGAAGACCTTCCGCGCACTGTTTATCAACCTGCTGCACATGCGCGAAATCACTGCGGCCAAGCTCAAGCAGCTGTTCCTCGATGCGTTCGAGCACAGCCTGCGCTCTGGCAGCGTGGATTACATCGCCGCGTGCGAAGAAGCCTTCCGCGATGTGCGGCGCATGGAGCAGGACTACAACTCCCTGGTCGCCGCCGGCCCCCTGGTCGAAGCCTTGGCCAATGGCGTGAAACAGCGCGACGTCCTGCGTGGCAAGCTACATCGCTTGTCGCCGTTGCTCGATTCGTTGCTGGGCACCTGGTCGGACTATGCCAGTGCGCGCAAGGAAGAGCTGACAATCCAGGCCGAACACTACCGCAACGAGCAGGATGCGCTGCAGAACGATCAGCGCGGTGGCACCCAGGAATTGATGCGCCTGGAGCGGGAAATCAGCGGTATCCAGCGCTGGTTGGGCGAGTTGTCGGTGCTCAAGCATCGCTTTGCGCTGGTGGATGACGTCAAGGTCCTGGAGCAGCAACTGCTGGCGGCCAAGGATGCGCACGACGAACTGGCCGGCGCCCTGGCGCAGTCGCGACAGTTCAGCGCCGAGGATCTGGATGAGCGCCTGCGCGACCTGGAAAAACGCCTGAAGTCGGTCAAGCAGCAACTCGATCACGCCGACAACAACAGCTACGCCAAACTGCGGGAAGAATTCTCACAGCAAGACGTCGAGCGTCTGATGCGCCTGTTCAACAGTTCGCTGTTCAGCCTGCCGCTGGGCGAACATGGCATCACCCTGGATGAAGACGGCCAGTGGGTAAAATCCCTGGAGCTGATCCTTGATGGCTTCACTGGCGAGCGCTTTGAAGTGCCGGGGCTGTCCATCGACATCTCGCATATCGAGCCACCTGCCCTGCAAGCCCTGGCGGATCGTGCGGCATTGCGCGACCAGAAAGAGCGCCTGGAAAAAGAACTCAAGCAACTCAAAACCCAGCAGGCGGTAGCGTCTGACCGGGCGGCGAGCAAAACCCAGACTGAAGCGCTGTACCAGCAAGTACTGGATGCGCAGAAAGCCCTGGAAGACTTCCGTCGCAGCCAGACCCTGAGCGCCGAGGAAGGCGAAAAACTGGAGCACCTGGCGCAGATGGAAGCCGCGCAGGACGAGTTGAAGCGCTCCAGCGATGCGTTTACCGAACGCGTGCAACAGCTGTCGGCCAAGTTGCAGCTGGTCGGCCGGCAAATCGGCGATATGGAAGCCAAGCAACGCACTTTGGATGACGCGCTGCGCCGTCGCCAGTTGTTGCCGGCTGACTTGCCGTTCGGCACACCGTTCATGGACCCGGTCGACGACTCCATGGACAACCTGCTGCCACTGCTCAACGACTATCAGGACAGCTGGCAGGGTTTGCTGCGCGCCGATGGCCAGATCGAGGCGTTGTATGCCCAGGTGCGCCTCAAGGGCGTGGCCAAGTTCGACAGCGAAGACGATATGGAGCGTCGCCTGCACCTGTTGATCAACGCGTACGCACACCGTACCGACGAAGCCCTGACCCTGGGCAAGGCACGCCGTGCGGCGGTGACGGATATCGCGCGGACCCTGCGCAATATCCGCAGCGACTACGACAGCCTTGAGCACCAGTTGGCGCTGTTCAACCGAGAGATCAACAAGCGCCAGGTGTCGAACCTGCAAAGCTTCCGCATTGTGCTCGCGCCAAACAAGGAAGCGCTCAAGCATATCGACCAGATCATCCACAGCGCTGGTCAGTATGAGGAAGGCGAGACCCTGTCGGTGTTCGACCTCAGCCAAAGCGCCGAGCAGGACAACAAGAACGAAGAGGCCAAGGAATACCTGGCGCGCCTGGTCGCCGCCAACCATAACCAGTTGGGGCTCAAGGATCTGTTCGAGTTGGCGTTCGAGATCACCAAGGTCAATGGCCAGCCGGTGATTCACACCGACATCGATGGTGCCGCGTCCAACGGCACCACCATGACCATCAAGGCGCTGACCAACATGTACTTGTTGCTGCACTTGATGGACCGCGACCAGGCCGGTCGTGTGCGCCTGCCGTACTACCTTGATGAGGCAGCGGATATCGACGAGAAGAACCAGGCAGCCCTGCTGGAAACCAGCCTGCAACTGGGCTTCGTGCCGATCCTGGCCAGTGTGAAGCCGCAGGTTTCCGCCCAGGTGGCGATCGACCTGGAAGGCGGCAGCGGGCCGAACGGGATCTACATCGATGAGGCGGACTGGAAGTACATCCGTCGCCATGATGTGGTGAAGGCAACGGTGAATGTGCAGGCGGACGAGCCGGAGTTGGATGAGGTCTGACCAGCCCCTGTGAAGCAATAAAAAGGCCGCGATCTTTTGGATCGCGGCCTTTTTTGTGGCTGCTGGATTTATTTCCCCAGAGGGATCTTCGGCGCCCAGATCAGCCATTCGTCTTCAAACTTGTCGAACAACGGGAACGTCTGCTCAGGCAGCGCCGGGTTGCCCATGCGCTCGCCGTCGGGAGTGGCAAAGGCGATCCCGCCCTGAATCAGGGTTTCCAAGGACTCGGTGCGTACCGTCGCGCCTTTGAACAGACCGAAGTCCAGACCAAAGCCACTGCTGTTCCAGAAACGGCTGCCACTGCGAACCAACGGTGCGTACTTGGGCTCGATCAGCACATGGATCAGCACGCGATCAGCGGTCTTGCCCAGCTCGTATCCAGTGACCTTGCCCACGGTGACTTCACGGTAGGTGACCGGTACGCCAACTTTCAACGAACCACGACGGGCAGCGCTGAGCACCAGGCTCAAGCCGGCCTCCTGCACATTGGTCTCTGGCGGCTGGGCCAGGGCCACGAAGTTCTTTTGCGGGCCGGTGCTTTTCACCGGTGGCAGAACTTCGATGTACTGGCCTGTGACCAGGGTTTCCAGGTTGGCGGTTTTCATCAGGCCCAACTCGGGCTTGACCACCCAGAACTGGCTGCCAGCGCGGGCGATCCGCTCAGGCACTTCGGTGATGCGTGCGCTGAGCATCACCGACTGCATGTCGGCGCTCAGGTCGACGCTTTCAATCTTGCCCACGTCCAGGCCTTTGAAGCGGATTGGCGTGTCGGTGCGCAGGCCATCGGCGCGGTCCACCTTGATGGTGATCAGGGTGCCGCGTTGGCTGGAGGCTTCATGATCGGCAAACAGGCGGAAACGTGGAATGCGATTTCTCAGCGGCACATTCGGCTCAGGGGTTTCAAAGGCGATACCACCGGCCATCAGGCTTTGCAGCGATTCGCTTTTGACCTGGATGCCGCCGGTGAGTCCACCGGTAAGGGTCACGCCACTGGCGTTCCAGAAACGCGTCGAGCCGTTGACCAGGCCTTCGTATTCCTTCTCGATATGCACGCCGATCACCAGTTGCTTGCGCTTGCGCGAGAACTGATAGCTCTGTACCGAACCGACCTTGACCTGCTTGTAGAGGATCGGGCTGCCGACCTCCAGGGAGCCGAGGCTCTCGGTGAGCAGGACCAGGTGCAAGCCTGGGGAGCGCAGGTCCAGCGGTGGCGCCTTGGGCCGCGCGACAAACTCGCGTTGCGGGCTGGCGCCTTTGTCGCCGGGACGGATGGCAATGTAGTTACCCTTTACCAACGCTTCCAGGCCAGTGATGCCCGCCAGGGAAATGGACGGCTTGACCACCCAGAACTGGGTGCCTTCCACCAGGTAGTCCTCGGCCAATGGGTCGAGGGTCAGGTCGGCGCTGGCGCTGGACAGATCAGAGTCCACCTTCAGAGCCTTGAGGCTGCCGACCTGGATACCTTTGTACATCACCGGTGTGCGACCTGCCTGCAGGCCCTCGAAGTCACTGAGCTTGACCTTGACGCGGATACCCGCGGCGGCGGCATCGAAGTCTTCGTAGAGGCGGAACGGCAGGCTCGGATCGGTGGGCGGGCTGTCCTTGCGATTCTCCGGCGTGGCGAAGGCGATACCACCGGAGACAATACTGGCCAGGGACTCGCTGCGCACTTTGACCCCGGACAGGTTGGCGTCGATGCTGATGCCGCTGGCATTCCAGAAGCGCGTATGTTTGCGCACTAGGCTGGCGTAGGTTGGCTCGATGTAGATCTTCACCTCGACGGTGTTTTGATCGGCGGACAGCAGGTAGCTTTTGACCTGGCCGACCTGGATCTGTTTGTAGAACACCGGGCTGCCACGGTCGAGCGAGCCGAGCCGCTCGGCCTTGACGGTCAGGTGCAGGCCGGGCTTGGCGTCGGATAAAGGTGGCTCTTCGGAGAGCGCCTTGAACTTGCGCGTAGGCTCGCCGTCGCCAGGGCTGGCAGCGATATAGTTGCCCGAGACCAGGGTTTCCAGGCCTGTAATGCCAGCCAGGCTGACGCTTGGCTTGACCAGCCAGAAGCGCGTATTGGCCTTGAGGTACTGCTCGACATCCTTGTTCATCTCGATGGTGGCAATCACCCCGCGATTACTGCCCTCATCATCCAGGGCCAGGGTCTTGACCTTGCCCACAGGCATGCCTTTGTAGACCACTTCTGTCTTGTTGACCTGGATGCCTTCGCCGCTCTCAAAGCGAACCTGGATCTCGATGCCCGTCTGGCTGTAGGCACGCCATCCGAGCCAGCCGCCGATCACCAGGGCGATCAAGGGCAGTACCCATATGGCCGACCAGTTCGAAGCGGGGCGGGTTTTAGCCTTTGGCAAATCAGTCATGGTCGTCGTCCGACTCCGTGTTATCCCAAATCAGTCGGGGATCGAAAGTTACTGCAGCAAGCATCGTCAAAATCACCACACTGGCGAATGCCACGGCACCGAGATTGGCCTCGATACTGGCAAGTCGCCCAAAGTTTACGACCGCAACCAGAATAGCGATCACGAAAATATCCAGCATGGACCAGCGGCCGATGAATTCGATAAAGCGGTACATGATAATGCGTTGTCGGGCAGAAAGCGGCTGGTGACGCTGCACCGAGAACAGCAACAGCGCAATGCCTACCAGCTTGAAGGTTGGTACCAGGATACTGGCAATAAACACCACGGCGGCAATCGGGAACATACCGTGCTGAACCAGTTCGATCACGCCGGCCATGATCGTGCTCGGCGCGCCCTGCCCCAGGGAGTTGACCGTCATGATAGGCAACAGGTTAGCCGGGATGTACAGAATTGCCGCAGTAATCAGCAATGCCCAGGTGCGCATCAGGCTGTTCGGACGGCGAGCGTGAACCAGCGCGCCGCAACGGGTGCAGGTTTGCTCGTCGGTGTCCGGGTCTTGCCTGTTCAATTCGTGACATTCAGTACAGATCAGAATGCCAGCATCAATCGCCCGCATGTTCGTCCTCCCCGGACAACGCTTGCCAGATCTGATGAGGTGACATGACTACCTCCAGCAGCACCTGGACCATCAACAGGCTGACAAAACAGGCCAGTCCCAGGCCTACGCTGAGGGCGGCCATGTCGGCCAACTTTACGATCGCCACCAGCACGCCCATCAGGTAGACCTCAAGCATCCCCCAATCGCGCAGATGGTGATAAATGCGGTACAGCAACAGGCCGTAGTTGCGGCCTACGTTCCAACGAATGCTGAGCAAGACCGCCAGTTGGCACAGCAACTTAAGCAATGGAATGCCCATACTGCACAGGAACACCACCACGGCCACGCCTTGCATCCCGGTATTAAACAGGGCGACTACGCCGCTCCAGACCGTGTCTTCAGAAGACTGCCCGAGTAGATTGAGCTGCATGATGGGTAGAAAGTTCGCCGGGATGTACAGCAACAGCGCCGCGATCACCAAGGCCAGGCTGCGCTCGACGACATTGTAGCGGTGGGCGTACATCTCATAACCACAGCGCGGGCACAGGGCCTTTTCACCGTGCGCAAGTTCTGGCTTGCGCATCAGCAAGTCGCACTCATGACAGGCAACCAGGTCCTCCAGAGGTAGGTCGGACACCTGAGGGGTATCAACCGGGTCGGACATATAGGGCTCTAAGTCTAAAATGATCAGGCGTCTATTCTAGTGTTCTGGCTCAGAAATAACTGTGCAAATTTGTCGGGGTGAACAGTGGCGATATGCCAGAACCTTTTCGACCGCCCAAAACAAAACCCCAACTGCTTTCGCAATTGGGGTTTCGGAATTTAATCTTGACGATGACCTACTCTCACATGGGGAAACCCCACACTACCATCGGCGATGCATCGTTTCACTACTGAGTTCGGGATGGGATCAGGTGGTTCCAATGCTCTATGGTCGTCAAGAAATTCGGGTACTGAGTCGTGGCCAGCTGGCCTCGCTTCAGCAAATTGGGTATGTAATAGAAGTCGGTGTTTGCAAGAATCGAACTTTCGGTTCGTTTCGTCTTCACACACCGCAATCTGGCCTTTCGACGCAAATTGCTTGGGTGTTATATGGTCAAGCCTCACGGGCAATTAGTATTGGTTAGCTCAACGCCTCACAGCGCTTACACACCCAACCTATCAACGTCGTAGTCTTCGACGGCCCTTCAGGGAACTCAAGGTTCCAGTGAGATCTCATCTTGAGGCTAGTTTCCCGCTTAGATGCTTTCAGCGGTTATCTATTCCGAACATAGCTACCCGGCAATGCCACTGGCGTGACAACCGGAACACCAGAGGTTCGTCCACTCCGGTCCTCTCGTACTAGGAGCAGCCCCTCTCAAATCTCAAACGTCCACGGCAGATAGGGACCGAACTGTCTCACGACGTTCTAAACCCAGCTCGCGTACCACTTTAAATGGCGAACAGCCATACCCTTGGGACCGGCTTCAGCCCCAGGATGTGATGAGCCGACATCGAGGTGCCAAACACCGCCGTCGATATGAACTCTTGGGCGGTATCAGCCTGTTATCCCCGGAGTACCTTTTATCCGTTGAGCGATGGCCCTTCCATACAGAACCACCGGATCACTAAGACCTACTTTCGTACCTGCTCGACGTGTCTGTCTCGCAGTCAAGCGCGCTTTTGCCTTTATACTCTACGACCGATTTCCGACCGGTCTGAGCGCACCTTCGTACTCCTCCGTTACTCTTTAGGAGGAGACCGCCCCAGTCAAACTACCCACCATACACTGTCCTCGATCCGGATAACGGACCTGAGTTAGAACCTCAAAGTTGCCAGGGTGGTATTTCAAGGTTGGCTCCACGCAGACTGGCGTCCACGCTTCAAAGCCTCCCACCTATCCTACACAAGCAAATTCAAAGTCCAGTGCAAAGCTATAGTAAAGGTTCACGGGGTCTTTCCGTCTAGCCGCGGATACACTGCATCTTCACAGCGATTTCAATTTCACTGAGTCTCGGGTGGAGACAGCGCCGCCATCGTTACGCCATTCGTGCAGGTCGGAACTTACCCGACAAGGAATTTCGCTACCTTAGGACCGTTATAGTTACGGCCGCCGTTTACCGGGGCTTCGATCAAGAGCTTCGCGTTAGCTAACCCCATCAATTAACCTTCCGGCACCGGGCAGGCGTCACACCCTATACGTCCACTTTCGTGTTTGCAGAGTGCTGTGTTTTTAATAAACAGTCGCAGCGGCCTGGTATCTTCGACCGGCATGAGCTTACGGAGCAAGTCCTTCACCCTCACCGGCGCACCTTCTCCCGAAGTTACGGTGCCATTTTGCCTAGTTCCTTCACCCGAGTTCTCTCAAGCGCCTTGGTATTCTCTACCCAACCACCTGTGTCGGTTTGGGGTACGGTTCCTGGTTACCTGAAGCTTAGAAGCTTTTCTTGGAAGCATGGCATCAACCACTTCGTCACCCAAAGGGTAACTCGTCATCAGCTCTCGGCCTTAGAATCCCGGATTTACCTAAGATTCCAGCCTACCACCTTAAACTTGGACAACCAACGCCAAGCTGGCCTAGCCTTCTCCGTCCCTCCATCGCAATAACCAGAAGTACAGGAATATTAACCTGTTTTCCATCGACTACGCTTTTCAGCCTCGCCTTAGGGACCGACTAACCCTGCGTCGATTAACGTTGCGCAGGAAACCTTGGTCTTTCGGCGTGGGTGTTTTTCACACCCATTGTCGTTACTCATGTCAGCATTCGCACTTCTGATACCTCCAGCAAGCTTCTCAACTCACCTTCACAGGCTTACAGAACGCTCCTCTACCGCATCACCCGAGGGTGATACCCGTAGCTTCGGTGTATGGTTTGAGCCCCGTTACATCTTCCGCGCAGGCCGACTCGACTAGTGAGCTATTACGCTTTCTTTAAAGGGTGGCTGCTTCTAAGCCAACCTCCTAGCTGTCTAAGCCTTCCCACATCGTTTCCCACTTAACCATAACTTTGGGACCTTAGCTGACGGTCTGGGTTGTTTCCCTTTTCACGACGGACGTTAGCACCCGCCGTGTGTCTCCCATGCTCGGCACTTGTAGGTATTCGGAGTTTGCATCGGTTTGGTAAGTCGGGATGACCCCCTAGCCGAAACAGTGCTCTACCCCCTACAGTGATACATGAGGCGCTACCTAAATAGCTTTCGAGGAGAACCAGCTATCTCCGAGCTTGATTAGCCTTTCACTCCGATCCACAGGTCATCCGCTAACTTTTCAACGGTAGTCGGTTCGGTCCTCCAGTTAGTGTTACCCAACCTTCAACCTGCCCATGGATAGATCGCCCGGTTTCGGGTCTATTCCCAGCGACTAGACGCCCTATTAAGACTCGCTTTCGCTACGCCTCCCCTATTCGGTTAAGCTCGCCACTGAAAATAAGTCGCTGACCCATTATACAAAAGGTACGCAGTCACCCAACAAAGTGGGCTCCCACTGCTTGTACGCATACGGTTTCAGGATCTATTTCACTCCCCTCTCCGGGGTTCTTTTCGCCTTTCCCTCACGGTACTAGTTCACTATCGGTCAGTCAGTAGTATTTAGCCTTGGAGGATGGTCCCCCCATATTCAGACAAAGTTTCTCGTGCTCCGTCCTACTCGATTTCATGACTAAGAGATTTTCGCGTACAGGGCTATCACCCACTATGGCCGCACTTTCCAGAGCGTTCCGCTAATCTCAAAGCCACTTAAGGGCTAGTCCCCGTTCGCTCGCCACTACTAAGGGAATCTCGGTTGATTTCTTTTCCTCAGGGTACTTAGATGTTTCAGTTCCCCTGGTTCGCCTCTTACGCCTATGTATTCAGCGTAAGATAACCATCTTATGATGGCTGGGTTCCCCCATTCAGACATCTCCGGATCAAAGTCTGTTTGCCGACTCCCCGAAGCTTTTCGCAGGCTACCACGTCTTTCATCGCCTCTGACTGCCAAGGCATCCACCGTATGCGCTTCTTCACTTGACCATATAACCCCAAGCAATCTGGTTATACTGTGAAGACGACATTCGCCGAAAATTCGAATTTCTCAACTAAGAGAACTCACAAATTTTACCTTAGCCTGATCCGTTACCAGTGAAAGTAACGTTCAGTCTATCTTTCTATCACATACCCAAATTTTTAAAGAACGAACTAGTCAAAGACTAGAAATCAACATTCACCATCATAACGATGGAATGCTCATTTCTAAGCTTTATACAAACAGAAGCAGTAGTGGTGGAGCCAAACGGGATCGAACCGTTGACCTCCTGCGTGCAAGGCAGGCGCTCTCCCAGCTGAGCTATGGCCCCGTATTTCTACAGGCGTTTCCCACACAAAATTGGTGGGTCTGGGCAGATTCGAACTGCCGACCTCACCCTTATCAGGGGTGCGCTCTAACCAACTGAGCTACAGACCCAATTTCGGGCTGCTTCTTTTCGTCTTCTTCAATGAATCAAGCAATTCGTGTGGGAACTTATGGAGCAGCTGATGTCGTCGATTAAGGAGGTGATCCAGCCGCAGGTTCCCCTACGGCTACCTTGTTACGACTTCACCCCAGTCATGAATCACACCGTGGTAACCGTCCTCCCGAAGGTTAGACTAGCTACTTCTGGTGCAACCCACTCCCATGGTGTGACGGGCGGTGTGTACAAGGCCCGGGAACGTATTCACCGCGACATTCTGATTCGCGATTACTAGCGATTCCGACTTCACGCAGTCGAGTTGCAGACTGCGATCCGGACTACGATCGGTTTTGTGGGATTAGCTCCACCTCGCGGCTTGGCAACCCTCTGTACCGACCATTGTAGCACGTGTGTAGCCCAGGCCGTAAGGGCCATGATGACTTGACGTCATCCCCACCTTCCTCCGGTTTGTCACCGGCAGTCTCCTTAGAGTGCCCACCATAACGTGCTGGTAACTAAGGACAAGGGTTGCGCTCGTTACGGGACTTAACCCAACATCTCACGACACGAGCTGACGACAGCCATGCAGCACCTGTCTCAATGTTCCCGAAGGCACCAATCTATCTCTAGAAAGTTCATTGGATGTCAAGGCCTGGTAAGGTTCTTCGCGTTGCTTCGAATTAAACCACATGCTCCACCGCTTGTGCGGGCCCCCGTCAATTCATTTGAGTTTTAACCTTGCGGCCGTACTCCCCAGGCGGTCAACTTAATGCGTTAGCTGCGCCACTAAGAGCTCAAGGCTCCCAACGGCTAGTTGACATCGTTTACGGCGTGGACTACCAGGGTATCTAATCCTGTTTGCTCCCCACGCTTTCGCACCTCAGTGTCAGTATCAGTCCAGGTGGTCGCCTTCGCCACTGGTGTTCCTTCCTATATCTACGCATTTCACCGCTACACAGGAAATTCCACCACCCTCTACCATACTCTAGTCAGTCAGTTTTGAATGCAGTTCCCAGGTTGAGCCCGGGGATTTCACATCCAACTTAACTAACCACCTACGCGCGCTTTACGCCCAGTAATTCCGATTAACGCTTGCACCCTCTGTATTACCGCGGCTGCTGGCACAGAGTTAGCCGGTGCTTATTCTGTCGGTAACGTCAAAACAGCAAAGTATTAATTTACTGCCCTTCCTCCCAACTTAAAGTGCTTTACAATCCGAAGACCTTCTTCACACACGCGGCATGGCTGGATCAGGCTTTCGCCCATTGTCCAATATTCCCCACTGCTGCCTCCCGTAGGAGTCTGGACCGTGTCTCAGTTCCAGTGTGACTGATCATCCTCTCAGACCAGTTACGGATCGTCGCCTTGGTGAGCCATTACCCCACCAACTAGCTAATCCGACCTAGGCTCATCTGATAGCGCAAGGCCCGAAGGTCCCCTGCTTTCTCCCGTAGGACGTATGCGGTATTAGCGTCCGTTTCCGAACGTTATCCCCCACTACCAGGCAGATTCCTAGGCATTACTCACCCGTCCGCCGCTCTCAAGAGAAGCAAGCTTCTCTCTACCGCTCGACTTGCATGTGTTAGGCCTGCCGCCAGCGTTCAATCTGAGCCATGATCAAACTCTTCAGTTCAAACATCTTTGGGTTTTTAAGAAACCCTAAACTTGGCTCAGCAATCGTTGGTTACATCTTTGATTTCTCGCGGAGTAACTTGTGATGCTGATAATCTTGTTGACTATCAGTCTGACTCCACAAGCACCCACACGAATTGCTTGATTCAGTTGTTAAAGAGCGATTGGTTAAGATCTTTCGTCTCAACCGAGGCGCGCATTCTACAGCAGCCTCATTTGCTGTCAAGTGGTTATTTTCAGAAGCTTTCGAGGTTTTCCTCAACAACTTCAACCACTTGCGCTTCCGATCTCTCGTCAGCGGGAGGCGAATTCTACAGCGTTACACGCTGCTGTCAACACCTCTTTTTCAACTTCCTTTTGGCTTCGATGAACTGAAGCAACTTGCTGTCGAATCTCGCATAACTCATTGTTTACCAAGGAGTTTTCCGTTTCGACTGCGCCGGAAGTGGGGCGAATTATAGACTTCCTGATTCTGCGGTCAAGGACTAATTACACTTTTGTTGCAGATGGTGCTTTTTTAGCCATAAGACGCGGGATTCGACGCATCACAGGCGGGATCCGCAGGAGCAAGAGCAACGCACCTATAGAAGCATAGATAGCCCACTCCTTAAGATCAGCCCGTACGATCCAAAGCATATGCAATAAACCAAGCCCCAGAATCACGTACACCAAGCGATGCAGCTTCTTCCAACGGCTCCCCAGCCGACGCTGGCTGTAGCGATTGGAGGTCACCGCCAACGCCAGCAAACACAGGAAACCCAACGCCCCCACAATAATGTAGGGGCGCTTGCGTAACTCCACGCCCAATTGCGACCAATCCAACCCCAGGATAAATACGCAGTAAGCCGCGAGGTGCAACACCACATAGGCAAAACACCACAACCCCAGCTGTCGGCGCACAGCGATCCACCCTGCCCAACCGCTGAGCTTTTGCAGAGGCGTCATCCCCAGGGTGACCAGCAACAGGATCAGCGTCCCCAACCCCAGGCGATCAACCAGCACTTTGCCGGGATCAGGGCCCAAGGCCAAACTCCAGGCCTCATACAACCAATACAACGGCCACACCGCCGCTGCTATAAAGACGCCAACGCGCCAGATGGGGTAACGCATCAATAGTTCTTCCGCAGATCAAGACCCGTATAAAGAGAGGCGACCTCTTCCGAGTAACCGTTGAACATCTGCGTCTCGCGCACATTCGGGCTGAATAAACCACTGGGCAGGCGTCGTTCTCGCGCCTGGGTCCAGCGCGGATGGTCGACCGTGGGATTCACATTCGCATAAAACCCATACTCATCCGCCGCAATGCTTTGCCAGGTAGTTTTCGGCTGCTCACTTACCAGGCTGATCCGCACGATGGACTTCACACTCTTGAAACCATACTTCCATGGCACCACCAAACGCAGCGGCGCACCGTTCTGGTTGGGCAATTCACGCCCATACATGCCCACTGCCAGGATCGCCAGAGGGTTCATCGCTTCATCCAGGCGCAACCCTTCTACATAAGGCCAGTCGATCAGGCCGAAGCTCGAACGCTGGCCCGGCATGCTCTTGGGGTCTTGGAGGGTTTCAAAGCGGATGTACTTGGCCTTGGAGGTCGGCTCAACCTGCTTCAGCAGGGCTGATATGGGGAACCCCATCCAGGGAATGACCATCGACCAAGCCTCAACACAGCGCAGACGATAGATCCGCTCTTCTAACTGGTACGGTTTCATAAAGTCTTCCAAGGCGTAACGCCCCGGTTTTGCAACCTCGCCATCAATTACGACACTCCATGGCTCGGTCTTGAGCGACCCGGCATTTGCCGCGGGGTCGCCCTTGTCTGTACCGAACTCATAGAAGTTGTTGTAGTGGGTCGCATCTTTGAACGGGGTGATGGCTTCGTCTTTTACCGTCACTGCCTGCCATTGCGTACCTGGAAGCTTTTCGGCGAACCAGCCAGGCGCCTTGCCGGGCTCGACATCAGCATAACGCGCAGTGTCAGCCGCACTCGCCCAACGCGGCAGGCTACTGGCCGCCATACCGGCAAGCGCGCCACCGAGCAAACTGCGACGGGAGAAATAGAGGGATTCTGGGGTGACATCCGATTCGTGGCAGTCGGACGCTTTGGGCAATTTGATTAACATGGCAACTCCGCAGCATTGGAGAACTGATGCACCAATAGACTGCGGAGTATGTGGGAAATTACATTAAGGCAATGTTTTGTCCCGGCGAAGATGCAACAGGTACTGAACCGGACCCGAAGCGGCATATACCAGGAACGCCAGCAGCAGAATCCGCGGCGGATCGCTGAAGACGACCGCGAAAACCAGCACCACCACCAGAATTGCCACGAAAGGCACCCGCCCCTTCAGGTCGAACTCCTTGAAGCTGTTGTACTTGATGTTGCTGACCATCAGCATGCCAGCCGCCGCGACCATCAAGGCTACCAGGAAGGACATCTTCGACCCCTGGATACCATAGTCACTGAACGCCCAGACAATACCCGCCACCACACCTGCCGCAGCAGGACTGGCCAGGCCAATGAAGTAGCGCTTGTCGGCAGTGCCTACCTGGGTATTGAAGCGCGCCAGACGCAACGCAGCTCCCGCCACATAGATGAAGGCAACCATCCAGCCAACCTTGCCCATATCCCCCAGCGCCCAGGCAAACGCCAACAACGCAGGTGCGACACCAAAGGCAACCATGTCCGACAGCGAGTCGTACTCGGCACCGAAGGCGCTTTGGGTATTGGTCATCCGCGCCACGCGCCCATCAAGGCCGTCGAGCACCATGGCCACGAAGATCGCGATGGCGGCAAAACCGAAATATTTGCTGGCACTCGCCGCATCACCTGCCGCCAATGCGCTCTGGGCACTCATGGAATTGATGATGGAGTAGAAACCGGCAAACAGGTTCGCCGTGGTGAACAGGTTGGGCAGAAGATAGATGCCACGATGCCGGACCTTGCGGCCTTCCGCGTCATGCCCTTCTTCGACATGCTCATCGATCGGTAGCAGGCTTTCGGCGTCAGAGGCCTGGTTTGGCTCTTCGGGACGTTCGCTCATGGACTTTACCTTGCAACGGTGTGAAAAAATTCGACAGACACTTGCGGCGAGTGTTCGCCCGCAAACGATGCAGCTTTATACCAGAACCAGCCCTCAAACGAAAAAACGCGGCCTAGGCCGCGTTTTCACTTGATCCGTACGACTTAGTTCTTGGCTTTGTCGACGATCTTGTTGGCACCGATCCACGGC
Source organism: Pseudomonas sp. DTU12.1 (assembly GCF_009873475.1). Lineage (NCBI taxonomy): Bacteria > Pseudomonadati > Pseudomonadota > Gammaproteobacteria > Pseudomonadales > Pseudomonadaceae > Pseudomonas > Pseudomonas sp. DTU12.1. The sequence goes on along the minus strand of NZ_CP045254.1, from coordinate 1,122,049 downwards.
ATCATGGAGCGCAGTTGCTCGCCGATGATTTCGATACCGTGAGCGGCGTTGTTACGACGCTTGGCGGTCATCGAAGGGTAGCCGGTTGCGCCTTCGCTGATGAACATTTTGGCGTACTCGCCGTCCTGAATACGTTTCAGGGCGTTGCGCATGGCCTGACGGGATTCGGCGTTGATCACTTCCGGGCCGGTCACATACTCGCCGTATTCAGCGTTGTTGGAGATCGAGTAGTTCATGTTGGCGATACCGCCTTCGTACATGAGGTCAACGATCAGCTTCAGTTCGTGCAGGCACTCGAAGTAGGCCATTTCCGGCGCGTAGCCAGCTTCAACCAGGGTTTCGAAACCGGCTTTTACCAACTCGACGGTACCGCCGCACAGAACAGCCTGCTCGCCGAACAGGTCGGTTTCGGTCTCGTCCTTGAAGGTGGTTTCGATGATGCCGGTACGACCACCACCAACGCCAGCAGCGTAGGACAGTGCAACGTTCTTGGCGTTGCCCGAGGCGTCCTGGTAGATCGCGATCAGGTCAGGGATACCGCCGCCCTTGACGAACTCGGAACGCACGGTGTGGCCCGGTGCTTTCGGCGCGATCATGATCACGTCGAGGTCAGCGCGCGGTACAACCTGGTTGTAGTGGATCGCGAAGCCGTGGGAGAAGGCCAGGGTAGCGCCCTTCTTGATGTTCGGTTCGATTTCGTTCTTGTACAGCGCGGACTGGAACTCGTCCGGGGTCAGGATCATGACCAGGTCGGCAGCAGCAACAGCGGAAGCAACGTCAGTCACTTTCAGGCCATGAGCCTCGGCCTTGGCAACGGTCGCCGAGCCTTTGCGCAGGCCAACAGTCACGTCAACGCCGGAGTCTTTCAGGTTGCACGCTTGAGCGTGGCCCTGGGAACCGTAGCCGATGATGGCGACTTTTTTGCCCTGGATGATCGACAGGTCACAATCTTTTTCGTAATAAACTTTCATGAGGTTCCTCTATATATCCAGGCCGTAAGGCCATTCACTAATTTGGGTTAGATGCTGAGTACTTTGTCGCCACGGGCAATCCCGGTGACACCACTGCGTACGGTTTCCAGAATCGAGGCCGTCCCGATCGACTGGATGAAGCTGTCCAGCTTGTCGCTTGTACCGGTCAGTTGCACGGTATAAACGCTGGCGCTCACATCGACGATCTGCCCACGATAAATATCGGTAGTGCGCTTGATCTCGGCACGTTGGGCACCCGTAGCCTTGACTTTAACCAGCATCAGCTCACGCTCGATGTGGGCACTTTCCGACAGATCGACCAGCTTGACCACTTCGATCAGCTTGTTGAGGTTCTTGGTGATCTGCTCGATCACCTCATCGTGACCTACAGTAGTCAACGTCAGGCGCGACAGGGTCGGGTCTTCGGTCGGGGCCACGGTCAGGCTTTCGATGTTGTAGTTGCGTTGCGAAAACAGGCCGACCACACGAGACAGAGCGCCGGGTTCGTTCTCCAGAAGCAGGGAGATAATGTGCCGCATGATTAGGTTCGCTCCGTCTTGTTCAGCCACATGTCGCGCATAGAGCCGTCTTTGATCTGCATCGGGTAGACGTGCTCGCTGGTGTCGACCTGGATGTCGATGAACACCAGGCGATCCTTCATGGCGAACGCCTCTTCCATCTTCGGCTTCAGATCCTTCAAATCAGTGATGCGCATGCCGACATGGCCATAGGCTTCAACCAGCTTGACGAAATCAGGCAGCGATTCCATGTAGGAATGGGAGTGACGGCTGTTGTAGCTCATGTCCTGCCACTGGCGAACCATGCCCAGTACACCGTTGTTCAGGCAGACGATCTTCACCGGCAAGCCATACTGCAGGCAGGTCGACAGCTCCTGGATGTTCATCTGGATACTGCCCTCACCGGTCACGCACGCAACGTCGGTGTCGGGGAAGCTCAGCTTCACACCCATGGCCGCAGGGAAACCAAAGCCCATCGTGCCCAGGCCACCGGAGTTGATCCAGCGGTTAGGCTTGTCGAACTTGTAGTACTGCGCGGCGAACATCTGGTGCTGGCCCACGTCGGAGGTCACAAAGGCGTCGCCCTTGGTCACTTCGCACAGGGTTTCGATCACGGTCTGTGGCTTGATGATGCTGCCGTCGCCCTTGTCGTAAGGGAACAGGCCGCGGTCACCACGCCATTCGTCGATCTGCTTCCACCAACTGGCAACGGATTCCTTGTTCGGCGTCTCGCCAATGTCCTTGAGCGCGGCGACCATTTCGGTCAATACGCTTTCCACTGGACCTACGATCGGCACGTCGGCCTTGATGGTCTTGGAGATGGACGCCGGGTCGATGTCGATGTGGATGATTTTGGCATTCGGGCAGAACTTGCTCGCGCCGTTGATCACCCGGTCATCGAACCGCGCACCCACGGCCAAAATCACGTCGGCATGGTGCATGGTCAGGTTGGCCGTGTAGCTGCCGTGCATGCCGAGCATACCGACGAACTGACGATCCGAACCCGGGAACGCGCCGAGGCCCATCAAGGTGTTGGTCACCGGCAGGTTGAGCATCTTGGCCAATTCGGTCAAAGGTGCGGAACCACCACCCAGGATCACCCCACCACCGGAGTACAGCACCGGACGCTTGGCCGCCAGGAGCATTTCTGCGGCCTTGCGGATCTGCCCCGAGTGCCCACGAACGGCCGGGCTGTAGGAACGCAGCTTGGCTTTCTTGGGGAAGACGTATTCGAATTTTTCCGCCGGGTTGGTCATGTCTTTCGGGATATCGACCACCACAGGCCCCGGGCGACCGGACTGTGCGAGGTAGAAGGCCTTTTTCATGACGTCCGGGATCTCCGACGGATGCTTGATCATGAAGCTGTGTTTCACGATCGGCCGGGAGATACCGATCATATCGGTTTCCTGGAATGCATCGGTACCAACCATGGTGCTAGGCACCTGGCCGGAAATGATCACCATCGGAATGGAGTCCATATAAGCAGTCGCGATGCCGGTAATGGCATTGGTTGCGCCTGGGCCGGACGTTACCAGCACCACGCCGGCTTTACCGGTGGCACGGGCGTAACCGTCAGCCATATGGGTCGCGGCCTGTTCGTGGCGAACCAGGATGTGGGTAACACCAGGTTCCTTGAACAGTGCGTCGTAGACATGCAGCAGAGCACCACCTGGGTACCCGTAGATATAGTCGACGCCTTCGTCACGCAAAAAGCGGACGAGCATCTCACCACCAGATAAAAGCTCCACGTTGTTCACCTCTAAAACGCCAGAATACCGTCCGTTGAAAACCGACGGGTCTTAATAGGTTTACTTCTCAACAGAGCATGAGCGACGGTGGTCGCCGACTACGTCAGCACTGACTGAGCAAGTATTGGGATCGTCCCAAGTGTTGCGGGCTTTTCCCACCCAGCGCGAGGTAACGCGTTGCGGGTGTAACAGGTCGGCGCGGATGTGCGCCTCATGATCTGCTGAGCGGGCCTGCTTCTGGCAGTCCCGATACAGCGGACTTTGGATTCTTCTGTTTCAGCCCCTTCAAGTCAAGCAATAATTGCGCTTTTTTCCAAGTAAGCGCATGAGAACGAAGAAGAAAGGGGTTTGAGGAGGGATAAAACTCGCCTGAATGTCGTCAAGCGGTAGAAATGTGCGCAAGACTGCCGGAAAACCCGGCAGTCAGGCAATTAACGAGCGTCGACGATCAGTTGGTCGAACTTTTTCAGCGCATTGCGCAAGCCGAGGCTCTCGCGCGGACGATCGGCGTAGACCATCTCGGCCATCTCCAGGATTCCCGACGCATTGGGCAGCGGCAAGTCCTGTTCCAGGATCTGCTTCATCCGGGCCAGGAAAACCCACTGCAACCACTGGTGAAAGTCCAGGGTATCGACAGAAAACGGCTCGACGCTGCTCAGCGCCTCGACACTGGGAGACACATCATCCCACCAGCCCTGCACACGCAGTTCACGCTCAATCAACAACAACTGTTCGGCAATCGCCGGAAAACGCGAATCCATCAGAGGCTGACCTTGGCTTTTTGCCGGGCCTGGGCGGCGCCGGCAGCATCACCTTGCGCGGCACGTGCATCACCAATCAAGGCCCACAGGCTGGCCTGCAGATCAGGACGACCGTTGGCCATGGTCAAGCCACGACGGGCGAACTGTTCAGCTTGTGGCGCGTCACCCTGGGCCATGCGCACTTGCGCCAGACGGTAGAGCACCTGCGGCTCACGTGGTGCAACACGCTGGGCGCGCTCGAGGCTGGACGATGCGCCGTTCAAGTCGCCACCGGCCTGCTGTTGCTGCGCGGTGGTGAGCAAGGCCAGGACCGGGCCGTCCAACTGCTCGTCGGCAGACAAGCCGCCAGCATTGGCCGAAGGAATCCCGCTCGGTGTCGACGGCATGTTGTAGGAACCCTGGTTGATCGGCGCCGTATCAATCGGCGCGGAATTCGACGGCCCTGGTGTAATCGGGCCCGGCGTCCAAGGCGCGGAGCTGATCGGCGCTGACGTGGTGGCGCCTCCGCCAGGGACCATCACTACCACGCCAGAATCCTGCGGCACGGCCTGGGTCGTGGCAGGGTTGGGACGGGTGGTCACGGTCTGGCGAAAGCCGCCATTGGCCGAAATCCGATCATTGTTGGACACAGCCGTGCCGGAATCCACCACAGGGATGGAGCCGCGCTGCACGCTGGAGCAACCACTGAGCAAAGCTAACGTTGTAATAGCCGGAATCAACCACTTGTTCACTTGAAATCCTCTTTGCTTAATTCATCCAGCCCTTGACCCAATCCATCACCGAATCCGCGTCTGTGGGCACACCTGTGCCACACGGAGCGCCGGCTGGCGGTTCGCTGCCGCGAATATACGGCATCTGCACCGCGCCCGGACAGTTGGCATCGGAGCCCTGGCCGGTATGGGGGTCGATCCAGGCCTGAACGATATTGTCAGGTTGTGGCATGTTCAGTGGCAGCGGGTCGGCCTTGCGCATAAAGCTGGTCCAGACCTGCAACGCGCCGGTCGCGCCGGTAAAGGGTGTCTTGCCGTTGTCATCGCGCCCCAGCCATACCACCGCAAGCAGGTCCTGGCTGAAACCGGCGAACCAACTGTCACGGGAATCGTTACTGGTACCGGTTTTGCCAGCCAGCGTCAGGTTGCCCGGCAGTGAGCTATACACCGACCGCCCGGTACCTTCGCGCATGACGCGCTGCATGGCGTTCTGGATCAGGTAGATGGAGGCCGGATCAAAGCGCTGCTCGATCTGGAACGGGTAGCGTTTGAGCGGTTCGCCTTCCGCCGTGAGAACACTGCGGATCCCACGCATCGGCGTATTGAAACCACCGTTGGCGAGGGTCTGGTACATGGTTGCCACTTCCATCGGGCTCAAGCCCCCTGCGCCCAGCAACATCGACGGGAACGCCGGGAACTCGCGGCTGACGCCCAGCCGCGCCAGCGTCTTGAGCACATTCGGCACACCCAGTTCCAGGCCAAGCCGCGCCGTGGACAGGTTGTAGGAATGCGCCAGCCCCTGGTACAGGAATACGGTGCCGTGGGAGCGACGATCATAGTTCTGCGGCTTCCACACCTGGCCGTCGGCGCCCTTGACCGAAAACGCTTCGTCGGACAGCCAACTGGTCAGGGTGTATTTGCTCGGTTTTTCCAGCGCGGTGAGGTACACCGCCGGCTTGATCAGCGAGCCAATCGGCCGCACGGCATCCAGCGCACGGTTGAAGCCAGCAAAGCTGGCCTGGCGACTGCCGATCATGGCCTGGACTTCACCGGTTTCCGGATTGGTCACCACCATGGCCGCTTCGACCTCGTCCGAGCCTTTACGCCCGGCCAGGCGCTTGAAGGTATCGCTGACCGAGGCTTCGGCCTTCATCTGCAGAATCGGGTCGAAACTGGTAAAGATCCGCAGGCCTTCTTCGGTCAAGTCTTCGTCGCGATAGTCTTCGCGCAACTGGCGTTTGACCAGGTCGATAAAGCCGGGGAAGGAGCTGTCGGCCAACTTGCCACGGGTGGTGACACCCAGGGGCATCTTCTTCGCAGCAGCAACCTGTTCAGCGGTTGCAACGCCCTGCTGCTCCAGCACATCGAGCACCAGGTTGCGGCGCTCCAGGGCCCGTTCCGGGTTGCGGCGCGGGTTGTAATAGGACGGTCCCTTGACCATGCCCACCAGCAGCGCCACTTGGTGCAACTTGAGCTCGGACAATGGCTGGCCGAAGAAGAACTGACTGGCCAGGCCGAAACCGTGCACCGCGCGCTGACCATCCTGGCCGACGAACACCTCGTTGAGGTAGGCCTCCAGAATCTCCTGCTTGCTGTAATGCAACTCCAGCAGCATCGCCATCATGGCTTCGGTGAGTTTACGGGTCAGGCTGCGTTCGCTGGTCAGGTAGAAGTTCTTGACCAATTGTTGCGTCAGGGTACTGCCGCCCTGGGTCATCCGCCCACCCGAGGTGTTGACCCAGATGGCGCGGGCGATGGACTTGGGCGATACGCCCCAGTGGCTATAGAAATCCCGGTCTTCGACCGCAACCAGGGTTTCCAGCAGATACGGCGGCACCTGATCGATCTTGATCAGGATGCGATCTTCAAGGTTCTTCGGGTAAATCCCGCCGATCAACAATGGTTCAAGGCGCACCACCGGCAGCTTGCCGCCATTGAGTGCAGAAAGCTCGGCCACGTAGTCCCCGGAGAAGCGCACGCGCACCGGCTGCGCCTTTTCGAGGCCCTCGTAGAACTGGAAGCCGCGGGTGTTCAGATCCACGGTATTGCCGCTGACCGCCGCCGCCCCCGGACCATTGGCCACGGCTTCGCGCCGGTAGCCCAACGCATCGAGTTCGGTAAGGAAGTCGGCCTTGCTCAGCTTCTGGCCGGTAAACAGTTCCAGCGGGCGAGCGTAGACCTTCGCCGGGATGGTCCAGCGCTTGCCAGAGAACTTCTCCTGCACCACCGCATCGAGGTAGACCGCGATGCCGGCGATCACCACCAGGCCCACCAGGCCGAGCTTGAGCGCCCAGCCCAACCAGGGGCGCAGGCTGCGGGAAGGAGGTTTTTTACGGGAACGGGGAGATCGAGTACGAGTCATGGCGGCGGATTATACGCACTTTATTGATGATCAACATGAACCGGACGGCGGTTTGCATGACCGGCTTGAGCGGCCATAATGCGCTCCATTATTTTCCCAGACTCCGAAGGATCGCCCGTGAGCCAGCCCCTGATTGCCGCCCTGCAAAACCCGGCCCTGTTTCCTCATCCGGTCGAAACGTTTCAAGTCATCGAAACCCATATTTCCTGGGTCCTGCTCACCGGTCCCTATGCCTATAAAATCAAGAAGCCGGTGAACTTCGGCTTCCTCGACTTCACCCAACTGGATGCCCGCGCCCACTTCTGCAACGAAGAGCTGCGCCTGAACCAACGCCTGACGCAAGATTTGTATCTTGAAGTGTTGCCGATCACCGGCAGCGTTGAAGCACCGCAACTGGGCGGCGAAGGCCCCGCCATCGAATATGTGCTGAAAATGCGCCAGTTCCCGCAAAGCCAACTGCTGAGTACCTTGCAGGCCAACGGCGAGCTGACCAGCGGCCACATTGATGAGATGGCTAGCCAGATTGCGCAATTTCACCTGAACGCGCCCAAGGTTCCCGAGGCACATCCGGCCGGCACCCCGAACGAAGTAATGGCGCCGGTGCGGCAGAACTTCGAGCAGATTCTTCCGTTCCTCAGCGACAAGGCCGACCTGGCCCAACTGGAAGCACTGCAAGCCTGGGCCGAGAGCAGCTTTGAACGCCTCAAGCCCCTGCTGGAGCAGCGCAAGCTCAATGGTTTTATCCGCGAGTGCCACGGTGATATCCACCTGGGCAACGCGACCATGATCGACGGGCACGTGGTGATCTTCGATTGCATCGAGTTCAACGAACCGTTCCGCTTCACCGACGTGTGCGCCGACACCGGCTTCCTGGCCATGGATCTGGAAGACCGTGGCCTCAAGTCCCTGGCCCGGCGTTTTATCAGCCAGTACCTGGAGCTGACCGGCGACTACCAGAGCCTGGAGCTGCTGAACTTCTACAAAGCCTACCGCGCGCTGGTCCGCGCCAAGGTCGCGCTGTTCAGCATGCCGTCCGAGGCAACTCCGGTCGAACGTGCAACCACCCTGCGCCAATACCGCAACTACGCCAACCTGGCCGAAAGCTACAGCACCATCCCCTCGCGCTTCCTGGCAATTACCCATGGCGTGTCGGCGACCGGCAAAAGCCATGTGGCGATGCGCCTGGTGGACGCGCTGGGCGCCATTCGCCTGCGCTCGGATGTCGAGCGTAAACGCCTGTTCGGCGAGCAGCAGGTGGAGAACACTCCGCAAGCCGGGATCTATGCCTCGGACGCCAGTGCCGCGACCTACGCCCGCCTGAATACCCTCGCCGAAACCGTGCTACGCGCAGGCTTCCCGGTGGTCCTGGACGCAACCTACCTCAAACGCGAGCAACGAGACGCTGCCGCCAAAGTCGCAGAAGCCACCGGCGCGCCATTCCTGATCCTGGATTGCAATGCACCGCAGGCGGTTATCGCTAGCTGGCTGGCAAAACGTCAGGCAGATAAAAACGATCCGTCCGACGCCACCCTGGCGGTCATTGAACAGCAGCAAGCCAGCCGTGATGCCCTGGGCGCCGAAGAGCTGCTGCTGAGCAAGCGGGTCGAGACCAATGAGAGCGGGACGCTGGACGCGCTGGTTGCCCATGTTCGCCAGCACCTGCCAGGGTTGTAAGAAATATTTCCTGGCCGTGATGCCGTTAACAGCTCACGGCCGGAAATAGTGGCACTATAATGGCATTATAAGTCCAACAGGAGATGCCGCCATGGGCCAGCCGAAGCTGCTTGATACCCCGCTCTACGCGCTGCTGCATAAAGATGACATCCGTGGCTTCAATCAGGAGCGCCCCAAGGATGGCGTCATAGATATGCGCGGCGGCGACTTCCGAGGGCTCGACCTGCGTCACCTGGACGCCGAGGGCGTGGATTTTACCGACGCCTATTTCCGTTCTGCCGACCTGCGTGGCCTGGACTTGCGCGACTGCGCGCTGGAAGGCGCGAGCTTGGCCCATGCGCAGATCTCGGGCACTTACTTCCCCCCAGAACTGAGCGCTGACGAGATCCTCATGTCGGTCAATTTCGGCACTCGCCTGCGTTACCGCACCCGCTGACCGTACACCTTCATACCCAGCTGCGCGCAATGCGGGCTGGGGGCCGGCACCTGCCACCGTCAAGATTCCAGCGTCAGCCTTAGAAGCGTTTACGTCGTTTCTGAGCAAACAACTACGCTTTTCCTACTGAGCGCTACACTCCTTTCAGGCTTGCCTGGTCACGATACCCACCGAACCATTCGGCCGTCGCAAGGAGGCTTGATGAATGATGAGCTGCAACACCTGAAAAACCTTGGCAAGACCTCGGCGCAATGGCTGCATGCGGTGGGCATTCATAGCGCTTCGGACCTGCGTCGCCTGGGCGCGGTAGACGCCTACCGGGCGGTACGTACCCGCGGCTTTCGGGCTTCAAAGGTCCTGCTGTATGCCATCGAGGGTGCATTGATGGACGTGCATTGGAACGATATTCCAACCGAGCGCAAGGAAGCCTTGAATCGCCAATTGGAAGCGTTGTCGGCACGCAATAAGAACTGAGAAGAGCCAAAGCCCAGTGTTTGCGGGGATTCCAAACAAGCGTTTGAGGAAAACCTTCCAGGGTGCAAAAACAAATGTTGACTCTCAAATGAGAATCGTTATGATTATCACAACTGGTCGCGAGATCAGCCGATAACTGAAAGACCATTGGTTCGGACTCTCAGATTATCTCCTCATCAGGCTAATCACGGTTATTTGACCCGGCTCTTGCCGGGTCTTTTTTTGCCTGCGTTTTATGGCCCAGGCACATGAGTGCATTCCTTGTGGGAGCTGGCTTGCCGGCTCCTACCGGTTTTAGCGGGCGATGATCAGTGGATGGCCTAGTTCAGGATGGGGCTGCACTAGCACATCCAGGCCAAACACTGCCTTGAGCAGCTCAGGACGCAATACTTGCGTCGGCGTATCCAGGGCATGGGGGCGGCCATTCTCCAACAGCAGGATGCGGTCGCAGTAGCGCGCCGCCAGATTCAAGTCGTGGAGGATCACCAGCACGGCGGCACCACGGTCGGCGAAGCTGCGGATGGCCTGCAAGGTGGTGTGCTGGTGCAAGGGGTCAAGCATCGAGGTCGGCTCATCGAGCAGTAACGTCTGCCCCGCCTCGCCCGGCCATAATTGCGCCAGCACCCGCGCCAGGTGCACGCGCTGGCGCTCACCGCCGGACAGGGCCAGGTAGCTACGCCCACTCAAATGGCCTACATCAGCAGCGCGTAAGGCGGCTTCGATGATTTCATCGTCGCGTACCCGCCCGCTTTGATGGGGCAAGCGCCCCATGCCCACCACTTCCTCGACGCGAAAAGCAAAATCCAGGGTCGACACCTGGGGCAGCACCGCCAGCCGCTGTGCCCGTTGCGCGCCCTGCCAATCCTTGAGCTCGCGTTCGTCCAGCCAGACTCGCCCTTCATCCGGATGCAATTGCGCGCACAACGCGCCCAGCAAGGTACTTTTACCCGCTCCATTGGGGCCCAACACACCCAATACTTCACCCGGCCGGAGGTCAAGGGTCACATCGGCCAATACGGTTTTGCGACCGCGGCGGATCTGCAGGTTTTCCACTCGCAGCATCAGGCGCGTCCTCGCAACAGCAGGTAGAGAAAAAACGGAGCACCGATAAAGGCGGTAACAATGCCGATGGGCAACTCAGCCGGTGCCAGCGCCAGGCGGGCCACCAGATCGGCGAACAGCAACAGACTCGCACCCGCCAGTACCGAGGCCGGCAGGAGCACGCGGTGATCCGGCCCCGCCAATAGCCGCACCAGGTGCGGCACCACCAGCCCGACAAAACCGATCAGCCCTGCAGCAGCGACCGCTGCGCCCACCCCAAGGGCCGTGCAAAACACCAGTTCGCGCTTGAGACCCTCGACATTGATCCCCAGATGGCTGGCCTCCGATTCGCCCAGGAGCAAGGCATTGAGCGCCTTGGCCCGGCGCGGCAGCCATAGCGCCACGCCCGCACTTACCAGCAGCAACGGCCACAACCGCGAGTAGCTGGCGCCATTGAGGCTGCCCAGGTTCCAGAACGTCAGGGTGCGCAAAGTGGCGTCATCCGCCAGGTAGGTGAACAGGCCCACCGCCGAAGCCGCCAGGGCGGTCAAGGCGATGCCGGCCAAGAGCATGGTTGCAACATTGGTCTGGCCGTCGCGACGCCCCAGGCGATACACCAATGCAGTCACACCCAAGCCACCAAGAAATGCAAACAGCGACAGCAGATACGGCCCCACCGCGTCCGGCAGGCCACCGAAAGCCGCGCCGCCGACGATGGCCACCGCGGCCCCCAGCGCAGCCCCACTGGACACCCCGACCAGCCCCGGGTCGGCCAACGGGTTACGGAACAACCCCTGCATGGCCACCCCCGACAGCGCCAGCACCCCGCCAACCGCCAGCCCCAACAACGTGCGCGGCAGGCGGATCTGGCCAAGAATCAGTTCAGCCTGCTCCAGGCCCTGGGCCTCGATGGGCACGCCCAGCAAGCGCAGGGCGGCGCGCAATGTGTCGAGCAACGGCAGGCTGACCGGCCCCAGGGCCAGGGACAGCCAGATCGCCAATACACACAACAGGCTCAAGCCGATAAACAGCGCACGCGGTTTAACCAGAGTGGTCATGGGGCGGCTTGGGCTTTAGCGGGATAGAACCCGGCGGACAAAGCTTGCAGGCTAGCCGGCAATCGCGGGCCAAGGCCACCGACCAGCAGCGTGGCGTCCAACTCAAACACCCGGCCTGACTGGGCCGCCGAGGTTTTCGCCAGAATCGGGTTCTCTTTGAACAAGGCCGCGCGGGCCGCCTCGCCACTCAGGGCGCGGTCGGAGAACACCAGCACTTCTGGGCTCAACTCCGCCAGCGACTCAACCGAAAACTGCTTATAGCCGCTGTGCGTCGCCAGGTTGCGCCCACCCGCTTGTTGCAACACCCAATCGGCGGCCGTGTCCGTGCCAGCGATCAGCGGCTTGCCACCGGCATGCCCGAGCACCAGCAGCACGCCGGGCGCCTTTTGCCGGGCTTGCGCCTGGGTCACGGTCTTTTTCTGCAGGTTCAGTTGCTGTTGATAAGTGCTGAACAGTGCCGCGGCCTTGTCTTCGGCACCCAACAACTTGCCCAGGTGTTGCAGGTTGCCTTGCAGGGTCGGCAGGTCCGGTTGCGCGGAGAACAGTTCCACTTGCACCCCCGCGTTTCGAATCTGCGCCAGCACCGGTGGTGGCCCCATTTCCTCGGTGCCCACCAGGATCTGCGGGCGCAGGCTCAGGATCCCTTCGGCGGAGAGCTGGCGCTGGTAACCGATACTCGGCAGCGCCTTGAGCGACTGCGGATGCTGGCTGGTAGTATCGACACCCACCAGCTTCGACTCCCCGCCAAGGGCCGCCACCCACTCCGACAACGCACCGCCGGCGCTGACCCAGCGTTGAGGCAGCTCAGCGGCTTGCGCCACGTGGTTGACCAGCAGTCCAACAACAAGCGCAATAGCGCTGGTACTCAGGCGCATAAAAGGGTTTCCTTCCAAGGGTGGGGTCAGTCATATGACCGCCTGGCATCGTACTGAGCACGCAGTCAGCCAACGGGCGAAGCCGGCATTTGATAATTGTTTGCATTTGCACGTCAAGCACCGGGCTCGCCCGCAAACCCCGGATCACTCTACAGCCCTTGAGCCGCGCCACCTGAGAACACTTATGAAGTTTCTGTGCCCCTCCCACGAACTGGCCCCTGGCAGCAGTCGCGGCTTCGATCTCGATGGCCGCAAGCTGTTTGCCGTACGCCGCGAAGGCCGCGTGTATTTCTATATCAACCGTTGCCCTCATCGCGGCGTACCGCTGGAGTGGCAACCTGACCGGTTTCTCGACCCCAGCGCGAGCATGATCCAATGTGCCACCCATGGCGCGTTGTTTCTGATCGAAAACGGCGAATGCGTCGCCGGCCCCTGCGCGGGCCAGAGCCTGACGCCCCTGCCCGGCCGTGAAGACGCTCAGGGGTTGTGGGTACAACTCTAATCGTTGAGCAACACCAACAATGGGCGGTCGATGCAGATTTGCTGGGCACTCACCTGCACGCCGTAAGCCAGGACTTCCACCCCGGCAGCCTTGGCCTCGAGCAGCGCAACGGCGTACCCCGCATCTATTTCCACAGCGGGCCTTACGCCATCAATGCCGGACAGATTCACGCAATACAACTGCACGGCTCGTACACCGCTACGGGCCAGGTGCGCCAACTCCCGCAGATGCTTGGCGCCACGCTGAGTCACCGCATCGGGAAACGCCGCGACAGACGTGCCGTCAAAGCCCAGGGTGACACTTTTGACTTCGACATAGGCTGCGCCGCCAGGGTAGTCCAGGCGAAAGTCGATACGGCTCTTCTCCTGGCCGTAGGGTACTTCACGCTTTAACGCGGTAAAGCCGTTGAGCTCCGTGATCACCCCGGCATTCAGCGCCTCTTCAACCAACGGGTTGGCCCGCGCGGTGTTGACGCACGCCAGGCGGCCCTGGGGGGTTTGCGCAATCTCCCAAGTGCCCGGCAGTTTGCGCTTGGGATCGTTGGAGCGGCTGAACCAGACCGGGCCGCCCTCAACCATGCAGTTGAACATCGAGCCGGTGTTCGGGCAGTGGATGGTGAGCAGTTCGCCAGTAGCGGTTTCGATATCGGCCAGAAAACGCTTGTAACGGCGAATCAGCCGGCCTTCTTCGAGGGGAGGATTAAAAAGCATCAGCCTTGCCAACTCCGCAAGCCACGGGCAATCCGCTCCACGGCTTCCTGGAGACGGTCGAGGTTTTGCGTGTAGGCAAAACGCACATGATGACCCGCCTGGAAGCGACCGAAATCCAACCCCGGCGTGAATGCCACATGCTCAGTTTCAAGAAAGTGCCGGCAAAATGCGAAAGCATCACCGCCAAAGGCGCTGATATCGGCATACAGGTAAAACGCGCCCTCAGGCTCGACCGCAATACCGAAACCCAACTCACGCAAGGCCGGCAACAGAAAGTCACGCCGGCGCCCGAACTCGGCCCGGCGCTCTTCGAGAATCGCCAGGGTTTGCGGGGTAAAACAGGCCAATGCCGCATGCTGGGCCATGCTGGGTGCACTGATGTACAGGTTCTGCGCCAGCTTCTCCAGTTCGCCCACGGCTGCGGGCGGTGCCACCAGCCAACCCAGGCGCCAACCGGTCATGCCGAAATACTTTGAAAAACTGTTTAGGACAAACGCCTCGTCATCCACTTCCAGCACGCTGGCCGCATCAGTGCCATAGGTCAGGCCATGATAGATCTCATCCACCACCAGATGGCCATTGCGCGCTTTGATCGCACTGGACAGGCCGGCCAGCTCATCGCGGGTCAGGATGGTTCCAGTCGGGTTGGCCGGCGAGGCGACCAAGGCCCCCACACTGTCCTGGTTCCAATAGCGCTCCACCAGGTCGGCGGTCAGCTGGTAGCGCACCTCGGGACCGACCGGCACCAATTGCGCCGCGCCTTCCACCAGGCGCAGGAAGTGCCGGTTGCAGGGGTAGCCGGGATCCGCCAGCAGCCAATGCTTGCCGGGATCCACCAATAGGCTGCTGGCCAGGAGCAAGGCCCCGGAGCCGCCCGGGGTGATCAGGATGCGCTCGGGGTCGATATTCAAGCCGTAGCGCTGCTGGTAGAAACCACTGATGGCCTCGCGCAACTCCGGCAGGCCACGGGCGGCGGTGTAGCGGGTCTTGCCATTGGCCAGCGCGGCCTGGCCGGCCTGGATGATCGGCTCGGCGGTGGTGAAGTCCGGCTCGCCGATTTCCAGGTGAATCACATCATGGCCCGCAGCTTGCAACTCATTGGCCCGCGCCAGCAACGCCATGACATGAAACGGTTCGATAGCACGACTGCGAGCACTGTAGGGCTGAGCCATTAGCCTTCCTTAACAATGAGGACAAAATCGGGATTCTACCGAACCCGTGAGGTAAAACATGTTCTATTGCCTGCCCGACCGGGATGATGAGCCGGGCAAGCGCCTGCAAAAAGACTAAAATCATCATTCGAGACGGTGGATGCCCTTCCATGGCGGGTCGCAACAGTTTGCAACCCCCGCATGACGGGCCCAGACAACCGGGAGTGGCGCACCCCGAATCTATCTGGTAAGTTCGCCCGCTTGCAGCCGCAGGGCCGGCAGGTGTCGGTGATGTTGCAATCCTGCGCAATGGATTAGAAGAGTGAGAGGCGGTCTATTCATGTCCACCCAAGCAAAGCAACAGAGCATCAGCGGCTTCGAACCCTACATCGAGACGAAGGGCGAGGAGTACATGGGCGAGCCCATGCGCAAGCACTTCACCAAGATCCTGCAGAAATGGAAGCAGGACTTGATGCAGGAGGTCGACCGTACGGTTGACCATATGAAGGACGAAGCAGCCAACTTCCCTGACCCGGCCGACCGTGCCAGCCAGGAAGAAGAGTTCAGCCTTGAACTGCGCGCCCGTGATCGCGAGCGCAAGCTGATCAAGAAGATCGACAAGACGCTGCAACTGATCGAAGACGAAGAGTACGGCTGGTGCGAATCCTGCGGCGTCGAGATCGGCATTCGTCGCCTGGAAGCCCGTCCTACTGCTGACATGTGCGTAGACTGCAAGACCTTGGCCGAAATCAAGGAAAAACAGGTCGGCAAGTAATCCCTGCCGGGCTGAACGAATGGGGCGTGCAAACGCCCCATTTTTGTTTCTGGAGTTTGGCGGTTTTCCAGTAATATCCAGGCCATGACAGCCTCTCCTTATATCGGGCGCTTCGCCCCCACGCCCAGCGGCCATTTGCACTTTGGCTCCCTGGTTGCAGCCCTCGCCTCCTACCTCGACGCCCGCGCCAATCACGGCCGCTGGCTGATGCGCATGGAAGACCTCGACCCACCCCGTGAAGAACCCGGCGCCCAGGCGGCGATCCTGCATGCCCTGGAAAGCTACGGTTTTGAATGGGACGGCGAACTGGTCCGCCAAAGCGAGCGGCATGATGCCTACGCCAAAGTTTTGAACGATATGTTCAACCATGGCCTGGCCTACGCCTGCACCTGCTCACGCAAGCAACTGGAAGCGTATAACGGCATTTACCCCGGCCTGTGCCGCAATGCCGGTCACGACCAGCAGGATGCCGCCATTCGTCTACGGGTTCCCGAGCTGGAATACCACTTCACCGACCGTGTTCAAGGCCAATTCCGACAACACCTGGGGCGCGATGTCGGCGATTTCATCATCCGCCGCCGCGACGGCCTGTACGCCTATCAACTGGCCGTGGTGCTCGACGATGCCTGGCAAGGCGTCACCGATATCGTGCGCGGCGCCGACCTGCTGGACTCCACACCTCGCCAGTTGTACCTGCAGGAGCTGCTGGGCCTGCGCCAGCCGCGCTACCTGCATGTGCCCCTGATCACCCAGCCGGACGGTAACAAGCTGGGCAAATCCTACCGCTCCCCGCCGTTGACGCCCGACCAGGCCACGCCGTTGCTACTAAGGGCGTTGCGCGCGCTCGGCCAGCAACCCGGGGATGAACTGCACCATGCCAGCCCACGAGAATTGCTGGATTGGGGCATTGCGCACTGGGATGCCACCCGGATCCCGCGCACACTCACATTGGCCGAGGCGCAATTACACTGAAGGCGCTTGCAGCCTGCCAGCCATCCGTTAACATCGCCGCAGTTTTTCAATCAGAGGCCAACATGTACATCTATCGCTTGGTCCTGCTGTTGGTCGTCGGGATCTACCTGTTTTCTCCCGCCATCATGGACTGGTGGATCGACGCCACGGGCGCCTGGTATCGCCCCTATCTGCTGTGGCTGATCCTGATCGTCGTGACCTTTATCCTGCAGAGCCAAAAAGATGCCGATGAGCTTTAGCCTGACCCAGATGCTGCTGATCAGCGCCGCCTACCTGGCGGCGCTGTTCGGGGTGGCCTGGATCAGTGAGCGTGGAATGATCCCGCGGGCGATCATTCGCCACCCGCTGACCTACACCTTGTCGCTGGGCGTGTATGCCAGCGCCTGGGCGTTCTATGGCACGGTGGGCCTGGCCTACCAGTACGGTTATGGGTTTCTTTCCAGCTACCTCGGGGTGTCCGGGGCCTTCCTGCTGGCGCCGGTGTTGCTGTACCCGATCCTGAAGATCACCCGCACCTACCAGTTGTCGTCGTTGGCCGACCTGTTTGCGTTCCGCTTTCGCAGCACCTGGGCCGGCGCGCTGACCACCATTTTCATGCTGATCGGCGTACTGCCGCTGCTGGCCCTGCAAATCCAGGCCGTGGCTGACTCCATCAGCATCCTCACCCATGAACCGGTGCAACATCGGGTGGCCCTGAGCTTTTGTGCGCTGATTACCCTGTTCACGATTTTTTTTGGCTCGCGGCATATCGCCACCCGGGAAAAACACGAAGGCTTGGTGTTTGCGATTGCCTTCGAGTCGGTGATCAAGCTGATCGCCATCGGTGGCGTGGGCCTGTACGCGCTGTACGGGGTGTTCGACGGCCCGCAGCAACTCGAGCTGTGGCTGCTGCAAAACCAGACCGCTCTCGCCGCCCTGCACACCCCGCTGCAAGAAGGCCCATGGCGCACGCTGTTGCTGGTGTTCTTTGCCTCCGCCATCGTCATGCCGCACATGTACCACATGACCTTTACCGAGAACCTCAACCCGCGCTCGCTGGTCAGCGCCAGTTGGGGCTTGCCGCTGTTCCTGCTGCTGATGAGCCTGGCAGTACCGCTGATCCTCTGGGCCGGCCTGAAACTGGGGGCCACCACCAACCCGGAATATTTCACCCTCGGCATCGGCATCGCGGCCAACAGTAAGTCCCTGGCATTGCTGGCCTACGTCGGCGGCTTATCGGCGGCCAGTGGTTTGATCATTGTCACCACCCTGGCGCTGTCGGGCATGGCCCTCAACCACCTGGTGCTGCCGCTGTATCAGCCACCTGCCGAAGGCAACATCTACCGCTGGCTGAAATGGACACGCCGCGCGCTGATCGTAGCCATCATCATGGCCGGCTATGGCTTCTACCTGCTGATGGCGGCCGAGCAGGACCTGGCCAACCTCGGAATCGTGGCCTTCGTCGCCACCTTGCAGTTCTTGCCGGGGGTTCTGTCGGTGCTGTACTGGCCGACCGCCAATCGACGCGGGTTCATCGCCGGGCTGCTGGCGGGGATCCTGGTGTGGCTGGTGACTATGCTGCTGCCGCTGGTCGGTAATCTGCAGGGCTTCTATATCCCGCTGCTGAACATGATCTACGTGCTGGATGACACCAGTTGGCACATGGCTGCCATCGCCTCGCTGGCGGCCAACGTGCTGATGTTCACCCTGATTTCCCTGTTCACCAACGCCAGCCCCGAAGAAACCAGCGCTGCCGAAGCCTGCGCGGTGGATAACGTGCGCCGCCCGCAACGCCGCGAACTGCATGCGGCATCGCCCCAGGAGTTCGCCACCCAACTGGCCAAGCCCCTGGGCGCCAAGGCCGCACAAAAGGAAGTGGAGCAGGCACTGCGCGATCTGTACCTGCCCTTCGATGAGCGCCGCCCCTACGCCCTGCGCCGCCTGCGCGACCGCATCGAGGCCAACCTGTCGGGGTTGATGGGCCCCAGCGTGTCCCAGGACATGGTGGAGACTTTCCTGCCCTACAAGGCCGGCGGCGAAAACTATGTCACCGAAGATATCCACTTCATCGAGAGCCGGCTGGAGGACTACCACTCGCGCCTCACCGGCCTTGCCGCCGAACTCGACGCCCTGCGCCGCTACCACCGCCAGACCCTGCAGGAACTGCCCATGGGCGTCTGCTCCCTGGCCAAGGACCAGGAAATCCTGATGTGGAACAAGGCCATGGAAGAGCTGACCGGCATCGCCGCCCAACGCGTGGTGGGCTCGCGCCTGACCACCATCGCCGATCCGTGGAAGGAACTGCTGCAGGGCTTTATCAACCTGCCGGACGAACACTTGCACAAACAGCATCTGGCCCTCGACGGCCAGACGCGCTGGCTGAACCTGCACAAAGCCGCGATCGACGAGCCCCTGGCCCCCGGTAACAGTGGCCTGGTATTGCTGGTCGAAGACCTGACCGAAACCCAAATGCTCGAAGACAAACTGGTGCACTCCGAGCGCCTGGCCAGTATCGGGCGCCTGGCGGCCGGGGTGGCCCACGAGATTGGCAATCCGATCACCGGTATCGCGTGCCTGGCGCAGAACCTGCGCGAAGAGCGCGAAGAGGACGACGAAATCACCGAAATCAGCGGGCAGATCCTCGAACAGACCAAACGCGTCTCGCGCATCGTGCAATCGCTGATGAGCTTTGCCCATGCCGGCGGCCACCAGAATCACGATGAAGCCGTGTGCCTGGCCGAAGTCGCCCAGGATGCCATTGGGCTGCTGGCCTTGAACCGGCGCAATTTCGAAGTACAGTTCTATAACTTGTGCGATCCGGAACACTGGGTGGTCGGCGACTCACAACGCCTGGCCCAGGTGCTGATCAACCTGCTGTCCAATGCCCGCGACGCGACACCCGCCGGCAGTGCGGTAAGGGTCAAGAGCGAGGCTTTCGAGCACACGGTCGACCTGATCGTGGAGGACGAAGGCAGCGGTATTCCACAGAACATCATGGACCGATTGTTCGAACCCTTCTTCACCACCAAGGACCCTGGTGAAGGTACCGGTCTGGGCCTTGCACTGGTCTATTCCATCGTTGAAGAGCATTATGGACAAATCACCATCGACAGCCCGGCTGACACCGAAAGCCAACGCGGCACCCGTATTCGGGTGACCTTGCCGCGTCATGTCGAAGCGACGTCCGCTGTGAACTGAGACCGTCGAGAGAATTGAATCAATGCCGCACATTTTGATCGTCGAAGACGAAACCATTATCCGCTCTGCCTTGCGTCGCCTGCTTGAACGTAATCAGTACCAGGTCAGCGAAGCCGGCTCGGTGCAGGAAGCCCAGGAGCGTTTCAGCATTCCCACCTTTGACCTGATCGTCAGTGACCTGCGCCTGCCTGGCGCACCGGGCACCGAACTGATCAAGCTGGGCCAGGGCACGCCGGTGCTGATCATGACCAGCTACGCCAGCCTGCGCTCCGCCGTCGACTCGATGAAGATGGGCGCGGTGGACTACATCGCCAAGCCTTTCGATCACGACGAAATGCTCCAGGCGGTGGCTCGCATCCTGCGTGATCGTCAATCGGCCAGCAGTGCCCCGGCGGAACGGCCGGCCGGCAAGGCCGCCAGCGACAAGCCCGGGGTCGACAACAGTAATGGCGAAATCGGCATCATCGGCTCCTGCCCGCCCATGCAGGACCTGTACGTCAAGATCCGCAAGGTTGCGCCCACGGACTCCAATGTATTGATCCAGGGCGAGTCCGGTACCGGCAAGGAGTTGGTGGCCCGTGCCCTGCACAACCTGTCCAAGCGTGCCAAGGCGCCGATGATTTCGGTGAACTGCGCGGCAATCCCTGAATCCCTGATCGAGTCCGAACTGTTCGGCCATGAGAAAGGTGCCTTTACCGGTGCCAGCGCCGGACGCGCAGGCCTGGTAGAAGCGGCGGACGGCGGCACGCTGTTCCTCGACGAAATCGGTGAACTGCCCCTGGAAGCCCAGGCGCGCCTGCTGCGAGTGTTGCAGGAAGGCGAGATTCGTCGGGTGGGCTCGGTCCAGTCGCAAAAAGTCGATGTGCGCCTGATCGCCGCGACTCACCGCGACCTGAAAAGCCTGGCCAAGATCGGCCAGTTCCGCGAAGACCTGTACTACCGCCTGCACGTGATCGCCCTCAAGCTGCCGGCCTTGCGTGAACGCGGCGCCGACGTCAACGAGATTGCCAATGCGTTCCTGTTGCGCCAGAGCGCACGAGTCAACCGTACCGACCTGACGTTTGCGGCCGACGCCGAACAGGCCATCCGCCACTATTCGTGGCCAGGCAACGTGCGCGAGCTGGAAAACGCCGTGGAGCGCGCGGTAATCCTTTCGGAAAGCCCGCAGATCTCCGCAGAGCTGTTGGGCATCGACATCGAACTGAGCGACCTGGACGATGACGACTTCATTGGCCTGGCCCCCCAACAGGGCGGCAGTAACACCAGCCACGAGCCCACGGAAGACTTGTCCCTAGAAGACTACTTCCAGCACTTCGTCCTGGAACACCAGGACCACATGACCGAGACCGAACTGGCGCGCAAATTGGGCGTCAGCCGCAAATGCCTGTGGGAGCGGCGCCAGCGCCTGGGCATTCCAAGGCGCAAGACCGGGGTTGCCAGCGAAAGCTGAGGCCAACTCACATGGGGTAACACCCCAAACGTGAAAAAACTGTTACCTCAGATATTCACGTAACAAAAAGCCGGGGCTTACGGTAACGAAGCCCCGGCTTTTTTATGCCCGCCAAACCCACCAGATCCGACCAAACCCCTTGTTTTGCTGGGGTTTGCAAAAGTTGGCACGCACCCTGCTATATGCTTAGTACAAGAACAATAAAAAGCACCGTACACACACAATAAAAATAAGACGAATCGACTCACGCACAATAAAAACAACACGGCGGAGGCGCAGCTAACTGATTCTTTTGGAGAGGCGTTGCATTTGGGGCTTGCCCCGCAACCAGGCCGAGAACAACAAAAACTGCCCTAAGGCAGAGCCTGAACTGGTTGGATCATTGATCATCGCAACACAGCGACCAAAGCAATCCGTTTGCTCTTGACTCCCGATTGGGAGTGTCATGAAGGTCAAATCTCATGACGAGGGCGATCAACAAAAACAAGAAGCCCGAAATCAATAATAAAAATAGAGCACGCAACTACTTTCTGGGGGAGCTTCGGCTCCCCTTGTAGTTTCTGCGATTTGAGCGTCAACCGGCCCCATTTAAGCATCTGGCTCACGGCTTGCAGCTAGTTCCTACACCATCCCCTGACTAAATGCTAGAATCCCGGCCCATCATGCGGTCATTCTTCGTTATGGCCGAACATTCCTTCAAACAGTGCATCCCATGCTGAAGAAGTTGTTCCAGTCATTCCGTTCCCCCTTGCGTCGTACGCAACACATTCGCAGCACGCCTGAAGTGCTCAACAGCAATCAACATTCGCTGCAGCGCGCCCAGTTCAGCCGTTATGCGGTGAACATCGTCGAACGCCTGCAGAACGCTGGCTACCAGGCCTACCTGGTCGGCGGTTGCGTGCGCGACATGTTGCTCAACATCACCCCAAAGGATTTCGACGTCGCCACCAGCGCCACGCCTGAACAAGTGCGTGCCGAGTTTCGCAACGCGCGGATCATCGGTCGGCGCTTCAAATTGGTGCATATCCACTTTGGTCGCGAGATCATCGAGGTCGCGACCTTCCGCGCGGGCCACCCGCAAAACGATGAAGAGGAAGACAGCAACCAATCTTCCCGCAACGAAAGCGGACGCATCCTGCGGGACAATGTGTACGGCACCCTGGAAGAAGACGCGCAACGTCGCGACTTCACCATCAATGCCCTCTATTACGATCCGGTCAGCGAGCGCATCCTCGATTACGCCAACGGCGTGCACGATATCCGCAATCACCTGATCCGCCTGATCGGCGACCCCACGCAGCGCTACCAGGAAGACCCGGTGCGCATGCTGCGGGCCGTGCGGTTTGCCGCCAAGCTGAACTTCGGTATCGAGAAACACACAGCCGCGCCGATTCGCGAACTGGCTCCGATGCTGCGGGAAATCCCCTCGGCGCGCCTGTTCGAAGAAGTGCTCAAGCTGTTCCTGTCCGGGCATGCCGCCGACACGTTCGAAATGCTGGTGGACCTGCAGTTGTTCGACCCACTGTTCCCGGCCAGCGCCGATGCACTGGAGCACAACCCGACGTACACCCACACCCTGATCAGTGAAGCCTTGATCAACACTGACCTTAGGATCAAACAGAACAAACCGGTGACCCCGGCCTTCCTGTTTGCCGCCCTGCTCTGGCCTGCGTTGCCAGCCCGGGTGCTGCGCCTGCAGAACCGTGGCATGCCGCCAATTCCAGCGATGCAGGAAGCCGCCCACGAACTGATCGCTGAACAGTGCCAGCGCATCGCGATCCCCAAGCGTTTCACCATGCCGATCCGCGAGATCTGGGACATGCAGGAGCGCCTGCCACGCCGCAGTGGCAAACGTGCCGACCTGCTGCTGGACAACCCGCGCTTCCGTGCCGGCTATGACTTCCTGCTGCTGCGCGAAAGCGCCGGCGAGCAGACCGATGGCTTGGGCGAATGGTGGACCGACTACCAGGACGCCAATGACAGCGAACGTCGCGAGATGATCCGTGAGCTCAGCAGCAAAGGCGAAGCCACTGGCGACGGGCCGAAGAAACGCCGCCGCAGCAGTGGCAGCAAACGCAAGCGCAGTGCCGCCGACACCTCTGGCGAATAAGCACGGTGGAGCGTATCTACATCGGTATGGGCAGCAACCTTGCTGCCCCGCAACAGCAGTTGCGCGACGCCCTCAAGGCGTTGGCGCAATTGCCGAACACCACATTCGCGGGTGTTTCTGCCTTCTATCAAAGTGATTCCCTGCTTAGCGGCCAGCCGCGCTACACCAATGCCGTGGCGGCGCTGGACAGCACGCTTGCGCCGCTGGTACTGCTGGATGCGCTGCAGGCCATCGAGAACGATCAGGGCCGCGAACGCCTTGAGCGCTGGGGGCCACGCACCCTGGACCTGGATATCCTGCTGTTTGGTGATCGCCTGATCGACGAGCCGCGCCTCAAGGTGCCTCACTACCAGATGCATCTAAGGGCTTTTGTGCTCTATCCACTTGCCGAATTGGCGCCGTCCACTTTAAAACTGCCTGACGGCCGCCTACTCAGCGACGTGCTCGCCGAATGCCCGTTCGTCGGCCTCGAACGCCTGCGGTTGTAGGAGCGAGCTTGCTCGCGAAAATCGTCAATATAAATGCAGGCGGCCTGATTAAACGCGTTGTCTAGATGTTCTTCGCGAGCAAGCTCGCTCCTACAACCGCATCAGTAACAGCGGTAACACCCCGCTCGTAACAATGCGGTAACACATCCAATTGACTTCCCGAGTCCTCCTCACGACTATAGGCGTCCCGCTGCCGCCAACCCGGCGCTGAAGGGCGCAATCCAGGCCTTATAAGCACTGCTCTGAAGAAAGTGCGCCTGTATAAACGAAGACTCACGCGCGTTACTCGCTGTTTCCAAGCGCCTGAACGAGGACCCTTTTCATGCCAGACATTACCCTGACCACCTTGCAGAGCCTCAAACTCAAAGGTGAAAAAATCGCCATGCTGACCTGCTATGACGCCACGTTCGCCCAGGCCTGCTGCCAGGCCGGCGTCGAGGTGTTACTGGTAGGTGACTCCCTGGGCATGGTTCTTCAAGGGAATGACAGCACCCTCCCCGTCACCACCGATGAGCTCGCCTACCACACCGCCAGCGTCAAGCGCGGTAACGAGGGCGCGTTCATCATCGCCGACCTGCCGTTCATGGGTTACGCGACGCTGGAGCAGACGTTCCAGAACGCCGGCAAGCTGATGCAGGCCGGGGCACATATGATCAAAGTGGAAGGTGCCGTGTGGCTCGCCGAGTCGATCCGCCTGCTGGCTGAACGCGGCGTGCCGGTATGCGCGCATATGGGCCTCACCCCACAGTCGGTGAACATCCTCGGTGGCTACAAGGTCCAGGGCCGCAATGAAGCCCAGGCGCGGCAGATGCGTGCCGATGCCATCGCCCTGGAGCAGGCTGGCGCCGCGATGATCGTACTCGAATGCGTGCCAAGCGAACTGGCGCAAGAAATCACCCAGGCGGTGAAAATCCCGGTGATCGGCATTGGTGCGGGCAGCGCGACTGACGGCCAGGTCCTGGTACTGCACGATATGCTGGGCCTGAACCTCACCGGCCGCGCACCAAAATTCGTGAAGAACTTCATGGCCGGCCAGGACAACATCCAGGCTGCACTGAGCGCCTATGTCGCCGAAGTCAAAGCCGTTACCTTCCCAGGCATCGAACACGGATTCTCTGCATGAACACCGTCAAAACCCTGCGCGAACTGCGAGCCGCCGTCACCCACGCGCGTAGCGCCGGCAAGCGCATCGGCTTCGTGCCCACCATGGGCAACCTGCATGCCGGCCACGCTACGCTGGTAACCCGCGCCGCCGAGCAAGCCGACTTCGTGGTGGCGAGCATTTTCGTCAACCCACTGCAGTTTGGCGCCGGCGAAGACCTGGACAAGTACCCACGCACCCTCGCCGCCGACCAGGAAAAGCTGCTGGTGGCAGGCTGCAACCTGCTATTTGCCCCTACGGTTGACGAGATGTACCCCGGCGGCATGACCGTGCAGACTCGGGTCAGCGTGCCGCAATTGTCCGAAGGCCTGTGCGGCGCCAGCCGTCCGGGCCACTTCGAGGGTGTGGCGACCGTGGTGAGCAAGTTGTTCAACATGGTCCAGCCTGACCTGGCGGTATTCGGGCAAAAGGACTATCAGCAACTGGCGGTGATCCGCGCCATGGTGCGCGACCTGAACATGCCGATCCAGATTATCGGCGAACCCACCGTGCGCGCCGAGGACGGCCTCGCGCTGTCCTCGCGCAACGGTTACCTGAGCGAAGAACAGCGCGCCATCGCCCCGGTGCTGTACCGCAGCCTCTGCCAGATCGCCACCGCGATCCAAGCCGGCGACCGCGACTTTGCCAAACTGCGCGCCGAACAGATCCAGCACATCGAGGCCGCCGGCCTGCGGATGGACTACCTGGAAGTTCGCCAGGGCCAGCACCTGCGCCCTGCAACTGTCGAGGATCGTGATGTGGTGATCCTAGTTGCCGCTTACCTGGGCGCGACGCGGTTGATCGACAACCTGCACCTAAATCTACCCGCCTGATCCTGGCGAGAGTCCACTGTAGGAACGGTTTGTGTGGGAGCGGGCTTGCCCGCGATTGCGGTGGGTCAGCGACAAATGCATCGACTGACAGTCTGCCATCGCGGGCAAGCCCGCTCCTACATAAACCTGCGCCCACATGGGTTTTGTAGCGCCCCTCAAAGCCCTCGGTATAAAAAAGTACCGACCTCTGCACAGACAAAGCCAAGACATATCGACACGCTAGGTTTAATGTAATCGCCCGGCGTTATAGTTAGCGCTGTCTGGAACCCAATCCTTGATACAAGACTGGACGTTCCGGGTTTAGAAGTGTCCTAAAGGCAGTCCCAGTAATAAAAAGGAAACCCGCAGCGATGGCGTATTACCGCACTCCTCATGACGTTACCGCTCTGCCCGCCTGGCAAGCGCTCAATCAACATCGCCAAGCCATGCAGGATTTCAGCATGCGCGACGCGTTCAATGCCGATCCCCAGCGCTTTACCCAATTCACGTTGAGCAGCTGCGGACTGTTCCTCGATTACTCGAAAAACCTGATTACCCCTGAAACCCGCGACCTGCTGGTGGGCCTGGCCAACGAAGTCGATCTCAAAGGCGCGATCAAGGCGCTGTTCGACGGCGAGCCGGTCAACTCTTCGGAAGGTCGTCCGGCACTGCACACTGCACTGCGCCGCCCGGTGGGCGACAAGCTGTCGGTCAACGGCACCAACATCATGCCCGACGTGCACAAGGTGCTGAACCAGATCACCGATCTGGTGGGGCGCATCCATGATGGGCTGTGGCGCGGCTACACCGAGAAGCCGATCACTGACGTGGTCAACATCGGTATCGGTGGTTCGTTCCTCGGCCCGGAGCTGGTCTCTGAAGCGCTGTTGTCCTACGCACACAAAGGCGTGCGCTGCCATTACCTGGCGAATATCGATGGCAGTGAGTTCCACGAACTGACCCAGAAGCTGCGCGCCGAGACCACGCTGTTTATTGTCTCGTCGAAATCCTTCAACACCCTCGAAACCCTGAAAAACGCCCAGGCCGCCCGCGCCTGGTACCTGGCCCAGGGTGGCTCGGAAGCCGAGCTGTATCGCCATTTCATCGCCGTGTCGAGCAACAACGCGGCGGCCGTGGCCTTCGGTATCCGTGAAGAGAACATCTTCCCGATGTGGGACTGGGTCGGCGGCCGTTACTCGTTGTGGTCGGCCATCGGCTTGCCAATCGCCCTGGCTATCGGCATGTCCAACTTCAAGGAACTGCTGTCTGGCGCCTACTCCATGGACCAGCACTTCCAGAACGCCCCATTCGAGCAGAACATGCCTGTGCTGCTGGGCCTGCTGGGTGTGTGGTACGGCAACTTCTGGGGCGCACAGAGCCATGCGATCCTGCCGTACGACCACTACCTGCGCAACATCACCAAGCACCTGCAACAACTGGACATGGAATCCAACGGCAAAAGCGTACGCCAGGACGGCAAGCCGGTTGCAGTCGACACCGGCCCGGTGATCTGGGGCGGCGTGGGCTGCAACGGCCAGCACGCTTACCACCAGTTGCTGCACCAGGGCACCCAACTGATCCCGGCCGACTTCATTGTGCCGATCGTCAGCTTCAACCCGGTCTCCGACCATCACCAGTGGCTGTATGCCAACTGCCTGTCCCAGAGCCAGGCGCTGATGCTCGGCAAGACTCGCAGCGAAGCCGAAGCCGAACTGCGTGACAAAGGCATGGCCGAGGAAGAAGTACAGAAACTGGCGCCACACAAAGTCATCCCTGGCAACCGCCCGAGCAACACCCTGGTGGTCGAACGGATCAGCCCCCGTCGCCTCGGCGCATTGGTGGCGATGTATGAGCACAAGGTGTTCGTGCAGAGCGTCATCTGGGGCATCAACGCTTTTGACCAATGGGGCGTTGAGCTGGGCAAGGAGCTGGGCAAAGGCGTCTACAACCGCCTGACAGGCGCTGAGGAAACCTCGGCCGAAGATGCCTCGACCCAGGGCCTGATCAACTACTTCCGTGGTCGTCACCGCGGTTGAAGTGATCGGCACTACAATCAGGGATTGAACCTGCACAAGCGCCCTTGTGTAGGAACTGGCTTGCCAGCTCCTACACAAGGGTCAGCCTTGAGCTCTTGTATCTATAACAAGAAGAGGGATCCCTTATGTTCGATATCAGCCAGTTTCCCCATGCCGATGCCGTGCGCCGTGCCGCACAACTGGGCCAGGAGGACTATCAGCGCCTCTATCGTCAATCCATCGATCACCCCGACATCTTCTGGGCCGAACAGGCCAAAGCCTTGCTCGACTGGATCACGCCCTGGCAGACCGTCCAGCACTGCGATATCCACACCGGCGCCGCCCAGTGGTTTGCCGGCGGCCAGCTGAACGTCAGCTACAACTGCATTGACCGGCACCTGGCGCAACGTGCCGATCAGCCGGCCTTTATCTGGGAAGGCGACGATCCTGCAAAATCTTCCAAAATCACCTACCGCCAACTTCATCAAAACGTCAGCCGCCTGGCCAATGTGCTGAAAAGCCGTGGGGTGAAGAAAGGCGATCGGGTGTGTATCTACATGCCGATGATTCCCGAGGCCGCTTACGCGATGCTGGCCTGTACGCGGATTGGCGCGGTGCACTCGGTGGTGTTTGGCGGGTTCTCACCGGATGCCTTGCGCGACCGCATTCTGGATGCCGACTGCCGCACGGTGATCACTGCCGATGAAGGCGTGCGCGGCGGCAGGCCCGTGGCACTGAAACAGAATGTCGACAAGGCCTTGGCCAGTTGCCCAAATGTCACGACGGTACTGGTGGTGGAACGCACGGGCGCTGCGGTGGCCTGGACCGAGGGGCGCGACCTCAAGTATCAACAGGCTGTTGACGCGGTCAGCGGCGAATGCCCGCCCGAGGCAATGGATGCCGAAGACCCGCTGTTTATCCTCTATACCTCCGGCAGCACCGGCAAGCCCAAAGGCGTGTTGCACACCACCGGTGGCTACCTGCTGCAAGCGGCAATGACCTTCAAGTACGTGCTCGACTACCGCGAGGGCGAGGTGTTCTGGTGCACCGCCGACGTCGGCTGGGTCACGGGCCATAGCTATATCGTGTACGGGCCACTGGCCAATGGCGCCACCTCCCTGATGTTTGAGGGCGTGCCGAGTTACCCGGACAGCTCGCGCTTCTGGCAGGTGATCGACAAGCATCAGGTGAATATCTTCTACACCGCGCCCACCGCCTTGCGGGCCCTGATGCGTGAGGGCCATGGCCCGCTGGAGAACACATCCCGGGCCAGCCTGAGGTTGCTCGGCAGTGTCGGCGAGCCGATCAACCCGGAAGCCTGGGAGTGGTATTTCAATGCCGTCGGCGAACAGCGCTGCCCGATTGTCGATACCTGGTGGCAGACCGAAACCGGCGGCATCATGCTCAGCCCGCTGGTCAGCGCCCAGCGCATCAAGCCTGGCTGCGCCACCCAACCGATGTTTGGGGTGCAGCCGGTATTGCTCGACGAACAGGGTAAGGAAATCAACGGCGCCGGCAGTGGCGTCCTGGCGATCAAGTCCAGTTGGCCGGGGCAGATCCGCAGCGTGTATGGCGACCCACAGCGGATGATCGATACCTACTTCAAGCCCTACCCCGGCTACTACTTTACCGGCGACGGCGCGCGGCGCGACGAGGATGGCGACTACTGGATCACCGGGCGTATCGATGATGTGATCAACGTGTCCGGCCATCGCATCGGCACCGCCGAGGTGGAAAGCGCGCTGGTGCTGCATGACAAGGTGGCCGAGGCCGCCGTCGTCGGCTATCCCCATGACCTCAAGGGCCAGGGCATCTATGCGTTTGTCACGCCGATGAATGGCGTCGAGCCCAGCGACGAGCTGAAAAAGCACCTCTTGGAACTGGTCAGCAAGGAAATCGGTAGTTTCGCCAAGCCCGAGCTGATCCAATGGGCGCCGGCCTTGCCCAAAAC
Source organism: Pseudomonas sp. DTU12.1 (assembly GCF_009873475.1). NCBI lineage: Bacteria > Pseudomonadati > Pseudomonadota > Gammaproteobacteria > Pseudomonadales > Pseudomonadaceae > Pseudomonas > Pseudomonas sp. DTU12.1. The sequence goes on along the minus strand of NZ_CP045254.1, from coordinate 1,092,167 downwards.
CCGTTCAGGCAAGATCATGCGACGTATCCTGCGCAAGATCGCTTGCAATGAGCTGGACAGCCTGGGCGATACCTCGACCCTGGCCGATCCGAGCGTGGTCGACGGCCTGATCGACAAACGCCTGAACCGATAGGAACCCCCAAGCCACCATGGAATTTCTGCGCAACCGTATCGAATCCCAGTTGATGAGCCTGACGGGCCTGTCCCTCGGCAATCTGGACCTGGAGAGCCCCAAAGGCGACCCAGGGCTGTTCGGGCCGGACTCGGTAAGCTGGAAGGTCCATGGTGACTTCAGCAGCATGCTGATCGGTGGCATCAGCGCCTTGATGTTGCAGGCGCTGCATCCCCTGGCGTTGGCCGGCGTGTGGGACCATTCGAATTTTCGCCAGGACATGCTCGGGCGTTTGCGCCGCACTTCGCAGTTTATTTCCGGTACCACCTTTGGCTCGCGCCGCGACGCGTCATGGCTGATCGAAAAGGTGCGCACCATCCACCTGCAAGTGGTCGGGCATGCGCCTGACGGGCGTCCTTATGCGGCCAGCGATCCCGAATTGCTGACCTGGGTCCACGTCGCCGAAGTCAGCAGCTTTCTCGCGGCGCACCTGCGCTACAAAAACCCGGATTTATCGCCCAGGGATCAAGACCGCTACTACAGCGAAATAGCCCTGATCGCCGAACAGCTGGGAGCTCGGCATGTGCCGCGCTCACGGCAGGAAATTTCGGATTATCTGCAGCGGATTCGCCCACAACTGCTGTGTGACGAACGCAGCCGTGAAGTGCTGCGCCTGCTGCTCAACGCCCCGGCACCCAGCACCCTGGCCAAGCCGTTCGGCGCGCTGATGATGCAAGCGGGTATTGATCTGCTTCCGGACTGGGCCAACGACATGCTTGGCCAACAACAAAGCCCACTGCAACGCCAACTGATCCGCACTGGGGTCAGGCGCAGCGCGCCACTGCTGCGCTGGGCGATGCGCAACGGCTCGGTGCAGCGCGCCCACAGGCGCATGGGCCTGCTGTAACGCAGCTTTGTAGGAGCGGGCTTGCCAGCGAAAATCGTCAACGCTGACGCAACACGCCTGAAGAAACGCGGCGATGTCGAGTTTTTCGCGGGCAAGCCCGTTCCTGTAAAAGCCGCGACCCACAGGAGCTGTTAAACTTGCGCGCTTAAATTCCCCAGCAAGGCGCGCTCCATGTCGTCCCTGAATCAGGCGCTGCGCGCCGCCCTCGATCACCGCCAAGACCTGCTCGCCGAACTGCATGCCCAAGGCACCGATTGCTATCGGTTGTTCCATGGCAGCCAGGAAGGCGCCGGCGGCTTGACCATCGACCGCTACGGCCCGCAATTGATGGTGCAGAGCTTTCACCAGGCGCTGGACAGCGATGCACTGCTGCAATTGCACCTGATGATCAACCAGTACCTGGGGCTTGAATTGTTGCTGGTCTATAACGACCGCTCCCGAGGCAACTCGCGTATCGACCGCGAAGACACCGTATACCGCGCCGAGCCCGCCGCCCTGGAAGACCTGGTCGGCCATGAATGGGGCCTGAACTATCGCGTGCGCGGCCGCCATCCTGGGCAGGACCCGCTGCTGTTCCTGGACCTGCGCAACACCCGCGGCTGGGTCAAGGCCCACAGTGCCGGCAAAAGCGTACTTAACCTGTTTGCGTACACCTGCGGCGTCGGCCTCAGCGCAGCGGCCGGGGGTGCCCGTGAGGTGTGCAACCTGGACTTTGCGGAGGGCAACCTGGCAGTCGGCCGCGAGAACGGCGACCTGAACCCACAGTTGCCGCCCATGACGTTTGTACAGTCCGATTACTTTCCGGCCATCCGCCAACTGGCCGGGCTGCCGATCACCCAGCGTCGCGGGCAAAAACTGCCGAGCTACCCGCGCCTGGAACCACGTCAATATGACCTGGTGCTGCTCGACCCGCCGGCCTGGGCCAAGAGCGCCTTTGGGACCGTGGACTTGCTGCGTGACTACCAGAGCCTGCTCAAGCCGGCATTGCTGGCCACCGCACAAGATGGCGTGCTGATCTGCTGCAACAACCTGGCAAAAGTCAGCATGGACGACTGGCGCGAACAGGTCTTGCGCTGCGCTGAAAAGGCCGGCCGACCTGTACGCGACTGGAAAGTGATGACACCCGGTGCAGACTTTCCCTCACAAGACCAACAGCCCCCACTGAAGACCTTGATCCTGCAACTGTAGGATTGTCCTGAAAGGCTTGGCCTGGCGTAATAAAGGCGCGGTTCTTCGGAACCGCAAACCCGTGCCATACTCCAAGGCACTCCTGATTGATATAGATGGCGTCACCCATGTCCAAAGGATTGATTCGCGCCGCAGGCGCCTTGCTGACCGCCCTTGCACTCTACAGCTTGCTGGGCTTCCTGATTCTGCCCGGTATTGCCCTTCGCGTGGCCAACCAGCAGTTGGCCAACTACGCCACGGTACCGGCCCGTATCGAGCGTATCGAGCTCAACCCGTTCAGCCTGGAGCTGACCCTCTGGGGCCTGAAGATCGGCGAGCCCGGCAAGGAACAAGTGGGTTTTGAGCGTCTCTACGCCAACCTGCAGATCGACAGCCTCTGGACACGCGCCCTGCACCTGGCCGATGTGCAGCTGGACAAGCCCAGGACCGAAATCCTCTTCGACAAAGCCGGCACGCTCAACCTGGCGCAACTGTTCAAAGTACCGCCGAGCGAACCAACCCCCGATGACCCCGACAGCAAACCGTTCCCGCTGCGTATCGAACGCATCAAGCTGGCCGACGGCTACGTGCACTTTGAAGACGTGCGCCCCAGCGAGCCTATCGAGTTCCTCTACGACAAACTCGACTTTGAACTGAAAAACCTCAGCACCCTGCCCGAAGACAATGCCGACATGACCCTGGTCGCCGCCGGCCCCGAAGGCGGTCAGATCGACTGGACCGGCAATTTCAGCCTGGTACCGATCACCTCCGAAGGTAAGCTCAAGGTCACCGATGGCAAAATGAAGGTCTGGTGGCCCTATGTACGGGACGCCCTGCCGCTGGTCCTGGAAGACGGCATCCTCAACTTCAGCACCGACTACAAGCTGAACCTGGCCAAAGAAACCGAGCTGAACCTGACCAACGTCTCCGCGAGCATCGCGCCGTTCGCGATCAAGGCCCCGGATGGGCGGCCCCTGGCGCGCCTGGAACGCCTGGATGTCAGCGAAACCTCGATCGACCTGGCCAAGCAGCAAGTGATCGTTGGCAAGATCCGCAGTAACAAGCTCGAAACCTGGGCCGCCCGCGAAGCCGACGGCCAACTGGACTGGCAGAAACTGTTCGCCAGCCAGCCGAGCAAGCCGGCCACCAAGCCCGAGCCAGCCACGGCGCCCGCTACAGCCGATTCGCCGGAACCCGCACCCACAGCACCGAGCAAGCCTTGGCAAGTACTGCTCAAGGACGTGCAACTGCGCAACTACCAGGTGCACTTGGCTGATCGCCAGGTAAAACCTGCTGTGGCACTGGAACTGGGCCCGCTGAATGTCGATGTACAAGACTTCGACAGCCTCAATCAAAGCCCCTTCACCTTGAAGATCGACAGTGGCCTGGGCAAGCAGGGCAAGCTTCAGGCGAGCGGCCAGGTCAACCTGAACCCGGTCAGCGCCAAGCTGAAAGTCGACACCAAGGATATCGACCTGCGGGTTGCCCAATCCTATATCAGCCCGTTTATCCGCCTGGAACTGCGTAGCGGCATGCTCGGCAGCAACCTGGACGTGAACCTCAAGAGTACCGAGCCCCTCGCACTGCAGATCACCGGCCGGGCGCAAGTGGATCAGTTGCACACCCTCGATACCCTCAAGACCCGCGACTTCCTCAAGTGGCAGCGCCTGGTGGTTGAAGGCTTGAACTACCAGCACGGCAACAGCCTGTCGATCGACAAGATCAACCTGCTGCAACCCTATGCACGCTTTATGATCAACGACGACCGCACCACCAACGTCGATGATCTGCTGATCCCGCAACCGGCTGACAGCGGTGCCAAATCTACCGCCAAATCCAGCGCGAGCAACGAAAAGCCTTTGGGTATCCGCATCGGCCAGATCGCGATCAACGATGGTTCGGCCAACTTTGCCGACTTCAGCCTCACGCCGAACTTCGCCACAGCGATCCAGCAGCTCAATGGCCAGATCGGTACCATCGACAGCCGCCAGGCCAAGCCGGCCAGCGTCGATATCAAGGGTAAGGTCGACCGCTATGCGCCAGTGACCATCAAGGGCAGCGTGAATCCGTTTGACCCGATGGCCGCCCTGGATATCGCCACCAGCTTCAAACGCGTCGAGCTGACTACCCTGACCCCGTATTCCGGCAAATTTGCCGGGTTCCGTATCCGTAAGGGCCGGCTCAACCTCGATCTGCACTACGTGATCACCAAAGGCCAGTTGAAGGCCGAGAACAAGGTGGTAGTGGAGCAACTGCAACTGGGCGAGAAAGTCGATAGCGCAGATGCGGTGGACCTGCCGATTCGCCTGGCGATCGCCCTGCTCAAGGACACGGACGGCAAGATCTCCATCGAATTGCCGGTGACTGGCGACCTGAATAACCCGCAATTCAGCGTGATGCCGATTGTCTGGCAAACCCTGCGCAACCTGGTGGTACGCGCGGCGACGGCGCCGTTCAAGTTCATTGGCGGGCTGGTAACCGGTGGTGGCGCGCAGGATCTGGGCAACGTGTCGTTCGCCGCAGGTTCCAGCGCACTGAGCAAGGACGCCGAGTCGGCCCTGGACAGCCTCGCCAAGGCCCTCAAGGAGCGCCCTGCGCTGCGCCTGGAGATCGAAGGCACCGCGGCAGCCAGCAGCGACGGTCCGTTCCTGGCGGCCGAGCGGCTTGAGCGCGAGTATCAGTACAACTACTACAAGATTCTCCAGCGTCGCGGCGATAAAGTCCCGGCCCAGGCGTCGTTGCTTGTAGTACCTGAAAAGGAAAAAGCCCCGCTGCTCGAAGGCATCTATCGCACCCGCTTGAAGCAACAGCCACCGGCTGAGTGGAAAGACCTGGGCAGCGATGAACGCTCGGCGAAACTGCGCGACGGCGTGATCAAGTTCTGGAGCGGCAGCGACGTGCTGCTACGCCAACTGGGCCAGGACCGTGCCAGTACGATCAAGGACTATCTGGTCGACAAGGGCCAGTTGGAAGATGACCGGGTGTACTTCATCGATGCCAACCTGGGGCAGGCCGAGAAAGATGGCCGGGTTGTCACGCCAATGCACCTGGATGCCGAGTAACTACCGGCACCAGAAGTCTGAAGTGTAGGAGCTGGCTTGCCTGCGAAGGCGGTGGGTCAGCCAGCCTATTTGCCGCTGATACACCGCCATCGCAGCATAGGTATCTACACAATTTTGCTGCATCGCATAAACCCAGGCAGATAGGGCTGTTGTGGCGAGCGGGCTTGTCGGAACGCCACAGGGAAGATCGTCAGCTTCTGAAAGTTGTGTAGATACCTATGGCCATCGCAGGCAAGCCAGCTCCTACATTTGCTCTGCATAATCTGCAAAGATGAATTCCAACCCACAATAAAACGGGCCCCGACACAAGTGCCGGGGCCCGTAGTGACCACATCCCTGTGGTCGGTCGCATGAACCTGTAAGGTGCATTGAGCGGATATCTGCCTCGCTCTAGGCCGCCTGGGTTCAGTCGAGTTGTTAAGCGTTACTCTGCTTTCAGGCCGTCGGCCGATACAGCTTTAACGCCTTTGATTTTCTTGGTGATATTCACCGCAGTAGTTTTCTGCGCTTCAGTCACAGCGACCGAAGAGGACAGGGAAACTACGCCCTTGTTGGTTTCGACTTTGATATCGGTACCAGGAATGCCTTTCTCGGTTACCAGGTCAGCTTTCACTTTGGTAGTGATCCAGGTATCGGAAGTGGACTCTTTGGCGCCTGCAGCTGCGCTTTTGGTTTTGTCGATGTTGTCTGCCTTGGTAGCGCCGCCAGCCAGCAGGCCGTCAGCAGAAACCGCGGTTACACCTTTGATTTTCTTGGTGATCGCTACAGCGGTTGCTTTCTGCGAATCCGAAATGGCTACAGTCGACGACAGGGAAACCACACCTTTGTTGGTTTCAACCTTGATGTCCGAACCAGGAATGCCTTTTTCGGTCAGCAGATCAGACTTAACTTTAGTGGTGATCCAAGTATCCGAAACGCTTTCTTTTGCCTTGGTGGCTTCACCGGCCGCCAGGGTCATTGGAGCTTGGGAAGTCTGGGCAAAGGCCACGTTAGCACCCATGGCCAGGGTCAGAGCGGTAGCAGTAGCGAGAGCGAACTTCTTCATACGAGTAACTCCTGTTTTATTAAAAGTCTGCAGTGTGTGAACCTTGATGCTGCAGCGTTAACAGGAATATTGCAGGCAGTGTGCCAAGTCTAAACACTAAAATAAATCCTTATAAAACAACAAGTTAACAAAATAGGACTTTTTCGAAATCGTGCAACTTGCATGAAGACCTTCATGCCTGCATGCAAGTTGCGGCTTTTGCCCTTGGCTAAACGGCTGATTTACCGTCACTTTCCCAAAGCCATAAAAAAAGGACTCCGAAGAGTCCTCTTTTTCAGCGTGAAGCCTGGGAGTGATTAAACGCCCGAAGCCTTGGCTGCCGCTACGTCCTTGATGGACAGCTTGATACGGCCGCGGTTGTCCACGTCCAGTACCAGCACTTCCACTTCCTGGCCTTCTTTCAGAATGTCGGTCACTTTCTCAACGCGAGCGTCGCTCAGCATGGAGATGTGAACCAGGCCATCCTTGCCAGGCAGGATGTTGACGAATGCGCCGAAGTCGACGATGCGCTCAACCTTACCCACGTAGATCTTGCCGATCTCGGCTTCAGCGGTGATACCCAGTACGCGCTGACGTGCTGCTTCAGCCGCTTCCTTGGTTTCGCCGAAGATCTTGATCGAACCGTCGTCTTCGATATCGATCGAGGCCTTGGTTTCTTCACAGATCGCACGGATGGTCGCGCCACCTTTACCGATAACATCACGGATTTTGTCGGTGTCGATTTTCATCGCGATCATGGTCGGAGCATTTTCCGACAGCTCGGTGCGGGACTGACCAATGATCTGGTTCATCTGACCGAGGATGTTCAGGCGCGCTTCCAGGGCTTGGCCCAGGGCGATCTCCATGATCTCTTCGGTGATGCCCTTGATCTTGATGTCCATCTGCAGCGCGGTAACACCTTTGGCGGTACCGGCTACTTTGAAGTCCATGTCGCCCAGGTGGTCTTCGTCACCCAGGATGTCGGTCAGGATGGCGAACTTCTCGCCTTCTTTAACCAGACCCATGGCGATACCGGCGACCGGTGCCTTCATCGGCACACCGGCGTCCATCAGTGCCAGGGAAGCACCGCAAACGGAAGCCATGGAGCTGGAACCGTTCGACTCGGTGATTTCCGATACCACACGGATGGTGTACGGGAACACGTCGGCGGCCGGCAGCATGGCCGAAATCGAACGACGGGCCAGGCGGCCGTGACCGATTTCGCGACGACCAGCACCGCCCATGCGACCACACTCGCCCACCGAGAACGGAGGGAAGTTGTAGTGCAGCATGAAGGGGTCTTTTTTCTCGCCTTCCAGGGTGTCCAGCAGCTGTGCGTCACGGGCAGTACCCAGGGTCGCAACAACCAGGGCCTGGGTTTCACCACGGGTGAACAGGGCCGAACCGTGAGTCTTCGGCAGAACGCCGACTTCGATGTTCAGCGGGCGCACGGTGCGGGTGTCACGGCCGTCGATACGTGGCTTGCCGTTAACGATGTTTTCGCGAACGGTGCGGTATTCGATTTCACCGAAGGCTGCTTTGACTTCGCTGGAAGAAGGCTGACCTTCTTCGCCGGACAGCTTGGCAACGACTTGGTCCTTCAGCTCACCCAGGCGAGCGTAACGGTCGGCCTTGACAGTGATGGTGTAGGCGTCGGAGATAGCAGCGCCGAACTCGGAGCGGATAGCGCCCAGCAGTGCGGTGGCTTCTGGCTGAGGAGCCCAGGTCCAGGTTGGCTTGGCAGCTTCGGCGGCCAGTTCTTTAACGGCGTTGATCACGACCTGGAACTCGTCGTGAGCAAACAGTACGGCGCCCAGCATCTGGTCTTCGGTCAGCTCTTTGGCTTCCGATTCAACCATCAACACGGCTTCCGAAGTACCGGCAACGACCATGTCCAGGCTCGAGGCTTTCTGCTGCTCGTAAGTCGGGTTCAGCAGGTAGCCGGTGCTTTCGTGGAAAGCAACGCGAGCGGCGCCGATCGGGCCATCGAACGGAATGCCGGAGATGGCCAGGGCCGCCGAAGTACCGATCATCGCAGCGACGTCCGGATCGGTCTTCTTGCTGGTGGAAACGACGGTGCAGACAACCTGCACTTCGTTCATGAAGCCTTCTGGGAACAGCGGACGGATCGGACGGTCGATCAGTCGGGAAGTCAGGGTTTCTTTCTCGGAAGGACGGCCTTCGCGCTTGAAGAAACCGCCAGGGATCTTACCGGCAGCGTAAGTCTTTTCCTGGTAGTGAACGGACAGAGGGAAGAAGCCTTTGCTCGGGTCAGCGGTCTTGGCGCCAACAACGGTCACCAATACGGTGACGTCGTCGTCAACGGTGACCAGCACTGCGCCGGAGGCCTGACGGGCGATACGGCCTGTCTCGAGGGTAACGGTCGACTGACCGAACTGGAATTTTTTGATTACCGGGTTCACGGTGTCCTACCTTCTTTGTGGCTCTTGGGGAACTTGTCTTCTTGCGAAATTCTTGGGCAATGTCGGGAATCGGCCCAACCCTTGTCCAGGGTAAAACGTGTATCCAGATAAAACTTGAGGCTGGGAGCCTGCCATGGGCCAGCGGGAATCCCACTGACACACGGCAAACAACCAACCTCTAGCGCAATCGCTGATTAGCGACGCAGACCCAGGCGACCGATCAGAGTCTGATAACGACCCAGATCCTTGCCTTTCAGGTAGTCCAGCAGCTTACGGCGCTGGTTTACCATGCGGATCAGACCACGACGGGAGTGGTGATCTTTACCGTTGGCCTTGAAGTGACCTTGCAGCTTGTTGATGTTGTGGGTCAGCAGTGCAACTTGCACTTCTGGCGAACCAGTGTCACCAACAGCTTGCTGATAGTCAGCTACGATTTGTGCTTTTTCTTGAACGTCGAGAGCCATGAGGCAATCCTTTTTTCAGGAAACCACCCAAAGGGTAGTTTCAACAGGCCAGGGACAAATCCCTGTATCTAAAAATGAGTAGTGACCGTGCCTGTTAACAGCCACCCTCGTCCGGTCATTCTGACCGAATCAGTCGACGCGGCGCGATGCGCCCGTCTTCGCTCACTTCACCGATACCGATAAAGCGACCGTTGTGATCTTGTACCCGCACCATGCCGAACTTCGGCGCATCCGGAGCGCGTACCGGTTGGCCGTTAAGCCAGTAGAACGCGCTGTGCTCCGAGAAGTGCAGCAATGGCCAATCCAGCAAACCGCTGTCCGATGGCATCAGGAAGCGATCAACTGCTTCGTTGCCGCCTTCGGCATGCACGGCTTCCAACTCTTCCAGCGTGACCGTCTGGGCCAGGGTGAAAGGGCCTGCCTGTGTGCGTCGCAGTTCTGCAACGTACGCGCCGCAACCGAGTTGTTCACCAATATCTTCCACCAGGGTACGGATATAGGTGCCTTTGCTGCAGTCCACGGCCAAACGGGCGGTCTCGCCTTCACAGGCGAGCAATTCCAAGCGCGCAATAGTAACAGAACGCGGTTCACGCTCCACTACTTCGCCCGCACGTGCCAGCTTGTAAAGAGGCTGGCCATCACGCTTGAGAGCCGAGTACATCGGCGGTATCTGACTGATTTGCCCACGAAAAGCGGGTAAGGCAGCCTCAATATCTGCACGACCAACGGTCACGTCGCGAACCTGCAGAACATCACCTTCGGCATCGGCCGTGGTAGTGGTCTTGCCCAGTTGCATCAGGGTTTCGTAACCCTTGTCCGAATCGAGCAGGTACTGGGAGAACTTGGTAGCCTCCCCGAAACACAATGGCAATACGCCAGTCGCCAGGGGATCAAGGCTACCGGTGTGCCCCGCCTTCTCGGCATTGAGCAGCCAGCGGACCTTCTGCAAAGCGGCATTGGAGGTAAAGCCAATGGGCTTGTCGAGCAGGATGATACCGCTGACGTTACGACGGATACGTTTGACCTGAGCCACCGCTTACTCCTTGGCGTCTTCAGGTGTGGACGGATGCTGATTGTCTTCAGCCACTGCACGTTCGATCAGGGCCGACAGATGCGCACCACGCACGACGCTTTCGTCGTAGTGGAAGTGCAACTGCGGCACGCTGCGCAGCTTCATCTCGCGGGCCAACTGCATCCGCAAAAACCCTGCGGCGGAGTTGAGCACCTTGATGCTTTGCGCGATCTCTTCACTGTTGTCCTGGCCCATCACGGTGATGAAGATCTTCGCGTGACCAACGTCACGGCTCACTTCAACAGCGGTGATGGTGACCAGGCCAACGCGCGGGTCTTTGACTTCGCGACGGATCAGTTGGGCCAGCTCGCGCTGCATCTGATCGCCGATACGTTGGGTACGGCTGTATTCTTTTGCCATGTCTTGTTACCTGTTACTGCCACACGGTGAAACCCGTGGGGTCTGAAAGCGGCAAACGCCCGGCCTGACAAAAGCCAGACCGGGCGTTGCGTTTAGAGTCCGGACACTACGCGGGGCATTTGCATGCCCACACGCGGCGTGGCTCCTGAAGTGCGCGAGTTAGAGGCTGCGAGCAACCTGGACCTTCTCGTAAACTTCGATCTTGTCGCCAGGCTTGACGTCGTTGTAGCTCTTGACGCCGATACCGCATTCCATGCCGGCACGCACTTCGGAAGCGTCATCCTTGAAGCGGCGCAGGGATTCCAGCTCGCCTTCGAAGATAACGATGTCTTCACGCAGTACACGGATTGGACGGTTGCGGTACACAGTACCTTCGATAACCATGCAACCGGCAATCGCGCCGAACTTCGGCGAACGGAACACGTCACGAACTTCAGCGATACCCAGGATATTCTCCCGGACGTCACTGCCAAGCATGCCGGTGAGGGCCTTCTTGACGTCTTCGATGATGTCGTAGATGACGTTGTAGTAACGCATGTCCAGGCCTTCCTGCTCGACGATCTTCCGTGCGCCAGCATCGGCACGCACGTTGAAGCCGAACAGTACAGCGTTGGAAGCCAGTGCCAGGTTGGCGTCGGACTCGGTGATACCACCGACACCGCCACCGACAACACGCACTTGCACTTCGTCGTTACCCAGGCCGTTCAAGGCGCCGTTCAACGCTTCGAGGGAACCACGGACGTCAGATTTGAGGACGATGTTGAGCGTCTTCTTCTCTGCCTGGCCCATGTTCTCGAAGATGTTTTCCAGCTTGCCGGCGTGAGCACGGGCCAGTTTGACTTCGCGGAACTTGCCTTGACGGAACAGAGCCACTTCACGGGCTTTCTTCTCGTCCGACAGTACGCTCATCTCGTCGCCAGCGTCCGGGGTACCGTCCAGGCCGAGGATCTCGACAGGGATGGATGGACCCGCTTCCTTGATTGGCTTGCCGTTCTCGTCGAGCATGGCACGTACACGGCCATAGTTCGAACCGACCAGCACCATGTCGCCTTGGCGCAGGGTACCGTCTTGAACCAGAACGGTAGCAACCGGGCCACGACCTTTGTCGAGACGCGATTCAACCACAACACCACGACCCGGGGCCGATGGGGTTGCCTTGAGTTCCAGGACTTCGGCTTGCAGCAGAACAGCTTCGAGCAGTTCGTCTACGCCGGTACCGACCTTCGCCGAAACCGAAACGAACGGCGTATCACCACCCCACTCTTCGGAAGTCACACCGTGAACCGACAGTTCGCTACGGATGCGATCAAGATCAGCGCCCGGCTTGTCGATTTTGTTCACGGCAACAACCAGTGGAACACCAGCGGCCTTGGCGTGCTGGACAGCTTCAATGGTCTGCGGCATTACGCCGTCGTCCGCTGCAACTACCAGGATCACGATGTCGGTCGCCTTGGCACCACGGGCACGCATTGCGGTAAACGCGGCGTGACCTGGGGTGTCAAGGAAGGTGACCATACCGCGCTCGGTTTCAACGTGGTATGCACCGATGTGCTGGGTGATACCACCGGCTTCGCCGGCAGCTACCTTGGCACGACGGATGTAGTCGAGCAGCGAGGTCTTACCATGGTCAACGTGACCCATTACGGTCACGACTGGCGCACGGGAGAAGGTCTCGCCTTCAAACTTAAGGGACTCGGCCAGGGAGTCTTCCAGGGCGGTGTCGCTGACCAGGGTCACTTTGTGGCCCAGTTCTTCGGCTACCAGTTGAGCAGTTTCCTGGTCAAGCACCTGGTTGATGGTCGCTGGAGTACCCAGTTTGAACATGAACTTGATGATTTCAGCAGCCTTGACCGACATCTGATTGGCCAAATCGCCAACAGTGATGGTCTCACCGATCTGCACATCACGCACGACAGGGCCGGTTGGGCTCTGGAAACCGTGGGCGTTGCGTTTCTTCAGCTTGGCCTTGCCGCGACCACCACGACGGAAGCCATCGCTTTCTTCGTCGGTAGTACGTGGCGCAACGCGTGGAGCAGGCGCTTTCTCTTTGACCGAGGCACGATGCGGAGCGTTTTTACGCTCGCCATCGCCACCACCACTGCGACGATTGTTATCGTCGGCACGTGGCTTGTCCGGACGACGAGGTTCGTCGCGCTTGCGAGCGTCAGCAGCAGGTGCTGGTGCAGCGGCAACCGGAGCAGCCTCACGCACAGCTTCAACAGGCGCTGCAGGAGCGGCGACTGCATCAGTAGCGGATTGCGCAGCAGCAGGCTGGCGACGCGCTTCTTCTTCGGCGCGACGCTTGGCTTCTTCTTCAGCCTTCTGACGTGCAGCATTTTCTACTGCGCGACGTTCGTCCATCTCGCGTTTGCGCTCGGCTTCGATTTCTTCCGGGCTGCGCTGTACGAAGACTTTCTTCTTACGTACTTCAACGCTGATGCTCTTGCTACCAGCCACCCGCAGGGTGCTGGTTGTTTTGCGCTGCAATGTAATCTTGCGCGGTTCTTCCACTTTCGCCTTGTGGCTGCTTTTCAAGTGAGTCAGCAACGATTGCTTCTCACTGTCGCTCACATGTTCCTCGGCGGCGGTGTGCGGCAGACCTGCCTCACGCATCTGCTGCAACAGGCGCTCTACCGGTGTTTTGACCTCATCGGCCAGTTGTTTCACCGTGACTTGCGTCATGCACTTCTCTCCTCAGGCCGCGCCTAATTACTCGAACCAATGGGCTCGGGCGGCCATGATCAACTTGCCGGCACGATCATCGTCAATGCCGTCGATGTCGAGCAGGTCGTCAATAGACTGCTCGGCCAGGTCTTCGCGGGTAATTACGCCGCGCACCGCCAGTTCCATCGCCAAATCCTTGTCCATACCCTCAAGCGAGAGCAGGTCTTCGGCCGGATGGGCGTCTGCCAGCTTTTCCTCAGTAGCGATGGCTTTAGTCAACAAGCGATCCTTGGCCCGAGCGCGAAGCTCGTTGACGGTGTCTTCGTCAAAGCCGTCGATGTTGAGCATTTCCTCCACCGGTACGTAGGCAATCTCTTCCAGGCTGGTGAAGCCTTCATCTACCAGCACCTGTGCCAGATCTTCGTCGACTTCCAGCTCGTCGATGAAGTTGCGCAGGATATCGCCGGTTTCTGCTTGCTGCTTAGCCTGGATGTCCGATTCGGTCATGACGTTCAGGGTCCAACCAGTCAACTGGCTGGCCAGACGCACGTTCTGACCACCGCGACCGATGGCCTGGGCCAGATTGTCTGCGCCAACGGCGATGTCCATTGCATGGGCATCTTCGTCAACAATAATTGCCGCAACTTCGGCCGGGGACATGGCGTTGATCACGAACTGCGCTGGGTTATCGTCCCACAGCACGATATCCACGCGCTCACCGCCCAATTCGCCCGACACTGCCTGGACGCGCGAACCGCGCATACCAATGCAAGCGCCTTGCGGGTCGATGCGTTTGTCCTTGGAGCGGACCGCGATCTTGGCACGCGAACCCGGGTCGCGGGACGCAGCCATGACTTCGATCAGGCCTTCGGCAATTTCCGGCACTTCGATACGGAACAGCTCGATCAACATTTCCGGCGCAGTACGCGACAGGATCAGTTGAGGGCCGCGGTTCTCAGTGCGGATTTCCTTGAGTAGCGCGCGCAAACGCACGCCAACACGGAAGGTTTCGCGGGAAATGATGTCTTCACGGGCCAACAACGCTTCTGCGTTGTTACCCAGGTCGACGATCACGTTGTCGCGAGTCACTTTCTTCACGGTGCCGGAGATGATTTCCCCCAGGCGCTCGCGATAGGCATCAACAACCTGGGCGCGCTCGGCTTCGCGAACCTTTTGCACGATGACCTGCTTGGCAGTCTGTGCAGCGATGCGGCCGAACTCGATGGACTCGATCTTTTCCTCGACGACGTCACCAACCTGGGCACCAGGATGCGTTAACGCAACCTTGCTCGGCCAGGTTTCGATGGCCGGATCATCAAGATCGGCTTCTTCGACGACCGTCCAGCGACGGAACGTCTCATAGGCTCCGGTGTGGCGATTGATTTCCACACGCAGATCAACTTCGTCTTCAAAACGCTTTTTGGTAGCAGTGGCCAGGGCCAGCTCCAGCGCTTCAAAAATCACGTTTGCCGGTACGCCCTTTTCATTGGATACCGACTCAACAACCAGCAGTACTTCTTTGCTCATCGTACGCCTCGCCTTTCGCAAGCCATTGGATCCGCGGGATCCGCAGTTTCTGGCACGTCTCAGTCAAAACTGGGAATAATGTTGGCCTTGTCGATCATATCGATCGGCAACAGGAACTCGTGGTCTTCTACCTGCACCACTACATCCTGTTCTTCTACACCGCGCAGAAGGCCCTGAAAGTTGCGTCGCCCTTCGAAAGGAGATCGCAGCTTGATCTTCACTTGTTCACCGGCATATTTAGCAAACTGCTCAATAGTGAACAGTGGGCGTTCCATGCCTGGCGAGGAAACTTCGAGGGTGTATTCAACGGCGATCGGATCTTCAACATCCAGGACACCACTGATCTGACGGCTGACGATGGCACAATCGTCCACCAGCACGCCGCCCTCTTTATCGATATAAACGCGCAACATTGAGTGGCGACCTTGAGCCGAAAACTCAATACCCCAGCATTCATAGCCTAGGGCCACGACCACCGGGGCCAGCAAGGCCTGCAACTCTTCTAGCTTGCTCGACACCTGAACCCCCTCGTGCATGTATGTGCATGCTGTGCAAAATAAAAAAATGGGCGAAACGCCCATCCTTGAAACGCCGTCGAACAGCGGCGTTGAAAGTGTCCAGCTAACAAAAAGCCCCTTAAAAGGGGCTCCGCTAAAACTGGTTGCGGGGGCCGGATTTGAACCGACGACCTTCGGGTTATGAGCCCGACGAGCTACCAGACTGCTCCACCCCGCGACAAAGCTGGGGCGGAAGTATACGACCGATCCCTTACAGGGTCAATGTAACCTTCCACCTACAAGAAAGCCCGCAACAGCGGGCTCTCCTGATAATTGGTACCGAGAAGGGGACTCGAACCCCTACACCCTATGGGCACAACCACCTCAAGGTTGCGTGTCTACCAATTCCACCACCTCGGCAATACAGCGTTTACAACCTTCTTACTTCTGCTCTTGAGCTGGAGGCACGTCAGTCGCTGGAGTAGCCGACTTTTGCTCTTGAAGCACCGGGACATCATCAGAAGCCGGTTTTGCTTTTGGAACTTCCAACACTGCTGGATCTGGCAAACCTGCTTGAGTCAGCACATGAGCTTTCTCTTTAGCAAAGTAACCTAACCCCAGGCTGGTTATGAAGAAACCGGCGGCAAGTATAGCAGTAAACTTACTAAGAAAGGTAGAGGAACCTTGGCTTCCGAACACAGTATTTGAAGCACCTGCCCCGAAAGACGCACCAGCGTCCGCACCTTTACCCTGTTGCAGCAATACCAAGGCAACAACGCCCAGTGCACCCAACAGATGAAAAACGACTACGACTGTTTCCAGCATTTTCTCAGTTTCCCGCGGCGCGACAAATCGCACCGAACTCATCTGCATTCAGGGAAGCTCCACCAATGAGCCCCCCATCGATATCCGGCATGCCGAACAGTTCGACCGCATTGGCCGCCTTCACGCTGCCGCCGTATAGAAGCCGCACACCTTGCGCGACCTCAGAATTCTCTGCCGCCAACTGCGCGCGGATGGCTGCGTGCACATCCTGCGCCTGTTGCGGTGTAGCAGTCAGCCCGGTGCCAATGGCCCAGACCGGCTCGTAAGCAATCACTGCCTTTGCAAATGCACCAACACCCAGCTCCTCGATGATGCTGCCCAGCTGACGCGAGACAACTTCAAGAGTCTTGCCGGATTCACGCTGCTCAAGGGTCTCCCCTATGCACAACACGGGAATCAGGCCACAAGCCTGTGCCGCTGCGAACTTGCGGTTGAGTGTCCCATCACGCTCGCCCATCATCTGACGGCGCTCGGAGTGCCCAACGAGCACATAGGAACAACCTGCATCAACCAGCTGACTCGGTGCAATTTCACCAGTCAACGCACCCTGCATGGCTTCTACTGCGGAATTCTGCGCGCCGACCTGGATCGACTTGCCTTTCAAGCCATCAACCACTTGGTTGATATGCAAGCAAGGCGGGAATACCGCGATATCGACACCACTCGGCAGTGCCAAGTGACGAAGGCCATTGACCAGCTCAGCGACACTGGCGCGGGTACCGTGCATCTTCCAGTTACCAGCTACCATAGTGCGACGCATGCTGTACCTCGTCGGTCAAAGTGGGCGCAGATGTTACCCAACCGCATCAACACTGGCAAGCCGAATTCAGGCGCAAACTTCAGTTACCAGTTTTGCCAGCTCTTCGGCATAGCCGCGAACCTGTGTTTCGTCATCGCCTTCGACCATGACACGCACCAAAGGCTCGGTCCCCGACTTGCGCAACAAGACCCGGCCACGGCCCGCCATGGCGACGGTAACACGCTCACAGGCTTCCTTGATGGCCGGGTGCTCGATAGGGTTCTCACCCCCAGAGAAACGCACATTGAGCAGTACCTGAGGACATTTGCGCAATGCTTGACGCGCCTGGGCCAGGCTCTCTTCACGGCGACGCAAGGCCAATAGAACCTGCAACGCAGCGATGATCGCATCACCGGTAGTGGTGTGCTGGAAGCACACTACGTGCCCGGAATTCTCGCCACCCACCACCCAGTTGCGCTCCAGCAGCTCGGCAATCACGTAGCGGTCGCCAACATTGGCGCGCACAAACGGGATCCCCAGATCTGCCAGGGCCAACTCCAGCCCCAGGTTACTCATCAAGGTACCGACGACGCCGCCTTGCAGCTTGTTACGCTCATGCAGGTCACGGGCAATGATGAACAGCAGGTCGTCACCGTCAACGATGGTGCCCGTGTGATCGACCATCAACACGCGGTCGCCGTCGCCATCAAAGGCAATACCCAGGTCCGCGTGCTCAGCCAATACCGCCGCCTGCAACTGCCCCATATGGGTCGAGCCGCAGTTGTCGTTGATGTTCAGGCCGTTGGGCTGAGCCGACAGCACAGTCACCTCGGCCCCCAGCTCCTTGAATACGCTGGGCGCCACCTTGTAGGTCGCACCGTGGGCGCAGTCGATCACCACCTTGAGCCCGGCAAAATTGGTACTGGTGGGCACGCTGCTTTTGCAAAACTCGATATAACGACCCGAAGCGTCGTTGATCCGCGAAACCTTGCCCAGCTTGCTCGATTCGACGACGGTCATCGGCGCATCCAGCAGCTCTTCAATCATGTGCTCGATCTCGTCCGGCAGCTTGGTGCCCTGACCCGAAAAGAACTTGATGCCATTATCATCATGGGGATTGTGCGAAGCGCTGATCACAATCCCGGCTTCAGCGTGAAAGGTACGCGTGAGGTAAGCGATCGCCGGCGTAGGCATCGGCCCCAGCAACATCACGTCAGCCCCGGCAGCAGACAGGCCCGCCTCCAATGCAGATTCGAACATGTAACCAGAGATCCGCGTGTCCTTGCCGACCAGGATGCGACATGCCCCCATGCTGCGGAAAGCCATCCCGGCCGCCCAGCCCAGCTTGAGCATGAAATCCGGAGTGATCGGGAATTCGCCGACCCGACCACGAATACCGTCGGTGCCAAAATATTTCTTTGTCATAAGTGCTCCATCATTCTTATTCGGCTGATTCTACCGCTTCGATCATCCGCACTACGTCAACGGTCTCGGCCACATCGTGCACCCGTAGAATGCGCGCGCCCTTGGCGACGGCCAAGGCCGCCAGGGCCAGTCCGCCGTGCAGGCGCTCGCCCACGGGACGATTCAAGGCCATGCCTATCATGCTCTTGCGCGACACCCCAACCAACAGGGGACGACCAAGGGCATGCAGCGACTGCATATGTTTGAACAGGCTCAAGTTGTGCTGCAGGGTTTTGGCAAAACCAAACCCGGGGTCGAGAATGATCCGCTCAGGTGCAATTCCCACAGCGGCGCATTGGGCAATGCGATCCACCAGGAATTCCGTCACTTCTTCAACAAGGTTGTCGTAGTGCGGAGCGTCCTGCATCGTCCCGGGCTCACCGAGCATATGCATCAGACAGACCGGCAACCCAGTGGCCGCAGCAGCGTCCAGCGCGCCGTCGCGCTGCAATGAGCGCACGTCGTTGATCAACCCCGCTCCGAGCCGCGCGGTTTCGCGCATGACGGCAGGGGTCGAGGTGTCTACTGAAATGATTACATCCAATTCGCGATGGATTCGCTCGACAATCGGCGCTACACGCTCCATCTCCTCCAATGGGGAGACAGCGCGCGCTCCAGGCCGGGTCGATTCGCCACCAACATCAATCAGGGTCGCGCCTGCAGCGACCATCGCTTCTGCATGGCGCAATGCCACATCCAGCTGGCTGAAGCGGCCACCGTCAGAAAAGGAATCAGGGGTTACATTGAGAATGCCCATAACGTGAGTACGGGCCAAATCAAGAACCCGGCTGCCGCAAGGCAACCGGGTAGAGGGCGACGCAGAAGTCATTTCAAGCCTTAAAGGTCGGCAGCCGGACCGCCGATTGGGTTTTCCGGGCGCTCGTTCTGTACTACTGGCGGTGTGCCTGAAGTACCCGAACCACCTTCCCAATCCCGAGGCTCACGAGGCGTACGGCCGGCCATGATGTCGTCAATCTGCTCGGCATCAATGGTCTCGTACTTCATCAGGGCATCAGCCATGGCGTCGAGCTTGTCGCGGTTATCGGTAAGGATCTGCTTGGCCGTGCCGTAGCACTGGTCAATGATGCTGCGCACTTCGGAGTCAATCAGCTTGGCAGTCTCACCAGAGAAGCTGGCACTTTGACCACCGCCGCCACGCCCCAGGAACACCTCACCTTCTTCCTCGGCATACATCAGCGGGCCGAGTTTTTCCGACAGACCCCACTTGGTGACCATATTCCGCGCAATCTGGCTGGCACGCATGATGTCGTTGGACGCGCCGGTGGTAACACCGTCAAAACCCAAGGTCATCTCTTCAGCGATACGGCCGCCGTACAGCGAACAGATCTGGCTGATCAGGGCGCGCTTGGAGAGGCTGTAGCGATCCTCTTCCGGCAGGAACATGGTGACACCCAGTGCGCGACCACGTGGAATGATCGAGACCTTGTAGACCGGGTCATGCTCAGGCACAACACGACCGACAATGGCGTGACCAGCTTCGTGATAAGCGGTGTTCTGCTTCTCTTTTTCGGACATGACCATGGATTTGCGCTCGGCACCCATCATGATCTTGTCTTTGGCCAGCTCGAATTCTTTCATCTCGACGATGCGCTTGCCGGTACGGGCAGCGAACAGCGAGGCCTCGTTCACCAGGTTCGCCAGGTCGGCACCGGAGAAACCAGGAGTACCACGGGCAATCACGCCCGGAGCCACGTCATCGCCCATTGGCACTTTGCGCATATGGACCTTGAGAATCTGCTCGCGGCCACGGATATCTGGCAAGCCCACCACGACCTGACGGTCGAAACGGCCCGGACGCAGCAGCGCAGGGTCAAGTACGTCAGGACGGTTGGTGGCGGCAATCACGATGATGCCATCGTTCATTTCAAAGCCGTCCATCTCCACCAGCAACTGGTTGAGGGTCTGCTCACGCTCGTCGTGACCACCGCCCATACCAGCACCACGATGGCGACCGACAGCGTCGATTTCATCGATGAAGATGATGCACGGCGCGTGCTTCTTGGCCTGCTCGAACATGTCACGCACGCGGCTTGCACCTACGCCGACAAACATCTCGACGAAGTCGGAACCGGAAATGGTGAAGAACGGTACCTTGGCTTCGCCGGCAATCGCCTTGGCAAGCAGGGTCTTACCGGTACCCGGAGGACCGACCATCAGTACACCGCGAGGAATACGGCCGCCCAGGCGCTGGAACTTGCCCGGATCGCGCAGGAACTCGACCAACTCACCGACTTCTTCCTTGGCTTCGTCGCAACCTGCAACGTCAGCCAGGGTAGTTTTCACCTGATCTTCAGAAAGCAGGCGCGCCTTGCTCTTGCCGAAGCTCATCGGCCCGCCCTTGCCCCCCGCGCCGCCTTGCATCTGGCGCATGAAGAACATGAACACGGCGATAATCACCAGGATCGGGAAGCTGGCTACCAGCAACTGGGTCCAGATGCTCTGCTGCTCAGGCTGCTTACCTTCGACGACGACCTTGTTATCCACCAGGTCGCCGATCAGGCCATTGTCCTGGATCGCCGGACGAATGGTCTTGAAGCTATCACCATCGTTGCGCTTGCCAGTGATCACGTAGCCATCAACCGCCACGCGCTCGACCTTGCCATCCTTAACTTGCTGGATGAAGTCGGAATAGTTGAGGGTCTGCGGCTCGTTAGGGCTGGAGAAGTTGTTCATCACCGTCACCAGGACAGCCGCGATGATCAACCACAGGATCAGATTCTTTGCCATATCGTTCAATTAACTACCCTCTGAAGCAAGCTCCGCTACTGGCGCGCGCTTCGCATGATATTCACCGGCCTAACTTACTACATTACCTACAACTCTGGCAGGCGCCGTCTGTAACCCTTTGTGAAACTTTGACTACACAATATTCGTAAAGCTTCATGACGAAAGCGATATAAAAAAACCTATCGCCTACCTCGAATTCCTCAAAAACGCTCTTCGCTCGCAGCGCCCTCGACACCGCGGAAGCCGCGGCACAACAAATACTGCTCCCTGGACCTGTCCCGGGAAGAGTCAGGCTTGCGCGTCTGCACCTTGTCGAACAACTTGCGAATGTTCTTGTGGTACTCGTCAAAACCTTCGCCCTGGAATACCTTCACAAGGAAATCTCCACCTGGACGCAAAACCCGACCCGCCAAATCCAGCGCCAATTCACAAAGGAACATCGCGCGCGGCATATCAACGGCCGGTAATCCACTCATATTGGGGGCCATGTCGGAAATCACAAGGTCTACCTGTGAATTTCCTACCGCCTCAAGGATCTGCGCAAGTACGGCGTCCTCGGTGAAGTCACCGTGAACAAAGGTCACATCCGGGATGCTGTCCATTTCCAGGATGTCGGACGCGATCAGACGCCCCTGCCCACCAATCAGACGACTGGTCACCTGGGACCAACCACCTGGGGCGGCCCCCAGGTCAATAACGCTCATGCCCG
This sequence comes from Pseudomonas sp. DTU12.1, assembly GCF_009873475.1. Classification (NCBI taxonomy): domain Bacteria; kingdom Pseudomonadati; phylum Pseudomonadota; class Gammaproteobacteria; order Pseudomonadales; family Pseudomonadaceae; genus Pseudomonas; species Pseudomonas sp. DTU12.1. The sequence goes on along the minus strand of NZ_CP045254.1, from coordinate 1,070,403 downwards.
GACGGATCAGCTTGTCCTTGTCCTGGATCTCCAGCAGTTTGTAACTGGCCCGTGAACGGTAGCCGTCCTTCTGCGCCTTTTTGACGTAAGGATCGTTGAAATGCTCTTGCAGCCACTTAAGGCTAGTTTTGGAACGGGCCACGGGCCACCTCGAAAATAAAACGGGTCGTGATTAACTGGGCGGTCCCGGACTCGCTCGGGTAAACTGGCCGCCGCTTTTTACAAGATCAGACGCAGGGGTCAGATTATGCCGCTCACTCAAGAGCAGAAGAAACAGTACAAATCCATTGGCCACCATCTGAAACCAGTTCTGATTGTGGCAGACAACGGTTTGACTGAAGGTGTGTTAGCCGAACTTGAACGCGCATTAGGCGATCACGAGCTGATCAAGATCAAGGTCAATATCCTTGATCGCGAAGCACGCCTGGCCGCCATTGCAGAACTGTGCAAGGTGGGCAAAGCGGACCTGGTTCAGGTCATCGGCAAGATGGCGCTGCTGTATCGCAAGAATTTCAGCGCCAACAAGCAACTGTCGAACGTTCATCGCTTCAAATGATTCAAGGGTCACGGGCGTGCTTCGCGCGCCCTGCCGCTCCACCCCGGCGCAGGCTGTACCACCAGCACCAAGCCAGAAAACCCTAGCACAAGATAGCTGAACAGCTGCCAGCGCAACGCTTCCGGCAGCAATATGCGCACCACGCAATACATTGCGCACGCATACAGCGCCATCAACAGCAGTTGCCCACGCATATCCCGCCACAAACTCCCCAAGCCCTCGGCCTTGATCAGCACAAGTGCCTGGAGCGTCACGCACGCGGCTGCAAAACCTACCAGCAACGCACTCAATAATCCGCCGATCTCATCGATCAGCAACGGCGCCAGGCCAATCATGCCCAGCACCGGCAATACACCCAGGTGCAACAGCCACAGGCCGCCAACCCAGAGCATCTGGGCCAACTGCCAAAGCATGGCGCCCGCTCGAAGCGGGCGCCGCCGTTCAGATGTGACGAACTTCGACAATCTCGTACTCGATCACGCCACCAGGCGTCTTGACGGCCACCACATCACCCTCCTCCTTGGCGATCAAGGCACGGGCCAGGGGCGAGCCGACGGAGATCTTGCCGAGTTTGAAGTCAGCTTCATCCTCACCCACGATGTGGTAAGTCACGCGCTCATCCGTCTCGACGTTGGCGATTTCCACAGTGGTACCGAAAATCACTTTGCCGGTGTGCGGAATGCTTGTGACATCAATGATGACCTGATTCTGAATCCGCCCTTCAATATCACGGATCCGCGCCTCGACCATACCCTGCTGCTCGCGGGCAGCGTGGTATTCGGCGTTTTCCTTCAAGTCACCCAGCTCGCGGGCCGTACCGATGTCCTGGCTCAGCTTTGGACGTACGACCTTGGTCAGATGGGCGTGCTCCTCTTCCAGGGCCTTGGCGCCCTGGACAGTCATAGGGTATTTGATCATGCCTTCAATCCTGCGTGTAGATCCTGCAAGCGACGCACGGTCTTTTCCGGACCGAACTTGAGCGCTTCACAGATAGCTTCGCCAGCAGCAATGGTGGTGGTGCAGTAGATCTTGTGCTGCAAGGCGTTTCGACGAATGGAGTAGGAGTCCGCGATCGACTGGCGACCTTCGGTGGTGTTGATGATCAGGGTGACTTCGTCATTCTTGATCATGTCGACCACGTGCGGACGACCTTCCGTTACCTTGTTCACGCGACGCACTTTCAGGCCAGCCGCTTCAATCAACTTGGCAGTCCCGGCAGTCGCGACGACTTCGAAGCCCAAGTTGATCAGATCACGGGCCACGCCTGCAACCAGTGGCTTGTCATCGTCACGCACGCTGATAAACGCAGTACCGCCGGTCGGCAGCACTTCGCTGGCGCCCATCTGGGCCTTGGCGAATGCTTCGCCGAAGGTATCGCCCACGCCCATCACTTCACCGGTGGACTTCATCTCTGGGCCCAGGATCGGGTCCACACCAGGGAATTTGGCGAAAGGGAACACCGCTTCTTTCACACTGTAGAAGTTCGGAATGATTTCCTTGGTGAAGCCGATTTCCTTCAAGGTTTTACCGGCCATCACACGGGCGGCAATCATCGCCAGGGACACGCCGATGCACTTGGAAACAAACGGCACGGTACGCGAAGCACGCGGGTTGACCTCGATGACGTAGATGTCTTCGCCTTGCAGCGCCAACTGTACGTTCATCAGGCCGACCACACCCAGTTCAAGGGCCATTTTCTTGACCTGCTCGCGCATCTCGTCCTGGATGTGCAGCGGCAGCGAGTACGGCGGCAGGGAGCACGCGGAGTCACCGGAGTGAACGCCTGCCTGCTCGATGTGCTGCATGATCGCGCCAATCACCACGTCGGTACCGTCGCAGACCGCATCCACGTCCATCTCGATGGCGCAGTTGAGGAAGTGGTCCAGCAGCACCGGGCTGTCATTGGACACTTTCACCGCGTCACGCAGGTAGCGCTTGAGTTCTTCTTCTTCGTAGACGATTTCCATCGCCCGGCCGCCCAACACGTAGGACGGACGTACCACCAACGGGTAGCCAATCTTGCTGGCTGCACGGATGGCCTCGTCTTCGCTGCGCACGGTCGCGTTTGGCGGCTGGCGCAGGTTCAGGCGCTCGACCATCTGCTGGAAGCGCTCACGATCTTCGGCACGGTCGATGGCGTCAGGGCTGGTACCGATGATCGGTACGCCGGCCGCTTCCAGGGCACGCGCCAGTTTCAGTGGAGTTTGCCCGCCGTACTGGACGATCACGCCTTTTGGCTTCTCGACGCGACAGATTTCCAGCACGTCTTCCAGGGTTACTGGCTCGAAGTACAGGCGATCGGAGGTGTCGTAGTCAGTGGAAACGGTTTCCGGGTTGCAGTTGACCATGATGGTCTCGTACCCGTCTTCGCGCAGGGCGAGGGCGGCGTGGACGCAGCAGTAGTCGAACTCGATGCCCTGGCCAATACGGTTTGGACCGCCGCCCAGGATGATGATCTTGTCGCGGCCCGACGGCGCGGCTTCGCACTCTTCCTCGTAGGTGGAGTACAGGTACGCGGTGTCGGTGGCGAACTCTGCGGCGCACGTGTCAACGCGCTTGTAGACCGGGAAGATATCCAGCTTGTGACGATGGGTGCGCAGGTTCTTCTCGGTCACGCCCAGCAGCTTGGCCAGACGCTGGTCAGAGAAGCCTTTGCGTTTGAGGCGGAACATCAGGTCGCGGTCGATAGAGGACAGACCCAGGGTCTTGACCTTCTCTTCTTCCTTGATCAGATCTTCGATCTGCACCAGGAACCACGGGTCAATCATGTTCATGCCGAAGATATCTTCGACGGTCATGCCAGCGCGGAAAGCATCAGCCACGTACCAGATACGCTCGGCGCCCGGCACGGTCAGCTCGCGCTTGAGCACGCTCATGCTTTCCGGGTTGCTCAGGTCGAGCTTCTCGTCCAGACCGCAAACGCCCACTTCCAGGCCACGCAGGGCTTTCTGCAGCGACTCCTGGAAGGTCCGGCCGATGGCCATGACTTCACCGACCGACTTCATCTGAGTGGTCAGGCGGGCGTCGGCTTTCGGGAATTTCTCGAAAGCGAAGCGTGGCAGCTTAGTGACGACATAGTCGATCGACGGCTCGAAGGACGCCGGCGTAGCACCACCAGTGATCTCGTTTTGCAGCTCGTCCAAGGTATAACCGATCGCCAGCTTGGCAGCGATGCGCGCAATCGGGAAGCCGGTAGCTTTTGATGCCAGCGCCGAAGAACGCGATACACGCGGGTTCATCTCGATTACGACCATACGGCCGGTGTTCGGGCAGATACCGAACTGAACGTTGGAACCGCCGGTTTCAACGCCGATCTCACGCAGTACCGCCAACGAGGCGTTACGCATGATCTGGTATTCCTTGTCCGTCAGGGTCTGTGCCGGAGCCACGGTGATCGAGTCACCGGTGTGCACACCCATTGGGTCGAAGTTTTCGATCGAGCAGACGATGATGCAGTTGTCCTTTTTGTCGCGGACAACTTCCATCTCGTACTCTTTCCAGCCGATCAGGGATTCGTCGATCAGCAGCTCTTTGGTCGGCGACAGGTCCAGACCGCGTGCGCAGATTTCTTCGAATTCTTCACGGTTGTAAGCGATACCACCGCCAGTGCCGCCCATCGTGAAGGACGGACGGATAATGCACGGGAAACCCAGCTTTTCGAGAACCGCGTTGGCCTCTTCCATGCTGTGGGCGATGCCCGAGCGCGGGCAATCAAGACCGATGGACTTCATGGCCTTGTCGAAACGCGAGCGGTCTTCAGCCTTGTCGATGGTGTCGGCATTGGCGCCAATCATCTCTACGCCGAACTTTTCCAGGACGCCTTCGCGCTCCAGGTCCAGGGCGCAGTTCAGTGCAGTCTGGCCGCCCATGGTCGGCAGCAGTGCATCTGGACGCTCTTTCTCGATGATCTTGGCAACGGTCTGCCATTTGATCGGTTCGATGTAGGTGGCGTCGGCCATGTCCGGGTCGGTCATGATGGTGGCCGGGTTGGAGTTCACCAGGATGACGCGGTAACCCTCTTCGCGCAGGGCCTTGCAGGCCTGGGCGCCGGAGTAGTCGAATTCGCAGGCCTGGCCGATAACGATCGGGCCAGCGCCGAGAATCAGGATGCTTTTTATGTCTGTACGTTTTGGCATGGGTTTGTCACTCAAATCCGCAGGTCAGTCGGCAAGCCGTCTTGAACAATCCTTGAAAAGCCTGAGGGGGCCGCCGGTTTCCCGGGCCGCCCTCAGGCCGCTCATTTAGCGTCGCTTGGCCATCTCATTGATGAAACGGTCGAACAGCGGCGCTACGTCGTTCGGGCCCGGGCTCGCTTCAGGGTGGCCCTGGAAGCTGAACGCGCTCTTGTCGGTGCGCTCGATACCCTGCAGGGAACCGTCGAACAGCGACTTGTGAATGGCGCGCACATTGGCCGGCAAGGTGGCTTCATCCACCGCAAAACCGTGGTTCTGGCTGGTGATCATCACTACGCCAGTGTCCAGGTCTTGTACCGGGTGGTTGGCACCGTGATGGCCATGGCCCATTTTCAGGGTCTTGGCGCCGGAGGCCAGGGCCAGCAGTTGGTGACCCAGGCAGATACCGAATACCGGGATCTCGGTGTCTAGCACTTCCTTGATGGCCTTGATCGCGTAGTCGCATGGCTCCGGGTCACCCGGACCGTTGGACAGGAACACACCATCCGGTTGCAGGGCCAGTACGTCGGCGGCCGGGGTTTGCGCCGGCACCACGGTCACGCGGCAACCGCGCTCGACCAGCATGCGCAGGATGTTGTACTTCACGCCGTAGTCGTAAGCGACCACGTGGTAAGGCAACTCGCTAGCCTCGATGGTTGCGTGGCTGTCAGTCTTCAAGTCCCAGACAGTGGAGCGCCACTCGTACTGCTCTTTGGTGCTGACGACTTTCGCCAGATCCATGCCTTTCAGGCCAGGGAAGCCTTGCGCTGCAGCAATCGCTGCGGCTTCGGAAACATCGTCACCGACCATGATGCAGCCATTCTGCGAGCCTTTTTCACGCAGGATGCGTGTCAGGCGGCGCGTATCGATACCGGCGATCGCCACAACGTTGTTGGCTTTCAGGTAATCGGACAGCGACATCGTGTTACGCCAGTTGCTCGCAACCAGTGGCAGGTCACGAATCACCAGACCAGCCGACCAGACACGATCAGACTCGATATCTTCCGGTGTAGTACCGGTGTTGCCGATGTGCGGATAGGTCAGGGTAACGATCTGTTGGGCGTAGGAAGGATCGGTAAGGATTTCCTGATAGCCGGTCATGGCGGTGTTGAACACCACCTCTCCAACGGTCTGACCGTCGGCTCCAATGGCTTCGCCGCGAAAAATGCTGCCATCAGCAAGGGCGAGTATGGCTGGCTTAGTCAAGAAGACCTCCCGTAAATAAAGCCTGAAAGGGCGATCGCAGGTTGTAAAAAAGCGGAGTGACGTATGGACACGTCACCCCGCTTCTTCACTGAATTATTCTGCGCGCTTTTAGTGGACACACTAAAGCTGTAGCTTACAGAAAAAGGCTTTTTTGGTCCACCGCTAAAGAGCCTAAAAGGCAGGAGAATGCGACAGGACGTCGCTTAGCGGGTAAAAACGGGGCCCTAGAGTAATACCCGGGGCCCGTTTTTGCTACTGATTAACGCAGATCCAGCACGTCTTGCATGTCGTAGAGGCCCGCTTCGCGACCCTCCAGCCACAATGCCGCACGCACTGCGCCCTTGGCGAAGGTCATACGGCTGGAGGCTTTATGGGTAATCTCCAGGCGCTCGCCTTCGGCAGCAAACAGCACCGTGTGGTCACCCACCACGTCACCGCCGCGCACCGTAGCAAAGCCAATGGTCTCGCGCTCACGCGCGCCGGTATGACCTTCGCGACCATACACCGCGACTTTCGACAAATCGCGCCCCAAGGCATCGGCAATCACCTCGCCCATGCGCATGGCGGTGCCCGATGGCGCATCCACCTTGTGCCGGTGATGAGCCTCGATGATCTCGATATCCGCATCATCCCCCAGCACCCGTGCGGCCATGTCGAGCAACTTCAGCGACAAGTTGACGCCCACACTGAAGTTGGCGGCAAACACGATAGGGATGTCCTTGCCCGCCGCAACCAGCAACTGCTTCTGCTCGGCATTCAGGCCAGTAGTACCGATAACCATGGCCTTGCCAGCCTTACGGCAGAAGGCCAGGTTTTTCAGCATCACTTCGGGCAGGGTGAAGTCGATCAGCACATCGAACTCATCAACCACCTGCTCCAGGCTACCGGACAACGACACTCCGATCCGCCCCAGCGAAGCCAGCTCACCAGCATCGGCGCCAATCAGCGTACTGCCCGGGCGCACGATCGCCGCAGTCAGCCCCGACAGAGGCGAGCGCTGCTGCACCGCCTCCACCAGGTTCTTGCCCATGCGCCCGGCGGCGCCCATCACTGCTATACGTCGCATATCCACGTCCTTACAGGTCGCCGAAGAAGCGCTTCACGCCTTCGAACCAGCCAGCGGTCTTCGGCGAATGGGAGCCATCACCGTCCAGCGAGCTGCGCAATTCTTCGAGCAACTCACGCTGACGACGATCCAGGTTGACCGGGGTCTCAACGGCCACACGGCACATCAAGTCGCCCGCCCCACCGCCACGCACTGGTGCAACGCCCTTGCCACGGATCCGGAACTGCTTGCCGGTCTGCGTCCCCTCAGGGATCTTCAGCTTGACCCGACCATCGAGGGTCGGAATCTCCAGCTCGCCACCCAGGGCGGCATCGACAAAGCTGATCGGCACCTCACAGAACAGGTGCTTGCCGTCGCGCTGGAAGATCGAGTGCTCGCGCACATTGATCACCACGTACAGATCGCCCGTCGGGCCACCCTGCGCACCCGCCTCGCCTTCACCCGACAAGCGGATACGGTCGCCAGTATCGACACCCGCCGGCACTTTCACCGACAGCGTCTTGTACTCTTCGACACGCCCTTCGCCGTGGCAAGAGTCGCACGGATCGGAAATGATCTTGCCCTGGCCATGGCAACGCGGGCAGGTTTGCTGCACAGAGAAGAAGCCCTGCTGCATGCGCACCTGGCCAATACCGCCACAAGTCGGGCAGGTAATCGGCGAAGAGCCCTTCTTGGCACCTGAACCGTCGCACGGCTTGCAATTGACCAGCGTCGGCACGCGGATGTTGACGCTGGTGCCGCGCACGGCCTCTTCCAGATTCAGCTCCAGGGTGTAGCGCAAGTCGCTGCCGCGCTGGGCACCACCACGCTGACCGCCGCGACCGCCACCGAAGAAGTCGCTGAACACGTCACCGAAGATATCGGAGAAGTTCTGCCCGCCAAAACCGGCACCGCCGCCACCCATGCTCGGATCGACACCCGCGTGGCCGTACTGGTCGTAGGCTGCGCGCTTGTTCGGATCACACAGGCATTCGTAGGCCTCGTTGGCCTCCTTGAACAATTCTTCGGATTCTTTGTTATCCGGATTACGGTCCGGGTGATGCTTCATCGCCAGGCGACGGTAAGCCTTCTTCAGGTCCGCCTCGCTGGAGCCGCGCTCCACACCCAACACTTCGTAATAGTCACGCTTTGCCATAAGTCTTTGCACTCTTAAGGACGTCCGGCAAAACCCTCCTGAGCCTGCCAAACTCGTTGAGCCCCAATACAGGCCCGGACCCAACTCACGTCAAATTCAACGATCCTGGTCTTTACTGCTCTCAGCCGAGACCCAGCTAAAAACGCGGTGATTGTTGATCGCAAAGCAGGAGCATTCCCGATCACACCGCCAACATCCGAACCTTGTCGCATGCTGTAAAAATTCGCGTACCCCAGACACGCCAACGCGGGAGCAAGCTCCCGCGCGGCGACATCCTACCAGTCACCGCTTGATAGCGGTCAACCGGGCGACCAAGTTACTTCTTCTGGTCTTCTTTTACTTCTTCGAACTCGGCATCGACAACATCATCGTGCTTGGCTTCAGGCTCTGCCTGTTGCGCGGCACCGTCAGCTGGCTGGCCTTGCTCGGCGTACATCTTCTGAGCTACTGGCGCGGAGACTTTCGACAGCTCCTCAACCTTGGCTTCGATAGTGGCCTTGTCATCACCTTTAACGGCGGCTTCCAGGGCAACCACTGCGGCTTCGATTGCAGTCTTCTCTTCAGCAGTCACTTTGTCGCCAGCATCAGCGATCATTTTGCGCGTCGAGTGAACCAGTGCATCACCCTGGTTGCGGGCAGCGGCCAGCTCTTCGAACTTGCGATCTTCCTCGGCGTTCTTTTCAGCGTCGTTGATCATCTGCTGAATTTCTTCCTCGGACAGGCCGGAGTTGGCCTTGATCACGATCGACTGAGTCTTGCCAGTGGCCTTGTCCTTGGCGCCTACGTGCAGAATGCCGTTGGCGTCGATGTCGAAGGTCACTTCAATCTGTGGCACGCCACGTGGAGCTGGTGGAATCTCAGCCAGGTCGAACTTGCCCAGGGACTTGTTCTGCGCAGCCTGCTTACGCTCACCTTGCAGCACGTGAATGGTCACCGCGCCCTGGTTGTCATCGGCAGTCGAGAACACTTGCGATTTCTTGGTAGGAATCGTGGTGTTCTTCTCGATCAGCGCAGTCATCACGCCGCCCATGGTTTCGATACCCAGGGTCAGCGGGCTGACGTCCAGCAGCAGCACGTCTTTCACGTCGCCGGCCAATACCGCACCCTGGATGGCAGCACCCATGGCAACTGCTTCGTCCGGGTTGACGTCTTTACGCGCTTCTTTACCGAAGAACTCGGTAACCTTCTGCTGCACCAGCGGCATACGGGTCTGACCACCGACCAGAATCACGTCGTTGATCGAGCCAACATCGATACCCGAGTCTTTCAGGGCGATGCGGCAAGGTTCGATGGTGCGCTGAACCAGGTCTTCAACCAGCGATTCGAGCTTGGCGCGCGAGATCTTCACGTTCAAGTGCTTAGGACCGGTGGCGTCTGCAGTGATGTACGGCAGGTTCACGTCGGTCGAATTGCTCGAAGACAGTTCGATCTTGGCTTTTTCAGCGGCTTCTTTCAGGCGCTGCATCGCCAGCGGGTCACCCTTGAGGTTCATGCCGCTTTCTTTCTTGAATTCGTCGACGAGGTAGTCGATCAGACGAATGTCAAAGTCTTCACCGCCCAGGAATGTGTCACCGTTGGTCGCCAACACTTCGAACTGGTGCTCGCCATCGACTTCAGCGATTTCGATCACGGAAACGTCGAAAGTACCGCCACCCAGGTCATAAACGATCACGGTGTGGTCGCCCTTGGCCTTGTCCATGCCATAGGCCAGAGCAGCCGCGGTTGGCTCGTTGATGATACGTTTTACGTCCAGGCCCGCGATACGGCCGGCGTCTTTGGTCGCCTGGCGCTGGCTGTCGTTGAAGTAGGCCGGAACGGTGATCACCGCTTCGGTCACTGCTTCACCGAGGTAGTCTTCGGCAGTCTTCTTCATCTTTTTCAAGATTTCAGCCGAGATTTGTGGCGGCGACATTTTCTGGCCGTTCACTTCAACCCAGGCGTCACCGTTGTCGGCCTTGGCGATTTTGTACGGCACCATCTTGATGTCTTTCTGTACGACTTCTTCGTCGAACTTACGACCGATCAAACGCTTCACCGCGTACAGGGTGTTATGCGGATTGGTCACAGCCTGACGCTTGGCGGACTGGCCTACCAGGATTTCGCCGTCGTTGGCGTAAGCCACGATGGAAGGGGTAGTACGTGCGCCTTCGGCGTTCTCAATAACCTTGGATACGCCGTTTTCCAGCACGGAGACGCAGGAGTTGGTGGTCCCCAGGTCGATACCGATAATTTTGCCCATGATTCACTCTCCCGAAACTTTGGATTTGGTTGCCGCAGCAGTGGTGGCTAACTGCGGTAGCACTTAAACGCTTGACTTATAAATGGGGTCGTTACGAACGATTTCAAGCCTGCTCGTCAATCGATGGCGAAACCGGTGCGGGAGCCTTGCTCACCACCACCATCGCCGGGCGCAACAGGCGACCATTGAGCTGGTAGCCCTTCTGGAACACCTTCAACACGCTATTGGGCTCAAGGTCAGCATTTTCCTGCATGGCCATGGCCTGGTGATGCTCCGCGTTGAACGGCTCGCCGCCTTGTGGATCGATGGCTTCCATCTGATAACGCTTCAGGGTGTCTTGGAACATCTTCAGGGTCAGCTCGATCCCTTCGCGCATGCCACGGATGTTTTCGTCGTCCGGGCTAGACAGCTCCAGGCCGCGCTCCAGGCTGTCGATGATCGGCAACAGATCACCGGCGAACTTCTCCAGCGCGAACTTGTGGGCTTTTTCTACATCCTGCTCGGCGCGGCGGCGGACGTTCTGCAGATCGGCAGCAACACGCAAAGCCTGATCCTGAGCGCCTGCCAGTTGCTCTTCGAGCACTTGCACGCGAGCCGCCAGGTCTTCACCCGCTGCCTGCGAGGCCTGGTTGGCGTCTGGGTTTTGCGTATCCAGCGTCTGTTCGTCAGCCATAATTTTCTCCTTTCAGAATCCTGCGCGAACTCAACTCGCGCTTCTGTTCCGGTATATGGGGCCACAATTTCCAGGTTCAAGGGCCGACACGCCCCGACTCACACTTTCCCGCACATTCCACATCGCACTAAAAAATCCCGCCATCCAAGCAAATCGAGCTAAACCTCAGGATTGTCAGCGCCAAACAAAACACTGTATAAATAACCAGACCTAAAGCCTGGGAGCAGCCACTATGCTGGTTCACCTGTCCGTACATAACTACGCCATCGTCGAGCACCTGGATCTTGAACTGGATCGCGGGATGAGCGTAATCACAGGCGAAACCGGCGCCGGCAAATCGATCATGCTCGATGCCCTGGGCCTGACCCTGGGCGATCGCGCCGACAGCGGCGTGGTTCGCCCCGGCGCAGACAAGGCCGATATCCTCGCGACTTTTGACCTGGCGGATATTCCGGAAGCCAGCGCCTGGCTTGCCGAGCGCGACCTTGATAGCGACGGCCCGTGCATCCTGCGCCGCGTAATCACCGCCGAAGGCCGCTCACGGGGCTATATCAATGGCACGCCCTGCCCCCTTGGCGACCTGAAAGCCCTGGGCGAATTGCTGATCGATATCCACAGCCAGCACGAACATCAATCCCTGCTCAAAACCGATACCCATCGCCGGCTCCTGGATGAGTACGCCGGTGCCACCGACCTGGCGCGCCAGGTGCAGTTGGCCGCACAACGTTGGCGCCAGACCCGCCAGGAGCTGGAGCGTCTGTCCAACTCCGGCGACGAGCAGCGGGCCCGCCACCAACTCCTAAGCTATCAATTGGAAGAACTGGAAAGCCTGGGCCTGGGCGAAACAGAACTGGAACAACTGGAGCAGGAGCACAAGAACCTGACCAATGCCGAAACCTTGCTGGGCATTTGTCGCCAGGTTGTCGAGCAATGCAGCGAAAGCGATTCCGGCAATGTGCTGAACGCCCTGACGGCAAGCCTTAACCGCCTGTCGAGTGTGAACAGTGGCTCTGGCTCGCTGAATGAAGCCACCACCCTGCTGACCAGTGCGCAGATCCAGGTAGAAGAGGCGGTTGGCGAGCTGAACCGCTTCCTTGACCACTTCGATGCAGATCCGGCACGCCTGCAAGAGATCGAAGAGCGCCTCGACACTATTTATACCCTGGCGCGCAAACATCGGATCCAGCCAACCGAAGTGGCAGCCATGCAGCAAAAACTGCTGGACGAGATCGAAACCCTGAATGCCAACGATGAATCCATCGAGCGCCTGGGCGATGAACTGGCCTCTTTCGCCCGCCACTATCAGGAAAAAGCCCGGGAACTGAGCGACCTGCGCCAGCAAGCGGCAACCGGACTGGCCTGCGCCGTGGAACAGGAAATCCAGCGACTGGGCATGCCCGGTGGGCGCTTCACCATCGAGTTGCATGCCAATAGTGGCAACGAGCTGCAGCCCAACGGCCTGGAACAGGTCGAGCTGCTGGTGAGCGCCAACCCAGGCCAACCCCTCAAGGCCCTGGCGAAGGTAGCGTCTGGTGGTGAACTGTCACGGATCAGCCTGGCGATCCAGGTCATTACCGCCCAGACCTCCCGCGTACCTACACTGGTATTCGACGAAGTGGACGTGGGGATCGGTGGACCGACGGCAGAAATCGTCGGCCAATTGTTGCGTCGCCTCGGCGAACGCGGGCAGGTATTGACCGTTACCCACTTGCCCCAAGTGGCAGCCCAGGGGCATCAGCATCTGTTTGTACATAAGGTCAGGGGCAGCGATGCGACACATACTGCTGTGTCCAAGCTAAACAAGACCGAACGGGTCGAAGAAGTCGCGCGCATGCTCGGCGGCATCGATCTGACCAAGGAGTCCCTGGCCCATGCGAAGAAAATGGTGGTGACAGCGAAGGCCTGAGCCCTATCTCACCCTGGGTTTCCCCCCGATAGAAAACACGAAGGCGACCCTAGGGTCGCCTTCGATCGTTTCGCAGAGTGAATCTGCGTAGCTTTCTTACTTTTTCTTACGTATGTACAGAACCAGATTGTGGTCAACCAAATCGAATCCGTGCTCCTCAGCAATCTTGTGCTGCAGCGCCTCGATCTCGGGGCTGGTGAACTCGATAACCTCATTGGTATCCAGGTCAACCATGTGGTCGTGATGACCACCGTCAGCCAGTTCAAACACTGCATGACCGCCGTCGAAATTATGACGAACCACCAGCCCTGCGGCTTCGAACTGGGTCAGTACACGGTAAACCGTGGCCAGGCCAACGTCCTCGTTAGACTCCATCAGCGCCTTGTAGACATCCTCGGCACTCATGTGGCGTTGCTCGGCGGAATCGAGCATTTGTAGAATCTTGACTCGTGGCAGAGTCACTTTAAGACCGGCTTTGCGTAGTTCGCTATTTTCAACCATGGTTAGCTTTCTCGCGGATGCTGCTTCGCAGCTTCTCTTAATACGGGTATGATCGGCGTTTACGTTGTCCCAGCCAAGATAGTGGAAGTCGCCCACCGATGCAAAACACCAAGCTCTTGCTAACCAGTTTCACCCTTGTGGGACTGCTCGCACTCGCCGGTTGTTCATTCCCCGGGGTTTACAAAATCGACATCCAGCAGGGCAATGTCGTCACGCAGGACATGATAGACCAGTTACGCCCGGGAATGACCCGACGGCAAGTACGGTTTATCATGGGCAATCCCCTGCTGACCGACACATTCCATGCCGATCGCTGGGATTATCTCTATAGCCTGCAACCTGGAGGCGGGGAGCGCCAACAGGAGCGCGTCAGTGTCATCTTTAATGGCAACGATCAGCTCGTCAGCCTTTCCGGTGACTTCATGCCTGGCGTAAGCCGTGATGAAGCCCTGTTGGGCAAGGACAGCGGGACCAGCGTCACTGCGCCAGCGCAGAATGCTGAACAGCCCAAGTCCGAAGTACCGGCCAAGCCAGGCTCCTTGCTTGACCAGATTCAGAAAGATATCGACGGTGTGCAAACCGTTCCGGTGCCAACTCCAGAACCTCTGGACGCCAGCCCGCAATAATTTGCATCGCTCAACAAAAAGCCCGGCATGCCGGGCTTTTTGTTGCCTGCTGTTTCACAGACTATGGATTCAACCGCCGAGCTTCGGCTGCTTTTGCCGCTCGCAAGCGCCTCACTTCCTTCGGATCGGCCAGCAAGGGCCGATAGATCTCGATGCGATCACCAGCCTGCACGCTACGGGTTTCAGCGTCCGCCACAACTTTGCCAAAAACCCCCAATGGGCAACTGTCGATATCCAGCTCGGGAAACTGTGCCGCAATGCCTGACGCCAGCACCGCCGCCCGTAGGCTCGTCCCCGGCGCAACCGCCAGGCTCAACAACAATTGGCGATCCACTGCGGCGTAGACCACCTCAATCTCAATCAATCGCTCAGCCATGCAGTTGCTTGGCCCGCTGGCAAAACGCATCCACCAAGGTATTCGCCGCCTGGTTGAACAGCGGCCCCAGGGTCGCCCGTACAATGGAGCCTGCGTAATCAAACGTCAGGTCCAGGCTGATCTTGCACGCCTTCTCCCCCAATGGCTTGAATACCCAGACCCCGTGCAACTGGGTGAATGGCCCTTCTTCCAGATTCATCTCGATGGACCGCCCAGGAACCAGCACATTACGGGTGACAAACTTCTGGCCAAGCCCGCCCTTGGACACCTCGAGACTCGCGCGCATGTGCTCATCGCTGCTCTCCAATACCGTGGATGAGGAGCACCAGGGCAGGAAATCCGGGTAGCTCGCCACGTCGTTGACCAGGTCATAAAGCGCTTGCGCCGGGTAAGGCAGCAGGGCCGAGCGTTGAATATGCGTCGTCATGGGAGCGTTATTTCCGAAGCTGAGCGGCAAACATCGCGAAAAGACTGCCCGATTCGCGAGAGAAAAAAACCAGAAAACTGGCGGTATTGTCCGGGATTCGTCCAACACGCTCAAGCACGCAGGTTGACCGTAGCCGACACGCTCGCAACTGCCTATAATGCCGCCCCTATGGCTAAACAAAAGAAACACCCAACAGGGACCATCGCGCAAAACAAAAAGGCGCGACACGATTACTTCATCGAACATCGGTTCGAGGCTGGTCTGGTCCTGGCCGGCTGGGAAGTAAAAAGTCTGCGCGCCAGCAAGCTGCAACTGGTCGACAGTTACGTGCTGCTCAAAGATGGCGAAGCCTGGCTGCTCGGCAGTCATATCACGCCGTTGATGACCGCCAGCACCCACGTGATTGCCGATCCGGTACGCACGCGCAAACTGCTGCTCAATGCACGCGAACTGGAAAAGCTCGCCGCCGCGGTACAACAGAAAGGCTACGCTTGCGTCTGCCTGTCGTGGTACTGGAGCAAGCATCTGGTCAAGTGCGAAATCGCGTTGGGCAAGGGCAAGAAGGAATACGACAAGCGTGATACCGAGCGCGAGCGCGACTCCAATCGGGAATTGCAGCGCGCCGTACGCAACAAGGGCAAGGAAGACTGATCTTCCCCGCCCCTGAAGCGCGCCCATGTGGCCAGGGAGCCCGCTCCCTGCGCCGCACTATTGGCTACATCCCCTTACGCCGCTCCGCCCGCGCCATGCGCTGCACTTCCTGACGCACCTCCTCCAACACCTCCTGCACATATAGCAGGTGCCGTGTCGAAACTTCCCGCGCCTGCTCGGCCCGCCCTTCGATAATCGCCAGGTACAAGTCCCGATGCTGATTGATCAGCATGTCGCGGGTTTCGCTGCGCTGCTGGTACATGCCACCGATATTGGTCACCACGTTACGCTTGAGCAGATCAAACAAGCCGCGGATGGTGTGCAGCAAGACCGCATTGTGGCTGGCTTCGGCGATAGCCAAGTGAAACCTGGCATCGGCCGCGCCCTCTTCGATACGGCTCACCTCATCATCACGCGTATAACAATCCTGCAAGGCATCAAAAGCCGCAGTCAGACGCTCGCGGTCCACTTCCGTGGCGCGCAGCGCGGCGTAATAAGCACACGATGCTTCTAGCGTCTGGCGAAATTCCAACAGATCACGCTGGGCTTCGGGGTTGTTTTCCAGCAGATGCAACAAGGGGTCGCTGAAGGTAGAACCCAGCGTCTCCACCACATAATTACCGCCGCCCTGGCGACTGACCAGCAACCCCTTGGCCGCCAGCTTCTGGATCGCCTCGCGCAACGACGGGCGCGACACACCGAACTGTTCAGCCAGTGCGCGCTCGGCCGGCAATCGCTCGCCCGACTTCAACGTGCCCTCAAGGATCATCCCCTCAAGCTGCTCGACGATATCGTCGGACAAACGGCGCTGACGCACCTGATCAAACGCCATAACTGACTCTCCACGATCCCGGCCACTCGCCGGGCCCTCTATTCTGGCCTATTGCCGCGCTGTCGGCACCTATCAGAACCCCTTTGATTACACCGATCAGACCCCACGCCGCCGACATGCGACCAAAGTTTCTCAGGCGGCAAATTGACACATCACCCCGAAGGCTCTTAACCTAGCCATCAGCGATTGTAAATTGGTCTTACCAATTACCCAAATCAGCTAAACATGCATGACCAACAACAATTAGGGGCCACCCCATATGCAAACCTGGCAACAGCTCTACAGCCCACTCGGCAGCCTTGGCCTGTCCGCACTGGCCGCCGTTATTCCTATCGTGTTTTTCTTCCTGGCCCTGGCGGTGTTTCGCCTTAAAGGCCATGTTGCCGGGAGCATCACCCTGGCGCTGTCGATTCTGGTAGCGATCTTCGCCTTCCAGATGCCAGTCGATATGGCAATCGCTGCCGCCGGCTACGGCTTTGCCTACGGCCTGTGGCCAATCGCCTGGATCATCGTCGCCGCGGTATTCCTCTACAAACTGACGGTCAAGAGCGGCCAGTTCGAAGTGATCCGCAGCTCAGTGCTGTCGATTACCGATGACCAACGCCTGCAAGTGCTGCTGATCGGCTTCTGCTTCGGCGCATTCCTCGAAGGCGCCGCCGGTTTCGGTGCCCCGGTAGCGATTACTGCCGCGCTGCTCGTAGGGCTGGGCTTCAACCCACTGTATGCCGCCGGCCTGTGCCTGATTGCCAACACTGCACCGGTGGCGTTCGGCGCCCTGGGGATCCCGATCATCGTCGCCGGCCAAGTCACCGGTATCGATGCTTTCAAGATCGGCGCCATGACCGGCCGCCAACTGCCGCTGCTGTCGCTGTTCGTGCCGTTCTGGCTGGTGTTCATGATGGACGGCTTGCGCGGCGTCAAGGAAACCTGGCCTGCCGCACTGGTGGCCGGCTTGAGCTTTGCCATCACCCAGTACTTCACCTCCAACTTTATCGGCCCGGAACTGCCTGACATCACCTCGGCCCTGGCCAGCCTGATTTCCCTGACCCTGTTCCTGAAAGTCTGGCAGCCCAAGCGCACTGCAGGTGCCCAGATTGCCGGCGCCACGTCGAGCGTTTCGGTCACCGGCAGCGTCGGCGGTTTCGGCCAGCCACGTACTTCCGTGGCTTCGCCTTACAGCCTGATGGAAATTTTCAAGGCCTGGTCGCCGTTCCTGATCCTGACCGTATTGGTCACCATCTGGACCCTCAAGCCGTTCAAGGCGATGTTCGCCGCTGGCGGTTCGATGTACAGCTGGGTGTTCAACTTTGCGATTCCGCACCTGGACCAGATGGTGATCAAGGTTGCGCCGATTGTCACCAACCCCACTGCCATTCCAGCGGTGTTCAAACTGGACCCGATTTCCGCGACCGGTACAGCGATTTTCTTCTCTGCGCTGATCTCCATGCTGGTGCTGAAGATCAACTTCAAAACTGGTCTGACCACTTTGAAAGAGACCTTCTACGAGCTGCGCTGGCCAATCCTGTCCATCGGCATGGTGCTGGCGTTCGCGTTCGTCACCAACTATTCCGGCATGTCTTCGACCATGGCGCTGGTACTGGCCGGCACCGGCGCAGCATTCCCGTTCTTCTCGCCGTTCCTCGGCTGGCTGGGCGTGTTCCTCACCGGTTCCGATACCTCATCCAATGCCCTGTTCAGCTCCCTGCAAGCCACTACCGCACACCAGATCGGTGTCAGCGACACCCTGCTGGTGGCGGCGAACACCAGTGGCGGCGTGACTGGCAAGATGATCTCCCCGCAATCGATCGCCGTCGCCTGCGCCGCGACCGGCCTGGTGGGTAAAGAATCCGACCTGTTCCGCTTTACCCTCAAGCACAGCCTGTTTTTCGCCACAATTGTCGGCCTGATCACCTACGCCCAGGCGTACTGGTTCACCGGCATGCTGGTGCATTAAGACCACAGGCAATACCGTTAGAACCGACGCCGCAGCCTTGCGGCGTCAGCTATTCACAACCCAGTCTGCTGGACCGTGGCGCCTAGGCTCCCCAGACTGGGTGCTGCTGATCCTGGAGGACCCATGAGTCTGCCCATCGCGTTCCTTGATGCTGTCGCACGACTGATCCCGAAAGATCGGCGCTTCGACGATCCTCTTTCCACCCTGGCTTTCGGCACCGACGCCAGTTTTTACCGACTGATCCCACAACTGGTGATCCGAGTCGAATCGGAAGATGAAGTCGTTGAGTTGCTGCAACTGGCACAACGCGATCGCGTGCCAGTGACCTTTCGTGCAGCTGGCACCAGCCTTTCCGGCCAGGCGATAAGCGATTCGGTGCTGATCGTGCTCGGCGATAACTGGAACGGGCGCGAGATTCGTGGCCAAGGTACGCAAATCCGCCTGCAACCCGGGGTGATCGGAGCCCAGGCCAACGCGTGGCTTGCGCCATTCGGGCGTAAGATCGGCCCGGATCCGGCATCGATCAATGCCTGCAAGATCGGCGGGATTGTCGCCAACAATGCCAGCGGCATGTGCTGCGGCACCGCCCAGAACACCTACCACACCCTGGCAGGGATTCGCCTGGTACTGGCCGACGGCAGCCGCCTCGACACCGAGGATGCCGCCAGCGTCGCCGCTTTCCGCGAGCAACACGGCCCGTTGCTGGAACGCCTGGCTACCCTGGGCCGCGAGACGCGGGCCAATGCTGAACTGGCCGCAAGAATTCGCCATAAATACCGTCTGAAAAACACCACTGGCCTGTCGCTAAACGCCTTGGTGGATTTCGACGAACCACTGGATATCCTCAGCCATCTGCTGGTGGGTTCCGAAGGCACCCTGGGCTTTATCAGCGCCGTGACCTACGACACGGTGATCGACCACCCGAACAAGGCTTCGGCCCTGATCGTATTTCCCGATGTAGAAACCTGCTGCAACGCCGTAACGGTGCTGAAAACCCAGCCGGTGTCGGCGGTCGAGTTGCTGGACCGGCGCAGCATGCGCTCGGTGCAAGACAAACCCGGCATGCCTGCTTTCGTACAGCAGCTATCGGAAGGTGCCTGCGCGCTATTGATCGAATCCCGCGCCGCGTCATCTTCGCTGCTGCAGGAGCAACTGGCGCTGATCATGGCGTCGCTGGCCAACTTCCCGGTCGAGAAACAAGTCGACTTCACCGAAGACCCGGTGGAAAACGCTCGCCTGTGGGCCATCCGCAAAGACACCTTCCCTGCCGTCGGCGCCGTACGCAAAACCGGCACCACGGTGATCATCGAAGACGTGACCTTCCCGGTGGAGCAACTGGCTATCGGCGTGAACCGCTTGATCGAGCTGTTCGACAAACATCACTACGACGAGGCCATCCTTTTCGGACACGCGCTGGAAGGCAATCTGCACTTTGTCTTCACCCAAGGCTTCAACAGCGCCGAAGAAGTCACACGCTACCAAGCGTTCATGGATGACGTAGCGCAACTGGTGGCCGTGGAGTTCGGCGGCTCGCTGAAAGCCGAGCACGGCACCGGTCGGAACATGGCGCCCTTCGTCGAGTTGGAGTGGGGCAGCGATGCCTATCAACTGATGTGGCAACTCAAGCGCCTGCTCGACCCCAACGGCATTCTCAACCCGGACGTGGTGCTGAGCGAAGATCCGCAAATCCACCTGAAAAACCTCAAGCCGCTGCCGGCCGCCGACGAGATTGTGGATAAGTGCATCGAGTGCGGTTTCTGCGAGCCAGTATGCCCATCCAAGGGCCTGACCCTCAGCCCACGCCAGCGCATCGTGATCTGGCGCGATATCCAGGCACGTAAACGCGCCGGCATCGACACCACCGAGCTGGAAGCGGCGTATCACTACCAAGGCATCGACACCTGCGCCGCCACCGGGTTGTGCGCCCAGCGTTGCCCGGTAGGCATCAATACCGGTGACCTGGTGAAAAAGCTGCGTAGCCGCGAAGCTGACAGTACGAAAACCGCCGAGTGGCTGGCCAGCCATTTCTCCACCGCATTGCAAGGTGCGCGCTTTACCCTGCATGTGGCCAACGGCGCGCGCATGCTGCTCGGCGCGCCACGCCTGGCGAAACTCTCGGCTTCCGTAACCAAGCTGTCCAAGGGCCAGATCCCGCAGTGGACCAGCGCCATGCCACAGCCGGAAAAAGCCATCCGCTTCAGCCCCGCGGTCAACGACGAACGACCACGTGTGGTCTACCTCGCGGCCTGTGTATCGCGAGCAATGGGCCCGGCGGCCGGGGACAAAGAGCAAATGTCGCTGTACGACAAAACCCGCGGCCTGCTGGAAAAAGCCGGTTACCAAGTAGTCATCCCGGACAACCCAGACAGCCTGTGCTGCGGCCAGCCCTTCGCTTCCAAAGGCTACGCCGAACAGGCCGAGCACAAACGCCAGGAACTGATCGGCGCCCTGCTCCACGCCAGCCGTGGCGGCCTCGACCCGATCTATTGCGATACCAGCCCCTGCACCTTGCGCCTGGTCCAGGACCTGGGGCAAACGCGTCTGGACCTCTATGACCCAGTTCGATTTATCCGCACCCACCTGATGGACCGCCTGGACTTCACACCCCAGGATGCCCCCATTGCCGTGCATGTCACCTGCAGCACCCAGCACCTGGGCGAAAGCCAGGCCCTGATCGACCTCGCCCGGCGCTGCAGCAACAACGTAGTAATCCCCGAAGGCATCCACTGCTGCGGCTTCGCCGGCGACAAAGGCTTCACCACCCCGGAGCTCAACGCCCACTCCCTGCGCTCCCTCAAGGACGCCGTGCAGTACTGCAGCGAGGGCATCTCCACCAGCCGCACCTGTGAGATCGGTCTGACCCAGCATGGTGGGATCGATTACCACGGCCTGGTCTACCTGGTCGACCGGGTGACCCAGGCCCGCGTAATAAAAACGAACCCCTGCACACTGGCGTAGTCACTTGCTTAAGCCCCGGGCAACCGGGGCTGACCAATAACCTCGCCAGCTGCCGCACGTACCGCGCAGCATCGAGACCTCTTTGCACAAGGAGATACCCATGAAGCGTTCCGTACTGGCTGGTGTATTCGTCACCGCTGCGATGCTGGCCTCCCCCGTGTTTGCCGCAGGCAATGAAGCAGATCTGTGCCAGATCAACCTGGAAAAAATCAACAACAGCAAAGCGCTGCTAGCCACTGACACCAGCGGCAAAAGCGGCGAGATCGACACCGCCGTCTCCCAAGCCAAAGCCGCCCACGCGGCCGACGATGAAAAGAAGTGTATCGAGATCACGTCCAAGGCCCTGCAAGACCTGCAGAACCTGGAAAAGGGCGGCAACCCATAACCCGCCAACCGCTCAAGGCCAACCTTTCGGGTTGGCCTTCTGTGACCGTTTGACGTACACTGCGCAGGCTTGTTGCTCACGATCACATCGATCAACAAGCACGGGGCCGTTTAGGATTCGACGCCGGTTGCGAACCTTTAGGTGCATGCCGAGTTGGTAACAGAACTCGTAAATCCACTGTTGCAACTTTCTATAGTTGCCAATGACGAAACCTACGGGGAATACGCTCTCGCTGCGTAAGCAGCCTTAGCCCTTCCCTCCTGGTACCTTCGGGTCCAGCAATCATCAGGGGATGTCTGTAAACCCAAAGTGATTGTCATATAGAACAGAATCGCCGTGCAGTACGTTGTGGACGAAGCGGCTAAAACTTACACAACTCGCCCAAAGCACCCTGCCCGTCGGGTCGCTGAGGGTTAACTTAATAGACACGGCTACGCATGTAGTACCGACAGCAGAGTACTGGCGGACGGGGGTTCAAATCCCCCCGGCTCCACCACTTCATCATCTAAAGACGTCCACGGACGTCTTTTTTTGTGCCTGAGATCCAGTGAAATCAAGGGTTTAAGGGCCATTGGCTTCCGCAGAGGCATTTTGAGTTCCAGGCGTTTTGGTATCCCATTTGGTATCCCGGACCCAGCGGTGCTATTTTTGGGATACCAAAACGGTGTCGGAGGTAGCTCTCATGCCTACTAATGCAACCCGCCTCTCAGACCGCCAACTCAAGGCAGTCAAGGCAACAGGAAAAGACTTCGTTCTCACTGACGGCGACGGCCTTCAACTCAGGGTCAGAGCCAGTGGCTCGATGATATGGAATTTCAACTACCGCGAGCCGGTAACCAAAAACCGCCTCAATATGGCGCTGGGCCCTTACCCGGCCCTCTCGTTGGCGAACGCCAGAAAGAAAGCTCAAGAAGCACGTGAACTACTGGCGCTAGGCATTGATCCCAAGGCTCACCGCGATGAGCTCAGGCAAGCCAAGCTGGCGAAGACCGAACACACATTCGAGAAGGTGGCCACCGCCTGGTTCGAACTGAAAAAACACTCCGTCACAACGGCCTACGCCGAAGACATCTGGCGCTCACTCACGCTGCATGTTTTCCCCAGCCTCAAAGCCGCACCCCTTGCAGACATCACCGCCCCCATGATCATCAAGCTCCTACGCCCGATCGAGGCCAAAGGCAGCCTGGAGACGGTCAAGCGACTTTCCCAACGTCTCAACGAAATCATGGCCTACGGCGTCAACTGCGGACTGATCTTCGCGAACCCGCTCAGCGGCATTCGGGCAGCCTTCAAAAAGCCGCAAAAAGAAAACATGCCGGCACTTCCCCCCGAAGAACTACCCGACCTCATGGTGGCGATTGCCAACGCCAGCATTAAACGCATCACCCGCTGCCTCATCGAATGGCAACTGCACACCATGACCCGCCCTGCCGAGGCTGCCGGAACGGCCTGGGCAGAAATTGATTTCGAGAAACGCATCTGGACCATCCCAAAGGAGCGCATGAAAAAACGCCGAGCGCACCCCATCCCGCTGAGCGACCAGACGCTCGCGCTGCTGGAGACACTCAAACCCTATAGCGGCCACCGGGAACATGTGTTTCCGGCAGACCGAAATCCGCGTACTCACGCCAACAGCCAAACCGCGAACATGGCGTTAAAACGTATGGGTTTTCAGGATCGGCTGGTCAGCCACGGCCTGCGATCAATGGCCAGTACCATCCTCAACGAACATGGATGGGACCCGGAGTTGATTGAAGTCGCACTCGCCCATGTCGACAAAGACGAAGTCCGAAGCGCGTACAACCGAGCGGACTACATCGAGCGAAGACGCCCGATGATGACTTGGTGGAGCGAGTACATTCAAAAAGCCGCCACCGGCAATTTGTCGGTGACGGCCATTCATGAAAACAAAAACGGGAACGTCATCCCGTTTCGTTAATCAGTTCCTACTGGCGACAGCGGCGACACTGGCGACAACCCACTTATTTAGCGGTCCTGCCCATGGCGACAAAGCGGCGACCGTCGCCACCATCTGCATCGCCCACAAGCTTTTAAGGCCCAGCCCCTGAGGGCAGGAAGGCTTTGCCTTCCCGTCCTCAGGGGCTCACTTTAAAAACCGACGAACGGCCAACTGTCCATTCAAAGCCACCGTCTTCCATACACATCCACAGCCTAAAAACCCCATCGCACACCCGGTTGACCACCCTCCGAGCACGCGCTACACCAGAGCCGTAAAGCGCTGTCATCGACAGCATTGCCCAGGTAGCCAGGACCTTTAAGGCTACGCCCTACAGTGGTGGTCCCAGCCCATGCGCGCTCGCTTCCAATTAGGCGCGCAGTCACGCCCAACGTGATCGAAGCCAACTTATCCACAGTGCAAATGCGACAGCCCACGCCCGTCTCTTTCTCCAGGAAAGAGACGGGCGCCGAAACCACTGCCGCAGCCCTTGCCGGGCAACACATTGCAGCGTTTGTCCCTGTGACAATCGGCGTGACAAACCCCGATGTCACCCGCAGCAGCAATGCAGATGATGGTGCCGCAGCCCACGGAATGGACTGCACCTGACTGACAGTCAGGCACGCCCCGGTCATCGCATCACTGCCTGCAACAGACTCAGGATCTCGCGGCGCTGGTCTCGTCAGCCAACGCAGCCTCCACCCGCCCACCGTTATCGGTGCTCAGGAGGCCAGATCATGAGATGCCCAAGCTCCCGGTCGTAAAGAGCCGCCCGTCCCGCGTAAGTGGACGCCCTCACAGGCTGCAGGGGCCTTGATCCCTGATAACACTCAACAACCGTGGCGGAGAGAGTGAGGGAGAAATTCGAAGCACCAGGAGAATGACGATGCAATTGTGCGAAGTGTTCGACCTGCCACGGCCGCTGCTGGAATACCAGCCCGAGACGCTGGCGTATCCAGTCGAAGCGTTGGGACAGATATTAGGGCCAGCCGTCGAACGCATGGCCGAGGTGATCGGCGTGCCCTGCGCCATGGCTGCGCAATCGGTGTTGGCCACTGCCGCCTTGGTGAGCCAGTCGCACGCCAATGTGCATCTCGATGGCCGTGTTTATCCGTTGTCCCTGTACATGCTGACGGTGGCATCGTCGGGTGATCGGAAAAGCGCAGTGGATCATCTGGTGCTAGCAGCTGCGCGTGATTGGGAGCGGCGGCAGTGGATGTTGTATTTGGAGCAACTGAAAGCCAATCGCGCCGCCATTCGAGGAAAGCACGAAGCTCGTGAGTTATCCGACCCCGTACCGCCCAGGTTGATCATCGCCGAGCCCACCATTGAGGCGCTGATCAAAAACCTATGCCAGGGCTTGCCCAGCATGGGGTTATTCAACGATGAGGGTGGCCAGTTTCTGGGCAGCAGCACCATGAGCAAAGAGAACCAACTCAAGGCCATCACCACCCTGTCAGCACTCTGGGACGGCAGCCCCATCGACCGGGCGCGCTCCATGCCAGGCGAAAGCCTGCGGGCTTATGATCGTCGCCTCAGTATGCATCTGATGCTGCAACCTTACCTGGCCAACCAGCTACTCACAGATCGAATGATCAACGGCCAAGGCATTCTTGGCCGCTGCCTGATCAGTTGGCCTGAACGCCTAGTGGGGCGGCGCTTGTACAAGGCAGTGGACCTAACGCGAGATGCCAAGATCCAGCGCTTTCAAGCGCGCATTACCGCTCTGCTGGATAAGCCGATGTCGCTGCACAAGGATGGTTCACTTAACCCTGACAGGCTGGAACTGACACCCAGCGCGCGCACTGCCTGGATCGATATTCACGACACCATCGAGTGTCAATCTGGTGAGTTTGGCGAGCTGTCCGGCATTCAATCCGTAGCCGGAAAAGCAGCAGCCAATGTGCTGCGTATCGCCGGAGTGTTGGCGGTGATTGAAGACGCGCATGCAGTGGACGAACCCCATATTCAGCGCGCCTCGACGCTGATGGATTACTACCTGGCCGAAATCCAGCGCCTGACGGAGCAAGAGCCCATCAACACGTTACGCGAGGAAGCGGATCGACTGCTGCGCTGGCTGACGCAAAAAGGCTGGACCCAATTTACCGTCCGCGACCTCAACCGCAATGGCCCTCGCTTTGCCCGCAAAAGCAGTCAGCACACCATTACGCTGCTGGTCGAATTGATCTCACATAGCTGGCTGGACTCTCATGACGGAAAGACCTTCGAGGTGCGCCATGTTCCGCCTCAATGACGCGGTGCTCCGTTACCAGGCGCAGCATCAGACACGACCTGCGTTGCGGAGTGTCGCCACTTCCGTCGCCGCCTTGTCGCCATGCTTCAGAGCAGCAACTACAAGGGTTGTCGCCACTGTCGCCGTTGTCGCCACACCCGTCTTAGGGGCTGTCGAGATCGGGCAACTGATCCACCAACTGCGCGAAGAGGGAGCAATGCTGCGGCATCAGCAAAACGCCCTGATTATTCGTCCCACACATTGGCATCAGACGGACAAGATCAGCGCCCACTGGAAAGCGGTGCTGCGCTTTCTGCAAGACACGGAAAACGGTGAAACCGATGGCACTGGTCGGCCGGCGTGATGGCCGCAACTTTGGCTACGGCCGTCAGCTCAGCTATGCCGGCCCACAAGCGCTGAAAGATATGTTTGTCGGCGGCCACTTCGCTACGGTCAAAGCACACAGTGATCGCTGGCAGGCTTTCGTGAAGTGGTGTCGGTCAGCGGACGGCCCCGGTTACAACGATGCCCGCCAGATAGATCGCAGTACCTTGCACAGCTACGCCACACACCTGCGTCAGCAAATCCAACAAGGTGAAATCTGCATCGCCACCGCGCAGAACCGCCTGAGTAGCGTCAACCGCACCCTCGCAGCGCTACGCGGTGATCTGTATGTGAAAATCGCCAGCCCGAGTAAGGCACTCGGCATGCAGCGATCAAGCGTGCGCATCCGAGCACCGGATGGCCAAGACCGACAACAACTGAGTCGAGTGATTGAAGCGCTTCGCGAACAGCAACACCACCGCGTCGCTGCGATTGTCTGCTTGGCCCGCGCAACCGGCATGCGCTTGCGCGAAGCAATCCTGGCTGACTTGCCACGCTTGCAGCGCGAGGCTAAACACTTAGGCCGCATCAATATTCAAGATGGGACCAAAGGCGGCCGGGCTGGTGCTTCGGCACCGCGCTGGATCATCGCAAATAAAGAGGTGAAGGCAGCGTTGCAGATAGCTCGTCACGCTTCGCCGCCCCACAGCCGCAATTTGCTGGCCCAAGGCGAAAGCTACGCCAAGTTCCAGCAGCAGACGGTGAGGCCAGCGCGTGAATTGCTTCAGAAGCTAGGACTGAAGGGGGTTCATGAATTGCGAGCAGCTTATGCGTGCGAGCGTTACGCACAACTCACTGGCCACGCGGCCCCCGTCAACGGTGGCCGATGCTATCGCATCGACCACGCTCTGGAACAAAAGGCGCGATGGCAAATCAGCCTTGAGCTTGGGCATAACCGAATCGATGTGGTTTCGGCCTACATTGGGGGGAGAGCGTGAGCGAGCCTTTTGATATGACGCTTTTCCTGAGCGGCGTATTGACCGGCTCGACAGCTACACAGCAAAGACACATCCGACAAGCTCGTATCATGCAGGCAGCTATCCAACAGAGGTGGCAGCGCGATAACCCTTGGGGCTGGCACTTCAAGCATGTGCGTTGGTTTTTGGTACACCATCTGAAGGACCATTCAGAAACCACCCGTTATTACTACCGACTCACTGCACAGCTAATATTGAAAAGACTAGGCCGGAGCTGGTTTTTTTTGAAATCGTAGCTGACCGTTCAGCTAATCAATCCCAACCCTATCGTTGAACTGACGGCGATGCATTTCGTCGGCTAAAGCCTCGCGATCAAAGACTTTCAACTGCTTACACCCCGAATCAGCGTGTTAATCTCAAATCGAAGTTCAACGCCCCCTACTTATGGGTAGTTTCATTATGATCAACGACCTCCTGCATTCAGAAGAACTCAACTTTGCAGAGATGATGAGCGTTAAAAGCAGCTCGCGTGACCGTCAGGTCGACGCGGTCTATGCGGCAGACTCTCAGATGCTTGAATTAGCCTCTGCCCGTGCAAAAATTGTCCTCCGCGGAAAGTCTGGTCCAATCGCCCGCCCACAAAGATATTCTGCAATGAGCGACAGATAGATCGTCAGGGTGGTACATCAAGAATGGGCGCTATCGCTTAGCGGGGTCGGGCTCAATTTGGTACGCAGTGCGCTCCAAATTGGAAGGGAGTAGCACAAAGCCCCCACGTGTCACAAATTTCGCGCAACGATGCCATTGCCAAACTCAGCTCGAGCTTCCAGCCAAAGTCGAAAACAACTTTTTGCCACAGACCGCCCATGCGTCACCGATCTGAAAATCACTAACCCTGCTAGCTACGTTGCAACTCACTCGCCCGCGAAATAATCGCTGTCGAGTTGCTTCACCTCGTACACCTGCTTAACGCTCACGCCCGAGTTGTTCTCTACTATCAATCGCGCCAGCTCAACACCGTCGATCAATACCACTTTGATCCAACCCCAGTGCAGCAGTGCGGGCAGCCTGGGCTTAAGCAGCTAAAAAATTGGCCATGATCAGGCTGAAAAAGGTTCAAGAGCTAAGCTTCATTTTTTAAACGCTCCCGCCCACCCCTTTAAACTTCTCAACAAATGCTGCGATTTTCTGGAAAACATTCTGCTTTTTGGTCAAGTACTGCGGATTCAACGGGCTCATCTTGGGCAAAACGGCATTCAGCTCAGTACCACTGTCACTGGCAAACTCACGCTTGAGCGAGGTGGTGATATAGCGTCTAGCCGCCTCGGTATTCAGATTCTCGGTGCAGATCAGCTCTTGTGCCTCACGCAGCTGTTCCTCTTGAGCAAAGCTGAAGAAGGCGTCGATCACGCTTGCCTTGTCGCCAATCTGATCCAGATCGGTCTGGTTGATGAAATCGACCAACAAGCTTTCCTTCGCGCGATTACCCAAACTGGCACGAATCACCCGGCGCACTTCATCCACCAGGTCCGATTTGCTCTTGATCTTCTTGTTGTGCTCAAAAATCAGCTCCAGGATGTAATCTAGATTGATTTCCTGCGATTTGAGCAGGTCCACTTCAAAGACCACATCATCCCAATCGATGGTGGATTTTTCCTTTTCTGCGCCCGCTTTTTCCCGGCGTAGCCAATCACGCACATCGTTATAGGTCGAGCGGTAATCCTGGATTTTCCGCTCCGCCGGCATCTTGATCGCTTGCAATGCGGCAAGATCTTCATCGCTCAAATAATGCTGTGCCTTGAACGCCTCAATTGCCGCCGAATCGTTCATGTCCAAGCTTTGCAAGGCCTTCAGACTGGCGAATTCATCGTAGTTCTGGAGCACGTTCTCCACGCGCAAGTACTCGCCAAACAGCTTGGTAAAGGCCTTTTTATCAGACTCTTTTTCAATCGCTGCAGGATTGGGGAAGCGCTGCTCCAGCTCTGTAACGACCTCAACGAAACCACGCCGCGCCTCGCCCGTTAGCACATCGGTAAAGCCCTCCATGTACTCCTTGTAGCTCTTCTCCAGCACCACGTTTCGGGTATTGCTGTTGCCGAACAAGGTGATGGCATCGATGGTCGCCTGTTCCAGATCGCGGAAAGTCACGATATTGCCAAAGGTCTTGGTCGCATCAAAAATCCGGTTGGTGCGCGAATAGGCCTGTATCAGGCCGTGGTAGCGCAGGTTCTTGTCGACGAACAGCGTGTTGAGCGTGGGCGCATCGAAGCCGGTGAGGAACATGCCCACCACGATCAACAGGTCAATTTCCCTGGCTTTGACCTGCTTAGCCAGGTCGCGGTAGTAGTTCTGAAAGCCGTTGCTGTCGACGCTGAAGTTGGTTTTGAACAGCCCGTTGTAGTCCGCAATAGCCGCATTCAAAAACTCCTTGGCGCTGCTGTTCATGGCAGAAACATCGAAGCTTTCGTCCTCGATCTCACCGACCGCATCCTGCTCCTCATTGGCCGCGAACGAGAAGATAGTGGCCACCCTCAAAGGCTTGTCACTGCCCTTCTGTAACGCCCTGAAAGACTCGTAGTACAGCTTGGCAGCGTCCACGCTGCTGACCGCGAACATGGCGTTGAAGCCCTTATTTCCCGCGTGCAGGCGATGGGTTTTCTGCCGGTAGCTGTTCAGAATGTACTGCGTGATCTCTCGGATACGCTCGGGGTGCAGCAACGCCTGCTTGTTTTCAGCCGCGCTGAGTTTTTTCTCATCCTGCTCGGTTTCAATGGCCTTGAACTGCGGCCGCACATCGTTGTAATCGACCTTAAACTTGAGCACCTTTTGGTCGCGAATCGCATCGGTGATCACGTACGAGTGCAATTCACGGCCAAACACGCCTGCCGTATCTTCCGCACCTAAGGCGTTATGGCCTGCAAAGATCGGCGTGCCGGTAAAGCCGAACTGATAAAACTTCTTGAACTTCTTCTTCAGGTTCTTCTGCGCTTCACCAAACTGGCTACGGTGGCACTCGTCGAAAATGAACACCACCTGTTTCCCGTAAATGGGCAGGTCGGGCTCGCTCTTCATGAGGTTGTTGAGCTTCTGGATGGTGGTGACGATGATCTTGTTGTCGTCCTTGTCCAGGTTACGCTTCAGGCCCGCCGTGCTGTCCGAACCATTCACGCTTTCCGGGGAAAAGCGCTGGTATTCCTTCATGGTCTGGTAATCCAGATCCTTGCGGTCCACCACGAAGAACACCTTGTCGACAAACGCCAGCTCAGTGGCCAGACGAGCCGCCTTGAAGCTGGTCAGCGTCTTGCCGGAGCCTGTGGTGTGCCAGATGAAGCCGCCACCTTCGCGCTTGCTCCAGTTCTTGGCCTGATACGCGCAGTTGATCGTCCACAAAATGCGTTCTGTGGCGGCAATCTGGTACGGGCGCATCACCAGCAGTGTGTTGCTGGTATCGAAAACCGAATAGCGCAGCAGCACCTTCAGCAAGGTGTCTTTCTGGAAGAAGGTGGCGGTAAAGTCTTTCAGATCTTTGATCAGGCTGTTATCGGCCCTCGCCCAGTTCATGGTGAAGTCGAAGCTGTTCTTGTTGCGCTGAGTGGTGTTGGCAAAGTAACGGCTGTCGGTGCCGTTGGAGATCACGACTAGCTGCAGGTATTTGAACAAGGAATGCTCACTATTCAAGCTCTCCTTGCTGTAGCGGTGCACCTGATTGAAGGCCTCACGAATCGCCACACCACGCTTCTTCAATTCCACCTGCACCAGAGGCAAGCCATTGATCAGAATCGTCACGTCGTAGCGATTGGCGTGGCTGCCCTTTTGCTCAAACTGCTTGATCACCTGCATCTTGTTGCGCAGAACGTTTTTCTTGTCCAGCAGGTAGATGTTCTGGATACGGCCATCGTCAAAGACGAAGTCATGAATGTAGTCGTCATGGATCTTGCGGGTTTTCTCATTGAGGCCATCACTGGACTTGTCCAGCCAGCTCTCAACAAAGCGCTGCCACTCACTGTCGGAAAACTGCGCGTTATTAAGCGTTTGCAGCTGCATGCGCACATTGACCAGCAGGGCTTGGGGCGTGTTCAGGCCGGGCAGGTATTCATAACCCTGATTGACCAGATCCTCAATAAACTCACGCTCTAAATCGACTTCGCTCTGATAGCTTTCGGCTACCTGCGATTCCTTTGTGTACTGGTCCAGAACGATGAAGCTTTTCGATTCGGCGATGGTCGTGTAATCGCTCATTCTTGCGCGTCCCTTTTCTGCAACAGCTTTTTCACGTCGCGGTCGAAATCAGATTCGATGCGCTGCTGTGTATTGAACTTTTCATACTCGGCAAGGGTTTTCTGTTCCGCCTGCTGGCGCGACACCGTGCCGTAGCCGCTTCTGCGTCAGCCAAATATTCTCATTGCTGAGCAATACCTCTACCTTTATAGCGCCATTAGACGCGGTGTAGAGCAGAACTCAGTGGTTTGATCGCGCAATGTAAGGTTGTACTTGGACATGGTCGTTCTCTCGTGTTATGGCACGCAGGGTTCGTACATTCACCTAAGCGCATGGGCGCTGCTTGATGGCTACCGGCGTCGGTGGTAATCACTGGGAATGATGGCGGTCATGCCTTCATACGCCCTCTTGCTTCCAAAAGCCGTATTTGTCCTTCAAATTATCGAGCAACAACTTGACCATGGCTTTTTCTGCTGGAGTGGGTTCTGCAACGGCCTCATTAGACAACGTGCTATGGCTTGTAAAATTCATGACCCTGCCCAGATAGAGCTGCTTGTCATCAGGCAAGAGCTCCGACCAATTGGGATACCCCAAAAAGCTGGAAGTTTTTTCGTAGAGATTGCGCAGCAAAGTGAAGTGATACCTTTCAACTTTGTTTTCAGCAATCGCCTGCTCTATCGTTTGCTTCAAATGTAGATGATAGGAAAAGCTTTTGTTAGAGTCGCCGGGCTTTTCAGTGAGAGCATAAGTTCCATCATCAAGATGCTCTAGCAAATAGCAGACCTTATTTTTCAACTCATTGAATAATACGTTGTAGAACAAAGGACTGTGCGTCGTAACGATAAACTTCAGGTCGGATCGACTGGATTTGATCAACCCTCCTAAGTTGACCGCCAATTCGATCAAATGGTTGTCATCAAGAGAGCTGACCGGATCATCAATAAAGACGTATTCCAGGCGATCAAACTGGTTGGTCTCCCGGCCTTCAGGCTCGGCGAAATTTAATATCGTGATTACTTGATCCAACAGGGCATAAAAGATACTCCATACGAAATTACTTTCTTCCCCCTTGGATATCTTGATATAGCCAGATCGTTCGTTGTCGCCACGTTCCAGAGAAAAGCTTACCTCTGTGAGGTCTTCACTAAAATGTGGCGTTAGTTTGTCATTTGCATAGCGCTGGAAATACTTGACGATGTTTCCGTCTTGACCCAAATCTTTAAGTAGCGCGAGCAACCAATCCGTGTATGAATTCGGTTGAATCTTCAGCTTGGGCTCTGCGTCTCCCGCCAAATCGTTATCCCAAAAGAACAAGTCTTCGGTAAACGCATTGTAATAAAGAATCTTGTTACGAGACAACTCAAGCTGATCTGCCTCACCAGCTCCGTCTCCACCATCGCCCTTCGGTGCAATTAGCTGCTTTAACTCACGCGACAGGCGTGTTTTGCCCGTACCGTTAAAGGCATAGATAAGCTGCACCTTGGGCACAGGTTTAGCCTCTTCTATCACCTTCGTCTTTTCAGGAACGGTTTTTTGAACCGTTTTAGGAGTGCTCAACTGTTGAGCTATTTCCGATAGCGTCTTGCCCATATTACGCCGCTACCTCTTCTGGCCTGGGGAAATTCAAAAGTATGTCGCGATAATACGCGTATTGTTTTTGGCGCAACGCAATTTCGCACGGCAAGCCTTTACTGACAGAGTTTGTCAACACGTATAATTTATCGAGGATAGCGACGATGCGGGCTTGTTCTGCAAGGGATTTATCAAAATCACCTGGATACGGAACAGGGATTTTAATCTTTGAAAATCCATTAATCAGCAATGTATTGACTTTGGTTCTGGCTATATATTTCGCCTTCTCGGCAACGAACGATGTCGCTTGCATGCAATAGGAAACAAACTTCGGATTCATTGAATGCCGAAAAGCATAGCAGTGGTCGTGAATAGCGACCTTTTCATCTCCGAGCCATGCCACTGCCTTACCAACATCTTCAACAGTCTCACCCACGTCAGTTATCACTACATCGCCCGGCTCTGCATAGCGCAGTGACCCAGCCATATTGTTTCTGACCTGAGAAAAAGCTCGTGTCGTAAAAACGCCGTAACGCGTGTATATTTCGCCGTAATGGATAACGCTGATTCCGTCTTCCACATAGTCAGCCTTGGTAAAACGCTTGCCACGAATAAACTCACCAACTTCGCACAGCGCCTTCCATTCTACATTCCTATTTTTAAAGCTCAACAGTTGGTCACGGTAATAGTTGTATTGCTTTTTTCGCGCGGTCAGCTCGGCGGTCAGCTCGGCGGTCAGTTCAGTAAAAGTATTCAGTATGCGAACGATTTCGGCCTGGATTTCAAGCGATTTCTTGGGGTTTTCTGGGCAAGGGATCGGGATTTTTTTGCATGCATAATTACTGATCCACTGGCGCTTGTGGTCGCCATCAACCAGTTCGCTTGGCAATGTGTTAAGCCAGAAATAAATATATTTAGTTAAACTCTTACCTTCGTCGCTTGAGGTAATCATCTTCATGGCCGATGATTTGGCTTTGAAATCAAAGTCCACCCATTTATTAGCGGTCGTAAAGTCATCAAAGATTATTACAGGGCTTTCAGAAGCCTTATAGATACCGTGAGCCTCGTCCGTGTAGCCGAGTACAAAGGTTTTTCCAGCAGTCAGAACGGGGGTTTCAAATTCGTCGCTGTAGTTCTTTGTTGCTACTAAATACTTAGTTGGTTGTTCATATTTCGTAACGTCACCAAGTGATAGCCACTCCACCACTACGCCATCCAGCAGCTTCTCCAAAAAGCTCACGCCGCTCATACCCCCAACTCCTCGCCTTCAATCTCCGCAACGATGGCATCAATCTCGGCCCGCAGTTGATCGATCCTAGCAACCGTGGTTTTCAGGTCGGCATTGAGCTGAGCGATATTCACCACGTCGCGGGTGTCCTTGGCATCGATATAGCTGCTAACGGACAGGTTGTAGTCGTTGGCTGCTACCTTCTCCAAAGGAACGGATTGGGCAAAGTGATCCACATTCGCCTTGCTGTCGAACACCTGCATGATCTGCTCGATATGCATGTCCAGCAGCACGTTGTTGTTGGTTTCTTTCTTGAGCAGACTGCTGGCGTCGATAAATTGAGTGGTGGTGTCCGTCTTGTGTTTGGACAGCACCAGAATATTCACAGCAATGGAGGTGCCATAAAACAGGTTGGAGGCGAGCGAAATCACGCTTTCCACATAGTTGTTGTCCACTAAGTATTGGCGGATCTTCTGCTCGGCTCCGCCCCGGTAGAAAATGCCGGGGAAGCAGACGATGGCAGCGCGACCTTTGGCCGAGAGGTAGCTGAGGGCGTGTAGCACAAAAGCAAAGTCGGCCTTGGACTTCGGCGCAAGCACGCCGGCCGGGGCAAAGCGGTCGTCGTTGATCAGGGTGGGGTCGTCCATGCCCTTCCACTTCACCGAGTAGGGCGGGTTGGAGACGATGGCATCGAAAGGTTTATCATCGCCGAAGTGTGGCTCGGCTAGGGTGTCGCCTAGCTGGATGTTGAATTTGTCGTAGTTGACGTTGTGAAGGAACATGTTCATCCGCGCCAGGTTATACGTGGTGTGGTTGAGTTCCTGACCGAAAAAACCGTCTTCGATGATGTGTTCATCAAAGTGCCTCTTGGCTTGCAGCAGCAGCGAGCCCGAGCCGCAAGCGGGATCGTAGATCTTGTTGATACTGGTTTGCTTGTGCATGGCGAGCTGGGCGATCAGCTTGGAGACCTGCTGCGGAGTGAAGAACTCACCGCCCGATTTGCCGGCATTGGCGGCGTAGTTGGAGATGAGGAATTCGTAAGCGTCGCCAAACAGGTCGATGTGGCTTTCGTCAAAGGTGCCAAAATCCAACCCGGCTACGCCTTTGAGCACGTCAGCGAGGCGCGCATTCTTGTCCTTGACGGTATTGCCCAAGCGGTTGCTGGTGGTGTCGAAGTCGGCAAACAGGCCTTTGATATCGCGTTCGGAGGGGTAGCCATTGGCGGACGCTTCAATGTCTTTAAAGATGTTAGCCAGGTCGGTGTTCAGGCTTTCGTTGGTATTGGCGCTGGCGACGACATTGGCAAACATCTGGCTGGGGTAGATGAAGTAACCCTTCGTCCTTATGGCATCGTCTTTGACTGCCGCGATATTCTTGTCGCCATTATCCATGGCTGCGTAATCGACTGACTCATCGCCGCCCGTCATGTAATCAGCGAAGTTTTCGCTGATGAAGCGGTAGAACAGGGTGCCGAGCACGTATTGCTTGAAGTCCCAGCCATCGACGGCGCCACGGACATCGTTGGCAATGGCCCATATCTGGCGCTGCAGAGCGGCGCGTTGTTGGGTGCTGGTCATGCGGTTTCCCTGTTAATTTTCTAGGATTTAGTCGTTTATTGGATGTCGTTAAGGCGCTTGCTGTGTGATCCGGAGCTGTGGAAGCAGCGCTGTCTATGCTGGTTTCAGCTCAAGCAGGTCGCCTACTTGACATTCAAACATTAGGCACAGTTTCTCAATGGCTTCCAGATCCACTTTCTGCGCTGTTTCTTTGTAGAGCAGGGTCACCGTGGCGCGGCTGAGCCCCGTTTCTCTGGCTACGTCAGCAATACGCATTTTGTGCTCGCCCATCATGCGGGCGAGATGGCAGCGGATCATGGCTGTGCCCCTGGAAATTGGTCTTCTCGTGAACCCCGAGGGTAACACGGTGGCTTTTCTTAGCGTGACATTTTGCTAGTCAAACTAAAATTTTGCAGCCAAAACTAACTTCTTATAGGCTTTGGGTTTGCCTGGAGACCAGCGCGAGATCGAGTCCAAGCAGGAGATCCGCTCCAGCCACTATTCGGCAAGCACCTTCGTGGGTTATCCCCTAAGCCAGCACGCTGAGGTAGGAAAACAACTCAAGCAGCGATAAATGCTTAAGCTGTTTTTCAGAGCGGGCAATCAGCTCATCAAAAGGCTTGAGTTGATCCAATAAACGGTCGCAAACACCGAAGAAAACTTGCCACTCATCCCCTGCGAGCAACGCACGCATGGCAAGCCAGAGCGGCGACTCCGTACGCTCAAACAGCTTCGCGTAGCGAATCGCCCTTCTGAGGGTTTCTGGGTTATGACTAGCGAGGTGTAACGGCAGCTCGACACTGACTGCTTTTTCGAAATGTAGCAACCGGCTCGCCCAGCTGGATGAATTGGCCGCAAAGCACAAACTGAAGCGACCGCAAGTCATAGTGCGGCTGATAACCGGTGAATTCGAAGCAGGGATACACCTTGATTATTAGCCAGCCCCCCCATGAGCCTCCTTTCGCTGATAGGTGACGCACTCACATCACCCGACACTGCCCTGACGCAACAGCATCAAAACTCTGTATTCCAACCAGTATCCCATGCAGTTTTCCTAACCTAAATATATTATTTATATCAGTAACTTACATGATTGGTTCAGATTACCCCGGCCATGTGTCTGGCTAGAAAGCCCAAAAAAGCCGTAACACATAGCAAAATCAAAGCCCTACGGCTTTGTTCTTACCCGCGTCTCCCCACCTAATCCCAGGACATCCCACAGTTGATAGGAACACAAAGCGCTCACCCGCTCACTAGCAAAGCAACGTTCCCCCCCACGCCCCTGAAAACCCACCAACTGCCGCAACACCAAGCCCCAGTACAAACCTCTACCCCCTAGTGCGCGTGCCCCCCACACTCGCAAGACCACCGCAAAACAGCCCCCGGTTCAAACCGGGGACATCGTTTACATTTCTCACCGCTCCCCCACCCCCAACAACCGCCCCCGCAACTCCGGATTACGTGTCCGAGGATCAAGCCATATAGCAAAAAACGCTTTAGCGAACGCAACATCCCTCACCACATGCTGAAGTCTCTTTCCAACATAAAACCGTGCGCCCTCTCCCGGCATATAAACGCCGGTGATCTGGTCACCCGCACGCACATCGACAAACGCTTGCAACATCTCCGCCTCCCAGCGGGCCATCAGTTCTGAATTCTGGGTGTTGGGCGACAGGCGACGGATTTCTTTGATGCTGGCCTCTACCAGGTCATCGCGACTGATAGCGCGACTGTAGGTCAGCTCCAGTGCAAAAGGCGCATCAGCATCCAGCGTTCCATCGGCAGTGGAGCGTGAGCTCCAGAATTGCGCGTTGTAAACGGCAAATCCGAATACGCGCATCTCCCCGTACCCCAGCCGACGAGCATTGGGAACAGCTTCGCGCCAATCAGCAAATAGTTCTGCGCTCTGGAGCATCAGAACAAAACAGATAGCCTGGCGGATTAAACGGCTCGTCTGCCTGGACATGCGAAGACCTCAATGTGACTCAATAAGCGTCCTTGAAAGTTATACCAAATACTTATTTTGTACAGTCAATACCTCAAACTCGATTGCCCCCACAAAAACGGAATTCACAGCGCAGGGCAGCCTCATCCGAGGCGTGCGTGAGAATTTCGCATCTGCACAAAAAGATTGTCGATTCATTGTCAGGTGATTTTTTTCAGCCTATCTTGATTAAAACCTATACAAGATACATTGCCAGGTATAAGTATTGGCTATGGATCGGCCCTCACGCACCGCATCGCCGCGAGAAACTTGAATGAACCCACTATTAGCCAGCCATTACCGTGAAATTCTCGTTGGCATCGGTGAAAACCCCGAGCGCGAGGGGCTGTTGGATACCCTCACCCGGCAGATTGCTGAAGCCATCGAGCAGATCACCGGTGCCGCCGGTGTGGCGGTGGTCATTGAAGCCAAGCACATGTGCATGATGATGCGCGGCGTAGAGAAGCAGAATTCGGTCATGACTTCGTCCGTCATGCTGGGCGTGTTCCGTGATAGTTCGACGACGCGGCAAGAGTTCCTGCAGCTCATCGGACGACGATAGCTCGAAACCTCCCCCTCATCAGCTGTGTACTTCAGGGAGTAAGTCAATGACCCGACTTCTGCTGTTACTGGTACTGGCGCTCAGCATCGCCAGCTGCGGCAGTGTGGATGTCGCCCGTTATGCCGATCAGCAACCGACATTGGATCTGGAGCGCTTTTTCAGCCAGCCCGTTAAAGCCTGGGGGATGTTTCAGAAGCGTAGCGGTGAGGTTGCCAAGCGTTTCGAGGTCAATATCGTCAGCTGGCGCGAGGGCAGCAACCTGATTCTCGACGAGCGCTTCCTGTACAGCGACGGCACCCGCCAGCGCCGCGTCTGGGTGCTCACGCCCACGGGCCAAGGGGGCTGGATCGGGCGTGCGGATGATGTGGTAGGCGTGGCTGACGGCCAAGTCGCTGGCAACACCTTGCACTGGCGTTATCGCCTGAACCTGCCGGTCGGCGACTCGACCTACGAAATGAGCATGGACGACTGGATGTACTTGATGGACGAGGACACGCTGATCAACCGCACCCGTATGTCCAAGTTCGGGGTCGAGGTCGGCCAGGTGACGTTGTTCTTCCGTCGCCAAGGCGCCGGAGCGGGCCAATGAGCCGCGCATGGACCATGACCTCCCTTGGCACGGCTTTTTGCGAACAGCTCAAACAGGACCCGTGCTGGACCTTGAACAGCCCGAAACGATTTGCCAGCGCCGCCGAACTGGCGCGCACTCGCCCGCAGGTCCGCTTGCTCAGTCTGCACCCGGGCACGGTTGTGTCGGGGTTGTCGCAGCCGTTCAGCGGAGCCGCCAATGCCCGTCCGGCAGACATCGCCGCGGCCCAATTGCTGACCGTGATTGACCAGTTGACGCCGGCCGACAGCGGCTATTTCTATTCCTACGATGGAGAACGCCTGCCCTGGTAGGCAAGGAGTGACGCATGAACCTGCAAACCCTCACCGAGCATGCGGCCAACAGAGCAATACGCGAGCTGGAACTGCTGTCACTCGAAGGTGGTTTTTACCTGGCAAGGATCCGCCTTGATCACGGCCAGTTCACCTTGCTGGATGATGCGGCCAAGCCGATGCACCTGCGTTCGATCACCCACCTGCGGGACTTGCTGCAGACCGTGCCGGCATTTCCTTGCGTGCTGGTGCAGCAATGCGTGCACGACGAAATGTGCGGCCGGGATACAGGGCCTGTCGAAGCGCTGCGTATTCCGTTTTCGCTCACCACGCCATTATGAGTTGCACAGCGCAGAGCTTCACTGGATGAACGTCAAGTTCCAGTGGTTCAGCCAGACTAGTCACACACAGCCTTCAACCCCAAAACAGTGGTCGGTGTACTACCAAGATGCGACTGCGTGGCAACCACCATATTGGCCCCAGCGTCACCCTCCAGATGGTAAGGCTTGCCATCACAGGCCTTGGCAGCCTTCTGGTTGATGTTCTCCAGCAACCCTTCGCGGGAGTTAAAGATGCTGCCGTGGCTGGTGATCATGTACTGGCCGGGGGCGATTTCGTTGACGCCGGTGAAGGTGCATCCCGTCAAGACCAGGGCAATGCATGCGGTTAACAGTGCGGCTTTCAAGGGTTCGAACTCCTGTAAGGACCTGGCGATTGCGCAGGCGCCGTGCATTGTCGAGCAATCGGCAGCCCCTGACCATAAGTGAACAGGCTTCAGCTAGCGCCTGACGAATCATCGTTTGTCCGCGCCATAGGCCTGAAATCTAATCCATCGCAAACAACTAACAATAACTGCGATGGAGCAGACCCACCCATGTCCCCTACCTTTTCTCTATTGGTTCTTGGCGCGTCAATCCTGTTGATTGTCGTGCTGATCGGAAAATGCCGTGTCCATCCGTTCCTGGCCCTGATCGCCGCCAGCCTGCTGGTGGGCGTCGGTACGGGAATGACGCCAACCGCCATTGTCTCGGCCTTTGAGAAGGGCATGGGCAGCACGCTCGGGTTCCTCGCCGGCATCATTGGGTTGGGCAGCATCCTCGGCAAGCTGCTGGAGGAGTCCGGCGGTGCCAAGCGCATCGCAACCACGCTCTTGAGAGCCCTGGGCGAAAAGAACGCCGCGTGGGCGATGATGCTGGTGGGCTTTATTGCCGGGATTCCGGTGTTCTTCGAGGTGGGATTTGTCCTGCTGATCCCGCTGATTTATGTCGTCGCCCGTCAGACCCGGATCAACCTGTTGTACCTGGGCGTACCGCTGGCGACCTCACTGATGGTGGTGCACTGCATCCTGCCGCCGCACCCCGCCGCCACGGCCATTACCGGCATGCTCAATGCCGATATCGGCAAGGTGATTCTCTACGGTTTGATCGTCGGCCTGCCCACGGCGGTGATTGCCGGGCCGATCTGGGTCAAGCTGACCTGCGCGCGGCAGGCGCCTGCCAGTCAGGCTCAGTTTCTGGCCGAGCGTGGCGAAGGGAATATCGACGACAGCCAAACGCCCAGCTTCGGGGTTGCGATGATCACCGTGCTGTTGCCCTTGGCCCTGATGGTGGGCAAAACCCTGACCACCCCGTTGCTGAGCAAAGGCTCGATGGCGTTTGAGTGGGTGTCCTTTATAGGCAACCCGCTGATTGCGCTCGTACTGTCGATTTGCTTTGCCTACTGGTCCCTGGGCCTGCGCCGTGGGCTGGGCATGGGCGACCTGCTTGACCTGACCCACCGCTGCTTCCCGCCGTTGGCCGGCATTTTGCTGGTGATCGGTGCCGGTGGCGCGTTCAACGACATGCTGGTCGGCAGCGGCATCGGCAAGGTGCTGGCAGACGTGCTGGGCCAGTCCAACATCAACCCGATCATCCTCGCGTGGTTGATCGCCGGCTTGATGCACTTCGCCGTCGGCTCGGCCACCGTCGCCATGATCAGCACCGCCGGCATGGTGCTGCCGATCCTCGGACAGAACCCGCAATACAGCCCCGAGATTCTGGTGATCGCCATCGGTGCCGGCGCCATCGGCTGGACCCACGTGACGGACTCGGCGTTCTGGGTCGTAAAAGAGTACCTGGGGATCTCCCTCTCCGAAGCCCTCAAGAAGTTCACTGGCGCCACTGTGCTCGCCTCGGTGGCGGCCCTGGTCTTTACCCTGATTCTTTCGCGGTTTGTATGATGAACCCCACCTCAAAGGCAGTTCCCATGATTCAAGGCAAAACCCTAGACGCCTGGTACGCAAGCCATCCCGTTATCCAGCCATTGGTCGCGCTGGAGCAGGTCAGCTGGTTCAACCCCGCGATCGCCCCAGCCGCTGTGGCGCTTGGGGATGTCGGCCTGACCCTGGCCGATGTAAAAGACGCCAGCGCACGCCTGCTGCGCTTCGCGCCCTATCTGGCCAAGGTGTTCCCGCAAACTGCAGCGGCGGGCGGCATTATCGAGTCGGCGATCCAGCCGCTGAAGACCTTGCAGCAAGCGCTTTTGAGCGAGGCCGCCCTGCCCGACAGCGGCGCGCTGTGGCTGAAAAAAGACAACGACTTGCCGATCTCGGGCTCGATCAAGGCCCGTGGCGGTATCCATGAGGTGCTCAAACATGCCGAAGACCTGGCCCTGCAGGCTGGTTTGATCACGCTCGACGACAACTACGAGACCTTGGCCAGCGAACGCGCACTGGGGTTTTTCAGCCAGTACAAAATCGCCGTGGGTTCCACCGGCAACCTTGGCCTGTCCATCGGCATCATGAGCGCCAAGCTGGGCTTCCAGGCAACGGTGCATATGTCATCGGATGCCCGCCAATGGAAGAAGGACAGACTGCGCGCCAGCGGCGTGACCGTGGTCGAGTACCCATCCGACTACAGCGTTGCCGTAGAAAACGGTCGCCTGCAGGCGCAAAACGATCCTGCCTGCTATTTCATCGACGATGAAAACTCGCCCCACCTGTTCCTCGGCTATGCCGTGGCCGCCGAGCGCCTGGCCCGGCAATTTGAAGTGGCAGGCGTGCTGGTGGACGCCGAGCATCCGCTGTTCGTGTACCTGCCCTGCGGTGTTGGCGGCGGCCCTGGCGGTGTGGCGTTTGGTTTGAAGCTGGCGTTTGGCGATGCCGTGCATTGTGTGTTTGCCGAACCCACCCACTCGCCGTGCATGCTGCTTGGTGTGTATACCGGGCTGCACGACCAGGTGAGTGTGCAGGACTTCGGCATCGACAATGTCACCGCCGCTGACGGCCTGGCCGTGGGCCGACCCTCGGGTTTCGTCGGGCGGGCGATGCAGCGCCTGATCGATGGTTACTACACCGTCACCGATGAAGAACTCTACCGCCTGATGTTCCTCGCCCACGAGCTTGAAGGGGTAAAACTCGAACCTTCGGCCCTGGCCGGCGCACCTGGCATTGTGCGGGTACTCAAGGACGCGCAGTATTTGCAGCGCATTGGCGTCACGCCAGCGCGTTTGGCCAATGCCACCCACTTGATCTGGGGAACCGGCGGCAGCATGGTCCCTACCGAGGAGTACGCCACTTACCTGGACAAGGGGCGTGCGCTGCAAACCACAACCCATCGTTGATCGCCGGCGGTCGACGCGAAGAGGGATAAACACATGGCAGTACCTGGCCTGAGCAAAGCGCCCAAACTTAACGGCGCCCACCTGTCCAACCTGCATACGTTCCTGGTCGCCGCCCGCCACTTAAGCTTTGCCCGCGCCGCTGACGAGCTGTGCCTGACCGCCAGCGCGGTCAGCCACCGGATCGCCCGCCTTGAGGAGGATCTGTCGCTCAAGCTGTTCCATCGCCTGCCCCGCAAGGTCGACCTGACCGATGACGGCGAGCGGATTTTCAAGGTCATGCAGCACACCATGGACACCCTGTCCGAGGCCGT
The DNA here is from genome assembly GCF_009873475.1 of Pseudomonas sp. DTU12.1. NCBI lineage: Bacteria > Pseudomonadati > Pseudomonadota > Gammaproteobacteria > Pseudomonadales > Pseudomonadaceae > Pseudomonas > Pseudomonas sp. DTU12.1. Next base: position 1,027,339 of record NZ_CP045254.1, on the reverse strand, counting down.
GCAAGAACGTTCCGACAGCCAGATCGAAGGCCAGCTGTGCTTCTACGCAAGGCCTTCCGTCGCGCAATGCTGGCTGGTGCCCAGGCTGGCCGACTTCACCGCACGCTACCCTGGGATTCAACTGGATGTGCGGGTCGGCAACGAACCCATCGACTATCGCACCCGCCGCATCGACCTGGTGCTGTGCTACTCCAACGGCGAGCATCCGGGCCTGGAAAGTATCCGCCTGATGCCCGAGCGGATTGCCCCGGTGTGCAGCCCGCACTATGCCCAGGCCCATGGCCTGATGGGCCACCCGGAACGCTTGGCACAGTGCACGGTGCTGCACGATGTGGCGGCGTGGGACAACATCTCATTCGATGCAGAATGGCGTTTATGGCTGGATGCGGTGGGCGACAGCAGCCCATTGCCAGACCGCTTCATGACCTTTGACCGCTCCGACTTGAGCACCCTTGCGGCGATCAACCATGCGGGCGTGGCCATCGGTCGCGAACAACTGGTGCGCAAGCGCGTGCAGGATGGCGAGTTGGTGCTGCCCTTCGGCGGGTTCAGGGAGGCGGTCAACTACGGTTACTACCTGGTGCACCCCGCCCACCAAACCATGCCCAAACGACTCAAGGCGCTGATCGACTGGTTGGTGGAGCAAGCCCAGAGCTGATCGCAGCCTCTAAATGGCTCAAGGGTTGTGAGCGGGCTCTTGTGGAGAGGGGGCTTGTCCCTTCCCCACAAAACCCCTCACCACTACAGCCCCCTCCACTGCCCTATCACCACGATCAGACCATCAGAAATCCCAGCGCGTGGTCACCATCACATTGCGTGGGTCGCCGTAATACGCCGAGTCGTAGAAGCCGATGTTGGTGTAGTACGCCTTGTCGAACAGGTTGTTGACGTTCAACGTGGCCGACAGGTTTTCCGTCAATTGGTAGCGAGCCATCACGTCCACCAACCAGTAAGGGTCCTGGGTGAATTTCTCGCTCTGACGCGTGCCAGGGTTGTTGACGTTTTGCCAGCCTGCAGCCTGCCAACGCGCGCCACCACCCAGGGTGAGTTTGTCCAGGCGGCCTTGGAGTTTGTAGCTGGTGTAGAAGCTCAGTTGATCTTCCGGCTCCCAGGTGGCGACCTTTTTCTTGTCGTCATCACGGGCAATCTTGTGGGTGTAGCCGGCCTGCAGCTGCCAGCCGGGGCGCAGTTCACCGGAGATTTCCGCTTCGTAGCCCTTGGTTTGGGTTTTCGTGCCGATGTAGGAGTAGTCCACGCCCGGCTGGGAGTTGTAGGCGGTATCGGCAATCGGGCGATTCTCCTCATGGACCTCGAAGTAGGCCAGGCTGGCATTCAGGCGCCCGTCGAAGAATTCGCCCTTGAGGCCCAGTTCGTAGTTCTTGCCTTCGTTGGGATCAAGCATGGTGCGCGTACGGTCGCGATATTGGGTTTGCGGCTGGAAGATTTCGGTGTAGCTGGCGTAGGCCGTGAAGTTGTCGTTGAGGTCGTAGGTCAGGCCGGCGTAGGGCACGACTTTGCCGCTTTCCTGGGTGTCGCTGGTGCCGGTGACCTGGTAGTTGGCGATGCGCGTCCCCAACAGCAAGTGCAGGTCATCCATCAGGCTGAAACGGCCGGTGATGTAGCTGCCGGTCTGGCGCGTGGTTTCGTCATTGATCTTGGTCGGCTGGTTCCACAGCGGCTTGATGGCTTCGCCGTGCCACTTGTAGAAGTCGTAGGAATTGTCGAAATAAGTCGCGCTGCCGTAGTCCTTGCCTTTCCATTTGGAGATGGACAACGACTGGCCCACCACCAGTTGGTGCTCACGACCGAACAGTTCAAAGGGCCCGGATGCGTACACATCGAGGCTGTCACTGGTGGTCTCGCCGGTGTATTTACGCGCGAAGATCGAGCTGGCGCTCAGGGTGTCCTGAGAGATGTAGCCCAACGGCGCGTCGTAGCCATTGATCTGATGGTTGTACTGGCCCTTGGTGACCCAACCATTGTCGAAGTTGTGCTCCAGGGTGGCGAACAGGGTGCGGCTGTACTGCTCCCAACTGCTCCACTTCGGCCCGTTGTTGAACGAGCGCGGCAGGTCCAGCTTATTGCCGGCCGGATCGAAGATGGTGCGCGTACCGGTCCAGCTGGAGCCTTTGGGATCGCTGTCCTGGTAGTCGGCGCCCAGGGTCAGCAAGGTGTCGGGGTCGAGGTCGACTTCGAGGATGCCGTAGTAGACGCCGGTCTTGCGCGAATAGTGGTCGAGGAATGATTTTTTGTCCTGGTAGGCCGCCACAGCCCGGCCGCGCACGTTGCCGGTTTCAGTCAACGGGCCGCTGACGTCGATCTGCGAGCGGTAGTTATCCCAGGAGCCAGCGCCCAGTTCGATGCTGCTCTTGAACTCGGAAGTGGGCTTCTTGCGAATCAGGTTGATGGTGCCGCCCGGGCCACCCGCGCCGGTCAGCAGGCCGGTGGCGCCCTTGAGCACTTCAACGCGGTCATACAGGGCCATATCGGTCAGGGTCTGCCCCGCCGAGTACTGGGCGTCGCGCAGGGTGGGAATGCCGTCGTACTGGAAGTTGACGATGGAAAAACCACGGGAATAGTAGTTGGTACGTTCGGTGTCATAGGTCGACACGGTGATGCCGGGGGTGTGGCGCATCACGTCGTCGATGGCATTGAGGCCGAAGTCGTCCATCACCTGGCGCGTGACCACCGAGATCGATTGCGGCGTTTCCCGTGGGGTGAGCACCATGCGCGTGGCCGTGGCAATCGTCCCGGGGGTGTAGGAGCCAGTGCCTTCGGTGATCGAGCCCAACTGGTTGGCGCTGATCTGCGTAGCCTGCAATTGCACTTGCCCGTCGGCGGCCCGCGCCACCACGCGATAACTGCCCTGCTCGTACTCGGCCTGCATGCCCAGCGGTGCCAGCAGGCGCTCAAGCCCCTCGGCTACGGCAAAACTGCCGTGCAAGCCCTGGCTTTGCACACCCTTGGCCAGCGCCGAGTCGATGGCGATCATCACTCCTGCCTGATTGCCGAAAGCCCCCAGCACACGGTCCAGGCTACCGGCAGCAATGTCGTAGGACTGGCGCGGGGCTTGTTCGGTGGCAGGCTGCGAGGTGGCGGCCATGGCGGCGTGGCTGGCCGTTGCCACGGTTAAACCGACGATTATGGCGCGCAGGGCGCTGGCAAGCGGAGTGACGCGGCTGTGCATAAAGACTGTCCTGTGGTGAAAGGTTGGAGGGCGCTTTTATTCAGCGTCTTCCCTGTCTTGATGCACGAGATGGCAAATACTGCCGACCCAATGGGATTTTTTTTAACCTAGGCGGGGACCACTGTCGCCAGGTAGCCGAAGATCCGCTGCACGCGGACCGGCAATACCTTGGCCAGCAAATCCAGACTGGCGTCCGGCCGGTCGAGGGAGAACGAACCCGAGACTTGCAGGCCGGCGACGGCCGGGTCACAGCGCAGCACACCGCGCCGGTAGCGGTTGAGTTGCTCGATCACCTGGGCCAGGGGCATGCGCTCGGCAATCAGCAGGCCACGGGTCCAGGCATCGGCGGCGGGCAAGAGGGGTTGCGCCGGGCTGCTTTGGTGACGGTCAAACGTCAACTGCTGGCCGGTACCGATCGCGACTCGGGCGCCCTGCAACGGTTCGACCACTACACTGCCGGCCAGCATTTGCACCTGGGTCCCGTGCTGGCCCGCCAGGTCCTGGCTGATGATCAGCCGCGACAGCGCCGCCGGCCGTACGCAGCCATGGGCGGTCTTGATGCCGACGAAGGTATCCGCCGCCGTCGCCAACAGCAGGCGCCCCTGGTTCAGGGTCAATTGCGGGCCGCGTACATCCACGGCGGTCTGGGTATCGAGTTGCACTTCACCGGCACCGGCCAACCGCACTGGCCGCCGCTCGCCCGTGGTGGTGCGATAGTCACTGAACAACTGGGGCAGCAGTACCCGTTCACGCACGCTCAACCCCATGGCCGCCGCAATCCCCAGGCCGGCGAAGCCCTTGAGCAACGTGCGCCGCGACGTCAGGCTGCGGGCCCGCAACAACTGCCGGGCACTGGGGGCGGGCAACGCGCTGGTGCTGCTGCGCAGGTCGCGGCTCAAGCCGGCCAAGCGCTGCCAGGCCAGTTCATGCTGGGGGTTGGCATTGCGCCAGGCGGCACATGCCCGCTGCTCTGCCGCGCCACTGACACCCGATTGCAGGGTGACCATCCACATCAGTGCCTGATCCAGCACGTATTCATCCAACAACTGATCGTCGGCGGGCTGGAACATCGTCATGCCTGGTACACCGCCAGGTAGCAATGCCGATAGGCCTTGAGCATGGCCTTTTGCACAACATTCACGGTCAGGCCCAGTTGCTCGGCGATCTGTGGATAAGTCAGGCCGTCCAACTGCGACAGCAGGAAAACCTCCCGCACCCGGCTCCCCAGCCCGTCCAACACCTGCCCTACCGCATCCAGCGCTTCAAGCACCAGCAAGCGGGTTTCCGGGGATGGCGCGTGTTCCGGCTCAAGGATCGCCAGGGATTGTTCGTACGCCCGCTCCAGGGCCTGCCGGCGAAAATACTGGCCGCACAAACGGCTGGCCACCGTGTTCAGATAGGCCCGTGGTTCACGCAACGACGGCAATGGTCCACTGCTGAGAATGCGCACGAAGGTGTCCTGCGCCAGGTCCAGCGCCTGCTCCTGCCCACCCAGCTTGCGCCGTAGCAACTGCACCACCCAGCCGTGGTGCTGGGCGTAGAGTTCACCCACAGCGCGGTGGGTGGAAGAGTATGCGGCCATCGGTGAGATATCCAGATTGACAACTGACGGGAGTCGCACATGGTAATACTTCTCATTAGAGACAAGTAGAAGTTTATACTCCCCGCTGTTTTATCTGACCAAAAGGCAAGCCAGGGGACGATGGACCACGCTTGCACACCGTTTTTATGCAGGGAAGCCATTTGAATTGAGTAAAAAACCTATCCTCTCGCAGCTGCTCGTCGGCACTGCTCTGCTACTTTTTGCGGTCACGATTGTGAACTGGCTGTTCCATATCGACCTGGTGGTGTACTTCAATGCGCTGACCGTAAAGATCTACCAAGTGAGCTCGACCGCGTTTGCCGTGGCGGGGTTTGCGTTGATGGTGTGGCGCAGGAACCCTCGCCTCAAATACACCCCGCTCCACTGGCTGAAGGTCGCGGGCGGCACGTGTGTCCTGTCGTTGCTGCTGGGCGTGGTGGTGTTGTCCTATCTGACTTACTGGTCGAGCACCATTCCGGTCAGCTACGTCGCCACCTACGAATATGCCGCCCACGGCAAACGCAGTTGCACCGGTGCAACGGTCTACGATCAAGAGGTGGCGAAGAAAATCAGGGTTTGCCACCCCGGCGCGCTCAGGGATGGCGGTGAAATACGGGTCGAAAAACTCAGCGGCCCAATGGGGATCGTCGTGCAACAAGGGCATCTCCTCTGACAAAGTCCCCTGTGGCGAGCGGGCTTGCCCCGCGCTGGGCTGCGAAGCGGCCCCAAAACCAGCCTCCGCGGTGTGTCTGTTACGGCGCATTCGGTTTATTGGGGCTGCTTCGCAGCCCAACGCGGGGCAAGCCCGCTCGCCACAAAAGCCCTATCTGCTGGGGTTTATGGGGCTAGGCCAGCGCCCGGCGCCCACCATGAATCACCCCATGCACCAGCAACCCCGCCACCAGCCCCCAGAACGCGCCGCCAATCCCCAGTAACGTGACATTGGCCGCCGTCGCCAAAAAGGTGATCAACGCCGTTTCCCGGGTGCGGGTATCGGCCATTGCATTGGCCAGGCTTGAACCAATGGCGCCGAGCAGCGCCAGGCCCGCCAAGGTGGTGATGAATGCGCGCGGCAGGACCATGAACAAGGTCGCCAACGTCACGCCAAACACCCCGACGAGGATATACAACGCCCCACACACCAACCCCGCGATGTAGCGTTTGGACGGGTCCTGATGGGTATCGCGCCCGGTGCAGATCGCCGCCGTGATTGCCGCGACGTTGAACGCATGAGCCCCGAACGGCGCCATCAGCAAAGAGCCCAGGCCCGTGACGGTGATGATCGGATTGGCGCTGGTCTTGAACCCGTCGTTGCGCAGCACCAGCATGCCGGGGATGTATTGCCCGGTCAGGGTGATTACGAACAACGGCAAGGCCACGCCAAAAAACGCCGCGATGGAAAAATGCGGCATTTCAAACACCGGTGCCGCCAGTTGCAGCTCAAGGCTGTGCAAGTCGAGCCGCTGCTGGGCGAGCAGCAGCCCCAGGCCAATCAACAGAATCCCGACCATCGCATAACGTGAGGTAAAGCGGCGCAGCACCGCGTAGGCCACCACCAACACGATCACCAACAGCGGGTCTGCACTGGCCCCACCAAACGCCGCCACGCCAAACTGCAGGAGAATCCCCGCCAGCAAACCCGCGGCAATGCCACCGGGGATCAGCCGCACCAAGCGCTCAAACGCACCGCTCAGGCCCAGCACGATAAAGCCGATGGCGCACATCACATAGGCGCCAATCACCTCGGCATAGGGAGTAAACGGCATGACCGTCGCCAGAAAAGCCACACCCGGCGTCGACCACGCCGTGATGATCGGCTCGCGGTAGCGGTAGCTCAACCACGCACCGGTCACGCCCACGCCGATACTCACCGACCACACCCATGAAGCCGTTTGCGCCGCACTCAACTGCGCCAGGTGCGCGGCCTGGAACACCAGGACAAAAGTGCCGGCGTAATTGACGATGACGGAAATCAGCGCACTGATGCTCGGTGACAGGTAATCGGCGAGGCGCAGGCGTGGGGCGGGTCGGTTCATGGCGCATTCCTTTTGTTAAGGCCGCAAAGGCTAACAAGCACCGGACCGTCCTTTCAGTCCACTTCGCCACCTTGCACCAGACCACCCTTGAGCGCCTTGGCCAACTGCCGGCTGGCGCCGTCGATTTCACCGGGCGTCAGCGCCGAGAACCCCAGCAGCCAACCGCCCCTCGCCGGCGGCTGGGCGTAGAGCCGAGTCAGGCCTGGCAATTGGATACCCACCCGCGCCGCCTGGCGAATGGTCTCCAGCTCCGACCACCCCTCATGCAACACACACGGTAACTGCAAGCCCCCGGGCGGCAAGCTGGCGGTGACCACATGGCTCAAGTGACGCTCAACCGCTTCGGCCATCGCATCCCGGCGCTCGCCGTAGATTTTGCGCATCGCGCGTATATGGCTGCCGAAATGCCCATCGTTCATGAAGCGCGCCAGGGTCAACTGGGCGATTTGCGGGGTGTGGCCGTCGAGGATGCTGCGGGCGTAGGTCATGGGTTTGACCAACTCCCGGGGCAGCACCATAAAGCCCATGCGCAAGCCGGGGTACAGCGACTTACTGAAAGTGCCGAGGTAGAGCGTGCGCTGGTAGTTGTCCAGGCCCTGCACACAGGCGGTCGGCAAGCCTTCGTAATGAAACTGGCTGTCGTAGTCGTCCTCGATGATCCAGCCTTGGCGTTGCTCGGCCCAGGCGATCAGGTCCAGGCGCCGTTCCAACGCCAGGGTCGCGCCTGTGGGGTATTGATGGGACGGCGTGACATAGACCGCATTGGCGCCGCTGCGGTCGGCGCGCAAGGCGTCGATGCACAGGCCTTTGGCGTCCACCGCCACCGGTACCACCTTGAGCTGGGCCATTTCAAACGCCTTGCGGGCGCCGAAGTAACCGGGGTCTTCCATCAGGATCGGCTGGCCGCTGTCGACCAGCACCTGCGCGCACAAGTACAGGGCCTGACGCGTACTGGACAGCACCAGCACCTGATCCGGCGTGACCCGCGCACCGCGTTCCAGGTTCAGGTAGTCGGCGATGGCCTGGCGCAGGGGTTCAGCACCTTGCGGGTCGCCGTGCAACAGCAGGTTCGGGCGGTAGTCCTTCAATGCTTGGCGGTGCAGGCGCTCCCAGATGTCCACGGGGAAGGTGCGCGTTTCCGGCAGCCCCGTGGCAAACGCCTTGACCACCTGCTGGTCGCTGACGCCGCCGCTGGCGAGGATCTGCGCGCCCCTGGCACTCAGCGCCGGGGCCTGGTTTGGCATCAGCGGCTGGCGCTTGCGCGCACCCCGCAGGCTCGGCCCGATCTTCTCGGAGACGAAACTGCCCGAGCCTTCGCGCCGGCTCAGGTAACCGTCCAGTTGCAGTTGGACGTAGGCCATTTCTACGGTATCCCGGGAAATGCCCAGTGACTTGCACAGTGTGCGGGTCGCAGGCAAGCGGCTGCCTGGCGCGAGGACGCCCTCGAGGATCAATTGGCGCAGCACGCGTTGCACCCGCACCCGCAAATCCAGCGAGGCCAGCTTGGGGTCCGTCAGGCGGATCTTCAGCGTGTCCAGTTCCAGGTTGTGGGTCATTGACTTGGCCAAGGGCTAAAAAACCATGCATCTTTGTGCGAAGCCGCCGATATGTCCACGACCAATATCGGCGAGCCGTATGGGCGGGGCTTTACAGGGCCATCCGGTACTCGATGCAACCTGAGTCTTCGGCGATCCAGTTGTAGAGTTTTTGCGCGCGCTTATTAGTCTGCTGGGTATGCCAGTACAAACGTGCACAGCCGTGATACTGCGCATAGCGCTGGACCCATTCGATCAGCAACTTGCCGGTACCGCCACCGCGTACCGTGGGGGCCACGTACAGGTCTTCGAGGTAGCAAAAGTCAGCCACCGCCCAGGTCGAACGATGCAACAGCGCATGCACCAGCCCCACCACCTCATCGCCCTGTACCGCTACCGCGCAGGCCATGGTTTGATCGGCATCGAGCAAGCGGCTGAAGGCCGTGCGGGTCGTGGTCTCATCCAGGGTCACTTGATAAAAGTCCTGGTAGGCCAGCCACAGTTGCAGCCATTGCTCATAGTCCTCGGCTTGCACGGCTCTGACCACGATGGCCTGTGGATCGTTACTCATCGCTTTCTCCTGTAGGGGAACCCGTTCCGGAGTGGATCGGGACCTGGCAATGGTAGGTTCCCGAGGCGGCGGCAAACCGACCACTTCCAGGCCACCGGGCAGGCCAATCCACAACCGGATGTACGTTCACAATTGGTTAAGGATTGCCTTCGTATACTCCAACGCTGCCCCCCTCCCATCCGGTAACCCACTCCATGACACGCCCTGCCACGCTGTTGCTGCTGCTTGCCGGTTTGCTGTTCTTCGTTGCCCTGGGCAATCACCAGTTGCAAGGCTCCACCGAAGCCCGGGTGGCGGGAATTGCCATGGCCATGCACCTGGACAATGACTGGGTGGTGCCGCGGCTGTTCGGTGAGCCATTCCTGGAAAAACCACCCCTGAGCCTGTGGCTGGATGCCGGGGCGATTCGCCTGTTTGGCGCCAGCACCGGCGCGGTACGGCTGGCCTCGGCGTTTGCCGGGTTGTTCAGCGTGATGCTGCTGTACGGCATGCTGCGCCGGTTCGGGCGGCCCACGTCGCTGGCGTTTTGCGCAGCGCTGATACTGGCGACCATGGCCAGTTACTGGAGCAACGTGCGCGGCGTGGGTGAAGATGCGCTGCTCAGCCTCGGCGTAACCCTGGCCCTGCTGGCGTTCTACCAGGCCATGCGCCCCGAGTCCCGGCACAGCGCCAACGTCGGCAGTTGGCTGCTGTTTACCCTGGGGATGATGATCGCCACGCTGAGCAAAGGCGTGTTGGGCCTGGCGATGCCGGGCATTGTGATATTCGCCTACCTGGCCTGCACCAGCCTGATGGACAAACGCTTGCAACTCGGCCAATGGCTAAAACCGGGCGCCTTCACGGTGCTCGCACTGGTGCCGCTGTTGATCTGGCTGGGCTTCCTGTATCAACGCGGCGGCCTGCAAGCAGTCGGTGAGGTGTTATGGACCAACAGCGTCGGGCGTTTCAGCGGTTCCTTCGTCGAAGCCGGGCATTACGAGCCCATCTACTACTACCTCGCCAAATTGCCCGAAGCCTTTTTGCCATGGAACATCCTGGTGTACCTGGGCCTGTGGCACTTTCGCAAAAGCCTGGCGAGCAATCGTTACCTGCTGTTTTTCAGCCTGTGGCTGGTGGCGCAATTTACCCTGCTGACCTTCGCGTCGAGCAAACGCATTGTGTATCTGATGGCCCTGACACCGGCGGCAGCGGTCCTCGCGGCCGAGTATGGCGCGGTCCTGCTCAGCCGCCTGCCGGCCTATCGTCGTGGATTGATCAGTGGCGTGTTTAGCGTGGTGATTGCCTGCTACCTGGGCGCCGCTATCTGGTATGCGCCAAAGGCCGACCGGCGTGAATCCTTCGTCCCCCTGACCCGCCAAATCCAGGCATTACAAGCCCAAGGCCACACGGTGGTGCTGTACCAGCCCAACGAGCGCGTGGCCGGCGCCACCGTGTTTTACACCCAGAGCAACTTGCCGATCCTGCACACAGAGGCACAACTGCGTACCTATCTGGATGCCAGGCCGGGCAACCTGGCGTTGCTGGACCGTATCGAGCAACTGACCATCCCGGTCACCGCCCTCAAGCAGATCACCGTGGGCAGTCGCCCCTACTCCTTTGTCGAACAGTAAGGCCTACCAGAGCGCCAGGTCGTACGTGAGATAAACCCGGTAGTTATCACGGTCACTGGCATAGGTAGAACGGTAAGTGGCCTTGCGCAACTCCACGCCCAGGCCTTTGAAGGTGCTGTCCTGGATCACGTAGCGCAGGTTGGTATCGGACTCCCACTCGCGGGCTTCACGGCCCTTGAAGTCGCCGTTCTGGCCCTTGTAGTAACGGGTCATGAAACTCAAGCCCGGCAGCACCGCAGCCAAGTCGTAGTCATAGCGCAGCATCCAGGTTTGCTCACCAGCCTGGATGAATTTGCCGACCCCGGCGTTGCTGAACGAGTACACCGTCGACACGCTGGCATAGGGCAGCGCGGTGTCGCCGCTGACTTTCTGGTAGCCCACGCCCAATGCCTGCCGACCCAGGCGGTAAGTGAACAGGCCGCTGAACATGTCGCTGTCGACCTCGCCGTTACGCGCCTCGCCCGCTTCGTTGCTGATGAAGTAGCGCAGGTCGCTGGTCAGGCTGCCCGGCCCCAACGGCTGCTTATGCACCAGCCCAAGGAATTGTTGGCGATAGAATTCGCGCATTTCGCCGTAGTACCAAGTGCCACTGAGAGTAGGCGTGAAAGCATAGGTGGCACCGGCGAAATCGAAGTCAGTGCCCTTTTTGCCGCTGTAGCCCTGTGGATAAATATCCACGCTGTCGGTGGAGTTACGCAGCTTGAATTGGTCCAGGTGCCCACTGTGCAGGTACAGGTTGCGGATGCCGGTGTATTCGATCTGCGTGCCGCGAAACGTCTGCGGCAGCAAGCGACCGTCGTTGTGTACCAGCACCGGGATCTTCGGCAGCAACGTGCCCGTTTTCAGCACGGTAGCGCCGATGCGCATTTTTGCGGTCACGCCCAGGCTTGAGAATTCATTGGCGGCGCGCCCGTCATCGTGGACCGGCAACAAGCCGGTACCGGCGTGGGTGCGGCTGGAGTCGAGCTTGATCCCCGACAGCCCCAGGGCGTCCAGGCCAAATCCTACGGTGCCTTCGGTGTAGCCCGATTGCAGGTTGAGCAAAAAGCCTTGCGCCCACTCCTTGCGGTCCTCGCCACCGTCGCGATAACCGTCGTTGAAATAGTAATTGCGCAGGGTCAATTTTCCATGGGAGTCCTCCCAGAAACCCTGGGCCATCAGCGCCGGCGACACACTCGCCAGTAAGCCTGCGGTGACGACGCCGCCCTTCGTGAAAAGCTCACGCATCAGTGTTTCCTCAATGCCGTATTGTCGATTTTTATGGGCAGTTGCTCCGTGTGCCAGGCTGGACGCCAGGTCACATTGGGGCGGACACTAACGGCTTGCCGAACGCCCCACAACGTTATGCGAGAAGCGCATGACGCTATGCGCAAAGCCGCCCTTCGACAGGAAACCCACGGTGAACCTCAAGCAACTCGAAGCCTTCAAGGCGATCATGTCCACCGGCTCGACCATCGGCGCAGCCACGCGCATGGGCTTGTCGCAATCTGCGGTCAGCCGCCTGTTGAGCCAGTTGGAGGACGCCCTGGGTTTTGCGCTGTTCCTGCGCAAAAAGGGCCGTTTGATGGCCACGCCAGAGGCCGAGGAATTGCTCACCGAAGTCGCAGGATTGGTGGACGGCATGCAACGAATCCAGCGCCTGGCCGATGAAATGCGCGTAGGTCGCTCACGCAAAAGCCTGCTCAAGGTCGGCGTACCCACCAGCATGACCCAGGAATTGTTGCCGCGTATTGTCGCGGACTTTCTCAAGGACCATGAAGACATCGTGGTCGAACTGCTGACCGGCTCCTACGACATGATCGAACGTGCCGTACTGGACCGCTCCGCCGACCTGGGCTTTGTGCGCCTGCCCACCGAGATGCCCGACTTCGATGTCGAGCCGGTGCTGCACACCGAAGGCGTGTGCGTGATGCCGGTCGACCACCCATTGAGTCGCCACGACTTCATCGAGGTACAGCATCTGCGCAATGTGCCGCTGGTGATGCTGGGCCGACAGCGGGCAGTGCGTACCGAGCTGAACCAGATGTTCCGCGCTGCCAACCTGACACCGCAAGTGCGGGTCGAAGTGCACTCGGTGGGCGCCGCGTGCAGCTTTGTCGCCGAAGGGCTGGGGGTGTCGATCGTCAACGGTTTGCTGGCCAGCCACTTCATGCATCTGCCGATTGTCAGCCGCCCGTTCCGCCCGGCGCTGCCCTATGAGTTCGGCCTGGCCTTCCGTGCCGACGAGCCACGCTCACAGCTGGTAACGGCCTTTGCCGATCACCTTAAACAGCGACTGAATCTGAGCACATAGATCCCCAGAGTGCTTGTTGTGATGAGCCGGCTTGTTGTGGCGAGGGGGCTTGTCCCCCGCTGGGTGGCGAAGCCACCCCAGTAGGCCCCCCGACTTCCTTCAGATAGACCGAGGCGGTAGGTTTTGGGGCGGCTTCGCCACCCAGCGGGGGACAAGCCCCCTAGCCACAAAAAACCACATTGTCACAACAAGCAACCCTGCCCACCACAACAAAAACGCATACCCCAACCCGCCCCACGCATAACGTTGTGGCCGGCAAAACTTTGCCCTAGTGTCCGCCCAACCAAGCGTCACTACCCACAACAATAACAGCGCACGTACCCCGCTCAGACGGGGGCCGCGCCGGGGCCGCCAGCATGACCGAACCGCAGATCCTCCGTACCCCACCGCCCACCGAGGCGGTCGCATACAAACCCGTGCAACGCAAGCAAATCAACCCGGCAATCATTCTGCTGAGCATCGTCCTGCTCGCCGTGGCTTTCACCTATGCGGTCAACGCCGGCAAGTTCCAGCGCCAGAATGGCCTGGTGGTACCCGGCTCGTACCAGGTGTTGGAAAAGCAGGATTCCTTCAGCCAGTTGTTCTCCCTGGAACCCCGCAAGGCGGGCGATACAACGGCCCGCCCGGTGTCGCTGGTGGAAGGTTTCATGGCCATTCCCCAAGGCATCGAAAAGCGTGCGGCGCTGATTTTCATGGTGCTGTTCATCGGCGGCATGTTCGGCGTGCTGAACAAGGCCGGGGTGATCGATGCCGGGCTGGAGCGCCTGCTGGGGCTGACCCGGGGCAATATCTACGTGTTGGTACCGAGCCTGATGCTGGTATTTTCCGCCGGCAGTACCTTTATGGGACTGGCCAAGGAATTCATCCTGATCGTGCCGTTAATGGTAGCCATGGCCAATCGCCTCGGGCTGTCGAACCTGATTGGCCTGGCCATCGTCACCATCTCGGTGAAGATCGGTTACCTGGCGTCCATCTCCAACCCCGTGGCCTTGTCGGTGGCCCAACCAATGGTCGGCCTGCCGATTTTCAGCGGCTTGAGCATGCGCGTCGCGGCCTATTGCACCTTCCTGCTGGTGGGCATCGCGTTTGTGTTGTGGAGCATTCGCAAGCACGGGTTTGATGCCAGCGCGCAGATCACCTTCGAGAGTAAACCCCTGCCCGTGCGTCATCTGCTGAACCTGCTGGTGCTGGGTGGCGGGATTGGTTTTCTGGTCTATGCCTCGAACCGCTGGGGCTGGAAATACCATGAGCTGTCGGCGTTCTACCTGCTGCTGACCGTGGCCTTCGCGCTGATCGCCGGCCTGGCCGCCAGCACCGCCGCCAGTGCTTTTGTCGACGGCATGAAAAAGGTCCTGATCGCTGGCGTCCTGATCGGCCTGGCGACCGCCGTGGAAATCATCCTCAGCACCGGCCAGGTACTGGACACCATCGTCAACAACCTGGCCAACCTGGTGGGCGACCATGGGCCAGTGGTGTCGGCCTACGGCATGTTCTTCGCGCAATTGGGGCTGGACGTGCTGATCCCCTCCACCTCCGGCCAGGCGGCCGTGACCATGCCGATCTTCGGGCCGCTGGGCCAGTTGTCCGGGGTCAGCCCACAAACCACCGTCTTTGCCTTTTTGATGGGCAACGGCCTGACCAACATGATCACCCCAACCTCCAGCGGCCTGCTGGTACTGCTGGCCACCGCCAACGTCGGCTGGGGCCAATGGGCGCGCTATATCCTGCCGCTGTTCCTGATCTATGCGGTGCTGGCGATGGTGCTGTTGGCCATTGCAGTGCAAACCGGATATTGAGTCGATGAGTGTTTTACCTATGCAAACCCTGCACAACCAGATGATCGCCATGCGCGACGGCATCCACCTGGCCACCGACATCTACCTGCCGGCAGGCGGCGACGGCCCGTATCCGGTGGTGATCGAACGTACGCCCTATGACAAGTGCAAACCGTCGCGCTCGGAAAAACAGCTCGACGGCCAGCACATTTCCCGCGAGCAAATGGCCGCTCGTTTTACCGCCCGGGGCTTTGTCGCGATCTTCCAGGATTGTCGCGGGCGCTACGCCTCCGAAGGGGTGTTCACCAAATACACTGCCGAGGGCGAAGACGGTTTCGACACCCTGGCCTGGATCGTCCGCCAGCCATGGTGCAACGGCAAGATCGGCAGCATGGGCCTGTCCTACGCGGCGCACACCCAACTGGCGATGGCCTGCCTGCATCCGCCGGGCCTGGGCAGCATGGTGCTCGACAGCGGCGGCTTCGCCAATGCCTACCAATGCGGGATTCGCCAGGGTGGCGCGTTTGAACTCAAGCAGGCCACCTGGGCGGTTCGCCAGGCCAAGGAAAGCCCGGCCGCGCTGGCCGACCCGCAGGTGCGCCAGGCGCTGGAAGACGAAGATATCCACGAGTGGTTCCGCCGTATGCCCTGGCAGGCGGGCCGATCGCCATTGCGCCATGTGCCCGAGTACGAAGCCTATCTGCTGGAGCAGTGGGCCCAGGGCAGTTTCGGCCCCTACTGGCAGAAGTCGGGGATTTATGCCGAAGGTCATTACGGTGACTTACCGGATATCCCGGTGCTGTTCATGTCCAGTTGGTACGACGCTTATGTCAGCTCGACCCTGGCCAACTACACCGCCTTCAACCGAGCCCGCAGCGCACCGCAGCAATTGATCATGGGCCCGTGGCTGCACGGCGACCGCAATATCAGCCACAGCGGTGATGTAGAGTTCGGTGCCCAGGCGGCCTTTGACGGCCAGGTGGCGCAGGATTGGCTGAGTTGCCGCCTGCAATGGTTCGAGCAGTCCCTAAAGCCCGGGACGCCACCGCCGCAGGCAGGCGTGAAGGTGTTCTTGATGGGCGGCGGCAGCGGCACGCCGGATGAAAACGGCCGCCTGCAGCATGGCGGCCGTTGGCTGCAGGGCGAGCAATGGCCGCTGCCCGGCACCCAGTCACTGACCTTGTACCTGGATGCGCAACGGCAACTGACCGAGGTTGCGCCCAGTGCCGAAGAGTCCGTCTTGGGTTACTACGCCGACCCGGCCAACCCGGTGCCGACCGTGGGAGGGGCATTGACGTCCGGCGCACCGATTTTTGTCGGCGGCGCCTTCGACCAGCGCGAGCGCGCCGACTTTTTTGGCAGCCGGGGCGACAATCGCCCCTTGTCCGAGCGCGACGACGTGCTGAGTTTCCAGACCGCGCCCCTGGCCGAAGACTTGGTCGTCGCAGGTCCCGTGCAGATCGAACTGTGGATCGACAGCGACGCGCCAGACACTGACTTCACCGCCAAGCTAGTGGATGTCTACCCGCCGAGCGTGGCGTATCCGGAAGGCTTTGCGATGAACATCACAGACGGCATCCGCCGCTGCCGTTATCGCGACGATTGGGAGCAGCCCAAACCGCTGGCACCCGGTGAGCGGGTGAAGCTGACTATCGAGCCATTCGCCACCTGCAACCTGTTCAAACAAGGTCATCGCCTGCGCCTGGACATATCCAGTAGCAACTTCCCGCGCTTCGACGTCAACCCCAACAGCGGCGAAGCCGAGGGCCAGGCCCGGCATCCGCGCATTGCTCACAACCGTCTGCACCTGAGCCGGGATGCGGCGTCGTGCCTGATCCTGACCACCCTCCCCAACGGATAAAGCCCCCCCGCAGGAGCCGGCAAGCCGGCTCTTGCATACCGCTCATCCGCCAATCCCACATTCATTAAAAAACCGTTTCAGCTCTCGCCCTGGCTGCCGATATCCCCTGTCTATCCATCGGCTGGGCGACCTTCCAGCAACTGATGTACACGCAATCTGTTCCTGGAGGAATTCGATGAATACATGGTTTGGCAACATCAGCGTCAACTTGAAACTGGGCCTGGGCTTCGGCCTGGTGCTGGTGCTCACCTCGATCCTCGCGCTCACGGGCTGGACCAGCCTGGGCAACCTGATCGACCGCAGCAACTGGATGAGCGACATCACCCAGCTCAACGCTTCGCTGACCAAGCTGCGCATCGTGCGCCTGCAATACATGCTGGCCAACGGCGACGAGGACGTGGCACAGAATGTCCAGGCCAGCCTCGACAGTTTTGCCGCGCAGCAACAACAGCTGATCAACAGCTTCAAAAGCCCGGAAAACCTCAAGCTGCTCAACGAGCAGAAAGACACCATCACCGCCTACCGGCAGTCGCTGAACAAAATGCGCGAGGCCTACCGCAACGGTAACGCAGCGCGCCAAACCATGGGTGAACGTGCCGACGCCGCAGGCCTGGTGATTGCCGCCCTGGACCGCAGCGTGCGCCAGATGCCCGAAAGCAGCGAGCGCTTCGCCCAGTACGAAGCGATCAACCACGCCAAGGAAGAGTTCCAGATCGCCCGCTATGAAGTGCGCGGCTATACCGGCAACGTCAACCCGCAAACCGAAGCCCGCGCAGCCGCGCAAATCGAGTCGGCGATCAATGGCCTCAAGGGATTGAAGGACGTATTCGGTCAATCCCAGCAAACCGAACTGAGCGCCCTGGAAAACGCCTTGGGCGCCTACCGCAGCGCGGTGCAGGCCTACAAGGCAGCCAATGCCAATATCGTCCTCGCCCGCCAGGAAATGACCGTGCAAGGCGCCGATATCGTGTCGCGCAGCGAAGCTCTGTATGACATCCAACTGCAACGCCGCGATGCAGAAAGCGCCCAGGCCCGCAGCCTGCAACTGATCAGCACCGTGCTGGCCCTGTTGGTGGGGATTATCGCCGCGCTGCTCATCACCCGGCAGATCACCCGCCCACTGCAGGAAACCCTGGCCGTGGTCGAGCGCATCGCGTCCGGCGACCTGAGCCACAACATCCAGGTAACCCGCCGTGACGAACTGGGCGTGCTGCAACAAGGTATCCAGCGCATGGGCACTACCTTGCGCGAGCTGATTTCCGGTATTCGCGACGGCGTCACCCAGATCGCCAGCGCCGCCGAAGAGTTGTCGGCCGTGACCGAACAGACCAGCGCCGGGGTCAACAGCCAGAAGATCGAGACCGATCAAGTGGCTACGGCAATGCATGAGATGACAGCCACCGTGCAGGAAGTTGCGCGCAACGCCGAACAGGCGTCCCAGGCCGCCTCCGCCGCCGATGGCCAGGCCCGTGAAGGCGACAAGGTGGTGGCCGAAGCCATCGCCCAGATCGAACGCCTGGCCGATGAAGTGGCGCGCTCCACCGACGCCATGGCGCACCTGCAACAAGAGAGCAACAAGATCGGCAGCGTGATGGACGTGATCAAGGCCGTGGCCGAACAGACCAACTTGCTGGCGCTCAACGCCGCCATCGAAGCCGCCCGTGCCGGTGAAGCCGGGCGTGGGTTTGCCGTGGTGGCCGACGAGGTCCGTGGGCTGGCCCAGCGCACGCAGAAATCCACCGAGGAGATCGAAGGCCTGGTCGCCGGCTTGCAGAACGGTACCCAGCAAGTGGCCAATGTGATGAACAACAGCCGCAGCCTGACCGACAGCAGCGTCGAATTGACCCGCAAGGCTGGCGTCTCCCTGGAGAACATCACCCGCACGGTGTCGAACATCCAGTCGATGAACCAGCAGATCGCCGCCGCCGCCGAACAGCAAAGCGCCGTGGCCGAAGAAATCAGCCGCAGCATCGTCAATGTGCGCGATGTGTCGGAGCAGACTGCTACCGCCAGCGACGAGACCGCCAAGTCCAGTGTCGAGTTGGCACGATTGGGCAGCCAGTTGCAGCAGATGGTCAGCCATTTCCGGGTGTAAACAAAAAGCCGCCCCGGCCAAAACCGGGGCGGCTGCGCTTCTCAGGCCTTAACGGTCATCGAAGCTGTCTCGCAGGAATTTCCAGACGTGATAAACACGCAGGCAATTCACTACGAGGTCCCACGTACGTCGTGCAAACTTGGACATACTCGGCCCTCCTGAAGTTGGGCCTTACCTCCAGCGCACTTACCGGAACACGTGAGCCTTGGGATGCACATCACTGCTTCCTTTGAGGCGGCCGGGCTTTGGTTCCTCCCGCATGAATCCGGCACGGATTACTAGCCCGTGGCGGTCGGTCCAGAATTCGAGCGCGTACCCAGCCTCACCTACCAAACGACAAACGCAGAACAGGGGCGATACTAACCAAGATCCACGTCCAAGGTGTGACGAACGCCCATCAAACACTCTGTAGTTCCACAGTGTTTTATTACCATTTTTTGCGTCTACACTTGGATAAGGTCAGGCATCAAAAACGAACAATGCCGATTGTCGCCAAGCCTTGCGAATACCCAAAACCAAAAGTAGTATTTGTTCGCACATCACTGCTTCCTTTGAGCATGCAACCCCAGCCACTAACTGGGATTGCAATAAAAAACCGCCCTGCAAAGGCGGTTTTTTATTGCCTGCCATTTGTCGATCAGGCCTGGCCTTCCTCGACAAATACCAGCCGATTGCCAAATGGATCCTTGATGCTCATCTCCCGCGTGCCCCAGGGTGTTTCTTCGATTTGCGGCTTGGCAAAGCGATAGTCCTTGGCCTGCAATTGCTGCTGGTAAGCGTCCAGGCCCGCGGCCTGGATCCGCACTGCGGCGCCCGGTGAGGCATCACCATGGTGCTCGGACAGGTGCAGTACACAGGCACCGAACGACACTTGCAGATACAACGGGAAATTATCTTCAAAGCGGTGCTGCCAATCGACCTTGAAGCCAAGGAAACCGATATAAAACTCCTCAGTCTTGGCCTCGTCGAAGGTCCGCAAGATGGGGGTGACTGTTCCTAACTGCATGGCGACGGCTCCCTGTTTTGAAGCAGCCACTATAGGCAAACACCCCACCCGTGGCGAGCGGGCTTCAACCCAAGCCTTGAAATCAGAACCCCCCACGCAAATCACCGCTGCGCGCCAGAAACCGCCCCGCCCGCTGACCATTCGCCTGTCCGTCGCGGTAGCTCAGCACGCCATTGATCCACACCCCATCTATCCCTTCGGCAGCCCGTTGCGGGTCCTTGAAGTCGGCCACATCGCGCACCCGCACCGGGTCGAACAGCACCAGGTCGGCCCAGTACCCTTCGCGGATTGCACCGCGCCCGGCCAGGCCAAACCGTGCGGCCGACAGGCCGGTCATTTTGTGTACTGCGGTGTGCAGCGGAAACAGGCCCAGGTCGCGGCTGAAATGCCCGAGCACCCGTGGGAAGGCACCCCACAAGCGCGGATGAGGGAACGGGTCTTCCGGCAGGCCATCTGAACCCACCATCGACAGGGGATGGGCGAGGATCCGTTGCACATCGCTCTCGTCCATTCCGTAATACACCGCGCCGGCCGGTTGCAGACGCCGCGCGGCATCCATCAGCGATACCCCCCACGTGCCTGCGATAGCCTGCAGATCCTGTCCGCCCATTTCCGGGTGCGGTGTCGACCAGGTGATGGTGATACGAAAAGCATCGGTCACTTGCTTGAGGTCCAGGGTCGAGGAGCTGGCGGCATAGGGGTAACAATCGCAGCCCACCGGATGGGTCTTGGCGGCCTGCTCCAGGGACGCCAGCAATTGCGGACTGCGCCCCCAGTTGCCCGCGCCGGCGCACTTGAGGTGGGAGATGATCACCGGCGCCTTGGCGTGGCGGCCGATCAGGAACGCCTCGTCCATGGCCTCCAGCACCGGTTCGAATTCACTGCGCAGATGGGTGGTGTATACCGCGCCAAACGCGGTCAGTTCTTCACTCAGTTGCAGCACCTCGTCGGTGTCGGCGTTGAACGCGCTGGCGTAGGCCAGGCCTGTGGATAAGCCCAGGGCGCCGGCTTCAAGGCTCTCGTGCAATTGCACGCGCATCAACGCGATTTCGGTCGGTGTGGCGCTGCGCTGCAGGTCGTCCATATGGTTGCTGCGCAATGCCGTATGGCCGACCAATGCGGCGACGTTGAGCGCTGGCTCGGCGTTTTCCACGGCGGCGCGGTAATCGGTAAACCGCGGATAGACAAACGCCTCGGCCTTGCCCAGCAGGTTCATCGGATCCGGCGGATCACCGCGCAGGCTGACCGGCGAGGCGCTGATACCACAGTTGCCGACAATCACCGTAGTCACGCCCTGGCTGAGTTTGGGCAACATCTGCGGCTGGCGGATCACCACGGTGTCGTCATGGGTGTGCACGTCGATAAATCCCGGCGCCAATACGCGGCCACTTGCCTCGATCTCATGCTCGCCCTGGGCGCCCGCCAAGTCGCCGATCGTCTCGATACGCCCGTCGCGCAGGCCCACGTCAGCGATATACCCCGGCGTGTTGCTGCCATCAATGATCAGCGCCTGGCGGATCAACGTGTGGTACTTCATCTCAATCTCCAAGCGGCAGGCTGTCAGGGCCGCCGCGATAGTCGTCCAGGGCCAGCTTGATCCGGCGCAGGCGTTCCTGGTTGTCGTCCGGCCTGGCCAGCGCCAGCTCAGTGGCAAGCACGTCAATGGCCAGCAGCATTCCGTAGCGCGCCGCAGTGGGTTTGTAGATAAAACTGGTTTCGGCCGGTTGCAGCGGCAGCAGTACGTCGGCCAACTGCGCCAGCGGTGAATCGGCCAGGGTGATGGCGACGACCCGCGCCCCATAGTTGCGCGCCAGCTCCACCACGCCCAGCAGTTCGGGCGTGAGGCCGGTCAGGGAGCAGACAATCAATGCGTGATCAGCACTCAATGTGGCGGCCGTGACCCGCATCATTACCGGGTCGCGGCACGCGGCAATCGGGTAGCCCAGGCGTACCAGGCGCACCTGCAATTCTTCGCTGCACAGGCTCGACGGGCCGCCCATGCCAAACGCGTGGATCATCCGCGCCTTGCCCAGCAGGTGCACCGCATCGGCAAAAGCGGCCTGGTTGAAGCCCGACAGATGCTGGCGCAGGGTCGCTTCGATATCACCGAGGATCTGCCGATGAAACGCCGACTGCTCGGGCAACCCCGCCGGGTCGAGGAAACGACTGCCCACCCCGCTGGCCTGGGCCAGTTGCAGGCGCAGGTCGCGCAGATCCCGGCAACCGACACTGCGGGCAAAGCGCGACAAGGTGGCGGTGCTGACCTCGGCCCGCAGGGACAACTCTTCCAGGCTGGCGGATGCGGCGAAGCCCACATCATCAAGCATCAGCCGGGCGATTCGCCCTTCGCCAGCGCTGAAGGAATCCTGGCGGGCGCGGATCTGGTAGAGGATGTCCATGGGGTCTCCGGGTTACAGGATCAGGCTCATAAAACAAGAGACAGGCCGTAGGTCAGGCCGAAGGCGACCACCGAAATCAAAGTCTCCAGCACGGTCCAGGTCTTGAAGGTCTGGATTACCGTCATATTGAAGTATTCCTTGATCAGCCAGAAGCCGCCGTCATTGACGTGGGAAAAAATCACCGAGCCGGCACCAGTCGCCAGCACCAGCAATTCCGGGTGTGGATAACCCAGGCCCAGGGCCACAGGCGCAACAACGCCGGACGCGGTAGTCATGGCCACAGTGGCCGAGCCGGTGGCAATGCGCATCAGCGCGGCGAACAACCAGCCCATCACCAGCGGCGACAGGTTGAAGGCATTGGCCATGCCGAGGATCTCGTGGGTCACGCCGGCGTCCACCAGGATCCGGTTCAAACCGCCGCCCGCGCCCACCAGCAAGGTGATGCTGGCGGTCGGCGCCAGGCATTCGTTGGTGAACTTGAGGATCGACTCGCGGTTGAAGCCCTGGGCCAGGCCCAG
Organism: Pseudomonas sp. DTU12.1; assembly: GCF_009873475.1. Classification (NCBI taxonomy): domain Bacteria; kingdom Pseudomonadati; phylum Pseudomonadota; class Gammaproteobacteria; order Pseudomonadales; family Pseudomonadaceae; genus Pseudomonas; species Pseudomonas sp. DTU12.1. Next base: position 1,004,871 of record NZ_CP045254.1, on the reverse strand, counting down.
GGTCCAGAAGCTGACCAGGGTCGCCACCAACAAGGCGATCACCGAGTTGCCGATAAACAACAGGAACTGGTTGAAGCCGCTGCCGGGCGTGGAGATCAGGTTGGCCCACCCGCCGATCATCATCAGCACCACCGGCAACAGGATGGTACCCATGGTCAGGCCGAAACTTGGCAGACGGGTGCGTGGTTCGCGCTCGATGAACTGGCGCTCCAGTGGGTTCTCGGCAGGCAGGTGAATGCGCGGCACGATGAACTTGGCGTATACCGGCCCGGCGATGATCGCGGTCGGGATGCCGATCAAAATCGCGTACAACACGGTTTGCCCGACGGAGGCGTTATACGCCAGTACCGCCATCATCGCCGCCGGGTGCGGCGGCACCAGCGCATGCACCACCGACAGACCGGCGACCATCGGCAGGCCGACCATCAGGATCGACACCCCCACGCGCCGGGCCACGGTAAATGCAATCGGCACCAGCAATACAAAACCGACTTCGAAAAACAGCGGCAGCCCCACCAGGAAGGCAATGCACACCATGGCCCAATGGGCATTGCGTTCGCCAAAGCGGTTGATCAGGGTTCGCGCCACCTGCTCGGCGCCGCCGGATTCGGCCATCATCTTGCCGAGCATGGTGCCCAGGGCCACCACCAGCGCGATATGCCCCAGGGTCTTGCCGACACCCGCTTCGTAAGAGCCCATGATCGTATCCGCCGGCATCCCGGCCAGCAGCGCCAGGCCGATGGACACCAGGGTGATGACGATAAACGGGTTGAGCCGGTAACGTGCAATCAGCACGATCAATGCAATGATGGCGATGGCAGCGTATGCCAACAGCCAGACGCCAGGTGATGTGGCCATGCGGTACTCCTCGGAAAGGGTCACGTCGAATTGGTTGTGAAACTCATAAATCATTACCGAGGAGCGTTTTCAAATTTTATGAAAGTAATTTTCGCCCACAGATAAGCGCTGTCGCTTTGGGACATGCCCGCAGACCCGGGATGAAAATCAGGGGACAGTTCTTACATGCGCGCTGCAGGGGGTAAGGGAAACTCGACTGCCCGTGCCCGGTCTCAAGTTGCACACCGAATCATCTTCAGGAATGCCGTCATGAACCGTAGAACCCTCGCCATCAGCGCATTACTGCTGGCCTCGTCCGGCACCACGATGGCCGCCGACAGCAGCCCTGCCCTGCAAAAATGCATGGACAGCGCCAACACCACAGCCGCGATGGTCGGCTGCAACGCCCAGGAAACCAAGGTCCAGGACAAGCGCCTGAACAGCGCCTACAAAACCGCGCTGCAGGCCCAGCAAGGCCCGCGCAAGCAACAATTGCAGGATGTGCAGCGCCTGTGGATCAAGTACCGCGATGCCAATTGCGCCTTCGCCGGCTCCGCGACCGGCGGCAGTATTGACCAGGTCAATGGCTCTGGCTGTGTACTGGACATGACCCAGACCCGCGCCGAAGAACTGGAAAACCTCGTCGGGCCATAAGCCTGCGTCGATCTCCTGGCCCCATCGCCGCATCGGTATCTACACAACTTTCAGAAACTGACGAACTCCCCTGTGGCGAGCGGGCTTGCCCCGCGCTGGGCTGCGAAGCAGCCCCAAAACCAGCCGCTGCGGTGTATCTGGTACAACGCATTCGGCTTATTTGGGCTGCTTCGCAGCCCATCGCGGGGCAAGCCCGCTCGCCACAACTGCGCTATCTGTCTGGATTTAGGCGTTGCGGCAAAGTTGTGTAGATACCTATGCCCATCGCCGACAAGCCGTGAGCACCTGTAGGAGCGAGCTTGCTCGCGAGAAACCTGAGAGCGCCGCGTGCATCCAGAAAGCCCGCGTTATCGTTGACGTTTTTCGCGAGCAAGCTCGCTCCTACAGGGGGGTCAGTCGTGTTGCACTCGTGCGCGCTTGAGCAGTTTCTTGCAGCGCTCGGACAAGTGCAGCACCCGCAGGTGCTTGCCAGCCTTGCTATAGCGCTCGCGCAAGGTCATCAACGCCGCGATGGCGGAGTAGTCGACAAAGCTCAGGTGCCGGCAGTCCAGCGTGACCTGGGCCGGGTCGTTGGCCGGGTCGAACTGGTTCAGGAACGGCGTGGTCGAGGCAAAAAACAACGTACCGTGCAGCCGGTAGAGCTTGCTGCCATCCGCCTCCAGGTGTTCATCGGCGTACAGCTCGCGGGCCTGCTGCCAGGCAAAGTTGAGCGCGGCAATCACAATCCCGCACAGCACCGCGGTGGCCAGGTCGGTAAAGACGGTGATCACCGTCACCGCCATGATCACCAACACATCATTGAGCGGCACTTTGTTGATCACCCGCAGCGACGCCCAGGCAAACGTCTGCTGGGACACCACGAACATCACCCCCACCAGCGCCGCCAGGGGAATGCGCTCGATCAGCGGCGACAGGAACAAAATAAACAGCAGGATCATCACCCCGGCAAACACCCCGGAGAAGCGCCCGCGCCCGCCCGAGCTGAGGTTGATCACGGTCTGCCCGATCATTGCGCAGCCGCCCATGCCGCCAAACACCCCGCTGACCATATTCGCCGCGCCCAGGGCCACGCTTTCACGGTCGGGGTAGCCGCGGGTCTCGGTGATTTCATCGGTGAGGTTCAAGGTCAGCAGGGTTTCCAGCAGCCCCACCATCGCCATCAAAAACGCGTACGGCGCGATGATGCCGAGGGTTTCCAGGGTCCAGGGAATCTGCGGCAGCGCGAAGGTCGGCAGGCCGCCGGCGATATGGGCCATGTCGCCCAGGGTGCGCGTGGGCAAGCCCAGCAGGTACACCGCCAACCCCACGCCGAGAATCGCCACCAGCGCCGGCGGCACCGCGCGGGTCAGGCGCGGCAACAGGTAGACGATGGCCATGGTCGCCGCCACCAGCCCGCTCATCACGTACAACGGTGTGCCGCTGAGCCAGGTCTCACCGCTCTTGAAATGCTCCAGTTGCGCCAGGGCAATGATGATCGCCAGGCCGTTGACGAAGCCGAGCATCACCGGGTGCGGCACCATGCGCACCAGTTTGCCCAGGCGTAGCAGGCCGAAGGCAATCATGATCAAACCGCCCAGCAGCACTGTCGCCAGCAAGTACTGCACCCCGTGCTGCACCACCAGCGCGACGATCACCACCGCCATCGACCCCGCCGCCCCCGAGACCATCCCCGGCCGGCCGCCGAACAAGGCGGTCAAGGTGCAGATGATAAAGGCACCATACAGCCCCATCAGCGGGTTGAGGTGGGCCACCAGGGCAAAGGCGATGCATTCGGGCAGCAAGGCAAAAGACGTGGTGAGTCCGGCCAGGGCGTCGGCACGCAGACGAGAGAGCTTCATGGGTTTACCGGGGGAATTGCGGGGAATGAGGTGGCGATGGTACGCAAATACATCAGATGGAACCACCGTGGCGAGCGGGCTTGCCACAGGTGGGCAGTCGGGTCAACAGGCGTAGCGCGCCAGTTTTTCCTGGATAAAGTCGAGGAAGCACTGGATACGCAGGGCCAGTTGCGAGTTGCGGTAGTACACCGCATTGATCGGCTGGCGATAACCACTGTTGAACGGGGCGAGCACCGTCTGCAAGCGGCCGGCGTTGATGTCTTCGATGGTCATGAAGTGCGACAGGCAGGCGATCCCCTGCCCTTCCAGCGCCAACTGGCGCAGGGTTTCACCGCTGGACGCGGCAATGCCCGGCTCGATCTGCCAACGATCACCCTGCACATGGCGCAGCGGCCAGTGGTTGAGGGTTTCGGTCTGGGTGAAGCCCAGCAACGTGTGATCCGCCAACTCGGCCACCGTGCTCGGCGTACCGTGTTGCGCAAGGTACGCGGGGCTGGCGAGGATATGCAGCGGGCTGCAGCCCAGGGAGCGGGCATGCAGGGTCGAGTCCGCCAGGGTGCCGATGCGGATCGCAATATCGGTGCTCTGCTCCAGCAGGTCGATGATCAAGTCGTTGCTGTTGAGCTCCAACTGGATATCCGGGTACAGGCGGCGAAACTCCGCGACGTACGGCACGATGGCATGCAGCATGAACGGCGACGCCGCGTTGATCCGCAGGCGCCCGGACGGGGTTTTCTGCCGCGACGACAGGCGCTCTTCCAACTCCTCCATCTGCGCCAGGATCAGCTTGGCCTGCTCGAAGAAATACTTGCCCTCTTCGGTCAGGTCCATGCGCCGCGTGGTGCGGTTGATCAGGGTGGTGTCGAGCTTGGCTTCAAGCCGTGACAAGGTACGGCTGACCGCCGAGGGCGTCTGCCCAACCTGTTCGGCAGCGGCGGAAATCGACCCGCATTCAATCACGCAGACGAAGATCTGTAGCTCATCGGATCGGGCTTTCAACGTGAATCCTCGTGAATACGGCTGCGTGGATACTAGCCGTATTACCGGGGCAGGTTAAACACCTGCGCCAGATGCTGCTCGTAACGCAGCACATCAGCCTCGATGGAGGGGCGCTTCATCACGTCCACACAGAGGAACGTCGGCAGGCTACTCATGCCAAGGAACTGGTTGGCCTTGTGGAACGGGAAATACACCGCATCCACGCCCTTGGCTTCGAAGAAGTCGCTCGGATCGTCGAAGGCCGCCTGCGGCGCGTTCCAGGTCAGCGACAACATGTACTGCTTGCCCTGGATCAGGCCGCCGCTGCCGTATTTCTGCGACGCGTCGGAACGGGTGCGGCCATCGCTGGCGTACAGGCTGCCGTGGCCTTCAGTGAAGACTTCGTCGATGTACTTCTTGACGATCCACGGCGCGCCCATCCACCAGCCGGGCATCTGGTAGATGATCACGTCGGCCCAGAGAAACTTGGCAACTTCTTGCGCAACGTCGTAGCCGGCATCGATGTGGGTGACTTTCACGTCGATACCACCACGGTCCAGCACGGCCAGGGCGGCGTCGTGCAAGGTGTCGTTGTAGCGACCGTCCGAGTGGGCGAATTTCTTACCACCGTTGAGCAACAGAACTTTTTTCATGGGGATTACCTGAAGGTTGAAAATGTATGAGCGCAGGCTACGGGCAACCCCTCGGGTGAGTAAGCCACGGATCGGCAAAACACTTTTGACCTTCAAGCACGAGTAATCATTTGATTGTTGCGCTAGCCGCCAATCAGCAAGTGCCCGCCCAGTGCCGCCATGCCGATAAAAAACACACGCTTGAACAGCACGCCACTGATGCGCTGGCGCAGCTTTTGCCCCAGCCACATGCCCAGCAGCGCCGGCACCAGCGCCAGCAGCGAGGCATTCAACTCGCCGGCACCGAGGTTGTCGCGCCAGAACAGCCCGGCCGCCAGGGCCAGGGTAGACACAGTGAAGGACAGGCCCAGCGCCTGCACCAGTTGGTCACGGTTCAAGCCCAGCGCTTGCAGGTACGGCACGGCCGGGATCACGAACACGCCGGTGGCCGAGGTGATGACGCCCGTCAACAGGCCACACACCGGGCCCAGCCAGCGTTCGGTGCTGATCGGCACGCTGAACGCCGGCAGGAACAACCCGCACAGCGCATACACCAGCAATGCCCCGCCCAATGCCCGCACCACCCATGCACCACCGTCCATGCCCAGCCACAGCGAACCGAGCCCGGTGCCAAGGAAAATCAGCAGGAGCATGGGCCACAGGCGTTTGCTCAATGCGCCCAAGTGCCCACCGAAGGCCAGTTGCCAGAGGTTGGTGATGGTAGACGGGATGATCAGCAGGGCTGCAGCCTGCGCCGGCAGCATAGCCAGGCCGAGCAGGCCCATGGCGACGGTGGGCAGGCCCAGGCCGATCACACCCTTGACGGTGCCGGCCAGCAGGAAGGTACCGATCACCAGCAGCGTCAAGGCTGGGCCGAGGTTTTGGTAGAACGCGAGGAAGGTCGTCATAGCGGGAATTGTGCGGGTTTGGCGAGGGGTTGGAAATTCGCCATATACTGAGGCAGCCTCTTGTTTTGCGTGAGGCTCAGAACGCTATCGCAGGCAAGCCAGCTCCCACATTTGGATTTGTGAACACATTCAAATGTGGGAGCTGGCTTGCCTGCGATGAGGCCCTTCCAGGCACCCGGGATTTCCAGCCATGCACTTTGACCTGACCGACCTGCGCCTCTACCTGCACATCCTCGACACCGGCAACATCACCGCTGGTGCCGCCCGCAGCCATTTGTCCCTGGCCGCCGCCAGTGCGCGCATCCGGGCGATGGAAGCCTCATCAGGCGTCGCCTTCCTAGTGCGCGGCCGGCGCGGCGTGACCCCGACCGCCGCCGGCAACGCCCTGGCCCGTCATGCCCGCTTGTTGTTACAACAGGCCGAGCGCCTGCAACAGGAGCTAACGGAGTACGCCAACGGCGTCAAAGGCCAGGTGCGCCTGCTGTGCAACACCACCGCCCTCAGTGAGTACCTGCCGGAGTTGCTGGCGGATTTTCTCTGCGCCCACCCCAACCTTGATATCGACCTGCAGGAACTGCCCAGCCTGCGCATCACCCACGCCTTGCGCCAGGGCGCGGCAGACCTGGGGATAATTTCCGATGCGGTGGACACCCACGGCTTACAGACCCGGGCATTTCGCGATGACCCGCTGGTGCTGATCATGCCCATAGGTCATCCGCTGACGGCAGGGCCGGTGAGTTTTATCGACAGTCTGTTCCACGACTATGTGGGATTGGCGGCCAACAGCGCGTTGGCGGTGTACCTGGAAGAACAGGCCCTGCACGCAGGTTTTCGCTTGCAGACCCGGGTGCGCGCCGACGGCTTTGATGGGGTGATGCGCATGGTCGCCCGTGGCGCAGGGCTGGGGATTGTGCCGCAGGCGGCGTTGCAGCGCTGGCCCCACGCCGAGCAATTGCAGGCCCAGCCCCTGACGGAGGACTGGGCCTGTCGCAAACTGCTGTTGTGCGCACGTTCGTTCGAGCAGTTGCCGGGTTATGCCACTGCCCTGCTGGACGCACTCACGGTAGGAGCGGGCTTGCCCGCGAAGGTGGTCAACGATAACGCGGGCTTGCAGGTTTAACGTGGCGTACTCGGGTTTTTCGCGAGCACGCTCGCTCCTACAGGGGTTGCGCGGCGCTTGCGGAAGAACACGTAATACACCGCCGACAGGATCAACAGGAACGGCACGCCAAACACCAGGGTCATCTTGAACGCCTCGGTGAAGAACGTGGTGATCATCACCGCGCCCATCAGCACCAGCCCCAGCAGTGTGCTGTAGGGGAACAACCGCAGTTGGAAGGATAACTTCGGCCCGCCGTGACGCTTGCGGTAGCGGCGGAAGAACAGGTGCGTGAGGAAGATCATGAACCAGGTGAAGATCGCACCAAACATCGAGATGGCCATCATCAGGGTGAAGGAGCTTTCTGGGTACACCACGTTCAACAAGGTCGCCAGGGCAATGCCCGAACTGGACAGCAACAGGGCGTTGAGCGGGATCCCGCTTTTGCTCAGGGCACCCATGGATTTTGGCGCAAAGCCGCCACGGGACAGGCTGAACATCATGCGCGTGGTGATGTAGAGCTGGCTGTTCATCGCCGACAACGCGGCAATCAAAATCACAAAGTTCATCACCCCGGTGGCGCCGGGAATGCCGATGGTCTGCATCACCGTGACAAACGGGCTCTGGCTCTGCCCGGACTGGTTCCACGGCACGATGGCGAGCATCAACGCCAGGGTCAGCAGGTAGAACACCACCAGCCGCACAATCGTGGCGCGGAAGGCTTTTTTCACCGCCTGCTCCGGGTCGGCCGCTTCACCCGCTGCCACTGCGATCATCTCCACGCTCAGGTAGCTGAAGATCGACACAATCACCGCAATCCACATACCGCTCAGGCCATTGGGGAAAAACCCGCCGTGGGCCGTGTAGTTCTGCACCCCGTAATCCGGGTTGCCAGAGCCGAACACCACGTACACCGCGAGGATGATGAAACCGACGATGGCGCTGATCTTGATCGTCGAGAACCAGTACTCGAAGTTACCGAACGTCTTCACGCTGATGGCGTTGAGCACGATCAACACGCTGGAGAACGAGACGATCCACACCCATTCCGGCACGTTGGCGAACCAGTACTTCATGTACATCGCCACCGCCGTGACCTCGGCGCCCACCGCCAGCACAATCGCCGCCCAGTAGGCATAGCGCACCAGGAAGCCGGCCAATGGGCTGATATAGAACTCGGCGTAGGCGCCAAAGGAGCCGGAGGTGGAATGGGCCACCGTCATCTCCGCCAGGCAGCCCATCAACAACAAGGTGATCAACGCACCGATGGCGTAGCTGACCAGCACGCTGGGCCCGGCATAACCGATGGCGTAGGCACTGCCCATGAACAACCCGGTACCGATGGCGCCACCGATGGCGATCATGCTCATCTGCCCGGAAGTGAGCTGGCGCCGCAGGCCCAGTTCGCGATTGGTGATTGCTGCAAAGCCGTTGTCTGGCGTGGTCACGTGGCGTGCCCCTTTATTATTGTGATGTTGACTGCTGACCAGGCACCTGTAGGAGCTGGCTTGCCTGTGATGCAGGCACCTCGGTAGTCAGTCAGACCGAGGCGATTTCATCGCAGGCAAGCCAGCTCCTACAGGGGTTTTGTGGTGTTCTCAGGTGACGCTGTGGCGCACTTTGAATTGTGGCTGGTCCCAGGTTTTGCCGTCGAGGATTTCGCCGAGGATTTCCACCGCATCCCACACCTCGGTAAAGCTGGTGTACAGCGGGGTAAAGCCAAAACGCATGATTTTCGGCTCACGGTAATCACCGATCACGCCACGGGCGATCAGCGCCTGGACGATGGCGTAGCCTTGCGGGTGTTCAAAGCTGACATGACTGCCGCGCTTGGCATGCTCGAGCGGGGTAATCAGGGTCAGGTCGTGGGCGGCGCAGCGGCTTTGCACCAGCTCGATAAACAGGTCGGTCAGCGCCAGGGATTTGCGGCGCAGGCTGGCCATGTCGGTCTGGGCGAAGATATCCAGGCCGCACTCGACCATCGCCAGCGAGGTGATCGGCTGGGTGCCGCACAGGTAGCGGGTGATGCCCTTGCCTGCGACGTAGTTGGACTCCATGGCGAACTGGCGGCTATGGCCGAACCAACCCGACAGAGGCTGTGTCACCAACTCCACCAGCGCTGGGTTGACCCACACAAACGCCTGGGAACCCGGGCCGCCGTTGAGGTATTTGTAGGTGCAGCCAATGGCGTAGTCGGCGCCGGCCTGGTGCAGGTCGATCGGCACCGCGCCCGCCGAATGCGCCAGGTCCCAGATCGCCAGCGCACCGCACTCATGGCTCAGCGCGGTCAGCGCCTGCATGTCGTGCATGTAGCCGGTCTTGTAGTTGACGTGGGTGATCATCACCACCGCCGTGTCCTGGTCGATGGCTTGCGGCAGTTCCTCGGGGCTGTTCACCAGGCGCAGGGAGTAGCCCTGTTGCAACAGCGCGGCCAGGCCTTCGGCGATGTACAGGTCGGTGGGGAAGTTGCTCGCTTCACTGACAATCACTTTGCGTTGCGGCTGGCGTTGGCGCTGCACGGTCAAGGCTGCGCTGAGCACCTTGAACAGGTTGATCGAGGTGGTATCGGTTATCACCACTTCAGCCTCGCCCGCGCCGATCAGCGGTGCCAGGCGATTGCCCAGACGCTGGGACAGGTCGGCCCAGCCGGCGCTGTTCCAGCTGCGGATCAGACCGTTGCCCCACTCCTCGGCGATGACCGCTTGCGCCCGTTCCAGCGCTGCCACCGGACGCGCGCCGAGGGAGTTGCCGTCGAGGTAGATCACGCCTTCCGGCAGGGCGAATTGATCGCGCAGTGGCGCCAGCGGGTCCTGAGCGTCGAGGGTCTGGCAATGGTTTCGGCTGGTCATGGAAAGTCCTGTTTTTATAGGTGACGATGGACCAAATAATGAACGAAGATTTGCAGAATTTTCGTGCAAAGTGCGCTACAACTGGCTTAATAAGCCGTAGGAAATTCGAATTTAACCTCCAAATACGCGGATTAATTCTAAGCATGATTCTCGACGCCACCGACCTGCGCCTCCTGCATTTCCTGCAACAGGATGGCCGTATCAGCAACCAGGAACTGGCGGAGAAAGTCGCCCTGTCGCCATCCGCCTGCCTGCGCCGTTTGCGCCTGCTGGAGAGTGAGGGCGTGATCAGTGGTTATCGCGCGGTGCTCAATGCCGAGCAGTTGGGGATCGAGCTGGAAGCCATCGTCCACCTGTCATTGCGCCAGGATATGGAGGATTGGCACGAGACCTTTATCAAGAAGGTCCAGGGCTGGCCGGAAGTGGCCAGCGCCTACGTGATCACCGGCGCCAGCAACTATGTGCTGCGGGTGCAGGCGCGCAACCTCAAGCACTTCTCCGACTTTATCGTGAACCACCTGAACCGCACGGCGGGGGTGATGGATATCCGCTCGGAGATCGTGCTGCAGAAGATCAAGGATCGGGATGAGGTGCTGGACCTGGTCGTACGCAAATAACCAGCCCCACCACAAAACCAATGTGGGAGCGGGCTTGCTCGCGAAAGCGGTGTGTCAGTCACCAGATGTATTGACTGACACACCGCTTTCGCGAGCAAGCCCGCTCCCACATTTTTACCGCATTCAGTCTTCGAGGGCGCGCACGCGTTGCATGCGTGTTTGCTCTACGGGCGCGGCCGCCGGCTGTAGTTCGAAGTCAAAATCGATCTGCGCAAACTTGCCCTCCACGCCAAATTCCCGTGCCAGTTGCGGGTCTTCGCTGAAGCGAATTTCGGCAATCAACTCGTCCCGGGTGGCATAGGCAAAGTCATCGTGCAGATACGGATCATCCGACAGGTTGATCTGCGTGGTCAGGTGCCGATGCCCCGGTGCCGAGATGAAGAAGTGGATATGCGCCGGCCGCTGGCCGTGGCGGCCCAGTTGATCGAGCAACTGCTGGGTCGGGCCGGTCGGCGGGCAGCCGTAGCCGGACGGGACAATGCTGCGAAAGCGGTAGTTGCCCTGGGCATCGGTCTCGATCCGGCGACGCAGATTGAACTCCGATTGCGTCGGGTCGAACCAGGAGTAAGTGCCGCCGGTATTGGCCTGCCACACGTCCACAATCGCCCCGGCCAATGGCTTGCCGTCGACATCGCGCACCTGCCCACGCATGAACAGCGGCACCGCCGCATCCAGGCCGTCGTCCAGCCGCGCTTCGTACTTGGACAGCGGCGCGCCGGCCACGTACAGCGGCCCTTCGATGGTGCGCGGGGTACCGCCGGACTTGCCGGCTTCCTCGTCGGCCGCGTCCATCAACATATCCAGGTAATGCTCCAGGCCCAGGCCTGCGGCGAGCAACCCGGCTTCCTGGTTCTTGCCCAGCTCATTGAGGTAGTTGACCGCCTTCCAGAACTCTTCCGGGGTCACTTCCAGGTCTTCGATGATGTTCACCGTATCGCGCAGGATCCGGTAGATCAGCGCCTTGGCCCGTGGGTTGCCGGCGTCATTGAGGTTGCCGCTGGCTTCTTCGAGGAAGCGCTGGGCGTGGGCAGTCTGGGACAGTCGAATGGACATGGTGCAATCCTCATCTTGTAATTATTAGGTGGCTAGACAGACTCAGCGGTCATCCTCATGGATCGACGACGGATGCCGGCACAGGGCATTCACTTCGATGGCCATGTAGGGATAGAGCGGCAGTTGCATCAGCAGGTCATGCAGTTCCTGCACGCTGTCGACATCGAACACGCTGTAGTTGGCGTACAACCCGGCGATACGCCACAGGTGGCGCCACTTGCCCTGCGCTTGCAGGCGTTGGGCCAGGGCCTTTTCGTCGGCCTTGAGGGCCGCCGCGCGCTCGGGGTTCATGTCGACGGGCAGGTTTACGGTCATTTTTACGTGAAACAACATCCCAGGCGTCCTCTTAATGTTTGTCGCGACGGAAGAACGCCAGGCGTTCCTCATCGATGGCCAGGCCCAGGCCCGGGGCGGTCGAGACATGCAGGTGGAAATCGCGATACACCAGCGGCTCGCTGAGGATGTCCTCGGTGAGCAGCAGCGGCCCGAACAGCTCAGTGTCCCAGGCCAGTTTATTCAGGGTGAGAAACGCATGGGCCGAGGCCAGGGTGCCGATCCCGCCTTCGAGCATGGTGCCGCCATACAGGCCGATCCCCGCCGCCTCGGCAATCGCCGCCGTGCGTAGCACCGCGCGCGGGCCGCCGTTTTTCGCGATCTTCAGCGCGAACACCGAGGCCGCACCTTCGCGGGCCAGGTTGAAGGCATCTTCGACACATTCGATGGATTCGTCCGCCATGATCGGCGCCGGGCTCGACAGGTTGAGCCGGGCCATGCCGCCACGGTTGTTGCGCGAGATCGGCTGCTCGATCAGGTCGATACCGTTGTCACCCAGCACCTTGCAGGCGCGCAGGGCCACGGCTTCGTCCCAGGCCTGATTGACGTCGACCCGCACGCTGGCGCGTTCGCCCAGGGCCTTTTTGATCGCGATCACGTGGGCCAGGTCCTGGCTGACTTCACCGGCGCCGATCTTCAACTTGAAGATGCGATGGCGGCGCAGGTCGAGCATCTTCTCGGCCTCTTCGATGTCTTTTGCGGTGTTGCCGCTGGCCAGGGTCCACGCCACCGGCAAGGCATCGCGCACGCGGCCGCCGAGCAGCTCGCTGACGGGCAAACCCAGGCGCTTGCCGAGGGCATCGAGCAAGGCGCTTTCGATACCGGACTTGGCAAAGGTGTTGCCACGGATGCTGCGCTCCAGGCGCAACATCGCCGCGTTGATATTGCTGGCGTCCTGGCCGATCAAGAGCGGCGCGAAGTGGTGGTCGATATTGGTCTTGATGCTGTCGGGGCTTTCGTTGCCGTAGCTCAGGCCACCGATGGTGGTGGACTCGCCAATGCCTTCGATGCCGTCGGCGCAACGCACACGAATGATCACCAGGGTCTGGTTTTGCATGGTGTGCATCGCCAGCTTGTGCGGGCGAATGGTGGGGAGATCGACGATGATGGTCTCGATCGACTCGATGGCGCAAATCGGCATGGCAATACCCGTTGGGTTCTTTATAGGTCTGGCCTGATTCTGTCGCCCATTGTTGTTGGCTTCCAATATAGAATTGGTCTCGAACAATACCCTCAAGGTATGAGAGGAACCCGTATGGAACTGCGCCACTTGCGTTACTTCCAGGTGCTGGGGGAAACCCTGAATTTCACCCGCGCCGCCGAACGCCTGCACATCGCCCAGCCGCCGTTGAGCCGGCAGATCCAGCAATTGGAGGATGAGTTGGGCGTGGTCCTGCTGGAGCGTGGCCGGCCACTGCGGCTGACCGAAGCCGGGCGCTACTTCTATGAACACGCCAATGTGCTGTTGGAACAACTGGCCAAGACCTGCGATAACACGCGGCGCATTGGCCTGGGGCAGAAGACCTGGCTGGGCATCGGTTTTGCCCCCTCGACCCTGTATGGCGTGCTGCCAGAGCTGATTCGCCGCCTGCGCAGCCATGACGCGCTGGAGCTGGAGTTGGGGCTGGCGGAGATGACGACGCTGCAACAGGTCGAAGCGCTCAAGGCCGGACGCATCGATGTGGGCTTCGGGCGGATTCGCATTGACGACCCAGCCATCGTCCAGCGCGTGCTGGTGGAGGATCGGCTGGTGGCAGTGTTGCCCGCCGGGCACCCGCTGCTGGGCGCGCCGGTAACGCTCGCGCAACTGGCCGCCGAGCCACTGGTGCTCTATCCCGGCAACCCGCGCCCCAGCTATGCCGACCATGTGATCGCACTGTTCGACACCCACGGCTTGGCGATCAAGGTGGCGCAATGGACCAATGAATTGCAGACCGCCATCGGCCTGGTCGGCGCGGGCATGGGCGTGACGCTGGTGCCGGCGTCGGTGCAGATGCTGCACCGGGCGGATATCGGCTATACGCCGATTGTCGAGGCCACCGCGACGTCGCCGATCATTCTCAGCCGGCGGATTAATGATCAATCGCCGGGGTTGGGTCATTGCCTGCAATTGGTTGAAGAGCTGATCTGAAATCGCCCAAACACCACTGATCCAATGTGGGAGCTGGCTTGCCTGCTCCCACATTGGATCAGTGGTGTGTTCAGGCACCGCGCATGCGTCGGGCATCGTTGCGCTGCAAGGTCTGGCTGGGGGACTCGTCGAACAGTTTGCGGTACTCCGCCGAAAACCTTCCCAGGTGGGTAAAGCCCCAGCCCAGGGCAATCTCGGAAATGGTGCGGGTGGCCCCGTGTTCGAGAATTTCCTGGCGCACCGCGCTCAGGCGGTACTTTTTCAAATACGCCATGGGCGACAGGGCAAAGTATTTGCGAAAGGCATCAAACAGCTTGAACCGCGACACGCCGGTGGCCGCCTCCAGGTCTTCCAGGTGCAGCGCTTCGCGGGCGTTGGCGTGGATATACTGGCGGGCGCGGAGCAGATAGTGGGGCAACTTGACCCCCAGCACGTCGCGCAGCTCTTCGGAGTAGTTGTTCGGCTGGGCCAGGATCAGGCCCTTGATCAGCGAGCTTTCCAGGTCACGGGTGAAGGCGGCCTGGTCATACAGTTCGCTGCTGTGTTCCAGCTCCGCGATGAAGTGCCGCGCCATGCGCCACCACGCTGCGGGTGCGCCCTGCACCGCATCCATCACCGACTCAAAGCGCAGCGGCGCATCGATCGGGCGCTGCAACAGGCCCTCCAGGGTTTCGCTCATTGCCGCGCGGGTAATCACCACTTGCAGCTTGCGGCAATCGCCGGAGATCGCCAGCACCTGGTGTTCATTGGGCGAAATGATCACACCCTGGTCGCGGTTGGAGATCAGGCGCTGGCCCCCCTTGCTCAGCTCCTGCTCGCCCACCAGCGGCAGGCTCAGGCTGTAGCTGCTGAAGTGTTCGGCGTCTTCGATATCGATGGTCACGTCGGTGCCGTACTCAATTACCCCCAGCGTAGTGGCGCGGGACTTGAACACATTGGCACTGTGGTGGAATCGCAGGCGTTCCGGGGTGGTGGTTTCCAGCCGATGGGGCCCGCAGATGCCCGACATCCAACTGCGGGCGCCTTCAAGGTCGAAACGTTCAATACGGATATCGCGTGTATGGCTACTCATCAGGTTGCACTCACGGCGGTTGTGGCCAGCGCGCTCTGACGGCGCGTCCGGTGGATCAAGGCAAGTTCTGCGCCACGCAGGCGGTTTACCCACTCAATGGATAACGACCGCCGACTAAGTGGATAAGAAGCCCGCTTTTGCGACCATTGCCTGGCAAGACAGTAGCCCATTGCCGCATGCCCTTGCACTGAAGTGGGTATTTGCGCCCCAACTATGCGGCCCATCTTCCCCCACTAAGCGGATAGCTGGCCGCCCCCCTGCCCGCCTCTAATGAACCACCGATTAGCTACCCAATAAAAGGTGCCTCCCATGAGTGGTGCAAGAAGCGTCGAGCAGTGGAAAACATTTATCGAAAGCTGCCTGGACTTCCGTCCGGCCGAGGGCGTGTTCCGCATCGCCCGGGACATGTTTACCGAGCCCGAGCTGTTCGACCTGGAGATGGAACTGATCTTCGAAAAGAACTGGATCTACGCCTGCCACGAAAGCGAACTGGCCAACAACCATGACTTCGTGACCATGCGCGCCGGGCGCCAGCCGATGATCATCACCCGCGACGGTGAAGGCCAGCTCAATGCGCTGATCAACGCCTGCCAGCATCGCGGCACCACCCTGACCCGCGTCGGCAAGGGCAACCAGTCCACCTTCACCTGCCCGTTCCATGCCTGGTGCTACAAGAGCGATGGCCGCCTGGTGAAGGTCAAGGCGCCGGGGGAATACCCGGAAGGTTTCGACAAGGCCACCCGCGGCCTGAAGAAGGCGCGCATCGAAAGCTACAAGGGCTTTGTGTTTATCAGCCTCGACGTGCAGGGCACCGACAGCCTGCAAGACTTCCTCGGCGACGCCAAAGTGTTCTTCGACATGATGGTCGCGCAGTCCGCCACCGGTGAGCTGGAAGTGCTGCCGGGCAAGTCGGCCTATACCTACGACGGCAACTGGAAGCTGCAAAACGAAAACGGCCTGGACGGCTACCACGTCAGCACCGTGCACTATAACTACGTGGCCACGGTGCAGCACCGCCAGCAGGTGAATACCGAGAATGGCACCGGTTCGGGCACCACACTGGACTACAGCAAGCTCGGCGCTGGCGATGCCAACACCGATGACGGCTGGTTTGCCTTCAACAACGGCCACAGCGTGTTGTTCAGCGACATGCCCAACCCCAGTGTGCGCTCCGGCTACGCCACCATCATGCCGCGCCTGGTGGCAGAACACGGCCAGCAGAAGGCCGAGTGGATGATGCACCGCCTGCGCAACCTGAACGTCTACCCGAGCCTGTTCTTCCTCGACCAGATCAGCTCGCAACTGCGCATCATCCGCCCGGTGGCGTGGAACAAGACCGAGATCATCAGCCAGTGCCTGGGGGTCAAGCACGAGTCCGACGCCGACCGCGAAAACCGGATCCGCCAATTTGAAGACTTCTTCAACGTGTCCGGCATGGGCACCCCGGATGACCTGGTGGAATTTCGCGAAGCCCAACGTGGTTTCCAGGGCCGCCTGGAACGCTGGAGCGATATCTCCCGGGGCAGCCACCGCTGGGCAACCGGGTCGACGCCCAACAGCGAGGCCATCGGCATTACACCGGCGATGACCGGCACCGAATTCACCCACGAAGGGCTGTACGTCAACCAGCACCGCAACTGGCAGACATTCCTGCTGGACGGTCTCGACGCACAAGCCCTGAAACTGCACGAGGTGAAATGATGAACGCGCAATTGCAGTACCAGATCGAGCAGTTTTTCTACCGCAAATCCGAGCTGTGCGACGCCCAGGACTGGGATGCCTATGTGCAGTTGTTTGACCCGCAGAGTGAGTTCCATTTGCCGCAGTGGGATTCGGAACACGTCTATACCCGCGACCCCAAACGCGAGATGTCGCTGATCTACTACGCCAACCGTTCGGGCCTGGAAGACCGGGTGTTCCGCCTGCGCACTGGCAAGGCTGCGTCCGCCACGCCGATGCCGCGCACCTTGCACCTGATCAACAACGTGCGGGTTACCGAGCTGGCAGACGGCTGCCTGGAGGTGCGCTTGAACTGGCACACGCTGTTTTATCGGTTGGCGACGTCGGAGCAGTTCTATGGCCACGCCACCTATAGCCTCAAGCCCCATGGCGACAGCTGGCTGATCACGCGCAAGCATGCGCTGCTGCTCAACGACACCATCAACTCGGTGCTGGATTTCTACCACCTCTAACAGTCCCCTGTGGCAAGGGGGCTTGTCCCCCGCTGGGCTGCGCAGCGGCCCCAATTGGCTGACCCCATTCCAGCGGGCCAAACACGGCGCCTGGTTTTGGGGCTGCTGCGCAGCCCAGCGGGGGACAAGCCCCCTCGCCACAGGGGCAAATCTATCTACGCGGAGAACGGTGGATGAATCACAAAGTGGCCTTCAGTTTTGCCGACGGCAAGACCTTGTTCTTCCCGGTGGGCGCCAACGAGATCTTGCTGGACGCGGCGCTGCGCAACGGGATCAAGATCCCCCTTGATTGCCGCGAAGGTGTCTGCGGCACTTGCCAGGGGCGTTGCGAGTCCGGCGACTACAGCCAGGATTATGTGGACGACGAGGCGCTTTCCAGCCTCGACCTGCAACAGCGCAAAATGCTCAGTTGCCAGACCCGGGTGCAATCCGACGCAGCGTTTTACTTCGATTTCGATTCAAGCCTGTGCAATGCGCCGGGGCCGGCGCAGGTCCGCGCCACGGTGTGCGAGGTACAACAGGTGTCGGCCAGCACGGCGATCTTGTCGGTGCAGCTTGAGCAGGGCCTGGATTTCCTGCCGGGCCAGTACGCCCGGCTGTCGATTCCCGGTACCGATAGCCAGCGCTCGTACTCCTTCGCCAACCGTCCGGGCGACCGTTTGCAGTTTCTGATCCGCCTGCTGCCGGACGGGGTGATGAGCAATTACATCCGCGAACGCTGCCAGGTCGGCGATGAACTGCAACTGGAGGCACCTCTGGGCGCGTTTTATCTGCGCCACGTCACCCAGCCACTGGTGCTGGTGGCCGGCGGTACCGGATTGTCGGCGCTGCTGGGGATGCTGGACGAACTGGCCGAGCGCGGCTGCGAGCAACCGGTGCATTTGTATTACGGCGTGCGTGGCGCTGAAGACTTGTGCGAAGCGCAGCGCATCCAGGCCTATGCCGAATCAATCCCGGGATTTCGCTACACCGAAGTGCTCAGCGACCCATCGCCGCAGTGGTTGGGCAAGCGCGGGTATTTGACCGAGCATTTCGACCTGGCCGAATTGCGGGATAGATCGGCCGATATGTACGTATGTGGCCCCCCTCCGATGGTCGAATCCATCAAGAACTGGCTGCAAGAACAGGCACTTGATGGCGTTCAGCTGTATTACGAAAAGTTTACCGAGAGTAATATCTGACCCCTCAGCAGTGAGGGGCGGGTCTGGCGTGCAGGATCAACCCTGAAAAAAACAAGTAGAAGGGAATGTTAATGGCGGATGACATGGTTAACCCGGTGGGCCTCAAGCGTGGCCTGAAAAACCGGCATATTCAGCTGATTGCCCTGGGTGGGGCGATTGGTACGGGCTTGTTCCTCGGTTCGGCCGGGGTGCTGAAGTCGGCGGGGCCGTCGATGATCCTGGGCTATGCGATAGCCGGGTTCATCGCGTTCCTGATCATGCGCCAGCTGGGCGAGATGATCGTCGAGGAACCGGTCGCCGGCTCCTTCAGCCACTTCGCCCACAAATACTGGGGCGGCTACGCAGGCTTCCTCGCCGGCTGGAACTACTGGGTGCTGTATGTGCTGGTGGGCATGGCCGAATTGACGGCGGTGGGCAAGTACATCCAGTTCTGGTGGCCGGAAATACCGACCTGGGTCAGTGCCGTGGTGTTCTTCATTGCGGTGAACCTGATCAATACCCTGAACGTGAAGTTCTTCGGTGAGACCGAGTTCTGGTTCGCGATTATCAAGGTGGTGGCGATCATCGGCATGATCGTGCTCGGCTGCTACCTGCTGTTCAGTGGCACCGGCGGCCCGCAGGCGTCGATCAGCAACCTGTGGGACCACGGCGGTTTCTTCCCCAATGGCGGCATGGGCCTGCTGATGGCCATGGCCTTCATCATGTTCTCGTTCGGTGGCCTGGAGCTGGTGGGTATTACCGCAGCCGAAGCCAGCGAGCCACGCAAAGTGATCCCCAAGGCGATCAACCAGGTGGTGTACCGGATCCTGATTTTCTACGTCGGCGCACTCACCGTGCTGCTGTCGCTGTACCCATGGGATCAACTGCTGCAAACCCTCGGCGCCTCGGGCGATGCCTACAGCGCCAGCCCGTTCGTGCAGATCTTCTCGCTGATCGGTAACGACACCGCTGCGCACATCCTCAACTTCGTGGTGCTGACCGCGGCGCTGTCGGTGTACAACAGCGGCGTGTACTGCAACAGCCGCATGCTGTTCGGCCTGGCCGAGCAAGGCGACGCGCCCAAGACGCTGATGAAGCTCAACAAGCAAGGCGTGCCACTGCGTGCCCTGGGCATTTCGGCCCTGGTGACGCTGCTGTGCGTGGTGATCAACTACGTGGCGCCCAAGGATGCCCTGGTGCTGTTGTTTGCGCTGGTGGTTGCCTCGCTGATGATCAACTGGGCGCTGATCAGCCTGACCCATATCAAGTTCCGCAAGGCCATGGGCGAACAAGGCGTGGTGCCGACGTTCAAGACCTTCTGGTTCCCGTTCAGCAACTACCTGTGCCTGGCGTTCATGCTGGTGATCGTGGGCGTGATGCTGGCGATTCCGGACATGCGCCCGTCGGTGTATGCGATGCCGGTGTGGGTAGGGGTTCTCTTCCTGGCGTACTGGTTGCGCTCCAAGAAGACCAAGGCCGTGGCTGTCGCGCAGTAACCTGTGTAGGCGCCCGCTCATCTGGGAGCGGGCTTGTGTGGGAGCGGGCTTGCTCGCGAAAGCAGTGGGTCAGTCAACATCAATGTTTGCTGAGCCGACGTCTTCGCGAGCAAGCCCGCTCCCACATCTGATCTTCGCTGCTTTGAGCATTGCGTTCGTTTAAGGCAAGCCCGGCTCCCACATGAACAGGGCCACAACAGGAATGCATACCAACAAAAAGCCCCGGTACTCGATGAGCGCCGGGGCTTTTTGTTGGGTTTCAATCAGAGCGTTGAACGCACTCGCCACAGCTCGGGGAACAGCACGGTGTCGAGCATCTTGCGCAGGTAACCCACGCCCTCGGTGCCGCCGGTGCCCGGCTGGAAGCCGATGATCCGCTCCACCGTGGTCACATGGCGGAAGCGCCATTGGCGGAACGAGTCTTCCAGGTCGATAAACTTCTCGGCCAACTGGTACAGGTCCCAGTACCGGTTCGGATCGCGGTACACCTCGCGCCACGCCGCTTCCACGGATTCGTCATGCACCGTAGGCGCCGTCGGATCGCGTTGCGCGCGCTGCGGGTCAATCGCCAGGCCCGCCTTGATCATCAGGTTGATCGCCTCGTCATACAGCGACGGCGTGGCAATCGCCACTTGCAGCTCCTTGAGCAACTCCGGACGGTGGGCATGGGGCCGCAACAGCGCCGCGCTTTTATTGCCGAGGATGAACTCGATTTCCCGATACTGGAACGACTGGAAGCCCGACGACTGCCCCAGGTACGGCCGGATCGACTTGTATTCCGACGGCGTCATGGTCGCCAGTACCGCCCAGGCGTGCACCAGTTGGTCGAAGATGCGCGAGACCCGCGCCAGCATCTTGAACGCCGGCGCCAGCTCACCCAGGCGCACGTGCTCACGGGCGGCCTTGAGTTCGTGGAGCATCAGCTTCATCCACAGCTCGGAAGTCTGGTGCTGGATGATAAACAGCATTTCGTTATGGTCCGGCGACAACGGGTGCTGGGCCGTGAGCACCTTGCCCAGGTCCAGGTAGTCGCCGTAGCTCATGGACTCGGAAAAATTCAGCTCAGCGTTATGCCATTCTTCCGGCGGCTGGTAATCAGGGGAGAAAGGACACTGGCTCATCGCGTGGGCTCCTTGAGCGGGCGCAGGATTGCTCGTACCGGGCTGGCATCGAGGTTGGCAAAACGTAGCGGCAGGGCGATCAACTCATAATCGCCTTGCGGTACATCGTCGAGCACGATGCCTTCGAGAATCGCCATGCCATGGCGGGCGACGGCGTTGTGGGCATCCATGGTCTTGGACTGTTGCGGGTCCAGGGACGGGGTGTCGATGCCGATCAGACGCACACCCAGGCTGGCCAGCAGCTCGACGGTTTCCTTGGCGACGGCGGTGAAGTTCGAATCCCAATTGCTCAGGGGCGCCTTGTGATAAGTACGCAGCAGGACCCGTTCCGGCAGGTTATCCAAGTGGCCCTGCAACTGCTCCGGCTGTACCAGAGCGCCGCTGTCCAGGCAGTACAGCACCCGACACGGGCCCATATACACGTCCAGCGAGACTTCGCCGATAGGCGCACCGTCGGCGCTGTAGTGCAACGGCGCATCGACATGGGCACCGGTGTGGGGCGACAGGGTGATACGCCCGACGTTGACCGGGCATTCGGGGCCGAACTGCCAGACGCGTTCTTCCTGGAACGGCGTATCGCCCGGCCACGTCGGGGTGGCGGTGCTCAAGGGTGGGCTGATATCCCACCACGTTTTTATTGGATTCATACGAGGCTCTCGGTTGTTTCTAAAGTGAATGATACGAGGGCCAGCGGTAAATATTCTTGCGATTTCCAGCGCCAGGCAGGATTTCTTTCGCACTTACTGCGAAGAAACGTCTGATTAGTGAATGGATCCTTCAGCCCCACAGATAAAAATGTGGGAGCGGGCTTGCTCGCGATTGCGCAGTGTCAGGCAATGATTAATCAACCGACCCACCGCTTTCGCGAGCAAGCCCGCTCCCACAGGGTTTTGTGTATTTTTGCAGAGTGTGTGAGCTGCGCTTCTGGGCATCCCGATGTCGAGTTCAGACCACAGGCATTCGCCCCGGCGCTATAGGGTTCACCTTTGTCTTTCCTGCCTTGGAGCCATCATGTCCCAGCCCATCACCGTATTGCGCGACACCCACCCCCTGCCGGTCCTGGATGCCTGCAAATGGGAGAAGCTCGAGGGCGACCCGCACACCGTCAACCTCAACGCCTACACCAGCGAAGACGGCAGCAAGATCATGGGCACCTGGATCTGCACCCCTGGCAAATGGCGGGTGGAATATGTGAAGTGGGAATACTGCCATTTCCAGGAAGGCTACTGCGTGATCACCCCGGACGGCCTGGAGCCGATCCATTTGCGCGCTGGGGATATCTTTGTGGTGGAGCCCGGGATGAAGGGCACGTGGGAAGTGGTCGAGACGGTGCGTAAGTACTTTGTGTTTGCCTGATACAGGCTATGCAGCAAGCCGGCTTTGTTGTAGCAAGCCGGTTCGTCGTGGCGAGGGGGCTTGTCCCCCGCTGGGCTGCGCAGCAGCCCCAAAACCTACCGCCTCGCAGGCCTACTGGGGTGGCTTCGCCACCCAACGGGGGACAAGCCCCCTCGCCACAACAAGTCTCATCACAACAAGCCGCCTCTTGATCGCGAGCCCTCTGACCTATTGAGGCTTGCGATAGCTGTTGATGATCGCCGAGAAGTCCTTGCCCCCTTCCCCACGCTGGCTCATCGATTGATACAACTGCTGCGCCACCGCCCCCAGGATCACCGGCTGGTGCGCCTGGCGCGCGGCTTCGGTTGCCAGGCCCAGGTCCTTGAGCATCAGGTCGGCGCCAAACCCACCGGTATAGCCTCGGGATGACGGCGCAGTTTCAATCACACCCGGCCAAGGGTTGTAGGTGTCGGAACTCCAGCAACGCCCGGTGGAGCTGTTGATGATGCCGGCCAGCACTTGCGTGTCGATACCCAGCGCATCGCCCAGGGCCATGGCCTCGCTGACGCCCACCATACTGATCCCCAGCAGCAGGTTGTTGCAGATCTTGGCGATTTGCCCGGTGCCCACATCACCGCAATGCACGATGTTGCGGCCCATCTGCGCCAGCACCGGCTGCAGGGTGGCGAACAGTTCCGGGTTGGCGCCGACCATAAAGGTCAACGTCCCGGCCTGGGCGCCACCGGTGCCACCGGAAACCGGGGCATCGGCCATCGCCACGCCGTGTTTGGCTGCAGCCGCCGCTACGTCGCGCGCGGTCTGTGGGTCGATGGTGCTGCAATCCACCGCAGGCACGCCTTTGCCGATGCCGGCCAGCACGCCGTCTTCGTTGAGCCATACGCTACGCACATGGGCGGCGGCGGGCAGCATGGTCAATACCAGCTCCGCGCCCTGGGCCGCATCACGCGGCGAAGCGCTGATGGTGCCGCCCAGCGCGGCCAGTTCGTTGAGCACCGTCTGGTTCAGGTCGAACAGGTTCAGCGCATGGCCAGCCTTGATCAGGTTGCGGGCCATGGGCGCGCCCATATTGCCCAGGCCGATAAATGCAATCTTCATGGTCGTCTCCTTGATCAACGCAGGTTGATGGTGGTGTTGACGCCATCATTGACGCTGTCGTCGTCGAACCAGCGGCTGGTGACGGTTTTGGTCTGGGTGTAGAACTGCACCACTTGCTTGCCGTACGGGCCCAGGTCGCCGAGTTTCGAACCACGGGAACCGGTGAAGCTGAAGATCGGGACTGGCACGGGGATCGGGATGTTGATGCCCACCTGGCCGACGTCGATTTCGCTCTGGAACTTGCGCGCCGCCGCACCGCTTTGGGTGAACAGGCCGGTGCCGTTGCCGAACGGGTTGGCGTTGACCAGGGCGATCGCCTCATCGAGGGTATCGACTTCCAGCACCACCAGCACCGGGCCGAAGATTTCCTGGGTGTAGATCTGCATGTCGGTGGTCACGCCCGAGAACAGGGTCGGGCCGACGAAGTTGCCTTGCTCGAAGCCCGGCACCTGGATGCCACGGCCGTCCAGTTCCAGCTTGGCGCCTTCTTTCACGCCGCTCTCGATCAGGTCGAGGATACGTGCCTTGGCACGCTTGGAGATCACTGGGCCCACGTCGGTACCCGCTTCGCTGCCGGCGTTGACTTTAAGCTTCTGCGCCAGGGCCTTGAGGTCCGGCAGCCATTGCTTGGCCGCGCCAACCAAGACCACCACCGAGGTGGCCATGCAGCGCTGGCCGGCGGCACCGAAACCGGCGCCGACCAGGGCATTGAGGGTTTGTTCGCGGTTGGCGTCCGGCAGCACTACCGCATGGTTTTTCGCGCCCATCATCGACTGCACGCGCTTGCCGTGCTTGCCCGCCAGGTCGTAGACGTGGGTGCCGACGGCGGTCGAGCCAACGAAGGACACGGCCTTGATATCTTTGTGAGTGCAAAGTGCATCCACCACATCCTTGCCACCGTGGACCACGTTCAGCACACCCGCTGGCACGCCAGCCTCCAGCGCCAGTTCCACCAGCATCAGGGTCGACAATGGATCCTGTTCCGAAGGCTTGAGCACGAAGGTGTTACCGCAGGCGATGGCCATCGGGAACATCCACAGCGGGATCATTGCCGGGAAGTTGAACGGGGTGATGCCGGCGCACACGCCGATCGGTTGGCGCAGGGTGTAGGTGTCGACACCGCCGGCCACGTTCTCGGCAAATTCGCCCATTTGCAGGGTGCCGATGGAACAGGCGTGCTCGACCACTTCCAGGCCACGGAAAATATCGCCTTCCGCGTCGGCAATGGTCTTGCCCTGCTCGGCACTGAGTACTGCGGCAATGCGCTTGGAGTGCTCGCGGATCAGCGCTTGCAGCTTGAGCATGATGCGCATGCGCGCGCCGATCGGCGTCAGCTTCCAGGTCTGGAAGGCGCGCTGGGCAGCGTCGATGGCCGCGTTGACTTCATCGGCTGTGGCAAAGGGCACACGGGCCAGGACTTGTTGGGTCGCCGGGTTGACGATGTCTTGCCACTCGGTGGTCTTGGACTCGACCCATTCACCGTTGATCAACAGTTTGGCCTGTTTCACGGTGGTATCGGCAGACGTAAGCGATGCGTTCATTGTGGTCTCCAGATCTTGTAGTTATGCAGAGAGCCAAGGCGTGAAGCGCCTTGAGGATGAGGCGTTCGGACGATTTTTGGAGTATAGATGTGCAAACTTCCAATAAGAACCCACATAAAAGCCGGTCCAACATGCAAAAAAACATCACGTCTTTAGGGTCGCTGAACTGGGATGACCTGAAGTTTTTCCTCGAAGTGGCGCGCACCCGCAAGGCCAGCGTCGCCGCCAAGCGCCTGGCGGTGGACTACACCACGGTGTCGCGGCGTATCAGTTCGTTGGAAGGTTCGTTGGGCACCCTGTTGTTCGAAAAGTCCCGGACCAGCGGCTTCGTCCTGACCAACGAAGGCCAGCGCTTGCTGGGTTATGCCGAGTCCATTGAAAGCACCCTGCACATGGCCTGCGAACAAGTGTCCGGCTCCGGCGTGGCGCTGTCGGGGCATGTGCGCATGGGCTGCACCGAGGGTTTCGGTAGCTTTTTCGTCACCCCGCAACTGAGCCACTTCGTCGACACCTACCCGGCGATCTCAGTGGATATCCTGCCCCTGCCCCACTTCATCAGCCTGTCCAAGCGTGAGGCCGATATCGTCATCGCCCTGGAACGCCCTGAACACGGGCCCTACGTGTGCTGCAAACTGTGCGACTACAAACTGCAGCTGTACGCGACCCAGGACTACCTCGACCAACACCCACCCATCCGCCGCCCGGCCGACCTGGCCGAGCATCCGTTTATCAGCTATGTGGATGACCTGGCGTTCAGCTCGGAGCTGCTGTACCTGGCCAATGTCGTACCGGGCGCCAGCGCCAGCCTGCGCAGCACCAGCGTGATTGCGCAGTACGTGGCGGCGCAGCAGGGGCGTTCACTGGCGATCCTGCCGTGCTTCTTAGCCGCGCAGGACTCGCGGTTGCTGCCGGTGCTGGGGGAGGAGATCACTATTACGCGGCAGTTCTGGATGTATTGCCGGGAGGATTTGCGCAAGTTGAAGCGCATTACGTTGTTGTGGGATTACATCCGTGAGGTGACGGAGCAGAACCAGGGGCTTTTGATGGGCGAGACGCGAGAGATGGTGTTTGCCGACTGAGCCGCCATCGCGGGCAAGCCCGCTCCCACAGGTGAGTGGCGGCGGGCGCAGAATTTTGGGGCGCCACGAACAACTGTAGGAGCTGGCTTGCCAGCGATAGCGGTGGGTCAATCGATACATACCCGGCTGAACCACCGCCTTCGCGGGCAAGCCCGCTCCCACAGTTTGGTTGCACAGTTAGGCCGACCTGTCGGCTCAGTCGGCGATCACCACGATCGATACCCGGCGGTTTTCGGTACGGCCCGCAGAGGTGCTGTTGGAGGCCACCGGTTCGCTGCTGCCCAGGCCACGCAGTTGCACATTTTCTTCCTTCATACCCACGCCCACCAGGACCTTGCCCACGCTTTTCGCCCGGCGCAAGGACAGTTGCTGGTTGTACGCTTCCTTGCCCGAGGCGTCGGTGTGGCCGTCTACGCGCACGCGTTCGATGCCTACGCCGGTGAGGGCCTTGCCGATGCGCTCGACGATTTCAGTGCTGGGCTTGTTGAGTTTTTCGACGTCGCTGCCAAACAGCACTTTGCCCGACAGGCCAAACGCCCAGCCTTCGTCGGTCAGTTCGAAGCCTTGTTGTTTGAGTACCGCCACTTGTGCCGGTGTCAGGCCCTTGGGCGGAGCGGTCTGGCAGCCGCTCAGTGCCAGCAGCGCGATAAACAAGGTGATAAAGAGAACACGTGTGTTAGCAAACAAGGGATCAACTCCTGTGTTGAACGTTGGCAGCGGGGTGCTCCGACTCCGCCGTGTGCTGGCCGCCCTGGGAAAGGCGTTTGGCCTGGTACATCGCCGCATCGGCGGCATTGAGCAAGGCGCCGGGAGTGGCGCCATGATCGGGATAAACCGCGATACCGATACTGAGTGAGGTCAACACTTCGGTGTTGCCCGGCAGCGGAATGGGTTGGTCCATGCTGGCGATGATTTTGTCGGCGATGCGCTGGGCATCCTCAAGCTTGTGCAGGGGCGAGAGCAGGATGGCGAACTCATCGCCGCCCAGGCGCGCTACCAGGTCGCTCTCGCGCAGTTGTGCCCGCACACGCGCGGCGACGGCTACCAGCACGGCGTCACCGGCGGCATGCCCGAAGTTATCGTTGATATCTTTGAAGCGGTCGCTGTCGAGGAACAGCACCGCCACCCGCTCGTTGAGCTTGGCTGCACTGCGCAGCGCACGGATCAGCCGGCCCTCGAAGAAAGCGCGATTGGGCAGCCCGGTGAGGCTGTCATGGCTGGCCAGGTGGGCGAGGGTTTCGTTTTCGCTTTGCAGATGGGTTTGCCAGGCTTCGAGTTCGTCGAGCAGGGCATTGAAGTCGTTACCCAGGCTGTCGAGTTCGGCGATCTGTGCCGGCGGCACGCGCCGGTCGAAAGCCCGCTCACTGCGCGCGGCGTGGGCGACGTCGGCCAGGCTGTGCAAGGGGCCGGTGATACCGCGCAACATGCGCCGCGCCAGGTAAATCGCGACCCAGCCACTGATGGCAGTACAGATGATGATCCCCGCCAGGCCGCTGAGCAAAAAGCGCAACAGGCTACCACCGTGGCCGCTCAACTCGACGGTGCCGATTTTCTTGCCTTGGTGCAGGATCGGTTGGCTGATGGGTTCTTCCAGCAGTGTGTGGGCCAGTTCCAGCTCCACCTTGGACAACACCCCCGTTTCCGGGCGCACCCAGTGCGCCAGGGTGTTGCCATTGAGGTCCAGCACCCGGGCTTCGGCCACTTCTTCAGTGGAGGCAATCAGCGCCAGGGCTTCGGTGGCCACTACGCGGTCGTTGAACACCACCGCAGCTTCCACGGTGTAGTTGATCGAGCGGGCGATCAGGTGCAGGTTGTGATCGGCATAGACCCGCAGGGCCAGCACGCCCAGCAGGGTCAGGGATACGCTGGCCATGGCGACCGCCACCAATGCCACACTCAGGTGCCCGCGACCAAGGACCGAACGTAATGTAGGGCGGGTTTTGGCGTTGCGCAGCCTCATGGTTCCGGCGCTCGACGACGGGACAACTGCAGGACGCTGGGATGAATACGCACTCCGCTGCGGGCCACGGAGTCGAGGTTGACCTCGAATGACACCTGCTCATCACTAACCCGCAGGCAGAACAGGCTGCCCACTGTGCATTGATCGCCGCCTTCGCTGATGCTCAGCACCGGACGCCCGATCAAGGCCGTGAACAAGTGACTGCGCTCGTCAGGGGAGAGCTTGCCGATATACAGCGCGTCGCAGGCATTGACGATATTGGGGTTGTCGGCCAGCAAACGCTGGACCACCACCGGCCGCCCCGTAGCCTGGGTAGTGCCCTTGACCAGGTCATCGGTGTATTGGGTCGGGCCAACGATGCACAACCGCAGTTGGGTGGGCTCAACCGGCCAACGGGCGTAGCTGAGAATCCCCAACACCACTTGGGTGACGGCCTGGGCCCGCTGGTCGGCCGCACTGGCGGTAGACGCCTGGGCAAAAGCCAGAGGCGTGACGAGGCACAGAACGGCCGATAGCAGCAATCGTCTCCAGCTCCAACTACGCTCTGTGGGCGAGACAGCCACGTTCATGCAGCGATTCTCTATGATCTTCTCGGGATGATGCCGCAACGATAGCATATCGGCGGAAACCCCATCGAGACGGGGCCTAGGTAGATTCCGCCATTTAACAAGAAAAACCCGACACATCAGTCAGGTTTTTCCTACGCCATCATGTCCCCAGCTCCAACATCAGCCCGCTTAAACGTTTCACCTTGCGCCGTACCGCTTCCTCGAAAACCCCACCACGGGTTTCGATCAAACTGAAGCGGTCTTTCGCGCGGGTGATGCCGGTGTAGATCAGCTCTTTGGTCAGTACCGGGTTCAGCGCATCCGGCAGGATCAAGGCCGTGTGGGCGAACTCCGAGCCCTGGGACTTGTGCACGGTCATGGCGTAGACGGTTTCTACATCGTTGAGCCGGCTGGGCAAGACAAAGCGCACCCCGCCCTGGCCATCGTTGCGCGGGAAAGCGACGCGCAGCACCTGCGGCCCGCCGTCAGTTTCGGGCAGCTTCAAGGCGATACCGATGTCCCCGTTCATCAAGCCCAGGCCGTAGTCATTGCGGGTCATCAGCACCGGGCGGCCTTCGTACCATTGCTGGTCGCTATCGATCAGCCGGGCCTTAAGCAGCGCGTCGGTGATGCGTTGGTTGAGGCCTTCCACGCCCCAGGGGCCCTTGCGCACCGCGCACAGCAACTGGAAGGCATCAAAGGCTTGCAACAACTGGCGCGCCCAGTCGGTCCAGCGCGGATCGTCCCGGGGTGTCTCGGCTGCCGGCCGCGAGGTGCGCAGCAGGTTCAGGTAGTAGCGATAGCCCTGGGCGTCGGCGCCCTGCCCGTCCAGCACCAGGCGCTCGAGGGCGCGGTCATGCTCGCCCTTGAGGCGCAGGCAAAACAGGTCGTGGCTGCCGGCGTCCAGCAGTTGGCGAGCCTGATCGGGGTTTTGCTGGTTGACCCAACGCGCCAGTTGGCCGATGCCACTGCCTTCGCCGAAGCGCCGGGAATAACGCAACATCACCACTTGTTGCGCCAGGGGATGGCTGGCGTCGAGGTCTTGCTCCAGGCCGCTGCCCGCCAGCGTTTCGCCGCTGACACTTTCCAGCCATTGGCGGGTGCCGGGGCTGTACCAGCCTGCCTCGGCATCGCGGCACAAATCGCCGAGCACCGCACCGGCTTCCACCGAAGCCAACTGGTCCTTGTCCCCCAGCAGCACCAGGCGCGCATGGGCTGGCAAGGCATCCAGCAGGTTGGCCATCATTTCCAGGTCGATCATCGAGGCTTCATCAACCACCAGCACATCCAGCGGCAACAAGTTGCCCGCGTGATGGCGGAAATGCCGGGTGCCGGGACGGCTGCCCAACAGGCGGTGCACGGTGGTGACCTCGGTGGGGATTTTTTCGCGCACGGCTTCGGCCACTTGCAGCGAGCGCACTTGCTGGCTGATGGACTCGGTCAACCGCGCCGCCGCCTTGCCGGTGGGCGCCGCCAGACGGATGCGCAAGGCCGTGCCCTGCTCCACCGCTGGCGCTTGCAGCAATGCCAACAGGCGCACCACGGTGGTGGTCTTGCCGGTGCCGGGGCCGCCGGTGACGATGCTGAACGCCCCCCGCGTGGCCAGGGCGCAGGCGAGCTTCTGCCAATCGACCACGCCATTGGGAGGTGGCTGGTCGAACAGGCCGTTCAAGCGCTGGGGCAGGTCCGCCGAGACCGTTTCCTGCACGGCCAGACGCTGACGCAAGGCGCTGTCGATGCGTCGCTCATAGGTCCAGTAGCGCCGCAGGTACAGGCGCTTGCCCGACAACACCAAGGGCCGGCTCTGCGCTGCAGCACTGCCATCCACGGCCAGCGCCACCAGCGGGCTTGCGGCCAGGGCATGGCACCAATGGGCGCCGTCCAGGCCGTCGAGCAATTGCGAGGGCAACAACATCACGCCACTTGAAAGATCACCTTCAGGGGGCAGCGACAGGGCGAAATCCGGGGCATTCAGGGTCTCGAACAGATCCAGGCACACGTGCCCGTGGCCCAGTTGGTGACTGGTCAGGGCAGCAGCCAGCAGCACCAGAGGATCGGCCGGTGGGTCAAGTTCGTGGAGAAAGCCGACGAACGCCTTGTCCAGCGAGCGCAGCCAGCCGCGCTCGACCCAGCGCTCCAGCAGGTGCACCAGGTCGTCGGCATGCTCCAGCGGTGCCAGTGCCTCCAGCGGCACAGTCGAGAGGCTCATAACAGGACTCCTTGTTCCCAGGCGGGTTCGACCTTGGGCGGTTGCGGCTTGCCTTGGAACAACAGGTCCAGGCGCTCGATCAGTTCACGTGGCGGCCGGGTGAAATACGCCCCCTGGCTCACGGCTTGGCTGCCGCGCAGGAACAGGTAGAGCGCGCCACCCACGTGCCGGTCGTAATCGTAATCGGGCAGGCGCGCCTTGAGCTGGCGGTGCAGGGCCAGCAGGTAGAGGACGTATTGCAGGTCATAGCGATGGTCGAGAATCGACTGTTCCATGGCCTGTTGGGTGTAGGCCGCGTCGTCGGCGCCGAGCCAGTTGGATTTGTAGTCGGCCACGTAATAGCGGCCGTCATGTTCGAAGGTCAGGTCGATAAAGCCTTTGAACATCCCGTTGAGCATTACCGGTTCGGCAGACACCCGCGACACACCGTCGTGGGTGTATTGGCAGACCAGTTGGTCGAGGGCGAGCACATCGACTTTATGGCTGGCGAACCAGAACTCCATTTCGATCTGATAGTGCTGCAAGTCACTCAGGGTCACCGATTCCGGCCCCTGGCCCAGGCTCAGTGGCGCTTGCAACAGGTGCCCAAGCCAGCCGCTGAGGGTGCCGATCCAGCCTTCCCAGCCGCGCCGGTTGCAGCGCCGTGCGACAGCATCTTCGATGGCTTCGGGCGTTACGTCGAAGCCATCGTTGCCGGCCCACTCCAGCAGGCCGTGGAGAAAGGTCCCGGGATTGGGCCCCCGTGGGAATCGATGAATGTCGCCGCCAGACGCGGCAACTTCGCGCGGGGCATCCGGGTCCAGGCGTTCGTCGTCGAACAACTTCTGCGCTTGTGGGCTTTCCGGAGCCTCCAGGCTGGCGGCGCTCATGCTTTCGCCAATACGCAGGGCGCTGTAGGACGCAATCCACCAGTTTTCCGCAGCCTTGCGCTTGGGCAGCAGCGGCGCGAGCAAGGTCGCGTCATTGCGCGGTGGCTGGTAGGTGCTGCTCTGGGCCTCTGGCATGTGCCCGTAGGCAATCGCCGCGCAGCCGTCCTGCAAGTCCATCAGCCAGCGGGCCAAGGCTGCGGATTCCGCCAGGGCCGCGCCACCACCCAACAGATAACCCAGCGCCGACAGGTGCAACACCGAGCTGTTGGTATTACCCCGTTTGAGGTCGGCCACACCGAGCCAACAGGCATGTTTGGCCCGCGTCAGCGCCACGTAGAACAGGCGCAGGTCTTCAGCCAGGCGTTCGTCATCGGCCTGGGCGATCAGTTCGGCGGTGGGTTTGAGGCTGACCTGGGACTTGCCGTGGGCATCGTGGTAGTGCAGCGGCAGACGACTGCCGTCGACGGGCTTGGCCGAGCAGATGAACGGCAGGAACACCAGATCGTATTCCAGGCCCTTGGATTTGTGGATGGTCACCACCTTGACCAGTTGCTCATCACTTTCCAGGCGCAGGATCTGCTCTTCGCCGGCCTGGCCCGACAGCGCCAGATGCTCCGCCAGATGGCGGATCAGTGCCTGTTCGCCATCTAGCTCAGCGGCGGCTTGTTGCAGCAATTCGCACAGGTGCAGCAGGTTGGTCAGCACCCTTTCACCATCGCTGCGGGCAATCAGGGTTTGCGGCAACTTGAAGTCATGTAGCAGGCGTCGCAGCATCGGCAACACGCCCTGGGTCCGCCAGATCACGCGGTAATCGCGAAACTGCATGACCCGCTGTTCCCAGGCCAGTTCGTCCTGGTTCAGTTGCTCCAGTTGCGCCAGCGACAGGTTGAGGGTGACGCAGGCCAGGGCCGCGCGCAGCGGGCGCTCCACGTCCGGTTCGGCGCAGGCCTTGAGCCAGGCGAGTACGTCGTGGGCTTCCTGGGAGGCAAACACCGAATCCTTATCGGACAGGTACACGCTGCGCACACCGCGCGCGGCCAGCTCACCGCGCACGGCCTGGGCCTCCTTGCCGTCACGCACAAGGATGGCGATGTTCGACGGTTGCACGGGGGAGAAGTCGCCACCCTTGACGAACCCTGCACTGCCTTGCTGGCCGCCATTGAGCAACGCGACGATCTGGCTGGCACAGGCACCGGCCAATTGTTGGCGATAAAGCACGTTGGAGATCGGCTGGTCGGTGGGCAGGTGCCAGATATTCAGGGCTGGCACTGTGTGGCCATCGACCTGCAAGTGCTCCTTGCGGCCTTGGGACGATACCGGCTGGAACGGCACCGGGTTCTCGCCGTCCGGCTGGCGAAACAGAAATGCCCCACGCCCGGTTTCTGCACGTTCGAACACGTGGTTGACCGCCGCGACCATCGCATGGCTGGAGCGGAAGTTGGTGCCCAGGGTGTGCAAGCGCCCGGCGGTGGCCTGGCGGGCGCGCAGGTAGGTGTAGATATCGGCACCGCGAAAGGCGTAGATCGCTTGCTTGGGGTCGCCGATCAGGAACAGGCCACTGAGCGGGCTGTTGTCTTCAATGCGGTAGATGCTTTCGAAGATCCGGTACTGCACCGGGTCGGTGTCCTGGAATTCATCGATCAGGGCCACCGGGAATTGCTCGCGGATCACACTGGCCAGGCGCTCGCCGCCCTCGGCTTGCAGGGCCGCGTCCAAGCGGATGAGCATGTCGTCGAAGCCCATCTCGGCACGCCGGCGCTTCTCATCTTCAAAACGTTTACCGACCCAGGCCGCCGCGTGTTGGAGCACCGCGGCGTCGGGCGCGGGCAAGGCGTCCAGGCTGGCTTTGAGACCCACCATGGCATCCAGGCCCGGATGATGCGGCGCGTCGCCCTTCCAGGCTTCGGCCATACCCTCTGGCGTCAGGCGGCTGAAGCCGGTGCCGATATCCAGTTGCTCCAGGGTTTCGTCTGCGGCCCAGGCGCTGATTTTCTCGAACCAGGGCTCGAAATAACGGGCCTGCATCTTGCGGCCATCAACAGCCTTGGCGGCGACGGCCTGCAGGCAGATCTCCCGCAACTCGGCGGCCCACTGCTGCCAGGGAGCCTTGAGCGCCACCAGGGCCTCGCGGCGCTCGTGCAGGCAGGCCTCGATCAGTTCGGCAGGCTCCCGTGGTTCGTCACTGGGGCGCTCGCTGCCGAACAAGGCGCGCACTCGCGGCATCAGCGCCGCAGGGCCACCCCAGTGGCTGCGTACCCAGTTCAGGGCATCGCCGTGCATCGGGTAGCAGAACAGCCGCCAGTAGTCGCGCAACACTTCGCCGAGCAGGTCGCTGTGGTCCGTTTCCAGGGTCTGGGTAAACAGGCTGCCACTGTCGAAGGCGTGTTCGCGCAGCATGCGCTGGCACCAACTGTGAATGGTCGAGACGGCGGCTTCGTCCATCCATTGCGCGGCAATGTCGAGGCGATTGGCGCAACCTGGCCATTGCTCGGCGCTGTATTCGTCGCGCAACTCGGCGATCAAGGTGTCGGGCTGCTCGATTTCATCACGAAAGTAGCGCGCCGCTTGTGCCAGGCGGGTACGGATACGCTCGCGCAACTCTTTGGTGGCAGCATCGGTGAAGGTCACCACAAGGATCTGCGGCGGCAGCAATTCACGGCCAAAGCCTTGCAGCTCGCCGCCGTGGCCGAGCACCAGGCGCAGGTACAACGCAGAGATGGTGAAGGTCTTGCCGGTGCCGGCGCTGGCCTCGATCAGTTGGCTGCCGCGCAGGGGAAAGGCCAGGGCCAGGGGTTTGATGGCGCTCATGGGCGGGCCTCTTCGCTTGTCAGTGATCGCCAGGGGGCGGTTATCAAGGGTCGATAGAGGGTTTCGCACCAGCCTTCGAAATCCTCGCTGGCGACCAGCGCTGCATAATCGGGAAACTGCCGGGTAAGGGCCGGGCTTTCGCGGCGCTCGCCGTCACTGTTGATGCCATCGCCTTCGTAGGCTTTTAGGGCCGCAGCCTGGGCTTTGTCCGGATCGGTCTGGCCGAGCCAGGCAAACGCAGTCTTGACCGCGACCGGCAGTGGTTCACTCATGCCGGCCTGCCAAGCCAGGAGCAGGTTGCCGAGGATATCCTGGGCAAGGCTTTGCTCCAGGGGAGCCAGCAAGAGTGTGTCGTCGCTGGCCACCAGGCCCGTGCTCAACGGAAGGCCACAGGCGCAGGCCACCAGGTGATTGACCCATGGGCGGATCAGGCGATGCCACTTGCGGGTCTTGATCGAGCCGATGCTGTTGGGAATGGTGGTCACGCTGAGCAAGCCGCCATCGCTGCGTCGGTGCAGGCCGCTGACCCAGCCTTCGAGTTCAATCCCCTGGTGTGCGTAGCTGACAGGTTCTGCGGTGTTGTGCGGCGTGGGCCAGAGTGCCAGGAGTTGCTGGTAGCGTTGCAACAGGTCAGGCAAAGGCTCGATCAGTTCGCTGCGCAGGCATTCGCCAAAGCCAACCATGGGCAGCAGGCCGCTGCCTTGCAGACGCTGGGCCTGGGCATCCAGGGCCTGCTCCAGATGATCCGGATCGCTCAGTGCAGCGGCGAGCAGGCTGTCGCTCAAGGTGTAGCGCTGCAGGGCGTCGAGGACAAAGGGCTCTTCATCGGCCAGGGGTACCTCGGCGGCTTCGAAAAACACTTTGAGGCGCTGGCTGAAGAAATGCCTGACGGGGTTACGCAGGAAGTCCTGCACCTGGCCCAGGCTCAGGGGTTCTTCCTGGACGTAGGCTGACAGGCAGGTTGTGTCGAGGGGCAGGTCTTGGGCTTCGTGCAACAACTGCCATTCGCGGGCGTAGCTGAACAGCGGATCACCTTCGTGGAAATAGCGCGCGCTGAAGGGTTGCAAAGGGTGTTCCTGGGTCATTGCCTCCAGCAGCGATTGCTCTTGGGCATGTTGCCAGCCGCTGGCGAGGTGATCGCGCAGTTGGCCGATCAGCACGGACGCCGGGCGCTCACTGTTGTCACGGATGCTGCGGCCGATCCAGCTTATGTAGAGTTGGTCGCGTGCTGAGAGCAAAGCTTCCAGCAACAGGTAGCGGTCGTCTTCGCGACGAGAACGGTCGCCGGGGCGGTAGTCGCTGCCCATCAGGTCGAAATCCAGTGGCGGTTGGGCGCGTGGATAGTCGCCATCGTTCATGCCCAGTAGGCACACCAGCTTGAACGGGATCGCACGCATCGGCATCAGGGTGCAGAAGTTCACCGCGCCGGCGAGGAAGCGCTGGGACAGGCGGCCCTGGTCGAGACCGGCCAGCCAAGCCTCACGGACCACCGTCAGCGGTAATTCGTCGTACAGGCCGACGGATTCGCAGGTTTCCAGCCAGTCTTCCCGCAGTTGCTCCAACTGGCCCAGCAGATAGTCATCGTGTTCATTGCTGGCCAGGAAAAAGCGCTGCATCAGGTCTTGCAGGCGTACGCCCCAGGCTTGCGGTGTCGCCGGTTGTGACAGGGCTTGGTGTGCATCGTGCAATGCGTCTAGCAAGGCTACCAATGGGCCGATCAGCGCAGCATCAAGGCCGCCGATTTCATCGTAGGGCTCAATGCCGGCGCAGGCGGCACCACTGCCAACGGCGTAGCCCAGCAGCATACGGCGCAGGCCGAACCGCCAGCTGTTTTGCTCCAGCTCACTGGGCAGGCCAAGACCTGCACGCTGCTCGGCGTTCAGGCCCCAGCGGATGCCGGCCCCTTCTATCCAGCGGTGCAGAGTGGGCAGGTCGCGCTCCTGGATGGCGAAGCGTTCACGCAGGGCGGGAACGTCCAGCAAGTCGAGTATTTCGCTGACCGGAAAACGGCTGTCGGGAAGTTTCAGCAGGTGCTCGACGGCGATCAACAGTGGATCGCGGCCCCGTTGGCCCTGGTCAGTGAGGGTGAAGGGGATGAAGCGCGGGTCTTTTTTGTCCA
Organism: Pseudomonas sp. DTU12.1; assembly: GCF_009873475.1. Classification (NCBI taxonomy): domain Bacteria; kingdom Pseudomonadati; phylum Pseudomonadota; class Gammaproteobacteria; order Pseudomonadales; family Pseudomonadaceae; genus Pseudomonas; species Pseudomonas sp. DTU12.1. Next base: position 968,317 of record NZ_CP045254.1, on the reverse strand, counting down.
GTTGACCGAATACCGCACGGATATGCGGCGCGTAGCTGTCCACATCCGGGACCATCACGATAATGTCGCGAGGCCGCAGCGCGGGATTTTCGCTGAAGCGCTGTAGCAGTTGGTCGTGGAGGATTTCCACTTCCCGCTGGGCGCTGTGGGCGATGTGGAAGCGGATCGAGGTGTCGTGCTGCAGATCGACGGCAGGCCAGCGCTCCCGTGTTTCGGGGAGGGGGCGCAGTTCGAGGATGTCATCCTGCAGTTGGTTGAGGATTGTGGTCGGTTCGCTATCGCTGAACAGGTCGATGCGTCCATCACGGAAAGCTGATCGGTAGCTGTTGGGATCGTCGTAGCTGTCCAGCAGGTTGATGTAGTCGCGACCTTGCTTGCCCCAGGCGGCCAACAGTGGATGGGCATGCTGGTGCAGGGTTTGCGGGTCGATGGTGACGGGCATCCCGGTCTTGCGCGCCTGGCGCTTGTATTCGTTTCGCAGCAGGTCTTTGTCGGCAACGATGTCAGACCAATGGTGGCGGCAAGGGTTGTGCACGCAAAGCAGGACCTGGCTGAAACGTGCTAGGCCGGCCAGCGCTTCAAGCGCCTGGGCGGGCAAGGAAGAGATGCCAAACACAATGACCCGAGACGGCAGGCCTTGGGGGGCGGTGTCCAGCTTGTTGATACGCTCGATAAAGCGCTGGTGAACTCCGGCACGGCTCTGTGCCATCCCCTCCTCGCCGACATCCAGCAGCAATGCCCGCCATAACTCGGCCTGCCAGCAGTTGGCCGGGCTCAGGGGTTTGGCCTCGCCTCGGCCGTTGCGCAGTTGATGTCGCCCCCCGGCCCAGTCTTCCAGCCAGTCCGCACGATAGACCTGGTATTGGTCGAACAAGTCGGCCAGGCGTTCCGCCAGTTGGTAGCGCTTACGCAGGTCGGTGTCATGAGTGAGGAAGCGTTGCAGGGGCTCGAAATGCGGCTGGTCGATCAGCTCAGGCAGCAAGCGCATAAGGCGCCAGGTTAGCGGGGCTTTATCCAGAAGGGACTTGACCGGGATTTCGTCGCGTCCCAGGACCATGCGATAAAGCTGCCACATGAAACTGCCGGGCAGTTGCACGTCGATCGCAGCGGCGATGCCGCAGCCACCCGCGTCGTCATCCTCTGGATCTTCAGCAAGCGCCAGTTTGAGCCATTGTGCGATGCCGTTGCTTTGCACCAGGGCGATTTCGTTTTCCAGGGGAGCCAGTGGATAGCGACGCATCCAACTGACGACCAGGCTGCGCAGTTCATCCAGGCGATTGCCGTGGACGACCATGAATCCAGCACTGAGGGACGTTGCATCCGGCATAACGGCTTCCTTGGGAAAAGCAAAATCGAGGCAGCGACTTTAGCATTGAAGGGCGTTATGGGCGGTGTTGGACTAAGCGCAAAATCCCATCAGCGCTTTTCTACCGCCCAAAACAAAACCCCAATTGCTTTCGCAATTGGGGTTTCGGAATTTAATCTTGACGATGACCTACTCTCACATGGGGAAACCCCACACTACCATCGGCGATGCATCGTTTCACTACTGAGTTCGGGATGGGATCAGGTGGTTCCAATGCTCTATGGTCGTCAAGAAATTCGGGTACTGAGTCGTGGCCAGCTGGCCTCGCTTCAGCAAATTGGGTATGTAATAGAAGTCGGTGTTTGCAAGAATCGAACTTTCGGTTCGTTTCGTCTTCACACACCGCAATCTGGCCTTTCGACGCAAATTGCTTGGGTGTTATATGGTCAAGCCTCACGGGCAATTAGTATTGGTTAGCTCAACGCCTCACAGCGCTTACACACCCAACCTATCAACGTCGTAGTCTTCGACGGCCCTTCAGGGAACTCAAGGTTCCAGTGAGATCTCATCTTGAGGCTAGTTTCCCGCTTAGATGCTTTCAGCGGTTATCTATTCCGAACATAGCTACCCGGCAATGCCACTGGCGTGACAACCGGAACACCAGAGGTTCGTCCACTCCGGTCCTCTCGTACTAGGAGCAGCCCCTCTCAAATCTCAAACGTCCACGGCAGATAGGGACCGAACTGTCTCACGACGTTCTAAACCCAGCTCGCGTACCACTTTAAATGGCGAACAGCCATACCCTTGGGACCGGCTTCAGCCCCAGGATGTGATGAGCCGACATCGAGGTGCCAAACACCGCCGTCGATATGAACTCTTGGGCGGTATCAGCCTGTTATCCCCGGAGTACCTTTTATCCGTTGAGCGATGGCCCTTCCATACAGAACCACCGGATCACTAAGACCTACTTTCGTACCTGCTCGACGTGTCTGTCTCGCAGTCAAGCGCGCTTTTGCCTTTATACTCTACGACCGATTTCCGACCGGTCTGAGCGCACCTTCGTACTCCTCCGTTACTCTTTAGGAGGAGACCGCCCCAGTCAAACTACCCACCATACACTGTCCTCGATCCGGATAACGGACCTGAGTTAGAACCTCAAAGTTGCCAGGGTGGTATTTCAAGGTTGGCTCCACGCAGACTGGCGTCCACGCTTCAAAGCCTCCCACCTATCCTACACAAGCAAATTCAAAGTCCAGTGCAAAGCTATAGTAAAGGTTCACGGGGTCTTTCCGTCTAGCCGCGGATACACTGCATCTTCACAGCGATTTCAATTTCACTGAGTCTCGGGTGGAGACAGCGCCGCCATCGTTACGCCATTCGTGCAGGTCGGAACTTACCCGACAAGGAATTTCGCTACCTTAGGACCGTTATAGTTACGGCCGCCGTTTACCGGGGCTTCGATCAAGAGCTTCGCGTTAGCTAACCCCATCAATTAACCTTCCGGCACCGGGCAGGCGTCACACCCTATACGTCCACTTTCGTGTTTGCAGAGTGCTGTGTTTTTAATAAACAGTCGCAGCGGCCTGGTATCTTCGACCGGCATGAGCTTACGGAGCAAGTCCTTCACCCTCACCGGCGCACCTTCTCCCGAAGTTACGGTGCCATTTTGCCTAGTTCCTTCACCCGAGTTCTCTCAAGCGCCTTGGTATTCTCTACCCAACCACCTGTGTCGGTTTGGGGTACGGTTCCTGGTTACCTGAAGCTTAGAAGCTTTTCTTGGAAGCATGGCATCAACCACTTCGTCACCCAAAGGGTAACTCGTCATCAGCTCTCGGCCTTAGAATCCCGGATTTACCTAAGATTCCAGCCTACCACCTTAAACTTGGACAACCAACGCCAAGCTGGCCTAGCCTTCTCCGTCCCTCCATCGCAATAACCAGAAGTACAGGAATATTAACCTGTTTTCCATCGACTACGCTTTTCAGCCTCGCCTTAGGGACCGACTAACCCTGCGTCGATTAACGTTGCGCAGGAAACCTTGGTCTTTCGGCGTGGGTGTTTTTCACACCCATTGTCGTTACTCATGTCAGCATTCGCACTTCTGATACCTCCAGCAAGCTTCTCAACTCACCTTCACAGGCTTACAGAACGCTCCTCTACCGCATCACCCGAGGGTGATACCCGTAGCTTCGGTGTATGGTTTGAGCCCCGTTACATCTTCCGCGCAGGCCGACTCGACTAGTGAGCTATTACGCTTTCTTTAAAGGGTGGCTGCTTCTAAGCCAACCTCCTAGCTGTCTAAGCCTTCCCACATCGTTTCCCACTTAACCATAACTTTGGGACCTTAGCTGACGGTCTGGGTTGTTTCCCTTTTCACGACGGACGTTAGCACCCGCCGTGTGTCTCCCATGCTCGGCACTTGTAGGTATTCGGAGTTTGCATCGGTTTGGTAAGTCGGGATGACCCCCTAGCCGAAACAGTGCTCTACCCCCTACAGTGATACATGAGGCGCTACCTAAATAGCTTTCGAGGAGAACCAGCTATCTCCGAGCTTGATTAGCCTTTCACTCCGATCCACAGGTCATCCGCTAACTTTTCAACGGTAGTCGGTTCGGTCCTCCAGTTAGTGTTACCCAACCTTCAACCTGCCCATGGATAGATCGCCCGGTTTCGGGTCTATTCCCAGCGACTAGACGCCCTATTAAGACTCGCTTTCGCTACGCCTCCCCTATTCGGTTAAGCTCGCCACTGAAAATAAGTCGCTGACCCATTATACAAAAGGTACGCAGTCACCCAACAAAGTGGGCTCCCACTGCTTGTACGCATACGGTTTCAGGATCTATTTCACTCCCCTCTCCGGGGTTCTTTTCGCCTTTCCCTCACGGTACTAGTTCACTATCGGTCAGTCAGTAGTATTTAGCCTTGGAGGATGGTCCCCCCATATTCAGACAAAGTTTCTCGTGCTCCGTCCTACTCGATTTCATGACTAAGAGATTTTCGCGTACAGGGCTATCACCCACTATGGCCGCACTTTCCAGAGCGTTCCGCTAATCTCAAAGCCACTTAAGGGCTAGTCCCCGTTCGCTCGCCACTACTAAGGGAATCTCGGTTGATTTCTTTTCCTCAGGGTACTTAGATGTTTCAGTTCCCCTGGTTCGCCTCTTACGCCTATGTATTCAGCGTAAGATAACCATCTTATGATGGCTGGGTTCCCCCATTCAGACATCTCCGGATCAAAGTCTGTTTGCCGACTCCCCGAAGCTTTTCGCAGGCTACCACGTCTTTCATCGCCTCTGACTGCCAAGGCATCCACCGTATGCGCTTCTTCACTTGACCATATAACCCCAAGCAATCTGGTTATACTGTGAAGACGACATTCGCCGAAAATTCGAATTTCTCAACTAAGAGAACTCACAAATTTTACCTTAGCCTGATCCGTTACCAGTGAAAGTAACGTTCAGTCTATCTTTCTATCACATACCCAAATTTTTAAAGAACGAACTAGTCAAAGACTAGAAATCAACATTCACCATCATAACGATGGAATGCTCATTTCTAAGCTTTATACAAACAGAAGCAGTAGTGGTGGAGCCAAACGGGATCGAACCGTTGACCTCCTGCGTGCAAGGCAGGCGCTCTCCCAGCTGAGCTATGGCCCCGTATTTCTACAGGCGTTTCCCACACAAAATTGGTGGGTCTGGGCAGATTCGAACTGCCGACCTCACCCTTATCAGGGGTGCGCTCTAACCAACTGAGCTACAGACCCAATTTCGGGCTGCTTCTTTTCGTCTTCTTCAATGAATCAAGCAATTCGTGTGGGAACTTATGGAGCAGCTGATGTCGTCGATTAAGGAGGTGATCCAGCCGCAGGTTCCCCTACGGCTACCTTGTTACGACTTCACCCCAGTCATGAATCACACCGTGGTAACCGTCCTCCCGAAGGTTAGACTAGCTACTTCTGGTGCAACCCACTCCCATGGTGTGACGGGCGGTGTGTACAAGGCCCGGGAACGTATTCACCGCGACATTCTGATTCGCGATTACTAGCGATTCCGACTTCACGCAGTCGAGTTGCAGACTGCGATCCGGACTACGATCGGTTTTGTGGGATTAGCTCCACCTCGCGGCTTGGCAACCCTCTGTACCGACCATTGTAGCACGTGTGTAGCCCAGGCCGTAAGGGCCATGATGACTTGACGTCATCCCCACCTTCCTCCGGTTTGTCACCGGCAGTCTCCTTAGAGTGCCCACCATAACGTGCTGGTAACTAAGGACAAGGGTTGCGCTCGTTACGGGACTTAACCCAACATCTCACGACACGAGCTGACGACAGCCATGCAGCACCTGTCTCAATGTTCCCGAAGGCACCAATCTATCTCTAGAAAGTTCATTGGATGTCAAGGCCTGGTAAGGTTCTTCGCGTTGCTTCGAATTAAACCACATGCTCCACCGCTTGTGCGGGCCCCCGTCAATTCATTTGAGTTTTAACCTTGCGGCCGTACTCCCCAGGCGGTCAACTTAATGCGTTAGCTGCGCCACTAAGAGCTCAAGGCTCCCAACGGCTAGTTGACATCGTTTACGGCGTGGACTACCAGGGTATCTAATCCTGTTTGCTCCCCACGCTTTCGCACCTCAGTGTCAGTATCAGTCCAGGTGGTCGCCTTCGCCACTGGTGTTCCTTCCTATATCTACGCATTTCACCGCTACACAGGAAATTCCACCACCCTCTACCATACTCTAGTCAGTCAGTTTTGAATGCAGTTCCCAGGTTGAGCCCGGGGATTTCACATCCAACTTAACTAACCACCTACGCGCGCTTTACGCCCAGTAATTCCGATTAACGCTTGCACCCTCTGTATTACCGCGGCTGCTGGCACAGAGTTAGCCGGTGCTTATTCTGTCGGTAACGTCAAAACAGCAAAGTATTAATTTACTGCCCTTCCTCCCAACTTAAAGTGCTTTACAATCCGAAGACCTTCTTCACACACGCGGCATGGCTGGATCAGGCTTTCGCCCATTGTCCAATATTCCCCACTGCTGCCTCCCGTAGGAGTCTGGACCGTGTCTCAGTTCCAGTGTGACTGATCATCCTCTCAGACCAGTTACGGATCGTCGCCTTGGTGAGCCATTACCCCACCAACTAGCTAATCCGACCTAGGCTCATCTGATAGCGCAAGGCCCGAAGGTCCCCTGCTTTCTCCCGTAGGACGTATGCGGTATTAGCGTCCGTTTCCGAACGTTATCCCCCACTACCAGGCAGATTCCTAGGCATTACTCACCCGTCCGCCGCTCTCAAGAGAAGCAAGCTTCTCTCTACCGCTCGACTTGCATGTGTTAGGCCTGCCGCCAGCGTTCAATCTGAGCCATGATCAAACTCTTCAGTTCAAACATCTTTGGGTTTTTAAGAAACCCTAAACTTGGCTCAGCAATCGTTGGTTACATCTTTGATTTCTCGCGGAGTAACTTGTGATGCTGATAATCTTGTTGACTATCAGTCTGACTCCACAAGCACCCACACGAATTGCTTGATTCAGTTGTTAAAGAGCGATTGGTTAAGATCTTTCGTCTCAACCGAGGCGCGCATTCTACAGCAGCCTCATTTGCTGTCAAGTGGTTATTTTCAGAAGCTTTCGAGGTTTTCCTCAACAACTTCAACCACTTGCGCTTCCGATCTCTCGTCAGCGGGAGGCGAATTCTACAGCGTTACACGCTGCTGTCAACACCTCTTTTTCAACTTCCTTTTGGCTTCGATGAACTGAAGTAACTTGCTGTCGAATCTCGCATAACTCATTGTTTAGCAAGGAGTTTTCCGTTTCGACTGCGCCGGAAGTGGGGCGAATTATAGACAGATATAATTCGCCGTCAACCGTTACTTTCACATTTCTGTCATATCAATCAAAAAAGCCCAGAAACGCAAAGGCCGGCCCCAAGGGGCCGGCCTTCTGCTCATCCAACCTTACAAACTAGGGAAGGCAAACTGCGACGCTTCATGGCTGGCACGCTGCGGCCAACGCTGGGTGATCGCCTTGCGACGGGTATAGAAACGCACCCCGTCCGGCCCATAGGCGTGCAAGTCGCCAAACAGCGAACGCTTCCAGCCGCCAAAGCTGTGATAAGCCACCGGCACCGGCAATGGCACGTTAACCCCCACCATGCCCACTTCAATCTCGTCACAGAACAGACGCGCCGCCTCACCGTCACGGGTGAAAATGCAGGTACCGTTACCATATTCATGGTCGTTGATCAGTTGCATCGCCGCTTCCAGGCTGTTCACCCGGACGACGCACAGCACTGGGCCAAAGATCTCTTCTTTATAGATGCGCATCTCGGGCGTCACGCGATCAAACAGGCAGCCACCCAGGAAGAATCCGTCTTCATTCCCAGCAACGCTCAGGCCACGCCCATCGACCACCAGCTCAGCGCCCGAAGACACACCATCCTCTATATAGCCGCTGACCTTGTCCCGCGCCTGCGCAGAGACCAGTGGCCCCATGTCCAAGCCACAGGAAGTACCTGCACCAATCTTCAGTGCCTTGACCTGCGGTACCAGCTTGGCAATCAATGCATCCGCCACCTGGTCACCCACGCAGACCGCCACCGAGATCGCCATGCAACGCTCGCCGCAGGAGCCATAGGCGGCCCCCATCAAGGCGCTTACGGCATTATCCAGATCCGCATCCGGCATCAGCACCGCATGGTTCTTCGCCCCGCCCAGCGCCTGTACGCGCTTGCCGCGCTTGGTCGCTTCGGAATAGATGTACTCGGCAATCGGCGTCGAACCCACAAAACTCAAGGCCTTGACCTCAGGCGCCTCGATCAGCGCATCCACCGCGCCCTTGTCGCCATGGACCACACTCAACACACCTTTGGGCAAACCGGCTTCCTGCAACAGTTGGGCAATCAGCAGCGTCGAGCTTGGATCGCGCTCCGATGGCTTGAGGATGAAGCAGTTACCGCAGACGATCGCCAGTGGATACATCCACAGCGGCACCATGGCCGGGAAGTTGAACGGCGTAATACCGGCCACCACGCCCAGCGGCTGGAAGTCGGACCAGGCATCAATGTTCGGGCCGACGTTACGGCTGTACTCGCCCTTGAGGATCTCCGGCGCCGAACACGCGTACTCGACGTTCTCGATCCCGCGCTTCAACTCACCGGCAGCATCTTCCAGGGTCTTGCCATGTTCTTCGCTGATCAACTGCGAGATACGGGCTTCGTTCTGCTCCAGCAATTGCTTGAAACGAAACATCACCTGGGCGCGCTTGGCCGGCGGCGTATTGCGCCAGGCCGGGAATGCGGCCTTGGCCGAGTCGATAGCCTGTTGAATGGTTTCACGGCTGGCCAATGGCACCTGGTGAATCACCTGGCCAGTAGAAGGGTTGTAAACGTCGGCGCTGCGACCGCTGTCGTTGACCAGTTCGCCGTTGATCAAATGCTGGATAAGGCTCATGCAAGGCTCCTGAAAAGTTGTCCACAGGCGCGACACGCGTCGCGCCTGGCTGTTGTTCTATATAGAAGGAGAAATCAGTCGATCTTGTTCAGCACTTCGCCGACGGCATCGAACAAGCGATCCAGGTCCTGCGGCTTGCTGTTGAAGGTTGGGCCGAACTGCAGGGTGTCGCCGCCAAAGCGCACATAGAACCCGGCCTTCCACAACGCCATGCCCGCTTCGAATGGACGCACGATGGCATCCCCATCACGCGGGGCGATCTGGATCGCACCGGCCAGGCCGTAGTTACGGATGTCGATCACGTTCTTGCTGCCCTTGAGACCATGCAGCGCATTCTCAAAGTGCGGTGCGACTTCGGCCACGCTCTGCACCAGGTTTTCCTTCTGCAGCAGATCCAATGCCGCCAGCCCGGCCGCGCAGGCTACCGGGTGGGCCGAGTAGGTGTAGCCGTGTGGGAATTCCACCGCGTACTCAGGCGTCGCCTGGTTCATGAAGGTCTGATAGATCTCGCTGCTGGCAATCACTGCCCCCATCGGAATCGCACCGTTGGTGACCTGCTTGGCGATGCACATCAGGTCCGGCGTCACACCGAAGCTATCTGCACCGAACATCGAGCCGGTACGACCAAAGCCGGTGATCACTTCGTCGAACACCAGCAGGATATTGTGCTGGTCACAGATCTCACGTAGCCGCTTGAGGTAGCCCTGCGGCGGTACGAGCACCCCGGCCGAGCCTGCCATCGGCTCAACGAACACCGCAGCAATGTTCGACGCATCATGCAACTCGATCAGCTTGAGCAACTCGTCAGCCAGGGCAATACCACCCAGCTCCGGCATGCCGCGGGAGAAGGCATTGCTCGCCAGCAGCGTGTGAGGCAGGTGATCGACATCCATCATCGCCTGGCCAAAAATCTTACGGTTGCCGTTGACGCCACCCAGGCTGGTACCGGCGATGTTCACCCCGTGATAACCACGGGCACGCCCGATCATCTTGGTCTTGGTCGCCTGTCCCTTTAGGCGCCAGTACGCACGCACCATCTTCACTGCTGTATCGGCGCACTCGGAACCGGAGTCGGTGAAGAACACATGGTTCAGATTGCCGGGGGTCAGGTCGGTGATCTTTTCCGCCAACTGGAAGGACAAAGGATGGCCGTATTGGAAGCCCGGCGAGTAATCCAGGGTGCCGAGTTGTTTGGCGACGGCTTCCTGGATTTCCTTGCGGGTGTGCCCCGCGCCGCAGGTCCACAGGCCCGACAACGAGTCGTACACCCGACGCCCCTTGTCATCGATCAACCAACTGCCTTCGGCCCCCACGATCAGACGCGGGTCGCGTTGGAAGTTGCGGTTGGCGGTGTAAGGCATCCAGTGAGCATCCAGCTTCAGCTGGCTGGCCAGGGTGGATGGGGCGTTTTCGGGCATGTTCATCAGCAAAACCTCGCAGGGCAAAAGGCAGCGTCGGGATTGAAAAGCGTTGTTGCAGCTAAATTGCCACGGGGATAAAGTCTGGGAAATGCAACTCTTCTAACCTTCAGTCAGGCTTTTACTAAACTATGAGCAGCCGCCGACCCGACCCGCTGGCCCAAGTGAGCGACTTCGATATCCGCCTGTTGCGCATCTTCCGCAGCGTGGTGGAGTGCGGAGGCTTCTCGGCGGCGGAAACCGTGCTGGGCATTGGTCGCTCTGCGATCAGCCAGCAAATGAGCGATCTCGAGCAGCGCCTGGGCCTGCGTCTGTGCCAACGCGGGCGCGCCGGTTTCTCCCTGACGGAAGAAGGCCGGGAGGTCTACCAATCGGCCCTGCAACTGTTAAGTGCGCTGGAAAGTTTCCGCACCGAGGTCAACGGCCTGCACCAACACCTGCGCGGCGAACTGATCATCGGCCTGACCGATAACCTGGTGACCCTGCCCCATATGCGCATCACCCATGCACTGGCGCAGTTGAAAGAGCGCGGCCCCGACGTGCAAATCCAGATCCGCATGATCGCCCCCAATGAAGTTGAGCAAGGCGTGCTCGACGGGCGCCTGCATGTCGGCGTGGTCCCCCAGGCCAGCGCCCTGTCGGGCCTGGAATACCAACCCCTGTACAGCGAGCGTTCGCTGCTCTACTGCGCGGTGGGCCACCCGCTGTTTTACGCCGACGACAAGCAATTGGACGATCAACGCATCAACAGCCAGGACGCCATCGCACCGACCTTCCGCCTGCCCGCCGATATCCAGGCCCATTATCAGGCGCTCAACTGCACCGCCAGCGCGTCCGACCGCGAAGGCATGGCCTTCCTGATCCTTACCGGGCGCTATATCGGCTACCTGCCCGATCACTACGCCAGTCTGTGGGTACAACAAGGCCGACTGCGTGCGCTGAAACCGCCTACACGCTTTTACGATTTAAGCCTGGCTTCGGTCACGCGCAAAGGCCGCCGCCCTCATTTGGTGCTGGAAAGCTTCCTCGAAAGCCTGGCCGCGACCCGCTGATACGGGCTCCACACAAAACCTGAGCAAGTGGACAGCTTTTTGCAAGGCACAGGGACCATGAACCGTCAGCCCTGAGTCCACATGCCATGCCACCAGAATCCTCCAGCGCCAGCGACCTGATCTACGGTCTCAACGACCGCCCCAAACCACTGCCCGCCTTGCTCGCGGCACTGCAACATGTGCTCGCCAGCTTCGTCGGCATCATCACCCCGCCACTGATCATCGGCTCCACCCTGGGCCTGGCCGCCCACCTGCCCTACCTGATCAGCATGGCGTTGATGGTTTCCGGTGTCGGCACCTTCATCCAAGCGCGTAGGCCGTTTGGAATTGGCGCGGGGATGATCTGCCTGCAAGGCACCAGCTTTGCCTTTCTCGGCGCGGTCTTGTCAGCGGGTTTCCTGGTCAAGCAGCGCGGCGGCAGCCCGGAAGACATCCTGGCGATGATTTTCGGCGTGTGCTTTTTCGGCGCGCTGGTGCAGATCGTGCTGAGCCGTTTTATCGGCCAATTGCGCCGGGTCATCACGCCGCTGGTGACCGGCATTGTGATTACCCTGATTGGCATCAGCCTGATCAAAGTGGGCATCACCGACCTGGGCGGCGGCTTCAATGCCCCGGACTTTGGCGCGCCGACCAACCTGGCCCTGGGCCTGTTCGTGGTGCTGACGATTATCCTGCTCAACCGTTCGGATACGCCGTGGGTACGCCTTAGCGCGATCATCATCGGCCTGGTACTGGGCAGCCTCGCTGCATGGTTCAGCGGCAAACTGGTACCCCAGCCCCTGCCCGACCTGCCCTTGATCAGCCTGCCGACACCGTTCCGCTTTGGTTTCAACTTCGACTGGAGCGCCTTCCTGCCGGTCGCGCTGATTTATCTGATCAGCAGCATCGAAACCGTCGGCGACCTCACCGCCAACTGCATGATCGCCCGCCAACCCATCAGCGGCCCTTCCTATATAAGCCGGCTCAAGGGCGGCGTGCTCGGGGATGGCGTCAGCTGCATGATCGCCGCCACCTTCAGCGCCTTTCCCAACACCACCTTCGCCCAGAACAACGGGGTGATTCAGTTGACCGGCGTCGCCAGCCGCTATGTGGGGCTATACATCGGCGTGGTGCTGTTTTGTCTCGGGCTGTTTCCGCTGATTGGCGCGGTACTGCAGCAAATCCCCAAGCCGGTGCTCGGCGGGGCGACCCTGGTAATGTTCGGCAGTGTGGCCGCCGCCGGCGTGCGCATCCTGGCCCAGGCCCCGCTGGACCGACGCAGCATGCTGATCATCGCCACCTCGTTTGGGGTCGGCCTGGGCATCGCCGCGCAACCGAATTTGTTGCACCTGATGCCAACCCTGGTGCAAAACCTGTTCGACTCGGCCATCACCAGCGGCGGGCTGACGGCAATTGTGCTGTGCCTGATCCTGCCGGAATCCAAGGCCGAAACGCGCGCCGCAAATCCACTCGTGGAAAACGACACACTGGAACCGCTTTGACGCTTTTATCGTATCGGGACTTGTCTGAGGCTTGAGGGTGGGTTATCTGTGCAGCAATCGCATTCATCGATCTGCACGGAAACCTCCATGAGCCTCGAAGTTCCTGCCCACAACAGCCACGCCGGAAAACCCGCCAGCCGCATTCGACAAAAGAACGAACAAGCGATCATCCAGGCCGCCGAAGACGAATTCGCCCGGCACGGCTACAAAGGCACCAGCATGAACACCATCGCCGCGAGTGCCGGGCTGCCGAAGGCCAACCTGCATTATTACTTCACCAATAAGCTGGGGCTGTACATCGCGGTGCTGAGCAATATCCTCGAACTGTGGGACAGCACCTTCAACACCCTCACCGCCGAGGATGATCCCGCCGAGGCGCTGACCCGCTATATCCGCACCAAGATGGAATACTCGCGACGCCAACCACAGGCCTCGCGGATTTTCGCCATGGAGATCATCAGCGGCGGCGAATGCCTTACCGAATATTTCAGCCAGGACTACCGCACCTGGTTCAGTGGCCGGGCCGCGGTATTCCAGGCCTGGATCGATGCCGGCAAGATGGACCCCGTGGATCCGGTACACTTGATCTTCCTGCTGTGGGGCAGCACCCAGCATTACGCCGACTTCGCGACCCAGATCTGCCGCGTGACCGGGCGCACCAAGCTGACCAAGCAGGACATGGAAGACGCTGGCACCAACCTCATCCACATTATTCTCAAGGGCTGTGGCATCAAGCCGGCCCTCTGAACGAAGCGACCCGATGCCTTTCACCCTTACGGGCTTTTGTGAATTTCGCGAAGAAATCCGCAAAAGCCGCTTCATCACCTTTGCTGCACCGATTACCAGCCCGCAAGACGCACAGGCGTTTATCGAGCAGCACAGCGACCTCAACGCCACACATAACTGCTGGGCCTGGAAACTGGGCGGGCAATACCGCAGCAACGATGACGGCGAACCCGGCGGCACCGCCGGGCGCCCGATCCTGGCCGCCATCGAGGCCCAGGGGTTTGACCAGGTCGCGGTGCTGGTGGTCCGCTGGTACGGCGGCATCCAACTGGGCACCGGTGGCCTGGCCCGTGCCTATGGGGGCGGCGCCAATAAATGCCTGCAAAACGCCGAACGGGTCGAGTTGATCAGCCGCGTGCCCTTGAGCTGTGCCTGTGGTTTTGCTGAGTTGCCGCTGGTAAAGCTGCGTGTCGCCGAACTGGGCGGCCTGGTCCTGGAAGAAACCTTCACCGCCAACGGCGTGGAGCTGCAACTGGCACTCGGCGAAGCCCATATCGACACCCTGCAATCGCAGTTGGCCGACCTGAGCCGTGGGCGAATCCTGCTGCAACGTTGAACCTGATAATGTTGTTCACTGAACCTCGACGCCAAAGGAAGCCTTCATGTCTACGCCAAAAACCGCATTGATCATCGGCGCCTCGCGCGGGCTGGGCCTGGGCCTGGTCAAGCAATTGCTCCCGGACGGCTGGGATGTGACCGCCACCGTGCGTGACCCAAGCAAGGCCGATGCCCTGAAAGCTGTGGGCCCGGTCCAGATCGAGAAACTCGACATGGACGACCAGCAGGCCGTGATCGCCCTGAGCCAGCGCCTCAAGGACCGCACCTTCGACCTGCTGTTCGTCAACGCCGGCGTCAAGGGCCCGGCCATCCAGACCCCAGGCCACGCGACCCAGGCCGAAGTCGGCCAACTGTTTTTCACCAACGCCGTGGCACCGATCAACCTGGCCCAACGCTTTGCCCCGCAGATCCGCCAAGGCAGTGGCGTACTGGCATTCATGAGTTCGGTACTGGGCAGCGTAACCATGCCCGATGCGCCGGACCTGGCGCTGTACAAGGCGAGCAAAGCCGCGCTGAACTCCATGACCAACAGCTTTGTAACGCAATTGGGCGAGCAGAAGTTGACCGTACTGTCACTGCACCCGGGGTGGGTCAAGACCGATATGGGCGGCGAAGGTGCCGACCTGGATGTGGAGACCAGCGTGCGCGGCCTGATTGCCCAAGTGAACGCCTACACCGGCAAGGGCGGCCATCACTTCGTCAACTACAAGGGCCAGACCATTCCCTGGTAAGACTGTAGCGATGGCGCGCGGGCTTGTTGTGGCGAGCGGGCTTGCCCCGCGCTGGGCTGCGCAGCAGCCCCAACAAGCTCACCCTATTTTTTCAGACACACCTCGGCGCCAGGTTTCAGGGCTGCTACGCAGCCCAGCGCGGGGCAAGCCCGCTCGCCACGACAAGCCAACTTGCCACAACACACTCACCACCGATGAGCGGTGGATAGACCCCACCGCTCACTCCACGTAGACTTCCCTCCTCGCCCTTACCGGCGACCCTGGATCAGCAGACAGGGCAACACTGAGCTGGCAAACCTGAACCCATCATTCAGAGGAGCCGGCCAATGCCTGCGACCCGTATCTGGTTAAAAAACCCTCTCGCGATCTTCACCGCCAATGCCCTCGATGCCCGTGGCGGCCTGGTGCTGCAAGACGGCGTGATCGTCGAAGTGCTCGCCCTCGGCCAACAACCGAGCATGGCCTGCGAACAAACCTTCGACGCGCGCGAGCATGTGATCCTTCCCGGCATGATCAACACCCACCATCACTTCTACCAAACCCTGACCCGCGCCTGGGCGCCGGTGGTCAACCAGCCGTTGTTCCCCTGGCTGAAAACCCTGTACCCGGTGTGGGCACGCCTGACCCCGGAAAAACTCGCGCTGGCCAGCAAGGTCGCCCTGGCAGAATTACTGCTCTCGGGCTGCACCACCGCCGCCGACCACCACTACCTGTTCCCCGACGGCCTGGAAAATGCGATCGACGTGCAAGTCGACAGCGTGCGCGAACTGGGCATGCGCGCCATGCTCACGCGCGGTTCCATGAGCCTGGGCGAAGCCGACGGTGGGCTGCCGCCGCAGCAGACCGTGCAGCAGGGTGAAGTGATTCTCGAAGACAGCCAGCGCCTGATCAAGCGCTACCACGAGCGCGGCGACGGCGCGCAAATCCAGATCGCCCTGGCGCCCTGCTCGCCGTTCTCGGTCACCCCCGAAATCATGAGCGCCAGCGCTGAACTGGCCAACCAGCTCGACGTACGCCTGCACACCCATCTGGCCGAAACCCTCGACGAAGAAGACTTCTGCCTGCAACGCTTCGGCTTGCGCACCGTGGACTACCTCGACAGCGTCGGCTGGCTCGGACCACGTACCTGGCTGGCCCATGGTATTCACTTCAACCCCGATGAAATCGCCCGGCTGGGCGCGGCCGGCACCGGGATTTGCCACTGCCCAAGCTCCAACATGCGCCTGGCCTCCGGCATCTGCCCGACCCTGGACCTGATCGCCGCCGGCGCGCCGATTGGCCTGGGCGTCGACGGTTCAGCCTCCAACGACGCGTCCAATATGATCCTCGAAGCACGCCAGGCCCTGTATATCCAGCGCCTGCGCTACGGGGCGGAAAAAATCACCCCTGAAGGCGTGCTGGGCTGGGCCACCAAAGGCTCTGCGCAACTGCTCGGCCGTAGCGACATCGGCGAGTTGGCCGTAGGCAAACAAGCTGACCTGGCGCTGTTCAAGCTTGATGAGCTGCGCTTCTCCGGCAGCCACGATCCTGTTTCGGCGCTGCTGCTGTGCGGCGCCGACCGCGCGGACCGGGTGATGGTGGGCGGCAAGTGGCGGGTGATCGACGGGCAAATCGAGGGCATGGACCTCAAGGGCCTGATCGCCGATCACAGCCAAGCGGCGCGGCAGTTGATTGCCGGCTAGCTACACACCCAGCAGCGACAACATGATAAAGGTCGCAAACAGCACAAAGTGGGTCATCCCTTCGATGGCGTTGGTTTCGCCATCGTTGAGGTTGATCGCGCTGACAATCAGCGTGATAAACACCATCACTGTCTGCACCGGTGTCATCGCCATCTGAAACGGCTGGCCGGTGTACAGCGCCATCGCTTCCATCACCGGCACAGTCAAGATCACCGTCGACAACGAAGCCCCCAGCGCGATGTTGACCACCGACTGCATGCGGTTGGCCAACGCTGCACGCAACGCGGTCAGTATCTCCGGCGCGGCAGAAATCGCTGCCACCAGGATCGCCGTGATCACCGGCGGCGCACCCGTGCCCTCCAGGCCAAGGTCCAGGGTCTTGGACATCACTTCGGCCAATGCGCCAATCACCACCACGCCAAACACCAGGGTTGCGATGGAGAATGTCAGGTTGACCGGCGACGCCTGTTCTTGCGGCAGCGTCTTGCGGCGTTTTTCCGGATAGCTGTAGCTGAAGAAGTAACTGTGTGGCCCCACCTGCATGCGCAGGAACAAGGCATACAGCACCACCATCGCGCCAATGGTGAAGGCCGAGTAGATTTTCCAGTCGGCCTCGGGGATGAATTCCGGCACCACCATGGACACACCCATGGCGGTCAGGATCATCACGCTGTAGGTCCGCGCCGAATCATCGTTGTAGGACTGCTCGCCATGCTTGATGCCGCCCATCAGCGCGGCCAGGCCGAGGATGCCGTTGATATCCAGCATCACCGCCGAATAAATCGTGTCGCGCACCAGGGTCGGCGACGCCTCGTTGCTCATCATGATCGCCAGGATCACCACTTCCACCAGCACTGCCGCGAGGGTCAGGATCATCGTGCCGTAGGGGTCGCCCACCTTTTCGGCGAGCAGTTCGGCGTGATGGGCCACGCGCATCGAAGCCATGACAATAAAGCCGATCAGCACCAGGCCACCGAGCAGCGCCGTGGCCTGCCCACTGTGCAGCAGCCAGTGTTCCAGCGGGTAGGCCGCGATGGCGGCGATCAGCGCCAGCCACATGAATTTTTCTTGCTTGAGGGATGTGAGCATTGCGGGCCTTTTCGAGCGGCGATTCAGTCATTGATGGGGTACAGACTGCAGCGAATCGCTAACGTTTCGTTACACCTTAGTTCATTCACCCACTGGCACAGGCACGAAGAATGCTTACCGCTCGGTCAGGTTTTACCGATTATTTGCGCCCTGGCCTGTAGAATGTCGCCATTGCACCTGATGAGAACGCACACATGTACGACTGGCTAAACGCCCTGCCCAAGGCTGAACTGCACCTGCACCTGGAGGGTTCGCTGGAGCCCGAGCTGCTGTTCAGCCTGGCCGAACGCAACAAGATCGCGCTGCCGTGGAACGACGTCGAGACCCTGCGCAAGGCCTACGCCTTCAACAACCTGCAGGAGTTTCTCGACCTCTATTACAAGGGCGCCGATGTATTACGCACGTCCCAGGATTTCTACGACCTGACCTGGGCCTACCTGCTGCGTTGCAAGGCGCAGAACGTGATTCATACCGAGCCGTTCTTCGACCCGCAGACCCACACCGACCGTGGCATCCCTTTTGAAGTAGTGCTCAATGGCATCGCCAGCGCGCTCAAAGATGGCGAGCAGCAACTGTGTATCACCAGCGGCCTGATCCTCAGCTTCCTGCGCCACCTGAGCGAAGAAGAAGCGCAAAAAACCCTCGACCAGGCGCTGCCGTTCCGTGATGCGTTTGTCGCCGTGGGCCTGGACAGCTCGGAAATGGGCCACCCACCGAGCAAGTTCCAGCGCGTGTTCGATCGCGCCCGTGGCGAAGGTTTCCTGACCGTCGCCCATGCTGGCGAAGAAGGCCCGCCGGAATACATCTGGGAAGCCCTCGACCTGCTGAAAATCCAGCGTATCGACCATGGCGTGCGCGCCATCGAAGACGAGCGCCTGATGCAGCGGATCATCGACGAGCAGATCCCCCTGACTGTGTGCCCGCTGTCCAATACCAAGCTGTGTGTATTCGACGACATGGCCCAGCACAACATCCTCGACATGCTCGAGCGTGGGGTGAAGGTCACGGTGAACTCCGATGACCCGGCTTACTTTGGCGGGTATATCACCGAAAACTTCCACGCGCTGCACACCTCCCTGGGCATGACCCAGGACCAGGCTAGCCGCCTGGCGCAAAACAGCCTGGATGCACGCCTGGTCAAGCCCTGACCCCTCCCTGTAGGAGCGAGCTTGCTCGCGAAGGACGCCAACGATAAAGCGTACATCCTGGATGAACGCGGCGCCTTTGAATTGTTCGCGGGCAAGCCCGCTCCTACACCGCTGCCATCCGGGCAATTTCCATGCGCCCGGTCTCGGTAACCTGCAGTGCGCTCGACTCACTGATCGTCTGCAACCAGCGCGACTGCATGAACAACTGCAACAACCCTGCCCCCAACGCCCCCCCCCAGGTGCGGCTGCTGTTCGCTCCAGTCATAACAATCGCAAGCCATCGTCGCGTAACTCTGGTGGGCCAGGGCCTGGGTAAAAATGCCATGCTCGGCCAAATGGCGTGCGCCCAAGGGGGTCACGTGGATCCGCTGCTCGAAGCGTTCAATCCACTTCGCCAACACCATGCGTTGATAAAGTGCCGCGGCCATTTCCCCGCCCAGGTGGTCATGGCAGAGCCGTGCCTGACGCAACAACGCCGGCGCCAGCAATACCGCGACCGACCGGCTGGGCGCACTGCGCGCCACACTGGCCATTGTGGTACTGGCCAATGCATCGATGGCTGCGGCCACATCCGCCGCCGCCATGCGGAAGAAGCGCTTGCGCCCCCGGGCTTCAATACGCAGCAACCCGCCCGCCGCCAACCGCGCCAAATGCGCATTGGCCGATGACGCTGACAACCCGGCCAGCATCGCCAGCTCCTCGGACGGCTTGGCCGAACCGTCCATCAACGCCCAGATCATTGCAGTGCGCTTGGGGTCTGCCAGCAAGGTGGCGATCTGGCTGATGCAAGGTGCCTGTTCCATGTACTCACTCCCTGTTGAATCGTTGGTCTGCTCCATTTCGCGCAAAAGTATAAGTGTGTGGGCAGCAGATTCCGTGGCGTCCTACCGCCAAATCAGCGACAGCAGCTGCCTGAAATTTCCTGAAATCCCTGAGGTTATTGCGTAGTTCCCCTGCGTTCGGGCAATTGCGCGCTCAACTTCCCACAACGTGCCACAAGCATTTCACGCAAGAGGTTGATCGGTTTACTCAATTGCGCGCGATGGGCACACAGCAGATTGAGCGGTGTGCGTTCACCCTGCAGCTCGGGCAAGAGCAACTGCAGGCGACCAGCCAGCACATCGGCGCTGACATCCAGCCAGGACTTGTAGGCAATGCCCACCCCGGCCACGGCCCAGCGCCGCACCACATCCGCATCGTCACTGAAACGGTCACCGCTGACGGTCAGGCTGATTTCCCGTTTGGCGTCCTGAAACCGCCAATGGTCGTGCACCCGGCTGCCGAGCATATAGAGCAGGCAATTGTGCTGGGCCAGTTCTTCCAGATGGCGCGGCTCGCCATGCCGGGCCAAGTAGCCGGGCGATGCGCACAGTACCCGACGATTGTCCGGCGCCACCGGCAACGCCACCAGGCTCGAATCCTCGGGTTCGCCATAACGCAAGGCTATATCCACCGGTTGGCGGAACAGGTCGGCGATCCGGTCGCCCAGCAGCAGGCGCACGCTCAATTGCGGGTGCTCGCGCTGAAACTCGTCCAACCACGGCAGCAACAGGTTCCGTCCGAAGTCCGATGGCGCCGACAGCTGCAGGACGCCGCTGACATGATCCTGGCCGCTGGCCAGCAGGCGCCGGCCTTCATCCAGTTGGCTCAAGGCACCCCGGGCGTACTCTAGAAAGCCTTCGCCCTCGGCGGTCAGGCGCAGGCTGCGGGTGGAACGTGCCAGCAAGCGCGCGCCCAACTGTTGCTCAATGCGTTTCAACGCAGCACTGGCCACCGCTGCCGACATATCCATGACCCGTGCGGCAGCCGACAAGCTCCCCAAATCCGCCGCACGCACGAACAACTGCAAATCATCAAAACGCAGCATGAGCACCGCCCCGGGCAATTATCAAAAAAATGTTGAAAGAGACTGCTCTTTTAGCGGGTTTTATCTGCAAGAGAAATAGCCAATGATCTACCCATCCCATTCCGTACACCCTGGAACTCGTCATGAAAGCCATCGCCTACTACGCCGCATTGCCGATCAACGACCCCAAGTCCCTGCAAGATGTGCAACTGCCTGAGCCGGTAGCCGGCCCGCGCGACCTGCTGGTGGAAGTCAAAGCCATCTCGGTCAACCCGGTCGATACCAAGATCCGCCAGAACGTCGCCCCGGAAAACGGCGCGGCCAAGGTGCTGGGCTGGGACGTGGCTGGCGTGGTCAAGGCCGTGGGCAGCGACGTCACCCTATTCAAGGTCGGCGACAAGGTGTTTTACGCCGGTTCCCTGACACGCCCGGGCGGCAACAGCGAGTTGCACACCGTGGATGAGCGCATCGTCGGCCATATGCCCCAGAGCCTGGGTTTTGCCGAGGCGGCCGCCCTGCCGTTGACGGCCATCACCGCCTGGGAGCTGCTGTTCGAGCGCCTGCAAATAGCTGAAGGCCAGACCGATCAAGGCCAGAGCCTGCTGATCGTCGGCGCTGCCGGTGGCGTAGGGTCGATCCTTACCCAGCTGGCTGCGCAACTCACCGCGCTCAAGGTGATCGGCAGTGCCTCGCGCCCGCAAACCCAGGCCTGGGCCAAGGACCTGGGGGCTGATCTGGTGGTCGACCACAGCCAGCCACTGAGCGAAGAACTCAAGCGCGCAGGCCACCCACAGGTGACCCATGTCGCCAGCCTGACCCAGACCGACCAGCATCTGGACCAGTTGGTCGAAGCCCTCGCGCCCCAGGGCAAACTGGCCTTGATCGATGATCCCAAGTCACTGGACGTGCTCAAGCTCAAGCGCAAGAGCCTGTCGCTGCACTGGGAGTTCATGTACACCCGCTCGATGTTCGAGACCGCCGACATGATCGAGCAGCACAACCTGCTCAATCGGGTAGCCGAACTGATCGATGCCGGCACCCTGAAAACCACGGTGGGCGAACACTTCGGCCTGATCAACGCAGAGAACCTGCGCCGGGCCCATGCCCTGCTGGAAAGCGGCAAGGCCAAGGGCAAGATCGTGCTGGAAGGCTTCTAAGCCAAGGGCTCTGTCAGTACCGTCTGTTATCTCTGTAGGTAACGGACGGCACCGCTAGTCAGAGACTTGATCCTTGTCATATTTGTGAGCGTATTCGGGTTTATATTGGCCGCCTTTGCCACGCAATCTTTTACGTGAGGAAGTCAGCAATGAAGATCCTGATAAAAGCGTTAGCAAAATCCCAAGGCAACAAATGGCAGGTCCGCCTGGACCACGACGCCTTTACCTTCCGCACTGAAGCCGAGGCCCGCGCCTTCGCCAACACCCTGCAAAACCGCATCCAGGCGCCCCACCGCTTTCCCGAAAGCCAGCAGCGCGCTACTGGCTGAAAACGCCGTCAGACCTGCGCTTGCAAGGCTCGCTGCCGTTGCAGGCGCTGGGTCAACATGGCCACCACTACCGCCAACACCCCGCACAAGCTGATGACGATCGACATCGGCATGGCTGTGCCGTCGTGCAATGCGCCGACCAACGACGCTGCACCCGCGGCCACGCCAAACTGGATGCAGCCCAGCAGTGCCGACGCGCTGCCGGCCCGTGCCCCCTGGCCGTTCATGGCGCATGCCGAAGTGTTGGGCATGATGCAACCCAGGCTGGCAATACACAGGAACAGCGGCACCAGCAGCGGCCACAATGCTTCGGTATGCAAGGCACTGACCGCCAGCAAAGCCAACGCCGCTGCGAGGTAGACCCACACCGTGCGGGTCAGCAGAAACGCCGGGCCGCGCTTGGACAGCAGCCGCGCGTTGACCTGGGCCACCAGGATAAAGCCCGCGGCATTGGTGCCGAACAACCAACCGTAGTGCTCGGCCGGCACGCCATACAGCTTGATAAAGACGAAAGGTGAACCGGCGATATAGGCAAACATCCCGCCAATTGCGATACCGCCAGTTACGGCATACCCCAGGTAGACCCGATCAGCCAGCAGCCGCCCGTATTGGCGCAACGCCCCGGACAGTGGCTGCCGAGGCTGATGGGCCGGAAAACTTTCCGGCAAGCCGACAGCCACCGCCACCCCGGCGCCGACACTGAATACCGTCAACGCGAGGAAGATCGACTGCCAGCCCCACAGGCTGACCATCACCCCACCGAGCATCGGCGCCAGGATCGGTGCCAGCCCGACCACCAGCATCAATTGCGAAAAAACCTTGGCCGAGCCCACCGCATCGCACTTGTCGCTGACCACCGCCCGGGAAATCACCATGCCCGCACACCCGCCCAGGGCCTGGACGAAGCGCGCACCGATCAGCCATTCCAGGGACGGCGCATAGGCGCACGCCAGGGAAGCCACGGTGAACAAAGTGACACCGCTCAACAGCGGGATACGCCGGCCAAAACGATCCGCCAGCGGCCCATAGATCAACTGACCGATCGCCAGGCCCGTGAAGTACACCGCCAGGGTCAGTTGGATATGTTTTTCGTCAGTGCCGAATGCCACGGCCATGGCCGGGAAGCCCGGCAGGTAAAAGTCGATGGCCAGCGGCGCAAATGCGCTCAAGGCCCCCAGAATAAGGATTATGCGAAGGTTCATCAGGCACCCGGTAGAGTCGGCAGCCCGACAGTCTAGCCGCGCTTGGGTGCCTTGAACATTACGTTAGCTCGCTACCTATTAAATAATCAGGCGAGCTTGGCGCTGTAGCCTTCTTCGCTGATCAGGCTGATCACTTCGTCCGGCGATAAACGACTTTCAACGCCGACTTCCTTGGCGGCCAGATTCACATTCACACTGGCCGCCGGGTCCTTGGCCTGTACCGCTTGGGTCACGGCCCGAACGCAGTGGCCGCAGGTCATTCCTTCAACGCTGAATATTTGCATGACATGACTCCTTGAGTGAGGTTGCACCCAGTCTCATCCTTGCCACGATGGCAAGGTCAAGCGCTGAAAACAACTGCCGGGCTGGTATTCCCCGGCGACGTCCGCCAAGCTGCAAGCATCAACGATCTAAACCGGAGAATTCACCATGCGCTGGTCGTTTTTTGGCCTTGCCAGTCTGCTGAGCCTGTTCGCCGCCGTTCCCCAGGCCAGCGCCGCCGAGGACTACGCGGTGCTGATCGTATCCAGGGAGCGCCTGGAAGTGCCCACCAACTGCGAGATTGGCCTGTACGTCAATGACCAACTGGCCGGGCGGCTGTTCCAGGAGCAGGCCACCTCGTTCAACTTCCCGGAAGGCAAGGTCTCGCTGCGTCTCAAGCTGCTGCCGGGCCAGGCTCCAGGCTGCCTGCCGGGGCTGTTGGCGCCCAAGGCCCAAGAGATCACGCTGAAAGCCGGCGACGTACGCAAGTTGCGCATTGCCCAGGGCGCGGACGGCATGTACCTCAAGGCCGCCAAGCTCGGTTACTGACCGTTTTTGTAGGAGCGAGCTTGCTCGCGAAGAACGACAACGATGACGCGTATTTACCGGGTAAATGCGGCGCTCTCCAGTTCTTCGCGAGCAAGCTCGCTCCTACAAAAAAACGGTATCAGGGCTTGCCGTGAATTAAGGGGCTTGACCTTCCCCTAAGGTCAAGCTTGATCCTACAGGCAACTTTTCCTGGAGGAACGCCCCATGAATGGATCCACCACCTTCGACCTGCCGATCAGCGGCATGACCTGCGCCAGTTGCGTGGGCCGGGTCGAGCGCGCCCTGAACAAGGTGCCCGGCGTGCAAAGCGTCAGCGTCAACCTGGCCAATGAACGGGCCCATGTCGAGGTGGCGGGCCAGATGGACCCTGCCGTGCTGATCGCCGCCGTGGAAAAAGCCGGCTACACCGCCACCCTGCCGCAAAGCGAAACCGCCACCCAAGCCAGCCAGGAACAGCGTCTGAAACGCGAACGCTGGTCGCTGGTAATGGCCATTGCGTTGGCATTGCCGCTGGTTTTGCCGATGCTGGTGCAGCCCTTCGGCCTGCACTGGATGCTGCCGGCCTGGGTGCAGTTCCTCCTCGCCACGCCGGTGCAGTTCATTTTCGGTGCGCGCTTCTATGTCGCCGCCTGGAAAGCCGTGCGCGCCGGCGCCGGCAATATGGACCTGCTGGTGGCCATCGGTACCAGCGCCGGGTATGGCCTGAGTATCTACCAGTGGCTTATCGCCCCGGCAGGGGTTGAACCCCATCTATACTTCGAAGCCTCGGCGGTAGTGATTGCCCTGGTGCTGCTGGGCAAATACCTGGAAAGCCGCGCCAAACGCCAGACCGCCAGCGCCATCCGTGCCCTGGAGGCCTTGCGGCCGGAGCGGGCAATTCAGCTGATCGATGGCCGTGAGCAAGAGGTTGCCATCAGCGCCCTGCGCCTCAACGACCTGGTGCTGGTCAAGCCCGGCGAGCGCTTTCCGGTGGATGGCGAAGTGGTCGAAGGCCAAAGCCACGCCGATGAAGCCTTGATCACCGGTGAAAGCTTGCCGGTGCCGAAACAGCCTGGGGATAAAGTCACCGGCGGCGCAATCAACGGTGAAGGCCGTTTGCTGGTACGCACCCTGGCCCTCGGTGCCGAGAGCGTGCTGGCGCGGATCATTCGCCTGGTCGAAGACGCCCAGGCGGCCAAGGCGCCGATCCAGAAACTGGTGGATAAAGTCAGCCAGGTGTTTGTGCCGACCGTGCTGGTGATCGCCCTCGCCACGCTGATTGGCTGGTGGTTGTACGGTGCACCGCTGGAAACGGCATTGATCAATGCGGTGGCGGTGCTGGTCATTGCCTGCCCTTGCGCACTGGGCCTGGCCACGCCAACGGCGATCATGGCCGGCACTGGCGTCGCGGCCCGCCACGGGATTCTGATCAAGGACGCTGAAGCGCTGGAGCGCGCCCACGAAGTCAGCGCGGTGGTATTCGACAAGACCGGCACCCTCACCTCCGGCGCGCCGAAAATCGCCCATCTGAGGGCAGTGGATGGCAACGAAGCCTTGTTGCTGCAACAGGCCGGCGCGCTGCAACGCGGCAGCGAACACCCCTTGGCCAAGGCGGTGCTGGACGCCTGTAATGATCAAGGTTTGCCGGTTGCCGATGTGAGCGCCAGCCAATCCCTGACCGGACGCGGCATTGCCGGCACCCTGGACGGTCGGCAACTGGCCCTGGGCAATCGGCGCATGCTCGATGAAACCGGCTTGAAACCAGGTGACCTGGCCGCCAATGCCAGCGCCTGGGAAGCCGAAGGCCGCACCTTGTCCTGGCTGATCGAGCAAAGCCCACAGCTTCGCGTGCTGGGCCTGTTCGCCTTTGGCGACACGCTCAAGGAGGGTGCCCTGCAAGCCGTGCAACAGCTCAAGGCCCGGCATATCAGCAGCCATTTGCTGACCGGTGACAACCGCGGCAGCGCCCGCGTGGTGGCACAAGCGCTGGGCATCGATGATGTGCACGCCGAAGTATTGCCCGCCGATAAAGCCGCCACCGTCGCCGAGCTGAAAAAGACCGGCGTGGTGGCCATGGTCGGCGACGGCATCAACGATGCGCCGGCCCTGGCCGCAGCAGATATCGGCATTGCCATGGGCGGCGGCACCGACGTCGCCATGCACGCGGCCGGCATCACCTTGATGCGCGGCGATCCGCGCCTGGTGCCCGCGGCCCTGGAAATCAGCCGCAAGACCTACGCGAAAATTCGACAGAACCTGTTCTGGGCCTTTGTGTATAACTTGATCGGCATTCCGCTGGCCGTATTCGGCCTGCTCAACCCGGTATTGGCCGGCGCCGCCATGGCCCTGTCCAGCGTGAGCGTGGTCAGCAATGCGCTACTGTTGAAAACCTGGAAACCCAAGGATCTGGAGGATCACCGCCAATGAACATCGGCCAGGCAGCCCGGCAAAGCGGCTTGAGCGCCAAGATGATTCGCTATTACGAGTCGATCAACCTGCTCAAGCCGGCCCATCGCAGCGACAGCGGCTATCGCCTGTATAACGACGACGACCTGCACACCCTGGGCTTTATCAAACGCTCGCGAGACCTGGGGTTTTCCCTGGAGGAAGTCGGCAAGTTGCTGGAGTTGTGGCAGGACCGGCAACGGGCCAGTGCCGACGTGAAAGCGTTGGCTCGCCAGCATATCGAGGAGCTGGATCACAAGATCCGCGAACTGGGGCAGTTGCGCGATACGTTGCAGGACCTGGTGGAGCACTGCCAGGGCGATCACCGGCCCGATTGTCCGATTCTCAAGGAATTGGCGTCAGGCAGCTGCTGCGGATCCAACTGACTGAACGCAAAACCCAATGTGGGAGCTGGCTTGTGTGGGAGCTGGCTTGCCTGTGATACAGGCACCTCGGTACATCAGTTGCACTGAGGTGATGCTATCGCAGGCAAGCCAGCTCCCACACAAGCCAGCTCCCACATTTTTAACCCCCAGTATGCCGGGCGATCACTGCATCCAAGGCGGCGGCGGTTCTTCCGCCGGTTTGCCCGGTGGTGCATCGTCCGCTGCGCGGATCGCCTGGCGTCGCTCTTCGTCGAGCCGCGCCGCTTCGATCTCACGCATCACACCGCCGACGTCTGCCAATTCTTCCGGCTCGTCGAACTCGCCAGTCAACACACTGGCCGGGTGCAAGGTGCCGGCTTCGTACAGCGCCCACATCTCCTTGGCGTACTTGGTGGTCTTCAATTCCGGGGCAAATCGCCCGAAATACGAAGCCATGTTGCCCACGTCCCGCTCCAGCATGGTGAATGCGTGGTTGTTGCCCGCCGCGTCCACCGCTTGCGGCAAGTCGATGATCACGGGGCCCGTCGGCGTCAACAGTACGTTGAACTCCGAGAGGTCACCGTGCACCAGGCCGGTACACAGCATCAGCACGATCTGCGAGATCAGGAACGCGTGATACTCACGGGCCTGATCCGGCTCCAGCACCACGTCGTTGAGCCTTGGCGCCGCATCACCGTATTCATCGGCCACCAGCTCCATCAGCAATACGCCTTCAAGGAAGTCGTAGGGCTGGGGCACGCGCACACCGGCGCCGGCCAAACGAAACAGAGCCGCAACTTCGGCGTTCTGCCACGCGTCTTCGGTTTCTTTCTTGCCGAACTTGGAACCCTTGGCCATGGCCCGGGCCTGCCGGCTGTTGCGGACCTTGCGGCCTTCCTGGTATTCGGCCGCCTGACGAAAACTTCGTTTATTCGCCTCCTTGTAGACCTTGGCGCAACGTAACTCGTTGCCGCAGCGCACCACATAAACAGCTGCTTCTTTACCACTCATGAGTGGGCGCAGCACTTCGTCGACCAGACCGTCCTCGATCAGGGGTTCAATGCGTTTAGGAGTCTTCATCAGCTTTTATTGTGGGTCCTTTATTACCAAACACGCGTATGGCACTCGTTATACGGCAATCCTCGCACAGCGGGGAGAGGGTAACGAGCCTTGATCTGCTAAAGAATGCATCCAATATGCCAGATTAATCCGACAAAGCCGCTATTGCCCGAGGCGTTCGGATAATAGCCGAGATCAGCGCTCAATGATCGCCGTCACGCCTTGGCCCCCCGCCGCGCAGATCGAGATCAGCCCGCGCCCCTTGCCCGCCGCGTCCAGCAGCTTGGCCAGGTTGGCGACAATACGCCCACCGGTGGCGGCAAATGGGTGCCCGGCGGCCAGGGAACTGCCCTTGACGTTCAGGCGGCTGCGGTCGATTGAGCCCAACGGCGCATCCAGCCCCAGGCGGGTCTTGCAGTAATCGGCATCTTCCCAGGCCTTGAGTGTGCATAGCACTTGGGCAGCGAAGGCTTCGTGAATTTCGTAGTAATCAAAATCCTGCAAGGTCAGGCCATTTCTCGCCAGCAAGCGTGGGACGGCATACACCGGCGCCATCAACAGCCCTTCGGCACCGTTGACGAAATCCACCGCCGCCGCTTCGCCATCACGCAGGTAGGCGAGAATCGGCAGGCCACGTTCCTTGGCCCAGGCTTCGCTGCCCAGCAACACCAGGGAGGCGCCATCGGTCAGTGGCGTGGAGTTGCCAGCGGTGAGAGTGCCCTTTTCACTGCGCTCAAAAGCCGGTTTGAGGCTGGCGAGTTTCTCCAGGGTCAGGTCCGGGCGCAGGTTGTTGTCACGGGTCAGGCCCAGGAACGGCGTGAGCAAATCGTTGTGCCAGCCCTCGGCATAGGACGCGGCCATTTTCTGATGGCTTTGCAGGGCCAGTTGGTCCTGCTCGGCGCGGGGAATCTGCCAGGTCTGCGCCATCAATTCGCAATGCTGGCCCATGGACAGGCCAGTACGCGGCTCGCCATTGCGCGGCAACTCCGGTTTGAGGTGCTG
Organism: Pseudomonas sp. DTU12.1; assembly: GCF_009873475.1. Classification (NCBI taxonomy): domain Bacteria; kingdom Pseudomonadati; phylum Pseudomonadota; class Gammaproteobacteria; order Pseudomonadales; family Pseudomonadaceae; genus Pseudomonas; species Pseudomonas sp. DTU12.1. Next base: position 939,422 of record NZ_CP045254.1, on the reverse strand, counting down.
GGGACGAAGTTGTAACAGGACTTTTAATTTATCCGCCATGGATTTGCTGCGATTGGCTTGCAGGAGGATTTTGCGCAGGCCCTCATTCACTCCGATGGGCGCGTCGGAAGTGGTGTCGACACCACCTGCGATCCCACATTCGATCTGCCCCAGGGCAATCTTGTTGGCCACCAGCAGCGCCGCTTCCAGCCCGGTGCCACAGGCCTGTTGAATGTCGTAGGCCGGGGTTTGCGGCGACAGGCGCGAGCCCAGCACGCACTCACGGGTCAGGTTGAAGTCCCGCGAATGCTTGAGCACCGCACCTGCAGCCACTTCGCCCATGCGCAGGCCGTGCAGGTTGTAGCGCTCGATCAAACCTTCCAGGGCAGCCGTCAGCATCGCCTGGTTACTGGCCGTGGCGTAGGGGCCATTGGAACGGGCGAAGGGGATACGATTACCGCCAATGATCGCGACACGGCGCAACTGAGTCATGGAAAGCTCCCTGTTAGGTGGTAGGTGCAATCCTGAGCCTAGACTAGGAACGACTGTCACCTATTGATGGTCCACCCTTTGAACCCCAGCAGCCGGAGAGCGTTCCATGTCTGACCGTTATATCGACTTCGCCAACTCAAGCCTTGGCCACCGCGTGGTCTCGGCCATTGGCCTGCCGTCCCCGGTACGCCTGGAGCGCTGGCAAGCCGGGCGCCTGCGCCCGGTGGAAGGCGCCCTGCTGTTGGGTGGCGGCCCGCTGGCGGCCCAGGTGCTGGGATTTGCCAATAAACTCACCGAGGCCATCTACAGCTACGGGGCCGAGCCGCTCAAAGCCACGCCCTGGATCCCCGGGCATGGCCCCAAGCTCAAGGCGGTACTGTTCGATGCCAGCCATTTGCAACACACCGACCAACTCAAGCAACTGCGCGAGTTCTTCCAGCCGCTGCTGAAAAATCTCGATCACAGCGCGCACCTGGTGATTCTCGGTCGCGCCCCGGAAAGCCTCAGCGATCCATTCGCCGCCAGTGCCCAGCGGGCCCTCGAAGGCTTCAGCCGGTCGCTGGCCAAGGAGCTGCGCAACGGCGGCACCTTGCAGTTGCTGTATGTCGGCGAAGGCGCCGAAGCACAGTTGGAAGGCGCGCTGCGGTTTTTCCTCTCGCCGAAAAGCGCCTATATCTCGGGCCAGGTGCTGCGCCTGAGCGCCTGCCCGACCCAAGTGCATGACTGGACGCGCCCACTGGCCGGGCTCAAGGCCCTGGTGACCGGGGCTGCCCGAGGTATCGGCGCTTCGATTGCCGAAACCCTGGCCCGGGACGGTGCCGAAATTGTGTTGCTGGATGTGCCGCAGGCCAAGGACGATCTCGACGCCCTCGCCGCACGCTTGGGCGGGCGTGGCATTGCCCTGGATATCTGCGCCGATGACGCCGCCACGCAACTGATTGAACAATTGCCAGATGGCATCGACATCGTGGTGCACAACGCCGGGATCACCCGCGACAAGACCCTGGCCAATATGACCCCGGAATACTGGGACGCCGTATTGGCGGTCAACCTCAACGCCCCACAAGTGCTGACCAAGGCCCTGCTCGACAGCGGCACCCTGCACGACAACGGCCGCGTGGTGTTGCTGGCTTCGATCAGCGGCATCGCCGGCAACCGCGGACAAACCAACTACGCCGCGAGCAAGGCCGGGCTGATCGGCCTGGCCCAGGCCTGGGCGCCGCTGCTGGCGCAACGGGGCATCAGCATCAACGCCGTGGCCCCGGGCTTTATCGAAACCCAGATGACTGCACATATTCCTTTCGCCTTGCGTGAAGCCGGGCGGCGCATGAGCTCCCTGGGCCAGGGCGGCTTGCCGCAGGATGTCGCCGAAGCGGTAGCGTGGCTGGGCCAACCGGGCTCAGGTGCGGTCAGTGGCCAGGCGTTGCGTGTATGCGGGCAAAGCCTGCTGGGAGCGTAACTATGCTGTGGTACACATTACCTCGCAGCCCGGCACTGCCGCCGCTGTATTGGCGCGCCGCACTCAAGCGCAAGATCACCGGCACCACGCTGCCCGACTCAGGGTTGCATTGCCGGGTGCAGGTCAATCCTGCGGCAGTGACGGCCTACCGCAAGGTCTGTGGGTTTGCCGAGAGCCCGATGTTGCCGGCGACTTATCCACACATCATGGCGTTCGGCCTGCAGCTGCAACTGCTGACGGCACCGCAGTTCCCCTTCCCGCTGCTAGGGCTGGTGCACTTGAGCAACCGTATCCGCGTGTTTCGCCCCATGGGCGGGGTCAGCGAGGTGCGGGTCAGTGTGCATACGCGCAACCTGCAACCCCACGCCAAGGGCGCGACCTTTGACCTGATCACCACCGTCGAGGATTCCCTGGGTTTGCTGTGGGAAGGTGAAAGCCAAATGCTCTGTCGCGGGGTGAAACTCGATGGCGAGGTACCGGAGCAATCCCTGCCAGCGCCCAGTACGGTCAGCGAGCTGACTCGCTGGAAGGCACCGTCCGACATCGGTCGGCGGTATGCCCGGGTATCCGGCGACTACAACCCGATCCACTTAAGCGCCCTGACCGCCAAGTTGTTCGGCTTCCCCCAGGCGATCGCCCATGGCCTGTGGAACAAGGCGCGCACTGTGGCGGCCCTGCATGAACATCTACCCGCGGCGAACATCGAGATCTACGTTGAGTTCAAGAAACCGGTACGCCTGCCTGGCGAGGTCATCTTGTTGAGCAGTGCGCCCGGTTCCAGCGGCGAGTTGCAACTCAAGGGCGCTGGCGATATCGAGCATATGCTCGGCAAGTGGCAAGCGATTGCCTGAAATCGGTTTAAGCGGCTGATTAATTGTATATATACAACCTAAGTTATAGCGGGCTATCGACAGCCCGCTAATTTTTTCAAGTGCTTGATTTACATCACATCGCATCTGACAAAAAACCACCTTATATACCGTTGGTATTAATCACCAAGACGCATATCCGTGCCTGTATATAAATCGTTAATACCAAGTTGAGCGTTGCGACAAAGAGTGCCGAGGACTGTTATAGCCACAACGGACGCAAATATTGCCTGCTGAAGAACGGGTGAACTTGCGAGACCAACAAAGGCTGTACCAGGTGCTAAGGAACTCATCATGAAAACTCAAGTCGTGTTGTGGAAGGCAAGTACTGCATTGGCCCTTATCTTGGCGATGAGCCTGGGAGGCTGCAGCAGTGGTGGTGGCGGTCATAAGAGCAGCGTTGCATCCTCGTCCCCGGATGCTGGCGCCGGTACCGGTGGTGGTGACGGCGGCGGCACGGGTGGCGGCGACGGTGGTGGCACTGGCGGCGGCACAGGTGGCGGAACCGGCGGTGGCACTGGCGGCGGCACGGGTGGCGGAACCGGCGGTGGCACTGGCGGCGGCACAGGTGGCGGAACCGGCGGTGGCACTGGCGGCGGCACGGGTGGCGGCACGGGTGGCGGCACCGGCGGTGGTACTGGCGGCGGCACAGGTGGCGGCACCGGCGGTGGTACTGGCGGCGGCACAGGTGGCGGAACCGGCGGTGGTACTGGCGGCGGCACAGGCTCGACTACCAGCCCATTGGTCACTGGTCAGATTGCGGCCAATCTGGGCAGCACCCTCGGTAACGTCGGTACAGCGATCGGTGGCATCGGCACAACCGTTGGCGGCGTTCCTGTAGTCGGCACTGCCGCAGGCGGCCTGGTGACCAGCGTGGGCACCGCGGTTGGCAGCGTCGGCACTGGCGTCGGCACTGGCCTGGGCTCCCTGGGCACCAACAGCAACTCCGTAGGCGTTACCGTGGCCGGCGTGGCCAACGGCGTTGCCGACCTGGGCACGGGTGTTTCGAACACCGGCAAAACACTCTCGACTACCCTGGGCGGTATCCCGGTAGTCGGCGGCCTTACCGGCGGCGTCGGTGGGGCAGCTGGTGGCCTGGTGGATAAAGTTGGCCAGGCCGTCACCATGCTCGGCGATACCTTGAGTACCGCCAGCACCACCGGCCCACTGGGATCGGTCACCAACACCCTGGGCGGCAAAGTGCTGGTGCCTGTGGTCTCGCTGGTGGAAAACACCACCGGCAACCTGGGTAAAGCCACCGGCCTGGGCAACCCGGTCAATGGCCTGCTGGATAAAGTCGGCTCTACCGTCACCGGCCTCGGCACTCAGGTGGCAGGCGCAGGTGGCGCTGGCAACCCAGTGACCGGTGCCGTGGGCAGCGTGCTCAGCGGTGTCGGTGCGGTAGCAGGCACTGCGGGTGGTTATGTGGCACCGTCTGCCGGTACCGGCAGTGGCAGTGCCCCGGCATCCGGTCTGCCTGAACTGGTGGGCGGCCTGGTGGCCAACGTCGGTAACGGCCTGAATGCGGGCAACACCAACGGCACCGTCAGTGCAGGGGGTGTGGCAGGTGGCGCACTGGGCAACACCGTGGCCTCGCTCGGCACAGTGATCGGTGGCAACGGTGTGGCCAACACCGCGGCAACCGCACCGGTAGCAGGTCTGGCGACCAATGTGGGCGCGGCGCTTAACCCTGTGACTTCGGGTGTCAGCAGCCTGACCCAGAACATCGGCACCACCACCGGCATCGGCGCACCGGTCAACGGCCTGGTGACTCAAGTGGGCGGCGCAGTCAGCAGCCTCGGCGGCAACATCACTGCAGCCAATGCCAACCCAATCACCAACACTGTAGGCCAGACCGTCAACACAGTCGGTGGGGTGGTGTCCTCGGTCGGTGGCCTGGTAACCGGCGGCACCAGCGGTAGTAGTGGTGGTGGCCTGCTCGGCGGCCTGAACATCAACGCCAACGCCAATGCCACGGCGTCTGGATCGGCCACTGCAAACACCGGCGTAGGTGGCCTGCTCAAGGGCCTGACCGGCAAATAGAAGAATTGCACCTGGCCATTAGACGGCCTCCTCTACAGCGCCTACGCTTGGTTGAGACGAGAGATTCCAATGGGTCTCTCGTCTTTTTTATTGGAACTCCCGAACCGTGCCCAAGAACCCGGCGGGAACCTGCGAAATGCCGCTGCAGTTTTGACCATGGAGTGTCCTATGCGCGTTTTGACGCCGTTGTTATTGCTCACCCTCAGCGCTTACGTACACGCCGAGACCCTACCCAGCTTCCTCAACAGCAACGACACCATCCGCAACCTCCCCGTACCCAACCTGCCGGCCGACGCCTACCGCCCGGTGACGCCGCAGACCCAGCTACCAGAGACCCCGGCCGCACAAGCGCAACCGTTGCTGATGGACACCAAAGTCACCATCCGCAAACTGCAGATCGAGGGCGGCACCGTGTACCCGCTGCAGGAAGTCGCCCAGGTTTTCGAGCCGTTGATTGGCCATGAAACCAACCTTGCGCAACTGATCGAAGCCACCCGCAGCATCACCCGTCGCTATCAGCAGGACGGCTACCTGTTGTCCTACGCCTTCCTGCCCGACCAACGCTTCGAGCAGGGCCTGGTGCGGGTGGTTTTGGTCGAGGGCTACATCAAGGACTACCAAGTGCAGGGCGACATTGGTTCGGTCTCGGGCTACGTCGACAAGCTGGCGCAAAAGCTCCAGGCCGAACGCCCGCTGACCCGCAAGACGTTTGAGCGTTACACCACCTTGATGGGGCGGATTCCCGGCGTGACCCTGCAAGCGCAAGTACCGCCACCGGGCACCACCGACGGTGCCGCGCATATGAATATCCAGGCCAGCCGCAAACCGTTTACCAGCAGCATGAGCATGACCGACGACAGCCGTGGCGGCCTGCAAGCCCTGATCGCCGGCACCAGCAACTCCCACACTGCAATGGGCGAACAAGTGAGCCTGAGCGGCCTGTTCCCGCCGGGGGAAGACAAAGAGCGCTACTACCGGCTCGACTACAGCCAGTTCATCAATGCCGAAGGCACGCAATTGAGCCTGTATGGCGCGCGCTATCGCAGCGACCCGAGCACCCGTATCCGCCTGGACGGCGGCTTTTCACTCAAGCCGCACCGGGAGAACGACCGCTTCTCCATCGGCCTGAGCCATCCGCTGATCGCCTCGCCCAGCGAGTCCCTGACCCTCGGCACCCGCTTCTACGGAGTGAACGACCGGACCCGCTATCAACTGGTGGGTTACCCGCAACGGTTCGACGTAGAAACCGACCTGCGCGCACTGGCCTTCGAAGGAGACTGGCGCAAGGCCGATGATCGCCAATTGCGCATCCTCAGTGCCGGCCTGTACCAAGGCATCGACGGCTTGGGGGCCAAGACACGCAGCGACCTGGAAGGGATAAAGTCTGACCTGGACTTCTTCCGCCTGCGCCTGTCCGGGGTACAGAGCGACAAGTTCTTCGACAATTGGCAAGGCGTGCTCTCGGCAGCGCTGTACTGGAGCGACGACACCTTGCCCGACAGCGAACGCGCAGTGTTCGGCGGGCAGAATTTCGGGCGTGGTTACCCGGATGACCAGGGCTCGGGCGACAAGGGCTGGGGGGTGGCCTACGAGGTCAACTACAGCTACAACCGCAGTGGTGACTGGGTAAGGATCGTGCAGCCCTACATCGTGCTCGACCGTGCCAAGGCGTGGTTCAACAACTTGCCGGTGAAAGATAGCGACATGTCCTCTGCCGCCATAGGCCTGCGGTTTGGCGATGCCAAGTACTACAACATTGCGTTGGAGGCGGCCAAGCCGATGTCGGATATGGCGCTGGACAGTTTTAACCGGCGGCCGCGGTATACGTTGAGTTTCAGCTATCAGTTGTAGGGGTGGATTGAGCTAATAAAGGCACGCGGACCTGTGGAGAGGGGGCTTGTCCCCCGTTGGGCTGCGCAGCAGCCCCAATAAGACTTACTGATTTTTATCAGCCACACCGAAGTGGCCGGTTTTGGGGCTGCTGCGCAGCCCAACGGGGGACAAGCCCCCTCGCCACAATAGCCGCCGTACTCAGGTCAACGCATCCCCCACCTTGCCAAAGAATGTCGCAATCTGCGGTCCCAGCAACTTCCCGGCGGCCAGCACTACCAACGCAATCACCACAATCAAAATCACATATTCAATCGCCGTCGCACCGTCCCGTCGGCGCAACAACAGCATCCACCACGTGCAAATCCTCAGCAGCAGGGCAGGCAACATAGAACATCTCCTCAGATGGGCGCTACGGACTGGCCAACTGCTCCCTACGCCCTGGGAAACAGATTGTTTAGGGTATCGATCAAACGAACCAGGTAGATGGGTTTGCGAAACAGGTCCAGGACCTGCAAGCGCAACATGTCACTGACGTCATCCATTTCGGCATGACCCGACATGACAATCACGGGCAGGTGCTGGCGTGAGGTGTGCTCACGCAAGCGCTTGATCAGGGAAATGCCGCTTTCCTCAGGCATGCGCAAGTCAGTGATGACCAGCGCAATATCAGGATGCAGTGTCAGCTCCTGTAGTGCATCCGTGACGGAGCTGGCACAGAAGCAAACAAAGCCCTCGTTCCCCAGCGATTCCGCCAGTTCTACGAGGGCATCTTCTTCGTCATCCACCAACAGGATCTGCTGGCGGCTCGTCACAACAGCGTTCATGAGCAATACCTTCCAAGACAATCACTGATGGGCTTGCTCAAAGCGCTGTTGCCAATCAGGTCAAGGCTGCCCCGACTTTAGCGAACATGGCCGCGATCTGAGGCCCAAGCAATTTCCCTGCTGCCAATACGACTAACGCAATAACTGCTACGAGGATCACATACTCGATCGCCGTAGCGCCCTCTTTGCGATGAAACAGCAGTTGGAGTTGAAGGTAGAGCTTCATCATGAAGGTAAGGAACATATGACTTCTCCTTTGCGCTTGCTTGCGCAGATCGCGGTACTGCACGGTGATTGCTGCGTGCCACTAGAGCATTGTCAACAAACCCCACATCAACAACTGTAAGAACGGATTAATCACAAAGTAGTAGTCGCAACACTGGCGTCATAAACCCGCGTTTTCAGGAGGCATGTCGATAGTTCCAAAATAAATCGTGATGGCTAATGGCATTTTGTCCTAGCTCGGCTACCGTCAAATAGCGAAATCGTTAGATGTTCATAGCTGCCTGGTTGCGAAATCAACTCGTTGGGAAAAACGGGCCCGTAGTGCAACAGGAAAGGGAGAGCCTTCATGAACAGTCGTGTCAGCATGATCCTGGCCGGGTTGTTATTAATCGGTGCGCTATTCGCAGGCTATTGGGGGCTGGTGCTGAGTCGCCCGCCTGAGCCGGTTGTCGAACCGTCGCCATCTGGCGTTTCCGTGGAAAAAACCGTCGCCGCCGTCGAAGACCAGACCCGCCAATCGGTGGTGGTCCTGGCCCATGATGTGCCGCCGTATATCGCCCTCACCGCCGCCGACCTGACCCTGGAAAGACTGCGCACGGCACCGGCCGGCAGCCTGACCAGCCTCGACCAGGCCATCGGCCGCACGCCCTTGAGAGCACTGCCTGCCGGTACCTGGCTGGATGATTCGAGCTTCAATGCCGGTGGCCCCCTGGCCCGCATGATCCGCCCTGACGAACGCGCCCTGGCGGTCGCCGTCGATGAGGTCATCGGCGCCGCCGGCCAGTTGAGCCCCGGGGATTTTGTGGATGTGCTGCTGTTCCTGCGTCCGGAAGGCACCAACCCTGAGGCCACGGCCCAGGTCATCGTGCCGGCCCTGCGCCTGCTCAGTGTGGGCGATAACCTCGGCCCGACCAACGATCGCAAGCCGGCCGTAGCCCCGCCCACCACCGATGAAGAAAAGGCCCGCCAGGCACAACGCCAGGCAAGCCCGCCACGGACCGTGGTGTTGGCAGTGCCACAACAGTTGATGAGCCGCTTGATGCTGGCAACCAGCGCCGGCACCTTGCGCCTGGCCGTACGCAGTGCCGATGAGCAGTTGTTGAGCCAGTACTGGGCCGGCAACAACGAGGCCCCCGCCAACCTGCAAAGCGCTAATCGCGAGCTGTACCAGTTCACTCAACTGGCGATGCTCGGGGCCCCGAAAAGAGTCGCGCAAGCCGGGGGCGCCAACGAAACCAGGCGCTCCGGCATCGAGGTCATACGTGGTAACCAAGCGACCCAACAAAACCCCTGATTGAGCAAGGATGCCCTGAATGCGCCAACGTTTCGCACCTGCGTTCACTCAAATGGCCTGGGCCTTGATGCTGTCCAGCCTGCCTGTCGGCCTGGCATTCGGCGCCTCGGACACCTGCAGCAACCTGGGTGCCCTGCCGGCCGTGGTCGAGGTCGGCGAAGGCTTGCAGCAAAACCTGCAGTCACCGGTGGCGATCACCCGGCTGGCCATTGGTGACCCCAAAATCGCCGACGTACACCTCAATGGTGACCGCGCGTTCCTGCTCACCGGCGTGGCCTCTGGCGCCACTAGCCTGATGGTCTGGACCCGTTGTTCCAGTGCCCCGCGTCAGAGCATGGTGTTCGTCAAGGGCAAGGCCAGCTCAAGCCTGACCAGCATGGCCCTGTCGCCCTCCGACGACCCGTCCCTGCCGAGCCAGGTGCAGACCGATATCCGCTTTGTGGAAGTCAGCCGCACCAAGCTCAAGGAGGCCAGTACCTCGATCTTTGGCGGCACGCGCAACTTCCTGTTCGGTAGCCCGCGCACCGCCGGGATGAGCCTGCCGCTGGATAACGAGAGTTTTAATATCGGCATTGGTGGGGGGCGTTTTTCGGCGGTGATCAATGCCCTGGAACGCAGCGGCTTTGCCTACACCCTGGCGCGTCCGAGCCTGGTTGCCATGAGCGGGCACAGTGCGACCTTTCTGGCCGGCGGCGAAGTGCCGATCCCGGTGCCCAGCGCCGGCAGCGACACGATCTCCATCGAGTACAAAGAGTTCGGCATCCGCCTGACGCTGACCCCGACCGTGATCGACCGCACGCGGATTTCCCTGAAGGTGGCGCCGGAAGTCAGCGAGCTGGATTACGCCAACGCCCTACAGGTAGAGGGCATCCAGGTGCCGGCCCTGACCGTGCGCCGCACCGACACCACGGTGTCCCTGGCCGATGGCGAAAGCTTTGTGATCAGCGGCCTGATCAGCAATAACAACCGCTCCACCATCAGCAAGTTTCCAGGCCTGGGCGATATCCCGATCCTCGGCGCGTTTTTCCGCGACAGCAACGTCAGCCGCGAGGAAAAAGAGCTGCTGATGATCGTCACCCCGCACTTGGTCCAGCCCCTGGCCGCCAATGCACGCCTGCCGTCCCTGCCCGGGGAAAAACTGCGCACCTACGACCCCAACTGGTATCGCCTGTACTTCCTGGAAAACGGCAACTTCGACCGACGCACAGGACTTTCCCAATGAGCGATAGCCTGAGCCAGACGTTCCTGGCAATCACCCGCAACACCACCGACCTGGAATGGCTGCAAGGCGCCCTGGCGCCCCTGGGCCAAGTGGTCAGTGCCGGTGGTGGCAGCCTTGATGAACTGTTGGCCCTGGTGGACGTGACCTTCGCCAACCTGGTGTTCGTGGGCCTGGACCGCGAGCATGTGGTGGCCCAGAGCGCCTTGATCGAAGGCGCCCTGGAAGCCAAGCCCATGCTGGCCATCGTCGCCCTGGGCGACGGCATGGACAATCAACTGGTGCTCAACGCAATGCGTGCCGGCGCGCGGGATTTTGTCGCCTACGGCTCACGTTCCAGCGAAGTCGCCGGCCTGGTGCGACGCCTGAGCAAGCGCCTGCCACCGGTGGCGCACAGCGCACACCTGGGCGGCCTCACCGTGCTGTATGGCACCCAGGGCAATGCCGACGGCGCCCTGCTCGCCAGCCACCTGGCGATGGTGGTGCAAAAGAGTGGTCAACAGACCCTGCTGCTGGACCTGGGCCTGCCCCGTGGCGACAGCCTGGCGCTGCTGGGCCTGGAAAGTTCGTTCAACTTTGGCGATGCCCTGCGCCACCTGCGCCGCCTGGACACCACCCTGATCAACAGCGCGTTCACCGCCACCGAGGGTGGGCTGCGCATCCTCGCCTATACCGAAAGCGACGAGCCACTGGAGATGACCAGCGCCGCCGAGTTGTACATGCTGCTCAGCGCCCTGCGCCAGCACTTCCAGCACATCGTGGTGAACCTCACCGGCCAGCGCGACAGCGAAGCCTTGCGCACCTTCGTCAGCCATTGCGACAAGCTCTTGTGGTGCACCGACCAGAACGTCCTCGACTGCCGGCGCAACCTGGCGGTACTCAATCAGTGGCGGGAAAAAGGCATGAAGCTTGATCATGCCAAGCTGCTGGTGGACCGCTACCTCAAAGGTGCCGCGCCGGACACCGATGCCCTGGAAAAGAGCTTCGGCCTGGAGGCCATCGCCGTGTTGCCCTTCAGCCCCGAGGTGCGCCTGAACGCCAAGAACCAGGGGCAAACCTTGTTCAGCCTGGCGCCCCGGGAGACCCTGACGCAAAACCTCAAGACCCTCGGTGAACGCCTGGCCAAGCGCTCCGAAGGTCTGGAAAAACCCTCCACCCGCTGGTTCGATCGGCTGCTGGGGACTCCCAAATGAGCAGCGAAAAACTCTTCGGCGCACCCGCCCGCGGACTTAACAGTGCGGTGGATCACGACGGTCTGAAACTGGTGCTGCACCGCTACATCATCGACGCCATCGAAGAGTCAGGCAAAAACCTGCTGGAAGGCTCGCGCCAATCCCTGGCGCAATTTGTCATCGACAAGGTGTCGGAATACATCACGCGCATGCACCTGGCGATTTCGCGTTATGAGATGGAGCGCCTGGCCGAAGAAATCGTCGATGAGCTGACCGGTTTCGGCCCGCTGGAAGTGTTGTTGCGCGACCCCTCGGTGACCGAGATCCTGGTCAACGGCCCGCACCGGGTATTTGTCGAGCGCGACGGCCTGTTGCACCAGAGCGACCTGCGTTTTATCGACGCCCATCATGTGGAGCGGGTCATGCAACGCATCCTCGCACCGCTGGGCCGGCGCCTGGATGAGTCATCGCCGATGGTCGATGCACGGCTGCCCGATGGCAGCCGGGTCAACGCGATCATCCCGCCGATTGCCCTGGACGGCCCGTGCCTGTCGATTCGTAAGTTTCGCAAGGACATGCTCAAGAGCAGCGACCTGGTAGCGATGCAGACCATTGACCAGGCGATCTTCGAGTTTTTCCAGGAGGCGGTCGGCAAGCGCTGCAATATCCTGATCAGCGGCGGCACCGGCACCGGCAAGACCACCCTGCTCAATATCCTCAGCCAATTGATCAACCCCCATGAACGCCTGGTGACCATCGAAGACGTCGCCGAACTGCAACTGGGCCACCCCCACGTGGTGCGCCTGGAAACCCGCCCGCCGAATGCCGAAGGGCATGGTGAGGTAAAGGCCAGCGACCTGATCCGCAACGCCCTGCGGATGCGGCCGGACCGCATCATCCTCGGCGAGATCCGCGGCGTGGAAGTGCTGGATGTGATGACCGCAATGAACACCGGCCACGACGGTTCCATGAGTACCGTGCACGCCAACAATGCCCAGGACGCGCTATTGCGCCTGGAAACCCTGGTGGGCCTGACCGGTCGCGTGGTCGCGGAGAAAACCCTGCGCCAGATGATCTGTGCGGCCCTGGATGTGGTGATCCAGCTGACCCGCATGCCCGATGGCCGGCGCTGCGTCAGTGAAGTGGTGGAGGTCGTGGGGGTGCGCGATGACGTGTATGTCACCAACACCCTGTTCCGCCATGACCGGCGCACCGGCTTTGGTTTCCTGCGCGAGGCGGTCAACCCGGCCGGTGACAAGCTGCGTCGCGAATCGGCCTTGCCGTTATAGGAGCGTCACCATGACCGGCGCCATCTTGATGTTCAGTTGCGTGATCCTGATTGGCGTGTCGCTGCATCTGTTCCTCAGTGGCCTGCGCCAGGCGGAAACCGATCGGGTCCTGGAGCGGCTCGCCGAAGGGCAACCGCTGCTGGCCGAAGAGCGCGGCCGCTGGATCGGCCTGGAGCGCATGTTCCAGCGCGCGGGCCTGGGCAAGCCCACTGACAGCCTGGGCCTGTGGGTGACCTGCTGGGTGTTGGGCGCGCTCCTGGGCTTGCTGGTGTGGAGCTGGGTCGGGTTGGCCGCAATGTTAGTGCTTCCGCCCCTGATACTGCGGCTGTATATCGCCTGGCGCTATCGGCGGCGGGTGAAACGGATGGTCGAACAATTGCCGCAAGTCCTCGACCACACCGTGCGCAGCCTGAAATCCGGGCGCACCCTGGCCGATGCCCTGCTGGGTGCCATCGACAGCACCGAGGCGCCTTTGAAGCCTGCCATGGAACGTATCCAGCGCAACGTGCAATTGGGGGTCAGCCTGCCCGAGGCCGCCAGTGATTTTGCCGAATTCTACGAGCAGGACGAGTTCCGCATGCTCGCCCTGGGACTCAAGGTCAACCACCGCTACGGCGGCAACGCCAGTGACTTGCTGGAGAACCTGATCAAGGTCATCCGCGAACGGGAGCAAGGCGCGCGGCAATTGCGCGCCATGACCGGCGAGACCCGCGTCACCGCCTTTGTACTGGCCGGCATGCCGATTGCGATGGTGGGCTATTTCATGCTGATCAACCCCGGCTACCTGCTGACCATGTGGAACGACGACAGCGGCCGCTACATGCTGCTGGCCGCGCTGACCATGCAGGTGCTGGGCTGCCTGACGATGTGGCGCATGTTGCGGAGTATTTGAGATGGTTCTGCTGATCAGTGCCTTACTGTTTTTGGCTGCGCTCGTGCTGATCGCCGGCCAGTTGCTGGGCCAGCGCCGCCGCGAGCGCCTGGTCAACCAACGCCTGCAAGGCCAACTGGTACGCGGTGACCGCCTCGGCATCCTGCTCAGCCAGTTTGGCAGCAGCCAACTGGCCCAGCGCTCGGTGAGCATGGATAACGAAACCCAGATCCTGCTCAACCGTGTGGGCTGGCGCAAAGCCAACCAGCGCTCGATCTTCGCCGCCTGCCAGATTGGCGTGCCGCTGGTGCTGGCAGGCGTGATTCTGGTGGGCGAAGAACTGATCTTCCCTGGTTCCGACTCCCCGTGGATCGCCCCCCTGCTCGGCCTGGGCGTGGGCTACCTGATCCCCAAGCGCATCCTCGCCAGTGCGGCCAAGGCCCGCCAGCAGCAAATCTCCCGCGAGGTGTCGACCTTCATCCCGCTGCTGCGCATCTTGTTCGAGTCGGGCATGGCGGTTGAGCAGTCCCTGCGCGTGTTGAGCGTTGAGGCGCAGCGCCTGCTGCCGGCGCTGACCCAGGAGTTGCGACTGATCCTGGCACGGGTCGACTCGGGCCTGGAACTGAGCGAGGAACTGGGCAAGACCGCCCGGCTACTGGCGGTGGACGAGTTCACCGACACCTGCATCATTCTGCAGCAATTGATCCAGCAGGGCGGCGGCGCCATGAAGTCGCTGCTGGCCCTCAAGCAACTGCTCGATGACCGCCGCCTCACCCGTTTGCAGGAGTTCATCTCGAAGATGTCGGCCAAGATGTCGGTGGTGATGATGGTCTTCCTGTTTCCCGCTTTGTTGATTGTGCTGGGGGGGCCGGCATTCATTGCGATCTCCCGGGCCCTGAGCAGTTTTTGAGGAGCGCTCGATGAAAGCACTGATTGCAGGCCTGAGCCTGCTGATGCTCGGCGGCTGTGCCAGCAACGGCCAGATGCCCTGGTCGGCGCTGATGACCCCGGGCAGTTGCACCAAGCCCAGTTCCGAGCAGGAGTTGTCATTGAACCTGGCCGACGACATGGCCAATGAAGGGAAGATGCACGCCAGCCTGGCCAACCTGCAAAGCCTGCCGGAGTCGTTGCCGCAAGTGCGCCAGCGCAAGGCCAAGGTCTACCGCCTGCTGGGGCGCAGTGAAGCGCAACCGCTGTACCGCAGCCTGCTGGGCACCTGCATGGCGGCCGAAGGTGAGCACGGCCTGGGGCAACTGGCGGCGGCCCGTGGCGACAACGAACAAGCCCTGGCCCATATGCAACGGGCAGCGCAACTGGCGCCCACCGACGAAAAAATCCGCAACGACCTGGGGGTGGTCTACCTCAACCAACGGCGCCTGGAAGAGGCGCGCTTTGAATTCATGACGGCCATGGAGCTCAAGCAAAGCGATCAACTGGCGGCCGTCAACCTGGTGACCCTGTTGATCTATCAGGACAACTGGGGCCAGGCCGCGCAACTGGCCAGCCAGGTGGGCCTGAGCCCCGAGCAGGTCACCGAGGCCCAGGCCCGCGCCGAGAAGCTCAAGGCCGGCACGCCAGCCGCCAAGGCCAACGGCCAGGTCGCGGCGGCCAGCGATGCACCGCCCGTACTAATCAAGTAAGCGCTTGAAGGAGTCGATGATGAAATTCCATTACCTCGCCAGCCTGACGCTGCTGGCCCTGCCTCTGTCAGTACAGGCCATCGAGCCTGGGCCCTCGTCCAAGGCCCAGCAGGAAACGGAGAACTGGCTGGGGCTGCAAGTCAACGGGCAAGCCGCCTCGCCCACGGTGCAAAGGGCAACGCTCGCCGAGCGCGAACTGGCGCTGCAGCGTTTGCTGGAAAGCAAGAAATTCGCGATCCCCGAGAAGTTTGGCGAGGACGGCGCAAGCGCAGGCTCGGGCGGTAGCAAATAATCTAGGCGACCTCACGGCCACTGGAGAACTATCGGCTGTACCCCACTCAAAATGTGGGAGCGGGCTTGCTCGCGAATGCGGCATGTCAGTCAGCCTATCTGGTTCTGACCCACCGTATTCGCGAGCAAGCCCGCTCCCACATTTGTTTTGTGCATGTCCTGAGTAATCAGTAATCCTCAGTGCGCCGTCACCCGTTGGCGCAATGCCGAATTGCTCGGCGACAACGCCAAAGCCAGTTGGGTGCGGTTGTGCATATGGGTCAGGCGCAACACCTGCGACACGTACAGCTTGACCGTGTTCTCGGTGATGCCCAGCTCACAGGCGATCTGGTAATTGGTCTGGCCCTTGCCCACCAGCCTTGCGACGTCCAGTTGCCGGGGTGACAACTGATTGAAGATCGCCGGCACCTCCAGGCGCTCGCCCTCCTCGCCTGCCCCGTCGCCATCGGTTTGTGGCGCCGGGCCGCGACGGACCTTGTCCAGGTCCTGGTACAAATCGTCGATGGATTCAGAAAGGTATTGCAGCTTCTGGTTCAGGTTGCCCAGGTGCAGGTTCTTGTGGCGCTCCTCCAGCGCGGCCTCCTGGCGCTGCAACCCTTCGAGCAATTCGTTGAGGTTGATCGGCTTCTGGTAATAATCGGAGATACCCACGCGCAACGCCTTGATCACGTCCTGCTTGTCGGCCCTGCCGGTCAACATGATGGCTTCGAATGCCCGCTGCTTGCCGGCGATTTTCTGCAGGGCCTGCACCAACTCGATACCGTCCATATCCGGCATATGCAGGTCACACAGCACCAGGCCGATCTGCGGGTCTTCACTGAAGCGTTGCACCGCCTGCTGGCTGGAGCCGCAAGGGACACAGCGATAACCGCTGCTTTCAAGAAATTCGCAAAGCTCCTCCACGATCAGCGGCTGATCATCGACCACGAGCACTTTTACTGCAGACGTAAGCTTGTTCACGCGCTACTCCATGCCTGGCAAGCCAAAAATTGACCTATCCGTTCCGAAGAACCTTCCTACTTGCTGTACAAATAAACGTAGACGTACTTTCCGACTATGTACATAGCGATATAGAGCCCCCGCGACTAATGGAGCACCAGCCAGGCAAGGGTGAAACCCACTAAAAGAAACGGCGCAAAGGGCAGTTTTTTTGACGGATCCACCACCAGATAACCCAGGCGCGCCCTAACGCCTTGACTGGCAAGTGGTAACAGCCGCGGCCCGTACACCAGCCAGGCGACATTGGCTACGCCGGCACCTATCAGCGACCACAACAGGTAGGTCGAATTCGACGCCAGCGCCAACGCCGCGAGCAACTTCACATCACCGGCGCCCAGGCGCCCGAGGGCGTAGCCCGGCAACGTCAACAGCAGCGCCAGGACAAATGCCCACACCCCTTCAGACCTGGACGTACCAAGCCAGGTGCTGCCACTCCACAGCAGATAGAGCAGCGCCAGCAGCAATGCGCCGAGGGTCAGCCGATTGGCAATCAGCCGCTGGCGAACATCCTGCACCGCACACAACACTAACCAGACAAAAACCACGAGGCCTTGGATCACGTAAAAACCGTCCCTTTTTGCTGATTGATTCTATGCTGATATCAGGTAGTAGCAGTCAGGGTAGTCGCAGTGATGAAAACCAGCCTCCCTAGAAAGCAAAAAGGCGCCGTCGCCATCGAATTTGCCGCGGTGTTCGTGATCTTTTTTGCGGTGTTCTATGCCACGGTCAGCTACAGCCTGCCGCTGTTGCTGTTGCAGTCCTTCAACCAGGCCACGGCCGAGGCTGTGCGCCGCAGCGTGGCATTGGACCCCAGCACCCCCAACTACAGCGCGGCGCTTATCCAGCGCGCCACGCAAACCGTACAAAGCCAATTGCAGTGGATCCCCGCGACCTTCCAGTTCCAGGCGGGCCATATCAAGCCGACCTATACCGCAGGGGTGCTGACCGTCGAAATCAACTACCCCTCGGCCAATCTCAAGAACGTCCTGCCGTTTATTGTCCTGCCGGGCATTGGCACCGTCCCCAGGTTGCCGACCACGCTGCATGCCCAGTCGAGCCTGCAATTTTGAACTCCGGTGACAAAATCTTCGGCCGGCTGCTGGGCCGCAGCAACACCCAGGCCCTGGAGACGCCCGCCAGCCCACCCGCGCCGGGCTTGCACCTGCGCCTGGATCAGCAAGGTCATGTGCTGGACATCAGCCGTGCATTGCAGCAACACCTGGCCCGCCACCTGGGTAACCAGGCTCAACCGCTGCTGCGCGACCTGCTGTGCCTGCCCGGCGCTTTAAGCATCGAAGGCACACCCGCCGACTGGCAGCGCCATAGCATGGACCTGGACTTCCAAGGCGCCGGCGACAGCATCTTGCACACCCGTGGCTGGATCGAGCCGGACGCCGATGGCTGGCTCCTGCGCCTGACGGATATCAGCGACCTGCTGACCGGTCGGCAATTGGCCCAGCAGCGCGAACAGAACCATCAACTCGCCAGCCAGATGAGCGAGCAACTGCGGGTGTGCAGCCTGACGCGCCTGCACCAGGTCTTCAGTGAGCACCTGCGCAGCCTCGCCCAGCGTTGGCGCATCCCGTGCGTGGCCATGGTCCTGCTCGACCAACAGGACCAGGACTGGCTGGTGTATTGCAGCTACAGCGCCCATGACGCGCCACAGCTCTGGGAGCCGGGCCAACGCCTCGGCACCTGCCTGGACAGCCTCAACGGCAACACCCCACTGAGCCTCAAAACCCTGCAGGGCCGCAGCGAACACCCGCGCCTGCACAGTGTATTTGGCAATGCCGAAGGCCTGCTGGTGCCATACCGCGATAGCCAGGGCGTCGCCGCCTGGTTACTGTGCGGTTTCTACAGTGGCCACCCCGACGTCAGCGAACGCGACTGGCTGAACCTTGCCGCCGCCCTCGCCGCACCGCTGCTCAGCCGCCTGCGCGAGCAGCGCCATCACCAGCAACTGGAACGGGTTGAAGCCTTGCAAGGCCTGCTCGGCACTGGCTGGTGGGAACTGCTGGCCAGCGGTGAAGAGATCCTGCTGGCGCCGCAACTGATGCGCAGCCTGAGCCCGGAAGATGCGCCGACCAAACAGGTGCTGGGCAACTGGCTGGAGTTGATTCACCCCGCCGACCGCCAGGAGCTCAACAGCCGCCTGCAAGACCTGCAAACCCTGGGCAAACCGCTACTGACCAGCGTGCGCCTGCTGCGCAGCGACGCCAAGCAGAACCCCATCTGGTACCGCGTACAGGGCCAGGTGCTGGGCACCGGCGAACATCGGCGCTGGATCGGTTTCATGCTCGACATCAGCGACATCAAGAACCAGCAACTACAGGCCGCCGCCGCCCATGCCCGCCTGGACAACCTGATCGCCAGCTCCCCGGCGGTGATCTACGTGCAGCGCTACGTCAACGGCGCGCTGCACCCGGCATTTTTCAGCGACAGCCTGCTGCCGCTGCTGGGCTGGACCCTGGCCGAATGCACCCACGACACCTCCGTGGAATGGGTACACCCCGAAGACCGTGACCTGTACTTCGAACGCACCCGGCAATTGCTGCGCGAAGGCAGCGTGCGCAGTCGCTACCGCGTGCGCGATCGCCAGGGCAATTACCACTGGCTGCTGGACGAAGCCAAGCTTTTGCGCGACGACCTTGGCTTGCCGGTGGAAGCCGTCGGCCTGTGGCTGGACGTCACGGAAGCGACCCTGGCGGCGCAACAGATCAAGGACAGCGAAGAGCGCTATCGCATCCTCGTCGAAGACTCGCCGGCCATGATCTGCCGCTACCGCCCGGACCTGACCCTGACCTTCGGCAACACGCCCCTGGCCAACTACCTGGAATGTACGCCGGCACAATTGCCGGGGGTCAACCTGGGCCACTGGTTATCTGAAGAACAGCGCAACGCCTTCGTAAAACGCATCGGCCAGTTGAGCCCGGAATTCCCCGTCAGTACTGCCGAAATCAGCCTGCAACTGCCGGGGCGCGAACATGCGTGGTGGGTGTGGTCCGACCGTGGCGTGTTCGACGAACACGGCCAACTGCAGGAAATCCAGGCCGTGGGCCGCGACAACACTGAAGTGCGCCGCTCCCAGCAGCAACTGACCCAAAGCGCAAAAATGGCCACCCTCGGCGAAATGGCTACCGGCCTGGCCCATGAGATCAACCAACCGCTGAACGTGATGCGCATGGCCATCGTCAATGTGCTCAAGCGCCTGGGCAACGGCGACGTACAGATCGACTACCTGACCGAAAAACTCCAACGCATCGACGCCCAGGTCCAGCGTGCGGCCAGAGTGGTGGACCATATGCGCGTGTTCGGCCGCCGCTCGGAGGTCGAGCAACAACCCTTCGACCCGGCCCAGGCAGTGGAAGGTACCCAGTCACTGCTGGGCGAAGGCCTGCGCGGCAAGGGCGTGGACCTGCGCATCACCCCCATGGACTTCAGCGCGCAGGTCAACGGCCATGTGGACCAACTGGAACAGGTACTGATCAACCTGGTAGTCAACGCCCGCGACGCGCTGATGGCACGGCACGAAAAAAACCACGACTTCCACCCATGGATCGCGCTGTACAGCGAACACGACAGCCGCCATGTGCGCCTCTTTGTCGAAGACAACGGCGGCGGCATCGATGCACGGTTGCTGGAGCGCATCTTCGAGCCGTTCTTTACCACCAAGCCCATTGGCGTCGGCACCGGGTTGGGGTTGTCGGTGAGCTACGGCATCGTGGAAAACATGGGCGGACGCCTGAGCGTCGCCAACAGTGAACACGGGGCGCGGTTTTGTGTGGAGTTGCCGGTGGTGGGTGGGGGTTAGATGACGAGGTAGGCGCGGCCCATGTGGCAGGTGAGGTTGGCGCCGACTTCGGCATTGCCCAGGTTGATGCCCAAGGCAGCCAACAGCGTATTGACGATAGGGTCCAGCAGCGGGGACAAAAGCCCTTGAACGAGACCGACAAGGGTCGTGGTGATCGTTGCCAGGAGCGTCGCGACACCCGCCAGTGCGCCATTCGGAACGGCTGGGGCGGGGGGCGGTGCATAGGTCACCTGAAGGCCATTCAAGGTATTACCCAGGCTGTTGACGATGTTGATACTGGAGATACTTTTATAGGTCGGCGGGAGGTTCATTTCTGCCACCGGTGAATAAAACAGGCTTTCTGTTCTCTGCCCCACGGCTGACTGAGCCATCAGCAAGAATCCGCCGCCAACGTTGGGTTTACGTGCAGCGCAGCCACCCAGCAGGGTGCAATGCTGAGTGCCAATATCAATCAGGCGTATCGGCTGGACATCCACCGATGTCGATGAGGAGAACGCCTTGGTAGGGTCAATGTTGCCGACTGCCAGGGTGGCCAATGAACTGGTGGCCTGGGCGGTTAATGTCTTGGTTGCGGATGTTGCACAGGTGAAGTCGGTGACATGACTTTCGCCACTGGCGGCCTCGATATAAACATCCAACTGACTGGCAATATCAACGCTGGTGTACTCACAGCTCAAGGCACATAACAGCCCATTCACGATAGCTGCCAGATCCAGATTCAAAAGCCCCTTCACCACTTTGGTCACCGGATCAGTCAAGCTTGCCAGCCCCGATATCACAGAAGAAACCGTCCTCAAAATCGGCGCATCCACCGAGATCAACGTGCGTACTTGTGCAGTGCGCACGGAAATCTGATTTGTCCCCGTAGCCAAGCCAGCCTTGGCCAGCGCGGGGTTGCCGATGGCGGATAGCTGTGGCGGCTCCATGACTTTGGTTTTGACTGAGAAGGTGGCGACCAGTGGCACGCTCAATTGAAAATCTGCCCTCACCAAACTATTGCCATTGGAGAGTTGGGCCACGCCCTGCAGCAACTGGAACAACTGCACATCCGTATTCAAGGCCGCTGTGGGCGTGCCCGTCGCGACATTTAACAAATCGCCCAGTTTGAGCACCTTGGTATTCGGTGCGATGGCTTCGATGGCAAGCACGTTGGTGATCGTCGCCGCGACCGCCGAACCGTTGGTTTGCAGCACCTTGACCGCCGCGTCGATCAATTGCGTCGCCGAAACCGCGGTGTTGAGCAGCGTCGCGTAGTCACCCGCCGCCACATTCGCTTGAATAGCCAGTTGGTCCAGGTAACTGAGCAGGTTCACATTGGTATTGATCAAGCCCTGCCAACCCACGGCGGTCAGGGACAGGCCACCACCAAGCAAGCCACCGATGGTTTTGTTCAAGATGTCTGACTGAGCCGAATTGACCGTCAGCAGCGAACTGCGAATCGTCAATTGCGCCACCGGCGGCGCCAGCGCCGCCACCGCTGTCGCAGTCAACGTAGTACTTGCGTTGTACGTCCCGCTGAACAACTTCCACACCCCATTGGCGATACCCGTGGTGACGGTGCGGCTCGCGACTACGCGGATGGCCTCATTCTTGGTGGCATCCGCCGTAAAGACACGGGTGTTGAGGCCATTGGTCAACAACGTCCCACACGTCACCGCCAGGGCGCGGCTGGGGTCGTTGGCGACGACGGTGAAGCCATTGCGGGTGGCGTTCTGCTTGGCGTAGTCGACGGCGGTGGTGCTGCCTGCACACTGCCCGCCGCGGTTGGCGGCTTCCAGGGCGGCGGTGTCGGCAACGGCCTGCAGCTTGCGTTTTTCCAGGTACAGGCGACCGCTATCGACCACCAGCAACAGAAATACCAGGGCCAAGGCCAAGGTCCCGGCGAACACCAGACCGATTGCGCCACGTTGGCCAGAACGAAGTCGGGGAGACATCGAGCACTCCTTTGCCGGCGAACTGCCGAGCGCTTACTCTCCTGTAATGAACAGCAGTGTAGACAAGGCTTGGGAGGTGCGCTGGCAAGTTGCCACTTTGGCGACTGACGGAACCCTCAAGGCCCACCAACCCTTTGTGGCGAGCGGGCTTGCCCCGCGCTGGGCTGCGCAGCAGCCCCAAAACCAGACGCCACGGAGAACCTGATACACCGCATTCGGTTCACTGGGGGCTGCTTCGCAGCCCAGCGCGGGGCAAGCCCGCTCGCCACAGAAAGCCAGCGCCTGTTCGGACCGAGTAAGACTTACCGTGGCGGGTAGTTGGACAGCACCTTGGTCACCGTCGCCCGGATCGCCGCGTTGCGGTCTTGCGGGTTGGGCGAGCTGCTCATCATCTGTTCATCGCTGCCGCGCCACACCAGCTTGCCGTCCTTGCCGTCGAGCAGGTCGATCTGGAGGGTGGCGACCTTATAGGTGATGTTGCGCGTTTCGTTGTACATCGGCGCGCCCCAATAGCCATTCCATGGGCCACCCCAGGCGCCGCCGTAGTTGGTGGTGACTTGTTGCTGGCGATCTTCGACGATCAGGTAGGCCTGCACGTTCACGTCAGCCTTGGCCCCGGGGGCGGCCGGGCGCAGGCCGCGTTGGTCGAGCTGGTCGGCCACCGCCTGGCGGATACGCTGTTCGGTAAGGTCACTCTTGATTCGCGGATCGTCAGGACGGTACTGCAACGCCGGATCTTTCCAGGCCCAGCTACGGTACGCCCCAAAGTCGCGGCTGGCGTCAAAGTCGTGGTTGACCTGATGGGTCTGGCAACCGCCCAGCAGCACGGCAAAAGCGAGCAAAGCGATACGACGCAACATGGTAGTTCTCCAAAGGGCAAACCGAACCTGAGATGAGAATAGCTGTTAACTCGGAGGATACGCCGTCATCGCCTTCTGCACAGCCTGGCGCAAGGCATCACCACGTTCACTCAAGCTGCCCTGGCTGCCCGTTTCGGCGCTGGCGCTCCACACCGGCTGGCCCGTGCGGGCGTCGAACAGGTTGACGCGCACCACCACGACCTGCACTTCATAGGTGCGCACAATCGGCACCGAGTTGTACATGCCGTAGCCGTTGCCATAGCGATTGTAGCCACCGTAGCCATAGCCATAATCGTCCTGCACCTGGCGCAGGCGCTTTTCCAGGTGCACGTCGGCGCTGACCAGCAAGTCCGGCGCACGCTGGTCATGTACCGGGCGCAGGCCGCGCTGGTCGAGGGCGCCGCTGACGGCTTCGGCGATCTGCGCAGGATCGGCCCAGGCCGAGCCCGCCGGCAATTGGCCGTTGCGCCAGGCCCAGTTGCGGTAAGCGCCATAGTCGCGCACCGGCGCCGGGTAGGCGCTGGCGTCAAAGGTGTTGGCCGCCTGGGCAGGCGCCGGCGGCATGGGCTTGGACGCCGCAACATATGGGTTGTTGCTGGAGCAGGCACCCAGCCCCAGGCACAGCAGGATCAATGCACAGCGCTTCATTTCGATCTCCGCAGACTGGGCCGCTTAAACCGGACGGCAGATCCAGTGCAAATAACGCCCAAGTCCGGCAAAGCTTGGGTGACGACGGTGAGCGAGTTCCATCTCCAACAAGTCCTGCAAATCGGCGCGGGCCTGGAATTCCACCGGCATGTAGTCGTGAAATACCCGTACCCCGCTCTGGCTTTCGACCTGCCACAGGCCTTCAAGTTGCGCCGCCAGTTCACGCGGGTCCAGGGGCTGTTGCGGGGTCAGGCTCTGTTTTTCGCCGGCCATGTCGTTCTTGCGCATCTTGCGAAAGTGGCCCTTGAGCAAGTTGCGATAAATCAACGCGTCACGGTTATAGAACGCCAGGGACAACCAGCCGCCCGGCGTCGTCAACTGGTGCAGCACCGGCAGGATCGCGTGGGGTTCAGCCAGCCATTCCAGCACGGCGTGGCACAGCACCAGGTCATAGGGTTCGGTGAGCTGACCCAACAGCTCCTGCCACGGCGCCTGGATGAACGTTGCAGTCTGCCCCGCCTCGACGAAACGCTGGCGGGCGCCTTCGAGCATCGGCTCGGCGGGTTCGGCCAACGTCACCTGATGCCCGCGCTCGGCCAGCCACAGCGACATATGGCCCAGGCCTGCGCCGATATCCAGCACGCGCAAGGGGCGATCCGGCAGGGCCTCGATCAGGTCGGCCTGCAACACGGCCAGGCGAATCGCGCCCTTGGCACCGCCGTAGATCTTCTCGGCAAATCGCGTGGCCAACTGGTCGAAATGACGATCACTCATGGGTAAACCGCCGCTCGTTGTCAGCCAGCTTGGCGCTTACCACCTGGTTCATATCCAGGCCCAGCTCACCGCACAGCAGCAGGAGATAGAGCACGATGTCACCCACTTCCTGGCCGGCGTGGGCGAGTTTGTCGGCGGGTAACCGGCGGGATTGGTCTTCGCTCAGCCACTGGAAGATTTCTACCAGTTCAGCCATTTCGACACTGGCGGCCATGGCCAGGTTTTTCGGGCTGTGGAACTGTTTCCAGTCGTTGTTATCGCGGATGCGATGCATGCGTTCAGTAAGGTGTTCGAGATTCATGGGGGGCTCCTGAAGGGGTATAGCTTCGGGCTCAAGGGCGGGGATGGCAAATAAATTTGCGGCGCGCTCAAGGCCGCCATTGCAGGCAAGCCAGCGCCCACATTTGACGGTATTCAAAAATCAAACTGTGGGCGCTGGCTTGCCTGCGATAGCGATCTAATCAACCACGCTGAATTCAACCCGGGCCGTCTGCCCCGCCTCATCGAGCACACTCAGTTGATAGCGCCCCAACTGCTCCAGGCTGGCATTGATGCTGTCCTGGTTGGCACTGTCGCCCAGCGGCGCCCCGTTAAGGAACCACCAGCGCCGCCCACTGCCGCCCAACGCCGATAGCTTCAAGCGCAACTGCTGCTGGCTGCCCGCCGGCAAGCGCAGTTGATCTCCCTCCCGCACGCCCACCACCGACAACGGCGACGACGCCGCCAACGCCGGTGGCGGGCAATCCGGGTCTGGCGCGGGGATGCGAGCGTCACGCCGCTCGATCTTCGGCAGCCACGGCTCCAACGGTGCCGGCCACAGTGCAATATCCCGCGATACCGCGCCCGGACAACTGGCGGCCACGCGCAAGCCTTTGGCGTTGACCCATATGGTTTCCATCAAGCCGACACCCAACGGCTGATCCAGTGCCTGCAAGGTCGGCGGCGTGGTGTTGTCCAGCGTCCAGGCAAAGCGCTGGCGCCGGCAATTGGGGTCGCTACGCCCCATGGGCTGGCCCAGGGGCCAACAGATCGCCGCCACGCCGACATTCATCGGCACGGCTTTGACGGGCGCGGTAATGCCGCGCTGGCTGTCGCGGTTGGTCAGCACGTCGTGTACTTGCAGCATCAACGGCGCCGCCGAGGCCAGGCCAAACTGGCCCGGCACCGGGGTGCCGTCCGGGCGGCCGATCCACACCCCAATCAAGTAGCGTGGCCCGACCCCGATGGCCCAGGCATCGCGAAAGCCGTAGCTGGTGCCGGTCTTCCAGGCCAGCACCGGGCGCTGTACCAACTCGGCCCGGGGATCACGATCCGGCCGTGCCTGGCCACTGAGGATGCGCCGCACGATCCACGCCGAACCTGGCGATAACAGCGGACGTTCCTTGAGCGCATCCCCAGGCTGCAAGCGGATCGCGGCGCTCTTGCCATCGCGGGCCAACGCGCTGTAGCCACCGACCAGGTCCTCCAGGCGGCTGCCGGCACCGCCGAGGATCAACGCCAGGTTCGGTTCAGCCAGCGCCGGCAACGCCAGGGGCATGCCGCCGATGCGCATCTCCCCGGCAAAGCGCTTGGGCCCGTAGGCTTCCAGCAGTTGCACCGCCGGCAGGTTCAATGAGCTGGAGAGCGCCGTACTGGCCGGCACCGCACCGGTAAAGCCCATGGAGAAATTGCCCGGCCGGTAATCGCCGTAGCGCCGCGGCACATCCTGCAGCAGCGATTCGGAATGAATCAGCCCCGCGTCCAGGGCCATGCCATACAGGAAGGGTTTGAGGGTCGAGCCCGGCGAGCGCAGGGCGCTGATCATATCCACATGGCCAAAGCGCCGTGCATCGTTGATGTCCACCGACCCCAGGTAGGCGCGCACGGCCATGCTTTCTTCCTCGACCACGAGGATGGCCGCCGAGGTGTGCTCCGGCAGGCGTGCGCGCCAGCCCAGCAGCAGGTCTTCGAGACGGCGTTGCAAGGTTGCATCGACAGTGGTGCGAATCAGCGGCGGGCTGTCAGGACGGTTCAGGCGGCGCGCCAGCAACGGTGCCAGGCTGGGTTCCAGGCGCGGCGCCAGCAACAGGGGTTCTTCCAGGGCCTCGTCGACCGCCGACTGCGGCCAGACCTGAAACTCGGCCAGGCGCCGCAGCACTTTGTCCCGGGCCTCCTGGGCGCGCTGCGGGTGGCGATCCGGGCGCAGGCGGCTCGGCGCCTGGGGCAGCACCGCGAGCAAGGCCGCTTCGGCGTGGGTCAGGTGCTGTGGAGATTTGCCCAGGTACGCCCAACTGGCTGCTGCCACCCCTTGCAAGGTGCCACCGAAGGGCGCGCGATTGAGGTACAGGTTGAGGATTTGATCCTTGGACAGGTGCCACTCCAACTGCGCCGTGCGCCACAGCTGGCGAAACTTGCCCGGCAAGGTGCGCGAATGGGGATCGAGCAGGCGCGCCACTTGCATCGACAAGGTGCTGCCGCCGGACACCACCCGCGCCCCGGAGAGGTTCTGCCAGGTCGCCCGCACCAGGGCCAGCGGGTTGACGCCGGGGTGTTGGTAGAACCAACGGTCTTCGTAGGTCAGCAGCGCATCGAGGTAATACGGCGAGACTTCACCGGTGGCGACCGGGTAACGCCATACCCCGTTGGCATCCGCGAAACGCCAGAGCGGCGTGCCATCTTCGGCCAGCACCACGCGGGCCAGGTCGTCCTTGGGCAGCGGCAAGGGCCAGAGGCGGTCGGCCAGCCAAAGCAGGGCTGTCACCACCAGCAGGCTACCCAGGGTAGCGCGTGCAACTATTCGCAAATTCAAACGGGCAAACCTCTATGCTTCAAGGGAACTCGCCCAAGGGATTGGCGACCAAAGGCTCAGGTCCGGCAGATACGCCCACCCTTTCATCAGGAAACTCATATGCAGGTAGAAAGCTTTTTCGAATGGCTGGGCCAGGCGCTCGGTTCGGTCATCCGCTTTATCGTCGACGGGCTCAGCGGACTGTTCGGCGCCCTGACCAATGCCGGTGGCAATTTTATCGATGGCCTGTCCCGCACCCTGGGCATGGATACCTCGATCATCAGCATCATCACCCTGATCATTGGCCTGATGCTGTTGTACTCGGCAGTCCGGGCATTTATGCGGGCCTCGATCATCATGGGGATTATCTGGTTGCTGCTGGGGCTGTGGCTGCTCAGTTGGGTTGTGCATTAACACCCCTTATCTGTGGGAGCGGGCTTGCCCGCGATAGCGCTATTTCAGCCGATACATTCGGCGGCTGATACACCGCTATCGCGGGCAAGCCCGCTCCCACACAAGCCCGCTCCCACATTAAAGATCAAGCCTGCTCCCACAGGTGGGGCGCTTAACGCCCCTTGATCACCATATCCGCCGGGGTTTCCCCCACTGCCTGCCAGTTCGGCCGGTACATCGACTCCACTTGCGGTGGCGGTACGCGATATGTCCCAGGTGTGACCGCGCGAGCCAGGTACAGCAGGTGCGTGGTGCCGTAGCCGTCCAGGTTCAGCGCTGCCACGTAACGATCATCGCGATACTCCTGATGCTTGATCGACGCATTCTGCATCGACTCACGCCACTCCTTGACCTGGCTGCTGGCGTTTTCCAGGCTGGCAGCGCTTTGCCCCAGGTTCTGGTTCTCCAGCTCCAGGCCAGCCGGCAGCAGATCGACAACCAATGCATCCGGTACCCGTTGCTTCTTGGCGCTGACCGCAATATGCACCAGCACCAGGTCACCGCTGCGCAGGCTTTGCAGGTTCAGCGGCTGGCCATTCATCCCCAGGTATTCGCGGCGGATGCTCAGGTTTTCACCGCCCGCCGCTGGCGCCTGCTGTGGATAACCGGAAATGCTCAGTTGCTGGTAAATCGGCTCGCTGCCTGGGTTGCGCAAGGTCAGCGGGGAGGCCAGCAACGGCCCTTCCAGCTTCAGGCCGGACTGGCCATTGTTCAGCTCGCGGGTTTCGCCGCCGCTGCTCAACTGGGCAGTCCAGTTGGTTTCCGGCTTGCCCAGCAAGCCACGGCCGGCGAGGAACAGCGAGTTGCGCTCCTGGGTCGACAACCATGGGCTGGCCGCCATCTGGTCCGACAGCTCGAACAGGCGCTCTTCACGCTTGCCCTTGGCCAGGTCGTTTTCTTCGAGCAAGGCCAGGATCATCGCCTGGTCACGCAGCGGGCTGCCGTAGTCGGCCAGCCATTCATTGGCCTTGCGCTGTACGGCAAGACCCGCCAGCAGCGCCTGGTCGGCACGCGGCTGATCGCCCATCTTCTGCAAGGCAATCGCCAACTGCACCAGCGGCAGGCCCGAACGCGCATCGCTGCGGCGCTCGAACAGGCTGCGCAAGGCACCCAACGGTGCCTGCTGGGTACGTGACAGCACCAGGCCGGCATAGGCCTGCACGGCGAAGCGTGTGTGGTCGGCGTTGTCGCTGTAGTCGACTTCGATCAGGTTGCGTTCCTGCACGTAGCGCAGCAGGCGTTCGCTGGCCTTCTTCAGCGCTTCAGGCGGTACCGCAAAGCCCTGGTCGCGGGCGCGCAGCAGGAAGTCGGTGACGTAAGCCGTCAGCCAGTACTCTTCCTCGCCATCGGCGCCCCACAAACCAAAGCTGCCGTTGTAGCGCTGCATGCCCAATAGGCGTTCGATACCCAGTTCGATCTTGCGCTTGCGCTCGGCATCCGGCTCACCGGTCAAACCCAGGCGCGCCAGCACGGTGGCATCGGCATACAGCGACGGATACAGGCCGCTGGCGGTTTGCTCCAGGCAACCGTATGGGTAGGCCTTGAGTGCACGAATCTGCTCGCCAAGGTTCAACGGTGGCCGGCTCGACAGACTCAACAGCGCCTCACGCCCGGCGGGTTCAAACAAGGCCAGCTCCGCATCCGGCAGGCTCCAGGCTTCATCCTTGAGCACCGCGCGATATTGCTTGAGCAACGCCGGATAAGCCGGGCGCACGCCCAATGTCCATTCGCGGGTAAACGCCGGCAGGTTCTCGCCCGGCAGGTCCAGGCCATTGACCGTGACCTTGACCTTGCCCTGGCCGAAGCCACCCAGCGCGCGCACCGGAATCTGCAAGGTGGTGCGCTGGCCCTCGGTCAGTTGCACGCTGTGCGATGGCTCGCCCAGCAGGGTCAGTTGACCTTCGGCGGTCAGTTGCACATCCAGCTTCTGTGCCTTGCCCGACAGGTTGGACAGGTCCAGTGCCAGGCGCGTCTGGTCGCCGCCGGCGAGGAAGCGCGGGGCCGACAGTTCGGCAATCAAGGGCGCGGCGATCACGGTCTTGGCTTCGGCCATGCCGTAGCGGTCGTCACTCCAGGCCTGGGCCATCAGACGCAGTTCGCCGTTGAAGTCGGGGATATTGACGCTGACTTCGCCCTCGCCTTTGTCGTTCAAGGTCACCGGCGCGCTTTGCAAAGCGACGATAGTGACGCTGGTGTCCGGGCGCTTGCCGCCCTTGGCCAGCGCCGCGTCACCACCAAAGGCCAGGCTGGCCAGGCGGCCCTGGCCGGCTTCGATCAACTGCCCATAGATATCGAACTGGTCCACACCGTAGGCCTTGCGGCCAAACAGGCTGGAGTACGGATCCGGGGTTGGGTATTCGGTGATATTAAGAATGCCCACGTCCACCGCTGCCACCAGCACATGCACCTGTTTGGGCACGCTGCCATCGGCATTTTTTGCCGCGACCTTGACCGTCAGTGGCTGTTTGGGGCGCATTTTTTCCGGCGCGGTCAGGGTCAGGCCCAGTTTGCGCTGGGTACGATCCAACGGCAGATGCAGCAAGCCCACGGCGCGTTTGGGCGTGATGTTGGCCTTGCGCTCACCCGGGCGAATCACCAGCGCACTCACATACAGGTCATGGCGCGACCATTTCGGGTCGAGCTTCACCGCAAAGCTCTTGCCTTCGGCCGGCACGTCGATCTCTTGCCACCACAGCGGGCCTTCGCTGGACTCCACCAACAGGTAGCCTTTACCAGCCGCCGGCGGGGTGACGGTGACGTTGGCCGTATCGCCATCGCCATACGCCGGTTTGTCCAGCGCCAGCTTGACCTGATCGGGGCGCACGGCGCCGCCTTCGGTGTTGTCCTGGCCCTGGTAACCGGCCCAGAAGCGCTTGCTGCTGATCAGGCCGGTCTGCGGGTCTTCGACTTCGACGCGGTACGGGCCCCACTCCACCTGGAAGCTGACCTTGGCCGTGTCGCCGGCCTTGATGTTGACGGTCTGCTCATCGAGGTTGAGGAATTTCTCGTTGTAGTGATAGCTCCAGCCATCGTTGTCCGAGTAGTTCCAGTAGTAGTCGCGGCGCTCGCGAACCAGGCGGACCTTGAGGTTGTCGACCGCGAGTTTCTGGCCCTGCTGGTTGGCCAGCAGCACTTCAAACTCCGCCGGGCCGTCGCCATTGGTTTCCTTGCCATCGAACAGGCCACGCAGGCCGGGCAGTTGCTCGGCCGGCCAGACCGGCTGCACCAGGCGCCGGGTGATCGGGCGCCCGCCAGACTCTTGCAGGCTGGCCTGGACGATCAGTTGCAGCGGCGACTTGGCTTCGCTCCACTTGCTTTCCAGGGTGAGTTTTTCCTCGCCCTTGGCGTCGAGCACGCTTTCATCCAGTTCAAAATCCTGACTCAGTTCTTCTTCAGTCACCGAGCCAAACTCATAACCGGGCAGCGACTTGACCGCCTCGCGCAACGGCCGCACATACACTTGCCCGCTCAGGCGATTGCCCGCCGCAGGGGCGCCGTAGAGGTAGCGGCCATTGACCTGGATAACCGCATTGTCTGCAGGATTAAGCGGTGTATCGCTGCCCTTGAGCTCCAGGGCCAGGCGCTCGGGCAGGAAATCTTCGACGAGGAATTCGTACAGTTGCGGCTTGCCGTCACCCAGGTCGAACACCAGTTGCCAGCGCCCGGTCGGCGCTTCGCCGGCCAGTTGCAGTTGGTATTGATAGAGGCCGGAAGCATCGGCATCCCACACGAATTTGCGGCTGACCTGCTCATCCGGGCGGCGTACTTCAACACTCACCGGTTGCGGCTTGACGGCATTCCCGTCCTTGTCGCGCAGCAGCGCATTGAGCAGCACGGTTTCGCCAGGGCGGTACAGGTCGCGCGGGCCGAACACAAAGAATTGCAGGGGGTGCGCGGGCTGGCCGCCGATATCGAACTCGGCCAGGTCCAGGGCTGCGCTGTCGAGGCGCAACAGGCTGGTCTGCTCGCCCTGTTTGGCGAGCAATACCTGGGCCTTTTTCGGCAGCGGCAGTTCAGCGTGGCCGCCCTTCTCGGTCTTGCCCTGGCCCAACACGCGGCCTTCGGCATCGAGGATTTCCAGCTCGACGCCATCCAGCGCCTTGCCGCCCTCCAGCGCCTGGGTGAACACATCCAGGCGGTTGGCGTAACGGTGTACCGACAGGCCGATATCACTGAGGGTGAACAACGTGGCCGGTTGGGAATAGTTGTAGGTGCCCGAAGCACGCATCACCGCCAGGTACACGCCCGGCTGTTGCAACTGTTTGAGACCGGCGATGGGCAACAACAGGGTTTCGCGGGTATTGCGCGCAGGATTGAGGTCGAAGCGGCCGCCGTAGACCAGGTCGGCCATGGGCAACAGTTCACGGGATTCGTAGCTTTGCAGGCTGGTATTGCGGCCCCACTGGGCGAGGAACGCCGGCAGCGATTCGGGTTTGATGCGGAAGAATTCGACGTCGATCTTGTCGACATTCAACGCGATCACCGGCAGGCCTTCGGCCAGACGAGTGGGCAACAGGGTGCCACGGCTGGCGAAGCCGACGGTGGCTTGCAGGTCGCGGGTTTCCAGGCGTGCCGTGTATTCAGCGGCGAGCTTGGCGTCGTTGACCCCACGCAGCCCGGCGTCCACGGTCAGCACCAGCTTGCGCTGGGGCTCCAGGTGACGCAGGCGCAATTCCATCAGGTTGTCGGAAAGCTCCCAGGCACCGTCGACCTTGCCGGACTTGCTGTCCACCAGGTGCAGTTTGTCGGCGAACTTCTGCTCGGGATCCAGCGGGATTGAAAAACTCACCGACAAGGTGCTGGCGCCATCCAGTTGCACCTCAGACACGTCCACCACGCTTAACTCACGGCCGGCATAACGCTGCTTGAGCGTCGCCACATCCACCGCGGCCTTGGCCGGCTTTGGCGCCGTCACCGCCGCCGCAGGGGCAGTGGGTGCAGCCGGTTTATCGGAAGAATCGCAGGCGCTCAGCAGGGCCAGCGCACAGGCCAGGAACAATCCTTTGTTAAGCATGGGGCACTCGTTGTCGGGGTGTCTGAGGGGTGAACTATATATCAGTGCCAGCCAAGTGGCTGTGGCGCTGCTCACATTGACCGACGGAGGGCGGTTTGGTTCTCAACTACCTCAAAAGCGTAGAACCCCCCCTGTGGGAGCGGGCTTGCTCGCGAATGCGGTGGATCAGCCAATATATAGGTTGACTGACCCACCGCATTCGCGAGCAAGCCCGCTCCCACATTTGGATCTGCGCCGCTGTTGAGGGCCAGTTACAATGCCGCTCCCCCAAGGAGCCCGAATGTCCACCTTAATCACCGACTGGCGTCACCGCCCCACCCATCGCCGTGTCTGGGCCCTGGCCGCGCCGATGATTCTGTCGAATATCTCGGTGCCGCTGGTGGCCTTGGTGGACAGCATGGTCATCGGCCACCTGCCCCACGCGCACCAGTTGGGCGCGGTGGCCGTGGGGGCCAGTCTGTATACCTTCCTGGCCTGGGCCATGGGGTTTCTGCGCATGGGCACCACCGGGTTCGCCGCCCAGGCGGCCGGGCGCAATGATGGCGCGGCGCTGCGGCAAATCCTGTTGCAAGGCCTGCTGTTGGCGCTGGGGTTGGCCATGGTGCTGGGCACGGTGGGCATTCCCCTGAGCCATCTGGCGCTGGAATGGATGCAGCCTTCGGCCGAGTTGAATCAACTGACCCGCGAGTTTTTCCACACCCGCCTGTTCGGGTTACCTGCGGCGTTGGCCACTTATGCGCTGGTGGGCTGGTTCCTCGGCACGCAAAACGCCCGGGCGCCGCTGGCGATTCTTTTGACCACCAACCTGGTGAATATCGCCCTGAACCTGTGGTTTGTACTGGGCCTGGACTGGGGCGTGGCCGGTTCGGCGCGGGCCTCGGTGATTGCCGAATGGACCGGCGCCCTGCTCGGCCTGGCCCTTACGCAAAAAGCCCTGCGCGCCTACCCCGGGCATATTGCCTGGGCGGCGCTCAAGGTCTGGCAAAGCTGGCGCGCGCTGCTGGCGGTCAACCGCGACATTTTCATTCGCAGCCTGGCGCTGCAATCGGTGTTTTTCATGATCACGGTGCAAGGCGCTCGGCTGGGCGATGCCACGGTCGCGGCCAATGCCCTGCTGCTCAACGGGCTCTTGTTGACGGCCCATGCGCTGGACGGCCTCGCCCACGCAGTGGAAGCACTCTGCGGCCACGCCATCGGCGCCCATGATCGCCAGGCATTGCGCCGCTCGCTGGTAGTCGCCTGCGGCTGGTCGCTGATCGCCAGCCTCGGCTTTGTGCTGCTGTTCACCTTCGCCGGCCACTTGTTTATCGCCATGCAAACCGATATCCCCAGCGTGCGCACAACCGCCGATATCTACCTGCCGTACCTGGCGGTACTGCCGTTGATTGCGGTGTGGAGTTATCTGCTGGATGGTTTGTTTATTGGCGC
The DNA here is from genome assembly GCF_009873475.1 of Pseudomonas sp. DTU12.1. Lineage (NCBI taxonomy): Bacteria > Pseudomonadati > Pseudomonadota > Gammaproteobacteria > Pseudomonadales > Pseudomonadaceae > Pseudomonas > Pseudomonas sp. DTU12.1. Next base: position 905,234 of record NZ_CP045254.1, on the reverse strand, counting down.
GACCCGCGCGCGGGAGATGCGCAATGGCATGTTGCTGACGGTGCTGATGATGCTGCCAGTTGCCTGGGCGTTGCAGGGGTTGGGTAACCACGGGCTGTGGATAACGTTCCTGCTGTTCATGGCGGTGCGCAGTTTGACGTTGTGGGCGATTGCCTGGCGGCTGAATCGGCAAGGGCTTTGGCTGGGCGCCAACTAGTGTGGGAGTGGGCTTGCCCGCGATGAGCCTAGGTATCTACACAACTTTGCCGCAACGCCTAGATCCAGGCAGATAGCGCAGTTGTGGCGAGCGGGCTTGCCCCGCGCTGGGCTGCGAAGCAGCCCCAATAAGCCGAATGCGTTGTACCAGATACACCGCAGCGGCTGGTTTTGGGGCTGGTTTTGGGGCTGCTTCGCAGCCCAGCGCGGGGCAAGCCCGCTCGCCACAGGAGAGTTCGTCAGTTTCTGAAAGTTGTGTAGATACCTATGCCGCGATTACGGCAGATCAGTCAGCACCTGTATTGACTGATCCACTGCTTTCGCGGGCAAGCCCGCTCCTACACAAGCGGGCTCCCACCGTTTGGATCGCTGCCTGCCGGTCTTAGGAGGACAGGTAGGACGAGCGGGTCAGGCCCAGGCGCAGCGCATCCAGGAACTGGGTGCGCTCGGCAGCCGTGATCTTCGCGCTGGCGCACTTGTCACGGTAGTGGGTCATCAACTCCTCCGGCGACAAGTGCACGTAGCGCAGCATGTCTTCGATGGTGTCGTGGGTCTCGATCCCGGCGCTGTACACCGTGCCATCGTCACGCTGGTAGATGTTCACCGAGTCGGTGTCACCGAACAGGTTGTGCATGTCCCCGAGGATTTCCTGGTAGGCGCCCACCAGGAAGATCCCCAGCAGGTAGTCTTCGCCTTCGTTCAAGCCATGTACCGGCAGGCTGGTCTCGATGCTTTGCTCGTCGACGTATTGCTTGATCTTGCCGTCGGAGTCGCAGGTCAGGTCCTGCAGCACCGCACGGCGCAGCGGCTCTTCGTCGAGGCGGTGCAGCGGCAGGATCGGCAGGACCTGGCCGATGGCCCAGGTGTCCGGCAGGCTCTGGAATACCGAGAAGTTGCAGATGTACTTGTCGGCCAGCTTGTCGTTGAGTTCGTCCAGCACCTGGCGGTGCGAGCGCTGACGGGCCTTGAGCGAGTTGTGCAGGCGACGGCACACGGCGAAGTAGCACTGTTCGGCCAGGGCTTTTTCCGCGAGGGTCAGCTTGCCGTCGGCGTACTGGGCGGCCACGTCGCTCATGTAGTGGGTGGCGCGCCAGTAGGTTTCGGTGACCATTTCAATGTCGGTCGGGCCCAGCAGGTCGACCAGCCATTGCACGGTTTCGGGCAGGCTTTCCTTGTTCTCGATCACCGGCACGTCGTCGTTGTGTTTCTCGACGTCGGTCACCTGCACCACAAGCATGGCGTGGTGGGCAGTCAGGGAGCGGCCGCTCTCGGAGAAGATGTTGGGGTGCGGCAGGTTCTGCGCATCGCAGAATTCCTTGAGCATGCCCACCACCACGCCGGCGTAGTCGTCCATGTCGTAGTTGATCGAGCTGGCGTTGCGCGAGTGGGTACCGTCGTAGTCCACGCCCAGGCCGCCACCGACGTCGATGTGGTCCACCGGCAGGCCGAGGTTGCGCAGCTCGCCGTAGTAACGGATGGCTTCCTTGAACCCGTGCTGGTAGTCCGCCAGGTTGGCGATCTGCGAGCCCATATGAAAGTGCAGCAGGCGGATGCCCTGGTCCAGGCCAGCGCCGCGGAAGCGCTCGACCACCGACAGCAGTTGCGCCGCCGACAGGCCGAACTTGGACTTCTCGCCACCGGTGTCTGCCCATTTGCTCGACGCCAGGGACGACAGGCGCACCCGCAGGCCGACCTGTGGCTTGACCTTGAGGTTGGCGGCTTCTTCGATGACCAGGCCCACTTCGGACTCTTTCTCGATCACGATGAACACGTTGTGGCCCAGCTTCTGGCCCATCAGCGCCAGGCGGATGAACTCACGGTCTTTGTAACCGTTGCAGACGATGGTGCCGCCCTTCGGTGCCAGGGCCAGCACGGCCAGCAGCTCGGGCTTGGAGCCGGCTTCCAGGCCGATGGACACGTCCTGGGTGGCGATGATGTTCTCGATCACCGCTTCCTGCTGGTTGACCTTGATCGGGTACAGCGCGGTGTATTTGCTCTGGTATTCCAGGCGCTCGATGTTCGCGTCGAAGGCACCGGTCAGCTGGCGCACGCGGTCTTGCAGGATATCCGGGAAGCGCACCAGCAATGGCAGGGACAGGCCGCTTTTGCGCAGCTCGTCCACTTGCTCGTACAAATCGATGGGCGAGCTGTTCGGGCCGTTCGGACGGACTTCAACGCGACCGGCATCATTGATCGCGAAATATCCGGCCCCCCAATGGCGAATCCCGTAAACACTGCGGCTGTCCGCAACTGTCCATTGGCTGCCATCGTCTTTGCGTGTGCGTCGTACGGACATCGAAGTCCCCTATATAAAGTCGAAGAGCGCCACCCAAGTCAGAGGCTGGCGCAGTCTAAAGAGTGAAAATGACGATTTGCCTGTGAGAGGGGTAGACCCCACTTGCAGGACAGAGTTTAGACACCGGTCAGGAACAGGCTCTGTGAAACCATGGAGACGACGAGCGCGCTCGTCGGTGCGGGTTTCACAGAGGCTGCTAGCCGCCGGATTTCTTCGCCTTGTATCCGAGCTTGATCAACTCGGCCAACAGCAACTCGACGTGATCGCCCTGGATTTCGATGATCCCGTCTTTCAGGGCACCACCGGTGCCGCAGCGCTTCTTCAGCACGGTGGCCAACTCCTTGAGTGGCTCGGCGGCCAGGGGCACGCCGGTGATGGTGGTCACCGTCTTGCCGCCACGGCCCTTGCTCTCGCGGCGCACGCGGGCAATGCCGTCACCTTCGGGAATCAGGGTCTGTTTGCAGGTACAGGCGTCCACGGGCTGGCGACAGTCCGGGCAATGCCGACCTGCGTCGGTGGAAAACACCAGGCCACCAAGGGCGGCGAAGGATGCGGCTTTTTTGGCCACCGGCAATCCTCTTGGGAGGATGAAGACTGGTCAGTGCCCGCAATGGGCGGCTGACCGCGAAGCCCCACTCAGGCAGGGGCAGCGCTACCGAACCGCTCAGCCCTCCCCGCCCCTGTAGGAGCGAGCGTGCTCGCGAAAATCGTCAACGATAACGCGGGCATTCAGGCAGCACGCGGTGACATTGGGTTTTTCGCGAGCAAGCTCGCTCCTACAGGGGCCGGGGAGACGCGGTGGCGGTTCGGCTTGAAAAGTCGCGCAGTGTAACGGCAAAAAGCCTGATTGCTAAGAGCCAAATGGCGCCAATTTATGCAACTTTAGCGACGCGCGGCCAGATAGCGTTTTAATGCGGCCAGGGAGTCGGGGCAATAGGGCTTTCGCTCGATATCCTCAAGCACCGCCTCGACACTCATAAAGCGCGCTTCCAGCACCTCTTCGGGCTGCAGCTGCAGCGGCCCATCCCAGACCGCCGAGAACGCCGAGCACCAGAGCCGGTTGCCCGTATCCTCGAAAAAAAAGTGGTCGTGGGCGGTCAATTCAACACCACTGACGCCCAACTCTTCTTCCAGCTCACGGGCTGCCGACTGCTCATAGGTTTCGCCAGCCGCCACCATCCCGCCTGCCGCCACGTCCCAGTAACCGGGATAGATGGCTTTGCTCAGGGTGCGCCGGTGCACGCACAACTCGCCCTTTGAGTTGAATAGCATGATGTAGGTGCCGCGGCCGATCAGACCGCGTTCACGCAGGTCGGCGCGCACCAGGGCGCCGAGCAGGTTGTCCTGCTCGTCGACCCAGGCGATATGTTCGGCATCCGAGGCCGCGCGGTGCGCGACCTCCTTGGCGCTATCGACCACGACTCAACCCTGGTTCAGCAGTTGACGCAAGTCGATCACCGCGGCGTTGGCGCGGGAGATGTAGTTGGCCATCACCAACGAGTGGTTGGCCAATACGCCATAGCCGCTGCCGTTGAGGATCATCGGGCTCCACAGGGTTTCCTGCGACGCCTCCAGCTCACGAATGATCTGGCGTACGCTGACGGTGGCGTTTTTCTTGGCCAGTACGTCGGCAAAGTCGACTTCGATGGCGCGCAACAGGTGGGACAGGGCCCACGCCTGGCCACGGGCTTCATAGAACACGTTGTCGATCTGCATCCATGGGGTTTCCACCACTTCTTCATCGACCTGCGGCACTTCGCCCGGCGCCAGCGCTTCGGTTTTCAACGCGGTGTTGAGCTTGACCCGGCCCACACTGGCCGACAAGCGCTGCGACAACGAACCCAGGCGAGTGGCGACGTCGCCCAGCCAGTTGTTCAGGTTGTCGGCACGCGCATAGAACAGGGCGCCTTTCTGGTTGGGGTCGGACAGGCGCGCCTGGTAGCGGTTCAGGGAGTTGATGCCTTCCTGGTACTCCGATTCACTGGAAGGCAGCACCCAGCTCTTGTTATCGAAGTTGAAGCGCGGCTCGGCCTTGGCCAGGTCGGCGTCTTCGGCCGATTGCGATTGCGAGCGGGCGAAATCCTTGCGCAGGGCGCGGGTCAGGTCACGCACCTGCACCAGCACGCCATATTCCCAGCTGGGCATATTGTCCATCCACAGCCCAGGCGGGAAGCGGTCGTTGGAGATATAGCCACCCGGCTTGTTCAGCAGGGTGCCCACCACGGTCTTGACGGTTTCGACGGTGGTAAAGCCGATCACCATTTGCTTGCCGTCTTTTTCGGCGGCAATTTGCGCGTTTTGCTGGACCGGGAACAGCGCCGGCTCCTGGCTCCAATACCAACCCAGGCCACCGGTGACCAACAGGTAAATTACAACCAGGGTCAGCAGGGCACGACTCATCAGCAAATTGCGAAAATAGCTGCGGGAGGCCGACTTGGGCGCAGGGCTTGGGCCTGGGGCGCTGCCTGCACGGTTTTTCCAGTCCAGCATGGCGGATATCCTTTCAGTCACTTGAGTTCAATAGCTACGACCACAACCCTACCCCATCGTGCCCGTCTGTGCGGGGCTTTTAATCAAGGTGGCGTAAAGCTGGCACTCAACTATAAAGGATGGGCGCTGATGCGCCTACGCGACCCAACAGTCAGCAAATGAATCATCTGGACGTTGCAGTTAATTGACGTATGACACTCGTGCGAATGAAAAGAGGTGCTAGCATAGAGCCACCAGTCGACCTCAGCATGCACCCTTACCTAGTAGTCAGGATATGACCGAGCCAGAAGACCCCAGCCGTGAGCGTCTCAAGCACCACTTTGCCCAGCGGGTAATTCATCAGGCGCGTCAAATTCTTGAGATCTGGCAGCGTTTGCAGCGCAGCGAATGGTCGAACGCCGAATTGAACGAGCTCAGCGAGGCCAATCTGCGCCTGCTGCGTTTTGCCGAGCGCTTTGAGCAACCCGAGCATGGCCAACTGGCCCGGCACATCATCGAGTCGCTTAAAGCCGTGGATGAAAACCGCGGCCGCCTGAGCAGCAACCTGATCACCGACCTCAACCGCTTGATGCAGCGCCTGTCCCGTACCGGCCTGCGCCAGGGCGATCAGTTGGACCAGACCTTCCTGCCGCCGATGCGCAAGCCCATCTACGTGATGCTGGCCGATCACGACCGCGCCGAGCGCCTGGCCAAGCAACTGGAATTCTTTGGCTTGAGCGCGCAGTCCCTGGACAGCGTGGCGGCCTTCCGTTCGTCCATGGCCGAACGCCTGCCGGCTGCGATTGTGATGGACGTGGACTTCTGCGGCACCGGCCTGGGCCTGAAGCTGGCCGCCGAAGCCCAGGAAGGCCTGGAGCAGAAACTGCCGCTGCTGTTCTTCAGCCTGCACGAAACCGACACCCCCACCCGCCTGGCCGCCGTGCGCGCTGGGGGCCAGGAGTTTCTCACCGGCACCCTGGAAGCCTCCAGCCTGCTGGAAAAAATCGAAGTCCTGACCTGCGTCGCCCAGTACGAACCTTATAAAGTGCTGATCATTGACGACTCCCGCGCCCAGGCGATGCACACCGAACGCTTGCTCAACAGCGCCGGGATCGTCACCCGCACCTTGATCGAACCGATCCAGGCCATGGCTGAGCTTGCGGATTTCCAGCCCGACCTGATCATCCTCGACATGTACATGCCAGCCTGCACCGGCACCGAGCTGGCCAAGGTGATTCGCCACAACGACCGCTATGTCAGCGTGCCGATCATTTACCTGTCGGCCGAAGACGACCTGGATAAACAGCTGGACGCCATGAGCGAAGGCGGCGACGACTTCCTCACCAAGCCGATCAAGCCGCGCCACCTGATCACCACCGTGCGCAACCGCGCGGCCCGCGCCCGTCATCTCAAGGCGCGGATGGTGCGCGACAGCCTGACCGGCCTGTACAACCACACCCATATCCTGCAACTGCTGGAAGACTGCAGCTTCCGCTCGCGCCGCGAGAACAAGCCGCTGAGCTTTGCCATGCTCGACATTGACCACTTCAAGCGGGTCAACGACAGCCACGGCCACCCCATGGGCGACCGCGTGATCAAAAGCCTGGCGCTGTTTCTCAAGCAGCGCCTGCGCAAGACCGACTATATCGGCCGGTACGGCGGCGAAGAATTTGCCATTGTCATGCCCGACACCGACCTGGACGCCGCCTGCAAGGTGCTCGACGAAATCCGTGGGCGCTTTGCCGAAATCCATTACCCGGCCCAGCCCCAGGATTTATGGTGCACCTTCAGCGCCGGCGTGGTGCAGCTATGCGACGGCTCCGACAGCCTGATGATGGCGGCCCAGGCCGATGAAGCGCTGTACCGCGCCAAGGACGCCGGGCGTAATCGGGTGCATGCTTCGGGTGAATCAAGGCAAAGTGCCACTTTTTCACCAGATTCCACTCAGTCCGTCATAACCCTGTAACGAAAACGCAATAACTTCAGGCACTTACTCCTTCTGCCGTTGGTTGAAACCACGCATGCGCCTGAAGCTGCTGACGAATCTGAACACCCTTCTGCTGGTCGCCGTTTGCCTGGCCCTGGGCGCTACGCTCTGGTGGTCGCAACGGGCCCTCGAACGCCCTTATCTATTGATGGAGCGTTATCTGGGCCTGTCCCAGGCGTTCCAGAACCAGACCGCGCGCAATATCGACGACTATCTGGCCAGCGGCGACGCCTTGCGCCTGAGCGCGGCCGGCCAGAGCCTGGAAAACCTGTTGCTGCACCTGGATCAATTGCCGCCTGAGCTGACCGAAAAACTGCGGCCCGGCCTGCTCGACCTCGATGGCTTCAGCAAGACCGACCTGCTGGCCGCCGGCAAACTGGCCGGCGACCCACAAGCCTTGCTGCTGCAAGCCGAGCGGGAACTGGGGGCCAACCTGGAGCAACTGAGCCAGTACGCCATGGGCGTCAACTCAGCCGATGCAGGGCGTTATCTGCCGCCGCTGCTGGCCGCCTCGCAGCACCTGGCCAAGCTGTCCCTGGCGCGGGACAAACTGGTGAGCAGCGGGCGCAGTGAATTGGCCGCCGACGTGGAACGTGAACTGACCAATATCCGCAGCCAGGCTGACCTGCTTGAGCAACTGCCACTACTGGGCGTGACTGCCAGCAGTGCCTCCAACAGCGATGACTTTTCTGCGTTGATGGGCCTGGAAAGCAGCGAAACCACCACCGCCGAAGACACCGGCGTCAATCTCAAACGCGAACTCAACAGCCTGCTCACACGCTACCCGGCAGAGCTTGCGCGGACCCGTGAGCAAATCCATAAGCGCGCAGAACTGGCCGCTGCCACGCACCTGAAAATCGACACCGTGCAGCAAGCCATCGCCGCGCTGGAGCCCGAGGTGCGTGCCCAGCACGGCAAGATCCAGGGCGAGGTGCGGGTGATCCAAGGCGTGATGATTGGCCTGATCCTGTTGATCGCCCTGCTCATCGACACCCTGCAACGACGCCTGGCGCGAGTGCTCACCAGCCTGGCGCCGGCCCTGTCGACCTGGGCCGAGGGCGATTTCAGCCAACCGATCGCCCTGGGTGCGACCAACCGCGAACTGCATGATATTGAAGCCTCGCTCAATCGCCTGCGCGCTTACCTGGTGAACCTGGTGGGCACTATCCGCGCCAACGCAGAGGAAGTGGCCGGTAGCAGCCGCGCCCTGGCCGAACTGAGCGGCGGCCTGCATGACGGCGCCGAACGCCAGGCCGGGGACACTGCGCAAATCCGCGATTCGTTGGGCGAACTGGAAGCCACGATCCAGCAGGTCGCCGGCGACGCCAGCCAGGCCGCCGGGGCCAGCCGCAGCGCCGGCGACGCCGTGGAGCATGGCCAACGGGTGATCGGCTTGAGCCTGACCGGCCTGCACGCACTGGTGGGCGAGGTGCAGGACAATGCGCAAATGATCGAAAAACTCGCCGAAGAGTCCGCCACCATTGGCAGCGTGCTGACGGTGATCCGCTCGATTGCCGACCAGACCAACCTGCTGGCGCTCAATGCCGCCATCGAAGCCGCCCGCGCCGGTGAGGCCGGCCGCGGGTTTGCCGTGGTCGCCGACGAAGTGCGTTCCCTGGCCCAGCGCACCGCAGGCGCCACCGCCGAAATCCAGACCCTGATCGCCGGCCTGCAGACCGCAGCAAGGCAGTCGGTGGAGGGCATGCGCGCCCAGGTCGAACATGCCGAAGCCACCGCTCAACAAGCCCAGGCCGCCGACGGCGCGCTGGACGAAATCGTCAACGCGATCCAGACCATTTCCGACACGGCCATCCGCATTGCCGATGTCACGGCGCAGCAGAGCGGCGCCGTCAGTGAGATCCGTGATAACAGCGAACGCATCCACCAGTTGGGCGAGGACAACCTGCTGCGCATTGGCCAGGGCCGCAGCCAGGGCGAGCATTTGTTGGTGCTCGGCGGGCAGCTTAATACGGCCGTGCAGGCCTTCCGCGTCTAACGCCATCTCCCGCCCCATGAAGATCAAATGTGGGAGCTGGCTTGCCTGCGATAGCGGTGTGCCAGGCGACTAATCGGCTACTGATCCACCGCTATCGCAGGCAAGCCAGCTCCCACAGTCGATCTTCATTGCTTTCTAGACCGTATTACCAATGACCGGATCGTGCGCCTCGGTCACATACTTTGCGCAATCCTCGCTAATCGTGCTGGCTATTGCAGAGAACTGGACAGTCACAAAGGCTTTGCGGCATAGTCGCCGGGTTCTGACGTACCCACCTCCAATAACAAGGAACAGCCGATGGCGACCTTACTGGTTCTGCACGGACCCAACCTGAACCTGCTCGGCACCCGCGAGCCGGGTGTATACGGTGCAGTGACCCTCGAACAGATCAACCTCGATCTGGAACGACGGGCCCGTGAAGCCGGCCACCATCTGCTCTACCTGCAAAGCAATGCCGAGTATGAATTGATTGATCGCATTCACGCCGCGCGCAGCGAAGGCGTGGACTTCATCCTGATCAATCCCGCCGCTTTTACGCACACAAGCGTTGCATTACGTGACGCGCTGCTGGCGGTGAGCATCCCATTCATCGAAGTGCATTTATCGAACGTGCATAAACGCGAAGCTTTCCGCCATCACTCTTACTTCTCCGACGTAGCGGTAGGAGTGATCTGCGGCCTTGGCGCCAGCGGTTACCGACTGGCCCTGGAGGCCGCCCTGGAACAAGTTGAAGAACAGGCTAAACGCCCCTGACCGACCCTTGGGAGTTGATGATTCATGGATATCCGTAAAGTTAAGAAACTGATCGAACTGCTGGAAGAATCCGGTATCGACGAGCTGGAAATCAAGGAAGGCGAAGAGTCCGTACGGATCAGCCGTCACAGCAAGACCCCGGCCCAACAGTTCTACGCGCCGCAGATGCAAGCACCGGCTCCAGCCGCTGCACCTGCTGCCGCGCCAGCCGCTGCCGCCGCGCCTGCTGCCCCGGCCGCTCCTGTACTGAATGGCTTCGTGGTCAAGTCGCCAATGGTCGGTACGTTCTACCGCACCCCGGCACCGACCTCGCCAGCCTTCGTTGAAGTGGGCAAGACTGTGAAAGTGGGCGACACCATCTGCATCGTGGAAGCGATGAAAATGATGAACCACATCACGGCCGAAAAAGCCGGCGTCATCGAATCCATCCTGGTAGAAAACGGTCAGCCGGTTGAGTACGACCAGCCGCTGTTCACCATCGTTTGAACCGCGGAGCGCCTTCGATGTTGAAACCTGCGAAGAAACTGCAAAAAGTCCTGATCGCCAACCGCGGCGAGATCGCGCTGCGTATCCTGCGCGCCTGTAAGGAAGAGGGCATCAAGACCGTCGCTGTTTACTCGACGGCCGATACCGAATTGATGCACGTGAAACTGGCGGACGAAAGCATCTGCATCGGCCCGCCACTGGCCACGAACTCGTACCTGAAGGTCTCGAACATCATCGCCGCGGCTGAAGTGACCGGCGCTGATGGCATCCACCCTGGCTACGGCTTCCTCGCGGAAAACGCCGACTTCGCCGAACAGGTGGAAAAATCCGGCTTTGCCTTCATCGGCCCGAAAGCCGAGACCATTCGCCTGATGGGCGACAAGGTTTCGGCCAAGGACGCCATGATCGCAGCCGGCGTGCCAACCGTTCCAGGCTCCGACGGCCCGCTGCCGGAAGACGAGGAAACCGCTCTGCGCATTGGTCGTGAAGTCGGTTACCCGGTGATCATCAAGGCCGCCGGCGGCGGTGGTGGTCGCGGCATGCGCGTGGTGCACAAGGAAGAAGACCTGATCGAAGCAGCCAAGCAGACTCGCTCGGAAGCGGGCGCCTGGTTCGGCAACCCGATGGTCTACCTGGAAAAATACCTGACCAACCCACGTCACGTGGAAGTCCAGGTACTGTCCGACGGCCAGGGCCACGCCATCCACCTGGGCGACCGCGATTGCTCGCTGCAACGTCGTCACCAGAAGGTCCTGGAAGAAGCTCCGGCGCCGGGCCTGGATGAAAAGGCGCGTCAGGAAGTCCTGGCACGCTGCGTCAAGGCTTGCATCGATATCAACTACCGTGGCGCCGGGACTTTCGAGTTCCTCTACGAGAACGGCCGCTTCTACTTCATCGAGATGAACACTCGCGTGCAGGTAGAGCATCCGGTTTCGGAGATGGTCACCGGTATCGACATCGTCAAGGAGATGCTGAGCATCGCCGCTGGCAACGTGCTGTCCATCACCCAGGACGACGTGAAGATGCACGGCCACTCCCTGGAGTGCCGGATCAACGCCGAAGACCCGAAAACCTTTATCCCAAGCCCTGGCCTGGTCAAGCATTTCCATGCGCCAGGCGGCAACGGCGTGCGTGTGGATTCGCACCTGTACAGCGGCTACAAGGTTCCGTCCAACTACGACTCGTTGATCGGCAAGCTGATCACCTGGGGCGCCACCCGCGACGAGGCCATGGCCCGTATGCGCAACGCCCTGGACGAAATCGTGGTCGACGGCATCAAGACCAACATCCCACTGCATCGGGATCTGGTTCGCGATGAAGGCTTCTGCGAAGGTGGTGTGAACATTCACTACCTGGAACACAAGCTGGCCAACCAGTAAGTTTGTGCTCCACTCACAAAACCGCCTTCGGGCGGTTTTGTTGTTTATGGATGCACACAATCCAAATGTGGGAGCGGGCTTGCTCGCGAATGCGGTGTATCAGTGACCATGTCCATCACTGCCCCACCGCATTCGCGAGCAAGCCCGCTCCCACATTTTGCTCCATGTACACCCGCTGCAGCGCATATCGTCGGCACTGTCGTCTTCTGGCCTGCTCTCGCGTAAACTTGCGCCCTTTCGCAGCCCCACCCCGCTGCACACTCATTTTTTCAAAGGTGCCCGCCATGCCTTGGCTGCAAGTCCGTCTCGCCATCAGCCCAGAACAAGCCGAAACCTATGAAGACGCGTTCCTCGAAGTGGGCGCCGTGTCGGTGACCTTCATGGACGCCGAAGACCAGCCGATTTTCGAGCCTGAGCTGAACACCACGCCGCTGTGGTCCCACACCCACCTGCTGGCCCTGTTCGAAGATGGCACCGACGCCGCCAGCGTCTTTGCCCATATGGAACTGCTGACCGGCGGCCCGTTGCCCGAGCACCACAGTGAAGTGATCGAAGACCAGGACTGGGAACGCAGCTGGATGGACAACTTCCAACCCATGCGTTTCGGCCAGCGCCTGTGGATCGTACCCAGCTGGCATGCCGCCCCGGAGCCTGAGGCCGTCAACCTGCTGCTGGACCCGGGCCTGGCATTCGGCACCGGCACCCACCCGACCACCGCCCTGTGCCTGGAATGGCTCGACGGCCAGGACTTGCACGGTTGCAACGTGCTGGACTTCGGCTGCGGTTCGGGGATCCTGGCCATCGCCGCGCTGCTGCTGGGCGCCAAGGAAGCGGTCGGCACCGATATCGACGTGCAGGCCCTGGAAGCTTCCCGCGATAACGCCGGGCGCAACAACATCCCTGAAGACAAATTCCCACTGTACCTACCGGAGCAGTTGCCCCAGGTACAGGCCGACGTGTTGGTCGCCAATATCCTTGCCGGGCCGCTGGTCTCGCTGGCCCCGCAACTGTCGAGCCTGGTCAAGCCTGGCGGGCGCCTGGCGCTGTCGGGGATCCTCGCCGAGCAGGGTGAAGAAGTCGCCGCCGCCTATGCCCAGGACTTTGACCTGGACCCCATCGCCAACCGCGATGGCTGGGTACGCATCAGCGGTCGTCGGCGCTAGAATGAGCGCCTGCATGAATCGGATGGCCGCATGACCGACAGTTTCGTCACTCAGTGCCCGCATTGCCAAACCCGTTTCCGCGTCAGCCATGCTCAACTGAGCGTGGCCCGTGGCGTGGTTCGCTGTGGCTCTTGCCTGCAAGTGTTCAATGCTGCCCGCCAGTTGCTGGAGCAGCGTGCCCACGCACCTGAGGCGCCAAGCGCCGAAGCTGCGCCGCGCGCCATCAGCCAGAAGCAATGGAGCGCCGAAGAGCTGGACCTGGATAACCTGGACCTGGACGAGGAACTGGCCAAGCTGGAGCGCCGGGAGATCCAGCACACTCAGCCCCAGGGCAGCGAACGGCGCCAAGCCAGCGCCGACCGCCGGCAAAAAGACGAGTCGATGAGCGCCAGCCGCGACACCGCCAAGGCCGAAGAAGAACAATGGGCCGCCAGCCTGTTCAGCGATCCACCAGACGAACGGGCTGCGACAATCGCCCACGCCGAGGAAGCCGTCGAGCCGGCCCCAGTACCCACGGGCAAACCCCTGCGCACCGAGCCTTCGATGTCCTTCGACCTTCACGAGGTGGACGACGAGCCAACGGCGCTGCATACCGCCGACGCCCTCGACCCGCCCGAGCCAACGCTCGGCAGCGAACCGGACGAGCCTGAGCCTGAACCGCGCCGCAAGCGCTCCCGCACCGCCTCCAATGCCCATGACGAGATGCTGCAGGACCTGGAAGACGACCCGCTGCACCTCTACACCGGCAAACGCCCCGCTGGCTGGGGCCGCCGCCTGTTCTGGCTGGCCATGGTGCTGCTGGCCGCCGCTGCGCTCGCCGGACAGTACATCGCCTACCAGTTCGACGAGCTGGCCCGCCAGGACAAATACCGGCCGTGGTTCCAGGAGCTGTGCCCGAAACTGGGCTGCACCGTGCCGTCGCGGGTCGATATCGCGCATATCAAGAGCAGTAACCTGGTGGTGCGCAGCCATCCCGAGTTCGCCGGCGCGCTGGTGGTGGATGCGATCATCTACAACCGCGCCACCTTCTCCCAGCCGTTCCCGCTGCTGGAGCTGCGCTTTGCCGACCTCAATGGCCGGATGATCGCCAGCCGGCGCTTCAAGCCCGCCGAGTACCTCAGCGGTGAGTTGGCCGGCCAGACCGAGATGCCATCCCAGACCCCGATCCATATCGCCCTGGACATTCTCGACCCGGGCAACAAAGCTGTGAACTACAGTCTCAGTTTCCACTCCCCCGAGTGATTGGCCGCGCGCGTCAAGGTTCGGACGGCAGGTTATTGACTTGCCCGTCCACGACCAAACCGCTGGCGATAAGAAAATAGCTGCTCAGATTTTATCCAATTCAGCCTTTAACCAGTCATCGAGAGCGGGTATCATGCCAACCCTTTTTCGAACTCTAATGATCCGGCCCCACAACAGGGAAGTCCTATGTCGGCGGTACGCATCGGCCCATATACATTGCCAAACGCTTTGATTCTCGCCCCGATGGCGGGCGTCACCGACCAGCCCTTTCGTCAGCTGTGCAAACGTTTGGGCGCGGGCCTTGTAGTCTCGGAAATGGTCACCAGCGACATGAGCTTGTGGAACACCCGCAAATCGCGGATGCGCATGATCCACGAAGGTGATCCCGAGCCCCGCTCGGTACAGATCGCCGGTGGTGATGCACAAATGCTGGCGGATGCGGCCCGGGCCAACGTAGAGCTGGGTGCACAGATTATTGATATCAACATGGGCTGCCCGGCCAAGAAGGTCTGCAACAAGGCCGCCGGTTCCGCCCTGTTGAAGGATGAGCAACTGGTGGCCGAGATCCTGCAGGCCGTTGTCGGCGCAGTGGATGTACCGGTCACCCTGAAGATCCGTACCGGCTGGGACCGGGACAACAAGAACGGCCTGACGGTGGCGAAGATCGCCGAACAGGCAGGCATTACAGCATTGGCGGTGCATGGCCGCACCCGCGCTGACCTTTATACCGGTGAAGCCGAATACGACACCATCGCTGCGATCAAGCAGGCGGTGTCGATTCCGGTCTTTGCCAACGGCGACATCGACTCGGCCGAGAAAGCCCGGCGCGTACTGCACGCAACCGGTGCCGATGGCCTGTTGATCGGCCGGGCCGCCCAGGGGCGGCCATGGATCTTTCGTGAGATCGAGCACTTCCTGCGTACCGGCGAAATCATGCCGGCACCGGGGCTGATCGAGGTGGAACGTATTCTGCTAGAGCATCTGGCCGCCCTGCACACCTTCTATGGGGACGTGATGGGCGCGCGCATTGCTCGCAAGCATGTGGGTTGGTATCTCGCAACCCTGCCCGGCGCCAAAGAGTTTCGCGCAGGGTTCAATCGTTTGGATGAAACGCAAGCACAGGTCACCGCCGTTCGTGAGTTCTTTGCCGAACGAGACAAGAGCCTGAGAGCAGGGGACGGAGAAGGGGTGGCCGCATGACGATGATGACCGAGACTTTAGTGAGTGGAACAACACCCGTGAGCGACAACGTCAATTTGAAACAGCACCTCAACACGCCGAGCGAAGAAGGCCAGACCCTTCGCGGGAGCGTCGAGAAAGCGCTGCACAATTATTTCGCCCACCTTGAGGGCGCGGCCGTCACGGATGTGTACAACCTGGTGCTCTCCGAAGTCGAGGCGCCCTTGCTCGAAAGCGTGATGAACTACGTCAAGGGCAACCAGACCAAAGCCAGTGAGCTGCTGGGCCTGAACCGTGGGACCCTGCGCAAGAAGCTCAAACAGTACGATTTGCTGTAAGCATTCAATCAAACCAGAAAGGCGCCCGCGTAAAACCGGTCGCCTTTTTTGCTGACTCCTTTGCTTTTGATGGAAATTGAGATGACCGACCAGACTACCCGCCTGCCGATCCGCCGCGCCTTGATCAGTGTTTCCGACAAGACCGGGATCCTCGAATTTGCCCGGGAGCTGGAAGCCCTGGGTGTGGAAATCCTCTCCACGGGCGGGACCTTCAAACTGCTGCAGGACAACGGCGTGGCCGCAGTAGAAGTCGCGGACTACACCGGTTTCGCAGAAATGATGGACGGTCGGGTCAAGACCCTGCACCCGAAAATCCATGGCGGCATCCTCGGCCGTCGCGGTATCGACGACGCCATCATGAACGAGCACGGCATCAAGCCGATCGACCTGGTGGCCGTTAACCTCTACCCGTTCGAAGCCACCATCAACAAGCCAGGCTGCGACCTGCCGACCGCTATCGAAAACATCGATATCGGCGGCCCGACCATGGTGCGCTCGGCAGCCAAGAACCATAAAGACGTGGCCATCGTGGTCAACGCCAGCGACTACGCCCACGTATTGGAAAGCCTGAAAGCCGGCGGCCTGACCTACGCCCAGCGTTTCGACCTGATGCTCAAGGCCTTCGAACACACCGCCGCCTATGACGGCATGATTGCCAACTACATGGGCACCGTGAACCAGGCCGCCGAGACCCTCAGCACTGAAGGCCGCAGCCAGTTCCCGCGCACCTTCAACAGCCAGTTCATCAAGGCCCAGGAAATGCGCTACGGCGAGAACCCGCACCAGAGCGCGGCGTTCTACGTGGAAGCCAAGCCTGCCGAAGTGGGCATCGCCACCGCGACCCAACTGCAAGGCAAAGAGCTGTCCTACAACAACGTGGCCGATACCGACGCCGCGCTGGAGTGCGTGAAGAGCTTCGTCAAGCCGGCCTGCGTGATCGTCAAGCACGCCAACCCATGCGGCGTGGCCGTGAGCCCGGACGCCGAAGGCGGGATCCGCCAGGCCTACGAACTGGCCTACGCCACCGATACCGAATCGGCATTCGGCGGCATCATCGCGTTCAACCGCGAACTGGACGCCGAGACCGCCAAGGCCATCGTCGAGCGTCAGTTCGTTGAAGTGATCATCGCGCCAAGCGTCAGCAGCGAGGCCCGTGCCATCGTGGCGGCCAAGGCCAATGTGCGTCTGTTGGCCTGCGGCGAGTGGTCGGCTGACCGTGCCGCTGCCTGGGACTACAAGCGCGTCAATGGCGGCTTGCTGGTACAGAGCCGCGACATCGGGATGATCGGCAGCCAAGACCTTACAGTTGTGACCAAGCGCGCGCCGACCGAGCAAGAGATCAACGACCTGATCTTTGCCTGGAAAGTGGCCAAGTACGTTAAATCCAACGCCATCGTCTACGCCAAGAACCGCCAGACCATCGGTGTCGGCGCGGGCCAGATGAGCCGTGTGAACTCGGCGCGTATCGCCGCGATCAAGGCTGAACACGCCGGTTTGCAGGTGGTGGGTTCGGTGATGGCTTCCGACGCATTCTTCCCGTTCCGTGATGGCCTGGACAACGCCGCAAAAGCGGGCGTGACTGCCGTGATCCAACCGGGCGGTTCGATGCGTGATGCCGAGGTGATCGCCGCGGCTGATGAAGCCGGTATCGCGATGGTCTTCACTGGCATGCGCCACTTCCGTCACTGATCCAAATGTGGGAGGGGCTTATGTGGGAGCGGGCTTGCTCGCGAATGGGGTGTGTCACTCGACACATTCCTCACAGATCCACCGCTTTCGCGAGCAAGCCCGCTCCCACATTTTAAAGCGCTCCTGCAGCGCCTACAGAATTCGAGGTTTTTGAAATGAATGTTTTGATCATTGGCAGCGGTGGCCGTGAACACGCACTGGCCTGGAAAGTCGCCCAAGACCCACGCGTGCAGAAAGTATTCGTGGCCCCCGGCAACGCCGGTACCGCCATTGAAGCCAAGTGCGAAAACGTCTCCATCGACGTATTGGCCCTTGAGCAACTGGCCGACTTTGCGCAAAAGAACGTGTCGCTGACCATCGTCGGCCCGGAAGTACCGCTGGTGGCGGGCGTCGTGGACCTGTTCCGCAGCCGTGGCCTGGACTGCTTCGGCCCGACTGCGGGCGCGGCCCAGCTGGAAGGCTCGAAAGCCTTCACCAAGGATTTCCTGGCTCGCCACAAGATCCCGACCGCCGACTACCAGAACTTCACCGAGATCGAGCCGGCCCTGGCTTACCTGCGTGAAAAAGGCGCACCGATCGTGATCAAGGCCGATGGCCTGGCCGCCGGTAAAGGCGTGATCGTGGCGATGACCCTGCAGGAAGCAGAAGACGCCGTGCGCGACATGCTCGCCGGCAATGCCTTCGGTGACGCGGGTTCGCGCGTGGTGATCGAAGAATTCCTCGACGGCGAAGAAGCCAGCTTCATCGTGATGGTCGACGGCAAGAACGTCTTGCCGATGGCTACCAGCCAGGACCACAAGCGCGTCGGCGACGGCGATACCGGCCCGAACACCGGTGGCATGGGTGCCTACTCCCCTGCCCCGGTGGTCACCGCCCAGGTGCACCAGCGCGTGATGGACCTGGTGATCTGGCCGACCGTGCGTGGCATGGCCGATGAAGGCAATGTCTACACCGGCTTCCTGTACGCGGGCCTGATGATCGACAAGGCCGGCAACCCGAAAGTCATCGAGTTCAACTGCCGCTTCGGCGACCCGGAAACCCAACCGGTGATGCTGCGCCTGCAGTCGAGCCTGGTGCTGCTGGTGGAAGCCGCCCTGGCCCAGGCCCTGGACAAGGTTGAAGCACAGTGGGATCCACGTCCGAGCGTTGGCATTGTGCTGGCGGCCGGTGGTTACCCTGCCGACTACGCCAAGGGTGATGTGATCCAGGGCCTGGATGCGGCCGCTACACTCGAAGGCAAGGTGTTCCACGCCGGTACCGCGCTCAAGGACGGCCAGGTCGTCACCGCCGGTGGCCGTGTACTCTGCGCCACGGCCATGGGCGCCAGTGTCGATGCCGCCCAGCAGCAAGCGTACAAGCTGGCCGCCAAGATCGACTGGCAGGGCTGCTTCTACCGCAAGGACATCGGCTACCGTGCCATTGCCCGTGAGCGCGGCGAAGATCAGTAACCAGCTATCCGTTCGGCTAGGCAAGGGCCTTTGGCCCTTGCCGTCCTATTGCGGTCCCGCGCATAGTTAACCCCGTGCATCAACCTACGAAGGGATTTCGCCGTGCGCTGGCTCAGGATCGCCATAGTTTTTACTGTCAGCCTGCTGACCTTGCTCTGCCTGTTGCCGGCCCAGGCCGTCGCGCAAGGCAGTGGCTGGGCCGTATTACTCGATGAACAGGCCGACCTGCAACTGAGCGACATTCGCTCCCCCCGCTACAACAACCAATTTAGCCCCATCGAACTGGACCGGATCACCGCCGCCGAGCCCAATGGCGCGCTGTGGGTACGTTTCAGGCTGCAACCGGGCAAGCACGAGCAAGTGCTGCGCGTATTCGCGCCGGACCTGGCGCACCTCAACCTGTATGTGCTGGACGGCGACACGCTGATCGAGCAAGTGAATACCGGCACCCGCCAACCCCAGGCTGAACGTCCGCTGCCGAGCAGCGACTTCATGCTGCCCATGCCCCAGAGCCAGAAACCCCTGGATGTGTATGTGCGCCTGGTCTCGGAGCACGAACTGCGGCCGTACCTGACCCTGGAACCGGCCGTGATGGCTGCCGCCAACCAGACCCAGACCCTGGTCTATGGCCTGCTGTTCGGCTGCCTGCTGATGCTGATCCTGCACAACCTTACCCGCTACGCCTACCATCGTTCGCGCAGCAGCCTGTGGCTGGCGGCCTGCGAAGTGCTGCTGTTGCTCAGCCTGTTGCTGCTGCTCAACCTGCTGGGCCCCTGGCTGCCGAACTGGCACGCCCTGCAAACGCCAGGCGCCTATATGGCGTTGCTGCTGACCGCGCCGTGCGGCTTGATGTTCGCCTATCGCTTCTTCGCGCCACTGGGCCCGCACCCGCTGAACAAGCTGCTGATGGCCGATATCCTGCTGATCGTCCTGTGCGGCCTGTTACTGCTGTTCGTCAACACCCTGCCGCTGAACATCATCACCTATGCCCTGGTGGCACTGGCCGGCCTGAGCATGCTGTTTGTCTCGGCCTACCACTGGCAAAAAGGCTACCGGCCTGCACGCCTGTTCTTGCTCGCCATGGTGGTATTCAACACTGGCACGCTGATTATCCTCCCGGCCCTGCTGGGCCTGACCCTGGTGGCCCCGCAAGGCCTGATCATTACCCTGCTGGCGGTGATCTGCGTCAGCGGCCTGCTGATGAGCCAGGCCCTGGGCGAGCGCCAGCGCAGCATCGTCGAGGATCGCTTCAGCCTCAGCCGCGACCTGGCGGCCAGCAACGCCGAGATCGCGGCCAAGGCCGAGTTCCTGGCGAAAATCAGCCATGAAATCCGCACGCCCATGAACGGCGTACTGGGCATGACCGAATTGCTGTTGGGCACGCCTTTGTCGGTCAAGCAGCGTGACTACGTGCAGACCATCCACAGCGCCGGCAATGAACTGCTGACCCTGATCAACGAGATTCTCGACATTTCCAAGCTCGAGTCCGGGCAGATTGAACTGGACGACGTGCAGTTCGACCTCAACGCCCTGATCGAAGACTGCCTGAGTATTTTCCGCGCCAAGGCCGAGCAGCAGAACGTCGAACTGATCAGCTTTATCCAGCCCCAGGTGCCACGGGTCATCAGCGGCGACCCGACACGCCTGCGCCAGGCCCTGCTGAGCCTGCTGGAAAATGCCCTGCAAAAGACCGACGAAGGCGAAGTGCTGATCGTGGTCGCCCTGGATGAACGCAGCAGCAAACCGCGCCTGCGCATCGCCGTGCAAGACAGCGGCCTGCCGATGGAAGCCGCCGAGCGCGACGCCCTGCTGCACAGCGAACTGCACAGCAAGAATTTCCTGTCGGCCACCCGCCTGAGCGGCCACCTCGGCTTGGTGATCGCCCGCCAACTGATCCTGCTGATGAATGGCGAGTTCGGCATCAAGGCCGGCAGCCAGCAAGGCAGCACCCTGTGGCTGACCTTGCCGCTGGACCCCGAGCGCCTGGAGCACCCGACCTCCGATCTCGACGGCCCGCTGCAAGGCGCGCGGGTGTTGGTGGTGGACGACAACGACACCTGCCGCAAGGTGTTGGTGCAGCAATGCACCGCCTGGGGCCTGAACGTCAGCGCCGTGCCATCGGGCAAGGAAGCCCTGGCCCTGCTGCGCACCAAGGCGCACCTGCGCGACTATTTCGACGTGGTGCTGCTGGACCAGAACATGCCCGGCATGACCGGCATGCAACTGGCGGCGAAGATCAAGGAAGACCCGAGCCTGAACCACGACATCCTGCTGATCATGCTCACCGGCATCAGCAACGCACCGAGCAAGATCATCGCGCGCAACTGCGGGATCAAACGCATCCTGGCCAAGCCGGTTGCGGGCTACACCCTCAAGACCACCCTGGCCGACGAACTGACCCAGCGCAGCAAAGGCGTGGTCCAACCCCGCCACATCGCGCCGAACGTTCCTGTGGCCGTCACCGTGCCCAGTGATTTCCGCATCCTGGTGGCCGAAGACAACAGCATCTCCACCAAAGTGATTCGCGGCATGCTCGGCAAGCTCAACCTGCAACCCGATACCGCCAGCAATGGCGAGGAAGCCTTGCAGGCGATGAAGGCCCAGCGTTACGACCTGGTATTGATGGACTGCGAAATGCCGATCCTCGATGGCTTCTCCGCGACCCAGCAGCTGCGGGTCTGGGAAGTCAGCAACCAGCGCACCCGCACGCCGGTGGTGGCACTGACCGCGCACATTCTCTCGGAACACAAGGAACGCGCACGCCAGGCCGGGATGGATGGGCATATGGCCAAGCCGGTGGAGTTATCGCAACTGCGCGAACTGGTTGAATACTGGGTGACACAGCGCGAGCAGCCGGCGGAGCAGGCGCACACTTCCTGAGGCAAGGAGGCTCCCTGTGGCGAGGGGGCTTGTCCCCCGCTGGGCTGCGAAGCGGCCCTTAAACCTGCTATCCGGATTTAACTGAAAGAACTCAATGAGGCGGGTGGGGCCGCTTCGCGGCCCAGCGGGGGACAAGCCCCCTAGCCACAAAAAGCCCACTCTCCTTCAGAAAGCCCCCTAGCCACAGAAAGCCCACAAGCCTGATAGACTCCCCCTCGCCCTTCCTTCGCTGTGAGCTTCCACCATGCTCCATGTGTTGTTCAGCGTTTATTTGAAGATGCTGGTGCTGTATAGCCCCTTCTTTGTCCTCTCCTGCTTTATCAGCCTGACCCGCGGCTATTCCAGCAAGGAACGGCGGCGCCTGGCCTGGAAGGTCGCCTTGGCGACGCTGGTGTCAAGCGTGTTGCTCTACCTGTTTGGCCGGGTGATTTTCAGTGTGTTTGGCATCACCGTGGATGCCTTCCGCATCGGCGCCGGCAGTGTGCTGTTCATTTCAGCCCTGGGCATGGCCCAAGGCAAGTCAGCGGTACAGACCGACAATGTGCAGCAGGACGTGACCATCGTCCCCCTGACCATTCCCCTGACTGTCGGCCCGGGCACCATCGGCGCGCTGCTGGTGATGGGGGTCAGCCAGCCCCATTGGGACGACAAGTTCATGGCGATTCTCAGCATTGCCCTGGCCAGCCTGACCGTAGGCGTGGTGCTGTACCTGTCCAATCGGATCGAACGCATCCTCGGTGACCAGGGCCTGCAGATTGTCAGCCGCTTGATGGGCCTGTTCGTGTGCGCGCTGGCCGCGCAGATCATTTTTACCGGGATACGCGGTTATCTGGTGCCCTGAGGCAGCGGTCAAATCCGGTATTGGGCAATGGCCTGCAAGACCTTGTCGCCTGCACTCCTGCGCAACTGCTTGAGGGTTGCCTCGTTGACCACCGCCGGGTTGAGCATCAGGCAGGTCTGACCACTGAAGGCTTCGACCGTGGAGCTGTCCCATTCAAAAAACGGGACGCCCAGTTTCTTGCTGACGCCATGGGCGCTGTAAGTCACCAAAATCATCAGCACTTCGCCATCGACTTCAGAGCAGGACGCCAGGCCAAAGTCACCGCCTTCATGGGTGACAATGTTGCGCTTGAACAGATCAAACGGCGCCGCCTGTTGCTTCAGCGCGTCGAAGGCGTCCGCTGCCAACTTGGGCAGCGCCATGGCCAACGGGCCCGCAAGGGACGTCGAAGCCACGGTGGACGAGATGATGTTGAGCGCCGCCATCTGCACCGTCAGGCCTTTCCTGGAGGTCGTCACCCGCTCAAAACTGCTGCGTATCGGCAACCACCCCAGGCTGGTCATGACCTTGATGAACTCGTCATACCAGGCCTGGCTGCCGCGCGTCACGTTCAGCACGTCACTCACATAGCTGCTGGCCAACAGGTAGCTCTTGCGGGTGTATTCCTTGTTGAGATGGCTCATGCCCGCGACAAACGAGAACACACTGTTGTTAATCACCGCGCCATTGAGGTCGACCTGCGCCTCGGCGGGTAAAGGCCCCACCGACGACTGCGCGCTCACCGGTAAACGGTAAGTGGCAATCAACTTGCTCTTTTTCGCCATATTGATTCGTTTATGTTTTCGCTCCATGAATGTTTCTCCACAAAAACCCACACGGGTCTACTGCCAACACTAGCCGGCCCAGGCGTTTTTTTCAGGGGCCCGGGCAGCACCGAATGCGGTGGGCAAAAAGCACCTGCCAGCGCCAGCTCCCGCAAACACTGGGGAGGGCGCCAAGCCTGATAAAGCGCAGGTTTGCTTCTGTAGCAATAAGGTGAGAAACCATGGCTGGCGTGTCGAAACAGCCCCATCGGATAGGGAAACGTCATCGCCGGGAGTTGGTCTTTTCCTACCCGTCAGCGGCCCCATTGCGGGGCCGCTGTTGCATCAGGAGAGCGGTTTTTCACCGTACCAGCGTGGCGTGTACACCCACTCGCCACCGCCCAGCCGAGAGAACGCACAGGTGGTGGACGAACCGATCAGCACCATGGTGCGCATGTCCACCTGGTCCGGTGTCAGTTGGCCCAAGGTGAGGGTGCGCAGCGTCTGCCCAGGACGACCAATATCCCGCCCCAACACCACCGGCGTTGCCGCATTGCGGTGCTGGGCGACGATTTCCAGGGCGCGCCCCAGTTGCCATGGGCGCGAACGGGAGATGGGGTTGTAGAACGCCAGGGCCAGGTCGGCCTGGCATGCCAGGTCCAGGCGTTTTTCGATGATGGACCAGGGCTTGAGGTTGTCCGACAGCGACATCACGCAGAAGTCATGCCCCAGCGGCGCACCCGCCTGGGCTGCAGTGGCGAGGGAGGCCGAGACCCCCGGCAGGATTTCCAGCTCGACCCGCTGCCAGGCCGGGTCGCTGGATTCATGCAACGCCTCCAGCACCGCCGCCGCCATGGCGAATACGCCAGGGTCGCCAGAAGACACCACCACCACCGAACGCCCCTGGGCCGCCAGCTCGAAGGCGTGCCGCGCCCGCTGCATTTCTTCACGGTTGTCGGTGCAGTGCTGCACTTGGTCGGCGCGAAACGGCCCGGCCATGCGCACATAGGTTTCGTAGCCCAGCACATCGGTGCAACGCGCCAGTTCGGCCTTGACCGCCGGCACCATCAGTTCGGCAGCGCCGGGGCCCAGGCCGATCACGGCGAGACGGCCACGGGGGCGGCCCAGTTGCGCCAGGTCTACCGGCGCAGCAGCGCCATGGATGACGATATCCGGCCCGGCAGCCAGCGTCGTAAACCGCAGTGGCACACCCAGTTCCAGCGCAGCTTCCTGCAATTGACCGCTGGCCATGTCGGCATCGTCGGCCAACAGGCACGCCAGCGACTGCACAGCGATGCCGTCCTGCTGTAACGCCTGGCGAACCCGCGCCGCCAGTTCGGCGCCCGGGCGGCAGGCGACCCAGGTGTTCTTCGGATAGATCAGCAGCTCATTGGCCGCCGGCACACGTTCGGCGCTGCCCACATGAATGCTCAGGCGCGCCTGCTGGTCCTGCGCCAGATTAGCCTGCTCCAGCCACGGCGCCGCGCCTTCGATACGCACTTGCTCACCGGCCAGCAGGTCCGAGACAAAGCGCTTGCCCAGCTCCAGGTCGGCCAGTTGATAGCCCTGGGGCGGGTTGAGCAGGCAGGTGCCAAAGCGCAGCTCGCCACTGGTGGTGATCGCGGCCGCCACACCCAGGGCCGCCGCGATTTCCCGCGCCATGCCATTGACCCCACCCAAGCCACCGAGCAACGGCACCACCGCGCTGCCGTCTTCGGCAACCGCCAGTACCGCCGGCTCTTCGCCTTTTTCCAGCAACAGCGCGGCCAACGTGCGGATCACAATGCCTGCCGCGCACAGGGCAATGATCGGCGTGCCCTGCTGATACAACTGGCGCAGGGTCGCGCCAAACTCACTGTAGGTCTGGTCGGCGCCTTCCACCCGACCGGCCAAGCCGTGGATCTGCGCGCCGGGGTATACCTGCTGGATGCTGCGAGCCGTGGCCAGGCTGCCCTGGCCGAGGATTACGATCGCCGGCGTCATCACCCTTGCCACCTTTCGCCCGGCACGATGATCAACGAGAAATACGGCGACGACATCGGCTCGACCTGATCCAGCGCGACGATTTTCTGGTTGGCCATGGTCGCGCGCTCGACATACAGCGCACGCCCGGCCAGCCCCAGTTCCTCAAGCACCTGGCGCACCTTGGTGAAGTTGCGCCCCAGCTTCATGATCACCGCCGCATCGGCATCCGCCAGGCGCCGCTTGAGTTCGTCATGGGGCAGCACCCCGGACAGTACCGACAGGCTCTGGTTGCGATACACCAACGGTGCGCCCAGCACCGAAGCGCCGCCGAGCATCGAGCACACGCCGGGGATGACCTGGGCGTCGTAGCGCTCGGCGAGGCGGTCATGCAGGTACATGTAGGAGCCGTAGAAGAACGGGTCGCCTTCGCAGATCACCGCCACATCACGCCCGGCATCCAGGTGCGCGGCCACGTCGACACTGGCGGCGTCATAAAAATCGCTGATCACCTGCTCATAGGACAGCGGCGCCGGCAAGGCTTCGGTGGTCACCGGGTACACCAGCGGCATCAGCGTCTGCTGGGGCACCAGGTGCTCTTCGATAATGCCAAACGCATTGCCCTTCTTGCCCTTGGCGACGAAGTACGCCACCACCGGCGATTCGCGCAGCAGGCGCAGGGCCTTGAGGGTGATCAGTTCCGGGTCGCCGGGGCCGACGCCCAGGCCGATCAAACGTCCACGCGCCTGCATCATTCGACCTCCGTGGCCAGGGCGTTGACCGCCGCAGCGGCCATCGCACTGCCGCCCAGACGGCCCTGCATGATCACAAACGGCACGCCACGGCTGTCGGCGGCGAGCATCGCCTTGGACTCGGCGGCGCCGACAAAACCTACCGGGAAACCGAGGATCAGCGCCGGCTTGGGCGCGCCGGCGTCGAGCATTTCCAACAGGTAGAACAGGGCGGTAGGCGCATTGCCGATCACCACCACACTGCCGGCAAGATGCGGGCGCCACAGTTCCAGGGCGGCAGCGGAACGGGTGTTGCCCAACTCGCGGGCCAACTGCGGCACGCTGTCGTCGCGCAACGTGCAGATCACTGGGTTGTTGGCCGGCAGGCGGGCCCGGGTCACCCCTTCAGAAACCATCCGCGCATCACACAGGATCGGCGCGCCAGCGGCCAGGGCCTCACGGCCGGCCTTGCCTGCGCCTTCGGAGAACTGCAGACCGTCGATCGCCTCGACCATGCCGCAGGCGTGAATCACCCGCACGGCGAGTTTTTCCAGGTCGGCCGGGATGCGATCAAGCTTGGCCTCTGCGCGAATGATCGCAAAGGAGTTGCGATAGATCTCCTGACCGTCGCGGATGTAATCAATCATCGGTGTTGCTCCGTGGACGGGCACGCAACACGGCGCCCGCCGCTTCAATAGAAAGGTTGTGCGCGTGCAGGCGGCCGAAACCCGGCTGGCCTGCATCGCGAAAATAGAGGTCGTAGTGCCCAACGCCCACCGCCAGCAAAGTGACCGGGGCAATGTGCGCCGCAGCGCAGGTGCGCGGGCAGCCGGACAGGTGCACGTCCAGGCCCTGGCCGTGGTCCTGGAGCAGCGTGGCCAGGTGCAAGGCATCGGCCTTGGTGTCGGCCTGGGCCTTGGCGCAGCCGCTGGAACCGGTGCAGGCAATCATCCGCGCCAGGGCCTGGTCGGCCGAACACAGGAAGCCCAGCTGCGCCAGGCCTTCAGTCACGCGCGGCGCTGCGTGCGGCGCCAGGTTGGGCAGCAACAGGCCCTGCCACGGGGTGAAGCGTAATGTGCCGTCGCCACATTCGAGGGCCAGTTGCGCAGCGCCGCGCAGCATGGCTGGGTCCAGCCGGCCCAATGGCGTGACTACGGCCACGTAGACCCGCTCGGGTTGGCGCTGTGGATAAGTCCCCAGGCGCAAGCGGCTCGCAGTGGCGCGGCGACGATAGCCATCGGCGGGGAGCAAGGGCAGGTTCAAACGCCCGACAAAGTTATCCACAGACGTTTGCGCCAGCAGGTCGCGCATGCGGTTCTGGTCGGGCCGGGCCAGGTCGAGAAACAGCTCCAGCACTGCGACGACCAGGTCATGCCCTTGATCCACGCGGACCGCGGCCAGCGGCAGGTCGCGCGCGGGGCAACCGGCCAGGCCGAACGCCAATAACGTCTGGCCCTGCGCGGCATAGGCCGATAACCACAGGTCGTGATGATGGTCGAGCATCGCCAGGGCTTCACCGCCATCCAGTTGCACGGCGAACTTGGCCGACAACTCATGAAACCGTGGATGGGCTTGCAGGGTGGCGAGGATCTGGTCCGCCAGGGGCCGGGTGTCCAGCAGCATCGCGCGGTCGATGCCAGCGCCGGGGCTGAGCATCACATTGCGTACGTCATCGCCGCCGGCGGTGGTCGGGCCCAGGCCCGCAGCCAGCAGGTGCGTGATCAAGCCATCATGCTGCGGGCCAATGCCGCGAATCTGCAGGTTGGCGCGGTTGGTCGCCTCGATCACCCCGCCGGCGTAAGCCTGCGCGGCGTGCGCCACGGCCAAGGCCTGCGCAGCGGTGATAGCCCCACCGGCCAATTTGATCCGGCAAATCCCACCATCCAACGCCTGGACAATACGCAGCAACCCCGGGCAACCCGAGGGGCGTTTGCTATTGGACAGAGGAAGTGGCTTCACGGGGGCTACCGGTTCACGGGTAAAGGCGCGGTATTATGCCTGCTTTGTCCGGCAGCATGAAAAGCCTGCCCGTCGGATGTCGTTCAAGGAATCAATATGTCGCCCTGGCTGACGGTAGTAGGCATCGGTGAAGACGGCTTCAAGGGCCTGGGCAGGAATGCCCGGCATGCTCTGTTGCGCGCCTCTCGTATCATTGGCGGCCAGCGCCAGCTGGATTTGCTGCCGGTGTGCATTCGTGCTGAGCGCGAGTTGTGGCCCAGCCCGTTTTCCCTGGCGCCGCTGCTGGCGCGGCGCTTTGAGCCGATATGCGTGCTGGCCAGTGGCGACCCGATGTTCTACGGCGTCGGCGCCAGCCTGGCGCGGCAGGTGGCGGCGGATGAACTGTTGATCCTGCCTGCGCCCTCTTCCGTGTCGCTGGCGGCGGCACGCCTGGGCTGGCCGCTGCAGGATGTGGTGACGCTGTCGGTAGTCGCCCGCCCGGTGGCTGCGCTCAATGCCCATCTGGCCAGCGGTGTGCGCTTGCTGGTGTTGAGCAACGACGGCCAGAGCCCGGCCGCTATCGCCGCCATGTTGCGCAGCAGCGGTTTTGGCCTGAGCCGCCTGAGTGTGTTTGAACACCTCGGTGGCAGCGCTGAACGGCGCATCGATGGCAACGCCGAAAGCTGGCAGGACCCGCCGGTTGCGGCGCTGAACCTGATCGCCATCGACTGCCTCGCCGACGCCAATACCCCGCGCCTGTCGCGCCTGGCCGGCCTGCCGGATGCGGCCTTCAAGCATGACGGCCAACTGACCAAGCGCGATGTGCGAGCCATGACCCTCGCGCGCCTTGCCCCCGCCCCCGGCGAGTTGCTTTGGGACGTCGGCGCGGGCAGCGGCTCCATCGGTATCGAATGGATGCGCGCCCACCCCAGCTGCCGCGCCCTGGCGATTGAAGCCGACGCCGGCCGCCAGCAGTTGATCGAACACAACCGCGATGCCCTCGGCGTGCCCGGCCTGCATTTGATTCGCGGCAGCGCACCCCAGGCCCTTGCGGGGCTGGAAGCGCCCGATGCGATCTTCATCGGCGGCGGTGTGACCCGCGACGGCGTGCTCGACACCTGCTGGCAACACCTGCGCCCGGGTGGGCGACTGGTGGCCAATGCCGTGACCCTGCAAAGCGAAATGACCTTGATGAACTGGCGCGCACAACACGGCGGCGAACTGACCCGCATCCATGTGGCCCAGGCCCAGCCCCTGGGCGAGTTCGACACCTGGCGCCAGGCGCTGCCCATCACCCTGCTGGAAGTGATCAAGCCGCTATGAAGCGCATCCTGCTGCTGGGCGGCGTGACTGAAGCCCTGGCCATCGCCCGCACGCTGGGCCCGCAACATATCTACAGCCTGGCCGGGATCGGCCGGGTGCCCACCGACCTGGCATGCCAGTTACGCGTCGGCGGTTACGGCGGTGCCGAGGGGCTGGCGCAGTTTGTCCGCGCCGAGCACATCAGCCTGATCCTCGACGCCACCCACCCCTACGCCGCACAGATCAGCGCCAACGCCGCCCAGGCCGCACAAATGTGCAATATCCCCTGCTGGGCCCTGCGCCGCCCCGCCTGGCAGCCACAACCCGGCGATGACTGGCGCGAAGTGCGCGACTGGGCCGGGCTGATCGAGGCCTTGCAACCCTTCCAGCGCCCGTTGTTCACCCTGGGCCGCGAACCGCTGCAACACCTCGACGAAATCCCCGCCGGGCAGTTCTGGACCTTGCGCGCATTGGACACCTACCCCGGCAACGAACGCTGCGAAGTGATCGGCGCCCGCGGGCCGTTTTTGCTCGCGGATGAACGGGCGTTGTTCGAACGCCGGCAGATCGATGTCTTGATCAGCAAGAACAGCGGCAGCAGCGCCACCGAACCCAAGCTGGAAGTGGCCCGCGAGCGCGGCGTACCGGTGCTGGTATTGCAGCGGCCGGTGTTGGCGGGGGTGGATCGGGAGTTTTTGACGCCCCAAGAAACACTCACAGCATTGGCAAGTTTCACTCAATAAGTCAGGATCGCCCGCTTGCTTGATTAGTAACCTATTTGTTACCTTCGAGGCGGGCGATGATTGAGATTGAGGAATATAAACGCGACAAAAAACTGGAACAAAAGAGGTAGCCAGCATGGCACTTACCCGCAGTTATAAACTCACGATTGCCGAAGCCGCCCAGCGCGACCCAGAGTTTGCCCAGGCACTCCTCGATGAGGCTGCTACGCTATTTCTCAATGGCGAACCCGAATTGTCCCGCATCATTCTGCGCGACCTGGTCAACGCCACTGTTGGTTTTGAGAGTTTGGCAAAAGAGACGGCCAAACCGAGCAAAAGCTTGCACCGTATGCTTTCGGCCCATGGCAACCCCAGCATGGATAACCTGGCGGCGATATTTGCGGTACTCCGAAAGGGGCTTGGCGTCGATATGCAGGTGCATGGCGTTCCCGTCGCATAACTTGACATCACTGCGACACCAAACCACACCGCCACTTTTTACTTATGCCCCCCGATCAGGCTAAATACCTACCTGATCGCTTAACCCTACGGATTGTCCGCCATGGCCCGTCAACGCTTTGCATTTGCCTGGATCGCCTGCCTTGCAGTGCTGTTCAACGCGTTTGCCATGCCGATGGCCGGGGCGATGCAGCAGGGTCAGAGCCCTGCCGAACAATTGCTGTGGGGCAGTTTCTGCTCCTCCAATGGCAGCAAGCTGGTGGCGATCTCCCTGGGCAAGCTGGATATACCGGCGCCGCAGCAGGACGAGCATTCCTCCATGCAGCATTGCTGGTGCTGCTCGGGCTCGCCGCCGCTGCTGGCACTGGGGCATGTGCCGCAGTTGTATCTCACACGGATCGACCCGGCCCCTGGCCTGTCATCACCCACCCTGCAAGCCCCGACTCCGCGCCAGCAATGGCCGAGCCTCAACCCCCGCGCCTCTCCTGTCGTTTGATCACTTCGCAATTGAACTGCGTTTGAATCGTTCTGGAGAACTGCCATGCTCAAATCTTCCCTGCTTCTGGCGGCCTTGCTGCTGCCTGTGTTCAGTGCCGCCAATGCCGAGGACTACAAGGCCGGCGACCTGCTGGTCAGCGATCCCTGGTCCCAGGAGTTGCCACCCAATGCGCCGACGGTGGCCGCGTACTTTGTGATCCATAACCAGGGTGAAGCCCCGGACCGCCTGCTCAGCGTCGATACGCCGGTGGCAGCCAAGGCCGAGCTGCATGAACACGTCATGCAGGGCGACTTGATGAAAATGCAACAGGTGCCCAGCGTGGCCGTGCCGTCCAAGGGCGAGCTGACCTTCGCACCGATGGCCTATCACGTGATGCTCCTGGACCTGAAGGATCGCAGCCAGTTGCGCGACGGCCAGCACTTCCCCCTGACCCTGAACTTCGAAAAGGCCGGGCCAGTAAAAGTGGAAGTCTCGGTACAAAAAGTACCGCCGATGGCCGGCCACGAGCAAAAGCACGCCCATTAACCACCCCAGGCCGCTCCCCATGGGTGCTTCCGCCAACAGGTCAACCACGCGCCGTCGCCAGCCCTTGAGGCTGGCCCGCGGCAGCTGGATCAGCCTGTTCGCCATGCTGATGATCTTTATCGGACCGCTGATTTCCCAAGCGATGCCGATGGATCATCACGCCGGCATGTCCATGCAGATGTCCATGGACGACACCTGCCACGCCGCGCCAAAGCATCCCGCCGAGCACACCAAGCCCCCCGCCGCCGACCACGTCATGTGGGAGAAATGCGGCTATTGCAGCCTGTTGTTCAGTTGCCCGGCCCTGCCGGGCAGTGTTTCATTCGTGGCCCTTGGCACCCCACCACCGGCCAACGCCCTCACCCCTGCAACGCGCCTGGGCCATGCCCGGCAGAGCATTTTCCCTGGCGCGCGCAGCCGCGCCCCGCCCGGCCAGTCGTAAACCGCCAATCACACACAACTTCGCACGGCCGCCTTCACACAGACAGCCGCAGGCTGCTGGCCGTGTTGTTTACGACTGACTGATGGAATTTTTCATGTCCAGGTTTCCTGCTGACACCCGTATGGGATGTACCCCCGTGCTCGCCGTTTTGTGCGGCGCACTCTTGGCCCCACAGGCGTATGCCGACGACCACGCCGAACACCACAACGAGCTCAGCCCGACGGTGATTACCGGCGTTGCCCCAAGCTCCCCACTGACCATCGTCACCAACCCCAAGGACCCACGCCAGCCGGTGCCGGCCAGTGACGGCGGCGACTACCTCAAGACCATCCCGGGCTTTGCCCTGGTGCGCAACGGCGGCACCAATGGCGACCCGGTGCTGCGCGGCATGTTCGGCTCGCGCCTGAATATCCTCACCAACGGCAGCATGATGCTCGGCGCCTGCCCGGGCCGCATGGACGCACCCACCTCCTACATCTCGCCGGAAACCTACGACAAGCTCACCGTGATCAAAGGCCCGCAAACCGTGCTCTGGGGCCCCGGCGCCTCGGCCGGCACGGTGCTGTTCGACCGTGAGCCGGAGCAGTTCGGCGAACTGGGCACGCGGGTCAACGCCAGCATCCTCGCCGGTTCCAACGGGCGTTTCGACAAAGTGCTGGATGCCGCCGCCGGTGGCTCGCTGGGGTATATCCGCGTGATCGGCAACCAGGCCCACGCCGATGACTACAAGGACGGCAACCACGACACCGTCGCCTCGCGCTACGACAAATGGAATGGCGACGTCGCCCTCGGCTGGACCCCGGACGCCGACACGCTGCTGGAACTCACCGCCGGTCGTGGCGATGGTGAAGCGCGTTACGCCGGACGTGGCATGGATGGCTCGCAGTTCCTGCGCGAAAGCCTCGGTCTGCGCTTCGAGAAATCCAATATCGGCGAGGTACTCGACAAGGTCGAAGCCCAGGTCTACTACAACTACGCCGACCATGTGATGGACAACTACAGCCTGCGCACGCCCTCGGGCACCGGGATGATGGCCGGGCCCATGGCGTCCAACGTCGACCGCCGCACCCTCGGCGCGCGGATCAAGGCCACCTGGCGCTGGGCCGATGTGCAACTGATCAGCGGCATCGATGCGCAGACCAACGAGCACCGCCAGCGCAGCAGCGCCGGGGTCGACACCTACAAGAA
This sequence comes from Pseudomonas sp. DTU12.1, assembly GCF_009873475.1. Classification (NCBI taxonomy): domain Bacteria; kingdom Pseudomonadati; phylum Pseudomonadota; class Gammaproteobacteria; order Pseudomonadales; family Pseudomonadaceae; genus Pseudomonas; species Pseudomonas sp. DTU12.1. Next base: position 872,382 of record NZ_CP045254.1, on the reverse strand, counting down.
CCTGCCGCGCAACAAGGACGCCGACTTCCATAACTATGGGGTGTTTGGCGAATTGACCTGGTACGCCGCCGACAATGACCGGCTGATTACCGGCGCCCGCCTGGATCGCGCCTCGGTCAAGGATTACCGCCAGCGCACCGGCAGCGGCATGATGAGTCGCGCCAACCCTACCGCCGGCGATACCCGCGCCGACACGCTGCCGTCCGGTTTCGTACGTTATGAACATGACTTGGCCGACAGCCCGACAACCCTCTACGCCGGCCTCGGCCACGCCGAACGCTTCCCGGACTACTGGGAGTTGTTCTCCCCCAACCGTGGCCCTGCGGGCTCGTTGAATGCCTTCGACGCGATCAAGCCGGAGAAAACCACCCAGCTGGATTTCGGCCTGCAATACAAGACCGCAGACTTGGAAGCCTGGGCCTCCGGTTATGTCGGCCAAGTGCGCGACTACATCCTGTTCAACTACACCCCAGGGATGATGGGCATGACCTCCCAGGCGCAGAACATCGATGCGCGGATCATGGGCGGTGAATTGGGCGCAGCGTACAAACTGACGTCCAACTGGAAAGCCGACGCCACCCTGGCCTACGCCTGGGGCAAGAACAGCAGCGACGGCAAGGCGCTGCCGCAAATGCCGCCCCTGGACGCACGCTTTGGCCTGACCTACAGCGAAGACGACTGGAGCGCCGGCGCCTTGTGGCGTGTGGTCGCAGCGCAAAACCGCATCGACCAGAACAAAGGCAACGTGGTCGGCAAGGACTTCGCCAAGAGCGGTGGTTTTGGCGTGTTCTCGCTCAATGCTGCATACCGCATCAACAAGAGCTTCAAGGTCAGCACTGGCGTCGACAACCTGTTTGGCAAGGCCTACGCCGAGCACTTGAACCTGGCCGGCAACGCCGGGTTCGGCTACCCGGCCAACGACCCACAAGCCATCAATGAACCGGGGCGCACGCTCTGGACCAAGGTCGACATGAGCTTCTAGCCACCACCGTTGTAGGAGCGAGCTTGCTCGCGAAGAACGTGAACGATGACGCAGCAAATCAGACTCAACGCGCCAACCTCAGGTTTTTCGCGAGCAAGCTCGCTCCTACAAGTCATGCACAAAAATAACGTCCTTGCGGAGCACCCTGATGAACCCTCCAAAGATCTCCTTCTACAACCTGGCCTGGCGCTGGCATTTCTACGCCGGGCTGTTTGTCGCCCCCTTCATGGTGTTGCTGGCAGTGACCGGCATCATCTACCTGTTCAAGCCCCAGCTTGACCCGTTGATGTACGGTCAGCTGCTCAACGTGCAGCCCGCCGAACACGTCCTCAGCGCCGATGAGCAATTGCAGCGGGCCAAGGCCGCCTATCCACACGCCACCCTCAGCAAATACCTGCCGCCCGTGGACGCCAGCAGCAGCGCGCAGTTTGTCCTGCACAACGCAGGCAACGAGCTGACCGTTTTTGTCGACCCTTATCGCGGCAGCGTGCTTGGCGAGCAGGACGCGACCTACAACCTGCAAGCCATCGTTCGTGCCCTGCATGGTGAATTGATGATCGGCACCACCGGCGACCGCCTGATTGAACTCGCGGCCGGCTGGGGGGTGATGCTGGTGGTGTCCGGCCTGTACCTGTGGTGGCCGCGCGGTCGCTCTGCTGCCGGGATTCTGTGGCCGCGCCTGGGCAGTCGCGGGCGCCTGTTCTGGCGCGACCTGCATGCCGTCACCGGGTTCTGGGGCGCGGCGTTTCTGCTGCTGATGATCCTCAGCGGCATGACCTGGACCGGCTTCTGGGGCAAGCAGTACGCCGACCTGTGGAACCGCTTCCCGGCGGCGATGTGGAACGATGTGCCGCAGTCCGATCAACAGGCCCGCAGCCTCAATACCGCGACGCAGCAGACCGTGCCCTGGGCCATGGAAAACACCCCCATGCCGGTGTCCGGCGAGCATGCCGAACACATGCAGCACGGTGGCATGCACCACGGCCCGGCCGCGCCCTCGATCAGCCTGCAACAGGTGGTGGACCTGGCCACCGCACGCCAGGTCGAGCCGGGCTACAGCATCACCTTCCCGACCACGGCCACAGGCGTATTCACCATCGCCGTGTTCGCCAACGACCCGCGCAATGACGCAACCCTGCATGTGGACCAATACACCGGCAAGGTCCTCGCCGATGTGCGTTGGCAGCACTACAACACGGTGGCGCGGGTTACCGAGTCCGGGGTGATGTTGCACGAGGGCAAGATGTTCGGCGTGATCAACCAGGTCATCGTGCTGCTGGTGTGCCTGATGATTCTGCTGAGTGCGGTCAGCGGCGTGGTGATCTGGTGGAAACGCCGGCCCCAAGGTGGCCTGGGGGTTCCACCGTTGCGCCATGATTTGCCGAAGTGGAAAACCGCCATGGTGATCATGCTCGCGCTGGCGATCATTTTCCCATTGGTCGGCGCGTCGCTGATCCTGGTGTGGGTCTTGGATCGGCTGGTGCTGGCGCGCTTTTTCAAGCAACGTGAATCGGCCTCATCTTCCCCATGAGGTAGGCGAGATGCCCTACATAGAGACGTTATGTAGTCTTACGCGGGCTTTCATCCCAAACGTAAGAAGTGTTAACTTATAACACTTACTGCACCGTCCCCACTCGCCGCGTCCAGCGGCGAGTACCGTCTCGAAGAAGCGATCTGTCGTCCGATGAACAAGTACCTTGCCAGCGGCCTGTGCCTGCTTGCCTTGCAAAACAGCGCCCAGGCCCTGACCCTGCCCGCCAGCCCCGTGACCGCCCCGGCGGTGGACAGCGAATATATCGACCTGAGCACTCCAACCACCGCCGGTTCGCGCCTGGGCCTCACAGCCCTGCAAACCCCCGGCAGTGTCGAAAGCCAGACCGGCACGCAGATCCGCGAACGGGGCGACGCCAGTGTGCAGGACGCAATCTCCCGTGCCACCGGCATCAGCCGCACCGGCACCCCGGGCGACGGCGGCACCTCGCTGCAAGCCCGTGGTTTTACCGGCCAGGGCTCGGTGATGCAGTTGTATGACGGCAACCGCCTGTACACCGGCATGGGCACCTCGACCTTCCCGGTCGACACCTGGGCGGTCGAGCGCGTGGACGTGCTGCGCGGCCCGGCCTCGGTGCTGTACGGCGAAGGCGCCACCGGCGCAGTGGTCAACACGATTTCAAAGAAGCCCTTCACTGGCGAGATCGAAAACCACATCCGCCTGGGCTACGGCTCCTATGATCGCCAGCAACAAGCCCTGGACAGCGGCGGTTCGCTGACCGACACCTTGAGCTATCGCCTGAACCTAAACCGCCTGCGCAGCAATGGCTTTATCGACCGTGGCGACTCGGCCAGCGATTTTGCCAGCGGCGCCCTGCGCTGGCAGGCCGCCGACAACCTGAGCTTCACCCTGGCCCACGACTACGGCGACCAGCGCCCACAGAACTACTTTGGTACACCGCTGCTCAACGGCCACTTGCACAAGGGCCTGCGCGACAAGAACTACAACGTCAGCAACGACACCCAGCATTACAACGACCAGTGGACGCGCCTGAGCAGCGAATGGCAGATCAACGATGCCGTCAGCGCGCGCAACGAGCTGTACTACCTCAAGGCCCAGCGCCGCTGGCAGAACGCCGAGAACTACAATTTCGGCGCCGGGCAGCTGACCCGCAGCGGGTTCTACGGCATCAAGCACAACCAGGAGCAGGTCGGCGATCGCCAGACCTTCACCTTCAAGCACACCCTGTTCGGCCTCGACAGCCAGACCGTGACCGGCGTGGAATACAACCGCATCCGTTTCCGCCTGGCCAGCAACTCACCGTTTGAAGACGTCGTAACCGGTGGCCAGCCGATTGATGTGAAACACCCGGCCCAGGCCCCTTTTGAAAGTGCCGACCCGTTCCTGCCGCTGTTCGCCACCACCACCAAGCAGTTCGCAGGCTTTGCCGAAAACCGCCTGCAACTGACCGACCAGCTCTCGCTGATCACCGGCATCCGTCGCGACTACGTGCACCTGGACCGCGATGAACTGCGCAGCGGTGAGCGCAGCGACAGGACCCTGACCGGCAACAACTGGAAGGCCGGCCTGGTATTTGCCATCACTCCAGACACCTCGGTCTACGGCCAGTACGCCACCAGCACCGATGGCGTCGGCGGGTTGATCTCCCTGAGTTCAAGCCAGCAAGCGTTCGACCTGTCCACTGCCAAGCAGACCGAGATCGGTATCAAGCAGGCCTTCTGGGACCAGCGCGGCGAGTGGACCCTGGCGGCCTACCATATCGTCAAAAAGAAACTGCTGACCGATGTGCCGGGCAACCCGCAGTTCAAACAGCAGGTGGGCCAGCAATCCTCCAATGGCCTGGAAGCCAGCCTCGACCTGCAACTGCCCCACGCCTGGCAGCTGCAAGCCAACGCGGCCATCGTGCGGGCGCAGTACGACGACTTCCAGCAGAATGTTGGCGGCGTACAAGTCTCGCGCGATGGCAATCGCCCGGTGGACGTGCCGCGCCGCACCGCCAACCTGTGGCTGAGCAAGGCCGTGACCGAAGACATCCGCGCCAGTGCCGGCGTACGTTATGTGGATGCGCGTTACGCCGACATGGCCAACCAGAACGAGCTGCCCAGCTACACCGTGGTCGATGCCAGCGTTTCGTGGAAAGCCCTGCGCAACACGACATTGGGCCTGCAATTGAATAACCTGTTCGACCGCACCTATGCCGTGAGCCAATACAATGACGGCCAGCAATGGATACTGGGGGAGCCGCGCTCGTTCTTTGTGACGGCCGACTACACCTTCTAACCCCCCCACAATGTGGGAGCGGGCTTGCCCGCGATAGCGGCGGATCAGTCAAAGATGCACTTACTGACAGAGCGCAATCGCGGGCAAGCCCGCTCCCACACTGGATCGCTGTTTGACTTGAGAGATTTGATGCCCACCCTCGACCTTCACCACCTCGCCTGGTCCCCCCTGGGCCACAGCCACTGCCATCACCAGTTCCAGCTGCGTGATGCCAGCCTGCAGGTGGGCGCCGGGGAGTTTGTCGGGTTGATCGGGCCCAATGGCAGCGGCAAGACCAGCCTGTTGCGCTGCGCCTATCGGTTCAGCAAACCCGAGCAGGGCGAAGTGCGGTTCGATCACCAGAACGTCTGGAAGCAGCCTTCACGCTGGTGCGCCCAGCGCATCGCCGTGGTGTTGCAGGAGTTCCCCGATGCCTTCGGCTTGCGCGTCGATGAAGTCGTCGCCATGGGCCGCACGCCCCACAAAGGGCTGTTCGACGGCGATACCCAACACGATCGCCAACTGGTGCAACAGGCCCTCGACTCAGTCGGCCTGCTGGGCTTTGAGGACCACGCCTTCGCCACCCTTTCCGGCGGTGAAAAACAGCGCGTGATCCTCGCCCGCGCCCTGGCCCAGCAACCGCAACTGCTGATCCTCGATGAACCGACCAACCACCTCGATCCGCGCTACCAGCTTGAGCTGCTCAAGCTGGTCAAGCGCCTGCAGATCGGCACCCTGGCCAGTATCCACGACCTGAACCTGGCGGCAGCCTTCTGTGATCGCCTGTACGTGATAAACCACGGGCGCATCATCACCAGCGGCACGCCGCACGAGGTGTTGACCACCGAGTTGCTGCGCGAGGTCTTCGGTGTCGAGGCCTTGATCGATGCCCATCCTTTGTCCGGCTACCCTCGAATCACCTGGATAACCCAACCATGATCCTGCGCTCCCTGCTCTCCCTCGCTTTGCTGCTGGGCACTGCCCAGGCGTTTGCCGAAGCGACCCATTACCCGCTGAAAATCCAGAGCTGCAACCGCGAAGTGACCTTCAACCAGGCGCCGGAACACGCCGTCAGCCACGACATCAACATGACCCAGATGATGCTGGCCCTGGGGCTCAAGTCGCGCATGGTCGGCTACAGCGGCGTGACGGGCTGGAAATCCGTGACCCCGCAAATGGCCCAGCTGCTCGATGGCCTGCCAGAGCTGGCAAGCAAGTACCCGTCGGTGGAAACCCTGCTCAATGCCAACGTCGATTTCTTCTTCGCCGGCTGGGACTACGGCATGCGCGTGGGCGGCGACCTCACGCCGCAAACCCTGCAACCTTTGGGCATCAATGTGCTGGAGCTGACCGAGTCCTGTGCGTTTGTGATGAAGCGCCCGGCCGCCACCCTGGATGACACCTATAACGACCTGCGCAACCTGGGCAAGATCTTCGACGTGCAGGAGCGCGCCAATGCCTTGATCACCCGGATGCAGGCACAGGTCGCCGATATACAAAAAAACCTGCCGGCGGAAAAACCCCGGGTATTTCTCTACGACAGTGGCGAAGACCGCGCCATGACCTCAGGCCGCCTGGGCATGCCGCAAGCGCTGATCGAGGCGGCGGGCGGGCGCAATATCCTCCATGACGTGGACGCCAGTTGGACCCGCATCAATTGGGAAACCGTGGTCGAGCGCAACCCACAGGTCATCGTGATCGTCGACTACAGCGAAATCAGCGCCGCACAGAAGCAGCAATTCCTGCTGGATAACCCGGCGCTGCAAGCGGTGGACGCCATCAAGCACCAGCGCTTTATCGTGATCCCCTACGTGCAGGCCACGCCCGGTATCGACAATGTGCTGGCGGTCCAGACCCTGGCCAAGGGGTTTCACCACCCATGATTGACCGTCGCTACGCCCTGCTGCTGGTGGCCCTTGGCGCGTTGTTGCTGGTGTCTTGCGTGATGTCTTTGGGCTTCGGCCCCGCGCGGGTGCCCCAGGACGTGGTGTGGCGGATTCTGCTGCACAAGGTAGCGGGCGTTGGCGAGGTGAGCTGGAGCGCCGGCCAGGAACATATCGTCTGGTTGATCCGCGTGCCGCGCATGCTGCTCGGCGCGCTGGTGGGCGCGGGTCTCGCGTTGATCGGCGCGGTGCTGCAGGCCGTGACGCGCAACCCGCTGGCCGACCCCCATCTGCTGGGCGTGACCTCCGGCGCCACCTTGGGCGCGGTGATCGTGGTGCTGCATGTCGGCCAGGTCATCGGCTTGCTGACTCTGCCGCTGGCCGCATTTATCGGCGCGCTGTTGAGCATGCTCGTGGTGCTGGCCGTGGCCAGTCGCAACGGGCGCCTGGAAAGTGATCGCCTGTTGCTGTGCGGTGTCGCGGTGTCGTTTGTGATGATGGCGGTGGCCAACCTGCTGCTGTTCATGGGCGACCATCGCGCCGCGTCGGCGGTGATGTTCTGGATGCTCGGCGGCCTGGGCCTGGCACGCTGGGAGTTGCTGGCAATTCCCTCTGCGACTGTGCTGCTCGGGCTGCTGTTGCTGCTGGGCATGGCGCGCCCGCTCAACGCACTGATGGCTGGCGAGCAGACCGCCGTCACCCTGGGCCTGAACGCACGCAATGTGCGCCTGAAGGTGTTCCTGATTACGTCGCTGATGACCGGCGTACTGGTGTCCATCAGCGGCTCCATCGGCTTTGTCGGGTTGATGGTGCCGCACATTGCCCGGCGCCTGGTGGGTGCCGAGCATCGGCGACTGCTACCGGCCTGCGGCTTGCTCGGCAGCCTGTTCCTGGTATGGGTCGACGTCGCTGCACGCACCCTGATCGCCCCCGAAGACCTGCCTATCGGCGTAGCCACGGCGGCGATTGGCGGGCTGTTTTTCATTGGCCTGATGCGCAAGCGTTAGGCCGCCGGCCCCCTGAAAAAACCGGGCCCGCGCTTACAGCTCATCCCGATCCCGTATGTTCAGCGGCTCATCCCCCCCGATCGCTTCCAGGCTCAGACCATTGGCATATCCCAACTGCTGCTCGGACAGCTGCCCTTCGTTGATCCAGAATCCGTCTTTATCCAGGACCAACAGCTTGCCGGCGTTGACCATGCCTTTGAGAAACACGCTGGGATAAACCGTGGGCCCGGTCACCAGCGTCTTGCCTTCGGTGGGCATAAAACTTGGCACGTATTTCAATAGCGCACCGCCCTGGCACGAGAGATAAAGAGCGGCGGACTCACGGGGCAAGCTACGCAATACCCAGATGAAATAACTCATGAGTTCCGGCCCCACAAAATTGCGCAACAGGGCCTGGTCCGCTGGATCCAGGCTGTCCGTGGCAGGCATGCTGCTGTAGAGCAGATGCACCCCGACAACCCCATGATTTGACGGGAAGTCCGGCATTGGCGCCGGGGGCTCCACCGGTTGGACGGGACCTTGAGGGCCGCTGTAGAACAGCCGCAAAATCAGCGCGCGCCCAACCCCAGGAGCCACGGGGAGCGTGACCAGGAACGAGGAGCGCGTGGCGTCGGCCAGAACGGCAGCGAGGTACTGCTGATCCTGATAAGGCGAGAGTTGCCGCTGCAGATAGCGCACCGCATCATCCCCATGGGAGAACACCGGGCCACATGCCGCCGCCCATGGGTCGACCAAGACCTCGACCACGCCAGGCCGCCAGAACTGATCCACACGATTGCGCGTGGTCCACACCCGCCCCTGGATCAGCGTGCTCAGATCGCCGCGCGCCACCAGGTCCTGCACGTAACTGAGTACGGTCCGCTTGCCTTCCAGTAACTGCTGGCGCAACTCGACCAATCGCCCAAAATCCTCCAATTGGGCCTCGGTTCCCTGGTACTCATAGTGGAGCAAGGCGCCGTCCTGGCACGACAAGTACAACCCCAGGCGCTTGTCCTTCAAGCCATGCAGGGAGAAGCGAATGCCGGTGTCGATATCCGTGGGCGCAAAGAACGCCTGGCGCAGTGGATCGTCGGCGGGCGCCTGGGCTACGTTGCTGGCGCACAGGTAGAAACCTTCGAGCCCATAGTCCTGGGGAAACTGGCCATTGGGAAAGACTTGCCAGAAGTCGCGATAGCTCTGGCGCACCATCGGCAGGCTGGCCATATAACGTGCGGTTTTCTTTGACTTGAAGAGATAGCCAAACTGTAGATTTTCACCATGTCGGCAGCGCTCATGGACATAACGTATCGCATCCTTTTCGTTGGCAAAGAGCGGACTGAACGCCGGGTCTGCCAGGGCATTGCGGATCATCAACGGCGCGACCTGAAACGCAATGAACTCCCCACTGATCCGGCGTGGAACACCCCAGGCAGGGCTGCCCTGCACCACTCGCAACACCCCGGTTTTGCCCAGGCGGGTGACAAACTCAGTGGGGGTCAGTTCGCCCTTGCGGATCTGCCGCTCAATGCGGTTATCCAGCAGATCTGCGCGCACCGGGTCCAACGCTTGCAGGTCTTTTTTCAGTTGCTCTTCCAATGGCGTCCCGCTGCGGGTGTAACTCACCACACAGCGATCGGCGCCCAACAGGTACTCGTCAGTCAAGCTGGCGTCCTGCCCCCAAAGCGCTGCGCCAATCACCCTGGTGGACGGCATATTGCGATACAGCTGCTCCTGGTGGGTCTCCAGGGCAAAGGGCAACTCGCGGACCGGGCTTGAGCGGTAGCGCCCCACAAGGGTGTGGGCGGCGGGGAAGCCGCCCGTGCTGACCACTTCATCCGGGAAGATCCATTTGGGGTCGAAATCTTCACGCGGCACTTTCAGCGGTTCAGTGGCCACAAACAGGCCGTCGGGGCGCTTGAGGATCACCCCGCCCATCAAGCCGTTGCCCTGGAGCAACAACAACTGTACATGGCGTACCGCATCGTCCTGATGATGGAAGGCCGGCCCCAGGCGACGGCGCAGAAAATTGGCATAGGGTCGCCATGGCTCGGAGCCTCGGCTCACCGCCCCTCGCCGATCCCAGCACTGGCTGCTGTACAGCACCCGCAAGTCCCCAGCCTTGGCGACCAATGAAACAAACTTGGCGGTGTCGAACGTGCCGTTGCGCAGGCTCATGCCCTCGATTGTCACGTCCTCACCTTGAGGGGGCTCTGTGAGCAGGGGCGCGCCTTGTGGCTGATAACGCAACAAGGCGCCGTCCAGCGTCGACAGGTAGACCGGCAATATGCCTGTCGCTGAAGCACGCGGTATCGAGCGGGCGTCGCCTTCGGCACGCATCAGCACATCCGGGGTGACAAAAAACCGCATCAGCCAGGCCTCGACCGGCGGCAACCCCGACGGTAGCCATTGCTGTGAATAGAGCAGCCCCACCACCGTAAAGCCCCTGGCAAAAGCACCACCAGCCAGATAGCCGGCCCCTTTGGAGGCGTCACGTAACGAACGCCCGCTGAGGGCTACCGGTAACAGTTCGCTGACCACAAACTCATCCGCCTCTGGGTGCTTGAGCACATAGGCGATGTAGCCCTGGGCATCCAGGTTCCTGCCTGCCCAACGCAAATGGGCATTGAGCGCCGCGCCATCCTGGCTGCTGAAAATCGCGCCGAATGCCGGGCTCAACGGATCGACATCGGCGTAGTCGAAGTTTGGCGTCCAGTCGCTGTAGACCCGGCCACGGGGGCCCCACAACGAACTGCGGACCAGCACTTGCAGGTCGCCTGCGTCAGCCAGCCGGGTAACGATGTCTGCCGGCTTGAGCGCACCTGCTTCCAATCGCTCAAAATACCCATGCTTGCCAGGCTCACGGGTGGTGTTGCTCTGCACCACCACCTCCCTGGCCGAGCCGCCGGGGACGTAGCCGATCAGGTTGTTCGGCGAGCCGCTCAGGTAGGCCGGTCGGCGCGACGCAATCACCGCGTGGAGTTCCTGATCCGAGAACATCGTGGTCATGACTTCCAGGTCCGTCAGCGTCCAGTTCAACCGCTGCTGGCGCTCGCGGTCACTGGCCGACAGTGCGGCGTGGGAGGCGTAGCGCGCATGCAGCTCATAACCTCGCGGCGGTACCAGCACCCCATTACCGGCAACCGGCGTGAGCAGGTCGGCAGTGAATCCATTGCCGTGGATAGTCAACGGCTCAGTGAAGACAAATCGCCCATCCAGCCCCTTGAGGATATAACCACCATAGGCCGCCGCTCGGCGAAAGCCGATCCGCTCATGGGCATGGCGAGCGGCATCCTCGGCCGTCAGGAACGCCGCACTCAACACCATGGGAACCGAGCCCAATGGCAGGCTCTCGCTGTCATACACCGGTCCCTGGATTTGCCATAACGCGCCCTGCTGAAGCACCGACAACGCACCGGCACGGATCACCCGGCGCACGAAGTCCCGTGGAGACAACGAGCCGTCGAGCAAGGCGGCCTGGTTGCCTTTGTCGGTCACCGTACTGCCAGTCACCGTCACCAGTTCGTTGTCGGGCGCGGCACCTGGCACCTGCCATTGCAGCAATGCGTCGTCGGCGGTGCGCAGATACAACTTCAGCCCCAGCCCGGCGACCTGCAACGCAAAGGTTTCCAGCCCCTGTTGTACGCTCTCCACCAGCAATTTCGGGCTGGTAAAGCGCCTGTACAGCCAACCCTCCCGAACGGGCAGTTGCGCGGCATCAAGGGGCGGCGCATTGCGGTAGATACCGACCAGTCGGTAATTGGCCGGCAGTCTTGGCTGACCGTCGGCCCGCAGCGGAAACTGGCTTGCCACGCTCGTGCCGGCCGCAACGGGCAGCGTCGCGGCGTAGGTTTGCGTGGTCTTGTGCTTGAGTACAACGCCTTGGTACGCACCGGCTGGCAAGGCGGCCATCTGGTTCAGTGCAATCAGCGCAGCCACTTGCCCCGTGTTCGCGGCGGATGTGAAGAAGGGCTGCTCCTGCACGACATTGGCAGGACCGACCGGCGTACCGAGCCGCCACCCTTTGGAGACACGGCCGCGAACACCTCCCCAAATACGACTGGGCAGCACCACTCGCAGGTCTCCAACGTCTGCAATACTCCAAATCACTGCCTCAAATTCAGTGTTCGGCTCAAATGGTTCTTCACCGGTCAACTGATCCAGCAGCTTCTGCTCTGCAGCCGAACCGCTGCTTACGTATTTGAGCAACGAGCCCCCCGGCCCCGATAGATAGTGGGCCGAAGCAAACGTGCGATTAGCGATGATTAACGTCGCGTCAGCCGACGAAAAAAAGCTGACAAACAAAGCGACCTGATCAGCGGGGTGTTGCGTCAACAGTTCTTGCTCTCCCTCGGACTTGGCCGGATGGGAGTGATAGAGGGCGTAGCACTCATAAGATTGCGGGGCGATGAAGTGATCATGTTCATCGGTGGCCAGGATGGTGACAAAACTAAACTGAGTGGCCATGCCGGCCACCGGCTCCGTGGCGAAATAGCGCACTCCCTGTTTCAGCACGACACCGCCGTACTCCTTGTCTCGCTGATTGCCAATCCGGTCGTGGGCCCAGCGGGCAGCATCGTCAGCGCTGATGAAGGGCGGGCTCAAGACCGGTTTTGGAATCAATGAAAACGCGCGCCACTGAGCATCCACTGGGCCGCTCCTGTCCCAGACTTTTCCCGTGCGCAAGACCGTCAGATGCCCTGCTGCGGCCACGCGCAACACAAAGGCCCGAGGCCGCAATGTACCGGCGAGTAACGCCGAATCGATCTGGTTATCCACCACCCGACCGTCAGCCTCGACGCGAAAAAGATCGGCCTCCGCCGCCGAGAACGAACAGGTGTATTGCAGCAAGGCCCCATCATTGACACTGCGATAGAACACCAGCCGCTGCTGTGGCCCCAACAAGTCCTTGGACTGGTGCCCTTGATAAAGCTGGGTTGCCAGTTCGGCGGGAGCAAAAAAGTTGCGGTACAACCATGGTTCCTGGGCGGTGAGCCTGGCAGGCACTGGGGTGCGTCCCTGGTAAACGCCGTACCAATGAAACTGATCGTGCTGCACCCGATTGCCATCCGGGGTCAGTGCAAAAAGCTGTTGAATGGTCACAGGCGCCGCGCCACCGGCCAGCGGCTCGATCAGCACGTAATCTTCTTTATCGATGTGCTTGAGGATAAACGCCGTTTGGCGGTGCTCAAGCAATGCCAGCGTGGCATCCAGCCCGGACTGCACAGCCCCGCAAGCCGGCAGGTCGTAGGTGCGCGAGACGAACGGGGAAAAAGGCTGCCATTGCGTGGGCACTGTACCTACCGAGCCGCCCCATAAACCACTGGGCACCACGAAGGACAATTGGCTGACGCTGAGCAGCTTCTTGATGAGGCTCTCAGGTTTCACGTCGGGGGGACCGTCCTCATGGCCGAAGTGCAGGCCTTTCTTCAACCACACGCCAAAGCGCCGCTCCGCCTCCGACCCCGTGGTGACATGTTTGAGCAGCGCACCGTCCGGACCGGACAGGTAAGAAGCAGAAAAAAAGCCGCGCTCCAAAATATTGATACTCAGGTCGATATCCGAAAAGAAGCTGTTCAAGGCCCTGGCCTGGCGTTCGGAAAGCTCAGGATTATTGGCCGCAAAAGCGTCGAAAATATCGGGGTGTGAGTGATATTCGGCCACGCACCGATAGCCTTGCGGGTGCAAGTACTGACTGTTGCTGTCGACCTTGAGCACGTCCCAGAAGTCGAAAGTATTGCGCTGCCCCGCAATAGGTTCGGTGCTATAGAAATAGCCATCTGACAAGCGCTCCAGAATCACCCCCCCATACTCGATAGCACGCCGGCTGCCGATCTGCCGGTGGGCGTAGCGGGCCGCATCGTCCATGGTGATAAAGGCAGGCCCCACAGGCGGTAGCGCCACATCGGACTTCAGGCCACCGCCGAACCATCCGCGTTTAGGTCGTTCCATGACATCCCCTCAAATATGCCGTGGCCAGACGCTGGCCAGGGTCACGGCGATCTTTGCCCCTGGTGCCATCCCCAGGGCGCTAGATAGTTATCCACACCCTGCCCCGTTCAGGCGCGCGCCCTGCACCAACACCTGAAACAAGCCCTGACTTGGTGCACAGCTCGCGATCCAGACGCCTGACTCCCCGCATAACCAGGGGCCACTCGCAGTAGGCACAGCCTTTGCAAACGCTCCCTCAGCGCCCTACCTGCCCCCTAAAAATATTGAGTTCTGGAGACCACACCATGAAGCGTCGCAGCTTGATAAAGGCTTTCACTCTGTCGGCATCCATTGCCGCCATGGGCATGACCTGGACTGTCCAGGCCGCCGAGACCATCAAGGTCGGCATCCTGCATTCGCTGTCCGGAACCATGGCCATCTCCGAAACGTCCCTCAAGGACATGGCGCTGATGACCATCGACGAGATCAACGCCAAGGGTGGCGTGAACGGCAAGATGCTCGAGCCGGTGGTGGTGGACCCTGCGTCCAACTGGCCGCTGTTTGCCGAGAAAGGCCGGCAGTTGCTGACCCAGGACAAGGTCGCGGTGGTGTTTGGTTGCTGGACCTCGGTGTCGCGCAAATCGGTGCTGCCGGTGTTCGAAGAACTCAATGGCTTGCTGTTCTACCCGGTGCAGTACGAAGGTGAAGAAATGTCGCCCAACGTGTTCTACACCGGTGCGGCGCCCAACCAGCAGGCAATCCCGGCGGTGGAGTACCTGATGAGCGAAGAAGGCGGCAGCGCCAAGCGCTTCTTCCTGCTGGGCACCGACTACGTGTACCCACGCACCACCAATAAGATCCTGCGCGCGTTCCTGCATTCCAAAGGCGTGGCCGACAAGGACATCGAAGAGGTCTACACCCCGTTCGGCCATAGCGATTACCAGACCATCGTCGCCAACATCAAGAAGTTCTCGGCGGGCGGCAAGACGGCCGTGGTGTCCACGGTCAACGGCGACTCCAACGTGCCGTTCTACAAGGAACTGGCCAACCAGGGCCTGAAAGCCACCGAGGTTCCGGTGGTGGCGTTCTCGGTCGGCGAAGAAGAACTGCGCGGCATCGACACCAAGCCGCTGGTGGGCAACCTGGCGGCGTGGAACTACTTCCAGTCGGTAGAGAACCCGGTCAACGCCAAGTTCGTCGCCGACTGGAAAGCCTATGCCAAGGCGAAAAACCTGCCGGGCGCCGACAAGGCCGTGACCAACGACCCGATGGAAGCCACCTACGTCGGCATCCACATGTGGGCGCAGGCCGTGGAAAAAGCCAAGTCCACCGACGTCGACAAAGTGCGTGAAGCCCTGGGCGGCCAGACCTTCGCCGCGCCGTCGGGCTACACCCTGACCATGGACAAGACCAACCACCACCTGCACAAGCCGGTGATGATTGGTGAGATCCAGTCAGACGGGCAGTTCTCGGTGGTGTGGCAGACCGAAGGGCCGATCCGCGCCCAGCCTTGGAGCCCGTACATCCCTGGCAATGACAAAAAGCCGGATCACGCGGTGAAGAGCAACTAAGCCCCAACACAGATCAAATGTGGGAGCGGCGGTGCGACGATTCGACTTGCTCGCTCCCACATAAACCTAGTCCGTGCATGACCAGGACATTTGTTTATGCCCACTGCCCTCCACCGTTTCATCCTGGCCTGCCTGCTGTTGCTGCCCCTGGCCGCACACGCAGGCGATGCCGAAGACTTCCTCGCGGCCAACCCCATGCGACAGGCCAAACTGTTGCAAGACTGGGCCGCCCAGCCCGACCCGGCGCGCATCGAGTTGGTCAACGCCTTGCAACAAGGCCAAGTCAGCGTCAACGGCGAAACCAAGACCGTACGCCTGAACAACCGCCTGCGTGGCTTGATCAACAACGTGCAGGCCAGCCAGCAACTGCTCGCCGCCGACCCCAAGGTCCGCCTGGCCGCCGCCCAGACCCTGCAAAAAAGCGCGCAACCTGCGCAACTGAAATTCCTCGACCAGCAACTCGCCAGCGAAACCAATGACGAGGTACACAGCGCCCTGAGCCTGGCCCTGGCCAACCTGCAGCTGGTCGACCCCGACCCGGCCGTGCGCCTGGCTGCCGTGCGTCTGCTGGGCAGCACCGGCGACCCACTGGCCCGCACGCGCCTGGAAGCGCTGCTGGCGCCTGGCGTAGAAACCGATGCCGGGGTGCACACCGCCGCCGAAACCAGCCTGGCCCAGGTCAAGCGCAAGCTGCTGGTGGGCGAGGTGCTTGGCCAGGCCTTCAGCGGCATGTCCCTGGGCTCGATCCTGTTGCTGGCGGCCCTGGGCCTGGCGATCACCTTCGGCCTGCTCGGCGTGATCAATATGGCCCACGGCGAGATGCTGATGCTCGGTGCCTACTCCACCTATGTGGTGCAGTTGCTGATGCAGCGCTACGTGCCCCAGGCCATCGAGTTCTACCCGTTGCTCGCGCTGCCGGTGGCGTTTTTTGTCACCGCCGGCATCGGCATGGCGCTGGAGCGCACGGTGATCCGTCATCTCTACGGCCGGCCGCTGGAAACCCTGCTGGCCACCTGGGGCATCAGCCTGATGCTGATCCAACTGGTGCGCTTGCTGTTCGGCGCACAGAACGTCGAAGTGGCCAACCCGGCCTGGCTGTCGGGCGGGATCCAGGTGCTGCCCAACCTGGTGCTGCCGTACAACCGCATCGTCATCATCGGCTTTGCCCTGTGCGTGGTGGTGCTGACCTGGCTGCTGCTGAACAAGACCCGCCTGGGCCTCAACGTGCGCGCCGTGACCCAGAACCGCAACATGGCCGCCTGCTGCGGCGTGCCCACCGGGCGCGTGGACATGCTCGCCTTTGGCCTCGGCTCGGGCATCGCTGGCTTAGGTGGCGTGGCCCTGAGCCAGATCGGCAACGTCGGCCCGGACCTGGGCCAGAGCTACATCATCGACTCGTTCCTGGTGGTGGTACTCGGCGGCGTCGGCCAACTGGCCGGCAGTGTCATGGCCGCCTTCGGCCTGGGGATTGCCAACAAGATTCTTGAACCGCAGATCGGTGCCGTGCTCGGCAAGATCCTGATCCTCGCGCTGATCATTCTGTTTATCCAGAAACGCCCGCAAGGACTCTTCGCACTGAAAGGACGGGTGATCGACTGATGAACCAGCCATTGATGCTCACGGCCGCGCAAAAGGCCGGCCCCAAGGTGACGATTGCGGTGGGCGCGGTGATCCTCGCCGTGCTGCTGGCGTTGCCGCTGCTGTCGCTGTTGCCCGCAGAGAGTGCATTCCACGTCTCGGCCTACACCCTGACCCTGGTGGGCAAGATCCTCTGCTACGCCATCGTCGCCCTGGCCCTGGACCTGGTGTGGGGCTACGCCGGCATGTTGTCCCTGGGCCACGGTCTGTTCTTTGCCCTCGGCGGTTACGCGATGGGCATGTACCTGATGCGCCAGGCCGCCGGCAGCGAGTTGCCGGCGTTCATGACCTTCCTGTCGTGGACCGAACTGCCGTGGTATTGGCTCGGTACCGAGCACTTCCTCTGGGCCCTGTGCCTGGTGGTATTGGCACCGGGCTTGCTGGCGCTGGTGTTCGGTTTCTTCGCCTTCCGCTCACGGATCAAGGGCGTGTATTTCTCGATCATGACCCAGGCCCTGACCTTTGCCGGGATGCTGTTGTTTTTCCGCAACGAGACCGGCTTTGGCGGCAATAACGGCTTTACCAACTTCCGCAGCATCCTGGGCTTTGGCATCACCGAACCCGGCACCCGTGCGGTGCTGTTCCTGGCCACGGTGCTGCTGTTGGTGGGCAGCCTGTTTATCGGCTGGCGCCTGGCCCGGAGCAAGTTCGGCCGCGTGCTGACGGCCCTGCGCGATGCAGAAAACCGCCTGATGTTCTGCGGCTACGACCCCCGTGGTTTCAAGCTGTTTGTCTGGGTGTTGAGCGCCGTGCTGTGCGGCCTGGCCGGGGCGCTGTACGTGCCGCAGGTGGGCATCATCAACCCCAGCGAAATGTCACCGACCAACTCCATCGAAGCCGCCGTGTGGGTCGCCCTGGGCGGGCGCGGCACGCTGATCGGCCCGCTGCTGGGAGCCGGCGTGGTCAACGGCATGAAGAGCTGGTTCACCGTGGCCTTCCCGGAGTACTGGCTGTTCTTCCTTGGGGCGCTGTTCATCATCGTCACCCTGTACCTGCCCAAGGGCATCATCGGCCTGTTGAAGAAAAGGGGCGAACAATGAGAGTCACGGCAACCGACCAGTTCATGCTCGAACCGATCATCGAACCGAACCGCGACCAGGGCACCAGCCGCGAGGCCATCGGCCTCGGCCAGGCCGCCGGCAAAGGCCTGAACACCCGCCACGGCACGATCCTGACCCTGGAAGACATCAGCGTCAGCTTCGACGGCTTCAAGGCCCTCAATGACTTGAACCTGTACATCGGCGTTGGCGAACTGCGTTGCATCATCGGCCCCAATGGCGCAGGCAAAACCACCCTGATGGACGTGATCACCGGCAAGACCCGCCCCAGTCACGGCAAGGCCTGGTTCGGCGAAACCCTGGACCTGACCCGCATGAGCGAAGTGCAGATCGCCCAGGCCGGCATCGGCCGCAAGTTCCAGAAGCCCACGGTGTTCGAAGCCCTGAGCGTGTTCGAGAACCTGGAGCTGGCGCAGAAGACCGACAAATCGGTATGGGCCAGCCTGCGCGCACGCCTTGGCGGGGAACAGAAGGACCGCATCGAAGAGGTGCTGGACACCATCCGCCTTAGCGCGTCGGCACAACGCCCCGCCGGCTTGCTGTCCCACGGCCAGAAGCAGTTCCTGGAAATCGGCATGCTGCTGATGCAAGACCCACAGCTGCTGCTGCTCGACGAGCCGGTGGCCGGCATGACCGACGCCGAGACCGAGTTCACCGCCGAGCTGTTCAAGCGCCTGGCGGGCAAGCATTCGCTGATGGTGGTGGAACACGACATGGGCTTTGTCGGCTCGATTGCCGACCACGTCACGGTGTTGCACCAGGGCAGTGTGCTGGCCGAAGGGTCGCTGGAACAGGTGCAGGAAAACGAGCGCGTCATCGAGGTGTACCTCGGTCGCTGAACCCGATGCGGATTGCTCTCTGTAGGAGCGAGCTTGGCTCCGGGCGGCGTTCCGACGAAGATCGTCAACGATAACGCGCCGAGCCTGAATGCCCGCGGTGCCTTGGCGTTTTTCGCGAGCACGCTCGCTCCTACAGGGAATTGAGGAGAGTTTGAACATGCTGCAAGTCGACAAACTGCACCAGTACTACGGCGGCAGCCATATCCTGCGCGGCCTGTCCTTTGACGTGAAAGTCGGTGAAGTCACCTGCCTGCTCGGCCGTAACGGCGTGGGCAAGACCACCCTGCTCAAATGCCTGATGGGCCTGTTGCCCGCCAAGGAAGGCGCGGTGAACTGGGAAGGCAAGGCCATCACCGGTTTCAAGCCACACCAGCGGGTACACGCCGGCATTGCCTACGTGCCCCAGGGCCGGGAGATTTTCGGCCGGCTGACGGTGGAAGAAAACCTGCTGATGGGCCTGTCGCGTTTTCCCGGCAGCGAAGCCAAGCAAGTCCCGGCGTTTATCTACGAGCTGTTCCCGGTGCTGCTGCAAATGAAGCATCGGCGCGGTGGCGACCTGTCTGGCGGCCAGCAGCAACAACTGGCCATCGGCCGCGCCCTGGCCAGCCGCCCACGCCTGCTGATCCTCGACGAGCCCACCGAAGGCATCCAGCCCTCGGTGATCAAGGAGATCGGTGCGGTGATCAAGAAACTCGCCGAGCGCGGCGACATGGCGATTTTGCTGGTGGAGCAGTTCTACGACTTCGCCGCCGAACTGGCCGATCAATACCTGGTGATGTCCCGCGGGGAAATCGTCCAGCAAGGCCGTGGTGAAAATATGGAGGCCGAGGGTGTACGCGGCCTGGTTACCATCTAATCTGTAGCGTCTTGTCGATAAGCCCAAACCATGACTGTGCCTGCCCCCACCGCCCTGTTCACCCCCAGCTGGCACGCCGCGCTGGAGTTGGGCTATGCGCGATTCGGCGCAACCACGCGCCCGGTGCTGCGCCGCCACCTTGGCCCACTGCGGGTGCAAAAACACCTGTATGCCGAAGGCCCCGAGGTGTGCCAGCACATCATCGTGCACCCCCCGGGCGGGATTGCCGGTGGGGATCGCCTGGATATCACCGCCCATCTGGCTGAGGGCGCGTGGGCGCAATTGACCAGCCCCGGCGCCGCCAAGTGGTATCGCGCCAGCGGGCCCGCCTACCAGCAAGTGGTATTGACGGTCGAGGCCGGCGCCACCCTGGAGTGGCTGCCCCAGGAAACCATCGTGTTCAGCGCCGCCCAGGCCGAACTCAGCACGCGTATCAACCTCGAAGGCAACGCCCGGCTGTTCTACTGGGACGTGGTGGCGCTAGGGCGCCCGGCCAGTGGCGAGCGTTTCGACCGGGGCCACTTTCAGTCGCACCTGGATATCCGCCGCGACGGCCAGTTGCTGTGGCATGAGCGCCAACGCATCGTCGGCGACGACGGCCTGCTCGACTCGCCGATTGGCCTGGATGGGCAGCCGGTGTTTGCCACGTTGCTGGTGAGCGGGGAAATCGATACCGAACTGCTTGAACAATGCCGTGCGCTGCCGCATGCAGTGCGTGGCGACCTGACCCAACTGCCGGGTTTGCTGGTGGCGCGCTGCCTGGCCAGCGAGACGTTACTGGCGCGGGGCTGGTTGATTGATCTGTGGCGGCTGTTGCGCCCGGCATTGCTGGGGCGTGAAGCTGTGCCCCCAAGAATTTGGAACACCTGAACATTCAAGGTGGAACTGAACTTGTGTGGGAGCTCCCACATTGGATTTTCGGTGTTTTTTAGAATGCTTTTTATGACGGATTGCTGACCATGGACCTGACCCCACGGGAAAAAGACAAACTGCTGATCTTCACCGCAGGCCTGGTGGCCGAACGCCGCCTGGCGCGCGGGGTGAAGCTTAACTACCCGGAAACCATCGCCTACATCTCCGCCGCCCTGCTCGAGGGCGCGCGCGACGGGCGCACGGTGGCCGACCTGATGCACTTTGGCACCACCCTGCTCAGTCGCGAGCAAGTGATGGAAGGCATCCCGGAGATGATCCCGGATATCCAGGTCGAAGCCACCTTCCCCGACGGCACCAAGCTGGTGACCGTCCACCAACCCATCGCCTGAGGCCCGGCCATGTCCTTGCTGATTCGTGACGCGGTGCACGGCGACCTGCCGGCGATCCGCGATATCTACAACGATGCCGTGCTCAACACCACGGCGATCTGGAACGACCAACCGGTGGACCTGGGCAATCGCCAGGCCTGGTTCAGTGCGCGCCAGGCGCAGTTCTATCCGATCCTGGTGGCGGTGGAGGCCGAGCACGTGGTCGGCTACGCCTCGTTCGGTGACTGGCGGCCCTTCGACGGCTTTCGCCATACCGTCGAGCATTCGGTGTATGTGCGCAATGACCAGCGCGGCAAAGGCCTCGGCCCCCTGCTGATGCAGGCCCTGATCGAACGCGCCAGGGCCTGCGACAAACACGTGATGGTCGCCGCCATCGAAAGCGGCAACCAGGCTTCGATCCGCCTGCATGAGCGCCTGGGCTTTGGCATCACCGGGCAAATGGCCCAGGTGGGCACCAAGTTCGGCCGCTGGCTGGACCTGACCTTTATGCAACTGATGCTCAACCCTGGCGCCCAGCCGCCGGCGGTTCACAAGGAGTAACAGCAATGAGCGCCGCCCAACTGCGTCGAGTGAACACCGAAAGCTTTGCCCATTACCGCCAGGGTTTGATTGAGCTGTTGCTGGACGCCGTGCAGCACGGCGCATCGGTGGGCTTCATGGCCGACCTCGACGCGGCTCAGGCACGGGACTATTTCGACGGCGTACAGGCTGGTATCGAGGACGCCAGCCTGCTGCTGTGGGTGGTGGTGCGCGATGAACAGGTGCTGGCCAGCGTACAACTGGCGCTGTGCCAGAAAGCCAACGGCCTCAACCGCGCCGAGGTGCAAAAGCTGCTGGTGCGCAATGACGCCCGGCGCCACGGCCTCGGCCAGCAATTGATGAGCGCCCTGGAGCTGTGCGCGCGCCAGCACAAGCGCGGCCTGCTGTACCTGGACACCGAAGCCGGCTCCCCCGCCGAAGCTTTCTACCAGGCGCTGCGCTACACCAAGATCGGCGAACTGCCGGACTACTGCCAAAGCCCGGACGGGCGCTACAGCCCGACCGCCATCTACTACAAGACCCTGGGGCAACCTGCATGATTCCTGGTGAATATCAGATCCAGCCTGGTGAAATCGAACTCAACGTGGGCCGGCGCACTGTCACCCTGAGCGTGGCCAACAGCGGCGACCGGCCGATCCAGGTCGGCTCCCATTACCATTTTTTCGAGACCAACGACGCGCTGACCTTCGATCGCGCCCTGAGCCGCGGCATGCGCCTGAACATCCCGGCGGGCACGGCGGTGCGCTTTGAGCCGGGGCAGAGCCGCGAGGTGGAGTTGGTGGAGCTGGCGGGGTTGCGCCGGGTGTTCGGGTTTGCCGGACGCATCATGGGCGACCTGTAGGGCCGCATCGCAGGCAAGCCAGCTCCCACATGGGAGTGCATTTCAAATGTGGGAGCTGGCTTGCCTGCGATAGCGGATTCACATTCAACACAAATTCTTCAGGACACCCCTATGAAAATCAGCCGCCAAGCCTACGCCGACATGTTCGGCCCCACCGTCGGCGACAAGGTCCGCCTGGCCGATACCGAGCTGTGGATTGAAGTGGAACAGGACTTCACCACCTACGGCGAAGAAGTGAAGTTCGGCGGCGGCAAAGTTATCCGCGACGGCCAGGGCCAGAGCCAACTGCTGGCCGCCGACGTGGTCGACACGGTGATCACCAACGCGCTGATCATCGATCACTGGGGCATCGTCAAGGCCGACGTTGGCCTGAAGAACGGGCGTATCGCCGGGATCGGCAAGGCCGGCAACCCGGATATCCAGCCGGGCGTGACCCTGGCCATCGGCGCCAGCACCGAAGTGATTGCCGGCGAAGGCATGATCCTCACCGCCGGCGGCATCGACACCCATGTGCACTTCATCTGCCCGCAGCAGATCGAAGAGGCGCTGACCAGTGGCGTCACCACCATGATCGGCGGCGGCACCGGGCCGGCCACCGGCACCAACGCCACCACCTGCACCTCGGGCCCGTGGCACCTGGCGCGCATGCTGCAGGCCAGCGATGCGTTCCCGATGAACATTGGCTTTACCGGCAAGGGCAACGCCAGCCTGCCTGAGCCGTTGATCGAACAGGTCAAGGCCGGGGCGATTGGCTTGAAGCTGCATGAAGACTGGGGCACCACCCCGGCGAGCATCGACAACTGCCTGAGCGTGGCCGACGAATACGATGTGCAGGTGGCGATCCACAGCGACACCCTCAACGAGTCCGGTTTTGTCGAAACCACCCTCGCCGCGCTCAAGGGGCGCACCATCCACACCTACCACACCGAAGGGGCCGGCGGCGGGCATGCGCCGGATATCATCAAGGCCTGCGGTTTCCCCAACGTGCTGCCCAGCTCCACCAACCCGACCCGGCCATTCACCCGCAATACCATCGACGAGCACCTGGACATGTTGATGGTCTGCCATCACCTGGACCCGAGCATTGCCGAAGACGTGGCCTTCGCCGAAAGCCGCATCCGCCGCGAAACCATCGCCGCCGAAGATATCCTGCATGACCTTGGCGCCTTCTCGATGATCAGCTCCGACAGCCAGGCCATGGGCCGCGTGGGCGAGGTGATCATGCGCACCTGGCAAACCGCCGACAAAATGAAAAAACAGCGCGGGCCGCTGCCGGGGGACGGAGCAGGCAACGATAACTTCCGTGCCAAGCGCTACATCGCCAAGTACACCATCAACCCGGCGATCACCCATGGCATCAGCCATGAAGTGGGCTCGATCGAGGTGGGCAAGTGGGCCGACCTGGTGCTGTGGCGCCCGGCGTTCTTCGGGATCAAGCCCACGTTGATTCTCAAGGGCGGGGCGATTGCTTCAAGCCTGATGGGCGATATCAACGGCTCGATTCCTACGCCGCAGCCGGTCCACTACCGGCCGATGTTCGCCAGCTTCGGCAGCGCGCTGCACGCCACCAGCCTGACGTTTATCAGCCAGGCGGCACTGGCCGAGGGCCTGCCGCAAGCCCTGGGCCTGAAGAAGCAGATCGGGGTGGTCAAGGGCTGCCGCCAGGTGCAGAAAACCGACCTGATCCACAACGACTACCTGCCGCAGATCGAGGTCGATCCGCAGACCTATCAGGTCAAGGCCGACGGTGTATTGCTGTGGTGCGAACCGGCGGATGTGTTGCCGATGGCCCAGCGTTACTTTCTATTCTGACCGTTCATCGGCATTAACCCTGTGTGCCAGTGAAGCGAAGAGGCGTAAGGCGCTACGATGCGCCTCTTTACTGTCTTGCACTTGGGAACCTGGCTATGGGCCTATCCGAATTCATCGTGTTGCATGCCGAGCGGATCGTCGATGAATGGGAGCAGTTTGCCGAAACATTGACCCCGGCCGCCGACACCCTGAACCGCACGCAACTGCGCGACCACGCGCACTCGATCCTGCTGGCCGCCGCACGGGACATGAACACCCGCCAGAGCGCCGACGAACAAGCGGCCAAGGCCAAGGGCGAAGGCCCGGAGAAAACCCCAAGCCTGGACGAAGCCGCCGCCAGCCATGGCGAGCTACGTCATACCGTGGGTTTTGACCTGGTGCAGATGACCTCCGAGTTCCGCCACCTGCGGGCCTGTGTGATCCGGCTGTGGGTCGATAGCCTCGAGGTGCCGGACATGACGTACTTCCAGGACATGATCCGCTTCAATGAGGCCATCGACGAAGCCCTGGCCGAATCCACCGCGGCCTACGCCGAGCAGGTCAATCGCTCGCGGGATATTTTCCTCGCCATCCTCGGCCACGACCTGCGCGCACCGTTGCAGGCGGTGAACATGTCCACCGAGATGTTGTTGCGCAAAGTCGCGCTGGACAGCCAAGGCTTGAGCCTGGTGGGCAATATCAAAAATGGCGCCCGGCATATGGGGGCAATGGTCCGCGATCTATTGGAGTTTGTGCGCAGCCGGCTGGGCAGCAGCCTGCCGATCGAACCCAAGCCGATGAACCTGGCTGACGCCGCGCAGGCCGCCATCGACGAAGCATGCGCTGGTCGCCCGGATTGCCAGGCCCATTTGCATGTCGAGGACGACACCCAGGGGCAGTGGGATCGTGGGCGAATCGATCAACTGCTGCAGAACCTGATTGGCAACGCGTTGCAGCACGGCCTCAACAGCCAGGCCGTGACCCTGAACCTCAAGGGCACGCCCGACACCGTGGAACTGAGCGTGCACAACTACGGCATCCCGATTCCCCAGGCGGCGCTGGGCACCGTCTTCGACCCGCTGGTACGCAGCGCCACTGAAGAACTGGGCAACACCTCGACCAGCCTCGGGCTGGGGCTGTTTATCGTCAAGGAAGTGGTGCTGGCCCATCAGGGCACGATTGAAGTGACCTCCAGCGAGGCCGAAGGCACCACATTCACCGTGGTGCTGCCGCGACGGTGCTAGTGCGATTGTTGTGACTAGTGGGCCTGTTGTGATGAGCCGGCTTGTCGTGGCGAGCGGGCTTGCCCCGCGCTGGGGTGCGAAGCAGCCCCAATAAAGTCACTGCATTCTTCCAGATACACCTCAGCGGCAGGGGATAGGGCTGCTTCGCACCCCAGCGCGGGGCAAGCCCGCTCGCCACAACAAGCCCACTCATCACAACGGGCCCGCTTGCCACAACAAGCCCCCTGGTCACAGCAAGCCCGCTCCCCCCTTAGCGACCCCAGTTTTCCCGCGGATCAAAATCGGCCTTTTTCGCCAGCTCCTGCCACAACGCCTTGACCTCTTCGTCGCTGCTTTTGGGCATCACGGCCTTGAGCTGCACAAACAGATAGCCGCGTTGCCCGGCCTTGTTCAGCAAGCCATGGCCCTTGGCCCGCATGCGCTGGCCATTCTGGCTGCCGGCCGGGACCTTGAGGTTGATCTTGCCGGTCAACGTCGGCACCGCGACTTCCGCGCCCAACGCCAGCTCCCAGGGGGCCAGGGGCAGGTTGATGATCAGGTTTTCGCCGTCGACTTCGAACTTGGGATGCGGCGCAAACTTGATGATCAGGTACAGGTCGCCATTGGCCCCACCGCCAATCCCCGGCGCGCCCTGGCCCTTGAGGCGGATGCGCTCGCCATCGGCCACACCGGCCGGGATTTTTACATTCAGGCTCTTGGTGGTGTTGCTGACATGCCGGCCCGACGCATCGTATTGCGGAACCTGGAAGCTGATCGCCTTGGACTCGGTAGACAGGGTCTCTTCCAGGAACACCGGCAACTCCATCTCCACATCCTGGCCGCGACGGCCGGGGCTGCGCCCTTGGGCACCGCCAAAGCCATTGCCGCGCGAGCCGAAGATCGAGCTGAAGAAGTCCGAAAACTCGCCCGTATCCTGGCCACCGCCAAACCCGCCACGGCTCTGCCAGCCTGGCGGCCCCTGGAAGGGCTGACCGTGCTGGCCATAGCGGCGCAACTCGTCGTATTCGGCGCGTTTGTCTGCGCTTTTCAACGCTTCATAGGCTTCCGAGGCGTCCTTGAACTTCGCTTCCGCGTCCTTTTCCTTGCTGACGTCGGGATGATACTTACGCGCCAGCTTGCGATAAGCGGCCTTGATTGTCTTGTCGTCGGCCGTCGGCTCGACACCAAGAATCTTGTAATAGTCTTTGAAATCCATGGGGGCATCACCATCCGTTATCGAGATCGCACAGTCGCGCCCTGCCTGCCGGGGCATTGCGGGGCGATTCGAGGTGCGTCAGAAAATTATCGGCGGCTTGCAGGACAAACTTGATCCTTTCGACAGCCACCAACCGTATGCACAGGAGTTGGGGGCAAAGAGCCGACCTTTCAAGGTAACAAGTCTGCTGTATTTAGCGGATAGTCGGCCTACGCATCTGCACGCGAGTGACATACACTGCGCGGCCGTTTTTTAACCGGAACCTGTTAGACATGAACAACACCTCCCCAGCCCGTGCCTGCGGCATCGACTTCGGCACGTCCAACTCCACTGTCGGCTGGATCCGTCCCGGCATGGAAACGCTTATCGCGCTGGAGGACGACAAGATCACCCTGCCGTCAGTGGTGTTCTTCAACTTCGAAGAACGCCGCCCGGTCTATGGCCGCCTGGCGCTGCACGAGTACCTGGAAGGCTACGAAGGCCGCCTGATGCGCTCGCTCAAGAGCCTT
Organism: Pseudomonas sp. DTU12.1; assembly: GCF_009873475.1. Lineage (NCBI taxonomy): Bacteria > Pseudomonadati > Pseudomonadota > Gammaproteobacteria > Pseudomonadales > Pseudomonadaceae > Pseudomonas > Pseudomonas sp. DTU12.1. The sequence goes on along the minus strand of NZ_CP045254.1, from coordinate 845,487 downwards.
TTGGGCTCCAAGCTGATCAAGCACGACACCAGCGTGCTGGGCACGGCCATGCCGTTCAAGGACCTGCTGGGCCTGTTTATCGGCCAGCTCAAGAGCCGCGCCGAAGCCGCCGCCGGCCGTGAGTTCGAGGAAGTGGTGCTGGGCCGCCCGGTATTTTTCGTCGACGACGACCCGATGGCCGACAAAGAGGCCGAAGACACCCTGGTGGACGTGGCCCGCAAGCTCGGTTTCAAGGAAGTCTCGTTCCAGTACGAGCCGATTGCCGCAGCCTTCGACTACGAGTCCACCATTGAAAAAGAAGAGTTGGTACTGATTGTCGACATCGGCGGCGGTACGTCCGACTTCTCCCTGGTGCGCCTGTCGCCCGAGCGACGCAAGCACGACAACCGCCACGACGACATCCTCGCCACCGGCGGCGTGCATATCGGCGGGACCGACTTCGACAAACAACTGAGTCTGCAAGGCATGATGCCGCTGTTCGGCTACGGCAGCCGTATGAAAAGCGGCGCCTACATGCCCACCAGCCACCATATGAACCTGGCCACCTGGCACACCATCAACTCGGTGTACTCGCAAAAATCCCAGATTGCATTGGGCAGCATGCGCTACGACATCGAGGACACCGGTGGCATCGACCGCCTGTTCAAGCTGATCGAACAGCGCGCCGGGCACTGGCTGGCGATGGAGGTGGAAGAAACCAAGATCCACCTCACCCACGACGACAGCCGCCATGTACCGCTGGACCGGGTAGAACCAGGCCTGAGCGTGGAACTGAGCCGCGCCCTGTTCGAGTCCTCCATCGACAACCTGCTGGAGCGAGTGCGCAACAGCGTGACCCAACTGCTCGACGACGCCTCGGTAGACGTGGCCCAGGTCGACACGGTGTTCTTCACCGGCGGCTCCAGCGGCATCCCGGCCCTGCGTCAGAGCATTTCGGCGATGCTGCCCAATGCCCAACATGTAGAAGGCAATATCTTCGGCAGCATTGGTAGCGGGTTGGCGATTGAGGCCAGTAAGCGTTACGGCTACTGATCTTTAGTTAAGACCGTGGTGCGGCCTTCGCGAGCAAGCCCGCTCCCACATTTAGATCGAGTTCCGCCTGGGGAATGCAGTCCAAATGTGGGAGCGGGCTTGCTCGCGAAAGGGCCAGTCCAGGCACCCTCAATCCTCAGACCATCCCGCCCAGCTTCAACTCACTCTTCAAATACGCATAGTAGATCGGCCCCGCCACCACGCCCGGCAGGCCGAATGCGGCTTCAAATACCAACATCGCCAACAGCAACTCCCACGACTTGGCACTGATCTGCCCGCCGACGATGCGTGCGTTGAGGAAGTACTCGACCTTGTGGATCACGATCAGATAACCCAGCGCCGCCACCGCCACCCAGATCGACATCGACAACGCGACGATGGTGATCAGGGTGTTGGACATCAGGTTGCCGATCACCGGCAGCAGGCCCAGCAGGAATGTGAGGACGATCAGGGTCTTGGTCAGCGGCAGGTGGATCCCCGCCAACGGCAGCACCACCGCGAGGAATATCCCGGTGAACACGGTGTTGAGGGCAGCGATTTTGATTTGCGCGAAGACAATGTTGCGAAAAGCCTGGACCAGCAGGTGCAGGCGGTCGAACAGCGCGGCGGCCAGGGGTTTGCGTTTGGTCAGGTCGGGTACCCGCTGCAGGGCGATGATTGCCCCCAGGACCATGCCGATCAGCAGGGTCACGAACATATGCGCCGCGTCCTTGCCCACCAGTTGCAGGTCGCTCAGGTGCTTGCTCAACCATTCGCCGATGGCCACGCGAAACTCGGCGGCGCTGGCCGGCAGGTAGGCGTCGAGGAACGGCGGCAACTGGCCGCGCGCGCGGTCGACCACGCCCATGAATTTATCCAGGGAGGCCCCGGGGTTTTCCGCTTCGTGCAGCAAAAAGCTGATGGCGCCGGCGAAGATCAGGGTCAGCACGCTGACAATCACGGTACCGAGCAATGCCACCGCCAGCCAACGCGCGCGCCGGCCTTCGATCAGGCGTTGCAGTTGTGGAGTGAGCATGTTGACCAGTTCGAAAACCAACAGGCCGGCCAACAGGCTAGGCAGCAGTTTTAATGGCAGGACCAGCAGCAACCCGCCGAAGATGATGATGTAGCTGGCCAGCAACAACACATGACGCGAAGAAAACGTTGGCATACAGCCTCTAAACGAACGGCGTTAAAGGACATGTAGGAGCGGGCTTGCCCGCGAAAAACTCACGGGCAACGCGTGCATTCAGGATGAGCGCGATACCGTTCACGTTCTTCGCGAGCAAGCTCGCTCCTACAGGTGTAAGGGCTGTGCGAGTGTCGCAGCCTTAGGTAGTCCGGGGCTATTAATTCTTCAGGCAGGTGCTCATAAAGGTTTTACGCGCATCGCCAGTCAACGCCTTGGTTTTCGCCGACGCGTTGCAGTCCTTCATTTTTTGCTGCTGCGGGGTCAGGGTCTTGGCGTCGTTGGCTGCCGGGGCCGAGAGGCAGGTTTTCATGAAGGCCTTGCGCTCGTCGCCCTTCAAGGTCTTGGTGGTGGCTTCGGCGTTGCAGGTGGTCATTTTGTTTTGCTGGGCAGTGGCCGCAAACCCTTGGGAACAGAGCAGCAGACCGATCATCAACAACGGAATACGCAACATCTTCATGGAGTTTTCTCCCTGTTACCACGCCGAGGGGCGCGGCCTCCCCTGCAGTGTAGACAAAGCCTGTTACACCTTCACCTGCTACGTAGATTCGTCCGCCGATACTGCTCCGGTGTGCTGCCGGCCTGGCGCTGGAACATCGCAATAAACGCCGAGGCGGTGCTGTAGCCCAGGTCAAAGGCCACTTCCTGCACGCTGCGGCTGCTTTCCAGGGCTTCGATGGCCGCAAGAAAGCGCAAGCGCTGGCGCCATTCGCCAAAACTCATGCCCAGTTCCCGCGCAAATTGCCGGGCCAGGGTGCGTTCGCTGACGTGCACCTGCTGTGCCCACTGCGCCAGCGCGCGGTTGTCTCCAGGATCCACCTGCATGCCTTCAAGCACGCTGAGCAGGCCGGGACTGCTGGCATAGGGCAGGAAACAATCATGCACCGGCGCCTGCCGGAGTTGGTCCACCAGCACTTGGGCCAGGCGCACGTCGGCCTCGTTGGCGGGGATGTTGACATCGCGCTCGGCAAAGTCACTGAGGATGGCCTTGAGGATGTTACTGATGGTCAGGGTGCAGGGCTGCGAGGGCAATTGCTCGCACAAGGACGGCGCCAGGTACACCGAGCGGTAGACAATCGCCTGGGCGTTGTAGGAACTGTGCTGGGTGTTGGGCGGGATCCACACCGCGTATTGCGGTGGCGACATAAACCGGTTGCCGCCCACTTCAAAGCGCATCACGCCACGGGCCGAGTAATCCAGCGAGCCCCAGGCATGCTGATGGCTGGAGGCACGGCTGTCGGCGGCAAATTCCGAATAGCGAAAGTACACCGGGGCCGGCAGTACCTCGAAATCGGGCAGGTTGATGTAGGTCTGGGACATGTTGTCTGGATCCAAAGGTGGCTTGGCCGGATCGAAGTATAGGCTTCGATCCAGACAAAGGATAATCAGCCTTCACTAACGTTCCTGGTTCCTTGCAATGCAATACGCTTATCCACTGCTGGCCATCTTTATCTGGGCCGGCAATACCGTGGTCAACAAACTCGCCGTGGGTTCGATTTTCCCGGCCGAGATCGGCTTTTATCGCTGGCTGCTGGCTGCCATCCTGTTTACCCCGTTCATGCTCAAGCCAGTCATCGCCAACTGGGCGCTGATCCGCCCCAACCTGGGCAAGATCGCCGTGCTTGGCGTGCTCGGCATGGCGGTCTACCAGAGCCTGGCGTACTACGCCGCGAGCCTGACCAGCGCCACCAATATGGGGATCATCCTGTCGCTGATGCCGTTGATGGCCCTGACCGCGGCCATTATCAGCCTCGGCCAGCGCCTGACCTTTGGCGCCCTGACCGGTGCGGTACTGTCGTTTGCCGGGGTCGCGGTGGTCGTCTCGTCCGGCAGCCTCGGCGCGTTGCTGCAACACGGGGTGAACCTGGGCGACGCGATGATGCTGGTAGCCACCCTGGCCTATGCGATCTACAGCACCCTGCTGAAGAAATGGCAGCTGCGCCTGCCACCGTTGGTGCTGCTGTATTTGCAGGTGCTGGTGGCGGTGGTGGTGCTGTTTCCGCTGTTCCTGGCCTCGGACAAGGTCGGCCTGGGCCCGTCGAATATTGGCCTGGTGGTTTATGCCTGCCTGCTGGCCTCGATGATCGCGCCACTGGCGTGGATGCATTCGGTGAAAAACCTGGGACCGAGCCGGACCACGCTGTTTTTCAATCTGCTGCCGTTGATCACCGCACTGATTGCAGCGGTGGTGCTCAAGGAGCAGTTGGCGCTGTATCACTTGGTGGGGGGTGTGTTGACGTTGGGTGGGGTGATTCTTTCGGAGCGGTGGACGACACCGGTCAGGCGCGTCGCCTGACCGATTGCTATCGCCTAGACCCCGGCCGCCTTCAACCGCTGCGCATGTTCGACAAACAGCCGAACGGGCTCGGCGCCCTTGCCCACCAGGCCCAGGGACTGGTTGACGATATCGAAATGGTCCAGCGCATAGTCATCGCCGATCACCGTACCCAGGTGTGAGCTGTAGCGCCCGACCATGCCATCGCACTGGCCCTTCTCCTTGACGAAGGTCCGCGCAAACAGCCGGCAACTGCGGTTTGTGCCGTCCAGCAGGTTGCGCCCGCGATCGGTCTTGCCCGGCTGCAGGGTGCCGGACCAGGAGTAATAGCGCACACCGTTCACTTCCTCGGCGCCCTGCCCGCCCCAGGTGTGTGGCAGGCCTTGGGGGTATTGGCGATTGAACAGCGCCACCCCCGCGCTGGTCAGGGATTGATGGGAGGCATGGATATCCGCGGCAAAGCGCGGGCCGCGATAACCGGTTTCGAGCAGGCCCATCACCCCGCCCACCAGGCGCAACAGCGCACTCATGATGCGGCCCTTGGCGCTGTCGGCCGGGTAATGGGTGTGCAGGTAGTCCGCCAGTTCCGACCCGTGGTTGGGCCCGGCCACCGAAGTGACCGAAGCCACCCATTCCGGACGTTTGGCCGCCGCGTAACGGGCGGTGAGCGAACCCTGGCTGTGGCCGATCAGGTTGACCTTGTCGGCGCCGGTCTGGCGGCGTATCTGCTCGATCTGCACCAGCAACTGCTCGCCGCGCACCTCACTGGAGTTGAGCGGCGCCACCTGCACCGCAAACACCTGCGCCCCACCGGCACGCAAGGCCGGGACGATGCCGTACCAGTAGGGGTACAGCACCAGCCTTACAAACCCGAGCATGCCCGGCACCAAAACCAGGGGATAACGTGTAGCCAATGTCTGCGCCATGGCGGCGAACATCCTTGAAAAGGGGCGACTGAGCTGATCCTAGACCAGCTCTTGGGCAATCGATATGACAGCCGGCAACATCCGATAAAACTTTTTGCGCCGCCCAGCACTCACAACTTTGAGCGATCACACCACCAGAGTGTGGCGCAAAACCGGATTAGCCTCAGGAGATTGAAATGACCGACATGCATTTGTCTGACGTAAGCACCCTTCGCGAACGTGCGCGCAAGAATGTGGAAAACGGCGCAGTGACCGAAGGCTACAGTGCCGACCGCGAAGAGATCCTGCGCCTGCTCAATGAGTCGCTGGCCACCGAACTGGTCTGCGTCTTGCGCTACAAGCGCCACTACTTCATGGCCAGCGGCCTGAAAGCCAGCGTGGCTGCCGATGAGTTCCTGGAACACGCCAACCAGGAACTGGAACACGCCGACAAACTCGCCGAACGCATCGTACAACTGGGCGGCGAGCCGGAGTTCAACCCGGACCTGCTGTCCAAGAATTCCCATGCGCAATACGTGGCCGGCAAGACCTTGAAGGAAATGGTCTACGAAGACCTGGTGGCCGAGCGCATCGCAGTGGACAGCTATCGCGAGATCATTCAGTACATCGGCGAGAAAGACCCAACCACCCGCCGGATCTTTGAAGACATCCTGGCCCAGGAAGAAGAGCACGCTGACGATATGGCGGACATTCTCAAAGACCTGTAAGCCTGCCAGCAGCATTCACTAATGTGGGAGCGGGCTTGCTCGCGAATGCGGTAGATCAGTGACGGATATGTTGACTGATACACCGCATTCGCGAGCAAGCCCGCTCCCACCTTTAGCCCTTCACCGTCTTCGGCGCCTTGCCTTCCTTCATCTGCTGCAACAACGGCACACACTGATTCGGCTCATCCCCACTGGGCGCCACCAGCGCCAGCAAGCCCGCCGCAGGTGCGACGATCACACCCAGCGCCACCATCCCCGCACCACGCAGCAACAGCGGCACCGTCTTGACCCCGGCATTGGGCTTGATGAACGGCCCGTTGACGTACAACGGCGAACGCAGTGAGAACAAGCGAAAACCCTTGGACTCTGGCGTGATGGTCAGGTCCAGTTGTTCGCTGGCCATGTTCGCGGTGCCATCGATGTAGATGATCGCGTTCTCGGTATCGAACACAAACAGCCGGCTGGTGGCCAGGCCGGTCTTGATCCCGAAGTCCGCCGCTGCGCAGTTGATCTTCACTTCCTTGTCGCCAAACAACTTGCCGATCACATAGTTGCCCACGTTCAACCCGGCAATTTCCATCAGGCTGCGGCTGATCGCGCCGTCGTTGATGAGCATTTTCAGATCGCCATTGGCACTGCCCAACAGCGTCGCCACCGAGTTGCCGCGCCCGGCGATATCGGCGTCGCCGTTAAGCTCGCCGAAGCTGGTTTTCATCGGTTCAAAGGTTGGGAATAGCTGCTTGAGCTTGAAGTTGCGCGCCGTCAGCTTCGCCCGGCCTTCCAGCGGGGTGATGCGGCCATTGAGGCGGATCTGCGCATCGAGCTTGCCACCGGCCACGCCGAAGCGCAGGGGTTCGAGGCTTAATTGGCCATCGTTGAGCACCAGGTGGGTGTAGAGGTCGGTAAAGGGCAGTTCGGCGCTGTGCACGATGCGCTTGCCGGTGAACTCGACGTCGGCGTCCATGTCGCGCCAGCGCTCAGTGCGGAACTCTTCCACCGGCAGCACTTTGGTCGCCGGTTGCTTGCTTTCACCGCCACGGGCCTTTTGCTTGGCGTTGGAGTCGGCACCGATCAGCGGCGCCAGGTCGGCCAGCAGCAGTTGATTGGACACCAGCGCGCCACTGAGCTTGGGCCGTGGCTGGCTGGCGACATAGGCCAGGTCGCCGTGGATATCGCTGTTACCGATCTTGCCGTTGAAGTTTTCATAGCGGAACGACGCGCCGCCGGCTTCATGCAACTTGGCGATCAAGCGACCATCGGTGGAATAGGCCGGCGAGTCCGGCAGGGTCACGCCGGTCAGGGGGTAAAGGTTGCCCAGGCTGGTGCCGGACAGTTTCAGGCGCAGATCCAGGGCGCCGAGGTTCAGGGGGTCCGTCAGGGTGCCGGCCAGGGCGATGCTGGTATCACCGACCTTCGCCTGGGCCTGCAAGGGGAATGGCTTGGCCGCGTCTTGCAAAGCCAGCAACCCGCCGATCTTGCCGCTGCCCGCCAGTTTCTGCCCGTGGTACTGGCCGCTGACCTTGAGGCCAAACGCATAGTCCTGGGGCGTGGCGCCCTGCTCCAGGGCTTTTTTAGCATCGCGCTCGCCGACGATCTCACTGAACGCAATCGGCTTGCCCAGGGGGTCGATCAGCACATCGAGGCGGGTCTGGAGGGTCTGGTCGTCGAGGGTCACGTGGCCTTTATCGAAGCCTATGGCGCCGATGTCTACCACCCAATTGGAGGGTTCGGCATTCGGATCCTTGGGATCAAAGGTGAAGGTCCAGTTGGCGCGACCATCGGCCAGACGCTGCAATTGGGCGCTCGGCTCGGTCAGGTCGATGCGCGGGATCACCACGCGTTGGGCCAGCAACGCCAAGGGCGAGATGCGCAGTTCGACGCGTTTGAGGGTGACCATCTGCGGTTTTTTCGACCACTCGGGGTTGCCCAGGCTCAGGTCCTCGGCCACCACATGGGGCCACGGCACCCAGGCCCGCCAACCGCCCTCGTCCGGCTCGCGCTGCCAGACCACAGCCAGGTTGCCATTGATGGCAAAGGCGCGGTGCAGCTCTTCAGAGACCTTGGCATTGATTTGCGGCTTGATCCGGTTCCAGTCGAAGAACACCAGGATCAACACCACGGCGGCGATTAACAGAACGAAGCAGGCACTGCTCCAGGCGAGAATTTTACGAGTGCGCGTCATTGCACAGGGCTCCTGATTACGGCTGCGCGTGCCACCGGCAACGCGCGCAAGGACTAAAGCTTATATGGCTACGACTGGCAAATGGCCTGGGGGTTTAACCGCAGATGGCAATTAGCGGTGAAAAGCGCTTTTTCTGACTGATCCGACAGTTTGTCTCATGGCCAGCGCACCGTTGTTACCCATGCCCGTATCGAAAATACCCACCCCGGTGCAAAAGCGCGTGCTTGAGAGGCGCGATCTAGAGCCTCGGCGCAGAACAATCAATTCTGTTGATTATTACCATTGTGTTTATGAACTTTTATATCGAGATATCGAGAGTAGCATTGCCTCCGTACCCACTTTATCGCCCTCCCAAGGAGCAACTCATCATGAAACGCCAATTACTGCTCAGTGTTGCACTCTCTGTCCTGGCCACCAGTGCTTTTGCCCTGCCCGCTACCGAACAAGCCATCCCACAAGCCAAGGCTGACGCTTCGCACATCGGCCAGACCGTTGCCGAAGGGGGTCGTGATCGCCTGGAACAGAAAGGCCTGGTTGAAGGTGGTTCGGACCGTCTGCAAAAACGCGAATTCGTCACTGAAGGCGGCCGTGATCGCCTTGAACAGAAAGGCCTGGTTGAAGGTGGCTCGGACCGTCTGCAACAACGCGAATTCGTTGCCGAAGGCGGCCGTGATCGCCTCGAACAGAAAGGCCTGGTTGAAGGTGGCTCGGACCGCCTGCAACAACGCGAATTCGTTGCCGAAGGCGGTTCCGACCGTCTGGAAGAAATGCATAAAGCAACGAGCTAAGCCGGTGCTGGCCCTGAAAAAAGCCCGATCCCCTGAGATCGGGCTTTGACTTTGTACGATCCGCACCACCTTTGTCCTGCTTCAAGTTCGACGCCGGTAAAGTTGTTTTGCTAGAGTGCGTCGCTGTCCTTGTCTACAAAGCTCACCCGCCCATGCTGCCCCGCGCCGAACAGAAGCAACAGACCCGCCTTGCCTTGATGGACGCAGCCCGCCATCTGATGGAGGGTGGCCGAGGGTTTGGCAGCCTGAGCCTGCGGGAAGTGGCCAAGAGCGCCGGCATCGTGCCCACCGGTTTTTACCGTCACTTTGCCGATATGGACCAACTGGGCCTGGTGCTCGTCAGTGAGGTCGGCCAGACCTTTCGCGCCACAATCCGCCTGGTACGCCACAACGAATTTGTCATGGGTGGCATCATCGATGCCTCAGTGCGCATCTTTCTCGATGTGGTGGCGGCCAACCGTTCGCAGTTTTTATTCCTGGCCCGCGAGCAATACGGCGGCTGCCTGGCCGTGCGCCAAGCCATCGGCGCCTTGCGCGAAGACATCACCTCGGACCTGGCGGCCGACCTGACGCTGATGCCCAAGCTCCAGCACCTGGATGCCGAGGGCCTGCATGTGATGGCCGACCTGATCGTCAAGAGCGTGTTCGCCACCCTGCCCGACATCATCGACCCGCCCGCGGCGGCCCTGCCGGCGCACCTCACGCCCCAGGCCAAGATCACCCAGCAACTGCGCTTTATCTTTATCGGCCTCAAGCACTGGCAAGGCCTGGGCAGCACCGAGTAGCGCGCTCAACGCACCGCGTGGAAACGCTTGGCCGTGGTGTAGTTCTTCTTCCAGTAATTGTTGGCCAGCGAGTCGATGCGCACGCTCTTGCCCTTGCGCGGCGAGTGAATGAATTTACCCTCCCCCACATACAGGCCGACATGACCGACCTGGCCACTGCCATTGGCCCGGAAAAACACCGCATCGCCGGGTTGCAGTGCGTTGCGCTTGATCGTCGCCGCCGTTGAACGGTGCATCGCTGCCGTGGTGCGCGGGATGACGATGTTGGCTTCAGTCTTGAACAGATAGACCAGCAAGCCGCTGCAATCAAACCCCTGTTCCTGGGAGGTACCGCCCCAGGTGTAGGCGGTGCCCAGCAATTGATGGGCGCGGTCGATCACATTGTCGATGGTCGGCTGCGGCACGGCCTGCAGCGAAGAGCCGAACGGGGCCAGGCCAGTGTTGTTGCGCTTGGTGAAGTTGGCCGAGGCCGATGAAACGATGCCGAACAGACCGACAAGAACTACACATAAAAAAGACTTGAACATGATGAACGTCGCAATGGATTAAACACGGGGCGAAATCCTAGTAAAACGACGCGTAGCATGATGAACGGAAAATCCAAGATTCTCGTAGGATAAATCCCAAACATCACCACCGATAAATACCCCACGTTCAAATCGCCCAATTCGAGTGCCTGCACCCCCCATCGCGCACCAAATTGGATCACCCCCTTCCAGAACGCTCGCCCCGTTTAGTGGCGCAATGCCCCGAACCTACGGCGTTTTCCTACATCCAGCTTGGTTGGCAAGCCCCTTGCTCTAGCCTGTTTATCGCTCATAGCTGGAAGCTTCCCGATGCTGGTGATCCACCGCAAAATTGCGCCCCAATCCACCTGGGCTGCGGAGTTGTTGCTGAACTTCGAAGCCCGCAGCAAAAGCCGTCTGCGCTGTTTCAGTGCCGAGGGCGAAGACGTCGGCCTGTTTTTGGAGCGCGGCCAGCCGCCGCTGCATGATGGTGAATTCCTACAGGCCGAGGACGGACGTGTCGTACGTGTCTGCGCGCGCCCTGAACAACTGCTGCACGTCACCTGCAGCAGCGCCTTCGAGTTGACCCGCGCGGCCTATCACCTGGGCAACCGCCACGTAGCATTGCAAGTGGGTGACGGCTGGCTGCGTCTGCTCGATGACTACGTGCTCAAGGCCATGCTCGAGCAACTGGGCGCCCATACCCAAACCCTCGAAGCGCCCTTCCAGCCCGAGCACGGGGCCTATGGTGGCGGTCATCATCACTCGCGCCACGGTGATGAAGACTTCAACTACCCGCCCAAACTGCACCAGTTCGGCGTGCGCCTTTGAACCCGGCCTGGGCGCTGCTGCGTCTGGCCAGTCCGCAATTGCCGATTGGCGGCTACAGCTACTCCCAGGGCCTGGAAATGGCCGTGGACAATGCCCGTGTGTGCGATGCCGCCAGCGCCCGACGCTGGATCAGCGACCAACTGTTGCTCAACCTCGCGCGTTTCGAAGCGCCGCTGCTGCTTGCCCATTGCCAGGCCGCTGCGGACCACGACTGGGAGGCGCTGCGCCACCTGTGTGAAGAACACCGCGCCAGCCGCGAAACCCGCGAGCTGTTCCAGGAGAGCCGGCAAATGGGCTACTCCCTGCAACAATTGCTCAACGGCCTGCCGGAGCTGGATGAGCCGGCCCGGCGTTTTCTCGACGCCACCCACGAACCCCACCTGGCCCTGGGCTGGGCACTGGCCGCACGCGCCTGGGCAATCAGCCCCGACGATGCCCTGGCCGCCTGGCTCTGGAGCTGGCTGGAAAACCAATTGGCGGTGCTGATGAAAACCCTGCCCCTGGGCCAGCAAGCCGCCCAACGCCTGACCAGCGAACTGCTGCCGTTGCTGCAACAGGCCCAGCAGGACGCCCGCCAGCGCGATCCCCATCATTTTGGCAGCGCCGCGTTCGGCCTGTCCCTGGCATGCATGGCCCACGAGCGCCAGTACAGCCGCCTGTTCCGTTCCTAGGAGAGCCCCATGAACACACAACCCCTGCGCGTCGGTATCGGCGGCCCCGTTGGCTCCGGCAAGACCGCCCTGACCCTGGCGCTGTGCCTGGCCCTGCGTGATCGCTACAACCTGGCGGTGGTCACCAACGATATCTATACCCGCGAAGATGCCGACTTCCTGGTGCGTAACCAGGCGCTGGCACCCGAGCGCATCATCGGAGTGGAAACCGGCGGCTGCCCGCACACGGCCATTCGCGAAGACGCGTCGATCAATCTGGAAGCCGTGGACCAGTTGAACCGGCGTTTTCCAGGCCTGGACCTGATTCTGGTGGAGTCGGGCGGCGACAACCTGTCGGCCACCTTCAGCCCCGAACTGTCGGACCTGACGATCTACGTGATCGATGTGTCGGCCGGCGACAAGCTGCCGCGCAAGGGTGGGCCGGGGATCTGCAAGTCGGACCTGCTGGTGATCAACAAGATCGACCTCGCGCCGTTGGTCGGCGCCTCGCTGGAACTGATGAACAGCGACACCCAGCGCATGCGCGGCGGCAAGCCGTTCGTGTTCAGCAACCAGAAAACCGGGGTCGGCCTCGAAGAAATCGTCGCCTTTATCGAACGCCAAGGCCTGCTGAGCGCAGCCTGATCCCCTTACCAAGGAGCTGTTTATGAGCCTCAACAAACTGTTTGCCGCCGCCACCCTGCTGCTGGCCCCGGCCCTGGCCTTTGCCCATCCGGGTCATGGCGACAATGGCCTGGTGGCCGGTATCAGCCATCCACTCGGCGGGCTGGACCATTTGCTGGCGATGCTGGCGGTCGGCCTGTGGGCGGCGCAGCAACAAGGCGCGGCGCGCTGGGCGCTGCCGTGTACCTTTGTCGGCACCATGCTGCTGGGCGGCATGCTGGGTTTTGAAGGGTTGGCATTGCCAGCCCTGGAAAGCGGGATTGCCGCGTCGGTACTGGCCCTGGGCCTGGCGGTGGCCTTGGCGATTCGCCCACCGGTGGCGGTGGCCGTGGCCGCAACAGCCGTGTTTGCCCTGTTCCATGGTGTGGCCCATGGCCTGGAGCTGCCGGACATGACCAGCCCTTGGGCGTATGCCGCCGGGTTCGTGGGGGCGACGGCGGTATTGCACGCGGCCGGTTATGCGCTGGTGCGGTTCCTGCCGGCTGCAGCGGCACCGCTGGTGCGGGTGGCGGGGGCGGCTTCGGCGGCGACTGGGGTTTGGTTGCTGGCGGGCTGAATCATGCAGTGCCTGTAAGGCACTCATCGCAGCATGAGTATCTACACAACTCGCTCTTCTGGGTATGTGTACATATCCGTTGCCGCGGTAACGGCGGGTATGGGTTCCGCCCTTACGGCCAGCCCTTTCAAGGTCTTTTGAGCTTAGCTGCCTTGAGTACCCGATCCGTCGACACGTGAGCATTCGCGGCTTTGCCTTCCAGCCACTCTTTGGGTTTAGGCACCTTTGGCCCCCGTTTGCTCTTGGCGACCGCTTTAGGTAGGACGTTTTTCGCCAGCGTCAGTAAGTACGGAGCCAATCCTGCTTCAGGAATTGGGATCGATAAGGGCTCTGGCGGCAAGGCAATCTGCATGCCTTCATATCCGCTGCGTACCTGTACCGTCAGGTGGAAAATCGATGCTTCCCAATCGTCGGGCAGGATCTGGCGATGAGCCTGCTCAACGCTGCGTTTGAGCACCGCCAAAACGTTGTAAGCCAACACGGCCGACGCAAACCCCAACAGGGCTGCTTTGGGGTTGCCCAAGGTTTCGATTTCACTGTCCAACACCGCTTCCAGGCGCTGGAACATCCCTTCGATACTCCAGCGACGGCGGTACAAATCGGCGATTTGCTCGGCACTGATAGAGTCAGGCAAGTTGCTCCAGAACAGCAGCGTGGTGTCGCCGGATTCGGTGGGTTTTGCAGCTTCAGTTCGACTCGCCGCCACTGGCAACCACCTTTTACTTCGATGATTTGCTCGCGCACGCTGCCTGCCGCAACCGCGATAGGCTCCTGCCAATCGCCTTCCTTAAGCAGACGTGGATGTTTGCTCTGTTCGCGGATGATGAACGAGGCCCCGGTATCTTCACAGGCCCCCATGACCGGGAGTGTGCAGTAGAGTCGATCAGCCATCCACAGTTGTCCCGCACTGGCTTTTTTCCAGCAATGGCAGCACGCTGACGCGTTCGCTGGCATAGGCATCTTCACAAGGCTGAAGATCGACGACTTGGTCCAGATCGGGGTCGTAAACCACAACGGAAAAACCAGGCCGGGCGGCGCCCCGTTCCCTGCGCAAAGCGCCCAGGCGCTTTCGCTGGAAGGCAGGTGGTTACCGTCAACGACCCTTAATTGCCAGCCAGGCAAAATGGCTGAGTGCCCCAGCTCTTTTATCGTCGGGGCCAAGCGCTCTGCGCTCCCGGTGACCAGGGCGCGCAGCAGCGCAGGCTCTGTGCGGCTGACCTTGTCATACAGCGCCGCCAAGCTAACAGGAAGGTCTTCCATCTGCGCGCGGCGGCATGCAGAGAAGGTCGCAAGCCCAATGAAACAAGGGACATCAGTTCAACAATGGTTGAAAACAAAAGCTCGCGTGGGTACTGCCGCTGACGATGTTTTTCGAATACCTGATCGACCCATTCAGCAGGAACAGCCTGTTCCAATATCACTTTGGTCATGACACTGGCCGGTGCTTTTTCTCAAACCGCGCTAGAACTTCTGCCCACATCGATTTCGTTCCCCTGACTGGCGTTTTGGGGGATTTTATCAAAGACCTTGAAAGGGCTGGCCCTTACGGCGGCTCACTTTTGAACAGCGCAAAAGTAAGCAAAACGCTCTTGCCCCACCACTCGGCACCTCGCCTAGGCTCGGTGTGCCCGTCATCCGACATTGATTTTGGGGGTCGCCGCGATGGGCCATCCATGGCCCAGCGCGGCTAAACCGGCGTCCTGCCGGTTTACTCCCAAAATCAATATCGGATGACGGCCAGCGTGGTTCAACGGGGCGCTAAGATCAAAATCACAAGCAAAGCGAGGCGGCCTGACAGCCGACCTGATCGTCGAATCGTGCGCGTACCCCTGTGGGAGCGGGCTTGCTCGCGATGGTCGTTAACGATGACGTTGGATATCTGACACTTTGCGGGGCTCTTACTGACGCCATCGCGGGCAAGCCCGCTCCCACAGGTAGGCAGCTTTGCTTTTGCTGTTGATCTGGCTTTTGATCTTAGGCGCCCCGTTAAACCACGATGGCCGCAGGCAGGTATTGCGCAGTGGGCACCCCGGCAGGATGCCGGGGTAGCCGCGACACGGCCATGGATGGCCGATCGCGGCGGGCCCACGGAGCAATGCCTGGCTGCGGGCATGCCGAGCCTAGGCGAGGCACCGAGTGGTGGGGCAAGAGCGTTTTGCTTACTTTTGCGCTGTTCAAAAGTGAGCCGCCGTAAGGGCGGAACCCATGGCCGCCGTTACCGCAGCAATGGATATGCCCCCTACATCAGCCCAAAACCCAGAGCCCAGAAGTATCAGAGAGTTGTGTAGATACTCATGGCTATCGCAGGCAAGCCAGCTCCCACATTTGAAGGGGTTAACACTTCAAATAGGTGGGAGCGGGCTTGCCCGCGATAGCGGTCGCACAGACACCGCCGATCACAAGCCTGCTAACATGCGCGGCAAACACCCCTGCCGTGACGACGCCAGCCGATGCCCATCGCTCCAAGCTCTGCCAACAAGCCTCACTTGAACGCTGTGCTCACGCACTTCAACGACCTGATCGTGCCGCTCTGGCAGGGTCCGGGCTGGAATGCCGAGTTGGCGTTGCCCTATGAGGCGCTGGATGCCGATCACCGCCCCTTGCCCCCACAGCGCTACCGCGCCATGGCCTGTGCGCGACAGTTGTACGTGTTTGCCAGCCTGATCGGCGAGCTGGGCCAGGACTTTGCCGAAGAACGTGCCGCGGCGTTGTTTCGCTCGCTGCAACGGCACTTCCATGACGCCGAGCACGGTGGCTGGTTCTACAGCATCGACCCCCACGGCAAGCCGCTGGACAAGCGCAAAGACCTGTATACCCACGCGTTTATCATCTTCGCCTGCGCCCATTACTGGGCCAAGGTCCGTGAGCCGCTGGTGGAATCGGTGCTCAATGCCGCCCTGGAAGTGGTTGCCGAACGCTTTGCCACGGGCGACGGCCTGTATGAGGCGGTAGTGGAGCGTAACTGGTCATCCCTCAATTCCGGCCCGCTGCAAAACCCGCTGATGCACCTGGCCGAAGGCTTTCTCGCCACCCTCGCGGCACGTGAAGACGCCGCAGTGCAACAGGCCCTGCTGGCATTGGCGACGGCCATGCAGCAGCGTTTCATCGACCGCCAGCATGGGGTGATGATGGAGAAGCCGCTGGGTGCTGTGGATAACTGGTTCGAACCGGGGCACCAGTTCGAGTGGTTCTTCCTCCTGGAGTCCTCACCCGTATTGCGCGGCACTGCGCTGCATGCCTCGCTGAGCCGGGCATTTGCCTATGCCGAGCAGATGGGTGTGGATAACGTGAGTGGCGCCGTCAGTGGCATGTTGGCCCTGGACGGTACCGTGCGTGACGGCACCCAACGCATCTGGGCCCAGGCCGAGTACCTGCGGGCACTGACTTTGCGTGCGGGTAGCGCAGCGGTGCTGCAGCGCCAATTGCTGGCGTTGCAGCAGCATTTCTTGCATGCCCGGGGCTGGAATGAGTGCCTGGATGCCAAGGGAGAGGTGAGCCGCCGGGATATGCCGTCGACTACGCCCTACCATTTGGCGACGTGCTATCAGGGCCTGATCGAATTTTTCGGCTGATCTTTGCAGCCCTTTTTTCGCAGGCAAGCCAGCTCCCACACTTGACCGAGTTCCATCTTTGGAATGCGGTCGAATGTGGAGCTGGCTTGCCTGCGATAGCCATCGGTATCTACACAATTTTGCCGCAACGCCTAAATCCAGGCAGATAGCGCAATTGTGGCGAGCGGGCTTGTCGGAACGCCGCATCGCCCGCGCTGGGCTGCGAAGCAGCCCCAATAAGCCGAATGCGTTGTACCAGATACACCGCAGCGGCTGGTTTTGGGGCTGCTTCGCAGCCCAGCGCGGGCGATGCGGCGTTCCGACAAGCCCGCTAGCCACAGGGAAGTTCGTCAGTTTCTGAAAGTTGTGTAGATACCTATGCAGCGATAGCCTCACCGCGGTCTAACTGACTATCAGGCAATCCACTTGCGATCGCCGGTAAAGCTGATGGTCAACCAACGCGCCTTGTCCGCCGCGCCCAGCCCTGTGGATATCTCTTCACGCAGCTCATCGAGCGTTGCGACTTTATCCACCGGGTAGTCAGCCGGCAGCACCACATGAATCTCGATAAACCGCGCCCGCCCGTGTTTCTGCACGTAGGACACGTAGTCCTCGAAACCATGCCGGGCCTGGGCCGCGTCCATCACTTCGCGCACCTTGTCGTCCAACTGGTCCGGGGCAATCCCCAGCACATCGCGCAAGGCCGGGCGCAGGATCTTCAAGGCCGGCGCCAGCATGCTCAGGGCCAGCAGGATCAGGATCATGGGGTCGACATACACCGCCCACTCGCCATAGCCCTGGGACTTGAGCAGCAACGCGGCCAGGAAGCTCACCAGCAAGCCCACCGAGAGCATCGCGTCCACCAGCCAACTGATGTTGTCGAACTGGATCAACGACGATTGCAGCTTGCGGTTGCGGTGGCGCACATAGAAGAAGTACGCGAACTCGACCACGGTAAACACCGCGGCGTAGATGATCACCAGCCCCAACTCGATCTCGCGCCCGCCATTGATAATGCCGAACACCCCGTTGAGAAACGCATAGATGGCGATCAACAGCAGGAAACTGCCCTCGATCAGCAGCACCATGG
The DNA here is from genome assembly GCF_009873475.1 of Pseudomonas sp. DTU12.1. Taxonomy (NCBI): domain Bacteria; kingdom Pseudomonadati; phylum Pseudomonadota; class Gammaproteobacteria; order Pseudomonadales; family Pseudomonadaceae; genus Pseudomonas; species Pseudomonas sp. DTU12.1. The sequence continues at coordinate 827,756 of NZ_CP045254.1, read as the reverse complement.
GCTCCAGGTGCCAGTAGCCGAACTGGAAACGGTCGTTGCTTTTCTTGGCGATCAGCTTGGCCGTGATCAGCATCAGTACCTTGATAAAGGTCGCGATCAGCGAGAAAAAGCCATCGAATAAAATGGATTGGGCGCCTGATATCACACCCGTGACAATCCCGGCGATCGCCACGGCGAACATCAGGATGGTCGATTGTTTGAGCAGTGCCTGCTCACCTCGGTTACTCACATATCCTCCTGTCAAAACCTTTAAACCGCTGGGTGCAGTGGGGTTTTCAGGAGTGGAGTGTACCTTATGCCCTGTTTTGACCGATCTGACGCCTTCGCGGGCACGTCGAATCGTCGCACCGGCGGTGCAATGACCCGACTTGCCCGCGAAACACGCGACGCAGTCTCAAGCCTTACTTGGCCCCACGCTCAATCGCAAACCCAGCCCAGGTCTGGCTCACTGGCATCAGTTCCAGGCGGTTGATGTTCACGTGCGCCGGGGTGTTCATCACCCAGAAGATGGTGTCGGCAATGTCCTGGGGCTGGATCGGCTCGGCGCCGGCGTAGGTGGCGTCGTAACGCGCCTGGTCACCGCCAAAGCGCACCAGGGAGAACTCGCTCTCGCACAGGCCCGGCTCGATGTTGGTCACGCGCACGCCAGTGCCTTGCAGGTCGCAGCGCAGGTTCAGGGAGAACTGTTTGACGAACGCCTTGGAGCCGCCATACACGTGGCTGCCCGGGTACGGGTAGTTGCCGGCGATGGAGCCCAGGTTGATGATCCCGGCACCACGGCCATGGGCGATCAGGCGCGGCAGCAGCAGGCTGGTGGTGGTCAGCAGGCCCTTGATGTTGGTGTCGACCATGGTTTCCCAATCGTCGAGGCTGCATTTGGGCGCCGGGTCAGTGCCCACCGCCAGGCCGGCGTTGTTGATCAGCCCGCGTAGCTTGCTGAACGACGCTGGCAGGTTGGCAATCGCTTCTTCCATGCCCTTGCGGTCACGCACGTCTACTACCAGGCCATGCACCTCGGTCTGCTTGGAAAGCTCCTCGACCAGAGCATTCAAGCGCTCGGCACGCCGGCCGGTGAGCACCAGTTTCCAGCCGGCCTCAGCGAAGCGACGGGCACAGGCTTCGCCGAAACCTGAGGTTGCGCCAGTAATAAACAGCGTGTTGGACATGGTGTTCTCCTTGCAGGCATCGAGAAAAAAATCAGCCAGCAGAATGCCCTTACGCCGCCGTCGCGGCAACCGCTATGCACATAATCCCACGCACACCTGGTCACTTTTTAACCATGCCACGTAAAGCCTTGTGAACCGTGGCTTACAGCCATGTGCGCGCAGGTTATCCACAGCTGCGCCCACAGTCTTTGGGGGCAACTGCAAAACCCTCCAGGCCGCTATGTACAAGGCTTTCAGCGCGATTCAAAAAGTTTTTTGCTTGACCTTGGACCCGCCCTATGTAGGCCTGTGCAAAGCAACGCGCCGAGGGACATGGCTCCAGGCCAGTAAATCCGGCCCCTACCAAGGTCTTTCCAGAGTTTAACCACAGACTTATCCACAGGCTCTGGCATCATCTTTCGGTCATATACCTGTGTCTATGAACAGGTTGACAAATCCTGTGCAAGCCCACGAAAAAGCCGCTGATCAAAAAACACTCACCACGCTGCAGGCCACGTAAATAGAGGCTTGCAGCCAGCTACTCCCATGTTACCCACAGCCGGTTCCACAGTGGATGGGGACAAGTCATTTGTGTGACAAAACAGGGATTTGCGGCGGCTATATGTCGCGCTTTGGCAGGTGTGTGGATTTGTTTTCCACAATTTGCCGGTGTGCTTGAGAACACCCTAAAACACTGTGGGAGCGGGCTTGCTCGCGATAGCGGTGTGTCAGCCGAATAAGAGGTCAACTGACACACCGCTATCGCGAGCAAGCCCGCTCCCACAGGGGTCTTGCGTACAGCTTGTGATTATCTAGTGCCCGCCGAGGTAGGCGTTGCGCACTTCCTCGTTCACCAGCAGCTCTTTGCCGCTGCCTGTGAGGCGAATCTCGCCGTTGACCATCACATACGCCCGGTCAGACAGGCGCAGCGCGTGGTTGGCGTTCTGCTCCACCAAAAAGATGGTCATCCCGGTGGCGGCCAACTCACGCAGTGTGGCAAAAATCTGCTTCACCACGATCGGTGCCAACCCCAGGCTCGGTTCATCGAGCAGCAGCAGCTTGGGCCGGCTCATCAGCGCCCGGGCGATGGCGAGCATTTGCTGCTCGCCACCGGACATGGTCATTGCGCGCTGGTTGCGCCGCTCCTTGAGCCGTGGAAACAGCTCGAACATGCGTTGCATATCTTCGCTGGCGTGCTTGTCACCAATCGGGATGGTGCCCATCAGCAGGTTTTCCTCGACGGTCATGTCGGGGAACACCCGCCGCCCTTCCGGGGACTGGGCGATGCCGTTGGAGGCGATGTAGTGGGACGACTTGTGGGTAATGTCCACGCCCTGATACAGGATCTGCCCGGACTCGGCGCGCGGCTGGCCGAAGATCGACATCAGCAGCGTGGACTTGCCCGCGCCATTGGAGCCGATCAGGCTCACCGTCTCGCCTTCGTCGATGTGCAGCGAGACCTTCTTCAAGGCCTGGATCGGGCCATAGAACACGTCCAGGTCCTTCATTTCGAGGATAGGCGTCGTCATACCAACTCCTCTTCATCGGCGCCCAGGTAGGCCGCGATCACTTTCGGGTCGTTGCGGATCGCTTCCGGCCCCCCCTCGGCGATGACGTTGCCGTGGTCCAGCACCACAATGTGGTCGGAAATACTCATCACCATGCCCATGTCGTGCTCGATCAGTACCACTGTGAGGTCGTGTTCGTCGCGCAGCAGGCGAATCATCGCGCTGAGGGCTTCGGTTTCCTGGGGGTTGAGGCCCGCAGCCGGTTCGTCCAGGCAGATGATCTGCGGCCGGGTGCACATGGCCCGGGCGATTTCCAGGCGGCGCTGCTGGCCGTAGGAGAGCTCGCCAGCCAGGCGGTTGGCGCAGTCCACCAGGTCCACCACTTCCAACCAGTAGAAGGCGTGGTCCAGCGCATCGCTTTCGGCCTTGCGGTAGCCCTTGGTGTTGAGGATGCCCGCCAGCATGTTGCGGTTGACCCACATGTGCTGGGCCACCAGCAGGTTTTCCACCACAGACATTTCCTTGAACAGGCGAATGTTCTGGAACGTGCGGGCCAGGCCGGCGCGGTTCACCAGGTGGGTGCCGCCGAACATCTTGTAGTACACCCGGCTGAAAAAGCTCTTGGGCGAAACGAAGTCGGTAGGTTTGAAGCGCTCGCCGAGCAACTGGATCACGTTGGTCTGCTTGCCGCGTATGTTGAGTTCGATCTTGCCGCCGCTGGCCGTATAAAACCCGGTCAGGCAGTTGAACACCGTGGTCTTGCCGGCGCCGTTGGGGCCGATCAGGGCGAAGATCGAGTTGCGCTCGACCTTGAGGCTTACATCGCTCAAGGCCTTGATGCCACCGAAGTGCATCATCAGGTGTTCCACGTTGAGAACGACTTCCTTGCTCATGGCGCCACCCCTTTGCGTGGTGTCACACCGGTACGGCTGATCCGGATCAGGCCCCGTGGCCGCCAGATCATCATCACCACCATCAACACGCCGAACAGCAGTACGCGGTACTCGGAGAAGCTGCGCAGCAGTTCAGGTGCCACGGTGAGCACAAACGCGGCAATTACCACGCCCACCGTCGAGCCCATGCCGCCCAGCACCACAATCGCAAGGATCAACGCCGATTCGAAGAAGGTAAACGACGAGGGGTTGACGAAGCCCTGGTAGCTGGCAAAAAACACACCGGCCAGGCCAGCAGTGGACGCACCAATGGTGAACGCCGAAAGCTTCACCAGCACGTGGTTCAAGCCCATGGAGCGGCAGGCGATCTCATCTTCACGCAAGGCTTCCCAGGCGCGGCCCACCGGCATGCGAGTCAGGCGGTGCTTGATGTACAACACCAGCAATACCACCAGAAACAGCACGATGTAGATGAACAGGAATTTCACGTTGGGGTTGTAGGCAATGCCGAAGAACTCATGGAACGGCACCCCGCCTTCCTTGGCCCGCCGGCCGAATTCCAGGCCGAGGAACGTCGGCGATGGCACCGGCATGCCGTTCGGCCCACCGGTAAACGACAGCCAGTTATTGAGCACCAGGCGGATGATTTCACCAAAACCCAGGGTCACGATGGCCAGGTAGTCACCGTGCATTCGTAACACCGGGAACCCCAGAATACATCCGGCCAACGCCGCCGCGATGGCCGCCAGTGGCAGCACCGTCCAGAAGCCCAGCCCGAGGTATTGATAACCCAGGGCCAGGCCATAGGCGCCGATGGCGTAGAACGCCACGTAACCCAGGTCGAGCAGCCCGGCCAGGCCGACCACGATGTTCAGGCCCAGGCCCAGCAACACGTAGATCAGCCCGAGGATCACCACGGTCAGCAGGTACTTGTTGGCGAAAAACGGAAAGACGATGGCGATCACGATCAGCGCCGGGATGATCCAGCGCAGCCGCGACTTGTAGTCCGGCGCCAGCACATGCACGCCGGAGCCCGAGTTTTCAAAACCCTGGAGAATTTTCAAGCCCTTGGGGGTTTGCAGGAACAGGCTCATGACCAGGCGCCCGGCCATCACAATGGCCACCAGCAAGCCCACGCGGGCGGGCTCCAGGTTGAAGCTGTAGCCGTCCAGGACCACGCCGACGATGGGCCCGAACACGATCAGGGAAATCAGCCCGGCGAGGACTGCATCGACCACACTTTTCTTGATATCGATAGATTTGGCTGCAGACATGTTTACACCTTCGCCACGAGTGGGCGACCAAGCAGGCCCTGGGGACGGAAAATCAGAATCACCACCAGCAGGGAGAAACTGAACACGTCTTTGTAGTCAGAGTTGATCAACCCCGAGAACAGCGACTCGGAAATCCCCAGGATGATCCCGCCCAGCATCGCCCCAGGCAGGGAGCCGATGCCGCCGAGTACCGCTGCGGTAAATGCCTTGATGCCAATGATGAAGCCGGCATAGAAGTCGAACGTGCCGTAGTTCAGGGTGATCAGCACACCGGCCAGGGCCGCCATGGCCGCACCGATGACAAACACGTAGGAGATCACGCGGTCGGTGTTGATCCCCAGGATCGAGGCCATCTTGCGGTCTTGCTGCGTCGCGCGGCACATGCGGCCGAGCTTGGTGTACTTGATGATGTAGGTCAGCAGCGCCATGCCGGCAAAGGCCGCGACCAGGATAAACACCTTGGTGTAGGTCAACTGCACGAACCCGGTGCCGATATCGACGCGCCAGGCGCCGGCCAGCAGGGTCGGAATGCCTTGTTGCTTGGCGCCCTGGGCGATCTGCGCGTAGTTCTGCAGGATCAGCGAGATCCCGATGGCACTGATCAGCGGGGCCAGGCGGGTGGAGTTGCGCAACGGTTTGTAGGCGACACGCTCGATGACCCAGCCGTAGACGCCGGTGACGACGACGGTGAATATCAGGGTGCCGAGTATGAGCAGCGGGAAGGATTCAAGACCAAAGTACGCCAGCAGTGCCAGACTGATCGCCGCGAGGTAAGCGGAAATCATATAAACCTCGCCGTGGGCGAAGTTGATCATGCCAATGATGCCATAGACCATTGTGTAGCCGATGGCGATCAGGCCATAGACCGACCCGAGGGTCAGGCCGTTGACCAGTTGCTGCAGGAAAATACCATCCATAACGCAATCTCACGCGGTGAGAACCTGCACACCATCAGGTGTGCGGCCCTTCTGGAGGAAAAGACAGATTGGGTGCCGGGCACCATGGCCCGGGCAACCTCGATCCAATGTGGGAGCTGGCTTGCCGGCGATAGCGGTTTCACATTCAACACAGGTGCTGGCTGTCAGTCCGTCATCGCGGGCAAGCCCGGCTCCCACAAGGGGTCGGTGGTGGCTGGTTGATTACTTCTGCTTTTCCAACTGGTGGTATTTGCCGTCCTTGTCCCACTGGTACACCACGTAGTCGGAGACCTTCAGGTCGCCCTTGGTATCCCACTCTTTCTTGCCCATCACGGTTTGCACCGGATTGGCCTTGAGCCACTTGGCCGCGTCTTCACCCTTGTTGGACTTGGCACCATTGAAACCGGCCGCCAGGGCCTGGATCGAAGCGTAGGCGTACAGGGTGTAGCCTTCAGGCTCGGTGCCGTTTTTGCGGAACTCTTCCACCACCGCCTTGCTGTCTGGCAGCAGGCGCGGGTCGGCGCCGAAGGTCATGTAGACGCCATCGACGTACTGCGCACCACCGGCGGTCGCCACCAGTTCATCGGTCACTACACCATCGTCGGACATGAACTTGACGTCCTTGAGGCCCGCTTCACGGATCTGGCGCACCAGAGGGCCGGCTTCCGGGTGCAGACCGCCGAAGTACACGACGTCGGCGCCCTTGCTGCGGATCTTGGTGACCAGGGCGCTGAAGTCTTTCTCGCCACGGGTCAGGCCTTCCTCTATCACCGGCTTGACGCCGCGCTTGGTCAACTGGGCTGCGGTGGCATCGGCCAGGCCTTTGCCGTAGGTGTCCTTGTCGTTGATAACGGCGACTTTCTTGCCCTTGAGCACGTCGACAATGTAGTCACCGGCCACGATGCCCTGCTGGTCGTCACGCCCGCACATACGGAACATGGCGCCCAGGCCACGCTCGGTGACTTGTGGGTTGGTGGAGCCTGGAGTGATGGCGATGATGCCCGCTTCGTCGTAAACCTCGGAGGCTGGAATGGTGTTCGAGGAGCAGAAGTGTCCGACCACGCCGATCACTTTGTCCTGGTCAGCCAGGCGGTTGGCCACGGCCACGGCCTGCTTGGGCTCGCACGCATCGTCACCGGCCACCAGCTTGATCTGCTCGCCGTTGATCCCGCCGGCCTTGTTGATAACGTCAGCTGCCGCCTGGGCACCTTTCATGTACTGCTCACCGAAGGCAGCGTTGGCACCGGTCATCGGCCCCGCCACGCCAATCTTCACATCAGCTTGAACAAACGTAGAAACACCCAGCGCGGCAGCTACCGCGAGGGCCAGGAAACCTTTCTTGTAAAACGTCTGGGACATGAGTGGTGCTCCGAGTTTTTTGTTGAATGGGCACTGCAATTTCACTTCAAACTTTCACTTGAAACCTTCACTGGAAAGCTGAGAGCAAGCAGCGTGCCATTGCGTTTTTTTATTTCAGAAAGACACGGTGTCATTGTTATTACAGGTGTTTCGGTGCCTTTTTGGCGGGACGTGCAACCCTCTAGATCACAGAGGTGCAACCAAGGCGAAAAAAAGGTAAAACCCGCTCGATGAACTGATGTCAGCCAGCCATCAAGCGCGCCTTAGAGCATCTGTAACCATGTGCGTAACGGAAGTGCACATTTACAGTGCGTCACTGCTACGACTCGCACCAATACAGATTAGTAGCCGGCTAAGAAAATGCCGGCTTCTGAAGGGTATTTCGCTGATCAGATGACAATTCGCAGGCATTGGCCGGCGTGGTACAGCGAAAACCCCGCCTCGTACAGGCAACTGCGCAGGCCTACACCGGCCAGCGGCTGCATCGGCGCAAACGGAATCGGCAGGGCCTGGGGATCCTGGTGGCACAAATAGTCGGCAAATGCCTTGCCGACCACGCTGCCTGTGGTCACGCCACGCCCGTTGTAGCCAGTGACCGCCACCAAGCCGGGCGCTGGCTCGAAAAGCCGCATCAAATGGTCTGGGGTAAAGGCGATGCAGCCGGTCCAGGTGTATTCCCAGTCCACCGCCTTGAGGAACGGGAAGTAGTGCTGCTGCACGCGGTCAGCCCAGGCCTTGAGGAACCACACAGGTTTCTGGTTGCCATTGCCCAGGCTGCCGAGCAACAAACGCCCCTCGGCATCGCGGCGGATGCTGCTCAGCACTTGGCGTGTGTCCCAGGAACCCTGGCCGCCCGGCAGGATTTGTTGCGCAGCGTCATCACTCAATGGCGCCGAAGCCACCTGGTAGTAATAGCCAGGGAAAAAATTGCGCCGCAGCTCGGTCCACTCGCCTTCGGTGTAGGCATTGGAGGCGATCACCACTTGTGCAGCCTGCACCGCGCCCTGGGCAGTTTGCACAGACCAGTGCTGGCCCTGACGCTCCAGTTGCGTCACCGGGGAATGGTCGAACAGCTGCCCGCCCAGGCCCACCGCCGCATTGGCCAGGCCACTGGTGTAGGCCATCGGGTTCAAGGTGCCGGCGCGCCGGTCGAGCAAGGCGGCAGCGATCTTCTTGGTGCCGGTGGCCTGCTCACACGCAGCACCGGTCAATAACTCCACCGGCGCGCCACGGCGCTTCCATTGTTCCTCGCGGCTGCGCAGGTCGGCTTCGCCACGGGCGTTGTGCGCCATGTGCAATGTGCCCTCGCGGCGCAGCTGGCAATCAATTCTGTACTTGTCGATCAGGCTGAACACCAGGGACGGCGCCGCACCGAGCATGCGGTTGAGCTGGCTGCCCACCGCCGTGCCGAAACCGGCCTCGATGTCGTCCGGAGGGATCCACATCCCGGCGTTGACCAGGCCCACGTTACGCCCCGAACCGCCATGGCCGGTGCGATGGGCCTCCAGCACGCAGACACTTTTGCCTTGCTCCAGCAGATGGATGGCCGCCGATAAACCGGTGATACCGGCGCCAATCACACACACATCCACCTTGACCTCGCCCGTGAGCGCGGCGCGATCTGGCCGGCCAGGGGTCAGTTGTTCCCACAAACACGCTTCGCGTAATGGCATTGCCAGACTCCGGGATGAGACCTAACAAACAATTGTTGAACTGCAAACCCGATCAACTGTGGGAGCTGGCTTGCCTGCGATAGCGGTATTGGATTCGCCATCGCCATCGCAGGCAAGCCAACTCCCACATTGACCGCATTTCGGCTGGCTCAGTCGAAGGTAATGCCCTGGGCCAGCGGCAATTCCAGCGAATAGTTCACGGTATTGGTCTGCCGACGCATGTACCCGCGCCACGCATCCGAACCCGATTCACGCCCGCCACCGGTTTCTTTTTCACCGCCAAACGCGCCGCCGATCTCCGCACCGCTGGGGCCGATATTGACGTTGGCGATCCCGCAATCACTGCCTATCGCCGACATGAACTGCTCGGCCTCGCGCACATCGGTGGTAAAGATGCACGACGACAAGCCCTGTGGCACAGCGTTGTTCAGGCGCAGCGCCTCGCTGAAGTCCTTGTAGCCGACCACATACAGGATCGGCGCGAACGTTTCGTTGCACACCACATCGCTCTGCTCGGGCATTTCCACAATGGCCGGCGACACGTAGTACGCGTCAGGGAACTGCTCCTGCAACTGGCGCTTGCCGCCAAACACCTTGCCACCTTCGCTCAGGGCCTGCTCCAACGCGTCCTGCATGTTTTCAAAGCTATGTTTGTCGATCAGCGGGCCGACCAGGTTGCCTTGCAGCGGGTGGCCGATGCGCACCTTGGAATAGGCGGCCTTGAGGCGCGTGACGATTTCTTCCTTGACCGACTCATGGGCGATCAACCGGCGCAGGCTGGTGCAACGCTGGCCGGCGGTACCCACCGCGCTGAACAGGATGGCGCGCACGGCCATGTCCAGGTCGGCGCTGGGGCCGAGGATCATCGCGTTGTTGCCGCCCAGTTCAAGAATGCTGCGGGCAAACCGCGCGGCGACCTTGGGCGCCACTTCGCGGCCCATGCGCGTGCTGCCGGTGGCGCTGATCAGCGCCACACGTGGGTCGTCCACCAGGGCGGCGCCGGCGTCGCGCCCGCCAATGACCACCTGGCAGAGGTACGGCGGTGCATCGCTGAAGTTTTTCGCCACCCGCTCGAACAGCGCCTGGCAGGCCAGGGCGGTGAGCGGGGTCTTTTCCGAAGGCTTCCAGATCACCGCGTTGCCGCACATCAGCGCCAGCGCAGTGTTCCATGCCCACACCGCCACCGGGAAGTTGAAGGCGCTGATCACGCCGACCACGCCCAGCGGGTGCCAGGTTTCCCGCATATGGTGGCCAGGGCGCTCGGAGGCGATGGTCAACCCGTACAACTGGCGCGACAGACCCACAGCGAAGTCGCAGATGTCGATCATTTCCTGCACTTCCCCCAGGCCTTCCTGGGTGATTTTGCCGGCTTCCCAAGACACCAACTCGCCCAGGTCGGCCTTGTACTCGCGCAGCAGGTCGCCGAACTGGCGCACCAGCTCACCGCGACGGGGTGCCGGTACCTTGCGCCAGGCGTCGAATGCATGCTCGGCGCGACTGACCTGCTGTTCGACCTCGGCGGCCCCTTCCCAGTGCACACTGGCGATGCGGCTGCCATCGATGGGTGAATGCACAGGCTGTTTACCGGCCTGGTACAACGCCGGGTCTACGCCGAGACGATCAAGCAATGCGGCAACCATGGGTCACTCCTTCAATCCACACAAAAATTGCGCCGCGACCAACACGACGATCAGCGCTTATTTGTAGCTGGCCCAGGACTTGCCAACAAACGACCTTTAGGCGAGATATCATTCCGTTTATTCATGCCAAAACAAAAAAGAGGCAGGCCGTGCTCAATAAAAGACATTTACCCTCGATCACCGCCCTGCAGTGCTTCGAGGCCGTGACCCGCCACCTGAGCTTCACCCGCGCCGCCGAGGAACTGAACCTTACACAGAGCGCGGTCAGCAAGCAGGTGGCGCAGCTGGAAGAGTTGCTGCAACACCTGTTGTTTCGCCGGGTGCGCCGCCGCTTGCAAATGACGCCAGCGGGCGATCTGTACCTGGTGGAAGTACGAAAGATCTTGAGCCAGGTGGAGATGTCGACCCACTACCTGCGTTCCTACGGCGGCGAGACCGAAGTACTGCGCGTGTCCACGCCCTACACCTTCGGCGCCCGCTGGCTGGTGCCGCGCCTCAAGGGCTGGCGCCTGCGCCACCCGCAGATTCACCTGGACCTGTGCAACGAGCAGACCCCGGACGAGTTGCTGCAAGGCAAGGCCGACTTGGCGTTTTACTTCGGCGCAGGCTCGCGACCGGGCACCGAGAGCCTCAAGTTGTTCGGCGAAGAGTTGGTGCCGGTGTGCGCTCCCGAGAGCCTGCCGGCCCAGCCGTTACGTGACCCCACGCAACTGAGCGAACTGGTGCTGCTGCAAAACGCCTCGCGCCCCCAGGGCTGGCACGACTGGTTCGCCAGCCTGGGCTACCAGACCGAGCACAGCTACCACGGGCCGCGCTTTGACACCTTCTATATGTGCATCCGCGCCGCCCAGGTGGGCTGTGGCGTGGCGCTTCTGCCACGGTTCCTGGTGGAAGAAGAGCTGGCAGACGGCAAGTTGGTGATCCCCTGGCAACATGCAATGCCCAGCCAGGATGCGTACTACCTGGCGTATCCAGAGCATTCGGCGGAGGTGCCCAAGGTGCGGGATTTTGTGAAGTGGATGATGGAGCAGGTTGTTTAGCCCCTGGAATGCTCCCACATTTGGAATGCATTCTCCTGTGGGAGCTGGCTTGCCTGCGATGACGCCAGAGGCCACGACAAAAAAACCTCTGGCAAAACAACACAGGTCTATGCGCCACTAGCGCCATTCTTGTCTGGAGATTCCCGTTATGAGCGAGAGTGTGTTTGCCGATCGCATCGTGCAGAACCTGCTCGACACCGACTTCTACAAGCTGACCATGATGCAGGCGGTGCTGCACAACTACCCCAATGTGGAAGTTGAATGGGAATTCCGTTGCCGTAACAGCGAAGACCTGCGCCCGTATCTGGCAGAAATCCGTTACCAGATCGAGCGCCTGGCCGAGTTGAGCCTGAGCCCGGATCAACTGGGCTTTCTGGAACGCATCAGCTTCATGAAGCCGGACTTCCTGCGCTTCCTCGGCCTGTTCCGCTTCAACCTGCGCTACGTGCAGACCGGCATCGAGAACGGCGAGTTGTTTATCCGCCTGCGCGGCCCGTGGCTGCACGTGATCCTGTTTGAAGTGCCACTGCTGGCCATCGTCAGCGAAGTGCGCAACCGCTATCGCTACCAGACCATCATCCTGGAGCAGGCGCGCGAGCAGTTGTATCGCAAGTTCGACTGGCTGAGCGCCAACGCCAGCAGCGACGAGCTGGCCGAGTTGCAGGTCGCGGACTTCGGCACGCGCCGGCGCTTCTCCTACCGCGTGCAGGAGGAAGTGGTGAATGTGCTCAAGCACGACTTCCCCGGCCGTTTCGTCGGCACCAGCAACGTACACCTGGCCCGCGAGCTGGACATGAAACCCCTGGGCACCATGGCCCATGAGTGGATCATGGCCCACCAGCAACTGGGCCCGCGGCTGATCGACAGCCAGATCGCCGCACTCGATTGCTGGGTTCGCGAGTACCGTGGCCTGCTGGGTATCGCCCTGACCGATTGCATCACCACCGATGCCTTCCTCAGCGATTTCGATCTGTACTTCGCCAAGCTGTTCGACGGCCTGCGCCACGACTCTGGCGACCCTGTGCAGTGGGCCGAAAAAGCCATCGCCCATTACCATAAGCTGGGCATCGAGCCGATGAGCAAGACCCTGGTGTTCTCCGACAGCCTGACGCTGCCCAAGGCCCTGGAGATTTTCCGCGCGCTGCGTGGACGGATCAATGTCAGCTTTGGCATCGGTACCAACCTGACCTGTGACATTCCAGGTGTGGAACCGATGAGCATCGTGCTTAAAATGACCGCCTGCAATGGCCAGCCCGTGGCGAAGATTTCCGATGAAGCGGGCAAGACCCACTGCACGGATCCGAACTTCGTCGCCTATTTGCGCCACGTTTTCAAAGTACCTGCCATCTCTAGCGAGGAGTGAATCATGCAAGCCGTACAGCGTGAGATTGCCCAACAGCTCAAGGTCCAACCACCGTTCCAGGACCACGCCGCCCTTGAAGCAGAAGTGGCCCGGCGGATCACCTTTATCCAGGACTGCCTGCTCAATTCGGGGCTCAAGACCCTGGTGCTCGGCATCAGCGGCGGTGTCGACTCCCTGACCGCCGGCCTCTTGGCCCAACGCGCGATGAAAGAGCTGCGCGCCCTCAAAGGCGATGACGCTTACCGTTTTATCGCGGTGCGCCTGCCTTACGAGACTCAGTTCGACGAACACGATGCCCAGGCCAGCGTCGACTTTATCAACCCCGACGAGCGCCACACGGTGAATATCGGCGCGGCGGTCAAGGCCCTGGCCAATGAAGTGGCGGCCTTCGAAGGCAAGGCGGCGGTGTCCCGTGACTTTGTGCTGGGCAATACCAAGGCGCGGATGCGCATGGTCGCGCAATACACCATCGCCGGCGCGGCGAGCGGCCTGGTGATCGGTACCGACCATGCGGCGGAAGCGGTAATGGGTTTTTTCACCAAGTTCGGCGATGGCGCCTGCGACCTGGCACCGTTGAGCGGGCTGGTGAAAAACCAGGTACGGGCGATTGCCCGGCACTTTGGTGCGCCTGAGTCGCTGGTGGAGAAGATCCCGACCGCCGACCTGGAAGACCTGTCACCGGGCAAGCCGGATGAAGCGTCCCATGGCGTGACCTATACCGAGATCGATGCATTCCTGCACGGCCAACCGGTGCGTGAAGAGGCGTTCAGGATTATCTGCGAGACCTATCGCAAGACTGAGCACAAGCGGGTGATGCCGTTTGCGCCGTGAGGTGAGCCTGATAGTTGCGTATTGATTGTCAGACCGCTATCGCGGGCAAGCCCGCTCCCACATTTGAATGTATTCACAAATCAAAATGTCGGAGCTGGCTTGCCTGCGATGAACGATAACGCGGTCTTGAGCCTTACTTCAGGGTCACAGTGCCTTTCATCATCGCGATGTGGCCTGGGAACGAGCAGAAGAACATGTATTTGCCGTCAGCCTTGAGCTTGGACACATCGAAGGTCACCGAGTCGGTTTCACCAGCGCCGATGATCTTGGTATGGGCGATGATGCGGGTATCGCCTTCTTTCAGGTAGTTCTTGTCGATACCGGCGGCCATGCCTTCGGTTGCAACCGGCTGCATATCAGCCTCAGTGGTCAGCACCCAGTTATGGCCCATGACGTTCTTCGGCAGGTTGCCGGAGTGTTTCAGATCAACGGTGAATGTCTTGCAGCTCTTGTCGATTTCAATGGCCTTGGTGTCGAAGGACATTTGGTCAGTGGAGTCGACAGTGACCTTGCACTCTGCAGCAAGCAACTGGCCGCTAGCCAGCGTCAGCAGGGAAACAGCAACGATTTTGGCAAACATGTGAATCTCCAAGGCAGGGTTTAAAAAACGCATGTGCGACAAGGGTGCCTGAGGCAGGCAAATGTTCCAATGATCTGAATCAACAGATTGTATACAACTTTAGGCTATCAGACTGATCGACAGAATCAACCGGCCAAAGTGCCGCACACGACCTATGATCGGCCCATCTTTACTTCCTGGAGTCCGAGCCATGCACCTCAACAGCCTGTTGCGCAGCTTGCTTGCCACTTACGCCTGTGGCGCCAGCGGTACTTACGAAACGGTTAATGTCGACTAACGTTTAATCGGTAGAGGCGATTCTGAAACCCGATTAACCCTTGGGGCGCGTTTAAAGGCAGAATAGCCGCCGCTCAACCTCACCTTCGACCCCAGAGGATCGCCCATGGCAAAACCTAATTACTCCTTCGCCAAACGTCAGAGAGACTTGGCCAAGGAACAGAAGAAAGAGGAAAAGCTGCAACGCAAGAAAGCTGCAGCTGACGAAGAAGCAGGCGCACTGAACCCGGATGCCGAAGGTGAAGTGGCTGCTGATGACACTGAAACCCCGAAAGACCCTGCACCTGAGGCCTGAACACCCGCCTCAATGAATACCTGACCTGTATGTGGCGAGCGGGCTCGCCCCGCGTTGGACTGCGCAGCAGTCCCATTTCTGGGGCTGCTTCGCGCCCCAACGCGGGCGATGCGGCGTTCCGACAAGCCCGCTCGCCACAACACGGGAACCATCGGTTATTCCAGCGGCATCACCGTTACCCGCACTTCCGGGTCATGGCTCCCCCCTCCCAGAATCACCCCGCGCAACGGCGAGACATCTGAAAAATCCCGGCCCCAGGCCAGGGTGATGTGCTCCAGTGCCGGCTGCACATTGTTCGTCGGGTCAAAATCCACCCAGCCCGACCGCGGGCAAAACACCGATACCCACGCGTGCGACGCATCGGCGCCGATCAGCCGTGGCTGGCCGGGCGGTGGCTGGGTCAGCAGGTAGCCACTGATGTAACGTGCCGCCAGGCCCCGTGAGCGCAGGCAGGCGAGCATCAGGTGGGCAAAGTCCTGGCACACCCCCCGTCGACGCTCCAGCACCTCCACCAGCGGCGTGGCGACCTGGGTGGCTTCGGCATCGAAGGTGAACTCGCTGAAAATCTTCTCCATCAACGCCTGCACCCCCAACAACAGCGGGCGACCGGGCGCAAAGCAGCTCTCGGAGAACTCGACAAAGTTTTTCTTCAAATGCACGTAGGGCGATTCGAAACGATAGCGGCACGCCTCGATTGCCTCTGCCGACAACGGCTGGCCGCTGTAGCTCAGGCTGTTGCGGGTCTGGTCCCAGGGTGGTGACTGGCTGAAGTCCAGTACCGGCCGGGCCAGCACTTCGACGGTCAAGCCGGCGTTGACCAGCAATTCGTCATGGGGCCGCTCGAACGCCAGCCGGGTGATGGGGTTGCCAAACACGTCCAGCTCATCGCGGCGCGCGGTCGGCTCGGGGCTGATCTGCAACTGGTGCGAGGTGCAGCGCTGCCAGGCACAGGGGCGCGGCCACAGGTGCGCCAGTTGCTGGGCCAGGGACACCGGGCTGTCGTAGTGATAATGGGTGTCGTGGAAAATCTGATAGCGCGCGCTCATTACACAGACACCGTTTGCTGGCTGACATCATCCACGTGGGCAAAATGGCGCAGGGCCAGGCGATCAGAAACTTGCCCGCTCTCATCGGCGACAGCCTGCAACAGGTCCGCCAGGCCATCGAGGGCCGCACGCACGCTGGCGTCGCCAAACAACGGGTTCTCCAGGCAACCCAGGTCAAAGCGCGCCAGGCGCTCCACCAGCGGTGCCAGGCCGGTCTCCCGGGGTACGCCGAAGTCATCGTTGAGCCGGCGCAAAGTGCGGCTCACCAGCTTGAGCTGGAACAGCACCGCATGGGGGTTCTGTTCATCCAGCAGCAACAGGTCCAGCACCGGAATCAATTGCGGCACCGCCAGGTAGCGCGAACGGTAGGTGATGCTGCTGTTGCCCAGTTCCAGCAACCACTCCAGCCCGGCCTGATCGAACACCGCTACCCCGCGCAGGAAGGCCGCGAGGCTGCTGCTGAGAAACTGCAGGCGCTCGATGCGCCGGCCCATCATCAAAAAGCGCCAGCCTTCGTCGCGGGTCATGTCGTCGAGGGCAAAGCCGGACAAGGCCGCCAGGGACATTACCAGGCGATTGAGGAAGTCCAGCAGTTCACCAAAATCCGGCGTCTCGCGTTCCAGCTCCATGGCTTCGCGCTGCAACTCCACCAGGGCCTGCCAGTTCTCCCGGGACAGCTTGCCGCGCACCTGGGACGCCGCCCACTGCAGACGCTGCAGGTTGGCCCGCAGGCTCGAGGGCCAGTCATCACCGAGCAGGGCCTGCAGCAGGCGCTCGGGCAACTCGCCCTCCTCCGGCAGCAGGCGCAGGCTTTCCCCCAGTTCCACGGCGGCCTGCAAGGCCAGGGGGTCGTCACCGTCGACATAGCGCGCCAGGACGATGCGCAGCCAGCGTGCACTGTCATCACAGCGCTCACAGTAACGGCCGAACCAGAACAGGTTTTCTACGACCCGCGAAGGCAGGTACGGGTCGCGACGTACCAGGTCGTGGGTGCCGATCGCCCGCTGCGCGCGCCATTGCTCGCCACCGGGCGCGCGCTCGCCCAGCACCCAGGTGTCCTTGCTCGCCCCGCCACGCTGCATCGAGACCACTTCGGCATCGGCCTGCGCTGCCACGCGGGTCAGGCCACCCGGCAGCACCCGGTAGCCATCCTCACCGGCCACTGCGTACACGCGCATGCCGATGGCGCGATGTTGCAGATGGTCATCCACGGTGTGCCAGACCGGCGCCTGGGACAGTTGGGCCAACTCCTGGGCCACATAGGCGTAGGGTCGCGCCTGCATGCGCTCGGCCAGGGCCTGGCGTTGCTCATCGTTCAGGTCGCGGCCAAACACCGGGGCAAAACTTTGCGAAGGGAACGCCGGCTTGATCAGCAGTTCCGGCAGTTTTTCCAGGGCTTCGGCCAGCACCGGCGCTTCGCCGCACCACCAGGTGGCGATGGACGGCAGGATCAGTTCTTCGCCAAACAGAAACTGATTGATCTTGGGCAGGAACCCCAGCAGCCCGGGCGATTCCAGCACGCCGGCGCCTAGGGCGTTGGCCACCAGCACATTGCCCTGGCGTACCGCGTCCAGCAGGCCGGGCACGCCCAGGGCCGAGTCGGTGCGCAGTTCCAGGGGGTCGCAGAAATCATCGTCCAAGCGCCGCATGATTGCGTGCACACGGCGCAGACCACTGAGGGTCTTGAGGTACACGGTGCTGTCGCGCACGGTCAGGTCGCCGCCTTCTACCAATGGGTAGCCAAGCTGACGGGCCAGGTACAGGTGTTCGAAATAGCTTTCATTGAAGCGCCCCGGGGTCAGCAGCACGATCAGCGGCGGCTGGTCATCGCCGGGCGCCTGGCGGGCCAGGGTTTCCTGCAGGGTGCGGAAGAACCCGGTGAGGTGCTGCACCTGCAAGTCGCGATACAAATCCGGGAACGCGCGGGAGACGATGGTGCGGTTTTCCAGGGCATAACCGGCGCCGGACGGCGCCTGGGTACGGTCCGCCGTGACCCACCAACGGCCATCCGGGGTGCGCGCAAGGTCCACCGCATACAGGTGCAGGAACACCCCATCGGGCGGCTGGATGCCCTGGCACGGCCACAGGAAGTTGTTATGGCCAAACACCAGCTCAGCCGGCAGCAAGCCTTCGGCAATCAGGCGTTGCGGGCCATACAGGTCGGCCAGTACCGCGTTGAGCAGCCGCGCACGCTGGGCGATACCCGCCGCCAAATGCGCCCATTCATCCGCAGCCAATACGTGGGGTAGCAAGTCCAGCTCCCAGGGGCGGTCGGCGCCCTTGGGGTCGGCGTAGACGTTATAGGTCACGCCGTTTTCCTGGATCTGGCGGGTCAGTAGCGCCTGGCGCTGGGCCAACTGCGCCGGGGTGCTGCGCTGCAGATGGTCGAGCAGGCGCTGCCAATGGGCGCGCACCGCGCCGCTGTCGTCCAGCAGTTCGTGATAAGTGCCCGCAGTCAGCGGGTAACGGTCGAGCAAGTCGGACATGGAACGCTCGGCAGGGGCAAGGGAAGGCAGATTAACTCACAAACACTGCAAATCTACTGTAGGAGCGGGCTTGCCGGCTCCTACCTTAGGTTTGTGTTTAGTCATTTTTATGGGGAATACGCCGTAGGTCCAGGGTCATAGGCAGTTCATCGTTGATCACCACCGGTGGTATCGGCAACTTCCCGGGGCTATGCCCCAAGCGGAAAAACCGCGCCATGCGCCGGCTCTCCGCTTCATTGGCATTGACCGGCAGGCTGTCGTAATTGCGCCCGCCCGGATGGGCCACGTGGTACTGGCAACCGCCCAGGGAGCGCTGCATCCACGTATCGAGCAGATCGAATACCAAGGGTGCGTGCACCGCAATGGTCGGCTGCAGGCAGTTGGCCGGTTGCCAGGCGCGATAACGTACGCCCGCGACGAACTCGCCCACCCGGCCGGTGGCGTGCAGCGGCACGGCCACGCCGTTGCAGGTCAGCACATAGCGCTGGGGTGGCAAGCCGCTGAGTTTCACCTGCAAACGCTCAAGGGATGAATCCACATAGCGCACCGTACCGCCCGCTGCGCCCTCTTCGCCCAGTACATGCCAGGGCTCCAGGGCCTGGCGCAGTTCCAGCTCGATACCGCTGACGGCATAGTCGCCCACCTTGGGAAAACGGAACTCCAGGTGTGCGGCAAACCATTCGGCACGCAGCGGATAACCGGCCGCGTTGAGTTCGACGATCACGTCGGCAAAATCCTGCTCGATAAAGTGCGGCAGCAGGAACCGGTCGTGCAGCTCCGTGCCCCAGCGCGCCAGCTTTGGCGGCGCGTAGGGCTCACGCCAGAAGCGCGCCACCAGGGCTCGCAACAGCAACTGCTGGGTCAGGCTCATGCGTGCGTGGGGCGGCATCTCAAAGGCGCGCAGCTCCAGCAAACCCAGGCGGCCGGTGGCGCCGTCGGGGGAGTAGAGCTTGTCGATGCAAAACTCGGCGCGATGGGTGTTGCCGGTCACGTCGATCAGCAGGTTGCGCAGTAAGCGGTCCACCAGCCACGGCGGGCATTCCTCGCCTGGCGCGGGCATCTGCGCGAAGGCGATTTCCAGTTCATACAACGCATCGTTGCGCGCCTCATCCACCCGTGGCGCCTGTGAGGTAGGACCGATAAACAGCCCGGAAAACAGGTACGACAAGGACGGGTGGTTGTGCCAGTAGCTGATCAGGCTGCGCAGCAGGTCCGGGCGGCGCAGGAACGGCGAATCCTTGGGCGTGGCGCCGCCCAGCACGAAGTGGTTTCCGCCGCCTGTGCCAGTGTGGCGCCCGTCGATCATGAATTTTTCGGTGGTCAGGCGAGTTTGCCGGGCTTCCTCATAGAGGAACTCGGTGCGCTCCACCAATTCATCCCAGGTCGTCGATGGCTGCACGTTGACTTCGATCACGCCTGGGTCGGGCGTGACGCGGAAGTTGCTCAGGCGTGGATCGCTCGGCGGCTCGTAGCCTTCCAGCAGCACCGGGCAATGCAGTTCATGGGCGGTGGCCTCGATGGCGGCCACCAGCTCCAGGTAGTCCTCGACCCGCTCCAGGGGCGGCATGAACAGGTAGAGCCGCCCCCCGCGCGCTTCGGCACACAAAGCGGTGCGGGTCAGCCAGTCAGCGGACTCGTCGACCTTGGGCACACGCTCGTCGATGGGGGCGGGCTCGCCAGGCGCTGGCGCGGTGAAGGGCAGCTCCGGCAGGTCCTGATTGGGGTCGGTCGGATGCACAAAGGGGTAGTCTGCCGCCGTCACCCACGGCTGTGAGGCCAGGGGCAAGCGATAGCCCAGCGGCGAATCACCCGGTACCAGCCGGCAATGGCTGTCGCGCAGGTACCACCGGCCACTCTGCCAGCGATCATTGGCCGCCGTGCGCGCCAGGGGCAGTACATGGCCGATGACTTTATCCAGGCCCTGGCTGAACACCTTGCGCAGGCGTTCGCGCTCCAGCCCATCCTCCAGGCGTGAATCCTCGGCGCTGACGTTCTGCGGCAAGGCACCTTCGCGCCACAGGTAGTAAAAATTGTCCTCGAAGGCCGGGAATACATAGCGCGCGGGGAGTTTCAGGCGCTCGGCAATGCTCGCCAGGAAGCGCCCGGCCATCACGTCATCGGCGCCGTAGTCTTGCTGCTCGTCGGCAATCAACGCGTCGTTGTGCCAGACCGGCACGCCATCGCGGCGCCAATGGCAATTGAGCGACCAACGCGGCAGTTGCTCGCCGGGGTACCACTTGCCCTGGCCGAAGTGCACCAGGCCCTTGGGCGCGTAGTGCTTGCGCATGCGCTGGAACAACTCGGCAGACAGGCGGCGCTTGTCCGGGCCGAGGGCGGCGGTGTTCCATTCGGCACCGTCGGGGTCGTCGATGGAAACAAACGTCGGCTCGCCGCCCATGGTCAGGCGCACATCGTCCTTGAGCAGGTCGCCATCGATCTGCCGGCCCAGGGCCTGGATCGCCAGCCATTGTTCTTCGGTGTAGGGCTTGGTCACCCGGGGGGCTTCCCAGATGCGCTCCACGGACATTTCGTGGGTAAATTCGCACTCGCACGGCTCCACCAGCCCACTGATCGGGGCGGCGGACGATGGATCGGGACTACAGGCCAGCGGAATATGGCCTTCACCGGCGAACAGCCCGGAGGTGGCATCCAGGCCAATCCAGCCGGCGCCGGGCAAATACACCTCGCACCAGGCGTGCAGGTCGGTGAAGTCCACCTCGGTGCCAGACGGGCCGTCGAGGGCCTTGACGTCGGCGGTGAGCTGGATCAGGTAACCGGAGACAAATCGCGCCGCCAAGCCCAGGTTGCGCAGCAATTGCACCAGCAGCCAGGCCGAATCGCGACACGAGCCGGAGGCGTTTTCCAGGGTGAATTCCGGGGTTTGCACGCCCGGCTCCATGCGGATCAGGTAGCCGATATCCGCCGCCAGGCGCTGGTTGAGACCGACCAGGAAATCCACGGCCGGCAGCGGCGTACGGTCGATAGCGGCCAGGTACGCGGCAAATTTTGGCGTCAGCGGCAGGGTTTCCAGGTAAGGCGCCAGCTCGCGCTGCTCATCGGCGGCGTAGCTGAAAGGGATTTTTTCGGCGTAGGGCTCAAGGAAAAAGTCGAACGGGTTGAACACCGCCATCTCAGCGACCAGGTCGACTTCGATGCGCAGCTCATCGGTTTTTTCCGGGAACACCAGGCGCGCCAGGTAATTGCCCTGGGGGTCTTGCTGCCAATTGATGAAGTGCTGCTCGGGCAGCACCTTCAGCGCATAGGACAGGATCCGCGTGCGGCTATGGGCCGCCGGGCGCAGGCGCACAATCTGCGGGCCAAGCTCCACCGCACGGTCGTAACGGTAATGCGTAACATGGTGCAACGCGACATGAATCGACACGGCGGCCTCCTGCGAGCCAGGGCATGGAAACAAAGCGCGCAAGACTTATGCCAGAGCGGCGGTCATTACGCTTTATCGAGGGACCCGGTGCAGTACAGCACCAAAACGGCGCGAGAGTGAACGCCGTGGTGCGAGGGTTGCACATATTTGTGGCGCAAGTGCGGGGCGCAGTGGTGAATCTACCCAATCAACGCTTTTTGCGCGTTGCGATTGCGGCTTGGCGCAGGTGGCGTATTTCAAGCAGCCGCTGGCGCATTTCGCGATGGCGCTTGCTGTTGAGCAGCAGCAAGCCCAGCAATGGGAACAATAAGCTCAAGCTATAGATCAACGGATGCTGCTGATCACTGATGGCGGGCAACACACTTAGGAGGCACAACCCCAGAAGCACCGCCAGCGGCCGCACCCATTGCGCACGTCCGCGAGCAATCATGAAATTGCAGTGCACCACCACCAAGGTGAGCGCGATGCCACCCAGGAACGAATACTTTGCATTGTCCTCAATGGGAAGGTCCTGAAAATAGCTGTCGAAAAACAACGGAACTGCAAATACCAACGTAAAAATGGACGCGAATATCCCCCCCATAAAAACCGGGAAATACTGCGAAAGAAAACTACGAATGCTGGGAAACTCATTCATTGCTCGATCTCTTCGTATAGGCCTACAGCAACAGTCCGAACATTCCCCGAAATCGCACTGCCGGTAAAACCGACCGCAGCACCCAAGGCATCCTTAATTTGCGTGACTGTTGCATGCTTGACTTCGGTAGGCGCGAAACGCTTGGGTAGTTCACCCGACAACTGCTTCAACTTAATCATCTTCGATGTCAAGCGAGGGTCGTTGATACTCAATAGTTCCTTGGTCAGTTTGGCTCGCTCCTGCCGACTCAGGCCCTTGAGCACCTCTCTCACACTCTTGCCGGTTGTCACCCTGTTCAGCCTCACCAGCTTGACCGTTGTCAGTGCCGATGCTCCAACCCCAACCAGCGACGCAGCATCCAACACGATCATGGTGTACTGATACCACTCCTCGCTATCGAGTTGATCGTTGCGTGCGGGGTTTCTGATCTCATTGACAGTGCGATATCCACTGGCAAAACACTGGACAGAGCTGGCAGCCGCAGCGGTGTAACCAAGCGCCGCGACCACGGTACTGGCTCCCGCCGAAAACGGAATAGCAACGGTACCACTCAATACTACGACCCAGCCGATCACAGCACCGGCGCAGGACAAAGTGGTGTTGATCGCTTCGCCGACCAGACGCGACTCCCGCGGATTGTCCTGCACCTGCTGGGCAAACTGCGCCGGCGAAACGTACTTTTGCGCCTCACGCAAAATGATGCGCTTGGGCTTGATGCTGCAGATCGGCTTGAACTCGCGCAGGGTAATGACATTGAAGTCAGCGTCGATATACACCACCCCCGCGCCGACGATGCCGGGGTCGGCGTCGATGGCGGCGAACAGGCGTGGGAGGTTGATCTGGATTTCGATGCGCTGGCGCGCCATGAACTGGGAGCGGTTGGAGTCCATGCCGATGTTGAGCAGGGGGTTGCTCATGGGGTGTTCTTCCTTGAAGGGTTCGAGTGACCGCAGAGGCCTCGTTTCTGTAGGAGCGAGCTTGCTCGCGAAAAATTCACAAGCGCCGCGTTTGTCCAGGCAGCTCACATTGAGGCAAGGCTAGTAAATCCACACATTCACCATTTTTTGTACTTTGCAGTCGCAGCCTGGCGCAGATGGCGCAGCTCGACGAGTTTCTGTCGCATTGCCCGATGACGCTGACTATTGAGCAACAGCAACCCCGCCAACGGAAACAGCAGCCCTATTACATACGCTGCCATATGTGGCCGATAGCTATAGGTTGGCAACACGACCAGCAAACATACAACGTAGAAGGCAGCGATGACCCAAGCCCCCCACTCTCGCCCTCTGATCATGACGAAATGGCTGAACGCCAAGAGCAAGCCCAAGAAAACTGCCGCCAGAAAAGAGTAACGCGCCCGCTCTGGGTCACTGCGAAAAAATGTACTTGAAGCCAATGAAATAGCGGCGGAAAGAGAGAAGCAGGCAAGGAAGAATGCGCATATAAACGCTGGAAAATATTGCGCTAAAAAAGCTCTCAATGAACTCGGACGATCCATCACTCAACCTCCTCATAGAGGCCAACTGCAATCGTTCTAATGTTGCCTGATATAGCGCTCCCGGTAAGACCAACGGCTGCCCCGAGGGAGTCTCTGATCTGCGTCACAGTAGCGTGATTGATCTCGCTCGCTGAATAGCGCTTGGCCAGCTGACCGGAGCGCTGGCGCAGTTTCAAGAGTTTATTGCTCAGTCTTGGATCTTTCAGGCTCAGCAACTCTTTGGTGAGCGCCTTGCGTTGCTGGCGGGACAACCCCTTGGACAACTCGTACCAACTTCTGCCAGTGGTCACCTTTCTAGCCTGCAGCAGCCGAAGAGTCGTCAGAGTAGAGGCGCCGGCCCCCAGCAGTGAAGCGGCGTCCAATACCGGCATTGCATAGTGATACCAGTCCTCGCTATCCATATCGTCGTTGGCTGCCGGGTCATTGAGTTCGTTGATAGTTCTCACACCCCCGACGACACATTGCGCAGTACTGGCCGCTGCAGCCGTCGCACCGATGCCCGCCACCACCAGGCTCGCGCCACCAGTGAAAGGCACGGCGACTGTACCGCTGAACACCACAATCCAACCGAGGATTGCGCCCGCACAAGACAGGGTCGTATTGACTGCTTCGCCCACCAACCGGGACTCACGCGGGTTGTTAGCCACCTGATTGGCAAACTGCGCCGGCGAAATGTACCTCTGCGCCTCACGCAAAATGATGCGCTTGGGCTTGATGCTGCAGATCGGCTTGAACTCGCGCAGGGTAATGACATTGAAGTCAGCGTCGATGTACACCACCCCCGCGCCGACGATGCCGGGGTCGGCGTCGATGGCGGCGAACAGGCGTGGGAGGTTGATCTGGCTTTCGATGCGCTGGCGCGCCATGAACTGGGAGCGGTTGGAGTCCATGCCGATGTTGAGCAGGGGGTTGCTCATGGGTGTTCTTCCTTGGAGGGTTCGAGTGACCGCAGAGGCCTCATTTCTGTAGGAGCGAGCTTGCTCGCGAAAAATTCACAAGCGCCGCGTTTGTCCAGGCAGCTCGCGTTATCGTTGACGTTTTTCGCGAGCAAGCTCGCTCCTACAGGTATGGCAGCTTAACGGGCGCCACCTTAACAAACAGGTTCCCGACCCGCTAGAAAGCAAAACGCCAGCACGAGGCTGGCGTTTTGCATGTTCAGGCTGCGATCAACGCGGTACGACCGGCTTGCGCGCAGGCTTGCCGCCCTTGCCCTTCGCCGCATCAGCGCGCTCCTTGGCCGCCTGCTTGTTACGTGCCTGGGCCGCGGCCTTGGCTTGTTCGCGCTTGTCCCACGGGTTGCTGCCGTCGCTGCCGCGAGGTGGCAGGCCGGTGTGCTGGGTGAGAATCCTGGTGGTGGTTTCCTTGGCGACCTTATGGCTGCCCACCGGCGTCGAGTTCTTGCGACGGGCACTCTGGTAGCTGTCGGTGGACGGCTGGTGCAGCGGGATCAACTGGTCCTTGCCCGACCCGATCAAGTCGGCGCGGCCCATGCGGGTCAATGCTTCACGCAGCATCGGCCAGCCCTTCGGGTCGTGGTAGCGCAAGAACGCCTTGTGCAGGCGGCGCTGGTCTTCGCTCTTGACGATGGTCACCGCGTCGCTCTTGTAGGTGACCTTGCGCAGCGGGTTCTTGCCCGAGTGGTACATCGCGGTGGCGGTGGCCATTGGCGAGGGGTAGAACGCCTGCACCTGGTCGGCGCGGAAGCCATTGCCCTTGAGCCACAGGGCCAGGTTCATCATGTCTTCATCGGTGGTGCCCGGGTGGGCCGCGATGAAATACGGGATCAGGTACTGTTCCTTGCCCGCTTCCTTGGTGTACTTCTCGAACATGCGCTTGAACTTGTCATAGCTGCCGATGCCCGGTTTCATCATCTGGTTGAGCGGACCTTCCTCGGTGTGTTCCGGGGCGATCTTCAGGTAACCACCGACGTGGTGGGTCACCAGTTCCTTGACGTACTCCGGCGACTCGACAGCCAGGTCGTAGCGCAGGCCGGAAGCGATCAAAATCTTCTTCACACCCGGCAATGCACGGGCGCTGCGGTACAGCTGGATCAAGGAGGAGTGGTCGGTGTTCAGGTTCGGGCAGATGCCGGGGAACACGCACGATGGCTTGCGGCACGCGGATTCGATTTCCGGGCTCTTGCAGGCGATGCGGTACATGTTCGCGGTAGGGCCGCCGAGGTCGGAAATCACCCCGGTAAAGCCCGGGACCTTATCGCGGATCTCTTCGATCTCGCGAATGATCGACTCTTCGGAACGGTTCTGGATGATCCGGCCTTCGTGCTCGGTGATCGAGCAGAAGGTGCAGCCGCCGAAGCAGCCACGCATGATGTTCACCGAGAAGCGGATCATGTCGTAGGCCGGGATCTTCTCCTTGCCGTACACAGGATGCGGGACACGTGCGTAAGGCATGCCAAACACGTAGTCCATTTCTTCGGTGGTCATGGGAATGGGCGGCGGGTTGAACCACACGTCTACTTCGCCATGCTTCTGCACCAGGGCGCGGGCGTTGCCTGGGTTGGTTTCCAGGTGCAACACGCGGTTGGCGTGGGCATACAGCACCGCGTCGCCACGCACTTTCTCTACGGAAGGCAGGCGGATCACGGTCTTGTCGCGGGTCATGCGCGGGCTGGCCAGGATCTGTACGACCTTGGCTTCTTCCGGATCTTCAACCGGCCCCTTTTCCTGCTCGATGGCGCAGGCCTGGGTGTCCTGGGTATTCACGTACGGGTTGATGATCTTGTCGACCTTGCCCGGGCGGTCGATACGGGTGGAGTCCACTTCGTACCAGCCGGCTGGCGTGTCACGGCGAATGAACGCGGTGCCGCGCACATCGGTGATGTCTTCGATCTTGTGGCCCCACGACAGGCGCTGGGCAACTTCGACGATGGCCCGCTCGGCGTTGCCGTACAGCAGGATGTCGGCGGTGGCATCGATCAGGATCGAGTTACGCACCCGGTCCTGCCAGTAGTCGTAGTGGGCGATGCGACGCAGGGAGGCCTCGATACCGCCGAGTACGATCGGCACGTTCTTGTAGGCTTCCTTGCAGCGCTGGCTGTACACCAGGCTCGCGCGGTCCGGGCGTTTGCCGGCCATGCCGCCAGGGGTGTAGGCGTCGTCGGAACGGATTTTCTTGTCGGCGGTGTAGCGGTTGATCATCGAGTCCATGTTGCCGGCCGCGACGCCGAAGAACAGGTTCGGCTCGCCGAGCTTCATGAAATCGTCTTTGGACTGCCAGTTGGGCTGGGCAATGATCCCGACGCGAAAGCCCTGGGACTCCAGCAGCCGGCCGATGATTGCCATGCCGAACGACGGATGGTCAACGTAGGCATCACCGGTGACGATGATGATGTCGCATGAATCCCAGCCGAGCTGATCCATCTCCTCCCTGCTCATGGGCAGGAATGGCGCTGGACCGAAACATTCGGCCCAGTACTTGGGATAGTCAAATAACGGCTTGGCTGTTTGCATGACGGTGACCGGTGTTGAGATGAAAAATCGCGGGCGCGGAATATAGCACAAATTTTGACCAATTCCGACGGTAATGGTCGGAATTGTGGAGTGCCCTGAATTGTGAATGCTTTGCAATGTGGGAGCGGGCTTGCTCGCGAAAGCGGCGGATCAGTCAGTCGATATATTGACTGACACACCGCCTTCGCGAGCAAGCCCGCTCCCACATTGGAGGGCGCTTATTCGTCGTCGTCGAAGTTATAACTGCCCGGCGCCAGGTTTTCGAAGCGCGTGTATTTGCCGATGAAGGCCAGGCGGATAAAGCCGATCGGCCCGTTACGCTGCTTGCCGATGATGATTTCGGCAATGCCCTTGTGCTCCGTCTCGGGGTGATACACCTCGTCGCGGTACACGAACATGATCACGTCGGCATCCTGCTCGATCGCTCCGGATTCCCGCAAGTCGGAGTTCACCGGGCGCTTGTTCGGGCGTTGTTCCAAGGAACGGTTGAGCTGGGACAGGGCCACCACCGGGCAGTTGAATTCCTTGGCCAGGGCTTTGAGGGACCGGGAGATTTCGGAAATCTCGTTGGTACGGTTATCACCGCTGGAGCCAGGGATCTGCATCAACTGCAGGTAGTCGATCATGATCAGGGCGATATCGCCGTGCTCACGCACCAGGCGCCGGGTACGCGCACGCATCTCGGAGGGGCTGATACCGGCGGTGTCGTCGATGAACAGCTTGCGGTCATTTAGCAGATTGACCGCCGAGGTCAGGCGCGGCCAATCGTCGTCTTCCAGGCGACCGGCGCGCACCTTGGTCTGGTCGATCCGACCCAGCGAGGAAAGCATACGCATGATCAGCGATTCGCCTGGCATCTCCAGGGAGTACACCAGTACGGCCTTGTCGCTGCGCAACACGGCGTTTTCCACCAGGTTCATCGCAAAGGTGGTCTTACCCATGGATGGACGGCCGGCGACGATGATCAGGTCGGACGGCTGCAGGCCGCTGGTCTTCTCGTCGAGGTCGGTGTAGCCGGTGGAGATACCGGTGATGGCGTTGTCGGTGTTGAACAAGGTGTCGATACGGTCGATAGCCTTGGTCAACAGGTCGTTGACGCTGACCGGGCCGCCGGTTTTCGGGCGGGCTTCGGCGATCTGGAAGATCTGCCGTTCGGCTTCGTCGAGGATCTCGGCGGCAGTGCGGCCTTCGGGGTTGAAGGCGCTGTCGGCGATTTCGGTGCTGATGCCGATCAACTGGCGCAGGGTTGCCCGCTCGCGCACGATTTGGGCGTAGGCCTTGATGTTGGCGACGGATGGCGTGTTTTTCGCCAGCTCGCCTAGGTAACCGAGGCCGCCAACTTGTGAAGTCTGGCCTTCCTTGTCCAGTTGCTCGGCCAGGGTCACCACGTCGATCGGTGAGTTCTGGTCGGCCAGCTTGGCAATGGCGCGGAAGATCAGGCGGTGGTCATGGCGATAGAAGTCACCGTCCGAGACTTGATCGAGCACGCGTTCCCAGGCGTTGTTGTCCAGCATCAAGCCACCGAGCACGGCCTGTTCGGCCTCGATGGAATGCGGCGGCACCTTCAGGGCAGCGGTTTGCAGATCGTATTGCTCAGGAGCTGAAATATCGTTCATGGCCACTTGGAATTAGGGGTGTGTAGAAAAACAAAAGGCACGACCTGTAAACAGGATCGTGCCCGATGTTAACTGGCTGACACGCGAGGTGCCAGTCAGTTAGGTGCTTCTTAAGCTGCTACCACGACAACGCGTACGGTGGCTTCAACTTCAGCGTGCAGGTGCACGGCTACGTCGAATTCGCCTACGTTGCGGATGGTGCCGTTCGGCAGACGAACTTCGCTCTTCTGCACTTCAACGCCGGAGGCGGTCAGTGCGTCAGCGATGTCGTGAGTACCGATCGAACCGAACAGCTTGCCTTCGTCGCCAGCGGTGGCAGTGATAGTCACTTCCAGCTCGGCCAGTTGGGCAGCACGGGTTTCAGCCGAAGCTTTTTTGTCTGCTGCGGCTTTTTCCAGCTCAGCGCGACGCTCTTCAAACGCGGCCAGGTTGGCAGCGGTTGCAGCGGTGGCTTTGCCGTATGGCAGCAGGTAGTTACGACCGTAGCCGGCCTTAACGTTTACTTTGTCGCCCAGGTTGCCCAGGTTGGCGACTTTTTCCAGAAGGATCAGTTGCATGTGAAAATCCTCTAACTTTTAACCTTCACCGTTCGCGTTATCGGCGTCTTTCGGCGCCAGACGACCGCGAAAATCAATCAGGCCGTCGACAATGGCCAAGACCACGAGTAACGGATAGATCAGTTGCATAAACAGCAACAGCGTCACGTACAACCCCACCAGCCAGAACTTGGCCAGGCGCTTTTGCGCCACCAGCCCGTGTATCAGGGCCAGCCCGGCAATCACCAGCGGTACGCTGCACAACGGCGTCAACATGGCCATTTGCGGGCCGAAGTTCGGCCCCACAAGCATGCACGCCAGCAGCAACATCGCTGGGCCTGCGGGGATTCTGATACTGCGAAACTCGCGACCAAAACCACCCGGGTTATACAACAACGCCTGCCAGTAGCGCCCAAGAATCAGGCTCAGCACACTGACGATCTGCAACAGTGCCGCTATCAGGCCGGTAAGGACCGGAGCAATCAGTGTGGCCATGCGCGCTCGCTCATCTACCGACAATTGCTGGTAGAGATCCCCGAGGGCCAGTGGCAGGATTTTTACCAACTCCTGCGACAGCGCCTCGATTTGCGGGCGGAAAGCCGCGCCAAGCACCACTGAATACACCACTCCCAATGCCACGCTGACCAGCAGCGTACGGACCCAGGACTCACTTGCGCGCAGAACCAACGCAAGGCTCGAAGACCCCAGCAGTACCAGAAGTACCCGTGGATCGTCGAATTGCAGCCACCAGATCAAGGCCGGCAGCAACCCCAGGGCAAGGACGCCCAAGGCGTCCTTCAAACCGCGCCGCAGCAGCACAAGGCTTCCTGCGGCAGCACCCAACCAATACAACAACGGCAACGCTGCACATCCAGCCACTACCAGAGTGGCCTGCACACGACCGCGCATGATGAACTCAGCTAAGGCGCGCATGCATTCAATCCCTTACTACTTGTCGACTGCCCGGTCTCAGCGGCCGTGGCTGTCGGTGTAGGCCAGCAGGGCCAGGAAGCGGGCGCGCTTGATAGCGGTGGCCAGCTGACGCTGATAACGAGCTTTGGTACCGGTGATACGGCTTGGAACAATTTTGCCGGTCTCGGATACGTAGGCTTTCAGAGTGTTGAGATCTTTGTAGTCGATCTCCTTCACTTCTTCAGCGGTGAAGCGGCAAAACTTACGACGACGGAAGAAACGTGCCATTTGATAGGCTCCTTAATAAGGTCCGTGGATTACTCGTCAGCGTTATCGCTGTTGTCGCTGTCATCACTATCAGCGCTTTCAGCGCCTTCGTGCTCAGGACGGTCGCGACGCTCACGGCGCTCACTGCGGTTTTCTTCAGCCTTGAGCATCTCGGATTGGCCGGTAACGGCTTCTTCGCGACGGATGACCAGGTTACGGATCACTGCATCGTTGTAGCGGAAGTTGTCTTCCAGCTCGGCCAGGGCCTTGCCAGTGCACTCAACGTTCAGCATCACGTAGTGAGCCTTGTGAACATTGTTGATTGCGTAGGCCAGTTGACGACGGCCCCAATCTTCCAGACGGTGGATTTTGCCGCCGTCTTCTTCGATCAGCTTGGTGTAACGCTCAACCATGCCGCCGACTTGCTCGCTTTGATCCGGGTGGACCAAAAAGATGATTTCGTAATGACGCATGAATGCTCCTTACGGGTTGTAGCCTGCCGCTCAAAAACGGTCAGACAAGGAGTGAATGACACTTAGGAATCTTGCCGCTGGGAGGCACATGCGTGCCCGCCGGGAAGGCAAGGGGCGCAATTGTAGAGAAGGGGAAGAAAGGGTGCAAGGCAATTGGTGATTATTTGAACAATCTTTCAAGCGATGCAAAACCAGTGTGGGAGCGGGCTTGCTCGCGAATACGTTAGGCCAGCCAACATTTATGGCGACTGACACTGCGCATTCGCGAGCAAGCCCGCTCCCACATTTGGACCTGTGCCAGGCCTGATTACTTCTTGGTCTTGGCCTTGGCGCCGCGCTGGCGCTGGGCTTCGAACAGGCAGACGCCCGTTGCGACTGAAACGTTGAGGCTGCTGACGCTACCGGCCATCGGCAAGTGCACCAGGTAATCGCAATGCTCACGGGTCAGGCGACGCATACCCTTGCCTTCTGCCCCCATGATCAAGATGGTCGGGCCGGTAAGGTCCTGGTCATAGATGCTGACCTCGGCCTCCCCCGCCGTACCCACAACCCACAAGCCGCGCTGCTGGAGTTTTTCCAGGGTGCGCGCCAGATTGGTCACGGCCACCAGCGGAATCACTTCCGCCGCGCCGCAGGCGACTTTACGTACCACCGGCGTCAACGTGGCCGACTTGTCTTTAGGCACGATCACCGCCAACGCACCGGCAGCGTCCGCCGAACGCAGGCAGGCGCCGAGGTTGTGCGGATCGGTCACCCCGTCAAGCACCAGCAACAGCGGCGCGCCTTCGGTGCGATCGAGCAGCTCGTCGAGCATCGCCTCGCCCCAGACCTGGCTCGGACTCACGTCCGCGACCACGCCCTGGTGCACGCCTTCGACCCAGACGTCCATTTCACGACGCTCGGCCTGGCCGATGGCAACCTTGTTCTGGTTGGCCAGCTCGACCAGCGCTTGCACGCGCGGCTCGCTACGACCTTCGGCCAGCCACACTTGCTTGACGCGCTTGGGATGGTGACGCAACAACGCTTCTACGGCGTGCACGCCGTAGATTTTTTCCAGACTCATGACTTGGCCTTAGGTTTGCGCGACCCGCCGCTTTTCGCAGGGGCCGAACCCGCCTTAGGCGGGCCTTTACGGTGCTTACTCGGTTTGCTCGACGGTTTGTCGGCGCCCTGGGACTTTCCCCCAGACGCCGCTTTACCACCGCTTTTGGCTTCGTTGAGCAACTGCTGCTTCAATTCGCGACTCTTGCGCAGCTCGGCGTTTTTCGCCGCGGCATCGCTAGGACGGTAAGCATCGCTGACCTTTTCCTTGGTCGACGAGCGACGAGCAGGCTTGGCGGCTGGCTCAGCTGCAGCGGCAGCTTTCGCCGGAGCGCCTTTTTTCGCCGGTGCTGCAGTTTCAGCACCACGCTTTTTGCGGCCAATCGGAGCGTCGATGGTTTTTTCAGCCATCTCGAAGTCGATCTTGCGTTCGTCGAGATCGACGCGCATGACCCGCACTTCGACGGTATCGCCCAAACGGAAGCTGCGACCGGTGCGCTCGCCCGCCAGGCGGTGATGCACAGGGTCGAAGTGGTAGTAGTCACCCGGCAAGGCGGTGACGTGCACCAGGCCTTCGACGTAGATGTCGGTCAGCTCGACGAACAAGCCAAAGCCGGTCACGGCGGTGATCACACCCGGGAACGACTCGCCTACGCGGTCTTTCATGAACTCGCACTTGAGCCAGTTCACCACATCGCGAGTGGCTTCGTCGGCACGGCGCTCGCTCATGGAGCACTGCTCGCCCAACTGTTCCAGGGCCGCTTCGTCGTACGGATAGATCCGTGCCTTCGGAATGGTCATGGCACCGGCGCGCTTGACGTGCGGGGTGTTCTGCTTGGAATGGATCACGCTGCGGATTGCGCGGTGCGTGAGCAGGTCCGGGTAGCGACGGATCGGCGAGGTGAAGTGCGTGTACGCCTCGTAATTCAGGCCGAAGTGGCCCTGATTGTCGGCGCTGTACACTGCCTGGCTGAGGGAACGCAGCATCACGGTCTGGATCAAGTGGAAATCCGGACGATCCTTGATGCTGGCCAGCAAAGCCTGGTAATCCTTCGGCGATGGGCCGTCCTTGCCTTTGTGCAGCGACAGGCCGAGCTCGCCGAGGAAGGCGCGCAGCTTTTCCAGGCGCTCCGGCGGCGGACCATCGTGGACCCGATACAACGCAGGAATCTCGTGCTTTTTCAGGAACTCAGCGGTGGCCACGTTGGCCGCCAGCATGCATTCCTCGATCAGCTTGTGCGCGTCATTACGGGTGGTCGGCGTGATCTCGGCGATTTTGCGCTCGGAACCGAAGATGATCCGGGTTTCCTGGGTTTCAAAATCGATCGCGCCACGCACATGACGAGCGCCCAGCAACACCTTGTACAGCGAGTACAGCTGCTTGAGGTGCGGGACTACGTCTGCATACTGGGTGCGCAAAGCCTTGGCTTCGCTGGTCTTCGGCGTTTCCAGGATGGTGCTGACCTTGTTGTAGGTCAGGCGCGCCTGGGAATGGATCACCGCTTCGTAGAACTGGTAGTCGGTCATTTCGCCGGTTTTCGAGATGCTCATCTCGCACACCATGGCCAAACGGTCGACTTTCGGGTTCAGGGAGCACAGGCCGTTGGACAGCTGCTCCGGCAGCATCGGGATCACGCGCTCAGGGAAGTACACGGAGTTGCCGCGCACCTGGGCTTCGTTATCCAGGGCCGAACCGATCTTCACGTAGCTGGATACGTCAGCAATCGCGACGAACAACTTCCAGCCGCCGGAGAACAGGCGCAGTTTGCCGGGCTTGGCTTCGCAGTAGACCGCATCGTCGAAGTCGCGGGCATCTTCACCGTCAATGGTGACGAACGGCAGATGGCGCAGGTCGATGCGCTTCTCTTTGTCTTTTTCTTCGACTTCCGGCTTGAGCTTGGCGGCTTCCTTGAGCACGGCCTCAGGCCAGACGTGCGGGATATCGTAGGTGCGCAGCGCAACATCGATTTCCATGCCCGGCGCCATGTAGTTGCCGACCACTTCGACGATATCGCCCTGTGGCTGGAAGCGCGGGGTTGGCCAGTGGGTGATTTTCACCTCGACAAACTGACCGACCTTGGCAGCGCCATTGCGGCCCGGGGTTACCAGCACTTCCTGCTGGACCTTCGGGTTGTCCGGAATCACGAAGCCGATGCCGCCTTCTTCGAAGTAACGACCGACGATGGACTCGTGGGCACGGGACACCACTTCGACGATCACGCCTTCACGGCGACCGCGACGGTCCAGGCCGGACACGCGCGCCAGGGCACGGTCGCCATCGAATACCAGGCGCATTTGCGCCGGGCTCATGAACAGGTCATCGCTGCCATCGTCAGGGATCAGGAAGCCGAAGCCATCACGGTGACCGGCAATGCGGCCAAGGATCAGGTCGAGCTTGTCCACCGGGGCGTAGGTGCCACGACGGGTGTAGATCAACTGTGCATCGCGCTCCATGGCGCGCAGGCGGCGGCGCAGCGCTTCGACCTGGTCTTCGGTGGTCAGACCGAATTCTTCAACCAGCTGCTCGCGGCTAGCAGGCGAACCCCGATCGGCGAGATGCGCCAGGATCAGTTCGCGGCTAGGAATAGGGTTTTCATATTTTTCCGCTTCACGAGCGGCCTCGGGATCGAGGGACTGCCAATCGGCCATTAGAGAGTTTTCACCTTGTCTATATGTGGGTTAGTTTGGCATACGCGTATTGAAACGGGAAATTTCCAGCAATAACTAGCCGGGAAATGCGTTTTATAGCCCCAGTAAGCCACCTTGCGCGACCGCCCGCGAAATTTTCCAGGCTTTTTTGATGACGGGGGTTTACAGCGTAAAAGTCACTCCGTATAGTGCGCGCCATCGACGACGGCAACGTTGAAGATACTGCCCAGATGGTGAAATTGGTAGACACGCCAGCTTCAGGTGCTGGTGACCGCAAGGTCGTGGAAGTTCGAGTCTTCTTCTGGGCACCAATTCAAAACCCAAGGTCAGCCTTGAGTTTCACAAAAACCCGCGAAAGCGGGTTTTTGCGTTACAGGCCTTTGATTTTTAACTGAAAATTTGATTTATAAAATCAAATCAGGGGTTTACAGATCAAAAAGCCCGCCGTATAGTTCGCCCCATCAACAGCGGCAACGTTGTTTGATAATGCCCAGGTGGTGAAATTGGTAGACACGCCAGCTTCAGGTGCTGGTGATCGCAAGGTCGTGGAAGTTCGAGTCTTCTCCTGGGCACCAAATTCAGATCAAACCCGCGAAAGCGGGTTTTTTCGTTTCTGGGGTTTAAAAACTCTGCCAGCAATTCCAGCCATGCCCGGACTTGAGAAGGTTTATCGTTTATCCTTGTAAGAATTTGTTGCATACAAGTGAGGAACACCCCGGATGATGATCCGCGATATCCGTCTCAAGACATCCCTTCTGCGTGGCCTGACCATCACTCTGCTCGGCCTGACCCTACTCTCGCCCACCGCCTATTCCGCCGACAAGGTTGAACTGACCCTATACAACGGCCAGCACAAGGAAGTCGGCGATGAACTCGCCAAGGCCTTCGAGGCCAAGACTGGCATCCATGTGAATGTGCGCAAGGGCAGCAGCAACCAACTGGCCAGCCAGGTCGTTGAAGAGGGTGATCGCTCCCCTGCCGACGTGATCTACACCGAAGAGTCCCCGCCGCTGAACAAACTCGGCGAACAAGGCCTGCTGGCGACCATCGATGCCAGCACGCTAGATGTATTACCCAAGGAATACGTGGCCGCCGACGGCGCCTGGATGGGCGTGACCGCACGCACCCGGGTCGTGGCCTTCAACCCGAAACTGATCAAGGAAGACCAACTGCCCAAGTCGGTGCTGGATTTTGCCGGCCCCGAGTGGCAAGGCAAGGTTGGCTTCGTCCCAACCAGCGGCGCCTTCCAGGAACAAGCCGTCGCGATCCTCAAGATGCACGGGCGCGACGCCGCCGAAGAATGGCTCACCGGCCTGCGCGCGTTCGGCAAGGTCTACAGCAACAATATGGTCGCCCTCAAAGCCGTGGAAAACGGCGAAGTGGCCACGGTGCTGGTGAACAACTACTACTGGTTTGCCCTGAAAAAGGAAAAGACCAACCTGGATTCGCAACTGCACTACTTCACCGATGGCGATGCCGGCGGCCTGATTACCGTATCCGCAGCAGCAGCACTGAAATCCAGCAAGCACCCCAAGGAAGCCCAGCAACTGCTGGCGTTCATGGCCAGCGAAGAAGGCCAGCGCGTGATTACCAACACGTCCGCCGAATACCCGCTGCGCAAAGGCATGGAATCCAATCGCGGCCTCAAGCCATTTAGCGAACTGCAACCGCCGAAAATCACTCCCGCCGACCTGGGCAATGCCGAAGAAGCCCTGGAGCTGGAACGTGAGGTTGGCCTGAACTGATGAACCCATCGCTACCGACCCCCGCCTTGCGCGGGGGTTTTAGCCCACGGCGCAAGCGCCCCTCGATCTGGTTGCTGCTGCCGGTCTTACTGTTGGTCGGCCTGAGCCTGCTGCCGTTGGTGTATGTAGGCCTCAAGGCCTGGCAAGCCGGCTGGGCCGAGGCAGTGCATCTGCTGTGGCGACCGTATGTGTTCGGGTTGCTGCGCAATACTTTGGCACTGATGATCGGCGTGACCGTGGCCTGCGCCGTGATCGGCCTGTCCCTGGCCTGGCTGCTGGAGCGCAGTAACCTCCCGGGCCGGCGCATCTGGGGCGTGATTTTGTGCCTGCCGTTTGCCGTGCCGGCGTTTGTCAGCAGCTTTACCTGGGTGTCGCTGAGTGCCCAGTTCGAAGGCCTTGGCGGAGCGATCCTGGTGATGACCCTGTCCAAGTACCCTCTGGTGTTTTTGCCGGTAGCGGCCACCCTGCGCAACCTCGATCCGTCCCTGGAAGAGTCGGCCCGCACCCTGGGGCTCAATCGCTGGGGCGTGTTCTTTCGCATTACTTTGCCGCTGTTGTGGCCGTCGCTGCTGGCCGGCGCCCTGCTGATTGCCTTGCATATGCTGGTGGAATTCGGAGCCCTGTCGATCATCGGCCTGCAAACCTTCACCACGGCGATCTACCAGCAGTTCGAACTGGAGTTCAGCAATGCCAACGCGGCGATGCTGTCTGCGGTGTTGCTGATGATGTGCCTGACCCTGCTCTGGCTGGAATTGCGCGTGCGCGGCAAGGGCCGCCATGTGCGCACCGGGCAAGGCGCGGCGCGGCATGCCGAGCAGGTTCGACTGGGAAAATGGGCGCCACTGGGTCAGCTTTATTGCTTGATGCTGGCGATCATTGGCAGCGGCATTCCACTGGGGATGCTCGGTTACTGGCTGGCCGTCGGTTCTTCGGCCGCCTTCCCGGTCGCGCAAATCAGTGAGGCGTTGCTGTCGTCCCTGGCCTTGTCCCTGGGCGGCGCCGCACTTTGCCTGGCGCTGGCGGTGCCAGTCGGCTTGCTGGTGGTGCGCTACAAGGGCCAACTGGCGCTGTGGGCCGAACGCCTGCCCTACCTGCTGCACGCCCTGCCCGGCCTGGTGATTGCCTTGACCCTGGTGTATTTCGCCCTGCATTACGTGCCGGCGCTGTATCAGACCTCGGCACTGCTGTTGATCGCATATGCATTGCTGTTCTTGCCGCTGGCCCAGGCGCCGATCCGGACCGCGCTGAACAAGGCGGCGCCCCAACTGGAGGAAGCGGCCCGCACGCTGGGTGCATCGTCATTCAGCGCATTTTGCCGGGTGACCTTGCCGATTATCTTTCCGGCATTGGGGGCCGCGTTTGCGCTGGTGTTCCTCGATGCGATGAAGGAATTGACCGCGACCCTGCTGCTTAGCCCGACCGGGCTCAATACCTTGGCCACTGCCGTGTGGGCGCATACCTCGAATGTGGAGTTTGCGGCGGCGGCGCCTTATGCAGCGTTGTTGATTGTGGTGTCGGGGTTGCCCGTCTATCTGCTCACGACGCGGATGTATCTGAGCCGCTGAGGCCGCAATCGCGGGCAAGCCCGCTCCCACATTGGAACGCGATTACCTGTGGGAGCGGGCTTGCCCGCGATGAGGCCCGAGCAGCCAACCTCAGGCCCGAAACTGCCCCAGGCTGGCCTTCAACTGCGCCGCCAACCCATCCAGCACCTTGCCACTGGCGGTGGTTTCCACCACCGCCTGGGCCGCACGCTCGGCCTGGGCGTGGATCACTTCGACCCGACCACGCACCGCATGCGCGCCCTGGGCCTGATGCTCGGCAGCCCGAGTCGCCAGGCCTATCGCCGCATGCACCTGCTCAACCGAGGCCTGTACCGTTTGCTGCAAGCGCACGCTGTCGCGCAGTACCAGCAGCCCCTCACTGGCCTGGCGTCCGGCCTTGCCGATGGTTTCCACCGCCTCGCGCGCGCCTTGTTGCAGCGCCACGATATGCGCCTGGATATCGCCCGTGGAGCTTTGGGTTTTACTGGCCAGCGCGCGCACTTCGTCCGCCACCACCGCAAAACCACGCCCGGTCTCACCGGCCCGCGCCGCTTCGATAGCCGCGTTCAGGGCCAGCAGGTTGGTCTGCTCGGCGATGCCGTGGATCACCGTCAGCACCACTTCAATCTGCTCGCTTTGCTGGGCCAGGCGCTCGATCACCTTGGAGCCGGCCTGCACCTGGCCCGCCAATGCCTCGATCAAACTGCCGACCTCGGCCGAGGTCCGCGAATTTTCATCGGTGGCCTGGCGAATATCCACCACCTGCTGCAACGCGGCCTGCATGGCATGGCTTTCGGCTTGGGCCTCATCAGCCATTTGCGACAGGGCCCGCAGACTTTCGGCCACTTCATCGCGCTGCAAGCCCGCCGCCGCATCGGCACCGGCGTTGCGCAGAGTCATCGCGCCGATTTCCACACCGGTACGCTGCGCCACATCACCCGCCTCCCGCACAATGGGCTGCAACTTATCCACAAAGCGATTGACCGCCGAGGCCATGGCGCCGATTTCATCCTGGCTGTTGATCTGCACACGCTTGGTCAGGTCGCCCTCACCCGCCGCCAGATCATCCATGGCCGCAATCAGCAGTTTCAAGCGGTTGACCACACGCCGCCCAAGCACCACGGCAATCAGCAACAATACGCCCAGGCCAACCACCGCCAGGCCCAGGCCGATGCGCCAGCGCAAGGCTTGCGCGGCCTCCTGTACCGCACCCGAGGTGTTGGCCGTCATTTCCGTGGCCGTGGCTTGCGCCGACTGCAGGCGGGCGCCCATGGCTGCCGCACTGTCGGCCGCTGCGCCCTTGAGGCTATCCCCCACCAATTGACCGCCGCTGGCGATCAGCGCAGCAAAGCGCTGGTCCAGCGCCGTCAGGTCAGCCTCCACCGCCGCAGTGGAAACCCCCATGAGCACCTTGCCGATCTCCACGCCATTGGGGCTGATAGAGGCTTCGACGTAGTACACCGAAGGGTCGTTTTTCGCGGCATTCAACACTTTATCCAACGCACGGTCACCCTCGCCTTTCTCCAACAGCGCCTTGTTGATCGGGTTTTCCCGGTTCAGATAACGGGTCAGATGCTGGCCAGTAGCGTCGTCATACACCACAAACAACACATTGGGATTGCGCTGGGCGCGCCGGGCGAATTCCGACAGTGCCGGAACATCACTGTCCCACATCGCACGCGGTGCAACCGAGGCCAGCAACTGCGCCATGTCGTTGGCAGAGTCTTTCAGGTCCTTTTCCAGGGTCGCACGCAGTTGCTGCTGCTCTTGCTTCAAACGCGCAGAAAGCCCGGCAGTCAGGCGGTCACTGATACTGGTCGATAAGCTGTCCAGGCTGGACATCACTTCCTTGCCCGCCTGCGTCAATTCGCCCGACAGTTTCTGGCTGTCGACGCCCAGGCGCTTGCCCAAATCGGCTTCCAGGGCCGTGACTGTGCTCCGGGTCAGGGCGACCGCCACCAGCACTTGCACCAAAAGAGCGATACCAAGGGTAACGAACACCGGTCGCAACAACCGGCTTTGTAACAATGAGAGAACGGCAGACATCGGGAATCCCTCCACCACGGGTGCCATTAAATTGATAGCACCGCGAAAGAGAGAAACATAGCAAGGGTCGTGCCGTGCCCGAGACAGAAACGACAAAGGGCCCCCGAAGGGGCCCTTTGCTTTTTACATCAACAGCTTATTAAGCGAACGGATGACGCAGGACGATGGTCTCGTTGCGGTCCGGGCCCGTCGAAATAATGTCGATCGGCGCGCCGATCAACTGTTCAACGCGCTTGATGTAGGCACGGGCGTTGGCAG
Organism: Pseudomonas sp. DTU12.1; assembly: GCF_009873475.1. Lineage (NCBI taxonomy): Bacteria > Pseudomonadati > Pseudomonadota > Gammaproteobacteria > Pseudomonadales > Pseudomonadaceae > Pseudomonas > Pseudomonas sp. DTU12.1. The sequence goes on along the minus strand of NZ_CP045254.1, from coordinate 787,356 downwards.
GCAGCTCTTCCAGGGTCTTGGCACCCACGGTCGACTCGGTCCAGCCCGGCACTTCTTCGTACACCGGCTGCAGGCCCACGTAGCTGTCGGCGTCAGTCGGGGCAACATCGTTACCGTCTGCATCTTTGTAGCCGATGCAGATGTTGATGGCTTCCAGACCGTCGAGCACGTCCAGCTTGGTCAGGCAGATGCCCGAGATGCTGTTCACATCGATAGCGCGGCGCAGGATAACGGCGTCGAACCAGCCACAACGACGAGCACGACCGGTAGTCGCGCCGAACTCGTGACCCTGTTTGGCAAGGTGCGCACCGACATCGTCAAACAGCTCAGTCGGGAATGGACCCGAACCTACGCGGGTGGTGTAGGCCTTGGTGATGCCCAGGATGTAGTCCAGGAACATCGGGCCAACACCCGAACCGGTCGCCACGCCACCAGCGGTGGTGTTGGAGCTGGTCACGTACGGGTAGGTACCGTGGTCGATGTCCAGCAACGAACCCTGGGCACCTTCGAACATGATGTCTTTGCCGGCGCGACGCAGGTCGTGCAGCTCGGCCGTCACGTCCAGCATCAGCGGCTTGAGCAGCTCAGCGTACTCTTTGCACTCAGCCAGGGTCTTGTCGAATTCAATGGCCGGCTCTTTGTAGTAACCGACCAGCATGAAGTTGTGGTAATCCACCAGTTCACGCAGCTTGTCTTCAAAGCGCGGCATGTTGAGCAAGTCGCCCACACGCAGGCCACGACGTGCAACCTTGTCTTCGTAGGCCGGGCCGATGCCGCGACCGGTAGTACCGATCTTCAGCTCGCCACGGGCCTTTTCACGGGCCTGATCCAGGGCGACGTGGAAGGACAGGATCAGCGGGCAGGACGGGCTGATACGCAGGCGCTCGCGCACCGGTACGCCTTTCTCTTCCAGCTTGGTGATCTCGCGCAACAGGGCGTCAGGTGCAACCACCACGCCATTGCCGATCAGGCACTGCACGCCTTCGCGCAGGACGCCCGACGGGATCAGGTGCAAGACGGTTTTTTCGCCATCGATGACCAGGGTGTGGCCAGCGTTGTGGCCACCTTGGTAGCGCACTACGGCGGCAGCATGTTCGGTCAGCAGATCAACGATCTTGCCTTTGCCCTCATCACCCCATTGGGTGCCCAGGACTACGACATTCTTACCCATAACACTTGTCCTCATTCGCGCAAACTTGGTGCCGGCGTTGGCCGGCAGGAAAACTCAAGAAGCCAGTGGCGATACTTGCCAAAGCCCGTTCTGCTGAATCAATTGCCGGTCGCAGTCCGCTTCACGGGCGGCGGCCAATGGCTGCCCAGGCAAAGCCTGGACGACACGCTGACCCTCGCTGCGCAACTGGCAGACCTGCTGCCAGAGTGCCGCGTCCGTACTGTCTGGCATCCAGATACCGCCAGACGGTAGCTCGACTTCAGCACGCCCCAGGGTCACCAGGGTTTTCAAATCGGTAGAAAAACCAGTTGCCGGACGGGCACGACCGAAGTCGGCGCCGATATCGTCATAACGACCGCCCTGGGCAATGGCTTGGCCAACACCCGGCACAAACACGGCGAACACCACACCGGTGTGGTAGTGGTAGCCGCGCAACTCACCCAGGTCGAAATACAAAGGCAACTGCGGGAAGCGCGCCGACAACTGCTCGGCAATCGCCAGCACATCGTCCAGCGCCGCCAATACAGGCGCAGGCGCTTTGGCCAGGCGCTCACGGGCGGCGACCAGTACTTCGCGACCACCACACAGATCCACCAGCGCACGCAGCATGCCAGCCAGATCGGCAGGCACACCTTCGGTCAGGGCGATCACTTCGTCGATAGCCTTGCGCTGCAGGGCATCGAACAACTGTTGCTCAACTTCACCGGACAGACCCGCCGCACGGGCCAGGCCACGGTAGATACCGACATGCCCCAGGTCCATGTGCACATCCGGCACGTCAGCCAACTGCAGCATCGCCAGCATCAGGCTGATGACTTCGACGTCGCTGCTCGGGCTTGCATCGCCGTATAACTCGGCGCCCAGCTGGATCGGGCTACGGGAAGACGACAAGGCACGCGGCTGGGCATGTAGCACGCTGCCGGCGTAGCACAGGCGGCTCGGCCCTTCACGGCGCAGGGTATGCGCATCGATGCGCGCCACTTGCGGCGTGATGTCGGCGCGAAAGCCCATTTGCCGGCCCGATTGCGGGTCGATGACCTTGAAGGTGCGCAGATCCAGGTCCTGGCCCGCGCCGGTCAGCAGGGATTCCAGGTACTCGATATGGGGAGTCACGACAAACTCGTAACCCCAGCTCTGGAACAGATCCAACACCTGGCGACGCGCGATTTCAATACGCGCAGCCTCTGGTGGCAGTACTTCTTCGATGCCATCTGGCAGCAGCCAGCGGTCTACCGTTGCCATTACGCCATTCCCCTATGACCCGGCCAGCCCTTGGGCGAGCCTTGAGTGAAGCAGAAAATACCCGGCCCCTGCATAAACCACGCGCAAGAGCGACGTGACGAATGGCCTGTAACGGGCCTCGTCGGGCACTTTCCTCGAAAAACCTGTCACGCCTGCAGCGCACAACAACAATCAAACATGCAGACGCAAAAAAGCCGGGAATTTCCCGGCTGCCGCATCATACACCCGTTTTCCGAAAGGATCACCCCGCCGAGCGTTTTAGCCGCCCGACGGAGTGAAACCAGCCAGTCAGCGGGTTACTTGGACTTTTCCAGGTAGCGGAAGAAATCGCTACTTGGGTCCAGCACCATGACATCGGTTTTGTTCGCGAAGCTTTCACGGTAGGCACGCAGGCTACGATAGAACGCGTAGAACTCCTGGTCCTGGCCGTAAGCCTTGGCGTAGATCGCCGCGGCTTGAGCATCACCATCACCGCGAGCCTCTTCAGACTCACGATAGGCTTCTGCCAACAGTACGCGACGCTGACGGTCGGCATCCGCACGGATACCTTCAGCCAGTTCGTTACCCTTGGCACGGTGCTCACGAGCCTCACGCTCACGCTCGGTGCTCATACGCTCGAACACGCTGCGGTTCACTTCCTTGGGCAGGTCAATGGCCTTGACCCGAACATCGACCACTTCGATGCCCAGCTCTTTTTCGGCCATGGTGTTCAACGAACGCGTGATGTCAGCCATCAGCGCATCACGTTCACCCGATACCACCTCGTGCAGGGTGCGTTTACCAAACTGGTCACGCAGGCCCGATTCCAGACGACGGGACAAACGCTCGTCGGCAATCTGCTTGAGGCCGGAAGTCGCGGTGTAGAAGCGCTCGGCATCCTTGACGCGCCACTTGGCGTAGGCGTCAACCATCACGGCTTTCTTCTCCAGGGTCAGGAAGCGCTGCGTCGGTGCATCCAGGGTCATCAGGCGGGCGTCGAACTTGCGCACCTGGTTGACGTAGGGGACCTTCACATGCAGGCCTGGCTGGACATCCGCCTGGACCACGCGACCGAATTGCAGCAACACCGCACGCTCGGTCTGAGCCACGATGTAGAAGCAGTTCCAGGCAGCGATGACCACGACGACACCCACAATCAGGGCGGTCAGCGATTTATTGCTCATCAACGACTCTCCCTGGAACGTGTTTGCTGTTGCTGCAAGTCAGCGGCCGCACGGGCGCTCGCTTCGTTGGCAGCGGCAGTCGAACTGGCGGAAGACGAAGTGTTACCAGCGCTACGACCACCTTCGATCATCTTGTCCAGCGGCAGGTACAGCAGATTGTTCTGCCCACCCTTGTTGCCGGTCACGAGTACCTTGCTGGTATTGGTGAAGACTTCCTGCATGGTGTCCAGGTACAGACGCTCGCGGGTGACTTCCGGTGCCTTGCGGTACTCGGCCACCAGCTTGGTGAAGCGGTCAGCCTCACCCTTGGCGCGGGACACGACTTCGTCGCGGTAACCGTTGGCATCTTCAAGGATGCGCTGGGCCTGACCACGGGCTTCCGGCACGACGCCGTTGGCGTAGGTTTCAGCCTGGTTGCGCGAACGCTGCTCGTCTTCACGGGCGCGGATCACGTCATCGAAGGCTTCCTGCACTTCACGCGGTGCCGCTGCGCTCTGTACGTTGACCTGGGTAACAGTGATACCGGTGCGATATGTATCGAGGAACCGTTGCAGGCGCTCCTTGATCTCGCTGGCCATCAATTCACGACCTTCGGTCAGCACCTGGTCCATCGCAGTGGAGCCCACTACGTGGCGCAGGGCGCTTTCGGTCGCGTGCTGCAAGCTGATTTCCGGCTGGTCGACGTTAAGCACGAAGTCCTGCAGGTTGCTGATCTTGTACTGCACGGTCAGCGGCACTTCGACGATGTTCTCGTCTTCGGTCAGCATCTGGCCCTGCTTGGTGTAGGCACGCTCACGCGTGACGTTCTCCATGTACTTCTTGTCGATCGGCGGGAAGTAGATGTTCAGGCCTGGACCGACAGTCTCGTAGTACTTGCCGAAGCGCAGCACCACGGCTTGCTCCTGCTCGTCGACTACATAGACCGCGCTGTACAGCCAGACAGCCGCCAGCGCCACGAGACCGAGGCCAAGCAGGCCGTAGCCGCCGCCCTTGCTCGTGCGACCGCCGTCGTCACCACCACGTTTTTTTCCACCACCGAACAACCCATTCAGGCTTTCCTGCAGCTTTCGGAAGGCCTCGTCGAGATCTGGTGGCCCCTTGCGGTCGCCATTATTGCGGCGTTTACCACCCCAAGGATCCTGATTATTCGAGTTGCCACCCGGCTCATTCCAAGCCATAGCGCTCTCCATCTGATAAAGCAAAGACGCACCCACGGCGCGCCGACCAATGCTACAGAATGCCTGCCACAGCGGCACAACCGCTTTCTCAGGCTTTTATTGCAAAGTGTGTTGTTCGAGGAACTCTGTCGGTACAACACCCTCACGACTCACCAGCCGATTGAGCTCCGAACGAGGCAAACGAACAGCCAGCAGGCTGACACCTTCTTCGTCGTGTTCTTCTTTCTGTACGGCGCCCAACTCAAAAAACTGAGCACGCAGTCGAGCAAAACGCTGCGGCAAGCGCAAGGTGCCGACGAACAAATCACCACCGAGCAACTCGGCAATCGCCTGCTCGAGCAGCTTAAGACCGCTACCATCGCGCGCCGAGAGCCAGACCCGTTGGGGCCTGCCGTTTTCGTCACGCTGGATTTGCGGCTCTACACCCTCAAGCAAATCGAGTTTGTTATAGACCTCAAGGATCGGCAAGTCCTGGGCACCAATCTCGCCCAGTACCACCATGACCTGTTCGATCTGCAACATCCGGTCAGGCTCGGCCGCATCGATTACGTGCAGCAGCAGGTCGGAGTTGCTCGACTCTTCGAGCGTAGACCGGAACGCCTCGACCAGCTTGTGGGGCAAGTGGCGAATGAAGCCCACGGTATCGGCCAGCACAATCGGCCCCAGGTCGTCGAGTTCCAGACGGCGCAAGGTCGGGTCGAGGGTGGCGAACAGCTGGTCGGCCGCGTACACGTCCGATTTGGTCACGTTGTTGAACAGCGTGGATTTGCCGGCGTTGGTATAGCCCACCAGGGACACGGTAGGGATATCCGCACGCGTACGCCCACGGCGCGATTGCTCGCGTTGGCTGCGTACTTTTTCCAGACGGCCCTTGATCTGGCGCAGGCGAACCCGCAGCAGACGCCGGTCGGTCTCAAGCTGGGTTTCACCCGGGCCACGCATGCCGATACCGCCACCCTGACGCTCAAGGTGAGTCCAGCCGCGAACCAGGCGGGTGCTCATGTGGTCAAGCTGGGCCAGTTCGACCTGGAGCTTGCCTTCATGGGTACGGGCGCGCTGGGCAAAAATATCGAGAATCAGACCGGTGCGGTCAATCACGCGGCACTCGAACACACGTTCGAGGTTACGTTCCTGACTGGGCGTGAGGATGTGATTGAAGATCACCAGATCGGCTTCTTCGGCATGGACCAGGTCGCGCAGTTCCTCGACCTTGCCGCTGCCAATCAGAAATTTGGCGGTTGGCCGATGACGCGGCACGTTAAAAAACGCGACGGTCTCGGCGCCGGCCGAATTTGCCAGCTCCTGAAACTCCTGCGGATCTTCGCGCGCCTCAGGGTCCTGTCCATCCAAGTGAACGAGGATTACTCGCTCACCACCACCGTGGCGCTCAAAGAACAAAGGAGACTCCTATCAGGCGTTACCTGGCTCAGCGTCACCCTGTTCGGATTCGGTTGCGCTAGGCAGACGAATTGGACGAACCGGCACTACTGTCGAGATAGCGTGTTTGTAGACCATCTGGCTGACGGTGTTTTTCAGCAGGATAACGAACTGGTCGAAAGACTCGATCGTACCTTGCAGCTTGATGCCGTTGACCAGATAGATGGAAACCCCAACTTTCTCTTTACGTAAAGTATTCAAGTAAGGGTCTTGTAGCGAATGCCCTTTTGACATGTGCCGCACTCCTTTAAGGATCAATAATAAAAAATCGGAAAAATAGATAGTTTGTGACCGTCACACCCCCAAGGATAGACGGCAATTGCAAGGACTCAGCTCAATATGGAGACCGTTCCCAAGTATTTCAAGGCGCGTGACAGATTGTCGCAATCCAGACTGTCCAGCCAATGCAAGTCAGTCCAGCTGCGCAGCCAAGTGAACTGGCGCTTTGCCAATTGGCGCGTGGCAATAATGCCGCGCTCCTGCATTTCGGCTGACGTCAGCTTGCCATCCAGATGATCCCAGACTTGGCGGTAGCCTACAGCACGTATCGAAGGCAATCCCGGATGCAGATCACCTCTTGAACGCAGTGCTACGACCTCCTCTACGAACCCCTGTTCCAACATAATTGTGAATCTTTGTGCAATTCGCTCATGCAGCACCTGGCGATTCGCCGGAGCGATCGCCAGATTTGCGACAGTATAGGGCAATTGTCCCGGTCCAGAGGTGCCTGCGTCAGTACTTTGCGCAGATTGTCTGAGGCGGTGGGCTGTCATGGTCTGACCACTCACGCGCCAGACTTCCAGGGCCCGACTCAGGCGCTGGGGGTCATTGGGGTGAATGCGCGCGGCAGACACCGGGTCAATCGCCGCCAATTGCTCGTGCAGGGCCTGCCAGCCAAGGCGCGCAGCCTCTTCTTCGATTTCCGCGCGCACCTGCGGATCGGCGGGCGGCATGTCTGCCAGGCCTTCCTGCAGCGCCTTGTAATAGAGCATCGTGCCGCCCACCAGCAGCGGGATATTGCCCCGCGCGGTGATTTGCGCCATGGCGGCAAGGGCATCGCTGCGAAAATCCGCCGCCGAGTAGCTTTGCGACGGATCGATAATGTCGATCAGACGATGGGGATGGGCGGCCAACAGCTCTTTGGACGGTTTGGCGGTGCCGATGTCCATGTCCCGGTAAACCAGGGCCGAATCGACGCTGATCAACTCGCACGGCAGGACCTTGGTCAGCTCGATAGCCAGGTCGGTCTTGCCGGCGGCCGTCGGGCCCATCAGGAAGATGGCGGGAGGTAGAGAGCTCATCAACGGCCGCGCAGGAATAGTTTGTCCAGATCATCCAGGCCCATTTGGGTCCAGGTCGGTCGGCCGTGGTTGCATTGGCCGCTGCGCTCGGTGTTTTCCATATCCCGCAGCAAGCCGTTCATTTCCGGCAGGGCCAGGCGCCGGTTGGCGCGGATTGCACCGTGGCAGGCCATGGTGCCGAGCAGTTCGTTGATATGCGCCTGGATCCGGTCACTGGTGCCGTATTCCATCAGGTCCGCCAGCACGTCAGCTACCAGCCGATTGGCCTCGGCCTGCTTGAGCAAAGCCGGAATCTGCCGGATCGCCAGGGTTTCTGGCCCCAGGCGCTGCAACTCAAAGCCCAGCTTCTGGAACACCGCCAGGTGCTCTTCAGCGCAATCGGCCTCGCGCTGGCTGACCGCCAACGACTCCGGCACCAGCAACGGCTGGCCGCTCAGGCCTTCGCTGGCCATGGCGATCTTCAGGCGCTCGTACATGATCCGCTCATGGGCCGCGTGCATGTCCACCAGCACCAGGCCGTGGGCGTTTTCCGCGAGGATATAGATGCCCTTGAGCTGGGCCAGGGCATAACCCAGGGGCGGGATATCACCGCCACCTTCCGGCAAAGCCACTGCGCCCGGCTCGGCACCGGGCAGCGGCGCAAAGAACTCGCGATAGGCCGCCTGGGCCTCGGCCACCGGCACTGCCGATTGCGGTCGCGGGGTGTATTGATATTGATAGCCGGCACCTGCACCGGAACCCGCCGCCGGGTAACTCGGCTGGGCTTGCGGCGATTGCAGCAGGTTGGCCGCCAGGCTCATTTCGCCCTGGGGCCCGAATTCACCGGCCTCCGGCCCTGTCGGGCGGACGACGGCAGTGACAATCGGCGCGCCCAACTGATCATCCGGGCGCACGTCGCCCAACGCTCGGTGCAAGGTACCGTAGAGGAAGTCATGAACCATGCGCCCATCACGGAAGCGCACTTCATGCTTGGTCGGGTGCACATTGACGTCGACGACCGCCGGGTCCACTTCAAAAAACAGCACGAAGGTCGGATGGCGGCCGTTGAACAGCACGTCGCGATAGGCCTGGCGTACCGCATGGGCCACCAGCTTGTCGCGCACCGCACGGCCATTCACAAAGAAGTACTGCAAGTCCGCCTGGCTGCGGGAGAACGTCGGCAGGCCTACCCACCCCCACAAATGCAAGCCATTGCGCTCGATTTCAATCGGCAGCGCCTGCTCCAGGAAGCCCGCGCCACAGATCGCCGATACGCGTCGGGCGCGCGCGGCATCGTCGTTGGCCTCGTGCAGGCTGAGGATGGTCTTGCCGTTGTGGCGCAAATGGAAGGCCACGTCGAAACGGGCCAGGGCCAGGCGCTTGATGACTTCTTGCAGGTGATCGAATTCGGTTTTTTCGGCCTTGAGGAATTTGCGCCGAGCCGGGGTATTAAAGAATAAGTCACGCACTTCCACCGAAGTGCCTACCGGGTGGGCCGCCGGCTGGACCCGGGGGGCCATGTCGCGACCTTCGGTCTCTACCTGCCACGCCTGCTCGGCGCCACGGGTGCGGGAAGTCAGGGTCAGGCGCGCCACCGAGCTGATCGACGCCAGCGCTTCGCCACGGAAACCCAGGCTCATCACCCGCTCAAGGTCTTCCAGGTCACGGATCTTGCTGGTGGCATGTCGCGCCAGCGCCAGCGGCAGGTCATCGGAGGAAATCCCGCTGCCGTCGTCGCGCACCCGCAGCAGTTTGACCCCGCCCTGCTCCACATCCACGTCAATGCGCTTGGCGCCGGAGTCGAGGCTGTTTTCCAGCAGCTCCTTGATCACCGAGGCCGGGCGCTCAACCACTTCACCCGCGGCAATCTGGTTGGCCAGCCGCGGGCTGAGCAATTCGATGCGCGAGGCGCTGTTCAATACCGATTCACTCATTACTGGGCTGCCAATTCAGTGCCAGGGATGGTCAACACCTGGCCGACTTTCAGTTCGTCGGTTTTCAGGCTGTTGGCGCTGCGCAAGGTAGCGGCCGACACCTGGAAGCGCACAGCCAGCATGGCCAGCGTATCGCCAGGCTGCACCCGGTGATCGCGTGGGCCCTGGGCGATTTTCCCGGAATCGCGCAGCCAGGCGATATAGGTGCCCGGTGGCGGGTTCTGCTGGAAGAACTGACGCACGCCAGAGCTGATGGAACGCGCCAGGGCCTGCTGATGGCTGGCACTGGCCAGCTTGTTGGCTTCGTTGGCGTTGGAGATAAAGCCGGTTTCCACCAGGATCGACGGGATATCCGGCGACTTGAGCACCATAAACCCGGCTTGCTCCACCCGCTGTTTATGCAGCGGCGTGACCCGGCCCATGTTGGTCAGGACTTTTTGCCCGACGTTCAGGCTGGAGGTCAGCGAGGCGGTCATCGACAGGTCAAGCAACACACCGGCGAGCATGCGGTCCTTGTCATCCAGGGACACGTTGCCCGCGCCGCCGATCAAGTCGGAGCGGTTTTCGCTATCGGCCAGCCAGCGTGCAGTCTCAGACGTCGCGCCGCGATCCGACAGGGCAAACACCGAGGCGCCAAAGGCGGCCTTCGACGGTGCGGCGTCGGCGTGGATCGAGACGAACAGGTCGGCGCCCTTCTTGCGGGCGATTTCGGTACGCCCGCGCAATGGGATGAAATAGTCACCCGTACGGGTCAATTCGGCGCGGTAGCCTTTCATGCCGTTGATCTGGCGCTGCAATTCCCGGGCAATGGCCAGGACCACGTCTTTTTCGTGTTGGCCACGGGAGCCGGAGGCGCCCGGGTCTTCACCGCCGTGGCCGGCATCGATCACTACGATGACGTCACGCTTGCCGGCCGGTGCGGGCGGCAGCGGTGGCAACTTGACCTGGGGCTGCGCAGGGTTGACCGGCACCGCAGGCGTCGTGGCAACAGCAGGCGTTGGCGCAGGGGCTGGCGCCGCGTCGGCCGGGTTGTCAAACAGGTCGACCACCAGGCGGTTGCCATACTGGGCGTTCGGCGCGAGGGAAAAACTCTTGGGTGTGACGACCTTCTTCAGGTCGATGACCACCCGCAGGTCGGTCGGCGTGCGCTGGGCCGAGCGCATCGCGGTAATCGGCGTGTTGGCCGTGGAAACCTTCAACGGCGCGGCCAGGGTCGCACCATTGATGTCGATGACCAGGCGATCAGGCGCCGTCAGGGTAAAGACACTGTGCTGGACCGGGCCAGACAGGTCGAACACCAGTCGCGTGTTATCCGGCGCTCGCCACAGGCGCACACTTTTTACCTGTGAAGCGGCCAGAGCATTGACAGTCATTGCCGCAAGCAACACCCCCACGACAGCAACCAACGCGCGAAAGCGCATACCTAACCCACCCATTATTAGAATTCCAAAGCCAAAGCGGCGCACCAGGACTCACTGCGCGCGCTCTGGGACAACAATTTCAACTGACGCCCATTGTCATGCGGGGTAATGGTAATGGTCAGGTCAGGCTTTGGCAAAAAGCCTGTGCCCTTGTCCGGCCACTCGATCAGGCATAACGCATCGCCATCGAAGTAATCGCGGATGCCCATGTACTCCAATTCCTCGGGATCCACCAAGCGATAGAGGTCGAAATGGAACGCCCGCACGTCACCGATCTCGTAAGGTTCTACCAAAGTGAACGTCGGACTTTTTACTGCGCCGGTATGGCCAAGCCCACGAATAATGCCGCGCGACAGCGTGGTTTTGCCGGCACCCAGATCGCCCTGCAGAAAAATCAGGCCCGCGCCCTGGGTGATTTCGGCAATGCGTTTGCCAAAAGCCACCATGGCCTCCTCATCCGCAATAAACAGCGTTACTTCAGACACGGTGACTGCTCCTCCAACAACTGACGAATGGCGGGAATCAGGTCGCTGGCAGCCAGGCCGCGACCAAAACTACCCTGACGGTCGCCCGCCGTGGCATGCAACCACACCGCCAGGCTGGCGGCCTCGAACGCCGGAATGCCCTGAGCCAGCAGCGCGCCGGTGAGGCCGGCAAGCACATCGCCCAAACCCGCCGACGCCATGGCGGGATGGCCCTGATCGCAACGTGCCACCCGCCCATCCGGGCTGGCGATCAGGCTGCCAGCGCCCTTGAGTACCGTGACGGCATTGAATTTCTGGCTCAGCGCGCGCGCCACCTTAAGCCGGTCGGCCTGAACCTCGGCTGTCGAGATCCCCATCAGCCGCGCCGCTTCCCCAGGGTGCGGAGTGATCACACAACCGCCCGGCAGAGCTACATGGCCTGCGGCCAGCAGGTTCAGTGCATCAGCATCCCAGACCTGGGGTAGCCGGGCATTGGCAGCCACCGACATCAGGCTTTTACCCCACGGCATGTCGCCGAGGCCGGGACCGATAACGATCACCGAGACTTTTTCCAGCAGGGCCATCAACTGATTGGCTGAATGCACGCCCCGCACCATGACTTCCGGCAAACGGGTCAGAGCTGCCGGGACGTGCTCGCTGCGGGTCGCCAGGGATACCAGGCCAGCACCGCTGCGCAGCGCGCTTTCGGCACTCAGCAGCGACGCGCCGCCAAAGCCATGGTCGCCGCCAATGACCAGGACATGGCCAAACTGGCCCTTGTGGGCCGCTGGGGAACGCGCAGCCAGTTGCGGCAAATGGCCAGGCAACAGCGGCTGAACGTCGGTTATTTCGTGTTTTGTCTGCGGCATGCGTCTTCAAGCTCCGATGTCTGGCAGAATTATACGCATCTAACCTGCGGTTTCTCTCGTCTCATGCCTGCTATTACCACCGATCTGCCCGCCCTCGCCCAATCGATCAAAGACTGGGGCCGCGAGTTGGGCTTTCAACAAGTCGGCATCAGCGGCCTGGACCTGGCCGAGCATGAACAGCACCTGCAGCGCTGGCTCGACGCGGGCTACCACGGCGAGATGGACTACATGGGCGCCCATGGCAGCAAGCGCTCGCACCCCGACGAACTGGTACCTGGCACCTTGCGCGTGGTGTCCCTGCGCATGGATTACCTGCCCGGCGACACGCAAATGGCGCAACTGCTGGCCCAACCCGAAAAAGCCTACATCTCCCGCTACGCCCTGGGCCGCGACTACCACAAACTGATCCGCAAGCGCGTGCAGCAACTGGCCGACCGCATCCAGGCCCAGATCGGCCCGTTTGGCTTTCGCGCCTTTGTCGACAGCGCCCCGGTGCTGGAAAAAGCCATCGCTGAAAAGGCCGGCCTGGGCTGGATCGGCAAAAACACCCTGGTCCTCAACCGCAAGGCCGGCAGTTACTTCTTTCTCAGCGAGCTGTTTGTCGACCTGCCGCTGCCTATCGACCCGCCCCACAGCACCGAACACTGCGGCCGCTGCACCGCCTGCCTGGATATCTGCCCGACCAATGCGTTCGTCGGGCCCTATGTGCTGGACGCCCGGCGCTGTATTTCCTACCTGACCATTGAGTTGAAGAGCGCGATCCCCGAAGACCTGCGGCCGTTGATTGGCAACCGCGTGTTCGGCTGTGATGACTGTCAGATCGTTTGCCCGTGGAATCGTTTCGCCCGACCTTCAGGAGAAAGCGATTTCAAGCCGCGCCACAACCTGGATAACGCCGAACTGGCCGAGTTGTTTATGTGGGACGAGGATAAATTCCTCAGCAGCACCGAAGGCTCGCCACTGCGCCGTGCCGGTTACGAGCGCTGGCTACGCAACCTGGCCGTGGGCCTGGGGAATGCGCCCTCCAGCATTCCGGTGCTCGAAGCGTTGAAGGCGCGCCGGGATTACCCCTCTGAACTGGTCCGCGAACATGTGGAATGGGCACTGAACCAGCACGCGATCCGTCAGTGCTCGTCGTTGTAGACGAACTTGGGCATTTCCCAATGAAAGCGGATCGCCAGCAGACGCAGCAGAAAACCGCTGAACAGGGTCAGCAGGATAGCTTGCTCGCTGGGCAGTTCGAGGTAGATGCACAGCATGTAGCACCAGGCCGCGAGGAACGACACGCTGGCGTACAGCTCGCGGCGGAAGATCAGCGGAATGTCGTTGCAGAAGATATCCCGCAGGATGCCGCCGAACACCCCGGTAATCACGCCGCTGACCGAAGCCACCAGCATGCCGTGGCCCATTTCCAGGGCCGTCATGCAGCCGATCAGCGTAAAGGCCACCAGGCCCACGGCGTCCAGCGCCAAAAACAGTGAACGCAAATGGCGCATCAGCGGCGCGATAAAGATCGTCACCAAGGCCGCGACTGAGGTCAGCACCAGGTATTCCGGGTGTTTGACCCAGGTCAGCGGGTAGTGGCCGAGCAGCACATCACGCACCGAACCGCCGCCAAGGGCTGTGACGCACGCGATCAGCACCACGCCGAACCAATCCATGCCGCGCCGACCGGCGGACAAGGCACCGGTCATGGCTTCGGCGGTGATGGCGATGAGGTAGAGCATCAACAGCATGATGGCGATCCTTGCAGGAATATTGTGCAGAGCTGGCGTGTGGTGGCGAGCGGGCTTGCCCCGCGCTGGGCTGCGTAGCAGCCCCGATATTGGGCGATGATATCCGACCGAAGGGTTGCAGTGGCTGAATTAGGGCCGCTGCGCGCCCCAGCGCGGGGCAAGCCCGCTCGCCACGACATACCCACAACAAACCTGCCAAACGGTAGGATCAGGCCTTGATGAAATGCTTGCGGTAATGCTGCAGCTCGGCAATCGACTCGCGGATATCGTCCAGGGCCAGGTGGGTGCTGCCCTTGTGGAAGCTGTCCTTGACCTCCGGCGCCCAGCGCGCGGCCAGTTCTTTCAAGGTCGACACGTCAAGGTTGCGGTAGTGGAAGTAGCTTTCCAGTGCCTTCATATGGGTATAGAGGAAGCGGCGGTCCTGGCAGATGCTGTTGCCACAGATCGGCGACTTGCCCTTGGGCACCCATTTTTCCAGGAAGGCAATCGTCTCGGCCTCAGCCTCGGCCATGCTGATGCGGCTGTCGCGCACACGCTGGGTCAGGCCCGAGTTGCCGTGGGTGCGGGTGTTCCACTCGTCCATAGTGGCCAACACCGCGTCGCTATGGTGGATAGCGATCACCGGACCTTCGGCCAAGGTGTTGAGGTTGCTGTCGGTGACAATGGTCGCCATCTCGATGATGACGTCGGTGTCAGGGTTCAGACCGGTCATTTCCAGATCGATCCAAATCAGGTTCTGTGGGTTTTGCATGTCGTAGTTCCTTGGCACCTTGGCGTAGCTGCGCAGTTTAGCAGGCGGCGGCGTGCTAGACTCGCGACCGTTTTACCCAACCTTTTGCATTATCGACACGGAACACCAATGGCCAAACGCCAGCTCAACCGTCGCCAAAACTGGCGCATCGAAAAGATCCAGGGTGAACGCGCTGCCCGCGCCGCCAAACGTGAGTCCTCTGCCGTGGAAGCGCTGGAGGGCGGCGACCTGGGACCCGAGCAAACGGGCCTGGTAATCGCGCACTTTGGGGTACAGGTCGAAGTCGAGGCGCTGGAAGGCGAACTGGCGGGCCAGGTTTCCCGCTGCCACCTGCGCGCCAACCTGCCGGCGCTGGTAACCGGCGACAAAGTCGTCTGGCGTGCCGGCAACCAGGGCATCGGGGTGATCGTCGCGCAACTGCCGCGCACCACCGAACTGCGTCGCCCCGACAGCCGTGGCCAGCTCAAGCCGGTAGCGGCCAACGTCGACATGATTGTCATCGTCTTCGCCCCGCTGCCCGAGCCCCACGCCAACCTGATCGACCGCTACCTGGTGGCCGCCGAACACGCGGGTATCCGGCCCCTGCTGCTGCTGAACAAATTCGACTTGATCGACGAACAAAACGCGCCAGCGCTGAATGCGCTGCTCGCGGTTTATCGGCAGTTGGGTTACCCGGTACTGGAAGTCTCCGCGCACCATGGCAATGGCATGGAACAACTGCAACAGCAGTTGGACGGGCGCATCAGCGTGTTCGTCGGCCAGTCGGGCGTGGGCAAGTCGTCGCTGGTCAACAGCCTGCTACCGGAAGTCGAGACCCGCGTCGGCCCGCTGTCGGAACTGTCCGGCCAGGGCACGCACACCACCACCACCGCACGCCTGTTTCACTTCCCGGGCGGGGGCGAGTTGATCGACTCACCGGGCATCCGTGAATTCGGCCTGGGGCACGTCAGCCGCAGCGACGTGGAAGCCGGCTTTATCGAGTTCAACGACTTGATCGGCACCTGCCGCTTCCGCGACTGCAAGCATGACCGCGAGCCGGGTTGCGCCTTGCTCAAGGCGCTGGAAGATGGGCGCGTGCAGCAGCAGCGGATGAACAGCTATCGCTCGATCATCGCCAGCTTGCCAGAGAGCAGCTATTAAGTTGTAGGCACACGCATGTGTGGGAGCGGGCTTGTGTGGGAGCGGGCTTGCCCGCGAAAGCGGTGGGTCAGCCAACCTCAATGTTTACTGGGCCGACGTCTTCGCGAGCAAGCCCGCTCCCACACAAGCCCGCTCCCACACAAAGCGCATCAGCTCCCGGCCGGGGCTTCTCCGGGAGCCTTCACCCCACCCTCATCAAACAGATTGAGCTTCTGGCGCAACTCATGCGCTGGCAACGGCTGCTGCTCTGGCGGCAGCGCGTTCGGGTCAACCGGCACTTCGCCCGGCGCGCCATCGCCTTGGGTCGGCACTGGCGGTGTGGGTACCTGATCACCTTCAATCGCACGCTGGGCCTTTTTGGTCAGCACGACGATATCAATGCGCCGGTTGACCGGGTTGAACGGGTCCTGGACATCAAACAGCTGCGATGAAGCAAAACCCACCACGCGCGCTACCTGGGTATCCGGATAACTGCCGGCCACCAGGGCACGACGCGCAGCGTTGGCGCGGTTGGCAGACAGCTCCCAGTTGCCGAAATCACCCAGGCCCGAATAAGGCTTGGCATCGGTGTGGCCGCTGACGCTGATCTTGTTCGGCACTGCCTTGATGGTGTCGGCCATGGCCAGCAGGATGTCTTCGAAGTAAGGCTTCAAGCGCGCACTGCCAGAATCGAACATCGGGCGGTTAGCCGCATCCATGATCTGGATACGCAGGCCATCCGGGGTGATCTGGAAGTGGATCTGGTCCTTGAATTTTTGCAGTTGCGGGTTCTCATCCACCTTGTTCTGCAACTCTTGCAGCAACAATTCCAGGCGCTCCTGCTCGACCTGTTCGGCCATGCTTTCGACGGTCTGGCGTTCGATCGGGATGTTTTCCTGGGGCGCTTCGGTTTGCACTTCCGGGTTGATGGTGCGCTCGGGAGCCAACTCAGGCGAACCACCCAGGTCGATCACAAACGGCGTACCACTCTCGGAGAAGCCGATGGGATCCTTGAAATAACCGGCAATGGCGATCTTCTGTTCAGGGGTGGCAGTGGACATCAGCCACAGCACCAGGAAGAACGCCATCATCGCCGTCGCAAAGTCGGCGAACGCGATTTTCCAGGCGCCGCCGTGGTGCCCGGCCGCGAAGCGCTTGACGCGCTTGATGATGATTGGCTGGTTGTTTTCCATGGCTTAGCGACCGCGAACTGCTTGTTCCAGCTCGGCAAAGCTCGGACGGTGCTTCGGATACAACACCTTGCGCCCGAATTCCACGGCCAGGGACGGCGGCATGCCCGAAGCGGATGCCACCAGCGACGCCTTGATGGCTTCGTAGATATTGAGCTCTTCCTTGGCATCGTGGGCCAGGGAGGTGGCCAGCGGACCAAAGAAACCATAAGCGGCGAGAATACCAAAGAAGGTCCCCACCAACGCCGCACCAACGTGCATGCCGATCGCGGCCTGGTCGCCTTCGCCCAGGGACGCCATGGTCACCACGATACCCAGTACCGCCGCGACAATACCGAAGCCGGGCATGCCGTCGGCGATGCCGGTCACGGCGTGGGATGGGTGTTCGAGTTCTTCCTTGAGGCTGAACAGTTCCATGTCGAACAAGCCTTCCAGCTCGTGCGGGGCCATGTTGCCGGAGGACATGATGCGCAGGTAGTCGCAGATGTAGGCCGTCATGCGGTCGTCTTTGAGCACGGCCGGGTACTTGGCGAAGATCGGGCTCGCCGCGGCGTCCTCGATATCAGCTTCGATAGCCATCATGCCTTCACGGCGGCTCTTGTTGAGGATCTCGTAGACCAGGCCCAGCACTTCCAGGTAGAACGTGTGGGAAAAGCGCGAGCTGAACATACCCAGCGACTTTTTGACCACGTGCATGGTCATGTAGCCTGGGTTAGCCTGCAGGAAAGCGCCAAACGCCGCACCGCCGATGATCAGCACTTCGAAGGGCTGGATCAGCGCAGCAATTTTACCGTGGGACAGAACGTATCCGCCGAGCACGCTTGCGATGACGACGATGATGCCGATAATTTTAGCCATAGGGGATGAGTACTTGCGCCGTCGGGTTCATGGACATATTCGGAAGATCTAAAAACTCTTCTTCTACTTATCGGCAAAACTGCGCCAGACTATAGCCCGTTAAGGCGAAAAGCCAGTTCGGCCCGCTCCGGGCGTGTTGACCGCAAGTGATGATCGCGCCCCAATCATGGCAAACGAAACGACAGTCCCAACTACAAAACCCAACTCTCTGGCCGGCTGGATAAAGCGCCTGGACGAGATTCACCTGCCCGTCCCGCAAGCGAGCCACATGGCCGTGTGCAAGGCCATCGGCGACAGCCGCCGTTCGTTGCGAGATATTGCAGAGCTGATGCAAGACAGCCCGGCACTGGTCCTGAGCGTCATGCGCGAAGCCAATAACCAGGCCCACGGCAGCCTGGCGGAACCCGCAGAAAACCTTGAAGTGGCGATCAACCGCCTCGGCCTCAAGCGCACCGAAGAATTGCTCGCACGCCTGCCGTCAGTGCCACTCAATGAAATCCCCGTGGCCCTGCGCCAACTGCAACTGATCAGCCAACATGCCTCGCAGCAAGCCAGCGGCCTGTTCGCCAGCCGCCTGGCGCGCCTTTGGCAGGATATCCATTGGGGCAGCCTGCTGTTTCTCTCGCCGCTGTGGCCGATGGCCGTGGCCTACCCCAAGCTCCTCGAAGAATGGGAACTGCGGGTGATCCACAAGGGCCAGTCGGCACGCAAGGTCGAGCAGGAGCTGTTTGGTGTGCGCCTGCTGGAGCTGTGCCTGGGGCTGACCGAGGCCTGGCGCTTGCCGATCTGGGTGTCTCAGGGCTACCAACTGCTGCTCAAGGAACAACGTTTGCTGGTCAAGGCCCTGCACATCGCCCGCGATGAAGTGCCGCTGAGCCAGCAGCAAAAACTCGATGACGATCCCGCGTTGCGCCGCTGGCTGAACCAGCCGGCCAACACCGTGCTCCTGGCCAATGGCATGGCACTGGCGGCGCAAGAGTCCTGGACCTGCCCGCACACCCAGCGCTGGCAGTACCTCACGGCGTTGTACCTGCAACAACCGCTGGCCGATGTGCAGCAGCAAGTGCACCAACAGGCCGCCATCAGTGCCCGCCATACCCTGACCCCAGGCCTCTGGCATCCAGCGCTGGCGCTGATCTGGCCATGGCATGTGCAGCGCGTGCATCGCGGCCTGCTGCCAGCACCACCGCCCACAGCCGAAGCCCTGGCGATCTGGCGCAAGCGGTGCAGCGAGTTGCTGGTAGAGCCGAGCCGCTTCGCCAACGCCATGCACTTGACCACCTGCGCCAAGGAGGCCCTGGTGGCCAGCGGCATGCAGCGCGTCATGCTGCTGATGGCCGACAAGGCCCTGACCATGTTGCGCGTGCATCAGGTCGACGGCCTGCCCAAGGACGCCGCCAATCTGAGCCTTGAGACCGCACAAAGCACGCTGCTGCAACGCTTGCTGGAGAAATCTGCACAAGTGCGCCTGACCCCGGACAATCACGCACAATTCGCGGCGCTGCTGCCTGCCTCCGTGCGCCGCCTGTTCGTGGGCGAGCACCTGCTGTTGCGCTCCCTGAGCTGTAACGGCCGGGTGGTGATGTTGATGATTGCCGACCAGGGCGGCGGGCCGTTCTCCGAAACCACCGTGCAGGCCTTCGGCAAAACCGCCCAATGCATCGAGAAAGCCCTGCACTGCTTTACCAACCGCACCACCTGATGCTTGCGATACAATCGCCCTCTTTTATCGCCCAAACCTAGTGCCCGGGAGACCTCACATGCCTGACTTTTCTGGCTTGCCGCTGGTGATCGAGCCCAGCGATCTGCTGGGTCGCCTCGCCGCCGAGCAGTTGATTCTGGTGGACCTCACCAGCGCCGCCCGTTATGCCCAAGGGCATATCCCCGGCGCGCACTTCGTTGATCCCAAGCGCACCCAACTGGGCCAGCCACCCGCGCCGGGGCTGTTGCCGGCCAAGGCCGACCTGGAAAAGCTGTTCGGCGAACTGGGCCACACCCCGGACGCCACCTACGTGGTGTACGACGACGAGGGCGGCGGCTGGGCCGGGCGGTTCATCTGGTTGCTCGACGTGATCGGCCACAAGAAGTATCACTACCTCGATGGCGGCCTGCTGGCGTGGCTGGATGAACAGCATCCGGTGTCCACCGAGGCCGTTGCCGCCGTCGCCGGGCCGGTCAGCCTGACCCTGCACGACGAGCCCACCGCCACCCGCGAGTACCTGCAAAGCCGCCTCGGCGCTGCCGACCTGGGGATCTGGGATGCACGCGGGCCGCTGGAGTACTCGGGGGAGAAAGTCCTTGCGGCCAAGGGCGGGCATATTCCCGGCGCAGTGAACTTCGAATGGACTGCGGGCATGGACACGGCGCGCAACCTGCGAATCCGCCGCGACATGCCGCAGATCCTCGAAAGCCTGGGCCTGACCAAAGACAAAGAAATCATCACCCACTGCCAGACTCACCACCGTTCTGGCTTCACCTACCTGGTGGCCAAGGCGCTCGGTTATCCGCGAGTCAAAGGTTATGCCGGTTCCTGGGGCGAATGGGGCAACCACCCCGACACCCCCGTCGAGATTTAAGGTTTAAGGACAGTTCATGAAAAAGCGTTTGTTTATCCTCAGCCAGTACCTGCTGCCCCATCACCTGCTGTCGCGCCTGGCCGGCTGCATTGCCGAGTGCCGCGTGCGCTGGTTCAAGAATGCCTTCACCACCTGGTTCGCCAAACGTTACCAAGTCGACATGTCCCAGGCCCTGGTGGAGGACGTGACCGCCTACGAGCACTTCAACGCCTTCTTCACCCGCGCCCTGAAAGATGGCGCGCGCCCATTGGACCCGACCCCGGGCGCGGTGTTGAGCCCGGCAGACGGCGCAGTCAGCCAACTCGGCCCGATTGAACACGGGCGCGTGTTCCAGGCCAAGGGCCACAGTTTCAGCGTGCTGGAATTGCTCGGTGGCGACGCGGCCGTTGCTGCGCCCTTCATGGGCGGTGACTTTGCCACCATCTACCTGTCGCCGAAGGACTACCACCGCGTGCACATGCCATTGGCCGGCACCCTGCGGGAAATGGTCTACGTGCCTGGGCGGATTTTCTCGGTCAACCAGACCACCGCCGAAAACGTGCCGGAGTTGTTTGCGCGTAACGAGCGAGTTGTCTGCCTGTTCGATACCGAACGCGGCCCGATGGCCGTGGTATTGGTGGGCGCGATGATTGTGGCGTCGATCGAGACCGTATGGGCTGGGTTGGTAACACCACCCAAGCGCGAGTTGAAAACCTTCCGTTACGACGAAGCCGCCCGTGCGCCGATCCACCTGGAAAAAGGTGCGGAACTGGGGCGCTTCAAGCTTGGCTCCACGGCGATCGTGCTGTTTGGCCCGGACCAGGTGCAGTGGGCACAAGAGCTGGCGGCAGGCACGCCGGTGCAGATGGGCCAGGGTATCGCGCTGCCAAAGGCCTGATCCCCCAGCAGATTTGAAGCTGCAACCCAATCAATGTGGGAGCTGGCTTGCCTGCGATGACGATGGTAAATCCAACACCGCTATCGCAGGCAAGCCAGCTCCCACATTTTCGATCCCATTCCTACAAGGGGATCGGGTGCTTATAGTTGGCCGTCGCGGTCGCGAAAGCCCAACAGATACAGCACACCGTCCAACCCCAACGTCGAAATCGCCTGCTTGGCCGACTGCTTGACCAACGGCTTGGCACGGAACGCGACGCCCAACCCAGCGATAGCCAGCATCGGCAAGTCGTTGGCACCGTCGCCGACCGCAATGGTCTGCTCCAGACGCAAACCTTCCTTGTGCGCCAACTCCCGTAGCAGATCAGCCTTGCGCTGCGCGTCGACAATCGGCTCGACCGCCACGCCCGTCACCTTGCCATCCACCACTTCCAGCTCGTTGGCGAACACATAGTCGATGCCCAGCTTGGCCTGCAATTGCTTGGCGAAGTAGGTAAAGCCACCCGACAGAATCGCTGTCTTGTAGCCCAGGCGCTTGAGCTCGGCGAACAGAGTCTCGGCACCTTCGGTCAAGCGCAGCGAGGCGCCGATGGAATCCAGCACGCTG
Source organism: Pseudomonas sp. DTU12.1 (assembly GCF_009873475.1). NCBI lineage: Bacteria > Pseudomonadati > Pseudomonadota > Gammaproteobacteria > Pseudomonadales > Pseudomonadaceae > Pseudomonas > Pseudomonas sp. DTU12.1. Next base: position 765,484 of record NZ_CP045254.1, on the reverse strand, counting down.
ACGTCCAGGCCCTTGAGCAGCGCCAGGCGCTCCTTGAAGCTGGCGCGAAAGTCCAACTCACCCGCCATCGCGCGCTCGGTGATCGCAGAAACTTGCTCGCCAACGCCCGCCGCCTTGGCCAACTCGTCGATGACTTCGGCTTCGATCAGGGTCGAGTCCATGTCGAATACCGCCAGGCGGCGATTGCGCCGGAACAGCGAGTCTTCCTGGAAGGCGATGTCGACGTTCAACTCTTGGGCGACGCTGAGGAACTCGGCGCGCAAGGCCTGCGGATCGGCCGGCTCGCCACGTACAGAAAACTCGATACAGCCCTTGCCCTGGTCCGCCGGCATATCCAGCGGCATGCGGCCCGACAGACGGTCGATATGATCGATGTTCAGACCATATTGCGCGGTGATCGAACTGACCCGCTGCAATTGCTCAGCGGTCACCCGGCGCGTCAACAGCGTGACGATATGGCGTTTTTTACCCTGGCCAGCGACCCAATGCTGGTAATCCTCCTCGGAGACCGGGGTGAAACGTACCTGCTGATCCAGCTTATAGGCCGTAAACAGGATGTCCTTGAGCACGGACGAGGCTTGCTCAGTGCTCGGGATCTCGACCAGGATGCCGAACGACAGGGTGTCGTGGATCACGGCCTGGCCGATATCGAGAATGGTCACACCACCCTGGGCGAGGACACCAGTAATGGCTGCGGTAAGACCCGGACGGTCCTCACCTGTGATGTTAATCAGGACAATTTCGCGCAAAGCGCACCCCCGGGCTGGAAAAAAACCGCATTCTACCCACTTTCAGTGACCATCGGGCACAGCCAGCGCTTTGCCGGTCTTGGGCCTGTCGCTATACTGCGCGTCAACTTCACGGACCAAGAGCCGAGCGCAAGTGAACCGGCCCACGCCAGTAAAAACCGATAACTTCTTCCTGCTGATCTTCCGGGCACTGCGCCACCGCCGTGTACCGATCGCATTACGCATCGCCAGCCATAACGTGATCCTGGTCGCCTTGGCCCTGGTGATCTATGCGTGCGTGATGGGTTTGCAGTTCAAACAGGCCATGCACGAGCAAGCCGACGCCCTGGGCGAGAGCTTGACGACCCAGACCGCCACCTCGGCGACTGAGTTGCTGGTGTCCAACGACATCCTCAGCCTCAACGTGCTGCTCAACAACCTGACCAAGAACCCGCTGGTGGCCCACGCGGCCATCTACAGCGTGGACAACCGGATCATGGCCGAAGCCGGGCAACGCCCGAAGAACGGCCTGCTGGGTGAAGCCGAAGGCCTGTACCAGAGCAATATCACGTTTCAGGATGTGAAAGCCGGCCAACTGCGCATCAGCCTGGACATGCAACAGTTCCAGCAGCCGATGACCATCAGCCTGCAAAGCATGGGCATCCTCAGCGCGATCCTGCTGGCCTTGGCCCTGGCCTTGAGCCTGCGCCTGGGCCGGCATATCTCCACGCCCCTGATGCAGTTGCGCATCTGGCTGCGCGATATCGACGAGCACACCCCGGCCACTGACCGCCAGGATGAAATCGGCGACCTTGCCCGCCAGTTGCACACCAGCTTCGCTCCAGAGCCGGTGGTACAGGAGGTCGAGCCTGAACCGGAGTTTGACGACGCCGATTACGACGACGAACCCGAGTTTGAAGTGCGCAACCTGCGTGACCCGAGCTTCGACGAGTCGGCGCCGGTGGCCGGCCTCAAGCCAGTACCGCGCACAGTCATCAAGGCCGACGAAGACAGCCTGGACGATGACGACCCGTTTGCCGACCTGCGCGACGACTCAACGCCTGCAACGTTACCGACCCCGACACCTGCCGTCTCCCAGAACACCCAGCCGCAACACAGCGCCGTACTGGCCGTGCAACTGGGCGCCCAGGATCAACTGCGCCGCCTGCCCCGTGCACGCCTGACCGAACTGCTGGAACGCTACCGCGACTGCCTCGACCAGGCTGCCTCGCTGTACCAGAGCGAGCTGCACACCCTGAACGACGGCAGCACCTTGATGCTGTTCCACAGCGAAGACAGCGGCGAAGACTACCTGACCAATGCCATCTGCTGCGGCGAGCTGCTGCGGGCCCTGGGCCATGCGTTGCAAATTGAAGTCGCTGACAGCGGCATCACCCTGCAACTGCAACTGGGCCTGACCCTGGGCGACGACCTGTATGGCATGAGCCAGATCGACCTGCTGCTGACCGAAAACGCCCAGGACGCCCTGGCCTTGTCGCAACACAGCCGCAACCTGCTGCTGGTGGAGCGCAAGATCAGCGACGACGCGCTGATCCGCCAACGCGCGCGCATCCGCCCGATTGCCAGCCCGGAAGGCGCGTGCTGTGTAGAGCGGTTGATGGAGCCTTATCCGTCGATGCTGGAGCGCCAGTTGGCGCGGATGCATGAGACCCGCAACAAGGGGTGAATCCTCCCCCAACAAAAAGCCCACCCATGATCACTCATGGGTGGGCTTTTTATTGGCTCTGTGTAGGAGCGAGCTTGCTCGCGAAGATCGTCAACGTTAACGCGCTTATCCTGAATGAGCGCGTTGCCCTTGAGTTTTTCGCGAGCAAGCTCGCTCCTACAGGGGGCTGTTACCTCAGAAGCGGAACACTTCCATGTCGGTGCGAATCGGCGAAGCCATTGGGATCTTCGGCTTTTCCGGGGCTGCCGGCTTGGCGGGTGCCGGGGCCTGTTTGCGCGGGGCTTCGGCAATCGGTGGCTGGTTGGCCAATGGCTTGAGGGCTACCGACAGCTGTTCTGCCAAACGCTGCAACAACACGCCTTGGGCCTGGACCTGGGAGGCCGTGCTGCCAGCATGCTGTTCCTGCAGATGCACGATGCGGTTGTCCCGCACCTGGCCGCGGCGGTCGATCAGGCGCCATTGCGCGTCAAGGATGGCCGGCTGCGACGCCCCGGAATCCAGGCGCGTGATGGTCAGCAAGACCTGCACATCGGGCGAGAAGCTGGTGGGCGCCGGCGACAGCACCACACGCTGGCTGTCCAGGTGGCCAGCCACCTGGCGCAGCATCAACTGGTTGATATCCGACGACAGGCTACCGGCCCAACGGCCGTCGATGGAGCCTTGCAGGCTGCCATCGTCCTGGCGTTGCAGCAGGGTTTCACGTTGCAGGTAATCGGCAACCACGACCGGCCCGAGCAACACCGCCATGCCAGCACTTTGCGCTGGTTGCGCAGGATTTCCGCTATCCAGCTGGTACAGCGACACCGGCTGGTGCGTGGTGCAGCCCGCCAACCCCAAAAGGCCAGCGAGCATCAAAAATAAAGGAAGGCGTGGAGCAGTCATCATCCCATCCAGGTGGCTGCCACAAGGCAAACCACAATGTAATACTAAAAATAACCTATACGCGCTCAGCCACGCCGGCGCTGGAAAGGCCATATCATCCGTGAATATGCGCCATGACTCCAGCGCGAAAGCGCCGATCTACGCGTTAAATCGTAGATCGGGCGCTCTATATCGCTTTAAGCGGGCGTTTCTACCAGCAATGCATCTACCCGCTGGAAGCCACGGGGCAATTTATTCCCACGGCGTCCACGTTCGCCCTTGTAGTGCTCCAGGTCGTCGGGACGCAGGGACAACGTGCGCTTGCCGGCCTGCAGCACCAGGGTCGAGCCTTCCGGGATCACTGCGATGTCGGTCACGTACTCTTCGCGACTGGCCACCCGCTCCCCTGGGATACCAATGATCTTGTTGCCCTTGCCCTTGCCCAACTGCGGCAGGTCGCTGATCTTGAACACCAGCAAGCGCCCTTCGGTGGTCACCGATGCCAGCCAATTGCCTTCGCGGTCCTCGACCGGACGCGGCAAGATCACCTTGGCGTTGTTCGGCAGGCTCAACAGGGCCTTGCCTGCCTTGTTCTTGGCCTGCAAGTCCTCGCCCTTGACCACGAAACCGTAGCCCGCGTCGGAGGCGATGACGTACAGCGAGTCATCATCAGGCAGCAATACACATTCAAAACTTGCCCCTGGCGGTGGCGCCAGGCGACCGGTCAAGGGTTCGCCCTGGCCTCGTGCAGACGGCAGGGTATGAGCCGGCACCGAATAACTGCGCCCGGTGGAGTCGATAAACACCGCAAACTGGTTGGAGCGCCCGGCCGCAGCAGTCTTGAATCCATCACCGGCCTTGTACGACAGGCCAGTGGCGTCAATATCATGCCCCTTGGCGGAGCGAACCCAACCCTTTTCCGACAGAACGACGGTAATTTTCTCGTTGGGCAACAGCTCGGTTTCAGTCAGGGCCTTGGCCTCGGCGCGCTCGACAATCGGCGAGCGGCGGTCGTCACCATAGGTTTCTGCATCTTTGATCAATTCGCTGCGCACCAGCTTCTTGAGCTTGGCTTCGCTACCCAGCAGCGCTTGCAGCTTGGCTTGCTCCTTGAGCAAGGCGTCCTGCTCGTCGCGCAACTTCATCTCTTCCAGGCGCGCCAACTGACGCAAACGGGTATCGAGGATGTAGTCGGCCTGGATCTCGCTCAGCTCGAAACGCGCGATCAGCTCGGCTTTCGGGTGCTCGGCGGTACGGATGATATGGATCACTTCATCCAGGTTGAGGTAAGCGATCAGCAAACCGTCCAACAGGTGCAGGCGACGCTCGACCTTGTCCAACCGGAACTGCAAGCGGCGGCGTACGGTATTGACCCGGAACTCCAGCCACTCCACCAGCAGGTTGCGCAGGTTTTTCAGTTGCGGCTTGCCGTCCAGGCCAATGATGTTGACGTTGACCCGGTAACTGGATTCCAGCTCGGTGCTGGCAAACAGGTGCTGCATCAGCACTTCATGATCGACCCGGCTGTTGGTCGGAATGATCACGATGCGGCACGGGTTTTCGTGGTCGGATTCGTCACGCAGGTCAGCGACTTGCGGCAGCTTCGACGGCTTGGCCTGCATCAGCGCGGCAATCTGTTCCAGCACTTTGGCGCCGGAGACCTGGTGCGGCAAGGCGGTGACGATGATGTCGCCATCTTCGATGTGGTACACGGCACGCATACGCACCGAGCCCTTGCCGGTCTCGTACATTTTCAGCAGGTCGGCGCGCGGCGTGATGATTTCCGCTTCGGTCGGGTAATCCGGGCCCTGGATATGCTCGCACAGCTGCTCGACCGTGGCCTTGGGCTCATCGAGCAGACGCACGCAGGCGGTGGCGACTTCGCGCAGGTTATGCGGCGGTACGTCGGTGGCCATGCCCACGGCGATACCGGTGGTGCCGTTGAGCAGGATATTGGGCAGGCGCGCCGGCAAGACCAGCGGCTCGTCGAGGGTGCCGTCGAAGTTCGGGCCCCAGTCTGCCGTGCCCTGGCCCAGCTCGCTGAGCAGTACTTCGGAGTAGCGCGACAGCCGCGCCTCGGTGTAACGCATGGCGGCGAAGGACTTGGGATCGTCCGGCGCACCCCAGTTGCCCTGGCCATCGACCAGGGTGTAGCGGTAGCTGAACGGCTGGGCCATCAGCACCATGGCTTCGTAGCACGCCGAGTCGCCGTGGGGGTGGAACTTGCCGAGCACGTCACCGACGGTACGCGCCGACTTCTTGTGCTTGGAGTCCGCGTCCAGGCCCAACTCACTCATGGCGTAGATAATGCGCCGCTGTACCGGCTTCAAGCCGTCGCCGATATGCGGCAAGGCACGGTCCATGATCACGTACATGGAGTAGTTGAGGTAGGCATTTTCGGTGAAGTCAGCCAGCGACCGGCGTTCTACGCCGTCTAAGCTGTCTGCAAGGATGTCACTCATGCGGGCCTCATCATTGTCTGGTCTGGCGCAGCAGCATGGTGCCGCCGCGCTGGGTAAATTCAAGTTGTTTCAATGCGCTCATGCCCAACAGCACTTGCTCGCCACCCAGGCCCGGCGCCACCAGGGCGCGTACGTCCTGCAGGACGATATCGCCCAGTTGCAGGCGCTCGAGGTGGGTGCGATAGCCCTGGCTGCGACCGTTGGCGGTGCTCAAGGTCACCGGCAAACCGCGCTTGAGCCCCAGGCGTTCGGCCAACTCGGCCGGTACCGCCACGTCGGTGGCGCCGGTATCGAGCATGAATTCCACCGGCTGGCCGTTGATCTGGCCAGTGGCGACAAAATGACCCTGGCCGTTGCCGACCAGTTTCACTTCTATATAACCCGCGTGTTGCTGCGAGGTGACCACGGCGTTGGGGTTTTCCTGACGCGCTTCCCATTGCCCAAAAAACCGTGTTGCCAGAAACAGCCCGGCGCCCCACGCCACGAACATCAATATGCGTCCGGCGCGCTTGCCAGGCGGCTGCGTACTCATGGCTGGGCACTCCAACCACCGGCCGGAGCAGCAAAACGATAGACCATCGGGCGTTTTTCACCGTCGGCCCGGGTGCCGAAGTTATTGTCGATGCCAATCCAGGCTCCGTCGGCGTCAATCAGCAAGGCTTCTGCCAGGCCGTAGCTCTGGGCGTAACGTCGATTGGGCTGCAGCGCCTCGTCGGCGTACGACCAGCACAACTCGACCTTGGCCGTCACGCGGTCGCGCCGGCAGACCTGGAACGCATTGCGCTCCAAGGTAAACAACTTGCCATTGAACAGCGCCAGGTCGGCAAAGTCCTTGGACACCGCCTTGGCGCCCGGAAACTGCGCCGGCTGCATTTCCTGGCCGGCTTCACTCAACAGTACGCAGGGGCCGTCGCAATCCCAAACGCTCTGCCCCCGCTTGATCGAAATCAGCCCGCGCCGCTCACGCTCGGCCGCCAGCCAGATCTGATTGCCCTCGGGGTTGACCGCCAAGCCTTCAAACAAGGCATTGAAGTGCAGCAGCAGGCCACTGGCCCGCGCCTCGCGAACCATTCCAGGGGCAATCTTCAGCCATTCCGGATCGCCGCTTGCCGGCACTTGCAGCACCGCCGCGTGGGCTTCGCTGACGATATAGCGATTACCCGCGGCATCACAGCTGATGCCTTCAAAATCCAGGTCGCCACCACGAATCACCGACGCCGCCGTGGTGCGCGCGCGCAAGCCCCAGGGCAGACCCGACTCAGGCACCGGCGGCACGTCGATCTTTACCGTCTCGGCCTGCCAGGTCTCGGCGCGGGTATCGAGGCGGTAGATCTGGTCGTCGTCGCGGTCAGAGACCGTCCACAACTCCTTGCCACACAAGGCCAGGCCCGACAGGTTACCGCCGCGCATGCCGTCTACCGGGTGTTCGGACAGCAGCTTGAGCTCGGCCGCAGGCTGGGCCACGACCTGGGTCGCTGCCAACCCGCTCAACAACAGTATCGCCAGGGCGAAACCGCTGCGCATCAGCCCAATACCTCGGCCAGGTTGCCCTTGGACTCCAGCCAGGCCTTGCGGTCGCCGGCGCGCTTCTTGGCCAGCAACATGTCCATCATTTCCGAGGTCGCGGCGTAGTCTTCCAGGGTCAACTGCACCAGGCGCCGGGTGTTCGGGTCCATTGTGGTTTCCCGCAGTTGCGGTGGGTTCATTTCACCCAGGCCCTTGAATCGAGTGACTTGCGGCTTGCCACGCTTCTTCTCGGCCACCAGGCGATCGAGGATGCCGTCGCGCTCGGCTTCGTCCAGGGCGTAGTAGATTTCTTTGCCCAGGTCGATACGGTACAGCGGCGGCATCGCCACGTAGACGTGCCCGGCATCCACCAGCGGGCGGAAATGCTGGACGAACAGGGCGCAGAGCAAGGTAGCAATGTGCAAGCCGTCGGAGTCGGCGTCGGCGAGGATGCAGATCTTGCCGTAGCGCAACTGGCTCATGTCCTCGGCGCCGGGATCCACGCCAATGGCCACGGCGATGTTGTGCACTTCCTGGCTGGCGAGCACTTCGCTGCCGTCGACTTCCCAGGTATTGAGGATCTTGCCGCGCAGCGGCAGGATCGCCTGGAACTCCTTGTCCCGTGCCTGCTTGGCCGAACCGCCGGCGGAATCACCTTCCACCAGGAACAGCTCGGAGCGCATCGGGTCCTGCCCGGCGCAGTCCGCCAGCTTGCCGGGCAATGCCGGGCCCTGGGTGATGCGCTTGCGCTCAACCTTTTTGCTGGCCTTGAGGCGACGCCCGGCGTTGTTGATCGCCAGCTCGGCCAGGGCCAGGCCCAGTTCCGGATGCTCGTTGAGCCACAGGCTGAAAGCATCCTTGACCACACCCGAGACAAACGCCGCCGCCTCACGGGACGACAGGCGCTCCTTGGTCTGGCCGGAGAATTGCGGCTCCTGCATTTTCATCGACAGAACGAAGGCGATGCGCTCCCAGACGTCTTCCGGCGCCAGCTTCACGCCGCGCGGCAACAGGCTGCGGTACTCGCAGAATTCGCGCATGGCATCCAGCAGGCCCTGGCGCAGACCGTTGACGTGAGTACCGCCCTGGGCTGTGGGGATCAGGTTGACGTAGCTTTCCTGCACACTGTCGCCACCTTCGGGCAACCACAGCAAGGCCCAGTCCACGGCCTCCTTGTTACCGGCCAGGCTGCCGCAGAAGGGTTCGTTGGGCAGGCGCTCGAAGTCGCTGACCGAGTCTTCCAGATAGGAGCGCAGGCCGTCTTCGTAGTGCCACTCGACCTTTTCGCCGGTGCCTTTGTCTTCAAAACTGACCAGCAGGCCCGGGCACAACACGGCCTTGGCCTTGAGTACGTGCTTGAGGCGGCTGATGGAGAATTTCGGGGAATCGAAGTATTTCGGATCCGGCGCGAAGTACACGCTGGTCCCGGTATTGCGCTTGCCGACAGTGCCGACGACTTCCAGCTCGGTGGCCTTGTAGCCATCGGCGAAGGTCATCTGGTATTCGTTGCCGTCGCGCTTGACCTTGACCCGCACTTGCGTGGACAGGGCGTTGACCACGGAAATACCCACACCGTGCAAGCCGCCGGAGAATTGGTAGTTCTTGTTGGAAAACTTGCCGCCGGCGTGGAGCTTGGTGAGGATCAGCTCGACACCCGACACGCCCTCTTCGGGGTGGATATCCACCGGCATGCCGCGCCCGTCGTCGGACACTTCCAGGGAATGGTCGGCGTGCAGAATGACCTGGACCGACTTGGCGTGCCCGGCCAAGGCTTCGTCGACGCTGTTGTCGATGACTTCCTGGGCAAGGTGGTTCGGCCGACTGGTGTCGGTGTACATGCCGGGGCGTTTGCGCACCGGGTCGAGGCCCGAGAGGACTTCGATGGCGTCGGCGTTATAAGAGCTAGCGCTGGGAGTGGCCATGGGGTCTCGTCGTGAGTCGTTCGATTAAAAAGTAACCTGCGGTTTCACAATGCGGTGAAATCGAAGGATTGGTACTGATCTGCGCCAATGCCGGCAAAACTCAACAGGGCCGGTAACTGTCGGCCAAAGCCCTGGTAACCGTGGTCGCCGCCAGCCTGGATACGCAAGGCACAGGCCCGGTAATACTGCTCGGCGAGACGATAATCCAGTGTTTCGTCCCCGGTCTGCAACCACACCTGATAGCGCTGGGCATCCTGGGGTGCTGCAACCTCAAGCTCAGCCAGGGCCGCGACGTGATCGTGGGTCAATTCCCAGGTCTCATCGGTGTAAAGGTTCTTCTGGGTGCCCAGGTAACCGTCGAACATGCGATGGGGGCTGACCGCCGGGTTGACCAGCAGGGCCTTGAGGCCATGGCGTTCGGCAAGATGGGTTGCATAGTAGCCGCCGAGTGAGCTGCCGACCAGCAGCGGCCGCCCCAGCTCGCCGATCGCCTGCTCCAACTGGGCAATCGCCTGGCGTGGATGGTGATGCAGGGCCGGCACCCGCAGTTGGTCGGCCAGCCCGAGACTGTCCATCACGCCCATCAGGTAGCTGGCCTTGGTCGAGGCCGGCGCGCTGTTGAAACCGTGGATATACAAGATCGAAGCGGACATGCCGGGCTCTCCGTGCGTTATCGGCCAAAGGGGCGCAGTTTACAGGGAATGACGCGGTGTGAGCAGGGTTACTGCCGAACGCGGCCTGCGGACCAGTGTGGGAGCTGGCTTGCCTGCGATAGCGGTATATCCGTCATGGATGGGTTGGCTGACACTCCCCTATCGCGGCATAGGCATCTACACAACTTTCAGAAACTGACGATCTTCCATGTGGCGAGCGGGCTTGTCGGAACGCCGCATCGCCCGCGCTGGGCTGCGAAGCAGCCCTAAACCCGCCTATCGCGATTTATCTGAAGAAACGCTGCGGGCTTATTGGGGCTGCTTCGCAGCCCAGCGCGGGCGATGCGGCGTTCCGACAAGCCCGCTCGCCACAACAGCCCTATCTGCCTGGGGTTATGCGATGCGGCAAAGTTGTGTAGAAACCTATGCCTATCGCGGGCAAGCCCGCTCCTACATTTTGATGTGTGTTTGCAGGTTTAGTAGCCGTTGCTGCCGTAATCCACGGTAAAGGTGAAACCTTCGACCCGTTCTACCCCAGTTTCCAGCCGCCCGTCCGGGTGCAGACGCAGCCAACGATAGCCAGGCGCCTGTTCGCTGACCTTGAAATCCTCACTGCCGGGGGCGAACTGGATGCAGGTGGACGGCGACGCCAGCAAGCGCACGCCATTACGCTGGCGGTCGATCTCCTGGTGCACATGCCCCCACAACACCGCCCGCACCTGGGGAAAACGGTCGAGCACGGCAAACAGCGCCTCGGGGTTGCGCAAACCGATGGGCTCCATCCAGGCACAGCCGATGGGCACGGGGTGATGATGGAAGCACACCAGATGATGGCGACCCGGCGCTTCACTCAAGGCTTGCGCCAGCAATTGCAGTTGCGGCTCGGCCAGATAGCCCGGTACCGAACCCGGCACGGCGGAGTCCAGCAAGGTAATGCGCCAGTTGCCCACATCCACCACCGACTCCAGCAACGCGCTGCCCATGGTCGCCTGGGCCATGACCTGCGGCTCATCGTGATTGCCCGGAATCCAGCGCGCCGGGGCGCCAATCTGCTGGCTCAGGTCGCGAAACAGCTGGTAGGACTCAAGCGTACCGTCCTGGGACAAGTCGCCGGTGGCCAGCAGCAAATCAATCTGCGGTTGCCGGGCCCGCACCAGCTCGATCACCCGTTGCAGGCTGTCGCGGGTATTCATGCCCAGCAGCGTGCCGTCGGCCTCGGCAAACAGGTGGCTGTCAGACAGTTGCACCAGCAACGCCGGCGCATCGGGGTTCACGGTGGATACGCTCGGCAAGGCGTTCTCCCAGGGCAATCACATAAATGGACAATGGGTGCAATTATGCTGGGGCAGGACACAAAGAGGAAAGCCGTCAAACGCACGCCGTCGAACGCTATCGGACGACTTCAAACTCATGGCCCAGGGCCAGGCAATGACTCAACCATTCACCGAGGAACACATTGAGCTGTGCTTTCTCATCGGGCTGGTGCATGAACATATTGGGGTAAGGATAGATGCTGCGAAAGCGCCGTGCATGTTCGGCGCTGACCACTTCGGCCATTCGCGCATCGTGATACACCTGCACTTCCAGCTGCGGCACCGGCAGCCACGGCAGGCTGTGCTCCTGGCGCACGCGCAGGGTGCTGGTGTACGGGCAAGTGAGGATGACTTCCAGGGTCAGCACGCCGAGCATCTGGTCACCGTGGGTCACGGCGATCCGTCGTGCTTCGGGCGTATGGCGCATGTCCGGCAACAGGCGCATCAGCCGCGCATAGTTGGCCTCGCAAGCGGCTTGCAAGCCGATCAGGTCGACCCGGTAGCGTTCCCGTGCCTTTACTGCCATAACCCCCTCACTTCCGCGCGATTAAGCGCAAGCCATTGCAGGGCGATAATGCTGGCTGCGTTGGAAATTTTACCGTCGCGTACCGCTTGCAGGGCATCTTCAAAGGCCCACACGGTAACGCGGATATCTTCTGCTTCTTCGGCCAGGCCATGGATACCGCCAGCACCGCTACTGTCGCAACGTCCCAAAAACAGGTGGACGAATTCGGTGCTGCCCCCCGGCGACGGGAAATACTTGGTGATCGGCCATAGCGCAGAGAAGGTCAGCCCAGCTTCCTCCTCGGCTTCGCGGTGCGCAACCTCCTCCGGTTGCTCGTCTTTGTCGATCAGACCGGCAACCATCTCCACCAACCATGGATTGTCGGTGCGGCCCATGGCGCCAACCCGGAACTGCTCGATCAACACCACTTCATCGCGTTGCGCATCGTAGGGCAGGACACAGACGGCATCGTGGCGGACAAAAATCTCGCGGTTGATCACCGGGCTCATGCCGCCGTCGAACAGCTCGTGGCGCAGCTGTACACGATCAAGCTTGTAGAAGCCCTGGTAGGCATTGTCGCGCTGAACCACTTCAAATCTGTTCGGCGTCGATTTCGCACTGTCGGTCATATCAACCCTCGTTTATTGCGGTGTGTGTCTCGGCATCGCGCCATCCTACAGCGCCCGCGCCCGTCGGTGCAGCCCCTTTCCTGTTGCCGGGACAGGCGGCGGCGGTCAAACTCACTGTAATCAGCTTAGTGGCGAACTGACTGGGATGCCGACAGTCGAAGCCCCATATCTTTCGCTCTTCTCCGCTTTATGAAGGACGCCCATGTCGCTGTTAAAAGTCGCCTCCGTGGCCTGTATTGCCTTGACGCTCGGCGCTTGCCAGAGCCTGTTCCAACCCAGCTACCGCGCGCCGCTGGAAGCCACCCGCGATGCATCCGAAGTGGTGCAACCGGGCTGCACCACTGCCGATTGCCCACTGGTGAACATCGATACGGTGCATTTCGCCAACGAGCCCAAGCTCGACGCCTTGATCGAGCAACGCCTGCTGGAAATGACCCGCACCACCCCCGGCGCGCCACTGCCGGCGTCGCTGAACGCCTATCGGGAAAAATTCCTGCGCGAGTCCGGCCCACGCAACAGCATGTACTTGCAGGCCAAGGTACGGGAGCAGCATGACGGCTTGGTGATCATCGAACTGTCCAGCTACCTGGACACCGGCGGCGCCCATGGCGAACCTGGCCGCGGCTTCATCAACTACTCACGCCAACAGCAAAAAAACCTGACCCTGGCGGACATGCTGCGCCCTGGCAAGGAAGACGCGTTCTGGAAAGCCGCCCAGGTAGCCCACAACAGTTGGCTGATCAGCACCCGCCTGAGCCTGGAGCCGGAGTACGTGAAAAGCTGGCCCTTCCAGAAAACCCCGAACGTGGCGCTGACCTACGGCGCGGTGGTGCTCAAATACCCTACGACCACCATTGCGCCCTACGCCATGGGCCACGTCGAGTTGCAGATTCCTTACGCGCGCCTCGACGGCATCATCAAGCCGGAGCTGGTGCCCGTACGCCCCTGAAGGCCCGCCCGAGGATAAATTGCAGCAGCCCTGCCAGCGCCAGTGCCGGTAGGGTCGCGCCAATATCCGGGTACAGATTGGCCAACAGATGATAGGTGCTGATACCGCCCAGCCAGGCCAGCAGCGCCGGCCAGCGCAGGCTTGCAGGCAGCGCCTGGCCACGTCGGCGCAGGATGAAGTGGTCTACCAGCACCACGCCAAACAGCGGCGCGAATACCGAGCCGATCAACAGCAGGAAATTCTGATACTGGGCCAAGGGCGCGAAGCAGGCGATCAGCGTGCAAACAAGCCCGATCGCCAGTGCCAGGTGTTCGACTTTCACCCGTAGCAACATGCCGCTGGATACCGCCGCGGAGTGGATATCGGCGAAGGCGTTTTCTGATTCATCCAGCAGAATCAGCAACAGCGGAATCCCCAGGCCAGCCCCGGCCAACGCCAGCAGCAGCGCGTTGACTTCACCACTGGGCGCAAACGCCAGGGTGTAAGCCACGCCCAGGCTCATCAGCCAGAAATTGCCGATAAAAAAGCCCAGGGCCGTGCCGCCAAACACTCGGGTTGCGCGTTTGCCGAAGCGTGAGTAGTCGGCAATCAGCGGCAACCAGGACAACGGCATGGCAATGGCGATATCAAACCCGACGGCAAACGGCAGCGAACCATCGCCCGCCTGGGCCCACAACGCGGCCAGGTCGGCCTTGGCGAACAGGTTCCAGGTCAGCCACAGGCAGGCCGCCAGCAGCAGCCAGATCCCCCACTTGCGCAGGATCTTTCGCACGAAGGTCAGCGGGCCACTGACCGCCAGCAAGGTGGCGAGGCCGCCGAAGAACAGCGTCCAGAGCAACGGGCTGGCCCATAGACTGCCTTCGTTGAAGGCACGGGTGCCCAGCAGGCTGGCGGCATCGCGCATGACGATGATTTCGAACGAGCCCCAGCCAATCAGTTGCAGCAGGTTCAACAGCGCCGGCAGGCTAGCGCCTTTGGCGCCCAGGCTGAGCTTGAGGGCGGCCATGGACGATAGGCCGGTGTCACTGCCAATCACCCCGACGGCGGCCAACAGCAGCACGCCTACCAGGGTGCCGAGGAAAATCGCCAGCAACGAGCCCGACAGACCCAAGCCAGGCGCCAGCAACGCGCCGGTCTGCAGGACCATCAGACCGATGCCGAGGGAGAACCACAGGGAAAACAGATCGCGGGCGCCAAAAACTCGCTTGTCTATGGGGACGGCAATGTCGGGAGAGTAGGTACTCGGTTGAATGCTCAAGGGTGGAATCTCTGAGGAGTATCTGTTGTTTGAGAGATTGCTTTCGCGAGCAAGCCCGCTCCCACACTCGATCGAGTTCCACCTCTGGAATGCGGTCGAGTGTGGGAGCGGGCTTGCTCGCGATGAGGCCCTTACAGGCGCCCGCGATCTCGGATCAGACCTTTTTGTAGAGCTGGCTGCCTTCCTGCTTGAACCGCTGCGCCTGCTCGGCCAAGCCCTTGGCCACATCCACATCCACCGCCTCGATGCGCTGGTTGGCCGCGTACTCACGCACTTCCTGGGTGATCTTCATCGAGCAGAATTTCGGCCCGCACATCGAGCAGAAATGCGCGACCTTGGCCGAATCCTTGGGCAGGGTTTCGTCGTGATAGGAGCGCGCGGTGTCCGGGTCCAGGCCGAGGTTGAACTGGTCTTCCCAGCGGAACTCGAACCGCGCCTTGCTCAAGGCGTTGTCACGGATCTGCGCGCCTGGATGGCCCTTGGCCAAATCCGCGGCGTGGGCCGCAATCTTGTAGGTGATGATGCCGGTCTTCACATCATCCTTGTTCGGCAGGCCCAGGTGTTCCTTGGGCGTGACGTAGCAGAGCATCGCGCAACCGAACCAGCCGATCATCGCCGCGCCGATGCCTGAGGTGATGTGGTCGTAGCCCGGTGCAATGTCAGTGGTCAGCGGGCCGAGGGTGTAGAACGGCGCCTCGTCACAGCACTCCAGTTGCTTGTCCATGTTCTCCTTGATCAACTGCATCGGCACATGGCCCGGGCCTTCGATCATGGTTTGTACGTCGTGCTTCCAGGCGATCTTGGTCAGTTCGCCAAGGGTTTCCAGCTCGCCGAACTGCGCGGCGTCGTTGGCGTCGGCAATCGACCCCGGGCGCAGGCCATCGCCGAGGGAGAAGCTGACGTCGTAGGCCTTCATGATTTCGCAGATTTCATCGAAATGCGTGTAGGTGAAGTTCTCTTTGTGATGCGCCAGGCACCACTTGGCCATGATCGAGCCGCCACGGGACACGATGCCGGTGACGCGCTTGGCGGTCAGCGGTACATAGCGCAGCAACACGCCAGCGTGGATGGTGAAGTAATCGACGCCCTGCTCGGCCTGTTCGATCAGGGTGTCGCGGAACAGCTCCCAGGTCAGGTCTTCGGCTGCGCCGCCGACTTTTTCCAGGGCCTGGTAGATCGGTACGGTACCGATCGGCACCGGCGAGTTGCGGATGATCCACTCGCGGGTTTCGTGGATGTGCTTGCCGGTGGACAGGTCCATCACGGTGTCAGAACCCCAGCGAATGCCCCAGGTCAGTTTCGCCACTTCTTCTTCGATGGACGAGCCCAGGGCGCTGTTGCCGATGTTGCCGTTGATCTTCACCAGGAAGTTACGGCCGATGATCATCGGTTCCAGTTCGGTGTGGTTGATGTTGGCCGGGATGATGGCGCGGCCACGGGCGATTTCTTCGCGCACAAATTCGGGGGTGATGATTTTCGGCACGCTGGCGCCGAAGCTGTGGCCGGCGTGTTGCTGGGTCAGCAGGCCGGCCGCGCGGGCTTCTTCAAGCTTCATGTTTTCGCGGATGGCGACGTATTCCATCTCGGCGGTAATGATGCCCTGGCGCGCGTAGTGCATTTGCGTGACGTTGGCCCCGGCCTTGGCGCGGCGTGGGTTCTTCACATGGGCAAAACGCAGGGCGGTCAGCTCGGCATCGCTCAGGCGCTGCTGGCCGAAGTGCGAACTCAGGCCGGACAGGCGCTCGGTGTCGCCACGGGATTCGATCCACGGCGAGCGCACATCGCCCAGGCCTTTGCGCACGTCAATAATCACGTTGGGGTCGGTGTACGGGCCGGAGGTGTCGTAGACCACCACGGGCGCATTGATCTCGCCGCCGAAGTCGGTGGGAGTCACGTCGAGGCTGATTTCGCGCATCGGTACGCGGATGTCCGGGCGGGTGCCCTGCACATAGACTTTTTGCGAGCGGGTAAACGGCTGCACGGATCCCGAGTCAACCTTGGCCGACTCACTCAAATGCACGGTGTTTTTTAGTTTTGTACTCATCACGGGCTCTCCAGACACATCCAGGCAGTGGATTTTTGTCGGAGCGAACCTGTGACGGACGGACGCACTGGAATCAGTGCTGTGCTTGGTACACGAGGGCTGTTCGATGGTCGAACAACATCCCGGACGAAGCACAAGAGGACTCGCCGGGTGACGAGAAATCTTGTTCCCTACGCAGGCGCTAACCTGATCAGGTTCAACGGGATCCGGTATTTACCGATCTCAGCCTCATAGCAAGGCACCCCGACAAGAACGCGGCCAGTCTAGACCATGGAGCAGGCAAATTGCCAATAGCGGTGCATTCAGCGTGATGAATGGCGCAATTACAGGATTGTTGTGCCGCAGTGCGGCCACTACACTCGGCTACTGTCTCAACGCCTTGACGCTATGGATTGCTCGTCGTAGCCTTGGGCGCTAAATTATCGCCGTAATATTTATCTAGGGATCGCCTCATGCTGCGCAAACTTTCACTGGCTCTTGCCGTGTCTTGTGCGACCAATGGAATGGTCTGGGCAGCAGAAGCGCCCTTGTCGACCAAAACCGATCTGGTCAGCGTCTACCAGGAAGCGGTGGACAACAACGCCGACCTGGCCGCCGCCCGTGCCCAATACGGCGCGCAAAAAGAAGTGGTGCCCCAGGCCCGTGCCGGCCTGCTGCCCAACCTCTCGGCCGGCGCCGACGTGAATAACGTGCGCACCCAGATCGACACGCCCTCGGCCACTGCCAATCGCGACGCCCACACCTGGCGCGCGACCCTCAGCCAGCCGCTGTTCCGTGCCGACCGCTGGTTCCAGCTGCAGGCTGCCGAAGCCGTGAATGAACAAGCCGCCCTGCAACTCTCGGCCACCGAGCAGGAACTGATCCTGCAAAGCGCCGAAAACTACTTCGCCGTGCTGCGCGCCCAGGACAACCTGGCCTCGACCAAGGCCGAGGAAGCGGCCTTCAAGCGCCAACTGGACCAGTCCAACGAGCGTTTCGACGTGGGCCTGTCGGACAAGACCGACGTACTGCAATCCCAGGCCAGCTACGACACCGCACGCGCCAACCGGATCCTCGCCCAGCGCCAGGTGGATGACGCGTTTGAAGCGCTGATCACCCTGACCAACCGCCAATACAACGCGATCCAGGGCATTGTCCACACGCTGCCGGTGTTGCCGCCGGCACCGAACGACGCCAAAGCCTGGGTCGACACCGCCGGGCGGCAGAACCTGAACCTGCTGGCCAGCAACTATGCGGTGACGGCTGCCGAAGAGACCCTCAAGCAACGCAAGGCCGGCCACGCGCCGACCCTGGACGCGGTGGCGCAATACGAGAAAGGCGACAACGACGCCCTCGGTTTCAGTAACCCCAACGCCTTCGGCCAGCCCTATCGTGGTGATGTCGAGCAACGCACCATCGGCCTGCGCCTGAATATCCCGCTGTACAGCGGCGGCCTCACCAGCTCCCAGGTGCGCGAGTCATATTCGCGCCTGGGCCAGACCGAGCAGCAACGCGAAGGCCTGCGCCGCCAGGTGGTGGAAAACACCCGCAACCTGCACCGCGCGGTGAATACCGATGTGGAGCAAGTGCAGGCCCGCCGCCAGTCGATCATCTCCAACCAGAGCGCAGTGGAAGCCACGGAAATCGGTTACCAGGTGGGCACGCGCAATATCGTCGATGTGCTGGACTCGCAGCGCCAGCTCTACTCCTCGGTGCGCAACTACAACAACAGCCGCTATGACTACATCCTCGACAACCTGCGCCTGAAGCAGGCGGCGGGGACGTTGAACCCGGGGGATCTGCAGGATCTGGCGCGGTACCTGAAGGCTGACTACAACCCGGACAAGGACTTCCTGCCGCCGGACCTGGCCAAGGCTGCGGCCGAGCAACTGAAGGCCCGCCCCAGCAACTAAACCCACCGCATAACAAATGTGGGAGCGGGCTTGCTCGCGAAGACGGTGTCTCAGTCAATACATGTGTTGACTGACACACCGTCTTCGCGAGCAAGCCCGCTCCCACAAGGTCAGCGGTTGATCAGGCGGTCGATACCATCGAGCAAGCGCTTCAACGCCCCCTGGTTGCCCTGCATCACCTTGAGCCCCGCCTGCGCCATCTTCTGCGCATCCTGCGGCAGCTCAAACAACTGCCGCACCGCCTCGGCCAAGCCCTCGGCATCCTCCACCTCCCGCAACGCCCCGGCTTCGCGCATCAGCGCGGCGATTTCGAGGAAGTTGAACAGGTGCGGGCCGCTGATCACCGGCTTGGCCAGCGCAGCGGGCTCCAGCAGGTTATGCCCACCATTGGGCACCAGGCTGCCGCCGACAAAAGCGCTGTCGGCCAAGGCATACAAAAACAGCAGCTCGCCCATGGTGTCGCCCAGCAATACCGAGGTCTGGGCGTTGACCGGCGCGCCGCTGGAGCGCCGCACGGTGGCAAAACCCTGCTGCTGGCACAGCTCAAACATCGTGTTGAAACGCTCCGGATGCCGTGGCACCAGAATCAACAGGGCGTTGGGATAGCTGGCGAGCAACTGCCGATGGGCCGCCAGCACCACTTCATCTTCACCCTCGTGGGTACTGGCGGCGATCCACACCGGGCGCTCGCTGGCCTGCCACTGCTCACGCAACGCAGCGGCGCGCGCCAACAGCTGAGGGTCGATGGTCAGGTCAAACTTGATCGAGCCGGTGACTTCGACCGTTTCCGCACGTGCGCCCAGGCTGCGAAAGCGCTCGGCCTCGGTGGCGGTCTGCACGGCGAACAGGCTCATTTCTGCCAGCATCGGCGCAGTCAGTTTGGCGAAACGTGCGTAGCCCTTGGCCGAGCGTGCCGACAGCCGCGCATTGGCCAGTACCACGGGAATCCCGCGCTTGGCGCACTGGTGGATATGATTGGGCCACAACTCGGTTTCCATGATGACCGCCAGCCTGGGCTGGACCCGGTCCAGAAAGCGCTTGGCGGCACATGGCAAATCGTAGGGCAGGTAGCAATGCTGGATGCGCGGCTCATTGGCGAACAATGCCTGGATCCGCTCGGAACCGGTGGGCGTCATGCAGGTGACGGTGATCGGCAACTGTGGATGACGCGCCAGCAAACCACGGATCATCGGTGCGGCGGCGATGCTCTCGCCCACCGACACCGCGTGCACCCAGATCCCACCGGGTTTGAGTAGCGGCAACCCGTAGGAAAAGCGTTCGCTGACGCGCTTGGCGTAGGCCGGCGCCTTGCGTGCCCGCAGCCATAGACGTAAGGCCACCAACGGCAGCGCCAGGTAAAACAGACAGCTGTAGAGAGTTCTATTCATGGCGCCGGAGTTTATCGGCTTTTTCAGCCGATCGCCTGCAAACACTCGGTAAAACGTTCGGCCAGAAAGCGCGCCGCCGGGCCCAAGGGTTCATCCCGACGCCAAACCAGCTCTACCACCAGGGCCGGTGGCGTCCATTCGCTATCCAACTCGACCATCTGCCCCTGATACGTCGGGTATTGCACCACATGTCGCGGTAACCAGGCCCAGCCCAGGCCACGCGCCAGCCACTCGGCCAACACGTAAAAGCTGTCGGCACGCCACACCTGCGGGCTGGCCGCCTCGCTACCGGGGTAGACGCTGGTCTGGGTCGACATCAGCAACTGGCGAAACTGCGCCAGGCGCTGGCAATCGACAAAACCGCCGCTGGCCAGCGGATGCCCGACGCCGCACACCGTGACCATCTCCACGCTGCCAACCACCCGCCGCTCAAGGGCCTCGGGGATCTGGTCGTGGTAGAACAGCAACCCCAGGTCCGCTTTGCGCTCGACTAATTTGCGTGCGACATCACCTTGGGCCGTGCTCGACAATTGCACTTCCAGGCTAGGAAATTTCCCGGCCAGCGCCTCCAGGCTATCGAGTACCGGCTGATACAACATGGCTTCGTCCTGGGCCAGGCGCAGCCGCGCTTCTTCGCCACGCATCAAGGACAGAGCGCGGCCGTTAAGACGCTCGCACTGACGCAGCACTTCCCGGGCCTCCTCCAGCAGCACCGCGCCGGCCTCGGTCAACCGGGGCTGGCGACCGCTGCTACGATCAAACAGGCTCACCCCAAGGTCGGCCTCCAGCAAGGCAATGCCATTGCTTACCGCCGACTGCGCCTTGCGCTGGTCCCGGGCCACCGCCGAAAAAGAACGCTGTTCGGCGACGCTGACAAACAGGCGCATCTGCTCCAGGTTCCATTGCACGCTCATTGGTCAACCCCATCTTTAATTCGGATAGGTAATGACTTTACCCCATCTGATAACGCACTAAAATGCCAGCCTTTCCAGGAGCGGGCTGGCTCGCGAAAAACCCGAGAACACCACGTTCAACCAGGTTATGCGCATGACCGTTAACGATTTTCGCGAGCAAGCTCGCTCCTACAGTATTGAGCCCATCCCGAGGATTGCCCCATGAACGTCGCCTACTACTACCTGGCTATCGCCATCTGCTCGGAGGTGATCGCTACCGTTTCCATGAAAGCAATCAAGGGCTGGAGCACGCCGATTCCCCTACTGTTGGTGATCGTGGGTTATGGCGTGGCTTTCTGGATGCTGACTCTGGTGGTGCGCACCGTCCCGGTGGGCGTGGCCTATGCGGTATGGGCCGGGATGGGCATTGTCATGGTCAGCATCGCGGCGCTGTTTATCTATGGGCAGAAGCTCGATCTGCCGGCGATGCTCGGGATGGGCTTGATTGTGCTCGGGGTGGTGGTGATTCAGTTGTTTTCGAAAACGGCAGGCCACTGACCTCCTACAGTTGTTGATCCTGAGCAAAGATCCCGCCGTCGAGTCTGTATACTTGGCCTCTTGTTCTGAACACTGAGGTCGCCCCATGCCATCCGTTATTTCCACCGACGTCCTGATTGTCGGCGCCGGGGTTGCCGGCCTCTGGCTCAATGCGCGCCTGCGTAGCCAGGGGTTTTCCACGATTGTGGTGGAGAACGCGACCCTGGGTGGCGGGCAGAGCGTGAAGTCCCAGGGGATCATTCACGGTGGTGCGAAATACGCCTTGCACGGTGCCCTGACCGGCGCCTCTGAAGCTATTGCCGATATGCCACGACGCTGGCGCGAGGCGCTGGCCGGCACCGGCGAGCTGGACCTGACGGGCGTGCGCCTGCTGTCGCAGGCCCATTACCTGTGGTCGCCAGGCACCCTGGCCGGCAACCTCACCAGCTTCTTCGCCAGCAAGGCGGTGCGCGGCCGCGTCGACCAGGTCAAGGGCGAAGATTTGCCGCTGGCCCTGCAAGACCGCCGCTTCAAGGGCAAGGTCTATCGCCTGGCCGAACTGGTGGTGGATGTGCCGAGCCTGATCGAACGCCTGGCGCAATTGGCCGGCGACGGCCTGCTCGCCGGGCAACAGATCGAGCCGCTGCTTGAGGGTGGCATCCTGGTTGGCCTGAAAGTCGATGGCCGAGCGGTTCGCGCCCAGCGCATCGTGCTGAGCGCCGGCGGCGGCACCGCCGAACTGCTGACCACCCTGGGCCTGAGCCAGCCGGCCATGCAAAAGCGCCCGCTGCATATGATCATCGCCAAGGGCCCTGGCCTCAAACCCCTGTACGCGCACTGCCTGGGCGGGGGCACCAAGCCACGGATCACCATCACCACGCACCCGACCGCTGACGGCAATTGGGTGTGGTACATGGGCGGCGATATTGCCGAGACCGAAGGCGTGCACCGCACGCCCGCCGAGCAGATCGCCACCGCGCAAAAGGAGCTGGCGCAACTGCTGCCGTGGATCGACATGAGCCAGACCCAGTGGGCGACCCTGCGGGTGGATCGCGCCGAGCCCCTGCAAACGGGCCTGACCCGGCCGGACAACGCATTCCTCGCCGAACAGGGCCGGCTGCTGGTGGGCTGGCCAACCAAGCTGGCCCTGGCGCCGGACTTCGCCGACCGGGTGCTCAACGCCCTGGAACGTGACGGCATCCAGCCGACACCCAGCGAACCATTGCCGCAACTGCCTCGCCCCGCCATCGCCCAACCCGCCTGGGAGCAATTGTTGCCATGAGCCTGCCGACCCTGCATGACCTTCATCGCCCCCTGGGCAGCACCGGCCTGCTGGTGTCGCCACTGGGCCTGGGCACCGTGAAACTGGGGCGCGACCAGGGGGTGAAGTACCCCAATGGTTTCCAGATCCCCAACGATGAGGAGGCGCGGATGTTGCTGCGCCAGGCGCGCGAGCTGGGGATCAACCTGATCGACACCGCCCCCGCCTATGGTCACAGCGAAGAACGCCTGGGCCCGCTGCTGCGTGGCCAGCGCCAGGACTGGGTGATTGTCAGCAAGGTCGGCGAAGAATTTGCCGACGGCGTGTCCCGTCACGACTTCAGCGCGGCCCACACCCGGCTGTCCGTGGAGCGCAGCCTGAAACGCCTGGAAACGGATTTTATCGACCTGGTGCTGGTGCATTCCGACGGCAACGACTTGCATATTCTCAACAACTGCGAGGTCTACCAGACTCTGGCGGACCTCAAGGCCGAGGGCAAGATTCGCGGTTTCGGCTTTTCCGGCAAAACCGTCGAGGGCGGGGTGAGGGCTCTGGAACAAGGTGATTGCGCCATGGTCACCTACAATCTGAACGAGCAAGACGAAAAAGCCGTGATTGATTATGCCGCCGCCCACGGCAAAGGCATCCTGGTGAAAAAGGCCCTGGCCAGTGGGCATGCGTGCCTTGAGCCGGGAGTGGATCCAATTCACGCCAGTTTCATCTTGTTGTTTGCGCAAACGGGCGTGGCCAGTGCTATTGTCGGGACCATCAACCCGCTGCACCTTGCCCATAATGTGGCAACCGCTGCCAAGATCATTCGCCAATCCTGATGCCGCCGACGCGGCCGACCCCGACGCAAGAAGGAGCCGACATGCCGCGAACGCTCATAAGAAAAAACCCCAGTAACTTTAAAACTCTGCCGCTGTACGTCGAAGCCACCCCCGAAGGCCTGAGCTACCAGAGCGTGGGCATGCCGCTCAACTTTGCCCAGACTCTGCAGCGGCGCAAGCCGGTGGAAGTGGCGGATGCCGAGCGCTTCGCCCTGGAACTGGCCAACCTCGGGGTGTCGGTGCGCCTGACACTGCACTGGCAAAACCGCGATTACTGGGTACTGGTGCGCCAGCGTCGCCAGGACCGTGGCGACGTGGTGCTCAAACTGATTTCCGGCTACGTGCCGGCCCATGAACTGAACTTGCCACTGCACACTGCCATCCAGGAAATCGCCGAGGAGTGCCTGCTGGAAACCCCGGAAGGCTGGCTGGGCGGGCGCTTCAACGATACCTGGCTGCCGGCGCCCTACTCCAGCGCGCTGCATTACCGCGAGGCGTTGCCGTTTCGCCTGTCGCCGCTGTCCGGCGCTGCCCGCCCGGTGCGCTGCGCCAACATGCAATTGATCGAACGCCCCCGGGCCTATGTGCACCTGCCCACGGCCTCACTGCAATTGATCTACGACCTGCGCCTGGAAGTGCCCAAGGAAGCCAAGTCCTTGAGCCTGTTCCATGTGGACGAACGCCTGGAGGGCGACCAACTGGTGGCGCGCCTGGACCGCCAGCGCCCGGACTTGTACCTGATGCCCCTGAAGGACGGCCAGCCTTGCGCCGAGCTGTTTACCTTGAAAAAGGATCAACTGGTGCCAGCGAGCACGCGCGGGTTGTACCTGGCCGAAAGTTTTGCCCAGCAGGAAGGTTGGCTGGTGCGCGATGAGCGGATCCGCTGGAAGGACTGGCTCAGGCAACAGGGCCTGAGCGCGCCGGAGAAGGAATCGAAGTTGAGCCAGCTGACCGGGCGGGCCAGGCAGATCTTGCGCAAGATGGTGCCGAAAAAAGCAGGACGCTGACGCCTCCCCTGTAGGAGCCAGGCCGGCTCCTACAGAGAATAAGGGCTCAGCCGTGCAGCAGTTTCTCCAGGCCCGTCTTCAGCGGCGTCGCCTCAGGCAACGTGAAGCTCGCCGCCAGGCGCTGGTTATTGGCCCTGGAGTGCCGAATATCCCCTGAACGCGGCTCTGTGTAGCTGACAGCCGGCAACGAGCCGACGATTTCCGACAGCGCCTGCAGCAACTGCTTGAGCGTGGTGGTGCGGTTCCAGCCGACATTGATCGCACCCAGAGGCGCTTCGGCCATTTCCACCGCTTGCACCAGCACCGCCACCAGATCCCCGACGTACATGAAGTCCCGGGTTTGCTCACCGTCGCCGAATACGGCAATCGGCAGGCCTTTTTGCGCGCGCTCGCTGAAGATGCTGATCACCCCGGAGTACGGCGATGAAGGATCCTGGCGCGGGCCAAAGATGTTGAAGAAGCGGAAAATCACCGGCTCCAGGCCATGCTGGCGACGGTAGAAGTCAAAGTAATGCTCGCTCGCCAGCTTGTCCGATGCATAAGGCGTCAACGGTGCCTTGGCGGTTTGCTCGTCGATAGAGTCGCCTTCGCCGTTGTTGCCATACACCGCAGCGCTCGAGGCAAACACCACGCGCTTGACCCCGGCCTGGCGCATGGCCTCGCAGACATTCAGGCTACCCACGAAGTTGCTCTGGTGTGTACTGACCGGATCATCCACCGACGCCTGCACCGACGCGACTGCCGCCAGGTGCACTACGGCTGTCGCCCCCACCGCCGCACGAGCGACCAGCGCAGCGTCGGCCACATCACCTTCCAGTAGTTGCAGGCGCGGGTTGTCCAGCGCCAGGTTGCTGCGTTTGCCGGTGGACAGGTTATCCAGCACGCGCACTGCATAGCCCTTGGCAAGCAGTGCATCGACCAGATTGGAACCGATAAAGCCGGCACCGCCGGTAATCAGTACGAGAGCATCAGACATAGCGGTAAAACCTATTGAGCGGCATCGTTGGTTTGGCGGATTTTTTCGACAATCGCGGTCGTCGAGCTGTTTTCCACCAACCCCAGGACTTTGACCTTGCCACCATAGGCGTTGACGATATCGGCACCGACCACCTGGTCGACCGAGTAGTCACCACCCTTGACCAACACATCTGGCTTGACCTGGGCCAGGAGGTTTTCCGGAGTGCCCTCGGAGAAGCTGATCACCCAATCCACCGCGCCCAATCCAGCCAGGACCGCCATGCGCCGGTCCACGCTGTTGATCGGTCGGCCAGGGCCTTTCAGGCGGCTGACCGAAGCATCATCGTTGATCGCCACGATCAGGCGATCACCCTGGGCGCGAGCCTGCTCCAGGTAGGTCACATGGCCGGCGTGCAGGATATCGAAGCAGCCGTTGGTGAAGACAATGCTCTCGTTATGGGCACGGGCATCGTCAATCGCCAGCAGCAATTGCTCCAGGCTCAACACACCACGCTCCGAGCCTTCCTCGCGCTGGATCGCGCGACGCAGTTCCGGGGCACTGATGGACGCCGTACCCAGCTTGCCCACCACGATGCTCGCTGCCAGGTTGGCCAGGGCTACCGCATGGGGCAACTCCTCCCCTGCCGCAATCGCTGCCGCCAGGGTGGAGATCACGGTGTCGCCGGCGCCCGTGACGTCGAACACTTCCCGCGCACGCGCCGGCAAGTGCATGGCCGGGTGACCGGGACGCAGCAGGGTCATGCCGTGTTCGCCACGGGTCACCAGCAAGGCGCCGAGGTCGAGGTCGGCCATCAGGCTTGCGCCTTTGCTCACCAAGTCGTGCTCATCGACGCAACCGCCGACGATGGTTTCAAATTCGCTGAGGTTCGGCGTGATCAGGCTGGCGCCTCGGTAGACCGAGAAATCCTTGCCCTTGGGATCGGCCAGCACCGGGATGCCACGGGCCTTGGCGGCCTGGATCAGCATCTGGTGGTTTTTCAATGCGCCTTTGCCGTAGTCCGACAGCACCAGCACCTTGATGCCTTCGAGCAGCTCGTCGACCTGCTCACTGAGGGCCAGGGCGTCGGTGGCGAAGGGTTCTTCAAAGTCGATACGCAGCAACTGCTGGTGACGGCTCATGACCCGCAGCTTGACGATGGTCGGCTGGTGGGCGATGCGCTGGAACAGGGCACGCACGCCAGCGCCGCGCAGGCTGTTGGTCAGGCTGTCGGCGGCTTCATCGTCGCCGGTCACGCCGACCAGGGAGGCCGGGGCGCCGAGGGCGGCGATGTTAAGGGCAACGTTGGCAGCGCCGCCTGGGCGGTCTTCGATTTGCTCGACCTTGACTACCGGTACCGGTGCCTCAGGGGAAATCCGTGAGGTACCGCCATGCCAGTAACGGTCGAGCATGACATCGCCGACCACCAAGACAGGGGCTTGATCGAATCGCGGCATGGACAACTTCATGGAGCAACCCACATACAAAATGAACAGGGGCGCGATATTAGCACAGGGAAAAGCATCGACCGATTCAATCCTGGCGGTCGATCGCAGCCCGGCGCCCCTGGCGCCTCAATAGGCATCCGTCACATGGGAGGGCGCCACTGGGTCGCCTTCTTCGAACTCCTTGGCGTGCAGGCGGGCGTAGTAGCCATTCTTCGCCAGCAACTCGACATGGGTCCCGCGCTCGACAATCTGGCCGTCATCCATTACCAGGATCAGGTCGGCTTTCTCGATGGTGCTCAAGCGGTGGGCAATCACCAGGGTGGTGCGGTTCTTCACCACATGGTCCAGGGCCGCCTGGATATGGCGTTCGGACTCGGTATCCAGGGCCGAGGTCGCTTCGTCGAGAATCAGCAGCGGCGCATCCTTGAGCAAGGCCCGGGCAATTGCAATGCGCTGGCGCTGGCCGCCGGACAGCAGTACGCCGTTCTCGCCTACCAGGGTCTCATAGCCCTGGGGCATCTTCACGATGAACTCATCGGCATACGCTTCGCGAGCGGCGTGGTGTACCGCATCGGTGGGCGCGCCAGCCAGGTCGCCATAGGCGATGTTGTTGGTCACGGTGTCGTTGAACAGGGTGACCTGCTGAGTCACCAAGGCGATTTGCCGGCGCAGGTTGCGCAGGGTGAAATCCTGCACGCGTACGCCATCGAGCAGAATCTGCCCCTGCTCATGCTGGTAGAAGCGAGGGATCAAGCCGGCCAGGGTCGACTTGCCGCTGCCCGAACGCCCCACCAGCGCGACCATTTGCCCAGGCTCGACGATAAAGCTGATGTCGTTGAGCACCTTCTTGTCGCTTTCCGGGTATTGGAAGCTGAGGTTGCGCACTTCAATACGCCCAGCCAGGCGTTCATGCTCGATCACGCCCTGGTCGACTTCTACCGGCTCATCCAACTGCTCGAAAATACTCTCGGCGCCCGCCACACCCTTCTGGATGGTCGAGCTGACCTCGGAAAGCTGGCGAATCGGCTTGGGCAGCAGGCCAGCCATGGTGATATAGGCCACCAGGTCGCCAGGCGAGGCATCGCCGCGCAAATACAGGACCAGGAACATGACCACGGCCATCGCACTGTAGGTCACCAATTGCAGCATCGGCGTGTACACCGCGCCGGTCTTGGTCATCGCCAGTTGTTTCTCGGTATTGCTCAGGCTCGCCTGCTCGAAGCGCACCTTTTCATATTGCTCGCCGCCAAAGCTGCGGACCACACGGTAGCCGTGGATCGTCTCGGAGGCCACATGGGTCACGTCGCCCATGGACACCTGGATTTTCTTGCTCTGCTTGCGGAATTTACGGCTGGTGCTGTTCACCATCATGCCGATCACCGGCAGGATCGCCAGCATCACCAGGGTCAGTTTCCAGTTCATCCAGACCAGGGTGCAAAACAGGAAAATCACGGTCATGCCTTCACGGATAACCACCTTGATCGCATCGGTGGCAGCCCCGGTGACCATGGTGACGTTGAAGGTAATGCGGGAAATCAGGTGGCCGGAGTTGTTCTTGTCAAAAAAGCGGTTGGGCAACTCCAACAGCTTGTTGAACAGCACCACGCGCAGGTCGTGGACCAACCCCAGGGAAACCCGGGCCAGGAAGAAGTTACCGAGGAACGAGCCCACGCCCTGCCAGGCTGCGATCAGCACGATCATCAGCGGCACGGTTTCCAGCAACTGCAACTTGCCAAGATAGGGGTTGCCGGGGAACAGGCTAGCCTCGGGGTTCGCCAGGCCATCGACGAAATACTTGAGGATGTAAGCGAGCATCGGCTGGGTCGATGCGAAGATCAGGAACCCGACGATACTCAGGATGAACAGACCCACATAAGGCCGTACGTAAGTCAGGAGGCGGAAGTAAATCGCCAGCGTCGACTGGGTTTTCGGTTCAGGACTGCTCATGGGAATCCGCGCAAATCAGTAAGGCGCGGATCATATCACAGGCCTCTTCGCCCCAAAAAACATGAGCATGGGCCAGCTTTGCGCCAAGTCGGTTAAGATGACCGGCTATTGATGGGAGTCAGGCATGCAAGTAATCGATCACAACACCTATGAGGCATTGCGCGCCGGCGCGCAGGTGCTGGAAGCCGATGGTTCTGGCGACAAGGTGCTCCGGTTGACCGATGGTTGCATGCTCAAACTGTTCCGGCGCAAGCGCCTGCTCAGTTCGGCGCTGTTCTACCCCTATGCACAACGCTTCGCCAACAACACCCGCGCATTGCAGCAACGGGACATCCCCTGCCCGCGCATCATTGCGGTGTATCGCATCCCCAGCATTGCGCGGGATGCGGTGTATTACAGCCCGCTGGCCGGGGAAACCATCCGCCAGTTGAAACTCGCCAAGGCCGACGCCGACGCCCTGCGTGGGCGCCTGGGCGGCTTCATTGCGCAATTGCACGAGAAGGGCGTGTACTTTCGTTCGCTGCACTTTGGCAACGTGGTCCTGACACCGGAAAACACCCTGGGCTTGATCGACATTGCCGACCTGAGCTGCCAGGCCACCCCGCTGAGCCAGAGCAAGCGGCGGCGCAACTTCAGCCACCTGCGGCGCTATGCCGAGGATCGGCAATGGCTACTGGGCGATGACGCCGGGCAAGCCTTCTTCAATGGCTATCGCCAGGCCTTGCCGGCGGGCAGTCAACAGGCGCCACTGATTGAGCGCCTGCGGCAACTACTGGACTGATCTCACTGGCCGATGACCAGTACCGTGGCGCCTCGGCGATTGGCGAAGCGCTCGACGATGCGCAGGTTGCGCTCGGCCAGCCAACCGGTGAGCCAGGGTTCGTTGCCGCGGGCTTCGATCAGGAAGTAGCGGAATTTATCCGCATAAGCCGGCGACATGGCCACTTCCCGGGTCAATTGCTGGAGCTGATAACCGCGACCAGCGTAATAGCTGATACGGCCATCATCGAAATACGCCGGGACATCCGGCTCGACGTTCGCCGCCATCCAACGCCCCGCCTCGACGTACTGGACCTTGCCGGGCCCGGTGGACACCACATTGGACAACAT
The DNA here is from genome assembly GCF_009873475.1 of Pseudomonas sp. DTU12.1. Lineage (NCBI taxonomy): Bacteria > Pseudomonadati > Pseudomonadota > Gammaproteobacteria > Pseudomonadales > Pseudomonadaceae > Pseudomonas > Pseudomonas sp. DTU12.1. The sequence continues at coordinate 735,699 of NZ_CP045254.1, read as the reverse complement.
CACCAACAGGCAGACCGCCACCAGGGCCTTGCCCAGGCGCGGGAACTGCTGGGCAAACATCTGCATTGCCAGCGCCAGCGCCGGTACAAACAGCAGGCTCAAGAAGCTCATGTAACGCACGTTCATGAACTGCTGCTGAATAAAGAACAGCAGCAACACCAACAGGTACAACACCGCAGCCCAGGCAAAAGGCCGGTACTCATGCCAGTAGAGCTTGATTGCCTGCCAGTTGCGCCCCCGTAAAAAAGGCACGGCAAAGGGCCCGCAAATATTCACAAAACTGATGACCATGGCCGCCAGGATGCCAAAAAAGATGATGCGCCCTGTTTCATCCTGGGAGTACTTGTTGATCAGCGATCGGGAGAACTGCTCGCGCAGCAAATCAAACGACGCCAATACACTGTTTGGATTGATCAAGTCCAGATAGTAGGCAACGCGGCCCGATGAAAAACCACCCGTGGCCGAGACCAGCACCATACCCGCCACCACGCCCAGCAGCGGCAACGCGATGAATTGCAGGAGCGCCAGACGCCGCTCGCGAACCCACAGGCCAGGCAACTGCCACAGGCCCAGCGCCGGCAACAGCAATAACGCCTCCAGGCGGAAGGCTGCCGCCGCGACAATCGCCAGATGAATGATTGCCGCCCGCAGCCAGCCACCACGGGCCTGCCAGCGCATGGCCAGCCACAGCGTCAGGATGCAGAAAAACCAGAAGCCGAACTCGCGCAGGATCTCGCCACGAAACTGGTTGAACGCCGGCATCGCCAGCACCACCAGGCAGGCCCAAGGTGCAACCTGCACCGAGCGCTGGCGAACGCAGTCAACCAAGAGCGCACAGGTGCCCGCTGCAAACAGTGAACACCACAGGTAAGCACTCAGTTCTATGGGCAGGGCTGAAACCGAATGGGTACCCGCCAGGAGCAGGGAGAACCAGGGCCAGTTGAATACCGCAAAGGCGGATTTCGGACCATGGTCTAGGACGTCCTGGGCAATGGTCAGGTAGAACGCAGCATCACGCCCTACAGTCGCGGCACCCAGTACCGCGATCAGGGATAGCAGCAGGCTCCCAAAAAATGCCACTCGAACGGGATGCTCGACGACCACGCTCAAAGCCCGAGCCCACAACTTGCTGCTTATACCAACCACACCCCCCCCTTAAAACCTGGCGTCACATCGTGTGCACAAGATTTGAAAACATATGTTCCAGAAAACCACTGCACCGCAAAAAACCGACGCCCAGTGATTGCAATCAAACCGGGCGCTGTACTGGTCATTCTCGGCGTAGCGTAACAGGCTATAAAACGCTTACTTGAACAGCAGCTGAAGCGCCTTGCGTGTGTACGACCAGCGCGTCAGGGCGCGCCAGTCTGTACGCACCGCCTGGCAGTAAAACTGCTTGGCAAGCGTGTACTCCCCGGCACTTAAGCAATTGCGAAACAAAGACAAGCAGCGCTGTGCGAGAAACGCACGGCGCAAGCCTTGCAGCTCTGCCGGCATACGCCCCGGCGAGAACACCTCGTCCACCAGGCTCACGCCTGCCGCGACACTGTGATTGATGTCATGGCGCAAGCTGTCCCCATGCTTGTAGATCAGCGCCAGCGGCTGGTCGATGACCGTGCAAGGCACGCGCGCCAGGGCCTGGGCAAACACCGGGATATCCTCGGCGTTGCGCATGCGTTCGGGGTAGTTGCCCACCGCGAAGATGTCCCGGTGCATGGCGCAGGCGCCATTGGAGATCGCGATGGTTTTGTCCAGCAAATACCCGCGCACCCGCTGGAATGGGGTGGCAGGCAGCGGCTTGACGGCATGCAGGCGGCGCTTGCCGTCCTCGAACACCGACCAGTGACCACCGATGATCAAGCGACTGTCGGGATGGGTGGCAATATGCTGCGCGACCAGGGCCAGGGCGCCTGGGGCCATTTCATCATCGGCGTCCAGGAACATCAGGTACTGGCCCGCAGACTCTTCAATCCCACGATTGCGCACCGAGGCCAGGCCGCCATTGGGCTTGCGCAGGGCGCGGAATCGCCCGGGGTGCTTGGCCAACAGCGCCTCGAGCACCTGCGGTGTCTCATCGGTAGAGCCGTCATCAATCACCAACAACTGCGCATCGGCTTCGTCGAGTTGCGCCAGCACCGACTCAACCGCGCGCCCAAGGGTGCGCGCATAGTTATAGGCAGGGATGACGACGCCAATCAGTGCTTCAGTCAATGACTTGCCCTTCCACACCATCTTTGACGACCAGGATGTCTTCCATGATCAGGTACTGCAGGTCCGAGCCGAAGAACATGTTCAGGGCGTCGGTCGGCGAGCAAATCATCGCTTCGCCACGGCGGTTGAGCGAGGTGTTCAGGGACACACCGTTGCCGGTCAGCACTTCCAGCTCTTTCATCATGTCGTAGTAGCGCGGGTTGTACTCGCGCTTGAGCACCTGGGCGCGGGAGGTACCATCTTCATGGACCACTTCCGGCACGCGGGTTTTCCATTCTTCCGCCACTTCAAAGGTGAAGGTCATGAACGGGGCCGGGTGATCGACCTTGATCATCTGTGGGGCCACGGTGTCGAGCATCGACGGGCAGAAAGGCCTCCAGCGCTCGCGGAACTTGATCTGGTGGTTGATCCGGTCAGCCACGCCCAAGGCGCTCGGGCAACCGATGATCGAACGTCCGCCCAAGGCACGCGGACCGAACTCCATGCGGCCCTGGAACCAGGCCACCGGATTGCCGTCGACCATGATCTGGGCGATGCGCTTGGGCATGTCCTCGATCTGGCGCCACTTCGGCTTGCTCGGGTGCTTGGCGCACGCGGCAATCACTTCCTCGTTGCTGTAGGACGGGCCGAGATAGACGTGCTCCATCTTCTCTACCGGTACACCACGGGCATGGGACACATAAGCCGCCGCACCTACCGCGGTGCCGGCATCGCCGGACGCTGGCTGCACGAACAGCTCCTTGACGTCGTCGCGGGCAATGATCTTCTGGTTCAATTTGACGTTCAGCGCGCAGCCGCCGGCGAAGGCCAGCTTGCCGGTTTCCTTGAGGATATCGCCCAGGTAATGGTCGATCATCTGCAACGCCAGCTTCTCGAACAGCGCTTGCATGCTGGCTGCGTAGTGGATGTACGGCTCGTCAGCGATATCGCCTTCGCGCTTGGGACCCAGCCACTCGATCAGTTTTGGCGAGAAGTAGAAGCCCTTGCCTTTCTCTTTATAGCGGCGCAGGCCAATGACGTTGGCGTAGTCGGTATTGATCACCAACTCGCCGTTTTCAAAGGAGGCCAGGCGCGAGAAGTCGTACTTGCTGGCATCGCCATACGGCGCCATGCCCATGACCTTGAACTCGCCATCAAGCATCTCGAAACCGAGGAACTCAGTGATCGCGCCGTACAGGCCGCCGAGGGAGTCCGGATCGTAGAATTCCTTGATCTTGTGGATCTTGCCGTTCTCGCCATAGCCAAAGAAGGTCGTGGCGTACTCGCCCTTACCATCGATCCCCAGGATCGCGGTCTTCTCCTGGAAGCCCGAACAGTGATAAGCGCTGGAAGCGTGGGCCAGGTGGTGCTCGACCGGCTCGATCTTGATCTTCTTCGGATCAAAGCCCAGTTGCTCCAGGCACCAGACAATCTTGTTGCGGTAGCGCTTGTAGCGACGGTTGCCCATCAGGATCGCATCGAGTGCGCGGTCCGGTGCATACCAGTAACGCTTGGCATAGTGCCAGCGGGCCTCGCCGAACAAGCTGATCGGGGCAAACGGGATCGCCACTACATCAACGTCGGAAGGTTTGATACCGGCCTGCTCCAGACAGAACTTCGCCGATTCGTAGGGCATGCGGTTCTTTGCATGTTTATCGCGTACGAAGCGCTCTTCTTCGGCGGCCGCGATCAGCTTGCCGTCGATATACAACGCTGCGGAAGGATCATGGCTAAGGGCGCCGGACAGGCCAAGAATCGTCAATGCCACTGGGGTCTAGCCTCTTTTAGTCTGCATGCAGGCGCTGGCGCCTGAAAAATGTGTGCTCCTCGCCTCGGCGAGAAAAGCTAAAGGGCGGGATTATAGCTTAAAAGCGGCAAAACGCCTCTAGCGGCAAATGGCACGGAGAAACAAGCGGTATCAGCGGAAGATCTCGATACTGCCATCACGGTTCTGTCGGTAGACGGTGTAGGGCAGTACCAAAGTATCGAGAACACCTGACAGTACCAGGTCAACGGCAATCCAGGGCAGCGGGCCGATCTGCTGCTCGTCCAGGCTTTTTTTGCTGTTGGGTTCGCCATTGAGGGAGCAGAAGTCGTACACCACGCCGCTGTAGATACGGGGCACGCTCTCGCAATGGCTGCGCAGGTTCTTGAGGCCCTGGCTGGCCACCGCATCTTCGCGAAACACCGTATCGAGGGTGCCACAGGCCGTGGTCGAAAGGACAATGGCGGCAAACAGCAGAATGTTTGTAGGATTCACGGGCAACCCTCTTTGGCATGAGGGGGCAGCCTAACCCAAGACTGCGTAAGACGAATATGCCGGTAATGTGCGGGAATATTCTTCGGAAAAGCCTCGCAGAATCGTTAAACTCGCGCCCTTTTTTCCGCGCCTGCGCTGCGCGTCATGGAAGTTGGCTTGCTCATGAAAGTTGTTGTTCCCACCTGTATTGCGATGCTGCTCCCTAGCCTGCTGGGCTTGCCGCAAGCCGCTCAGGCAGAAGATGCCCCACTGATCCTCGACCCCAGTGTGGTGACAGGCTCGCGCAGCGCCAGTCGCAGCTTCGACCTGCCCTACTCGGTGGACAGCATCAGCCGTGAGCAGATCAGCGATGGCCAGTTGGGCATCAACGCCTCGGAGGCCCTGTCCCGCGTGCCGGGGCTGGTGGTGCAGAACCGCCAGAACTACGCTCAGGACTTGCAGATTTCGTCCCGTGGCTTTGGCGCGCGCTCGGCGTTTGGCGTACGCGGGATCAAGCTGATTGCCGATGGTATCCCCGCCAGCACCCCGGACGGCCAGGGCCAGGCGGCAACGTTCAACCTCGACACCGCCGAGCGCATAGAAGTACTGCGCGGCCCAGCCGCCACCCTGTATGGCAGCAACGCCGGCGGGGTGATCCAGATGTTCTCGCGCAATGGCGAGGGCGCACCACGTATTGGCGCCGAAACCCTGTTCGGCAGCGACGGCCTGAACAAGAACCACCTCAGCGCCGAAGGCGCGGTACAGGGCGCCGGGTTTGTCCTCGACGCCTCGCGCATGGACACCGACGGCTACCGCGACCACAGCAGCGCTCGCCGCGACCAGACCTTCGCCAAGCTCAACGTCGAGCCCGATGACGACAGCAAGCTGGCCCTGATCTACAGCAGCCTGGAGCAGAACGGCACCCAGGATCCGCTGGGGCAGACCTGGGCGGGCTACAAGGCCGACCCGCGTTCGGTCAGCAGCAACGCCCTGACGTACAACACGCGCAAGAGCATCGATCACCAGCAATTGGGGATGAATTACGAGCGGTACATGGGCGATGCGACGTTGCAGGTCAATGCCTATACGGGGCGGCGGAGTGTGATTCAGTATCTGTCGATTCCCAAGGGTGTTCCGAGCAACGAACGCGGCGGCGGCGTGGTGCAATTCGACCGCAAGTTCTACGGCGGTGGCGTGCGCTGGATGCAGCCTATCGACAGCGCACCGGGCGAGCTGATGATCATCGCCGGCCTGGACTTCGACCAGAGCGAGGACAGCCGCCACGGCTACCAGAACTACAGCGGCAACACCCTGGGCGTGAAAGGCGAACTGCGCCGCAACGAAATTGACACCGCCCGCAGCCTCGACCCCTACATCCAGGCCAACTGGGCCATTGACCGCTGGACCCTGCAAGCCGGGCTGCGCCACAGCACGATGGAGATGGACGTCGATGACCAGTTCCTGAGCAATGGCGATGCCAGCGGCAACAAGACCTACCAGAAGAACACGCCCTCGATGAGCGTGATGTACGCCTTCACCCCTGACCTGCACGGCTACGTCAGTGCCGGCAAGGGCTTTGAAACGCCGACCCAGGCAGAAATGGCCTATGCCCCGGGTGCCATCGAAGGTTTCAACTTTGGCCTGAAGCCCTCAGAGAGCACTCAATATGAAGTGGGTTTGAAGGCGCAGGTGAACAACAGCACGCGGCTCAACGCTGCCGTATTCCAGATCACCACCGAGGATGAGTTGGTAGTCGCACAGTCCAATGGCGGGCGCACCAGCTACCAAAACGCCGGCCGCACCCTGCGCCGCGGCTTTGAACTGGGCATCGAAAGCCAACTGAGCGAACAATGGAGCGCCAACCTCGCCTACACCCGCCTGCAAGCTACCTACGACAGTGACTTCAGCAACAACAGCAAAACCATCGACAAAGGCAACTACCTGCCCGGCGTCCCGCAGACCCTGCTGTTTGCCGAGCTGAACTGGAAACCAAGGGATTGGCTAAGCACTGCTGTCGAAGGCATGTACCGCAGCAAGATCTATGTCGAGGACACCAACCAGGAGCGTGCTGCGCCGGGCTACAGCGTCTTCAACTGGCGCGCGCGGTTTGAGCAGAAGGTCGAACACTGGACCTTTCACCAGACCTTGCGCCTGGATAACCTGCTGGACCGCCAATATGTCGGCTCTGTGATTGTTGGCGACAGTAACGGGCGCTATTACGAAGCGGCACCGGGGCGGTCCTGGTATGCCGGAGCCGGCGCCCAGTATCAGTTCTGACCCCACCAGGAGGCGCCGGCTTGCCGGCGCTTACTCGGTCGCTGTAAAACCACGACATATCGTTAAACAAAGGCGCAACTGGAAAAAGTGACGCCACATGCCTTAACTGCACTAGACGCCACTCCTCAATTGCAACCAAACAAACGCCGGCCAAACTATTTACTTATGAAGCCACCCAACTTACCGAATAGAACTCAAGTGAGTACGATGAGTGCTAGCGGGTTTATCGGTTTCGTTCTTGTCCGGAGTACTACCATAGAGCCCGGTAGGATCATAAGGAATTTCCACATCAATCAATTGACCATCCGGGTCGGTAGATTCATAGCTCTTTCCCGTAGGGTCATAAGGAATCTCCACATCTATCACCTGACCGGCAGCATCGGCCGGCCCGTAGCTTTTGCCGGTAGGGTCATAGGGAATTTCCCTATCGATAGGCTCCTCAGGAGCCCTGCCTCGACCCTCGCCAGCAGCGACCGCCGGCCCCCAGGTGCCGGTGCGGGGATCAAGCACTTGCGCATCCTCTCCAGCGGTAAGATCCAGTTTATTGGGCCGAGCTATCTCTTTTTCCTTATAGCCAACTCCCTCATAAGGTTGAAAGTTATAACCCGAAACACTACCAATATTAGACATGATAAAACTCTCCAAACTTAAAGACATTAACAGGCCACGCAACCTGTTAACGCAAAAGCTACATCCCCAACCCACAACTTTCAACAGCACAAAAAACTCAAATAAAGATCAAACATCACGAGATGTAAAACCACATAACCGAACACATACACACCCAATGAGAAGTATCGGACTAATCCGAGACAGAACTCCCCACATACACTTAAGATCAGTTTTTCATGACATGATTTTGCGCTCTCAAATAATTCGAGCGCACAACGACTCAACAATCATTAATCAATATACAAGATGAAACACTACGCATGAGCTGAGCCCGCCCTGTCAGGAGCGGGCAAGCGTGCAGCTACAGGACGCCGTCGATCCTGCTGGGCAAGCGCTGATCGATTACTCGATACAACGCGCTATCGACCGGCCAGTTGCGCATGAACCGCGCACGATCCTTGGCAAACGCCGGCGCAAAACTACTCAGTGAGCCGTGCTGGCACATCGAGTCCAGATCTATCAGCACCCAGCGCCCTCCCTGCCAGAACAGGTTGCGCCCCTTGAAGTCGCCATGACTGATCCGCTCGCGAATCAGTTCGCCAAACAGGCGCTCCAGGGCCAGCAGTTCGGGCTCGGGTACCTCGCCGCTTTCGACATAAGGGGCCAGATGCTCAATCAGGTCTGGCCCGGCCAAATGCTCGGTAACCAGATACGCCCGGCTGCGCAGCCAGAAAAAACGCCGCTCCAGAAGTGCCAGGGGCTTGGGCGTGGCGATCCCCAGGAACGTCAGGCGATTGCCTTCGTACCAGGCGTGCCAGGCGCGGCTTGGCCGCCAGAAGCGCTTGAGCAAGTGCACAAACCCCTTGATGTTGTAGCGCTTGATCACCAGTGGTCGCCCGGCCACATCCACTCGGGCCACCGTGGCCGAGGCGCCGGCCTTGTACATCTGGCCTTGGCCGATGAGCCCATCGACGTTTGCCAGTACCGGCAGCAGGGCCGCCTCCTCTTCCCGGCGGATCGCCCGCAGCCCAAAGGCCCCGCGCACCACGCTGAACAAGGTGCACTCGCGGCCGACCTTGCCCAGGAAGTCTTTCAAGCGCCAGGCCCGCACTTTGCGCACCTGCTTTTGCAGGGCTTCCAGGGGCAAGGCGTGTTCGCCATTGCTTAACAGGTAGTGCACCAACAATTCTTCGGTAAACGGCTCGAGGTCGCTCGGCAACTGGGCAAAAAACACCCCGAGGTTTTCCAGTACCCGGTTGCGTGACAGGGGCTTGCCCGCCTGTTCGACGCAGATCCCGCCACCATCGATCAAATACAGCTTGTCGCCCTGGCGCATCAGGTTGTCCAGGTGCAGGTCTTCCTGCCACAGGCCCTTGGTGTGCATCTGTGCAATCGCGCCCAGTGCTTCGGCCAACACAGCCTGCTGTTCATCCGCCAGAGGCGGCATGCTTTCAACCGCTGCCCAGGCCTCGGCCAGGCTGTGTGCGCCGTCGAGAAACTCGAACAACAGCCAGCCGCCCTCACCGTCTTGCAGACCGTCAGCCAGCAACAGCGGCGTGGTCAGGCCTTGCTCGGCCAGCAGGCGCACGCCCTGGAGTTCACGCTGGAAATGCCGGGCGGCGCTGCCACCCACCAGCAACTTGGCCAGCACCGGCCGGCCGCGCCAGATAGCCGCACCCACATAACGCTGGCCCGGCAACACCCGCAGCAGGCTCAGCAGCTGCAATTGCCCTGGGCCGGCCGCATCCGCCAACTCGATACTCAAGGGCAGCGCAGGCGTGCGCCCGGCATTTTTGAGTTCAGACAAGCGCATCAGCGGGCCTCCTTGTGACTGCGCCGCCCTGCCAGGTAACGTGCCCAGGTATCCACCAGGGAGCTGTCCACCGGCTGGTCGAGGTAGGCCGCCAGAAATTGCCGCACCTGCTCTGCTGTCCAGGCCCCGGCACGCCGCAGCAACGGCTCCAGGTCCTTGACCCGGTCACGCCGGCCCAGCAACAGCGGCCGGGTTTTTTCCAGGTCGATCAACTGCGCTGCGTAACCGTCGCCGGTGGCCTGCAGGAAGATATGCTTGGGGTAAAAACAGCCATGCACCTGGCCGACGCCATGGAGCTTGCGCGCCAAATGGCCGCAGGCCACGAGGATCGCATGGTGCTGGGCGTCGCTCAGGGCTGGCCACTGCTCCAGCAGCGAATCCAGGTCATTCCAGCCATCCAGCGCGCGGGTCAGCAGCAAGGCGCGGTATTCGCCCGCAACTTTGCGCTCACCATAAAAGGCGGCCTGCAAAGCCGGGATCGCCTTCTGCCGATAGCGGCTGATATTGCGAAACTCGCGGGCAAAGGTCGGCTCGCCAAACGGCCGATGCAGGGTGCGCGTCAGGTAGTTGCTCTGGCGCTTGAGGTAAAAACCGCGACCCTCCAGCTCCAGGCGAAACACGCTGCTCCAACCGCCGCGACTGGTGTTGGGCTCGTCCACTGCGTCCAGTTGCCTGGCCCACAGGGCATCAAAGTCAGCCAGGCCATTGCGCTCCAGCAAGGCCCGGTCTTCAGTTGCCAGGAAGTCATTCATTCGCGTCCCTCGAAAAACTTCAGTACATGGCGGATCCGCTGTTTATCCGATACGCCCAGGTGCTTGAGCCGACGATATTGCATGTAGAAGCGTAGGCGCTGGGTGGCAGACAAGTGGTATTTGGCAACCTTGTCCAGGCACGCCAAGTCCTTGGTGATCCGATACTTGAGCCAGAACCCGCGCCAGAAGTCACCGTTGGGGCAGTCGATCAGGTACAGGGTCTGCTGGTCGTCGATCAGCAGGTTGCGCCACTTCAAATCGTTGTGGGTAAAGCGGTGGTCGTGCATGGTCCGGGTGTATTCAGCGAGCTGGCGGCTGACCTTGTCGACCCACACCGGGTCGGACAACTGCGGGTCCTTGCGTTCAGCCAGGGCCGCCAGGTCTTCGGTGCGCGGCAACTCGCGGGTGATCATCGCCCCACGATCATAGGCCAGGCCCTTGCGCTCCAGGCCCCAGGCCACGACTTCGGCGGTTGGGATGCCCCACTTGGCGAAGCGCTTGAGGTTCTGCCACTCGGACTTGACCCGGGGCTTGCCCAGGTAACGGCGCAGGCCTTTGCCGGCGCCGGTGTAGCGCTTGACGTAATAGTTGATCCCGCCGCGCTCCACGCGAATGACTTCGGACAGCGGATCACGGGTCAGCCGCTCGCCCTGCAGGGCGAACACTGCGTCGAGGCTACCAAAATCGTCCACAAGCTCCGAGTAAGCAGGTTCCAGGTTCCAACCCGCCATCAGAGTGCACCTCCGTACCGGACTTTGCGGTCATAGAGCTTGCTGGCCTTACGCTCCAGCCACTGCAGCAACGCGCCTTCCTCGGCCAGGATCTGGCGCAGGGGCTGCTGGAAGTAGCCTTTGAGGAAACGCAACTTGTCGCGGCGGGTCAGGCCAATATCCAGGATCGAGAAATACAGGGCCGCCAAATCCTTGTTGCGCCAGCGCTGGCTGATGCGCGGCCGCACCTGGGCGCGGTGCAGGTCGATCACCGAGAGTTTGAAGTCATCGGCGGTTACCGGCTTGTCGGTGTGCAGCAGGAAGTGACAGATGTAGCAGTCACGATGGTTGACGCCAGCGCGATGCATCATCCCGGTCATGCGCGCCACTTCGGCAATCAGCGCGCGCTTGAGACGCGGCTCGGGCGGCTGCTTGAGCCAATCCATGCTCAAGTCTTCCAGGCTGATGGTCGGCGCCAGCTCTTCGGTGACAATAAAGGAATGCTGGTCGGCCGGGTTGGCGCCGCGTTCGCCATAGGCCACGGCGGTCATGGTCGGTACGCCAACTTCGTGCAGGCGCTGGATTGCCTGCCACTCCTGCCCGGCGCCCAGCACCGGCAACTTGGCGGTGAACAGGTTCTTGAAGATTTCACCCCAGCCGATGCCACGGTGGATTTTCACAAAGTAGCCGCGCCCATCCACCTCGGTACGCAAGGTACGACGGGCTTCCAGTTCACGGTAAACCTCACCGTCCAACAGCTCGACTTCGGCGAACGCATCGCGCCCGGCCCAAAGGCTCTTGAACGGTTCGGCAAGAATCAACTTCATCAGTGTTGCTCCGCCAGAATTACATCCGCAGCGTGCTGCGGCATGCTATAGAGGTCGGCCGTCTCGGCGAAGGCCAGACCATTGCGGCTCCAGGCCGCACGTTGCTGCTGATCGCTGAGCATCCCGGCCAGGTACTGGTTGAGCTGGGCCTGCTCGAACGGCTCGTCCAGCACACGCCCGCAATCGGCCTCGCGGATGTAATGGGCATACCCACACACCGCCGTGACCAACACCGGCAACCCGGCCACCACTGCTTCGAGCAGCACAGTCCCGGTATTTTCGTTGTACGCCGGGTGAATCAACAGGTCGGCGCCCAGCAGGAAACGCGGGATATCACTGCGCCCCTTGAGGAACTGCACGTTGTCGCCCAGCCCAAGGGTAGCACTCTGCAGTTGGAATACTTTGGGGTCGTCCTGGCCAATTACAAACAGGCGGGTGCGCTTTTTCAGATCCGCAGGCAGCGCCGCCAGCGCCTTGAGGCTGCGGTCCACGCCCTTGGTCTTGAAGCCCGAACCGATCTGCACCAGCAGCAAATCATCGTCCGCGAGGTTGAATTCGGCCCGGAACCCGGCCCGGATCTGGGCCGCATCCGGCGGCGCCCGACGATCCTGGGCGATGCCCGGCGGCAACAGGTGGAAGCGCTCCAGCGGCGTGTCGTAATGCTTGATAAACAGCGGCTGCTGGACCTCGGAGATCATCAGGACTTCAGTCTTGGCGTCCTTGGCAAACACCGCACGCTCGTACTCGGAAAAATGCCGATAGCGGCCAAAACTGCGGTACAGCGAGTGGCGCAGGTTCTGCGCCTTGTCTTCAAAACAGCCGTCTGCGGCGTAGTACACATCCAGGCCCGGCATTTTGTTGAAGCCGATCAAGCGGTCCACCGGGCGCTTGGCCAGGTCGGCCTGCATCCAGGCGGTCAATTTTTCGTTGCGCCGATGATTGAAGAACGCCTTGACCGGCGCCACCAGCACTTCAAAGCCCGGCGGGATGTCGCCTTCCCAGATCAGGGTGTAGACACGGATCTGGTGGCCGCGCTGCTGGCACTCCAGGGCGATGCGCATGAAGTCGCGCTGCAAGCCACCAAAGGGGAAATATTTGTACAGAACAAATGCCAGTTGCATCAGTGCAGCTCCTCAGCCAATAACAACGTGCTCAGTCGGCTGGCCACACGCTCAGGGTTCAGGCGAGTAAAGCACAGCGGCCACTCGCGCTTGAGATCAAACCGGCGCTGGTCTTCAGCGGTCGGTTGGTAGGTGCATTTCTTTTGCAGGCACGGCGCGCAGGGGAAATCGCTGCCCAAATGGATCTGCGCCTTGCCATACGCACCGGTCAGGCCCGGGTTGGTCGGGCCGAACAGAGAGATCGTCGGCACATCCAGCGCAGCGGCCAGATGCCCCAGGCCGGTATCCACGGCGACACAGGCCCGGGCACCAGCCAGGACGCGCGCCACACCGGCCAGATTCAATTTAGGCAACACTTCAGCGTTGGCCAGGCCTTGGGCCAGGCGCTCGGCCCGAGCCTTTTCGGCGGCATTGCCCCACGGCAACTTCACATCCACCCCCAGGCTGCCCATGCGTTCGGCCAGGTCGCGCCAGTAGGCTTCGGGCCAATGCTTGGTGTCCCAGGTGGTGCCGTGCAGCAGCAGTACGAACGGTTTCTTGGGCGGCAAGCCCAGCAGTTTTTCGGTGCTCAGGCCGTAATCCCCCAGGCCCTTGGGCAGGTCATAGCCCAGGGCCACGGCGAACAACTGGCGCAAGCGCTCAACTGCATGCTGGCCACGGGCAACCGCCAGGCGCCGGGAGTAGAAACGTGCGGCAATGGGCTCGCGGGCCGACTGCTTGTCGAAGCCGGCCACCGGCGCCCGCACATAGCGGGTCAGCCAGGCGCTTTTCAGCAGGCCCTGGGCGTCGATCACCAGGTCATATTTGGTGGACTGGATCTGCTTCTTGAAGCGCCGCCATTCGCCGCTCTTGAAGGTCTGCCAGAGGTTCTTGCGCCAGCGGCGAATCGCCACCGGGATCACCTTGTCCACCGCAGGATGCCAGGTGGGGATTTCGGCGAAGCCTTCCTCCACCACCCAGTCGAAGCGAATCCCCGGAATCGCCCGGGCCGCGTCGGTCAATGCCGGCAATGCGTGGATCACATCGCCCAGGGATGAGGTCTTGATTACCAGTACCCGCAACTCAATGAACCTCGACCACGTTGCCCTGCAACCGCTGCAAGGCCTCGGCTACCGAATCGGGCAGCAACTGACGCAGGCAATTGTAGTGGCCGAAACGGCAGGTGCGTTCAAAACACGGGCTGCAATCCAGGCCCAGGCGCACCACTTCCACCTTGTCGGCCAATGGCGGGGTGAAGCCTGGGGACGTGGAGCCATACACCGCCACCAGCGGGCGGTTCAGCGCAGCGGCCACATGCATCAGGCCGGAGTCGTTGGACACCACCGAATCGGCGCAGGACAGCAGGTCAATCGCCTCGGCCAGCGAGGTATCGCCACTGAGGTTGACCGCTTCTTCGCGCAGGCCGGGGATCAGGCGTTGGCGGATGTCTTCACCCACCGAGTGATCGTTTTTCGAGCCAAACAGCCAGACTTGCCAGCCTTCGCGGATTTTCAGCTCGGCGACCCTGGCGTAGTGCTCCGACGGCCAGCGCTTGGACTCGCCAAACTCGGCGCCCGGACACAGCGCCAGCACCGGCCGATCCAGGGTCAGGCCGAACTTGGCCAGGGCCGCATCGCGAGTAACCGGGTCGATTTGCAGGCTCGGCCGCGGATACGGCGTCGGCAACTCGGCATCAGGCGCGTAGGCCAGGGCCATGAAGCGCTCGATCATCAGCGGGTAGCGGGCCTTGTCGAGCTTGCGCACATCATTGAGCAAGCCATAGCGGAACTCGCCGCGCCAGCCGGTGCGCTTGGGGATGCCGGCAAAGAACGGCACCAGCGCCGACTTCATCGAGTTGGGCAGCAGGATCGCCTGGTCATACTGGCCGGCCAGGGACTTGCCGATGCGCCGTCGGGTCGCCAGCTCCAGCGCGCCATGGCCGAGCGGGAAGCTCAAGGCCTGCCGGACTTCAGGCATGCGCTCCAGGATCGGCCGGCTCCACTCGGGGGCGAGCACGTCGATTTGGCAGTCGGGATGACGCTGTTTCAGGCACTGGAACAGTGTCTGCGCCATCACCATGTCACCGACCCAACTGGGCCCAACGATCAGAATATTCATGTAGTTTCCACAAACGATTCGGGGAGGCTCATGCCTCCCCGCCTCGATAATTACTGTAGGTCACGGTTTGTGTGGGAGCGGGCTTGCCCGCGATAGCATCACCGCGTGCTGCCAGCCAGACCGCAGCGCCTGCATCGCGGGCAAGCCCGCTCCCACATAAAGCCGGTCTCCACATTCAATTGGGGTCGCTGTAGTGTTTTAGCTTAACCCCAGTTCTTGCCAGATCCGTTTCACCTGGCGCCGTTCGTCAGCAAACTGATCCCCGGCAACCACCCCAGCCTCGTTCTGCAGGGCCTGGCGATGGGCCGCCGAGCGGTAGGCCTTATACACCTCGCGCAACAGGTGGGCATCGGCGGCGGGCATCAGCCCGACCTGCTCCAGGCCTTCCAGGATGCGGATATTGTCGGTATAGCGTAGCAACGACGGATGTTGCGCAGACCACGCCAAAGCGGCGTATTGCACCATAAATTCAATATCGACGATACCTCCGGCGTCCTGCTTGAGATCGAACACCGCCGTGGGCTCGAAGGCATTCGCCGCCGTGCCGGCCCCGGTCGACTTGGTGCCCAGGTTGTCGCGCATCTTGGCGCGCATCTCGCTGACCTCCTGGCGCAGCTTCGCCAGGTCCTGTGTGCGCCCCAACACCTGCGCCCGCACGCCTTCAAACGCGCGGCCCACATCCTGGCTGCCGACCAATACCCGCGCCCGCACCAGGGCCTGATGCTCCCAGGTCCAGGCCTCGTTTTCCTGATAGCGGGCAAAGGCCCCCAGGGAGCTGACCAGCAGCCCGGATGCGCCAGAAGGTCGCAGGCGCATATCCACTTCGTACAATTGCCCGGAGTTGGTCTGGGTGGTCAACAGGTGAATGATCCGCTGGCCCAGGCGCGTAAAGAACTGCGCACCATCGATTGGCTTGGCGCCATCGGTTTCGGCCTGCGGGTCACCGTCATGGATAAACACCAGGTCCAGGTCCGAGCCATGTCCCAGCTCGATGCCGCCGACCTTGCCATAGCCGACGATGATAAATCCGGGATCGCACAAGGTGCCGTCCAGGCGCTGCGGCGTACCATGGCGGGCCACGGTCTGGCGCCAGGCCAGGGCCAGCACTTGCTCGAGAATGGCCTCGGCAAGCCAGGTCAGGTAGTCGCTGACCTTCATCAGCGGCAGGCTGCCGGCGATTTCCGACGCCGCTACGCGCAAGCGGTGGGCCAGCTTGAAGTGGCGCAGAGCTTCCATCTGCTGCTCAAGGTCATCCTCGGGGATGCGCGTGAGGCGCTCGCGCAATTCGGCGGCCAACTCCGGCGCCAAGGGCGGCTTGAACAGCCGGCCTTCGTTGAGCAATTCGTCCAGCAGCAGCGGGAAGCGGGTGATCTGCTCGGCAATCCATGGGCTGGCGGCGCACAGGGTCAACAGCCGACGCAGGGCGTCAGGGTTTTCGGTCAACAGCACCAGATAAGCGGACCGCCGCGCCACCGCTTCCACCAGCGGCAATACGCGCTCCAGCACCAGGTCCGGATTGGCGTGCTCGACCGCCTGGGCCAGCAGGCGCGGGATGAATGCATCCAACCGCTCACGCCCCAGGCGCTGCATCGCCCGCAACTGCGGGCTGCCGCGCAGGCTGGCCAGGGCCTTGAGGGCCTTGGGTGCGTCGGCAAAGCCACCTTCGGCCAATTGGCGGCAGGCCGCCTCTTCATTTTGGGATTCCTCCCACAGCGGCAACCACTCGCCGCCCACCACCAATTCGCTTTCTACACCCTCCTCTTCGTCCGGATCGGCAATCACCTGGCGAAAATGCCAGTCCACCCGGCCACGCCAGTACATCAATTGCTCATGGAACGCGGTCCAGTCGGCAAAGCCCATCATGAACGCGATCCGCGCCTGGTCTTCGTCAGTGTTGGGCAGCATCTGTGTCTGGCGATCAGCGATGGCCTGGATCGCATGTTCGGTGTAACGCAGGAATTCATAGCCGCTGCGCAGCTCGGCAATCACCGCCGGCGGCAGGTAGCCCTGGCCTTCCAGGGTGCCCAGCACCTTCAACAATGGCCGCTGTTGCAGGCTGAGGTCGCGCCCGCCGTGAATCAGCTGGAACGCCTGGGCGATAAACTCCACCTCGCGGATGCCGCCCGCGCCCAGCTTGATATTGTCGGCCATGCCCTTGCGCCGCACTTCCTGCTGGATCAACTGCTTCATGGTGCGCAGCGCTTCGATCGCGGAAAAGTCCAGGTAGCGCCGGTAGACGAACGGGCGCAGCAGGTCGAGCAATTGCGCACCCGCCACCTGGTCGCCGGCCACCACCCGCGCCTTGATCATCGCGTAGCGTTCCCAGTCGCGCCCCTGGTCCTGGTAGTACTGCTCCAAGGCATTGAAACTGAGCACCAGCGCCCCGGCTGAGCCATAAGGCCGCAAACGCATGTCGACACGGAACACAAAACCGTCGACGGTCATCGGGTCCAGGGCCTTGATCAGCTTCTGGCCCAGGCGGATAAAGAACTCCTGATTGTCCAGGGCACGCTTGGCGCCCACGGTCTCGCCGCCCTCGGGGTAGGCGAAGATCAGGTCGATGTCCGACGACAGGTTCAACTCCACCGCCCCCAGCTTGCCCATGCCGAGGATGACCATCTGCTGCGGCTCGCCGCTGCGCCCGCCGGTGGGGGTGCCGAATTGCGCGCAATGGCGCTGGTACAGCCACTGGTAAGCCTGGTCGATGCTGGCGTCGGCCATGTCCGACAGGTCGCGGCAGGTCTGCACCAGGTCCGCCTGTCGGGTCAGGTCGCGCCAGATAATCCGCACCTGCTGGCGGGTCCGCTGGCGACGCAGGACGCGGCCCAGCTCGTCTTCTGTTTCAGCCTGTTGCACCGCTGCGGCAATCTGCCCACACAGCTCATCGGGTGCAAAGCCGCGATCCAGTTCGCCCCAGGCCACCAGTTCCAGCAACATCAAAGGGTCACGAACACTCTGTTCAATCACAAAATCACTGGCGGCGCAGACACGGGCGAAGTCGGCCCAACGTTGCGGCGTCCACGCGGACAGGCCATGATCGGCATCCAGCGTGGCCGCTGCGTCACGAAATGACTGCTCGGCCCGGCTGGCAAACGGCAACAGAACGGCAGGGAGTTCAACCAGCATTGGAAGGCTCATGGTCTATCCTTGATCGGCGTGTAAATGGCTTGTGGCTGTGAACGCAAGAACCACGCTTGGCGAAGGACTGTCGAACAAAAGTTAGAAATAGCTGAAAATTCATTAATTTTGGCAGGCAACATTAAACTTCTACCTTTTCTTGTTCGCAAAAGATCAACAATAACGATTATGCTCACCAGCCAGACCGAGTCATACACTCAGTCTTGTGTAGTTTTACTACTCGTATATACATTCGAAAGGCTGAAATGGCCGACGATTTGTAGTAAAACTACAGGACGCCGAAGCAACCTTCGGCCATCCAAGAATTTATGTCGTCTGCCCACAAGGCCAGTCGCAAACTTCAGGCAACCGATTCTGGTAGCCTTTCCGCCCTGGAGCAAGCCATGCAAGACCTCGATCCCGTCGAAACCCAGGAATGGCTGGACGCCCTGGAATCGGTTCTCGACAAAGAAGGCGAAGACCGTGCGCATTACCTGATGACCCGTATGGGCGAACTCGCGACCCGCAGCGGCTCGCAACTGCCTTACGCCATCACCACGCCATACCGCAACACCATCCCCGTTACCCACGAAGCACGCATGCCTGGCGACCTGTTCATGGAACGCCGCATTCGCTCGCTGGTACGCTGGAACGCGATGGCGATGGTTATGCGCACGAACTTGAAAGATTCTGACCTGGGCGGTCACATCTCCAGCTTCGCTTCCAGCGCAACCCTGTATGACATCGGCTTCAACTACTTCTTCCAGGCCCCGACCGACGAACACGGCGGCGACCTGATCTACTTCCAGGGCCACACCTCGCCAGGCGTCTACGCCCGTGCGTTCATGGAAGGTCGCATCACCGAAGACCAGATGAACAACTTCCGCCAGGAAGTCGACGGTGGCGGCCTGTCGTCGTACCCGCACCCTTGGCTGATGCCTGACTTCTGGCAGTTCCCGACCGTTTCCATGGGTCTGGGCCCGATCCAGGCGATTTACCAGGCACGTTTCATGAAGTACCTGGAAGCCCGTGGCTTCATCCCCGAAGGCAAGCAGAAAGTCTGGTGCTTCCTGGGCGACGGCGAGTGTGACGAGCCGGAATCCCTGGGCGCCATCTCCCTGGCCGGCCGCGAGAAGCTGGACAACCTGATCTTCGTCATCAACTGCAACCTGCAGCGCCTCGACGGCCCGGTTCGCGGCAACGGCAAGATCATCCAGGAACTCGAAGGCGTGTTCCGCGGTGCCCAATGGAACGTGACCAAAGTCATCTGGGGTCGTTTCTGGGACCCACTGCTGGCCAAGGACGTCGACGGCATCCTGCAACGTCGCATGGACGAAGTCATCGACGGCGAGTACCAGAACTACAAGGCCAAAGACGGCGCATTCGTACGTGAACACTTCTTCAACACGCCTGAACTCAAGGCGATGGTTGCTGACCTCTCCGACGACGAGATCTGGAAACTCAACCGTGGCGGCCACGACCCGTACAAGGTCTACGCGGCGTACCACGAAGCGGTCAACCACAAAGAACAACCTACCGTCATCCTGGCCAAGACCATCAAGGGTTATGGCACCGGTGCCGGCGAAGCGAAGAACACTGCGCACAACACCAAGAAAGTCGACGTCGACAGCCTGAAGTTGTTCCGTGACCGCTTCGACATCCCGGTCAAGGATGAAGAGCTGGAGAACCTGCCGTTCTTCAAGCCAGAGCCGAACAGCGCCGAAGCCCGCTACCTCAGCGAGCGTCGCACTGCCCTGGGTGGTTTCGTGCCACAGCGCCGCGCCCAGAGCTTCAGCGTACCGACACCGGACCTCAGCACCCTCAAGGCAATCCTTGATGGTTCGGGCGACCGTGAAATCTCCACCACCATGGCCTTCGTGCGGATCCTCGCGCAGCTGGTCAAGGACAAGGAAATCGGCCCGCGCATCGTCCCGATCATCCCGGACGAAGCCCGTACCTTCGGTATGGAAGGCATGTTCCGCCAGTTGGGCATCTACTCCTCCGTCGGCCAGCTCTACGAGCCAGTCGATAAAGACCAGGTGATGTTCTACAAGGAAGACAAGAAGGGCCAGATCCTCGAAGAAGGCATCAACGAAGCGGGCGCCATGAGCTCCTTCATCGCTGCCGGTACTTCGTACTCCAGCCACAACCAGCCAATGCTGCCGTTCTACATCTTCTACTCGATGTTCGGCTTCCAGCGTATTGGCGACCTGGCTTGGGCAGCAGGCGACAGCCGTACCCGTGGCTTCCTGATCGGCGGCACCGCCGGCCGTACCACGCTCAACGGCGAAGGCCTGCAACACGAAGACGGTCACAGCCACATCCTGGCTGCCACCATCCCGAACTGCCGCACCTTTGATCCAACCTACGGCTACGAGCTGGCGGTGATCATCCAGGACGGCATGAAGAAGATGACCGAAGAGCAGCAGGACGTTTTCTACTACATCACCGTGATGAACGAGTCCTACCAGCAACCTGCCATGCCGGCCGGTGTTGAAGAAGGCATCATCAAGGGCATGTACCTGCTCGAAGAAGACACCAAGGAAGCGGCACACCACGTACAGCTGATGGGCTCCGGCACCATCCTGCGCGAAGTGCGTGAAGCGGCGAAGATCCTGCGTGAAGAGTTCAACGTCGGCGCTGACGTGTGGAGCGTTACCAGCTTCAACGAACTGCGTCGCGACGGCCTGGCCGTGGAACGCAGCAACCGCCTGCACCCAGGCCAGAAGCCTGCGCTGAGCTACGTCGAAGAGTGCCTGGCTGGCCGTAAAGGTCCGGTTATCGCCTCTACCGACTACATGAAGCTGTTTGCTGAACAAATTCGCCAGTGGGTCCCGTCCAAGGAATTCAAAGTGCTGGGCACCGACGGTTTCGGCCGCAGTGACAGCCGCAAGAAGCTGCGTCACTTCTTCGAAGTCGATCGTCACTTCGTGGTGTTGGCAGCCCTGGAAGCCTTGGCTGACCGTGGAGAGATCGAACCCAAGGTGGTGGCTGACGCCATCGTCAAGTTCGGGATCAACCCGGAAAAACGCAACCCACTGGACTGCTGAGGAAACTATCTGTGAGCGAGCTCATTCGCGTACCTGACATCGGCAGCGGTGAAGGTGAAGTAATTGAACTGTTTGTGAAGGTCGGCGACAAAGTCGAAGCCGACCAGAGCATCCTGACCCTGGAATCGGACAAGGCGAGCATGGAAATCCCTGCTCCCAAGGCCGGCGTGGTCAAGAGCCTGAAAGTGAAGCTGGGCGACCGCCTGAAAGAAGGCGACGAACTGCTGGAGCTGGAAATCGAAGGAGCCGCTGACGCGGCCCCGGCGGCGGCACCTGCTGCAGCTGCTGACCCTGCGCCGGCTGAAAAGCCCGCTGCTGCTGCCGAGGCCCCAGCGGCCCCGGCTGCTGCACCGGCAGCGGCCACCGTTCAGGACATTCACGTCCCGGACATCGGTTCGTCGGGCAAGGCCAAGATCATCGAGCTGCTGGTCAAGGTCGGCGACACCGTCGAAGCCGACCAGTCGCTGATCACCCTGGAGTCCGACAAGGCCTCCATGGAAATCCCTTCGCCGGCTGCCGGCGTGGTGGAAAGCATCGCGGTCAAGCTGGAAGACGAAGTCGGCACTGGCGACTTCATCCTCAAGCTGAAAGTCGCGGGCGGCGCAGCTCCTGCTGCAGCCCCTGCACCAGCCGCTGCTGCTCCGGCCGCCAAGGCTGAAGCTGCACCTGCCGCCGCCCCGGCTCCTGCGGCAAAAGCCGAGGCCGCTCCGGCCCCGGCTGCTGCCCCTGCGCCAAGTGGGGCCAAGGCCCACGCCGGCCCTGCCGTGCGTCAATTGGCCCGTGAATTCGGTGTCGAGTTGAGTGCTGTCAGCCCTACCGGCCCACACGGTCGCGTGCTCAAGGAAGACGTGCAGGTCTACGTCAAATCCATGATGCAAAAAGCCAAGGAAGCTCCGGCTGCCGGCGCCGCCACCGGTGGCTCAGGCATTCCGCCGATCCGCACCGTGGACTTCAGCCGCTTCGGTGAAATCGAAGAAGTGCCGATGACCCGCCTGATGCAAATCGGCGCGGCCGGTCTGCACGCCAGCTGGCTGAACATTCCGCACGTGACTCAGTTCGACCAGGCCGACATCACCGACCTGGAAGCTTTCCGCGTTGCGCAGAAAGCCGTGGCCGAGAAGGCCGGCGTGAAACTGACCGTACTGCCACTGCTGCTCAAGGCCTGTGCGCACCTGCTCAAGGAACTGCCGGACTTCAACAGTTCGCTGGCACCAAGCGGCAAAGCGATCATTCGCAAGAAGTACGTGCACATCGGCTTTGCGGTCGACACCCCGGATGGCCTGCTGGTACCGGTCATCAAGAACGTCGACCAGAAGAGCCTGCTGCAACTTGCTGGCGAAGCCGCGGCACTGGCTGCCAAGGCCCGCGACAAGAAGCTGACTCCGGACGACATGCAAGGCGCCTGCTTCACCATCTCCAGCCTCGGGCACATTGGCGGCACTGGCTTCACGCCAATCGTCAACGCGCCGGAAGTGGCGATCCTCGGTGTTTCCAAGGCCACTATCCAGCCTGTGTGGGACGGCAAGGCCTTCCAGCCGAAGCTGATGCTGCCACTGTCGCTGTCCTACGATCACCGTGTGATCAATGGCGCGGCCGCTGCACGCTTCACCCAGCGCCTGAGCCAGTTGCTGAACGATATCCGCACCATCCTGCTGTAACCCGCAGCAGCCTCCCCCTTCATCGGGGGAGGCTGGCTGCACGATTTCCGAGCGCCACGCTCGTACCTCAACCCCGCCAATTTGGCGGGGCTTTTTTTGCCTGTTTGAATTGCCCATGCCCCTTCTGTAGGAG
The DNA here is from genome assembly GCF_009873475.1 of Pseudomonas sp. DTU12.1. Classification (NCBI taxonomy): domain Bacteria; kingdom Pseudomonadati; phylum Pseudomonadota; class Gammaproteobacteria; order Pseudomonadales; family Pseudomonadaceae; genus Pseudomonas; species Pseudomonas sp. DTU12.1. Next base: position 713,103 of record NZ_CP045254.1, on the reverse strand, counting down.
CGAGCTTGCTCGCGAAAAACTCAAAGACGCCACACTCATTCAGGTCAGGCGCGTTATCGTTAACGATTTTCGCGAGCAAGCTCGCTCCTACAAAGGGCATGCAGGATAACCGTCCATCATTGCGACTGTAGAAAACCGCTGCGCGGCCGATAACCCACTTATAGCACTTAGCCTTCATCCTCTCTTGTCAGTCCGCGCTGCATGATGCAACCTTGCCGCAGACAGCAGTAAAGAGGGCGATAGCCCGGCGCGATGCGCATTTTTCCAAGCGAGTTCCCCCATGAAAAGCCAACCCGATGTCGCCCGAACGGCGGCCGAGGTCGTGACGCAATTACCGGTGCCTTCGCGCCTCGGTATGCTGCGTTTCGAACGGCTTAATGAGGCTAGCTGGGCGCTGCTGTACCTCGATCCCAATTGTGAACGCCAATTCGGCTTGCCCGCAGTAGAGCTGTGCTCGCTGCTCGGCGCCCCCTACGCCAGCCTGATGGAACCCCAGGCACGCTACCAGTTGCATGATGCGATCCAGCAGCAACTGACCGCCAGCCCCCATTACCTGGTGCGCTACACCCTGCACACCAACGACGGCCCGCTGAGCCTGCTGGAGGTGGGCGAGGCCTACAAGCAACACAATCGTCACTTGCTGCGCGGCTACCTGATGGTGGTAGACGGCTTGTTCAGCAACCTGGCACCGATGCCCGCCGCCGACCTGGAAGACCAGAACAGCCGCCTGCAGATCGCCCTGGAGCTCAACCAGCGCGCGCAACAGGAGCAGTTGCAACACCTGGAGCGGGTGCGCGCCCAGCAGGAACTGATCCTGCTGCTGGCCCGCCAGCGCTACAGCACCACCAACTCCCTGCAAGAAGCCGCCGAACTGATCACCCGCAGCGCCTGTGATATCTACCAGATCGACTGCGCCAGCATCTGGAACCTCGAAGGCCAGCAACTGGTGCCGATCTCTGCGTTTCATCGCGCCGACCAACAGCACCATATGCCGGCACCGATCGATGCCAGTGGCTTCCCGGACTACCTCGAAGCCCTGCACAGCAGCCGTGCCATCGACGCCAGCAATGCAATGCGCGACCCGCGCACCCGGGAAATGGTCGAAAGCCTGCGGCCCATGGACATCCATGCAATGCTCGACGCCAGTATCCGTGTCGATGGTCAGGTCGTGGGCGTGCTCTGCCTGGAGCAAAGCACTGGCACCCGGGATTGGCTGTCCGATGAGATCGCCTTTGCCGGCGAGTTGGCCGACCAGTTCGCCCAGGTCATCAACAACCACAATCGTCGCACCGCCACCAGCGCCCTGCACCTGTTCCAGCGCGCGGTTGAGCAAAGTGCCAATGCCTTCCTGCTGGTCAATTGCGACGGCGTGGTGGAATACGTCAACCCCAGCTTCACCGCGATCACCCAGTACAGCACCGAGGAAGTCCACGGCCATCGCCTGGCCCAGTTGCCGGCCCTGGAAAACCTCAGCGAACTGTTGTTCGACGCCCCTTCCAGCCTGGCCAAGAGCAACAGTTGGCAGGGCGAATTCAAGAGCCGGCGCAAAAACCTCGAGCCGTACTGGGGCCAGCTGTCGATTTCCAAGGTCTATGGCGACAACCGCGAACTGACCCACTACATCGGCATCTACGAAGACATCACCCAGACCAAGCTCGCCCAGCAGCGTATCGAGCGCCTGGCCTACACCGACAACCTGACCAACCTGGGCAACCGTCCGGCGTTTATCCGCAACCTCGATGAGCGCTTTGCCCGTGACAGCGACGCGCCTATCAGCCTGCTGCTGGTGGACATCGACAACTTCAAGCGGATCAATGACAGCCTCGGCCACCAGACCGGCGACAAGCTGCTGATCAGCCTGGCCCGGCGCCTGCGCAACAGCCTCAATGCCGGCGGCAGCCTGGCGCGCTTTGCCAGTAACGAATTTGCAGTGCTGCTGGATAACGCCGACCTTGAGGTCGGCCAGCAAATGGCCTCCCAGCTGTTGATGACCCTCGACAAACCGATGTTCGTCGACAACCAGTTGATCAGTGTCACCGGCTCCGTGGGCCTGGCCTGCGCGCCGCTGCATGGCCGCGACCCGCAGACCTTGATGCGCAACGCCGGCCTGGCGCTGCACAAGGCCAAGGCCAACGGCAAGCACCAGGTACAGGTGTTTACCGAGGCGCTGAATGCCGAGGCCAGTTACAAACTGTTCGTCGAAAACAACCTGCGCCGCGCCCTGACCCAGAACGAGCTGGACGTGTTCTACCAGCCCAAGCTGTGCCTGCGCAGCGGCCGCTTGCTGGGCATGGAAGCGCTGCTGCGCTGGAACCACCCGGAAAAGGGCATGATCCGTCCGGACCAGTTCATCAGCGTCGCGGAAGAGACGGGGCTGATCATCCCCATCGGCAAATGGATCGCGCGCCAGGCCTGCCGCATGAGCAAGCAGTTGAGCGCCGCCGGCATGGGCAACCTGCAGGTGGCGATCAACCTGTCGCCCAAGCAGTTTTCCGACCCGGACCTGGTGGCCTCCATCGCCAGCATCCTCAAGGAAGAACAACTGCCGGCCAATCTGCTGGAGCTGGAGCTGACCGAAGGCCTGCTGCTGGAGGCCACCGAAGATACGCGCCTGCAACTGGACCAGTTGAAGAGCTTCGGCCTGACCCTGGCCATGGATGATTTCGGCACCGGCTACTCATCCCTGAGTTACCTGAAGAAATTCCCCATCGACATCATCAAGATCGACCGCAGCTTTATCCATGAAATCCCGGACAACCAGGACGACATGGAAATCACCTCGGCGGTGATCGCCATGGCGCACAACCTCAAGCTCAAGGTGGTCGCCGAAGGCATCGAGACCGCCGAGCAACTGGCGTTCCTGCGCCGCCATCGATGCGACGTCGGCCAGGGCTACCTGTTCGACCGGCCAATCCCCGGCTCCGAGTTGCTGGACAAGCTCAAACGCTATCCACGCGGGCCAATCGCCTGACAGCGCTGTAACACTCGGGCACACTGGTGGTCTGAACTGTTAACTCAACCTGACGAGAGGACTGATCATGGTCTTGCGCTCGGAAATCCTGGTGAATAAAAACGTGCTACCGACTGCCGAACAAGCCCTGCCTGGTCGTGAAACCCAGATGAACCTGCCCGAGACACACTTCGTCAACGGCAACCCGCTGCTGGGCCCGTTCATGGACGATGTGGGTTTTGCGATCTTTGGCCTGGGGTGTTTCTGGGGTGCCGAACGTAAGTTCTGGCAGCGCGATGGTGTGGTCAGCACCGTGGTCGGCTACGCCGGCGGCTTCACACCCAACCCGACCTATGAAGAAGTCTGCTCGGGCCTGACCGGCCATAGCGAAGTGGTGCTGGTGGTGTATGACCAGGCCAAACTCAAGTACGAAGACCTGTTGAAGATGTTCTGGGAGCTGCACAACCCGACCCAGGGCATGCGCCAGGGCAATGATATTGGCAGCCAGTATCGCTCGGTGATCTACGCCACCACCCCTGAGCAACTGGACGCGGCCAAGGCCAGTGCACAGGCTTACCAGGAAGAGCTGACCAAGGCCGGCCTGGGGGAAATCACCACTGAAATCGACCAGGCACCGACGGTGTACTTCGCCGAGGCCTATCACCAGCAGTACCTGGCGAAGAATCCGCAGGGTTACTGCGGGATCGGCGGGACTGGCGTGACCTGCCCGATCTGACCTCAAAAGCATCGCGGGCAAGCCCGCGATAGCACTCTAAAGAGCGATGCCGTTACTCAGCAATCAGCCAATCCATCTGCCACCCACCCTGGGTCTGTCCCAGTTTCTTCGACAGCCACGGCAGCAGCTCACGCAACTCCTCCTCAAGGCCCCACGGCGGGTTGGCAATCGCCAGGCCCGAGCCGGTCAGGGTGTTGGGGGTGTCCAGCGGATGCACCAGCAATTCCACGCGCAGCAGCTTTGGCGCGCCGGTGCCGGCCAGGTCCTGATAGAAGCGGCGCAACATACGCTGGTCCTTCACCGGGTACCAGATCGCGGCGACCGTCTGGCGCATGCGGCCCACGGCTTCCTTGAGGGAGGCGGCGCAGCGCTGCATCTCATCGAGTTTTTCGAAAGGCGGGTCGATCAACATCAAGGCACGCTTTTCCGGCACCGGCAGCAAGGCCCGTGGCACATGCCAACCTTCGCCCAGATGGACCTTCACGCGGCGGTCGCCCTTCATGTTGTCCTTGAGCAGCACGCCGTCTTCGGGGTGTTTTTCGTTAAGCAGCACGCGGTCTTGCGGCCGGGTCAGGCGCCGCGCCAGTTCTGGCGAACCTGGGTAATAGCGCAATTGGCCATCCGGGTTCATCTCGTGCAGCACCTGCATGTAGTCAGCGGTCAGCGCCGGCAGGTCCGCCTCGCCCCACAGGCGGGCGATGCCTTCCAGGTATTCACCGGTGCGGTTGGCCTGGTCGCCCTGCAGGTCGTACAGACCGATCCCTGCGTGGGTGTCGAGATAGGCAAACGGCTGCTCCTTGCGCGACATCAGGGCGATGAGGCGGGTCAAGGTCAGGTGTTTGAAGACATCGGCGTGGTTGCCGGCGTGAAAGGCGTGACGATAATTCATGGTTGCTCCTGCGCAGGGGGCGAAGTTTACCTTTTACGCGGGCAAAGGTGCAGGGCCGCATGCCAGGCGGTGCTTATGCCGCAAACGTAGGGGCAGCACCGAAAACGTTCTAGCCGCTTATGTTGGAGCGGGCTTGCCCGCGATGCAGGCTACGGGGTATTACCCATACGCTGCGGTGATGCTATCGCCGGCAAGCCAGCTCCCCCGTTATCCGGGCTGCCCATGCAATCCAAGGAGGTCAAACAGCACCATGAAAGACGCCACCCTCGCCCTGCACCATGGTTTCAAATCGGACCCGACCACCAAGGCCGTCGCCGTACCGATCTACCAGAACGTCGCTTTCGAGTTCGATAACGCCCAGCACGGCGCCGACCTGTTCAACCTCGACGTGCCGGGCAATATCTACACGCGGATCATGAACCCCACCAATGACGTGCTGGAACAGCGCATGGCGGCGCTGGAAGGCGGGATCGCGGCCCTGGCCGTGTCGGCAGGCAGCGCGGCAATCCACTATGCCATCCAGGCCCTGACCCGCGCCGGCGACAATATCGTCTCCACCCCCCAGTTGTACGGCGGCACTTACACCCTGTTCGCCCACCTGCTGCCCAGCTTCGGCGTCGACGTGCGCTTTGCCCGCGATGACTCGGCCCAAGCCATCGCCGAACTGATCGACGAAAACACCAAGCTGGTGTACTGCGAGAGTATCGGCAACCCGGCCGGCAATATCGTCGACCTGCAGGCCCTGGCCGACGCTGCCCACGCCCGCGGCGTACCGCTGATGGTGGATAACACCGTCGCCACGCCGATCCTGTGCAAGCCGATCCAGTTTGGCGCAGACATCGTCGTGCATTCCCTGACCAAATATGTCGGCGGTCATGGCAACTCCCTGGGCGGGGTGATTGTCGACAGCGGCACCTTCCCCTGGACCGACTACCCGCAGAAATTCCCTGGCCTCAACCAGCCGGAGCCGGCCTACCATGGCGTGGTCTACACCGAAAAGTTCGGCCCGGCGGCCTTTATTGCCCGGGCCCGCACCGTGCCGCTGCGCAACACCGGCGCCGCCCTGGCGCCGATGAACGCCTTCCTGCTGCTGCAGGGCCTGGAAACCCTGGCCCTGCGCATGGAGCGCCACACCGAGAACGCGCTGAAAGTCGCGCAGTTCCTGCAGGCCCACGAACAAGTGGAATGGGTCAGCTACGCCGGCTTGGCGGATCACCCGCACCATCACCTGGCGCAAAAGTACATGCAGGGCAAACCCTCGGCGATCCTGTCCTTTGGCCTCAAAGGCGGCTATGAAGCCGGGGTGCGCTTCTACGATGCGCTGCAAATCTTCAAGCGCCTGGTGAACATCGGCGATGCCAAATCCCTGGCCTGCCATCCGGCCTCCACCACTCACCGGCAGATGAATACACAAGAGCAAGCCAAGGCCGGTGTGCGTCCGGAGATGATCCGTCTGTCGGTAGGCATCGAGGCGATTGAAGACCTGCTCGATGACTTGCAGCAATCCCTGAACGCCTGACTCACCCCCGCTCGCCGGCCAGGTAGGCAACCAATGCCTGGTCCCCGGCGTAGGGCTGGCGCACAAAGTACGCGACCTTGTGCTTCAAGGTCGCGGGTGCGAAGGCGTCGTGCAGGTCGGGGTGTTCTTGGGCCAGCCATTGCAGCAGGTTGTCCACCAGGGTCACGCTGGACTGCTCGCCAAGCTGCTTGAGTAGGGTGGCCGGCACATTCCACCAGGGACTTTTCTTCGCCGCCCCCACCACCATGCCCGGCACGTGCTGAAGCTGCCCATTGATCCAGTAGCGTCGAAATACGGGAATCACCTCCCCCGCCCCAGGCCCCAGCGCTTGCAGGATCGGCAGCAGATAGCCGCCATCCCAGAAACGAAAGAACACCTCCTGCCCCTCGGGCAAACGCACCTTGGTCAGGCTGGCGAGATGGTCAACCACCACCTGCAACGGGCTGGAGGAAACACCCAGCCAGCCCCAATCGGTAGCAGTGCACCGCGCCACCCAATCGAGAAACCCACTGCTGTCGCTGACCAACGCCACATAGGGCATCACCTCACCCCAGGCGCCGTACTCGCTGCCGGCCCACACCGGGCTCAGCGGCCCGCCATCCGCCTGGCGCCAGGCCGCGACCGGCTGGCACTCGCTGGTGCTGGCCAGGATGACAAACACCTGCTCGCCGTCCTGCAGCGGCTCCTGGGCCAGCCATTCACGTGGGGTCATCATCGCAAGCCTCCAACACGATGCTGCGGGGTATCACAGACACCATTCTTGCAGCGCTCACATTCCTCGCAGAACGGCGCACTGCGCTTGAGGCTGAACACCTGCGCGGCACTCAACGCCGCCTGCAGGGTTTCCTGCACGCCCGGGCGCAACGCTGATGGCGCCACCGCCGCCGCCGGCGCACCACCCAGTTGGATCGGCGTGCTACTGAAAATCCCTGCCGCCGACAGGGTGATCCATTGCCCCCCGGCCTGCAGTGTCAGGCTGGCACCGCCATCGACCACCATTTGCTGGCCCGCGCCAAGGCTGATCTGCTCACCCGCCTGCAGCGCATAACGTGCGACGTGCACCTGCTGCTGCCCCGCGATCACCAGATGATCGTCCTGCTTCAATTCCGTCAGCCGGTTGCCGTGGGTAATCCGCTGCTCCTGGCCGTGCAATTCGTGGTGCGACTCGCCGCGCACCTGCACATGGCGCTGGTGATCCACCTGCACGCGCAAATCATGGAGCACGTGCTGGGTCCAGTCGCGCTGGGCACGCAGGTAGATCTGCTCGGCGCCCTTGCGGTCTTCGATGCGCAGCTCGTTATAGCCGCCACCTCCCGGGCTGCTCTGGCTGCGGAAGATGCTGCGGGTCTTGTCCGCGGGCAAGTCGAGGGGCACCGGCGTCGCGCCGTTGGCCAGGCAACCCACCACCAGCGGCATGTCGATATCACCGTTGACGAAGCCCACCAGCACTTCCATGCCCACCCGCGGGATCGTCACGCTGCCGTAATGCTCATGGGCCCAGGCGCTGGCGACCCGCAGCCAGCAACTGGAATGTTCGCCGGATTGGCCGTGGCGATCCCAGGCCAGTTGCACCTTGACCCGGCCGAACTCGTCGCAATGGATTTCGCTGTCCGCGGGCCCCGTGACCACGGCGTTCTGATATCCGGCAAGCGGGGCACTGGCCTCAGGCAGCGGCGGGCGAAACGGCACGTCCCAGGGCGTGGCGAAAAACTCGTTGCGGTAACCCTGCTCGTCCACCACGCCCACGGATTCCTCCAGCACTTGCGGCTGCCTGCCCTGGTGGATCACCCGCGTCACCAGCCACAGGCCATTCCATTGCTGACGCGGATGATCGGCCAGCTTGAGGAACTGCCCGCTGACCAACGCCGCCTGGTCGCCCTCACCCCGTGCCTGGCGCTGATCGCTGCGATAACGCTCCAACGCCCGCTGCGCCAGGTGCTTGCCCTGCCCACGGTCGGTGAAATGCCCGGGATAGCCCTGGGCCTCCAGCGTGGGCAGTTGCTCGCCCAGGGCGGCGCTTTCCAGCACCAGGCGTGGCTTGCGAAAGTCATAGTCGCGCAGGTTGACCCCAGTGGTCCGCGCCTCCAGGCGCACGTTGAAACGTTTGATCACCGGCACCGCCGCAACCATCCCTGAGCCGGGCGCATAGCCTGTCGGCTGATCCGCCTGGGCAAACACCGTCTGGTCATCACCGAACACCAGCAGGTGGCCGTCCGGCGAATGCTGAAAGTGATAGTGAATCCCCAGTTCCGCACACAGGCGCTGGATAAACGCCAGATCGGTCTCATCGAACTGCACGCAGTATTCACGTTCGGGGTAATCCGTACCCAGGCGCCATTCAAAGGCATCGCGCTGGATGCCCTGCCCTTCAAGCACCAGGCTGACGATCTGCGGCACGGTCTTGTGCTGGAAAATACGTTGGTGGGCACTGTGCTGCAGGTACGCCAGTTGCGGTACCAGGCTCACTTGATAGCGGGTCAGGCGCCGCCCCGAGTCACCTTGCGCAACGCCCTGGATTTGCCCGTGAATGCCATGGCCCAGCGTATCGAAGGCGAGAAAGGCCTGGCGGTGCAGCAGGTCTTCCAGATCCAGGTCCGGCTGTTCGCTGACCAGTTCAATATCAAAACAATAGGGCTGGCTGATCGCCTCCTCGCCCTTGAATGCCAGGACCTTGAGATCACTGGACCGGCCGTCGACGGTCAGGCTAAACGCACTTTGATTGGCAGGAGCGAACATCCGGTGTTTCTCTGCAAGTGGAGGGCCTGGGATTCTGCACCAGCCATTTGCCGAGCGGCGCGGGCCGCAGGCAATTCAGTATTTCCCTACAAGGCAACCGTCACCGTCGCACCAAAAAAAAGGCCCGCATCCAGGGATGCGGGCCTTTTTCAGTTCAGCGGGCCATCAAGGCCTGGATGAACGCCTCATTTGTTGAGGTTGTAGTCTTTCTCGGCAGCGGTGAAGCGCTCGACCATACCGGCAGTCGGGGCACCCATCTTGCTCACGAAGTAGATCGCCAGGCTGGCGAAGATAAAGCCTGGGATGATTTCGTACAGACCCAGCAACTCAAAGTGTTTCCACACGATCACGGTGATCGCGCCGACCAGGATACCGGCCAGTGCGCCGTTACGGGTCATGCCTTTCCACAGTACCGAGATCAGGACCACAGGACCGAACGCGGCGCCGAAGCCGGCCCAGGCGTAGCTCACCAGGCCCAGTACACGGTTTTCCGGGTTGGCGGCCATCGCGATAGCGATCAGCGCAACCACCAGCACCATGATGCGACCTACCCATACCAATTCCAGCTGGGAAGCGCCCTTGCGCAGGAAAGCCTTGTAGAAGTCTTCGGTCAGGGCACTGGAGCACACCAGCAACTGGCAGCTCAGGGTGCTCATCACGGCAGCCAGAATGGCCGACAGCAGCACGCCAGCAATCCAAGGGTTGAAGAGCAGCTTGGCCAGTTCGATGAACACACGCTCAGGGTTTTCGGTCACTGGACCTGCAACTTCAGGGTGTGCCGAGAAGTAGGCAATACCGAAGAAACCTACAGCCACGGTGCCGGCCAGGCACAGGATCATCCAGGTCATGGAGATACGACGTGCATTGGCAATCGACTTGACCGAATCCGCCGCCATGAAACGCGCGAGGATGTGCGGCTGGCCGAAGTAGCCCAGGCCCCAGCCCATCAGCGAGATGATGCCGATGAAGGTGGTGTTTTTCAGCATGTCGAAGTTGGTTGGATCGTTCGCTTCAATAGCCAGGAACGTGGTATCGACGCCGCCGGTGGCCAGCAGCACGATGATTGGCGTGAGGATCAAGGCGAAGATCATCAGCGTAGCTTGTACGGTATCTGTCCAGCTTACTGCCAGGAAACCACCGATGAAGGTGTAGGCAATCGTCGCCGCAGCACCGGCCCACAGCGCGGTCTCGTAGGACATGCCGAAAGTGCTTTCGAACAGACGGGCACCGGCAACGATGCCGGAAGCGCAGTAGATGGTGAAGAACACCAGGATCACTACTGCCGAGATAATCCGCAGCAGGCCGCTTTTGTCTTCAAAGCGGCTGGAGAAGTAATCCGGCAGGGTCAGGGCGTCGCCGTTGTGTTCGGTCTGCACGCGCAGGCGACCGGCCACAAACAACCAGTTCAGGTAAGCACCGACGATCAGGCCGATGGCGATCCAGCTTTCCGACAGGCCCGACATGTAGATGGCACCTGGCAGGCCCATCAACAACCAGCCGCTCATATCCGAGGCGCCAGCCGAGAGTGCGGTGACGACGCTGCCGAGGCTGCGACCACCGAGGATGTAATCGGAAAGGTTATTGGTGGAGCGATAGGCCATCAGACCAATCAACACCATTGCCGCGATGTAGATCACAAATGTGATCAGGGTTGGATTACTTACGCTCATTGAGTTACGCCCTGGCTTTGTTTTTATGTAGCGGCGGTCTGTCAGCCCACCTACAAGAGAGTAGCTTGTAGACGAAACTGCATGCCGCGCATTTATGACTGACGTTTCCCCAGGAAAGCCATCAGCCGATGAACCGAACCTTGCAGTTGGTTGCACCTTGGGCGCGAATGCTATTCAACAAAGCAAATAAGGTGCAACCAGTTTCGTGAGAATAAGTTGCACCCAGGGATGTTTTTCGGCAAACGGCGGGTTTTTGCTCCTTTTCGGAGCAAGAACAGCCAAATCCAGAAGTAAATGCACCAATACCAAGCCGATTCCGTCGAGTGAAAATGAATTCTGACGAGCAGCGCGGATTTCGTGAAGAAAATGGGTTGCACCCGGTTGCACCTCGTACTGCGCAAAGCTAATCTTGCCGCCAGCTGATGCCACGCAGTAGTGGCACCCATGAGGATAAAAATATGGCTACGACCACCCTTGGGGTCAAACTCGATGACCCGACCCGCGAACGCCTGAAGGCCGCCGCGACCTCCATTGATCGCACGCCGCACTGGCTGATCAAGCAGGCAATTTTCAATTACCTGGAGAAACTCGAGGGTGGTGCAACCCTGACCGAGCTCAACGGTTCGGGCATCAAGGACGCAGACGACGCCGGTGAGGTGCAGAACGACCACGCCCACCAGTGCTTCCTCGAATTTGCCGAGAGCATCCTGCCGCAATCGGTGCTGCGCGCCTCGATCACTGCTGCTTACCGTCGCCCCGAGCCGGAAGTGGTACCGATGCTGATCGAGCAGGCACGCCTGCCGGCCCAGATGGCCGAAGCCACCAACAAGCTGGCCGCCTCGATTGCCGAAAAACTGCGCAACCAGAAGAGCGCCGGCGGCCGTGCCGGTATCGTCCAGGGCCTGTTGCAGGAATTCTCCCTGTCGTCCCAGGAAGGCGTGGCACTGATGTGCCTGGCCGAAGCCCTGCTGCGTATCCCCGACAAGGGCACCCGTGACGCACTGATCCGCGACAAGATCAGCACCGGCAACTGGCATCCACACCTGGGCAACAGCCCGTCGCTGTTCGTCAACGCGGCCACCTGGGGTCTGCTGCTGACCGGCAAACTGGTCGCCACCCATAACGAGGCCGGCCTGACCTCATCCCTGAGCCGCATCATCGGCAAGAGCGGCGAGCCGATGATCCGCAAGGGCGTCGACATGGCCATGCGCCTGATGGGCGAGCAGTTCGTCACCGGCGAAACCATCGCCGAAGCCCTGGCCAACGCCAGCAAGTTCGAAGCCAAGGGCTTCCGCTATTCCTACGACATGCTCGGTGAAGCCGCACTCACCGAACACGACGCCCAGAAATACCTGGCCTCGTACGAACAAGCTATTCACTCCATCGGCAAAGCCTCCCATGGCCGTGGGATTTATGAAGGCCCGGGCATCTCCATCAAGCTGTCGGCCCTGCACCCTCGCTACAGCCGCGCCCAGTACGAGCGCGTGATGGACGAGCTGTACCCGCGCCTGCTGTCTCTGACCCTGCTGGCCAAGCAATACGACATCGGCCTGAACATCGATGCCGAAGAAGCCGACCGCCTGGAACTGTCCCTGGATCTGCTCGAGCGCCTGTGCTTCGAGCCGCAACTGACCGGCTGGAACGGCATCGGTTTCGTGATCCAGGCGTACCAGAAGCGCTGCCCGTACGTGATCGACTACGTGATCGACCTGGCACGCCGCAGCCGTCACCGCCTGATGATCCGCCTGGTAAAAGGCGCGTACTGGGACAGCGAAATCAAGCGCGCCCAGGTCGAAGGCCTGGAAGGCTACCCGGTCTACACCCGCAAGGTGTACACCGACGTTTCCTACATCGCCTGCGCACGCAAGCTGCTGTCGGTACCGGAAGTCATCTACCCGCAGTTCGCCACGCACAACGCCCACACTCTGTCGGCCATCTACCATATTGCCGGCCAGAACTATTACCCCGGCCAGTACGAGTTCCAGTGCCTGCACGGCATGGGTGAACCGCTGTACGAACAGGTTGTAGGCAAGGTTTCCGAAGGCAAACTGAACCGTCCATGCCGCGTGTACGCTCCGGTCGGTACCCACGAAACACTGTTGGCCTACCTGGTGCGTCGCCTGCTGGAAAACGGCGCCAATACCTCGTTCGTCAACCGCATCGCCGACCAATCCATTTCGATCCAGGAGCTGGTGGCCGATCCAGTGGCCAGCATCGAGCAGATGGCGACGCTGGAAGGCGGCTTCGGCCTGCCGCACCCGCGTATCCCGCTGCCGCGTGACCTGTATGGCAGCGAGCGTGCCAACTCGGCCGGTATCGACCTGGCCAACGAACACCGCCTGGCGTCCCTGTCCTGCGCCTTGCTGGCCACCGCGCACAACAACTGGAAAGCCGCGCCGATGCTCGGTTGCGCCTCCAGCAATGAACCCGCTGCGCCGGTGCTAAACCCCTCCGACCTGCGTGATGTGGTCGGCCATGTCCAGGAAGCCACCGTCGAAGACGTCGACAATGCGATCCAGTGCGCCCTCAATGCCGCTCCGATCTGGCAGGCCACTCCACCGGCCGAACGCGCCGCGATCCTGGAACGTGCCGCGGACTTGATGGAAGGCGAGATCCAGCCACTGATGGGCCTGCTGGCCCGTGAAGCCGGCAAGACCTTCGCCAACGCCATCGCCGAAGTGCGTGAAGCTGTGGACTTCCTGCGTTACTACGCCGTGCAGGCGCGTAACGATTTCACCAACGACGCCCACCGCCCACTGGGCCCAGTGGTGTGCATCAGCCCGTGGAACTTCCCGCTGGCAATCTTCAGCGGCCAAGTCGCCGCTGCACTGGCCGCCGGTAACCCGGTCCTGGCCAAGCCGGCCGAACAAACCCCGCTGGTCGCCGCGCAAGCCGTGCGTCTGCTACTGGAAGCCGGTATTCCGCAAGGCGTGCTGCAACTGCTGCCGGGCCAGGGCGAAAGTGTGGGTGCCCGCCTGGTGGGTGATGATCGCGTCAAAGGCGTGATGTTCACCGGCTCCACTGAAGTGGCGCGCCTGCTGCAGCGTAACGTCGCCGGTCGCCTGGATGCCCAGGGGCGCCCGATCCCGCTGATCGCCGAGACCGGTGGCCAGAACGCGATGATCGTCGACTCCTCGGCCCTGACCGAGCAAGTGGTGATCGACGTTGTCTCCTCGGCCTTCGACAGTGCCGGCCAGCGTTGCTCGGCCCTGCGTGTACTGTGCCTGCAGGAAGATTCGGCAGACCGCGTCATCGAAATGCTCAAGGGTGCCATGGCGGAATGCCGCCTGGGGAACCCGGAGCGCCTGTCCGTGGATATCGGCCCGGTGATCGACGCCGAAGCCAAGGCTGGTATCGAGAAACACATCCAGGCCATGCGTGACAAAGGCCGCACCGTGTACCAGGTGGCGATTGCCGACAGCGAAGAAATCAAGCGCGGCACCTTCGTGATGCCAACCCTGATCGAGCTGGAAAGCTTCGACGAGCTGCAACGGGAGATCTTCGGCCCGGTACTGCACGTGGTGCGCTACAAGCGCAAGGAAATCGACCAGTTGATCGGCCAGATCAATGCCTCGGGCTACGGCCTGACGCTGGGCGTGCACACCCGTATCGACGAGACCATCGCCAAGGTGATCGACAACGTCCACGCCGGTAACGTGTACGTCAACCGCAACATCGTCGGTGCCGTGGTCGGCGTGCAGCCATTCGGCGGCGAAGGTTTGTCGGGTACCGGTCCGAAGGCCGGTGGCCCGCTGTACCTGTACCGCCTGCTGTCGACCCGTCCTACCGATGCGATCGAGCAATCCTTCGTACGTGGTGACGCACTTGCCGCGCCGGATGTACGCCTGCGTGACGCCATGAGCCAACCGTTGACCGCCCTGAAAACCTGGGCCGAAAGCAATAAGTTCAGCGACCTGAGCGTGCTGTGCAGCCAGTTTGCCGCGCAATCGCAAAGCGGTGTCACCCGCCTGCTGGCCGGCCCGACTGGCGAACGCAACAGCTACGCCATCCTGCCCCGCGAGCACGTACTGTGCCTGGCAGACCTGGAAGGCGATCTGCTGGCGCAACTGACAGCCGTACTGGCGGTGGGTAGCTCGGCGGTGTGGCCGGAATCTGACCTGACCAAGGCGCTGTTCCCACGGCTGCCGAAGGAAGTTCAGGCGAAGATCCAGCGCGTGGCCGACTGGACCAAGGACGAAGTGATCTTCGATGCGGTCCTGCACCATGGCGATTCCGACCAACTGCGTGGAGTGTGCCAGCAAGTGGCCCAGCGCAGCGGCGCGATTGTCGGGGTCAATGGCCTGTCTTCGGGCGAAACCAACATTGCGCTGGAGCGTTTGGTGATCGAGCGCGCGTTGAGCGTCAACACCGCTGCGGCTGGCGGTAACGCGAGCTTGATGACGATCGGCTGATCACTGCCAAAGTGGGGCACCTGCAATGGGTGCCCCACTGCATTGCATCTGTCGAAACCGGATAAATGTAGGAGCTGGCTTGCCTGCGATGGCGGTGGGCCAGGCACTATTTGCTTGGTTGACACTCCGCCATCGCAGGCAAGCCAGCTCCTACATTGACCGCGTCAGACCTTTACGTTGTGTTTTGCTGCTCCATCACCCAGATCAATCTTGCTATCGCGCCTCTATTCGCGCACTTAGACTGCGGCCTATTCCCACATAGGTAAGCCGCCATGTCCGAGACGCTCCTCAGTTCCCGCAATCTGGCTTTCGAGCTGTATGAAGTCCTCGATGCCGAGGGCCTGACCCAGCGCGAGCGGTTTGCCGAACATAATCGCGAAACCTTCGACGCTGCGATTGGCACTGCGCGCAGCATCGCCGAAAAGTACTTCGCACCGCACAACCGCAAGGGTGACGAGAACGAACCGCGCTACGAAGACGGTCAGGCGATCCTGATCCCGGAAGTGAAACCTGCCGTCGATGCCTTTCTCGAAGCGGGCTTTCTCAATGCTGCCCGCAGTTTCGAAGCCGGTGGCATGCAACTGCCGACGCTGCTGTCCCAGGCCTGCTTTGCGCACTTTCAGTCAGCCAATGCGGCCTCTACCTCCTACCCTTTCCTGACCATGGGCGCGGCCAATCTGATCGAGAGTTTTGGCACCGAGGAGCAGAAACAACGCTTTCTGCAACCGATGATCGAAGGCCGATTCTTCGGCACCATGGCCTTGACCGAGCCCCATGCCGGCTCGTCGCTGTCGGACATTCGCACCCGCGCCGAGCCAGCGGCGGATGGCACGTACCGGCTCAAGGGCAACAAGATCTTTATCTCCGGCGGCGATCATCCGCTGTCGGAAAACATCGTGCATATGGTCTTGGCCAAACTGCCGGACGCACCGGCCGGGGTGAAGGGCATTTCGCTGTTTATCGTGCCCAAGTTCCTGGTCAACGATGACGGCAGCCTGGGCCCGCGCAACGATGTGTTGCTGGCCGGGTTGTTCCACAAGATGGGCTGGCGCGGCACCACCTCCACGGCGTTGAACTTCGGCGATAACGGCGAGTGTGTCGGCTATCAGGTGGGCAAGCCACACCAGGGCCTGGCTTGCATGTTCCAGATGATGAACGAAGCGCGGATTGGCGTCGGCATGGGCGCGGTGATGCTGGGCTACGCCGGTTACCTGTACTCCCTGGAGTACGCCCGGGAACGCCCGCAAGGTCGCCTGCCCGACAGCAAGGACCCGAACACCGCACCGGTGTCGATCATCCAGCACGCCGATATCAAGCGCATGCTGCTCACGCAAAAAGCCTATGTGGAAGGTGCCTTCGACCTGGGCCTGTACGCGGCACGGTTGTTCGATGACACCACGACCCTGGACAGTGAGGCCGGGCGCAAGCAGGCCCATGAGTTACTCGACCTGCTGACCCCGATCGTCAAGTCCTGGCCCTCGGAGTTCTGCCTGAAGGCCAATGAACTGGCGATCCAGATCCTCGGCGGCCACGGCTACACCCGTGAATACCCGGTAGAGCAGTACTACCGCGACAACCGCCTGAACCCGATCCACGAGGGCACCCACGGCATCCAGTCCCTGGACCTGCTGGGGCGCAAGCTCGCGCAAAACGGCGGCGCGGGTTTGAAGCAGTTGGTTCGCCTGATCGCTGAGACCGGCGCACGGGCCCAGGAGTATCCGTCACTCACGGCCATGCGCGAGCCGCTGGAACAGTTGGTGGCGCGCCTGCAAAGCGTGACCCTGGGGCTGTTGACGGATCTCGCCCAGGGCAAGGTCAACAGCAGCCTGGCGAACTCGGCGCTGTACCTGAAAGTATTTGGGCATACGGTGATTGGCTGGCGCTGGCTGGAACAGGCGATCCGCGCCGAAGAAGGCTTGGCCAAAGGCAATGTAGCGGATGTGGCCTTCTATAAGGGCAAGCTGCAAGCGGCCCGGTACTTCCTGACCTGGGAGGTACCGGGCTGCCATCATGAACTGTCGATCCTGCAGGCACGGGACGATACGTGCCTGACCATGCAGGATGAATGGTTCTGATCAGGGCTGGCCGATGGCCTTGGAAATCACATCGACCGTGGCGCTGACTTGCTCTTGGTAACGGTCGAGTTCCTGCTGGTGACGCTGCTGCATGTCGATCTGTTCGGCACATAGATTCAGCGCCGCCAGCACCAGCAGTTTGTCGCCGATCAGGGTCGGGTACTTCTGCTTGGTGGTTGCCAATGACGCCTTGAGCATGGTCACGGCTTTGAGCAGGGTGTTGTCTTCCCCGTCCGGTGCCTTGATCGAGTAATCCTCACCGAGAATCGAAACGACCTTTATCCCTTCACTCATGCGCTCACAGGACCTGCGCTCACACGCTCAACCAACGCCTGGATACGGGCGGCGGTGGCGCCCTGCTTTTCTTCCTGTTCCATCAGGTTCAGTTGCAGGCTGTCGTTCTCATCCTTGGCGCGGGCCAGTTCCGCCTTGAGGGATTCGTTGGTACCCAGCAATGCTTGATTCTGCTGCACCAGGTCACTGACCAGTTGTTCCAGTTGGCTGAGGGATGTTTCTAACATTTTGAATTCTCGGGCTTTTTCAAAGGGCGGTGACGATAAAGAAAATTCACCGTGGAAGCCAGGGTTATCCTGGCGCGCAGCCCTGATTTCACGGGTCAGGCCACGCTGTGGAGCCTTAGTGACTGCATTTACGCCATCTGGTTCCTGAATCCCTGCCAATCCGTGCCGGGTGCGACAAAAGCGCACAGCCCCTCAAGACTTTGGTCGCATGTCCGATAGGTCATGCTTACCCCGCCTCAAAGCCGCACGGATCGCGCCTCTCCCAGGACCACTCATGTCTCTTCGTAATATGAATATCGCGCCGCGCGCGTTTCTCGGCTTCGCGTGCATTGGTGCGCTGATGTTGTTTCTCGGTATTTTTGCGCTGAACCAGATGAGCAAGATCCGTGGGGCCGCCGAAGACATCACCCAGAGCAGCGTGCCGAGCATTCGCGCCCTCGAGGACTTTACCCAACTGACCCTGCGCCTGCGCGTGCTGTCTTATCGCCTGCTGACCAACCGCGAGCCAGACGTACAACAGAAGACCCTGGAAGCCTTTGAACTGCGCAACCAGCAGATTCGTACGGCCCAGGGCACTTATGAAAAGCTGATCGAAAGCCGTGAGGAACGCTCGGCGTACGACGAGTACGTACGCCTGCTGGGCCAGTACCACCAGATTGAAGAGCGGATGAAGAGCCTGTCGCGCAGCAACCAGATAGAAGAACTGCGCACCCTGCTCAACACGCAATTGCTGAGCAACTCCGAGCAGATCAACGCGGCCCTCACGCGCCTGCTGGACCTCAACAACAGCATGGCCAATGCCACCAACCAAAAGGCTGCCGATCAATATGACTCGGCCTTTGACCTGGTGGTGGCCCTGCTGGTGCTGGCCACCGCACTGACCGTGCTGTTTGCCTGGCTGCTGACCCGCAGCATCACCCTGCCCATCGCCCAAGCCCTGGAAGCCGCCGAGCACATTGCCGAGGGCAACCTGACCCAGTCGATCAAGGTCGATGGCGATGACGAAGCCGGCCGCCTGTTGCGCGCAATGAATAAAATGCAGGAGAAATTGCGCGACACCCTGCAGCGCATTTCTGGTTCGGCCACCCAACTGGCCTCCGCTGCCGAAGAGCTGAACGCCGTCACCGACGAAAGCGCCCGTGGCCTGACCCAGCAGAACAACGAGATCGAACAGGCGGCCACCGCCGTCAACGAAATGACCAGCGCCGTTGAAGAAGTCGCGCGCAATGCGGTCAGCACCTCCGAAGCCTCGAAAAACGCCACGGCCTCGGCGGGTGATGGTCGCGACCTGGTGCAGGAAACCGTCAGCGCCATCGAGCGCATGAGCGGCGATGTGCAGGGCACCGCCACGCTGATCGGCGCGCTGGCCGAAGAGTCGCGGGATATCGGCAAGGTGCTCGACGTGATTCGCGGCCTGGCCGACCAGACCAACCTGCTGGCCCTGAACGCCGCCATCGAGGCTGCGCGTGCCGGGGAAGCCGGGCGTGGTTTTGCGGTGGTGGCCGATGAAGTGCGGGCCCTGGCCCATCGCACCCAGCAATCGACCAGTGAGATCGAACGGATGATCGGCAGTATCCAGGCCGGTACCGAACAGGCGGTGGACTCGATGCGCAACAGCACCGAGCGCGCCGAATCCACACTCAATATCGCCAAAGGCGCAGGGATGTCCCTGGATACCATCAATAGCGCGATCATCGAGATCAACGAGCGCAACCTGGTGATCGCCAGCGCCGCCGAAGAGCAGGCACAAGTCGCGCGGGAAGTGGACCGCAACCTGGTGAACATCCGCGACTTGTCGGTGCAATCGGCCACAGGCGCCAGCCAGACCAGTGCGGCCAGCAGCGAGTTGTCGCGCCTGGCGGTGGATTTGAATGGGATGGTGGGGCGTTTCCGCCTCTGAAATACAGTCACCCCCTGTAGGAGCTGGCTTGCCTGCGATGGCAGCGCCGCGGTGAGCCTGATTCACCGAGGCGCTGCCATCGCAGGCAAGCCAGCTCCTACAAAAGCTTTTTGACAGCGCAGCAATTCAACAGGTTAGAATCGCTGGCACGCAGACTGCATGGTCAGACTGCGCCTCGCCTTATTTCCGGAGTACTGCCTTTGAATGCGACGACCATCAACAGCCTGTTCTTGATCGGCGCGTTGCTGGTAAGTGCGAGCATTCTGGTGAGTTCTCTTTCGTCCCGCCTGGGCATCCCGATCCTGGTGATCATCCTGGCCGTGGGCATGATCGCCGGCGTCGATGGCGGCGGGATCATTTTCGATAACTACCCGACCGCGTACCTGGTGGGCAACCTGGCATTGGCAGTGATCCTGCTCGATGGCGGCTTGCGCACACGGGTCGCGAGTTTTCGCGTGGCACTGTGGCCAGCCCTGTCGCTGGCGACCGTGGGGGTGTTGATAACCACCGGCCTCACCGGTATGGCGGCGGCCTGGCTGTTTGACCTCAATATCATCCAGGGCCTGCTGATCGGAGCCATCGTCGGCTCCACCGATGCCGCCGCCGTGTTCTCGCTGCTGGGCGGCAAGGGCCTGAACGAACGGGTAAGCGCCAGCCTGGAAATCGAATCCGGCAGCAACGACCCAATGGCGGTGTTCCTCACCGTAACCCTGATCGACATGCTCGCCAGCGGCCAGACCGGCCTGCACTGGAGCCTGTTGACCCACCTGATCCGCGAATTCGGCATCGGCGGCATTATCGGCCTGGGCGGCGGCTGGCTGATGCTGCAACTGGTCAACCGGATCAACCTGGCCAACGGCCTGTACCCGATCCTGGTGATCGCCGGTGGCCTGTTCGTGTTTGCCCTGACCAATGCCCTGCACGGCAGCGGCTTCCTCGCCGTGTACCTGTGCGGCCTGGTGATCGGCAACCGTCCGGTGCGCAGCCGCCACGGCATCCTGCATATGCTCGACGGCATGGCCTGGCTGGCGCAGATCGGCATGTTCCTGGTGCTGGGCCTGCTGGTCACGCCCCACGACCTGCTGCCCATCGCCCTGCCGGCCCTGGGCCTGGCGCTGTGGATGATCCTGTTTGCCCGGCCGCTGTCAGTGGCGGTTGGCCTGCTGCCGTTCAAGGCCTTCCACGGCCGCGAAAAAGTATTTATCGCCTGGGTCGGCCTGCGCGGCGCGGTACCGATCATTCTTGCGGTGTTCCCGCTGATGGCCGGCCTGCCCCACGCCCAGCTGTATTTCAACCTGGCGTTCTTTATCGTGCTGGTGTCGTTGCTGGTGCAGGGCACCAGCCTGCCGTGGGTGGCCAAGCTTTTGAAAGTGACGGTACCGCCCGAGCCCGCGCCGATTTCCCGGGCCGCCCTGGAAGTGCACGTCACCAGCGAGTGGGAGCTGTTCGTCTACCGCCTGGGCGCCGAAAAGTGGTGCATCGGCGCCGCCCTGCGCGAGCTGAAAATGCCCGAAGGCACGCGCATCGCCGCGCTGTTTCGCGGCCAGCAACTGCTCCATCCGTCGGGTAGTACGGTGTTGGAGGCCGACGACCTGCTGTGCGTGATAGGCCATGAGCATAACCTCGCGGCCCTCGGCAAACTGTTCAGCCAGGCACCGCAACGGGGCCTGGACCTGCGCTTCTTCGGCGACTTCGTGCTCGAAGGCGACGCGCAACTGGGCGCGGTGTCGGCGCTGTACGGGCTCAAGCTCGACGGTATCGATCCGGATATGCCCCTGGGCCAGTTCATCACGCAAAAGGTCGGTGGCGCCCCCATCGTCGGCGACCAGGTGGAGTGGAACAACACCATTTGGACAGTCGCCGTGATGGACGGGAACAAGATCGGCAAAGTCGGCGTCAGATTCCCCGAAGGAAGTCGCCCGGCCCCCGGACTCTTCCTCTAAACTGCGGGGCGACGGTGTGCCAATGGCCATCAGCACGCCCCCTATTCTTCATCTTGTTCGACCGGTCTCTATGACAATCCTGCGCACTTTTTTAGCCACTGCCTTGCTGGGCCTGAGTCTCTGCGTCAGCCCCGTATTCGCCGCCGACCCGCCAAGCATCGAGAGTGTGCAACAGACCCTGGACAAGCTGCCGGACCGCAAACTGCCCGACGCCGACATGAAGGCGCTGCAGAACGTTTTGCAGCAGACCCTGACGTTGCTGGGCAACAAGCAGGACTACGAGCAACGCCTGAGCGATCTCAAGCGCCAATTGCAAGATGCACCCCGCCAGACCACGGAAAACGCCCGTGAACTGGCCCGGCTCAAGGGCACCAAGGTTGTCCCGGTGGCCCAACGCTACGCCAGCCTGCCGGTGCCGCAGCTCGAACAACTGCTGGTGCAGCGCAGCACCCAGCAAGGCGACCTGCAAAAAGAGTTGGCCGACGCCAACAGCCTGAGCATCGCTGCCCAGACCCGCCCCGAGCGCGCCCAGACCGAAATCAGCAACAGCCAGACGCGCATCCAGCAGATCAACAGCATCCTCAAGGCCGGCAAGGACAATGGCAAACCGCTAAATGGCGACCAGCGAAACCTGCTGAACGCCGAACTGGCGGCGCTCAACGCCTTGATCCCGCTGCGCCGCCAGGAACTGGCCGGCAACAGCCAACTGCAAGACCTGGGCAACAGCCAGCATGACCTGGCGGTGGAAAAAACCGCGCGCCTGGAGCAGGAAATCCAGGACCTGCAAACCCTGATCAACCAGAAACGCCTGGCCCAGTCCCAGGAGACTGTGACCCAGCAGTCCATCGAGGCACAGAAGGCCGGCGGCAGCAGCCTGCTGGCCACGGAAAGCGCAGCCAACCTGAAGCTGTCCGACTACCTGCTCAAAAGCACTGACCGGCTCAATGAGCTGACCCAGCAGAACCTGCAAACCAAACAGTTGCTGGACAATGTGACCCAGAGCGATTCGGCCCTGGACGAGCAGATCAACGTGCTCAAGGGCAGCCTGCTGCTGTCGAAAATCCTCTATAAACAGAAGCAGGCCTTGCCGCGCCTGAAAGTCGATCGCGACCTGGCCGACGATATCGCCAACATTCGCCTGTACCAATTCGAGGTCAACCAGCAGCGCGAGCTGATCAGTTCACCGAGCGCCTACGTCGACAACCTGCTGGCCGACCAGCCACAGGACCAGGTCACGCCACAGCTGCGCCGCACCCTGCTGGAACTGGCCGTGACCCGCAGCGACTTGCTCGAACGCCTGAGCCGGGAACTGAGCTCACTGCTCAACGAATCCATCACCCTGCAACTGAACCAGAAGCAACTGCTCAGCACCGCCGCCAGCCTGCGCGCGACCCTCGACGAACAGATGTTCTGGATCCCCAGCAACAAACCGCTGGACGTCGAATGGCTCGAAGGCGTGCCCAACCGCCTGAGCAAACAGGTCGACACCCTGCCCTGGGCCTCCAGCCTCAGCGAACTGTACGACGGCCTGGCCCAGCGCCCGTTGCTGTTTTTGCCCCTGCTGCTGCTGATCGGCGCACTGTTGTGGCGGCGCAGCAACCTGTATGACCGGCTGAAGAAAATCCACATGGATATCGGTCACTTCAAGCGTGACAGCCAGTGGCACACCCCGGTCGCGATCCTGGTGAATATCCTGCTGGCCTTGCCCGTGACCCTCGGCCTGGCGCTGTGCGGCTATGCCCTGCAAATCGATGCGCGTGGGCAGAACGCCAACCTGGGCATGGCCCTGGTGCAGATCGCCCAGGCGTGGCTGGTGTTCTACACCGCCTACCGGATCCTCGCGCCGGGTGGCGTGGCCGAATTGCATTTCCGCTGGGAAAAACCCCAGGTCGAATTCCTCCAGGGCTGGATCCGCAAACTGGGGCTGGTGGTGTTGGCGCTGGTGGCCGTGGTGTCCATCGCCGAGCATCAACCGGCAGCCCTGGCCGATGATGTGCTGGGTATCGCCGTGGTCCTCACCTGTTATGGGCTGATGGCCTGGCTGCTCAGCCGCCTGCTGCTCAACAGCCCGACCCATGAAAAAGCCTCACTGTTTCGCAAGGTCGTCGGCGTCGCGTTTACCGCGCTGCCCATCGCGCTGTTTATTGCCGTGTGCTTTGGCTACTACTACACCGCGCTCAAACTCAGCGACCGCCTGATCAACACCCTGTACCTGCTGATGTTCTGGCTGGTGATCGAAGCCACCTTCGTCCGTGGCCTGGGCGTTGCCGCACGGCGCCTGGCCTACTCCCGCGCACTGGCCAAGCGCCAGGCCGCCAAGGAAGCCGGCGACGGCGAAGTGGTGATCGAGGAACCGACCCTGGATATCGAGCAGGTCAACGAACAATCCATGCGCCTGATTCGCCTGGCCTTGCTCGGCGGTTTTATCGCGGCGCTGTACTGGGTCTGGTCCGACCTGATCTCGGTGTTCTCCTACCTGGACAACGTCACCCTCTACGAATACACCAGCGGTACCGGCGCCAATATCAGCATGGTGCCCATCAGCATCGGCGACATGCTCGGCGCGCTGATCATCATCGGTATCACCTTTGCCCTGGCGCGCAACCTGCCGGGGCTGCTGGAAGTGCTGGTGCTGTCGAAGCTGGACCTGGCCCAGGGCAGCGCCTATGCCACCACCACCTTGCTGTCGTATGTCATTGCCGGTGTGGGTTTTGTGTCGACCCTGTCGACCCTCGGGGTGAGCTGGGACAAGCTGCAATGGCTGGTGGCCGCACTGTCGGTGGGCCTGGGCTTCGGTATGCAGGAGATCTTTGCCAACTTTATCTCCGGCATCATGATCCTGTTCGAGCGCCCGGTACGCATCGGCGACACCATCACCATCGGCAACCTGTCGGGCACGGTGAGCAAGATCCGCATCCGCGCCACCACCATCACCGACTTTGACCGCAAGGACATCATTGTCCCGAACAAAACCTTTATCACCGGGCAACTGATCAACTGGTCGCTGACCGACACCATCACCCGGGTCACCCTCAAGCTCGGCGTGGACTACGGCTCCGATCTGGACCTGGTGAAGGAATTGTTGCTCAAGGCCGCCAGGGATAACCCGCGCGTCCTGAAAGACCCGGAACCCCACGTGTACTTCCTCAACTTCGGCGAAAGTACCCTCGACCACGAATTGCGCATGCATGTGCGCGATCTGGGCGACCGTAACCCGGTGATCGATGAGGTCAACCGCTTCATCAATCGTGAGTTCAAGAAACAGAGCATCAATATTTCGTTCCGGCAGATGGAGGTTTACCTGAAGAACCTGCACGGCCAGGAATACAAACTGGTGGAAATCGAACCCCTGAGCAAGCCGGCCAATGACGGCTCGCCACAACCCACGCCGCCGACCAAACTCGACTAACCGCTTTATCCCCAGCAGAATGCTCGGACATTCTGCTGGAGATGGCCGGTGAAAGCCCTCGACGACCTGACCTTCGACAACCGCTTCGCCCGCCTGGGCGATGGTTTCTCAACCCACGTACTGCCCGAGCCCATCGACGCGCCACGGCTGGTGGTGGCGAGCAGTGCCGCCATGGCCCTGCTTGATCTCGACCCGGCCGTCGCCCAGACACCGGTGTTCGCCGAACTGTTCGGTGGCCACAAGCTGTGGGCCGAGGCCGAACCACGGGCGATGGTCTATTCGGGGCATCAGTTTGGCTCCTACAACCCACAACTGGGGGATGGTCGCGGCTTGCTGCTGGGCGAGGTATATAACGCGGCCGGCGAACACTGGGACTTGCACCTCAAGGGCGCGGGGCAAACGCCTTACTCACGCATGGGTGATGGCCGCGCGGTACTGCGCTCTTCGATCCGCGAGTTTCTCGCCTCCGAAGCCTTGCACGCCCTGGGCATCCCCAGCAGCCGTGCCCTGTGCGTGATCGGCTCCGACACCCCGGTATGGCGCGAAAAACAGGAACGTGCTGCCATGGTCCTGCGCCTGGCGCCGAGCCATATCCGCTTTGGGCACTTCGAGTACTTCTACTACACCCAGAAAACCGAGTTGCACCAGCAACTGGCCGAACACGTGCTGAAGTTGCACTTCCCCGAATGCCAGGAGCAACCCGAGCCGTACCTGGCGATGTTCCGCGAGATTGTCGAGCGCAACGCCGAGCTGATCGCCAAGTGGCAGGCTTATGGCTTTTGCCATGGGGTGATGAACACCGACAACATGTCGATCCTGGGTATTACCTTCGACTTCGGGCCGTTTGCCTTCCTCGATGACTTCGACGCCCATTTCATCTGCAACCACTCCGATCATGAAGGCCGCTATTCCTTCAGCAATCAGGTACCGATCGGCCAGTGGAACCTCAGTGCCCTGGCCCAGGCATTGACGCCGTATATCAGCGTTGAAGCCCTGCGCGAAACCCTGGGCCTGTACCTGCCGCTCTACCAGGCCCACTACCTGGACCTGATGCGCCGCCGCCTGGGCCTGACCACTGCCGAAGACGACGACCAGAAACTGGTAGAGCGCTTGCTGCAACTGATGCAAAACAGCGGCGTGGACTACACTTTGTTCTTCCGCCGCCTGGGGGATGAGCCCGCCGCACTGGCCGTGGCGCAGTTGCGCGATGACTTTGTTGACCTCAATGGGTTCGATACCTGGGCAGACCTATATAAAGCCCGTGTCGAGCGCGATGGCAACAGCCCCCAAGCAGAACGCCGCGAGCGGATGCACGCAGTGAACCCGCTGTACATCCTGCGCAACTACCTTGCACAAAACGCCATCACCGCCGCCGAGTCCGGCGACTACAGCGAAGTGCACAGGCTGCATGAGGTGTTGAGCAAGCCATTTGAAGAACAGGCAGGGATGGAGCAGTACGCCCAGCGGCCCCCCGATTGGGGCAAGCATTTGGAGATCAGTTGTTCGTCATAGCTCTTTTCAGATGAACATATCCACAGGCACTTTAAAGTGCTCTGCCAGCCAACGAATCTGTCGCACGTTGAGCTGGCGCTTGCCACTGAGAATTTCAGAGACCACCGATTGAGGACCTACGCCCGGTAAATCACTCTGGGTCAAACCGTGCTCCTGCATCATTGACCGCAACACTTCGACACCACTCACCTCGGGTATCGGCCAATGCTCCAGATCGTAGGCCTCGACCCAGTCGCCGATAATATCCACCAACCCCATCAGGGGGTGGGTTTCGTCGTCCCCGACAATATCCAGCAATTCGTCGAGGGCCTCGACCAGCACATCGTAGTCAGCCTCGCTTTTGGGCTTGCGCAACAGCGGTGACACAAATTCCCAGTGCTCAACAGCCTGCTCAATCAATACGCTCATTTTCCTGTCACTCCTTCCACTTGCCCTTGGCATTTCGAATGGGTCTCACACTGATTACTCGCATGCAATATCCTTATCGCATCTTGCTATGGGGGTTAGTCTCGGCATCAAATTATCGCAATATGCGATAGGTGCTCAGCAGACCAGCGGCACAATCTCAAACTTGCATACGTAGCCTAGGTAGGCGGCCAAACGTGCGCACAGGCAAAAATGTGAACACATGCGTCGCCACCGCCGAGCCTTGATAATTTCGGTCTTGGCTCCAAATAGAGTTCATTGGCAACTTCAACGGAATCCCACCATGTCCGATCCCCTGGTAATCCCCTGCCCTCATTGCAATGGCCTCAACCGCATCCCCCACGAACGCATGGGCGATGCCCCAAAGTGCGGGCGATGCAAGCAGCCGGTGTTGCTGAGCAAACCGTTTGAACTGAAACAGGGCGACTATTCCAGCCAGATCAAGGGCGACTTGCCGCTGCTGGTGGATGTGTGGGCAGAGTGGTGCGGGCCGTGCAAATCGTTTGCGCCGGTGTTTGAACAGGCGGCCGGGCAGTTGGCGGGCAAGTGCCGGCTGGCCAAGCTCGATAGTGAGGCCAACCAGCAGCTTTCGGCGCAATTGGGGATTCGCTCGATTCCCAGCCTGATCCTGTTCAAGAATGGCCGGGAAGTGGCACGCCAGAGCGGGGCGTTTGCGTTACCGCAATTGATGAGCTGGTTGCGCAGCCAAGGGGTGTAACCCTGTAGGAGCGGGCTTGCCCGCGATGGCCATAGGTATCTACACAACTTTGCAGCAACACCTAAATCCAGACAGATAGCGCAGTTGTGGCGAGCGGGCTTGCCCCGCGCTGGGCTGCGAAGCAGCCCCAATAAGACGAATACGTTGTACCAGATACACCGCAGCGGCTGGTTTTGGGGCTGCTTCGCAGCCCAGCGCGGGGCAAGCCCGCTCGCCACAGGGGAGTTCGTCAGTTTCTGAAAGTTGTGTAGATACCTATGCCGCGATGGCGAGGGGCAGCTTGATGGATATGCAAGCTGGCACACCGTCATCGCAGGCAAGCCAGCTCCCACATAGACCGTGTTCACCCTTCAGATCAGGTGTTTTCCAGCAGGTTGTGCAGCTCCACGAACTGTCGGGTCAGTTTGTGGCGCGGGTCGAGGTGGATCAGCGGTTTGCTTTCCTGGTGGGACTCGCGCATGCGCACGGAACTGGCCAGGTACACCGGCAACACCGGCAGGCCTTCGGCAATCAACTCGTCGAGCATCTGCTGCGGCAGGCTCGCCCGGGCCTGGAACTGGTTGACCACGATGCCTTCCACTTCCAGGCCTCCGTTGTGGTCGTCCTTGAGCTCTTCGATTTCCGCCAGCAGGCCGTACAGCGCCTGACGCGAAAAACTATCGCAATCGAACGGGATCAATACGCGATCAGCTGCAATCAGCGCGGAAACCGCATAAAAGTTCAGGGCCGGCGGCGTATCCAGGTAAATCCGGTCGTAATCCTCGGCCAATTCATCAAGCAGTTTTCGCAGCTTGTTGATCTTGTGCTTGGCCTCAAGCTTGGGCTGCAGGTCCGCCAGTTCCGCGGTGGCGGTGATGACGTGCAGGTTGTCGAATGGGGTTTCGTAGATATCCACCTGGTTTTTCTTCGAAAACGGCCCGGATGACAGGGTCTGCTTGAAGAAATCGGCAATGCCCATGGGGATATCGTCACCCGTCAGCCCCGTCAGGTACTGGGTCGAGTTGGCCTGTGCATCGAGGTCCACCAACAGGGTTCGATAGCCTTCGCTAGCGCTGACCGCCGCCAGGTTGCAGGCGATGCTGGATTTGCCAACGCCGCCTTTTTGATTGAACACCACGCGCCGCATGGAAAAACCTCCGTGTATCAATGAATGCCCGAGTGTAGAGGGCAAAAGCGCCCGCTCGCTACCTTGATCAAGCATGTACTACAGCATCAGAGGATCGATCCCGCATAACTATCTCGTATTACGCCAACCAACACAGACCTGCCTGACACCAAACACCTACAGCCATTGGCGGAGAATCGATGATTCATTTCGCTGACTTTGTAATATCTCGTGAACAATTCTTTACCAAAGTTTGCTAGAAC
The DNA here is from genome assembly GCF_009873475.1 of Pseudomonas sp. DTU12.1. Lineage (NCBI taxonomy): Bacteria > Pseudomonadati > Pseudomonadota > Gammaproteobacteria > Pseudomonadales > Pseudomonadaceae > Pseudomonas > Pseudomonas sp. DTU12.1. The sequence continues at coordinate 684,319 of NZ_CP045254.1, read as the reverse complement.
CCCACCGCACCGGGATAATGCGCGCCACTCGGCCATCGCGCCATGTCCCGCCATTGCGGGGCAAACTGCAGCACAAGGAAGCCCGCAGGGGCGGGAAATCTTCTCAGTGATCAATTTCAACATCGCCCAATGGCGCGCCTGGGCCCCTGGGCTCGACAGCGTGGATGCCTGGCGCGACTGGTGCCAGGCCCCGACGTTGCTGGCCCAAAGCGATGCCGCGCCCGATGTGTCGTTCCTGCCGGCCATGCAGCGCCGGCGCCTGAGCCGCCTGGCCCGGATGGCCTTCAGCGTCGGCTGGCCCTTGGCAGAAGGCCTGCAGGACCTGCCGCTGGTGTTTGTTTCACGTCATGGCGAAACCCCCCGCACCCTGGATATCCTCAGCGACCTGGCCAATGACCAGCCCCTGTCGCCCACCCAGTTCAGCCTGTCGGTACACAATGCGGTGATTGGCCTATGGTCGATCCTGCGCAATGAAACCAGCGAAATGACCGCCCTGGCAGCGGCAGGCGACGGCCTGGAGCACGGCATGCTCGAAGCGGCGGCCCTGCTAAACGAAGGCGCGCCGGCCGTGCTGCTGGTGATTACCGAAGAACAGCCACCCCCGGCCTACACGCGCTGGATCAATGATGTGCCGTTCCCCTATGCCCTGGGCCTGCTGCTGACCCCAGGCGACGAATGGCAACTGGCGCTGCACACCGCAACGGTCCAACCCACCGAGACCCAGTGGCCCCACGCCCTGAACCTGCTGCGCACCCTGCTCAACGAGCAAGGTGCCTGCCAACATGCCTGGAAGAACCGAGTATGGAACTGGCAACGCAAACCCTGACCGACAAGCCCCGGGACGCCTACTACTGGCGCCTGTTCGCCACGGCGGCCAGCTTCGTGCTGTTCGGCCTGGGCGGCTTGTGCCTGCGCCTGCTGGTGTTTCCACTGCTCAGCTGCCTGCCGGGGGACGCCCAGCAACACCAACGTCGCGCGCGCCTGACCATCGGGCGGTTGTTCTGGTTCTTTATCAACATGATGTACCGCGCCGGCATTCTGACCTACAGCGTCGAAGGCGCCGAAAAACTCGGGCGCCCCGGGCAGATGATCATCGCCAATCACCCGTCGCTGATCGATGTGGTGGTGCTGATCGGCCTGGTGCGCCAGGCCAATTGCGTGGTCAAGCAAAGCCTGTGGCAAAACCCCTTCACCCGGGGCCCGGTGAGCGATGCCGGCTATATCAGCAACGACGGCAGCATCGACATGCTCGATGCCGCCGCAGGCGCCCTGCGTGGCGGCCAGACCCTGATCATCTTCCCCGAAGGCACCCGCACCGTGCCAGGCGCGCCGCCGGCCTTTCATCGCGGGGCCGCCGCCATCGCCCTGCGCGGTGCGACAATCATCACCCCCGTGGTGCTCAAGGTCAGCCCGACCACGCTGACCAAGGCCGAGCCCTGGTATCGCATCCCCAACCGCCGCTTTCACTTCAGTTTGCAGGTGGGGGCCGATATAGACCCACAGGTGTTTGCCTCACAAGGGCCCGCACCCCAGGCCTCACGCAAGCTCAACGATTACCTGCATCACTATTTCATTAAGGAGCTCGCCGAAGATGAGCAACCCCAACAGCCTTGAGCACGACATTAAAACCCTGATCATCGAGGCCCTGGGCCTGGAAGACATCGACGCCAGCGACATCGGCAGCGAGCAAACCCTGTTCGGCGAAGGCCTGGGCCTGGATTCGGTAGATGCCCTGGAATTGGGCCTGGCGATCCAGAAAAAGTACGGTATCAAGATCGATGCCGACGCCAAGGACACCCGCAATCACTTTATCAACGTGGCCAGCCTTGCGGCGTTCGTCACGGCCAGACAGGCAGCTTGAGACCCGACCATGCAAACTCGTGACGATATCTTCAACACCCTGCGCGACGCCCTGGTGGAACTGTTTGAACTGGAGCCGGAGCGGGTCACCCTCGACGCCAACCTGTACCAGGACCTGGAAATCGACAGCATCGATGCGGTGGACCTGATCGACCATATCAAGCGCCAGACCGGCAAGAAAATCGCCGCCGAAGAGTTCAAGGCCGTGCGTACGGTCAATGACGTGGTCGAGGCGGTCTACCGTCTGGTCCAACCGGCCGCATGAGCCGGCTGATCGGCCTTGGCCTGTTGCTGGTAGGGCTGCTGTATCCTTTTGCGGTGTATTACGGCACGGAGCATTTCGCGCCCTGGCAATTCGGCCTGCTGCTGGCCTGCCTGTGGCTGTTGCGCGCGCTGACCCGCGCACGGCGCCCCGGCAGTGGCTGGATGGCCTTTGTCGCGGTGGTGTTTTGCCTGCTGCTGGCCTGGTTCGACAACCCGCAACTGCTGCGCTGGTACCCGAGCCTGGTCAGCACCTTCATGCTCGCGCTGTTCGGCCTGAGCCTGAAATACGGCCCGCCGATGGTCGAGCGCCTGGCGCGCCTGAGTGACCCGCATCTGCCGCAAAAGGCTATTGCGTACACGCGCCAGGTCACCGTGGTATGGAGTGTGTTTTTTTTGTGTAACGGCCTGCTCGCCGCCGCGCTCACCCTGTGGGCACCGCTGAGCTGGTGGATGTTGTACAACGGCCTGATCGCCTATGGCTTGATGGGCCTGTTGTTTGCCGTGGAATGGCTGGTACGACAAAGGGTTCGAGGCCGCGTATGAATTGGGTCAATCTTGAGCATCTGTTGCTTGAGCCTGTGGAACTGCGTTCGGTCACCACCGAACCTGCGATGAACCACGCACAGCTGTGCGAACGGGCCCTGAGCCTGGCGGCCGGCCTGCAAGCCCGCGGCATCCAGCGCCTGGCGGTGCACTTGAACGACGCCGGCGAGCTGGCGATTGCCTTGCTGGGCGCCTGGCAGGCCGGGGTCAGCGTGTTGCTGCCAGCCGACCTGCAACCCCAGACGCGCCAACGCTGGGCCGCTGATGTTGACGCCTGGCTGACCGAAGCGGGCGACCTGGATGCGCTCTACCAACCGCCGCTGGCCGCCGCCGCCCTGGACCTGGACGCCTGCCATTTGGGCCTGTGTACCTCCGGCTCCAGCGGCGAGCCCAAGCGCATCGACAAGACCCTGCGCCAACTGGCCAACGAGGTGCGGGCCCTGGAAGCCTTGTGGGGCGCCGACCTGGGCCAGGCGTGCATCATCGGCAGCGTCGCCACCCAGCATATCTATGGCCTGCTGTTCCGGGTGCTGTGGCCGCTGTGCGCCGGTCGCAGCTTTGTGCGCCAGCAACTGCCGTTCCCCGAGGACGTGCAGCGCATCAGTCGCCAGCACCCGCATTTTGCCTGGGTGGCCAGCCCGGCCCTGCTCAAACGCATGGGCGATAACCTCGACTGGGCGGCCTTGAGCAGCGTCAAGCGCGTGTTCTCCTCCGGTGGTGCGCTGCCCATCGACGCGGCCAACAGCCTGCACCAACGCCTGCAGCAGTGGCCGACCGAGATCCTCGGCAGCTCGGAAACCGGCGGCATTGCCTGGCGCCAGGACCAAACGCCCTGGCAGCCGTTTGCCGATGTGTGCCTGAGCCAGGATGCCGAGGGCGCCTTGCGCATTGCCTCGCCGTACCTGCCGGCCGGGCATGTCGAACAGACTGCCGACGCCGCCCAGATCTACGCCGACGGCCGCTTCGAATTGCTCGGGCGCCTGGATCGGATCGTCAAGCTGGAAGAAAAACGCATCTCCCTGCCCATGCTCGAACACGCCCTGGCCGAGCACGCGTGGGTTGCGGAAGCGCGCCTGGGGGTGGTCCAGGAAAACCGCGCATCCCTCGGCGCCCTGGTGGTGCTCAGTGGCGACGGCCTGCACGCCTTGCGTAACCAAGGCCGGCGCAGCGTCACCCAGGCCCTGCGCCAACACCTGAGCCAACACTGCGAAGCCCTGGCCCTGCCCCGTCGCTGGCGCTTGTTGCGGCAGCTGCCGTTCAACCCCCAGGGCAAACTGCCCCAGGCACAGATCGAAGCCCTGCTCCTGGCGCCGCGCCCCAAGGCCCCGCAAGTGCTGGCGCAAGTCGAAACTGACGGCGAATGGACCCTGCAACTGAGCATCCCCCCGGACCTGGCCTACTTCAGCGGGCATTTCCCTCACACGCCGGTATTGCCGGGTGTGGTGCAGGTGGAATGGGCGTTCAACCTGGGCCAGCAATTGCTCGACCTGCCGCCGACGTTTGCCGGCATGGAAGTGCTCAAGTTCCAGCAACTGGTACGCCCTGGCGACGTGATCGAACTGCACCTGCGTTTTGATCGCGAGCGCGGCAAGTTGTACTTTGCCTATCGCAACGACAGTGCGGCGTGTTCCAGTGGGCGGGTTTTGCTGGAGCAACCCCATGAGTGAGCCCCTGTTCCCGCGGCTAATGGGCTTGTTGTGGCGAGCGGGCTTGCCCCGCGCTGGGCTGCGCAGCAGCCCCAAAACCGGCAACGGGATTCTGTCTGAAAAACCGCGTAGGGCTTTCTGGGGCTGCTGCGCAGCCCAGCGCGGGGCAAGCCCGCTCGCCACAGCCACAGCCACAGCCATAGCCCCATCCACCTCCCTACACCGCAAGCAGGCCTGTCATGCATAACCCCTGCGCCCTGATCCCGGTCTACAACCACGAAGCCGCCGTGCCCGCCGTGGTCCGTAGCCTGCTGGACCACGGCCTGCCCTGCCTGCTGGTGGACGATGGCAGCAGCCCGGCCTGCGCGGTGGTGCTGGCGCAACTGGCCAGCCTGGATAACGTGTCGCTGCTGACCCTGCCCGTCAATCAAGGCAAGGGCGCAGCCGTGATGGCCGGCTTTCGCGAAGCCGCGCGCCTGGGCTTTACCCATGCCCTGCAAGTAGACGCCGACGGCCAGCACGACCTGCGCGAAGTCGCGCTGTTTCTCGACGCCTCACGCACCCACCCTGATGCGGTGATCTGCGGCTACCCCGAATACGACGACAGCGTGCCCAAGGGCCGTCTCTACGCCCGTTACCTGACCCACTTCTGGGTATGGATCAACAGCCTGTCCCTGCAAATCCGCGATTCAATGTGCGGCTTTCGCATCTACCCCCTGCCTCCGGTGCTGGCGCTGATGGACTCGGCGCGGATCGGCAAGCGCATGGATTTCGACTCCGACATCCTCGTACGCCTGTCGTGGCGCAACCAGCCGATGCGTTGGCTGCCGACCAAGGTGCATTACCCGGCCGATGGCCTGTCGCACTTTCGGCTGTTCCACGACAACCTGCTGATTTCGTCGATGCACACCCGGCTGTTCTTCGGCATGTTGATGCGTGCGCCGTTGATTCTGTGGCGACGGTGGCAGGCATGAGCGACAGCCCCCGGCATTGGGCCGACCGCCAGGAGCGCGGCAGTTTCTGGCTGATGAAACTCACCGCGTTCGCCGCCAAAGTGCTCGGGCGCCGGCTGCTGAGCCCGCTGCTGTATGGCATCGTCCTGTACTTTTTCCTGTTTGGCCGCACCGCGCGCCGGAGCATCTGGCAATACCAGCAGCGCCTGGCCGACTGGAGCGGGCGCGACGACCTGCGCCCCAGCCACACCAAGGTCTTCGGCCAGTTCATGGCCTTCGCCGACGCCTTGCTGGACAAGCTCGATGTGTGGAACGGCAAGCTGCGCCTGGAGCAGATCGAAATCATCGACCCCGCCCAACTGCGCGGGCAACTGCGCGGCGAGCGCGGGCAGATGCTGGTGGGCGCCCACCTGGGCAACCTGGAAGTGTGCCGCGCCCTGGCGGAACTGGGCGAGAAAGTCACCATGAACGTGCTGGTGCATACCAAGCATGCCGAACAGTTCAACCGCCTGCTGGGCGAAGCCGGGGCGAGTAACCTGCGCCTGATCCAGGTCAGCGAACTGGACCCGGCGGTGATGCTGCTGCTAAGCCAGCGCCTGGACGACGGTGAATGGCTGGCGATTGCCGGCGACCGTATCCCGCTGCATGGCGGGCGCACGGTGCGCGTGGACTTTCTCGGCCATGACGCGGCATTCCCCCAGGGCCCCTGGCTGCTGGCCGGCCTGCTCAAATGCCCGGTCAACCTGCTGATGTGCCTCAAGCACCAGGGGCGCTATCGATTGATCATCGAGCCCTTCGCCCAATTGATCGAATGGAAACGCAGCGACCGCCAGCACGTAATCGCCCACTGGACCGCCCGCTATGCCGAGCGCCTGGGCCAGTTCTGCCTGCAAGCGCCCCAACAATGGTTCAACTTTTACCCTTTCTGGAAGACCGATGACGACGCATCTGCTTGAGCCGGTAACCTTCGGCGAACTCCCTTTGCGCATCGAAGACGTGCTGGCCCTGGCCAACCGTCAGGCGCCTACCCGCCTGCAAGACGATGCCGGTTACCGCCAGCGCATCGCCAAGGGCGCGCAGTTCCTCGATTCGCTGCTGGACAAGGAAGGCGTGATCTACGGCGTGACCACCGGCTACGGCGATTCGTGTGTGGTGGCGGTACCGTTGCAGCATGTCGAGGCTTTGCCGCGTCACCTGTACACCTTCCACGGCTGCGGCCTGGGCAAGTTGCTCGACGCCCAGGCCACCCGTGCGGTGCTGGCGGCGCGCTTGCAGTCGCTGTGCCATGGCGTGTCCGGGGTACGGGTTGAACTGCTGGAGCGCCTGCAGGCGTTCCTTGAACACGACATCTTGCCGCTGATCCCCGAAGAGGGCTCGGTGGGCGCCAGCGGCGACCTGACGCCGCTGTCCTACGTGGCCGCAACCTTGTCCGGCGAGCGCGAAGTGTTGTTCCACGGCGAGCGCCGCCAAGCCGCCGACGTCCACCGCGAGCTGGGCTGGACACCGTTGGTGCTGCGGCCCAAGGAAGCTCTGGCACTGATGAACGGCACCGCAGTGATGACCGGCCTCGCCTGCCTGGCCTTTGCCCGCGCCGACTACCTGCTGCAACTGGCCACGCGTATTACCGCGTTGAACGTGGTGGCGCTGCAAGGCAACCCGGAGCACTTTGACGAGCGCCTGTTCGCCGCCAAGCCGCACCCCGGGCAGATGCAGGTTGCGGCCTGGCTGCGCAAGGACCTGGCCATCGACGCCCCGACCGCGCCGCTGCACCGTTTGCAGGACCGCTACTCGCTGCGCTGCGCGCCCCACGTCCTCGGTGTGCTGGCCGACAGCCTGAACTGGCTGCGTTCGTTTATCGAGATCGAACTCAACAGCGCCAACGACAACCCGATCATCGACGCCGAAGCCGAGCGCGTGCTGCACGGTGGGCATTTCTACGGCGGGCATATCGCCTTTGCCATGGACAGCCTGAAAAACCTGGTGGCCAACGTCGCCGACCTGCTCGACCGGCAACTGGCACTGCTGGTGGACGAGCGCTACAACCATGGTTTGCCGAGCAACCTGTCGGGCGCCCCGGCGGATCGCGCGATGATCAACCACGGCTTCAAGGCTGTGCAGATCGGCACCAGCGCCTGGACCGCCGAAGCGTTGAAAAACACCATGCCGGCCAGCGTGTTCTCGCGCTCCACCGAGTGCCACAACCAGGACAAGGTGAGCATGGGCACCATCGCCGCCCGCGATGCGATCCGCGTGCTGGAGCTGACCGAACAGGTGGCCGCCGCCACCTTGCTCGCCGCCAACCAGGGCGTGTGGCTGCGCGCCCAGGTTGAAGATGCACGGCCATTGCCGCCGGCCCTGGCGGCCATGCACATCGAGCTGGCCAAGGACTTCCCTCCGGTGATTGAAGACCGCGCCCTGGAAGGCGAACTGCGCCTGTGCCTGCAACGCATCGCCGCGCAACACTGGAGGCTGCATGCGTAGCCCCGGCGTATTGCACAGCGACACGCAGATCCTCGTGCCGTTCTTCGACATCGACACGATGAACGTGGTCTGGCACGGCCATTACGTGAAATACCTGGAAATCGCCCGTTGCGCGCTGCTGGACAAGCTCGGCCACAACTACACGGCGATGCTCGAATCCGGCTATGCGTGGCCGGTGATCGACATGCAACTGCGCTACGTGCGTGGCGCCACCTTTGGCCAGACCATCAACGTGCGCGCCAGCCTGGTGGAGTGGGAGAACCGCTTGAAGGTCAACTACCTGATCACCGACCTTGCCAGCGGCGAACGCCTGACCCGCGCCAGCACCGTGCAAGTGGCCGTCGAAATCGCCAGCCGCGAAATGCAGTTGGCCTCGCCCAGCGTATTCACCACCGCCGTCGAAAGGGCCCTGAAATGCTGACCCCTGTGGGAGCGGGCTTGCCCGCGATGGTCGTCAACGATAGCGCGGGGTGCCTGACACTGCGCGGCGTCCTCGGGTTTTTCGCGAGCAAGCTCGCTCCTACAGAGGGGCGGCGAAAGGACCTCCCTGTGGGAGCGGGCTTGCCCGCGATGGTCGTCAACGATAGCGCGGGGTGCCTGACACTGCGCGGCGTCCTCGGGTTTTTCGCGAGCAAGCTCGCTCCTACAGAGGGGCGGCGAAAGGACTTCCCTGTAGGAGCGGGCTTGCCCGCGATGGTCGCCAACGATAACGCGGGGTGCCTGACACTGCGCGGCGCCCTCGGGTTTTTCGCGAGCAAGCTCGCTCCTACAGAGGGCCGGCGAAAGGACTTCCCTGTAGGAGCGGGCTTGCCCGCGATGGTCGTCAACGATAACGCGGGGTGCCTGACACTGCGCGGCGTCCTCGGGTTTTTCGCGAGCAAGCTCGCTCCTACAGGGGTTGGGTTGTTTTTGAGCTTTGGGGCTTATGCCTTCGACTTGCAACAACTGAGCGATCAGTTGGCCAAGCCCTCGGTGATCCACGGCAGTTTCATCCAGGAGAAACACCTGCGTGCCCTGCCCCAGCCGTTGACCAGCAAAGGCACCTTCGTATTGGCCCGGGACCACGGCCTGCTCTGGCTGCTCAAAACCCCGTTGCAACAGGACTATCGCATCAACGCCCAAGGCATAGCCCGCCGCGATGCCAGCGGCTGGCAGCCCCTGCCGAACAAAAGCGCCGGCGCTGAGCAGAACCGTTTGTTCCTTGCCGTGCTGCAAGGCGACAGCAGTGGCTTGCAGCGCGACTTCGAGTTGCAACTGCAAGGTGAGGCCAAGGCCTGGAAACTCACGCTGATCCCACGCTCGCTGCTGCTCAAGCAAGTGTTCACCCAGATCAATATCGATGGCGGCGAGTTGGTGCACACCATCGAACTGCTGGAAACCCAGGGCGACAGTACCCTGTTGCGCATGCAGGACAGCACCAGCACACAACCCTTGAGCGACGCGGAGCAACACGACTTTGCCCAGTGAGCGTTGGTTGCCGCGTCTGTTCCTGATCCTGCTGGTGGCCGTGCTGGCCCTGGCCGGCTGGCAATGGCGCCATGGCGCGCCGTTGTCGGCGAACCTGATGGAGCTGGTGCCGGGCAACACCCCGAACGCCCTGGAACTGGCGGCCGAGCAACGCATGCAAGAGCCGCTGAACCGCGAGATGCTGGTGCTGGTCGGGCATGCCGAGCGCCAGCAAGCGCTGACCATGGCCCAACAACTGGGTGAGCGCTGGCAAGCCAGTGGCCTGTTTGAGAAGGTCACCTGGACTCTGCAGGCCGACCTGCCAGCCCTGCGCCAGCAACTGCTGCAAGGGCGCCTGGCGATGCTTTCGGCCAAGGACCGCGAACAGTTGATCGCCGAGCCCGAAGCCTTTATCCAGCAGCGGGTGCAGACACTGTTCGACCCCTTTACCGGCTTCAGCCTGGTGTCGAGCCAGGACGACTGGCTGGGCCTGACCGGGCGCATCCAGAACAGCCAGCCGCAACACGGCGCGGTGCAGCTGGATATCGGCAGCGGCGCGTTGATCGCCGATGCCGACGGGCAAAGCTGGGTGCTGCTGCGCGCGCGTACCCAGGGCAATGCCTTTGATATGAAACTGCCGCTGCAAGTCGCCGACCTCCTGCAAGCAAGCCGCGACCAGGCCAGCGAGCAAGGCGTGCAACTGCTTGCCGCCAGCGGCCTGCTGTACGCGGCCAACGGTCAACAGCAGGCCAGCCGCGAGATGACCTGGGTCGGCGGCGGCGCGACCGTGGGTATTCTGTTGCTGTTGCTGTTGGCGTTCCGCCGTTGGCGCGTGTTGCTGGCCTTTGTCCCGGTGCTGGTGGGCATGCTGTTTGGCGCAGTCGCCTGCGTGGCGCTGTTTGGCCATATGCATGTAATGACCCTGGTACTGGGCGCAAGCCTGATCGGCGTGGCGGTCGACTACCCACTGCATTACCTGTCCAAGAGCTGGAGCCTGCAACCCTGGCGCAGTTGGCCGGCCTTGCGCCTGACCCTGCCGGGCCTGAGCCTGAGCCTGGCCACCAGTTGCATCGGCTACCTGGCCCTGGCCTGGACGCCATTCCCGGCGCTGACCCAGATCGCGGTGTTCTCCGCCGCCGGCCTGGTGGGCGCCTATCTGTCGGCAGTGTGCCTGTTGCCGGCGCTGCTCAACGGCATCGACCTGCGCCCGGCGCAATGGCCACTGCGGGTCGCCGAGTTCCTGCTGGGGGTGCGCGAGTCGCTGCTCAAGCGCCTGCCAAGCCAGGCGCTGCTGGTGCTGGCCCTGCTGTTCTGCGCCGGTGGCCTGTGGCAGCTGAACAGCAAGAACGATATTCGCCAGTGGATCGGCGCGCCGCCGCAGTTACTGCAAGAGGCCCAGGCCATTGCGCGGATTACCGGCTACCAGCCCACCAGCCAGTTCTTCCTGGTGCGGGCGGACAATCAACAGCAGTTGCTGGAACGCCAGGCTGCCCTGAGCCAACGCCTGGATCAACTGGTGCACATGGACAAGCTGCAGGGTTACCTGGCACTCAATCAACTGGTCAGCACCCCCAGCCAACAGCAGCAAGTGCGCGAGGCCCTCTCGCAGTTGCCGGCGCTGTGGCAACCGCTGCTGGACCTCGGCATCCCCGCCAGCGCCCTGCAAGCCGAACTGGCGCAACTGCAGGCGCTGCCCACCGAAGATATCGACGACGCCCTGAACGGACCATTGGCCGAGCCCTGGCGCCTGTTGTGGCTGGGCAATGTCGATGGCGGCGTGGCAGCGATGGTCAGCCTGCAAGGCCTGAACAACCCGGCGCTGCTGCGGATCCAGGCCCAGGACTTAGCGGGGGTGGAGCTGGTAGACCGCCTCGGCGACTTGAACCAGGTATTTGCCGCGACCCAGGTCAGCGCCGCCGAATTGAAATTATTGTCCTGTGTACTGATCGTCTTGCTGCTGGTCCTGCCCTTTGGCCTGGGTGGCGCACTGCGGATTGTCGCCCTGCCGCTGCTGGCCGCCCTGTGCAGCCTGGCCAGCCTCGGTTGGCTGGGGCAACCGTTGACCCTGTTCAGCCTGTTTGGCCTGCTGCTGGTCACAGCGATCAGCGTCGATTATGCGATCCTCATGCGCGAACAGATCGGCGGTGCCGCGGTCAGTCTGCTGGGGACATTGCTGGCCGCCGTCACCACCTGGCTGTCCTTTGGTTTGCTGGCAGTCTCCAGCACCCCGGCGGTGAGTAACTTCGGCCTGTCGGTCAGCCTGGGCCTGGCCTTCAGCTTTATGCTGGCACCCTGGGCCGGCCGCCAGGAACATGCGCCATGATGCCCACTAATTTTTTTCAGTTGAATGTGATGATCGCCAACCCGGCAAGGAGCCACAGTGCCCACAGTTGAAATGGAACGTCGCCAGGTCGTGGTGATCGGTGCCGGCCCGTCCGGTGCCATTGCGGCCGCGTTGCTCAAGCGTAACGGGCATGATGTGTTGATCATCGAGCGCGAGCACTTCCCGCGTTTTTCCATCGGCGAGAGCCTGCTGTCCCACTGCATCGACTTTATCGAAGAAGCCGGCATGCTCGAGGCGGTCAACGCCGCCGGCTTCCAGCTGAAAACCGGCGCCGCGTTTGCCTGGGGCGAGCGCTACAGTGCCTTTGATTTCGGTGACACGTTCAGTGAAGGCAAGCCCACTACCTTCCAGGTCCAGCGGGCCGATTTCGACAAGTTGCTGGCCGATCAGGCGGCGTTGCAAGGCGTAGAGATCCGTTACGGCCAGACCCTGGTCGGCGTGGACTTCGCCGCTGGCCACCGCTACCTGCATGTGCGCCGCGAGAATGGCCGCGAATACCACATCAAGGCCGGCTTCGTGCTCGACGCCAGCGGTTACGGCCGCGTGCTGCCCCGCCTGCTGAACCTGGAAGCACCCTCGAACTTTCCGTTGCGCCAGGCGGTGTTCACCCATGTCGAAGACCGTATCGAACACCCAGGCTTCGACCGCACCAAGATCCTCATCACCACCCACCCCACCCAGCGTGATATCTGGTTCTGGACCATCCCGTTCAGCAACGGGCGCTGCTCGGTGGGCGTGGTCGCGGCCAAGGAGCATTTCGACGGTTGTGATGGGGATCTCGATGCCTGCCTGCGCGGCTTTATCGAACAAACCCCGAGCCTGTCCAACGTTCTGGCGAACGCAGTGTGGGATACCCCGGCGCGGACCATCGGCGGCTACTCGGCCAACGTCACCACCTTGCACGGCCCCGGCTTTGCGCTGCTGGGCAACGCGGCGGAGTTCCTCGACCCGGTGTTCTCCTCGGGCGTGACCATCGCCATGCGCTCGGCCAGCATGGCCGCAGGCGTCCTGCATCGCCAGCTCAAAGGCGAGAGCGTGGACTGGCAGACCGAGTTTGCCGAACCGCTCAAGCGCGGGGTCGATACCTTCCGTTGCTACGTCGAAGGCTGGTACGCCGGCACGTTCCAGGATGTGATCTACCACCCTGGCAGCTCCCCGGAAATCCGCCGCATGATCAGCTCGATCCTCGCCGGTTATGCCTGGGACGAACGCAACCCCTTTGTCAGCGAACCCAAGCGCCGTTTGCGGATGCTTTCGGAAATCTGTGCGGGGGAAAACCTATGAGCAGCCCATCTGTGTCAAAAGAGTACTTGAGCAAAAACTACGTCGAAGAGACCAAATTCGGCTTCTGGTTCCTGCGCAGCCACACCTGGCAGCATCACGTCTTGCGCGTGGCGATCAACGACCTGCGCAGCCTGTTCAGCGACCCGTTGCCAGAAGCACCAGTGCTGCTGGATGCCGGTTGCGGCCAGGGCAAATCGTTCCGTTACCTGCAGCAGGTGTTCGCCCCCGAGCGCCTGATCGGCCTTGACGCCGACCCGCACAGCCTCGACTTGAGCCGTGCCGAAGCCGCACGCCAGGGCATTGAGATCGAATTGATCGGCAGCGATTGCGCAACGCTTAAAGTGGCCGATGAAAGTGTCGACATCCTGTTCTGCCACCAGACCTTCCACCACCTGGTGGAGCAGCAACGGGCACTGACCGAGTTTTACCGGGTGCTCAAGCCCGGCGGTTACCTGCTGTTTGCCGAGTCCACCGAAGCCTATATCGATACCTGGGTGATTCGCTGGCTGTTCCGCCACCCGATGCATGTGCAGAAAAGCGCCGCCGAGTACCTGGAGATGATCCGCGACCAGGGTTTCGAGTTCGGCCCGCAGAATGTCTCGTACCCGTACCTGTGGTGGAGCCGCTCGGCAGACTTCGGCCTGCTGGAGCGCTGGGGCCTGCGCCAGCCCAAGCCGTTTGGCGAGCGTGAAGAAACCCTGGTGAATGTGGTCGCACGCAAGCCACTCACAGGCACGCCAGCATGATGCGTGCGTTGTTGATCGGCTGCCTGTTGCTGCTGGCCGCGTGTGCCAGCCAGCCGCCGCTGCCGGTGCATACGCCAAGCCTGGCCTTGCCCGTGCAACTGCATATCGAGCGCGAGCAGGACGGCCAGCGCCAGGACTGGCTGCTGGTGATCCAGCGCGAGGGCGAAGCACTGCGCTGGTCGCTGATGGACCCACTGGGCATCCCCCTCGCCCGGCAAAAACTGGTGGCCGGCAGTTGGCAAGCGGATGGTTTATTGCCGCCCAACCCCCAAGCCCGTGAATTGTTTGCCGCCTTGCTGTTCGCTTTGACGCCCGCCGCCGAGCTGCCAGGCAGCTATCCCCAAGCCCGTGAGGACGACGGTGTGCGGGCGCTCAAGCCGCATTGGCAAGTGATTTACCGCGCGCCCTTGACCTTCACCGTGAGCATGCCCGCCCAGCACCTGGATTATCGCGTCACCGCGCTTGAGAGCAGCCCATGACCGCCTACCTCAATGCCCTCGGGATCATCTGCGCCTTGGGCCGTGGCCAGCAGCAAGTGCGGCGCAACCTGTTTGCCGGGGATTGCTCGGGCATGCGCGCCGAGAGCGGCTGGGTGCCCGATCGGGTACTGCCGGTGGGCAGCGTGCCCGGCGAACTGGCGGCGCTGCCGCCGCACCTGGCCCAGCAGAACAGCCGCAATAACCAGTTGCTGTTGGAAGCCGCCTTGCAGATCGAAGGCCCGATCCGGCAGGCGATCCAGACCTTTGGCGCCTCGCGCGTCGGCATCGTACTGGGCACCAGCACCTCGGGCATCGATGAAGCCAGTCGCGGCATTGCCCATTACCTGCAGCAAGGGCAGTTCCCCGAAGATTACGACTACCGGCAACAAGAACTCGGCGCCCCGGCCAACTTCCTCGCCGACTGGCTGCAACTGAGCGGCCCGGCCTATGTGATTTCCACTGCCTGCACCTCCAGCGCTCGCGCGATGATGAGCGCGCGTCGCCTGCTGGACCTGGGCCTGTGCGATGCAGTGCTGTGTGGCGGGGTCGATAGCCTGTGCAAGCTGACCCTCAATGGCTTTACCTCCCTGGAGGCCGTGTCTTGCGAGCGTAGCAACCCGTTTTCGGTGAACCGCAATGGCATCAACATCGGCGAGGCGGCGGTGCTGTTCCTGATGAGCAAGACCCCGGCCCCCATTGCCCTGCTGGGCAGCGGCGCGAGCTGCGATGCACACCATATTTCCGCGCCGGAACCCACGGGCAAGGGCGCTTTGCAGGCGATGAGCAAGGCCCTGGCCAGTGCGAAGTTGGCACCGGAGCAGATCGGCTACCTGAACCTGCACGGCACCGCGACCCAGCACAACGACGCCATGGAAAGCCTGGCCGTGGCGACACTGTTTCCCGCTGGCGTAGCCTGTTCCTCGACCAAGCCGATGACCGGCCATACCCTGGGCGCCGCCGGGGCGCTGGAAGCAGCGTTCTGCTGGCTGAGCCTGGTCGAGGGCGCGCTGGCGCCGCATATCTGGGACGGCCAGGCCGACCCGGCGCTGCCCGCCCTGCGCTGGGCCAAGGTCGGCGACACCCTGGAAAAACGCTGCCTGATGAGCAACTCGTTTGCCTTCGGCGGCAATAACGTCAGCCTGATTATCGGAGACGCCCCATGATCAATTGGCCGCTCGCCGAACTGCTGCCCCACGCCGGGGACATGATCCTGATCGACCAGGTGCTGGCGTTCGATGAAGAGCAGATCCGCACCCGCCTCACCGTCAAGCCTGGCGGCCTGTTCAACCGCCCCGACGGCAGCCTGCCGGCCTGGGTCGGCGTCGAGTTGATGGCGCAAAGCGTCGCCGCCTATGCCGGCTGCCGGGCGCGGCAGAACGGTGAGGCCGTCGAGCTGGGGTTCCTGTTGGGCACCCGTAAGTTTGAATGCAACGTCGAGCACTTTCCCGTCGGCACCGAACTGACCATCCACGGCCTGCGCTCCCTGGAAGACGACAACGGCATGGGTGTGTTCGAATGCCACCTGACCGGCGACGGGATCCAGGCCAGCGCGCGCCTGAACGTATTTCGACCGCCCCAGGCGGCCAACTATTTAGCTGAATCGAAGGACACGCGTCATGACTGAATCCGTACTGGTCACCGGCTCCAGCCGGGGTATCGGCCGCGCTATCGCCCTGCGCCTGGCCCAGGCCGGCCATGACATCGTGCTGCATTGCCGCAGTGGTCGCGCCGGGGCGGATGCCGTACAGGTCGAAATCCAGGCCCTGGGCCGCAAGGCGCGGGTGCTGCAATTCGATGTGGCAGACCGTGCCACCTGCAAGCAGATCCTCGAAGCCGACGTTGAGGCCCACGGCGCCTATTACGGTGTGGTGCTCAACGCCGGGCTGACCCGCGATGGCGCGTTCCCGGCGCTGTCGGAAGACGACTGGGACGTGGTGATGCGCACCAATCTCGATGGGTTCTACAACGTGCTGCACCCGGTGATGATGCCGATGATCCGGCGCCGCGCGGCCGGGCGCATTGTGTGCATCACTTCGGTCTCGGGGCTGATCGGCAATCGTGGCCAGGTCAACTACAGCGCGTCCAAGGCCGGCTTGATCGGCGCGGCCAAGGCCCTGGCAATCGAGTTGGGCAAGCGCAAGATCACCGTCAACTGCGTGGCTCCCGGCCTGATCGACACGGCAATGCTTGATGAGAACGTGCCGGTGGAAGAACTGATGAAAATGATCCCCGCGCAACGCATGGGTACGCCCGAAGAAGTCGCCAGTGCGGTGAATTTCCTGATGTCGGCCGAAGCCGGCTACATCACCCGCCAGGTCCTGGCCGTGAACGGGGGCCTGTGCTGATGAAACGTGTGGTAGTCACCGGCATGGCCGGCATGACCTCCCTGGGCTGCGACTGGGAAACCATCGTCGCCAACTTCCGTGCCCAGCGCAGCGGCATCCGGCGCATGGATGAGTGGGATCGCTTCAGCGAACTGAACACCCGTTTGGCCGGGCCGATTGATGATTTTGTGGTGCCGGCCCACTGGACCCGCAAGCAACTGCGCAGCATGGGCCGGGTCTCGCGCCTGGCCGTGTGGGCCGCGGAGCAGGCGTTGCAGGACGCCGGCCTGCTGGGCGATGCGTCGATCAAGGACGGACGCATGGGCGTGGCCTGCGGCTCGTCCACCGGCAGCACCGATGAGATCAAGGCCTTTGGCAATATGCTGCTCAACTCGGTGGCCGAGGGCCTGAACGCCAACTCCTATGTGCGCATGATGCCGCACACCACGGCAGCCAATATCAGCATTTTCTTTGGCCTCACCGGGCGCCTGATCCCCACGTCCAGCGCCTGCACCAGCGGTAGCCAGGGCATCGGCTATGCCTATGAGGCGATCAAGTTCGGCCGCCTGCCATTGATGCTCGCCGGTGGCGCCGAAGAGCTGTGCCCCACCGAAGCCATGGTGTTTGATGCGCTCTACGCCACCAGCCTGAAAAACGACGCCCCGCAAACCAGCCCA
This sequence comes from Pseudomonas sp. DTU12.1, assembly GCF_009873475.1. Taxonomy (NCBI): domain Bacteria; kingdom Pseudomonadati; phylum Pseudomonadota; class Gammaproteobacteria; order Pseudomonadales; family Pseudomonadaceae; genus Pseudomonas; species Pseudomonas sp. DTU12.1. The sequence goes on along the minus strand of NZ_CP045254.1, from coordinate 667,272 downwards.
CGCCCCTACGACAGCGGCCGCGATGGCCTGGTGATCGGCGAAGGCGGCGGCATGCTGGTGCTTGAGGAGCTGGAACATGCCTTGGCCCGTGGCGCGCATATCCATGCCGAGATCGTCGGCTTTGGCAGCAACGCTGACGGCCAGCACACCACCCGTCCGGAGCAGGTCACCATGCGTCGCGCCATGGAACTGGCCCTGGAAGATGCCGGCCTGACGCCGGATGCCATCGGCTACGTCAACGGCCACGGCACCGCCACCGAACAAGGCGACATTGCCGAAACCCTGGCCACCAGCAGCCTGTTCGGCAGCCGCATGCCCATCAGTTCGCAGAAGAGCTTCCTGGGCCATACCCTGGGCGCCTGCGGCGCGCTGGAGTCGTGGTTCAGCATCGAAATGATGAACCGTGACCAATACGTGCCGACCTTCAACCTCGATCAAGTCGACCCGCGCTGCGGCGAACTGGATTACCTGCGCGGCGAGTTCCGCCAGATGCACAACGACTACGTGATGAACAACAACTTTGCCTTTGGCGGCGTCAACACGTCGCTGATCTTTCGCCGCTGGCAGTAAGCCTTTTATTTGATTGGAGAGAACGGAATGTCTTCGTTGCTACGCGCCACCCTCATCGCCCTGACCCTGCTGACCGCCGCCGGCTGTACCAGCAAACCGGTGCTCAACACCCAGCACGCGCTCGCCGCCAACGAGCGGGTCAGCGAAGAGAAAATGAAACAGAGCATCCTCACCGCCCTGGACAAGCGCAACTGGACCGTCCAGCGCGCCGACCCACGCCTGATCCAGGCCCAGATCAACGTGCGCAACCGCTACTACGCCGAGATCGACATCCGCTATACCGGCACCAGCTACGCCATCACCTACCGTGACAGCCAGGAACTGGGCTACAAGGACGGCAAGATTCATCGCAACTACAACCGCTGGGTGAGCATGCTCGACCGCGACATCATGGCCGGGCTGCGCACAAACGGCGCGGCGCAAGCGGGTACGGCGGCGCAGTTGTTCAAGGAGACGGGGACGTCGAAGCAGAACTGAGTGGCGCCTGGCAAGCCAGCATCCACCTAACACCAGAAACGACAAAGGGCGCCTTTCGGCGCCCTCTTCACAAGCAGGCTGGCTTGTCATCGCCTTTGTCCTGCCCGGCTCTGCGATAGCTGGATTTCCAGGATCCTCAGAGTCTCACAAGCCCCTTTCGGGAACTGGGGCAGTATGCCTGAAAAGCCGGATAGGACAATCCGTGGCAAAACGCCTCCTGTCAGCTAACCGATTCGTCAAAGGCCAAGTGCGCCACGCACCGCCGCCTTTACAGCCAAAAACTGCTCGCTGGAAAGTTCGTCGATTTTGTAAGTTCGTTTACCATGCCGATCCTTACTCTTGATTCGGTCAAGTCGTCCAAGGCTGACGGTGGCAACGATGTCGCATTTCGCCCAGCACACTGGGTTTGCGCCCTGTAAATGGCTTTCAAGCTGCAAGTGGTGTGCGAGTACCGTCTGCGCCGGCGTGGTACTTAGGGGCACAACCGTTACCAACAGCCTATTGGTCCTGTGCCTGCGTATCACAATGACAGGTCTGATCTTGATGATTTCCGGCACCTCATAACCTCGAAAATCACAAATCAACACACTGCCTTCTTTGGGTTGGTAGAGAAGTGTCATCCATGTCACTCAGTGAAAAAGAAACGATTTTGCGCAACGCCAAAGCAAATCACTAAACCGGTTCCGTTACCTGATATGTGACCGCCGCTACACCAACGCCTTGCGCGTCAGCAGCTCGACAAACGCCTTGGCCATGGGCGACTGCTGGTCCTTGCGCTGCACCAGCCACACCGCCGTCACTGCCTCCGGGTCGAGCAAGGTGCGGTAGACCACGCCGTCGATGCGGATGCGCTGGTACGAGGCCGGCAACACCGACACCCCCAACCCCGCCGCCACCAGGCCGATGATGGTCATGGCTTCGCCGGCCTCTTGTGCGAAGTACGGGCTGAAGCCGGCATCGCGGGCCAGGTTGATCAGTTGCGCATATAAACCACTGCCGTAGGCCCGTGGGAAAAACACAAAAGGTTCGTCAGCCAACTGCGTCAGGTGCAGGCCCCGCTCGCTGCCTTGGGCCAACGGATGGCCGGCACTCAGCACCGCCACCAGGGGCTCGCGCATCAACTCCACGACACTCAATGAGTCCGGCAAGGGCAGCGGGCGCATCAGGCCGACCTGGATCGACTCGTCCACCAGTGCCCCCGCCACCTCGGTGCTGCTCATTTCCTGCAGGTTCAGGTGCACCGCCGGGAAGGCCTGGCGAAAAGCAAAAATCGCCTGTGGGATGCTGGAGTTGAATGGCGCCGAAGAGGTGAAGCCGATCTTCAATTCGCCCAATTCCCCCAACTGCGCACGGCGCGCCACGTCTGCGGCCTTGTCGACCTGGGCCAGTACCAGGCGGGCTTCTGTGAGGAACAAGCGGCCAGCCTCACTCAGCTCGACCCGACGATTGGTACGTTCAAACAAGCGGGCGCCGACCTCCTGTTCCAGGGCCTGTATCTGCTGGCTCAACGGCGGCTGGGAGATGCCTAATACCTGGGCAGCCCGGCCGAAATGCAGCTCTTCAGCCACGGCGATGAAGTAGCGCAAGTGGCGCAATTCCATGAAAACCTCATTAGGTCGTAAAAGCTATCAAACAGGTCGAACAATATATTGGAAAGAATCATTAGCCAGCTATATTCTTTTTTCATTGCCAGCCCTGGCAGCCTTTGCCACCGAGGTCCCGCGTGAAATCTGCTGTTGCTCCACTCGCCCAGGAACTGCCACCCACCGCCCTCGACGAGGTGGTGGCGCAACTCAACGATGTGTACATCGAAAAAGATACGCCGATGTTCATGCGCACGGTGCTGGCCCTGTTTTCCGGCGGGTTTGCCACCTTTGCCCTGCTGTATTGCGTGCAGCCGATGATGCCGGCGTTGTCCCACGAGTTTTCCATCAATGCCGCGCAAAGCAGCCTCATCCTCTCTGTCTCCACGGCGATGCTCGCTTTTGGCCTGTTGATCACCGGACCGATTTCCGACCGCCTGGGGCGCAAGCCAGTGATGGTCACCTCGCTGTTCTGCGCGGCGGTATGCACCATCGCCAGCGGCCTGATGCCGACCTGGGAAGGCATCCTGTTACTGCGTGCGCTGCTGGGCCTGTCCCTTAGTGGCTTGGCGGCCGTGGCCATGACCTACCTCAGCGAAGAGATCCATCCGCAGCACATCGGCCTGGCCATGGGCCTGTATATCGGCGGCAATGCGATTGGGGGCATGAGCGGGCGCCTGATCACCGGCGTGCTGATCGATTTCGTCAGTTGGCACACCGCGATGTTGATCATCGGCGCACTGGCACTGATTGCGGCAACCGTGTTCTGGAAGATCCTCCCCGAGTCGCGCAACTTCCGCGCCAGCAGCCTCAAGCCGCGCAACCTGATCAACGGCTTTGTCATGCACTTCAAGGATGCGGGCCTGCCGTGGCTGTTTCTCGAAGCCTTCGTACTGATGGGCGCCTTCGTCACGCTGTTCAACTACATCGGCTACCGCTTGCTGGCCGCCCCTTATGACATGAGCCAGGCGGTGGTCGGCCTGTTGTCAGTGGTGTACCTGTCGGGCATCTACAGCTCGGCGAAGATCGGCTCGCTGGCCGACCGCCTGGGCCGGCGCCGCATGTTGTGGGCCACTATCGTGCTGATGCTCGCCGGCATCACCCTGACCCTGTTCAGCCCGCTGCCACTGATCATCATCGGCATGTTGGTCTTCACCTTCGGCTTCTTCGGCGCCCATTCGGTGGCCAGCAGCTGGATTGGCCGACGGGCGCTGAAAGCCAAGGGGCAGGCGTCGTCGCTGTACCTGTTCAGCTACTACGCGGGGTCGAGTATTGCCGGTACAGCGGGGGGTGTTTTCTGGCACTACGGGGGGTGGAACGGGATTGGCGGGTTTATCGTTGCGCTGTTGATCGTTGCGCTGCTGGTGGCGTTGAAGCTGGCGAAGTTGGCGCCCCTCAAACGGTAGGAGCGGGCTGGCCATCGGTATCTACACAACATTCCGGCACTGACGAACTACCCCTGTGGCGAGCGGGCTTGTCCCGCGCTGGGCTGCGAAGCAGCCCCAGTAAGCCGAATGCGGTGTATCAGATACTCCGTAGCGGCTTATTGGAGCTGCTTCGCAGCCCAGCGCGGGGCAAGCCCGCTCGCCACAATGGCCCTGTCTGCTTGGATTTCGGCATTAATCGTCAGTCAGAAAAACCGCGTTACCGCGTTTTTTTCACCACAGGTTTTCGTTTCATACCGCCCACCAACGAGTCATGACACGCAATGGCACGCCCCGCATCCCATTCGGCCTGCATCGCCGAAAACAGCTCAACGTCGATTCGGGCTTGATGGGTGACGAGCGCCTCGGACATGGCCTCTGCGATTCGCTCGATGATTATCCCTGGCTTTTCCACGGCACAGTGTTTACGACCGAACTCCATCAGTTGCTGGCGATCCGGGTAGGTCTTCACCTTGTTCATCTTGATTGCCAACGTGCGATCAACCAATGAGCGTCCGGACTTGGGGTTGTAGTGTTCATACACCGTGGTGGTAGTCACATCAAACACCGGCGCCAACCGCACCGTTTCACGCGCGCCAGGATGGGTATAGAGCACCCCGAAGTTCTTCAAGTGCGCATCGCCATTGCGCACCATCACTGACAGGCAGACGGAAGAGAAAAACCGCTCAAGCTCGCGCAGCGGCTCGCCATGGGCACAGACATGGTCAATGACCGTAGCCAGGGTTTCGTAGCTCTGGGAATACTTGTAATTGTCATGGGGGTCTTTGTTGAGGCCCAAAAGCACCGCCATGTCTTCAAAACCCAGTCGCCCAGACGGTGTCAGGTCAAAGCGTTCCATGACAAACAGATCGCCTGCTTCGGACAACCAGAATGGCGGTGTTTCCAGCCCCGCAATGCGCGCGGCTTCCATGCAGAGGAATTCATTCTGGGCCAGATGAGCGTATTCATCGGCACCGGACTTTACGATCAGGTCGGAACTGAGCAGGGTTTTACGGCCACCGGCCAGCTTGTCCAGATCAGGCACCAACACTTTGGGCTGCACGCCGGAAATACCCGACTCGAAATAGGTCTGCACCAAAAACGCAAAGATGTCCTGGGTACTGTCAGCCGAAAGAATTTGGCCTAGCCCTACCTGGGCACGCACGGCAGCCGACGCTTCGACGGGGTTCTGATAGGTCAGGCGCCCGATCTGGTTCCCGCCAATAACCGATAGCAGGCGCATCTCATCTACCTGAATGTGCCTGGCCATACGGCGCTTTATCTGATCGGCGAGAAAACCTTCCGGCACGTTCATATCAAAAATCGGATGCAACACGTTGCTGACCGCAGGCGTCGGGTCATAAGGCATGACCAGCGACACCTCGCGCTCGGTATCGGCAGATGCGTACGCAAACGAGAACTGAGAGCCCTTGGACAACTCGCCCGAACGCCCCTGCGGGGTAACGACATTGAGTAACTTGACTCTACTCATCGTGCTCTACCAGGTCCGCCAGGGATTTGAGATCTATGCGTTTGTCGACGACTTCCAATGCCATCCCAAGTGCCGAGATCACCCGGAATACCGTGTACATCGCAACGTTCTCACCCGCTTCCAGATCAATGATGGTCTTGCGATTGCACTTGGCCCGATCCGCCAGTTGCGCCTGGCTGTAACCTTTGGCGCGACGTAACTGGCGTATCCTTTCGCCAAGTTGAGGTGGATTCGCCAGCAGCATGATGTCACCCATATTGGACTTTTTTAAATAAAAAGCAGAATAAGTCCTATATGAAGGACTTTACTAGCACCTTACGTCTGTTTCGGGCCCAAAAAAACGCCCAGCCTAAGCCGGGCGTTTTTTATGAGCTGAAATCACTCGTGATACTGCGCCGACAACTCATGCACCGCCCGCAGGAACGCGCCTGCATGCTCCGGGTTCACTTCCGGGGTGATGCCGTGGCCAAGGTTGAACACGTGGCCACTGCCCTTGCCGTAGCTGGCGAGGATGCGACCTACTTCGGTACGGATGGCTTCGGGCTTGGCGTAGAGCACGGTCGGGTCCATGTTGCCTTGCAGGGCCACTTGGTTGCCCACACGGCGACGGGCTTCGCCCAGGTCGCAGGTCCAGTCCAGGCCCAGTGCGTCGGCACCGGCGTCGGCAATGCTTTCCAGCCACAGGCCGCCGCCCTTGGTGAACATGATCACCGGCACTTTGCGGCCTTCGTGTTCGCGGATCAGGCCGCTGACGATTTTGCGCATGTAGGCCAGGGAGAACTCCTGGTACGCCGCCGCCGACAGGTTGCCACCCCAGGTGTCGAAGATCTGCACCGCTTGCGCACCGGCCATGATCTGACCGTTGAGGTAGGAAATGACCGACTGCGCCAGCTTGTCCAGCAGCAGGTGCATGGCTTGTGGGTTGTCGTAGAGCATGGCCTTGGTCTTGCGGAAGTCTTTCGACGAACCGCCTTCGACCATATAGGTGGCCAGGGTCCACGGGCTGCCGGAGAAGCCGATCAACGGTACGCGGCCATTGAGCTCACGGCGGATGGTGCTGACGGCGTCCATCACATAACCGAGGTCTTTGTGGGGATCCGGGATCGGCAGGGCTTCGATATCGGCCAGGGTGCTGACCACTTTCTTGAAGCGCGGGCCTTCGCCGGTTTCAAAGTACAGGCCTTGGCCCATGGCGTCGGGGATGGTCAGGATATCGGAGAAGAGGATGGCCGCATCCAGTTGTGGATAGCGGTCCAGCGGCTGCATCGTGACTTCGCAGGCGAACTCCGGATTCATGCACAGGCTCATGAAATCGCCCGCATTGGCGCGGCTGGCGCGGTATTCCGGCAGGTAGCGACCGGCTTGACGCATCATCCACACCGGGGTGACGTCTACAGGTTGCTTGAGCAGGGCACGAAGGAAACGGTCGTTCTTGAGGGCAGTCATGTCGGCATCCGCAAAAAAAGTGCGGGCATTTTCTCAGAGCCGGACGCAAAAGGCACGGTTGCAGGTCAGCCTTTTGTCTATCGGGTCAATTTGTCGCGGACATGAGAGCGCTGCAAAACAAATGTGGGAGCGGGCTTGCTCGCGAATGCGGTGGCTCAGTCGACATATTTAGTGACTGATACAGCGCATTCGCGAGCAAGCCCGCTCCCACATTTTTGATCCCGTTACAGCAGGGGACCCGTATTAGACCTGCAAGTAGTCCAGGATGCCTTCGGCGGCGTTGCGGCCTTCGAAGATCGCGGTTACTACCAGGTCCGAACCGCGCACCATGTCGCCACCGGCGAAGATTTTCGGGTTGCTGGTCTGGTGCTTGTACTGGCCTTGTTCCGGGGCTACGACGCGGCCCTGGCTGTCGGTCTGGATCTGGAACTGCTCGAACCACGGCGCCGGGCTTGGACGGAAACCGAAAGCGATGACCACGGCGTCGGCCGGGATGATCTCTTCGGAACCCGGGATCGGCTCGGGGCTGCGGCGGCCACGGGCGTCCGGCTCGCCGAGACGGGTCTCGACCACCTTCACGCCTTCGACGCGATCTTCACCCACAATGGCGATCGGCTGGCGGTTGTAGAGGAATTTCACGCCTTCTTCCTTGGCGTTCTTCACCTCTTTGCGCGAGCCGGGCATGTTGGCTTCGTCACGACGATAGGCACAGGTCACCGACTTGGCGCCCTGGCGGATCGACGTGCGGTTACAGTCCATCGCGGTGTCGCCACCGCCCAGTACCACGACCTTCTTGCCTTTCATGTCGACGAAATCTTCCGGCGACTTTTCAAAGCCCAGGTTGCGGTTGACGTTGGCGATCAGGAAGTCGAGCGCGTCATACACGCCCGGCAGGTCCTCACCGGCAAAGCCGCCCTTCATGTAGGTGTAGGTGCCCATGCCCATGAATACCGCATCGTATTCTTCGAGCAACTGCTCCATGGTCACGTCTTTGCCGATCTCGGTGTTCAGGCGGAACTCGATGCCCATGCCGGTGAAGACTTCGCGGCGATTGCTCAGCACGGTCTTTTCCAGCTTGAACTCGGGGATGCCGAAGGTCAGCAGACCACCGATTTCCGGGTTCTTGTCGAACACCACCGGGGTCACGCCGCCGCGTACCAGCACGTCGGCACAGCCCAGGCCCGCCGGGCCTGCGCCGATGATGGCGACACGCTTGCCGGTCGGCTTGACCTTGGACATGTCCGGGCGCCAGCCCATGGCGAACGCGGTGTCGGTGATGTACTTCTCCACCGAACCGATGGTCACCGCGCCAAAACCGTCGTTGAGGGTGCAGGCACCCTCGCACAGACGATCCTGGGGGCACACCCGGCCGCAGACTTCCGGCAGGGTGTTGGTCTGGTGCGACAGCTCGGCGGCGGCGAGGATATTGCCCTCGGCTACCAGCTTGAGCCAGTTGGGAATGAAGTTGTGCACCGGGCACTTCCACTCGCAATACGGGTTACCGCAACCCAGGCAGCGGTGGGCCTGGTCGGCCGAGTGCTGGGGTTTGAAGGGCTCGTAGATTTCCACGAACTCTTTCTTGCGTTGACGCAACAGTTTCTTCTTCGGATCTTTGCGCCCGACATCGATGAACTGGAAGTCGTTATTCAGACGTTCAGCCATGTTAAAACCTCATCAAACTCTTCAGGCGCATATCACTGCGGGTTGGCACGGATGCTGGAAAGCAACGATTTCAGGTTGGCAGCCTTGGGCTTGACCAGCCAGAAACGACGCAGGTAATCATCGAGGTTCTCGGCGAGGTTACGACCCCATTCGCTGCCGGTCTCCTCGACGTACTCGTCCAGCACGTGCTGCAAGTGGTTCCGGTAGGACTCCATGGCTTCGCCGCTGATCCGCTGGATCTCGACCAACTCGTGGTTGACCTTGTCGACGAAGGTGTTGTCCTGGTCCAACACGTAGGCGAAACCGCCGGTCATGCCCGAACCGAAGTTGTAACCGGTCTTGCCCAGTACCGCGACAAAGCCCCCGGTCATGTACTCGCAGCAGTGATCGCCAGTGCCTTCGACCACGGTGTGGGCACCGGAGTTACGCACGGCGAAACGCTCACCGGCAGTGCCGGCAGCGAACAGCTTGCCACCGGTGGCGCCGTACAAGCAGGTGTTGCCGATAATGGCACTGTCCTGGGTCTTGTAGACGCTACCCGCTGGCGGAACGATCACCAGCTTGCCGCCAGTCATGCCCTTGCCCACGTAGTCGTTGGCGTCGCCTTCGAGGTACATGTGCAGGCCGCCGGCGTTCCACACGCCAAAGCTCTGGCCGGCCGTGCCCTTGAAGCGGAAAGTGATCGGCGCCTTGGCCATGCCCTGGTTGCCGTGCTTGCGCGCGATTTCGCCAGAGATCCGCGCACCGATGGAACGGTCGCAGTTGCAGATATCCAGGGCGAACTCGCCACCGCTGGCGTCATTGATCGAGGAGCCGGCCATATCGACCATCTTCTCGGCCAACAGGCCTTTGTCGAACGGCGGGTTGCGCTCTACCTGGCAGAACTGTGGCTTGTCTGCCGGGATGTGATCGCTGCCCAACAGCGGCGTCAGGTCCAGGTGGTGCTGCTTGGCGGTCTGGCCCTGGAGAATGTCCAGCAGATCGGTACGGCCGATCAGCTCTTCCAGGGAGCGCACGCCGAGCTTGGCCAGCCACTCACGGGTCTCTTCGGCGACGTAGGTGAAGAAATTCACCACCATGTCGACGGTGCCGATGTAGTGATCCTTGCGCAGCTTCTCGTTCTGCGTCGCCACGCCGGTGGCGCAGTTGTTCAGGTGGCAGATGCGCAGGTATTTGCAGCCCAGGGCGATCATTGGCGCGGTACCGAAGCCAAAGCTTTCGGCGCCGAGGATTGCGGCCTTGATTACGTCGAGGCCGGTTTTCAGGCCGCCGTCGGTCTGCACCCGGACTTTGCCGCGCAGGTCGTTGCCACGCAGGGTCTGGTGAGTCTCGGCCAGGCCCAGCTCCCACGGTGCACCGGCGTACTTGATGGAGGTCAGCGGCGATGCGCCGGTGCCGCCGTCATAGCCGGAGATGGTGATCAGGTCGGCATAGGCCTTGGCCACGCCAGCGGCGATGGTGCCCACGCCGGCTTCCGCCACCAGTTTCACCGAGACCAGGGCCTGCGGGTTGACTTGCTTGAGGTCGAAAATCAGCTGCGACAAGTCTTCAATCGAATAGATGTCGTGGTGCGGCGGTGGCGAAATCAGGGTCACGCCTGGCACTGCGTAACGCAGCTTGGCGATCAGGCCGTTGACCTTGCCGCCCGGCAGTTGCCCGCCTTCACCGGGCTTGGCGCCCTGGGCCACCTTGATCTGCAGCACTTCGGCGTTGACCAGGTATTCCGGGGTCACCCCGAAACGGCCAGTGGCGACCTGCTTGATTTTCGAGCTCTTGATGGTGCCGTAGCGCGCCGGGTCTTCGCCGCCTTCGCCGGAGTTGGAACGCGCACCCAGGCGGTTCATGGCTTCGGCCAGGGCTTCGTGGGCCTCGGGCGACAAGGCACCCAGGGAAATACCGGCGGAGTCAAAGCGCTTGAGGATCGATTCCAGCGGCTCGACTTCGGCGATGTCCATCGGCGTGTCCAGGGTCTTCACCTGAAACAGGTCGCGGATCATCGACACCGGGCGGGTATCCACCAGCGCGGTGTATTCCTTGAACTTGGCGTAGTCGCCCTGCTGCACAGCGGCTTGCAGGGTGTTGACCACATCCGGGTTGTACGCGTGGTATTCGCCACCGTGCACGAACTTGAGCAGGCCACCTTGCTGGATCGGCTTGCGCGCGCTCCAGGCTTCGGCCGCCAGGGCTTTCTGTTCGGCTTCGATATCGACGAAACGCGCCCCCTTGATGCGGCTCGGCACGCCACGGAAGCTCAGCTCGCAGACTTCTTCGGACAAGCCGATAGCTTCGAACAGTTGCGCACCGCGATAGGACGTGACAGTGGAGATGCCCATCTTCGACAGGATCTTCAGCAGGCCCTTGGTGATGCCTTTGCGGTAGTTCTTGAATACTTCGTACAGATCGCCCAGCACTTCGCCGGTACGAATCAGGTCGCCCAGTACTTCGTACGCCAGGAACGGATACACCGCCGAGGCGCCAAAGCCGATCAGCACCGCAAAGTGATGCGGGTCGCGGGCGGTGGCGGTCTCGACGAGGATGTTGGAGTCGCAGCGCAGGCCTTTTTCGGTCAGGCGGTGGTGCACCGCGCCGGTGGCCAGGGATGCGTGGATCGGCAGCTTGCCCGGGGCGATATGGCGGTCGGTCAGCACGATCTGCGTGCGACCGGCGCGCACGGCTTCTTCAGCCTGATCGGCGACGTTGCGCACCGCGGCTTCCAGGCCGAGGCTCTCGTCGTAGTTCAGGTCGATGATCTGGCGGTCAAAGCCTGGGCGCTCCAGGGTCATCAGCGAGCGCCACTTGGCCGGGGAAATGACCGGCGAACTGAGGATCACGCGTGAGGCGTGCTCTGGCGATTCCTGGAAGATATTGCGCTCGGCACCGAGGCACACTTCCAGGGACATCACGATGGCTTCACGCAGCGGGTCGATCGGCGGGTTGGTCACCTGGGCGAACTGCTGGCGGAAATAGTCGTATGGCGTGCGCACACGCTGGGACAGCACGGCCATTGGCGTGTCGTCGCCCATGGAGCCAACCGCCTCGTAGCCTTGCTCGCCGAGCGGACGCAGGACCTGGTCGCGCTCTTCGAACGTGACCTGGTACATCTTCATGTACTGCTTGAGCTGGTCGACGTCGTAGAAGGCCGAACCGTGGTCGTTGTCTTCCATGGTCGCCTGGATGCGCAGGGCGTTCTTGCGCAGCCATTGCTTGTACGGGTGGCGCGACTTCAAGCGGTTGTCGATGGCGTCGGTGTCGAGGATCTGCCCGGTTTCGGTGTCCACGGCAAGGATCTGGCCAGGGCCGACACGACCTTTGGCGATCACGTCTTCAGGCTGGTAGTTCCACACGCCAACTTCCGAGGCCAGGGTGATGAAGCCGTTGGTGGTGGTCACCCAACGCGCCGGGCGCAGGCCGTTGCGGTCAAGCAGGCACACCGCGTAGCGGCCGTCGGTCATGACCACGCCGGCCGGGCCGTCCCACGGTTCCATGTGCATCGAGTTGTACTCATAGAACGCCCGCAGGTCCGGGTCCATGGTCTCGACGTTCTGCCACGCTGGCGGAATGATCATGCGCACGCCACGGAACAGGTCGATGCCGCCGGTGACCATCAGTTCCAGCATGTTGTCCATGCTCGAGGAGTCGGAACCCACACGGTTGACCAGCGGGCCGAGCTCTTCGAGGTCCATCAAGTCGTTGGCGAACTTGGTGCGACGGGCCACGGCCCAGTTGCGGTTGCCGGTGATGGTGTTGATCTCGCCGTTGTGGGCGAGGAAGCGGAATGGCTGGGCCAGCGGCCATTTCGGCAGGGTATTGGTGGAGAAGCGCTGGTGGAACACGCAGATCGCGGTTTGCAGGCGCTCATCGCTCAGGTCTGGATAGAAGGCGGTCAAGTCCGCCGGCATCATCAGGCCTTTGTAAATGATGGTCTTGTGGGAAAAGCTGCAGATGTAGTGATCAGTGTCCAGGGCGTTGGCCACGGACGAGCGACGACGGGAGGTGAACAGCTTGATCGCCATGTCCTGGTCGCTCAGGCCGTCGCCTGCGATGAACACTTGTTCGATCTGCGGCAGGCGCTCGTGGGCCAGGCGGCCGAGCACACTGGTATCGATTGGCACTTTGCGCCAGCCAACCAGTTGCAGGCCAGCGGCGAGGATCTCGCGGTTCATGTTCTCGCGAGCGGCCTCGGCTTTGACCGGGTCCTGATTGAAGAACACCATGCCCACGGCGTATTGCTTGGGCAGATCGGCGCCGAAGGTTTCCTTGGCGACAGCGCGCAGGAACTGGTCGGGCTTTTGAATCAGCAAGCCGCAACCGTCACCGGTCTTGCCGTCAGCGTTGATCCCACCGCGGTGGGTCATGCAGGTCAGGGCCTCGATGGCCGTTTGCAGAAGGGTATGACTGGGTTCGCCCTGCATATGGGCTATCAGGCCGAAACCACAGTTATCCTTGAATTCATCGGGTTGGTACAGACCTGCTTTCATAGACACTTTCTCACCAGGCTGCCTCTTATTTCGAGGCAAATTTCTTTTCAATTCAACCGGTTACCTTCCACGCCGAACGTACGCCGGCTTAGCGGGGGCAAAAGGGAGGTCATTGTACACACCGACACAGACGCCCACAAATTTGGCGACGAACTGTCGCAAATCTATGTCGCATTTATGAAAGGTTTAAAGCGATATGCTGTGCTAGTCAAAACTTTTTTAATTTCGACCGCCGCTACTCAAAAGCTACTGTGACGCAGACACCACAAAGCGCGCGGCCTTCAGGGCTGCACGCTGTTGTCGTTTTTTTTGAGGTGCTGGGAGGGCGACCTGGGTAAGGTCGCCGGATCTTCAGCGAGTTGTTGCGAGTTCTTGTTGAACGCTGGCAACAGTGCGAGGCCAAGGTTTACCAGCCTGAACCTTCGCTGGCAAGGCCTTGATCGCGGAATCGGCTGCCGCGCGGCTCGCGAAACTACCGTAGGTGATCACGTAGAGAGGCTTGCCGTTGAGCACTTTCTTGAAATAACGGTACTCGCCGCCCTGCTCTTTCACGAACGCCTGGGCGTTGGCTTCGGAGCTGGTGCCGAGGATCTGCACCACGTAGTTCTTGGCCGGCTGGCTACCGTACCAGCCACTGCCGGCAGCGGCCTTGGCCACGGTCACCGGTTTTTCAGCAGGCTTGGCGACAGGCGCTGGCTTGGCCGCAGGGGCTGGCGTCGGCTTGACCACTGGCGCCGGGGCTGGCTTGGCGGTGGCGACCTGGGTCGGGGCAGGCGTTGGCGTGGCCGCAGGCACAGGTGCAGCGCTGGCTGTTGCGCCCGGTGGTGGAGCCACGGTGGTAACGGTTGGTGGCGTGGCGCTGGAGCCTTCTACCGGCACACCGTCATCGCCTTCGGAAATGGCACCGGCTTCTTCTGCCAGCGGGCCACGCATGACCGGCTGGCCGACCATCGGCAGGTTGGTAGGCTGGCCGGACCCGGCAAACTCAACGGCTGGTGCGCCATTGGTCGTGGGCTTGCCCAGTGGCAATTGGGCCTGCTCGGTGGGTGCGCCCGGAGCGGTCGGGGCCTTGCTGCGGCCAGGAATCAGCCAGGCGGCGGCAACGGCAACCACGACAACAGCAGAAATCGCCAGTACGTGTTTCTTCGGCATGGTGAACCCCATCTTTGGACGCTTAACCGCAGAGCGGCTGGCAATCATTGCTTCAATCATCGCATCCCGGGCCACCTGGTTGATGGTGCCAGGCCAGCCGTCGGAGCTTTCGTGAATATCAGAGATCTGCTGGGCGGAGAAAAGTTCGATGCCCTGGCCAGCACCTTCAAGGCGCTGGGCCAGGTACTCGCGGGTTTCTTCTTCTTCGTAGGGCTGCAATTCGATGACGTGAAACAGCTCTTGCTCGCCACTGAGCTGCTCAAGATCGGCAATCAGCGAGGCCTCACCGAACAGGAACACATGGGGACGACCTTCCGGCGTACCCGCCGCCAGCGCCAGCAAGGCTTCGAGGGCAGACTCGTCGAGCTGCTCGGCGTCGTCCACCAGCAGGTAGACTTCCTGGCCGGTCAGCCCCAGTTGCACGACTTGCTTGAGAATCGCAGTCGGCTCGGCATTGGCCACGTCCAGCGCCTGGGCAACCTGGCGCAACACGCCTGCCGCATCGCCGGCGCCACGGGCGGAAACCACCACGCTCTGCACCGATTGCTTGTTGGTGCTGGCCACCAGCGCCTGGCGCAGCAGGGTCTTGCCGCTGCCCAAGGGGCCGGTGACCACCAGCAGCAACTGGCTGTAGCGCGCCAGGTGGTGCAACTGCCCAAGCACCGGCTTGCGCTGTGCAGGGAAAAACTTGAAACCGGGGACCCGTGGCGCAAAAGGGTCATGGCTCAACTGGTAATGGCCGAGGAAAGCCTCGTCGGCATGCAAACTAGTCATCGGGATCTGGTTAACCTTTCAGCTGGGCCAGGGCGCGGTAATCCGCTCCCAGCGTGGCCTGTAGAATCTCTTTCGGATAATCGTCGGTCACTACCGCTTCGCCCATTCGGCGCAACAGCACCAGACGCAAACGACCATCGATCACTTTCTTGTCTATCGCCATATGTTCGAGGAAGTCAGCCTCGGTCATTTCCTCGGGAGGAATGACCGGCAACCCGGCGCGCTGGAACAGGCGGATACCGCGGTCACGCTCTTGGACACTGATCCAGCCCAGGCGTTGCGACATCTCCAACGCCATCACTGTGCCAGCCGCTACAGCCTCGCCATGCAACCAGACACCATAGCCCATGTGGGTTTCAATCGCATGGCCGAAGGTGTGGCCCAGGTTCAAGGTGGCGCGCACGCCCGACTCACGCTCGTCGGCATTGACCACCAGGGCCTTGGCCGCGCAGGAGCGGGAGATAGCCTCGGTCAGCGCCACCTGGTCCAGGTTGCGCAAGGCATCGACGTGTTCTTCAAGCCAGGTCAGGAACGGCTCGTCACAGATCAACCCGTACTTGATGACTTCCGCCAGGCCCGCTGACAGCTCGCGGGGCGGCAAGGTATTGAGGGTAGCAGTATCGATCAGCACGGCATTAGGCTGGTAGAACGCGCCGACCATGTTCTTGCCCAGGGGATGGTTGATGCCGGTCTTGCCGCCCACCGACGAGTCGACCTGGGACAGCAGGGTGGTCGGCACCTGGATAAAGTCCACGCCACGCTGGTAGCACGCGGCCGCAAAACCGGCCATGTCGCCGATCACGCCGCCGCCAAGGGCGACCACCGTGGTACGCCGGTCATGGCGCGCGGTGAGCAGTCCGTCAAAGATCCGTTGCAGGGTTTCCCAGTTCTTGAACGCTTCGCCGTCGGGAAGAATCACCGAAATCACCGAATACGCTGCCAGGCTGCGACTCAGACGCTCAAGGTAGAGCGGCGCCACTGTCTCGTTGGAGATGATCGCCACTTGTCGCCCGGCAATATGCGGTGCGAGCAACTCGGGCTGGTCCAACAAACCTTCGCCAATATGGATCGGGTAGCTACGCTCGCCAAGATCGACCTTAAGTGTCTGCATGTGTCCCCGCGCTGAAGATGGAAGCAGGCGTCCTGCCCTGTATTAACGTTGTCGGCACCGTCGAGATCGGACGCTGCCTGATGGCTCTACGCCACACCTCGGACGGTTGCAACGCGTTGCCGAGGATAGCGCATTTCGGCCCTGGCTTTAACGGGGCGCAAGTTGCTGCAAGCGCTCGAGAATGTCGATTACGACCATGCGCGGCGGCCGTTCATCGGTTTCCACCACCAGATCGGCGATTTCCCGATAAAGCGGATCGCGCAGCGTCAGCAAGTCCCGCAGGGTTTTCTCGGGGTTGGCGGTGCGCAGCAATGGCCGGTTGCGATCACGTGCGGTGCGCCCGACTTGCTGCTCGACCGACGCATGCAAATAGACCACCCGACCGCCGGCATGCAGCGCCCGCCGGTTTTCCTCGCGCATCACCGCACCGCCGCCGGTGGCCAATACCACGCCATCGCAGCCGCACAGTTCGGCAATCATCGCCTGCTCGCGGTCACGAAAGCCCAGTTCGCCTTCCTTATCGAAGATCCACGGGATATTGGCGCCCGTGCGCAATTCAATTTCCTTATCGGAGTCTTTGAATGGCAGGCGCAGCTCTTTGGCCAGCAAACGGCCGATGGTGCTTTTTCCAGCCCCCATCGGCCCTACAAGAATCAAATTTCGCACAGAATCAACGACTCACAGCAATCGCCTGGTTATTCATAATACGCGGAGTCAGGAATACCAGCAGCTCGGATTTTCTTTGGGCAACGACATCACGCCGGAAAAGGCGGCCAAGATACGGCACATCGCCCAAAAATGGCACTTTATCTACCACCTTGCTTTGGTTTTTGGAGAAAACCCCGCCCAGGACGATGGTCTCGCCGTCCCTGACCAGAACCTTGGCCGTGACCTCGTTCTTCTTGATCGGCGGCACATCGTTGAGTTTGTTCAGGTAGTCCGGCTCATCCTTGGTCACCCGGACCTCCATGATGACCTGGTCATCCGGGGTGATTTGCGGCGTCACCTCCAAAGAAAGCGAGGCCTCCTTGAACGACACCGACGTCGCACCCTCGGCAGTGGCTTCCTGGTAGGGGATCTCGGTGCCCTTGAGAATCCGCGCGGTCTCCTTGTTGGAAGTGACCACCTTGGGCTGGGAGATCACCTCGCCATTGCCGCCTTTTTCCATGGCTGTGAGTTCCAGGTCCAGCAGCACGTTATCGGTGATAAACGCGATGCCCAGACCAGAGCTTGCGTTGACCACGCCCAGGTCAACGAACGGCGAGCTATCGGGCGGCTCGCCCTCGCCGGACGGGCTTTTACCAACCCCACCCCCGCTCCAATGACCTTTATTGCGCAACAACCCACCCCAGCGCACGCCCACGCTTTTGTCATAGTCGACATTGGCCTCGACTATCCGCGCCTCGATCATCACCTGGCGCACCGGGATATCCAATTGATTGACGATGCGCCGCAGCTCCTCCAGGCGCTCCCCCGTCTGGTAGGCAATGATGTTGTTGGTACGGTCATCTACCGTCACCGAACCACGCTCATCGGCCACACCCTCAGGCCCGCTCACCGACTGGAACAGCTTGGCCAACTCGGCCGCCTTGGCGTAATTGACTTGCAGCAGCTCCCGCCGCAAGGGCGCCAGCTCGGTCATCAGCTTGCGCGACTCCAAGGCCAGCAGCTCACGGGCGGCCAGTTCCTCAGCCGGCGCCACCAGCAGCACATTGGCCGTCACCCGCTTGTCGAGCCCCTTGGCTTGCAGCACCAGGTCCAGGGCCTGATCCCAGGGCACGTCCTTGAGCCGCAGGGTGATCGAGCCCTGCACATCATCACCGGCCACCAGGTTCAGGCCAGCCACGTCGGCAATCTGCTGCAGGACTGCGCGGACCTCGATGTCCTGGAAGTTGAGAGAGAGCCTGTCACCGCTATAGGCCCCTCGTCCGGCGCCCAAAGGCGAAGCACCAGGGGGTGGCAACTGAATCAGGTCAATCCGCTTGGGCACAGCCTCAGTCATCGGTGCCGTGAACGCTATCCATAGCGCCACACCGAAGGACGAAATAATCCTTTTCATTTTTTGCTTCCGTTATGAATTCACGTTCAACACCAAGGTGCGCGGGCGCTCAAGCCAGGCACCCTCACCGTCGGAAAAAAGTTCGACCAGCTCCAACTGCCCCTCATGGATCGCCACGACACGCCCATGGTCGGCCCCCAGGTAATCTCCCACCGCCAGGCGATGAACACCTGCGGCGCCACGCAGCAGGGCAAATGTCTGCGCGCCCAACGACAAGGTGCCGACCATCTGGAACTGGTCCACGGCAAACCCTTCGAGAAACTGCCGGGGGCGGTCGAAGTCCGGCGCAGGTCCGGCTTTGCCGGTGGGTCGACTGGCGGGCTGGTCCGGTGGCTGGAAGGGATCACGCACGGGTGGCGAGCTGGAGACAACCCGCAGCCCCGGCAATGCTGTGGGCGTTTCGTCAGCAAGAGGTACCACCTGCTGGCGAATCAATTGCAACTCGTCGTTCAGCGCCTGCAACTGCGGGTCACGCTCGCACCCCGCCAGAAGCAGCAGACCCAGGCCCGTAACCATGAGGCGGTTCATGGCAATGCTCCCTGGTTGCTGTACCTGTAGGTCTTGGCAAGCATCGTCAGGCTCAGCAATGCGCCATCCTGTGGACTCACAGGGCGAATGACAAAGTCATGCAGGGTTACGATATGCCCCAACCCAGCCACCCCGCTGATGAAAGCCAACAGGTCGTGATAGGTGCCAAGCAGCCTGAGCTGCATCGGCCGCTCGACGAACACGGGCTGCACCTGCTCGTCCAGCACGCTGAGCTGCTCGACCAGCACCCCGCTGGCTTGCCCCAGCCGGGCGAAGTCTTCCAGCAGGCCAGGCATCTGCGTCAGCGTGGGCATTTGCCGCAACTGCTCGTTGAAGGCGATGCGCAAGTTCTCAAGCTCACGCGCCACCCCGTCATATTGCGCGGCTTGCCGGGCTTTGGCAGCAAACTGCTGGCGCAGCGCTACTTCCCCTGCTTCCTGGCGTTGCAACACCTCGCGGGCGCCGCCCAGGTACACCGCATCCCCCGCCAGCAGTAGCAGCAACGCAAGCACCGCGCCCACCAGAAGCCTGCCAGCCAACGGCCAGCGTGCGATGTTGCAGTACAGCGTGGAGAGTTGTGGGAGTGCCAGCCCTGACAGACTGGACCAAAGACTCACCGCTGCGTCTCCAGGTGCTCCCCATGGTCCACCATCAACTGGAAGGCGCTGCCTGCACCACCCTCTTCGGCCCGGACATGCCGCAGATTGGGCGCGCGCAGCGTGTTGGAAGCCTCCAGGCTGCGCATCAGCCGGGCGACATCATCGCTGGACACTGCCGTGCCAGTGACCTCCACCGATGTGCCACTGACGCTGACCTCGCTCAGTTGGACGCCATCCGGCATCGCCCGGGCCAACTGGTCGAACAACTCCTGGCCGGATGCGCGATGCCCCTGCAGGTCTTCGACCACTTTCATCCGCTCCATCAGTTGCTGACGCTGTTCGCGCAGTTCGTCGATGGTCTTGATCCGCGAGTCCAATACCGTGACTTGCTTGCTCAAGTGATTGTTACGGGCCACTTGTCGATCAATCGCCCGATCAATGACCCGGTCGGCCAGCCATACCGCAGCCAATGCAATAGTGGTGATCAGCAACAGAAAAATCAGGAAAAACCTGCGACGGCGCTCAGCGCGCTCTTCACGCCAGGGTAAAAGGTTGATTCTTGTCATCAATCGAAACTCCTGAGGGCCAAACCGCAGGCGACCCGCAATCCCTGGGCATCGGCTGCCCATTGTGCACTATTGATCCCACTCCCCGGCGCTATCCGGGCGACCACCTGGTCGGTCATCCGCGCCACGGCAAACGCCTCTACATCCACCACTCGCGCAACCAGGCCAGCCATGGCCAATACCGCTTCGCGCGCTTCCACCTGCTCCTTGAGGCACGCCACAAGCAGCACATCAACATAACCGGGTTCATGAGCCGATGGGCCCTGCACCTGAAAATCAATGGCAACCTCATCCAACGGATAAGGAATGTACTGGTCGGCTTCACAGCGCAAGCGCTGCTCCATCTCGTCGGGCTCAAGCCCAGCCTCCAGCGCAACCACCCGGCTGATCACCGCAGGGCCCGCCACGGCAACCGCCGCCTGCGTGACCTGGATCTGCGCCCGGAACAATGCCTTGGAAATGGTCTGCGCGACAACCTCCAGATCAACGATATTACTGTCGACCACCGCATGGCCCGGCAAAGGCTGGCTTGCATACGCGCGCACGGCATAGCCTTCGCCGGCGCGGGCCAGCTCTAGTACGTTGATGCCGCTGTCCTGGATGTCCACACCCAGTACGGTTTTGGCTTTTCGCCTGAAAAATCCCTTTCTCATAAAACTCCCTAAAGCTTTGCCTGTCTCAGGGCTGGTCAGTTCCGGGTTTGATGCATTCGGTCGGCTCGGTTGAGCGGCGCCCATGACGCCCCGAGGCGAAAAATGCTTTAATGCCCAGCGTTTTTTCCCGCTTTTTATCCGCAGGTCGGGTCGATACATTCCTAGTCATGCCTATCCCGACACCTAACTCATTCTTTTCTCTGGAAATCCAAAAGCCTTGATTCGTCTGCTGAAGTTTTTCGGGTACTCCTTCGTCGCTATCGTTTGCGGGCTGCTGCTCGTGTTCAGCGGCGCCTATCTCTACCTTAGTCCTGGATTGCCCTCGGTAGAGGCCCTGAGAAGTATCCAGTTGCAGATTCCTTTGCGGGTCTACAGCAGCGATGAAAAACTGATCGCGGAGTTCGGCGAAATGCGCCGCACCCCGATCCGTTTCGCCGATATTCCGCCCAACTTCATCAATGCCCTGCTCTCGGCCGAAGACGATAATTTTGCCAACCACTATGGCGTGGACCCCAGCAGCCTGGTGCGCGCGGCCACACAACTGGTAAAAAGCGGACACATTCAATCGGGCGGCAGCACCATCACCATGCAGGTGGCGAAGAACTTCTTCCTCACCAGCGAGCGCAGCTTCTCGCGCAAGGCCACGGAAATCCTCCTGGCGCTGCAGATCGAACGCCAACTGACCAAGGATGAAATCCTTGAGCTGTACGTCAATAAGATCTACCTGGGCAACCGCGCCTACGGGATCGAGGCGGCGTCCCAGGTGTACTACGGCAAGTCGATTCGTGACGCCAGCCTGGCACAAATGGCAATGATTGCCGGCCTGCCCAAGGCGCCGTCGCGCTTCAACCCGCTGGCCAACCCGGCCCGCAGCAAGGAACGTCGCGACTGGATCCTGGGGCGCATGTACAAGCTGGGCAAGATCGACCAGAACGCTTATGAAACGGCGGTGGCCGAGCCGTTGAACGCCAGCTACCACGTACCGACGCCAGAAGTCAGCGCACCGTACATCGCCGAGATGGCCCGCGCCGAAATGGTCGGCCGCTATGGCAGCGACGCCTACACCGAAGGTTTCCGCGTCACTACGACAATTCCAAGCAATTTGCAGGAAATCGCCAACAACGCTGTGCATGAAGGGCTGATCACCTACGACCAGCGCCATGGCTACCGTGGGCCGGAATCACGCCTGCCGGGCAAGACCCTGAGCGCCTGGACGGTCGAACTGGGCAAGCAGCGCTCCATCAGCGGCCTGGATCCGGCCATCGTCACCCAAGTGAAGAAAGATGGCGTGCAGGTGCTGACCCGCAGCGGCGAAGAACATGTGGCATGGGACAGCATGAAGTGGGCGCGCCCCTTCCTGAACACCAACAGCATGGGGCCGATGCCCAAGCAGCCGTCGGACGTGGCCCAGGTCGGTGACCTGATCCGCGTGCAGCGCCAGAAGGACGACAGCCTGAAATTCAGCCAGGTCCCGGTCGCCCAGGGCGCCCTGGTATCCCTGGACCCGCAGAACGGTGCGATCCGCGCCCTGGTCGGTGGCTTCGCCTTCGAGCAGAGCAACTACAACCGCGCCACCCAGGCCAAGCGCCAGCCGGGTTCCAGCTTCAAGCCATTTGTCTACAGTGCCGCGCTGGATAACGGCTATACCGCAGCCAGCCTGGTCAACGACGCGCCTATCGTGTTTGTCGACGAGTACCTGGACAAGGTCTGGCGCCCGAAGAACGACACCAACACCTTCCTCGGCCCGATCCGCGTGCGCGAGGCGCTGTACAAGTCGCGCAACCTGGTGTCGATCCGCTTGCTGCAGGCGATGGGCGTGGGCAAGACCATCGACTACATGACCCGCTTTGGCTTCAACAAGCAGGACCTGCCGCCCAACCTGTCTCTGGCCCTGGGCACCGCCACCCTCACCCCGATGGAAATCGCGACGGGCTGGAGTACGTTTGCCAACGGCGGCTACAAGATCACGCCGTACCTGATCGACAAGATCGAGAGCCGCAACGGCGACACGCTGTTTGTTGCAAACCCGCCGAGCGTGCCCAACGGTGTCGCCGCCAGCGATGGCCTGGCCGCACCCGCCAACGGCGGCATCACCATCGAGCCCGTGCCCGGCGCTGCGCCCGCCGACGCTGCCGCAGCCGCCCCGCAAACACCGGCGGTGGCTGAGCGCGTGGTTGACGGACGTACCACCTATATCCTCACCAGCATGCTGCAGGACGTGATCAAGCGCGGCACCGGCCGCCGTGCGCTGGCCCTGGGCCGCACGGACCTGGCGGGCAAGACCGGTACCACCAACGAATCCAAGGATGCGTGGTTCTCCGGCTACAACGCCGACTACATCACCACCGTCTGGACCGGTTACGACCAGCCAGAAAGCCTCGGTCGCCGCGAATACGGCGGCACCGTCGCGCTGCCGATCTGGATGAGCTACATGGGCGGCGCCCTCAAGGACAAGCCGGCGCACACCCAGGCCGAGCCGGAAGGCATCCTGAGCCTGCGCATCGACCCGATCAGCGGCCGCGCTGCAACACCTGGCACGCCGAATGCGTACTTTGAACTGTTCAAGAGCGAAGACACGCCGCCGTCGATGAATGAACTGGGCAATGGCGTGGCACCGGGCAGCCCGTTGCCGGCGGATGAGTCGGCGCCGATCGATCTGTTCTGATTAACACAGACCCCCTTGTGGGAGCGGGCTTGCTCGCGAAGGCGGTGGGTCAGTCACCAAAAATGCCGACTGATCCACCGCCTTCGCGAGCAAGCCCGCTCCCACAAGGGGTTATGTGTAGAGCCACAAAAAAGCCCCGACTCGCAAGAGCCGGGGCTTTTTGTTGGTGCGCTACAACGGCTTAGCCGTTGAACACATCATCCACGCTTTGCAGCGGGTAGTTCTTCGGATACGGCAGGGTTGCCACACCTGTCTCGATGGCGGCCTTGGCCACGGCATCGGAGATCACGGTGATCAGGCGCTTGTCCATTGGTTTCGGGATGATGTACTCACGGCCGAATTCCAGCTTGCCGCCACCGTAGGCGTCGCACACGTCCTGGGGTACCGGCAGCTTGGCCAGTTCACGCAGGGCATTGGCGGCAGCCACTTTCATCTCTTCGTTGATACGCTTGGCGCGAACGTCCAGGGCGCCACGGAAGATGAACGGGAAGCCCAGTACGTTGTTGACCTGGTTCGGGTAGTCCGAACGGCCAGTTGCCATGATCACGTCGTTACGGGTGGCGTGCGCCAGTTCCGGGGCGATTTCCGGATCAGGGTTCGAGCAGGCGAACACGATCGGGTTGGTCGCCATGGACTTCAGGCCTTCGGCGCTCAGCAGGTTCGGGCCGGACAGGCCGACGAACACGTCAGCACCGTCCAGTGCGTCTGCCAGGGTGCGCTTGGAGGACGGGTGGGCAAACATCGCCTTGTACTGGTTCAGGTCGGTACGCTCGGACTGGATCACGCCCTTGCTGTCGACCATGTAGATGTTTTCAAGGCGCGCGCCCATGCTCACGATCAGCTTCATGCAGGAGATGGCCGCAGCGCCGGCGCCCAGGCAGACGATCTTCGCGTCGGACAGGGTTTTGCCAGCGATTTCCAGGGCGTTGATCATGCCGGCCGCGGTAACGATCGCGGTGCCGTGCTGGTCATCGTGGAAAACCGGGATGTCGCACTGTTCGATCAGGGCCTTTTCGATCTCGAAGCACTCAGGTGCCTTGATGTCTTCCAGGTTGATGCCACCGAAGGTGATGGAGATGCGCTTGACGGTGTCGATGAAGGCCTGCGGGCTTTCGGAGTCGACTTCGATGTCGAAGACGTCGATGCCGGCAAAGCGCTTGAACAGTACGCCCTTGCCTTCCATCACTGGCTTGGACGCCAATGGGCCGAGGTTACCCAGGCCAAGAATCGCGGTGCCATCAGAAATCACTGCAACCAGATTGCCCTTGCCGGTGTATTTGTAGGCCAGTTCGGGATCGCGGGCGATTTCACGCACGGGCTCGGCTACACCGGGGCTGTACGCCAGCGACAGGTCGCGTGCGGTAGCAGTGGCTTTGGTGAGCTCGACACTCAGCTTTCCTGGACGAGGATGGGCATGATATTCGAGAGCGGCAGTTTTCAAATCAGACATATCGGCATTCCGCTTTTTACTGTTGGACGACGGATCGCCGAGGATACTCGCCTCGCAAAGTCCCCACAAGACTGAGCAGTCACAGGTGTCAAGGGCCCTACCCTACGACTTTCGGCCAAGAGCCACGGGATACAAGGCCTACAACTGTTCACAATCGATAGAAAAAATGTCTACAATTTTTCTTATTGTGCCAATTGCAGCATGCCGGGATCGGTCAACGGGAGCAGCCAACGCGCCTGGCCACTTTTCAGGCCGCCACGCCGGGAGCGGTCCACCACCCAGCCACGGGCCTCGATATCCTGGCCTTGCAGGCGCCGGAGCAAGGCGTCATCGAATTGTCCGACAAGATTGGGTGCAACCCGTAATACCAGAGAGCCCTGCAATTCGATCCAGATCCCGCCACGATTGCGTTCGACCTTGCTTACGCGGCCACTGACCACGGCAAAGCCCGACTGCCTGATTTGCTCGGCTTTGTGCACGGGCGACTGGCGCCACAGGCCCAACCTGGCAGCCCGCGCACTGCGTTCGGCCGCTTGCTGGCAGGCGACCAAGTCGACATTGGGCGCCACCGCCACCAGGAATCCGAGGCCCTCGGCGAGCAGTTGGGCCTCCAGGTTTGCGCCGTTGGCCCCATAAAGATGGGCCAGGGTCCGCCCGTAACGGTCCTTGCCCTCACGGCCCGGCACCACCCCGACCCGACCACCACTGGTATCCACCAACCCTTGCAGGCGTTGGCGCGCCGCCACGGCGAATGGCTCGTCCGGGCGGCCTTTCTTGCCGGTCTCCGGGGCATTGACGCCGATCATCCGCACACTGCGGCCGTCCTTGAGGCGGACGGTGTCGCCGTCGACCACGCGCTGCACCTCGAAGGTACTGATCGCTGCTGGGGCGGGGCAAAACACCTCGGCCTGGGCGGCCGACAGCCAAATCGCAGGCACAAAAAAGGCGCCCGCAAGGGACGCCTTTTTCATTAGCAGGTAAAAGCCCATCAGGCTTTTGAACCTTACTCTGCAGCAGCTGGAGCTTTCTTGCCGAAAGCACCGAAACGGTCGGCGAAGCGCTGTACACGGCCGCCAGTATCCAGAGTCTTCTGCTTACCGGTGTAGAACGGGTGGCACTCGTTGCATACGTCAGTACCCAGTGGCTTGCACAGGTTCGAACGAGTTTCGAACTTGTTGCCGCAGCTGCAAGTAACTTGGATGGTTTCGTACGCTGGATGGATATCGGCTTTCATGGTGTCTTCCTCAGGCTAGCGTGCCGCCACTCGACACTATTGTCGAATACCGCACGTAATTAGGCCGCGGATTCTACCAGAGCTTTTTAAACGCGCAAGCGCCGCCATGCCCCCTTTCATCAGAAACTGTGGCAGGACACTCCCCTGCGGGTCTGCTAGGCTCGCGCCCTTCTTCACCGCCTGCCATATGAGAATTTCCCGCGTGCCCGACGCCATTTTGCGCCTCGCCCTGCCCTCGCCCCTGCGCCGCCTGTTCGATTATCGGGCGCCTGCCGGTGTGGTGCGGGCGCAGCTGCAGCCGGGGATGCGCGTGCGCGTGCCGTTCGGCCGGCGGGAGATGATCGGGATCCTGATCGAAGTGGCGGACCACAGCGAAGTGCCAGCAGAAAAGCTCAAGCCGGCCCTGGCCATCCTCGATGCCACGCCACCGCTGCCGGCGTCGCTGTTCAAGCTGTGCCTGTGGACCTCCCAGTATTACCAGCACAGCCTGGGCGACACCTTGAGCTGGGCCTTGCCGGTGTTGTTGCGCCAGGGCGAATTGGCCGAGGCCCGCCAGGAGCGTTTCTGGTCGATGGCCCCCGGCGCGCGCCTGGACGACCCGCGCATCGCCCGCGCCCCGCGCCAGCGTGAAGCCCTGGCCACGCTGGCGCAGCACCCCCACGGCGTTGCCCATCAGTTGCTGAGCAAACTGATGTTGAGCAAGGACAGCCTGGACCTGCTGCTGGCCAAGGACCTGGTGCAAGTGGAAATCCGCCGCCATGCCCCCGGCGAGCGCCATGAGCACTGGCTGGCCCAACCGGAACTGCCGCTGAACCCGGAACAGCGCGCCGCCTTTGAAGCCATCAGCGCTGGCGCCGACAGCTTCCACGCGTTCCTGCTGGCCGGCGTCACCGGCAGCGGCAAGACCGAAGTCTATTTGCAGTTGATCCGCGAAACCCTGGAAGCCGGCAAGCAGGCGCTGGTGCTGATCCCCGAGATCAACCTCGGCCCCCAGACCCTGGCGCGCTTCGAGCAGCGCTTCAATGCGCGGATTGCCCTGGTGCACTCGGCCGTCAACGACCGCGAGCGCCTGGAGTCCTGGCTTGCCGCGCGGGACGGCGAGGCCGACATTATTATCGGCACCCGCTCGGCGCTGTTCACGCCGATGAAAAACCCCGGCCTGATCATCATCGACGAAGAACACGACGGCTCCTACAAGCAGCAGGAAGGCCTGCGCTACCACGCCCGCGACCTGGCCCTGGTGCGCGCACGCCAGGAAAACATCCCGATTGTGCTGGGCTCGGCCACGCCCTCCCTGGAGAGCCTGCACAACGCCTATACCGGGCGCTACGGCCTGCTGCGCCTCAACGAACGGGCGGGCGGTGCCAAGCAACCGCGTTTCCTGCGCCTGGATGTGAAAAGCCGGCCACTGGACAGCGGTATTTCCGGGCCGATGCAACAAGCCATCGGCCAGACCCTGGCTGCCGGCCAGCAAGTGCTGGTGTTCCTCAATCGCCGGGGCTTTGCGCCGACCCTGCTGTGCCACGACTGCGGCTGGATGTCGGAATGCAACCGTTGCGACGCGCGGATGACCGTACACCAGCGCTCCGGCGAGTTGCGCTGCCACCACTGCGGCCATGTGGAACGGGTGCCACGCCATTGCCCGCAATGCGGCAAAGTCGACCTGCGGCCAGTAGGCGCAGGCACCGAGCGCGCCGAGGAGCGCCTGGGGATTCTGTTTCCGGACTTCCCGGTGCTGCGTGTAGACCGCGACAGTACGTCGCGCAAGGACGCGATGAACCAGTTGTTCGCCACCATCCAGAAAGGCCAGCCGTGCATCCTGGTCGGCACGCAGATGCTTGCTAAAGGCCATCACTTCCCACGCGTGACCCTGGTCTCGATCCTGGATGCCGATGGCGGGTTGTTCTCCGGGGACTTTCGCGCCAGTGAACGCATGGCACAACTGATCGTGCAGGTCGCAGGCCGCGCCGGGCGTGCCGAGGAACCGGGCAAAGTGATCATCCAGACCCACTTGGCCGACCACCCACTGCTGATTCAACTGACAGAACAAGGCTACTTCGCCTTCGCCGAGCAGGCGCTGAGCGAGCGTCGCTCCGCCGGCCTGCCGCCTTTTGCGCACCTCGCACTGTTACGCGCCGAAGCCCATAAGCCGGGGCAGGCCGAAAGTTTCCTGGATGAAGCGTGCAGCGCGGCTGAACGTTTGCTCGGTGAGCTGGGTCTGAGCGGCATCGAGTTGCTGGGCCCTGTGCCAGCACCGATGGAACGGCGCGCCGGGCGTTATCGCGCACAGCTCCTGTTGCAAGCCACCGCCCGCGCACCGCTGCATCGGCTATTAAGTAGCTGGTTGCTTGCGCTGGAGCAAATGCCCAGCGGGCGACAGGTGCGATGGTCGTTGGATGTCGATCCGGTGGATTTGTACTGAGAGATAAATTGCTATCGCAGGCAAGCCAGCTCCCACATTTGAACGGTGAACGCCGTCAAATGTGGCAGCGGGCTGGCCTGCGATAAGGGCCGCAGGTCCGCCAACTGGTCTGAATGGTTGGCAAGCCCGCCCTCGCACCGGATAATGTCCAGTTTTTCCACCTGCGCATCGCGCACCGCCGCTTGCGGTCGAAAGAGAACACCATGAAAGACACAATTCGCCAGTTGATCCAACAAGCCCTCACCCAACTCGTCAACGAAGGTGTGTTGCCTGAAGGCCTGACGCCGGCGATCCAGGTGGAAAACTCTCGAGACAAGACCCACGGTGACTTCGCCAGCAACATCGCAATGATGTTGGCCAAGCCTGCTGGCATGAAACCGCGGGACCTTGCGGAAAAAATCATTGCCGCACTGCCGGCCGACCCGCAGGTGAGCAAGGCCGAAATCGCCGGCCCCGGCTTTATCAATATTTTCCAGAACACCCAGGCCCTGGCTTCACGCCTGGACGCCGCCCTGGCCGACGCCAAAATCGGCGTACGCAAGGCCGGCCCGGTACAGCGTGTGGCCATCGACCTGTCGGCCCCCAACCTGGCCAAGGAAATGCACGTTGGTCACCTGCGCTCGACCATCATTGGCGACGGCGTGGCGCGGGTCCTGGAGTTCCTCGGCGATACCGTGATCCGCCAGAACCACGTGGGCGACTGGGGCACGCAATTCGGCATGCTGATGGCGTACCTGCAAGAAAACCCCATCACCAGCAACGAGCTGTCGGACCTGGAAAACTTCTACCGCGCCGCCAAGAAGCGCTTCGACGAATCCGAAGAGTTCGCCAACCGCGCCCGTGGCCTGGTGGTCAAGCTGCAGGCCGGCGACCAGGAATGCCTGGAACTGTGGGCACGCTTCCGCGATATTTCCCTGTCCCACTGCCAGAAAATCTACGAACTGCTGAACGTCAAGCTGACCATGGCCGACGTCATGGGCGAAAGCGCCTACAACGACGACCTGATCAATGTGGTCAACGACCTCAAGGCCAAGGGCCTGCTGGTTGAAAGCAACGGCGCCCAGTGCGTGTTCCTCGACGAATTCAAGACCGCCGACGGCGAGCCGCTGCCAGTGATCATCGTCAAGGCCGATGGCGGTTATCTGTATGCCACCACTGACCTCGCGGCCGTGCGCTACCGCAGCGGCGTGCTCAAGGCCGACCGTGCGCTGTATTTCGTCGACCAGCGCCAGGCCCTGCACTTCCAGCAAGTGTTCGAAGTGGCGCGCCGCGCCGGTTTCGTCACCCACCCGATGCACATGGAACACATGGGCTTCGGCACCATGAACGGCGCCGATGGCCGTCCGTTCAAGACCCGCGACGGCGGCACCGTGAAGCTGATCGACCTGCTGAACGAAGCCCAGGAGCGTGCCTACAACCTGGTGAAGGAAAAGAACCCGGAACTGGCCGATGCCGACCTGCGCAACATCGCCCGGGTGGTGGGGATTGGCGCGGTGAAATACGCCGACCTGTCCAAGCACCGTACCAGCGACTACAGCTTCAACTTCGAGCTGATGCTCAACTTCGAAGGCAACACCGCGCCGTACCTGCTCTATGCCTACACCCGTGTGGCGGGCGTATTCCGCAAGCTGGGCAAGGATTTCAGCGAAGTCGACGGCCAGATCATCCTGCAAGCGCCGCAAGAGCATGACCTGGCCGCCAAGCTGGCGCAGTTCGGCGAAGTGCTCAACAGCGTGGGCGAGAAAGGCACGCCGCATATCCTGTGCACCTACCTGTATGAAGTCGCCGGGTTGTTCTCCAGCTTCTACGAGAACTGCCCGATTCTGAGTGCCGACGACGAAACGCAAAAGCAAAGCCGCCTGCGCCTCGCCGCACTGGCTGGACGGACCCTCAAGCAAGGCCTGGAACTGTTGGGCCTGGAAACTCTGGAGCGTATGTAAGTTGGCAGCCAAGAAAAAACCTGCACCCAAGCGCGGCGCCAGCCGCTACCAGGCACCGGCCAAACAACCGATCCCGGGCTGGATGTGGCTGGCCATCGGCCTGTCGGTCGGTGCGTTTATCGTGTTCCTGATGAAACTGGAGCCGGGCCAGGGTGAAGACGTCAAGCGGGTCAAGCAGGAGCAACAGAAGGCCAGCAAGATCGCCGAAGCGAACAAGACGCCACCGAGCCCGACCGCGCCTGTGAAGCCGAAATACGACTTCTACACGCTGCTGCCGGAGTCGGAAGTGATCGTGCCGCAAGACGCCGTGCCGGAGAAAACCCTGCCGACACCGCAGGTGCCGACCACCCCGGTAACCCCGGCGGAAGCAGCGAAGATCGACACCGCGCGCGCCCAGGCGGCACTGGCCGGGATTACCCCGCCGCCGGCACCACCGGTCGCCACCACCAAGGCGGCGCCGGTGACCAAGTTCTTCCTGCAGGCGGGATCGTTCCCCAAGCAGGCGGATGCCGATCGGGTGCGTGCGCAGATCATCCTGCTCGGGCAGACGGTGACGGTGGAGTCCGGGACGGTGAAGGAGGCGACCTGGTATCGCGTGTTGGTCGGGCCGTTCAGCAACCGTGAACAGCTGACCGTGGCGCAGAAACAACTGGCGGGTGCTGGCTTTAGCAACCTGTTGTTACAACAACGCCAGAGCCGCTGATCCACAGTCAACACGAATCAAATGTGGGAGCTGGCTTGCCTGCGATAGCGGTGTATCAGTCAATATTTTCAGTGACTGGTACACCGCTATCGCAGGCAAGCCAGCTCCCACACTGGTTTTATAGTGCGCTCAAGCCTGTGCCAGCCCGCTAGACACCACTCGTGCGCGTATGCGTCCTACGGTTGAAATCTCCCTCGCCACCCCCATATGAGTTCCATCAGGGCATTTTCGCCCCGCAGCGTGGAGACTCTCCCCTTGACCACCATCGTTTCAGTTCGTCGCCACGGCAAAGTCGTCATGGGCGGCGACGGCCAGGTTTCCCTTGGCAATACCGTGATGAAAGGCAACGCCAAAAAAGTGCGTCGCCTGTACCACGGCCAGGTCCTTGCCGGTTTTGCAGGGGCCACCGCTGACGCCTTTACCCTGTTCGAACGCTTTGAAGGCCAACTGGAAAAACACCAGGGCCATCTGGTGCGCGCCGCTGTCGAGCTGGCCAAGGAGTGGCGCACCGATCGCTCCCTCAGCCGCCTCGAGGCCATGCTCGCCGTCGCCAACAAAGACGCGTCCCTGATCATCACCGGCAACGGTGACGTGGTTGAGCCCGAGAACGGCCTGATCGCAATGGGTTCCGGCGGCGGCTACGCCCAGGCCGCAGCCAGCGCACTGCTGAAGAAAACCGACCTGTCGGCCCGGGAAATCGTCGAGACCGCCCTGGGTATCGCCGGCGATATCTGCGTGTTCACCAACCACAACCTGACCATTGAGGAGCAGGACCTCGCGGAATAAGCCGTCGGCTTTTTCCTGCTTGAGGACCACACACCACTATGTCCATGACTCCCCGCGAAATCGTCCATGAACTCAATCGCCATATCATCGGCCAGGACGATGCCAAGCGCGCCGTTGCCATCGCCCTGCGTAACCGCTGGCGCCGGATGCAACTGCCCGAAGAATTGCGCGTTGAAGTAACGCCCAAGAACATCCTGATGATCGGCCCGACCGGTGTCGGCAAGACCGAGATCGCGCGTCGCCTGGCCAAGCTGGCCAACGCGCCGTTCATCAAGGTCGAAGCCACCAAGTTCACCGAAGTTGGCTATGTGGGCCGTGACGTCGAGTCGATCATCCGTGATCTGGCCGACGCCGCCCTGAAGCTGCTGCGCGAACAGGAAATGACCAAGGTCAGCCATCGCGCTGAAGACGCTGCCGAAGAGCGCATCCTCGATGCCCTGCTGCCACCGGCACGTACCGGTTTCAATGAAGACGCCGCTCCCGCCTCGGATTCCAACACGCGCCAGCTGTTCCGCAAGCGCTTGCGTGAAGGCCAGTTGGACGACAAGGAAATCGAGATCGAAGTCGCCGAACACGCTGGCGTCGACATCTCCGCTCCGCCTGGCATGGAAGAAATGACCAGCCAGTTGCAGAACCTGTTTGCCAATATGGGCAAGGGCAAGAAGAAAAACCGCAAGCTCAAGGTCAAGGACGCCCTCAAGCTGGTGCGCGACGAAGAAGCCGGGCGCCTGGTCAACGAGGAAGAACTCAAGGCCAAGGCCCTGGAAGCCGTCGAGCAGCACGGTATCGTGTTTATCGACGAGATCGACAAGGTGGCCAAGCGGGGTAACTCCGGGGGCGTCGATGTGTCCCGCGAAGGCGTACAGCGCGACCTGTTGCCGCTGATCGAAGGCTGCACGGTGAATACCAAGCTGGGCATGGTCAAGACTGACCACATCCTGTTTATCGCGTCTGGCGCGTTCCACCTGAGCAAGCCAAGCGACCTGGTGCCGGAACTGCAAGGCCGCCTGCCGATTCGCGTGGAACTCAAGGCGCTGACCCCTGGCGATTTCGAGCGCATTCTCAGCGAACCGCACGCCTCGCTCACCGAGCAATACCGCGAGCTGCTGAAGACCGAAGGCCTGGGCATCGAGTTCCTGCCGGACGGTATCAAGCGCCTGGCGGAGATTGCCTGGCAGGTCAACGAGAAGACCGAGAACATTGGCGCCCGTCGCCTGCATACCTTGCTTGAGCGCTTGCTGGAGGAAGTTTCCTTCAGCGCCGGCGACATGGCGGGCGCGCAGAATGGCGTGGCGATCAAGATCGACGCCGACTACGTCAACAGCCACCTGGGCGAATTGGCGCAGAACGAAGACTTGTCTCGTTATATCCTGTAAGCCTGTGGGAGCGGGCTTGTGTGGGAGCTGGCTTGCCTGCGATGAGATCACTGCGGTGTTTCTGACACCCCGCGGCGATCTCATCGCGGGCAAGCCCGGCTCCCACACAAGCCCGCTCCCACATTTTAAAGCCGGTTCCTTCAGGATCATCCATGAGCGGTTCCCCCAATGTCTAAAATGCCCACCGCCATCAACCTGCACAAAGCCTCCAAGACCCTGTCGCTGACCTACGGGCCGGACGAGGTCTATCACCTGAGTGCCGAACTGCTGCGGGTGCACTCGCCTTCCGCCGAGGTCCAGGGCCACGGCAATCCGATCCTGCAATTCGGCAAGCTCAATGTCGGCCTGACCAAGATCGAACCCGCCGGGCAGTACGCACTGAAATTGACCTTCGATGACGAGCATGACAGCGGACTGTTCACCTGGGACTACCTCTACCAACTCGCCGTACGTCAGGACGCGTTGTGGGCCGACTATCTTGCCGAGCTCAAGGCGGCCGGAAAAACCCGCGACCCGAGCCAGTCCGTCGTCAAGCTGATGCTCTAACTCAGGCTTCTTGCTCATTAGTGGGCATTTTCTAATTTCATCTGCTTGAATGCCCTGTCGTGTGGCCAACGATTGGCCCGCTTGCGCATTAAATAAAACTCGGGTAACCAATGGAATTGGCAAGTTCCCTGCATTTGACGATGTGGTATCAACGGTCACCCGAGCAGCAGTACCAGGCTTGTGTTGTGCCTCGATAGTTGGGGCACAGCGGTACCCGGTACTCGTCTTTCGGACAATGGAGCGTCGTAGATGAGTAATAAGAATAACGATGACTTGAAACGCCAGGCCTCGGAAAACACCCTGGGGCTGAACCCGATCATCGCGTTACGCAAAAAGGATTTATTGGCTTCTGCGCGGATGGTGCTGACCCAGGCCATCAAGCAACCGTTACACAGCGTCAAGCACGTCGCCCACTTTGGCGTCGAATTGAAGAACGTGGTGTTCGGCAAGTCCGAACTTGCCCCGGAAAGCGATGACCGTCGCTTCAACGACCCGGCCTGGAGCCAGAACCCGCTCTACAAGCGCTACCTGCAAACCTATCTGGCGTGGCGCAAGGAATTGCACGACTGGATCGGCGACAGCAACCTGTCGGAACAGGACATCAGCCGCGGGCACTTCGTCATCAACCTGATGACCGAGGCCATGGCGCCAACCAACAGTGCCGCCAACCCGGCCGCCGTCAAACGCTTCTTTGAAACCGGTGGCAAGAGCCTGCTCGATGGCCTCTCGCACCTGGCCAAGGACCTGGTCCATAACGGCGGCATGCCGAGCCAGGTGAACATGGGCGCCTTTGAAGTGGGCAAGAGCCTGGGCACCAGTGAAGGCGCGGTGGTGTTTCGCAATGACGTGCTGGAGTTGATCCAGTACAAACCGATCACCGAGCAGGTGCACGAACGGCCACTGCTGGTGGTGCCGCCGCAGATCAACAAGTTTTATGTATTCGACCTGAGTCCGGACAAGAGCCTGGCGCGCTTTTGCCTGCGCAATAACCAGCAGACCTTTATTGTCAGTTGGCGCAACCCCACCAAGGCCCAGCGCGAATGGGGCCTGTCGACCTACATCGAGGCGCTCAAAGAGGCGGTCGATGTGGTGACCGCGATTACCGGCAGCAAAGACATCAACATGCTCGGCGCCTGCTCGGGTGGCATCACTTGCACCGCGCTGCTGGGCCACTATGCGGCGCTGGGCGAGAAGAAGGTCAACGCCCTGACCTTGCTGGTGAGCGTGCTGGACACCACCCTTGACACCCAGGTGGCCCTGTTCGTCGACGAGCAGACCCTGGAATCAGCCAAGCGCCACTCCTACCAGGCCGGCGTCCTGGAAGGCCGGGACATGGCCAAGGTCTTCGCCTGGATGCGCCCCAATGACCTGATCTGGAATTACTGGGTCAACAACTACCTGCTGGGCAATGAGCCACCGGTGTTCGACATCCTGTTCTGGAACAACGACACCACGCGCCTGCCCGCAGCCTTCCATGGCGACCTGATCGAGCTGTTCAAGAACAACCCGCTGATACGGGCCAATGCCCTGGAAGTGTGCGGTACACCAATCGATCTCAAGCAGGTGACGGCCGACATCTACTCGCTGGCGGGCACCAACGACCACATCACACCGTGGCAGTCCTGCTACAAGTCGGCGCAATTGTTTGGCGGCAAGGTCGAGTTCGTATTGTCCAGCAGCGGGCATATCCAGAGCATCCTCAACCCGCCCGGCAACCCGAAGGCGCGCTACCAGACCAGCGAGAGCATGGGCGAGAAGGCCTTGGACTGGCAGGAAAACGCCACCAAACATACCGACTCGTGGTGGCTGCACTGGCAGGGCTGGATAGGGGAACGCTCGGGCAAGCTAAAGAAAGCACCTACGAGTTTGGGTAACAAGACCTACGCAGCGGCAGAGGCTGCACCCGGCACATACGTTCACGAGCGCTAAGGCAAACACTTTTGCGCGATTGAAATGGGATCAAATGTGGGAACTCGGTCAGGGTGGGAGCGGGCTTGCTCGCGATGCAGGCAACACGGTGTCTCTGTCAGGCCGAGTTGATGCCATCGCGGGCAAGCCCGCTCCCACACAAGCCCGCTCCTACATGGGCCGCATTCCAGCAGTAACACTTCACAGGGTTTGAGCATGCCGCAACCGTTCATCTTCCGTACCATCGACCTGGATGGCCAGACCATCCGCACGGCGGTACGACCGGGCAAGTCTCACTTGACGCCACTGCTGATTTTCAACGGCATCGGCGCCAACCTTGAGCTGGTGTTTCCGTTCGTCCAGGCCCTGGATCCGGACCTGGAAGTGATTGCCTTCGATGTACCGGGGGTCGGCGGCTCGTCGACACCCAGCCGCCCCTATCGCTTTCCCGGCCTGGCCAAGCTCACCGCGCGCATGCTCGATTACCTGGACTACGGCCAGGTCAATGCCGTTGGGGTTTCCTGGGGCGGCGCCCTGGCGCAGCAGTTTGCCTATGACTACCCGGAACGCTGCAAGAAACTGATCCTGGCCGCCACCGCCGCCGGCGCCTTCATGGTGCCGGGCAAGCCAAAAGTGCTGTGGCTGATGGCCAGCCCCCGGCGCTACATCCAACCGTCCCACGTGGTGCGCATCGCGCCAATGATTTATGGCGGCTCGTTCCGCCGGGATTCAAAGCTGGCCGCCGAGCACGCGAGCAAAGTGCGCTCGGCGGGCAAGCTGGGCTACTACTGGCAACTGTTCGCAGGCCTGGGCTGGACCAGCATTCACTGGCTGCACAAGATCAAGCAGCCGACCCTGGTGCTGGCCGGCGACGACGACCCGCTGATCCCGCTGGTCAATATGCGCATGCTGGCCTGGCGCATTCCCAATGCGCAGTTGCACATCATCGACGACGGCCACCTGTTTCTGATTACCCGGGCCGAAGCGGTGGCACCGATCATCATGAAGTTTCTCCAGGAAGAACGCTTGCGTGCGGTGATCCATCCGCAGCCGGCGCCCTACAGCAATACCTGAGCAGTAGCGGGTCAGGACGACCCTTACGCGCAACTTGGCCAGAACCGACTATGGTTCTGAACTGGCGTGCTTGTTGGCGAATTGACGAAGGAGTGTTGACCCATGCGTGACAGACCCGTAAATGTCCCGGCCCCCACACCCGCCGCGTTCATCAATGCACAAAGTGCAATCACCGGCCTGCGCGGCCGGGATCTGCTGTCGACCCTGCGCAGTGTCGCGGCCCATGGCTTGCGCAACCCGTTGCACAGCGCCCGCCATGCCCTGGCGCTGGGTGGGCAACTGGGTCGGGTGCTATTGGGTGAAACCGTACATGAGCCCAACCCCCACGACAGCCGCTTTGCCGACCCCACCTGGAAACTCAACCCCCTGTACCGGCGCAGCCTGCAAGCCTATTTGAGCTGGCAGAAACAGACCCGGCACTGGATCGACGACAGCCACTTGAGTGACGACGATCGCGCGCGTGCACACTTTGTCTTCTCGTTGCTCAACGATGCGGTGTCGCCGTCCAATACCCTGCTCAACCCGCTGGCGATCAAGGAGTTGCTCAACTCCGGTGGCAACAGCGTGGTACGCGGCATGGGCAATCTGTTCGATGACGTGCTGCACAACAACGGCCTGCCGCGCCAAGTCAGCAAGCAGGCGTTTGAGGTGGGCAAGACAGTCGCCACCACGCCAGGCTCGGTGGTGTTTCGCAATGAACTGCTGGAGTTGATCCAGTACAAGCCCATGAGCGAAAAACAGTACGCCAAGCCGCTGCTGGTGGTGCCGCCGCAAATCAACAAGTACTACATTTTCGATTTGAGCCCGGCCAACAGTTTCGTGCAGTACGCCCTGAAGAACGGCCTGCAGGTGTTTATGGTCAGTTGGCGCAACCCGGATGTGCGCCATCGCGAATGGGGCCTGTCCACTTATGTGGCGGCGCTGGAAGAAGCGCTGAATATCTGCCGGGCAATCAGCGGCGCCCGTGAAGTGAACCTGATGGGCGCCTGCGCCGGTGGCCTGACCATCGCGGCCCTGCAAGGCCACCTGCAGGCCAAGCGCCAACAACGCCGGGTCGCCAGCGCCACCTACCTGGTCAGCCTGCTGGACAGCCAGATCGACAGCCCCGCCATGCTGTTTGCCGACGAACAGACCCTGGAGGCAGCCAAGCGCCGCTCCTACCAACAAGGGGTGCTGGATGGCCGCGACATGGCCAAGGTCTTCGCCTGGATGCGCCCCAACGACCTGATCTGGAACTACTGGATCAACAACTACCTGCTGGGCAAGGAACCACCGGCGTTCGACATCCTGTACTGGAACAACGACAACACCCGCTTGCCGGCAGCCTTGCACGGCGATCTGCTGGACTTCTTCAAGCACAACCCGCTGAGCCATCCCGGTGGCCTGGAAGTGTGTGGTACGCCCATCGATTTGCAGAAAGTCACGGTCGACAGCTTCAGCGTGGCCGGGATCAACGATCACATCACGCCGTGGGACGCAGTCTACCGCTCGACCTTGCTGCTGGGCGGTGAAAAACGCTTCGTGCTCTCCAACAGCGGGCACATCCAGAGCATCCTCAACCCCCCGGGCAACCCCAAGGCCAACTTTGTCGAAAACCTCAAGCTGAGCAGCGACCCGCGCGCCTGGTACTACGACGCCAGCCATATCGAGGGCAGTTGGTGGCCGCAGTGGCTTGAGTGGATCCAGCAACGCTCCGGAGTGCAGCGCGAGACCCTGACGGCCCTGGGCAACCAGAACTACCCACCGATGGAGGCGGCGCCCGGCACCTATGTGCGGGTTCGCTGACACCCTGGCCCCTTGAACACTAAGAAGACTGGATGAAAACCCGCGACCGTATCCTTGAATGTGCCCTGCAGTTGTTCAACCAAAAGGGCGAGCCGAATGTTTCAACCATGGAAGTGGCCAATGAAATGGGGATCAGCCCCGGCAACCTCTATTACCACTTCCATGGCAAGGAACCCCTGGTCATCGGGCTGTTCGAGCGCTTCCAGGGCGAACTGGCCCCACTGCTCGACCCACCGGCGCAAGTGCAGTTGGCGCCGGAGGATTACTGGTTGTTCCTGCACTTGATCGTCGAACGCATGGCGCACTATCGGTTCCTGTTCCAGGACCTGTCGAACCTCGCCGGGCGCTTGCCGAAGCTGGCCAAGGGCATTCGCAACCTGCTGACCGCACTCAAGCGCACCCTGGCTTCACTGTTGGCGCGGCTCAAGACCGAAGGCCAGTTGGTCAGCGAAACCCAGGCCCTGGGCCAACTGGTGGAGCAGATCACCATGACCCTGCTGTTTTCCCTGGATTACCAGCGGATTCTTGATCGCGAGGCTGAGGTGCGAGTCGTGGTCTATCAAGTGATGATGCTGGTGGCCCCGCACCTGTTGATGCCCGCACGCTTGGCGACCGAGCGTTTCGCCCTGCGTTACCTGGATGACCCGGTTTGACGGTCAAGGCCGAACCCCGCCTGTGGAAGGGGCCAGGTTCAGCCTCCCGTCAGGTTATCCCGACTTCCTGAACTGGTGCGTGAACTTGAACAGTTCACTGTCGCTGCTGATTCCCAACTTTCGATAAGCCGATTGTTTTTGTGTGCTGATCGTACTTGCACTACGCGAGAACTTTGCCGCAATTGAGTTCACCGACATACCATCCAAAAAACACCGCAGTACTTCTTGCTCCTTGGGTGAGAGACAAGCGTTCAATTGCAACGGCGTTGCAAAGTCCATTTTCGACTTCATGCTCGCGACCTCAAGCACCGATTGCATGCCCTGCAGGGCTGGCACCATACAAGGTTGCAGGTATATGCGGCCCTGGGCGACGGTGCGAATCGCCGTAATCAACTCCGTCAAGTTCTGGGTTTTACCCAGAATCCCCCAACATCCGGCTTTCAATGACAGTGAAACCGTGGCCGGCGTGTAGTGCGAACAGACAATCAACGGCCGGCACTGCCTGAAACGCCTGTTCAGCGCCTGGATCAGGCTGATGCCATCGCTGTCCGAGGGGGCCAGGATAAAGTCCATGACCACCACATCCACCGGGCGCCGGGCCAGCGCTTCCAACAACTCCCGCCCCGTTCCGAATGATCCGACCACGTCCAGATCGGTCTCTTTGCGCAAGCCCAGCTCGATGCCCTGGCGGACCATTGCGTGGTCGTCCAGCAGCATGACGGTATAAGGGGTGGCAATTGAAGTAGGCATAAATAGCCTCGCTTAAATGAATGCAGCAGCACATACCTGATCTGTTACTGCAAGCACGGTATACCCGGCCACACACTAGGATCAATACAACACAGCAATAAGTTAGATGCCTACAGCAATTACCTACAGACCATTCTTAGTACTACAGAAAATTCTGAAATTTATTAATTTTGTTTTCGAACAATTACGAGACAAAACTCGCTACTTCTCTATAGATGCAACGCGCGCAAACAGACAAATTAGGGCTCCCCGCCATTTAAGCACCCAGCGTTTGAAACACTGGCGGGCCACCCCGATGACTCACGACTGGAAACACGATGAAAGGCAACACTGTATCCACGCTTACAGCCGCGCTGGCCTTGGCCGCCGCAGTTTCACAAGCCGCCCACGCAGCAGATGGCGTTATCAACTTCAGCGGTCTGGTGACCGATGTCACCTGCACGATCGAGGGCGCAGCACCGGGCTCTGGGGCAGTGGTCAAGGACATCAACCTGGGGGGCGTGTCGGCTGCGCGCCTGGCCGTCGCAGGCAATCGCGCCAACCTCACGGGCTTCACCATCCGTATTGGCGCCCCCGGCGAAGGCAGTTGCACCAACGGGCGCACCGCCATGGTGGCCTTTGACCCGACCAGCCCGGCCATTGATGTGGCAACCGGGCGCTTGAACATCGACGGTTACGATAATCCGTCCGACAGCAGCAACGCCAAGAACGTACAGATCGAAGTCACCAACCGCGATGGCACGCCGATCAATCTTTACAGCGAGAAATCCACCGGTGTGGTGATCGCCGACAACCAGGCACTGATCCCCCTGGCTGCGCAAATGTACGCCAGCGCGCCTGCCACCGAAGGCAAGGTCAAGACCCGTGTCGGCTTTTTGATCGAGTACGCCGAGTAAGGGCGCAACCAGCCTTGCCAGTGTCGACCTGCGTGAATCGCGCAGGTCGGTACTGCCTGATGCGAAGAGATTTCAGACAATGAAAACAACAAACTGCCGGGTGCTGCTCGCCTGTGCCTGCTGCTTGTTACTGCTGCTGCCCCCGCCATCCCATGCCGGGGTGATTGTTCACGGCACACGGGTGATCTACCCCGCGCAACAGCAGGAGGTGGTGGTGCGCCTGGAGAACAAAGGGACACGTCCCGCGCTGGTGCAAGCCTGGCTGGACGCCGGTGATCGGCATTCGCCCCCCGCGGCGGCGAAAACCCCGTTCACCCTGTCGCCACCGATCTTGCGCATCGAGCCCCACCAGCAACAGGCGATACGCCTGCGGTACACCGGCGAGCCGATAGCCGAGGACCGCGAAAGCCTGTTCTGGCTCAACGTGCTGGAAGTGCCGCCGCTTGCCACCGACGCGATGCAAAAGAACCAGATTGAATTGTCATTCCGCACCCGCTTGCGCGTC
Organism: Pseudomonas sp. DTU12.1; assembly: GCF_009873475.1. Classification (NCBI taxonomy): domain Bacteria; kingdom Pseudomonadati; phylum Pseudomonadota; class Gammaproteobacteria; order Pseudomonadales; family Pseudomonadaceae; genus Pseudomonas; species Pseudomonas sp. DTU12.1. The sequence continues at coordinate 626,005 of NZ_CP045254.1, read as the reverse complement.
TTTCTGCGCCCACAAGCCCTGCCTTACCCGGTCGACAGCGCGCCGGCAAAACTGCAATGGCAACTGCTGGCCCACGAACAAGGCCTGGCCCTGCAAGCCAGCAACCCGACGCCGTACCATATTTCGCTTGCCTCGATCGAGTTGTTGAGCGATGGCCAACGCTTCAGTAAAGCGCCGAACAAAGCCGCCGATGACAGCCTGCTGCTACCGGGTGGAGGCGTGAAGGTGTTTGCACTCCCCCTGCTACGCCAGCGCCCCCACGGCGAGGCCAAAGTGGAGTTCACCACGGTCAGCGATTTTGGCGCCCGCGTACGCCATTCCGTTGACCTTGGCCCTACGCCCGCCAAGCGAGTCACGCCATGAGTGCGACCAACCGCTTCATGACGTTAACCGTTGCGCTGTTGAGCAGCGCCGCCGTGCAAGCGAGCGTTATCGTCAACAGCACCCGCATTGTCTATCCACAGAACGACAACGAAGTGACCGTCCGGCTGGAGAGCAAGAACCAGGCCCCGGTGCTGGTCCAGGCGTGGCTGGACAGCGGCGATGAACAATCCACCCCGGACGTGGCCACCGCACCTTTTGTGGTCATCCCGCCGATCTTTCGCATGGAGCCGGGCAAGCAACAGGTTGTGCGCCTGGCTTATACCGGCCAGAACCTGCCCTCGGCCCAGGAAGGCCTGTTCTGGTTCAACCTGCTGGAGGTGCCCTCAGAGCGCCAGGGCGCTGCACAGAGCAATCAGTTTCAGCTGGCTTTCCGCTCGCGCATCAAGCTGTTCCTGCGCCCGGCCCACCTGCCCTACGGAGTCGAGGCCGCGCCCGGCAAGCTGCAGTGGCAGCGCGTGGCCACCGAGCAGGGCCAGGCTCTGGACGTGTTCAATCCAAGCCCTTACCACGTGACCTTCGAACAGATCCGCGTGCAGGTGGCAGAGCAGCAGCACGTGCGCGAACCCGCGGCCTCGGGTGCTGAAAACATGGTGATACCCGGTGGTCGTCAGCGCTTCGCCTTACCGCGCCTCACCGCGCCGTTGAACCGCTGTGCAAGCCTGGTGTTCGAGACGCTCGACGACTTCGGGGCAAAGGTGCGGCACACCACCGAGGTTTGCCCATGATGGGCCCATGACGGCATCGGTATTGGGAGCTGTGGCGGGCTTTGTTGGGGCTGCTTCGCAGCCCAGCGCGGGGCGAGCCCGCTCGCCACAGTAAGCCCGCTGGCCACAGCAAGCGCCGCGCGATATGGGGCGGCGCGGATTAACCCTTCGATACATGCCTTCGCTGAATGCCCATTGCCCGGGGTAGGGACGCCCTATGCCGGGATTTGGACAGCACTTGCCTTTGAGAATCGTAGATATGAGTTTCAACACCCTGGTGCCTAGCCTGCTGCTGAGCGGCGCCTATGCCATGGGCGCCCACAGTGCCGAACACGTCGAGTTCAACCCGGCCTTCTTCGCCGGTGCAGCAGCGGGTTTGCAGGTCGATATTGCCAAGTTCAACCAGGGTAACGTGGTGCTGCCCGGCAGTTACCGCACCGAGGTACACCTCAACGGGCAGTGGGTCGGACGCGAAACCTTGACCTTCGTCGCACTCGACGGCCAGCGTAGCGCCCAGGTGTGCCTGGAGCGTGATGCGCTGCAGCGGTTTGGCATCGACCTGGGCAGCGCCGCATTTGCCCCCTGCGCCGATATCGCCACTTATCTGCCTGGCGCCAGCGGCCAATTTGACCCAGGCGAAAACCGCCTGGACCTGCAGGTGCCACAGGTTTACCTGGCTCGCCAGGCGCGGGGCTACATCGACCCACGGCACTGGGACAGCGGCATCGATGCCGCCTTTGTGCGCTACAACGCCAATACCTTCAGCACCCAGGCCGGCGGGCGCTCACAGGGCTCGATGTACCTGGGCCTCAACACCGGGCTCAATCTGGGTGATTGGCACTGGCGTCACGACGCCAGTTACAGCCACTCCAACAATGCCAGCGGCTATCAAAGCAACGCCACCTATGTGCAGCGCGAGCTGAGCGCGTGGCAATCACAGTTGATGGTGGGCGAAATCTACACACCGGGGGAGCTGTTCGACAGCGTGCGCCTGCGCGGTGCCAGTGTGTCGAGTGATGACCGCATGCTGCCGGACTCCCTGACCGGTTTTGCGCCCGTGGTGCGCGGCGTCGCCGAGACCAACGCCCGCGTCAGCGTGCGCCAGCGCGGCGTGTTGTTGGACGAAGTCTCCGTCGCGCCCGGCCCCTTTGTGCTCAAGGACTTTTCCCCGACCGGTTATGGCGGCGACCTGAGCGTGACGATCACCGAAGCCGATGGGCGCCAGCGCGCGTTCATCGTGCCGTTCGCCGCCAATGCCAACCTGCTGCGTCCCGGCTATCACCGCCACTCGTTGAGTGTCGGTCAACTTGATGAAATCGGCCTGCGGCATCCGCCCAGCCTGGTGCAGGCCACTTATCAGCATGGCCTGAACAATCTGCTGACCGGCTACACCGGCGCCATGATGGGTGACGACTACCAATCGCAGTTGCTGGGCACGGCATTCAATACGCCATGGGGTGCGCTGTCTGTCGACCTGACCCATTCAAATGCCCATCTGCCGGGTCACGGCTCCCGTGACGGGCAGAGCGTACAACTGCGCTACAGCAAGAACTTCGCAGACACCGGCACCCACTTTGCCCTTGGCGCTTACCGTTACTCCACCACCGGTTTCCTGAGCCTGGGCGACGCTGCGCGCATTCGCGACCTCGCCATCGACGGGCTGAACCTGGACGACGTGACCCGCCTGCGCGCCCGCACGGACCTGAGCCTGAGCCAGGGCGTGGGCAGCGGTTCGGTGTACCTGACAGGTTCTGCACAAAACTACTGGAACCGCGCGCAGGGCAACCTGACGTTCACGGCGGGGTACAGCAGCACCTGGAAAGGCCTTCACTACACCGTCAGCGCCCAACGCAGCCGTGACGTGCTCAGTGAAAGGGTCACTCAGCAAGTAGACGTCACCTTGAGCCTGCCACTGGGCAGCGGCGCCCGCTCGCCAACCTTGACTACCACGGCCTACCGCGGCGACCAAGGCAGCGGTGAGCGGATCAGCCTGGGCGGCAGCCTGGGCGAACACAGTCAACTGAGCTACAGCGTCAGCCGCAGCCGGGCCCAAGGCAGCGGCAGCACCACCAGCGCCGACGCGAAATACCAGACAAACCATGGCGTGCTGTCTGCCGGTTATGGCCAGAGCGACGCCTACCGTTCGACCTCCCTGGGCATGACCGGGGGCATTGTCGCCCACTCGGGCGGGGTGATTTTTGCCCCCGAACTGGGCGATACCCTGGGCATCGTCCAAGCCCCCGACGCCCAGGGCGCGCAAATCAATGGTCACCACCGTTCGCAAGTCACCGACAGCGGCTTTGCCGTGGTGCCCCACCTGACGCCCTACCGCCAGAACATCGTCGAACTGGACCCCAAGGACCTGCCCGTCGATGTCGAGCTCAAGACGGCCTCGCAGAATGTGGCGCCCCGCGCCGGTTCGGTGGTCAAGCTGCAATTCGGCACGATCAGCGGTCAGGCCTTATTGATCACGGCACCGCGCCAGGACCGCAGCCCGCTGCCGTTCGGTGCCGATGTGTTCGACGAGGACGGTGCCAGCGTCGGGGTTGTCGGCCAGGGCGGCAAAGCGTTTGTCCGCGTGGCCCGCCCGTTGGGTCAATTGACCGTCAGGTGGGGCGCCGACGCCAGCACCGCGTGCCAGTTGCACTACGACGTGAACGCCCAGGCGCAGGCGGCTGGCACCCAGCGGCTGCGTCATCTGCACGCAGGCACCTGCCGGGGCGATGCAGCCAACGCCGCGTTGTAGACAGCCACGCACACGCCCTATTTCCCAGCGCAGGACTGACGATGAAACACCCCATCAAACTCATTGCAACACTGCTGATGTCCGGCCTCTCGAGTGCCGCACACGCCGCGTGCGACCGGTATCAGAACGACACACTGACCCTCAACATGCCCGCCACTGTCACCGTACCGGCCAGTCTCCCGGTGGGTGCCGAAATTTTCAGTGGTACCTTCAGCGGCACAGCGCAGGCCTTCACCACGAACTGCCCCACCTGGACACTGTTGACGATCACCGGGCGCTACCAGACCAAAGACCCCGGCTACCCAGCCGCCTATCGCACCGAAGCGCCAGGTGTGGGCGTTCGCCTGAGACTCACGAATGCCGCAGGCATCGATTATCCGTTCGCATTGCATAACCAGCAGAGCAGATTCTCAGGACAAGTCCACAGCTTCACCGGCGCGACGCTGAAGTTCTATAAAACCGGGCCGGTCACCGACGGCACCCTCCCGGCCGGGGCTATCCGGGTGAACCGGATGGACAACACCCCGGAGAGTTTCACCCTGCTGCTCGGCAACGCCGTGCGGTTTGTCAGCCCTGCTGCCACCTGCGACCTGGCAACCGGGGACGTCAACCGCACCATTGCACTCGATCCGGTCAAGGTCAGTACTTTGCAAAACGCCACCTTCACCGGCGCCCGCGACTTCGAGCTCACTGCGATCTGCCAGGATGCCTCCCAGGTCACTTTCCGTTTTTCCGGCACCCCCGCCGGGGGCAACAACGCCCTCTTCGCCAATACCGGCACTGCCGGCGGCGTCGCACTGTGGCTGTATTCGCGGATCAATGGCGCAGTCCAGAACATCAACGCCGACGGCACCAGCGACACACGCACGGTGGTGGTTTCCGGCGATCGCGCAGTCCTGCCGCTGGGCGCGGCTTACCACACAAACGGCACGGTCAGCCAAGGCACCCTCCTCAGCACCGCTACCGTCAACATCACCTACAACTGAATCCCGGAGAACTATCTAATGAGCACCCGCAGACTCTCGCTACTGCTGGCCGTGACGGCTGGCCTCGCGGCCAATACGGCGCACGCAAATGCCACGGGCACCCTGCACTTCAACGGCCAGGTCGAGGCCGGCACGTGCAACCTGGCCGCCGGCGACGAAAACCACACCTTTACGCTGCCGGCCATCAAGATCTCCGACTTCGATGCCGCGCCGAGTGCGGGCGCGTTTGATTTCGAGATTTCGGCCGATTGCGAATCGGACATCCGCCACGTGACGTTCCTGTTCGCCGGCACGCCGTCGACCGGCAATCCGGCATTGTTTTCCAATACGGGGACATCGAAAGGCACGGCCTTGTGGTTGGCACACCGCGCGTCCCCGGTTTTTGCGATTGCTGCCAATGGCAACGTGGCCAAACGCAGCCGCAAGATTGCAACGAACAGCCACAAGGCGGTGATCCCGCTCACGGCGGCGTACCATAAAACCGGCGCAGCGATCAGCCAAGGCACGCTGGTGAGCGCGGTGACCGTTTCAATCACCTACAACTGATGGGTTTGGATGGCGCTGGCGAAATAGCTCGTTGCGCACAATAAAAAACGCCCAACCTTTGCAGGCCGGGCGTTTTCAGGTGTCCCGTAACGATCAGGACTGACTGGTAGGCGGGGTTACCGGCGTGACAGTCGGGGTAGCCGCAGCGGGCGTCGGCGCAGTGGCCGAGTTGGTCGCGGATGCCGTCGTTGCGGGTTTGGCCGCAACGGCTGGCTTTGGTGCTGCTGGCTTCTTGGCTACAGCCGGCTTTTTCGCCGCAGGCTTTGCAGCAGGTTTGGCCGCTGCAGGCTTGGCGGCCGGTTTGGCTGCAACGGGCTTGGCCGCAGGTTTCGCCGCAGCGGTTTTTGCCGCTGGCTTGGCTGCTGGCTTGGCGGCCGGTTTCGCGGCTGGCTTGGCCACAGGTTTTGCAGCAGCTTTGGCAGCCACGGGTTTCTTGGCCGCAGGTTTGGCGGCGGCCTTGACCAACGGTTTGGCTGCGGTTTTCGCTGCAGGCTTGGCTGCCGCGGTTTTCGCAACCGGCTTGGCAGCAGGTTTTGCCGCCGCTTTGGCGGGAGCCACTTTGGCGCCGGTCAGTTTCTCGATCTGCTTGGTCAGGGTATCGACCTTGCTGTGCAGTGCCTTCACTTCATTGCGGCTAGGCACGCCCAGGCGCGAAATGGCACTGTTAAGACGCTTGTCGAGTGCACCTTCCAGTTCGCCCCAGGTACCCAGGACCTGTTTTTTGGCATCACTGATACGGGACTTGGCAGAGCTGGCGCTCGCCTTGGCCGCATCGACTTGTTTACCGACGGTGCTCTTGGTCAACTTCTCGGCCTTCTCGCCGTCTTTAACCAAAGTCTCGAAGAGTTTGCTGCCGTCACTGTCGATCTTCGAGTACACGCCTAAACCAGCCAGCCAGATCTTGCGGGAGTATTCTTCAACTTTCCCGACCCAAGAGCTGCCTTCTTTCTGAGTAGTCTTTTTAACAGCCATCCGATGTCTCCTTAGTGTTTACGCGCGACACGTTCGAGCAATGCCGTTAGCTCATCGAGCTTAGCAGAGAGTGTCTCCACGTCATGTTTAGACGCAATGCCGATACGATTCAAGGCACTTGCGACACGCGCATCAAAAGCCTTCTCGACTTTATCCAGTTGCACTTCCACACGACCTTTGACGTCGCAGACATTGCTCTTGACGTAATCAATCTGACTGTTGGCTGCATCAAGTTGTTCATTCACAACTTTTTTGCCTTTGCTTTCAACATGTTGACCGGACTTAACGAGTTCCTTGAAGTACTCGCTGCCTTCGCTGCCGACCTTCGCGTAAGCCCCCAAACCCGCCAACCAGATCTTGCGAGCATAGGTTTTAACCTCACTCAGAGCGTTGTTTTGGGTGTCGATTTTTTTCTTCAAAATAACTTTGGCCATGGTGCACCTCACGCATAAAAGGGTGGAGGAACTGCCCACAGGAGTTGAGGGCTGACTACAAAGTAGGGAGAAAAATTAGAATCGGCACCCTAACAAGCAGCCCTTTCAAAGGCGCTCAAGTACCACTTCGTGCCCAGTCGTGGCGAGGGAGCTTGTCCCCCGCTGGGCTGCGCAGCAGCCCCAAAGCCTGGCACCTCGGTGTATCTGATAAAAATGAGGTGTGCCTTATTGGGGCTGCTGCGCAGCCCAACGGGGGACGAGCCCCCTCGCCACAACAGCCTACTTGCCACAGTTGAGTGTTTGCGCTGCAAGTACAGGTCAGGCCAGTGCCTTATCCAGGGCCTTTTCGATTTCCGACTTGATGGTGCCACTCATGGCCGACATCAATAGACCCAGCTCCACCTCGATCCTTAAAGAATCCTCGGCTACTTTCACCGTGCCTTTGACCCCGGAGCGCTTGAGGTTCAGCGTATCGCCGGACCACGACGGCTCAAGGCCGTATTGTTCCTTGAGTTTGTGCGCCAACTTGTCGGCCTTCGCCCTGGCGACTTCTTTGCCAAGTGTATGGGCACGTTCAACCTGTATCCGGGCCATGTGAATGACTCCTCGCTGCAAAGACTTATTGAGCCCCTTGTTTACCCGGCCATGCGGCAAAAGGTCTCGGTGGCGATCTATCTTACCTTCAGCCTTGCCAAGACAAAGCAGGCCCTGGGGATTATCATGTCCCGCATTCTCTTTTGGTGACAGCGATATGACTGATCAGCGCAAAGGCAGCGATGCCGAACCCACCACTCACTTCGGCTTCAAGAACGTCCCGGAAAGCCAGAAAGCGGAAAAAGTCGCTGAAGTGTTCCACTCCGTGGCCGCCAAGTACGACCTGATGAACGACGTACTGTCGGGCGGCATGCACCGCCTGTGGAAACGGTTCACTATCGAGTTGTCGGGCGTGCGCACCGGCAACCGGGTGCTGGACATCGCCGGCGGCACAGGCGACCTGGCAGCCAAGTTCTCCAAGCTCGTTGGCCCTACCGGCCAGGTGGTATTGGCCGACATCAATGGCTCGATGCTCAAGGTGGGCCGCGATCGCCTGCTGGACAAGGGCGTGGCGGGCAATATCGAATTCGTCCAGGCCGACGCTGAAAAGCTGCCGTTCCCCGACAACCATTTCGACTGCGTGACCATCGCCTTCGGCCTGCGCAACGTGACCCATAAAGAAGACGCCCTGCGCTCGATGCTGCGGGTGCTCAAGCCGGGCGGCCGCCTGCTGGTGCTGGAGTTCTCCAAGCCGACCAACGCGCTGATGTCCAAGGTCTACGACACCTACTCGTTCGCCTTCATGCCGTTGATGGGCAAGCTGATCACCAATGACGCCGAAAGCTATCGCTACCTGGCCGAATCGATCCGCATGCACCCGAACCAGGAAACCCTGAAGTCGATGATGGTCGAGGCCGGTTTCGACCGCGTGACCTACCACAACATGACCTCCGGCATCGTTGCCCTGCACCGCGGCATCAAACCCTGATGTTGTTCACGGGCCTTCTCGCCAGCGCCGAACACGGCCTCAACCGTGTCCTGCGCCTGGACAGCACCGCTCTGGCGCGGCTGGCGCACCTCAATGGCAAGATCATTGCCGTCGATTGCACCAGCCCCGCCTTGCAACTGTTCATCCTGCCCAGCGATGAAGGCCTGTTGCTGGCGGCACACTGGGCCGCCGATGCCGACTGCACCCTGCGTGCCTCCGGCTCAAGCCTGCTGCGCCTGGCCATGAGCCGGGACAAGACCGCGATCCTGCACGGCCCGGACGTGGAGCTTGAAGGCGATAGCGCGGTGCTGATGGACCTGGCCGCCGTGCTGCAAGACCTGGAGCTGGACTGGGAATACGAGCTGTCCCGCTGGCTCGGCCCCGTGGCCACCCAACTGATCAGCGGGCACCTGCGCAGCCGCTCGCGCTGGTACCAACAGGGTTTCGCCAGCCTCAATCAAAACCTCGCCGAATACCTGAGCGAAGAATCGCGCACCCTCGTCGGACAACGGGAAGCCGAAGCGCGCTTTCGTGAACTCGACCAGGCCAAACTCGACCTGGAACGGCTTGAGGCGCGCTTCGAGCGCCTGAGCCGCTCCCTTGATCCAAGCGATAACGCATGAAGCTGCTCGCCGTCCGCCGTCTGTTCCGAATCCAACGCGTCGTCATTCGCTACCGCCTCGATGACCTGCTGTTCGCCCTGCCGCTGCCGTGGTTTCTGCTGGCGGTGCGCTATGTGCTGCCGTGGCGCTGGTTCCCGCGCAAGACCCTGGACCTGAGCCGTGGTGCGCGCCTGCGCCTGGCCTTGCAGGACCTGGGGCCGATCTTCATCAAGTTCGGGCAGATCCTGTCCACCCGCCGTGACCTGCTGCCCGAAGATATCGCCGACGAGCTGATGCTGCTGCAAGACCGCGTGCCGCCGTTCGACTCACAGCAATCGATGAAGCTGATCGAAGAACAGCTGGGCAAGAAAATCAGCGAAGTGTTCAGCCGGTTCGACGTCGAGCCCCTGGCCTCGGCTTCGGTCGCCCAGGTGCATGCCGCGCAGCTGAAAACCGGCGAAGAAGTCGTGGTCAAGGTGATCCGCCCTGGCCTCAAGCCGATCATCGGCCAGGACCTGGCGTGGCTGTTCATCCTTGCCCGCGCCGCCGAGCGGTTCTCTGCCGATGCGCGCCTGCTGCACCCGGTGGACGTGGTCGCCGACTACGAAAAAACCATCTACGACGAACTCGACCTGCTGCGCGAGGCGGCCAACGCCAGCCAGCTCAAGCGTAACTTCGAGGGCTCGCCGCTGCTGTATGTGCCGCAGGTGTATTGGGACTGGTGCCGGCCGAAAGTGCTGGTGATGGAGCGTATCTACGGGGTGCAGGTCACCGACCTGGCGACCCTGGCCGACCAGCGCACCGATATGAAGATGCTCGCCGAACGCGGTGTGGAGATTTTCTTTACCCAGGTGTTTCGCGACAGTTTCTTCCACGCCGACATGCACCCCGGCAATATCTTCGTCAGTACGGTGAACCCGTGGAGCCCGCAGTACATCGCCATCGACTGTGGCATCGTCGGCAGCCTCACCCCCGAGGACCAGGACTACCTGGCGCGCAACCTGTTTGCCTTCTTCAAGCGTGACTACCGCCGCGTGGCGCAATTGCACATCGATTCGGGCTGGGTGCCGGCCGAAACCAAGCTCAATGAGTTCGAAGCGGCGATCCGCACCGTGTGCGAGCCGATCTTCGAAAAACCGTTAAAAGATATTTCCTTCGGCCAGGTACTGATGCGCCTGTTCCAGACGGCGCGGCGCTTCAATATGGAAGTGCAGCCGCAACTGGTACTGCTGCAAAAGACCCTGCTCAATATCGAAGGCCTGGGCCGCCAGCTGTACCCGGACCTGGACCTGTGGAACACCGCACAACCGTTCCTTGAGCGCTGGATGCGCGAGCGCGTCAGCCCGAAAACCCTGCTGGGCAACCTGCAAAGCCAGGTCGAGCAATTGCCGCACCTGGCCAACATGACCCGCGACCTGCTCGAGCGCATGTCCCAGCCCCACGCCAAGGACCCGGCGCCGCCGTGGCACCAGCGCAAGGACGACTGGTTCCTGCGCCTGCTGGGCGCGGCGCACCTGGGCGCTGGCGCGGTGCTTGCCGTCGGCGGGCCGTTGCACGAACTGGGTCACTGGCCGGCCGCAATCATGGTCGCCGTGGGCCTTTATCTGGTCGTGCGTCGATAGGCCGACCGGTTATACACTGTTGCACAATGCCGGGGCGGGCCACGCACGGCTGTCGGAGTCGAAGATGAAAGACTGGCTGGACGAGATCAAGTGGGACAGTGACGGCCTGGTGCCAGCCATTGCCCAGGACCACAAGACCGGGCGCATCCTGATGATGGCCTGGATGAACCGCGAGGCCCTGAGCCTGACTGCCGCCGAGCAGCGTGCCATCTACTGGTCACGTTCCCGTGGCAAACTGTGGCGCAAGGGCGAAGAGTCCGGGCATGTGCAAAAACTGCACGAGATGCGCCTGGATTGCGACGCCGATGTGATCGTGCTGATGGTCGAGCAGATCGGCGACATCGCCTGTCATACCGGCCGCCACAGCTGCTTCTACCGGGTGTTCGAGAACGGCGCGTGGAAAACCGTCGAGCCGGTGCTCAAAGACCCGCACGCCATTTACTCGGCAGGACATTGAACATGAGCGATACCCTGAACCGTGTGGCCCAGGTGCTGGAAGACCGCAAAGGTGCGGACGCCGACAGCTCCTATGTCGCCAGCCTGTACCACAAGGGCCTGAACAAGATTCTGGAAAAACTCGGCGAAGAATCCGTCGAGACCATCATCGCCGCCAAGGATGCCGAAATCAGCGGCGACTACAGCGATGTAATCTATGAGACCGCCGACTTGTGGTTCCATAGCCTGGTGATGCTCGCCCAACTGGGGCAGCACCCACAGGCCGTGCTGGATGAACTGGACCGTCGCTTCGGCTTGTCCGGGCACGCCGAAAAGGCCTCGCGCCCGTCCGCCTGAATAACTTTCTGACTGAGGAATTGCAGCATGGGCATTTTTGACTGGAAACACTGGATCGTCATTCTCGTGGTAGTCGTCCTGGTGTTCGGTACCAAGAAACTGAAGAACCTGGGCACCGATGTCGGCGAATCCATCAAGGGCTTTCGCAAGGCCATGAACGACGACGAAAAACCGGCCGATGCCGGCGCAAATCCGGTCCCACCGGCGCAACCTGTACACCCTCAGGCCGCGCAGCCGATCACTGAGCGTCGCACCTTCGACGTACAGGCCGAGAAAGTCGAAGAGCCGTCCCGCAAAGACTCGTGAGCACTGACTAATGTTTGGTATCAGCTTCTCTGAACTGCTGCTCGTCGGCCTTGTTGCCCTGTTGGTGCTGGGGCCTGAACGCCTGCCCGGCGCCGCACGCACGGCCGGCCTGTGGGTCGGGCGCCTGAAACGCAGTTTCAACGCCATCAAACAGGAAGTTGAACGGGAAATCGGCGCCGACGAAATCCGTCGGCAACTGCACAACGAACACATTCTGTCCCTGGAGCAGGAAGCGCGGAAAATTCTCGCGCCCCAGCAACAGGCGCCGACACCGGTTGAGCCGGTGGCCGAGCAGAGCATTGCGCCAGTGGCCCCAACCACCCCGGCCGCAACGCCCGTGCCCCCAGCAGAGCCAGCGCCGACGCCCGCCGCGTCGCCCGCTCCCCACGACCCTACATTGCCGCCGCGAGCCCCATGAGCGCTGATAAACCGGAAAACGACCAGCACATGCCGCTGGTCTCGCACCTCACCGAGTTGCGCACCCGCTTGCTGCGGTGTGTCGCGGCGATCTTCGTGATTTTTGCCGGGCTGTTTGCCTTTACCCAGCAGATCTACACCTTTGTCTCCACGCCACTGCGCGAGTACCTGCCGGTGGGCGCGACGATGATCGCCACCGACGTGTCCTCGCCGTTCCTGACGCCGCTCAAGCTGACGATGATGGTTTCGCTGTTTTTGGCGATCCCGGTGATCCTGCACCAGATCTGGGGCTTTATCGCCCCGGGCCTGTACAAGCATGAAAAGCGCATCGCGGTGCCGCTGCTGGTGTCGAGCATCATGCTGTTCTACACCGGCATGGCGTTTGCGTACTTCCTGGTGTTCCCGCTGATCTTCAAGTTCTTCGCCGCCGCCACCCCGGCCGGCGTGGAAATGATGACCGATATCACCAGCTACCTCGACTTCGTGATGACGCTGTTCTTCGCCTTTGGCGTGGCCTTCGAGATCCCGGTGGCGGTGGTATTGCTGGTGTGGATCGGCGTGGTCGACGTGCAGTACCTGCGCAAGATCCGCCCTTACGTGATCATCGGCTGCTTCGTGGTCGGCATGATCCTGACCCCGCCGGATATCTTCTCGCAAACCTTGCTGGCCGTGCCGATGTGGATGCTGTTTGAAGTAGGCATCCTGTTTGGCAGCCTGGTGAGCAAGCGTGGCGAACACCCGGATGACCAACCCGCCGATGACGACCAGCCGCCAGCGACACAACCGTGAACCTGCTGCTGCTTGAAGACGCCGACTTTATCGCGGCCGACCGGGTGGTGCTGCGTGACCGACGCCTGGTGCACATGCAGCAAGTGCATCGCGCGGCGGTCGGCGACAGCCTGCGCGTGGGGCGCATTGGCGCTCTGATGGGCAATGCCCAGCTGCTGCGCCTGGAAGCGGACGAAGCCGAGCTGCAAATCACCCTCGACCAGCCGCCACCGGCCAAACTGCCACTGACGTTACTGCTGGCCCTGCCGCGCCCGAAAATGCTCCGTCGGGTGTTGCAGACGGTGGCGTCCATGGGCGTGCCACGGGTGGTGCTGGTCAACAGCTATCGGGTCGAGAAGAGCTTCTGGCAGACGCCCTTCCTGGAGCCCGAAGCGGTTCGCGAACAACTGATCCTTGGACTGGAACAGGCCCGGGATACCGTGTTGCCCGAGATCATCATCGAAAAGCGCTTCAAGCCCTTCGTCGAAGACCGCCTGCCGGCCCTGGCCCAGGGCACCCTTGGCCTGGTCGGGCACCCCGGCACTTACCCGCCCTGCCCTCGCCATGTGGATGAGCCGGTGACCCTGGCCATCGGTCCCGAAGGTGGCTGGATCCCCTATGAGGTGGATTTGCTGGCCAAGGCCGGGTTGCAGCCGGTGCAGCTGGGTGCGCGGATCCTGCGGGTAGAAACCGCCGTCACCGCGCTGCTGGCCCGCCTCTTCTAACCCGCCCTGATAGACCACTGAAATCTCCTGTAGGAGCGAGCTTGCTCGCGAAAAACTTGAGAGCCGCGCGTTCATTTAGCAAGTACCCGTTATCGTTGACGATTTTCGCGAGCAAGCTCGCTCCTACAGAATCGCGCGTGCATGCCGATACCCTCAGGATAAGTCCAAGCCTTGTTCAGGGGAGTTCACCGCATGCACCGTTGGCTAGCTGAAAAACTGGGAAATGTGAGCGTCAATCGCAAGTTGAGCGTGGGCTTTGGCCTGGTGTTGCTCCTCACGCTTCTGATCACCTTCACTGGCTGGACGGGCCTTAGCGGCGTGATCAGCCGGGGCGATAAACTGGGCTTTATTTCCAGCCTCAATGAACTGACCAAAGACCTGCGCCAGGCCCGCCTGGACTATGAAATGCGCCGTGGCGAACAGGGTCCCGGGCTGGTCAACGAGCTGATGGAAAAACTCGACAGCGGCCTCAAGACCGCGCGTAGCCAGATCGAGCAGCCGGCCGATATTGCCGTCATCGATGAGCAACTGGCGGCCGTCGCCAAGTATCGACAGGCCTTCGCTGCCATGGTCCAGGCTGGCGCCCATCGCGAAGACGCCCGCAGCAAACTCGGCGCCACCGCTGACAACGCCGTCGCCCGAGTTGCGGAGATCGAAAAGAGCCTGCTGCAAGGTGACAGCGTCAGCCAATTCAACAGCGTGATCGACTTGAGCAAGTTGATCCAACAGGCGCGCTTCCAGGTACGTGGCTACACCTATAGCGCCAAGGTCGAGGCCGAGCAGCCGGCCCTGGACGCCATTGCCAACGCCCTGAAAAACGCCGACAGCCTGCGCAGTCAATTGCCGGAGCAATACAGCGCCAACCTGCAAGAGGCCAGCGACTCCCTCAAGGCCTACCTCGCGGCAGTCAGCCAGTTCCGTGATTCCCAGGTGGCCAGCGCCGCAGCCCTCAAGGCCATGGCTGAACAAGGCGACCTGCTGTTCGACCGCAGCAAAAAACTCACAACCTCACAAACCATCATCCGCGACGCCGACGCTGCACAGGCCAAGTTCCTGTTGATGCTCGCCACCGCCCTGGCGCTGGTCTTCGGCATCGTGGCGGCCTGGGCGATCACTCGCCAGATCGTGATTCCACTGAGCCAGACCCTCAAGGTCGCCGAGCGGGTCGCTGCCGGTGACCTGACCCACGACCTGGTCTCGCAACGCCAGGACGAACTGGGCCAACTGCAACGTGCCATGCAAAGCATGACCATGGGCCTGCGCGACTTGATCGGCGGGATCAGCGACGGCGTGACGCAGATCGCCAGCGCTGCCGAAGAGTTGTCGGCCGTTACCGAGCAGACCAGCGCCGGGGTCAACAGCCAGAAGGTCGAGACTGACCAGGTCGCCACCGCCATGAACGAAATGGCCGCCACCGTGCAGGAAGTGGCGCGCAATGCCGAAGAGGCTTCCGAAGCCGCCGTCGCCGCCGACCAACAGGCCCGCGAAGGTGACAGAGTGGTCGGCGAGGCCATCGCCCAGATCGAGCGCCTGGCCGGCGAAGTCGGCAACTCCACCGAGGCCATGGGCCATCTCAAGCGCGAAAGCGACAAGATCGGCAGCGTCCTGGACGTGATCAAGTCCGTGGCCCAACAAACCAACCTGCTGGCACTCAACGCCGCTATTGAAGCCGCACGCGCCGGGGAAGCCGGTCGTGGCTTCGCGGTGGTGGCCGATGAGGTGCGCAGCCTGGCGCAACGCACGCAGAAATCCACCGAGGAAATCGAAGAACTGATCGTCGGCCTGCAAAGTGGCACCCAACAAGTGGCGACCATCATGGACAACAGCCGCAGCCTCACCGACAGCAGCGTCGAGCTGACCCGCCGGGCCGGCAATGCCCTGGAAAACATCACTCGCACGGTTTCGGCGATCCAGGCCATGAACCAGCAGATCGCCACCGCCGCCGAGCAACAGAGCGCGGTGGCCGAAGAGATCAACCGCAGCGTGCTGAATGTGCGTGATGTGTCGGAGCAGACCGCAGCGGCCAGTGAAGAGACCGCCGCCTCCAGTACCGAACTGGCGCGCCTGGGCACTCATCTGCAGGCATTGGTCGGCCGCTTCCGGGTTTGATACCTGCCCTTCGCGGCGATCCGTCCGGGTCGCCGCTTAAAGCTTGTGAAGTTTCCTACATTCTTTTCAGACCGTGATCCATACGCCCGGCGCCCAACGGAACTAGCGTTCAAATGGGTTCACTGTGTCCACGCCCTTCGGCGCCCCGGTACAGCGAACGCCTTTGTTCACTTGCCGGAGGTTGACCATGCTTCGTCGAATGACTCAACTGCTGGGTGACGCCAGCGTCACCCTCAAACTGGTTCTGGGTTTTGCCTTGGTCTTGGCCCTGAGCCTGGTGATTGCCCTCACCGGCTGGCAGGCCCTGGCCGCTTCGCTCTATCGTTCGCAGACCCTGAGCGTACTGGCGCAACTGGCGGTGACCGGCGAAGAGCTGCGGGCCGACCGCATCGTCTACCGCACCCTTGACGATGAGGCCAGCCTGAAAAAACTCAGCCTTTCCATAGAGCGGGTCGACGGGTATCTGGCCGAGGTTACAACACGCGTCACGGTAGCCAAGCCGCTCCAATACCTGCAAAGCATGGTCAGTATTTCCGGCCAGTTCAAAACCACGCTCAAGGATGTACCGGCACTGGTCAAGCAGCGGGAAACCGCCCGTGAACAATTGAAGCAAAGCACGATCGACAGCGGTGACGCCCTGTCCCAATTGGCCAGCGACCTACCCGATCAAGAAGACCAGAAGGCCCTCGATACCGTCGAGGATTTGCGCCTGGCCATCGAACAGGCCGAAGACCGCGCCACAAGCCCGGCCTGGGCCGCCAGTTCCCTGGATGCCTATGCCCAGGCCGTCAGCGACGCGCAACGCAGCCTCGAACTGGCCCAGGCCGCCGTAGAGAAGTTACCGGTGAACAGCGGCGCATTGAAAAATGTCGTACTCAGCATCCGCACCCATCTGACACGCCTGCGCGATACCCAGCTCAACACCGAAAAGGCGCAGAACCTGCTGGAGCAGCAACTGGACCAACTGTTGGCACAAAGTGACCTGCTCAGTCAGGACCAGACCGAGCGTCGCAACCAAGAGGCGGAAAATGCCCGCACCCAAACCATTGCCATCACTGCTGCAGCCTTGCTGTTCGGCGCCCTGGCGGCCTGGGTGATTGCCGGGCAGATCGTAAAACCGCTACGCCGGGCGCTGGCCGTGGCCAACCGCATCGCCGATGGAGACCTGAGCCACGATGTGCAAACCCGGCGCCGGGATGAACTGGGTCAGTTGCAATGCAGCATGGCGCAAATGACCCTCAACCTGCGGAGCCTGATCGGCAGCATCAGCGACAATGCCCGGCAGATCGCCAGCGCCGCCGAAGAGCTTTCGGCCGTCACCGAACAAACCCGCGCGGGCGTCAGCAATCAGCGCGACGAAACCGAGCAGGTAGCGACCGCCATGAACCAGATGCTCGCTACTGCCCAGGAAGTGGCCCGGCATGCCGAACAGGCGTCGATTGCCGCCAGCCAGGCCAATCAGCAGACCGAACTGGGGGACCAGGTGGTGACAGATGCAGTGGCGCACATTGAACATCTCGCCCACGAGATGGCGCGCTCAAGCCAGGCGATGCTGGGCCTGCAACGGGAAAGCCAGAAGATCGGCAGTGTGCTGGAGGTGATCAAGTCGGTGTCCCAGCAGACCAACCTGCTGGCGCTCAATGCGGCGATCGAAGCCGCCCGCGCCGGGGAAGCCGGCCAAGGCTTTGCCGTGGTCGCTGACGAAGTGCGCAGCCTTGCCCAGCGCACCCAGCAATCTGCCGAGGAAATCGAAGAACTGATTGGCGGGCTGCACAGTGGCACGCAACAGGTTGCCGATATCATGGACAACAGCCGCACCCTGACCGATCGCAGTGTCGGCCTGACCCGCAACGCCGGGGATGCCCTGACGGAAATCGCGCGCACTGTGCTGCTCATCCAGGAAATGAACCCACAGATCGCCGCCGCCGCCGAGCAGCAAAGTGCGGTGGCCGAAGAGATCAATCGCAGCGTGTTGAAAGTGCGGGATGTGTCGGAACAAACCGCCGCGGCCAGCGAACAGACAGCGGCGGCAAGTATTGAACTGGCCCGATTGGGCAGCAATCTTCAGAAGTGCGTGGGCAAGTTCAAGGTTTGAACCTGCCCCCGCGACTTACAGGACCTGACGCAAGAACGCCTGTGCCCGTGGATCCTTCGGCGAATCGAAGAACTGCGCGGGCGCAGCATCTTCCAGCAGTTTGCCGTGATCGAAAAACAACACCCGATCCGCCACTTCCCGGGCAAAGCCCATTTCGTGGGTGACGCAGACCATGGTCATACCTTCCAGGGCCAGGGTTTTCATGACATCCAGCACTTCGCCGACCATTTCCGGGTCCAGCGCCGAAGTCGGCTCGTCAAACAACATGACCTTGGGTTCCATGGCCAACGCCCGGGCAATCGCCACACGCTGTTGCTGGCCACCGGAAAGCCGCGAGGGGAACTCGTTGGCTTTCTGTGCAATGCCGACCTTTTCCAGCAACGCCAGGGCCTTGGCCTCACGCTCTTTCTTGCCACGCTTGCGCACGACTTTCTGCGCCAGGCACAGGTTCTCCAGGACGGTCATGTGCGGGAACAGGTTGAAGTGCTGGAACACCATGCCGACTTCGCGACGATAGGCGTTCACATCGGTCTTGGGGTCGGCCAGTTGCAAGCCGTCGATGCTCACCGAGCCTGAGTCGAACTCCTCCAGGCC
The DNA here is from genome assembly GCF_009873475.1 of Pseudomonas sp. DTU12.1. Lineage (NCBI taxonomy): Bacteria > Pseudomonadati > Pseudomonadota > Gammaproteobacteria > Pseudomonadales > Pseudomonadaceae > Pseudomonas > Pseudomonas sp. DTU12.1. The sequence continues at coordinate 607,681 of NZ_CP045254.1, read as the reverse complement.
ATTGAGGCAGCGCAGGAACGTCGACTTACCAGAGCCAGATGGGCCGATTACTACCAGCACTTCGCCCTTGGCCACCTGGGTGGTGACGTGATCCACCGCGCGGACCACATGCCCACGGGTGTCGAAGACTTTTACCAGATCGCGGACTTCAATCACTTTGGGCGAGCCTCCGCTCAAGCCGGCTGGCCATTTTCGACAGCGGCAGGTTGATCAGCAGGTACAGGCCTGCGACACAGAACAGGATTTCAAACGGCGAGAACGAGGTGGTGATGACCTCGCGACCGCTCTTGAGCAGCTCGGTAATGGCGATCACCGAGACCAGCGAGGTGTCCTTGACCAGGCTGATAAACTGCCCGGCCAACGGCGGCAGCACGCGTTTGAAGGCCTGCGGCAACACCACGTGGCGCATCGACTGGCTGGCGCTCAAGCCCAGGGACCGGGCCGCTTCGCCTTGGCCACGGGCAATCGACTGCACACCGGCACGCACGATTTCCGCCACGTAGGCGCCGGTAAACAGCGACAGCGCAGCAATACCGGCGAACTCACGGGACAGGTTCAATACCGTGCCGATGAAGAAGTAGAAAATGAAGATCTGCACCAATAGCGGCGTGCCGCGTACCAGTTCGACGTAGATCGTCGACAGATCGCGTAGGGTCGGGTTATTCGACAACCGACACAGGCCCGTCGCCAGGCCAATCAACAAGCCCAATACCCCCGAGACCAGCGACAGCCACAGGGTGGTCCACAAGCCCCACATCAACGGGCCCAGCGCCCAATGTCGGGTCACACCGATCACATCGCCTTCGGCCACATCGTCGCCACGGGCCACTTGCAGGCTGTTTTCGGCCACCGTCAGGTGCTGCTCGGCGCCGGCGTCGTTGCGCAAGGTAACTTCAGCAACGTCGCCCTTGCGTACCAACTCGACCACGGTGGAAATATCCGCCGCCCGCTTGGACTCTTCAGCCTGGTAGGCAAAGTATTGCGGCACGCGGTTCCAGCGCCATTCGTAGGACATCAGCGAGGTGGCGTAGTACAACGCGCCGGCCAGGCCGACCAGCACCAGCACGGTCAGCAGGTGCCAGGGCCATTGGGCTTTTTTCTGTTTCATTGCTCAACATCCATCAAGGTCGGGGCAAGCCCCTCTGTGGCGAGGGGGCTTGTCCCCCGCTGGGTGGCGAAGCCGCCCCTGCAAGACTTACCCAGCTGTGTCAGATAGACCGCAGGGTTTGGTTTTGGGGCGGCTTCGCCACCCAGCGGGGGACAAGCCCCCTCGCCACAGCGCTCTTATTCCATGTCCTTGAGCCACTCGGAGCTCTTGAACCACTTGTCATGGATGCGATCGTAGGTGCCGTCGTGCTTGATCTGGTGCAGGAAGTTGTTGATGAAGTTGATGCTGTCGTAGTCGCCCTTCTTCAGGCCAAATGCCAGAGGCTCGTAGGTGAACGGTTCTTCGAGGTACACCAGCTTGCCATTGCCGACTTTTTTCTCGGCAACCACGTTGTACGGCGCGTCGTAGACAAAGGCGTCGGCCTTGCCGTTGACCACATCAAGCACACCTTCCTGCTCGTTGTCGTAGCCGTGGTACTTGGCCTTGGAGATCAGCTTCTTGGCCACCATCTCGCCGGTGGTACCGAGCTTGGAGGTCAGGCGGTATTTCTCGTCATTCAGGTCTTTATAGGACTTGATGGTGCCTTCCAGGTCCTTGCGGATCAGCAGGGTCTGGCCCACCACGATGAACGGTTCGCTGAAGTTCAGGCGCAGGTTACGCTCCTGGGTCAGGGTCATGCCGCTGCCGATCATGTCGAACTTGCCGGTCAGGAAGGCCGGGATGATGCCGTCGTAACCAGTGGAGACCAGTTCCAGCTTGACCCCCATGGACTTGGCCATCGCCTTGAGCAGGTCGACTTCGAAACCAATGATTTCGCCGCGTTTGTTGGTCATCTCGAACGGCATGTAGGTCGGATCCATACCGACTTTCAAGGTGCCGCGCTTGACCGCGTCGTCAATCGCACCGGCCTGGGCCGTATTGACTGCCAGCAAGGCTGTAACACCGAGCATGAGCATCGAAAGATACTTTTTCATCACCAAGTCCCCTGACTCATTTTATTTTGATGCAGGCCTTAGCACGGCCGCACTATTTCTTCGGGGAGCGATGCTAACCCACTCGCCCACCGGCACAAAGGTCTAGCCGGGATTTGTTGGCGGATATGACAGAAAAACCCTACAAAACCCCGGAGAAAAGCGCAGTTAGACGGTTTACCACAGGGGGCCAGGCTCTAGAACTTATGTAAGCAGGTGTGACCATCATTCGATCTCCGACAACCAGTCCGTGTCCCGGAACCACTTGTCATGCAGCCGATCGTAGGTGCCGTCCTGGGCAATCTGATTCAGGAAGTGATTGATCCAGTTCAGGCTGTCGTAATCGCCCTTCTTCACCCCAAACGCCAGGGGTTCATAGGTAAAAGGCTGTTCCAGGGCCAGCAGCCCGTGGTTTTGCGGCTTGGCCAGGGCAATCAGGTTATAGGGCGCATCGTGGATAAACGCATCCACCTCGCCGCTGACCACCTGACGTACGCCTTCCTCCGCCGTGGCAAAGCTGCGCAGCTGTGCAGCCCCCAGGAAGCGACGCGCCGCGGCTTCGCCCGTGGTGCCGTCTGCGGCAGCAATGCGATAGCCGGCTTCGTTCAAGTCTTCAATGCTGCCGACCTTGCCGGCCAGGCGCGGGTGGAGCAGGACAGTCTGGCCGACAATGATGAACGAATCACTGAAGTTGAGTTGCAGGTTGCGCTCCTGGGTCACGGTCATGCCGCTGCCGATCAGGTCGAAGCGGCCGGCCAGCAGGCCCGGGATCAGTTCGGTGTAGGCCACCGGGACCCATTCCAGCGTCACCCCCAGGGCATTGCTCATCTCTTCGAGCAGGTCGGCTTCAAAGCCAATCACACGCCCGTGCTTGTCGGTCATTTCAAAGGGCACGTAGTTGGGGTCGGTCCCCACTTTCAGTACCCCGCGCCGCACGGCCTCATCGATGGCGCCTGCCTGTGCCACCTGCACCTGCAGAAACGCGATAAAGCCCAGCAGCAGTATCGACCAGTAACCCTTGACCATGAAAAGCCCCTTTTTCATTAAGCAGCCGCGCACCGGGCGTTGCGGATTCAGCGCAAACCAGAGGCGGTCTATTCAGATTTGGGGGGCGATCCTAACCCACTGGCAGGCACGGCAATACGCCTTGAGCCAGGGTCTTTTGTATCGAAGTTAGAAGGTTGAGACGCGAGCGACAAGCGCTGTAGGACGGGCGTATCAAGCGCCCCCGAGACAGGTCTCGGGGGCGTCTGAATCAGGCAGGTTGCACCTGGGAGGACAGCGGTTTGAGCGGCAGCAACGGCGCATGGGGATCGGCCTTGACCGACTCGCGCCAAGCGCCAAGCCATTCGGCGTGCCCTTCGCTCCAGACCTGCTCATGCAAGCGAGCCAGGGCCACCGGGTCGCTGAGCAAGGCTACGCGCTCGTTGTTGGTCAGCCCAGCCGGGCCGACTTTCAACGCATGGCGCACGCGATCGGTACGCAGCCACTCAATCGGCTCCGCCTGACCATGGCGCGAGGTTGCCAGGGCGCAGGCCAAGGCGTTCTGTTGCGGATCGACCACTGCCCGTACAAAACCGTCGTTGAGTGCATGCCAACGGTTTTCGTGGGTGTAGAGGTCGGTCGACAGCAGCGCCTGCGGCGGATTGTATTCCTCGGGGATCAGGAACAGGCTTTCGTCGCGAGACTTGAGGCCCAGCTTGACCCGGCTGGAGATCACCGAGACCGGGATCGACAGCATCAACGAACCGACAATCGGCACCAACCACCACAGGAAGCTAGGGTTCAACCACACCACCAGCAGTGCCCAGAAGAAGCCCAGCAAAGTCTGCGGGCCGTGGCGCTTGACCGCCTCGCTCCATGGCGTGGAGTCGTCGTCACGTTGCGGCGAATTCCAGGTCGCAGCCCAGCCGAGGAACGCGGCGAGTACAAAGCGGGTGTGGAAGATCATTCGCACCGGCGCCAGCAGCATGGAGAACAACATCTCCAGCAGCATCGACAAGGTCACCTTGAACTTGCCACCGAACTCTTTCGCGCCCTTGGCCCAGATCAGGATGATGCTCAGCAACTTGGGCAGGAACAGCAGCACGATGGTGGTGGAGAACAGTGCCACCGCCTTGTCCGGGTGCCATTGCGGCCACAGCGGGTACAACTGGCGTGGCGCCATGAAGTACTGCGGCTCCATCAGGGTGTTGACCGCCAGCAGGGCCGTGGACAGCACCAGGAACAGGAACCACAACGGCGCCGACAGGTAGGACATCACGCCGGTGAGGAACACCGCGCGGTGTACCGGGTGCATGCCCTTGACCAGGAACAGGCGGAAGTTCATCAGGTTACCGTGGCACCAGCGACGGTCACGCTTGAGTTCGTCCAGCAGGTTGGGCGGCAATTCTTCGTAGCTGCCGGGCAGGTCATAGGCAATCCACACGCCCCAGCCGGCACGGCGCATCAGCGCCGCTTCAACAAAGTCGTGGGACAGGATGGAGCCAGCGAACGCACCTTTACCTGGCAATGGCGCCAGGGCGCAATGCTCGATAAACGGCTTCATGCGGATAATAGCGTTGTGGCCCCAGTAGTGGGATTCACCCAACTGCCAGAAGTGCAGGCCGGCGGTGAACAGCGGGCCATAGACGCGGGTGGCGAACTGCTGCATGCGCGCATACAGGGTGTCCATGCCCGAAGCCCGTGGCGCGGTCTGGATGATCCCGGCGTCCGGCGTGGCTTCCATCAGGCGCACCAGGCTGGTCAGGCATTCGCCGCTCATCACGCTGTCGGCGTCGAGGACCACCATGTACTTGTAGTCACCGCCCCAGCGACGGCAGAAGTCGTCGAGGTTACCGCTCTTGCGTTTGACGCGACGGCGACGGCGGCGATAGAAGATCTTGCCAAAGCCACCGGCTTCGCGGCAGACGTCGAGCCAGGCTTGCTGCTCGGCGATGCAGATATCGGCGTCGTTACTGTCGCTGAGCACGAAGAAGTCGAAACGATCGAGGTCACCGGTAGCGGCCACCGACTCGAAGGTCGCGCGCAGGCCGGCAAAAACCCGCGGCACGTCTTCGTTGCAGATCGGCATGACCAGCGCGGTACGGGCGTCTTTCGGGATCGGCTCGTCGCCGGCGCTTTTGCCGGAGATGCGGTACTTGTCGTGACCGGTGAGCAGCTCGAGGAAGCCCATCAGCGCGGTCCAGAAACCTGCCGAAACCCAGCAGAACAAGATCCCGAACATAATCAGGATGCTGGTTTGCAGCGCGTATGGCAGTACCTGGGTGGCCGTTTGCAGCAGGGTCTGGTTGCGTACCTCGTCAAAGTCGACGAAGGACCAGCCCTGGTAAGGCATGATGCCTTTCATGTACCAGCCGGCCACAATCGTCTGGCCGAGCATCAGCACCAGCAGGATATAGCGGCGGATCGAACCGACCGTGCGCCAGCGCGCAGCCGGCAGCACGCGTTCGTCTTTGGGCGGCGCAGGCGGGTTGCTGCGGCCGGTCAGCCGGCGCCAGCCGCGCACCAGGATATTGGTGCGCCAAGGCTCGGGCACCACCCTGGTGCGGCGGATCGGCGGCGTAGCCTTGAGGCAAACCCGACCTGCGGCGTCGAGCACCAGCATTTCGGCGTCTTCGAGCTCTTCGGCCGTGTTGAGGGTCAAGCGGCGGCCAACCGACGCCTGCGCGGCGTCCACCGGTGCGTCAAAGGTCGACGACGACAGGCGCTCGTGCAGTTCGGAGAAGGACTTGCAGCCCGCCAGTTCGGCGCGCTGCTCGTCGGTCATCGGAAGATGCGCCAGATACTCGGCAAGAGTCTCTGGCTGGACTTGGGAGTTACTCATCGGCAGGCAACTGATTGCTCCAGGTTTCAGTCAGGACTTGTTCTGTCTTGACCGGTTCCGGGGTGGCTGGGGCAGCTTCTGGCTGCTTGTCTTGCTTGTCCTTGGCATCTTTCTTGGCCTGTTTCTCGTGTTGCTTGGCCAGGACTTTGTCAGCCTTCAGGACTTGGGTGGAAGCCTGCTCTGGCTCAGGCTTGACGATGTCCTGGACCAGGGCCGCACGCATTTCGGTCGGTTTGCCTGCGTCCTTGATCTTCAAGCGCAGGGTCAGGCGCCAGCCTTTGGTGTGCGGGTTGTAGCGCACGCTGTTTTCCACGACTTCGCCGTTTTCGCCGACACTGACCTGGCTGCGCACTGCCGCATCGGGCTTCAGGGCCTTGAGGGACGGGCCCTCGAAGTCCACCAGATAGGCCACGCTGCCGTCTGGCTGGCGGATCAGGTTGGATTGTTTCACGTCACCGGTCGAACGTAGGGTCTGCTTGACCCAGGCGCTGTCTGGCGAGTGGAACGGTGCGTCGTTGAGCGTCCAGTGCAGGCGGTAGGCGATATCCAGCGGCTCACCGGGCTTGGGCAGCTCGGCCGGGCTCCAGAACGCAACGATGTTGTCGTTGGTTTCGTCGGCTGTGGGAATCTCTACCAGGTCGACGGAACCCTTGCCCCAGTCGCCTTCAGGCTCGATCCAGGCGCTTGGGCGCTTGTCGTAGTTGTCGTCGAGGTCTTCGTACTGGCTGAAGTTGCGACCGCGCTGCAACAGGCCGAAACCACGCGGGTTTTCTACCGAGAAGTTGCTGACCGACAGGTGTTTTGGGTTGTTCAGCGGGCGCCAGATCCACTCGCCGTTGCCGGCATGGATCGACAGACCGCTGGAATCGTGCAGTTCACGACGGTAGTTGAGCACTTTGGACGGCTGGTTCGCGCCGAACAGGAACATGCTGGTCAACGGGGCAACCCCCAGTTTGCTGACCTTGTCACGCAGGAACATCTGCGACTTGACGTCAACAATGGTGTCGGTACCCGGGCGCAGGATCAGGCGATAGGCGCCAGTGGCCCGTGGCGAATCCAGCAAGGCAAAGATCACCAGGTGCTTGTCACCCGGTTTTGGACGCTCAATCCAGAACTCGGTGAAACGCGGGAACTCTTCGCCGGACGGCAGCGCGGTATCGATCGCCATGCCACGGGCGGACAGGCCATAGACCTGGTCCTTGCCCACGACGCGGAAGTAGCTGGCGCCGAGCATGGTCATGATTTCGTCTTGCTTGTCGTCCTTGTTGATCGGGTACAGCACGCGAAAGCCGGCATAACCCAGCTGATCGGTGGCTTTGGGATCAAACGTGACGTCGCCGAAATCGAAACGAGTCGGGTCGTACTTGATTTCCTGGACGTCGGTCGCGGTGATTTCGTTGATCTTCACCGGCGTGTCGAAGTGCATGCCCTGGTGATAGAACGACAGCTTGAACGGGGTTTTCTGATCGGCCCACTCGGCTTTTTCATTGCGGAAACGAATTTTCTGGTAGTCAGCGAATTTCATTTCGCGGAATTCGTTCGGCAGATTGCTGCGCGGGGCTTCGTACTTCTGCCCGGCCAGCTCTTTTGCCTTGGCCGACACATCGTCCAGACTGAATGCCCACAGTTGACCCGCGCCGAACAGGCAAAACAGGGCGGAGCCCGTCACCAGTGCGTTTCGTAACCGTTTGGCAGACAATTTTGGTGCATTACAGGGACTAACAATCACGAGCAACCCTCGCCGAAAACAGATCAAAAAACCAACGGCCAGCTATCTATATGCCAGGTTGGCGAGCATTGTTCCGACTCCGATGGGGCTAAATGATTCCCCAAGGGCGAGCGGACAAGTCTCTACCTAAATCAAAATTGGACCAATTTACGCTGATCCCCGTAGCGCGCGATTATCTAGTAGCCCGTGAGATAACGCAGCAGGGGCAGCGAAGTATTTGTAGCGAAAACTTGGGTTTTTGCGCATTAAAAGTCGTTTTTCATACAATCAGGTCTGCAAAAGGAAGGTGACCGGCCCGTCATTGACCAGATGCACCTGCATATCCGCGCCAAAACGCCCCGATGCCACCGTGCCATGCAATTGTTGCGCTTGTAGCAGCAAGTGCCCAAAAAGCGCCTCGCCCAACGCCGGAGGCGCCGCCGTGGAGAAGCTGGGACGCAGGCCACTCTTGGTATCGGCCGCCAGGGTGAACTGGGACACCAGCAGCAAACCACCGCCAATATCCTTCAACGACAGGTTCATCTTGCCCTCGTCGTCACTGAACACCCGATAGTTAAGCAGCTTATGCAACAGCTTGTCGGCACTGGCCGCTGTATCTGAAGGTTCGACGGCCACCAGCACCAGCAAACCCTGGTCTATCGCCCCCACCACTTCGCCTGCCACTTCGACCCGGGCGCCGCGCACCCGTTGTAAAAGCCCCTTCATGCTTCTTCTGGCGGCAGATCAAGCAGGCGCCGTGCCATCTCGTTCGTGGCTCGCACCAGCGCATCGGTGATTCCAGGCTCGGCGGCAGAATGACCCGCCTCGCGGATCACCTGCAATTCGCTGTTCGGCCAGGCTTGATGCAATTCCCAGGCATTGTCCAGCGGGCAGATCATATCGTAGCGGCCATGCACGATGACGCCCGGCAGGTGAGCGATCTTGTGCATGTCGCGAATCAGCTGGTCGGGCTCCAGGAAGGAGTTATGGGTGAAGTAGTGGCACTCGATACGCGCAATCGACAAGGCGCGCTGGGGCTCGGAAAAACGCTCGATCAACTGCGGGTTGGGGCACAGGCCCAACATGCGGCCTTCCCAGGTGGACCAGGCCTTGGCGGCATGCATCTGGGCGATCTGGTCGTTGCCGGTCAGGCGCTTGTGGTAGGCGCTGATCATGTCGTGGCGTTCTTCCACAGGGATTGGCGCGATGTAGTCCTGCCAGTAATCGGGGAACAGACGGCTCGCGCCGGCCTGGTAGAACCACTGGATATCCTGGGGGCGGGCCAGGAAGATGCCTCGCACGATCAGGCCAAGCACGCGCTCGGGGTGGGTTTGCGCATAGGCCAGGGCCAGGGTCGAGCCCCAGGAGCCGCCGAACAGCACCCACTTTTCAATGCCCAGGTGCTCGCGAATGCGCTCAAGGTCAGCGACCAGATCCCACGTGGTGTTGTTTTCCAGGTTGGCCCGTGGCGTGGAGCGCCCGCAACCGCGCTGGTCAAAGGTGACGATACGGTACAGGTTGGGATCGAAATAGCAGCGGCTGTTGGCATCGCAGCCGGCGCCGGGGCCGCCGTGGATGAAAACTACGGGCAAACCTTGCGGGGAACCACTTTCGTCGACATACAGCGTGTGGGTTTCATCGACGGCCAGATCGTGCCGGGCGTAGGGTTTGATCTGCGGGTACAAAGTCTGCATTGCGCGCTCCGTAAGGGGTCGGTTCCATCCCTGGGGGGACGTCTATTATTTTGCCGTCTGGCATCATAAACCCGAATTGTGCAATGAGCATGTTCTTGAGGGCTTGGATCTGTGTCAGCAGATCTGCCTGCCAAGGCGCTGCTTCTTTTACGCAGACACAGATACCCTCCATAATCCCTCTTGGCGCTATATCCAAATATTATAAAAAACTGTCAACTATGACAGTCGACACCTCCTTATAACGGCATTTAAATCATGACAACCGCCTTGCGGAATTTCACGGCCACAGGAGAGTTGCGCCATGTCCACTCAAATAATCCAGGATGAGTTCATAGAATACTTTACGGCCGATCTGATTTTTTCCAGCCATACGGAAAAAATCACCGCCGATAAAGCAAGTATTGACAGCTATGATATTTCCGGCACCGACTGCTGGAAAATAACCGCCGCCGAAAACACCATAAACGAAACAACCTACAGCGACGAAGTCAATTTATTCCAGTTCTTTCTTGATAAGAACTCAACCAGCTTCGATCATGCACTTGCCACGCCCGAACCGTATCCCGTCATGACGAAAAACAGCGGCTACTTTTATAAATACACAGACAGCCCTGACGATATAGATAAAGAAGTTGATACAGCCAATAACTTTCCTCTGCGCAACGGTTGGATAACGTATCAATGGAACACGGACAAAACCTACTTGCGCGGAACATTTGACCTGACCGTCGAAAACCCGGGCGCCTCTAGCTTTAGAATAATGGGCGGTTTTAACCTGAAGAAGGGTGGCGTGCACCGTATCAAGACAAACGAGGAGTTTGTGGCTAGCGTGCAGTATCCGACCAGCAATTTAGAATTCAAAGCCGTTAAAGTCAGGGTTGAGCCCCCCGAAGGCACCTCAGAAGACGCCTGCTGGAAAATCGAGGCCTTTCAGGAAATCGTAGAAGGCGGGGCGATCAAGGAAGTACAGGGGATCCATTTATATATTGCGCGAACCCCTCTGGAAGACAATCAGCCGATGGCACCTGCCAAAAGCCTCCCCGCAACTCAAAAAAACAGCGCCAGCTTTTTTAGAATTATTGACCACATTCCCGACGCTCAAAACAAGATCGATACCACTGTTGACTACCTCGGTATTTCGGGACACATCAGCTATCGCTGGGAGAGTGGCAGGAAAAGAGTCCTGGGCGAGTTCAGCGTCCTGGTTGTCGCGCCCGATAAAACAAACATTCAAATACGCGGCCACTTCAACGTATTAACCGGCCCCCCACGTCTTATTTATTGAGGCTCGGAGATTAAAGATGCGATCTTTTTTCAAAGATCGCATCCGCCTTTATTTGGCATACTGCCGGCATCCCCAACCCAGCATGCTCTTCAATAACTCCATAAGCACTCGACGTGTCGGTTCGGCCAAATCCGCCCGATAACGAAACGGCTCAAACTCCTCCATATACGTGCACTGCCCCAGCTCCAGTTGCACCGCATGGATAGCCTGCGCCGGGTTGCCGTAGTGCCGGGTGATGTGCCCGCCCTTGAAACGCCCGTTCAGCACATGGCTGTATTGCGGGTGCGCCGCGCAGATCGCTTCCAACTGGCTGGCCAACCCGGGATCGCAGGCGGCGCCATTGAACGTGCCGAGGTTGAAGTCCGGCAACTTGCCGTCGAACAGGTGCGGGATGACTGAGCGGATAGAATGCGCATCGAACAGCAATGCGTAGCCGAATTCGGCCTTGAGCCGCGCCAGTTCGCGCTGCAGGGTCTGGTGATAGGGCGTCCAGATCTGCTCCAGGTAGGTCGCCCGTTCCTCTTTCGACGGCTCCTTGCCTTCGCTGAACAACGGCACGCCATCAAACAACGTCGCTGGAAACAGGCCTGTGGTCGCGCCGGCATACAGCGGCTTGTCGTCAGATGGCCGGTTAAGGTCGATCACAAACCGCGAATACTCGGCCGCCAGGGTGCTGGCCCCCAGCTCTGCCGCAAAATCGTACAGCGTGGGGATATGCCAGTCGGTATCCGGCAGGCTTTGTGCCTCGGGGATCAAGCCCGCCGCCACCGCAGGCGTCAGGCGCAGGCCGGCATGGGGCATGCTGATCAGCAGCGGGGTGCTGCCTTGTTTGAAGTTCAGAACCTTGTCCACAACGCTACTCCTTACACAGTGACGTCGACGCCATGGCGCACAACGCGTTTATCCAGCTCGCCGCCCAGCCAGTAGGCCAGGTCGGCGGGGCGATCGATCTGCCAGGCGACAAAGTCCGCCACCTTGCCCACTTCCAGCGAGCCGTGGGTGTCACCCATGCCCAGCGCCGTGGCGGCATGCCGGGTGGCGCCGGCCAGGGCTTCTTCCGGGGTCATGCGGAACAAGGTGCAGGCCATGTTCAACATCAGGCGCAGCGACAAGGCCGGTGAAGTGCCGGGGTTGAGGTCGCTGGCAATCGCGATCTTCACCCCGTGCTTGCGCAAGGCATCCATCGGAGGCAACTGGGTTTCACGCAGGAAATAGAACGCCCCCGGCAATAGCACGGCGACAGTGCCGGAGGCGGCCATGGCGATGGCATCTTCTTCGGTCATGAATTCCAGGTGGTCGGCCGACAGCGCCTGATACCGCGCCGCCAGGCTGGAGCCGTGCAGGGACGACAATTGCTCGGCGTGCAGCTTTACCGGCAAGCCCAAACGCTGGGCAACCTTGAACACACGCTCGACCTGCTCGGTGGAAAACGCCAGGTATTCGCAAAACGCATCCACGGCATCCACCAACCCTTCAGCGGCCAGGGCTGGCAGCATCTCGTTGCAGATATGCTCGATGTAGTCGTCGGCACGGTCCTTGTACTCCGGCGGCAACGCATGGGCCGCCAGGCACGTGGCACGCACGCTGACCGGCAGCTCCTGGCCCAGGCGCCGGGCCACCCGCAGCATCTTGCGCTCGTTGGCCAGGTCCAGGCCGTAGCCGGACTTGATCTCCACGGTGGTCACGCCATCGCGCAGCAAACTGCGCAGGCGCTTGCGGCTGCTGTCGAACAGCTCGTCTTCGGTCGCTGCACGGGTGGCGCGCACGGTGCTGGCAATGCCACCACCGGCTGCGGCGATCTCGGCGTAGCTCACGCCCTGCAAGCGCTGCTCGAATTCACCGCTGCGGTTGCCGCCAAATACCGTGTGGGTATGGCAGTCGATCAGCCCCGGCGTGACCCACGCCCCCTGCAGGTCATGGGTCTGCCCGTAGTCGCCACTGGGCAGCTCGGCCCGTGGGCCGATCCACTCAATCAGCGTGCCGGCCGTGACCATGGCGCCATCCTCGATGATCGAGTACTCGCCCTGGGCCATGGTTGCAATGTGGCAGTGTTGCCAAAGCGTTTTCATCAACGCCTCCCTAAGTTATCGATGAGACAAAGCCGGGTCGTAATGGACCTTGGCCGCTTGCCCGGCTGCAGGCTTGACCCACAGCAGGTAGGCGACGACCAGCAGCACAATCCATGCGGCACCCACCAGCAGCGCGGCCTGGGTGTCCGGGAAGTAGCCCAGTACGCCAAAAATAAACAGCATGAAGACAATGGCCGCCGCCGGCGCATAGGGCCAGAACGGTACCGGGAATTTCAGTTCGGCGATCTGTTCCTTGCTCATCGAGCGGCGCATTGCCACCTGCGTGACCAGGATCATCAGCCATACCCAGACGGTGGCGAAGGTGGCAATCGAGGCAATCACCAGGAACACGTTTTCCGGGATCAGGTAGTTCAATACCACGCCGCCCAACAGCGCAGCGCCCATCACCACCACGGTCATCCACGGCACACCGTGGCGCGACAGTTGCGCAAAGCCCTTGGGCGCCTGCCCTTGCTGGGCCAGGCCGTACATCATGCGGCCTGCGCCGAAGATGTCACTGTTGATGGCCGAGACCGCCGCCGAGATCACCACGATATTGAGAATGGTCGCCGCCGAGCCAATCCCCAGGTTGCTGAAGATCTGCACGAACGGGCTGCCCTGGCTGCCGATCTGCGGCCATGGGTAGATGGCCATCAGCACAAACAGGGTCAGCACATAGAACAGCAGGATGCGCAGCGGCACCGCGTTGATCGCCTTGGGGATTACCCGTTGCGGGTCCTTGGCTTCACCCGCAGTGATACCAATGATTTCGATGCCGCCAAAGGCAAACATCACCACCGCAAACGAAGCGATCAGGCCGCCCACGCCATTGGGCATGAAGCCGCCATGGGCCCACAGGCTGCTCAAGCCACTGGCTGGCGCATCACCGGCCGAATGCACGCCGAACAGCATGATGCCGAAGCCACCGAGGATCATCGCGACAATCGCGCCGACCTTGAGCAGCGACAGCCAGAATTCCATCTCGCCAAACACCTTGACGTTGCACAGGTTCAGCCCGCCGATCAGCAGGACAATGCCGAGCACCCAGACCCAGCGTGCGACTTCGGGAAACCAGAAGCCCATGTAGATGCCGAAGGCCGTGACGTCCGCCAGGCAGACGATGATCATCTCGAAGGCGTAGGTCCAGCCGAGGATAAAGCCGGCCATCGGGCCCAGGTAGGTGCTGGCGTACTGGCCGAAGGAGCCGGACACCGGGTTGTGCACGGCCATTTCACCGAGGGCGCGCATCACCATGAACACCGCAGCGCCACCGATCAGGTAGGCCAGCAACACCGCCGGGCCGGCCATCTGGATGGCCGAGGCGGAGCCGTAGAACAGCCCGGTGCCGATCGCCGACCCCAGTGCCATGAAGCGAATATGGCGGGCGGTCAGTCCGCGTTTGAGACCTTGTGCTTGCTGGTGCATTTCTCGTCCCTAATTATTGTTATGCAGGGAAAAACGCTCCCCTATGTAGGAGCGAGCTTGCTCGCGAAAAACCTGAGAACGCCATGGGGCGTCAGGTTTCCCGCGTCATCGTTAACGAGTTTCGCGAGCAAGCTCGCTCCTACAGGGGGCCTTGTGTTTAGAGGCTTGGCAGCAACTTGGCGGGTACCAGCTCATTCAGGCAGCGGCTGGCCAACAGCTCACTGGCGGCATTGATGTCCGGGGCGAAGAAGCGGTCCTTGTCATAGAACCCTACTTTGGCGCGCAGGATCCCGCGGGCCTGTTCCAGCTTCGGCGAGGTTTTCAGGCCATCGCGCAGGTCCAGGCCCTGACACGCGGCCAGCCATTCCACCGCGAGAATGCCACGGGTGTTTTCAGCCATTTCCCACAGGCGCTTGCCAGCAGCCGGGGCCATGGAGACGTGGTCTTCCTGGTTGGCCGACGTCGGCAGGCTGTCGACGCTATGGGGATGGGACAGCGCCTTGTTCTCACTGGCCAAGGCCGCAGCAGTCACCTGGGCGATCATGAACCCGGAGTTCACCCCGCCGTTGCCCACCAAAAATGGCGGCAGTTGCGACATGTGCTTATCCATCATCAACGAAATACGGCGCTCGCTGAGGGAGCCGATTTCAGCGATGGCCAGGGCCATGTTGTCGGCAGCCATCGCCACCGGTTCGGCGTGGAAGTTACCGCCGGAGATCACATCACCCTCGGCGGCAAATACCAGCGGGTTATCCGACACTGCGTTGGCTTCGACCACCAACACCTCGGCCGCCTGGCGGAACTGGGTCAGGCAGGCGCCCATGACTTGCGGCTGGCAGCGCAGGGAGTACGGGTCTTGCACCTTGTCGCAGTTCTGGTGGGACTGGGACACCTGGCTGCTGTCGCCGAGCAGGTCGCGATACGCGGCCGCCGAGTCAATCTGCCCACGCTGGCCACGGGCCGCATGAATGCGCGCGTCGAACGGCGAGCGCGAGCCCAGCACGGCTTCGACGGTCAGGCCACCGCAGGCGATGGCGGCGGCAAACAGGTCTTCGCCTTCAAACAGACCGCGCAGGGCGTAGGCGGTGGAAACCTGGGTGCCGTTGAGCAGCGCCAGGCCTTCCTTGGCCGCCAGGGTCAGAGGCGTGAGGCCGGCGATTTTCAGCGCCTCGGTGGCCTCCAGCCATTGCCCTTTGTAACGGGCCTTGCCTTCGCCCAGCAGCACCAGGGACATATGGGCCAGCGGCGCCAGGTCACCGGAAGCCCCCACCGAGCCCTTGAGCGGGATATGCGGATAGACCTCGGCGTTGATCAGGGCGATAAGCGCGTCGATCACCTTGCGGCGAATCCCGGAGAAACCCCGGCTCAGGCTGTTGACCTTGAGCACCATCACCAACCGCACCAGCGCATCGCTGATCGGTTCACCCACGCCGGCAGCGTGGGACAACACCAGGGAACGCTGGAGGTTTTCCAGGTCTTCGCTGGCGATACGGGTCGAGGCCAGCAAGCCAAAACCGGTGTTGATGCCATAGGCGGTGCGGTTCTCGGCAAGGATCTGCTCGACACAGGCAACACTGGCTTCGATCTGCGCCGTGGCGCTGTCATCCAGGCTGAGGGTTACCGGCTGCTGGTAGATGGCACGCAGTTGGGCAAGGCTCAGTTGGCCTGGAATCAGATTTAGCGCGGTCACATTCATGCTCCTTTTGAAATAGGGTTCAGTGCACATTCGGTAAAGCGTGGTTCAGCAAATCGGTGTTCTTGAGCAGCGTGGCGACGGTCGCGATATCCGGCGCCAGCCAGCGGTCCTGTTCATAGGCCGGGACCTGCTCGCGCAGCAGGCGCCAGGCGGTGTGGGTGCCGGCGCCGAAGCGTTGCTCCTTGAGGAACTCAAAGGCCTGGGCCGCCAGCAGGTATTCGATGGCGAGGATCTGGGTGACGTTGTCCAGCACCGCGTGCAGTTTGAGCGCGGCATTGGTGCCCATGCTCAGGTGGTCTTCCTGCAGGCCCGAGGTGACGAAATTGTCGAGCACCGCCGGCTGCGCCAGTTGGCGATTCTGCCCACAGAGGGAAGCGGCGACGTACTGCACGATCATCATCCCCGAGTTAACCCCGGGGTTGCTCACCAGGAATGCCGGCAGGCCGCTGACGTGGGGGTTGATCAGGCGGTCCAGGCGGCGCTCGGCGATGGCGCCGATTTCCGCCATGGCGATGGCCAGCATATCCGCCGCCAATGCCACGGACTGGCCATGGGGGTTGGCTTGGGACACTACCCGGTAGTTGTCCGGCGTGCCCAACAGCAACGGGTTGTCGGTGGCGCCGTTGAGTTCGGTCTCGATCTGCCGGGTGGCGTGCTCCAGTTGATCGCGGGCAGCGCCGTGGACCTGGGGGATCGAACGGATGCTGAGCGCGTCCTGGGTGCGAATGCCCTTGCTCGTGGCAATCACCTCACTGCCATCGAGCAAGGCCCGCAGGTTGCTGGCGACCTGCTGCATGCCCGGATGCGGTTTGAGGGCGATGACCTGCTCGTCGAATGCGTCGATCTGCCCGCGCTGTGCTTCAAAGCTCATGGCACCGATCACATCGGCCCATTGCAGCAAATGGTGGGCATCGGCCAGGGCCAGGCAGCTCAGGCCGCTCATGCACGGCGTACCGTTGACCAGGCTCAGGCCGTCCTTGGCGCCAAGCACCACGGGCTGCAGGCCTTCGGCGGCCAAGGCGGCCTGGGCGGTAACGATCTGCCCGCGATAACTAACATTTCCTACGCCCAGCAAGGCAATGCCGATATGGGCCATATGGGTCAGGTAGCCCACCGAGCCCTGGGACGGTACTTGCGGGGTGATGCCATGGTTGAGCAGCGCCAGCAGCGAATGCACCACCTGCGGATGCAGGCCGGACTTGCCCTGGCTGTAGTTGATGACGGCGGCGCAGATGATGGCGCGGGTCTGTTCATTGCTCAGCGGCGCACCGACACCGCAGGCGTGGCTAAGCAAGGTGTTGCGCGACAACTGGCTCAGTTGCTCGCCCTTGAGCGACACATTGCACAGGGCGCCCAGGCCGGTGTTGACGCCATAGGCGCGCTCGCCGCTGGTGACGATGCGTTGCACGATGGCCTGGGCATTATCGATGCGCGCCCAGGCCTGGCCCGACAGCTGCAGTTCGGCGCCGAAACGAGCGACGGCGACTACGTCCTGCCAGTGCAGGGGGGTGTCGGCGATGATGATTTTTTTAGCCTGGGACATCTTCATACCTTCTTTTTTTTTACAGCCTTGCCGGCCTCATCGCGGGCAAGCCCGCTCCCACATTTGGAATGCGCTCCCCTGTGGGAGCTGGCTTGCCTGCGATGGGGCCAGCAGCCTCACTGCACCTGCTGGCTCAGACCACCGCCGCCCGCCGCTGAACAAACCGGTCCACATACTCATCCGCCGGCGAATGCAAAATCTCCCGCGGCGTACCGACCTGGATCAGCTTGCCGTCCTTGAGGATCGCAATGCGGTTGCCGATACGCACGGCCTCGTCCAGGTCGTGGGTGATAAACACGATGGTCTTGTGCAGGGTCTTTTGCAGCTCCAGCAACTGGTCCTGCATCTCGGCACGGATCAGCGGGTCGAGGGCGCTGAACGCCTCGTCCATCAGGATGATGTCGGTGTCCGCCGCCAACGCACGGGCCAGGCCCACCCGTTGGCGCATGCCGCCCGACAGTTGGTGCGGGTATTTGTTTTCGTAGCCCTTCAAGCCCACGGTCTGGATCCAGTGCAACGCGCGCTCGGTGCACACTGGCTTGCTTTCGCCGCGCACTTTCAGGCCGTAGGCCACGTTGTCCAGCACGCTCTTGTGGGGCAACAGGCCGAAGCTCTGGAACACCATGCTGATCTTGTGCCGGCGGAACTGGCGCAAGGCGTCCATATCCAGTTGCAGAATGTCTTCACCGTCCACCAGGATCGCGCCGCTGGTGGGGTCGATCAGGCGGTTGAAGTGGCGCACCAGGGTGGACTTGCCAGAACCCGACAGGCCCATGATCACAAAGATCTCGCCGGTGCCGATGCTCAGGGACAGGTCATTGACGCCCACCACGCAACCGGTCTGCGCCAGCACCTGGTCCTTGGTCTGGCCTTGGCCAATAAGTGCCAGGGCTTCTTTTTCCCGCGCGCCGAAAATCTTGAAGACGTTTTTAACTTCGATCTTGCTGACAGTAGTCATTTGCTCGCCTCATGCCGTGGACGACCATAGGCCTGGGTAATGCGGTCGATGACCACTGCGAGAATCACAATCGCCAGGCCGGCCTCCAGGCCACGCCCGACGTTGAGGGTCTGGATGCCGACCAGTACATCTTCCCCCAGGCCACGGGCGCCGATCATCGAGGCGATCACCACCATCGACAGGGCCATCATGGTGGTCTGGTTGATCCCGGCCATGATGCTCGGCAGGGCCAGCGGCAGTTGCACGCCGAACAGCTGCTGCCAGCGGTTGGCGCCGAAGGCATTGATGGCTTCCATCACTTCACGGTCCACCTGGCGAATGCCCAGGTCGGTCAGGCGTATCAACGGTGGCGCGGCGTAGATCACCGTGGCAAAAATCGCCGGCACCTTGCCCAGGCCAAACAGCATCAATACCGGGATCAGGTACACGAAGCTGGGCATGGTTTGCATGATGTCCAGCAGCGGCATCAGCACCGAGCGCAGGCGATTGCTGCGCGCCGAAAGAATGCCCAGGGGAATGCCGATCAGCACCGAAATCACCGTGGCTACCATCATCAGGGCCAGGGTCTGCATCAGTTTGTCCCACAGGCCGACCGCGCCGACCAGGAACAGCAGGCCGACGATCACCGCCGTGGTCACTACCTTGCGGGTAGCGTGCCAGGCAACGCCGCCGACAATCGCCAGCATCAGCCACCAGGGCGCCATGCGCAGCAGGCCTTCCAGGTTGACGATGGCCCACAGCAAGGTGTCGGAGATCTGCCGGAACACATCACCGTAGTTGGTCACCAACCCATCGACCCAACCGTTGACCCAGTCGGCGATGGAAAACGTAAAACTCTCAGGAAACATAGCGTGCTCTCGATCCAGTGGAGTGTGGCCGGGTGTCCGGCTGCCTTTTCAGGGTAGCCGGGAGCACTGTGCCTACAAGGCCGCGTCGATTTTCTTGGCTGCGTCTTCACTGACCCAGGCGTGCCAGACTTCCGGGTGTTCCTTGAGGAAAATCTTCGCCAGCTTCGCTGAGTCAATGCGCTCTTTGCTCATGCGCGCCAGGTTCTGGTTGAGCAGGTCGATCGGCAGGTTGACCTTTTCCAGCACCGCCACCAGTTCCGGGGCCTGCTCGTGGAAGGTCTTGGACAGGCCGACCTTGATGGTCACGCTTTTGTCCACGCCGGGTTTTTCGTCGAGTTTGACCAGGTCCACCTGGCCCATCAGCGGCGTTGGCGACCAGTAGTAGAACAGGATCGGCTCGCCACGCTTGTAGCTCGACAGCACTGCCGCATCCAGCGCCGGGCCGGTGCCTGGGCGGAAGTTGGTGTAGGAACTTTCCAGGCCATAGCTCTTGAGCATTTCGCTGTTGTCCAGCTCGCAGGTCCAGCCGGCCGGGCAGTTGTAGAAGCGGCCTTTGGCAGGTTCTTCCTGGTCCTTGAATACCGCAGAGTACTTGGCCAGGTCGGCAATGTTTTTCAGGTCCGGCGCCTTGGCCTCAAGCTTGCGCTTGGCGTCGCCTTCGATCACATAACGCGGCACGTACCAACCTTCAACCGCGCCGACCACGGGGGCGCCGACGCCGACGACTTTGCCGGCCTTCTCGGCTTTCTTCCACACTTCGCTGCGGCCGACCCACTCCTCGGCGAAGATCTGAATATCGTTGCTGCCCAGGGCGTTTTCCATGGTGATGGAATTGCCCGGCAGGCTATCGGTTTTGCAGTCGTAGCCTTTTTCCAGGACCACTTGCAGGACGTCGGTCAGCAGCATGCCGCTTTCCCAATTCAGGCCGGCGAACTTCACCGGTTTGCCTGACTCGCACCAGCCGGCCGCCTGGGTGGCACCAGCGCTGGCCAGCAAGCCTGCGGCGAGCAATGGGGTCAGCAGGGTCTTATGCATTTTCATTGTGTGACGCTCCCAATCATGAAATGGATTACGGCAGTCAAAAGGCATCCTGCCTCGTCCACGTCCCATCAGGCTTGTGCAAGCTGCCCGGTTGTTGTTGGTGTAGCGCCCTGCTCTACCGGCAGGATCAGTCGCTGCGGAATCTCGCCGTGCCATTTTTTTGCACACACGTAATACAGGGCGGCAGGCAGTACCAGGCCGATGATCCAGGAAATATCCACACCCCCCAGGCTGGCCACCAGGGGACCGGTGTAGAACTTGGTGGCGATGAACGGCAACTGCACCAGCACACCGAACACATACACGCTGATACCCAGCGGGTTCCAGCGGCCATAGCGACCGTTCGGATCGGCCAGCGCCGGCACGTCATAGCGATCGCGGGTGATGCAGTAGTAGTCCACCAGGTTGATCGCGCTCCAGGGCGTAAAAAACGCCAGCAAAAACAGGATGAAGGACTTGAACGCACTGAGGAACGAATGCTGGCCGAGCAACGCGATCAGGGTCGCCGCGCCGACGATCAACAGCACGAAAACCAGGCGCTGCACACGCGTCACCTCCATACGCCCACGAAAACCGCTGACGATGGTCGCAATACACATGAAGCTGCCGTAGGAATTGAGCGTGGAGATGGTGACCTTGCCGAACGCGATGCTGAAGTACAGCAGCGCCGCCGTAGCACCGGTGCCGCCCAGGCCCACGATGTAGGCCACTTCGTTACCGGCAAATTGCCCGTTGGACATGGCGGCGGCAAACACGCCGAGGATCATCGCCACCTGCGCACCAATGACCGAGCCTGCGCCTGCGGCCAGAAAGGTTTTCACCGAAGACGTGTTGCTCGGCAGGTAGCGTGAGTAGTCAGCCACATAGGGCCCAAAGGCGATCTGCCAGGAGGCCGCAAGCGACACCGCGAGCAGGAAGCTGGACCAACTGAAGTGGCGGATTTGCAGGAGTGCGCCAACATCGGTCTGGCTCATCAGGCGGCTGAACAGGTAGACAAAGGCAATCACGCCAATGACGCTGGCGACACGGCCGATGAAATGGATCACCCGATAACCGAGCACCGTGACCAGCACGATGACACTGGCAAAGATAAGGATGCCGAGGCTGTCACTGACCCCGAACAACTGGCCCAGTGCCTGGCCGGAAAGCACGGTGCCGGTGGCGGTGAACCCCAGGTACATCAAGCACACCAGCACCATCGGAATCGCCGCGCCATATACCCCGAACTGCACCCGGCTGGAGATCATCTGCGGCAGGCCAAGCCGTGGTCCCTGCGCCGCATGCAATGCCATCACCGCGCCGCCCAGCAATTGGCCGATCAACAGACCGATCAACGACCAGAACACATCACCGCCCAACACCACCGCCAGGGCCCCGGTGACAATCGCGGTGATCTGCAGGTTGGCCCCCATCCAGAGGGTGAACTGGCTAAATAGACGACCGTGTCTTTCCGCTTCCGGGATGTAGTCGATCGAACGCCTTTCGATCAACGGGGTGGAGCTTGCACGTGCGTCTTTTGCAGCCATGGGGGTTCAACCTCTAATGGATTGTTTTCTGGTTCACTGCAGATCAAATGTGGGAGCGGCGGTGCGACGGTTCGACTTGCTCGCGAAAGCAGGGGGTCAGCTAACGCTTGCGGTGACTGATACACCGCATTCGCGAGCAAGCCCGCTCCCACATTAGTTACTTGATCATCGGGAGGTTGAGGCCCTGCTCCTTGGCGCAGTCGATAGCGATCTGATAGCCCGCATCGGCGTGGCGCATTACCCCAGTGGCCGGGTCGTTGTGCAGCACGCGGGCAATCCGCTCGGCGGCTTCGTCGGTACCGTCGCAGACAATCACCATCCCCGAATGCTGGGAGAAGCCCATGCCTACGCCGCCACCGTGGTGCAGCGAAACCCAGGTCGCACCGCTGGCGGTATTGAGCAGGGCATTGAGCAGAGGCCAGTCGGACACGGCATCGGAACCGTCCTGCATGGATTCGGTTTCGCGGTTGGGGCTGGCCACCGAACCGGAGTCCAGGTGGTCACGGCCGATCACCACCGGCGCCGACAGCTCGCCGCTGCGCACCATCTCGTTGAATGCCAGGCCAAGCTTGGCGCGTTGGCCCAGGCCGACCCAGCAGATGCGCGCCGGCAGGCCCTGGAAGCTGATGCGCTCGCGGGCCATGTCCAGCCAGTTGTGCAGGTGGGCGTCGTCGGGGATCAGCTCTTTGACCTTGGCGTCGGTCTTGTAGATATCTTGCGGGTCGCCCGACAGTGCCGCCCAACGGAACGGACCGATGCCACGGCAGAACAACGGGCGAATATAGGCCGGCACAAAACCCGGGAAGTCGAAGGCATTTTCTACGCCTTCTTCTTGTGCCATCTGACGGATGTTGTTGCCGTAGTCGAAGGTCGGAATGCCTTGTTTCTGGAACTCGAGCATCGCTTTGACGTGCACGGCCATCGACTGCTTGGCCGCCTTGATCACGGCGGCGGGCTCGGTCTTGGCGCGGGCGCGGTACTCGTCCCAGGTCCAGCCGGCTGGCAGGTAGCCATTGAGCGGGTCGTGGGCGCTGGTCTGGTCGGTGACCATGTCCGGGCGCACGCCGCGCTTGACCAGTTCCGGGAGAATTTCGGCAGCGTTGCCCAGCAGGGCGATGGAGATGGCCTTGCCTTCCTTGGTGTACTTGGCGATGCGCGCCAGGGCGTCGTCGAGGTCGGTGGCTTGTTCGTCGACATAGCGGCTGTTCAAGCGGAAGTCGATGCTGACCTGCTGGCATTCAATGTTCAGCGAGCACGCGCCGGCCAGAGTCGCGGCCAGAGGCTGGGCACCGCCCATGCCGCCGAGGCCGGCGGTGAGCACCCAACGGCCTTTGAGGTTGCTGTCGTAATGCTGGCGACCAGCCTCAACGAAGGTTTCGTAGGTGCCCTGGACGATGCCCTGGCTGCCGATGTAGATCCAGCTGCCGGCGGTCATCTGGCCGTACATGGCCAGGCCCTTGGCATCCAGTTCGTTGAAGTGCTCCCAACTGGCCCAGTGCGGCACCAGGTTGGAGTTGGCGATCAGTACGCGGGGCGCGTTGCTGTGGGTCTTGAACACGCCCACCGGCTTGCCGGATTGCACCAGCAGGGTTTCGTCGTCGTTCAGGTGGGTGAGGCTTTCGACGATCTGGTCGTAGCACTCCCAGTTACGCGCCGCGCGGCCGATGCCGCCGTATACCACCAGCTCTTTGGGGTTCTCGGCCACTTGCGGGTCGAGGTTGTTCATCAGCATGCGCAGCGGTGCTTCAGTCAGCCAGCTTTTGGCGGTAAGCGTGTTGCCACGGGCGGCGCGGATTTCAACGTCGCGGTACTTGGTAGGCTTGTTCTGGGAAAAGTCAGTCACAAAAAAATCCTCAGCAATCGATGCGCGAACACGATGGTGCGAAGAGGATGTCCAGCGACTCTTATGCACACACCTTTACTTGTACATACAAGCATATGCAATCAAGCGGCCAACTTCTGCGCCATGTGCCTAAGATTTTCTTGTAGGGTGCGTGTAAGCCTCGGAAAACAAGGCTTCCGGGCTTGATGAAATTTCTTACAGAGGGGTTTTGAAGTGCCGGGGGATTGCTACTGAAGCAGGGTATTGCGCCATGCTGGGGCATTCGGTAACAACTTGGTGCGGGACTGGAAACAGATTTTGTAGCCTATGAAGATCCAAATGTGGGAGCGGGCTTGCTCGCGAATGCGGTGTATCAGCCGCCGCAAGCGTTAGCTGACACACCGCATTCGCGAGCAAGCCCGCTCCCACATTTTTAATTGCGTGCAGTCAGTTCGATAAGGCAGCAGCGGCCTGTCACGCTGATATCCAGCAGCCCAGTGTTACCGTCCACCTGCAAACAATCATGATGCCCCAGCACTTCGCCCAGCACCTTCACCTCATCCGCCACACTGAACACCAGCACGGTGTGCGCGGTGCTGAAAAACTGCTGCACACCATCCACCCACTGCAAACGCGCGTGGTAACGCTGGGGCGAATAGATCAGGTTGAAATCGCGGATCGGCCCGGTGATCAGGCGGCACGCCACCTGGCTTTCACCGCTGAAGGCAAACGGTTGCAGCGGTAACAACCCGCGCTGCTCTTCACCGTCCACCGTCAACACCATGCCCGCGCCCTGGATCACGGTGATGACCCGCTGATACCCGGCAAACGTGGAAAAGCCGCCTGATTCGCCGATATCGGCAATCGACAGGCGCCAGCCAAAGCCGTCGAGGCCATGGCCGGCGTCACGGGTGATTTCTTCGGTGCTACCGCCACCGTTCTTCCACGGCATACGCACGTAATCGGCAGCACGCCAGACCTTTACTGCATTCATTTGCTGAAACGTCCTTCGAGGCTATGACGGGAGCCGGGGTGGATCAGACGCGCAGCGGTCACCGGCTGGCGGCCGGACCAAGTGCGCCGACGAATCAACAGGCATGGCTCGCCGGCCTCGATCTGCAGCAGTTTGCACTCCTGTGCGTCGGCCAGGATCGCTTCCACCACATGCTCACCCTCGGTCAGCGGTGCCACCTGGTTGAGATAGGCATAGGGGGTTTGCTGGGTGAAATCCTGTTGCAGGTATTCGGGGGCGACCAGGGCGTTGACGAAGCGGTCTTCGATTTGCACCGGGATATCGTTTTCGTAGTGCACGATCAACGAGTGGAACACCCGCCCGCCTTCACGCATCTCCAGGGCCACGGCACGTTCGGAGCCAGCGGCCTCTTCGCCCAGGGTAATGACTTTGCAAGTGTGGCGGTGGCCGCGGGAGGCGATCTCATCGGCGATGTTATGCACCTCGAACAGCGCCGACTGGCTCTTGGGCTCGGCGACGAAGGTGCCGACGCCTTGCATGCGCACCAGCAGACCTTCGGCGGTCAGCTCCCGCAGCGCCCGGTTGATGGTCATACGGCTGAAGCCCAGTTGGTTGACCAACTCGCTTTCCGACGGCACGCGATAGTGCGGCGGCCAGTTGCCGTTGAGAATCTGCTGGCTGATCATCTGCTTGACGCGGGCATACAAGGGCGCCGGACTTTCGTCCATGTGGGCAGCCAGCGGGGACTTGGCGGGCGGAGTCGGCACGGGGAATCCTTGCAGGGGGAAAAGATGCATAGATTGCCGGAGTTTACCGAGCAGGCAAACGTCTGTATATGTATATACAAATAAACACACGACCGGGGTGCCTTGATCATGTCCGCTTTCTTTGCCGAACGCGCGCTGCTGCCTAATGGATGGGCCACTGATGTACGTCTTGAAGTCAGCGCCGACGGCCTGCTGACCAACGTAACGGCCAATGCCAGCGCAGACGGCGCCGAACGGCTCAGAGGCCCGTTGTTGCCAGGCATGCCGAACCTCCATTCCCATGCATTCCAGCGGGCCATGGCAGGGCTGGCGGAAGTCGCCGGCAACCCCAATGACAGCTTCTGGACCTGGCGCGACCTGATGTACCGCATGGTCGGCCAGATCAGCCCCGAGCAACTGCAAATCATCGCCCGCCAGCTGTATATCGAAATGCTCAAGGCCGGCTACACCTCGGTCGCCGAGTTCCACTATGTACACCACGATGTCAGCGGCCAGCCGTACGCCGACCCCACCGAACTGTCACGCCAGATCAGCCTGGCGGCGGCCAGCAGCGGGATCGGCCTGACGTTGCTGCCGGTGCTGTACAGCCACTCGGGCTTTGGCGGCCAGGCGCCGAACGAAGGCCAGCGGCGGTTTATCAACAGCACCGAAAACTACCTGGACCTGCAAGCGCGTTTGCAACCGATAGTGGCCGCGCAACCGGCGCAGCAACTGGGCCTGTGTTTCCACTCATTGCGCGCGGTAACGCCACAACAGATCAGCGCAGTCCTGGCTGCCAGCGACCAGGCCTGCCCGGTGCATATCCACATCGCCGAACAGCAAAAGGAAGTCGATGACTGCCTGGCCTGGAGCGGCAAGCGCCCGCTGCAATGGCTGTATGACAATGTCGAAGTCGACCAGCGTTGGTGCCTGGTACATGCCACCCACGCCAACCCTGAAGAAGTGACGCTGATGGCCCAGAGCCGAGCGATTGCCGGGTTGTGCCTGACCACTGAAGCCAACCTGGGCGACGGGATTTTCCCGGCGGTGGACTTCCTGGCCCAGGGCGGGCGCATGGGGATTGGCTCAGACAGTCATGTGTCATTGAGCGTGGTCGAGGAACTACGCTGGCTGGAATACGGCCAGCGCCTGCGCGACCAGCGGCGTAACCGGCTGTATCGCAGCGATCAACCGATGGTCGGGCGTACGTTGTTCGACGCCGCCCTCGACGGCGGCGCCCAGGCCCTGGGCCAGCCGATTGGCCGCCTGGAAGTGGGCAAGCGCGCCGACTGGCTGGTGCTGGACGGCAACGATCCGTACCTGGCGACGGCCAGTGAAGACGGGATTCTCAACCGCTGGCTGTTCGCCGGGGGTGATCGGCAAGTGCGTGATGTGCTGGTCAATGGCCAGTGGGTGGTGCGCGATGGGCGGCATGCTGGCGAGGAAGAAAGCAGCCGGGCCTTCACTCAGGTTCTTAGAGACCTACTGTCCTAACAGTACATCCCACTGAAGGAGCTGGTTTGCCAGCTCCTACATGGACCGCTTCAGCTACAGATTTGCGGACACTGCTCGCGGACTTCTCCCACAAACTCATCGGCAGTCGCCTTGAGCCAAGCAAATAGCCGGGCGATATCCGGCTCAGACTGTCGCCCGTTTCGACAAATGATGTAGTACGCCGCCGGTGACATCATCACCGGACCGTTCAAAGCCAGCAGGCTCCCCTCTTTCAGCGCGTCATACACCAGCGCCGTCCTGCCCAGGGCAATCCCACTGCCTTTTGCCGCCAGGCTGATGGCCTGGCTGGAGTCCGGAAATCGCGGGCCACGGTGATACGGTGGAGCCGCCAGTGTCTGGAACGCAAACCAGCTTTCCCAGCCCGGGCACACTTGATCGTCGACCCGGTGGATCAGCGGGTGCCGGGCGATATCCGCCAGCGCAATATCGCCATTGCCCCGCACAAACGCCGGCGAACAGACGGGGAACACGGCATCACGCATCAGCAGTTCAACATGATGCTCCGGATAGTCGCCGTACCCCATCACCACGGCTACGTCGTATTGATGGGCGCCCAGGTTATCCGTACTGGTCAACACCAGGTCCAGGTTGAACGAAGCCTCGGTATGCGAGCCGTGCAGCCTGGGGATCAGCCATGTCGAGCAGAGGGACGAGGTACACGAAAGGTAGAGCGGTTGAGGTGTGTCCGGGCGCAGGGAATGCAGCACCTCATCAAGTTCGCGGAAAAATCCAGCGGCCACCGGCAGCAAGGCCTGCCCCGCTTCAGTCAACTTGACGCCCCGCGAGTGGCGCTCGAACAACTGCACGTCCCACCACGCTTCCAGGCCCGCAATCTGATGGCTGATGGCACTGGCTGTGAGGTTGAGTTCCGACGCCGCACGCGCAAAGCTGCCACATTGCGCAGCGCTGACAAAGGCTTGAAGCATAGGAGTCGGTGGCGGGCGCTGGGCCATCAGGTGCTCACTTTGATCAGGATGATCCCGCAAACAATCACCAGCGCCGAAAGCGTCCGCCGCCAGCCGAACCGCTCACGAAAGAACAGTGCAGCAATAATGGCGCCGATGATAACACTGGTTTCCCGCAGTGCTGAGACCTTGGCCACCGCGTCCAAGGACAGCGCGAACAACACCAGGCCGTAGGACACCAGGTAAAAAACCCCGCCCAACATGCCCACCCGCCACTGCCGGGCAATCGCCTGGACAAACTGCGTACGCGCCTTGAGAAACGCCAGCAACGGGATTGGAATACTCTGGAACACCGTCAGGTAAATGATGTATTGCAGCACCGTCTCACTGGCTCTTACACCCTTGGCGTCCACCACCGTGTAGGAGGCAATAAACACCCCGGCGCCCACCGCCATCAGGATCGGCCGGAGCATGAGCGCCGTCATCTTGCGCACAAACGTCAGGCTGATGATCCCCAGGCAAATCAACAACACCCCTGCCAGCGCCTGGAAAGACAGGTGTTCGTGCAGCAGAAAGTAGGAAAACAGCGCGACCAGTACCGGCGGTACGCCGCGCATTACCGGATAGACCTGGCCAAAGTCGCCCGTTTCATAGGCCTTGATCAAAAACAGGCGATAGACCGTATTTAGCACCACCGAGAGCAGTACATAGCCCCACACCTGCAGGCTCGGCACATCGACCAACGGCAGCGCCGCAAGGCAGATCAACAAAGCCGTGCCATCGACCAGAGCCAGGGTCATGAAGCGGCTGCTGCCGGCCCGGACAACGGCGTTCCAGGTGGCGTGCATAAAGGCGGAGATCAGGACCAGGGTGATCGCAATATCGGAGTTGTCCATGGAGTCGGCTGTTCAGAGGAAAAGGCGGGTATTTAACTCAGCCTCGCGCATTGGCCAGAAGCGAATCCTCATCAGCACAGCCATCAAAATCCATCATGGTTCCCGACGTGGTCAAACCCTGCGGGCAAAAAAAGGGCGGGTTTATTAAAAAACCCGCCCTTTCTATTTCGCATTACTGCGACGTCTTGCTCATCTGCTTATCCGACGTACGCCAGATCAAACGCGTGGTGTCGTAACCCTGCTGGCGTGCCCTGCTGAGCAGGTCTTCGCGGGTGTCGGCGCTGACGGTCGGCGTGCGCGACAGCAGCCACATGTAGCGCCGGCTCGGGCTGCCGACGATGGCGGTCTTGTAGTCGTCGCTGACGTACAACACCCAGTAATCGCCCTTGGCCACGCCCGGCAACAGCGCGGTGAACCAGTTATTGAATTCGACCCACAACTTGTCGGTCTTGCCCGGTACTTGCGGCGTGGCCGTACCCTTGGCTTCTTCCCACTTCCACTCGGTGGTCAGGCAGCGGTTGAACACTGACATGTCGCCATCGGGCAGCAGGGAGTAACGGGCCTCGGACTGCGCGCAGTTACGCTGGAAGTACATGGGCAGGCGGGCCAACTCGTACCAGGTGCCCTGGTAACGCTTGAGGTTGACGCTGCCGACGGTCTTGGGTTGCAGATCATCGCCAGAATGGCTGGCGCAGCCTGCCAAAAACAGGCTGGCGCAAAGGTATAAAACGAAACGCATCATTCTTCTTCTCCCGCAGGCTTGCGCCCCGGTCTACTTCAGGCCTTGCCCGGAAAACATCAGAACTTTGTCACCGGCGTACTGCACGCTGATAAAGCTGGTTTTATCGCCCCAGGTGCAACTGGACATGCCCAGCGCGCCGGAACAATCGGTGGGCTTACCCAGCAACGACTCCACTTCAGCCTTGGCCATGCCAGCCGATAGCTTTTGGTAGTTTTCCTGGGTGACCTTGCTGCAAGCGGCCAATAGGACGCAAAAGCACAAGAGTGCGAGACGGCGTAACGACATGGTAGAGCTCCTGGAGGGACACGCAGCAGTGGGGGTCTGCCAGAAGCTTAGAAGGGAAAAGGGGGGTCTGGTTCCCGGAAGGCAAAAACAAAAAAAGCCCCCTGTGGCTAGGGGGCTTGTCCCCCGCTGGGGTGCGAAGCAGCCCCAATAAAGCCACTGAGTACTTTCAGGTAAAACGAGTGGGTGGGTTTGGGGGCTGCTTCGCAGCCCAGCGGGGGACAAGCCCCCTCGCCACAGGGGGTAGCATTAACCTTTGTGGTAACCGGTCACGCGCGCCACTTCTTCCTTGGAGCCCAGAAACACCGCCACACGCTGGTGCAGGCCTTCAGGCTGGATGTCGAGGATGCGCTGGTGACCGTCGGTGGAAGCACCGCCAGCTTGTTCGACCAGGAACGACATCGGGTTGGCTTCGTACATCAGGCGCAGTTTGCCCGGCTTGGACGGCTCGCGGCTGTCGCGTGGGTACATGAACAGGCCACCACGGGTCAGGATGCGGTGTACGTCGGCAACCATCGCGGCGACCCAACGCATGTTGAAGTTTTTCTTCAACGGACCTTCTTCGCCTTCCATCAACTCGTTGACGTAGCGCTTGACCGGTTCTTCCCAG
Source organism: Pseudomonas sp. DTU12.1 (assembly GCF_009873475.1). Lineage (NCBI taxonomy): Bacteria > Pseudomonadati > Pseudomonadota > Gammaproteobacteria > Pseudomonadales > Pseudomonadaceae > Pseudomonas > Pseudomonas sp. DTU12.1. The sequence goes on along the minus strand of NZ_CP045254.1, from coordinate 577,492 downwards.
TGGCGCTGGTTGGACATGTTGATCGCAAATTCCTGGGTCGAGGCAGGAATGGAGATGTCTTCGTGGGTCAGCACGAAGCTGCCCATTTCACGGTCCAGGGTAAAGCCCTTGACGCCATCGCCCAGGGTCAGCACCAGCATGGTCTGCGGGCCGTAGATCGCATAACCGGCGGCGACCTGCTCGGTGCCTGGCTGCAGGAAGGCCTTTTCGTTCAGGGCTTCGTTCTGGCTCAGGTATTCGTTCGGGCAACGCAGTACGGAGAAGATGGTGCCGACTGGCGCGTTGATGTCGATGTTCGACGAGCCGTCCAGCGGGTCGAATACCAGCAGGTACGCGCCTTTAGGGTATTTGCCCGGGATCTGGTAGGCGTTGTCCATTTCTTCGGACGCCATGCCGGCCAGGTGACCGCCCCATTCGTTGGCTTCGAGCAGGATTTCGTTGGAAATCACGTCGAGCTTCTTCTGCACTTCGCCTTGCACGTTTTCAGTGCCCATGCTGCCCAGGACGCCGCCCAGCGCGCCCTTGGACACGGCGTGGCTGATTTCCTTGCAAGCACGCGCCACCACTTCGATCAGGAAGCGCAGATCGGCAGGGGTGTTGTTGCTGCGGGTCTGCTCAATCAAATAGCGACTCAGGGTAACGCGGGACATGGACGGCTCCGGAGAATGGGGGGGCTAAAAACCCGCGCAGTTTAGCGCGAGTCGGGGCGCATTTCCTCCTATCAGACGAGATAACCCTGACAGAGTTCATGCAGGCCCCGGCTTAGGGCCTGGCCGGCGGCTTGCGCAACAGACTGTAGGCCATGCCCCCGAGTGCCGCTACGCCCAGCAGCAATACGGCCCACAGGCCGATTGTCTGCCAAGGCATACCTGCGACATTTGGTGCGGCCGGTGGGTTGGCGCGCCACTCGCCATCGACCCTGGCCTGGCCCAACGCCGCGAGGCGCTGCGGCTGATAATCGGGAATCAGGGTGGTCAACGGCAGGTTCGCCGCCTTGGCCGACGGGTTGCCCAGCGCCAGGGTAAACGGCGGTTCGCCCCGCGCCAGGAACACCACCTGCGTGGCCCGCACGGCGAAACTCAACCCCGGCGCCTGCGGCCCCAGGCCACCGCCCCGCTCGTCTACGTCCAGCTTGAGTTGGCGGACCGGGTAACCCGGCAACTGCAATTGATCCTGGGTGATTTCTTGCCCGTTCTGCGGCAACCGGTAGAGCAAACCGCGGCTTAACGGCTGCCATGCCTGCTTGCTGTCCTGGCGCCCGGCAAGACCCACCGGGGCCAGGCTGTTGGGCTGGCGTAACTCGATGCGCACCCGCTCGATATTCAACGCCCCGGGCAGCTGCCAGCTGTATTGCCCCGCTTCAAGGGAGCTGCCGGCCAATGGCTCGGACCACACCAGCGGCAACGGCAGGCTGCTGGTGCTCTGCACTTCAATGGAGGTCAACTCGGGCGCGGCCTGGCCTTGCCATAACAGGCGCAGGTAACGCGCCGGTTGCCCCGGCAAGGCCACTTCACGCAGTTCAACCCGATCATCGGCAAACGCCAGGCGCGCCAACTGCCCTTCGCCCCAGGAGCGCCAGTGCTGCAAATCGTCACTGGCTTCGATGCTGAAACGCTGGAAACCGTCGTGCTCGGCGGACCAGTCGAGGATCAGCTTTTGCAACGGCGCCTTGATGGCACTGGCATCGAGCAACCAGCCGCGTCGCACCTGCGCGCCGGCCGGCACTTCGCTGGACGGCTGCACCTGCACCAGGGTGCCCGTGGCACTCGCTTGCACGCGCACGCTGGGCGCGCTGTCACTGGTGTTGTCGGCGGCGTACAGCGGGAAGCCCTTCAGCCTCGCCAGGTTTTTCGCGCTGGCGGCCGACTGACGCACCAATGCATACGCCTGCGGCTCGCCGGCGGCGTTGAACACCCGCAGGTCACTGAGATCGGCCTGGCGGGCGCTCAGTTGCACCGCCAGCGGCAACTCCAGGCGATACCAGGGTCCTTCGCCGCTGATAGCCAGCGGCACTTGGGCGGTGAAGTCGGCGGGGGCTTCTGCGGCCCACGCCGATAGCGCGGTGCACAGGCCCACCAGGGCAATACTCAGTTTGCCGATCAAGAGGAAGCTCCTTGGGTTTGAACCTCGGGCTCAACGCGTTTGGGCGGCAGCGGGGCAAAATAACCCACCACCAGCAACAGCCCGCCCACGCCGATAAACGACACAATCCGCTCCAGCCCGCCACGGTTGCTCAGCTCGACGAGGAACAACTTGGCGACCACCACGCCAATCAGCACCGCGCCGACCAGCCACACCTCCCGGCGATTGCGCAGATGACCACCGATCATCAGGCCCAGGGCAATCAGGGTCCAGACAATCGACAATCCGGCCTGCACCAGCATGGAGTCGAGCAACGCATCCAGATGAAACGGCACGCCGCCCCAATGGTGCGCCGTACGCATCACCAGTGCGGTGAAAAAGGCGAACAGCGAAACCCCGGCAACCCCCTGGGCAATCCAGGGAGTGCGGCCGCCCAGTTGCGGCGCCGCGCTGCGCGCCCACAGGTACACACCCAGCAGCGCAAACAGCAGGCCAAGGTCCAAGGGGTTGAGCAATGGCATGTAGGGCAACGGCTTGGCGGTACCGTCGCTGTAAATATTGGCCAGCCAGAACCACACCAGCATCAGCACGGCCAACGGCAGCGCGGCCAGCAGGCGGTATTCGCGCGGATAAGCAGATACCGGCCACGGCCATTGGCGCGGTGCCGCAACGGCTATCAGGTACAGGCTGGGGAAAATCGCCCAGCCGAGCCAGCGCCAGGCGTTGTATTGCACCGAGAGCACCAGCAGGCCGTAGCGCAACTCCAGGGCCAGCATGCCGATCAGCATCCAGCAGCCCAGCACGTGGGCGACACGCAGGGCCTTGGCCGCCGCCAAGTCGGCCAAGTAACGCAGCGCGATAAAATGCACGGCGAACACCGCAATCCAGGCCAGCCAGCCCAGTTCGGCCGCCGGGTGGTAATAGCGATGCAACGACACCAACAGCACCAGCGCCGCCGCTGGCATCAACAACAGGCAGAGGGTCCCGAGCGCAGCCCAACGCAGACGCAACGCCAGCAACATCCACAGCGCCGCGCTGGCCGCTGCCGCCGCCAACAGAAAGGTGGCTTGCAGCTCCGGCGGGGTAAAGCGCAGCAATTCGTGGTTGAGCGCCAGCACCCACCAGGCGGCGCCCCACGCCAGCAGGCCGTGGGATAGGTGGGGCAATTTGAGCCGTTGGCCACTGCCCTGCAAACGCCAGGCACCGACAAACGCGGCTAACCCGACCAGCATCGGCGCCCAGAAACCGATATGACGCAACGCCGGCAGTTCCTCGGCACCCCAGGACGTCAACGTGAGCAATGCCCCCGCCAGCACTTGCACGCCGAGCGCGCAGAACAGGACCGTGCGCGAAGCGATATGCAGGCCGACAAACACAGTGACCAGCCCCGCCAGCGCCCAGCTGATCGCGGTGCCCTGCTCGGCCAACAGTAACGGTGCCAGCAGATACACAAACCCCAGGCCTAGGCCGGCCAGGACCGGCAAGCCCTTGCGCTCCCACTGGCTGATCTGCCCATGCGCAGCCTTGCGCAGTTGGTGGAAGCTGAACAGCAACGCCACGCCAAGCAGCAACGCGCCCAGCGCCGCCCCTTCCAGCAGCGTGTGCTGGCCCACGTCCAACTCACTGAGAAAGGCCAGCGCCGAGCCCAGTTGCAACAACAGGCCAAATGCGCGCGCCAACAACCGCTGCTGGCGCAGGCCGAGCCAGAGAATCCCCGCGCCTTCCACCGCCCAAGCTGCGGCGGTCCAGCGCGCATCCAGGCCCAGGGGGATCGCCAGGCTGGCGAAGATCACGCCCAGAGCCAGGCAGGTTTCGCCCAGCAATACGGTGCGCCCGCCACTGAGCACACGCGCCAGCGCCATATAAATGATCCCCAACGCCAACGCGCTGAATGCCGGAGCAAATGCCAGGTGCTGCACCAGGGTGAACTGCAAGCCAAACGCCACAAGCGGTGGCCCGAACAGCAGGCCGCCATCCACATAATCCCCCTTGGCCGCCGACCAGCGCAGCAGTGCACCACGGCTGTCATCGGCCGGGGCGTCGGGCATTTCCAGGAGTTTGCGCCGCGCAAACAACAGGCCGATGGCCAGGTACATCAGGAAAAACACAATCAGGAACGGCTCGGTACTCCACAGCAACTCCGGCGTGTAGGAGCGGATCCCCCAAGCGAAGCCGATACCGAAGGTGCCGGCAAAACCAATCACATTGAGCAAGCGCCAGGCCTTGAACCAGGCAATGGCGAGGATGCCGACGTTGAGCAAGGTGAAGTAGCTGAACAGCGCCACATGGCTGCCCTCGCCGGTGGACGCCAGGATCGGCGCGGCGAAACCTCCCAGGGCGGCGGCGCAGGCCAGGCCGATGGCGTCCTGGGTAATGGCGAGGATCGCCGAAAACAGCGTCACAGCCACCAGCAGGCCGAGTGCCGCGCCGGGGTCGAGCAACGGGTGCAGACGCATGGCGGCGAATACCGTCAGGTACAACACGGCGATGCCGGTGCCTTGCAGGATCAGCGCGTAATTGCCGTTGCGCGCGCGCAGCCACCAGCCCAGGCCCAGTAAACCCAGGGCGCAGGCGGCGACACCGGCGTAGCGCAACTCGATGGGCACCACCATGCCTTCGGTGGCATAGCGCAGCAAAAATGCCAGGCCAAGGAACAGCAGCACCACGCCAACCCGCAGCACGGTGTTGCCACCCAGCAGCCAGTTGCGCGCACCCTGGATGGCCCGCTCGATCAGGTTGGGGCTACGGGGGGGCTGGGGTTCAGCTTCGCGTGCAGCAGCGGCCGGTTTCCACAGGTCGTCCGGCAGCGGCGGGCTGGGTTCGGCAGCAGAGGTGGGTTGCAGTTCGGCGGGCAGTTCCCAGACCAGTTCTGGGGCGGGCGCGGGTTCGACCATGGGCGGCTCGACCTGCGGCGGCTTTTCCAGCATCGCCAGGCGTTGCTCCAGAGCCTTCAAGGCGCTGCCAAGGTTCGACAGACGAATGGCTTGGCCAATCCCCAAACCCAGGAGCGCGCCGAAAGCTGCGTCACTGAACGACTCATCCAGCGCCCAGCCGAGCACCAGGCCAATGAGCATGAACATCCATTGCATGGTCGAGATCCCTAAGCAGCCCGAAGCGGGCGTAACCGACGCTCAGTATATCGACACAATTCCAATGTAGGAGCCAGCTTGTGTAGGACCTGGCTTGTGTGGGAGCTGGCTTGCCTGCGATACAGGCGCCTCGGTGTATCAGTGACACCGAGGGGATGCTATCGCAGGCAAGCCAGCTCCCACACGGGGTTCTGCGGGTTCTAGTCCAAGGCTTTCCAGATCTCGGTGGCGTATTCCCGGATGGTTCGGTCTGACGAGAACCAACCCGTGCGCGCAGTATTGAGCACCGCCGAACGCCACCACTCCCTGGTGTCGTGCCAATGGGCTTCGACCCGCGCCTGGGCGTCCCAGTAGGCGTCAAAATCGGCGCACACCAGGAACCGGTCATAGGCGATCAACGAGTCGATCAACCCCACATAGCGCCCCGGATCGTCCGGCGAGAACACCCCGCCACGAATCGCCTGCAGCACGTCGTTCAAGCGGTGGGATGCGGCGATATCAGGGCCGGCATTGAACTCACCGGCCTGTTTACGCGCTTCCACCTGCTCGGCGCTGAGGCCGAAAATAAACATGTGCTCGCCGCCGATACGCTCATGCATCTCCACATTGGCGCCATCCATAGTGCCGATGGTCAGCGCGCCATTGAGGCCGAACTTCATGTTGCTGGTGCCCGAGGCCTCAAACCCGGCGGTGGAAATCTGCTCCGACAGGTCCGCCGCCGGGATGATGTTTTCGGCGAGGCTGACGTTGTAGTTGGGCAGGAACACGACCTTGAGCAAGCCACGCACTGTGGGGTCGTTGTTCACCGTACGGGCGATGTCGTTGGTCAGCTTGATGATCAGCTTGGCCTGGTGATAACTGGCCGCCGCCTTGCCGGCGAAGATCTTCACCCGCGGCACCCAATCCACTTCGGGCTCGGCGCGAATCGCCTGGTACAGGGCGACCGTGTGCAGCAGGTTCAGCAATTGGCGCTTGTACTCGTGGATACGCTTGACCTGCACATCGAACATCGCCGCCGGGTTGACCGAAATCCCCAGGCGCTCGTGGATGATATCGGCCAGCACCCGCTTGCTGTGCAGGCGCTGCTCAGCGAAGGCTTTGCGAAAGGCGTCTTTCTCGGCGAAGGTTTCCAGCTCCACCAGGCGCTGTTCCATGTTGTCGAGAATGTCCGGCCCCAGGGCCTCCACCAGCATCGCGGTGAGCTTGGGGTTGGCCTGGAACAGCCAGCGGCGGAAGGTAATGCCGTTGGTCTTGTTGTTGATACGCTCGGGGTAGAGCTTGTGCAGTTCGGAAAACACCGTGCTGCGCATCAGCTGCGTATGCAATCCCGAGACGCCGTTGACGCTGTGGGAACCCAGGAACGCCAGGTTGCCCATGCGCACGCGGCGCCCGTTGTCTTCTTCGATCAGCGAGACAGCGCGCAGGACGTCGAAGTCGTGAATGCCCTTGGCCCGCAGCGAATCAATGTGCTGGGCGTTGATCAGGTAAATGATCTGCATGTGCCGGGGCAGCATGCGTTCCATCAGGCCCACCGGCCAGGTTTCCAGGGCTTCGGGGAGCAGGGTGTGGTTGGTGTAGGACAGCGTTTCGACGGTGACCTGCCAGGCCGCATCCCAGGCAATATCGTGCAGGTCGACCAATTGGCGCATCAACTCGGCCACGGCGATGGACGGGTGCGTGTCATTGAGCTGGATGGCCGCGTGCTCGCCCAGACTCAGGACCGAGCCGTGCATGTTTTTGTGGCGACGCAGCAGGTCTTGCAAGGAGGCCGAGACGAAGAAATATTCCTGGCGCAGGCGCAATTCCTGCCCTGCTTCGGTGCTGTCGGCCGGGTAAAGCACCCTTGAGATGCTTTCGGCACGGGCCACTTCGGCAACGGCGCCCAAATGGTCACCGGCGTTGAAGCGCTCCAAGTGCAGGTCTTCGACGGCCCGCGCACGCCACAGGCGCAAGGTGTTCACACTGGCGCCACGCCAGCCGACCACCGGGGTGTCGTAGGCTACGGCGCGCACGGTTTCATTGGGCGACCAGACCTGGATCGACTTGCCGGACGCATCCAGCACAGTCTCGACGCTGCCGCCAAAGCCGATCGGGTAGATCACCTCGGCGCGCTCGAACTCCCAGGGGTTGCCGAAATCCAGCCAGCGTTCGGTCTGCTCCTGCTGCCAGCCATCGACAATCGCCTGGCGAAACAGCCCGTGTTCGTAACGAATGCCATAGCCATGACCGGCAATGCCCAGGGTCGACATGCTTTCCATAAAGCACGCGGCCAGACGCCCCAGGCCCCCGTTGCCCAGGGCCGCATCGGGCTCCAGCAGGCGAATGCGCTCCAGGTCCACACCCAACTCGCCAAGGGCTTCGCGCGCCACCTCCAGCAGGCCGAGGTTGCTCAGGCTGTCAAACAGCAAACGACCGATCAAGAATTCCAGGGACAGGTAATACACCCGCTTCTGCCCACGCCGGTAGATACGCCGGGTGTGGTCCATCCAGTGGTCGACCATATGGTCGCGCGCCGCCAGGGCAATGGCTTCGAACCAGTCGTGGTCAAAGGCGTGATCGGGATCCTTGCCCACCGCATAAGTGAGTTTGGTCAAGACAGCATCGCGAAACGCGGCTACCTCTGCTTCTCGTACAAGCGGTTCCTGAGACATCGGTGCGACCTCGGGCGAGATAGAAGAAGGGAAATCCTAGAGCCTAGACGGTCTGACCCATGGCATGGCTGACGGTTCGGCAGTTTTTTCACTCATTCACGCATGCAGGTTTTAGATGCAGGGGCCGTGCCCGTTTGAGACGGGCGGGAGCCTTTGAGCCGAAATCCGCAAAATATTGTTCAAAAAATCACCAATCCCGGTATGATCGCGCGCCCGGACAAAGCCCCTCTTGGAAACCTGATGAAGCCTCAACTGATCGCCGCCGCGGAACTCGACCGTCTCGAAACGTGGCAGAAATACTCCAGCCACATGTGCGGCGGCTGCACGTCCAACTGCTGCACCCTGCCGGTTGAGGTGAAGATCAAGGATTTGATCCGCATTGGCATCGTCGACGAATTCGAGCGTGGCGACCCGCCGAAGAACATCGCCAAGCGCTTGCAGAAGGAAGGCATCGTCGAGCGTTTCAACTCCAAGTCCGAGATCTTTACCCTGCAGCGCATGAGCAACAACGATTGCCTGTACCTGGATCGTAAGACGCGCTTCTGCACTATTTATGACAAGCGCCCGGATACCTGCCGCAATCACCCGAAGATCGGGCCTCGCCCGGGGTATTGCGCGTACAAGCCCAAGGAAGTGGTGCGCGAGACCAAGTTCAAGACCCTCGACAAGTTCTGATCCAAGTTCTTTATTGCTTGAACTAGCGCTTTCGCGAGCAAGTCGAATCGTCGCACCGCCGCTCCCACATTCGACCGCGTTTTTTCAGGATGAATGAGGTCAAGCGTGGGAGCGGGCTTGCTCGCGAAGGGGCCGGTACAGCCACTGCAAATATTGCGGGCATAAAAAAACGCCCCCGGCCTTTCGACCGGGGGCGTTTTTATTCAGCCAGAACTAAGTATCAGTTCTTGGCCTTTTTGGCAGCGCGGGTACGCTCGCCTTCGTCCAGAATCTTCTTACGAAGACGGATGGACTTCGGCGTCACTTCGCACAGCTCGTCGTCCTGGATGAATTCCAGAGCCTGTTCCAGGGTGAAGCGAACAGGTGGAACCAGGGCGATGGTTTCGTCTTTACCCGAAGCACGCATGTTGTCGAGCTTCTTGCCTTTGGTTGGGTTGACGCCCATGTCGTTGTCACGGCTGTTCAGACCAACGATCTGGCCGTTGTAGATCTCTTGACCGTGTTCAACGAACAGCTTGCCACGCGCCTGGAGGGTTTCCAGGGAGTAGGTCAGTGCCTTGCCGGTTTCTACCGATACCAGAACACCGTTCTGACGGCCGGACATGTCGCCGGACTTCATGGTGTCGTAGCGATCGAAGATCGAGGTCAGGATGCCAGCACCGTTGGTCAGGGTCAGGAACTGGTTACGGAAACCGATCAGACCACGAGCAGGGATGTTGTATTCCAGACGCACACGGCCTTTGCCATCCGGCACCATGTTGGTCAGGTCGCCCTTACGCAGGCCCATCTCTTCCATGACCTTGCCCTGGGATTCTTCAGGGGTGTCGATGGTGACGTTTTCGAACGGTTCCTGCTTCACGCCGTCAACGGTACGGATGATCACTTCCGGACGACCAACGCCCATTTCGAAGCCTTCGCGACGCATGGTTTCGATCAGTACCGAGAGGTGCAGCTCACCACGGCCGGAAACCTTGAACTTGTCAGCCGAGTCGCCTTCTTCAACGCGCAGTGCAACGTTGTACAGCAGCTCTTTGTCCAGACGTTCCTTGATGTTACGGGAAGTCACGAACTTGCCTTCTTTACCGCAGAATGGCGAGTCGTTTACCTGGAAGGTCATGGAAACGGTTGGCTCGTCAACGGTCAACGGCACCATTGCTTCAACCATGTCCGGGTGGCACAGGGTGTCGGAGATGAACAGCGAGTCCATACCGCTGATGCACACGATGTCGCCTGCAGCAGCTTCTTCAACGTCAATACGGTGCAGACCGTGGTGACCCATCAGCTTCAGGATACGACCGTTACGCTTCTTGCCGGTGGCGTCGATAGCCACGACCGGAGTGTTCGGCTTGACGCGACCACGAGCGATACGGCCAACGCCGATAACACCCAGGAAGCTGTTGTAGTCCAGTGCGGAGATTTGCATCTGGAACGGACCGTCACGGTCGACTTTCGGCGCTGGTACGTTGTCGACGATCGACTGGTACAGCGGGGTCATGTCTTCAGCCATGTCGGTGTGTTCCAGACCGGCAATGCCGTTCAGGGCCGAGGCGTAGACGACTTTGAAGTCCAGCTGTTCTTCGGTGGCACCGAGGTTGTCGAACAGGTCGAAGATCTGGTCCAGAACCCAGTCCGGACGCGCGCCTGGACGGTCAACCTTGTTGATCACCACGATTGGACGCAGGCCGGCTTCGAAAGCCTTCTTGGTCACGAAACGGGTTTGCGGCATAGGGCCGTCTTGGGCATCAACCAGCAGCAGAACGGAGTCAACCATCGACATTACACGTTCAACTTCGCCGCCGAAGTCGGCGTGGCCCGGGGTATCCACGATGTTGATGTGGTAGCCGTTCCAGTTGATGGCAGTGTTTTTTGCCAGGATGGTAATACCGCGCTCTTTTTCCTGGTCGTTGGAGTCCATCACGCGCTCGTCGTTGAGCTCGTTGCGCTCCAGGGTGCCGGATTGACGCAGGAGTTTGTCTACCAGGGTGGTTTTACCATGGTCAACGTGGGCAATGATGGCGATGTTACGTAGATTTTCGATCACTTGTGTATCTCGATCAGAGGATTCGGTGTGCTGACAGGTCGTGGCAGCGATTAACAGTAGAGTCAGGCCTTGCCGTTACAGCTTGACGGCAGAGTCGGGGGGCCGGTGACGCAGGCCACAGGCAAACAGCCCCGGGCTCTTAGCTCGGTCGATAAACGCGCACATTGGCATATCCCTCACTGAGCAAATGGTGGGCATGCAGGCGACTCATCACGCCTTTGTCGCAATACAGCAGGTACTGACGGCTGTTATCCAGTTCCTTGAAACGCGCGTTCAGTGCATAGAACGGCAGCGTTTGCACGTCGATGCCAGCGATTTCCAGCGGCTCGTCTTCAGCGGCATCCGGGTGACGGATGTCGATGACAATCTGACCGGCCAGGGCTTCGCTGACTTCTTCGATCTGTACGTCCTGGCCCAATTCGTCGATGACTCGATCGATCGGCACCAGTTTGGCGTTCTCGAGCGCTCGCTCCAGAATCGCCATGTCGAATTCTTTCTCTTCATGCTCCACGCGATAGCGCTTGGCATGGGTCTTGGGGTTCACCGAGATGACCCCGCAGTACTCTGGCATGTGCTTGGCGAAATCAGCGGTGCCGATTTCGTTGGCCAGGTCGATGATGTCCTGCTTGTGGCTGGCGATCAGCGGGCGCAATACCAGCTTGTCGGTCACGCAGTCGATCACGGACAGGTTCGGCAACGTCTGGCTGGAGACCTGGGAAATCGCCTCGCCGGTCACCAGCGCTTCGATTTGCAGGCGGTCGGCGATTTTCGACGCTGCGCGCAACATCATACGCTTCAATACGACGCCCATATGACCGTTATCGACTTTTCCGAGAATTTCTCCCAGGACTTCCTCGAACGGTACGCTGACAAACAGCACGCGCTGGGAGCTGCCGTACTTCTTCCAGATATAGTGCGCAACTTCCATCACGCCCAATTCGTGTGCACGCCCGCCCAGGTTAAAGAAGCAGAAGTGGCTCATCAGGCCCCGGCGCATGATCTGGTAGGCCGCCACGGTAGAGTCGAAACCGCCGGACATCAGCACCAGGGTCTGTTCCAGCGCACCCAGCGGGTAGCCACCGATGCTGTTGTGCTGGCTGTGGATCACAAACAACCGTTGGTCGCGAATTTCGATACGTACTTCGATTTGCGGCTCTTTCAGCGAGATTCCTGCGGCCCCACACTCGCGACGCAGCTTGCTGCCGACGTATTTCTCGACATCCATGGAGCTGAACGGGTGCTTGCCCGCACGCTTGCAGCGCACCGAAAAAATCTTGCCTTCAAGGCTGGTGCCAAAGTGCAGTTTGCATTTTTGCGTGATGTCGTCGAAGTCGCCCAGCGGGTACTCGTCGACCTGCAGGAAATGCGCGATGCCCGGCATGCAGCTCAGGCGCTCGGTCATATCTTTCAAGGCTTTAGGGTCGCTGACGCGGGTTTCCAGCTCGAGGTTGTCCCACACACCGTTCACCACCACGGCCGGGTCCAGGTCACGGAGCACGGCGCGGATATTCTTGGCCAATTGACGGATGAAACGCATCCGTACCGGTCGGCTCTTGATGGTGATCTCGGGGAAGACTTTAACGATTAATTTCATGGAAACAGCGCGCGCAGGGCCAGCCGAAAAAGGGGGGCGCGGATTATAGCGGAAATCGCTCAAGGTTTGACCAGTTAATATACAAACGGCACGCGACGCACCAAAGAGGTGCATTTACAGGCAGTTACGCTACATTGCAGTGCGCGATTTTTGCCATTTCGACGATTTGCACCTTTATAGGGGCCATTTTGAGGCAAAAAACCCATGTCGGGGCACTGGCATGCAATTTGCTCTCTTGTGAGGCAGGTTGCCATGGCGGACTATCCGCGCCGGCATCACCCACATTCTAAGGGCTACTCCACTACCCCAGCCCGAAGCCACCCGGAGGACACTATGTCGAAGTCGGTTCAACTCATCAAAGATCATGACGTTAAATGGATTGATCTGCGCTTCACGGACACCAAAGGCACTCAGCACCACGTGACCATGCCGGCTCGCGACGCGCTGGATGACGCCTTCTTCGAAGAAGGCAAAATGTTCGACGGCTCCTCCATCGCTGGCTGGAAAGGCATCGAAGCCTCCGACATGATCCTGATGCCGGACGACTCCACCGCCGTACTCGACCCGTTCACCGAAGAGCCAACCCTGATCATCGTCTGCGACGTGATCGAGCCTTCGACCATGCAGGGCTACGACCGCGACCCACGTGCGATCGCCAAGCGTGCCGAGGAATACCTGAAGTCCACCGGTATCGGTGACACCGTATTCGTGGGCCCTGAGCCTGAGTTCTTCATCTTTGACCAGGTGAAGTTCAAGTCCGACATCTCCGGCTCCATGTTCAAGATCTTCTCCGACCAGGGTTCGTGGATGTCCGACCAGGACGTGGAAGGCGGCAACCATGGCCACCGTCCAGGCGTCAAAGGCGGCTACTTCCCAGTACCACCGTTCGACCACGACCACGAAATCCGTACCTCCATGTGCAACGCCATGGAAGACATGGGCCTGGTCATCGAAGTTCACCACCACGAAGTGGCGACTGCCGGCCAGAACGAAATCGGTGTGAAGTTCAACACCCTGGTTGCCAAGGCTGACGAAGTACAGACCCTCAAGTACTGCGTACACAACGTGGCAGTGGCCTACGGCCGTACCGCTACCTTCATGCCTAAACCACTGTACGGCGATAACGGTTCGGGCATGCACGTTCACCTGTCCATCGCCAAAGATGGCAAGAACACCTTCGCTGGCGAAGGTTATGCCGGCCTGTCCGACACCGCCCTGTACTTCATCGGCGGCATCATCAAGCACGGTAAGGCCCTGAACGGCTTCACCAACCCGTCGACCAACTCCTACAAGCGTCTGGTCCCAGGTTTTGAAGCACCAGTGATGCTGGCCTACTCGGCTCGCAACCGTTCCGCTTCGATCCGTATTCCTTACGTGTCCAGCCCTCGCGCTCGCCGTATCGAAGCACGCTTCCCGGATCCAGCAGCCAACCCGTACCTGGGTTTTGCTGCACTGCTGATGGCTGGCCTGGACGGCATCCAGAACAAGATCCACCCAGGCGACGCCGCCGACAAAAACTTGTACGACCTGCCGCCTGAAGAGGCCAAGGAAATCCCACAAGTGTGCGGCAGCCTGAAAGAAGCCCTGGAAGAGCTGGACAAGGGCCGTGCGTTCCTGACCAAAGGCGGCGTGTTCAGCGACGACTTCATCGATGCCTACATCGCCCTGAAAAGCGAAGAAGAAATCAAGGTCCGCACCTTCGTACACCCACTGGAATACGAGCTGTACTACAGCTGCTGATCCGGTAGCGCTGCTCAACGCGGCGTGACAAAAAGGCCTCCTTCGGGAGGTCTTTTTTTTGCCTGAAACCATCAAAACTGTGGGAGCTGGCTTGCCTGCGATAGCGGTGGTTCAGTCAGTCGTGATGTGACAGATACACCGATATCGCAGGCAAGCCAGCTCCTACAGTTTGATTGGTGCGTCCAGGAAATAGTTGATCGCTGAACAGAATGCCGGGATTCGCACTATATTGGTGCGATAGGTTGCACCCATGCCCGCCGGCCAGCCCATTTTGGGTCGATATCTCCCGAGCAAGCTGGCAGAGCGCCATAGTTTCGCGCCTAAAGCCCCTATTTCAGGGCTTTTACGCTTCTTTTCGGAGCCTTGGTTTGGTTTTTGCATTTTCCTGGTATCAGCGTGAGCCTCAAGCCCACGCCTTGCTCCAAAAGAGGTCCTAATGACCATCAGCGACGCACTGCACCGCTTGCTACTCGACAACCTGACCACCGCGACCATCCTGCTCAATGCCGAACTGCGCCTTGAGTACATGAACCCCGCGGCGGAGATGCTCCTGGCCATCAGCGGCCAGCGCAGCCATGGGCAATTTATCAGCGAGCTGTTCACCGAGTCCGCCGAGGCCTTGAGTTCCTTGCGCCAGGCCGTGGAGCAGGCCCACCCGTTCACCAAGCGCGAAGCGATGCTCACGGCCCTCACCGGCCAGACCCTGACCGTCGACTACGCGGTAACACCGATCCTGAGCCACGGCGCCACCTTGCTGCTGCTGGAGGTGCATCCCCGCGATCGCCTGCTGCGCATCACCAAGGAAGAGGCGCAGTTGTCCAAGCAGGAAACCAGCAAGATGCTGGTACGCGGCCTGGCCCATGAGATCAAGAACCCCCTGGGCGGGATTCGCGGCGCCGCACAGTTGTTGGCCCGCGAGCTGCCGGATGAGCACCTCAAGGACTACACCAACGTCATCATCGAGGAAGCCGACCGCCTGCGCAACCTGGTGGACCGCATGCTGGGTTCCAACAAACTGCCGTCGCTGGCGATGACCAACGTGCATGAGGTGCTGGAGCGCGTCTGCCAGTTGGTGGAGGCCGAAAGCCAGGGCTGCATCACCCTGGTGCGCGACTATGACCCGAGCATCCCCGACGTATTGATCGACCGCGAGCAGATGATCCAGGCGGTGCTCAATATCGTGCGCAACGCCATGCAGGCCATCAGCAGCCAGAACGAGCTGCGCCTGGGCCGTATCAGCCTGCGCACCCGCGCCTTGCGCCAGTTCACCATTGGCCACGTACGCCATCGCCTGGTGACCAAGGTCGAGATCATCGACAACGGCCCGGGTATCCCGGCCGAACTGCAAGAAACCATTTTCTTCCCGATGGTCAGCGGCCGCCCGGACGGTACCGGGCTGGGCCTGGCCATTACCCAGAACATCATCAGCCAGCACCAGGGCCTGATCGAATGTGAAAGCCATCCCGGCCACACGACCTTTTCGATCTTTCTGCCACTGGAACAAGGAGCCCCATCGACATGAGCCGTAGTGAAACTGTCTGGATCGTCGATGACGACCGTTCCATCCGCTGGGTCCTGGAGAAAGCCTTGCAACAGGAAGGCATGACCACCCAGAGCTTCGACAGCGCCGACGGGGTGATGAGCCGCCTGGCGCGCCAGCAGCCCGATGTGATCATCTCCGACATCCGCATGCCCGGCGCCAGCGGCCTGGACTTGCTGGCGCGGATCCGCGAGCAGCACCCGCGCTTGCCGGTGATCATCATGACCGCGCACTCGGACCTGGACAGCGCTGTCGCGTCCTATCAAGGCGGCGCCTTCGAGTACCTGCCCAAGCCGTTCGACGTCGATGAGGCGGTGGCGCTGGTCAAGCGCGCCAACCAGCACGCCCAGGAGCAGCAAGGCCAGGCCGTGGAACCGACCCTGACGCGCACCCCGGAAATCATCGGTGAAGCGCCGGCGATGCAGGAAGTGTTTCGCGCCATCGGGCGCTTGAGCCATTCCAACATCACCGTGCTGATCAACGGTGAGTCCGGCACCGGTAAAGAGCTGGTCGCCCATGCCCTGCACCGCCACAGCCCACGGGCCGCCTCGCCGTTCATCGCGCTGAACATGGCGGCGATCCCCAAGGACTTGATGGAATCGGAGCTGTTCGGCCATGAGAAAGGCGCGTTTACCGGCGCCGCCAACCTGCGTCGCGGCCGGTTTGAACAGGCCGACGGCGGCACCCTGTTTCTCGATGAAATCGGCGATATGCCGGCCGACACCCAGACCCGACTGTTGCGGGTGCTGGCCGACGGTGAGTTCTATCGTGTCGGCGGCCATACGCCGGTCAAGGTCGATGTGCGGATCATCGCCGCGACCCACCAGAACCTGGAAACCCTGGTGCACGCCGGCAAGTTCCGCGAGGACTTGTTCCACCGCCTCAACGTGATCCGCATCCACATCCCGCGGATGTCGGACCGCCGCGAAGACATCCCGACCCTGGCCCGCCACTTCCTCAGCCGCGCCGCCCAGGAACTGGCGGTAGAGCCCAAGCTGCTGAAGACGGAAACCGAGGAATACCTGAAAAACCTGCCGTGGCCGGGCAACGTGCGCCAGCTGGAGAATACCTGCCGCTGGATCACGGTGATGGCGTCCGGGCGCGAAGTGCATATCAGCGACCTGCCGCCGGAGCTGTTGAGCCTGCCGCAGGATTCAGCGCCCGTAACCAACTGGGAACAAGCCCTGCGCCAATGGGCCGACCAGGCCTTGGCTCGCGGCCAGTCGAGCCTGCTGGACAGCGCCGTGCCGACCTTTGAGCGGATCATGATCGAGACGGCCCTCAAGCACACCGCTGGCCGCCGGCGTGACGCCGCCGTGCTGCTGGGCTGGGGTCGTAACACCTTGACCCGCAAGATCAAGGAATTGGGGATGAAGGTGGATGGCGGGGATGATGATGAGGGTGAAGAGGGCTGAACACAGCCCTCCAGCACACGGATGACCTAATGTGGATGAGGGCTTGTGTGGGAGCTGGCTTGTGTGGGAGCTGGCTTGCCTGCGATTGCATCACCTCGGTATCTCTGAAAGACCGAGGTGCCCGCATCGCAGGCAAGCCAGCTCCCACATTTGTTTGGTGTGCACCGCTTCAACGCACCATGAACCGCTATCGCGCACGAACTCCAGGCCGCTTTCAAAAAACTCTGAACCCTGAAAACGCCAAAGCCCCGTAATCCGGGGCTTTGCGCTTTATAAAAGAATTTTCCTAGACAAATTCACCATTCTGGCACGCCCCCTGCAATACCTCTGGTACTACCCAGTTTCGGGGACCTTGGTACAGGCAGGCCGAGAATCCCCTCTTTAATTCGAGCTTCAAACCGTTTTGGGAGCCCTGGTACAGGCAGGCCGGGAACTCCCTCTTTTATTGCTCCAGGAGATGGATCTCCAATCGCCAGCGGTCATCGACCGCCTTGCCCGACCATTCCCCGCGCAGCGGCCGTGCCGCCACCAGGTTCAACAGCAAGCCGCCATCGGTCTTGCGCACCCGCCAGTTCACATCCTTGTCATTGACCTTCAATTGCCCCGCCTGCGCATGGCCATGGGCGTCGAACAGCAGCGCCACGGTGCCGTCGATATGCTCGCCGTGCAACTTCGGTTCGTGGTTGAACCACACCACCAGCCCATCGGTGGCGGGCTCGACCTGCAGCAAGGCCGTCGGGTCCGGGGTGGTCAGGCGACCGATCATCAAGCCCACCATCAGACCGACAATCGCCAGCGAACCCAGGACTCTGGGCAATAGCTGCGGCCTGGGGTCGTCTTCAGGGGTAGAATGCGCTGCATCTTTATCTTCGGAGCCGTGCATGTTTCACGTCATCCTTTTTCAACCAGAAATTCCGCCGAACACCGGCAACGTTATCAGGCTGTGCGCCAACAGTGGCTGCCACCTGCATTTGATCGAGCCGCTGGGCTTCGAGATGGACGACAAGCGCCTGCGTCGCGCCGGCCTGGACTATCACGAATACGCCACCCTGCAGCGTCACGCCGACCTCGCCAGTTGCCTGGAAAGCCTGGGCCATCCACGGCTGTTTGCGTTCACCACCAAAGGTTCGCGGCCGTTTCATGATGCCAGCTTTGCCGAGGGTGATGCCTTCCTGTTCGGCCCGGAAAGCCGTGGCCTGCCGGCAGACGTACTCGACGCCCTGCCCGATGGCCAGCGCTTGCGTTTGCCGATGCGTGAAGGCTGCCGCAGCCTGAACCTGTCCAACACCGTGGCCGTCGCCGTCTACGAAGGCTGGCGCCAGCTCGGTTTCAAATAGCCCCCAAAACCAAATGTGGGAGCGGGCGTGTGTGGGAGCCGGGCTTGCCCCCGATGCAGGCACCTCGGTGTGTCAGTGACACAGAGGTGATGCTATCGCTGGCAAGCCAGCTCCCACACACGCCCGCTCCCACATTTAGAGCGGCGTCGGGTTCAGCTTACTGAACCGTCGGCGCGCCTTCCTGTTGCATGCGCTGCAGCTCTTGCGCATACAGGGCATCGAAGTTCACCGGGGCCAGCATCAGCGCCGGGAACGAGCCACGGGTGACCAGGCTGTCCAGGGTCTCGCGGGCATACGGGAACAGGATGTTCGGGCAGAACGCACCCAGGGTGTGGCTCATGGACGCATCGTCCAGGCCCTGGATCAGGAAGATACCGGCCTGTTGCACTTCAGCGATGAAGGCCACTTCTTCACCGTTCTTCACGGTGACCGACAGGGTCAGCACGACTTCGTGGAAGTCGCCTTCCAGTTGCTTTTGACGGGTGTTCAGGTCCAGGCCGACGCTTGGAGTCCACTCCTGGCGGAAGATCGCCGGGCTTTTAGGGGCCTCGAACGACAAGTCACGCACGTAGATGCGCTGCAGGGAAAACTGTGGGCCTTGAGCCTCTTCTGCTGCCGCTTCGGTGTTCGGTTGGTCAGTCATCTCGCAGATCCTTCTTGATCTTGGGGTCTTTTAGGGTTTTGGAGTCAGACGTGAAGCAGCGCATCCAGTTTACCGGCGCGCTCCAGGGCGAACAGGTCGTCGCATCCACCGATATGCTGGGTACCGATCCAGATTTGCGGCACAGAGTTGCGCCCCGCCTTCTGGGCCATCTCGGCACGTACCTGGGGCTTGCCATCGACCTTGATCTCGTCGAAGGCAACCTTTTTGCTCTGGAGCAAATGCTTGGCTCGCGTGCAATAGGGGCAATAATCGCTGGAATAAACGACAACCTGGCTCATATCACTTCACCAACGGCAGGTTATCGGCGCGCCAGCTGGAGATACCACCCGACAGCTTGGCGGCGGTGAAACCGCTCTTCATCATTTCGCGGGCATGGCCACCGGAGTGCTGGCCCTGGGCGTCGACCAGGATAATGGTCTTGGCCTTGTGCTTTTCCAGTTCGGCGATGCGGGCGATCAGCTTGTCCTGGGGAATATTCAGCGCGCCAACGATATGGCCGGCGGCAAAGTCCTTGGCCGGACGGATGTCGACGACAACGGCCTGGTCCTTGTTGACCAGCGCGGTCAGCTCGGCGGTGCTGAGGCTACGGCCGCCACGGCTCACTTCATGAGCAATCAGCAGCGCCAGCAGTACGACGAAGGCACCGACCAGCAGATAGTGAGAGGTAGCAAATGCAATCAGGTGATCAACCATCAAGGAGGTTCCAGGGCGTTAAAATGGCGGTAAGTATACACAGCCGCCATGGGGGGCCAACCCCCGTAAAGCGGTGACGGCATCGGAACTTCGCTTTAAACTGCCACTCCCTTTTCAATCGCCTTCCTTTAATACCGCCGCGAGAGGATCTATGACTACCACGCCTAAACCTTTGGTCCTGATGATTCTCGATGGCTTCGGTCACAGTGAAAACCACCACGACAACGCCGTATTCGCGGCGAACAAGCCCGTGCTGGACCGCCTCTGCGCCAGCGTACCCAATGGCCTGATCTCCGGATCGGGCATGGACGTCGGCCTGCCGGACGGCCAGATGGGCAACTCTGAAGTCGGCCATATGAATCTTGGCGCCGGACGAGTGGTATATCAGGACTTCACTCGCGTGACCAAAGCCATCCGCGATGGCGAGTTCTTCGAGAACCCGACCATCTGCGCCGCAGTGGATAAAGCCGTCGCCGCCGGCAAAGCCGTGCATTTCATGGGCCTGCTGTCTGACGGTGGCGTGCACAGCCACCAGGACCACCTGGTGGCCATGGCCGAACTGGCCTACAAGCGTGGCGCCGAGAAGATCTACCTGCACGCCTTCCTCGATGGCCGCGACACCCCGCCCAAAAGCGCGCAATCGTCCATCGAGCTGCTGGACGCCGCCTTCGCCGCCCTCGGCAAGGGCCGCATCGCCAGCCTGGTCGGCCGCTATTTCGCCATGGACCGCGACAACCGCTGGGATCGCGTGTCCCAGGCCTACAACCTGATCGTCGACGGCAACGCCCAATTCAACGCGGCTACCGCCCAGCAAGGCCTGGAAGCGGCCTACGCTCGCGGCGAGAGCGATGAGTTCGTCAAGGCCACCACCATTGGCGAGCCTGTGAAGGTCGAAGATGGCGACGCCGTGGTGTTCATGAACTTCCGCGCCGACCGTGCCCGCGAACTGAGCCATGTGTTCGTCGATGACGGTTTCAAAGACTTCGAGCGGGCGCGCCAGCCGAAAGTCGAGTTCGTGATGCTGACCCAATACGCCGCCAACATCCCGGCCCCGTCAGCTTTCGCGCCGGGCAGCCTGGAAAACGTGCTGGGTGATTACCTCGCCAAAAACGGCAAGACCCAACTGCGCATTGCCGAAACCGAGAAATACGCTCACGTCACCTTCTTCTTCTCCGGCGGTCGCGAAGAACCTTTCCCCGGCGAAGAGCGCATCCTGATCCCGTCGCCCAAAGTCGCCACCTACGACCTGCAGCCCGAGATGAGCGCGCCGGAAGTCACCGACAAGATCGTCGACGCCATCGAACACCAGCGCTATGACGTGATCGTGGTCAACTACGCCAACGGCGACATGGTCGGCCACAGCGGCAACCTGCAAGCGGCGGTCAAGGCCGTGGAATGCCTGGACTTATGCGTGGGCCGTATCGTCGACGCTCTGGAGAAGGTCGGAGGCGAAGCGCTGATCACCGCCGACCATGGCAACTGCGAGCAGATGTCCGACGAATCCACCGGCCAGGCCCATACCGCCCACACCACCGAGCCGGTGCCGTTCATTTATGTCGGCAAGCGCGACTTCAAGGTGCGCGAAGGCGGCGTGCTGGCAGACGTGGCGCCGACCATGCTCATGCTGATGGGGCTCGAGAAGCCTGTCGAAATGACCGGCACCTCGATCCTGGTCTAATTTTCAAACCCACCACCAAACAATGTGGGAGCGGGCTTGCCCGCGATAGCGGCGGATCAGTCGACATTTCCATGGCTGACACAACGCAATCGCGGGCAAGCCCGCTCCCACATGGATAGGTGGCGTTTTTGAAGATGGCTTTTAGCCACACCGCGCCACTGGGCGCCTAACTTGCCCGCCAGCCCGAATTGGACGTTTTTTTTGCCGCGTGGGCCGGGCATACTAGGCCGTCCCTTTCCCTGGTGTCGCCCGCCTCTATGCTTCGCGCCTTGATTACCCTCGCTCTTGTCTGCGTGCTCCAACCGGCTATGGCCGACGAGCGTGCGCAAACCCAACAACAGTTGGACGCTACGCGTCAGGACATTACCGAGCTGAAGAAACTGCTCGGCAAGCTCCAGGAAGAAAAATCCGGGGTGCAGAAAGACCTGCGCGGCACGGAAACCGAAATGGGCAAGCTGGAGAAGCAGGTCCAGGAGCTGCAAAAAGAACTAAAGAAGAGCGAGTCGGAACTGGAGCGGCTCGACGGTGAGAAAAAAAAACTCCAGAGCGCGCGCGTTGAACAGCAACGCCTGATCGCAATCCAGGCCCGTGCCGCCTACCAGAACGGCCGCCAGGAATACCTCAAGCTGCTGCTCAACCAGCAGAACCCGGAAAAATTCGCCCGCACCCTCACCTACTACGACTACCTGAGCACCGCGCGCCTGGAGCAACTCAAGAGCTTCAACGAGACCCTGCGCCAATTGGCCAATGTCGAGCAGGAAATCGCCGACCAACAAAGCCAACTTCTGGCCCAGAAAAGCAGCCTCGACAGCCAGCGCGACGAGCTGGACAAGGTGCGCAAAGAACGCCAGCAGGCCCTCGCCAAGCTCAACAGCGACGTAAAAGCCCGGGATGCCAAGCTGCAGGCGCGTCAGCAAGACCAGGCCGACCTGGCCAAAGTACTGAAAACCATCGAGGAAACCCTGGCTCGCCAGGCCCGCGAGGCCGAAGAAGCGCGACAAAAAGCGCTGATCGCCCAGCAGGAAGCAGAAAAAAAGCGCCAGCGTGACGCCGCGGCGCTCGCCACCGACGCCCCGCGCAAACCGGCGCGTGCAGCGCCTGGCCCACTGGTTTCCAGCGCCGGCGAATCGTTTGGCGGGCCTTTTGCTACTGCCCGAGGCAAACTTCCATGGCCAGTTGATGGTCGACTACTGGCACGCTTTGGTGAAACCCGTGGCGATGACACCCGCACCAAGTGGGACGGCGTGATGATCAGCGCCTCTGCGGGCAGCCAGGTACACGCCGTCCACGGTGGGCGCGTGGTGTTCGCCGATTGGCTGCGCGGCGCTGGTTTGCTGGTGATTCTTGACCACGGCAATGGCTATTTGAGCTTATATGGCCACAATCAAACGTTGCTCAAGGCCGCAGGTGATGTTGTAAAAGCCGGTGAATCCATCTCCACTGTCGGTAACAGTGGCGGCCAGGACACCCCGGCGCTGTACTTCGCTATTCGTCAGCAGGGCCGCCCAAGCGACCCTGCACAATGGTGTCGCGCCCAAGGATAGGGCCGCATCTACATTAGGAGTTCGTTCGACATGCTGCATTTGTCCCGCCTCACTTCGCTGGCCCTGACGATCGCCCTGGTGATCGGCGCGCCTATGGCATTCGCCGACCAGACCGCCCCGTCAGCCACGGCCGCGACCACCAAGGCGCCGCTGCCGCTGGACGAATTGCGCACCTTTGCCGAGGTCATGGACCGGATCAAGGCAGCCTATGTCGAACCCGTGGACGACAAGACCCTGCTGGAAAACGCCATCAAAGGCATGCTCAGCAACCTCGACCCGCACTCTGCCTACCTGGGCCCGGAAGATTTCGCCGAGCTGCAGGAAAGCACCAGCGGCGAATTCGGCGGCCTCGGCATAGAAGTGGGCGCCGAAGACGGCATCATCAAGGTGGTGTCGCCCATCGACGATACCCCGGCGTCCAAGGCCGGCATCCAGGCTGGCGACCTGATCGTCAAGATCAACGGCCAGCCGACCCGCGGCCAGACCATGACCGAAGCCGTCGACAAGATGCGCGGCAAGGTCGGTCAGAAAATCACCCTGACCCTGGTGCGCGACGGTGGCAACCCGTTTGACGTGACCCTGACCCGCGCCACCATCGTGGTCAAGAGCGTGAAGAGCCAGTTGCTGGAGTCGGGCTACGGCTACATCCGCATCACCCAATTCCAGGTCAAGACCGGCGACGAAGTGGCCAAGGCCCTGGCCAAGCTGCGCAAAGACAACGGCAAGAAGCTCAACGGCATCGTCCTCGACCTGCGCAACAACCCCGGCGGCGTGCTGCAATCGGCGGTGGAAGTGGTCGACCATTTCATCACCAAGGGCCTGATCGTCTACACCAAGGGCCGCATCGCCAACTCCGAACTGCGCTTCTCGGCCACCGGCAAGGACCTCAGCGAAAACGTCCCGCTGGCGGTGCTGATCAACGGCGGCAGCGCCTCGGCCTCGGAAATCGTCGCCGGCGCCCTGCAAGACCAGAAACGCGGGGTGCTGATGGGCACCACCAGCTTTGGCAAGGGTTCGGTGCAAACCGTGCTGCCGCTGAACAACGAGCGTGCGCTGAAGATCACCACGGCGTTGTACTACACGCCTAATGGTCGCTCGATCCAGGCCCAGGGCATCGTGCCGGATATCGAGGTTCGCCGGGCCAAGATCACCAACGAGAGCGAAAACGAGTACTTCAAGGAAGCTGACCTGCAAGGTCACCTGGGCAATGGCAATGGCGGTGCCGACCAGCCAACCGGCAGCGGCACGAAAGCCAAGCCGATGCCACAGGACGATGATTACCAACTGGCCCAGGCGTTGAGCCTACTCAAGGGCCTGAGCATTACGCGCAGCCGTTGATATGCGTGTTGCCCTGATCATCGCCCTGCTCTGCAGCCTGGCAGGAGTCGCCCATGCGGCCCCTGCCCAGAAGCCCCACAAAGCCTACCTGACCCTGATCATCGACGACCTTGGGCAGAACCTGCCCCGGGATCGTCGCGTGCTGGCCCTGCCCGGCCCGGTGACGGCGGCGATCATGCCCGACACCCCCCACGCCGCCGAATTCGCGCGCGAGGCCCATCGCGCCGGCAAGATCGTGATCCTGCATATGCCCATGGACCCGGCCACCGGCCCGTTCGCCTGGCACCCCGAGTTGCCTGTCGAAGAACTGGGCAAGCGTTTGGATGCGGCGTTCAACGCCGTGCCCTACACCGCCGGCCTCAACAACCATATGGGCAGCCGCATGACCGCGCAGCCTGCGGCCATGACCTGGCTGATGGGTGAATTGCAACGTCGCCACAAGTTTTTCGTCGACAGCCGCACCAGCGCGCAGACCGTGGCCGCCGCCGAGGCACAAAAAATCGGCCTGGCTCATGTCTCGCGGGATGTTTTCCTTGATGACGAACGCACCGAAGCCGCTATCACCACGCAGTTGCAGACCGCTATCAAGCTGGCCCACAAACAGGGCTCGGCCGTGATGATCGGCCATCCTTATCCACAGACCCTGGCGGTACTGGAGCGCGAGTTGCCCAAGCTCAAGGCCCAGGGCATCGAGTGGATTGATATCAAGTTGATGATCAGCGTGCGCAGCAACCAGGCCATGGCCGGACATGGCAAAAATGGCACCTACCTTCCTGCGTCTAGATAACTATCACTTTAAGTATGCTCAGTCCTGCCGCCAGCGGCAGTCACGGGCGAAGCCTACTTTGCGCCTGGAACCTTTATCAGCCATGCCAGCCTTGATAAGCCCTCAGAACAGACCAAAGTCTATTCATTGCGGGTAAAAATTCCTTTTGAGGAAAAGGCGCTTACCCCGTCGTCGCCTGTGCTGCCCAGCAATCTACAACCGACATCACGTTCATCAACGGCGACAAAGTGCACTGGAGTGAGTACCCCCAGACAGAGCCAGAAATGTCCTGCCCGCCGGCTCCCCCCACTAGAGATACCGCCCCATGATCTCGCTCACCACGCCCTCTTCACGCAGCTGATCCAGCGCGGCTTGCAGTTTGGCGACGGTTTCGTCCGAAACGTTTTTGTTCAGGGCCAGGTACAACTGGGCACTGTTGAACCGCAGCACGGTCTTGAGCCCGGTTATCCCGACTTGCCGCGCCAGGTAGCGGCCGGCGGGATCGCCGGTGGCCCAGAGGTCGATCTGGCCATCCAGCAGTTTTTGCGCATTGTCCTGGTCGCGGAGCACGACCTGCGGTGTGAGGCCTTGTTTTTCCAGGCTCAGGGCAATCGCGTCACCTTTGTAGGCACCCACCTTGTAGCGCCGGGCCTGCTCAAGGTCGGTCAACTGGATGTTGCTGTCGGCGTTGGCCAGCAGCACCCAATCGTCCGGGCCGATGGGGCCGACCCACTTGAACAGGGCTTCGCGGTCCGGCAGGCGCGCCATGACGAATACCCCGTAGCCAGGTTGCTCCAGGGCGAGTTTATAGATCCGCTCCCAGGGGAAACGCAGCGTAAGGCTGTAGGAAACGCCAGCGCGCTTGAAGGTTTCGCGCACGATGTCCACGGCGATGCCTTCGATGTTCTCGTCCTTGGCGAAGTTCTTGCCGTTTTTCGCCATGTTGTAGGGCGGAAAGTTCTCCGTCAGCAGCACCAGAGAATCAGCAGAGGGCTCGGCAGCATTGGCCGAGCCTGCCAAAAGAATGGAAGAGCTGGCGAGGGCAAGAAGCAGGTCTTTGAGCATGTAGAATTACCGGAATCCATGGCAGGCCCCAGAGTGCCGCGAGCCTGTCATGGTGTCCAGTGGCGTTTAGCGTACGACGATGCCGCGCGCCGCCATGTAGGCCTTGGCCTCGGGCACGGTGTATTCGCCAAAGTGGAAAATACTCGCCGCCAGCACCGCACTGGCGTGGCCTTCGATGACGCCGTCGGCCAGGTGTTGCAGGTTGCCCACACCACCGGAAGCAATCACCGGGATGCCCAGCGCATCACTGATGGCGCGGGTCACGCCCAGGTCGAAGCCGTTTTTCATGCCGTCCTGGTCCATGCTGGTCAGCAGGATTTCACCGGCGCCCAGGCCTTCCATCTTCATTGCCCACTGCACCGCATCCAGGCCGGTAGGCTTGCGCCCGCCATGGGTGAAGATCTCCCAGCGCGGAGGTTCACCCGGCCCGGAGACTTTCTTGGCGTCGATGGCGACCACGATGCATTGCGAACCGAAATGCTGCGCGGCTTCGCCGACAAATTCCGGATTGAACACCGCGGCAGTGTTGATCGAGACCTTGTCCGCACCGGCGTTGAGCAGGTTGCGGATGTCTTGCACGGTGCGTACGCCACCGCCCACGGTCAGCGGGATAAACACCTGGCTGGCCATGCGCTCGACGGTATGCAGCGTGGTATCGCGGCCATCGACGCTGGCGGTGATGTCGAGAAAGGTAATTTCGTCGGCACCCTGCTCATCGTAGCGACGGGCAATTTCCACCGGGTCGCCGGCGTCACGGATGTTCTCGAACTTGACGCCCTTGACCACCCGACCGTTGTCGACGTCCAGGCAAGGGATGATGCGTTTGGCCAGCGCCATGGTCAGTCCTCAGCCGTTGTAGGCATCGCAGTAGGCCTGGGCCTCGGCGACGTCCAGGGTGCCTTCATAGATCGCACGGCCGGTGATCGCGCCGATGATCCCAGGAGCCTTGGCGTCCAGCAGCGACTTGATGTCGCCCAGGTTGTGGATACCACCGGAGGCGATTACCGGGATCTTGGTGGCGGCCGCCAGCGCAGCGGTGAACGGTACGTTGCAGCCCTGCATCATGCCGTCTTTGGCAATGTCGGTGTAAACGATGGCGGACACGCCGTCTGCCTCGAACTGCTTGGCCAGGTCGATCACCTGAATGGTGCTGATCTCGGCCCAGCCGTCGGTGGCGACGAAGCCATCCTTGGCGTCCAGGCCCACGATGACCTTGCCCGGGAATGCACGGCAGGCCTCGGCGACGAAGGCCGGGTCTTTCACGGCCTTGGTGCCGATGATCACGTAGCTCACGCCCGCCTTGACGTAGTGCTCGATGGTTTCCAGGGAGCGGATACCGCCACCGATCTGGATCGGCAGGTTCGGGTAGCGCTTGGCGATGGCAGTAACCACTTCGCCATTGACCGGCTGGCCTTCGAAGGCGCCGTTCAAGTCCACCAGATGCAGACGGCGGCAGCCACCCTCCACCCACTTGGCAGCCATGCTGACCGGGTCATCGGAAAACACCGTGGAATCTTCCATGCGGCCCTGGCGCAGACGTACGCAAGCGCCGTCCTTGAGATCGATAGCGGGGATAATCAGCATCTGGCAAACCTTATTCGATATTCAGCATTGCTCGAAGAATCAGGGTTTTTCGAGCGCCCACAAGTCGCTTTCGATGCTTTCGAACCTTTCTTTAAGGTGCGTCTGCACATCGAAAATCGCCCTGTTGTAATAGTGCGGAGCAATTTCAGTGGTGAACAGTTCGAGGATCTCAGCCACCTCGAACGACCCGAGCCTGAGCTCGAAGCGGTCTTCCATGAAACGCTTGATCTTGTCGGTCGCCTCACTCTCCTGCTGGGGAGTGAGATTGAGGATCGGCGGCTTGATCTTCTTGGCCATTACCAACGCCCGTCCCAGGCGGCGAAGTTCTGCAGCAACTGCAGGCCATGGGTATGGCTCTTCTCCGGGTGGAACTGCACGGCGAAGCGCGAGCCTTCGGCCAGCGCAGCGGCGAAATCGACGCCATAGTGCCCGCCACCCACCACCTGGCGCGGATTACCGGCGGCGATGTAGTAGCTGTGCACGAAGTAGAAACGCGCCATGTCCGGGATGTCATGCCACAGCGGGTGGTCGACGGTGCGGCGCACTTCGTTCCAGCCCATGTGCGGGACTTTCAGGTGTTCGCCGTCTTCATGCAGGTCCTTGCCGAAGAACTTCACATCCCCCGGGAACAAGCCGATGCAGTCGACGCCGCCGTTTTCTTCACTGCGCTCGAGCAAGGCTTGCATGCCCACGCAGATCCCGAGGAACGGCCGGTCCTGGCTGACTTCGCGCACCAGGCTGTCAAAGCCCAGGCGACGGATTTCAGCCATGCAATCGCGAATCGCACCTACACCGGGAAACACCACCCGGTCGGCTTCGCGGATCACCTTGGCATCGCTGGTAATCAGCACCTTGCCGGCGCCTACGTGTTCGAGGGCCTTGGCCACCGAATGCAGGTTACCCATGCCGTAGTCGATAACCGCGACCGTCTGCATTACAGAACGCCCTTGGTCGAAGGCATTTGCCCGGCCATGCGGTCATCGAGCTCCACGGCCATGCGCAGGGCGCGGCCGAAAGCCTTGAACACGGTTTCGATCTGGTGGTGGGTGTTGGTGCCACGCAGGTTGTCGATGTGCAGGCTCACCAGGGCATGGTTGACGAAGCCCTGGAAGAACTCCTGGAACAGGTCCACGTCAAAGCCGCCTACGGTGGCGCGGGTATACGGCACGTGCATCTGCAGGCCTGGGCGGCCGGAGAAGTCGATGACCACACGCGACAGTGCCTCGTCCAGCGGGACATAGGCGTGGCCGTAACGACGGATGCCTTTTTTGTCGCCGATGGCCTTGGCAAACGCCTGGCCGAGGGTGATACCGACATCCTCCACGGTGTGGTGGTCGTCGATATGCAGGTCGCCCTTGCTGACGATATCCAGGTCGATCAGCCCATGACGGGCGATTTGATCCAGCATGTGCTCAAGAAAAGGGACACCGATATCAAATCGGGCCTTTCCGGTGCCATCCAGGTTGATCGAGGCTTTGATCTGGGTTTCCAGAGTGTCGCGCTCGACGGACGCCTTACGTTCGGCCATCACCAGCTCCGCAAAATCATTGGGCGAAAAAGGTGGCCATTATAGGGGGTGTGGGCGCTAAACAGAAACATCGGAGGGGATAAGACTGACGGCCTGTCGGGCATAGACATGTCAGTACAAGTGCGGGAGCGTGCTTGTGTGGCAGCGGGCTTGCCTGCGATGCAGGCGCCTGAGTACTACAGATACACCGAGCGGGTTCTATCGCGGGCAAGCCCGGCTCCCACAGGAACCGGGCCCACACGGGTTATGCGGTGTTAGTGGAACAGCACTGCAGTCTTCTGCAACGTCACCCACACGCCCCACGCCAGCGGAATACCTACCACCAGCCAGGCCGCAATGGCCAATGGCACGGTGCCGGAAGCGGCTTTCCATTCCAGGGACGTGGTCGCATCGGCGCCCTTGTCATGGCCCAGCGCCTGTTCGGCAGCCAGTTCGGCGTCGGTCATGAAGTACTTGTCGGCCACCGGGCGTACCAACAGGTTGCAGATAAAGCCCAGTACCAGCAGGCCGGCGAGGATGTACAAGGTGATGTCATAGGCCGCAGCGCGCTCGACGCCGATGCTCAATTGATATTCACGCAGGTAGTTCACCAACACCGGGCCCAGCACGCCGGCCGCCGCCCAGGCGGTGAGCAGGCGACCATGGATTGCACCGACCATTTGCGTACCGAACAGGTCCGCCAGGTAGGCCGGTACGGTCGCGAAGCCGCCGCCGTACATCGACAGGATGATGCAGAACGCCGCCACGAACAGCGAGACGTTGCCCAGGTGGCCGAGGTTCGGGATCAGCGCGTACAGGGCAAAGCCCAGGGCGAAGAACACGAAGTAGGTGTTCTTGCGGCCCAGGTAGTCGGAGAACGACGCCCAGAAGAACCGCCCACCAATGTTGAACAGGCTCAACAACCCGGTGAACCCCGCCGCAATGGCGGCGATGGAGGCCAGTTGACCCGCATCCAGTTGGCCAAACGGCACATCCACGCCCAGCAACTTGCCGCCGAACACTTCCTGCAACAGCGGCGACGCCATGCCCAGGATGCCGATACCGGCCGATACGTTCAGGCACAGCACCAGCCAGACCAGGCGGAATTGCGGGGTTTTCCACGCCACGTTCACGTGGACGTGACGGTGGGTGATCATCGCATTACTGGCTTTTTTCGCCGGCGCGGTCCAGCCCTCAGGCTTCCAGCCGGTCGGCGGGACACGGTAGGACAAGGCGCCGCCGATCATGAACACGAAGTAGATCGCGGCCATGACCAAAAAGCTCTGCCACACGCCCACGCCGGTCGGCGACGCAAAGTGGCCCATCAACGCTGCAGCCAGGGGCGCACCGACCATCGCACCACCGCCAAAGCCCATGATCGCCATGCCGGTCGCCATGCCGCGCTTGTCCGGGAACCACTTGATCAGGGTCGACACCGGCGAGATATAGCCCAGGCCCAGGCCAATACCACCAATCACCCCCGAACCGAGCCACATCAGCCAGATCTGGTGGGTATAAATCCCCAGCGCCGAGATCAGCAGGCCACCGCACCAGCACAGTGCCGAGACCACACCGGCCTTGCGCGGCCCGGCGTGTTCCAGCCAGCCGCCCCAGATCGCTGCCGAGCAGCCCAGGAAGATGAAGAACAGTGTGTAGATCCAGCCCAGCATGGAGATCGGCCAGTCGCAGGACGACGAGAAGATCTGCGCGATAAAGCTCATGTCCGGTGCACAGGCCACCGGTGCGGTCACGCCCAGCGCCTTGGACAATGGCAGCCAGAACACCGAGAAGCCGTAGGCCATGCCGATGCACAAGTGGATGGCCAGGGCGGCCGGCGGAACCAGCCAGCGGTTGAAACCGGGCTTGGCTATGATGCGTTCCTTGGACAGGAACGCAGGCTGCGCAGCAGAATTGCCGGCCGCAGTGCTAGTGTTCATTGGTGTTTCCCCCAGTTGTTGGTCTGTGTTCGCCAGGCGCTCTCCTCCTCGGCCTTTGCACGCAATGCGTGGCCGTTTTGTCGAGTGAAGCTCCCTGTAAGCGCGACGTTTCGTCGCAGAAGGCGGGCGAACGGGCAAAGATTAGCATCTGGCGCAGCGAGAGAAACCAAACTGACACTACCTTTTTCAGTCCATCTGTTTTGTTTGACACTATGTAACGATGCGTAAACAGCCACGGACCTCCCGGCGTTATACTCTGCGGCTAAATTTTAAAATCGACATACAAGGACTCGCCCATGAAAGCGTTCGGCAAAATCCTGGGTCTGGTACTTCTCGGGCTGTTGCTGATCATTGTGGCTCTGGGCTTTGCCCTGACTCACCTCTTCGATCCCAACGACTACAAAGACGAGATTCGCCAGATTGCCCGCGACAAGGCCCACATCGAGCTGACGCTCAATGGCGATATCGGCTGGAGCCTGTTCCCCTGGCTGGGCCTGGAGCTGCATGAGGCCAGCGTGGCCACCCTGAACAACCCTGCCCAACCATTTGCCGACCTGCAGATGCTCGGCCTGTCGGTACGCGTGCTGCCGCTGCTGCGCCGCGAAGTGCAAATGAGCGATGTACGCGTCGAAGGCCTGAACCTGCGCCTGACCCGCGACAAGCAAGGCCATGGCAACTGGGAAGATATCGGCAAGGCTGCGCCCGTTGCGGCTACCACCAGCGCCGAAGCGCCCGCCACGACTGCGCCGGCCACGACGCCCGCGCCGGAGAAACCGGCCCAGCCGATCCGCCTGGACATCGACAGCCTCACGGTCAACAACGCCCGTATCGAGTACAACGACGAGCAGACCGGCAAGCAATTCAGCGCCGAAAGCATCCAACTGAGCACCGGTGCCGTGCATGAAGGCGCGAGCATTCCGGTCAAGCTCACTGCGTTCTTCGGCAGCAACCAGCCGGTCATGCGGGTCAAGAGCGAGCTCAATGGCGAGCTGCGTTTTGATCGCGCCCTCAAGCGCTATCAGTTCGAAGACATGAAAGTCGCCGGCGAAGCCACGGGCGAGCCTCTGCAAGGCAAGACCGTCACGTTTGCCACCCAGGGCCAGTTACTGGTGGACCTGTCGGCAAACATTGCCGAGTGGACCGGCCTCAAGCTCTCGCTCAACCAACTGCGGGCACTGGGCGAACTGAAGGCCCACGACCTGGATAAAACCCCACAGATCAGCGGCGCCCTGTCGATTGCCCAGTTTGACCTGGCCAAGTTCCTCGACAGCGTCGGCCAACCGCTGCCAGCCATGGCCCCAGAGAGCCTGAGCAAGGTCGAGCTGGTCAGCCGCCTGCAAGGCACGCCGTCGAGCATGGCGCTGGAAGACCTCAACCTGAAAGTCGATGGCAGCACCTTCACCGGGCGCCTGGCGGTTGAAGACTTTGCCAAGCAATCCCTGCGCGTGCAGTTGAAGGCCGACACGTTCAACGCCGACCACTACCTGCCCGCCAAATCCGAAGCAGCCAACAGTGCCGCCGTCGCGCGCCAGGCCGAAGTGCAAAGCAGCGAAGCCGGGGCCATGGCCGCCGGCGGCACCACTCCGCTGCCGGATGCGCCGACCAAAGGCGCCTGGAGCACCGACAAGCTGCTGCCGCTGGCACGCCTGCGCACCCTGGATGTGATTGCCGACCTGTCCTTCGGCCAACTGACCCTCGGCCAGTTGCCCATCGAGAACGCCACCCTCAAAGCCTCTGGCCAGGGTGGTCAGCTCAAGCTCGACACCTTGAGCGGCGGCCTCTACAACGGCACCTTCCAGGCCAACGGCAACCTCGACGCCCGCGAAGATGTGCCGGTGTTGGCACTGCAGACCAAAATCAAGCAAGTGCCGGTCGAACGCATCCTGCAGGCCCAGGGCAAAACCCCGCCGGTCAAAGGCCAGATCACCCTCGACAGCAACCTGACGGGGCGCGGCAACAGCCAGAAGGCGCTGATCGACAGCCTCAACGGCACCGCCAGCTTTGTGATCAACAATGGCGTACTGCTCAACGCCAACATTGAGCAACAGCTGTGCACCGGCATCGCCCTGCTCAATCGCAAGACCCTGGCCAGCGAACCGCGTGGCAAGGACACACCGTTCCAGGAGCTCAAGGGCAACCTGACCTTGCGTAACGGCGTGGCCAGCAACCCGGACCTGAAAGTGCGGATCCCCGGCCTGACCGTCAACGGCAATGGCGACATTGACCTGCGCGTGCTGGGCATGGACTACCGTGTGGGCATCATTGTCGAGGGTGACAAGCGCGACATGCCGGACCCGGCCTGCCAGGTCGGCTCGAACTTCCGTGGCATCGAAGTCCCGCTGCGCTGCCGTGGGCCGCTGGAGCTGGGAGCCAAGGCCTGCCGCCTGGACAAGGACGGCCTGGGCCAGGTCGCCGCGAAAATGGCCGGCAATAAAATCAGCGAGAAACTTGAAGAGAAGCTCGACAAGGTCAATCCCAAGTTGAAAGACGCCCTCAAAGGCCTGTTCAACCGATGAGAAACGAGCAATTTTCTGCGGCCGTGCTCGACTGGTACGACCGCCACGGTCGCCATGACCTGCCTTGGCAACAGGGCATCACCCCTTACCGGGTGTGGGTCTCGGAAATCATGCTGCAACAGACCCAGGTCAGCACCGTGCTCAACTACTTCGACCGTTTCATGGCCTCGCTGCCAACGGTCGAAGCCCTGGCCGCCGCGCCAGAAGATGAAGTGCTGCACCTGTGGACCGGGCTGGGCTACTACACCCGGGCGCGCAACCTGCAAAAGACCGCGAAGATCGTCGTCGCCGAATACGGCGGCGAGTTTCCTCGCGATGTAGAGAAGCTTACCGAACTGCCAGGCATCGGCCTGTCCACCGCCGGCGCCATCGCCAGCCTGAGCATGGGCCTGCGCGCACCGATCCTCGACGGCAACGTCAAACGCGTGCTGGCGCGCTTTACCGCCCAGGAAGGCTATCCGGGCGAACCCAAGGTGGCCAAGCAGCTGTGGGCCACCGCAGAGCGCTTTACCCCGCACGCTCGCGTCAACGCCTACACCCAGGCGATGATGGACATGGGCGCCACCCTCTGCACCCGCAGCAAGCCCAGTTGCCTGCTGTGCCCCCTGGAAAAGGGCTGCGAAGCGCACATGCTGGGCCTGGAAACCCGCTACCCGATCCCCAAGCCCCGCAAGACCATCCCGCAAAAACGCACGCTGATGCCCTTGCTGGCCAACCATGAGGGCGCGATCCTGCTTTACCGTCGCCCGTCTACGGGCCTGTGGGGCGGGCTGTGGAGCTTGCCGGAACTGGACGACCTGAACGATCTGGAACACCTGGCCAACCAGCACTCGCTGGCGCTGGGCAAGCAGCAGGAGCTGCCGGGGCTGGTCCACACTTTCAGCCACTTCCAACTGGCTATCGAACCCTGGCTGGTGCAAGTCGAGGAATCGGCCCATCACGTGGCCGAGGCCGACTGGCTCTGGTATAACCTCGCCACCCCGCCGCGCCTGGGCCTTGCCGCCCCGGTGAAAAAACTGCTGAAGCGCGCGGCCGACGTATTGAACGCAGGAGTTTCGTCATGACCCGCACCATCATGTGCCGCAAATACCACAAAGAACTGCCCGCCCTGGAGCGCGCCCCATTTCCGGGGCCCAAGGGCCAAGACATTTTCGATTACGTTTCCGCCCAGGCCTGGGCCGACTGGCAGAAGCACCAGACCCTGCTGATCAACGAAAAACGCCTGAACATGATGAACGCCGAAGACCGCAAATATCTGCAGGGCGAAATGGACAAGTACTTTTCCGGCGAGGATTACGCCAAGGCTGACGGCTACGTGCCGCCTGCTCAATAATTGAGCAAAAACCGGGGTTGGCACGTAAGCGACGGTAATAATTAAATATTTTTTGAAAACTTGCTTGACGACCCCCTGAAAAACCCGTTTAATGCGCCCCGTTGCCCAGATAGCTCAGTCGGTAGAGCAGGGGATTGAAAATCCCCGTGTCGGCGGTTCGATTCCGTCTCTGGGCACCACTAATTAGTTTCAGGTGGTGCAAACGTCATCTGAAACACACAAGAAACCCGCCTAGTGCGGGTTTTTTGTTGCCTGCGATTTAGTACGCCACACCGCCCTGGTTACATTCAGGTTAACGCCAAGCCTCGTTGGCACCCGATGTGTTATTTATCGCGCTGCTCAACCGTCTAGCCTTAATCCAATCTTCAGCAAGGTAGTTACTTCATGACCCGGTACTTGTTCTGCACGCTGTTAATGCTGACAGCGCTGCTCAGCGGATGCGCCACGACGATGGACGTCGCGATCAACGCAACCCCAGACCCGGACTATCACTTTGACCGACAGGCGCCAGTGCTGGTGACGTCGGTGGGCGGCAATAACGAGAACGCGCTCAACGCCCGCTACTATCTGCGCGATATGGTCAGCGCCATGAAGGACCAGGGCTTTCGCCAGGTCTATACCGACATGACCCTGCCCAAGAACCTGGCACCGAAAATCACGATCACCCTGGACGTCGACAGCCACCAGGTGACTTATCGCTATACCGCCACCGACTATGGCCAGGTGCCAACCAGCACCTCCACTGTGTGCAAGAACAGCAAGAAAAAAAGCGACCAGATGATCTGCACCAGCACACCCAACACCACCTATGGCCCGGTGGGCAGCTCGGAGCGCACCGGCTACACCACCCTCACCACGTTCACCGCCACGGCCCGGGACGAAGCGAGCAAACGCGCGGTGTACCTGCTGCGAGTGACGTCCTACAACGAGGACTGCCAGGCTGCCAAGGTCGAGGCCTTTCTGGTACAGCAGGGCCTGCAGAACCTGAATTTCCAGGATCGCGTACAGCGCAACTACAGCGTCACGATGCCTGAAGGGTATCGCTGCAAATAATCCCTCCATGATGAAGGTCACTTCGGAGTCAGCGGTCTGGGGGCCCAACCCAGGATCAAAGACTCCGCAACCTTGATTACTCCCTCCCCGCGCAAGACCGCCCTACCGCCCCTCCCATCGACTGCCCCCGCCAAAAAGCCAGGATTGACCGGCATCTAGCGTTGCTAATAGCAATTATTATCATTTAAGCTGCGCGCAAAATATCCTCCCCCCGCATCACTAAAATAATTAAGGAGCTGCAATGCCCTCTGCACGCGAGCCAGGCTCATGGTTGAAGGCGCTCGGCCTTGCCCCCTTCGGATTCGCTTCGATGCTGGTCCCGGTCGCAGACGCGGCCCAGGAAACAGGCCAGCTCGAACTGCCCAGCCAAAGTATTACGGCCACTGCCTCAGAAGAAACGGCCGACGGCCCGATCAAAGGCTATGTCGCCAAGCGCAGTGCAACGGGTGCCAAGACCGACACTCCGATTACTGAGATCCCCCAGTCGATTTCCGTCATCAGCGCCGACCGTATGCGTGATCAGGGCGCGCTGACCGTGCAAGACGCATTGCGTTATGTGGCCGGGGTGCGCGCCGAAACCTTCGGGCTGGATAGCCGGGGAGACTGGTCGAAAGTGCGAGGTAGCTCACCTGCCCTGTTCCTTGATGGCTTACAGCAGAGCTTCGGTAGTTACACCAACGTGCGCACCGACCCCTTCACCCTGGAACGCCTCGAAGTGCTCAAGGGCCCGGCGTCGATGCTTTATGGGCAAAGCCCGGTGGGGGGCCTGATCAACCAGGTCAGCAAACGCCCCCAGGCCGAACAACACACCGAACTGCAACTGCAATATGGCAATTACAACCGCAAGCAGGTCGCCGTCGACACCACGGGCTCCCTGAACCCACAAGGCACGCTGTTGTACCGGCTGGTGGCAATTCAGCGCGACAGCGACACTCAGGTTGATCACGTCAAAGACAACCGCCAGGTCCTGATGCCATCGCTGACCTGGCGCCCCACCGAAGATATCGACTGGACGATACTGGCCAACATCCAGCGCGATGACAGCGGCTCCACCACGCAGTTCTTTCCACACAAAGGCACGGTCTGGAATGCGCCCTATGGCCGGATCCACAGCAACCGGTTCGCCAGCGAGCCAGGATTCGACGAGTACGACAGCGACCAGACAGCCCTGACGTCGCAATTCTCGTGGCACGTGAACGACACATGGACGCTGCGACAAAACCTGCGCTGGCAGAAAAGCAAAGTCAGCTACCAGTCGATTTATGCGAAGTTCGCCAGAAACCCACCGTTTAACGCCGACAACCAGACCCTCGACCGCGTGTATTACGTTTCCAAACCAGAGGTCAAAGTCTGGGTCGCCGACCAAAACGCCGAGGCCCGATTTGAAACCGGCCCGCTACAACACACGCTGCTGCTGGGGGGCGACTACCAGCACGCTGTCTCCAACCGCGACGGCGCCAGCGGCGCGGCAACACCACTGAACGTGTACGACCCGGTGTATGGCACCTTTGATCCCTCTATCATTCGCCTCACCGCAGACCCGGAACAACGGGTCATGCAGCGCGGGCTCTATGCCCAGGACCAGATCAAATACGAGCAGTGGTTACTGACCCTTGGCCTGCGCAAGGATTGGGCCTCCAGCCAGACCCAAGGCAAGGCCCAGCAGAAAGATGACAAGGTGACCGGCCGCGTGGGCCTGACCTATCTGTTCGACAACGGCATAGCGCCCTACTTGAGCTACAGCGAATCATTCCAGCCCCAGATCGGCCTCAACCAGCGAACGCTTGACCCCTACGTACCGCTCAAGGGCAAACAGTGGGAGTTGGGTGTGAAATATCAGCCCGTTGGCAGCAACAGTCTCTATACCGCTGCGGTGTATGACATTCGCGAGCAGAACCGACGCATGCCCGACCCCCTGGATGCGATGAACACCCTGCAAAGTGGTGAAACCCGCGCCCGTGGCCTGGAGCTCGAAGCACTGGTAACGGTCACGCCCGACTGGGACCTGATTGGTACCTACAGCTATACCGACACCACCGTGCTCAAGGGCTCACCCGCCGAACAAGGCAAACGCCTGGCCAGTGTTCCAGAGAACATGGCCTCGGTATGGAGCCAACATCGGTTCAGCATCGGCGATATATCCGGGTTCAGTGTCGGTGCAGGCGTTCGCTATGTAGGAACAAGCTGGGATGGCGCCGACCGACTGAAAACGCCATCTACCACCCTGGTGGATGCGATGCTCGGGTACCGATACCAGAACTGGAACCTGACCCTCAACGCGACCAATCTTGAAGACAAGACCTACTACACGACATGCCTGGCGCGAGGCGATTGCTTCATCGGCAACCGTCGTACGCTCGTCGGTACGCTGGCCTACAACTTTTGATCGAGCTTTAAGATCACGGTACGCGAAACACCAGCAGCGGGTTGTCATTGAGACGCCCATTGAATGCTGGAGCCAGGTGCTCCAGCGGCGTGCCCTGCAGCAGTTGGGTTTCCTTGCGCGCGACGATGACCCAGGACGAGCGCGGCAGCGCGCTCAGTTGCGCAAGGTCGTCACGCCCGACAAACAGCGGCTGCTCGTCATGGTCCAGGTTCATGATGTAGCGAATGGCCCAGGTGTCCTTGCCGAGGTCGAGAAACACCAGCGGCCCGGGGTTCTCGGCCCGCAGGGTCTGCACCGCCCGCACAAAGGTTTTGGTGTCGAACTGCAGATCCTTGGCCGGCTCGACGACCGTCACCAGTACCAGCCATTGAGTGGCCAGAGCAATCAAGCTAAGCGACACCAATCGCGCTCCCACACGGCCGCGCCAACGGCGCCAGGCAAGCACCGCCGCCAGTTGCAGGACGATCAGCAGCGCAATCAGCCCCGGCACCGAAACATCCGGCCAGTAACCATGCTTGCTCCACAGCTGCCGGCAGACCACTACCACGACAGCCCCCAGCAGCGGCAGGATCGCCACCAGCCACTCATAACCCCGACGCACGCCAAGCAACCAACCCCGGGCCTGAAGCAGCCCATAGGCCGCCACAGCGGCAAACATCGGGACCATGGGCACGATGTAGTAGGCGCGTTTGAAGTTCGGCACCGACAACCCCAGCAGGATCATCAAGCCACAACCAGCCAGGCGCAGCATCAGTTGCACATCGGCATCGTCATTGCGCGTCGACCAGGTGTGACGCAGGGCAATCAACGTCGCGAGCGCCAGCGGTATCACCGGGAAATAACGATACAGACTCAGTTGCAGGTAGAAGTAGAACGGTTCGCCGCTCTCATCGAGGCGACCGGCCACCTGCATCTTCAGCACCTCATCGGCAAACCCTTCACCACCGCTGATCCGCGCCAGCTTCAGCAGCACCCACCCACAGGCCAGAAGCAGGACCAGGCCGATTACCCCGTGGGCAACGACCTTTTTCAGTAAGCGAATCTTCTCTTCTCGCGAGCCAGCAGGCCCCAGCACCCAATACACACAGGCCACCCCACAGACTTCGATCAGCCCCAAAGGGCCCCGAATGGCAAACGCCGCCACGAACAAGGGAAAGATTGCGTATTGACGCAGCTTTGAGCCCAAACGCTCGCCGGTATGCAACAGGTAGAAGCACCCAAGACACAGCAGGGAGACCATCTGATCCAGACACACCGAGCGCGACTTCTCGAGCAATTGCGCCGTCGACGCCGTGAGCAATACCGTCAGCAACGCCCACGCCCGACCCGAAGGCACCAGCAAACGGTAGATCAGCGCCATGACCCCGGCCGATGCCAGGGCAGTGGGCAAGACGTTAGCCAGGTCGTTGGGCGCACCGAACAGCCGGGCAAAGAACAGGCTGAAATAGGTCGCCGTACCTGGGTAATCCGGGTACGGCTCACCGTAGGTGGTGGGGAAGAAGCTCGCACCGTGGCGAAACATTTCCTGCATGAACACCGCCCAGCGCCCGTCAAACCCTTGAGGCTGTTGGTCCCAGATGCCCAGCGTAAATAGCAACAAGGCCACCAGGAAAATACCCAGGGCCTCCAGACGAAAACGCGTGCGGTGTTCCATGCTTTAACCTGCCAGGCCGGGGGAAATGCTGGCGTATATTGCCGGCAACACGGCTGAATCACGCCTGAACCAAATGCAACAATCCCTCACCACCGATCGGCATTCACACTTAAAGATTACGGGCCTTTGCCCGTCGATTTTGTTAGCGTCAACTTCCAATAAAAACTGCGCACGGGCAGCCCATGCCCCATCGAAAGCGCATGGATCGAGGCCCGTCATGAACCTGCCCACCCGCCTTCACCCCGAGGCATTCCGCGAGCCCGCCGCCGATAGCTACCCCATCGGCGGCTTCACCTGGCGCCATATCCGCACCGATATCGCACGCCCAGTGGTGATCATCAACGCCGCCACCTCAGTGCGCTGCCGGCACTATTCGCGCTTTGCCGACTACCTGTTTGCCAACGGTTTTGATGTGATCACCTACGACTATCGCGGCATTGGCGAATCGCGCAGCGGCTCATTGCGTGGGTTCAAGGCCTCGTGGTCGGACTGGGGCCGGCTGGATTTCGAGGCCATCTTGCAGCGTGCGCAGCGAGAGTTTGCCGGGCAACCCATTGATGTGGTCGGCCACAGCTTTGGCGGCTGTGCGGCCGGGCTCGGGGCGTCGGGAGCAGCGATCAGGCGCTTGGTCACCGTGGGGGCGCAGTTTGCGTACTGGCGTGACTATCAAGCGAGCGGCCGCTGGCGGATGTTTGCCAAGTGGCATCTAGTGATGCCGCTGGTGACCGCCGTATGCGGGTATTTCCCGGGCAAGCGCCTGGGCTGGCTGGAAGACACACCTGCGGGGGTGGTGCGCGACTGGAGCACGCCCACGCCCACCTACCAGACACGGCCTAGCGGGCGCGCCCTGGGCGAGCTGCCCTTTGCCCGGGTGAAGGCACAGATCCTGGCGATCAGCATCAGCGACGATCCGTTTGGCACGGTACCCGCCATTGAGCGTCTGCTGAATTACTTCCAGGCCAGCGAGCGCACGCACTTGCGGATTGCGCCGAGGGATATTGGCGAAGAAGCCGTCGGGCATTTCGCGTTTTTCCGTAATGAATATGAAGATCGCTTATGGCCGATTGCACTGGCGTGGCTGCAACACGGCCAGCTCGCGGCCGACACGCCGGGAGCGCGACTGTAGAAACCCTTGGGATTTCGCCCGACCTGCGCTTCAATACGCCACCCAGATCCTGAACCAAGGACGTGAGCCCATGGCTTCGCCAGACAAGCAGCAAAAACGCGCCCAGCGGGCAAAAGCCAAGGCCAAGCAGAACCGCACCCAGCGCGCCAATGCGCCGAAGCAGGATGCATTTGCCGGCGATGACGACCGCATTGATCTTGAGTCGGTGGACTTGACCGAACTGTTCGTGGAGATGCGCACAGCCGGCGAGACCAGCCAGCAGGCGCTGTGTGCGGCATTCCTGGCGCATCCGCTGCTGGCGTTGGTGCTGGAACAGGAAGGCGAAGAAAACGCCACAGACTTTATCCTGGCGGCGCTGATCGAATATCGGCAGTGGTCCACGGACAGCGACGATGAAGCAGCGGCGCTGGCATGGATTGAATCGCCCGCGTTCCAGGCCGACTACGTAGCGGCGTCGCAAGCCCTGGCAACCTCGCAAGATTGATACAAACCCAATGTAGGAGCGAGCTTGCTCGCGAAGAACTCAAGAACAACGCATTTATTCAGGCAGCCCGCGTTATCGTTGACGTTTTTCGCGAGCAAGCTCGCTCCTACAGTGGTTTGTGGCGTTAGCAGGCCGATTACGTGGCGGCGTCGCAAGCCCTGGCCACTTCGCAGGATTAATACAAAACCCATGTAGGAGCGAGCTTGCTCGCGAAGAACTCAAGAACAACGCGTTGACCCAGGCAGCACGCGTTATCGTTGACGTTTTTCGCGAGCAAGCTCGCTCCTACAGTGGTTTGTGGCGTTAGCAGCAAGGTGGCGGCCTCGCAGGCACTGACCACTTCGCAGGATTAATACAAAACCCATGTAGGAGCGAGCTTGCTCGCGAAGAACTCAAGAACAACGCATTTATTCAGGCAGCACGCGTTATCGTTGACGTTTCTCGCGAGCAAGCTCGCTCCTACAGTGTTTCGGGGCGTTTGCAGCAAGGCGGCGGCGCACCAGGCGCCGGCTCCTGCGGGGGTGCTGGTTAGTTCAGCACCGCAGCCCCAAGGTTGCGGGCCTTGCGCCGGCTCGCCACCAGCAACCCCGCAGCCACCACCAACAAGCTCAACACACCGGTCGCAATAATCTCCACCCGGTGCGCTTCCTGGAACAGCATGATGGTCAACGCACCGACAATAAACACGATCACTGCGTAGGTCAGGCCCGGAAACAGCCACATCTTGAAGGCAATTTTCTCGCCCGCCGCCGTACGTTTCTGGCGCATGCGCAG
The DNA here is from genome assembly GCF_009873475.1 of Pseudomonas sp. DTU12.1. Lineage (NCBI taxonomy): Bacteria > Pseudomonadati > Pseudomonadota > Gammaproteobacteria > Pseudomonadales > Pseudomonadaceae > Pseudomonas > Pseudomonas sp. DTU12.1. Next base: position 535,226 of record NZ_CP045254.1, on the reverse strand, counting down.
TTGCGACACGGCAATCACCAGGTACACCAGCAGCGCAATCGCGCCGGAGCTGGCCAGCAGGAATTCAAACACCGCCGCCGGGGCCACGTAGTTGGCAAACACCGCGAGGAACGCCGCGCCTGTGGACAACATCACCGCCCAATAAGGCGTGCCGCTCTTGTTGGTGCGCTTGGCCACCGCCGGTGCGTCGCCACGACGCCCCAGGGAAAACAGCATGCGCGACGCGGTGTACAGCGCCGAGTTCAGGCAACTGGTCACGGCAACCAATACCACCAGGTCGACGATCAGCTTGGCATTCGGGATGCCCATGCGTTCCAGCACGGTCTGGTAGGAACCTACGGCTGCCAGGGTCGGATCGTTCCACGGCACCAGGGCCACGACGATGAAGATCGATACCAGGTAGAACAAACCGATCCGCCAGATCACCGAGTTGGTGGCCTTGGTGATCTGCTGGCCAGGGTTCTTCGATTCTGCGGCCGCGATGGTCACGATCTCGGTACCCATGAACGAGAACATGGTGGTCAGGATTGCCGCCAACACCGCGCCCATACCGTTGGGCAAAAAGCCCTGGGTATCGAACAGGTGCGACACGCCGCTGACCTGGCTGCCCGGCAGCAAGCCGAAGATCGCCAGCACGCCGAGGATCACAAAACCGATGATCGCCACCACCTTGATCAGGGCAAACCAGAACTCGAACTCGCCGTAGTTCTTCACGCTGAACAGGTTGGTAGCGGTCAGCAACAAGGTAATGACCAGGGTGAACGCCCAGATCGCCACGTCGGGGAACCAGGCGTGCAGGATGGTCGCGGCGGCGTTGGCTTCCAGGGGAATGACCAGCACCCAGAACCACCAGTATAGCCAGCCGATGGTAAAACCGGCCCAATGGCCGATGGCCCGGTCGGCGTAAGTGGAAAAAGAACCGGTGTCGGGAGACGCGACGGCCATCTCGGCCAGCATGCGCATCACCAGTACCACCAGCGTACCGGCCGCCGCATAGGCCAGCAGCACGGCGGGCCCGGCTGCCGCAATCGCGTGGCCGGAGCCGACAAACAAACCGGCGCCAATCACACCGGCAATCGACAACATGGTGACGTGACGCGGTTTGAGCCCCTGTTCGAGGTCATTGGAGCTTTGCGTACTACTCATTGACACACCTTTGCGAGGAATTGCGAATACGGTCCACCCGGCCTGCTGCCACTTCGTGAAAAGAAACAAACGGGGCGTTCTTTATTTTTTACGCAAGATTTGCGCCAAAATGTTACAAAGCCAAGGTTGACGCGGCCTGTAGGACAATCCTCCAGCACTCGCAAGCCATTGAGATTACTGGCAATCCGCCACAACGTTACCAGCCGACTCACTTCCAGAACGGATGAGCGCACCAAAAACACACACAGAAAGTAAGTGACGCCCAATTAAAGGGCTGATAGGCACCGTTTACCTGTTTAACCCTTCCAACACCCGGCCAAAGCTGGCACCATCGCGCCCTTTTTTACGCGACTGCCACGGGTTTATCGGTTAAAACGGTTGTTCGGTTGTTGATGGCGCGACACGCTGCTGTGCCGATGCGACAACCTGTCACACACCGCCTGTTTAACGCCCGTGGCGCTGTTGGCTGTCATCCGAACGCTATGCTAGCTTGGCGCCACGCCAGGAAGGCGACCCAACAGCAGGAACGCAATGAACACAATGAGGACCGCTCATGGCTTTGGCCGCGCCCGCGCTTGAAATCCGCAACTTGCATAAACGCTATGGTGAGCTGGAGGTGCTAAAAGGCATCTCGCTGACCGCTCGCGACGGCGATGTGATCTCGATCCTGGGCTCCTCCGGTTCCGGCAAGTCCACGTTCCTGCGCTGCATCAACCTCCTGGAAAACCCGCACCAGGGCCAGATCCTGGTGGCCGGCGAAGAGCTCAAGCTCAAGGCCGCGAAAAACGGCGAGCTGATGGCGGCCGATGGCAAGCAGATCAATCGCCTGCGCAGCGAAATCGGTTTTGTGTTCCAGAACTTCAACCTCTGGCCACATATGAGCATCCTCGACAACATCATCGAGGCCCCACGCCGCGTGCTCGGCCAGAGCAAGGCCGAAGCCATCGAGGTAGCCGAGGCGCTGCTGGCCAAGGTCGGCATTGGTGACAAGCGCCACGCCTACCCGGCGCAATTGTCCGGCGGCCAGCAGCAACGCGCAGCGATTGCCCGCACCCTGGCGATGCAACCCAAAGTCATTTTGTTCGATGAGCCCACTTCGGCACTTGACCCGGAAATGGTTCAGGAAGTACTTAATGTGATCCGCGCGCTGGCCGAAGAAGGCCGCACCATGCTGCTGGTCACCCACGAAATGGGCTTTGCCCGCCAAGTGTCCAGCGAAGTGGTGTTCCTTCACCAGGGCCTGGTCGAAGAGCAAGGATCGCCACAGCAGGTGTTTGAAAACCCGCTTTCGGCGCGCTGCAAACAATTCATGTCCAGCAACCGCTAACGGAGCAACATGCATGCAGAACTATAAAAAATTCCTCCTGGCCGCCGCCGTTTCCATGGCATTCAGCGCCACGGCCATGGCCGAGACTTTGAAAATGGGGATCGAAGCGGCCTACCCGCCCTTCAACAATAAAGACGCCAGCGGCAACGTTGTCGGCTTCGACAAAGACATCGGCGACGCCCTGTGCGCCAAGATGAAAGTCGAGAAGTGCGAAGTGTATGTCTCGGATTGGGACGGCATCATCCCGGCCCTGAACGCCAAGAAGTTCGACTTCCTGGTGTCGTCGCTGTCGATCACCGACGAGCGCAAGCAAGCCGTTGACTTCACCGACCCGTACTACTCCAACAAGCTGCAATTCATCGCGGCAAAATCCATCAAGGACTTCAAGACCGACGCTGGCTACCTCAAAGGCAAGATCATCGGTGCACAGCGCGCGACCTTGGCCGGTACCTACCTGGAAGACAAACTGCCAGACACCACCGCCAAGCTCTACGACACCCAGGAAAACGCCTACCTCGACCTGACTTCCGGCCGCCTGGACGGGATGCTCGCCGACAAGTACGTGCAATACGAGTGGCTCAAGAGCAAAGACGGTTCGGCCTATGAGTTCAAAGGCGATCCGGTTGTAGAAAGCGACAAGATCGGCATCGCCGTGCGTAAAGGCGACCCACTGCGCGAGCGCCTGAACAAGGCCCTGGCGGAAATCAAGGCCGACGGCACCTACAAGAAGATCAACGACAAGTACTTCCCTTTCAGCATCGAATGATCCTGATTGACCAGACCGGCGCGCTCAATTGAGCGCGCCGGCTTTTCGCAATGCCTTGCGCGATATGAAAAAACCATGAATTTCGATCTCTACGGATTCGGCCCCGCACTCGCTGCCGGCGCGCTGATGACCGTCAAACTGGCGCTCACGGCGTTATGCCTGGGGCTGGTGCTCGGCCTGGCCGGTGCCCTGGCCAAGACCTCCCCGTACAAGTTCCTGCAATGGCTTGGCGGCGCTTACTCGACAATTGTGCGGGGCATTCCCGAACTGCTGTGGGTGCTGCTGATCTACTTCGGCACGGTCAATATGATGCGGGCCCTGGGGGAGTTTTTCGGTAACCCCGACCTGTCGCTCAGCGCCTTCGCCGCCGGGGTGATCGCCCTAGGCCTGTGCTTTGGCGCCTACGCCACCGAAGTGTTCCGTGGCGCGATCCTGGCGATCCCCAAGGGCCACCGTGAAGCGGGCATTGCCCTGGGCCTGTCGAAGCTGCGCATCTTCACCCGGCTGATCATGCCGCAGATGTGGCGCATCGCCCTGCCGGGCCTGGGCAACCTGTTCATGATCTTGATGAAGGACACCGCGCTGGTCTCGGTGATCGGCCTGGAAGAAATCATGCGCCACGCGCAAATCGGCGTGACCGTCACCAAGCAGCCTTTCACCTTCTTCATGGTCGCGGCCTTTATGTACCTGGGCCTCACCGTCCTGGCCATGGCCGGTATGTACTTCCTGGAAAAACGCGCCGCTCGCGGCTTTGCGAGGAGCACGCAATGAACGGCGACTACAGCTGGCTGTCGCATTTCGACCTGGGCCTGAACTGGGCCGTGATCATCAAGTGGCTGCCACGGCTGGCCCAGGGCGCGACCCTGACCCTGGAGCTGGTAGCCATCGCGGTGATCGCCGGCCTGCTGCTGGCGATCCCCCTGGGCATCGCCCGCTCCTCACGCCTGTGGTACGTGCGCACCCTGCCTTACTGCTACATTTTCTTCTTCCGTGGCACACCGCTGCTGGTGCAGTTGTTTTTGGTCTACTACGGCCTGGCGCAGTTCGATGCCGTGCGCGAAAGCGCCCTGTGGCCGTACCTGCGGGACCCGTTCTGGTGCGCCACCGTCACCATGACCCTGCACACCGCCGCCTACATTGCCGAAATCCTGCGTGGCGCGATCCAGGCCATCCCGCCTGGTGAGATCGAAGCGGCGCGGGCACTGGGCATGTCCAAGCCCAAGGCGCTGTTCTACATCATCCTGCCGCGTGCCGCGCGCATCGGCCTGCCGGCCTACAGCAATGAAGTGATCCTGATGCTCAAGGCCAGCGCCCTGGCCAGTACCGTGACCTTGCTCGAGCTGACTGGCATGGCCCGCACCATCATTGCTCGTACCTACCTGCCGGTGGAGATCTTCTTTGCCGCCGGGATGTTCTACCTGCTGATGGCCTACGTCCTGGTGCGCGGCTTCAAGCTGCTGGAACGCTGGTTGCGGGTCGATGCCTGCCAGGGCCGCTGATACCCGGCTGACGGGCGAGCGCCTGCTGGAACGCTTCCTCGCGCTGGATGCGTTCCTCACCGAGCATCAAGGGCTGTGGCGACCACGGCCCTTTACCCACCTGCACATGCCTTGGGAAACCCAGCATCCGCAACTGGCCCAATGGCTGCGCCAGCGCTCGCTGGCAGAAGCCGAAAGCAGCCACAACCTGCCCACCGAACTACAGGCGCCGGCGCCGTTTCCCCACTGGGCGCAGCTCGCCGCATGCTTGAGTGCTGTGGATAAGTTACCGTCAGGCGCACTGCATACGCCGCCGTCTCGTCTGAATGTGGATGTACCTGGGCGCAAATGGCAGCAGATCGAGGCCTTTGGCGCCGCCCTGCAGTTTGCTAAGCGCCCCGCCCATTGGCTCGACTGGTGCGCCGGCAAAGGCCACCTCGGCCGTCGGCTGCTGCAACCGGGGCAAGAGTTAACCTGCCTGGAATACGATCCCGCGCTGGTTGCCGCGGGCAAAGCCCTCAGTGATCACCATCGATTGCCAGCGCTGCATCGCGAGCAAGATGTGATGGCCGAGGACGCTGCGCAACACCTCACCCACGAACACACCCCGGTTGCCCTGCATGCCTGCGGCGATCTGCACGTACGCCTGCTGCAACTGGCGAGCGCCGCCGGCTGCATGCACCTAGCCGTGGCGCCCTGCTGTTACAACCGCATCGGCAGCGAGCAGTACCAGGCGCTGTCGACCCCGGCCCGCGCTTCGGCACTGCGTTTATCGCGCGAAGATCTTGGCCTGCCCCTGAGCGAAACCGTCACCGCTGGCGCGCGGGTGCGCCTGCAACGCGACACCTCCATGGCCCGGCGCCTGGGCTTCGACCAGTTGCAGCGGCAACTGCGCGGGTGTGATGAGTACCTGCCCACGCCGTCACTGCCCAGCGAATGGCTGAATCGGCCCTTCGCTGATTACTGCCGGCACCTGGCGGCGCTCAAGGGTTTATCCACAGGCGAACAGGATTGGCCAACCCTGGAGCAGCACGGCTGGCAACGCCTGGCACAGGTACGAAACCTGGAGTTGGTGCGTGGCCTGTTTCGCCGCCCCCTGGAAGTGTGGCTGGTTTTGGATCGGGCACTGTTTCTGCAAGAAAACGGCTACAAGGCTCAAGTCGGCCACTTCTGCGAAACCTCCCTGACACCACGCAACCTGATGGTGCTCGCCGAGCGCGATTAAAGGGCAGCGGGACCTGTGGATAACTCTGTTGATGATTTTTTTGAATCCCCCGTATCTACGGGCACCACAGGCCAAAATGCTGACTGGTCATTTTTTGTTCACAAAATAAAACGCACGCAAAACAGGCAGTTGCAGCGTAATGAGAACAGCTCCACAAAATGACTGTTTCAACAGCTGTCCGACTAACGGATTGTGCATAAGCATCTGCACCTAACCGTATAAGACGCCCTCCAATCGCTGGCACAGCCCATGGATATCGTCACAGGCCATGCTCGCAGCCGCGCTGTCCAGCGGGTCCCCGCCAAAGGCCAGCGCCTCACTGATCATCGGGTCACGATGAATCACTTCCAGACCGTTTTCCCCAAGGCGCTGCTGGAATAAGTCCAACATATCCAGGCTGAAGGCGTTGCCTTCGTCCAGTTGGTTGACGAGCACGTGGCAACGCAGTGCCGAGGGGGGCGCAAGGTGTGGCGCCAGCAACCGTTGCATCTGCTCCAGTGCGCCCAGTGATGTCGCATCCGCCAGGGCCACCACCACCGCGGTATCGGCAACGTGCAGTGCCTGGTGCAGGTAGACGTTATTGCCGGCGGGAGTGTCAATAATGACCGTGTCCTGCTCACTCAAGCCCAGGTGCGATAAATGCTGCGCCAGCCACTCTGGATCCTGCTTGAGCCAGCGCTGCAGGTCTTCTTGCTGCTGCATGTCGGTCTGGCCAAAGAGCACCACGCGGCAGCTGCCAAAACCGGGCTGGGCGAGGTGATCCCACGGTCGGTTGCACAGGCTGGCGCGACCGAGTCCCGGAGTGTCCAGAGGTAAGCCGAAATGCAGGTGCAGGGCGTTTTGCGGGTCCAGTTCCAAGACCGTCACCGCACGCCCCAGGCGTTGCAAGCCACTGCCCAATAACGTCGCCAGTGTGCTGCGCCCCACCCCACCATTGACCGACGCCAACACCACGACCCGCGCGCGGCAGGTCGGCATGGCAGTTGGCTGGGGTTGTTCAGCGGGGGGGCGTACGTCGTCCAGGGGGGTGTCTTCGAAGAACTGCAGCGTCGACGTTATCTGCAGCTCATGCCTAGCAGTATTCTTTGCGAAACCTTCGTCGGCCTGGCTCACAGCCACTCCTCCCTTATCACGGCACCTCTTATAGAACCTGGGTGCATTTGTTGTTCAAGGAGTATGTGACAGGACTAGGTGAGTGTCATTATTTTGGTGTTTTTTATCATGATAATTGCGACGAACGGCTAATCGTCAATTTAACGACTCTCCTTTATCCGCTCCCACTGCTGCGCAACCTGCTCGGCACTGGACGCACTGACCCGCGCCAGGTCCACGGGATATTCCGCCCCCGGATTCTCGACAAACCGCGTCGCAGTAAATTGACCGTTGCTGGCCCGTAAGATGTAGCCGGTGTCCTGGCATTGCCCCGACGCCAGGAACACCACCCCGGGCGCTACCCACTCAGGCTTGAGATTATCCGGCTCGCCATCAACCCCCCACATGCGCGTCTTGGCCACCGGCGACACCGCATTGACCAAAATCCCGTCCTTAGCGCCTTCCATACTCAGGGCATTCATGATGCCCAACTGCGCCATCTTCCCGGCCGCATAGGCCACCAGACCGGGCTGGGCATATTGCTGGTACATCGCCCGATCAGAAGACGTCAGCACCACCCGCGCCGCCGCCGATTGCTTGAGGTGTTTCCAGGCATGTTTGCACAGCCAAATGGGCGTATAGACATTGATATCCAGTGCACGCCCGATAAACGCCGCGTCCGCCTGCTCAATGGCTTGATACCCCACCCAGCCGGCGTTATGAATCAGGATATCCAACTGCCCAAATGCAGCGATGGCCACCTCGACCAACTGCCGGCAACCCTGCTCGCTGGACAAGTCGCCCTGATGATCAACCACCCTCAACCCCTGAGCCTGCAGACGCCGCGCCGCATCCTGAGCGATGGCATTATCGCCCCCCGAACCGAGGTGATCGGCGCCGATATCACTGACCACCACATTAGCCCCGCGCCGGGCCAACGCCTGTGCGTAGACAAAACCCAAGCCACGGCCTGCACCGGTGATAACGGCAGTTTTTCCTGCAAAGTTCATGGGCTTTTCCTCATTGAGTGCCACCTCAACTTAACAACGAACAACGGTGTTGTTTAATACTGATCAAGGGGCAGTTTGATACCTTCTGCGTATCAAGCCTCACGCCACCCCAGGGCCTGGGCACAGGCCCTCATCCGCCTTCGTGAAACCGCTGGAGCGCACGACCAGAAGGGGAAAAACCGGGTTCTGAAAAATAGTCAGAATTCAGGGGTTTACAGAACCTTTTCAATCGCTATAATCGTCGCCCTAACACGCCGGTATAGCTCAGTTGGTAGAGCAACTGACTTGTAATCAGTAGGTCCCGGGTTCGACTCCTGGTGCCGGCACCATACAAGGTTCCAGAGAAGGCTTTTAAAATCTCTGGAACCCCCGAAAAACCCGCCTTCTGGCGGGTTTTTTCGTTTTGGCGGTCCATCGGTTTCCGTCAGAAACTGGTGGATTCCAACCGTTTTAAGGGTAGAGTTTGGGATACAGGTCACTTCGATAAAAGGGAGTACCCTTATGTCGCGCACCACAGCTCCGCTCTCCGACGCAGCTTGCCGCTTGGCAAAACCTACAGACCGCGCCTACAAGCTTTTCGACGGTGATGGCCTCTACCTCCTAGTCCAGCCCAATGGCCGCAAAGGCTGGCGGCTCCGTTACGTCAAACCTGACGGACGGGAAGGACTGACCTCGTTCGGCAACTACCCCGTCATTGGCCTCGCCGATGCGCGCCGCAAGCGCTTGGAGGTCAAGCGAATGCTGGCGGATGGCTTTGATCCTATAGAAACCAAGCACCAAGCCAAGGCGGAAGCCGTAATCAAAGGCAGAACCTTTGAAAGCGTTGCGCTCGACTGGCATACGGAAATGTCGGCCAAGTGGGCACCAGGCCATTCCAAGACAGTGATGAGCCGCCTCAAAACCCACGTATTCCCGCTGATCGGCGCACGCGCCATTGTTGATCTCGACACCCATGACCTTATGCAGCCCTTGGAAGCGATCAAGAAGCGCGGAACGATCGACGTAGCTTTAAGGGTACAAAACTACCTGCAGAGCATCATGCGCGAGGCAAAGCGCCTCCGGCTTATCACCATAAACCCTGCTTACGATCTCGAAGGCTCGATCAAAGCCCCGCGGGTGGTACATCGCCCCGCTCTACCCTTATCGCGACTGCCGGAACTGCAGGAGCGGATCGACACCTATAAAGGCCGGGCACTTACCCGTCTTACGGTGATGCTGTCGCTGCATGTGTTTGTACGATCCAGTGAGCTGCGTTTCGCACGCTGGAGCGAGTTCGACCTCAAACGCGGCACCTGGGAGATACCGGACACTCGACCCGCGCTGGAGGGAGTACCCTTTTCCACAAGGGGTACGAAGATGGCAGGGGATATCCATTTAGTACCCTTATCGCCGCAAGCAGTGGCGCTACTCGAAAAAATCCATGCACTCACAGGCAAATTCGCATTGGTCTTCGCAGGGGATGCCAAACCCTGGAAGCCCATGTCCGAAAATACCGTAAACAACGCGCTTCGGACGATGGGATACGACACCAAAACCGATATCTGCGGGCATGGATTTCGTTCGATGGCCTGCAGCGCACTGATCGAGTCAGGATTGTGGTCGGAGACAGCCATTGAACGGCAGATGAGCCACAAGGAGCGCAACAACGTCCGCGCCGCTTACATCCACAAGGCCGAGTTCATCGAGGAGCGCAGGCTGATCATGAACTGGTGGAGCCGGTACCTGGAGGCCAACCGGCAGGAGCATGTCACTCCACACGAATTCGCGAACCAGACCGGACCGAACGTCACTCGCTTAAAAGCAAAACGTGGCGCAACTGAGTAAGCGCTCGGTCTTTATATCTCAGTGATCCGCTTGTCCACGCGGGTCCATCCAAACAGGGCTGCAAAGCCGCCCTGCTTGGATGGACCTCACTTAAAAAATCTAAAGCCCACACAACTGTCTGTGGAAAACCACTGATTTCCACCGGTGGATAATTTCATCCACAGCCGCAGAACTCCCGAAAATTCGAGCCTTGACCCGAATTATCCACAGGCGTAGAAGAGATCGGGCAAAGCGCTGTCGCCGACAGCAACCCAGGTAGCCAGAACCTTTAAGGCTACGCCACACGGTGGTGGTTCTCCCAAAGTGCGATTAGCGTCCGGCGGCTCGCACGGTCACAGCGATGTGATGGATGCCTACTTTTACCAGTGTGCCCACTGCGGCAACTCATCCTCTTTCATAGCTGCCCTGCAGCAACCTATCCGCTTGGCCATTCCCGTGCGCCAACCTGCGCCCGTCTCTTTCTCCCGGAAAGAGACGGGCGCTCCTACCGCTGCTGCAGCCCAACTCGTACAAGGCTTTGCGGCATCCCCCCTCGTGACAATCGGCGTGACAAACACCGAAGTCACCCGCAACAGCGATGCAGATGATGGTGCCGCAGCCCACGGAATGGACTGCACCTGACTGACAGTCAGGCATGCCCCGGTCATCGCTTCACTGCCTTCACCTGACTCAGGATCTCGCGGCGCCGGTCTCGTCAACCGGCGCAGCCTCCACCCGCCCACTTCTTTGGAAGTGTTCAGGAGGCCAGATCATGAGGTGCCCAAGCTCCCGGTCGTAAAGAGCCGCCAGTCCCGCGTTAGTGGACAACCCTCACAGGTCGCAGGGGCCTTGATCCCTGATAACACTCAGCATTCTTGGCGGGATGACGTGGGGAAGGTTTTAAAAGTTTTGGCTTTGAGCGGAGTTCGATCATGGCACTGGTAGGTAAACGTGACGGGCGCAATTTTGGCTATGGTCGGCAAATGAGTTATGCCGGGCCGCTGGCGTTAAAAGACATGTTCGGCGGAGGGCATTACGGGACCGTCAAAGCGCACAGTGATCGTTGGCAAGCATTCGTGCGCTGGTGCCGCTCAGACGATGGACCAGGACTCAACGATGCACGGCAGATAGATCGCCAGATCTTGTCGGATTACGCGGCGCATCTGCGTCACTTAGTCGAGCGCGGCGACTTCACTATCGCCACCGCACAAAATCGATTATCCAGCGTGAACCGGACCATGGCAGCGCTTCGTGGTGATCAGCACGTGAAAGTGCCGAGTCCGAGCAAGGCGCTGGAAATGCAGCGCACCACAATCCGCACGAGAGTTCCACAAGGCCAGGATCGCGAACACGTGATGCGCATCCTAGATGCGCTCCGCAAACAGCATCCTCGTGCCGCCGCCATCGCACAGTTGGCACGCACCACAGGGATGCGCCTGCGCGAAGCCATCTTAGCCGACCTACCGCGTCTTCAACGGGAGGTCGAACACTACGACAAGATCAACATTCAGGATGGCACCAAAGGAGGTCGCTCGGGAACGTCAGCACCTCGCTGGATAGTCACCAATGATCATATTCGCGAAGCACTGAACTACGCCGAGCATGTGTCGCCCACCGGTAGCCGCAACCTGCTGGCACCTAATGAAAGCTATCGAGACTTTCAGCGGGAAGTCGTCCGCCTCGCACGGGGCATCCTGCAGACCCATCACCTCAAAGGCTTCCACGAATTTCGGGCGGCCTATGCGTGTGAACGCTATGAGCAGATCACCCAGCATCCCGCGCCCATCAATGGCGGCCATTGCTACCAACTGGACCAGCGTTTGGATCGTGAAGCTCGGGCGCAAATCAGCTATGAACTAGGTCACGGGCGTATCGACATAGTGTCGGCGTACATCGGAGGCCGAGCATGAGCAAAGCATTCGAAATGGAGCTGTTTCTGGCGGGCGTCCTGAGCGGGTCGCATTCCACGCGCCAGCGCCATATTCGGCAGGCTAAGGCTATCCAAAATGCAATTGCAGACCGCTGGCATCGAGACAATCCGTGGATGTGGCAGCGGAAGCACCTCGTGTGGCTTTTAAATCACCACCTGAATGGGCATGCGGAATCATCACGCTATTACTTTGTGCTGACGATACGGTTGCTCACGAAGCGATTAGGAAAGCCATGGCAGTTCAACCATAAGGCGAAGGACGCTAATCGCCACAATTATCTTCGTCTTCCAGGTTCTTGAGAGTTTTCCAGCCGCTCAACCCGCATCCCGCATCCCGCATCCCAAGCGGGGCACGCATCCCTGCTAGTTGTTCATCAGTGGATGAATTTACCTTAATCGGTCTGCTCCACCGCAGTTCTACCCATTCGTTCTGAGTCCTTTCATGCTCGATGTCGTCGTGAAGAACGTCCACCACCAAGCAACTCACACTTGGCCACTCGTCTTGGCCAGATCGGCGAGATAGCGTGAAAGGTCTTCCGACAGGTTCAGGGATATCCCGATCCTGGTCGTCTCGATGGAGGACGGTTGTTGGGCATCTTAACCCGGCAAACACTCACTTGAATTTGCAGGCTGACGCGAGGTGATTCTCGACGTCTCCCGATTTTAGGCTGATTTAGCTTTCCGGGCGACGTGGCTAGCATCAAGTCAGTATATCCACGCTGGGAGCTCTAAAGGCTTGATAACACACAGCATTCGTGGTCGGATCAATGACCGAGTCGATAATCGGTTTAGACTCAAGCCCTTGAATAATTTGAATGAGCACCCCTAAATAGCATCGGAGGTTGAATATTGGCCCCACCTAATGGCACACTGATACTAATGAGCAGATGAAAGTATATATTAAAACTAGACATCCAATCATCATAAAAATATAGGCAGATAGTAGGGCTATTCACTTCAAGCTTCAAGGTAGTAGAAGGAGAAAGTGCAGTGATGGAATATATAAAATCTTGGAAAGAGACTTTATCAGATGTCCGAGAACGAAAGCGTATGGAGAAAGCCACGCCGTCGCACTCTCAACATCGACACGATTTAACGCGCATACAACAAATACCTTCATCTATGCTTTGTCTTTTTTTCGTGCCCCCTGCTGGCATACTCCATCTTTTATCACCATCCTATACAGTAATTAAAGGTTGGAGAACAACAAACCGGCGCATTGCAGCGTCGACAACATGATGAACAACAGTATGCCCAACTCAGCGCAAGAAAATAGCACTCCGACTCTAAATATAAGACATATACGCTTAACAACAACGTTAGCCACAATGATTCTGGCTTTAATTATGAGTCTTTATGCCATCAAGACTCTTGCAGAAACATCCAACACCGAAACAAAAGAACAAAGTCAAGAAGAATTAAGTCTGACAAATCACAACAACCTGAAAGACTATCTTCTTATTCAGGAGATCGTCCAGTCGATGAGTCCCAAAGCGGATTCCAGCACACGAGATCTCGCACTGGAAGTAAAACTCCAAGCTGAAAAAATAAAAAATCTAGAGAAAGAAGTATCAGAATTAAGAAAACCTGACGATAACAACGTGGCAACGCTTTTATTATCCGCCGTGTCAGTAATCATCACTGTACTTGGAGTACTTATTGCGATACTAGCAATACTTGGGTATCGCAATATCAAGAACGAAGCTATTAAAGACGCTCGAAAAACCGCCAAAGAAACTGTAAAAATAGTCGCCAAAGAAGAAATTCCGAGAGCAACAGAAGAGAATATAATTAAGCTAATCGAAGAAAACCGATTCGACAGATTAATTCAAAATGCTGTGGAAAATATTGTATATCGAGATACTTCAATGCCGGATGAAGTTGCAGATGAGGAGCGGTCAAATTGAGAACTTCGCCAGAATGGAACTCTTTGAGCGATCATCAAAGAACCGTCATATCTTCGCATCAAACTAATCTGCCAGTGGCGGTCGGAGCAATCGCCAAGGATCTCGGATTAACCATCCTTAAATCTACTATGCCAGGTTCAATTTCAGGAGAAATAAGGGAGACCGAGGGAGTTATTACGATCAAGGTTAATCGCCACGATGTTAAAGAAAGGCAACGATTTACTATTGCCCATGAAATCGCGCATTTTTTGCTACATCGTGAACGTCTCGCTGGCGGCATCACAGATGATGTACTTTATCGCTCAAGACTCTCGGACGATCTGGAAAGAGAAGCCAATAGATTAGCGGCAGATATTATAATGCCTGCCTCGCTTATCCAAGAAGCGCTAATTATGCATGGTGCGCTAAAACCAGATGATCGATATAAAAAAATCGCTGAGCTCGCCCAAGTATCGCTCGCCGCAATAAAAATCAGGACGGGGAAAAAATAGTTTATGCAAGATACATTTCCAAATTGGGAATACATACCGATCTTAGCAATAAGTCTTGCTGAAATGACGGCGATTGCACAACTCCCCGACAAAGACAAAGATGAATTACTTCCGCTCTTTTCCCTGAGAGGATGGGTTAGTGCTCACCGCCTGGAAAACTCACTCAAGAAAATTGAGGAGTCCATAGGAAACCGTCCTTGGATCTCAGATATCGACGAAAAATTTCTTTCCGAAAATAAAGTATTCCTGTTCACAGGAAAATATCCAGAAAAACCCGTGTATCAAGAATTAGTGCAGCTTTTAGACCCTAGTAACAGTTATGACAATTGGTACAGTTTCATAAAAAGCCAAAAAAATGCGATCCCTTGCCTTCGACATGAAAGCCTACAAGATATTGAGGGCCAGATTAACAAGCTGTCATCCCTTGACAGAGGATTAGTCTTGAGGATCTGTCCAAACGAGCTAAATATTGAGAAGCATCAACGCTTGGTTACCGCTCTCAATGTTACTAAAGCGGAAAATGTTCTTATTATTTACGATCTAGGTGGGATCGACGTAAATTTCCACGAGAGGATTCCGCTTTTAGAAAGGCTGATGATAGAAGCAAAACGCCAGATTGCAAATGTTACGATATCAATAAGCGCGTCCTCTTTCCCTTCAGGTTTTGCAGGGCAACATCGAGGAACGAACTCTATATACGAGAGAATTCTGTTTAACACAATAGCAGAAAAAGGAATCTTCAATCCTGTCGTTTATTCCGACAGAGGAAGTGCACGTGCAGAGAAACAAGATGGTGGTTCGGGAGTTCCTCCTCCTAGAATTGATTACCCATTAAAAAAAGATTGGAAATTCGTCAGGCGAGAAGTTGACGATAACGCGCCAGACTCCAAAGCCAAACGCACGACTGCCTATATAGACATTGCAAAGGAAATCATCAGTGATGAATATTGGATTCCAGAGCTACGCCTTTGGGGCACCCAACAGATTGAAATAACCTCTGAAAATAATGAGTTCGGAATTTACAGCGCTCAAAAATCAACCGCAGTTCGCATCAACATCCATCTTTTCAACCAGCTTCATTACAATGCTATTGGGGATATAATTAACACCGATGAAGAGTGGGTGGATTGACCACTCTCTCATGCTACCTCGACTACACGTTTCAAATATGGACTCAACAAAATCACATCGGATGGTCTGACGCTGCCGAAAGCACAGACCTTAGCCAAGAACCTATTTGACGGCATGCTAAATCTCTTAGAAATCCCGTCTAGAAGTATGTCTTTCACGTCAGATTTAGAAATCTTATTCAACCTACTTGAGACTTCCATTTTCAGCTCATACATTGCAAGGTCGGAAGGAATTATGCCGATCCGCCTAGCTAGAAGGGAGACCTCTCTCTTCGTCATAAGCTCAAGGTAATTTTGCTTAGATATATTTTTAATCAGCCGCCCCTTGCGAATCACCTTTAACCCGTCCGAGGTTACCTCCCAAACCGCCACATCATCATCAGCGATAGCGAGGACCCCTTCAACGTACTTCCCAGCAACGGCAACAATGACGCGATCGAAGTATTTTCTGTACTCTTCGAGCTGTCCCTCCAATCGAAATAACGAATCTTTTTCGCTCTTAATTTCAATTGCGACCATCTCTTGATTCCGAATATAACCAAGATCTACCCTGCGAGCTTTTCTTGCCAAGTTCATCTCACTAAAAACAAGGGACGAAAAATCAATCTGCCCTGTTTTCAAAAGCTTGTCTAAAACCGTCGTTTTAATCTCTTTCTCACCCATATTTAAACACCGCTTTCATACATTTAACCAACGCACACACCCCAATAATAAAGCATATCTGCAGCAGACACGAAAACAAAATATTTTCAGCACTCTTGGCATTTTCAGCACTCCCCGACTGTTCTGGAAAATATTAATTATCCACAATATCGAAACTTAAGTATAACCTGCCTTGAAATCAATATAAAGCTAGAATTCTGCACCGTTCCAGATAAGCCGGCAACTGTGGACGTCATCACCACTCTTTCACTCACACGCATAATATTTATGGCGCTTCCAGGTTATCCCCAATATACAAATCCAATTCAACTCAAGCCAAAAAATTACAACTATCCAACTCCAAATAACACGTACTCCCTATTGATACCTTTATCTAGCATACAATGCATTACCTCCGTACAAACGAAGTGCTCCCTATTACCGGGCGCAATCCGATTAGAACGAAAATCAAATAATAAGATCAATCAGAAAGCGCGGACATGCCACGATTATGGGATGGGCCGTTTTATCAGTTAGTAAAATCGTGGGTTGCATGGGTTGAAGATATCTAGGATACGGGGAGCAGTCCAAATGAGCTTGCAAGGTGTGTAGAAAATCCAAGGCAATTCAGTGAGCACCAACTGCTTAAGGATAGAAATAGGGGTAAATAGGAGCTCAGCACGAACACAAGCTACTGAGATAATTACCATTTTTTGTATAGTTCGACTCCTGGTGCCGCACCATACAAAACAAAGCCCCTGCAGAAATGCAGGGGCTTTGTTGTTTCTGGGGTTTGAGCATACCCGTCTTCTCCACGCTCCGTGGGCATCCTCTTCGCCGCCCTCTCCTCGCCATTACTTAGCTTCGTCGTGCACCTGACGTGCGGGATGCCTGCAGATTAAGGGTGAGAATAAATCGGTCTCCTTTTCCAAAACGCCCACAAAGTGTCCACACCGGAATTACTAGGCCGCGCGCCACCACTTCATTTCGACGGTTGAGATGCTGCTGTCAGCTCACGAGCAAATTTCAGGGCAGGCGCTGGTGAAAATAAATCCGTCCCCTTTTCACTCCTTTCTTCTGCTGCCAGCGCGGCTTTGGAAGTGGACGCCGCCAAGGCGACGAGTGCCGCTGATGCAGCGGCCAAACAGATAGTTGAATAAGCTATACTGCCAAGCACACTTTCTTGGAGAGCAGACGTGGAAAAGCTGAGTTTTCAAGCAAAAAAAGCCTACTTCGCCAAACACCGCAGATCCAATTTCGCGGCCAGCTTGCGCCTCGAGGGGTTTACGACCTCCAAAAATGACGATCACAAGCTACCGACTCGTGAGGCTGCACTTGTGGCCGTTCGGCAAATCAAAGCTTGAGTAACGACAAATACGGGGTCGATCAGGACCCCTACTGTTACCCGGGAACAGCCACCCTCAAAAATCTGCTTGATTTGCACGAAGAAGACGACCTCAACGAGGCCGAGCGCTACCTCACTGAAGCCGCCGCAGAGCGGCTTGAGTTTACAGAGCCACCCTACAGCCTAGACACGCTGAAACACATTCATCGCACCCTGTTCTCAACTATCTACAGTTGGGCCGGCGAGGTCAGGACGGTGAAGATCAGCAAGGGTAGAAATCAGTTTTGCATTCCTGACCGCATAGAACCGGAAGCTGCCAGAGAATTCCGAAAAATCCAGGCCAATGCCTGGTTTGAAGGCTATTCACGCGACTTGCTGGTCAAAGCCGTCGCTGAGTCCTACGGCACGCTGAACGTTGCACACCCTTTCCGCGAAGGTAATGGGCGGGCCCAGCGAATTCTATTCGAATGGATCATCGTCAACGTGGGTTACGAGATCAATTGGTGGGAAGTCGATAAACAAGAGTGGGTTGAAGCCAATCATCAGTCATTCCATGGCGACGATAACCCGCTTATCAAGATATTTGACCGTTGCATCGGCCTGCCAATCATGGAAGACAATGCCCACCTGATCCCTTCGCAAAATACCGACTAGGCACCTCCCCCAACACCCGCCTGAACACACTCGTAAACGCACTCGAGCTGCTATACCCCAAATCAATCGCCACCCGCGTCACCGATTCGCCATTCCCCAACCTGACCACGGCCGCCAACAGGCAGGCTTGCTGGCGCCATTCCACGAAGCTGATTCCGGTCTGCTGGCGGAACAGCCGGGTGAAGGTGCGGCGGCTCATGCCGAGGTGTTGGGTCATGTCGTCGATGCTGGTTTCCAGTGATGGCTGTTCCAGCAGCTTGCGGCAGATGTGGGCCAGACGGGGGTCGTTGGGGAGGGGGGCGTTGAGTGACAGGGGGCGCATGCCGGCTATTTCGTCGAGCAGCAGGGTCATCAGCCGGCCGTGCAGGTGTTCCTTTTCGTACAGCGCCGGTACGTCGATGGCGCGGATCAGCAGTTCGCGCAGCAGCGTGGATACGCCGAATACCTGGCACTGCGCGGGCAGGTTGAGGCGAGTTGCGGCTCGGTCGCGGATGTAGGTGTTGAGCATGGTCACCGGGCCGCTCATGCTCATTTCGTGGGGCACGCCCGCCGGGACCCAGATGGCGCGGTGGGGCGGTACCACCCAGTTGCCCTGTTGGGTGAACACGGTAATAACGCCGCAGGCGGCGTAGGCAAATTGCCCGCGTTGATGGGTGTGTAACGCAAAGTGCCGGCCATCGTGGTAGTCGTTGGCGGTGACCACGGCGTCGCGGGGGGTGTTTTCGTAAGGGTCGATGTCAGTTTCGCGCATGGCCCGAATTTAATGATTTATGACCTGATAGTGCAAGCGAGCCATCGCGCCTATTGCCCATAGTTGCGCCCTGGCTGGCGCACACAGGTGCCGGCGCTGCTTTGTGGAATCAGAACATCATGCAAAACAAGCATCTGGCCCTGGCCGTGTTGGTGACGGCTGTGTGGGGGCTGAATTTTCCGATCACCAAACTGGGTTTGATGGGGATCGATCCGCTGTTGCTGACCGCCCTGCGCTTTACGCTGGCGGCGTTGCCGTGGGTGTTTTTTGTGCGGCGTCCGGCCGTGGCGATGAAGTGGCTGGTGGCCTATGGCTTGATTTTCGGGGTGGCGATGTGGGCCTTGATCAACCTGGGGATTGAACTGGGCGTACCGCCAGGCACTGCAGCTTTGCTGATCCAGTTCAGTGCGTTTTTTACCTTAGGTTGGGGGGTGTTGTTGTTTCGTGAGCAACTGAGCGTAGGCCAGATCCTGGGGGTGGGCCTGGCGGCTGTAGGACTGATCGGCATTATCGCCAGCAGTCCAGGCGAGGCGACGACGCTGGGTTATGGCTTGTTGCTGGTGAGTGCATTCAGCTGGAGTGTGGGCAACGTCATCATCAAGCAATCGAAGGTGCGCGAGATGTTTGCCTTTGTGGTGTGGGCCAGTCTGTTCCCGCCGCTGCCCTTGCTGCTGCTGACGTGGCTGGCCCATGGGGCGGCGCCGTTCACCGCGCTGGTCACCCATATGCAATGGCCGACGGTGTTCTCGCTGCTGTTCCAGGTGTACGCGGCCACGCACTTTTGTTACTGGGGCTGGAACCTGTTGCTGCGCGAGTACCCGGTTTCGAAGGTGGCGCCGCTGTCGTTGCTGATCCCGGTGTTTGGCGTTACCGGTTCCATGCTGTTGCTGGGGCACAGGGTCGATATCAGCGAGGGCATCTCGATTGCGCTGATTCTATCGGCCCTGGCGGTGGGGTTGGTGAAATGGCGCCGCCCTTCACCACCCACGCCCCGAGTTGACCCAGAAATTCACCGATAGGGATGTGGCCAGTGACTCCACCTGGTGGAACCAGCCTTCGGGCAAGAACAACATATCCCCGGCTTGCAGCACCACGCGTAGGAAGGTTACGTCGCGCGCGGCGGGGAAGCGTTGGTAGTCAGGCGCGTCCGGGTTGAAGTCGCAGCCATCCAGGCCGCCTTTCGGGGCGGTGGACCAGGTACCCAGGGCCTGACGATGATGGGGAGCAGCCAGGATGAAGGATTTTTCGCCCCAGACCTGGGCAAACAGGTTATCGGTGTCGTCGCGATGCAGCGGTGTCAGGGTGCCTTTGGGGCCGATCCAGATGCGGGGAGCGATGTATTGCGCGCGATCAAAATAGAGGGGGTAGCTGATCTGTTCCAGCAATTGCGCCGGCAGGATGTTGTTGCCCATATAGGCCGGCGGCTCGCCGTTGGCGCCGCGCACCGCAGGGCGGTCGAGGGAGTCGATGAAATCGGCCATGGGCGTGGAGCGAAAATCGCGCTCGGTAGAGAAGGTTTTCTGCACGTAGTCGCCATGCCGGGTGATGCCTTGCAGTTGGGCGAAGTGCACCAGTGATTCTTCACGGCTCATATTGAACAAGCGCCAGTCTTGCAGGGCCTCGCTGATGACCAGTGGGATGCCCTCCGGCACGTAGCCGCCGCGAAATTCGTCCACCGACAACCCCGCACGCGGCCGCCGCTCGACGCTGTGCTGGGTCGGCAGGCTGGCCGAAACCCGCTCGCTGAAGCGCGGGGGCGTCGGGTAGCGCTTGTTCATGTCGACTTTTTCGGCGCTGACGCCCTGGCGCGCGCTGTCGATGATCTGTGGCAGCAGCGTGGCCAGGCCCATGTTGCCGCTGATTTTCAAACGGCCACTGGCGAACAGTTCTTCGACGTCGGTGGCGCCGGCCATGATGCCGAGAAAGTCTTGTTGCGCCACTTCAATGGTCACATCCGGCGCTGGATGCACCCCGGCCTGGGTCACGCTCTGGGTCTCAACCTGCGCCCAAAATGCCTGGCCTGGGCCAAAAAGGAACTGGAAGGTGCCCTCCAACCCAACCGCGCCGGCATTGGCAAACAACCTGGACAGAATGCTGAGCACGTCCATTGCGTTCCCTCTTTGTATTTTTCTGAATAGGGAACGAATAGCGGCCTTGAAAAGTTATAACAAAATATTGCACAGCTCCCCGATAGGTAAAGCTGACAGCGCCACAACACCCGCTTGCATAAAAACTCCACCCTCACAATAATGAGATAGATTACCATTTACGTTTGGTGAAACCCTCATGTCGGCGCTTGATCATTCAGCTCTTCATCAGCTGTACAGCGAACACAACAGTTGGTTGAAGGGCTGGTTGCGCGTCCGCCTGGGCAATGCTGCCGATGCTTCTGACCTGGCTCAAGACACGTTCCTACGGGTCATGACCGCACGCAATGACACGCCCATCCGCGAGCCCCGCGGTTATCTGAGTGCCATTGCCCGTTCGCTGCTAATCGACAAGTCGCGCCGACGCACCATCGAAAGGGCCTACCTTCACGCCCTGGCCCAGAGGCCGGAGCCGGTGGATGTTTCGCCGGAGATTCGTTTGTCCATCATCGAAATGCTGGTAGCCATTGATAGCCTGCTCGATGAACTGGGTACCCGGACCCGGGAGATTTTCCTCGCCGTGCAGCTTGAAGGCCTGAGTTACGTTGCCGCTGCTGAACGCTTCGGCGTGTCGGTGACGACGGTCAAAAACCATCTGATCCGGGCCATGACGCGCTGCCTGTTGCTGGTCGAACCTTGATGCCTGCCACAGTCGACCTCAAGACACTGGAAGCCGCCGCAACCTGGTATGTACAGCTCAACGACGGCAGCGGCAGCGAAGCGCAGACCCAGGCCTGGCAAGCATGGGTAGATGCCAATCCACAGCACGCGGCGGCGTGGGCCCGGGTCGAAATGTTGCAGCAACAATGGGCAAAGATGCCTCGACAAGCGGCCCTGTCGAGCCTTGGCGCCGCCCAGGCACAGCGCCGTGACGTGCTGAAAATACTCGGCATGCTGGTGGCCGTTGGCGGCTGTAGCTGGCTGGCGGTGGAGCAGGTGCCATATCGCTCGATGCTCGCCCAGCAACGCACCCGCCTGGGCGAACGGCGCTCGGTCCGCCTGGACGATGGGTCGCAATTGGAAATGAACGCCGACACGGCACTGGATATCCACTTCGACGCCAGGCAGCGGCGGATCGAGCTGTACCGTGGCGAGATTCTTATCCAGACCGCCAAGGATCCCGCCCACCGCCCATTTATTGTGTACACCACTGATGGCAGCGTGCGTGCCCTCGGCACCCGCTTCAGCGTTCGCCCGCTGGCAGGGCAAACGCAGGTGGGCGTTCTGCAGGACGCGGTCGAGGTCACGCCAGGTAACCATGACCACCAGCCATTGCGCCTCGAAGCCGGGCAACAAGTCACTTTTGATCGCCATGCGGTCTCCCCTCCTCACCCGCTGCCAACCGGTTCGACCGCCTGGGTGCAAGGTATGTTGAGCGTGGACGACTGGCGCCTGGGTGACTTTATCGAGGAGTTGAGCCGCTATCGCCCTGGCGTGCTGCGCTGCGCTGCTGGCGTGCAAAACCTGAGCATCTCAGGTGCGTTCCGTATCGACGACACGGATACGGTCCTGGAAAACCTGAGTAAAACCCTACCGGTGAAGGTGCGTTATCTGACGCGATATTGGGCCAGTATCGAACCGGCCTGATTGCCCGCGCAAATTTGTTTGGCTGCTACCTTGCTGATTCCGATTCTCATCCGTCAATGACACAAGCCGCGATAACAGCGGCTCTCTGCCAGCTCAACGGAAGGATCATCCGATGCCCCCGCTTCCTCTCTACGCCAGGACTTCATTGACACGTGCGGTTCGCCTGGCGCTGTTTGGCTTGACCCTCGCAAGCCTGCCGGCAATGGCGCTCCTGCCGACGCAGGCAATGGCCCAAAGCACGGCGCCTTACGCGATCGCCGCCGGCCCGCTGGGCAAGGCCCTCAGCCAATTTGGTGTGCAAGCTGGGGTGACTATTTCGTTCGATACCGAGCAGGCTCGCCACCTCACCACCGGCGGGTTGCAAGGCGCGTACAGCGTCGAGGAAGGCCTGGCCCGGCTGCTCGCCAACAGCGGCTTGCAGGCCCAGCGCCAGAGCAACGGCGGGTATGTTCTGGTCACCGCCACGGCGCAGGCCGCGCTGGAACTGGGTGCGACCCAAGTCACCGCCAACCAGTTGGGGACGGTGACTGAAGACTCCGGGTCATATACCCCTGGCACCATCGCGACGGCGACTCGCTTGGTCCTGACGCCTCGCCAAACGCCGCAGTCGATTTCTGTGGTCACCCGCCAGGCCATGGATGATTTCAGCCTCAAATCCATCGACGACGTGATGCGCTATACACCAGGCATCACCGTCGCCACTTACGACAGCGAGCGCACCGCTTACTTCTCGCGTGGGTTTGCCATCCAGAACTTCCAGTACGACGGCATTCCGATCCTGCAGGATGCCCAGTATTCGTCCGGCCATACGCTGACCGATACGGTGATGTACGACCGCGTGGAGATCCTCAAGGGCGCCACCGGCCTGCTCACCGGTGCGGGCGGATCGGGGGGCACGATCAATATGGTGCGCAAAAAGCCGACCTCGGCGTTCAAAGGCTATATCGATCTGGGTGCAGGCTCGTGGGACAACTATCGCTCGGAAATCGATATCAGCGGCCCGCTGACCGAGACCGGCAATGTCCGTGGCCGAGCGGTTGCCGCCTATCAGGACAAACATACGTTCCTGGATCACTACCAGCGCAAGACCAACGTGTATTACGGGATTCTTGAGTTCGATCTGTCGCCGGACACCTTGCTGACGGTTGGTGGTGACTATCAAGACAGCGACCCGCAAGGTTCTAGCTGGTCCGGATCTGCCTCGCTGTATGACTCGGCGGGCAACCGTATCAACACCTCGCGCTCGTTCAACAACGGTGCCAAGTTCAGTAAGTGGGAACAGTACACGCGCACTGTGTTCGCCACCCTGGAGCACAGCTTTGAAAACGGCTGGGTGGCCAAGGCGCAATACAATCACCAGATCAACGGCTACGACGCACCGCTGGCGGCCTTGCTGTCACCCGATGTCAATACGGGCAAGGCGATGATGCTGACCCGCAAATACACCGGTGAAACCACCAGCGACACCGGCGACCTTTACGCCACAGGGCCCTTCAGCCTGTTTGGACGTGAGCATGAGCTGGTGCTCGGCACCTCGGTGTCCCGTTCCCGCTGGCTGGGCCGGGATTACACCAACGCCACCAACTTCAACAATAGCCACGACTACTTCAACTGGGACGGCGATGCCCCCCGACCGGACTGGGGCCCGCAAACCAAGCGTAACGATGAACTGACCCGCCAGAGCGCCAGCTACATCACCGGGCGCTTTAGCCTGATGGATGACCTGACGCTGATGCTCGGTACCCGGGTCAACAACTATGAGGTCAGCGGCACCAGCCAGGTGAAGGACACCGGCAAGGTGGTGCCCTATGTCGGCGCGGTCTATGACCTCAACGACTATCTCTCGGCCTACGCCAGCTATACCGAAATCTACCTGCCACAAGACGACTACCGCGACAGGACCAACAAGCCCATCGAACCCGATGAAGGCAAGAACTACGAGGTCGGTCTCAAGGGCGAGTTCTTCAATGGCCGCTTGAACGCAAGCCTTGCGTACTTCCAGGTGCATGAAGAAAACCGTGCGGTGGATGACGATGACTATATCGGCGGCAGCTACCCTGGGCTCGACTACGCCTCCAAAGGGATCAAAGCCAAGACCAAGGGCTGGGAAGCGGAAGTGTCCGGTGAACTGAGCCCTGGCTGGCAATTGCAGGCCGGCTATACCCACAAGATCATGCGCGATCAGGCGGGGGAAAAGGTTTCTACCTGGGAGCCGGAAGACCAGGTCAATCTCTACACCAGCTATAAGCTCAAGGGCCCACTGGACAAGCTCACCCTGGGCAGCGGCGTACGCTGGCAAGGTACTGGCTGGAAGATGCTCAGTAACTACGGCAAAGGCACCACCGAGAAGTTCTCCCAGGAACCGCTCTGGCTGGTGGACGTAATGGCGCGCTACCAGATCACCGACACGGTGTCGGCCTCACTGAA
The DNA here is from genome assembly GCF_009873475.1 of Pseudomonas sp. DTU12.1. Classification (NCBI taxonomy): domain Bacteria; kingdom Pseudomonadati; phylum Pseudomonadota; class Gammaproteobacteria; order Pseudomonadales; family Pseudomonadaceae; genus Pseudomonas; species Pseudomonas sp. DTU12.1. The sequence continues at coordinate 510,368 of NZ_CP045254.1, read as the reverse complement.
CGTCAACAACATCTTCGACAAGACGTACTACACCAACATTGGTTTCTACAACTCGGCGTACTACGGCGACCCACGCAATGTGATGCTGTCCACCCGCTGGAACTTCTGACCGGCTAACAAGAGCTCTGCGTCCAGGCATCACATCACGCTGCCTGGACCGCCGCCGGACACACCAGATGGCACTTAGCCATATTTCTAATTGACACCCCCCTCCCCGTCCTTTAAAACCCATGCATTCGCTGCATTCACGCGGGAAACCCTGCCCCTGACAGCACCCGCCGCTTTATATCGAGACATGGATGTCGAAGAACCCCCCGCTTTTCAATCCCCGACGCTATTTGCTCGCGATTTTTATCGTGTTGCTGGCGGTGCTCGACCCCTTCGGCCTGGCCAGTTCCAGTGACAAGGCATCCGCCCAGTGGCTCAACCGGATGTCTTCCAGCAAGTACCCCAGCACCGGCCAGCAACACATCACCGTGGTGTTGGTCGATGACGCCTACTTGATGCGTAACAACACCTCGTGGCCGATGCCGTACAACGAGCAGAGCAAGTTGTTCAAACGCTTGCTGGCCTACAAACCCAAGGCGGTGTTTGTGGATTTGCTGTACAGCCACGATCACTCCCTCGGTGACCCGACGCGGGGCAGTCAGTTGTTGGCGAATGTGTTCGAGCGCTATCAGCGCCGGGGCATTCCCTTGTTGCTGGCCAATACCGGGGTGACGCGTGGCGAAAAGGGCCAAGCCAATACCCTCGAACAATTTGCCGCATTCAGCCAGCCGGGGCTGGTGGTGTGGGACGGTGTGGACGACAAGTACCCGCTGGCAATGCCGACCGCGCTGGGGGTGATGGAAACCCCGGCCTTGGCGATGTACCGCCAATTCTGCAAGGACGCTCCCTGCACGGGTCTGCCCGAAGATGCCGAGGCGGCCTCACGCTTGCAGCCAATCGCCGTGCAGTGGGGCTTGAAGCTGGCGCCCGAGCAGGCACAGATCGCCGATATTCGCCACTGCGCAGCGCCGCGCAACTTTGTACTGGATTGGGTGGCGCAGTTGCTCCAGGCGGTGTTCTGGAAACTGGACGACTCAGCCCAGGCCCGCTGCCCTTATAGCCTGACCTTGTCGGCCAGCGACCTGGAGGTCAGTTCGCCGCAGGATCAGGCGCTGGTGGCCGAGTTGCTGCGCGATCGGCTGGTGATGGTCGGGGCCAGCATCACCTCCACCGGCGACGTGGTGCAGTCACCCGTGCATGGCCTGATTCCTGGGGTTTACCTGCATGCCATGGCCTTGGACAACCTGATCAACAAGGGCATGGATTACGAGCGCGAGCCGGCCAATTTCCCCGGTTGGAACCTGCACTGGGTGGACGTGCTGGAGCTTGGGCTGCTGGCGCTGATTATCGTGCTCAAGGCCCTGCATGCCCGGCGTCTGGCCGGCCTGCATACCTGGACTCGCTGGCGCAGGCAGGAAATCCGCTTCTTCACCTCGCCCTATCCGTCGTGGGGTTTGGTGATGCTGATGCTGCTGGTGGTGTGCGGGGTGCTCTATCTGAACCACATCACCCTGGTCAACGTACTGGGGATTGTTTTGTTGTCATTGGCGCTGTTCAGCGAGCGGATCGAAGCCTTCTTCGACCGTGGCCGCTGAAGGGTGCCGCCATGTCGTCTCACTCAAGGAAACCAAGGATGAACAAGATCCTCATCGTGTTACTCGCCGCGCTTTACAGCCAGGGCGTGCTGGCCGAAACCCATCTCATCAAGGAGTTCCTGGCCGACCCGGTGGAGGTGGTGGACGAGCAAGGCAAAGTGCAGCGGGAAATCGCGCGCAAAGACGCACCCAAGCAACCTCTTCCGGTGTTGCAGCTCAACCAGGCGCTGGAGCTGATCCAGGTGGAATTGGCAGGGCAGAAAGTCTGGCTGGACACCGGCGACGTGCGTATCGAGCCGCCATTTCACAAAACCGAACTGCCGTGCCAGCTAATGCCCCAAAGCCTGGCCAAGGACACACACAACAATTCCACGCTCAGCTACGGCGCCGGCTGCAATCAATAAGGGAGTACCGCGGTGAAGGGATATCTATTGCTGGCCAGTGCATTGCTCAGCGGCTGCGCCACCTTGAAAGGTGCAGACCAGGCGTTTCTGAACCTGGTGGGGCCATCGACCCAGTCACGCGTCGAAGGCCACTATGTGGATAACGCCGACGTGCGCCAGTACTACAAGCTCGACCCGCAACGCGCGGGCCAGCAACGCTTGAGTTACGACGGTCGTACCGTACCCGCCGCCGAGGCGCGCCAGCAGAACCTGGCGGATATCCCGATGTTGCAGGTGTACTTGCAGGGCATCGTCACGCGCCTGTCCAAGGGCTGGCCAGGGCAGTTGCCGCTGCTGCAGGTGAAGATCACCGACAGCTACAGCTTCGGGCCGTCGGCGGACCCGTACGGCAATATCTTCGTGCCCCTGGGCATGCTGGAAAACGTCGGCAGCGAAGATGAAATCGCCGCCATGCTCGGCCACGAGATGAGCCATGTGCTGCTGCATCACCATGACCGCGCCGCCGCCTTCAAGCAGCAGAAGGACATGTTCACCACCGTAGCCTCCACTGTGGCCCTGGCAACCGTGGCGGCCAACACCGGGGTGGATCGCAGTTCGGGCACCATGAAACTGTTCAGCAAGGACCCGGCCGGCACGCAAAAAACCATCGGCAACACCGTGCTGTATACCTCGCTGGCCAACAGTTTTTCCGACAACGTCTGGAGCACCGCCTGGGGCCGCAGCCAGGAAGACCAGGCAGATTTGCTCGGCACCGACCTGATGATCCGGGCCGGCTACGCCCCACGCGCGGCGACCCACAGCCTGGAGCGCCTGAATGATTTCCAGGGCAAGCAGAAACCATTGCTGACGGGCTTTCTCACCGCCCGCAAGGACGCGATGCAAGACTCATTACAGCAGTTCAACCTCGACCGCTTTACCAAGGAGCTGGACGTGCTGGTCAAAGACGGCCTGACCAACACCATCACCGCCACCACCGATTACTTCAACCGCTCCCACATGTCCGCCATCGACCGTGACACCGAGCTGCGCCAATACCTGCAACGCGAGTACCGCAAGGAACGCCGCGCCCGGGTCAATACCACGAGCTGGCCAAAGGTGCGTGACGCCGCGCCCGTGGCCAAGGCCATGCAAGGCTACAAGGATGCGTACGCCGCCACCGCCGCCCTGGCAAAAAACAAAGTGCCCGAGGCCGATGCCTTTATCCGGCGCGCCTTGAGTTCACCGGTCAAGGATCAGCCGAACATCCGTCGCACCGCCTACGCCGTACGCCTGGCCCAGGGTCGGAACGCCGATGCGCTCAAGGAGTTGCAGGCGATCAAGGACTGGTCCCTGGCCGGGCCTTCGACCTATGACTTGATGATCAGCTACTACCTCAAGCGCGGCGACGGCAAGGCCGCGCTGGCCATGATCGACAAGGCCGAACGCAACCTGGGCTCGGAAGAGTTGTTTATCACCGAGAAGCTGCTGGCCAACCAGCAACTGCAAAACACCCAGCAGGTGCAGAGCGTGCTGCGCAAATGCGGGCAGTACCCGGCGCGCAAGGCCAACTGCCAGAAGCTGGTGCAGGTCAAGGCGTAGGGTTTCAGGCAGGTATAAAAAAACCCCGACAAGTCGGGGTTTTTTATTGCCTGGTATCAGGCACGACGCTCGATCTTAGAACACGTTGATCGGGTAGTCGGCGAACAGACGGATTTCGTTACCACCAACGTTGTAGTTGTTGGCGTTGGTCGAAACACGCAACCAGGAAGCGCGGGCACGCAGGCTCAGGTCTTTAGCCGGGCCGCTCTGTACCACGTACTTGAACTGGTTGAAGATTTCACGCTCGGTGCCATCGCCACGGTTGCTACCGTCGTCGATGTTGGTGCCGCGCACGTAAGCGATGTTGTAGCTCAGGCCCGGTACACCGAAGGTGGTGAAGTCAATGCCGTAGCCGACCTGCCAGGAGCGCTCGTCTTTAGCGTTGAAGTCAGACCAGTAGGAGTTGGCCAGCAGGATGGTATTACCACCGTCGCCGATACCGCTGCCACGGGTGTTGTTGCGATAGCCGCCGTACATGTAGCCAGTGTCACCGGAGCTGCGCTGGTGAGCCAGGGTCAGGCTGTGCGGACCGAAGGCCCAAGTGGCGCCCAGGCTCCAGATTTTGTTGTCGCGAGCGCTAGCATCACCTTGAGTCAGCTGGGCGAAGCTCTTGTCCAGCTTGGTCTTGTAGCCGTTGAAGTCAAAAGTCAGCGACTGCTCTTGTGGCAGGGCCAGCACGTAGTTGACGTTGACGTATTGCTTCTTCAGCACGTCTTCCATGTCGGATGCGTACAGCGCGGCCGACAGGCTTTCGGTGAACTTGTAGCTACCGCCCAGGTAGGCGATGTTTTTCAGGTTGCCGCTGTCGGTGCCTTCGGCGCCTTTTTGGGCTTCCTTGGTGAAGTAACCACCTTGCAGCTCCAGACCTTTGATCTCTTTGGAGACGATCGAGGTACCGGTGTAGGTTTCCGACAATAGACGGGAGTTGTCGTACTGCAGGACCGGCACGGCTGGCATCTGGTCACCGTACTTCAGCACAGTGTTGGAGATGCGTGCCTTGACGGCTGCGCCGCCCTTGGCCAGGTCGTGTGGTGCTGCGCCGCTGTCGCCTTGCTTGAAGAAGTTGATACCGCCAGCGCCGCTGCGACCTTTACCACCGTCCAGACGGATGGCGTATTGGCCGATCACGTCCACACCCACACCGACGGTGCCTTGGGTGAAGCCGGACTCGAACTTACCGATGAAGCCTTGGCCCCACTCGGCTTTATCTTGACCACCGTCTTTGTAATCGCGGCTGATATACGCATTACGCGCCGCGATGTTCAGGTGACTGTCTTCCACGAAGCCTTTGGATTGCTCCTGGTCGTTTGCCATTGCCTGAGTAGCGCTCAAAATCCCCAGAGCAAGCAGACCCATCCGTTTATTCAACATTTTTTTATTCCTTATTACTGGTTGAGTACGCGCTGTGACACCTGGCTCCATTTGGCTTTTTTGGTATCGACTTTCCCCGGATAAAAAAAGGCCCGCGGACGACCGAATATGCCGCGGGCCTTTTTTTATAGAGAAGTCATGGCGGTTAGCCACAGGCGTTGAGGCGAATCCTATCCGCGCCCTCAACCGCATGTCAATTTAGTGAATCGTCTGTATTTAGGCAAAAAAAGTCTAAGCGATATTATTTAGCCATTATTTACGCCATATATACGCTCGCCCGATTCATACGGTGAATAAGCCGCTGGTGGGTAACGCAATTTCCAATGTGGCGTAAAATTCCCTACAAGACACATCTTGATACAAATACCCGAGCGGACAGCGCAAGAATAAATCACGCGCGCAAATAGCAAGCATTATCATTCGCGCGTTATTTTCCCTCCCTCTTACGGATGCGCCCCTAGATGCCTGCCCCACGCCTGACGCCCATGACCCTTGGGCTTTCTGCACTGCTGTGCGCCGGATTTGCCTGCGCCGCAACCACACTGCCCGCCACCTCGATCAGCGCCGAAGCGGACGACGACGACCCTCGCGTCAAAGACTCCAACACCGCCACGCGTACCAATACGCCGGTGCGCTACGTGCCCCAGGCGATTGATTCGGTAAAGACCGAGAACCTGCGCGCCTACGGCACCAACGACCTGGGCCAGGCCTTGAGCGGTATCCCCAACGTCAGCAGCGGCGCCGATACGCGCTTCGACAGTTTGCGCATCCGCGGCTTCGAGGCCAGCAGCGACTTCTACCTCGATGGCATCCGTGACGACAGCCAGTACGTGCGCGACCTGCACAATATCGAGCGCATCGACGTGCTCAAGGGCCCCGCCGCAGTGTTGTACGGGCGTGGCGGCCAGGGTGGGATCGTCAACCGCGTCAGCAAGCTGCCCCAGGCCGGGCGTGCTTCCAGTATCGAGGCCCAGGGCGGCACCAACGGGTTGCGCAGCCTGTACACCGACTTGAGCGCCGACCCTAGCGAGAACATCAGCCTGCGCCTGAACATGGGTAACGAGGACACCGACAGTTTCCGCGACGATATCAGCGGCAACCGCAAACTGTTCGCGCCGTCGATAAGCTGGCAACTGACCCCGCAACTGAACTGGCTGGTGCAATACGAATACAGCCGCTACGACCGCACCCCGGACCGTGGCATCCCTGGCGTGCGTGGACGCCCGGCCGATGTGAGCCGCGACACCACCTACGGCGACCCGCGCGACTACATCGACGACACCACCCAATCCCTGCGCTCCAAGCTCGCCTATGAGCTCAACGACAGTTGGCAACTGCGCCACACCCTGGGCGTGTTCAAGCTCGACAGTGACTTCGACAACACCTACCTGACCGGCTACGACCCCAAGACCAACACCGTCGGGCGCCAGCGCTGGCAGCAGGACCTGAGGACGCGCAACGTATTCAATAACGTCGAGCTCGAAGGCGGCTTCAACACCTTTGGCCTGGAACACCGCCTGCTGAGCGGTGTGGAATTGGGCAGCCAGCGCCGTGATCCGAAGCTGTACAGCGCGGTAACGGCAACCGTGCCCGGCCTTGATCTGAACCACCCCAACCGGCACCTGAGCCATACCGGGCCGATGAGGATCTCCAGCAACAACCACACCGAAGTCGAAAGCCAGGGGCTGTATGTGCAGGACCAACTGCGCCTGAACGATCAGTGGCAAGTCCTCGCCGGTCTGCGCTACGACCGTTTTGAAGTAGAAACCACCAATAAGATCAGCAATATCCGGCAACCCGTCGACAGCCACAACACCAGCCCACGGCTGGGCGTGGTGTGGACGCCGGTGGAGAACCATTCGTTCTACGCGTCGTGGAGCAAGACGTTTTCCCCCACCGGCGGCGGCCTGATCGGCATCACCCCGAATGCGCCGGGCAATGCCAACGACCTGAGCCCCGAGCTGACCAAGCAAAAAGAAATCGGGGTCAAGAGCGACTGGCTCGACGACCGCCTGAGCACCACCCTCGCCGTGTATGAACTGGAACTGTACAACCGCCGCACCCGTGACCCGGAGAACCCGCTGATCACCCTGCTCAGCGGCATACAACGCTCCCGTGGTATCGAGCTGACCACCACCGGCAAAATCGTCGGCAACTGGTATGTACGCGGCGGCGTCGGCGTACAGGATGCCAAGGTGGTGAAAGACAACAACGGCTTTGAAGGCAAGCGCATCAGCGACGTGGCCAAGCGCAACGCCAGCCTGTTCGTGACCTGGAAACCGGAAATGGGCTGGTACGCCGAAACCGGCCTGACCCTGGTGGGCGATCGTTATGCCGATAACGCCAATACCGTGATGCTGCCCGGCTATGGCCGCTGGGACGCCCTGGCGGGCTTCCGGCAGAAGGAATGGGATGTGAAGGCGGCGCTGAACAACATCAGCGACAAGACGTACTACGCGTCGGCGACCAGCGCCAACCAGATCCAGTTTGGCGACCCGCGCAGCCTGGTGGTGACGGGGACGTACAACTTCTAACCCTCGCCCAACGCCACTGGTACACACGATTCATGTGAGATTCGACATGGCGCTGTCGCGCAGCAAACTGGCCCCTTAGTGGCGAGCGGGCTTGCCCCGCGTTGGGCTGCGCAGCAGCCCCAAAACCAGCCTCTGCGCACGCATTCGTCTTTCGTTGGGGGCGCTATGCGCCCGACGCGGGGCAAGCCCGCTCGCCACAAAAATACGGTCATTTTTTGAATCAATGACTTATTTTATTTTTGATAAAAGCGGGCCAGCTCCCACATTTGGATATCAGCGTCCGTCAGTCCTGGATCAAGTCGCACAGCACCTGCACTTCATCCTCGCTGAACAACCCCACCGGGTAACGCTCACTCATCACCCTGCGCGAATCAGCCTGCCTGATCCGGCGCGAGCCGTTTGCCTTCAACCAGAGTGCCAGCGCGTGAATCGCGTCGCCCCGCACTGCCAGGGGATGGGACGCGCGTTTATAGACCAGGTTGATATCGGCGTTCATTTCAGCGCTCTCTCCTACTGCTTGAGCGGCTAACTTACTCAAGGTTTATGACAGAACTGCGCAGTCACAAACCCCGATCACTGTCACAGCGTCGATACAAGAGCTGTGCCAATAACCCCGGTTTATCTGGCACCAGACACAAAAAAGCCCACGACCCTCACGGGCCATGGGCTTGCTGTTACTGCCCGGCGCATCTGCCGGCGATCAGTCGCCGTACGGCGAAATTGCCTGTTACAACTGCACTCAGTTTTTGTGCGGTGCTGGCTGTTGTTGGGTCAGGCAGTGGATATTGCCGCCACCCAGTAACAGTTCACGGCCTGGCACCATCACCACTTCATGTTGCGGGAACAGCCCCTGGAGGATTTCCTGGGCACGGCTGTCCAGCGGATCATCAAAACTCGGCGCAATAATGCCGCCGTTGACGATCAGGAAGTTGACGTAGGAACCGGCCAAACGCACGGTCGGATTACGCTCCTGGGAACCGTCCACCGGGTCGACCCCGGCGCATTCTTGCTCAGTGGCGTACAGCGGCCCCGGGATCGGCATTTTATGCACAATAAATGCGCGGCCCTTGGCGTCAGTGCTGTTTTGCAGCACGTCCATGGCAGCATGGCAGCGCGCATAGTTCGGGTCTTGCGGGTCGTCAGTCCAGGCCAGCAGCACTTCACCCGGGCGCACGTAGCAGCAGAAGTTATCCACATGGCCGTCGGTTTCGTCGTTGAACAGACCGTCGGGCAACCAGATGATTTTATCCACCGCCAGGTTGGCGCTGAGTACCGCTTCGATTTCTTCACGGCCCAGATGCGGGTTGCGATTGCGGTTGAGCAGGCATTCCTCGGTGGTGATCAGCGTGCCTTCGCCATCGACGTGAATCGACCCGCCTTCGAGCACAAACCCCTCAGTGCGATAACGCTGGCTGCGCTCGATCTCCAGGATCTTGCCGCCCACCTGGGAGTCGCGGTTCCACGGCGCATACAAGCCACCGTCAAACCCGCCCCAGGCATTGAAGTCCCAATTCACGCCACGGACTTCACTCTGGTCATTGATCACGAAGGTCGGCCCGCTGTCGCGTACCCACGCGTCGTCGCTGGACATCTCCACCACGCGAATATTCGGCACATCCAGGCGCGCCCGGGCGTTTTCGTACTGGCCGGCCGAAACCGCGACCGTCACCGGCTCAAAGCGCGCAATGGCCTTGGCAACCGCCACATGGGCCGCCTGTGCCGGTTTGCCGCCCAGGCGCCAGTTGTCCGGGCGCTCGGGCCAGATCATCCAGGCCTGGGTCTGGGGTGCCCACTCGGCTGGCATATAGAAGCCGTCAGCGCGAGGCGTGCTGTGCAAAGTGGTCATGGCGATCAGGACTCCAGGGAACCGTCGAGGGTCTTGAGCGCGCCGTACAGGTTCGGCCGGCGATCACGGAACGAGCCCCACGCACTGCGGATGTGCTCCAGTTCATCGAGGTCGAAGCTGTGCACCAGGATGCCTTCTTCGGTTTCGTTGAGTTCTTCGACCTTCTCACCGAACTGGTTGGCAATGAACGACGAGCCGTAGAAGGTAATGTCGTAGCCGTCCTGCTCTTCGTTGCCGATGCGGTTGCTGGCGATCAGCGGCATCAGGTTGGCGCCGGCATGGCCTTGTTGCACACGCTGCCAGTGGTCGCGGGACGAGATGGTCTTGTCGTGCGGCTCGCTGCCGATGGCGGTCGGGTAGAACAGGATTTCCGCGCCTTGCAGCGCCATGCTGCGGGCGCATTCCGGGAACCACTGGTCCCAGCAGATGCCCACGCCGATTTTTGCGTAGCGGGTGTTCCACACTTTGAAGCCGGTATCGCCCGGGTTGAAGTAGTACTTTTCGTGGTAGCCAGGGCCATCCGGGATGTGGCTTTTACGATAAATCCCGAGGTTGGAGCCGTCGGCATCGATGATCGCGATGCTGTTGAAACGCGCACGACCGGCCAGCTCGAAAAAGCTGATCGGCAGGACGACTTGCAGTTCCTTGGCGATTTTCTGGAAGTGCTTGATGGCCACGTTTTCTGCAACCGGGGTTGCCAGTTGCAGATAGTCCGGGTTTGGCTTCTGGCAGAAGTAAGGGCTTTCGAACAGTTCCTGGATCAGGATGATCTGCGCGCCTTTGGCGGCGGCCTCACGGACCAGCTTCTCAGCGGTCTCGATGTTGGCTTCGAGGTCCCAGGAACAAGCCATCTGGGTAGCGGCGACGGTAACGATACGGCTCATGAATCATCTCCTGGGCGGTGGTCAGCGGCCAGGATAACTGGGGCCGATGACAGAAAGGGGAATGCTGGGCGACTTTATAGCGGATAAAAATCGGCTTTTAAAGCTTGCAGATCTCCACCCATCGAAAAAAAGCGAAATATTCCCGATAACAATCGGGTTAAAGTCTGAAAACACCATCCGCCCTTGTGGGAGCGGGCTTGCTCGCGAAAGCGGTGTGCCTGTCTACAAATCTGTCACTGATACACCGCTTTCGCGAGCAAGCCCGCTCCCACAGTGGTGATCTCATTTCAACTCATAGAAAGGTGTCTACAACCCTTCATCCAACACCTTCGACAACATGTCGACAAAGAAATCCACACTGCGTTTAGACGTGACCATCGGCGGCTTGATCTTGAGGATATTCAGATAGTCCCCGGTCGGTTGCATGAAAATCCCCAGTTCACGTAGACGATCGCACAACCGCGCGGTCTCTTCGGTGGCCGGCTCCAGCGTCTGCCGATCCCGCACCAACTCCAACCCCAGATAGAAGCCCGAGCCATGCACCGCTCCCACCAGGGGATGGCGCTCGATCAACGCTTGCAGCCGCGCCTTGAAATGCGCGCCGACCACCTGGGCGTTTTCCCAGAGTTTTTCTTGCTCCATCACATCCAGCACCGCCAGGCCAATCCGGCAACTGACCGGGCTGCCGCCTGAGGACGAGAAGAAATACCCTTCGGCCTTCAGCGCTTCGGCGATTTCCCGGCGGGTAATCACCGCGCCCAGGGGCTGGCCGTTGCCCATGCCCTTGGCCATGGTGATGATGTCCGGCACCACGCCCTGCTCTTCAAAGCCCCAGAAGAAATGGCCCATGCGTCCGTAGCCGACCTGCACTTCATCGGCAATACATACCCCGCCCTGGGCGCGGACCAGGGCGTACACCTGCTGCAGGTAGCCCGGCGGCAAGGAAATACCGCCGGCATTGCCATACACTGGCTCGCAGATAAAACCCGCCAGTTGGCGCTGGCTGGCCGCGATCTTCGCCAGGTTGTGCTCGACGCTGCGCACATAATCCGGCGCACTGTGCGGGCCACGGAATTGGCCACGATAGGTATTGGGCGCGGTCACCGGATGCACCCAGTCTGGCCGGCTGCTCAAGGCCTGGGGGTTGTCGGCAATCGAAGTGGACACCGCATCGGCCGCCACCGACCACCCGTGGTAAGCCTCCAGCACGCTGAGCATGTCGCGCCCGCCGCTGTAGGCCCAGGCCAGGCGGATCGCCAGGTCGTTGGCTTCGGTGCCACTGTTGACCAGGAATACGCGGTCCATGGAATCCGGGGCCAGGGCCAGCAAGCGCTCGGAGAACTCGGCAATCGCGGCGTAGTGAAAGCGTGAGTTGGTGTTGAGCAACGACCACTGCCGTGCCGCCACCTGTGCCATGCGCGGATGGCCGTGGCCCAGCACCGCGACATTGTTGAGCATGTCCAGATAGGAACGGCCCTGCATGTCGATCAGATGATTGCGCCAACCGCGTTCGATGCGCGGCGGATCAACGTAATAATGCTTCTGCGAGCGCGCAAAGCTGGCATCGCGCCGGGCCAGCAAGGCGTGTGGATCCAGCTCCGGCTCGGCGTCGCAGGCAAGACCCAGCAGCGTCGCCGGCGAGGGGCACAACGCCTGCCATGCCGCAGCGCGCGATGGCGTGCAGAACAACGGTGGCTCAAGGTCGACGCGGCACAGTTGCACCGCCAATAGCCCGCCAGCCTCACCCAGGACCTGGCCCTTGAGCACCGCGGCACCGGCTTGCAACGTCGGCTCAACCCCCCACAGCCATATATTCAGTTGCGCACTGTGCAGACACAGGCCGCCATCGGCAGTGCGCCGCAGGGTGCCAGCAAACGGCGCTTGTACGACCGTACCCGCAGGCGCATGCAGTTCCACATGCAGCGCGAAGGTATCGGGTTCGACCGCGCAATCGGGGCGCGTGCGGGACAGGCGATATTGGCCATAACGGCTGGCCGCCAAGCCATGGGCCGCCGCCGCTTGCTGCAATAGTTGCTGATCGATGCCAGGGGCTTCCCAATTACCTGCTTCAAAATGCGGGCTGAGCACGCCCAGGTCGACCAGCGCGAACTCGCGTCCCACCAGGCCCGGCAGCAGCGGGGCAAAGTCTTCGCTGGCCGTGAACGACGGGGTAGCACCGACGCAAGCCAGGATCGCCGACTCCATCAACTCAAATGGCACCGAGGTGGCAACCTGGAAGATTTCCCACTCGTGCTCGGCATTCTTCAACAGGTAGGTGTTATCCGGGTCCAGGCGCTGCTGCTTTTCACTGCTCAACACCAACACCGCCGCGCGGGCCACGATCAGGGGCCACAGCGCCTGCAATTCTTGCGGCTGCAGGGGCGTCAGGGCGTGACAGGCCTGGATCGCCGGCAGGATCGCGAACGGGTCGCCCTCGGCGTGGTGCAGTAACGCGGCGCAGGTCACCGACAGGTCGGCAATCCGCCAGGTGTGCACCAGGTCGCCGAAATCGATAACGCCCTGCACCTGCCAATGCCGCTGGGCATCGCGCTGCCAGACCACATTGTCGTCGGTGATATCCATATGCACGGCTTGCCAGGGCAATTGATCGGCCAGGGGCAGGATGCGCTGCTCGACCTGTGCGGCGACCCGTTCCAGGGCCGCGCGGTGCGGCAGGTTGTCGAGTGTCGACAACAAATGGCTGATCAATTCCCCGGCATGGCGCGGGTCCCACTGCAGCGTGCGCGCAAGGCCCGCATGGGTGAAGCCGGCCAACGCCTGGCTCATCTGCCCGCACAGCCGGCCAAAACCTTCGATCACTTCACGGCCCAGGTGCGGCAGGTGGGTCAGCGGCTGGCCTTCGATATAGTCCAGCAAACGCACATGCAGGGTTTGCCCGGCGACCGTCACGGTCAGCAGTTGCTCGCCGTTGAGGGCCCTGATGACCTCTGGCACCCGCACCTCGGATTGCAAGTGCGCCAGGGCCGCATGCTGGGCGTGCAGCTCCATGGCGGCATACTCGCCACGGCAGATTTTCAGGACGAAGCGGCCACGGTCACTGTCGACGCGGTAATTGAGGTCTTGCTGGCTGCCCAGGGACTGCAGCGTGCCACTGAGGCCGTAATGCTGCTCCAACAACTGCAAAGCCTGCTGCGGCCCGACCTGCGGGCACGACAAACTGGCGCGGTGGATCAATGTATCGAGCAACATGTGACGGCCCCTGGTTTTTTGTCCGGCGCTTATATCGCCATTGTTGATAGGTTTGATGCAACCCTAACCCATTGTGATTGTCTTCTTTGAGCACGCAAGCCGGGCCAATCTGACCACCGCCCCTTGCACCGCCCATCGCAAGCCCGCAAGCTATGCCCCATTCGCTCAATGTCCGTCTAAGGAAAAGGCCTCCCGACATGCGTATTCTTGTTACCGGTGGTGCCGGTTTTATCGGTTCCGCACTGATCCGCCATTTGATTCAAAACACTGAACATGAAGTTCTCAACCTCGACAAACTGACCTACGCCGGCAATCTTGAGTCGCTGACCAGCATTGCGACCAATGCCCGCTATGAATTCGTCCAGGCCGATATCATCGACCAGGCCACCGTCAGCGCAGTGCTGGCACGCTTTCAGCCCCAGGCCATCATGCACCTGGCAGCCGAGTCCCATGTCGACCGCTCCATCGACGGCCCGTCGGACTTTATCCAGACCAACATCGTCGGCACCTACAGCCTGCTGGAAGCCACTCGCGCTTACTGGCAACAGTTGGCAGAGCCGGCCAAGAGTGCCTTCCGCTTCCATCACATCTCCACCGACGAAGTGTATGGCGACCTGCATGGCGTGGATGATCTGTTCACCGAAACCACGCCTTACGCGCCAAGCTCGCCCTACTCCGCGAGCAAGGCGGCATCCGACCACCTGGTCCGCGCCTGGCAGCGCACTTACGGCTTGCCGGTGCTGCTGACCAACTGCTCGAACAACTACGGGCCGTTCCACTTCCCAGAGAAGCTCATCCCGCTGGTGATCCTCAATGCCCTGGCAGGTAAAGCCCTGCCGGTGTACGGCGACGGCCTGCAAGTGCGCGACTGGTTGTTTGTCGAAGACCACGCCCGTGCGTTGCTCAAAGTGGTCACCGAAGGTGTGGTGGGCGAGACCTACAATATCGGCGGGCACAACGAGCAGAAAAACATCGACGTGGTCCGTGGCATCTGTGCACTGCTCGAAGAGCTGGCGCCACAGCGCCCGGCCGGCGTTGCCCAATTCAGCGACCTGATCACCTTCGTCAAGGATCGCCCAGGCCACGACCAGCGCTACGCCATCGACGCCAGCAAGATCGAGCGCGAATTGGGCTGGGTTCCTGAAGAAACCTTCGAAACCGGCCTGCGCAAGACCGTTCAGTGGTACCTCGATAACCTGGAATGGTGCCGTCGGGTCCAGGACGGCAGTTACCAGGGCGAACGACTCGGTAACACCGAAGCGAAGGACCTGATTGCATGATGAAGGGAATCGTACTTGCCGGTGGCTCCGGGACGCGCCTGCACCCCATTACCCTGGGGGTTTCCAAGCAACTGCTGCCGGTGTACGACAAACCGATGATCTACTACCCGATTTCCGTGCTGATGCTCGCCGGAATCAAGGAGATCCTTGTGATCTCCACACCGGTGGACTTGCCGCAGTACCGCAACCTGCTAGGTGACGGTAGCCAGTTCGGCGTGCAAATCAGCTATGCCGAACAACCCTCGCCCGATGGCTTGGCACAGGCCTTCCTGATCGGCGAAACATTCATCGGTAATGACCCGGTTTGTCTGATCCTGGGTGACAACATCTTCCACGGCCAGCATTTCAGCGAGCAACTGCGCGCCGCCGCCAAGCGTCCATCCGGCGCGACGGTGTTTGGCTACTGGGTCAAGGATCCGGAGCGCTTCGGCGTAATTGATTTCGACGCTGAAGGACGCGCGCTGTCCATCGAAGAAAAACCCGCCAAGCCAAAGTCCAGCTATGCCGTGACCGGCCTGTACTTCTATGACAACGATGTGGTCAAGATCGCCAAGGCCGTCCAGCCATCGCCACGGGGCGAATTGGAGATCACCGACGTCAACAATGCCTACCTCAAGCGTGGCGACCTGCATGTCGAACGCTTCGGCCGTGGCTTCGCCTGGCTCGATACCGGTACACATGACAGCCTCCTGGAAGCCTCGATCTATGTTCAGACCATCGAGCACCGCCAGGGCCTGAAAGTGGCTTGCCTGGAAGAAATCGCCTACGAGAACGGCTGGATCGACCGCGACCATCTGCTCGAACGGGCCAAATACTTCGGCAAAACTGGTTATGGCCAGTACCTGTTCACCCTCGCTGGGGAAGCCAAATGAATGTGAGCGGTACACCCTTGAAAATCCTCATCACCGGCCAACACGGCCAGGTTTCCCGCGAGCTGCAACAGCGGCTGCAGGGCCTGGGCGAACTGGTGGTGCTCGGTCGCGACCAGCTCGACCTGGCCAACCCCGAACAGATCCGCCAACAGGTCCGCAGCCATCGCCCCGGGCTGATCATCAACGCGGCGGCGCATACCGCTGTCGACCAGGCCGAGAACGAGCCCGACATCGCCTTCGCGATCAATGCCACGGCGCCCGGTGTCCTGGCCGAAGAAGCCAAGGCCCTGGGCATCCCGCTGATCCACTACTCCACCGACTACGTGTTCGACGGCAGCAAGCCTGCGCCCTTCACCGAGGACGATGCACCCAACCCGTTGGGCGTCTACGGTATGAGCAAGCTGGCGGGCGAACAGGCCATCGCGGCAGTGGGTGGTCAGTACCTGATCCTGCGCACCAGTTGGGTGTATTCGAGCCATGGCAAGAATTTCCTGCTGACCATGCAGCGCCTGCTCCAGGAAAAAACCCACATGCGCATCGTCGCCGACCAG
Source organism: Pseudomonas sp. DTU12.1 (assembly GCF_009873475.1). Lineage (NCBI taxonomy): Bacteria > Pseudomonadati > Pseudomonadota > Gammaproteobacteria > Pseudomonadales > Pseudomonadaceae > Pseudomonas > Pseudomonas sp. DTU12.1. The sequence goes on along the minus strand of NZ_CP045254.1, from coordinate 494,195 downwards.
ATCGGCGCACCGACCTGGGCCGGGACCATCGCCGACAGCACCCGCGCACTGATCGAGCGCTGGCAGGCTGGCCAGGCCGGCGAGTGGGGCGTGTATCACCTGACGGCCCAGGGCGAGACCTCGTGGTTCGGCTTTGCCCAGGCCATCGGCGAGCAATTGCTGGCCGAAGGCAAGGCCTGCGCCGCGCTTGAAGGGATTCCCGCCAGTGAGTACCCAACGCCCGCCAAGCGCCCGTTGAACTCGCGCCTCGATTGCAGCCGCCTGCAACAACAATGGCAAGTTAGCCAACCGCAGTGGCGCGACGCATTGCGCGAGTGTCTTGCACAGCAGCACTAGGCATAATGCGCCTGTACCCACAGGCGCATGACTCCCATGACTCCACCCCTTCCACCAAGACCCCGCTGGCGCAGCCTCGCCCTGTTGGCCTTGTGCCTGGCCCCGCTGCTGTGGCCGCTGGAGCATCTGGCCGAACGCTACTACCGCAGCGAACTGGCCGGGCAGAACCGCCAGACCCTCGACCTGTACGTCGCCAACCTGCTGGGTACCCTGCACCGCTACGAGGTGCTGCCGCAAATCCTCGGCGACCTGCCGGCCCTGCGCACCGCCCTGGCGGCGCCCCACGTCAGCACCAACCTGGTCGCCGCCAACCAATTGCTCAAGCAGGTGGCGGCCCAGGCAGGCGTGGAAGTGATGTACCTGATGGACACCCGCGGCAAGACCCTGGCCGCCTCGAACTGGGACAAACAGGACAGCTTCGTCGGCCGCAACTTTTCCTTTCGACCTTATTTCAGCGAAGCCATGGCTGGGCGCCTGGGCCGTTTCTTCGGCCTGGGCACCACCTCAGCCAAGCGCGGGTATTTCTTCGCCGCCGCAGTACGCGAAGACGAGCATGTGATCGGTGTGCTGGTGGTCAAGGTTGACCTGGACCATACCGAAAGCCTCTGGGGCCAGACTCCCGAGCAACTGCTGGTGACTGACCACAATGGCGTGGTGATCCTGACCTCACGCCCACAATGGCGTTTTCGTGCGACCCGGCCCCTGACCGAGGCCGAGCGCCAGGCCATCATCGCGATCCAGCCCTACCCCACCCGCGATCCGCAGCCCCTGAATTTCAGCTCCAGTGCCTGGCTGCGCCAATCCAGCGAAATCGCCGAAACCGGCTGGAATGTGGAAATCCTGGCCCCGCGTACCCTGATCGACCGCCCCGTGCGCACGGTCGTCGCGGTCGGCGGCGCGACCTTGTTGGTACTAATGCTGCTGCTCGGCTTGATGATGCAGCGTCGTCGTCATTACCTGGAACGCATCGCCTTTGAAGCCAAGGCCCGGCGCGAGCTGGAAATGCGCGTGGCCGAACGGACCAGCGACCTCGAAGGCCTCAACCGCCGCCTGCGCCAGGAAGTACTGGTGCGGGAAAATGCCCAGCAGGAACTGGTACGCGCCCAGGATGACCTGGTACAGGCCGGCAAACTGTCGGCGCTGGGCACCATGTCGGCGAGCATCAGCCATGAGCTCAACCAACCCCTGGCGGCCATCCGCAGTTACGCGGAAAACGCCGGGATTCTCCTCGACCACCAGCGCACCGATGACGCCCGGGGCAATCTCAAGCTGATCAGCGAACTGACCGGGCGCATGGCCTCGATCATCGCCCACTTGCGCGCCTTTGCCCGCCGCGATCGGCATGCCCCGGAAAGCGTGGCCCTGCAACCAGCCCTGGACGACGCGCTGGCGTTGCTGGCCAAGCGCCGGCGGGCCATGGAAGTGGAACTGATCCGCGACTTGCCAGAGGCCTCCCTGTGGGTAGAAGCCGGGGAAACCCGCCTGCGCCAGGTACTGGGCAATCTATTGGCCAATGCCCTGGACGCCCTCACCGAAAAAGGCCCGCCACGCAAACTGTGGCTGAGTGCCGAATCCACCGATCAAGGCGTCAACCTGTACATCCGCGATAACGGGCCTGGATTCTGCATGGAAGCCCTGGGCCGCGCCGGCGAGCCGTTCTACACCACCAAGACCCGTACCCAGGGCCTGGGGTTGGGCCTGGCCATCTGTGACACCCTGATGCGCGCCTTTGGGGGTGAACTGTTGTTCGCCAACCACAAGGAAGGCGGCGCACTGATAACCTTGAAACTGCGCGCCGGAGCACCTGGCGTCAGTCTGCAACCGTCCGAGGACCGCAGTGTATGAGTATCGATAACCAGATTCAGGTGGTGTTGATCGACGATGATCCACACCTGCGTCAGGCCCTGTGCCAGACCCTGGACCTGGCCGGGCTGAAAGTCCTGCCCCTTGGCGAAGCCACCGGCCTCACGGCGCAGCTGTCACGTGACTGGCCGGGGGTGGTGGTCAGCGACATTCGCATGCCCGGCATGGATGGCCTGGAGCTACTCGCCGAACTCCACGGCCAGGACCCGGAGTTGCCGGTGCTACTGATCACCGGCCACGGCGATGTGCCACTGGCGGTGCAGGCGATGCGCGCCGGCGCCTATGACTTCCTCGAAAAACCCTTTGCCAGCGACGCCCTGCTCGACAGCGTACGCCGCGCCCTGGCCCTGCGCCGGCTGGTGCTGGACAACCGCAGCCTGCGCCTGGCCCTGAGTGATCGCCAGCAACTGAGCACGCGTTTGGTGGGCCAGTCGGCGCCGATGCTGCGCCTGCGCGAGCAGATTGGCGCGCTGGCGGCGACCCGCGCCGATGTGCTGATCCTCGGTGAAACCGGCGCCGGCAAGGAAGTGGTGGCACGCGCCCTGCACGACCTGTCGAACCGTCGCGCCGGGCCCTTCGTTGCCATCAACGCCGGGGCGCTGGCCGAATCCGTGGTGGAAAGCGAACTGTTCGGCCATGAGCCGGGGGCGTTTACCGGGGCGCAGAAACGGCGGATCGGCAAGTTCGAGTTTGCCAACGGCGGCACGTTGTTCCTTGATGAAATCGAGAGCATGAGCCTGGATGTGCAGGTCAAGTTGCTGCGCCTGTTGCAGGAGCGTGTGGTCGAGCGCCTGGGGGGTAATCAGCAGATCCCGCTGGATATCCGCATCATCGCCGCCACCAAGGAAGACCTGCGCCAGTCCGCCGACCAGGGGCGTTTCCGTGCAGACTTGTACTACCGCCTGAACGTCGCGCCGTTGCGCATTCCGCCCCTGCGTGAGCGTGGCGAAGATGCCTTGATGCTGTTCCAGCACTTTGCCGACGAGGCCAGTAGCCGCCATGGCTTGCCGCTGCATGAATTGCAACCCGGCCAACGGGCAATGCTGTTGCGCCATAACTGGCCGGGCAACGTGCGGGAGTTACAAAACGTCGCCGAACGCTTCGCCCTCGGCCTGGAACTGGCCCTGGACAGCACACCCGACGGCCCGGCGCCCGGCGTACCAATGTCTACCGGCGGCTTGAGCGAGCAGGTCGAGCATTTTGAAAAAGCCTTGATCGCCGCCGAACTCGGCCGCCCCCACAGCTCTGTGCGCAGCCTGGCCGAAGCCCTCGGGGTGCCACGCAAGACCTTGCATGACAAGCTGCGCAAGCATGGGCTGAGCTTTGCCGACAGCGGCAACGCCCACGCCGATGACGAATGACCTTTCCCACCCGCCAAGAGGCCGCCATGAGCCGCGATAGCCGTTACCTGGAATCGATTCTGCACCATGACATCCCCCTCACCCGGGAGATGGGCCTCAAGGTGCTCGACTGGCAGGACCGGCAACTGCGCCTGCACTTACCGTTGCAAGCCAATATCAACCACAAGAGCACCATGTTTGGCGGCAGCCTGTACTGCGGCGCCGTACTCGCGGGTTGGGGCTGGCTGCATCTGCAATTGCGCGAGGAAGGGGTTGAAGACGGGCATATCGTGATCCAGGAAGGGCAGATCAGCTACCCGTTGCCTGTCACCCAGGACGCCACGGCGATTTGCCAGGCCCCGGAGGACAAGGTATGGAAGCGCTTTTTGGCGACCTACCAACGCCACGGCCGGGCGCGGCTGGCGTTGCAGACATGGATTGTGAATGAGGGCAGTGAAGCGCCGGCGGTGGTGTTTACCGGGCAGTACGTCCTGCACCGCTAAACCCTGCAACACATAACCAATGTGGGCACAGGGCTTATGTGGGAGCGGGCTTGCTCGCGAAAGCGGTGTATCAGTCAGCACTTGTATTGGCTGATACACCGCTTTCGCGAGCAAGCCCGCTCCCACATTTTTGATCGCGGCGGTTTATGACCTTGCCAGCGCCAGCAAGCGCTCGCGCCAGGCGGCCTTGGCCGGCAAGGCCAGGAAGAACGGGTTCAACAGCGACGCCCGCGCCGGGTAGCTGAACCGCTGGCCATTCAATTCCAGCACTTCGCCGCCAGCGCCCTCCAGCACGCCCTGGGCAGCGGCGGTGTCCCACTGCGAGGTTGGTGCCAGGCGCGGATAGCAATCGGCGCTGCCTTCGGCCAACAGGCAGAATTTCAAGGAGCTGCCGATATTGGCCAGCTTCAACTCCCCGAGCCCTTCGCTCAAGCCGTCGAGCAAGCGCTCCTGTTCGGGGCTGGTATGGCGACGGCTGGCGACTACGGTGAACGCCTCGCCGGCGGCGGGCTTCTGCCGCACCTGGATCTGCCGGGGCGCGGCATTCACGTCGGAGCGCCACGCCCCAAGCCCGGCACCACCGAAGTAGCAACGGCCACTGGTGGGCATGGAAACCACACCAAACACCACACGCCCGTGTTCGATCAAGGCGATGTTGACGGTAAATTCTTCACTGCCACTGATAAATTCCTTGGTGCCATCCAGTGGGTCTACCAGCCACCAGCGCTGCCAACCGGCACGCACGCTCTGGTCGATATCGGCGTCTTCTTCCGACAGCACCGGGATGCTCGGATCCAGCGCGGTGAGACCGTCAAGAATCAGATGATGGGCGGCCAGGTCGGCGGCGGTGACCGGCGAATCATCCGCCTTGGCCGTCACGGCCACATCGGCACGCCAATACGGCAGGATCACCTCACCGGCCTGGCGGGCCAGTTCGATCACCGGGGCAATGTAAGGGTGGCCGAGGAACAATTCACTCATGGCTGGTAGGCTCCGCGCTGGGTCAGCAGGTCACGCACCAGATACAACGCGGCCAGGGCGCGGCCTTCGCTGAACTGCGCGTGCTGCGCCAGCTGTGCAAGCTCGCGCAGGTTGACCCGGTCCACGCGCATCGGCTCGGGCTCGTCGCCCTCCAGGCGTTCTTCGTACAATTCGGTGGCCAGCACCACCTGGATTTTCTGGCTCATATAGCCTGGAGACAGGGACAGTTCGGTCAAGTGTTCCAACTGCCGTGCGCCGTAGCCCGCCTCTTCCTTGAGTTCACGGTCGGCCGCCGCCAGCACGTCTTCGCCCGGTTCGATCAGGCCCTTGGGCAAGGACAGTTCATACTCATCCGTGCCGCCGCAGTATTCTTCCACCAGCAGCGCGTGGTCAGCGTCGATCATCGCCACGATCATCACCGCGCCGTACCCTGCGCCACGGCCCACCAGGCGCTCGTAGGTCCGCTCAACGCCATTGGAGAAGCGCAACTGCACTTGCTCCACGCGGAACAAACGACTACTGGCGACAATTTCGCGGGCGAGGACGGTGGGTTTCTGGCGCATAAAGGGCTCCTTGGCGTGATCGGGTTACTATACCGTGGCTTTTCCGATTGTCTGTGTCGGATATATTTACTTACCTGCTTGAGACCCCACCATGCCTCCATTGCCCTGGTCCGATATCGACACCGTCCTGCTGGACATGGACGGCACCTTGCTCGACCTGCATTTCGACAACCACTTCTGGATGGAACACCTGCCCCGGCGCTATGCCGAACTGCACGGGGTGAGCCAGGCCATGGCCGAGATGGAGTTGCAGCCGCTGTTCGAGCGTAACGCCGGCCAGTTGCAATGGTATTGCCTGGATTTCTGGAGCGCCGAACTGAAGATCCCGGTGCGCGAACTCAAGCTGGAAACCGCCCACTTGATCGCCCTGCGCCCGGATGCCGATACCTTCCTGGCGGCGATCAAACAGGCCGGCAAACGCGTGATCCTGATCACCAATGCCCACCGCGATTCGCTGTCGTTGAAGCTGGAACGCATTGAACTGGCACCGTATTTCGAACGGCTGATCAGTTCCCACGACTATGGGTTTGCCAAGGAAAACCCGCAGTTCTGGGACGCATTGCAAGCGGATATCGACTTCGACCCGGCGCGTAGCCTGTTTATCGACGACACCTTGCCGATTCTGCGCAGTGCGCGGGATTTTGGCGTGGGGCATTTGCTGGCGGTCAAACAGCCGGACAGCCGCAAGGGGCCGAAGGATACGGCGGAGTTCGATGCGGTCGAGGATTACCGGGAATTGATTTCAGAATTATCGTTGTAGGAGCGAGCTTGCTCGCGAAAAACGTCTGGACAGCGCTTTCATTCAGGATGTCCGCGTTATCGTTAACGACCTTCGCGAGCAAGCTCGCTCCTACAAGGGGACAAGCTTACTCAGGAATACGCAGTGTCTGCCCTGGGTAGATTTTGTCCGGGTGCGACAGCAGCGGCTTGTTGGCCTCGAAGATTTTGTTGTACTTGTTGGCATCGCCATAAACGGTCTTGGAGATCGCGCTGAGGGTATCGCCGCTTTTCACCACAACAAAGCGCGAAGCCACAACGACCGGCCCGGCTACGGTGATTTGGTCATCCACAGTAGCCACGCCGGCAATGTTGCCCAGCGCCAACAGAATCTTCTCTTTCTCTTCCTGGCTGGCGACTTCACCGGTGACCGTTACCTTGTCACCGTCCACCGTGGTCTGCACATTCGGATTACCCAGGCCGACCTTGGCAACGTGATCCTTCAACTGCTCACTCGCGTTCGCATTACCCGGCGTCAACAGATCAACGATTTTCTCGCCGGCTTCTTTGATAAAGCTAAAAAGACTCATAGTGCGCTCTCCTTGGGATTGGGTTTCCAGATGCCAAAGACTAGACCAGTCTTACAGACCTTGGTTCCAGTCCGACCAATGACGCAAACGCGCTAGAATCCCCCCGCCATTGGAATAAGAGCCCGGAGCGAAGATGGACATCAAACAGCTGAAATTCCTCATCGCCCTCGACGAAACCCGTCACTTCGGCCAGGCGGCCGCGCGCTGCCACATTACTCAGCCGACCCTGTCGATGCGCCTGCGCAGCCTGGAAGAAGAACTGGAGCTACCGCTGGTCAATCGCGGCCAGCGTTTCGAGGGCTTCACCGCCCCTGGCGAGCGGGTGCTGGCCTGGGCGCGTACGGTACTGGCAGCCTATGACGGCCTGCAGGCCGAGGCGGCAGCCTGCCGCGGCAACCTGGTGGGGACATTGCGCCTGGGGGTGGTGCCGCTGTCGAGCTTCGATCCGCTGGCCTTGATGCAACAACTGCACAGGCAGCACCCCAGCCTGCGCTTTGAGCTATCGGCCCTGAGTTCCGAGCAGATCCTCGAACAACTGGCGAGCAATCGCCTGGATTTGGGCGTGTCCTACCTCGAGCGCCTGGACGCCGAGCGCTTTGACTCCCTGGCCCTGGACGAAACCCGCATGGGCCTGCTGTACGACCAACGGTTTTTCAGTTTTGGCGAAAAGCCCTTGAGCTGGGAGGCGCTGATCGAACTGCCCCTGGGCATGCTGACCAGCGGCATGCACTTTCGCCAGTCCATCGACCACAACTTCCACAGCCGCGGCCTGACCCCCCAACCCTTGCTGCAAACCGATGCCGTCCATCAGTTGCTGCAGGCCGTGCACGGCGGGCTGTGTTGTGCGGTGATGCCCCTGGACGGCGGCCTTGATGCCCTGACCGAGCACCTGCGGCTGCAACCCATCGAAAACGCGCAAACCCTGGCCAAGCTGGGGCTGATCATGCGCCGCAGTGCGCCGCGTTCGGCGCTGGCCGAGGCGTGTTTTGCGCTTTATCAGTAATCGCTGCTGGAACCTTGATCGACGTCATCTATCGGCAGATCAGTACTGACGATTAGACGCGACCCTTTGTCGCGCCTAGTCTTCACTCTGAACACTTCGCCGGTGACTAGACTTCATGAACGCCCAGCGCCCAGCACGCGCGGCGCCCGCCCTGACAACGCCCGCGCCCGCCGCCAGCCAGAGTTATCAGTATTGCAACCTCGACCGCACGCAATCGGACAGCACCGCGCTGGCCGAGGAAGTCGCGTTGGCGATTGCCTATAACGACATCAGCCAGGCCGTGATGCTGGTGACGCCCACCGACCTTGAAGACTTTATCGTCGGTTTCAGCCTGGGCAGCGGCATCATCAGCGACATCAGCGATATCTACGACCTGCAACTGAGCGGCACAGACTCGGCCCAATACGCCCAGGTACAGATCTCCAGCCGTGCCTTCTGGAACCTCAAGCAACAGCGCCGGCAACTGGCTGGCACCAGCGGCTGCGGCCTGTGCGGAGTGGAAGCGCTGGAGCAAGCGCTGCCGGACCTCAAGGTGTTGCCGGGCGCACCATTGCCGCCTGCCGCGTGGCTGGAGGGCTTGCGCCAGCGCATCAGCGCCTTTCAGCCATTGGGCCAATACAGCGGCGCGGTGCATGCGGCGGTATTCATGAATAACCAGGGTGAACTGCTGCTGGGCCGTGAAGATATCGGCCGGCATAACGCCCTCGACAAACTGATCGGCGCCTTGGTCCGTCAGCACATCCCGACGGCAGGCGGCGTGGCAATTGTCACCAGCCGTTGCAGCCTCGAATTAATCCAGAAAGTCCTGCGCGCGGGCATCCAGACCCTGGTCAGCCTGTCGTCGCCCACCGGCCTGGCCCTGCAGTGGGCACGCCGGCACAACCTCAACCTTATCCACCTGCCGCAAAAAAGCGCGCCGCGGGTCTATAGCCCTGCGATGGAGTATCAGCCATGAGCAATCATCACCAAGCCGACCAAACCCCAACCCCGCGCTACAAGCCCTACAAAGGCCCGGCTGGCGGCTGGGGTGCGCTGATCAGCGTGGCGCAGGCGTGGCTGACCAGCGACAACGCGCTGAAAAATATCCGCATGATGCTCAAGACCAACCAGAACGGCGGCTTCGACTGCCCCGGCTGCGCCTGGGGTGACTCGCCGGAAAGCGGCATGGTCAAGTTCTGCGAGAACGGCGCCAAGGCAGTCAACTGGGAAGCCACCAAGCGCCGGGTGGACGCGGCGTTCTTCGCCAAACACAGCGTCAGCGCGCTGCTGGAACAAAGCGACTATTGGCTGGAATACCAGGGCCGCCTGACCGAGCCGATGAGCTACGACGCCGAGACCGACCGTTACAAGCCCATCAGCTGGGAGTCGGCCTTCGACCTGATCGGCCAGCACTTGCGCGCCCTGCCAAGCCCGGATATGGCCGAGTTCTATACCTCGGGCCGCGCCAGCAATGAGGCCGCGTACCTCTATCAACTGTTCGTGCGCGCCTACGGCACCAACAACTTCCCGGATTGCTCGAACATGTGCCACGAAGCCAGCGGCGTGGCCCTGGCGCAAAGCGTGGGCGTGGGCAAAGGCACGGTGACGTTTGACGACTTTGAACACGCCGACGCGATTTTCGTCTGGGGCCAGAACCCCGGCACCAACCACCCGCGCATGCTCGAACCGCTGCGCGAAGCGGTGAAGCGCGGCGCCCAGGTGGTCTGTATCAACCCGCTCAAAGAGCGTGGCCTGGAACGTTTCCAGCACCCGCAACACCCGCTGGAAATGCTCACCAACGGCGACAAGCCAACCAACACTGCGTACTTCCGGCCAGCACTGGGTGGCGACATGGCCATCCTGCGCGGCATGGCCAAGTTCCTGCTGTTGTGGGAGCGCAAGGCCCAGGCCGAAGGCAAGGAGGCGGTGTTCGACCACGACTTCCTCAATGAGCACACGGTCAACGTGCTGGATTACCTGGCGAAGATCGACGACACCTCTTGGGATGAAATCGTCGAGCAGTCCGGCCTGAGCCTGGTGGAGATCGAGCAGGCGGCGCGCATGTACGTCAAAGGCAAGAACGTGATCATGTGCTGGGCGATGGGCATCACCCAGCATCGGCACTCGGTGCCGACCATCCAGGAAATCGCCAACCTGATGCTGCTGCGCGGCAACATCGGCCGCCCCGGCGCCGGCCTGTGCCCGGTACGCGGCCACAGCAACGTGCAGGGCGATCGCACCATGGGGATCAACGAACGGCCGCCCGTGGCCTTCCTCGATGCCCTGGAGCGCCGCTTCCAGTTCAAGGTACCCCGCGACAACGGGCATAACGTGGTCGAGGCAATCCACGCCATGCTCGAAGGCCGCGCCAAGGTGTTTATCGGCCTGGGCGGCAACTTCGCCCAAGCCACGCCCGACAGCCCGCGCACCTTCCAGGCCTTGAGCAACTGCGACCTGACGGTACAGATCAGCACCAAGCTCAATCGCAGCCACCTGGCCCACGGCAAACAGGCCTTGATCCTGCCCTGCCTGGGCCGTACCGACATCGATATTCAGGCCGACGGCCCGCAAGCGGTGACGGTAGAAGACTCGTTCAGCATGGTGCACGCCTCCAACGGCCAGTTGCAGCCACTGTCGAAGCTGATGAAGTCGGAGCCGGCGATTCTCGCCGGCATCGCCGCTGCCACCCTGGGCAGCAAGCCGGTGGACTGGAACTGGTTGGTAGCCGACTACCGCCGCATCCGCGACTTGATCGCCGATACCATTCCCGGCTTCAAGGACTTCAATGAGCGCGTGCAACACCCAGGCGGTTTCTACCTGGGCAACAGCGCCGGCGCACGCCGCTGGAACACGCCGTCAGGGCGCGCCAATTTCCGCGCCAATATCCTGCCCAAGGACCTGGTGCATGAACGCACCCGCGCCACTGGCCAATTGCCCGACCTGATCATGCAGTCCATGCGTTCCCACGATCAGTACAACACCACTATCTACGGCCTGGATGACCGCTATCGCGGGGTCAAGGGCCAGCGCGACGTGCTGTTCGTCAACGAAGCCGACATCATCCGCCTGGGCTTCAAGCCAGGGCAGAAGGCCGATATCGTGTCGATCTGGGATGACGGCCGCGAGCGTCGGGTCAAGGGCTTTACCTTGCTGGCGTTCGATATTCCGGCGGGGCAAGCGGCAGCCTACTACCCTGAGGTCAACCCGCTGGTGCCACTGGAAAGCACTGGGGACGGTAGCCATACGCCTACTTCCAAGTTCGTGGCGATCCGCCTGGAAGCGGCCAGCGAGACTGGTTTGATAATGGCCAGGATCGCCTGATCGACTCCACCCCGGGGAACGATCTTTACGGGCACAAAAAAGGCCGCTTTTGCATAAAAGCGGCCGTTCCGAAGTAGCTAAAGACCGGCAAAAACGACTTAAGTTCCCTAGTTAAAACAGTAACTTAGCTAATTGTATACAACCTGCACCACTGGTCGGAATTCGATTGTAAGAATATTCCGACAACCTCAGGATCGCGCCGTCATCCCCTTGAGGTTCACCTATGAAGTTCTCCTCGATTCTCTTGTTGTCCCTTGGCCTGGTCAGTGGCGCAGCCATGGCCGGTGGCACCACCGAAGCCGGTGTAGGCGGCGCATTGGGCGGGGTTCTAGGTTCAGTCGTCGGCCAGCAGATCGGCGGCAATACCGGTTCGGCCATTGGTGCGGCCCTGGGCGGCGCCGGCGGTAGCGCAGTGGGCGCAGACAAACGCAGCCGAGGCGAAGCGGCCATTGGCGGCGCGCTGGGCGCAGCCGGCGGCAACGTGGTCGGTCGTAGTGTCGGCGGCAACACCGGTAGCCTGATCGGTGCGGCAGCAGGCGGTGGTGCCGGCGGCGCGCTGGGCAACTACATGGGCAACAAGAGCGACGACGACGACCGTCGCTATCGCGGGCGCGATAACCGTCGCTACGACCGCGATGATCATCGTGGCCGTGGGCATGCCTATGGGCATCGCAAGAACAAGCATCACTACCGTCACCGGTAAATCCAAAGAACACTGCATACCCCGTGTGGGAGCGGGCTTGCCCGCGATTGCGGTGGGTCAGTTATTGGATACTTGACTGATCCATCGACATCGCGGGCAAGCCCGCTCCCACATTTGCTTCGGTGGCGTTTATGCGTTCGGGGTCAGATCACCAACCGCTGCAAAGCCTCGCGCAACACCCCCGCAATCGCCACCGGCTGGTTTGTCGCCCGGTCGACAAACACATGCACAAACCGCCCCGCCGCGCAGGCTTCGTCTTCGCCAGCCTTGAACACTGCCAACTCGTACTGCACTGAACTGTTGCCCAACTTGCCCACCCGCAGGCCGATATCGATACGGTCGGGAAAGGCTATCGACGCGAAATAATCGCACGCCGAACTCACCACAAACCCCACCACCTTGCCGTCATGGATATCCAACCCACCCTGCTCGATCAGGTAGGTGTTCACTGCCGTATCGAAGAAGCTGTAATAGGTGACGTTATTCACATGGCCATACACGTCATTGTCGTGCCAGCGCGTAAAGATCGGCTGGAAGTGGCGGTAATCGGCACGCTGCGGCATTGAGTCAGGCATGGGCAAGTCTCGTGAAAGTGAATTTACAGGTCGTTCAGATGGGCCCCGGCCCAATCCCGCACCTGGGCATACGGATACTCTTCCAGCGCGGCAAACCCTGGAATCCCGCGGGCCTTGAGTTTGGTAAACAATGGCACGCTGATCCCGCATAAAAACCGCGTCAACCGCTCAGCCCCCGGCAAGCTACCGGTGTGCTGATGATGCCTGTGGATAAAATCCGCGCACAATCCCTGGAAGCTTTTATCCACAAGCGGCGCCAAGCCAGGTGGCGCTGGGAGATGGGCGATCTGGCCACGGCAAACCGAACAATGCCCACACTGGCGGGGCGCATCCGCATCACCAAAATACTCGGCCAGCCGAAAGCCCAAGCAACGCTCGCTGGCGAACAGCGCCAGCATCCCATGGATCCGCGCCACTTCCGTGACTTCGTGCTGCTTGAAGCCTGTGTATAACTCGGCGCTCATGGCCTGGGTATCAAACCCGCTATCGAGCAGGCTGTAGACCTCAGTCATCTGCTTGCTCTCCAGCTCGATCAGCCCCTGCTCCTGGAAATAGTCCAGCGCCTTGACCACCCGCCCACGCTCGGCCTGGTGCAGTTGATAAAGTGCGTCGAAATCCACAGTGGCCCAGCTACGGGCCCGTTTGCATACCTGGATGATCGCGGCGACAAACTGCTGTCGCTCGCCGGAAAAACGCGCCAGCAACACATCCGGTTCCACCAGGTACTTGAAGCGATACTCGGCATAAAACGCATAGCGCGGTGCAATAACCCCCTTGAGCTCCAGTTGCACCAGCAAGGTCTTGAGCGGTAGCTCACGGATATTGCTCAGCTCTGCCAACGAGCGCAGCAGAAACTCCCATTGCCCGTCATCCCGGGCTGCCAGCAACTCCTCCAGCACCAGCCGGATACCTTCCTGCTCGGGCGTATCGCCGTACACGAAGTTCTCCAGCACTGTGAGGCTGTCGCGATTGGCCAGCACCAGGCACTCGGAAGGCTGGCCATCACGACCGGCGCGCCCGATTTCCTGGCTGTAGTTCTCGATGGACTTGGGCAGGTCGAAGTGCACCACGTTGCGGATATCGCTCTTGTCGATGCCCATGCCAAAGGCAATGGTGGCGACGATGCAATTGGACTGCCCCCCCATAAACCGGCGCTGAATGCCCTCGCGTTGATCATGGGACAGACCTGCGTGATAGGCCTCGGCCTGGATGCCGTGGCGGTTCAGGTGCTCGGCGATCTGCTCGGCGGTTTTCTGCAAAGTGACATAGACGATGCTCGGCTGGTTGGCCCGCTCACCCATCCACTCCACCAGGCGCCGGCGCTTGTCCACGCCACTGACCGGCTCTACCCACAGGTTGAGGTTGGGCCGGTAGAAGCCCGTGGTGATCACATCCGCGGGGGCGATGGCGAACTTGGCCTGCATATCCGCAATCACCTTGGGCGTCGCGGTGGCTGTCAACAGCAGCGCCTGGGGAATCTTGAACTGGCGCTGGTAGTCGGGGAGCTTCAGGTAGTCCGGGCGGAAGTTGTGGCCCCACTCGGAAATGCAGTGCGCCTCGTCTACCACGAGTAACGAAATCGAAACGCTGTGCAAAAAGTTGCGAAAGCGCTCGTTCTTCAAGCGCTCCACGGAAATCATCAGGATTTTCAGCTCGCCGGAGCGGGCCCGGGCCATGACGTCATTGGCCTCCTCGCGACTTTGCGCCGAATCGATACTGCCGGCCGAAATACCATGACGCTGTAAAAAGCCCAACTGGTCCTGCATCAACGCCAACAGCGGCGACACCACCAGCGTCAGGTGCGGCAGCAATACGGCTGAGAGCTGATAACAGAGGGATTTGCCGGACCCGGTGGGAAAGATCGCCGCCGCCGACCGACCGGCCAGCACGGCGCTGACAGCGGCCTCCTGGCCTGGGCGAAACTGGGGGTAACCAAAGACCTGCTGGAGGGTGTCGTGCATAAGCTGTCACTCCATTGACCGCTGAACAGACCTAAAACATAGCCCGGTATTTTCAGCGGTTCGAGAAAGGTCGCGAGGAAAAGAGAGACAGGATGATACACAGGCCAGGAGGCCCAGTCGGCAATCCGGCAAACACTCAAAAACCAATGTGGGAACGGGCTTGCTCGCGAATGCGGTGTATCAGATACACAGTCAGTGACTGACACTACGCATTCGCGGGCAAGCCCGCTCCCACATTTTTTACAGCATCGCTACAGCTCGATCAGCGGTTTTGCACACGCTCAATGGCTTTGTCATACACCGGGTTGGCCTTCTGCTCCTTGGCCAACTGGTAGTGGCGCAGCGCATCGGCAAACTGCCCGGCTGCTTCGTAGATCCGCGCGATGTTGTAGTAGGACCCGGCACGCACGGTAGCGGCGGTCGGGCCGCTGGCCAAAGCGATGGCCTTGCGGTTGGCCCAGATCGATTCTGCGGTGTTGCCGGCTTTCTGATAAGCCAGGCCGAGGTTGCCGTAGGCTTTGCCGAACGAGTTATCCAGTTCGATCGCCTGGCGGAAGTAGTCAATTGCCTGGTCCAGGTTACCGGCCTGGTAGGCAGCTTCGCCTTTGAGGTTCAGTTTTTTCGCATCACCCTGGACAGCAGAACTGACCACCACGGCATCAACCGCAACGCTGTCGTTGAGCAGCGGTTTGACTTCGTTGAGCACGTCCTTGGCTTCGACCAGCACGCCGGTGAAGGTATTGATGTCCTGGAAGTCGCCGCTGCCGGTCATGCGGAACACCGTCCACAAGTTGCCGGTACGGTTGGTCGGCACGTAGTAGGTGCGCACCAGGGACTGGCCCATGTACACAAACACCTTGGCCTGGCTCTCGGACAGCGCCGTAGAGCCGGTGTTGGTGCGGTTGGAGAAGTCATGCACGGCGTACACATAGCTTTCGCCGTAGTGTTTTTTCTGCAGGGTGATGGTTTCCGGGCCGTAGCTGTCGGTGTCATCCACATCCAGCTCGGCGTCGGTGCCGGTCTTGCTGTTGAAGTAGATATTGTTGCCAGGGAAGATCATGTGGGAGTCAAGGTCCGAAGGCGATTGCCCCCAGGTCAGCACCACACGCAGGCCGTCGAGGTTTTCCATCACCGGGCTGATGGCGTAGGTCATGCCTTTGCACGGGCACTTGACCACCAGGTTGGAGTAGCCAGGCTTCTTGATGATCAGCAGGTTGTCGGCGCCATCGGCCACTTCGCTGGTGAGGGTGACTTGACCCTGGGCGTTGGTGCGCCCCACCACGTTCTGCGCGCCGTTGCGTTGCAGCAAGACTTCGGCGTCGGCGATTTTCTGGTCCTTGACCACCGCACTGAGCACTTCAATCGGCAACTGCTCGGCCTGGACGGCAAACGCCAGCGCACACAAAGACATCGCCGAAGCGACACGAAGCAAACCCATGCTTAACTCCCTTTAAGTAGTGGGCGGAATCGCCCTACAAGATTTTGCGGTGAAACATACGCTGAATTCAGGCGGCTTGCCGGGATTTTATACAAAATGTGACGTGGTTTTTATCCCAACTATGGGTGGGCGCCTCTTAGCCCAACTTCAAGTATCGGAAGCCTCTGTAGGAAATCGCCAAGCAAGGCACCATACGCTTCCCAAACTACCTCCAGTGCAAACTCAACCCCCTACAGAATCAACCAAGCCTGACCGAAACTAGCGCCCTCTCAACCCTCTCGGCAAGAATCCGTGGACCTTGAAAGGACTCAATACATTGGCCATTACGGGGTCACGTTCAGCGTGATTCGTTTCACCGTACGACCCAACAACAAGCAAGCACTTGCCAGTCTTTGCTTACTAGAAGCAAAGACCTCAGCGCAGGAAGTTCGCCTGCAACTACAAAATCTGTATGAGCGAATGCTCGCCCAAGACCTCCCTTGCCTCATGACAGTGGTCATTTCAAAACCGCTGACTAGAAAACAGGCAGATAGCTTGAACAACCGGAACAACGTCATCAAAGAAACTATATCGGGAGCGGTGGCAGCCCCAATTGGGCTCATGTCCAGCAAGGCAGAATCAATGGTCGAAAAAGCTACCAGCGATTTGATATCGCGCCAGCTACGCAACTTCCAGCATGCAGACATCATCATCGGCCTAGAGGCTCAGGTCAGCGGGGGAATTGGCCCGCAGCGCTCCAGCCTCTCACTACACGTGTACTCAAATGAGCCATAGTCAAATGCTCTATCTACAGGCGGCGATCTTCTTCGCCTTTTATCTGTTGCTGTATTACAAAATCACCGACTGCACACTCAGAAAACGTTTTGCTGTCACGTTTATAGCAAGCGGTTTGATCCTGACATTCTGGCTACCTTACGTAGCGATCATTCTTAGTATTCAACTGCTCCCCCTCGCTCTGTTCTTGATAGGCTTGGCACTGTTCTTCACCCGCAACAAGTACCGCTATCGCCATGACCAACCCCCTCACCCACTCCGGCGTGCCCCCACCATGAACCTGGCCCCGCACTTCCCAGAAGACCCCGTCATGCAGCAGCTCCTGCAATTGCTGCATGAAGAAATCGGCCTGCCCAAGCACAAGACCATCCGCCTTAAAACTTCGCTCAACTTCGACCTCGGGTGCGACGGCGCGGAGGCCAGGCAGTTTATGGAAGCGCTGGAGCAGGCATTTGATCTGGACCTGGGCGACTATGATGCTTATCGCTACTTCAACCCTCCGGTATTTGATGTGTTCCTCAAACACCGCGCCAAGGGCCGGGGCGAGAAGATGCCGCTCACCATCGGCATGCTTTACCTGGCCATCAAGACTCATAGCTGGGATACGCAGACGCTGGAAAATCTGAGCTAAAGAACACTGCGTCATTAATGTCTGTGGGCTCGTGATAGCGGTGGGTCAGTCAATGCATCCAGCGGTTGATACACCGCAATCGCGAGCAAGCCCGCACATTCGGATCTGCGCCTTTTTGCCGTCCTGCTCTACGTTCATAGAGATTTGCGCGCGCACAAAAAAGCCGCCCACTAGGGGCGGATTTTTTACAGCTGGCGAATCTTACAACTTAGGACCCGCTGCCTTGATCGCGTCGCTCACTTCAAACTTCTTGAAGTTCTCGACGAACAGGCCGGCCAGAGCCTTCGCGGCTTCGTCGTAGGCTGCTTTGTCAGCCCAGGTGTTGCGTGGGTTCAACAGGCCAGTCTCAACGCCCGGTACGGCCAATGGCACGTCGAGGTTGATGGTGTCCAGGTGCTCGGTTTGCGCACCGATCAACGCGCCGCTCTGGATCGCTGCGATCACTGCACGGGTGGTCGGGATGTTGAAGCGCTTGCCAACACCGTAGCCGCCGCCGGTCCAGCCGGTGTTGACCAGGTAGACCTTGGAGCCGAAGCCGCGGATGCGCTTGATCAGCAGCTCTGCGTATTCGCCAGCCGGACGCGGGAAGAACGGCGCGCCGAAGCAGGTAGAGAACGTCGACTTGATGCCGCTGCCCGAGCCCATTTCAGTCGAGCCCACCAGTGCGGTGTAGCCGGACAGGAAGTGGTAGGCCGCTTGTTCTTCGTTGAGGATCGACACCGGTGGCAGCACGCCAGTCAGGTCGCAGGTCAGGAAGATCACTGCGTTCGGCTCGCCACCCAGGTTCTTCTCGGAACGCTTGGCAACGTGCTCCAGTGGGTATGCGGCGCGGCTGTTCTGGGTCAGGCTGACATCGGTGTAGTCGGCGTGCTTGGCATCGTTGATCACGACGTTTTCCAGGACCGCGCCGTGCTTGATGGCTTTCCAGATTACCGGCTCGTTCTTCTCGGACAGGTCGATGCACTTGGCATAGCAACCGCCTTCGATGTTGAACACCACGCCTTCGCCCCAACCGTGTTCGTCGTCACCAATCAGGTAACGGCTTTCGTCGGCAGACAGGGTGGTCTTGCCGGTGCCGGACAGGCCGAAGAACAGGGTCACGTCGCCTTCTTCACCGATGTTGGCAGCGCAGTGCATTGGCAGCACGTCAGCGGCCGGCAGCAGGAAGTTCTGCACCGAGAACATGGCTTTCTTCATCTCGCCGGCGTAACGCATGCCAGCGATCAGGACTTTCTTCTGGGCGAAGTTGAGGATCACGCAACCATCGGAGTTGGTGCCGTCACGCTCAGGTACGCACTCGAAGTTGGCAACGTTGAGCACTTGCCACTCTTCACGACCGGCCGGGTTGTACTGGGCCGGGTTGATGAACAGGCAACGGCCGAACAGGTTCTGCCAGGCAGTCTGGGTGGTCATTTTCACGGCCAGGTAGTGGTCTTCGGCAGCACCAACGTGAACGTGGGAAACGAAATGCTCTTGCGCGTTGTTGAAAGCCTCGACGCGAGCCCACAGGGCATCGAACTTGTCGGCCGGGAACTTGCGGTTGATCGGGCCCCAGGCAATGGCGGCCTGGGTGGACGGCTCTTCAACGATGAAACGGTCGACTGGCGAACGCCCGGTACGGTGACCGGTTTCTACGACCAGCGCGCCGGTATCGGCAAGCACGCCTTCACCGCGCTGCAGGGCTTCTTTGACCAGATCGTCAACACTCAGATCGGTGTATACGGCGTTATTGGCTTGCGTCATGAGGTTCCCCGTCGGCCTATGGCCGAGTGCTCCAAACGTTTTGTAGTAGAAAGTTGCGCACTACTACCGCGAAAAAAGTGGGCCGGATTATGCCAGAAAAGCCCAAAAAAAGTAGGGCCCTCCCGTCAGAACACCTCTAATCCGGCGTTTGTCAGGTGATTTACCTGTGCTTAAACGTTTTAGTGGTGGGTGCCCGAAGGGGTGTCAACGCCAGCGCCAGCGAACAATTGGGCGATATCGGCAGCGTCGAACAGGTAGCGTTGATTGCAGAACTGGCAGTCGATTTCGATTCGGCCACCATGCTCCACAGCCAGGTTTTGCGCATCTTCCAGGCCCAGGCTCACCAGGGCATTGCCCGAACGCTCGCGGGAACAGCTGCAATGGAAACGCAGCGATTGCGCATCGAACAGACGCACCTCTTCTTCGTGGTACAGGCGGTGCAGGATGGTTTCGTTGTCCAGGCCCAGCAGCTCTTCGGCAGTCAGCGTACCGGCCAGGGCAGTGAGGCCGCGCCAGCTTTCTTCGCGCTCATCCTCATCCTTGATGCGATCGGCCGGCAGCTGTTGCAACAGCAGGCCACGGGCGCGCTTGCCATCCGCATTGAGCCAGAAGCGGGTGCCCACTTGCTGGGACATGACGAAATAGTTGGTGAAGCAGTCGGACAGGGTTTCACCGTCCAGGTCGACAATGCCCTGGTAGCGCTGGCCAACGGTCGGGTCGATGGTCAACGCCAGTACGCCGTTGGGCATCAGGTCGGCGAGGGTCGCGTCCGCCGGGATCTGGTCCTCTTCATAACGGGCCAGGCCACGGATTTCGCGCTCGCTGGAGCACTCGATCATCAGCATGGGAACCGGGCCTTCGGAACGGGCCTGCAGAATCAGCAAGCCATCGAACTTCATGGTGCCGACCAGCAGCGACGCGGCGGCCATCAGTTCGCCGAGCAACTGTGCGACCGGCTCCGGATAGGGGTGCTTGGCAAGGACTTCGGCATAGCTGCGCTCCAGGGCAACCAGTTCGCCACGAGCGTCGTTGTCGTCAAAGAGGAAACGTTGAGTGAAGTCGGTATCCGGTAGATCAGTCATAGGTCTGGGTATCTGAATTGATGACAAAGTGATGACAATGTTTCTAAAATTATGCGCTTTAGCACCAATTTGGTGCGCTTTTCTTCCGGTAGATGAAGAGCTTTAGAGCGAAGAGGAAACAGTTTATGAACAATCCGGGTTTGTTCCAAGCCAAGTGGAACCTCGGGCGATTGGCCCTGTGCAATTTACTCGCTCTGGGGCTGCTGTGTTTTTGGCTATGGCCCGCAGGCCAGATGCTTTGCGTGATATTCGACGAATGGCTGTTTCATCTACTCAACGACCCTCTGGCCAGCAACCCGACCTGGCTGCATGTCTGGGCGGTAGCGAGCCTGCGACCATTTGATGCGGTGGTCGGGGTAATCCTGCTGATGCTGCTGATTCGCGGCGAATGGGTGTTCAAGGCGATTGAGGTGCGCCAGGCGTTTTTTGGTTTCCTCGCGATCCTGCTGTTACTGCTGTTTATCCGCATGCTGTTTTCCAAGCTCGCGGCGCAGATGGGCTGGCAGCACAACAGCCCCTCTATGGTGATCAGCGGGGCGATCCACATGAGCGACTACTTCCCTGACCTGGAAAAAACCTGGGAGTTGAAGGACCGCTCCAGCCAGAGCTTCCCTGGGGACCACGCTTCGGTGCTGCTGATCTGGGGGATGTTCATGAGTGTATTTGCCAAGCGGATCGGGCAAGTCGTGCTGGTCTGGGGGCTGGCGCTGCTGTTCATGATGCCGCGCCTTGTGGCCGGTGCACACTGGGGGCAAGACGACTATATCGGTGGCGTGCTGCTGGCGCTGTTGGCACTGGGCTGGGGTTATTACACGCCGTTTGCTGCGAAGGTCTCGGGTTGGCTGCTGCGCGTGATCGAACCGGTATTCGGGTTGTTGCAACAAGTACCTGTGATCAATCGCTTGAGCGTGATCCGCAACGCCTGAGCCCAGGTCCAGGAGCCTGGCCGGCTCCTGCACGTAAAGCCTCACTCATCATTGCCGCTGCCGCGAAACTTGAACAGGTCGCGGCGCTGTTTCTTGCTTGGCTTGCCGTCGGTGCTCATACCCAACGCTCCGGCCTTGCGCATGGCCGCCGCATTCTCGCGCTTGGCGATACTTGCCGGCGTCTCGGTATACAGCGCCTGCGCTTCGGGAGCGCCCCGGCGGACGATGGAAAGCGCCTGCACCACCACGGTCTTCTCTTCAAAGCCAACACGAATCTGCAACTCATCACCAATGTGCGGTTCCTTGCCCGGTTTGCAGCGTTCGCCACGGCAATGCACCTTGCCGCTCTCGATGGCGGCCTTGGCCAAGGCCCGGGTCTTGTAGAAACGCGCAGCCCACAACCACTTGTCCAAACGGACTTTTTCGTCATCTTCCTGCTTTTGAGCCACTTGAATTCCTCGCTCTGAAAAATGTCGCAACTTAACCGTCGAACCCCTTCGACGCACAAACGCCAAGGCTCACCTAAGATACGCCAGGTGTCAGGCAGTTTCCCTTCAGCCATGGTTTTTTATGGCGTGAAGATATCTGTCGCCATTTGGTGAATATTCTGCGTGAATACCGCGAATTCGGCTCCAAGCGCCCGTCAACGTTCCAGGGTTGTCATAATCCGTGAGCAGTTGGACGCTAGTGTCGTTTGACGTCGAAATATTTCTGATTGCCGGTTGTTCATATTGAAGACATTTGACCATTTGACCGTTGTCGGTCTGCGTGAATGGGTGGCGCTTCCCGATCTGGGAGTGGCGGGCCTGCGCGCGAAGATCGACACCGGGGCCAGTACCTCCAGCCTGCATGCCACCGAGATCGAGCCTTTTGAGCGTGACGGTGAAAAGTGGGTGCGTTTCACGGCGCACCTGGGCAGCGTGGTGCAACTGCGTCACCGGCGTTGCGAAGCGCCGCTGGTGGCGATGAAAACCATTAAAAGCTCCAACGGCCAGGCGCAGGTGCGCTACGTCATCAGCACCACCCTGGCCCTGGGTGATCGGGTATGGCGGGTGGAGTTCACCCTGGCTTGCCGCAAAACCATGCGTTACCGCCTGTTGCTAGGTTCCAAAGCCCTGATCGACGGCCAGTTGGTGGTCAACCCGGGGCTCAAGTACGTTCAAGACAAGCCGGTGTTCCCGGTCTCTACTATTGCTGCCACAGGTGTTGCATGAAGATCGCTGTGCTGTCGCGTAACCCGCGTCTGTATTCCACCCGTCGTCTGGTCGAGGCCGGCACCGAACGGGGCCATGAGATGGTGGTGATCGATACGTTGCGCGCCTATATGAACATTGCCAGTCATAAGCCGCAGATCCACTATCGGGGCAAACCACTGGAAGGCTTCGACGCGGTGATCCCGCGCATCGGCGCCTCGGTGACCTTCTACGGCTGCGCGGTACTGCGCCAGTTTGAAATGATGGGGGTGTTTCCGCTCAACGAATCGGTGGCCATTGCTCGCTCCCGGGACAAGCTGCGCTCCCTGCAGTTGCTGTCGCGCCGCGGTATCGGCTTGCCAGTGACCGGCTTTGCCCACTCCCCCGATGACATTCCCGACCTGATCGAGATGGTCAACGGCGCTCCCCTGGTGATCAAGGTGCTGGAAGGCACCCAAGGCATTGGCGTAGTGATGTGTGAAACCGCCACGGCGGCTGAGTCGGTGATCGAGGCGTTCATGGGCCTCAAGCAGAACATCATGGTCCAGGAATACATCAAGGAAGCCGGCGGCGCGGATATCCGTTGCTTCGTGGTGGGGGACAAGGTGATTGCGGCGATGAAGCGCCAGGCCAAGCCAGGGGAGTTTCGCTCCAACCTGCACCGGGGCGGCAGCGCCAGCCTGATCAAGATCACCCCGGAAGAACGCATGACCGCCCTGCGTGCGGCCAAGGTCATGGGCTTGAGTGTGGCGGGAGTGGATATCCTGCGCTCCAACCACGGGCCACTGGTGATGGAAGTGAACTCTTCACCGGGCCTGGAAGGGATCGAAACCACCACCAACAAGGATGTGGCGGGGATCATCATTCAGCATCTGGAGAAGAACAGCGGGCCGAACATGACCCGTACCAAAGGCAAGGGCTGAGAACCCTTGTAGGATCTGGCTTGCCAGCGATGACTGACTAACATTCAACATCAATGTCGACTGTTATATCTTCGCGCAGGCAAGCCAGCTCCCTCATTTGATATTCGTAAGGGTCTAGACCGCATCTCGGGGCAACATCAGCCCCAACGGCAAGCGCACCCGCGCCTCCAACCCGCCATCGGCACGGTTGCGCAGTTCGACATTGCCGCCATGCATCGAAGCAATCCGCCGCACAATCGCCAACCCCAACCCGGTACCCTTGCCACCACGGGCACGGTCGCCACGGGTGAAGGGGTTGAAGATGCCCTCCAGTTCCGCCGGATCGATCCCTGCGCCACGGTCCATGACACTCAACACCACATAAGGCGCGTTGGTATCACCCGACACATAGGCGGCGACTTCCACCTCAGTCCCCGCGTGGTGCAGGGCATTACCGATCAGGTTGTTCAGCAGGCGCTTCATCGAGACCCGACGCAAGGCAAAGGGCTGGATCGGCTCCAGGCGCATGCGCACCTGCTCGCCGTTCTGGTTATAGGGCGCCACGACCTCGCGTACCAGGTCGGTCAGGTCGACTTCCTCTACCACCTCATCGCGACCATCGCGGATAAACGCCAGGAACTGGTCGAGAATCGCATCCATATCTTCGATGTCGCGGACCATGTCATCGGTAAGATCGGTGTGGTTGCCCATCAACTCCAGGGACAGGCGCAAACGTGTCAGCGGCGTGCGCAGGTCATGGGAAACCCCGGCCAGCATCAGCTCGCGTTCACGCCCGGCCTGTTCGACATCTTCGGCCATTTGATTGAACGCGCTGTACACCTCGGTCATTTCGCTGGGCGTGTCGCTGATTGGCAGGCGCACACTGCGACCTTGCCCAAGTTGCCTGGCAGCAAACACCAGGCGCTTGAGCGGCTGGTTGAGCTGGCGCACGAAAATCCAGGCCGACGCGGTGGAAAGCAGGCCAATGGCCAGGAACCAGCCGAGTACGTTCCAGATTTTCTGCCCCCGTAGCGGATGGGGATACAGTGGCACTTTCAGCCATCCATCCCCCAGGCTAGGGGCTCGGACCCACAACGCTGGCGAAACATGCATCCGTAGCCGCACCTCAGTGTCCTCGCCCAGTTCGGCCTGCATCTGGCGCTGGTAGATCTCGCTATAGGGCCAATGCTGCTCGCCCTCGGGAACACCCGCGCCCACCACGCGAGTCAAGGTCGCCGCCTTGGCGATTTTTTCACGGTTCTCCGGGTCGGCAGCCCAATAGGCACGCAATGTCAGCGCCACACCGTGGCTGTACTGTCGATCCACCAGCACGTCTTCGTTCATCAGCAGGTAAACGAGGGTCAGGGCCTTGGAAAACAGAACGACGATCAGCACCAGCCAAAGGGTGCGGGAGAAGAAACTCTGGGGGAACCACAGCGGGGTTTTCATAGAAGACAGCTAGACACCTGGCAAGAGCGAGCACGGCTCGCAGAATTGCAGACGCCGGGCATCCGGCCGACCCATTGGGATCGAACTCCGGAGTACCCGCCTGTGCAAATCATCGGTTACTTGGTTGCTGTGCCATCCGGCACAAACACGTAACCCACGCCCCACACTGTCTGGATATAACGCGGCTTGGACGGATCCGGCTCGATCATCCGGCGCAGACGGGAGATCTGCACATCGATGGAGCGCTCCAGGGCATCCCACTCGCGCCCCCGGGCCAGGTTCATCAGCTTGTCACGGGTCAGCGGTTGGCGAGCGTTCATCACCAGCGCCTTGAGCACCGCGAATTCACCGGTGGTGAGCATATGGACTTCTTCGCCACGCTTGAGCTCACGGGTCGCCAGCGACAGTTCGTAGTCACCGAAGGTCACGCTTTCGTCTTCGCTGCCTGGAGCGCCCGGGACGGGAGCCGCCTGGCGACGCAATACGGCCTTGACCCGGGCCATCAGCTCGTCGGGGTTGAACGGCTTGGCCAGGTAATCGTCGGCGCCCAGTTCCAGGCCCTTGATACGACTCAGCTCGTCGCCCTTGGCGGTCAGCATGATGATCGGGATCTGGTTGTTGCTACTGCGCAGGCGCTTGCAGGCCGTCAGGCCGTCTTCACCCGGCAACATCAGGTCGAGTACGACCAGATTGAAGACTTCACGCCCCAGCAGGCGGTCCATCTGCTCGGTGTTTGGCACCGCGCGGGCACGGTAGCCCTTGGAGGTGAAGAAACGCTCCAGCAGGCTGCTCAGCCCCGGATCGTCATCAACGATGAGAATTTTTTCGCCTTCAGCAGTTTGTGCAGTGCTGCTCATTGGATGCTCCTCTTATCTGGCGCGCATTATGGCTTAGCTGCCGTTATACGCACGGTACGCATTGTTAGCAGATTTTTCTCCAACCACCAGTGCACGTACCCCCTGGCGCAATCCCCCCAAGAAGGGAACGCTGGTTATAATGCCGCGCCTCAGTGTCCGGCCATGCCATGGCCGGCCTGGTGTTTTTTCATCTGCTTGTCGTGACTTTTTCGATTTCGAGGGTCAATAGGCTGCCTCTTGACCCAGGCAGCGGCGCCAGTCGGGCCGCTCAACCAGCCGCGCACGGCCTTGTTTTCCGGGCCTGCGAACTGCTTTCAAGAATTTCAGGTGGTTTTATGGACAGCATCAACAGCCGCATCGCCGAGGAACTCGGTGTACGCCCACAACAGGTCGAAGCGGCCGTCGCTCTACTGGATGAAGGCTCCACGGTGCCCTTCATCGCCCGTTACCGTAAAGAAGTGACCGGCAGCCTCGATGACATCCAGCTGCGGCATCTGGAAGAACGCCTGCGCTACCTGCGAGAACTCGACGAACGGCGTGTCAGCATCCTCGCCAGCATCCAGGAGCAGGGCAAGCTGACCCCGCAACTTGAACGCGATATCAAGCTTGCCGACACCAAGACCCGCCTCGAAGACCTGTACCTGCCGTACAAGCAGAAGCGCCGCACCAAGGGCCAGATCGCCCTGGAAGCCGGCCTTGGCGAGCTGGCCGATGGCCTGTTCAACGACCCGTCCCTGGCCCCGGAAGCCGAAGCTGCGCGCTTTGTCGATGCTGAAAAAGGCATCGCCGACGTCAAGGCTGCCCTCGAAGGCGCCAAGTACATCCTCATGGAGCGTTTCGCCGAGGATGCCAACCTGCTGGAAAAATTGCGTAACTACCTGAAACAGGAAGCCACCCTCAGCGCCCGCGTCATCGCCGGTAAAGAGGAAGAAGGCGCCAAGTTCCGCGATTACTTCGAACACGACGAACCGCTGAAAAGCATGCCGTCCCACCGCGCACTCGCCATTTTCCGTGGTCGCAACGAAGGCATTCTCAGCTCCGCATTGAAAGTCGGCGACGAACTGCCGGGCACCATGCACCCGTGCGAAGGCATGATCGGCCAACAATTCGGCATCCAGAATCAGAATCGTCCTGCGGACAAGTGGCTCAGTGAAGTCGTGCGCTGGACCTGGAAGGTCAAGCTCTACACCCACCTGGAAACCGACCTGCTGGGCGAGTTGCGCGACGGCGCCGAAACCGAAGCGATCAACGTGTTCGCCCACAACCTGCATGACCTACTGCTGGCAGCGCCAGCCGGCCCGCGCGCGACCCTGGGCCTGGACCCGGGCCTGCGCACCGGTTGCAAGGTCGCCGTGGTCGACGCCACCGGCAAGCTGCTGGACCACGCCACCGTTTACCCACACGTGCCCCACAACAAGTGGGACCAGACCATCGCCATCCTGGCCGCCCTGTGTGCCAAGCACGCGGTAGACCTGATCGCCATCGGCAACGGCACCGCCAGCCGCGAAACCGATAAGCTGGCCCTGGAGCTGATCAAAAAATACCCAGGCATGAAAATGACCAAGGTCATGGTCTCCGAAGCCGGCGCTTCGGTGTACTCGGCGTCGGAACTGGCCTCCAAGGAATTCCCCGACCTCGATGTGTCGATCCGTGGTGCCGTATCCATCGCCCGCCGCCTGCAGGATCCCCTGGCCGAGCTGGTGAAGATCGACCCCAAATCCATCGGCGTCGGCCAGTACCAGCACGATGTGTCGCAGCTCAAACTGGCGCGCGGCCTGGATGCGGTGGTGGAGGACTGTGTGAACAAGGTCGGCGTCGACGTAAACACCGCCTCGGTCGCCTTGCTCGCACGGATTTCCGGCCTCAACGCCACCCTGGCGCAGAATATCGTCAACCATCGTGACGAAAACGGCGCGTTCAAGACCCGTGCAGCGCTGAAAAAAGTCGCACGCCTTGGCGAAAAAACCTTCGAACAAGCCGCCGGTTTCCTGCGCGTCATGAATGGCGACAACCCGCTGGACTCCTCGGCCGTCCACCCGGAAGCCTATCCGCTGGTAAAACGCATTGCCGCCGAGACCGACCGCGATATCCGCTCGCTGATCGGCGACGCCGCGTTCCTCAAGCGCCTGGATCCGAAGAAGTACACCGACGAAACCTTCGGCGTGCCAACCATCACCGACATCCTGCAAGAGCTTGAAAAACCAGGTCGCGACCCGCGCCCCGAGTTCAAGACCGCCGAGTTCCAGGAAGGCGTCGAAGACCTCAAGGACCTGCAACTGGGGATGATTCTCGAAGGCGTGGTGACCAACGTGACCAACTTCGGCGCATTTGTGGACATCGGCGTGCATCAAGACGGTTTGGTGCACATTTCTGCGCTTTCGGAGAAGTTCATCAAGGACCCGCGCGAGGCAGTGAAGGCCGGTGACGTGGTCAAGGTCAAGGTCATGGAAGTCGATATCCCACGCAAACGCGTGGGCCTGTCGATGCGCATGAGCGATACCCCCGGCGAGAAAATCGACGGCGCCCGTGGCGCACGTCCGGGTTCGGCACCGCGCCAGTCGCAAAACCGCTCGGAAAACAGCGCACCACGCAAGGAAACCGCCACCGCAGCCCCGGCAAACAATGCCATGGCTTCGCTGTTCGCCAACGCCAAGCAACTGAAGAAACGCTGATGGATCTGCCCGCCGGCCAGACCCACAGCGCCTTCAGCGAACTGCTCGGCTGCCGCCTGCAACGCCTGGACCAGGGCGTTGCCGAGGTGGCCCTGAGCCTGGAGCCACACCTGCGCAACCGCGCAGGCAAGCTCCATGGCGGGGCGATTTTCAGCCTGGTGGACATTGCCATGGGGCTGGCCTGCTCCAGCGCCCATGGCTTTGACCAACAAAGCGCGACCATCGAGTGCAAAATCAACTACATCCGCGCCGTGTCCGACGGCGACGTGCTGTGTACCGCCCGGGTCATCCACCCCGGCCGGCGCACGCTGGTGGTCGAGGCCGAGGTGTATCAGGAGCAAAAACTCGTCGCAAAAGCACAAGGCACCTTCGCTGTCCTATAGCTCCCTGTGATCAATTTGGGTTAATTTCGGCGCTGCGAAAACAGCGTCGGAATTTTCTTCCTGCGTAATAGCCTAATTCAGGGAATGAAGTCGGCACTTTCAGAGCAGGTTATTCCAGCTCGAAAACCAGGCGATAACGCCAGTTTTAACTTCACCCTTGTAGACCGTCTTGCCCACCCCCATATTGGGGCGACTGACGCGTGAAGGAATCCAACTTGAGCGAACTTCTCAACCGCCGCCTGGCTCTGCTCGGCAAGCGCGAACACCTCTCTTTGCTTGAGCACTGCCTGCACGGCATCGAGCGTGAATGCCTGCGTGTCACCGGCGAAGGCCGCCTGGCTCAAACGCCGCATCCAGAGGCCCTGGGCGCCGCATTGACCCATGAATCGATCACCACCGACTATTCCGAGTCGCTGCTGGAGTTCATCACGCCGGCACTGCCAAACCCGGCAGACACCCTGCGCAGCCTCGACCGAATTCACCGTTTTGCCTACAGCAAGCTCGGCAACGAGTACCTGTGGAGTCCATCGATGCCGTGCCCGTTGCCGGCCGAGGAAGATATTCCGATTGCCTACTACGGCACCTCCAACATCGGACAGCTCAAGTACGTGTATCGCAAGGGCCTGGCCCTGCGCTACGGCAAGACCATGCAGTGCATCGCCGGGATCCACTACAACTTCTCCCTGCCGGAAGAGCTGTGGCCGCTGCTCAAGGAAACCGAAGGCTTCGTGGGCACCGACCGTGACTACCAGTCCACGGCCTATATCGCCCTGATCCGTAACTTCCGCCGCTACAGCTGGCTGCTGATGTACCTGTTCGGTGCCTCGCCGGCCCTGGATGCAGGCTTTTTGCGCGGGCGCTCCCATCAGCTTGAACAGTTCGATGCCGACACCCTCTACCTGCCGTATGCCACCAGCCTGCGCATGAGCGACCTGGGCTACCAAAGCAACGCCCAGGCCGGCCTTACTCCTTGCTACAACGATCTGGCCAGCTACACCGACAGCCTGCGTGAAGCGGTGGCAACGCCCTACGCGCCTTACGTCGAAGTCGGCACCCATAAGGATGGTGAGTGGGTGCAACTCAACACCAACATCCTGCAGATCGAAAACGAGTACTACTCCAACATCCGCCCCAAGCGCGTGACCTACACCGGCGAACGGCCGATCCAGGCGCTGATGGCCCGTGGCATCCAGTACATCGAAGTGCGCTGCCTGGACATCAACCCGTTCCTGCCGATGGGTATCGATTTGCCAGAGTCGCGCTTCCTCGATGCGTTCCTGCTGTACTGCGCGCTGAATGACAGCCCGTTGTTCGAAAACAACGAGTGCGGGAATGCCACATCGAACTTCCTCAGCGTGGTCAAGGAAGGCCGGCGCCCGGGTCTGCAATTGCAGCGTCGCGGGCAACCCGTGGAAATGAAGGCATGGGCCGCCGAACTGCTGGAGAAAATCGCCCCGCTGGCTGCACTGCTGGACCAGAGCCATGGCATCAATGAGCACAGCCAGGCGCTGGATGCCCAGTTGGCGAAGATTCAGGACCCGTCCCTGACCCCGTCGGCCCAGGTGTTGGCGGCGATGCAGGAGCGCAAGGAAAGCTTTGCGCAGTTCTCCCTGCGCCAGAGCGAAGTGCATGCCGAGTACTTCCGCAGCGAGCCGTTGCCGGCGGACGAACAAGCACGCTTTGAAGAGCTGGCCCGCAGTTCCCTGGCACAACAGGCGGAGCTGGAGCAGAACGAAGTGGGCGATTTCGATGTGTTTGTCGGGTCTTACCAGGCCAGCATCCTGGCGATCAGCAACTGACACCTGGCTCGGATCCCGTGTGGGAGCGGGCTTGCTCGCGAAAGCGGTGTATCAGTCAGCACTTATATTGACTGACACACCGCTTTCGCGAGCAAGCCCGCTCCCACATTTGTCCTAAGCGTCTTCAAAGTTCTCCTCATAAGCTAATTCGAAAATGTTATTTATTTTCGGATTCTTAGATCATTTAGTCTCCTCCCACGCCGACCCTCGGCCGCCTGATGAGGAGCTACACCATGAAACTGCCTTCCCCTTTGCGCCTCCTGGCGGCTGTATCCCTGGCCGGCGCGAGCCTGTTTGCCCAGGCGGCCGATGTGACCATCGCCTACCAGACCACCGTTGACCCGGCCAAAGTCGCCCAGGCCGACGGCGCTTATGAAAAAGCCACCAACGCCAAGATCGACTGGCGCAAATTCGACAATGGCGCCGATATCATCGCCGCCATCGCGTCCGGCGACGTGCAGATCGGCTACCTCGGTTCCAGCCCGCTGACCGCCGCCATCACCCGCAAAGTCCCGGTGCAGACCTTCCTCGTCGCGACCCAGATCGGTGGCGCCGAAGCCCTGGTGGCGCGCAACGGTTCCGGGATCAACAGCCCCCAGGACCTGATCGGCAAGAAAATCGCCGTGCCGTTCGTGTCCACCGGCCACTACAGCCTGCTGGCCGCGCTCAAACACTGGAACATCGATCCCGCGAAAGTCACCGTGCTCAATCTCGCCCCGCCGGCCATCATTGCGGCGTGGAAGCGTGGCGATATCGACGCTACTTATGTCTGGGACCCGGCCCTGGGCGTGGCCAAGGAAAACGGCAAAGTGCTGATCACCTCCGGCGAACTGGCCAAGTTCGGCGCGCCGACCTTCGATGCCTGGATCGTGCGTAAGGACTTTGCCGAGAAGCACCCGGAAATCGTCAGCGCCTTCGCCAAAGTCACCCTCGATGCCTACGCCCAATACCGCAAAGACCCACAAGCCTGGCTGGCCGACAAGGGCAACGTCGACAAACTGGTGAAGCTCTCCGGCGCCAAGGCCAGCGACATTCCGTTGCTGCTGCAAGGCAACGTCTACCCGCTGGCCGCCGACCAAGTGACGCTGCTTGGCGCCCCCACCACCAAGGCTGTGACCGACACCGCCGCGTTCCTCAAGGAACAAGGCAAGGTCGAGGCCGTGCTGCCGGACTACGCCCCTTACGTCAGCGCCAAGTTCATCACCAACTGATCGGGAGTTCACTGCGATGGCCTTGCTACAGCTGGAGCGCATCAGCGCACAGTACCCCGGCGCAACCACGCCCGTGCTGGCGGATATTTCCCTGACCCTTGGGCCCCAGCAATTGCTGGTAGCCCTCGGCCCTTCCGGCAGTGGCAAGACTTCGCTGTTGAACCTGATTGCCGGTTTCGTCGAACCCAGCGCCGGGCGCATCACCCTCGACGGCGTACCCGTCAAAGGCCCGAGTGCCGAACGTGGCGTGGTGTTCCAGGACGACGCACTGCTGCCCTGGCAGGATGTGCTGGCCAATGTCGGCTTCGGCCTGGAACTGGCCGGCGTGCCCAAGGCCCAACGGCAAGTCCGCGCCCGTGAAATGCTCGCGCTGGTGGACCTGGCGGGTTTTGACAGCCGGCGCATCTGGCAACTGTCCGGTGGGCAGAAACAACGTGTGGGCCTGGCCCGCGCCCTGGCCGCCGACCCGCGGGTATTGCTGATGGACGAACCCTTCGGCGCCCTCGATGCCTTCACCCGTGAACAGATGCAAGAGCTGCTGCTGCAAGTCTGGCGGCGCACGGCCAAGCCGGTGTTCCTGATCACCCACGACATCGAAGAAGCGGTATTTCTCGCCACCGACCTGATTCTGCTGGCCCCCAACCCCGGGCAAATCGTCGAGCGCCTGAGCCTGGATTTCGGCCAGCGTTACGCTGCCGGCGAATCGGCGCGCGCGATCAAGTCCGACCCACGGTTTATCGAAACCCGCGAGCACGTGCTGGGCAAAGTGTTCTCGCAACGGCAGGTGTACGCATGAGCAGTTATGAAATCCCGGCCACTGCCGTCAGCCAAGCCAGCCCACCGCTGCGTCGCACGTTGAGCACGCGCTGGATCAGTGTGCTGACGCTGGTTGCGCTGCTGGCGCTGTGGTGGGCCGTGACCGCCAGCGGGCTGATCGAGCCGCTGTTCCTGCCGCCGCCGGCGGCCGTATTGCAAAAAGGCTGGCTGCTGGCAACCAGCGGCTACATGGACTCCACCCTCTGGCAGCATCTGGGCGCCAGCCTGGGTCGCATTGGCCTGGGCCTGGGCTTTGCGGTGCTGACCGCCGTGCCGGTCGGCATTGCCATCGGCGCCAACCGTATCGCCCGTGGCATTCTCGACCCGCTGATCGAGTTCTACCGCCCGATCCCACCGCTGGCCTACCTGCCGCTGATCGTGATCTGGTGCGGCATTGGCGAGCTGTCCAAAGTGTTGCTGATCTACCTGGCGATCTTCGCGCCAATTGCCATCGCTACCGCCACCGGCGTACGCACCGTAGACCCGGCCAAATTGCGCGCAGCGCAGTCCCTGGGCGCGACGCGGGCGCAGTTGATCCGCCATGTGATTCTGCCCAGCGCCCTGCCCGACATCCTCACCGGCGTGCGCATCGGCCTGGGCGTGGGCTGGTCGACCCTGGTCGCCGCCGAACTGATCGCCGCCACCAGCGGCCTGGGGTTCATGGTGCAGTCAGCGGCGCAGTTTTTGGTCACCGATGTGGTGGTGCTGGGCATCCTGGTCATCGCCCTGATTGCCTTCGCCATGGAAATGGGCCTGCGTGCCCTGCAGCGCAAGCTGGTGCCATGGCATGGCCAGGCCCACTGAATAACAACAGCACTGACTACGCCGGCATCTCGGCGCCCGACATTTGCGAGAAGAGCATGAGCCGCCTGACCGTTACCCCCTTAAGCAGCGCCCTGGGCGCCCAGATCAGTGGCGTCGATATTGCCCAGCCGCTGAACCTCGAACAGCGCGACGCCATCGAGCAGGCGCTGCTCCAGCATTCGGTGCTGTTCTTTCGCGACCAGCCGATCACCCCGCAACAGCAAGCGCGCTTCGCGGCGAATTTCGGTGACCTGCACATTCACCCGATCTACCCCAACGTGCCGGAACAACCCGAAGTGCTGATCCTCGACACCGCCGTCACCGACGTGCGCGACAACGCCATCTGGCACACCGACGTGACCTTCCTGCCCACGCCAGCCATGGGCGCCGTGCTCAGCGCCAAGCTGCTGCCGGCCTTTGGCGGTGACACCTTGTGGGCCAGCGGCATCGCGGCCTTTGAGGCGTTATCGGAACCGATGAAGGGCTTTTTGACCGGCCTGACGGCGACCCACGACTTCACTCGCTCGTTCCCTCTGGAGCGTTACGGCAACACCGCCCAAGACCTGGCTCGCTGGGAAGAAGCACGCAGGAAAAACCCGCCACTGTCGCACCCGGTGATTCGCACGCACCCGGTCAGCGGGCGCAAATCGCTGTTTGTCAGCGACGGCTTCACCAGCAAGATCAACGAACTGGAACCGGCCGAAAGCGAGGTCATCCTCAAACTGCTGTTCGCCCACGCCACTCGCCCGGAATTCACTATCCGCTGGCGCTGGCAAGCCAACGACGTGGCCTTCTGGGACAACCGCGTCACCCAGCACTACGCCGTGGACGACTACCGGCCACAACGACGGGTGATGCATCGGGCAACAATCCTGGGTGACGTGCCCTTCTAACAGGCCCTTGTAGGGGCGAGCTTGCTCGCGAAAAACCCAAGGACGCTGCGGGGCATCAGATGCCCCGCGTTTTCGTTGCCGATCTTCACGAGCAAGCTCGCGCCTACAGTTTGTTCAGCGCACCAGATGCAGGAACTGCAGATGCCGCTCGTACTGGTCGAGGATGTCGTTGATGATCTGCTCCTTGGTGTAGCCCACCAAGTCGTAGTCCTGGCTACCCTCGCTCAGATGTACTTCCGCGCGGTAGTAGCGACGGTTGTTCATCTCTTTGGAGCCCATGCCACCACGGGCAAAGGAAGGCGTGAAGTAGCCGCGCATCTGCACCTGGTAGACAAACGGATGCTCTTCGCCGTGGCCGATTTCCAGGCTGACGCTGTCGTTGGACGGGTCGGGCTGGGTGACGACGTTCAGGCCTTTCTCGACAAACACCGCAGTCACTTCCTCAATGGCCGGGCGTACTGTGGTTTCGAGGAAGCGGTAGACCTCGTCCCGTGAAGGAAAGTGCACCGCCTGGCTCAAGCGCTGGCGCCAGCCGCCACGGCCCTTGCGGGATGCCGATACCGGGGCCAGGGAGTGCAGTTGGGCAATCTGCTTCTGGGATTCGAGGTAGAACGCCTTGTGCAGCCCCCACATCATCAACAGCAGGATCAACGAGAACGGCAGCGAGGTCAGCACGACTGCGGACTTGAGCGAGTCTATGCTGCCGGCAAACAGCAAGGCGCTGGTCACCAGCGCGGTCATCGCGCCCCAGAACACCCGCAGCCACTTGGGCCCGTCTTCATCGGCGTTGCCACCCTTGGACGACAGGGTCGACAGCACCACGGTGCCGGAGTCGGCCGAAGTGACAAAGAACACAAAGCTGATAAACACCGTGACCGCGATCACGGTCTTGCTCCACGGGTAGGTTTCCAGCAGCAGGTAGAGGCTCATCGAGGGGTCGTCGATGGCCGACTGACCCAAGGCGACCATGCCGTGGTTGAGCACCTGGTCAATGGCGCTGTTGCCGAAGATCGACATCCACGCCAAGGTGAAGCCCAGCGGGATCAGCAGCACGCCGAAGACGAACTCGCGGATGGTGCGGCCACGGGAAATCCGTGCGATGAACAGGCCCACGAACGGCGACCACGCGATCCACCAGGCCCAGTAGAACACGGTCCAACCGCCGAGCCAGTCGCTGGGCTTGTCGTAGGCGTACACATCAAAACTCTTGCTCGGCAATGCGCCGAGGTAGTCACCGATGTTCTGGATCAGGGTGTTGAGCAAATGCTGGGTGGGCCCGGCGAACAGCACAAACAGCAGCAGCGCACAGGCCAGCAGCATGTTGATGTCGGACATGACGCGCACACCCTTGTCGACGCCGGCCACCGCGACCAGGATCGCCGCGCCCATCATCAGGGTGATCAGGCCGACCTGGATCCATTGGGTGTGGGCGATGCCGAACAGGTAGTCCAGGCCCGAGTTGAGGTGCAGCACCCCAAAGCCCATATCGGCCCCCAGGCCGAACACCGTGGCGATGATCCCGAAGCCATCCACTGCATAGCCAATAGGGCCGTTGATGCGCTTGCCGATCAGCGGGTACAGCGCCGAACGCAAGGCCAGCGGCAGGTTATGCCGGTAAGCGAAGTACGCCAGGGCCATGCCGACAAACGCAAATACGCCCCAGCCGTGCAGGCCCCAATGCAGGAATAGCACCTGCATGGCCTGGCGCGCCGCATCGGCGTTCAAGGCCTCGCCCTGGGGCGGTTGCACCAGGTGGGTCAAGGGCTCCGAGACGCAGAAGAAAAACAGCGTGATGCTGATCCCGGCGGCAAACAGCATGCCGGCCCAGGACAAATAACTGAATTCGGGCTCGTCGTGGTCGGCACCGAGTTTGATCTTGCCGTAGCCAGACAACGCGGTGACCACCACGAAGACCAGATACAGGGTCATCGCCAGCATGTAGTACCAGCCGACCGTATTGGCCGCCCAGTTTTGCGCGGCCAGCAACCAGGCGCCGGCCTGTTCGGGGATCGCGATGACGGTGAGGCCAAACAGCAGGATGAAGCTCGCGGCGAAGTAAAACACCGGCGCATTCATGCGCACCAGGCCGCTTGGAGGGGCAGACGATGCACTCATGAACGGTGCACCTCGAGGGTGTTGGATGTGGCTGTATAAAACGGACTCAGCAAAGGTAAGCCTCCTGTTGTGAGCGGGCAGCGAACCACCGGTTTAACTTGAACGAACGTTCAAGTTAAACATGAATAGGCGGTCTGGGACTAATCGCAAGGCTGAGTGGTAGGTAATTCCTACACTAGCTCAAGGAAGGGTATGACGGGCGGGAAAGGCAAAACGTTCAGCGATTGCTGGTTGAATTTGGAATACAGGCAAAAAATGTGGGAGCGGGCTTGCTCGCGAATGCGGTGTGTCAGGCACAAAGTCAGTGGCTGACACACCGCATTCGCGAGCAAGCCCGCACACACATTAGATCGTCGCTACTTCAACACTACTTCTGCGTCCCATCATCATGCTGCAAATTCGCCTGGGTGATGTTCGCCCCCGCCGGCACGCTGCGGGTCAGCCACACATTGCCGCCAATGGTCGAGCCCTTGCCGATGGTGATCCGCCCCAGGATCGTCGCCCCGGCATAGATCACCACATCGTCCTCCACAATCGGGTGGCGCGGATGGCCCTTCTGCAACTGCCCATCCTCATCCGCCGGGAAACGCTTGGCGCCCAGGGTTACCGCCTGGTAGATACGCACCCGCTCGCCAATGATCGCCGTCTCGCCAATCACCACACCCGTACCGTGGTCAATAAAGAAGCTCGGGCCGATCTGCGCGCCAGGGTGAATATCGATGCCGGTGGCCGAGTGGGCGATTTCCGCGCTGATCCGCGCCAGCAGAGGCAGCCCGGCGCGATACAAATGGTGGGCCAGGCGATGGTGGATCACCGCCAGGATCCCCGGGTAGCACAGCAACACCTCATCCACACTGCGCGCGGCCGGGTCGCCGTGATAGGCGGCCAGCACATCGGTGTCCAACAGGCTGCGCAACGCCGGCAAGGCCAGGGCAAAGTCCTGGATCAGGCGAATGGCCAATGCATCGACTTCATTATCGGCATGGCCGCCTTGGCGCGCGGCATAGCGCAACTCCAGGCGGGCCTGGGCGAGCAAGGCATTGAGCGCCACATCGAGGGTATGGCCGACGTAAAAGTCCTCGCTCTCCTCGCGCAAATCCACCGGCCCCAGGCGCATGGGGAACAGTGCGCCACACAACGCCTCGAGAATCTGCGCCACCGCATCACGGGAAGGTAATTCGCGACCGCCCTGCTCGCCGCTGACCCGGCCGTTGCGCGTGCGCCACTGGTCCCGGGCGCCACGCAACTGGCTGACGATGGTCTGTAATTGCCAATGACTGGAACGCTCGCTCACGGTATTCACTCCTGACGTAATGGCCATCACTTTACGGTATGCAACCGGGCCGCCCTTAAGAACCAATGGTGCAATGCTAATAACCGCAGAGCATAAGCAACTGGCAGTTGCCCGCGCAAAAAGCCCTGCCTATAGTCCTTCCCATCTCCTCTTACCCGTGCGTGACCATGATCAAACAACAGCTCGACCGTTTTAATCGTCTGGAACTGCTGGGTGGCGCCACCGCCCTGGAAAAACTTGAACGACTGTCGACCTGGCTGGGCCGTGATATCTACATCAAGCGCGACGACACCACGCCCCTGGCCATGGGCGGCAACAAACTGCGCAAGCTCGAATACCTCGCCGCCGATGCCCTGGCCCAGGGCGCCGATACGCTGATCACCGCCGGTGCGATCCAGTCCAACCATGTGCGCCAGACCGCCGCCCTGGCGGCCAAGCTGGGCCTGGGCTGTGTCGCCCTGCTGGAAAACCCCACAGGCACCGACGACCCCAACTACCTGGGCAATGGCAACCGCTTGTTGGTAGAGCTGTTCGACGCCAAGGTCGAACTCGTCGAAAACCTGGACAACGCCGACGAGCAACTCCATGCCCTGGCCGAGCGCCTGCGCAGCAATGGCAAAAATCCCTATCTGGTGCCGATCGGCGGCTCCAACGCCCTGGGCGCCCTGGGCTATGTGCGCGCCGGGCTGGAACTGGCCGCGCAGATTGACGCCAGCGGCCTGCAATTCGCGGCGGTGGTCCTGGCATCCGGCAGCGCCGGCACCCACAGCGGCCTGGCCCTGGCGTTGAGCGAGGTGCAGCCGGACTTGCCAGTGATTGGCGTCACCGTATCGCGCACCGACGAAGCGCAACGGCCCAAGGTCCAGGGCCTGGCCGAGCGCACGGCGCAGTTGCTGGGAGTGGAGGTACCCGACGCGTTCAAGGTGATCCTGTGGGACGAATACTTCGCCCCGCGCTACGGCGAACCCAATGCCGGCACCCTGGCGGCAATCAAGCTGCTGGCGAGCCAGGAAGGCCTGCTGCTCGACCCGGTCTACACCGGCAAGGCCATGGCCGGGTTGCTGGACGGCATCGGACGCGGGGCGTTCGAAGACGGGCCGATCATCTTCCTGCACACCGGCGGGGCGCCGGCGTTGTTTGCCTATGACTCATTGTTCTGACGGGAGGCATGCCTACTAAATGTGGGAGCGGGCTTGCTCGCGAACGCGGTGTATCAGTCAAACTATCCATCAATGACCCACCGCATTCGCGAGCAAGCCCGCTCCCACAATTGAATTTTCATCGCTCACATATTCCTTAATAGAATATAAAACTGAATTTATATTATTTTTAACGCTTTAAACCTCGCCCTATAGTCGCGCTCCCACACACCGCGTTTTTAGGGCAGGATACGACCACTGCGTCACCTGCTTCGCACACCACAAAAAACACAGGGGCTTGTCATGACTATTTCTGTATTGCGTCGCACATTGCTGGTTGGCACATTGGGCCTGGCCCTTGGCGCCGGGTTGCTGGGCCAGGCGGTGGCCGGCGAGCAACTGGGCAAGATCAAGAAGGCCGGCGAGATCAAGATCGGCCTGGAAGGCACCTACCCACCGTTCAGCTTCGTTGATGAAAGCGGCAAGCTCAGCGGCTTTGAAGTCGAGCTGTCCGAAGCCCTGGCCAAGGAGCTGGGCGTCAAGGTCAAGCTGCAAGCCACACCGTGGGACGGCATCCTCGCCGCACTGGAATCCAAGCGCCTCGACGCCGTGGTCAACCAGGTGACGATCTCCGAAGAGCGCCAGAAAAAGTACGATTTCTCCAAGCCCTACACCGTCTCCGGGATCCAGGCCCTGACCCTGGCGAAAAACGTCGACACCATCAAGACCGCCGATGACCTGGCCGGCAAGAAAGTCGGGGTAGGCCTGGGCACCAACTACGAACAATGGCTCAAGGACAACCAACCCAAGGCCATCATCAAGACCTATAACGACGACCCGACCAAGTTCCAGGACCTGCGCATCGGCCGTATCGACGCGATTCTGATCGACCGCCTGGCGGCCCTGGAATATGCGAAGAAAGCCACGGACACCGCCGCTGCCGGTGAAGCCTTCTCCCGCCAGGAAGCCGGGATTGCCCTGCGCAAAGGCGAGCCTGAGCTGCTTGAAGCGGTCAACCAGGCCCTCGACAAACTGCGCGCCGACGGCACCTTGAAGAAGCTGTCCGAGAAATACTTCAACGCTGACGTCACTCAATAATGGAAGCAGGTTTCCAACTCGCGCTCGACTCCGCGCCCTTTCTGCTCAAGGGCGCGTACTACACGGTGATCCTCAGCCTCGGCGGGATGTTTTTCGGTTTGCTGCTGGGCTTCGGCCTGGCCTTGATGCGCCTGTCGCGCTTCAAGCTCTTGAGCTGGACCGCCCGGGTGTACGTCTCGTTCTTTCGCGGCACGCCGTTGCTGGTACAGCTGTTTTTGATCTACTACGGCTTGCCGCAAGTGGGGATCGAGCTGGATCCGATCCCGGCGGCGATGATCGGCTTTTCGCTGAACATGGCCGCCTACGCCTGTGAAATCCTGCGCGCCGCCATCGGCTCCATCGAACGTGGCCAGTGGGAAGCTGCCGCCAGTATTGGCATGACCCGCGCGCAAACCCTGCGCCGGGCCATCCTGCCGCAGGCCATGCGCACGGCCCTGCCGCCTTTGGGCAACAGCTTTATTTCGCTGGTCAAGGACACGGCGCTGGCCGCCACCATCCAGGTGCCCGAACTGTTCCGCCAGGCCCAACTGGTGTCTGCACGCACCTTTGAAATTTTCACCATGTACCTGTCCGCGGCCCTGATCTACTGGGTCCTGGCAAGCATCCTGGCGCATTTTCAAAATCGCCTGGAAGACCGGGTCAACCGGCATGACCTGGAGTCTTGACGCATGATCGTGGTTGAAAAACTGACCAAACAATTCAAGGGCCAAGTGGTGCTCAACGGGATCGACCTGGAGGTCAAGGAAGGCGAAGTCGTCGCCATCATCGGCCCCAGCGGGTCTGGCAAGACCACCTTCCTGCGCTGCCTGAACTTCCTTGAAGAACCCACCAGCGGCCGGATCAAGGTCGGCGACATCCAGATCGACGGCAGCCGTCCGCTCAACCAGCAACAAAGCCTGGTGCGGCGCCTGCGCCAGCATGTGGGCTTTGTGTTCCAGAACTTCAACCTGTTCCCCCACCGCACCGCGCTGGAAAACGTCATCGAAGGGCCGCTGGTGGTCAAGAAGATGCCACGCGAAGCCGCCGATCGCCTCGGTCGCTCGCTACTGGCCAAGGTTGGCCTGGCGGGCAAGGAAGACGCCTACCCCCGGCGCCTGTCCGGTGGCCAGCAGCAACGGGTGGCCATTGCCCGGGCCTTGGCGATGGAACCGGAAGTCATCCTGTTCGATGAGCCGACCTCGGCCCTCGACCCAGAGTTGGTGGGCGAAGTACTGGCGACCATCCGCAGCCTGGCCGAAGAGAACCGCACCATGGTCATCGTCACCCACGAAATGAGTTTTGCGCGGGACGTGGCCAACCGGGTGATCTTTTTCGACAAGGGCGTGATCGTCGAGCAAGGCGAAGCCAAGGCGCTGTTTGCCAACCCCAGGGAAGAACGGACCCGGCAGTTCCTCAGCAAATTCCTCACCCACTAACCCCCCACTCACTGTAGGAGCGAGCTTGCTCGCGAAAAACGCCCAGACGACACGGTTAATTTGATTCTCCGCGTTATCGTTGACGTTCTTCGCGAGCAAGCTCGCTCCTACAGGGATCGGCGCTCATCACATGGAAAAGCACCCTACCCAAACCCGCCTTTACACCCCCTCCCAGTCAGACCCATCTGAATAATCCCAAACCCGCCGTTTAGCCTTTTGCCGCCATTGACGCCCCCTGGCCAACCCTCTTATCTAAGGCCCAGAGGATTGGATCCTATCCTGGCTTTTCAAAAAAATCGTTCCTTTCGAACCCCCCTCCGGGGCTCGGAACGATCGCTGCTGGCTGCATCAAGGAGATTATTTATGAAGCACCTTCCCCCCCTGGCCATGTTCGCCGCGCCGACAGTGCCCCAGGCCCTCAAACAAGGTATCAATGCGCACGCCGCCACCCATTTGCAGGTCGATATCGCCCCCTACCCAAACATGGGCAAGGGCGACCTGATCGAGCTGTTCTGGAACAACTGCTTTGCCGCCTCCAAGCGCGTAGGCGCCTCCGATATCGGCCAGCCCAGCAGCCTGCGGGTGCCCGAGAGTTTTGTGCAAAATGGCGCCGCACGCATTCATTACCGGGTCATGCAAGTGGGGCGCGGCCCGGCGCGCTCCCTGATCACCCGCGTGCAGGTCAAGACCGCGTGCCCTGGCGGCCAGCCATCGGTGCTGTGTGGTGAAGAAAACCAGAGCCTGGCCCCGGTCGGCCTGCCGGAAACCATTCGCCGCCATGGCGTCAACCCCAGCCAGATCCGCCGGGGCGTGCCGTTGATCATCGAACCCTACCTGAACATGGCCACCGGCGATGCAATCACCCTGCGCTGGGGCGACGCGCGCCTTGACCTGCCGCCCATCCAGGCCCATGAGGTGGGCCGGCCGGTGCATGTCTGGGTGCCTTCGGCGCTGATCCTCGACGCGGGCGACGATGCACGCCAGGAGGTCACCTACTGCGTGATCGACCGTGTGGGCAACAACTCCCGCTGGGCCCCGCCACGCACCGTGAGCATCGGCCAGGCCCAGGCCCATGGCCCGGCCGGCCATCCGTCGGTGTACCAGCCACGGCGTCCTGGCTCGCCTTGCGAGCCGGGGTGACAGACCTTCTATGCATATTCCTAAAAGTTAGTTTATTTAAAAAATAAACACGCTTAGGGTATATACACCGGACCACCGGACATTCCTGATTTTTAAGCTTTCCACGGATGTGAGGTAGGTATGGTCAAAATTACCCCGGTGCACAACGCCAGGGCATTACGTGTAGCCACGCAGGGGCGCACCGATGTCTAACTTGGCGCAATCGCCCCTCCAGAGCGATCTGGATATCGCCCCGCTGCTATTGCCCGCCAAGGTGCTGCGCAACGACAGTGAAGCCCTCGCCGCCGCCCACGAGCTTGCCCAGGCTGCCCGCCTGCAAGCCGGGTTGCGCGACCGCCAGCGCAAATTGCCCTGGGCCGAACTCGAACAGTTCACCCGCAGTGGCCTGGGCAGTATTTCCATCCCCCGCGAATACGGTGGCCCGCAAGTGTCGTTCGTGACCCTGGCCGAGGTGTTCGCCATTATCAGCGCCGCCGACCCGGCCCTGGGGCAGATCCCGCAGAACCATTTCGGCATCTTGCACCTGCTGCAAGGTGCGGCCAGCCAAGAGCAGAAAAAACAGCTGTTCCAAAGCGTGCTGGATGGCTGGCGCATCGGCAACGGCGGCCCGGAACGCGGCACCAAAAACACCCTGGATTTGAAGGCGCGGATCAGCGCCGAGGGTGACGGCCTTGTCATCAACGGCCAGAAATTCTACTCCACCGGCGCGCTGTTCGCCCATTGGGTCGCGGTCAAGGCCCTGGATGACGAAGGCCGCCAGGTCATGGCGTTTGTGCGACGGGGCACGCCGGGCCTGCGCATCGTCGATGACTGGTCGGGTTTTGGCCAACGCACCACCGCCAGCGGCACCGTGCTGCTCAACAATGTGCCGGTAGACGCCGACCTGGTGGTGCCGACCTGGCGCCTGGGGCAAACCCCGGGCATCCAGGGCGCGGTCTCGCAATTGATCCAGGCGGCCATCGACGCCGGCATCGCCCGCGGCGCCCTCGACGACACCATCAGTTTTGTGCGTGAGCGCGCACGACCCTGGATCGACGCCAAGGTCGAGCGGGCCAGTGATGACCTCTACGTGATTGCCGATATCGGCAAACTGAAAATCGAGCTGCACGCCGCCGAAGCCCTGTTGCGCAAGGCCGGCCAAGTGTTGGACCAGGTCAGCGCCGCGCCCATCACCGAGCACTCCGCCGCCCGGGCCTCGATTGCCGTGGCCCAAGCCAAGGTGCTGACCACCGAAGTCTCGTTGCTGGTCAGCGAGAAACTCTTCGAACTGGCCGGCAGCCGCGCCACCCTCGCCGAATTCAACCTCGACCGCCACTGGCGCAATGCCCGGGTACACACCCTGCACGACCCGGTGCGCTGGAAATATCACGCGGTGGGCGCTTGGCACCTCAATGGAACATTGCCGGCCCGGCATTCCTGGATCTGACGACCAGACCTCTGGAGAAAAACATGACGCTTTCCCATCCCGTCGCGGTCATCACCAGCGATGAACAAGCCCTGATTGTCGCCAGCGACCTGGCCGAAGACTTTCGCCGTGACAGCGCCCTGCGCGACCGCGAACGGCGCCTGCCGCTCGCCGAACTGGAAGCCTTTTCCCGTTCCGGCCTGTGGGGCATCAGCGTGCCCAAGGCCTACGGCGGCGCTGGCGTATCCAACGTCACCCTGGCCAAGGTCATCGCCCTGATTGCCCAGGCCGATGCCTCATTGGGGCAGATCCCGCAGAACCATTTCTATGCCCTGGAAGTGCTGCGGGTAAATGGCAGCCCGGCGCAGCAACAGCGCCTGTACGCCGAAGTCCTGGCCGGCCAGCGCTTTGGCAATGCCCTGGCGGAACTGGGTACCAAGACCGCCCATGACCGGGTGACCGCGATTACCCGTGACGGCGACGGGTTTCGTATCAGTGGCCGTAAGTTCTACGCCACCGGCGCGATCTACGCCCAGCGCATTCCCACATCGGTGGTGGACGAGCACGGCGTGCAGCAACTGGCCTTTGTCCCGCACGACAGCCAGGGCCTGACGGTGATCGACGACTGGAGCGGCTTTGGCCAGCGCACCACCGGCAGCGGCTCGGTGGTGTTCGACAACGTATGGGTCGCGGCCGCAGACGTGATCCCGTTCCAAAGCGCCTTCGAGCGCCCGACCACCGTGGGCCCTTTGGCCCAGATCCTCCACGCCGCCATCGACACCGGCATCGCCCGCGCGGCCTTTGAAGATGCCCTGCATTTTGTGCGCACCAAGACCCGGCCGTGGATCGACTCGGGCAACGACAAGGCCAGTGAAGACCCACTGACCCTCAAGAGCTTCGGCCACCTGAGCGTGCGCCTGCACGCCACCGAAGCCCTGCTGGAGCGCTCCGGCGAATTCCTCGACCGCGCCCAGGCCGACAGTACCGCGCAAACCGTCGCGGCGGCCTCGATTGCCGTGGCCGAAGTACGCGCCCTGAGCACCGAAATTTCCCTGGCCGCCGGCAGCACCCTGTTCGAACTCGCCGGCAGCCAGGCGACCCTCGCCGAACATGGCCTGGACCGCCACTGGCGCAACGCCCGGGTGCATACCCTGCACGACCCGGTGCGCTGGAAGTATCACGCGGTGGGCAATTACTACCTCAACGATGAAAACCCGCCACTGCGGGGGACCATCTGATGGCGAAGAAAAAGATCCTGCTCAATGCCTTCAACATGAACTGCATCGGGCATATCAACCACGGCCTGTGGACTCATCCACGGGACACCTCGACCCAATACAAAACCCTCGAA
Source organism: Pseudomonas sp. DTU12.1 (assembly GCF_009873475.1). Taxonomy (NCBI): domain Bacteria; kingdom Pseudomonadati; phylum Pseudomonadota; class Gammaproteobacteria; order Pseudomonadales; family Pseudomonadaceae; genus Pseudomonas; species Pseudomonas sp. DTU12.1. The sequence goes on along the minus strand of NZ_CP045254.1, from coordinate 449,230 downwards.
TACTGGACTGAACTGGCGCAACTGCTGGAGCGCGGCCTGTTCGACGGTTTGTTTATCGCCGATATCGTTGGCGTGTACGACGTCTATCAAGGCTCGGTCGACGTGCCGCTCAAGGAGTCCATCCAACTGCCGGTCAACGACCCGCTGCTGCTGGTCTCGGCCATGGCCGCCGTGACCAGGAACCTGGGCTTCGGCCTGACCGCCAACCTGACCTATGAGCCGCCGTATCTGTTCGCCCGGCGCATGTCCACCCTGGATCACCTGAGCCGTGGGCGGGTGGGCTGGAACATCGTCACCGGCTACCTGGACAGCGCCGCCAAGGCCATGGGCCTCACCGAACAGATCGAGCATGACCGGCGCTACGACCAGGCCGACGAGTACCTGGAGGTGCTGTACAAGCTCTGGGAAGGCAGCTGGGAAGACGACGCGGTACTCAACGACCCGCAACAACGCATCTATGCCCAGCCCGGCAAAGTGCACAAGGTCGAGCACCATGGCGAGTTCTATCAGGTGGAGGGCTATCACCTCTGCGAGCCCTCGCCGCAGCGCACGCCGGTGCTGTTCCAGGCCGGTAGCTCGGAGCGCGGCCTGCTGTTCGCCGGGCGCCATGCCGAGTGTGTATTTATCAGCGGGCAGAACAAGGCCGCGACCCAGGTGCAAGTGGACAAGGTGCGCGCCAGCGCGGTCGAGGCCGGGCGCAACCCGCACGACATCAAGGTGTTCATGGGGCTCAACGTGATTGTCGGCGCCACCGAGGCACTGGCCTGGGCCAAGCATGCCGAGTACCTGAGCTACGCCAGTGCAGAAGCCGGCGTGGCGCACTTCAGCGCCTCCACCGCCATCGACTTCTCACAGTACGAACTGGATGAACCGATCCAATACGTGAAGAGCAACGCCATCCAGTCAGCCACCAAGGCCTTGCAAAACAACGACTGGACCCGTCGCAAACTGCTGGAGCAGCACGCTTTGGGCGGGCGCTATATCACCCTGGTGGGTTCGCCTGCGCAGGTGGCCGATGAGCTGGAGTCCTGGATCGCCGAGACCGGCCTGGATGGCTTCAACCTGACGCGCATTGTGACGCCGGAGAGCTATGTGGATTTTATCGAGCTGGTGATTCCCGAGCTGCAAAAGCGTGGGTCGTACAAGACCGCTTATGAGACCGGGACACTGCGCGAAAAAGTGTTCCACCGCGATGCCCGCTTACCCGAACAACACACCGGTTCCACCTACCGCCACTAACCCAAAAATGTGGGAGCGGGCTTGCTCGCGAATGCGGTGTGCCAGTCACCGAATTTGCTAGCTGACACACCGCATTCGCGAGCAAGCCCGCTCCCACATTTAGATTTTTATTGCTCATACCTACACGTTACGACTGGAAATCGACCATGAAAAAAACACTGCTCTCCCACCCAGTCAAGGCACTGGCACTGGCCCTGGCCCTCGGCCTGTTCAGCTCGGCGGTTTTTGCCGGCGATGCGCCGCTCAAAGTCGGCACCACCGCCGCCTTCGCCATTCCCCTGGAGGCCGCCGTCGAAGAGGCCGGCAAGCAGGGCCTGAAAGTCGAGCTGGTGGAGTTCACCGACTGGATAGCGCCCAACGTCAGCCTCGCCGCCGGCGATATCGACGTGAACTACTTCCAGCACATCCCGTTCCTGGAAAACGCCAAGGCCGCTGCCGGTTTTGACTTGGTGCCGTTCAAGCCCGGAATCATCAACAACGTGGGCCTGTACTCGAAAAAATACAAAAGCTTCGATGAGCTGCCCCAAGGCGCCAGCGTGGCCATCGCCAACGACCCGATCAACAGCGGGCGCGGCCTGCAACTGCTGGCCAAGGCAGGCTTGATCACCCTCAAACCGGGCGTGGGCTACAAGGCCACCGAAGAAGACATCGTCGCCAACCCGAAAAAAATCAAGATCCTGCAAGTCGAAGCGGTGCAGCTGGTGCGCGCCTATGACGATGCCGACCTGGTGCAGGGCTACCCGGCCTATATCCGCCTGTCCAAGACCTTCAATGCCGAGTCGGCGCTGCTGTTCGACGGCCTCGACCACCCGGAATACGTGATCCAGTTCGTGACCCAGCCCAAAGGCACCAGCGACCCACGGGTGATCAAGTTCGTCGAGATCTACCAGCACTCGCCGGTGGTCCGCGCAGCCCTGGATAAATCCCTGGGCAAGCTCTACCAAGTCGGCTGGGAAGGCTGAATATGAGCGCCGCCAACGCCCAACTGCGCGACCTCGGCACACCGCCCACGGACGCCCGGCAGACAGAGCTGCATCCGGACTTGAACCACGCCCATGTGCGTTTTATCAACCTGGGCAAAACCTATGACGGCACGGTGCACGCGCTGCAAGGCATCGACCTGGCGATCCAGCGCGGCGAAGTGTTCGGCATCATCGGCCGCAGCGGCGCTGGCAAGTCGTCGCTGATCCGCACCATCAACCGCCTGGAACAACCCAGCAGCGGCCGGGTGTTGATCGACCAGGTGGATATCGGCGACTTCGACGAAGACCGCCTGGTGGCCCTGCGGCGGCGCATCGGCATGATCTTCCAGCACTTCAACCTGATGTCGGCCAAGACCGTGTGGCAGAACGTCGAACTGCCGCTGAAAGTGGCCGGTGTGCCCAAGCCACAGCGCGAGCAAAAAGTGCGTGAGCTCCTGGAATTGGTCGGTTTGCAGGACAAGCACAAGGCGTACCCGGCGCAGTTGTCCGGCGGCCAGAAGCAACGGGTGGGCATCGCCCGCTCGCTGGTGCACGACCCGCAGATCCTGCTGTGCGACGAAGCCACCTCGGCCCTGGACCCGGAAACCACCCAGTCGATCCTCGGCCTGTTGCGCGAGATCAACCAGCGCCTGGGCCTGACCATCGTGCTGATCACCCATGAGATGGCCGTGATCCGCGAAATCTGCGACCGCGTGGTGGTGCTCGAACATGGGCGGATCGTCGAGCAAGGCCCGGTGTGGGAGGTGTTTGGCAACCCTCGGCACGAGGTCAGCAAAACCCTGCTGGCGCCCCTGCAACACGGCTTGCCCGATGAGCTGCAAAAACGCCTGCAGGCCACGCCGCAGTCGGCGCATGCGGCGGTGGTGCTACGCCTGCAGTTCACCGGCGCCAGTGCCGATGAGCCGGACCTCGCCGCGCTGTTCAGCGCCCTGGGTGGGCGCGTGCGCCTGCTGCAAGGTGGGGTCGAACGCATCCAGGGCCACGCCCTGGGGCAATTGCTGCTGGCGGTGACGGGCTCAACCCTGGACGCCGACACATTACGCACCCGCGCCACGCGCTGGGCACAACAGGTCGAGGTGCTGGGTTATGTGGTTTGATCGTTTATTGCAGGGCGCCATCGACACCTTGTTGATGGTGGGCGTGTCATCGTTGATCGCGTTGCTGGTGGGGATCCCGCTGGCGGTGTTCCTGGTGACCAGCGACAAGGGCGGCATCTACCAGGCCCCGGCGTTGAACCGGGTGCTGGGGGCGTTCGTCAATCTGTTCCGCTCCATCCCGTTCCTGATTCTGATGGTGGCGCTGATCCCCTTCACCCGGCTGATCGTCGGCACCACCTATGGCGTGTGGGCAGCGGTGGTGCCGCTGACCATCGCCGCCACGCCGTTCTTTGCGCGGATCGCCGAAGTCAGCCTGCGTGAAGTCGACCACGGCCTGATCGAAGCGGCGCAGGCCATGGGCTGCCGGCGCTGGCATATCGTCTGGCATGTGCTGTTGCCGGAAGCGCTGCCGGGGATTGTCGGCGGGTTCACCATTACCCTGGTGACCATGATCAACTCCTCGGCCATGGCCGGGGCGATTGGCGCCGGGGGCCTGGGGGACATCGCCTACCGCTACGGCTACCAACGCTTCGACAGCCAGATCATGCTCACGGTAATTGTGCTGCTGGTGATTCTGGTGGCGGTGATCCAACTGGGCGGCGATCGCCTGGCGCGCGGGCTCAACAAGCGCTGAGGTATAGTCGGCACCTCTCTTTGCCCTGGTGCCGACTGCCATGAAACTCGCCCCCGACGACCTCCACCAGATTACTTCCACCACCCTGGGCCACTACAACCAGGTGGCCGAGGATTTTCGCGAAGGCACCCGCGACCATGATGTGAGCCAGAACATCGACGCGTTGCTGCGGCATATCCAGGGTGATGCACCGTTTACCGTGCTGGATTTCGGCTGTGGGCCGGGGCGCGATTTGCAGACATTTACCCGCCTGGGACATATCGCCGTCGGGCTCGACGGCGCCGAGCGGTTTGCACAGATGGCGCGCCAGGACAGCGGCTGCGAGGTACTGCACCAGGACTTCCTCAAACTCGACCTACCGGCCGCGCGGTTCGATGGGATCTTTGCCAATGCGGTGCTGTTTCATATTCCCAAGCAGGAATTGCCGCGCATTCTCAGGCAGCTGCATGGGGCGTTGAAGCCGGGTGGCGTCTTGTTCAGCTCCAACCCCCGAGGGGAAAACCAGGAGGGCTGGAACGGGCCGCGGTATGGCTCGTACCACGACCTTGCGGCCTGGCAGGGGCTGCTGACGACGGCGGGGTTTGTGGAGCTGGAGCACTACTACCGCCCGGCAGGCCTGCCGCGCGAGCAACAGCCTTGGTTGGCCAGTGTGTGGCGTAAGGTTGGGGTTGTCTGAGCGGATGCTATCAAGGGCAAGCCCACACAGGGGATCTTTGCCGGGCACAAAGCCTTGGTCACCCACACGTCAACTGTAGGAGCCGGCTTGCCGGCGATAGCCATAGGTATCTACACAACTTTCAGAAACTGACGAACTCCCCCGTGGCGAGCGGGCTTGCCCCGCGCTGGGCTGCGAAGCAGCCCCAAAACCAGCCGCTGCGGTGTATCTGGTACAACGCATTCGGCTTATTGGGGCTGCTTCGCAGCCCAGCGCGGGCGATACGGCGTTCCGACAAGCCCGCTCGCCACAACTGCGCTATCTGCCTGGATTTAGGCGTTGCGGCAAAGTTGTGTAGATACCTATGCGGCGATAGCGGTACACCCGCCACCAAAGATTGCGACTGAACCACCGCCATCGCGGGCAAGCCCGCTCCTACAGAGGATCTTTGCCGGGCACAAAGCCTTCTAATCCACCTGATACACCACCGGCCCTGCCCCCACCACCAACGCCGTCACACTGCGCCCCGCATAGCCGTCCCTGTGCTCCTGCGCAAAATTGGCCACCAACCGCGTGCCATCGGCAAAGGTCGTCTGCTGCACCAGCCGGTCGCTGCTCAGCCAGCGGAAATCCGTCAGTGCCTGGGTCGCGAGGCGCTCATGCAATGGGCGAAAGAACCCATCCTGGCGTTGGATCATTGGCAAGCGCTGCTTCAACGTAGCGGCACTCAGGTGATAGAGCGGCGGCACGTTGTAAAGCAGTTGGGTCAGCTCGTTCTGCGCCTGCACATTGCTCAGTTTCAGGCTGTCGAACAGCCAGTGATGGGTGGTGATGACCGAGCCATGGAAGACCGCCTGATACAACGGCAGGCGCATCGCCGGGGCGAAGTACACGGTGCGCAGCGGCTCTTTGAGTGGCACACGCTTGAAGAATACCGCTGGCTGTTCCGGTGGGTACCAGGCCCCAACGTAGTAAGGCGATTGTTTGTCCTGGGTCATCTCGCGGTCGCCCCAGCCCATGACCGGCGTCTGCATGCCATGGGCGAACAACACACCCCGGGCGGTGGTGGCGTTGCCGTCTTCAGAGCCCACCGGCACCTGGAGGTGGCTGCCGATCCAGCGTGCCGCGTCGACATTGCCTTCAGCGTTCTGCGCCTGGGTCATGCCCAGCACTGAGCGGTAGCTGTCAAACAGCATGCCGGTGGCATAGGCATCGAGAAACCAGGCATTGAAACCGGCCGCGGCCTGCACCGCTGTCACCCGCGCCTGCAGCAACGGGCGCACGCAGCGCGGGTCGGTGTAGTGCCCGGACTTCTGGAAACCCGTCTTGAGCTGGCCGTTCTTGAGCATGATCGCGCAGTCTCGGTAGGCGCGGCTGCCCAGGTGCGCGGTGATCCAATCGGGGTTTTCGCTATCCGCCAGCGCGGTTTCATAAGAGTCATAGGGCGCCATCAAGTATCCGGCCTCGACCCCCTTGCGCACCGCCTCGGGGTGCCAGAGCCCGCCTTCCCAGCCCTCCCCCAGGGTCAACAGCAGGCGTTGCAGGCCGCTGTCCTGCAGGGTCTTTATCGTGGCTGTCGACAACGTGCTGCCCCAGGCTTGAGGGGGGGAGTTCAAGGCGCTGGCAAACGCCAACGCCAGTTCCTCACGGACTGCGCCGTAGCCGGCGACGAGTGCCTGCATATCGGGCTGCACCTGGGCCTGCCAGTTCAGCCGCGCCTTTTTGTTCAACGCAGCGTTAAGCCCTCTGAGCAGCACGCCTTGCTGATAGCGGTCCAGAAACGGCAGGGTGACTTGCACCACCTGCGCCGCTTGCGGGTCCAGCAGGCCATTGAGTTGCGCGCCCAGCCCGTCAGGGGCGCGCAGCAGTGTGCGTAACTGCGCCCAATCGCGCACATCGCCCAGGCCCAGCAGGTCATTGCCCCACAGGTACACATGGCTGGCGCCCAACAGTTTTTTGCCGGCGGGGATCTGTTGCAGCTTGTCTGCCAAAGGCTCGTAGCGCCCCTGCTCTATCAACCATTGGCGATAGCGTTTGGCGCCGGCCAGCAAGTCGGCCTCGCCCAGGTTCAGACGCAAGGTCATGGGCGCGGTGGGGTCCAGGGCGGTGAATTCATGGCGCAGCGACAAGCCCAGGCGCGAGCCCTCGGCCTGCCACTGCAAGCGATTGTTGTAGGGGTTGGTCAAAAGCCAGTTGAGGGTAAAGCGGCCATGGTCGACGCCCCATAACGGCAGGCTCAGGTCCTGGGTGCTGTTCACGTCGCCCTGCTCAAGCAGGAAGTCCTGCCAGAGACGATTGCCAGCAGGGATGTAATGCCCCTCGGCCAACGGCCAGATCAAGCCATTGCCCATGGCACTGGCGGGCTGGCGGATAAGCTCAAGCTCCGCGGCCTCGCGTGCGGTGACGGTGAGAATCAGGTCGCGCTGATCCAGTGTCGCGCTCAGGCGATAGGCGCCGTTGTCCCATTGCCAATTGGCCTGTTGCTTGGACTGTTTCAACCGGCTGACCTGATGGGCCGCCACGCCACTGGCGGCTTGCACCGGTTCGCCGCCCTCCGGGGTCACGCGCACGGCCAGGGTCGCCGCGTCGAGTTCGACGCGCCACTGGGGGTTTTCCAGAACGGTGCTGGCCACTGCCAGGGGCGAGAGCAGCAGCAGGCTGATGCACAGGACACGGCGCAGGTTACGGGTCATGACGTTGGCCTTCACAGGAGCGAAAGCCCGAGGGTAAAACAATTCGGGGATCGGAACTTTTCCAAAGCCCATTTAAAGATTTTTCCCACTGCCTGCCCCTGTGGCGAGGGGGCTTGTCCCGCTGGGTTGCGAAGCAGCCCCAGTAAGCCTCACCCAGGTCTATCAGATAGACCGAGATAGCAGGTTTTGGGGCTGCTTCGCAGCCCAACGGGGGACAAGCCCCCTCGCCACAGTTTGCGTTACGGCGCGGTCTTGGGCTCGCGGATTTTGTACCAGGCCACATACAGCGCCGGCAAAAACAGCAACGTCAGCAAGGTCGCGATGATGATGCCGCCGATCATCGCGTAAGCCATCGGCCCCCAGAACACCTCCCGCGCGATGGGGATCATGCCCAGGCTGGCCGCGGCTGCCGTCAGCAGGATCGGCCGACGCCGGTGTTCGGTGGCTTGCACCACCGCGTCCCACGGCGTGTAGCCATCGCGCTCATAGGCGTCGATCTGGGTCACCAGGATCACCGAGTTGCGGATGATGATGCCGATCAGCGCCAGGATCCCCAGGATCGCCACAAAGCCCATGGGCGTGCCGGTGGGAATCAGCGCCAGCACCACGCCGATCAGGCCCAGTGGGGCCACGCTGGCCACCAGGAACATCTTCTGCACGCTGTGCAACTGGATCATCAAAAAGGTCGCCATCAAGAACAGCATCAACGGCACCACGCTGGCAATCGGGCCCTGGGCCTTGCCGCTTTCTTCCACGGTACCGCCGGTTGCGACCTTGTAGCCCACCGGCAACGCGGCGCTGAACTTGTCGATTTCAGGCTTGAGCTGCTTGACCAGGTCGGTCGGCTGCATCTCGTCGCGCACGGCGGCCTTGATGGTGATGGTTGGCTTGCGATCGCGCCGCCACACCAGCGGCTGCTCCAACTCGTAGCGCACGGTGGCAAAGGCCAACAGCGGGATCGAGGTACCGCTCGGCGTGACAATCTGCAGGTTCTGCAAGGTTTCCGGGGTACCGCGTTCGGCGTCTTCGGCGCGGCCGACCACGTTGATCAAGTAGATATCGTCGTGCACCTGGGTCACGGCCGAGCCGCTGACCACGCTATTCATCAACTGCGCCACATCTTCGGACGACAGCCCGAGCTGGCGCGCCTTGTCCTGGGCGATATCGACCCGCAGCACTTTGCCCGGCTCGTTCCAGTCGTAGATGATCTCGCCCAGGTGGCTGTTTTTATCCAGCAGTGTCGCCAGTTCGATGGCGTGTTTGCGCACCTGGTCGATGTCCTTGCCCGATACCCGGTACTGGATCGGGCGCCCGACCGGCGGGCCCATTTCCAGGGGTTGGACAAAACTGCCGACGCCCACGAAGTCATCGCGCAAACGTTTTTGCAGGCGCTCGATCAACGCGCCGCGCTCTTCCAGGCCTTTGCTGACGATCACCAACTGCGCGTAGTACGGGTTCTCCAGTTGCTGGTCCAGGGGCAGGTAGAAACGGATCGCACCCTGGCCGATGTAGGTGCTCCAGCGTGCGATGTCCGGGTCGTCCTTGATGATCGCTTCAAGCCGGTCCACTGCCTTGCGGGTTTCATTGATCGAGGCATTTTGCGGCAGGTTGAGGTCGACGAGGATTTCCGGGCGATCGGACGACGGGAAAAACTGGTTCTGCACAAACTGCATGGAAAACACCGACGCCACGAACAGCAGCACCGTGAGGCCGATCGCCCACCAGCGATTGCGCATGGCCCACAACATGCCGCCATTGAAGGCCCGGCCAATGCGCCCCGGCTCTTCATTGTGCGGTTTGACCTTGCTGCTGAGGATATGCACGCCAATCACCGGCGCAAACAACACGGCCACCACCCACGACACCAGCATCGCCACCGCAATCACCGCAAACAGGGTGAAGGTGTATTCGCCAGCCGAGCTGGCGTTGAGGCCAATAGGCACAAACCCGGCCACGGTCACCAGGGTGCCGGTGAGCATCGGGAACGCGGTGGAGGTGTAGGCGTAGGTCGCAGCCTGCTCCAGGGTCTCGCCTTTTTCCAGGCGGGTGATCATCATTTCCACGGTGATCATCGCGTCGTCCACCAGCAAACCAAGGGCGATGATCAACGCGCCCAGCGACACCCGCTGCATGGTGATGCCGCTGTACTCCATAAACACAAACACCAGCGCCAGCACCAGCGGGATCGAGCATGCCACCACCAACCCGGCACGCAGGCCGAGGCTGATAAAGCTCACCACCAGCACGATGATCACCGCTTCGAACAGCGCACTGGTGAAGCCGCCGACCGCTTCCTCCACCACCTCTGCCTGGTCCGACACCTTGTGCACGCCAATGCCCACCGGCAGGTCGGCCGTCAGCTCGTCCATGCGCTGGTGCAGCGCCTTGCCAAATTCCTGGATGTTGCCGCCCTTCTGCATGGCGATGGCCAGACCGATGGCTTGCTGACCGTTGAAACGAAACATCGGCCGCGCCGGATCCACATAGCCACGGCTGATATCCGCGATATCCGCCAACCGATAGAAACGATCATTGAGCCGCAGATTGACGTCGGCCAGATCCTTTTCCGAGGCGAATTGCCCCGAGGTACGCACCGAAATCCGCTCCGGCCCGGCCTCGATCACCCCGGCCGGGGTCACCGCGTTCTGCGATTGCAGGCTCTGCACCACCTGGCGCTGGTCAATCCCCAGGGCGGCCAGTTTGCGCGTGGAAAAATTCAGGTAAATCACTTCGTCCTGCTGGCCGATCATCTCGACCTTGCCCAACCCCGGCACAGCCCGGATCTCGGCGCGCACCTGCTCGACGTAATCGCGCAACTGGCGCATCGACATGCCGTCGGCGGTAAAGGCATACACCGAGCCAAACACGTCACCGAACTCGTCGTTGAACGAAGGCCCCTGCAAGCCCTGGGGGAAGGTGCCGCGGATGTCGTCGATCTTCTTGCGCACCTGGTACCAGATCTCGGGGATCGCCTTGGCGCTGGTGGTGTCCTTGAGGAACACGAAAACCGTGGACTCACCGGGCCGGGTGTAGCTTTTCACATAGTCCAGCGAGTCCAGTTCTTCGAGCTTTTTCTCGATGCGGTCGGTGACCTGCTTGAGGGTTTCTTCCTGGGTCGCGCCCGGCCAGCGGGTCTGGATCACCATGGTCTTGATGGTGAAGGACGGATCTTCCTCGCGCCCCAGGTTCATGTAGGAAAACACGCCCATCAGCAGCGCGACGAACATCAGGTACCAGACGAAGGACTGATGCTTGAGTGCCCAGTCGGATAAGTTGAAGCTCCCTTTCATCGCGGGCTGTCCTCGTCGGTTTTGACTTTTTGTCCGGGTTTGAGGCTGTTGACGCCGGCGCTGACCACACGCTCCCCAGGCTGCACCCCGCCGTTAAGCACGACACGGCTGGCATCGCGGCTGACCAGGGTTACATCACGGGGCTGCACGCTCTGCTGCTGCGTATCGATGACCCAGATACGGGCCTTGCCTTCGACATCCTGCACCGCGCTGGCGGGCAACTCGATACGCGGGGCGATGGCCGAGCTCAGGGTCACGCTGATCGCCGTGCCCAAGCGGAACGCCGGCGGCGTCTGGGCCAGGGTCAGGCGTGCGCGCCGGGTGCGGGTTGCACTCTGCGCCTGGGGCTCGATCTCGCGCACGGTGGCGGTGGTGTTGATGCCGGGGTCCAACTGGCTGGCCACCAGAAACACCACATCGCTCGGCAGGCGCTCGGCGAGGCCAGCGGGCAGGTCGATCACCGCTTCCTTGATATCCGGACGGGCCAGCGTCACCACTTGCTGACCGGCACTCACTACTTGGCCAGCCTCGGCATTCCAAGCGGTGACGATGCCGCCATGGTCGGTGCGCAACTCGGCGTAGTTGAGCTGATCCCTGGCCTGGTCCACCGACGCCTTGGCCTGGTCGAGTGAGGCTTGGGTGGTTTTCAGGTCGGTCTGGGCAACGTCCAGTTGTGCCTGGGCGCCGACACCACGGTTGAACAATTCCTGCTGGCGACGGGCATTGGCCTGGGCATTGATAAATTGCGCCTGGACCCGCGCCAGGTCGCCCTGGGCGGCGCGCAGCTGGTTCTGCTGGTCAGTGGGGTCGAGCACCGCCAGCAGGGCGCCCTTGTCGACTTCGGCGCCCACATCTACTGCACGCCGCGCAATGCGCCCCGGCACCCGGAAGCCCAGGTTGCTTTCATAGCGCGCCTGGATACTGCCGGCGAAGCGCCCAAGGTGCTCCTGGTCTTCGGCTTTTACCTCGACCCAAAGCACCGGGCGCACCGGTTCCGGCGCCGGTTCTTCCTTGGAACAGGCGATCAGCAACAGGCTGCTGGCGAGGATCAGCGTCTGGCGTTTCATGGCTGCACTCCCTGGGCCTGGGCCTGGTCCGGCGCCTGGGCGATCTCCACTAGCATGCCCGGATGCAGCAATTGCCCACCGGCCACCACGACGTTTTCGCCGCCCTTGAGGCCATCGCCGATGATCACCTTACCGGTCAGGTAGCGGGCGACGGTGACCTTGTGCAGTTGCGCCTTGCCGTCGCCATCCACCAGCCACACAGCGGGCTCGCTTAGATCCTTGGTCAACGCGGCCCAAGGCAGCTCGATGCTGGCCTTGGCTTGCCCGTTGGCGGTGGCACTGACCACCGAGCCCAGTTGCATGCCCGTGGGCAAGGCATCCAGGGCGATCTTCACCTGCACGGTGCCGCTGTTGGCCGCAACGGCCGGGGTCACTTCACGCACCCGGCCCACGGCCTTGATGCTCGGGTTATCCAACAGGCTGACGGTGATCGGTACATCCGGCGCAGGTTCGGCCAGCAGCGATTCGTAGACGTTGAACACCGCGTCGCGCTCGCCATCGCGGGCCAGGCTGAAGATCGGTACGGTGGCCTGCACCACCTGGCCCACTTCGGCCTGGCGCGCGGTAATCACCCCCGGCGCTTCGGCGATCAACGCCGTATAGCCCAACTGCTCGCGGGCATTGGCCAACTGCGCCTGCGCGGCAGCCAGGGCGCTTTGACTGCTGCGCAATGCGGCCTGGGCGGCATCGTATTCACTGCGGCTGGTGTAGCCCTTGGGCAGGAGTTTTTCCTGGCGCACAAAAGCCGCCGCCGTCTGTTTGACCCGCGCCTGTTCCGCCACCACCTGGGCCTGGGCGGAATCGACATTGGTCTGCAAATCCTTGGGATCGAGCTTGGCCAGCACTTGCCGGGCCGTCACGCGGTCGCCGACATCGACCATGCGCTGGATAATCTTGCCGCCCACGCGAAATGACAAATCGGTCTGCACCCGCGCCTGGATATCCCCGGTGAGGGTCACCGCCGCTGCAAAATCGGTCGGCTGCACCGTTTGCACAAACACCCTGGAATGGGCCTTGGGCTCAGGTTTTTCCTGGCCGCAGCCGCTCAGCAGCACCAGCAGGGCAACGCTACAAATAACTGTTGAGGTGGGACCGCCCATGCAGACTCCTTTCGCGTGATACCGACGTGCCAGTGTGTATGCGACTGTGAGCTTAGTTCAGGGTTCCACCTTCGCCTATGGGAATTGCGCGACGTCGCCTGATCGCCGGCAAGCCGGCTCCCACAGGGTAAGATGGCAGTCCATGCCGGCCAGGAACGCCCCTGATGCTGAAAACCTTAGCGGTGGCCAATTACCGCTCGATCAATAAATTGGTGGTACCGCTGGATCGGCTGAACCTGATCACCGGCCCCAATGGCAGCGGCAAATCCAACCTCTACCGCGCCTTGCGCCTATTGGCAGAAACCGCCCAGGGCGGCGTGATCAATGCGCTGGCCCGCGAAGGAGGGCTGGACTCGACTTTCTGGGCCGGCCCCGAAAGCATCAGCAGACGCATGCTCAATGGCGAGGTCGCCGTGCAACCAAGCGTACGCAGTGGCGTCAAGCGCCTGCGCCTGGGATTTGCCGGGGACGATTTCAGCTACGCGATCTCCCTGGGTTTGCCAGAGCTCAGCACGTCATGTTTTTCCCTCGACCCCGAAATCAAGAAAGAATGCATCTGGGCCGGCCATGTCTACCGTCCCGCAAGCCTGCTGGTGCAGCGCTCCGGGCCGATGGTCCGTGCCCGAGACGGGCGGGCCTGGGATGTGCTGGCCCAGCACACGCCCAACTACCACAGCCTGTTCGATCAGGTCGGCAGCCTGCGCGGCTCGCCGGAGGTGCTGATGCTGCGCGAAAGCATTCGCGGCTGGCGCTTCTATGATCACTTTCGCAGCGACGCCAATGCACCGGTACGCCAGCCGCAGTTGGGCACCCGTACACCGGTCCTGCATCACGACGGCCATGATCTGGCGGCAGCGTTGCAGACCATCCGTGAAATCGGCGATCCCCAAGCATTGCAACAGGCGGTGAGTGATGCGTTTCCTGGCGCGCGCTTGCATATCGCGCCCTTGCAGGGCGGGCGTTTCGCCATTGAGTTCTATCAGGAAGGATTGCTGCGCCCACTGTCAGCGGCGGAGCTCTCGGACGGCACCTTGCGCTACCTGCTGCTGATCGCCGCGCTGCTGACGCCACGCCCGCCAACGATGATGGTGCTCAACGAGCCGGAAACCAGCCTGCACCCGGATCTGCTGCCAGCCTTGGCACGCCTGATCATCCAGGCATCCAAGCAATGCCAGGTGTGGGTGGTGTCCCATGCCAGCCGCTTGATCGCGGCGTTGCAGCAGGATGAGGGGTGCAATTCGATTGTGCTGGAGAAGGTGATGGGACAGACACAGATTGTGGGCCAGCGGGTATTGGATGAGCCGGCTTGGCATTGGCCTCAGTAGGCGGCGCCTGTACTGCCGCTATCGCGGGCAAGCCCGCTCCCACATTTGGAATGCATTCTCCTGTGGGAGCGGGCTTGCCTGCGATAGCGGTGGAGCATTCAGTACAAGATCAACCCTGCCACTTACCCCCCTCAACAATCACACTCTCAGGCTTGGTGTCATCGCTCAGTTCTTTACGCACGTACTGGTCATACAGCTTGAGCAAGAACTTCTCTTCACCCAGCTTCGCCAACTCGGCATTCACCCAGTCGCGCAGTTCGATATTGCCCTTCTTCACCGCCGGCGCAATCGGCGCTTCATCACCCAGCTTCTCTTCAAGCACACGGTAGCCCGGGTTCTGCTTGGCCCAGCTGAACAGCACCAGGTTGTCTTGCGCATAGGCATCGCCACGCCCAGCCGACAGCGCTTGCAGCGACTCGGAGTTTTTTTCGAACTTGAGCAGTTTCCAATCCGGGTGGTTCTTGGTCAGCCAGATATCAGCCGTGGTGCCGGTGGTGACGATGGTGGTGCGGGTCGCCAGGTCGTCGAGGCTTTTGACCACGCTGTCGTTAGGCACCAGGGCCTGGACCGCGACTTTCAGGTTGGGGTTGGTGAATTCCACCGCTTCCTTGCGCTCGGGGGTCACGGTCATGTTGGCGAGGATCAGGTCGACCTTGTCGCTCTGCAGGAACGGGATGCGGCTGGCCGGCTCCACGGCCACGAACTCGACCTTGTTTTCGTCGCCCAGCAGGTCCTTGGCAAACTGGCGGCCGATGTCGGTATCAAAACCCACGTAGCGCCCGGCTTCATCGACAAAGCCAAACGGCGGCTTATCGGTAAATACGCCGACGATCAGCTTGTCGCGAGCCTTGATCTTGTCGATATAGCTCACCGCCGCCGGCGCGGCAGCGGCGGGTTTGGCCGGTTCTTCGGTTTTGTTGCAGCCGGCCAGTAAGGCGAGGCCGAGCAGCGGCAGTAACAACTTGGCAGTTTTCATGACAGCTCCAGTTCCTTGATTTTCTTGGGCAGTGTTGAAACAAACGAGAATTTCTCGAGGAACTGCTGCGCGCGTGCGGTCTGCGGGTTCGTAAAGAAGGCCTCGGGGGTGTTGTGTTCGAGGATGCGGCCGGCCTCCATAAACACCACGCGGTCGGCGACGGCGCGGGCGAAGGCCATTTCATGGGTGACGATCAGCAGGGTCATGCCATCGCGCGCCAGGTCCTGGATCACCTCCAGCACTTCCTTGACCATTTCCGGGTCAAGGGCGGCGGTGACCTCATCAAACAGCATGACCTGGGGGTTCATGCACAACGAGCGGACGATGGCGATGCGTTGCTGCTGACCACCGGACAACTGGCGCGGGAACGCATCGCGCTTGTCGGCGAGCCCTACCCGCTCCAGCAGTTTTTCGGCCTGATGACGGGCCTCGCGGGGTTCGCGTTTTTGCACTTTCAGCGGGCCCAGCAGGATGTTGTCGAGCACGCTCATATGGGGGAACAGGTGATAACTCTGGAACACCATGCCCACGTCCTGGCGCACCTGGCGCCAGTCGGTGTGTTTATCCAGCAGCTCTTTGCCGGCCAGCCGCAGGCTGCCGCTGTGGGCCACTTCCAGGCCGTTCAGGCACCGCAGCAAAGTGCTTTTGCCGCAGCCGCTGGGGCCGAGGATTACCACTACTTCGCCGCTTTGCACACTCAGGTCGATGCCGTTGAGCACCTGCTGTTCGCCGAAGAATTTATTGAAACCCTGGAACTCGATCAATGCGCTCATGCTTGGGCCCAGCGCCGTTCCAGCACCTTGGAGGCGGCCGACAACGGGTAGCAGATAAAGAAGAAAAACAGGAACAGCGCGCCGTAGATCAATACCGACTCATAAGTGCGCTCGATGATTTGCTGGCCGACCTTGATCACATCCACCACGCCGATCAGCACCGCCAGGGAGCTGGTCTTGATGATCCGCGTGTAGACGTTGATGGTCGGCGGCGTCATGCGTTTGAGCGCCTGGGGCAACAGCACATAGCCGTAGAGTTGCGGCGCCGACAAACCAATCGACAGCCCCGCCTCCCGCTGCCCACGTGGCAGCGAATGCAACGCGCCGCGCACCACTTCGCCCACTTCACTGGCGCCCCACAGCGACAGCACCAGCACTGCACACCAGAAACTGGGGATGCTCAGGCCGGTGAAAATCGGCAGGCCAAAGAACAGCAGATACAGCCACACCAGCACCGGGATCGCGCGGAACAACTCCAGGTAAATGCGCAGCAGCAGGTTGATCGCACGCACATTCAACGTGCGCAGCACCCCATACGCCACCCCGCCAAGGGTGCTGAAGGCGATGCTCAAAAACGAAATCGACAGGGTTTGCGCAGCGCCCTTGCCCAGTTGCGGCAACGACACCCACAACAACTCAAGACCCGAACTGGCCATGCTGGAGCCTCCTTTCCAGGCGGCTGAGCAGCAGCGACAGCGGCAAGAACAACAACACGCAGATCAGCGTGAGCACGGCGAGCATCTCGTAAGTCTTGTAGTAGAGGGCGATGTAGCTTTTGGTGGTGTAGAGAATCTCCGGCACCGCCACCGCCGAGACCACAGTGGTCTCCTTGAGCAGGAAAATGAAATTGGCGAACAGCGCCGGCAGGCTGAGGATCCCGGCCTGGGGCAGGATCACATGGCGCAGCAGTTGCCAGTCGGACAGGCCGATGGACTTGCCCGACTCGATCTGCGCCAGCGGCACCGCCTCCACACCGGCGCGCAGCACTTCGGTGAGGTAGGCACCGCCCAAAAAGGTCATGGTGATAATCGCCGCCCAGAACCCGGAGATATTGAAACCCAGGGCCGGCAAGGCGAAGTACACGAAGAACAGCTGGATCAGCAGCGGCGTGTTACGCGCCAGCTCCACATACAACGCCACCAGGCGCGACAGGTAGGGCGTGCGGAACACCAGCAAGGCTGAGTTGATCAGCGCCACCAGCAGCGAGGTGCCGATGGCGATCAAGCCCACTTGCAGAGTCACCCCAACGGCCTTGAGAAACGCCGGCAGGGTGCTGAGGATAAACGCGTAGTCGAAAGTCATTTCAAGTCCTGGGCGCCGCAGGGGTAATGCGGCGTAAACGCAGTCCGGTCCAGCGTGGGTAACGCCGGGAAGCGCTGACTTTAAAGGTATAAAAACCAAAATTTAAATACCGAAATAGCATATTGATATCACCCAAAAAGCTAACCGGTGGATTCGCCGGGTTGGCAGGTGACAGCTAAGGTTCTTGGGCGTGTAGGAAGGGTCTTTTTTTCAGCGCTGAACGACAGGGATGGACAGCGCGTGGCCAGACTGAGGGCCATTTAATCAGCGAGGGAATGACAGATGAGCGAAACCAAACCGATCGACCCGCAGGACTTGGTGAAGTGGTTGGTGGCGTTGCGCCGGGCGATCAATAGCCGGGATTAACAGGCATGACACCCACCCATGTGGGAGCGGGCTTGCTCGCGAAAGCGGTGGCTCAGTCAACAGAGATAGTGACTGCACCACCGCATTCGCGAGCAAGCCCGCTCCCACATGATGTTCGGCGTTCAAACCTTGAAGGGGGTTTGGGCAATCAGAACGCTGGGACCACCGCGCCACTGTATTTCTTCTCGATGAAGGCTTTGACTTCCGGGCTGGTCAGGGCCTTGGACAGTTTCTGGATCGCGACGCTGTCCTTGTTGTCTGGACGGGCCACCAGGAAGTTCACGTACGGCGAATCGGACGATTCAATGATCAGCGCATCCTTGGCCGGGTTCAGGCCGGCTTCCAGGGCGTAGTTAGTGTTGATCAAGTCCAGGTCAACCTGGTCGAGGACGCGGGGCAGCAGGGCCGATTCCAGTTCCTTGAACTTCAGGTTCTTCGGGTTGCTGGCGATGTCTTTTGGCGTGGCCAGGGCATTGGTCGGGTCTTTGAGAGTGATCACACCGGCCTTCTGCAGCAGCAACAGCGCGCGGCCGCTGTTGGAGCCTTCGTTGGGAATGGCAACAATGGCGCCATCTTTCAGGTCTTCGATTTTCTTGATCTTTTTCGAGTAGCCGCCAAACGGTTCAACGTGCACGCCAACGACCGTGACCAGGTTGGTGCCTTTACCCTTGTTGAAGTTTTCCAGGTACGGCAGGGTCTGGAAGTAGTTGGCATCCAGGCGCTTCTCGGCCACTTGCACGTTCGGTTGCACGTAGTCGGTGAAGACCTTGATTTCCAGGTCCACGCCTTCTTTGGCCAGGGTCGGCTTGATCAGCTCAAGGATCTCGGCGTGGGGCACTGGAGTGGCCGCGACCACCAGTTTTTCGTTGGCTTGAGCGATGCCGGCAGTCAGGGCAGCCGCCAGTGCGGTGAACAACAGAACCTTTTTCATGCAGTGTCCTTAATCGAAAATCCGGGGCGTCGGTGACGACCACTTCTTATGGGGGTGCCAGCGATGTGCTATCGCGGCGTGGGATGGACAATACCGATATTTTTTATTCCCGAACAATACCTTTTATTCACTTTGATATTCCATTTTGCTCATACAGAGCCCAACCCCCCAAACAGACGCGTCAACGCTGCGCGCTCGATTTCGCTGCCGTTGCTCAGGATCTGTCGCACCTGATGCTCAATCTGCGCCACCGACACCACCGGCAGGTTCAAATGCTCCGGCAAGATCTCATCGCCGCTGCTGACCAGCAGCGCAAAGTGGATCACGTTCTCCAGCTCACGGGTATTGCCCGGCCAACTGTGCTGCTCCAGCACGCGCTGCGCGTCCTCGCTGATCAATGGCACCGGCAGGTCCAGGCGCTGGCTGTAGATACCCAGGAAGTACTCGGCCAACGACAGGATGTCACCCACCCGCTCGCGCAGGGCCGGCAGTTCCAGTTGGCCTTCGCTGAGGTAATGGAACAGGCGCTCATTGAACTTGCCCACGGCCACGGCCTGGGCCAGGTCGATGCTGGTAGCGGCGACCAGGCGCACGTCCACCGGGCTCGGCTGATGGGCGCCGACACGGGTGACTTCGTGGTTTTCCAGGGCGGCGAGCAGCTTGACCTGGATCGGCAACGGCAGGTCGCCGATCTCATCGAGGTACAAGGTGCCGCCGTTGGCCGAGCCGAACCAGCCAGCCCGGCTACTGGCCGCGCCGCTGTGGCTGCCGGCGGCATAGCCGAACAATTCAGCATCGGCATAGGTCGGGCTGATGGCGCCGCAGTTGACCGACACAAACAGGCCGCTGCGGTCACTGCCGCGATGGATATGGCGCGCCAGCAATTCCTTGCCGCTGCCGGTTTCGCCGCGAATCAACACGGGCAAGGCTCGCGGGGCCAGGCTTTCGAGGTCTTCGCGCAGCTGTCTTGAACGGGGGTCGACAAACACCAGTGCCTTGGCGCGGATGCTCAGGGGGCTTTTTTCGGCGTCGGGGAAGGTCAGCAGTGGCTGGCCAAAGGTTTCATGCAGGCTCATGGCAGGCTCCCGCCCCAATTCCACTTAAGGGAGGGGGCGTTGAAAAGGTATTAGGCGCGGCGCCGGGAGTGATGCTCCAGACGGTTTTGCAGGCGATAGAGATAGGCGAAACCCTGCTCCCAACGCTGGTGGCCGGACTTCACGTTGATATGCCCGGCCCCCGCGAGAATCCCGGCTTCAGCCCCCCAGTTACGCGCCAGTTCCAGGGCCCGAGGGGCACTGACGGCGCTGTCGTTGTCGGAGCTGACGATCTGGCTGGGGAACGGCAACAGGTCGCGGGGGATCGGCGCAAAGTTGCGCAAGGCAGGCGCACACGCCGGGCGCTCGACATCCGCAGGGGCCACCAGCAACGCACCGCGCACCTGACGCAAGAACTGCAACGGCGCGCTGGCCGCCCAATGCGCCACGGTGATGCAACCCAGGCTATGGGCGATAAGGATCACCGGAGTGCTGTCGGCCGCAATGGCTTCGGCCAAGGCCGCCACCCAGTCTTCACGGCGCGGGGTCAGCCAGTCGGCCTGCTCCACGCGAGCGCTGTTGGGCAGGCTGTTCTGCCAATGGGTTTGCCAATGATCTTCTGGCGATCCTTGCCAGCCCGGCACGATCAGGTAACGGATCAACTCGCTGTGCATGGGTGTGCCCTCCTGCAGCGTTTAACGTTGCTGACCAGTATAGGGACGGGGCATATATTCGTTAAGGAATAAGAAGCTATTTGTTAATAACCAAAAACACAGCCCCATCAATCAAATAATGTGGGAGCGGGCTTGCCCGCGATGGCGGTGGTTCAGGCAATGCACGGGCAGCTGACACACCGTCATCGCAGGCAAGCCAGCTCCCACATTTATTTTGTGGTGTATCCAACCGACAAGCCCAAGCAGCTAGTGCTCTGTGGCGAGCGGGCTTGCCACAGGCAAAAAAAAGGCCGCACCCTGCCAAGGAGACGGCCAAAAAATTGTCGAGGCTTTTGACACTAACGCGCAGTAATCACCGACAGCTTGGTAATCCCCGCTCGCTCAATCGACGCCATGGCCCGAGCCACTTCGCCATAATTCACACCATCGTCAGCCTGCAGTTGTACCCGCACCTCAGGGTCCTTCGCCTTGGCGGCCTGCAGGTTGAACTCCAGCAGGTCCGGCTGGATTTCATCCTTGTTGATAAACACCTTGCCGGCACCGTCGATGCTCACCACCAGCGGGTCTTTCTGCTCCACCGGGGCCACGGCCTCGGTCTTGGGCAGGTTGATCGGAATCGCGTTGGTCAACAGCGGGGCGGTGACGATAAACACCACCAGCAGTACCAGCATCACGTCCACCAGGGGCGTGACGTTGATCTCACTGAGTACCTCGTCGCTGTCTTGGGTAGAGAAGGCCATATCAGGACGCCTCCTTCACTTTTTGCGCGCTGCCCTGGGCGGCGTTTTTATGCAGCGCCGGGTGGACCAGCACGCGGAACGAGTTTTTCTGCGCCAGGCTGTAGAAGTCATGGGCGAAGTCGTCCAGGTCGGCAGCCGTGAGCTTCAGGCGACGCAGGAAGTAGTTGTAGACCAGCACCGCCGGCACGGCGACGGCGATCCCCACACCGGTCGCGACCAGCGCCGCGCCGATCGGGCCGGCCACGGTTTCCAGGCTGGCGGAACCGGCAGCGCTGATCCCTTTCAATGCTTCCATGATCCCCCACACGGTGCCGAACAGGCCGATAAAGGGCGAGGTGCTGCCGATACTCGCGACCACGGCCAGGCCGGTTTCCAGGGAGCGCCGTTCACGCACGATCTGCTGGCGCAGGGCACGTTCGAGGCGGTCCTGATGGTTGATCGCCTGGCTCAGGTCAGCGGCGTGCGGTGCATCACCCACCTGGATCGCGGCGTAGCCAGCCTGGGCCACACGGGCGGCGGCGCCGGGGTGGGTTTCGCTCAGCTCGGCGGCCGAATCCAGGCTCGACGCCGCCCAGAACTGTTTGTGGAACTTGCGATCCTGAGCCTTGAGGCGGGCGAACTGCACGCCCTTGAGCAGAGCCAGGCCCCAGGTGGCGACGGAAAAAACCACCAGCAGCCAGATCACCGCGCTTTCGATGGATTCAAGTGGAGATGCCAGTAACGTCATGATGTGTACCTCGGTGTAAGCGATAGGGTGTCGAGCAAAGGCTCAATGAATCTTGAAATCGATGGGCACGCTGACCCAGCCATCCTGTGCCACGTCGCCCTGCTTGGCGGGCACGAAGCTCCAGCGCTTCACGGCGCTGAGGGCGGCGTCGTCGAGTTGCTGGCGACCGCTGCTCTTCTGCACCTGGATCTCACCGGGTTTGCCGCTGGCCAATACATGCACCCGCAACAACACAGTGCCTTCCCAGCCACGGCGCTGGGCCAGTGATGGGTACTCGGGCGCCGGGTTCTTCAGGTACGCGGCGTTGGCCGAAGCAGGTGTTACCGGTGCCGGCGCAGGCGGGGCTGGCGTGGGCGCCGGTGGTGCCGGCTGGGGTGGCGCGGGCGGTTGTTCGACGGCTTTTGGCGCAGGCTTGGGTTCGGGCTTGGGCACCGGTTTGGGCTTTGGTTTGGGGATCGGCTTGGGTGGCGCCGGCTTGGCCGCCAACTCATCCACCACAGGCGGCGGTGGTTCCACGACCGGAGGCGGTGGCGGCGGCGGTACAGGCGGCGGCGGTTCCACCACCGGTGGCGCTGGCTGGGAAAACTCGATGGTCATTGGTGGAATTTCCGGCGGCACAATCGGCAGCACCGGCACCGGTTTCTGGCTGACCCAATAGATCACCGCGCCATGCAGCGCCAGTGCCAACAGGCCCAATAAAATGCCTTCACGGCGGCTCAAGATCCCCTTGGGGGTTTTCTGCAACCGCAACTGCCCCAGGGGCGCGCGGTGCGGCCGGCCAAGGTCGACCAACTCACCACTCGGTGCCTGGCGCCACAGCGCCTCATGTGCACTGGCGGCGGTCTGGACATTGCCCATTGATTCACTCCCTGCTGTCTTCAGCGAAAAAACCGACGGGCCTGCGGGGGCGACCGTCGAGAGCTGAATCATCGGGGGCAGACGCTTATCTCTTAAAGTAATCTTTAAAGTTATACATAGACCGAACAGGAATATAAAAACTCAGCCAATCCAGCAAAGCCACGCCCCACGCGGCCTGGCGGCGAGGGGCAAAATCATGATGCTTTGCGGGCATGCAAAATATTCCTCAAAGGCATGACTCAGCGCGGGTTGGCCTCGCATAAATCCCATAATTGACGCTGCAGGCTCTGGCCCGCCGCCCCCATCCCACTGCGCCCATACAGCGCCAGCCGCACGCCCTGCACTGCAGGTAAACCACTGTCGGCGCCGAGCACCACGTGCCCGGTCTGCACCACCCGCTCCGGCAACAGGCTGATACCCAACCCCGCCGCCACCGCCGAACACACACTGGCCAGGCTCGCGCTGGAATAGCCAATGCGCCAGCGCCAGCCACCCACCTCCAGGTGCTGGAGCATTTCATTGCGGTACAGGCCGCCCACCGGGAACGCCACCAGGGGCAATGGGTCACGGCCCAGCGCCGGCATGCGGCGGCTGTCGACCCAGCACAAAGGCTCCGGCCAGGAGGCCAGGCAGTCATCGCTGTCGCCCATCTGCTTGACCAGCAACACATCGAATTCGCCGCCGCGATACTGGCGCAGCAGCGCCGGCCCCAAGCCGCTGGTGACCTCCAGGCGCACCCGTGGATAGGCCACGACAAACGCCGAAAGCAGCGGCATCAAGCGCTCGGCGGCGAAGTCCTCGGGCACGCCCAGGCGCAGCACGCCATCGTTCTGCTGGTTGATCAGCACATCGGCGGCTTCTTCGTTCAGCGCCAGGATGCGCCGCGCATAGGCCAGCAGGCGCTCACCCTCGACCGTCGCCACCACCCGGCGCTGATCGCGGTCAAGCAAGCGGCAGCCGACGCTGTCTTCCAAGCGGCGCAATTGCTGGCTGACGGTGGATTGGGTGAGGTGCAGGCGTTCGGCGGCGCGGGTGAAATTGGCGCAGTCGACGACGGCGATAAAACTGCGCAACAGCACGGGATCGAACATGAACACCACCATCGTGTTTGCCACTGGTTGGCATGGTTATATTTAATTTCAGAATACCTCAGGCGGTGGCCATACTTCCCGTTCATTGCACTGAAACGAGGTTCCCATGGCATGGCCTACTCCTTTCAAAACCGCCGTCCTGGCATTGGGGTTGATGGTGGCAAGTAACAGCATGGCCGCCGATAAAGGTTTGCTCGACGCCGTGCGTGCCGGGCAATTGGCGCAGGTCGAGCAACTGCTGGCCAAGGGTGCCGATCTGGATACCCGCGCCATCGATGGCAGCACGCCGCTGTTGCTGGCCACCCAGGCCAATCGCGTCGATATCGCCCGCGCCCTGATCGAGGCCGGGGCCGATGTGAACCGCAAGAACCTGATGCAAGACAGCCCTTACCTGCTGGCCGGCGCCAGCGGCCACAATCAAATCCTGGCCATGACCCTGGCCCATGGCGCCGACCTCAAGAGCACCAATCGCTACGGCGGCACCGCCCTGATCCCGGCGTGCGAGCGCGGCCACGTGGAAACGGTGCGCCTGCTGATCGACGCCGGCGTCGACGTCAACCACGTCAACCGCCTGGGCTGGACCGGGCTCATGGAAGCCATCGTGCTCTCGGACGGCGGCCTCGCCCATCAGCAAATCGTCGCCATGCTGATCGGCGCCGGCGCCGATGTGAACCTGCCCGACCGCGACGGCATCAGCCCCCTGCAACAGGCGCAAAAGCGCGGCCAGGTGGCCATCGCCAAACTGCTGCAAGAAGCAGGTGCCCAATGAGCCCACAACACGATCAAGCCTGGCTGCAACGTGCCGTTGCCCTGGCGCAGGACAACGTGGCCCGGGGTGGGCGGCCGTTTGGCGCCGTGCTGGTCAAGGACGGTGCTGTGCTGGTGGAGGCGGTCAACCAGATCCACCTCGACCAGGACCCCACCGCCCATGCCGAAATGCTCGCCATCCGCCGTGCCAGCCAACAGCTCGGCCCACGCCTTGAAGGCTGTGTGATCTACGCCAGCGGCCAGCCGTGCCCAATGTGCCTGGGCGCCATGTACTTGTGTGGCGTGGCCCGCGTGGTGTTTGCTGCGAGCAATGAAATGGCCGCGCCGTTCGGGCTGTCGACTGCCGCGGTTTACCAGCAGATGAGCCTGCCGCTGACCGCCCAGCAACTGCCCGTCGAGCACCTGCCGATGCCGGCCATGCAAGCCCTTTACCGTCAATGGAAGACCCTGCATGACCCTGAATAAATCCCTCGCCGGCTGGGGCCTGCTGGTGGTGCTGGGCCTTAACCTGCGGCCGATCCTCAGCTCCATCAGCCCGTTGCTCGGGGAGATCCGCCTGGCAACCGGCCTGAGTTTCCAGAGCAGTGCCTTGCTCACCAGCCTGCCGGTGGTGTGCATGGGGCTGGTGGCGCTGGTGGGCATCCGCGTCGAGGCGCAGTTGGGCGAACGACGCGGGATCGCCCTGGGCTTGGTGATGATCCTGCTCGCATGCCTGGCGCGCTGGCTACTGGGCCAGGCACCGGCACTGCTGGCCACGGCGTTGCTGGGCGGGGCCGGTGTGGCGCTGATCCAGGCGCTGGTGCCGGCGATGATCAAGCGCCAGTTCCACCAACGGGTGCCCCTGGCGATGGGAGTGTATTCAGCCTCGTTGATGGGTGGCGGTGGCTTGGCGGCACTGCTCAGCCCACTGGTGGCCAGCCATTTCCAGAATTGGCAGGCCGGCCTGGGCATCTGGCTGCTGCCGGCGCTTGGCGCGTTGCTGCTGTGGGCGTGGCTGCCATTGGGCGCGGCGAAAAACCTGCAGGTGGCGCCGCCGCTCCAGGGCCTGCGCAACCGCCGCGCCTGGTTGCTGGCACTGTATTTCGGCCTGGTGAACTGCGGGTATATGAGCATGGTGGCGTGGCTGCCGGCGTACTACCAGCAACTGGGTTGGGGCGTGCTGCCCAGCGGCTCGTTGCTGGCGTTCATGACGATTTTCCAGGTGATTGCCGCGCTGTTGATGCCGGCGCTGGCGCAACGCGGTATCGACCGCCGGCCCTTGCTGACCATAAGCCTGCTGGCCCAGACCGTGGGTTATCTCGGCCTGCTGTTGGCGCCGCTGCAATACCCACACCTGTGGGTGGCGCTGACCGGCTTCGGCCTGGGGGCGTGCTTTGCCCTGAGCCTGCTGCTGACCCTGGACCACCGCCGTGACCCACGGGAAGCCGGGCAACTGGCGGCATTCGTGCAGGGCGTGGGCTTCTTGATCAATGCCGTGTCGCCGTGGATGACCGGCTGGTTGCGCGAACTCACCGGCAGTTTTGTCAGCGCCTGGGCGGTGTTGACCGTGACAGTGATCGCGATGCTGGTGGTCACCCGGGTATTCAGCCCAGCCACTTACCGCAGCACCGCCGCTTGCTGATTGTGTAGGAGCGAGCTTGCTCGCGAAAAACGTCAACGATAACGCGCAGAACCAGGTTAAACGCGTCGTCTGGGCGTTCTTCGCGAGCAAGCTCGCTCCTACAGGTATGCACTCAAAAATCGTAGCGGCCGGTCACGCCCAGGGTGCGCGGGGTGCCCAGTAGCCCTTCATAGCCACCGTTGCCGCCTGTCCACAGGGTGGTGTAGTAGGTTTTGTCGAAGGCGTTTTTCAGCCATAACGACACATCCCATTGACCCTGCTGGAAATCGCCACGCAGGCCGGTGGACAGGTTGACCAGCCCATAACCGGGAATCTGCCCATAGTCCGAATCCTCGACCGTGCCCACCGCCTTCGAACGATAGGCATAGCTGGCGGTAACGTAGGGTTCGAAGCCGTTATCCAGGTTCCATTTGTATTCGCCGTTGGCGTTGGCAATCCACTTCGAGGCACCCACCACCTGGTGCCCGCTGAGGTCGCACGAGGCCGGCGCACCAGGGCGCAGGCTGACTTCCGGTGGGCAGGGCGCATCTTTGTACGACAGGTAACGTACATCGTTGAACGAGCCGTTGAGGTTCAGCGTCAGGCCACGGATCGGCACCAGGGTGCTTTCCAATTCCACGCCACGGGAGCGTACGGAGCCGGCATTGGTCAGGTACTGCACGCGGTTGCCGTAGTCGTAGGCATTGGTCTGGTAGCCATTGACCTGGGTCCAGAACAGGTTGGCGTTGAGTTGCAGGCGACGGTCCCACAAGGTGCTTTTAAAGCCCAGCTCGGCGTTGTTGGCGCGCTCGGTGCCGATCAACAGTGAGTCCGCACCGGCGGTCGGGGCCGAGCCTACCGCCAGGTTGACCCCACCGGATTTCTCGCCATGGGACAAGGTCGCATAGCCCAGCACGTCATCGCTAAAGCGATAACTGAGGTTCAGCAAACCGGACGGGCTGGTGCTGTATTGGTTGAGGTCGCCGGAGTCATACGCGCCCGTGCGCCCATTGCGCGCAGTGGCCGCCGCGCCACTTACTGCTGCGCCCCCCACAGGTGCATTGCGGCTGACCCAGGCGCTTTTTTCTTCATAGGTGCCGCGCAGGCCGGCAGTGAAATCCAGGCGTTCGGTCAGGTGCCAGGTGCCTTGGGCGAACAGGGCAAAACTGTCGGTGCGGATATGCCCGTTGCCGATGCTGGTGACATTGCTCAAGGCCCCGGTCGGCGTGCCGTTCCAGATATCAGCCTGGGGTCCGTAGTAGGCGAAGGATTTGTTGTCCAGATCAGAGCCGAAGTAGTAGGCGCCCACCACGTAATCGAAGAACCCACCGGTCGGCGACGCCAGGCGAAATTCCTGGGACCACTGTTTGTCTTCCACCGACACGCCAGCGTTGTAGGACGCCGGCACGTTCAGACCATCGTCGTTGCGCGGGGTGAAATTCCACCAACGATAGGCGCTGACCGACGTCAGGGTGAAGTCGCTGGGCAGGGTCCAATTGGCCTCCAGCGAGGTACCGCCCTGGAACACCGTGACACGCTGGTCGTTGTCCAGGTTGACCTTGCGGTGCGCGCCGTTGACCAGGGTCGCCCCGGCTGCATCCGCCCGCGACTGGTAGAGGTTGGTGCCATTGATGGTCGGCCCGGTGCTGTACAACACGCGGGTGCCGGCGCTGGAGGCCTCTTCGTTGTAGTCGCCGATCCAGCGCAGGTTGAAGGCCTCGTTGGGCTTGTACAGCAGTTGCCCACGAAAGCCCTGGCGTGAACCGCCGTTGAGGTCGTGGCCGTTGTATTCGTTCTTGATATCGCCATCGCTGCGGGTGCGATAGGCAGAAAAGCGCCCGGCCAATTCATCGTTGAGCGGCCCGGAAATCGTGCCCTTGGTCTGGAAATAGCCGTCTTCGCCCACCGAAGTCTCGATGCTGCGCTCCGGAGTAAAACTCGGCGCGCGGGTGCTGATATTGATCACCCCGGCCGTGGTGTTCTTGCCGAACAGGGTGCCTTGCGGGCCGCGCAAGACTTCAAGCTGCTCGATATCCATCAGGTCGAATACCGCCATGCCCGGGCGCCCGAGGTACACGTTGTCGATGTACAACCCGACACTGCCTTCCAGGCCATCGCTGGCCGGGTTATTGCCCAGCCCGCGGATCGACACGCTGGACTGGCGCGCATGCATGTAGGCGACGTTGACGCTGGGCACCAGTTGCTGCAAGTCCTGGATCCGATAGACCCGCTGGCTCTCCAGGGCCTGGCCGCCGATCACGCTCATCGGCGTGGGCACTTCCTGGGCGCTTTCGGTGCGGCGGCGGGCGGTCACGGTGACCGTCTCCAGTTGCCCGCTGGCGCTCTCGCCCTTGGGCACCGGGGCGGGGGTTTCGGCGGCCTGGCTCGGCGTCCAGCCGGCACTGCCCGCCAGCAACAGCGCCAGGGGCAGGCGTTTGAGCCGCCAGAGGGAGGACGGTACAACGGGCTTCGACACACTCATAAGCGGCTCCGGTCGTGCGGAATATGTACTGCCACATATTCCATAAAGTTATTTATTTATGTTTTTACAAACATTTACTGCATAAGAGATAGCCTTTATAAGGAGTCGACCTAATGCATAGCCAATGCATTTCCCCGATATTTTTAATGTGAAAAATGCATATCGACCTGCGTCAGCTCCGTCACTTCATCGCCCTCGCCGAACAGCGCAGTTTTGTCGCCGCCGCGACCACGGTGAACCTGTCGCAATCGGCCTTCAGCCGCAGCATCCAGGCCCTGGAGCACAGTGCCGGTTGCCAACTGGTGGATCGCGGGCGCAAGGACCTGGCCCCGACCAAACAAGGCCAGGTGCTGCTGGAACATGCGCGGCGCCTGGTCAGTGG
The DNA here is from genome assembly GCF_009873475.1 of Pseudomonas sp. DTU12.1. Lineage (NCBI taxonomy): Bacteria > Pseudomonadati > Pseudomonadota > Gammaproteobacteria > Pseudomonadales > Pseudomonadaceae > Pseudomonas > Pseudomonas sp. DTU12.1. Next base: position 420,443 of record NZ_CP045254.1, on the reverse strand, counting down.
CGCGCAGCAGTTGGCCAACGAGATCAGCCAGTTCAATGGCCTGGAAGCCGGCGAGCTGCGCTTTGGTTGTGGCCCGGCCCCGGCAGCCGGCTTGATCCCGCGCGCCATCGGCAGCTTTATCGGGCGCTACCCCAAGGCGCGTGTGCAGTTCCAAGTGGATGATTGGCAAAGCCTGGGCAAGCGCCTGCTCAGTGAAGAGTTCGAGTTTTTTGTCGCCGACACCCGCCACTTCGAAGCCAACCCCGACTACCACACCCACCGCCTGCGCCCGCGCAAATGGCATTTCTGCTGCCGCAGCGGACACCCGCTGGCCCAGCGCGAAAGGGTCAGCGCCGCCGAGTTGATGAGTTATCCCCTGGCCGTGACCATCCGCCCCCCGAACCTGCGCAAGGTCATCGTCGACCTCAGCGGCCGGCCCGACTACACGCCCAATGTCGAGTGCGAGAACGGCTACAGCCTGCTGGGGGTGGTGCTGCGTTCCGACGCCATCGGTATCGTCAGCGCCAACAGCGATGCGCTGCACCTGACCCGGGGCGAGCTTGTGCGGTTGACGATCGAGGGGTTGGCCGAGGACCTGGAGGAGCGCTACACCCGCTATGGCATCGTCAGCCGCGCCGGGTATCGGCTGTCACCGTTGGCCGAGGCGATGATCGAGCAGATCAAGCAGGTGGATGAGCAGGATGACGAGGTGTGTTCGCTGGAGAATTTTGCGGTCTGAGGGACCGCTATCGCAGCATGGGTATCTACACAAATTTGCCGCAACGCATAAATCCAAGCAGATAGGGCTGTTGTGGCGAGCGGGCTTGTCGGAACGCCGCATCGCCCGCGCTGGGCTGCGAAGCAGCCCCAGTAAGCCGAATGCGTTGTACCAGATACACCGCAGCGGCTGGTTTTGGGGCTGCTTCGCAGCCCAGCGCGGGGCAAGCCCGCTCGCCACGGGGGAGTTCGTCAGTTTCTGAAAGTTGTGTAGATACCGATGGCTATCGCAGGCAAGCCAGCTCCCACAGTGGAATGCGATCAACCTGTAGGAACCGGCTTGCCAGCGACGGCACCAGTCGTCACACCCATGCGCCGACTGCATAAACCCCATTCCCCAAATGCACTTGCCTCAACCCCCTCCAACCGGCGAAAACCCTCACCTGCCCCTCATCCGGTGATCCCCATGCCCCATGTGCGCAACGTGCTCTACATCATGTGCGACCAACTACGTCGCGATTACCTCTCCTGCTACGGCCACGCCCATCTGCACACCCCCAACATCGACCGCCTGGCCGCCGCTGGCGTGCGTTTCAGTCGCGCCTACACCCAGGGCACGATCTGCGGGCCGTCGCGCATGTCGGCCTATACCGGGCGCTATGTCAGCAGCCATCAAGTGGCCTGGAACGCGGTGCCGCTGCCCCTCGAAGAGCTGACCATCGGCGACTATCTGCGCCCCCATGGCATCCGCACCGCGCTGGTGGGCAAGACCCACGCCACGCCCAATCTCGATGCCCTGCAACGCCTGGATATCGACCCCGACAGCGCGCAGGCGCAGCCCCTCAATGAGGTGGGTTTCGAAGCGTATTTTCGCCATGACGGCATCTTCCCCGACAGCCCACTGTTCGCCGATAAACGCGAGTCCGCGCCCTATACCCATTACCTGCGCGCGCAAGGTTACGCCGGCACCAACCCTTGGCATGAATGGGCCAATGCCGCCGCCGGCGATGCCGGGGAGGTGCTGAGCGGTTGGCAGATGCGCAACGCCCACTTGCCGGCGCGGGTGGACGAGGCGCATTCGGAAACGGTCTACACCACCGACCGCGCCCTCGACTTTATCCACGAACAAGGCGAGCACCCCTGGTGCCTGCACCTGTCGTACATCAAGCCGCACTGGCCCTATATCGCGCCCGCGCCGTATCACGCGCTGTATGGCGTCGATCAGGTGCAGGCAGCGGTTCGCGCCGAGCCTGGGCAAGCCAGCGATCACCCGGTGTACCAAGCCTTCCGCCAACACCAGGAGAGCCTGAACTTTTCCCGCGATGAGGTGCGGCTGCGGGTGATTCCCACCTATATGGGCCTGATCAAGCAGGTGGATGACCAACTCGGTCGACTGTTCGATGTGCTGCAAAGCACAGGTCGCTGGGATGACACGCTGATTGTGTTCACCAGCGACCATGGCGACTTCCTCGGCGACCACCAACTGGGCGAAAAGGAGTTTTTGCTGGAGCCGGCGGTGGGTGTGCCGCTGATTGTCCGCGACCCACGCGCCGCGGCCGATATCAGCCGGGGCACGGCGGATCGGCGCCTGGTGGAAACCATCGACGCCCTGCCCACCTTCCTTGAGGCCCTGGGCTTGCCGAGCGCCGAGCATCGTCTGGAAGGCCGCTCATTGATCCCCCTGCTGCATGGGGTAGAAACGGACTGGCGCCGCTACGCCATCGCCGAATACGACTACGCGTTCCAGGCCCCGGCCCGCGAGCGCCTGGCGCAGCCGATCGACCGCTGCCGCATGACCATGGTGCGCAGCGAACGCTGGAAATACCTGGCCTATGACGGCTTTCGCGCGCAACTGTTCGACCTGGAAAACGACCCGCAGGAACTGCACGACTTGGGCGCAGACCCGGCGTACGCCCAGGTGCGCGAAGTGCATCAGGGTTATCTGTTCGAATGGCTACGGGGTTTGAAACGGCGCACCACCATCAGCCACGGGGAGATTGATCTGCGTGGCCAGCGGTTTCGCTATGGTGAGCCTGAGGCAGAGAAGGTGGTGCAGATCGGCGTCTGGTAAACGGGACGCGGACTTGTGTGGGAGCGGGCTTGCCCGCGATTGCGGTGGATCAGTCGACATAGCTGTTAACTGACATATCGCTATCGCGGGCAAGCCCGCTCCCACAGTGGATCTCCCACATTGGTTCGGTGGTGGGCTACAGGCCTTTGGTGGTCTGGCTGCGCTGCCCCTGCACGCTCACCGGCACATCACCCTTGAGGGTCACGCGGCGCACGATGCGTTCCTGGGTGCCGTAGTCATCCACCGCGTAATGCTGGGTGGCGCGGTTGTCCCAGATCGCCACATCGCCGGTGCTCCAGCGCCAGCGCACGGTGTTTTCCAGGCGGGTGACGTGGCTTTGCAGCAGGTTGAACAGGTGTGCGGAATCGGCCTGCGAGTAACCCTTCAGGCGTTTGACGAAATGCCCCAGCAGCAGGGTTTTCTCGCCACTGACCGGGTGCACACGCACCACCGGATGCTCGGTCTCGTACACCGTCGAGGTGAAGATCTTGCGGTACTCCTCAAGCTTTTCCGGCGCCACATCCGGCTTGCGCGCGGCGTAGTCGTATTCGTTGCTGTGCACCGCCCACAGGGTGTCGGCCAGGGCGCGCACTTCGGCGGTCAAGTCGTTGTAGGCGCTGGCGGTGTTGGCCCAGACCGTGTCGCCACCCGATGCCGGCGCCAGCACCGAACGCAGGATCGAGGCCTTGGGGTAGGCATCGACGAAGGTCACGTCGGTGTGCCACGAGTTGGCGCGCTGACCACGCCCGCCGTCCAGTTCCATCAGAAAACGCGTGCCATCGCGCACCGGTACCGTGGGATGGGCAATCGGCTCGCCGAGCAAATGGGCGAACGCTTCCTGGCTCTGGTCATCGAGGTGCGCCTGCTCGCGAAAGAAGATCACCTTGTACTGCACCAGCGCTTGCTGGATGGCTTCGATGGTGGCGGCGTCGAGGTCGCCGGACAGTTTGATGCCCCGGATCTCGGCGCCGATACGCCCAGCGACCGGGTGAATATCCAGCGCCAGGGCGACGGGTTGAACAGCGAGTGCGGCATTGCTCATTGGATGACCCTCATGTGTCTGCTTACGGTGGGGTGACGCTGCGCCAACGCTCTATTCATATGCAATTTAGGTCTAGCAAATGAACGCATGCTTCGTTGACGGAATAAGAGCTTGCATTTAAAACCTCAGCTCCCCTGGTCGCAAATGCCTTCGACCTATTTTTAAAATGCCGGGAAAGCATATGGATCTTCGCCAACTGCGCTACTTCATCGCCCTTAACGAACACCGCAGTTTTGTTCGCGCGGCCGACGCCATGGGCATCACCCAGCCGGCGTTCAGCCGCAGCATCCAGGGCCTGGAACAGGAGTTCGGCTGCGTGCTGGTAGACCGTGGCCACAAGGATTTGCGCCCCACGCCGGAGGGCCAGGTGGTGCTGCAACATGCCCTGAGCCTGGTGCATGGCGCCGCGCTGCTGAGCAGTGAAGTGACGCGCATGACCAAGCTCGACGCCGGCGAACTGCGCTTCGGTTGCGGCCCGGCGCCCGCCGTGAAACTGGTGCCGGATGCGGTGGCGCGTTTCGTCAACGCGCACCCGAAAATCCGCACGCGGTTCCAGGTGGATAACTGGGAAACCCTGAGCCGCAGCCTGAGCCGGGAAGAGATCGAATTCTTTATCGCCGACATCCGCCAGTTCGAAGCCGACCCGAACTTCCAGACCCAGGCGCTGACGCCCAAGCGTGGGGTGTTTTTCTGCCGGCCGGGGCACCCGCTGCTGGCCAAGGACAGCCTCTCGACCAACGACATGTTCGACTACCCGCTGGCGTCGCCGCTGATCTCCCAGGGCATTCGCAAACTGCTGGCGAACCTCAGTGGGCGCATGGACTTTTCACCGAGCATCCAGACCGAGCACTTTGCGGCGCTGGTGAAGATCGTGTTGCAGTCCAACGCCATCGGCGTGGGCACCGAGGAAGCCTTTGCCGAGGACATCGCCCGCGGCGCGCTGGTGCTGCTGCACTGGCGCAACCTGCCGCAGAACATGGAGACCATGAGCGCGCGTTGCGGGATAGTCAGCCGCACCGGCTCACGCTTGTCGCCGGCGGCCAAGGCGATGATCGAGACGTTGGTGGCGGTGGATCGCCAGGAAGTGGATGTGGCGGTCTGAAGGGCGCCATCGCAGGCAAGCCAGCTCCCACATTTGACCGCATTCCAATGTGGGAGCTGGCTTGCCTGCGATGAGCATAGGTATCTACACAACTTTCAGAAACTGACGACCTCCCCCGTGGCGAGCGGGCTTGCCCCGCGCTGGGCTGCGAAGCAGCCCCAAAAAGCCCGCCGCGTTTCTTCAGATAAACCGCGACGGCCGGGTTTAGGGCTGCTTCGCAGCCCAGCGCGGGCGATGCGGCGTTCCGACAAGCCCGCTCGCCACAATAGCCCTCTCTGCACGGGTTTATACGCTGCGGCAAATTTGTGTAGGCTGCGATGAGGCCCGTTCAGGCGCCGTAGATTTCAGATCCCAGCCGCCGCCAACCCCGGCACCACCCAATCACTGACCTGGAACGGCTTGCGAATCAGCCGCTCCTTCGACGCCAGATCCACCGCATCCTGCAGCTTGCCCAGGAACACCGGATCGAGGGTCGATGGGAAAATCTCGCTGAGTTTCTGGTCCTTCAAATCATTGGTCAGAATCACCGGCGGATAACTCGCCAGCCCCGACACCAGCTCGATATACGCCTGCTTGTTGTTGTCATCGGTCAACCACTGCACCGCCTGCTGCTGGGCCTTGAGCAGCTTGGCCACCACCTCGGGATGGGCGTCGACAAACTTGCCACTGCCCACCAACACCGCCTGCACGCTGCCGGCGCCACCCAGGTCCTTGGTGGTCAGGGGGATTTCGGCCAGGCCCTTGGCCTGCAGTGAACTCAGGTTCGACCCGCCCCAGGTCGCATCGATCTGCTTGGCGGCCAAAGCGGCCACGGCGGCGTTGAAGTCCAGGTTGATGATTTTCAGGTCCTTTTCACTCAAGCCCTGGCTGGCCAGGGCGCCGTTGAGGGACAGTTGGGTGGCCGTGCCGCGAAACACCGCCACGCGCTTGCCCTTCAGGTCCTGCAAGGTTTTGATCCCCGAACCCGGCACCACGCCCAGGTACTGTTTCACCCCGCGAGCGGTGGCGCTCAGCAGCCGGGTGTCGAGGCCATTGGAGCGGCCGATGATCGCAGCCAGGTCGCCCAGGTAAGCCAGGTCTACCTGGTCATTGGCGAAGGCTTCATTGATCACGGGGCCGGCGCCCTTGAAGTAATTCCACTGGATCTTGATGCCCTGGTCGGCGAAGGCTTTTTCAAAGATCTGCTGGCTCCTCAATACATCCGTCAGGCCGCCCCCACTGTTCTGGGTGCCGGCGCTCAGGTCGGGCACGGCAATACGGATTTCCTTGAGGTCGGCGGCCTGCACCAACCCGGCGAGCGCAGTGCCGGCGACCAGGGTGATCAAGCGTTTAAAGGGCAGTTTCATGGGGTGTGCTCCTGTGGGCGACGGTGGCCTGGGGAGCAGAAAGTACGCACAACGGGAACAAAACTTTAAATACTATAAATTCACTATTTAATAGCTTTTTGGACTATGCAGCCGCAGACGCCGGTTCCAGAGGGTTATGCATCAACAGCATGGAAAATATTCTTCAAATGCATTGGATGCGTGTCGGGCAGAGGCTTTAAATGGTTTTTCTTATCCCTAAATAATCTTGATTGTTTATTTATAAGATCAAAATCACATAACAAACCTGCCGACCACGGAGGTCTTCCATGGCCCGAATCTCACTGTTGAGCCTGCCCCTGGCCGCTACGCCAAAGGGCGAGCGGCCCCATTGGCCGAACCTGAGTGAACGCCTGCTCCCATGGTTGCTGCCACTCACGCTGTTTGCGCTGTGGTGGCTGGCCAGCCGTCAGCATTGGATGAGCGAACAAATCCTGCCGGCGCCCGCGCTGGTCTGGAGCAGTGCCGTGGAATTGGCCGGCGGCGAGTTGTGGAGCCACTTGGCGATCAGCCTGCAACGGCTGTTCTGGGGGCTGTTGGCCGGCATCGGGGCCGGGGCGTTACTGGGCGCGCTGCTGGGCTTTAGTGCCCGTGCCGAACGCCTGGTGTTCCCGACGTTCAGCGCCCTGTCGCAAGTCCCGACCCTGGCGTGGATCCCGCTGTTCATGGTGTTTTTCGGGATTGGCGAAACCCTCAAGCTGGTGGTGCTGGTCAAGGCCATTGTGGTGCCCGTGACCCTGCACACCCTGGTCGGCGTGCGAGATGCCCAGCCCGGTTTGCGCGAGGCCGCACGCGTGCTGCGCTTGCCCAGCCACCTGTTGATCCGTCGACTGATCCTGCCCGCCGCACTGCCCGCGTTCATGGCCGGGGTACGCCTGGCCCTGGCCGCCGGCTGGACCTCGCTGCTGGCCGTGGAGCTGCTGGCCTCCAGCGAAGGCATCGGCTACCTGATGGTCTGGGCGCGGCAGTTGTTCATGCTCGATATCGTGTTTGTGTGCATCGTAGTGATCGGGGTGCTGGGCGTGGCGATGGATCGCGGCATTGGCTGGCTGGATCGCAAGTGGGTGCATTGGCCCCATCCGGCGACCGCGCAGATCCGCCGTGGCCCGCGCTACCAAGGCTGGCAACGCCTGCAACCCTGGTTGCTGCCCCTGAGCCTGTTGGCGCTGTGGCAGTCAGCGACGGCCCTGGACTGGGTCGATCCCAATATCCTGGTCAGCCCTTGGACCGTGCTGTACACCACCGCCAGCGGCGTATTCGATGGCAGCCTGCTCAGTGCCCTGGGCAAAAGCCTGGGACGCACCTTGAGCGGTTTGCTCCTCGGCGGCGGGCTGGGTTTTGCCCTTGGCCTGTTGTTGGGCCTGTCGCGCCGCAGTGAGCGAGTGCTCGGCCCGACCCTGGCGGCCCTGCGCCAGATCGCGATTTTTGCCTGGGTGCCGCTGCTCACCGCCTGGTTCGGCCTGGGGGAGTTGGCCAAGTCGGTGTTTATCGCCCTGGCCGCGTTTTTCCCGCTGTTCATCGCCACTCAACGCAGCGTGCTGAACCTCTCGCCGCAGCTCAATGAAGCCGCCCAGGTGCTGCGCCTGAGCCTGGCCTTGCGCCTGCGTCGCCTGGTGTTGCCAGGGGCGGCGGCGGGGATTTTCGCCGGGCTGCGCCTGAGCCTGATCTACGCCTGGCTGGGCACCATCGGCGCGGAATATTTCATGCCGTCCAATGGCGGCATCGGCAGCCTGATGATCGGCGCCCAGCAGCTGCTGCGCATGGACCTGATCATGAGCGGCATGCTGCTGGTCGGTCTCACCGGCGCGGCACTCAACCTTATCGGCCAACGCATCGAAACCCGCGCCACGCGCTGGAGACACGCATGACTGCACCTATTGTCAGCTTCAACCATGTGGGCAAGACCTTTGACGTCGATGGCTTCGAACTGGAGGCCATCCGCGAATTCAACCTGGATATTGCCGAAGGCGAGTTCGTCGCGATTGTCGGTTCCAGTGGCTGCGGCAAATCCACGTTGCTGCGCCTGCTGATCGGCCTGGACACGCAGTTTCGCGGCGAGATCCGCGTCGATGGCAAGGCCGTGGAAGGCATCGGCGGCGAGCGCGGCATCGTGTTCCAGGAACACCGTCTGTTCCCATGGCTGACGGTCGCGCAAAACATCGGCCTGGGCCTGGTCAACGAGCCGTTGAGCGAGGCCCAGCGCCAACAGCGCATCAGCGATTTTATCGAGCTGGTCGGCCTCACCGATTTCACCCGCGCCTACCCGCACCAACTGTCTGGCGGCATGGCACAACGGGTGGCGATCGCCCGTGGCCTGGTGGCCAGCCCGCGCATTCTGCTGCTGGACGAGCCCTTCGGCGCCCTCGACGCCCTGACCCGCCAACAGATGCAGGATGAGCTGCTGGCGATCCGTGCCCGCGCGAAGATCACCACAGTGCTGGTGACCCACGATGTGGAAGAGGCGATTTTCCTCGCCGACCGCGTGGTGGTGATGGAGCCCCGGCCTGGGCGGATCAAGCAGGTGGTGGATATCGCCCTGCCCCATCCGCGCCAGCGCAGCAGCTTTGACTTCCACCAATTGCGCGAAGAACTGCTGCACGAACTGATCAGCGACGACCACTACCAACCGCCGCTGCCGGAGCAGATCCGTGACCTGCCCCTGGCCTTTATTGCCTGCTGATTGAGGAGTGTCTTGATGCCGCAACGTCCCAACTTTCTAGTGATCCTGGCCGATGACATGGGCTTCTCCGACCTCGGCGCATTTGGCGGGGAAATCGCCACGCCGCACCTGGATGCCCTGGCGCTGAACGGCCTGCGCCTGACCGACTTTCACACCGCGCCCACCTGCTCGCCGACCCGTTCGATGCTGCTCACCGGTACCGACCACCATATCGCCGGGATCGGCACCATGGCCGAGGCGCTGACCCCGGAGCTGATCGGCAAGCCAGGTTACGAAGGCTACCTCAACGACAAGGTGGTGGCCCTGCCCGAACTGCTGCGCGAGGCCGGTTACCAGACCTTGATGAGCGGCAAATGGCACCTGGGGCTGACGGCGGAACTGGCGCCCCACGCCCGTGGTTTCGAGCGTTCGTTCTCGCTGTTGCCGGGGGCGGCCAACCACTATGGTTTCGAGCCGCCCTACGACGCCAGCACACCCGGGCTGCTCAAATCCACCCCGGCGCTGTACATCGAGGACGACACCTTCGTCGAGCAATTGCCCGAGGGCTTCTACTCCTCCGATGCCTTTGGCGACAAGCTGCTGCAGTACCTCAAGGAGCGCGACCAGGCCCGGCCCTTTTTTGCCTACCTGCCGTTTTCCGCGCCGCACTGGCCGCTGCAGGCGCCGGTGGAGATCGTCGATAAATACCGTGGCCGCTACGACGCCGGCCCCGAGGTACTGCGCCTGGAGCGCCTGGCAAAACTCAAGGCCTTGGGGCTGATCGATGCCGACGTCGAGCCCCATCCGCTGATCGAGCTGAACACCCAATGGGCGGCTTTGAGCGATGAACAACGCCAGGTCTCGGCGCGGGCCATGGAGGTTTATGCGGCGATGGTCGAGCGCATGGACTGGAACATTGGCCGGGTGGTGGAGTACCTGCGCCAGCAGGGGCAACTGGACAATACCTTTATCCTGTTCATGTCCGACAACGGTGCCGAGGGCGCGCTGCTGGAAGCCTTCCCCAAGTTCGGCCCCGAGCTTCTGACCTACCTCAACCAGCACTACGACAACAGCCTGGGCAATATCGGCCGCGCCAATTCCTATGTCTGGTATGGGCCATCGTGGGCCCAGGTGGCGACGGCACCATCGCGCCTGTTCAAGGCCTTCACCACCGAAGGCGGGATTCGTGTGCCGGCGCTGGTGCATTACCCGCAGTTGGCACTCAAGGGGCAGATCAGCCATGGCTTCGGCACGGTGATGGACATCACCCCGACCATTCTCGACCTGGCCGGCGTGGGCCACCCCGGCAAACAGTGGCGCGGAAAGCCGATTGCACCGCTGCGGGGCAAGTCGTGGCTGGGCTTTTTGTCTGGGGAAACCGCGCAGGTGCACGACGAACATACCGTCACCGGCTGGGAGCTGTTCGGACGCCGGGCGATTCGCCAGGGGCAATGGAAGGCGGTGTATATCCCGGGGCCCGTAGGGCCGGCGACCTGGCAGTTGTATGACCTGGGGCGTGATCCTGGGGAGATCCATGACCTGGCCGTGAGCCAGCCGGAAAAGCTGGCGACCTTGATTGGGCACTGGCAGCAGTATGTGGAGGAGACGGGGGTGGTGCTCAGTGCTTCGCCGTTTCAGCCGGACTGAGGTTTTGTAGTGCCTGTTAGGGCCCTTTCGCGAGCAAGCCCGCTCCCACATTCGACCGAGTACATTCTTTGGAATGCGATCGAATGTGGGAGCGGGCTTGCTCGCGAAGGGGGCCTAACAGGCACCGCCTACCCCTGCGCCATCTCCCGCAACCTTCCTACATCAAGTATCTCAATCTCCCCATACCCCAACCGCACAACCCCCTGCTCTTGCAACGCCTTGAGCAGCGTATTGGTCGTCTGGCGCGATACCCCCAGCATCGCCGCCAAGTCCTCCTGCGCCAATTGCACCACACGCCGCGAGCCATCGATCTCGCCATAACCCTCGGCGATCATCCACAACCGATGGGCTACCCGCACTGAGGCGGGCGCAAGGCTCAATTGCTCGATATTGATAAAGCTCAGCCGCAACTTCTGGCTCATCAGCAAGGCCATGTCCCGCCAATAGGCCGGGCTTTGCGCAAGCAGTTGCAGCATCGCCGCCTGCGGTACCTGCAACAGGGTGCAAGGCCCGACCGCGCACGCGTCGTGGGTGCGCGGCAGGCCGTCGAACACAGCGATTTCACCGAACCAGAAAGGCGCCTGCGCCAGGCTCAACAACGCCTCCTTGCCTTGCTCGTTCACCGCGCTGATGCGCAGGCTGCCCTCCAGCACCGCGTACAGGCCGCACGGTGGGTCGCCACGCTTGAACAGCACCTGCCCCGCCGTCAGCTGCCGCACGCGGGCATGGGCCAGCAGACTATGCTGCAAGGGAGCAGGCAGATGACGGTACCAGTGGCCGCTGGACAGCCGTCCATGCCAAGACTCTGCGTCCATGAGAACTCCAAAGATTGTCGCCCAGTTGACAGTTTGTCGCAGTCCTACAGGGCATGATCAAGCATCCTACAGGAGGAATAACAATGAAAAGCCTCGTCGACCATCTGAGCCAATACGCCGCCTACCACCGCGACCCGCGCAACATCGCCAGCCACTTTATCGGCATCCCCATGATCGTCGTCGCCGTAGCCGTGCTGCTGTCACGCCCCGAATGGACAGTGGCCGGCCTGTGGCTGTCGCCGGCGGTGTTGCTGGCGTTGTTTTCTGCGGGGTTCTACCTGCGCCTGGAACTGGCGCTTGGGGTGTTGATGAGCGTGCTGATGGGCTTGTCGGTATGGGCTGGGCATGTGCTGGCGGCGCAAAGCACGCTGGTGTGGCTCAGCAGCGGTATCGGCCTGTTTGTGGTGGGCTGGGTGATCCAGTTTGTCGGCCATTACTACGAAGGGCGCAAACCGGCCTTTGTCGATGACGTGTCCGGGCTGATCGTGGGGCCGTTGTTTGTGGTGGCGGAGTTGGCGTTTCTGGTGGGGTTGCGCCATGAGCTCAAGCGGCAGATCGAGGAGCGGTCGGGGCCGGTGGCCGTGCGTCACAAGAACGCCACGGCCTGAGAAGCACCGGTAATCCAAATGTGGGAGCGGGCTTGCTCGCGAAAGCGCCGGTTCAGTCGGTACATCCAGTGACTGAACCACCGCTTTCGCGAGCAAGCCCGCTCCCACAGGTTTTTTGCAATCTTTTTAAGCCTTTTGCCAGACCTTGGGCTTGAAGAACAACGTCGCGCCCCGCGCCAGACCGGTGAGGCTGTCGTGGTCCTTCACCACTTCGGCTTCGATCAGTTCGCTCTGGCCTTCGACCTTCAGCGTGATCCGCGTGGTGGCGCCCAGCGGGCGGATGTCGCGCACTTGCGCGGCGTGGTGGTCTTCCAGTTCATGGCGTGACAACGACACCTCGTGCGGGCGGAACAGTACGTGCTGGTCTTCGCCCAGGTGCAGGCGGTTGGAGTCGCCCAGGAAGTGGTAGACGAAATCGCTGGCCGGGTTTTCGTAGACGTCGCCCGGTGAGCCGATCTGCTCGATCACGCCCTTGTTCATCACCACGATCCGGTCGGCGACTTCCATGGCTTCTTCCTGGTCGTGGGTCACGAACACCGAGGTCAGGTTGATGTCCTCGTGCAGCCGCGCCAACCAACGACGCAGCTCCTTGCGCACCTTGGCATCCAGGGCGCCGAAGGGTTCGTCGAGCAGCAGCACCTTGGGTTCTACCGCCAGGGCACGGGCCAGGGCGATACGCTGGCGCTGGCCGCCGGAGAGTTGTTCCGGGTAGCGATCCGACAACCAGTCCAGTTGCACCATGTTCAGCAACTCGTGAACCTTGGCCGCGATCTGGGTTTCGTTCGGGCGCTGGCTCTTGGGTTTCATGCGCAGGCCGAATGCGACGTTGTCGAATACGGTCATGTGGCGGAACAGCGCGTAGTGCTGGAACACAAACCCGACGTTGCGATCACGCACATCATGGCCGGACACGTCTTCGCCGTGGAACACGATGCTGCCGGCGTCCGGGGTTTCCAGGCCGGCAATGATGCGCAGCAAGGTGGTCTTGCCGCAGCCGGAGGGGCCCAGCAACGCCACCAGCTCGCCACTCTGGATATCCAGGTTGATGCTGTCCAGGGCCTTGAAGGCGTTGAAGTTCTTGCTGACGTTACGGACTTCGATCGACATGACTTATTCCTCAGCCGCACCGGCGCGCAGGCGGTTAATTCGGTTCTCGCTCCACTGCTTGAGCAGCAGGATGAAGAGCGCCAGGATCAGCAACAGACTCGCCACCGCAAACGCAGCGACGTGGTTGTATTCGTTGTAGAGAATCTCGACGTGCAGCGGCAAGGTGTTGGTCACGCCGCGAATGTGGCCGGACACCACCGACACCGCGCCAAACTCACCCATTGCCCGCGCAGTACACAGCACCACGCCGTAGATCAGGCCCCACTTGATGTTCGGCACGGTGACATGCCAGAACATCTGCCAGCCATTGGCGCCCAGCAGGCGCGCGGCTTCTTCTTCCTGGGTGCCCTGCTCCTGCATCAGCGGGATCAACTCGCGGGCCACGAATGGCACGGTGACGAAGATGGTCGCCAGCACGATGCCCGGCAAGGCAAAGACGATCTGGATATCGTGATCCTGCAACCACGGCCCGAAGAAGCCCTGGGCGCCGAACATCAGCACGTAGACCAGGCCTGCGATCACCGGCGAGACCGAGAACGGCAGGTCGATCAGGGTCACCAGCATGCTCTTGCCACGGAACGAGTACTTGCTCACGCACCAGGCCGCACTGACGCCGAATACCAGGTTGAGCGGTACCGAGATCAGCACCGCAATCACCGTCAGCTTCAAGGCCGACAGCGCATCGGGCTCGAAGATCGCGGCAAAGAATGCGCCGAGGCCGAGCTTGAGGCCCTGGGACACCACGATAAACAGTGGCAACAGCAAGAACAGGGCGAAGATCAGCCAGCCAAGGCCGATCAGGATACGTCGCGAAACCGCACTGCCACGGCGGGCAGCGTTGGCCGAAGACGCGGCGGAAATAGACGATTGGGACATGTTCCGCGCCTCCTTATGGGTGTTCGATGCGCCGCTGCAACAAGTTGATCAGCAGCAGCAGGACAAAGGAAACCACCAGCATCAGCACGCCGATGGAGGTAGCGCCGGTGTAGTCGTATTGGTCGAGCTTGACCATGATCAGCAACGGCAGGATCTCGGTTTTCATCGGCATGTTGCCGGCGATGAAAATCACCGAGCCGTATTCACCCACGCCTCGGGCAAACGCCAGGGCAAACCCGGTCAGCCAGGCCGGCAGCAGCGCCGGCACGAGGATGTAGCGGAACACTTGCAAGGGCTTGGCGCCGAGGCAGGCAGCGGCTTCTTCGATTTCCCGGGGGATATCGGCCAAGACCGGCTGCACGGTACGCACCACGAAGGGCAAGGTGACGAAGGTCAGGGCCAGGGTGATGCCCAGGGGGGTGTAGGCGATCTTGAAGCCCATGTCGGTGGCGAACTGGCCAACCAGGCCGGACGGCGCGTACAGCGCGGTCAGCGCAATACCGGCCACGGCGGTGGGCAGGGCGAACGGCAGGTCGATCATCGCGTCGATGATCTTGCGCCCGGGGAAGGTGTAGCGCACCAGCACCCAGGCCAGCAGCGTACCGATCACGCCGTTGATCAGCGCGGCGTACAGGGCCGTACTGAAGCTCAGCTTCAACGCCGCCCACACGCGCGGCGCCGAGATGATGGCCCAGAACTGATCCCAGGTGAGTTGGGCGGCGTGGACGAACATCGCCGCCAGCGGTATGAGCACAATCAGGCTGAGGTACACCAAGGTGTAACCCAGCGTCAGCCCGAAGCCGGGTATGACGGGGGAGATACGACGCGACATAAAAGTCCTTGGTTAACAGGTAGATACCACTGCAAGAATGAGTTTATGTGGGAGCGGGCTTGCTCGCGAAAGCGGCGTGTCAGTCACTAAATGCGTTGACTGGCACACCGCTTTCGCGAGCAAGCCCGCTCCCACATAAGCCGCATTCCACAGGGAGGCCGTGTTGGTTATTGGGCCGTGTAGATCTGGTCGAACACGCCACCGTCATTGAAGAATTTCGGTTGGGCAGTTTTCCAGCCGCCGAAGTCTTTGTCGATAGTCACCAGGTCCAGTTTCGGGAACTGCTGGGCGTATTTGGCGGCCACATCCTTGTCACGCGGGCGGTAGAAGTTCTTTGCCGCGATCTCCTGGCCAGCCGGGCTGTACAGGTGGTTGAGGTACGCCGTGGCGATTTCGGTGTTGCCCTTTTTCTCGGCGTTCTTGTCGACCACGGCCACGGGTGGCTCGGCGAGGATCGACAGGGACGGCACGATGATGTCGAACTTGTCGGCACCGCCATCTTCCTTGAGGGCCAGGAACGCTTCGTTTTCCCAGGCCAGCAACACGTCACCCTGACCGTTGTTGACGAAGGTAATGGTCGAACCGCGCGCACCGGTGTCGAGGATCGGCACGTGCTTGAACAGTTCTTTCACGTATTCCTGGGCCTTGGCTTCGCTGCCACCGGCCTTGAGGCCATACGCCCAGGCGGCGAGGAAGTTCCAGCGAGCACCGCCGGAGGTTTTCGGGTTCGGCGTGATTACCGACACGTCATTCTTGATCAGGTCGCCCCAGTCCTTGATGCCTTTGGGGTTGCCCTTGCGCACCAGGAACACGATGGTCGAGGTGTAAGGCGTGCTGGCCTCAGGCAGGCGGGTCTGCCAGTTCTCCGGCAGGGTCTTGCCCAGCTTGGCAATTTCGTCGATGTCGCCGGCCAGGGCCAGGGTTACCACGTCGGCGCGCAGGCCGTCGATCACCGCCCGGCCTTGCTTGCCCGAACCACCGTGGGACTGTTGGATCTTCACGTTGTCGCCAGGGTGCGCCTTTTTCCAGAAGCTGGTGAATTCGGCGTTGTAGTCCTGGTACAGCTCACGGGTCGGATCGTAGGAAACGTTGAGCAGCTCGTAATCCTTGGCCACTGCGGAACCGGCAAACACGGCGCTGGCCAGGGCGGCCAGGGCATAACGGCGAATCGACGACATAGACAAGCTCCTGAAATTCTTGGGTGTTGGCTTTTCTTATAAGTACGGGTCCCGCAATCGAAGCGCCGTGTTGCCTCAGCTCGGTTTGTTGCCCGGGCTCTGCAAGCGGAATTTCTCTTTGCGTTCGATCTGCACCACTTGGGCGTTGTGTACGGTGATTTCCACTGCGCCGAAACGCAGGTCACGCAATGCGCTTTGGATCTCGCGCAAAATGGCTGCTTCGTCCTGGCCGTCAACGCTGCGTAGAGATGCGCTCATGGTCGTGCTCCTGAAATGAGAAGTGCCTGGCAGTGGCGGCACTGCTTGCGGCGTGAGAGCGATAGTAGATAAGCGCGGATATTCTTAAAAATACTATTTAAGAATGTTTATATAACCAGAAAGAATTTTCAGGCAGGGCATGACGTTACACAGAGTGCAGATCCAAATGTGGGAGCGGGCTTGCTCGCGAATGCGGTGTGCCAGTCACCGAATGTGCTGGCTGACACACCGCGTTCGCGAGCAAGCCCGCACATTTACTGTATTTCAACCCCAGATAGAGGTCAGCGGATGGCGGGGGCCCTGGCCCAATCAATGTCCGCCGCCAGCATCGGCCGCCCAAACCAGTAGCCCTGGCCGAGGTCGCACTGGTGATTGAGCAGGAACCGCGCCTGTTCCATCTGTTCGATGCCTTCGGCATGCACTTGCATGCCCATGCTCTGCGCCAAGGCGATGACCACCCGCACAATCGCCGCATCGTCTTCATCCCACGGCAGGCCGGCGACGAAGCCCTGGTCGATTTTCAACTTCTGCACCGGCAGGCGCTTGAGGCGCAGCAGTGACGAATAGCCGGTACCAAAATCATCGATGGCCAGGCTCAGGCCCAGCTCGCGCAGGCGGTGCAGCTGTTCCAGGGCCACTTCCGGGTCATCCATCACCGCGCTTTCGGTGACTTCCAGTTCCAGCTTCGCCGGGTCCAAGCCGGTGTCGTGCAGCACCTTGGCGACCTGCTCGTACAGTTCGTGGCGGGCAAACAGTCGGCTGGAAACATTTACCGCGAGGAACGACAGCGTTTTGCCTTCCTCCAGCCATCGGCACATCTGGCGACAGGCCTGGTCCATGACCCAGGCATCGATCTCGGCAATCAAGCCGGTGCGTTCGGCGATCGGGATAAATTCCGCAGGCGGCACCAGCCCACGCTGCGGGTGCTGCCAGCGCACCAAGGCCTCGACGCCAATCAGGGCGCTGGTTTGCAGATCGTGCACCGGCTGGTAATAGACGCGAAGTTCATGCTGATCCAGCGCTCGGCGCAGTTCGTTACCGACCTCGATCCGGTTCTGCGCGTGGGCGGTCAGTTCCTCGGTGTACAAGGCAAAGCCTTCACGCCCGGAACTCTTGGCCTTGAACAAAGCGGAGTCAGCGTTGCGCAGCAGTTGTTCGGCACTCAAGGCGTCGCTGGGGAACAGGCTGATACCAATACTCACGCTGACAAACAATTGGTGACCGTCGAACACGAACGGCAGCTTCATGCTGTCAATAATCCGCTGGGCCAGGGCCGCAGCCTGGACCACCTGTGGACAACTTTCCGCCAGCACCGCGAATTCGTCGCCGCCCAGGCGCGCGAGGGTCACGCCGGGGCCGAACAGGCCTTGCAGGCGCTCGCCCACGGCCTTGAGCAACTGGTCACCTACATTGTGGCCAAGGCTGTCGTTGATGATTTTGAAATGGTCCAGATCCAGCATCAGCAGCGCGCAGCCACGCTTGTGGATCTGCGCCGAGGCCAGCGCCTGCTCGGCGCGGTCGGTGAACAGCAGGCGATTGGGCAGGTCGGTCAACGGGTCGTGGTGAGCCAGATGGGCCAGCTCGCGCTCGGAATGCTTGATCGCGCTGATGTCGGAGAACACTGCAACGTAATGGCTGATCTGGCCCTGGTCATCATGGATGACGCGGATGGTTTGCCACTGTGGGTAAATTTCCCCGCTTTTACGGCGGTTCCAGATCTCGCCGCTCCATTCCCCGTCTTGGTTGAGTGTGCGAAACATCTGCTCATAAAAAGCCGGCGAATGACGACCGGACTTGAACAGGCTCGGCTGTCGACCCATCACGTCATCCACCTGGTAACCGGTGATTTCGATAAAGGCGCGGTTGACGTGCACAATTCGCCCGCGGGCGTCGGTGACCAGCACCCCTTCGCGGGTGCAATCGAACACTGCCGCCGCCTGGCGCAGGCGCTCGCGGTTCTCTTTCAACGGTTGCTGGATACGGTGGGTACGGGCGCTGCGGGCGCACAACAAGAAGATAAACAGGGCACTGAGAACCACCCACAGGTAGCCGCGCAGCATCTGCCAGTGGACTATTTCCCTGGGTTCATCGATGAAATTGATAAATACCTGCTGACTGAGCTGTATCCACAAGACGGAAATCAGCAAGTACACCAGCCCCGCACGTAGGGCACCTCGGTATGAAAGCAGCATATGACTAGTAATCCTTACTAAAAAACAGAATCGCCCTACAAAGGCTGCGGATTATAGAATAAGTAACATCTCGTCACTCCTATTCAAAAGGGCGACTGGTTTTATCTGTACGCTTAGTGATAATGCGTGAGCTGTTCTTTTCTTTATCTGAGGGCCATACAGCCTATGTGGTACAACGGTTTTCTTGACTTGTCAGCCTGGCAACTGGTGGCAGTCACTCTGTTGATGACCCACGTGACCATCATCGGTGTCACGGTCTATCTACACCGCTATTCAGCCCACCGCTCCCTGGAGCTCAATGCTGGCCTGAAACACTTCTTCCGCTTCTGGCTGTGGTTGACCACGGCGCAGAACACCCGCGAGTGGACCGCCATCCACCGCAAACACCACGCCAAATGCGAAACCGTCGACGATCCCCATAGCCCGGTGATCAAGGGCCTGTCCACGGTCCTGCGCAAAGGGGCCGAGCTGTACCGCGCCGAGGCGGAAAACCCCGAGACCCTGCGCATCTACGGCAAGAACTGCCCGGACGACTGGATCGAGCGCAAACTCTACACCCGTTATCCGCTGCTGGGCGTGGCCCTGATGGGCGTCATCGACGTGCTGCTGTTCGGCACCATCGGCATCACCATCTGGGCGATCCAGATGATGTGGATCCCCTTCTGGGCCGCCGGTGTGATCAACGGCCTGGGGCATGCGATCGGCTATCGCAACTTCGAATGCCGCGACGCGGCGACCAACCTGGTGCCGTGGGGCATCATCGTCGGTGGCGAAGAGCTGCATAACAACCATCACACCTACCCCAACTCCGCCAAGCTGTCGGTGAAAAAGTGGGAATTCGACCTGGGCTGGGCCTGGATCAAGGTGTTCAGCTTCCTGCGCCTGGCCAAGGTTCAGCGGGTCGCGCCGATTGCCCACCGGGTCGAAGGCAAGGGCCACCTGGACATGGACACCGCCATGGCGATCCTCAACAACCGCTTCCAGATCATGGCCCAGTATCGCAAGTTGGTGATCGCGCCGTTGGTCAAGCAGGAACTGGAAAAGGTCGATCACTCGGTACGCCACCAGTTCCACCGCGCCAAGCGCCTGCTGTCGCGCGAGACCAGCCTGCTGGATGAGCGCCACCACCTGCGCATCCAGAGCATGCTGGAGCACAGCCAGGCCTTGAAAGTGATCTACGAAAAGCGCCTGGCGCTACAGCAGATCTGGCTCAAGACCAGCAGCAACGGGCATGACATGCTCGCGGCAATCAAGGAATGGGTGCACGAGGCCGAGGCCAGCGGGATCCAGTCCCTGCGCGACTTTGCCCACCAGTTGAAAACCTACTCCCTGCGCCCCACCGCCTGACCTCTGCAGGAGCCGGCTTGCCGGCGATGAGGGCTTTGAACTGTGCAGCAGATTCAAGGCCGCCATCGCTGGCAAGCCAGCTCCTGCAAGGCCCGGGTATGTTTCCAGTTGGCGCCCACAGTTTTTTGGCGTCATTTCACAGTCGCCGAATATTCCCTCTCAATCGCGACTGATAACGGAACTTAGCTGCAATTCCCCTCTCTCAAACAACACTTCGCCATCCTGGCGGGCTTGTTTTGACTGCTGTTCGATGCTGCGGCATGTCCAGAGAGAATTGTGCCGATGGTCCACGAAACGGACTCCCCAACGCCCACCACACCCGACTCGACGGATACGTCGCGTCCAGCGCCTGCCGCCACCTTGCTGGCATTGATGCACGCCCAGGGCGAAGTGGAGCGCCTGAGCGAGCGCGAACAGCTGTTGAGTTCGCTGCTGGTGAGTGTCAACGCCGTACTCTGGGCCATCGAGTGGGAAACCCGGCGCGTGCTGTACGTGAGCCCTGCCTATGAGCGCATCTTCGGGCGCTCGGCCAGCCTGCTGTTGGCCGAACACCGTGGCTGGCGTGACAGCATCCACCCCGAAGACCAGCAATATGCCGAGCAAAGCCTGGCCCAGGTACTGGAGTTGGGAGCGGTCGAGGATCGCCAGTACCGCATCATCACGGCGGGCGGGCAGATCCGCTGGCTCAGCGACAAGTGCTTTACCAACCAGCAGGCAGCCCCGGGAAAACCGCTGATTGTGGTGGGCATCGCCGAAGACATCACCGAAAAGAAGCACCTGGAACTCGAACTGCAGCGCCTGGCCACCACCGACGTGCTGACCCGCAGCAGCAACCGCCGGCACTTCTTTGAATGCGCTCACCACGAATTCGAACGCGCCTGCGCCCAAGGCCTGCCCCTGGCCTTCCTGTTGCTGGACATCGATAACTTCAAGAACATCAACGACACCTACGGCCACCTGGAGGGCGATCAGGTGTTGCTGCGTATCGCCGAGAGCGGTCGCGGGGTACTGCGCCGTGGCGACCTGTTCGGGCGCATTGGTGGCGAAGAATTTGCTGCGGTACTGCCGGGATGCGCGCCGGAAAGGGCCATGCAAGTCGCCGAACGCTTGGGGCAGGAAGTGCGGCAACTGAGTTTCAGCCATGAAGGCCAGCCCTACAGCGTGACCGTCAGCCAGGGCCTGGCCAGCCTCACCGCCGAAGATGCAACCCTGGACAGCCTCTTCGCCCGCGCCGATGCGGCGATGTATGAAGCCAAGCGCCAGGGCAAGAACCGGGTAATTGCCAGCTGAAGTCGCCGAAGATGGCCAAATAAAGCCCCCCACGCGGCATCTCGGCCAGACAACAAACCTGGGGACACCACAAAACAAATGTAGGAGCTGGCTTGCCTGCGATGGCGGTGTATTTGCCAGCCGTGCAGTGCCTGGCCCGCCGCCATCGCGGGCAAGCCCGCTCCCACAATGGGGGGGGGCGGTGAGGCGGGTGGCTTGGAGGCACCACAAAACAAATGTGGGAGCTGGCTTGCCTGCGATGGCGGTGTGTCTGCCAGCCGTGCAGTCTCTGGACCGCCGCCATCGCGGGCAAGCCCGCCCCTACACAGGCTTGCGGATGCGCATCAGCTCCGAAACCCCGACCTTGAGCAACCGCGCCGTCTTGCCCTTGGCCAACGCCTCGACACCTTCATGCTCGGTCAGCCCTGCCAATTGCGTCGCCATGTTCATCACCAGCGCCTCTCGGGAATACACCCCGCCTTCCAGGGAGTAGCTCGCCGCGATCAGTTGGCGCAGTTCCAGGGGCAAGCGCCAGCGCGTACGCAGCGCCGAGCCGTAGCCGGCACCGAAGGTGGATAACGACTCGCCAATCAACTCATCGTCCAGTTCACCGCCGCCCTGGCGCCACTCCTGCAAGCTGCGCAGCAGCGCAAGGTCGCCCAGGCGGTGGAGGATACCGGCGCTGTAGCAGCGCTCGTGGTCAAGGTCGAGCATGCGCGCCAAGGAGCGGGCGTATTGCGCAGTCTGCTGGGACAGTTGCCAATGGCGTTCGGCGTACTCCATCAGGCCGGGATCGCCAAGGATCACGTTGTGCTTGAGGGCCAGGCCAAGGATCAGGTTCATGCTCTGCCCGGCTGCCAGCTTGTGCAGGGCCATGGACAGCGTCTGCACCGGCGTGCCGTGATGGCCGGCGCTATTGGCGGCGGCGATCAACACGGCGGTGATCTGTGGATCGGTTTTTACCTGCTCTTCCAGTTGCTTGAGATCCAGGCCTTCCGGCGCCAGGCTGCGTTGCACGGCAGCCTTGACGTCAACCCGCAACGGCGCGCCGTCCGACAGCTCGCGGCGCCGTTCCAGGAACACCGGCAAGGTCATGCCCGCGGCCAGGGCCGGGACCTCGCAATACACCGTTTCGCCTTCATTGAGCAGCAGGTCCTGCAGGCGTTGCGTAAGGCCTTCCATGTTCAAGGGTTTGGTCAGGTAAGCAGTCGGCGCCAACGGCAACGCTTCGCGCACGCTGGCGCCGTCATTGCGCGTGCTCAACAGGATAAACGGCAAGGCCGGCACCCGCCGACGCTGACGCACACTGCGCAACAGGCTCAGGCCATCAACGCCCGGCAGTTCCCAATCGGCAATGATCAAATCGTAGGGTTTGTCTCGCAACAACTCGGCGGCTTGCTGCCCGTCGGCGCACACATCCAGCCGCGCGTCGCAGCGCACATTCAACAACACCTGCTTGAGCAGATCCCGCGACCAGGGGTCGGTCTCGGCAATCAGCACACGGGGTACAGCAGGTAAATCAACAGCAGTCATGCAGCACGCTCCATCGGCAATCCTTGCACCTTAGACAAAGGAAGCGCCCGCGTACAATGAACAAGGCCTGAATCGGCGCATAGCCCACAAAAAAACCCGCCGAAGCGGGTTTTTCCTGTCGATCGAGTCAGCCTGCGCTTACAACTCGCAGAAGCACTCTTCGATGATCGCCAAGCCTTTGTCCAACTGCTCGTCCGGCGAGGTCAGCGGGACCAGTACGCGCAACACGTTGCCGTAGGTGCCGCACGACAGCAGGATCAGGCCCTTGTCACGCGCCTTGGCCACGACGGAGGCTACCGCCGCAGCGTTCGGCTTGTGGCTGTCGCCATTCTCGAACAGCTCGACCGCGATCATCGCACCCAGGGCACGCACTTCACCGATCACCGGGTACTTGGCCTGGATAGCCTTGAGGCCAGTGACCAGACGCTCGCCAACAGCCTTGCAGCGGTCCAGCAGGTGCTCTTCTTCGAACACCTCCATCACCGCCAGGGCCGCGGCGCAAGCGATCGGGCTACCGGCATAGGTGCCGCCCAGGCCGCCTGGGGCGATGGCGTCCATGTATTCGGCCTTGCCGCACACACCGGCCAGCGGGAAGCCGCCAGCAATGGACTTGGCGAAGGTGGTCAGGTCGGCAGCAACACCCATCTGTTCCATGGCGAAGAAGGTCCCGGTACGGCCGGCACCGGTTTGCACTTCGTCGGCGATCAGCAGGATGCCGTGCTTGTCGCACAATTCGCGCAGGCGCTTCATGAAGGCTTTAGGCGCGACGTAGAAACCGCCTTCGCCCTGCACCGGCTCGATGATGATGGCAGCGATATCACGCGGCTCGGCATCGTTTTTGAAGATACGTTCGATGCTGGCGATGGAATCGTCGATGCTCACGCCGTGCAACTCGTTCGGGTACAGCGCACGGAAGATGCCGCCTGGCATCAGGCCCATGCCAGCGGAGTACGGCACGACCTTGCCGGTCAGGCCCAGGGTCATCATGGTGCGGCCGTGGTACGCGCCAGTGAAGGCGATCACGCCGGCACGGCCAGTCGCGGCACGGGCGATTTTCACAGCGTTTTCAACGGCTTCGGAACCGGTGGTGACCAGCAGGGTTTTCTTGGCGAAATCACCCGGGACCTTGGCGTTGACTTTTTCGCACAGCTCCACGTAAGGCTCATAGGCCAGGACCTGGAAGCAGGTGTGGGTCAGCTTGTTCAGCTGTTCGGTCACGGCCGCGATGATTTTCGGGTGCAGGTGACCGGTGTTCAGTACAGCGATACCGCCGGCGAAGTCGATGAACTCGCGACCTTCTACGTCGGTCACCGTGGCGTTCTTCGCGGATTCGGCGAAGATCGGGTGAATCTGGCCAACACCGCGCGGTACAGCGGCTTCGCGGCGTTTCATCAAGGAAGCGTTGGTCTTGTTGCTCATAAATTCCTCATTCGCCACTCATCGGGTGGCGCGGTCCAAGGATTACGTGGCGGGGAGACAACTACGCCAGCATGCGATGATCGACTGCCACAGCTTTCCCGGCCACTTCGAATAACAGTGTGAAACACGCAAAGGGACAGCGCTCTCGTGCCCTTTGCGTTTGCAGCGATACCTTGCCGGTTAGATGCCCAGGCAGAGGTATTTGATTTCCAGGTAATCCTCGATCCCGTACTTGGAACCTTCACGGCCCAGGCCCGAAGCCTTGATCCCGCCGAACGGTGCCACTTCGTTGGAGATCAGCCCGGTGTTGACGCCGACCATACCGTATTCCAGGGCCTCGGCCACACGGAACACACGGCCCAGGTCGCGGGCATAGAAGTAGGACGCCAGGCCGAACTCGGTGTCGTTGGACATGGCGATCACTTCGGCTTCGTCTTTGAAGCGGAACAGCGGCGCCAGCGGGCCGAAGGTTTCTTCCTTGGCCACAGCGGCGTTTTTCGGCACGTTGGTGAGGATGGTCGGCTCGAAGAAGTTGCCTTCCATGACCTTACCGCCAGCCAGCAACGTCGCGCCTTTGCTCAAGGCATCGGCGATGTGTTCCTGGACCTTGGCCACGGCTTTTTCGTCGATCAGGGGACCAGTGGTGGTGCCGTCTTCCAGACCGTTGCCGATCTTCAACTTAGCCACGGCCGCTTTCAGTTTTTCAGCGAACGCGTCATACACCGAGTCCTGGATATACAGGCGGTTGGCGCATACGCAGGTCTGACCGTTGTTGCGGTACTTGGAGATGATCGCGCCTTCGACGGCCTTATCCAGGTCAGCGTCGTCGAACACGATGAACGGCGCGTTGCCGCCCAGCTCCAGGGAAACTTTCTTGATGTCCTTGGCGCATTCGGCCATCAACTGGCGACCGATTTCGGTCGAGCCGGTGAAGGACAATTTACGCACGATAGGGTTGCTGGTCAGCTCGCTGCCGATATCGCCGGCGCTGCCGGAAACTACGCTGAACACGCCGTTGGGGATGCCGGCACGCTGGGCCAATTCGGCCAGGGCGAACGCCGAGAACGGGGTTTGCGACGCTGGCTTGAGGACCATGGTGCAACCGGCGGCCAGGGCCGGGCCGGCTTTACGGGTGATCATCGCGGCCGGGAAGTTCCACGGCGTAATGGCGGCGGTGACGCCGATCGGCTGCTTGATCACGATCAGGCGCTTGTCCGGCTGATGGCCAGGGATCACGTCACCGTAGACACGCTTGGCCTCTTCGGCGAACCACTCGATGAACGAAGCGGCGTAGACGATTTCGCCCTTGGCTTCGGCCAGCGGCTTGCCCTGCTCCAGGGTCATCAGGCGCGCCAGGTCATCCTGGTTCTCGATGATCAGCTCGAACCAGCGACGCAGCTTATTCGCCCGGTCCTTGGCGGTCAGTGCACGCCAGGCCGGCAAGGCCTTGTCGGCGGCTTCGATGGCACGACGGGTTTCGGCGGCGCCCATCTTCGGCACGGTGCCCAGGATCTCGCCAGTCGCGGGGTTGTTGACCTTGATCGTTTGACCGTTGTCCGCATCGACCCAAGCGCCATCAATAAAGGCTTGCTGGCGGAACAACTGGGTGTCTTTAAGCTGCATGTCGGCTTTCCTTAACAGCACCGCGCGCGCGCGGGGCAAATTAGAGTTGTTGAAAGGCGCCTCGAAGGCTGCCGTCAGGGAAATCAGTCACTGGGCGCAAGCTGAAACATCGCGCACGGGAGACAGAGCGTTTGAAATCTCAAACGAATCCTAGGATCAATGGGGGGGCAGGGCAATAGTCTGTTCGAAAAAAAGAACGAAAACGGCGCATTAGCCGGATTATTCTGACAAGCGTACGACAGCCCGATTCAACGCCAACGACGCACACCGCCCGGTACAGAGCCTCCCTACTCCAGAATCCCACCGGCAGACGGCCAAAAACCAGCATGGACGCCCAAGGTCGACATGGGTATGATGGCGCCCGCACAAGCATCCGTAGCTCAGCTGGATAGAGTACTGCCCTCCGAAGGCAGGGGTCGTGGGTTCGAATCCCGCCGGGTGCACCATACAAACAAAAAGCCCCAGGTCTTGCGACCTGGGGCTTTTTTGTGGGCGCTGGTTCAGCGTTTTTGCAACGCTTCCAGCCGAGCCGGCAGGTCTTCGTCGGGAAAGCGCGTGTGCAAGTCCAGCAGCTTTTCATCCGCCGCCCTGCTCTCGCCCGCCTGGCGCAGGCGCACGATTTCCTCAAGCCCTTGCTCCAGGGACTGCGGTTTGGCGGCCATCTGCTTGCTCATTTTGGCCATGGGCTCGTCAGCCATGGCACTTGCCATCTCAGCCTGGACGGGCGCGCTGTCTGCCTGTGGCGCTAGCGCCAGGCGAGCCATCGGCGCGGGGGCGGCTGGGGCGGACAGTGCCTGTGGCGGCGGCGCGGCGGCGTACTGGGCGGTCTCGGGCAGGTTGAGTTCGGGCACTGGCGAGCGCAGTACTACGCCAATCAACAGTGCGACCCCGGCCACGGTGGCAAAGGCCATCTGCCAGCGTGGTCGTTGGCAGGCTTGCAGCCAGCGTTGCCACAGGCTTGGCGCGGGCGTGGGGGCTTCGCGGCGGGCGGCGGCGAGGATGAAGGCGTCGAGGGACGCGGGTGGCTCGCTGGCGCTGTGTTGGCGAAAGTGCTGGATCAGCCCTTCGTCAGTCGGATCCTGGGGGTGTCGGGAGTCAGTCATACGGGTACCTCCTCGGCCAGCAGCCGACGCAGTTTCTGCTGGGCGTAACGCAAGCGGCTTTTTACCGTTTCCAGTGGGCTGCCGGTGAGGGCGGCGATTTGCGGCAGTTCCAGCTCGCCATGCAGGCGCAGCATGAACACTTCGCGCTGGTCTTCGGGCAGGTCTTGCAACGCTGCTTCCAGGCGGCCCTGGTCGCGGCTCAGGCTCAGTTGTTGCTCGGGGCCGGCGCTGTCGTCGGGCTTGGCGTGCAGCTGTTCGTCGTAGCTGTCGTGCAGCGGGTTGTGGATGCCGTGCTTGCGCCAATGATCGATCAGGCGGTTGCGGGCAATCTGGAACAACCAGGTACGAAAACTCGCCCGGCCTTGTGGCTCGGTAGTGCTGCGGATCAGGCTGAGCCAAGTGTCCTGATAGATTTCCTCGGCCAGTTCGGCCTTGTTGCAAAGGCCCACGAGGAACCGGTAAAGGCCCTGGCGATGCCGGGCGTACAGGGTCTCGAACGCAGCAGCATCGCCGGAGCGGTAGCGGGCCAGCAGCGATTCGTCGCTGGGTGGATCGTCTGGTACGGCCATATCAGGTGGCGAACTCCTTTCGATGGATCAATGCAAATTAGCTGTGGGAGCCGGGCTTGCCCGCGATAGCGGTGGGTCAGGCGCTATTTTCGGCGCTGACCCACCGCTATCGCAGGCAAGCCAGCTCTCACAGGGGATCTCTGTTGTGGGCAAGATCAGTGTTTGAGGCTTTGGGCCAGTTCCACCAGTTGTACGAATTCATTGCGCAGCCCGTAGGGATCATCGCCACGGGCCGAGCGGGCCAGGGTGGCGGTGTCTTTCAGGCTCATGGTGCCAGTGTAGCGGCCATCGCCCTTGAGCTGTTGGGCGAAGGCGGCCACGGCTGCCGCGAAGCGCAGGTCGTTGCTGGCAGCCTGCTGGGTGCTATTGATCGGGTGTTCGATCAAGCGACTGCTGCCACCCGCCGCCGGCTTGTAGCGGACCCGCAACATCGCCAGTTCTGCAGCGTTACCCTCGGCAGCCGGCGCCGGGGCATAGCGCAGCGCTTCCAACCAGCCTTTGGCGCCCTTCGGTACGATTTCATACAGCGCCGTCACGGTATGCCCGGCACCGATCTCGCCGGCGTCCACCTTGTCGTTGCTGAAATCCTCACGCTTCAAGGCGCGGTTTTCATAGCCCAGCAGGCGATATTCGCTGACTTGGGCCGGGTTGAATTCCACCTGCAGTTTTACATCCCGCGCCACCACGGCCAGGGTCGAGCTGAGTTGTTCCACCAGCACCTTGCGCGCTTCGCGCAGGTTGTCGATATAGGCGTAGTTGCCATCGCCCGCGTCGGCCAGTTGTTCCATCAGGTGTTCGTTGTAGTTGCCCACGCCAAACCCCAGGGTGGTCAGGGACACCCCGGTTTTGCGCTGGTCCACGGCCATTTGCTTGAGGCTGTCGAAGTCGCTGATGCCGACGTTGAAGTCACCGTCAGTGGCCAGCAGGATCCGGTTGATGCCCCTATCGATAAACCCTTCGCGAGCCATCTGATAGGCCAGTTCGATACCCGATGCACCCGCCGTCGAGCCGCCGGCGGTCAATTGGTCGATGGCGTTGCGGATTTTTGCCTTGTCACCCCCGGACGTAGGCTTGAGCACTACCCGCGATTCGCCGGCATACACCACCAGAGACACGCGGTCCTGAGCACGCAGTTGGTCCACCAGCAGCTTGAGGGTGCTTTTAACCAGCGGCAGGCCTTCGCGACGGTCCATGGAACCGGACACATCCACCAGGAACACCAGGTTGGCCGGCGCCAGTTCGGCCACGGCACGCTCGGATGCCTTGATGCCGATACGCAGCAGGCGCGTGTTGGGATTCCAGGGGGCGGGCGCGACTTCAGTGGTCACGCCGAACGGCGAGCCGTCGGTCGGCAGTGCGTAGTCGTAGGGGAAGTAGTTGACCATTTCCTCAAGTCGTACAGCGCCTTCAGGCGGCAGTTGACCTTGGTTGAGGAAGCGTCTGACATTGGCGTAGCTGCCCGTGTCGACATCGACGCTGAAGGTAGAAACCGGGGTTTGGGCAACGCTGTGCACCGGGTTGTCCGGCAGGTGCTGATACTGCTCACGCGGCTCGGCGCGGTATTCCATGGCCACCGCGTCATGCATGGCCATCGGTGCCGGCATTGCCATTCGCTTGAGCATGGCGCCCTGAGCCTGGACGGGCTCGCTTTGCAGCTCGGGGACAGCAACCGCTTCGGGTGCCTTGGCTTCGTCACGGGATGACAGCCCACACCCGGCAAGTGCCACCAGCAAGGTCACGGCAAAGCCCTGGGCAGCGGGGCGCAGGAAAAGAAGAGGACGGGACATGGGTTGAACCTCGTGAGTGAATGATGCGTTCACAAGGTCAGACGTTAGAAATGGGCGGTTCGGGTTAACTCCCGCTCAGCACAGTGGCGAGGGGGCTTGTCCCCCGCTGGGCTGCGCAGCAGCCCCTCTAAGACCCATCGAGCTTTATCAGATACACCGAGGGGCCAGGGTTGGGGCTGCTGCGCAGCCCAGCGGGGGACAAGCCCCCTCGCCACAGCAGCCCCCTGGACAAGGAGGCTCTTATCAGTCCGAGCCGTACTTGGGCGAGCGCGGGCCGTACAGCAGGCCGGTGCGTTGCCCGGCCGACAGCAGGCGTGCGCTGGTGATGCCGGCAATCGGGTGCGCTGCGTCGGTGGAGCTGTTGATCACTTGCTTGACCGCCGCCGTGATCAGCATGCCCACCAGGCCGCCACCGTTGTTGTTGCCTTCCTCGCTGGATGCCCGCGCCGAACCGGTCCACAAGGTGGTGCCAGTACGCAGGTCGACCAGTTTGGCCGAGGCCGTCACCGAGGTGTCGCTGGTGACCAGCATGTACTTGGTGCCGTATTCGCTGACGGTGATGTACAGCGCCGCATCTGCGCCGAAGATCTCATGCAGCTTGCCCGGTGCCACGGCCTGGATATCGTTGGCGGTGGTCAGGCCGTTCTGGCGGAAGGTTTCATCCACCAGGGCAATCGGCATCACGTAGTAGCCGGCTTCGGCCAACGGGTAAGTCACCTGCGATACCAGGCTGTAGGACGCCTGCACTTCAGGGGATTCGTTGATCGGTGGCAACACCAGGATCGACTTCGGCCGCGCCTGCTTGTACGCCGAGTAATCGACGGTCTTGGGCGCCGCGCAACCGCCCAGCAAAGCCAGGGCCAGCAAGGCGCCGGTGATTTTCA
Organism: Pseudomonas sp. DTU12.1; assembly: GCF_009873475.1. Lineage (NCBI taxonomy): Bacteria > Pseudomonadati > Pseudomonadota > Gammaproteobacteria > Pseudomonadales > Pseudomonadaceae > Pseudomonas > Pseudomonas sp. DTU12.1. Next base: position 390,462 of record NZ_CP045254.1, on the reverse strand, counting down.
GCAGGCTCATTTGACGTCTCCGGCCTTGGCGTTCTTCAGCAAAAAGTCCATGTAGGCGGCCGACTCAGGGAACAGCGCCTTCTCGGTGCGAAACTGCTGCACCATCTGGTCATCCTTGCCCATGCTCAGGTACAGCATGCCCAAGTGGGCGTGGTAGCCCGGCGGGGCCTGGCGGCCACTGGCGTTGATCTTTTGCAGGTCGCGTTCCAGCGCTTCGACCTGGGCTTCCTTGGGCTCGCCCTTGAAGTACTCGTAAACCTGTGGCTGGTAGCTTTCCCATTGATACAGGGGTTTGGGTGCCGTCTGGCACCCTGCAACCAGCGCGGTTGCTGTCAGCATCAGCGCCAACTTCACTGCCTTGCTCATCCGTGTACTGCTCCTTGAAAACAACTAATCAGTTACGCGGGTTCCAGGCGCCGGCGTTGATGCCGTCCACCAGGCGTTTGATCGCTTCGCGCATAGCCAGGTCCAGGACCTTGCCATTGAGGGTGGAGTCGTAGCTGGCGGTGCCGCCAAAGCCCACGACTTCGCGGTTCGACAGCGCGTATTCACCGGCGCCCTGGGTGGAATACACCACTTCGGAAGTGCTGATGTTGACGATATTCAGGTTGATCTTGGCGTAGGCCACCTGGGTCTTGCCACGGCCGAGGATGCCGAACAGTTGGCGGTCGCCGGTCTCTTTGCGGCCGAACTCGGTCACATCGCCGGTCACCACGTAGTCAGCGCCCTTGAGGTTTTGCGCGGTGCCTTTGATTTTCGCTTCCTGGGAGATTTCGCCCATGTTGTCGCGGTCCAGCACGCTGAAGCGGTTGGTCTGCTGCAAGTGGGTGATCAGGATGGTCTTGGCCTGGCCACCGAGGCGGTCCACGCCATCGGAGAAGATCCCGCGCATGTAGCTGGAGCGGTTATCGAACTTGCCCACGGCAATCGGCACACGTACGCCGGAATAGGCGACGTTGGCGCTGGCGACTTTTTCGATCGGCAGTGCGCGGGAGCTTTCGGTCGCTGCGCAACCGGCCAGCGCCAGCAGCGCGGCGCCGGCAAAGCCCGACAGCAGGATTTTTGAAAGTGATTTCACAGGGTGCTCCTAAGTGAATGAATCCGGGGGTTAGCGTGCAGGTATGGCCCGCAGGTCACGCACGATGTAATTGCTCAAGCCTCCGGTGAAATGGCGCTCGATATTGGCGTTGCCTTCATTGGTCAGGATCCCGCCAATGGTCTTCCATTGCTGTACCTGGCCACCCCAGTTGTTGGGCACCAGGCCAGCGCGGTCCTGGGCAAAATGCAGCACCTCGGCGTCGGCTTTCCTGACCTTGACCTTGTAGCCGAAATCGATGCTTTGCAGGATGGTGTTGTCGTCGACCACCAGGCTGGTGATGCCGCCCTTGGAGTCGAGGATATGGCGCACATAGACGATATCCACGTCCAACAGGTAGTCGGCGGTTTGCTTGCTGCTGGCATAGCGCTTGGCCTTGAGCAGGCGGTCGACCAGATCGACGCCCAACTGCTCGCGGACTTTGGCGTCCGACATGAATATCCTGCCCTGCCCCACCACTTTGACGTCGAAGGTATCGACCCAGAAGGTGGCGTTCTTGGCAATGGTCACGGGCGCTGGAGAGATGTAGTACGCAGGCTTGGACGCACAGCCGGCCAGGAAGGACAGCGCCAGCAGTAAGGCAAAAACACGCATCTTCGAATTCATCCCTGATTAAGTGCTGCGGCATTTTACGGGGTTGAGAGCGGTTCTCAAGTTGTTTCGTCCATTCCTTTAGGCGCGAGCTTGCTCGCGAAGCACGTAAACGATAACGCTCATTTGCTGAATGAACGCGTCGCCTGGACGTTTTTCGCGAGCAAGCTCGCTCCTACAAGGACTGTTTAGAACGCGTAGCGCGCCTTGAGCATGACGCCATCGGCATCAAACCCGCTGCGGGCCTGGCGGGTGTAGCTGGCACCGACGCTGAACGCCGAGACCTGGTAGTTCACGCCCACGCTGGCTTCATAGCTGTCACGCGCGACCGATGCGCCGGTTACGCTGAACGTCGAGCCACCGTTCACAAAGCTGGACGTCTGCGCCACGCGATCACCCATCAGGTCGTGATAGGCCATCAAGGTCGCTTCCGGTTGCAGGGTACCGGCGCCCAGCGGCAGGTTGCCCGCCACACGCAGGCCAGCGCCAAGTTCACCGACTTCGTAACGCTGGGAACCGGTGTTCAGGGCTGCCGAAGAACCCTTCTCGTGCAGGCTGTCCATGTGCACGCTGGAGTAGCGCGCTGCCACACGTGGTTCGATCAGCACGCTGTCCGACGCCTTGAAGCTGTAGCCGCCGATCACGCTGGCCGACAACGCCTGGCTGTCGTAGCTGCCCTTGGCGGTGGTGCTGGCGATGTGGCGCTTGCTGTCGTTGTCGTTGACGCCATAGCTCAGGCTGCCATCGACAAACCAGTTTTGCAGCGACCAGTTACCGTACAGCGACAAGGCGTTGCCCTGCACTTCGGTCTTGTTGCCCTGGTCCGAATGGATGTTGGAGTTGAGGTAGCTGTACGCCACACCCACGCGGGTGTTGTCGTTCAAGCGCCCGTCCACGCCCACGGCCACGCCGCTGCTGTTGGCCGAGTAGCCGTTGTCGCCACCGCGACCGTCCTGGTCCATGTTGCTGCTCAGGGCTTGCACCCAAACACCGCCGCGTTCGCCGCCATCGCGTTGGCCGGCCAGGCGATTGAGGATCGCGCCGTTGATCACGGTCTGCCCGGACAGGGCCACGTCCAGGGCGCCACGGTTCACGTCCGGCTTGAGCTGTTCGCCAATCCGCGCCAATTGCTGGGCAGTGCCGGCGTTGGCCACGGCCTGGAACACCGCGTCGTCCTGGCTCAGTTGCCCCAGCACTTCGTTTTTCAACAGGTTCACGGCCGTCACCGCCGAGGTCGTAGCGCCAACGCCGCCAAGGTCGGTTTGTACCTGCTCGTCTGGCTTCAGACCCACTACGGCCTTGACCGTCTGCGTATTGGCCGAGTAGCTGAGTACATCGAGCAACGACGAGCTGCTGGCAACCGTCAGGCCGTTGTTCTGCACGCTGCCGGCTTGCAGCAGGGTGTATTCGGTGCCGCTGGGTGCTGCGGTGAAATCGCCGGGCTTGGCGCTCAAGGTCACGTTGGAGCCCTGGGCGAAATTCGCGGCGCCGCTGACCGTCAGGTAAGGCGTGGTCGGCACGACGCTGTTGGACAGGCGCATATCAACCCCCGCACCACTGGCCACATTCAGGTCGCCAGTGATCGCGGTACCGGCGCCAGACAGGTTCAACGAACCCGCGTTGATCGATACCGGGCTGCCAATGCGCGCGCCGGTAAAATCGGCCTGGCCGTTGATGTTCACACCCGTGACACCGAGTACGTCACCCACGATTTTGCCGCCGCTCCAGTTCAGGCTCGCCAGGTTGCCGCCGTCGATGGCGGTGCCGGAGTTGCTGCGGATTTCGCCGGCTTGCTGGTTGATCTCCAGGGGCGTCAACTGGTACTGCGGGTTGACCTTGATCGCCGTCGCATCGGCGCTGATCAGGCCACGGTTGACCAGGCCGCGCTCACCGCTCGGCGAGGTGGTGTTAAAGGTCGCGCCTTGCACGTTGAAAGCCATGGCGTTGCTGCCGTGGGCTTCGATGGTGCCGGTGTTGAGCAGGTAGTCGTAGGTGCCCGCATCCAGTTGCACGGCGATCGACTGCCCGCCGTTGACGGAAACCAGGCCGCTGTTTTCGATACGCAGGGGGTTGGTATCGGTTTCGATCTCGATCCCCAGGGCCTCTTCACCGGTAACGCGAATGGTCCCGGAGTTGAGCAGCTTGCCACCGATGGTGACCGGCATGTTGTTGTGGGTATCGAGGATCAGGCCGTAGCCGTAGTAGGACGTGACATCCACCACACCGCTGTTGACCACGTCGCCCGCCACGGTGGTGCCGTTGAGGTAGATACCCTCGGCGTCGGATTCATCGCCGGAACCTGGGACTTCAACCAGGGTGATATTGCCCGAGTTGATGATGCTGCCGCCCACGTTGCTGGCGCCCACTTCAAAGCCTTCAGCCCAGATCGTGTTGCTCAGGTGGATATTGCCGGCCTGAATGATATCGCCGGTGATGTTGCTACCGGTGGTGGTGAGCATTTGATCCAGCGCCCCATCGACGATCAGGCCACGTACGGCTTTGCCGCCGGCATCCAGGGTCAGGTTGGCGTCGTTGCGCAGCGTGCCCTGGATATCGGTCAGGGAAATATTCACGCCATCGGCACTGGGCTGGGTCGAGACGACATTGCGCGCGCCCACCAGGGTCACAGGCTCGTTGAACGTCTGGGAGGCCCACACGTTCTGACCGGTGCTGACGTCAAACTCCACCGCGCTGACTTGTGCGGCAACTGCGCTGACCATCATGGCCAACAGGGTTTTCTGGAACTGCTTGCACTTCATTTGAAACTCCATTTACTACGACAACACCGCCAATGTGCCCGGCGGTTGTAGGGGGCATGATTCAGGACGCGGGGACGGGAATACGCTGTGCGGGGTCGGTGATGTCATACACATGCTGCTCACAGCCGGCGCCGACGATCACGAATTCCACCAGGTAAACCTTCTGTTTTTGCGGCTTGAACGCCGAGGTCATCGGGCCGCAGGCGTAGACAATTTTTTCGGCATAGCGGTAGTAGTTCGAGTCGTACACCCGCGACTCGCCCAACACTTCAATCGTGTGCTGCGGGTCGGCCAGCACTTCCAGCTGCGGGAAGCGCTTGACCGCCGCGCTGTTGGCCACCTCGCTCATCTTGGCGATCCAGCCGAACACCTTGCCCCGGCCCGAATCCACCACCGTGCCGAGGATCTCCGGGCGCTGGTCGGCATCGCCGCCACGGCGCACGGAGAACTGCACGGGGTAGGTAAACCCGGTGGCGCGCATGATCACCTTGGCGTGCTCGGCATCGGCCACGACTGTGTTCTGCTGCAACTGCACGCCATCTTTCAAGAGGCTGGGCGACGAGTCGCGGGCATTGGAGTGGCAGCCTGCGAGGGCCAGGGCTGCGAGGATAAAAGCAAGGTTCTTCATAAAAGGTTTTTCCTTGGCGACAGCGGGGCTGGGGTGGCCCTGCTGGAATCAAAAACTCAAAAAAAACACCACCCCATATAAAAACAGGGAAAAGCCAGCCAACGCCGCACGCCACTCCGGGTCGGCGTCCTTGCTCATGCCGCCAGGCGCGATGGCCACCCTGGCGCCTCGCGCATAGTTGTAGACCGCCTGGCCAAACCACAGCTGCACCAACACCATGGTCAAAAAACGATTCCAACTACCATCAAATCGCAAGAAGCCGTTCAATAACGCTGCCAGCAATAAAGCCACGCCAATGCCATGCCGGTACTTGTACAAGTGATGGCTCATTCATCTGAGCGCCCAAACAACCGCGCCAGCCAGCCGGCTTTTTCTACGCGGGCAGGGGCTGGTGCCGGGATAACGTCTTCACTGGGGTGGAGCAAGTCGCCGGGGTAATGCTCATGCCCCAGGCAGGCGCTGTCATCGAGCCCGAACGCCTTGACCGCGGCAACCGCCTCAAAGCACCAGCGGCCGAAGTAGCTACCCATCTCAAGGGGGTGTTTTACCGGGTCGCCATAGACATACCACCAGGGTTGCTGTTTACCGCGTCGGTTCAGCTCCAGGTACCAATGCTCCACGAACGCCCGCAACAGCGAGGCCTGCTGTTGCTGGGGCGCGTCGATGGCCTTGAGCAGCCTCGCATAAGGTTTGGCGTGCAATAGCTGTTCACCAATCACGCGCCCAGGCTGACGGGAGGCGATGATTCGATCCAGCAGAACGTCCTGCCCGCCTTCGCCGATCAAGGCGACCAGCCGACGCCACTGGTCGTCGGGAACCTCCAGCGCCAGCGCCAGGCTCACCAACCAGAAACACCAGATGTAGTGGTTCAGGTCCGCCAACTCGAAGGTCCAGTCACGGCAAGTCTGGAGATTATTCTCAGCACACAAGCTGTCGGACTCTCGATTGGAAAGCTCCCATGCGTCCATTGCGGCGGGGAGGTAGGTGGCCATCTCTGCAACATTGCCACCGCTCGAGTAGACCCGAATGGCCGCACGCAAATTATCTTTGGCGAAGTCGAACGTAAATTGCGCTCGGTACAAGGGGTTGGCCGAAGGTTGCGACAGAATTTCACTGACGCGCGCAACCCATTGCCGATCCTTGGCTTCACGATCGTCCCAATACGGCTTATCCCCCAAGGGTGCACGAATCATGGATAACCCTCATTGAAGTTTTTGGGCGGGAGAATTTTAGAAGTATCAACATCTTTGACTTTGCCACGCGCATCAAGCACTTCAATTTCCGTGGCGCCATCTGGCCGGGTTCTCACCACCCACGTTTCAGTACGGTTCGCGTCCACCGCGAGCCGCACATCCCGGCTCTGATCTGCGCCAACCGAACGCTCCAGGCGATCGCCTCCGAGTATCCACGAGGCAGAACCTTGCTTGCCATCTGTAGGCTTGCCCAACCCCGAGGAGCCGAATTTACTGTTATTACTCAAAAACTTGTATTCGATGACGAGGAAGTCGACATCCGGACGATCGACCTTGTACAGATCGTCGATGCCCGTTTCACCGGTACCCGGCACTCGCGCCAGCTTCTGCCCGTCAGGAACAATTTGCTGCACCGAGCGACCTCCAAGTAAATCGCCCAGGACACTTTTCTGATCACGGGTCAGCACCGACAGATCCATCAGCGGTTTGCCATCAGGCCCGAATCTACCGCCACTCTTGAGCAGTGCCTGCTCGGCCGCTTCGTTGATGATACCGGTGAAGCGTTTGCCCACCGCCCCGGCCAGCTCGCCGGTCAGGCGGGTGGTCGTCGCGCCAGCACCACCGACACCCGCGCCGCCCAGGCCGAGGCCCACGCCGGTAGAGGTGGCGATCATCTCGTTCTGGCGCAGCACGTCGGCGCCATAGCCCTGCATGATATGCAGGGTGTCCAGATAGCCCTTGAGCCTCAGCTCTTCGGGCAAGCTCTGCACCGCCTCTACCGCCGCGATAAATTGCCGACCGCCACAGCTTGGGCAATTGACGGTACTCATCGCCCAAAGCGCCGTCTTGGAACCGAAACTGGCCAGATCCTCTACGGCATTGGCAATACCCTCGGCACTGCCCTGGCCTTTGGCATTGAGGATTTCGGCCATGTTTTTCGGGTCATGCAGGTACTTGTAAGGGTCGACCAGCTCAATGTACTTGACCAGGTTTTCAACCGACGGCCGGTCTTTCATCAGGCGCGACAGACCCAGCCGTTCATTGTTGTAATCGGCCAGGCTGACCTGGAACAGGTCCGCGCTTTTGGACTGCGAAAGCTCGCTGCGCAAGAAGCTGGCCGCCGTCGTGGTGTTGCCATCCTCGACACCCAACACGGTGTTCCAGCCGCGATCAACCATCGCCGCCGCCGTTCGCAGCAGCTCTATGCGTGCTTGCTCTTCGGTGATGCCCTGCGCTTGTGCATAGCGATCGACGCGCTCCTTGTCGGAGGCGAACTTGATCTCGTCCGGGTGCAACTGACGGTTGTACCGATCCACGCTGGCCGCAGTGCCACCGGCAACAATGGCGCCGCCGGTGCCATGCCCGGAACCGACCGCCGTCCCCACGCCGGAGGCAATCAGCGTAGCCACGGCCTTACGGTCGGCCTCTTTCATGCCACTGTCTTCCAGCGCTTGCAGAATCGAGGGCATCAGCGCCGCCGAGGCGCCCGCACCCAACGCGCCGCTCTGCACATTGCCGCTGGAAAGCCCCAACGCAGCGCCCGCCAATGCGTGCAACATAACGCGCGCTGCGCCGCCTTCGGCCCAGGCGGCCTTGGTTGCGCTGTCGATGTCTTTGCGGTTTTTCTGCTCGTCGGCAAAACTGCCGATTTTATTGAAGATATCGCTGGCCGATGTATTGGCCACGATCCCCACCGCCGTACCGCCGGTAGCGCCGCCCAGCCCGGCGGCAATCAGCCCGGACGCAATATCGGCCATCAGTTTTTTGTCGCCACCCACTTGCCAGCGCAGCGCCTCGGCATTCGCCGTCTCGTACGCCTGGGCCGCAGCACCCGCCGTTGGCGAGCCCGCGGTGGCCTGGTCTTTTGCCTCTTGCCCAAGCTTCTTGGCTTCATCTGCCTTGGCTTTGGCTACCGCACCGATCACCCCACTGGCCAATTGCGCCGAGCTTTGGATCAGGTCGATGCGTTCCTGCATGGCCTTTTCGTCTGGGCGGTCGAGCTTCTGGTTGGCATTGGCGGTGTCGCGGTTGAGCCCTACCAGGTCATTGGCGCCCTCGGGGTTGCGGACCACAATCGTGCCATCGCTGACCGCACTGCGGGTGTGGCTGCGCTCGTCTTCCTTGAGCGCCACCGGAATGCTGCCACCCGGTGAGGTGCCGCCGCTGCTGCTGAATGATGCAGACAGACCCGCCGACTGGCTCTGGATCTCACTGGTGTTCTTGATATCACTGACGATCAGGCGATCGGTGCTCAAGCGGTTCTTCACCGCCGCCGCTTCGCTGGCAATCACCCCGCCCTGCAAGGTGGTGGTCTTGCCGACATTGATGTCGTAACCGCCGGCCCCCGCAAACAGGCCGGTCTGGTCGGTCACGGCCTTGTAGTCGCTGTTCATCTTGGCCGCAGCGATGCTGGCCGAGCCGGTGACGGTGGAGCCGTAGCAGAACGGCGGGATGCAGATACTCGCGCCAAAGCCTGCGCTGCTCTGCTTGCTGCGCGAAGACTCGGTGTCCTGACGCGACAGGATATTGAGGTCGCCACCAATGTCGGCCTGGATGCGATCGGCGCGCACCTGGGCACCGGCGAGGGTGGTGTCGCCGCCGCTTTTGAGCAGCAGCGAGCCGGTGTCCAGGGTGGTGTTGACCTGGGTTACCGAGTTGCCATTGCCGTTGTTTTTCGCGCCCTGTGCACCCAGGTCGAGGGTGAAGCCGTTCTGCTCGCCGATGTTGAAGCTGGCACCAATGGCAGTCTTGTTGGTCGAGCCATCGTTCTTGCGGTCGACGGTGTCCTGGGCGCTTTGCAGCAACACGTTGTTCTTGGCCAGCAACAAGGTGTTGGCGGCTTTCAGGCTGCTGCCGGTGATCTCGATATTGCCCTGGGTGCCAGGCGCTTCGCCGGTGGCGACAATCGACAGATCCTGCCCCGCATTGAGCGTGCTCTGGCGCGCCGTCAGGCTGTTGTACTCGCTGCTGGCCTTGCTGCGGGTGTTGGCCAGTTCGGTGCCGATCTTGATCAACGACCCGTTGCTGGGCGAACCGCCCTCTTTGTTCTTGAAGCCAGCGCTCTGGCCGTTGGCGTCCGACGCCTGGCCACCCAGGTTGTAGGCGGCCAGCGCAGCCTGGGCGATTTTCACCGCCTTGAGGCGCGGGTCATCGGCGTTCTTCGCCGCCTCGGTGGCATCGTGGATGCTGCGCGCAGTATCAATCACCGCACCGCCAATCACCCGGCCCACGGCCAGGCTCTTGGAGCTGTCTTGCGTGGTTTGCCGCGCCGTTTCAGCACCGGCGGTGATGGTCACGTTGGAGCCGCTGAGGTCCATGTTCTTGGTGCTGACCAGGTCACTGGCGACCACATTCAACTCACGCCCGGCAATCAACGAAACATTGCCTTCGCTGGAGCCGATGGTGCTGCCGGTCAGGGTGGTTTCCTGGGCGGTGCCGTTGTGTTTGCTGCTGCTGATCGACAGGTGCTGATTGCCGGTGATGTCGTCCAGGCCCAGCTTATTGCCGGTCAACACGCCGGTCAGGTCGCGATTTTTTTCCTTGTGCATGTCGGTGCGCGAAAAGGTGTTCTGCGCCGCATCAATGGTCAGGTCACGCCCGGCCTGCACGGCCAGGTCGCCGGTGCTGACCAGCGCCGAGCCGGTCACTTTCGCATCCTGCCCCGCCACCACGCTGACCGTCTCGCCAGAAACCATGCTGCCCACGGCCATGGTGCGTTTCTCGTCAACCTTGTCCTGGACCTTGCTCGACTTCAGCCCGCCCCAACTGCTTTTGCTTTCTTTGCGCTCATGCCGCGCACTTTCGGCATCGGTCACGGCGACGATTTGCACATCCTTGCCCGCCACCAGTTTTGCCGCGCCTTTGTCGGCGGCAACGCTGCTGCCCGCCAGCAGCAGGTTCTCACCGGCTACCAGGGTGCTGTTACCGCCGGAGCTGACGCTGCTGCCCACGTTGTTGACGGTGTCGGTTTCATCGAGGCGGAATTTTTTCCCGGACGAGCTTTTCTTGGTCTTGCTGTAGAAGCTGTAGTCCTGATCTTCGGCGGCCTTGAGGGCCAGGTTCTTGCCGGCCACCAGGTACGCTTCATTGCCAGCGCTGACGTTACTGGCGAGCAACAGCAAATCCTCGCCCGCATTCAAGGTCAGGTTGCCGCCGGCCTTGAGCACGGTGGACACCTGGCTGACATGGTCCTCGATGCTCTTGACCTTTTTCGAGTTGTACGCCGAATGCTGCTCGTTGGCCGCCGCGGCCAGGTTGACGTTGCGCACGCCGCCGACGCTGATATCGCGCTTGGCTTCGATCTGGCTGCCCACCGCGCTCACATCACGCCCGGCGACCACATGGAAGTCGCGCCCGGCTTCAACCACCGAGCCTTGCTGGGTGATGATCTCGTGGCGCGAACGGCTGCCAATGGCGCCGCTGTCCAGGGTTTGTGCCGAGACGATATTCACGTCACGCACCGCCTGGGCGGTGGTGTCGCCGCCACTCTTGAGGGCACCGCCGACGCTGTTGATATCGCGCCCGGCCTGGATCGCCAGGGTGCTGGCCGACTCGATGCGCGCCGCGTTGTCGATAAAATCGGTGCGCTCGATGCGGTAGTCGCTGGCGCTCTGGTGCGTGGTGACGCTGCGCTCATTGAGCAGGTCGGCGCCCACCACCAGGTTGACCTGCTGCCCGGCGATGATCCCGCCGGCACGGTTGTTGAGGTTATTGCCGGTCAGCAGGTCGAGACGGTTGCCGGCTTCCATCAGCCCGCTATTGCTCAGGTTGCCGCCCACATTGGCGCCCAGGTTGCTGGTGGCGCGCAGCGTGCCGACGTTGTTGAGGTTGGCGCCGGTCATCAGGCTCAGGTCACTGCCGGAAATCAGTGCACCGTTGGGGGCCAGGCGATTGCTGGCCTGGGCCAGGTACAACACCGGCACCAGCACTTGCTGGCCGGCGACGCTGGCGTTTTCCAGCCACACGATATCGTGGGTCAGGGCCGCCACTTGTTCGGCGGTGAGGCTCACGCCCACGGCCAGGTTCAGTTGCTGGCGCGCGCCGATGGCATTGTCCATCAGGTACTTGAACACACCGGCGTCGCTGGTCTGGCCGTCGATGAAACGCTGGCCAGTGCGGGCGACCACGGCTTGCTGGATCAGGCGCTGTTCATAGAAGCCATCGCCCAGGCGCTTCTGGCTGGCATCCGGGTCGTAGCCCAACTTGGCCAGCATGTAATCGGAACTCAAGAACTCAGCCATGTTGGTCAGCTGCGGGTTGGTTTCGATCAGGTACTTGTGCGGGTTGGCGGCAAACTGGCTGTTGGGCAGGCCCTGCACGCCGCTGCCGTCGCTGAAGTGGAACAGGCCATTCTGACCGGTGGGCAAGCTGAAGCCCGGCAGGCCCAATGGGTTGACTTGTTGCTGGGCGACGTCCGGTGGCAACTGCCCGTTGAGGTGCACCTGGGTGGAGAAGCCGGGGGCTTTGGTGTCGGTCTTCGCGCCGCTGCCGACGTAGGTGTAGCCGCCGCGCACCACGCTGTTATCGATACCGGCCTGGGCCTGGATATTCACCGCGCCGCCCGCCTGGATCACTGCTGCGTAGCGCTGGTCGGGAGCCGCCAGCTGGGTGGTTTTGGTATCGCCCCACTGGCGCTCCATGCCACCGATAAAGCCGGCCATCGCCGCTTCCAGGCCACCCAGATTATTGGGGTCGTAGGCTGCGCCGCCCATCGAATAACGCTGGGTAAATTGCGCAGCGGCCCGGTTGTAGCCTTCCGGGTGACGGGTACGTTCAGAAGAGAACACACGCTCGGTGAGGGTGTCGTGGGTTTCGAGACCGATGTTGGTCAACTGGTTGACCCGCGCCGTCAGGCTGCCGGCCGCAGCGATGCTACTGCTGCTGTTGAGCACATCACCGCCGACCAACAGCAGGTTGGCGCCAGAGGTAATGCTGGAAGCCGCACTGGCGTCGGTGACCCTCAGGCGATCACGCTGGGCGATCAAGAACGGACGGTTTTCCTTGCCGCCGTCGCAGTCGCCACCGTTGACGTTTTCAATGCACTGCACCGGGCTGATCGACGCGCTATAGATCCCCGACTCGCTGGTCAACACGGTACGGATATTCTGGATAGTGCCAGCGGCCAGGCTCAGGCTGCCGTCACTCTGGATGCTCGACGAGCTGTTGATGATGCTGGTGGCCAAGGCCCCTTTGCCGTCGCGGTCGATGCTCAGGTTGCCCATGGCATAGATATCGGCACCGAGGTTTTTCAGGCGCTCGACCCGCAGGCTCATATCGCCGCCGCTGAACAGCAAACCGTTCTGGTTGAGCAGGCTGGCGGTGGTCAGGGTCATGGCGCGACCGCTGCCCAGGGTGCCGAGGTTGTTCACCGCAGCGCTGGCCAGGGTGAAGTCGGTGGCGGCGGTCAGGCGGCCGGTGTTGTTGAGGGCGCCGCCCAGGCTCAGGTCGAGGCTGCCGTTGCTGGCGATCACGCCCTGGGTGGACCAGTTCTGGCCCGTGCCTTTGATACGGTTGGCCGCGAGCAATTGCCCGGTGGTGGTTTGCTCAAGGGTGTCGACATTGACCGTGAGGTTACCGGCCTGGATCAGGCTGCTGTTGGTCCAGTTGGTTTTATCCAGGCTCAAGTCGCCTTGGGTCACCAGGCTGCCGCCGACGTTATCGAGGTTGATCCCGGAGATATCGAACACCCCGGTGCCCACATGCAGCACGCTGCCGCCCTGGTTCTGGAAGGTGCCGGCGGCCAGGCTCAAGTCGGCATTGGCCGCTTCCAGCTTGCCGCCGCTGTTATCCAAGACACCGCCAATCGCCAGGCGGCTTTGGCCGCTGGTGCCTAGGGCGCGCAATTGCCCGCCCTGGTTGCTCAGGCTGGCGGCGGCGATAGCCAGGGTGCTGGCGCTTTCGATCAGGCCACGGTTGTTGAGGGCACCCAGCAGGCTGAGATCGACCTGCTGACCGGCTATCTGCCCGGCGTTATCGACGCTGCCGCCACTGAGGCGCACGCGCTGGCCGGCGAATACACCGCCGTTACCGTTGTTGAAAACACCGGCGTTGATCAGCGCATCACCCGCCTTGGCCGAGAGCTTACCCCCGGCGTTGTTGAGGCTGCCGACCGTGAGGTTGAGGCCGGCGTTTTCGCTGTGGATCAGGCCATCGTTGTCGTTTTGCACCAGGCCGCTGGTGTTCAGGGTCAGCCCAGCGTTTGCCGCCAGGGTGCCGCTGTTGCGGTTGTCCAGGCTGGCCGCCAACACCGTCAGCAAGGTTTGGCTGGTGAGTTTGCCGCCCTGGTTGTCGAGGGCTGCAACACGTTCGATCGACAGCGGGCCGGCGCTGGCCAGCTTGCCGTTGCGGTTGATCAGGTCGGCCAGCAGGTCGAGGGTCAGTGCGCCGTTGCCGGTCAGGCTGCCGGCGCTGTTGTCCAGGCTGTTGCCGCGCAAGGTGAAGGCGCCGGCGCTGTCGATGGCGCCGCCCTGGCTGTTGTTGAGTGCACCGCTGAGGGTCAGGGTTTGCGCTGCGGCGCTGGAAATCACGCCTTTGTTGCTGTTATCCAGGCTGTCGCCGGTCACGCTGAGGGTGTCGTGGCTGACCACCACGCCGCCCTGGTTATTGACCTGTGCAACGTTGGCCTGCAACGCGCCATCGCTGATGATTTCGCCCTGGCTGTTGTGCAGCGCAGCGGCGGTCAACTGGGTGCTGCCGCTGGTCAACAGGCGGCCTTTGTTGCGGTTATCCACAGTGCTGGCGGTGACGTCCAGGGCCTTTCTGGCGCTGATGACGCCGCCCTGGTTATCCAGGGTCTGGCTGGCCTTGGCGGTGGCGGTACGGCTGGCAACCACACTACCGTTGTTGCGGATATCGCGGGCGTCGAGGCTGACGTCGCCGGTGGTGGTGCGGGTGTTATCGGCATTTACGCCGGCTTCGATCACGCCGTTGTTGGTCAACTTGCCGCCGCTGCTCAGGCGCACCGTGTCGCGGGCTGCGAGGCTTTTCTGGGTGTTCAGGTCGCCGCTGGTTTTCACCGTCAGGGCGGTGCCGGCGTAGGCCGGGCCCTTGGCGTCGAGGCTCGCCGCCTTGACGTCGATCGCGCCACTGGCCGCGGCTTGCGCCATGCTCAGGTGCCCGTTGGCATCGAGCTGGATATCGCCCGCGCTGGCCGCCAAAGTACCGTCCAGTTTCACCCCGACACCGGCCTCGGTGCCCACCAGCTTGATCGCGCCGGCGTACATGCCGCCCAGCGCCGACGAATCGATCGCCAACGCAGGCTTGTCGCTGCCATCATCGGCACGCGCGGTGGTTTTTAGCGTCTGGGCCTCGACATCATTGCGCCCGGCAATCACGGTCAGGTTGCGCGCATTGATCTGCGCGTTGATCTTGGCGGTGCGGGTGATGATTTCGAAGCGGTCGACGTTGCTCGCGTTCAAGCCCTGGCCGTCGATGGTCACGGCGCCGCCATCGACCTGATAACGGTCCAGACGACCGTTATCGAGGATCGGTTTGCCGGTGGTCAGGGTCACGTTGGGGGTGTTGATAAAGCCGCAACCATTGCAGGTCACGCCATAGGGGTTGGCGACGATGACCTTGGCCGACTGCCCCGCCACTTCGGTGTAGCCGCGCAACTGGCTGGCGCTGCCGCCGTTGACTTCGTTGAGAATGACATTCGCCGAGCCGCCCTTGAGGTTGGGGTTGCCGACGATAATCCCGCCCAGCTGGGTGGACTGCAACGGGCCGCCGGCGTTGTTGAGGATCACGCCATTGGGGCCGACGTTGTAGTCCTTGAAGTGGTTGTGGGACAGGCCGCTGCCATTGGGCGTGGCGATGTTGACCACCGGCACGCCATTGCCCGCCGCGCCCACTGTGGTGCCAGGGCCGCTGACCACGATGCCGTCGGCCTGGGCCAGCAGCGGTTGCCAGAACAGCGCGTTGGCCAGGATCAGCACCAGGCCGCGCTTGGGCAGGCCGCAGAACGCGTCACGACGCTTCAAGGCAGCAGAAGGCAGGCGGGCGAGGAAGGCAAACTGGCGGACGTCCATGTCAAATTCTCGATGCGGCTAGGCGTTGAATTACAGGTAGAAATCCATCCGGAAGTAGATCGGCGCTTCGCGCTCGCTCATCACTGCCGGACGTTCCAAAGAGTGGGCAAAGGTCACGCTGGTGCTGACGTTTTTGCCACGGGCGAACAGCTCCACGGAGTTGCTGGAAACCCGGCCGTGGACGATGTCGTTGTAGCGGTCGTTGCGGATCACGCCCTGGTCGTAACCCAGGCTCACACCGTATTCGCCGAAGGCCGGGCGCAACCACTCCACCAGCACCGGCCGCGACCAGCGCAGGTCGTTGCGCCAGTAGCCGCCGCTGTCGCCATTGAGTTGCTGGTCCTTGAAGCCGCGCACCGAAGACGAGCCACCGAGGCTCATGCGCTGCGGGCTGAACAGCATGTCTTCACTGCGTTGGCCGGTGGCAAGGCTGGTAAAGCTGAACGACTCACCCCACAGCGTGAACGGCTGCAGGTAGCTGACGGTGGCGGTGTATTTGCGGTAGCGCGAATTGGGTTGGCGACTGCCGAATTCGCCACGTTCGTCCTGGGACTGGGCATCGAGCAGGCCAATGCCGTTCTGCATGCCCAGATCCATGTTGACGAAGGCACTGCCGACTCGCCGACCGTGGTTGATGCCGACCTGCATCTCGCTCAAGCGCGTGCTGCTGTCCAGGCGAGTGCTGAGCACGTAGTTGTTGGTACGCAGGTGGGACAGGCCGACGTTGACCGAGGTCTTGCTCACGTCATCGCGATGCACCACGCGTTCGGCGCGCAGTTGGTGGTTCTGGCTGTCGCCCGATTGCTTGAAGCTGAACGTGTCGGCCTGGCCCAGCGCGCGGTAGTCGCTCTCGCTGTAGGTGTAGCTGAAGTTCCACCAGCCCCACGGCACGTTGTAATAGAGCATGCCGTTCTTTGAAGTCTTCTGGTGATCGCTGATCGCGTCATGCCCACCGCGCAACACCAACTGGTCGGCCAGGCCCAGGGGGCTGTCCCACTCAAGGCCGGCGCCCCACTGCTGCTCGCCGGTACTTTTCTGCCCGTCGTTATTGCGCGACAGGCTGGCGCGCCAGGGCTTTTGCGGGTTGTTTTTCACCAGCACCGAACTACCGCCGATGGCATCGCCGGGGGCCAGTTCCATTTGTGCCTGGTTGGAGGGCAAACGGTTGAGCTGATCGATGGCCTGCTCGATTTCCCGCAGGTTGAGCAAGTCGCCGTTTTTACCCGGAAAAGCCATGGCCAACTCGCGTGCCGACAACTTGCTGTCGTCGGCGCCCTTCAAACCTTCGAGCTTGCCTTCCACCACCAACACTTGCAGATGCCCTTTGGACAAGTCCTGCTGCGGCAAGTAGGCACGGCTGGTGACCATGCCCTTGTCAATGTAGTGATCGGTGACGGCCTTGAGCAGTTGATTGAGCTGGGCCACGCCCAGGCACTTGTCTATATAGGGTTTGATCAAACGCTCACGCTCGGTGGCGGACAGGTTGTCGGCGCCCTTGAGCTCGATGGTCTTGATCGGGAAGCAACGGCTGTCCACCGGAGCGGTGGGCGTTGCGGGTTTGACTTCTTTGCCGGGCAATTCCTTGAGGTCTTCGAGGCGCCGGCGCTGCTCTTCAAGCAGGCGGTTCTGCCGCTCGCGGATCAGGTCCTGATCACCTGGCGAAGTCGCAGCCACCGCGCTGTTAGACGCGCAGAGGGCGAACAGGGCAATACACAGTGAATACCGAATCCGTGGCAATAACGAAGGCATGTTCGATCCATCGAATAACAAGGGGCGGCAAACTAACATCGAACTTCCACCCAGCCAAAATGTTCGGCTAGTTGAAGCTAAAAATTAAATCACCTGTAAGCTGCTGATAAATAACGATAAAAACTATCAGCAACAATTAAATGCTTGTATTCGGAATTTTTATTCCGACAAGCGGTATCAGTTTTGATACAGCTTTCGGCGCAACTTGAAAGTTGCCATTAGTTAGCCATCAATGTTGTGCCGAGATGGTTTAGTAGCCAAAGAGGCGGAAAAGTTCGCGGTTATTTTGTGAATTGGATCCCATTTCTGACGATAGGTACCGCAACCCCCCCACCCTGTGGGAGCTGGCTTGCCAGCGATGGCGGCGAGGAGACCGCCGCAGAGTGTCAGATGCCTAGCGTCATCGTTGACGACCATCGCCGGCAAGCCGGCTCCTACACGGCGCGTTCCGCCACCAGCTTCAGCTTTCGCTGTTGTGTTGTCACCGCCTGCACCCCACCCTCCTGATCGTTATGAATCACCAACACCCCCGGCCTGCGCAGTTGCTCAAGCTCCCCCGCCGCCAGGCGGAAGCTCTCGCTCAAGCCGTGGTCACTCAGCGCCTTGGTTGCCGTACGGCGCTGGGCAAATTGCTTGCCGCGCCGTTGTTGGTAGCGCGCCCAAGTGATCAGCAGCACCGCATTGAACAGAGCGATCCACAGGTAGATCTGCAAGGTGTTCAACGCGGCAAAAATCGGTGCATCGATGCGTGGGCCGCCGTTGCTATCGAGCATCGGCACCAGGCCGCGCACCAGCAGAAGCACCAGGCCGGCCCAGGCCATCAGGGTCAGGAAGATATCGATGGCCTGCATCACAGGCCGCTGTGGGGTGCGGATCAGGTTCATGGGTTCACTTCCTTGGCAGGTGCCTTGATGCCGCGATCCGGGCTGACCCAGCGCGCGCGTTTTTGATGTTGGCGGAACAGGACTTTGGGGAAGCTGACCAGGGTGGTGAACAGGCTCACCAGCCAGAACACCAGCGGGTACCAGACGGTCCAGAACAGGGTTTTCCACAGGCCGCGCTCGTAGCGCCGGTCGATCATGATGCTCACGGCAAACTGCACCAGGCACACCACCGCCAGCAGCAAGCCGGTGAAGGCTGGCGGCATCAGCGAGCCGACGGCAATCGCCTCGGGCAACGGCACGACTTTGCCCACGCCCCAGAAGATCACCGACAGCAGGAAGGTGAAGGCCCAGCCGGTGGACAGGCAGTATTCGAACAGCAGCGGCCACAGGTAGCGGTGGCGCCATTGCCAGATCCCACGGATGTTCTTGAACAGCACTTCGGCGCCGCCCTGGGCCCAGCGCAGGCGCTGTTTCCATAGGCCACCGAGGGTTTCCGGCATGAGAATCCAGCACAGCGCGCGCGGTTCGTAGAAGATGCTCCAGTGGTCCAGTTGCAGCTTCCAGCTCACGTCGATGTCTTCGGTGATCATGTCGGTGCTCCAGTAGTCGACCCGGTCCAGGGCCGCCCGCCGAAACGCCACCACCACGCCGGATACGGTGAAGATCCGCCCGAACACCCGCTGGGTACGCTTGATCAAGCCGATGATCGAAGAGAACTCGCCCACCTGCACCCGGCCGATCAAGGTCGAGCGCGTGCGGATCCGTGGGTTGCCGGTGACCGCTCCCAGACGCGGGTTGTCGAGCATCGGCGCCACCAGGTAGGCGGCGGCATTGCGGTCGAGCAAGGCGTCGCCATCGATGCACACCAGGTATTCACTGTGGGCCGCCACGGCGCCCATGCGCAGGGCCACGGCCTTGCCCTGGTTCTGCGCCAGATGCAGCACGCGCAAGCGCGGCTCATGCAGCGCCAGGGCATCGAGCACCTGGGCGGTGTTGTCGCTGGAGCCGTCGTTGATCGCAATCACTTCCAGGTTGCGATAACGCTGGGCCAACGCCGCGCCAATGGTCTCGGCGGCGTTGTCGCCTTCGTTGTAGCAAGGGATCAGGATCGAGATCAGCGGCTCGCCCTTGAGCAGCGGCGCCGGGGTGTCATCGGCCCATGGCCAGTGGCGTTCCCAGTGCAGCCAGAAGTACAGGCCACCGGCGATCCACAGCCCGGACATGAACAACGGGTAGAAAAACACGAACTCCATCAGGAACTGCCCAGTGACCAGAAAGATAAGGCCCAGGGGCACACCCAACACCAATGCCAAAACGAGAAGAGCTAGGATTCTGTCGAACATGAGTCAAGGATTCCATTTGTTGGAAAGGGCCGGACGCACGGTGTTCAGATCCGGCGAATTCTCCAGGAAGTTGTCGGGGTAGTAGCCAAAACTGCTGGCGCCCTGGCGCTTGAGCACGCCCATCCACTCGGCCATTTGCACACCGGAAAGATCTGGTGCGGCCGGGGTGCGCCAATCCTTGGCCTGCAATTCAAAGACCGTGCGCTGCATCGCCCCGGGCCGGGCCTTGACCGTGGCCACGAGTTTTTCCAGCCACGCGTTGGAATTTTTCAACGACTGGCCTTCCATCAACGGCATCGCCATCGGCGCGGTCCAGTCGTAGTGCTGGAGGAAGTCGTCGAGGTTCTGCGCAAACCAGGCTTCGCTGGCCGGGTTGAGCATCGGTTCGGCGAAGATGTTGCGCGCGGTGAGCACTTCCGGGCCGCGCAGGGTGCGGACCTTGGCGGTCAGTTCATGGGTGAAGTCGATCAGGTAGCGGCTCTTGAAACGGGTCCAGCGCTGCATCACCTCCGGGTCGGCGCGCAGTGCCTGGATGCTGCCCGGCAGGCCGTTGGCTGCGTAGGTTTTCAGGGCCTGGGGGCTGGCGTCTTCAAAGTCCGAAAGCACGGCGTCGTCGTGGAACAACACGCCATGGATAGCGCTGGTACGGGCGAGGTCTTCGTAGATCTCACCGATGATTTTGCGCACCTTGGGATCGAACGGCGACAGCCGCTGGTACTGCTTGGGGTCGACGTCCACCTTGCCGGTGGCCGGGTCCCAACGGCTGACGCGGGGCAGCTTGGGGTCCAGGGCAAAGCTGAGCACCGGCATCCAGGCGTAGACCTTTACCAGGCCGCCACGGGTGTGCAACTGCCAGCTGACGCGGTTGAACAGGTCGGCGCGCATCGGCAGATGGCGGTTGGGGAAGTACAGCGAACGCGCCAGGCCATCGCCCTTGGGATCCGCGAACGCCTGCAGGAACACGGTGTCGACGCCCATGTCCAGCACGCGCTGGACCAATGCGTCGAGGTTGCGCACTTCTTGCGCCTTGTCCGGGTCGTAGACCTGGTCCAGGTCCACATGCAGTACGCGCATCGGCGCTTTGACCTGCGCCGAGACCATGCTGTTGGCGAAGTCTTCGCCGTACGGGTCGTTGTCCACCAGAAAGCGCGGGCTGCTCATCAAGTTGCCGAGGTTGTCGAGGCCGTCCTCCAGGGTCAGCGCCATCTGGTACCCCTGCTCACCCACTACCGCCAGGGAGGTGCCGTCCGCCGCCCCGTATGGCCAGACCCACACACGCGGGGCCTTGCCGGTAACGGCGCGGATCTTATTGGAAATCGCCGCGACGTCGGCGCGCATCCGCGCCTGGAACTGCGCTTCGGGCTCATAACTGCGGGTGACCGGGTCATAGCGCCGGGTAGCCGCAGCCGGCTCCATGTTGCCCTGGGGGTTGGCCAGCACACCTTTGTGAAGGGCGTCGGTATGCGCGGCGATTTCCACCAGGCCCGATTGCGCCACCTCGCGCACTTGTTGCCAGGTCAAAAACTCCCCGCGGTCACGGGGCACGCCGGCAAAATCCACCGGTTGGTTCAACGGCGTGTCGACCCAACTGCCCACCGGCGCCAGCACGGCCGGCCACTGGTAGGCACGCAGGATCGGCATCACGCGGGTGTAGAAGCTCGAATAGCCGTCGTCGAAGCTGAGCATGACGGCTTTGGGCGGCAGCTGTGGCCCACCGGCGCGGGCGGCGAGGACCTGGTCGACGCTGACCGCCTGGTAGCCGTTCTCGCGCAGCCAGGACAACTGTTCGATCAGGCGTTCGGTACGCACCGCCACCACTCTCTGGTCGGGGTCACGGTCGTTGACATCGTGGTAGGCAATGCCCAGGAAATGGTTTTTTGGCCACGGCGCTTCGTTGACCGGTTTGAGTCGTTCGGCAGGTGGCGTAAAAGGCGCGGGGGACTGGGCACAGGCACTGCTCAGCAAAAAACCCAGGGCCAGCAGGCAACGGGAAACAAGGGTCATGATCGGACTCTTCTAGAAACGGTAAGTGAGGTCGACGAGCAGGCGCACATCGCTTTCGCGCTGACCGTCATAAGGTCGGTTGATCCAGCTCAGGTTGGCGCCGGTTTCCAGTACGTCGTTCCAGCGATAACGCTGGCCGTAACTGAGCAAACCAATGGCGCCGGTGGCGTAATCGCGCTGGCTGTAGGTGCCCGCACCGGCCTGGAACTGCTGACTCCACTGGGTTTCGTAGCGGTGATAGAGCACATGGTTGACGCTCACCGTGGGGAGCACGCTGAAGTCTGAACGCGGGTTGAAATACGCGGCTTCTTCCTTGCTGTTGCGGCTGGCGGCGACTTCCAGGCCAAGGTCCACTTGCACGCCCGGCGAGCGGTAGACGCCCTCACGGCCGCTGAGCAGCGCCTCGACACGGTCGTTGCCGTCACTGAAGTGGGACGGGCTCAGCGCCAGTCTCCACTCACGGCTCTCGTTGGCGCGCCAGCGGATAAACCCGCTGCCGCCATTGGCCGTGACGTTGGCATTGAGCGCACGCAACGGTGTGCTGGCGGCCAGGTAGTCAAGACTGCCCCCGTACTGCCAGTGGTCGTTGATGTCTCGCGCAATCGCCAGGCGTGCGCCTTGCTTGGTGCCTTTGCCGTAGGAATGATTGGAGACTTCGGCCTCCAGGGTCATATCGCGGGTGCGCCGTTCCACGCCCAGGCGCTGCCAGCGGTGGTGGCCAGTGCCTTCTTCAAAGTCGGCGGTGGCGTAGCCGATACCGCCGAATATCCGCCAGTCTTCATCGATGGGCGGGCTGTAGAGCAGGGTTTCGATGCCCCAGTCGCGGCTACCCGACACCGCCCCGCCGCCATGACTTTTACCGGTCTCGGCTTCGATGCGCAGCTCGGCCATCTCATGCACCTTGCGCAGGCGCTGGAGGCGTTGGACCTGACGGTTTTCCGGGGCGCGGTCGACCACGTCATCGGCGAGCACATCAAGCTGGCGCCACTCCTGCAGCTCCAGCGCGTTGTAGCCTTGGGAGACTTCCAGGTCGATATGGCGGGGGTTCTGGTTTTCTGCGTCCTTTAGGGCAATCTCCGCACGCCGCGGCCAGGCGCGGGCGCGGAACATGTCCGCCTGGGCCACGCGCATGCCGACGTTACCGGGCGAGGTGCGCACCAGGTTCTCCAGGCTTTTTTCACTGGTTGGCAGATCGGCGCCGTAGGTCGCGGCCTGGGCCGCCAGTTGCTGGGCGGCCAGCCACGCGTCGTTGGGGTTGCCGAGGGGCAGCCCCTTGAGTTCAACCCGAGGCTTTTGCGTGCTCGCCAGGTCGTTTGCGACGGCGCGGGCCTCGCCGGTCTGGTCGTTTTCCAGCAGGGAGTAGTACAGCGCGGTGCTGTCTACCACTTGGTTGCTGGGGTCGGCGTCCGGCGCGGCCACCGCTTGGCGAAACAGCGGCGCAGCCTTTTCCGGCAGGCGTTGATCGAGGTAGGCGGCGGCCACCCAGCGCAGGGCGTAGCCAGGCAGTTGCACGCCTTGAGCTTGCAAGGCTTCGTAGTCGTGGATCACCTCGGCGGTACGTGCACGGGCCTTGAGCGCGCCCATCCGGTCGATACGCCAGCGCACCACATCGTCATGGGCGCTGGCATCCGGGGTCCAGGTGGCGAGCAGTTGGTCGTAATCCTTGAGGGCGCGGTCGGCGATCACAAAGCGTTCGCTTTCACTGCGCGTCGGGAATTCAGCCAGGCGCACACGTTCGGCAGCCAAGTCACCTTCCAGGCGGCGCTGGGTCACCGGGTCCAGCAGGCCGGGGTGCAGCGCGCTCAGGCGCAAGGCCGGTTCCGGCATACGTGCACGTTGCAGGGCGATCAGGTATTCGCGCACCACCTCGGGCTGGTTGCCGGCGCGGATAAACGCCTGGTCGAACTCGAACAGTGAATCAAACGGCTGCCCGGCACGGGACAACGCGTAGCCCAGGGCCATGCGCCGCTCGACATCCTCGGGCTTGGCCACCACCAGGGTGCGGGCACGCTGTACGGCTTCGGCGGCTTTGCCGCCATCGGCCAGGGTCAGGGCCAGGCCCAGTTGCAGCTGCGGGTTGTTCGGTTCGCGCAGCAACGCCTGGCGATACACGGCCTCGGCGGGAGCCCAGCGCTGTTGATTGCGGTAGGTGCGAGCCACGGTGGTCAGCGCTTGAGTGGTCAGTTGGCGCTGGCGCCCCTGGCGCTCATAGACCTTGAGTACTTCATCATCCTGGCGCGCCCAGCTGGCAATCAGCAGGTGGTCGCTGACCTGGCCAGCGGTCTGGCGTTCGGCAGGCAATTGGCGCAACAGGTTGAGCGCCGGCGTGTAGTTGCCGGTGCGGGCCTGGCGAATCAGGGAGTCGTAGGCAGGATCGGCCACGGCCAGGGTTGGCAGCAGCAAGGCAGCACCGATCAGTAGACGCAGACGGCCAGGGCCGGTGGGAGAGAAATTACGCAGCATGTCGTCAGCTTCCTTACTCGGGAAAGCTGTAGCGATAGGTTCGCCTGTACAACACGCATCAGGCCGCCGGTGTCTGGGGACCCGGCCAAGCTTTCCTGGGGCGCAATATCCTTGAGAAGGGTATGGAATTGGGCAAATCAGGACAATTGTTCAGAATCGTCCTACAAAACAGTGGAGATCAGATGTGGGAGCGGGCTTGCTCGCGAATGCGGTGGGTCAGTCATGGATATGTTGACTGATACACCGCATTCGCGAGCAAGCCCGCTCCCACATTTTTGCTTCGGTGTTGGCCTACAGGGGCTTATTGCGCGCCGCTGACCGCACCCAGCTTGCCCAGTACGCCGCCGATAAACTGCTCGACGGTCATTTTCTGGCCATTGAAGGTCACTTCATTGTTGGCGTAGTGCAGCTTGGCCAGGATGTCGTTGCCTTCCAGGGTTGCCAGTTGCGTGCCCACGGCCATCCCGCTGACCATCTCGCTGGCCATCTGGGATTGCTGCTCGATGGCTTTGGGGTCGGTCACGCCACCGATCTGCGCTTGCAGTGCAGCAATGTCAGAGATCATCGGCTTGGACAGGGTCAGGTTGGCATCCAGCAGCGTGATCATCTGCTTGGCCAGTTCAACCGGTGGCAGCTCCATGGTGGACGGTTTGGTCAGGTCTACCACTAGGTTGAAGCGGCTTTCGCCATTGGCGGTCTTGAGGGCCAGGTTTTCCAGGGCCACTTGCGGTTTGGCGGCCAGCAGCAGGTCGACATTGGCCTGGGCCAGCACTTGTTCGGCTTCGCTCAGTTGCAGTTCTGGAATCGGTTGCCCGGCAGCTTGGGCAGCCTGCACCGGTTGCATCTTGTCCTGATACAGCTTGGTCAGCACCATGGCCGCCGGCACGTCGATGTTCTTCATGCTCACGGCCATGGCCGCCGAACCGACTGGTTTGCCCTGGTAACCGATCTCGGCGACTTTGTAATCAACACGGCCGCTGAGGTTGTTGTCCTTGGTCTCGCTGCTGTCTTTCTGCTCGAAGCCTTTGACGGTCAGCACCGCTTGTTGTGGACCAAAGGTGAACTGGGTGTTGCTCAGCTCGACGGTGTTCTGGCCGACATAAAAGCCGAAACTGCTCTTGGACAGGTTGCTGGCCACGGTCAGGCCGTTGAGTTGCGCCTGGAACGGTGCGCCATCAGGGCCGACCAGGTCCACCTTGAGGGCGTCCATGTAGCCATTGACCTTAATCTCTTCACCCTTGGCGGTGTTGAAGTAGTCCATCTTCAGGCCAGAGAAGTTGACGCTGGTGGTGGCGTCCTTGTACTCCAGGGGCAGCAGTTCCATGTTGCCGTTCACCGAACGGTTGAAGCTGATGTTGGCCACGCCGTTGATTGGCGAAACATCCTTGGTGGCGGCGAACCATTTTTCGGTGGTCGGGTTCTTCTCAAGGGCCAGATGGCTGGTAGCCAGCACTGGCCACCACTTCAGGGTAATCAGGCGCGAGACAGGCAGCGGGCCGTGTTCGATACGGTCGACAAACAGCAGCTCGCTGTCTTTGAACTGTTCACCGAACGCCGCGCCTTCGGCCTTGAGGCGGAAGTGGCCGGTGCTGCTGAACCAACCGCGATCCAGGGAGACCATCTCCAGGGTCATGCGGCCATCGACACCGGCCAGGGAGCGTTCCATCTCCTTGTTGGCGTCTTCGATCGTGGTTTTCAACACCCCTTCCAACTGGCTGCCGGTGTACCAGGCACCGCCGGCACTGACCACGCCGACGGCGGCAACAAAACCCAAGAGTACAACGGCTGATTTATTCATGAAGTGTCCTGATCCAATCCTGTGCGAAGTGGGCTGTCTTCCCTGACTCCCGAAGTGGGCGTCGGCTCAAGCCCGCCGAAAACGGGGCAAGGTTAGCACTGGCGGGGGGGCTCGTTGCAATCTCTTGTGGCTAACGGCGGGGTCCAGGGGGTGGACAGGGAACACTGTGGCGAGGGGGCTTGTCCCCCGCTGGGCTGCGAAGCAGCCCCCCCTCGGTCTTCCTGATACACCAAGGGGGCAGGTTTTGGGGCTGCTTTGCAGCCCAGCGCGGGGCAAGCCCGCTCGCCACGGGGAAATGTTGCGCTTGGTCAGGAGTATTCCATCTCGATTTCGTCGAGTTGGTGGTCGAAGCTCTTCAGCCGGGCGGTCCAGGTGTACACCAGCACTTCAAACTCGCGGTGGATCACCGCATTGCCCGGGGTGTCGGCCTTGGGGTCGTAGAAGTCCAACTGGTAACGCTCGCGGGCCATGGCAGTGGCGACGTCGGACAGCTCCCGGGCGTTGTTCAGCCAATGTCGCCCTTCGGCCACTTGCCGGTCGAGTAGCACGCATTGTTTTTTCAGGGCCTCGAGGCTTTTTTCGAGGGGGGTGCCGGTCAGTTCGCCCATGACTTCCTGGAACGTCCGCCCAGGCTGCCAGTAGCTGCCCCAGAAGTAGCGGTCGAACACGGTTTCGACCCGGCGCAGGGCGACCTTGGTGTCCCAGATCGCGACCCGCGTCTTGCCTTGTTCAAGGATTTTTTTCTGGGTGCGCTGGCCCTGGTACGACGCCCAGGCCACCACGCCAACGGACAATGCGGCGATCAGCGCGCAGGCGCTGTCGAGGAACACCATGGCCTTATCCAGTTGATGGGCCAGCATGACACCGTAGAAGTAAGTCGCCGATAACAACACCAGTGCGAAGAGCACGCACCAGAAAGCGGGAGCATAAGGGTTTTTCATTATTGGAATCCCCATGAGCAACGCAGGCAGTGATCAGCGGGCCATCACGCAAGCCCGTCTGATCAAAGCATAGCAATCGCCTCAGGGTTTGCCGGGTTCTGCACCGTGCGTTCGTCCGCTTTCCCAGCCGCCGCCCAAGGCCAGGAACAGGTCGATCTGGCTCATTGCCACCTGCGTGTTGGCCTGCGCCAGTTGCGCACGCATGTCGGTGTAGGTGCGGGTGGCTTGCAGGTCGGCGAGGAACGACTCGCGGCCGGCCTGGAAGAAGCGGTGCGTCTGGTCGGCGGCCTGTTGCGCCGACTGCTCGGCCTCGGCCAGCGCATCGCGGCGCTGCAGTTGCGCGGTGTATTGCGCCAGCCCGGTCTGGGTCTCGCGGATGGCATTGAGTACCACCCCGTCAAAGTGCGCCAAGGCGCCCTGGGTCGCGGCTTCGGCTTCATGGATGCGCGCACGCGAGCCGTTGGACGGTACCGTCCAGCTCAACAGCGGGCCGAAGCCCCAGCGGTTGGTGGCCGGTTTGCCAAGGTTGTCGATAATACCCACGGTGCCGATGGAGGCGCCGATGCTGATATCCGGGTACAACTCGCCGGTGGCCACGCCAATTCCCGCCGTCGCCGCCGCCAGCCGGCGTTCGGCCTGGCGCACGTCGGGGCGGCGTTTGAGCAGGGTTGCACCGTCGCCCACCGGCAGCAACTGGGCGATATGCGGCAACTCGGCGCAATCGCGGGTGCCGGCCGGCAGTTGGTCCAGGGGCTTGGCCAGGAGCATCGACAGGCGGAACAAACCGGCCTGGCGCGCCGCCTCAAAGCGCGGCAGTTCGGCACGCAGCGACTTGAATTGGGTTTGCGAACGGGTGACCTGGGTTTCATCGCCGCGCCCGGCGTCGCGCAGGCGTTGGGTCAGGCGTGTGCTTTGGGCTTGCAAATCCAGGGACTGGCGGGCGATGTGCAGCTCTTCGTTGGCCGCGCACACCTGGGTGTAGGAGCGCACCACGTCCGCCACCAAGGTGATGCGCGCGGTATCCACCGCGGCCTGGGTCGCGTCGGCATTGGCCTGGGCGCCTTCGATACCGCGCTGCAGGGTGCCGAACAGGTCGAACTGATAAGAGGTGGTGATGCCGATATCGCCGACATTGGCCACCGGTACTTTGTCCGCCAGCAAAAAGGCTTCGCCGGACTCCTGCAAACGCTGGGCGCCGAGCTTGACCCCGCCGCTCCAACCGCCCGCCGATTGCGCTTCCTGCACCTGGAAACGCGCCCGTTGCAGGTTGGCCGCGGCCACGCGCAAGTCGGTATTGGAGGCCATGGCCTGGCGCACCAGTTCATCCAGGCGCGGGTCCTGGTACAGCTTCCACCAGTCGGCGGGTACCGGGGCCGAGACCACATTGTTGCCCTGCCCGGCCAGTTGGCCCTGCAGGTCGCCACGGTTGACGGCGGCTGCGTCGGGCAACTGGTAATCCGGGCCCACCACCTGGCAGGCCGACAGCAGCAGCCCCAGCCCGGCAGTCGCCAGCAGTTGCTTCATGGCTGGTCTCCGGATTTTGCCTGGTCATCGATGATCGACACGGTGGCCGTGCGCCCGGCAATCATGCGGAAATCCGCCGGCACATCGTCAAACGCAATGCGCACCGGGATCCGCTGGGCCAGGCGGACCCAACTGAAGGCAGGGTTGACGTTGGGCAGCAGGTTGGAGCCGCTGGTGCGGTCACGGTCTTCGATCCCGGCGACGATGCTCTGCACATGGCCGCGCAAGCGCGCGCTATCGCCGACCACGCGGATATCCACGCTCTGGCCGACATGAATGCCGTCCAGCTTGGTCTCTTCAAAATAGCCGTCGATGTGGAAGGAATTGCTGTCCACCACCGACAACACCGGGCGCCCGGCGGTCACGAACTCCTGAGCCCGGGGCGCACGGTCGTTGACGTAGCCATCCACCGGGCTGCGGATCACCGAGCGGTCGAGGTTGAGCTGAGCGCTGTCCACTGTCACCTGCGCTTGGGCCAGGGCCGACTGGGCGCGGGCCACGCGGGACTGGCTTTCTTCCAGTTGCTCGCTGGCCACCAGGTTGCCCAGGCCCCGGTTGCGCTTGGCTTCACGCTGGGCCTGGGCCAGGGTTTCCTGGCGGTCGGCCACGGCCGCCTGGGCTTGGCGCAGGGCCAGCTTGAAGCGGTCCTGGTCCACCGAAAACAGCACCTGGCCACGGCTCACCAACTGGTTGTCGCGCACGTCCACTCGCTGGATCAGCCCGGACACGTCCGGGGCGATCTGCACGATGTCGGCACGGATATGCCCGTCGCGGGTCCAGGGGGCGAACATGTAATACATGACCATGCGCCAGACCACGACGCAGGCGAAGGTCACTACGAGCAACGTCAGGACCACGCGGCCAATCGTCAAAAAAGGTTTTTTCATGTCATCAGGTATCGACTGAGTGAGTCCACAGCGCCCAGCAACAGCGCGTAGAGAGCCACATTGAATAATGCCCGGTGCCAGACCAGGCGATAGAAGTGGACGCGGTTCAACAGCCCGTGCACCACCAGGTAAAAGCCATACGTAATGCCCATCAGCACCAGCAGCGTGGGCAGGAACACCCCGCTGATATCCAGGTCACCGATCATAGAGGCGCTCCATCGGGCAGCGGCGCTTGCATCTCGGCGCCGCCAATGAATTCAACCCCAGGCAACAGCGCCAGGCGCAGGCCGGCCAGGGCGTGCAACAGGTGCAGGCGGGTATCGCCCTCGCCTTGCAGGCCCTGGCCGTTGAGCGCGCGGCGCGTGCGATCGAGGGTCATCAACAGGCCGCTGGGCGCGGGCAAGCGCTCACCGGCTTTAAGGCAGGCCTTGAAGTAAGCGCCGACACCTTCGACCACCTGGTTGAGCAACACCCGTGGCACGCCGAGGATGCGCGGCGAGTAGGCCAGCAGGTCGAGCAGGTTCAGTGCCACCCGCAAATCACGCAGGGCAATGCCGGTGTCCTGGCCAGTGAGGGCCAGGCGCGGCAGGTGCTGCATCAGGCGGTCGAGCATTTGCACGGCCATGTGCCGGTGCTCGGCCAGGGTCGCAGGTTCGGTGAGGCCGACAATGTCGCGCCAGCTGAAGCGGGTCAGGCGCTTGGCCGCCAGTTCGGCGCCAAAGGGCCGGGCGATCAGCGTCCACACAAAAGCAAACAGCAGGCCCACGGGACCGGCCAGGTTGACGTTGGCGAAGTTGAGGAAGTCCGCATCATAGGCCCCCTGGATACTGATGAATGACGAAGTGTTCACCAGCGTCAGCAACATGCCCAGGTAAAAGCGCGGCTGCACGGTAAGGGTGCCGATGCAGATAAACGGCACGGCGAACGCCAGCACCAGCATCGGGAAATCGTGCAGGTTGGGCAGCACCAGAAACAGGTAGAGGCTGGCGAACAGCACCGACATTGCCGTCCAGAAAAAGAACCGATAAATCTGTGGCGCCGGGTCGTCCATCGAGGCGAAGAAGCTGCACGCCACCGCCGCCAGAATCACCGCACTGCCGCCGTCGGTCCAGCCCAGCAGAATCCACAGCACCGAGGCGACGATGATCGCGGTGACGGTGGAGAACGCCGAGTAAAACATCAGGCCACGGTCAAGAAATGGCGTGAGCCGGCCCAGCCGCCAGTGACGGTAGACGGCGCGCCAGGTGTCCTGGCTTTCGCACTCGATGGCGGCTTGCAGGCTGCGGCAGTCTTGCCACAAATCGATCCACTCACCAAGGCGGTACAACGCGTTGGAAAACAGCAGGGTGTGGCGATCGTCCAGCGCTTCGCCTTGGGGTTGCAGGGCGTCTAGCTGGTCACGCAAGGCGCGCCAGCTTTCCAGCGGTGCGCCTTGTTGGGTGTCTTGCAGCCATTGCTGGGTGGCTTGGAGTATCGGCGTGAGGCGATCGAGAAACGCCGGAGCGCGGTGTTCGATGGCGTACAACGCATCATCCAGGGCATCCACCACCGGCAGCAGGTGGATCATGCGCCCGCGCAGTTCCTTGGTGTTACGCACGGTCTGCGGCCGTGCGCCTTCGTGGGGCAACTGGCCGATCATCAATTCGAGGGTGTTGAAGGTGGCGACCATACCGCCGCGCAGGTTGCTGACTTCTTCAGGCTGCACATTGCGCGTCAGAAAGCGCTGGCTGTAGACCTGGGCATCGGCAAACCACTTGGCCACCGAGCCATCGAACACCGGCATCAGGCGGCGCGGCCAGAACATCGCGCCCACCACGGCGGCCACTGCGATGCCGAGGAAGATTTCTTCAGTCCGCGCCTCGGCCACATCCCACACCGCCAGGGGGTTATCCACCACTGGCAGGGCGATCAGCGGCAGGGTGTAGCCGGCCAGCATCAAGGCGTAGTTATTGGCTGTGCGCAGGTGCATGGAAAGGAACAGCAAAGTGCCCGTCCACAACGCAATCACCACCACCAGAATGTAGGGCGACTGTACAAACATCGGCACAAAAAACACCGCCGCCGCCGCGCCCATCAAGGTGCCGATGGCGCGGTACAACGCCTTGGAACTGGTGGGGCCGACAAACGGGCTGGAGACGATATACACCGTGGCCATCGCCCAATACGGACGCGGCATTTGCATGAGCATGGCGATGTACAACGCGATCATCGAGGCGGCGAAGGTACGCACGCCGTAGAACCAGTCGCGAGCGGGCGGAAAGCCGCTGAAAAATCCGTTCAAAGCGTCGCCGCCTCAAAGGCGCGCAACACACGCAGCGCGGCCTGCATATCGGTGGGCGCAATGTCGGCCAGCACTTCACGACGCAGGCGCACCAGTTGCGCCTCCACGGCTTGCACCAGCTCCCGACCGCGCTCGGTGAGGCTCAAGGCCTTGGCGCGGCGATCGTGGATATCTTCGGTGCGGCACACATAACCACTGCTGCACAGTTGGTCGAGCAGGCGCACCAGGGACGGGCTTTCCATCCCCGAGGCCTGGGCCACCTTGACTTGATGCACGCCGTCGCCGAGACGGCCGATCATCAGTAAAGGCACTGCGCAGGCTTCGGAAATACCGTAGCTCACCAGGGTGCTCTGGCAGATTTTGCGCCAGTGACGGGCGCCAGCCACCATGCTGCTGCTGAGGCTCATGTGAAGGTGTTCGAGGGAGTGGGACACGGGATAGTTCGCATACAGTTAGTTTGCTAACTATCAATATGATCGAGGAATGGAATCTCGTCAACTTTTGATACAAATTCCCTGATAGGCGGCGGGCTGTGGCCTGTAGGAGCGAGCTTGCTCGCGAAAAACGCCAATACACCGCGTTGATCCAGGTTACCCACGCCATCGTTACCGACCTTCGCGAGCAAGCTCGCTCCTACAGGCGACTGCGGCGCAACCGCACATTCAGTTCATCCACCACATGCGCCCAATCCGCATCCTCGAGGATTTCCTCGCGCAAAAAAGCCTTCTGGCTATCCGTCCAGAAAAACGCATCTTCCAATTTTAACTCCGCCTTGAGCGGTGAATGCACGGCGACAAAACGCTCAATGCTGAGGGCGTCATCGGGCAACCCAAGCTGTTTGAACAATGACGGCAGGCTGTGAACAGGCGATTCCATGACAACTCCCAAACCAGGTAATTGCCCACAGTCTAGACCGATAAAACTCAGCGAATGGCGGCTACCGGTGCAACATCTTGCAATGTTCACGCTATCATCTTCACCTTTGCCCAGCGGCATTCGCGGACACTCGGAATAAGGACAATTCATGCGCATCGGTCTTCTGTCATCCCTGACCCTGGCACTGTGTGCCGGTGTATCCCTACAGGCCCAGGCCAGTGGCGACGACTCGTGCTACCCCGACTGGCGCGTCTCCCAGGATTCGCTGACCGCCTGTAGCAACATGCCTTTTCTGAGCCCCGGCAATGACAGCCGGACCAACCTGCGCCTATTGCTCGCGGCGAAAAAGAACGCGCCCCTGACCCCCAATGCACTGGGCGAAGATGACCTGGCCCAGGGCTTTGGCCCGGTCCCGTTCCCGGTGTATCGCCTGGTGCCCCGCCCTCCCGAGGGGCAGGCGCCTGAGGAACAAGGCGCGGAGCTTGCGCAACTGCTGGCCTCGCTGGGCATCCAGCGCGAGGCCACGGCAGCGGCAGGCGATCAGTTTTTGTGGGGCGAAGGCAGTCGCTGTCGCAGCAACAATGTGCAGAGCGCCACCGAATTTGTACGCCAAGTGATCAAGGCCGATGTGCCGGCGAATGAGCGGGTGCTGCTGGCCAATGCACGCCTTAAATTGCTTGGCACCTGCGACTGGCAGGGCGAAGTGCTGCTCGAACCCCAGTTGATTGCATCCACCCAGGGCCGTGAACTGACCACCTACCTGCTCGCCGCTGCCGACTTTTACAGCGGGCGCTTTGTGTATGCCGAGCGTGGGTTTGCCGCCGTCACCGTGACCACGTTGCCGTGGCTGAAGGAAACAGCGGTGTACATGATCGCCCGCGCGTCGCTCAACCATGCCCAGGAAAACGCCTTCGATGAATACGGCCTGCCCCAGCGCCAGGCTGTGGATAAGTCGGCCCTGGATGAAGCCGAGCACAGTTTTCTCAGCTACCTGAAGACTTATCCACAGGGCGACTACGCGGCCTCCGCTCGCGGCCTGCTGCGTCGGGTCCATTGGCTGGCCGGCGATGCGGCCAAGCTGGCCGACGACTACGCCTGGCAACTGACCGAGGCCAGCGATGCCGAGCGCAATGGGTCTATCGATGAACTGGTGGAAGAAACCGACAACAAGCTGCTGACCAGCTACGCCGAGACCATCCGCAACCCGCTGTTGCTGGCGATCAACGACCTGATGTGGATGCGCGCCAACAACCCGCCCAAGCTGACCCGCGCCACCCTCGACGCCCAGAAGGCTGCATTTGCCAACGAGCCGGCGCTGTACGGCTACCTGCAGGCGGCGTTTGCCCTGTATGTCGAGCACCAGCCGGACACGGCGCTGAAACATCTGCCGCCAGCGCTGCCAGCGAGCCTGGATTACTTGGCATTCAGCCAGCAAACCCTGCGCGGCCTGGCCCTGGAAGCCAAGAACGACTGGAAAGGCGCAGAAACGCTGTGGCTGCAACTGCTGCCACTGGCCAAGCAACCGTTGCAGCGCGAGCAACTGGAATTGGCCCTGGCGATGAACTACGAACGCAGCGGCCAATTGGCCAAGGTGTTCGCCGCCGACTCGCCGATCCAGACTGCGCAAGTGCGCTATATCCTGCTACGCAGCGTCGCCGGCCCCGAGTTGCTGCGCCAGCAGATCAGCCAGGCCAGCGACCCGCTGGAGCGCAGTACCGCGCAATTTGTATTGCTTTACAAAGACCTGTTGCGCGGCCAGTTCGCGACGTTTGCCGAGGATTTGCAGCAACTGCCGGCCTCGCCTGCCGCAGATAAAATCGGCACTAGCCTGGGCTATGTGTACGACGGTGGCCAGGCGCTGACCTTGTTCCGCTGGAGCGGCGACAAGGCGCCGTCCGGCTACACCTGCCCGACCATCGCGCAAACCGCCAGCACCTTGCAAAACGACGCGAAAAACCCACACGCCCTCAACTGCCTGGGTGAGTTCATCCTGCGCAACGGCCTGGACGGCATGCCCCTGGAAGAGGCGCGCTCGGCCGGCAGCCTGGGCAGTACCGCATCGGGTTTCAGCGGTGAAACCTTCTCGCGGCTCGATGGCTATAAGCAGGTGATCGCCAACCCCAAGGCGCCTCGGGACGACAAGGCTTATGCGCTGTTCCGGGCGATCAACTGCTATGCACCTTCGGGCTATAACAGCTGCGGTGGCGAAGACGTCGACAAGGCGGTGCGCAAAGGCTGGTTCCGCCAGTTGAAAACCGGGTTTGCCGACACGCAGTGGGGCAAGTCGCTGCAGTACTACTGGTGAAACACCTGTGGCTAGGCTTGCTGCTGTTGGCGAGCCCGGCCTTCGCCACCGTCGACGCCCACGACTATGACGCTTTCTGGTTGTGGAGCGGCGTCGCCCCACAGCCGGTGCTCAAGCAGGCCAAGACCCTGTACATCCTCCAGGGCCAGATCAACTCGACCCGCCGCCAACCCAGCCTTGGCGTGCAGTTCATCGCCCAGGGCATGAGCGTGCCGCGCATCCGCCAGGGTGAGGTGTGGGTGGTCTACCGCGCCCACACCCTGCGTTGGCCAGAGCCGGTCTACACAAAATTGCTGGCACAAGTGCAGCGCTGGAAAGCCGCAGGCAATCCGGTGGTGGGTATCCAGATCGACTTCGATGCCCGCACCCAATACCTGCATGAATACGCCGACTTCCTCAAGGACCTGCGCCAGCGCCTGCCGAAGGATTTGCGCCTGAGCATCACCGGCCTGATGGACTGGAGCAGCAACGCCGACCCGGCCGCCATCGCCCAGCTCAACGGCGTAGTGGATGAAGTGGTGGTGCAGACCTACCAAGGGCGCCGCAGCATCCCGGACTACGCGGCGTACCTGCCACGGATGAACCGGCTGGGGCTGCCGTTCAAGATCGGCTTGATCCAGGGCGGGGATTGGCAGGAGCCGGAGTATTTGCAGGAAAGTGAGTGGTTTCGCGGGTATGTGGTGTTTTTGCAGAATCCCCACTGATCAACCTGTAGGAGCCGGCTTGCCGACTCCTATAGGGTTGTGCCTTACCAGTCGTAGGTCAGGCTCGAGACCACCGTGCGCCCTTCGCCGTAGTAGCAGTCCAGGTCACTGGTGCACTGCGACACATAGGTTTTATTGGCAAGGTTCTGCACATTCATCGCCAGCTTCACGCCTTTGAGCTTGAGGGGCGAGGCGCCCAGGTCGTAGCTCAGGCTGGCATCGTAGACGGTGTAGGACGGCACCGTGAAGGCGCCGGCAAAATAGTCACCCATGCTGCTGCGCGAGTAGCGGGCACCCAGGCCTGCGCCGAGGCCGGCCAGGGGGCTGTCGCCGATCACCGTGTAGTTGACCCACAACGCCGCCGTCAGGGGTGAGATGCCCGCCGGGTGGCGGCCTTCGCGACCTTCGTCGTCCTTGGTGTACTTGATGTCGTTGCGCGCCGCCGAAGCGACCACATCCCAAGCGTCACTCAACACCGCCTTGGCTTCGAACTCGACGCCGCGCGAACGCATGGCGCCGCTCTGGCTGCTGAAGTTGGTGAGCGGAATGGCCGTCAGGATATTTTCCTGGTCCAGTTGGTAGACCGAGACCTGCACAAAACTTTCCTGGCCCGGCGGCTGGTACTTCACGCCGACTTCATACTGGTTGCCGGTGGACGGGTCGAAGGGCTTCTGGTTGGCATCGGTGCCGGACAGCGGCAGGAAGGATTCCGAGTAGCTGATAAACGGCGCCAGGCCGTTATCGAACAGGTATACCAGGCCCGCGCGCCCCGTGAATGCCTGGTCCTTGCTGCTGGTGCGGTCGCCGCTCAGCGGCACCTTGTTGACCACGTTGGCCCAGTCATAACGCCCGCCCAGCACCAGCGCCCACTTGTCCCACTTGATCTGGTCCTGCACATACAGGCCGGTCTGGGTGATGGTGTTGTCCCAGCGGTACGGCTGGCCAAAATTCAGCGGCTGGCCGTAGACCGGCGTGAACAGGTCGATGATCGGCGGATTGCGGTCGTAGAGGCCGAGGAACTTGGAATTGAAATGGTAGTAGTCCAGGCCCACGATCAGGGTGTGGGAAAACTCGCCAGTGTTGAACTCGGCCTGGGCGATGTTATCCACGCCGATGACTTTGTTGTTCTGCCGCCAATCCACACCGAAGCGCTGCAGGTAGCGTTGATCCATGGCGCCGGTGGCCGGGTTGGCGACAAACCGATAGCCGTGCAACGGCGCCACGTAGCGGTCGTCCACTTCGGCATAGCGCGCGTTTTGCTTGAGGGTCCAGGTGTCGTTCAAACGATGGGACAACTCGTAGCCGAAGGCGACCTGTTCGCGGTTGTATTTGTTGACGCCTGGCTCACCGATAAACAGATCACGGTCGATCTTGCCGTTCGGGTTTTTCCAGATCGTCCCGGAGGCCGGCAGCCCCTGGGCTTCGGGCACGCCCTTGTCTTTCTGATATTGGGCGAAGAGGGTCAGGCTGGTGTCGTCATTGGGTCGCCACGTCAGGCTGGGCGCGATGAATTGGCGCTTGTTTTCGAAGTAATCGATCTCGCCCTGTTCGTCCTTGAGTCGTCCAGTAAGGCGATAGAAGAATTGGCCTTGGTCATCCAACGGGCCACTGAGGTCGAGGGCCGCGCTCTTGTGCTCGTAGGTGCCGGCTTCGAGCACCACCTGGCGCACCGGCGTCTCGCTGGGGCGCTTGCTGACCATATTGACGATGCCGCCCGGCTGGTTGTGCCCGTACAGCACCGATGCCGGGCCCTTGAGCACTTCGATGCGCTCCAGGGAATAGGGCTCGATCTGCAACGCACCGCCGGTACTGCCACCGCCGTACGGCAAGTGCAGGCCGTCGAGGTACAGGGGCGTTGGCGAGAAACCACGGGAGGTCGGCTCATCGAACAGCTTCACCCGGTCGGAAAAACCACCGGCGCTCATGCCTGGGGTGTAGAGCAACGCCTGGGTCACGCTTTGCGCACCGCGCGCCTTGATTTCGGCGGCGGTGATGACGTTGATGGTCTGGGGGATTTCCACCAGTGCCGCATCGGTCTTGCTGCCCGTGGCGCTACGCGTGGCGACGATGCCGTCGACCGGGCCCCAGGCGTTCTCCTGGGCCTGCTGGGCGCTGATCCGCGTCGCGCCCAATTGCACCGAGCCGTCCCCCGAAATCGCCTGCACCGACCAGCCACCCGCGGATTGCATCGCCACCAGGCCGCTGCCCGCCAACAACTGCTCCAATCCAGGCCCGGTGGCATAGCGACCTTGCAAGCCAGGGCTGCGTTTGCCAGAAGTCAGTGCCGCATCCACCGAGAGCAAAATCCCCGAGGCGCTGGCGAAACGGTTCAACGCCTGGTCCAGGCTGCCGGCGGGGATGTTGTATTGGCGCAAGGCTTCGCCGGCGCTCTCCTGGGCCTGAACCATGGTCGGGACGACCGGTACAGTCGCCAGCACACTGATAAACAGGCCACGGCGCAGGGCGCGGGCCAGAGGTTGGATTGGGTGGTGCGGCATTGCAGGACTCCCCCGTGAGAACGCTTCTTGATTGGCTTTCAAGAGGTATCCCGCACGGGATTGGAAAACCGACAAAAGAAAATCAGATTTTTTTCAAAGACCCTGTAGGAGCCGGCTTGCCGGCGATGGCGGTGTGTCAGGCCCTGGGTTTGATGGTGACCCAGTAACGGGTCACCGCCTGTGCCTGCACCGGTAGCGAGCGCTCCAGCGCTGCGAGGATCGCGTCGGTGTCATTCAGGGGAAATACGCCCGTCAGCAACAGGCCCGACACCGATTCATCGCAACGCAAAACCCCTGGCCGATAGCGGCTCAGTTCAGCGACAAAGCGCCCTAGCGGCTGGCGCTCGGCGATCAGGCGATTCTGGGTCCAACTGCTGGCGTTGGCATCGAGCGCGGTCACCGCCGAGGTCTGGGTTGCGCTGAACCACAGGCTGTCCCCCGCGTTCATCAGCACTGGCACACCCTGCACCGGGCGCACCTGCAAGCGCCCTTCATACAGATCAACGCGGCTACCGTCGTCCAGTTCGCGCACGGCAAACCGGGTGCCCAGGGCCTGGATATCGCCGGCGGCGGTCTCGACGATCAACGGGCGGGATGGGTCGTGGCCGCTGGTCAGTAGGATCTCGCCACGAATCAGGCGGATGCGCCGCTCAGTGGCACTGAAGCGCAGGTCGATGGCGCTGTCGCTGTTGAGGTCCAGGTGGGTGCCGTCGCTCAAGGTCAGGTGACGAATCTCGCCGGTAGCGGTGCGATGCTCGGCAAAGGCCGCCTGCCAGGGCTGGCTGCCCTGGACCCAATAACCGCTGCCACCGGCCACCAGCAGCAACCCGAGCAGTTTCAACGCGGCCCGACGCTGGGGGTCTGGCGCGTCGCGCAACACCGCACGGGCGCTGTCGGCGGGCACGCCGCCCAAGGTCTGCTGTAACTGCTGCAAACGCTGCCAGGCGCGGCGATGCTCCGGGTCGGCAGCCTGCCAATGGGCAAAGGCCTGGCGCTGGGCCCCGTCGAATTCGCCGCCCCATTGCAGCATTAACCACTCGCTGGCCTGCTCGACCACAGCCGGGGCAATCGGCGCGTCATGGCGGGCTCTCATTCTTCGTAGGCCACCTGGTAGCAGGCGATGATCGCGCGGGTCATGTACTTCTGCACCGAACTGATCGTCACCCCCAGGCGTTCGGCGATCTGCGCGTAGGTCAGGCCTTCGAACTGCGACAACAGGAACGCGCGGCGCACGTTCTCGGGCATGCGGTCGAGCATGGCGTCGATCTGCATCAGGGTTTCGAGGATCAGGGCGCGGGTCTCCAGTGACGGCGACTGCGGCTCGGGCAAGTGCGCGATACTTTCCAGATAGGCGCGCTCAATGCGCAGGCGCCGCCATTGGTCGATCACCAGGTTGCGCGCGATCTGCGTCAGGTAGCTGCGGCTTTCCTTGGCCCCGGGAAAACGCCCGGACACCAACAGGCGCAGGAACGTGTCCTGGGCCACATCGGCGGCGTGCTCACGGTCGCCCAGGCGCTTGCGCAGCCAGCCTTGCAGCCAGCCATGATGGTCGCGGTACAGGAGATGAAGCTGTTGCTGGCCGTCAGTCGCGGTGTCCATGAATCGCTCGGATACATTATTGAGAGCAATTATCATTACAGCTTGTGTCGCGACTGGCAAAATCTTTGTTTTCAGAGCCCCTGGATTGTGCCCCGCAGGCTTATTGTGGTGAGCCGGTTTGGTGTGGCGAGCGGGCTTGCCCCGCGCTGGGCTGCGCAGCAGCCCTAAAACCTATCTGCGCGGTGTGTCTGGAAAACAGCGGTGTGTTGTTGGGGCTGCTGCGCAGCCCAGCGCGGGGCAAGCCCGCTCGCCACACCAAGCCCGCTCACCACCACAAGCCAGTTCAACACAACAAGCCCATTACCAAACCAACATGATCTAGCTGGACAACGGGTACACCGACTCCCAGCCTCCGCCCAGTGCCTTGTACAGGCCGACCATGGCCAGGGACACGCCGGTGGAGCTTTCCACCCATTGTTCCTGGGTCGCCAGCAAGGCGCTCTGCACCGTGAGCACGTTGACGAAATCCACCACCCCTTCGACGTACTGGTGCTGGGCGGTGTCCAGGGCGATCTGGTTCTGGCGCACCGCTTCGGCGAGGCTGTCGCGACGCAGTTGGCTGGCGTTGTAGCGGGTCAACTGGTCGTCGATCTCATGCCAGGCGCGCAGCACGGTCTGCT
Source organism: Pseudomonas sp. DTU12.1 (assembly GCF_009873475.1). Taxonomy (NCBI): domain Bacteria; kingdom Pseudomonadati; phylum Pseudomonadota; class Gammaproteobacteria; order Pseudomonadales; family Pseudomonadaceae; genus Pseudomonas; species Pseudomonas sp. DTU12.1. The sequence goes on along the minus strand of NZ_CP045254.1, from coordinate 350,693 downwards.
GGTAAGCCAGAGCCGCTTCCTGCTGCTGGGCCTCGCGCAGGTCGAGCATGCCTTGCAGGCGGCCACCGTTGAACAGCGGCAGGCTCAGCGACGGGCCGAAGGCAAAGGTGCGTGAACCCCAGGAGCCCAGATCCGACAATTGCATGGCCTGGGAACCGAGGCTGCCCGACAGGGTGATACGCGGGTAGAAGTCACCCTTGGCCACGCCAATGCTGGCGGTCGCCGCATGCAGGCGTGCTTCGGCCTGGCGGATGTCCGGGCGGCGCTGTGCCAGTTGCGACGGCAGGCCAATCGCAACCTGGCGCTGGGTCTGGGGCACTGCGCCGTCCTGCGACAGTTGCGCATGCAAGGCTTGCGGCGCCTGGCCCATCAACAGGCTCAGGGCGTTGATCAACTGGTCCTGGCGCTGCTGCAAATCCGGCAGTCGCGCTTCGATGGCGGCCACTTGCGCAGCGGCTTCAGCGACATCCAGGTGGGTCGCCACGCCATCGGCCAAACGCAGTTGCGAGAGTTTCAGGCTACGGCGCGCCACGTCGAGGTTTTGCTCGGTGACCGCACGGGTGCTTTGCACGCCGCGCAGTTGGATGTAGTCCTGGGCGGTCTCGGCCAGCACCGACAGGAGTACGCTGCGGCGGTCGTTTTCGGCCACTTGCAGGGTGGCGTCGGCAGCTTCGGTTTCGCGCCTTACCCGGCCCCAGAAATCCAGCTCCCAGGAAGCGGCAAAACCGGCGTCCCACAGGTTGAAGGCCGAACGGCCGTTGTTGCCGGACGGGTCGCTCAGGCCATTGGCGCTGTTGCGTTTGCGGCCGTAGTTGCCATCGGCGCTGACCTCTGGATAGCGCCCGGCGGTCGTCACCTGGCGCACCGCACGGCTCTGTTGCAGGCGGCTGCTGGCCAGTTTCAAGTCGAGGTTGTCGCTCAGTGCCCGGCGCACCAGGGCCGACAGTTGCCGGTCGTGAAACACGTCCCACCACTGTTCTTCCAACGGGTCGCTGACCGCGCGGCTGGCGGCCTGGCGGCCCTGGGGCTCGGCCCATTGCGTCGCCGACTGGGTGTCGGGCCGCTTAAAGTCCGGGCCGACGGTGCAAGCGCCCAGGCTGATCATGCTCAGAGTAAGCAGCGCGAGTTTTCTCATTGCTGCGCCACCTCACGTTGCTGCGCGCTGGGATGGGTGTTGACGCTGGCCTCCACCGACATCCCGACCCGCAGGCGATGGACCTGCGCCTGACCCGGCTCCAGGATGATTTTCACCGGGATGCGCTGCACCACCTTGGTGAAGTTGCCGGTGGCGTTGTCTGGCTTGACCGCGGCGAAGGTCACGCCCGTGGCCGGCGCCAGGCTTTCCAGGTGGCCCTGGAGCACTTCACCGTCGAGGCTGTCGACCCGCACTTCAACCGTTTGGCCGGCATGCATGTGGGACAGTTGGTTTTCCTGGAAATTGGCCACCACATACGCGTCGGCCAGCGGCACCACGGCGAGGATCTTGCTGCCCGGGGTGACAAAGGCCCCGACCCGCACCGCACGCTCGCCGACCATACCGTCCACCGGCGCGACGATGCGTGTGTACGACAGCTGATAACTGGCCATTTCCAGCGCGGCCTGGGCCCGCTTCAAGCCGCCTTCAGCCGCATCGCGCTGGGCGCTGAGGATTTCCACCTGCTTGCGTTCGGCGGCCAGCACCGCCGTGGCGTTGGCCAGCCGCGCATTGGCCTGGTCGATGCGGGTCTTGGCTTGCTGGGCGTTCTGCACAGTGCCGGCGCCGACACCGGCAAGGTGGTTGTAGCGGCTCAATTCGTGTTCGGCAAAGGCCACTTCGGCGCGATCGGCGGCCACTGTGGCCTGGGCCTGGGCGATCACCGAGCTTTGCCGCTCAAGGGTGGCTACTGCGTTTTTCAGTTGGGCCTGGGCCATCAGGGTTTCGGCATCGGCGGCCTGGGCGGCGGCGCGCAAGTCGCGGTCATCGATCAGCGCCAGCAACTGCCCGGCCTTGACCTGTTGGTTGTCCTCTACCAGCACCTCTTTGATAAACCCGGCCACCCGTGGCGCCACCAGGGTGTAGTCGGCAGCGACGAAGGCGTCGTTGGTGGTCTGGCGCTTGCTGCCAAACACGCCCGGCGCCAGCAGGTACACCAGCACGCCCACGGCGCACACGGCGATAACAGTCACGGCAATCTGGTCTTTACGTTTCATGGGAATCCTTTGTTTCAGTCAACAATCAGGCGGGTGCGCGCGGCGGGAAAATCCGCGTCGGCATCCAGAAAATCAGCAGGATCAACGCCACCGCGACACCGGCCATGACGTAATAGAGATCCGAAGACGTCAGCACCACGGCCTGCTGGTGCAGCCGATGGGCCAGGCCCGTGGCATCGCCGTCGGCCAGGGGCGAGTTGCCCAGGGCGTCCACCAACATGGTCGAGTGGAAATGCAGGCGGTGGGTGGTCAGTACCTCGATCACGCCGGTGGCGACCACGGCGGCCAGGCCCTTGACCGTGTTGAACCAGGCCGAGGCGAACGGCCCGTCGGTGGGCACGATGCTGCCGGTGGACAGCATCAACAGCGGCAACACCGCCATCGGCTGCCCGAAAATCTGCAGCAGTTGCAGCACGTAGAACTCGTCCCGGATCCACGCCGAGGTCAGTTGCGCGCCACCGATACACGAGAGGGTCAGCATGCCCAGGCCAATCCCCAGTACCCAGCGGCAATCCACCCAGCGCAGGTTGCACAGGGCCGCTACCAGCGGCAGGGCGATCAACTGTGGCAGGGCCATGACCAGCATTACCGGCGCGGTCTGCAGCGGCCGATAGCCCTGCACCTGCGCCAGGTAACTGGACGGCAGGATGATCACCGCCTGCAGCACCACCAGCACCCCGGCCAGCACGATCAAGGCAAACGACAGGTTGCGCAGGCCGAGCATCTGCAACTTGAAGAACGGCATCGGGTGTGACCATTCATTGATCATGAACAGCACCAGCAACAGCACCCCGCCCACCAGCAGCGTGGTGATCAGCGGCGACTCGAACCAGTCCAGACGATTGCCCTGCAAGATGCCGATCACCAGCATGCAGATCGCCGGGAACCCCAGCAGCAGGCCGCGCCAGTTGAATTGCTTGAGGCGCTCCAGGCGCAACGGATCCTGGGGCAGGCCGTAGGCCACGGCGGCCATCGCCAGCAGGCACGGCGCGACGATCTGCCAGAACGCCCACTGCCAACCGACATATTCGGTCCACAGCGCCGCCAGCGGTGTGCCGAGGCTGGGGCCGAAGGTGGCGGTCAGGGCGTAGCCGGCCAGGCCGTAGAGTTTGACGTTGGCCGGCAAAAAACGCAGGGCCACGGTCATCAGCATCGGCGGTAGAGCGCCACCGGCCAGGCCTTGCACGGTACGCAGCAGCAGCAGGCTTTCGTAGTTCGGTGCCAGGGGGCACAGCACCCCCAGCAGGGTAAACAGGCCGATGGCCCACAGGGTGAAACGGCGCAGCGAAAACGTCACCGAACACCACGGCGCAAAGGCCATGGCCGAGACGGAGGTAGCCGTGTAGGCGGCAACCAGCCAGGTGCCTTCGTCAAACCCGATGTACAGCGCACCGCGGATATCGGCGAGGGCAACCTTGGTCACCATTTCGTTCAGGCCCGAAACCAGAACCGCCAGCAGCACGCCGACCAGGCCGATGATGATCCGCGGGCCAAACACAGGCGGGCTGACGGCGGCGGGTTTGGCTGCAGCCAAGGGAGCGGGGGCAGCGAGGGAAGTCATGAAGGTACAACTCGGAAATAGAATACCCGAGCAGTTTAATAAGGCTTAGACATGACGAAAACTGACTTATGGGAAGGTTATAACTGCGCCACACGCAATGATCGAATGTGGGAGCTGGCTTGCCTGCGATAGCGGTGTATCAGTGACAGATGCCTTAGCTGACACACCCCTATCGCAGGCAAGCCAGCTCCCACACAAGCTAGGCTAGCTCCACACATTTGGATCGAAGTTGTCAGGTGGGCTGGGCTTCGCGCCAGGTGGCCGCGCAGCTTTCGCGCATGGTTTCACGCAGCCATTTGTGCGCCGGGTCTTTGTCGAAACGCGGGTGCCAGGCCTGGGTCAGCACCAGGGTCGGCAGGGAGATCGGCAAGGTGAATGCGCGCAGCGGCAGTTTCAGGCGATTGGCGCTGTACAGCGCTTCCTTGGGCACCGGCAGGATCAGGTCGGAGTCGGGCAGCATGAACATCGCGCCGTGAAACCCCGGCGCGATCATCGCCACCCGGCGTTCCAGGCCCTGGGCATTGAGGGCGGTGTCGATCGGCCCACGGGCAATACCGCGCCGGGAAATGCTGATATGGGAGTAGCTGGCAAAGCGCGCGGCGGTGATTTCTTCGTCGAACAGCGGGTGGCCTTCGCGGGCCAGGCCGACGAAGGTGGTGGAGAACAGGTTCTGCACCTTCACTTCCGGGGTGATCGGCATGGTGTTGCCGACGCGCAAGTCCAGGCGCCCTTCGCGCAGGGCTTCGTCGTCGCTGTCGCCTTCGGGGACGAACCGCAGCTCGCAATGGGGTGCCATCCGCTCCATGGTGTCGAACAACCGCCCGCCATACACGCCGACAAAAAAGTCATTGGCGCGCACGCTGAAGCGCCGGCGCAAGGTGCTCAGGTCGACTTCATCCGCCGAACGAAACAACAACGCCGCCTGCTCCACCACATTGCGTACCTGGCCTTGCAACTCCAGGGCCTTGGGCGTAGGCACCAGGCCGCGCCCGGCGCGCACCAGGATCGGATCGCCCACCGCTTCGCGGATGCGCGTCAGGGTTCGGCTCATGGCGGCCGGGCTGAGATTCATCCGCCGCGCGGCGCCCACCACGCTGCCCTCGTCGAGCAAAGCGTCGAGGGCCACCAACAGGTTCATATCCGGTAATTGCATGCCAAGCACTCATGATGGGTTTGGAGTACAGCGCACGCAATCGTAGCAGGCTTTACCGGCACTGCCCGGTGGCGAGGGGCTCCTGGCCCCCGCAAGGGTTTATCGCTGCATGCCCCAGCGCTTCACGGTGACGCGTTCCAGGGTGTCGAACACCAGGTTCTCTACGAGCAGGCCGATAAGGATCACCACCGCCAGCCCCGCGAAGACCTTGTCGGTGTACAGCTCGTTGCGGTTCTGGAAGATGTACCAGCCCAAGCCACCCTTGCCGCTGGTCGCGCCGAACACCAGTTCGGCGGCGATCAGCGTGCGCCAGGCAAAGGCCCAGCCAATCTTCAGCCCGGCGAGGATCGACGGCAACGCCGCCGGAATCAGGATAAACAGCACAAAGCGCATGCCCTTGAGGCCGTAGTTGCGACCGGCCATGCGCAGGGTTTCCGACACGCCCATAAACCCCGAGTAAGTGTTGAGTGCCAGGGCCCACAGCACCGAGTGCACCAACACAAAAATCAGGCTGTTCTGCCCCAGGCCAAACCACAGCAACGCCAATGGCAGCAGGGCAATCGCCGGCAGCGGGTTGAACATCGAAGTCAGGGTGCTCAGCAGGTCACGGCCCATCTGGGTCGAAACCGCCAACGTGGTCAGGGCGAATGCCAGGACAATCCCGATCAGGTAGCCCTTGAGCAGCACCACCAGCGAGATACTGACCTTACCCAACAGCTCGCCACTGGCAATGCCGTCGTAGAAGGCGTGGAAGGTCTGCAGGAAACTGGGCAGCAGCAGGTCGTTGTTCTGATAGCGCGCCGCTGCTTCCCAGAGGAGCGCCAGCACGATCAGGATCAAGCCTTTGCGCAACCAGCCTTGTTGCCACAGGCGCTGGCGCAGGGGTAAGGCACGCTCCACGGGCACGCCGGGCAGCGGTTGCAGGGTGATTTCATATTCCTGGCGCATGGGCACAGTCCTTCAATAAGCGATGCGGATATCGGCGAAATCCAACTCGGTTTCTGCCTCGGGCGTTTCATCGAACAACAGGCGATGAATACGCCGCGCCGACGCCTGGAACTCCACACCGCCAAGGCTGTGCAGGTCATATTGATGGCTGTGGATTTCGGCGCGCACACGCCCTGGATGGGGCGACAGCAACAGGATGCGGTTACCCACCACCAAGGCTTCTTCGATGGAGTGGGTGACGAACAGCAAGGTAAAACGCACCTCTTCCCACAGCAGCAGCAACTCCTCTTGCATCTTGCGCCGGGTCAGGGCGTCGAGGGCGGCGAACGGTTCGTCCATCAGCAGGATTTTCGGCTGCATGGCCAATGCCCGGGCAATCGCAACGCGAGCCTTCATGCCACCGGACAGGGTGTGGGGATAGGCGTCGGCAAAGGCGCTCAAGCCGACCTTGTCGAGGTAGTACAACGCCCGTTCTTCGGCCTCGCGACGCTTGAGGGTCTTGGACGCCAGCAGCGGGAACATCACGTTCTGCTTGACGGTTTTCCACGGCGGCAACTGGTCGAACTCCTGGAACACCACGATGCGATCCGGGCCCGGCTGCTCGACCTTCTGCCCTACCAGGCGAATTTCGCCTTCGCAGGGTTTGATAAAACCGGCTACCGCCTTGAGCAGCGTGGACTTGCCGCAGCCCGAAGGCCCCAGCAGTACAAAACGGTCGGCCGGATCGATCTCGAAACTGACCTGGTGGGTGGCCCGCACTACCCGTTCGGGCGTGCGGTATTCAAGGCTGACGTGATCCACCGAGAGCAGCGCCTCAGTGGTGTTCAGGTTGCTGGCCGTGTGGCCCTGCAAGGGTGCGTTCATCTCAGCTCCCTTGCAGCGGCTTGGCATCCTGGAAGAAGTAATCCTTCCACGACTCGGGTTTGTTCTTGATCGCGCCCACGCGGTAGAGGAACTCGGCCAGCGGGTAGGTGTTTTTCGGGGTGACGCTGAATTCGAATTGCGGGTTGTCGATGATTTTCAGCAGCGCGGCACGGTCGATCTTGGCCTTGGTCACGCGAATGTAGGTGTCGGCAGCGGCGCCCTTGTCGTTCTGCGCAAACTGCGCGGCCTCGGTCAGTGCGTCGATAAAGGCCTTGTAGGTTTTCGGGTTGTCGTTGCGAAACTTCTCGGTGGCGAACAGCACGGTCGGTGAGTTCGGCCCCAACAGGTCATAGGTGTTGAGCACCACATGCACGTTCGGGTTGGCCAGGGCCTGGTCCTGGAACGGCGGGTTGGAGAAGTGCCCGGTCAGCTCGGTACCGCCGGCGATCAGCGCAGCCGTGGCGTCCGGGTGCGGGACGGCGATGGTGTATTTATCCAGGCGATTGAATTCCTTGTCGCCCCATTGCTTGGCCGCCGCGTATTGCAGGAACCGCGACTGCACGGAAACCCCCACGGCCGGTACCGCGATGCGGTCTTTTTCGGTGAAGTCGGCGATGGTCTTGACCTTGGGGTTGTTGCTGACCAGGTAGTAAGGGAAGTTGCCCAGGGAAGCCACGGCCTTGACGTTCTGCTTGCCGTGGGTGCGGTCCCAGATGGTCAGCAGCGGGCCGACACCGGCGCCGGCAATGTCGATGGAGCCAGACAGCAGCGCGTCATTGACCGCCGCGCCTCCGGACAATTGGGTCCAGTCGACCTTGATGTCGATACCTTCCTGCTTGCCGTATTTTTCGATCAGGTTCTGGTCGCGCACCACATTGAGCAGCAAGTAAACGATGCCGAACTGCTCGGCAATGCGAATCTCGCCTTCGGCATGGGCGACGGCGGGAGCAACCAGACTCCCGGCCAACAGGCTGACGCCAAGGCCAACGGTGGCGGCCAATCGTGCAAAGGGGATTTTCCTGGACATGGTCATGCTCCGAATCAGAAGGGGGCGTCGCCCTGGATGGTGGTGCGAAACAGTTTGCGACGCAGGTGGCTGGGGCAACCGGCGGCCAGGTGGATCAGCGAGCGGTTGTCCCAGAACACCAGGTCGTGGGGCTGCCAGCTGTGGCGGTAGATGTTGTGCGGGTGGATGCTGTGGGCGAAGAGTTGGGCCAGCAGGTCGCGGCTTTCGTCTTCGGGCAGGCCGACGATACGGGTGGTGAAGCCTTCGCTGACGAACAGCGCCTGGCGCCCGTTTTCCGGGTGGGTACGCACCACCGGGTGCACCACTTCGGCGACCTGGGCCAGTTGTTCGGGGGTCAGGGTCGGGCGCCAGTTGCCTTCGAATTTGGTTTCGCTGTAGCGCGCGGTGTACGAATGCGCTGCGCTGCGACCTTCCACGGCCTTGCGCAGATGCTCGGGCAACTGGTCCCAGGCTTTGTGCATGTCGGCAAACAGCGTGTCGCCGCCTTCGGACGGCAGTTCCTGGGCGTGGAGCATCGAGCCCAGGCTCGGCAGTTCCTTGTATGACAGGTCCGAGTGCCAGAATTTGCCCGCGTCGCCCAGGCCGATGGACTGGCCGTTTTCGATGATGTTGGAAACGATGAGGATTTCCGGGTGGTTGGCCAGCAGGAACTGTTTGAGCACATGGATCTGCAACACGCCGAAGCGGCGACTGAAGGCGATCTGTTGCTCGGGGGTAATGCGCTGGTCGCGGAACACCACCACATGGTGGTCCAGGTGCGCACGGTGGATGCGGGCGAAGTCCTGGTCGTCGACCGGGCGCGACAGATCCAGGCCAATGATCTCGGCGCCTACGCTGCCGGGGAATGGGCGGATGTCGAAGGTTTGGGCGGTGGGTAAGGCGGCTGTGGCGGTGGACATGTGATCACTCCCTGGCAGTCAGGAGAGTGACTTTATAGATATAAGAATTGGAATTTAAATACCGTTAGAGAATAACGATATGGCCTTTTTGCGGCAGGGGGCGGGGGATAGGGTGGGGTTGAGGGCCCCTTCGCGAGCAAGCCCGCTCCCACATTCGACCGCATTCCTATGTTGGAAATCGGTCGAATGTGGGAGCGGGCTTGCTCGCGAAGAGGCCCGCCAAGACTCTGAAAATCAACGCTCCTGCAGCGACTCGGCCCGGGCCTTGATGATGGGCTTGAGCAGGTAGCTGAGGATGGTCTTCTTGCCGGTGATGATGTCGACCGAGGCGACCATGCCGGGGATGATGATCAGTGGCTTCTCATCGGTGCCCAGGTGGCTGCGGTCGGTGCGCAAGGTGATCATGTAGTAGGTGGTTTTCTTGTCTTCATCGGTGATGGTGTCGGCACCGATGCGCTCCAGCTTGGCCTTGAGGCCGCCGTAAATGGTGTAGTCGTAGGCGGTGAACTTGACCACGGCTTCTTGCCCCGGGTGCAGGAAGGCGATGTCTTGCGGGCGGATCTTGGCTTCTACCAGCAAGGTGTCATCCAACGGCACGATTTCAACCATGTCGCTGCCCGGCTGGATCACGCCGCCAATGGTATTGACCAACAGTTGCTTGACGATCCCGCGCACCGGCGAGGTGACCAGGGTCCGGCTCACGCGGTCTTCGAGAGCTTTGCCGGTGGCCTGGGCCTTGTTCAGGTCAGTACGTGCCTCGTTGAGTTCGGTCAGCGCTTCACTGCGGTATTTACCACGAGTTTCGTCGATTTTGCGCTGTACTTCCTTGATCGCCGAGTCGGCGCGGGGGATGGCCAGGGTGGTGGCGTCCAGTTGCCCACGGGTTTCCATCTCTGCGCGCTTGAGGCGCAGCACTTCCACCGGCGACACCGCACCCTGGGCGACCAGGGGTTCGGACATGTTGATTTCCTGGCGCTGCAACGACAGTTGGTTACGGTACTGGCCTTGCTTGGAGGTGTATTCGCGCATCTCCTGCTGGCGCTGGGTCAGTTGTTCCTGCAAACCGCCGATTTCATCCTTGAACTGCTGGCGCCGGCTTTCATACAGCGACTGCTCGTTGATGGCCTGGGTGGGCGCAGCGGCACGCACGTCTTCAGGGATGTTTAATGGGCGGTCTTCGACCTGGGCGTTCAAGCGCTCGATGCGCAGTAACAGCGACAGGCGCTGGGCCTCGGTTTCACCGGCGTTGGAGACAAAGCGTGTGTCGTCCAGGCGGATCAGCGGCGCGCCAGCCTCGACGATCTGCCCTTCCTTGACGTACAGCTCGGCGACGATGCCGCCCTCAAGGTTCTGGATTTTCTGCAACTTGGAGGATGGAATAGCCTTGCCATCACCGCGCGTCACTTCGTCGACCTTGGCAAAACCGGCCCACAGCAGCATGCACAGGAAAAACCCGATGATCCCCCAGATGGTCAACCGCACCACACGCGGGGCATCTTCGATCAGGGCCTTCTTGACCTCTGGCAGTGGCTGGCCATCCAGCGAATCGGAACCAATGAAATAGCGACGGACCGCGTCCTTGAATTTACGCAACACTGATCTGCCCCTTCTTCAACGCTTCCATCACTACGGCTTTCGGGCCATCGGCAAGGATTTGCCCACGGTCGATGACCAACAAACGGTCCACCAGGGACAACAGCGACGCACGGTGCGTCACCAGCACCACGGTCTTGTTTTCCACAACGGCTTGCAGGCGCTGTTTCAAGCGTTCTTCACCGGTGTTGTCCATGGCGCTGGTCGGTTCGTCCAGCAGCAGGATAGGCGGGTTGAGCAACAGGGCGCGGGCCAGGGCGACGTTTTGTCGCTGGCCGCCAGAGAGGTTCTGGCCGCGCTCGCCCACTTGCAGCTCGTAGCCTTGTGGATGCAAGCGGGCAAATTCGTGGACGCCCGCCAGCTCAGCGGCTTGCAGTACCACTTCGTCTTCAACGTAACGGGCGCCGGAGACCAGGTTGTCGCGCAGGGTACCGGCCAGCAGTTGGATGTCCTGGGGCACATAGCCGACGTTGTGGCGCAGTTCGCTGACGTCGATCTGGCGAATGTCCACGCCGTCCACCAGCAAGGCGCCGGAGTCGGGCTGGTAGAGGCCCACGATCAGTTTGGCCAGGGAGCTTTTACCCGAGCCGCTGCGCCCGATGATGCCGATCTTCTCGCCGGGCTTGATCACCAGGTTGATGTTCTTGAGCGCCATGTTCTGCTGGTTGGGGTACGTGAAATTCAGGCCCCGGCACTCGATGGCGCCCTGCAGGGTACGGCGGCTCAAAGGGCGTTCTTCGAAGTTGCGCTCTTGGGGCAACTCCATCATCTGGTCGGTGGAGACCATGGTGACCTTGGCTTGCTGGTAGCGGGTCATCAGGCCCGACAGCGACGCCAGCGGGCTGAGGGCGCGGCCACTGAGCATGTAGCAGGCAATCAGGCCGCCCATGCTGAGGTGGCCGTCGATGATCTGGTAGACCCCGAAGACAATCATGATCACACCCGCCAATTGCTGGATCAGCAGGGTGATGTTCATCGACAGCCCAGAGAGCATTTTCACCCGCAATTCAAGGCGGCTGAGGGTGCCAATGGTCTGTTCCCACTGGTACTGGCGCTCGCTCTCGGCGTTATTGACCTTGACCGCATCCAGCCCGGCCAGGGTTTCGATCAGGCTCGACTGACGCTCGGAGGCCAGGGCCATGGTGCGTTCCATGGTGGCGACCAGCGGCTTTTGCAGCAGGTAGCCGATGCCCAGGGCAATCGGGAAGGCCAGCATGGGGATCCACACCAGATGCCCGCCGAGGATCGCGATCACCATGAATATCAGCAGGGTAAACGGCAAGTCGATCAGGCTGGTGAGCGTCAGGGAGGCGAGGAAATCACGCAGGCTCTGAAACTCGTGGATGTTCTGGGCGAAGCTACCGACCCGTGCCGGGCGGTACTTCATCGACATACCGACGATCCGCTCGAACAACGTGGCCGAGATGATCAGGTCGGTTTTCTTGCCGGCCAGGTCCAGGCACAGGCTGCGCAGGCTCTTGAGGACCAGGTCGAAGACGTAGGCGATGAAAATACCGGTCGCCAGCACCCACAGGGTGGCGGTGGCCTGGTTGGGCACGACGCGGTCGTAGACGTTCATCACGAACAGCGGCGCTGCCATGGCAATCAGGTTGATCAGGAAACTGGCGGCGATGGCATCGGCGTAGAGCCAGCGCGAACGCTTGAGGGTGTCACGAAACCAGGAGCGGGCCCGGGGGATCAGGGTGCCGTGGCTGACATCGAATTTGTGTTGGGGCTGGGCAAAGAACACTTTACCGGTGTAGTCATCGGCCAACGCCTGGCGCTTGACGATGGTTTCACCGCCATCGCTTTCACTGAGCAACACCTGCGCCTCGTCCTCACCCTGCCAGCCGAGCAGCACGGCACTACGGCCATCCTTGAGCAACAGCAGCGCCGGCATGGCAATCGGGGGGATCGAATCGAGCTTGCGTTGCAGCAGCCGCCCTTGCAAACCGGCGCGGGCCGCAGCCCGGGCCAGCAAGTCGGCGGTCAGTTGCTGTGCCGGCAATGGCAGACCGGTGGTCAGCATCGCCGCACTGGCGGGCTTCTGGTGCAGGGCGCAGAGAGCCAACAACCCGTCGAGTAACGGGTCGTCGTGCAATGTGCGTGGATCATGACTGAGATGGACTCGACTGACTTCTGATTCCACGCGGGCTCTCTCAACTAACAGATGGGACTATAAGGAATAGCTCAATTCATCCCAGGCAGTTGGACTTTCGGCTTCACGTCGTTCTGTACGACGGAGGCCATCGGTGCGACCACTCCCTGGCTCTTGAGCAACTCGCCCATGGTCGCCTTGATTCGGTACTGAGTAAATAACTGAACGTTTTTTATCTCTTCCAAACGACGCGAAGCCGTGAACAGCTCGTTTTCACTGTCGAGCAAGTCAAGCAGAGTTCGTTCGCCCAGGCTGAATTGTTTCTGGTAGGCGCCGCGCACCTTGCTGCTGTGGTCGACGTATTGCTGGGCAATCGGCACCTGGGCATTGGCGTTGTTCATGGCGTTCCAGGCCAGGCCCAGTTCTTCGTTCAACTGGCGCAAGGCGTTGTTGCGGATATCCAGGGCCTGGTTGGACTGGTAGGACTTGGACTCCAGCTCAGCCTTGTTGCTGCCACCGGCGTACAGGTTGAAGCGCATGCGCAGCATGGCTTCCCAACCGTTGTTGTGGCTGGCGTCGCCGTCGATGTTGTTGTCGGCGTTACGGCCCAACTCGGCGTCGAAACGTGGGTAGAAGGAAGACTTGGCGGCTTCGTATTGTTTTTCGGCAGCGGCGATGTCGGATTCGGCCGAACGCAGGATCGGGCTGTTATCGAGCATCTGGCGACGCGCTTCATTCAGGTCTGCAGGCAGCAGCGCCATGAAGCTGGGCGGACGCTCCAACTGATCGGCTTCTTGGCCGACGGCACTGAGGTAGTTGGTCTGGGCGTCGGCCAGGTTGGTCTGCTCGGTGATCACGTTGTTACGGGCTTGGGCCAAACGGGCTTCAGCCTGGTCCAGGTCAGCCCCGCTGCCGACACCGCGCTGGGTGCGCAGTTTGATCTGGTCGTAGATGCGCTCGTGGTTACGCAGGTTGTCTTCGGCCAGACGCACGAACTCACGACGGGTCAGGACGTCCAGGTAAACCTGGGCTACCGTCAATGCAGTGCGCTCGGAAGTGCCAAGCAACGAAAAAGCGCGGGAGTTAACGGTGGCTTGTTGACGCCCTACTTCACTGGAGGTGGCAAAACCGTCAAAAACCATTTGCTGCAGGCGCAGGCTCGATTCGCCGCGATTGAGGGTGTCCCAATGGCCGCCACGGGCGCGGGTGGATGAACTGTCGGTGCCTTCACGGCCATAACCCGCGTTCAAGTCGACACGGGGCAGGTAACCACCCTTGGCCGCACGCAACTGATAGTCAGCCGCGATACGCGCGTTGACACCTGCCTGAATCTCAGGGTGCACATCCAGCGCTTGCTGCATGGCCTGGGGCAGGGTTTGGGCTTGTACGAAACTGGCGGCGAGAACGAACGGTATTGCCTTAAGCAGGTGCAAACGCATTTTAAGAATCCCCAGGACTTCTTGTCTCAAGTCACAGCAACTTGGTTGTGCTGCGTTAGAAAATGGCTACCGTAATGACCGTACGTCGGAAAGTTCAAAAGCGGAACTGGTTCACACATGTAGGACGGTTCGCCGCATGAATATCAATGTGACATTAGCGAGGCGATTGTTTAGGATGGCGCCAAGAAGGTCAATAGTTTGGCATAAAGTAAATCGCCAAAAAATATAGCCAAATATTTGACGTCATCCGATTTATAAACTACGCACCTCCCAGGCTGATGAATCCCATCGGATCTCAGCCTTAGGAACACCCACAGAATGGATCGCCGGAGAAATCTTCAATGAGCAGTGTTGTTGCAATCGTCAAAAGCATTGTTGGCCAAGTTTTCGTCATTTCTCCGGAAGGCGCCCGTCGGGTGCTGGTTGAAGGTGATCGCCTGTTTGCCGGCGATCAGATAGACACCGGCATGTCGGGCTCCGTGAGCCTGGAGCTGGCCGATGGCCGTACGCTGGACCTGGGGCGTGATACCCAGTGGAGCGCCAACGCGCCCGACTCCAGCACTGACCTGGCCCAAGCCACTGCACAGGCCGCTCCATCGGTTGCCGAACTGCAGCAGGCCATTGCCGCCGGCGCTGACCCGACCACCGACCTGGAAGCCACCGCCGCAGGCGCGACAGCTTCCGGCACGGGCGCTGCCGGTGGCGGCCACAGCTTTGTGATGCTTGATGAGACCGCAGGCTCGGTCGATCCGACCATTGGTTTTCCGACTGCTGGCCTGGGTTTCGCAACCAATGCGTTGACCAACGAACTCGGCGGGCAGCCGACTGACCCCCTCACGGCCGCACCGTTGCCGTCGACCCTGACACTGGGCGCCACACCGACCATCACCGAAGCCGGCGGCGTGCTGACCTACACCGCCACAGTGACCCAGCCGTCCACCAGCAACCTGACGATCACCCTGTCCAACGGCGCGGTGATCACCATCCCGGCCGGCCAAGTGACCGGCTCCGTCAATGTGCCTTTGGCGCCCAACGACAGCCCGTACATCGATCCAGGCCAGATCAGCGTCACCGTCACCGGCACCACCGGCGGTAACAACCTGATCTTGACCGTCGACCCGACACCGGCAGTCACCCAGATCACCGACACCATCGACACCACCACTGTGACCCTGACAGCAGGCGAAACAGTGACCGAAGGCGGCCAGATCACTTACACCGCGACCCTGACCAACCCGGCACAGACCCCTGTCACCATCACCTTGAGCAACGGCTCGGTGATCACCATTGAGGCAGGCAAGTCCACCGGTACGGTGGTGGTCGATACACCGGCCAACGACGTCTACAACAATGGCAGCACGGTCAGCACCACCATTACTGGGGCAACCGGTGGCAACTTCGAAAAGCTGGAGCCCGACACCACCCCAGCTGTCACCACGATCACCGACTCGGTCGATGACACTGGCCTGACCCTCACCGCCACCAATACCGTGACCGAAGGCGGCCAGATCACTTACACCGCGACGCTGACCAACCCGGCGCAAACCCCGGTTACCGTGACGTTGTCCAACGGTTCGGTGATCACCATCAAGGCCGGCGAATCCGTCGGCACCGTGGTGGTCGATACCCCGGCGAACGACGTCTATGTCAACGGCAGCACCGTCACTACGACTATCACCGGGACCACCGGTGGCAACTTTGAAAACCTGGTGCCCAACACGACGCCAGCCGTCACGACCATCACCGATTCGGTCGACACCACCACCGTGACACTGACAGCGCCAGGCGATGTCAACGAAGGCGGCCAGATCACCTACACCGCCACGCTTTCCAATAAAGCAGACACCGACGTTACGCTGAAGCTGGATAACGGTTCGACCATCATCATCAAGGCGGGTGAAACCGTTGGCTCCGTCACCGTCGATGCTCCGGGCGATGATGTGTTTGTCGACAAAAGCACGCAAACCGTGAAGATCGTCGAGACTGATGGCGGTAACTTCGAAAAACTGGAAGTGGCCGGTGACGGCGCTACCACCACCGTGAACGACACCATCGACAAGGTTGATGTGGTGCTGACGGCGACCACCACCGTGGGCGAAGGCGGCCAGATCGTTTACACCGCATCGCTGGTGGACAAGGCGGGTAACCCGGTCACCAACACCACCAATCCGTTGACCGTGACCCTGGACAATGGCCAGACCATTACCATTGGCGTCGGCCAATCCGCGGGCACTGCCAGCACTGTTGCGCCTAATGACGTGTATGAGGGCAACCAGACCGTCACCACCGCGATCACCAATGTGACCGGCGGCGCGCACTTCGAGAACCTGGTACCTGGCACCACGCCAGTCAACACCACCGTGACCGACACACCCGGCACCACCGACACCACCACCGTCACCCTGACCGCACCGGGCGAGGCCGACGAAGGTGGCAACATCACCTACACCGCGACCCTGAGCAACAAGGCCGGCAGCGACCTGACCCTTACCTTGAGCAATGGTGACGTCATCACTATCGCCAAGGGCGAGACCACAGGCCAGGTGACCTCCAAGGCACCGACCGACGACGTATTCAAAGATGCGGGTCCGATCAACGTCACGATCAATCCGGACTTTGTGGGTGGTGGTTTCGAGAAACTTGATATCGCTCCGGGTGGGGCGACGACGCAGATCAACGACACCATCGACAAGGTTGATGTGGTGCTGACTGCGACCAAAACCGTGGGTGAAGGTGGTGAGATCGTTTACACCGCTACCTTGGTGGATAAGAACGGCGCACCGGTGACTAATATCACCAGCCCAGTGACTGTGACTCTGGATAACAACCAAGTCATCACCATTGGCGTGAACCAGTCGAGCGGGACTGTTTCGGTTGTGGCTCCGGATGATGTGTACAAAGGTGATCAGACCGTTACTACCGGCATCAAGGAAGTAACGGGTGGTGAGCACTTTGAAAACCTGGTTCCGGGCACTGACAAGGTCACCACGACTGTCACCGACACACCGGGCACCGACAACACCACTACCGTGACGTTGACCGCGCCAGACGCCGTCAACGAAGGTGGAAAGATCACTTACACCGCTACGCTTTCTAATAAAGCGGATACCGACGTCACCCTGACCCTCGATAACAAACAAACCATCACCATCAAGGCCGGCGAAACCGTTGGTACTGTGATTGTTGATGCTCCAGGCGATGACGTGTTCATCGACAAGAGCACCCAAACCGTCCAGATCACCGGTACTGAAGGCGGTAACTTCGAGAAGCTGGTGGTTGCAGGCGACGGCGCAACGACGCAGATCAACGACACCATCGACAAGGTTGATGTAGTCCTGACCGCGACCAAAACCGTGGGTGAAGGCGGTGAAATCGTTTACACCGCAACCTTGGTTGATAAAGACGGCAAGCCAGTTACCAACACCACTGGTCCGCTGACCATCACCCTCGATAACAAACAGGTCATCACCATTGGTGTGAACGAGTCGAGCGGTACTGTTTCGGCTGTAGCACCGGATGATGTGTACAAAGGCGACCAAACTGTTACGACCGGCATCGAAAAAGTCACAGGTGGCGAGCACTTTGAAAACCTGGTTCCAGGTACTGACAAAGTCACCACCGTGGTGACGGATACCCCAGGTACTGATAACACCACTACTGTGACCCTTTCGGCTCCGACTGAAGTGAGTGAAGGCGGCAAGATTACTTACACCGCCACCTTGAGCAACAAGGCTGACACCGACGTCACCCTGACCCTCGATAACAAGCAAACCATCACCATCAAGGCCGGCGAAACCGTTGGTACTGTGATTGTTGATGCTCCAGGCGATGACGTGTTCATCGATAAGAGCACCCAGACCGTCCAGATCACCGGCACCGCGGGTGGCAACTTCGAGAAGCTCGTAGTCGCTGGCGACGGCGCAACGACGCAGATCAACGACACCATCGACAAGGTTGATGTGGTCCTGACCGCGACTAAAACTGTCGGCGAAGGCGGCGAGATCGTTTACACCGCTACCCTGGTCGACAAGGACGGCAAGCCAGTTACCAACACCACCGGCCCGCTGACCATCACCCTCGATAACAAACAGGTCATCACCATCGGTGTGAACGAGTCGAGCGGTACTGTTTCGGCTGTAGCACCGGATGATGTGTACAAAGGCGACCAAACTGTTACGACCGGCATCGAAAAAGTCACCGGTGGCGAGCACTTTGAAAACCTGGTTCCAGGTACTGACAAAGTCACCACCGTGGTGACGGATACCCCAGGTACTGATAACACCACTACTGTGACCCTTTCGGCTCCGACTGAAGTGAGTGAAGGCGGCAAGATTACTTACACCGCCACCTTGAGCAACAAGGCTGACACCGACGTCACCCTGACCCTCGATAACAAGCAAACCATCACCATCAAG
The DNA here is from genome assembly GCF_009873475.1 of Pseudomonas sp. DTU12.1. Lineage (NCBI taxonomy): Bacteria > Pseudomonadati > Pseudomonadota > Gammaproteobacteria > Pseudomonadales > Pseudomonadaceae > Pseudomonas > Pseudomonas sp. DTU12.1. Next base: position 332,506 of record NZ_CP045254.1, on the reverse strand, counting down.
GCCGGCGAAACCGTTGGTACTGTGATTGTTGATGCTCCAGGCGATGACGTGTTCATCGATAAGAGCACCCAGACCGTCCAGATCACCGGCACCGCGGGTGGCAACTTCGAGAAGCTTGTGGTTGCTGGCGACGGCGCAACGACGCAGATCAACGACACCATCGACAAGGTTGATGTAGTCCTGACCGCGACCAAAACCGTGGGTGAAGGCGGCGAGATCGTTTACACCGCGACTTTGGTTGATAAAGACGGCAAGCCAGTCACAAACACCACCGGCCCGCTGACCATCACCCTCGATAACAAACAGGTCATCACCATCGGTGTGAACGAGTCGAGCGGTACTGTTTCGGCTGTAGCGCCGGACGATGTGTACAAAGGCGACCAAACTGTTACGACCGGCATCGAAAAAGTCACCGGTGGCGAGCACTTTGAAAATCTGGTCCCAGGTACCGATAAAGTCACGACCGTGGTGACGGATACCCCAGGTACTGATAACACCACCACTGTGACCCTGACGGCTCCGACTGAAGTGAGTGAAGGTGGAAAAATCACCTACACCGCCACCTTGAGCAACAAGGCCGACACTGACGTCACCCTGACGCTCGATAACAAACAAACCATCACCATCAAGGCCGGCGAAACCGTTGGTACTGTGATTGTTGATGCTCCAGGCGATGACGTGTTCATCGATAAGAGCACCCAGACCGTCCAGATCACCGGCACCGCGGGTGGCAACTTCGAGAAGCTTGTGGTTGCTGGCGACGGCGCAACGACGCAGATCAACGACACCATCGACAAGGTTGATGTAGTCCTGACCGCGACCAAAACCGTGGGTGAAGGCGGCGAGATCGTTTACACCGCGACTTTGGTTGATAAAGACGGCAAGCCAGTCACAAACACCACCGGCCCGCTGACCATCACCCTCGATAACAAACAGGTCATCACCATCGGTGTGAACGAGTCGAGCGGTACTGTTTCGGCTGTAGCGCCGGACGATGTGTACAAAGGCGACCAAACTGTTACGACCGGCATCGAAAAAGTCACCGGTGGCGAGCACTTTGAAAATCTGGTCCCAGGTACCGATAAAGTCACGACCGTGGTGACGGATACCCCAGGTACTGATAACACCACCACTGTGACCCTGACGGCTCCGACTGAAGTGAGTGAAGGTGGAAAAATCACCTACACCGCCACCTTGAGCAACAAGGCCGACACTGACGTCACCCTGACGCTCGATAACAAACAAACCATCACCATCAAGGCCGGCGAAACCGTTGGTACTGTGATTGTTGATGCTCCAGGCGATGACGTGTTCATCGATAAGAGCACCCAGACCGTCCAGATCACCGGCACCGCGGGTGGCAACTTCGAGAAGCTTGTGGTTGCTGGCGACGGCGCAACGACGCAGATCAACGACACCATCGACAAGGTTGATGTAGTCCTGACCGCGACCAAAACCGTGGGTGAAGGCGGCGAGATCGTTTACACCGCGACTTTGGTTGATAAAGACGGCAAGCCAGTCACAAACACCACCGGCCCGCTGACCATCACCCTCGATAACAAACAGGTCATCACCATCGGTGTGAACGAGTCGAGCGGTACTGTTTCGGCTGTAGCGCCGGACGATGTGTACAAAGGCGACCAAACTGTTACGACCGGCATCGAAAAAGTCACAGGTGGCGAGCACTTCGAGAACCTGGTTCCAAATACTGACAAGGTCACTACGACTGTCACTGACACCCCAGGTACTGATAACACCACTACCGTGACGTTGACGGCTCCGTCGGAAGTGAGTGAAGGCGGCACGATCACTTACACCGCTACGCTTTCTAATAAAGCGGATACCGACGTCACCCTGACGCTCGACAACAAACAAACCATCACCATCAAGGCCGGCGAAACCGTTGGTACTGTGATTGTTGATGCTCCAGGCGATGACGTGTTCATCGATAAGAGCACCCAGACCGTCCAGATCACCGGCACCGCGGGTGGCAACTTCGAGAAGCTCGTAGTCGCTGGCGACGGCGCAACGACGCAGATCAACGACACCATCGACAAGGTTGATGTGGTCCTGACCGCGACTAAAACTGTCGGCGAAGGCGGCGAGATCGTTTACACCGCTACCCTGGTCGACAAGGACGGCAAGCCAGTTACCAACACCACCGGCCCGCTGACCATCACCCTCGATAACAAACAGGTCATCACCATCGGTGTGAACGAGTCGAGCGGTACTGTTTCGGCTGTAGCGCCGGACGATGTGTACAAAGGCGACCAAACTGTTACGACCGGCATCGAAAAAGTCACCGGTGGCGAGCACTTTGAAAATCTGGTCCCAGGTACCGATAAAGTCACGACCGTGGTGACGGATACCCCAGGTACTGATAACACCACCACTGTGACCCTGACGGCTCCGACTGAAGTGAGTGAAGGTGGAAAAATCACCTACACCGCCACCTTGAGCAACAAGGCCGACACTGACGTCACCCTGACGCTCGATAACAAACAAACCATCACCATCAAGGCCGGCGAAACCGTTGGTACTGTGATTGTTGATGCTCCAGGCGATGACGTGTTCATCGATAAGAGCACCCAGACCGTCCAGATCACCGGCACCGCGGGTGGCAACTTCGAGAAGCTCGTAGTCGCTGGCGACGGCGCAACGACGCAGATCAACGACACCATCGACAAGGTTGATGTGGTCCTGACCGCGACTAAAACTGTCGGCGAAGGCGGCGAGATCGTTTACACCGCTACCCTGGTCGACAAGGACGGCAAGCCAGTTACCAACACCACCGGCCCGCTGACCATCACCCTCGATAACAAACAGGTCATCACCATCGGTGTGAACGAGTCGAGCGGTACTGTTTCGGCTGTAGCGCCGGACGATGTGTACAAAGGCGACCAAACTGTTACGACCGGCATCGAAAAAGTCACCGGTGGCGAGCACTTTGAAAATCTGGTCCCAGGTACCGATAAAGTCACGACCGTGGTGACGGATACCCCAGGTACTGATAACACCACCACTGTGACCCTGACGGCTCCGACTGAAGTGAGTGAAGGTGGAAAAATCACCTACACCGCCACCTTGAGCAACAAGGCCGACACTGACGTCACCCTGACGCTCGATAACAAACAAACCATCACCATCAAGGCCGGCGAAACCGTTGGTACTGTGATTGTTGATGCTCCAGGCGATGACGTGTTCATCGATAAGAGCACCCAGACCGTCCAGATCACCGGCACCGCGGGTGGCAACTTCGAGAAGCTTGTGGTTGCTGGCGACGGCGCAACGACGCAGATCAACGACACCATCGACAAGGTTGATGTAGTCCTGACCGCGACCAAAACCGTGGGTGAAGGCGGCGAGATCGTTTACACCGCGACTTTGGTTGATAAAGACGGCAAGCCAGTCACAAACACCACCGGCCCGCTGACCATCACCCTCGATAACAAACAGGTCATCACCATCGGTGTGAACGAGTCGAGCGGTACTGTTTCGGCTGTAGCGCCGGACGATGTGTACAAAGGCGACCAAACTGTTACGACCGGCATCGAAAAAGTCACAGGTGGCGAGCACTTCGAGAACCTGGTTCCAAATACTGACAAGGTCACTACGACTGTCACTGACACCCCAGGTACTGATAACACCACTACCGTGACGTTGACGGCTCCGTCGGAAGTGAGTGAAGGCGGCACGATCACTTACACCGCTACGCTTTCTAATAAAGCGGATACCGACGTCACCCTGACGCTCGACAACAAACAAACCATCACCATCAAGGCTGGCGACACCGTCGGCACCGTGACTGTTGATGCTCCGAGCGATGACGTGTTCATCGATAAGAGCACCCAAACCGTCAAGATCACCGACACCGCTGGCGGCAACTTCGAGAAGCTCGTGGTTGCTGGCGATGGCGCCACGACGCAGATCAACGACACCATCGATAAAGTCGATGTGGTCCTGACCGCGACCAAAACTGTCGGCGAAGGCGGCGAGATCGTTTACACCGCGACTTTGGTTGATAAAGACGGCAAGCCAGTCACTAACACCACCGGCCCGTTGACTATCACCCTCGATAACAAACAGGTCATCACAATTGGTGTGAACGAGTCGAGCGGTACTGTTTCGGCTGTAGCGCCGGATGATGTGTACAAAGGTGATCAGACTGTTACGACCGGCATCACTAAGGTCACCGGTGGCGAGCACTTTGAAAACCTGGTTCCAGGTACCGATAAAGTCACCACCATCGTGACCGACACACCGGGCACCGATAACACCACCACCGTCACCTTGACCGCGCCAGACGCCGTCAACGAAGGCGGCACGATCACTTACACCGCCACCTTGAGCAACAAGGCTGACACTGACGTCACCCTGACGCTCGATAACAAGCAAACCATCACCATCAAGGCGGGCGACACCGTTGGTACCGTGACTGTTGATGCCCCAGGCGATGACGTGTTCATCGACAAGAGCACCCAGACCGTCAAGATCACCGACACCGCTGGCGGCAACTTCGAGAAGCTTGTGGTTGCAGGCGACGGCGCCACGACGCAGATCAACGACACCATCGATAAAGTCGATGTGGTCCTGACTGCCACCAAAACCGTGGGTGAAGGCGGCCAGATCGTTTACACCGCCACCCTTGTGGACAAAAACGGCGCTCCGGTGACTAACACCACCGGCCCGCTGACCATCACCCTCGATAACAAACAGGTCATCACCATTGGTGTGAACGAGTCGAGCGGTACCGTTTCGGCTGTAGCGCCGGACGACGTGTACAAAGGCGACCAAACTGTTACGACCGGCATCGAAAAAGTCACCGGTGGCGAGCACTTTGAAAACCTGGTTCCAGGCACCGATAAAGTCACCACCATCGTGACCGACACACCGGGCACCGATAACACCACCACCGTCACCTTGACCGCGCCAGACGCCGTCAACGAAGGCGGCACGATCACTTACACCGCCACCTTGAGCAACAAGGCTGACACCGACGTCACCCTGACGCTCGACAACAAACAAACCATCACCATCAAGGCTGGCGACACCGTCGGTACCGTGACGGTGGATGCTCCGAGCGATGACGTGTTCATCGATAAGAGCACCCAAACCGTCAAGATCACCGACACCGCTGGCGGCAACTTCGAGAAGCTCGTGGTTGCAGGCGACGGCGCAACGACTCAGATCAACGACACCATCGACAAAGTCGATGTGGTCCTGACCGCGACCAAAACTGTCGGCGAAGGCGGCCAGATCGTTTACACCGCCACCCTTGTGGACAAAAACGGCGCTCCGGTGACTAACACCACCGGCCCGTTGACTATCACCCTCGATAACAAACAGGTCATCACCATTGGTGTGAACGAGTCGAGCGGGACTGTCTCGGCTGTAGCGCCAGACGATGTGTACAAAGGCGATCAGACTGTTACTACCGGCATCACTAAGGTCACCGGTGGCGAGCACTTTGAAAACCTGGTTCCGGGTACCGATAAAGTCACCACCATCGTGACGGACACACCGGGTACCGATAACACCACTACCGTCACATTGACCGCGCCAGACGCCGTCAACGAAGGCGGCACGATCACTTACACCGCGACGCTTTCTAATAAAGCGGATACCGACGTCACCCTGACGCTCGACAACAAACAAACCATCACCATCAAGGCGGGCGACACCGTTGGTACCGTGACTGTTGATGCCCCTGGCGATGACGTGTTCATCGATAAGAGCACCCAGACGGTCAAGATCACCGACACCACTGGCGGCAACTTCGAGAAGCTAGTGGTGGCTGGCGATGGCGCCACGACGCAGATCAACGACACCATCGACAAGGTCGATGTGGTCCTGACCGCGACCAAAACTGTCGGCGAAGGCGGCGAGATCGTTTACACCGCAACTTTGGTTGATAAAGACGGCAAGCCAGTTACCAACACCACTGGCCCGTTGACCATCACCCTCGATAACAAACAGGTCATCACCATTGGTGTGAACGAGTCGAGCGGTACTGTTTCGGCTGTAGCGCCGGATGATGTGTACAAAGGTGATCAGACTGTTACGACCGGCATCACTAAGGTCACCGGTGGCGAGCACTTCGAGAACCTGGTTCCAGGCACCGATAAAGTCACCACCATCGTGACCGACACACCGGGCACCGATAACACCACCACCGTCACCTTGACCGCGCCAGACGCCGTCAACGAAGGCGGCACGATCACCTACACCGCGACGCTTTCTAATAAAGCGGATACCGACGTCACCCTGACGCTCGATAACAAGCAAACCATCACCATCAAGGCGGGCGACACCGTTGGCACCGTGACTGTGGATGCCCCAGGCGATGACGTGTTCATCGATAAGAGCACCCAAACCGTCAAGATCACCGACACCGCTGGCGGCAACTTCGAGAAGCTGGTGGTTGCAGGTAACGGCGCAACGACGCAGATCAACGACACCATCGACAAGGTCGATGTGGTCCTGACCGCGACCAAAACCGTGGGTGAAGGCGGCCAGATCGTCTACACCGCGACCCTTGTGGACAAAAACGGTGCACCGGTGACTAACACTACCGGTCCGCTGACTATCACCTTGGATAACAAGCAAGTCATCACCATCGGTGTGGACAAATCGAGCGGTACTGTCTCGGTTGTGGCTCCGGACGATGTGTACAAAGGCGACCAGACTGTTACTACCGGCATCACTAAGGTCACCGGTGGCGAGCACTTTGAAAACCTGGTTCCAGGTACCGATAAAGTCACCACCATCGTGACCGACACACCGGGCACCGATAACACCACTACCGTGACTTTGACGGCTCCGTCTGAAGTGAACGAAGGCGGCAAGATCACTTACACCGCTACCTTGAGCAACAAGGCTGACACCGACGTCACCCTGACGCTGGACAACAAGCAAACCATCACCATCAAGGCTGGCGACACCGTTGGTACTGTGACGGTTGATGCTCCGAGCGATGACGTGTTCATCGACAAGAGCACCCAGACCGTCAAGATCACCGACACCACTGGCGGCAACTTCGAGAAGCTGGTGGTTGCAGGTAACGGCGCAACGACGCAGATCAACGACACCATCGACAAGGTCGATGTGGTCCTGACCGCGACCAAAACCGTGGGTGAAGGCGGCCAGATCGTCTACACCGCGACCCTTGTGGACAAAAACGGTGCACCGGTGACTAACACTACCGGTCCGCTGACTATCACCTTGGATAACAAGCAAGTCATCACCATCGGTGTGGACAAATCGAGCGGTACTGTCTCGGTTGTGGCTCCGGACGATGTGTACAAAGGCGACCAGACTGTTACTACCGGCATCACTAAGGTCACCGGTGGCGAGCACTTTGAAAACCTGGTTCCAGGTACCGATAAAGTCACCACCATCGTGACCGACACACCGGGCACCGATAACACCACTACCGTGACTTTGACGGCTCCGTCTGAAGTGAACGAAGGCGGCAAGATCACTTACACCGCCACCTTGAGCAACAAGGCTGACACTGACGTCACCCTGACGCTCGACAACAAACAAACCATCACCATCAAGGCCGGCGACACCGTCGGCACCGTGACAGTGAACGCCCCAGGCGATGACGTGTTCATCGACAAGAGCACCCAGACCGTCAAGATCACCGGTACTGAAGGCGGTAACTTCGAGAAGCTGGTGGTTGCTGGCGACGGCGCAACGACGCAGATCAACGACACCATCGACGATGTGAAGGTTGTGCTGACCGCCACCACCAACGTCGCCGAAGGCGGCCAGATCGTCTACACCGCCAGCCTCGTGGATAAGAACGGCGTTGCCGTGACCAACGTGGGTTCGGACCTGGTGATCAAGTTGGACAACGACTTGAACATCACCATCGGCAATGGCAAGACCAGCGGTACTGCCAACTTCACCGCGCCGAATGACTACTACCTGGGCGCCAAGGACATTTCCGCCAAGATCACCAATGTGGTCAGCGGTGGCGACAAGTATGAAAACCTGATCCCGGTCGGCACGCCAGTAATCACCAAAGTGACGGACGTGACGAGCAACACCGTGATCAGTATTGCGGGCGATACCTCGGTGACCGAAGGCCAGACCGCTCACTACACGTTGAACCTGACCCAGCCGGCGCAAACCGAAGTCACGGTGACCCTGTCGTACAAAGGCGTGGCCCAGGACGGTTCAGACTTCAACGGCGTGTACACCGTGAAGATTCCGGCCGGCCAAAGCAGCGCGACGTTCGATATCAAGACCATCGACGACAAGCTGACCGAGCCTACGGAGAAGTTCGAGATCAGTATCTCGGGCACTTCCGGCGGTAACTTCGAGAACCTGGCTATCAGCACCACCAACGGCAAAATCGAAACGTCGATCATCGATAACGATGCGCCACCGGTTATCGACCTGGATGCCAACAATTCCAGTGGCGCCACCGGCAACGACTACAGGACTACGTTCACCGAAGGCGGCAGTGGCGTGTCGATTGCTGATACCGACATCAAGATCACCGACCCGGACAGCACCCAGCTGACTGGCGCCACGGTAGTCCTGACCAATACTCAGCCGAGCGACACGCTGGACTACAGCAAGGTCACCGGTATGAACGTGACCTCGGTCACGGACCCTGTCACCGGCAAGATCACCCTGACCCTGACCGGTACGGCGTCGCTGGCTGACTACATGCAGCAGATCAAGAACATCACGTTCGGCAACAGCAGCCACGACCCGAGCACCACGCCACGGACCATCACCGTGACGGTGACCGACGGCGGCAACTACTCGAACGTGGCAACCACCACGGTCAACGTAGTGGCGGTCAACGACGCACCGGTTGCCACCGGCGGTGCCGTCACCGGCACTGAAGACACGTCGCTGAAGCTGACCTGGGCCAACTTCGGGGTCAGCGATGTGGATTCGCCGCAGGCCAGCCTCGGGGTGAAAATCACCGAGCTGCCAGTAGCCGGCAAGCTGCAGTACCTGGCAGCGGACGGCACTACCTGGACCAACGTGACAGCCGGCCAGACCTTCACCAAGGCGCAGATCGACGGCGGCCAGTTGCGCTTCACCCCAAATGCCAACGAATCCGGAGCCGACGGCTACGGCGGCACCGGTGTGGGCAACAAGCAGGCTGATTATGCACAGTTCAAGTTCCAGCCAACCGATGGCAAGGACCTGGGCACCAGCGCCACTGTAAAAGTCGACATCACTCCGGTTGCAGACGCGCCGACCTTGAGCGTTGCCGATAACAACATCGCCTCGGTCGGCCTGACCAAGCAGAGCTGGAACAGCATTGCGAACCTGGGCACCAACGGCAATGGCGCCTCCGCGACCGTGTTGAAAAATGCCATCGACAACGCCGGCACGCCAACCAGCACGACGGTTTCGACCACCGTCCTACCTACTGCAGATGTGCCTGGCGGTGCAGGCTCGAAGACCTCCGGCCTGATCTACCTGGAAGCCGGCAAGTCGTACACCTTCAGCGGCTACGGCGATGACAGCATCCTGGTCAATATCGGCGGCAAAGATGTGGCCAGCGGTACCTGGGGCTCGAACTCCGGCCAGTTCAACGGTACGTTCACCCCAACCAGCAACGGCTACTACAGCATTGATATCTACCATGCCAACCAATCAGGTCCGGGCAGCTTTGATCTCAAGCTGTCGGTCAACGGTGGCACCGCGACCAACCTGAGCAACACCACGATGCCGATCTACACCGGCATCAACGACCTGATCAGCGCCGGCGCGCAAGTGTCGGATCTGCACGGCACAAACGGCCAGGGTTACTACGACGCGTACAAGCTCAACGAAGGGCTGGAAAACGGCACGGTCAAACTGACCAAAGTCACCACCGGCCTGACCGATACCGACGGTTCGGAAACCCTGAGCGTGAAGATTGGCAGCATCCCGGTGGGCGCAGTGCTCAGCGACGGTGCCGGGCATACCTTCACGGCGACCCAGGGCCATACCGAGGTGGACGTCACCGGTTGGAACCTCAACAACCTGAGCCTCAAGCCACTGCCTTACACCAGCGGCCAGTACAACCTGACCGTGACGTCGACCTCCACCGAAAGCCTCGGCGGCTCGGCCACAACCGTGGCCAATCTGCCGGTCAAGGTATACCCGGCAGTCTATAGCGGGAGCACGGCGACTTCGGGCGATGACAACGTCACCGGTACCAGTGGCAACGACATCATCGTGGCGGACGTTTCGGGCCTGAACGTAGTTCAGGGCAAGAACTACAACATTGCGTTCATGATCGATACGTCGGGCAGTATGGGTTCGGACTCGGTAGCGGCGGCGAAAGCCTCGCTGACCACCGTGTTCAACTCACTGAAAAACAGTATCGGCTCCAGCACCTCCGGGGTCGTGAACATCTTCCTCGCGGATTTCAGTGACCAGGTCAATCGTACGGTTACAGTCAACCTGAAAGACCCAGGTGCACTGGAGGCGTTGCAGAAAGTCCTGGATAAGATGGTGTCGACCGGCGGCACCAACTACGAAGACGTGTTCAAGGCTGCATCCAACTTCTTCCAAAGTGCCCAGGCGACTGGCAACAAGGATGCAATCAACACCACGTACTTCATCACCGATGGTGAGCCGACGTTCTACCAGCGTTCCGAGCAGACCAACCCGACCTTGTACGGCAACGTCAAGCTCGATGACGTCGTTAACATGAACAACTACACCATAGGTACCGCCACTCGGATCAATATCGATTCGAATAACTACCTCGATATCAACTCTGCCGGTAAGGTGACCCTCTTTTCCTACGGCTGGGCCTACAACAAGGGCATCATCCACGCCCAAGGGGATGGCACCTATGAGATATCGGTTCTTGACGGTTATGGTAACTACACCGATACAGCCACCGCTACCAACTCCCAGAACGCGTTCGCACTGCTCAAAGGCCTGTCCACAGGTGGCGTAGAAGCCATCGGTCTTAAAAGCGGGGTCGGCCTGGAGCAGTTGGCACCGTACGACAGCGACAACAAGCCACAAAGCAACATCGATCCGAAGGACCTGGCCAACGCCATCCTCGGTCACAGCGAGGCTACCCTGCCGGGTGCCGACCGTGTCGATGGCGGTGACGGCAACGACATCCTGTTCGGCGACCTGGTGAGCTTCACAGGTGTTACCGGCGAAGGCTACAACGCCATCCAGACCTACGTGGCAGGGAAAAACGGCGTGGCGGTGTCTGCAGTCACCGGCCAGGATGTGCATAAGTACATCACCGAGCACTACAACGAGTTCAACACCTCGGGTGCCAAGGACGGCAATGACACCCTGCTGGGTGGCTCGGGCGATGACATCCTGTTCGGCCAGGGCGGCAACGACTACCTGGACGGTGGCAAGGGCAACGACATCCTGTTGGGCGGTACCGGCAACGACACGCTGATCGGCGGCCAGGGCAATGACATCCTGATCGGCGGCACCGGTGCCGATACCTTCGTCTGGAGATCCGGTGACGTCGGCAACGATGTGATCAAGGACTTCAAGGCATTGGAAGGCGACCGCATTGACCTGCGTGACCTGCTCAAGGGTGAAACCGACGGCACCATCGACAACTTCCTGAAGTTGACCACGGTGGATAACGTGACAACGCTGCAGATCAGCTCCGAAGGCAAGCTCAACGCCGCTGGCGGCCTGGCTAATGCGGATGTGACGATCAAGCTGGAAGGTAACAACTGGTCCGGCCAGACGATCAATTCGTTGATCAGTGGTGCTGATCCGACCATCAAGGTCGATCACACCTAAGCTGAACCACTGAACCGGCCGCCTCTTGAGGCGGCCGATTCATTTGCGGCCACCGTTCACTGGCATGGGGTCGCGATTGCACGGCATACTCACGCCCAATCGCGCGCCGTTGGCCTATGCTCTGACAGGCTGTCGTCAGTTCTTCTCATGAGGGATGTTCAATGTTCTACGTGCAACGTGATGCACAGGGTGAGCTGATTCGCGCCGAAGCGGTTGCCTTCGCCGAATCGACGGGCACCCTGCCCGCGGATCACCATGAGATCCAGGCCTGGTTTGCCAATGAAGAAGCGGAACTGAGCCTCAAGCAGCTCAAGCACAGTGACTCGGAGATGATCCGGGTGCTGGAAGACTTGATTCAGGTGCTGATCCAGAAAGGCGTAATCAACCTGACGGACCTGCCGGTCGCCGCGCAAGCCAAGCTCAAGGACCGCAGCAACGCCCGGGAATCACTGGGTGGCCTGAGCCACCTGATCAATGATGATGAGACCGGCCTGATCTGAGGCCGGCCACGGCCTCAGCGCCAGGGCGCCGGCTCACCAAACAGCTGGCCCTGCACGCCAAAAATCCCCATCTCGCGAATTACCTGCAACTCACCCTCGGTTTCGACCCGCTCGGCAATCAGCGGCAAGTCGATGCTGTGGGCTGCGCGCTGGATGGCTTCGATGAACAGGCGCTTGTCGCTTTCCTGGTCGATGTCGCGGATGTAGCTGCCATCGATCTTCAAGTAGGCCAGGCCCAGGCGCGCCAGGTTGCCGATCATGCTGAAGCGCCCGCCAAAGCGTTGCAGGCTGAGGGAAAAGTTCAGCTCCCGCAGGCGGTGGGTCAACTGCTCCAGCACCGCCTGTTCGGGCAGTTGCTCTTCACCGATTTCCAGGGTCAGGCGCGGGCCCAGGTTGGCATGTTGGCGTAGCAGGTCGAAGATTCGGTTCAGGGCTTGCGGGTCTGCCAGGGTCGCCGCAGACAGGTTCAGGGCCAGCGAGTGCTCATGGCTGGCCATTTGTTTGAGTACCAGCTCCAACATCACCCGGTCCAGGCGCGCCGACCAGCCAAACCGCTCAAGCCAAGGCAGGAAACGGCCGGCCGGGATCGTGTGGCCATGACCGTCGACCAAGCGCGAGAGCACTTTGTAATGCAGGACCAGTTGCGGATCCTGGCTGGCCACCACCGGTTGGAAGTACAACTCGAAGCGGTGTTGGGTCAGCGCCTGGTCCAACAGTGTGTGCCAGGCATGATGGTCGTCGCCGACGCTGGCCGCTGCGCTGTGGTCCAGGCACACCCAACTGACATCGCCCTGGGTTTCGGCCTGGGCCAGCGCCTGGTCGGCCAGGGTCAACAGGGCTTGTGGCGAATCACCATGATTGAACGGCGCCAGGCCGATACAGGCAACCGGCGAAACGTCACTGGCGCCGGTGGCTTGCAGGCTTTGCAGGGTGCTTTCCAGGTTTTGCGCCAGCTGCAACGCCTCTTCACGCATCAGCCCCGGCGCCAGCACGGCGAACTCGCCACCGCGGATACGGGTGACCAGGTTGTGGGTTTCCGGATACGGCTCGCACTGGCGCAGCAACTGTTCACCGACCGCCTGCAGCAGTTGGTCGGTGCGTTGGCCGCCGAGGCGCTGGTTGAGGCCGGCCAGGTCCTTGACCCGCAACACCAGCAGGTAACCTGAGCTGGTTTCTTCGGGGTTGCTGACCCGCGCATTGAGTTGCATCTCGAAGTAACGGCGGTTGGCCAGGCCGGTAAGGTTGTCTTGATAGGACTCCACCCGCAGTTTTTCGCTACGCTCGGCCTGTTCCTGGAACAGGGCCTTGAGCTTTTCCACCATCTGGTTCATCGCCTGCACCACGCGGCGCAGTTCCGGGGTGCGCGGCAGATCCGGCAGGCTCAGGAATTCGCGGCGGGCAATGGCGTGGGACTGTTTGACCATGTAGTCCAAAGGTTTGAGTTGCCGGCGCAGCAACAGCGCGCCCAGCACCGCACTCACCGCGCCACACAGCAATAACCAGCCGAGGCTGCCCAGGGCGCTCTGCCACAGCTTGGCCAGGGCGAACATCGGATGGCTGACCACCTCGACCCGCGCCGCCTGCTCCCAGCCACGGCTGACCAGGGCGTCACCACCGGCCGGTTCCAGGCCGATCAGCTTGACGAACCAGTTGGGCACGCCGTTGTTGTCGGGGATGCCACTGCGTTCGACGATGACCTGGTCGTTGGTCACATCGATCACCCGGATGCTGGCGTAATAACCACTATCGAAAATCGAGCTGACCAGCAGCTCGACCATCGCCGGGTCGTCGATATTGGGTGTCAGGGACAGCGCCAGGGCGGTCGCCGCGTCCTGCGCGTGGGAGCGCAGTTGGTTCACGTACTGGGTACGCGAGCTTTCCAGGCTGACCATGAAGCTGCCGCTGAAGGCGACCACCAGGAACAGACAGATAGCGATCAACAGCTGTTTGAACAGTGACATCTGAACAGTTACTCCTAGTTGGCCGGCTCGGCTGGGAAGCCTTCCGCACGCATTTTTTTCAACACATCCTGCCAGCGCGACAGGCGTTTGGTGTCGCCGACCTTTTTGTTGCCCTTGGCGCCCGGCAGGTACAAGCCCTCGGCGTTGAAGGAGTAGACCGGCAGCAAGTCGGTCCGTTGGCTGGCAGGCTGGATTTCATCGATCAGGCTGTCGAGTACCAGGGGCATGGCCTCTGGCGTCGAATAATAGGTCAAGACCATATGGGCGCGATTCTGCCGCAATGCCTTGACGTAGGTAATGCGCAATTTGTCGCTGGAGACGCCCAGGTGACGCAGGCTGAAATACTTGGCGATGGCATAGTCTTCACAATCACCGGCGCCTTTCCACAGGGCTTCGATGGGCGTTTCCCAATAATCGACCTGGTTCCACAAGTCGATATCTTCGACATAGCGCACGCGCTTGTTGAAGAACAGGTTGACCACCTTGAGCTGCTCTGCCTCGCTGCCTTGTTTTTGCGTGGCCAGCAGTTGCTGCCAGTCATCAATGCGCTGCTGACCCGCACCCAACGGCCCGTAGAGCGCGGTGGCGCGCCGGCTGATCTGGGAGAAATCCCAATCGGCATGCAGCCCGCCAGGCAATAAGCCAGCCAGCAGCAGCGCTGAAAACAGCCAGCACAGAAACCGCGAGGGAGTAAAACGTGCCGCCAATGGTTTCAGTCCGTAGAAAGAGACGCAGAATCAATCGATGGTGAAGGGTCGGTCGGCAAAAAACAATGGCACTGTGCAATCACTCAGTCCCCATTACGCTAAAGCAACCGCGCCTTGTAAGACGCCGGCAAGCCATAATGTGCGATGAAAAACCGCGCTGTTGAGTCGCTTACAAAGGGAAACCTTGCCTGTTTGACAAGCTTGCATGCAATCTCTAGTGTTCTTTGGATCCAATTAGCCAAAACCCATTCCAACAAGAAAGGAGGATAGCGTAGTCGTGACGCACAAGCCGAACCCTTTGAGCAGCATCAAGATCAGTGGGCCCATTCCTGCTCACCTCGCTCGCTCCGTTATTGAAGAAACACTGCGCAACGCCATACTGGATGGCCGTCTGCCCTGCGGCACCGCCATGCGCCAGCAAGAGCTGGCCAGCCTGTTCGGGGTCAGCCGGATGCCGGTGCGCGAAGCCCTGCGCCAACTGGAGGCACAGTCGCTGTTGCATGTTGTGACCCATAAAGGTGCCGTGGTCGCCCCGCTGATTGAAGATAACTCGGCGGAGACTTACGCCCTGCGTATTCTCCTGGAATCGGAGGCGCTGCGCTTATCGATCCCGTTGCTCAGGCAAAGCGATATCGAGCAGGCCGACGCCTTGATCGACGCCCTTGAGCGCGAAACCGACTACAGCGAAATCGGCCGGCTTAACCGCCTGTTCCATATGGCGCTGTACGGCAAGGCCCCCAACCAGCGGCTGTTGAACCTGGTGGAGCATGGGCTGAACGAGGAGGAACGCTTCCTGCGGTTCAACCTTGAGGCCATGGGCCTGGGCGAAACCTCCCAGGAAGACCACCGTGAACTGCTGAACCTGGTTGCCCAGAAAAAGGTCGAGCAGAGCGTGCTTACCCTGCGTAATCACCTGATGCGCGGGATGGAAGTGATCACTCATTACCTGAACAGCCTTGAACAGGGCGATAAAGAGCAGCACTGATTGCTCACGACTTTGGCCGCCCAGTGCGCGACCTGGATTGCCAGGCGCCGCACACGTCCAAAGCCGGCCTCTGCTGCTGTCGCTCTTTGGACCGTTGCGGTAACAAACTCGATATTGACCGCCATGACACTTCCGGCATTGCAAATGCACTAGCGGAGTAAGTGCCAGTCATTCAGCTCAATAATTTAAACTTGCAAACAACAAGGAAAGTTCCCACATCGAATATAAAGTTCGACTACGAAACACCCCTTCCTGCAAAAAAACCTTATATAACTTAGTAAGTATTTGAACACTTAACCAAGTGATTACTCTTTAATTGGACTTGGCGCTGCAGTCGAATGCACAGCCATGGGTTTGGGCATGGCTGTGGACGGCGCTCAAGCCAATAAGACTAAGTTGCTTTGTCACTATTTGTTGCTTGCCGGGCATCCAAGCCAGCCGGGACATCTCCGTGACGGCGCGACTAAAACCAACCCCAACACACTTGGTTCTAAACAACCCTTTTAATCTGAGTCGGCATAACGACTTATAGGCATTAACCATGTTTCAACTTCAAGAACTACTCAATCATAAAAAGCTGCAACTACAAGAACATCCCATTTTCCTGGAAATCAATTCTTTCGCACAGCTGCAACATTTCATGCAAAACCATGTTTTCGCCGTCTGGGATTTCATGACGCTGACCAAACGCCTGCAACAGGAACTGACCTGCATGCGTCTACCCTGGCTGCCCCCAACAGACCCGCAGGCCGCGCGACTGATCAACGAAATTGTGCTGGATGAGGAATCCGACCGCCAGCTGGGCGACGGGTACGCCAGTCACTTCGAACTGTATCTGGAGGCCATGCGCGAGGTAGGCGCCAGTACCGCCACCATCGAACGCTTCATCGCGTTGCAGCGCGCGGGTGCAAGCGTCGATAGCGCATTGGCACAGATCACGATTGATCCTGCGGTAGAGCGTTTCGTCCGGCATACCCTGGACGTTGCCTTGAACGCCCCGGCCCATTGTGTAGCAGCTACCTTCCTGCATGGCCGCGAAAGTGTCATCCCGACGATGTTCAAACGCCTCCTGGAAGGCTGCAATGTCGCCCATCGGCAAGCCCCCAGCTTGTGCTACTACCTCCAGCGGCATATCGAGTTGGACGCCGAGGATCATCAGCCGGCTGCAGAGCAACTGCTGCGGCGCCTGGTCCAGGCAGACCCGCTGCACGAACAACAGGCCTGGCATGCCGCTCTGAGCGCCGTGGAGCATCGCATTGCCTTGTGGGACGGCCTGCGCCAACACGCAGCAAGCCAGGAGGTGAGCCTGTGAACGCACACTACCGCTCGTTTGCCAGCGACTGGGAGTATCAGGCGACCGTCCGTACTCGCCCGCGACGCGTGCTGGAAGAAGACGACAAGTTGATCTATCCGCTGTGTCGCCAACCGTTGGTGCTCAGTGCGGGGTTTGTTGAGCACTGCCCACAGTGGCGCGACTTTGTCCTGGTGCAGACGTTCTACAAATTCATCAATGACGTGGTGATCTTTGAAACAGAGATTGTCGATAAAACCGCACGCAACATCGCCAAGAACCGCTTTTCAATCCCCTTCCCTGCGGCCTGCCGCTACGACGCCATGACGGTGGTGGTCGATGAGGACTACCACGCGCTCGTCGCCCTGGACTTCATGCAGCAAACCCTGGAGCAAACCGGTATCGCGCCACTGGAGCTGCCCGCAGCCATCGAATTGAGCCGCGCCATACCCATCGCACAGACACAGGCGCCGACACATCTACACGATGCCGTAGAACTGATTTGCGTGGCGATTGCCGAGAATACGGTGACCCATGACGTGGCGGCGTTTGCCAAGGATGACAGCGTCAAACATTCGGTCAGGGGGTTGATGGCCGACCACCTGGCAGACGAGGGTCGCCATGCCATCTTCTGGGCCAGCCTGGTCAGGCACTACTGGCAAACGGCGAGCGATGAAGACCGCCATAGTATCGCCCTGGTCCTGCCGGTGTTCCTGCAACACTATTTGACCAATGACCTGCAAAGGGACTTCGATCTGCTCTTGATCGAGCATCTGGATATCAGCGCCGATGCCCGTCAAGTCCTGCAGGCGCAGGTAAGTGCCCTGACCTTTCCCATCACGCGTCAGCACCCGCTGATCAGCAACATCATGGGTTTGCTGCGCCGCAGCGGGCTGCTGCAAACACCTTGTGTCGCCCAAGCGCTAAGCGCCTATCTGCCCGTACCCGGGAGCCCATCATGAGACGCCTCGGGATTCGGTTGCTCGGCACCAGTGCGGCCTTGGATGAGCTGAGGCAGGCGCTGGCACCCTATGGCCATGAACTCGCCGCACAGGCGCCGGCTATTGACCTGCTGATTGAAGACGGCAGCCAGCCAGTCGTGCAGGACTTAGCCAGCGTGGCCGTGATGAGCCTGCGGCTGTCCATCGGCGCCATGAGTGAGTGGGGGCTGCCGGTCCTGCAAATACGTTGCTATGACCGCCTCCAGCAATTACTGGCCGTGCTGGACATTGCTCCGCCCTCCTGCGGCAACGGCCAACAGTTACGACGCCAGGCAATCGCACGCCTGATCGAGTGGGTCGCGCTGCAGGTCAGCGGCTTCTCGCGCAACCCTGGGCACTTTGCGCAGCGCGCAAGCGCTTCCCCGGTTCCAGAGCAAAGCCTCGAGGGTCTGGACGGGCTGGCCTACCTGCATCGTTTCAACCGAACCGATGATCCGGGGCTGATGCAAAAAGCCCGGACACCACTGATCAAGCAACTGGAGCATGGCTTACGGACCTTTGCCGAAAGGCCGGCCCTGGAGATCGCCGGCCTCACCCTGAGTTATCGCCATTTGTTGCGACACAGCCTGGCCATTCAGCAGGTTTTGCAGCCGCTGCTCGGGCCTGGGCAGGCGCCCGTGGTCGGCATTTGCCTGGACAAGTCGGTTGGGTTGTACGCCAGCATTCTGGCAACCCTCGGTTGCGGCGCTGTGTATCTGCCGCTGGAACCGGGCCACCCGCTGCCGCGTCAACAAGCCATGCTGGAGAATGCCGGGGCCGTCGTGCTACTCGATGATGGCCAGCATCCCTTGCGCAGGCATTTCATGGCTGTGGATGTCAGCCGCATCGACAGCCAGCACATGGACGACAGAGCGCCCTTGGCACTTACCTCCCCCACGGCGGATAGCGCCAGCATGGTGCTTTACACCTCGGGCACCAGCGGCCAACCCAAGGGGGTCTTGCTCAGCCAGCAGAACCTGGCCCATTTCTCTGCGTGGTACAGCCAGTATGTTGAGCTCACTGAGCACAGCCGCGTCCTGCAGTTTTCGTCCCTGAGCTTTGACTCGTCACTGGTGGACCTGTTTGCGGCCCTGTGCCAAGGCGCGACCCTGATCGTGCCCAGTGAAGAACAGCGTCGCGACCCTCACCAATTGGTTGAGTTGATCCAGCAACAACGCGTGTCACACGCCTTCCTGCCGCCAGCCCTGTTGAGCGTGCTGCCACTGGATCGCCCGCTGGGCCTGGAGCACCTGCTGACCGGCGGTGACATCTGCGAGCCCCATGTCATCGCGCAGATGGCCGGGCAATGCGTCCTGCATAACCTGTATGGCCCTACAGAGGCGACGGTGCTGGTCAGTCGCCGTCGAATGCAGGCTGATGACAGCAATCTGAACCTCGGCACGCCCATCGCCAACAGCCAGGTGCTGATCCTCGACGAGCAGCGTCGGCCAGTCGAAGACCAGGTGGTGGGCGAACTGTACATTGTCGGCCCCGGGGTGAGCCTTGGTTACGTGAACCAGCCACAACAGACTGCCGAGTGCTTCGTGCGCCTTGTGCTGCCTGGCGGCCAGGCCTTGCGCGCCTACCGCACCGGCGACATGGCGAAATGGACGGCAGAGGGCATCGAACTGGTCGGGCGCCGGGACCTGCAGGTGAAGATCCGTGGTTTTCGGGTCGAGCCCCAGGAGATTGAGCAGTGCTTGCGTGCCAGCCAGCTTTTTCGCCAGGTTGCGGTGGTGATTGACCGTGATCGACGAATTCTCGCGTTCGTGGCGCACGCAGATCCCAGTGACTCAGGTACGGCCCTGGGCGCGTTAAAACAACATGCCGGGCAACGGCTGCCGGACTATATGCAGCCAACCGTGTGTACAGAGTTGCCGAGCCTGCCTTATGGCAGCAATGGCAAGGTCGATCGCCAGGCCTTGCTGGCGCTGGCGGTTCAAACTGTCTCGCAGCCTCCTCAGCGCCGCCCCCAAACACCGGTGGAAGGTCAATTGCTGGACCTGTGGAGTGAGCTGCTGGGATTACCGGCCGACGAGATATCGACTGACGACAGTTTTTTTCATCTCGGCGGCCACTCCATCCTGCTATCAACCATGCTCCTGCGCATTCGTGAGTTGTACGGGCGCAGCCTGCCTCTCAATCGGTTTATCGAGGCGCCCACGGTGCAGACGCTCGCGGCGCTGATGGGTGACAGTGCACCAGGTGCCGCTCCCACCGAACGGGCGATCAGCGATGCGCTGCGCACGCTGGATCTGGCGCTGTTACCAGCAGAGCGTGCCGGTGATCGTCAGAAGGCTATCGTGACCGGCGCCAATAGTTTCCTGGGTATACATATCGTCGAGGCCTTGCTGATGGCCGGAGCGACCGAAGTCGCCTGCCTGGTGCGGGAACACCCAGGGCAATCGGCAACTGCACGCTTTGCCGAAGCCTTGCGTGAGTACCGCCTGGAACACCTGGACCTGAGCCGGGTGCGTGTATACACCACCGACCTGCGCCAACCGCGCATGGGGCTAGAGGCGCAGGTCTATGAGTACCTCGCCCGCCATTACGGGGTGCTGGTACACAGCGCTGCCCACGTCAATCACGTCATGGACTACGCGTCACTGGCCAAGGACAACGTGGAACCGGTGCTTGAATGCCTGCGCCTGTGCGAAACCCACTGTAAGAAAGTGCTCAACTTCGTGTCCACGTTATCTGCGTCAAGCAGCGTCGGGGCCGATGGGCAGGTGCTTGAAGCGCCTGCGGCAAGTACGCCACCGCTCTACATCAAGAACGGCTACAACCTGTCCAAATGGGTCGCTGAACGTCTGTTGGGGCGTGCCGCCGTACAAGGTGCCTGGGTCAATATCTACCGCCCCGGGAACATCAGTTTCAATAGCCGCAATGGCGTCTGCCAACCCCACAAGAACCGCCTGTTGCTGATGCTCAAGGGATCGCTGCAGTTGGGCCGGGTGCCGCGCCTGGGATTGAACTTCGACCTGATGCCGGTGGATTTCCTGGCACGTTTCATCGCCTTCCACAGCGGCAATTATGTTGCCCAGCGCAGCGTCTTCAACCTGCACAACCCGCAACCCTTGAAGTGGGAAACCTATGTCGAGTCGTTTCGCCAGGCAGGGCATGCGTTCGAGTTGGTGAGCGTAGCGGATTGGCAACACCATCTGCGCGAAGTGGATCGCGAGAATGCCCTTTTCGGTGTACTGGGGTTCTACCTCAATGGGCTGGGAGAAGACACGGGCGACATCTCCATGATCCGCCATGAGAACGCACGCCATGGTGTTGAACAGATGGGCGCGCAGTACCCCGAAAAAGAACCTGCGCTGTTACGCAGAGGGTGCCAGTACCTCAATGCCATTGGCTTTCTGTGAGCCTCGCCATCAGGAAAAACTTATGAGACAGCTGCAACCCGATACGTTGATTAAAAACCCCCAGGGCAAGCCTCTGGTGTCATCTGTGGTGATTGCCTGCAATGCTTCCAAGCTGTGGAAGGTCGTGGGGCGCTTTGAGGGGTTTGACGCGTTCATTCCTGCCCTGGCACGCATCACGATGACGGGCAGCGGCGTGGGATCGCTACGCAAGAAACACTTCCACGATGGCAATATCGCCGTGGAACAGCTCAATTGCCGCGATGAGCTGGCGATGCATATGACCTGGACGACAATCTATAACACCTTGGGCGTGGCCCGACTGTGGGCGGCAATGAGTGTTGAGTCGCTTGGGGAGAACCTGGCGCGGGCGACCTGGACCATTATCGCCGAGCCTGTCACTGCCGGTGATAACGAGGGCTTCGAACAGTTCATCCAGGATTTCGCCGACCGCGCACTGGATAACGTTTGCCATTTGCTTGGTTAAAAAAATGGCGCAGTGCACTGCTGCACTACGCCATGTTTATCGTGAGGTGATCAGATCTTGAAACTGTCGACCAACTGCTTCAAGCGATTGGCTTGTTGTGACAGCGCGTCGCAGTCCTTCAAGGTCTCGTTGAGGTTGGCCACGCCTTGCTGGTTAAGCAGGTTGATCTGGTTGATATCGACATTGAGCGTCTCCACCACGGCGGTCTGTTCCTCAGTGGCTGCCGCCACCGACTGGTTCATGCCATCGATCTCGACGATCCGCTGAGTCACACTGATCAAGCGTTCACCCGCCTGGTTGGCGACCTCGACGCTTTCTTCACTGGAGACCTGGCTGGCGTTCATCGTGGTGACCGCTTCGCGAGAGCCGATTTGCAATGAGGTGATCATCTTGTGGATCTCCTCCGCCGACTCCTGGGTACGGTGAGCCAGGTTGCGTACTTCGTCGGCCACCACGGCAAACCCACGGCCGGCTTCACCGGCACGGGCAGCTTCAATGGCAGCATTGAGTGCCAGCAGGTTGGTTTGCTGCGAGATGCCTTTGATCACATCGAGAATATGCCCGATGTTGTCGGTGCTGGCATTCAGGGTTTCAATCTGCGTACAGGACAGGCTGATCTTCTGCGACAACTCGGACATCGCCAGGATGGTTTTCTCTACGACCTGGCGACCGTCATCGGCTTGCTCGCTGGCGCCGCTGGCATGTTGCGAGGCGTCAGCGGCGTTACGGGCGATTTCCTGAGTGGCGGCACCCAGTTCGTTAATCGCAGCGGCGACGCTGTTGGTGCGGGCGCTCTGCTCGTCGGAGCCGATAATCGAGGCGTTGGACGATGCCATCACGCGCTGGGACAGATCGTGCACATGTCTTGTCGCGGAAGACACTTCGCTGATCGAGGCGTGGATACGCTCGACAAACTGGTTGAAGGCCCCACCCAGCTCGCCGAACTCGTCCTTGCTTTCTACGACCAGGCGACGAGTCAGGTCGCCCTCGCCCTGGGCAATGTCTTGCATCGCACGGCCCATGGTTGTCAGTGGGCGCATCAGTACCTGAATCAACAGGCTCAGCAATACCGCAATCGCGGTGACGGCAATGAACATCGCGATCAAGGCGGAGGTGCGGAATTTGCTCAACGGGGCGTAGGCTTTGTCTTTGTCGATCGACAGGCCTATGTACCAATCTGCGCCCGGCAAGCCGCTGATCGGGGTGAAGGACAGGATACGGTCCTGACCATTGAGGATCACATCCTGGTTAACCTTCTCAATACGGACGCTGCTGCCTGGGTAGATGTCCTTGAGGTTTTTCATCACCTGTTCCTGGTCAGGGCTGACGATCACCTGCCCGTCGCCACTGACCAGGAATGCATGACCAATACCGCCGAAGTCGACCGAGTTGATGATCTTCACCAGGGTTTGCAGGCTCAAATCCCCCCCTACGACACCAAGCAGTTCACCATTCTTCTTGACCGGCATCGCGATGGTGACGATCAAGCCACCGACAGCGGCCATATAAGGCGGCGTCAGCATGGGTTTGTCAGCCATGACCGCTTGCTTGTACCAGGGGCGCTGACGTGGATCGTAGCCATCTGGCATTTTCGCGTCAGGGCGCTGGGTGAAGACGCCGTTGGTTGAACCGACATACGTGAACTGGAAGTTCGAGGTGAGTGCCGGTTGATCAACCAAGCCAGGAAGGTCGGCATTGCTACCTTGGTGAGCAACGTTCTGCGCAAGATTTTCCAGGACCAGCACCCGACCACCGAGCCAGTTCTGCACGCTGCTGGCGGTCAGGTCACCCGACTGCTGGATGGATGATTCCAGGTTTTGCCTGATGGTATTGCGCTGCAGGTAGTCGTTGTACAACGTGAACAGCGCGAAGGCCAGAACCACGACGCCTGACGCTGCCAACAGAATTTTATGACTGAACTTGAGATTCATTTCATCGACTTCTTTTTGCCAAAAGGGGGTGAGCGTGCCGAATGCAACATTCCATGTATGGTATAGGCGAACTCTACGACCGCTCTATTTCGGTGCACGCATGGCTCATCAGGCTTTCGGCCAAGACTGGATAAATCTTAGGAATTTGTGGGATAGATCTTCTTTTTAAGTAGGAAACCGACAGGCGGTCTGGATAGGGCGCTCAGCCCTAAAACGACAAAACCCCCGCCTGCGTTAGCAGACGGGGGCTTCGGAATTTGATCTTGACGATGACCTACTCTCACATGGGGAAACCCCACACTACCATCGGCGATGCATCGTTTCACTGCTGAGTTCGGGATGGGATCAGGTGGTTCCAATGCTCTATGGTCGTCAAGAAATTCTGTGTACCGGACCGTTGCTTTCACATCGTGCCGATGAAATTCATGAGCTTCTACATAAAACAAAACCCCAACTGCTTTCGCAATTGGGGTTTCGGAATTTAATCTTGACGATGACCTACTCTCACATGGGGAAACCCCACACTACCATCGGCGATGCATCGTTTCACTACTGAGTTCGGGATGGGATCAGGTGGTTCCAATGCTCTATGGTCGTCAAGAAATTCGGGTACTGAGTCGTGGCCAGCTGGCCTCGCTTCAGCAAATTGGGTATGTAATAGAAGTCGGTGTTTGCAAGAATCGAACTTTCGGTTCGTTTCGTCTTCACACACCGCAATCTGGCCTTTCGACGCAAATTGCTTGGGTGTTATATGGTCAAGCCTCACGGGCAATTAGTATTGGTTAGCTCAACGCCTCACAGCGCTTACACACCCAACCTATCAACGTCGTAGTCTTCGACGGCCCTTCAGGGAACTCAAGGTTCCAGTGAGATCTCATCTTGAGGCTAGTTTCCCGCTTAGATGCTTTCAGCGGTTATCTATTCCGAACATAGCTACCCGGCAATGCCACTGGCGTGACAACCGGAACACCAGAGGTTCGTCCACTCCGGTCCTCTCGTACTAGGAGCAGCCCCTCTCAAATCTCAAACGTCCACGGCAGATAGGGACCGAACTGTCTCACGACGTTCTAAACCCAGCTCGCGTACCACTTTAAATGGCGAACAGCCATACCCTTGGGACCGGCTTCAGCCCCAGGATGTGATGAGCCGACATCGAGGTGCCAAACACCGCCGTCGATATGAACTCTTGGGCGGTATCAGCCTGTTATCCCCGGAGTACCTTTTATCCGTTGAGCGATGGCCCTTCCATACAGAACCACCGGATCACTAAGACCTACTTTCGTACCTGCTCGACGTGTCTGTCTCGCAGTCAAGCGCGCTTTTGCCTTTATACTCTACGACCGATTTCCGACCGGTCTGAGCGCACCTTCGTACTCCTCCGTTACTCTTTAGGAGGAGACCGCCCCAGTCAAACTACCCACCATACACTGTCCTCGATCCGGATAACGGACCTGAGTTAGAACCTCAAAGTTGCCAGGGTGGTATTTCAAGGTTGGCTCCACGCAGACTGGCGTCCACGCTTCAAAGCCTCCCACCTATCCTACACAAGCAAATTCAAAGTCCAGTGCAAAGCTATAGTAAAGGTTCACGGGGTCTTTCCGTCTAGCCGCGGATACACTGCATCTTCACAGCGATTTCAATTTCACTGAGTCTCGGGTGGAGACAGCGCCGCCATCGTTACGCCATTCGTGCAGGTCGGAACTTACCCGACAAGGAATTTCGCTACCTTAGGACCGTTATAGTTACGGCCGCCGTTTACCGGGGCTTCGATCAAGAGCTTCGCGTTAGCTAACCCCATCAATTAACCTTCCGGCACCGGGCAGGCGTCACACCCTATACGTCCACTTTCGTGTTTGCAGAGTGCTGTGTTTTTAATAAACAGTCGCAGCGGCCTGGTATCTTCGACCGGCATGAGCTTACGGAGCAAGTCCTTCACCCTCACCGGCGCACCTTCTCCCGAAGTTACGGTGCCATTTTGCCTAGTTCCTTCACCCGAGTTCTCTCAAGCGCCTTGGTATTCTCTACCCAACCACCTGTGTCGGTTTGGGGTACGGTTCCTGGTTACCTGAAGCTTAGAAGCTTTTCTTGGAAGCATGGCATCAACCACTTCGTCACCCAAAGGGTAACTCGTCATCAGCTCTCGGCCTTAGAATCCCGGATTTACCTAAGATTCCAGCCTACCACCTTAAACTTGGACAACCAACGCCAAGCTGGCCTAGCCTTCTCCGTCCCTCCATCGCAATAACCAGAAGTACAGGAATATTAACCTGTTTTCCATCGACTACGCTTTTCAGCCTCGCCTTAGGGACCGACTAACCCTGCGTCGATTAACGTTGCGCAGGAAACCTTGGTCTTTCGGCGTGGGTGTTTTTCACACCCATTGTCGTTACTCATGTCAGCATTCGCACTTCTGATACCTCCAGCAAGCTTCTCAACTCACCTTCACAGGCTTACAGAACGCTCCTCTACCGCATCACCCGAGGGTGATACCCGTAGCTTCGGTGTATGGTTTGAGCCCCGTTACATCTTCCGCGCAGGCCGACTCGACTAGTGAGCTATTACGCTTTCTTTAAAGGGTGGCTGCTTCTAAGCCAACCTCCTAGCTGTCTAAGCCTTCCCACATCGTTTCCCACTTAACCATAACTTTGGGACCTTAGCTGACGGTCTGGGTTGTTTCCCTTTTCACGACGGACGTTAGCACCCGCCGTGTGTCTCCCATGCTCGGCACTTGTAGGTATTCGGAGTTTGCATCGGTTTGGTAAGTCGGGATGACCCCCTAGCCGAAACAGTGCTCTACCCCCTACAGTGATACATGAGGCGCTACCTAAATAGCTTTCGAGGAGAACCAGCTATCTCCGAGCTTGATTAGCCTTTCACTCCGATCCACAGGTCATCCGCTAACTTTTCAACGGTAGTCGGTTCGGTCCTCCAGTTAGTGTTACCCAACCTTCAACCTGCCCATGGATAGATCGCCCGGTTTCGGGTCTATTCCCAGCGACTAGACGCCCTATTAAGACTCGCTTTCGCTACGCCTCCCCTATTCGGTTAAGCTCGCCACTGAAAATAAGTCGCTGACCCATTATACAAAAGGTACGCAGTCACCCAACAAAGTGGGCTCCCACTGCTTGTACGCATACGGTTTCAGGATCTATTTCACTCCCCTCTCCGGGGTTCTTTTCGCCTTTCCCTCACGGTACTAGTTCACTATCGGTCAGTCAGTAGTATTTAGCCTTGGAGGATGGTCCCCCCATATTCAGACAAAGTTTCTCGTGCTCCGTCCTACTCGATTTCATGACTAAGAGATTTTCGCGTACAGGGCTATCACCCACTATGGCCGCACTTTCCAGAGCGTTCCGCTAATCTCAAAGCCACTTAAGGGCTAGTCCCCGTTCGCTCGCCACTACTAAGGGAATCTCGGTTGATTTCTTTTCCTCAGGGTACTTAGATGTTTCAGTTCCCCTGGTTCGCCTCTTACGCCTATGTATTCAGCGTAAGATAACCATCTTATGATGGCTGGGTTCCCCCATTCAGACATCTCCGGATCAAAGTCTGTTTGCCGACTCCCCGAAGCTTTTCGCAGGCTACCACGTCTTTCATCGCCTCTGACTGCCAAGGCATCCACCGTATGCGCTTCTTCACTTGACCATATAACCCCAAGCAATCTGGTTATACTGTGAAGACGACATTCGCCGAAAATTCGAATTTCTCAACTAAGAGAACTCACAAATTTTACCTTAGCCTGATCCGTTACCAGTGAAAGTAACGTTCAGTCTATCTTTCTATCACATACCCAAATTTTTAAAGAACGATCTAATCAAAGACTAGAAATCAATATTCACACCGGAATATTCATTTCTAAACTCTAACAGCAGAAGCAGTTAATGGTGGAGCCAAGCGGGATCGAACCGCTGACCTCCTGCGTGCAAGGCAGGCGCTCTCCCAGCTGAGCTATGGCCCCATAACAAAATTGGTGGGTCTGGGCAGATTCGAACTGCCGACCTCACCCTTATCAGGGGTGCGCTCTAACCAACTGAGCTACAGACCCAATTTCGAGCGCAACTGATTAGCTAAGAGCTATCAGCTTGGAGCTTAAAGCTGCTTCTATCGTCTTCTTCAATGAATCAAGCAATTCGTGTGGGAACTTATGGAGCAGCTGATGTCGTCGATTAAGGAGGTGATCCAGCCGCAGGTTCCCCTACGGCTACCTTGTTACGACTTCACCCCAGTCATGAATCACACCGTGGTAACCGTCCTCCCGAAGGTTAGACTAGCTACTTCTGGTGCAACCCACTCCCATGGTGTGACGGGCGGTGTGTACAAGGCCCGGGAACGTATTCACCGCGACATTCTGATTCGCGATTACTAGCGATTCCGACTTCACGCAGTCGAGTTGCAGACTGCGATCCGGACTACGATCGGTTTTGTGGGATTAGCTCCACCTCGCGGCTTGGCAACCCTCTGTACCGACCATTGTAGCACGTGTGTAGCCCAGGCCGTAAGGGCCATGATGACTTGACGTCATCCCCACCTTCCTCCGGTTTGTCACCGGCAGTCTCCTTAGAGTGCCCACCATAACGTGCTGGTAACTAAGGACAAGGGTTGCGCTCGTTACGGGACTTAACCCAACATCTCACGACACGAGCTGACGACAGCCATGCAGCACCTGTCTCAATGTTCCCGAAGGCACCAATCTATCTCTAGAAAGTTCATTGGATGTCAAGGCCTGGTAAGGTTCTTCGCGTTGCTTCGAATTAAACCACATGCTCCACCGCTTGTGCGGGCCCCCGTCAATTCATTTGAGTTTTAACCTTGCGGCCGTACTCCCCAGGCGGTCAACTTAATGCGTTAGCTGCGCCACTAAGAGCTCAAGGCTCCCAACGGCTAGTTGACATCGTTTACGGCGTGGACTACCAGGGTATCTAATCCTGTTTGCTCCCCACGCTTTCGCACCTCAGTGTCAGTATCAGTCCAGGTGGTCGCCTTCGCCACTGGTGTTCCTTCCTATATCTACGCATTTCACCGCTACACAGGAAATTCCACCACCCTCTACCATACTCTAGTCAGTCAGTTTTGAATGCAGTTCCCAGGTTGAGCCCGGGGATTTCACATCCAACTTAACTAACCACCTACGCGCGCTTTACGCCCAGTAATTCCGATTAACGCTTGCACCCTCTGTATTACCGCGGCTGCTGGCACAGAGTTAGCCGGTGCTTATTCTGTCGGTAACGTCAAAACAGCAAAGTATTAATTTACTGCCCTTCCTCCCAACTTAAAGTGCTTTACAATCCGAAGACCTTCTTCACACACGCGGCATGGCTGGATCAGGCTTTCGCCCATTGTCCAATATTCCCCACTGCTGCCTCCCGTAGGAGTCTGGACCGTGTCTCAGTTCCAGTGTGACTGATCATCCTCTCAGACCAGTTACGGATCGTCGCCTTGGTGAGCCATTACCCCACCAACTAGCTAATCCGACCTAGGCTCATCTGATAGCGCAAGGCCCGAAGGTCCCCTGCTTTCTCCCGTAGGACGTATGCGGTATTAGCGTCCGTTTCCGAACGTTATCCCCCACTACCAGGCAGATTCCTAGGCATTACTCACCCGTCCGCCGCTCTCAAGAGAAGCAAGCTTCTCTCTACCGCTCGACTTGCATGTGTTAGGCCTGCCGCCAGCGTTCAATCTGAGCCATGATCAAACTCTTCAGTTCAAACATCTTTGGGTTTTTAAGAAACCCTAAACTTGGCTCAGCAATCGTTGGTTACATCTTTGATTTCTCGCGGAGTAACTTGTGATGCTGATAATCTTGTTGACTATCAGTCTGACTCCACAAGCACCCACACGAATTGCTTGATTCAGTTGTTAAAGAGCGATTGGTTAAGATCTTTCGTCTCAACCGAGGCGCGCATTCTACAGCAGCCTCATTTGCTGTCAAGTGGTTATTTTCAGAAGCTTTCGAGGTTTTCCTCAACAACTTCAACCACTTGCGCTTCCGATCTCTCGTCAGCGGGAGGCGAATTCTACAGCGTTACACGCTGCTGTCAACACCTCTTTTTCAACTTCCTTTTGGCTTCGATGAACTGAAGCAACCTGCTGTCGAATCTCGCATAACTCATTGTTTACCAAGGAGTTTTCCGTTTCGACTGCGCCGGAAGTGGGGCGAATTATAGACTCCCAGGATTTGCCGTCAACCCTTGATTTTGCTTTTCTATCAATTAGTTACGATCGATTAAAAAACAACCAGCTGCGCTCATATAGAAATCCCTTCTATATAGAAGAACCCCCTCAGATAACCCCCGCCTCCTTCAAGGCAGCCACATGAGCTGCCCCCAGCCCCAGCACCTCACTGAGTACCTTAGCCGTATGCTCACCCAGCAGAGGCGGCGCACTGCGATACTCCACAGGCGTCTTGGACAGCCGCATAGGACTCCCCACCTGCGGCACCTTGCCCGCAAGCGGATGCGGCAACTCTATAGCCAGCCCGCGCGCCCGCACCTGAGGATCGGCAAACACCTGCGCCAGATCATTGATCGGCCCACACGGCACACCCACCTGCTCCAACTGGGTCACCCACTCGGCCGTGGTCTTGAACACCGTTGCTTGGCGAATCAATGGAATGAGCGCCGCCCGATTGGCCACCCGCAGCTTATTAGTAGCAAACCGCGGATCATCGGCCCACTGCGGTTGCCCCGCGACCTGGGCAAACTTGCGAAATTGGCCGTCATTGCCCACGGTCAGGATGAAATCGCCATCGGCGGTGGGAAAATCCTGATACGGAACGATATTCGGATGCGCGTTACCCAGCCGCTTGGGCGACACACCTGTCGTCAGATAATTCATGGCCTGATTGGCCAGACAGGCAACCTGGACATCCAGCAGCGCCATATCGATATGCTGGCCACCACCATCATGATCGCGGTGCGCCATAGCCGCCAGAATCGCCACGGTAGAGTACAGCCCAGTCAAAATGTCGGTCAGCGCCACGCCGACCTTGACCGGACCTTCCCCCTCATCACCCTCAGGGCGCCCCGTCAGGCTCATCAACCCACCCAACCCCTGGATCATGAAGTCATAGCCAGCTCGCGCCGCATACGGCCCCGTCTGACCAAACCCGGTGATAGAGCAGTAAATCAGCTCCGGATTGAGCTCCTTGAGCGACTCGTAGTCCAGGCCATACGCCGCCAACCCGCCCACCTTGAAATTCTCGATCAAGATATCCGACTTTGCCGCCAGGTCCCGGACCAGCTTTTGCCCCTCTGGCCGGGTGAAGTCGATAGTCACCGACTCCTTATTACGATTGGCCGATAAGTAGTAGGACGCTTCACTGGTGTTCTCACCGTAAGCATCCTTTAGGAAGGGCGGCCCCCAGGCGCGCGTATCGTCACCACTACCAGGCCGCTCGACCTTGATCACCTCAGCGCCGAGATCAGCAAGAATCTGCCCGGCCCAAGGCCCCGCCAGCACCCGTGACAAATCCAGTACCCGCAGATGCGATAGCGCGCCCATGGTTAACCTCCTATTAATAGAACGCCTGGATACCGGTCTGGGCGCGCCCAAGGATGAGCGCATGGACGTCATGCGTGCCTTCGTAGGTATTCACCACTTCCAGGTTGACCAGGTGCCGGGCAATCCCGAACTCATCGGAGATGCCATTGCCACCGAGCATGTCGCGAGCCATACGGGCAATATCCAGGGATTTGCCGCAGGAGTTGCGCTTCATGATCGAAGTGATCTCCACCGCCGCGGTTCCTTCATCTTTCATCCGCCCCAGACGCAGGCAACCTTGCAAGGCGAGGGTGATCTCGGTCTGCATATCAGCGAGCTTTTTCTGGATCAACTGCGTGGCGGCCAGTGGGCGCCCGAACTGCTGGCGATCAAGGGTGTACTGGCGCGCCGTGTGCCAGCAGAACTCCGCAGCCCCCAAGGCGCCCCAGGAGATGCCGTAGCGTGCCGAGTTCAGGCAGGTAAAAGGACCTTTCAAGCCGCGCACATCGGGGAAGATGTTTTCTTCAGGAACAAACACGTTGTCCATGACGATTTCACCGGTGATCGAAGCGCGCAAACCGACCTTGCCATGAATCGCCGGCGCACTCAGACCTTTCCAGCCCTTCTCCAGGACAAAACCACGGATGTCGCCGGCGTCGTCCTTGCCCCAGACCACAAACACATCGGCAATCGGGCTATTGGTGATCCACATTTTGCTGCCGGTCAGGCTGTAGCCGCCATCCACCTTGCGCGCCCGGGTAATCATCGCACCCGGATCCGAACCGTGGTTTGGCTCGGTCAGGCCGAAGCAACCAATCCATTCACCCGAGGCCAGCTTGGGCAAGTACTTCTGTTTTTGTGCTTCAGTGCCGAACTCATTGATAGGCACCATCACCAGGGACGACTGCACGCTCATCATCGAGCGATAGCCAGAATCGACGCGCTCCACTTCACGGGCAATCAAGCCGTAGCTGACATAATTCAAGCCGCTGCCGCCGTACTGCTCGGGAATCATCGCGCCCAGCAGGCCGGTCTCACCCATTTCACGGAAAATTGCAGGATCGGTCTTTTCATGACGGAAGGCTTCAAGCACACGCGGCGCCAACTTGTCCTGGGCGAATTGCTCGGCACTGTCGCGCACCATGCGCTCTTCTTCGGTGAGCTGCTGATCCAGCAACAGTGGATCGATCCAGTTGAAGCTTGCCTTACCGCCCATGAGTGATTCCTCGCGAAGTAAATCAAAAGTCGTGCATGGAGCCTAGGCCGGGCAGGCGAGGAGGGCAAACGAGGTTTTTGCATAGCCTTGTGCTAATTTCTCACTCCGTAGCGATCAAGAACGGCAAAACTGCCTTTTATTAGTGAGGGTACGGTACATGCGCAGGAAGATCCCCAGCACCACGGCCTTGGTTAGTTTTGAAGCGGCGGCCCGCCACGAGAGCTTTACCAAGGCCGCACAGGAACTTTCCATTACCCAGGGCGCGATCTGCCGACAGATCGCCGGCCTTGAGGAGTTTTTGAGTGTCGAACTGTTTCGGCGCTCGCGACGCGGAGTAAAGCTCACGGAAGCCGGGCTTTCCTACAGCCGGCGAGTGGCAACGCAACTCGACGCGGTGGAACGCGACACCCTGTCAGTGATGGGCCAGCAAGGTGCCAATGTGATCGAACTGGCGGTGGTGCCCACGTTCGGTACCCAGTGGCTGATCCCACGACTCAAGGACTTCCAGCAGCAGCACCCCGAAGTCACGGTAAACCTGACCAACCGGACCCGCCCGTTCCTGTTCGCTGACACTGAGTTCGACGCCGCAATATATTTTGGCGATGCCGACTGGTCCGGCACCGAGTCCCACAGGTTAATGGGTGAAAACCCACTGCCCGTCTGTAGTCCACGACTGCTTGGGCAGCGCTCGCATTTCAGCGCCGAAGAAATCGCGGAACTGCCGCTACTGCAGCAAACCACACGGCCCTACGCCTGGCGCCAGTGGTTCAACGCACAACAATTGAACATCCCTCGGGACATGACAGGCCCACGTTACGAGCTATTCTCCATGCTGTCCCAGGCGGCCATGCATGACATGGGCATTGCCTTGATCCCACCGTTTCTTATTCAGCGGGAATTGGGCGAGAAACAGTTGGTGATCGCCAACCAACAGGCCCTGACCAGCAGCAAGGCCTATTACCTGATGATTCCAGAGAGAAAGGTCGAATCCGCGTCACTGCACGCCTTTCGAGACTGGCTGGTTGATCAGGCACAGCGTTACAGCCGGCAATTCTAGGCGCTCGCAGATTACTGACTCTGTAGTCAACAAAACAAAAGCCCTACAGATATAACTATATGTCGCTTTTACACAGACTGTACCGATCCACAGAAAAATGGCCTGAAAGCCAATAGCTATAAGCTCTACAGCGCTTATTCACCGCCCATGACCGACCATTCATGTCGACAATTGCAAAAATCGCCTTTTCCCTCCATAAGCCTTTAAATACCTGTATTTCAAGAGGTTATTCCAGCGGATTGCGACAATCAGTCACAGGGTGACTTGTAGTTAATTTTTCGTCACCCGTCATAATCCCTTGAAGGCCGTAAAGTTCGCCTGCAAAATGCCGCGCCCTGCTGTCATTTCAGCGGGGTCGTGCTGATCGGCCGCCCCAGTTGCGCCACTCGCGGCGCACTGGCCTTTTTACAAAAATCAAAAGCAAAAAGATCATGCAGGAGATTTGACGTGCACATTGGTGTTCCTCTCGAAACCCAGACCGGTGAAACGCGGGTTGCTGCAACCCCGGAAACCATCAAGAAGCTGATCGGCCAGGGCCATAAGGTCACTGTACAAAGCGGTGCAGGTGTCAAAGCCAGTGTCGTCGACAGTGCCTATGAAACGGCAGGCGCAACCATTGGCAGTGCCAGCGAGGCGTTTGGCGCCGAGCTGATTCTCAAGGTGGTCGCCCCCAGCGACAGCGAGCTGACGCTGATTAAAAGCGGCACCGTGCTGGTGGGCATGCTCAATCCGTTCAGCAACGAAACCATCACCCGGCTGGCCGAACATGGCATCACTGCCTTCGCCCTGGAGGCCGCCCCGCGTACCTCCCGTGCGCAGAGCCTGGATGTGCTGTCCTCCCAGGCCAACATTGCCGGCTACAAGGCGGTGCTGTTGGCGGCCCATCACTACCCGCGCTTCATGCCCATGCTGATGACCGCCGCCGGCACGGTGAAAGCCGCCCGCGTGCTGATCCTCGGCGCCGGCGTCGCCGGCCTGCAAGCCATCGCTACGGCGAAGCGTCTGGGTGCAGTCATCGAAGCGTCCGACGTACGCCCGGCCGTGAAGGAACAGATTGAGTCCCTCGGCGCCAAGTTCGTCGACGTGCCTTACGAGACCGACGAAGAGCGCGAATGCGCCGTTGGCGTCGGCGGTTACGCACGCCCCATGCCCACCAGCTGGATGCAGCGCCAGGCCCTGGCCGTGCATGAGCGCGCCAAGCAAGCCGATATCGTCATCACCACCGCCCTGATCCCGGGTCGTAAGGCCCCCACTTTGCTGAGCGCCGAAACCGTCGCCCAGATGAAGCCAGGCTCCGTGGTGATCGACCTGGCCGCGGCCCAGGGAGGCAACTGCCCGCTGACCGTCGCCGACCAGGTGGTCGTGCAACACGGCGTGACCATTTGCGGTCCGACCAACCTTGCCGGTGCCGTCGCTGCCGATGCCTCGGCCCTGTATGCGCGCAACCTGCTGGACTTCCTGAAGCTGGTCTTCACCAAGGAAGGGCAGTTTGAAATCAACCTCGAAGACGACATCGTCGCCGCGTGCCTGATGTGCCGCGACGGCCAAGTCATCCGCAAAAACGCCTAAGCAGGGATTCAGACGATGGAAGAGCTTATCTCCCCCGGTATCTACAACCTGATCATCTTCGTGCTGGCGATTTATGTCGGTTATCACGTGGTCTGGAACGTCACCCCCGCACTGCACACGCCATTGATGGCGGTGACCAACGCAATCTCGGCGATTGTGATCGTTGGCGCCATGCTTGCGGCTGCACTCACCGTCACGCCGCTGGGCAAGACCATGGGCACCCTGGCCGTGGCCCTGGCTGCCGTTAACGTGTTCGGCGGTTTCCTGGTTACCCGTAGGATGCTTGAGATGTTCAAGAAGAAAGCGCCCAAGGCTAAAGAAGAGGTGCAGAAGTAATGAGCATGAACCTCGTGACGACGCTCTACCTGATCGCGTCGATCTGTTTCATCCAGGCCCTCAAAGGCCTGTCGCACCCAACCACATCCCGACGCGGCAACCTGTTCGGCATGCTCGGCATGGCCCTGGCGGTACTCACCACCGTTGGCCTCATCTATAAGCTCGGTGCAGAGCTCGCCACTGCGGGCATCGGCTACGTGATTGTCGGCCTGCTGATCGGCGGCACCGCCGGCTCGATCATGGCCAAGCGCGTAGAAATGACCAAGATGCCGGAGCTGGTCGCCTTCATGCACAGCATGATCGGTCTGGCCGCGGTGTTCATTGCCATTGCCGCAGTGGTCGAGCCGCAATCGCTGGGCATCGTCAAGCAACTGGGCGATGCGATTCCTACGGGCAACCGCCTGGAACTGTTCCTCGGCGCAGCCATTGGTGCCATTACCTTCTCCGGCTCGGTGATTGCCTTCGGCAAGCTGTCGGGCAAGTACAAGTTCCGCCTGTTCCAGGGCGCACCGGTACAGTTCGGCGGCCAGCACAAGCTCAACCTGGTGCTGGGCCTGGCCACTCTAGGCCTGGGCCTGGTGTTCATGTTCACCGGCAACCTCACTGCCTTCGCCGTGATGCTGGCCCTGGCCTTTGTGCTGGGCGTGCTGATCATCATCCCGATTGGCGGCGCCGACATGCCGGTGGTCGTCTCGATGCTCAACAGCTATTCCGGCTGGGCTGCAGCGGGGATCGGCTTCTCGCTGAACAACTCGATGCTGATCATCGCCGGCTCCCTGGTGGGCTCAAGCGGCGCGATCCTCTCGTACATCATGTGCAAGGCGATGAACCGCTCCTTCTTTAACGTACTGCTCGGCGGCTTCGGCAACGCGCCGGATGCGGCAGGGCCAGCGGGCTCGAAAGAAGCGCGCCCGGTGAAGTCCGGTTCGGCCGACGACGCCACCTTCCTGCTGACCAACGCCGACACCGTGATCATCGTGCCGGGCTATGGCCTGGCAGTAGCGCGGGCGCAACACGCCCTTAAAGAGCTGACCGAGAAGCTGACCCATCGCGGTGTCACCGTGAAGTACGCGATCCATCCAGTCGCCGGCCGCATGCCTGGCCACATGAACGTGCTGCTGGCCGAGGCCGAAGTGCCTTATGACCAGGTGTTCGAGATGGAAGACATCAACTCCGAGTTCGGCCAGGCCGACGTGGTGCTGGTGCTCGGCGCCAACGACGTGGTCAACCCGGCCGCCAAGAACGATCCGAAATCGCCGATCGCCGGCATGCCGATTCTCGAGGCCTTCAAGGCCAAGACGATCATCGTCAACAAGCGCTCGATGGCCAGCGGTTATGCAGGCCTGGATAACGAATTGTTCTACCTGGACAAAACCATGATGGTCTTCGGCGATGCCAAGAAGGTCATCGAAGACATGGTCAAGGCCGTCGAATAAACACTGCTCCAGCGCAATACCCAAAACCCCGGCCTCCCGTAGGCTGGGGTTTTTTATTAACGGGAAAAACCCGACCAAAGGCTCTAAATCGCCACCTGGCATTCGACCATGGTAGCGGGACGAAAGCCTTTGAAATCACTAGACTGCCCACCTTGCCTCCGTTGCCCGAGATAACAATCCATGTACCGTGATCGTATCCGCTTGCCTTCGCTGTTGAACAAGGTCATGAGCGCCGCCGATGCTGCCGCCCTGATCGAGGACGGCATGACCGTCGGCATGAGCGGCTTTACCCGCGCCGGTGAAGCCAAGGCTGTGCCCCACGCCCTGGCTGAGCGTGCCAAGACCTCGCCCCTGAAAATCACCCTGATGACCGGCGCCAGCCTGGGCAACGACCTGGATAAGCAACTGACCGAAGCAGGCGTGCTGTCGCGTCGCATGCCATTCCAGGTCGATAGCACCCTGCGCAAGGCCATCAACGCCGGCGAAGTGATGTTTATCGACCAGCATCTGTCGGAAACCGTCGAACAACTGCGCAACAACCAGCTCAAGCTGCCGGACATCGCGGTCATCGAAGCCGTGGCCATCACCGAGCAAGGCCATATCGTGCCTACGACCTCCGTGGGCAACTCGGCCAGCTTCGCGATTTTTGCCAAGCAGGTGATCATCGAGATCAATCTGGCGCACAACCCGAATCTGGAAGGCCTGCACGACATCTATATCCCGACCTACCGCCCGACCCGCACCCCGATCCCGCTGGTCAAGGTAGATGATCGTATCGGCAGCACTGCGATCCCGATCCCGCCAGAGAAGATCGTCGCCATCGTCATCACCAACCAGGCTGATTCCGCCTCCACGGTGACGCCGCCTGACAGTGACACCCAGTGGATCGCCAATCACCTGATCAACTTCCTCAAGCAGGAAGTGGATGCCGGGCGCATGACCAACAAGCTCGGCCCGCTGCAGGCTGGGATTGGCAACATTGCCAACGCGGTGATGTGCGGCCTGATCGAGTCACCGTTCGAAGACCTGACCATGTACTCCGAAGTGCTGCAGGATTCGACCTTCGACCTGATCGACGCCGGCAAGCTGAGCTTTGCCTCCGGCAGTTCGATCACCTTGTCGCAGCGGCGCAATGCCGACGTGTTCGGCAACCTGGAGCGTTACAAGGACAAGCTGGTGCTTCGCCCACAGGAAATTTCCAATCACCCGGAAGTGGTGCGCCGCCTGGGCATCATTGGTATCAACACTGCGCTGGAATTCGACATCTACGGCAACGTCAACTCCACCCACGTCTGCGGCACGCGGATGATGAACGGCATCGGCGGCTCGGGGGATTTCGCCCGTAACGCGCACCTGGCGATCTTTGTCACCAAGTCCATTGCCAAGGGCGGGGCGATTTCCAGCGTGGTGCCGATGGTCAGCCATGTCGACCATACCGAGCATGACGTCGACATCCTTGTGACCGAGATCGGCCTGGCCGACCTGCGCGGCCTGGCGCCACGGGAGCGGGCACGGGTAATCATCGATAATTGCGTACACCCTGACTACCGCGACGCCCTCAACAACTACTACACCGCCGCCTGCGCCATCGGCGGGCACACCCCGCATATTCTGCGCGAAGCCCTGAGCTGGCACATCAACCTGGAAGAAACCGGGCATATGCTCAAAGGTTGATCAGCACAGACCCGGGCGGATGCAAACACAGTTGTATTCGCCCGGATCTGCTTGCGACTCATATGGAAAAAACTGTACTGCTGTACCGGTCATTTCCTACCGTAAAACCCTACAAATCCTTCCAATAACACCCAAAACGCACCAAATCAGTGCCGACAGGTACAGTTGCCCCATTTCTGTACAGTACAGCCCCTATAAACAGTTAACTGGCCCCTCACAATACAGGTGAACTGTATCTAGAGAGTCTTGCGCCGGAGGAGGATCATTGGCATCAGTTAAACCACTACCTAATCCCGCCACAAGCGGAAGGATGTCATCATGGAACGTACACTCAGTTCCGAACTGTTCTTCGAAGATAAAGCTGTCAACACCCAGGCTTCCCTGCCTCTGCGCGTTATCGCCAACCTGATGTTGTGGCAGCGCCGCATCTCCAGCCGCCACCAGTTGGCTCGTCTGGACTCGCGTCTGCTGGCCGATGCCGGGATCAGCGAAGCTCAACGCTACGAAGAGCTGAGCAAGCCGTTCTGGCGCTGATTTAGCGCCCGCTGGCCCTGACCTACCGGGTCCACCGCCAGCACCCCGAATTGTTGTAGCAGAACCCGCCCCGGGTAACCGGAGGCGGGTTTTGTTATTTTGGGCGGTCGGAAAAGGCTGCTTGACGGCCTTTTCCAGCACGCCAACAAGTACAGTTTAAAAAACACAAACACAGACCAGTACAATTTTGGATCGGTTTAATTTGTAGCGGTCAATCACCCTTTTCAGGCAGCGACTTCCCACTGCGTACTACCCGAACAGATAGGCGCCAGCTACTATCGCGTCATCAGTTCGTCTCATCCACAGGAGCCACCCATGTCCCGTCTTCGTTTGCTAAGCGCTGCAGCCCTGCTTGCCGTTGCTGCCAATGCCAGCGCCACCAGCCTGATCGTGACCACCGACTCGATCGTGGGCGCGCTCAAAGCCACTTCCGACGCCACCTCCGATGCCACCTCGTCCCTTCGCGACAATAAAGTCGTGCGTGCAGCACGCGACGATGCCGCCAGCTTCGTTGCCAGCCAAGGCGCGATCCGTGGCGTGAAGCTGGAAAGCGCCCTGGCGCAGATCCGCCAGCAAGCCCCCCAACTCAACACCGCCACCGACGCGCAACTGGCCCAGGCGATCCTGGCCATCTGACCTTGACTCACTGTAGGAGCGAGCTTGCTCGCGAAGATCGCGAACGATAACGCGGGGCTCACTGCTCAAACACTGCGCTCTCAGGTTCTTCGCGAGCAAGCTCGCTTCTACAGTAGTCGGCCTGCTCGCTGGCTCTCGCCCGGGCATTGCGCTAGCCTTGGCGCTCGTTTTCAGTTGTCGAGTCCCATGGCTTTTTCATACCGTTTGTTGATTGCTCCCACAGTATTTGCCATCTGCGGCGCCCCTCCGGCCCAGGCCTTTGATCTGTCCACCCAAGGCGTCGTTGCCAGTGCTTATGCCACCAGCAAAGTGACCTCGGCGCCGTTCGATCGTAAATTGATACTGGCAGCCCAGGATGACGCTGCTGTGTTTATTGCCACTGACGGCCAATGGCGGGGCGCCCGGCTGGAGAGCGCGCTGGATTACCTGCGTCGCACCGAGCCAAAACTTAAGTCCAGTGACCTTGAACTGGCCCAGGCAATTCTCGTCCAATAATCATCTTTACCTTTTGGAGTCATTCCATGCGTCGCCCGTTGATCGCAGCTGCTCTCGGCCTGTTCCTGCTGGCAGATATCGCCCAGGCACAAACCCTCGTGGCCACCAGTAACATCATTGTTCGTGCTTTCGGCCGCACCATTGATTTCACCTCGGACACCACCACCTCCATCCGTGACTCCAAAGTCGTGCGCGCAGCCCACGATGACGCGGCCAGCTTTGTCGCCAGCAATGGCGATATCCGCGGCGCGCAACTGGAGGCCGCCTTCGACACCCTGCGAACCCGCGTGCCAGAAGCCCGCGACGCCAGCGACCAGGTCCTCGCCGAAGCCATCCTCGCATTGTGAGGCGCTTCACCGCCTGGCTATTGGCTGCGACGGTACTGCTGGCTGCCAGCGCCGCCCAGGCCAGCCTGCAACTGCGGCTCAAGACCGACGGCTTGAGCCCAGCCCAACAGCAGGCCAGCCAGGCATTGCTGGATGAAGCGATGCAGGCGCTGCCGCCGCGCTTCATCGAGCAACTGGACCGGCGCATCGACGTCGGCTGGACCGACGACATGCCCGCCAATGCCTATGGCCAGGCGTCGCTGGTCGCTGAACTGGACCTCAATCGCAAACTGCTGGCCAGCCTTACTGACGGCACCGCCGCCACCCAACAGACCCAGCGCCCCCACGGCACCGTGCGCAGAGAACTGCTCGCGACCGTTCTGCATGAACTGACCCATATCTATGATCGCGCGCGCCTGTGGCCCACGGACCAGCGCTCGTTGATCCGACGCTGCAGCCGCCAGAACAACATCACCGGCCTGGTTGGCCTGCCCGATCAATGCCGTGGCCAGAATGACCGGCGCTTCACGCTCAGCGACGATCCACGCTTGCTTGACCTGGCCGGCTGGCCGCAATACGTCGGCCGCCGTGGCGAGCGCGAGCAGCACAATCGGCAAGTGGCCCGCAGCCCGGACCTTTACGAAATCACCAACCCCAAGGAATTCGTCGCGGTCAACATGGAGTACTTCCTCCTTGACCCGAGCTACGCGTGCCGCCGTCCCGCGCTGTACCGTTACTACCAGCAACACTTCGGCTGGGCCCCGCCAGCCAAGGACGCTTGCGCCAACACCTTCGCCTTCCTCAATGCCGGTAACGATTTTGCCAAGACGCCCCTGGGCCAGGTCGACCCGGAGCGCGTTTACGCCATCGACTACCTGCTGGCCGAAGCCAACCAGAACCTGGTGAGCCGCTGGGGCCACAGCATGCTGCGCCTGGTGATCTGTGCGCCGGGCCGCCCACGTGGCCCGGATTGCCGCCTGGACCTGGACCAGCACCTGGTGTTGTCCTACCGCGCATTCGTCGGTGACGTACAACTGTCGAGTTGGGACGGCCTGGTAGGCAAGTACCCATCGCGCCTGTTCGTATTGCCCCTGGCCCAGGTGATCGACGAATACACCAAGACCGAACTGCGTGGCCTGGCTTCCGTGCCCCTGATTCTCACGCGCCAGGAGATCAACGACACCGTCGAACACGCCGCCGAAATGCACTGGAGCTACGACGGCAATTACTACTTCCTCTCCAACAACTGCGCCGTCGAAGGCCTGAAACTGCTGCGCAGCGGCAGCGCCAACCCGCAACTGACAGCCCTGGACAACATCACCCCCAATGGTTTGCTGGAAGTCCTCAAGGCCCGTGGGCTGGCCGACACCAGCGTGCTGGACGACCGCCGTGAGGCCTTGCGCCTGGGCTATCACTTCGACTCCTTCCGTGAGCGCTACCAGGCGATGTTCGAGGTGCTGAAGAAGCACCTGCCGATCCCGCAGACCCAGGTCGAAGACTGGCTGACCTTGAGCGCCGAGCAACGCAGGGTGTGGTTCGACAAGGCCGACCTGCGCACCAGCGCCGCATTGCTGCTGCTGGAACAGGCCAGCTTTCGCAAGCAACTGATGCTCGCCCAGGACGAGGTCAAGCAACGTTACCTCGGCGCCCGCGAACTGAAGAACGGCGGCATGGCCAAGGCCGATGCCACGCTGCAGCAGATCCTCGCCAACAGCGGCTTCCTCAGCCGCCCGGCGGAACTGCTCGGCAGCAGCGGTTATGGACTGCCCCAACCCAAGGAGTGGCAGCGCCTGGAATCAGAAAGCGCCTTGCGCCAGAAACAGCTGCAATCGTTGACCGGCGACCTGGATAAAGAGGTGAGGGCGCTGCTGGAACCTTCGCGCGCGGCGGAAATTGCCGCCTGCGAGGCCAATCTCAAGCAGGTTGGCGAACATCTGCGCGCGCTGCACAAGGCCGCTGGCGGGCTGCAACTGCCTTAAAACCGTAGGAGCGAGCGTGCTCGCGAAAAACCCGAACATACCGCGTTTACCCCGCAAACGCGCCTTAACGTTCACGACCTTCGTGAGCAAGCTCGCTCCTACAGTGAACCTCATCCACCTGAAACCTGTTTTTCCAGCGAAAGCTGGCTGAAAGCTTTCGCGATTAGGATCGCCCTCACTACCGGCAATAGACCGGTTGGCCAACCTGAGCGTTTTCATGCCCAGGGGCCCAATTAACAACAACAATGGTGATGCTGATGTCCGCTCGTACCCGCCTGTTTTTCCCGACTCCCCCCGTACGCCTCGCGCTTTTCGTTCTGCGCTGACCCCAACCCGGTTCGCCATTCCCTAGCCGCGCTACGCCTGGAGTATTCCTATGCTGACTTTCCTTGGCTTTGCCATGGTCATCACGTTCATGTTCCTGATCATGACCAAGCGCCTCTCGGCGCTGATCGCCCTGATCATCGTGCCTATCCTGTTCGCGCTGTTCGGTGGCTTTGCGCCGAAGATCGGCCCGATGATGCTCGAAGGCATCACCAAGCTGGCGCCTACCGGCGTGATGCTGATGTTTGCCATCCTCTACTTTGCCTTGATGATCGACTCCGGCCTGTTTGACCCGGCCGTGCGCAAGATCCTCAAGCTGGTCAAGGGCGACCCGCTGAAAGTCTCGGTCGGTACTGCCGTGCTGGCGCTGGTGGTGTCCCTGGACGGTGACGGCGCCACCACCTACATGATCTGCGTGGCCGCCATGCTGCCGCTGTACAAGCGCATCGGCATGAGCCCGCGAATCATGGCCGGCCTGATCATCCTCGCCGGTGGCGTGATGAACATGACCCCCTGGGGCGGCCCGACCGCTCGCGCCGCCAGTGCACTGCACGTGGACCCATCGGACATCTTCGTACCGATGATCCCCGCCATGGCCGCCGGCGTAGTGGCCATCCTGGTGAT
This sequence comes from Pseudomonas sp. DTU12.1, assembly GCF_009873475.1. Lineage (NCBI taxonomy): Bacteria > Pseudomonadati > Pseudomonadota > Gammaproteobacteria > Pseudomonadales > Pseudomonadaceae > Pseudomonas > Pseudomonas sp. DTU12.1. Next base: position 288,857 of record NZ_CP045254.1, on the reverse strand, counting down.
TGCCTATATGTACGGCCTGCGCGAACGTGCCCGACTCGGCGTACTGCACCTGCAAGGCGATGAAATCGATCACAGCGAAATCAGCGTCTCGCAGTTCCCGGATGCCCGTCGCCCGAAACTGATCTGGTTCAACGGCGCCCTGACCCTGGCCCTGATGTGCACCCTGATCGCCGGCCTGTTGCCGCTGCCGGTGCTGTTCATGGTGGCCTTCAGTATCGCGATGATCGTCAACTACCCGTGCCTGCAACAGCAGAAAGACCGCGTTGCTGCCCACTCGGGCAGCGTGCTGGCGGTGGTCGGCCTGATCTTCGCCGCAGGTATTTTCACCGGCATTCTGTCGGGCACCGGCATGGTCGACGCCATGTCCAAGAGCCTGCTGGCCGTCATCCCTGAAGCCCTTGGCCCGTACCTGGCGGTGATCACTGCGCTGGTGAGCATGCCGTTCACCTTCTTCATGTCCAACGATGCGTTCTACTACGGCGTATTGCCAGTACTGGCCGAAGCCGCCAGCCACTACGGCATCACCGCCGCAGAAATGGGCCGTGCCTCGATTGTTGGCCAGCCGGTCCACTTGCTCAGCCCGCTGGTGCCGTCGACTTACCTGCTGGTGGCCCTGGCCGGTATCGAATTTGGCGATCACCAGCGCTTCACCCTGAAGTGGGCAGTGCTGGTGTGCCTGTGCATAATGGTCGCCGCATTGCTGTTGGGCACATTCCCGCTGTTCAGCACTCTATAATCGTAACAACCCACTGCGCCGGCCCTCCTGCCGGCGCGGTCTAACACCTCGCGCAAAGGAACACATATGGAATGGCTGACCAATCCGGAGATCTGGATTGCCTTCTTCACCCTGACGGCTCTTGAGATCGTTCTGGGCATCGATAACATCATCATGATTTCGATCCTGGTCAGCCGTATGCCCAAGCATATGCAAGCGCGCACCCGGATCTTCGGCCTGGCCCTGGCCATGGTCACCCGGATCCTGCTGCTGCTGTCGATCACCTGGGTCATGCAACTGACCGCCGACCTGTTCGTGGTGTTCGGCCAGGGTATTTCCGGCCGCGACATGATCCTGTTCTTCGGCGGCCTGTTCCTGCTGTGGAAAAGCTCCCAGGAGATGTACCACGCCCTGGAAGGTGAAGACGAAACCCATGACGAGCCGAAAGGCAAGGGTGGCAAGTTCATCTACACCATCATCCAGATCGCCATCATCGATATCGTGTTCTCCCTGGACTCGGTGATTACCGCCGTGGGTATGGTTTCCCACGTACCGGTCATGGTCGCTGCGATCATCGTTGCGGTCCTGGTGATGATGCTGGCCGCAGGCACCATCAGCGAGTTCATCGACAAGCACCCGTCGCTGAAAATGCTCGCGCTGTCGTTCCTGCTGATCGTGGGTACCGTGCTGATCGCCGAATCCTTCGACGTGCATGTGCCAAAAGGCTACGTGTACTTCGCCATGGCGTTCTCCCTGGCGGTAGAAGCGGTCAACATCAAGATGCGGACCGCCATCGCGAAAAAGAAAAAGCAGCAGGATCCTGTGAAACTGCGCAAGGACATCCCGGGCCAATAACCCGCGGGCAACACCTGTAGGAGCGAGCGTGCTCGCGAAAAACGCCAACGGTAACGCGTGCTGCCTGATTGCACGCGCTGCCCTTGAGTTCTTCGCGAGCATGCTCGCTCCTACAGTCGTTTCAGGCGCCTGCAAAAAGCTGATTTCATGACAGTTTTGTTTCAAAGCCGACTTTAGCTATGCGATGCTGGCGCACAGGCCGTTCGCCAACTACAGCTTAAGTACACAACACAAAACGGCACGCGGCACTTTTTGCTCCACTTGGAGCACGACTCAATACAGGGGGCCGAGCATGCTGACCCTGCTCAATCTTCTTTCCGCCGTGACCTTGCTGATCTGGGGCACGCACATCGTCCGTACCGGGATCCTGCGGGTCTACGGCTCCAACCTGCGCCAGGTCATCGGGCAGAACATGGCCAGGCGCTGGCTGGCGTTCATTGCCGGGATCCTGGTCACCGCCATGGTGCAGAGCAGCAACGCCACGGCGATGCTGGTGACCTCGTTCGTCGGCCAGGGCCTGATGGGCCTGACGCCCGCCCTGGCGACCATGCTCGGCGCCGATGTCGGTACCGCGCTGATGGCACGGGTGCTGACCCTGGATCTGTCCTGGCTGTCGCCGCTGCTGATCTTTCTCGGGGTGATCTTCTTCCTGTCGCGCAAACAGACGCGCGCCGGGCAGATGGGCCGGGTCGGTATCGGCCTGGGCCTGATCATTCTCGCCCTGCAACTGATTGTCGAAGCCGCCGGGCCGATTACCCAGGCCCAGGGCGTCAAGGTGCTGTTCGCCTCGCTGACCGGTGACATCCTGCTCGACGCCCTGGTGGGCGCGCTGTTTGCGATGATTTCCTACTCCAGCCTGGCCGCCGTGCTGCTGACCGCAACCCTGGCCGGTGCCGGGGTGATTGGCCTGCATGTGGCCATCGGCCTGGTGATCGGGGCCAATATCGGCAGCGGCGTCCTGGCGTTCCTCAGCACCAGCATGCAAAACGCCGCCGGCCGCCAAGTGGCCCTGGGCAGCCTGCTGTACAAGCTGATCGGCCTGCTGCTGATCATTCCCGTCCTGGACCCGCTGGTGCTGTGGATGGACACCCTGGACTACAGCGCCCAAGGCATGGTCATTACCTTTCACCTGCTCTACAACGTCACCCGCTGCCTGATCCTGCTGCCCACCATCGGCCCGATGGCGCGCCTGTGTGCCTGGCTGCTGCCGGAGCGCCCGGAGGCCAATGGCCTGGCCAAGCCCCGTCATCTGGACCCGACGGCGCTGACCACCCCGAGCCTGGCGCTGGCCAACGCCGCACGGGAAACCCTGCGCCTGGGGGACCTGATCGACAACATGCTGACCGCCATGCTGGAAGTGCTGCGCGGCAAACAAACCGCCATCACCCAGGAAATGCGCAGCCTCAGTGATGACGTCGAGGCACTCTACAGCGCGATCAAGCTGTACCTGGCGCAAATGCCCCGCGAAGATCTCAGCGAACACGACAGCCGACGCTGGGCCGAAATCATCGAGCTGTCGATCAACCTGAAGCTGGCCGGCGACTTGATCGAACGTATGCTGCGCAAGGTCCAGCAGCAGAAAACCTCCCAGCGCCGCTCGTTTTCCGAAGTCGGGCTCGAAGAACTGGCCGGCCTGCATAGCCAGTTGATCTCCAACCTGCGCCTGGGCCTGTCGGTGTTCCTCAGCGCCGACCCGGAAAGCGCCCGCCAGTTGCTGCGCGAGAAGCGCCGCTTCCGCGCCCAGGAACGGCGCCTGGCCCACGCCCACGTCAGCCGCCTGCAACGCAAAATCGTGCAAAGCATCGAGACCAGTTCCCTGCACCTGGAGCTGATTGCCGACATGAAGCGCCTGAACTCGTTGTTTTGCAGCAGTGCCTATGTCGTGCTGGAAACCTCCGAGACCGGTGCGTTGGCGGTGGACAATATTGCCGACATCACCCATTCGCCCTGAACGAACCGCACACCCCGGGAGTCAGTTAAAAACACCACCTACCCAATGTAGGAGCCCGCTCCCACAAAAAGCCAGTTTCAACCGTCATTGCTCGCTAGGAACCCCGTTATGCGTCGCCTGCTACTCGCCTGCCTGCTCATAGGCTCGGCCCACGCCTCTGCCTTTGATCGCTTGCAGGTTGAAGGCTACATGTTGCCCAACGGCCTGCAATTGCTGCTCAAGCCGGGCACCGAGCGCGGGCACGTGGCGATCCGCCTGGTGGTAGGCGTAGGCCTGGATGACTTCAGTTGCGAAGACAAAGAACTGCCGCACCTGCTGGAACACCTGCTGTTCAGCGGCATCGATGGCGGCGGCGAAGGCGAGCTGGAAGAACAGATGCAGGCCCTGGGCGGGGAGTGGAACGCCTACACCAGCAATGCCGACACCACCTTCGTCATCGAGGCCCCGGCGCGCAACCAGCGCAAGGTGCTGGACCTGCTGAAGGCGATCCTGACCCGGACCGAGCTGAGCGATGCCGCAATCAACGCCGCCAAGCAGGTGGTGGAGCGCGAAGATGGGGGTCACTATTCACACCTGCAACGCCTGCTGGATCGCCAGGACCTGGGCCATAACGCCAGCAATCAACTGGCGGTGGAACTGGGCCTCAAATGCGCCGAGCGGGCCGAAGTCGAACACCTGACCCGCGCGCAACTGCAGAGCGTGCGCCAGGCCTGGTACGCCCCCAACAACATGACCCTGATCATCGTCGGCGACCTCGACAAACTGCTGCCGGCCTATCTGGAGCGCACCTACGGCCAACTCGAGCCGGTCGACCCCAGCGAACACCGGGCGTTGCCGCAAACCCTGGGCGCCGCAGCGACCCATCGTGACCTGATCCGTGGCTGGGTCGGCGATGGCGCCAAGCTGCACTGGTTGTTCCCCGAACCCACGCTGGACGAGCAGCACGATGCCACCTACGACCTGCTCAAGGACTACCTGGATTGGGCGTTGTATCGCCAGTTGCGCCTGCAGCATGGCCTGTCCTACGGCCCATGGAGCGAGCGCGAAGTGCTCGGCGGCGTGGGGTTCATGAGCCTCAACGCGGACCTTGACCGCGATAACCTGCCCGAGGCCGAACACGTTCTTGAAAGCCTCAAGGCCAGGCTGCTTGAGGACGGCCTCGACCCGGCGACCTTCAGCCGCCTGCAACAAGCCGCCATCGACCGCCAGGCCTGGGCCGTGCAGGGCAATAGCGCGCTGGCCGACTACTACTGGGGCGCCTTGGCCGACTACGCCGACGGGCGTCTTCGCGACCCGGCCAAGCGCCTCAAGGCCGTGAGCCTGGCGCAAACCAATCAGGCCATGCGCCAGCTGTTCAACCAGCAGGGCTACTGGCGTATCGAAAAACCGCTGCTCAGTTACGACGCCCTGGGCTGGATCGCCGCAGGCGTGCTGGGGCTGATTGCTATTGTGCTGATTGGGCTGCGCCGTTATCGCAAAGCAATTGTGCAATGACACGCCTATCCACAGGCTAAGACGTTATTCTGTCTGGGATTTTTTCCTACAAAGACTGCGAACTGCCGAATGCCAAACCTGACCCTTCTCATCCAGCGCGTCCTCGAACTGATGAAGCGCTACCCAGGGGTGATCGCACTCGGCGGTTTTATCTCGGGGGTGGGCAGCTTTATCCTGGTGGACCGCCAACAAGGCATGGCCAGTTGGATCGCGATCATCATGCTGGTGAGCTGGCTGTGGCTGATGCTGGAAAACAGCTTCACCCAGTTGTTCAGCAAGGTCTTCAAGCGGGAAATCCCCGAACCGCTGCTGCGCTACGCCACACAGATGATCCACCAGGAAAGCCTGTTCTTTGTCCTGCCGTTCTTTTTCGTCACCACCACCTGGAACAGCAGCCAGGCCATTTTCACCGGTTTGCTGGGCGCCGCCGCACTGGTCTCGATCACCGACCCGCTGTACTACAAATGGCTGGCGCCCAAGCGCTCGCTGTTTCTGGCACTGCACACCCTGACCCTGTTTGCCGCCTTGCTCACCGCACTGCCGATCATCCTGCACCTGACCACCGCCGAGAGTTACAAACTGGCGCTGGGGGTGGCGATGGCCTTGTCGATCCCCAGCCTGGCCGTGAGCCTGCCGCTGCGCAGCGTCAAGGGTTGGCTGATGCTGCTGGGCGTGACGGCGGCGATTGGCTGCGCGGGTTGGTTCCTGCGCAGCTGGGTGCCGCCGGCCACCCTGTGGATGACCGAAGTGGCAATCAGCACCCAATTGCAGGACCGCACCCCCGGCGATGACCTCAAAGAAGTCAGCGCCAGCCAACTGCGCAGCAGCGGCCTGTACGCCTACACCGCAATCAACGCACCGCGCGGGCTGGACGAGCGCATCTACCATGTGTGGCAGTTCAACGGCAAAGAGGTCGACCGCATCGCCCTGGATATCCATGGCGGACGCAAGGAAGGCTACCGGGCCTGGACCCACAAGCAGAACTTCCCGGCGAATGCCGTGGGCCGCTGGCAAGTACGGGTGCTGACCGAAGACGGCCAGGTGATCGGCGTGTTGCGCTTTAAAGTCACTGACACCGTACAAACGGACACGCCAAAGTAGGACGGATCGTGCTATTACATAGCAATTGTGGAATAGCCAAACAAGCTCGGAGCTTATGACCAGTAGCACAACGGCAGGCAATGCCCACCTGGACGCGTCCACCCAGCCGCCTCAATTGCGGGTCACCGGGGACTGGACGCTGGCCCACTACAGCGCCCTGAAAAAGCTCTCGGCAAGCCTCGACGGCCAGTACGACGCCAGCACCCGCGTCGACCTCAACGGCCTGGGCGCATTGGACACCGCCGGAGCCTCGTTGCTGGTGGAACTGCTGGGCCCGGAGCGCATTGAGCATTCGGCCGAACAAACCGACTGCAGCCTGCCCGCTGCCGACCGGGCGCTGCTCAAGACCGTCTACCGCTCCCTGAATGATTTTTGTGTGCCGGTCAAAGAGCCGCAGCAAAACGCCGGTATCCAGCTTTTGGCACGCATCGGCCGCGCGGTGGATACCGTCTGGCAAGACGCCATGACCCTGCTGGGCTTTATCGGCCTGATTCTCGAAACCTTCGCTCGCGGCGTGTTCCGGCCCAAGCGCTGGCGCCTGACGCCGATGGTGGCGCATATCGAACAGACGGGGCTGGATGCCGCGCCTATCGTCGCCTTGCTGACCTTCCTGGTGGGCGCGGTGGTCGCGTTTCTCGGCGCCACGGTGCTGGAGAGTTTCGGCGCAAGCATTTTCACCGTGGACCTCGTGGCGTTTTCCTTCTTGCGGGAGTTCGGTGTCCTACTCACCGCGATCCTGATGGCCGGCCGCACCGCCAGCGCCTTCACCGCACAAATTGGCTCGATGAAGGCCAACGAAGAAATCGACGCGATCCGCACCATGGGCCTCGACCCCATGGAGTTGCTGGTGCTGCCACGCGTCCTCGCGCTGCTGGTGGCGCTGCCGATGCTGACCTTTCTCGCGATGATTTCAGGCATTGTCGGCGGCGGCGTGGTGTGCGCCGTGGCCCTGGATATTTCGCCGGCGATGTTCCTCTCGCTGCTGCAATCGGACATTGGCGTCCAGCATTTGCTGGTGGGGCTGGTCAAGGCACCGTTCTTCGCCTTCCTGATCGCGGCCATTGGCTGCCTGGAAGGCTTCAAGGTCAGCGGCAGCGCCGAATCGGTCGGCGCCCACACCACCTCCGCAGTGGTGCAATCGATTTTCGTGGTGATCGTGCTCGACGCGGTAGCCGCATTGTTCTTTATGGAGATGGGCTGGTGAGCCGTTTACAACGAGCGCCCAGCGAGGCGGTGATCGAAGTCCGTGGCCTGTGCAACCGCTTTGGCCCGCAGAGCGTGCATGAAAACCTCGACCTGGATCTGTACAAGGGCGAGATTCTCGCCGTGGTGGGCGGCTCGGGCAGCGGCAAGTCGGTGCTGCTGCGCAGCATCATCGGCCTGCGTCAGCCCAGCGAAGGCCAAGTGCGGGTATTCGGCCAGGACTTGCCGAGCCTCTCAGAACACGAGCGCTCCCTGGTGGAACGGCGTTTCGGCGTGCTGTTCCAGAAAGGCGCGCTGTTCTCCTCGCTGACGGTCACGGAAAACGTCGCCCTGCCACTGATCGAACACGCCGGCCTGAGCCGCACCGATGCCGAGCATCTGGCGGCAGTCAAGCTTGCCCTGGCCGGGCTGCCATTGTCGGCGGCCGACAAATACCCGTCCTCGCTGTCCGGCGGGATGATCAAACGTGCGGCCCTGGCCCGCGCCCTGGCCCTCGACCCGGACATTTTGTTTCTCGACGAACCGACCGCTGGCCTCGACCCCATCGGCGCGGCGGCATTCGACCAACTGATCCTGACCCTGCGTGATGCCTTGGGCCTGAGCGTGTTGCTGATCACCCACGACCTCGACACGCTCTACACCATCACCGATCGCGTGGCCGTGCTGGCGCAGAAAAAGGTGCTGGTGGCAGATGCCATCGATGTTGTCTCGGAAACGGACGACGCCTGGATTCACGAATACTTTCATGGCCCTCGGGGCCGCGCGGCATTGGATGCCGCTCAACCGCTCAACGAGGTATGACATGGAAACCCGAGCCCATCATGTGATGATCGGTCTGTTCAGCGTGATAGTCGTGGTCGGCGCCATGCTGTTCGGCCTGTGGCTGGCCAAATCCAGCGTCGACAGCGCGTTCCAGGATTACGAAGTGATCTTCAACGAAGCGGTCAGCGGCTTGTCCCAGGGCAGCGCGGTGCAGTACAGCGGGATCAAGGTGGGTGACGTCACCAGTCTGCGCCTGGACCCCAAAGACCCGCGCCGCGTACTGGCACGTATCCGCCTGGCCGGCCAGACGCCGATCAAGGAAGACACCCAGGCCAAGCTGGCGTTGACCGGCATCACCGGCACCTCGATCATCCAACTCAGCGGCGGCACCCCGCAAAGCCCCGAACTCAAAGGCAAGAACGGCAACCTGCCGCAGATCACCGCCTCGCCATCGCCCATTGCCCGGCTGCTCAATAACAGCAACGACCTGATGACCAGCATCAACTTGCTGCTGCATAACGCCAACCGCATGTTCTCGCCCGATAACGTCGACCGCTTGAGCAGCACCCTGGCACACCTGGAGCAGACCACCGGGGCCATCGCCGAGCAACGCGGTGATATCAAGGTGGTGATGCAGCAGTTGGCCCAAGTCAGCAAACAGGCCGGCGCCACGCTGGAGCAGACCACTGCGCTGATGCGCAACGCCAATGGCCTGCTCAACGACCAGGGCAAGCAGATGTTCGGCAGCGCCGAAGGGGCCATGCGCTCCCTGGAGCAAAGCACCGCGACCATCAACCGCTTGTTGGACGACAACAAGGATTCCCTGAACAGCGGCATGCAGGGCCTCAACGAACTGGCGCCTGCCGTACGCGAGCTGCGCGATACCCTGGGCTCCTTGCGCGCCATCTCCCGTCGCCTGGAAGCCAACCCCAGCGGCTACCTGCTGGGCAGTGACAAGAACAAGGAGTTCACGCCATGAAGCGTGCTTATAAAATGATCGTTCCGGTGGCCCTGGCGCTGGTCAGTGCCTGCTCGATCCTGCCCAAGGCCGACCCTTCCAACGTCTATCGCCTGCCCACCGCCCAAGTGACGGCCCACGGCAACCCGGTAGCCTGGTCGTTGCGCCTGGCCAAACCGCAAGCCAGCGAATTCCTCGACAGCCCGCGCATTGCCGTGGTGCCTCAGGGTGATTTGATCAGCAGCTATGCCCAGTCCCGCTGGAGCGATCCAGCGCCGGTGCTGTTGCGCAACCGCCTGCTGGACGGCTTCCAGCGCGATGGCCGGGTGGCCTTGCTGAGCACTGATGACACCAATCTACAGGCGGACCTGGAACTGGGCGGGCAGTTGCAGGCCTTCCAGAGCGAGTACCGCGGCAGTGCGGTGGAAGTGGTGATCCGGCTGGATGCGCGATTGGTGCGCGGCAGTGACCAACGGATCGTGGCTGCCAAGCGTTTTGAAGTGCGCCAGCCGGTGAGTGATACCCAAGTGCCAGCGGTGGTGGCCGGGTTTGGTACGGCCGGAGATCAGTTGAACAAGCAGGTGGTGGATTGGGTGGTGGCGCAGGGCAATACAGCACCTAAACGCTGAGGGCCTCATCCCAGGCCAGCGCCCACATTTGACTGTGTAAACAAATCAAAATGTGGGAGCTGGCTTGCCTGCGATAGCGGCCTGAAGCTTAGCCAAAGAACCAGTAACAAACAGCAATCGCCGCCACCACGCCAGCAAACTCCGCCAGCAGCGCACACCCCACCGCATGCCGCGCGCGCTGGATGCCCACCGAGCCAAAGTACACCGCCAGTACATAGAAGGTGGTCTCGGTACTGCCCTGAATCGTCGCCGCCACCAGTGCCGGGAAGCTGTCCACACCTTGGGTCTGCATGGTCTCGATCAGCATCGCCCGCGCCGCACTGCCGGAGAACGGCTTGACCATTGCCGTGGGCAAGGCGTCGACAAAGCGCGTGTCCAGGCCGGTCCAGGCCACCAGGTGGCGAATGCCTTCCAGACCAAACTCCAGCGCCCCGGAAGCGCGCAGCACGCCGACCGCACACAACATCGCCACCAGATACGGCAGCAGGTTCTTGGCGACGTCAAAGCCCTCTTTGGCGCCTTCGACAAACGCCTCGTAGACCTTGACCTTGCGCAACGCGCCAATCAGCAGGAACAGCATGATCAGGCCAAACAGCGTGAGGTTGCCAAGGATCGAGGACAGGCCCGCCAGGGCCGTGGCCGACATCGTCGCCAGCAAGGCCATGAAGCCGCCCAGCACCAGCGCGCCCGGGATCAGGTACGCCAGCACCACCGGGTCCCACAAGCGCAGGCGCTGCATCAGCGCCACCGACAGCAGGCCCACCAGGGTCGAGGCGCTGGTGGCCAGCAGGATTGGCAGGAACACCAGGGTCGGATCCGGCGCGCCTTGCTGGGCGCGGTACATGAAGATCGTCACCGGCAACAGGGTCAGGGAGGACGCGTTAAGCACCAGGAACAGGATCTGCGCGTTGGTTGCGGTGTTGGGGATCGGGTTGAGCTCTTGCAGCGCCTTCATGGCCTTGAGGCCGATCGGCGTGGCCGCGTTATCCAGGCCCAGGCCGTTGGCGGCAAAGTTGAGGGTGATCAAGCCGATGGCGGGGTGACCGGCCGGGACTTCCGGCATCAACCGCAGGAACAGCGGGCCCAGGGCCTTGGCCAGCCACTCGACGATCCCAGCCTTTTCGGCGATGCGCAGGAAGCCCAGCCACAATGTCAGGGTACCGAACAGCAGTACCATCACCTCCACCGACAGCTTGGCCATGGCGAAGATACTCTCCACCATCGCCGCAAAGATCCCGGCGTTTCCACCCACCAGCCATTGCACTAGCGCCGATACCATTGCCACGACAAAGAAGCCAAGCCACAGGCCATTGAGCATCAGTCACACCCCTTTAAATATGTGGCGAATGATAGCGGGGCTGGCAGAAACGACAAACCCCGGATTTACCGGGGTTTGTGCGATTCAAGCGGCGATCAGCCCTGGCTGGTCTCGCCAGCCGGCAGCGCGGTCTTGGTCCGCCAGTGTGGCAGGGAGTTCCAGTAGCGCTCGCCCTTGGCATCGTCGTACATGCCTTCCCAGCGCGAGATAACCAGCACGGCCAGGGCATTGCCGATCACGTTCAGGGCGGTACGCGCCATGTCCATGATGCGGTCGACGCCGGCGATGAACGCCAGGCCTTCCAATGGGATGCCCACGCTGCCCAGGGTTGCCAGCAGTACCACGAAGGACACGCCCGGTACACCGGCGATACCTTTGGAGGTGACCATCAGGGTCAGTACCAGCATCAGTTGCTGGCCAACCGACAGATCGATGCCATACAGCTGGGCAATAAAGATCGCCGCGATGCTCTGGTACAGGGTCGAACCGTCGAGGTTGAACGAGTAACCGGTCGGCACCACGAAGCTGCAGATAGCTTTCGGTGCGCCGTAGGCTTCCATCTTCTCGATCACACGCGGCAGCACGGTCTCGGAACTGGCGGTGGAGTAGGCCAGTACCAGCTCATCCTTGAAGATGCGCATCAGCTTGATCACCGAGAAGCCGAACAGGCGGGCGATCAGGCCAAGAATCACAAAGGCGAAGAACAAGATGGCGACGTAGACCAGGATCACCAGCTTGGCCAGAGGCAGCAGCGAGGCGAAACCGAAGTTGGCCACGGTCACGGCGATCAGGGCAAATACACCGATAGGGGCGTATTTCATGATCATGTGGGTGACTTTGAACATGCTCTCGGAAACGCCCTGGAACATGGTGACCAGGGGTTCGCGCAAGTCTGGCTTGAGGCTCGACAAGCCCAGGCCGAACAACACGGAGAAGAAGATGATCGGCAGCATCTCGCCACGAGCAACAGCGGCAAAGATGTTCGATGGGATCAGGTTGAGGATGGTCTCGATGAACGCATGCTCATGCTGCACCTCGGCGGCGGTCGCCTGGTACTTGGAGATGTCCACCGTACCCAGGGTGCTCATGTCGATGCCGGCACCCGGGTGGAACAGGTTGGCCAACAGCAGGCCGACCACAATCGCAATGGTAGTGACCACTTCGAAGTAAACGATGGTCTTTACGCCGATCCGACCGAGCTTTTTCGCGTCCCCTACACCGGCGATTCCGACAATCAGCGACGAAATCACGATCGGGATCACGATCATCTTGATCAGGCGGATAAAGATATCGCCCGCCGGCTGCAACACGTTGCTGATCCACCAGGCTTTTTCGGCGCTGAAGTGGTTGAGTACAGCACCGATTGCAATCCCTAGCACCAGACCGATGAGGATCTGCCAGGCGAGGCTTAGTTTTGCCTTCTTCATGTCATTACCCTTGTTTCAAGTGGACTCAGGCAGATGCGCCAGCTGGAACGCCCGGAAGCGAAAAAGTGTGAGCATCAGCCTCCGTAGAAGGTCACCGCAGTTGGCCGATATGGCTTACTGGCAAGCGAAAAAAGGCGCAACTATTCCCATGCGGGGGGGCATAGTCTAATGCCGTAAACGCCTACCCCATGCCGAATCGGCATGAGTTTTTGCAAATAAAACTGTCTGTTTGGTCAGTTCGAATGCGACATTTTGTCAGGCATACATGCCGTTAACCGGCCATTTCAGGCTCGCCTAGGGACGTTAGGCTTTTTTGTCGGCTGGAAAAAACTCGTGCAAATTCCTACGCATACCATCGAAAAACACGTCTGGCCGAAGACAAACTTTCTCGATAGATGGTCGCGATGTAACACCGCGAAACGGTTATGTTGAAGCAGAAGGGAATTTTGCAGCTATAGGCGGCATAAGCGCCTAGTGATGACTATCAAGCTCGCCGCAAGTCCGTCAGGCCATAACTGCCTGCGGACTTGCGTCGCAGCTTTTCTCCTGACCCGGCCCTTGCGCAGGCACTCCCTGTACCCGTAGGTCACGCCGATCCACCTTGATCAGAGCAACCCGGCCCCCTGGTCATGCACCGTCATCAGGCGGCGGTGCAAACGGAAACAGGCAGTTGGCCTGGTTCCATGTTGGCGAGGCCCGCAGAGGGGCCTAGTACCAATTCGGATCTTTCTTCAGTTGCTCCATCAGCAACTTCTGCATGCCTTCATCGGGCTTACCGATGAAGCGATAGTCCGCATGCCGTGTTGGCGACTTGTCCGCCGGAAGCCCGGCAGGAACTTCGACCAACATCGCGTAGGCATCGTCCTTATCCATGCTGAACGCGACGATCAGACGTTTATTAAGGCAGGTGTCGGCCGTTTCACACAGCGGCCCTACCAAATACCCGTCACCGTCTTCCGTTACTGCGTTCATTTGCTCAGACATGCCCGACAGGTTGATCACCCATTCAGGCAGACGCTCTTCCTTCTTGACCACGCCCTGCCAGGTTTCGCGATACTGCGGGTCGGCATTGAGCAGCTCATTGGCCCGCGCCTGGCCGTCATTGGCGGCCATGGCCAAGCCACTGCCGCCCAACAGCAGGGCGGCAGCAAGGGTTTTGAAAGACAAGTTGGCCATGTTCAGCCTCGACCGCGGCGGCCAAAGAAGAAGGAAGCGATGAACATCACCAGGAAAACGACAAAGAGAATCTTGGCGATACCCGTAGCGGTGCCCGCGATACCACCGAAGCCCAGGACTGCAGCCACAATGGCAATGATCAGGAATGTGATTGCCCAACTCAACATGGTGATTCTCCTCATGCGTCTATAGAAGTGACTGCTGTGTAGCCATCCTGTCGCACCCAACGGGGCGCCAGGTTCGTGCCTAGAACACCCAGCGTTCCTGGATCGGTTCGTCGTACAGGGCGATGTCCTGTTCAACCGCCATCATGCGTGGAGCGGTGACTTCAGCGCTGCTGCTGCCAACGGAACGGAAATGGGTCTGCGTCATGGGTGCGCGCTCGAACTGCGGGGCGGACTGTTGGCTCTGCTGCCAATGTTGCAATTGCTGACCACCGATCAAGGTCACCATCAAGGCGAGGCTGGCGAACAGCCCCTGTTGAAGGCGCAGTGGCGATACACGCAATGGCTTGAGGCTTTGGCGAGTCATCCTGAATATCTCCCGCATGTTGTTTTGTTCGTTATCACGCTTGTAGGAGAGGTATTGCAGAGTGCATGCCAGTTTTTTAATCAGATAAACATCAATAAAATCAGGTATTTGCAATATTGATCGGTTTCTTCCCAGCAGCATCCTGCACGATGCGCCTATCCTCACCGTGCGAAATGCACGATGGTCAGTGGTCGGTTCAAGGGATCAGAGCGGGCTGCAGGACTGCCGAAGGGTCAAGAAGGGTGAAAAACACGCTGCCTAGGCATGTAAGTAGGAACGGTCTCAGATAGCTGCGCGATTGGGCTTTGAATCAATCAGAATAAACCATGCAACTTGCCCGATTATTCCGGGACTAACCAAGATCAATCATTTTTACTTAAGGAGCGCGGGACAGATGGAATCAGCCAAGGAACTTCAAGGCCGCATTCTTTTAGTGGACGACGAGTCCGCAATCCTCCGCACCTTCCGTTACTGCCTGGAAGATGAAGGCTATACCGTGGCCACCGCCAACAGCGCGGCCCAAGCCGATGCCCTGCTGCAACGCCAGGTCTTCGACCTGTGCTTCCTGGACCTGCGCCTGGGCGAGGACAATGGTCTGGATGTACTGGCGCAGATGCGTATCCAGGCGCCCTGGATGCGCGTAGTGATCGTCACCGCTCATTCGGCCGTGGATACGGCCGTGGATGCGATCCAGGCAGGCGCGGCCGATTACCTGGTCAAGCCTTGCAGCCCGGACCAACTGCGCCTGGCCACCGCCAAGCAGCTCGAGGTGCGTCAGTTGTCGGCACGCCTGGAAGCGCTGGAAGGCGAAGTGCGCCAGCCCAAGGATGGCCTCGACTCCCATAGCCCGTCGATGATGGTGGTGCTGGAGACCGCCCGCCAAGTGGCCGGCACCGACGCCAATATCCTGATCCTCGGCGAGTCCGGCACCGGTAAAGGTGAGCTGGCCCGGGCTATTCACGGCTGGAGCAAAAGGGCGAAGAAGTCCTGCGTCACCATCAACTGCCCATCCCTGACCGCCGAACTGATGGAAAGCGAGCTGTTCGGCCACAGCCGAGGGGCCTTTACCGGCGCTAGCGAAAGCACCCTGGGCCGGGTCAACCAGGCCGACGGCGGCACGCTGTTCCTCGACGAGATCGGCGACTTTCCCCTGACATTGCAACCCAAGTTGCTGCGTTTTATTCAGGACAAGGAATATGAGCGGGTCGGCGACCCGGTCACCCGCCGCGCCGATGTACGTATCCTGGCGGCGACCAACCTGAACCTGGAAGACATGGTGCGCGACGGGCGTTTTCGCGAAGACTTGCTGTATCGCCTCAACGTCATCACGCTGCACCTGCCACCCCTGCGTGAACGTAGCGAAGATATCCTCGCCCTCGCCGACCGCTTCCTCGCGCGCTTCGTCAAAGAGTACGCGCGGCCAGCTCGCGGCTTCAGCGACGAGGCCCGCGAAGCACTGCTGAACTACCGTTGGCCGGGCAATATCCGCGAACTGCGCAACGTGGTGGAGCGCGCGAGCATCATCTGTGCCCAGGAGAAGGTCGAAATCAGCCATCTGGGTATGGCCGAGCAGCCGACCAATAATGCACCGCGCATCGGTGCGGCGCTGAGCCTGGATGAGCTGGAAAAGGCCCATATCGGCGCCGTCCTGGCCACCAGCGACACCCTGGACCAGGCAGCCAAGACCTTGGGCATCGATGCGTCGACGCTGTATCGCAAACGCAAGCAATACAACCTGTGAGCTGTACCTTATGAAGCTGGCGATGAAACTGCGCACGCGGCTGTTCCTGAGCATTTCTGCGCTGATCACCGTGGCGCTGCTCGGGTTGCTGCTGGGGCTGGTGAGTGTCATGCAAATGGCCAAGACCCAGGAATCCCTGATCCGCAGCAACTTCATCACCCTGGATCTGGGGCTCAAGCTGCGCCAGAGCCTGGGTGACCAACTGATTCTGATGCTTCACGACACCCCAGACCCGGTGGCGCTGAACAAGGCCAAGCAGCAATACTTCAAGCTGTTGGACGAGGGCGTCGCCCACGAAATGAGTGTCGCCAGGGTCGGCGGTTTCTCTCAAGCCAAGGCCGATTACCTGACTTTCCTTGAAGCGTTCGAAGAAAACGAAAGTACGCCGCCGTCCCTGCGCAATAACGAAAAACTCACCACCAGCTTCAACGTCTTGCGCAATGGCCTGATCAGCGAACATAAAAGAGCACTGGAAAACATCAACGACACCGAAAGCCAGTCTCGCGAACGCGCCCTGTGGATTGCCGGGCTGCTCGGGCTGGTGGGCCTGGCGGTGCTGATCATCGGCTTCATCACCGCCCATGGCATTGCCCGGCGCTTTGGCGGGCCCATCGAAGCCCTGGCCAAGGCGGCCGATAAAATCGGCCAAGGAAATTTTGATGTCACCTTGCCGATTTCTTCGGCGGCCGAAATGAACCAACTGACCCGGCGCTTCGGCATCATGGCCGAAGCCCTGCGTCAACATCAGGCAACCAATGTCGACGAATTGCTCGCCGGCCAGCAACGCCTGCAGGCTGTACTCGACAGCATCGACGACGGTTTGCTGATGATCGACCGCCAAGGGCGCCTGGAGCATCTCAACCCGGTCGCCCAGCGCCAGTTGGGCTGGGACGAGAGCCGCCTGGGGCAAGGCCTGGGTGAAGCGTTGCAACGGCCCGAACTGGATGAGCAACTGCACCTGGTGCTGCGTGGCGGCAACCTGGAACACGCACCTGACGACCTGGAAGTGGAAGTCGAGGGTGAATCACGCCTGTTGACCTACAGCATGACGCCCGTCAGCCACCACCAAGGGCATATTCTCGGCGCCGTGATGGTGTTGCATGACGTTACCGAACAGCGGGCCTTCGAACGGGTGCGCAGCGAATTTGTGCTGCGTGCTTCCCATGAGTTGCGTACGCCAGTCACCGGTATGCATATGGCGTTCGGCCTGTTCCAGGAACGGGCGAAATTCCCTCCTGAGTCTCGCGAAGCCGACCTGTTGAATACGGTCAACGAAGAAATGCAGCGCCTGATGCAGTTGATCAACGACCTGCTCAACTTTTCCCGCTACCAGAACGGCCTGCAAAAACTCACCCTGGCGCCTTGCGACATCAATGATCTTCTTGAACATGCCCGTGCGCGCTTTGCTGAACTGGCGAATGCGCAAAACATCGACCTGCTGGTAGAAGCGCAAGCGCAACTGCCCAGGTTGCATGCCGACCAAGCGCAATTGGAGCGGGTCCTGGACAACCTGCTCGGCAATGCCCTGCGCCATACCAGCGAAGGCGGGCAGATTCGCCTGCAGGCGCGGCGCCATGGCGAACGGCTGATCATCAGCGTCGAAGACAACGGCGAAGGCATCGCCTACGGCCAGCAGGGTCGGATTTTCGAGCCTTTTGTCCAGGTAGGCCGCAAGAAAGGCGGCGCCGGCCTGGGGCTGGCGCTGTGCAAGGAGATCGTGCAGTTGCACGGTGGCCGCATGGGAGTCTATTCCAGGCCGGGGCAGGGTACGCAGTTCTATATGGCGTTACCGTTGTAACTAAGAGCCTGTCGTGGGAGGCGGGCTTAGGGCTGCTACGCAGCCCAACGGGGGACAAGCCCCCTCGCCACATTTACCGTGCCCGCCGGCCAAAGCTCCTCTTGTGGCGAGCGGGCTTGCCCCGCGCTGGGCCGCGTAGCGGCCCCAATAAGGTCGGTGAGTTGGCCGGTTTGGGGCGCTACGCAGCACAGCGAGGGACTAACCCCCTAGTCAACAACCCCACTTAGCGGTGGTTCAACACCCGCAGGATCGCTGCGCTTTGCGCATCCGGCGTGCCGTCGTACAGGGCCGGCCGGAAGCGCATCTGGAACGCGGCTAGCACACGCCGAGTCGCCACATCCAGCTCGCCGGTCTGCGGCGTGGAATACCCCAGGCGTGCCAACTCTTCCTGGAACCAGGTAATGCTTGGCAGTTGCCTGGCGTACTCGGCCTGATACCGCGCGACCGCCTGGGCCTCGGGCCAGACCCCCAAGCCTTCATCCGCCAGGCGCTTCCACGGGAACAAGGGGCCCGGATCAAGTTTACGACCGGGGGCGATATCGCTATGCCCAATAATGAACTTAGGGTTGATCCGGTTGCGCTGGCTGATGTCCTTGAGCAAGGTCACCAGGGACTGGACCTGCGCTTCGGAGTAGGGATACCAGACGCGCCCGGTGGGCGTATCGCGGTAGCCCGGGTTGACGATCTCGATACCAATGGAGCTGGAGTTGAGCCAGGTACGCCCCATCCATTCACTTTCCCCGGCATGCCAGGAGCGCTTGTCCTCATCCACCAGTTTATAGATGGTCGCACGGGCGTCGTCGCCAATCAGGTAGTGGCTGCTGACCTGGCCTTTGGTCAATAGCGCCAGCGAACCTTGAAGGTTGGTCGCGGTGTAGTGCAGCACGACGAACTGGATACGGTTATCGAAGTTCACCGAAGGGTGGGTGGTATCCAGACGCGGGCCACTCGCACAGCCGGCGAGGGTGAGGGACAGAAGAGCAGCAACGAGAAATTTCATGGCAACAGACAGTACGCTAAAGACGATAATGCAACAGTGTAACGTACCGTTTGCCGTTCAGCGGCAGGCTTACAAAATGGAACAACTTTTCAGGCCGCCTGCACCTGATTGCGTCCCGCCGCCTTGGCCCGATACAAGGCTTCGTCTGCACGCTTGAGTGCCAGGTCGCTGCGCTCGCCCGGCTGAAACTGCGCCATGCCGATGGACATGGTGATGGTCACCCGCTCGCCCTTGAAGTGAAACGGGCACGCCTCGATCGCTGCACGCAGGCGCTCGCCCAGTTCCAGCGCATCGCCCAGCGCCGAATCCGGCATCAGCAGGACAAACTCCTCACCGCCAAACCGCGCGATGAAATCCGTCGGCCGCAGGCGTTTGTTCAATACATTGGCGATGATCTTCAACACCTTGTCGCCCGCCAAATGGCCGTAGCTGTCGTTGATGCGCTTGAAGTGGTCAAGGTCCAGCATCGCCAGTGACAGACTGTTGCCCTGTTGATGCCAGGTATTGACCTCGTACTCCAGGCGTTCGCTCCAGGCCGCACGATTGGGCAAGCCGGTGAGCGGGTCGATCAGCGCTTTCTGGCGCTGGACCTCGAGATGATCACGATAACCCTGGGCCTCCTGCTCCATGCTCGCCACGCGCTCGGCCAAGCCCTGCAGCCGTGCGGCCACTTCATGTTCGCGCTGGTCACGCTGCTTTTGATGCTCGTCCATCGCGCCCAGCAGCCCCTCAAGATGACTCTCCAACACTTGCTTGAGGTCATCGAGGTCAGCCGCTTCCTGGACACTGCTTTGCAAGCCATCCATCTGCTCACGGATTTGCGTATCCATCTCGCGCGCGGCGCTGCGGCTGTCGGCGTGCCCGTCGCTGGCCGCTTGCAGATTGCTCTGGAAGGCCTCCAGCCGCTCGTTGAGACGCTTGAGGTAGGCCTCGAATTCATGCTGGCCGCTATCGGTAATAGCCAGCATCAATACCGCCAGGTCATCGAGGATCGGCAGCAGTTCGTACCAGTTCAACCCATGGGCCAAGCGTTCGCGCATGGCTTCGGCCTGGGGTCGATGGTGCTCGGGCAGGTCGAGGTCGCCCAACAGGCCGAGCAGGGTGTCTTCGATATGCTTGGCGACGGAACTGTAGGATGGCTCAGGCGAGTCGGGCAGGGCGTACAGCACCTCGCCATCCATCGCGTCGGGGTCAACCTCTGCCGATTCATCCTCCAGCACCGGCGGCAACGACAGGCTGCCGATCGCCGTCGGTTGCGGCGCCTCTGGCAGGGCCTGGGGCGCCGCAACCACTGCAAGCGCAAGTTCAGGCGGCGGGGCGAGAATGACTTCGGCGGGCTGGCGCGGCTCCTGTGTTTCCAAGGCCGCGGCAGGCATCTCAACGGGCAATAACCGGGTCGTAGCAGCCTGCGGCGGTGCTGCCACGCGCTCCTCGACATCAATCTCGGGCGCAACGGTCAGCGCCGCAGGCGCAGCCTCCGGCACTGGCTGCTGCGGTGCCTGTGCTTGAGGTGCAAAAGCACGCAGCGCCTGTGCCAGCTCGGGCGCATCCTCAACGGCCTGGGCGGCCGGACTGATTTCTACCGCAGGGGCGGGCCGGGAGACCGGGGGAACAGCAGGCTCAACCGGCGCTACCTCCGTACCCGCCTCCTTGCCACCAAACAGGCGCTGCAACAAGCCTGGCCGAGCAGGTTCGTCATCCGACTCAAGATTACTCAGGGCCTGCCCTTGAAGCCCGCTCAACTCACTGAGCAGCAGGGGGATTTCCCGCGCCTGGCCGACGCGGCTGTCCAACTGCTTGGCGAAACTCTTCAGCGGGCGGCTGACTTCCCGCGGCAAGGGCAGCGCCTGCAGTTGCGCAACCAGCGCGGTCAGCGCCGTACTGATCTGATCAACCCGCGTTTCACGGCGCTGCTCGGAGTCCAGTACGGCCTTTTCCAGGCGTGGCAACAGGGCGGCGAGCGCGGCGTCCATGTCATCGCTGCGCACCACATCGCGCATCTCTTTCATACACTGGTCGACCGCCCGGTCCGTGCCTTCGGCCGCCAGCGTGCTGCGCACCAGCCCACGGCGCAGCAAGTCGAGGCGCGCAGCCCAACGGCGTTCGAGCTTTTCTTGTTGCTCGATGCTTAACAGGTATTTCTCTTTCCAGCGCTGGGCTTCGTCGCTCATGCAAGGGATCCGCGAGGGCCGGGGCTCAACGCGGGTAATGCATCAGCCGTGAGCGAACCCGGCAGACGAATCTCTACCGCGACCGGCAGGTGATCGGAAATGGGCTGGGCCAGTACCTGCACGCTTTCCAGGGTCAAGGTCGGGCTTAACAGGATGTGGTCAAGACAACGTTGCGGGCGCCAGCTGGGGAAAGTGGCTTCGACCTGTGGCGCCAGCAGCCCGAGGTCGCGCAACGGAGAATTCTCCAACAGGTCACTGGCGTGGGTGTTCATATCCCCCATCAGCACCTGGTGTTTGTAATCGCCAATCAGCTCACGGATATAGGCCAACTGCATGGTCCGGGTACGCGCCCCCAGCGCCAGGTGCATCATGACCACCACGAGCGCCTCGGGCCCTTCGCCAAAACGCACGAGAATTGCCCCACGCCCTTTTGGGCCGGGCAGCGGGTGATCCTCGATCGCCCACGGCTTCAAGCGGCTGAGCACCCCATTGCTGTGCTGGCCCAAACGACCGAGGTTGCGATTGAGTTGCTGGTACCAGTAGGGGAATGCACCGAGCTGGGCCAGATGCTCGACTTGATTGATGTAGCCCGAACGCAGGCTGCCGCCATCGGCCTCCTGCAGCGCCACCAGGTCGAAGTCACCGAGCAGGTCGCCAATCTTTTGCAGATTGCCGGCCCGCCCCGTGTGGGGCAGCAAATGCTGCCAGCCACGGGTCAGGTAATGACGGTACTTCTCGGTGCTGATGCCAACCTGGATATTGAAGCTCAGCAAGCGCAGCCGGCTGTCCGCCGGCAGGCCGGTGGACGTGAGATGGTGTTCGTTGACCTGCGGATCATGCAGGCCAACGACGCGTTCTGTACCCCAGCGACGCATGGCGAGCCCCTTACTTGGCTGCGCGCTCTTTGGCGATCAACTGGTCGGCAACGTTGAGGGTCGCTTCAGGACCACCGGTAGAGCCGAGGTCAAAGCGGTATTTGCCGTTGACGATCAGGGTTGGAACGCCTTGCACGCCGTATTTCTGCGCGAGTTCCTTGGCCTGCTTGATCTGGCCCTGGATAGCGAAGGAGTTGAACGTGGCGAGGAACTTGTCCTTGTCTACGCCCTGGGTGGCGAGGAAGTCGGCCATTTGATCAGGCTTGGTCAGCGGCTTGCGATCCTTCTGGATAGCTTCGAACACGGCATTGTGGACCTTGTGCTCTACACCCATGGCTTCCAGGGTCAGGAACATCTGGCCGTGGGCGTCCCAAGGACCGCCGAACATGGCAGGAATGCGCTTGAAGTTCACGTCCGACGGCAGCTTCTCGGCCCAGGGATTGATGGTTGGCTCAAAGGAATAGCAATGCGGGCAGCCATACCAGAACAGCTCTACGACTTCGATCTTGCCCGGCACCGCAACCGGTACCGGATTGGCCAATTCAACATAGGTCTTACCCGCTTCAAGCGGCACGTCGGCGGCTTGGGCGGTCATGCCGAACAGGCTGGCACTGACGAGAGCGGCGCTGAGGATCAGATTACGCATGCTTTACTCCTGGACAAATAAAGTCGCCTCGCGCGACCTTTTTTATGACAGGTCTACACGGGCATGAGTTCGTTAGTGTAACGGTAGCGACCACAAAAAAGGGCGGCCTAAGCCACCCTTTTTATGCTTGCATCGACAGATTAATCGAGCGTTAACGTTGCCCAGGCAACGTCAGGCCATCCGCGCCTTACTTATGCAGGCCCTGGATGTAGCTGGATACCGCAGCAATGTCTTCGTCGCTCAGTTTGCGGGCGATGGTGCGCATGGTCATGGCATCGCCATCGTTGCTGCGACCGACTTTAGGGTCTTCCTTACGGAAATCCGTCAGTTGCTTGGCAATGTACTGGGCGTGCTGGCCGCCCAGGTGCGGGAAGCCTGCTGCAGCGTTACCCGAACCATCCGGGGAGTGGCAGCCGGTACAGGCAGGCAGGCCTTTTTCCAGGTTGCCGCCACGGAAGAGTGCTTCGCCGCGCTCGACCAACGCTTTATCGGCAGCACCCACACTGCCGGTCTGGCTGGCGAAATATGCGGCGATATCATCCAGATCCTGATCGGTGAGGTTGGTCAGCATGCCGGTCATTTCCAGGACCGTTCGCTTGCCATCCTTGATGTCGTGCATCTGCTTCTTCAGGTATCTCTCACCCTGGCCCGCCAGCTTTGGAAAGTTGGGCGCCGGGCTGTTGCCGTCCGGTCCATGGCAGGCACCACATACAGCGGCCTTTGTCTGGCCAGCAGTAGCGTCACCTGCAGCATGGGCAACACCAGTGATGCCCAAGGTCAACAGCAGACTCACGATCAATTTGTTCATCAGCTAATCCAATTACGGCTAAAGGTTATAGAGTTATGAACCGGGTCTACTCGCTCATCAAAATAATGATGGCCTGGTAATCCTCGGCACGGCATTCCATGCACAAACCACGCGGCGGCATCGCCTTGAAACCCTGGGTCACGTGCTGCACCAGCGTATCCATGCCTTGCGCCAGTCTCGGCGCCCAGGCTGCCTGGTCACCCCGCTCGGGGGCCGTTGGCAGCTGTCCGGCATGGCAAGCCGCGCAAACGCGGTTGTACATAGCTTCCGGATCCTGTGTAGCCTGCGCACTGTAAAGTGGTACCAGGACACCGACAGCTAGCAGCCACTTGGTCATACGTCGACCTTTTCAGGGTTTGGAAGCGTTATGCGTTCTAATGCGCAATAAAGGTCTATCGCTCCCGTGAACTTCATCCTTCGCTGGGACAAAGCACACACAAAATCTGCGGCATTATATACTGGCGCTACTGAAACGGGAACGACACTACTTGCCGCACCCATTCCCGGCACCGCCCACATCGGAAATCCCATGCAACTCAAGAACCCCATCCTCGGTCTGTGCCAACAG
This sequence comes from Pseudomonas sp. DTU12.1, assembly GCF_009873475.1. Classification (NCBI taxonomy): domain Bacteria; kingdom Pseudomonadati; phylum Pseudomonadota; class Gammaproteobacteria; order Pseudomonadales; family Pseudomonadaceae; genus Pseudomonas; species Pseudomonas sp. DTU12.1. The sequence continues at coordinate 265,130 of NZ_CP045254.1, read as the reverse complement.
TCCACCTTCATGCTCAGCGCCGCCAAAGTCGACCAATGCCCCGACGACGAAGGCTTTGAAGTGGCCTTCGCCGGGCGCTCCAACGCTGGCAAGTCCAGCGCACTCAACACCCTGACCCATGCCAGCCTGGCTCGTACCTCGAAAACCCCAGGTCGCACACAGCTCCTCAACTTCTTCAAGCTAGACGATGATCGGCGTCTGGTCGACCTGCCGGGCTACGGTTACGCGAAAGTACCTATCCCACTGAAGCTGCACTGGCAGCGTCACCTGGAAGCCTACCTGGGTGGCCGCGAAAGCCTGAAAGGTCTGATCCTGATGATGGACATCCGTCATCCAATGACCGATTTCGACCTGCTGATGCTCGATTGGGCGGTTGCCAGCGGCATGCCGATGCACATTTTGCTGACCAAGGCCGACAAGCTGACCTACGGCGCCGCCAAGAACACCTTGCTCAAAGTGCAGGCCGAAATCCGTAAGGGTTGGGGTGATGCGATCACGATCCAGCTCTTCTCGGCGCCCAAGCGCATGGGCCTGGAAGACGCCTATACCGTACTGGCAGGCTGGATGGAATTGCCTGACAAGGGCGCAGAAATCGCCGAGTGACTTTGTTGCGGGCAAAAAAAATCCCGAACTTCGTATGGGGAGGGGAAGTTCGGGATCTAAGTACTCCGGACCGCTAGGGCGGGGTCCAGATATCTGCCAACACTTAACACAACATAGGAGCATTGAAGGGCTTCACCACCCATTCAGTAACTCTGAGTGACTTTTCATGGGTTAAGTTCCGGTGCCCGGAAAAACTATTGGAAATAACTGTCGGCAGTTTCCGATCTATAGGCGTTGCTGCGACTTGATGCCGCAGCAACGCCCTGTGATCAGTGGGCTTCGTCCCAGTTGTTACCCAACCCAACCTCAACCAGCAGCGGCACATCCAGTTTCGCAGCACCACTCATGTGCTCACGAATCTTCTCGCTGACTTCGGCCACCAGGTCTTCACGGACCTCGACCACCAATTCATCGTGCACCTGCAGGATGACCTTGGCGTCCAGCCCCGACTCCGTCAGCCAGTTGTCGACCTTGACCATCGCTTTCTTGATGATATCGGCGGCCGTGCCCTGCATCGGCGCGTTGATCGCGGTACGTTCGGCGCCCGCGCGCTCCTGGGGTTTGTTGGAGTGGATGTCCGGCAGGTACAGCCGGCGCCCGAACAGGGTTTCCACGTAACCCTGATCGGAAGCCTGGGCGCGGGTGCGCTCCATATACTCGCGCACGCCTGGGTAGCGGGCGAAGTACACATCGATATAAGCCTTGGCGGTCTTGGTATCGACACCGATATCCTTGCCCAGCTTCTGCGCGCCCATACCGTAGATCAGGCCGAAGTTGATCGCCTTGGCGCTGCGGCGCTGATCGGACGTGACCTTGCCCAACTCGACCTTGAACACCTCGGCCGCCGTGGCCGTGTGCACATCGAGGTTGTCGCGGAACGCGTTCAGCAAGCCCTCGTCCTTGGACAAGTGCGCCATGATCCGCAGTTCGATCTGCGAATAGTCCGCCGCCAGCAACTTGTAGCCCTTGGGCGCGACGAATGCCTGGCGGATCCGCCGGCCTTCGGCGGTGCGCACCGGGATGTTCTGCAGGTTCGGATCACTGGACGACAAGCGCCCGGTGGCTGCCACGGCCTGGTGGTAAGAGGTATGGATCCGCCCGGTACGCGGGTTGATCTGCTCTGGCAAGCGGTCGGTGTAGGTGCTTTTGAGTTTGCTCATGCTGCGGTACTGCATCAGCACCCTGGGCAGCGGATAGTCATCTTCGGCCAGCTTGGCCAGCACTTCTTCGGCGGTCGAGGCCTGGCCCTTGCCGGTTTTCTTCAACACGGGCAGACCGAGCTTTTCGTAGAGGATCGCCCCCAACTGCTTGGGTGAACCCAGGTTGAACTCCTCGCCGGCGATCTCATACGCCTGGCGCTCCAGGTCCACCATCTTGTTGCCCAGCTCGATGCTCTGCACGCCCAACAGCGCGGCATCCACCAAGGCGCCCTGACGCTCGATGCGTGCCAGTACCGGCACCAATGGCATCTCGATATCCGTCAGCACACTGGCCAGGCTCGGCAGTGCCGCGAGTTGTGCGTGCAGTGCCAGGTGCAGACGCAGGGTCACATCGGCGTCTTCGGCGGCGTAAGGGCCGGCCTGCTCCAGAGGAATCTGGTCGAAGGTCAGTTGCTTGGCGCCTTTGCCGGCAATGTCCTGGAAACTGACGGTGTCATGCTCCAGATACTTTTTGGCCAGGCTATCCATGTCGTGGCGGGTCGCGGTGGAGTTCAGCACGTAGGATTCAAGCATGGTGTCGAACGCGATGCCGCGCACGGTGATGCCGTGTGCCGGGTCGCCGCCGATGGCGCAATTGGCCAGGATATTCATGTCGAACTTGGCGTGCTGGCCCACCTTGAGCTTTTGCGGGTCTTCCAGCAGCGGCTTCAAGGCCAGCAGTACCGTATCGCGGTCCAGTTGCTCAGGTACGCCGATGTAGGAATGGGTCAGCGGGATGTAGGCCGCTTCATTGGCCTGTACGGCGAACGAAACCCCCACCAGTTGCGCCTGCTGGGCATCGACGCCGGTGGTTTCGGTATCGAAGGCAATCAGCTTGGCGTCATTGAGTTTCTTCAACCACACGTCAAAACGGGCCTGGTCGAGGATGGTTTCGTACTGCGCTTGGACCGGCACCAGCGTCTCTGCGGCCTCAGGCTCAGCCGAAGACTGCACCGGTGCTACGTCGGCAGCAGCCTTAAGCTCGACCCGCTTGGCATCGCGCTGAATCTCATCGATCCAACTCTTGAACTCCAGCAGGGTGTACAGCTCCAGCAGCTTTTCACGATCAGGTTCGATCAAGTGCAAGTCTTCCAGCCCAACATCCAGAGGCACGTCGACCTTGATGGTCGCCAACTGATAGGACAGGAATGCCATCTCTTTATGTTCTTCCAACTTGGCCGGCAGGGTCTTGGCCCCACGGATCGGCAAGGTCGGAACAATATCGAGCTGCTCGTAAAGCTCTTTCAAGCCGCCGTTCACACCCACCAGCAAACCAGAAGCAGTCTTAGGACCAATCCCCGGAACGCCTGGGATGTTGTCGGAGGAATCGCCCATCAGCGCCAGATAATCGATGATCTGCTCGGGAGCGACGCCGAATTTCTCCTTAACGCCGTCGATGTCCATCGCACTACCGGTCATGGTGTTGACCAAGGTAATGTGCCCATCGACCAATTGAGCCATGTCCTTGTCGCCGGTAGAGATCACCACCGGGCGGTCAGCGGCCGCGCTGCTGCGGGCCAGGGTGCCGATCACGTCGTCCGCTTCAACGCCTTCGACGCACAGCAGCGGGAAGCCCAGGGCAATTACGCTCTGGTGCAGCGGCTCGATCTGCACGCGCATGTCATCGGGCATGCTCGGGCGGTTGGCTTTGTATTCGGCGTACATATCATCGCGAAATGTCCCACCCTTGGCGTCGAACACCACCGCGAACGGGCTGTCCGGGTACTGCTTGCGCAGGCTTTTGAGCATGTTCAGCACGCCCTTGACCGCACCGGTCGGCAGGCCTTTGGACGTGGTCAGCGGCGGCAGCGCGTGGAAGGCGCGGTACAGATATGAAGAACCGTCCACCAGGACGAGGGGGGCTTGGCTCATGAGCAGGATCAACCTTTTCGGCGGGTCAGGCGCTAGAATAGCCGGACCAATGACAACAAAGGGACAAGGTTATCATGCGCACATTCAATCGCCTGCTGTTGACCGGCTTGATTGCACTCGCTCCGATGGCTGCCATGGCGGCAGACGACGCTCCCTCGGGGGACCCGCAAGTCACCATTCGCACGGAAGGCGACAAGACCATCCAGGAATACCGTCAAAATGGCTTCCTGTATGCGATCAAGGTAACCCCGAAAGGCGCGCCCCCGTATTTCCTGGTGCGCGCGGACGGAACCGATGCAAACTTCATCCGCTCGGACCAGCCGGATATGCTGATCCCTTCATGGAAGATCTTCGAATGGAAATGATTTCTTAATTTCAATCGGCGCTGCGGCCCGCGGCGCCCGTAATGGCAGTTTTAACCATGTCTGTGTTCACCCCCCTGGCTCGGCCCGAGCTGGAAACCTTTCTCGCCCCTTATGGGCTCGGCCGCCTGCTCGATTTCCAGGGGATTGCCGCGGGTAGCGAAAACACCAACTTCTTTATCAGCCTGGAGCAGGGCGAATTTGTCCTGACCCTGGTTGAGCGCGGCCCCGTGGACGAAATGCCGTTCTTCATCGAACTGCTGGACGTACTCCACGACGCCGACCTGCCGGTGCCTTACGCCCTGCGCACCACCGACGGCGTGGCCCTGCGCGAATTGGCAGGCAAGCCGGCGCTGCTGCAACCGCGCCTTGCCGGCAAGCACATCAAGCACGCCAACGCCCAGCATTGCGTGCAAGTGGGTGAGTTGCTCGCTCACCTGCACCTGGCCACCCAGGGCGACAAGGTGCTGGAGCGCAAGACCGATCGCGGGCTGGATTGGATGCTCGACGAAGGTGCGCAACTGATCTCGCACCTCGATGCTGAGCAACAGCGCCTGCTGCAAGCGGCCCTGGATGAAATCCAGCAGCACAAGGCACACATCCTCACGCTGCCCCGCGCCAACATTCACGCCGACCTGTTTCGCGACAACGCAATGTTCGAAGGCACCCACCTGACCGGGCTGATCGACTTCTACAACGCGTGCTCCGGCCCGATGCTGTACGACGTGGCGATTGCCCTGAATGACTGGTGCTCGGACGAAGCTGGGGTGATTGACGGCCACCGCGCCCGGGCATTGCTGGGGGCCTACGCGGCACTGCGGCCGTTCAGCACCGGGGAAGCCGAACTGTGGCCGACGATGTTGCGCGTGGCCTGTGTGCGGTTCTGGCTGTCACGCCTGATTGCAGCCGAGACATTTGCCGGGCAGGACGTGTTGATTCACGACCCCGTGGAGTTCCAGCAACGGCTGGAGCAGCGCCAGAACGTTGCGATCCAGCTGCCGCTCGCCCTCTAAATGTGGGAGCGGGCTTGCTCGCGAATGCGGTGTGTCAGCCAAGTAGCGGGTGACTGACACACCGCATTCGCGAGCAAGCCCGCTCCCACATTGGTTTGGCGCTGTGCCTACAGTGACTCCAGGCACCCTGCCAAATTATTGCCCAGCTTTTCCAGCAACTGTTCATAGCCTTGAGCGGTTGCCGGGGTGTAGCCGCCCAGGGCATCCAATTCCGCCAGTTTCACCGGCAGGCCTGCCACCAGGGTCTCGGCCAGGCGCGGGCGCAATGGCGGCTCGCTGAACACACAGGTCTTGCCCACTTCCTGCAAGCGCGTGCGCATCGCCGCCACATGCTGGGCGCCGGGTTGCACTTCGGCGGCCACGCTGAATACGCCGGTATGCTTGAGGCCATAGGCATCTTCAAAGTAGTCGAAGGCTTCGTGGAACACGAAGTAAGGTTTGCCGGCGATACCCGCCAGGCGCGCCTTGAGGCGCACATCCAGGGCATCCAGGCGAGCGTTGAACCCCTGCAGGTTGCTCTGGTAGCGCGCCGCGTTGGCCGGATCGGCCGCGCTCAAGTCCGCTGCCATTTTTGTAGCAATCACCCGCGCATTGACCGGTGACAACCACAGGTGAGCATCCAGGCTTCCCGGACGATGATCGTGATCATGGTCGGCGGCTTTTTCGCCATGGGAGTGATTATCTTCGGCGAAATGACGCAGTTTGAGCCCCGGCAACTCCTGCACCGCGACTGTCGGCAAGCTGCGGCCCTTGAGCACCCGAGGCAGGAAGCCTTCCATGTCCGGACCGATCCAGTACAGCAGATCCACCGATTGCACACGCCGTACGTCGGATGGTCGCAATGCATAGTTATGGGGCGAGGCTCCCGGCGGCAATAACACCTCTGGAACCGCCACCCCGTCCTGCACAGCGGCGGCAATCAGCTGCAAGGGCTTGATGCTGGTCAGCACCCGAACCTCGGCCTGGGCAGCCCCGGCAATCCATAAACTGGTGACAAATACGACAAAAACGGCAAAAAGTCGGGACACGATGAGCACTCAAGTCAGCAGGAACGGGTAACATAATAACGTCTCTCACAAATATCTGTCGCCGCTCATGCCTAAAACACCGCTTGCCAGCCGTCCCCACGACCACTCTCACTGCGTCCACAACGCACTGTCAGAGGCCGACGCCCTGTGCGCACGCCAAGGCCTGCGCCTGACGGCCCTGCGCCGGCGGGTGCTGGAACTGGTGTGGCAGAGCCACAAACCCCTGGGTGCCTACGACATTCTCGGCGTACTCAGCGAGCAGGATGGCCGCCGCGCCGCGCCGCCGACGGTGTACCGTGCGCTGGACTTCCTGCTGGAAAATGGCCTGGTACACCGTATCGCCTCATTAAATGCCTTTGTCGGCTGCAACCACCCGGAACACGCGCACCAGGGCCAGTTCCTGATCTGCCGTGAATGCCACGCCGCCATCGAGCTTGAACAAAAAAGCATCAGCGACGCGATCATCAAGAGTGCCGGCGATGTGGGCTTCCGAGTCGAAGGGCAGACCGTCGAAGTAGTAGGCATCTGCTCGGGCTGCCAGGGGGCTTGATGAGCACTGCGCTAATCCGCCTGGAGCAGGTCGGCGTCACGTTCGCCGGCCAGAACGTGCTGGACAACATTCACCTGAGCGTCGAACCGGGGCAGATCGTTACCCTGATCGGCCCCAACGGCGCCGGCAAGACCACCCTGGTGCGTGCCGTGCTGGGCCTGCTCAAGCCCGACAGCGGCAGTGTCTGGCGCAAGCCCAAGCTGCGCATCGGCTATATGCCGCAGAAACTGCACGTCGACCCGACCTTGCCGCTTTCAGTGCTGCGCTTTTTGCGCCTGGTACCCGGCGTGGATCGCGCCCGCGCCCTGGCTGCGCTCAAGGAAGTCGGGGCCGAGCAGGTCATCGACAGCCCGGTACAAAGCATCTCCGGTGGCGAAATGCAGCGCGTCCTGCTGGCCCGTGCCCTGCTGCGCGAACCCGAACTGCTGGTGCTCGATGAGCCGGTACAGGGCGTCGATGTGGCCGGCCAGGCCGAGCTCTACAGCCTGATTACCCGCCTGCGCGACCGTCACGGCTGTGGCGTGCTGATGGTCTCCCACGACCTGCACCTGGTAATGAGCACCACCGACCAGGTGGTATGCCTCAACCGCCACGTCTGCTGCTCCGGCCATCCGGAGCAGGTCAGCGGCGACCCGGCCTTCGTCGAATTGTTCGGCAAGAACGCCCAGAGCCTGGCGATTTACCACCACCATCACGACCACGCCCATGACCTGCATGGCGCCGTGGTTGCCGATCCGGCTCCCCATACCCACGTCCACGGAGATAGCTGCAAGCATGGCTGATTTTCTGCTCTACGCCCTGCTTGCAGGCTTGGCTTTGGCGCTGGTGGCGGGCCCGCTGGGTTCGTTCGTGGTCTGGCGGCGCATGGCCTACTTTGGCGACACCTTGTCCCACGCGGCCCTGCTCGGCGTAGCCCTGGGCTTTTTGCTGGACGTCAGCCCGACCATCGCCGTGACCGTTGGCTGCCTGCTGCTCGCCGTGCTGCTGGTGACCCTGCAACAGCGCCAGCCCCTGGCTTCGGACACGCTGCTGGGGATCCTCGCACCCAGCACCCTGTCCCTGGGCCTGGTGGTCCTGAGCTTTATGCATGAAGTGCGTATCGACCTGATGGCCTACCTGTTCGGCGACCTGCTGGCGATCAGCCCCACGGACCTGGCCTGGATTCTCGGCGGCAGCGCGGCGGTATTGATCCTGCTGGTGGCCCTGTGGCGACCGCTGCTGGCAATTACCGTGCACGAACAACTGGCCACCGTCGAAGGTTTGCCCGTGCCGGCGCTGCGCATGACCCTGATGTTGCTGATCGCCGTGGTGATTGCTGTCGCAATGAAGATTGTCGGCGTATTGTTGATCACGTCGCTGTTGATCATCCCCGCCGCCGCCGCCCAGCGTCATGCACGCTCACCGGAACAGATGGCGGTCGGCGCCAGTTTGCTGGGGATGCTTGCCGTGTGTGGTGGCCTGGCGCTGTCCTGGTTCAAGGACACCCCGGCCGGGCCGTCGATTGTGGTCACGGCCGCCGCACTGTTTCTGCTGAGTTTTGTCCTGCCCCGTCGAGGGGTGTAGACTTGCTCGCTTTTTGCGCAATTAGAGAGTCGCAGGAATGAAGCCGTTCACCTCCCGTTATCTGCTCCTTGCCGCATTTTCCCTGCTGCTGGGCGCCTGCCAAAGCACCCCGCCCGTCGCCCCCGAGGTTCCGGACGCGCGCGCTGCGGCCATTGCACAGCTGGAACAAAACCTGGCCAGCAGCGAGCTGGCCACCGCCGAAGACCAACTCGCCGCCCTGCAGGCCCAATCGCCCGACGATCCGGCGCTGGAGCCTTATCAGCGCCAGTTGGCCGAAGCCTATCTGCAGCGTAGCCAGATCGTCCTGCAAAAAGGTGATGTCAACGCCGCCGCCACTGCCTTGAGCCGTGCCCGGGCCTTGATGCCCAAGGCGCCGGCGCTGACGGGCGGAGTCAATAGCGCCATCGCTCACGCGCGCAAAGCCGAGCTGGATAAAGCCGAAGCCGCCCTCAAGGCCGCCGAAGCCAAGCCACCGGCCAAGGTCATCGACCCCGCCGCCGAAAGCACCACGGTTGCGCTGAACCTCACGGATATTCAGCAATTGCGCCATCAACTGGATGCCATCGCCACCGACGTGGTGAATTACCAGTGTGATGTGAGCATCCAGGTGCCGCGCACCGAGGATTACCCGTGGCTGAACACGCTGCTGAGCAAACGAGTGAAGCGGATAGATTCAGGGTATGACCTGAAGATTCACCGGCAGATCCTCAAGCATATTCCGGCGCAGGTTGTGCTGATTCCGCGTAAAGCCGACTGACGCCAATCGCGGGCAAGCCCGCTCCCACATTGGAATACATTTCAAATGTGGGAGCGGGCTTGCCCGCGATGGCGCCCTATCAAACAACCAAAAACTTAAGCTGGAACCGCCTTGGCCCGAGGCTCGCGCTCCCAAACCCGATGCTGGGCAATTGCCGCAATAAACGCCTTCAACGCCTTGGCATCCCCGCCAACAATCAAGCCCGCATCCGCCTCCAGCTTCAACACCGCCAACAACTGCTTCGCCTCACCGGCCAAGGCAATCGCCTTCAAATGCTTGTAGGCCTCCAGCAGGTAGTGCAACGCCACACCATCGCCGCTCAATGCCTGGATCGACTTCGCCCCACCCGGCACAAACACCGCGTCGAATGCCACTGACGGCAAACCTTCCATCGAGGCATCCACCGCCAGGCTCTTGCCATCGGCCGTGGTTACCGGCGCCGAGGTCGGCCCAAGCAATTTGGCATGGGCCCCTTCTGCGGCCAGCGCCTTTTTCAACGCTGCGATGGCTGCACCATCAACACCATTGGCCGCCAGGATCGCCACCTTGCGCGTCTTGATACCCCCTGGCAGCAGGTTGGCCTGGCTCAAGGCCGGCGAGCGCTCTGGCGCGGTCTTGCGCACTGGCACGGTGCCTTTTTTCGGCACCGGCAGGCCCAGGTTCTGCGCCACGCGCTTGGCCAGCTCCAGGTCGATGTTGGCCAGGATCTCGTTGACCTGGCGCGCCCGGATAAACTCACGCTCGACCTTGCCCAGCTCAAAGCTGTAGGCCGCGATGATGTGCTCCTGCTCGTGCTTGCTCATGCTGTTGAAAAACAGGCGCGCCTGGGAAAAGTGATCGCTGAATGACTCACTGCGCTCGCGGATTTTGTGCGCGTCGATGCGCTCCGGGTAAGATTCGAAACCGCCGTCCTGCGCGGCCGGAGGCGTTTCCTTCGGCCAGCCGCCGTCAATGGAGTTCGGCTCGTAAGCCGCACGGCCTTTGTCGATGGTGCTGCGGTGCATGGCATCGCGCTGGTTGTTATGCAGTGGCGTCACCGGTTGGTTGATCGGCAACTGGTGAAAGTTCGGGCCACCCAGACGGCTGATCTGCGTGTCGGTGTAGGAAAACAACCGACCTTGCAGCAGTGGGTCATTGGAGAAGTCGATACCCGGCACGATATGGCCTGGGCAGAAGGCGACCTGCTCGACTTCCGCGAAAAAGTTATCCGGGTTGCGGTTGAGCACCATCTTGCCCAACGGGGTGATGGGCACCAATTCTTCGGGAATCAGCTTGGTCGGGTCGAGGATATCGAAGTCGAAGGCATGCTCTTTATCCTCGGGAATAATCTGCACCCCCAGTTCCCACTCCGGGTAATCGCCCATCTCGATGGCGTCCCACAGGTCGCGACGGTGGTAATCGGTATCTTTACCCGCCAGTTTCTGCGCTTCGTCCCACACCAGGGAACAGGTGCCCGCCGTCGGCCGCCAGTGGAATTTGACGAAGTTGGACTTACCCTCGGCATTGACCAAGCGGAACGTATGCACACCAAAACCCTGCATGCTGCGCAGGCTTTTTGGGATGGCGCGGTCGGACATCGCCCAGATCACCATGTGCGCCGATTCCGGCTGCAGCGAGACAAAATCCCAGAACGTGTCGTGGGCCGAGCCGCCGGTAGGAATTTCGTTGTGCGGCTCAGGTTTTACCGCATGCACGAAGTCAGGAAACTTAATCGCGTCCTGAATGAAAAATACCGGCATGTTGTTGCCCACCAGGTCGAAGTTGCCTTCTTCGGTGAAGAACTTCACGGCAAAACCACGCACGTCACGCACCGTATCGCCCGAACCACGTGGGCCCTGCACCGTGGAAAAACGCGTGAACACCGGGGTTTTATGGCCAGGGTCACGCAAAAAACCCGCCTTGGTCAGCGCCGAGTGGTTTTCATAGGTCTGGAAGTAGCCATGGGCGCCAGTGCCGCGGGCGTGCACGATGCGCTCCGGGATCCGCTCGTGGTCAAAGTGCGTGATCTTTTCACGCATGATGAAATCTTCCAGCAGCGAAGGCCCGCGTGCGCCGGCTTTCAAGGTGTTCTGGTTGTCGGAGATTTTCACCCCCTGATTGGTGCGCAGTGCCTGGCCAGTGGCATCCGAGCGGGATTTTTCCAGGCTTTGCAGCTTGGCATTGGTGTTGCCACGGTCCAGGGTATCGGTGCCAGCAAGCTCGCTCTTGGGCGCCTGGGCGGGTTTCTTGGTACTCATCAGACAAAACTCCTCGTTTGCGTAGGCCAGAGCGGTCCCTGGCTCGTTTGAGCAAAACCCCGGGCACGGCACCCGGGAAATCGAGTTGCTTAAGTAGTGACTGACACGGTTTTTGACCGTTCCTTTTTTATGACCTTTGATCGCGTTATTGCCAAATCGCTGGTTGAATACGAAATAAATGCTAAGAAACACTAGATGGACAGGCTAAAATGCGCGCCCGGCTAACCGCTGATCCCTTTTCAATGCGCCCCACAAGGTTCGCTACGTGATCGAGTTTCATAACGTCCATAAAACCTACCGGGTCGCCGGTAAGGATATCCCCGCCCTGCACCCCACCAGCCTGCGCGTCGAGAACGGCCAGGTGTTCGGCCTGATTGGCCACTCTGGTGCGGGAAAAAGTACTCTGCTGCGCCTGATAAACCGCCTGGAAGAACCTTCGGGCGGCCAGATCAAGGTCGACGGCGAAGAAGTCACCGCCCTGGATGCCAATGGCCTGCGCCGTTTCCGGCAGCAGGTCGGGATGATCTTCCAGCACTTCAACCTGCTGGCCTCCAAGACCGTCGCCGACAACGTCGCGCTGCCGCTGGCCCTGGCCGGTGAGTTGTCGCGCCGCGAGATCGATGCGCGCGTGGCCGAACTGCTGGACCGGGTTGGCCTGTCCGACCATGCCAAGAAGTACCCGGCGCAGTTGTCCGGTGGCCAGAAGCAGCGCGTCGGCATCGCCCGCGCCCTGGCCACCAAGCCAAAAATCCTGCTGTGCGACGAAGCCACCAGCGCCCTTGACCCGCAGACCACTGCCTCGGTCCTGCAACTGCTGGCCGAGATCAACCGCGAGCTGAACCTGACGATCGTGTTAATCACCCACGAGATGGACGTGATCCGTCGTGTCTGCGACCAGGTCGCGGTGATGGATGCCGGTGTGATCGTCGAGCAAGGCCCGGTCGCCCAGGTGTTCCTGCACCCCACGCACGCAACCACCAAACGGTTCGTGCAGGAAGCCGAGCAGGTCGATGAAGGCGAGCAGCGCGATGTCTTCGCCCATGTACCAGGCCGCATCGTGCGCCTGACGTTCCAGGGCGAAGCGACCTACGCGCCCCTGCTGGGTACCGTCGCCCGCGAAACGGGTGTGGACTACAGCATCCTGGCCGGTCGCATCGACCACATAAAAGATACCCCTTACGGGCAACTGACCCTGGCCATCACCGGCGGTGACATGGAAGCGGCATTCGCACGCTTTACCGCAGCCGATGTGCACATGGAGGTCCTGCGTTAATGGACGTGTTACTGCATTACTTCGACAACGTCGACTGGGCTGATATCTGGGTAGCCACCAGCGACACCATGCTGATGCTCAGCACCTCGCTGTTTTTCACCGTACTGGTGGGCCTGCCGCTGGGCATCCTGCTGTTTCTGTTCAGCCCACGCCAGTTGCTGGAGCAGAAAACCACCTATGCCGCCCTGGCCTTCGTGGTCAACGCCATCCGCTCCTTGCCGTTTATCATTCTGCTGATTGTGATGATCCCGACGACGGTATTCCTCACGGGCACGTCGCTTGGCGTGGCCGGTGCGATTCCGCCGCTGGTGGTGGGCGCTTCGACGTTCTTCGCCCGGCTGGTGGAAACCGCCCTGCGCGAGGTCGATCGCGGCATCATCGAGGCGACCCAGGCCATGGGCGCGACCACCCGGCAGATCATCACCAAGGCGCTGCTGCCCGAGGCAAAGCCGGGCATCATTGCGGCAATCACCGTGACCGCCATTGCCCTGGTGGGCTACACCGCCATGGCCGGCGTAGTAGGTGCCGGCGGCCTGGGCGACCTGGCGATCCGTTATGGGTACCAGCGTTTCCAGGATGACGTGATGGTCGTCACCGTGGTGATGTTGATTGTGCTGGTGCAAATTCTGCAAACCATCGGCGATAAGCTGGTGACACACTACTCTCGAAAATAACGGCCATTACCGGCGCCCGCCGGCAGATGCCCGAACAAGGAGCTTGTTGGATGAAAAAACTACTGGTTGCTTTCGCCGCGGTTGCCGCGTTTTCCGCCCATGCCGACGAGACCCTGACGGTCGCCGCCACGCCGGTGCCCCACGCTGAGATCCTTGAGTTCGTGAAGCCGGCCCTGGCCGCACAAGGCGTGGACTTGAAGGTCAAGGTGTTCACCGACTACGTGCAGCCGAACGTACAAGTGGCCGAGAAGCGCCTGGATGCCAACTTCTTCCAGCACAAGCCGTACCTGGATGAGTTCAACAAGGCCAAGGGCACTCACCTGGTGAGTGTGGCCCGCGTGCACCTGGAGCCCCTGGGCGCGTACTCCAGCAAGTACAAGACCCTGGCCGAGCTGCCGGACGGTGCCAACGTGGTCATCCCCAACGACGCCACCAACGGCGGCCGCGCGCTGTTGCTGCTGGCCAGCAAGGGCCTGATCACCTTGAAGGACCCGACCGATATTCTGTCGACCATCAAGGACATCACCGGCAATGAAAAGGGCCTGAAATTCCGCGAACTGGAAGCCGCCACCCTGCCACGCGTGCTGACCCAGGTCGACCTGGCGCTGATCAACACCAACTACGCCCTGGAAGCCAAGCTGGACCCTGCCAAGGATGCCCTGGCGATCGAAGGCAACGACTCGCCTTACGTCAACATCCTGGTGACCCGCGAGGACAACAAGGATTCGGACGCAGTGCAGAAACTGGTCAAAGCCCTGCACACTCCCGAGGTGAAGAAATTCATCAACGAGAAGTACAAAGGCGCAATTCTGCCGGCGTTCTGATCGAGCACGATCGCCAAAACACTGGAGATCGAATGTGGGAGCTGGCTTGCCTGCGATAGCGGTGGATCAGCGACCAAAAGGCTGGCTGACCTGACGCTATCGCAGGCAAGCCAGCTCCCACAGTTGATCTGGGTTGTCGGCTGGATTTACTCCAGAACTAGTTGCGCTGCAACAACCCCGGCAACTGCGCCACCAGCTTCTGGTTGTTCAACGGCGCACGGATAAACCCACGCTGGGTGCCATCCGGGCCGATCAAGGCCAGGTTGCCGCTGTGATCGACGGTGTAGTTCGGCTTGCTGGTATCGGCCGGAATGAACGGAATGCTCACCGCATTCGACACCTTCTGCACATCCTCCACATTCGCGCCGGTCAGGCCTGCAAATTGCGGATCGAAGTAGCCCAGGTATTGCTTGAGCTGCGTCGGGGTATCGCGATGGGGGTCAACGCTGACCAGGATCACCTGCAGCTTATCCACTACGTCCTTGGGCAGCTCGCTCTTGATCTGGCGCAGCTGGGCGAGGGTGGTCGGGCAGATGTCCGGGCAGAAGGTGTAGCCGAAGAACAGCACACTCCACTTGCCCTTCAACTCGTTGACCAGCACCGGCTGGCCGTCCTGGTTGGTCATGGTCACCGGCGGCAGCTGGCGGCTTTGCGGCAGCAGGATAATGCCCGCGTCGATCAATGCCGTAGGGTCGCCCTGGCCCTTGCCGGACAGTACTTTATTGACGGTCAGGCCCATGACCAACGCCACGATGGCCACCAGGATGAAGACAGTTTTTTGAGTTCGAGTCATAGGTTCAACAATAAGTAGTGGTCTACGAGCAGGGCGATAAATAGCAGGAACAGGTACCAGATAGAGTACTTGAAGGTATTGATCGCCGCGTGCGGCCGACTGCCACGGTACAGCACCCAGGCCCATTGCAGAAAGCGTGCGCCCAGAACCAGTGCACAGCCCAGGTACAACAGCCCGCTCATATGGATCACATAGGGCATCAGGCTCACCGCCAGCAGCGCGAAGGTGTAGAGCAGGATATGCACCTTGGTGTAGTGCTCGCCGTGGGTCACCGGCAGCATCGGGATATCGGCCTTGGCGTACTCCTCCTTGCGATGAATGGCCAGGGCCCAGAAGTGCGGTGGGGTCCAGGCAAAGATGATCAGCACCAGCAGCAATGGCTCGGCACTCACATGGCCGGTGACCGCCACCCAACCGAGTAACGGCGGCGCCGCACCGGCCAGGCCGCCGATCACGATGTTCTGCGGCGTCGCGCGCTTGAGGAAGCCGGTGTAGATCACCGCATAGCCCAGCAACGAGGCCAGCGTCAGCCAGGCCGCCAACGGGTTGGTAAAGGCCAGCAACAAGCCCAGCCCGGCCACCGCCAGCGCCAGGGCAAATGTCAGCGCGGCGACCGGGGACACCCGGCCTTCGGCCAACGGCCGCTTGTGAGTACGCGCCATCAGCGCATCAATACGCCGGTCCACCACATGGTTCACCGCCGCTGCGCCACCAGCGCACAGGGCAATCCCCAGGTTGCCGAAGATCAGCACCGTCCACGGCACACCGGCGCGAGTGGCGAGAAACATGCCCACCAGCGAGGTGATCAGCATCAGCACCACCACCTTGGGCTTGGTCAGCTCCAGATAGTCACGCCAGATCGCCTGGCTGTGACGCTCGCCAATCAAGGTCGCCATGGCATCTCTCCTTTAAGGGTGATCAGGCCCGAAACGTGTTTGCGCGGGCTGAAGCGCCAACCGAACGGCACTTGATGGCGGACCCGCACCAGGCTGGTACGGGCGTGGTAATTGACCAGCACCAGGGTCAGCAGCAGCGCTGCACCGCCGGCGTTATGGGCGACCGCAACCGGCAGCGGCAAATGAAAGTACACATTGCTCAGGCCCAGGCCGATCTGCAAGGCGAGCGCCACCAGCAGCAACCCGGCGAGGCGCGTCATGCCCACCGCCTTGAGCTGCCAGGCCAGCCCCAGCAGCACCACGGTGACCGCCAGCGCGCCTATGCGATGGGTCAGGTGAATCGCCGTGCGTGCGTCGCTGTCCAGTTGCCCGCCCAGATAGTTGGGGCCGATATGCTGGGTCAGGTGAAAGCCATTGGCAAAGTCCGCCGCCGGCCACCACTCGCCATGGCACGTCGGCAAGTCGATACAGGCCACCGCCGCATAGTTGGAGCTGACCCAACCACCCAGCGCCACCTGCCCGATCACCATCACCAGGCCCGCCGTGGCCCAGTACTGCAAGCGCCTGGGCACGATCAGCGCCGGCAACACCCCGGACAAACGCAGGGTCAGCAAAAACAGCAGGCTCAACGTCGCAAACCCGCCGAGCAAATGCCCGGTGACCACCTGCGGCCAGAGCTTGAGCGTCACCGTCCACATGCCAAAGGCCGCCTGGGCGAACACCACCGCCAGCAGGAACAGCGGCAGCTTCAAGGGTTGCCCCGAGTGCCGGCGATGGGTCCAGGCGCGAGCGGCCAGCAACGTGATCAGCAGCCCAAGGGTGCCTGCGGCGTAGCGGTGGATCATCTCGTTCCAGCCTTTGTCGGCCTCCACCGGCGTATCCGGGAAATGCAGCTCGGCATGGGCCAACTGGGCCTCGCTTTTAGGCACGCTGATAAAGCCGTAGCAACCCGGCCAGTCCGGGCAACCGAGGCCGGCATGGGTCAGGCGGGTGTAGGCGCCGAGCAACACGACAATCAGCGCCAGCAGGGTGGCAAACAGCGCGAGGCGAAATCCAGGTTTGGCCATGACGATGCCCTTATCCGATATTCGACAGTTTCAGCAGATGGCGCAGGTCGTTGAGCAGATCCTTGCCCTTGACCCGCGCGTCATAGCGCAGCACCAGGTTGCCGTGGGGGTCGACGATCCACAGTTGGGCATCGCCGGGCGCGGCAGCGTTTTGCTTGAAGGTCGGCAGGTCCAGGGGCAAACGCTGCAACTGCGGATACTCCGCTTTCAGCTTGGTCTCGTATTCGGCACTAAGCGGCTGCGCACTGGCCAGGGCATGGCTGGCGCGGGACGCATCACGGCCCAGGCCGATCTGCAGTTGGCGCGCGAGGTAGACCAATTGCTGGCAATCGGCGGCGCAGGCTGCGGGGGCGGTCACCAGCAATTGCCAGCGCTGCTCGTCGGCCTGCACGCCGATATCGGCGCGGGTCTGGCCATTGCCGATCATCTCGCCGTGATCACTGCGGTTGTCCGGCACCCAGAACTGCAACTTGTACATCAGGGTCGCCAGCACCATCGGGCCGATCACCATCAGCAGGATCAGGATCAGTTGCCAGCGCCCCTTGCGCCGGTTGGGCGCCGCTGGCGTGTCAGACATGTTGAGTGGATTCATGGCCGCTCCCATGGTGCTTCTCCCTTGCGTTGTGCCATCCGAGGTAGAGGTAAAGGCCCAGCAGCGCCAGCGCCATGGCGAACCACTGCACGGCATACCCCAAGTGTTTTTCCGGCCCCATGGCCACTACCGGCCACTGGGTTTCATAGGTCGCAGGGCCGGCTTCGGCCCGCAGCTCAAAGGCAAACCCGCTGCGGTCCAACTCGGCCCACAGCGCCTGTGGATGCAGCGCCGTCAGCAAACGCGGCCATTGCGCGACTGCCGGGTCGGCATGCAGCTGGAACGTCTCGCCCGGCGCGACATACACCCAGGCATTGATATTCAAAGGCTGGTCGGGCGTGGTGAAGGCCGGCGGCGTGCGTCGATCCGGCCACGCCAGCCAGCCGCGATTGAGCAACAGCCACTGGCCGCTGGCCTGGTCATGAAAGGGTTGCAGCAACTCGACGCCGGCCTTGCCGTCACGCATGCGGTTATCCAGCAGCACGCTGTGCCCGGCATCGAGCTGCCCGCGCAACTGCACCCGGCGAAAGGCTGGGTCAGCCACCCCATCCAACTGTTCAACACTGATAGGCGGCGCCGCCCGGCGCTCGGCATAACTCTGCAGCAGCGCCTGTTTTTCCTGGCCACGGGACAGTTGCCAGAAACCCAGGAACACCATCAGCGGCAGCAGCACGAGCACCACCAGCGTCGGCGCAATCCCGGGGCGAAAGGGTTTCATGGCGTTGCCGCAAAGGTGGGTGCTGCGCTGGCTATACTGAATCTCATTGCCCGCCCCTCAAAAAAACAGCCCTGGAGCCTGACCATGCTCAAAGCCGCTATTGCCCTGATGCTGATCGCTACCGTTGTGAGCCTGTTCAGTGGCTTGTTCTTTCTGGTCAAGGACGAAGGCCACTCCAATCGCCTTGTCACTGCCTTGACCGTGCGCGTGGTGCTGGCCGTGATGACCCTGGCGTTGATCACCTGGGGGTTCTTCAGCGGCCAGCTGGTTTCCCACGCGCCCTGGTAAGTCGCTACAGCACGTAGACGAAGAAAAACAAACCGATCCACACCACATCCACAAAGTGCCAATACCAACTGGCCGCCTCGAAGCCGAACTGGTGCTCGGCATTGAAATGCCCCTTTAGGATGCGCATCAGCATCACGAACAAAATGATCGTGCCGATGGTCACGTGGGCGCCGTGAAAGCCGGTCAACATGAAGAAAGTCGCGCCATACACCCCCGAGCCCAGGGTCAGGCCCAGCTCTTTGTAGGCGTGGATATATTCCTCGGCCTGGAACCCCAGGAACGCCACCCCCAGCAACACGGTGAGCGCCAACCAGATTTTCAGCGCGCCGCGATGCCCCTTGCGCAGGGCGTGGTGGGCGATGGTGATGGTCACGCTGGAACTCACCAGCAAGATGGTGTTGACCAGCGGCAAGCCCCACGGGCTGATGGTGCCTTCCGGCGCCGGGAACAGCTTGGGGTCGGGGTTGTTGAGCAACGGCCAGGCGAACTCGAAATTCGGCCACAGCATGTGCGCAATGCCCTTGGAGCCTTCCCCGGCCAGCCACGGCGCCGACATATGCCGCACATAGAACAGCGCACCGAAGAAGGCGATAAAGAACATCACCTCTGAAAAGATGAACCAGGTCATGCCCCAGCGAAACGAGCGGTCCATCTGTGCGCTGTACAACCCGGCGCGGCTTTCCTTGATCACCGCGCCGAACCAGCCAAACATCATGTAGGCCAACAGCAGGCTGCCCACGAAAAAGATCAGAGGCCCGTGGGATTCCGGGCGCGCAGCCTTGAGGTCGTTGAACCACACGCCCAGGCCATACACGGTGATCAGCAGCCCAAACGTGGCAATTATTGGCCACTTGCTTTGCGCTGGTACGTAGTACGTATCATGAGTCGACATGTATCCGTTCTCCTAATCGAGCCCGCAGGCACGCCTAGCCGCCGGTATGGACAGCCACGGGCGGTTGGCGCGCAGTGATATCGAACAGCGTGTACGCCAGGGTCAAATGCTTCACATCCTTGGGCATGTCGCGGTCGACAATGAAGCGCACCGGCATCTCGATGCGCTCCCCCGGCTGCAGCACTTGCTGGGTGAAGCAAAAACACTCGGTCTTGTGGAAGTACATCGCCGCTTCGGCCGGGGAAATGCTCGGGATCGCCTGGGCCGTCATCGGCTTGTCGCTGGGGTTGAAGGCTACGAACACCATCTCGTTGACCGCGCCAGGGTTGACCACGATTTCGTCGGCCTTGGAGTGGAATTCCCAGACCATATCGATGGCATTGGTCGACAGAAACTGCACCCGCACCTGGCGCGACGGATCGACTACCTGTGAGCCTTCGTACTGCCCGGCAGTCTTGCCGTTGATGCCGAAGGCCTTGCACATCACGTCGTAGATCGGCACCAGGGCGAAGCCAAAGGCGAACATCGCCAGCACCAGGATCAGCAGGCGCGTGACCAGGCGGTTGAGGGGCACGGAATCAGCCATGGCGCCCACCCCCGCGTGACGGTTCTGTAGGAGCGAGCTTGCTCGCGAAAAACCACAGCGCGCCGCGTTTATCCAGGCAACCCGCGTTATCGCTCACGCCCTTCGCGAGCAAGCTCGCGCCTACAGACCCGCTGTTCATTTGACCTCCGGCGGCGTGGTGAAGGTGTGGTACGGCGCTGGCGAAGGAATGCTCCACTCCAGCCCTTCGGCACCATCCCACGGCTTGGCCGGCGCCGGCTTACCGCCACGGATGCACTTGATCACGATAAACAGGAAGAAAATCTGCGTGGCACCGAACATGAAGGCGCCAATCGACGACACCATATTGAAGTCGGCGAACTGCAGGTTGTAGTCCGGCACCCGGCGCGGCATGCCGGCCAGCCCGACGAAGTGCATCGGGAAGAACGCCATGTTCATCCCCACGAACGACAGCCAGAAATGCAGCTTGCCCAGGGTTTCGTCGTACATATGGCCGGTCCATTTCGGCAGCCAGTAGTAGGCCGAGGCGAAGATCCCGAAGATCGCCCCGGGCACCAGTACGTAATGGAAATGCGCCACCACAAAGTAGGTGTCGTGGTACTGGAAATCCGCCGGCGCAATGGCCAGCATCAGCCCGGAAAAGCCGCCGATGGTGAACAGGATCACGAAGGCCACGGCAAACAGCATGGGCGTCTCGAAGGTCAACGAACCTTGCCACATGGTGCTGACCCAGTTGAACACCTTGACCCCGGTGGGCACGGCGATCAGCAGGGTGGCGTACATGAAGAACAACTCACCCACCAACGGAATACCCACCACGAACATGTGGTGCGCCCACACGATAAACGACAGGAACGCGATACTCGCGGTGGCGTAGACCATCGAGGTGTAGCCGAACAGCGGCTTGCGCGAGAAGGTCGGGATGATCGAGCTGACGGCACCAAAGGCCGGCAGGATCATGATGTACACCTCGGGATGGCCGAAGAACCAGAACACATGCTGGAACAATACCGGGTCACCGCCGCCGGCAGCGCTGAAGAAGCTGGTGCCGAAGTGGATATCCATCAGCATCATGGTCACGCAACCGGCCAGTACCGGCATCACCGCGATCAGCAGGAACGCGGTGATCAGCCAGGTCCAGACGAACAGCGGCATCTTCATCAGGGTCATGCCCGGGGCACGCAGGTTGAGGATGGTGGCGACCACGTTGATCGCGCCCATGATCGAACTGATCCCCATCAGGTGAATGGCGAAGATAAAGAACGTCACGCTTTCCGGGGCGTAGGTGGTGGAGAGCGGGGCATAGAAGGTCCAACCGAAGTTGGGCCCGCCCCCCGGGGAGAACAAGGTCGAGACCAGCAACAGGAACGCCGCCGGCAACAGCCAGAAGCTGAAGTTGTTCATGCGCGGCAGGGCCATGTCCGGCGCGCCGATCATCAGCGGGATCATCCAGTTGGCCAGGCCGACAAACGCCGGCATCACCGCGCCAAACACCATGATCAAGCCATGCATGGTGGTCATCTGGTTGAAAAACGCCGGCTCGACGATTTGCAGCCCCGGCTGGAACAACTCGGCACGGATCACCATGGCGAACGAGCCGCCGAGCAGGAACATGGCGAAGCTGAACCACAGGTACATGGTCCCGATATCTTTGTGGTTGGTGGTCAGCACCCAGCGCATCAAGCCCTTGGCGGGGCCGTGGGCGTGGTCAGCGGCATGACCGTGGTCATCGATCACAGTGCTCATGGCCGTTCTCCTGCAAGCGGATGGGCGGGGCGGGTCAGGGCATACGCAATGAAGAGGTTCATTTGCTTTCCGCCTGTTTGATGGCCAGCACGTCTTTAGGCGTGACCATGTCGCCTTTGTTGTTGCCCCAGGCGTTACGCTCGTAGGTCACGACTGCCGCAATATCGACTTCCGACAGCTGCTTGCCGAACGCCGCCATCGCGGTCCCGGGCTTGCCGTGGTAGACGATGCTCAGGTGATCTGCCGCAGGTCCGGTGGCGATTTTCGAGCCCTTGAGCGCCGGGAACATCGGCGGCAGGCCTTGGCCTTCGGCCTGGTGACAGGCCACGCAAGTGGTGTGGTAGACCTTGTCGCCACGGGCCACCAGCTCTTCAAGTGTCCACTCTTTGGAGGTCAGCTCCTTGAGCTTGGCGGCTTCTTCCTTGCGCTCGCCGAGCCAGGTTTCATAGTCCGCCTTGGACTTGACCTCGACCACGATGGGCATGAACCCGTGGTCCTTGCCGCATAGCTCTGCGCACTGGCCACGGTAGATGCCGGGCTTCTCGACCCGGGTCCAGGCCTCGTTGACGAAGCCGGGGATGGCATCGCGCTTGACCGCAAACGCCGGTACCCACCAGGAGTGGATAACGTCGGCGGCGGTCACCAAAAAGCGCACCTTGGCGCCCACCGGCAGCACCAGCGGCTGATCGACTTCCAGCAGGTAGTGTTCGCCCTTGGTGGCCTTGTTCTGGATCTGCTCGGCGGGGGTGGCCAGGTTGCTGAAGAACTCGACGTCCTGGCCCAGGTACTTGTAGTGCCACTTCCACTGATAGCCGGTGACCTGGATATCGATATCCGATTCACTGCTGTCGTAGATGTTGATCAGGGTCTTGGTCGCGGGAATAGCCATGGCGACGAGGATCAGCAGGGGCACTACGGTCCAGAGAATTTCGACCGTGGTACTTTCGTGGAACTTGGCCGCCACCTGGCCCGTGGAGCGCCGATGCACAATCATCGACCAGAACATGGCACCAAACACGATGATGCCGATCACCACACAGATCCAGAAAATGGTCATGTGCAGGTCGAACACAGCGTGACTGACTTCGGTGGCCCCTGGTGCCATATTCACTGTCCAGGCGGCCTGCGCCTGGCTGAATACTGACCACAAGAGTAAGCCCATCCAAACATGTGGATGTCGCGTCATTGCGGGTTCCCCTTATCGTTCTTGTTATCCCGCCGGTTTGCACCTGCGGCCAAGGGGGCGGCTTCTAAACTGCTTACATCCGCCAAGCCTTGCCTGCCTAATGCAGTCGGGCGTCATCAGCTAATTGCGTACAAACCCGAGTATAGACAGCGACTGCGACCCCGCAATGTGTGGGGACAAATCAGTAAAAAGAGACGAACGGCGCTGGCCGGCCAGCAGATTAAAGGCCTATCCGACGAACGATGGCATTTCGATATAACAGCGGCGCATAACCATGAAATAATTATGACAAATGCGTCTTAGGGGCTCGTATAAACGAGCTACCTTATGCAATCCCCTTTCCTACGCCCGTATTCCTGGAGCTTTCATGAACACCGCCGCATTGCGCGAGCAGATTTCCCGTGCCCATCAACACGAAGCATCCACTGGCCAATTGGCTAAACAACTGGACGCTCAGTTACCACACCTGCATTCGGCCATTTCCCTGGCCGAGGGTGATCGTAATGCCGTGATGACGCGCTTCGTCACCGCCTACATCGATCAGGTTCCGGACCTGCTGGACGCCGCCAACGACGTGGCCCGGGAAGCAGGGATTGAAAGCCAGATCAAGCCGGTGCTGAAAATCGCCGAGCATTTCTTTCTCCAGCCACCGGCCATCCTCGCTGCCCATGAAGGCCTGAACGGCCTGCTGGACGAGGCCTACCTGGCCCACCGGCTGGTGGAAGAAGTGAACGATTTGTATATCAAGCACTTCGGCCAGCCGTTGATTCCGGCGGACACCACCGTTGCCAATGTGATTGCCCACCAGTTGATCGGCGAAGATTTCGCCAACCAGCTGGATGAAGCCGTGCACCTGGCGGTGGATGAGATGCTCAATGAAGAGAGCTTTGCCCTGGAGTCCGTCGAGGCCTATCGCGAGCAGCTCAAGAGCCCGGCAACGGAAGCCGCGTGGAAGCGCTGGCCTTGCCTGTCGCGCCAGCTGGGCGTGGAGTTGGAGCTGGATCAGCCGGCCTAGAGTTGCGGCCTGGCACAGAACAAAATGTGGGAGGGGTTTGTGTGGGAGCCGGGCTTGCCCGCGATGCAGGCACCGGGGTGCATCAGTTACACCGCGGTGCTGCTATCGCGGGCAAGCCCGGCTCCCACACAAGCCCCTCCCACTTTTTTATGCGGTTTCGTCAGCCCACCGACGGGGCAGAACCGATCCGGGTCGTGGTTCTTATCCGCCCTTCCAACCGACGCTTCAACCCCCGCGCCTCGATCACCAACTTCGAGCCCTTGGCCGCATTGGCCCGCCCCCATTCCTCCAGCAATTCCAGGCACGAGTGATCCACGTAGCTCAGGTTATTGAGCGGCACATGCACGGTGCTTCCCGCGGGCACTGTCGCCAGTACCTGAGTCAATGCGGGCACCTTGAGAAAGGTCGCCGCGCCTATCAACCGCAACTCCATTTCACCGTCCTGGGGCAGGTCGATCAGGCTGACTTTCAAGCGTGAAGCTTTCCACGCCAGTTTCACCAGGGTCAGGCCGAAGCCCACCAGCACACCGGTCAGCAAGTCGGTCAAGATGATCGCCAGGGCCGTGGCCGCGTAGGTGAACATCGGCATCCGACCATAGCGCCCCAGGCCACGGAACGCCTTGAGGTCCACCAACTTGATGCCGGTATACACCAGCACACCCGCCAGGCTCGCCACCGGAATGCTTTGCAGCACGCTCGACAGCAGCAACACGAAGGCCAGCAGCCAGAGACCATGGAACATTGCCGACAGACGCGTGGTTGCGCCCGCCTGGACGTTGGCCGAACTGCGTACGATCACCCCGGTCATGGGCAATGCGCCCACCAGGCCACACAACATGTTGCCTACACCCTGGGCAGACAATTCCTTGTCGAAGTCCGAGCGTTGGCCGTTGTGCATCCGATCCACAGCCGCCGCCGAGAGCAAGGTTTCGGCACTGGCAATAAAGGCCACCGCGAAAGCGGCGATCAGCAGGCTGGGGTCGGCCAGGTTCAGCAGGTCACTGGGGCGGAGCCAGTCGATGGCATCGGCGAGGTTTTCCGGCACTTCCACGCGTTTGACCTGCAATGCCAGCATCAGGCTGGCTGCCGTCGCCAAGCCCACCCCCAGCAACGCACCCGGTACAAAGCGCAGTTTTTGCGGACGAAATTTATCCCACATCCACATCACCAGAATCGTCGACAACCCCAGCAGACCGGCTTGCCAGCCGAGACCGGGAATGGCCTGGGCCACTGCAGCGGGGAAGCCGGCAAGGTTATCCAGCCCAGACGGCTTGGGCGCTCCATCGAGCATCACATGCACCTGCGACAGGACAATCAGCACCCCGATCCCCGCCAGCATGCCGTAGACCACCGCAGGTGCCGTCACCCGGAACCAGCAACCCAGGCGCAGGCGCCCGGCCACCAGTTGCAGGAAGCCCGCCAACAGCAGGATCGGCCCGAGCATCAGCATCCCGTGCTGGCGCACCAGTTCGAACACCAACACCGCCAGGCCGGCAGCCGGGCCAC
Organism: Pseudomonas sp. DTU12.1; assembly: GCF_009873475.1. Classification (NCBI taxonomy): domain Bacteria; kingdom Pseudomonadati; phylum Pseudomonadota; class Gammaproteobacteria; order Pseudomonadales; family Pseudomonadaceae; genus Pseudomonas; species Pseudomonas sp. DTU12.1. Next base: position 239,911 of record NZ_CP045254.1, on the reverse strand, counting down.
TGACTTGCAGGGGCGAGCCGGCCAGCCAACCCACCACCAGGCCACCGATGATCCCGGTGATCAGGCCCTTGGCCGGCGGCATGCCCGAAGCAATGGCGATCCCCATGCAAAGTGGCAAGGCCACCAGAAACACCACCACCGAAGCCAACAGCTCCCGTGGCAGCACTGTTTTCAATTGAGCTGCACGCATAATGACTCTCCCGAGGCATTCGCCGGGCGTGGCAAGGCCTGGCTGCATCCATGGCAGCCATCGCATTACCCGGCAGGGGATTGTTTTAGAAGCGCGCTTTGGGCGTCGCCGAAGGGATCGGTCCGGAACCGGTCAGCGGCAGGAACGTGGCCTGGTCCGCATCGTAGGCTTTGATCTCGCTGGTCTCGATGTTGTAGATCCAGCCATGGATAAACAAATGACCGTTGGCCATGCGCGAAGCCACAGAAGGGTGGGTGCGCAAATGTTGCAACTGGGCGATGACGTTTTCTTCGGTCAGCACCTGCATGCTTTCGCCTTCATTGGCGCAATCACAGTTGTCCTGGACCATGGTCTTGGCGACCTCGGCATGGCGCAGCCAGGCTTTGACCGTGGGCATCTTTTCCAGGCTCTGGGGATTGAGCACCGCCCGCATCGCGCCACAGTCGGAGTGGCCGCAGACGATGATGTGCTGCACGCCCAGGGCCAGCACCGCGTACTCGATGGCCGTGGACACACCGCCGTTCATCTGCCCATAAGGCGGCACGACGTTGCCTACGTTACGGGTGACGAACAGATCGCCCGGGGAGCTTTGGGTAATCAGTTCCGGAACAATGCGCGAGTCGGCGCAGGTGATAAACATCGCCCGTGGGCTCTGGGCCGTGGCGAGTTTCTTGAAGAGTTCTTCCTGCTGGGGAAAGACCTCGTTATGGAAATGCAAAAAGCCATCAACGATGTGCTGCAGCGCTGCATCGGCGGACTCCGCCTCGTGAGGGGCTGAAGCCGACGCAGCCAACGGCTGTTTATCCTTGTCACTCATGATTCATCCTCGTAGTTGGAGCAGGGGAGTGTTGCAGTTCAGTTTGGCGCGCGACCATTGCAATAATTGGAAAACCACACCAGCCGCGACGCAGACCCACCAGTCACTCGATGAACAAGGTACCTGCCAAAACTTAACTCAAACTGAATCAACCGCTCTATCTCGCGGGTTTCAGTGATGTCAAAACGCGACTACCCTGGCTGGGCAGTGCGCGCATTTGTATCAGTCTACAACAAAGCCAACTGCCTGCCGGGCGGGCAGAACGCACTGCAATCGAGGTTGAAGCCTTCCCGTCGGTCCAGCCCCAAGCGCTTGATCGCCTTGGCAAATCGTTGCGCCAGCAGGTCGGCAAACGGCCCCTCACCGCGCATGCGTACACCGAAGCGGCTGTCATAGACTTCGCCCCCGCGCACCTGGCGTACCAGGCTCATCACATGGGCCGCCCGCTGCGGGTAATGGGCCGCCAGCCACTCCTCGAACAGCGGCGCCACCTCAAGGGGCAGGCGCAGCATCATATAGGCGGCGCTCTGCGCCCCGGCGGCATGGGCCTCGGCGAGCAGGCTTTCCAGTTCGCTGTCGTTGATCATCGGAATCATCGGCGAACACAGCACGCCTACCGGGATACCCGCCTGACGCATCACCCGGATCGCCCGCAAACGCGCCTTGGGCGCCGCCGCACGGGGCTCCAGGATGCGCTTGAGCTCATCGTCCAGGCTGGTAAGGCTGATCATCACCGCTACCAGCCGCTGGCGGGCCAGCTCCGTGAGCAGGTCCAGGTCACGCAGGATCAACGAACCCTTGGTCACGATAGTCACCGGGTGACGATAGCGCAGCAGCACCTCCAGGGTTTGCCGGGTGATCTTGTACTCGCGCTCGATGGGCTGGTACGGGTCCGTGTTGGAACCCAGGTTAATCGGCGCACACACATAGCCGGGCTTGGACAATTGCTGCTCCAGCACCTCGGCGGCGTTGCTCTTGGCGATCAGCTTGGTTTCGAAGTCCAGGCCCGGGGACATGTCCCAATAGGCATGGCTGGGCCGCGCATAACAATAAATACAACCATGCTCACAGCCCCGGTAAGGGTTGATGGAGCGATCGAAAGGCAGGTCTGGCGAGGTATTGCGGGTGATGATGGTCTTCGCTGTCTCGATACGCACTTCGGTACCCTGGGTCGGCGGCACTTCCTGATACCAACCATCGTCCTCGGCCACACTGACCGTGGGCGCGAAGCGATTGTGCAGGTTGGTGGCGGTGCCTCGCCCACGCGGCGGTAGAGGAGTGGACATGAAAGCGCCTCGATACTGTTTTTATATACAGTATCGAGGCGCAGCGTATCTGACCAGTGCCGTTGGGCGGCAAAGCCTGAATCAGTGACTCGTGGTCACTTGCCCCAGATCGTCGCCCGAGGTGCTGTGTTGATCGCTCTTGCGCAGGTCGGCGACTTCGCCGGCCTTCACCGGCGCGCCCTGGTTACCCCAGCTGCCACGAATAAAGCTGACCACATCCGCCACTTCCTGATCCGACAAGCGCCAGGCAAACGCCGGCATGGTGAAGGTGGATGGCGCGGCGTGAGTGGCCGGCAGGGTGCCGCCCTTCAACACAATGTTGATCAGCGACGTGGCATCTGCCGTCTGCAACACCGGGTTGCCCGCCAGCGCCGGGAACACCCGGGTGTAGCCATGGCCGTCGGTACGGTGGCAGGCCGCGCAGTTGTCGATGTACACCGCGGCGCCTGGCTTGCTGTCATCGCCCTTCCACAGCGCCTCGGCCACCTGCTTGTCGTATTGGTGCGGCTGATCCTTGGGGTCGACTGCCGGCAGGCTCTTGAGGTAACGGGCGATAGCTGTCAGGTCGTCTTCAGACATGTACTGCATGCTATGGACTACAACATCGCTCATACCGCCAAACACCGCGCTGCGATCACTGCGACCGGTCTTGAGAAACTGCACCAGCTGCTCTTCGCTCCAACTGCCCAGGCCGTCCTTGTGGTCGCCGCGCAGGCTTTTGGCGATCCAGCCTTCCAGTGGCGCACTGCCGGACAGGAACGCCGCCCCGTCCGCCGCGCTCAGGGCCTTTTCCTGCATGGTCAGGGCCCGCGGGGTATGGCAAGCGCCGCAGTGACCCAGGCCTTCCACCAGGTAGGCGCCACGGCTGATCACCGGGTCGGCATCGGCCGGGGCCTGATAGTCCGCCACCTCGGGCGCGAACATCCAGCGCCACGCCGCCAGGGGCCAGCGCATGCTCAAGGGCCAGGGAATATCACTGTCCTGGTTCGCCTGGGCGACCGGTTCCACACCTTTCATAAAGTACGCATACAGCGCCTGCATGTCGGTTTCGCTGACACGTGCATAAGACGGGTAGGGCATCGCCGGGTAAAGAGTACTACCGCTTTTGGCGACGCCATGGCGCACGGCCTTGTCGAAGTCTTCAAAGCTGTAGTCCCCCAGGCCGGTTTTGTCCGGGGTGATGTTGGTGGAGTAAATCACGCCGATCGGGGTTTCCATCGGCAGCCCACCGGCAAACGGCTTGCCGCCCTTGGCCGTATGGCAGGCCACGCAGTCACCGGCGCGGGCCAGGTATTCGCCTTGCTTGATCAAATCGGCTTGCGCGGCGCTCACCGAGCAACTGCTGAACAAGGCCAGGGTCGCGATAACAAATGCTTTCATGGTCGTCGCTCCTTATGCCTGAACCAGCGGGCCGGGGTTTTTCAAGTACTGCTCGCGAATCGCTCGGGCCGACCAGTAGGTCAACGCCGCCACCAGGCCCGTAGGGTTGTAGCCCAGGCCTTGTGGGAAAGCAGATGCGCCCGGGACAAACACGTTGTGTACATCCCAGCACTGCAAGTAGCGATTCAACGCGCTGGTCTTCGGGTCGGTACCCATGATCGCGCCACCATTGAGGTGGGTGGTCTGGTAGGACGCGGTATTGAAGTGTTCGCCGACTTTTTTGCCGAGCACGGCAATCGCCTTGGGGTTCATCGCCTCGGCGATCTTGCCCATTTTCTCGACCATGAAGCGGTTCATCTTGATGTCGTTTTCCTGCCAGTCGAAGGTCATGCGCAGCAACGGCAGGCCGTAGGCATCCCGGTAAACCGGATCCAGATCGAGGTAGTTACCCCTGTAGGACTGATGGGCGCCGTGGGCATCCATCGACACCTGGTGGGTGTAGTAATCGGCCGTTGCGCGCTTCCACGCGCTGCCCCAGGCCGGCGTGCCCGGTGGGTTGGAGGTCCCGGCAATCGGTCGGCTGCCCGCCTGGTTGACCCACATGGGCGAGCCTCCGACAAAGCCATGGGGCCCATGGTCGAAGTTGTCGGCGTTGAAATCGTCCACCGCCACGCCATTGCCGCCGGCGCCGATGAAGTTGTTGGTGTGCACGTCTTTATCGAAGTAGGCCTTGATGGTGGCCATGTTCTGGTAGGCGAAGTTCTTGCCCACCACCCCTTCGCCCGTGATCGGGTCGTAGGGCTTGCCGATGCCCGAGAGCAGCATCAGGCGCACGTTGTGGAACTGGAAGGCGCCAAGAATCACCAGGTCCGCCGGTTGCTCGATCTCGCGCCCCTGGGCGTCGATGTAGGTCACGCCGGTGGCCTTGCGCTTGGTGCTGTCGAGATTGACCTTGAGCACGTGGGAATTGGGCCGCAGCTCAAAGTTCGGCACCTGGCGCAACGCTGGCAGGATATTCACGTTGGGCGATGCCTTGGAGTACATGTAGCAGACATACCCACTGCAAAAACCACAGAAGTTGCACGGCCCCATCTGCGCGCCATAGGGGTTGGTGTAGGGCCCCGAGGTATTGGCCGACGGCAGGTTGTAGGGTTTGTAGCCCACATCGGCGGCAGCTTTCTGGAACAGTTGCGCCGAGTAGGTATTTTTCTGCGACTCCAGTGGGAAATGGCTGGAGCGATCCGGCGCATAAGGGTTACCGCCCTTGCCTTCACCCACCAACTGGCCTTTTACGGTCCAGGCCTGGCCGGAGGTGCCGAAGACTTTTTCGGCGTAGTCAAAGAACGGTTCCAGCTCTTCGTAGCTGACGCCGAAGTCCTGGATGGTCATGTCCTTGGGAATGAAGTTTTTCCCGTAGCGCTCTTCGTAATGGCTGCGCATGCGCAACTCGATAGGGTCCACCCGAAAATGCACGCCCGACCAGTGCAGGCCCGCGCCGCCCACGCCATTGCCCGGTAAAAACGCGCCCAACTGCCGGTTGGGCAAGGCAATGTCATTCACGCTATGGCGAATGGTCACGGTTTCCTTGGAGATGTCCTGGAAGAGTTTTTTACGCACGCTGTAGGTCAGTTCATCGATCACCTGTGGGTAGTTACCGTCCGGGTAGGTGTCCTGCATCGGGCCGCGCTCCAGCGCTACCACGTGCAAGCCTGCTTCGGTCAGCTCCTTGGCCATGATCGCGCCAGTCCAGCCAAAGCCAACGATCACTGCATCGACTTTCTTCATGATGGTCGCCACGCTTATGCCCTCTCGCCACGGATGGAAACAGCCGGGAAGGGGTATTGCTCGTTGCGTTCAACCCAATCCATGAAATCGGCGCGGGCGCCGGGGAAGCCGATCATGGTCCAGCCGACCATGCCTTTGTTGCCGCCGTGGATCGGGTCGCAGAAGAACCCCTCCTTGGTGTTTTGCAGCAACAAGTTGAAGAAAATCTTCGGTGGGACCGCCGCGAAATGCTCGCCGGTTTCCGCACCACCAGCCTCCAGGCGACGCAGCAAATCATCCTGGGTAGCGCTGTCTTGCCCGGCAAATGTTTTACCGTTGAACGCTTTCGACCAGGAATCCGTGGCAGCAATACCCAGGCGATAGATCTCCTTGGGCACCAGCTTGCTCTGCCAGCCCATCTCGGGCGGCGCGTCGGCGTTGAATGGGCCTTGCATAAACCACAGGGCACCGCTGGCGTAAGGGGTGTTCATCTGGCGGTCGATGTATTGCGGCGCACCGGCTTCCAGGGCGCCTGGGCCTTGGGCATCGGCAGGAATCAAGCGCGCGACGGCGGCGTTGATAAACGCCCATTCCTCGGCGGTGAAGTAGCTGGGCTCGTAGGCCTTTTCACTGGCGGGTGCCTTGGCCGGGCTGGCTTGGGCAGGTTCAGGCGTGGCCATCAGCATCGAGCCGCCAAGGCCGGTACTGGCAACCGTGACCACCGGGATCAAGGTCAAGGATTTGCGCAAAAAGTCACGCCGGGGGTTGTCTCGATCTTGATCAGACATGGTGGCACCTCATCATGTAGTCACGGGTTTGAGCAGTCGCTTCGTGGAGCGGCTTGTCGTTTTAATAGCAATGAATAGTTACAAATGATAGCAGGCTAAGTAATGAAGGAATCGTTTCAGCCAGGAAAATCGAGAAATGCGCGCAAAAAAAATGTAGGAGCAAGCCTGCTCGCGAAAATCTCAAGGACGCCGCGTTCATTCAGAATGAACGCGTTATCGTTAACGATCTTCGCGAGCAAGCTCGCTCCTACAGTGGTTGGCGAAGCTTCTTTAGTCTTTTTTCAGCTTCGGATTAGGGAAGAACTGTACCGCCTGCACCTTGGGATCCGCGGGTGCTTTCAACGCCGAGGTATTGACCCGCGTGCCCAATTCCTTGGGCACCGACAAACCTTGGTCGTTGAGCGTGTCGGTATAGCCGCAGGCCACGCATTCGCGATGGGGCACGCTGTCTTCGGTCCACATCTTCAACTTGTCCGGCTCGCTGCACGCCGGGCACACGGCGCCGGCGATAAATTGCTTTTTGGTGATCACAGGCCCGTCACTCATGCTGCCGCGTCCTCACTCAGGCCGCTGTGGCGCAAGAGTGCGTCAATCGACGGTGCGCGTCCGCGGAAGTCGACGAACAACACCATCGGCGCCTGGGAACCCCCTCGGGCCAGGATCGCCTCGCGGAAGGCACGGCCGGTTTCGGCGTTGAGCACGCCGTCTTCTTCAAACTTGGAGAAGGCATCCGCCGACAACACTTCGGCCCACTTGTAGCTGTAGTACCCCGCCGCATAACCGCCGGCGAAGATATGCGCGAAGCTGTTGGGGAAGCGGTTGTAGGCGGGTGGACGCATTACGGACACTTCGTCACGAATGCCTTCGAGTACCTGGGCCACGCTGCGGCCATCGCCGTGGGTGGCATGCAGCTCAAAGTCAAACAGCGAGAACTCCAGTTGGCGCACCATCATCAGCCCCGACTGGAAGTTCTTCGCCGCGAGCATTTTTTGCAGCAGGTCCTGGGGCAGTGCTTCGCCGCTTTCATAGTGACCGGAAATCAGCGCCAGCCCTTCCGGCTCCCAGCACCAGTTCTCCATGAACTGGCTCGGCAACTCCACCGCATCCCAGGCCACGCCATTGATACCGGACACGCCCGCGTGTTCGACGCGGGTCAGCAGGTGGTGCAGGCCATGGCCGAATTCGTGGAACAGGGTGGTGACTTCATCGTGGGTCAGCAGGGCAGGCTTGCCGCTGTCGGCCGGGGTGAAGTTGCACACCAGGTTGGCCACCGGGCTTTGCAGGGTACCTGCCGCGGTACGCCGGCGATCACGGGCGCCGTCCATCCACGCACCGCCACGCTTGTTGGCGCGGGCATACAGGTCGAAGAAGAAGCGGCCGACGTGTTGGCCGTTTTCCTTGATTTCGAACAGGCGAACATCCGGGTGCCAGGTATCGAAGCCTTTCTGCTCGGCGATCTCGATGCCGTACAGGCGCTGGACAATGGCAAACAGGCCACCCAGCACTTTGTCGATCGGGAAGTAGGCGCGCAGGGCTTCCTGGGACACGCTGTAGCGCTGTTCACGCAGCTTTTCGCCGTAGAAACCGCTGTCCCAGCTTTGCAGGTCGGCGCAGCCTTGCTCGGCGGCGTAGGCCTTGAGCTGCTGCAGGTCCTGGGTGGCGAACGGTTTGCTGCGCTTGGCCAGGTCACGTAGGAAACTCAGTACCTGGTCGCTGGATTCGGCCATTTTGGTGGCCAGGCTCAGTTCGGAGAAGGAGGCGAAGCCGAGCAGTTGGGCCAGTTCCTGACGCAGGTCGAGGATCTGTTCCATCACCGGACCGTTATCGTTCTGACCGGCATTCGGGCCCTGGTCCGACGCGCGGGTGCAGTAGGCCGCGTAGACTTCTTCACGTAGCGCGCGGTCGTGGGCGTAGGTCATCACCGCGTAGTAGCTGGGGAATTCCAGGGTGATCAGCCAGCCATCAAGACCTTTGGCCTGGGCCGCAGCAGCCATTTGCGCCTTGGCCGAATCGGTCAGGCCGGCCAAGGTGGCTTCGTCGGTGACGTGCTTGGTCCAGGCCTGGGTGGCGTCGAGCAACTGGTTGGAGAACTTGCTGCCCAGTTCGGACAATTTGCTTTGCACTTCGGCGTAGCGCTTCTGCTGCTCAGGCGGCAGGTCGATACCCGACAGGCGGAAGTCGCGCAGGGCGTGCTCCAGGATGGTTTTTTGCGCCACATCGAAACCGGCGGCTTCGGGGCTGTTGGCCAGGGCTTCGAACGCCTGGAACAGCTCGCGGTTCTGGCCCATCTCGGTAGAGTAGGCGCTCAAGGCCGGCAGGCAGGCCTCGTAGGCTTGGCGCAATTCAGCGCTGTTGCATACGGCATTCAGGTGGCTGACCGGGCTCCACGCCGCGCCCAGGCGGTCGTTGAGTTCGTCCATGGCCAGGACCAGGCCGGCCCAGGTCGGATTTTTCCCCTGGCTTTGCAGGATGCCTTCGATGGCAACGCGGTTGTCGGCCAGGATCTGTTCGATGGCCGGTTGGACGTGCTCGGCACGGATCGCCGAGAACGGCGGCAGGTCGTAGGACTGCAAAAGAGGGTTGTTCGCGCTCACGGTTGGCACCTTGGCTGAAGAAACAGGTAAGACAAAGATGGGGCCATCTTAATTACAATCAACGTCCACCGCAGCTATCAACCAAACAGAGAGAGGCTATCGTGACCCTTCGCACCTATCAGAATCACACGCCAACCCTCGGCGCCGGGGCTTTCGTCGATGCTTCGGCGGTGGTGATCGGCGATGTTGAAATCGGCGCAGACAGTTCGGTCTGGCCGCTGACGGTGATTCGCGGCGACATGCACCGCATCCGCATCGGCGCGCGCACCAGCGTGCAGGACGGCTGCGTGCTGCACATTACCCACGCCGGCCCTTTCAATCCGGACGGTTTCCCGTTGCTGATCGGCGACGACGTGACCATCGCCCATAAAGTCATGCTGCATGGCTGCAGCGTCGGCAGTCGCATCCTGATCGGCATGGGCAGCATTGTGATGGACGGCGCGGTGGTTGAAGAAGATGTGATCATCGGTGCCGGCAGCCTGGTGCCGCCGGGCAAAAAACTGGAAAGCGGTTTTTTGTATGTGGGTAGCCCGGTTAAACAAATCCGCGCGCTGACTGACAAGGAACGCGCCTTTTTCACCTACAGCGCCGCGAACTACGTGAAGCTCAAGGACCTGCACCTGGCAGAAGGATTCGACCAATGACCCTGGATTACCAGACTGTCCTGTTTGACCTGGACGGCACCCTGACCGACCCACGGGAAGGCATCACCCGTTCGATCCAGTACGCCCTGGCCAAGCTGGGTATCGATGAGCCTGACCTGACCAAACTCGAGCACTTTATCGGCCCGCCGCTGCTGCAGGCCTTTATGCAGTTCTACGACTTCGACAAGGCCCGCGCGTGGGAGGCGGTGAATTTCTACCGCGAGCGCTTCAAAGTCACCGGGCTCTATGAAAACCGCGTGTTTGACGGGGTCATGCCACTCCTCGAAGAATTGAATGGCCAGGGGCGCCAGTTGTATGTGGCTACCTCCAAGCCGTGGGAATTTGCCCGGGAGATCGCCAGGCATTTCGATTTCGCCAAGCACTTCAAGGTGATCTACGGCAGTGAGCTCGACGGTACCCGTACCAACAAGGTCGAATTGATCGCCCACTTGATGCACGAAGAAGGCCTGGATCCGGCCAGCACCTTGATGATCGGCGACCGCAAGCACGACCTGATCGGCGCGCGCAGCAATGGGCTGGATGCGGCGGCGGTGGGGTATGGGTTTGGTAGTTTTGAAGAGTTGAGTGCCGAAGAACCGCGCTGGCATTTTGAGACGTTGGACGAGATGCATCAGGCGTTTTTGCGGCGGGCGTGAGATGGCTATCGCGGGCAAGCCCGCTCCCACATGTTGATGTGTGAACACCGTCAAATGTGGGAGCTGGCTTGCCTGCGATGAGCATCGGTATCTACACAACTTTCAGAAACTGACGAACTCTCCTGTGGCGAGCGGGCTTGCCCCGCGCTGGGCTGCGAAGCAGCCCTAAACCCGCCTATCGCGGTTTATCTGAAGAAACGCGGTGGGCTTGTTGGGGCTGCTTCGCAGCCCAGCGCGGGGCAAGCCCGCTCGCCACAACTGCGCCATCTGCCTGGATCTAGGCGTTGCGGCAAAGTTGTGTAGATACTTATGCTGCGATGAGGCCCTAAAGGTCACCGCCTACCAACTGCTTCAACGCCAATTTACGCTGCGCAACCGGCAACCCACCCAACTGTTCCACAGCACTGTAGAACTTCAGCCAATCCCCTCCCTCCCGGCGAAACAACGCCGCAAACGCTGGCACCCACTGGTCATACAAACCAAACGGCAACAGCCGCGCATTGTTCATCGGCTGATTGATCCAGGCGTCATACCGCGGGTCGCCGGCCCACTGACTGTCGCGTAACTGCCGATACTCACGGCGCAAACGCTCGAACTCGACAGCCTTGGCCTGGCGCATTGCATCGGCGGCCAACGGCTGCGCATACAGGCGTTCCAAGCGGGTGCGGGTGTCGAGGATCAGTTGGGTAAATTGGTCGCGCTGCTTCAAGGCCGACTCGCTCGCAGGCCCAAGGCCACGGGCCGTACGCCATTGCCGGGTGCCTTCCTGTTCGACAAAGGTGGCAAATGACTCATTGAACTCAGTGTCGTCCTTCACATAAAAACGCTGGTGCGCCAGTTCGTGAAAAATCACCGTGGCCAGACGCTCTTCGCCCCAGCGCATCATCGAACTCATGATCGGGTCATCAAACCAGCCCAGAGTGGAATAGGCCTCGACCCCGCCAATCGACACATCCATGCCGCGCAGTTGCAACAAGGCAGCCTCGCCCCGTGCGGCACCTTGGCTGTAATAACCGCGATAGGCCACGCACCCGGCGATCGGGAAGCAATGGTTCTGGGGTGACAAGGAAAATTCTGAGGTAGCGAAGACATTCCAGACCACGTACGGCCGACCGATATCGGCGTACAGGCGGTAGCTCTGGTTGTCGGGCAAGTGCAACGCTTGGCTGGCAAAGGTCCGCGCCTTCTGGGATTGCGCCAAATGCTCCCGCAAAACTTGCGCACGCGTCGGGTCGGCGATCACCTTGGCCACCGGCTCGCGGGCCTGCAGCAGTTGCCATTGGCCGCTGGCCAGTTGGCTGTAATAGCTGACACTGGAGCAACCACCGAGCAACACACACGCCAGCCCCGCCAATAAACGCCGCACCATTTCGAACCGCTCCCAAGTCATTGGCCTGCCAGACTAACGGGCTTACAGGAGGTATGCTCATACGATTCCTACGCTTGAGTGCTCACTATGCGTCAGCTCCTGCTTCCCTTGGCGGCGATTTTTCTCAGCGCCTGCACCTCCACACCGATCCCGCCGGCCGACCCGCAACAGGCCTGGGTCGATTTCGCCACCCCGACACCGGGCGCCAAGCTGGTCATGGCGCAACGCCTGGACGGCAAAGCCCTCGATGATGGGCGCTACTTCCAGGTGCCACCGGGCAGCCACGAGTTGATGGTGCGTTTTGATTTTGAAGTGTATGCCGGCGCAGGCCTGGGCGGCGGGTTGAACCAGCCCCAGGAGCGCACGTGTTTTATCACCCTGCAATACGACCAGTTCGAAGCCGGTCAGCGCTATCGCCTGGAAGGGCGTTCGCTCGGCTTTACCCCCAACATCCGGCTGTATGACGCCGCACGGCAGTTGCTGGCAGAGGAGCGCAGCGTCAACTGTATTCCCTGATCAGTCATTGTTGCGCTGGTAGATGATGCGCTTGGTGCCGTTTTCGCATGAGCCCACGATCATGGCTGCATCGTGATTCTTGGCTTCTTCGGCGGTGATGATTTCCAACGTGTAGGACGGGATCGCCTTGGCCTGTAGGTCGACTTCGATCTCTCTCCTCAGTTCTTCACAGTCTTTCGGCGCGGCCAGCGCCGACGTGGCCAAAGCACCGCAGATAATCGCCAAGGCAAAACGTTTCATGTGTGAAGCTCCCTAAATGCGCTGCGCACGGGTGTGCGCCAAAGGCTGCATGGGTATGAGACCACATTTGCGAAACGCGAGTTCTGATTTAACGCACAACAAAATGTGGGAGGGGACTTGCTCGCGAAGGCGGTGTGTCAGCCAATACATTTGTTGCCTGACCTAGCGCCTTCGCGGGCAAGCCCGCTCCCACATTGGACCTGCGCAGATCAGTTGATGAGGGTGCCATCCAGGGTGATGGTGGCGTTCAACACTTTGGACACCGGGCACCCCTCCTTGGCCTTTTTGCTCAGCTCATCGAACTGCGCCTGGCTTGCGCCGGGGATCTTGGCCTTGAGGACCAGATGGACCGCGGTGATTGCAAAACCACCGTCCACTTGGTCCAGGGTCACTTCGGCTTGGGTGTCGATGCTGTCGGCCTTGAGCCCGGCATCGCCGAGAATCATGGAAAAGGCCATGGAGAAACAGCCGGCATGGGCCGCGCCGATCAGTTCTTCAGGGTTGGTGCCCTTGCCGCCTTCGAAACGGGCCTTGAAGCCGTAGGGGGCTTCGCGCAGTACGCCGGTTTCGGTGGAAATAGAGCCCAGGCCGGTTTTCAGGTCGCCTTCCCAGTGTGCGGAGGCTTTTTTCACAATACTCATAGCGTTCTCCCAAGCAGTGGTTGTGCATCAGTAAGGTTCTGAGGATAGAACCTCTGGCAAAGTTCACCCTGTCGGAAAAACCAAGCGCGCAAGTAGGAAATTTCATGCTCGCTATTGAATCTCGGGTATATGCCCTCATTGCATAGAGCATGCACATGAAGCGGCAGGTTTTGGTTCGTCACAAGCCTGCGCCCTTAGGAGAAGCAGGCTTATGAAACCGTTGTCCGACGTGAAGTTCTCGACCCTCGACCTGGTGCCGGTGCGCGCCAATGGCAGCCCGGCGCAGTCGCTGCGCAATTCCCTGGACCTGGCCCAGCACGTGGAAAAACTCGGCTACACCCGCTTCTGGGTGGCCGAACATCACAATATGGATGGCATCGCCAGCTCCGCGACCTCGGTGCTGCTGGGCTACCTGGCCGGCGGGACCTCGACCATCCGGGTCGGCGCAGGCGGCGTGATGCTGCCCAACCATGCACCGCTGGTGATCGCTGAACAGTTCGGCACCCTGGAAAGCCTGTACCCCGGCCGTATCGACCTGGGCCTGGGCCGCGCGCCCGGTTCCGACCAGACGACCGCCCGCGCCCTGCGCCGCGAGCGCTCCGGCAGCGCCGATGACTTCCCCGAAGACGTGGCCGAACTCATGGCGTACCTGGGCCCACGCACCCCCGACCAACGGGTGATCGCCGTACCTGGCACCGGCACCAACGTACCGGTGTGGCTGCTCGGCTCCAGCCTGTTCAGCGCGCAACTGGCCGGTGAACGCGGTTTGCCCTACGCCTTCGCCTCCCATTTCGCACCGCGCATGATGCATGAGGCGATTCGCGTCTATCGCAATCACTTCAAGCCTTCAGCGGTACTCGACAAACCCTACGTGATGCTCGGCGTCCCCCTGGTGGCCGCCGATACCGATGAGCAGGCCAATTACCTGGCCACCTCGGTCTACCAACGCATTCTCGCCCTGATGCGGGGGCAAAGCCTGGTGCAGCGCCCGCCGGTGGATAGCATGGACGGCCTGTGGCTGCCCCATGAGAAGGACGCGGTAGGCAGTTTCCTGGGCCTGGCCATGGTCGGAAGCCCGGCGAAAATTCGCGCCAAGCTGGAAGTATTGATCGAGCAAACCGGTGCCGATGAGCTGATCTTTACCTGCGACCTGTACGAACATGCTGATCGGATTCATTCCTACGAGCTGCTGGCGCAAGTGATGAAAGGCTGATCCACAGGCACAAAAAAACCGACGCCCTGGCGTCGGTTTTTATGTCTGCCACACGGGATCACCCGCGGTTGTAGACGATTTCCTTGGTACCGCCCTCGCAACTGCCGACCACGTCGCCGTTGGTTGCGCTGCCTTTATCGACAATTTCCAGGGTGTACCCGGAGGCGCCATTGGCCTGGATCTTGGCCTCGATTTCGCTTTTCAGCTCGCCACAGTCCTTGCCAGCCGCCAGGGCTGTACCTGCCAGGCTCAACAAACCTACTGCTAACAGAAACTTCTTCATCCGTTACTTCCTTGCGCTGATCAAAAAATGTACGCCGATGCATTTGGCATCGGCGCCCCAAGGTGTCGCGCAGGTTATGGCAATCGGCCAGCGTGCAAGTTCAACCCTGCCTATCAACTATTGGCAATACGAAAGCCCACCTTGAGGGTCACCTGGAAGTGCGCGGCCTTGCCGTCCTTGATGTGGCCACGGGTTTCGGTCACCTCAAACCACTCCAGGTGCTTGATGCTCTTGCTGGCCTCGGCCAGGGCATTGTTGATGGCGTCCTCGATGCTGGTTGGCGACGAGCCCACCAGTTCGACTTTCTTATAGGTGTGATGATCAGTCATGAGCGTTCTCCTGGGTGGTTGAATGAAGCCTAGCAGTGATTCTTCGTACTGCTTCTGGCGGTACATCTCACTTGAAAGTTCAGATTTACTGCACTTTCTGAAACCCCCGCAGTCGGAATCAACACACGTTACTCATTCACTCCAGGAGAGCCCACATGGCCAACACCTCTTTACGCAAAGCGTCATTGGAAAGCATGGAAGCCGAGATTTCGAGCCTGCTCAAATCCCTTGAGAGCCTCAAGGACGATGCGTCTGACGAGTCGCGCAAAACCCTGAAGGCCCTCAAAAGCAATGCCGAGAATGCCCTCAAGCACTCTCGCCACTTGATCAGCGATGCCTACGAAGAAAGCAAAGTCAAAATCCGCGAAACCGGGGTTGCCACCCGTGACTATGCGCAGGAACACCCGTGGACCACCGCCGGCGTTGCCGTTGGCGCACTGGGCCTGCTGGCTGCCTACCTGCTGTGCAAACGCGGTGACTAAACCGGTTGGCGCGCAAGCTCAGCCTTGAGCCACTGCGCCAACTGCCGAGCGCGCCCATCCGCGGCGCGCTTGGGTAGCCACAACGCCAGTTGCGCCGGGGTCTGGCTAAAGCCCCACGGCGCAACCAGGCGACCGGCACGCACGTCCTCCGCCACCAGCGGTTGCGGGGCGATCGCCACCCCCAGGCCAGCCACGGCCGCCTCCAGCAAATAATACAAATGCTCAAACCCCTGGCCGTACTTCAACGCGCCGGCGTCGATGCCATGGTGCTGTGCCCAGTTGGGCCAGGCTTGCGGGCGTGAAGTGGTGTGCAACAAAGCCTCGTCCAACAAAGCCTGCGCAGGGGCCTGGCGCAGGGCTTGGTAGTGGGCAAAGTGTGGGCTCATCACCGGGCCAATGCGTTCGCTGGCCAGTTCGTATACCTGCATATCCGCAGGCCACGGGGGCTCGGCAAACAGCAGCAGGGCGTCCAGGCCAGGCCGCCGTGGATCAAGGTCGCCTTCGCCCGCCGACAGATGCAGGCGCAAATCCGGCAAATCGGCATTCAAGCGCCCCAGCCGCGGGATAAACCAGCGCGCCAGCAGGCTGCCAGAGCAGCCAAGCACAAACGGCGCGTCGGCGCTGCTCTGGGTCAGCTCCCCGCACACATCGCGCAAGCGCTCGAACGCCTCGAAGCTGGCATCGCGCAGCCTCACACCGGAATCTGTGAGTTTAATGCCGCGCCCATCCTTGACGAAAAGGCTCACCCCAAGATGTTCTTCCAAGACTTTCAGTTGTCGGCTGACAGCGCCATGGGTCACATGCAATTGCTCTGCAGCCTGGCTGACGCTGTTGAGGCGGGCAGTGGCTTCGAATGCACGCAGGGCGTTAAGCGGGGGAAGGTCTCGGCTCATATGTGAGTTTTCCTGACAGGTTGTGGCGATCTTATCGGTTTTCACGGTCAAGCGTCAGAGGTAGAGTGGCCGTCATTGCCTCTCCCACACTTTGCTCCTGGAGCGCCCCATGACTCAGTCCCAGACCGATTTACGCAACGGCCCTGACGCCAACGGCCTGTTTGGCGCGTTCGGCGGCCGCTACGTGGCGGAAACCCTGATGCCGTTGATCCTCGACCTGGCCCGCGAATACGAAGCGGCGAAGATCGATCCGGCCTTCAACGAAGAACTTGCGTACTTCCAGCGCGATTACGTCGGACGCCCAAGCCCACTGTACTTCGCCGAACGCCTGACCGAATTCTGCGGCGGCGCCAAGATCTACCTCAAGCGCGAAGAGCTGAACCACACCGGCGCGCACAAGATCAACAACTGCATCGGCCAGATCCTGCTGGCCCGGCGCATGGGCAAGAAACGCATCATCGCCGAGACCGGCGCCGGCATGCACGGCGTGGCCACCGCCACCGTCGCCGCGCGGTTTGGTCTGCAATGCGTGATCTACATGGGCACCACCGACATCGAGCGCCAGCAGGCCAACGTGTTCCGCATGAAGCTGCTGGGCGCCGAAGTGATCCCCGTGGTGGCCGGCACCGGCACCCTCAAGGATGCAATGAACGAAGCCCTGCGTGACTGGGTGACCAACGTCGACAGCACCTTCTACCTGATCGGCACCGTGGCCGGCCCGCACCCTTACCCCGCGATGGTGCGCGACTTCCAGGCGGTGATCGGCAAGGAAACCCGCACCCAGTTGCAAGCCCAGGAAGGCCGCCTGCCGGACAGCCTGGTGGCCTGCATCGGCGGTGGCTCGAATGCCATGGGCCTGTTCCACCCGTTCCTCGATGACACCAGTGTCGAGATCATCGGCGTCGAAGCGGCCGGCTACGGCATCGAAACCGGCAAGCACGCCGCCAGCCTCAACGGCGGCGTACCGGGCGTGCTGCACGGCAACCGGACCTTCCTGTTGCAGGACGACGATGGCCAGATCATCGACGCCCATTCGATTTCCGCGGGCCTGGATTACCCCGGCATCGGCCCTGAGCATGCGTGGTTGCACGACATCGGCCGCGTCCAGTACACCTCGGTAACGGACGACGAAGCCCTCGACGCCTTCCACAAATGCTGTCGCCTGGAAGGGATTATTCCGGCACTGGAAAGCGCCCACGCCCTGGCCGAAGTATTCAAGCGCGCCCCGACCCTGCCCAAGGATCACCTGATGGTGGTCAACCTGTCGGGCCGTGGCGACAAGGACATGCAGACCGTGATGCACCATATGGAAACCGCCAAGCAGGAGAAACACTGATGAGCCGCCTGCAAACCCGTTTTGCGCAACTCAAGGAACAAAACCGTGCCGCCCTGGTGACCTTCGTCACCGCTGGCGACCCGGGGTATGACACCTCCCTGGCGATCCTCAAGGGCTTGCCGGCAGCCGGCGCCGATGTGATCGAGCTGGGCATGCCCTTCACCGATCCGATGGCCGACGGCCCAGCGATCCAACTGGCCAACATCCGGGCGTTGGGCGCCAAGCAGAACCTGGTGAAAACCCTGCAAATGGTGCGCGAGTTCCGCAAGGACAACAGCGATACGCCGCTGGTGTTGATGGGCTACTTCAACCCGATCCACATGTACGGCGTGCCACGTTTTATCGCTGACGCAAAAGAAGCCGGCGTCGATGGACTGATCGTGGTCGACGTACCGCCGGAACATAACAGCGAACTGTGCGACCCGGCCCAGGCCGCGGGCATCGACTTTATCCGCCTGACCACGCCGACCACCGACGATGCACGCCTGCCGACGGTGCTCAACGGCAGCTCGGGTTTTGTGTACTACGTCTCGGTAGCCGGTGTGACCGGTGCCGGTGCCGCCACCCTGGAACACGTCGAAGAAGCGGTCGGCCGCCTGCGCCGCCATACCGACCTGCCGATCAGCATCGGCTTTGGCATCCGCACCCCGCAACAAGCCGCTGCCATCGCCCGCCTGGCGGACGGTGTGGTAGTGGGCTCGGCACTGATCGACCATATCGCCAATGCCAGCAACGACCAGCAAGCGATTGATGGGGTGTTGAGCCTGTGTGCAGCCTTGTCGGAAGGTGTACGCAACGCCCGTAAATAATCCCCACCCCTTGTAGGAGCGAGCTTGCTCGCGAAAAACGCCAAGACAACGCGCTCATCCAGGATGCTCGCGTTATCGTTGACGATCTTCGCGAGCAAGCTCGCTCCTACAACAGCTTTATTCCCTCAGCTCGATACGTTCGACCTTGCCCACCAGCAATATGTAGGACAGCGCCCCCAGCAACGCCAACACTGCAATGTAGGTAATCGCCGGCGCAAACGAGTCGCCCGTGGCCAGGAAGCCAATGACGATGGGCGTGGTGATCGCCGCCAGGTTGCCGATGAAGTTGAACACCCCACCCGTCAATCCCAACAACCGCGCTGGCGCCAGGGTCGAGACCAGCGACCAGGTGATCGACGCCAGCCCGTTGCCGAAAAACGCCACCGCCAGGAACGCGATCACCAACGGCGTCGAGTCGACGAAGTTGGCGCCGATGATCGCCGTGGAGATCAGCAGGCCGCTGATGATTGGCAACTTGCGCGCAAAACCCACCGAGGCGCCACGGCGGATCAGCCAGTCGGAAAACAACCCGGAACACAGCACCCCGACAAACGCCGCGAGGAAGGGCAGCGACGCGAGCAGGCCGGACTTGATGAAGTCCATGCCGCGATATTTCACCAGGTAGGTGGGGAACCATGTCAGGAAAAACCACAAGGTCGAGTTCAGGCAGAACTGGCCCAGGTAGATGCCCCATAGCTTGCGTTTAGTCAGGACGATACCCAGGTCGACCCAACTGAACGGCGCCTTGCGCTTGGCGGTTTGTGCATCCAGGTCCACCAGCCCGCCGCCTGCGCGGATCAGCTCGATTTCCGCGCTGTTGACCCCTTTGAAATCGCGCGGCTCGCGGTACACCGCATACCACACCAGCGCCCAGAGAATGCCTACCGCGCCGGTGCTGATAAACACCATGTGCCAGCCATAGTGGTGCTGCAACCAGGCCAGCACCGGGGTGAGGAATGCCAGCCCGACGAACTGCCCCGACGTGTAGAAGCCAATGGCCGTGGCGCGCTCACGCTCGGGAAACCAACTGGTGACCACCCGGCTGTTGATTGGATAGGCCGGCGCCTCCAGGGCGCCCACTGCCATGCGCAACACGAACAGGGCAATGAAGCTGGCGGCAAATCCCAGCATCACCGTGGCGATGGACCACAACAGCAGGGCGACAGTGTAGAGAATGCGCGGCGGCACCCGGTCCACCAGCCAGCCGCCGGGGATTTGCATGGCGGCGTAGGTCCAGCCGAACGCCGAGAAGATCAGCCCCACATGCACCGGGTCGATCCCCAGTTCGCTGGTCAGGGCCGGCGCGGCAATCGACAGGTTGCTGCGGTCCAGGTAGTTGATCACCACCGTAATAAACAGCAGGACCATGATGAAGTAGCGCTTGCGGCTGGGCGTGACTAAAGATGCCTGCCCGGTGAGGGTTTCAGGGTGCATGGGGGAGCCTCTTATTATGTTTATTGAGGTCGGTTGACGGCTATCTGATGGGGAGGTGGGAGCTGGCTTGCCTGCGATGGCGGTGGAACATTCAACATCGCTATCGCTGGCAAGCCAGCTCCCACATGGACCGCGTTATCACCACTCGGCAAAGCTGCCATCGGCATGCCGCCAGATCGGGTTGCGCCAGCGATGGCCGATGGCGGCCCGTTCAATCACATATTCCTCGTTGATCTCGATCCCCAGCCCTGGCCCATTGGGGATCTTCACAAAGCCCTGGTCGTAGTCAAAAACCCCCGGGTCGCGTACGTAATCGAGCAGGTCGTTGCTTTCGTTGTAGTGAATGCCCAGGCTTTGCTCCTGGATAAACGCGTTGTAGCAAACCGCGTCCAGTTGCAGGCACGCCGCCAGAGCAATCGGCCCCAAGGGGCAGTGCAGCGCCAGGGCCACGTCGTAGGCCTCGGCCATGTTGGCGATCTTGCGGGTTTCGGTGATGCCGCCGGCGTGGGACGCGTCCGGCTGGATGATGTCGACGTAACCTTCGCTGAGCACACGCTTGAAGTCCCAGCGCGAAAACAACCGCTCACCCAGGGCAATCGGGGTGCTGGTCAAAGGCGCCAGCTCTTTGAGCGCTTCATAGTTTTCGCTCAGCACCGGTTCTTCGATGAACATCAGCTTGTACGCATCCAGCTCTTTCATCAGCACCTTGGCCATGGGCTTGTGCACGCGGCCATGGAAGTCCACGCCGATGCCGACATTCGGCCCGACTGCATCGCGCACGGCGGCTACGTTCGCCAGGGCCTGGTCGACCTTGTCAAAGGTGTCGAGAAACTGCAGCTCCTCGGTGCCGTTCATCTTCACCGCTGTAAACCCACGGGCCACGGCCTCCTTGGCGGCGCGGGCGGTGTCGGCCGGGCGGTCGCCGCCGATCCACGAATAGACGCGGATCTTGTCCCGCACCTGGCCGCCCAGCAGGTCGCTGACCGACACACCGAGGGCCTTGCCCTTGATGTCCCACAATGCCTGGTCGATGCCCGCCAGCGCACTCATATGGATCGCGCCACCGCGGTAGAAGCCGCCGCGATACAGCACCGTCCAGATGTCTTCGATGTTGCGTGGGTCTTTGCCGATCAAGTAGTCGGACAGTTCCTCGACAGCGGCCGCCACGGTGTGGGCGCGGCCTTCAACCACGGGCTCGCCCCAACCGGTCACGCCCTGGTCGGTTTCCACTTTGAGGAAGCACCAGCGCGGCGGCACGATGAAGGTGGTCAGTTTGGTGATTTTCATCTTCTTGTTCTCTCTTGTCGGATGCGGCACCTGGGGTGCCAGGCACACTCAGTTCAGGGCGTTCCAGGCAGCGACATACGCCTGGGCACGGCTCGCCACCTGCTCGACCGTCATGCCGGGCTTGTACAGCCCGGAACCCAGGCCAAACCCCTTGACCCCGGCGTCGACGAACACTTGCATGTTGTCTGGGGTAATCCCGCCCACCGGCAGCAATACCGTGCCGGCCGGCAACACCGCCAGCCAGGCCTTGACCACTGCTGGGCCCATTTGCTCGGCCGGAAACAGCTTCAGCACATCGGCACCTTCGGCCAGGGCGGCAAAGGCTTCGGTGGGGGTCGCAACGCCGGGCGACAGGTACAGGCCCGCAGCTTTTGCCGCACGTAGCACCTTGGCATCGCTGTGGGGCATGACGATGACCTGGCCACCGGCCGCCTTCACCTGTTCCACCTGCTCGGGCGTCAGCACCGTGCCGGCGCCGATCAGGCAATCGGCGGGCAACGTCTCACGCAGGGTGCGGATGCTGGTGTAGGGATCGGGCGAGTTGAGCGGCACTTCGATTACCCGCAACCCTGCCTGGTACAGCACCTGGCCGACAGCGCCGGCCTCATCCGGGCGCAGGCCCCGCAGGATCGCGATCAAACCGTTGTGTGTGAGTGCTTGCTTGAGCATGTCAGGCCTCGATTGCAGGTTGAGTAAGCCCGGCGGCCAGCGCCAATTGCCACAGGCCGCGCTCGGTCGCTTGTTGCGCGAGGCTGACTTGGCTGAAACCACACAGGGCGAGGGCGCGTTGATAACGGGCGCAGAGGGCGGTGGCGCCTACCAGGATGATCGGCGTGTTGCGAGTACGGTCGGGCAAGCCGGCCAGTTCATGGCCGATCAGCAGGCCGGACAGGTAGTCCGACTGCTGCTCCGCAGCCAGTTCGGCGGTCAGCCCCAGCGTGCGCGCGCTGAATAGCGTCGACAGCACACCGCGTTGGCCGTCCTGTGAAAGCGCCACGCGCACGCCTCGGTCAAAGGCCTCAGCCTGGAACTGCCCGGAGATCTTTTGCGTGCGCCCGAGAATGCTGTGAGTGCTCAGCACCGCGAACAGCTCACCGGTCATGAAGGTGTCAAAGTGGGTGATGCGACCTGCGATTACCTCGACCCATTTGGAATGGCTGCCGGGCAGGCCGATCAATAACTCAGCGCTGGCCGCAAAGCTTTGCAGCACGCCGAGCACCTGGGTTTCTTCGCCGCGCATCACGTTGGGCAAACCGACCTGCTCGATCACGCCGGGCACGATATGCACATCGACACCGCGCCGGCTGCGCGCCTTGTGCAGCGCCAGGCCCAGGCTGGCAACGTCGACCGGCGTATGGCGATAGGCCGCTTCGCTCCAACCCTGGGCGCTGCCGACCATGCCGCAGGCGATCACCGGCAGACCGGGCTGCGCGTCGAGCCAGTCGCCGCACGCGGCATCAAAGGCCAGCTCAAAACCATCACTGCAGTGAACGCCGGCAATCAACCGCGGTTCACTGGGCAAATGCATGATCCCCGACGCCAGCGAGCGCTGTTCAAGGACCTGGCCATCGGGGCCGAGTTTATAAGCACGAAGGGAACTGGTTCCCCAATCGAGCGCGATCAATTGCGCCGGCATCGCTTCACCTGGAATGTGGCAGATGGCCGAATATAAACCTAAGGCCCGGAATATCTCAATATATAAATACATATCCCATATAGTGGAACATCGCAGAAAAAATCCCCACGTCCCCGTGCTTTGCTTCGCACATGAACGTGAGGATTCGACCGACAGGAACTGGTTAAAAAATAGACAAATCCAACGGACGCATGGCCCCCATCCAGATCGCGTAGTCGGTATGGTCCTTCAGATCATCGCCGGTATCCGGGTGCAGAAACACCACCAAACCGTTGCGATTGAGGGCCAACCACGGCAACGCCACGCCGATGTACTGCGGGTCGAAGGCCAACTGGCAACTCCAGTCCGGATGCGGCCCCACCGCACGCTCATGCATGCGCCCCATGCGCACCGGGAAGATGGCCGCCGCTTCTTCACAGAGCTTGCGCGCCTGATCGAGCGTGCTGGCGTCGAAGTAGATATGGGCGTGATAACCCTTGATACGTTGCATGACTGGCTCCGGACTCGTTGATCGGCCGATCCTAGACCGCAATCGACGGCAGGCCAAGCCTGGGAGGCTCAGCGATGAGGCAACTCTGTGGCAAGGGGACAAGCCCCCTCAATCGGGCGGCATCAGGCTGCTGGCCTGTTCGGCCGCCAGCCAGTCGACAAACCGCTCGATCAACTGCCCACGCCGTTTGCGCTGGGGCAATACCACGTAATACCCAAAGCGCGAGATCACCGTGTCGCTAATCGGCCGGCACAGCCAGTTCTGCTCGAGCAGGTTATCCACCAGGTGGCGCCAGCCAATGGCCACACCCTGGCCGGCAATCGCCGCCTGGATCAGCAGCGTGTAATTGTCGAAACGTAGCGGTCCCGGGGTCGGTGCGGCGCTGATCCCCAGTTCGCGAAAGACCCCGTTCCAGTCGAACCACTGGCTATTGTTTTCCTGGCGCAGGTGCAGCAACGGCAATTGCTGCAGGCTCTGCAGCGACAGCGGCGTGGTGCGGCCCTTGAGCAGTTGCGGGCTGCACACCGGGAACACTTCTTCGCTGAACAACCACTGGCTGTGCCCCTGGCGAAAACGCCCATCGCCAAACAACACGGCTACGTCGATATCGCTGCGCAAGGTCGCGTGATTGCGCTCGCTGGTGACCAGGCTCACATCCACCTGCGGGTTGGCCTCATGAAAGCGATGCAGGCGCGGCATCAGCCAGTAGGCGGCGAAGGCGAAGTCGGTCGCCACTTGCAACACTTCGTGCTGGTCCTGCTGGGTGATCAACCCCAGGCCCGCATCCATGCTCTGCAACCCAGCCTGCACGTGCTCGAACAACAGCCTGCCCGCATCCGTCAATTCGATGCCCCGGTAGATACGGTCGAACAGACGCACCGCCAGCTGGTCCTCCAGGCGCTTGATCTGCTGGCTGACCGCCGGCTGGGTAGTGCCCAGCTCCATCGCTGCTGCCGTGAAGCTGCGATGACGGGCCGCGGCTTCAAAGGCACGCAGCAGGTCCAGCGACAGGTTTCCCAGGGCTTCATACATAAGCAGTACTTATCCTAGACATTGCTTTTCATGGGCTTTACCACGTTTTCCATGGCCTGCATGCTCAATCGCATAAATATTGACTATGGAATGCCGCGAAACCATGAAGCGCAAGAACATTCTTTTCATCATGGCCGATCAAATGGCCGCGCCGTTGCTTCCGTTCTACGGTCCTTCGCCAATCAAACTGCCCAACCTCAGCCGCCTGGCCGCACAAGGCGTGGTGTTCGACGCCGCGTACTGCAACAGCCCGCTGTGTGCGCCGTCGCGTTTTACCCTGGTCAGCGGCCAGTTGCCGAGCAAGATCGGCGCCTACGACAACGCGGCGGATTTCCCCGCCGATGTACCGACCTACGCCCACTACCTGCGTCGCCTCGGCTATCGCACGGCGCTGTCGGGCAAGATGCATTTCTGCGGGCCGGACCAGTTGCACGGCTACGAAGAGCGCCTCACCAGCGATATCTACCCCGCCGACTACGGTTGGGCGGTGAACTGGGATGAGCCCGACGTGCGCCCCACCTGGTATCACAATATGTCGTCGGTGCTGCAAGCCGGCCCCTGTGTGCGCACCAACCAACTGGATTTCGACGAAGAGGTGGTGTTCAAGGCCCAGCAATACCTGTTCGACCATATTCGCGAGGACGGCGACCAGCCGTTCTGCCTGACGGTCTCCATGACCCACCCCCACGACCCGTACACCATTCCCAAGCCGTTCTGGGATATGTACGACGATAACGACATCCCGATGCCTACAACGCCGGCCCAGGCCGACCAGGATCCGCACTCCCAGCGTCTGCTCAAGGTCTACGACCTGTGGGACAAGCCGCTGCCAGTGGATAAGATCCGCGATGCACGGCGGGCTTACTTCGGCGCGTGCAGCTACATCGACAGCAATGTCGGCAAACTCCTGCAAACCTTGCAAGACACTGGCCTAGCCGAAGACACGATCATCGTGTTCTCCGGCGACCACGGCGACATGCTCGGCGAGCGTGGGCTCTGGTACAAAATGCACTGGTTTGAAATGGCCGCCCGCGTGCCGCTGCTGGTCAGTGCGCCAGGGCAATTCCAGGCCGGGCGGGTGAGCGCGGCGGTGTCCACCGCCGACCTGTTGCCGACCCTGGTGGAGTTGGCCGGCGGTGAACTGGACGCCGACCTGCCTCTGGACGGCCGCTCACTGGTCCCGCACTTGCAAGGGCAGGGCGGGCATGACGAAGTGTTCGGCGAGTACATGGCCGAAGGCACCATCGGCCCGCTGATGATGATTCGCCGCGGCGCCTACAAATTCATCTATAGCGAGGACGATCCCTGCTTGTTGTTCGATGTTCACCGCGACCCTCGTGAGCAGGAAGAACTCAGTCAGTCGCCAGCCCATCGCCCGCTGTTTGAAGCCTTCCTGGCCGAGGCGCGGGCCAAATGGGACATGCCCGCGATCCACCGGCAAGTGCTCGCCAGCCAGCGCCGCCGGCGTCTGGTAGGCGAAGCCTTGGCGGTGGGCAAACTCAAGAGCTGGGATCACCAGCCGCTGGTCGACGCCAGCCAGCAGTACATGCGCAACCATATCGACCTCGACGATCTGGAGCGCAAGGCTCGTTATCCACAACCCTGCCAAAACCAATAAATCCAGTAAGGGGAAGGCCATGCAAAAGTTATCCACAGTCGTCAGTGCCGCGTTGTTGCTCAGTGCCAGCCACGTGTATGCCGAC
The DNA here is from genome assembly GCF_009873475.1 of Pseudomonas sp. DTU12.1. Taxonomy (NCBI): domain Bacteria; kingdom Pseudomonadati; phylum Pseudomonadota; class Gammaproteobacteria; order Pseudomonadales; family Pseudomonadaceae; genus Pseudomonas; species Pseudomonas sp. DTU12.1. Next base: position 214,099 of record NZ_CP045254.1, on the reverse strand, counting down.
GCCCGTTGCGAGACGGTGAAGATGGCCGACCCCGGCTGGAGCGACATTGCCGCCACCAACGCCATCGCCGGCTTTTTACTCAGCGGCATGGGTTACAAGGCCAAGGTCGATACCCTGGCGGTGCCGATCACTTACGGCGGGCTCAAGGACGGCCAGGTGGATGTGTTTTTGGGCAACTGGATGCCAGCGCATCAGGGCTTCTACGACAAGTTCGTGGCCAACGGCGATGTGGTGCAACTGGCCAAGAACCTTGAAGGTACGGAGTTCACCCTCGCGGTGCCGGACTATGTGTGGGAGGCCGGCGTGCATGACTTTGCCGATCTGAATAAATTTGCCGACAAGTTCGACAAGAAGATCTACGGCATCGGGTCCGGCGCGCCGGCCAACCTTTCGCTGAAGGAAATCATCCAGAAGAACGACTTCGACCTCGGCCAATGGAAGCTGATCGAGTCCAGCGAGCAGGCGATGCTGGCCGAAGTGTCCAGGGCGGTGAAGCGCGAACGTTTCGTCACCTTTCTCGGCTGGACACCGCACCCGATGAACGTGCAGTTGAAGATGCGCTACCTCAAGGGCGGGGAAAAATACTTCGGCGACACCGGCAGCGTGTACACCCTGACGCGCAAAGGTTATGCACAGGCCTGCCCGAATGTGGCCAAGCTGCTGACCAACCTTAAGTTCACCCAGGACATGGAGAACAGCATCATGGCCGAGGTGGTGAACAACAAGGTCAGCAATAGCGATGCGGCCAAGGCGTGGATCAAAGCCAACCCGGCGGTATTGGACAAGTGGCTGGAGGGGGTTGAAACCCTCGATGGCCAGGAGGCATTGGCGGCGGTCAAAGCCAAACTCTAAATATTGCCCTGGTTCCTACAGGTCTTCCTATCACCCTGTAGGAGCCGGCTTGCCGGCGAAGAATTGGAAAACGCCGCGTTTTTTCAGGCAACCCGCGTTATCGTTATCCATCTTCGCGAGCAAGCTCGCTCCTACAGTATTTCGAGCGATCCATGTCCCGGCCCCACACTCTGCTCCCATTCCTGCGCTGGCTACCGCGCCAGACCCGCGCCAGCGTTGGCCGGGATGCGATTGTCGGCCTCAGCGGCGCAGTGCTGGCCTTGCCGCAATCGATCGCCTATGCCCTGATCGCCGGCCTGCCTCCCGAATACGGCCTGTATGCGGCGATCGTCCCGGTGCTGATTGCCTGCCTGTGGGGCTCTTCGTGGCACTTGATCTGTGGCCCGACGGCGGCGATTTCCATAGTGCTCTACGCCAGCATCAGCCCGCTGGCGGTGCCCGGATCGCAGGACTACATCACCTTGATCCTGTTGCTGACCTTGCTCGCCGGCGTCTTCCAATGGCTGTTGGGCATGTTGCGCTTTGGCGCGCTGGTCAATTTCGTCTCCCATTCCGTAGTCCTCGGCTTCACCCTTGGCGCGGCAGCTGTCATTGCCCTGGGCCAATTGCCCAACCTGCTGGGGCTCGACCTGCCCAGCCAGGGCACGGCGTTCAACAGCCTGCTGGCACTGATCGACCACAGCGGCGAATGGGATCGCCCGTCCCTGGCCCTCGGGCTCGGCACCTTGCTGGTGGGCGTGCTGCTCAAATACTGCGTGCCGCGCTGGCCGAGCCTGTTGATTGCCCTGGTCCTCGGCAGCCTGGTGGCGTGGGCGTGGCCGGCGATGTTCGGGCATGTGGCGCGGGTCAGCTCATTTGTCGGCCAACTGCCGCCGTTCAGCCCGTTGCCGCTGGACCTGGATATGATCCTGCGCCTGCTGCCCAGCGCCGTGGCGGTCGGCATGTTGGGGCTGGTGACCAGCCTGTCGATTGCCCGCTCGCTGTCGGCACGTTCGCAGCAGTTGCTCGACGCCAATCAGGAGGTCCGCGCCCAGGGTTTATCCAATATCGTCGGCGGATTTTTCTCCGGCTACCTGTCGGCCGGATCCTTCACCCGCTCGGGCCTGAGCTACGAGGCGGGCGCCTGCTCACCACTGGCGGGGGTGTTCTCTGCGTTGTGGGTCGCGCTGTTTGCGCTGTTCGGTGCGGTCCTGATCGCGCACATCCCGATCCCGAGCATGGCCGCCAGCATCCTGCTGATCTGCTGGGGCCTGGTGGATCATCGGGGCATTCGCGCACTGTGGCGGGTCAGCCGTGCGGAGTTTGTGGTGATGGGCCTGACATGCCTGGCCACCTTGCTGCTAGAGCTGCAAACGGCGATTTATGCAGGCGTGCTGGCGTCGCTGTTCTTCTACCTCAAGCGCACCTCGCAGCCACGGGTGCAACAGTGGCGCGACGGTGACGATGATGTGCTGCGGGTCGGCGGCTCGATCTTCTTTGGCGCCAGCCACTACCTGCAAGTGCGCTTGCAGCGCCTGCAAGGCCAACGGGTGGTGATCGAGGCCCAGCAGATCAACTTTATCGACTATTCCGGGGTGGAGATGCTGCACCAGGAAGCCCGCCGTTTGCGCGGGTTGGGGCGCAGCCTGACGTTGCGCCGGGCGCGGCCGCAGGTGGTCGAAGAATTGAAAAAACTGGAAGGGGCCGACAAGTGCCCCATCCATTTCGAAGACTGAATACCGCTTTTCTGTAGGAGCCGGCTTGCCGGCGATGGCGGCCTTGAAATCGCCATCGCCGGCAAGCCGGCTCCTACAGGGGTGCGATTACAGGGCCAACTGGCGCCGCAGCTCGGCCAGCACCGGCGCCGAATCCGGGCGCACGCCGCGCCACAGGTAGAAGGCTTCCGCGGCCTGCTCCACCAACATGCCCAGGCCATCCATCGCCACTGCCGCGCCGTGTTCAGTGGCCCAGCGGCAGAATGCCGTCGGTTCCTTGGCATACATCATGTCGTAGCAAAAGGTCTTGCCCGGATCGATCAGGCTGCTGGCAATCGGCGGTACATCGCCTGACAGGCTTGCGGAGGTGGCGTTGATGATCAAGTCCACCGGCTCACTCAGCCAATCGAAGCCACTGGCAGACACCGGCCCCAGGTCATCGAACAGTTCGGCCAGCAACTCGGCTTTTTCCACGGTGCGGTTGGCGATGATCAGCGAGGCTGGCTGTTGCGCCAGCAGCGGCTCCAAGGCCCCACGCACCGCGCCACCGGCACCGAGCAGCAGGATGCGCTTGCCCGCCAGGCTCAAGCCGGCGTTGACGGTCAGGTCGCGCACCAGACCCGCACCGTCGGTGTTATCACCCAACAGGCTGCCGTCGGCCAGCTTGCTCAGGGTGTTCACCGCGCCTGCGCGTTGCGCGCGCTCGGTCAGGGCGCTGGCCAGGCGATAGGCCTCTTCCTTGAACGGCACGGTGACGTTGGCGCCGCGCCCATGCAGGAAAAACTCCCGGGCACAGCCGGTGAAATCCTCAAGCGGCGCCAGCAACGTGCTGTAGTCCAGCGCCTCGCCCGTCTGCTCGGCAAACAGGCGATGGATCAGCGGCGACTTGCTGTGGCCGATGGGGTTGCCGAACACCACATAACGATCCATCAGCTGGCCACCTGGGGTGCAGCAAGGCCGAGCCAGTCACGGTCTTGCAGGAAATAATCGGTCAAACGTGCTTCTTCGCTGCCGGCGGTAGCCTTCCAGTCATAGCTCCAGCGTACTTGCGGTGGCAACGACATCAGGATCGACTCGGTGCGCCCGCCCGATTGCAGGCCAAACAGGGTGCCACGGTCGTACACCAGGTTGAACTCCACGTAGCGCCCACGGCGCAACTCCTGGAACTGGCGTTGCTGCTCGGTATAGGCCAGCGCCTGGCGACGCTGGACGATGGGCAGATAGGCGTCGATGTAGGCATCGCCTATGGCGCGCATAAAGGCGAAGCAGGTGTCGAAGTCCCACTCGTTCAAGTCATCGAAGAACAGGCCGCCGATCCCACGGGGCTCGTTGCGATGCTTGATGTGGAAGTAGCTATCGCACCAGGCCTTGTAGCGCGGGTAAACGTCTGCGCCAAACGGCGCGCAAGCCTGCTCGGCCACACGGTGCCAGTGGATGCAGTCTTCTTCGTTGCCGTAGTAGGGCGTCAGGTCGAAGCCACCACCGAACCACCAGACAGCCTCTTCGCCTTCTTTCTCGGCGATGAAAAATCGCACATTGGCGTGGGAAGTCGGCACATGGGGGTTATGCGGGTGGATCACCAGTGACACGCCAAGGGCTTCAAAACCACGACCGGCGAGTTCCGGACGGTGGGCACTGGCGGACGGTGGCAGGCCGCTGCCGAAAACATGGGAAAAGTTGACGCCGCCTTTCTCGATCACTGCCCCGTTCTCAATCACCCGCGTGCGGCCACCGCCACCGGCTGGGCGGGTCCAGGCATCTTCGATAAAGCGCGTATCCGCCTCGAAGGTTTCCAGGGCACTGCAAATGCGGTCTTGCAGGTCGAGCAGGTAGGCTTTTACAGCCTCGGTGCGAGTAGTCATGGCATCACCTTGAATCGGGCAAAGCTACGCGAGGCCATTGGGCGTCGGCGGCAAAGGGGCGCACAGGATACCACCGCGCCGGGCGCTGCCACAGTTGACGAAGATCAAGCATAGGAGTCCGATAGGAGCCTTTCGCGAAACAGACTTGAGGACAGAGCAGATGGCCAAACGTATCCAGTTCAGCGCCCATGGCGGCCCCGAAGTACTTGAGTATGTGGACTACACGCCGGCAGAACCGGGCCCGCAACAGGTACGTGTGCGTAACCAGGCCATTGGCCTGAATTTTATCGATACCTATTACCGCAGTGGCCTGTATGCACCGCCGGCCTTGCCCTCGGGCCTGGGCGCGGAAGGCGCTGGGGTGGTGGATGCGGTGGGCAGCGAAGTCAGCCAGTTCAAGGTCGGCGACCGCGTGGCCTACGGCAGCGGCCCGCTGGGTGCCTACAGCGAACTGCACGTGCTGCCGGCCGCCAACCTGGTGCATCTGCCGGATGGGATCAGCTTCGAACAGGCTGCTGGGGCCATGCTCAAAGGCCTGACCGTGCAGTACCTGTTGCGCCAGACCTATGAATTGAAAGGCGGTGAAACCATCCTGTTCCACGCCGCTGCCGGTGGCGTCGGCTCTCTGGCCTGCCAATGGGCCAAGGCCCTGGGTGTGAAGTTGATCGGTACGGTCAGTTCGCCGGAAAAAGCCGCCCTGGCCAAATCCCTCGGCGCCTGGGAAACCATCGACTACAGCAAGGAAAACGTCCCACAGCGCGTACTGGAACTGACCGACGGCAAGAAATGCCCGGTGGTGTACGACGGCGTCGGCAAGGACACCTGGCTCGCCTCGCTGGACAGCGTCGCGCCCCGGGGCCTGCTGGTGAGTTTCGGTAATGCGTCAGGTGCGGTGGACGGGGTGAACCTGGGGATTCTGGCGGCGAAAGGCTCGCTGTACGTGACCCGGCCGACACTGGCGACCTACGCCAACAATCCGCAGAACCTGCAGGCCATGGCCGACGACCTGTTTGCCATGATCGAAAGCGGCAAGGTACGGATTGATATCAACCAGCGTTACTCGTTGGCGGAAGCGGCGAAGGCGCAGGTGGAGTTGTCGGGGCGACGGACCACTGGGTCGACCATTTTGCTGCCGTAACATTTCGGCTGCTTGGAATGCTGCCATCGCGGGCAAGCCCGCTCCCACATTCGAACGCATTCCCATGTTGGAAATCGGTCGAATGTGGGAGCGGGCTTGCCCGCGATGGCAGTACCCCGGTCTCAAGACGGGCGCCGAACCTCACCCGTGGCCAGATCCCGAATCAAGCTCGGGTTCTTGCGCCCACCCAGGCTGCCACCCAGCACCCGGTCCACCTGACCACGGAAATACTGCTCCACCCGGATCCGCGAGCGCGCCGCCGGCCGGCCTTGGGGGTTGGCAGAGGTGGAGATCAATGGCCCCACCAGTGAACACAAATCGCGCACCAGCGGATGATCGCTGACCCGCAATGCCACGGTGTCGTGCTTACCAGTCACCCATTCAGGCAGCAGGTCCTGATGGGGCACCAGCCAGGTATTGGGCCCCGGCCAGGTACTGGCCATGCGGTCGATCCAGGTGTCGGGGAAGTCTTCGAACAGAAAGTCGAATTGCCGGATATTGTCGGCGACCAGAATCAGCCCCTTATCCACCGACCGGCCCTTGATCGCCAGCAAGCGATCCACCGCTTCCTCGTTCCACGGGTCGCAGCCCAGGCCCCAGACGGCCTCGGTCGGATAGGCAATCACCGCGCCTGCGCGAATTTCTCGTGCGGCTTCTTGCACACGCCACCTGTTGACCATTACTCACTCTCCGGACTAAAGCTCTGCGCAGTTTACCGATGTTCGTTACAAAACCTAACTGCGCGCAAGCCAGCGGCCACTTTCGCAGATCACCCGACCCTCCAGCTCCAGTTCGGTGAGGCTCGCCAGCACCTGGCACAGGCTCTGACCGCTAGCGATGGCCAAGCCTTCACTGGTCTGGGGCGCCGCATGCAACAGCGCCACCAGTGGGTGGGTTACCGCCACCGGCGCGGGCCGCGATAACGCCTGCCAACCGCGCAACCCTTCAAGGATGTGTTCGATGGTTTCCACCAGCACCGCCCCGTCACGGATCAGTTGGTGGCAGCCCCTGGCACCTGGATGATGAATCGACCCCGGTATTGCATACACCTCGCGCCCCTGCTCGGCGGCCAGGCGCGCGGTGATCAGCGAGCCGCTGGCGACGCTGGCCTCCACCACCAGGACCCCCAGGGACAGGCCACTGATAATGCGGTTGCGCCGAGGGAAGTTGCCGGCCTGGGGACCGGCGTCCAGCGGGAACTCGGAAACCACCGCGCTGCCTTGGGCAATCATCGCCTCGGCGAGCCGGCGGTGGCGCTGTGGATAAAAATTTTCCAGGCCGGTGCCCAGCACGCCGATAGTCTGACCCCCGACATCTAATGCTGCCTGGTGGGCCGCCCCGTCGATACCCAGGGCCAGGCCGCTGGTAATGACAAAACCGGCGCTTGCCAGGCTGCGGGAAAAGGCCGCCGCCGTATCCATTCCGGGCCGGGAAGCGCGGCGGCTGCCGACCATGGCCAACTGCGGTTTTTCCAAGATAGCGGGGCTGCCGGCTACGAATAACAACGGTGGTGCATCATCCAGCTCGGCCAGCAAGGCTGGGTAATCGGGTTGGTCCCACATCAGCAAATGCTGGGCCGGACGCTCTAGCCAGGCCAATGCGACGCTGGCGCCATCGCGCACTTGCACGCTGCGCCGGGCTTCGGCACAGGCCGCCGGCAACCCCAGCGAACGCCAGGCACTGGCCGGGGCGCCGAGGGCTTTCGAGGCGCAGCCAAAGGCCTCGATCAATGTCTTGAAACGCCTGGGACCGAGCTCCGGCATGCGATGCAAACGCAGGCGGGCTTCCAGCTCGGCGGGGGAAATATCCGGGGTATGGATTACTGACATATGATCATCCTTGATCAGGAACAAGCTGTGGATAACTCTGTTGGTAACTTCTGTAGCAGGCTAATTATTGCAGCGGGTCATCGCCGCCCAACCGGCCACTGCATTTTGAAGACGAGTAGCGATTTCCTCATGGGCGCAATCTCCTTTATTATGTCGGTTCGCGTGAAATGCCTTGGCCTTCGCGGCCTGCGAGCGTTTCACACCGGTCGTGCGGGTTGTCCCGAGGCCGATTTGCCTTTACCTCACATGTGCAGCAATTACGCTTATGGCTATTTTGAACATCCTCGAATTCCCGGACTCGCGCCTGCGCACTATCGCCAAACCGGTGGCCGTAGTGGACGACAAGGTTCGTCAGTTGGTCGATGACATGTTTGAAACAATGTATGAAGCCCCGGGCATCGGCCTCGCCGCGACCCAGGTCAATGTGCACCTGCGCGTGGTGGTCATGGACCTGTCCGAAGACCGCAGCGAACCGATGGTGTACATCAACCCCGAGTTCGAGCCGCTGACCGACGAGATGGGCGAGTATCAGGAAGGCTGCCTGTCGGTGCCGGAGTTCTACGAGAACGTCGAGCGCCCGCTGCGCGTCAAGATCAAGGCCCTGGACCGTGACGGCAAGCCCTTCGAGCTGATTGCCGAAGGCCTGCTGGCCGTGTGTATCCAGCACGAGTGCGACCACCTCAACGGCAAGCTGTTCGTCGATTACCTGTCCACGCTCAAACGCGACCGGATCAAGAAGAAACTGGAAAAGAAGCATCGCCAGCAAGCTTGATTCCCTTCTTCCAAAGGCTTGCTCCGGCAAGCCTTTTTCTTTTGTGAGACGTTTCCCATGACCGAGCCACTGCGCATCGTTTTTGCCGGCACCCCCGAATTTGCCGCCGAACACCTCAAGGCCCTGCTTGCCAGCCCTTATGAAATCGTCGCGGTGTACACCCAGCCGGATCGCCCGGCCGGCCGTGGGCAAAAACTGATGCCCAGCCCGGTCAAGCAACTGGCCCTGGAGCACGGCATCGTCGTGCTGCAACCGCCCACCCTGCGCAACGCCGAAGCCCAGGCTGAACTGGCCGCGCTGAAGCCGGACCTGTTGGTGGTGGTGGCCTACGGCCTGATCCTCCCGCAAGCCGTGCTGGATATCCCGCGCCTGGGTTGCATCAACAGCCACGCCTCGCTGCTGCCACGCTGGCGCGGTGCCGCGCCGATCCAGCGCGCGGTGCAAGCCGGTGACGCCGAAAGCGGCGTGACGGTGATGCGCATGGAAGCCGGCCTCGACACCGGGCCGATGCTGCTCAAGGTCACCACGCCCATCACCGCGCAAGACACCGGCGGCAGCCTGCACGACCGCCTGGCCGAGCTGGGCCCGCCTGCGGTGATCCAGGCCATTGCCGGCCTTGCGGCTGGCACCTTGGAAGGCGAAGTGCAGGACGACAGCCTCGCCACCTACGCCCACAAGCTGAACAAGGACGAAGCGCGCATCGACTGGAGCCGCCCGGCCGTGGAGCTGGAACGCCTGGTACGGGCGTTCAACCCATGGCCGATCTGCCACAGCACCCTCAATGGCGAAGCCTTGAAAGTCCTCGCCGCCAACCTGGCCGAAGGCCACGGCGCCCCCGGTGAAATCATCGGTGCCAGCAAGGAAGGCCTGTTGGTAGCGTGCGGGGAGCAGGCCTTGTGTCTGACCCGTCTGCAATTACCCGGTGGCAAGGCGCTGAACTTCAGCGATTTGTTCAATAGCCGTCGTGAGAAATTTGCCCCCGGCATCATCCTCGGAGTGGACGCTTGATGAACCCGCGTTTGGCCGCCGCCAAGGCCCTGGCCGCCGTGCTCAATGGCAAGGCTTCCCTGAACAGCTCGTTGCCGGTGCAACTGGATAAGGTCGAAGACCGTGATCGCGGCTTCACCCAGGACCTGGCATTTGGTACCGCGCGCTGGCAGCCGCGTCTATCGGCGCTGGCGGCCAAGTTGCTGCAAAAGCCATTCAAGGCAGCCGATGCCGACGTCGAGGCGCTGCTGCTGGTGGGGCTTTACCAGTTGCTCTACAGCCGCGTGCCGGCCCACGCCGCCATCGGCGAAACCGTGGGCTGCGCCGACAAGCTGAAAAAACCCTGGGCCAAGGCCTTGCTCAACGCCGTGCTGCGCCGCGCCCAGCGCGAAAGCGAGGCATTGCTGGCCGAGCTGGAACACGACCCGGTAGTGCGCACCGCACACCCGCGCTGGCTGCAAAAATCCCTCAAGGCGTTCTGGCCCCAGCAGTGGGAAGCCATCTGCGCCGCCAACAATGCGCACCCGCCGATGATTCTGCGGGTCAATCGCCGCCACAACAGCCGCGATGCCTATCTCACGCTGCTGGCAGATGCCGGCATCAACGCCAGCGCCTGTGTGTACAGCCAGGACGGTATCGTCCTCGAAACGGCTGGCGATGTACGCAGCCTGCCAGGCTTTGCCGAAGGCTGGATCAGCGTGCAGGACGAAGCCGCGCAACTGGCCGCCGACCTGCTCGACCTAGCGCCCGGCCAACGGGTGCTGGACGCCTGCTGCGCGCCTGGTGGCAAGACCTGCCACATCATGGAAGTCCAGCCCAACCTGGCCGGCGTGGTGGCCGTGGATCTGGAAGCCAAGCGCCTGGTGCGGGTGCGCGAAAACCTCGCACGCCTGGGCCTGGAAGCTGAGTTGATTGCCGCCGACGGTCGCGACACCGCCACCTGGTGGGATGGCAAACCGTTCCAGCGCATCCTGCTCGACGCACCGTGCTCTGCCACCGGGGTGATCCGCCGCCACCCGGATATCAAACTGACCCGCCAACCCGACGACATCGCCGCCCTGGCTGTGCTGCAAGGCGAGCTATTGGACGCGCTGTGGCCGACACTGGAAGTCGGTGGCATCCTGCTCTACGCCACCTGCTCGACCTTGCCCACCGAGAATACCGAAGTGATCCAAGCCTTCCTTGCCCGCACCAGCGGCGCGCGGGAGTTGGACATTGCCACCACGGCCGGCATCAAGCAGCCCCATGGCCGCCAGCTGCTGGCGCAGGAAGGCGGGCACGATGGCTTCTATTACGCCAAGCTGATCAAGATTGCCGCTGCACGCGGTTGAATGGTTTTTAAGGGAGTGACCGGATGAAGATCATCATCCTTGGCGCAGGGCAGGTCGGCGGTACGCTGGCCGAGCATTTGGCCAGTGAAGCCAACGACATTACCGTGGTCGACACCGACGCCGAACGCCTGCGTGGCCTGGGGGATCGCCTGGATATCCGGACGGTCCAGGGCCGTGCCTCGTTCCCCACCGTGCTGCGCCAGGCCGGCGCCGACGACGCCGATATGCTGGTGGCGGTGACCAATAGCGACGAGACCAATATGGTCGCCTGCCAGGTCGCCCACACCCTGTTCCACACCCCGACCAAGATCGCCCGAGTGCGTGAAGCGGCCTACCTGACCCGCGCCGGGCTGTTCGACAACGACGCGATTCCGGTGGACGTGCTGATCAGCCCGGAGCAGGTGGTCACCCACTACATCAAGCGCCTGATCGAAATCCCCGGTGCACTGCAGGTGATCGACTTCGCCGAAGGCAAGGCGCAACTGGTGGCGGTCAAGGCCTACTACGGTGGGCCTCTGGTGGGCCAGCAACTGCGTCAACTGCGCGAACACATGCCGAATGTGGAAACCCGCGTGGCCGCGATTTTCCGCCGCGACCGGCCGATCCTGCCCCAGGGCGACACAGTGATCGAAGCCGACGACGAAGTGTTCTTCATCGCCGCCAAGGCCAACATCCGTGCAGTGATGAGCGAAATGCGCCGGCTCGACGAGAGCTACAAACGCATCGTCATCGCCGGCGGCGGGCAGATCGGCGAGCGCCTGGCCGAGGCTATCGAAAGCCGCTACCAGGTGAAGATCATTGAGATGAGCCCGGCACGCTGCCGGCATTTGTCCGACACCCTCGACAGCACCGTGGTACTGCAAGGCAGCGCTTCGGATCGTGACCTGCTGATGGAAGAGAACATCGCCGACGCCGATATCTTCCTGGCCCTGACCAACGACGACGAGGCCAATATCATGTCGTCGCTGCTGGCCAAGCGGCTGGGGGCGAAGAAGGTCATGACGATCATCAATAACCCGGCCTATGTGGACCTGATCCAGGGCGGCGACATCGACATTGCCATCAGCCCGCAATTGGCCACCATCGGCACGTTGCTGGCCCACGTGCGGCGCGGCGATATCGTCAGCGTGCACTCACTGCGCCGGGGCGCGGCGGAAGCCATCGAGGCGATTGCCCACGGTGACTCCAAGTCGAGCAAGGTGATCGGCCGGGCGATCCGCGATATTGGCTTGCCACCGGGCACCACCATTGGCGCGATCATTCGGGATGAAGAAGTGATCATCGCCCACGACGACACGGTGATCGCCACGGGGGACCATGTGATTCTGTTCCTGGTGGATAAAAAACATATCCGCGATGTGGAGAAACTGTTCCACGTGGGGTTGAGCTTCTTCTGATCAAGTGGAGTGATTGAAATGCTCGAATCCCTGGAAAAAATGCTCGCCAAGGGTGTGGATAACTCGCTGCTGCGCTTTGGTTTGGGCAAGGGTTATCTGGACCTGAAAGACAACGCCAAGGCGGCCGAGCATTTAAGCAAGTGCGTCGGCTTTGATCCGAAGTATTCAGCAGCGTGGAAGCTGTTGGGCAAGGCGCATGCTGCGCTGGGCGATAAAGACGCGGCACGGCAGGCGTGGGAGCAGGGGATTGCAGCGGCCCAGGCCCATGGCGACAAGCAGGCCGAAAAAGAGATGACGGTGTTCCTGAAAAAACTCGACCGCCAAGCCTGAATGGAGATCACAACTGTGGGAGCGGGCTTGCTCGCGAATGCGGAGTCTCAGCCACTGAATGTGTAGCTGATACACCGCATTCGCGAGCAAGCCCGCTCCCACATTGGTTTCGCATCGACCTTGAATCAGTCGCGAATCAGTACCACCGCGCCTCGCCCGGCGGGCGTTTCTTGAAGCGCTTCATGCTCCACATGTACTGGCTCGGGTAAGCACCCACATAACGCTCCACCACCTTGCTCATCGCCGCGCAGGACGTGGCCGTGTCGGTGCTGTACATATCTTCCGGCGCCGCTTCCAAAATCACTTTGTAGCCCGAGCCATCCGGCAGCCGCAGGGCATGCAGGAATACCCCGACCGCCTTGTGACCGGCGAGCATGTTCGGCACGAACTTGCTGGTCAGCGCCTGGGTGGCGAAGAACGGCACGAAGATCCCGGCCGACTCTGCCGGCTCCGGGTCAGCGGGAATCCCCACCTGGCCGCCCTTGCGCACTTCCTTGATGACACTGAGGATGCCTTCTTTGGTGGAGGCCGCCACCCGGTTGCCCAACTGCACGCGTTGCTTGCGCAGCAGGTCATCCACCGCCTTGAGCTTGGGCGGGCGGTAGAAAATGATCGGTTTGCACTGGCTGCAATAGAAGTGGTTCAACACTTCCCAGTTGCCCAGGTGGCTGGTGATGCCTACCACGCCCTTGCCTGAGGCCAGGGCTTGCTGCAGCACTTCCAGGCCTTCGACTTCGCGCACCAGGTCGATGGAACGCTGGGCCGGCCAGATCCAGGCGCAGGCGCTTTCGGTCAGGGACTTGCCGATGTCCATCAGGCTTTGGCCGACCAGGCGCTCACGCTCGATCGGGTCCATGTCGGGGAAGCACTTGGATAGGTTGATCCGCACCGTATCGCGGGAGCGGTTGGGGGTTTTCCACATGATCCAGCCAATGGCCGTACCCACCGCCTGGACGGCGCGCCAGGGCAGCAGGGCAAACAATCGCAGAGCGCCTACCAGCAAGGCGCCTTTTAACTTTTCCACAGGTCACTCCTGATGTTGTGCGGTGCGCAAAGTGCGCCATTCTACCCGGCGTTGACCAAGTCCGCGTAACGGTCGCAATCCTGAGTGTGGTCCATGACCATGCCCGAGGCCTGCATGAACGCATAGCAGATGGTCGGCCCGACGAACGTGAAGCCGGCTTTCTTGAGCGCTTTGCTCATGGCTTCGGCCTCTGGCGTAATCGCCGGAACCTGGCTGCGATCCTTGAAATGATTGACCTTGGGCACGCCGCCGACAAACGCCCAGAGCAACCCCACCGGGTCTTCCAGCGCCAGCCAGGCGGCGGCATTGCGCCGGGTGGCATTGAGTTTCAAGCGGTTGCGCACGATGCCTGGGTCGAGCATCAACTGCTCGATCTCGGCATCACTCAACTGCGCCAGGCGCTGGGGATCAAAACCGAACAAGACCTTTCGATAATGCTCGCGTTTGCGTAAAACGGTGATCCAGGACAGGCCCGCCTGGAACCCTTCGAGCAAAAGCAACTCGAACAAACCCTGCGCATCGCGCAGCGGCGTTCCCCACTCCTGATCGTGATAAGCCATGTACAGCGGATCTTCAGAACACCAAAAGCAGCGTGGCATAAGGCTCCAGGGAGTGGTGGCAAGGCCGAATCGGGTATACTGCCGCCCTTTAAATCGCAGCCCAAGTAACAGGTGAATTTTGTGAGCCAGCCTACGCCAGCCGTGCGTACCTTCCAAGACTTGATCCTCGCCCTCCAGCAATACTGGGCCGAGCAAGGTTGTGTGGTACTTCAGCCCTACGATATGGAAGTAGGCGCCGGCACTTTCCACACCGCAACATTCCTGCGGGCCATCGGCCCGGAAACCTGGAACGCCGCTTATGTGCAGCCCAGTCGTCGCCCGACTGACGGCCGCTACGGCGAAAACCCCAACCGCCTGCAGCACTACTATCAGTTCCAGGTCGTCCTCAAGCCAAACCCGGACAACTTCCAGGAGCTGTACCTGGGCTCGCTGAAACATGTCGGCCTGGACCCGCTGGTCCACGATATCCGTTTCGTCGAAGACAACTGGGAGTCGCCAACCCTGGGCGCCTGGGGCCTGGGCTGGGAGGTCTGGCTCAACGGCATGGAAGTGACGCAGTTCACTTACTTCCAGCAAGCGGGCGGCATCGAGTGCTACCCGGTGACCGGCGAGATCACCTACGGCCTGGAACGCCTGGCCATGTACCTGCAGGGCGTGGACTCGGTCTACGACCTGGTATGGGCTGACGGCCCGTTCGGCAAAGTGACTTATGGCGATGTGTTCCACCAGAACGAAGTGGAGCAGTCGACCTACAACTTCGAACACGCCAACGTCGAGAAGCTGTTCGAACTGTTCGACTTCTATGAAAGCGAAGCCAAGCGCCTGATCGAACTGGATCAACCGCTGCCGTTGCCAAGCTATGAAATGGTCCTGAAGGCATCCCATACCTTCAACCTGCTGGACGCTCGCCGTGCCATCTCGGTAACCGCGCGCCAGCAATACATCCTGCGTGTACGCACCCTGGCGCGTTCCGTCGCCCAAGCCTACCTGCTGGCTCGCGCCAAGCTGGGCTTCCCGATGGCCACCCCGGATTTGCGTGATGAAGTGTTGGCTAAGCTGGAGGCTGCACAATGAGTGCTCAAGATTTCCTGGTTGAACTGGGCACCGAAGAGCTGCCACCCAAGGCCCTCAACACCCTGGCCGACGCATTTCTGGCCGGTATCGAAAAAGGCCTGCAGACTGCCGGCCTGAAGTTTGAAGCCAAGAAGGTCTACGCCGCGCCACGTCGCCTGGCGGTGTTGCTGACCGCGCTGCAAACCCAGCAGCCGGACCGCAACATCAACCTCGACGGCCCGCCACGCCAGGCCGCTTTCGATGCCGAAGGCAACCCGACCCAGGCCGCCCTGGGTTTTGCCAAGAAGTGCGGCGTCGAGCTGAGCGAAATCGACCAAAGTGGCCCGAAACTGCGTTTCAGCCAGGTCATCACCGGCAAGCCGACCGCCAGCCTGCTGCCGACCATCGTTGAAGACTCCCTGAACGACCTGCCGATCCCCAAGCGCATGCGCTGGGGTGCACGCAAGGAAGAGTTCGTCCGTCCGACCCAATGGTTGGTAATGCTGCTCGGTGATCAAGTCATCGATTGCACTATCCTCGCCCAGAAGGCCGGCCGCGACTCCCGTGGCCATCGCTTCCACCACCCGCAAAACGTGCGCATCGGTTCGCCGGCCAGCTACCTCGAGGACCTGCGTGCAGCCTATGTGCTGGCGGATGCCAACGAGCGTCGCGAGCTGATCAGCAAGCGCACCGAAGAGCTGGCTCGTTTGCAGGAAGGCACCGCCATCGTGCCGCCAAGCCTGCTCGACGAAGTAACCGCGCTGGTCGAGTGGCCGGTGCCGCTGGTGTGCTCGTTCGAAGAGCGCTTCCTCGATGTGCCACAAGAAGCCTTGATCACCACCATGCAGGACAACCAGAAGTACTTCTGCCTGCTGGATGTGGACGGCAAATTGCTGCCGCGCTTTATCACCGTGGCCAACATCGAAAGCAAGGACCCGCAGCAGATCATCGCCGGTAACGAAAAAGTCGTACGCCCGCGCCTGACCGATGCCGAGTTCTTCTTCAAGCAAGACAAGAAGCAGAAGCTCGAAGACTTCAACCTGCGCCTGCAGAACGTGGTGTTCCAAGAAAAACTTGGCAGCGTCTACGACAAGGCTGTGCGGGTTTCCAAGCTGGCGGCCTACATCGCGCCACGCATTGGCGGCGATGCGGCCTTGGCCGCCCGCGCGGGCCTGTTGTGCAAATGCGACCTGGCCACCGAGATGGTCGGCGAGTTCCCGGAAATGCAAGGTGTTGCCGGTTACTACTACGCGCTCAATGACGGCGAGCCTGAAGACGTCGCCCTGGCCTTGAACGAGCAGTACATGCCACGCGGTGCTGGCGCCGAACTGCCGACCACCCTGACCGGCGCGGCCGTAGCCATCGCTGACAAGCTGGATACCCTGGTGGGGATCTTCGGTATCGGCATGTTGCCCACCGGCAGCAAAGACCCGTATGCCCTACGCCGTGCGGCCCTGGGCGTGCTGCGCATCCTGATCGACAAGAAGCTGGACCTGGACCTGACCCAGGCCGTGGTGTTTGCAGTTGGTCAGTTCGGGGCCAAGGTCAAGCAAGCCGGTTTGGCCGAGCAAGTGCTGGAGTTCGTGTTCGACCGCCTGCGTGCGCGCTACGAAGACGAAGGCGTGGACGTTTCCGTCTACCTGTCGGTGCGTGCCCTGCAACCGGGTTCGGCACTGGACTTCGACCAACGAGTGCAGGCCGTACAAGCCTTCCGCAAGCTGCCGGAAGCCGATGCCCTGGCCGCCGTGAACAAACGTGTGTCGAACCTGCTGAGCAAGGCCGAAGGCCTGGGCACCGGCGACGTCGATCCTGGCCTGTTTGCCGATGCCAAGGAGTTCTCGCTGAACTCGGCTATCGCCAAGGCAGAAAACGCAGTGAAGCCGCTGATCGCCGAACGCAACTACGCCGAAGCACTGGCGCGCCTGGCCACCTTGCGTGAGCCGGTGGATGCGTTCTTCGAAGCGGTGATGATCAATGCCGAAGATGCTGGCGTGCGGAAAAACCGCTACGCCATGCTGGCGCGTCTGCGCGGTTTGTTCGTCAACATCGCTGACATTTCGACGCTGAGCTGATCATGTTGAAACTGCTGATTCTCGATCGGGACGGGGTGATCAACTATGACTCCGACGCTTACATCAAGTCGGTAGAGGAGTGGATCCCGCTGCCCGGCTCGATCGAGGCCATCGCGCAGTTGAGCAAGGCCGGCTGGACGGTAGCCATTGCTACCAACCAGTCCGGCATCGCCCGCGGCTACTACGACATCGCCACCCTGGACGCCATGCACGCGCGCTTGCGCACGTTGGTGGCAGAGCAGGGCGGTGAGGTGGGGCTGGTGGTGTATTGCCCCCACGGGCCGGACGAGGGTTGCGATTGCCGCAAACCCAAGCCTGGCATGTTGAAAATCATTTCAGAACATTACAAGGTGCCCCTGGCTGGGATATGGTTCGTCGGGGACAGTCTCGGTGACCTGGAGGCGGCCAAAGCCGTCGACTCTCAGCCAGTTTTGGTAAAGACCGGAAAAGGCGAAAAGACCCAGGCGAAAAACCTGCCGGTAGGCACCTTGATTTTTGACGATCTGGCGGCGGTTGCCGCAGAACTTATCAACAACTAGTCGCCCTCGACTTCCTGACCAAGGATTGTTCGGGAGTGCACTTTTAACAGGCGGGCGTTGTCCCGCAACGGTAAATGCTGCCATGTCGATTTTGCAGGCCATCAGAACCTTCTTCTTTTACCTGCTGCTGGGCACCAGTTCGTTTCTCTGGTGCACCCTGAGCTTTTTTATTGCGCCCTTTTTGCCATTCAAGGCGCGCTATCGCTTTATCAACGTCTATTGGTGCCGCTGCGCGTTGTGGCTGACCAAGGTGTTCCTGGGCATCCGTTTCGAGGTCAAGGGCGCCGAGAATGTCCCGGACCAGCCGTGCGTGATCCTGTCGAACCACCAGAGCACCTGGGAGACGTTTTTTCTTTCTGCCTACTTCTCGCCCCTGAGCCAGGTGCTCAAGCGTGAGTTGCTGTTCGTACCGTTCTTTGGTTGGGCCATGGCCATGCTGCGCCCGATTGCCATCGACCGCGACAACCCCAAGGCCGCGCTCAAGCATGTGGCCAAGAAAGGTGACGAACTGCTCAAGGACGGCGTTTGGGTCCTGATCTTCCCTGAGGGCACCCGCGTTCCCTTTGGCACGGTCGGCAAGTTCTCCCGGGGCGGTACGGCACTGGCGGTCAACGCCAATCTGCCGGTGCTGCCGATTGCCCACAATGCCGGCAAGTTCTGGCCCAAGGAAGGCTGGGCCAAGCGCAAGGGCACCATCACTGTGGTGATCGGCGAGCCGATGTATGCCGAAGGGGAAGGACCGCGTGCAATTGCCGCGCTCAATGACCGCGCTGCAGCCTGGAATGAAGCGCAGCAACGGGCCATGGGTTCGCTGCCGCCACTGCCGGTTGCCGAAGACCGCGCGGTGATCTGACGTTCTGTGGATAACCTGTGTACGGTTTGTTGGCGAAAAGCAGTTTTTGGCTTATAGGCTTATGATTTGATTACATATTTCTTAAGCTAATAAAACACCGAAAAACGTGCATAAGTTTTTTCGACCGTTGAAGACCGGCCCTTGCGGCCGGTTTTTTATGCACAGCTGTTTACTCTTCCCACAACGGCAACTGCAGGCTGAAAACCGTGCCTTGCCCGACCTCACTCGCACACTCGATCCGGCCCCCATGGCGGTCCATGACCGCCTTGACCATGGTCAGGCCCAACCCAAGGCCTTCGCTGCCCTGGGCCGAAGCAAAACGTCGGTATTGGCTGAACAGTTCGGGAAGCTCCTGGGCCGCGATGCCGGGCCCCTGGTCCTGGATATGACAGGCCAACCATTGGCCTTTGCGTTCGAGTCGCACCGTCACTGTGGTGCCGGATGGGCTGTACTTGATCGCATTCTCCATCAGGTTGAACAAGGCTCGGGTCAGTAGGGATTGATCCGCCAGGACCATGTCCTCACCCGCCTCGTCCAGGTCGTGGACCAATTGGATCTTTTTCAGTTGGGCCAGCAGCGCTACCTGGTCAAACGCATCGAGCACCAGCATGGCAAACAGGCTGGGCTCAAACTGGTAGCCGTCGGACTCGGCCTTGGCCAATTGAACGAACGACTCGGTCAAACTCAATGCCCGCCGCACTTGCTGTTCGATCTGGGTAAATACCTGCCAGACGTCAGAGGCCTCATGTCGCTGCACATCCAACAACGCCAGAATGGCTGAGTGGGGCGCCCGCAGATCATGGGAGAGGAAGCGCAGCAGGGTTTCACGTTGCTGTTGGGCGTCACGTTCGATACTCAGGTCAGTCAGGCTCAGCAGCCAACCCAACGCCACATCACCGTCGACCGGTAACAACGGTGCCAACTCCAGGCGCAGGCTGCGTTGCTGGGTGTCGCGGAACTCGACGATTTCCAGGGCTGACAGCGGCGTGCTCACCCCGCCTTGCAAGGGCGGGTAGCCCAATGCCTTGAGTTGCTGCAGCAGGTTCTCGGTAATCAGCTCGTTGCCAAACACATCCCGGGCAATGCGATTGGCCAGCAGGATCTCGCCCGTGGGATCGGTAATCAGGGTCGCGACCGGCAGGCACTCCAGGCCGTCGGCCATAAAACGCCGGGTGTCGCGGGTACGGCTGACCGCTTGCTCCAGGGCCACGATACGGCCCTGCAATACGTCGCCCTTGCTGACGGCGGCACGACGGCGTTCCGGCAGCACCTTGGGCTCACTGTCGAGGCGCGCCAACTCCCAGCCGAAATAGGCCAGGATTACGCTCAGGCGACGCCAGTTCCAGATCAGATAGCCGAGCAACATGCCGACCAACGTGGCTGCTGGCGACCACCAGAGCCCCAGGCGCAACAAGCCCCAGGAAGCGAGGAGGGCACCCACCATACAACCCAGGCTCAGCCACAGGGCATAACGCGGGCGCAACAGCAGTAGGCCCAGCAGCAATGCCACCAGCGAGGTGGACAGCAGCGTGGCCAGCCAGCCAGGCAACACGGTAATGCTGCGCCCTTGCAGCAGGCCGTTGAGAATATTGGCCTGGATCTCGACACCTGGGGTCGTGCCGACGCTGGCCGAAAGCGGTGTCACGTAGCGATCGCCCATGCCTGGCGCGGTGGCTCCCACCAGGATGATCCGATCGCGCAACAGTTGGGCCGGGACTTCACCGCGCAGCACGCTGACATAGGGCACGCTGGGAAAGCCGTTATCGGCGGCGATAAATGGAATGCGGATGGCATTGTCCCGTTGCCAATCACTGGTTTCAGAAGACGCTGGCAGCCCCGGCATGTCGGCCTGTTGGCCGGTCAGTTCGAAGGCCAGCCACGCCAACTGCGGGACCAGTTGCCCCGGCGGCCCTTCACGCAAATAGAGGCTGCGCACAATACCGTCGCTGTCCGCCTCCACGTTGATATGACCCACCGCCCCGGCACAGTCGCGCAGTGGCAGCACGGGGAGGATTTGCGTGAGGGGTTGCCCCAAGCGCGGCGTGCCTTCGCGAATCAACGGCAGCAGCACATTGCCGGCCTTGCAGATCGCCTGGGCCAGGCGCTGATCATTGGCCGGCTCGCGCGCCGGTTCGCTGAAGATCACATCGAGCAGGATCCCGGCAGGTTTTGCGGCACTCAATTGGTCGATCAGGTCGGCATGCAGACGCCGCGACCAAGGCCATTGGCCAAGCTCCCTGAGGCTCATGTCATCAATGCTCACCAACAGGATGCGCGGGTCCACCTGCAACGGCGCCATACGCCGCAAGCTGTCGTACAACAGGTTATTCAGGGACAGGCCAGGGCTCAGGGACAACAAGGCCGTCATCGGCAGCAGGAGCAGGCTGATCCACAGCCATTCCCTGACCAGCCCATTGAACAGGCGCTGGGCCTGGCTCGGCTGACGTTGTTCAGCCCGGCGCCACCACTTCACCGTCCCAACACCGCGGTGCTACTGCACACGGGTGGCAGGTGGGTAATAGAAGATGTCATAAACACCTGTTTCTCCTTCCAGTCCCTGGTCATCAAAGGCCGACACGCGCACGTGATAGAACGAGGCCTTGAGTCCAGTGAAGCTCAAGCGCGGTTCACTGGAGAAGTTTTCCTGCTTGATGTTCATGAAGGTTTTATCGGTAGCCACCTGCGCACGGTAGCGCTGGGCCCCCGGTTGCGGGTGCAGGATCAATGTCCAGACCGGCGCATCGCCTTTCTGACCGTCCTGGCCCATCAGGCGCGGAGCAGGCAATAAGTCGACCGTCTTCAACTCGCCCTGGGTCTTGAGCAACAACCCTTGTCGAGCGCCAACCTTTAGCTCACCGTCCACCGGCCCCGTCTGCGGTTTTTTCTTGAGCTGTTTACCCAGCGGTTGCGACTCGCTGCGGCTGGCGGCCACCTGGCCGTTGAGCACTTCGACAACCGATTGCTGATCGTCGTTACGCACACGGAAGTGCGTCCCGCGCACGCCAAGTACGCCCACCGGGGTCACGATCTGAAAACGGTCATAGTCACTGGCGCGCTTGAGAACGTAGGCTTCCACTTGCCCTTGTTGCAGGATCACCTGGGGAATCGCCTGTTCTTCCACCAAGTGCAGACGCACCTCGGAGCTGGAGGGCAGGACAACCCGCGAGCCGTCACCCAGCAACAAGCTGACAAACGCCGAGGGCGAGGTTTTTACGCTTTCCTGCTCATCAATCAGCATGCCTTCTTCCAACACGCTGGGGCGTCCCTTGGCATCTAGCTTCCAGGCTTCACCGGTCAGGTGCTGCACGACTGCCGGCAGCGGCTGTGCCCGGCACATCAGGTTGTCATCTATGTAGGGCGCACGCACAGGGGCAGGCTTGGCTAGAACGTGTGGGCTGTTGATCACAAGCGCCAGGGCCAGGCTTGAACCGAATAGAGAGGAAAGGGAATAGCGGCGAGGAAAGAGGGTCATGGCGCTCATCAAGGTTCTAGTTCTAAAGGTCCGTCAGACTGTACGTTCAGAAAGCGTCTTGCCGCGGCAGGACCTTGAATCTCGCCTACGATACCCGATGACGCATCGAACTCGATAGCCGTAGTGGCAGGGATGAGGTGCTCGGAAAGGTGACACATCCCTGTGTCTGCCGGATCGACGAGGCCGAACCGGATGTACATCGAAGAAATACTGTCCCTCACATCCCTCCGACAGCAGCCCGTAGCGAACCGCGGACTACAGATGATACGTCCGTGTATCGAGAGCGCTTCCCGCGCACGCCCTCCATGTGTCACTCAGCGAAAGAGAATTTACCTACAAGAGTGGTGCACAGGGGCGCAGCGCAACATTTGTTCAGATTTAGAAGATCCACCGTTGGTCCTGGTCGAGCACGCTACCGTGTTGAAAGGCATTGGGTGCATCAACTTCCCTGAGTCCGGCGTAACCAAGGCCGTCTACCGATTCGGCATACACCGACATTTCGTTAAGGGGGGCAGACGGCGCCGGGCTACACGCATCCACCATTTCCGTGCCAAAACCTGTTGCCGCAACCAGCACTAACATCTTTCCCCACACTCTGACCTTCTGCACAAGACTCACCTGTCCCGACAGCGCATAAAACCTGATTGCCATTGATCCTTTTCCTGAGGGGCTTGAGCCGGTATCTTTCCAGCTGGGTACGCGATGTTTAACGGCCTTAGGGCTATTTGATATCAGCGTACCGAGAGATGCAGGGAGCTTGAGAAACTGGCCATAATTGTTCAGATTCAACGGCGAACCAATGTTCTCTTCAACCGCTGCAACACTCTTCAAAAAGAAAGGACCCTGCCATGCGTGTCGCGATACTGGATGACGAACCTGCCGAATTGCGGCGGGTGGAACAGACTCTGCGACAAATCCCAAGTGCCTCGGAGCAGCCATGGACGCTGCATTGCTTCGAGCGTGGCGAAGACTTGCTGCGCCAACTGCGCCGAGAAACCTTCGACTTGCTGGTACTCGACTGGCAATTGCCGGACCTGAGCGGTATCGCGATCCTGCGCTGGACCCGTGAGCACATGGAGGCGCCGCCTCCGGTGATCATGCTTACCAGCCGCGACGCCGAGAGCGATATCGTCCAGGCCCTGAACAGCGGTGCAGATGACTATGTCAGCAAGCCGTTTCGTCCCAACGAGCTGAAGGCACGGGTCAGTGCCGTCCTGCGCCGTCACGGTCTGCAGAAATCGGCTGCCTCGGAAGTGCTGGTTTTCAACGACCTGACTTTCGACGATGCCGAGCTGACCGTCAGCCGCGCCGGTGATCCGATCAACCTGACCGAAAGGGAGTACCGCCTGGCACGCTGCCTGTTCGCCAACCTGGCGCGGCCGCTGTCACGGGAATATCTCTATGAGCGGTTCTGGACCCATGAAGAAATGGTGTCTTCACGGCCCTTGGATACCCATATTTATCGCCTACGAAACAAGCTTGGGCTGACGCCGGAACGAGGCTGGCAGCTGCTGACCATCTACGGCTACGGCTATCGTTTGGAGAGCGTGACTGCCGCTACGGCATAACAGATGTTCCACGTGGAGCATTTAAAAATGCGCAATAAAAAAGGCCAACGTTAAACGTTGGCCTTTTTGTTTCGCAAATGCGTTATCAGAAGTCCAGGTTGGACACTGCCAAGGCATTGCTCTCGATGAAGTCACGACGTGGCTCGACCGCGTCACCCATCAGGGTGTTGAAGATCTGGTCCGCGCCAATGGCGTCTTCGATGGTCACACGCAGCATGCGACGCTGCGCTGGGTCCATGGTGGTTTCCCACAGTTGATCCGGGTTCATTTCGCCCAGACCTTTGTATCGCTGGATGGTATGGCGCTTGGTGCTTTCCGCCATCAACCAGTCCAGTGCTTCCTTGAACTCCTTGACCTGCTTCTTGCGTTCGCCACGCTGAATATAAGCGCCGTCGTCGAGCAGGGTGCTCAGTTGCGCGCCCAGGGTAACCACGGTCTTGTAGTCGTTGCTGCCGAAGAAGTCACGGTTGAAGGTGACGTAGTTCGACAGGCCGTGGGAGATCAGTTCGACCTCTGGCAGCCAAACGTTACGTTCACGGTCTTCACGCAGGCTGGCTTTGTAAACCAGGCCAGACTTCTCAACGGTGCGCAGGCGAACTTCGTACTGGGCCAGCCAATCCTGCATCGCTGCGTGATCGCCCAACTGTTCCAGGCTGACGGCTGGCAGGTAGATGAAGTGTTCGGTCAGCTCCTGAGGGTACAGGCGCGACAAACGCTTGAGGGTCTTCATCACCATCCGGAAGTCGTTTACCAGACGCTCCAGCGCCTCACCGGAGATCCCCGGGGCTTCATCGTTCAAGTGCAGGCTGGCATCTTCCAGGGCCGACTGCGTCATGTACTCTTCCATGGCGTCGTCGTCTTTGATGTATTGCTCTTGCTTGCCCTTTTTCACTTTGTACAACGGTGGCTGGGCGATATAGATGTAGCCACGCTCGATCAACTCCGGCAACTGACGGAAGAAGAAGGTCAGCAGCAGGGTACGGATGTGCGAACCGTCGACGTCAGCATCGGTCATGATGATGATGTTGTGATAGCGCAACTTGTCGATGTTGTACTCGTCGCGACCAATGCCACAGCCCAGGGCGGTGATCAAGGTGCCGACTTCCTGGGAGGAAATCATCTTGTCGAAACGGGCTTTCTCGACGTTGAGGATCTTACCCTTCAACGGCAGGATCGCCTGGGTGCGGCGGTTACGACCCTGCTTGGCGGAACCGCCAGCAGAGTCACCTTCCACCAGGTACAGTTCGGAGAGGGCAGGGTCCTTCTCCTGGCAGTCCGCCAGTTTGCCCGGCAAGCCAGCGATATCCAGCGCACCTTTACGACGCGTCATTTCACGGGCTTTACGCGCCGCTTCACGAGCCCGTGCCGCATCGATCATCTTGCCGACGACCAACTTGGCTTCGTTAGGGTTTTCCAACAGGAAGTCGGAGAAATACTTGCCCATTTCCTGTTCAACAGCGGTCTTCACTTCAGAAGAAACCAGCTTGTCTTTGGTCTGGGAGCTGAACTTCGGATCCGGGACCTTGACCGAAATAATCGCAGTCAGGCCTTCACGGGCATCGTCACCGGTGGTGGCGACCTTGTGCTTCTTGGCCAGGCCTTCGGCTTCGATGTAGGTGTTCAGGTTGCGCGTCAGTGCAGAACGGAAACCCACCAAGTGAGTACCGCCGTCGCGCTGGGGAATGTTGTTGGTGAAGCACAACAGGTTCTCGTTGAAGCTGTCGTTCCATTGCAGGGCGATTTCCACGCCGATGCCGTCTTCACGCTGGATGTTGAAGTGGAACACCTGGTTGACCGCAGTCTTGTTGGTGTTCAGGTATTCAACGAATGCACGCAGACCACCTTCGTACTTGAACAGCTCTTCCTTGCCGCTGCGTTCGTCCTTGAGGACGATACCCACACCGGAGTTGAGGAACGACAGTTCACGAATCCGCTTGGCCAGGATGTCCCAGCTGAAGTGAATATTCTTGAAGGTGTCAGCCGAAGGCTTGAAGTGAATCTGGGTGCCGGTGGTTTCGCTGTCACCGACGATCGCCATGGGTGCCTGAGGTACGCCATGCACGTAAGTCTGTTCCCAGATCTTGCCGCTACGGCGAACGGTCAGGATCAACTCTTCTGACAGGGCGTTTACTACCGACACGCCTACACCGTGCAAACCGCCGGATACTTTATAGGAGTTGTCGTCGAACTTACCGCCGGCGTGGAGCACAGTCATGATGACCTCTGCCGCCGATACGCCTTCTTCTTTATGCACATCTACCGGAATGCCGCGACCGTTGTCACGCACGGTGATGGATTCGTCCGGGTGGATGATGATGCTGATGTCGTCACAATGGCCGGCGAGAGCTTCGTCGATGGAGTTGTCGACCACCTCGAACACCATGTGGTGCAGACCGCTACCATCATCGGTGTCGCCAATGTACATACCGGGACGTTTGCGTACGGCATCCAAACCTTTCAGCACTTTAATGCTGGTCGAGTCGTACGTGTTTTCTTCGCTCATGCCTTCACTCCCGATGGTCGTGGGTCTGGGTGATACGGCCTTGTTCCACGTGGAACAAAGCGACTGGCGTTTCCGTCTGCCAGCCTTCCCTCAATAATTCGTGGTCTACACAGGTAATAAATACCTGGCAGCGTAAGTCTTCCAACAAGCGGCATAGCGCGCGGCGGTGTTGCTCGTCCAGTTCGGACGGCAAATCATCCACCAGATAAATACATTGACCGCGTCGGGCCTGGCTAACCAAGTGCCCCTGGGCGATACGCAGCGCGCAGACCACTAGCTTCTGCTGACCACGGGACAAGATATCCGCGGCGTTATGAGCACCTAATCTAAGGCGCAAATCAGCGCGTTGCGGTCCTGCCTGGGTGTGGCCAATTTGCTGGTCCCGTTGCAAAGAGGTGGCGAGTACTGCACTCAAGTCACGCTCTTTGTCCCAACCACGGTAGTAGCTCAGCGTCAGCCCCTCGAGTTCCAGCAACTCACTCAAGGTCTGTTCAAAGACTGGTTTCAAGGCTTTGATATAGGTGCGGCGGTATTCATCTATTTCGTCGCTGGCCAGGCACAGTTCACGGTCCCAGGCCGCTTGCGAAGCGGCGTCAAGTGTACCATGCCGCAGCCATGAGTTCCGCTGCCGCAGGGCCTTCTGCAGGCGCTGCCAAGTGGCCATGAACCTCGGTTCCACGTGGAACACTCCCCAATCGAGGAACTGCCGGCGAATCTTGGGGGCACCTTCCAACAAACGGAAGCTGTCGGGGTTGATCAATTGCAGTGGCAGGATTTCCGCCAGTTGCGCCGCACTGCGCGCATTCTGCCCATCGATACGGATCTGGAACTCCCCCTGGCGATCACGGGATATCCCCAGGCTGCTATGCCCGCCTTGCGCCAGTTCAACCTGGCCAAATACGGTGCACGCCAATTGCTCGTACTGAATCACCGGTAACAGGCGGGCGCTGCGAAAGGAACGAGCCAGGCCCAACAAGTGAATGGCTTCCAGCACGCTGGTTTTGCCACTGCCGTTGGCGCCGTGGAGGATATTGATGCGGGGGGAGGGGGAGAAGGTCACCGGGTGCAGATTGCGCACCGCGGTGACCGAGACGCGACTGAGGGACATCTAGCTTCTGCTGAACATGATTACAGGCGCATCGGCATAACAACATAAGCCGAGTCGTCGTTATCGGATTCTTGCACCAGGGCGCTGCTGTTGGAGTCGGACAGGATCAGACGCACTTGCTCAGTGGTCATCACACCCAGCACATCAAGCAGGTAGCTGACGTTGAAACCAATCTCCAGCGAGCCACCGTTGTAATCAACGCTGATTTCTTCTTCGGCTTCTTCCTGCTCCGGGTTGTTGGCCTGGATTTTCAGCTGACCGTTGGCCAATTGCAGGCGAATACCCCGGTACTTTTCGTTGGACAAGATCGCGGTACGGCTGAACGCTTCACGCAGCGCCTGACGATCACCGATCACCAGCTTGTCGCCACCTTTGGGTAGCACACGCTCGTAATCCGGGAACTTGCCGTCTACCAGCTTGGAGGTGAAGGTGAACTCGCCAGTGGTCGCACGGATGTGATGCTGGCCCAGGACGATGCTGACGTTACCGTCCGGCTCGGTGAGCAGACGCGCGAGCTCCAGGATACCTTTGCGCGGCACGATCACCTGATGGCGATCCGGCTGGCCGATATCAGCCTTCATCGAGCACATGGCCAGGCGGTGACCGTCAGTGGCCACGGCACGGATGATGCCTTCAGAGACTTCCAGCAGCATGCCGTTGAGGTAGTAACGCACGTCCTGCTGGGCCATGGCGAAGCTGGTGCGCTCGATCAAACGACGCAGACGGCTTTGTTCCAGGCTGCAGGTCAGCGAACCCGGGCCTTCTTCCACAGTCGGGAAGTCGTTGGCCGGCAAGGTCGACAGGGTGAAACGACTGCGCCCGGCCTTGACCACCAACTTCTGCTCATCGACCTTGATGTCGATCAGCGCGTCGTTGGGCAGGCTTTTGCAGATGTCCATCAGCTTGCGCGCAGGCACGGTGATCTCACCGGGCTCAGCGGGTTCTTCCAGCTGTACACGACCAACCAGTTCGACTTCCAGGTCGGTACCGGTCAACGACAACTGCTGGCCTTCGACAACCAACAGTACGTTGGAAAGTACCGGCAAGGTCTGTCGGCGCTCGACGACGCCTGCGACCAGTTGCAGGGGTTTCAACAGGGCTTCGCGTTGAATGGTGAAATGCATGGTCTAGTCCCTTGCCTTAATAAGCTGCGCTGGTGTTCATCAAGTTGTCAGTGTACGCAGCAGGTTCTTGTAGTCCTCGCGAATATCCGCGTCGGATTCCTTAAGCTCGTTGATCTTGCGGCACGCGTGCAAGACCGTGGTGTGGTCGCGACCACCAAATACATCGCCGATTTCCGGCAGGCTGTGGTTGGTCAACTCCTTGGAGAGCGCCATGGCCACCTGACGCGGACGCGCTACCGAGCGCGAGCGGCGCTTGGACAGCAGGTCGGAAATCTTGATCTTGTAGTACTCGGCCACAGTGCGCTGAATGTTATCCACACTCACCAGTTTGTCTTGCAACGCCAGCAGGTCTTTGAGGGATTCGCGAATCAGCTCGATGGTGATATCGCGGCCCATGAAGTGCGAGTGAGCGATGACGCGCTTGAGCGCGCCTTCGAGCTCACGCACGTTGGAGCGGATGCGCTGGGCGATGAAGAATGCGGCGTCGTGAGGCAGATCGACTTTCGCCTGGTCGGCCTTTTTCATCAGGATCGCGACCCGGGTTTCCAGTTCCGGCGGCTCTACCGCAACGGTCAGGCCCCAACCGAAGCGCGATTTGAGACGCTCTTCCAGGCCCTCGATTTCCTTGGGGTAGCGATCGCTGGTGAGGATGACCTGCTGGCCACCTTCAAGCAGGGCGTTGAACGTGTGGAAAAACTCTTCCTGGGAACGTTCCTTGCGCGCGAAGAATTGAATGTCATCGATCAGCAGCGCATCGACGGAGCGATAGAAGCGTTTGAATTCGTTGATCGCATTGAGTTGCAACGCCTTGACCATGTCGGCCACGAAGCGCTCCGAGTGCAGGTACACGACCTTGGCATTCGGGTTCTTCTTTAATAGGTGGTTACCCACAGCGTGCATCAAGTGCGTCTTACCCAAGCCAACACCGCCGTAAAGGAAGAGTGGGTTGTAACCATGCTTGGGGTTGTCAGCAACCTGCCAGGCCGCAGCGCGGGCCAGCTGGTTGGATTTACCTTCGACGAAGTTTTCAAAGGTAAAGGTGCGGTTCAGGTAACTGGTGTGCTTGAGCGCACCCTCGACCTGGACCGTGCGCTGTTCGGCACGTACCGGCGCCTGCTGGGAGCTGGCTCCTGCCATCGGGTCGAAACTGTCGCGGGAGGGCTCTTCGCTGACTGGCGCGTTTTTCTGCGCGGCGGATTTCGTCGGCATAGACGCAGCGGGCGCCGGCGCATGATTGACCGGGGCAGAGGCAGCCTGGGCTTGCGACGCAGCGGCGGCAAGCGGCGCGTTGGGTGCGGCGCGAGGTACGGAGCTGCGTTTGCTGCCTATTAATAAGGAGAGCGCAGGAGCCATCCCATTACCATGTTCGTCGAACAATTCGAGAACGCGGCTCAGGTACTTCTCGTTGACCCAGTCGAGAACAAAACGATTGGGTGCGTAGACACGCAACTCGTCGCCTTCGGCTTCGACCTGTAGTGGACGGATCCAGGTGTTGAATTGCTGGGCAGGCAGCTCATCGCGCAAAAGCTCCACGCACTGCTGCCAAAGTTCCACTGACACGGATATCCCCTAAGTTGAAAGCCGGTGAGGCAAAAACAGCCGCCATTGTAGCGGCGAGCGGGCCACTTATCCACATGTAGGTTGCTCACAGGCCGCCAAGAATCAATGCCTTAACCGTAAAAAAGGCGACAAATGGTCTGTGCATAAGCTCTGTGGATAAGCGCCCCTAAGCTCGTTGTACAAGTGGGGTCGAAAGTCTGTGGGTAACTGGCCTGTGGATAAGTAGCCCTTCCACACACAGCTTATCCGACAGTGCAGCACAGGCAGAGCACTGCTTCTCCCCCGTGTTGTCATCCTCTGTACAGCGCGTGGAATATGGTCTCAAGCCAGTTATCCACAGATGATCGGCTCCCTAGCTTTTATAAGCTTTACAGAAAAGCTTTAAATAACTTCCTTCTTTATTTTTATATCTATGGCATTGCTCGTGAAAGCCGAACCTCATGGAATAGGCCCCAGGGCCTGCAGATATCTAATTGAAGGAATAGCTGGTTGGAAATTGACCTAGAGGCTTGCTTTCTCTAGAATCCCCGGTCTCTTAAAACGGGGGCCATTCCGGCCCGTTGTGGACGAACCAGGTAACACGCCATGAAACGTACTTTCCAACCAAGCACCATCAAACGCGCCCGTACTCACGGTTTCCGTGCTCGCATGGCTACCAAGAACGGCCGTGCTGTCCTGTCGCGTCGCCGCGCCAAAGGTCGTGCGCGTCTGGCAGTTTGATAATCCGGTACTGGTGGTGAGTCAGGACTTCAGTCGGGAAAAGCGTCTGCTAACCCCCCGGCACTTCAAGGCAGTCTTTGACTCCCCCACCGGCAAGGTTCCGGGGAAAAATCTCCTGCTCCTTGCGCGTAACAACGATCTGGATCACCCCCGTCTCGGGTTGGTGATCGGCAAGAAGAGCGTAAAGCTCTCCGTTGAGCGCAATCGCCTCAAGCGTCTGATGCGCGAATCGTTTCGCCTCCACCAGGACACTCTGGTTGGTTGGGATATTGTTATCGTCGCGCGCAAAGGCTTGGGGGACGTAGAAAACCCCGAATTGATTCAGCATTTCGGCAAGCTCTGGAAACGTTTGGCTCGCACCAGCAAGCCGACCCCAGCAGTCAGCCCCGAAACTGTAGGGGTAGACAGCACTGATGCGTAAACTGGCCCTCGTTCCGATCCAGTTTTACCGTTATGCCATCAGTCCGCTGATGGCCAGCCACTGTCGTTTCTACCCCAGTTGTTCCTGCTACGCGTATGAAGCCATAGAAAATCATGGCCTTCTGCGCGGTGGCTGGCTGACCTTTCGTCGTTTAGGTCGCTGTCATCCGTGGAATCCCGGTGGTTATGACCCGGTTCCGCCTATCCCTACCTCCCGTTCTTCTTCGATGGCCGAGTAATCATGGATATTAAACGCACGATCCTGATCGTCGCCCTGGCAATCGTGTCCTACGTTATGGTTCTGAAATGGAACCAGGACTATGGCCAGGCTGCCCTGCCGACTCAGAATGTTGCTACCAATCAGTCTGCTCCTGCTATTGCAGATGCACCGTTGGGTAACAATGCTTCCGCCAGTGCCGATGTACCCAGCGCGAATGCCGATACCAGCACCCCTGTAGACAACGCGGTCATCACCAATAAAGACCTCATCCACGTCAAAACGGATGTACTGGACCTGGCGATCGATCCACAGGGCGGCGATATTGCCCAGCTGAAATTGCCACTGTATCCACGTCGCCAAGACCATCCGGATGTTCCATTCCAGTTGTTCGATAACGGTGGCGAACGTGTTTATCTGGCGCAAAGCGGCCTGACTGGCACTGATGGTCCTGATGCTCGTGCTACCGGTCGTCCGGTTTATTCGACCGAACAGAAGACTTATCAACTGGCTGATGGCCAAAACCAGTTGAACGTCGACCTGAAATTCAGTCACGACGGCGTCAATTACATCAAGCGTTTCAGCTTCACTCGCGGTTTGTACGATCTGAAAGTCACCTACCTGATCGACAACACCAGCGAAAAAGCCTGGACTGGCAACCTGTTTGCCCAGCTCAAGCGTGACGGCAGCTCCGATCCGTCTTCCAGCACTGCCACTGGCACCGCGACTTACCTGGGCGCTGCCCTGTGGACAAGTAACGAGCCGTACAAAAAAGTGTCGATGAAAGATATCGACAAGGCCGCGCTGAAAGAAACGGTGCAAGGTGGTTGGGTAGCCTGGCTGCAACACTACTTTGTAACCGCGTGGATCCCGAACAAGGGTGAAGCCAACCTGGTTCAGACCCGCAAGGACAACCAGGGCAACTACATCATTGGTTTCACTGGCCCGGCGTTGACCGTTGCACCAGGCGCCAAGGCTGAAACCAGTGCCACCTTGTATGCCGGCCCGAAAAGCCAGGCGGTACTCAAGGAGTTATCCCCAGGTCTGGAATTGACTGTGGATTACGGCATCCTGTGGTTCATTGCCCAGCCAATCTTCTGGTTGCTGCAACATATCCACAGCATCGTCGGTAACTGGGGCTGGTCGATCATCTTCCTGACCATGCTGATCAAAGGGATTTTCTTCCCGCTGTCGGCTGCCAGCTACAAATCGATGGCCCGTATGCGTGCGGTTGCACCGAAACTGGCTGCACTGAAAGAGCAACATGGCGATGACCGGCAGAAGATGTCGCAAGCCATGATGGAGCTGTACAAGAAAGAGAAGATCAACCCGTTGGGTGGATGCTTGCCGATTCTGGTACAGATGCCGGTGTTCCTGTCGCTGTACTGGGTGCTCCTGGAAAGCGTGGAAATGCGCCAGGCGCCGTTCATGCTGTGGATAACTGACTTGTCGATCAAAGACCCGTTCTTTATCCTGCCGATCATCATGGGCGCGACCATGTTCATCCAGCAGCGTCTGAACCCGACTCCTCCGGATCCGATGCAGGCCAAGGTGATGAAAATGATGCCAATCATCTTCACCTTCTTCTTCCTGTGGTTCCCGGCTGGTCTGGTCCTGTACTGGGTGGTCAACAACGTGTTGTCGATCTCTCAACAGTGGTACATCACACGTAAGATCGAAGCGGCTGCCAAAAAAGCCGAGGCGTAACTTACTCTGTGGATAACCACTCAAGACGCCCCCTCGTGGGGCGTTTTGCATTCTGTCACTTTTATCTGGGAAACCGCTGATGAGCGCTCCTCGTGAAACCATCGCTGCCGTCGCCACCGCCCAGGGCCGGGGCGGTGTCGGTATCGTTCGAATTTCCGGACCGCTGGCCGGCATTGCCGCCAAGGCTATCAGCGGGCGCGAGCTGAAGCCCCGGTATGCGCATTACGGGCCCTTTTTTGCTGAAGACCTCGAGGTGCTGGATGAAGGCCTGGCCCTGTATTTTCCCGGGCCTAACTCGTTCACCGGCGAGGATGTGCTGGAACTGCAGGGCCATGGCGGTCCTGTGGTGCTGGACATGCTGCTGCAGCGCTGCCTGCAATTGGGCTGCCGCCTGGCCCGGCCGGGTGAATTCAGCGAGCGCGCGTTCCTCAATGACAAGCTCGACCTGGCCCAGGCCGAGGCCATCGCCGACCTGATCGAGGCCAGTTCTGCACAGGCCGCACGCAATGCCCTGCGCTCGTTGCAGGGGGCGTTTTCCCTGCGTGTGCATAACCTCACCGAGCAACTGATCAGTTTGCGCATCTATGTCGAGGCAGCCATTGATTTCCCGGAAGAAGAAATCGACTTTCTCGCCGATGGTCATGTCCTAGCCATGCTCGATAAGGTCCGCGATGAGTTATCCACAGTACTGAAGGAAGCCGGGCAGGGCGCATTGCTGCGCGACGGTATGACTGTGGTGATTGCTGGCCGGCCCAACGCCGGCAAGTCGAGTTTGCTCAACACTCTTGCGGGGCGTGAAGCGGCCATTGTCACCGAGATTGCCGGTACCACCCGGGATATCCTGCGCGAGCACATCCATATCGATGGCATGCCGCTGCACGTGGTCGATACTGCCGGTTTGCGCGATACCGATGACCAGGTGGAAAAAATCGGTGTGGAACGGGCGCTCAAGGCCATCGGTGAAGCAGATCGGGTGCTGTTGGTGGTGGATGCCACAGCACCTGAGGCTGTGGATCCTTTTGCCCTGTGGCCCGAATTCCTTGAACAACGGCCGGACCCGGCCAAAGTCACGCTGATTCGCAACAAAGCCGACCTCACGGGGGAAGCCATTGCCCTGGAAGTCAGCGACGATGGCCATGTCACGATCAGCCTCAGCGCCAAGTCTGCCGGCGATGGCCTGGAACTGCTACGTGATCATCTCAAGGCGTGCATGGGTTATGAACAGACCTCGGAGAGCAGCTTCAGTGCTCGTCGCAGGCACCTTGAGGCCCTACGCCATGCCAGCGCCGCCCTTGAGCACGGCAGAGCACAGCTGACGCTGGCGGGCGCGGGAGAGCTGTTGGCCGAAGACTTACGGCAGGCCCAGCAACTGCTGGGGGAAATTACCGGGGCGTTCAGCTCTGATGATCTGCTCGGCAGGATCTTTTCCAGCTTCTGCATCGGTAAATAACCCTTCGCTGTTCACAGACAGGCAATGGGTGCCTGTCTGTTTCGTCCGTTTCAGGGCACACCTTCGCATTTCCTCAAATTTACCTCCCCCAAGGCTGCCTTGCCGTGGGTGAAATTTGCCGTGTGTGACACTTTTCTGTGGATTAAGCCCTGTGAATAACCGCCCTTGTGCCCAGTTGATAACAGGGCTCGAAACCTGAGTAAAAACCCGCCTGTGGATAAGCACCTGTTTAATCCACAGGCTTAAAGCACTTATCCAAGGGCCTCATTGGCACCTAACCACAGACTTTTGAATCTCTGTACAGCACGTAAATAAAGGCCTATAGAGATCTATCCACAGAAAGTAGGCTCAGTAGAAATAAACATAAAAACAAAGATTTAATAAATTTCTCTCTTTTAATTTCTATTACCTCTGATTCATCCACAGCTGGTTAAATTTTGTGCAAAGGGTTCTTTAGGAAGGGCTAAGTCCCTATACTTGCCGCCATAGCTCCAAAACTCTTTCAACAGACAATTCCTGATTACCTACATAAGCAGGCACGAGGTGCGTGGTGGATTTCCCTTCCCGTTTTGAAGTGATCGTCATCGGCGGCGGTCATGCCGGTACCGAGGCAGCACTGGCGTCAGCCCGCATGGGGGTCAAAACCCTGTTGCTGACGCACAACGTGGAAACCCTTGGTGCCATGAGTTGCAACCCCGCCATTGGTGGGATCGGCAAAAGCCACCTGGTCAAGGAAATCGACGCCCTTGGCGGTGTGATGGCCATGGCTACCGACAAGGGTGGTATTCAATTTCGTGTGCTCAACAGCCGCAAAGGCCCGGCCGTACGTGCTACTCGAGCACAAGCCGACCGCATTCTGTACAAGGCGGCAGTACGCGAAACCCTGGAAAACCAGGCCAACCTGTGGATATTTCAGCAAGCTGCTGACGACCTGATCGTCGAGCAGGACCAGGTTCGCGGCGTTGTCACGCAAATGGGCCTGCGTTTTTTTGCAGAATCCGTGGTGCTGACCACCGGTACCTTCCTCGGTGGACTTATCCACATCGGGATGCAGAACTATTCGGGTGGCCGTGCCGGTGATCCGCCGTCCATTGCCCTTGCTCATCGCCTGCGCGAACTGCCACTGCGTGTCGGTCGCCTGAAAACCGGGACCCCGCCGCGTATCGACGGGCGTTCTGTGGATTTCTCGGTAATGACCGAGCAAGCCGGGGATACGCCGATCCCGGTGATGTCGTTCATGGGGTCCAAGGAGCAGCACCCGAAACAGGTGAGTTGCTGGATTACCCACACCAATGCGCGTACCCACGAAATCATCGCGGCCAACCTTGATCGTTCGCCGATGTATTCCGGGGTGATTGAGGGCATCGGCCCGCGCTATTGCCCGTCGATCGAAGACAAGATCCACCGCTTTGCCGACAAGGAAAGCCACCAGGTCTTTATCGAGCCGGAGGGTTTGACTACCCACGAGCTGTACCCGAACGGGATTTCCACTTCCCTGCCGTTCGACGTGCAAATCCAGATCGTGCAGTCGATTCGCGGCATGGAAAACGCGCACATCGTGCGACCTGGCTACGCCATCGAGTACGACTACTTCGATCCACGGGACTTGAAATACAGCCTGGAAACCAAAGTGATCGGCGGCCTGTTCTTCGCCGGGCAAATCAACGGCACCACCGGTTACGAAGAAGCCGGCGCCCAGGGTTTGCTGGCCGGGACCAATGCGGCATTGCGCGCCCAGGGCAAAGACAGCTGGTGCCCGCGTCGCGATGAAGCGTACATCGGGGTGTTGGTTGACGACCTGATTACCCTGGGTACCCAGGAACCGTATCGGATGTTCACTTCCCGGGCCGAATATCGCCTGATCCTGCGCGAAGACAACGCCGACCTGCGCCTGACCGAAAAAGGTCGCGAGCTGGGCCTGGTCGATGACGCGCGTTGGGCAGCGTTCTGCAAAAAACGCGAAAGCATCGAACTGGAAGAGCAGCGCCTGAAAAGTACTTGGGTGCGTCCGGGTACTGAGCAAGGCGATGCCATTGCCGAAAAATTTGGCACGCCGCTGACCCACGAGTACAACCTGTTGAACCTGCTGTCCCGTCCGGAAATCGACTACGTTGGTCTGGTCGAAGTCACTGGCGGCGGCGCAGAAGATCCACAGGTGGCCGAGCAGGTCGAAATCAAGACCAAATATGCCGGTTACATTGATCGTCAGCAGGACGAGATCGCTCGACTGCGCGCCAGTGAAGACACCAAGCTGCCTGTGGATATCGATTACACCGGGATTTCCGGTCTGTCGAAAGAAATTCAAAGCAAGCTGGGGATAACTCGTCCCGAGACCCTGGGCCAGGCTTCCCGTATCCCGGGCGTCACCCCGGCAGCCATTTCGCTGTTGATGATTCATTTGAAAAAACGCGGCGCGGGCCGTCAGTTGGAGCAAAGCGCTTGAGTTCGTTGGTCACCTTGCAACACGCCGAAGAGTTATCCACAGGTGCGCGCCAATTGGGCGTGGAACTGACCGAAGCCCAGCATGAGTTGCTGTTGGGCTATCTGGCCCTGTTGATCAAATGGAACAAGGCCTACAACCTGACTGCGGTGCGCGATCCGGACGAAATGGTTTCGCGGCATTTGCTCGACAGCTTGAGCGTGATGCCATTCATCGAAAACGGGCGCTGGCTGGACGTTGGCAGTGGCGGAGGCATGCCTGGCATCCCGCTGGCCATCCTGTTTCCCGAGTCGCAAGTGACATGTCTGGACAGCAACGGTAAGAAAACCCGCTTCCTGACCCAGGTCAAACTCGAACTCAAGCTGGACAACCTGCAAGTTATCCACAGCCGCGTAGAAGCCTTCACGCCTGAGCAGCCCTTCAATGGAATTGTTTCCAGGGCCTTCAGCAGCATGGAGAACTTCAGCAACTGGACGCGCCACCTGGGCGACCTGAACACCCGTTGGCTGGCAATGAAGGGCGTTCATCCAAGCGACGAGCTGTTAGCATTGCCGGCAGACTTCCACCTCGATAGCGAACACGCCTTGGCCGTACCCGGTTGCCAAGGCCAACGCCATCTGCTGATACTGCGCCGCACGGCATGATTGGGAACACAAGCAAGAATGGCTAAGGTATTCGCGATAGCGAACCAGAAAGGTGGCGTGGGCAAAACCACCACCTGCATCAACCTCGCAGCATCCCTGGTCGCTACCAAGCGTCGGGTGCTGTTGATCGATCTCGATCCACAGGGCAACGCCACCATGGGTAGCGGTGTGGATAAACACGGCCTGGAAAACTCGGTCTACGACTTGCTGATTGGCGAGTGCGACCTGGCCCAGGCCATGCACTATTCCGAGCACGGCGGTTATCAACTGCTGCCGGCCAACCGCGATCTGACCGCGGCGGAAGTGGTGCTGCTGGAAATGCAGATGAAAGAAAGCCGTCTGCGCAGCGCCCTGGCGCCGATCCGCGAGAATTACGATTACATTTTGATCGACTGCCCGCCGTCGCTGTCGATGCTGACGCTCAACGCGTTGGTCGCCGCCGATGGGGTGATTATCCCCATGCAGTGCGAGTACTTCGCCCTCGAAGGCTTGAGCGACCTTGTGGATAACATCAAGCGCATCGCTGAGTTGCTCAACCCGAACCTGAAAGTCGAAGGCCTGCTGCGGACCATGTATGACCCGCGCCTGAGCCTGATGAACGATGTGTCGGCGCAGCTCAAGGAGCACTTTGGCGACCAGCTCTACGACACGGTGATCCCACGGAACATCCGCCTGGCCGAAGCGCCAAGCTATGGCATGCCCGCGCTGGCGTACGACAAGTCATCCCGTGGTGCCATTGCCTACCTGGCGCTGGCCGGCGAGATGGTTCGTCGCCAACGCCGCAACTCACGCACCGCTGCCGCCCAGCCAACTTAAGGAATCCCCATGGCCGTCAAGAAACGAGGTCTCGGACGTGGACTGGATGCACTGCTGAGTGGTCCGACTGTCACTTCGCTGGAAGAACAGGCGGTGCAGGCCGACTCCCGTGAGCTGCAACACTTGCCGTTGGACCTGATCCAGCGTGGCAAGTACCAGCCGCGCCGGGACATGGACCCGCAGGCGCTGGAAGAGCTGGCCAATTCGATCAAGGCCCAGGGCGTGATGCAGCCGATTGTGGTGCGCCCCATTGGTGGCGGTCGGTTTGAAATCATCGCCGGCGAACGCCGGTGGCGCGCCAGTCAGCAGGCCGGCCAGGAAACCATCCCGGCGATGGTGCGCGATGTGCCGGATGAAACTGCCATTGCCATGGCATTGATCGAGAATATCCAGCGCGAAGACCTCAATCCCATCGAGGAAGCCATTGCCCTGCAGCGCTTGCAGCAGGAATTCAAGCTGACCCAGCAGGAAGTGGCCGATGCGGTGGGCAAATCCCGTGTCACGGTTTCCAACCTGTTGCGTCTGATCGCGCTTCCAGAAGTGATCAAGACCATGTTGTCCCACGGTGACCTGGAAATGGGTCATGCCCGTGCTTTGCTCGGTTTACCGGAAAATCAACAGGTTGAAGGGGCGCGACACGTTGTCGCACGAGGTCTCACCGTTCGTCAGACCGAGGCCCTGGTTCGCCAGTGGCTCAGTGGCAAACCTGCACCGGTTGAAACCGCCAAAACTGATCCGGATATTGCGCGCCTTGAGCAGCGCCTGGCCGAGCGGCTGGGCTCTGCGGTGCAAATTCGCCACGGTAAGAAGGGTAAAGGGCAATTGGTTATCGGATATAACTCCCTCGATGAGCTCCAGGGCGTTCTTTCCCACATCCGCTGAAACATTTGCTTATGTAGCGTGCAGTCGGAAATCACTACCCGGCAGTTGAATAGGGGCAGAACCGCCCCTATACTCTGCGCGCATTTTGTCGGCACAAATTATGCCAAGTTATTGATTTCCGGCAGCCGACCATTGAGGAGCAAGAGTGATGGAAACCCGCACGCCAAACACGTTGCCGTTCCATCGCTTGGCCGTTTTCCCGGTTTTATTGGCCCAATTTGTCATTCTGCTGATCGCCGCATTGGCGCTTTGGTATTGGCATGGGGTCGTAGCCGGGTATTCAGGACTCTGCGGAGGCCTGATAGCCTTGCTGCCCAATATGTATTTTGCTCACAGGGCCTTTCGGTTTTCCGGCGCCCGAGCAGCCCAGGCTATCGTCCGGTCTTTTTATGCCGGCGAAGCAGGGAAACTGATTTTGACGGCAGTGCTGTTTGCACTGACCTTTGCAGGTGTGAAGCCATTGGCGCCGCTAGCTGTATTCGGCGTCTTCGTGTTGACCCAACTGGTCAGCTGGTTCGCTCCCCTGCTAATGAAAACAAGACTTTCGAAACCTTAGGGCGTTTGAGGCAACCATGGCAGAAACAACCGCTTCGGGCTATATCCAGCACCACTTGCAGAACCTGACCTTCGGTCAGCTTCCCAACGGCGGCTGGGGCTTTGCCCACTCCGCAGCAGAGGCCAAAGAAATGGGCTTCTGGGCTTTCCACCTGGATACTCTGGGCTGGTCGGTCGCATTGGGTCTGATCTTCGTCCTGATTTTCCGCATGGCGGCAAAGAAGGCGACTTCCGGTCAGCCAGGTGCTTTGCAGAACTTCGTTGAAGTATTGGTCGAATTCGTCGATGGCAGCGTGAAAGACAGCTTCCATGGCCGTAGCCCGGTGATTGCACCGTTGGCACTGACCATCTTCGTCTGGGTGTTCCTGATGAACGCCGTCGACCTGATCCCGGTGGACTGGATCCCGCAAGTGGCCATGTGGATCAGCGGCGACCCGCACATCCCATTCCGCGCGGTATCGACCACTGACCCGAACGCTACCCTGGGCATGGCCCTGTCGGTGTTCGCGTTGATCATCTTCTACAGCATCAAGATCAAGGGCATCGGCGGCTTCATCGGCGAACTGACCCTGCACCCGTTCGGCAGCAAGAACATCTTCGTTCAAGCCCTGCTGATCCCGGTGAACTTCCTGCTGGAATTCGTCACCCTGATCGCCAAGCCGATTTCCCTGGCTCTGCGACTGTTCGGCAACATGTATGCCGGCGAGCTGGTGTTCATTCTGATCGCTGTGATGTTCGGCAGCGGCCTGCTCTGGCTTAGCGGCCTGGGCATTGTTCTGCAGTGGGCGTGGGCTGTGTTCCACATCCTGATCATTACCCTGCAGGCGTTTATCTTCATGATGCTGACCATCGTCTACCTGTCGATGGCGCACGAAGAGAACCATTAAGACCAGTCTCGACTAGTCTGATGTCCTTCCCGGTGAAACGGGAAGGTGGCCCCCAAGGGCTATGAAACGATTTGTTTTACCGCTTTAAAATCTAAAAAACCTAAACCATACGACGTAAAAGTCGGGAGGAAAGATGGAAACTGTAGTTGGTCTAACCGCTATCGCTGTTGCACTGTTGATCGGCCTGGGCGCCCTGGGTACTGCCATTGGTTTCGGCCTGTTGGGCGGCAAGTTCCTGGAAGGCGCAGCGCGTCAGCCAGAAATGGTTCCAATGCTGCAAGTTAAAATGTTCATCGTTGCCGGCCTGCTCGACGCCGTGACCATGATCGGTGTTGGTATCGCTCTGTTCTTCACCTTCGCGAACCCCTTCGTTGGTCAACTCGCCGGTTAATCACTCGTTTTTTCGAGTGATTGGTGTGTTGTGCAACGAACGAGCGAGGTATTGGCGTGAACATTAATGCAACCATTATTGGTCAGTCCTTAGCGTTCTTGATTTTTGTTGTTTTCTGCATGAAGTTCGTATGGCCTCCGGTCATCGCGGCTTTGCACGAACGTCAGAAGAAGATCGCGGATGGACTGGACGCTGCCGCACGAGCAGCTCGCGACCTGGAGTTGGCCCAAGATAAAGCGGGTCAGCAACTGCGCGAAGCGAAGGCTCAGGCAGCTGAAATCATTGAGCAAGCCAAGAAACGCGGTAACCAGATTGTTGAAGAGGCTGTTGAAAAAGCCCGTATCGACGCTGACCGTGTGAAGGTTCAGGCTCAGGCCGAGATCGAACAGGAATTGAACGGTGTCAAAGATGCGCTGCGTGCCCAACTGGGTGCTCTGGCCGTCGGCGGTGCTGAGAAGATCCTGGGTGCCACAATCGATCAAAACGCGCACGCGGAGCTGGTAAACAAACTGGCTGCTGAAATTTAAGCGAGGGCGATCATGGCAGAATTGACCACGTTGGCCCGACCTTACGCTAAGGCAGCCTTCGAGCACGCCCAGGCCCACCAGCAGCTGGCCTCTTGGTCAGCCATGCTCGGCCTGGCTGCAGCAGTGTCGCAAGACGACACCATGCAGCGCGTGCTCAAGGCCCCGCGACTGACGAGCGCAGACAAGGCCGCCACGTTTATTGACGTGTGCGGCGACAAGTTTGATGTGAAAGTGCAGAACTTCATCCACGTCGTTGCCGAAAACGACCGTCTCCCGCTTTTGCCGGAGATTGCCGCTCTGTTCGACCTGTACAAGGCCGAGCAAGAGAAGTCGGTAGACGTTGAAGTGACCAGTGCTTTTGCATTGAACCAAGAACAGCAAGACAAACTCGCCAAGGTTCTCAGTGCACGACTCGACCGGGAAGTGCGCCTGCAAGTTGCGGAAGACCCATCCCTCATTGGGGGTGTTGTCATTCGCGCCGGCGACCTGGTTATCGATGGCTCGATTCGCGGCAAACTCGCGAATCTTGCCGAAGCATTGAAATCTTGAGTTTGAAGGGGCAGCAGAGCAATGCAGCAACTCAATCCTTCCGAAATAAGTGAAATTATCAAGGGCCGCATCGACAAGCTCGATGTGACCTCCCAAGCCCGTAACGAAGGCACTGTCGTCAGCGTATCTGACGGCATCGTGCGGATTCACGGTCTGGCCGACGTAATGTACGGCGAGATGATCGAGTTTCCGGGCGGCGTCTACGGTATGGCCCTCAACCTGGAGCAAGACTCCGTAGGTGCCGTTGTATTGGGCGCATACACCAGTCTGGCTGAAGGCATGAGCGCCAAGTGCACAGGCCGCATCCTCGAAGTTCCGGTTGGTAAGGAACTGCTGGGTCGCGTTGTCGACGCACTGGGTAACCCTGTTGACGGTAAAGGTCCACTGGGCAACACCGAGACCG
Source organism: Pseudomonas sp. DTU12.1 (assembly GCF_009873475.1). NCBI lineage: Bacteria > Pseudomonadati > Pseudomonadota > Gammaproteobacteria > Pseudomonadales > Pseudomonadaceae > Pseudomonas > Pseudomonas sp. DTU12.1. The sequence goes on along the minus strand of NZ_CP045254.1, from coordinate 171,863 downwards.
ACGCGGTCGAGAAAGTTGCTCCAGGCGTGATCTGGCGTAAGTCGGTAGACCAGCCTGTACAGACTGGCTACAAAGCTGTCGATGCCATGATCCCAGTCGGCCGTGGCCAGCGTGAGCTGATCATCGGTGACCGTCAGATCGGTAAGACCGCTCTGGCGATCGACGCGATCATCAACCAGAAAGACAGCGGCATTTTCTGCGTCTACGTAGCAATCGGTCAGAAACAATCGACCATCGCCAACGTGGTTCGCAAGCTGGAAGAAAACGGCGCCCTGGCCAACACGATCATCGTGGCTGCCAGTGCTTCGGAATCTCCTGCGCTGCAATTCCTGGCACCGTACTCCGGTTGCACCATGGGTGAATTCTTCCGCGACCGCGGTGAAGACGCGCTGATCGTTTATGACGATCTGTCCAAGCAAGCAGTGGCTTACCGCCAGATTTCCCTGCTGCTGCGCCGTCCACCAGGCCGTGAAGCCTACCCAGGCGACGTGTTCTATCTCCACTCCCGTCTGCTGGAGCGCGCATCCCGCGTATCCGAAGAGTACGTAGAGAAGTTCACCAACGGCGCAGTGACCGGCAAAACCGGTTCCCTGACCGCACTGCCGATCATCGAAACCCAGGCTGGCGACGTTTCCGCGTTCGTTCCGACCAACGTGATTTCCATCACCGACGGTCAGATCTTCCTGGAATCGGCCATGTTCAACTCCGGGATCCGTCCTGCTGTGAACGCCGGTGTTTCGGTATCCCGTGTGGGTGGTGCCGCTCAGACCAAGATCATCAAGAAGCTCTCCGGTGGTATCCGTACCGCTCTGGCTCAGTACCGTGAACTGGCGGCATTCGCCCAGTTCGCTTCTGACCTGGACGAAGCGACCCGTAAGCAACTTGAGCATGGTCAGCGCGTTACCGAGCTGATGAAGCAGAAGCAATACGCGCCAATGTCGATCGCTGACATGTCGCTGTCGCTGTATGCCGCTGAGCGTGGGTTCCTGACTGACGTCGAAATCGCCAAGGTCGGCAGCTTTGAACAAGCGCTGATTGCTTACTTCAACCGAGATCATGCCGATTTGATGGCCAAGATCAACGTGAAGGGTGACTTCAATGACGAAATCGACGCTGGCCTGAAGGCTGGTATCGAGAAGTTCAAGGCCACCCAAACCTGGTAAGCCGCAGCGGGAGCCGCAAGGCTCCCGCTTGCTAACCTGATAGGTGTTACATGGCAGGCGCAAAAGAGATTCGCAGTAAGATTGCGAGCATCAAAAGCACGCAAAAAATTACCAGCGCCATGGAGAAAGTGGCGGTCAGCAAAATGCGCAAGGCACAAATGCGCATGTCTGCTAGCCGTCCTTATGCGGAGCGTATCCGCCAGGTAATTGGGCATCTGGCCAACGCCAACCCGGAATACCGCCACCCGTTCATGATCGAGCGCGCCGTCAAGCGTGTAGGTTATGTGGTAGTGAGCAGTGACCGTGGTTTGTGCGGTGGTTTGAATACCAACCTGTTCAAGGCCCTGGTCAAGGACATGGCGGTAAACCGCGAAAACGGCGTCGAGATTGATCTGTGTGTTGTTGGTAGCAAGGGTGCGGCCTTTTTCCGCAACTTCGGCGGTAACGTCGTTGCAGCTATCAGCCACCTGGGTGAAGAGCCGTCGATCAATGACTTGATCGGCAGTGTGAAGGTGATGCTGGATGCGTACCTGGAAGGCCGGATCGACCGCCTGTCCGTGGTATCCAACAAGTTCATCAACACCATGACCCAGCAGCCAACCGTGGAGCAATTGATTCCACTGGTGGCGACCCCGGATCAGGAACTCAAGCACCACTGGGACTACCTCTACGAACCAGACGCCAAAGAGCTGCTTGACGGCTTGATGGTGCGCTACGTGGAGTCGCAGGTGTACCAGGCGGTGGTCGAGAACAACGCAGCTGAACAAGCGGCGCGGATGATCGCGATGAAAAACGCTACCGACAACGCCGGTGATCTGATCAGCGATTTGCAGCTGATCTACAACAAGGCGCGTCAGGCTGCGATCACCCAAGAGATCTCGGAAATCGTCGGCGGCGCTGCCGCGGTTTAACGGTTCAAATATTCAGAGGATCCAGCTATGAGTAGCGGACGTATCGTTCAAATCATCGGCGCCGTTATCGACGTGGAATTCCCACGCGACAGCGTACCGAGCATCTACAACGCGCTGAAAGTACAAGGCGCGCAAACGACTCTCGAAGTTCAGCAGCAGCTGGGCGACGGCGTAGTTCGTACCATTGCGATGGGTTCCACCGAAGGCTTGAAGCGCGGTCTGGACGTTGTCGACACTGGCGCTGCCATCTCCGTACCGGTCGGTAAAGCGACCCTGGGCCGGATCATGGACGTACTGGGCAACCCGATTGACGAAGCTGGCCCGATCGATACTGAAGAGCGCTGGGGCATTCACCGTCCAGCACCTTCGTTCGCCGAGCAAGCGGGCGGCAACGACCTGCTGGAAACCGGCATCAAGGTTATCGACCTGGTTTGCCCGTTCGCCAAAGGCGGTAAAGTCGGTCTGTTCGGTGGTGCCGGTGTAGGCAAAACCGTAAACATGATGGAACTGATCCGTAACATCGCCATCGAGCACAGCGGTTATTCCGTGTTCGCCGGTGTGGGTGAGCGTACTCGTGAGGGTAACGACTTCTACCACGAGATGAAGGACTCCAACGTTCTGGACAAAGTGGCACTGGTCTACGGTCAGATGAACGAGCCGCCGGGTAACCGTCTGCGCGTAGCACTGACTGGCCTGACCATGGCCGAGAAGTTCCGTGACGAAGGTAACGACGTTCTGCTGTTCGTCGACAACATCTACCGTTACACCCTGGCCGGTACTGAAGTATCCGCACTGCTGGGCCGTATGCCTTCTGCAGTAGGTTACCAGCCGACCCTGGCTGAAGAGATGGGCGTTCTGCAAGAACGTATCACTTCGACCAAGGAAGGTTCGATCACTTCGATCCAAGCGGTATACGTACCTGCGGATGACTTGACCGACCCGTCGCCAGCGACCACCTTCGCCCACTTGGACGCCACCGTCGTACTGTCCCGTGACATCGCTTCCCTGGGTATCTACCCAGCGGTCGATCCACTCGACTCGACTTCGCGCCAGCTGGACCCGAACGTGATCGGCCAGGAGCACTACGACACCGCTCGCGGCGTTCAGTACGTGCTGCAGCGCTACAAAGAGCTGAAGGACATCATTGCGATCCTGGGTATGGACGAGCTGTCGGAAACCGACAAGCAGTTGGTATCCCGCGCTCGTAAGATCCAGCGCTTCTTGTCGCAGCCGTTCTTCGTGGCTGAAGTCTTCACCGGTGCTTCGGGTAAATACGTTTCCCTGAAAGACACCATCGCTGGCTTCAAAGGCATCCTCAACGGTGACTACGACCACCTGCCAGAACAAGCGTTCTACATGGTCGGCGGCATCGAAGAAGCGATCGAGAAAGCCAAGAAACTGTAATCCAGGCGCCCGGCAACGGGCGCTCATCAGGTTGAGGCAATCAGATGGCTATGACAGTCCATTGCGATATCGTCAGCGCGGAAGGGGAAATCTTCTCCGGTCTGGTAGAAATGGTGATTGCACACGGCGAACTCGGTGACCTGGGTATTGCCATGGGCCACGCGCCGTTGATCACCAGCTTGAAGCCAGGTCCGATCACTCTGACCAAGCAGGGCGGGGAGAGGGAGGTGTTCTACATCTCCGGTGGTTTCCTCGAAGTTCAGCCGAACATGGTCAAGGTACTTGCCGACACCGTGCAACGTGCTGGCGACCTGGATGAAGCCTCCGCTCAGGAAGCCGTCAAGGCTGCCGAGAAGGCCCTGAACGAAAAGGGTGCGGACTTCGACTACAGCGCTGCTGCTGTACGTCTGGCCGAGGCTGCAGCCCAGCTGCGCACGCTCCAGCAGATCCGCAAGAAGTAAGCGGCCAAGCCGTCATGCTTCATGCGCGATTGATTAAAAAGGGTAGCCTCGGCTACCCTTTTTCTTTTCTTGCAAAACACTTCTTTGGTCTGAAGCCGGACCGCCCAGGATTGGTAGCCATTCATGTCTCTTGAAATCGTCATTCTCGCCGCAGGCCAGGGCACTCGCATGCGTTCAGCCCTGCCCAAGGTACTGCACCCGGTTGCTGGCAACTCCATGCTTGGCCATGTTATCCACAGCGCCCGGCAATTGGAGCCACAGCGTATCCACGTGGTGATTGGCCACGGCGCCGACGTGGTGCGTGAGCGTCTGGCCGCCGACGACTTGAATTTCGTATTGCAGGACAAGCAATTGGGGACCGGTCATGCCACGGCGCAAGCCGTACCGTTCATCAAGGCTGACACTGTGCTGATCCTTTACGGTGACGTGCCGCTTATCGAGGTAGAAACCCTGCAGCGTCTGCTCAAACACGTGGTGCCTGGCCAGATGGGGTTGCTCACCGTCGAGCTGGACGACCCGACCGGTTACGGCCGTATCGTGCGCAATGCCGACGGCAAGGTCACAGCCATCGTCGAGCACAAGGACGCCACTGAGGCCCAGCGGGCAATTACCGAAGGCAACACGGGGATTCTCGCGGTGCCGGCAGCGCATTTGGCGGACTGGATGAGTCGTCTGTCGAACAACAACGCCCAGGGCGAGTACTACCTCACCGACGTCATCGAGATGGCCGTCAGCGATGGCCTGCTGGTCGCCACTGAGCAGCCCCACGACCCAATGGAAGTGCAGGGCGCCAACGACCGCAAGCAACTGGCGGAACTGGAGCGTCACTACCAACTGCGCGAAGGCCGCCGCTTGATGGCCCAGGGCGTGACACTGCGTGATCCGGCGCGTTTCGATGTGCGCGGTGAGGTTACCGTGGGCCGTGACGTGCTGATTGATATCAACGTGATCCTTGAAGGCCGCGTGATCATTGAAGACGACGTGGTGATTGGCCCCAACTGCGTAATCAAGGACAGCACCCTGCGCAAAGGCGTGGTGATCAAGGCTAACAGCCATATTGACGGAGCAGTGATGGGCGAGGGCAGCGATGCCGGGCCGTTCGCGCGGTTGCGGCCTGGTAGCGTGCTGGAGGCCAAGGCCCATGTGGGTAACTTTGTCGAACTGAAAAACGCCCACCTGGGCGAGGGCGCCAAGGCGGGTCACCTGACTTACCTGGGCGACGCCGTTATCGGCGCTCGCACCAACATCGGCGCAGGCACCATCACCTGCAACTACGATGGCGCCAACAAGCACCAGACCGTGTTGGGAGAAGATGTATTCATCGGCTCCAATAACTCGCTGGTTGCCCCTGTGAAGGTGGGCGATGGTGCCAGTACGGCCGCAGGCTCCACCATCAATCAGGATGTGGATAACTTGCAGCTAGGTGTGGCCCGCGCCCGCCAGCGAAATATCGACGGCTGGAAGCGCCCGGTCAAAATCAAAAAGACCTGAGTTATCCACACCGTCACAGGCAAAAAATCTCCAATGTGGGAGCGGGCTTGCTCGCGAATATGCAGTGTCAGTCAATGCATGTATCAACTGACAGACTGCATTCGCGAGCAAGCCCGCTCCCACATTTGGTTTCTGGGGATTTAAAATTTTACTCGCCGCGCTTGACGATTTCTCGCCAATAGGTTTTGATTGCCTTCGTTATCTTTCGAAACGAAACTTATCATCACCATGTCGAAACGAAATACACCGCAAAGACGCCACAATATCCTCACCTTGCTCAACGAGCAGGGTGAGGTGAGCGTGGACGAATTGGCCAAGCGTTTCGAAACCTCCGAAGTGACCATCCGCAAGGACCTCGCCGCGCTGGAAAGCAACGGCTTGCTGCTGCGTCGCTACGGTGGCGCAATTACCATGCCCCAGGAACTGGTGGGCGATCCTGCCCAGCCCATTTCTGTGCACAAGCGCGCCATCGCCCGGGCGGCGGTCAAACGGCTGCGTGAACATGCACGGATCATCATCGACAGCGGCAGCACCACCGCCGCGATGATCCCCGAACTGGGTCATCAACCGGGCCTGGTGGTGATGACCAACTCCCTGCATGTGGCCAGTGCCCTGAGTGAGTTGGAGCATGAGCCGGTGCTGTTGATGACCGGCGGCACCTGGGACCCGCACTCGGACTCGTTCCAGGGTCAGGTCGCTGAACAAGTGCTGCGTTCCTATGACTTCGACCAACTGTTTATCGGCGCTGACGGTATCGACCTGCAGCGCGGCACCACCACCTTCAATGAATTGCTGGGCCTGAGCCGAGTGATGGCCGAAGTCGCCCGTGAAGTGGTGGTGATGGTCGAATCCGACAAGATCGGCCGCAAGATCCCCAACCTGGAACTGCCCTGGAGCAGCGTCCATACCCTTATTACCGATGATCGCCTGCCGCTTGAGGCCCGCGACCAGATTCAAGCCCGCGGCATTACGCTGATTTGCGCGGCAGTCATCTAGGAGAAAAACCATGTGTGGAATTGTAGGCGCAGTCGCTGAACGAAACGTTACCGCCATTTTGCTCGAAGGCCTCAAGCGCCTCGAATACCGTGGCTACGACAGTGCCGGCGTGGCGGTTTTCAGCAACGCAGGCAAGCTTGAGCGCATGCGTCGCCCGGGCAAGGTCAGCGAACTGGAGCAGGCGTTGGCCGGTGAGCCCCTGGCTGGCCGCCTGGGCATCGCCCACACCCGCTGGGCGACCCACGGTGCGCCGTGCGAACGCAATGCACACCCACACTTCTCCGGTGATATTGCGGTGGTGCACAACGGCATCATCGAGAACCACGAAGTGCTGCGCGAACAACTCAAGGGCCTGGGCTATGTGTTTACCTCGGACACCGACACCGAAGTCATCGCCCACCTGCTCAACCATAAGCTCAAGGACCACAGTGACCTGACCACCGCCCTCAAGGCCACGGTCAAAGAACTGCATGGCGCCTACGGCCTCGCCGTGATCAGCGCCAGCCAGCCGGATCGTGTGGTTGCCGCCCGCAGTGGCAGCCCGCTGGTGATCGGCCTGGGCCTGGGGGAGAACTTCCTGGCGTCCGACCAACTGGCCCTGCGCCAGGTCACCGACCGCTTCATGTACCTGGAAGAAGGCGATATCGCCGACATCCGCCGTGAAAGCGTGGCGATCTGGGACGTCAACGGCAACTCCGTCGAGCGCGAAGCCGTGCAATACCGCGACGGTGCCGAAGCTGCCGACAAGGGCGAGTTCCGCCATTTCATGCTCAAGGAAATCCACGAGCAACCCGCCGTGGTGCAACGCACCCTGGAAGGACGCCTTGGCGACAAGCAAGTGCTGGTCAACGCGTTCGGCCCACAAGCCGCCGAGCTGTTCGCCAAAGTGCGCAATGTGCAGATCGTCGCCTGTGGTACCAGCTACCACGCCGGCATGGTCGCCCGTTACTGGCTCGAAGAACTGGCCGGCATCCCGTGCCAGGTCGAAGTCGCCAGTGAGTTCCGCTACCGCAAGGTCGTGGTGCAGCCCGACACGCTGTTTGTGACCATCTCCCAGTCCGGCGAGACCGCCGACACCCTGGCCGCCCTGCGCAATGCCAAAGAGCTGGGCTACCTGGCGAGCCTGGCGATCTGCAACGTCAGCATCAGCTCCCTGGTGCGTGAGTCCGACCTGACCCTGCTGACCCAGGCCGGCCGCGAAATCGGCGTAGCCTCCACCAAAGCCTTCACCACCCAGTTGGTGGGCCTGCTGCTGCTGACCCTGTCCCTGGGCCAGGTGCGCGGCACATTGGCCGCAGGCGTCGAAGCCACCCTGGTAGAAGAACTGCGCCGCCTGCCGACTCGCCTGGGCGAAGCCCTGGCTATGGACAGCACGGTAGAGAAAGTCGCGGAGCTGTTTGCCGACAAGAACCACACCCTGTTCCTGGGCCGTGGCGCGCAATACCCCGTGGCGATGGAAGGCTCCCTGAAACTCAAGGAAATCTCCTATATCCACGCCGAAGCCTATCCGGCCGGTGAGCTCAAGCACGGCCCATTGGCCCTGGTAGACGACGACATGCCCGTGGTCACCGTTGCGCCGAACAATGAACTGCTGGAGAAGCTCAAGTCCAACCTGCAGGAAGTGCGCGCCCGTGGTGGCCAACTGATCGTGTTCGCCGATGAGAAGGCCGGCATGACCAACGGTGAAGGAACCCACGTCATCAACATGCCGCACATCCACGACACCCTGTCGCCGATCCTCTACACCATCCCGCTGCAGTTGCTGTCGTACTACGTGGCCGTGCTCAAGGGCACCGACGTTGACCAGCCGCGTAACCTCGCCAAGTCGGTGACGGTTGAGTAACGTCTATCGGGTGGTTTTAGAGAATCAAATCTGACGCAGGTAGCTGACCGTTCTGATCAGCGCCTGCTACAGACGCGCCACCGTCCTCAATGGCTGCACGAAGTACCCTGGGCCCGATCTCTATAGGTGGAAGTCGCCCGCAGCCTCCGGCTGGTAAAGCACTTTCCTGATCTCAATCCGGCGGGTCCGGTCAGAAATCCGCCAGTCGATGGCGTCCCCCTCCTGATAACCCAAAATGGCGGCGCCGATGTCGGAATACACCGAATGCTTCCCTGCCTTGCTGTCCGCGTCTTCGGGGTAGACCAGGGCCACTTCGATCTCTTCGTCGTCCAGCTGCAGCAAGGCCCTGGAGTTCATCGTGACGACATTGCGCGCCACCTGCTGTGGCTTGACGACAATGGCTCGCTCAAGCTCGTGTTCGAGTTCAACAACGGCCGGGCCAGGCTCGAGCACGATCAGGCTCTCGAGCCTGGCCTTGTCGATTTCAGTGATGTAGATCCTAGTGGCGTCGCCAACGGCACCTTCGCGCAAGGACTGGAGATAGCGCCCCACCGTCATCGAAAACGACTTCAATGTCGGTGTTTCGCTCTCAAGCACAAAGCCGCTGCGCAGAAAGGCTTTCAGCGAGCGCGCGTTGTCCGGGTGGATCTTGGCGATGAGCTTCTTGGCCCGCATGTCGAGGAAGGCCAGTTTCATGCCTTCGCGGATCGTGCGGGCGCCAAGGTTCCTGCCCCATTTGTCGCTGTCTCCGATGACCAGGACGATCTCGCAATCTGAGCCGGTCTTGATGAGACGGACAAAGCCCACCGGGGCGTCATGCCGGTCATAGGCCATGAAGAATCGCCCGCCCCGGTTGAATAGATGGGTCAGGATCGGCAATTGAGTCCGATCGATGGCGTGCTCGATGGAGCGGGAGACATCACGCGAATCGCTCAGGTAGCAGGTGACGCGCTCATCCTCCAACCAGTCCATCAGCGTCAGCGCATGCGCCCGAGTAATTTCAGGGCACAGCGAAATGAAAGGCTTGTTCATCTTCAGCACACTTATTTGTAGTCGAAAAGGGCGGAAGCCCTCCATGGCCATGACGGTTCTTTCGGCAACCGGCTATGTTAAGACATAACGCGAGGAATGCCGAACAGCCTGGAGAGTTTGAGGAAATCACCGTTTTGCCGAATCCTGCCCCTTGGTCCTACCCAGAGGTTCGCCGTAAGTGGCTCCATCAAATGTAGGTGGGTGTCGTGTCATTACTGGGTGCACCAGTTTTTACAGTCTAAATTCAGTGTGACTGGATCAACTTCAAAGTCTTGCACAAGCGTCGATGAATCGATCACCGCATCCCCCCATGATGCCCATGCCTTCGCGGGGTGTTTTATTTGTGCAGGTTATCCTGAAAAGTCTCTGTGTTAAGACCCCACTTGAGTGGGGACTAATTACTTACAGATTATTCAGATTGAATGCTGATGGCTGACTTAATTAAGGGCGAAAGGTCAACTTTTTAATCATTAAACTATTTTGAAAACATGTTTTCTCAAGAGGCTTCGAGGTGTTTTTTATCGTGCTTTAAACGCTGGCATAGCGCCATTTCGGCGTCGTGAGGGCCGCATTTTTTGTGGTATGATCCGGCGCAAATTTGGGCTGGTGCCAGGTCTGATAGCTTCTGTCTATTCTGCCTTACCCCGGTTTTTCTGGCATGGCTGCTGTTTCAGGCGTGCCTATGGCCTGGTGCTTCAAGGACGAGCGATTTGAACGTTTGGCAATGGCTACCCCATCTTGGCAATGACCCTATGGCGCTGAAACTCTCGGTCAGGGGTGTGAGGCCTTTGGGCTATATATGGCGATCTCGGATAAACGACTCATCCAGTCTTTTAATTAATTTTTGTGAGAGTTGGTGATGGCTTATTTCCCCTGTTTTTTGTCTGTCGTTTTTGTCGTTCGTAATCAGGGCGATAAAATTGAAAAAATACTCTCCGAAGCCGCCGAAGTCATTGCGAAAACAGTCAGCGACTATGAGCTGATCGTTGTGGATAACGCGTCCGATGATGACAGTGTCATGGTCTTGAAGGGCCTGACCAGCGAGAAAGGCCTGGCCAACCTGCAGGTCTATGCATTGACCAAGGAAGTGGATACCGATACCGCTTCCTGGGTTGGCCTGGAAAACGCCTTGGGTGACTATGTCGCGGTCATCGACCCGCTGGTGGACGACATTAACTTCGTCCCACAGATGCTTGATCAAGCGGTGAGCGGCGCCGATGTGGTCTTTGCTCACAATGAACAGAAGAGCACCCAGAGCCTGGCCTATCGTTGGGCCAACGCGGTGTTCCACAGCATGTACAACCGCTTCAATGGGGTTCATCTTGCCAAGGAAGCGCCTCAGTACCGCATTCTCAGCAAGCGTGTGATCAATTTCATCCTGCAACACCCCCAACCTTCGATGACGTACAGGCATCTGCCGGCCACCGGTGGTTTTGCCCGGGCCTACCTCAAGTACAGTGCCGTGCCCCAGGCCTCCAGCCCCAAACGCCTGGGCGACAGTATTGATCGTGGCATGCGTTTGCTGGTTTCCACCACGCGCGCGCCTATGCGTCTAGTGACCTACCTTTCGCTGTTTGGCGCAGTTGCCAACCTGGTGTACTGCGTCTATGTGATCTCGGTGGGTATCTTCAAGGCTGACGTAGCGCCTGGCTGGATCAGCTTCTCGCTCCAGCAGTCGGGCATGTTTTTCCTGATTTCACTGGTGTTGCTGGTGCTGGGTGAATACATCCTCAACATGGCCAGCCTGTCGAATGAAGGGCCGCTCTATCATGTAGGCCAGGAGTTCACCAGCGCGCGCATGACCCGGCGCGAGAAGCTGAACATTGAAGAGGTAGCACTTGGTTCGGTCGCGCCGCAGGCCCATCCCACCGAACGAGCTTCCTGATGTCGAGCGCCCAAGCCAGCCAGCCTGAGCAGGATGCCGTCATTATCGGCGGGGGTTTTTACGGTGCAGCCATTGCGGTCTACCTGGCCAAGCAGAGGGGCTTCAAAAGGATCCTGTTGGTAGAGCGCGAGGCGGCACTGATGACGCGCGCCAGTTACAACAACCAGGCACGTGTGCACAACGGCTATCACTACCCGCGCAGCTTCACGACGGCTTATCGCAGCCGGGTCAACTTGCCCAGGTTTGTCCAGGACTGGCCGCAGGTGGTTAAGCAGGACTTTACCAAGCTGTATGCCATTGCCCGACGCAACTCAAAGGTCACGGCCAAGCAGTTCGAGCGCTTTTGCCGGGACATCGGTGCGGACCTAAAGCCGGCCGATCCATCGTTGCGCAACTTGTTCGAACCACGCTTGATCGAAGAAGTATTCCTGGTCGAAGAATATGCGTTCGACACCACCCGCCTCGCGGCCTGGGCGGCGCGTGAGCTGGTAGAAAGTGGTGTGCAGATCCGCTACCAGACACGGGTCACTTCTATTTCCAGGGGCGCCGAGGCGCCTTTGCAAGTGGTCACCCAAACCTCCCAGGGTGAGGAGGCACTGACGACTTGTCGTTACGTCTTCAACTGTACGTACAGTGGCCTCAATCAATTTGCGGGTGACTTCGTGGGGGTCAGTACCGGCCTCAAGCAAGAGATCACGGAAATGGCCTTGATGCAGATGCCCGAGTCCCTCGAGGGGTTGGGCGTCACGGTGATGGACGGACCGTTCTTTTCACTGATGCCGTTCCCGGCCCGTGGGCTGCACACCTTGTCCCATGTACGCTATACGCCGCATTTGCACTGGAATGATGAAAAAGGCCTCGATCCCTACGAGAAGCTGCGGCTTTATGAGCGCGATACACGGGTCGATCGCATGATCAGGGATGTCGGGCGGTATATCCCCGAAGTGCTCAAGGCCCAACACAAGGATTCGCTGTTCGAGGTCAAGACCATCCTGGTGAAGAATGAAGGGGATGATGGCCGCCCGATTCTTTTCGAGAAGCATGCCGAGTTGCCAGGTTGCTTTTCCGTGCTGGGTGGCAAGATAGACAACATTTACGATGTGCTTGAAAAACTGGATACCGAGAGTTTTTCCCATCAAGGTCAATAAAACTTCAGGTTTGGAGCGGAAAAAGATGAATTCGCTTATTGGTTTCTCCGGGTTTGTCGGGGGCACGCTTCTTAAACAGGCTTCCTTCGGGGACTTGTACCGGTCCACCAACATCAGTGAGATAGAAGGCAAATCCTTCGATCTCGTGGTCTGTGCCGGCGCCCCGGCGCAAAAATGGATTGCCAACCGCGAGCCTGAGGCCGACCGCGAGAAGATCGAAGCTCTGATCGCCCATCTGAAAACCATCCAGTGTAAAACCTTCGTGCTGATCAGCACGGTTGATGTGTTCAAAAGCCCCATCGGCGTTGATGAAGACACCACGGTCGATGAGTCCGGCCTGCATGCCTATGGCCTGCACCGTAGGCTGCTGGAAACCTTCGTTGAAAGTCATTTTCCGAATCACTTGATCGTTCGCCTGCCGGGGCTCGTCGGGCCTGGATTGCGTAAAAACGTGATTTTTGACTTTCTCAACGACAACAACCTGCAGGCGATCGATAGCCGGGGCGTGTTCCAGTTCTACCCGATGATCAACTTGTGGTACGACATCCAGACCGCGCTCGATGCGGGACTCAAGCTGGTCCACCTGACTGCCCAGGCAGTGAGTGTCGCGGACATTTCGCAGAAGGGCTTCGGCAAGCCTTTCACCAATACCCTGGCCAATGCGGCCGCTACCTATGACATGCAGACCAAGCATGCGCAGCTGTTTGGTGGCACTGGGCGCTATCAGTACAGCGCTCGCGAAACCGTGCAGGCCGTAAGGGCCTATGCGCAGTCGGAGCCGCTCAAGGCCGTATCGGGAGCACAGGCATGAGGCTGGCGATTTCCAATATCGCGTGGGAGACCACCGAGGACGAAGTCATCGCTGAACTGCTTGCGCACTTTGCCGTGGATGCAATTGATATTGCACCGGGCAAATACTTCCCGGAGCCCGCCAAGGCCACGGACGAAGAGATTGCGCGGGTCAAGGATTGGTGGTCACAGCGTGGGATTGCGTTGACTGGTATGCAGGCACTGCTGTTCGGCACCACGGGCCTGAATGTATTCGGCTCCGAGCAAAGCCAGGCGGCCTTGCTGCAACACCTGGCGGGCGTATGCCGCATTGGCGCGGGCCTTGGGGCAACACGGATTGTGTTTGGCTCACCGAAGAACCGTGATCGCAGTGGTTTGACCGATCAGCAGGCGCAGGATGCTGCCGTGGCGTTCTTCCGGCAGTTGGGTGATATCGCCCAGGCGAGCGGTGTGACGATCTGCCTGGAGCCCAACCCCACCTGCTACGGTGCGAACTTCATGACCACCAGTGCGGAAACTGCGGGGGTGGTGCGGGCAATCGATCATCCGGCTATCCGGATGCAACTGGACACTGGGGCGTTGGCAATCAACGGTGAAGACCCATTCACAGTGCTTGATGATTGTGCCGAGTTGATCGGGCATATCCACGCCAGTGAACCTGACTTGCTCCCATTGGGTGACGGCGGTACTGACCACGAAAAAATGGCACGTGCCGTAGCCCAATACTTGCCGGGGCATGTGGTCACCATTGAGATGGTGGCTACCAAGGCTGAACCCCATGCGCAATCGATCGAGCGTGCGCTGCAGGTTGCCCGCGAGTATTACCGCACCCCCGACGAGGTGACGGCATGAGCATGAAATGGATCATTTTGATCCTGGGTATCTTGTCGAACGCCTCCGCCAGCGTTCTGGTGAAGATGGCAATGATGCCCCCGCGCAAATTCCCTTCCTTGAGCGACCCGATGGCGGCACTCAGCAACTGGCCGTTCTGGGTCGGGCTGGTGCTGTATGGCGCTGCGTTCCTGCTCTATGCCGCGGCCTTGGCCCGTTTGCCTTTGAACGTGGCGCACCCGGTCCTGACGGCCGGGGCTATTGCGACGGTCGCCCTGTTTTCCCTGCTGTTTTTCCGTGAGTCCTTTCACTGGACCACGGGAGTCGGCATCGCCCTGGTTATTGCTGGCGTAGGGCTGATTACAGCTCGCGTCGTTTGATGGAAATTAAAATGACTTCTTCTGATATCGCTCCCGATGTACGCGCCGGCTGGCAGGTACCATCCTTTGACACTCCACTCTGGCTGGGTCGCCAGCACCCCTGGTGCGTGGTCATTCCGGTCATCAACGAAGGCGACCGGATCAAGAACCTGCTCGCCCGTATGGCGGCGTTCAACATCGCGGACATGGCCGACATCATCATCGTCGATGGTGGCAGCTCTGACGGTTCGCTCGAGTTGCAATCACTGCAGCAGGTGGGTGTGCGCGGCCTGCTGGTCAAGACGGCCCCGGGCAAGTTGAGCGCGCAGCTGCGCTGCGCCTATGCCTTCGCCCTGGACCAGGGCTACGAAGGTATCGTGACCATTGATGGCAACGACAAGGATGATCCAGAGGCCATCCCACGCTTTATCGAAGCACTCAAGCAGGGTGTGGATTTTGTCCAGGCTTCGCGTTTTGTCGAGGGTGGTGTTGCCGAGAACACCCCCAAGTCCCGCGATTTTGCTATCCGTTTTATCCACGCGCCGATGCTGAGCCTGTTTTCCGGCTTCAAGTGGACAGATACCACCCAGGGTTTTCGCGCCTACAGCCGCAAGATGCTGATTGATCCGAAGATGGCGATCTTCCGTGATGTGTTCACCACCTATGAGCTGCTTGCCTATCTATCGTACCGCGCGCCGAAACTAGGCTATCGCTGTGTTGAACTGGCGACAGTGCGTCGTTACCCCCAAGGTGAAGTACCTACCAAGATCAGTAGCGTAAAAGGCAACCTTTCGGTGCTGGCGGTATTGTTCCGAGCCTGTTTTGGCAAGTACAACTAAAGATCTGGTAGTGAAATGTTCAAGCATCTGGAAATGAATGAAAGGGTTTCTTCAGTGCTGGCGTGCGTGGTTATCACTGCGTTTGCATTGTTGCTATGTCTGGGTATCTCGACCGCACCCAAGTATGCCGACTTCATCGTGGGCTACATCAGTTGGACCGCAGATACCAAGTTTCAGGACCAGGTGGTTGCTCCGGTATTCATCGCTGTTCTTTTCTGCGCGTTACTGTTTTTTACCTCCTTGATGGGGCGTCATAAAAAACAATTCGGTAGTGACAGCGCACTGGCTTTATCCAACCAATGGTTGTGGTGGTCGCTCCCGGCTATAACCGCCATTGCATGTATGGTGGTTGGCACGGATTTCGAGCCGAAAGTCCTCTACTGCTCGGTGTTTGGTGTCTCGTTTATCGCTTTGGCGGCCACGGTTGGCGTGGTCAGAAAAGTTAATGTCGACCCTCGTGTATTCGGTCTGGGCGCGCTCGGTATTCTGTTGCTGGCGCTGGTACAGCTTGAGGTGGTGTTGGCGCTGGGCCGAGCGCCAGCTGCCTTGATCGAAGGGGTTGAGCTGTCCAGATACGCCAAGCCCACCTATGGGATAGCTATCGTCGGATGGATCCTGGGTATGGCGTACATCGTGTGGAACCCCAAGGGTTTTGCACGAATTGCCTCGTGGCTGGTGATGGCCGGTCAATTGGGATTGTCGATCTTTTACCTGGCCCTGTACCCCGCTCGAATACAGGAGCCAGATGGCAGTATTTCCAAGTACGAGACCACGGTCTGGTTGAAGGTACTGGTTATCGCAATGCTGGTCTGGGGCGTGGTGGATGTACTGCGGCGTTTCCGTCGGTATACATCAACTAGTGACATTGCCACGTTGCTGTCGCCTATCGCGTTTTTCGGCTTGTTGGTGGGCTTGAAAATGGGCACGACCATTTTCCCCAACATCAGCGCTGACGACTATCACTTCGGTGAAAGCCTGTTGGGCTGGTGGTCCTACATGCAAGGTGCCATTCCCTACATTGACTATATTCCTGCCCACGGCGTCATCGGTGATGACCTGACCCAGTTCTTATCATTTGTGTTTTATGACGGTTCTGCCGGCAGCATTATTCATGTCGGCAACCTCAGCATCGCGCTGTTGTCTTTTGCCGCCTTCCTGTCGCTCTACTATTTTTCGCGCAGTATCGGGCTGGCGTTTGCCGCCATCTTCTTCCTGACTGCCAACATTATCTGGCTGTTTCTGATCCCGTTTCTCTGCCTGTGGTTGAACCCGTCGTTGCGCCAGCGTCCCGAGCGCTGGCTGTTGGTGTGGATGATCACAGCGCCGCTGGTAGTCCTCGGAATCCCGCCACAAGGGCTGCTGCTTGCGGCGGCGTCCGGGGTGATGGCCGCTTATTACGCTTGGCACCTCTGGAAAGCGCCACGCCCTCGGAAACTGAAGGGCATTTTGATTGCAGGCGTGGCGCTTCTGGTGTTGGCGGTAGTTACGCCAGCGGGGATCATGCTGTTGGGGGCTATCCGTTATGTCTTGGAAAACGGGCCTATCAACCAGGTTGCCTACGGCGTGCCATGGGAACTGAGTTGGGAGGGCGCGCGTAAAGGCTTTGTGTTTGAAGCGTTGCGTATGTCCTGGATCGCTATTCCGTTGGCGTGCCTGATGTTGGTACATCGCTGGATCCAAACACCCGAGCGTCGTCTAGACACCTTGCTGCCACTGCTGGTGGTGTTCCTCTTTGCGCTGTTGTTGATCCCTTATTCGATGGGACGCGTCGATCCAGGTGGCATGTCTCGTCCTGGGTTGGCGGCGAGTTTCGGTTGGGCGATCCTGTTGCCTGTCGTCTGCTGGGGCATGCTCAGTGCGCGCAACAAAGTGGTCATGGTTGTCCTGGCCGCAAGCATGAGCGCATCCCTTGGGTTCACGCCGGTGTCGATCAATAACCTGACCAAATCCACCACGGCCGTTATCAGCACCCAAGGGTTGGGAATCAGTGATGGTGTGGCGGCAGGCCTGCCGAATATCGGCCGGTCCTTCGTACAGCCTCCTCACTGGGACAGGCTTACCCGTCTGTCGCGGGTATTGGCGGACAATGTTCCGGCGGGCGAAACCTATCTGGACCTGAGCTCCCGCAACGCCCAGTACTTCTACTTGGGTTATCGGCCGCTGCTGCCGGTCACTGCGGCGTACAACATGGTGTCGCCAGCCCAGCAACTGCGGGCTATCGAGACCCTGAAACAAGACTTGCCGACCATCGCCTTGCTGGAAGGGATGAACATCATTCACGACGGCGGCGGCCTGGCGTTGCGTAATCCGTATCTGTATCGGTTTATTGTCGATCACTACGACCCCGTCTATGTGGATGGCTTTATTCTCGGGCGTAAAAAGGGCAGTGCCTCAGCGCCAGTCACCAGCATCGAGATTCCCTTGATGGACTTTACCGATGCGAACTGGAGCCACGGCGTCAATCGCACGGTCGCAGCGCTCTATGTGTCCGATCCGGGCATGTTGGCGGCGTTGAAGGTGGGTGATCGGATCCAGATCAACCAGGGCGAGGTGCGCCGGATTCGCGAGATACGTGTCGCGGGTCAAAGCATATGGCTGGAGGGTCCGGCGTTGCAGGTTTCCGACGCTGACCCGATAAGCCACCCACGGCTGATCGAGCCTCGCCCCGAAGCGATTGCCGAATACCAGGCAGCCTTGTTGCAGCGCGCTTTTGCATCAACAGACCTGAAGAAAATCCCTGTCGCCTGGGGCCGTTCCCAAGGTTCCCTGGGCAACAAGATGACGCTGATCAATAACCTGGTTGACGTAAAGCCGAGCCTTAGCCAGTTGGTTGTACAAAAAAGCAGCTACCGGGTGGAGGGTGGTGATCCATCGATGAGTTTCGATCTTGCGGCGCTGAATCTATCTGGCCACGACGCTGGCCTGCTCAAGTTCGAGTTCCGCTGCTCAGGCCGCGCCGCCGAGCCGCGTATGCAGGTGTTCTGGTGGGGAGACGGGCAACAAGGGCCGTTCGAAGCCTCCAGTGTTCGTTTCAATGCAGAGGACGGGACGTTGATCGTGCCGTTGGATGCGTCACCGCGTTGGTTGACGTTGCAGCATGTGAAAGGCATCCGGATCGATTTGGACAATGCTGGCGCTTGCAGCAGTTTCAAGGTTGATAACCTGGGGCTCTACCAGCGGCAGCACTGATGTAAGTCGCTCTAAACCCACAAGACCCGATGTCCCTGGCGGACATCGGGTCTTGTCGTTTCAGCACTGCGGGGTACTGCTCAGGTCCACCAATACCGCACCAGATGAAAGAAAATCGGCGCGGCGAAACACACCGAATCCAGCCGATCCAGCATCCCGCCGTGTCCTTCGATCATATGCCCCCAGTCCTTCACGCCTCGGTCGCGCTTGATCGCCGACATCACAATCCCGCCGGCAAAGCCCAGTAGGTTGATCAGTAGTGCAATCAGGAAAGACTGCCAGGGGTTGAACGGTGTGATCCACCACAGTGCCGCGCCGATCAGGGATGACAGCAGGATTCCGCCAACAAAGCCTTCGACGGTTTTCGACGGTGACAGGTTGGGCGCGATCTTGTGTTTGCCGAACAGTTTGCCGCACACGTACTGCAGCACATCCGAGAGTTGCACCACGATCACCAGGTAGGCGATCAGCAGGAGGTTGCGGCCCTCGTAGCCGGCGATGTCGAGGGTCAGCAGGGCCGGGACGAAGGATACGCAGAACACTGCGATCATCAGGCCCCACTGTACTTTCGAGGCTCGCTCCAGGAAGTGCGTGCTGTCGCCGCCCAGGGAGGCCAGGATGGGCAGCAGCAGGAACACGTAGACCGGGATAAAGATCGAGAACAGGCCGTACCAGTCAAAGTAGATCAGCAGGTATTGCAGGGGCAGGGCCAGGTAGAACGCGGCGACCAGCGCTGGGTAGTCGCTGCGGCGGGTGGGGGTGAGGGTGAGGAATTCGCGCAGGGCGTAGAACGAGACGGCGTAGAACAACAGGATCACCGCGCCAGTACCGAGCCAGAAGGCGATGCCGATCACCACCACCATCACCCACCAGGCATTGATGCGGGCGTTGAGGTTGTCGATTACCGCATTGGGTGCGCCGCGGGTGCGCAGCTTGAGGATCAGGCCGATCAGCGAGGCGAGCACCAGGATCATGCCGATGCCGCCGAACAACATCAGGGTTTGGCTATCCATGTCAGGAATGCTCCGGGGCGAGGGCGAGCAGGGCGTCGCGGCTGCGGGCGAGGAACAGGGCTTTGTCTTCGTCGTCCTGCAGTTGCAGCGGTGCGCCGAAGCTGGTGGTGCATAACAGTGGCAGCGGCAGCACGCGACCCTTGGGCATCACGCGGTTGAGGTTGGCGATCCACACTGGGACCAGTTGCGCCTGTGGATAACTCTTTGCCAGGTGATACAGGCCACTTTTGAACGGCAACAGGCCATCCTCCAGGTTGCGCGTGCCTTCGGGAAAGATGATCAGTGAGTCGCCATGTTCCAGGGCTTCGAGCATCGGTTGCAGCGGGTTATCCACAGGGTCTTTGCGCTCGCGGTCGATCAGCACCCCATTGAAGACCCGGTTGATGATGTAGCGGCGCAAGGCGCTCTTGTTCCAGTAGTCGGTGCCCGCCACCGGGCGCGTGGCTTTGCGCAGGTTCTGCGGCAAGGATGCCCAGAGCAGCACAAAGTCGCCGTGGCTGCTGTGGTTGGCAAAGTAGATGCGCTGCACCGGTTCTGGCGCACAACCCAGCCACAGGCTGCGAGCGCCGGTCACTGTGCGGGCCATGGAGGTAATCAGGGTTGCGACCACGGGTTCGAACATGGGAATTCCTTATCCGGCGAAGGGCAGCCACGGGCTGGCCAGGATGACGGCCAATGTCAGTAATACTTGCGCGCCCAGCAGGTAAGCCTGTTTGCGCAGCAATTTGAGGGCGCCACGCTGGCGCTCGGTCCAGGGTCGGCTGGCGCGGTTGGCCGGTTGCAGGCCCAGGGTTTGCAGGCTCTGGTCCAGTTCGCCGGTGCGCTCTATGTCCTTGGCCATCAGCGCAAACAGATCGGCATCGAACGCCACCCGCAGCGCCCAATACTTTTGCAGCAGCCCAAGGATAATCATCCACAGGCTGAGCAGCAGGCAGATCGGCGTGATACTGACCATCAGCAGTTGCGCCAGGCCAAACAGCACCCCGAGCAAGGTCAGGCCTGTGGATAACTGATCCAGCGAGCGGCCACGCCGCAGCAGGTTGGCGACCACCTGGAGTTGCATATCAGCGGGCATACGGCAGATCTCCCAAGGCTTGACGGTGATTGGCATGCAGGACCACATCCGGTCGTGCTGTACGAATAATAGCCACTGCCTCATCCACGGTGCTGGCGCGCCCGCTGTGCAGCAGCCATGCCGCCACGGCACTGGCGCTGCGGGAGTAGCCGAGGGCGCAGCACACCAGCAAGGGCCCGTGTTCGCGCAAGCGTTCAATGGCTTGGGCGGCTTCCAGGCACTGCGCAGGTGTGGGGGCGGTGAGGTCGAGGACGGGCAGGGCATGGTAAGCGCGACCTTGTGGATAAACCGGCAGTTCGGCACACAGATCGACCACGGCGTTGAATGAACCCAACTGGGCTGTCGTCGGAATTCGCCCCAGCCATACGTTATCCACAATCAGATCGGGCTGTGGGTGTTTACGTGTCCATAGCCGCGAGTTGATCCACGCCGCCGCGAGATAAGGCGCGTACAGCCAGCGGGACGCCGGGCTGAGTCGGCCATCGGCGCGTTTCTGAAAGCCTGCGGCACCCAGCAGCCAATAATTGAGCGCCACCAGCAACACCGCGACGGCCGGCCACCACAGCCATAGCCAGGCGCCGCCCCCCGTAAAGGCCGCTGTCGCCAGCAGCAGGGCGCCCACGGCGTAGCGCAAACCCAGGCGCCAACGTTTCGGATCTTTGGCCAGGCGCGCATTCAACAGCGGGCTTGGATGATCTACCGGCCATAGCCACACGCACAGCCAGCCGGCCAGGGCGCCTGTGGGTAAGTCGATAAAGTGATGTTGGTAAGTGGTCAGCACCGAAATGCCGATCAGCGCGAACCAGCCATGCACCAGCCAGCGCCACAGGCCTTGGCTATGCCGCTGGTACATCACCCACAGGATCACCAGCAGGGCGATATGCAGCGAAGGCGCCTGGTTGAACGGTTTATCAAACCCCGCCAGCACGGCGAACAGCCAACCGAACACGCCGTCCATTTCCGGGCGCTCAAAGGTGAAGCGCAACGGCCAGAGCAGGAAGCAGCTCACCGCAATCATCTGGGCACTGAGCAGGCGCAGGGCATGTTGCTTGAGCTCATGGCGACTGTTGGGCAGCAGCAGGGAGAAACCATAGAGCAGGTCGATCGACCAGTAGGGCACGATGGTCCAGGCCCAGAATGGAATAAGGGTTTCCCAGGCGAATACCAGTGTGCCGACGTCGCTGCGCTGGCTGGTCACCCAGGTGGCAAAGCCGTAGGTGCTGAAAAACAGCGGTGCCAACAGCAGCAGCCACAGCAGCGCTGGTTTGAACAGTCCCGGTTCGCGCATGCTCAGATCTTCTGCGCCAGCGAGACGCTGAAGATGCCCCATTCATCCACGCGCTGGGTGATCTTGCGAAAGCCCGCCGCCTCCACCAGTTGATCCATTTCCGCCTGGCTGCGGCGGCGCATCACCCAGGCCTGCCCCTGGCGATGGCTGGTGAGGGCGCGGGCGATCAGCTCCAGTTGCGGGTGCCACGGTTGGCCGGTGTACACCAGGTAGCCACCGGGCTCCACGGCCTCGGCCAGGCCGGCGAGGGAGCCACCGACCATGGCGTTATCGGCAAACAGCTCGTACAGCCCGGACACCACCGCCAGTGTCGGCTTGGGTGCCAGCGCCGCCAGGTCGGCCCGGTCGAAGGCATCACCTTTGACGAACTGCGCAATGTCTCCCAGGCCTTTCTCGCGGATCAGCGCGCCACCGTCGCGCACATTGATATCGCTGTAGTCGCGCAACAGGATCGATTCCGGCAGTGGAGAAACGCCCTGCAAGGCTTCCAGAATGTACCGACCATGCCCCGCGGCGATGTCGACGATGCGCACTTCGCGCCCGTCATCCCGCAGCTTGACCATGGCCAGGCGCAGCAATTCTTCGACATGCAGTTTGCGCTGGCGAATCCCGCGCCAGCCGATGGAGTTCAGGTAGTTGGTGTCGATCATCCGCCCCAGCGCACCTTTGCCGGTGGGCTTGTTGCGATAGACATAATCCAGGGTACTGCCGGAATCGAAACCGGTGTCGAAGCCAAGCTTCACGCCCTCGGACAACTGGCGGCCCAGGCCCATGCTGGCGCGGGTCATGCGCCAGTACAGGTCACGTAGCGAGTTGCGCGGCAGCGGCGCGGCAAGGGATTCGGATTCGGCGCAGGTCGCGCCGATCTTGTCGGCATCCAGCAGGCTGGCGCGGTCCAGCGGGTGTTCGAAGTTTTGCAGGATAAAACGCCTGGCGCTGGCCAGTGCCACGGCGCGGTCACGCTCGCCGAGGGTGTCGTGGAAAAAACCGGGCAGGATATGCAGTTCTTTTTTCAGGCTGCCCAGGCGCTCGAAGAACTGTTGCTGGGGTTTGCGATGCACCACGAAGTCCGAGCCAGAGATCAGCAGTTGGGTCGGCACTTGGATCGCCTGGGCATCGGCGACTACGCGGTCGGCCGCTTCGTACAGGCCCAGTAGCACATTCACCGAGATCGCCTTGGTGATCAGCGGGTCTGTGTCGTAGGACGCGACGCGCTCGGGGTCATGGCTGAGGAACGTGGCCTTGACGTAGCTGTTGACGAAAAAGTTGCCGCGAAAGCGTCGCATCAACGCCAGGCCTGGCCGAGCGAAGGGCACGTAGAGCTTGACCTTGAATGCCGGGGAGGCAAGCACCAGGGCGCGGATGTTGGGGGCGTAGTCATGGACCCAGGTGGCGGCGATCACCGCGCCGACGCTTTGGGCAATGACGGCGAGGTTGGCGGGCTCAATGCCATAGGTTGCGCCGATATGGTCGCAGAAGGTCTGCACGTCCCGTGCGCTGGTGGCAAAGCTGGGGCTGTCGCCACGTTCGCCGGGGGATTGGCCGTGGCCACGGGCGTCCCAGGCGAAGAAATCAAAGTGCGGCAGGTCCAGCTCATCCACCAGGTGCGCGATGCGCCCGGAATGCTCGTGGCCCCGATGGAACAGCAGGATCGCCTGGCGTGGCTCAGGCCCGGTCGCGGTGGTCGCGGGCCAGTGCCGATAGAAAAGCTCTACGCCGTCATGGGTGCTGAAGGTGTGCTGTTGCTGTTCGCGCATCGCAAGATCCTTATGCCGTCGGAGGGGTTTCTTGTTGTTCTTTGAGGCCCTGGCGTACTCGATTGACCAGGGTGTAGGCGAGCAATGCAGCCACCAGCCACATCACGGCATCCACCCAGCCGGCGCCGAGCCAACCCAGGGCTACGCCAGTGGCCAGTACGCCGAGAACGAACGCCCGATCACTCTTGCCCATCGGCCCGTCATAGCGCCGCGATGCGCCGACCATCGGCCCAAGTACGCCAGCGTATTCACTGAACACCGCCAGCAGTGTCACCAGTAGCACCGGCGCCAGGCCGACCCCGGGGATCAGCGCGAACGGCAGGATCAATGCGCTGTCGGCGATCACATCGCACAGTTCGTTGAGGTAGGCGCCCAGGCGCGACTGTTGACCGTACTCCCGGGCGAGCATGCCGTCGATGGCATTGAGGGCCATGCGCAGGATCATCCACAGCGGGATCAACACGAACACCCACGCATGCTCGGCGAAACCCGCCACCAGCAGGCCCACCAGCAGCGACACGATTCCCGCCAGCACGGTGATCTGGTTGGCGGTGGTGCCGTTGTCGTACAGGCGCTGGACCAGGGGCCGCAGCAGGTTCTGAAAACGCGGTTTGAGCTGATAGATCGAAATCATGAGAGTGACGCTTCCTTGTCCGTGATCCCGCGAAAAAGCTGGTGCGAGTGTGACGATAAATCGCCGTGGGCACTAGTGCCCGCCGGCAGCACATAAAAATGTCGATCACGCTGTAACGCCCATCAGGCACCTCACTCTAGTGCTGTGTCGGGACTGGACAAACCGTTCAGCCGACGCCCTACAGACCTATGAGGAATACCACAATGAACTTCAAGAACGCCGTTTCCGGTGCTGCCCTGGCCATTGCTGCCGCCACGATGTTTGCCGGTGTCGCGACCCAGGTCCAGGCGGCCGATGAAGCGAACGTGCATTGCTATGGCGTGACCTCCTGCAAAGGCATGAACGACTGCAAGACTGCTGAAAACGCCTGTAAAGGCCAGGCCGTGTGCAAGGGGCACGGTTTCAAGGCGATGACCCAGGCTGCTTGTGATGCGGCTGGCGGCAAAGTCGGCGAATAACCGCGAGTACGTGATCCTGCAGCGGTGTGCACGTCGCTGCGGACACTTTCCAGGAGTTCGTCATGTCGGTATCGGTTCCTTGCCTGGGCTACGGCCTGGGGCTACGCAGCGTTTACTATCAGCAGATCATCGAGCAGTCGCCGCAGGTGGACTGGTTCGAGATCGTCTCCGAGAATTATCTGGTCCAGGGCGGCAAGGCCTTGTACTACCTGGACGCCATCGCCGAGCGCTATCCGCTGGTGATGCATGGTGTCTCCCTGTCCATCGGCGGGCCCCATGCCCTCGATATGGACTACCTCAAGCAACTCAAGCAATTGGCCGACCGGGTCAAGCCGGCGTGGGTCTCCGATCACCTGTGCTGGAGCCGTGGCAACGCCCATCAACTGCATGATTTGTTGCCGCTGCCCTACACCGAGGAAAGCCTCTACCACGTCGCCGCCCGCGTGCGGCAGGTGCAGGATGTGCTGCAGCGCCCGCTGGTGCTGGAGAATGTCTCCAGCTATGTACGCTCAAAGGCCGATGACTATACCGAATGGGAATTCCTCAACGCCTTGAGCCACCTCAGTGGTTGCGAACTGCTGCTGGACATCAACAACGTGTATGTCAGCTCGCGCAATCACGGTTTCGATGCCTGGACCTTTATTCGCAACCTGCCGCCGCAGAGTATCCGCCAGCTGCATTTGGCCGGGCATATGGACTATGGCGACTATGTGGTCGATACCCATGACCATCCGGTTTGCGATCCGGTGTGGCAGTTGTTTCAACAGACCCTGGAACACTTGGGCCCGGTAGCGACGCTACTGGAGCGCGATGACCATTTCCCGCCGTTTGCCGAGCTACTCGATGAATTGGCCAAGGCCCGTGAGTTGGGGGCTGGCGCCTTGGCCCGGAGGTCGCTATGCGCCTGATCGATTGGCAACTGGCATTTGAACGTCATCTATTGGCAGACGCCGACGAGGGCGGTTTTGCCAGCACCTTGATCGGTGGCCCGACCCTGGACGTGGACACTGGCCTTGCGATCTACCACAACGCTTATCGGGCCCGTTTGCTGGAAGTGATGCAGGGGGATTTTCCGACCGTGTGGCATTGGCTGGGGGATGATGAATTTGCCGGGCTGGTGGCCGCTTATGTACAGCGTTATCCCTCGGCGCATTTCAGCTTGCGCTGGCTGGGGCAGCGGTTTGAGGGTTTTATCGGCGAGTACCTGGTTGCCGCACAAAGTGCACCGTTGGCCGAGCTGGCACGCCTGGAATGGGCGTTTACCCTGGCGTTTGATGCGCCTGCGGGCCAGCCGCTGGCCCTGGAAGACATGGCTCGGCTGGCACCCGAGGCCTGGCCATTGTTGCAGGTCGAGTGGGGACCGTCGGTGCAGCAGGTGTTGTGCCGCTTCAACAGCCTGCAGATCTGGCGTGCGGTCAAGGCGCAGGCGGCGTTTCCCGGCAGCCTGGCGTTGCAGCAGGCCGAGGTATGCCTGATCTGGCGTGACCAGCAAGTGTGTCGCTACCGCAGCCTGGAGCCTACCGAGGCGTACGCCTTGGCCGGGATGGCCGATCAGGGTTGGACTTTTTCAGAACTGTGCGCCGAATTGGCAGTCACTTATCAAGAGGGCGCGCCGCTGCAAGCTGTCACGTGGTTGAAACAGTGGGTTGAGGACGGTTTGCTGCAACGTCGAGCACCATAGAAGGCGGCTATTGAATCGATAGCCAGCTACTTTTTTATGGATGGTCTACCCTCATTTCAGACGTCTGAAACAAGGGGGGACTACTCATGCTCGCGCAACTTCCACCGGCCTTACAGAATCTTCAGCTACCGCTGCGTCTGCGACTCTGGGATGGCCATGAGTTCAACCTGGGCCCGGAGCCCAGCGTCACGATTGTGGTCAAGGACCCGGTGATGGTGACGCAACTGACCCATCCCACGCTCGACTCCCTGGGCGCTGCCTTCGTCGAAGGCAAACTGGAGCTCGAAGGCTCCATCAGCGATGTAATCCGTGTATGTGACGAATTGAGCCACGCGCTGATCGACGACGATGAGCAGGCCGGACCGGTGCGCTCGATCCACGACAAGGCCACGGATGCCGCCGCGATTTCCTATCATTACGACCTGTCGAACGAGTTTTACCAGCTGTGGCTGGACCGTGACATGGCCTATTCCTGCGGTTATTTCGAGACCGGCAGCGAGTCCCTCGACCAGGCCCAACAAGACAAATTCCGCCACCTGTGCCGCAAGCTGCGCCTGCAGCCTGGGGAGTATCTGCTGGATGTCGGTTGTGGCTGGGGCGGGCTGGCGCGTTATGCGGCGCGTGAGTTTGGGGTCAAGGTGTTCGGTATCACCCTGAGCAAGGAACAACTGGCACTGGCCAGGGAGCGAGTGGTCGCCGAGGGCTTGGAGGACCACGTGGAGTTGGCGTTGCTCGACTACCGCGACCTGCCCCAGGACGGGCGGTTCGACAAAGTGGTCAGCGTCGGCATGTTCGAACACGTCGGCCACGCCAACCTGGCGCAGTACTGCCAGACCCTGTTCGGCGCCGTGCGCGAAGGTGGCCTGGTGCTCAACCATGGGATCACCGCCAAACATACCGATGGCCGCCCGGTGGGGCGTGGTGCGGGGGATTTTATCGAGCGTTACGTGTTCCCCAATGGCGAACTGCCGCACCTGGTGATGATCAGCGCCGAAATCAGCGAAGTCGGCCTGGAAGTGGTCGACGTGGAAAGCCTGCGCTTGCATTACGCGCGCACCCTGGATCACTGGAGCGAGCGCCTGGAAGACAATCTGGAAGCGGCGGCGAAAATGGTGCCGGCCCAGGCATTGCGCATCTGGCGCCTGTACCTGGCGGGTTGCGCGTATGCGTTTGCCCGGGGCTGGATCAACCTGCACCAGATCCTGGCGGTCAAACCCCATGCGGATGGCAGCCATGAGTTGCCTTGGACGCGGGAAGATCTCTACCGCTGAGACTGTTGCCCCCTCTGAAAGACTGAATGCGGGAGCTGAGCTTGTGTGGGAGCTGGCTAAAGGATCGGGGAAATCAGGCGCGCCACGCGCATGCCCAATTGCTGCAGGCGGCGGGTCTGTTGGCTTTCTTCCTGGCTGGTTTCGTGGGCCTGGGCAAAGTCGTCCAGCAGCATGTGTTCCACTTCGCTGGCGAAGGCGGCATCGACCGTGAGCAACATCACTTCAAAGTTGAGGCGGAACGAACGGTTGTCCAGGTTCGCACTGCCGATGGCAGTGATTTCGCGGTCTACCAGCACCACTTTCTGATGCAAAAAGCCCGGCTTGTAGCGGAACACCCGGACCCCGGCGCGTACTGCTTCAATCGCGTACAGGCTGGATGCGGCGTAGACAATACGGTGGTCGGGGCGTGACGGCAGCAGCAGGCGCACGTCCACGCCACGCAACACCGCCAGGCGCAGCGCGGCGAATACCGCTTCGTCGGGGATGAAGTACGGGCTGGTGATCCACACCCGCTCAGTCGCTGCATGAATCGCTTCAACGAAAAACAGCGAGCAGGTTTCATACGGGTCCGCCGGGCCGCTCGCCAGCAATTGGCAGAGCACGCCGTCATCGGCATAGGTGTCGGGCAGGATCAGTGGTGGCAACTCGCGCGCGGCCCAGAACCAGTCTTCGGCAAACGACTCCTGCAGGCAGGCCACCACCGGGCCGCTGACTTGCACATGGGTGTCGCGCCAGGGGGCGAGCGGGGGTTTCTTACCCAAGTATTCATCGCCGACGTTATGCCCGCCGACAAAACCGGTCAGGCCATCGACCACGACAATTTTTCGATGGTTGCGGAAATTCACCTGGAAGCGATTGAACCAGCCGCTGCGGGTGGCAAACGCCTTGATCTGCACCCCGGCGTCGCGCAGCGATTGCACATAGCGGTGGGGCAGGGAGTGGCTGCCGATACGGTCATAGAGCACGTAGATGGCCACGCCTTCGGCGGCCTTGGCCTTGAGCAGGTCATGCAACCGGCGCCCGAGTTCATCGTCATGAATGATGAAGAACTGCACCAGTACGGCCGTCTTGGCGGCGCGGATGGCGTCGAAGATGGCGCTGAAGGTTGCATCGCCATTGACCAGTAAATGCACTTGGTTGTTGGCCAGGCACGGCATGCGTCCCAGCTTGGGCATGGCGCGCAGGGAGGCATAGGCATGGGAGTTGCGCGCGGCCAGGGCTTCTTCGACCCAGGGGCGCCAGTTGAGCTCGGTGATTGCCTTGTGCATTTCCTGGTTGGCCTGGCGACGGGCCTGGATGTAGGCATCGAAGCTGCTGCGGCCAAAGATCAGGTATGGGATCAGCGTCAGGTAAGGCATGAACATCAGCGACAGCGCCCAGGCAATCGAGCCTTGGGCGGTGCGCACGGTCAGCACCGCGTGCAGGGCGGCGAGGGAACCGAGAAAATGCAGGGTGGCGATGAAGTAGCCGAGCAAGTGCGGGCCGAAGAAATCCATGGACAACATTACTCCTGACAATCCAATGCGTAACAGACCATGTTCGGCAGCGATTGTCGCTATTTTATTGAGCGTGCAACGCCGACCGCTTTGCGACGTCTAACGCCGACAATTACCCAGGAGTTACCCGATGAATGCTCGTCTGCTTGGTTTGGCCATGGTTGTTGGTTTGACGCTGCCGGTGGCGGCGCAGGCGCAGATGTTGGCGCCGGGCTTGTGGGAACTGACCACCAGCAACATGAAAGTCGATAACCAGAACCTGCCGGATTTGTCGTTGATCCTCGGTCAACTGAAGCAACAGATGACCCCGGAACAGCGCGCCATGCTGGAAAAACAAGGCATTACCATGGCCGGCAAAGGCGTGCAGGTGTGCCTGACGCCGGCCCAGGTGGCCTCCGACGCCATCCCGCTGACCGACCCGCAATCGGGTTGCAAGCAAGAAGTGACCGATAAGACTGGCAACCAGTGGAAATTCCGTTTCAGTTGCCCGAAAGCCCAAGGCTCTGGCGTGGCCACATTCCAGAGCCAGAAGGCATTCACCACCTCAGTCAACGGCACCTTCAACGCTACCGGTATCCAGCAGAACGGCAGCCTCGATACTCAGGCCCAATGGTTGGGCAGCGACTGCGGCACGGTAAAACCTCGCGCCTGAAGCCCCCTGTGGGAGCCGGCAAGCCGGCTCCCACACATTTGGTCAGCGCAAAAAGTGCAGGGGCAACCCCTGGCAACTGTTGATCACTTGACCGTCATGCCAAGCCAAATGCCCTGACACCAACGTGGTACTCACACTGTGGCGAAAGCTGCGCTCGGCAAACGGTGTCCAGCCGCAACGGGCGAGGATCGGCTGACTGCTTACCGGCATGCCTTCGGGTTCGGGTCTGATCAGTACCAGGTCGGCCCAGTAGCCCTCGCGTAGATAACCCCGGTCAGGAATGGCGAACAGGTCGGCGACGCGATGGCTGGTTTTCGCCACGAGCACAGTCAACGGCAACAGCCCGTCGGCCACCAATTCCAGCAAGGCTGGCAGCGCGTGCTGCACCAGGGGCAACCCCGCCGGCGCCTCACGGTACGGCCGCTGTTTTTGCTCCCAGGTATGCGGTGCGTGGTCGGTGCCGATCACATCCAGCCGATTACTCAGCAGTGCCAGGCGCAGGGCATCTCGGTCGGCGCGGGTCTTGATCGCCGGGTTGCATTTGATCTGATGGCCCAGGCGCGCGTAGTCACGGTCATCGAACAGCAGGTGATGCAGGCACACTTCGGCGGTGATGCGTTTTTCTGCCAGCGGCTTGTCTTCGAACAACGACAGCTCTCGGGCACTGGTCAGGTGCAGCACGTGCAGACGCGTGTCGTGGCGGCGCGCCAGTTCCACGGCCAGGGATGAGGAGCGATAACACGCTTGGGCGTCGCGGATCAGCGGGTGGACCACCGCGGGGATCTGCTCGCCGAAGCGATCGCGCAGCCGTTGTTCGTTGGCCTGGATGCTGGGCGTGTGCTCGCAGTGTGCCAGGAGAATCGTCGGTACCTCGGCAAACAGGCGCTCCAGAACCCTTGGGTCATCCACCAGCATATTGCCGGTGGAGGCACCCATGAACACCTTGACCCCGGCGACCTGCCGGGGATCGAGGGCAGCCACGGTGTCGAGGTTGTCGTTGCTGACGCCAAAGTGAAACCCATAGTTGGCCACCGAGTGCAGCGCCGCGCGGCGCTTCTTGTCTGCCAGTGCTTCCAGGGTCAGGGTTGCGGGCTGGGTGTTGGGCATGTCCATGAAACTGGTGATGCCGCCGGCCACCGCCGCGCGCGATTCGCTGTAGAAACTGCCTTTGTCCGGGGCGCCGGGTTCGCGAAAGTGCACTTGGTCGTCGATCATGCCCGGCAGCAGCCATTGGCCTTGGGCGTCGATCTCGGTGTCAGCCCTTTGCCCCTGGATACTGCTGGCGATTTTTTCGATACGGCCGTTGGCGACCAGTAAGTCGGCGTCGAATTCTCGCCCTTCGTTCACCAGGCGGGCATTGCGGATCAGCAGGCGGCTCATGTTCAGAACTCGTTTTGCAGGGCTTTATAGCCGCGCACCAGGTCGACATTGGTGCGCGCCACGTCTTCGGAAAACTCCGAGGCGCTGACGCTCACTGGCGGGAACTGCGACAAGTCGGTGTTGGGGCCAATTCGCGTGGTGGATGGCACATAGAACGCAGCGGGCAAATCACGGCCATCGACCACCGAGTTGTGCCGCACCACACAGCCATCGCCCACCACACAGTTGAAC
Source organism: Pseudomonas sp. DTU12.1 (assembly GCF_009873475.1). Taxonomy (NCBI): domain Bacteria; kingdom Pseudomonadati; phylum Pseudomonadota; class Gammaproteobacteria; order Pseudomonadales; family Pseudomonadaceae; genus Pseudomonas; species Pseudomonas sp. DTU12.1. Next base: position 140,586 of record NZ_CP045254.1, on the reverse strand, counting down.
AGCACGCTGTTGAAGCCGATAAACACCCGGTCGCCGACGGTGCAGGGGCCGTGGACAATCGAGCGGTGGGCGATGGAAGTGAACTCGCCGATGGTTACCGCCGCGCCGGATTTGGAGTGGATCACCACGCCGTCCTGGATATTGGAGTTGGCACCGATGGTGATCGGGTCCATGTCGCCGGTAGCGTCGACTTCATCGGCGCGGATCACCGCATAGGGGCCGACAAATACGTTTTCGCCGATGATCACTTTGCCGCAGATGATTGCGGTTTTATCGACGTAGGCCGACTCGGCGATGACCGGCAGATCGCCGGAAGGGTTCTTGCGGATCATGCTGCGGGTTCCTTGAGGGGTGCGGTGAGGATATGCACCTGGTCGTGTTCAATCGCGTTGTAGAAACAGGTCGGGCGCCCGGTGTGGCAGGCCGGGCCTTGTTGATCGACGATCAGGAGTACGGCATCGCCATCGCAATCCAGGCGCGCTTCGATCAACTGTTGGATGTGTCCTGAGCTTTCGCCCTTGCGCCACAATCGCTGGCGCGAGCGTGACCAGTAGCAGACGCGGCCGCTGGCGAGGGTTTCATCGAGGGCCTGGCGGTTCATCCAGGCCAGCATCAATACCTCACCGCTGCGCTGTTGCTGGGCGATGGCCGCGATCAGGCCGTCGCGGTTCCACGGTAAGGCATCCAGTACGTGGGCCAGGGGGAAGCGGCTGCCGATGGGCGCGGCTTCCAACTCGAGCATCGACAGTGTCATGGGGTGCCCAAGGCGTTGTACAAAGTGTTGAGGTTGTATTCAAACAACCCGGTAAAAGTACTGGCCGGGCCTTTGGCAGCCAGTGCATCGGAGTACAACGTGCCGCCGATATGGGCGCCGCTTTCCTCGGCAATCTGCTTGAGCAGGCGCGCGTCCTTGATGTTTTCCATAAACACCGCTTTGACGTGGGCCTGGCGGATCTGCGTGATCAACGCGGCGACTTCGGCCGCCGAGGGTTCGCGCTCGGTGGACAAACCCTGGGGCGCCATGAAGTCGATACCGTAGGCCTGGCCCAGGTAGCCGAAGGCGTCGTGGGAGGCGACGATGCGTCGATTGCCCGCAGGCAGCGCGGCAAACTTGGCCTTGGCTTCGGCCAGCAGGCGGTAGATTTTCTGCAGGTATGCCTGGCTGTTGTGTTGATAGTCGGCCTTGTTGGCCGGGTCGGCAGTGATCAACGCCTGGGTGATGTTGCTGACGTAGATTTCGGCGTTGGCCAGGTTATGCCAGGCATGGGGATCAGGGATCTTCTCGCCGTCTTCCTCCAGCGTGCGAGCGATCACGCCTTTGCTGGCGTTGACCACCGTGGCTGGGGTTTCGGTACTGGTAATCAGGCGATCCAGCCACGGCTCGAAGCCTAGGCCGTTCTTGATGATGACACGGGCCTTGAGCAGCGCCTTGGCATCGTCCGGGGACGGCTCGTAGGTATGGGCATCGGCGTCGGGGCCGACCATATTGCTGAGCTGGATATGCTCCCCGCCGACCTGCTGGGTTATGTCGGCGAGAATGCTGAAGCTGGTGACCACCTGGAGCTTGTCCTGGGCGGTTGCGAACGACAGCGGGAGCAGGACGCTGAACAGCACGAGTAGAGCGCGCATCGGAAAACACCTCATTGGGATGTAAGCAAGGGCGGGCGGCGCAGCAAGCCATGTACCGGCCCCAGCACCACGGACAGCAGGTACAAGCCGCCAGCGACCAGGACAATCGCCGGGCCGCTGGGCAGCGAGTAGTAGAACGACAGCAACAGCCCGAGCCATACCGACAGGCATCCCAGCACAGCCGAGACTGCAATCAACCTCGGCAGCCGCCGGCTCCAGAAGCGTGACGCTGCCGCGGGCAACATCATCAGGCCGACCACCATCAAGGCGCCGATGGCCTGGAAACCAATCACCAGGTTCAGCACGACCAGGGTCAGGAACACCCCATGGGCCAAAGGCCCGAGGCGGCTGACGGTTTGCAGGAACAGCGGGTCGAGGGTGTCCAGCACCAGCAACCGGTAGATCAGCGCCATGGCGATCAGGCTGAAACCGGACACCCACACCATGCCGGTCAATGTCGGGCCGTCTACCGCCAGCGCCGAGCCGAACAGCAGGTGCAGCAGGTCCAGGCGCTTGCCGGCCAGGCCGAGGATCAGCACACCGGCCGCCAGGGAAATCGGGTAGATCGCAGCCAGGCTGGCGTCTTCGCGCAGGCCGGTGCGGCGGGTGATCCACGCGGCGAGGCCGGCCATGCCCAAGCCGGCGCCGAGACCGCCGAGGGTCAGTGCCGGCAGGCTCAGGCCGGCAAACCAGAAGCCCAGTGCGGCGCCGGGCAGGATGCCGTGGGCCACGGCATCGCCGATCAGACTCATACGCCGCAGGATCAGGAACACCCCCAACGGCGCCGTGCTACACGCCAGCAGCAGGCCACCGAGCAGGGCGCGACGCATAAACACGAAGTCGTTGAAGGGCATCCACAGTTGGGCGGCGAGGTGCATCAGGCGACCTGCATCTGCGGCTGCTGAAGGATCAACTGTGTGCTGGGTGCGAGCACGCAGCCGCTGCTTTTGATGTGCAGTGCTTGCGGCAGGTGTTGGCGCACCGCGGCCAAGTCATGGCAGACCACCACCAAGGTGCGGCCTTCGGCATGCCAGGCGTGGATATGTTTCCACAGCAGTGCCTGGCCTTGTTCATCGAGTGCGGCGTGGGGTTCATCCAGCAACAACACAGGCGCTTGGGCCAGGCTGAGACGGGCGAGCAGGGCGCGTTGCAACTCGCCACCGGACAGGGCCATCAAGGGGCGCAGCTCAAGACCGCTGAGGCACCAGTCTTGCAGTACCGTTTGCAAGCGCTGGTTGCGTTGCTGCTGGGAGTGTTGGGTGCCCCATAGACCTGCGGCTACCAGCTCTTGCAGGCTGATGGGGAATTGTCGGTCCAGGTGTTGCTGCTGCGCCAGGTATGACAGGCCGCCGCGCCGTGGAACATCCAGAGTGACCTTGCCGGCCAGGGGCTTTTGCAGGCCGGCGATGACTTTCAACAAACTGCTTTTACCCGACCCGTTAGCGCCGATAACAGCGGTCAGGCTGCCTTTGCCCAGTTCGATATCAATGGCCGGCGTCAGCGGTTGGCCTGGTGCGCCCCAGCGCAGGGCATTGCAGCGGATCACGTGGTAGCCCTCGTCCAACGGGTTTCGGCCACGGCGTCGTGGGCGTGCAGGCTTTCGGCGTGGATGACTTTGACGTGAAAGGCTTGCACCGCGATCGAGCGTTGCAGCGCCAGGTTCAGGCGGCGGGCGGCGTCTTCGCAGAACATCAGGTTCTGGCCGTTGGCCAAGGCGAAGGCTTGCTCATCGGCACGTTTGACGGCGGTCTGCACGGCGGTGCCGAGGGCGGCTTCGGCGTGGTCGATCAACTCAGTCAGTGGCAGCGTGGGTTGCCCAGCTTGCAGAGCCACCAGCAATTGCGCAGTGCTGCGCTGGCTGTGCGGCGTGGCGATGATCCCTTTGGCGCTGCCAAGCCAGGCCAGCACATCTTCGTGTTGCAGCGTTGTGTTGGCAAAGTCATCGATAAATTGCTGCTGAATCAACTGCCTGGCGAGGGCAGCCGAGCAAGGGCAGGTTGAGGAATAAGTAACGTCAATTTTTAGTTCCACGTGGAACATCTGCTTTTCCAGGCGCGCTTCGATGCTCACTGGATAGCTCTTCCAGCCGGCGAGCGGGCTGACCAGCGCAGGACGTTTGAGCAACAAGTCGGTATGAATCCGCAGGTACGCGCTGCTCGACAGGCCTTCATGGCTATCGAGAAAACGCTGGAGCACCTGACGCAGCAGCGCTGGTTGCAGGTCTTGTGACTCAAGCATTTCCAGCGCCAGGTATAAGCGCGACATATGAATGCCGCGCGCTTCGCCATCGTCCAGGCTTACTCCTGCATCGGCCTTGGCGCTCAAACGTTGGCCGTCGATCAGGATTGGCAGGGCAATGCCACACATGCCCACCCAGTCGAGTGGCAAGGCTTGGCGAGAAGCCTGCGCGGCGATATCCGGCAGAGTCAGCGCATTCATAAGCAGGTCCATCGTTGGATATAAAGCGACATGTTATAGTATAACAATTAGATCGACGATTATTTTTCTGCGGTGAGTGTCATGCACAGACGTCAACTCCTAAGCCTGCTGCTGGCCAGCGCCGTGTTTACTTTGCCTTTTGCGGTGCATGCGACGCAGATTCGCAATGCGCGCCTGTGGCGCTCCAACGACAAGCTGCGACTGGTGTTCGACCTCAGTGGTGCGGTGAGCTACAGCACCTTTTCCCTGAACGCGCCCGAGCGGCTGATCATTGACTTGAGCGGCGCAGGCCTGAGCGGGGATTTCAGCCAATTGGCACTGGCCAACACTGGCATTACTGCGATTCGCTCAGGGCGTCTGAGTGCGGGCGGGACACGGATCGTTCTCGATCTGGCTCAACCGATGCAGCTCAACAGTTTTGTCCTGCCGCCGCAGGATGGGCAGGGGCATCGCCTGGTGCTGGACCTGAGCAGCGGCGCCCGCCAAGCACCGGTGGAGAAGGCGCATCCCAAGCGCGACATTATCGTCGTGGTCGACCCTGGTCACGGTGGCAAGGACCCCGGCGCGGTTGGGGCAAAGGGTGAGCGGGAAAAAGACGTGGTGCTGGCTATCTCGCAGTTGCTGGCCAAGCGGCTCAAACGCGAGAAGGGCTTTACCGTGAAGCTGGTCCGCAACGATGACTTCTTCGTGCCGCTGCGCAAACGGGTGGAGATCGCCCGGCGCTACAAGGCCGATATGTTTATTTCGGTCCACGCAGATGCGGCGCCGCGACTGACCGCGTCAGGGGCTTCGGTGTATGCCTTGTCCGAAGGCGGCGCCACATCGGCGACCGCACGCTTCATGGCGCAGCGGGAAAATGGCGCAGATCTATTGGGCGCCACCAGCCTGCTCAACCTCAAGGACAAGGACCCGATGCTCGCTGGGGTCATTCTCGATATGTCGATGAGCGCCACCCTGGCCGCCAGCCTGCAACTAGGCAATGCCGTGCTGGGTAGCCTGGCGGGTATCACCACGCTGCATCAAAAGCGGGTGGAGCAGGCCGGGTTTGCGGTGCTCAAGTCGCCGGACGTGCCGTCGATCCTGGTGGAGACGGGCTTTATCTCCAACGTCCGCGACAGCCAGCGGCTGGTTACCGCGCGCCATCAACAGGCAATCGCGGATGGCCTGTTTGAGGGATTGCAGCGTTACTTCCAGAAGAATCCACCGATCAACAGCTACATGGCCTGGGCCCAGGAGCAGCAAAAAGGCCAGGCCTAGCAACCGCTGATCCGGCTACAAGTGAACTTGGCGCTGGAACCGCCGGAGCTGGAAAACCGGTTGATCGTGGTCCAGCCCACGCGCCGCGTATAGCCGACCCACGCTTCGCCATCGGAGGCCAGCCCGGTGAAGAACGTCAACTGGCCATAGCGGCTGTTGGTCTGCGCCCAGTAGCGTTTGCCGTCTACCTCGAACCCGCGCAAATACGTGGTGTTGCCTACGGTCGCGGCGCTGTAGGCATTGCCCTGGGCATCAATGCAGGCCAACAGGGTGGCGCTGCGCGTGCAGGTGGCCAGGGCGTTGGGCATTTGGGCACTGGCCTGGCTCGCAACCAGCAGCAACACGCCGCACAACACATATCTCATAAGGTTTCTCGGGGAATGGACGGGCTCAAGGATTGCGCCCTTCGTCGTGGCGGGCAAGAGGGGATTGGCTTATTTGTATTGTTATACTATAACATCAAAAAACAGCCTGACCCGTGAACCGCCCCCATGACTGAACAAGACCTGCTCGCCCAGCCGCCCGCCGATTATATGAATGAGGCCCAGCAAACCTTCTTCCGCGAGCTGTTGTTGGCCCAGCGCTCTGACCTGCAAACGCGCATCGATGCCGAGTTCATGGTGCTGCGCGAGCAGGAGCCCAATAGCGACCCCGCCGATGTCGGCAGCGCCGAAGAACAGCGCCACTGGCAACTACGCCTGCTGGAGCGGGAAAAGAAGCTGCTGGACAAGATTGATGAAGCCCTCGAGCACCTCGCTCGCGGTGAATACGGCTGGTGCCGCGAGACGGGCGAGGCGATTGGCCTCAAGCGCCTGTTGCTGCGGCCCACGGCCACCCTGTGTATCGAAGCCAAAGAACGTGAAGAGCTGCGCGAACGCCATCAACGGGCGATTTGACCGGCCAACCTGATGAGGAACACCTGATGACCGACCGACTACCCGTTACTGTGCTGTCCGGATTTCTCGGCGCTGGCAAAAGCACGCTGCTCAATTACGTCCTGCGCAACCGCGAAAACCTGCGGGTGGCGGTGATCGTCAACGATATGAGCGAAATCAACATCGATGGGGCCGCTGTCCAGCGTGACGTCAGCCTCAATCGCGCCGAAGAAAAGCTGGTGGAGATGAGCAACGGCTGCATCTGCTGCACGTTGCGCGAAGACTTGCTGATCGAAGTAGGAAAGCTCGCCAAGGAAGGGCGATTCGATTACCTGCTGATCGAATCAACCGGCATTTCCGAGCCGCTGCCGGTGGCGGAAACCTTCACCTTTCGCGATGAGAACGGCCAGAGCCTGGCGGATATCGCACGGCTCGACACCATGGTCACTGTGGTCGACGGCATGAACTTCCTGCTCGATTACCAGGCGGCTGAAAGCCTGGCGTCCCGGGGCGAAACCCTGGGTGAGGACGATGAGCGCTCCATCACCGACCTGCTGATCGAACAGATCGAGTTTGCCGACGTCATCCTTGTCAGCAAAATCGACCTGATCAGCAGCCACGAACGTGAAGAACTGGTGGCCATCCTCGAACGCCTGAATGCCCAGGCACGCATCATTCCCATGGTGATGGGCGAGGTGCCGCTGGCCGAGATCCTCAATACCGGGCGTTTTGACTTCGAGCGCGCGGCCCAGGCGCCGGGCTGGTTGCAGGAGTTGCGCGGCGAGCATGTGCCGGAGACCGAGGAATATGGCATTGCCTCCACGGCCTATCGGGCGCGTCGGCCATTCCATCCCCAGCGCTTTTTCGACTTTATCGACCGCCCGTGGAGCAACGGCAAATTGCTGCGCTCCAAGGGTTTTTTCTGGCTGGCCAGCAAGCATCGCGATGCCGGCAGTTGGTCCCAGGCCGGTGGCCTGATGCGCCATGGTTTTGCCGGTCGGTGGTGGCGCTTTGTGCCCAAGAGCCAGTGGCCCGAAGACCAGGAAAGCGTCGCGGCGATCATGGGCAACTGGCAACTGAGCACCGGCGACTGCCGCCAGGAACTGGTGTTTATCGGGCAGAACATCGATTTTGCGCAACTGCGCGCTGAACTGGATGGGTGCCTGCTGACCGACGATGAAATGGCCCTGGGCGTCGATGGTTGGCGCCTGCTGGTCGATCCTTTTGGCCCTTGGTACGAGGAGGCAGCCGCCTGATGCTGGCACCTGTGATTCAACTGCGTCCGGTCATTCGCCAGACCCGTGGGGAAACCCCGCTGGCGCTGGCCGACATCCTGGATAACGGCGTCAACCTGGCGCTGTGGCAACGCCAGTTGCCGCTGCATATCGCCGAGTTTGGCGCCTTGCTGGTCTCGCTGAACGAGCCGCTTGCCGAGTCGCTGGTGGTGGAGTTGGACAGCGAAGAAGCTGAGCCCAACTTACTGGGCCTGGCCGCAGGCTGTCGTGACCTTGAAGGTTACGACGGGTTTATCGCCGATGTGGCATGGCTGGTCAGCGCCTTTGCCTGCCTGTTGGGGGCCAAGCGCATCGGTGTGCGGCTGAGGCTGCTGGACAAGGCCATGTGCCCGCGTTTTCATGTCGATCACGTGCCCGTGCGCCTGATCACCACCTATGCCGGCATCGGTAGTCAGTGGCTGCGCGAAGGGGTGATGGACCGCCGCCAGTTGAGCCAGGCAGACGCGGAACCCAGCGAGCGCATCGAGCAGATCCACTGTGGCGAAGTCGCCCTGCTCAAGGGCGAAAAGTGGCGCGGCAATGAAGGCTACGGCTTGATTCATCGCTCGCCGGCGTTGGCCGCCAATGAGCGACGGTTGATTCTGACGCTGGATTGGTTGGCATAACCGGGTAGGATCAAGCGTCTCTACACGGCCTGAATAATGTCCACGATGCTGCAGAACATTCCCACCCATGTGATTGCCGGCCCTTTGGGGGCAGGCAAGACCAGCCTGATCAAGCACCTGCTCGCCCAGCGCCCATCCAATGAGCGTTGGGCGGTGTTGATCAATGAGTTCGGGCAGATTGGCCTGGATGCCGCACTGCTGACCCAGGATGACGACGGCATTGCCCTCGGTGAGGTGGCCGGCGGCTGCTTGTGTTGTGTGAATGGCGCGCCGTTCCAGGTAGGCCTGGGTCGATTGTTGCGTAAGGCCAAGCCTGACCGGCTGTTTATCGAGCCCTCGGGGCTTGGCCATCCGGCGCAATTGCTTGAGCAGTTGCGCCAGGCGCCTTGGCAAACCGCGCTGGCCGTCCAGCCTTGCGTGCTGGTACTCGACGCCCAGGCTTTGGCGGCAGGCAGGCCGTTGCCCGAGTCCCAGCGTGAAGCTCTGGCCAGTGCCGGGCTGCTGGTGCTGAACAAGGATGAAGGATTGGATGCCGTACAGCGCGGTGAGATTGAAAGGTCGCTGCCGGCTTGCGAGGTTTTCTGGACCCGACAGGCGCAACTGCCATTAGCCCGGCTGCCGGGGCTTGATGCGCAGGCGCGGGCGGCTGTGGATAACTTCGAGACACCCAAGGGGCTGGGGCAGATTCCGGCCGTCTGGAGCGATCCCTGCGTACCGATTTGCCTGCACCAGGCCCAGGCGGGTGCGTGGAGCATCGGTTGGCGCTGGCATCCGAGCCAGCAGTTCGACACCTGCAAAGTCCGGCAATGGCTGGAGAGTCTGGACTGGCAGCGCGCCAAATCGGTTATCCACAATGCCGATGGCTGGGTCTCGGCCAACGCTGTGGATAACTCCACACTCACCTGGCAGCCCAGCGAATGGCGCCGGGACTCTCGTATCGAGTTGATTTTCAGTGAGCAACAGGACGCAGCCATGCTGCAAACAGCCTTGGCCAATTGCCGTCAGTGACGGGTCTTGCTGTGCTCCTGGCGCCACTGGCTCAGTTCAATCACTTCGGCACTGGGCGGTGGCGTCTTTATTTCAAACGGGTAGGGCGCCAGTTCGATCTGCGCACTGTGGGCACCAAACTGGGTGATGGTCCCGGGATGGCGGGCTTCGCCGGTCACGGTGAACTCGAAGTTATAGACCCGCGCCAAACGCCGACGGCCGTTGGCGTCCTTGACGAAACCGATGCGTTTCAAAGCCACGGCGCCGTCGAGCAGTTCGATATCGAGCTTGGTGCAATGCTGTTTGACCCTCTCCAACGCCCGCTCGCGCAGGCCGTGGTTGTGCCACACCCAGGCGGCAGCCGCCGCCAGCAGCATCAGCACAAAGATATTTCCCAGGGTCAGCATGCGATTTGCTCCAACAAAGTAAGGCCAGCTTAACTGTGTCTCCGGTCTGTCGTACAGGCTGCTTTTAGTCGCATACTGCGCGGCCAGAATTTAACGGTTTTACGGAAGTCCCCGCATGAAACGTACGCCTCATCTGCTTGCGATCCAGTCCCACGTGGTCTTTGGCCATGCCGGCAACAGCGCCGCCGTGTTTCCCATGCAGCGGGTTGGGGTGAATGTCTGGCCGCTCAACACCGTGCAGTTCTCCAACCATACCCAGTATGGCCAGTGGGCGGGAGAAGTGTTGGCGCCGCAGCAAATTCCTGCGCTGGTAGAGGGGATCGCGGCGATTGGCGAACTGGGCAACTGTGATGCAGTGCTGTCCGGCTACCTTGGCAGCGCCGCCCAGGGCCGCGCGATCCTGACCGGCGTGGCACGTATCAAGGCGATCAACCCCAAGGCGCTGTATCTGTGTGACCCGGTGATGGGCCATCCGGAAAAAGGCTGCATCGTGCCCCAGGAAGTCAGTGATTTTCTGCTGGACGAAGCGGTGGCCATGGCCGACTTCCTGTGCCCCAACCAATTGGAGCTGGACAGTTTTTCCGGGCGTAAACCGCAGTCGCTGTTCGATTGCCTGGGGATGGCGCGGGCCCTGCTGGCCCGAGGGCCCAAAGCGGTGCTGGTCAAACACCTGGATTACCCGGGCAAGCTGGCGGACGGTTTCGAGATGCTGCTGGTGACTGCCGAAGGCAGCTGGCACCTGCGTCGGCCGCTGCTGGCATTCCCGCGCCAGCCGGTGGGAGTGGGCGACTTGACCTCAGGGTTGTTCCTGGCGCGGGTGCTGCTGGGCGACAGCCTGCTGGCGGCCTTTGAGTTCACCGCGGCGGCTGTGCACGAAGTCCTGCTGGAAACCCAGGCGTGCGCCAGTTACGAGTTGGAATTGGTGCGGGCCCAGGACCGCATCGCCCACCCGCGCGTACGCTTCGAAGCCACGCCGATCAGCCTCTGACACCACCAACCCAATGTGGGAGCGGGCTTGCTCGCGAAGACGGTGTATCAGTCAATACATGTGCTGACTGGTACACCGTCTTCGCGAGCAAGCCCGCTCCCACATTTTGATTGGGGTTACACGTCAGCCTTGATCTCCTGGTAGCGCTTCTCCAGTTCCTGGCGGATCTGCCGGCGCTGTTTGCCCTGGATAAACCGGCGCTTGTCTTCGCTGTTCTGTGGCTGCAACGCCGGCACGGCGGCCGGTTTGCGGTCGTCGTCGACCGCGACCATGGTGAAGAAGCAACTGTTGGTGTGGCGTACCGAACGCTCGCGGATGTTCTCGGTGACCACCTTGATCCCCACTTCCATCGAAGTGTTGCCGGTGTAGTTGACCGACGCCAGGAACGTCACCAACTCGCCGACATGGATCGGCTCGCGAAAAATCACCTGGTCCACCGACAGCGTGACTACATAGCGGCCGGCATAACGGCTGGCGCAGGCGTAGGCCACTTCGTCGAGGTACTTGAGCAGGGTGCCGCCGTGGACATTGCCTGAGAAGTTGGCCATGTCAGGGGTCATCAATACCGTCATCGACAGCTGGGCGTTTCCGGGTTCCATAGCACACTCACGGTTGTAGGCATTGGTTGGGGGGCACCTCTGCGGATGCTGGAATCATTACAGCGCCATCCCTTACGGGACGCCGGGACGGGGTTTGCCGTCACGCCCAAGGCGATCTGTTTCCATATATTGCACCGGCTTTCTGCCGGAAGTCGCGGTGTTACCCTTGAAAAGCCCATTTCAAGGGCATTTCTTACGATTAAGGCAGACTTTTCCTTCCGCACATTACGCGCCGTTGTAGCGGCCGCGTGGAAATCGGGACAGTGCCAGTACCCTCAAGGAGCCCCTCGCCATGCACGCCATCAGCTTTATCCAGGACTTGGCCGTGATCATGCTCGTGGCGGGGGTGGTGACTATCCTGTTCCATCGTCTCAAGCAGCCGGTCGTCCTGGGGTACATCGTCGCCGGCTTCATCATTGGCCCGCACACGCCGCCCTTCGGCCTGATCCACGATGAAGACACCATCAAGACCCTGGCCGAGCTGGGGGTGATCTTCCTGATGTTCTGCCTGGGCCTGGAGTTCAGCCTGCGCAAGCTGTTCAAAGTGGGGGCCACGGCGTTTATCGCGGCCTTCATGGAAATCATCCTGATGATCTGGATTGGCTACGAAATTGGCCAATGGTTCGACTGGAACACCATGGACTCGCTGTTCCTCGGCGCGATCCTGGCGATTTCCTCGACCACCATCATCGTCAAGGCACTCAACGACCTGAAGATGAAGAACCAGCGCTTTGCCCAACTGATCTTTGGCGTGCTGATCGTCGAAGACATCCTCGGTATCGGCATCATCGCCTTGTTGTCGAGCATCGCCGTCAGCGGCACGGTCAGCTCCGGCGAGGTGTTTTCCACGGTGGGCAAGCTCTCGCTGTTCATGATCGTGGCCTTGGTGATCGGCATTCTGCTGGTGCCTCGGCTGCTGGCCTACGTGGCCAAATTCGAAAGCAACGAGATGCTGCTGATCACCGTTTTGGGCCTGTGTTTCGGTTTTTGCCTGCTGGTAGTCAAGCTCGAATACAGCATGGTGCTGGGCGCCTTCCTGATCGGCGCGATCATGGCCGAATCCCGGCAGCTGCTGAAAATCGAGCGTCTGATCGAGCCGGTTCGCGACATGTTCAGCGCGATTTTCTTCGTGGCGATCGGCTTGATGATCGACCCGCAGATCCTGCTGCAATACGCCTGGCCGATTGCGGTCATTACCGTAGCCGTGGTGCTGGGCAAGATGCTGTCCTGTGGCCTTGGCGCGTTTATCGCCGGTAATGACGGCCGGACTTCGTTGCGGGTCGGGATGGGCCTGTCACAAATTGGCGAATTTTCTTTCATCATTGCGGCGCTTGGGATGACCTTGCAGGTCACCAGCGACTTTCTTTACCCGGTGGCGGTGGCGGTTTCCGCGATTACCACGCTGCTGACGCCGTACCTGATCCGTGGCGCCGACCCGTTGTCATTGAAGATCGCGGCGGTGATGCCGCAGCGCCTGAGCCGGGTGTTTGGCATGTATGGCGAATGGCTGCGCAGTATTTCGCCCCAAGGCGAGGGCGCGATGCTGGCGTCGATGATCCGCAAGATCATCCTGCAGGTAGGGGTGAACCTGGCACTGGTGGTGGCGATTTTCTTTACCGGTAGTTTCTTCGCGGCACGAATTGGCGGGTATCTGGAAGGCTGGATCAGTGATCCGAGTTGGCAGAAGGCATTGATCTGGGGCGGTGCGTTGTTGCTGTCGCTGCCATTTTTGATCGCCGCGTATCGCAAGCTCAAGGCGCTGTCGATGTTGCTGGCGGAGATGAGCGTGAAGCCGGAAATGGCCGGGCGTCATACCCAGCGCGTGCGACGGGTGATTGCCGAACTGATCCCGATCCTCTCGCTGCTGGTGATCTTCCTGCTATTGGCGGCCCTGTCGGCCAGTATCCTGCCGACCAACAAGCTGCTGGTGTTGATTGCCGTGGTCACGGCTGCGGTGGCCGCAGTGCTCTGGCGCTGGTTCATCCGCATACATACGCGCATGCAAGTGGCCTTGCTGGAGACCCTGGATAACCACAAGGACACCCCGGAGCACTGAGCACCCCCTCTGGCGAACGACTCACCGTAGGAGCCGTACGCAGGGTTTGTGAGATCAGCTTTCTAGCCAGACGTCCCGCGCCCAGTGCCACACCGATTCCCAGGACTCTTCGGTGACCAGCTCTTCTTCGCCGGACCACAGCACTACCGTGCCGTCTTCCTCGACGCAGTAGTAATCGTCACCGTCCTGGCAGATCGGGATCAGCTCGCGAGGCACGCCGATATCCCAGGCATTGGCCGCGACTTCCGGCAGATAGGTGTGGGACTGTGGGTCGGTGATGGTCACCGGCTCCAGGCTGCCGTACACCACATCGCTGACGGTCAGCAGGAATTCCTTGAACACAAACGGGATGTTGATAAACAGCTGTTCTTCGACTTCCACCAACTGGTCTTCGTCGGGCAGTTCCAGAGGAACCGGTACCGGTTCGTTGGCTTCACGCAATTGTTCGATAACTTCTTCCACGGCCGGGATCCTCATGCTAGATGGCGCGGTTTATAGGGGCGTTTTATACAGTAGCTCGCTATAAGTGCAACCGCGAAATAGAAAACCCGGTGAAGACGGTTAAAACTGCTTTTCCAGCTTTAGGCTGATGCTGTTTTTGTCGTAGGAATAAAGCCAGTCGACATTGCTTACGACCTTGTTGTATTTGACCGTCAGACTGGGCACCACATCCATCACCGCCAGGCGTGGGGCGCGCAGGATAAAGGTGTAGCCCTGTTCATCGTCGCTGCGTCGGTCATCGACGATGGCGCTGTAGGCATCGTATTGGCGTTTGCGGTATGACGCGAACAGCACAGCGCTGACTCCCACCTCGAAATCCTTGGCGACGCCCAGCCGCACGCCTTTTTGCAGGTAAGCCTGGGTGCGATCCCGGGCGTTGCGCTGGCTCAGGTCGACGCCGCCGAACAACGTCCAGCGCTGGGGCAGGGCCTGCCACAGAGTGGCGTAGACCGAGCTGATGCCGCCGTCGAGGTTACTGTTGAGGTCGTGCTTGTAGGCCATGTCCTTGTATTCGCCTTCCAGCTTGAACATGCGTGTAGCCGATAACGTGTGAATCCATTCGCCCCGCAACCCCCAGGCGCTGTACATGGCGTTGTCGGCGATGGTGTTGAACTCATACGATGGCCCGAGGGAGTACTGGTTTTTCGCATCGTGATAGCTGTAGCCGGCATTGTTGATAAGGGTGCTTTCGTTGTACTTGCTCTCCTTTTCATACGCCTGGCCGTACAACAGCGAGCGCATGAACACCCCGTGATGACCGTTGAGGGCGATGCGTTTGTTGAGCGTGGCCTCGTAATCCGCGCCGTGGGCAGACACAGCCTTGGGCAGCGAGCGTTGGACCAGAATGGTTTCTTCGGCAGTGACGTAGCGATACGTCACTGTGCTTTCGGGGGACTGATTGAGGTTTTTGCCCCAGGTCGGGCCAATGGCGAAGGAGCCTTGCCAGTCTTCACGGTGATCCAGGGCCTGCTTGAAACTGTCGACGGTCTTGCCCAGGCCCATGGCCTGCGCGTCGGAGGGGCTGAGGCCACTGCTGATCTGTTGGAATACGGCGTTGGACTCGCCATCCTTGCGGTTCTCGAACAGCACCCGCGCCAGCTCCAGGCGGCCCGGCAGGAAGTCGGACTGTATCGCCAGCAATTGGCGGTAATAATCTTCGGCTTGCTCCAGGTCGCCATCGGCGCGGGCCAGGCCACCCTTGGCATAGGCAGTGAGCATCGGATCGTGGCCGGGCAGGGCGGTGTAGCGTTTGAGATAGTCCCTGGCCTGTGGCCAGTTCTGGCGTGAGAGGGACACGTACACCGCGCGGCCCAATTCATCCAGGTTGTTGCCGACGGTGTAGTCCTGGCCGTCGATGTTCAAGAGTGGTGCGGTGCCGTCGCTGGGCAATTCATCCTTGAGCAACTCGTGCTCTTGCTGATTGGCGCGGTACTCGATGGTCTGGTTCAGACGCAAGCTGGTGTCCTGGTCGGCAGCAAATAGCGCAGGGGCCATGAACAGCAGCAGGGAAAAGGGTAAAGCGTGGAGCGTGAGGGATCGCTTGCAGTAGGGCTGGGGCATTACCGGGCTCTCGGGATCGCTTCAAAACGCCAAAAGCAAGTGCCTGGGGGCAGGCACTTGCTTGGGTGGTGCTACAACAGGTTCAACCGGCGATTACTTGGCGACGCCACCGAAAGCGGTGTCGTAGTTGCGATCGGAGAACTTGGCGATACCGGCCAGCGACGCGGTGGAGCCTGCGCCGAAGAAGCTGCCTTGGGTGGTGCCGGTTGAGAGGCTTGCATTAGTGACTGCATCGCGCGCTGCAGCGTTGCCGGCAAAGCTGGCGTCGGCGGTGTTGATGTTGGCCGCCAACTGGACCTTCAGCGTGCTGTTGCTCAGCGAACCGACCAGAGTCGGGGCCGCTGTGCCGAAGGATGCGGTCAGGTCGCCAGACAGCACGTTAGCCCCGGAGTAGTTGTTGATGCCCTGTACCGCGTAGGTCACGCTGGCCGTTGGCAGTACGCGGCCAGCGGTATCGCCGGAGTAGTACACGACACGGCTTGGGTCATTGTTGGCACCAGTCTGGGACCACTCTCCGTAGTACACCTGTTGGTTGGCAACTTGTTTGAAATCGAAGTTGCCCAGTGTGGAGTGAGAGGGTGGCATCATCGCGGTAGTAATAGTGGAGACGCCATTGGCATCGGTGGCAGCCATGCCTTTCAAACCACTGAAAGCGACTTTCGTGCCGTTGTAAAAAGCCTTAACGCCAATGGCCGGCTGGCCCGCGGAACCTGGGTGATTGGTTGAGCCTGAACCACTGGAACCGTCAACGACGATCGTGCCATCGTAACTTTGACCAGAAGAAGTGGCTGCTTGAGCAACGCCAGCCAGACCCAGAAGTGCCATTGCCAATACTGTGTAGTTGAAAGATTTCATTTCATCATCCATTGAGTGATTTAAATTAAGTCAACACGTCAAGCGTTTGCCAATTTCTTCTTAGCCTCCCATGCAATACCTCCAGGATTAAAAAGTAGCGGTGAAACCGAGCTTCAAAGTTCGACCCGGCGCAGGCATGGCCGAACGCGTCAGCGGGTCGATGTAATAAAGGTTGCTCAAGTTGGTGCCGGTTAACTCGATGGATGCGTCATCGGTCAACTTGTAGTTCACGTAGGCGTCATAAGTGACGATCTTGTCCCATGACATAGGCGTATTCAGGTAATAACTGACCATGGCGCTGTTGGGGTAGTTGTCATAAAACTTGTTTTCATGTTGGCGGTAATAAATAGCCCGTCCGCCCACTTCCAGCTTTCGATCAAGGAATCGCGCACCCAGACCAAGGTTGGCAGTCCACTCCGGCATTGCCATGCTCACCAGATATCCGCCTACAAATCCGTCATCCACGCAGTTGGGGGTACTGCCGTCGGTGCTGACGGAGACAGCCGAGTTTTCATCGCAGACTCTGTTTTTCAGGACATGACCAATGCTCATGTCGGTGAAAAACCGTCCATTATCGTAGCGCCCTTGGAACTCCACACCCGAAGTGACCTGCTTTTCCAAGTTGCTGAAGCGCAGTTGTGGGTCGCGTTCGATCACGTTTTTGGTGGTGTTGTAGTAATAGCTCAGCTTGATGTCGGCGGTTTCGCTGCCCCCCCAGCCGGCCAGGTTATGGATGTAGGCGGCTTCGTAGTTGTGCGCATGCTCTGGCTCAAGCCCCCAGGGATTGATCGATGAGGAAAAGCCAATGGTGCTTTCAAACATGCTTGGGTAACGGATGGCCTCGCTGTAGCGCAGGTAGACCCGGCCATTTTCCGAGGTAAAGAACGTTGCAGAAAGCGAAGGTGTCCAGCCACTGTCTTTCTGGTGTTTGGCTTTGATGTCTTTTTCGTAGATCTCACCATTTCCGGAAGAGCTGCAGGAAATGATATTTTCACCTGCATTCAAGCCGTTGATACACGGGTTGTTAGCGCGCGAATAGCGGCCTTTACCATCACTCTCCCAGTTAACCCTATGTTGGATTTCTTGAATGGGTGATGTTTCTCGTTTAATCACTTCTATATCGGCCAAACGCTCTGCTTCAGTAGCGCCGAAAACATCCCAGAAATCCTTCATGTTTTCAATTTTCTGATCAATGGTTGTTTTTAATTCGGCATCCGTCATTGTTTTGCGCGTGGTGTAATCCACCCGACGCCCGGTTTCTTCAAGTTGCGTTGTTATTCCACTCTTGTCCTGAGCGCTTTTCAGATAGTCATCGAACGCCCAATAAGACGAATATCGCATCCCCGCCTCAAACTTGGCGAAGCTCACGGGACGCCAGTCGAACTTGAAGTTGTACTCCTGCTCTTCACGGCGGCCGGCGCGAGGGTACATGCGCAACGTGTCACTGATGATGG
The DNA here is from genome assembly GCF_009873475.1 of Pseudomonas sp. DTU12.1. NCBI lineage: Bacteria > Pseudomonadati > Pseudomonadota > Gammaproteobacteria > Pseudomonadales > Pseudomonadaceae > Pseudomonas > Pseudomonas sp. DTU12.1. The sequence continues at coordinate 123,079 of NZ_CP045254.1, read as the reverse complement.
GGTCGTAATAGTTGTCGTTCGAGCCCAACTTTTCATGCTGGTAACTACCACCCAGCGTCAGATCGAGGCTGTCGAGTAACTTGAACTTGTTGCTTGTGGTCAGGCCGATACGATCATGCTTGGAGTTGGCCAGGGCGGTATTACGGTACACCGGGTCGGCGAGGGTGGTTTGATTGGGGACGCCGCCGCTGCTGTAGGTATCGCTGCGGGTGTTGGTCATCCACAGGTTGGAATAGAAATCCACCCACGGGTTTCCCTCGGGCTTGAGGTTGTATTCCAGGTTGTAGGCTTTGCTTTGCACATGGCTCAACGGCCACTGCGGCACGCCGTTGGTGGCGGCGTCGTAAGTTGTGCCGGGTTTAAAGAACGAGATCCGTGATGGCAGGATCTCGCCATACAGCGCATCGGTGTCGCGGTAGCCGAACTCCAGGGACTGGTTTTCATCGATCTTGAATTTGGCCTTGCCCAGCCAGGACTCCATCTTGCTGGAGGTGTTGGGGACTTCATCGCCCGGTTTGTAGATGGTCGCGAGGTTGGGAATGTAGTCAAACTGTCCGTTGACTTGCTTTCCACTGGAGTAGAAGTCGCTCTTGTTCTTGCCCGCGTAGTGGTTACCTTTTTCGCGAAAGGCGTAGGCGGCCAGAAGTTCGAATTTTTCCTGGCGGGTGGCCAGTGCCAGGCGGTAGGCGGAGTCATCGCTGGACAGCAGCTTGTTACTGCTGCTGGTGCGTGGGTGTTTGTACAAAGAGTGATCGTAATAGCCCCTGATAGGCGAGTATTCATAGCCGGGGCTGGGCATTTGTCCGGTCATCAGCGTCTGCAGTTTGGGCGACACCGAGTTGTTGCTGCCTTCTATTTTAAGTTCGCCACCATATTCCTGGTCCTGCTTGAGCACGTCGTCGACGTTCAGGGTGCTGGCCACCACCGCGCCGCCGATGCCTCTATAGACGTTGCGCTCCAGGTTCGGGCCCTTTAACACCTTGATGCTACCGATCAGGTTGGGGTCGATGTAGTTGCGGTTGTTGGCGCCCATATAGCCGCGATAAGCGGTGATTGCCTGCTCGGTGCCGTCGATGGTCAGCGGCACGCGCCCCGGGCCCTGGATGCCGCGGATGTTCGGGTCCAGCGCGCCGCTGTTACGCGAATCGCCGCTGTAGACGTTAAGCATGCCCTTGAACATATCGGCGGGGGCCGCGCCTTTGTAGCGCTCGATCTGCTCCTTGCCGGCGTAGACCGTGGAGATGTCCTGGTCGTAGACGTCGTTGTAGCCCTTTTCGTCGCGCGACTGTTTGCCTTCCATGCCCAGCACATAGGTGGGGTGCAGGTCGCCAGGCAGGATGCCGGCCGAGTTCGGCCCGGGTTGCACCTGGATGATCGGGCGGTCGGACGGGCCGCCGAGGCTGTAGGTGACACCTTGATTGGCCAGCAATGTTTGCAACGCTGCGTCCAGGGACAGGCGACCCTTGACCGGGTTGCCGTAGCTGTTGGTGAAGTCGTTGCTGCCCAGGTAAAGCTCGACACCGGCCTGGCGCGCCAGCAGCACCAAGGCCTGATCCAGGGCCAGGGTAGGCACGTCGAAATTATGTACAGCAGTGGCCGGGGCATGCGCTGCACTGGCGGCTGGGGCTGCCCGCACCGGGCTGATGGTCGCGGCATCGGCGACCAGCGCAATGGCGGCCAACCGAATTCCCAGGCTCAACCGGGTGCGTTTTGTTGCCTTGCACTTTTTGTTGTTCTCTTGCGTCTGCAAAACCGGCCTCACTAAAGTAAATAAGATTTATTCACATGTAGTAGAAACGGCCCAGCTGCAAAAACGCGATAGATCGTTATGATCTATGTATAGAGTTTTTTATCTTGATTTTTAAGGTTGATCAGTAGATCAGTGTCAATCCAGGCAACTCGACAATCCGCCCATGGGCTTGCGCCACCAGGTGCTTGAGCGCTTCGTTCAGGTTATCCAGGCGCATCACCGCACTGATTTTGACGTTGCGCAGCGCCTCACCTTTGACCAGCACCAGTCCAGGTCGATAGCGATTGATGCGGGCAGTGGCGTCGGCCAGGGACTCACGCTGGAACACCAGCCGTCCTTCCTGCCAACTGGCCAATTCCTCGGGGCTGGTGCTCAGCGGTACAAGGCCCGATTTCGGGCTGAAACGCAGGCTGTTGCCCTGCTCAAGCAATGCCGAGCCGGCGGCCTCATCGCGGCCGTGATCGGTCAGGTTGACCTCGACCCGGTGCTGCAATACGCCCACCCAGCCTTCGCGATCCTTGCCAATGCCCACTAGATAACGGGTGCCGCGTGCCGTGATATCGGCTCCGGGTGCCTGGACGGTGAAGGGGCGACGCTCCTGTTCATTCATCGGCGCAGGTGTGAACACGGCTTCGCCCTGGCTCAAGCGTACGCGCCGGGTCTGGTCGTCGTAGGCCAGGTTGAGAATGCTGTGGCTGCCCAACTGCACCTGGCTGCCATCGGCCAGGGTGATCTGGCGTACTTCGCCAAAGCCGGTGTGATAGTCGCTGTTCAGGGCTTGCACCCAGAAAGGTGGCGCCAACAGCATCCAACAGCCGATTGTCAGTGCGGCCAAGGCGCTGCCGCCGACAACCGGCATGCGCAGCCAGGCGGACCGCGGCGGGCGCTGGGGTTTTACATAACCGGGACGTTGCTTGAGCTGTGCGGTGGCCTGCCACGCACGATTGGCGCGCTCGGCGGCGGCGGCGTGCAATGGATCGGCAGCCAGCCAGTGCTCAAAGGCCTCGAGTTCACGTGCCGAAAGCTGTCCTTGGCGATGGCGCATCACCCAGTCGGCAGCTTTGCGCTCTACCGGGTCGATAGTTTGTGGGGAGGCATTCACGGTTGGGTCTATTTACCTTTTGGCTCTTTGTCGTACACAAGGCTCAGCCCTCTTGGCCAGGTTCCAGCGCCCGACCAATCCTGGCCAGGGCCATTGCCATGTGTTTTTGTACAGAGCTTGTGGATATCCGTAAATAGCGCGCGGTCTCTTTGTGCGTCATGCCCTCGACACGGCAGAGCATAAATACGTCGCGGGTACGGGCAGGCATGCGCTCCAGCAGGCTTTCCAGGTGTTCCAGTTCGAGTGCGCCGAGTGCCTGTTCTTCAGGGCAACTGGTCTCATCGACCAACGTGGCGAAAAAGGCCGTGGGGTCGTTGTCATAGCGCTTTTCACCAAAGCGGCGGTGATGGTCGATCATCAGGTTGTGCGCCACCCGAAACAGATAGGACGGTGCGCACAGCACGCGTTCCAGGCTCTCCAGCTGGGCGATGCGCAAAAATGTGTCCTGCACCAGGTCGGAGGCCAGGCTGGGGGAGCACTTCTTGCGCAACAGGTAACGATGCAACGCAGGGGCGTGTTGAGTGAACAGTTTTTCCAGCACGGCGGCACTTTCCTATGCTCGGGCAGAACCGGGGAGGGCGAGTATAATGAGAGTCGTTCTCATTAATCCAGTAAAACTCCGCACTGAGTTTTCCGCAGGCAAAAAAACACCCCGGCGGTGCAGGCGCTTTGGAGCGCTGCACCCGACCGGGGTGTTTGTTACAGCAGGCTATGCGCCTTTGCGGATCAGCCGTTCTGGCGGATACCGGCTACCAGCCAAGGCTGGTTTTCGCCTTGCGGACGTTCCATGTTCCAGCTTTCGCTGAACACTTCGCCCTGGTCGAAGCGCGAAGTCTTCGACACACCGCTGAAGGTCAGGGTGGCGATGGTCTTGTCGGCGCGGTCATCCACACCTTCCAGTTGCACACGCAGGTCGTCGATGTAGGTCGACTGGAATGCGTCGCCCAGTTCGGCACGTTCGCGCTTGAGGAACTCCAGCAATTGCGGGGTCACGAACTCGGCGATCTTGTCCATTTCGTTGGCGTCCCAGTGTTGCTGCAGGGACTGGAAGTGGTTGCGGGCCGCTTCGACGAAACGTTCTTCGTTGAACCAGGCTGGCGCGTTGATCACCGGACGAGCGGCAGCAGCAGGTGCCGCCGAGCCGCCGAAGATCGAACCCATGGCAGGCTTTTGCTCGAACACTTCACGCTGCATCGGCGCGCCGGCTGGAGCCAGGTGCTCCTGCTGCTTGCGGCGACGGGCGGCGATAAAGCGGAAGATCACAAAGGCGATGACCGCCATGATCAGGATGTCGAAGATCTGCATGCCCTGGAAGCCGCCGCCCATGAACATGGAAGCGAGCAGGCCACCGGCAGCGATACCGGCCAGAGGGCCCAACCAGCGCGAAGCACCGCCGGCCTTGGCAGCAGCGCCTGCGGCACCGGCTGCACCTGCGGTGGCAGCCGCTGGGCCCATGCCGCCAGCGGCGGGGGCCATTTGGCTGGTCTGATGGCTCGGCGCTGCGCCGGAGCTTTTGCCGCCACCAAAGCGTTTGGCGTTGGCGTCGAGGCTCATCGTCAGGCCGATGCACAACGCCATGGCGATGCTAAGAAAACGTTTCATAAAGGGAATTCCCATTTGTGGATTGCACGCGCGCCATGTTGCACAGGTGTACTGACAGTGGCTAGCGACATAATGTTTCGGGCTTTTGCGTAAGGCCTAATCCGAATGCTCCGTAGGAGGTATTCGTACACAGTGTAGGAGCGAGCTTGCTCGCGAAAAACCCTAAGACACCACGTTCATTCAGGATGCCCGCGTTATCGTTGACGATCTTCGCGAGCAAGCTCGTTTAGACCGCTTCAAGCTTGGCGTAGCCCATCATCAGCCACTTGCTGCCTTCAGCGAAGTTCACCTGCACGCGGGCCTGGGCCCCGGCGCCTTCGAAGTTGAGGATCACCCCTTCGCCAAAGATCGCATGCCTGACCTGCTGGCCAAGGCTGAACGGGGTTTCGGGAATTTCCGAACCGGCAAACATACTGCTGGAATTCTGTTGCTGGCCCCCGCCGAACGGCCGGCTGACGCTGTTGGACAAGCGTACTTCCTGAATCAGCCCTTTCGGCACTTCCCGTACGAAACGCGACACCTTGTTGTAGGTCTCGCTGCCATACAGGCGACGCGTCTCGGCGTAGGTCATCACCAGGTTCTGCATCGCCCGGGTAATGCCAACGTAGGCCAGGCGGCGTTCTTCCTCAAGGCGACCGGGCTCTTCCAGGCTCATCTTGTGCGGGAACAGCCCTTCTTCCATGCCCACCAGGAACACGTAGGGAAACTCCAGGCCCTTGGCACTGTGCAGCGTCATCAACTGCACGCTGTCTTCGTGTTCGTCGGCCTGGGTATCGCCGGCTTCCAGCGATGCATGGCCGAGGAACGCCGCCAATGGCGACAGGTCGGCATCTTCCTCGCTGTTCTCGAAGGCGCGGGCGGCGCTGACCAGTTCCTCAAGGTTTTCTACCCGAGCCTGGCCTTTCTCGCCTTTTTCCGCTTCGTGATAAGCGATCAGGCCCGACTGCTCGATCACCGTCTGGGTCATCAGGTGCAGCGGCATTTCCAGGCACTTGGCGGCAAGGTTGTCGATCAACTCGACAAACCCGCCCAACGCCCCGGCAGCGCGACCTGTCAGGCCTTTATTGACGATCAGCAGGCGCATGGCCTCCCACATCGACACATCGCTGTGCCGTGCGTGTTCGCGGATCGCCTCGACGGTTTTTTCGCCAATGCCCCGCGCCGGTACGTTGATCACCCGCTCCAGCGCCGCATCGTTGCCGCGACCTTCCAACAGACGCAGGTAGGCCATGGCGTTCTTGATTTCCGCACGTTCGAAGAAGCGCTGGCCGCCATAGATGCGGTACGGGATGCGCTCGCGCAGCAAAGCCTCCTCGAGTACCCGCGACTGGGCGTTGGAGCGGTACAGAATGGCGATATCGCTACGGGCCAGCCCGGTTTTCAGGGCGCTTTCAATGGTTTCCACCACGTAGCGCGCTTCGTCGTGTTCGTTGAAGGCCGCGTAGAGGTTGATCGCCTCGCCTTCGCCGCCGTCGGTCCACAGCTCCTTGCCCAGGCGCCCGGTGTTATTGGCAATCAAGGCGTTGGCGGCCTTGAGGATCCCGGCGGTGGAGCGGTAGTTTTGCTCCAGGCGAATGGTCTCGGCATCCGGGAAGTCGTCGGAATACTGGTAGATGTTCTCGATTTTCGCGCCGCGCCAGCCATAGATCGACTGATCGTCGTCGCCCACCACCATCAGACTGTCGCCGCCCTTGGCCAGCAGGCGCAACCAGGCGTACTGCACGGCGTTGGTGTCCTGGAACTCATCCACCAGAATGTGCCGGAAGCGCTTCTGGTAATGGGCCAGCAAACCGGGGTTATCGCGCCACAGGTCGAGGGCCCGCAGCAGCAGCTCGGAGAAGTCGATGACCCCGGCACGCTGGCAGGCCACTTCATAGGCTTCATAGATGCTGCGCATGGTGGCCAGGAACAGGTCGCCACTGGCCTGTATATGTTGCGGGCGCAGGCCTTCGTCTTTCTGGCCGTTGATAAACCATTGGGCCTGGCGCACCGGCCAGCGTTGCTCATCCAGGCCCAGCTCGCGGATCACCCGCTTGACCAGGCGTTGCTGGTCATCGCTGTCGAGAATCTGGAAGGTCTGGGCCAGGCCCGCTTCCTGCCAGTGGGCCCGCAACAAGCGGTGCGCCAGGCCGTGGAAGGTGCCGACCCACATCCCGGCCGGGCTGATGCCCATCAACTGCTCGATGCGGTGGCGCATCTCGGCAGCGGCCTTGTTGGTGAAGGTCACCGACAGGATGGAATGCGGGGACGCGTTCTCGACCTGGATCAACCAGGCGATACGGTGCACCAGCACTCGGGTTTTACCGGAGCCAGCACCGGCCAGGACCAACTGACGGCCAACGGGGGCTGCTACGGCCTGGCGTTGGGCATCGTTGAGGGAGTTCAGCAAAAGGGAGAGATCATCGCGCATCGGCGCATTCTAGGGTGCCGGGGGAAGGGGGGCAAATCCCATTGCCGGATGGTCGGCACAAAAAAACAGCGGCGATCTACAATCGGCAAATAATCGATCCACAGGGATGACCGGTAAGTCATCGCCTGCAGCCCGCGCCCTGTCTTGTTCAGCCCCTCTGGGCCAAAGGTTTGCGCGGGTTTATTCGCGGATTTTTATGATCCAGAGCAGTTTGGTCTGCACGCCTGCTTGTGTATGCTCCGTCGACGTTTCGGGCTCACCATTATAAGAACACTGCCTATGACCCTCAGCACTGACCTGCCTGGACCTTCTCTCGCGCCGGCGCAGGTTGTCCGCAAGCACTACGCCATGGAGATGGCGGTCGAGCGCACGCGTCTGTTGTACCAAGGTTCGTTGCTGCCCACCTTATTGATGCTGGTTAACGGCCTGGTCTGCGCCTGGTTGCTCTGGAGCCCGCAGCGCTATGTGCAAGTCGGCAGTTGGCTGGTGTGGTTGCTGGCCCTGGTGGCGTTGCGCGTGATCCAGGTGGCGGCCTTCGATAGCGCCCTGCCCAGCCGGCAGGCGCAGCCGATCTGGCGACGGATGTTCATGCTGGGCTCGGCAGCCAGTGGCCTGACCCTGGCGAGCGCGGCCATTGCCCTGGTACCACTGGACAGCTTCGTGCAGCAGGCCTGGGTGTTTGGCCTGATTGGCGCGGCCACTTTATCGGCCAGCGTGGCCTACGCAGTGAGCCTGCCGGCGTTTTTGTCGTTTGCCTTGCCCTGCCTGGTCCCCACCATCCTCTATCTATTTTGCAGCGGCGAACCGCAATTGCAGGGTTGGAGTTACCTGGGCCTGATCCTGCTGGCGTCCTTGAGCCTGGTGGCATGGCAGGTCAATCGCCTGATCCAGCGCGGCTTGCTGCGGCGCTTCCAGAACCAGGCCCTGATCGAGCACCTGCAGCAGGCCCGCCAACGCAGCGAGCAGTTGAATCAGGACCTGGTGCGCGAGGTCGAGCAGCGGCGCCAGGTCGAGCAGGAGTTGCGCGAGGCCCAAATCGGCCTGCAACACCGTGTCGAACAGCGCGGCCAGCAACTGGACGCCGCCAGCCTCGCCCTGAGTAAAAGCGAGGCGCGCCTGGCCATGGCATTGCAGGCCAGTGAACTGGGATTGTGGGACTGGAACCTGCAAACCGATGAAGTCCATCACACCCAGCTCAAGGAACTGTTCGGCCTGGAGCCTGAATACGTCACGGCGATGCTGCGCGACCTCAAGCCTCGCCTGCACCCGGACGACCTGCCACTGCTCAAGCGCGCATTGGTGGAGCACCTGAAAGGTCGCAGCGAGGACTATCAGGTGGAGTACCGCGTGCGCCACGGCGACGGGCGCTGGGTGTGGATCGAAGACCGCGGGCGGGCCGTGGAGCGTACCGCCAGCGGACGCGTGACACGCATGCTCGGTACCCGGCGCGACATCAGCGCCGGCAAGGCGGTGGAGGAGCAGTTGCGGCTGGCGTCCACGGTGTTCGAGGCGGCCAGCGAAGGCATTGTGATCCTGGATCCGGAATATGTGCTGATTGCGGTCAACCAGGCCTTCAGCCGCGTCACCGGCTTTGATATCGACGACATGCTCGGGCGCAACGTCGTGGAATTGCCGTGCAGCCGCGATGCGCGCCGACACTTCCCGGTGATTCGCCAGGCCCTGTTGAGCCACGGCAGTTGGCAGGGTGAACTGGTAGAGGCGCGCAAGAACGGCGAGCTGTACCCGCAATGGCTACAACTGAGCGTAGTGCGTGATGTTCGGGGAAATGTGAGCCATATCGTGGGCTTCTTCGCTGATTTGTCGGCGCGCCGCGAGTCCGAGGAGCGCATGCGCTACCTCACCCATTACGACGAACTGACGGGGCTGGCCAACCGCTCGCTGTTCCGCGAACGCCTGCGCGAAGCCCATCAACGGGTACGCCAGGGCGGTCGTAGCCTGGCGTTGCTGCATATCAACCTGGACCGCTTCAAGCTGCTCAATGACAGCCTGGGCCATGAAATCGCCGACCAATTGCTGCAGAAAATGGCCCGGCGCCTGATCAACGCCTTACCGGAAGCCGACACCATCGCGCGGTTATCCGGCGACGAGTTCGCGGTGTTGTTCGACGCTTATGGCAGCTTGTCGAGCCTGGCGCGCGTGGCTACCCGGCTGCTGGCCAAGCTGCGGGTGCCGGTGGCGGTGGAGGGCCACGAATTGGTGGTCAGCGCCTCAATCGGTGTCAGCCTGTTACCGGATAACGCCCGGGAAATTTCCGCGCTGGTCAGCCAATCGAACATGGCCATGCAGCACGCCAAGCATTTGGGCGGCAATAACTTCCAGTTCTATACCGACAGCCTGCAGGCCAGCACCCTGGAGCGTCTGCAGTTGGAAAACCAACTGCGCAAGGCTATCGATGAGCGCCAATTGAAGGTGTTCTACCAACCCAAGCTGTGCCTGGCCACCGGTAAGATGAACGCCGCCGAGGCGCTGGTGCGTTGGGACCACCCGCAATGGGGCAGCGTGCCGCCCGGTGATTTCATCGGGTTGGCAGAAGAAACCGGGTTGATTGTGCCATTGGGCGAGTTCGTGCTGCGTCAGGCCTGCTGGCAGGCGTGTGAATGGCAGCGCCAAGGCCTGGCGCCGATTCGCGTATCGGTCAACCTGTCGGTGCACCAGTTGCGCCAGGGCAAATTGGTCAGCCTGGTGCGCCAGGTGCTGGACGAAACCGGGCTGGCCCCCCAGTACCTGGAGCTGGAACTCACCGAAAGCCAATTGCTCGACAGCGTCGAGCACATCATCGCCACCTTCCAGCAATTGCGCGACCTGGGGGTGAAACTGGCCATTGACGACTTTGGTACCGGCTATTCGTCCCTCAGTTACCTCAAGCGCATCCCGGTGGACTACGTGAAGATCGACCAGACCTTTATTCGGGGTCTGGGCCAGGGGCGCGAAGACTTGGCGATTACCCGGGCGATCATCGCCATGGCCCACGGCCTGGCACTCAAGGTGGTCGCCGAGGGCGTGGAGGACCAGCAGCAGTTGGATTTCCTGCGCGCCGAAAATTGCGATGAAGTGCAGGGCTATTTGATCAGTCGGCCGATCGAGGCCGAAGGGTTGGCGGATTTGTTACGAAAAAATGCAGATTTTCCTGACTGCCAGTGAGGCGCCATCGGCTGCTACATGGCATATGCCCGCTGATTCAGGGGGCAGTAGGGCGATTTAGTGATGCATCGAACGGGCAAATCAACAATTCTTGTAGTATAACTACAAGCTTGCTACATCCCTGGCGTCTGCCAATAACAAGAGTCCTGCCCTTTGAACCTGTTGCAACATATCGCCCAGTCGCGCCACCTGTTACGCAAATCGGAACTCAAGGTTGCCGATCACGTGCTGCTTGACCCTGCGGCCGTGATGCACAGTTCCATGGCTGACCTGGCCCACAGCGTAGGCATCAGCGAGCCGACCATCGTGCGCTTCTGCCGCGCCATCGGTTGCTCGGGGTTCCAGGACTTGAAGCTGAAACTGGCCCAGAGCCTGGCGGCCGGTGCCAGCTTCGGCCAGTTCGCGATTCACGAAGACGACTCCGTCGCCGACTACAGCCTGAAAATTTTCGACACCACCCTGCACACCCTGATGGAAGTGCGGGAGAAGCTCGACCCGATCGAGCTGCAAAAAGCCGTGACCGCCATGTCCCAGGCCCAGCGTGTGGAGTTCTACGGCTTTGGTGCGTCCGGCGCGGTGGCGGCGGATGCCCAGCACAAATTCTTCCGTTTGCTACTGACGGCGGCGGCCTACAGCGACCCGCATATGCAGGCAATGTCGGCGGTGACGTTGAAGCCCACCGACGTGGCGATCTGTATTTCCCAGTCAGGTCGTTCCAAAGATTTGCTGATCACCGCCAACCTGGTGCGTGAAAGCGGCGCTTCGTTGATCACCCTGTGCCCGAGCCAGACGCCCTTGGCGGAACTGTCCACGGTCAACCTGGCGATCGATGTACACGAAGACACCGAAATCTACACCCCGCTGACCTCGCGTATCGCCCACCTGGTGGTGATCGACGTGCTGGCGATGGGCGTGGCAATGGCGCGTGGCCCGAGTCTGGTCAACCACCTCAAGAGCGTCAAGCGCAGCTTGCGCAGCCTGCGGTTGTCACCCAAGTCCGTCAAAGCCCTCGACGACTGACTCGATCCCCTGGCAAGCGTGCCTGTTGAGCTGAGTGGGCTTGTTGTGGCGAGCGGGCTTGTCCCGCGCTGGGCGGCGAAGCGGCCCCATTCAAGAACAATGAGGTGTATCAGACATTCCTGGTTGCCTGGTTTTGGGGCGGCTTCGCCGCCCAGCGCGGGGCAAGCCCGCTCGCCACAACAAACCTTTTCATCACAGTAAGCCCGCTCACCACAGGTCAGTATTCATCGTCCTGTAACCCCCGCGCCGCCAAACCGTCATCCCCCGTGCCCATCCTGAACTCCCCGTACTCGCATTGGGAGACTCGAAATGGCCCGGCACTACGAAGACAGCACCAGCACCGTCAAGACCCGTCGTCAGCAGGAAGACCAGCGCCGCATGGCGTTCCGGCGTGCAATTGAAGATCGCTGCGAGCAGCGTCAACTGCTGCAGAGCATCAGTGACTACCCGGAGTTGCACTGGCAGGCACCCGCGGCTGCCCAGCGAAGCGTTCAGCCAGCGCGCTGATCTGTACCCGCTCGCTGCGGATAAAGCCCAGGAACGCATGGGCCACCGGTGACAGGCGTTTGGCCTTGGCCTGCACCAGGCACCAACTGCGGTACAGCGGCAGCTCTTCCACCGGCAGCTCCTTGAGCCCGCCGGTGGCCAGTTCCAGGTTCAGGGCGTGGCGTGTCAAAAGCGCCACGCCCAACCCCGCCACCACGCACTCGCGCTGTGCCTCGGCCGAGGCCACTTCCACCGTCTGGGTGAAGTGCACGCGCTTTTCCTTGAAGTATTCCTCGCAGGCCAAACGCGTCCCGGAGCCGGGTTCGCGCAGCAACAGGGTGTAAGGCTCCAGGTCTTGCAGGCGCAGCGGCCCTTGCAGGCTCAGCGGATGGTCCGGTGGGGCCACCGCCACAATCGGGTTATTGAGAAACGGCAGGAATTCCAGGCCCATGTCCTGAGGCACCATGGACATGATCACCAGGTCGTCACGGTTGTCCGACAGCCGGCGGATCACCTGGGCGCGGTTGACCACTGTCAGGTGCAACTGCACCTCCGGGTGCTGGCGCTTGAAGGCGGCGAACAAGTGCGGCACGAAGTATTTGGCGCTGGACTCCACCGCCAGCTTCAATTGCCCCTGCAGCGAGCCCTGCATGTCCGAGAGCTGCATATCGAGGTTTTCCAGGCGCCCGAAAATGTCCCGGCTGGCCCGTTGCAGGGCTTCGGCCGCTTCGGTCATGTAGAGCTTTTTGCCCACGTAGTCGAACAGCGGCTGGCCGACCAGCTCTTCGAGCTGGCGAATTTGCAGGCTAACCGCCGGTTGCGTGAGGGACATTTCTTCAGCTGCGCGGCTGTAGGAACGCAAATCGCAGACCTCATTAAAGATCTGCAATTGACGTAATGTCATACGCATCAATGACTTACGCATAATTAAAAAGGTCTCGCCGGGGTCTGTGCGCTCAACTATAAGTCTTTACTTATACACAACCCAATAATTATTGATTTTTGTTAATCCCTAAGTGCGCATAGTGTGTATCTCGCGACTGGCTTGAAACATTTGGTCACGCGCCGACCTGGTCTAGCAGGTCGATGAATGCAGCAATCGGCTCAAGGGAAATTCCAAGTGATAACAAAGATCCTGATCGCCAACCGTGGTGAGATTGCCGTCCGCATCGTGCGGGCCTGTGCCGAAATGGGTATCCGTTCAGTGGCGGTCTATTCCGACGCAGACCGGCATGCCTTGCACGTCAAGCGCGCCGACGAGGCCCACAGCATTGGCGCCGAGCCCCTGGCCGGCTACCTGAACCCGCGCAAGCTGGTGAACCTGGCGGTGGAAACCGGCTGCGACGCATTGCACCCCGGCTACGGCTTCCTATCGGAAAACGCCGAACTGGCGGATATCTGCGCCGAACGCGGTATCAAATTCATTGGTCCATCCGCCGAAGTGATTCGCCGCATGGGCGACAAGACCGAAGCGCGCCGCAGCATGATCAAGGCGGGTGTGCCGGTCACCCCCGGCACCGAAGGCAACGTTGCCGACATCGCCGAAGCACTGACCGAAGGTGACCGCATCGGCTACCCGGTGATGCTCAAGGCCACCTCCGGTGGTGGCGGGCGCGGCATTCGTCGCTGCAACAGCCGTGAAGAACTCGAACAAGCCTTCCCCCGCGTGATCTCCGAGGCCACCAAGGCCTTTGGCTCGGCGGAAGTGTTCCTGGAAAAATGCATCGTCAATCCCAAGCACATCGAGGCGCAGATCCTCGGCGACAGTTTTGGCAACGTGGTGCATCTGTTCGAGCGCGACTGCTCGATCCAGCGCCGTAACCAGAAACTCATCGAAATTGCCCCAAGCCCGCAACTGACCCCCGAGCAGCGTGCCTATATCGGTGACCTGTCGGTGCGCGCGGCCAAGGCCGTGGGCTACGAGAACGCCGGCACCGTGGAGTTCCTGCTCGCCGAGGGCGAGGTGTACTTCATGGAGATGAACACCCGGGTGCAGGTGGAACACACCATCACCGAAGAAATCACCGGGATCGACATCGTCCGCGAGCAGATCCGCATCGCGTCCGGCCTGCCGCTGTCGGTAAAACAGGAAGATATCCAGCACCGTGGCTTTGCGTTGCAGTTCCGCATCAACGCCGAAGACCCGAAGAACAACTTTTTGCCCAGCTTCGGCAAGATCACCCGTTACTACGCCCCCGGCGGCCCGGGTGTGCGGACCGATACGGCGATCTACACCGGCTACACCATCCCACCGTTCTACGACTCCATGTGCCTGAAACTGGTGGTGTGGGCGCTGACCTGGGAAGAAGCCATGGACCGCGGCCTGCGTGCCCTGGACGACATGCGCCTGCAAGGCGTGAAGACCACCGCCGCCTACTACCAGGAAATCCTGCGCAATCCGGAATTCCGCAGCGGCCAGTTCAACACCAGTTTTGTGGAAAGCCACCCTGAGCTGACCAACTACTCGATCAAGCGCAAACCCGAAGAGCTGGCCCTGGCCATCGCCGCCGCCATCGCCGCCCACGCAGGCCTGTGAGGAACATTCCAATGTCTAAGAAAATCTTCGTAACCGACACCATCCTGCGCGACGCCCACCAATCGTTGCTGGCGACCCGCATGCGCACTGACGACATGCTGCCGATCTGCGACAAGCTCGACAAAGTCGGCTACTGGTCCCTGGAAGTCTGGGGCGGCGCGACCTTCGACGCCTGCGTACGTTTCTTGAAAGAAGACCCGTGGGAGCGCCTGCGCAAACTGCGCGCCGCGTTGCCTAACACGCGCCTGCAAATGCTTCTGCGTGGCCAGAACCTGCTGGGCTACCGCCACTACAGCGACGATGTGGTCAAGGCCTTCGTCGCCAAGGCCGCCGTGAATGGCATCGACGTGTTCCGTATCTTCGACGCCATGAACGACGTGCGTAACCTGCGCGTGGCCATCGAAGCGGTGAAAGCGGCGGGCAAGCACGCCCAGGGCACCATCGCCTACACCACCAGCCCGGTGCACACCATCGAGGCATTCGTGGCCCAGGCCAAGCAAATGGAAGCCATGGGTTGCGACTCGGTGGCAATCAAGGACATGGCCGGCCTGCTGACCCCGTACGCCACCGGCGAGCTGGTCAAGGCGCTGAAGGCCGAGCAGAGCCTGCCGATCTTTATCCACTCCCACGACACCGCTGGCCTGGCCGCGATGTGCCAACTCAAGGCCATCGAAAACGGTGCCGACCATATCGACACCGCCATCTCCAGCTTCGCCTGGGGCACCAGCCACCCAGGCACCGAGTCGATGGTCGCCGCCCTTAAAGGCAGCGAATTCGACACCGGCCTGGACCTGGAACTGCTGCAGGAAATCGGCCTGTACTTCTACGCCGTGCGCAAGAAGTACCACCAGTTCGAAAGCGAATTCACCGCCGTCGACACCCGCGTGCAAGTCAACCAGGTACCGGGCGGGATGATTTCCAACCTGGCCAACCAGTTGAAAGAGCAGGGCGCCCTCAACCGCATGAGCGAAGTGCTGGCCGAAATCCCGCGGGTGCGCGAAGACCTCGGCTTCCCGCCGCTGGTGACGCCAACCTCGCAGATCGTCGGCACCCAGGCGTTCTTCAACGTGCTGGCCGGCGAGCGCTACAAGACCATCACCAACGAAGTGAAGCTCTACCTGCAGGGCGGCTACGGCAAGGCGCCGGGCACCGTGGACGAGAAACTGCGGCGCCAGGCCATCGGCAGCGAAGACGTGATCGACGTGCGCCCGGCCGACCTGCTCAAGCCGGAAATGACCAAGCTGCGTGGCGAAATCGGCGCATTGGCCAAGTCCGAAGAAGACGTGCTGACCTACGCCATGTTCCCCGATATCGGACGCAAGTTCCTCGAAGAGCGTGAAGCCGGGACCCTGAGCCCTGAAGTGCTGCTGCCAATCCCTGAAGCCGGCGGCGTGGCCCGTGCCGGTGGCGAAGGCGTGCCGACCGAGTTCGTCATCGACGTGCACGGCGAAAGCTACCGCGTCGATATCACCGGTGTCGGCGTCAAGGCCGAAGGCAAGCGTCACTTCTACCTGTCCATCGACGGCATGCCGGAAGAAGTGGTGTTCGAACCGCTCAACGAATTC
This sequence comes from Pseudomonas sp. DTU12.1, assembly GCF_009873475.1. NCBI lineage: Bacteria > Pseudomonadati > Pseudomonadota > Gammaproteobacteria > Pseudomonadales > Pseudomonadaceae > Pseudomonas > Pseudomonas sp. DTU12.1. The sequence continues at coordinate 107,446 of NZ_CP045254.1, read as the reverse complement.
GTCGGCGGCGGCACCAGCAAACGCAAGCAAGCCAGCGAGCCGGGCCATGTGAGTACGGCCATGCCGGGCAATATCGTGGATGTGCTGGTCAAGGAAGGCGACGTGGTCAAGGCCGGCCAGGCCGTGCTGATCACCGAAGCGATGAAGATGGAGACCGAAGTGCAGGCGGCCATCGCCGGCAAGGTCAGCGCCGTTCATGTGGCCAAGGGCGACCGGGTCAACCCGGGCGAAATCCTGATCGAAATCGAAGGCTGATACACAGCCTTCGACACTACCGCTTAATCCTCGGGGGGCATGTGCCCCCTTTTTTTTGCGCAAAATTCAGAAGGTCAGGGTCCATTGGCCCATGACTGCCTGGCTGGTGCTGCGGGCGCCAACGTCACCGGTGTAAGTCAGGCCGACGCTCTGCGTGGCCGACACTGCCAGCCCCAGCCCGGCCTGCAAGGCCAGGCTGTCGCGGTTCAGCGCGATGCCCTGGATGGTGAAATCGCTGTTGAACGCGTCCTTGTCCACCCATGCGGAGGACTGGCGCACGCTGCTACCTACATCGCCGTACAGATGCTTCCAGCTCGCGCTGACGTGAGGTTTGAGGCTCATCTGGTTGTCCAGCGTGTAGAGGCTGCTCATGCGCAGGCCGAGGGTGGTGCTCAGATTCTGCTGGGTTTGCTCGCCGACGTTGAGGGCGCTCATGCCGCCTTTTTCTTTGAAGCGTTCGCGGTGGTAGCGCTGATAGCCTACGCCGGCGAACGGTTCGACGGTGAAACTGCCGTGGTCCACGCGATAGCCCAGCTCGCTGAGAAGCGTCTGGCTTTGCGCGGTGTACTTGCCCTTGAGCTGCTCCCGATAGTCGATGAAATCAAAGTCGACACTGCGTTTGTTCTGGCCGGCGTGGCTGCTATGGATCGCTCCCAGGCGCAGCGCCAGTGGCCCGTCCTCGCGCACCGCGTAAGCCCCCAGGTGCCAGCTGTCCAGCCCGGCCTTGAAGCGTTTGGCGCTCAGGTCGCTGGTGGATTTGGCGCCCACGACACCCACGCGCCAGGCAGGGTCCACCGCCCAATCAGCCCCCAGCACCAGGCCTCGAGTACGTTGCTGCAGGCCGGCGCTGCCGTGCTGCCCGCCCAGGCTGGCGCCGCTGCCCAGGCCCTGGAACCAGAAACGCCCGGGGGCATCGCCGTTCCCCTCGCGCATCACCGACAGCAGGCTGGCGTTCAGCGGGGCCAGGCTGTTCTGGGTGGCGCTGCCCAGGTTGGCGTTCTGGCTGCCGGCCAGTTGTTCAAGCACCGCGCCGAGCCTGTTGGGCGCCAGGTTGCGGAAGTAGTGGTAGTCATGGGTAATCCGCTCCAGATCGTAATCGCTCAGAACGCCTGGCTCCCACAATGCGTCTATGGCGTTGTCCAGTACCTGGGCGACGCTGCGGCCGTTGTGGGTGGTGGCGTAATCGGCGAAATAAAAAGCGCTGGCAGGTACGGGATGTGCCTGCTCGCTGTCGCTGGGTGGCTCCATATCCCCGCGTGCGGCAACCATTGAAATACTGGCAGCGTTCAGCGCGAAGGTCATGACTATGGCAAGTCGCTTGGATGTGTAGGGCATACGGTCCCAACCTCTGATATGTGAGGCAGGGAATTTAGCGAGGTGGCCGGCGTACAACTGTCAGCGGCGGCGTGCGTAGTACGCGGGAGATGTCTTTAGTCCGGAGCGAATGTACGCGTGCTCAATGTAGGTGAGCTGGTTTGCATTTTATTGCGTTTTTTAACCCGCTTAAGCGCAATAAATGCATTTTATTGCGTAAATAAAGCGGGCTTGGCAATCGCGCATGCACTATATTGCGTAATCAAGCCTGCTTCATTCGCCGAAGGTGCATTAAATTGCCAACGGAAGCCATTCACTCCCTGATGTTGCAAATCTTTAATGCCGGCCATTGGCAGGACGCAATGCGGCTGGAGTTTTCCGAGCCTCAAAAAGGTTTTGATGGACCCTGTCGGTTTCACTATCGGCAGGACTATCTCGTGGAGCACCTTGGCGACATTGGACAAGGTTTTTGTTCTGCGTTGAGTGGGCGGTTTCCTCTGGAGTGGGATGTCACCTTCCTCAAGACGGCTCCTGCCTTCTTGCATGACATTGCACCGGCGGGTGCGGCGAAACGCTTCCTGCTGCGATGACTGTCAGCATGGATACACGCGCCCTGCTGATCCAGGGCATCGAGCAGGGCCTGGCCCAGGGCACCCTGCAAATCGGCGAAGCGGTACGCCGCCTTCGCGTTGAAGTCACGGGCCTGCACCAGAGCCAATTTGCCAGGATGTGCAAGATTTCCGTGCGCACGCTGGTGCATATCGAGCATGGCGAGGGCAATCAGACGCTCAAGTCGTTGAACGCTGTGTTCCGTCCGTTCGGCTTGCAGATGGGGGTGGTCAGGGTGCGCCGTTCGCTGGGCTGAAGCTTAGCCGCGTCGTACATAACCCTTGCCGTAGTGGCGCTCCATACGGGCCTGGATCAGTTCCAGGCCGATGGACAACACCCAGTAAATGATCGCCGCAGTGGTCAGCATCTCGATGTAGCGATAACTGGAGCGGCCATAGGATTGCGCCAGAAACATCACTTCCCAGACACCCATCACCGAAATCAGCGACGAGTCCTTGAGCATCGAGATGAACTGGTTAGTGGTGGGCGGAATGATCGTACGCATGGCTTGTGGCAGGGTGACATGCCAGAAGATCAGGCTGTCACGCATGCCCAGGGCCAGGGCGGCCTCTCGTTGGCCATGGGGCACGCCGAGAATACCGGCACGGAAGATCTCGCTCAGGTAAGCCCCGTAGTTGAGCGACAAGGCGATGATCCCGGCGGCGATGGCGCCCGGGACCAGGCCCAGTTGCGGCAGGCCCAGGTAGATCAACAGGATCTGGATCAGCAACGGTGTGCCGCGAAAGAACGACGCATAGAAGCTGGCAATGCCAAAGGCCACGGCGCTTTTCGACAGGCGTCCCAGCGCGGTGACAAACCCCAGCACTGACGAAGCCGCGATCGAACACAGGCACAGAAACAACGTCAGCGCTGCGCCTTGCAGGAAGCCGCTGGGCGCCAGGCTCAGGCCCAGCAGGTTGGGCAGCTTGTCGAGGATGATCGAGAACTTCAGGTCAAAGCTCAGGAAAAAACTCGCGAACAGGGCGAACAGCACCGCCCAGGTCAGGTACAGGCGGGTGCGGAAACCGAAGAGGCGTTGTAGCCGCGATTCGCTAGCCACCGGCTTGGGAGGTGGGGGAAAGGCGGTCATTGGCTGATATCGGCGCCGATCCATTTCTGCGACAGCTTGCTCAAGGTGCCGTCCTGTTTCAGCTGGGCGAAGACTTCACGCACTTTGCTGTCCCACTGCGGGTCGCCTTTCTCGATCGCCACCGAATTGGGTTCTGAGTACAGCGCTTGGCCGGCGAGCTTGAAGCGTTTGTCCTCGGTCAAGCGCGGCTGGGCGGTGACCAGGTTGGTGAGGATTGCATCCAGGCGTACCCCTGCACCCAGGCCGAGGTCCTGGAAGGCTACGTTATCGGTGTCGTAGGGCGCGATCTGCACGTCCTCGAAGGGGTACTGCAATTGCGTGTCTTCGGCGCCTTCGATCACCAGGTTTTTGTTCAGGTAGCTTTCATAGCTGGAGGCGCTGGTAAGCCCGACCTTCTTGCCGCTCAAGTCCTTGGCGCCATGAATGCGATTGTCTTGGGCATTGACCACGATCACCGCCGGTGAGGCGTAGTACTGCACCGGAAAGTCAAATACCTCGGCGCGGGCTTTGCTCGGGGTCATCGAACAGATGCATATATCGTAACGGCCGCTCCAGCGACCGGCTGCGATCACATCCCAGGAGGGCGTTTCCAGGCGCAGCTTCACGCCCAGTTTTTGCGCGACCGCCTTGGCCACATCGACGTCGAAGCCATCGAGCTGGTTCTGCTCATTGAGAAATGAGAACGGCGGGTAGCTTTCCATCAGCACGCCGACCAGTTCCTGCTTTTTCTCGATGCGCTCCAGAGTGGCACCGCCAAAGGCTTGGGTAGAGGCGGCCAGAATCGTCAGGCCGAGGGCCAGCAGCGGTGGAAATTTCACGATGAATACCTGAATAAAAAAGAGGTTGTTAATAACCAGAAGGTGCGTATTAAATAGTTATAAGAACGACTCTGATAGTGAGTTATTTTCATAAGCATATGAGTAAAAGGCATATGGGCTCAGTACACACAGTGATTCTCGACGGTGGCATGGGCCGCGAACTGCAGCGCCGTGGCGCGCCGTTTCGCCAGCCGGAGTGGTCTGCGCTGGCCTTGAGCGAAGCCCCGCAAGCGGTGGAAGCGGTGCACGCGGCGTATATCGAGAGTGGCGCCAATGTCATCACCAGCAACAGCTATGCGGTGGTGCCGTTCCATATCGGCGAGGCGCGGTTTGCCGCCGAAGGCCAGGCCCTCGCGGCCTTGGCGGGCGAACTCGCGCGCCGGGCGGTGGATGCCTCGGGCAAGGCGGTACGTGTGGCAGGCTCCTTGCCGCCGTTGTTTGGCTCCTATCGCCCTGACCTGTTTGAAGCCGATCGCGCCCTTGAGCTGCTGGCGCCGCTGGTAGCGGGCCTGGGGCCTCATGTCGATCTGTGGCTGGCGGAAACCCAAAGCTCCATCGTCGAAGCCCGGGCCATCCACGCCGGCCTGCCCGATGACGGCAAACCGTTTTGGCTGTCGTTTACCTTGCGCGACGAAGACACCGATGAGGTGCCGCGCCTGCGTTCGGGCGAACCCGTGACAGACGCAGCAGAAGCGGCGGCGCAGTTGGGTGTGCAGGTGTTGTTGTTCAACTGCAGCCAGCCGGAGGTGATTGGCGCCGCGATTGACGCTGCGCGGCAGACCTTTGAGCGCCTGGGGCGCGATATCCATATCGGCGCCTACGCCAACGCCTTCCCGCCGCAACCCAAGCAAGCCACGGCCAACGATGGCCTGGACCCGCTGCGCGAAGACCTCGACCCGCCCGGTTACCTGCATTGGGCGGCTGACTGGCAGGCGCGCGGTGCCAGCCATTTGGGCGGTTGCTGCGGGATTGGCCCGGAACACATCGCGGTGTTGGCGCAAAAGCTGGCCTGACCCCAGCGCCATCCAACGAAACCCTTGTGGGAGCCTGACCCACCGCCATAGCAGCCTCGTCGAAGCTCGACAGCTTTGATCTGTACTGCCTTGAGGTGGGATCAGGCCCGGCACTCTGCCAGGCTTCTCACTTGCCCGTCGGTGGTCTGGTTGGCATCGGCAAGCCACGCTTCAAACCCGGCACCCACTGTCGGCCACTCCCCATCCAAAATCGAATACCACGCCGTATCGCGGTTCTGTCCCTTGACCACCATGTGCTGGCGGAACACCCCTTCAAAACTGAAGCCCAGGCGTTCGGCTGCGTATTTGGAGCGGGCATTGGCGTTGTTGCACTTCCATTCCAGGCGGCGGTAGCCCAGTTCAAAGGAATGCCTGGCCAGCAGGTACACCGCTTCGGTGCTTTTCGGTGAACGCTGCATCGGGGCGCCAAAGGTGACGTGGCCGATTTCGATGCGGCCCTGGGCCGGGACGATGGACATCAGGCTCAGAATCCCCTGTACCTCGCCGCTGGCACGGTCGATCACGCTGAAAAAGTACGGGTCGCTGTTGAGCGCGTGATTGTTCAGCCAGGCATCGAAGGCCGCGCGCTCGAGAAATGGGCCGTAGGGCAAATAGTCCCAAAGCTTGGGGTCGGCGCCCGGGCCTTGCAGGGCTTGCCACAGGCCATCGGCGTGCCGAGACGGGTCGAGTTTTTCCAGGCGAATGAAACGCCCCTCGATCAGTTGAGTGCTGGGCGCCGCGACGCCTTTCCAGTCTGCAAGTGAAGTCGACATGCTGTTCTCCAGGGGAGTTGTATTGAGGCCTTGGGTTCAGAGGCCTTTGCGAAACTGGATAAAACCAGGGCGCTCAGCAATACGTTCGTATAACGCAATCGCCGTGGCATTGCTCTCATGGGTCAACCAATGGACCTTGCAGCAACCATCGGCCTTGGCGGTGGTGTAGACGAATTCGATCAGTTTGCGGCCGATCCCACTGCCGCGTTGCGCCGGTTCTACCAGCAAATCCTGCAGGTAGCAGGAGTTCTCGATGCTCCAGTTGGAGCGATGGTAGATGAAATTGACCATGCCCAGCGCCTTGCCATCCTGCCAGGCCAGGGCCGAGTGCGTCGGCTCGTTGGGGTCGAGCAGGCGTTGCCAGGTGCTGGCGCTGACCGTGTCTGGCAACTCGGTGTTGTAGAAACGCAGGTACGCCTGCCACAGCGGCAACCAGGCGGCGTGATCGGCTGCGCTGACCGGGCGGATTTCAATCGGGTGCATGGGGGGCTCCTTGGGGGATGAAGCGGGCGAGGGTCTGATCGCGTACATCGGGGCTGACGGCCAGCCCGTCACGCACGCCGGCAATGTCTGCTGCGCTGCGGTTCTGGCTGAGTTTGCGCTTGCCCAGCAAACGCTCAATGGGCAGGGCGAAACCGACGATGGCCTTGAGCATGCCTTGAATGTAGTCGTCCGGCGCGTCGCTGACTTTCCAGGGCTGCGCGCGCGCCGATTCATGGCGGTCGGTCAGGCCGCTGACCAGTGCCAACAGGCGCTCGGCGTCGGTGAACACATCGGCCTGGCCGTAGGCATGCACTGCGAGGTAATTCCAGGTCGGCACCACTTTGCCGTGTTCCGCCTTGGCCGGGTAAAAGCTCGGGCTGACATAGGCCTCGGCACTGGCAAAAATCACCAGGGCCTGGCTGCCGCTCTGCAGGTCCTGCCATTGCCGGTTGGCCTTGGCCAGGTGCCCGTAGAGGGTGCCATGGGGGCCCTCGTCGTGCTTGAGCAGCAGCGGTAGGTGGCTGGCTTGCAGGCCTTGTTCGCCAACGGTCACCAACTGGGCCAAGCGCGTGTGTTGGATCAGTTGGTGCAGTTCAGGCAAATCGTCGAGGGCAAAGGCGCGGGGTGTGTACATGGAGATTTTCCTTGGCGAATGCCAGCATCCTAGGCAGGCTAATGGTTCGTTGTAAGAGCCATCTTGTGCTCATTTCATAGGACCAATGCCGGAGCTGCCACATGCCGCCCATCGAGCCCCCGCTGTCTTTCAACCCGGCAGGCATTGAGCTGGACCGCCGGCAGGGCCTGACGCGCCAGCTTTACCTGGCCTTGCGCCAGCGCATCCTCGATGCGCGCCTGGTCAGCGGTACGCGGCTGCCAGCCAGCCGTGACCTGGCGGTGGCGCTGGGGATTTCCCGCAACAGCGTGGTGCGCGCCTACGATCAGTTGTATGCCGAAGGTTTTATCGAGGGCCGGGTAGGGGATGGGACGTATGTGGCGCAGTTGCCGGAAAAATTATCCACAAAACTGTCCACAGGGTTTTCAACAGGCTTATCCCCAGCCTTATCCACAATTGATGCCGATCCGGCGGCAAATTCTCGCAAAAAAGTTATCCACAGCCCGGCTTTGGATCGTTTGCAAACCCATCATTTACCCCTGCCTCCCAGTGGACCGCCCCGGGCTTTTCGGGTGGGCGTGCCGGCATTTGACCTGTTCCCTTTTGACGTGTGGGCCAAGCTGAATGCGGCTTTCTGGCGCAAGCCGGACTTGCAGCAACTGTGCTATGGCGACCCGGCCGGCGATGAGCGCCTGCGGGGCTTGATTGCCGCCTACTTGCGCAATGCCCGGGGCCTGCAGTGCAGCGCTGCGCAAATAGTGATCACCAGTGGCGCGCAACAGGCAATCAGCCTTTGTGCACAGTTGCTGGTGCGGCCGGGAGATGGCGTAGCGATTGAAAATCCCGGCTACCGCGCCGCCGGGCACGCCTTCGCCATTGCTGGCGCACAGATGCAGGGTGTGACGGTGGACGCAGAAGGTATCGACTGCACCGCGCTGGGGGCCAATCGTGTGGTCTACGTCACGCCCTCCCATCAATACCCGCTGGGGGTGGTCATGAGTCTGGCGCGGCGCCTGGAGTTGCTGGCCTGGTCCGAGCGCAGCGACGGTTGGATCGTCGAGGATGATTACGACGGCGAATACCGCTACAGCGGCGCCCCGCTGGCGCCCTTGGCCGCGCTGGATCGCAGTGGTCGGGTGCTGTACGTCGGCACCTTTGGCAAGGTTGCGTTTCCGGCGTTGCGCCTGGGCTATCTGGTATTGCCGCCGGGGCTGGTGGACGCGTTCGCCCGGCGCCGTGCGGTGGACGTGCGCCATTCGGAAGTCAGCACCCAGGCAGTCATGGCTGAATTTATGGCCAGCGGGCATTTCCAGCGACATATCCGGCGCATGCGCCGTGCTGCGTTGAGTCGGCGCAATGCCCTGTTGGCGGGCTGGCCGCAGGGTGTGCCCGGTATGGGCAGCCTGCCTGTTGTCACGGCGGGGCTGCACCTGACCGTGCGGGTGGACAGCCTGGCGCGGGAGCGGGAATTGCTGGACCTGGCCGCCAAAGCCGATGTCGAAATCAACGGCTTGAGCAGCTATTGGTTGCCCGACTCCCTTGAGCCGCAGGACCAGCGTGCCGGCCTGGTGCTGGGTTTTGCCGCCGTGCCCGAAGAGGCCATCACCCAGGCCCTGGCGCGGTTGCGCACGGCCTGGCGGGCCGACTGAGGGTCAGGTGTTGAAAAACAGCTTGTTGGCCAATGGCAGGCGGATTTCGCTGCGATAAATCGCGATCTGGCCACGGTCATTGCTGCTCGTGGACTGGAAGGCGCCGCCGAGTTTCTGCTGCTCACGGGTCTTCAGATGCCCGGCGGTATAGTCAGGCAGCGCCGCTTGTGGTGACCCGTAGTGAAAGTGCGCGTACCACAGCACCTCGTGGGTTTGATGGTCACGTACCTCGTATTCGTCCAGGTAGTTCTTGCCCGGTCCTTTGAGCCGCCGGCGGTTGACGACCTTGGCAATTTCCACCAGCCCCTTGTCGTACATCCATTCGACTCGGGCGGCTGTGGGCGGTTGTTGCTTGGTCATGCTGATGCGCGTCTGCGTGCCCTGTTCGTAAAGGCGCTCGGCCGTGTCGTTGAGCTGCTTGTTGAGGGTGGCCGCGGAAGGACGATCACTTTCGGTCAGATTGAGTTCGGTGAGCGCCTGTTCAATCGTGCTGACCGCACGCTCCAGGCGGGCGGCATACTGGTGGAACATCTCTTCGATTTCCACCGGGATCCGCCCGGCTTTTTTTGAGTGGGAGATGATGCGCTGGGTCGCCTCGGGCTCGCCTTCGAGCACGCTTTTGCCCGCGTTGATGCTGACGCCCAGGTCCACCGCCGGAGGCGGCCGCGAGGTGCTGGCCTGCTGCTCGCGTTCGACCCAGACCCCTGGGGTTTTTTCGTGGAAGGTGGCAATCACCTTGCCCGTCATGGGTTCCTTCACGTCCACCAGATCGCTTTGGGTTTCCCGAGGCTCGCCCACCACCACGCCGTCGAAGCGGGTCTTGATGATTTTCTTTTTCGGCGTTTGCACAACCTTGGCGGTCTCGGGCTTGGGTTCCAGGGCTTTTCTTTCGCGCAAGCATTGCGCCAGATTCTGCTCCGCGCGGCGGGCGAACTCGTCGATGTGCTGGCGCAGGCTCTCCAGCGGCTCGCGCAGCACCTGCTCCGGGTGCTCGGCGTGCAGGTCCAGCAAGCGCTGGTCGTTGATCGCAAACTGGTCGAGCAGGCTGTTGAGCGCTTCGATGCGCTCATCCAGGGAGCTTTCACTGATGGTGCTGACCATTTCGATCAGGCTCTGGATGTGAATGTCCGCCGCCTCGCTGATGTCATGCAGGCGCGCGCGCGCATCGACAAAGGCCTCGCCCTTGCCTTCCTTGATGCACAGGTAGCGCTGCAGGGTGATGTTGTAAGCCTTCAGGTCCGGCAGGGCGAGGTTGGGCAGCGCCTGCATCGTGGCCTGGATCACCCTGGCGCCTTCGATCCCGAGGTTTTCCAGTTGGCGAAAACGGGTGTCGATGTATTCCAGGCGCTGGATCATATCCACGGTCAAGGTCGACATGGCCTGTGCCTGCGCAGCTTGCTCCCTGGGGTTGGGCGCTCCCTCGGTCTCTATCGCGGCCAAGGTCGAGGACAGCAGGGCGCGAAACGGCTCCAGGCGTTCGGCGATGACGGAGCGGGTCAGCAGCACCTGCTTGTTCAGGTAATCGATCATGTAGCCCTGATAATTGGGCACGGTGTCGATAATGTTCAGGGACCGCAGTTGACGGATCGGGACCTCGTATTCGGCCCTGCGCTCGTCGGCCTTTTCGATGAAGGACTCGCGGCGTTCCCCGGTGGAAGGGCCCGCTCCGGTGCCGATCTCGGCGTAAGCAGCAGAGATCTGCGATTGGCGGAGATTTTCAGTGGCGTCAAAGCGATTGAGTTTGTCCTTCAGGTCGCTGATGCGCGAAGGTTTTTCGGCCTGGGCGGCGCGTCGGCGGTTCCTGAAGCCACCCCCGCGCAGGCGCAGGCGGGTATCGATAAACCACTGGCCGGCCAGGTTGGACTGCAGCAAGGGGCCGGTGCGCGAAGGCGTGTTGGGGTCGATGATCACCACGTTGGAATGGCTGTCGACGTTGACTTCGAACCAGCGCTCTGCCACCGGCGCATACCACTTTTCCCCCTGCGGATAGAGGTGCAGGTGCAGGCCCGGCGTCTTGTTCTGGGCGCCCAGCCCTGTGGGCCTGCTGACTTTGAAACCGTCGAGCGTCGCGGCCAGCCTTGTGGGAAGGCTGTTCAGGGCACCGCTGGTGTACAGCGTGTCTTGATGCCGCGCCTGCCGCTCGGGTTCGCTGAGGTTGGGCTGTTTCACCACTACCACCTTGCGAACCGGTGTGGCGGGTTCTTCGACCGGTACCGGTGGCGTTGCCGGTAGACGTTTGAGGGGTTCGACCTGCTTGGGCGGATGGCGCAGGGCGACGTGCAGGATCAGCGCCATACCCAGGTTCAGCAACAGATCGGCCTCGGCTGCCCAGGAGGCCTGTGGGTCGTCGAGCTCCTGGGCCTGCTCGATGGTCTGCAAGTCGTCCATGATTTGCCAGATCCACGCGGCGATTCCCAGCGTGCGCCCGAAAAAAGGCAACACCGCGCTGAAAATCTGCCAGGCCGCCTGGCGGTAAGACGCCCAGCGTTTCTGCACATTGGACACCGATTGCCGGGTCGCCAGTTCGACCAGCGCGTTGGCATTGGCGGTGAATAGCGTGTGCAGGGTGTCATTGCCCAGCACCTCATCGCTCAAGGCGATGGGGCCACTCATATACAACAGGGTCTGCGACTCGATCAGCCCCCTCACCACCGTCCAGGGCGAGGGCAATTTATAGGGGAACACGTATTGGGCGTAGTTGAAGCGTGCGCCCTCCGGTAGCCAGGCCAGTACCGATTCGCGCAGGTTGTGGTCATGTTTGATGGCGTAAAGCAGGTTTTGCCGGGACGGGAATTGAATCAGCGACGGGTTCAGCAACGGCCGGTACAGCAGGCAGGGGCCACGCGTGTGATCACGGGGGCCGATCACAAACATGTTGGCGACGACATCCTGTTTGGGTGTGGGGCGCAGTGTCGGCACAAAGCCCAGCGCCCGGATGACGATCTCTTGCCCTTCGACCTTGCGCTCATGTGGCTCCACCTGCATGGCTGCGGCGACGTAGCGAAAGCCCTGGCCGTCGATGCCGTGCTTGTGCTGAACCTTCCACTGCAGGGCCTGCAGGGGTAATTGCACCTGCAGGTGCATGGCGTACAGGGTCTGTCGGCGCTTGGATTCCAGGGGGTCATCCAGCAGCTTCTGTTTGATCAAGGCCGGGTAGTGCTTGCCGATGTCGAGGTCTTCGATCACGCCCTTGAGGTAGCTATAGGACAGCCACGCGGGTGCCTGGCTGCCTTTGTAGAGCACACGGGCCTGGCCGGTGGGAAGGCCGGCAAGGTTTTCCAGCGCCAGGTCTATCAGGCCGCGGCGGGTAATGGTGTTGGGGCCGGGCACGACAAAGGTACCCCACACTTGCGGGCTTTCGATGATGATCTCGATGTCGTCCACCTCAAGATGGGCACCCTCTCGATGGGCCTGAATGCGGTCCTGCAACTGTTGCCGGGCGTAGGTGCGGATTGGCGCAATGCCGTCGTTGAACAACCGGCCATGGTTATGGCTGTGCAGTTCGGCCAGGTCCACCAACAGGCGGCTGTAAAGGGATACGTCGAGGTCAGAAGCATCAGCCAGCCAAGGTGGAATACGCTCATGGATGTGGCGGATATTGGACAGTTCGTGATCGCTCAACTCTTCAATGCCCGGCAGGATGCGGGCGATGATCGGGCTTGGCTCACCATCGTCTGCGCTGCCCGGCGAATCGGTGTCGACCAAAGCGCCAATCACCCCGAGCTGCATGGCGATCAAGGCACAGGCCTGGTTGTCGAAATAGTTTGCCGGGGGTTCGTACAACCGCCAGTGCAAGGACAGGTCCGGGTGGGTGCGGGACAGTGTGGCGGGTAGGGCTTGCTCCAGTTGTTCGAGGGAGTCGAACCGTTGATAACCTTGCGCCAGCGAGTGCATCAGAATCAGAGGGCGTTGCTCATGCTCGCCGATCAGCACCGCCGTGCCCGAAAGGCCGAGGTGGCATGTCTGCCCGTTACTCAGGGTATCGATGTCGATCAGGTAGGCGCGGGATTTGTACGGATCTTGAGCGGTGCGTGTGGCGTGCTCGGGGTACTGGAAAAATATTCTGGCCATCGCGCATTCCTGCGCGCTCCAGCCTTCATGCTCGGTGACGCTCCAGACTCTGCGCAACATGTTGGAGAAGGCTTTCCAGCGTGGGCCTGTACCGGTGTTGGAGGTATTCCAGTAGTCCAGTTGCTGCTCTTGAAAGGCACTGAACAACAGGCTGGACAGCTCGTTTATCAGGCGTGCGATGGCATCGATTTTCACCGGCAGGTGAACGGGTGGCTGTGCCGAAGGGTCCAGCGTGAGGAAATGCTCGCCGTCGATGTAGTCCACCGGTTCGGGCGACAACGCCTGGCGCGCCAGAATGCTGGTCAACGACTCGCAAAGGGGCGCAAGCGGCTGCATGTTGCTGACGGTAATACGCCAGCGGGGGGTGACCACCACCGCCAGGTCCGGGTCGATATCCAGCAGCGGGTATTGCTCCTTGAGCGCCGAGCGCAAGGTGGCGGCGGCAACGTCCCGGCTCGAAGGGCCGGTCGTCAGTTGGGTGAGCAGGTCGTAGGTACTGGGGGGGCGATTGTTCGCGTTGCTCTGGTTAGCGGTAGGGGATTGATTGGGCATCTTCAGCTCCTTGATGGTGGACAGACCTTCAGAGACGCAAGGTACTGACCGCAGGCGCTGCGATGACGGTAGATAGTTGCGGCCCACCCCGGTTCGGCGGTGGGCGGCAAGGGGGCAACCTCAGGTGCCGGACTTGATCCGCGTCCAGGCGCGGGTCCTGGCGCGTTCTGCCTTGCTGTCCAGGGGCTTGAGGGTATAGAGCGTCGCCATGGCGGCTTCGGTGGGGTACAGGTTGGGGTTGTTGCGTATGGCCGGGGCAACCTGCGCGGTGGCGTCCTTGTTGGGGTTGGGGTAACCGACAAAGTCACTGATGGGCGCAATCACCTGGGGCTGCAGCAGGTAGTTGATAAAGGTGTAGGCGTCCTGCGGATTCTTCGCCCCCTTGGGAATGGCAAGCATGTCGAACCAGATCGGCGCGCCTTCCTTGGGCAGGCGCATGTCGACGGTCACGCCATTGTTGGCTTCCTTGGCGCGGTTGGCGGCCTGGGAAAAGCTGCCGGAATAACCGACCGCCACGCAGATGTCGCCATTGGCGATATCGGCCATGTACTTGGATGAATGAAAGTAGGTGATGTACGGGCGGATCTCGAGCAGCAGGGCCTGGGCTTTTTCATAGTCCGCAGGCTTGTTGCTGTTGGGGTCTAGGCCCAGGTGCTGCAGGGCCAGTGGCAGGATCTCGGACGGCGAGTCCAGCAGGGCGACGCCGCACTGCTTGAGTTTGCTGATGTTCTCTTGCTTGAAGATCAGGTCCCAGCTGTCCACCGGTGCATCGGCGCCCAGGGCGGCCTTGACCTTGTCCGGGTTGAAGCCGATGAGGATGGTGCCGTACATGTAGGGCACCGCGTGTTTGTTGCCGGGATCGTTGGCCTCGATCAGCTTCATCAGCTTGGGATCGAGGTGGTTCCAGTTGGGCAACTGGCTGCGATCCAGGGGCTGGAACACCCCGGCCTCGATCTGCTTGGCCAGAAACACATTGGACGGCACCACCACGTCATACCCGGAGTTGCCAGTCAGCAGCTTGGCTTCCAGGGCTTCGTTGGTGTCGAAGATGTCGTACACCAGTTTGATCGCCGGGTTCTGCGCCTTGAACTCGTCCAGGGCCTTGGGCGTGATGTAGTCGAACCAGTTGTAGACCCGCAGGGTTTTTTCGTCGGCGTGGGCGGCGGTGCTGAACACGGCAGCGCAGAGCATAAGCGACTTGAGCATGTTCATTGGGCTGCCCCCTCAAAACCTTCGAGTACGTTGACGGCGTTGATGCCGATTTCTGCCACTGCGTAGCCGCCTTCCATCACAAACAGCGTCGGCTTGCCCAGGCACGCGATACGCGCGCCCATGGCCAGGTAGTCCGGGCTGTCGAGCAAAAATTGCGAGATGGGATCGTCCTTGAACGTGTCCACGCCCAGGGACACCACGATGATCTCGGCGCCATAGCTCTCGATCTTGCGGCAGGCCTGTTCCAGCGCAGCGCTCCAGGTGTCCCAGGCGGAACCGGCCGGCAGCGGGTAATTGAAGTTGAAACCCTCGCCGGCACCTTCGCCCAACTCATCGGCATACCCGAGGAAGAACGGAAACTCGGCCTGCGGATCTCCATGGATCGAAGTGAACAGCACATCGCTGCGCGCGTAGAAGATCGACTGGGTGCCGTTGCCATGGTGGTAATCCACATCGAGGATCGCGACCTTTTTACAGCCCTGGTCGATAAAGGCCTGGGCGGCGATGGCGGCGTTGTTGAGGTAGCAATAACCGCCCATCAAGTCGCCGGCGGCGTGATGCCCCGGCGGTCGGCACAAAGCAAAGGCGCTGTGGGCGCCCTGTTGGATCGCCTGTTGCGCCGTCAGTGCGACCTGCGCCGCGCTGTAGGCCGCTTGCCAGGTACCGGCGGTAATCGGCGCGCCGCCGTCGAAGCTGTAATAGCCCAGTTGGCCGTGCAGGCTGGTGGGCAGCACGCGGCGCAAGGTGCGGGCGGGCCAGGTGTAGGGCAGCAGGTCGCCGTCCTGGCGCATTTCTACCCAGCGGGCCCACGCGCCCTGGAAGAAGTCGAGGTAGTCGCGGCTGTGGATGCGTTGCAATGGCGCCAGGCCAAAGTCCTGGGGCGCTTGCACCGGGCCCAGTTCACGGTCCTTGACCCGTTGCAGCACGTGATCGGCGCGCGAGGGCATTTCAAAGCAGGGCATCAATTGCCCGTCCATCAATTCGCAACGGCCGTGGTGCAGGTGGTGATCGTCCGAGTAGATCGTCAGCATTTTTGTTGTGCTCCGCAGGCTGCTTGGGATGCCTTGCAGTGTTGCGGGGTACACCGGTTTGGAGAACGGCAGGAGCGGCCAAAAGGGGATAAATATGGCCAGATTATCTGTCCGTAATTCGCCCCTCCATGGAGCGTCATGCTCGAAATTGGCTCGGCGCCACGCCGCTCCAGCGTACAAAGGCATGCCGGAAGCTCGCGGTCTCGCTGAAACCCAACTGCTCGGCGATTCGGTAGATCGGCCACTGGTCTTGCGCCAACAGTTGCTTGGCGCGCTCAAAGCGCAGTTCGTCCAGCAGCTCCTGATAGCTGCAGCCCAGGTCGTGCAGGCGCCGGCGCAGGGTGCGCGGCGAACAGTTCATCTGCTGGGCCAGGCCATCGAGCCCCGGTGCGGCGTGCAGTTGTGCCGTGAGCAATTGGCGGACCCGCCCCAGCCAGGCCTCGCGCCCGGTGAATTCGGTGTTCTGTTTGCGGCAGCGCTCGGCCATGGCCCGGTGGGTCACGGTGTCGGCCAGGGGCAAAGGTTGGGCGAGCCAGCGCTGGTCAAAAGCGAACGCATTGGTCGTGGCCTGGAACTGCAAACGGCAGTCGAAGCACTCGGCGTAGCGCGCCTGGTAATCCGGCGCGGCATGCTCAAAGCGTGCACCCAACAAGGGCAGCGGGTGACCGAGCAGGTCGTCGCAGATCACCTTCAACGACCCCAGGCACAGCTCCACATTGAACGCGGTCAGCGCCGGGCTCTCTCGGTAATCGCTGGCGGTGAACCAGATACGCTCGCCGTCTTCCACAAGGCTCAGTTCGAACAGTGTTCCCAACAGCGCCGGATAACGCAGGGCCAGGCGCAAAGCGTCACCGAAAGTGGCACTGGTGAGCAGGGCATAGCCGAGCATGCCGTAGGCCGATACGTGCATGCGCCGTCCCACGATCAGCCCGATATCGCGCTGCAAGGCCACCGCATTGGCGCACACCTGCATCTCCTGGTGCGTGGCGATGCGTGTGTCGGCGCGGCTCAAGTCCGCCGCACAGATACCGCTGCCGGCCAGCAGCGCTTCGGCGGGCAAGCCTTCGGCCTTGAAGGTGCTGAGCACCAGGGAAACGGCATTGAGGGTGGTGAGGTGGGAGTGCAGCATGGGAACTTCCAGCCAGGGGATGGCTGGAAGTGGAGCAAGTTATATGCCGCTCAGCGCAGTTCGCCGCACAGGTCCAGTTCGACCAGGCGCCGCACTTCGTTGTTGGGCAGCCCGGCGCCGAGCAGGGCTTGCAGCTTGCCGAACGCGGCTTCGCGGGTCATGCCGCCACCGGACAATACTCCGACCCCACGCAAGCGGCTGCCCGCTTCATACACGTCCAGTTCCACGCCACCTTCATGGCATTGGGTGATTGCCACGACCACGATGTGCCGATCCTGCGCACGCTGCAGGCTGGCGAGGAACGCCGGGTTATCGCTCGGCCCGGTGCCACTGCCAAAGCATTCCAGCACCAGCGCCTGGATGCCACTGTCCACCAATGCATCCAGTTGCCCGGCATCAATGCCCGGTACCAGCGGTAGTACGCCGACATTGGCCAGGGCCTTGGGCTGGCGGTAGTCCAGGGCGGCGGGCAACGCCTGGGCCTTGGCCACGCCACCGTTGCGCTGCAACGCGGCAAACGGATGCCGGCCAAAACTGCGGATCTTCGCGCAACGGGTCGGCGCCATCAGGGCGCCGTGGAAGTACAGGTGCACACCCGGTGCCAGGCCTTCGCCCAACGCCGCCAGGGCGCCGCTGACGTTTTCCCAGGCATCGCTGTCGGGCACGCCGGCTGGCAGCATCGAGCCGGTGAACACCACCGGCGCCGGCAGGCCCAGCAGTTGGAAACTCATGGCCGCCGCGCTGTAGGCCAGGGTGTCGGTGCCATGCAGGATCAGTACGGCGTCGCAGCCTTCGTCCACGGCTTCGACCACGGCGCTGCGCAGGCGCTGCCAGTAGGCGGGCGTCATATTGGCGCTGTCGATCAGCGGCGCCATTTCCCTGAAACGCCAAGTGGGCGCTGGCAGGTGGGCAAGTTGTTCGCGCATGCGCGCTTCAAAACCCGAAGCGGGCGCCAGGCCGTTGGCGCTGGCCTGCATGCCGATGGTGCCGCCGGTGTAGAGCACCATGATGTGATTGGCTTTGGACATCGAAGAATCTCCTGAACGAAAAACGCCGCCGGGCCCAGAGCATGCCCAAGGCCGGGCGGCGTGTCATCTGTCTACGCTCAGCGTTGCACTTGGGCGTTCAGTGGCACGGTTGCTTGAGCGGTTGGCTCAGGCTGCACCGGGTTGGCCGGCCAGGCCTTGCGGTCCAGGTCCAGGTCGGGGAACTGGCTGGAGTCGAACACCGGGGTCTTGATGCCCGCCGCGCGCTGGTTGTCGTAGTCGTTGAGGATGCGCATGGCGATCTTGAACAGGAACGCCAGGGCGAACAGGTTGACGAACGCCAGCATGGTCATGGTGATGTCGGCGAAGGCGAACACCGTGCTGAGGTTCTCGATCGAGCCCCAGAAAATCAGGACCAGCACCAACGCGCGATAACCGATCAGCACTTTGCGGTTGTTACCCACCAAAAAGCGCAGGTTGCTCTCGCCCAGGTAGTAGTTGTACATGATCGAGGTGAACACGAACAACGCCAGGGCTACCGAGATAAACATCCGCCCCCAGTCACCCACCACGGCCGCCAGGGAGTTCTGGGTCAGGGCAATGCCGTCGCCTTCAAAACCTGGGGTGTAGAAGCCCGACAGCAGGATCAGCAGTGCGGTGCAAGTGCAGATGATAAAGGTGTCGAGGAACACGCTGAACGCCTGCACCACGCCCTGGGCAACGGGGTGTTCCACCGAGGCCACGGCTGCCACGTTGGGCGCGCTGCCCAGGCCTGCTTCGTTGGCGAACACGCCGCGCTTCACGCCCATGATGATCGCACTGCCCACCAGGCCGCCGAAGGCCTGGTCCAGACCGAAGGCGCTCTTGACGATAGTCGCGAGCATGGCCGGTACCTGGTCGAATTGCAGCACGATCACGTAGACCGTCACGGCGATGTACACCAGGGTCTTGACCGGCACCAGCAGGTCGGCGATCGAGGCGATGCGCTTGATCCCGCCGATAAACACCAGGCCCAGCAAGACCGCGAGGGCCAGGCCGGTGTAGGTGGTGTCAAAGCCAAACGCGTTGTTCAGCGAGTGGGTCACGGCATGGGCTTGCAGGCCGTTGAAGGCGAACCCGAAGGTCACCAGCAGCAGGAACGCCATCACCATGCCCAGCCAGCGTTTCTGCAGGCCGTGCTGGATGTAATAGGCCGGGCCGCCACGGTAGGTGCCTTCGGCGTCGGTGCGTTTGTAGAGCTGGCCGAGGGAGCACTCGATAAAGCTCGAGGACATGCCCACTAGCGCGGTGACCCACATCCAGAACACGGCACCCGGCCCGCCCAGGGTCACGGCAATGCCGACGCCGGCGATGTTACCGGCGCCCACCCGCCCGGCCAGGCTGAGCATCAGCGCCTGGAACGAACTGAGTTGGCCGGCACTGCTTTTCAGGCTGTCGCGAAACACCGCGAACATGTGAAAGAAGTGACGAAACTGAACGAAACGCGAGCGGATCGTGAAGTAACCACCGAGCCCGACAATGAGCACGATCAGTACTTTTCCTGAGAGGAAGTCGTTAATGACTTCTAGCATGGAGTATTCCTCGCTGTTTTTTGTAAAAGCAAAAGCCGGACGGCTCGACTCCAACCCATTTCGCAGACAGCACGATAGGTGGGGCGAGTGGTCGTCCCGGTTCCAAGTCGCGGGTTGTTATTAGTTCGGCGTTCGCATGCGGCTGGCGGCCGTGCATGCGAAGAGGGGCGGCACTATACCTAGGTGCGCGCCAGCCGTCTGCAAGCAGCGCAACTGGGCGAGGAATGGTAGGCGGGCAAAGAGCTGAACCGTTTCACTATTGTAGGAGCGAGCTGCTCGCGAAAAACGCCCAGGCACCGCGTTTTTCAGGGCGCCGGCGTCATCGTTGGCGATCTTCGCGAGCAAGCCCGCTCCTACAAGGGGGCGTCAGAAGTAATAACCAATGTTCACATTGGTGCGGTAATACCATTCGTTGCTGCCCACCGAACTGGTGTTGGTAAAACCGCTGCCATTCTCTGCACCGCCATAGGGGTTGGCGTTGCGCGCCCAGGTAAAGTCGACCCAGGCCATCACCGGCATCGCCAGGAACTGCGCGCCCACGGTGAACATCTGCGAATCATCCCAGGCGCTCTTGTCTTTCATCATCCGACTGTAGTCGGTGTACAGCTTGACCTTCTTCAACTGCCCCAGGGTCGGGGTGTAGACGTCATAACCGAGGTTGACCGAGGCCAGGCTGGCCTTGGAGGCGATCAGGTACGCCGGGGTCAGGCCGTTGCCGCCCATCAACACCGAATCCTTGCTGACGCCGGCCGGGTTTTCGGGATCGTATTCGTAGCGGATGGCCTGGGTGGTGACCGTCCACAGCCCCTTGTTGATGATGGCGTGTACGCCCGCGGCCCAGTAGTCGCCATCATCCTTGGTAGTGGCGTTGTACAACTGGGCGGTGACCAGCGAGGCGCCGATCTCGGTCTTCCAGCCATCGCTGTTGAAGGTGCGCGCCACGCGGGCGTTGAGCTGGTTGCGTTTCTCGTTGTCCTGGCGCGATTGGGTAAAGGCAATCGCATTGTCTTTCAGGTCGGCGTAACGCCCGACTTCCGGCGAGTAGCGAATATCGCTGGGCAACATGCGCGGGAAGAAGCCAAGCTGCACGTCCCAGTCCTGGTCCTTGTAGCTGTACTTGAGGCCGGTGCCGGCACTTGAGGCGTAGCCCATGAAAAACGGCAGGTGGTAGCTCCAGCCAAATTGCGGATAGGGCTCCAGGCCAAACGGCTTGAACGGCGCCCCCAGTTGCAGGTTGGAATTGGCGTTGAGCCGATAACCGACAAACCCCCGGTCGATGGAGCGCTTGCCGTCGTCCTGGAACCAGTAGCCGATATCGCTATAGAGGCTCTTGTAGGTGGCCTGCACATCCAGGCGGAACGTGTCGAAGAGAAACCGGCCATTGTTCTCGGTGGTGTCCCAATGCTCGTCGCGATAGTTGGTACGCAGCGCACCGCCGATATCCAGGCTGCTGTCACCGCTATCGCTGCGCCAGGAAATATGCGGGAAAGGTTTTTTGGCCGCGTTGGCCCGCACCGGCTCGGAAGGAATGGGTTCTGCGGCGAAACTGCTGAAACTGGCAAACATCAATCCTGCACACAAGACGCGCTTCATAGAGACCTCTCTACCGGGTGATCGGCAACACTCGTCCGCTTGCCTTTAAAGGCAACTAAGGAGGGAGCGGGTCTTACCGGGTTTAAGTGTTGGTTATTATTGTTTTATCGGCGAAACGCCGTTTAATCAGTGAATGCACAGGAGTAGAGCAGGAAGTGTGCCAGGCGGCGTGTTAGTTTGTTTTTTATAAAAATATCATTAAAAACAATTGTTTATATGGGAAACAAAGCTGTTTGTATAACCCATGAAACAACCCGCAAGTGCGGTAACAAAGTTGCCCGTGATAGGTGCGTCTTTATTGCACGCTGCCAATGAAATGGGCACTTGTGTGTTTACGGATGAATAATGATTTGCCTATTAATGTGTTCGATAAACGGCTACCTGACATTTTGGCGAGGTGCCTTCTGTGGCGAGGGGGCTTGCCGGAACGCCGTATCGCCCCCGCTGGGCTGCGAAGCAGCCCCAATGCAACTCACTGCCCACTGTCAGACAGACCGAGGTGACTGGGTTTAGGGCTGCTTCGCAGCCCAGCGGGGGCGATACGGCGTTCCGGCAAGCCCCCTCGCCACAACAAGTCATCACAACGAGCCTGTAGGCTAGAGGTCGAGCACCAACCGTTGGCTCTTGCAGCCGGAAACACACACCATCATCGACTTGTTCGCTGCACGCTCGGCCTTGGTCAGCACGCCGTCGCGATGGTCGATCTCACCTTCCACCACTCGCGTCTCACAGGAACCGCACACCCCTTCGCGGCAGCTGTGATCGATATCGCAACCGGCCTCAAGCAGTACATCCAGCAAACTCAAGCCGGGTTCCACCGACAGGGTCTTCCCGGACTTTTTCAATTCGACGCTGTAGCGGTTCTGGGCATCTGCGCTGGGCGGCAGTTCGGCGGCGGTGAACCGCTCGATGTGCGCATGGGGATAACCCAGGCGCTCACAGGTACCTTCGAAGGCGTCCAGCATCGGCGTTGGGCCGCAGCAATAGAAGTGCGTATCCGCAGGCTTGCCGGCGAGGTAGGCGGCGAGGTCCGGCGGCACGCCTTTTTCGTCGTTGAAGTGGTAAACCACCCGCGCATCGAGCCCGTTCAAGGCTTCCACCAGCGCCGCTTCCTGGCGCGAGCGCGCGCAGTAGATCAGCTCGGCGGATTTTCCCTGGGCCAGCAGTTGGCGGAACATGCAGTAGATCGGCGTAATGCCGATGCCACCGGCCACCAGCACGCTGTGGCTGGCGCTCAGGTCCAGTGCGAAGTTGTTGCGCGGTGCCGAGATCGATAGCGGCATGCCGACCCGCAGTTGGCTGTGCACATATTCCGAGCCGCCGCGGCTGTTGCGGTCACGCAGGATGCCCACGGTGTAGCGCCCCTGGTCGCTGGGAGCGTTGAGCAGCGAGTAGCTGCGCACCAGGCCGTTGGCCAGGTGCAGGTCGATGTGCGAGCCGGCCTCGAACGGCGGGAACACGGTATCGCCCAACGGCCGCAGCTCCACGCTGATGATGCCTTCGGCTTCATAGCGCAAAGTGTGCACGCGGGCGGTGAGCAGGGAAGGCTTAGACATCATTCACCTCTGTGACGGTACGCAGGTCGACATCGAGCCGGGCGCTGGCCTCGATCTCGACCCGTAGTTCAGGAAACACCAGCGCGCTGACGGCCACCAGGGTCGACGTGGGAAACACTGCCTGGCCGGCGAAAAAATCCCGCCGGGCGCGGCCCACCTGGTCCTTGTCGGCGATATCGGTGAGGTACACGGTCAACCGGTGGATATTGCCGATATGCCCGCCGGCCGCTGTCACCAGCGCCTGGATCTTGCCTAGCACCACCAGGGTCTGGGCGTAGCAATCCAGGCTCGCCTCGCGGCTGGCGGGGTGCGCGGTCATCCCTGACATCACCACTTCGCGGCCGATCAGCAGGGCGTTGGACCAACTGGCGCCGGCCGGCTCGGCCACGCCTTGGCATTCAACCCGTCGCACGGCCTGGCTCATGACAGTTGCTTCGCGTCGATCAGTTCAAGCTGGGCCTTGGCCGCGTTCTTCAGGTAGCGGCGCATACGCACCACACCCAGGTCGTGCTGGTAGAGGTTTTCGCGCTGGTTGGCGTCCGGCTCCATGAACTCCAGCAGCACCCGATCCTGCTCCAGCACTGCCCAGTGCCGCGCTTCCAGGCGGTTCTTGTAGAGGAAGCGCCAGGTGTCGCGCTGCCAGCCGGTCAGCGGCCGGCAACGCCAGTGGAACACCGCTGACAACGCGCGGCTGCTCGGCGTGTAGCTGCCGATAATGGTGAAGTTGCCGCCCGGGCCGCCGGTTTTCGGGTAGGGGATTTCCAGGCGCAGCCAGTGGCAGCCGTTGTCCATGAATTCGGTCCAGTCGAAGTTCACCCCGCGCTGGCCTTCCTTCTCGAAAAAGAACCCGTTGTCGGTGTCGCGGGTGACAAACTTGGCGGTGGCTTCGCCTTCGCTCATCGAGTGCGACATCTTGTGCAGGTAGGTGCCGTGCATCGGGTCCATGACGTTGTCGATCACGTAGCGATAGTCACCTTTCCACTCGGTGTAGCAGACGAAGCTGCTCCACTCGGGCGAGGTCAACTGCTCGGGCAACACCAACTCGGGCGGCGTCTCCAGGTGCGGGTCGGCGGCGTTGAACAGAAAGATCGCACCCGCTGCTTCGCGGGTATGGAACATACGGGTCGGGCGGCTGCCTTCAAGTTTGCAGCCGGGGCTGCCGGGGACCTTGGTCACGGTGCCGTCACAGCGCACTTCGATGCCGTGATACGGGCATTGCAGGCGATCGCCCAGGATCGGGCCCTGGGACAGCGGCGCACCGCGATGGGGGCAGTGATCTTCCAGGGCGTGTACGCGGCCATCGTTATCGCGCCACAGGGCGATCTTGTAGCCGAGGCGGCGCACCGACACCGGCTTTTCGCCGAGCAGGTCCGAGGGTAATACCGGGAACCAGAGGTCTTTTAGGCCATTGGCCAGATGGTTTTCAACAGGGTCGACGGTCAATTGCATAGTCATTTTTTTATTCCTTCTGCCGGGTCATTCGCCCAGCCGGGCCATCAGGGTTTGATAGGCATCTGCCGTCCACTCGCCGCTGGTCAGCGGGCAGGGCGGGCCGGCCAGGTTGAGGTGGGCGAGCAGCGCCGCAAGCTCAGTCACGCCGTTGCCGAAGGCGCGTTCGATGGAATCGCCCAGCAGCTCTTCAAACTGGGTATTGGGCCGTTTGCGCGCCTGATGGGGCTCGAGGAATCGTTCGGTAGTGCTCATGTCATTGACCTCCGTTGCGTACCCGTTCGCGGATCGTTTCGCGTACCGGGATAAAGTCGTATGTCGGGAAAACTTCAGTGCTGAACACGCCCCACGCCGAGCGTTCCAGCTCCACGTTCAGCGCGGGCAGCAGGCTCGGCGGCAAGCGCAGGGTGACGATCTGGCCCAGGCCCATGGCCACGGTCCAGCTCACCAGTTCCACGCCTTGGGGCGGAAAACGCTCCCACCACTCTTGCTGCTTCATATGGCGCTGAATGTCTTCGAGGTTCTTCGATTGGTCGTGCTTGAGCAGCACAGTCACCAGCAAGGTTTCGTTCATGTTCAGGCCGCGCTTTGTGTGGGCACGGTCCAGGCGTCGTAGCCATAGACCCAGTCGGCATTACCGCCGTCCTTGAGCCACTGGTTGCCGCGCGAGCCGATCTGGATCTGGCTGGTACGTTCCAGGCGCGCCTGCTGGTACGCCTGCAATGCCTGCGCGACCTGGGCCGGGCTGTCGAGGTCTTGCAGGTAGCGACCGAGTACCACCGCATCCTCGATGGCCTGACCGGCACCCTGGGCCATGAACGGCATCATCGGGTGGCAGGCATCGCCCAGCAGGGTGATCGCGCCCTTGGACCAGAACGGCAGCGGGTCACGCTCATACAACGCGGTCTTGAGTACATCGCTGCACGCCTCCAGCAGGGCGCGGGCGTCCGGATGGAACGCTTGATAGTGGCTGCGCAGCTCGTCGGCATCGCCAGCGCTGGTCCACGATTCTTCGTGCCAGCTGTCCTGGGCGGTGGTGGCGAAGATAAAAATGTCTTTACCCTGGTTGAGCGGGAACGTGACGATCTGGCTCTGCGGGTTGGGGCCCCACCACTTGGTGAAGGCCTGGATATTCGGCACATGGGCCACCAACTCGGCCGGCACTACGGCGCGGTACGCCACCACCCCGGTAAAGCGCGGATGCTCTTCGCCGAACAGCGCGTTGCGCACCACCGAATGAATGCCATCGGCGCCGATCAGCACATCACAGCGGTGCTGGCTGCCATCCTTGAAATGCAGGTGGATGCCGTCGTCAGTCTGCTCGACCCGTTCGGCGCGCTTGGCAAACTGCACCTGCTCCAGCGGGAACACCTCGGCCAGGGCCGCCAGCAGATCGGCGCGGTGGATGGTCAATTGCGGGGCGCCGTATTTCTGCTCGGCGGCATCGGACATTTCCAGGCGCGAAGTCTCTTCGCCGCTGTCCCACATCCGGCTGATGCGGTGGGTCGGCCGCGCGGCAGGGATGCGCACGGCGGCGCCAATGCCCAGGCCATCCAGCGCCCGTACTGCGTTGGGGGTGAGGTTGATATCGGCACCGACCCGCAAAAAGGCCTTGGACTGTTCGAACACGGTGACCTGGTGGCCGGCGCGGTGCAGGGCGATGGCGGCGGTCAGGCCGCCGATACCGGCACCGGCGATAGCAATATTCAGGGAAGGCATGGGCGACTCCTGCTCAGGATTTGGGTTTGTCGGTGAGGAACTTGCCTTGCGGCGCCTCGACGTGTTGCTGGCGTCGGGTATTGCCGTCGATGCCACCGGCAATCGCCCACTCGGCGAACACCGTGGGGCCCGGCTCAAAGGTGCGTGGCTGCCATTCGCCGGTCAGTTGGTCTTCGTCGGCGTAGTACTCCACCAGCGCGCCGGCAGGGTTCTTGAAGTACCAGAAAAACGCTGAAGACACCGGGTGGCGCCCCGGGCCGATTTCGGTCGGCCAGCCGCTGCGCGACACATGCATGCCGCCGCCGAACACCTCATGCACATCGCGCACGGTAAAGGCCACATGGTTCAGCCCGGCCCGTGGCGCCGGCAGTTGCAGCATGAACAGGTCGTGATGGCCGCCTTCTTCGGCGGTGCGCAAGAACGCCCCGCGATCCGGGTAGCGGTCCGAGGCCTGGAAGCCGAAACGCTCGTGGTAGAAGGCTTCGCAGGCGTTCACATCCTTGACGAAAAACACCACGTGGCCGACTTCAATCGGCGTGGCGCGTTCATAGATCGGCGCGGCCTTGTTGATCCGGCCCTTGGTCTGCCAGGTGTTGTGGCCGCTGCACTCGATCTGCAGCTCGCGCTTGCGCGTCACTTGCAGGCGGATCGCCAGGCCGTTGGGGTCGGTGCAGCCGATGCGCCCGTTACCTTCGACAAAACCCGGATCGTTGGCGATGCGTTCGGCGTACAGCGCAAGGTCCGCTGCGTCGGCCACACCCCACACCACTTCGCGCACGGTGGAGCCGGCTTCGATGGCGGGCGGCAGGCCCGGTTTGTTCAGGTCGGCGAGTACTACGCGGCAGCCGTTGAGCGTTTCGAAGATCACTTCGTTCGTCTGGGTGCTGACCTGCTTCAAGCCCCAGTCGCTGAAAAACCGCACGCAGGTGTCGAGGTCCTCGACGCCATAGGTGACTTCATCAATACCTAAAACGCTCATCACGCTACCTCGTGTGGCACACCGGCCCAGGCCAGTGGCTGTTGGTTCATGCCCCAGTAGAGGCTCTTCTGTTCCATGTATTGCAGGATCCCCAGGCGCCCTTTTTCGCGGCCCAGGCCACTGTCGCGCCAACCGCCGAACGGCGTGGAGATCGAGAACTGCTTGTAGGTGTTGATCCACACCGTGCCGGCCTGCAAGCGCCGGCCCAGGGCCCAGGCGCGCTTGTAGTCACGGCTCCAGATGCCGGCCGCGAGGGCGTACAGGCTGTCGTTGGCCTGCTCCAGCAGTTGCTCTTCATCGTCGAATGGCATGGCCACCAGCACCGGGCCGAAGATTTCTTCCTGACACACCTGTTGTTGGTTGTGCAGGCCTTCGAGGATGGTTGGCGGGTAGAAGTAACCCTGGTCATACAGGCCACCGCTGGGGCGCTGCCCGCCCAGGCGCAGGCGCCCACCTTCGGCCAGGCCGAGGGCGACATAACGCTCCACCGATTCACGATGGCCGGCGCTGATCAGCGGACCCATCTGCGTGTTTTCGTCGGCCGGGTCGCCCATGCGCAGGTTGGCGGCGGCGGCCACCAGGCGCTGCATAAAGGGTTCGTACAGGGGGCGCGCAACAAACAGCCGCGAACCGGCAATACACGCCTCGCCCGAGGAGCTGAAAATGCCGTACAGCACACCGGCCACTGCGTGGTCGAGGTCGGCGTCATCCAGGACGATGGTTGGCGACTTGCCGCCCAACTCCAAAGACACCGGCATCATCTTGTCGGCGGCGATATGGGCGATGTGCTTGCCGGTGCGGGTGCCGCCGGTGAACGACACGCGCTTGACCAGCGGGTGGCGGGTCAGCGCATCACCGAGCAATGAACCCTTGCCCGGCAACACGCTGATCAGGCCCTTGGGCAGGCCGGCCTCTTCGCACAGGCGCGCCAGGCGCAGGGCCAGCAGCGGGGTGATTTCTGCCGGCTTGATCACCACCGCATTGCCCGCGGCCAGGGCCGGGGCGACCTTTTGCGCCTCGCTGGCAATCGGCGAGTTCCATGGGGTGATCGCGGCGACCACGCCCATCGGCTCGTACACGCTCATGCTGACGAAATCACCGCGCGACGGGGTGATGGTTTCTTCCAGGGTTTCGCAGGCAGCGGCGAAGAACTGGAAGGTACCGGCAGCACTCGCTACCAGCGCCCGGGTTTCATTGATCGGCTTGCCATTGTCCTGGCGTTGCAACTGCGCCAGCTCTTCACTGTGCAGGCGGATCAGCTCGGCAATGCGGTACAGCACGGCGGCCCGTTCGTGGGGTTTGCGCTGGGCCCAGCCGCTGTGCAGGAACGCCTGGTGCGCGCCCTGGATGGCGTCTTCCACATCCTGTAGATCGGCGGCATTGAGCCAGGCTACGGGTTCGCCGGTGGCCGGGTAGTGGCTGGCGTAGCGCTCGCCACGGCCCTGGCGCCAGTGGCCGGCGATGCAGATCGGTAAAGTCTGTTCGAGGGTCATCGACGGGCTCCTAGATTGAGATGGCATGGGCGTGGTTGCCCAAGGCACGGACCACGCTGTACACGGTCAGCGCCGAGGTCTTGGGGTTGGCCAGCAGCGGCTTGCCGCGCAGGCTCAACTCGAAGCGGCCAAAGGCGCCACGGGCTTCGAAGTGGTGGACGTTTTCGTCGCTGTGGGGGTCGGCGATCAATGTCACATGGGTGCGATCCAGGCCCAGCCCGGCCAGGGACAGGGTCGCGGCGACGTTGGCGTTTTTCGGGTACAGCCGCGCCGCTTCGCGGGCACTGCCCTGGAAGATCACCGTGGCTTGGCTGATGGAATCCAGATCGCAGGCCTGCTCGCCGGGGGTGTTCTTCCAGGCCCGGGCCGGCTTGCGCCCGGTGTAGTTGACCGAGTCCAGGCCGCCAACCTTGGCCGCCGACAACGCATCAATGCCGCCAATCGCGCCGGGCAGCAGCTCGATGCGGGTTTTGCCGCGTTCAGCGGCGGCTTCCAGGCGCTCGACCAGGCCCACTTCGGACAAGGCGCCGACCGAGACGATCAGGCAGGCAATGCCGCGCTCCAGGGCCGGCAGCACATGCTCCTCGATGGCCCGGTGGCCGGCGCACTCCACCAGCAAATCCGGGCGGGCGTCGGCGGGCAATGCCGTGAGCACCTGCGGCGGCTGTTTGAAACTGGCCAGGCGCTGACGTACCAGGGCTTCGGAGCCCTGGGACGCGATGACGTAATCCACGCACAGCTGCGGATCGTTCTCCAGCAGCTCCAGCACGCCGACGCCAATGGCGCCGCAGCCGATCATGGTGATATGCAACATGCGACGATCCTCAGGCGGTGGCCTTCTGGGCTTTGGTTTCGCTGTTGGGCGGGCCGGCGAACTGGGTGGCGAAGTTGCCCACGCTGAGCATGTCCACTTCCAGCAGGAACGGGCCGGGCTGGCTCAGGGCGCTGTCGACCACCTTGCCGAAGTCCTTGAGGTCGGTGACCAGGCCGTGGCGCAGGCCCATGGATTCGGCGAGCTTGGTGTAGTCCGGGGTGTGCAGGTCGACGTAGCAATGGCGGCTGCCGTAGACCGCGTCCTGGATATTGCGGATCACCCCGTAGCGCTGGTCGTTCATCAGCAGGATCACCAGGTTGGCGCGCTCCTGCACCAGGGTCGCCAGCTCACCGAGGTTGAGGATGAACCCGCCGTCGCCCGCCAAGGCAAACACCTTGCGCTCGGGCGCGGTTTCAGCCGCTGCCACGGCCGCACCGATACCCATCGCCAAACCCTGGCCGATCCCGCCACCGAGGGCGTGCACCCCGGCGCGCGGGTGGTACAGGTTGAGCAGGCGGTTGCCCCAGATGCTGTTGGACAGGGTCACATCGCGCACCCAGGAGAAGTTGCGCCCGGTGCTCGCCTGCAATTGCTCGACCATCGCCGAGTACGGTCCCAGGTCCGCCACCAGTTGGCTGCGCGACTGCTCGCGCACGGCCTTGAGTTCGCTGAGAAACTGCGGGTCGGTGTGCAGGCGGCCTTCCAGGCGATCAGCCAAGCCGGCCAGGGCCAGGGCTGCATCGCCGCAGATAAACAGTTCGCTGGCATAGCTGCGGCCTTCGATGGCCGGGTTGGCGTCGATGCGCAGGGTGTTCTGCGGCAGCTTGAGCGCGTACTTGAAGGTCTCGTTGCTGCGCAGGCGTGAGCCGGCGATCAGCAGGGCATCGCAGGTTTGCAGGAACTGCTCGACCCGCTTGTTTTGCGAAAAGGCCCCCAGGCAACGCTCGTCGTCTTCATTGACCACGCCACGGCCCTGGGTCGACGTGATCACGCCCACACCCATCGCCAGCAGGCGTTTGACCTGCGGCCCGGCATGCCGTGCGCCGCCACCGAGCCAGAGCATTGGGCGCTTGGCATTGGCCAGGCGCGCGGCCACCAGGTCGAGGGCTTCCGGCGGCGGCACGGCGACCGGGATCGGCAGCGGCGACAGGTCGGTGGGCATCGGGATAAAGGTCGACTGGATGTCGATCGGGATCTCGACGCTGACCGGGCCGGTGGGCGCGGTGAGGGCAGTCTGCACCGCGAGCTTGAGGGTGCTGATGGCGGTCTCGACGCTGCGCACGCGGAAGGCGGCCTTGGACACCGCCTTGAGCATGTTCAACTGGTCGCGGGCTTCGTGGATATAGGCCAGCTCCTGGTCCAGGTACGGCGTCTCGATCTGCCCGGTGATGTGCAGCAGCGGCGTGCCGGCGGTCTGTGCTTCGACCATGGCGCCAGCGGCATTGCCGGCGGCGGTGCCGGTGGAAGTCAGGCACACGCCCAGACCTCCGGTGGTGCGGGCATAGGCATCGGCCATGTTGGCGGCGCCGGCTTCACCCCGGGCCATGACAAAGCGGATGTTGCCGCGCACGGCGAAGGCATCGAGGATTGGCATGTTGTGGATCGAGATCACGCCAAATGCGGCCTTGACGTCGCATTGTTCGAGGAAGGCGGTGATGGCAGCGCCCACGGTGACAGTGTTTTCATTACGCATGGCGGGACAGGCCTCCGGATACATCGATATGGCTGCCTGTGGTGTAAGCCGACAGAGGCGAGGCCAGAAACAGGATCGCGCGGGCCGCTTCAAGCGGCAGGCCCAGGCGCCCCAGGGGAATATGTTTTTGTTGGGCCAGGCGGGCGGTCCATTGCGCCCAGTCGAGGTCGCGTTCTTCACGCGCTTCGAAGCGCCGGCGCCATTGCCCGGATTCCACCAGGCCAATCAGGATGCCGTTGACGCGGATGCCCTGGGGGGCGAATTCGGTAGCCATCGAGCGCACCAGGTTCTTGATCCCGGCGCGGGCGGCCGAGGTGGCGACCATGTGCGGCTCCGGCTGGCTGGCCAGCAGTGAGTTGACGCAGACGATGGCGGCGTCGGCCTGGTTTTGCAGTTGGGGCTTGAAGGCACGGACCGGGTTGATCACCGAAAAAAACTTCAGGTTCAGTTCTTCGGTCCAGGCGCTGTCGGTGGTGTCGGCAAAGGTCGAGACCCGGCCTTGCCCGGCGTTGTTGATCAGTACGCTGGCGGCGCCAAGCGCGGCCTGGCTGGCGCTGGCAAAGGCGTTGACCGCTTCGCCATCGAGCACATCGCACACCTGGGCCAGCAGTTGGCCTTGGGGGAAACGCTGGCGCAGGTCGTTTTCGGCGCGTTGCAGGCGCTCTGCATCGCGGCCGCAGAACGCGACGCTGGCGCCGGCTTCCAGCAGCAGTTCGACGCACGCCAGGCCAATGCCCGAGGAGCCTCCGGTGACGATTGCGGTGCGGCCCTGCAATGGATAAAGGCTCATCTCAATCTCTCATCAAGGCAGTGACGCGGGGCTGGCCGCTGTGGGCGCCGCCGTTGTAGTTGAGCAGGCGCGACAACTCGTCGGCGCTGCGCCGGACCTGGGTCAACAGCTCTTCAAAATTCACATGACCGATTTGCGTGGTGGGGATGGTCACGCCAAGGGCTGCCACGATGTCGCCGCTCTGGTCGCGTACGGGGGCGGCGACTGTGGAAATCGCCGACTCAAAGAATCCTTCGCCGCTGACAAAACCGCGTTGGCGGTCGGCCTGGAGCAAGTCGAACAGCTCCATCACGGTTTTGGGTGTGCAATGGGAGTGCTGTTCCAGATGCTCCTCGGGGTACAGCTCGCGCAGTTCGGCCAGGGACAGGTCTTCGAGGAGGATGCGCCCCAGCACCGTGGCATGGGCCGGCAACCGGGTGCCGACGTTGACCGCATTGGAGAACACCGAAGGCGGCGAGACCTTGGCCACGTACACGATGGAACGTCCGTCGCGCACCACCAGGTTGCTGGGGTAGTTCACCCGGTCGCACAACCGCGCCAGAAGTGGCTGCCCCAGCTCGGTCAGCTCCAGCGACGCGAGGTACTCGAAGCCCAGGCGCAGCACCGACATGCCCAGGCGGTATTCGTTGCCGCTGCGGGTGACGAAGCCCATGGTTTCCAGGGTGGTCAGCAGGCGGAAGATGGTCGAGCGCGGCAGCGCCAGGCGCCGTGCCAGCTCCGGCGCCGTCAGG
This sequence comes from Pseudomonas sp. DTU12.1, assembly GCF_009873475.1. NCBI lineage: Bacteria > Pseudomonadati > Pseudomonadota > Gammaproteobacteria > Pseudomonadales > Pseudomonadaceae > Pseudomonas > Pseudomonas sp. DTU12.1. Next base: position 75,460 of record NZ_CP045254.1, on the reverse strand, counting down.
GTGCGGTTGCGCCGGCTGAACTCGCAGAGCAGCAGCAAGCCGCGCTCCAGGCCCGGCACGATGTATTTGTCCTGGGCATCCTTCAGCAGATCTGAGTCGTTCATAAGGTTCTACCTGTCAGGGATTGTTTGAGGGCGTAGGCCAGGCGACCGGCAACCACCAGCGGTTGTTCGATGGGGCTGGCATGGCCTGCGTCGGCGATCAGGTTGAAGCTGGCACCCAGGGCCTTGGCCACGCCCAGGCAGGTGTCGGGGGTGGTGATGGCGTCGGCTTCGCCGCAATGCACGTCGCAGGGCATCGCTGGTTGGCCGTGGCGCAGCAGGTCGTCGCCGCACAGCAATTCGATGGCCTGGCGATAACCCAGCGGGTTGAGGCGCGCCATGTTCCAGTGGACCCAGGCCAGTGCTTCGGGCTGGGCACGGGGTGACAGCATGTGCGCGCTGCGTTGTGCGGCCAGCCCGGCGATGCCCAGGCGTTGCAGGTTGTCCAGGCGTTGCTGGCGTACTTGCTGGCGCTGCGGGCTACGTTCGGGCGCGCCATAGCCGCGAGCGGGGCTGATCAGCACCAGGCGGCTCACGCGTTTGGCCTGGGCACTGCGGGCCAATGCCAGGGCGGTCAGCGCGCCCAGGGAATGGCCGACCAGCACGCACTCATCCACCTGCAGCGCATCGAGCATCTGCACCAGGCGCGCGGCGTATTGCTCGGCCTTGGGCACTTGCGACTCCAGGGGGCTGGAGTCGCCATAACCCGGTGCATCCCAGGCGATGACCCGAGCCTGGGCCGCCAGATGCTGTGCCACCTGCAGCCAGGACGCCGCCCCGGAGCCGATGCCGTGCAGCAACACCACCGCAGGCCCCGTGCCACAGACACGCAGGGCCTGCTGGCCACCTGCTGAGGCGACCAGCTGCTGGGGGAAATCGCGCTGCAGTTGGGCTTGCAGGTGGGCCGTCGGCGCGGCTTGAGTGAGTCCTGGCAACATGGGCTTACCCGCGCTTGATAGAGGCCAGAGGGTGCTCTGGCGGATAGGTCGGGGTGATCGGCTTTTTCGCGCCGAGCATCACGCACATCAGCGCGTCTTCGTCGCCGATGTTGATCTCTTCGCGGTACACGCCAGGCGGCACGGAAATCACGTCACGGTCGGTGAGGATGGTTTCGAAGCGTTCGCCGTCCTTTTCCAGCACCACTTTGAGTTTGCCGCGCAGCACGAAGAACACTTCTTCGACGTCAATGTGCAGGTGTGGCGGGCCTTCGTGGCCGGCCGGGATGACCATGGTGGAAAAGGTGAAGTGCTCCGACGGGATGGTGTTCATGTCGGTGCTGATGCCGGTACCGCCGGTGCCGATGTAGCGCATTTGCGCGCGGCGGAACTTGGGGTCGTAGTCGGCCTGGAACTTCAGCGCATCCCAGTCGTACTTGCGCGTCTCGTAGCGGGCGATACGCGTGCTCATCCAGCTTTCCAGGCTGGCGCCGGCAGGGCGATCCCAGCTTTTTGGGGTGTCGTTTTGGGCAGATAGATCAGTCATGACAGTCTCCAGATCAAGGCATGACGAACCCGCCGTTGACCGGCAGGGTTTGTCCAGTGATAAAGCGGGCAAGGTCGGACAGCGCGAACAGCACGGCGCCGCTGACGTCTTCGGGCAATTGCGGGCGCTGCAGGGCCCGCTGGTCGTTGTACAAACGGTGGCGCGCCTCGGGCACGTAGGCGGTGGCTTCCACCAGCACCAGGCCGGGGGCGATGGCGTTGACGGTGATGTTGTCGCTGCCCAGTTCCCGCGCCAGGCTGCGGGTCATGGCGATGATTGCGCCTTTGCTGGCGACATACGCCAACAGGTTCGGCGCGCCCCACAGCGGGGTGTCCGAGGCCAGGTTGACGATGGCGCCCTGGCCGCTGGCGCGCAGGGCCGGCAGGCAGGCGGTGGTCATCAGCCAGGTGCCGCGCACGTTGACTTGCATCACCTGGTCCCAGGTGTCGATGCTCAGCTCTTCGCAGCTCTTGCCGCCGGAGTTGGTGATCGAGGCGTTGTTGACCAGGCCGTCGAGGCCGCCGAGCAGGCTGATCGTCGCGTCGATACAGGCTTGGATCGATGCGGGTTGCGCCAGGTCCACCGTCACGGCCTGTACGTCAAGGCCCAGCGCCCGTAATTCGGCGGCGGCCTGCTGCACACGTTCGTGCAGCACATCGGCGATCACCACGCGGGCGCCGGCCTGGCCGATGGCCTGGGCAAAGGCATAGCCCAGGCCACGGGCACCGCCGGTGACCAGCACGCGGCGGCCTGCAAGCAAAAGGTCATGGCCGCTCATCATTGAGTGCTCAACATGGCTTTGGGCATGTAGTGCAGGACGCGTTTTTCCGCCCACACCACCGCACCGTAGGCGATCACCCCAATCAGGGTCAGCGCCACAATGGCGACGAACACACCGGCGGTGTTGCCCTGGCCCTCGGCGTCCACCAGCAAGAAGCCCAGGCCCTGGTTGCCGCCCACCAACTCACCGACGGTGACGCCAATCACCGCCAGGGTCGAGGCGATACGCAGGCCGGAAAACAGTGCGGCCATGGCCGACGGGAACTCCACCAGGCGGAAGATCTGCCAGCGGCTGGCGTTCATGGTGCGTACCAGGTTGATCATGTCCGGGTCGACGGTGCGGATCGCCGAGAGCACGTTGATCATCACCGGGAAAAACACAATCAGGATGGCGATCAGGATCTTCGGGTAGATGGTGTAGCCCAGCCACATCACGAACAGCGGCGCAAAGGCGACTTTGGGGGCGATCTGCAACGCCAGGATGTACGGCGACAACATGGCTTCGGCGGCCGGCGACAGGCCCAGTGATACGCCGATCATCACCCCCAGCAGGGCGCCGAGGGCGAAGCCGACGACGATCTCCAGGGCGGTGATCAGGGTGTGTTGCAGCAGGCCGCCGGTTTGCCACATCACCAGGCTTTCCTGGGCCACGCGGCTGAGTTTGGGCATGACGAACTCGGGCATGCCGAGCAGGCCCGGACCCCATTGCCACAGCACCAGGAACAGGATCAGCAGCGCGACGCTACCGAGCACGGAGTTGTTGTTTTTCATCGTGTGCGTACCTCAATGTCCCGGTGCTTCACTGTGCGGCGACCGGGCTGTCGACGAATTGGTTGGTGAAGAGCTCTTCAAGCGGGGTCGCCTGGGTGACGATGCCTTCGCTGACATAGAACTGGCGCACCTTGTCCAGATGCTCCGGATCGATGTGGCCGAGCACGGCTTGCTTGGCGTAGACGTGTTCGACGTAGAGCTTGAAGATCTTCTCCAGCGAGTCTTCCTTGCCGGCGTAGGCCGGTACCGCCTTGGCGAAGGTCACGGCGGCGGCGCGCGGGTCCTGGATGATGTCGCGCATGCCTTGCAGGGTGCCCTGCACCACGCCACGCACAACCTGGGGCTGGTTCTTGATGGCGTCGTCCGAGGCGAGAATCGCCTGGGCCATGCTTTCGAAGATCTGGTCCTGGGGGATCAGCTTGATCTGCACCCCGGCTTCCTGGGCATTGATCACCCAGTCCGGTACGCCGGCCATGGCCTGGGCCTTGTTGGCGGAGAACAGCTGCCAGACCCCGGCGGGGCCGGCGGCCTGGATGTCCACGTCGTTCTTGCCCAGCCCGGCTTTGCGCAGCGAGGCGAGCAGGGCGTAGTAAGTGGTGTCGGAGTACGACATCACCGTCATGGTCTTGCCCTTGAGGTCGCTGATGCTGTTGATGTTGTCCTTGGCATTGGTGGCGATCATCGTCACCCCGCCGTCACCCAGCACCGCCACGGCGCGCACCGGGATGCCATTGGCCCGCACCACGATCGGCGTGTCACCGATGGCGCCGCCGATCAGCGCGTTACCGGCGCCGATCTGCTTGGCCACGTCCACGCCACCTTTGGCGGCGATAAAGGTCAGGTCCAGGTTCTGGGCCGTGTAGTAGCCCTTTTCTTTGGCGATGATCCACGGTGCGAACGCGGGCGAGTTGGGCGGCGCCGGCAGCAGGTAAGTGACCTTGGTCGGCTGTGCCTGGGCGGCGCAGGCCATACCGAGGCCCAGGCTGAGGGCGCAAAGACGTTGAAACAGAGACTTGAGCATGGGAACTCCTGAATCGGTTGGGGGCCGCAAGGGCGGTGATCAGTGCAGTTCGGTGTCGGCGCCGACCTGGAGCAACTCCATCAGGCGGCCTACCAGCGGGCCGATTTCCGGCAGCTTGCGGCGCTCCAGGGGGTTGTCGCGAAACGGCAGGTCAATGCTGATTTCTTCGATGATCGTGCCGGGGCGCGCGCTCATGACCAGCAAGCGGTCAGACATGGCGATGCCTTCGATCAGGTCATGGGTGATGAACAGGGCGGTCTTCTTTTCGTCGAACAGCATCCGTGCCATGTCCTGTTGCAGGATCATCTTGGTCTGGGCATCGAGGGCCGAAAACGGCTCGTCGAGGAACAGCACCTGTGGGTCGATGGCCAGGGTGCGAGCCAGGGCGGCGCGCTGGCGCATGCCGCCGGAGAGCTGGAACGGGTAGTGATCGGCGTAACCGTTGAGGTGGCAGCGGTCGAGCAGGTCCAGGGCCACCTTCTGCCGGGTGGCGGCGGGCACGCCCTGGATCTCCAGGCCCAGCTCCACGTTGCGGCGGATGCTGCGCCAAGGCATCAGCAGATCCTTTTGCAACATGAACGCGACCTGCGGCACGGGCCCGGTGACCGGCTCGCCACCGACGAACACTTCACCTTCGCTGGGCCGGTACAGGCCCGAGCCCATATTCAAAATGGTGCTCTTGCCACAACCGGATGGGCCGATGATCGACACCACTTCACCCCGGCGAATCTTGAAGTTCACCTCGCGAATGGCGAAGGGCGCGTCCGCTTTACCCTTGGCCGGGAAACATTTACCGACATTGCGAAATTCAATTTCAGTCGGCTCCAGCTCTTCCTTGAGAGCGGGGTTATTCCATTGGGGCGTCACGGCGTACATCTCTTTCACAGCCATCAGGTAGGTTCTCTGGTCTGTTTTATAGGTGATACGCCGTTTAGTGCATGAACAATGCCAGGGGGTTATTTCCTACAGTTTTTTAGTAAATGTCTTTTGATATCAGTTGTTTGGATATAAATAGTTGCAGGCTTAATGTTTCATATATGAAACGTTGGTTCTTATATGGCACGAAATTGCACACTGCCCGGGCATGTTTTGGGAAGTTGCGAGAACTCGGTGCTTTTTCGGGTAACGCGGAGAAGTTACGAAGGGGCTTATTTGTTTTATATATAAAACGCAGCTGTGCGTTTCTATATAGGTAGTTGTAGGAGCGAGCTTGCTCGCGAAGAACGTTAACGAAAACGCGGGCTTCCTGGATAAGCGCGGCGGTCTCGGGTTTTTCGTCGGAACGCCGCCCGGAGCCAAGCTCGCTCCTACAGGGGGCAGGCGTTAAAAAAGGCAAAAAAAAGGGCCTGAAGAGCAAGTCTTCAAGCCCTCAAAAGGGTGAGAGGTGTCTAGTCCCTCAACCTGGTGAGCGGTGCTACATGCGTTCAGGCCTTCAAAGGCACCAGACGCGGGGCAATCATGTTTTCTGGGCGCAGGATGTCGTCGAGCATGGCGTCGTCGAGCAAGCCTTCTTCGCGCACCAGCTCCAGCACGCCGCGGCCGCTTTCAAGGGCGATACGCGCGATGCGGGTGGCGTTTTCATAGCCGATGTACGGGTTCAGCGCAGTGACCAGGCCGATGGAGTGCTCCACCAGTTCGCGGCAGCGGGCTTCGTTGGCGGTGATGCCGACGATGCAGTGCTCGCGCAGCATGTCCATGGCGCGTTGCAGCAGGCGGATCGAGTCGAAGATCTTGAAAGCGATCAGCGGCTCCATCACGTTCAGTTGCAGCTGGCCGCCTTCGGCCGCCATGGTCAGGGCCAGGTCGTTACCGATGACCTGGAACGCTACCTGGTTCACGGCTTCCGGGATCACCGGGTTGACCTTGCCGGGCATGATCGAGCTGCCTGGCTGACGCGCTGGCAGGTTGATCTCGTTGATCCCGGTACGTGGGCCGCTGGACAGCAGGCGCAGGTCGTTGCAGATCTTCGACAGCTTCACCGCGGTACGCTTGAGCATGCCGGAGAACAGCACGAAAGCGCCCATGTCGGAGGTGGCTTCGATCAGGTCGGCCGCCGGTACCAGCGGCTGGCCGCTGATGGTGGCCAGGCGTTGTACGGCCAGGGCCTGGTAGCGCGGGTCGGCGTTGATGCCGGTACCGATGGCGGTGCCGCCCAGGTTGACTTCGGTCAGCAGCTCCGGAGCCAGGGTTTTGAGGCGTGCCAGGTCTTCACCCAGGGTGGTGGCGAAGGCGCGGAATTCCTGGCCGAGGGTCATCGGCACGGCGTCTTGCAGTTGGGTGCGGCCCATTTTCAGGACGTGGCCGAACTCGACACCTTTGGCGGCGAACGCCTGGATCAGGCTGTCGAGGCTGGCCAGCAGCGCGTCATGGCCCAACAGCAGACCCAGGCGGATCGCGGTCGGGTAGGCGTCGTTGGTCGACTGCGCCATGTTCACGTCGTTGTTGGGGTGCAGGTATTGGTATTCGCCCTTGTTGTGGCCCATGGCCTCCAACGCGATGTTGGCGATGACTTCGTTGGCATTCATGTTGGTTGAAGTGCCAGCGCCGCCTTGAATCATGTCCACCACGAACTCTTCGTGGAAGTCACCGCGGATCAGGCGGGCGCAGGCTTCGCTGATGGCAGCGTGCTTGGCTTCGCTGAGCTGGCCCAACTCGCGGTTGGCATCTGCGGCGGCTTGCTTGACCATTGCCAGACCGACCACCAATTTCGGGTAATGCGAAATCGGAACGCCGGAGAGACGGAAGTTATTCACAGCTCGCAGGGTCTGGATGCCGTAATACGCTTGAGCAGGTACTTCAAGTACGCCAAGCAGGTCTTTTTCTGTGCGGAATGATGCAGCGGAGGACATGACGGAAATCATCTCGATATGGACCCGGGCTAGGCCGGAACGCTGTGAATGCTAGGCTTGTGGGAGTTTTTGGGCCAATGCTATTAAGCACTGGCCTATGCACAAACGGCATAATGTTGATGTGACCCGGTTATCATGGCGGGCGTGTGTGCCAAAATGGTGCATGCCCTGGAGAATCAGATGAACCTTGAAAGCAAATGGCTGGAAGACTTTAGCGCCCTGGCGGCCACCCGCAGCTTCTCCCAGGCAGCGGAGCGGCGCTTCGTCACCCAGCCGGCCTTCAGTCGACGCATCCGCAGCCTCGAGGCGGCCCTGGGGCTGACGTTGGTCAACCGTTCACGCACGCCCGTCGAACTGACCGCGGCGGGGCAGTTGTTTTTGGTCACCGCGCGCACGGTGGTCGAGCAATTGGGCGAAGTACTGCGCCATTTGCATCATTTGGAAGGTGGCCAGGGCGAAGTCATGCAAGTGGCTGCCGCTCACTCCCTGGCGTTGGGCTTTTTCCCACGCTGGATCGCGCAATTGCGCAACGAAGGGCTGAACATCGCCACACGTCTGGTGGCCACCAACGTCGGCGACGCCGTGCATGCCCTTCGCGAAGGCGGGTGCGACCTGATGCTGGCGTTCTACGACCCGGATGCGGCGATGCAGATGGACCCGGACATTTTCCCGTCGTTGCACCTGGGCAACACCGAAATGCTCCCGGTGTGCGCCGCCGATGCCGATGGCAAGCCGTTGTTTGACCTGGAGGGCGAGGGCAGTGTGCCGCTGCTGGCCTACAGTGCGGGTGCGTTTCTCGGGCGCTCGGTCAATCTGCTCTTGCGCCAACGTGCCCTGCGCTTCACCACGATTTACGAAACCGCGATGGCCGATAGCCTGAAAAGCATGGCCCTGGAAGGATTGGGAATTGCTTGGGTGCCACAGTTGAGCGTGCGCGCCGAGCTGGCCCGGGGTGAACTGGTGGTGTGCGGCGGGGCGCAGTGGCATGTGCCGCTGGAGATCCGGTTGTATCGCTGTGCGTTGGTGCGCAAGGCGAACGTGCGGTTGTTGTGGCGCAAGCTGGAAGGCGGCGCGGCGCAGTCCCCGGCGGCTGAGCGCGGTTAAATGTGGGAGCTGGCTTGCCTGCGATGGCGGAGGGTCAGTGCCTGAAATGTCAGCTGATACACCGCTATCGCAGGCAAGCCAGCTCCCACAGTATTTTGTGGTGTTTTCGCTGACCTGGAAGTCAATAAAACCGCCTGTTTGAGGTGTAAGACAGATGGTCACCCAAGGGGCTGTTTATCTGCATTATTACGGTATACTGCGCGGCCTTCGGCCGGTCCAACCGGCCTTAATTCGTACAACAAGCCACGCCGGATTTCCCGCGTGGCTTGTTGTTTTTTGACGCGCCTGCGGGCGCCCAGAGAGAAGAGGCACGACGATGAGTGCATTGGTTGGCGTGATCATGGGCTCCAAGTCCGATTGGTCCACCCTTAGCCACACCGCCGATATGCTGGAAAAGCTCGGCATTGCGTTTGAAGTGAAGGTGGTCTCTGCCCACCGCACGCCAGACCTGCTGTTCCAGTATGCCGATGAAGCAGAATCCCGTGGCATCGAGGTGATTATCGCCGGTGCCGGTGGCGCCGCCCACTTGCCGGGCATGTGTGCGGCCAAGACCCACTTGCCGGTGCTCGGTGTGCCGGTGCAGTCGTCGATGCTCTCGGGCGTGGATTCGCTGTTGTCCATCGTGCAGATGCCCGCCGGGATTCCGGTGGCGACCCTGGCGATCGGCAAGGCTGGTGCGATCAACGCGGCATTGCTGGCTGCCAGTATCCTGGGCGCCAAGCATCCACAGTTCCACGCGGCCCTGAAGAAATTCCGCGCCGAACAGACTGACAGCGTCCTGGACAATCCAGACCCACGCATCGCCTGAGGTTGTTGATTGATGAAAATCGGTGTAATCGGTGGCGGCCAACTGGGTCGCATGCTGGCCTTGGCGGGCACTCCGCTGGGGATGAACTTCGCGTTTCTTGATCCGGCGCCGGACGCCTGTGCGGCGGCCCTGGGCGAACACCTGCGGGCGGACTACAGCGACCCAGACCACTTGCGCCAACTGGCCGATGAAGTCGACCTGGTGACCTTCGAGTTCGAGAGCGTGCCGGCTGAAACCGTGGCGTTCCTGTCGCAATTCGTGCCGGTTTACCCAAGCGCCGAAGCGCTGCGCATTGCCCGTGACCGCTGGTTCGAAAAGAGCATGTTCAAGGACCTGGGCATTCCGACCCCGGCGTTCGCCGATATCCAGTCCCAGGCGGACCTGGATGCTGCCGTCGCCAGCATCGGCCTGCCGGCTGTGCTGAAAACCCGCACCCTGGGTTATGACGGCAAGGGCCAGAAAGTCTTGCGCACCGAAGCCGATGTGGTCGGCACGTTCGCCGAGCTGGGCAGCGTCGCCTGCCTGCTGGAAGGCTTCGTGCCGTTCACCGGCGAAGTCTCACTGGTGGCCGTACGCGCCCGTGATGGCGAAACCCGCTTCTACCCGTTGGTGCACAACACCCACGACAGCGGCATCCTCAAGTTGTCCGTGGCCAGCACCGATCACCCGTTGCAGGCCCTGGCTGAAGACTATTCCAGCCGCGTATTGAAGCAACTGGATTATGTCGGCGTGATGGCGTTCGAGTTCTTTGAAGTCGACGGTGGCCTCAAGGCCAACGAAATCGCCCCGCGCGTGCACAACTCCGGGCACTGGACCACCGAAGGCGCTGAGTGCAGCCAGTTCGAAAACCACCTGCGGGCGGTAGCGGGCTTGCCACTGGGTTCCACGGCCAAGGTCGGCGAGAGCGCGATGCTCAACTTCATTGGCGTGGTGCCGCCGGTTGACCAGGTCATTGCGATTGATGACTGCCACCTGCATCACTATGGCAAGGCTTTCAAGGTCGGGCGCAAGGTCGGTCACGCCAACTTGCGTTGCAAGGACCGCGCGACACTCGACGCGCAGATTGCCAAGGTGCAGGCGCTGATCGCAGCGCAATAACCCACGGGCTGGCGGGAACCATTGGTGACCGCCATCCTCTGATTGCAGGATGCCAAAGTCTGACTAGGCTTCAGCTAACTTTCATTCAGAGGGAAATGCCATGGGTATCATTGGGACCATCTTTATCGGTTTGATCGTCGGCCTGCTGGCGCGTTTCCTGAAACCAGGCGACGACAGCATGGGCTGGATCATGACTATCCTGCTGGGTATCGCCGGCTCCCTGGCGGCGACCTATGGCGGTCAGGCGCTGGGTATCTACCAGGCAGGCCAGGGCGCGGGTTTCATTGGCGCGTTGGTCGGTGCCATTGTGTTGCTGGTGATCTACGGTCTGCTGAAAAAGAAATGATTTAGCGACAAGCCCTCTGCGCTGCGCAGGCGCAGAGGGCTAGAATGCCGGCACTGTATTTATTTGCCGAGCCCCTTCATGCGCCGCCTCCTGTTGACTGTCCTTTTGCTGGGTTCAAGCCTGGCCCACGCCGCTGAGCTGCCGGAAACCGATTGGCTGGAACTGATGCCCAAGTCGGATCAGAAGGCCCTCGAACAAATGCCGGATATCGACCACAACTCCCCAGAGGCCCTGGGCACCTTTACCGAAAAGGGTGGCTTGAAGCAGAGCAAGGGCTTGCCGGCCGTGATGTATTCGACCAAGACCGTGGGCGCCATGAATGGCAAGCACATCCGCCTGGGTGGCTATCCGGTGCCCCTGGAAACCGATGCCAAGGGCCGCAGTACCCTGTTCTTCCTGGTGCCGTACCCGGGCGCTTGCATCCACGTGCCGCCGCCACCGCCCAACCAGTTGGTGTTGGTGCGCTATCCCAAGGGCTTGAAGCTCGATGATATCTACACGCCGTTGTGGGTCACCGGCACGTTGAAGGTGGAGACGGTCAACAACGACCTGGCGGATGCGGCGTATGCGCTGGACGCGGGTGTGGTGCGGGTGGTGCAGGAGTCAGACCTGTAACCAGCGCCACAAATCCCCCCCTGTGGGAGCGGGCTTGCTCGCGATGGCGGTGTATCAGTCGACATTTCGTTAACTGACCCACCGCTATCGCGGGCAAGCCCGCACACATTGGGTCTACAGGGGCAGGTTGGCGATGCTCACGCCCATGGTGTGGCTCGCACCCGGTGCCAGCGCCACTGCATCGTCCAGCACATTGGCCGTCTCGATGCACAGCATGCCCTGCCAGCCATCGTCGGCCATGTCATCGAAAGCCTTGGCGCGTTCAGTCCAGGGGTTCCAGATCACTGTCGATTTCGACCCTTCGCTGTTGAGCTGGATACGCCGCTGCCAGTCGTTATCCACGATGTTCAATTGGGCCGGGGTGTCGAGGTAGATGCGGTCGGTCTCGGCAGTGAAGTGCAGGAGGCCCGATTGCTTCTTGGTCGCCCAACCGTCGGCGGTATCGATATAGTCCAGCCCATCCAGGCCTTCGACCTGCACGTTGCGCACATCGCTGACGGCGAAGTAGCTGTGCAGCGCCTGGCTGATCGTCACCGTGTCGGTGCCACGGTTGTGGCTGGTCAGGCGGATATGCAGTTGCTCGTCCAGCAGCAGGCTCATGTTCAGATCGACCTGATGCGGCCAGCCAGGGAAACCGCCCGCTGGCGCAATGAGCGCCAATTCAACCCGATTGTCTTGCACGCCGACCAAGGTCCAGATGGCGGTACGCGCAAAGCCATGGGCGCCGGCCGGCTGGTCGCTCTGGCGCATCGCCTTGACGCTTTGCGGGTTGCGCTCGAATACACCAAACCACGGCCAGCACACCGGCACGCCGGTACGGATGCCTTTGCCTTGCTTGAACACCGCCTTGTCGTTGGGCCAGATCACCGGTTTTGCGTCGGCCGGCTGGTAACTGAAGACGTGCGCACCCTGTTGGGCCACCAGCACTTCGGCGCCGTTGTGGCGGATGCGCCAGCAGTCCAGCTCATCCATTTTCACGGTTTCAACGTGGGGCGTAGGCATACAGGGCTCTCTTAATGACAGGCAATGGGGCAATGGACCGTCAAACCGCCGTGAGGTTTAACGCGCCCGTGACGGAACCGAGCGGGTGCGACCGCTGCCATCAATGGCGACGAACACAAACACCGCCTCGGTGACTTTGCGCCATTCGCTGGACAGCGGGTCATCGCTCCACACTTCGACCATCATCTGGATCGAGCTGCGGCCGATTTCCAGGGCCTGGGTGTAGAAGGACAACTGCGCGCCCACCGCCACCGGAACCAGGAACGCCATGCGATCGATCGCCACGGTAGCCACGCGGCCGCCGGCGACCTTGCTGGCCATTGCCGTGCCGGCCAGGTCCATCTGCGCGACCAGCCAGCCGCCGAAAATATCGCCGAAACCGTTGGTTTCACGGGGAAGTGCGGTGATTTGCAGGGCGAGATCGCCTTGCGGGATAGGATCTTCTTGTTCGAGTTCGATCATGCCGGGGGTGCCTCTGACCCGTGACTCTTGGAATATGTAATCGGTGAATAGCCGTCTTGGAAAAACGATTCAGCCCCGAACATACTACGTTCGTCACGTTTTTCGAAAGGCGCCTGAAGGGAAACTCTGCGAAATCGGCTGGCCGGTGCCAACGACGTTTTCGCGCAACTTCCACTGATAGGCCGGTGCAAGGTGGGGAGTATATCGGTCGATAGCCTGCACGACGACCACCGGGTCCTGATTTTGTACATCTATCTACAGGGTTTGGCAGGCGTCAATAAAATGGCCAAAACAGTCATGCAACTTGAGGGGTTTGACCATTGTTTATTTTGAACCCGGCGCCCCAGTATTTGTTGGCGTTTTCGGTCCCCGACAATAATTCGAAGAGGGAACGGGCGGGCCTCGCAAGGGGGTGACTTTGCGAGTTGGCGCCAACCGCCGTGCAGGCGTTTAGACTGTGCTTTTCCGGGCAATTTGCTATCTTGCCGGACCTGCCGGGCCAAACCCAAGCCGTTGCGGATTCCTGATCTGACCTAATAAGAGAAGCCTTGCCATGACCACAGTGCCTTCAAGCATTGCGCCGCCCGCCCGCCCGCTGAACCGCAACGATTACAAGACCCTGTCGCTGTCCGCCCTGGGCGGTGCGCTGGAGTTCTACGACTTCATCATCTTCGTGTTTTTCGCGACGGTGGTCGGGAAGCTGTTCTTCCCCGCCGACATGCCTGAATGGCTGCGCATGATGCAGACCTTCGGCATCTTCGCCGCCGGCTACCTGGCGCGGCCGCTGGGCGGGATCATCATGGCGCACTTCGGCGACCTGCTGGGGCGCAAGAAGATGTTCACCCTGAGCATCTTCATGATGGCCGTACCGACCCTGATCATGGGCCTGCTGCCAACCTACGCGCAGATTGGCCTGTGGGCACCGATCCTGTTGCTGCTGATGCGCGTGATCCAGGGTGCGGCGATTGGTGGCGAAGTGCCGGGGGCGTGGGTGTTTGTGTCCGAGCACGTACCGCCACGGCATATCGGCTACGCCTGCGGCACCCTGACCAGCGGCCTGACCGGCGGGATTTTGCTGGGCTCGCTGGTCGCCACCGCGATCAATACGGCCTACACCCCGGAGCAGGTCTCCGATTACGCCTGGCGGATTCCGTTCCTGTTGGGCGGTGTATTCGGCCTGTTTTCGGTGTACTTGCGCCGTTGGTTGCACGAAACGCCGATCTTCGCCGAGATGCAGCAGCGCAAGACCCTGGCGGCCGAGTTGCCGTTGCGTGCGGTATTGCGCGACCACCGTGGCGCCATCGTGCTGTCGATGTTGCTGACGTGGCTGCTGTCGGCCGGCATTGTCGTTGTCATCCTGATGACTCCGACGGTGCTGCAGACCATCTACCACTTCAGCCCGACGGTGTCGTTGCAGGCCAACAGCCTGGCGATCGTCACCTTGAGCTTTGGCTGTATCGCGTCCGGCGCGCTGGCTGACCGTTTTGGTGCGGGCCGTGTGCTGGTCGCCGGTTGCGCGTTGCTGCTCGCGACCTCGTGGACGCTGTATCACAGCCTGCTGGATCACCCGGACTGGCTGTTCCCGCTGTATGCCTTGACTGGTTTGTTTGTCGGCACCATTGGCGTGGTGCCCTACGTGATGGTCAAGGCTTTCCCGCCGGTAGTGCGTTTCAGCGGCCTGTCGTTCTCCTACAACGTTGCCTACGCCGTGTTCGGTGGTCTGACGCCGCTGGTGGTATCGCTGCTGATGAAAGAAAGCCCGATGGGCCCGGCTTACTACGTTGCCATCCTCTGTGTGATGGGGATGGTCGTGGGCGGGTACCTGTGGAAGCGCGGGCGCTGAACCTGTAGGCGCCGGCTTGCCGGCGATGGCGTCCCTTGGTCAGCGTAAGACTCAAGGGCTCCATCGCCGGCAAGGTGTTGTAGGCAGTCAACGTTTACAGAGTGTTTCCGAATTACCGCAATTCCTCGCCTCGCCCCCGCATTTACTCAGCTCCTCTCCCGTGTCCACTTGCGCTGCCAATACTGGCCTTTCATCTAATTGTCATATTCCAGACATAGAGTGTTCACACGGCCTACCGATACTTGGCCCCGATCCAACTATCCCTATCTGCTAGGAGTAAGGCATGAAACTGAAGCGTTTGATGGCGGCAATGACTTTTGTCGCTGCTGGCGTAGCCACTGCCAACGCGGTCGCCGCTGTTGACCCTGCGATCAAGCCCTACACCAAGACCTCTGGTGTATCGGGCAACCTGTCCAGTGTCGGCTCCGATACTCTGGCCAACCTCATGACTCTGTGGGCCGAGAACTACAAAAAAGAATACCCGAACGTCAACATCCAGATTCAAGCCGCCGGTTCTTCCACCGCGCCGCCTGCACTCACCGAAGGCACCGCTAACCTGGGTCCGATGAGCCGCAAGATGAAGGACAACGAACTGCAGGCTTTCGAGCAGAAGTACGGCTACAAGCCGACAGCTATCCCGGTGGCCGTGGACGCCCTGGCTGTATTCGTACACAAAGACAACCCGATCAAGCACCTGACCATGGCTCAAGTCGATGCCGTGTTCTCGTCGACTCGCCTGTGCGGCGCCAAGGCTGACGTCAAGACCTGGGGCGACCTGGGTGTGACCGGTGACCTGGCCAACAAGCCAGTGCAGCTGTTCGGTCGTAACTCGGTATCCGGCACCTACGGCTACTTCAAGGAAGAAGCCCTGTGCAAAGGTGACTACAAGCCTAACGTCAACGAACAGCCAGGCTCGGCTTCGGTCGTGCAGTCCATCAGCTCTTCGCTCAACGGTATCGGTTACTCGGGCATCGGCTACAAGACAGCCAGCGTGAAAACCGTGGCCCTGGCCAAGAAAGAAGGCGGCGAGTTCGTCGAAGACACCGAAGAGAACGCCCTGAACGGCAAGTACCCGCTGTCGCGCTTCCTCTACGTGTACATCAACAAAGCCCCGGGCAAGTCTCTGGCCCCGCTGGAAGCCGAGTTCGTGAAACTGGTTCTGTCCAGGCAGGGCCAGGAAGTTGTAGTCAAGGACGGCTACATCCCACTGCCAGCTAAAGTGGTCGAAAAGACACTGATTGAGCTGGGCCTGAAAGAAGGCAAATAAGCTACGGGGCCGGGTAAAGCCGGCCTTTTCTGTAGGAGCGAGCTTGCTCGCGAAAAGCGTTAACGATCACGCGCCGTCCCTGAGTCAACGCGGTGCCTTGACGTTTTTCGCGAGCAAGCTCGCTCCTACAGAAACTCCTAATTTTTCGGTCCGCTGCCAGCCCTGCTATGCGGCGGATTTCTTGCGTCACTGCATTGTCATCTTTCTGTCATACAGGATCGCTAGGGTGTGCGCATGAATGATCTGGCCAATTCCACCATGACGACGACTTCTCCTCCCAAGCGCATTGACTTCAATACGCCTGAGCTGCAACGCAAGCGCCGCATCCGCGCGCTCAAGGATCGCCTGACCCGTTGGTACGTGCTGGTCGGCGGTCTCGCCGTCCTCGGCGCTATCACCCTGATTTTCTTCTTCCTGGCCTACGTGGTCGCGCCGCTGTTCCAGGGTGCCAGCCTGACCAAGGGCGAGGCCCTGACTCCGGCCTGGATGCAGGATGCCGGCAAGCCGTTGCTGATCTCGCTGGAAGAACAGAACCAGGTGGCCATGCGGGTTTCCGACAAGGGCCAGGCATTGTTCTTCAGTGTCGAGACCGGTGCTGAACTCAAGCGTGTCGACCTGGCCCTGCCAGCCGGCGCCAGTGTGGTGTCCATCGGTGAAGACCAGCCAGGCAGCCCGCTGGTGATCCTCGGCCTGTCCAATGGCCAGTCCCTGGTGTTCCGCCACTCTTATAAAGTGACCTACCCGGACGGCAAGAAGACCATCTCGCCCGAGATCGAATATCCATACGGCGAAACGCCGATGGTGCTCGATGACGGCGGTCGGCCGCTGGAGCATGTGGCCCTCAATGCCACCGACACCTCGCTGATCATTGCCGGTTCTGCTGGTTCGCACCTGAACGTGCTGTCGGTGAGCCGCGAAGAAAACATGATGACCGGCGAAGTTGTCAGCGAGCAGAAGCGTATCGAACTGCCGCAAATGACTGAGCCGGTGAAAGCGATCTTCGTCGATCCGCGCCAGCAATGGCTGTATGTGATCAACGGCCGCGCCCTGGCCGATGTGTTCAGCCTGCGGGACAACAGCCTCAACGGTCGCTACAAATTGTTGGAAGATGGCAACGCCGAAATCACCGCCAGCACCCAGTTGGTAGGCGGTATCTCGTTGATCGTCGGTAACTCCAAGGGTGGCCTGGCCCAGTGGTTCATGGCCCGCGATCCGGATGGCGAGCAACGTTTCAAGCAGATCCGCACCTTCCAGATGGGCACCACGCCTATCGTTGAAATCACCGCCGAAGAGCGTCGCAAAGGCTTCGTCGCCCTCGATGCCTCCGGCAAGTTCGGTGTGTTCCACAGCACCGCGCACCGCACCCTGCTGGTCGACCCTGTGGTCGAAGGCCAGGGCATCTTTGGCATGTCGCCACGGGCCAACCGTGTGATCGTTGAAGCCGGCGGCAAGCTGCAGCCGCTGGAGCTCGACAACCCGCACCCGGAAGTGTCCTGGAGCGCGTTGTGGAGCAAGGTCTGGTACGAAAACTACGACGAGCCTAAATACGTCTGGCAATCGACCGCTGCCAACAGCGACTTCGAACCCAAGATGAGCCTGGCGCCACTGACCTTCGGTACGCTCAAGGCCGCGTTCTACGCGATGCTGCTGGCTGCGCCACTGGCCATTGCCGCGGCAATCTATACCGCATACTTCATGGCCCCGAGCCTGCGCCGCAAGGTCAAGCCGGTGATCGAGCTGATGGAAGCGATGCCAACCGTGATCCTCGGCTTCTTCGCCGGCCTGTTCCTGGCGCCGTATGTCGAAGGCCACCTGCCGGGGATTTTCAGCCTGCTGATGCTGCTGCCGATTGGCATCCTGCTGGCCGGCTTCATCTTCAGCCGGTTGCCTGAGTCGATCCGCCTGCGGATACCGGATGGCTGGGAAAGCGCAATCCTGATCCCGGTGATCCTGTTTGTGGGCTGGCTCTCGCTGTACATGAGCCCGTACCTGGAAACCTGGTTCTTCGGTGGCGACATGCGCATGTGGATCTCCCACGACCTGGGCATCACCTACGACCAGCGCAACGCCCTGGTTGTCGGCCTGGCCATGGGTTTTGCAGTGATCCCGAACATCTACTCCATCGCCGAAGACGCCGTATTCAGTGTGCCGCGGGGCCTGACCCTGGGTTCCCTGGCCCTGGGCGCTACGCCATGGCAGACCATGACCCGCGTCGTGTTGCTGACCGCCAGCCCAGGGATTTTCTCGGCGCTGATGATCGGCATGGGCCGTGCGGTGGGTGAAACCATGATCGTGCTGATGGCCACTGGTAACACCCCGGTCATGGAGATGAACCTGTTCGAAGGCCTGCGAACGCTCGCAGCCAACGTCGCAGTGGAAATGCCCGAGTCGGAAGTGGGCGGCAGTCATTACCGCGTGCTGTTCCTCTCGGCGCTGGTGCTGCTGCTGTTCACTTTCATCATGAACACCCTCGCCGAGCTGATCCGTCAGCGTCTGCGCAAGAAATACTCGTCGCTTTAAGAAAGGTAGAAGTCTGTGAAACAGAACTCCCTGAATGGATGGTTCAAGAGCGGCGCCCCAGGCGTCTGGATCAGCGGTGGTGCGGTGGCCATCGCGGTCATCATGACCATTGGTTTGCTGGCTGTGATTGCCGTGCGCGGCTTGGGTCACTTCTGGCCAGCCGACCTGATCCAGGCCAACTACAACGTGCCGGGCCAGGCCAACCACATCGTCATCGGCGAAGTGGTACAGAAAGAACAAGTGCCGCGCGAGCGCCTGAAAAGCGCCGGCCTGCCGGTGCCGGACGAAGGTCCGGAGTTCATGACCCGCGAGCTGATCAAGGTCGGCAACCGTGACTTGAACGGCAACGACTTCACGTGGATCGTCGGCGAGTGGCTGACCAACCAGACCACGCCTGTCGAGTTGATGGCCATCGAGCGTCGTGAGTGGGGCAACTTCTACGGCACCCTGGTCAACGTCAAGCAGGATGGCAAAGTCGTCGCCGAAGGCGAGGCTGCTTGGCCAGAGCTGCAGGCGCGGGTTGAGCGGGTGAACAAGCTGGCCGCCGATCTCAAGACCCTTGAGAAGAGCGATATTGGCGCGATCAACGCAGGTCTTGAGCGTATCCGCCTGCACGGTCGCAAACTGGAGCTCAGCGGTAAGCTCGACGCCGCCGCCCAGGCCGACATGGATGCTGACCGCGCCGAGCTGAATGCGCGTTACCAGGCCATCGAGGCACGCCTGACCGACCTGCACGCCCAGTTCAACCGCGACAGCCTCACGGCCCGCGATGCCAACGGCAAAGAGCTTGAAATCAACATCGGCCACGTGGTGCACGCCTACCAGCCGAACGCCATGGGCACCCTGACCAAGATGGGCTTCTATGTCAGCAAGGTCTGGGAATTCCTCAGCGATGACCCGCGTGAAGCCAACACCGAAGGCGGGATTTTCCCGGCGATCTTCGGCACCGTGATGATGACCCTGATCATGGCGATGATCGTGACCCCATTCGGCGTACTGGCGGCGGTCTACCTGCGTGAATACGCCAAGCAGAACACCTTGACCCGCATCATCCGCATCGCGGTGAACAACCTGGCGGGTGTCCCGGCGATTGTCTACGGTGTGTTCGGCCTGGGCTTCTTCGTCTACGTGCTGGGTGGTTCGGTGGACCGGTTGTTCTTCCCCGAAGCCCTGCCGGCGCCGACCTTCGGTACGCCGGGCCTGTTGTGGGCCTCGCTGACCCTGGCGCTGCTGGCGGTGCCGGTGGTGATCGTGGCCACCGAAGAAGGCCTGGCTCGTATCCCGCGTACCGTACGTGAAGGCTCCCTGGCACTGGGCGCGACCAAGGCGGAAACGCTGTGGAAAATCGTCCTGCCCATGGCCAGCCCGGCGATGATGACCGGCATGATCCTCGCCGTGGCCCGCGCCGCCGGTGAAGTGGCGCCGCTGATGCTGGTGGGTGTGGTGAAGCTGGCACCGTCGCTGCCGCTGGACGGCAACTACCCGTACCTGCACCTGGACCAGAAGATCATGCACCTGGGCTTCCATATCTACGACGTCGGCTTCCAGAGCCCCAACGTCGAGGCGGCACGTCCGCTGGTGTACGCCACCGCGTTCCTGCTGGTGCTGGTGATCGCCACGCTGAACCTGTCGGCGGTATGGATTCGTAACCACCTGCGCGAAAAATACAAGGCGCTGGATAGCTGATTGAATTGAACGCGGACCCAAGGTGGGAGCGGGCTTGCTCGCGAATGCGGTGTCTCTGACCTGACGCTTTCGCGAGCAAGCCCGCTCCCACAGGGCACCGAGTTGGAAACAGATTTGAGGTAAACCGCAAGGCCCACTATGAAGCCGCGGTTCAACGAAACGAATTGGTAGCACAGGGAGCATCCCATGCAACATGAAACCCATTCCCACGGCATCAACATGTCAGCCCTGGGTCGCGACAAGCAAAGCCTGAGCCTGGCCGAAGAAACCGTAGCCATCGAAGTCCCGGGCCTGAGCCTGTACTACGGTGAGAAGCAGGCGTTGTTCGACGTCAGCATGAACATCCCCAAGCAGCGCGTGACCGCCTTTATCGGCCCCTCGGGCTGCGGCAAGTCCACGCTGCTGCGCACCTTCAACCGCATGAACGACCTCGTGGACGGTTGCCGTGTGGAAGGCGCGATCAACCTCTACGGCAGCAACATCTACCGCAAGGGCGAAGACGTGGCCGAGCTGCGTCGTCGGGTGGGCATGGTGTTCCAGAAGCCCAACCCGTTCCCCAAGACCATCTACGAAAACGTGGTCTACGGCCTGCGCATCCAGGGCATCAACAAAAAGCGCATCCTCGACGAAGCAGTCGAGTGGGCCCTTAAAGGCGCCGCGCTGTGGGACGAGGTCAAGGACCGCCTGCACGAATCGGCCCTCGGCCTGTCCGGCGGCCAGCAGCAGCGCCTGGTGATTGCCCGTACCATCGCCGTGGAACCTGAAGTGCTGCTGCTCGACGAACCGTGCTCGGCACTCGACCCGATCTCGACGCTGAAAGTCGAAGAGCTGATCTACGAGCTCAAGTCCAAGTTCACCATCGTCATCGTGACCCACAACATGCAACAGGCGGCGCGGGTTTCCGACTACACCGCGTTCATGTACATGGGCAAACTGGTGGAGTTCGGTGACACCGACACCCTGTTCACTAATCCGGCGAAGAAGCAGACCGAAGACTACATCACCGGTCGCTACGGCTAGGAAGCTGTGGTTCTGATTGCACTGACGCTGCGGTTCTCCGCACCTTACCGGACGCTCCAAGGACGCCAACATGATTAGCAAAGAAGGCCTTACCCACCACATCTCCGCGCAGTTCAACGCCGAGCTTGAGGAAGTGCGCAGCCACCTCCTGGCCATGGGCGGGCTGGTGGAGAAGCAAGTCAATGATGCGGTGACCGCGCTGATCGAGGCCGACTCGGGCCTTGCCCAGCAAGTGCGCGAGATCGACGACCAGATCAACCAGATGGAGCGCAACATCGACGAGGAATGCCTGCGCATCCTCGCCCGTCGCCAGCCGGCGGCGTCCGACCTGCGTTTGATCATCAGCATTTCCAAGTCGGTGATCGATCTGGAGCGTATCGGTGACGAAGCCACCAAGATCGCCCGTCGCGCCATCCAGTTGTGCGAAGAAGGCGAAGCGCCGCGCGGCTATGTCGAAGTGCGTCACATCGGCGACCAGGTGCGCAACATGGTCCGCGATGCGCTGGATGCCTTTGCCCGTTTCGACGCCGACCTGGCGTTGTCGGTGGCCCAGTACGACAAGATCATCGACCGCGAATACAAGACAGCCCTGCGTGAGCTGGCGACCTACATGATGGAAGACCCGCGCTCCATCTCGCGGGTGTTGAGCATCATCTGGGTGTTGCGCTCCCTGGAACGGATCGGCGACCACGCGCGCAATATCTCGGAATTGGTCATCTACCTGGTACGCGGCACCGACGTGCGGCACATGGGCCTCAAGCGCATGAAAGCCGAAGTTGAAGGCACAGCCGATCAAATCCCTAATGTTCCGGACGAATCTGACGATAAGTAAGATTGCCCGAGAAATAAACGCCCGGCCTCTGGTCGGGCGTTTGCGTTTGTGGCGTATGAGTTTTGCGCTGCGGGCAGCCATAAAGTCCCGGCGTGACTGACGAGTTTTTGGCAAAATGCCATCAGTTAAGCATTTTGCTTGCCGGGGTTTTGAGAGGATGAAGGGTCGATGAGTAAAGTCAGTGTATTGGTGGTGGATGACGCCTCGTTTATTCGCGACCTGGTGAAGAAGTGCCTGCGTAACTACTTCCCCGGTATCAAGATTGAAGATGCGGTAAACGGCAAAAAAGCCCAGGCCATCCTGATGCGCGAAACCTTCGACATGGTGCTGTGCGACTGGGAAATGCCGGAAATGTCGGGCCTGGAATTGTTGACCTGGTGCCGTGAGCAGCCGCAGCTCAAGTCCATGCCGTTTGTCATGGTCACCAGCCGCGGCGACAAGGAAAACGTGGTCCAGGCCATCCAGGCCGGCGTCTCCGGCTACGTCAGCAAGCCGTTCACCAACGAGCAGTTGCTGAACAAGGTCAAGCAGGCCCTGAACAAGATCGGGCGCCTCGACGCCTTGCTGGCCAGCGCACCGACGAAGATGAACTCGGCTTTTGGCAACGACTCCCTCAGCGCCCTGACCGGCGGCAAGCCCGAAGCGGTCAAGCCAGCCCCGGTGGCCGCGCCGAGCAAAGGCCTGCTCAACAGCCCGCCCGTGCAGGCCGCCGCCGCACCCTCGGCCGCCAGCGGTCGTGGCCAGGGCCAGTTGCGCCTGTCCAGTGGCACCCAGCAATGCGTGATCAAGGGCCTGAGCATCAAGGAGGCGTTGTTGGTGGTGCGCCGTGGCGACGTGCTGCCCCAAGTGCTGGAAAGCGCAGTGCTCGACCTGGAGCAAGGCGAGAACGCTGAAACCGCACGCCTCAACGGCTACCTGCACGCGATCGTCGCCTACGAACCGCGACCCGACAGCGACTGGCTGCAACTGACCTTCCGCTTTATCGACCAGGACGCGCAGAAGCTCGACTACATCTCCCGCCTGATCGCCCGAGGCACAGCGCAGAAGCATTTTGTGCCGGGTGCCTGAACCAACCCCCTGATCCCTGTAGATGCCGGCAAGCCGGCTTCTACAGGGGCGTCGGTCCACACAACAGTGTCATGAACCCTTGCTAGCCTGCCGGTCAGTCATACTTGGCAGGTTTATCCGATGCTTGTGCGTTTTCTGTTGTTTTGTGGCCTGTGCGCAGTCGCTTCATCGACCCTGGCCATGACCCTCTATCGTTCCACCGATGCCCGTGGCGTGGTGTTTTTCAGCGACCAGAAGACCCCTGGCGCCCAAGCGTTTGTGTTCCAGGAGCGCCGTGCGGTGCCGGTGAAGCGCCAGGTGCTTGATCCCCAGCCGCTGCGTAACCTGCGGCCAGCGCAGTTGCAGCGTTACCCGCTGCCCTGGCGCGGCGGGCCGTTTCGCCTGACCCAGGGCCCTGGCGGCACGTTCAGCCACTCTGACGTCAAGAGCCGCTACGCCATGGACATCGCCATGCCCGAAGGCACGCCGATCATCGCTGCGCGGGGCGGGGTCGTGGTGAAAACGGAGAACAGCCAATCGGGGCGGGGCAGTGACCCGTCGGGCAACTTCGTGCGGGTGTTGCACGATGACGGCACCCAGAGTGTGTATCTGCACCTCAAGCTGGGGTCGGTCAGTGTCAGGGAAGGGCAGCGGGTAGCGGTGGGCAGCCCGTTGGCGCTGTCGGGCAATACCGGCAACAGCAGTGGGCCACACCTGCATTTTGTGGTGCAGCGCGATACGGGGGCGGGATGGGTGTCGATTCCGTATGAGTTCACGCAACCGGTACAGGCGTTGCCCAACTTTGCGTCGGGCACGCGGTAAGGCTTTTGTAGGAGCGAGCTTGCTCGCGAAAAACCTGAGGGCGCTGCCGGGTGTCAGGATCCCAGCGTTATCGTTAACGTCCTTCGCGAGCAAGCTCGCTCCTACAGGGGGTGTGCCCTAGTCGAGCATCAGTACTTTGGCCAGGACGATTTTCGGGCCTTTCATCTTCTTGATGATGATCCGCAGGCCTTCCACTTCCAGCACTTCTTCCTCTTCCGGCACCCGGTTCAGGGTGTCGTAGATCAAGCCGGCGAGGGTTTCGGCCTCGATGTGGTCCAGGTCGATGCCCAGCAGGCGCTCGATCTTGAACAGTGGTGTGTCACCACGTACCAGCAGCTTGCCCGGCTGGTAGGCGAGGATGCCGCGCTCGGCCTTGCGGTGTTCGTCCTGGATATCGCCCACCAGCACTTCCAGCACGTCTTCCATGGTCAGGTAGCCGATGATATTGCCGTCGGCTTCTTCAACCAGGGCAAAGTGCGCGCCGCCTTTGCGAAACTGCTCCAGCAACTGCGACAGCGGCATGTGCCGCGACACGCGCTCCAATGGGCGGGTCAGCTCGGCCAGGTTGAACGACTCGGGAATATGATCCAGGGCCGCCAGTTCCAGCAGTAGGTCCTTGATGTGCAGCAGGCCGACAAACTCACCGCGCACGGGGTCGTACACCGGGTAGCGGCTGAATTTGTGGCGGCGGAACAGCGCGAGGATTTCCTTGAGCGGCGCGTTGAAGTCCAGGGTCACCAGGTCTTCCCGGGAGTTGGCCCAGTCCACCACTTCCAGCTCACCCATTTCCACGGCCGAGGCCAACACGCGCATGCCTTGGTCGCTCGGGTCCTGGCCACGGCTGGAGTGCAGGATCAGCTTGAGCTCTTCGCGGCTGTAATGGTGCTCGTGATGGGGGCCGGGCTCGCCCTGGCCGGCGATGCGCAGGATCGCGTTGGCGCTGGCGTTGAGCAGGTAGATGGCCGGGTACATCGCCCAGTAGAACAGGTACAGCGGCACCGCGGTCCACAGCGACAGCAGCTCGGGCTTGCGAATGGCCCAGGACTTGGGCGCCAGCTCACCGACCACGATGTGCAGGTACGAAATCACGAAGAAGGCGGCGAAGAACGACACGCCCTTGATGACTTCAGGCGACTCGACGCCCATGGCCCCCAGCAACGGCTCCAGGATGTGCGCAAAAGCCGGCTCACCGACCCAGCCCAAACCCAGGGAGGCGAGGGTGATACCCAACTGACAGGCCGACAGATACGCGTCGAGCTGGCTGTGTACGGTGCGCAGGATCTGCCCGCGCCAGCCGTTGGTGTGGGCGATGGCCTCGACCCGGGTGGAGCGCAGTTTGACCATGGCAAATTCCGCCGCAACGAAGAAACCGTTGAGCAGTACCAGGATCAGTGCAAAAAGAATCATGCCGAAATCGGCGAAGAGTGTCGCGAGGGTGATACCAGGGGAAGGGTCCATGATGGGGTTTTGCGGGTTCCGTGTATTCAAAAAGGGGTGATGGCTGTGCCTCAAGGGCGGGCACAAGTCAGGCAATGTAGCGGCTGAAGGGGCGCTTGCCTAGTGGCGGCTGCCGGGTGGGGGCGCGAATGCATGCTGCATAGGGCTTATTTGGGATGCGATAGAACCAAGCAGATAGTCCTGTGGTGGCGAGCGGGCTTGCCACAGGGGGATAGCTTCAGATTATTCCTTCGCCGCAATTGCCTGCGAGCGGCTGACCTGGGTCGGCGCAAAGTGGCAGGTAAAAGTGCTGCCATGTCCCAGTACGCTGCTGATTTCCAGGCGGGCCCGATGGCGCAACAGCACGTGCTTGACGATCGCCAGCCCCAGCCCGGTGCCACCGGTGTTGGAGTTGCGGCTGGAGTCGACGCGGTAGAAACGCTCGGTCAGGCGTGGCAAATGCTTGCTGTCGATCCCAATCCCCGAATCCTGCACGCTCAGGTGTGCACCCTGCTGGTCGGCCCACCAGCGGATGCGGATCGTGCCTTTGTCCTGGGTGTACTTCACGGCGTTGAACACCAGGTTGGAGAAAGCGCTGCGCAACTCGCCCTCGCTGCCCTTGAGCAGCACCGACGGGTCGGCTTCCAGGGTGATGTGCTGGCCGCGTTCGCCGGACAGGGCCTGGGCATCGTTCTTGATGGTCTGCAGCAGGCTCTGTACGGCCACGGGATGGTTGTCCGAGGGGTAGTCGGTGGCTTCCAGCTTAGCCAGCAGCAACAGGTCGTTGAGCAGCGTCTGCATGCGTGAGCCTTGTTGCTGCATTTGCTGCAGGGCGCGGCTCCAGCGCGGGTTGACCTCTTCGACGTTGTCCAGCAGCGTCTCCAGGTAGCCGCAGATCACGGTCAGGGGCGTGCGCAATTCGTGGGAGACGTTGGCGACGAAATCCTTGCGCATCTGTTCTAGCTGATGGATGCGGGTCACGTCGCGCACCAGCATCAAGTGTTCGTTGTTGCCGTAGCGCGTGAGGTACAGCTGGATGCGCACCCGGTCGTTGGTGGGCGACGGAATTTCCAGGGCTTCTTCGTAGTTGTCCTGCTCGAAGTATTCCTTGAACCGCGGATGACGCACCAGATTGGTCACTGGCTGGCCGCTGTCCTGGGGTGTCTTGAGGCCCAGCAGGGTCTCGGCGGCGCGGTTCCACCATTCCAGGTTGCCGTCGCTGTCGAGCATGATCACCGCGTCCTTGAGCGCGGCGGTCGACTCCTGGACCCGGTCGATCACCGCTTGCAGGCGGCCGCGTACCCGTTGGTCGCGGCGTTGCAGGTGGTAGATGCTGTCGAACACCTCGCCCCACAGGCCATAGCCGTCGGGTGGCGCTTCGTCGGGTTTGTGCTGGCGCAGCCACTCGTGCAGGCGCAGCAATTGCTTGAGGGTCCAGCCCAGGTAGAGGCCCAGGCCGATGGCCAGGCTCCAGCCGTAGTAGCCGCTGATCAGGCCGACCAACAGGCAGCCGGTGACCAGTAGGAGCATGTGGCGGATCAGGGTGCCATGCCAGTTTTGATTCACTTGAACATGCGTCCTTGTCGGCTGTTAAGTCTGGATAGGGCTGGCTCAGCCTTTGGTGGAAAACCGATAACCGGTACCGCGCACGGTTTGTACCAGATTCTCGTAGGCATCGCCCAAGGCTTTGCGCAGGCGGCGGATATGCACGTCCACGGTGCGCTCCTCGACATACACGTTGCCGCCCCACACCTGGTCCAGCAGTTGGCCGCGGGTGTAGGCGCGTTCCTGGTGGGTCATGAAGAACTGCAACAGGCGGTATTCGGTAGGGCCCATCTCGGCCGGCTTGCCGTCGATGGTCACGCGGTGGCTGATCGGGTCCAGTAGCAGGCCGCCGACTTCAATCGGTGCCTCGCCATCGGTCGGGCCAGCGCGGCGCAGCACGGCCTTCAGACGTGCGACCAGTTCCCGTGGGGAAAATGGCTTGGTGATGTAGTCATCGGCACCCACTTCCAGGCCCTGGATCTTGTTGTCCTCTTCGCCCTTGGCGGTGAGCATGATGATCGGGATATCCCCGGTCAGCTCATCGCGCTTGAGACGCCGGGCCAATTCGATGCCGGAGGTGCCGGGCAGCATCCAGTCCAGCAGGATCAGGTCCGGCTTGCGGTCGACGATAATGGCGTGGGCCTGCTGGGAGTTCTCTGCCTCCAGGCAGTCATAGCCGGCCATTTCCAACGCAACGGCGATCATTTCGCGAATGGGCGCTTCGTCGTCAACGATCAGAATGCTCCTGCCAACCATGCTAAGTCCTCTTGTCATTTAACTGTCTTGCGCCGCATTAGATAACGGAATTATTGCAGTCGTGTGACAGTATTTTACTGGCCTGCGCAATCGGCCTGGTCCTGAACTACGCTTTGAGTCCGAATCCTGACAACCGCAAAAGGAAGGTTCTGATGACTCAGCGTATTTTTTCGTGGAAAGCCCTGCTGGTCACGGCGGCGTTGACGCTGCCGACACTGGCTGTCGCGGCAGACCCCGCCATGACTAAAGACGGGATGTTGGTGGATCACAAGGGGATGGCGCTCTATACCTTCGCCAAGGATGCTGATGGCAAGTCTGCCTGCAATGACAAGTGCGCCACCAACTGGCCGCCGTTGAAGGCCGAGTCCACCGATAAGCCAATGGGCAAGTGGACCGTCATCACCCGTGACGACAACACCAGCCAGTGGGCCTATGACGGCAAGCCGCTGTACACCTTCATTGCCGACAAGAACGCTGGCGATGCGACCGGTGACGGCAAAATGGATGGCGCCTGGAAGATCGCCAAACCCTGAGCTCCCCTGTAGGAGCCGGCTTGCCGGCGATGGCGGCCCTGAAATCACCGCAGGGCTGCTGGCCTAATCGCCGCATAGGTATCTACACAACTTTGCCGCAACGCCTAAATCCACACAGATAGCGCAGTTGTGGCGAGCGGGCTTGTCGGAACGCCGCATCGCCCGCGCTGGGCTGCGAAGCAGCCCTAAACCCGGCCGTCGCGGTTTATCTGAAGAAACGTGGAGGGCTTTTTGGGCTGCTTCGCAGCCCAGCGCGGGCGATGCGGCGTTCCGACAAGCCCGCTCGCCACAGGAGAGTTCGTCAGTTTCTGAAAGTTGTGTAGATACCTATGCTCATCGCCGGCAAGGTACAGGGCATTACCTGAAGGCGTAGTCGGCCACAATCCCGACAAAAATCGCCAATCCCGCCCAATGGTTGTGCAAAAACGCCTTGAAGCATTTCATCCGGTCGCGATCCCGGGTGTACCAGAACTCCCAGGCAAAACACCCTGCCGCCGCCACTAGCCCCAGATGGAACCAGCCACCCAGTTCGAAGCGCGAGCCCGCCAGCAGCAGGCAGAGCAGCGCCAGCCCCTGCAGGGTGAGGATGATGATGCGATCGGCATCGCCAAACAGGATCGCGGTGGATTTGACGCCGATTTTCAGATCGTCATCGCGGTCGGTCATCGCGTAATAGGTGTCGTACGCCACCGTCCACAGCAAGTTGGCGATATACAGCAGCCAGGCAATGGCCGGCAGGCTGCCGGTCTCGGCGGTAAACGCCATGGGCATGCCCCAGGAAAACGCCGCGCCCAGCACCACCTGCGGGTAATAGGTGTAGCGCTTCATGAACGGATAACTGACAGCCAGCGCCAGGCCGCCCAGGGACAGCCAGATGGTGGCGGTGTTGGTCAGCAGCACCAGCAGGAAACTGATGGCCATCAGCACCGCAAAGAACACCAGGGCTTCTTTGGAACTGATCTTGCCGCTCGCCAGCGGGCGTTGCGCGGTGCGCTTCACATGGCCGTCGACCTTGCGGTCAGCCCAGTCATTGATCACACAACCTGCCGCCCGGGTCAGTGTCACGCCCAAGACAAAAATCACGATATTGCTCAACGACGGCGAGCCCTTGCCGGCGATCCACAGCGCCCACAAGGTGGGCCACAGCAGCAGATAGATGCCGATGGGCTTGTCCATCCGGGTCAATTGAACGAAGTCCCAGGCCCGTGGGTTCAGGCGGTTCAGGGATTGGAGCAGGCGCTGGTACATCAGCAATTCTCCGCAGATTGGTGCACCGCTTGCCACAGGCTTGGCAGGAACACTTCCGCCACCAGAACACTCAACGCGCCGCGATCAAAGCGCGAGCGTCGCGCCCATAAGCCATTGGCCTGATCCGCCTTCGGCAGCCAGGCGCGTGGGTAGTGGCAGACCTCGATGGCCTGGCGGGTGAACGCCTGGTCACAAAACAGCAACTCACCCAGGGAGCGACTGCCCAACTCATCCATATGCAGGCCGTCGCCCTGCAAGGCACTACGGGCCGCCACGCTGCGGGCGAACACCCAGGCCTGGCCGTGACCGCGCAAATACACCTCGCGTACCCAGCCAATACTGGCCGCTGGCAGGTCGAGGGCGGCGCATTCGTCGTCTCGCAGGGGCTGCCAGCCTTCGAACAGTGGCGTGACGCTGAAACCATCGTTGGACAGGTGCGTCAGGCGGCGGGTCAGTGAGCCCTCATCGAACAGCCAGTCGAGGGCAGGAGGCGCGGGCAGAGGGTGCAGAAGGCTCTGGTTCAGCCATTGGCAAGCATCGGGAACGGCAATCGAATGCGGCACGGGGAGTCATTATTGGCAGTTAATGAGGCGCCGAGCTTACCATGGTCACCCGAATTTTTGCCGGGCTGCGCCGGGACATTGGGTCGAACGTGCTTGCATCTGGGCGCCCCGATCAGTACAAAACGCCCTGAGCCGGACGGCAATGCTGGATCTATCGACTGTCGGCCAGTAAGCCTGGACCCTGAGGAAACAAGTAATGAAGAAGTGGCAATGTGTAGTCTGCGGCCTGATCTACAACGAAGCAGACGGTTGGCCGGATGATGGGATCGACCCAGGCACCCCGTGGCAGGACGTCCCGGAAGACTGGCTGTGCCCGGACTGCGGCGTTGGCAAAATGGATTTCGAAATGATCGAAATCGGTTGATTCGCTGAATTTTACAAACGTACTACAAGGAGAATGGAATGAGCGCACCTGTCGTGATCATCGGTACGGGCTTGGCTGGTTACAACCTGGCTCGGGAGTTTCGCAAGCTCGACAGCGAAACCCCGCTGTTGCTGATCACAGCAGATGACGGGCGTTCCTACTCCAAGCCCATGCTCTCCACCGGTTTCGGCAAAAACAAGGATGCCGATGGCCTGAGCATGGCAACCCCTGGCGCGATGGCCGAGCAACTGAAGGCCGAAGTGCGCACCCATACCCGAATCAGCGGGATCGACCCCGGTCACAAGCGCCTGTGGATCGGCGAGGAGGCGGTGGCCTACCGCGACCTGATCCTGGCCTGGGGTGCCCAGACGGTACAGGTACCGGTGGAGGGCGATGCTGCTGAACTGATTTTCCCGATCAACGACCTGGAAGACTATGCACGCTTCCGCCACGCCGCCGCCGGCAAGCGCCGTGTGCTGCTATTGGGTGCGGGGCTGATCGGCTGTGAATTTGCCAACGACCTGATCCTGGGCGGTTACACCATCGACCTGGTGGCGCCCTGCGAGCAAGTCATGCCGACCCTGCTGCACCCGGCGGCAGCTGCAGCGGTACAGGCCGGGCTCGAAGGCCTCGGTGCGCGCTTCCACCTGGGGCCGGTGCTCAACCGCCTGCAGCGCACGGCTGACGGGCTGGAAGCCCACCTGTCCGATGGCACGCTGATTGAGTGCGACTTGGTGGTGTCGGCTATTGGCTTGCGCCCACGGGTGGACCTGGCGGCTGCGGCCGGCCTGCAAATCAATCGCGGGATCATGGTCGACCGCCACCTCAAGACCTCCCACGCCAATATCTACGCCCTGGGCGACTGCGCCGAGGTCGATGGCCTGAACCTGCTGTACGTCATGCCCCTGATGAGCTGCGCCCGCGCATTGGCCCAGACCCTGGCGGGCAATGCCACGGCGGTCAACTACGGGCCGATGCCGGTCACGGTAAAAACCCCGGCGTGCCCGCTGGTGGTCTCGCCACCGCCACGGGGCACCGAAGGCGTGTGGAGCGTCGAAGGGCAGGGCGGGGACATCAAGGCCTTGTGCCGCGACGCCAGCGGCCGCCTGCTGGGCTACGCGCTTACCGGCACGGCAGTCATGGAAAAACTGGCCCTGAATAAGGAACTTCCGCCACTGCTGGCGTAAATGCTGGTCGTTCTGTCGGAATAACCACCTTTTTCCCCCTAGAAAGGTCGCCGGGAGACTGGCGCAGGCACCAATGGCATGCCATCCTCACTCCCGTCTGCCGCAGAGTAGAGCCTGCGGCGCCTTGGCGCTGCTCCAGCAGAGAGCAGCACGGACATAACAACAAAAAACCGTCAAAGAGGCTTCACCTATGCGTAAACCAGAACTCGCAGCCGCCATTGCAGAAAAAGCAGACCTGACCAAAGAACAGGCCAACCGCGTCCTCAACGCCGTACTTGAAGAAATCACCGGCGCCTTGCATCGCAAAGACAGCGTCACCCTGGTTGGTTTCGGCACCTTCCTGCAACGCCACCGTGGCGCCCGCACCGGCAAGAACCCGCAAACCGGCGAGCCAGTGAAAATCAAGGCGAGCAACACCGTAGCGTTCAAACCGGGCAAGTCGCTCAAAGACAGCGTCAACCCGTAAGCGCGGCACCGTCTCGAAGGGAGGCGGGGAGGTATGAAAAATGGGCACGCCGACTGGGTCGGGTGCCCATTTTTGTTGGGGTGTGTTCTTGGGAGGTGAAGCGGGGGCGTTGGCGCAGCAGCGAGTTTTTGCAGCGGGCCAATGACTGACTATGACGAGCCGACTGGGCGCCGGTACCTTGCCCTAACGTTTAAGCCAAGTTGTTGCTATAAGCGGTAAACGCCAGCCGATCTCCTGCTAACGCGGGAGATCGGTAGCGTTCCGCGCACAAATCGTTAAACTGCTGCGGCCACCCAATAATTACACTGAGGCCGTGTGCATGAAATTTCGTTTTCTCCTGTGGGTGCTGGGCCTGATGATGGCCAAAGCCAGCCGCAACAACCCCGCGTTCCAACAGCAGTTGGGTGACAAGGACCTGGCGTTCCAGCTGCAGACCCTCGACGGCAAGGTTGCCCGTCACTTCATCGTCAAAGACCAGCGCATCACCAGCCGCTCGGGTGTCCACCCGGAGCCTGCGTTCGCCATTGCCTTCAAAGACGCCGCCTATGGCTTCGCCACCATGCAGGCGAAGAACAAGCAACT
Organism: Pseudomonas sp. DTU12.1; assembly: GCF_009873475.1. Lineage (NCBI taxonomy): Bacteria > Pseudomonadati > Pseudomonadota > Gammaproteobacteria > Pseudomonadales > Pseudomonadaceae > Pseudomonas > Pseudomonas sp. DTU12.1. The sequence goes on along the minus strand of NZ_CP045254.1, from coordinate 43,363 downwards.
GGCGTTCATGACGGGGATTCAGGACAAGTCGATCCAGATCAAGGGCAACCCGGCGCTGGTGATGTGGTTCCAGGGGTTGACCAAGTACTTGAAGCCGAAGAAAAAGAAGTAGGGCTTCAGTCAGACCGAGGTGAGCGCTTCGCGAGCAAGCCCGCTCCCACATTTGATCGGGTTCCAACTTTGGAATGCAGTCAAATGTGGGAGCGGGCTTGCTCGCGAATAGCGGTTTGACAGACGCCCGCTTCAGCCCTGGCTGAACTGCGACGCCAACTCCCGCAGCAGCACCTCAGCATCCAGCACCTTGCTCACCACATCCTCTGCCTTGCTGCGGTCCAGGCCCAGGCGCTCCAGCAGCTCGTCCGGAATCTCGGCTTCAGGCCCCGAGCCAATCCCACGCCCGCGCAGCAAGCGCACGGCCAGGCACACCAGGTTGGGGTATTCGGCGTACTGGCCGTCGTAGCTCGGGTCGTGCTGGAAGCGCAAGGCCGTGGACAGTTCTTGCGGCATGTCCCAGTAACGCATCAGCCAGGCGCCGATCTGCTCGCGGCTGATTCCCAGCAAGTGTTGCTCGACATAGCTGTGGCACAGGTGCGGGTTGACCTCCAGGTGCCGGCAGATCAGTGAGAAGTGCGGCGGGAACACGTGGGCCAGCAACAGATAGCCAAAGTTGTGCAGCAGGCCCGCCAGGTAGGTCAGGCCGGCTTCCGGGCGCTGGGCGCGGGGCATGGCGCGGGTCAGGCCTTCGATCACCGCCGCGGTGTAGATCGACTGGTGCCAGTAAGGCGTGGCCTGTTGCGGATGGTCCTTGGGCAGGCTCAGGGTCTTGCCCAGCGCCAGGCCCAGGGCGAGGTTGATCACCAGGTCGAAGCCCAGCACGCGGACAATGGCGTCCTCTACCGAGCGGATCTTGCCCGGCGAGGCGTAGTACGGCGATGCCGCCCAGCTCACTACTTGCGCGGCCAGGGCCGGGTCGGTTTCCACGACGCCAGTGATGTCATCGATGGTCGCGTTGGGATCGACCCGCAGCTTGATGATCTTCTGCGCGGTGTCGGCCAGCGGCGGGATCTCGATGGTGGCTTCCAGGCGTTGCTGGATACGCCGGGCGGTAAACGCCTGCATCGCTTGGGAGATCTCGTCGCGGTCGTCGTTGGGGCGGTCGAAGTTGGGCCGGATGCTGCTCAAGGGCTCACCGAAGTTGGCCGCACTGGCCTTGCTTAGCATGCGCTTGAAGTCATCGCTGGCGATTTCCAGCAGCACCGTGGCTTCGCCCGAGTGCACCAGTAAGGTCGGCTCGCGCAGCAGGCTTTCTTCGTACAGGCACGGCGAACTGGTCAGCGGTGGCAGGCCAGGCAGCAGGCTCAGGCTGTGTTTGCCGAGCATGCGCTCCAGGCGTTCCGGTGCCACGGCGGTGAGGTTGCGGCCGGTCAGTTCGGTAAGACGATTGAGATCCAGCAGTTGGCTCTGGGGGAACAGCACCATCAGGGCGCCCACGGCATCGTCGAGCAGCACCGCTTGAACCTTGCGAGCGGGGTTCAGGCCGGGGTGTTCGATGACTTCCTTGTAGCTGACGGCGAGTTTTGCGAGCAGGTCCCGAATGACCGAGGGTGCGGTCGGTGGGGCTGTGGCGTGGGCTACTTCTGACATGGCCGGATCCAATTTCCTACATTTGCTTGGAGTATAACCAGCTTGGTCCGGCTGAGGGGGGTCTAACTGTGGTTTGTGATGGTGTTGACGGTCCCCATTCCTGTAGGAGCGAGCTTACTCGCGAAGAACCTTGACGGTAACGCGGGGCACCGGCATATCCGTGGCGCCTGGGTGTTCTTCGCGAGCAAGCCCGCTCCTACAGGGGGTGGCTGATCAGACCTGACCGTATTGCTGGCCGTGGCGCAGCCAGCGATCCAGCAGCGGGCTGACGTGGTGCGGCCAGCGTTCCAGCAGGGCCTGGGCGGCGTCGCGCACGGCGGGCAGCAGGTCGGCGTCGCGCATCAGGTCGGCCACCTTGAATTGCAGCAGCCCGGTCTGGCGGGTGCCGAGCATCTCGCCGGGGCCGCGCAGTTCCAGGTCCTTTTCGGCGATCACGAAGCCGTCATTGGTCTCGCGCATGATCCCCAGGCGCTGGCGGCCAATCTGCGACAGCGGTGGATGGTAGAGCAGCACGCAGTGGCTGGCGGCACTGCCCCGGCCGACACGCCCGCGCAGTTGGTGCAGTTGCGCCAGGCCCAGGCGTTCGGGGTTTTCGATGATCATCAGGCTGGCGTTGGGTACATCCACGCCGACTTCAATCACGGTGGTGGCCACCAGCAGTTGCAGGTTGCCGGCCTTGAACTCGGCCATCACCGCGGCTTTTTCCGCAGGTTTCATGCGCCCATGGATCAGCCCGACCTTGAGCTCGCCCAAGGCGCTGGTGAGGTCTTCGTAGGTGGTTTCGGCAGCCTGGCAGGTCAGCTCTTCGGATTCTTCGATCAGCGTGCACACCCAATAGGCCTGGCGCCCTTCGGCGCAGGCGCCGCGCACGCGTTCGATCACTTCGACGCGGCGGGTGTCGGTGACCAACACCGTGTTGACAGGCGTTCGGCCCGGCGGCAGTTCGTCGAGGATCGAGGTGTCGAGGTCGGCGTAGGCACTCATGGCCAGGGTGCGTGGGATCGGGGTGGCGGTCATGATCAACTGGTGCGGGTTCATTCGCCCGCCCACGCCTTTTTCACGCAGGGCCAGCCGTTGCTGCACGCCGAAACGGTGCTGCTCGTCGATGATCACCAGGGCCAGGTTCTTGAATTTAACCTCATCCTGGAACAGCGCGTGGGTGCCGACCACCATCGGCGCGCCGGCGGCGATCTGCTCCAGGGCGGCCGTGCGGTTCTTGCCTTTGAGCTTGCCCGCCAGCCACGCCACTTCCAGGCCCAGGGGTTCGAGCCAGCGCTTGAAGGTGATGAAGTGCTGTTCGGCGAGGATCTCGGTCGGCGCCATCAGCGCCACCTGGTAACCGGCCTCCAGGGCCTGCAGCGCAGCCAGGGCGGCGACCACGGTCTTGCCGGCCCCAACATCGCCCTGGATCAGGCGCAGCATGGGTTCTTTCTGACTCAGGTCGTAAGCGATTTCATTGCCTACGCGCTGCTGCGCACCGGTCGGCGCAAAACCGAGGTTGGCCAGGTATTGCGCGGGCAGGCGCGTGGCCTTGGGCATCGCTGGCGCACGCAGGGAACGCATGCTTTCGCGCAGGCGTTGCTGGGACAGTTGATGGGTCAGCAGCTCTTCGAAGGCCAGGCGATGTTGGGCCCAGTGATGACCCAGGGCCAACTCATCCACGTCCGCGTCGGCCGGTGGATGATGCAGGTAGCGGATCGCGTCAGCCAGGGGCGCCAACTGGTAATCGCGGGCCAGCTCTTGCGGCAGCCAGTCGGGCAGGCTTTGCGGGCCGAGCAGGGTCAGGGTCTGCATGCATAGCTGGCGCAGGCGCTGTTGCGTCAGGCCTTCGGTGAGCGGGTAGATGGGGGTGAGGGTGGTGTCTACCGGCGGCGGTTCGTCGCCGGTAATGGCGCGATATTCCGGATGGTAGATTTCCAGGCCCGATGCACCCGGCCGGGCTTCGCCGTAGCAGCGCACACGAGTGCCACGCTTGAGGCCTTCCTTTTGCGCGTTGCTGAAATGGTAGAAGCGCAGGCTCAGGCCACCGGTGCCGTCCTGCAGGCGCACCACCAGGCTGCGGCGCTTGCCCATCACCACATCGGCACCGCTGACGGTGCCTTCGACCACCGCATCCTGCCCAGGGCGCAGATGGCCGATGGGCACTACGCGGGTGCGGTCCTGATAGCGCAAGGGCAGGTGAAACAGCACGTCCTGGAGGTTTTCCAGGCCAACCTTGGCCAGTTTCTCGGCCATGGCGTCACCGACACCCTTGAGTGCCGTCACCGACACCTGCGACAGCTCTGTCATACGCTTGCTTAGCTCGCAGCAGGCGGCTTGGCCACCGAACACAGGCGGATCGAGTCGGCGAGGATATCAATCGCTTTCGGGCGCGGGAAACTGGCACGCCAGGCAATCGCCACGGTACGGAACGGCACGGGCGGGGTGAGCGGACGCACTTCAATCACGCCGGCGGCGTAGTGATGGCTGTCCACGGCCGACAACGGCAGGATCGAAATACCCAGGCCGGACGCCACCATATGGCGAATAGTCTCCAGGGAGCTGGATTCGACCGTGGTGTGCTTGGCGCCGTCGTTGCCCTTGGTCAGGGTCGGGCAGGCTTCCAGGACCTGGTCGCGGAAGCAGTGACCCTCACCGAGCAGCAGCAGGCTCTTGTCGTTGAGCAGGCCAGCGTCGATCGTGTCTTTCTTCGTCCACGGGTGAGAGGCGGGCATCAGCACATAGAACGGCTCGTCGTAGAGCGGCAACGTCAGCACGTCGGCTTCATTGAACGGCAGGGCGATGATGATCGCGTCCAACTCACCGTTGCGCAGCTTGTCGCGCAGTACGTGGGTGAAGTTTTCTTCGATATACAGCGGCATCTGCGGCGCGACGCGGTGCAGTTGCGGGATCAGGTGCGGGAACAGGTACGGGCCGACGGTGTAGATCGCGCCGACTTTGAGCGGGGCCGTCAGTTGGTTCTTGCCGGCCTGGGCCAGTTCACGAATGCTCTGGGCCTGCTCCAGCACCTTCTGGGCCTGGGCGACAATGCCTTCGCCGACCGGGGTGAGGCGCACGGCGCTTTTGCTGCGCTCGAAAATCAGCACACCGAGTTCGTCTTCAAGCTTTTTCACGCCCACCGACAGCGTCGGCTGGCTGACATGGCAACGTTCGGCGGCATGGCCGAAGTGTTGCTCTTGGGCGAGGGTCACGATGTAGCGTAATTCTGTAAGAGTCATAGCGGGCGTCCATGAGGTTGCGGGCCAAGCATACCGGCTGCAATCGATAGGCGCACGTTATCAGAACTAGAGTGGGGATTGAGCGGTTTGTGCGGGGGATTTTGCTTAACGCTGAAGCGGGTCCTGAATGTGAGAGGGGGCTTGTCGGATCGCCGCACCGCCGCGATCCGACAAGCCCGCTCCCACTGGGTCAGCGGCGGCGCTTCTCGATGTTGTAGACAAACGGCGCAACGATTTCGATGCTGCCGTTTTTCAACATATCGGCCGGTGGCTTGGGCAGCGGCTGGGCACGACGGATCATCTCCAGGGTAGCGCGGTCCAGATCGGCGTTGCCGGAGCGGCCCACCAGCTCATAGGACAGCACCTTGCCTTCGGCATCCACCACGAACCGCAAGCGGTTCAAGCCTTCCTTGCCACGGGCCTGGGCGCCTGGCGGGTACTTCTTGTACTTCGCCAAGTGACCTAGCAGCGTACTTTCCCACGTTGCCTTGGCCGCGATCTGCGCCGGCGAAGGGCCGGGTTGCGGCTGCGCCGACTTTTCCGAAGGCGCATTATTCGCCGGGCTTTCGCTTGGCGGATCCTCGGAAGGTTTCTCCTTGGGCGGCTCGATCTTCTTCTCAGGCTTGGGCGGCTGTGGCTTGGGCTTGGGTTTGACCGGCTTGGGCACGGAAATCGTCGGCTTGGGGGCCTCTGCCAGTTTCGGCAATGGCAGCTCTTCCACCGGTGCTGGCGGTTGTGGAGGCGTCACCACCTTCGGCGGGGCCGGAGGTGGTGGGGCCGGCAGCGGCGCCAGGTCGATGACCATGGCTGCCGGTGGCAACTGCACCATATGTGGCGCCGACCACTGGTACGCGAGGATGATCGCGACGGCGTGGACGCCCAGCACGACGGCGAGGCTGGTGCCATAACGCGTCAGTTTGTGGCGCGTCGTGATCATTTTTTGGCTGCCGTCTCAAGTCCGACCAGACCGACCTTGAGGTAGCCGGCTGCCCGCAGGGCATCCATCACGCTCATCAGGTCGCCGTAGTCCACGCCTTTGTCGGCCTGGAAGAAGATCGTCGTGTCTTTCTTGCCCTGGGTACGGGCGTCGAGCACCGCACCGAGGGTTTCGGATTTGACTTCTTCTTCGCCCAGGAACAGGCGCTGGTCCGCCTTGACGCTGAGGAACACCGGTTTCTCCGGCCGGGGCGCGGGTTTCGCGCTGGAGGCGGGGAGGTCGACCTTGATGTCCACCGTAGCCAAGGGTGCTGCCACCATGAAGATGATCAGCAGCACCAGCATCACGTCGATAAACGGCGTGACGTTGATTTCGTGGTTCTCGACGAGCTCGTCGTCACCTTGATTCAAATGCAGGCCCATGGCCGATTACCCCACTTTCACCATGTGCGGTTGCGAGCTGCGCTCGGTAGGCAGGTGATCGAGGTCACGGCTGACCAGCAACAGGACTTCTGCCGAAGCGTCCGACACCTGGGCCTTGTAGCCGGCGATCGAACGGGCGAACACGTTGTAGATCACCACCGCAGGAATCGCGGCGACCAGGCCCAGCGCAGTTGCCAGCAGGGCTTCGGCGATGCCGGGGGCGACAACGGCGAGGTTGGTGGTCTGGGTCTTGGCGATGCCGATGAAGCTGTTCATGATGCCCCACACGGTACCGAACAGACCGACGAACGGCGCGGTGGAACCGATGGTTGCCAGCACGCCGGTGCCGTTGCTCATGTTGCGACCGCAGGCCGCTACCAGGCGCTCGAGGCGGAAGCTCACGCGTTCCTTGATGCCTTCTTTTTCGCGGGTGTTGGCCGACAGGCGCATTTCTTCCAGTGCGTCGTGCACCAGCAGGTGCGCCAGGGTGCCCTTGATGGCCGCGCTTTCGCTGGCTTCTTTAAGGGTGGTGGCTTTTTTCAGGTTGACGATTTCATTGCGCAGGCGGCGTTTGGCGCCCAGCAGCTCGAAGCCTTTGGCGATCCAGATGGTCCAGGTGATGATCGAGGCGATGGCCAGGCCAATCATCACGATCTTCACGATGATGTCAGCGTTCTGGTACATGCCCCACGGCGACAGGTCGTGTGCCATGCCCAGGGTGTTGTCTTCTTCCAGGACCACACCGGTTTCATCTTCCGGGGTCACACCCTCGGCGGCGACCGGGTCGGTGGCGGCAGGTGCGGCAGCCGGGGCACCTGGTACGGCGGCATTTTGCTCAGGTGCGGCGGCCGCAGCCGGGGCTGGTGCCGTAGCGGCAGGCGGGGTTGCCGGCGCCGTGGCATCTGCAAACGCGGCGGTCGGTGCCAGCAGGGCGCTGAACAGCACCGCAGCAATCGCGCGCCAGGCGCGGGATGGGCTGTGAGGCTTGGTTGGCGAAGCGGGGAGGTTATTGCGTGTCATGCTGGCCGGACCTGAGAGTTGAAAATAAGTAATTGTCCTGCCAGGCCGGAGGACGGCCGAGGACAAATGGGCGGTTATTATTGCAAGTAATTCTTGTTAACAGAAGTAATACAGTAACTTTATTTGTGCTTTTTCTGGCCGCTGGTCACCTGTGAGGGCTAATCTAGACCTTTGAGAACGGAGTTTTGTGATGTCTGCGCCTTCTGTGGTGATTGCCGGTTGTGGTGATGTAGGTAGTCGGCTGGCGAGTCAATTGCTGGCCGCGGGATGGGAGGTTCATGGCCTGCGGCGCAATGTCGCGCGCTTGCCGGAAGGGGTGATCGGCATTGCCGGCGACCTGTTCAATAAAGAGTGTCCCGACACGTGGCCGATCGGCGGCGTGGATTACCTGGTGTACTGCGCCGCTGCAACCGATCACGACGAGGCTGGCTACCGCAAGGCTTATGTCCAGGGCCTGCAGCATGTGCTGGAGTGGCTGGGCGACTATGGCCAGGAGCCCAAGCACCTTGTTTTCGTCTCCAGCAGCAGCGTCTACGGTCAGCAAAACGGTGAATGGGTCGATGAAACCTCGCCCACCCAGGCCGTCGGCTATTCCGGGCAGGTGATGCTGGAAGCCGAGCAAGTGGCGTTCGACAGCGGTATCCCGGCTACGACTGTGCGCTTGACCGGGATCTACGGGCCTGGACGTGAATGGTTGTTGAGCCAGGTGCGCCAAGGCTATCGCGTGGCGGTCGAGCCGCCTTTATATGGCAACCGCATACATGTCGATGACGCGGCAGGCCTGCTGGCTTATCTGCTGCTGCATGTAGAGCAGGGCGGAGCGTTGGAGAAGGTCTATATCGGTGTCGACAACGCGCCCGCACCGCTGGCCGAAGTCGTGGACTGGCTGCGTGGCTACCTTGGGGTGACCGAATGGGCCGAAGACGCCAGCGTGCGCCGCGCGGGCAGCAAGCAGTGCAGTAATGCGCGGGCTAAGGCACTGGGCTGGTCGCCCACCTATCCGAGTTACCGCGAAGGCTACGCGGCCATCCTCAAAGGCTGAGCACTACCGGCTTGAGTGGGAGCTGGCTTGTCGGGTCGCCGCATCGCTGCGATAGCATCACCTTGGTGTCACTGACACACCGAGGTGCCTGCAGTGACTTTACTGTTTATCCAGCAACCACTGGCGTGGCCCCGGGGTGAACGAAGGTACTTCGTCGGCCTGGGACGTATTGATCGCCTGGAAAATCTCCAGTTGCTTGTCATTGCGGCTGAAGATCCACGGGTTGCCCTGGCCGCCTTGTTGCAGCCAGATGCTGTCGTAGCCACCGCTCATGGAGGCGCAATCGCCGGCCAGGCACAGTGAGTATTGGTCTACGCCGGGCAGGCCGGTGACTTGGCCGTTGGCCTGGAACTGCACCGTCGCGCCGACGCCATTGCCGCTGGTGATTTTCCAGCTGCCGCCCATATAGGCCGAATACAGTGCCCGCTCGAAGTTGGCACCCAGGGGCGCGCCTTCGGGAGCAGGGTCCTTGGGCCGGTCAAAGAGCTGTTCGGGCTCATTGTCGTTGGCCACTTGCAGCAACTGCTTGCCATCACGCTTGAGTTCGGTGGTTGAGCTACCGTAGAAATCGACATTCCAGGTGCCTGACTTTTCACCTTCCAGCGTGCCTTCAGGGCGTTCAAAACCGTTGAAGTAGCGCGCTTGGTTGGCCCGGGTATTGACCTCCCATTCGAGGTTCGGACCATAGGCCTGCAGGGCTTCACGCAAAGGGCCGCCCTTGGACGCCGCATCGATGGCGACCTGGTTGATCCAGGTGCCGCTCACATCCCGGGCGGCAGGATTGCTGGCGCAGCCGCCAAGGAACAGGGTGAGCAGCGTGGAGGCAACGAGCGCTTTGCGCATTACGAAATCCTTTTAAAACGAAGTCGGCGCAACCCCTGGGGTTGCGCCGAATGTATTACTCGATGACCAGAATCGCGTCCATCTCAACCTGCGAACCCTTTGGCAGGGCGGCAACGCCAATGGCGGCGCGGGCTGGGTAGGGTTGTTCGAAGTACTTGCCCATGATCTCGTTGACCTTGGCGAAGTGGCTCAGGTCGGTGAGGAAGATGTTCAACTTGACGATGTCCTTGAACGAACCGCCCGCTGCTTCGGCTACCGACTTGAGGTTTTCGAAGACTTGTACGGTCTGGGCTTCGAAGCCTTCAACCAGCTCCATGGTCTTTGGGTCCAATGGGATCTGGCCGGACATGTAGACGGTGTTGCCCGCCTTGATCGCCTGGGAGTAAGTACCGATGGCAGCAGGTGCCTTGTCGCTGGTGATAACAGTCTTGGTCATGAATGACTCCTTGTAATGTCCGGGCTATAGGGGAGGCGTTATGCGCGCATGCGAGTGATGCGGATAACCCCGGTCAGGGCACGCAGTTTCTTGATCACACGGGCCAGGTGCACACGGTCGTGCACGCTGACCACCAGTTGGACCACGCTGATGCGACCATCGCGTTCGTCCATGCTGATTTTTTCGATATTGCCGTCGGCCGCGTTGACACTGCTGGCCAGCAAGGCGATCAGCCCGCGCTGGTGCTCCAGCTCCACTCGCAGCTCGACGTTGAATTCGCCGGTCACATCCTTGGCCCATGACAGCTGGATGCATTTTTCCGGGTTGTGGCGGATTTCGCTGATATTGCGGCAGTTATCCAGGTGCACCACCATGCCTTTGCCGGCAGACAGGTGCCCGACAATCGGGTCGCCCGGGATCGGCGTGCAGCACTTGGCGTAGCTGAGGACCAGGCCTTCGGTGCCGCGAATGGCCAGCGGGCCTTCGGGGCTTGGCAACTGCTCGCCTTCGCCCAACAGGCGACGGGCGACGACATAGGCCATGCGGTTGCCCAGGCCGATATCTTCGAGCAGGTCTTCGATGGTTTCCTGGCGGTACTCGTGGAGGATCGCATGCACGCGCTCGGCGGGGATCTTCTCCAGGGAGCTGTCAAAGCCGTTGAGTACCTTGTTCAGCAGGCGTTCACCCAGGCTGATGGACTCGGACCGGCGTTGCAGCTTCAGCGCGTGGCGGATGTGGGTGCGCGCCTTGCCGGTGACCACGAAGTTGAGCCACGCCGGATTCGGCCGGGCCCCCGGCGCGCTGACGATCTCCACGGTGGAGCCGCTTTGCAACGGTTCCGACAGCGGGGCCAGGCGACGATTGATCCGGCACGCGATGCAGCTGTTGCCGACGTCGGTGTGTACCGCGTAGGCAAAGTCGACCGCCGTGGAGCCCTTGGGCAGCTCCATGATCCGGCCTTTGGGCGTGAACACGTAGACCTCGTCCGGGAACAGGTCGATCTTCACGCTTTCGATGAATTCCAGCGAGTTGCCAGCACGTTGCTGCATTTCCAGCACGCCCTTGACCCACTGGCGGGCGCGGGCATGGGTGCCTTTGGGCTGCTCGTCGCCGGTGGATTTGTACAGCCAATGGGCGGCGATGCCGTTATTGGCCATCTCTTCCATTTCCCGGGTGCGGATCTGGATCTCGATCGGTACCCCATGCATGCCAAACAGCGTGGTGTGCAATGACTGATAGCCGTTTGCCTTGGGGATGGCGATGTAGTCCTTGAAGCGCCCCGGCAGGGGTTTGTACAAATTATGTACAGCGCCCAACACGCGGTAACAGGTATCGACCTTGTCGACGATGATCCGGAACGCATACACGTCCATGATCTCGTTGAAGGCCCGGCGCTTGCCGCGCATCTTCTTGTAGATGCCGTAGATATGCTTTTGCCGCCCGCTGACTTCGCCTTCAATCTCGTCGATTGCCAGGCAATGGCTCAGGGACTCTTCGATCTTGTTGACGATTTCCTTGCGATTGCCCCGGGCGCGCTTGACCGCCTGGTAGATGCGCGCCGAACGCATCGGGTGCATGGCCTTGAAGCCGAGGTCTTCGAACTCGATACGAATGGCATGCATGCCCAGCCGGTTGGCGATGGGCGCGTAGATTTCCAGGGTTTCCTTGGCGATGCGCCGGCGTTTTTCACCGGATAGCACTTCCAGCGTGCGCATGTTGTGCAGCCGGTCGGCCAGCTTGACCAGGATTACCCGGATATCCCGGGCCATGGCCATGGCCATCTTCTGGAAGTTTTCCGCCTGGGCCTCGGCCTTGGTCTCGAAGTTCATCTGGGTCAGCTTGCTGACCCCGTCGACCAGGTCGGCCACGGTTTCGCCAAATTGTGCGCTGAGCGCTTCCTTGGCAATACCGGTGTCTTCGATCACGTCATGCAGCATCGCGGCCATCAGGCTTTGATGGTCCATGTGCATGTCGGCAAGAATATTGGCCACCGCAAGAGGGTGGGTGACGTACGCCTCGCCGCTACGGCGGCGTTGGCCGTCGTGGGCTTGTTCGGCGTAGAAGTACGCTCGGCGGACCAGGTTGACCTGGTCGGTGCCGAGGTAGGTCGATAAGCGATCGGCGAGGGCGTCTATACTCGGCAAAGTGTTAACTCCTGCCGAAGGCTGTGACCCCGCGCCGTGCTACGTCGACCAGGCATAGGCTTAGACGGCCTCGTTGGACTCGTCCTCGAACGCTGCAAACAGCGGTTCGTCTTCAACGATTTCGGCGTTGGCGATGAACTCGTAGCTCATCAGGCCTTCAGCGATTTCACGCAGGGCTACAACGGTAGGCTTGTCGTTTTCCCACTGGACCAGGGGCTCTTTGCCGCCAGTGGCCAATTGACGGGCACGCTTGGTAGAGAGCATGACCAGCTCAAAGCGGTTATCCACGTGTTCTAGGCAGTCTTCAACGGTTACGCGGGCCATGGTATTCCTCGGAGCGAATGCAAGATGCGCGCTGCCCGGTTGGGCGAGCGGACTCAACAGTTTAAAAAATCACCAGCGTTTAGGGAAGCGCTGATTTTGCGCAGGCCCCGGCAAACACGCTACAAGTGCCAATGTAAGGCCCTTGCAGCGGTTTTGGGAAGAGCCATTCAACCGAGCAGTTCGGCCAACAATTTGCCAAAACGCTGCTGCTGGCGTTTTTGCTGGAGCTGATTGGCGCGGAAAATCGCCTTCAGGTCGTCCAGGGCGTGGGCAAAATCGTCGTTGATGATCAGGTAGTCGTAGTCCACATAGTGGCTCATTTCGCTGACAGCTTCGCGCATGCGCCCGGCGATGACCTCTTCGCTGTCCTGGCCGCGATTGTTCAGGCGCTGGTGCAAGGCTTCCAGTGAAGGCGGCAGGATAAAGATCGAACGCGCCTTGGGCATCAATTGGCGGACCTGTTCGGCGCCTTGCCAGTCGATTTCCAGGATCAGGTCGTGGCCTTCGTCCAGGGTCTGCTGCAGGTGGCTCTGGGACGTGCCATAGAGGTTGCCGAACACTTCGGCGCGCTCCAGGAAGTCACCGTGCTCGATCATCTTCACGAACTCGCTGCGCTCGACGAAGTGATAGTTCACACCGTTCACCTCACCGGGGCGCATGGCGCGGGTGGTGTGGGAGACCGATACGCGGATCTCCGGGTTGGTGTCGGTCAGGGCCTTGACCAGGCTGCTTTTGCCCGCGCCCGAGGGGGCGGAAATGATGTACAGGGTGCCGGTGCTGTGGGTCATGGGAGTTGCCTTACTCAATATTCTGTACTTGTTCGCGCATTTGCTCGATCAACACTTTGAGGTTGACCGCAGCCTGGGTGCTGCGCGGGTCGAAGGCTTTGGAGCCCAGTGTATTGGCTTCGCGGTTGAGTTCCTGCATCAGGAAGTCCAGGCGCCGACCAGCGGCACCGGCCGACTTGAGTACGCGACGCACCTCCAGGATATGGGTGCTCAGGCGGTCGAGTTCTTCGGCGACGTCGCTTTTTTGCGCCAGCAGGACCATTTCCTGTTCCAGGCGTACCGGATCGAGGTCGGCCTTCATGTCGGTGAAGCGGTCGAGGACTTTCTGGCGCTGGGTGGCCAGCATTTGTGGCACCAGCTCGCGCAAGGTCACGACGTCTTCTTCGATGGCAGTCAGGCGCTCATTGATCAGGCGGGCCAGTTCGGCGCCTTCGCGCTCACGGCCGGCCTTGAGCTCCTTGAGGCCCTGATTGAACATGGCCAGGGCCTCGGCGTTCAGTGCCTGCGGGTCAGTGGCGTCAGCCACCAGTACGCCGGGCCAGGCCAGGACTTCCAGGGGGTTCAGTGCCGCCGGCTGCTTGATCAGGCTGGCAATCGTTTCAGCGGCAGCGACCAACTGTGCAGCGCGCTCGCGATCAACCTGCAGTGGCTTGCCGGTGGTTTCCTCGGTAAAGCGCAGGGTGCATTCCAGTTTTCCGCGTGAGATACCCGCGCGCAGGGCTTCGCGCACGACGCCTTCAAGGTCGCGAAAGGACTCGGGCAGGCGCAGGTGCGGCTCCAGGTAGCGGCTGTTGACCGAGCGCAACTCCCAGCTCAGGGTGCCTTGGGCGCCGGCTTTTTCGACGCGGGCGAAGGCGGTCATGCTATGCACCATGGAGGTACCTCGCGATACAGTCCCGCAAACGGGCGGGCTGGTAGGTAGATTGAAGCCGACTGGCTGCGAAGGCGCAGGATTGTAGCGCAACGGGGCAAGCGCCCCCAAATGCTGGCTGTGACAAAGGGTGCCCAGGGCCGCCCTTTGGTAACCGAATTTATTAGCAGTGCCGCGAAGCGGCCTGCGGCTCTATAATGCTCGGCAGTTTTTCGTCCTCAGTACAGGTATCCCCTATGAAACGTCCAAGTGGTCGCGCTGCCGATCAGCTCCGCTCGATCCGCATCACCCGCAACTACACCAAACACGCCGAGGGATCTGTACTGGTCGAGTTCGGCGATACCAAGGTCATCTGCACCGTCAGCGTTGAAAACGGCGTGCCGCGTTTCCTCAAGGGCCAGGGCCAGGGTTGGTTGACCGCCGAATACGGCATGTTGCCGCGTGCCACCGGCGAGCGTAACCAGCGTGAAGCCAGCCGTGGCAAGCAGGGCGGTCGCACCCTGGAGATCCAGCGCCTGATCGGCCGTTCCCTGCGCGCTGCGCTGGACATGTCCAAGCTGGGCGACGTCACCCTGTACGTCGACTGCGATGTGATCCAGGCCGACGGCGGCACCCGCACCGCGTCCATCACTGGCGCCATGGTCGCGCTGGTCGATGCGCTGAAAGTGATCAAGAAGCGCGGCGGCCTGAAAGGCGGCGACCCGCTCAAGCAGATGATTGCAGCTGTATCGGTGGGCATGTATCAGGGCGAGCCTGTGTTGGACCTGGACTACCTGGAAGATTCGGCGGCCGAGACCGACCTGAACGTGGTCATGACCAGCACCGGTGGGTTCATCGAAGTGCAGGGCACCGCCGAAGGCGCGCCGTTCCAGCCAGCAGACCTGAACGCCATGCTGGCCCTGGCCCAGAAAGGCATGAGCGAAATCTTCGAACTACAGACCGCCGCACTGGCTGACTGAAACCCGCCTCAAGGAGCAACGCCATGAGTGACAACCAGCTTCCTGTGCCAGCCCAGACCAAGGAAGTGCGCCAGTGGGCCATGCTCTGTCACTTCGCGGCGTTCCTTGGCCTGGTGTTCCCCTTTGGCAGTGTGCTGGGGCCTTTGATCCTGTGGCAGGTGAAGAAGGACATGGACCCGCTGATCGATGATCAGGGCAAGGAAGCGCTGAACTTCCAGCTGACCGTGGCCATTGCCTGGCTGGTCTGCTTTGTTCTGGGTTTTGTGATCATTGGTTTCCTGATGATGGCGGTGCTGGTGATTGCCGCGTTGGTGCTGACCATCATTGGGGGCATCAAGGCCAATAAAGGCATTGCCTACCGTTACCCGTGCACATGGCGATTGATCAAATAATGATCGCCCACAAAAAAACCGACAGCGATGTCGGTTTTTTTGTACCTGGAACATGACCTCAGATGGTCAAGGTCCAGTCGTAATCCACGATCAACGGCGCGTGTTGCGAGAAGCGCGGTTGACGCGGCAGGCGTGCGCTGCGGACAAACCGGCGCAGGCCGGGGGTCAGCAGTTGGTAGTCAAAACGCCAGCCCAGGTTGAGCATCTCGGCCTGTTCGTTGTCCGGCCACCAGCTGTACTGGTCACCTTCACGGCTGACTTCACGCAGGGCATCTACATAGCCCATGTTGCCGACAATCTCGTCCATCCAGGCCCGTTCCGGCGCCAGGAAGCCCGGGGATTGCTGGCTGTCGCGCCAGTTCTTGATATCCAGCTTCTGTTGCGCCACGTACAGCGAGCCACAATAAATGTACTCGCGGCGTTTGCGTCGCTGTTTATCCAGATAACGGGCGAAATCGTCCATTAGCTTGAACTTCTGGTTCAAGTCTTCATCGCCGTTCATCCCCGAAGGGAGCAGCAAGGTAGCAATACTGACTTTGTCGAAATCGGCTTGCAGGTAGCGCCCGTAGCGATCGGCTGTCTCGAAGCCGAGGCCGCTGATGACCGCCTTGGGTTGCAACCGTGAATACAGAGCCACGCCACCTTGGGCAGGGACTTCGGCATCACAGGCATAAAGGAAGTAGCCATCCAGTTGGAAGGCTGGGTCGTCCAGTTCAAAGGCGGAGGCGCGCGTGTCCTGCAGGCAGATGACGTCGGCATTCTGGGCTTGCAGCCAACTGAGCAAACCACGCTCGACTGCAGCCTGAATACCATTAACGTTCACACTGATGATCCGCATAAATGGCCCCAAAAATCGCGTGCGTGTATGATACACGCCGTCTACCTATTTAGCTAAATCCGTGGTATCTGAGGCTTTTTTCATGCAGGCGTATCAACGCGATTTCATTCGTTTTGCCATCGATCGCGGGGTTTTGCGCTTCGGTGAGTTCACCCTCAAGTCCGGGCGCACCAGCCCATACTTCTTCAATGCCGGCCTGTTCAACTCGGGTTCTGCCCTGGCGCAGCTGGGGCGTTTCTACGCTGCCGCCATCGTTGAAAGCGGCATTTCCTTCGACGTGCTGTTTGGCCCGGCCTACAAAGGCATTCCGTTGGCTGCGGCCACCGCGGTGGCCCTGGCTGAACATCACGACCGGGATCTGCCATGGTGCTTCAACCGCAAGGAAGCCAAGGCCCACGGCGAAGGCGGCAGCCTGGTCGGCGCTCCGTTGACCGGTGATGTGCTGATCATCGACGACGTGATCACCGCCGGCACCGCGATCCGCGAAGTGATGCAGATCATTGCATCCCAGGATGGCGCCAAGGCCGCTGGCGTGTTGATCGCGCTGAACCGCCAGGAGCGTGGCAACGGTGAGTTGTCGGCGATCCAGGAAGTGGAGCGTGACTTCGCAATCCCGGTGGTGAGTATTGTCTCGCTGAACCAGGTATTGCAGTTCCTCGAAGACGACCCACAGCTCAAGCAACACCTGCCGGCTGTACGGGCGTACCGCGAGCAGTTTGGCGTCTGACACAACCCCCTTGTAGCTGATGAGCTCGTGTAGGAGCGAGCTTGCTCGCGATGGCGGTAGTACATTCAACACTGATGTTGACTGACAAGCCCTCATCGCGGCATAGGTATCTACACAACTTTCAGAAACTGACGAACTTTCCTGTGGCGAGCGGGCTTGCCCCGCGCTGGGCTGCGAAGCAGCCCCAAAACCAGCCGCTGCGGTGTATCTGGTACAACGCATTTGGCTTATTGGGGCTGCTTCGCAGCCCAGCGCGGGGCAAGCCCGCTCCTACAGGGGATTTCCACAAGGCTGCAGGTCGGCGCACATAAAAAAGCCCCCGCTCAACCAGGTTGAACGGGGGCTTTTTGTTTCAGCGGTCAGGGGCGCTTGCGATTGCTGATCAGCGTGCCCATGCCGGTATCAGTGAAGATTTCCAGCAACACCGCGTTCGGCACCCGGCCATCGATGATCAGCGAGCTGCCTACGCCACCTTGCACGGCTTCCAGTGCGCAGCGGATCTTCGGCAGCATGCCGCCGTAGATGGTGCCGTCGGCGATCAAATCGTCGACCTGCTGGGTGGTCAGGCCGGTCAGGACCTTGCCTTCCTTGTCCATCAGGCCGGCAATGTTGGTCAGCAGCATCAGCTTCTCGGCCTTCAGGGCCTCGGCTACTTTACCGGCGACCAGGTCGGCGTTGATGTTGTAGGACTCACCATTGGCACCCACGCCGATCGGCGCGATCACTGGAATGAAGTCACCCTTGACCAGCAGGTTCAGCAAGTCGGTGTTGATGCCGATCACTTCGCCTACCTGGCCAATGTCGATGATTTCCGGCTGGGTCATCTCCGGGGTCTTGCGGGTCACGGTGAGTTTCTTCGCCCGGATCAGCTCGGCGTCCTTGCCGGTCAGGCCGATGGCGCTGCCGCCATGACGGTTGATCAGGTTGACGATGTCTTTGTTCACCTGGCCGCCAAGGACCATCTCCACCACGTCCATGGTCTGCGCATCGGTGACGCGCATACCGTCGATGAAGTGACTCTCGATGGACAAGCGCTTGAGCAGGTCACCGATCTGCGGGCCGCCGCCGTGGACCACCACCGGGTTGATCCCGACGGCTTTCATCAGCACGATGTCGCGGGCAAAGCCGGTTTTCAGCTCGTCGCTTTCCATGGCATTGCCGCCGTACTTGATCACCAGCGTCTTGCCGACGTAGCGTCGAATGTAAGGCAGCGCTTCGGAAAGGACCTTGGCGGTGTTGGCGGCGGCTTCGCGTTCGAGGGTCATTCAGGGCTCCGGGGCAAATAATCAGAACGGTAGTTGGAGATCAGGGGCAACACGTTTCAACTGGGCGTGGAACACGTCCTTGATGCGCTGCAACTCGGCCTCGGTATCCGCCTCGAAACGCAGGACCAGCACCGGTGTGGTGTTGGACGCGCGAACCAGGCCCCAGCCTTCGGCATAATCGACTCGCACACCATCAATGGTGGTCAGGTTGGCGCCTTCACCCCATTGCGCATCGTGCAGTGCGTCAATGATGCTGAATTTGCTCTCTTCGGTCACATGGATATTGATTTCCGGCGTAGAAATATCGTTCGGGAAGGTCTCGAACAGATCCTCGGCGCTGGATTTTTCCTTGCTGAGGATCTCCAGCAGACGTGCGGCACTGTAGATGCCGTCGTCGAAACCGAACCAGCGCTCCTTGAAGAACACATGGCCGCTCATTTCGCCCGCCAGCAGGGCGCCGGTTTCCTTCATTTTCTTTTTGATCAGCGAGTGACCGGTCTTCCACATCAGTGGGCGGCCACCGTATTCCTTGATCAGCGGTGTGAGGCGACGGGTGCACTTCACGTCGAAAATAATCTCGGCGCCTGGGTTGCGCGCCACCACGTCGCGGGCGAACAGCATCAGCAGGCGATCGGGGAACACGATGCTGCCGGTGTTGGTCACCACGCCCACGCGGTCGCCATCGCCATCGAAGGCCAGGCCGACATCGGCGCCCACTTCTTCGACCTTGGCGATCAGGTCCACCAGGTTTTCAGGCTTGCCCGGGTCCGGGTGATGGTTGGGGAAGTGGCCGTCGACGTCGCAGAACAGCGGGATCACTTCGCAGTTCAGGGCTTCGAGCAATTGCGGGGCGATTACGCCGGCCGCGCCGTTACCGCAGTCGACCACGACCTTCAGGCGACGCTCAAGCTTGACGTCCCGGGTGATTTCGTCGGAATAGCGCTGGAGGATATCGACCTTGGTGATGCTGCCTTTGCCGCTGGTCAGGTCATTGGTTTTCAGGCGCGTGTGCAGGGCCTGGATCTGTTCGTTGGCCAGGGTGTCGCCCGCAATCACGATCTTGAAGCCGTTGTAGTCCGACGGGTTGTGGCTGCCGGTGAGCATGACGCCCGACTTGCCGGCCAGCACGTTGGCGGCGTAGTACAGCGCCGGTGTCGGCACCAGGCCGACGTCGCTGACATGGCAGCCGCTGTCGGCCAGGCCCTGGATCAGGCGTTCCACCAGCTCGGGGCCGGACAGGCGGCCATCACGGCCTACCGAGACGTTGGGTTCGCCCTGGGCCAGGCTTTGGGAGCCGATGGCGCGGCCGATCCAGTAGGCGGTTTCGGCGGTCAGGGTTTTCGGGACGACGCCACGGATGTCGTAGGCGCGGAAAATACTGTCGGGAAACGTCGGTGCGACTGGGGCTGCGTTGCTCATCACTGGGAAAACTCCATCGATACGGGGCGGACAGGCCTGAATATGGCGACCGGCAGGCTCAAACTGAAGGGTAAGACGGCGTTTTTGGCCTAGAGTTCGTGGTGCGGAAATGCCATCGGGGCATGCCGGGCGCGGAGCCCGGCATGCCTGAGCGTAGTCAGTGGCTGCCGGAATGCCCGAAACCGCCTGCGCCACGCTGGGTTTCGTCGAACTCGGTCACCAGTTCGAAATGCGCCTGCACCACCGGTACCAGCACCAGTTGGGCGATACGTTCGCCAACGGCGATATTGAAGGCGGTCTGGCCACGGTTCCAGCACGAGACCATCAGTTCGCCCTGGTAATCGGAGTCGATCAGGCCAACGAGATTGCCCAGGACGATCCCGTGTTTGTGGCCCAGGCCCGAGCGCGGCAGGATCAGCGCGGCCAGGCCGGGATCGCCGACGTAGATCGACAGGCCGGTGGGGATCAGCAGGGTCTGGCCCGGCTCAAGCACGGTGTCCTGCTTGAGCATGGCGCGCAGGTCCAGGCCGGCGGAGCCCGGTGTGGCGTAGGCCGGCAGTGGGAATTCGCTGCCGATGCGGGGGTCGAGGATCTTGGCTTGCAAAGCGTGCATGGAAATTAAACCTGGTTCAGCCGTTGGGCGATAAAAGAGATCAGTTGGCGGGCAATCTTGCCCTTGCTGGTCTGGGCGAAAAGGGTCGCGTGCAGTTCGCGGTCGATCACGCTGCAGGCGTTTTCCTCGCTGTTGAAACCGATGCTCGGGTTGGCGACATCATTGGCAACGATCAGGTCGAGGTTTTTGTCTTTCAGTTTGCGTGCGGCGTAGTCCAGCAGGTTTTCGGTCTCGGCGGCGAAACCGACGCTGAACGGACGATCTGCGCGGGTGGCGATGGTGGCCAAAATATCCGGGTTGCGGACCATTTGCAGGAGCAGGCCGTCGCCGCTTGTAGGGTCTTTCTTGAGTTTTTGCGGCGCAACTACTTCCGGACGGTAGTCTGCGACCGCTGCCGAGGCGATAAACACATCGCAGGGAATCGCCGCCTCACAGGCCGCAAGCATGTCACGGGCGCTGACTACGTCGATGCGGGTGACCCGATCCGGGGTCGGCAGGTGCACCGGGCCGGTGATCAGGGTCACGCGTGCGCCTGCCTCAACCGCCGCTTCAGCCAGGGCAAAGCCCATTTTCCCTGAGCTATGGTTGGTGATGTAGCGCACCGGGTCGATGTTTTCCTGGGTCGGGCCGGCGGTGATCAGCACGTGCTTGCCGGTCAGGGCCAGGTGCTGGAAACACTCGGCGGCGCACAGCGCCAGGTCGGTGGCTTCGAGCATGCGGCCCAGGCCTACGTCGCCACAGGCCTGGCTGCCGGAGGCCGGGCCGAAGACTTTGAGGCCACGGCTTTGCAGCAATTGGGTGTTGGCCTGGGTGGCGGGGTCGCGCCACATGGCCTGGTTCATCGCCGGGGCGATGGCGACGGTGGCGTCGGTGGCCAGTACCAGCGTGGTCAGCAAGTCGTCGGCAATGCCTTGGGCGAGGCGCGCAATCAGGTCGGCGGTGGCGGGTGCGATCAGCACCAGGTCGGCCCATTTGGCCAGCTCGATATGGCCCATGGCAGCTTCGGCCGCCGGGTCCAGCAGGTCCAGGTGAACCGGGTGGCCGGACAGCGCCTGCATGGTCAGCGGGGTAATGAACTCACTGCCGCCACGGGTCATGACCACGCGCACTTCGGCGCCTTGGTCCAGGAGCCTGCGAACCAGCTCTGCGCTCTTGTAGGCGGCAATGCCGCCGCCGACGCCGAGAACGATGCGTTTCCGATACAGACGCTGCATTGGTTTGCCTTTCCAGTTCAGTGATGGCGTTGCGATCCCCCCTCCCCAGGAGAAATCGCGCGCAAAAAAGAGGGGCTAAGATAACACAGCGTCCGCCATGCAACAGCGGCGCACATGCACAGGGAGGTGGCATGAGTATTCGCAATTGGCCTGCGGCGGAGCGTCCGCGGGAGAGGCTTTTGGAGTTGGGCGCGGCGAGTCTTTCGGATGCCGAGTTGCTGGCGATATTCCTGCGCACCGGCGTCTCGGGTAAAAGTGCAGTGGATCTGGCGCGTCATCTGCTGGAGCAATTTGGCAGCCTGCGCGCATTGCTGGAGGCTCGGCAGGCCTTATTCATCCAGCATCTGGGGCTGGGGCCGGCTAAATTCGCCCAGTTGCAGGCGGTGCTGGAAATGGGCCGGCGCCATCTGGCCGAGCATGTGCGTAATGAGTCGGTGCTGGAAAGCCCGGTGGCGGTGCGTGATTACCTCAAGGCACTGCTGCGCCATCAACCCCATGAGATCTTTGGTTGCCTGTTTCTCGATTCAAGGCATCGGGTGCTGGGCTTCGAAGCGTTGTTCCAGGGCTCCATCGACAACGCCACGGTTTACCCACGACAAGTGGTCAAGCGCGCCCTGGACTACAACGCGGCGGCGTTGATCCTGTGCCACAACCACCCCTCCGGGAATGCCGAGCCGAGCATCGCTGATCGAAAATTGACCAAGGTGCTGCAAAAAGCCCTGGATCTGGTGGATGTGCGGGTACTCGACCACATTATCGTCGGCGACGGCGATCCGCTGTCGATGGCCGAATATGGCTGGATATAACGCAATCCCGTGTAGGAGCCGGCAAGCTGGCTCCTACACACGAAGGGTCAGGGGGTGACGCTGACTTTGGAGAAGTCCTGGCGCCCAAACGGGCTGACCTGATACCCCTCGACATTCTTGCGTGTCAGGGCAAAGGCCGTCGGATGGGCCAGTGGCAACCACAGCGCCTGCTGCTGGATCTGCGCCTGCGCCTGTTGGTAGAGCTTGCTGCGCACGCCTTGCTCGTTGGTGGTCTTGCCGGCACTGATCAGCTTGTCCAGCGCCGGGTCGCAGTAACGGGCGAAGTTGGTGCCGGATTTGACCGCCGCGCAGGAAAACTGCGGGGTCAGGAAGTTATCCGGGTCGCCGTTGTCGCCGGCCCAGCCCATGAACAACAGATCGTGCTCGCCGGCCTTGGCGCGGCGGATCAGCTCGCCCCATTCGATCACGCGGATCTCTGCCTGGATGCCGATCTTGGCCAGGTCTGCCTGCAACAGCTGGGCGCCCAGGCTGGGGTTGGGATTGAGCAAGCTGCCGGATGGCCGGGTCCAGATAGTGGTCTTGAACCCGTCCTTGAGCCCGGCGCGATCCAGCAGCCCCTTGGCCTTGGCAATGTCCTGTGGATAACCCGGCAACTCCTTGGCAAAGCTCCAGGTATTGGGCGGGTAAGGCCCATTGGCAGCTTCGGCGGTGCCTTCAAACACGGCCTTGAGGTAGCTGGCCTTGTCGAAGGCCAGGTTGATTGCCTGGCGCACTTCGGGTTTGTCCAGTGGCGGGTGCTGGCTATTGATGGCGACGAAAGCCGTCATGAAGGCAGCAGTTTTTTCCACCTTGAGTGCAGGATCCTTTTGCGCTTCACCGATATCCAGGGGCTTGGGTGACAAGGCGATCTGGCATTCGTCCCGGCGCAGTTTCTGCAGGCGCACATTGGCGTCCGTGGTGATAGCAAAGATCAAGTTATCCACAGCCGGCTTGCCGGCAAAATAATCCGGGTTGGCCTTGTAGCGGATGGCCGCATCTTTCTGGAAGCGCCCGAACACGAACGGCCCGGTGCCGATGGGTTGGCTATTGAGCTTTTCCGGGGTACCGGCCTTGAGCAGCTTGTCGGCGTATTCGGCGGGGTAGATCGAGGCAAAGCCCATGCTCAGCGCGGCGAGGAAGGTGGAATCGGCGTGATCCAGGGTAAAACGCACGGTCAGCGGGTCAAGGGCGTCGATCTTCTTGATCAGCGCTGGCAGTTGCAGCGACTGGGCGTGGGGGAAGCCGCTCTGGGCGATCTTGTGCCAGGGGTTGGCCGGGTCGAGCATGCGCTCGAAGCTGAAACGCACGTCTTCAGCCGTGAGGCTGCGGCTTGGGTTGAAATACGCAGTGCGGTGGAATTTGACGTCCGGGTGCAATTTAAAGGTATAGGTCAGGCCGTCCGGGGAGACTTCCCAGCTGTCGGCCAGGCTCGGTACCAGCTTGCCGCTCGCGGCATCGAAGTCCACCAGGCGGTTCATCAGCACATCCGCCGAGGCGTTGGTGGTGGTCAGCGAGTTGTATTGCACCACGTCAAACCCTTCGGGGCTGGCCTCGGTGCAGACGCTCAGCGTAGAGGCTGCCTGGGCCAGTGGGGCGAGGAAGAGCGGGGCGAGCAATAAGGGTAGGGCAGCGAGACGCATGGTCGGTTTCCTTTGCAGATCGGAGGCCCATCTGCGAGTGCAGTCTGGAAAAGTCCTACCGTAGTGGGCTCATTCATAAATGACTAGCCCATTTTTGCCTGTGCATTTACGGCAAATACTGTTTTGATGGCGCTTCAGGTCATTTTGCCCAGGGCCTTGGCCTGCAAGCAGCGGCGACAAATCATTCGGTGCGACGAGCGGTTCTGCAGCACGGCGCCCCACCCTGGCAGCGCTTGAGGCCTGTTCGAGCGAGATTTACAGCGGGAAAAACACACCGGCTGTTGTTGCACTGGGGTCTTTCTGGTATAAAGCAGCGCTCTTTTCTAGGGGCCCGGTTCCTTCACTGTAGGTGTAGCCGGTAAGACCCTTAAAGAAACGCGGCGCCTGGCGCCAAATGACTGAGAGATTAAGCGGCCAACCCATGCCGGGTTGGGCATGTGGTTTTAGAGGGCTGAGGCATGTCGAGAGTCTGTCAAGTTACCGGTAAGGGTCCGGTGACTGGGAATAACATTTCCCACGCAAACAACAAAACCCGTCGTCGTTTCCTGCCAAACCTGCAGCATCACCGCTTCTGGGTTGAAGAAGAGAAACGTTTTGTCCGTCTGCGCGTATCTGCCAAAGGCATGCGCATCATCGACAAGCGTGGCATCACTGTCGTGCTCGCTGAACTGCGCCGCGACGGCAAAATCTAAGGAGCTATATCATGCGTGAATTGATTCGAATGATCTCTAGCGCCGGTACTGGTCACTTCTACACTACCGACAAGAACAAGCGTACTACCCCGGACAAGCTCGAAAAGAAAATGTTCGACCCGCGCGTTCGCAAGCACGTGATCTACAAAGAAGGCAAAATCAAGTAATTGGTTTTCTTTCTTGTGAAAAAACCCGCATCTCACGATGCGGGTTTTTTTTCGTCTTTGAAAAGTCGCGATCGACCGATCAGGCCTTTTCTTCGAACACCACGTAGATCTTGCGGCACGGCTCCAGCACTTCCCAGGTGCCCCTGAAGCCGGCCGGGATGACGAAGCGATCACCGGCGCGCAAGGTCTTGGCGTTGCCGTCGCCATCGCGAAGTACCGAAACCCCCTGCACGATCTCGCAATATTCGTGTTCGGTGTAGTTCACCGTCCATTGCCCGACTTCACCCTCCCACACCCCGGCGTTCATCTGGCCGCACGGGCTGTTGTAGTGGTTGAAGAGCGTCTGCTCGGGGTCGCCCTTGAGGATTTTTTCGGTGGCGGGGCGGTAGCGTTCGGCGGCGGTGTTCGCCTGGCTGAAATCGACGACATCCTGAATGTTCATGCACGTATCCCGTCTAGGCCTGGGGTTGGAGAGCCAAAGTCTATGTTTATTAAAATGAACATCGCAAGGGCGTTTGCGGCCGTTATGTCAAATATATTGAAACATCCCCGGCGGCTGGTTTAGGGTGGCGGGTGCCTCGGACCGAATAGCTGGCTGGCCGGGCAAGCATTTGGAAGGGAACTGGTGATAACGCCGGGCCCTTATATTTAATAAGAGGAGGACACTCGCATGACCACCCTGACCCGTGCCGACTGGGAACAACGCGCCAAGGACCTAAAGATCGAAGGCCGCGCGTATATCAATGGCGAATACACCGCCGCCGTTTCCGGCGACACGTTCGAATGTCTCAGCCCGGTCGATGGCCGCCTGCTGACCACGGTTGCCAGCTGTGACGTCGCCGACGCCCAGCGCGCCGTGGAAAACGCCCGCGCCACCTTCAACTCCGGTGCCTGGTCACGCCTGGCCCCGGCCAAGCGCAAAGCCACCATGATCCGTTTCGCCGCGCTGCTCAAGGCCAATGCCGAAGAGCTGGCCCTGCTCGAAACCTTGGACATGGGCAAGCCAATCGGTGATTCCCTGGGCATCGACATTCCAGGCGCGGCGCAAGCCCTGAGCTGGAGCGGCGAGGCCATCGACAAGATTTACGACGAAGTCGCCGCCACCCCCCATGACCAACTGGGCCTGGTGACCCGCGAGCCCGTCGGCGTAGTGGCGGCCATCGTGCCGTGGAACTTCCCGCTGATGATGGCCTGCTGGAAACTGGGGCCAGCGCTGTCCACCGGTAACTCGGTTGTCCTCAAACCGTCGGAAAAGTCGCCGCTAACCGCCATCCGCATCGCCGCCCTGGCCGTTGAAGCCGGTATCCCCAAAGGCGTGCTCAACGTGCTGCCGGGCTACGGCCACACCGTGGGCAAGGCGTTGGCGCTGCATATGGACGTCGACACCCTGGTGTTCACCGGTTCTACCAAGATCGCCAAGCAACTGATGATCTACTCCGGCGAGTCGAACATGAAGCGCGTCTGGCTGGAAGCCGGCGGCAAGAGCCCGAACATCGTGTTTGCCGATGCCCCGGACCTGCAAGCCGCTGCCGAATCCGCCGCTGGCGCCATCGCCTTCAACCAGGGCGAAGTCTGCACCGCCGGCTCGCGCCTGCTGGTGGAGCGTTCGATCAAGGACAAATTCCTGCCGATGGTGATCGAGGCCCTCAAGGGCTGGAAGCCGGGCAACCCGCTGGACCCGGCCACCAACGTCGGTGCGCTGGTGGATACCCAGCAGATGAACACCGTGCTGTCGTACATCGAAGCCGGGCACGCCGATGGCGCCAAACTGGTGGCCGGTGGCAAGCGCACCCTGCAGGAAACCGGCGGCACTTACGTCGAGCCGACGATTTTCGACGGTGTGACCAACGCCATGAAGATTGCCCAGGAAGAGATCTTTGGCCCGGTCCTGTCGGTGATCACCTTCGACAGCGCTGAAGAAGCCGTAGCCATCGCCAACGACACGCCTTATGGCCTGGCCGCTGCGGTCTGGACCTCGGATATCTCCAAGGCGCACCTGACCGCCAAAGCGCTGCGCGCCGGTAGCGTGTGGGTCAACCAGTACGATGGCGGCGACATGACCGCGCCGTTCGGCGGGTTCAAGCAGTCGGGCAACGGTCGCGACAAGTCGCTGCACGCGTTCGACAAGTACACCGAACTGAAGGCAACCTGGATCAAGCTGTAAGCAACCCCGCTGATCCCCTGTAGGAGCGAGCTTGTGTGGGAGCTGGCTTGCCTGCGATAGCATCACCTCGGTGCAACTGATGTACCGAGGTGCCAGCATCGCGGGCAAGCCCGGCTCCCACACAAGCTCGCTCCTACAGTTCGTTTTACCGTCCACAAATGAGTTATCCACAGGAGCGTGGCAATGCGTTGGGCGACTTACTTTGCCGTCCTGGCTTCAGTACTCAGCGTCGGCCTTGCCCTGGGCGTCAGCATGCCGTTGGTGTCCCTGCGCCTGGAAAGCTGGGGCTATGGCAACTTTGCTATCGGCATCATGGCGGCGATGCCAGCGTTCGGTGTGTTGTTGGGCGCCAAGGTGTCGAGCCGCCTGGCTTCCTGGCTGGGCACGGCAAATCTGATGCGCCTGTGCCTGTGGGCCGGGGCGGTTTCCATCGGGTTGCTGGCGGTATTGCCCAGCTATCCGGTGTGGCTGGTGCTGCGGTTGATGATCGGGGTGATCCTGACCATTGTGTTTATCCTCGGCGAAAGCTGGATCAACCAACTGGTGGTGGAGCAGTGGCGTGGCCGGCTGGTGGCGCTGTATGGCTGTACCTACGCCCTGAGCCAGCTGTCGGGGCCGTTGTTGCTCGGCGTGCTGGGCACCGATCACGACTATGGCTTCTGGGTTGGCGTCGGCCTGTTGATCGTTGCGCCCTTCCTGCTGCTGGGGCGTAGCGGGGCGCCGACGGCAGAGGCCTTCAGCGTGACCTTTGGCGACTTATGGGGATTTTGCCGGGGCTTGCCGGCGATCGCCTGGGCGGTGGCATTGTTTGCCGCGTTTGAGGCGATGATTCTGACGCTGTTGCCGGTGTATTGCCTGCAACAGGGCTTCACTGCCGAAGTGGCGTTGGCGATGGTCAGCACCGTGGTAGTAGGCGATGCCCTGCTGCAATTGCCGATTGGTGCGCTGGCCGACTACCTGCCCAGGCGCACCCTGTTTCTCGGCTGTGCGGTGCTGTTGCTGCTGTCGAGCCTGGCCATTGCGCCGTTGCTGGATACCTGGCTGATCTGGCCGATCTGGGTCCTGTTCGGTGCCAGTGCGGGGGGCTTGTTCACCTTGTCGTTGATTCTGATCGGCGAGCGCTACCGTGACGATGCGCTGGTGCGAGCCAATGCCCATATTGCCCAGTTGTGGGGGATTGGCTGCCTGATCGGGCCGCTGGTGGCGGGGGCTGGCAGCCAGTGGATCAGCGGGCATGCGTTGCCGTTGTTGATGGCCGCAGGTGCCTTGGGATTGGTGATTCTGTTGTTGCGCCAAGGCGCGTTTGGCCTCGAGCAACCAGCCTGACCTGGAAATGCGATCAAAACTGTGGGAGCTGGCTTGCCTGCGATAGCGGTGTATCAGTAGCAAATGGGCCAACTGACCCACCGCTATCGCAGCGTAGGTATCTACACAACTTTGCCGCAACGCCTAAATCCAGGCAGATAGCGCAGTTGTGGCGAGCGGGCTTGCCCCGCGCTGGGCTGCGAAGCAGCCCTAAAACCAGCCGCTACGGAGTATCTGATACACCGCGTACGGCTTACTGGGGCTGCTTCGCAGCCCAGCGCGGGGCAAGCCCGCTCGCCACAGGAGAGTTCGTCGGTTTCTGAAAGTTATGTAGATACCTATGGCTATCGCAGGCAAGCCAGCTCCCACAATGGATATTCGTGGTTCTTAGAGCATGCGTTCCAGACCCACGGTGGTGGCAAACCAGGCATTGAACCGGCGCCACCAGCTCCCCGGCTCGCGGCTCAGGGTGTGCATCTGGCCGTTGTCCTCCGTGACCCATACCACCTGGCCATCTTGCAGTTTTGCCTCATAACTCAACGCTGGCGCCATCCCTTGCAGGGCCAGGTTACGAACATGCTCGGCCAGTTCGGGGCTGTCCACCAGCACGCCGACCTCGGTGTTCCACAGCACCGAACGCGGGTCGAAATTGAACGAGCCGATAAACGACTTCTGCCGATCAAAAATCATCGCCTTGCTGTGCAGGCTCGAGTCTGAACCGTGCAGCGAGCGGCTGCCCAGCAGGTGCGGGCCACTGCCGCCACCGTCGCCTGGCTGGCGACGCAGTTCGTACAACTTCACCCCGTGTTCCAGCAGTGCCTTGCGATAGGGCGCATAGCCGCCATGCACCGCCGGCACGTCGGTGGCTTCCAGGGCGTTGGTCAGCAGGCGCACGTCGACGCCTGCGTCCGCGCGGCCGGTGAGGTACACCAGGCCCGGCTGGCCGGGCACGAAGTAGGCCGAAATCATCATCAGCTCACTGTGCACGCCTTCCAGCTCTGGCCCCAGTTGGGTCGTGAGCAGCAGTTGTGGGTCGGGATCGGCCTTGGCCAGGACTTTGCTCGGCGCGTCCCACAGTGCCTGGTTCCAGGCCCAGATCAGTTCCCGGCGCCAGATATCCATGCGTGGCTGGGTCTGGTAGGTCCGCAGGCGGTTATACAGGGCATGGTTTTGCTGGCGCGATTCGGCCAGGGACTTCTCCAGAACCCCGCGCGCCGTGGCCAGGTCGCGGGAGGACGGGGCGCTGGAGATAAAGTCGGCGATAGGTTTGCTCAGCGCACTGTTCCAGTACTGATCAAAACTGTGGCCCAGTTGCTCGGCCACGGGCCCCACACTGAGCATGTCGATATCGGTGAAGTTCAGGTTGGGCTCGGCATCGAAATACTCATCCCCCAGGTTGCGCCCGCCGACAATCGCCACGCTATTGTCGGCCAGCCATAGCTTGTTGTGCATGCGCCGGTGTTGCAGCGACAGGTTGAACAGCCGGCCCATGGCCCGTGTCACGCCGGTGCTGCGCCCCAGGTGCAAGGGGTTGAACAGGCGGATCTGGATCTGCGGATGTGCAGCCAGTGTGGCGATGATCTGGTCCAGGCCGTCGCTGGTGGTGTCATCCAGGAGGATGCGCACCCGCACGCCACGGTCGGCCGCCGTCAGCAGCTCGTCCACCAGCATGCGCGTGCTGATGCCGTCATGGACGATGTAGTACTGCAAGTCGAGGCTGGTCTGGGCATTGCGGATCAATTCGGCGCGGGCCATGAACGCTTCGCTGCTGTTGGGCAGCAGGCGAAACCCGGAGCGGCCCTGATAGGGCGCGGCCTGGGCCTGGATCGAGCGCCCAAAGGCGGACTGCGTCGCCGGCAGTGCCTCGCTGGGCACCCGGGGCACGTCCAGGGTGGCGCAACCGCCCAGGCCCAGGAACCCCAGCAAAAAGAACGCTAATAGCCGTTGGCTCATCAAGGAGACAGGTTCCGAATCAGGACGGTGGTGGGCATATGACGGTGATTGCTGGCAAAAGGTCAGTCCATCCGCTGTTCGGCTTCGGCGAGCATCTTGCTCGCCGTTGCCCCGACCTTGCGCACCGCCTCTTCAATCTGCGGGGTTGGCTTGGCAGCGTAGTTCATCCGCAGGCAGTTACGGTATTTGCCCGAAGCGGAAAAGATACTGCCTACGGCAATCTGCACTCCCTGCTCGACCAGGGCCCGGTTGAGCCTGAGGGTGTCGAAGCCTTCGGGCAGTTCCACCCACAGCATAAAGCTGCCCTGGGGCCGGCTGGCGCGGGTGCCGGCGGGGAAATAGCGGCTGACCCAATCGAGCATCAGGTCGCGATTGCGCTGGTATTGGGTACGCATACGCCGCAAATGCGGTTCGAAGTGCCCGTTCTTGAGGAATTCGGCAATGGCGATCTGTGGTTGGGTGGCAGTGGAGCCGGTGCTGATGTACTTCATGTGCAGCACCCGCTCCAGATAGCGTCCGGGCGCTACCCAGCCGATCCGCAGGCCGGGGGCCAGGGTCTTGGAGAACGAGCTGCAGAGTAGGACGCGGCCATCTTCGTCGAAGGACTTGATGGTGCGCGGCCGCGGGTAGCTGTAGGCCAGTTCGCCATACACATCGTCCTCGATGATCGCCACGTCAAAGCGCTGGGCCAGGGTCAGCAGCGCCCGTTTGCGCGCCTCGGGCATGATGTAGCCCAGGGGGTTGTTGCAGTTGGGCGTCAGCTGGATGACCTTGATCGGCCATTGCTCCAGGGCCAGTTCCAGGGCTTCGAGGCTGATGCCGGTGAGCGGATCAGTGGGGATTTCCAGGGCTTTCATGCCCAGGCCCTTGAGGGTCTGCATGGCGCCATGGAAGCTTGGCGAGTCCACGGCGACGATATCGCCGGGTTCGCAAATCGCGCGGATGCTGGACGATAAGGCTTCGTGGCAGCCAGTGGTGATCACGATGTCCTGGGCGTCGAGCTGGCAGCCGGAATCCAATGACAGACGGGCTATTTGCTCGCGCAATTCCATACAGCCGTAGATATTGTCGTAGTACAGGCCGGGCAGGTCCTGGCGGCGACTGACCCGGGCCAGGCTGCGCAGCAAGGGCTTGATGGTCGGTGACATTACATCTGGCATGCCGCGGCCCATCTGTATGACGTCTTTGCGCGGCACCGCGCGCACCAGTTCCAGTACCTGGTCCCACTGGGAGATCTCCACCGGGCGCTGGGCCGGCCGACCCACGGCGGGCAGCGCCGGCAGCTCGCGGCCGACGGGCACGAAGTAACCGGATTTTGGCTTTGGCGTCGCCAGGCCGTTGTCTTCCAGTAACCGGTAAGCCTGTTGCACGGTGCTCAGGCTGACCCCATGTTCCACGCTCAGGGCACGCACCGAGGGCAGGCGATCGCCGGGGCGATAGAAGCCTTGCTCGATGCGGGTACCCAGCAATTCGGCGAGGTTGACGTAGAGGGTCATGGCGGTCGCTCCCGGTGGACCAGTACAGATGAAGGGAAAATACAGGATTCAGCCCCTGCATGGCAGTATCTGTATGGATTTAATAAAGGTTGGTTGAATCTGTAATGGTTTTGCCGCGCCGTCCATTCTAGTCACTCATGGCAACAGGCAAATGAGGGGCAGGACAATGAGTGGCTTGAGCGATGTGCGGCTGGCGCTACACAGTCAGGAACTGGAAGCAGGGCAGGAGCGTGGGCTGACTGGGCTGGCGCCTGGTCAGCCGAGCCGTTGGGAACTGTTCTGGCGCCGTCGCCACACGCGCCAGGCCCTGCTGGACCTGACCCCGGAGCAACTGCGCGATATCGGCTTAAGCGCTGAGCAAGCGCGCCAGGAAGGCTTGAAACCGTTCTGGCGCGGGTGAGTCAGAGCAGTTCTTTCAAGCGGTGCCAGAGCATGCCCAGGGCCAGCAACGGCGAGCGCAAGTGCTTGCCGCCAGGGAAGGTGACGTGGGGCACCTGGGCAAACAGATCGAAGCGCCCACGGTGCTGGCCGCTAATGGCTTCGGCCAGCAGCTTGCCCGCCAGGTGGGTGGCGTTCAGGCCATGGCCGGCATACGCCTGGGCAAAGTACACGTTGGGTTGGTCGGCCAAGCGGCCAATCTGCGGCAGGCGGTTGGCACCGATGCCGATCATGCCGCCCCATTGGTAGTCGATTTTCACCTCGGCCAGTTGCGGGAAGACCTTGAGCATCTTGGGCCGCATATAAGCCGCGATGTCTTGAGGGTCGCGCCCGGAATAATGGCAGGCGCCGCCAAACAGCAGGCGGCGGTCGGCTGACAGCCGGAAGTAATCCACCGTGACCCGCTGATCACACACGGCCATGTTTTGCGGCAGCAGCTCGGCGGCCTGGGTCGGGCTCAAGGGTTCGGTGGCGATGATATAGCTGCCGGCGGGCAGCACCTTACCGCTCAGGTGGGGGTTGAGGCCGTTGAGGTAGGCATTGCAGCCCAGCACCAGAGTCTTGGCGCGCACACTGCCGTGGGCGGTATGGACTTTGACTTCAGGGCCGTAGTCGATGCGCACCGCTTCGGAGTGCTCGAACAGCCTGACTCCCAGTTGCTGCGCGGCGGCGGCTTCGCCGAGGGCCAGGTTCAGCGGGTGCAGGTGGCCGGAACCCATGTCGATCATGCCGCCTACGTAACGGTCGGAACCGATCACGCTACCCATCTCCCCGGCTTGCAGCAGGCGCAGTTCATGGCGATAACCCAGGTCGTGCAACTCCTCGGCATCGGCGGCCAGGCCCTGCAGGTCGCGGGGCTTGTTGGCCAGGTCGCAGTAACCCCAGGTCAGGTCGCATTCAATCTGGAAGCGCTCGACCCGCTGGCGCACGATTTCCACGGCTTCCAGGCCCATCAACTTCATCTGCCGCACGCCTTCGGTGCCGACCACATTGGCAAACTGATCAAGGCCGTGGCCGACGCCACGAATCAGTTGCCCGCCATTGCGCCCGCTGGCGCCCCAGGCAATCTTGCGGGCCTCCAGCAGCACCACGCTGAAGCCCCGTTCCGCCAACTCCAGCGCGGTGTTCAGCCCGGAAAACCCACCGCCCACCACGCACACATCGGCGACGACTTCACCCGCCAGCGCCGGGTAATCGGGTTGCGGCAGGCTGCTGGCGGCGTAGTAGGAAGCGGTGTGCCGGGCGCTGGCGGTCATGGGGAGCATCCGTGTTTGGAAAATTTGACGCAGGATACAGCGGTCGGGTGAAGCTGTCTCACTCGGGGCTTTTAGGGCAAAATCCACACCTATTCGCCGTTCGGTATGGGTTTCGATGAGTTGCAACAGCCAGAAAGTCAACGCGCTGCGCCGGCAGATTCCCTCGTTCGAGTGTGTGCCGGGTTGCCATGATTGCTGTGGGCCGGTGACTACATCCACCGAGGAAATGTCGCGCCTGCCGCGCAAGACCGCGGCCGAGCAGGAAGCGGCCATGGATGAGCTGAACTGTGTACACCTGGGGCCCAACGGATGCACGGTGTACGACGAGCGCCCATTGATCTGTAGGTTGTTTGGTACTACGCCCAGCCTGCCATGCCCCAATAACCGTGGGCCGGAGGAACTGATTCACCCTCGGGTCGAGAAGCAGATCCACGAGTACATGGCGACGACGCGGCAGGTGCTGGTCTGACAGATGTACTCGGTCAAAAGGTGGGAGCTGGCTTGCCTGCGATGACGGTGTGCCAGGCCATGAAAATGGCGGCGGGTTGATCGCTATCGCAGGCAAGCCAGCTCCCACAGGATCAATCCGGGATCGGCAGGTTCAGGCTCTCCTTCACCTCTTCCATCACGATATAGCTCTTGGACTCGCGCACATGGGGCAGCTTGAGCAGGATGTCGCCCAGCAGTTTGCGGTACGACGCCATTTCGGAAATCCGCGCCTTCACTAGATAGTCGAAATCCCCCGAGACCAGGTGGCACTCCAGCACATGGGGCAGTTTCAGCACGGCACGTCGGAATTCTTCGAAGGTATCACCGGATTTGTAGTCGAGGCTGATCTCGACAAACACCAGCAGGCTACCCTTCAAGTGCTGCGGATTGAGGCGGGCGTTGTAGCCCATGATGATCCCCTCGCGCTCCAGGCGCCGGACCCGTTCGGTGCAGGGTGTGGTCGACAGTCCTACCTTCTCCCCCAGCTCGGTAAACGATATCCGCCCGTCCGCCTGCAGGATGCGCAGGATGTTGCGGTCGATCTTGTCCAGCTCCCGCTTGGTCTGGGTATTGGTCCGCATAGGGGATGCTCCTCCGTGAAAAGGGTTTTTGCCGAGAATTGTCGCCAAATATAGGCACTTATATAGTGAAATGCACTGGTCATTGCTTTTTATACTGCCCACATCTTTGTGCTGAACAACAAACGTCAGCGGTCAAGCCGTGATGAGGATATAAAAATGCGCGTTTTGGTCTTGGGTAGCGGTGTCATTGGTGTGGCCAGTGCCTACTATTTGGCGCGTGCCGGTTTTGAGGTGGTCGTGGTCGACCGTCAGCCGGCCGTTGCAATGGAGACCAGCTTCGCCAACGCCGGCCAGGTTTCGCCCGGCTATGCGTCGCCATGGGCTGCGCCGGGTGTGCCGCTCAAGGCCATCAAGTGGCTGCTGCAGCGCCATGCGCCGCTGGCGATCAAGGCCACGGCCGATATCGACCAATACCTGTGGATGGCGCAGATGCTGCGCAACTGCACGGCCAACCGCTATGCGGTGAACAAGGAGCGCATGGTGCGTCTGTCCGAGTACAGCCGCGACTGCCTCGACGAACTGCGCGCCGAAACCGGCATTGCCTACGAAGGCCGTAGCCTGGGTACCACGCAATTGTTCCGTACCCAGGCGCAACTCGATGGTGCGGCCAAAGATATTGCCGTGTTGAAAGAGTCCGGCGTACCGTTCGAGCTGCTCGACCGCGCCGGCATCGCCCGCGTCGAGCCGGCCCTGGCCAGCGTCACGGATATCCTGGCCGGTGCCTTGCGCCTGCCCAATGACCAGACCGGCGACTGCCAGATGTTCACCACCCGCCTGGCCGATATGTGCAAGCAGTTGGGCGTGGAGTTCCGTTTCGAGCAGGACATTCAGCGCCTGGACCACGCCGGTGATCGTATCAACGGTGTGTGGATCGACGGCAAGCTGGAAACCGCCGATCGCTACGTGCTGGCCCTGGGCAGCTACTCGCCGCAGTTGCTCAAGCCGCTGGGGATCAAGGCGCCGGTGTATCCGCTCAAGGGTTACTCCCTGACCGTGCCCATCACCAACCCGGCGATGGCCCCGACTTCGACCATTCTCGACGAAACCTACAAGGTTGCGATCACCCGTTTCGACAACCGCATCCGGGTTGGCGGCATGGCTGAAATAGCCGGTTTTGACCTGTCGCTTAACCCGCGCCGGCGCGAAACCCTGGAGATGATCGTCAACGACCTTTATCCTCAAGGCGGTGATCTGAGCGAAGCCACGTTCTGGACCGGCCTGCGCCCGACCACCCCGGACGGTACGCCAATTGTCGGCGCCACCCCGTTCAAGAATCTGTTCTTGAACACCGGCCACGGCACCCTCGGCTGGACCATGGCCTGTGGCTCTGGCCGCTTGCTGGCGGACCTGATGGCCAAGAAAACCCCGCAGATCAGCGCCGCAGGCCTCGATATTTCCCGTTACGGCAACCCTCAGGAGTCCACAAAACATGTCAATCCAGCGCCAGCTCACCAATGAGCGCATGAGCCAGATCGTTGTCCACAGCGGTACCGTGTATCTGGCAGGGCAAGTCGGCGACGACATGAGTGCCGGGATTGAACAGCAGACCCGCGAGACCTTGGCCAACATCGAGCGCTTGCTGGATCTGGCCGGTACCGACAAAACCAGGTTGCTGTCGGTGACGATCTACCTCAAAGACATCGACGCCGACTTTGCCGGCATGAACGCGGTATGGGACAAGTGGCTGCCAAAAGGTGTCGCACCCGCCCGTGCCACGGTCGAATCGAAACTGTGTGAACCCGAAATCCTGGTCGAGCTGTCTGTCGTGGCCGCTCTGCCTTAAACGATCCCTCTTCCGGTGCCGGCGCTGTCGGTCGGTACCGGTTTTTTCTTCCTACCGCCGCCTAGAAGCCTGCCGCCATGCGTCCTGCCCGTGCCCTGATCGACCTACAAGCCCTGCGCCACAACTACCAATTGGCCCGCGAACTGACCGGGGCCAAGGCCCTTGCCGTGATCAAGGCCGATGCCTACGGCCATGGAGCCGTGCGCGTGGCCCAGGCCCTGGAAGACCAGGCCGACGGTTTTGCCGTGGCCTGTATCGAGGAAGCGCTGGAACTGCGCGCTGCCGGGATTGGTGGGCCGGTATTGTTGCTCGAAGGGTTCTTCGAGGCCGACGAACTGCCGCTGATCATCGAGCATGACTTCTGGTGCGTGGTGCATTCGCTGTGGCAGCTGGAAGCGATTGAACAGGCGCGCCTGAGCAAGCCGCTGACGGTATGGTTGAAGCTGGATTCGGGCATGCACCGGGTCGGCTTGCATCCCAAGGATTATCACGACGCCTATCAGCGCCTGCTGGCCAGCGGCAAAGTAGCCAAGATCGTGCTGATGAGCCACTTCGCCCGTGCCGATGAACTGGACTGCGCGAGCAGCGATGAACAGGTCACGGTCTTCGAGGCCGCGCGCCAGGGCTTGGCGGCCCAGGTCAGCCTGCGCAACTCGCCGTCGGTGATGGGCTGGCCGAGCGTTTCCAGCGACTGGGTACGGCCCGGCATCATGCTTTACGGTGCGACGCCGTTTGGCGAAGACCAGGCGGTTGCCGCGCGTTTGCAGCCGGTGATGACCCTGGAGTCGAAAGTCATCTGCGTCCGCGAGCTGCCTGCGGGCGAGCCAGTGGGTTATGGCGCGCGCTTCGTGACGCCCAAGCCGATGCGTATCGGTGTGGTTGCCATGGGGTATGCCGACGGTTATCCACGGCATGCGCCGACCGGTACGCCGGTACTGGTCGCCGGCCAGCGCAGCCAGTTGCTGGGGCGGGTGTCGATGGACATGCTGTGCATCGACCTGACCGATGTACCCCAGGCGGGTCTGGGTTCGACCGTCGAGTTGTGGGGCAAAAACATCCTCGCCAGCGATGTGGCGACCGCCGCCGAGACCATCCCTTATCAGATTTTCTGCAACCTGCGCCGTGTGCCACGGCTCTATTCCGGCGCTTAGCCGCCAGCTGCAGATGAAGCCCTGCGGGATTCAGACCAAAGTGTTGTAAATACTGAACGCTGTCGCCATGATAACGCTCAATTACAACAAAGCCTGAATCCTAGGAGGCTCCTGCATTGGACGTCGGCGAACGACTGCAATCCATCCGTAAACTGAAAGGTCTTTCCCAGCGTGAACTCGCCAAGCGTGCGGGCGTCACCAACAGCACCATTTCGATGATCGAGAAAAACAGTGTCAGCCCCTCCATCAGCTCCTTGCGCAAGGTGCTGGGCGGCATCCCCATGTCCATGGTCGAGTTCTTTTCCGAGGAGATCCTCCAGGAAAAACCGACGCAGATCGTCTATAAAGCCAATGAGCTGATC
This sequence comes from Pseudomonas sp. DTU12.1, assembly GCF_009873475.1. NCBI lineage: Bacteria > Pseudomonadati > Pseudomonadota > Gammaproteobacteria > Pseudomonadales > Pseudomonadaceae > Pseudomonas > Pseudomonas sp. DTU12.1. Next base: position 5,964 of record NZ_CP045254.1, on the reverse strand, counting down.
GACATCTCCGATGGCGCGGTCACCATGAAGCTGGTGGGCCGGGCACATCCGAGCCGGGCGATTGCGTTTCTCAACGAAATCTACCCGCCGGGCGCCGATACGGGTGAGGAAATGCTGACCCATGACGGCGAGGAAACCGGGATCCTGCTGGAAGGTCGTCTGGAATTGGTCGTGGGCGTCGAAACTTTTGTGCTCGAAGCCGGCGATAGCTACTACTTTGAAAGCACCAAGCCGCACCGTTTTCGCAATCCGTTCGATGTGCCGGCGCGACTAATCAGCGCAGCCACACCCGCGAACTTTTAACAGAAGAGGCGCCCTGCCTACCTTGCAGAGGTGCCCGTAGTTGTATTTCGCCATGCTCAATCTCCCCTTGGATAATAGGGTTGTTTCAGTGAGGCGGCCTAACCGTTATACTTTCGCCGCCTGCGAAACCGTGGCCGCAGGCGTGAATAGCCACCATGAGGGTGAACGCGTGAACCTAATTATGAAAATGCTGGCTGTACCAGCAACCGTACTGGCCCTTTGGGCTGCCAGCGCTCAAGCTGCGACCAATGATGATATTGCCAAGCGCCTTGAACCCGTGGGGAAGGTCTGTATTCAAGGTGAGGAATGCAAGGGCATGGAAGTCGCTGTGACAGCGGGCGGCGGCGGCGCAAAAACGCCGGACGAGATCATCGCCAAACACTGTAATGCTTGCCACGGCACTGGCCTTTTGGGCGCACCGAAAATCGGTGACACCGCAGCCTGGAAAGAGCGCGCCGACCACCAGGGCGGCCTCGACGGCATCCTGGCCAAGGCCATCACCGGCATCAACGCCATGCCGCCTAAAGGCACCTGCTCCGATTGCTCGGATGACGACCTCAAGGCTGCAATCGAGAAGATGTCTGGTTTGAAATAAACCAATCTTCGCCAAAAAGCCGCTGACCAGCGGCTTTTTTGTGCCCGCAATTTGCCGGCCAAGGCTGTTCATTGCAGCAAAGACCCGGCAAGCTCGGTCCAACCCCTAATCACGGAACGTCAGGAGGGTCGGATGGTGCAGTTGTGTTCAATCGAGCAAGCGGTCGACGACGTACTGGAACGCCTACCGGCGCATATCCACATGGGTATGCCGCTGGGTCTGGGTAAGCCGAATCTGTTTGCCAATGCCTTGTACCGGCGTATCGCCAAGCTGCCCGAGCGGTCGCTGACGATCTACACCGCGTTGAGCCTGGGCCGCCCGCCGCTGGGTGATGGTTTGCAGAAGCGCTTTCTGGAGCCGTTTGTCGAGCGGGTGTTCGGTGATTATCCCGAGCTGGATTACCTTGCCGCCCTGCGCAAGGACAGCCTGCCGGCCAATATCCACGTGCAGCAGTTCTTCATGCAGCCCGGCAGCCTGTTGCACAGCGCCCAGGCCCAGCAGGACTATGTCAGCAGCAACTACAGCCATGCCGCTCGCGATATCAACGCCGCCGGCCTGAACCTGGTTGCGCAATTGGTGGCCAGCAGCAGTGAGCATCCGGATCGCCTGAGCCTGAGTTGCAACCCGGATATCACCCTCGACCTGTTGCCCATGATCGCCAAGCGCCGCGCGGCAGGCGAGACCATCCTGGTGGTCGGCCAGGTGCATGAAGATTTGCCCTACATGCCCGGTGATGCCGAACTGGGCATGGATCAGTTCGACTTCCTGATCGACGAAAAAGACCGCACCACGCTGTTCTCTACGCCCAACATGCCAGTGGGTTTGCAAGACCACTTCATCGGTTTGCACGCCAGCACCCTGGTGCGCGATGGCGGCACCTTGCAGATTGGTATCGGTTCGATGGGCGACGCCTTGACCGCCGCGTTGCTGGCGCGTCAGGCCGATAACGAGAGCTATCGGCAGTTGCTCACCGACTTGGATGTGTACCAATGGGCGCCGCTGATCAGCCGTGAGGGTGGGGTCGAACCGTTTGCCCGGGGCCTTTATGGTTGCAGCGAAATGTTCGTCAACGGCCTGCTGGTGCTGGCCGATGCCGGGATTGTGCGGCGCAAGGTGTACCCGGATGTGGCGACGCAGGAGCAGGCCAACGCAGGCCTGCTGGACGATGCGGCGCAGCCCGATGGCATATCGATCCACGGTGGGTTTTTCCTCGGCCCCCGCAGTTTTTACCAGCGCTTGCAGGAAATGACCCACGCCAAGCGTCTGGAATTCAACATGACCCGCATCAGCTATATCAACGAGCTGTACGGGCAGGAAGAACTCAAGCGTTTACAGCGCGTGGATGCGCGGTTTATCAACAGCGCGATCATGGTGACGCTGCTGGGTGCAGGCGTTGCCGACCAACTGGAAGATGGCCGCGTGCTCAGCGGTGTGGGTGGGCAATACAACTTTGTCGCCCAAGGCCATGCGCTGGAGGGTGCGCGCTCGATCCTGATCCTGCGCAGTTGGCGCGAATCGGCTGGCGAGGTCAGCTCCAATATTGTCTGGGAGTACGGCCATTGCACGATTCCCCGGCACCTGCGCGATATCGTGATCACCGAATACGGCATTGCTGACCTGCGCGGCCAGACCGACGCCAAGGTGATCGAGGCGTTGCTCAATATCACCGACTCACGGTTCCAGGCCGACTTGATCGAACAGGCGCAAAAAGCCGGCAAGTTGCCCAAGGACTTCCAGCTCGACCCACGCTTTGCCGACAACACCCCCGAGCGTTTGCAGGCGGTGCAGGCGCGGCATTCAAGGCTGTTTCCGGAGTATCCGCTGGGCAGTGACTTCACTGATCAAGAGCGGGATTTGTTGCGCGCGTTGAACTGGCTCAAGAGCAAATTCAAGCTGACGGAGATTCTGGAGTTGGGCAAGGCGGCGCTGGATGCACCGGAACCTGCGGCGTTTCCCGAGCATCTGGTGCGCATGCGCCTGGATAAGCCTGAGGGGTTTAAAGAGGATCTGTATCAGCGCCTATTGCTTGCTGGCCTACAGGCCACCGCACACTGACAGGTAACACAAGGCAAATGTGGGAGCTGGCTTGCCTGCGATGAGCATAAGTATCTACACAACTTTCAGAAACTGACGAACTCCCCTGTGGCGAGCGGGCTTGCCCCGCGCTGGGCTGCGAAGCAGCCCCAATAAGCCGAATGCGTTGTACCAGATACACCGCAGCGGCTGGTTTTGGGGCTGCTTCGCAGCCCAGCGCGGGGCAAGCCCGCTCGCCACAACTGCGCTATCTACCTGGATCTAGGCGTTACGGTAAAGTTGTGTAGATACCTATGCTGCGATGAGGGCCTGCCAGTCGACATCTCTGTCGCCTGACACTGCGCTATCGCAGGCAAGCCCGCTTCCACATTTTTAACTGTGTTCGCTCACCTTCAGTCGATGAAGGTCACAACCCCACCGGCCAGGGACTTCACCCGCGCCAGCGACTCAACACGGTAGCCCTGGGCATCCAGCTCTGCACGGCCGCCCTGGAACGACTTCTCGATCACAATCCCCAGGCCTGCCACGGTGGCGCCGGCCTGTTTGATGATCGAAATCAGCGCCTGGGACGCTTTGCCGTTGGCCAGGAAGTCATCGATCACCAGCACGCGGTCGCTGCTGGTCAGGTGGCGCGGGGAAATCGCCACGGTGCTTTCGACTTTCTTGGTGAAGGAATACACCGTCGCCGACAGCAGGTTTTCCGTCAGGGTCAAGGACTGTTGCTTGCGGGCGAAAATCACCGGCACGCCCAGGTTCAGGCCGGTCATGATCGCCGGCGCGATGCCCGAGGCTTCGATGGTGACGATCTTGGTGATCCCCGAATCCTTGAACAGCGCGGCGAATTCGTCGCCGATCAGCTTCATCAGCGCCGGGTCGATCTGATGGTTCAGAAAGGCGTCGACCTTGAGTACCTGGTCGGAAAGCACGATGCCTTCTTCGCGAATTTTCTTGTGCAGTGCTTCCACAAAAGCTTCCTCTGGTGGCGCAAGGGGCGCCGAAAGTAGATTAAAAAGTAGTCGATTCTAGCGCTTTAGCATCGCGCGTATATCCGCCAGGGCAGTGTTGCCGCGTACCGCCTTGACTTCAGTCGGGGTGTCGTCGTTGCCTTCCCAGGCCAAATCGTCCGGTGGCAGCTCATCGAGGAAGCGGCTCGGGGCGCAGTCGATGATCTCGCCGTATTGCTTGCGCTTGGCCGCAAAGGTGAAGGCCAGGGTCTGACGTGCGCGGGTAATGCCCACGTAGGCCAGGCGCCGTTCTTCTTCAATGGTGTCGGCTTCGATACTGGAGCGGTGTGGGAGGATTTCCTCTTCCATGCCCATGATGAACACGTAGGGGAATTCCAGGCCTTTGGATGCATGCAAGGTCATCATTTGCACCCCTTCGGCGCCATCTTCTTCTTCCTGCTGGCGCTCGAGCATGTCGCGCAGGACCAGCTTGCCGATGGCGTCCTCGACGGTCATTTCACCGTCTTCGTCTTTTTCCAGGGTGTTCTTCAGCGCTTCGATCAGGAACCAGACGTTGCCCATGCGGTAATCCGCGGCCTTGTCGCTGGAGCTGTTGGTGCGCAGCCAGTTTTCGTAGTCGATATCCATGACCATGCTGCGCAGGGCGCTGATCGGGTCTTCGCCGGCGCACTGCTCGCGCACCTTGTCCATAAAGCGCTTGAAGCGCGACAGGCGATCGGTGAAGCGCGTATCCAGGTGTTCGCCCAGGCCGATTTCGTCGGTGGCGGCGTACATCGAGATCTTGCGTTCGGTGGCGTAGTTGCCGAGTTTTTCCAGGGTGGTGGAGCCGATCTCCCGACGCGGTACGTTGATCACGCGCAGGAAGGCGTTGTCGTCATCCGGGTTCACGATCAACCGGAAGTAGGCCATCAGATCCTTTACTTCCTGGCGTCCGAAAAAGCTGTTGCCGCCTGACAGGCGATACGGCACCTGGTGGTGCTGCAGCTTCAGCTCGATCAGTTTGGCCTGGTAGTTACCGCGATACAGGATCGCAAAATCGCTGTAGGGCCGGTCGGTGCGCAGGTGCAGGCTGAGGATCTCGACGGCCACGCGCTCGGCTTCGGCATCTTCGTTGCGGCAGCGGATCACGCGGATTTCGTCGCCATGGCCCATCTCGCTCCACAGCTGCTTTTCAAACTCGTGGGGGTTGTTGGAGATCAGCACGTTGGCGCAACGCAGGATGCGGCTGGTGGAGCGATAGTTCTGCTCCAGCATCACCACTTTCAGCGACGGGTAGTCGACCTTGAGCAGCATCAGGTTTTCCGGGCGCGCGCCGCGCCAGGCGTAGATCGACTGGTCATCGTCGCCGACCACGGTGAACTGGTTGCGCGTACCGATCAGCAACTTCACCAGCAAATACTGGCTGGCGTTGGTGTCCTGGTATTCATCCACCAGCAGGTAACGCACCTTGTTCTGCCACTTTTCGAGGATGTCGGCGTGTTCCTGGAACAGCTTGACCGGCTGCAGGATCAAGTCGTCGAAGTCCACCGCATTGAACGCCTTGAGCGTGCGCTGGTAGTGGGTGTAGACGATGGCGGCGGTCTGTTCCTTGGGGTTGCGTGCGTTTTCCAGGGCTTCGGGGGGCAGGATCAGGTCGTTTTTCCAGGCGCCGATCATGTTCTTGATCTCATCGACGCCGTCGTCGCCCGCGTATTCCTTCTGCATGATGTCGGTCATCAGGGCCTTGACGTCGGTCTCGTCAAAGATCGAGAAGCCCGGCTTGTAGCCCAGCCGCGCATGCTCCTTGCGGATGATGTTCAGCCCCAGGTTGTGGAAGGTACACACGGTGAGGCCACGGCCTTCGCCGCCCTTGAGCAGGGTGCCGACGCGCTCTTTCATCTCGCGCGCGGCCTTGTTGGTAAAGGTCATGGCGACGATGTACTGGGCACGGATGCCACAGTTCTGGATCAAGTGCGCGATCTTGCGGGTGATCACGCTGGTCTTGCCGGAGCCAGCACCGGCGAGCACCAATAGAGGGCCGCCGACGTAGTTCACGGCTTCTTGCTGCCGGGGATTGAGTCGGGACAT